>CAVZOP010000015.1:0-637040 GCA_963776935.1 Ilumatobacteraceae bacterium | reverse complement strand
GCAATGCCGACGGCGCTTCGGGGGGCCCGGGCGTCTCGGCGGCGGCCGATGCAACGGGGGGCGCGGATGGAGCCTCGCGAAGGGCGGGCGTCTGCGTCCCCGGCGTTCCTGCCACGGCCGCATCGGGCCGGGCGACGACCAGGGCTCCGTCGCCGCCTGTGCCAGCGGCCGGGTCGTCGGCGCGGCCAGGCTCTGCGCTTCGATCGACGACGGCATGGGCCCGGGCTCGACGGCGCGGGGACTCTTCTCGTGCAGGATCATCGTATAGACGCGGCTCTGGTCGAGCCGCGGCTGGTCCATCAGGTCCATCAGCCGGGGGTCCTGATCTGCCGCCCGGCGACGATTGCCTCCAACTCGCGGTACTTCGCGTGCGCCTCGGGAAGCCGGTCGGCGATGGTCAGCGCCTCGGCCAGGGACTTGATGGCGACGATCTTGTCACGGTTCGCATCCTCCCACCGCGGCGGGTGGCCGAGGTCGCGGTCGGGCCGCTCCGCGAGACCAGCACGATGACCAGCGTCGTCACGCATGCGGCCGCGAGCGCCAATCCCGCGACCCACGGCCAGGGCGACGATCGCTTCGAACCGGATGGCGCGGTCGATCGCGGCGATGCCGTTTCCGGCATGCGCGCTGCGGTCCCGCGGCCGCGAGTCGGCGCGTTCGCCCTCATCGGCCACGGCGGCCGTGGCGACGCCTTGGTCGTCCGGTCGTGCGGCTGGTGCCGAAGCAGACGACGACAGCGCGGCCGGCACGCGGCGCAGGCGAACACCTTGTAGTGTTCGCTGTAGGCCAGCGTGGCGACGTCGGTGGTCCGTCCGCAGACGGGGCAACGGTTGTCCGGGCGGTGCGTGCTCATGGTGTGGTGTCTGCCGCGCGGCGGGAGCTTGGCGCGATCGACGCCGGTAGCGGCGCCGGTCGGCGGGAAGGACGCGTCACGCGGACCCCTTTGCCGGGCGAGTCTACCCACCGCCGCTCAAGCGTGAAACGATTTTCTTTGCGGGAACGAACCACAATCCTCAGCCTCGGGCGCGGGCCGGCTCGGTGGGCGCGGGGGCTCGACCGCGTCGTCGGACGCCCTGGCGTCGGCGCCGGCCCGGGGTCATGGCCGTTGCCGCGGGCGGGCGTGAGCGTGGCTGGGCGCCGGCACGCTGGCGGACGGCGCTTGAACTCTTCTTCGATCAGGTCAGTTCTTTGTCGGTGCAGTGCTCAAGATCGACCATCGCGTTGCGCGCCCGCTTGCTGCGGATCAGCTCATCGAGCTTGAGGTGGATCGCCTTGGCGTCGCGGTTCTGCGTGTTCTGGATCAGGAAGACCATGAGAAACGTGACGATCGTCGTACCGGTGTTGATCACCAGCTGCCACGTATCGGAGAAATTGAAGATCGGCCCGGAGATCCCCCACACCAGCACGACCGCCAGCGCGATGACAAACGACCAGTGCGAACCCACCACCGCGCTGGCGGACTGGGCAAATCGCTGGAACCGCTGTCGCAGGGTCTTGCCGCCGCCACTTTCGCGCCGCGACACGACGGCGTGCTTCGCGGCGGCGAGGCTGCCCTGTTCGTGGGGCTCATCCTTCGCGGGTACGTGGTGGGATTCGCCCAGGGGCTGATCGTTGAGATCGGTCATCGCCGCTCAACCGTGCAACCCGCGTGCCACAAGGATCGGGATTGGAGCATGTGACTCGGGTGCCGGATCGATTCAAATAGACCCAGCGAAATGTTCCAGCGCCTTCGACACGTTCCCCGCCCAGAGGCCGCCGCCGCGTTCTTGTCGGTCGTCGTGTCGGTCGTCCTGCTGGCGGTGAAGTTCGCCGCGTACTACCTGACCGGCTCGGCGGCGATCTTTTCCGATGCGCTGGAGAGCATCGTCAACGTCATCGCCTCGCTCGTCGCGGCGTACTCGCTGCTGCTGGCGCACCAGCCGGCCGACGCACAGCATCCGTACGGGCACGGCAAGATCGAGTTCCTCTCGGCCGGGTTTGAGGGCGGGATGATCCTGCTCGCGGCCGCCGTGATCGCGTGCCGCGCGTCGAGGAGATGATCCAGGGCCCGGGCGCGCACGAACTCGACGTCGGGCTGATCCTCATCGCCTCGCCGGCGGCGTGAACGGCGCGGTCGGGCTCCTGCTGCTGCGGGCCGGCCGGCGGCGCGGGTCGATCACGCTCGTCGCCGACGGGCAAGCATCTGCTCACCGACGCGATCACCAGCGCGCGCTGTGCTGGCGGCGCTGCTGATCATGTGGTTCAAGCCGACGTGGACATGGGTCGACCCGATCGCCGCGCTGCTCGTGGCGGTGTACATCGCGTTGATGGCGGTGCAACTGCTCTCGCATTCCACCGCCGGGCTGATGGACCGGCAGGACGCCGCGGACGACAGCTGCTGCGCGATATCCTCGACGCGCACCCGGCCCGGCCGGCACGCGAGCCGCACGTCTGCAGCTACCACAAGCTGCGCCACCGCCACAGCGGACGGTATCACTGGGTCGACTTCCACCTGATGGTCCCCGCGTCGTGGGACGTCCGCCGCAGGGCCATGAGGTCGCCAGCGCCATCGAATACGAGATCGAACGGGCCCTGGGCGAAGGCAACGCGACCGCCCACGTCGAGCCGTGCGTGGACGGCGCCTGCGCGACCTGCCGCCGCCGCCCAGAACTCGCGACGTCGGTGTAGAATTGCCCGCCCATGCTGCAAATGATCACCTGGACCGGCCCTTCCGTGCGACTGCTCGATCAGACCAAGCTCCCGATGCGAGACGGTCTACGTCGAGATCACCAACGAAAAGCAGATGTGGGACGCGATCCGCCGGCTGGTCGTGCGCGGTGCGCCGGCCATCGGCGTGGCGGCGGCGTTCGGGGTGTACCTCGGCGTGCAGGATCATGCGGCCGACGATGCCCGATTCATGCAGCGGCTCAACGAGGTTGCGACTACCTCGCCACCAGCCGCCCGACGGCCGTGAACCTGTTCTGGGCGATCGACCGCGATCCGAAGCGGCGCGGATTCACGGGATCGCGCGGCGGCCTCGCCGCCGTGCAACATCGTCGCGACATGGTCGACCGATCCTCGACGAGTGCCTGAAGATGATCGAGGAAGACAACCGCGTCTGCCGGGCGATCGGCGAGCATGGGCTTGAAGCTCCTGAAGATCGCGATCGGCGAAGCGCGCAATCGGCGAGATCAAGTCCTCACCCACTGCAACGCCGGCGGCCTGCGCGCGGTGCAGTACGGCACGGCCCTGCGCCGATCTACGTCGGGGCGAGCGGGGTGCGGTTCCACGTCTTCGCCGACGAGACCCGCCCGCTGCTGCAGGGCAGCCGGATCACGGCGTTCGAGCTGCAGCGAGAACGGCATCCCGGTGACGGTCATCTGCGACAGCATGGCCGCGACGGTGATGCGGCAGGGAAGGTGCAGGCGGTGATCGTCGGCACCGACCGCATCGCCGCCAACGGCGACGTCGGCCAACAAGATCGGCACGCTGGGGGTCGCGATCCTGGCGAAGCACTTCGGGATCCCGTTCTCGTGGCCGCCCCGATCAGCAGCGATCGACTTGCGACTGACGAGCGGCGAGCAGATCCCGATCGAGGAGCGGGATGGCGCGAGATTCGAGCATCGGCGGGACGCCGACCGCGCCGGACGGGGTGGAGTCTACAACCCGGCCTTCGACGTGACGCCGGCGGAGCTGGTCACCGCGATCATCACGGAGAAGGGGGTGGCCCGCCCGCCGCTGGCGGAGAATCTGCGGAAACTGGCGTCGAGCTGATGGCGAGACAGCCAAAGCGGCCAAAGGGACGGCGAGGCTCTCGCCGAGGCGTTGGCCCCGGCCACGCCTCGGCCCGGCAGGAGCCTCGGCCTGCCCATTGCCATGCCGATGTTCACGGAACCCGAATCTGAGAAAGGCGCCCGTCCCCGCGATCGCGAGGCGTCCGCTATCGTATACCCGGCTATGGCACTCGAGCGGCATCCTTATGACGAAGAGAAGGTCCGGCGGCCCATCCGCTGGCGGCGGTGGATCGTGGGCACGCTGGTCGTGCTGCTTGCGGCTGCGGGCGTGGCGGAGTGGGTCGCGTCGCGGATCGTCGCGTCGAAGCTGCGGTCGCTCGTGGCCGCCAAGCTGGACGCCGAGCTGCGTCTCGGCACGCTCATCTACGTCCCGCCGTACGGTGCATGGGTGTCGTCGGCCGAGCTGGTCCGCAGCGGCGGTGGTTGGCGCCCGCTGTTCAGCGTCGATCGGCTGAAGCTCAAGCTCGCGCAATCGCCGCTGGGCGACGGGCCGATCATCATCGCCAGCCTCGACGCGAACCGGCCGGTCGTCCACCTCGACCGCGCAGCTTTGACCAGATCGCCAGGGAGCCGGCCGGCCCGCAGACGTCCCCGCCCGGAAAGCTCTCGGACGTGCTGCGCTTGAACAAGCTCCGCCTGTTCGACGGCAAGGTGGTCTACACGGACCCGAAGGACCCGGGACCGCCGATGGAGTGGAACGGGCTGTCGATCGACATCGATACGGTGCAGAAGTCGCCGTCGCTCTATACCTTCCGGGCGATGAGCCGCGCCCACCCACTGGCCGATGCGTCGCTGTCGGGCTCGATCGACGTGGACACCTTCGACCTCGAGGTGGCGAAACTGTCGATGAAGTCGCGGATTGAACCGAGGCCGTCGCCCACGCCGCTGGCGGCGCAGATGCAGGCGGTCGCGGCGAAGTACGGGATCAACGGCGGGCTCGCCGTCACCGGCAGCGGCAAGGTCGCGCTGAAGGACCCGGCCGCGAGCCAGGCCTTCTCCCTCGCCCTGGCGATCCAGGACGCCGGCGCCCGCTTCGGCGACGGCCCGGACGAGGCGATCAACCGCGCCCGCACAGCTTCGTCTGTCAGCACTCGGCCGGCGGGCCGATCACGCTGCGGACGGACAAGATCGACCTCGTCGGCGGCGGGAAGAACATCGTGGTCGATTCCGGCCAGCTCCTGATCGACCCTTCCGGCGCGGGGCCCGCACGGCTGAGTCGGCGTCGGGGGCCTCGGCAGACGCGGTCTTGACGTCGCCGCGCACCTCGTCCGCATCACCGACCTGGAAGCTGACCGACCTGCGCGGGCAGATGACGGCATGGAGCGGCAAGTCGACCGGCTTCGCCATCATCGCGCCGACCGCCGCGGCATCACCAACCATCACATCGGCCGCGACCACGTCGCCCCCCAGCACGTTGTTCCCCGGCGCCGCACATCGTCCGCCAGCACATCGTCCGCCGTCGCAGCGGCTACCGCCTCGACGCAGCCGGCCGCGCGGCCGAGCGGCCTGGCGAAGTTCAGCCCCGCCGGGCGGGCCGACTTCACCGCGTCGGCTTCGGGATCGTTCGATCTCGCGGGCCGGCCCTGGTACGAGGCGGTGAAGACCGAGGTCATCCTCATCCCGCGCGGCGTGTCGTTCCGGCCGAAGGACTTCGCCTCGCTCATCCAGGACATCAACGGCGGCGAGGTCCGGCTTCGTCAACGGCACGATCGTCTTCCAGTCGCTGCGCGGCCGGTACGGCGAGGACATGCTCGAGCTGCGTCGGCGAGGCTGCCGGTCGTGGGGCTGCCGCAGGTGACGGCGTGGAAGGAGATCTCCCAGCAGCGTCACTTTCAATCCGCCGCAGCACCGTTATTCGCCGAAGCTCGACAAGTTCCTGGACCCGCTCAACCCGCGGGGCACCTTCCTCATCGCGGGCTCCTACACCGTGGACAAGACTCACCTGCGACTGGTGCAGACCACGACCGGCCCGGCGGGTGAAACACGACCACGTGTACGACCTGATCGTCTCCAGTGACTCAGGGGTCTTTAGACCTTCACGTCGCGGCAGATCGAGCTGGAGAAGATCCGCGGCGACGCGACGATCACGCCGGGCGGCGTCGAGATCCACCAGGCCGAGGCCAAGGTGCTGGGCGGGACGATGCAGCTCACCGGGCGGTGGTCGCGGACGCTGGACAGCACGTCGCCCACGCCGGCGACGACCGCGTCGTCCGCCTCGGGCTACGAGGGCGAAGTCCACTTCCGCGACGTGGACCTGGCCGCGCACCTCGAGGACCGCCTGCGCAACAGCGCCCCGACCGGCAAGCCGCTTCAGGGCAAGATCTTCGCCGACGCGATTTCAGCGGCGGCCTGGCGAAGGGCGCCGGGGACAAGGGAGAGCAACGAAACGATGCGGTCGCTCGGCGAGTTCGAGGTGATCGACGGCCACCTGTTCAAGATCCCGGTGCTCAAGGACGTTGGCTCAAGGGTTCGCGAGCTGAAAGATGCCGGCACCGTGGGCAGCACCGCGGCGACGTTCGAGATCGCCGACGGCGTCGCCCACCTGCGCGACGCCGCCGTCAGCGCGCCGGCGGTCGGCCTGCAGGGCGGCGGGAAGATCGGCTTCGACGGCGGACTGGAACTGAACGTCGTCGCCGCGCCGCTGGCCGACTGGCGTGACAAGCTGGTGGAGACCAAGATCCCGATCTTCAGTGACGTGGCCGGCGTGGTCGCGGGCGGGCTGCAAAAGCTGCTCAACACCGCGAGACGGGGACGCTGTTGTACGAGTTCCGCATCGAGGGAACGGTGAAGCAGCCCAAGGTGACGACCGTCCCCACCCCGGTGCTGACCGACACGGCCGCGTACGTCTTCGGCAAGATGCTCGAGACGCCGAAGCAGGCCTCCCGCCCCCGCGACTGGCTCCGCCGCCCGCAACCGCCGCGAGCGGAGAGGAAGTAAGAACAAACGACGGCTCCGCGTGCCGCGGGAGGTGAAGACTACTGCCGGGCCGTCTTCGCGAGGTGGCGCTGCGGCCCGGAGGGAGTTTTCGTCATCGCGGAACCGCCGCCAACACTTGGCATCCCTACGACGGCCCGGCGAAGTACTTCTTTAACTCCAGCCGGTGGAACTGCCCGTTCGCGGCGTCTTGCCCGTCGACAGGTACATCACACGGTTCGCGGGCTCGAAGACCATCGATTGCAGGGTGAGTTTGCCCTGCGGGGCGCCGGCGAGCATCTCCTCGGCGCCCACGTCGATGTCGCCGAACTGTTCGTCGGACGCCCACCGCAGCGGGTCGTAGCGTCGGCAGCGGCCGGAAATCATGGTCATCGCCGCGCTGGTGGTTGGTGCTGATCAGGGCGGAATCGTCCTCGCCCTCGCGGACCGCGACCCCTCGGGCGTGATCTCCACCACCGCGCGGTTGCCGTCGGCGTCCATCAGCATCAGGTTGTTGGCCGACTGCCGCTGCGCTCTCGGAGGAACTCGACCGCCTCGTCGACCGTCCGGCACCGTTCGAGCACGGAGCGGTACAGCAGGATGTACGGCATCGCATCGGCAGCGCCGCGGCCCGCGGCACCTCCATGTTGGCCAGCGTCAGCCCGTGCTCGTTCATGCCCGTCAGCACGCCGGCCATGCCCGGCCAGGCGACGCTGGCAAACTGGTAGCGGCCCTCGGGCGGAAGATCGAGCACGACGCTCGCCTTGTCGGCGACGCCGAAGGAGGGGAAGTCGAGGTTGCGGCCGAACCGCGCCACGCCGTCGGGCGCGGCGGACGCGGGGAGGGTGATCGTCGAGCAGGCGACCATCGGCGACAGGTCGAGGAAGCACTGCGCCAGCATCGCCTCGGGCCGATTGACGCCCCCGCCGCCAGCCATCGCACGCACTTCGGCCAGATGCTCGGGCGCGAGGAACCGCTCAAACCCGGCGGCGACGTAGAGGGCAATGTTGGCACTGGAAGTCACTCTCAAACTACTGGCCGAGATAGTCGTGCATCAGCCCACGGATGGGCTCGCCGAGCCGCTCGCCGTGGGCCGCGCCGATCGCATCGGCGGACCCGTGAAGCTCAACGATGGGGACGGGAAAGGGCGGCGGCGCCGTCGTGACGGCCGCCGCCTGCATGGGCGGAACCGGGCGCACCCGCCAGTCCGGCCAGAACGACCCACAGCATCCCGAACGCCGCGATTCGCGCCGCTCTAAGCATTTGGCACGCCTACAGTTAAATGACAGTGGCCCAAAGCACATCCTGCCGGGCACAATGGATCAGGACAGGGCTTGGGCCATGACCACCGCCACCCCGCAACCCCCGACGCCTCATTCGAGCGGGCCGATCCGCAAGCCCGCCGCCGGGCCAGTCGCGCAGCTCATCGGCCGGATGTCGTCTATCTCTACGCCTTCGATGTTGCATACGAGATGACCCGCTTGCCGGTGCGGGAACTTTTGGGCCAGCCGGTGGCGCCGTTCGTGGTCGATCCATCCAAGCGCTCGCCGCGGCAGTTGTTCTTCTACCGTCCGCAGATGGTACGCCTGCCGCCGCTCGAGCAGGCCAGGCCCGCGCGGGCCGGTGCAGCTGGAGCGGACCGTCAAGCTCCTGCCCGTCGGGGCCATCAGCATCACCGTGCGGGTGCCGTTCAGCGTTGCCGCTCTCGACGAGCTGGTCGCGTTTCATGATCTTCGCTTCAGCGACGGCACGTTTCTGCACGATGAGGTCTGTCCCCTGGGGGAGGCGACCAAGAACGAGCTCAAGCCCTATGCCGTCCGTCCGCTGGAGAAGCTTGGCGAGGAAGAGGCCTACACCGTTTTCTGCATCAACGGCCCGCTCGGCTGCAAGGATGGCAGCAGCATCAGCCCCCAGGAATGGCTGCACGCCCATCGCCGCGAGGTCGCCGCCCTGCTGACGGAGGAGTGCGACCCGCACAGCTCTCGGACCAGGAGGCCGAGGAATCAACCGGCAAATACTTCAGCTACTACGAGCACAACCTGGTCGTCATCGACTGGGACACAGCGCTGGTCGTGGACGATCCGAAATACTTCAACGAAGTGCTCTATATCATGGAGCTGGCCGATCTCCAGCTCGCGGAGAGGTAGTGAGCACCGGCCCTCGCGTCGCTCGTAGGTTTCGGCCAGGGCGTGAGATAACAACGGCAACGCGCCCGGCTCACCGGCGACGTCGCGCACCAACAGATCGACCAGCCCCGGCTCGAGCCGTAGCCCGGCCTTGGCGGCCGGGCCGTCGATCGCCGCCCGTAGCTGCGGTTCGCCCATCGCCCCCAACAGGTAGATGCCGGACTGCACCCGGGCCGCCAACTCGGGCAGCTCGGTCACCTCGCCGAGATGATCGGCACGCAGTGTGGCCACCACCGGCGCGGTTGCCGCCCAGCGGCACACCCCGGCGGCGAAGCGGGCCCGTGCCGCCGGATCGTGGCACAGCACGAACAGCTCCTCGAGCTGATCGACCACGAGCACCGACCCCTTGTCGATCCCGGCCAGCAGCCGATCCGGAGTGGCGCCCGGGTTGACCACCGCCACGTCGCGTCCGTCGCGCCGCAATGCCGGGGCGACCCCGGCCCGCGCCAGTGACGACTTGCCGGAGCCCGACGCCCCGAGATGGCCACGAACCCGGTGGCGTCGACGATCCCCAGACACTCGGCGGACTCCTGCTCACGCCCGAAGAACCAGTCGACGTCGGCGAGGTCGTAGGCGGCCAACCCCCGATACGGGCAGCCGCCGGCCCACCATCCCGCCACCGGCGCCGGACCGGTCAGATGCGGATCCTGAGCGAGGATCGACCGTTCCAACCCGACCAACTCGGCGCCCGGTTGCAACCCCAACTCGTCGGTCAACATCCGCCGCGCCCGCTGGATCGTCCGCAACGCCTCCCCCTGGCGCCCGGCCCGGTATTGGGCCAACGCCAACGCTGCCCACCGCTGCTCCCGCAACGGCTCGCGCTCCACCTGCTCGGACGCCGCCCGCAACGCCTCCTGGTACTGCCCCGCCGCCAACCACGCCGCCACGAGCTGCTCCTCGGCCCGGCGTACCAGCTCGCGCCACCCGTATCGCCACCGCCGCGCCCGGCTCCCAGCCGTCCAAATCGACGAACGGCTCACCGCCCGCCAGCTCCAACGCCTCGGCCAGCCGTAGCGCCGCCCGTTCCGGCTCGCCGACGTCGGCCAGTCGCTCCGCGTCGGCGACCAGTCGCTCGAAGCGGCGCACATCGATCTGGTCGTCGCCCAACTCCAACCGGTACCCGCCATCCACGGTGGCGATGGCCTGAGCGCCGAGGCAGTGGCGCAGTCGGCCGACACTGCCGTGCACCACCTTGCGCCACGTCGCCGGCGGCGTCCGACCCATACATCGCCTCGGCCAGCCGATCCGGCGGACACACCCGCCCCGCCTCCACCACCAACGCCCCCAACACCCGCCGATCCCGCCCCTGCAACGGAGCGGCCCCCACCACCGACACCGGTCCAAGGACCCGCACACGCACGTCGGCGCCCATCACGGCGAGCATCCGCCCCACGAGCCCGCCCGTCAACTGGCGTGTTACCCCGCGTTACCCCCACCGACCTCAATCCGAAGGCATCGACCACCGATTCCGACAGCGACCGTTTACGAAGGAGCCTCGCGTGAGACACAGACTGATCCGCATCGCGGT
The DNA here is from genome assembly GCA_963776935.1 of Ilumatobacteraceae bacterium. Classification (GTDB taxonomy): domain Bacteria; phylum Actinomycetota; class Acidimicrobiia; order Acidimicrobiales; family Ilumatobacteraceae; genus JALOLG01. Next base: position 626,640 of record CAVZOP010000015.1, on the reverse strand, counting down.
CGCCGTCACCGTGCAGCTCGGCGCGACCGCTTCCTCATCGCTGACGCCGAGCGTCACCCAGGCCCAAGCCGCGATCACCAACAATCCTCCCGCCGGGCCGATCACCGACCCCGTCGCGGCGCCGCCGCCGATCCCGTCGATGCCCCCGGCCGGCGTCGAGACCCCCCTGGCCGACGTGATCGCAGACCCGATCACGCCCGGCGCGACCTGTGATGGCTGGCATCTACAGAACAACTACGGCGACCGTTGGCCCGCGGCGTCGACGTGGTGGGAGTACCAATGCACCTACCACACCGAGGCATACATTGACTCTTCCTGCGAAGGGACTCAATGCAACGCCGTCTGCATCATCGGCCTGCTGAACTGCCCATTGTGGTTCGAGTAATGATTGGACCGACTACTTCTCTTGGAACGAGACCAGCTCCGAAGTCGTGTTCTTCGGGCAGGCTCTTACCTCGACGGTCGATGACGGGTACTTCTATCAGTCCGACTCGTACTGGTCGGACGGCGCGACGGCGCAGTGGTACCGCATTCCCCAGCGTCACCTCCTCACCGTCTCGAAGGTGGGGGCCGGCACCGGTGCGGTGACGTCGAACCCGGCCGGGATCAGCTGCGGCGACACCTGCCAGGCGAGCCTTGACGCCGGCACCGGTCACCCTGACCGCCACCCCCGACCCGTCGTCCGCGTTCGTCGGTGGTCCGGGGACTGCTCGGGCAGCGGTGTCTGCCAGGTCACGATGGACCGGCCCCGCTCCGTGACCGTGGAGTTCGCCCCGGTTGCGCCCCCGCCGCCACCCAACGTGGCGCCAATGGCGGCGTTCGCGGTCAACTGTGACGGCCTGAGCTGCGGTCTCGACGCCGGCGCCTCGACCGACCTTGACGGGACGATCACCGAGTACCGCTGGGACTTCGGCGACGGCACACCGGCACGGCGCCACCACCGAGCACACCTACGCCCAGCCGGCAGCTACACGGTGACGTTGACGGTGACCGACGACGACGGGGCCGTCGCCACCGCCACCGAGACCGTCGCCGTGAGCGCCCCGCAACGTGGCCCCGACGGCCGCGTTCGCGGTCAGCTGCACCGGGCTGGCCTGCGCCTTCGACGGCCACGGTTCGAGCGACGACGACGGCACGATCACCAGCTACGGCTGGGACTTCGGGGACGGCACGACGGCCAACGGTGCCTCGGTCGACCACCCCTACGCAGGGCCCGGCAGCTACACGGTGACGTTGACGGTGACCGACGACGACGGGGCTGCGGCCACGACCACCAAGATGGTCGCCCCGATCACGCTCACCGCCCACGGCTACAAGCTGAACGGCCGCCAGCAGGTTGACCTCACCTGGACCGGGTCCAGCGCAGCCGGATTCGACATCCACCGCAACGGGGTCCGGGTCGTCACCGTTCACGGCACCGCCTACACCGACAACCTCAACCGGCGAGGCGCCGCCACCTACGTCTACACGGTCCGCGCCGTTGCCACCTCGATCCGCTCCAACCAGGTGACGGTCACGTTCTGACCGGCGACCAAGCCCAACCACCCGTCCTCCTCAGAAAGGAGTCCTGCGCGATGGGACACCGATTCCTGCTCACGGCGATCGCGCCCGCCATGCTGTTCGGCGCCGGAGCGCAACGACCCGAGCACACTCAACCCCTCAGACAGTCCGACTCGGCCGCGACGCCACACTTCGAGCTGGTGTCGACGATCGCCTTCTCGAACACCTTCGGCGCCACGCGCGACGAGCAGTTCAACAACGCCGAGATCTTCCTGCTCGATCCCGACGGCACCAACCCCCGGCAACTGACCGACAACCAGGCCGCGGACGCCTTCCCCACCCTGTCACCGAACGGCAAGAAGATCGTGTTCGACAGCAACCGCCTCCGCGGGAGCGGGACCGTTGAACACCTCGGACCTGTTCGTGATGAACACCGACGGCACCGAGCAGACACACCTGATCCGCGCTGCCTCGCCGACGTGGTCGCCGGACAGCAAGCGGATCGCCTTCCACGCCTCGGCGTCGGGAACCGGTCTGCCGATCCTGACCACCACCCGGGTCGGCGACGATCCGACAGCGACCTCTTCATCGCCGACGTCGACGACCTGCTGACCGGAGTGGAAGCGCCGCGAAACGTCACCAACACGCCCGACCACATCGACGATGACCCGGACTGGTCACCCGACGGCCGGACGCCGAGTTCACCCGCCACGACGTCGACGGCAACCACATGATCGCCGTTCACCGCCGAGATCTACACGCTCGACGCAGACGGCACCGGCTAGCGCAGCGGCTCACCTTCACCGCCTTCGAGGAACGGGCCCCCAACGTGTCCCCCGACGGCGCCCGGATCGTGTTCATGTGCCGGGCGGCGATCCCGCACCCGCCACCGGTCCACGCGACGTTCGAGATCTGCGTGATCAACGCCGACGGCACAGGCAGATGCACGGCTCACCACCAACCACCGTGAATGACCTCGGCCGAACTGGTCGCCCGACGGCCAACACATCGTGTTCCACCGCAACTCGGCGGCGGCCGCAACCAGCTCTTCGTGATCAAACTCGACGACATCGACCCGAACGATCCAACCGACCCAGACCGGGCGGGACGCAGATCACCTCCGGCGAGACCGCAGTCAACCTGGTCGCCTCATGGGACCTGCTCAGGGTCAAAGTCGACAAGTAGAGGGCCCCGTGCAGCGTCTCGCTGTCCTCGCCGCCGCCGCCTCATGCTGGCGTGTTCGACCCCTGACCCCGTCGACGACGACGTCAGCCCGGTCTGTCAGCCCGAACACGGCCAATCGGGCCACGACCACAACAGGCACCTCGCAGGACTCCCCACGTGTCCATGACAAGCCCCTCTGAACCCTGGGAGGCGCAATAAAATATCACGCGTCCCGTGCGATTCGTCGCCGGCGTCGCCTTCGTCGCCTCGCCGTAGCCGCCGTGCGCCCGCCGCGCCGACGGTCCGGCGGTGGACGAGGCATTGGTAAGTGTGGCGAGCCCGGTGGGACTGCATCCCCGGCAACGTGCAGAACGAGCCGGCGCTGGCGGTCGATGCCTCCAGGCCGAACGTGCTGGCCGCCGGGTCCAACGACCTGGTCGACATGCAGCCCTGCTCGCGGCAGGCCTCGACCACCGCGGCGGCGTGCTCGTTCCCGCTGGGGACGTTCAATCTGGGCGTGGGGCTGGACGGCATCTACTTCTCGTTTGATCGGGGCCACAGCTGGACCCAACCGACCTATACGGGGCTGACCGCGGCCGACTGCAGCCCGACGGTGGAGCCCTGCACCCCGCATGTCGGGCCGATCCACACCGTGCCCAACTACTACGAGGCGGGGTTGCGCTCCCGCGGCGACCCGGCGGTCGCGTTTGGGCCGGTGCCGGGGCCTGGCGGGTTCTCGTGGGCCAATGGCTCGCGGCTGTATGCCGCCAACCTGGCCACCAACCTCACCGACACGCGCATCGGTGCCCCCTTCAACAGCGCCTTTGGCGTCACCGTGTCGCATATCGACAACGTCACCCCCCAGCGCATCGCCTCGCAGGCCAACTGGTCCAGCCCCGCCATGGTGGCCGGTCGCAGCGCGGCCACGCGCCGGCCTGGACAAGGAGCAGGTCTGGGCCGACAACGCCGCCACCAGCCGGTTCTTCGGCAACGCCTACGTCTGCTACACCGACTTCCACAGCCTGAGCGAGGGCGTGGGGTTCCCGCTGTTTCCCTTCGTCGCCACCTCGACCGATGGCGGCGTCAGCTGGACCAACCGCAGGGTGGCCCCGCCGGTGGCCAACTTCGTCCAGGGCAACCGGCAGGGCTGCACGGTGCGCACCGACAGCCACGGCGTGGTGTATGCGTTCTTCACCCACTTCCAGTCGGGACCCCCGGCAGCGGGACCCACACGATGCTGAAGTCCCTGATGGCGGCAAGACCTGGACCAGGCCGGTCGAGATCTTCTCGATGAACGATGCCTGCTATGTCGTAGACCCGGTGAGCGGCCGCTGTGTCGCCGACGGGATCGCCGGGGCACGCACCGACCTGGCGGCCATGCCCAGTGTCGACATCGCCAACGGCGCACCGACCGGGCAGGGGCCACCAACCAGCTGGTGGATGCCTGGAGCGACGGCCGATTCGGCTTCAACAACGAGAAGACCCTGCTGTCGTACTCCACCGACGGCGGCGCCACCTGGAGCGACGCCCAGCGTCGTCTCCGAGGATGGCGACCGGTCGGTGTATTCGGCGCCGGCGATCTCCCCCGACGGCAGACGATCTATGTGGTGTACATGGCATTCCGGGCGCCGTTCCAGGACACCACCGCCAATCCCCGGCCCGAACGCGGTGTGCTGCGCATGGCCGCCAGTCGGGGCCGATGGAGCGCCGGGTGCCTGGGCGACCGTCGCACAGCGGGCCCACCGGTGACGCCCGGGGGAGCTCGCAGGGCCGCATCCTGTACAACGAGTTCCTGGGCGACTATGTCTATGCCATCGCCACCAACGCCTATGGGGCGGGCGTGTGGACCGACGTCCGCCGCACCGCCGACTGCCCGGCGATCGATGCCTGGCGGCAGGCCTCGTTCGACGCCGGCCAGCTGGTGTTCCCCGCGCCCTGGCCGCTCGGTGACTGCCCGCCGGCCTTCGGCAACAACGACATCTTCAGCGCCACCACCGGCTGACACGAGGCAACCACCGCGGACGCTTCTACCGCCTGGCAACGAGCTGCTGACACGGCGTCAACGTCACCCCGGGCGGCTCGCAAACGCCGAATCGCGCCTGCTATACCACACGGATGCGCGCCCCGAGGGCATCCGAGAGGTGCCGCACCGGCGCATCTCGGCGGTCAATAATGCCCGGGCAATAATACGGCTCTCCGGACCTCAAGGCTGCTCGACTTCGGCCCTTACCGGGTGCCCCATATCGCTCACCAAGCGCAGCGTGGAGGCGTGCCACCAAACGCCGGCTTGATGGCGCGGCCGAGGAGCGGGGCCTGCCGGGCTGCTAACTCTCGCGAGCTCGTGACGCTCACCGACTCGGCGATCTGCGCGCGCGGCCTTCGCTTGCCGAACCGTGCCACAGAACGCTCGGCGAAACGGACCGTGCGGGTGCCCTCCAACGCCGGCTCCCGGGCTTTGATCTGTGCGGGTACCTCCGGTCAACCAGCTAGCGCATCACGGCAGCTGTGCGCTACTCAGATCGCGCCCACCATCCTCGGCCGTAGTCGATCCGGTCGAAGTGCGTCCAGATCGTGTAGTTGATAGCGCCGACGTCGGCCGGCCTCGTAGGCGATTGCCCATCTGGCGCGGAGTGTCGCCGGTCAGGGAATCGCTTCCGGCCCCACCGCTACGGTGGTCTTTGCCGCCGCATCCGTCGTCGCACCGGGACGACCTGGGGCACGACGTCCGGCTGGAGCCGCCTCGGCCTCCCAGCGCAGCAGGTCGCCCGGCTGGCAATCGAGCATCTCACACAGGGCGGCGAGCGTCGCGAAGCGCACCGCCTTGGCGCGGCCGTTCTTGAGCACCGCCAGGTTGGCGGGCGTGATCCCGACGCGGTCGGCGAGCTCGCCCACCGACATCTTCCGCCTGGCCAGCATCACGTCGATGTCGACGGCGATCGGCATCAGATCACCTCGTCCAACTCGGCCTGCATCTGTGTTGCTTCGACGTCCCGGGCGACGGCCTGGGCGAGCAACATCCGCAGCACGAGCACGATGAGCGCGACCCCGAGGATGCCCACGCCGATCCCGGCCATGATGAGCGTGACGCCCGGGTCCTCGCGCTGGCCCGGCGCGTTGATGACCGTGACGGCGAACCACACGAGGGCGGCCGCCACGATCGAGCCGATCATGACGTCCACGTGTCGGAAGGCGTCGTGCGAGAACACGGTTCCGCGGCGCACCATCGTCACCAGCCGCCAGACGCAGACCAGAGCGACCTGGACCGACACCATGCCCAGGATCGTGGCGACCCGTAGCGCCGTCAGCGGCATCGTCCCGTCCTCCGGGTCGCTCCCGCTGGCCACCGCCCACACCATCCCTGCCTGGATGAACACGGTGCCCGTGAGCACCACCGCAAGCACGGCGCGCAGTGCATGCACCATCAGTTTTCCCATCCCGCCTTCCAATCGATCTACGATGGCAATCTATCGAATCTCGATAGAAGTGGGCAGAGGCGGCGGTCGCACGACCACACGATCCCGCAGCTGTGGTCGCCTAGCATCGTCGGACCGAACCCAGCACCGATATCTAGCGCAGATTGCCCTCGCTCGGGCGGTCCGCAAGCGAGCTCGTCGCACAGAACAGCTGATCTGCGATGTGCCCCCGAACGCCTAATACACGTGTGATCCTGACGGCATCCGCGTCGGCTTCGGGGGCTGCTGGGAGCGTGGCGGGATGAGCTCCTTTCCTGTCTCTCGTCCGGTCGGTGTCGCCTTCGGGTGAGGCCCGTTACGTGTTGGGTGATCCGGTCGTCGATCGCTATCTCGAGTTCGTTGGAGGGCGTTGCCGGGCGAACACGTTGCGGGCGGTCGCGCATGATCTGAAGACGTTCTTCGCTGTCATCGACAAGGCGCCGGTCGAGGTCGTCGACGGCCGACGTGTTCGAGTTCCTCGCTCATCAGCGCGGCGACCGATCGCGTGATCCGGATCAGTGATCGGCGAGTCGGGCCTGTCGGCGCGAACGATCGCTCGACGGCTGTCATCGATCTCGGGGTTCTACGCGTATCTGGTCGCCCGCGGTGACACCGCCGGTGCGGTCGAACCCGGTGCCGCGTGGCATCCCGACACGGCGACAGCACGGCCGCCGCCAGCAGGTCCCGCTGGTGCGTGTCCCACGCACGCTGCCCAAGGTGTTGTCGCCGGCGGAAGTCAACGCGCTGCTCGGCGCGTTGCGTTGCCATCGGGACCGGGCGATGGTGTTCGCGATGGTGCTGGGCGGGCTGCGCCGATGCGAGGTCCTCGGTCTGCGCCTGGCCGACGTTCAGGTGCCGCAGCGTTCGTTGTTCATCGCCGAAGGCAAGGGCGGTCATCACCGGGTCGTGCCGATCTCGAACATGTTCTTCGCCGCGCGTCGGCGACTACCTGCGCTCGGAACGACCGGCGAACGCGACGACGGACCGGGTGTTCGTGACGCTGAAAGGACCGACCCGCGGCCAGCCGCTGATCGGTCGATGGGATCGACACGATCATGCGCGGCGCCCGCGACCGCGCCGGTCTGCAACGAGCCACGTGCCATCAGCTTCGCCACACCTGCCTGACCCGGCTGCGAGAAGCCGGCATGGAACTCGAAGCCGTCCAAGCCCAAGCCGGTCACGTCTCGATCGAGTCGACCCGGATCTATCTGCATCTCACCGATGACTGGCTCGCCGGCGAGTATCACCGCGCCACCAGAGCGATCGACGCCGACCACGCCGCCGAGCTGCTCGCGATGCAGGAGATCAACCAATGAGCGCCGCCGCCGCGACGTCATCGAAGCCGTGGATCCCGCGACCACGAATCGCATCACGACTGGGCCGAGCTCGCCGCCCGAGCACCGCAGCTGACCGCCACGATGCGCCGCTACCTGGTGCAACTCACCACGTTCCTGGCGCCGCGCAGCGTCGATGTCGCCGACAGCACCCTGCGCCAACTCGCCCGCTGGCTGACCGACCAACACCGACGTCACCGTCGTGGCCGACATCACCCGCACCCACATCGAGGACTACAAGGTGTGGCTCGCCGCGCAACCCGGCACCAAGGCACCGACGCTGCCAAGAACACCCAACGCCAACGACTCCGGATGATCCGCATCTTCCTCGAACGGCTCATCGAGTGGGACTGGCCCGACGCACCCGGCCGCAACCCGATCCTGCACGGCGACATCCCACCCCGCACCCGAACCGCATCCCCAAGTTCCTCACCGACCGCGACGCCGCCACGCTTCATGGCCGCCGCCCGCACCCACCGCCTCCCCCGCTACCGGCTCGTCGCCGAGATCCTCGCCCGCACCGGACTGCGCGCCAGCGAACTCTGCGACCTCGCCGCCGACGCCGTCACCCAGATCGGTGACGCCCACTGGCTCCGCGTCCCCGTCGGCAAACTCCGCAACGACCGCTTCATCCCACTCCACCCCGAACTCGTCACCCTCCTCGCCGAGTGGACCGCCACCAACGCCGACCACATCCGCACCCAGCACCGGCTCATCGCCGACCACCACGCACCGATCGACCGACGAACCGTGCATCGCATCGTGTCCACCATCGGCCGCCACGCCGGCATCGGCCACGTCCACCCCCACCAACTCCGCCACACCCTCGCCACCCAAGCGATCAACCGTGGCATGCGCCTCGAAGCCATCGCCGCCCTCCTCGGTCACCGCTCCCTCGAGATGACCCTCGTCTACGCCCGCATCGCCGATCGAGTCGTCGCCGACGAATACGCCTCCGTCTGCACCCAGATCGACGCCCTCTACAACACCGCCGCCACCCCCGGCGCCCTCCCCGCCGAGATCGAGACCGCCGCCATGACCCGACTCCGCCAACAAGCCCACGCCCGCATGCTCGGCAACGGCACTCTGCACCCGACCCGTCGAACTCGAATGCCACATGGAAACCGCCTGCGAAACCTGCGCCTACTTCACGACCGGCCCCGAGTTCGTCCCCGTCCTACTCCGCCAACGCGACCACGCCCGCAGACCACCACCAACCCGAACGCGCCGCCCTCTACGACAACCTCATCCAACGAGCAGAAACAGCCTCTTGACAACGATCACACGTATAACGCCGGGTCGGTGCGGGCGGAAGCCCCGATCTCACCGATGCGATGCGCGCGACGACAGATTCACAACTGCGACGGCCGGGAATAGTCGACGACATGGCCAGCTACGCGCTGAACGAATCGGCGGTGGGGCGGGCTCGCGAGCTCATCGAGGCCCGCCAGTACGTCCTCGATAGCGACTGGGGCGAGGTCCAACCGAACGCAGAAGTGCAGAACTCCTATCTCGAGCGGCATTCATGGGACGAATACGCACTGTGGCACCTTGGCTTGACCGAGGGCGCTACCGAGGGGACCAAGGCGCGCTACGCCTTCGTGTTCGGTGACTTTCGCCGGGTGCATCGAAGCGGGCTGATCGCCTGCGTCTACCGCGCGTCGGAGTGGCGTCACAAGGCCGTGGAGCTGGCCGCGCACGACCTGCTGCAGCATCTCGACCGAGCGTCGGGTACCGCGTAACAGCCGCGGGACGCCAGCGAGCGCTTTGCCTTCCAGCCGGGTCAAGTGAGCCTCTCCCGTCAGTCGAGGGTCGGTGGTTGGCCGAACGCCACCGCGAGACGGGTGTCGAGGAAGCAGTTGATGGCCGCGATGCGGTCGCCTCGAACGTGGAGCACGTCGACGGAGAGCGCGGCGAAGGTGCCGCCGCTGGTTGGGCGGAGGTAGTTGACGACTGCTGGTCGGCCGTTCGCTGATGTCGGAACGAGTCGCCAGTCGCCCGGCCGATCGGCGCCGAGGATGTGCTCGAAGAATTCGAGTGCCGCCGGTCGACCGATGCAGGCCGGTTCTGGCGGCATCGTGATGTGCACGTCGCGATGGACGATCTGTTCGAGTTGGGCCACGTCGCGCCGCTCGTGCGCGTCGACGTACCGGGCGAGGAGTTCGGCGGCGACAGCATCGCTCGATGGTCGTGGCACATCGACCATGGCCCGACGCATCACGGTGCGGGCGCGTTGGAGGAGGCTGTTGGTCGCCGGCACCGAGGCTTCGACCAGCAAGGCCGCTTCGGCCGCCGACCAACCGAGCAACTCGGTGACGATCAAGACGGCGCGCTGGCGTGGGCTGAGGGCGGTGAGGGCAGCTACGAAGAACAGTTCGGTCGTCTCTCGCGCCGCCACGGCGTCGGCGGGATCGCCGCCGACGCCAGCGGTCGTCGATCGGCCGTCGGGGTACGGCTGGAGGTGCCCGTCGCGCTCCAAGATGTCGGCCACGTTGCCCACGACAGATGTTCGTCGCTCGTGCCGCTTGAGGTGATCGAGGCTGGCGTTGGTGGCGATCGTGTAGAGCCACGTGCGCACCGATGCCGCGTTCCTCGAACGCCGAACGGTTGCGCCACGCCCGCTCGAAGGTCAGTTGCGTCAGCTCTTCGGCATCCCAGAACGAGCCGGTCATGCGGTAGCAGTGCACGTGCAGCTCGTGACGATGGCGTGCGAACGCCGACTCGAACGCCGCTGCATCCATCGCCCGACGGTAACGGTCGCGGGTGCGGCCATCGGCCTCGGCGGTCGTCACGGGTTCGTGAACGAGTGATGTTCGTGCTCGATGACCCAACCCGCCTCGAGTCGTCGGAGTCCGAGCGTGAGACGCAACCTCCTGTCGGGACGTTCACGGAGTTCGTCTGCGCTGCCGCATCGGAGGAGCGCCCACGCGAAGCGCAACGTCGTCGCCGCCGACCACCTCGAGTTCGTCGATCTCGAACGACGCGCCCGACGACAACCACTCGAAGAACGACGGCCACGTCGCTTCGTAGTCGGCCAAGCCGCGTACTCCCCGTTCGGGCGGTGGCACATCGAACATGACGATGTCGTCGGTGTGCGCTGCGACCACTCCTTCCAGATCGCCCCGAACGATCGCTCGGTGCCAGTCGCCGATCACACGGCGGACGTCGGCATGGTCGTTCGTCGTTGATGTCATGGCGTCAACTCCGTCGCTGCGAGTCCGGTGGTCGGGTCGATCGGGAACGAGACGTGTTGATGGGTCATCAGCCATCGGCCACCGGATCGTTGGAACACTCGGGTGCCTCGTGACCAGGTGACGTCTTCCGACCCGTCGGGCAGCCGGTCGGCCATCCGATTGAGTCCCCAGGTCACCGCGAGGTCGCCGGCGACGACCACGTTCAGGTCTGGCACCGTCCATCGAAAGTCGTCGCCAGCGCGCTCGAAGCCGCGACGGCACTCCTCCCGAATCAGGGCGATGTCGTCGAACTGCAACGGGCTCGAGTGTTCGTACGAGACGATGCTCGTAGCGATCGGTGCCATCGACCGGTCGAGGTCTTTGGCGGCCGACGCATCGAACCACTCGTCGTGCAGGCTACGAATCGCCTGCTCCGCCTGTAGGCGACCGTCGCGCAGCTGATCGCTGGCAGCAGTAGCGGTGTCGTCCATGTTCGTGCTCCTCGTCGTTGGCAGCCACGAACTTCGTGGCTGCACATACCGACGACCGAGTCGACCGAACTCATCGCGCCGTTGTTGGTAACACCGATAGAGACGCCGCTGGGAGCAGCACCCCCCTGAGCACCGGAGGGACCTTCGGCCTGATCATGCGACATGATCACTTCCCATCGGACCAGCGCAGGACCCGAGGGTCCAAGGCACGTAGCCCGACGTTCGTGTCGATGTGTCGCCGACGGATCCCCGACTCGCTTCGTACGCGTGGGATAGCAGCGCCCCGAGCGCGCTACAGCACGCTCGTCCGCCTCGCCAAGGTGACCCACAACGTGCCTCCCTGTCCTCGTCGTCGGGCGCCCCAGACCGCCGGGTCTGGGGCGATAGCCGTCGCATCCGAGGCTGTACGGCTCGATCGACTCAGCCCGGTTCGTGATCAGCCATTCGCCGGAGTCGACTCGGCGCCTCGCTGAGCATCTTCAGAGTTGGCCACATCGGCGAATGCGACGCCGCGGTGTCGAGACCGCCCCGTTCGACCGATGTGGTTGCCTGCTGTACGGTGCTGTGCCGCCTTCGGAGAGCCGCCAGATTCTTCGCGCCGGTCGGAAGGGGTGCCCATGATCGTGTTGAGGCGTTGGGGGCTGCGGCCGTTTGATCCGGTGACCAGGCGGTGGCGACGCGACGCCAACGTCCGATCCTGCTGGCGAAACTCGTGGACACGGCGCGGCGCTGAGCGTGAACGCTCCACGGTCGACGCGGACTGGCGGCGGCGGTTCCCGTTGGCTCCAGCGCCGTTGACCGTGATTGTCGATCGGCGGACCCTCTCCAAGGGCGAACGCCACACCCGGTAGGTGACCGAATGGTGGGCAGGTTGTTCGCGGCGTCGTCAGGACATGGTGAGGCGGAGCGCGTCGGGCGAGCGCAGAAGTGCTGTCTCCCAGTCGATGTCGACCGGACCGACGCGACTGATCTCGAGTCCGACGTGCCCGTGACACGTCGCCCAATGCGAGCGGCGGCCTCGTACGGGTCGCCGCGGGACGCACACACGATCCGGCGAACTCCGAGTGCACCGGCTCGGGACTCTCAGACGCAGTTGTCGGACACCGCGGTAGGTGGGACCGGGCGCCGCATGTGCTCGCCCCATTGACCGCGTCGACGGTTGTTCCGACGTCTTGCCGGAGCGATGTGAGCAGGTCATCGCGCCTAACCTCGGTGAACAACGACGAGTCGACGAGGAGGACCGATGACCGACGTGCTGCAGCAGGACGGACCTGCGCAACGCTTGCGCGACGAGGGCGTTGCCTGGCTCACCACGGCCGGCGCGGATGGCCAACCACAATCCTCGCCGGTGTGGTTCATGTGGGACGGAGCGTCACTGTGGCTCCGGAGCCAAGCGCAGGCCGGCAAGGTCCGCAACATCCAGGTCAACCCCCGAGTGGCCTTCCACCTCGCCGACGATGGTCACGGCGGCAACATCATCACGATCGAGGGCAACGCCTCGCTGGAGACCGAACCGCCCGAACTTCTCGAGGCGTACCTCGCCAAGTACGACGAAGCGATTCGTACCGCCCTGCAGACCTCTCCGGAGCAGCTCGCCGCGGACTACCCGACCACGATCCGGATCATGCCCACCCGCACCAGAGCGTGGTGACCCCCTGCTCACCGATTCAACCGGTCGGGCATCGAGCGCAACCGTTCGAGACGACGGACCGTGTCCGCGTGCGCTTGCGTCAATGGCCTCGCCGCCTGACCTGACGTGGCAATCGACCTCCACGCACCATCTCTCGGCGAGCGATAGCGCCCGACTCCCGGCGTCGGGTGACGCGCCGCGGTCAGGGTGGCTCGGTCTATTCGGACGGTCGACCGCAGCTGTCGATCCGTCGTTGCAGGCCTGGTGGCCAGTGACGCGCGTAGCGCCGCTGGAGGTCGGCTCGTCGCCAGTCCAAGCCGGTGATGACTCCTCGACAAGACGCCGCGCCGCAGGCGCACTCCATCCGCAAGGTGTCGTCGGAAATCGTTCCGTAGTCGATGGTGAGCTCGTCGCCTGGATCGACAGTCCGTCTTGTCACAAGCTCGTACGCGCCCCCGGACCACATGCTCGGTTCGCAGCTGTGATTGACGTAGTGGGCGGCCGTGCCGGGTGGCAACACGATGTCCGCGTCGTCGCCTACCGCGACGGTGTCGATGTAGTCACCGTCGGCCGCGGCGGCGAACAGGTGGTGGAGTTCGGCGGTGCTGACGAGCCGCCCGCCGAGACGTATCACGACGACGTCGGCGTTCAGTCGGGTGGTCGCGAAGAGGCCCTCGCCGGCGACGCCTGAGCGGCGGACCTCGACGCAAGGATGAATCGAGACATCGTCGGCGGCCGGCAGTCCAATCCATGCGACCCCAGTCAACCTGGGCGCCGAGGCCAGGCGTTCGGTGACGTGTGCCGCCCCGAATATTCGGCGTCGTTATCGGCTAGTCAAGGCGTCTCCGGTTGGGAACCGCAGCGCCAGCGCTGTGGTGATCTCGAGGTGCCGCAACAGGAAGGCGCGCTCGTCGAGCCGCTTCCGCCGCAGCCAACCGGTGACTTCGTCGTTGCACTTGCTGGTGTTGCAGGAGCGGCAGGCCGGCACGATGTTGTCGAGCCGTGTATCGCCCGCCACGGGAGAGCGCCAGCACGCAGTCGCGCTGCAGCGGCTTGTCGGTCTCGCCGCAGTACGCGCAGCCACCCCACGCCGCTTTGAGCGCGGTCCACTGCTCACCGCTGAGGTCGTGCTCGACGCGATCCATCCGGCGCTTGCGTCTGCGGGCGGCCCTCGCCTTGCGACTTCCGTGGGGCACCATCGCCCAAGCGTATGTAACCGCCGACTCCCTATCCGGGTTGCCGCGAAACTGCGGCAACCCGCACGTTGGCCCAGGACCGCAACGTTCGGTATCGCACGACTCCCGGCGATTCATGGGCGCGTTGTTCGGTGCTGTCGTTCGGTGCTGCCGCAATCGACCGGGCGGTATGAGCCGCTTGTGACGACGAGCCTGGCCGTGGCGACTCTTGAGGTTCTCGGACAGGCCGCCGCTGGCACCTGGAGTTGCGAGCGCGGGCCCGAACTCGGGGTCCTTCGCCTCTAGCGCCTACAGGACTCCTTTCTTACGGTCAAAGGAGCGGTGCGCCGGTGTGCAATCTGCCTGCTATGGCGGGGACGCCTGGACGTCGATAGGAGATGGTCGATTTCGATCCAGTGATAGATGGAGCAGAGAGAGCAGATGATGACGGTTCAGACGTCCAAGGCCGAATTCGACGATGGAAACCATGCCATCAATTCGAATGGCCGTAGCCGGTGGCCAGCCGACAACGTGTCGGAGTCCGATGGCCAAGCGATCGTTGGAAGTTCCGTCTCAGCGCTCCACCCGAGGGGTAGTGGCGATCGTGCCGCCGACGACTGTCGATTGGGCCACCAGTCACCGACGAGCCAGCGTGACCTCGGAGGACGACCCGAGTTCCGTGCTTCCGCTCGTCGCTCAGGAACACTCCCCGATCCCTCTCGGCTGGTATCTAGTCGCCCTGACCGTCTACGTGGTGGCCGGCTACTTCTTGAAGACCTGGATCTTTAACTGGATTATCGGGCCCCTGTTCCTGTTGATCGCGCTCTACCTCGTGCCCACCTGGCTGCGGTGGCTCACAACGATTGGGCGGCGTCGGTGAGCTGGGCAGCGCATGAGTTCGAGAACTACTTCCTTCAGAAGCACGTCGGTCTCAAGGCGTCGTTTCTCGGCATCATCGCTCGGAAACGTTTCTGCCTGACCTGTTCACCAAGGCCTTCGTCTACGCCGTCTGATGATCCCGCCATGTTCCATCGCGGATGGCCTGGCGTCGGCTTCACCCACTCGCTGATCTTCGGGGTCGTGTTTGCCACATTGATTCTCGCCCTCACGCCCCAGCCGCAACTGGGCGCTCGGAGTGCTCATCGGGCAGTGGGCCCACGTACTGACCGACGCCGCTGACACCGCCGGCGTCATGCCCTTCTTCCCGTTCTCCACCGAACCACTAACGTTCAGCATGTGGAAGCACGCCGCCGTCGTAGGCCGCTACGGCGACGCCGCCGCCTACTACAGCAGCCTCGGCGCGGTGTGGGACCTCTTCTGGTTGACGACGGCCGTGCTGTTTGCCCACAAGACGTTCCCGCAGTCGTATTTCCGCGACGTCATCGTACCTGCCGATCCGTGAGTCTGGGGTTGGTTGCACCGAACGCTGCACCTTCCTGAGCGAGCGTTGCTGCTCATCTACCGGGGGTTCCTCTTCTACGGGCTGGGCCGCATGGTCGCGTGGTTCCTCTACGCACGCTTCGGCGCCAAGACCCCGTTCCAACCAGTCTGGGACGGCCCTCGCTACCTCCCCGCCGGCGACGACTTGTCAGATGCGGGACCACTGGAAGTCTTGATCCGTACCGGTATTGGCGGCGTGCTCCTCGTCACCTTCCTCTGGCTGTGTTGGCGAGTCTTCGGACGAATGCTCTGGAACCGCGGGTACGACCCACCAAAGACCCACGCGTGGCACCGGCGTACACGCGGTGCTCCACTGACGACCCTCGACAATCGTGCCCCGACCTTCCCACACTCAGATTCGCGCGCTGACTTGGAACCGGCGACACGACGGGCGCGCGATATCGGCCGCGGTTATCGGAGCATTGTTTGTCGGTGCTCAGGAGCCGGCGAGGCCGAGGAACACCAACGTTGCGCGTCCCAGACGGACCATGTCCTCGTCGCCGAGGCGCCCCATGCGTTCGCCGAGTTTCGAGCGGGGCACGGTCGTGATCTTGTCGACCATCAGCCGGCTGCGTTCACGAAGTTGGTTGGTGTCGTCGGGTTCGATCACGAGACGAATCAGTGGGGCGTCCGTCGGGTCGGTCGTCATCGCACACACCGTCACTGACGTCGTGGCGTCGAAACGATCGTCCTGCAGGATCACCACCGGCCGCGGTTTGCCGACGTATCCGCTGCCGGCAGCCGCGATCCAGATTTCGCCTCGCTTCACCCTTCGTCCAGGCTGATGGCGTCGATGAACGCCTGGTCGTCAGCGGTCGCCGCGCTCGACGCGACGGCGCTGGATTGAAGGTGAGCCTGCGCTACGAACTGCGGTGAGCGGACGTCGGGCACCCAGATCTGGATCGGCCGAAGGCCTTGGGCCCGCAGTCGCTTGCGATGGGCGCTGACGCGTTCGACGACGGGGACTGCGGATCGGCGACGAACCATGTCGTCATGTTACATGTAACGATCCGGCTTGCAACGGCGTAGATTGAGTGGGCGGCTCGGCTGGCGCCCGCGCTCAGCCGTTGCTGATGAAAGCGACTACGGCGTAGGCGGCGTGACGGTCGCAGTTTTGTCGTCGCCGGTCGTGGATGGTGGTCCTTGCGGTTCTGCAGACGAGCGCGACCAGGCTGGCTTGTTGCCTTTGCCGGCGAGCTGCAGGGTTCGATGTCCGCGTTCGAAGCCGAGGTTGTTGACGTGCGCCCCACAGGCCTCGCTGACTCTGAGCGAGTTGCGCCCGAGGAGCACCGCGAGGGCGGCGTGCATCGGTGGGTTCGCTCGGCCGTGTACGGGAACGCGGCCAACCCACCGCGGTCCATGCCGCGCCCGGGTGCTCGGGTGGACATGTGGCCGTCGCACGTACTGTGAGGCGTGCGCGTTATTTGGGGGGCGTTCACTTCGCTCCAGACCCCTCCCAGCCCATCGCCAGCCACAAAACGAACGTTCGCCGGAACCTACCTACGTCGGGTTCGGGATCGCAGTCGGTCGCCAAGCTGTGCGCGAGGGACCCTTTGACCAACTGAGACGGTTCGGCCGTAGCTGTTCCGCACCATGGTCGCTTGCCGATCCGCCACCCTCTTACCCCACGGAACATGCCGGAAGGACCAAATCCTCTGGCCGTCCGAGATCCCGTGCGCGCTCATCGCAAGGAGGAGGTGAATTGTGACAACCAAGGTGATCATCACAAGCGGGGCACCTGGGCCGCCGAGCGGCCGAACCGACTCGCCGCCCCCAACCGAGCCAACCGAACCACAAACGCTGGCGTCCAGAAGGCTGGACCCGGCGGTACTTGACACGCTCAGGACATCCTGGACCTACTGCAATGCGGCTGGTGAGCGTTTAGGGTCTAGTTCAATCTGGCTCATTGGCGCCGTCTCTGCGGCCCTTGCGGCAGTATCGGCAACGACGATCTTCGCTTCACTCGAGTCTGACCGCTCCAGTACTGCGAAGATAATTGTCGCCGTGTTTGTGGCTTCATCGGCCATCCTCACAGGGCTCCAGACGTATGTCGTGCGCCACAGGGACGAGGTCACGTCGCAGCGCAACCTACTTCACCGTCTCCATTGCGAAATAGAGGACGCGTTGCACAAATGGCAACAAGGAACAGACTTCGAGGCCGACTTTGGGAAGAAGGTTCGGGAGCGTTTAGAGGCGATCGACACTGCGCCGATCCGGGCTAACGGACGAAAGTGGCAGCGAGCGCAGCAGTCGACAAAGGATAAGATGCAGGCTGACTTTGGGCTCAAGTAGAGGAAGCTCGTTGCCGGTCCCGTGGTGAAGCGCCCCGGGTTTCATAGCGGCTCGGCGGTTTGTATCTTCGCTGGGTCGGCGGAGATGGTTTGACGCTGGTGATCGTCTCTGCTGGTGTCCTGAAGCCAGGTCCACCATGGCAGCGCTCGCCCTGAGGCTAATACTGGCCGTGAAGTCCGGTGAGTGGGGCAGGCCCGATGACGAGACGGCGCAAGTCAGCGCAACCGACGTCGTAGGGCAAGGGCTCGGCTCGGCCGTCCACACGCGACTCGTTGACTCAGCAGCGAGAGTCGCGGCCCGCTCTCGAGTCGGGCGGATCGTCGTCGCGGCGCTGCCGCTCGCCGCCGCTGTGTGGGTTGCCGTCGTCATCGTGGACATCTGGACCAAGGGGGTTCGCGCACCGCCATTACCGGCGGCACCACATGTATGGACCGAAGTGCAGGGGGCGCTCGACACGGCGACGTTTTACGTGGTCTGGGTGCTTGTGGCGCTCGGATGTCTCTGGGCGGCGGGCGAAGCCACCATCGGGCACCGCTTCTCAGCAGCGGCAGGTTGGCTGGGCTGGCTCAGCGATTGCTCTAGGCCTGATCGTGCTGGCCGCTGTCCTTCGCTAGTTGAAGCCCGTCGTCGACGGAGGGTTCGGTGTGGTTGACATTTCGCCCGATACGTGCCGGTCACGGACACGCGAATGCCGATGGGCGCTTTGCGCTCGCGTCCGTTTGGTGTCGGGCGGGATACTGACTTCGTGTCCGGTGACAGCAAGCGAGGCGGGCTGATCTTCTCGAATGGCGTAGAGCAACGACGAGACGCGCTTCCGGCAAGCGCAGGGTGCGTCGGTCAGCCAGCTCACTCGAGCGACGCGAGGAGGTCAGCGACGATCTTGTAACCCTTGCTGGCGTCGGCTGGGCGGCGGCGTTCCACCGATGAGCGGGCCAGATGGATCGATTGCAGCAGGCCGAACTCCATGTCGATGCCGTGCTCGCGTGCCAGTGGCAGGGCGATCACCCAGATCTGCTCGATCCTGGCCAGCGTCGCATCGTCGGTGTCCCCACCGTCGATCACCTGCTCGTCGAGATGTCGCATCGAGTCGGCGAGCTCACCGACGAGCTCGACGAGCGACGCGTCCGATCGGATCGGGGGCAACGTGGTGGTGACCCCGGTGTCGGCCGACGCCGCGATCGACTGGTCGACGGTGGTTGTTCCACACGCCGTCAGCATCAGGATCGCAGCGGCCACCAGCGCGCCGCGGCTCACGTGGTGACGAGGATGCGATCGCTCGCGAACGCGCCGACACCGATGTGGCGACCGGCGATCTCGAGCGTCATCGTGCCGTCGGGGGACGTCGCCGTGATGACGCCGACATGCCCCGGCTGGATCGAGCTCTCCTCGAGGAACTCGAGCAGGCCGGGCGTGAACTCGAGCTCCTCGGGGATCCGAGCCACAGTGAACTCCGAGCCGATGGCGATGCCGGACAACGGCTGGGCGTCGGTCTCGACGTACGCCGAGCCGGGGATCGGGTTGCCGTGCGGGCAGGTGGTGGGGCTCCCGAGCAAGCGGTCCATCGCCTGTTCGACGTGGTCGCTCATGACGTGCTCCCACTTGCCGGCTTCGTGGTGCGCTTCGGCCCACGACAACTTCAAGACGTCGGTCAAGAAGCGTTCGGCGAGCCGGTGGCGACGTACGACCCGCTCGGCGAGCTCGATGCCGGCCGGGGTGAGCACGATCGCGCCGTCATTGGTGAGCAGTCCCTCGGATTCGAGGCGCTTGATCATCTCGCTCACGGCCGGGCGGCTGACCAGGAGCCGGTCGGCGATTCGGGCCTGGATGATGTCGACGTCGTCCTCGGCGAGCTCGAAGATGCACTCGCAGTACTCCTCGAACGCAGGATGGTGCTCTCCGGGTGCGGGCATGCCCACAGCCTACCCGGGCGGGAACTGGGGGACTGAGGAGAACCGGGCGAAGGTGTGGCGGTCGGGGGCGGTAGGGTCGCGGCCGTGACAGGCATGCGTTGAGTCCGGTCCCGTCCGTCTCGAGCCGTTGGAGTTACCCGCATGCCCGCATCCCTGTTCGCCCGTGGCGTCACCGTTGTAAGGGGCGCCCGCATCATCCTCGACAAGGTCGAGGTGTCGGTCGTCCCTGGCCGCCGCACCGGCCTCATCGGACCGAACGGCGTGGGGAAGTCGACGCTGCTCGGCGTGCTCGCCGGTGACGTCGTCCCCGACGCCGGCTCGGTGACGGCCGCGCCCCCGACGGCGAACGTCGGACATCTCGTGCAAGAACCAGAGCGACACAGCGACGAGACCGTGCACGACGTGTTGCGCCGCCGCGCCGGCGTGGCCGGCGCACAGGAGCGCCTCGACGAGGCAACCCTCGCACTCGCCCGATCCGAGCCGGGTGCCGACGAACGGTACTCGGTCGCGTTCGAACGGTGGCTGGCGATCGGGGCCACCGACTTCGAGGCGCGGGTGGGGGAGGTCTGGCACTCGCTCGGCCTCGCCGATCGGCTGCTGGGTCAGACGACGTCGTCGTTGTCGGGCGGCGAGGCGGCGCGGGCGTCGCTGGCGGCGCTGCTGTTGAGTCGCTACGACGTGTACCTGCTGGATGAGCCCACCAACGACCTCGACTTGGACGGCCTGGCGCTGCTCGAGGAGTGGGTGCTGCAACAGCGGGCGGGCATGATGCTCGTGAGCCACGACCGTCGGTTCCTCGACCGGGTCGTCACCCACGTGGCCGAGCTCGACGAGTTCACCCACCGCATCGCCGAGTACGCCGGGGGATGGCAGACGTACGTCGACGAGCGGGCGCTCGACCGTCAACACGCGTGGCAGCGGTTCGAGGAGTACGACACCAAGCGCCGGACGCTCGCCGGCCGTGCCCAACGCGAGCGCGAGTGGGCGACCCAGGGCCTGGCTCGGGTCCGGCGCTCGATGGACAGCGAGCCCGATAAGAACATCCGAGCCTTCCGCAAGGACCAGACCGAGCAACTCGCCGGCAAGGCGGCCCGAACCGAGAAGGCCATCGAGCGGCTCGAGATGGCGGACAAGCCACGCGAACCGTGGCAGCTGCGACTCGAGGTGGCCGATGTGGGCCGCAGCGGCCAGATCGTGGCGCGCCTGACCGAAGCGGTCGTCGAACGCGACGGGTTCACGTTGGGACCGCTCGATCTGCTGCTCGAGTACGGCGAGCGGGTGGCGATCGTCGGCCACAACGGCAGTGGCAAGACGACGTTGATCGATCTCATCCTCGGGCGGCGCGAACCGTCGTCGGGCACGGCGACGCGTGGCGCCGGCGTCCGGATCGGCGAGGTCGAGCAGGCCCGCCACCAGCTCGCCGACGACGCCGTGCTGCAACGCGCGATGCAGGATGCAACCGGCCTGACCGTCTCGGACGTGCGGACCCTGCTCGCCAAGTTCGGCCTGGTCGGCGATCACGTGCAACGGCGGGTCGGTTCGCTGTCGCCAGGCGAGCGCACGCGGGCCGTGCTGGCGCTGCTGATGGCCAATGGCGCCAACCTGCTCGTGCTCGACGAGCCGACGAACCATCTCGACCTCCCGGCGATCGAACAACTCGAGCAGGCGCTCGACACGTTCGAGGGCACGCTTTTGCTCGTGACCCACGACCGTGAGCTGCTCGAACGGGTCCGGATCACACGCACGATCCGGCTCGACCACGGCCTCGTCGTCTGACGTCGTCGCGACGGCGTACGCGAGGCGGCCGTCGCCCGGTTACGAAACGACCGAGGCGGCCAGCCGCTTCGCGCTTGTCGAAACCTGACGCATGCAGGACGTCCGCAGGATCAAGCCCCGCGTTATCGGCGCCGATGAGGGGGCGGAGGTCTCTGCCCGAGCGGGCTGGAGCGCGCAACTTGTCAGAAATCCAAGGTGACGGACAGTGGATCGGCCGGCCATGGATCGCCGCGCGATCAGGGTGTTCGTGCTCGTCGTCCCGTTCGCCGCCTCGGTCGTGTTCGCATGGCAGCTCTCGGGGCTGCTGCCGTCGGTGTCGACGTGGCCGATGGCGATCCTGCGCTGGCTGGTCATCGCCGTCGCGTCGACGTCGGTGATGGTCGCCTTCGACCGACTCACCCGCCGGCTGCTCCCGCTGGCGGTGCTCCTCGGCCTGACGCTTGCGTTCCCCGACCAAGCGCCCTCGCGTTTCAGGATCGCGATGCGCATCGGCACGACGGTGCAGCTGCGCGAGATCATCGCTGATGCCCGGGCCGGCCGGATCGGTGACACGCCGGCCGAGGCCGCCGAGAAGCTGCTCGAGCTGGTGGGAGCACTCAGCGTGCACGACCGGCTGACCCGCGGCCACTCTGAGCGGGTTCGCGCGTACACCCACATGGTCGGTGAAGAGCTCAAGATCACCGGCGCCGATCTCGACCATCTCCGGTGGTCAGCACTCCTGCACGACATCGGCAAGCTGCTCGTTTCTGCCGAGATCCTCAACAAGCCGGGCAAGCTGACCGACGCCGAGTTCGACGCCATCAAGCAGCATCCGGAGTTCGGGCGGCAGCTCGTTGCCCCGCTCGTCGGCTGGCTCGGCGAGTCCGCACGTGCGGTCTGGGAGCACCACGAACGGTGGGACGGTCTTGGCTATCCGGGTGGGCTCAGCGGCAGCGAGATCAGTCTCGCCGGGCGGATCGTCGCCGTCACCGATGCGTTCGACGTGATGACGTCAGCGCGGTCGTACAAGGAGCCGATCTCGCCCGTCGCAGCGCGGGCCGAGTTGGCGAGGTGTGCCGGGAGCCAGTTCGACGCGACCATCGTGCGGGCCTTCCTGAACGTCTCACTGGGCCGCTTGCGGATGGCGATGGGTCCGTTGTCGTGGTTGACGCAACTTTCGTTCGTGCCGCAGTCGCTCGTGACCGCCGGCGCCACCGGCGCCACCGCTGTGACCGCCGTCGTCGGGCACGGTGCCGGTGCCCTCGGCGTCGTGCTCGGCGACGACGAGGTGTTCTCGTCGAGCGGAACCGAGCTGACTTCGTCCCCCGTGTACCTTCCCGACGACCTGGTCGACAGCCGGCGCCTGGGTGGCATCGGCGCACCGTCGGCGAACGAGGTCGTGACACCAGGCGATGAGCCGGTCGGCGCATCGACGAGCACGATTGCGATCCGCCGCTCGACGACGACGACGACTTCGCTGGCGTCCGACACGGTGACGACCCCTCCGACAACGGCGACGACCCCGCCGCTGGTCGCAGTCGCCACGACCCCCACAGGAACGACCGCGACGCCGGAAGCACCACCGAGTGCAACCGATCCGGCCGCGACGACTGCTCCAGCACCGCCGCCGGAAGAAGTGCCGGTCACCGCCGCGCCGGGTCCGGCTCCGGTTGCGCCGACCCCGGCGCCGACCCCGGCCTCCCCCGGCTTCGTGTTCTACCTGTCGTCGCCGGGTTCGGGCGATGTGTCGTCGCAGCTCGTGCTGCCGCTCAGTGTCGAGTCGCCGCAAGGTGCGGCGCTGGTTCCGAACTACGACACCGATCGCGACAGTGAAGCCGGGTTGTTGCTCAAGCACGATTCGGGGTCGGGGAGTGAGCAACGTTTCCGCTGGGACGTCCCGGAGCCGGTGGCGCTCCGGGGCGCCGGTGGTGGTCGACTTGTTCGCGACCGGGAAGAACAACAACGGTCCGTTCACGCTCGAAGTTGCGCTGCGGAGCTGCCAAGGGTCCGACTGCACCGACATCGCGTCCGGCCGTCAGACGTTGGACAGCCCGGATCAGGGCTTCGCGTCGATGACGTTCGATCTCGGCACGATCGACACGGTGCTGGCCGCCGGCGACGCCCTCGAGCTGGTGATCGCGACGCCGACCGAATCCGGTCGGCACGTCTGGTTGGCGTACGACACCACCGCCGCCGCCAGCCGTGTGGTGTTCGTCAGGTCCTGAGCAAGCAGCGCGAGCTGGCTCAAGGGGTGCTGGCTCGAGGCCGATGAGTGCGCCGAGGATCGGCCGCATGCGGCGGGAGCGCGCGAGTTGTCAGCAATGAACGGTGAAGGACAGTGGATCGGCAGGCCATGGATCGCGCGCGCGATCAGGGTGTTCGTGCTGATCGTCCCGTTCGCCGCTTCGGTCGGGTTCGCCTGGCTGCTGTCGAGTGCGGCGCCGGCGGCGTCGACGTGGCCGATGGCGATCCTGCGTTGGCTGCTGATCGCGATCGCGTCGACGTCGGTGATGGTCGCCTTCGACCGACTCACCCGCCGGCTGCTCCCGCTGGCGGTTCTGTTCAGCTTGACGCTGGCGTTCCCCGACCAGGCCCCGTCGCGTTTCAAGATCGCGATGCGCATCGGCACGACGCTGCAACTGCGCCGGATCGTCGCCGACGCCCGTGCCGGGCGAGTCGGTGAGACCCCCGCCGAGGCCGCCGAGAAGCTGCTCGAACTGGTCGGAGCACTCAGCGTGCACGACCGGCTGACCCGCGGGCACTCCGAACGGGTCCGCGCCTACAGCCACATGGTCGGCGAGGAGCTCAAGATCACCGGTGCCGAGCTCGACCACTTGAGATGGTCGGCGTTGCTGCACGACATCGGCAAACTGCTCGTCTCGGCCGAGATCCTCAACAAGCCGGGCAAGCTCACCGACGCCGAATTCGACGCCGTCAAACAGCATCCCGAGTTCGGGCGCGAGCTGGTGACCCCGCTCGTCGGCTGGCTCGGCGACTCCGCACGTGCGGTCTGGGAGCATCACGAACGATGGGACGGTCGGGGCTACCCCCGCGGATCGCCGGCACCGACATCAGTCTCGCCGGGAGGATCGTCGCCGTCACCGACGCGTTCGACGTGATGACGTCGGCGCGGTCGTACAAGGAGCCGATCTCGCCCGTCGCCGCGCGGGCCGAGTTGGCGAGGTGTGCCGGCACCCAGTTCGACGCGGCCATCGTGCGGGCCTTCCTGAACGTCTCACTGGGCCGCTTGCGGATGGCGATGGGGCCGTTGTCGTGGTTGACCCAGCTCTCGTTCATTCCCCAGACGATCGCGACCGCCGGCGCATCGGGTGCCACCGCCCTCACCGCCGTTGTCGGTCTGGGCGCCGGCGCACTCGGTGTCGGGCTGAGCGACGACGGGTCGCTCTCCGGCTCGCGCACCGTCGACGCCGCTCCCGGCACGACGATCTCCATCGACGACGTGATCGGACTGCCGCAGGCGGCCGGCGTGACCGGTGACGGACCGGACAGCGGTGACGACGGCATCGAGGGAGTGACCGACGGCGGCGTGATCGGGGTCGACGACGGCGATCCCGGCGGCGATCCCGGCGGCGACCCGGTCGGCGACGACCGTATCCCGGCGACCGATGAGCCGATCGGAGGTGGCGGTCTGGTGACGACGACCTCGTCGACACCGAGCGGCGGACGCACGACGCCTCCTCCGTCGACGGTCCCCACGGGCACACCCACGGGGCCAGGTTCGGGCACCACCACCACGACTTCGACCACTCCAAGGGCTCCCGGAGCGCCTACGACCAGCACGAATCCGTCGAGTCCGACGACGGCTCCACCGGCGGCCGCGCCCGGCACGGCAACGCCAACGACCGCGCCGCCGACCGCGCCACCGACGACGCCTCCCACCACGACGACCACGACCACCACGCACGACGACGACGACCACGACGACCGTCGCGCAGCCGGCGGCGATGCAGGATCTGACGTTGTACCTCAAGTCGCCCAGCGCGGGCGGAGGACCGGCGCCGGCGGCGCTGCTGCTCTCCGATCAGGCCCCGAGCTCGGGGACCGTCTACCGCACGACGCTCGCCGACGGCGGCGGTCAGCAACGGTTCCGCTGGGACACGGGCTCGTGGGTGCGGTTCACGGGAACGGTCGGTGCCACCTTCTACCTCTCGGGTCCCAGCCTGCTCGGCCTCGCCGGCGAGCTCGTGGTCGACGCGGACCTCCGTCACTGCCTCGGCGACGACTGCGCGGTCTTGGCCACTCGCCGAGTGACCTCGCCGGGACCACTGCTCGGGCTCGGCTATGCGACGGCGTCGGTGAACTTCGGCGCGATCGATGCAGTGCTCGTCAACGGTGAGTCGCTCGAGCTCGTGGTCACCGCACCGTCGGCGACGTCGCGCGACGTGTGGCTGGCGCACGACGCGACGGGCACCCCGAGCCGCTTCACGTTCGTCCAGTCCTGACCCCTGTCACCCGACGCGATCTTGAGCGTCCTCGAACTCAAGAGCCGGCGTGGCCCCACCGATCCAACCGTCGGCGAGGCGGGACATGGCAGGACGAACGACGGCACAGTGGACGGGCAGACCGTGGGTTGCGTTCGGCATCCGCGCCGCCGTGTACGTCGTGCCGTTCGCCG
Source organism: Ilumatobacteraceae bacterium (assembly GCA_963776935.1). Lineage (GTDB taxonomy): Bacteria > Actinomycetota > Acidimicrobiia > Acidimicrobiales > Ilumatobacteraceae > JALOLG01. The sequence continues at coordinate 600,688 of CAVZOP010000015.1, read as the reverse complement.
TTTCGGTGGTGTTCGCGTGGCAGCTCTCGGGCCACCTCCCGACCGTCACCACCGTCCCCATGGCGATCGTGCGATGGCTCCTGATCGCGATCGCGTCGACGGGCGTGATGATCGTGGCCGAGCGCTTCACCCGTCGACTGCTTCCGCTCGCGGCGCTCTTCTCGCTGACCCTGGCGTTTCCCGATCGGGCGCCGTCGCGGTTCCGCCTGGCGATCCGCACGGCGACGACGTTGCAGCTCCGCAAGGTGATCGCCGATGCCCGTGCGGGTCAGATCGGCGGCACGCCCGCCGAGGCGGCCGAGAAGCTGCTCGAGCTCGTCGGCGCGCTCAGCCTCCACGATCGGCTCACCCGTGGTCACTGCGAGCGGGTCCGTGGCTACGCCCACGTCATCGGCGAGGAGCTCGGTCTCGACCCCGGCGAGCTGGATCGCCTGCGGTGGGCGGCGATGTTGCACGACAGCGGCGAGCTGCTCGTGTCGGCCGACGTCCTCAACAAGCCCGGCGCGCTCACGCCGGCCGAGTTCGAGATCGTGAAGCAGCACCCCGACTTCGGGCGTGAGCTCGTCGGTCCGCTCGCGGATTGGCTGGGTGACGAGGTGCGTGCGGTGTGGGAGCACCACGAGCGGTGGGACGGTCAGGGCTACCCGCGGCGCCTGGGCGGCCACGACATCAGCCTCGCCGCCCGCATCGTCGCCGTCGCCGACGCCTTCGACGTGATGACGTCGTCACAGTCGTACAAGCAACCGGTGTCGGCCGCGGCCGCGCGCGAGGAGCTGGCACGCTGTGGCGGCACCCAGTTCGATCCGACGGTCGTGCGGGCGTTTCTGAACATCTCGATCGGGCGCCTGCGGATGGCGATCGGGCCCCTGTCGTGGCTGACACAGCTGTCGCTCGTTCCCCAGTCACTCGTGACGGCAGGCGCGTCGGGCACATCGGCGGTGACCGCGGTGACCGCCGTGATCGGGCTCGGAGCGGGGACGCTCGGCGTCGGGCTCGGCGACGGGGGCGTACTCGCCGCATCCGACGGCCGGTCGGCCGCGGGCAGCGTGGTGCGCTACGACGACGCAGTTGGACGCCCCTTCGCCCCGACCTCGACGGTCGCGGTCGTCCCGACCCCGACGAGCGCGTTCATCCCGGCCACCACGGCCCTTCCCACGACCACGGTGATCCCCGCCGTGACGGAGATGCCGGCATCGACGTCGTCGACGGTCGTCACGATCCCCACCACACCGGTGTCAGAGGTGCCGCCTCCGGAGTCGACGGCGCCGGTGACCGAACCTCCGCCGACGGATCCGCCCGCGGTGGAGGAATCCGAGATCCCGGATCCTCCTGACACGACTCCGTCGACCACCACGGCGCCGGTCGACACCACCACGGTGCCGGTCGACACCACCACGTCGACCACCACGACCACGACCGTGCCCGCGGTGCCGTTGGTCGGGGACACGACGATGTACCTCACGTCGCCGGGGTCCGGCGACGTCGTGTGGCAACCGGTGCTCCCGCTCATCGCCGGCGGCCTCCTCGATGCCACTGTCGCCAACTACGACAAGGACCGCAACGGCGATCCGGGGTTGACGCTGTACCGGGAGGCGTCGCAGCGGTTCCGCTGGGAGATCACCCAGGCCGGGCGATTGCAGGGCGCAGCCGCAGTCGTGCTCCACGCGACCGGCAAGCTCCACCATGGTGAGTTCCTGCTCGACGCCTGGCTGTCTCTGTGCCGGGGGGACACCTGCGAGACGATCGGCTACGCACGCGCGGCGGGGGAGACCCCGGTCGACGGCTGGGCCGAGTTGACGTTCGAGCTGGGCGAGATCGACGTCGAGCTGGCGCCCGGTGACGCGCTCGAGTTGACGGTCGAGGTGCCGGCCGAGTCCGAGCATCACGTCTGGTTGGCCTACGACTCGCTCCAGACGCCGAGCCGGTTCGTCTTCGACCAGTCCTGATCCCGCCTGATCCGGCCTGGTCCGGAGCTCGCCGGACCACCCGTCACACCCCTTCTGTAGATTCGTCGGCATCAGCGACCATCCGATCCTCGGGGCGTTCTCGCCGGCCGTTCGGGAGTGGTTCGCGGCCTCGTTCCCCGAGCCGACCCCGGCCCAGGTGCTGGGTTGGCCACACATCGTGGCGGGCGATCACACCTTGATCTGCGCCCCCACCGGCAGCGGCAAGACGCTCACCGCCTTCCTCGCCTCGATCGATCGCCTGGTCACGACGGCCCGGCCCGACGACCGGTCGCGACGCACACGGGTGCTGTACGTGTCGCCGCTGCGGGCCCTGGCGTTCGACATCGAGAAGAACCTGCGCGCCCCGCTCAAAGGCATCGAACTGGCCGCCGAGCGCATCGGGGTCGAGTTCGTGGTGCCCGAGGTGGCGATGCGCACCGGCGATACCGCGTCCAACGAGCGCCAGAAGCTCATCCGCCGACCGCCCGACCTCCTCATCACGACGCCCGAGTCGCTGTACCTGATGCTCACGTCGTCGGCGCGCGACACGCTCGTCGGCGTCGACACCGTGATCATCGACGAGATCCATGCGATGGCCGCCACCAAGCGCGGCGCCCACCTGGCGTTGACGCTCGAACGGCTCGAAGAGATCGCCGAGCGCCCCCCGCAGCGGATCGGTCTGTCGGCCACGCAGCGCCCGCTCGACGAGGTCGCCCGCTTCCTCGGCGGGTACGCCGCGCCCGGCTCGCCGCGCCCGGTCAAGATCGTCGACGCCGGCATCCGCAAACCGCTCGAGGTCGAGGTCGTGATCCCGATCGAGGACATGTCGACGCTCGGACAGCCCGTCACCGAACTGCGCAGCGGCCCGGCCACCGCGGCGCTCGCCGAGCGACGCACGAGCATCTGGCCGAGCATCTACCCGCGCATCCTCGAACAGGTGCTGGCCCACCGCACGACGATCATCTTCTGCAACGCCAGGCGGTCGGCCGAACGCATCTCGGCCAAGCTCAACGAGCTGGCCCTCGAGCAGGGCGTCGTCGGCGACGGCGACCCCGAACTGGTCAAGGCGCACCATGGTTCGCTCGCCCGCGAGCAGCGGGTGGTGATCGAGGACCAACTCAAGCGCGGCGAGCTGCGCGCCATCGTCGCCACGTCGTCACTCGAGCTCGGGATCGACATGGGTGCGGTCGACCTCGTCGTCCAGGTCGAGTCCCCCGGTGCCGTCAGCCGCGGGCTGCAACGCATCGGTCGCGCCGGGCATCAGGTCGGCGAGCCGAGCCGCGGCACGATCTTCCCGAAGCACCGCGGCGACCTGCTCGAGGCGGCCATCGTGACGCGCCGCATGGTCGACGGACTGATCGAGCACACCCACTACCTGCGCAACCCGCTCGACGTGCTCGCCCAGCAGATCGTGGCCCACGTCGCCATCACGGGCGACGTCGCAGTCTCCGATCTGGCCGCGCTCGTGCGGCGCTGCGCCAACTTCGCCGAGCTGTCCGACGACCTGCTCGGCAACGTGCTCGACCTGCTCGCCGGCCGCTACCCGAGCGAGGAGTTCTCCGAGCTGCGGCCGCGGCTCGTGTGGGACCGTGTCAACGACACGGTGCGGGCCCGCGACGGATCCAAGCGGCTGGCGGTCACCAGCGGCGGCACGATCCCCGACCGTGGGTTGTTCGGCGTGTTCCTCCCCGACGGCACACGCGTCGGCGAGCTCGACGAGGAGATGGTCTACGAGAGCCGTCCCGGCGAGACGTTCGTGCTCGGCGCGTCGACGTGGCGCATCGAGGACATCACGTTCGAGCGCGTCACCGTCACCCCGGCGCCGGGCGAGCCCGGCAAGATGCCGTTCTGGCACGGCGACCGTCCGGGGCGCCCGATCGAGCTCGGCCGGGCGCTCGGGGCCTTCGTGCGCGAGATCCGCGACCTTCCCACCGAGGCGGCCCAGGCGCGCCTGCGCGACCACTACTCGCTCGACGCGTTCGCCTCGGCGAACCTCGTCCAGTACCTCGACGAGCAGGGCGAGGCCACGGGCGCCGTGCCCGACGACCGCACGGTCGTCATCGAGCGCTTCCGCGACGAGATCGGCGACTGGCGGGTGTGCATCCTGAGCCCCTACGGAACGCCCGTGCACGCCCCGTGGGCGATGGCCATCGAGCGCCGGCTGATGGATGCGTTCGACCTTCCGGTCGAGACGATGTGGGGCGACGACGGCATCGTCATCCGGCTGCCGGAGGCCGCCGACGAGCTGCCCCTCGACGCCCTGCTGATCGACCCCGACGACATCGACGAGCTCGTCGTGTCGACCCTGCCGCAGACGGCGCTGTTCTCGGCCCGGTTCCGCGAGTGCGCCGGACGAGCACTGCTGTTGCCGCGCCGCCGGCCCGATCGGCGCACCCCGCTCTGGCAGCAGCGCCAACGGGCGGCCGACCTGCTGGCGGTCGCCGCCAAGTATCCGACGTTCCCGATCCTGCTCGAGACGTCCCGTGAGTGTCTCCAAGACGTGTTCGACGTGCCGGCCCTGCGCGAGGTGCTCGGCCAGCTCCGCTCGCGGGCGGTCCGTGTCGTCCAGGTCGACACCGCCAAGGCCAGCCCGATGGCGTCGAGCCTGCTGTTCAACTGGATCGCCGCCTACATGTACGAGGGCGATGCCCCGCTGGCCGAGCGGCGGGCGGCGGCGCTGGCGCTCGACCGCGACCTGCTGCGCGACCTGCTCGGCGCCGAGGAGCTCCGGGAGCTGCTCGACCCGGGCGTGCTCGCCGACGTCGAGCTCGAGCTGCAATGCCTCGCCGAGGGTCGCCGGGCCCGCTCGGCTGACGAGCTGCACGACGTGTTCCGCAAGGTCGGCGACCTCACCGCGGCCGAGGTCGATCTGCGGTGCGACGGCGACGACGGCGCGGCGTGGCTCGCCGAGTTGCTCGACGCCCGCCGGGTGATCGAGCTCGCCGTCGGTGGCGAGACCCGCTACGCGGCGGCCGAGGACGCCGCGCGGTACCGCGACGGGTTGGGATGCGCGCTCCCGCTCGGGCTCCCGATGGCGTTCACCGATCCGGTCGCCCGACCGCTCGAACTGCTCGTCGGCAGGTTCGCCCGTACCCACGGGCCGTTCGTCATCGACGACGTGGCGCGGCGGCTCGGTACCACTGCCGACCGGATCGCCGGTGCGATCAGTGCCCTCGATGCCGACGAACGTGTCGTGCACGGCGAGTTCCGTCCGGAAGGCGTGCAGCGTGAGTGGTGCGACGTCGACGTGTTGCGGCAGTTGCGGCGCCGGTCGCTGGCCACGTTGCGACGTGAGGTCGAGCCCGTCGAGCGGTCGGCCTACGCGCGGTTCCTCCCGGCGTGGCACGGCATCCCCGCCGAACGGCGCGGTCAGGAAGCGCTCGTCGAGTCGCTCGGCGTGCTGTCCGGCGGCGCCATCGTGGCGTCGACGCTCGAGTCCGACGTGTTGCCGGCGCGAGTCCGCGGGTACCGGCCGACGATGCTCGACGAGCTGTGCACAGCCGGCGAGGTCGTCTGGGTCGGCGCCGGCGCGATCGGGTCGCGCGACGGCCGGATCCGGCTGTGCTTCGCCGACCAACTCCCGTTGCTCGCTCCTGGTTGGGAGACGCTCGATGCGCCGAGTGGCCCGTTGCACGACGTCATCCGCCGCCTGCTCGCCGAACGGGGAGCCAGTTTCTGGGGCGCGATCCGTGAGTCGGCGCCCGATTCCACCGACACCGAGGTGCTCGTCGCGCTGTGGGATCTGGTGTGGGCGGGGGAGGTCACCAACGACTCGCTGGCGCCCGTGCGGGCGGTGATCGGTGGGGCGGCGGCGAAGCCCGGTTCGCGGGCGGCGTCACGACCACGGGGGCGGCCCCGGCCTGGTCGCCTGGTTCGAATCGGGCCGCCGGCCGGCGCCGGGCGTTGGAGCCTGGTGGCACCACTGCGCGAGCCGGCGCCGACCCCGACCGAAGCCGCGCACGCCAGTGCGCTCCAGCTCATCGAGCGGTATGGCGTCGTCACCCGGGAGGCCGTTCTCGCCGAAGGCGTCGCCGGTGGCTTCGCCAGCGTGTACGGCGTGCTGAAGGTGCTCGAGGAACGTGGCCAGGTCCGCCGCGGCTACTTCGTCGACGGCCTCGGCGCGGCCCAGTTCGCGTTGCCGGGCGCCGTCGATCGGCTGCGGGCGGCTCGCGACACGCCCGACCCGGCGATCCATCCCGAGGACGTTCCGGCGGCGCTGGTGCTGGCGTCCACCGATCCGGCCCAGCCCTACGGCGCGGCGCTCGCCTGGCCCGAGACGCCGGGCCGGCCGGCGCGCACCGCCACCTCGATCGTGGTGCTCCGGGCCGGCACGCCGCTGGTGTGGTTCGACCGCCGTAGCCACCACCTGGTGACCTTTCCCGAAGCGGCGCGCGACGCGAGTTGGGCCGACGCCCTCGTCGAGCTCGTCAAGGACGGCCGCGCCCGCAGCATCGAGGTCCGCAAGGTCGACGGTGAGGCGGTCGGCGACGAGGTCGCGGCCGTTCTGCGCGCCGGCGGTTTCGTCGACGGGTACCGCGGTCTCGTCGTGCGCGGTTGACCGCGCGCCGGTCAAGCCCCTGACAGTCGACCGTGGGCGATGGCGTCAGGCGCAGGTTCGCTGCGCCACCGCGCCCGCCACTCAGGAGGCTCCCAACCGGCGGTGATGTAGATCGACTCGTGGGCCACCTTGTCGCCACGGAACTCGAGGATGCTCACCGTGAACTGCCACGGGCCGCCGTCGTAGCTGATCGAGTTCTCGGCCACCCACAGGTCGCCGGTGCCCCTGATGCGGCGGATGCGGAACGCCAGGACCGCGGGGTACTGCCGCCTCCACTCACGGAAGTTCTCGACGCCCTCGAACCGCTCGCCCGACTGCGGGAACTCCAGGACCGCGTCGTCGTGGTAGATCTCGTGGGCGATGTCCTGGTCGGTGCCGGCGTACTCCCAGTGACGCTCGAGCTGGGCGCGAACGCTGGCTTCATCCATGCCCGTCACGCGCGTCGGCCCCAGGCCGAGATCATCGGTGGGGCCGCGAGGTCGAGCACGCCGTTGGCGGCTGTCATCGAGGTGCACGCGGATCTCATCTGGTGTCGCGTGCCGATTCCCGATCAGTGCGTCACGCACCTGGCGCACGATGGCCTCCTCGAGGGCGACAACGGCCGCTCGCGCGACCGGCATGTAGGCGTCGGCTGCGACTCTCGTGAGCCCCACCTCGCGCAACAGCCGGGGGAGCTTGCGCCCGTACTGGAGGTCGGCACCGCGTTGCGCCAGCAGCGCTTCGAATCCGGCGCGGATCCCAACACGTGCGACTGCCGCTCGGATCGGCAGGCCAGAAGCGGAGTGGACCGGCGCTCCGTCGTCGGGGTCGGTGCCGCGGCGGTCAGAGCATGACGTCGGCGAGGCGGCGCCAGGCCTCGCGGGGGAGCGCCGACGCGTCGGCTTGGAGGACCTGGATGCACACGTGGTCGGCGCCGGCGGCGTGGTGCTCGCCGATGCGTGCCGCGACGGCGTCGAGGTCACCCCACGCGATCAGGCCGTCGACGAGGCGGTCGCTCCCGCCGTCGAGCAGGTCGTCCTCCGTGAAACCGAGGCGGAGGTAGTTGTTCGTGTAGTTCGGCAGCACCATGTAACGCGAGAGGTGCTGGCGGGCGACGGCCCGGGCTCGCTCGGGGTCGTCGTCGAGCACCACCATCACTTCCGTCGCGAGCAGGGGGCCGTCGCCGAGAGCGGCGCGTGCGGTCGCGGTGTGATCGGTGGTCACCAGATAGGGGTGGGCGCCAGCGGTGCGGTCGCGCGCGAGCTCGAGCATCCGCGGCCCGAGGGCTGCGAGCATCCGCTCCCCGGTGGGTACGGGTGGGCTGGCGGTGTCGAGCGCATCGAGGAAGTCGACCATCTTGGCGAGCGGCCGGGCGTAGACCTGGCCGCTGTTCGTGACCGCCGGCTCGTGGCTCACACCGAGGCCGAGCAGGAAGCGGCCGGGATGCTCGCCGGTCAGCGTCGCATGACCGGTCGCGGTCTCTTCCGGCGAGTGCATCCACACGTTGAGGATGCCTGTGGCGACGGTCGCCCGACTGGTGGCGGCGAGCAGGCGGGCCACGTCGCCGAACACGTCGCCCCCGTGACCGCCGGGAACCCAGATCGTGCCGAACCCGAGCTCGTCGAGCTCGGCCGCCGCCTCGCTGATCGCCGACGGGTCGGCCCGTCGTAGTTGACCGCTCCAGATGCCGACTCGCCCGAGCTCCATGCGGGCAAGCTACTGGCGGTCGCGGCGCTCGACCAGCTCGGACAGGCTGTGGACGGTGAGGTCGGGCGTGGCGTCGACGGCGAACGCGCGCGAGGCCCCGCCGGCCGCACCGGCGCGGCGGTCGACCCACACCGATGCGATGCCGAAGCGGTTGGCCGGCTCGATGTCGTGACGCAGCGACTCGCCGACGTGCACGTGCCGGCTGCGGTCGAGGTCCCATCCGTCGATCGTCTCGAGGAGGCGCACGAAATGGGGAGCCGCCGGCTTGTAGGCGTCGACGTCTTCGGCGGTGATCACCGCGTCGAACTCCACGCCGAGGCGGGGAGCGGTGTGGTCGAAGAACATCGATCGGTCGACGTTCGACAGGATGATCAGCTTGGCGTGCTGCTGGAGCGAGCGCAGCGAGTCGGCGACGTCGTCGAACACCGGCCAGTCGTCGAAGCCGGCGGCGAAGGCATCCGCGTCGGCGTCGTCCGGTCGCGACCCCGAACCCCCGGGCGATGTCGCGGTGCACCCGCCGCAGGACCTCGCGGTAACGGATCGCCGGCCGCGCTGTCTGGTGCGTCGGCTCCGATCGGGAGTAGGCGGCGAGGAGCTCGTCGTCGGATGGCGTGATGCCGTTGCGGGTCGCCCATGGGCGCAGCGCCGACAGGATCCCCGTCTCCCAATCGGCGAGCGTGCCGTAGCAGTCGAACGACAGACTCGTGGCGGCGGCGAGGTCGAGGGCGCTCATCGACCAGAGTCTGGCCGAAGCGCGGCCTCGTTCTCATGACGTTTGCTCTCATGAAGTTTCGGCGTTCCTACGGCGCCGAAACCTCATGAGATGGGTGGGTTGCGGCGGACCTCGCGGTAGGGGATGTCTCGGTCGAGCTGGGGTTCCTTCGGGAGGCCGAGGATGCGCTCGCCGATGATGTTGTGCTGGATCTCGTCGGTGCCACCAGCGATCGACACGGCCGGCACCGACACGAGCACCTCGGCGATGACGCCGTCGAGCAGGCTGGTCGGACCGTCGAGCATCGCGTGGGCGCCGGCGACGAGGGCGTGGACGTCGGCCGACGCCTTGGCGATCAGGCTGCCATGCAGCTTGCCGAGCGAGCCCTCGGCACCGGGTGGCCGACCGAGTACCCGCGCTGCCGACGCCCGCCGGCTGGTCCACTCGGCGGTACGCACGATGCACTCGAGCCGGGCGAGGGCCTGTCGCACGACGGGATCGCGGTCGCGGCCGAGCGTCGCCGCGAGTTCGGCAGCGAGCTCGGCCCGGCCGGCGCGCTGGGGGTACCAGACGTAGGGCGCCATCAGCTCGTCGGTCTCGACCTGGGCTTGGCACATCGCCCGTCCGGCCGCCGGGTCGAGCGCGGTCGGTGCCGGTCGGCGATCGAGCCGGCGTTCGTGGGCCAGCGTCGTCAGGGCCACCCGCCAGCCCTCGCCGGGAGCGCCGATGATGTCGGTCGCCGGGACGCGGGCGCCGGTGAGGAACACCTCGTTGAACGAGGCGTGCCCGTTCATCTGGCGCACCGGGCGCACGTCGACGCCGGGTTGGCGCATGTCGATCGCGAAGCACGTGAGGCCGCGGTGCTTCGGGGTGTCCCAGTCGGTACGCGCGACGAGCAACCCGTACTCGGCATGGTGGGCGCTCGTGTTCCACAGCTTCTGCCCGTTGACGACCCACTCGTCGCCGTCGCGGTCGGCGCGGGTGACGAGCCCGGCGAGGTCAGAGCCGTAACCCGGCTCGCTGAACAGCTGGCACCACCGATGGGCCCCGGTGGCGATCGGGCGCAGCAGCCGCCGCTTCAGATCGTCGCTCCCGTGCTCGAGGATCGTCGGTGCGGCGAGACCGATCCCCACCCCCGCCGGCGTGCCGGGTGCACCGACGATCGCCAGCTCGCTCGCGACCGCGGACGCATCGGTTGCCGACAACCCGCGACCGTGCCATTCGACCGGCCAGGTCGGGCACGCCCATCCGGAGTCGACGAGCCGCTCGCGCCACTCACGCAGCGACAGGTCGGGATCCCACGCCGCGTCGAGGAACGAACGGATCTCGCAGCGGACGTCGTCCGCCGTGAGCCCGGTGCGCTCGCCCATCACCAGCCGTGGCGGCCGAGGAACCCGAGCACCGCTTCGCTGAACGCGGCCGGTTGCGACACTGGAGGAGCGTGGGCGGCGCCGTCGATCACGGCCAGCTCGGCACCGGGGATCTTGGCGGCCATGTACTGCGAGCTACCGAGGAACGCCGCGTCACCCGCGCCGACGAGCACGAGCGTGGGCACCGTGATCGACGGCAGCGACTCCATCACGCGACCGTCGTGCTGCTTGAGCACGTGGCGGGCGGCGAGCACCAGCCCGGTCGCGTCGCGGTGGATCGACGGGTCGAGCTCCTCGCTGTCGGCGAGCGCGGCCAGCCCCTTGCGTTCGTACGACACGGCGATCTTGTCGGCGTAGTCGTTCCACCCGTCGCGCCCCTCGTCGCGCCGGAACCCGGGCCCGCTGCCGATCAGGACGAGACCCATCGTGCGCTCCGGGTGGGCGAGGAGGAACTCGAACGACAGGTAGCCGCCGAGGGAATGCCCACCGATGACCGCTGTGTCGACATCGGCGGCGTCGAGCAGGGCGGCGATGTCGCCGACGGCGAGCGCGGGTGAGTACGACGCGGGATCAGTGGGGTAGTCGCTGCGTCCGTGACCACGCTGGTCCCACGTGATCACCGTGTTCGATTCCGAGAGCGGGCCGACCACTTTGGCGAACATCTCGGCGGACGCCGCGAACCCGTGGGTGAGGAGCAGCGCCGGGCCCGTGCCGTTGACCTCGTAGTAGATCGCGACGCCGTCGCGGTCGAGCTTAGACATGGTTTGTCGCCTCGTTCCTTCTCGTTCAACCGTTGTCGGTCAGCACCGCGAACGCGGCACGCAGTTCGCGCACGAACAGTTCCGGCTGCTCGAACGCGGCGAAGTGGCCGCCGCGGTCGAGCTCGTTCCAGTACCGGATGTCGGTGTACTTGCTCGCCGCCCAGCGACGGCTGGAGCGGATGATCTCCTTCGGATAGATGCTGCAGCCGGTGGGCATCGTGACCAGCCCTTCACGGAACTTGCCGAAGCTCTCCCAGTACAGCCGTGCCGACGACGCCGCGGTGGCGGTGAACCAGTACACCGAGACGTTGTCGAGCAACTCGTCGCGCGTCAGCGCGTTCTCGATGTGGTCACCGCAATCCGTCCATCGCCAGAACTTCTCCAGGATCCAGGCCGCCTGTCCGGCCGGGGAGTCGACCAGGCCGTAGCCGAGCGTCTGCGGTCGCGTGCTCTGCTGCTTCGAGTAACCGGAGTCCCAGTCCTGGTAGAACTTGGCCGCTTCGATCGCCTGCTCCTCCTGGGGCGTCAGGTCGGTCAGCAGGTCGGGCGTCGGCCGTACCGTCGGCATGTTGGTGTGGATCGCCCTGCAGCCGCCGAGGTTCTGGGCTCCGATCATCGTCGTCACCGCCGAGCCCCAGTCGCCGCCCTGGGCGACGTACGAGTCGTAGCCGAGCGTGGTCATCAGCTCGTGCCATGCCGTGGCGATCCGCTCGACGCCCCACCCGGCCCGCGTCGGCTTGCCGCTCCACCCGTACCCCGGAAGCGACGGCACGACGAGGTGGAACGCGTCACCGGCGCTGCCGCCGTGTGCGGTGGGATCGGTGAGCGGCCCGATCACCTTCTGAAACTCGACGATCGATCCCGGCCAGCCGTGGGTGAGCACCAGCGGAGTGGCGTCGTCGTGCGGCGAACGGACGTGCTGGAAGTGGATGTCGAGCCCGTCAATCTCGACGAGGAAGTTGGGCTGGGCGTTGAGACCCGCCTCGCAGCTCCGCCAGTCGTAGTCGTCGCGCCAGTACTGGCACACCTCCTGCACGTATGCCAGCGGGATCCCCTGGGACAGATCGTCGACCGCCTCCGCCTCCGGCCAGCGGGTTGCCGCGAGGCGGTGTCGGAGGTCGTCGATTTCGGCGTCGGGCACGGCGATCGTGAAGGGACGGATGTCGCTCATGGCGACGGTCTAGCCGCAACCGCCGTCGCCGCTTGAGTCGAGACGTCGCGGCAACAGGATGTGGGCGCGACCGCGATGGATGGGAGACTTGCACGCGTGAAGGCTTCGCTGAACAACGGTCGTGACATGGTGGCGATCCCCGGGCCGTCGGTGACCCCCGACAGGGTGCTGGCAGCCATGCACCGCCCGATGCCCAACATCTACGCGGGTGAGCTGCTCGACATCACCGACGAGATCTTCGAACAGCTCCCTGGCATCGCCCGCACGTCGGCGACGCCGTTCGTGACCGTGTCGAACGGTCATGGCGCGTGGGAGATGTCGATCAGCAACACGCTGTCGCGTGGCGACCGTGTGCTGGTGCTCGAGTCGGGCCGGTTCGCCGTCGTGTGGGGCGAGATGGCCGCGGTGTCGGGTGTCGAGATCGAGACCGTCCACGCCGCCGACCGATCGCCGATCGATCCGGCCGACGTCGAGGCCCGCCTGCGGGCCGACACCGAGCGGACGATCAAGGCGGTCTTCGCCGTGCACGTCGACACCAGCACATCCGTGCGCAACGACATCGCCGCGATCCGCCGGGCGATCGACGCCGCCGATCATCCGGCGCTGCTGATGGTCGACTGCATCGCCTCGCTCGGCTGCGACCGGTACCTCATGGACGAGTGGGGTGTCGACGTCACCGTCGCCGCGTCGCAGAAGGGTCTGATGGTGCCACCCGGTCTCGGCTTCGTATGGGCCGGCCCCAAGGCGTGGGCGGCCCACGAGCACGCCGGGTTGCGTTCCGGGTACTGGGACTGGACCCACCGCTCTCAGGACGGTCCGCACTACCTGCGCTACTGCGGCACACCACCGGTGTCGCACATGTACGGCCTCCGGGAGGCGTTGGCGATGATCCGCGAGGAGACGCTCGATGGCGTGTGGGACCGCCATGCGACGCTCGCCCGATCCGTACACGCTGCGGTCGAAGCCTGGTCGGCACCCGACGGGCTCGAGCTCCACATCGTCGATCCCGCGGCGCGATCGAACGCGGTGACGACGATCCGAACCGGGGGCATCGACGGCGTCCGGCTGCGCGAGCTCTGCGAGGAACGCGCCGGCCTCACGCTCGGCATCGGCCTGGCGCCGTACGAGCACCTGTCGTTCCGCATCGGTCACATGGGCCACGTGAACCCGCCGATGCTGCTCGGCACGCTCGGCACGATCGAGGCCGCGCTGTCGGCCCTCGACGCACCGATGGGGGCGTCTGGCGTGGCGGCGGCGGCCACGGTGGTCGCCACCGCGATGCGGTGAGCTGACGTGACAGCGATGGGGTACGCCGGCCTGCTGGCGCGGATCGAGGCGGGCGAGATCGTCGTGATCGATGGCGGCACCGGCACCGAGATCCAGCGCCGGGGCGTGGCGATGGACGGCGACACGTGGTGCGCCGAGGCGAACATCGTCGCGCCCGCGACCGTTCGCGAAGTGCACGCCAGCTATGTCGAGGCCGGGGCGGAGCTGGTGATCGCCAACACCTATGCGACCAGCCCGCTGTTGTTCGACCACCTCGGTCGCAGTGACGACGTCGAGCGGATCGACCGCCTCGCCATCGGGCTCGCCCAACAGGCTGCCGACGGGCGGGTGCCGGTCGGCGGTTCGATCTCCGTCATGCGACCGGTCGTGGCAGGCGGCGATCGCACGGTCGTGTTCCACAACTGGACCGAGTCACACGCTCGCGAGATGTACCGGCGCAAGGCGGAGGCGATGGCCGCCGCCGGTGCCGACGTGTTGGTGATGGAGATGATGCGCGACACGGACTACTCCGTGTGGGCGACCGAGGAGGCCACCGCCACCGGCCTCCCCGTCTGGGTCGGGATCGCCGTCGAGCGCGGCCCCGACGGCGCGCTCGTCGGTTCCAGCCGACCGGACTGTTCACTCGAAGCGATCGTCGACGCCATCGCCCCGCTGCGCCCCGACCTCATCGCCGTCATGCACTCGTCGCCGAACGACACCGGTCCGGCGCTCGACGTCGTGCGCTCGCGCACCGACATCCGACTCGGTGCCTACCCGGAGAGCGGGTTCTTCGAGATGCCCGACTGGCGATTCGTCGACGTCATCGGCGTCGACGACCTCGTCACCAGGACGCGTGGATGGATCGAGCAGGGAGCCCATGTCGTCGGCGGTTGTTGTGGGATCTCACCCGACCACATCGCCGCCCTCGCGGCAGACTTTGGCCGCAATCACACAAGCTGATATCGCGGACCGGACCGCGTCGTTCAGAACTGAAGACCCGGTTCGTCCGTCGGCGGCGTCAGCCGCTTCGACGGACGCCATTCAAAATGTCCAACGCGCGCCCGAGGGTGTCGAGGCGTTCGTCGAGGGTGTCGCCTGCCGGGTAGAGGCGGGCGGTGGTCACACCGACCTGGTCCCAGAGGGCGAGCCGGTCGCGGACCATCTGCTCGGTGCCGATCAGCGTCGTGCCGAGCACCAGCTCGTCGGGGATCAGCGCCGCGGCTCCGGCGCGATCGCCCTCGACCCAGCGCGCCTGGGCATCGCGGGCGACGTCGGCGTAACCCTGGCGGGCGTAGGCCTGGTTGTAGAAGTTGGTCGACGCCGAGCCCATCCCACCGAGGCTGAACGCGACACCCGGACGTCGGGCGTCGATCATCGCCGCCAGTTCGGCCTCGTCGCGGGCGAAGGCGACCTCGGCCCCCTGGCAGATGTCGACGTCGGCAAGTGATCGACCGGCCCGATCGGCCCCTCGCTGCAGGTGCTCGAAGTAGGCGTCGGCGCCTTCGGGGACGAAGCTGGTGCCGAGCCACCCGTCGGCCTGCTCGCCAGTGAGCTCGAGCAGCTTCGGTGACATCGAGGCGAGGTAGATCGGGATCGAGTCGTTGCCGGCGATCGACAGTCGCAGTGCCTTGCCCTCGCTGTCGGGCAGCGGCAGCCGGACGTGGTCGCCGCCGGCACTGATCCGCTCGCCGGCGAACGCGAGGCGGATCACGTCGAGCGTCTCACGCATCCGCCCGAGCGGGTGCGCGAACGGCACGCCGTGTAGCCCTTCCATGACCTGTGGCCCTGACGTGCCGAGGCCGAGCGCGAACCGGTTGCCCGACATCGCCGCCAACGTCAGCGCGGTCTGGGCCGTCATCGCCGCCGAGCGCACGCCGAGCTGGAACACACCCGAGCCGAGCAGGATCCGCGACGTGCGGGCGGCGAGGTAGCCGAGCGGGCTGGCGGCGTCGCTGCCCCACGCCTCGGCGACCCACACCATGTCGACGCCCATCCGTTCGGCCTCGACGACGTAGGCGACGAGATCGGGCCATGGGCCGGCGTCGGCCGTGAGCTGGATCGCGGTGCGCATCAGCGGCTGCCCACGATCGCGCCGATGCCGTCGAGCGTGGCCTCCATGTTCCGGCGGAACTCGGCCAGGCGGCGCTCGATGATGCGCTCCTCCTTGTCGGGCATCGCCACGATCGCCGGGGTGAGACCCGACGGCCCAGGACCGATCCGGGCGGCGAACGTCACGTGCGTGCCGTCACCGTCGGGTTCGAGGTCGAAGCGCCACGTCGCGCTCGGGTTGTCGACATCTCCGACCGACCACGCGAACGTGCGCCCCGGCTCGCACTCGACGATCGTCGACGTGGTCGTCCACGTCCCGATCGCGTCGTGCTGGTTGTGGCCCTCGAAGCAGGCGCCGAGGGCGACACCCTGCGCGCCGCCGACCCACTCGGCCCCGGAGAACTCCGACGAGAACCGGGCCGGTAGGTTGATGTCGCTGACGAGCAGCCAGACGTCGTCGCACGACGCGCCGATGCGTTGCGTCACCTCGACCGTCGGCCCGTCGGCGTATCTCACAGCAATGACGTCTCGGTGGGGAGGCCGAGGGCGATCCGTCCGACCAACTCGTACGTGCGCTCGGCGGTCATCGCGTGCTGGGTCGCGACGTTGACATCGCGCATCAACTTCTCGAGCGGGCAGCGTTCGTAGACGGCCTCCCCTCCGGCGCTGCGGTACAGCCGGTTCACCGTGTCGGCACAGCGTTGCGTGGCGTCGGTGTTGGCGAGGCGGATCATGCGCCGCTGGTCGTCGGACAGTTCGTCGCCACCCGACGCGCTCTCCCACGCGTCGCCCATCGCGTCGTGAAGGAAGGCGCTCGCACTCCGCACCGTCGCCTCGGCGCGGGCCACGTCGTCCTGGGCGCTCGGCCGCTCGGCCAGCACCCGGCTCGAGTTCTGGGGGGTCTTCACGGCGGCCAGCGCCTTGAACTCCTCGACCGCGCGATCGGCGATCCCGATCGCCGTGCACGCCACGCCGGCCGCCAGCAGTCCGTAGAACGAGAAGCGGTAGAGCGGCGCATCCACGCGCCGCACACGGTTGCCCATGTCGGCCCACCGGCCCTCCGGAACGAACGCGTCCGTGACCGCGTAGTCGCACGAACCGGTTCCCCGCAGGCCGACAACGTGCCACGTGTCGAGGAACTCCACGTCGGACGGATCGAAGAACGCGAACGCACCGCGTAGCCCGTCGGGGCGCGCCGCCGGCGCACCGTCGTCGCCGACGATCAGCACACCACCTCCGACCATTGTGCAGTGCTGGGTCCCCGAGCCCCACTGCCAACGCCCCGTTACCAGCAGCCCACCGTCGACGACCCGGGCCCGCCCCATCGGCTGGGCGAACCCACCGGTGATCGCATCCGGCCGGCCGAACACGGCGCGGGCCTGGTCGGGCTCCATGAACGCCGCCAGCAAGGCGGTCGTGTTGGCGATGAACGTGCACCATCCCGTCGCCGCGTCGTGGCGGGCGAGCTCGATGAACGTGTCGAGGCCGGTCTCGACCGGCACCTGGGCGCCGCCGTACTCGGCCGGCACCCAGAACCGGAACAGCCCGGCGTTGGTGAGGCTGTCGACGAGATCGCGGGGGAGCGTGCGATGCTGCTCGATCTCCTCGGTGCGGGATCGCAGCTCGCCGGCGAAGCTACGGGCGGTGTCGAGCGGCGATGCGATCGCGGGCGCGGTCATGGGCCGGATTCTTGCACCCGTGGTTGTCAGGCCTCGGTCTGGGCGAGCACGCGGCGCATCGTGGCGACGACCTCGTGGGCGGTGGCTCCGGGGGTGAGCACGGCGGCGACGCCGGCGTCGAGGAGGGCGGCGATGTCGGGGTCGGGGACGATGCCGCCGACGACGACGGGGATGTCGACGCCGCGTGCTCGGACGTGTTCGACGACGAGCGGAGCCAGCGTGAGGTGGGCTCCGGAGAGCATCGAGAGCCCGATCGCGTCGACGTCTTCGTCGACGGCCGCGGCGGCGACGGTGTCGGGGGTCTGGAACAGGCCCGTGTAGACGACTTCGTAGCCGGCGTCGCGCAGGATGCGGGCGACGACTTTGACGCCGCGGTCATGTCCGTCGAGGCCGACCTTGGCGACCAGGATTCGCTCAGCCATCACTCGGGTGCCTTGCACCTCACCGTGCACATCGGCGTGCACATCAGATCGTGGGGACCTCGACGTGGCGGCCGAACACCTCGCCCATCGTCGCCATCAGCTCGCCGAGGGTGGCGTAGGCGGACGAGGCGTCGATCAGGGCCGGCATCAAGTTGATCTCCGGGTCGGCTGCTTCGGTGCGGAGTCGATCGAGGGCGGCGTCGACCGCCTGCTGGTCGCGGCGGTGGCGGACGCCGTCGAGGCGCTTGAGCTGGCGGGCCTCGTCCTCGTTGGTGATCTGCAGCAACGACATCTGGGCCTCGTCGTTGCCCTCGGTGAAGCCGTGGACGCCGACGATCGTGCGCCGCCCCTGGTTGAAGAGGCGTTCTTGCTCGTAGGCGGAGTCGGCGATGCGGCCCTGGAACCAGTTGTCCTCGATCCCGGTGATCACACCGTCGAGCATCGAGCCGTGACCCAGGTCGTCGATGTGCGCGAACAACTCCTCGGCCCGCCGTTCGATCTCGTCGGTCAACTCCTCGACGTACCACGACCCGCCGAGCGGGTCGGCGACGTGGGCGACGTTGGTCTCGTTGGCGATCACCTGCTGGGTGCGTAGCGCGATCCGTGCCGCCCGCTCCGTCGGCAACGCCAACGCTTCGTCCATCGAGTTGGTGTGCAGCGACTGGGTGCCGCCCAACACGCCGGCGAGCGCTTCGATCGCGGTGCGCACGATGTTGACCTCGGGCTGGGTGGCGGTCAGCGACACGCCGGCGGTCTGGGTGTGGAACCGCAGCTGCATCGAACGCTCGCGGGTGGCGCCGTAACGGTCACGCATCCACCGCGCCCAGATCCGGCGCGCCGCCCGGTACTTGGCGATCTCTTCGAAGAAGTCGATGTGGGCGTTGAAGAAGAACGACAACCGCGGCGCGAACGCATCCACCGCCAAGCCGGCGCCGAGAGCGAGCTCGACGTAGGCGAACCCGTTGGCGAGCGTGAACGCCAACTCCTCGGCCGCCGTCGAACCGGCCTCGCGGATGTGATAGCCGGAGATCGAGATCGGATGCCAGCGCGGCATCTCCGCAGCCGTGAACGTGATCGTGTCGCGCACCAACCGCATCGACGGCCGGGGCGGGAACACGAACTCCTTCTGCGCCTGATACTCCTTCAAGATGTCGTTCTGCAGCGTGCCACCCAACGCCGCCCGCCCCACACCGGCCTTCTCGGCCTGGGCGACGAACATCGCGAAGATCACCGCGGCGGGCGAGTTGATCGTCATCGACGTCGTGATCGACGCCAGATCGATACCGGCGTAAAGATCCTCCATATCGGCCAGCGAGTCGATCGCCACGCCACAGCGACCGACCTCGCCCAACGCCATCTCGTCGTCGGAGTCGATCCCCAACAACGTCGGCATGTCGAACGCCGTCGACAACCCATCACCACCGGCCTTGATGATCTCCTTGAACCGCCAATTCGTGTCATCCGCGGTGCCGAACCCGGCGAACATCCGCATCGTCCACAACTTCGACCGATACATCGACGCATACGGGCCCCGCGTGTACGGGAACCGACCCGGGAACTCGCCGTCGTCAGGGCCATACACCGGTTCCAGCGGGATCCCCGACATCGTCGAGAAGTCCGCATCACGATGCTTCGACGCCTCGAACGCCTCCAACCAACGCTCACGATTCGTCGTCATGCGGCGATGATACGGCGGAGATGATCGGTGAGTTCGAAGGATGGACGCACTCGACGCCCAAGCAGATCCTGGAGGACACAGGCCACGACGTGCTACACACCCACCTCATGTCAGCTGACCGGATGCGCATCGGCGCGGTGTTCTCGCAAGCGGACGCCGGCACCGACCCCGACGCGATGCGTCGCTGGGTCGTCGACGTCGAGTCGGCGGGCTTCGAGCACGTGCTCGCCTACGACCACATCCTCGGTGCGTCGCCGGAGCGGCTCGGGCCGGGACCGTTCGGCGCGTTCCCGGCCGCGCCGTACACCTCGGAGCACACGTTCCACGAGATCCTCGTGTTGTACAGCCACTTCGCGGCGCTTGACGTCGAGGCTGCAGTTCGTGACGAGCGTGCTGGTGCTGCCCCAGCGCCAAGCGGCCCTGGCTGCCAAACAGATCTCGACGATCGATCTGCTGAGCGGCGGCCGGCTGCGAGTGGCGGTCGGCGTCGGCTGGAACTCGGCGGAGTATCAAGGACTCGGGGTCGACTTCGCCGACCGCACGGCGATCCTCGAAGAGCAGATCGACGTGATGCGCCAGCTGTGGACTCGGCCGATCGTCGATTTCGAGGGTCGCTTCCACCACCTCCGCGGTGTCGGGATCAACCCGTTGCCGGTCCACGAGATCCCGATCCTGATCGGGAGCGGGGCGTCCGACGCAGTGTTGCGCCGCGTGGTCCGTACGGCCGACGGATGGATGCCTCTCCTCATCCCCGGTCTCGATGCGATCGACCTGGCGACCGGCGTCGCCCGCCTGCGCGAGCTCGCGGCCGAGGCCGGCCGTGATCCGGCGACACTGCCGATCCACGGGCGGGTCTACCTCGGACCCGGTTGGGAGGCGCAACTCGAACAGGCGCTCGAGCTCGGGTTCCGCGACTGCTCGATCGGCTTCAACCGCCTCGCCTTCCCCGGTCGCACCCAGGCCGAGCATCTCGAGTCGATCCTCGACGCCAAGCCGACCATCGACCGCATCGTCGGGTGAGGGGAGTCGCACCGGCCGCCACGCCGCCCGTCCTCCGGTTTGTGTCACCGCTACCGGCGAAGATCGCCGATGTCGGTGACACAGACCGGGAATCGGGGGATCAGTTGTCGAGGCGCCGGACGCGTTCCCACGTCAGCGTGCCGTCGTCGGCGAGGTCGAACACCGTGGCGCCGACCAGGCCGTCGGGGACGAGCCGGTACGTGTCGCCCTCGTGCACGATCGCGTACCACGTCGACGGGCACCCGACGAGCGGGAGATCGCCGGCTGACCGTTCGAACGCCTCGTGGAGGTGTCCGCTCACGATGCCTCGCACGTGAGGGCGGGCCGCACATGTCTCGATCAGGTCGGTCGCGCCGGCGAGGTGGAACATCTCGTGCGTGCTGGTCGACACCGGAGGGTGATGCAACGCGATCAGCGTCGGCCGGGCGTCGACGGCGTCGAGGCGGGAACGTAACGCCTCGACATCGACGGCCCCGTCGTCGTGACCGGGAATCACGGTGTCGACCGTGATGACTCGCCAGTTGCCCACCTCGGCGCTGCCGATGGGGCCGAACACGTCGGCGACCGATGCGGGGAGGTCGTGGTTGCCGGGCGTCGCCAGGATCGGTGCGCCGAGGGGCTCCACCAGCCCGCGCAGGCGGCGGCACGCCGCGACCGACCCGTCGTCGGTGAGGTCTCCGGTCAGCAGGACGAGATCGGGTCGCCGATCGCCGAGCGCCGCCACCGTGCGGCGCACGCCCGAGTCGGGGCTGGTCGCATCGTCGGGGTCGGGCTCATCCCGGACGAGATGCGTGTCCGACAACTGCACGACGATGGCCATCACCCAAGTGTGCACCGCCCGGGGCCGCGACACGACGGACGGGACGTATGGCCCTACTCGCTTCACAACTGCGTCCGTACGGTCGAATGCATCGGGAGAACCCGTATGTACCACCAACGGTGAGGAGATTCGAGATGCGCGCAGTCGTCTATCACGGTCCAGGTCACAAGACGTGGGAGGAAGTGCCGAAGCCGACGGTGGTCGACGACACCGACGCTGTCGTACGTGTCGACGCGGTGACGATCTGCGGCACCGACCTGCACATCCTCAAGGGCGACGTCCCTGCGGTGACACCGGGCAGGATCCTCGGCCACGAGGCGGTCGGCACGATCGAGTCGGTCGGGTCGGGGGTCAAGACCCGCAAGCCCGGTGATCGAGTGCTGGTGTCCTGCATCACCGCCTGCGGGGCCTGCCGCTACTGCCGCGAAGGCGTATACGGACAGTGCCTGGGCGGTGGCGGCTGGATCCTCGGTCACAAGATCGACGGCACGCAGGCCGAGTACGTGCGCGTCCCGTTCGCCGACACGTCCACCTACCTGGCGCCAGACGGTGTGAGCGACGAGCAGCTGTTGATGCTCGCCGACATCCTCCCGACGGGCTACGAGGTCGGCGTGCTCAACGGTCAGGTGCGGCCCGGTGACGTCGTCGCCGTCGTGGGTGCCGGTCCGATCGGCTTGTCGGCGATCATGGGCGCCCGCCTGTTCAACCCGAGCCACGTCGTCGCCATCGATCTCGCCGACAGCCGGCTCGATGCCGCCAAGCAGTTCGGTGCCGATGTGACGGTCAACAACGGCCGCGAGGATCCGATGGAGGTCGTGCGCGGCCTGACCGATGGGCTCGGCGCTGACGTCACGATCGAGGCCGTCGGCGTGCCGGCGACGTTCGAGCTCGCCGCCGCGCTGGCCCGGCCAGGCGGTCACATCGCCAACATCGGCGTGCATGGTGAGCCGGTCACGTTGCACCTCGAGGAGCTGTGGATCAAGAACGTGACGATCACGACCGGCCTCGTCGACACGTACTCCACGCCGACGTTGCTGCGCCTCGCACAGAACCGGCAGGTCGACGTCGACAAGTTCGTCACCCACCACTTCCCGCTCGATCAGTTCGAGGAGGCCTATGACGTGTTCGCCCGGGCGGGCGAGACGGGCGCCCTCAAGGTGGTGCTCACCAGGGCCTGAGGGGACCCGACCGGCCCAGCCGGATGCGCCGCTCGAGTCCCGCGGATGCTCGTCAGCACGGCCTTTGCAGTGCGCACACGTCGACCGCCGGCATCGGGGGGTACTCGCCGTTGATGATCGCCCGCTCCTCGCTGCCGATCAGCGGCTCCATTTCGGGTGAGATCGCCAACGATCGGTGCGCGAGTGGCGGGTACTCGCCGTTGATGATCGCCCGCTCCTCGCTGCCGATCAATGGCTCGAATCCGACGTTGACGGCGACCGTCGCCGGTCGGGCCGGCGTGGGGTCGTCGGTGGAGCGGAGCTCGTGGACACCGACGAGTGCGGTGCCGGCGACGGCGAGCATCGCAGCCGGACCGACCCAGCGGCGAGCGGCATTCCCATCGGAACGGCTGCGGATCTGCGGGACCGTCGTCGTTCCGGCGTCGGTGGTGCGGATGTTGGGGTGAACAGTCATGTCGTTTCTCCTCGAGCGGGCCGGAGCTGGTTGCTCCGGCTGACATGACCGACTCTCGATGACTCCGGTTGGCGGGCAGCCTGCAACCGGTTTGCGCTCGGTTTGCGACTGGCTGGTACGGCTGCCGACTACCGCGTGTGGGTGGCGGGCACCCTGTCGACAGTCGGGAGACGGCGCCATTCGGTGATCGCTCCTTGGGCTGCGAGTTCGTCGAACCTGGCCGGGCCGAGCGTTGCCCGGGATGCGTCGAGTGCCCGTTGAACGAGTGGTTGGACTGACAGTCGCAGCGTGATGCCGAGGCGGTTCTGTTCGGCAGCGGCGAAACCGAACAGGGCGGCCGCGGTCTGGTGCTGTCCGAGGTCGCTGGCGGTGACGGCAAGGAGCGACGCCACGTGCATCGCAAGCGCGAGCCGTCGTTCGTCGCGACTGATCGACTCGGCGAGCGTGAGGAGCCGCTCGAGCGCTGTGGCCGGGTCGTCTCGGGCGAGGTCGATCACGGCGCAGACCAGCTGGGCACGTTGGACGTCGGTTGGGTAGTCGTCCTCATACGGCTGTCGGGCCAGAGCGAAAGCGTCGTCGGAGCGCCCGAGCGCGCACAGCGCCTCGCTGCGCAACAGACGGAGGTCGGTCAACGACTTGTCGAATCCGGTGGGGGCTTCGGTCAGGCGCAGGACTTCGTCCCAGCGTCCCGCGCACGCGGCGGCGCCGGCCTCGATCTTCACAGCCGTCGCCGGCGGCGCAGCGAGGAGCTTCAGGACCTCGTGCAGTCGCGCGTGGATCGTCGCCGCGTCCAGAGCTCCGGCGAGCCACGACAACTCGATGTAGTTGTTCAGGATGTCGATGGACCGCGGTTGCAGCGGTGCCGTGGCCCACGCCTCGTCGAGGAACGCTTCGGCGGCTCGTGGGTCCGACTCCATCACTGACGTGCCCATTGCCACCAGGAGCCGCGACCTGACAACCCGGTCTTTGACCGCGCCGAGCCCTCGACGGACCCGTTCCGCGGCGTACTCCTCCGCGTTCGCGATCGCCGAGGTTGTAGGCCTCGATCACCGTGCCAGCGGCAACGAGTAGGACGTCGTCATCGTCGTCGTCGATGAGCTCCAGAGCGGTGCGACCCCAGCGAACGTTCTCATTCCCGCCGCTCGCCTGTTCCCAGAAGTACCTCCACAGGTTTGAGGCGATCGACATACCGAGGCGGTAGTGCGCGTTGGCATATGCCCAGGTCATGGCGGCACGGAGGTTGCCGAGCTCCTGGTCACCGAGACGGACCGACGCCTCGTGATCTTCGAATCTCAACGCACCGATGCGGGCCGCGATCGTCGAGTAGTAGGTGGCATGGCTGAGCCCGAGTTGGTCGCGATCGTGCCCGTCGAGGCGTCCAGCCGCGAAGTCGCGCACGGTTTCCAGCATGCGGTACCGCGCCGTGCCGTCGGCTTCGACGAACGTGATCAAGCCGGCGTCGACGAGCCTGTCCAAGCCGTCGAGCACGTCGGCGGTCGCCGTCGCCACCGTGTCCCTCGTTGCCGGGGGGCGTGTCGTGTCATTACCGATCACGGTCGCGGCTTCCAGCGTGAACCCGTCCGTGAATACGGACAGCCGTCGCAGCAGTTCGCGGTCGGCGTCGTCGAGCAGGTCGTAGCTCCAGCTCATCGTCGCCACCATCGACCGTTGCCTCGTGTCGGCACTCAGATCGGCTCGGGTCAGCAGCCGGAAACGATCGTCGAGATGGTCGGCGATCTGGCTCACGGTCATCGCTTTGAGGCGAGCGCTCGCGAGTTCGATCGCCAACGGGATGCCGTCGAGGCGCTCGCAGATCTGTTCGATCACGGCATGGTTCGAGTCGTCGACCACGAAACCTGGCCGCACCAGCCGCGCTCGCTGTGAGAACAGCTCGAACGCCGACGTGGCGACCGCGAGTGGCTGGACCTGCCAGATCACCTCGTCGGGAACCCCGAGCCGCACCCGGCTCGTCGCCAGCACCCGGACGTTGGGAGCGGCGCGGACGATGCGTGCGACGAGGTGGCCCACGTCGTCGGCGAGGTGCTCGCAGTTGTCGACGACGATCAACGCCTTCCGCGTGGCCAGCCGCGAAATGAGGTAGTCGTCAGGGTCACGATTGATCGTGGGGGGTAGTCCGACTCCGGCGATGAAGGTGTTGCCCAGCAGGACCGCCTCGGTGATCGGAACCAGGTCGACGAACCACGCGCCGTCGTCGAACCGATCTCTGAGGTTCGCCGCGACCTCGATCGCCAACCGGGTCTTGCCAACGCCGCCGAAGCTGAGCAACGACACGAGGCGGGTCGTCGACAGCAACTCGCAGATCTCGCGGATCTCCTCGGTTCGACCGACGAACGACGACAGCGGAGTCGGAAGATTGCCGACCCGGCCGAGAGCGGGGTCGGACGACCCGGGCGTGGAAGTCGAGAGTGGTCCGTCGTCGCCGGTGAGGAGTTGCTGTTCGAGTTGCCGGAGTTGACCGGATGGCTCGATGCCCATCTCCGAGCCGAGCCGTATCCGCAGGTCGCCGTAGGCGCGGAGTGCGTCCGCGGTGCGACCGGACCGGTGGAGTGAAGTCATCAAGAGTTGCACGACGGCCTCTTCGAAAGGGTGCTCGGCGGACATGACTTCGAGATCGTCGATCACATCGCCGTGACGGCCCTGTGCCATACGGGCCTCGGCCAACGTGCGGCGCGCCAAGAGATGGCGCCCCTCGAGGCGGCGGGATTCGACGTCGACGAAGGCTTCGTCGCCGAGGTCGGCGAACGGACGACCACGCCAGAGCAGCAGGGCTCGTTCGATCAACGCCTGGCACGTCGAGGGATCGTTCGCCAGCGCATCTCGCGCGAGGTCCACGAGGCGATCGAACTCGTACACGTCGACACTGGCCGATTCGATGTCGAGCACGTAGCCGGCCGACGTGGTCGTGATCAGCGAGCCCTCACCGGTGCGTTCGGGCTCCAGCAGGCTCCGTAGCTTCGAGATCTGGTACGCAACGGCGCGCACCCCGGAGTCAGGCTGGTCGTCGCCCCAGACGTCGTCCAACAAGCGATCGGCCGAGACCGCTTCGCCTGCACGGAGAGCGAGACAGGCGAGCACGGCGCGTTGTCGGCGAGCTGTGATCGAACGCTCGACGCCGTCGACCTCGATCCGAACCGGACCGAGCAGCCGAACCCGAGCGCCGGTGGCGACACCATCACGTCGGGATGGCCACATCGGGATGACGGCCTCACCGCGGCCTCCCTGCTCATCCATCCGACAACGGTAACCAACGCGCGAAAGACCGGAGCGGGGGGTGAGTCCGGGTACTCGTGAGCGCCAATTCAACGTGGTCAGTCGACCTCGACTCGGATCGCGACCGGTCCACTACGGTCGCCGGGCATGCCGCACGGATTGCCGATCCTGCCGACCACGGTTGTCGGGAGCTACGCCCATCCCTCCTGGTTCTACGCCGCCAAGGAGCTCATGGAGGCCGATCGCTTCGGCCCCGTCGACGTCGCCGAGACGTTCGACGATGCCGTCGACCGGGCGATCCTCGACCAGACCGAGGCCGGGCTCGACGTCATCAGCGACGGTGAGATGCGCCGGGCGAGCTTCGTGTGGGCGTTCGCCTCGCGCATGACCGGCCTGCGCGATGGCGGTGCGCCGCGGAAGATGGGGCCGATGTCGCTCGACATGCGCAACGTGCAGGAGACGACCGGTCCGGTCGGCGTGCCCGACGGGATGGGCGCCGTCGCCGAGTTCGAGTACGCCTCGAAACGTACGCCGACACCGATCAAGATCCCGCTGCCAGGCCCGTTCGCGCTCACGACGTTCATCCGCCCGGTCGAGCACTACACCGACCGCACCCAGCTCGCCGAGGCGTTCGTGCCGGCGTTGAACAACGAGATCAAGGCGTTGGCGGCCGCCGGCTGCACGTGGATCCAGCTCGACGAGCCGGCGACACCCGGGTACGCCGCCAACGACCCGCACACTCCGTCCGACATCGCCCGCCTGTTCAACGAGTGCATCGACGGCGTGAGTGGCGTGCACTTCAGCCTGCACGTGTGCTTCGGTTCGTTCCGCAAGTTGCCGTACGCGAAGAAGACCTACGCCCGCTACTTCCCAGATCTGCTCGAGGCCCGCGCCGACCAGTTCGTGTTCGAGTACGGAACGCGCGAGATGTCGGAGATCGAGCAGTGGATGGACTGGGCGCCCGATCGCGAGCTCGGCGCGGGGATCATCGACATCCGCACCCACTACTGCGAGACACCCGGCGACGTCGCCGAGCGGGTGCGGACCTGCCTGCGCCACGTGCCCGCCGACAAGCTGTTCCTGACGACCGACTGTGGGCTGCGCTACGTGCATCGGTCGCTGGCGAGGGAGAAGATCACGAACCTCGTGGCCGGCGTCCGGATGGTTCGCGACGAACTGTGACGAGCGACCCCGCGACAGGACTGTGACGACGCGGCCGGTGGTGCGAGGCTGGCGACCGTGACGCACGACGCGGTGGTGGTCGGGTCGGGACCCAACGGCCTCGCCGCCGCGATCACATTGGCGCAGGCCGGTCGATCGGTCGTCGTGTTCGAGGCGGCCGAGACCGTCGGCGGCGGGACCCGGTCGGCACCGTTGACGCTGCCGGGCTTCATGCACGACGTGTGCTCGGCGGTGCATCCGTTCGGGATCGCGTCACCGTTCCTGTCGGCGATCCCGGCCGCCGATCACGGGCTGCGCTGGATCCAACCCGAGCTCGCTCTCGCTCACCCGCTCGACGGGCGCCCGGCGGCGCAGTTGCACCGCTCGGTGGCGGAAACCGCTGAGCAGTTCGACAGTGGCGGTCGGCGGTACCGGAGGCTGCTCGGGCCGCTCGTCGACCGGTCGGAGGCGGTCGTCGAGGCGGTACTGCAGCCCGTGCTGTCGCCGCCCCGCCATCCGTTGGCGATGGCGCAGTTCGGGCTACGCGCGCTGCCGTCCGCCACGCTGGTCGGCCGGTACCTCGGCGACGAGTCGGCCAGCGCGATGTTCGCCGGATGCGCGGCACATGCGTTCCTCCCGCTCTCGCACCCGTTGACGGCGTCGTTCGGTTTGGTGCTGCTGCTCGGCGGTCACACCGTCGGCTGGCCGTTCGCGGCCGGCGGGTCGCAGGCGGTCGCCGACGCCATGGCGGGGTACCTGCAGTCGCTCGGAGGGGAGATCCGGACCGGAACGACGGTGACGTCGATCGCCGACCTCCCGAACCATCGGGTTGCGATGTTCGACACCGATCCGCATCAACTCGTCGCGATCGCGGGTGACGTGCTCCCGAACCGGTACCGCCGCCGATTGACCAACTACGAGTCGGGACCGGCGGCATGGAAGGTCGACTACGCGCTCGACGGACCGGTGCCGTGGAGTGACGAGGCGTGCCGGCGCGCCGGCACGGTGCACATCGGCGGCACGGCTGCCGAGATCGCGGCTGGCGAGGCCGACGTCGCCAAGGGTCGAATGCCCGAGCGCCCCTTCATGCTCGTCGCCCAGCAGAGCCTCGTCGACCCGTCGCGGGCGCCGGCCGGCAAGCACACGCTATGGACCTACGCGCACGTGCCGAACGGCTACGACGGCGACGCCACTGATGCGGTTGAGCGTCAGCTCGAACGGTTCGCGCCCGGCTTCCGTGACCTCGTCCTCGCCCGCAACGTGATCACGCCGAGCGGGTTCGAGACGTACAACGCCAACAACCGGGGCGGCGACATCGCGGGTGGCTCACACCGCGGCGGCCAACTGGTGTTCCGACCGACCTGGGCGTTGCGCTCCTACCGCACTCCGAACCCGGCCATCTGGCTGTGCTCTGCGTCGACGCCGCCGGGTGGTGGGGTGCACGGCATGTGCGGCCACAACGCGGCGCGTGCCGTCCTTCGCGGACCGCTCGCCTGATGTCGCTGACCCGATTGCGGCCGCCTCAGTTGTGTGGCAGCTCGTGCGGTTCGATCGTCGCCACTACGTCCGCACGCGCCGGATGGTCATGCAGGATGTGGTCCTTGATCTCGTTGTGGTACGTGAACCGGAGGTCGCAATACGGGCACTGATGTGTGAGGTCCTCCATGGATCGATCGTCTCGCCGGAGTGCCTGCGACGCAAGGACCTTTGGTCCCAATCGGTGAAGGCCACACCACGCCGCCCAGGTGTCGATTCGACAACGGGTCACGTCGAGATCGACGACGAATCGTGACCGGTGTAGTCGACGAGGAACAACGTGGCGTCGTCCTTGCGTCGGTTGTCGCTGTGGGCGTTGACGCTCATGCACAGGCGGCGCGCCGTCTCGGTGGCCGAAACCCGATCGAGGGTGGCCCTGACGAGGAGGTCCGCGAGTCGTTCCGAGCCGAACCGTTCGCCTTCGGGTGAGAGCGGTTCGGTGATGCCGTCGGTGTAGAACAAGATCCGGTCGCCGCGCTGGAGCTGTTGCGTCGCGATCTCGACCACCGGACCGCCGAGGCCCATCGGCATCGACGGCCGGCACTGGAGCTCACCGACGTAGCTGCCGTCGCGAACCAGCATCGGCAACGGGTGGCCGGCGTTGAGCCAGGTGAGGACTCCGGTCGCGAGGTCCAACGACGCGAGCTGTCCCGTGACGTAGAACGACCGCCCGAACTGCTCGGCGATGATTCGATCGACCTGGTGGTAGGCCGATTCCAGAGATGCCTTCTCGCGCCGCGAGTTGCGCAGGGCGTTGATCGCCGCGCCCGACATCAGTACCGCAGGCATGCCGTGACCGGTCGCATCGACGATGGCGAACTCCAAGCAACCGGGGTTGATCGCGTAGTCGAACGAATCACCGCCGATGTCGTAGGCGGGCTCGAGGATGCCGCTCAGCGCGACCTCGTCCGTGGAGCACGTCAAGGGAGGCAGGAGATCCCACTGGGCCTCGGCCGCGTCCGACAGCGGTCGGGCCCGCCGGGTCCGGTGCCACATGTCGGTGTACCGGCGTTTGCTGACGATGATCAGCACCAGCATGTTGACCACGACGTCGAGGTTGGAAGGGGCTTCGCCGTTCCAGTCGTCGTAGATCAGCTCGAGCACGCCGATCCGCTCGCCGCCCTCCGACAGCGGCACCCAGAGCGTCGCCGGATCCTCGCCGAACGCGACCGGCTCGCCCGTCGCGAACACTCGTCCGGCGATGGTCCCCTCGATGAGGTACGGGTCGCCGGCCGGGCCGTCGTGGTCGAGCCCCTGGAGGCATCTCGAGCGCGTAGTCGGCCACGTACACGCGGCCGCGCACGGCGCCGAGCACCTCGGCGACGACATCGACGACGTCAGCGAACGACCCCGGCGGGACGGCTCCGGCGATGTCGATGAGCCGCGTGACAGCGTGTCCGACCGATGCCTCGTCGTCTCGGGTTCGTTCGTCGGATCCGGTCGTCATGGTTCCTCGGTGCCGCCAACGCTACGCCCGACCGGGTGATTTCACATTGCCGTCACGACCGTCGTTAACCAGGAGAGCGGTGGATGTGACACGGTGGTGACGGTGGAGATCGCCATCGGCTGCCGTTTGGGTTTCACCGTCGCCCATCCGACGCACGCGGTCGTGGTCGTCGAGCCGCACCTCGACGAGGAGCGGCGAGTCAGGAATGCGCGGTTCGCGACCCAGCCCGACATTCCGACGTCGACTTACCTCGACGTGTTCGGCAACCGCTGTCGCCGGATGACCCTGCCCGTCGGTGATATCGAGCTGCGGTTCGACGCGACCGCCGACGCAACCGGCGCGCCGGACGACGTCGCCGTCGCCGCCGAGGAGCACCTCCCGGCCGACCTGCCCGACGACGCCCTGGTGTTCCTCCTCCCGAGCCGCTATTGCCAGTCCGATCAGATCGGCACGTTCGCGTTCCAGCAGTTCGGCGCTCTGCCGACCGGATGGTCGAGGGTGCAGGCCATCAGCCAGTGGGTGCACGATCACGTCAGCTTCGACTACGGCACCGCATCGCCGTCGACCACGGCGGTCGACGTGCTCGCCAACGAACACGGTGTGTGCCGCGATTTCGCCCACCTCGCGATCGCCCTGTGCCGGGCGCTGAACATCCCGGCCCGGTACGTGTTCGGGTACCTGCCCGACATCGACGTCCCCGACACTGGCGCCCCGATGGACTTCTGCGCGTGGATGGAGGTGTACCTCGGCAACCGCTGGTACACGTTCGACCCGCGCAACAACCAGCCGCGAATCGGCCGCACCGTGATCGGCCGTGGGCGCGATGCCGCCGACGTGGCGATGGTCACCACGTTCGGCGGAGTGGTGCTCAAGACGATGACCGTCATCGCCGAGCAGGTTTCCTTGCACCCACACCGGTCGTGATCACCCCAATCGTGATGTTGAGGGCCGCTCGATACCGTTCCGGCGGGTGAATCGGGTCGTTGAGTCGATCAGCCCGGTTCGGTTGGGTTCGAGCTTTCGGTGGCTCCTCGCGTCGTCGTGGTTCAGCAACATCGGTGACGGCATCGCGTTGGCGGCCGGACCGCTGCTCGTGGCCTCGCAGACCCGTGATCCGCTGCTCGTGGCCGCGGCCGCGTTCCTCCAGGCCCTGCCATGGCTCCTGTTCGGTCTCTACGCCGGCGTCGTCGCCGACCGACACGACCGACGGCTCATCGTGATCGCCGTCGACGTGTTGCGCGCCGGCGTCTTGGTGTTCTTGTCACTGACGATCGTGACCGGCGCGGTCAACGTCGGACTCGTTCTCGTTGCGATGTTCATCCTCGGCACCGCGGAGACGTTCGCCGACACGACCACCAGCACGCTGTTGCCGATGCTCGTCGAGACCGCCGACCTCGGCATCGGCAACGCCCGCCTGATGGTCGGTCACATCACGGCCAACCAGCTCGCCGGACCGCCGATCGGCGCCGTTCTCTTCGCGATCGGATCGGCGTGGCCGTTCGCCATGCACGCGGTGTGCATGGCGCTCGGTGCCGTTCTCGTCTCGAGGATCTCCGCCGCCAAGCCGCCGCCCCTGAACGTGGACCACCGGACACGACGTCAGATCGCCGACGGACTGCGGTGGTTGTGGAACCACCGCCCGGTGCGAACCCTGACGATCACCATCGTGGCCTTCAACGTGACGTTCGGCGCGGCGTGGTCGGTGCTGGTGCTGTACGCCAGCGAGCGACTCGGTCTCGGCGCCATCGGGTTCGGTCTGATCACCACCGCCGGTGCGGTGGGTGGCGTGCTCGGATCGTGGTTCTACGGGTCGATCGAGCGACGCGTCAGCCTGGCCGACATCATGCGCGTCGGGCTCGTCATCGAGACGTTCACGCACCTGACCCTGGCGATCACCACCATCCCCGCGGTCGCCCTGTTCGTGTTCTTCGTCTTCGGTGCCCATGCCGCGATCTGGGGGACGACGGCGACGAGCATCCGCCACCGCGCCGTCCCGACCGAGTTCCAGGGTCGGGTCGGCAGCGTCTACATGATGGGTGTGCAAGGGGGCATCGTCGTCGGCTCGGCAGTCGGCGGGATCGTCGCCCACCTCTGGGGTGTCACGGGGCCGTTCTGGTTCGCGTTCGTCGGCTCCGCCCTGATCCTGGCCGCGATCTGGCGCGAGCTCGCCAACATCGCCCACGTCGAGTGACGGGCGACATTCATATGACCGGTCGGCGAAGCGCCTGCCGGCGCCGCCTCCCGAACCGGGTGTTTACCTCTGAACGACGCGATCCGCCTCCCGCAGTACGTCGCGAACCTCAGCGAGGCAGGCCGTGACGGGCGAGGGCGGCGTTGCTCCACTTGGCCTCGCCAGTGACCTCGCGGCCAAACCACTCCGGTGGCACGAATACCGACGCCTCCCGCTCGGAGTCGAACTCCACCTCGGCCGTGTACAGTCCGGCCAGTGCGCCGGCGTAGACGTCGATGTCGGCGACGTGATCGCCGAGCCCGTGTCCGGCGACCCGGTGGCGGGTCTTCTGGATGCGGCGTCCCTTTGTATGTGGCCACAACGCCTCCGCCTCTTCCTGCGAGATCGACACCTCCACCTCCGTGCGAGAAAGTCCACCTCCGGCCTTGACAGTGAGGGTCGCGTCCCGGGTACCGATCCGGATCCGTACGACGACGTCGTCCTCCTCGGCGACGTAGCCCTGCCGGAGCTCCTCGCCCTCGCCGAGGACGTCGGCACCGGGGGCGTCGATGAGGACGAACCTCCGCTCGATCTCGGTCGTCATCCTGGAAGTATGACCCGGCCCGCCGACACGTCGAATCGCTCAACGCTCGGCGCGTCTGTGATGTTCACCGCCCGCCAGCAGGATGCGGCCACCGCCGTCGCCGCCCTCACCGATCTTGGTTTCGAGTTCGAGCCGTCGCGCATTGCGACCCGGACGTTGCTCGACACGTTCGACGGCCGATTCCACGGCGCTGACCTGCGTCTCGAGTTGCGCCAATTTGGCGACCTCGAGCCGCGCGACGACGGCGGTCTCGAGCTCGTCGTGTCAGGCCCCGGCGCGGTCCCTGCCCAGCTCGGCGTCGATTCCGTGCCGCGGTTCGCCGGCGACTTGCCGCCGGGTCCGTTTCGTGCCCGGCTGGCGGCGATCGTCGACGTGCGGGCGCTGCTTCCAACGCTCCGCGTCACAGCGACGCAGACGTTCGGGGTGTGGCGCGACCGTGCGGGCAAGACGGTCACCACGGTGCTCGTGCACGAAGACGTGCGCGTCGACGACGCCCCCTCCGCCGACCTGCCTGCGTGGATGATCGAGGTCGATGAGCTGCCGGGATACCCCAAGCGCGCCGAGAAGGCGTGCGACGTGCTCGACCGGATCGGATTGGAACGCGTCGACGGGGAGCTGCTGACCATCGCCGCAAGGGCCTCCGGGGTCGACCTCGACGGCTTCACGGATTCGCCGACCGTGCCGCTCGATCGCACGCTGCCCGCCGTCGACGGGTTCCGCGCCGTCCTGGCCAACCTCGCCGACACGATCGTCGCCAACTGGCAGGGAACCGTCGACGAGATCGATCCCGAGTTCCTGCACGACCTGCGCGTCGCGGTGCGACGCACCCGATCCGTCGTCTCGCAGGGCAAGAAGGTGCTGCCGCCCGCGATCGTCGAGCAGGCCCGTGAGCGGTTCGGGTGGCTGGCCGACCTCACCGGCCCGGCACGTGATCTCGACGTCTACCTCATCGAGTGGGACGGATACACGCGTCCGCTCGGACCCGAGGTCGTCGCCGCCCTCGATCCGGTCAGGCTCCTTCTCCAGCAGCGCCACGCGGCGGCGTACGCAACGTTGATCGGGGCCCTGCGATCACCCGACGCCAACGAGTGGATGAGTACATGGCGCACATGGCTGCGCGAGCCGATCTCCGCCGAAGCGGAGCAGGGCATCCATGCTGATCGGCCACTCGGACACGTGGTCCGCAAGCGCATCACCCGGACCCAAACCCAACTGGTGGAGGATGGCCGGTTGATCCGCTCCGACACACCCGCCGAGCAGGTCCACGACCTTCGCAAGGACGCCAAGAAGCTGCGCTACCTCTTCGAGTGCTTCGCCAGCCTGCTGCCAAAGGCTCCCCGAAAGAAATTCGTGCGGCGGCTGAAGGTGTTTCAGGACAACCTCGGTGAGCACCAGGACTCCGAGGTCCACATCGCCGTCCTTCGGGACATTTCACGAGAGCTGTACGCGGCGGGCGTGGCGTCGGACACGATGGTCGCGATCGGGCAGCTCAGCGAACGTCTCGACCAGCGCCGTATCGCCGCGCGCGTCGAGTTCACGGAGCGATTCGCGGACTATGACACGAAGTCGACGCGGCGGGCCCTCGCGGCCGCGCTCGACGGGCTGACGTGATGAAGACCCTCGCCACGTACAGCATCAAAGGTGGCGTCGGAAAGACCACCTCGGCGGTGAATCTCGCATACGAGGCGGCGCGGTCGGGCGCCCGCGTGCTGCTCTGGGACATCGACCCGCAAGGCGCGGCCAGCTTCTTCTTCCGTGTGAAGCCCGTCGTCAAGGGCGGCGTCGTGCGACTCATGGGCGAAGAGGGGACACTGGCGAGCAACGTCCATGCGACCGATCACCTGGGGCTCCACATGGTCCCCGCCGACTTCTCGCTCCGCTATCTCGACCTGCACCTCGGCGACATGAAACGGCCGACTCGACGTCTCGCCGCGCTCTTGGACCCCGTCGCCGACCTGTACGACGTGGCGATCCTCGATTGTCCGCCGGGCGTCACGCTGACCAGCGAGAGCGTGTTCGCGGCCGTCGATGCGCTTCTCGTGCCGACGATCCCGACCACATTGTCGACGCGGACGCTCGATCAGCTCTCCGACTTCCTGGCCGATGAGGCGACGCGGCCCACCATCTTGCCGTTCGCCTCGATGGTCGATCGTCGTAAGAAGCTGCAACGCGAACTCGTCATCACGCTGATGCGGGACACTCCCGGCTTCCTTCCCACCGTCATCCCGAACGCCAGCGCCGTCGAACTGATGGGAGTCGAACGGGCTCCCGTCGCCGTCTACGCGCCGGCCAGTCCGTCGGCGCTCGCGTTCCGCCAACTCTGGGCCGACGTCGCGGCGCGGCTGTGGGCCTGACCGACCTCACTCCGAGACGGGCTGGACGGTGAGTTGCTTCTCGAACCAGTGGTGGGCGTAGATCTCGCCGCCGAACCGCTCGATCTCGACGTACCCGGCCGAGCGGTACATCGCCAGTGCCTCGGTGAGCGAGCGGTTCGTGTCGAGCCGGACGGTCGTGCTGCCGAGCCGCGCGGCGTGGGCCTCGAGCTCGTCCAACAACCGCCGGCCGATGCCGAGACCGCGTGCCGACTCGGCGACCCACATCCGCTTGATCTCGGTCGGTTGCCCGTCGTGGAACCTCAGGGCGCCGCAGCCAATCGGCTCCGAGCGCAGCGACGCGAGCATGAACACGCCGGCCGGGGGTCGAAGTTCCTCGGCGGGCAGGCTCAGCTCCGGCTCGAATCCGTTGTCGAACCGCCGGTCGAGCTCGCTGAAGTACGAGCGCAGGCAGTGCTGAGCCGCCGGCTCGAGTGGATCGACGGGGGCGATCTCGACGATCGCCGCCGTCAGCAGGCGCTCGACGTCGCCCATCGCGGCCACGAGCCGGGCCTGTTGGGCCGCGTTCAGTGGTTCGAGCAACGATGCCGCCAGCTCGTCGCTGCGGCGGTCGAGCACCGCCCGCTCGGCGGCTCCGGCGGCCGTGAGGCGCGCCGTGCGCACGCGCCGGTCCGACTCGCTCGGTCCGACCGTGATCAGCCCGTCTCCTTCCAGTGACCGCAGCAGACGGCTGAGGTATCCGGAGTCGAGGTCGAGCCGCGATCGCAGGGAACGCACATCGCAGCCGTCGTCGCCGATCTCCCACAGCACGCGGGCTTCGCCGAGCGGGCGGTCACGGGCGAGGAATCGGTCGTCGAGTGCGCCGACGCGCTGGGTGACGGTCCGGTTGAAGCGCCGCACGCGCCTGATCATCAGCGTGTCGATGGCGCCGGTATCGATCGTTGGCCTGACCATTCTCTGACTTTAGTCAGAGATCACAACAGGTGCGATCGAGCCCAGGCGCTGATGCGGTCGACGACCCACGGGTCGACCGGTCGGCGCAACTGCTGGCGATAGGCGCCCAGGCTCGGCGGTCCGGGATCGCGCCGGAGGATGTGGGTGAGGTCGTCCGGGACCTCGCCGTCGAAGCGGCCCGTGAC
This sequence comes from Ilumatobacteraceae bacterium, assembly GCA_963776935.1. Lineage (GTDB taxonomy): Bacteria > Actinomycetota > Acidimicrobiia > Acidimicrobiales > Ilumatobacteraceae > JALOLG01. Next base: position 564,297 of record CAVZOP010000015.1, on the reverse strand, counting down.
GATCTCACCGAACCTGGCGACGTCGCCGCAGTCGACCTGGATGTCGTTGGCGCCGGTGATGGCGAGGACGGGTCGATCGATGATCGCCAGGACCTCGGTGGGGTCGTAGGCCATGTACTCCCTCAACCAGCGGGCGTTCCAGCGGACGACGGCGAGGCGGACGGTGTCGGTGGTCGATCCCAGGAGCCGGCGCCGGTGTCGCGCTTGACGGTGCTCGAAGCGTTGCGCCTGGCGCGGCCGGCGCAGGGTCGCCGCGATCCGGCGGGTCTGCCACTCCATCACCTGCTGGCCGGTCATCGCCGACCCGGCCAGGAACACGTAGCCGGCGGGCGGGATCGACGATGTGGCGAGTCGCATCGCGATCGTGGCGCCCGCCGAGTGGCCGATCACGATCACCCGATCGGCATCGATGCCGGGATGGCTGCGCAGCGAATCCAGCGCCGCCCGAGCGTCGGCCGTCTCGTCGTCGAAGCCGGTGGACAGGTAGTCGCCTGCGGACTGGCCGATCCCGCGCTTGTCGTAGCGCAGCGAGGCGATGCCGTTCGACAGCAGGCCGGCGGCAACGGCCTTCGAGACGTCGAGCCGCATCCGCTTGGTGTTGGAGTCACGGTCCAACGGGCCCGAACCGCTGAGCAGCAGGGCGCCCGGACGAGGACCGGCCGAAGCGGGCAGCGCGACCGTGCCCCTCAACCGCGTGGCACCGGAGCACACGTCGATGGGGTGCTCCGTCGTCGTCACTGCCGATCGTCGGCCGCCGGCTCACGACCCAACAGCTCAAGGACGTGCTGAGCGACGTCCCGCAGGCGTCGCTCTACCGCCACGTCTCCCGCCTCGTCGACGCCGGCATCCTGCGCGTGACCGACGAGCGTGCCGTGCGGGGAGGGATCGAACGCACCTACGCGGTGGTCGAGTCCGCCGCCGAGCTGGGACCGGCCGCGTTCGCGTCGGCGACGACCGACGACCACGTGCGGTACTTCGCCACCTTCCTGGGTTCACTCCTCGCCGGTTTCGAGCGCCATCTCCGCGCGGCCGGGTGCGAGCACAGTTCCGAACGCGGGCTCGATCGGATGCTGTACGAGCAGATCCCGCTGTGGTTGACCGACGAGGAGCTCACCGAGGCCGCGGCCCGATGGACCGAGCTCATCGAACCGCTCCGCGCCAACGAACCCGACGGCGGGCGTCGCCGCATGCTGCTCTCGCTGACGTTGTTCCCGGACGCTTCCGAGACCAGTAGTGGTTTTCCGGAAACGGTGCGTGACGTGCACAACTAGGGTGCGCCACTGCTGGGAGCATGGGGAGGCAGGGATGACCGAGCTGGAGCCGGACGGTGCACCGATCGAGGTGGGAGGGCTCCACCTCGCAGCAACCGGTGGGCTGGTGAACGTCGCGCTCCCGGAACGATCCGCGGCGTCGGGGTCGATCGGCGCGGCCTTCGCCGCGGCCGGGCTCGACGAGGTGGCCGGCGCCACGGTTGAAGCGCAGCCGACGGCCGTCACCCGGGCGCCACGACGAGGTGGGGAACCGGTGCAACCCGACACCGCGGCTTCGGTCACGCTGACCGCGCCGCCGCTGCCGCCCGGTCGCGGCCAAGTGCTCCTGGTCGAGGATGCCGGCGCCTTTCGGTGGGTCCTCCCCGACGCAGTCACACCCGGCGCGCCACGGCGCCGCGGCGCGGCGGCAGGCACCACGTTCACGATCAACGTGGCGACGACCGGATCGGACGACGACGGCGACGACGCCGGGCCGTCGAGAGGCCTCGTCGGCCGGCTGGCGAAGAAGGCACTGCACGTTCTCGCCTTCGACCTCATCGACAAGGTGGCAGGTGAGGTCGGTGACTACTTCGTGAGCCGGTGGGAGGCGGGCGCCAGGCCCCACCTGCTCCGTTCGTTCACGCCGGCCGACCACCGCTCGCCGGCGGTGCGTCCGCTCGACGATGCCGAGCTGCGAGGCATGGCCGCCGGCCCGGCGCTGCTGCTCATCCACGGTGCCAACAGCCTCACCCATTCGGGGTTCGGCCGGCTCCCCGACGAGGTCGTCGCCCGCCTCCACGAGCGCTACGAGGGTCGCGTGTTCGCCTTCGACCATCCCACGCTGTCGGTCGACCCGGTCGGGAACTGCCGTCGTCTGGCCGAGATCGTGCCGGCCGACGCCGGGCTCGTCGTCGACGTGCTCGCCCACTCGAGCGGCGGGCTCGTCGCCCGAATGCTGAGCGAGCGTCCCGATGACGTCGACATCGACGCCGGACGTCTGCGCGTCCGTCAGGTGGTGTTCGTGGCGACACCCAACCACGGCACGCCGCTCGCCGACCCCGATCATCTCGGCAGCCTGGTCGACGCCCTGACGAACATCGCTGACCTCGTGCCGGACAACCCGGCCAGCCCGGTGCTCGACACCATCACGGGCATCGTCGGGGTGGTGAAGCAGCTGGCGGTCGGGGCGATGAAGGGCCTCGACGGTCTCATGGCGATGCGAGCGGCAGAAGGTGACGACGACGGGTTCCTCGCCCAACTCAACAAGCCCCGACCCGTCACCGCCCGCTATCGCGCCATCGCCGCCGACTACGAGCCGCCGCGTGGGAGTGGCCTGGCCCGCATCGCCCGCGACGCGCTGTTCGACCGCGTCTTCGATCACGCACCGAACGACCTCATCGTTCCCACGCGGAGCAGCTACCAGTGGAACGGCGCAACCGGGTTCCCGATCGCCGAGCGGGTCGTGCTGCCGGCAGCCCGCGGCGTCGACCACTCGTCGTTCTGGACCGCGGCCGATGTGATCGCCGCTTTCGAGCGCTGGTTCGGCGCCGACGAATCCGTGCTGCGGGCGGCGCCGGCGGCGCCGATGACGACGCTGGCCGGGACGTCGGGATCGGTGGCGTTCGCCGGCACCGAGGAGCCCGACCCGCTGGCCGACGTCGACGAGCGGCTCGCCGCCGGGGATCTCGACGGTGTGCGGGCCGCCATCCGAGCCCTGCCCGAGCGTGATCGGCGGGCGCTCGAGATGCAGGTCGGGGCGATCGATGTCGACCGGTTCGCGCGAGGTGCCGCGGGGCCCAAGTCGGGCCGTGTGTTCGTGCTCCACGGGATCATGGGCTCGCTGTTGTCGGTGCACGAGCAGGGCGGTCACAGCGATCGGGTCTGGATCAACCCGCTGCGCCTGGCCAACGGTGAGTTCCGGCGTCTGCGGCATCCGGCCGGTGACGCGGTGAGCGCCGACGGCCTCTACCGCGTCTACCTCCCGCTGATCATGGGCCTCGACACCGCGTGGGACGTGGTGCCGATGCCGTACGACTGGCGGCTCGGGCTCGACGTCGCCGCCGAACGCCTCGCCCAACGCATCGACGAGTGGGACAAGCCGGCTCATCTCGTCGCCCACTCGATGGGCGGCCTCGTGTGCCGCATGCTGCGAGCGCGCCATCGCACGTCGTGGGACCGCCTGCTCGACCGCGACGACGGTTCTCGGGGCGGACGGCTCGTGATGCTCGGCACGCCGTCGCTGGGGTCGTTGTCGATCGTCACGGCGCTCACCGCCCAGAACAAGATGGTGCGCTGGCTCGCTCGGCTCGACCTGCGCAACAACATCGACGAGGTGCAAGAGGTCGTTGCCAGCTTCCCCGGTGCCTATCAACTCCTGCCGTCACCCGACCTGCCGGAGCCCGACAGCGCCCACGCTCGGCTGTACGACCCGGCCGCCTGGGCGGAGAACCAGGTGCGGCCGTCGTTGCTCGACGAGGCACGACAGATCCACACCGAACTGGCCGCCGACGGATTCGACCCGGACCGGATGCTCTACGTCGCCGGCGCCGGCCACGACACACCGGCCAAGATTCGTGTCGAGCGACCCGGTCGGTTCCAGTTCCAGCTGACCCGAGCGGGTGACGGCCTGGTCACCCACGACGCCGGCATCGGCCGCGACGCGACGGGGGAGCCGGCGCTCACGAAGGTGTGGTACGCCAGGGCCGACCACGGCGGCCTGCCGAAGGACCGCACGGTCGTCGCCGCGGTGTCGGAGCTGCTGAGCACCGGGGCGACGGACGTCCTGCCGACCGAGCCGCCCGCCGCGGCTCGCCGCGGCCCGAGCACGGTCGGTTGGGTGACGGGCGACGAGCTCGAACTGCCGTCGCCGATCGACCCCGTGCCGCTCGCGGCCGTCGTACGGGGGCGCGCGCCGAGCGCCCAGCAGCGGGCGACCATCGCCAAGCAGTACGTCGACGAAGCCACCAGCAGCTGGCTCGGGACGCTGCCCCTCGTCGACGGACCGGCACCCAGCCTCCGGGTCACGGTGCGACACGCCAGCCTCGAACACGCCAGCCATCTGGTCGTGCTCGGTCACTACGCCGGGACGCCGTTCGGCGGAGCCGAGGAGTGGGCCGATCGCCTGCTCGGTGGCCGGCTGACGGCGCGTCAGGTGCTCGGCCGCTATCCATTGACTCCGAACGACGTGCTCCGGGTCGTGCCGTCCGATGGCGACGGGCGGGAAGGGTTCGCCGGGGTGTCCGTGGTCGGCCTCGGCGAGATGGGGGATCTCACGCCCACCGCGCTCGCAAGGGCGCTGCACAACGCCGCCGTCGAGCACGCCCTCGCTTCGGTCCCGCCGCCCTTGCTCGACGCGGCCGCGGCTACGCCCGTCTGCGTCGGGCTCTCGACCGTGCTGGTCGGCAGCTACGGCCCGGACGGGCTGCAGGTCCCCACTGTGGTGAGCTCGCTCGTCGAAGGCGTGCTGCTCGCCAACCGCGAGCTCGCCGCTTCGCAGACGGAGCGGCCGGTGCACATCGATCACCTCGAGATCGTCGAGCTGTACCGCCAGCGGGCCGAGGACGCGGCCCGGATCGTTCGCGACATCGAGCGCTACCTCCCCGTCTCGCTGCAGGCCGGCGGCACGCTACGGCCTGCCGAACGGCTCGAGGTGGGCGAGGGCGGCCGGCCGTCGGCACCGACGGCCGAGTACGGGGCGGGCATGTGGCGGCGTCTCCTCGTCACCGGGCCCGGAAAGAAGGACGGCGAGGGTCGGGTGGGCCTGACGTTCACGTCGCTCGGAGCCCGCGCCCGAGCCGATCTTGCTGCCGCACGTGGTTGACAACGGCCTCGTCGGGAAGATGGTGCGCGACGCCGTCGGGTCGGCGCGCGTCGACGGCACGGTGAACGTAGCGTTATTCGAGCTGCTGCTCCCGAACGACTTGAAGCGGGAGTTGGCGTCGGTCGAGAACCTCGTGCTCGTCGTCGACGACGAGACGGCCGACATCCCCTGGGAGGCGCTCGCCGATCGCTCGGCGCTCACCGGGCCGGAGCCGTTGGTGAAGCGGATGGGCCTCGTACGTCAGCTCAAGCTGATCGATCGGCCGGTGGGTGACATCTCGGCGGTGCACCCCCGCGCGCTCGTCATCGGCGATCCACCCGCCGGCGCCCGATTCCCCCGCTTGGAGGGAGCGCGCCGCGAGGCCAAGGCGGTGGTCGAGCAACTCACCGCGGCCGGCGTCCCCGTCGCCTCGCTGGTCTTCGACGACCCGGCACCGGTCGAGGGTGCCGCGGGGGCCGTGATCGGGCGGCTGCTCGCCGACGACTACCAGATCCTGCACATCGCCGCCCACGGGTGGTTCGAGCCGAAGGGACGCGACGACGAGCCCTGGGGTGGCGTGGCCATCGGGCCCGACCAGTACCTCACGGCCGTGGAGATCGGCCAGATGCGCCGCCCGCCGAGCCTGGTGTTCTTGAACTGCTGCCACCTCGGCAGCGTCGGCACCGAGCTCCTCGAAGGGGACGGCTCGGCCGCGTCCGACGAAAAGCTGTCGTCGAGCCCGGGCTTCCAGCGCAAGCACCTACCCCAGCTCGCCGCCAGCCTCTCGCGCACGCTGATGGCCATGGGCGTGCGGGCCGTCGTGGCGGCGGGGTGGTCGGTCGACGACCGGGCGGCCGCCGAGTTCGCCAGGGTGTTCTACGACCGGATGCTCGGCGGTGAGACGTTCGGGGGGGCGGTGCGCGCGGCGCGTGTCGCCGCCCACCAGATCGACGGCGGCGCGACGAACACATGGGCCGCCTACCAGTGCTATGGAGACCCGGCGTTCCGGCTGTCGGCGGCGCGCGCCCGCGCGTCGTCGGCGAGCCGTCCGGTGTCGGCCGAAGAGTTGGTACGGGCGCTCGGCGCGCTGGCGATCCGCGCCGGGGATCCCGGGGCGGACCGCGACAGCATCGCCGCCGAGGTCCGCACGCTCCATGAGCTCGCCACCAGTCCCTGGGACCGGCGGGGTGACGTGTGGACCGCCCTGGGAGAGGCGTTCGGCGAGTGCGGCGCGCTCCCCGATGCGGTCCGCGTGTACCGCAAGGCGCTCACGTGTCCCGACTCCAATGTGTCACTGAAGGCCGTCGAGCAGCTCGCCAACCTCGAAGTTCGTCTTGCCGCGGCGATCGAGTCGACCCGGCCACCCGATGCCGGCGAGCTGGCTGAGCTCGCTGCGCTCGTCCCCGACGCCCCGGCCCCGACGGCCGTCGAGCTGCGCGAGATGGCCCAGGCCAGGATCGAGACGCTGCTCGCGCTCGGGCGGACCGCCGAGCGGGTGGCGATCAGCGCCGGGTTCTGGAAGGCCGTCGCCGCGTCCACCCAGGGTCGCGAGCGCACAACCGCGCTGCGCACCGCCACCCGCGCCTACGCCGAGGTGTGGCGGATCGACGGCAAGCCCTACGGGGCCAACTGCGCCCTGCAGCTCGACGGGACCGGCGGCCTGCTCGCGCCGAGCGAGCGGGCGGCGATCCTCGAAGCCATCGACGCCCCGGACTTCGCCGGGCCGGCGACCGACTTCTGGGGACGGGTGGCCCATCCCGACCTGGCGCTGACCCGAGCCCTGATCGCCGGGTCGCTCGGCGATGCGGCGACGCTCGAGGCGATCAAGACCGCCTACACCGACGTCTTCCGCCAGCGTTCGACGGCGCGCGAGCGCAGCTCACCCACCAGGTACGCCGCCGAGCTCGCCACCCTGGTCCGCGACCCAGCCGCGGCGGCCGCGCTCTCGAGCCTCGCCGAACACCTCGCCGATTGGACGCCCTGAGCAGTCAGCCGCTGGCGGTGCGGAGCATGCCGGCGGCGACGGTCTGGTTGGTCGCTTCGTCGATCAGGACGAAGCTGCCGGTGACGCGGCTGCGGCGGTAGTCGTCGGCGAACAGCGGCGCCGTCGCCCGCAGGGTGATCCGGCCGATCTCGTTGAGCTCGAGCTGCGTCGCGTCGGTGTCGCGGTGCAGGGTGTGCACGTCGAGGCGGTAGTGCAGGTCGGTGATCACCGCCCGCACCGTTCGGGTCGTGTGCTTGAGGGCGTACACGCGGCGGAGCGCGAGCGGAGCTTCGGAGTCCATCCAGGCCACCGTGGCGTCGAGGTCCTGACACGGCGTCGGATGGTTGTGAGGGCGGCAGATCATGTCGCCGCGCGACACGTCGAGGTCGTCGGCGAGGCAGACCGTGACCGCCATCGACGGCCGGGCCTCGGCGACCGGCCCGTCGGCGGTGTCGATGCGCACGATGTGCGACGTCATCCCGGACGGCAGCACGAGCACCTCGTCGCCGGGCCGCATCGTGCCGGCGGCGACGGTGCCGGCATAGCCGCGGTAGTCGCGGTGCTCCGAGCGCTGCGGCCGGATGACGTATTGCACCGGGAAGCGGACGTCGATCAGGTTCTCGTCGCTGGCCGTGTACACCGTCTCGAGGTGGTGCAGCAGGGTCGGGCCCTCGTACCACGTCATGTTGGCCGAGCGGTCGACGACGTTGTCGCCGTCGAGGGCGGAGATCGGGATGAACGTGACGTCGCGCAGGTCGAGCCGGGCGGCGAACTCGGTGAACTCCTGGCGGATCGCTTCGAAGCGGTCACGGTCGTGACCGACGAGGTCCATCTTGTTGACGCAGATCACGAGGTGCGGGACCCCGAGCAGTGAGACCAGCAGGCTGTGGCGCCGGGTCTGCTCGACGATCCCGTGGCGGGCGTCGACGAGCACCAGCGCCAGGTCGGCGGTCGACGCGCCGGTGATGGCGTTGCGGGTGTACTGCACGTGGCCTGGGCAGTCGGCGATGATGAAGCCCCTGGCGGGCGTCGAGAAGTAGCGGTAGGCGACGTCGATCGTGATCCCCTGCTCGCGCTCGGCGCGCAGGCCGTCGGTCAGCAGGGCGAGGTCGACGTAGTCGTTGCCGCGGCGTTTGCTGACCGCCTCGATGTGTTCGAGCTGATCCTCGAAGATCGACTTCGAGTCGAGCAGCAGCCGCCCGATGAGCGTCGACTTGCCGTCGTCGACACTGCCGACGGTGGCGAACCGCAGTGGTGCTCGCGGGCGGGCGACGGTCGCGACGGGATCCATCAGAAGTACCCCAGGCGCTTGCGGTCTTCCATCCCGGCCTCGGAGATGCGGTCGTCGGCGCGGGTGGCGCCGCGCTCGGTGACCCGGGCGACCGCGGTCTCGGCGACGATGTCGTCGACCGTGAAGGCGGCCGACTCGACCGCCGCCGTGCACGTGGCGTCGCCGATCGTACGGAACCGCACCAGCGCCTCGAACGGTTCCTCGGTGTCGAGACGCGTCACGTGGCGGTTGGTCGCCATCAGCATCCCGTCGCGCCGGAAAACCTGCCGGCGATGGGCGAAGTACAGCGGCGGCAGTTCGACGTCGCGCTCGGCGATGAAACGCCACACGTCGAGCTCGGTCCAGTTCGACAGCGGGAACACCCGCACGTGCTCGCCCCGATGGTGGCGGGTGTTGTAGATCCCCCACAGCTCGGGGCGCTGGTTCTTGGGATCCCACTGGCCGAACTCGTCGCGGTGTGACACCACCCGCTCTTTGGCGCGAGCTCGTTCCTCGTCGCGGCGGGCGCCGCCGAACACGGCATCGAAGTGGTGCTCGGCGATCGCGTCCAGCAACGTCACCGTCTGCAGCGGGTTCCGTGACGCGCTGAGGTCCGGTGTCCTCGCGGACGCGGCCCCGATCGATCGACTCCTGCACCGAGGCGACGATCAACTTCACGTCGAAGCGGTCGACCGTGCGGTCGCGGAAGTCGATGACCTCGTCGAAGTTGTGGCCGGTGTCGACGTGCATGACGGGGAACGGGATCCGGGCCGGCCAGAACGCCCGGCGGGCGAGGTGCAGCATCAGCACCGAGTCCTTGCCGCCCGAGAACAGCAGCACCGGCCGTTCGCACTCGGCGGCGACCTCGCGGATGATCGTGATCGCCTCGTCCTCGAGTTGGGCGGTGGCGCCGGCGACCCGTGTCACCATCGCGACGCTACCCGTCTGACCGTGCACGGGGATCTGTCGGGGCTGCGTGTCGCCACGATCACGAGGCGCCCCACATCGACAGGTCGCGGCCGAGCCAGGCGGCGAGCGCCTCGTTGTCGGGGCCGAAGTGGCGGCGCAGCTCCGCCCGGGTCTCGGGCGCCATCGGGGCGTACGAGCCCTCGCGGGCGTTGAGCCGGCCGACGATGCGGCCGATCCGCCACTTCGTGGGCAGCGAGCGGCGCATGTTCCGGATCCGCATCGACCGGAACGCCACGAACCGGTTGACCCGCTCGCCGAGACGCGGTGGGACGAACCCGTCGTCGATCCCGAGGAACCGGCAGGTTTCGGCGTAGGTCTCCTGCGGTCGGTCGCGGAGATCGTCGAGCAGCACGACGTGGAGATGCGTCCGCGGGAACCGCTCGCACACCTGCTCGAGCTGTCGCGCGTACCGCCCCCGCTCGAGGTAGTCGGAGGCCGGAGCACCCGGTCGCTTGGTCATCTCGTCGGCGATTGCCGTCTCGAACGTTCGCTGGATCGCGCTCGCGGGCGTGCTCCATCCAGTAGTGCGAGTAGGCACGATCGATCGGGTCACGCAACACCGCAACGAGCCGGGCGTCGGGGATCGTGCTCGCCATCCGGTCGAGGGCGACCGGATCGGCGAGATAGGTCGGGGTCGCTTCCCCGATCGCCGTCTGGCCGGCGTACCCCTCGAAGCGCGTGTGGTACCAGGACACACCGCGGTCCCATCTGACGTCGAAGAAGTGGATCTCCTTGCGCGGCATGAACACGTCGGGGTGGGCCTGCAGGTACTTGTACAGCGACGTCGAGCCGGAGCGCATCGCCCCGATCACGACGAAGTTCGGCAGCAACGCCTCTCTCACGACGCCCGGTGCGGAACGGGCGGGCGTCATGGCCGGGCACCGTTCAGCAACTCCCACTCGGCGATCGCGGCGTCGAGCTCGCCCGGCAGATACCACCTCGTGACCTGTGCATCGATCGCGCCGACCGCGTCTTCCCAACGGCTCAGCTCGACGCCGAGCGGGTTCCCCGCCCGGCGGAGGTTCTCGATCCTCGCCCACTCGCGCGCGTACACGTGCTCCAGTGTGCGGTATCGCTTGGACATGTCCGAGTCGGTGCTGGCGTTGCGTCGAACCTGGCGGTCGTAGGGATCGACGCGTGATCGCCCGTCATCGTCGCGGCCACACAACGCATCGAATCGACGCCGCGTGGCCTCCTCCAACCGGTACGGGAAGTGGTGGGTGAACGTCGTCGCCGTCGGCTCGACGAGCGTGACGTCGGCACGCGGCGGCGTGGAAGCCGAGCCCGGACGTGATCGGTGGCCCGGCGCGATCCCAGCGCTGGAGGTTGTGCTTGCGATGGCCGAGTTCGCAGAGGTTCCCCGATCGCTCCTCACACGACGGCTGGAAGTCGAGCGGGTGGAGCCCGACGAGGTGCTCGGGCCGGCGGTCTGGGAAGTGGTTGAAGTACCGGGTGCCGACGATGCGGAAGCGACGATCCAGCGCCGTCACCATCTCGCCCACCGTCGTGCCTGCTGGCCCGTGGACGAACTCGTCGGCGTCGAGCCACAGCCACCAGATGTGGTCGTGCGGTGAGGCTTCCGACACACGCGCGACCGTCTCGTTGAGCAGCCGGATCTTGAGGATCTCGTCGAGCTGCGGGGTCGAGAACGACGTCCCCAGCTCGGCCCCGGCGGCGATCGCCGCGGCCACGGTGTCGTCGGGGCTGTCGTTGTCGACGAGGATCACCCGCTCGCAACCCTGGGTGATGGCGTTGCGCACGGTGGCCGCGATCACGTCGGCCTCCATCCAGGTCACGACGATCGCGTACAGGCCCACCGAGTCGAGCGGATCGGGAGCCGCCGGCTGCTCCTCGTGCACCACCCACGGCGGCCGACGCCGGCGCACACCGATCGTGCGGAGCATCTGCTTCGCCCTCGACTTCAGCCTCACCCGTCTCCCGCCTCCCATCACTCGTGGGCCCTCACTCGACGTCGTGATACGCCGCCAACCACGCGTGGGCCCGGGCCCGCCGCTGTACGTCGTCGAGCAACTCTGGCGTCCAGGGCGCCTCGTCGCGGGTGCGGCGCGGCGCGTCGAACACGATCGACGCGCACGCCTCGATGTACCCCGGCTCGGGCCGCATGTCGAGGAAGCGGCACAGCTCGGCGAGCTCGTCGGCCGGATGGGCGATGAGATCTTCGAGGCGCAGGCTGTGGTAGTGCGACGGATCGACCCGTGCCCTGATCTCGTCGACGGTCTGGCACAGCGAGAAGTACTCGTCGATCTGGTACTCGAGCGTGCGATGGCCGCGGCGCCACATCGTCGAGATGTTGTCGACCGGGTCGCGGATGACGTGCACGACCGAGACCGGCACCTGCACCGTGGCCGCCAGCCGGTCGAGCAGCTCGGGACGCTCGGCGAGGCGGGCGGTCGTCCGCCGGCCGCGCTTGTCGCCGACCACCTGCAACCGGTCGTACCGTCCCTGCCATTGACCGGGCACGGCGTACGAGTAGCCCCACGACTTGCGGCCGGCGGCGGCGTTGGCCTTCGAGTGCTCGAGCACGAGCGTGAACAGCTGGGAACGGCGGTAGCCGGCGGCGACGTACTTCAACGCGTCGAGCTCGTGGGACACGACGACGTCGGGATGGGCGTCGAGCAGGGACCCGACGAGGCTGTGGCCGCTGCGGGGGTGCCCCACGAACAGCAGGAACGTGCGCACGTTGGCGAAGTCGGCGCGGCGCTGGCGGGCGCGCACGGCCGAGCTGACGTACAGCATCGGGTAGCTGCGGAACCCGGGGAGCACCCGGACCCCGTCGACGATGCGGGCGACCTGGCGTCGCCGGTGGGCCTGCTTGGTCTTCACGCCGGCTCCGCCGGCGTCGGCTGGGCGTCGAAGCGATAGTGCTCGAGCGACGGGTGGGCGGCCGCGCGTGCTCCGACGCGTTCGATCAGCTCCGGCGTCCACGCCACGTCGCCGCGGGTGCGACTGGGTGTGTCGTAGATGATGGCGCTGCAGGCGTCGAGGTAGTCGGCGGGTGCCGGAAGCCCCAGGAACCGGCACAGCTCGCTCAGCGTCGCTGCCGGATCGTTGATCAGGGCGCCGTGATGGAGCTCGTGGAACCGATCGGGAGCGACCCGCCGGCGGACCTCGTCGACCGTGTCGGCGAGCTCGAAGAACAGGTCGACCACGTCGGTCAGCTGGCGCTTGGGTGCCCGGCGTTGCATGGTGGCGATCACGTCGTACGGGTTGCGCACGACCTGCACGACGTACACGTCGACGCCGACCGTCGCCCGCAACCGGTCGAGCAGCCCGATGTCGTCGCCGAGCCGAGCGGTCGAACGGCCACCCTTCTTGTCGCCGATCACTTGCAAGTGCTCGTAGCGACCCTGCCACTGGCCGTCGACGAGGTACTGGTAGCCGGTGGACGAGAGGTGCCCGGCGGCGATCCGCTTCTGCTCGGCGCGCACGAGCAGGGCGAACAGGCGGCGGCGGTCGTACCCGACCTCGACGTACTTGAGGGCGTCGAGCTCGTGGGCGATCAGCGCGTTCGGATGGGCGTCGAGCAGGGCGCCGACGATGCTGTGCCCGGTGCGTGGTTGGCCGACGAAGATCACGAACGCGTGGACTTCGTCGAAGTCGTGCCGGAGCCGGTATCCCTCGAGCCACGACGACACGTACGTGAGGGGATAGCGCCGAAGCACGGGGAGCCGCCGGGCCCGCCGCGCGACCCGATATCGGAGTCCGCCCACGCCCGGAACATTGGCACATCGCGCGGCGATGCGGAAGACTGAGCGACCGTGGCGGGCTGGAAGGTTCAGTCGTCGGGGGCCGGGCGCACGGAGGCACCGATGAGCCGCGCGGTTCGCCGCCTACTCGACGTGGTGATCGCCGTCGCGGTGCTGACGATCACGGCACCCATTCTCGCATTGGCGGCACTCGCGATCCGGTTCAAGATGGGTCGCCCGATCCTGTTCCGGCACGCCCGCGCCGGTCGTGACGGTGAACCGTTCGAGCTGCTGAAGCTGCGCTCGATGCGGCCGCTGCGCGAGGGCGAGACGGCGCCGGACGCCGACGGTGCCCGCATCACGCCGCTCGGCCGGTTCCTGCGGTCGACGAGCATCGACGAGCTGCCGTCACTCGTCAACGTCCTGCGCGGCGACATGGCCGTCGTCGGACCTCGCCCCCTGCCCGTCCGCTATGTCGACCGGTACACCGATCGTCAGCGGCGGCGGCTGGATGTCCGCCCCGGCATCACCGGCTGGGCCCAGATCAACGGGCGCAACGCGATCGGTTGGGACGCCCGCCTCGAGCTCGATGCCTGGTACGTCGACCACCGCTCGCTCGCCCTCGACGTGCGGATCCTCGCCGGGACGATCCCGGTGGTGGTGCGTCGCAGCGGCATCTCAGGGGCCGGGCACGCGACGATGGCCCAGCTCCCCGCCCGGCACGAATGACCACCGTCCTGGTGTCGTCGGCAGGGCGGCGGGTCGAGTTGCTGCGGGGCTTCCGCCAGGCGCTGGACGACCTCGGGCTCGACGGCCGGGTCGTCGCCACCGACCAGTCGTGGTACTCCAGCGCCCGCCACAGCGCCGACGCCGGGTACGACGTGCCGGCATGTTCGGATCCCGCCTTCGTCCCGCGCCTGGTCGAGCTGTGTGCCGAAGAACGGGTCGACCTCGTCGTACCGACGATCGATCCCGAGTTGCCGGTGTTGGCGGCCGCCAGCGCCGAGCTGGCCGCGGTCGGAACGACGGTGGCGGTCTCGGCCCCCGCCGTCGTCGCGATCGCGGCCGACAAGGTGGCGACCCACGACTGGCTGGTGGCTCACGACTTTCCCACGGTCCGACAGGCAACCGTCGCCACCGTCCGCGACGATCCGGCGTCATGGCCCTTCCCGCTCATGGTCAAGCCCCGGTTCGGGAGTGCGGCACACGGCGTGGCCGTCGTGAACGACACCGCCGAGCTCGACGTCGCGGCGCGCGTCGGAGAGGTCGTCGTCCAGACGGTCGCGGCCGGCCGCGAGCACACGATCGACGTCCTCGTCGATCGGACGGGTGCGTGCGTCTGCGCCGTGCCCCGACGTCGCATCGAGGTCCGTGCCGGCGAGGTGTCGAAGGCGATCACCGTCCGCTCGCCGACGCTCGAGCAGTTGGCCGCGGATGTGTGCGCGGCGTTGCCCGGGCCGTTCGGCGCGCTCGACGATCCAGGTCTTCGTCGACGACACGTCCGGCCGGCTGGCGATCATCGAGCTCAATGCCCGCTTCGGCGGCGGCTTCCCGCTCTCGCGCGAGGCAGGTGCCGACTTCCCGCGCTGGATCCTCGAGGACCTGCGTCGGTCGCCCCTCGACGGCCACCGCCGACGGATGGCGCGACGGAGTCGTGATGCTGCGCTACGACGCGGCGGTGTTCGTACAGGACCGGGCCACGACGTGACCGGCGCCCCCACCGCGCGCGCCCCGATCCGCGTCGCCCATGTCACAACCGTCGACTCGTCGCTGTGGTACCTGTTGCGCCCGCAACTGCTGGCCGTGCTCGGCGAGGGTGGCGAGGTGGTCGGGATCAGCGCTCCCGGGCCCTGGGTCGAGGCGCTCGAGCGCGACGGCGTCCGCCACATCGCCCTGCCGTCGTCGACCCGCGGGTGGAACGTGGCCGCCGACGTGCGGGCCGCGGTCGACCTGTGGCGGATCCTGCGGTCGGAGCGCTTCGACGTCGTCCACACCCACAACCCCAAGCCCGGTATCTACGGCCGCGTCGTCGGACGGCTCGCCGGGGTGCCGGTCGTGGTGAACACGAACCACGGTCTGTACATCGGCGACGGCAAGCGCGCCCGACGCGCCGCCGTGCTCGCGCTCGAGGGCATCGCCGCCCGCTTCTCCGACGCCGAGCTGGTCCAGAACCCCGAGGATCTGGCGCTGCTCGTGCGGTGGCGGCTGAACTCGCGGCGCCGCACGTTCCTGCTCGGCAACGGCGTCGACCTCGGCCGCTTCCGCCCGCCGACCGGCCCCGACGAGCGGGAACGGGCGCGGCTGGAGCTCGGAGCAGCGCCCGACCAGGTGGTGGTCGGCACCGTCGGGCGACTGGTGGCGGAGAAGGGGCACCTCGAGCTGATCGAGGCCGCCCGGACCCTCGGCGACCGTTACCTCGTGGTCGTGATCGGCCCCCACGATCCCGACAAACCAGACGCCCTCACGTCCGAGCAGGTGCGCGCGGGCATCGGATGCGGGCGTCCGGTTCCTGGGGCTGCGCGACGACATCGATCTGCTGTACCGCGGCATGGACGTGTTCGTGCTGCCCTCGCACCGCGAGGGGTTCCCGCGCGCGGCGATGGAGGCCGCCGCCTCCGGGCTGGCGACGGTGGCGACCGACATCCGCGGCTGCCGGCAGGTCGTCGACGACGGTGTGACCGGGATCCTCGTGCCCCTCCGCTCGCCCGTGGCGCTCGCCGCAGCCATTCGGGACCTCGGCGAGGACGAGGCGCGCCGGGCCGCGATGGGCGCCGCCGCCGTCGCCAAGGCCCGGGCCGGCTTCGACGAGCGCCGCATCGTCGAGATCGTGCTCGACACCTACCGCCGCGGCGCGACGCGCGCGGCGTGTCATGTCACGGCGTTGGCGTACCGCCGCCGGTTGACGACTCGCCGCAGCCGGTCCTCGAGGGCCATGCCGCCGCGCGCCTTGCGCTCGAAGTAGCGCATGCCGTCGCTCAGTTGGATCGCCGAGCGGGTCAGGCGGTAGGGGTCGGTTCGACCGTACGGGTTCGGCCGGCACCCGCCGAGCGCGGCGGACCGGAACCGCTCACGCACGAGCGCTTCGACCTCCGGGGTCCCGACGACCGCCTTCGGATAGGCGAAGTCGAGCGCCGACACGCCGGCGCGGTCCTCGATGAGCTGGCGCGAACGGTCGATCTCGGCGGCCGCTGCGGCAGGATCGATGCGGTCGAGCAGGGCGTGGGTGTCGGTGTGCGAACCGATCGTCACGAGACCGGTCGACACGGCCTCGCGGACCGCCGCCCACGACAGCGGCACGCCGTCGTTCGGGAACGGGCGGGAGTGCTCGATGAAATCGGTCGCCAGGTAGAACACGGCCGGGATCCGATGGTGGGACAGGATCGGCAGTACGACGTCCACGAGATCGGCGGTGCCGTCGTCGAACGTCACCACGACCGGATCGGGGTCGGACGGCGCAGCATCCGATGTGGTCGCGGCGAGCGACGTGAGGGCATCGTCGATACCAACCTGCAGCCGCTGCGACGCGAGCCAGGCCATCTGCTCGTCGAACAACGCGGTGGGGAGATCGACGGCGGTCGGTGTCCGCGCACCGACCCGGTGGTAGAGCAGGATCACGACGCCGCGCGCCGGCCGCCACACCTGGTCGGCCAGGACCGAGGTGGCCTTTACCGCCGCTTGCGATGCCTCCCGTGCGCCCGCCATCGCTCCACGTTAGACACCCAGCTGACGCCGTGCCGCAGCGTCAGGGGTACCATTCGCGGGTGGGCGGGTTACTCGTGTCCTGTGTCGCGGAGAACGGGGACCGCTGGTACCAGGAGGCGTACAACCTGGTGCTGTCGGTGCGCCAGTTCGGGGGCCAACTCTCCGGCGCGCCCGTCGTCGTCAACTTCGTCGACAGCGTCGACGCGCGGTACGAGGCGGGGCTGGCCGAGCTCGACGCCGAGGTCCGCGTCGTCGCCCGCTTCGATCGCCGGACGCCGGCCAGCAACAAGCTGCGCATGCTGGAGCTCGTCGACACCCACAGCTTCGACGTGCTCCTCGCCCTCGACACCGACACGATCGTCGTCGGCGACATCAGCTGCTACGCCCACCCCGAGGCGGTGGCGATCAAGCCCGAGAACCGCGACCCGTACCCGCCGGAGTGCTGGCGTGAGCTGTTCGCCGTGCTCGGCATCCCCGAACCGAGCCGATCGGCGGTGATGACGAGCACCGCCCAGGTCACGTACCCGTACTACAACAGCGGGGTCATCGCCGTCCCCCGCGACCGCTGTGACCAGCTGCGCGAGAGCTGGACGAAGCGGATCTTCGACGTCCTCGACGTGTACGAGAGCCGGCCCGACATCGTGCCGGCCAAGGAGCGCCACTGGACCAACCAGCTGTCCCTGGCACTCGCCGTGGCCGGCGACGGCATCCCGGTGGTGCGGCTGCCGGTGGCCGCCAACCTGTCGACGACGGTGACCGTGCATCCCCTGTTCGCCCACGAGGTCACGCCTCCGTTCGTGCTCCACTACCACAACGAGATGGATGCGGCCGGGTTCGTCTACCGGTCACGGAACCGTGCCCTCAACCCGCTCATCGACGCCTTCAACCGGCAGCGCGCCGAGCTCGGCGCGCTCGACTACGAGGGCTTGCCGGACCCGCCGCTGGCGCGGCGGCTGCTCCGCTCGGTCGAGGGCCGCAGCTGGTACGAGCGGGGCCCGGTCGCCCGTGTTCGTCGTCACCGCCTCCTGGCCCCGGTCCGGCGCCGTGCCAAGCGATCGGCGCAGGGCTCCGCCGGCCGATGACTGCGCCGATGACTGGGCCGATCAACGTGGGAACTGCGGCGGCCGCCGTGTCGGACCCTCCGCCGTTCCCGTTCTTCGTCGGTTGCGGACGGTCGGGGACGACGCTGTTGCGGGCGATGTTCGACGCCCACCGCGACGTCGCAGTCCCCGACGAAGTGGCGTTCATCATCCGCTACGCGCGGCCGCACTACGCGTTGCAGTACGGCTGGCCGCGCCGCTTCGACGCCGCCAGGTGCGCCGACCTGATCGTCGCCGATTCGTCGTTCCGCCGGTGGCCGATCACCGAGCCCGAGGCCAGGGCGGCGCTCACGGATGCGGTTCCCGACGTCGTTCGCCGACACGATCCGCGAGCTGTACTCCCTGGCCGCCGCGCAGCGCGGCAAGCCGCGCTACGCCGACAAGACCCCGATGCACGTCCTGCACCTGCGCCGCCTCGGCCGGTTGTTCCCCGAGGCGCGCTTCGTGCACGTCGTCCGCGACGGGCGCGACGTCGCGCTGTCCTACCGGAGCGTGGGTTGGGGCCCGACCACGGTCGAGGACGCGGCGATGCGGTGGCGGCGCAGCGTGCTTCGTGGGAGGCGCGACGGTGAGCGCCTCGGTCCCGATCGCTACCGCGAGGTCCGCTACGAAGATCTCGTCACCGATCCGGAACGGGTCCTGCGCGAGCTCTGCGCGTTCCTCGACCTCGAGTGGGACGACGGCGTCCTGCATCACCACGAGCGGGCCGCCGAGGTGATCGCCGCGACGCGGTTCCCCGGAGCCCACAGCCGGTTGCTGCTCCCGCCGACACCCGGCCTGCGCGACTGGCGCCGGGAGATGCCGGCGGCCGACGTGGCGCGGTTCGAAGCGATCGCCGGAGGGCTGCTCGAGGAGCTGGGCTACGGATGCAGCGCGGTGCCGCCGTCGGTCCGCCGGCGGGCGACGGCGCGGTGCCACGTCGTCGCCGACCGCGCGTCCCGGTCGTGGGTCCAGGCGGTGGCGGGAGCGCGTGTCGTCGCCCGCCAGGTCGGCCGCCGATGACGAGCTCGAGCGTCGCCGACTTCGAAGTGCGGCGCTACGAGCCGACCGACGAGGCGGTCGTGCTCGACCTGCTCGGAGCCTCGCTCGGCTGGCAACCCGACGACCTGCACGCCCGCCTCTTCGCGTGGAAGCACCACGAGAACGCGTTCGGCGTCTCGCCTGCGTGGGTCGCCACCGTCGGCGACCGCGTCGTCGGCTTCCGCACGTTCATGCGCTGGGAGTTCTTCGTCGACGGGCAGCCCGTGAAGGCAGTGCGAGCGGTCGACACCGCCACCCATCCTGATCATCGAGGCCGCGGCGTCTTCGGCGGCCTGACCCAGCATGCGCTCGACGCCCTGCGCGACGACGGGGTGGCGTTCGTGTTCAACACGCCCAACGAGCGCAGCCGGCCCGGCTACCTGGCGATGGGGTGGCGACCGGTGCGCCGCCTGCCCGTGCTGGCCCGGCCCCGCTCGTTGCCGGCGCTCGGCCGGATCGCCCGCGCCCGGACCGCCGCCGACAAGTGGTCGATCCCCAGCACCGTCGGCGTGCCGGCCGCCGAGGCGTTCGCCGACGCCGCCGCCGTCGAGGCGCTGCTCGGGACGCTCCTCGACACGGGCTCCCGATCCGGGTTGTCAACGAACAGGTCGGCGGCGTACCTCGCCTGGCGGTATGGCTTCGAGCCACTGGGGTACCGGGCGCTGGCGGTCGACGGGCCGGGCGATGGGCTCGTCGTCTTCCGCTTGCGCCGGCGCGGTCCGGCGGTCGAGGCGGCGGTGTGCGAAGAGCTCGTTCCGGGCGGTGACGCCAGGGTGACCCGGCGACTCCTCGGTCAGGTGCTCCGAGCCACCCGCGCCGACTACGCCGTCCGCCTCGGCGACCACCTGCCGAGGGCCCGGTTCGTGCCACTTCTCGGTCGGGGACCGATCCTCGTGTGCCGCGATCTCGGTCTGGTGACGATTCCGGAGCCGGGGCGATGGCACCTCGGCCTCGGAGATGTGGAATTGTTCTAGGGGCGAACATTGACGTGTCGAACTGGTTTCGGAGTCGAATCGGTTTAGTGATGACTCGAACACTTTCTGCGTTTTCTGGGGATGTGGCCGATACGGTCTGGCGGGCCGCAGCGACGGTGCAACGGGGCCACAAGGACTGAGGTTCAGCGATGGCAGAAACACCACCCGTTCCCGATGATCGTGAGCCCGAGAAGCGCTCCTACCCGCGCCGCGAGGTCATCGCCATCGCCGGTTTCGGTGGGCTGGCCCTGCTCGGATGGCAGGTCACCCGAACGCTCGGTGACGACTCGGACGAGGCCGGCGGCCGCGTCGGCCGCAGGAACGGCGCCGGGGACGAGAAGCCGCCGAAAGAGGAGCGGGAGCGGAATCGGAAGCCGGAATCGTCCACGACGACACAGCCGTCTGCGACGACACAGCCGACTGCGACGACGCAGCCGACCGACGACGACCGCCGACCACCGACGACCACCACCCATCACGCAACCGCCCGACACCACCTCGCCGGTCGAGACGACGCAGCCGCCCGACGGGTCTTCGGAGGCCGTCCGCTGGAGCGATCCGGCGACCTGGGGTGGCAGGGTTCCCGGCTCGAACGACACCGCGTCGATCGACCGGGCGGTGATGCTCGACGTCGACGCCGCCGTCGGTGGCGTGCGGATCGGGCCCGGCGGTTCGCTCACGTTCGACCCGGCGAACAGCCGGCGCCTGTCGTCCAGCGGCAACGTGGTCGTCGCCGGCCGGTTGACGATGCGTCCGTCCTCCGCCCAGATCGTCCACCAGATCGAGTTCGTCAACGTCGACGAGAGCCGCTTCGTCGGCGGTCACTCCGCCGAGCCGCTCGAGACCGATGTGGGGCTGTGGGTCGTCACCGCCGGCGCTGCTCGACGCCCACGGCACGCCCAAGACCGCGTGGACCAACCTGACCGGTGCGGCGAACCGGGGCGACTCGACGATCAACGTCGACGCCGCCGCCGGATGGCGGGTCGGCGACGAGTTGGTGATCACCCCGACCGAGCCGGTCACCGTCGACAACCACTGGGAGCACCACGATCGTCGCACGGTCACGTCCGTGTCCGGGGCGCGGATCGGTCTCGACCGCCCGCTCGATCACCCCCATCCGGCGGTGACCGTCCGCCCGGGCGTCACCCATCGCGCCGAAGTCCTCAACCTCACCCGCAACGTGGTCATCGGTGGGACACCGGAGGGCCGGTCACACGTCATCATGCTGTCGACGACCGCGGCCGCAGCAGATCTCCCACATCGGGCTGCGCAACATGGGCCCACGACAGGGCGAGAACGAGGTCCTCGGCCGCTACGCGATCCACTTCCACGCCGACTACGACGGCTCGCGGGGTCGATCGTCGAGGGTGTCGCCGTGTCCGACTCGACGGGGCACGGGTTCGCGTCGCACCTGTCCAACGGCGTCACGTTCCGCGACTGCCTGGCCCACGACATGGTGGACGATGCGTTCTGGTGGGACCTCAGCCTCGACGGCGGCGGACGCGACCTGGTCCCGTCGCACGACATCGTCTACGAGCGGTGTGTCGCCAGCTTCGTCAAGAGTGGCGGCAACAGCAAGTTCAACCTCACCGGGTTCCTGATGGGTGCCGGCGACGGCAACATCGCCAGAGGCTGTGTCGCGACCGGCGTGGAGGGCGGCGCCGAATCGTCGGCCGGCTACAACTGGCCGTCACTGTCGCGCGACGACAACACGTGGACGTTCGAGGGCAACATCGCCCACAACGTCCGCCACAGCGGGATCTACTTCTGGCAGAACGGCAAGCCGCGCACGCTCGTCGCCGGCTTCACGGCCTACCACTGCGGTCAGGGCATCTTCGCCGGTGCATATGCGAACTTCGTCTCCTACCGCGACTGCACCATCTACGCCTGCAAGAACGACGGGGTCGTGGTCTCGGCGTTGCCGGGGAAGGCGTCGAAGGACTCCGACGACACCATCACGTACAAGAACATGTACGTCGACCAGGCAGGGCTGAGTGAGTTCGCCGTGCGGGTTACGAAGCACCTCGGACGTGGCGGCCGAATCACCGAGATATCGGACTCGACGTTCATGGGTGGGACCAGGGCCCAGGTCGGCCTGCCGGAAGCCGGCGATCACCCGCAGCTGTACGACTTCGTCAACTGCACGTTCGCCGGCAACGAGTTCTGGTTGGTCGAAGACGTGTCGGCCGAGACCGAGTTGCGCGTCACCAACGGATCCACCACGTTCACGGTCCGCCCCGCCGACCAGCAGGGCGACCCCCGCCCCGAGTGGAACGCCGTCAGCACCCCCGACTGACGCCCAACGCCCCCTACCGCCACCCCTCAGCCCACTCTCAACCCCAACTCATGAAGTTTCGGGCGTCGTAGGGGCGCCGAAACTTCACGAGTTCGGGGGGTCGCCGAGCAGTGTCGCGAGGTCTTGGTTGGGGGCCTCGAATGCCTCCGTGAGGCGGTCGCGGGTCGCCGACGGGATCGGTGGGGGAGCCTGGCCGCTCGGCCGGCTGACGTTGGTGAAGTGCTCGGGCTCCCACGGCGTCAGCCCGACGAAGTCGAGGATCCGCCGGTACGACGCTCTCGGATCGGCGAAGAAGTCCTCGCTGCGCACGACGAGCAGGCGGTCGCGGGGGAAGTGCTCGAACCACCGCACCAGCTGCTCGGCGTACCGCCCGCGTGCGACGTACGAGTACCGCAGGAGCGCAACGGGGTCGTGCAGCGGATCGTCGGTGAGGCGCGCCAGATCGTCGGCGCAGCGGTCGTGCTCTGCCGAGATCGCGGCGTCGAAGTCGAGGTCCTCGTGGCCGAGGCCCACCATGTGGTGGTAGTGCGACCACGCTCTCGCGACCGGATCGCGGAGCATCACGACGAGTCGCGCGTCGGGCACCACGGTGGCCGCCCGCGCCGCGGCGAGAGGATGGAACAGGTAGTCCGGCGTCGCCTCGAACGACAACCGATCACGTTGCGCATCGAGCGCGAAGTGGGCCCGATACCACCGTTCGCCGCGGTTGTACCGGCGGCTGAAGTACTCGACCTCCTTGCGCAGCGACGGCGACACGTCGGGGTGCCGTCCGAGGTGGCGGTACAACGTGCTCGTCCCGCAGCGTTGGCCGCCGATGACGAGGAGGTCGGGCAGGCGACGCCACCTACCCGTCGGCGTCCTCGCCTGCACACGCCACTGGGCGACGCGATGCCGGACGTCCATCGGGATCCGGGTGCGCACTGCGTCGAGCATCGTCATGCCGCCGACAGCCTGATCGATCGCGCGCCGGCCGCTGCGTACCGGGCCGCCGCACCGCTGCTCGGGCGGTGGGTGAGTTCGCCGGGTTCGGTTGATCGTGGTGCCGTGGAAGTGCCGGGTGCCGTCGGGTCGGTGAATGGTGACGGTGCGGTGTTTGTCGAGTGTGAGTCGCCAGTGTCCCTCGTGCACCAGGTGGTGGTGTCCGGCACATAGCGGCAACAGATTTTGCAGGTCGGTCGATCCGTGTTGGAGCCAGGCGATGACGTGGTGGATGTCGCAACGGTCGAACGTGATGTCGCAGTGGGGGTAGCCGCAGGTGCGGTACATCGCCCGTAACGCTCGCCGTTGCGCCCGGTTGGCGACGCGGACGTCGCGACCGCAGTCCAACACCTCACCGGCGGTGTTGAGCATGATGGGTACGATCGCCGCCTCACACGCCAAACGCCGCACCGTGGCGGGTGGCAGTGGGATGCCGTCGGCGGTCTCACACAACGAATGCTCGTGCAACCCGTTCAGCAGCGTGTGGTAGTCGACGTGGACGCAGATCTCCGGCACCCGCCGCTCCCCGGACCGTTCCCCCGACACGGCTTCGACGACGGCATCAGCCAACAGGACATCGATCGGCGTGCCGGAGTTGCCGTCGGTCTGTTTGATCGACGCCAACTGGGCGTCGATCGCTGACCACAGCTTGGCGTCACGCTCCGGATCCAAGGCGAGGTGGGTGTGGTGCATGCCGGAGGGTTTGTCGATCCAGCGCCGCACCGACACCGACGCCTTCTGCTTGTCGAGCTCTGATTCGCCTTCGTCGCCGGCTAAGCGTTTGCCGAGCAGCCGGCAGCGACGCTCGAACACCGCCACCGGCTCCACCCGGGCAAACCCCAACAGATCATCCTGCCAACCCGCCGAGGCGTTCCCGACCGGCGTCATCGAGTCCTTTGGCCGCATTGGCGACCGCGTCGACATGACCGACGACACGACCCCATCCGCCAGCGCGGCTTCGAACCCCGGCATCGCCTCGCACACCTCAGAACGATCCGACACCGCCCGCGTCTCCCGGCTCGAACGACGCCCATGACCGGTCAGCACCTCCGCCGCCGACTCCGAACGACCCTCGGCAGCCAACTCTCGGCTGCGGCGGGCGATCGCCACGTCGACCGCGTCGACCCAGCCCCGCACCCGCTGCGCCAAGCTCACCACACCCGTCAGACCGGCCCGATCACAACCCGCCAATCGACGGCCAACAGCGAAGCGATTGCCTCGCCGACACCACGATCTTCCATCACAAACCCCTTTCGACCACGAGCGATCAACCAGGGGGAAGCCGGATACGAACCACCCTAAACAGGGGGTGTGACAATGACCGTGAGCAGGTGTTTCCGATCCGGGAGGCTCGAGATTGGTGGTCGCGTGGGCTGACGCCGCGGATGAGCTCGAACGCAACCACCGCGCGGCCGGGCCGCACTTCCGTGCTTGGCAGCGAGCCGGCTCGGCCTAGGATTCGCTCTCCCGATCGACATCGCGGAGGGCGGACGTGCACGGTGAGCTTGGTGACATCGACGGCCGGCTGCGGGCGCTCCTGGCCGAGCGACTCCAGCTCGACGCCGGGGTCACGGTCGACGACGGGGCGTCGCTGATCGACCTCGGGCTCGACTCGGCTGCACTGCTCAGCGTCGTCATCGGCATCGAGGAGACGTTCGGCATCGACGTCCCCGATCGCGAGATCACGATCGAGAACTTCGGCAGCCTCGGCTCGATGAGCAGCTACATCGCCGGGCGGCGCGCGTCGTGAGTGAGCGCCCGTCGACCGTGGCGGCGATGTTCGCGTCCACGGTCGAGCGGGCCGGCTGCCGCCTGGCGCTGGTCGACGGCTCGGAACGCCGCACGTGGGATGAGCTCGCCAGCGACGCGCATCGACTCGCCGGCACGCTGCGCGCCCGAGGCGTCGCGCCCGGCGACGGCGTCGCCATCGTGCTCGGCAACGACCGCGCGTTCGTCACCACGTTCCTCGCCGTCCAGGTGCTCGGCGCCATGGCGGTTCCGCTGAACCCACTGTTCACGCCGGAGGAGCTCGGCCGTCACCTTGCCGGCTGCGCGTCCGCGGACTGCGCGGTGGCCGGGATCGTCGCCGAGCCCGGCCTCGTGCCGGTGCTGCGCGGCGGGACGCACGCGTCTGGCGCTGAGCACCAGCCGTGGGTCGAGGACTTCGCCGGCCTGGAAAGTGCCGCGGCCAACGCAACGACGTTCGACGGCGCGCCCATCGATCCCGAGGCCCCGGCATTGTTCGCGTTCTCGTCGGGATCCACGGGCACGCCCAAGGGCATGATCCGCACGAACCGCAACCTCGCCGCCGAGGCCGACCAGTTCGCGGCGACCGTCGACGTCACCGAGGACGACGTCATCCTCGCCGTCGTCGCCCTGTTCCACGCCCATGGCCTTGGCAACGCGCTGCTCGCCGCGATCCGATCCGGAGCTCCGCTCGTCCTCGGTCGGTTCGAGCGTGACGCGACCTTGGCGGCGATCAAGCAGGAGCGGGTCACGCTGTTCCCGGCCGTGCCGTTCATCTTCCACAGCCTCGCCGAGACCCGCCGCGCCGAGCGCGCCGACCTGCAGACGCTGCGGCTGTGCTTCTCGGCCGGCGCGCCGCTCTCGCAGGCGACGTTCGACCTGTTCCACGACCGCTTCGGACACCCGATCAGGCAGCTCTACGGGTGCAGTGAGGCGGGCTCGGTGACGATCAACCTCGACGACGATGCGTCCGGCACCTGGGATTCGGTCGGCAGGCCCATGCGCGGCATCGATGTCGTCGTCATCGGCGAGGGCGGTATCCGCCACGCCCGCGGTGCGACGGGTGAGATCGCGTTCCGCAGCCATGCCCTCACCGCGGGGTACGTGGGTGAGGGCGCGACGACGAACGAGGTGTTCGACGACGGATGGTTCCGCACCGGCGACCTCGGTCACATCGACGACGCCGGGAACCTGTTCGTGACCGGCCGCACGAAGCTGTTCATCTCGACGAGCGGCTTCAAAGTCGATCCGATCGAGGTCGAGACCGTGCTCCGCGCCCAACCGGGTGTCGGCGACGTCGTCGTCGTCGGCGTCCCGGGTGATCGTGGGGAGGAGATCGTGAAGGCGGTGGTGGTGCCCGACACCGCCGACCCCACCGACCCCGACTGGTCGCGCCTGCGCCAACAGCTCGTGGCGGCCTGCCGGGACCAGCTGGCACCATTCAAGGTGCCGCGAATCGTCGAGTTCCGCGACGAGATCCCCCGCAGCCCACTCGGCAAGATCCTGCGCAAGTACCTTGTCTGACGGTCGGCCGCCCTTCCCGTTCATCGTCGGGTGCGGCCGGTCGGGCAGCACTCTGCTGCGGGCGATGTGCGACGGTCACCCCGACCTCTCCGTCCCGCCCGAATCCCACTTCGTCGTCCAACTGATGCCGAGCCGGCGCGCCGCGAGCCGGCCGTTCGACGCCGGCGCGTTCGTCGACCAGCTCGCCGTGAACGAGCGGTTCCGACTGTGGGAGATCGACCGCCAGTCGATCGTCGACGCGTTCGCGGCATCGCCGCCCGAGGACTACGCGCAGGCCGTGCGGGAGGTCTTCGGGCTCTGGGCATCGACGCGGGAGCAAGTCGCGCTACGCCGACAAGACGCCGGTGTACGTCCTCCACATCGGCGAGTTGGCGCGCCTGTTCCCGGAGTCGGCGTTCATCCACTTGGTCCGTGACGGACGCGACGTGGCGTGTTCGTTCCTCGAGCTCGGTTGGGCCGACACGATCGAGGAAGCGGCGATGCACTGGCGACTACGCGTCACGCGCGGCCGTCGCGCCGGCCGGGCCTTGTCCTCCGGTCGCTACCTCGAGTTGCGCTACGAGGACCTCGTGCGGGATCCGGCGACCCAGCTGCGTGCTCTGTGCTCGACGATCGACCTGCCGTTCTCGACCGCCATGGTCGACCATTCGGACCGGGCCGCCGAGGTCATCCGCACGACGGGTCACCCGGAGTACCACCGGCAGCTGGCGATCCCGCCCACGCCGGGCTTGCGCGACTGGCGGCGTGAGCTGAGCGCCGAGGACGTGGCCCGTTTCGAGCTGCTCGCCGGCGACGCCCTGACGGAGCACGGCTACGAGCGCCAGGAGCCACGACCGTCAGCGTCGGTTCGGCGCGACGTCGCCGTCCGATGGTGCCGCTGGCAGGTCCACAGGGTGCGACGCCGCGTCGGCCGCGTGATCGAACGCGGCTGACTGAGCACGCGTTGCCACACGTCAGTTCGTATTGCCCGTCGCGGCTTCCAGGCGGTCGGCCAACGCGCCCATCGTCATGATGTCGAGGCGGCGCTCGTCACGGAGGCGCGACGCCGCCCGACAGATCGCTTCCAGCCCGCGCAGTGCGCGATCGGGTGCCGCGGTCACGTTGTACGGGTGGAACCAGAGGTGGAACAGCGACCGCTCCCGTGCGGCCAGGCGCATCCGCGCCACTGGCCGGCGCACCCACAGGCGGACGGGAAGGTGGCGGGCGCGGGTGGCCGGCGCGAACAGGTAGGTCTGGGGGACGTTCCACACGCCGCTCGGATGGCGGACCGGGACGACGGCCGACCGGGCCAACGGGCGCAGCCGGTCGGCATAGCGGACGAGGCGACCAGCCGGCGCGGCCGGCGTCTCCGCCGATCCGCGGTAGCAGACGAACCCGTGCTCGCGCAGCAGGTCGATGTGATCGATGGCGTTGCGGGGGTAGACGAACGACCGCACCTCCAGCCCGTCGGTGGCGGCGACCGCCCGGCACGCGTCGAGGTCCGACCCGAACGCGTCCTCGCCGCAACCGTCGGCGATCAGGTGTGAGAACGAATGGCAGCCGATCTCCTGGGGGACGCGACAGCGGTTGATGGCGGCGACGATGTCGCGCCCGTAGTACGACGGTGCGGTCGCCAGCGTCGAGCACGGGTCGATGTCGAACCAGTCGCCGTTCGACGACGGATACACCGGGCGCACGATCTCGGGGTGCGCCCGGCCGTCCACCGGTGCGCAGTGATCGAGGAACAAGTGGCCGACGATCGCCCATGTCGCCGAGATGTCGTACCGATCGAAGATCTCGAGGATCTGGTCGATGACGGCCCGCTCCGAGCCGTAGTCGCGTCGCGGTGCGATCCCGTCGCGATGGTGCGACTCGCCCCACGCCAACTCGGTGTCGATCGACACCACGGCGACGCCACGATCCAGGGCCGGTGCCAAAGTCAGGCTCACGCGACCGTCACCGGTTCTGTCCGGTGCCCAGCACGCCACTCGAGGAGGTCGCCGAGTTGGCGCGCGACGTCGGTCAGCGCGAATCGGTCGGCCCACGCCCGCGCCGCGGCGATCTCGTCCGCCCGCTCGGGCGCGGTGTATGCGGCCACCATCTCGCGGGCGAGCTCGGCGGAAGATCCGGTCGTCGCCAGCCGGGCGTGGCCACCGGTGAGCTCGACGACCGGAGCGATGGCGAAGGCGACGACGGGGGTCCCGATCGCCATCGCCTCGAGCACCGCGCTCGGCGACCCCTCCGAGAGCGAGCTGAACACGAACACGTCGGCGGCGGCGACGAGTGAGCGAACGTCGTCGCGCCAGCCGAGCAGGTGGACGGCGCCGCCGAGGTCGTGGCGGGAAATCGCGGCGCGCACCACCGACTCCGCCGATCCCGGTGCGCCGGCGATCGCCAGCTGGGCCTCGGGGAGCGCGGCGCGGACCTCGGCGAAGGCGTCGACGAGCAGGTGCTGCGCCTTCTCGGGAACGAGCCGGGCAACGTTGACGAACAACGGGACGCCGTCGGCGAGGCCGAACGCCGAGCGGCCCGCTCCGGCGGCCGCACCCTCGACCGAGATGCCCCTGGGGACGACCGTGACTCGCTCGGGCGGCACGTCGAACAGCTCGCAGTTGCTGTCCCGCGCGTACGCGCTGACGGCCCGGAAGTGCACGTCGCCGAGCCTCGCCGCCCGACCGGCGATGGCGTGCATCAACCGCCCACGCCAACCGGCCACACCGGGCTGCAACGTGCGTTGGAGGGTGACGTCGCCGGTCCGGTTGAACGACGACACCACCGGGATCCGCAACGTGCGCGCCGCCAGCTGGCCGGTGAGGTTGGCGGAGAAGAGCGTCGTGTGGATGACGTCGGGCCGCCACTCGCGCAACACGCGACGCAACCGCCACACTGCCAACGGCCACGTGCGACCGGCGTGCCGGCCCGACATCCCAAGGGCGACGACCGAGATGCCCGCCCGTTCGAGTCGTGGCTGCAACTCGTTGCGCGGGAACAGCCGCACGACGCGCTGATCGAAGCGGTCGGCGATCGCCTCCACCTCCTCGACGAGGCGCTGTTCGGCGCCGCCCGACGCGGCGAGCGAATCGACCACGTGCACCACCCGCACTCGCGTCACGCGCGCTCCGCGCGACGTGCTCCCACCAGCAACGTCGCGTGCACCCAGTCCTCGACGGCGTCGAGCGTGGCTTCCTGGGTCTCGATGCTCGTGAGCCCATGGATCTTCCCCGGCACGACGCGGAGCTCGATCTGTGCCCCTGCCCGGGCGACGACGTCGCCGAGCGTGCCGCCGCGCGCCAGCTCGAAGTCGCGGAAGTAGTTGTCGTCGTCGCCGTACACGACCAGCACCGGGATCCCGCGCGCTGTGACCTTTTCGAGCTCGCGGCAGAACGAGCGGCTCAGCCACACCGGATCGGCATTGCGCGAGGGCTGTACCCGGTGACGGCCGACGTGGGTGAGCGCGCGGAACGTGCGGCCCATGGCCCGCCGGCGGGCCGGGTCGCGCAGGACCGCCCAGGCCCGCGCCGGCGTCATCCGCCTGGCGAGGGTGGGCAATGGGCGCCGGTCGAGCCGCCGCGCGACCTCGAAGTCGTGCACTGGCGGCACGATCAACGCCACCCCCGCGACTCCCGCGACACCGGCGACCCCCGCTGTGCCCGCTGTGCCCGCGGCGAACGACAATGCGGTGCGGGCCCCGAAGCAGTTGCCCACCAGTACCGGACGAAGGTCACGCTCGGCGAGCCACCGCACGACGGCGTCGACGTCCTCGACGAAGGGTTGGTCGAGGCGGACGATCTCCTCGCTCTGGCCGCTGCTCTCGGCGACGCCGTGGTAGCTGAAGCGCACACCGTGGAGCCCGGCGGCGGCGAGCCGGCGGGCCAGACGCACCTGCGTACGTCGCGGGCCCGACGATGGGCGCCAGCCGGCGCCGCGCAACAGCACCGCCGCGAGCCCGGCCGCCGGGACCGTCGGTGTGGTGACGACTGCGAGCAGGTCGCCGGTGTCGGCGGGGATGACGACCGGCAGCTCGTCGGCCGCGGTCGCGGCGGGTGTCGGCGACATCTGTGTCACGACGATCGGGCCACCAGCCACTCCGTGGTGACGTCGAGGAGGTGTGCCGCGGGAGCGAGCCGGTCGTGGACGTACCACCACGTCTCGTCGCACGGGCAGCACTGGGCGGTGACCGCGAACCCGAGCTCGGTCCACCGGTCGACGAGATCCACGTACTCGGCGCGGAGGTCGTCACGTTGATCCATCTGCACCAGCAGCACTGGACGCGGTCGATCGCCCATCTGGCTCCGGAGATCGCGGCCGGCGGGAGTCTCGAACAACCCGCGCCCGACGGGAACGCCGAGCAGATCGACGAATCCCTGACGTTCGAGCTCGACCTCGGGATCCTCGCGCTCAGACCCGGCCTGCCGCACGAGGTGCACGGCACGGGCTCGCAATCCCTTCGCGGAGGAATCGTCGTGGATCGGAGGTGGGCTCCCAGAGCACGACCGGTGCGTCGTCCAACTCGGCGGCGATGGCGCTAGCGGCGAGCGCACCGAATCGAGTACCGAGCAGCATGACGGTCTCGACCGGGCACCGCTCGCGCAGCAACGCGACCGCGGCGCGTGCGTCGTCGACCAACGAGTCGAGCGTCACGTCGGAACCGTCGCCGTCGCTGTGGCCGGTGCCCCGCGGGTGGAACCGCTGCACGACGATCCCGGCGGCCGCCAGTTGACGACCGAGGCGGACCTCGCGCTGGTAGTTGGCACCGGAGTCGGAGAGGATCGAAGGGCACACCACGAGGCCGGCCCGGACGTCGCCCTCGGGCACGTGCCGGCAGCCGAACAGCAGCTCGTCGTCGCCGAAGAACTCGACCTCGTCGTGGCCACCGTCGTCGCGGCGCATGACGACGGGCTGGTCCTGACGTGACGCGCGGGCCTGCATCGCGGCCTGCATCCCAACCTGCATCGTCGACTCTTGCCTCATCCTGTCGGACCGCTCCTCCCCCGACCCCTGCGGGCTGCCGACCGGCTCCGCAGCACCGGCCCACGGGCATTGTCCCGCGGCGGCGCGGCTCGTGCAAAGACGACGCCACGCCGTCGGTTGCCTAACCTCTCGCCATGGGCGGTTTGTTGAGGGCGACGCACCGTCGCATCGCGCGGCGACTCACGCCCAGGGCCCGCAAGCGCATCGCCGCGATCGTGCCGCGCCGCCTGCTCGGCTCCTACCGCCGGATGCGGACCGACGTGTACCTCGTGTCGTTCCCCAAGTGCGGGCGCACGTGGCTGCGGGTGATGCTCGGGCGAGTGTTCCAACTGCAGTACGACCTACCGCCCGACGCCGACCTCGTCGAGTTGCACCGGTTGGCCGAGCTCGACGCTCGGGTGCCGTGCATCGTGGCCACCCACGACGACGAAGCGCAGTGGAAGCCACCCGAGGACGTCGACGTCGACAAGTCCCGGTATCGCGGCACTCGCGTGATCCTGCTGGTGCGCGACCCGCGCGACGTGATCGTCTCGCTGTACCACCAGCGGCGAGGACGACATGGCGGCTACGGCGGGACGCTCGCCGAGTTCCTCGACGAACGGGTCGGGGGGTTCGAGTCGCTGCTGCGGTTCTACGACGCATGGGCCGACCAACTCGACGCGCCCGATGGGGTCCTGGTCGTGCGGTACGAGGACCTGCACGCCCGGCCGGACGCCGAACTGCGACGGGTGCTCGCGTTCGCCGGTGTCGACGACGTGGCGCCGGACATCGTCGCCGACGCCGTCGAGTTCGGCTCGTTCGATCACATGCGCCAACTCGAGGAGACGGAGGCGTTCGCGTCCGAGAAGCTGCGCCCGGGCCGCCGCGGCGACCACGACACGTACAAGACACGCCGGGGCACGGTGGGCGGTCACCGCGATGAGCTGACCGTCGAGCAGATCGGGCGTCTCGACGCGATGCTCGCGGCGTCGGGTGCGGGCCGGTTCGGTTACACGGTGACCGGGTGACGACCACTTCCGAGCGGCTCCCGCCGTTCGTCTTCGTCCTCGGTGCCGGCCGCTCCGGGACGTCGGTGCTGCGCAGCGTGCTCGATGGGCACAGCCGGTTGGCGGTCGCCCACGAGGGCCGGTTCGTGTACCCGCTGAGCCGCCGGCGGTCACGTTACGAACTCCCGGGTGGCTTCGACGTCGACGCCTTCGCCGCCGACCTCCTCGCCGACCCGGCGGTCCGCGGCAACCTCGGCCTCGAACCCGACGACGTCCGAACGGCACTCGGCGGGACGCCGGTCGTGGACTACCCGGACGCCGTTCGTCGCGTGTTCGCGCACTACGCGTCGCAGCGCGGCAAATCCCGCTACGGCGACAAGATGCCGGCGTACGTGCAGCGCATCCCGGCCCTCGCGGCGATGTTCCCCGAGGGCCGGTTCGTGCACATCATCCGCGACGGTCGGGATGTCGCGCTGTCGGCGATGGCCATCGCCGGCCAGCGCCACGACCCGGTCGCCCTCGCGATCGACTGGCGGCGGCGTGTCGAGGCCGGTCGCGGCGGCAGGCGCGCGGCTCGGCTCGCGTCGCTATCACGAGGTGCGTTACGAGCGCCTCGTGTGCGACCCGGCCGAGCCGGTCGCCGACCTGTGCCGGTTCCTCGACCTCGACTACGAGCCCGACATGCTGCAGTTCTTCGAGCGTCGCGACAACGTGCCGGCCAAGGTCCGTGCCAACCCTCGGCACGCGCGGCTCGCCGAGCCGCTGTCGTCGGGTTCTCGTTCGTGGCGGACCGACATGCAACCCGCCGACCTCGACCGCTTCGAGGCCGTGGCGGGCCGACTCCTCACCGAGCTCGGCTACGAGCGCGGCGCCCCGCGTCCGACGATCACGGCCCGGGCGGCCGCGGTCCGGGGGCGGGTGCGTTGGTGGGTGCACGGCGGTGGCGTCCGCCTACCGGGCGTGGTGCGGCGCGCGTTGGGGCGCCGGGGTCGGCCGACTCCGCGACCGTGACCGCGGCGACATCGTTGTCGGCGTCGCCGTTCACGGCACTCGAGTGATCGGGGACCCCGTAGAGCGCGAGCAGCTGGCGACGCACGCTTGCCGGGTCGTAGGGCGCCGCCCGCCGCCGCCCAGCCGCGCCGAGGCGAGCCCGCAGACCGCCGTCGGCCACCAGGCGGGCGATCGCCTCGGCCGCCCGATGGGTGTCGCCCACGGGGAACAGCAGTCCCGCTTCGTCGTCACCGAGCAGTGCACGGATGGGCGCCAGGTCGCTGCCGACGACGGGGATGCCGTTCAGCATCGCCTCGGCGGCGACCCGGCAGAACGACTCCAGGATCGACGGACACACGACGACGTCACATCGCGCGTACACGGTGCGGACGTCGGGGAACTTGCCCTCGAGCGACACCCGCCCGTCGCCCGCCATCTCGCGCAGCCGATGCCACGTCGCGTCGAGATCGTCGTCGGTCTGGTGCGAGAACACGAGCCAGTCGGCGGGGGTGAGGCGCTCCGACTGCTCGATGATCTCGGGGAGCAGATCGAACCCCTTGTACCGCCGGGGCGCGCCGAGGTAAGCGACCGTCACCGTGTCCGCCGCGACCCGCTCCGGCGCAACCACGTCGTCGGCGTCGATCGGGTTGGGGACGATCACGACGTCGTCGGCCGCCACGAGACGGGCACCGACGGCGATGTCGCGTGCGAGCGGCGAGACGGCGGCCCAGCGCACGTCGCAGCGCGGCAGCACGGCGCGCCACAGCCATCCGAACATGCGCACCGACGGTGGCACGGCGAAGTTGTGGACCCAGACGACGAGCGGCACCCGGCTCACGACGGCGGCCGGCAGCGACAGGCTCAGCTCCTTGAGGCCGTTGGCGTGGATCGCGGTCAGCTGGTGCCGGTGGCGCACGGCGAACGCCGCCAGGCGGGCCGACGTCCATGCCCGGCGCAGCGGGCGCAAGCGGCCGCCCGAAACGATCGGCAGGTGCAGTTCGATGCCGTTCTGGCGGACCAGTTCCACGAAGCGCCCCGATCGCGGCCCAGCCAGGATGCGGACGGCGTCGTCGCCGACGTGGGAGATCACGGTTGCCAGCGAGCGGGTCGAACCGCCGATGCCGGTGGGGACGCTGACGAAGAGCACCGCGGGCCGTCCCGCCGGCAGCGCCGCGCCACCGCTCACCGCTGTCCGACCTCCCAGCTGGCGGCGACGTGGACGGGGGAGAGACGTCCGATCCCGGGAGGACCGACATCGAGGTCGGGCCCGGCGACGTCGAAGTACGCGCCGGGCTGCCAACCGAGCAGCTCGCCCCTGGCGAGGAACACGCCGACCCACAGGTAGTAGCGCCCCCTCGGGAGTGGGAGGCGGTCGATTCGACAACGGACCTCGACCTCGCGGTCGTCGGGCAGGTGCAGGTCGTGGCGGAGGAGGAAGATCGGCGCCGCCGGACCTTCGCTGCATCCGATGCACAGCCTGCCGGCCGCCGGTTGGGCGCTGCGGAGCACGAGCTCGACGTCGGCGGGTTGTTGCGTTTGCAACTGCTCGCCTTCGACGGCCGTCACCCGTGCCTTCACGAGGCGGACGACGCCGTCGGTGTCGGCGGTGAGCTCTGACACGTGCTCGAGCGCGGCGCGGTACGAACCGAGCACGTCGCGCACCGGTCCGTCCTCCTGGACGCGCCCACCGTGCAGCCAGACGGCGCGCTCGGTGATGCTCTCGACGGCGGCGAGGTCGTGCGACACGAACACCAGGGTGGTGCCGGCGCTGAGCATCGTGCGCATGCGGTCGATGCATCGCTGCTGGAACCCGGTGTCGCCGACGGCGAGCACCTCGTCGACGAGCAGCACGTCAGGCTCCAGGAACGCCGCCACACCGAAGCCGAGCCGCATCTGCATGCCGCTCGAGTAGAACTTGACCTGCCGGTCGACGGCCTCCTCGAGTTGGGCGAACTCGACGATGTCGTCGAAGCGCGTGCTCACCATCCGGCGTGGCAACCCGAGCAGCGTGCCGTAGAGGTGGATGTTCTCGCGTCCGGTGAGCTCGGGGTGGATGCCGGCGCGCACCTCGATCAACGCACCGGTGCGGCCGGCCACCTCGACGCTGCCCGCGTACGGATACATCACGCGCGCCAGGATCTTGAGCAGCGTGGACTTGCCCGAGCCGTTGATCCCGACCAGGCCGATCGCCTCTCCCGGTTCGACCCTGACGTCGACGTCCTCGAGCGCCCAGCGCCAGCCGCGTCGCCCGCGTCCGCTCCGGTGTCGCTTGGCGTTGGCCACGCGGGCCCGCAGCGACTGCCTCGTCGGATCGGCCCGGAACCGCTTCCAGACGTTCGAGGCGACGATGGTGCCGTCAGGCGACGTCGGCAAAGCCGGTCTCCATCTTCTTGAACGCCAGGTAGCCGGCGACGAGCGTGATGGTGCTCGTCACGGCGGCGATGGCGACGAGGTCGAGGTGCGGTTGCTCGCCGAACAGGACGGTCCGCCGGTAGCCGTCGATGATCGGCGCCAGCGGGTTCAGCGCCGAGTACGGCCGCCACCAGGTCGTCGGGATGACGTCGAGCCCGTACGCGACCGGCGTCGCGAACAGACCCAGTTGGAGCACCATCGGCAGCAGTTGGCGGATGTCGCGCACGTACACGACGGTCGCCGCCAGCGCCATCGTGAGACCGGTGGTGAACATCAGCTGGATCACGAGCAGGACCGGGACCCACAGCGATGCCAGGTGCGGCATGAACTGGTAGATCACGAACAGCACGCCGAGGATCGTCGTGGCGATCGCGGTGTCGACTCCGGCGGTCGCGATCGACGAGATCGGGAACACCTCGCGCGGGCAGTACACCTTGTTCAGCAGCGCCAGGTTCTGGACGATGCTCACCGCGCCCTTCGACAAGGCACCCGAGAAGAACGTCCACGACAGCAGCCCGACGTAGGAGTAGAGCGGGTACGGGACGCCGAAGGTCTTGACGTCGGCGACGCGTTTGAAGAACACCGTGAAGACGACCATCATGATGAACGGTGTGATCAGCGCCCAGGCGAAGCCGATACGGGTCTGCTTGAACCGCGCTCGCAACTCGCGCTCGGCCAGCACGACCACGAGCTCGCGCCGGCTCCAGAGCTCGCGGAGCATCGTCACCGGGCGCACGGCGCGGCGGAAGAGCAGTTCGGCCGGTGGCCCGTCGACTGTCTTCATGTCATTCCTCCCGCTGCGTCCTCCCGCATAGCCTCCCGCACAGCCCTCCCGCATGGGACACAGTCATTCGCCGGTCGAGCTGCCCACGCTCCGCGCGCCGTCCGATCCGCGAACCGCCCGCGGCGAAGACGTTGAGACACGATCATGGCCGCTCGACCGGCCTCGGTGCAACGGAGACGGTCTCGACGATGGGCAGGATGGGGCTGTGACGGACGATGATGAGCGCCAACAGCAGGGTGACTCGTCCGGCGGCCCACCGCTCGGCGGGTCCGCCGCGCTGCTCCACGTCGTGGTGTCGACCCAGCGACGCGGCGCCGAGGTCTTCGCCACCGACCTGGCCGACGACCTACGGCGGCGGGGGATCGCCTCCGATGTGGTGGCGTTGACGGCCGGCGCCGAGCGCGACCCGCTGCCGGTGCGCGTGCTCGGTCGGAGCGAGCTCGCACCCGCGACGCTGCTGGCCTTGCGACGCGCCGCGGTCGGCTCGCCGGCGGCCGTGGCGCACGGCTCCCGCACGCTCGTTGCCTGTGCGGCGGCGCTCGCCGCGACCGGCGTCCCGTTCGCCTACCGGAGCATCGGCGATCCGGCTGCGTGGTCGACGCGTGGGGTCCGCCGCGTGCGTACGGCCCTGTTGCTGCGACGGGCGCGGCTCGTCACCGTGCTCTGGGACGGGGCCGCCGACGTGTTGATGGCGCGCCACGGGGTGCCATCGCACAAGATCCGAGTCGTCCCCAATGGTGTCGCCGCCGAACGGTGCCCGGTGGCCGACGCGGTCGAGAAGGTGGGGGCGCGCCTGCATCTCGGTCTCCCCACTGATTCGCGGGTCGTCGCCTACATCGGCTCGCTGACCGAGGAGAAGCGGGTCGGCGACGCGATCGCGGCGGTCGGCCGCCTCCAGGGCGTGTGCCTGGTGGTCGCCGGCCACGGCCCGGAGCGCGCTGCACTGGAGGCGCAGTCGGCCCGCGACGCGCCGTCCGGGTCCGCTTCGTCGGCGCCCTGGCCGACGTCACCCCGGTGTACGCCGCGGCCGACGCCGTCGTCCTGGCCAGCCGCACCGAGGGGATGCCGGGCGTGCTCATCGAGGCCGGCCTCAGCGAGCGGCCGGTCGTCTCCTACGACGTGGGAGCGGTCTCGGAGATCGTCGCCGACGGCGAGACGGGCCTGCTCGTCAGGTCGGGCGACGTCGCCGACCTGGCGGGAGCGCTGCGAAGTGTTCTCGAGGACCCGGGCACGATGGGCGCGGCCGGCCGCCAGCGGTGCCTCGCCCGGTTCGAGATCGGCGTCGTCGGCGCGCGGTGGGCCGAGGTCGTCGCCGAGCTGGCGGGCTGACGGCGGCCGGCGCGACCCGTTCGCCTAACGTTGATGCTGCGGCGCACCATCCCGAACGAGGGTGGTCACCGCGGGGACGGCGTGCGGATCGATTCGAGTGCGGATGGAGACCCGGTCGGCGTGTTGATGCTGACCAAGGGCCTCGGGTTGGGCGGCACCGAGCGGTTGATCGCGGGCGCCGTGCGACACCTCGATCCGTCGCGCTTCCGGGTCGAGGTCGCCTACCTGCTCCCGTGGAAGGACGCCCTCGTCGACGAGATCCGCAGCGACGGTGTTCCCGTCCACTGCCTCGACGCCCGCCACGCGACGAGCGTCGCCTGGATCGCCCGCCTGCGCCAACTGGTGCGCACCCACGACATCGGGATCGTGCACACCCACATGCCGGTGCCGGCCGTTGCCGCCCGCCTGGCCTTCGCCCACCTGTTCGTCAATGGCCACGGTCCGGCGATCGTGCACACCGAGCACAACCTCTGGGGGCGCTACCGGACGGCGACGCGTTGGGCGAATCGGGCGACGTACGGCCGTAACGACGCCGTGATCGCGGTGTCCGACGGTGTCGCCGCGTCGATCAAGTCGCGGGTTCCGGTCGACGTCGTGCTGCACGGTGTCGAGGCGTGCCACGTCCGCCGCCATCCGGGTGCACGATCGGCGGCGCGCGCAGCGCTCGGCCTCGGTGTCGACGAGCCGGTGGTGGGGACCGTCGGCAACCTCACCACGAAGAAGGATCACGAGACGCTGCTGCGGGCGATCGCCCTGGCGCGTGAGGACGTGCCGGCGATCCGTCTCGTGCTGATCGGTTCGGGTCCGCTCGACGCCGAGATCCGCCGGCACACGGCGGCCCTCGGACTCGCCGACAGCGTGATCCTCACCGGCTCGCGCGACGACGTACCGGACCTCCTCCCCGCCTTCGACGTGTTCGCCCTCAGCTCGCGCTTCGAGGGCCTGCCGATCGCACTGCTGGAGGCGATGGCGACCGGTCTGGCGTGTGTCGCAACCACGGTCGGCGGAATCCCCGAGGTGATCGGCGACGGGCGCGACGGTGTGCTCGTCGGGCCGGCCGACCCGGCCGCTCTGGCTGGAGCCCTCGTGTCCCTGCTCGACGAGCCCGAGCGCCGCGAGCAGCTCGGCCGCAACGCCGCCACACGGGCCGGTGAGTTCGAGTTGACCACGGCAGTGCGGCGCATCGAGCGCGTCTACGACGGAGCCCTCGGGCGATGCTGAGCACACCGCGACTCAGCCGATCGTCGGGTGTCCACAACGCGACGGCGCTGATCGGGATCGTGCTGGCGCTGGCGTACCTGTTCACGTTGGCGTGGGCGATGGACAACGTGTCGTACGACATCTGGGGAGCGATGGTCGTCGGTCCGATCCTCGTCGCCGTGAGCATCCCGATCCTCGAGCGGGCCGGTCGCGCCGATCCCGACCCGCTGATGGCGAGGATCCTCTTCGTCGCCTTCGGCGCCAAGATGGTCGGCTCCCTCGTCCGCTACGCGGTGACGTTCGAGGTGTACGCGGGGCGGGCCGACGCCGGTGGCTACCACGGCTCGGGGTCGCGGCTGGCGGCCGCGTTCTGGAACGGCACGTGGGACCAGGTGCTTCGCGAGGAGGTGCCCGAGCTGGTGGGCACCGAGTTCATCCGGCTCGTCACGGGCATCGTCTACATCGCGACCGGGCCGACCAAACTCGGCGGCTTCGTCGTCTTCGGGTGGCTCGGCTTCTGGGGCCTGTTCTGCTCGTACCGGGCGTTCCGGATCGCGTTTCCGGTGGGCGACCACCGTCGGTACGCGATCCTGCTGTTCTTCCTCCCGTCGCTGCTGTACTGGCCGTCGAGCATCGGCAAGGAATCGTGGATGCTGTTCACGCTCGGCATCGTCTCGTACGGCGCGGCGCTCGTGTTCACGTACCGACCGCACGGCTACCTGGTGCTGATGGTCGGGCTCGCCGGCACCGCGGCCGTCAGGCCGCACGTGACGCTGCTCGTGTTCGCCGCGCTGTTCGGTGCCTCGCTGCTCCGCCGTCGATCATGGCGGGAATCCAAGCTCGGACTGCTGGGTCGGATGGCCGGTCTCGCCGTGCTCATCGGTCTCGGCGCCGTGATCCTCGCCCAGACCGCAAGTTTCTTCAACGTCGACAACATCGACCAGGGGTCGGTGGAACAGGTGCTCGATCGGACCGACGACCAGTCGTCCGACGGCGACGCGGCCTTCGACTCACCCCGCCTGTCGTCGCCGAGCGAGTACCCGTACGCGGTGGTCTCGGTGCTGTTCCGCCCGTTCCCGTGGGAGGCGGGCAACCCCCAGGCGCTGGTCGCGGCCGCCGAAGGCCTCGTACTCATGGGGCTGTTCGCGTTCTCGCTGCCGCGCCTGTGGCGGATCCCGTGGTATGCGGTGCGCACGCCGTACGTGGCGTTTGCACTGGCCTACACGGCGATGTTCGTGCTCGCCTTCTCGGCGATCGGCAACTTCGGGCTGCTCACGCGCCAGCGAACGCAGGTGCTCCCGTTGGTCCTGGTGCTGCTCGCCGTACCTGCCGGCATCCGCCGGCGCGTCGACGGCACGGTGGACGACTCGGTCGACGACCCGGTGAGTGACGACGATCGATCGCCCACCACAGCGAGGACGGTGCCGCCGCGGCCAGCGAGGGTGCCGATGCGTACCCGAACGAGTTGAACCGACTCAGAGAAGTTCGCCCTCGAACGTGCGGTCCCGCAGGCAACCGCGCGTGTCGAGGACGAGTCGGGCTCGTTCGGCGATGTCGTCGAGGGGCAGCTCGGGATGTTCGACGAGCACGACCACCAGATCGGCGGCGGCGATCTCGTCGACGCTGCAGGGCACGACGGGGACCGGCAGCTGCGGGAGGCCGACCGGCGGGAGGTGTGGCTCCCACGCCCTCACGTTGGCACCGAGTGCGAGCAGCCGCTCGACGACCGCCAGCGACGGCGATTCGCGCCAGTCGGACGTCCCCGCCTTGTAGCTGAGCCCGAGGACGAGGATCCGGCTGTTGCGAACTGCCAGCCCGTGACGGTTCAGGAGCGTCATGATCCGCGTCACGACGTAGTCGGGCATGTGCTCGTTGACGTCGTTCGCCAGTTCGACGAACCGGAACGTGCGACCGAGGGTGTGCTTCACACGCCACGACAGGAACGACGGGTCGATCGGCAGGCAGTGTCCCCCGACGCCGGGACCGGGCGTGAAGCGGAGGTACCCGAACGGCTTGGTCGATGCGGCGTCGATCGCGCTCCAGATGTCGATGCCCAGTTCCGAGGCGTACATCGCCAGTTCGTTGACGAGCGCGATGTTGACGTGCCGGAACGTGTTCTCGAGGAGCTTGACCAGCTCGGCCTCGGCGGGGGAACCGACGGGCACCACCTTGTCGACGAGCGCCTCGTAGAACACCTCGACGCAGTGCAGCGATGGCTCGTCGACGCCCGACACGACCTTGGGCGTGTTGACCAGACCCCAGCTCGGGTTGCCAGGGTCGATCCGCTCGGGCGAGTAGCCGAGGAAGAAGTCGCGGCCGACGACCAAGCCGGAGCGTTCGAGGATCGGCCGTACGAGCTCGTTCGTCGTGCCGGGGTAGGTCGTCGACTCGAGCACGACGAGGGCACCCGGACGCAACGAGTCGGCCACGAGCTGGGCCGCATGCTCGACGTGCGAGAGGTCGGGCATACCCTCCCGCAGGGGGGTGGGCACCGTGATCACGGCGACGTCGAACGCCTCGAGATCCGACGCGTCGTCGGTCGGCCGGTAGCCGTGCTCGAGCGCGCCTGCCAGTTCGTCGTCGGCCACGTCGATGACATACGACGTGCCGCTGCGGAGTGCTGCCACCCGCTCGGCATCGGTGTCGAAGCCGACGACGGCGAACCCGACCGCGCTCGAACGCATCGCAACCGGCAACCCGACGTGGCCCTGCCCGAGCACGACGACACGCGCCCGCCGCTGATCGAGGCGGGCCAGGAGGGCGTCGACGTGCTCGGTCACGACGACGACGCAGTCGACTTTGTCGGCACGGTCTGGCTCCACCAGGCCACCGTCTCGGCCAGGCCGTCGCGGAGCGATCCGCTGGGGCGGAAGCCGAGGTCGTTGCCGGCGGCCTCGATCGAGGCCTGCGAATGGCGCACGTCGCCGGGCCGGCTCGCGACATGGTGGGGGATGGCGTCGACGCCCAGTAGGTCGGCCAGCGACGCGAGCAGCTCGAGCACCGTGTGGGACTCGCCCCTGGCGATGTTGTAGGCGCGCCCGACGCATGCCGCGGCGGGTGCCGTCGCGGCGCGCAGGTTGGCCTGGACCGCGTCGGTGACGTACGTGAAGTCGCGGCTCTGCTGACCGTCGCCGTGGATCTCGACGGGATTGCCGCGGCGCAACGCGTCGATGAAGCGGGGGACCACCGCGGCGTACTGGCTGTCGGCGCGCTCGACGCGGCCCGAACACGTTGAAGTACCGGAGCATGACCGTCTCGAAGCCGTGCAGCTCGGCGAAAACCCTCGCGTAGTGCTCGCCGGCGAGCTTGCTCACGGCATACGGCGACCGCGGATGCAACGGCTGGCCTTCGCGCGTCGGGCGTTGCCCGGCACCGCCGTAGACCGACGACGACGACGACAGCACGACCCGGCCGGCACCGGCGTCGTGCGCCGCGCACAGCACGGTGAGCGTGCCGCTGACGTTCGTCTTGTCGGTTGCCAGCGGTTGCTCGACCGAGCGCTGGACCGAGCCGCGCGCGGCGAGGTGGAACACGACGTCGCAGCCGCGCATCACGTTGGCGACCGTCGAGACGTCGGTGATGTCGCCTTCGACGAGTTCGGCCTCGGGCACCACGTTCTCGGCGGATCCGGTCGACAGGTCGTCGAGCACGACGACGCGGGCGCCGTCGGCGACGAGCGCCCCGACGAGGTGCGACCCGATGAAACCGGCGCCGCCGGTGACGAGCGCCCTCATGCCGACCTCGGCAGCTGTCCGACGGCGTCGGCGTCATGGTGGACACGGGCGATCGTGTCGGCGACGGCCTCGACCGCCTCCTCGTCGAGGTCCCGCCACAGCGGCAGGCTGATGACGCGAGACGCCAACCAGTCGGTGCGGGGGAGCTCGGGCGTGAGCAGTCCGCGGTAGGCCTCGTGACGATGGACGGGCGGCGAGAAGTAGTTGCGCGTGTCGATGCCCTCGGCCCGAAGGGCGAGCGCCAGGACATCGCGGTCGACCCCGAACGCCGATTCGTCGACGGCGACGGTGAAGTCCTTGTAGGTCGACACGTCACCGGGCTGCAGATGCTGCGGGCTGATCCCAGGCACGGCGGCCAGCAGGGCCCGATACCTGGCGACGAGGTGCGCCCGGCGGGCGAGGTGGTCGTCGAGGATCTCGAGCGACTCGAGCGCCAGCGCGGCGTGCATCTCCGACAACCTGGCGTTGAGACCCGCGAACTTCGTGTCGTAGTTCCCCGGGTTGCCGTAGTCGCGACCCAACCGGATCCGTTCGGCGAGTCCCTCGTCGCCGGTCGTCACGAGTCCGCCCTCGCCGGCGACGACGAGCT
This sequence comes from Ilumatobacteraceae bacterium, assembly GCA_963776935.1. Classification (GTDB taxonomy): domain Bacteria; phylum Actinomycetota; class Acidimicrobiia; order Acidimicrobiales; family Ilumatobacteraceae; genus JALOLG01. Next base: position 521,004 of record CAVZOP010000015.1, on the reverse strand, counting down.
TGGTCGGGCTGAGGCTGAACACCTCGGCCACTCCGAAACCGCCCACCGGTCGTCCGTTGCGGAGCGCGCCGAGGCCGTGGGCGGCATCGAAGACGACCGGCACGCCGGCGGCGGCGCCGAGCTCCTCGATGCGGTCGGGATGGCACGGCGCGCCGAACACGTGGGTGGCGACGATCGCTGCCGCTCCGTCGAGGCGGGATGCCGCGTCGTCGACGTCGAGCAGGAAGTCGTCGGCGCCGCACTCGGCGAACCGAGGGACACCGCCCACCCAGGCCGCCGCGTGCGCCGTCGCCGCGAACGTGAAGCTCGGCATCACGACCGGTCGCCCCTCGGGCACGAGCGCCTGGAGGGTGAGCATCAGGCCGGCGGTGCACGACGAGACGGCGACCACATGGCTGACCCCGAGGCGATCAGCGACTTGCGCCTCGAGCTCGCGCACGAGTGGGCCATTGGTCAGGATCCCGCGCTCGTACGACGGCTCGAGCCGGGCGACGACGCGTTCGAGTGGTGGCCCGGCCGGACGCGCGAATCGAAGTCCGTCCGGAAACGCGGGTTCTCCGCCGAGCAGCGCGAGCAGCGTCACCGCATCACCCCGTCACCGGTCGTCGACCGGGACGTCGCGCGACGCCGACTCGCGGACATGACCGTTCTCGGTTGGCGGCGAACCCTCGGGGTCGGCTCCGCCCGCCCGGACCGGGGGGCGTGGCCGACGGCGTGCGCTTTCCGACCGCCCGCTCGACCCGACCGGCACCGCTTCGGCCGGCGTTGCGGGTGGGACGGCCGGCGAGGGCGGGGTGGAAGCCGCGCCGTCGGGCAACGTGGTCGTCTCGCTCCGGCGATCGCGGCGCAGCGTCCAGTAGGCGAAGTACGTCGAGCCTTCCGGCGCCGTGACACCCGTCATCACCACGCCGATCGCTGGGGCACGGATCTGGGCGAGCAGGTCACCACAGCGCTCGGCCTGGGAAACGGTGGTGCGACCGACGCGGCACAGCGCGACCACGCCGTCGACCATCGTCGCCAACTCGCGGTTGATGCTCGACGCCAGCAACGGTGCGGTGTCGATCAGGACGACGTCGGCGAGGCGCCCGGGCCTCGTCGATCAGCCGCTGTTGGTCGGCGAGCTGGCCGCCCGGCGGGCGGGCGGCGTTGCCGATGCCCACCATGCTGACCCCGTGCACGTTGGTGCCGGTGACCAGCTGGGCGAGCGGGATCGGCGTCTGGGCGGCGAGATACTCGGTGACGCCGGGCGGGCGGCCGGAACGCGACCGCTGGCGGTCACGGACCCGCTGCAGGTCGAAGCTGAGCATGAGCACCGAGTAGCCGCTCTCGCCGTAGGCGGCCGCCAGGTTCGACACGGTTGTCGTCTTGCCGTCGCCGCTGCCGGCCGACGTGATCATGATCACCTCACCGCGACCCGAGCGGTCGCGGGTGGCGGGCGGCGGATCACCCGCACTCCATTGCGGATCGACTTCGGGCTCGAGGAGCATCAGGGCGGTACGCAACGTCCGGTACGACTCGGCGACGGCGGTGTCGGGCTGGCGGACGACCACCAGCTTGCGCCAGCGCGACCAGAACGGGAACTTGACGACTTCGGCGATGACGGGCAGACCGAAGTGCTCCTCGGCGCTCCGTCGGGTCCGAACTCGCGTGTCGGAGCGGTCGAGCGTGAGGGCCAGGCCGAACCCGAGGACGAGCGCGACGGCGGCGGCGAGCGCCATCCGCTCGCGCGCGACTCCTCGTGCCTGGCAGGCGGTCCTGCTTGGTGCCGCGATCGGCCTCGTCGATCGTCGTGTAGACCACCGTCGACGCCTCCGCGTCCTGCGCTTCGAGCACCGAACCCAGCTGGCGGATGAGCGCGTCGCGCTCGGCCGTTTGGGTCTCGACGTCCGGCGGGTTGGTGGCGATCACTGCGTCGAGGGCGGAGATTCGCTCGCGCAGCGACTGCTCCTGTGTGTCGAGTTCGGCCTCGACCTCGAGTTGGCGCGCTGCCTCGCGTTCGGAGAGAAAGGCGACGGTCTCGGCGGCGACCGTGTTTGCCTTCAACGCCGCGCGTGAGGGATCGAGGTCGGTCGCCGTGATCGACACCGTGCCGACGTTCCGGTTGGTCCTGACCTCGATGTCGCGACCGAGCCGCTCGGGGTTCACCGCCGGACCGATCGCCGCTGCGGCCCGCTCGAGCACCTCGGTCTCCCTCGCCCAGAGGGCGACGATCTCGGGGTTCGCGGCGGCGCTCCTGCTCGAGTCGCCAGTGTCCTCGACGAGCAGCACGTGGGTTGCCTCGTAGTGGTCGACGAAGCGGGCCGGCGTCGTGACGTACACGATCCCCAGCGCGGCAACCACGAGCCCGGCGATCAGCCACCACCATCGACGCGCGATCTGCGCGTACGCCAGCGGCTCCATCTAGGCCGTGCCCCCGAACGGGATCATCGGTGCCACCCGCGTGGCGGGTTCGGCATCTGTGATGGTGAGCTCGTCGAGCAGCAGACGCACCTCGTCATCATGGCCGCGCGCGGCCAGCAGGCCGAGTTCATCGACCGTGCGGTCCAAACGATCTCCGCCGAGGGCGATCGGGACCAAGCGGGTGATGGCCGGGTGATCCGTGGGATGTGCCTCCTCGTCGATGTCCTGCAACTGCTCGGAGAGTTTCTCACCTGGGCGGGCCCCGACGAATTCGATCCGGATCTCGTCACCGACGACGCGTCCCGAGAGCCGGATCATGCGTTCGGCGAGCTCGAGGACGTTCACCTGCTCGCCGACGTTCAGCATGAAGATCTCTCCGCCCTCGGAGAAGGTGGCGGCCTGGAGGGCGAGCGTCACCGCCTCGTACACACTCATGAAGTACCTGGTCATGTGGGGATCGGTGACGGTGACGGGGCCGCCACTCGCGATCTGCGCGGCAAACGTCGGGATGACGCTGCCGCGGCTGCCGATCACGTTCCCGAAGCGCACCGAGCACCACCGCGCGCCTTCGGGTGCGCGGGCGACGACGAGCTGTTCGCCGATGTGCTTCGTGCGACCGAGGACGTTGCTCGGGCGCACGGCCTTGTCGGACGAGATGAACACCAGCCGCTCCACGGACACGGAACTGGCCGACTGGAGGACGTTCTCGGTGCCCCACACGTTGGTCTTGATCGCTTCGACCGGGTCCGCCTCGAGCAGCGGGACGTGCTTGTGGGCGGCGGCGTGGAACACCACCTCGGGCCGTAGCCGCTCGAACACCGACTGCAGCCGGACACGGTCGCGGATGTCGGTGAGCACGAGCTGCAGGTTGACCGAGGTCGGCATGCGCGCCGCCAGCTCGTGCAGATGGGTCTCGTCGTGATCGAGCAGGGCCAGCAGGGCGGGGCCATACGTCGCGACCTGGGCCGAGATCTCCGAGCCGATCGAACCGCCGGCACCGGTGATCAGGACCCGGCGCCCGGCGAGCGTGGCGCGGATGCTGTCGCGGTCGGTGACGACCTGCTGGCGCCCGAGCAGGTCGTCGATCTGCAGTTCGCGGACGTCGCGCACCGACGGCTCGGCGGTCAGGAGCTCGTGGACCGGCGGGAACACCTTGACGGGCACCTTGGCCCGCTCGGCGGCCTCCATCGCCGTCCGCAGCAGCGTCTGGTCGGCGCCTGGATCGGCGACGAGGACCTCGCGCGCCCGGTACCGCTCGACGGCCCGGTCGAGGTTGGCGACGGACCCGACCACCGGGACGCCGAGCAACGAGCGGCCGTGCGTGCGGACATCGTCGTCGACGACCACGACCGGGTACCGGCGGCTCATCGGTGACCTGGCCATCTCGCGGATGATCGACGCTCCGGGGAGCCCGGCGCCCACGACGGCGACGGGCGTGCCCGTGCGGTCGACCTTGCGCCGCCAGCTGAACAGCCGGGCCTGGAACCGTACGAGTCCCATGAACATCGTCGCGACCACGGCCGCCAGCAGGGCCACCGAGCGGGGAACCGGGAACGAGTCGAGTGGATCGATCGGGTAGATGATCGCTCCCGCGGTGAGGCCGGCCAGGACCACGCGCCGTGCCTCGGCAATGCTGGCGTGCCGCCAGATCTGCCCGTACAGCCCCCAGGCCAGGTTCGAGATGATGTGGACGCCGACCACGACGGGGAGGCACTGGAACATGCGATGCGAGTACGCGCTCGGGATCTGACCGCCGAACCGCACGGCGAGCAGTGACACGTACGAACCGGCCACCAACATCGCGTCGAGCAGTGTCAACGGCACGCCGATTCGTAGCCGCGACGCTACGAGGAGTGGCGAACGCGGGCCACGGCCGCCGACCCAAGATGCCCCGCGTCCCCCCAGAGAACGTCCCCAATCCACAGTACCGTCCGCCCTTCCGAACTGGTGGCAGCAATTCTCGATGCTGCGTCCTCATAATGCAACACGGCCCGTCCTCGAGTGGTGTCCGCTGGCCCGTCGGGACCGCGTTGACGGCGCGCGCTATGGTCGCCGTCATGTCGATCGGCGGGGGAGCCGTCGCTCGACGAGGAGGTGTCGCGCTGGGCGTCGCCGCCTGTCTGCTCCTCGCGGCATGCGGTTCCGGCGGCGACTCCGATCTCGTCGAGCGGGTGGCGGAGCTTGAGGAGGAGAACGAAGCGCTCCGCGCCCAACTGGAGGCGCTCAACACCACCCCCGACACCGACGGTGGCGCCACGCCTTCCGACTCGGTCGATCCGACGGACACGTCGACAGCGCCGTCGACGCCGTCATCCACGACCGCCGCGCCGACGACGACGTTGCCTCCTGCGCCGGGATCACGGGAGAACCCACATCCGCTCGGCGAGCCGGTACCGGCCGGGGACTGGACGTACACGGTGGTTGCGTTCGAGCCGAACGTCAGTGACTTGGTGGCGTTTCTCAGCCCCAACAACGAGGCAGCCGGCGACGGCAAGGTGTACTCGCGGCTGCGGTTGAAGGCCGTGTACAACGGTCAGGGTGCAGGTGACCCGCGCAAGCTGAAGGTCAACCTCGTCAGTCCCACGGAGACGATCGTCGGCGACGTGTCGCCGTGCTGCAAGCCGCAGCGCGACATGCTCACCGACCAGCCCGAGACATTCGCGGGCGGCTCGGCCGAAGGGTGGATCTACTACGCGGTCACCGCCGCCGAGCTGTTCGAGGGGAGCTTCGTCGGTTTCGACCCGAACGCCGACCAGAGCAACGTCCCTGGCGGGGTCGTGTTCTTCTTCGTCAACTGACTGGTCGCCGCCTGAGTGATCCTGGTGACGCCCGGTCAGTCCCCGTCCCAGAACGTCTCGACCCGACTCACGAACCGGTCGGGATCGACCAGTTGCGGATAGTGGCCGACGCCGTCCCACACCTCGACGACGGCACTCGGCACGAGGCCGGCGAGCCACGCCGCGTAGGTCGGCCCGGGATCGATCCCGTGGATCGCCAGGTACGGGCATCGGATGGCGCGGGCCATCGCTTCGATCCGCGCCGCGAGTGCGTCGCCCGTCGAGTCGAGAACGGCCGACCAGACGCCGAGGACGACGTCCTGGCGCAGATGCCGCAACGCCTGTCAGACGCTCGCGTTCGGACGCGTCGAGGACGTCGCCGGTCATCGAGTCGAACATCGTGTTCATCACCGTCGGGAACGACGCCGGATCGCGCAGCGCCGACGAGGCCACCTGCAACCCATCCTGGAAGTCGTCGAGCTTCAGCGACTGATCGACGTTCACGACCGAACGGACCGGGAAGCTGCTCGCCGCGAGTGCGGACACCACGGCACCTCCGAGCGAATGCCCGACCACGCGCACGTCGTCCAGCCCCTCGGCGGTGATGACCGCGGCGACATCGGCGGCCAGGTCGACGATGTCGTACGACCCCGACGCGCTGGACCGTCCGTGGCCGGGAAGGTCGACGACCACGACGCGCTTGGACCCAGACAATCGATCGGTGATCGGTGCCCACACCTCGCCCGATTCAGACAGTCCGTGTACCAGTGCCACTGGCGGTCCGTCACCGGTCACCTCGTAGTGGACCGTGACACCGGCGGGAGTAGTGGTCGTGGGCACGAGCGTCCATGGTATTTCTCGTCTCGCCACGTCATCGTGTTCATGGAGAGGTGGGCGCGACGGTGAGGATTGCATCGTTCAATGTGGAGAACCTGTTCGCCAGGCCGCGGGCGCTGAACCTGCCGACGTGGGCACGGGTCGACCGATCCTCGAGGCCTACGAAGAGTTCAACCGCCGCATCGCCAAGGCGGTCTACACGGCGTCCGACAAGGCCCGTCTGATCGAGCTGCTCGTCAAGGTCGACGTGTACCGGCGCACGGGCGGCACGGTCCATCGCAACCCGGCCCGCAACCCGCGCTGGGCGTTCCTCCGTGCCAACCGCGGCAGCTTCGACGTCGACCGCGAGGCATCCGGGATCGAGATCGTCGCGTCGGGACGGGGATCGTGGATCGGCTGGCTCGAGCTGGCCACGGAGACCGTCGACGAGACCGCCATTCGCATGACCGCCCGCGTCATCAACGACGTCGCCGCCGACATCGTCGCCGTCGTCGAAGCGGAGGACCGTCCCGCCCTCGACCGGTTCAACACCGAACTGCTCGCCGGCCGGTACGGGCATTGCATGCTGATCGACGGCAACGATCCCCGCGGCATCGACGTCGGCGTGATGACCGACCCCCGCCATCGACATCGTGGAGATGCGCTCGAACGTCGACGTCGCCGACTCGGTGTCGGGTGATCTCCTGTTCGGCCGCGACTGCCCGCAGTTCCGATGCGAGCTCGGCGTCCGGCGCCGACCTGTGGGTGCTCGTCAACCACTTCAAGAGCCAATCCGGCGGTGGTGGCGGGCCGAAGCGCTCCCGGCAAGCGGCCGGGGTCCGCTCGATCGTCGACACGCTGCATCGCCGCGGGCGCCACGAACCTGGTCGTGCTCGGTGACCTCAACGAAGGCAACACCTCGGGCGGCCAACCATCCGCCAACCTCGGGCCGCTGCTCGATGCGGACGGCCCGCTCGTCGATGTCGCCACGCTGCCTTCGTTCGACCCCGGACCACGGCCTGGCACGTTCCAGTCGTGCAGTCACCGCAACCGGCTCGACTACATCCTCGTCTCGCCGGCACTCGCCGCACGCGTCACCGGCGGCGGCATCGAACGTCGCGGCCTGTGGGGCACCCCGACGAACGTCAACCCACCCAGCCTGTGGACCGTCTATCCCGACCTCGTCGCGGCGCGCCACGCCGCGTCCGACCACGCCGCCATCTACGTCGATCTCGACCTGTGATCGCGGCGCAGATGAACGGGTTCGTTCAGTTGCTCATGGCGTCGTGCGTGGACACCACGTCCCAGGCGAGCACGACGTCGTCGCCGACCGCCCGGATCGAGCGATTCGTGAGGCGGATGCCGTCGGCGATGTGCTGAACGCCGAGCCCGTTCACCGCCTGCGTCCCAGCTCCGATCACGATCGGGGCGACGGCGACGATGACCCGATCGACGAGCCCGGCCGCGAGGAGACCGGTGATCACCTCGGAGCCGCCCTCGACCAGCACCGACTCGGTACCCGATGCTCGCAACGCCGCCAGCGCCGCGCGCAGCGAGACCTGACCGGAGTGCTCAGCCACGACCTCCACTCGGACGCCCTGACGTCGGAGTTCGGCGCGCCGCGCGGGGTCGGAGCGCTCGGTCGTGATCACCGTGCTCGCCGCCCCCGGGCCGAGGATCTTGGCGTCGGACGGGATTCGCAAGGTCGTGTCGAGCACGGCTCGCATCGGCGACGCGCCGGACACCATCCGCACCGTCATCTGTGGGTCGTCGCGGAGCACCGTTCCGACTCCCACGAGCACGCTGTCACACGCCGCTCGCAGCGCATGCGACAGTCGACGCTCCTCCTCCGAGCTGATCCACTGTGAGTCGCCGGTCGACGTGGCGATGCGGCCGTCGAGCGTCTGGGCGTACTTGAGCACGACGAACGGACGGTCGGCATGTGGCCGAACGTCGCCGAGCAACGCCATCGCGTCGACCGGGGCTTCGGCATCGTCGGCCATCTCGACGGGCAGCCCCGTCGGTCGCACGTGGTCCATGCGCTTCGCCTTGGTGGTGAGGTAGCCGAGGTTGCGGTGGTGGGGGGACGTGGGGAGCGGTACCACCGCGGTCACATCGACGCCCGCCGCTCGGAGCCCGTCGACCTTGTGGGGATTGTTGGTCAGCAGCCGCACGGTCCGGACGCCCAGCTCGGCGAGGACGGCGGCCGACTCGGTGTAATCGCGCGAGTCGACCGGCAGGCCGAGCACGACGTTGGCGTCGACCGTGTCTGCGCCGCCGTCTTGGGCCACATAGGCGCGGAGCTTGTTCACCAGGCCGATGCCGCGGCCCTCGTGGCCGGTGGCATAGACCAAGACGCCCCGCTGCTCGGCGGCGATCGTGCGCAGCGCCAGCCGCAGCTGGACGCCGCAATCGCACCGCAGCGACCCGAGCGCATCGCCGGTGAGGCACTCCGAGTGGAGGCGGACGAGCACGTCGTCGCCGTCGCCGATGTCGCCGAGCACCATCGCCACATAGACGTGGCCAGAAGCTCGCTCGAAGGCATGGACGTCGAACACGCCGTAGGGGGTCGGCAGTGGCACCCGAACGGCCTCGCTGGTGATCATGGGGCTGGTGACCATGGGGACGGTGATCATGGGCCGTTCGTTTACCCCGCCACGGTCGAGGGCAAACTGGCGCTGATGGGTGCCGCGCGATCTCTCTGGTACGTGGGTCCCCGGTCACTCGATATCAGGCAGGAGTTGCTGCCGCCGGTCGAACGAGGACAAGTGCTCGTACGCACGGCGTTTTCGGGGATCAGCGCTGGCACCGAGATGCTGGCGTACCGCGGTCAGCTCGACCCCGATCTCCCCGTCGATGAGACGCTTGGCACACTCGGCGGCACCTTCCGGTTCCCGTTCCGCTACGGGTACAGCTGCGTCGGCGTCGTCGAGGAGAGTCGATCCGATCTCGCCGAAGGGACCCTGGTCTTCGCGTTCCACCCCCATCAGGACGCGTTCGTGATCAATGCCCGCGATGTCGTGGCGCTCGGTTCCGTCGCGCCTCGGGATGCGACGCTCTTCCCCCTCGTCGAGACCGCGTTCCAGATCGCACTCGATGCCGGGCCGCTGCTCGGTGAGACGGTTGTCGTCCTCGGACTCGGTGTGGTCGGTGGACTGACCGCCCACTTGCTCCAACGCGCTGGGGCACGGGTGGTCGCCGTCGAGCCCCAGGCCTGGCGGCGCGACGCGATGGCCGGACTCGGCGTAGAAGCGGTCGGCCCCGACGCACTCGACCAGGCGCTGCGTCCCGATGGGCGTGCCGCACACGTGCCGCTCGTCATCGAGGCCTCTGGCAATCCCGACGCGTTGCGAACGGCGCTCGGGCTGCTCTCGCACGAGGGCACCGTTCTGGTCGCTTCGTGGTACGGCACCAAGGAGGTGACGCTTCCACTCGGCGGTGATTTCCACCGCCGCCGTCTGACGATTCGCAGCACGCAGGTATCGACCATCCCCGCCCGGCTGGGGAGTCGCTGGAACGCCGACCGGAGACGAGACGCCGTGGTCGACCTGCTCGAAGAGCTCCCGCTCGGTTGTCTCGCCACCCACGCGTTTCCGTTCGATCGAGCGTGCGACGCCTATGCCGCGATCGACGCCGGCGAGGAAGGGTTGATCCACGTGGCGTTGGGGTACGGGTAGCCCATGTTCCAAGTCGGTACCGCGATCGAGTTCCCCGCGCAACACATCATGCCTGGAGTCGAAGGACCCGAAGGCGAGCTCCACGAGCACGACTACCGCCTCGACGTGGTGGTGGAGCGCGAGAAGCTCGATGACCGCGGGATGGTCTGCGACCTCGACGTGCTCGAGGCCGCGCTGCAGGGCATCGACGCGACCGTGCGCGACAGGAACCTCGAGGTGATCCGTCCCGCCGACGCCGAGGCCGTCACGGTCGAGGTGTTCGCGAAGTGGGCCCACGGCTTCCTCGCCGACGCGATCCGCAACACTGGCGCCGAGACGCTGTCCGTGCGCGTGTGGGAGTCGTCGGTGTCGTTCGGCGGTTACAGCGACCGACTCAACTGACGCGTCGAGGCTGCCGCGTGCTCGTCGTCTCCCTGGTGACACGCGGGTCGCCGATGCAGGTGACGGGCGGCCATCTCTACCATCGCCGCATGGCCGAAGCGGCCAGATCCCGCGACGCCGAGATCGAGTTCATCTCGGCGTCGGCCGTCCGGAACCCACTGCGCGACGTCCGCGGTGTGGTCCTCGTCGACAGTCTCGCGGCGTGGTCGGTCGCCCCGTACGTGATGGCCGGACGGCGTGGTGGTGCACCGATCGCGGCCATCCTTCATCAGGCGCCGGGCGGGGTCGGACAGGGTGCACTCCGCACGTTCCTGCAACGCCCGTTGGACCAGGCGCTCTACCGGCGGTGCGACCTGCTGATCGCCGCGAGCGCGGCGCTCGGACGCGAGCTCGTGGACGACTACGGCCACCCCGCGGATCGAATCTGCGTGGTCGAACCGGGCAGTGATCTGCCGATCGACCGGTCGGCGTCCGCCGACCTCCGACTCGGACGCCGGATCGCGGTGCTCTGTGTCGGCAACTGGCTCCCGAACAAGGGTCTGCTCGAACTGTTGGAGGCCGTCGCCGTCCTGCCGCCCGACCTCCTCACGCTCCATCTTGCCGGGCGGGCCGATGTCGACCCGTCGTACTCGGCCAAGTTGAACGAACGCATGCGCGCACCCGATCTGGCCGGCCGCGTGGTCGTCCACGGGGCCGTCACGCGGGAGGACGTCGGCCGGCTGTACGGCGGCGCCGACGTCTTCGTCCTCCCCAGCTACGCCGAGACGTACGGGACGGTGTTCGCCGAGGCGCTGTCGGCCGGACTGCCGACGGTCGGATGGCGCTCCGGGAACCTGCCCAACCTCATCGAGGACGGGCGCGAGGGAAGTCTCGTGACGCCTGGCGACATCGATGGTCTGAGCGCGGCGCTGCGGCGACTTGCCGCCGACGACGAGTGGCGTGGTGCGCTCGCCGAGGCCGCCCAGCGTCGCGGTGCGACGCTTCCCACATGGGACGACACCGCCGACGCCTTCTTCGGCGCCCTCAGCCGACTTGCTCGGCACCGCGATTGAACCAGCGGACGACCGGTCCCTGCGGTTCGACGTCGATGCGCGACACACTCGCGTCCTCGACGTACATCCGCCAGGCGATGTCGACTGGCACGTCGAGCCCCCACGCGATCGCCGCCTTGATCGGGCTGACGTGCGTGACGACGACGACGGTTGACAGCGCCGCGGCTGCTGCCACGTCGTCACACGCGGCGCGGACGCGGCTCGACAGCGCCTCCAACGACTCACCGCCGGGTGGCGCGAACGATGCATCCGCTCGCCAGCGTGCCAAGACTCCGGCTGTCACCGCATCCGACGGCTGCCCGTCGAGCTCGCCGTAGTCGAGTTCGATCCAGCGCTCGTCGAGCTCGACCGGTCGACCGAACGCCGCTGCCGTGTCGCGTGCCCGTCGTAAGGGACTCGAGACGATGAGGTCGGGAACGGGCAACGCCGCCGCCAGTCGTCGCGCCTGCTCCTGACCGACGTCGGTGAGTGACGGATCAGCGCGACCCAGCATCAGGCCCCGGCGGTTGGGCGGCGTTTCGCCGTGTCGCACCAACAGGAGCATCGGTCGAGTCTAAGAAGCGATTCCGGCCCGCATCACGGTCGAGCCACGGCGCGGGACGCGGTTCGGATACGCAGTGGCCGGGGATCATCGCCTGATGCGCACGAGCAGTGAACGGCGGCCGGCACGGGCCCGGATCGGGTGCTCCGGTTGGTCATACACCGACTGGCGGGGTCCCGTGTATCCGGTCGACCTGCCCGCCAAACACTGGTTCGCCTCGTATGCCGAGCGATTCGACACGGTCGAGTTGAACAGCACGTTCTACCGGCTGCCGCAGCCGGCGACCGTCGAGAACTGGCGTCAGCAAGCCCCGCCCGGGTTCGTCTTCGCCGTCAAGGTCGGCCAGTTCGGTTCGCACCGGATGAAGTTGCGCGACCCCTCCAGATGGCTCGCCAACCATCTCGATCGGGTTACGCGACTGGGCGACACGCTCGGTCCGAATCTCGTCCAGCTCCCACCGAACTGGCGACGCGACACGGCGCGTCTCGATGAGTTCCTCGCCGCGGCACCGACCACGATGCGCTGGGCGGTCGAGTTCCGCGAGCGCTCCTGGCTGCACGACGACGTGTACGAGGTGCTCGCCCGACATGGTGCGGCACTGTGCGTGCACGACCTGCTCGAGGATCACCCGTGGGAGTGCACCGCCGACTGGACCTACTTGCGGTTCCACGGCCCCGATGCCCGAGCCGATCCGTACCACGGCCGCTACGGCCCTCGCCGATTACGAGTCGCGGTCAGCCGCATCGAGCAGCAACTCGACGCCGACCACGACGTCTACGCGTACTTCAACAACGACTACGACGGAGCCGCGGTGGAGGACGCCACATGGCTCAAACGACGAATCGACCGCTCGCGGCATTGAAGCAAAGCGCGTCGCGTCAGCCCGACCGCCAGGTGATCACCGGCGGCTTGACGCGGGCGCAGCGGGGGCAGCCACGCTCGTCGGTCAGAGACAACGACGCAACCAGCACGCCGTCGACGCGCGCTGCAGCGGCGAGCAACTCGGGCTCGATGTCCCCGATCATCAACTTGGCCCGGCGGAACCTCGCGAACGAGCCACCCGCACCGACGTCGCCCCACGTGAGATAGAGGAACCGCTCACCCTTCTTGCCGAACACGGCCGGCCCGCGCAGGTCCACCAGCCCGTCGTCCGTGACGACGGTGCGCACATCGACCTCCCAGCGCGCGCTGTCGGCGTCGCCTCGCACCAGGCCGACGGGGTGCTCGCCGATCTGGACGGCGACGTGCACGTTGCGCAGCGGCACGCCCTCCGACACGAACTCGGCGCCGGGTAGGTCGTGACCCTGGATGACGATTCGCATCACATGGATTCTGGCGCACGTCGCCATATGACGCCGGGTGTCGCGACACGCCGGAACCGGCGCACCCGGCCGAGTCGCGCTCGGGATCGCGATCGCGCTCAGCGGCCGGGGCGGTCGACGCGCTCCCACGGCCACTCGACGGCCATCCAGGCGGCGACGGCGTCGGCGAGCGGGACGTCGAGCTCGGCGTGACTGACACGCACCCACGACTGTGCGGTCACGTCGGCGTCAGGCGACTGCGAGGGGTAGAGGTAGACGCACCCGATCACGTCGTCAGTTTCCGGGTCGAGCACGGTGAACGTGAACCCGGTGCGGGCGTCGAAGTCGGCGGCGTGGCGGCGGAGGTCTTCGAGGTTCCGTTCGAGCGACATGCCATCGGGCGGCGGCCAGTTGCCGTCGGGAAACCCCGGAGTCGAGCGGATGTGGACGATGCTCGATGTCCACGCCGCGTGATCCGCGTCGTTGTGCTGCGGGCCGAGCGGCTCCAGCCGGAAGTGGTCGCGCTCGAGGGTCGTCGGCGGCTCGAAGTCGGTTGGGACGAACGGCTCGGCCACGCCCCGGACCCTACTGGGACGCCCAGACGACGGACGCGTCGGGCCGCCAGCCCGTGGACTCTGCCGTCGTGCGGTCAGCGTCGTCCCGGGAACCACGCACGCCGCCGGCGATCCCACCGCTCGACCTTCACGATGTCTCGCGACATCACAACGTGCCCCCGGCAGGATTCGAACCTGCGCACACGGCTCCGGAGGCCGATGCTCTATCCCCTGAGCTACGAGGGCGGGCGAACGCAGGCTAGCGGCTCGCGGTCTCATGGAGCCCGGGTCGCGGTGACGGTGAGCGGCCGAAATGATCACCCAGCGTTCCAACGTTTTTCACCCCTACGCGACCGCGCGTATGGTTACGTCTGCGGGTGAATGTCAGCTACTGCGACAGGGGAGTCAAGCGTGGGAACTTACGTATCATCGGGTGGGTCTGGTCGTGCTCGGAAGTCCGGTCGACGTCGCGTCGCGGTATTCGCCGCGCTCGCGCTGATCATCGGGCTCGCGCCGCGTGCCGGCGTCGCGGCGCCGGGCGATCAGGATGAACGCGACGACAAGTTGCTGTTCTTCGCGGCCGACGGGCTGCGCCAGGACGCCGTCGAGGCGTACGCGCAGGAGGGGGTGGTGCCCGGGTTCAGCAACCTGTTGAACAACGGTGCCAAAGCCTCCGACAACGGTCTGCTCACGCAATCACCACCGAACACCGGCGCCGGCTGGTTCACGCTGACAACCGGCGCGTGGCCGGGTGTGACCGGATCGACCAACAACACGTTCCATGTGAATGGACAAGCGTTCGCCAACCGCACGACTGCGTTCGACGCCGGCGTGCTGCAGGCCGAGACGTTGGCCCAGGCGGCTGAGCGCGGCGGCAAGAAGGTCGCCCAGATCGAGTGGGCGGGTGGTCGCAGCGGCGCGACCAACGGCCCGACACTCGACTTCCGCAACTTCCGCAGCGGTCGCGGTGTCGCGACCAACTACATCAGCCCGGCTGACTCGGCGTCGTTCACCGCCGCCTTCGGTCTGCAGTTCGACCATCCCGCCGGGTTCGCCGGCCAGCCGGCGTTCCCACAGGCCGCGCCCACACCAGCCGTCGGCTGGACGCGGGTTCCGAAGTCGTACAGCCCGCCGATGGAGATGCGCCTCCGTGTCATCGACGCCGGCGTCGACAAGTACGGCCTCAACGCCTACATCTACGACAGCAAGCAGGACTTGCAGACGAAGTACGACAAGGTGCTGTTCTCGTTCACGAAGGACGGCAACGACAAGGTGGCCAACCTGAAGGAAGGCGAGTGGGCCGACATCAAGGTCACCATCAACACCAGCTCGACCGACCCGCTGAACGGCAAGACCGGGGCGATGCTGATCAAGGTCGAGCGGTTGGCGAGCAACCTCTCCCAGGTGCGGTTGTTCCACACGTCCGTGACGCGGGCCATCGCGACGTGGCCGACGTGGCCGGGTGAGCCCGGCTTCACCGGCTCGTTCGAGGACTTCGTCGCCGAGCGCTTCCCGTCATCGCAGGCCGGCGACTTCGCGATCCTCGAGGCGGGCATCGTCAGCGAGGAGACCTACGTCGAGCAGGGCCTCTACTGGGAGACCTCGTACCACCCGCTGATCAAGTACGTGCTCGACACGTATCAGCCCGACTTGGCGCTCGTGGGCTACCCCGTCACCGACGAGTTCCAGCACCAGTTCCTCGGCCTCGTCACCGAGACGATGCCGAACGGCGCTGCCAACCCGGCCTACGACGACGTCGAGGTGAACGGCACGCCCGACGGTCGCGTCGAGGAACGTGAGCAGTTCCTCCGCCGCGCCTACCAGGGCGCCGATGCGACGATGCGCCTCTCCCAGAAGCGCTTGAACGACAGCGGCCTGACGACGTTCGTGTCGTCCGACCACGGGTTCGCGGCTCAGTTCGCGGCGATCGACGCCAGCAAGGTGCTCGTCGACCTCGGTCTGCTGTCGCGGCCGCAGACGTCGAACTGCCGCCCGGCGACCGGTGAGACGATCGGCAAGGCCAAGGCCTGCTGGGCCGGTGGCACGGTGCAGATCTACCTCAACCTGCGCCGGACGCGATCCTGCCGGTGGCGGGTTCGTGCAGGTTCCGGCAGCCGAGGAAGCGAGCACGGTCGCCACGATCAAGGCTGCGTTCCTTGCCCTCGCCGATCCGAACGATTGGACCGGCGATGGTGCACCGGAGGGCTGGCAGGTGATCGACCGCGCCTTCACCAAGGCGGAGGCGCGCTACATCCCCAACGGCGCCGGGAGCACCGCCGACATGGCGCATCCGACGCGCACGGGCGACCTCGTGGCGTTCTCGTATCCGCCGTACCAGTTCGACGCCGCGACACCGGGCACGCTCATCGCCCGCTCGGCGTTCTTCGGTCAGCACGGTTACGTGCCTGACATCCAGGACCTGGACAGCAACACCAACATGCGCGCCACGTTCCTCGCCGGAGGCAAGGCGATCGAGCACGGTGTCGTCGACAACGTGCGCAGCATCGACCTCGCTCCGACGGCGGCGTTCCTGCTCGACATCCCAGTCCCACAACACAGCCAGGGCGAGGTGCTGCTCGAACTGCTCGAGCGGGGCGACGGATACACGCCAGTACCGATCATCGGGTTGAACGACTTCCACGGCCAACTCGACCCGGCCAGCGCCACGATCGCCGGGCGCAACACCCTCGCGGGTGAGATCGCAGCGGTTTCCGTCGGCGGCGCCGGGCAACTGGCGACGTTGTTCGACGAGGAGGACGCACAGCTTCCTGACGCGACGCTGCTGTTGGCGGCCGGCGACAACGTCGGGGCGTCACCGCCGAACTCGGCGCTCCTGCAGGACCTGCCCGCGATCGACGTCGAGAACCTCTGGGGTCTCGACGCCACGAGCTACGGCAACCACGAGTTCGACTTCGGACTCGAACGCATCCTGCTCCACAACGAGCGCGCCGACTTCCCGTTCCTTTCGGCCAACATCATCGAGGAGGCCACCGGTGAATCGCCGTCGTGGTCTCCGCCGTCGACCGTACTGACGGTCAACGGGGTGGAGGTCGGCGTGATCGGGGCCACGGTCAGGACCACGCCAGAGCTCGTGAAGGCCGGCGCAACCGAGGGTCTGCTGTTCGACGACGAGGCAACACGGATCCACGCCGAGTCCGAGCGGCTGCAGCGCCGAGGGCATCGACGTGCAAGTCGTGGTGATCCACGAGGGTGCGGTCCTCGGCGCCAACACGATCGACGGTGTCGCGGGGTCGCCGTGGCAGGGCCCGATCATGGCCATCACCGAGGCCTTGCAGGACACGTCCGTCGACCTGGTGATCGCCGGACACACGCATCGCATCACCAACACCGTGGTCGGGCACATCCCCGTCATCGAGGGCGTCAACGCCGGTGGGAGCTACTCGGTCGCCCAACTGATGGTGCGCGACGGCGACGTCGCGTGGGTCGGTGGCGCCACGCGGGTGGCGAAGAACCTCGGTGTCGCACCGCGAGCCGACGTCCAGGCGAGTCGTCGACCAGGCGAACGCCGACACCGCGGTGTTGCGCAACCAGGTGATCGGTACGCAGGCGATCGACATCCTGCGCGATCCGGCGCGGCTCAGCGAATCGGCGATGGGCAACCTCGTTGCTGACGCGATGCTCGAGAAGTACCCGGGCATCGACGCCGCGCTCACCAACTCCGGTGGCCTGCGACAGGACCTGCGGATGAGCCCGCCGTCCGCCGGCGAGGCGGTCGGCGAGGTCACATGGGGTGAGGTCTTCGCCGTGTTGCCGTTCGGCAACCGAACGGTCATCGAGACGATCACCGGCGACGCGCTCACGGCCGCACTGCTGAACGGGGTGAGCCCGGTCTGCAACCCGGCGATCGCTACCGGACGGTTCCCGCAGGTGTCCGGATTGCTGATCGACTACAGCTGCTCGGGGACCACGCCGGTGATCAACAGCATCCGGCGATCGGACGGGACACCGATTCTGGCGACCGATTCGATCCGCATCGTCACCAACGACTTCATGTTCACCGGTGGCGACGGGTACACGGCGTTGAGCGGCGGCACTGATGTGCTGCAACCCGGCGACGACTTGATGAATGTCGTCATCGAGTACATCGCCGCTCACTCACCGGTCAGCGCATTTGTCGAGGGCCGCACGGTCAGGACGTGATCACATGCCTGCCCGCGCCGGAACGCTCCGGCGCGGGCGGCACGGTCAGGCGCGCCAGCGCCGGCGATGGAGCCCGGACTCGTCCTGCGTCATCACCGTCGCCGCGGTCGGGCGAACCTTGAGCAGCACGACGCCGTCGTTGTCGGGCGCGCCGAAGAACGCCGTCGCGTCGTACGGGAAGAACCCCGACCACCGGCGGCGCTTCTCGTCGGCGTCGTCGACGATCTCGACCGTGCCGCTGACATAGGCCTCCGACCCGGGCCGGAACACGAGCGCGATGCGCGGGTTCTCGGCGAGGTTGACCGCCTTGCCCGACGATCTCCTCGTCGTGATCCAGATCGAGTCGCCGTCGACCACGGCGGCGACCACCGACACGTGCGGCGTGCCATCGCTCGACGCGGTGGCCGCGTTGGCGAGACCCGTGAGATGGGGGGCGACGTCTTCCCATGCGAGTTGTCGGTCCATGCGCCCGAAATGTATCGATCAACGGGATCGGCGATGGCCGGGCCAGAATGGTCGGCCATGGCCGACCCGCTCACCACCGTCGCGACGTTGCTCGCCCCGGCGTTCGCGGACGTGGCGGGGCGCGACGGCGTCGATCCCGTCGTCCGACCATCCGATCGCGCCGATGCGCAGGTGAACGGCGCCCTCGCGCTCGCCAAGGAGCTGGGCCGCAACCCGCGCGACGTCGCCCAGGCGGTCATCGACACCGGCGTGCTCGACGGTGTCTGCAGCTCGGTCGAAGTGGCCGGCCCGGGGTTCATCAACGTCGTGTTCGACGACGACTTCCTCGCCCGCGAGCTCGCAGCCATCGCACCCGACGATCGACTCGGCGTGCCGGTCACCACTCATCCGCGCACGATCGTCGTCGACTACTCGGCGCCCAACGTCGCCAAGGAGATGCACGTCGGCAACCTGCGGTCGACGATCATCGGTGACGCGCTGGTCCGGATGCTCGGGTTCGCCGGGCATCACCTCATCCGCGAGAACCACATCGGCGACTGGGGCCGGCCGTTCGGGATGCTGATCGAGCACATGCTCGACATCGGTGAGGAAGCGGCCGCCGAAGCGGTGTCGATCGGTGATCTCGACGGCTTCTACAAGGCCGCCACCGCCAAGTTCGATTCGTCCGAGGAGTTCCAGGCGCGGGCCCGGCAACGGGTGGTGCTGCTCCAGGGCCGAGATCCCGACACGCTCGAACAGTGGGCCCAGCTCGTCGCCCTGTCGACGCGCTACTTCAACACCGTGTACCGGCGGCTCGGTGTGCTCCTCACCGACGACGACCTCGCCGGCGAGAGCCGCTACCAGTCGCTCATGCCGGTCGTCGTCGAGCGCCTCGAGCAGGCCGGGCTGCTCGTCGAATCCGAAGGCGCCGACGTCGTGTTCCCGCCGGGCTTCACGAACCGCGAGGGCGAGCCACTGCCGCTCATCATCCGATCGAGCGCCGGCGGGTTCAACTACGCGACGTCGGACCTCGCCTGCGTGCTCGACCGCGTCGAGCGGCTCGGCGCCGACCTGTTGCTGTACCTCGTCGACGCCGGTCAGAGCCAGCACTTCCAGATGGTGTTCGCGGTGGCGCGCATGGCGGGATTGCTGGACGAGGCGACCGACGCCGTCCATGTGCAGTTCGGCGTCGTCCTCGGCACCGACCACAAGCGTCTGCGCAGCCGGAGCGGTGATTCCGTGAAGCTCATCGAGCTGCTCGACGAAGCGGTCGAGCGGGCGACCGCGGCGGTCGCCGAGAAGAACCCCGATCTCACCGCCGACGAGCGCGCCGCGGTGGCGCAGTCGATCGGCATGGGTGCGCTGAAGTACGCCGACCTGTCGAACGACCGCGTCAAGGACTACGTCTTCGACTGGGATCGGATGCTCGCCTTCGAGGGCAACACCGCGCCATACCTGCAATATGCGCACGCCCGGATCTGCTCGATCTTCCGCCGCGCCGAGGTCGAACGTGCTGCCGTGCGATCGGCGACGATCGTGCTCGGCACCCCCCAGGAGCGCGCCCTGGCCCAGCGGGTGCTGGCGCTGCCGAGCGCGCTCGACGACACGCTCGCGAGCTTCTCGCCGCACAAGCTCTGCAGCTACCTGTTCGATCTCAGCCAGGACTTCACCGCGTTCTACGAGCATTGCCCCGTGTTCCGCGTCGACGAGCCGCTGCGTACGAGCCGGCTGGCGCTGTGCGACCTGGTCGCCCGCACCCTGGCTCACGGTCTCGGGCTGCTCGGCATCGAAGCGCCCGAGCAGATGTGACGCCCGGTACGTTGGGCAGGTGAGCGCACTCGCCCGCCGACTGCTCCCCGACACCGCCGACGTCGGTGCCGATGGGTGGCTGACCGTCGGTGGGTGCTCGATCGAGGCACTGGCGGCCGAGTTCGGCACGCCCCTGTTCGTCTACGACGAGGCGCATCTGCGGGCCCGTTGCCGCGAGGCCGTCGCCGCCTTCGGTCACGAGCGTGCCGTCTACGCCACCAAGGCGTTCCTGTGCCGGGCGATGGCACGCCTCGCGTACGACGAGGGGATGCTGCTCGACGTCGCGTCCGGCGGGGAGCTCCACGTCGCGCTGGCGGCCGGAGTGCCCGCGTCGTCGTGCGTGCTGCACGGCAACAACAAGAGCGTCACCGAGCTCCGCGAGGCGATCGTGGCCGGTGTCCGTCACATCGTCGTCGACTCGTTCGACGAGCTCGACCGCCTCGACCTGCTGCGCGCCGAGCGAGCCGGGCCCGTCCCCGACGTCCTGCTCCGCATCACCCCCGGCGTCCACGCCCACACCCACGAGTTCATCGCCACCGGTCAGGATGACTCGAAGTTCGGGTTCAACCTGGGCAACGGCGACGCCGAGCGGGCCGTCAAGCGGGCGACCACGTCGGAGAGCGTCAACCTCGTCGGGCTCCACTGCCACATCGGCTCGAACGTGTTCGCGGCGTCGAGCTTCGCCATGGCCGCCGAGGTGATGGCCGGCTTCGCGGTGCCCCTCGGGCTTCCCGAGCTCGTGCTCGGCGGTGGCCTCGGCGTCGCCTACGTCGGCACCGAGGAAGCGCCGACGATCACCCAGTGGGCGAGTGTGCTGCTCGACGCCTGCGAGGCGCTCGGTGTGCGCTCGCACGTGAGTGTCGAGCCGGGTCGGGCGATCGTCGCCGCGGCGGCGATCACTGTGTACACGGTCGGCACGATCAAGGACATCCCGGGGGTCCGTACCTACGTCGCGGTCGACGGTGGGATGAGCGACAACCCGCGTCCCGTGCTCTACGGGTCGGGCTACGAGGCGTTCTTGCCACGGGCGGTGGATGCCGAACGGAACGCAAGGGCGCGGGTCGTCGGCAAGCACTGCGAGAACGGCGACGTGTTGCTGTTCGAGGCGCGGTTGCCCGACGACGTGTCCGTCGGCGACCTGCTGGCGACGCCCGTCACCGGCGCCTACGGCCAGTCGATGGGCTCCAACTACAACCGGATCACCCGCCCGCCGGTGGTGTTCGTCGCCGACGGCACCGCCCGCCTCGTCGTCCGCCGCGAAACCTACGCCGACCTCCTCGCCACCGACCTCGGCTGAAACCCTCTGTTTGTGTCACCGCGACCGGCGACCTTCGCCGATGTCGGTGACGCAAACGGGGGTTCAGCGCTTGCGGGCGGCGAGGTAGCGGCGGCTGGTCTCGCGGGACTCGGGGTCGGCCAGGGCGGCGGCGAGGGTGTCGGCGTCGTTGGCGTTGCGGCGCGGTGCCGGCGATCTCCTCGGTCACCGCGTTGACCTGTTGCTTGGTGGTCCGCAGCGCGAACTCGGGCTTGGCGGCGAGCTCGTCGGCGAGGGTCTGGGCGGCGGCGATCAGGTCGGCTGCCGGCACGACGCGGTTGACGAACCGCAGCGCGGCTGCCTCGCCGGCGGTGAACGGCCGGCACGTGAGGACGAGCTCCTTGGTGATCGCCGGACCGAGCTCGCGCACGAGGCGCGGGATGCCACCCCACGCCAGCGGGATCCCGAGGTCGACCTCGGGGATCGAGAACCAGCGCGTCGTCGGCGGCGATGCGCAGGTCGCAGGCGGCCGCGAGTACGACTCCGCCGCCGACGCAATGGCCGTGGATGGCGCCGATCGTCAGCGGTCGCACGTCGGTCAGCGACTCGGCGGCGACGCGCCCGAGATCGGCGGTCGCTCGCGGCGACATCTCCATCGCCTGCCCGACGAAGTCGTCGAGGTCGAATCCCGCCGAGAACGACCGTCCCTCGCCGCGGACGATCACGACTCGGATCTCACGTTGCTCGTCGATCCACCGGCACGCCGACGCGATCTCGGCGAGGAGCACTCGCGACAGCGCGTTCAGGCGTTCCGGGCGATCGAGCACGAGTGATGCGGTCGGCGCGCCCGCCTCGTGTTCGATGCGAAGCGTGGTGAGAGTCGACGGGTCCATGGCGACAGCTCAGCACGCGCCACCCGGCGAGCCGCGAACCGTGAGGGTCGATCGAGGGTGGATCCCGTAGCCTTCGAGCCCGTGGCAACCGAGACGAAGACGATCCGGATCGGCCTGCTCGGCTGCGGCAACGTCGGGGCGGCACTCGTGCAGCTCGTGGCCAGGCAAGCGGATTCGATCGAAGCGCGGACCGGCGTCCGGCTCGATATCACCCGGGTCGCGGTCCGCAACATGTCGCGACGAGCGCGATGTCGAGCTCGCCGACGGCGTCCTCACCCGCGACACGCACGGCGTCGTCGTCGATCCCGACGTCGACCTCGTGGTCGAGGTGATCGGGGGGATCGAACCGGCGCGCGGCCTGATCGTGTCCGCCCTGCGGGCCGGCAAGCCGGTCGTGACCGCCAACAAGGAGTTGCTCGCCAACGTCGGCACCGAGCTGTTCGCCACGGCCGACGACAGCAACGTCGACCTCCTGTTCGAGGCTGCCGTCGCCGGTGGTATCCCGCTCGTCCGGGTGTTGCGGGAGAGCTTGCGGGGCGAGCCGATCCAACGCGTGATGGGCATCGTCAACGGCACGACCAACTACATCCTCACCAAGATGACCGAGGAGGGCGCGGACTACGGCGCCGCCCTCGGCGAGGCGCAACGGCTGGGGTATGCGGAGCGTGATCCCACCGCCGACGTCGAGGGGTTCGACGCCGGTGCCAAGGCGGCGATCATCGCCACGATCGCGTTCGGTGCAACAGTCGTCGCCGGCGACGTGTACCACGAGGGCATCAGCGGCGTCACCGCGGCCGACATCGCGGTCGCCCGTCAGTTCGGATATGTCGTCAAGCTGCTCGGCATCGCCGACCAGGACTCGTCGACGGGCGAGATCGCGGTCCGCGTGCACCCGGCGCTCGTGCCACTGCACCACCCGCTCGCCAGCGTCCGCGAGAGCTACAACGCGGTGTTCATCGAGGGTGATGCGGTCGGCTCGCTGATGTTCTACGGACGCGGCGCCGGTGGGCTCCCAACCGCGAGCGCCGTGCTCGGCGACGTGATCGACGCCGCCGTGAACCTGACGAAGGGCACCCACGGTTCGCTCGGCTCGTTCGCCAAGGCCGTGATCCGCCCGATCGACGAGACCAGCGCCGAGTACCTGCTTGGACTCGAGGTGACGGATCAGCCCGGCGTCCTCCACGCGGTGACCGGCGTATTCGCCCGCCACGGCGTCAGCATCCGCGCCCTCGAGCAGGAAGGGATCGGCGACGACGCCCGGCTCGTGTTCATCACCCACGAAGCGCGCGAGGCCGACGTGCAGTCGACCGTGCGGGAGTTGCGCGATCTCGACGTGGTGCGCCGCATCGGCGGGCTGCTGCGCGTGATCGGCGGTTGACATGCGATATGTGTCGACGCGCGGTGCGGCGCCCGAGCTGGGCTTCGCTGACGTGTTGCTCACGGGGCTCGCCGTCGACGGCGGGCTGCACATGCCCGCCGCGTGGCCGGCGCTACCTGATCTGACCGGTGTCAGGAACTACGCCGACGTCGCTGCGGCTGTGATGTGGCCGTTCGTCGAGGGCGAGATCGACCAGGTGGTGTTCGATCGGATCTGCCACGACGCCTACGCGACGTTCCGCCATCCGGCCGTCACACCGCTCGTCCAGATCGACGATGCCCACTGGTTGCAGGAGCTCTTCCACGGGCCGACCCTGGCGTTCAAGGACGTCGCGTTGCAGCTCGTCGGGCGGCTCTTCGAGCACGTGCTGGCCGAACGAGACGAGCGCGTGATGATCATCGGCGCCACGAGCGGCGACACCGGATCGGCCGCGATCGACGCCGTGCGCGGATGCAAGCACGTCGACATCGTGATCCTCTACCCGGCGGGCCGCACGAGCGAGGTCCAACGCCGCCAGATGACCACCGTCGCCGACGACAACGTGCACACGGTCGCGATCGACGGCACGTTCGACGACTGCCAGGACCTCGTGAAGGCGATGTTCAACGATGCGCCGTTCCGGGATCGGATGCGCTTGTCGGCGGTGAACTCGATCAACTGGGCACGGGTGATGGCGCAGGTCGTGTACTACGTCACGGCGTCGCGGGCGTTGTCGGGGCCGGTCACGTTCTGCGTCCCGACCGGCAACTTCGGCAACGTGTTGTCCGGCTGGATCGCCCGCCGGATGGGCGCCCCGATCGCCGACTTCATCGTCGCCTCCAACACCA
Source organism: Ilumatobacteraceae bacterium (assembly GCA_963776935.1). Taxonomy (GTDB): domain Bacteria; phylum Actinomycetota; class Acidimicrobiia; order Acidimicrobiales; family Ilumatobacteraceae; genus JALOLG01. The sequence continues at coordinate 496,738 of CAVZOP010000015.1, read as the reverse complement.
ACGACATCATCACCCGTTTCGTGAACGGCGCCCCCATGTCGGTGCGCGAGGTGGTGCCGACGTTGAGCCCGAGCATGGACATCCAGGTGTCGTCGAACTTCGAGCGGCTGTTGTTCGAGATCAACGGGCGCGACGGTGGGCAGACGAGCGACCAGCTGCAGCGGTTCCGGGTCAGGGACCAGCTCGACCTCGAGGCCGATCAGCGAGCGGAGTGGATCGAGGGTTCGTTCCGGGGTGCCGAGCGCGGACGACGATGCGACCATCGCCGAGATCGCACGAGTCCACCGCGAGACCGGGCTGTTGATCGACCCGCACACCGCCACCGCCACGGCGGCGGCTCGATCGCTCGGGAGTGAGCATCCGATCGTCACCCTGGCGACGGCCCATCCGGCCAAGTTCCCCGACGCTGTCGAGCGGGCGACGGGCGTGCGCCCACCCCTGCCCGTGCATCTCGCCGACCTGCTCGATCGCCCAGAGCGCACGGTCACCATGCCGGCTGCCCTGGAGGACGTCGAGCGGTTCGTCGAGTCGGTCGCCAGGCGATGACCGAGGGTGCGGCGACGGAGCTGACCGCGGTCGCCGACATCATCCGCCGGGTGCCGGGCTGGCACGACGCCGATCCCGTGATCGCCGCCCTCGATGGTGGCATCACCAACCGCAACTACCGCGTCGAGATCGACGGCGCCGTGTACGTTGTCCGGCTGCCCGGCGAACGAACCGAGTTGCTCGGCATCGATCGGGCCGGCGAAGCCGCGGCCTCCGCGCTGGCAGCCGATCTCGGAATCGCGCCCGGCATCAAGGCCGAGCTCCCGGGTGTCGGCACACTCGTGACGGAGTTCGTCGGCGGTACGCCCGCGACGACCGAAGCGTTGCTCGCACCCGGTGTCCTCGAACGCGTGACGGCGTTCATCAAGCGGTTGCACACGTCAGGGCCGATCGCCGCCAGCTTCCCGATCTTTCGTGTCGTCGAATGGCACGCCCACGACGCGGCCGCCAACGGCGTGCAACCGCCGGCCGTGTACGACGAGTTGCACGACGCCGCCCAGGCGATCGAGGCCGCCTTCGACCCGCGTGCGCTGGAGTCGACGATGTGTCACAACGACCTGCTGCCGGCGAACGTGTTGCTGGCGCCTGACCGGATCTGGATCATCGACTACGAGTACGCCGGGATGAACCACGCCGTGTTCGATCTCGCCAACCTGTCGGTCAACTGCGACTTCGACGCCGCGGCCGACCATCGCCTGCTGGCTGCCTACGACGGCGATGTCTCGGAGCGGCGCGTGGCCGAGCTGGCGCTGATGAAGATCATGAGCGAGATGCGCGAGGGCATGTGGGCCGTCGTGCAGCAGGCCATCAGCACGCTCACCCACGTCGACTTCGCGGGATACACGGCGACCCGGCTCGGGCACTGTCGGACGCTCTGCGCCGACGAGCGGCTCCCGATGTGGCTCGACCAGGCACGCCACCGCTGACCGCATCCTGCCGCGTCTACGTTTCGTCGGATGCGTGACCGAGCCCGAGTCGTGATCGTCGGTGGCGGCGTCGCCGGCACGAGCATCGCCTACCACCTCGCCAAACTCGGCTGGGACGATGTCGTGTTGCTCGACCGCGACCAACTCACGTCGGGCTCGACGTTCCACTCGGCGGGACTCGTCGGCCAGTTGCGCAGCTCGGTCACGCTCACGCGGATGATGATGTACGGCTCCGACCTCTACCGGCGGTTGGGTGACGAGACCGGTCACGACCCCGGTTGGCGGGAGGTCGGGTCGTTGCGGCTGGCGTCGTCGCCGGCGCGCCTCGAGGAGCTCACCCGGCAGGCCGGCTGGGCGGACACGTTCGGGCTCCCGCTCGAGCTGATCTCCACCGAGCGGGCGGTCGAGCTGTTCTACGGCCTGTTCGATCCGGCCGGCGTGCTCGGTGCGGTGCACCTCCCGACCGACGGCCAGCTCAACCCGTCCGATCTGACGAATGCGCTCGCGGCCGGCGCCCGAGCAGGAGGCGTCGAGATCGTGACGGGCACGCGAGTCACCGGCATCGGTGTCGTGGAGTCGCACGGTCGCCGTCGCATCGAACACGTCGACACCGACTCGGGACGTGTCGAGTGCGAGGTCGTGGTGAACGCCGGGGGGATCTACAGCAACGAGATCGGGCGCCTGGCCGGCGTCGACGTTCCCATCGTGCCGATGGCCCACCAGTACGCGATCACCCGGCCGCGCCAGACCGTGCCACGCGATCTGCCGACGATGCGCGACCCCGACCGCCTCGTGTACTTCCGTGAGGAGGTCGGCGGGATGATCGTCGGTGGCTACGAGCGCAACCCGGACCCGTGGTGCCTCACCGGTGACATCCCGCCGACGTTCAACAACATGCTCCTCGACCCCGACTGGGACCGCTTCGCGCCGATTGCCGAGGCCGGCCAGCACGTCGTGCCGGCGCTCGTCGACGCTGACGTGGTCCAGCTGATCAACGGTCCGGAGGCGTTCACGCCCGACGGCGAGTTCATCCTGGGTGAGAGCGAGGTCGCCGGGTTCTTCGTCGCCGCCGGGTTCTGTGCCCACGGCATCGCCGGCGCCGGCGGCGTCGGCAAGGTGACGGCCGAGTGGATCGCCGGCCGCGAGCCACCGATGGACCTGTGGAAGATGGATGTCCGCCGGTTCGGACCGCAGTACCGCAGCCGCGGCTACTGCCTCGCCCGTACCGACGAGATCTACAGCACCTACTACGACATCGTGTATCCCAACCACGAACGCCTCGCCGGCCGTCCGCTGAAGACGCCACCCGCCTACCCGCGCCACCACGAGCTCGGTGCCGAGTTCGGCGAGAAGAGTGGTTGGGAGCGGGTCAACTGGTACCGCTGCAACGAAGATCCCGCCCACGAGCACCTCCGGCCGCGTGGCTGGGCCGGCCAGCACTGGTCGACGGCCATCGTCACCGAGCACCTCGCGACCCGTTCGGCGGCTGGGCTGTTCGACGAGTCGAGCTTCGCCAAGATCGAGGTGAGCGGGCCTGGCGCGGCCGCCTTCCTCGAGCGCATCTGCGCCAACCACGTCGACCGCCCCGTCGGAGCGATCACGTACACGTCGATGCTCAACAGCCGCGGTGGCATCGAGTGCGACGTCACCGTCACCCGGCTCTCGGTCGAGCAGTTCCTGATCGTCACCGGAACCGCCTTCGGTCGCCACGACCGCTCGTGGATCGAGCAACACGCGCCGACCGACGGATCGGTGGTCGTGCGTGACGTCACGGCATCGATGGCGTGCCTCGCCTTGTGGGGCCCGGCCGCGCGCGACATCCTGTCAACGGTCTGCGCCGACGAGCTGACGTTCCGCTACATGCAGGCCCGCCAGGTCACCGTCGGCGACGTCCCGTGCTGGGCATTGCGCGTCACGTACGTCGGCGAGCTCGGCTGGGAGCTGTATCCGACGATGGAGTACGGCTTGCGGTTGTGGGACACGTTGCTCGACGCCGGCCGACCGCGCGGTCTGGTGCCGGGTGGCTATCGCGCCATCGACTCGCTGCGGCTCGAGAAGGGCTATCGCGTCTGGGGATCGGACATCACCAGCGAGACCGACCCGTACTCGTCCAGACTCGGGTTCGCCGTCCGCCTCGGGAGCGACTTTCTCGGCGAAGGCGCGCTGCCGGCGCCGTCGGGTGGACCGTCGCGGCTGGTGTGCCTCGTGCTCGACGACCCGCGGTCGGTGGCGCTTGGCAACGAGCCGGTCCGTGACCGCGGCGGAACCGTCGTCGGGCGCATCTCGAGCGGCGGCCTTGGGTACTGGCTGGCGCAGTCGATCGCGTACGCCTGGCTGCCCGCCGACCACGCCGTCGTCGGCACCGAGCTGTCGGTCGAGGTGTTCGGCGAGACCGTGGCCGCCACCGTCACCGCCGAACCACTCCTCGACCCCGAGGGCCACCGCATCCGCGCCTGACCCCCGCTCCACCACCCATCTCATGAAGTTTCGGCGCCGTAGGGACGGTTGGGTTCAGGCGGTCAAGGGTCAGATGCGCTCGAAGTAGCGGCGGCGTTCCCAGTCGGTGACGGTCTGGTTGAAGGCGAGCCACTCCGACTCGGCGTGGTGGAGCACGTGGTGGTGGACGTCGTCGCCGAAGCACGCCTTGGCGATCGTGCTGGTCCTCCAGAGCTCGATCGCCTCTGGGTAGTTCCATGGGATGCGCTCGAGATCGGTGGCGGTGTAGCCGTTGCCGGCGTATGGGGGCGGCGGGTCGATCTGTTGCTCGATGCCGTACAACCCGCCGGCGATGGTGGCGGCGAAGGCGTGGTACCCGTTGGCGTCAGCACCCGGGATGCGACTCTCGACCCGCATCCCGTTTCCGTGACCCACGACGCGAAACCCGAGCGTACGGTTGTCGACGGCCCATCCGATGCCCGTGGGAGCCCAGCTCCCTGGCTGGAACCGCTTGTAGCTGTTGGGGTTCGGGGCGAACAGCAACGCGAACTCGCGAGCGGTTGCGATCAGTCCGCCGAGGTACCACCGGAACAGCTCGCTCATGTGGGGCTCGTCGCCCACGCTGTGCTCGCCGTGCGGCTCGGGCATCAGGCTCGTCGACATGTCGGCGGTCCACAGGCTCGAGTGGATGTGGTAGCTCGAGCCGGCGTCGTCGAAGTGCGGCTTGGCCATGAACGTCGCCGATCTTCCGGCGATGGCGGCGATCTCCTTCACGGCGTTCTTGAGGATCAGATTGGCGTCGGCCATCTCGACCGCGTGCTGGTAGGTGAGGTTGACCTCGTGTTGACCCTTGCCTGCCTCGCCCTTCGAGAACTCGACCGGGAACCCGGCGCCGCGCAGGCCGCGCCGGATCGCGCCGAGGACACCCTCCTCCTTGGTCGTCTGCAGGATGTGGTAGTCCTCGAGGTACGGCGAGTTCGGCGTGAGCCCGCCGTATCCGGCGGCGTTGGCGTCGTCAAAGGTCTCCTTGAACAAGAAGAACTCGACCTCGCTGCCGATCATCGGGACGTAACCGCGCGCTGCTGCCAGCTCGGCTTGGTGCTGCAACATGCGGCGTGGCGACACATCGACGGGCGCGCCGGTGTCGACATCCACGAGGTCGAGGATCACAACCGCGGTGCGGTCGAGCCACGGGAGGTAGCGGATCGTCGACGGATCGACGACACCGCGCATGTCGCCGTACCCCTGGTCGTAGCTCGCCCAGCGGAACCCGGGAATCGGCACGTTGTCGATATCGCAGGCGATGAGGTAGTCACAGTTCTCGGTGCCCTCTTCGACGACGACGTCGAGGTAGAACTCGCCGTCGGTGCGCTTGCCGACGAGTCGGCCCTGGTGATCCGAGAAGGCGACGATCACGGTGTCGATCACGCCGTCCCTGATGTCCGCCTCGAGTTGGAGTGGCCCGACGTGTTGGTTCTTGGACATGGTCACTCCGGAGTCGTGTAGGCGGCGGTGATGCCGCCATCGATGAGCAGTGACTGGCCGGTCATGAACGAGGACTCGTCGGAGGCCAGGAACAGCGCGCCGTTGGCGATCTCGATCGGCTCACCGAAGCGGCCCATCGGCACGTGCACGAGTCGGCGTTGGCGCTTGGCGTCATCGGACAGGAACTTGGCCAGCAGCGGTGTGAGCACCGGTCCCGGACAGAGGGCGTTGGCACGAATGCCCTGCCGCGCGTAGATGACGGCGATCTCGCGTGTCATCGAGACGACCGCACCCTTCGACGCGGTGTACGCGATCTGTGGTGTCGCGGCGCCGACGTGGGCCACGAAGGATGCGACGTTGATGATGCTGCCGCCGCCGCTCGTGAGCATGGCCGGGATGCCGTGACGGCAGCATCTGGCGAGGCCGGTCACGTTGACGTCGAGCACCGTCGACCACGTGGAGTCGCTGGTGTTCGTGGGTCCGTCGTCGTCGCCGGGCGAGATGCCGGCGTTGTTGTAGAGCACGTGCAGCGCGCCGAACGTCGACATCGTGTGTTCCACCGCATTGCGAACGCTGTCGTCGTCGGAGACGTCGAGGGCGACGTACGACGCCGAGCCGCCGGCGGCTTCGATCGTGTCGACCGCGTCCGTGCCGTCGGCCATGTCGGCGATGACGACCTTGGCGCCCTCGCGCGCGAACAGTTCGGCGGCGACCCGCCCGAGTCCGTTGGCGGCGCCGGTGATGAGCGCGACCTTGCCGGTCAGTCGTCCGGGCAGTCTCCCGTTGCCAGCCTGCGACATCTCTCCCCTTTGGTGGAACCTACTGGACGGCCGTGTACACGGTCTTGGTCTCGCTGTAGTGGTCGAGCGCCTGCATCGACAGGTCGCGTCCGATCCCGCTCTGCTTGAACCCGCCGAACGGCGTCGAGTATCTCACGGACGAGTTGGAGTTCACGCTGAGCGTGCCGCTCTGCACGGTGCGGACCATCCGCAGCGCGCGGGCACCGTCGCGGGTCCAGATCGAGCCCGACAAGCCGTACGGCGTCGCGTTCGCCAATCGGGCGGCGTCGGCCTCGTCGTCGAACGGCAGCACCGCGACGACCGGACCGAAGATCTCGTCGGTGGCGACGCGGCTCTGCTCCGACGCGCCGGTGACGACCGTCGGCGGGTACCAGAACCCCGGTCCGTCGGGCACCTCGCCCTGGAACGCGATTTTGGCCCTCGCCCTCGAACGACGCCACCTTCGAGCGGTGGGCAGCCGAGATCAACGGGCCCATGAACACGTCGGGGTCGTGCGGTCGACCGACGCGGACGCCGGCCGCGACGTCGGTGACGAGCACGACGAAACGGTCGTGCACCGAGCGTTCGACGAGGATCCGGCTGCGGGCACAGCAGTCCTGCCCGGCGTTGTCGAACACCGAGCCCGGCACGCCTGCCGCCGCCGCTTCGAGGTCGGCGTCGGCGAACACGATGTTGGCGCTCTTGCCGCCGAGCTCGAGCGTGACCCGCTTCAGCGTGTCGGCCGCGCACCGCATGATGTGCTTGCCGACCGCGGTCGATCCGGTGAAGCCGATCTTGGCGACGTCGGGGTGGTCGACCAAGCGTTGTCCGGCAGTCGCTCCGTCGCCCACCACGACGTTGAAGACGCCTTCGGGGATCCCGGCCTCGAGCGCCAGCTCGGCCAGACGGATGCTCGTCAGGGGTGTCAGCTCGCTCGGCTTGAGCACGACCGCGTTGCCGCATGCGAGCGCCGGGCCGAGCTTCCACGACGCGATCAGCATCGGGAAGTTCCACGGGGTGATCAGCCCGACCACGCCGAGGGGCTCGTGCAACGTCATCGCCAGCCCGTCACCCCACCGGAGCGTGGTGCCGGTGTACTTGTCGACCGATCCCGCGTAGTAGTGCAAGACGTCGGCGACGGCGCCCGCCTCCCACTGCGCACCGCCGATCGGCTTGCCGACGTTGGCGGCCTCGAGCTCGGCGAGCTCGTCGGTGTGGGCGGCGACGGTGTCGGCGAAACGCCGGAGCAGCCGCGACCGATCCTGGGTGCTGATCGCCGACCAGCCGGGGAAGGCCCGCCCGGCGACCGCCACGACCCGGTCGACCTCGTCGGCCGGCGCCAGATCGAGTGTGACGAGAACCTCTTCGGTGCTCGGATCGACGACGGAGTGGATCGGCATTCCGGTGATTATGGTCTTCACCGTGCGCCCCCTGATCGCCCTGCCGTCCCGGTATGCCGGCGAAGCGGCGACGTGGCGCGTGCCGGTCACCGCGATCGGGATCACCTACCAGGACGCGATCGTCCGGGCAGGCGGTCAACCGGTCGCGCTGGCGCCGATCGCCGGCACGATCGCCGACCTCGCCGAGACGCTGTCGCGGTTCGACGGGTTGTGCCTCCCCGGTGGTCCCGATGTCGATCCACACCGCTATGGCGCGGTCGAGATCCACCCCGCGGTGTACGGCGTCGACGAGCGTCACGACGCCTTCGATCTGGCGCTGGCGAAGGCGGCGATCGAGTTGGGGCTGCCGATCCTCGCCATCTGCCGCGGCCACCAGGTACTGAACGTGGCGCTCGGCGGGACGCTGATCCAGCACCTCGGCGACGAGCGCACCACGGACCATCGCTTCCAGCGGCACTCGGTCGAGCTGGTACCGGGTTGCCGGGCGGCGCTGGCGATGGGCACCGACCGGCCGATCGGGCACTCCGTGCACCACCAGGCCGTCGATCGCGTCGCCGACGGCATGGTCGTCACCGGACGCGCCGACGACGGCACGATCGAGGCGATGGAATCGGTCGACGGTTGGGTCGTGAGCGTCCAGTGGCACCCCGAGGACGACGCCCACGAGCTCGCCGAGCAGCAAGGTCTGTTCGACGCCTTCGTCGCCGCCTGCTTCGCCGGCAGCCGGGCGTAGTCCCGAGCGGCCCGCACGACGCCCGTCCCGTCGGGATCGAGAGACGTCCGCTGGCATTGGTTGCGGCGTCGACGTGCGTGTCGATAGGCTGTGAACACCTGGACCCCCCAGGTCGCACCACTCACGGGGATTCTGCTCGCAGGGATGCTCGCATCGATCTGACGAGGACGAGTGCGTTCGGACAGTCGTTCAGGGGCAGCGCAACGCTCTCACCGATCGCAGCGCTCCCATGGCGGCTCGCCCCACCTCTCTCGGTCAGCAGACGAGGACGGGAAAGTAGGAAACGTGACCGCACAGGCACTCGAACAGTCGGTTCTCGAGTCGAAAGACAAGGACCAGCTGTTGGCGATCGCCAAGGCCCTCGGCCTCAAGGCCAGCGCCCGCAACAAGAAGGCCGAGATCATCGACCAGATCCTCACGACGACCGGCTCTGAGTCGTCCGGCGAGAGTCCCTCGGCGGCGGCCTCCGCGACATCCGCCGCGTCGGGATCGTCGGGATCGTCGCTGGCCGCCGCTTCGTCGGCCGGTCGTGCTGACCCGGATCAAAAGGCGTCGGCCAACCCGCTCAATGGGCGGGGTTCGGCGGGGAGCAGCGCGACGTACGCGACGCTCGACGAGGATCCGCCCGCCGACTGGGAGCTCGAGGTCGGCGACGTCGACGACGACGTCGCGCCGGAAACCCCGGCGTCCCGCACGGCGCCGGAGTCGATCAACGGTGACGACTCGGCAACCGGTTCGAGCCCGTCGGTGGCCACCCAGCCTGAGCGGGGCAGCAACGGGCGAACCGAGGCCCGTCAGCCCGGCGGCCAGCAGGGTCAGCGCCCGGGCGGGAGCCAGCACGGGCAGCCGGGCCAGCACGGTGGCGGGCAGGGCGGAGCCCAGCAGACCCAGCAACGTCCGGGCGGTCCCGGAGTCGGCGCGGGCGACGAGGACGGCGACAGCCGCAACCGCCGCCGCCGCCGCCGGCGCAAGGGCAAGGGCGGTCAGGAAGGCCCGCAGGGCGACGACCGCGAGCTGCTCGAAGTCGAGGAACCGATCAGCAACGAACCGGTCCCGGTCGCCGGCTATCTCGACATGCGCGACGAGGGCTACGGCTTCCTCCGTGTCAACGGCTATCTGCCGAGCCGCGACGACGCCTACATCCCGGTCAAGCTCGCCCGCCAGTACGGCTTGCGCAAGGGTGATCAGATCACCGGGCTCGGTCGGCCGGCGGGTCGCAACGAGAAGAACCCGGCGTTGCTCGAGATCCACAGCGTCAACGGTCTCGACCCGGAGGCGTCGAGGAGCCGGCCGCGCTTCGAGGACCTCACGGCGCTGTTCCCCGACGAGCGGCTCACGCTCGAGGACCCGTCCGAGCCGAGCAACATGATGGCCCGGATCATCGATCTCATCTCGCCGATCGGCAAGGGTCAGCGCGGCATCATCGTGTCGCCGCCGAAGGCCGGCAAGACGACGGTGATGAAGGCCATCGCCAGCTCGATCGAGAAGAACAACCCCGACGTGCGGCTGATCGTGCTGCTCATCGACGAGCGGCCCGAGGAGGTCACCGACATCCGCCGGCTCGTGAAGGGTGAGGTCATCTCCTCGACGTTCGACCGGCCGAGCGAAGAGCACACCCAGGTCGCCGAGATGGCCATCGAGAAGGCCAAGCGGATGGTCGAGATGGGCGAGGACGTCGTCGTCATCCTCGACGGCATCACCCGCCTCAGCCGGGCCTACAACCTCGCCGCCCCGGCGAGCGGGCGCATCCTGTCGGGCGGCATCGACGCCGGCGCGCTGTACCCGCCGAAGAAGTTCTTCGGTGCCGCCCGCAACGTCGAAGAGGGTGGGTCGCTGACGATCCTCGCCACCGCGCTCGTCGAGACCAACAGCCGCATGGACGAGGCGATCTTCGAGGAGTTCAAGGGCACCGGCAACATGGAACTGCGCCTCGACCGTCGCCTCGCCGAGCGCCGGATCTACCCGGCCATCGACGTCGACGCCTCGAGCACCCGCCACGAGGAGCTGCTGTTCGACCGCAAGCAGCTGCAGATGGTGTGGAAGCTGCGGCGCGTCCTGTCCGGCCTGGCGGCCGACGGCAACGCCGCCCCCGGGCTCGAGTTGCTCATGGATCGCCTCAAGACGTTCCGCACCAACGACGAGTTCCTGAACGAGATCGGCAAGACACCGTCAATGTGACGGTGGCGATGTAGCCCCATCGGGCGATCGTCCGGGCGGCACCGACGTGCCGGTCACGCGTGGCGCTCGGGAACTTCACGACCTCTTCATTCCACGCAAAGTGTGGGATTACCCGCGATGGGTACTGTCCCGCCTCATGGGCCGGGTGTCGACAGTTCTGCGCGAGGAGTTCGGCCAGGCCCGACCCCGTCTGCACATCGCGGTCTTGATCAGCCGCCTGCTCCCGCCGTTCGTCGGCAACCGGGCCAGGACGGCGATTCTGCGCTTCGGCGGCCTCGACATCGGACACGGCACGGTTGTCATCGGGCGGATGACCGTGACCGGATCGGAGCACCCGTCGAGCACCGTGCGTATCGGTCGGTGGTGCTTTCTCAACCGCGGGTGCGTCATCGACGCCTCGGCGCCGGTCGACATCGCCGACGGGGTGGCAATGGGGCAGGACGTGCTGATCCTCACCAGCACCCACGAGATCGGCCCGCCCGGCCGTCGGGCCTCGGCGATCGTGGTCGCTCCGGTCGCGATCGGTGAGGGGGCCTGGATCGGTGCCCGGACGGTCGTGTTGCCCGGCGTCTCGATCGGCAACGGAGCCGTCGTCGCCGCCGGCGCGGTCGTGACTCGCGACGTCCCGGCGAACACGCTCGTCGGAGGCGTCCCAGCCCAGCACTTGCGGCACCTCGACGGCGACTTCCGCGCGGCGGTGGCGCGCCCCGAGCAACCACGCCGCAGGCAGGTATCCTGAACTCCCGTCCTCACCAGATTTCGAGCGGAGCCACGGACATGAAGACCGACATCCATCCTTCGTACGCCGACGTCAAGATCGTCTGCTCGTGCGGGAACACGTTCGTCACGCGGTCGACCCGCGACGGCGAGCAGCACATCGAACTGTGCAACGAGTGCCACCCGTTCTTCACCGGCAAGCAGAAGCTGGTCGACACCGGTGGGCGCGTCGAGCGCTTCAACCGGCGCTACGGCACACGCGGCAACAAGTGATCACCGGCGACGCTCGGCGTCGCTGAACCGGCCGCCACCGCCGACCAGAACTCCTGCAAGTACCGCCCTGCGGGGCGGTACTTCCGCGTCCGGCGGGAGCCCATCCGCTACTTTACGAAATCGTTACGAGCGGGTGCTCAAGTACGACTGTTGATCCGCCGATGAGGCCCAGCGGTATTGCTGAACAAGGGAGTCCCGTTCCGTGGCTGCAACCGACGAGATCGTGCACCTGCTGCGCCGGACCGAGTATGTCGCACGCACCGAACGCGTCGCCGCCCTGACACCCGGCACGTATGCCGCCGCCGTCGACGACGTCCTGAACGTGCCGGCCGGCGGCATCCCGATTCCCGCCGGACTTGAGTACCACGACGACGGCAGCAGCTACAACCAGTACACGCAGGCCGTGCAGTGGTGGTTCGAGCGCATGGCGCGGACGTCGACCCGGCCGATCCAGGAGAAGATGGCGTTCTTCTGGCACGGGCACTTCTGCAGCGAGTGGGGCAAGGTGTTCGACACCGGTGCGATGATGCAGCAGAACAAGCTGTTCCGCGACAGCGCCCTCGGCAACGTCCGCGCGCTGGCCCAGGCGATGGCCATCCAGCCGGCGATGCTGCGGTACCTCGACAACGACCAGAACCGCAAGAACTCACCGAACCAGAACTTCGGACGGGAACTGCTCGAGCTGTTCCTGCTCGGCGTCGGGAACTACACCGAGGCCGACGTGGAGGCATCGACGTCGGCGTGGACCGGCCACGGCATCGACGGCGCCACCGGGCAGTACGTGTTCCGTGCCAGCCAGCACGACTCCACCTTCCGCACGTTCCTCGGCCAGCCGGTCTCGAACGGACCTGACGTCATCAACGTCGTACTCGGGCCGACGGCGGTGATCGCCGTCGGCCCGAACGCGGGCACGCCGGCGAGGGTCGTGGCGGCTCGCTTCCTCAGCAAGAAGTTGTGGGAGGCGTTCGCCTACCAGGCCCCGTCGGCGACGATCGTCAACGCCCTCGGTGACGTGCTGGTGGCCAACGACTTCGCGATCACGCCGTGGGTGAGAGCGATGCTCAACCGCGCCGAGTTCCTGTCGACGACGGCGCGCCAGGGTCTCGTCAAGACTCCGGTCGAGTACATCACCGGCCTGCTGTACCACACCGGGATCGCGGCCTCGGTCGCCCATCCCGAGTGGTACGCCGAGGACATGGGCCAGGCGATGTTCTACCCGCCCAACGTGAGCGGGTGGAAGATCAACAGCTACTGGGTCAACGCCAGCGCGGCGGCCGCCCGGGCGTCGTTCGCCGGCAACCTGCGCTGGCGGCTGCAGACGGGTCGCGGCAACACTCCGCCGGTCCCGCTCACGCTCCGCGCCGGCACGTGGCAGTGGGCCGATCTCGATCTGATGACCTCGCCGGCGTTCGTCGACACGTTCGCCGCGGCGTTCGACCTGCAGCTGTCGGCGGCCACGCGCAACGCACTGATCTCCTGGTCCGACTCCGAGAAGACGCCGTGGGGCCAACGCTGGTCGCGGTCGTCGAACGCACTGCTGCTGGCGATGATCGCCCCCGAGATGAACGTGGCCTGAGGAGAACGAACGTGCTCGACCATGACATCGACGCCGCACCGGCACTTGCCCTGCTCACCACTCGTGATGACGACCCGCTGACCCTCTCGCGCCGGCGCTTCCTGCAACTCGTCGGGCTCGGAGTCGGCGCCGGACTCACCGGTGGGTCGCTGCTCGAGTCCCTCGGCGGACAGGAGACATGGGCCGCTCCGCCGGTCGGACCCAGCGAGGGGATCCTCCTGATCGTCGGGATGTACGGCGGGAACGACGGCTTCAACACGGTCGTGCCGTTCACCGATTCCAGCTACTACGCGCAGCACGGCACGCTCGCGATCCCCGGCGCCCAGACGTTGCAGCTCAACGATCGGGTCGGGCTGAACCCCCGGCTCACCGCCTTGAAGCAGTTCTGGGACGCCGGCCAACTGGCGATCGTCGAGGGCGTCGGCTACCCGACCCCCGACCTCAGCCACTTCAACTCGATGGCGATCTGGATGAGTGGCATCCGCAACGGGATCCCGAGCTCGGGTTGGCTCGGGCGCTGGCTCGATAGCCACCTGCCCGGCGGCCCTGACCTCTACACCGCGGCGTCGATCGGCTCCGGCGTGCCACTCCACATGCTCGGTCAGCAGCGCCGGGCCACGGCCGTCCCGCCGGGACGTCCGGGATTCGGCGGCGGTACCGCGGCCGAAGACCTGCGGCTGTACGACGCCATCCGCTCGGTCGCCACGCCGGCCGGCCGCGGCCCGTGGCACGACGCACTGTCGGGCGCGTTCCGCGATCAGGTCGACGTGGCTGCCCGCCTGACACCCATCCTCCCGTCCGATCCTGCCGACGGGCTCATCGGCCGTCTCGAGGTGGCGGCCCGTCTGATCAATGCCGACCTCGGCTTCCGCGTGCTCGAAGCCGGGTGGGGCGACTTCGACAGTCACGCCAACCAGCCGACGATGCACGCCGACCGGATGGTCGAGTTCAACTCCGCCGTCGAACGGTTCTTCCTCACACTCGATCCGAGATGGGCGAACCGCGTGACGGTCATGACGTTCTCCGAGTTCGGCCGCACCAGCTTCAAGAACGACGGCAACGGCACCGACCACGGCACGGCGAACTGCGCGTTCGTGCTCGGCGCCAACGTCAAGGGCGGGACGTACGGCCAGCACCCGAACCTCGCCGGCCTCAACCGATGGGACCGCGTCGGCTACACCGTCGACTTCCGTTCGTACTACACCAGCATCCTCGACGGCTGGCTCGGCGGCGGTGCGTCCTCCATTCTCGGTGGTGCGTACGAGAACCTCGGATTGTTCGCGCTGCCGCCCGGCCAGGGTTCAGCGACGCCGCCGATCGGTGGCGGCAACGGTGGCGGGTCCACTCTGCCCGGATTGTTCGTGCCACTCAGCCCGGCCCGCGTCGCCGACACCCGCGACGGAACTGGGGGCGTCCCAGTGCGCCGGCTCGGCGCGTCAGAGTTGCTCGCGGTCATGATCGCCGGCCGCGGCGGTGTCCCGGCAGGTGCGATCGGCGTCGTCGCCAACGTGACGGCGGTGGACGTCACCGAGCCGACGTTCCTCACTGTCTGCCCTGGCGGCGCAGCACGGCCAGAGACGTCGAACCTCAACCCGGAGCCTGGTCGGGCGACGCCGAACCTGGTCGTGATGGGGATCGGCGCGAGCGGCACGATCGACGTTCACAACAGCGTCGGTGAGACGAACTGCATCGTCGATGTCTTCGGGTACTTCGACGCCGCCATCGGGGACCGGTTGCAGCCGCTGGCGCCAAGTCGTCTGCTCGACACACGCAGCGGTGTGGGCGCACCGGCAGGTGCTGTCGCCCGCCAACAGCGCATCGACCTCGAAGTTGTCGGCCGCGGTGGCGTTCCACTGTCGGACGTCAGCGCTGTCGTGCTCAACGTCACCGTCGACCAACCTTCGTCGGACGGCTTCCTGTCCGTCGGCCCCGCCGGCGAAGCGATCCCGCAGACGTCGAACCTCAACTTCGTGGCCGGACTGACGGTGCCGAATCTCGTGGTCTGCAAAGTCGGCGATGGCGGGATGGTGAGCTTCAGCGCCGAGTGCGACTCGGTCCACCTGATCGCCGACGTGTCCGGGTACTTCGCCGAGGGCAACGATGGTTCGAAGGTCCGCACGGTCCGGCCCGACCGGCTGCTCGACACCCGTAACGGCACGGGTGCACCACAGCAGCCGGTCGGGTCAGCAAACCCGGTGACACTGCAGGTGCACGGGCGCGGAACTGTGCCGTCAACAGCGACCGCGGTGGTGCTGAACGTCACCGCCACGCAGGCGACGGCGACCAGCTTCGTGACCGTCTGGCCGACCGGGACGGCGATGCCGGACACGTCGAACCTCAACATGGTCGCTGGTGGCACCGTTGCCAACCTCGTCATCACCAAGCTCGGCCCGGGCGGCACGGTCGACCTCGCCAACGCGTTCGGCGAGGCACACCTGATCGCCGACGTCACCGGCTACTTCGAAGGCTGAGGGCGGTCACTCACGCTCTGACGTCGACGAAGGGTTCGCCCAGGATGTCCTCACGGAGTTGCATCCCGAGACCGGCAGCCTCGGACTGCGGTCGCAACACCGAACCGTCGCGCGGCGAGGGGCCGTCGACGTGGGTGATGGTGACCCAGCTGTCGAAGTCGACGGTGTGCACGCGCAGCGATGCCGGCGTGGACGCGTTCATGTGGGCGAACGTGGTGTCGGCGAGGTTGCAGCCCGACGCGTCCTCGACGGTCACGCCGATGCCGAGGTCGACGGCGACGTCTCGAATCGTGGCCGCCGGCGTGATGCCACCGACGCGGGTGAGCTTCACGGTCACCCCGTCGGCCACTCCGAGGCGGTACGCCTCGAGCAGGGCGGCGAGCGACACGATCGTCTCGTCCATCACCATCGGGCCGGTCCACGACGTTCGCAGCCGGCCGCAATCGGCAAGCGTGGGGCACGGTTGCTCCAGGGAGATCCCCGCTCCGTCGGGGCCCAGCTCGCGTGCGAAGCGTCGGGCGGCCGACAACGAGTACCCGCAGTTGGCGTCGGCGAAGATCACGATGTCGTCGCCGACGGCGGCGCGCACCGCGAGCACCCGTTGGGCGTCGACGATCGGGTCGTCACCGACCTTCACCTGGAGCCGCCGGTAGCCCTGGTCGAGACGTTTCATGGCGCTCGTCGCGGCCGCCTCTGGTGTCGCACCCTGCACGGGTCGGTACAGCGGCGTCGGTTCAGGACCGTCCCCGCCCAGCCGCTGCCACAGCGGTATGCCCGCGGCGCGGGCGGCGAGATCCCACACGGCGACGTCGAGCGGCGCCTTGGCGTATGCGTGTCCGGTCATCGCGGCCGTCATCCGCCGGTACACCGACTGGGGGCTACGAGGGTCGGCCCCCAGGACCGCCGACGCCAGCATCGTCAGCCCGGCGATCTGTCCGGGAAGGTGCTGGGCGTCGAACGTCACGCCCACGGTGCCCGACTCACCGATGCCGACGGTGCCGTCGTCGGCCACGACCCGCACGACGACGGCATCCATGCCCGTCGTGATGCGGTCGCCGGACATGCGGTAGGTGCCCTCGACGTAGGGCAGGTGGATGGACCAGGCCGTGACTCGAGCGATCCTCACGCCCCGGAGTCTGGCCGATCGGTGTGCGCGAACCGGCGCTGTCGAACGCTGTGGCCGATGCCAACCGTGATGTGGGCGCGACGTCGCGCCAGGTGCGTTCGCCGTGGCAACCTGAGCAGGTGAGCTCGATCCTGTCGCTCGACGAGGTGCTCGACGTCACCACCCGCATGTTGCGGGCCTCGGGGGCGTCAGCGCTGCAGGCGGACGCCACGGCGCGCAGCATCCGCGACGCCGAGGCCGAAGGCATCCGCACCGTCGGCCTGTCCTACCTGCCGACCTACTGCGACCATGTGGCCTGCGGCAAGGTGTTGGGCGACGCCATCCCCACCGTCACCCGCACCCGCCCGGCGACGGTGGTGGTCGATGCCGGCAACGGCTTCTGCCATCCGGCGTTCGAAGCCGGCTTGGATCCGCTCGTCGATGCCGCCCGCACGTGTGGTGTCGGTGTGCTGGCCATCACCCACTCGTACTCCGCGGGAGTGCTCGGGTGGTTCGTCGAGCAACTCGCCGAGCACCGACTCGTCGCGTTGATGTTCGCCAACTCGTCATCCCTCATGGCGCCGGCCGGCGGCGTCCGCCCGTTCTTCGGCACGAATCCGATCGCTTGGGCGGCGCCGCGACGAGACGGCCCGCCGGTGGTGGCCGACCTCTCGTCGTCGGCGGTGGCGTGGGTGCGGGTGAAGGCCGCGGCACAGGCCGGCGAGTCGATCCCGCTCGGCTGGGCGCTCGACTGCGACGGTCGACCGACCACCGATGCCGAGGCCGCGCTCGCCGGCTCGATGATGCCCGCCGCCGATCACAAGGGCTCGGCACTGGCTCTGCTCGTCGACGTCATGTCGGGTGGCGTGGCCGGCTCGAACTTCTCGTTCGAGGCAACGAGCTTCGGCGACACCGTCGGCGGGCCACCCGACGTCGGTCAGGTGGTGCTGGCGATCGACCCCACGGCCACGATGGGCGACAGCTTCGAAGACCGCATCGAACAGGAGCTGCGGGCCCTCTCGGCCGAACCCGGGGCGCGCCTGCCCGGCGACCGTCGGCTGCAACACCGGCGTGTTGCGGCCAGCGATGGTGTCGAGGTGCCAGACGACCTGATGGCACTGCTGCGGGCATACGCCGCCGACGGTTCGCCCGCCCGCCGCACGGGCTGAGCGACTGCGCGAGCGGACACTGTCAGAGCAGGCTGCGCACGACAGCGGTGGCGGCGATGGAGCCTTCGGCGATGGCGGCGGCGACGGATGGCATTCCGACGCCGGTGTCACCGGCCGCGAACACACCCGCGACGCTCGTCTCGCCGGTCGGGCCGATCTCGATCGCATCGGCGGCAACAGGAGTCGGCGGCGCCAACCTCACGCCGAGTTGGGCGGCGAGGTCGCCGCGCTGATGGAGCACGGCGGGCACCAGCAAGCCGCCGCAGGCGCGTTCGGTGCCGTCGTCGAACCGGATCGTCGAGAGCTCGTCGCCCGGGCCGTCGACCCCGGCGACGCGCCGTTCGTCCACCGCGACGCCGGCCGCGATCAGACGTTCGTGGTCCTCCTCGGTGAGGCCGGCCGGACCGTTCGTCAGCAGTGTGACGTCAGAGCTCCACGCCGTGAGCAGCAGGGCGCGGTGTACGCCGGTCGTCGGATCGGAGTCGAGCACGCCGAGGGGCCGGTCCCGCACCTCCCAGCCGTGGCAGAACGGGCAGTGGAACACGGAGCCGCCCCATCGCTCGGCGAGACCGGGCAGGTCGGCGAGCTGATAGCGCATGCCGGTCGCCAGGATCATCCGCCGAGTCAGTTCGACCGAGCCGTCGGCCAATGTCACGGTGAAGCCGCCCTCAGTTACCGACGCCGCCGTCACCGCTCCGTCGCGTACCTCGACGGAGGGGTAGGCGTCGAGCTCGCGTCGCCCGGCGGCGTACAGCTCGGCGGGCGGTCGGCCGTCGTGCCCGAGCAGTCCACCGATGCCGTGGGCGGGACGGTTGCTCTGCTCGCCGGCGTCGACGAGCAGAGTTCGCCTGCGGGCTCGCCCGAGGACCAAGGCGGCGGACAGTCCGGCGGCTCCGCCACCGACGATGATGCATTCCCGATGTTCGTCCATGACCCGTACCGTACGGCGGGGGTTGGCTGTGGCAAACTGTGTTGCCAACATGGCAACAAGACGATCGAAGACGTCCCCGACGAGCGAGACCACCGAAGACCGCGTCCGGCGTCGCTTGCGTGAGCTGCGGCTCGCCAACGGACTGACGTTGCGCCAGGTCGCGGCTCGCGCCCACCTCGACGTGTCGACGCTGAGCCGGCTCGAGTCGGGGCAGCGGCGGCTGGCGCTCGACCACCTGCCCTCGCTCGCCGACGCGCTCGGCGTCAGCACCGACGAGCTGCTCACGCCGCCGGACGCGCCGGACCCCCGCGTCGTCGCCCGGCCGATCCGTCGCAACGGGCTGACGATGTGGCCACTCAACCATGTCGGCTCGACCAACCGGTTGCAGACCTACAAGGTGCACATCCCGGCGTCGCGGCGCCGTCCGCCCGCAACGCTGCCGGTCCACGACGGCCACGACTGGATGTACGTCCTGTCCGGCACGTTGCGGCTGCTCCTCGGCACCGACGACCACGCCATCGAACCCGGCACAGCGGTCGAGTTCATCACCACCACACCGCACTGGTTCGGCGCCTTCGACGGCCCGGTCGAGATGCTCGCCATGTTCGGACCCCACGGCGAACGCGCCCACCTCGACCCGCCGGCTCCCTCATGATTCGGCTGCCCGACGTCGGCGGTTGATCGAACTGTCGTGCGTGGTGACGAGGCCGCCGGTTGCGGCCTCGTCACCACGTCATCGACAATCGTCAGCTCACCCGAGCTGTCCCGGCTCAGGTCACTCGGAAGGCGTTGGCCTTCGTCAGGGTGCCAGCGTCCGGGTTGGTCACGGTGACCGACCGGAGCCCAGTCACCGCGCCCGGCGCCACCGTGACCAACAGCGTGAGCTGGGTCGGAGTGACCGCCACCACCGTGGCGTTCACGCCTGTGCCCGACACGGTCACGACCGCGCCGGTCTGGAAGCCGGTGCCGGACATGAGCACGGTGCTGTCGACCGTGCCGCGCGGGCGGGAGTTCGGCGAGAGCGTCCCGATCGTCGGCCTGGCGTTGACCGTGAAGCAACCGCTGCACGTCGCCGTGCCGGTGTCGGGGTTCGTGACGACGATGTCACGTGCCCCGAGGGCGCTGGACGCCGTCACCGACACGGGTACCGTGATCGTCGCTTCGTCGAGCACAGTGGCCGTCCCCACGGTCACCCCGGCGCCGGAGAACCGAACCGTGGCGCCCGCTTGGAAGCCGGAGCCGTGGATCGTGACACTCTGCGCCACCGCGCCGCGTGCGAGCGCGCTGGGTGCGGCGCCGGAGACGCTGGGGTCGGCCACGACGACGAGGCAGCCGGTGCAGTCGACCGCGCCACCGTCGGGGTTGACGACCCTCACGGCGCGCTGACCGACGGCCGCGTCCGGGCCTACGACGACGGCGGCCGTCAGCCGGGTCGCCGAGTTGCGCACGATGGTCCCGACCGAGATGTCCTGACCGAACGAGATCGTGCCGCCACCAGTGACGAAGTCGGCTGCGAAGCCCGTCCCGATGAGCACGATCGAGGCGCTCTGTCCTTGGCGGACGTGGTTCGGCGTTGCCGTGCTGAGCGTCGGGAGCGCCGTGACGGTGAGGGAGGCGGCCCTGGTGACGGTTCCGCCGTCGGGGTTGACCACCGTGAGCGAGCGACCTCCGGTGGCGGCGCCGACGTCGACGGACACGTCGAGTGTGAGCCGGGTGGAGTCGGTCGTCACCGCGCTGTGCACGGTGACTCCCGTGCCGGAGAACGACGCCGTCGCGCCGGGCTGAAACCCGGAGCCGGTGACTTCCAGCGTGGCGTGTGAGGTACCACGCGGCCGGCTGCTCGGAGCGACGCTGCTCACCGCCGGCCTGGCGTTGACCGTGAAGCAGGCCGTGCACGTGGCAGCTGCGCCACTGGTGTTGGTGACGGTGACGTCGCGCTGACCGAGCGGGGCCGTCGCGCCGACCGTCAGCCGCACCTCCAGCGTCGTGGCGGAGATCACCGTCGTGGACGCGACCGACACCCCGGTCCCGGAGATGCGGGCCCGAGCGCCGGGCAGGAACCCGTCGCCGGTCACGGTGACGGTCGCCGCTCCGCTGCCCTGCGCCCGTGCGGCCGGGTTTGCACCGGCGACGCCGAAGATCGGGGTGGGCAGGACGGTGTAGGTCGTGGTGGCCTCGGCCGTGTTGCCGGCCCCGTCGGTCGCGGTGACGACGAACGGGAACGTCCCGGGTGTCGACGTGTCGAGCAGCGCACCCGATGCCACCGGGCCGTCGCACGAGGCGAGGCCCGACCCGCCGTCGTCGGCGCACGCGTACGACGCCGTCACGGGCTGACGCAGGTTGAACGTGGCGCCGTCGAGCGGCGCCGCGATCGAGATCGTCGGATCCAGTTGGTCGCCGACGTCGATCCGGCCGAACTGGACGTCGTCGATGATGTGGAAGTCTCCGAAGGAGTCGATGTCGACCCGGGTGATCAGGTCCTCGGCGGCGGTCACGCCGACGAAGCGTGCCCCGCCGAACCCGAGGCTGCGCGGGATGGCCAGGAACTCGCGCCGACCGTCGGCGAGGTGCACCGTTGCCATCGGGCCCCGTCCCTCGACGTCGCTGAGGAACAGCCCGAAGCTGGCGACCGGCTCGTCGAGCACGAACGAGTAGGACTCGGCGGAGTGCTGGCTGAAGCCCTGCTGCCACGCCCCGATCGGCGGGCTGTTCGCCCACGGCTGGGTGCCGACGCTGCGGGCGTCCAGCCCGAGCAGGGTCACACCTTGGGCGGCGTAGTGGTCCGGTGCGATCGCTGTGTACGTGTGCGCGGCCAGGTGATCGAACCCGTCACCGTCGAAGTCGATGAACTGCTTCTCCTGCCCCGCCGTCGCGGCGACGAATCCGGCCTCGACCGTCGAGGTGTTGTCGGGCCCGATGTACGACGTCGTCGTGATCGGCTCAGGAAGCATCGCGATGACGCCGCCGCTGTCGTGGCCGTAGTGGTACAGCCGGCCGTAGGCGTCGATCGCGATCTGGTTGATGCCGGGCATCGGCGCCGTCTCCTCGACGAACGTGCCGTCGGACTCGTACGTGCGAATCGTCGACGTGTTGAAGTTGACGACCGACACGCTGCCGTCGGGGTTGACCTCCATGTCGGTCGGCTGGCCGAACCCGCCGATGGTCACGAGGATCGCGCCGGTCGCCGGATCGACCTTGTGCACGCGGTCGCCTTGGTTCTGATCCACGTACTGACTGACCCAGACGGCGCCGTCGTGGCCGATCGCCACGGCGAACGCGCGCGGCACCGCCCCGGCCATGTGGTTGATGGGAGTCCCGTCGGGGGCGAAGGCCTGCAGGCCGGTCTGGATGTCTCCGGCGTAGAGCGTTCCGTCGCCGGCGACCGCAATGCCGACGGGCTGCGGCGTGCGGGCGGCGTCGCCGTACGACTGGGCGTACTCGCCGTCGGGGGTGAAGCGCTGGATGCGGTTGTTGCCGATGTCGCTTCCGTAGACGTCGCCGGTCGGCCCGACGGTGATGCCGGAGAAGCCGTTGAACTGGCCCGGTCCCGTCCCGAAGCCACCGAGACTGTCCACCTGGTCGCCGTCGGCGTCGAACTTGTAGGCGACGCTCTCCGAGTGGTCGACCACCCAGAGGCTCCCGTCCGCCGGGTCGATCTCCATGCTGGACGGAGCGCCGACCCAGAACTGGGGACCGCCCGGCGTCCAGTCGGCGAACGCCAGTGCTGACGTCAGCACCACTCCGCCGCTCACCATGCACGCGACCGTCGCGCGTGCCCACCTCGCTGTGTTCATCGCTTCGTCCCCTTATGTTGTTTGGCTGTTGTTTGGGTGTGGCAGTCGTACGGCCGCGGTGTAACGCCGGCGTTACACGAGCGCGACACCGTCGCTGACCAGGGGACGAGACCGGTACGTTCGTGGTGTGAGCGAGTCGGCGAGCGAGCGTCACGGCCGGCTGGTCGGAATCAAGCTGCGGGCGCTCGTCGGCGACCATCTGGGCCGCACGGTCGATATCGAGCCCGAGCCGTTCGCCCCGGGGGCGGCATTGGCGATCGGTCGGTCGGCGTGGATGTTCCTCGAAACCGACCCGGAACTGCGACTCGGCAGTGCCCTGGCCTGGGCGATCCGTCACGACGCCGACGAGCTCAACGTCGTCGCCGAGGCGGGAACCGGCACGCTGGCTCGACGCGCCGCCGAGTTCACGATCCCGATCGCGGTGTGGCACGCCGAGGGTCGGCTGCTGCTCCCGGCGATCCCCGAACCGATCGCGCCGCCCGTGGCCGCGGTCGCCGAGCACCTGCGGTTCAACGAGCTGATCGTCGAGGCCGGCGCGACGCCTGTCGTCGAGCACGGTGTGGTGGCCGGCGAGGTCAGAGGGCTCGAGGTGTGCCGGGTCGTGTCCGATGCCGACCTCGGGACGGTGCGTCTCGAGGTGGGTGTCGGCCGTCCCGACCGGGAGGCGTTCCAGTTCATCCACGGCGACGTCCCACCCGTCGAGGCGCTTGCCCGGGTCGTGGAAGCGGTCACGCGGTACCGCAACGTCGACGTCCCGCAGCATCCCCTCAACCGGGTGGCGCGGCGAACGGCTTCTGCGCTGGCGCCTCGAGCAGGATCCGGCGCTGGTCGGAGCGGTGAACCTGGAACCGGTCGCGCCGCCGCTCCCGCGCCGCAACGTGAACGAAGGCGGCGCCTGCTCGGCGATCGGGCCGGGCACGCGCGGTGGCGTCGTCCTCGCCGTCTGTTCGGCCGGTGTCGACCTCGAGGTGATCCCGTACGCGGCCGACGCCCGGCTGGCGGCCACCGGGGGGAGATCAGTGGCCGCCGCGCCGGGCGTCGACGGGGGAGAGCTGGATGACGGCGGAGAGCTCCACGTCGTGGTGGCGCTCCCGTCGCGCGACCTCGTGTCGTTGACTCACGACCTGGCCGCGCTTCTCGTTCAGCCGGTCGAGCTGGTGCCGGTCGACTGATCGGTGTCGCCTTCCGGCACAACCTCGCCGGCGGCAGTCTCATCGGTCGAGACCGAATCGATGGCGGGAACCGCCGGGGTGGTGTCGATGGCGACCGTGCGAACCTCAGGGGCGTCGACCGTACCCACGGTCACGGTCAGGCGGCCGTCGACGTGACGCGCCGAGACCTTGTCGGGATCGACGCTGGTGCCGAGCTGCACCGTGCGCTCCCACTGCACCTCGTCGGTGTGGACGGCAATCGTCAGCGCCCGTCCGGCGACGTTGATGGTGACGGCCTCGGCCGGGACGCCGGGGAGGTCGGCGGTGAGGACCAGCGACCCGTCGACCCAGCTGGCATCGACTGCGGGCAGGCGCCGACGGGGCTCGAAGAACGACTGGGTGAGCTGCTCGAAGGCCCGGTCGAACGAGCTGTCGAACGTGCGTCCCACGGGGAAGCTCCTGGAAACGAATGGCGAACGGTGACGGACGATCATGGTCGTGACTCCTGGTTGAAGTGGTCGTGAACTGCGGGTGGCTTGGTTGTGACGAGTGCCGATCGATGATCCGATCGATGTCCGGATCGATGTTCAGTGCATTGGCACCGTTTCTTGCACTCGCCATCGTACAGAAAACTTGAGCGATAACAACTCAGGATTTGACGGATTCGGCGGGCTAGCCTGCTCGCGGCATGGCAGAGCCGAACGCCTCCGAGGGGCCCATCGCCGCCCGACTCGCCGCCGCTGAGCTGGAGTTCCGCGACCTCGAGGCGCGGCTCGCCGACCCCGAGTTGGCCCGCGATCCGGCCCAGTTGCGCATCGTGGCCACCCGCTACCGCGAGCTCGGCCCGCTCGTCGACGCCCTCGTGCGTCAACGTCGGCGGCGTGACGATCGGGCGACGGCCGAGGAGCTCCTTGTCGGTGCCGGAGCCGTCGACCGCCAGCTGCTCGAGGTCGAGCTCGACGCCGCCAACGAGGACCTCGCCGCGATCGACGACGAGCTGCAAGAGCTCCTGCTGCTGCCCGACCCGCACGCCGGGCGGGCCGTGATCCTCGAGATCAGGGGTGCCGAGGGCGGCGAGGAGGCCAACCTGTTCGCCCGCGTGCTCTACGAGATGTACGTGGCGTACGCGTCGGCCAGGGGATGGAAGGTCGAGACGTTGGCGCTCGACGGCAGCGACCTGGGCGGCATCAACGAGGTCACGATGGTGGTCCGCGGTCGCGACGCGTGGCAGCGGCTCAAGTACGAAGGCGGCCCGCACCGCGTGCAACGGGTCCCGGTGACCGAGAGCCAAGGTCGGATCCACACGTCGTCGGCAACGGTGACGGTGCTGCCCGAGGTCGACGAGGTCGAGGTGCAGATCGACGAGCGCGACCTGTCGATCGATGTGTACCGCTCGAGCGGCCCCGGCGGTCAGAGCGTCAACACCACCGACTCGGCCGTGCGCATCACCCACGTGCCGACCGGCGTCGTCGTGGCGATGCAGGACGAGCGCAGCCAGCTGCAGAACCGGACGCGCGCGATGCAGGTGCTGCGGGCCCGGCTCTACGAGCTCGCCGAGCGCGAACGCGAGGTCGAGGCGTCGGCCGAGCGCCGCTCGCAGGTCGGTGGCGGGGGGCGCAGCGAGAAGATCCGCACCTACAACTACAAGGAGAACCGGGTGACCGATCACCGCATCGGGTTCACGATCTACCGGTTGTCCGACGTGTTGGGCGGCGATCTCGACGAGATCGTCGAGGCGCTGATGGCCGACGAGCGATCGCGCCAGCTGGCCGGCGACGACGATTGACCACCGGCGAGCGCACCATGGCCGAGGTGACGATCCGCGAGTTGTGGCAGCAGACCGCCGACTTGCTCGACGATCGCCCGGCGGCACGCTGGTTGTGCGAGGTCGCCACGTCGGCCCACGACGAGGAGTTCATGGCCGCCCTCGACGAACCCGTGACGCATCGGATGGTTGCTCATCTCGACTCCATGCTCGAACGGCTCCGTACCGGCGAGCCGTTGCAGTACGTGCTCGGTCGTTGGGGCTTCCGAAAGCTCGACCTGGCAGTCGACTCGCGGGTGCTGATCCCGCGACCCGAGACCGAGCTCGTGGCGGAGGTGGCGATCGCGCTGGCGAAGCTGTTCGGGTCGCCGGTCACCGTCGCCGATCTCGGTACCGGCTCCGGTGCGATCGGGCTCGCCCTCGCCGACGAGCTCCCGCGAGTTGGCACGACGGTGTGGATCACCGACGTCGATGCCGACGCACTCGACGTCGCTCGCGCCAACCTCACCGGGCTCGGGCGGGCGGCCGTCAACGTCCGCGTCGCGCACGGTTCGTGGTTCGAAGCGCTGCCCGGCGACGCCCGCTTCGACGTGATCGTGGCCAACCCGCCCTACATCGCCGACGGTTCGAGCCTGGTCGACGACTCCGTGCGCAGGTGGGAGCCCCACCTCGCACTGTTCGGTGGCTTCGACGGGCTCGACGACATCCGCCACCTCGTCGCCGGCGCGCCGACTCATCTGGTGCCGGGCGGATGGCTGGTGCTCGAGATCGGCGCCGACCAGGGCCCCGCGGTGTACGAGCTGTTCCGATCCGCCAGCTACACCGACGTCGAGATCAGGCCCGACCTCGCCGGCCACGACCGCATCGCCCTCGGCCGCACCCCGCCGTAACGCACAAAACCCCGGTTTGTGTCACCGCTACCGGCGAGGGTCGCCGGTAGCGGTGACACAAACAGGGGGACGGGGGTCAGTAGCGGTGGATCGCGGCCGTCGCGGCGGCGACGTAGCCGCCGCCGAACTTGATGGCGTGGACGACGAGGGGGGCGATCTGGTGGAGTGGGACGCGGTCCTCCCAACCCGGCGACAGTGGGTGGCGCTCGTCGTACGCGTCGAAGCAGTCGGACGAGAAGCCGCCGAACAGGCGCATCATGGCGAGGTCGAACTCGCGGTGGCCGCCGTGGGCGGCCGGGTCGATCAGCCAACTGCGGCCCGCCGCGTCGACGAGGCGGTTGCCGGCCCACAGGTCGCCGTGCAGCCGGGCGGGCGGCTCGCCGGTGTCGAAGCGCTCCAGCGATCCGGCAACACCCTCCAACCGCTCGATCGTCGCGACCGGGAGCGTGCCACCGTCCCTCGCGAGCTTGGCCAGCGGGAGCAGCCGGCACCTCGCGTAGAACTCCGGCCACGTCGGTTGTGGGTCGTTCGGCAGTCCCCGGCTACCGGTCGTGCGCCGGTCCTCGCGGCCGAAGCACGGGGCACCGGCATCGTGGAGCGCGGCCAGTGCGGTACCGAGCGAGCGTTCGGTCGACGCGACCGGGCGGCCCTCGTCGATCCACTCGAGGATCAGGTACGCGGGCGCCGACTCGGTGCCGTCGGACACGGCCACGACGTCCGGCACTGGCACGGCGCCGGCCTCGCGCAGCCACGACAGGCTCGCCGCCTCGGTGGTGAAGAACCCGGGCGGTGGCGACGGATGGGTCTTGGCGAACAGCCGCGTCCCGTCGTCGAGCTCGAACCGGAACGCGGCCGCGACGTCGCCGCCGCGGACCACCGTCATCTGCTCGACACACCGCCCGACAGCGTCCTCGACGGCCGTGCGCAGCGACTCCATCGCGCCGGCGAATCGGGCCTCAGTACGGCGACGCGGTGTCGGTGCCGTCGGCGTCGGCCTTGCGAGCGAGCTCGAGCTCGGCGACCAGACCGCTGCGCAACGCCAGCAGGTCGTTGGCCACGGTGATCATCCGGAACCCCTGCTCGAGGCGCTTGCCGGTGAGCGCTCCGCTGGCGTGGATGCCCGGCACGACACCGTGGCGGCCGCACGCTTCGACGATCGCCGTGAGGGCATCGTCGAAGGCCGCTTCCCCGTCGTTGTTGCGCGGCTTGAGCCCGAGGCTGAGCGACAGGTCGGCGGGGCCGACGTAGATGGCATCGATGCCTGGCACCGACATGATGTCGTCGAGGTTGCCGAGCGCCTCGGTGGTCTCGATCATCGGGATGACAGCCACCGACGTGCCCGCCCAGGCGACGTAGTCGGCGTGGCGCATCGCCGCCACGGTCGGCCCGAAGCTGCGCGAGCCCTCGGGCGCGTAGCGGCACGACCGCACGACCGCTTCGGCCTGTTCACGCGTGTTGACCATCGGGACGATCACGCCCTGGGCGCCGGCGTCGAGCATCTTGCCGATGATGCCCTGCTCGTTCCACGGCACGCGCGTGATCGGGGTGCCGCCACCGAGCTCGATCGCCTGGAACATGCCGACCG
The DNA here is from genome assembly GCA_963776935.1 of Ilumatobacteraceae bacterium. Taxonomy (GTDB): domain Bacteria; phylum Actinomycetota; class Acidimicrobiia; order Acidimicrobiales; family Ilumatobacteraceae; genus JALOLG01. The sequence continues at coordinate 468,828 of CAVZOP010000015.1, read as the reverse complement.
CGGCCTGGTACTCGATGGCGCCGTGCTGCGTGTCGACGCACACGTAGTCGAACGCCTGGCGGGCCGCCGCCTCGGCGGTGATCGTCGACGCGGATGAAAGCCACACGCCGAGCGCTGAACCATCTGTTGCCCAAATCTCACGCAGTCCGGTCATCGCCCGAGTCTCACAGGTCGCGGGTGGCGTCTCTCAAACGGACCGGCCGGAGCGGAGACGGTTCAGATCGACGGGGCCGAGACGACGGTTGCCGGTTCGCCACGCAGGACCGCGAGGGCGTTGTCGATGGCGTGCTCGTACAGCCGGCGCCTTCCGGCACCCGTTCCCGACGCGACGTGCGGTGTCACGATCACGTCGTCACGTCCGAGCAGCGGGTGCCCGACCGGCAACGGCTCCGGCACGGTCACGTCGAGCCCGGCGCCGGCGAGGTGGCCGCGATCGAGCGCTTCCAGCAGGGCCTCCTGGTCGACGAGCACGCCCCGGGCGCAGTTGACGAGGTACGAGCCGGGCTTCATCCGTGCCAGCGTGTCGGCGTTGATCAGCCGTTCGGTCGACGAGAGCGCGGGCGCGTGCAGCGACACGACGTCGGCGAGGGGCAGCATCGCGTCGAGGGCGATGAGGCCGACACCGGGAACCGGCGACTCCTCGAGGAACGGATCGTGGGCGATCACGGTCATCCCCAGCGCCTGGGCGGCAAGCGCGACGCGGCTGGCGATGCGACCGAGCCCGACCAGCCCCAACGTGGCACCGTCGAGCTCGAGTGACGTTGATGTGGTGGCGCCCGGCAGCCCGGCCGCGGCACGGGCCTGCAGCACCGGCAGTTGCTTGGTGATGGCCAGCATGAGCGTGATCGTGTGCTCGGCGGTCGACACGGTCGGCGCCTGCGGGGCGTAGCAGACGACCACGCCGGCGGCTGCGGCGTCGGCGAGGTTGACGTTGTCGTAGCCGACGCCGGTCCGGGAGACGACACGGAGCTGCGGGCACGACGTGAGGATCGAAGCGTTCCACTGGCGATGGCCGCCGGCGATGGCCGCGTCGGCTCGTGCGATGTCGGCATCGTCGGGTCCGACGGCGATCGCCCGTCCCTCGATGAGGTCGCGGTAGAGGTCGGGAAGCCCGCCATCGAAGAAGAGCACCGGGAGCGCCGTATCGTCCATCGTCGGCGGACCGTAGCGCACACCCGATCCACGCCGATGTTCGGGTAGCGTCGCCCGTCGCAGACCGTTTCTGATCCCCATGAGCGACGAGCAACTCGACCGGTACCGGGCCAGCATCGACAACATCGACGCGGCACTCGTGCACCTGCTCGCGGAGCGGTTCAAGATCACCCAGGCGGTCGGCGAGTACAAGGCGCAGGTCGGTCTCCCGGCCGCCGACCTCGAACGCGAGGCGGCCCAGATCTCGCATCTGCGATCGCTCGCCGTCGCATCGGGGCTCGACCCGGCGTTCACCGAGAAGTTCCTGCGCTTCATCGTCGCCGAGGTGATCCATCACCATCAGCGCATCGCCGAATCCGAAGCGGGCTGAGCCGTGGCGGTGATCGAGAGATGACCGAGCGGTACGACATCGTCGTCATCGGCGCCGGGCCGGCGGGCGCCGCAACGGCAATCCGCGGCGCTCGCGGCGGTGCCCGCGTGCTCGTGGTCGACTCTGCCGCCCACGGACGCGACAAGGTGTGCGGCGACGGGCTGACGCCGCGGGCGGTCGCCGCCCTGAACGAGCTGGCGATCCCGCTCGACGACGCTCACCGCATCGACGGCTTGCGGATGATCGCCGGCAAGCAGACACGTGAGCTGCCGTGGCCGGCCGCCGGACGGTTCCCGGCCGAAGGCGCGGTCTGGCCACGCCGGCGACTCGACAAGGCGTTGATCGACGCCGCGGCCGCAGCGGGAGCCGAGGTCCGCTGGGAAACCCCCGGGGAGCCGCTGCTCGACGACGCCGGGCGCGTGTTCGGGATCCTCGCCGGCGACACCAAGGTCGAGTCCGGCCTCGTCGTCGCCGCCACCGGCCCGCCCGGCAAGGTGGCGCGCATGCTCGGCGCCGAGCGCGTGGCCGACGAACCGTTCGGCCTGGCGATCCGCACCTACGTCGAGTCGCCCCGCCACGGCGACCGCCACCTCGAAGCGTGCCTCACGCTGCGCGACGAGCATGGTGTCGCGGTGCCGGGCTACGGCTGGATGTTCCCGGCCGGCGATGGAACCGTGAACATCGGGGTCGGCGCGCTGTCGACGATGAAGGGGTTCAAGCGGCTCAACCTCTCGAAGCTGCTCGACAACTACCGGGCCCAGGTCGACGAGTCGTGGGCCGTCGGCGAGTATCTCGAGCGCCCACGCTCGTGGCGGTTGCCGATGAGCTCGCGCCGGCGGCACGGCCCGGGATGGGTCGCCGTCGGTGACGCCGCCGGACTGATCAACCCGATGAACGGGGAGGGGATCGACTACGGCCTGGAATCGGGCATGCTCGCCGCCGACCTGTTCCTGGCCGACCCCGCCTCGGCGCCGGAGATGTACGACATCGAGGTCGGCGCCCGCTTCGACGAGTTCCTCCGGACCGGCCGGCGGTTCGCGTTCCTCATCGGTCACCCGCTCCTGCTGCGCGGCGGGCTGCGGATGGCGGTCGGCACGCAGACGATCGCCGCGATCACATTGCAGGTGATGGGCAACCTCCTCGACTCCTCGACCCCGGGCGCCGCCGGCCGGGTCATGCGGGTGGCCGATCGGGCCCTGGCGATCGCCGACCCGCTGCTGCGCCGCACGCGGGCGACCGGCTGAGCGGAGCGAGCCCGGCGCGCACCGGGTGCTCGGATCACCGGGTGCGGTGGACGATCGGCTGGACGAAGCCCGATGGTGAAGTGGCACCGCGTTCGACAAGCACCGCCCGGCCGCCGGACTCGAAGCCAACCACGGCCCCCGCACCCGGATCAGGAATGTCGACGGTGTAGCCACAGGCGACGAGTGTGTTCACGAACTCATCCCACGCCGTCTGGCCGGCTGGTGACAGCGCCGAGGGGAGCTCTCCGAACGACAGCTCGCGTGACAGCTCGTCCCAGTCGTGGGCGAGCCACGAGGTCGTGGCCTGGCCGGAGATCTGGAGCGCGCGGCGGATTCGTCCGGCTTTCGCAACCGGTGCCGGGCGCCGCTCGGGAGACCCCGACGACGGTGGCGAGAGCAGGTAGAGACGTTGCTCCAACCCGAGCTCCAGAACACGCTGCAGTTCCCACGCCGTGTTCGGTGAGGCACTGATCGCGGCGACGATGCAAGGGGCTGCAGTGGCCAGCCGTTCGACCGCGGCTTGCCAGTCGTGATCGCCGTAGTACTGCCGCTCGGCTCCATCCGGCGCGATCCGGTCGGTCGGATTTCCGAGCGCGATGAGCGGCGCGATCTGTTTGGCGATCTCGTCGCCAAGGAACTCGTCGAGTGTCTGCGAACCCGCGAACAACCGGTGCTCCTCATGGAAGGGCCGAAGGTAGAGAACCCGTCCGCTGCCACCGGCCGAGTCTTCCGACGGCGCGCGGAGTCGCTTCGCGTACGACGACACCTTCCGTTGTGCGCGTGCGAGGTAGACGACGAGGATCACGATCAGAACCGGAACGAAGACGAGTGTCATCAACCAATCGAACGGTCCGAACGTCCCGACACCGCTCACGATCAGATCGATCCAGATGATGACGGACAGGAGGATGCCGAGGACCAGGAGCGCCTTGATGGCCGTCGCGAGACCCGCGAGCAAATTGTTCGTTCGTCGACGCGGTCCCATGCGCCGTCGGTGCGGAAGGGCCCGGATCGCTCTCGTCGTGGCGAACGACACGACCAGCGTCGTGGGCAGGGCGATCACACCGAAGAGTGCGACGTCGATCGCGCTCGCACCAGCGCCAATCCCAACCGGGATGCCGAACAACCGACACATCGCCGCCGTGAGCGCAAGGACCAGCACGATCAGTCCGCCGGCGAACAAGTTGATCGTGCTGCGGCCCTGGAGTCGGCCGGTCAGTTCGACCGCTCGACTCAGGCGCACGGCAAACGCGTGCGTCACGAGGTACGTCGGTGCGATCGCAACGAGATATGCGTAGTTCGCCATCGAAATCGGTCCCCGATTCATTCTTGTCCACGTCCGGCGACACAAGATCAGAGTTGCGCAGACGCCACCCCGATACATGTCCGAGCACACGTGCAGGGGCGACCTCCTACAGCCGGCTGCTTGGTACCGTGGCCGACGTGACGACCGGGAGCGAGCGTTCGATCGGGTTCGGCATCGACATCGGTGGCTCGGGCATGAAGGCGGCGCCAGTCGACATCGCCACCGGAGAACTGCACGACGAGCGTTTTCGTATCGACACCCCGCAGCCGGCGACGCCCGAGTCGATGACCCTCGTCGTCAAAGAGCTCGTCACCCACTTCAACTGGACGGGTCCGATCGGGGCGGCGATGCCGTCGGTGGTGCGCCACGGAGTGGTCCACAGCGCGGCGAACATCGACGAGTCGTGGATCGGCACCGACGTCGACGCGATCTTCACGCAGGCCACTGGGTGTGACGTCGCCGTGGTCAACGATGCCGACGCGGCTGGCGTGGCCGAGATGACCTTCGGCGCCGGGCGCGGCCGCAGCGGCGTCGTGATCGTCCTCACGTTCGGCACCGGGATCGGCTCCGGCCTGTTCGTCGACGGCCGGCTCGTCCCGAACACCGAGCTCGGCCACATCCAGCTCGACGGGCTCGACGCCGAGGAGCGCGCCGCGGCGAGCGCTCGCAAGCGCGACGACCTGTCGTGGGAGCAGTGGGCGGCCCGCGTCCAGCGCTATCTCGTCGAGATCGTCAAGCTGTTCTCGCCGGAGTTGATCATCTTCGGTGGTGGCGCCAGCAAGCGCTCGGAGAACTGGGTGCCCTTACTCGATGTCGACGCCGAGCTGGCCGTCGCCTCGATGGAGAACAACGCCGGCATCGTCGGCGCCGCCCTCAGCGCCCGCACCCCCGTCACGCCGGCGGGCCTGCAGTAAGCATCGCCCGCCACTCCTGCTCGTCGAGCTCGAGGGCTTCCGTGCCGTCGATGAACTGCTCGATGACCTCGACGAAGTGCTCGGGCTCCTCGGTGTGGGGGAAGTGGCCCGACTTCTCGAAGATCACCAGCTGGCTGCCGGGAATCGCCTCGTGCGCTGCCATGGCATGGCCGACCGGGATGATGCGATCGCGCGCGCCCCACACGATCAGCGTCGGCACTCGCGACGCCAGGTAGAGCCGGTCGTGGGCGCTGACGGCCTGGCCGCGTGGGTCGACCACGGCCCGCAACGTGCGGATGAACGACTGCCGGTTGTCGGGCTCGGTGAGCGACACGTAGGCCCGCCACTCCTGCTCGACACGCGACGCTCGGAGCCCGAGCCGGGCCAGCCGTCGGCCGACGGCGTTGCCGGCGACCGCGGCGACCTTCGGGAACAGCACCGGCATCAGGTACTCGGCGCCCGGCAACGTGAGGGCGCGCAGCATCCATGACACCTCGGGGCCGAGACCGCCGCTGGAGACGAGGACGAGTCGCTCGCACCGTTGGGGGTGTTGGTAGATGAGCTGCATCGCGATGCCGCCACCCAATGACTGGCCGATGATGGTCGCCCGCTCGATCCCGAGGGCGATCATCAGGTCGCGCAGGACGTTGGCGTGGGCGCCGAGGGAGTAGTCGATCCGCGGCTTGTCGGAGTCGCCGTGGCCGGGAAGGTCGGGCGCGATCACGGTGTACCGGCTCCCCAGCGTCGGCATGACCGCCTTCCACGTGGCCGAGCTCCCGGCGACGCCGTGCACGAACAACAGCACCGGCCGACCGGACGCCAGGTCGCCGCCGATGCGATAGACGAGCCGGTGGCCGTGCAGGCGTACCTCACGCGTCTCGACGGTCGTCACGATCCGCAAGCTACCGCCCGGTAACAAGATCGGCTCGCGGGAGACCGAACCGCAGGCTCATTCGATGTCCATCGAGTCGAACGTCAACGTCAGCTCCTCGACCGCCAGATCGCTCGAGCTCGCGTCGAGAGGGGTCACTCGATAGTTCACCGGGAACGCGTTGCGGAAGCGCCAGCTCCACACTGGCGATCGTTCCTCGTCGAGCAGCGTGATCGTGACGTTGCGGTCGACGTCGGGCTGGCCCTCACGGGCCTGCTTCCACCACTCCCACAGATCGGTCGATCCGATGAGCCCGCGCTTCAACACCAGGTGGCCGTAGTTGGCGAGGCCCGGCTGCTTGCGTGCGTCCTGCGTCTTCTCGTTCCCGCTGCGGTAGGCGACTTCGTCGACGATCGCATCCGGGAGCTCGACTCGACAGAACGTCGAGCGGATGTCCTCCGGATCGAAGACACCGAGGTTGACGAGGAAGTTCGAGCCTTCGTACGGATGATCGCGAAACGTTGCCATGCGGTCATCATGGCCGATCGCGATCGTGCACCCGCTCGTGTTACCGGGCGCGGTAGCCCGCCGTCCGGGTCAGGGGGTGATGAACGGGACGTAGCCCTGGACGTCGACGATGAGGTGGGTGCTGCCGTTGCCGCGGGCGAAGATCTCGACGCCGAACTCGCTGCCGACCGACGTCAACGCGACGTTGGCGATCGTCTGACCGCTCTGCGCCCAGTTGATGTTCGAGGCCTCGGGGAACGGACGCTCGCCCGAGGAGTCGGCACCGGTCACCACGAGAAATCCCGAACCCTCGGTCTGCGTGATCGTGACGTTGACGAACACGGCGAGCAAGAACCGCTCCTCGTCCGGCACCGTGACCGTGACGATCACCGATTCGCCGGCGGCCAACTTGGCGCCGCCGAGGAGGTCGACGTCAGATCGTGAGTCGTAGAGGCGCAGCGGTGTGAGCAGCGTGACCAGCGGGCCGCTCTGCGGATCCTGGGCGGCGGCCGCCCGTTGAACCCCGATGGCCAGTGGCGACAGGGCGACACCACCACTGGCCGTGAGCATCCGCCGGCGTGTGAACAAATTGGGCATGGGTACAGGTTCGCGCGATCTCAGGACTTGGTGAACACCTGCAGGCGGGCGGCGAGCTCGGTGCGATAGGTCTTGGCGCGGCCGAGCTTGAGGTGCTCGTAGCCGCGGACCTGGTCGGGGAGGCCGGCGATGGCCACTGCGTCGACGTGGTTGGCAGCGGTGAGTCCCTTGACCAGTTGGTCGACGGCCTGCTCGTACTCGGGGATCATCGCCCGCTCGATCGCACGGACCTCGCCCCACCGGAACGGGTCGAGCATCGTGCCCCGCAACCCCTTGGCCGACCGCAGCGACTTCATCAGCGGGGCGCCGCTACGGCGCAGCTTGAGCTTGTTCTTCATCCCCATCGCGCGCAGCATCGGCGGGTGCAGGCGGTAGGTGACCTTGGTCCGCTTGCCGCCGACCGCCTCGTAGCGCTCGCGCGACTCGTCGAGCAGGAGCAACCGGGCGACCTCGTACTCGTCCTTGTAGGCCATCAACTTGTGGAGGTTGCGCGCCACCGCGTCGGTGAGAGCCGTTGAGCCGGGCACGACCGACTCCTCGGCGGCACGCACCCGATCGACGGTCGCCCGGTAGCGATCGCTGTAGCGCCGTGACTGGTAGCCGACGAGGTCGTCGGCGAGCCGGTCGATCATCGCCTCGAGCGTCTCGGGTGGCGGGGCGACGAGCCCGGCGGCAGCTTCGACGCCATGCTGGTCGACGGCCAGGCGGCGTCCCCACCGGAACGCCGCGATGTTGCGTTCGACGGCGACGCCGTTGAGCTCGATCGCCCGCTCGAGGAACTCGGGGCCCACCGGGACGGCGCCGGTCTGGGCGGCCACGCCGAGCATGAAGATGTTGACGGTCGTCGTGCCGCCGAACAGCCCGGTCGTGATCGCGGCGGCGTCGAAGTAGCGGTTCAGCTCGCCCCGCGACACCTGGTTGAGCCGCTCCCGGAGCGAGTCGAAGGCCGGGAACGGGGTGGTGGGATGGGACACCATCTCGCCGGTCGGCACGGCGTGGGTGTTGGCGATGACGACGGTGCGATCAGGCGTGGCGCCGCGGCGGTGCGAGTCGCTGGCGGCAGCCAGCAGGTCGAAGGCGAGCACGGCATCGACGCCCGAGACGCTGGCGTGGTTCGACGCCGGAACGGCGTCGTCGGAGATGCGGATGTCGCTCGTGACCGGTCCGGCCTTCTGCGACAGACCGGTCTGGTCGAGGCCGCGCACCGTGTGGCCGGCCAGCATCGCCGCCGTACCGAGGATCTGGCTGACGGTGACGACACCGGTGCCGCCGATCCCCGACAGGCGCACGGTGAACCGGGCGGGATCGACGATCGGCGTCGGCTGCGGGAGGTCGCTGACGTCGACTGCGCCCGTCGAAGTGCCGGCCCGCTTCTGGCCGGCGGGATCGGTGGAGACCGTCGCGAACGCCGGGCAGTCGCCCTGCATGCACGAGAAGTCGAAGTTGCAGCTGGTCTGGTCGATGACGGTCTTGCGACCGTACGGCGTGTCGATCGGTTGCACCGACAGGCAGTTGCTCTTCGCACCGCAGTCGCCACAGCCCTCGCAGACCCGTTCGTTGATGACGACCCGGAAGTCGGGGGTGGCGAGCTTGCCGCGGCTGCGGGCCCGCCGGTTCTCGGCCGCGCACGCCTGATCGTGGATCAGCACCGTCGTGCCGGGGGTCGCGGCCAGCACCTTCTGGGCCTCGTCGAGGCGGGTGCGGTGCCACACGTCGACGCCCTCGGGGAACTGGTCGGCGTCGTAGCGGTCGAGGTCGTCGGTGGTGACGATCACCTTGCTGACACCTTCGAGCAGCACCATCTTGGCGATTTCGGGGACCCCGACGGCGCCGACGGCGTCCTGACCGCCGGTCATCGCGACCGTGCCGTTGTGGAGCAGCTTGTACGTGATGTCGATGCCCGCCGCGACCGCGGCCCGGATCGCCAGCGACCCGGAGTGGAAGAACGTGCCGTCGCCGAGGTTCTGGACGAGGTGCTTGCGCTCGAGGAACGGCGCCATGCCGATCCACTGCGCGCCCTCGTTGCCCATGCACGTGAGGCCGACGAGATCACCCACCCGCTCGGCTTCCATCAGCCCGACCATGGCGTGGCACCCGATGCCGCCGCCCACGAGCGTGCCGGGCGCGACCCTGGTGCTGGTGTTGTGCGGGCAGCCGCTGCAGAAGAACGGCGCCCGCTCGACCGAGAGGGCGATCAGCGACCGCCCGCCGACCGGGGCGGGCAGCGGCGCCAGGCGCTCGTCGAGGCGCGCCGCGAGGCGTGCCCGCAGCGGCGTGATCAGTCGCTCGGCGTCGAGGATCCCGCCGGCGGGGATCAGCGGGCGGCCCTGGTCGTCGCGCCGACCGACAACACGCGGACGCTCGTCCCAGTCGTAGAGCGCGTCGCGCACGAGGCGCTCGAGGGTCGGGTTCTTCTCCTCGACGACGATGACCTCGGTGAGGCCGTGGGCGAACTCGCGCACCTGCGACGGTTCGAGCGGAACGGGCATCAACAACTGGAACAGACGGATGCCGGCGGCGCGGATCGCGTCGTCGTCGGCGAGGCCGAGCAGTTGCAGCGTCTCGCGCACCTCGAAGTACGTCGTGCCGCACGCGGCGATGCCGATCCAGTCGTCCTCGCTGCGCACCGTGACCCGGTTGAGTCGGTTGAGCACGCCGTACTCGCGGGCCAGTTCGGAACGCACCTCGAAGAACTCACGCTCCATGTCGAGCGTGTAGGGCGTCATCAGGCGACCGTTCGGGTGCGGCACGAACGGCCTGCCGTCGAACAGCATCGTCGGGACCTGGGGGACGACCCGGTCGGGGTGGATGTCGACGGTCCCGGTGCCGTCGGCCACCTGACTGACGAGCTTGATCCCGGCCCACAGTCCACACGAACGCGACAGGGCGACGGCGTGGCGGCTCAGGTCGAGCGCCTCCTGCACGTCGCCCGGGAAGAAGATCGGCATGTGGAGGTCGACCATCGTCGCGTCGCTCGACGACGGCAACGTCGACGACTTGGCGCCCGGATCGTCGCCGACGAGCGCGACGACGCCGCCGTGCTCGGACGTCCCGGCGAACACACCGTGGCGGATGGCGTCGCTCGCCCGGTCGAGCCCAGGTGCCTTGGCGTACCACATGCCGATCACGCCGTCGTAGGTGCAGTCCGGCAGCGTGCTCGCCAGCTGGCTGCCCATCACCGCGGTCGCGGCCAGCTCCTCGTTGGCGCCCGGTTGGCACACGATCGGGAGGTCGGCGACGGTGCGGGCGGCGCGCTCGACCTCGTCGCCGAACGCACCGACCGGCGAGCCCTGGTAGCCCGACACGAAGGCGGCGGTGTTGAGACCGCGGCGACGGTCGGTGCGGATCTGGTCGAGCGGCAATCTGGCGATCGCCTGGAGGCCGGACAGGAACACCCGCCCGTTCTCGAGTCGGTATCGATCGGCCAGCTCGTAGTCGGCGAGCTGGGCCTGCTCGATCATGTCGGTCACTGACGACCTCCTGGGTGAGCAGATGCTGATCTCGTCGTTCCAGTCTGCCCGATTTCCGGCACGAACGGTGCCGCACCGTCGGTGACCTGGCACGATGACATCCGTGATCGTCGTCGTGGGGGAGGCGCTGGTCGACCTCGTGATCGAGCTCGACGCGACGGTGAGCGCGGCGCTGGGCGGGGCACCGTTCAACACCGCCCGCACGTGTGGACGGCTGGGCGCGACGGTCGCATTCATGGGCGCCGTGTCGGACGACCGGTTCGGCGTGGCGATCGCCGCCCAGCTCGCCGAAGATGGCGTGTCGACCGATCTGCTCCAGCGTGTGAGCGTCCCGACGACGCTGGCCGCGGCCGAGCTCGATGCCCGCGGCGCCGCCTCGTACCGCTTCTACACCGCCGCCACGTCGGCCCCGGCGCTGCGCCCGGCGGAGCTTCCGGTGGCGACCGAGACGCTGTTCGCCGGCGGCCTCGGGCTGGTGCTCCAGCCGATGGCCGACACCGTGTCCGCCCTGGTAGCGGGCGTCGGCGAGGGCGTGATGGTGATGGTCGACCTGAACTGCCGGCCCGCCGTGATCGACGACCGCGACCGGTACGTCGCCCGGGTCGACGCCGTGCTCGGGCGGGCCGACGTGGTGAAGGTCAGCGACGACGACCTCGCCTACCTCGCCCCGGGCGTGCCGCCGATCGTCGCCGCCCGGCGTCTGCTCGCCCACGGACCACGCGCCGTGCTGCTCACGGCCGGTGGATCGGACGTCACGGTGCTGACGGCCGGCGACGAACGCGTCGTCGACGTCGACCGAGTGAACGTGGTCGACACGATCGGGGCAGGTGACGCGTTCGCCGGCGGGTTCATGACGTGGTGGTCCGCCTCCGGCCGGCGCCGGACCGATCTCGTCGACATCGACGCGCTCGTCAGCGCCGCCGCGGCGGCGACCCAGGTCGCCGGCGCGGTGTGCACACGTCGAGGCGCCGACCCGCCTTGGCGCCACGAAATTTCGCCCGATTGGGTGACGTGAGGTGCGGCGCCTGATCGGGATCACCGGGTCGCCCGGCGCCGGCAAGTCGACCTACGCCGCCTGGCTCGCGCAGCGGTGGGCACCCGACGCGGTGGTCGTTCCGATGGACGGCTTCCATCTTGCCGGCCGTGAGCTCGAGCGGCTCGGTCGGGCCGATCGCAAGGGTGCGCCCGACACGTTCGACGTCGACGGGTACGTCGACCTCCTCGATCGACTGCGCTGCGCGACGTCGACGGTGTACGCACCCGAGTTCCGCCGTGACCTCGAGGAACCGATCGCCGGTGCGATCGCCGTCGAGGCGCACCACGCCACGGTGATCACCGAGGGCAACTACCTCCTGCTCGACGGCGGTGGGTGGCAGCGCGTCCGGCCGTTGCTCACCGAGTGCTGGTTCGTGGAGTGCGACGAGGGCGAGCGCATCACGCGGTTGATCGAGCGGCACGTGGCGCACGGTCGATCGCCCGACGAGGCCAGGCGATGGGTCGAGCACACCGACGAGCCCAATGCCCGGCTGATCGAAGCGACGCGTCCAGCGAGCCGATCGCGTCGTGCGCGTCGACGAGTGCGTCGGATGAACCCGTCGCGATCAGGGCCCGAGGGCGATGAAGCTGACCAGCAGCGTGGGCGGCTGAGCCGGCGACGCCCGTCTCGTTGCAGATCCTGATGCGGACAAACCCGCGTGTGGCAAGCGTTGCATCACCTCCCAACGCGCTCCATCCGTTGTTGATGTCCAGTCGCCTGGCGGCTGCCCAGCACCAAGGCTTCGGTCCCGGCGGGCGCGCCCGCACCGCAATCGGGATGTCGGGGGTGCACTGGCCGCTTGCAACGTCGGGCGCCGCGGGAGCAGTCACCGACTCGTCGTTCCTGACCGTCGCGTTCATCTCCTGCATGCCGACCGTGCCGTTGATGAGCTCGCTGGCGCCCACCGAGTTGGGGCCGAGATTGTCGACGGTCAGGGAGTTGCTGACGATGTGCGTGTTGTTGATGACGCTCGGGGCGATCTCGCTCGATCCGACGGCGCCTGACGCGATCTGGTCTTGTGTGACGGCGTTCGGGGCGGTGGCCGCGTTCACGATCGCCTGGAGGTGCGTCGACCTCGGCCTGGAGGCTGGCGAGGCCGGCGTTCTTGGTGTAGCCGACGACGTCGATCGAGCATCTCGGTGGTCGGGCCGGCGTTGCCGAAGGCGTCGTAGATGATCTCGATCCTGCCGGCGTCGCCGCCCGACGTCGGCATCTGCACCGTCACCGAGTTGGGGATCACGTCGCCGGCGTTGAAGTTGAGGCTCGACGTGGTCGGCACGCCGGGTGCGTCGGCGGGGCGGATCGACACGAACCCGGCGGCGGTCGGGCCGACCACCGTGACGTTGAGGATCACACCGGTCGCACCGTCGGGCACGACGACGATCGTGCCGGACTTGGTGGAGATCGTGCCCGTCACCCGGAGGTCCTGCGCCACCGGTGACACGAACGGTCCAGCCAGTCCGATGTCCTCGCGGGTGTCGAGGATGCGGGTCGGCGAGACGGCGACGAACGTCGACTCGTCGGGGCTGACCGCGGCCGAGGCCTGCCACGCCGACAGTGACCAGGCGGCCACGGCGGTGACGGCGATGCCCATGGCGAAGTACATGAAGGGTCGGAGGCGAAGTGTGTTCATAGAGACTCCCAGATCGAGGTCGCGCCCGAGATGGCGCGTCACATGCGGGTCTCGCGCCAAGCTATCTGCGAGTCGCTGCGTCGAGACTGACGCGAGGCAACGATGGCGACCGGGTCACACCAAGTAGTGACGGACCGCGAGGCGCTCGGCGGAGTCGTCGCCCGGTAGTGGCAGCTGGCACACCACCCGCAAACCCGGCCACTCGACGGGTGCCAGTTGCTGGTACTCGAACGTCAGGATGCCGGCGGCCGGGTGGCGGAAGCGCCGGAGCCGCGTCTCGAACCCGGCGACGTCGTGCTCGGGCCACCACTCGGCGAAGGCGTCGCTCGACGCCGACAGCTTCCCGACCAGCTCGACGAGCTCGGCGTCGCCCCGGTGGGTGGCCGTGGCCGCCCGGAACTCGGCGAGCGCCTGGCGGGCGTGGATGTCCCAGTCGACGATGAGCTCCTGCGTGTACGGGTCGGCGAACAGCACCCACAGCAGGTTGCGCTCGATCCCGTCGAGCTCCTCGATGCGCGGGTAGAGCCGGGCCTCGGCGGCGTTCCAGGCGAGGAACTCCCAGTGCGGGCCGAGCACGTAGGCCGGCGCCGGGTCCATCGAGGTGATCAGCCGCACCAGCGCGCTCGGCGCGGCGACGGGGGCCGGCACCGGCGACGGCGTCGGTCGGGCGAGTGCGAGCAGGTGGCTCTGGCCGGCGTCGTCGAGCCGCAACGCCCGCCCGATCGCGCCCAGCACGTCGGGTGAGGCGTTGATGCGGCGGCCCTGCTCGAGCCACGTGTACCAGGTGACCGACACTCCGGCCAGCAGTGCGACCTCCTCGCGGCGCAGGCCCGGCGTGCGCCGGCCGCGTCCGGCGGGGAGCCCGACCTGCTCGGGCCGAACCGCCTCACGCCGGGCACGCAGGAACTCGGCCAGCTCGGCGCGGTGGTCGAGAGCCGTCCCCATCTGACCAGTCGAGCACACCGGCTGGCTCCGATCCAGGTGCATTCGGTACCCGTCCAGCCCGCCGCGTTGGCGCCCGGTCGTGGTCGCATCACTGTCGATCGGAGCCGAACCGGAGCCATATCGGAGCCAAATCCGCGTATCACGACACGGCACGAGTGCTCTAGATGCTGGATGGGTAAGGGGACCGGATCGATGGCAGCAGTGATCGTCGCGTCGTGCTTGTTCGCGAGCGGGGCGCGCTGATGAAGGTGAGCGACGGCTTCACCCGCGTCTGGCCGAGCGCGGGCGTGATCATGCTGTTCAGCGTCGGTGCCTTCCTCTTCGCCAGAGCGTTGCGGACCGAGGGTCTGTCGACGGTCTGGATCGTCGGCCTCGGGGTGGAGGCGGCGGTGTCGGTGGTGCTCGGCATGTGGTTGTTCAGCGAGCAGTTCTCGAACTTCCAGATCGCCGGCGTCGTGCTGATCCTCGGCGGCACCGTGCTCACCGAGCTCGCCTGACACGGCCGGGCCCGCACCGCCGCGCCTCGACCTCGGGCGACGGGGGAGCCGTGCCAGTACGGTGACGCCCGTGTCGTCGGATGCCGAGCTCACCGAGTTGGCGCTCGCCGACCTGGCGCGCCTGGTGAACGTCGAATCGCCGTCGCACGACGTCGCCGCCATCACACGGTCGGCCGAGGCCGTGGCCGGGCTCATCGCCGACTGGCTCGGTCGACCGGCCCAGCTCGTCGACGGTCCGTCCGGCCCGCACGTGCACTGGTCGGGCGGGGGGACGCCGCGGGTGCTCGTGCTCGGCCACCACGACACGGTGTTCCCGATCGGCACGTTGGCCGAGCGGCCCTTCGAGTTCGACGGCGCCCGCGTCACCGGCCCCGGCGTGTTCGACATGAAGGCGGGCATCGTGCAGGCGATCCACGCCGTGGCCTCGCTCGACGATGCGTCGGGCGTCGAGTTGCTGTTCTCGTCCGACGAGGAGATCGGCTCCGCCACGTCGCGGGCGTTGATCGAGGAGCGGGCCCTCGCCTGCGGGGCGGTGCTCGTGCTCGAGCCCGCCGCCGACAACGGTGCGCTGAAGACCGGCCGCAAGGGCGTCGGCACGTTCGAGGTCGTCGTGCGCGGGCGCGCCGCCCACGCCGGGCTCGAGCCCGAGAAGGGGGTGAACGCGCTCATCGAAGCCGCCCACCAGGTGCTCGTCATCGCCGGGTTCGGATCGGTCGAGCACGGCACCACGGTCACTCCGACCGTGGCGACGGTGGGGACGGCGGAGAACGTGGTGCCCGCCGAGGCCCGCTTCAAGGTCGACGTGCGTGTCCAGGAGCACGGAGAGAAGGAGCGCGTCGAGGCCGCCATGGCGGCGCTCACCCCGGTCGATCCGGACGCCACCATCGAGGTGTCGGGCGCGATCAACCGCCCGCCGATGCCCGAGTCGGCGTCGGCGCAGCTGTTCCCGCTCGCCCTGCGGATCGACCCGTCCGTCGTCGGTGTCGCCGTCGGCGGGGGCAGCGACGGCAACTTCACCGCCGCCGTCGGCGTGCCGACGCTCGACGGGCTCGGCGCCGTCGGCGGTGGCGCCCACGCCGATCACGAGTACGTGGAGGTCGCCACGATCCCCGGCCGGATCCGCCTGCTCGCCGGCCTCCTCCGCCAACTCTGCGCCGCCGACCGCCCCGCCTGAATCGCCCACCCACCCCTGTTTGTGTCACCGCCACCGGCGACGCTCGCCGATGTCGGTGACACAAACCTGAGGGTCAGTCGGGCTCGTCGGGCTCTTCGCCGGGATCGAGTTCGAGGATGCCGCCTTGGCCGAGGGTGCCGACGTTGCGGTAGAGGTCGAGCTTGGCCCGGCTGTCGTCGATGTCGAGGTTGCGCATCGTGAGCTGGCCGATGCGGTCGAGCGGGCCGAACGCCGAGTCGTCGACCTTCTCCATCGACAGCCGCTCGGGCGAGTACGTGAGGTGTGGTCCGGTGGTGTCGAGGATCGAGTAGTCGTCGCCACGCCGCAGTCGCACCGTCACCTCGCCGGTGATCGCGGTGCCGATCCAGCGCATCAGCGGATCGCGCAGCATCAGGCTCTGCGGGTCGAACCAGCGCCCCTCGTAGAGCAACCGGCCGAGACGGCGGCCCATCGTGCGGTAGTTCTCGATCGTGTTCTCGTTGTGGATCGCGGTGACGAGGCGCTCGTAGGCGATGTGGAGCAGCGCCAGCGCCGGGCCCTCGTAGATGCCGCGGCTCTTGGCCTCGATGATGCGGTTCTCGATCTGGTCGCTCATCCCCAGCCCGTGCCGCCCGCCGATCGCGTTGGCCTCGCGCACCAGCTCGATCTGGGTCTCGTACTCGTGGCCGTTGATGGCGACCGGCCAGCCCTGCTCGAACCGGATCACGACGTCCTCGGTGGCGATCTCGACCGCCGGATCCCAGTGGGCGACACCCATGATCGGCACGACGATCTCGATGCTCGTGGCCAGCTCTTCGAGCGACTTCGCCTCGTGGGTGGCGCCCCAGATGTTGGCGTCGGTCGAGTACGCCTTCTCGGTGGCATCGCGGTAGGGCAGCCCGCGGCTGACGAGGAACTCACTCATCTCGGCCCGGCCGCCGAGCTCGGCGACGAACTGCGGATCGAGCCACGGCTTGTAGATGCGCAGGCCGCGGTTCACGAGCAGCCCGTACCGGTAGAAACGCTCGATGTCGTTGCCCTTGTAGGTGGAGCCGTCGCCCCACACGTCGACGCCGTCGTCGCGCATCGCCCGCACCAGCAACGTGCCGGTGACCGCCCGCCCGAGCGGCGTGGTGTTGAAGTACGTCTTGCCGGCGGTGGTGATGTGGAACGCCCCGCACTGCAGCGCGATCAGCCCCTCGCGCACGAGCTCGGCCCGGCAGTCGACGAGCCGCGCCTCCTCGGCGCCGTACAACTTGGCGCGATCGCTCACTCCGGGCAGGTCGGGCTCGTCGGTCTGGCCGAGGTCGGCGGTGTAGGCGTAGGGGATCGCGCCCTTCTCGCGCATCCACGCCACCGCGGCCGAGGTGTCGAGACCGCCGGAGAACGCGATGCCCACGCGCTCGCCGACGGGCAGGGACGTCAGGACCTTCGCCGTTCGACGCGTCATCGCCCGCCGAAGCTAGCCCGACGCCGACTCACCCGCTCGGTGGATCGGCGACGGCGCCGCCGTCGATGCCCGCGATGGTGATCCCAGCGGTGTCGGTCGCGTCCGACGCATCCGCCGGCGCGGCGCGGTACATCCCGCTGAGCGAGGCGATCGAAAGGAGCAGGGCCGCCCCGGCGGCCATCAGCTCGACCACCCCGAGGCCGCGGACCCGCCCGAGGTCGCCGAGCCCGACGGCGGCGGTGGCAAACGCACCGAGCACGCCGATCAACGGGACGTAGCGCACCCGGTTGACGGCTGCGGCGATCACGACCGCCGGAGCGACGAACGGGAGCAGGATGATGTACACCGGCCGCTGGTGATCGAGTGGGCCGAGCCACCAGGTCGGCAACCCGAGCTGGCGGCTGGCGTTCCACGTCGCGGCGAGGATGACCACGATGCCGAGCCAGCCGACCACCGTCAGGATCCGCCACGCCGTCGTCAGGTCGCCGGGCCGTGGCACGTGATGCCGCCGCTCCAATGTCGGCGGCGGCGGCGGCGGGCCGGCCGGGGCGGACGGCACGGCCGGGACAGCGGCGTCGGGTGACGGTGGGGGCAGCGTCTCCACGGCCGTGGACTCTACGCGCCGCATCGTCCAACGCATCGGCGGCTACCCTCCGACGACGTGTCCGGCACCGACGAGCTCGCGCCAGCGCAGGAGGCTCGCGTGCCGACGTTCGAGAAGTTGTCGATCTTCTACCCGATGTGGAACGAGGAGGCGTACATCGAACGTGCCCTCGGGTTCGGGCGGCGGGCGTGCGAGGTCCTGATCGACGACGGTGAGATCGGCGACTACGAGCTGATCGTCGTCAACGACGCCTCGACCGACGACACGGGCGTCATCGCCGATCGGATGGCCGCCGCCGACCCGCGTATCCGGGTGGTGCACCACCCGAAGAACCGCAAGCTGGGCGGGGCGATGAAGACCGGCTTCGCCGCGGCCACCGGCGACCTGGTGCTGTACACCGACGCCGACCTGCCGTTCGACATGTCCGAGCTCTCCCGCGCGGTGCGGTTGATGCGCGAGTACGACGTCGACATCGTGAGCGCCTACCGCTTCGACCGCACCGGCGAGGGGAGCCTGCGAGCCGTCTACACGTTCGTCTACAACGCCCTCGTCAAGCTGCTGTTCGGCGTGCGGGTGCGCGACATCAACTTCGCCTTCAAGCTGTGCAAGCGCCGCATCTTCGACCACATCGAACTGCACAGCGAGGGGTCGTTCGTCGACGCCGAGCTCGTGATCCGAGCGACGCGGCTGGGGTTCGAGATCATCCAGTTCGGAGTCGACTACTTCCCCCGCACGCGGGGTGAGTCGACCCTCAGCTCACCTGCGGTGATCGGCACGATCGTGCGCGAGATGCTCCACCTGCGCAAGGAGCTCGAGGGGATCGAGAAGCTTCCACCCGGGCACCTGAAGTAGCCGCGAACCACCCGTCTGGGGGTCCGAACTGCGGGTCCATCGAGAATGGGCGTTGGTAGCCTGGGGCGTCGCCTGCCAGGTCGTCCCGTGAACAACTCTGCTCGTCGTCCCCCCTCCCCCTCCTCCTCGCACCACATGCCCCGCTGGGTGCCCGCGAGCGCGGCCGCGGCGATCCTCGGCGCAGTGCTCATCGCCGGGATCGCGGGTGGTGGCGGCGGCGACCCCGGGGCCTCACCGCCATCGGGCCCGACGGCGACCGACACCACCGCCGACGCGGTGGCCCCGGTCAGCCAGCCGCCCGCCGTGGTGACGGTCGACACCGACGCCCCGATCGTCAAGGAGCCGCTGGCCAACGGCACCATCGGCCCCGGCTACCAGGGCGACGACGTGACGAGGGTCCAGCAACGACTGACCGAGCTCGGGTTCGCCCCCGGCCCCGTCGACGGGCAGTTCGGCAGTCTCACCAAGATGGCCGTGTGGGCGTTCGAGAAGCTCGTGATGGGGACCGATCGTGAGAAGGCGAAGGGGCTGGTCACGCCCGAGATCTGGGATCGGATGCAGGACCCGATCGAGGTCAATCCGCGCCGCGAGGTTTCGGAGACGCCACGCCACACCGAGATCTACCTGCCGCAACAGGTGCTCGTCGTGTTCGAGAGCAACAAGGCGGTCTTCGTGAGCCACATCTCGACCGGCGACAACACCGAGTGGTGCGAGGAGGTCACGATCAGCCCCGGTGAGAACGGCAACGAGAACGGCACCGAGCCGCTCAAGCGGGGCGAGTGCGGCAAGTCGGTCACGCCCGGCGGCGTGTACCAGTACAAGCGCCGGGTCATCGGACGCCGTGAGAGCCGGCTCGGCGGGATGCTCAACCCGGTGTACTTCAACTACGGGATCGCGGTGCACGGTGCCGCCAACGTTCCCCTGAACCCGGCCTCGCACGGCTGCATCCGGATCCCCAACGACTTGTCGGAGCAGTTCGCCGGGATCGTCGAGATCGGCGACCTGGTCTATGTGTGGGACGGCGTCAAGGAGCCCGAGATCTACGGCCAGGTGACCCCACCGTTCAACACGATCGATCCCGACTACTCGACGACGACCACGACCACGACGACCACCAGCACCACGACGACCACCACGGCGCCGCCCCCGACCACCGTCCCATCCGTCACCACCACCGCCCCCGTCGTCACCACCACCGCCGCCGCCGACGACCACCACCACCACGACGACCACCCTCCTGCCCGTCCCCTGAGCGCGGCGGACCGCCGCACGCCCGAGCCGGCGACCAGACGTGCACCGCTCGCGGCGTGGTGTGAGCCGGCTCGATCGAGCAGGTTCAGGCGACGGCGGGCATCAGTTCGACGCGACGGTCGAGCACCGCTTCGAGCAGGTCCTTGCGCTCGTTGGCGGCGTAGAGCTCGAGGGCGATGTCGGCGGCGTTCGGCATCACGTGCACGACGACCTTGTTGGGGCGGACGTCGACCCGCACCGTGGCCACGCGGTGCTCGTGACACCGGTCGAGGCCGATCGCCACACGCAGGATCCCGGCCAGTGTGCGCACCAGCGCCTGCTCGTCTCGGCGGAGGGCGGCGAACTGCGGATGCGCCGTCTTGGGCTCGCTCTTGCGGTGGTAGCGGGCGATCTGGGCGATCAGCTCGATCTCGCGATCGGTCAGCCCGGTGAGCTCGCTGTTGCGGATCACGTAGTACGCGTGCAGGTGGTGCTTGCTGTGGGCGACCACGAGCCCGACGTTGGCGAGCAGCGCGCCCGCCTCGAGGTAGTCGCGCTCGGCAGGGCCGAGGCCGTGCAGCGCCTGCAGGCCGTCGAACAGCTCGACGGCGAGGCGTGCCACCTGGATGGAGTGCTCCGGATCCTCGTCGCACCGTTCGAGCAGCTGGCGCACGCTGCGGCGCGACACGTCGCGGTGGTGACTGCGGCCGGCGGTCTCGCCCGACAACCGCTCGACGGTGTCGAGCAGCACGCCGTCGCGGAGCGCACCCTCGCTGAACGTCATCGACTGGACGCCGAACCGCGACACGATCTCGTCGAGGATCAGCGCCCCGGCCGGGGCGATGTCGGCGCGGTTGGCCTCGAGCCCGGCCAGCTTGGCGCGCGCCGAACGGGAGCGCGTCGAGCACAGCTTGGTGACGATCGAGCGCAGCTCCTTGGCCGTGAACTCGAAGCAGTTGTAGGTGCGCAGCGGTTCCTCGCCGCGCGCCGCGTGCACCATGCGGGCGATCGTCTCGGCGGTGCCCGACGATCCCACGGCGACCTCGAAGCCGTGCGTTTCGACCTTGCGGTCGAAGTGGGTGAGCACCGACCGCACGTACTCTCGGCAGGCGGTGACAGAGGCGCCCGTCGTGGCCCCGCCAGGGAAGAAGCGGTCGGTCAGCCGGACGGCGCCGAGCTTGAAGCTGCGGGCGGCGAGCATCTCGCCCCGCTCACCGATCACGATCTCGGTCGAGCCGCCGCCGATGTCGACGAACAGCGCCCGCTTCTCGAACACCGGCACCGCCTGGAGCACGCCGAGGTGGATCAGCCGCGCCTCCTCGAGGCCCGAGATCACCTCGATCTCGACCTGCGCCTCCTCGCTGGCGCGGCGGATGAAGACGTCGGCGTTGTCCGCCTCGCGGGCGGCGCTCGTGGCGACCGCCCGGAGGGCGACGACACCGTGGCTCTCGGCGATGCGCCGCATGCGCTGCAGGCAGGCGATCGCCCGATCGATCGCCTCCGGCGCCATCTCCTTCATGTCGGTGCCGCCGTGGCCGAGACGCACGACCTCTTTCTCGCGGCTCACGATCTCGAAGCCATCGTCGCCGGTGCGGCGGGCGACGACCATGTGGAAGCTGTTGGTCCCCAGGTCGAGGGCTGCGAGAACGTCGTTCATCCGTTGATCCGTGCGATGCATGCCGGGATCCCACCGAGCACACCTTCACGGAAACTATCGATCTTCTCGAAGGCGCTGCCGATGAGGTCGTCGCCGAAGCCGGGATCGCCGACGGTGATCGCCGCCAGCACGGCCTCGTCGAGGTCACCCGGCGAGACCTGCCCTCGAGACTCGCCCTCCTCGGGCCGCAGCGCGCGCCCTGGCAGCATGTCGGCGGTCCACGCTCCGACCAGGCAGTCGTTGGCGAGTGCCCGCGGCTCACCGGTGAGCTGGCTGCCGAGCTGGATCTGTGCCTCCTCCGCCCAACCGGTGGCGATGAGGTACCCGACCGCGAAGTCGGCGCGTCCTTCGATCGGGTCGTTGTAGAGCTGTTCGGCGAACGGCTCGTCGACGTACACCTCGTTCGTCGAGGGACAGACGACCGCCGTCTTCTCGACCGGGCCGCTGATGTCTTCGCACGAGATCTCGTCACTCGACGAGACCGGCACCAGCGTGAGCTCCGGGAACTCGATGCCGGCGCCCCCGGCGTCGAACGTCCAGTACAGGTTCAGCGCGTCGACGACGAGCGGGACGATGTCGTCGGGTTCGAAGCCGTAGGGAAGGTCGCCCTCGTTGAAGGCGTCGACGTCGTTGAGGAACCCGGTCGACACCAGAGGCAGCGGGTCGTCGAGGATCTCCGCACAACGCTGGGCGCCTTCGTTGAAGCCGACCTGGAAGGCACCCACCCGGTCGAACGCCGAGCCGTGAGCGCCCTCGACGCTCTGGCTGGTGCCGATGGGGTCGCGGACGGTCACCATCGCGATCAAGCCACCCCGGATGTCGGCGTCGGTGAGTTGGATCGTCGGCGACTGGCCGCCCGACGCCCATCGCACCCATGCCCCGGCGAAGCAATCGGCCTGCTGCTCGGTGAGGATCGTCGCCCGTCCCAGCTCGAGATCGCCGGTGCGGAACTGGATCGTGTGGCCGAACTCGTGGGCCAGCACGACGCCCATGATCGACGGGCCGAAGTTCTCGGCGAGGGCGCCGAGCAGGCTCCGGTCGCCGTCGTCGTAGACCATGAAGTCGCCGAGCGTGCAGTAGAAGGCGACGAACTGGGCGACGTCCTCGTACGACGTGCGCGGCTCGCCGCACCCCGGGATGTCGTCGCGGTTCGGGTAGGCGGCGTAGATACCACCCTCCAGCTCCGCGAACGGCTGTCCGTAGACCTCTGGATAGGTGGCACGCCAGAACGCCTGGACGTCGCTGAGGGCGGCGGCCACGAACTCGTCGTATGGCCGCGGTTCCTTGTCGTCGCCGATGTTGACGACGTCGCCGATGTCGTTGGAGTCGTCGATGACCTGTTCCACCGTCGTCGTCGGCGCCGACGGATCGGTCGGCTCGCTCGGCTCGGTGGACGGCGGGCTCGTGTCGTCGGTGGGGTCGGTGGTGTCGGTGGTGTCGGTGGTGTCGGGCGGGGCGGGTGCATCCGTGCCGAGCGTGTCGCCCCGGCTGGCGACCACGTCGACTTCGACACCGCAGGCAGTGAGCGACAATCCGACCGCCGCCGACAGGGCGACGATCACCCGACGAGGGGATCGGCGTCGCACGCTCGGAGCATACGCAGGGGTCTGGCGCACGCTCACGCGGGCTCTCCGGGGTTCACGTGAGCGCTCGGCGTCAATCGACGAGACGCTCGATCTCGGTGATCTCGTCGCGCTGGCTGTCGGCGATCGCGCTCGCCATTGCCCGCACCTCGCTGTCGGACGCGTTGGCGGCGGCGAACGTGGCCATGTCGATCCCGCCCTCGTGGTGGCGGACCATCAGGTCGACGAACATCTCGTTGGCCTCGGTGCCGCTCGTCGTGCCGAGCTCGTCGAGCTCGGCACGAGTCGCCATGCCGGGCATCTCGTCGGTCGGCACCGAATGGCCCATCCACTCCATCGCCGTGTCGGTCTCGTTGACCTCCGGCGCCCCGAAGTCGCGCAGCAGCTGGACCATCCGGCCGATCTCGATGCCCTGGCCGAACACGATGCTCCGCGCCACGTCCCGCAGGGCGGGCTGGGTGTCGTCGAGGGCGAGGTACATGAAGCTCATCGCCACCGCCTGCTCGTGGTGCACGCGCATGTCGTGGAGGAACCCGACGTCGACCGGGTCGGAGTC
Organism: Ilumatobacteraceae bacterium; assembly: GCA_963776935.1. GTDB lineage: Bacteria > Actinomycetota > Acidimicrobiia > Acidimicrobiales > Ilumatobacteraceae > JALOLG01. Next base: position 445,201 of record CAVZOP010000015.1, on the reverse strand, counting down.
GCGGCCACTGCCCGAGTCGCCGATCATCCACCCGATCATCCCAGCGAGAAGCGCTGCGGTCACGACGATCACGGCGATGTTGAAGGGCCGCTGCCACCACGGGAGCACGATCGTGTCGTCCGGATCGCCGTCGTCGCCATCGCTCTCGTCGGGCGGGCCGGCGTCATGGCCGGCACCGTCGTCATCGAGGTCGTCGACGTCATCGACGCTCTCGTCATCGAGTGTCGTCGACGTCATCGACGCTCTCGTCATCGACGCCGACCCGGCCGTTGTTCACCCCACCAGTCTGCCAGCGCTCTCGGAATCCCCAACGGCGACACCCGCCACAACGACCCCGTTGTCGACAGCCCGTCTCGCGGCACCGGCGTCGGTGTGCGAGCTTCGACGGCGAGCCTGCGAAGCTGAGCCGGTGGAGTTGATCGTGAGCGACGACCCGGCCGCGGCCGCGGCCAACTGGCTCGCCCGTCGCCTCACCGAGGCGGTGCATCGCCGTGGCGTCGGCCGGATCGCCGTCAGCGGCGGCGCCACCGCGCCGGCCGTGCTGTCGGCGCTCGGAGACCTGCCGATCCCGTGGGCCGACGTCGTGGTCTGGCAGGTCGACGAGCGCATCGCGCCCGACGGCGATCCGAACCGCAACGCCGTACAGCTGGCGAACCTGCCGGCACGGTTGCAGCTGATGCCGGTGACCGCGACCGATCTGCGCCTTGCGGCTGACGAGTACGAAGCGTCGCTGCCCGATCGCTTCGACGTGGTGCACCTCGGTCTTGGCGACGATGGACACACGGCGTCGTGGCCACCCGGCGACACGCGGGTCCTGAAGAGCCAACGGGCGGTCGAGATCACCGACGAGTTCCGTGGCTTCCGGCGGATGACCCTGACGCCGATGGTGGTCAACGGGGCGCGGGCGCGGATGATCATCGCCACGGGCGTCGGCAAGGCGCCGGCCGTGCGCCGCTGGTTGCTGCGCGACCGCAGCATCCCGGTCGACAAGGTCCGGCGCAAGGGCACCAAGGCGTTCTTCGACCCGTCGGCGGCGAGCGAGTTGCCTGGCTAGCGTCGCGTCGGTGCCCGACCGCGATTCCCCCATCGACATCACCACGACGCCGGAGTGGCAGGCACTCGTCGATCATCCGGTCCCGGGGCAACTGGCCGAGCTGTTCGACAGCGACCCCGGTCGCGCCGGGCGGTACGTGATCGACGTCGGCGACCTGCGGATCGACTACTCCAAGAACGCTGTCGACGACGCCGTGCTGACCGCGCTTGTCGCAGTCGCCCGCGCCGCCGGCGTGGAGTCTCGACGGGCGGCGATGTTCGCCGGTGAGCCGATCAACGTCACCGAACACCGGGCGGTGCTGCACACGGCGTTGCGCGCACCCGCCGGGGCGGTCGTCGAGCTCGACGGCGTGAACGTCGTCGACGAGGTGCACGCGGTGCTCGACCGCATGGCCGCCTTCGCCGACCGGATCCGCGCCGACGAACGGATCACCGACATCGTCAACATCGGCATCGGCGGATCCGACCTCGGCCCGGCGATGGCCGCCAGGGCGCTCGCCGCCTTTGGCCATCCGCGGCTCACGTGCCACTTCGTCTCCAACGTCGACGGCGCCGACATCGCCGGCACGCTCGCCGGCCTCGACCCGGCATCCACGCTGTTCGTCGTGTCGTCCAAGACGTTCACGACGATCGAGACGCTGACCAACGCCCGCACCGCCCGCCGGTGGTTCGTCGAGTCGCTCGGCGAGGCTGCCGTCGCCGACCATTTCGTCGCTGTCTCGACGAACGCCGAACAGGTCGCCGAGTTCGGTATCGACACCGCCAACATGTTCGGCTTCTGGGACTGGGTCGGCGGCCGCTACTCGGTGGATTCGGCGATCGGGCTGTCGCTGATGTTGCTGATCGGGCCGGATGCGTTCCACGAGTTCCTCGCCGGGTTCCGCACCGTCGACGAGCACTTCGCCGGAACGCCGCTCGAGGCCAACGCCCCCGTGTTGTTGGCGATGATCGGTGTCTGGCACTCGAACGTGCTCGGCTACGCGACGAAGGCGGTGCTGCCGTACTCCGAGGAGCTGGGCCGCTTCCCCGCCTACCTGCAACAGCTCGACATGGAGTCCAACGGCAAGTCGGTGCGCCTCGACGGGTCACCGGTCACCACGTCGACCGGCCCGATCGTGTGGGGCGAGCCGGGCACCAACGGCCAGCACGCGTTCTACCAACTGCTCCACCAGGGCACCCGGATCGTCCCGATCGACTTCATCGGCTTCGCCACACCCCACCACCCTCACCGCGACCATCACGACCTGCTGATGGCGAACCTGTTCGCGCAGGCCGAGGCGCTGGCCTTCGGGCGGGCCAACGCGGCCGAGCCGTACCGAAACTTCCCGGGCAACCGGCCGAGCACGATGATCCTCGCCGACACGCTCACGCCGGCCGTGCTCGGCCAGCTGATCGCCCTCTACGAGCACATCGTCTTCGTGCAGGGGGTCGTGTGGGGGATCAACAGCTTCGACCAGTGGGGCGTCGAGCTCGGCAAGGAGCTGGCCAACCGCATCACGCCCGAGCTGACCGGAGAACCCGAGCCCGAACAGCACGACGCGTCGACGAACGCTCTCATCGCCTGGTATCGATCTCGTCGTCGCTGACCGCTGCACGCCGTGGCAGGCTGACGGGATGAACCTCTCGACCTCCGACGAGCTCCGCACCATCTATCGCGCGCCGGGCCCCGGTCCCGCCGGCAAGTCCCGCACGTCGATCGACGAGGCATCGGCCCGCTTCATCGCCAGGAGCCCGATCGTCATGCTGGCGACGGCCAGCGCATCCGGTCATTGCGACGTGTCGCCGCGTGGCGGCCCGCCCGGGTTCGTCACGGTGCTCGACGACACCCACGTCGCGATCCCAGATCTCAACGGCAACAACCGCCTCGACTCCCTGCAGAACGTGGTCGACAACCCGCAGGCCGGACTGCTGTTCCTCATCCCGGGCCTCGACGACACGTTGCGCATCAACGGCCCGGCCACGATCACCACGGCCGGCGACGTACTCGACCGCCACCATCCCGAACTGCGGCGACCGAAGTCGGCGCTCGTGGTGGAGACACGCGAGCTGTTCGTCCACTGCGCCAAGGCGTTCCGCCGCAGCCAGACGTGGCAGCCCGAGACGTGGGCCGCGCTCGCCGATGCACCCGATCTGGTCGAGATCGTCGCCTGCCAGTTCGCGATCGACGACCGCGAGGCGTTGCGCAACGACCTGGAGCAGGGCTACGTAGCAGAACTCGCTGCCGATCGAGCCGACGCATGAGCGTGATCGAGAAACCCGCGATCGAGCGGGTCGGGGTCGTCGGGTGCGGGCTGATGGGCTCGGGGATCGCCGAGGTGTGCGCCCGCGCCGGCCTCGACGTGCTCGTCCGCGAAGTCGACGAGGCGACCGCCGAGGCCGGCCGGGGCCGCCTCGTGAGGTCGCTCGACCGCGGGCTCAGCTCCGGCAAGCTCTCCGAGGCGGATCGTGACGCAGCGGTCGCCCGCCTCGCGTTCACCACCGACCTGGCCGACATGGCAGACCGCCAACTCGTCGTCGAGGCGATCGTCGAGAACGAGGCGATGAAGACCGACGTGTTCGCGCAGCTCGACAAGTTCGTCGCCGACGAATTGGCGATCCTTGCCAGCAACACCAGCTCGATCCCGATCATGAAGCTCGGCATCGCCACCGCCCGACCCGAGCAGGTGATCGGCATCCACTTCTTCAACCCGGTACCCGTCCTCCGCCTCGTCGAGCTCGTGACCAGCCTGATGACCTCGCCGGAGACGATCTCGCAGGCCAACTCTTTTGCCACCGACGTTCTGCACAAGCGCGTCATCCGCAGCCAGGACCGGGCCGGGTTCGTGGTCAACGCGCTGCTGATCCCATACCTGCTGTCGGCGATCCGGATGATGGAGTCTGGGTTCGCGACGGCCGACGACATCGACACCGGCATGGTCGAGGGGTGCAACCATCCGATGGGGCCGTTGCACCTCACCGACCTGATCGGGCTCGACACCACGCTGGCCGTGGCCCAGAGCCTCTACGAGGAGTTCAAGGAACCGCTGTACGCGCCGCCACCCCTGCTGTCGCGGATGGTCGAGGCCGGTCTGCTCGGACGCAAGACCGGTCGCGGGTTCTACGAGTACGGCACGCGTTGATGGCCGAGCGGGTCGAGCGCCTCACCAACCTGCTCGCCCTGCTGCTCGAGACACCGGCACCCCTCAGCCTGGTCGAGATCGCCGGCGAGCTGCGCGGCCAGTACCCCGAGAAAGAGGCCGCCCGGCGGGGCGCCTTCGAACGCGACAAGGCGGCACTGCGCGAGATGGGAGTGCCGATCGAGCAGGAAGTCGTCGTCGGTGGGCCGTACGCGGGCTCGACCAAGTACTGGATCGACCGCGCCCGCTACGAGCTCGCCGACCTGCACCTCGAGCCCGACGAGATGCGGGCCCTGCAGGTGGCGGTCGCCGCCACGCGGACGGGATCGGAGCTCGGTCAGGAAGCGATGTGGAAGCTCGGTTCGGGTGTGATCGACCGCGAGGCGGCGGTGGTGGCGACGATGCCATCGCTGCCCAGCCTGCCACTGCTGCGTGAATCGATCGCTCGGCGGGCAACGGTCGAGTTCGTGTACCGCGACGTCGACCGCACGGTCGAGCCGTACGGGCTGTTGTTGCAGAACGGGTTCTGGTACCTCGTCGCCTTCGACCGCACGCGCGGCGAACGGCGGACGTTCCGCGTCGACCGCATCGACGGGCGGATCACGATGGGCGCCGGCGACGAGTTCGAGCGACCGGAGGGCCTCGACCTGCGTGCGGTGCTGCCCGACGACCCGAAGTCGCTCGGCGCCGAGGGCGACACCACGGAGGCGATCGTGCGCGTCGACGCGTCACGGGCGGCTGCGGTGACGCGCGAGCTCGGTGCCGATCGTGTCGTCGAGACGCTGCCCAACGGCGATGTCGACGTCCGCGTCCCGTGCGCCAACCGCGAGGCGTTCCGCTCGTGGGTGCTCGGCCTGCTCGAACATGCCGAGGTCCGATCACCCGCCGACGTGCGCGCCGACCTCGTCGACTGGCTCGAGCGCGAGGCGGCCGGCTGATGGCGCGTGTGCCTCGTGGCGCCGAGGATCGGCTGCGGCGACTGTTGGTGATGCTGCCGTGGCTGATGGAGCGCGGTGAGGTGCCGCTCTCCGAGGTCGCCGAACGCTTCCGCCTGACCGAGAGCCAGGTCGCGGCCGACTTGGAGTTGGTCGCGATGTGCGGCCTGCCGCCGTTCGTCGACGAGCTGATCGACATCTTCATCGACGAGGGCACCGTGTTCGTCGGCGTGCCGCGGTTGTTCACGCGGCCGTTGCGCCTCAACTCGACCGAGGCATTCGAGCTGCTCGTCGCGGGTCGGGCGGCGATGGAGCTGCCCGGTGCCGACCAGTCGGGTCCGCTCGGGCGGGGGCTGGCCAAGCTCGCCGCGGCGCTGGGCAGCGACGCACGATTCGATCCCGGGCTCGACGTCGACCTCGAGCGACCCGAGGTCACCGACCAGGTCGCCGACGCCGCGCGCCGGCTCGAACGGTTGCGCATCACGTACTGGAGCGCGTCGCGCGACGAGTCGACCGAACGGGTGATCACACCGCGGCAGGTGTACGCCGACCGCGGCAACTGGTACGTCACCGCCACCGACCACCGCACCGAGACGCTCCGCACGTTCCGCGTCGACCGGATCGAGTCGCTCGAGGCGACCGGCGAGGTCGGCGAACCGACCGATGAACCACTGCCCGAGCCGGGCCGCTGGTTCGTCGACGGCGGGATGCCGCGCGTGACGCTGCGATTGGCCCCCGCCGCGCGATGGGTGATCGAGACCTACCCGGTCGACGACGTCGGCGAGCCCGACGCTGACGGGTGGGTCACCGCCCGCCTCCCCGTGGCGAGCGACCGGTGGCTCGAACGCGTGCTGGTGCGCCTCGGCGAACGTGCCGAGGTCGTGGAACCGGCCCGCTACGCCGAGCTCGGCCGCGCCGCCGCCGCTCGGGTCTTGGCCCGCTACCGCGCGACGTAGAAGGCGGCCAGGGACTCGTCGGAGTCGACACCATGTTCGGCCAGCAGGTAGGGCAGGACCGACGCGGCCGCAAGCGCGTCCTGCAAGGCGTCGTGCGGCCGGTCGAGCGCCACGCCGTATCGGGTGCAGATGTCGCCGAGACGGTGCGACAGCAGCCGGTCGGGATCGAGTTGGCGTGACAAGCGCAACGTGCAGAGGCGTGGGTCGAGGTGGAGCGCGACGTGTTCGCGCCGCGCCGCGCGCTCGATGAACGCCGCATCGAAGTCGGCGTTGTGGGCGGTGAACACCGCGCCGTCGATCCGGCCGGCGAGCTCGGTGAGTGCCGTGCGCAGCGACGGGGCGTCGCGCAGCTGCCCACGGGTGAGCCCGTGCACCTTGCGCGGGCCGACACGCTGCCACGGCCAGCGCAACCGCACGAGCGTGCTCCACTGGTCGGCGATCTGCCCGCCGATGACGGTGACGAGGCCGATCTGGAGGATGCGGTGGCGTCGGGTCGACAAACCGGAGGTCTCGATGTCGACGACCGCGAAACGGGGGAGTGCGAGCGGTGCGTTCGTCACACCCGACAACCTACGCCGGGGGTGTCGCACCGGACATACCCCCTCGACCGACTTCGGGCGATGCCGATCAGCACGCGTGGAACAACGGCGACGTGCTCGCCGCGGCTCGGCTCGACTCAGTCCTTGGTGCCCTGGATCTGGTCGATCGCATCGTCGGCCTTGTCGGCGATGTTCCCGATCGTGCCCCCTTCGGTGGCCTTGTCCTCGGCGAGGTCTTCGGCCTTGTCGAGCAGCGGACTGTCCTTCAGTTCGCTTGCGGCCTTCTTGGCTTTGTCCATGAAGTCACTCATGACCGCACGGTAGCCGTCCGCAGGTCATGGTGCGACCGCTCCCCGGACGGGATGTGGATCGAGTTCGGGTCTGGACGGGCGTCCTTCTGAACGCGGTGGTTCAGAGCAACTCGGCGGCGAGGCTGGCCACGTCGCTGCGCTCGCACGAGGTCAGGGTGACGTGGCCGAAGCAGCGCTGCCCGGCGAATGCGTTGGTGAGCACCGCGAGGGCGTTGTTCGATTCGCCGAGGTACGGCGCGTCGATCTGGCTGGTGTCGCCGGTGAACACCACCTTGGTGCCCTCGCCGATACGGGTGAGGATCGTGCGTAACGTCGTCGGTTCGAGGTTCTGGGCTTCGTCGATCACGACCATCTGGCGGTGCAGCGACCGGCCGCGCAGGAACGTCACCGACTCCATCGACAGCTGCCCGCGGCACGTCAGCTCGTCGATCAGGCGGCGCGGCGTCGTGGCTGCTGCCGTGGTCGCTCAACGCCACGATCGCGTCGTGGATCGCCGACATCCACGGATCGAGCTTCTCGTCGAGCCCGCCCGGCAGGAAGCCGACGTCGGCGCGGCCGACCGGCACGAGCGGGCGATACACGGCGACCCGTTCGTACCGTGACTTCTCGACGACCTGCTCGAGACCGGCGGCGATCGCCAGCAACGTCTTCCCGGTACCCGCCCGGCCGTCGAGGGCGACGACTGCGATGTCAGGATCGAGCAGCAGTTCGAGCGCGAATCTCTGCTCCTTGCCGCGCGGCCGCAAGCCCCATGCCTCCGGGACCGAGTGCGGGAGCAGCACGAACTCGTCGTCGACCCGCCGAGCGAGCGCCGACTGCGACCCCGAGCGCAGCACGACGAACTCGTTCTCGCCGATCGTGGCGGCCGTGTCGACGGCGGCCACGGTGACCGCGCCGGCCGCGTAGAGGCAGTCGATCACCTCGTACGTCGACTCGATCACCGACCATCCGATCGGCCGCGCGCACGCTCGCCGGCTCGGCTGATGCTCCATCGCCGCGACACCCAGGTGGGCGGCCTTGATGCGCAGCGCCGCATCGTTCGACACGACGATCGTGTGAGCCTGCGCGGCCTGTCCGAGGGCGGCGCCGATGATGCGGTTGTCCGGCACGTTCGGGTCGAGCCCGTGCTCGATGAGGAGGTGCTTCTGGATGCCGTTGATCTCGATCCGGATCGTGCCATCGCCGACGGGCACCGGCTCGGCCAACGAGCCGCCGTGCCTGACACGGAGCTCCTCGAGCGTGCGCAGTGCGGAGCGCGCCGCACGACCGACGTCGTCGGGGCGCGTCTTCAACTCGTCGAGCTCCTCGATGACGGTCAGCGGCACCACGACGTCGTTGTCACCGAACGAGTACACGCACATCGGATCGGCGATCAGCACGGATGTGTCGAGCACGACGCGAGTCCTGGTGCCGGCTCGACCAGCATTCTCGTCGCCGTTCGTCGAGTCGCTCCTGATCCTGGCGTCGCGGCGCGCCTGTTCGGCCTGGACGAGATCGGTCACCGCCACTCCTCTCTACATCGCATGGTCTACATCGCACTGGTCGACATTGCATTGATGTGCATCGTCTGCATCCACCAGCATCCCAATTCGGATCACGTGATTCGAGATACCCCAACGGAGTGCTGTTGTATCCCACGGCCGGCGGCCGATGGTGGATGGTCGGCGGGGAACACGGGTATTGGAAGGCGGCCGTCGCCGCGGGCAATCATGTCGCGGTGAGCGAAGTGTGCGTGTTCTGCGACATCATGCGTGACACGGTCGCGGCCGATGTCGTGTGGAGTGACGACGTCGTGGTCGCCTTCCTCGACCGATCCCCGTTGTTCCACGGGCACACGCTCGTCGTGCCGCGCCGCCACGTCGTCACCTTGCCGGAGCTCACCGTCGACGAGGTCGGGCCGTTCTTCGAGAGGGTCCGCCTGATCGCCGCCGCGATGCCAGGCGCGCTCGGCGCCCAGGGCACGTTCGTGGCCAACAACAACGTCGTCAGCCAGAGCGTCGCCCACTTGCATGTTCACGTCGTACCGCGAACGTGTGGCGATGGCTTGCGCGGTTTCTTCTGGCCGCGTCAACGGTACGCCGACGGCCAGGCCGCTCAGATCGCGGCGGCGTTGCGACGTGAGCTGACCGCGATGTCGACGGATTGATCCACTACCGCCGCGAAACACGTGTTGCCAATCGTTGCAGATGCAATGACATCGATGCTTGCAACAGCACTGTGTTGGTAGGTGTGATGACTCCGGCTCGAGGGAGCCAACGGGTCGCATTGCCGCGACTCGTCCACTCGTGATCAGAAGGAATGTCCATGACCAAGGCAGAACTCGTCGAAGCCGTCGCTGAGTCGGCAGGCGTGACGAAGGCCGACGCCGAGAAAACGATCGGTGCCTTCTTCGACCACGTCGTCGCGTCGACGAAGAACGGCGACAAGGTCGCCTGGCCGGGCTTCGGTTCGTTCAGCACCACAAAGCGTCCCGCTCGCGTCGGACGCAACCCGCAGACGGGCGCGCCGGTGCAGATCTCTGCGTCGACGGCCATGAAATTCAGCGCGAGCTCGACCCTGAAGTCCACCCTCAACCCAAAGTGAGCAACTGATGGCAGTAGCAAAGAAGGCACCGGCCAAGAAGGCCCCAGCGAAGAAGGCGGCCGCCAAGCGGACCGTCAAGAAGGCACCTGCGAAGAAGGCTGCCGCCAAGAAGGCGCCGGCCAAGAAGGCGCCAGCGAAGAAGGCCCCAGCGAAGAAGGCGGCCGCCAAGCGGACCGTCAAGAAGGCACCTGCGAAGAAGGCTGCCGCCAAGAAGGCCCCAGCGAAGAAGGCGCCAGCGAAGAAGGCCGCGGCCAAGAAGGCACCCGCCAGGAAGGCACCCGCCAGGAAGGCGCCAGCCAAGAAGGCGCCAGCCAGGAAGACTGCCGCTCGCAAGCGCTGATCACACGGCGTCACTTGACGTCTCACGGGCGGGGCGACATGCCCCGCCCGTGGCGCGCCCGCTGTCGTACGCGGCAACGCGCGAGCAGCGCGTCGTCAGAGATCCGTCATCAACTTGAAGATCTCGGCGGCGGCGACGGAGTGCGGGCGTCCGAGTTCGGCGAGGCGGCCGCGCACGCGATCGCGGAACGCCAGCAACTGCTCGTCGTCGCGCGCCTTCATCGTCGACTCGAACTGGCTCTCGTGCGCCTCGAGTGCATCGATCTTGGTCTCGACGGTCGCGGTGACGTCTTCGAAGTGGTCGGGCGCGTCGGCCTCGAACAGCATCAGCGCCCGCGGTCGGTGCGGCGCCAACCCGTGCTCGGGGAAGAAGTGCGGGTCGCGTGCAGCGACCACTCCGTCGCACGTGAGCAACCCGGCGTGCCGGTGGTCGGGGTGGAGCCGGTAGCGCTTCCACGGATCGTGGCCGAGCACGACGTCGGGCCGCAGCTCGCGAAGCACGCGCTGCGACCCGGCCGCGCGCCACCAGATCGCTGTCGAGCTCGCCGTCGACGTAGCCGAGGAAGCGCACTTCGCCCGCGGCCGGGCCGGCGAGGCGGCGTGCCGCAGCGCGCTGTTCGTCCTGACGGCGGGCCGCGAGCGCGACCGGATCGGCGAGTGCATCCCATGTGCCCTTCGACCCGTCGGTGCACACGAGGTGATGGATCGTGCAGCCGGCGGCGGCCCACTTCGCCAGCGTCGCCCCACACCCGAACTCCACGTCGTCGGGATGGGCCCCGATCGCGAGCGCCGAGCTCGGCACGTCGAGGTCGCAGGTCCACGGGGCGTCGGCGATCGGTGGTTGCCCGGGCTCGTTGCTGGTCATCGCGCAGCGTGCGTCCCAGCGATCGTGCCAGAGATCGTCCCAGAGATCGTGAGCGTGCCGAGCGCGGCCGAGACGAGCGGGTGGATCAGCGGGTGGGTCAGATCGGCGACCGTGTCGAGGTCGAGCGACAGCTCTGTGTCGTGCCGCACCGTCACCCGGCGACCCGACGTGAGGGCTTGTTCGAGATGGTGGCGGAACGAGGCCCGGCCGTACATCGCGGGGAGGTCGATCGCGCACGGGCGGACGATGACGTTCGTCCCGTCGAGGCGCCGGTCGGGGACGATGACGATGGCGCCCGGGCGGGCGAGGGCGGGGAGCGCCCGCGGGATCGGCAGGTCGCCGTGGCTGATGATCACGTCGTCGAAGCCCTTCCCGGCGATGGTCTCGACACCGGAGTCGACCGCACCGTTGAGGCCGAGGCGGGGCCCCCACAGCACTGTGGCGCCGAGCGACTCCGCCCACGCGGCGACCGCATCGTCGTCGCAGGCCACGAACGTCGGCAGCGGCCGCACGGCTTCGACGACGCGTCCCGCCATCCAGCGGGCGAGCGCCGCCCGGTCGGTTGCCGTCACGGTCGGCGACAGCCTGGCCTTGGCCGCGTGGAACGCCTTGACCGGGATCAGCACCGCTGGTTCCACGCCGTCACTGTACGGAACCTCGCACCGGCGCGACCATGCGGCGCGATGATCGGGCGATGATCTGGTGACCATGCGGCGCGATGATCGGGCGATGATCGGGCGATGATCCCCACCGGCGTCGCAGGTGCATCGTGGCGGGCCGACGTCACGCCATGGGGTGGCGTCCAGCCGTGGGACGGATCACCGACGCTCGACTGGTTCGTGGCCGCCGACGATCGCTGGCACGTCCCGTCCCACGAGACAACGGTGCGCCAGCAGCGACTGTCCGGCACGCCTGTCGTCGAGACACGGGTTCGGATCCCGCGCGGCGACGCGATCCAACGGGTCTACTCCGTCGCCGACGCCGGCGGTCTGACGGTCGTCGAGGTCGAGAACGACTCGACGCTGCCGATCGCGATCGCGTTCTCAGGCCGTGATGGTGTCCTCACCGATCGTCCGGTCACGGCAGTCCCGATCGACGGCATCGAGCTCCCCCCGCCGGCATTCGTGCTTCCCGTCGGGCACCGGGCGACGGTGCGGGTGGCGATCGCCCACGACCCGTCGCGTGCCACTCGTCTTCCAGCCGGGGTGCCGACCGCGGCCCAGGTGGTCAGAGGTTGGAGTCTGCTCACCTCGACGGCGAGCCGGCTCGAGCTCCCGGCGACCGATCGTGGTGAGGCATTGGTCGCCGCGCGTGACTGCGGAGCGCTGCGATCTCGTGCTCGGCGTGCGTCCATCTCGTGCCGACGATCCCGCCGCGTTCGCCGTCGCCGTCGGCGAGCTGGTCCGCATCGACGGTCACCTGCCCGACTCCGGTGCGTGGGGCGACGTGGTCGCCGATCTCGCCGACGCGGTGGCCGAGTTCGCGCCGACGCCCGGTTGGGGGAGCGACGTCGCACTGGATGCGGCCCGGCGAGTGTTCGTCGCCGCCGACGAGCCGCGTGCGGTCGCCGATGTCGAGCGCATCGTCCGCGGCCGGGAACGGACGGCGCGACCGGAAGTGCCGCCCGACGGCGTGTGGTGCGTCCCGTGGCTCGAGGAGGGGTTGGTCCGAGACGGTGCGTTGTTGCCGTATGGCATGCCCGCCGGATGGCTGGGTGCGAACTTCGAGGTGTTCGGGTTGTCGATCGGGTCGCGGTCGCGCATCGACTACGCGGTGCGTTGGCACGGCGAGCGGCCGGCGGTGCTGTGGGAGGTGACGGGTGAACCGGTCGAGCTGACTGCTCCGGTGCTCGATCCCGGATGGCGCACCGCCGACGCCAAGGGTGAGGTGCTGTGGCCAGCGCCCGCGGCGTCGTTCAGCTGAAGTCGCTCATCGCCGGAGCGGCTCATAGTGTGGCCGGCATGACCGTGACTGCGTTCCCCGGCCACGCCACAAGCAGCCCGCGCAGTTGCTGGCCGCTCCTCGGCTGGCGCCTCGTCGCTCGCATCGGTGCGATGGTGGACCAGTGACCGCGACGGCTGGCGCACGCGAACGAGGCGACCACCACGATTCGTTCGAGGACCTGCGCCTGACGGAATGGACGTCGTGCGGGGGCTGCGCGGCGAAGTGGGGCGCGGCCCTGCTCAAGGATCTCGTCGCCGACTTCCCGGCGTCGACGGACCCGGCGCTGCTCATCGGTCTCGCCCCGTTCGACGACGCCGCCGTCTACCGCGTCAGCGACGACGTGGCGATCGTGTCGACCACTGACTTCTTCCCACCGCTCGTCGACCATCCCGCCGACTTCGGCGCGATCGCCGCCGCCAACGCCTGCAGCGACGTGTTCGCGATGGGCGGGCGGGTCGTGATGGCGATCAACGTCGCCGCCTTTCCCGAGCACTTCCCTCGCGACGCGATCGCAGCGATCTTCGAGGCCGCCGCGACGGTGGTCACCGAGGCCGGCGGTTCGGTCGCCGGCGGCCACACGATCCGCAACCCCGAGCCGATCTTCGGGCTGGCGGTGCAGGGGGTGGTCCACCCTGATCGCGTGTTCCGCAAGGCGGGCGCCCGCCCGGGCGACGTACTCGTGCTGTCGAAGCCGATCGGCACTGGGCTCGCGCTCGCGGCCGGAACCGCCGCCGACAAGTCCGTCGCGATCGCCGGGATGCGCCGCCTCAACCGCACTGCCTCCGAGACGCTGCAGTCGCTCGGTGACGCCGTGCACGCCGTCACCGACGTCACCGGATACGGCCTCGCCGGCCATGGTTGGGAGGTCGCCGAGCGCAGTGGGGTGCGGGTGGTGGTCGACACGTCCGGCATCGTCGCCTACCCAGCGGCCGCCGCGGCCGCCGCCGGCGGCGCGCGCACGGGAGGCGATCCGCGCAACCGTGACTACCTGGCCGGGCACCTCGACTCGACCGCCAGCGACGGTCCGGAGGCGCTGTGCTTCGATCCACAGACGTCGGGTGGGCTGCTCGCCGCCGTCGATCCCGACGTCGCGGCCGCGCTCGTCACGGAGGGGTGGTGGCGGGTGGGCGACGTCGAGAGCGGCACTCCGCAGCTGGTGCTGCGGTAGCGTCGCCGTCGATGACGGTCCGAGGGCGCCCACCGAGCAGATCGGTCGAGCGGGCGCTGTGGGACGAGGGGCACGACGTCGTGGTGGGCATCGACGAGGTCGGCCGTGGCGCCTGGGCCGGACCGCTGATGGTCGGCGCCGCGATCCTGCCCAAGGAGTCGCGGGTCAACGGTGTGCGCGACTCGAAGATGCTCACCGAGGCCGAGCGCGAGAAGCTGTTCGACCGGATCGCCGGCTGGTGCACGGCGTGGGCGGTGGGAAGCGCCAGCCAGGAAGAGTGTGACGAGCTCGGGATGGCGGAGGCCCAGCGGGTGGCGACCCGCCGCGCCGTCGCCGGCCTGGGGGTCGTCCCCGACGCCGCCGTGAGCGACGGGCTGTGGAACTTCGTCTCGCCGACGGTCGCCCGCGTCGAGATGCGCGTCAAGGCCGACCGTGACTGCCTCAGCGTGGCGGCGGCGAGCATCCTCGCCAAGGTCGTGCGCGATCGCGAGATCCGCGAGCTGTCCGACCACTACCCGAACTGGTCGTTCGACTCCAACAAGGGCTACCCGTGCCCCGACCACAAGGCCGCCCTCCAGGGCTACGGCCCCTCGGCGATCCACCGCCGCACGTGGATCTTCATGGACCACTACGTGCCGTGGCCCGGCATCACCCGCGTCTTCCGCCCCGAACAACCCACGCTGTTCTGACCTGTTCCGGGACACCAAATCCCGACCTGTCTGCTTCAAACGCGTCCACGGGCAGTTTGGAGCAGACAGAACCGGATGGTTGGGTCGTCAGAGCTCGTAGTAGCGGCCGCGGCCGTCGGTGGCGTCGGAGAAGACGTTGAGCAGCGCCGACAGCCATTCGAGCACCTGGGGAGGGCCTTCGAGGCGGTATCGGGCGGCCGTGGGGCCGGGGCCGACCCGCACGCCGAAGTCGTGGGGGCGCAGCCCGGCGAAGACCTCCTCGTCGGTCAGATCGTCACCGGCGAAGGCGACGACGGCGCGGCCGTAGTGGTGCCGCAGCCGCTCGACCGCATCGGCCTTGCTCGTCGAGCGCGCCAGGAGCTCGACGACGGCATGTCCGGTCTTCACGTGACCGCCCTCGATCTGGCTCGCCGCGTCGACCAACCACTTCGTGGCCAGGCGGCCGCGCTCCTCGCTCGCCTGGCGCACGTGCAGGACCGCGCTCGCCGGCTTCTGCTCGACCCACGCTCCGACGCCGGCGATCACTTCCGCCTCGCGGGCGAGCTGGCGCAACCGGTCGAGCCGGGCGCGTTCACGGTCGTCGAGCTCCACCGAGGGTCCGCCGCGCGTCTCGAGCCCATGACTGCCGACGACGACGACATCACCCGGGAACGCGTACAGGTGCTCGAGGTCAGCGACCGATCGACCCGACACGATCGCGATCGGGAAGTAGTGCGCCAGCGCCCGCACCACCGGCCGCACGCCCGGAAGTAGCTCGGATCGTTCGGCGCGCGACACGATCGGCGCCAGCACGCCGTCGACGTCGAGGCCGAGCATCAGCCGGCCGCGATCCCGGGGCATGGCGGCCGTGAGCTCGGCCGGATCGATCAACTCCGGATTCACGACGCGTCGCTCAACCCTTCGAGAAAGGCGCGCGCCCAGCCCGCCACGTCGGATGATCGCACCGCCGCCCGCATCGCCACCATCCGCTGGCGGCGTTCGTGGCGGTTCATGTCGACGGCGGTCATGATCGCGTCTTCGAACTGCCGCTCGTCGTGGGGATTGACGAGCACCGCGTCACGAAGCTCGTCGGCGGCGCCGGTGAACTCCGACAGCACCAACACGCCGTCGTCGTCGAGGCGGGTCGCCACGAACTCCTTGGCGACGAGGTTCATGCCGTCGCGGAACGGTGTCACGAGCAACACGTCGGCGGCGCGGTACAGCGGCACCAGCTCGTCGAGCGACAGCGTCCGGTACAGGTAGTGGATGACCGGGTAGCCGAGCCGGGCGTGGCGACCGTTGATCTCACCGACGGTGCGTTCGATGTCGTGGCGCTCGTCGATGTACTGGTCGACGCTCTCACGTGTCGGCGTCGCCACCTGGACGAGCACGTGGCGCTCGGGATCGAGGCGGCCGGCGTCGAGCAGCGACCCGAACGTGCGCAGGCGATTGCCGATGCCCTTGGTGTAGTCGAGCCGGTCGACGCCGAGCAGGATCACCTCAGGGTCGCCCAAGCGGGCGCGGATCGTGCTGGCCCGCCGGCGCGTCGCCCGCCCGGCGGCGAGCGTCTCGAACTCCTCGACGTCGATCGAGATCGGGAACGTACCGACGCGTGTGACCCGGTCGCCGTCACTCACGTCGGCGCCGTGGACCTCGACGCCGAGGAGGCGCTCGGCGGCGGCGATGAAGTTCTGCGCGCCGAGTTGGCGCTGGAACCCGAGCAGATCGGCGCCGAGCAACCCGTTCACGATGTCCTCACGCCACGGGACTCGCGCGAACAGCTCGTACGGGGGGAACGGAATGTGGTTGAAGAAGCCGATCCGCACGTCGGCGCGTCGCTGGCGGAGCATCTCGGGGACGAGTTGCAGGTGGTAGTCGTGGATCCAGACGATGGCGTCCGGCGGCGCGACCTCGGCCAACGTGTCGGCGAAGCGCTGGTTCACTTCGACGTAGGCGTCCCACTGCCATTCGTGGTAGCCGGACTCACGGATCGCGTCGTGATACAGCGGCCACAGCGTGTCGTTCGAGAAGCCTTCGTAGTACGCCTCGACCTCGTCGGCCGACAGCCTCACCGGGTGCAGGTGCACGCCGTCCGTCTCGAACGGGGCCGCGTCGTCGTCGGGCACGCCGGTCCACCCGACCCATGTCCCGCCGCTCTCGCGAAGCAGCGGGAACAACGCCCGCACGAGGCCGCCGGGGCTGGCCTCCCATCCGTCGCTGGTACGAGTGACCGGGAGGCGGTTGGCGGCGATGACGAGGGCGCGCTGTGTCACAGGGTTGCCAGTGCCTGATCGAGATCGGCGACGAGATCGGCCGAGTGCTCGATGCCCACCGACAGCCGGACGAGGTTCGGTGGCACCTCGAGCGGTGATCCCGCTACTGACGCGTGGGTCATCGCCCCCGGATGCTCGATGAGGCTCTCGACCGCGCCGAGCGACTCGGCGAGCGTGAACACGCGGGTCGCCGCGGCGACCTGCCGCGCCGCCGCCTCGCCGGCCCTCAGCGTGAAGCTCACCATCCCGCCGTAGTCGCGCATCTGCTTGGCCGCCGCGGCATGGCCGGGATGATCGGGCAGCTGCGGATACAGCACGCGCTCGACGGCGTCGTGGCCGGCGAGCAGATCGACGACGGCGCGGGCGTTCTCGCAGTGCCGGTCCATCCGCACCCCGAGCGTCTTCACGCCGCGGAGCACGAGGTAGCAGTCGAACGGCGCCGGAACCGCGCCGGCCGCGTTCTGCGTGAACCGCAGGCGCTCGGCCAGCTCGTCGTCGTCGACGGCGATGAACCCACCGACCACGTCGCTGTGGCCGCCGAGGTACTTCGTCGCCGAGTGCACGACGACATCAGCACCGAGTGTGATCGGCTGCTGCAGGTACGGCGTGGCGAACGTGTTGTCGACGACGACGAGGGCGCCGCGCCGATGGGCGAGGTCGACGATCGCCTCGATGTCGATGCACGTCAGGAGCGGGTTGGTGGGCGTTTCGAGCCACACCATCCCCGTGTCGTCGGGCCAGTTCTCGGCGAGCGCGCCGAGGTCGGTCAGGTCGACCGCCGTCCACGGGAACCCGAGCGGCGCCCAGACCTTGTCGATCAGTCGGAACGTGCCGCCGTAGGCGTCGTTGCCGAGCAGGATCCGCTGACCCTGACGCAGCAGGCGCAGGATGTTGTCCTCGGCGGCGAGGCCGCTCGCGAACGCCAACCCGTGGCGCGCCTCCTCGAGCGAGGCGAGGCACAGTTCGAGCGCGTGGCGGGTCGGGTTGCCCGAGCGCGAGTACTCGAAGCCCTTGTGGACGCCGACCTCGTCCTGGGCGAAGGTCGTCGACAGCGTGATCGGCACGACGACCGCGCCACTGGCCTCGTCCGGCTCCTGGCCGGCGTGCACGGCGCGCGTCTCGAACGCCCAGCCCGACTGTTCCTCGAACTCACCCACGAGTGCTCACTGGCTGGCGACCGCCTCGAAGTACGACAGGATGTCGGTGCGGGTGAGCACGCTCAACGGCCGCCCGCCCGACAGCACGAGCAGCGCCGGTGCCGTCTCGAGCATCCCGATCGCCTTCTCGAGCTGCTGGCCGACGCCGACCGTCGGGAGCTTCGGGCCCATCACCTTCTCGACCGCCGTGTCCATCACCGACGGCTCGCGGAAGATCGCCTCCATCAGCTCGAGCTCGTCGACCGATCCCGAGATCTCGGCCGCTGCGAACGGCGGCGTGTTCTTGCAGACCGGCAACTGGCTCACGCCGTTGGCGCGCATCCGCTCGATCGCCACCCGCACCGTCTCGTTGGGGCTGACGTACAGCAGCGAATCGAGCGTCGGGTTGCGGGTGTCGAGCACGGCACCGACGCACTGGTCGCACTCGCGCAGGAACCCGTAGTTCGCCATCCACGAGTCGTCGAACACGCGGGAGAGGTAGCCGCGACCGGAGTCGGGGTTGAACACCACGACGATGTCGTCGGGTGCGGCCCGCTTGGCGACCTTGATCGCGGCGGCGACGGCCATACCGCCGGACCCACCGATCAGGATCCCCTCGACCTGGCTGACGCGACGGGCCGTGAGGAAGCTCTCCTCGTCGCTGATCGCGATCACGTCGTCGTAGAGCGCGGGCTCCCATGCGGTCGGGAAGAAGTCCTCACCGACGCCTTCGACCAGGTATGGCCGGCCCGAGCCACCCGAGAACACCGAACCCTCCGGATCGGCGGCGATGATCTTGATCGCCGGGTTCTGCGCCTTGAGGTAGCGGGCCGTGCCGGTGAGCGAGCCGCATGTGCCCGCGCCGGCGACGAAGTGGGTGATGCGCCCGGACGTCTGGCGCCACAGCTCGGGCCCGGTGGTCTTCTCGTGGGCAGCCGGGTTGTTCGGGTTGGCGTACTGGTTGGGGCGGAAGGCGTCGAGCTCGGCGGTCAGCCGCTCGGCGACCTTGTAGTAGCTCTGCGGATCGTCGGGCGGAACGGCGACCGGGCAGACGACGACCTCGGCGCCATACGCCCGCAGCAACGACACCTTCTCGGGCGCCGTCTTGTCGGTCATCACGAACACGCACTTGTAGCCGCGTTGGGCGGCGACGATCGCCAGGCCGACACCCGTGTTGCCGCTCGTCGGTTCGACGATCGTGCCACCCGGTTTCAGCGATCCGTCACGCTCGGCGGCGAGGATCATCTCCAGCGCCGGTCGGTCCTTCGACGAGCCGCCCGGGTTCGTGGTCTCCATCTTCATGGCGAGCACGCAGGGAAGTTGCTCGACCTCCATCATCCGGCGCAGGCGCACGATCGGCGTATTGCCGATCAGGTCGGTCACCGAGTCGGCGATCTCCGTGCCGTCCAGGCGAGGGTCAGCCATGCCGCGGAGCGTACCGCTCAGCGACGTGCGATCAGATTTGCCGATCAGGTCCTTCCGGTCAGGTCCTGATGATGGATGGCGGCGACGTCGGGATGCGAGCGGATCCGGAACTTGAGCCAGTTGTCGCCGTAGGTCGCGAACACCGGATCGTCGGGGTTGTGGTTCTGGCCGCCGACCGCTTTCGCCGCCAGCTCCGGCGGGAGATCGATCGGGGCGAGCGTCGATTCCATGCAGGGGTTGAAGAAGTAGGCGACCGAGATCCGCTCGACGCCGGGCGGGGGAGACACCACGCGGTGACGTGTCGCCCGCAGGTAGCCGTGTGTCGCCAGCTGCAGCATCTCGCCGAGGTTGAGCACGTACGCGCCGGGGATCTTGGGGGCGGCGACGAACCCGTCGCCGACCTGGACTTCGAGGCCGCCGACGTCGTCTTGGTGGATGAAGCTCAACAGGCCAGAGTCGTGGTGTGGTCCGACGCCCTGGCCAGTGTCCGCGGCCGCATCCTGGGCGGGGTAGCGGATGATCTTGACCAGCACCTCGGGGTCGGGCTTCACCACCGCCTCGAACAGGTCGGCCGGCTGCCCGAGCCCGATCGCCAGGGCCCGCATCACGGCCTGGCCGACGGTATCCATCTGCGCCATCCACTCGGTCACGACCGGTCGCAGCTCGGGCACGGCCGAGGGCCACTGATTGGGGCCGCGCAACCGCATCCACGCCGGGTCGTCCGGTCCCGTCTCGACCGGCTCGTGCTCGGGGCCGATGTCGATCTGGTCGCGCCAGTCGCTGATGCCGTTGGTGTGCTCCATCCCGAGGCGCGTGTAGCCACGGAAGTAGCGGGTGTTGGTGTTGGCGATCTCGAGCCGATCGGGCTCGGGGAGGGCGAAGAACCGGCGCGAGAGGTCGTGCACCCGTTGCTCGAGCGCGGCGTCGACGCCGTGTCCGGTCAGCTGCACGAACCCGATCTCGTGGCACGCCGTGGTGAGCTCGTGCGCAAACGCGACGGCGTCGGGCGACGTCTCGTCGGCGCGGAACGCGGCGATGTCGACGACCGGGATCACACCCCCGAGCCTAAATCCAGCCCGCCGCCCGTGCCCCAATCCGAACAGAACGCCCGAACGCGCCACCGTTGGTGCACCAGGTCGAACAGAACGATTTGGCGCGACATCCAGGGCTCACCCGCGGTGCTCCAATCCGAACAGTTCGATCTGACTCGACACCGTTGGTGCACCAGGTCGAACAGTTCGATTTGGGGCGACATCCACGCGACATCCCGGCGGCGGGAGGAGCGGCAGGGGGTTGGTGGGACAGCCCTGTCGTATCGTCGGTGGGGATGGTGTCGGCTGGGCGTTGGACGATCGAGCAGGTGGCGGCGGTGGCGCCGTCGCCGTCGGCGCTGGGCGCGGCGGAGTCGATCGCCGTGCCGCAGCGATGGTCCGGGCTCGGATGCGACGACCGGTCGCTGTGGGGTCGGTGCAGCGGGTCGGGCGCCGAGCCGTACGAGACCGCCGTCGACCACGTCGACGTCGCATGGCGCTGCTCGTGCCCCAGTCGCAAGTTGCCGTGCAAGCACGCCCTCGCCCTGCTCGTGATGTGGGTTCGCGGCATGGTGCCCGAAGCGGCACCGCCGCCGGCCGTCGCCCGATGGGCACGGGCGCGGGCCGGGCGCGCCGCCGGGCCGGCCGTCACGCCGGTCGTCGGTCCCGACGACGTGACGGATCCCGATGCGACCGATCGCGCATCGGCGCCGTCGCCGTCGCCGTCGACCGACACCGGTGCCGGAACCGACACGGGCGGCGACCATGGCACCGGCGACGATCCCGAATCGCCCGACCGGCCCGAACCGGTGCCGCCACCCGACGGCGATCGATCGCGCGACGAGCGGGTCGCCCGCATGCGCGAGGGCCTCGTCGAGCTCGACCGTTGGCTCGACGACCGGATCCGCACCGGCCTCGCCGATCCGTCGCTGGCCCGATACGCCACGTGGGACGACCTCGCCGCCCGCCTCGTCGACGCCCGCGCGGGCGCCCTCGCCAACCGCATCCGCCGGCTCGCCGGGCTCGTCGGATCCGATCCCGACTGGCACGGTCGCGTGCTCGCCGAGCTCGGTGTGCTGCACCTGCTCGCCCAGGCCGGCCAGCGACTACCCGATCTACCAGGTGCGTTGGCCGATTCGGTCGCCACCGCGACCGGCTGGCAGGTGCGCCAGGCCGATGTGCTCGCCGGCGTTCCTGACACCGATCGATGGATCGTCGCCGGTCGCAGCGACACCCGCGAGGACCGCATCGAGGTTCGTCGGTGCTGGTTGCGCGGGACGGTGAGCGGCCGCTGGGCGATGGTGCTGTCGTTCGCCGCCTACCGCCAGAGCCTCGATACATCACTCGTCGTCGGCACCGCGGTGCACGCCGACCTGCATCGGTACCCGGGCCCCGCCCTGCGGGCACTCGTGGGCGACCGCTTCGGTGATCCCGAGCCGCTCGTGGCTCCGCCGGCTTCCTCGATCGTCGAGGCCTGCGACGAGATCGGCACCGCGGTCGCCCGCGAACCGTGGCTCGAGCGGCATCCCGCAACCGTGCTGGCGGCGCCGACCCGACACGCCGGGCGCTGGGTCCTGACCGACGACTCCGGCGCCCTCCCGCTGCTGGCAACACCACGCGCCCTGGCGACAGTTCTCGCCGCCACGGCTGGTGAGCCCGCCACGCTCACCGTCGAGTGGACGCCGCACGGCGTGATCCCGCTCACCATCCACAGCACCGATCGGGCGCTCGACGTCGGCCCGGTCGCCGACCCGTCGTTCGTCGGGGTCGCATGACGGCGCCATCGCCGCCACTCGACCGCTACTGGTCGGACCTGGTGACCGTGGCGCTGCTCGGCACCGACCGGCGCGACCCACCCGAGCCGCCGGCCGGATTGTTGGCCGACCTCGTCGACGACACCATCCGTGAGTCACGTTCGCAACGGATGCTGGCCGCGGTGTCGGCCGGGGCGACGGCACGTCGCGCGGCCTTCGTCGCCGGGCCGCCCGCCGACCGGCTCGCCCCGCCCGCGCCCGATCCGCGGCCGGCCTGCCCGGCCGCGGCGGCGGCGACCTGGCGCTACGTCGTGGCCGAATGGCCGGTGCTCGAGGACGAGTGGGTGCTGACCGTGATCGAACGAGGCGTGCGGCCGCCGCCCGATGTCGTCGTGGGTCTGCTCATCAGGCACCGCACCGACGCCACGCGGCTCGCCCGGGCGGCGCTCGCGGCCGGACCGATCGCCCGATGGGTGACCGAGCAGGTCCCCGAGCTGACCCCACGAACATCCGCCCGCGTCGACGCCGATGCCGTGATGAGCGTGCCGCCGCTGGCCGTGCCGCCGGAGCTCGCCGCGCTTCTGACCGCGGACGCGCACACGTTCGTGTCGACGCTCGGCTCGGCGTTCAACTCCGGCCGATTCGGCGCGCCGCACCGGGCCGTGCTCATCAACCTGCTGGCGAGGTGCCGGCCCGAGGTGCTCGAGGACGCCGCCGCGGCGCTCTCCGCCGTCGATCCGATGTGGCCGTCCGCCGGCTTGGCGCTCGCCCTCGCCGACCTCGCCCGCACCCGCCACCGGATGCTGGCCGAGTTGCACGTTTGACCCGAGGACGTCGAGCGTCGTCAGCTCGTCCCGGTCGCACCCGCGTCGTGTTGCGCGTCGAGCTCCTTGATCAGCTTCTTCGGGGCGACGTTGCGATAGCTCTCCTCGACGAAGTCGTGCAGCACCTCGGCGTCGTCATCGCCGCAAGCCGGCGACGGGGATCGTCACCCAGCCCGCCTTGCCGAGCCCGTAGCCGGTCGGCATGGCACCGGTGAAGCTCATCGCGTGATCGTGTGACTCGGGGACCTTCACGGTGATCCCCGAATCCTCGGCGCCCTCGCCGAGGAACACGAAGATCTTCTTGCCGACCTTGACGACCGAGTCGCCCCACGGGTTGTCGGGCCACGCACCGGGCAACCCGAGCGCGAACGACTTCAGCGACGCCATCAACTCGCTGCCGTGCCTTGCTCTTGGGCTTGCGGGCGGCCATCGAGACACCCCCTCGGTAACGTCGGGACGGATGGAAACCGTGGCGATCCTACGCCCGCATGCCGAGGCCCAGCATGCGCACGAGCTGGCGGCGCTGGCCGCCAGTGACGATCGCGAGCGGCCGCCGAGTTGGCGGCTGTCGCCGTGGGCCGTGGTCACCTACCTGATGGGCGGCACGCTCGCCGACGGCACGGCGATCGTGCCCAAGTACGTCGGCCGGCGGCGGCTGATGGAGATCGCCGTCGCCACCCTCGCCACCGACCGGGCGCTGCTGCTGCTCGGCGTCCCGGGCACCGCCAAGACCTGGGTGAGCGAGCACCTCGCGGCCGCGATCAGCGGCGACTCGACGCTGCTCGTGCAGGGCACCGCCGGCACCACCGAGGAGACGCTGCGCTACGGCTGGAACTACGCCCGCCTGCTGGCGGAAGGCCCGAGCGAGGCGGCGCTGGTACCGAGCCCGGTGTACCGGGCGATGCGCGCCGGGTCGATCGCGCGCGTCGAGGAGCTCACCCGGATGCCGTCCGACGTCCAGGACGCGCTCGTCATGATCCTGTCGGAGAAGTCGCTGCCGGTGCCCGAGCTCAACACCGAGGTCGCCGCCGTCCGGGGGTTCAACCTGATCGCCACCGCCAACGATCGCGACCGCGGGATCAACGAGCTGTCGAGCGCACTGCGCCGCCGCTTCAACACCGTCGTGCTCCCGCTCCCCGAGTCCGTCGAGGAGGAGATGGCGATCGTCAACCAGCGTGTCGGTGAGCTCGGGGCGGCGCTGGCGCTGCCGCCGGTGCCGGCCGGTGCCGACGAGATCCGCCGTGTCGTCACGATCTTTCGCGAGCTGCGCGGCGGAGTCACCGCCGACGGTGCGACGAGCCTCAAGGTGCCGAGCGGCACGCTCTCGACGGCAGAAGCGATCTCGGTCGTCACCAGCGGGTTGTCGCTGGCGGCTCACTTCGGCGACGGCACGCTCCGGGCCGACGACGTCGCGGCCGGCATCGTCGGTGCGGTCGTGCGCGATCCGGTGCACGACGCCATCGCCTGGCGCGAGTATCTCGAAGCGGTCGTGCGCGACCGCGACGGCTGGGACGACTTCTACGACGCGTGCCGCGCCCTGGGCTGAGGGGTCGGGCCGATGGCGGTGCACCTGCTCGGCATCCGGCACCACGGTCCCGGCTCGGCGCGTTCGGTGGTGAAGGCGTTCGACGAGTTGCAGCCCGACGTCGTGCTCGTCGAGGCGCCGGCCGAGACGACGGCCGCGCTGGCGTGGATCGGCGACGAGCACCTCGTCCCTCCTGTCGCCCTACTCGGGCACGTGGTCGACCAGCCGCATCGGGCGGCGTTCGCTCCACTCGCCTCGTTCAGCCCCGAATGGCAGGCGGTCGCCTGGGCCAACGCGCGCGGCGTCGAGCTGCGGGCGATCGACCTCCCGCTGGCCAACACGCTCGCCGGCGGTCCTGACGACACGGCGCCTGACGAGATCGCGCTCGACGGTGGCGCCCCGGTCGATCCGCTCGCGGCTCTCGCGGCTGCGGCGGGTGAGCCCGACGCAGAACGATGGTGGGACGACGTCGTCGAGCATCGCGGCGACGGTCTCGTCGCGTTCGACGCCGTGGCCGACGCGATGGCAGCCGTGCGATCGGGCACCGTGTCGTCGCGCGGTGAAGCGCGGCGCGAGGCCCACATGCGGCGTGCCATCCGGGCGGCCGTGAACGACGGATACGCCACGGTCGCCGTCGTCTGTGGTGCCTGGCACGTGCCGGCGCTCGACACCGCGGCCACCTCGGCCGCCGCCGACAACGCCACGTTGCGCGGGCTGCCGAAGGTGAAGGTGGGCGTCAGCTGGGTGCCGTGGACGCACCGCCGGCTCGCCACGGCCACCGGCTACGGCGCCGGGGTCCGCCATCCGGGTTGGTACGACCACGTGTTCCGCCACCCCGGGCCCGACGGAGTCACCCGGTTCTTCGTCGACGCCGCCCAACTGCTGCGCGGTGCCGGGATGGCAGCCTCGCCCGATCACCTCATCGCCGCGTCGCGGATGGCCGAGACGCTTTCGGTGCTGCGCGGACGGCCCCGCCCCGGTCTGGACGAGGTGCTCGACTC
This sequence comes from Ilumatobacteraceae bacterium, assembly GCA_963776935.1. Classification (GTDB taxonomy): domain Bacteria; phylum Actinomycetota; class Acidimicrobiia; order Acidimicrobiales; family Ilumatobacteraceae; genus JALOLG01. Next base: position 419,755 of record CAVZOP010000015.1, on the reverse strand, counting down.
CGCCGACGCGGTGATGGGTGGCCTGCCGCTCGTGCGGCGCCGCCTGGTCGTCGGCGAGGCCATCGGTGAGGTTCCCCCGAGTGCGCCGCAGGTTCCTCTCGCGCGCGACCTGCTCGCCCGCCAACGCCGGGTGCGGCTCAAGCCGAAGGCCGAGCCGGCGGTGGTCGAGCTCGACCTGCGCACGCCGAACGGGCTGGCCCGCTCACACCTGTTGCACCAGCTCGTCGCCCTCGGCGTCGGATGGGGCGCACTCGAAGAGGGTCGTGGCACGAGTGGCACGTTCCGCGAGACCTGGCGGGTGGCCTGGGAGCCGGAACTGTCGGTGCGTCTCGTCGAGCTCGCCGCCCACGGCACCACCGTCGAGCAGGCGGCCACCAACCGGCTCGTCGAGCGGGCCGTCAACGCCGACGGCTTGCTCGAGCTCGCCGCGGCGCTCGACCTGGCGTTGCTCGCCCATCTCGCCGACGCCGTCGAGCCGATCGTCGTCCAGCTCTCGGCGCGTGCCGCCCACGATCCCGACGTCGGCCAGTTGATGGCCGCGCTCGGGCCCCTCGCTCACGCCCAGCGCTACGGCGACGTGCGCGCGACCGACGTGTCGGCGCTGCGCACCGTGTTCGACGGACTGGTCGTCCGCGTGCTGGCCGGCGTCGTCGTCGCCTGCGCGTCGCTCGACGACGCCGCGGCGCGGGTGATGGTCGAACGCCTGAGCGGGGTCCAGGCCGCGCTGGCGCTCGTCGACCATCCGGCGCGCCACGCCGGGCTCTCCGACGTGTTGGGTCACCTCGCCGACGGACGTGCCCACGGTCTCGTCCAGGGCCGCGCCACCCGCCTGCTGCACGACGCTGGCGATTGGGACGCGGCGCGGGTCGAGCGCCGGCTCAGCCGGGCGCTCTCGTCGGGCACTCCGCCGGCGGTCGGCGCCGCGTTCGTCGAGGGGTTCGTCGCCGGGAGCGGCACGGTGCTGCTGCACGACGCCGACCTGCGCGACATCGTCGACCGGTGGTTGTCGTCGTTGGCGCCGGATGCGTTCACCGACGTGATCCCGCTGCTGCGCCGCACGTTCGGTGCGTTCGAACCGGCCGAACGGCGCCAGCTCGGCCGCCTCCTCGCCGGCGAGTCTCGCGAGGCGCCGGTGGGCTTCGGCCCCGGTATCGACCCGGTGCGCGCCGCGGCCGCGCTGCGCACGGTGCGCCTCGCGTTCGGCCTGCCGATCGACGCCAGCGACGTTGTGGAGGAGCCGACGTGACGAACGCGACGAACGCGACGAACGCGACGAACGCGACGGGGAGGGCCGACGTCGACGGGCCGGACGGCGTGATCGACGCGCCGAGGATGCGGGTCTCGGAGAGCGAACGGATGCGCCGCTGGCGGCTCGTGCTGGGAGGTGGCGACGCCGACGGCACCGGCACGCCGCTCGACGGCGACGACGCCCGCATCGACGCCGCGCTCGGCGCGGTCTACGACGAGTCCGGCGCCGTGGCACGGGTGGCCGACGAGACGGGGCGGCGGACGCGCGGGCGCACCACCGGCCGGGCCGGCGGGCTCGGACGGTCGGCGCCTCGAGTTGCCCGCTGGCTCGGCGACATCCGGCGCTACTTCCCGTCACCCGTGGTGCAGGTGCTGCAACGCGATGCGATCGAACGCCTCGATCTGCGCCGGCTGCTGCTCGAACCGGAGATGCTCGAGGCGGTCGAGCCCGACCTCCACCTCGTCACGTTGCTCGTCGAGCTCAACCGTCTGCTCCCCGACGAGACGCGGGCGACGGCCCGCACGGTCGTCGCCAAGGTGCTCGCCGACCTCGAGCAGCGTCTCACCGACCGCACCCGCCAGGCGGTCGACGGCGCGCTCGCCCGCGCCAACCGATCGCGGCGGCCACGGCCGGGCGACATCGACTGGCCCCACACCGTGCATGCCAACTTGCGGCACTGGCTGCCCGAGTACCGCACCGTGGTGCCCGAGCGGCTGATCGGCTACGGGCGTCGTCACCGCAGCCTCGCCCGCGACGTGATCATCGCCATCGATCAATCGGGCTCGATGGCCGACAGCGTGGTGTACGCGTCGCTGTTCGGGGCCGTGCTCGCCCAGCTCCCCGCGTTGCGCACGCACCTCGTCGCCTTCGACACGTCGGTCACCGATCTCACACCGCTCCTGCACGATCCGGTCGACGTGTTGTTCGGCGTGCAGCTCGGCGGCGGCACCGACATCGCCCAGGCGCTCGGCTACTGCCGGCGGTTGGTGACCCGGCCCCGCGACACGGTGCTCGTGTTGATCAGCGACCTGTTCGAGGGCGGCAACGCCGAACTGCTGCGTGCTCGCGTCGCCGAGTTGGTGCGGGCCGACGTCACCGTGGTGTGCCTGCTCGCCCTCAGCGACGACGGCGCGCCGGTGCACGACCATGTCGCCGCCGCCGACCTGGCCGCGCTCGGGCGCCACGGTGCTGGCGTGCACGCCCGACGAGTTCCCCGACGTCCTCGGCGACGCGCTGGATCGGGGGTGAACGTCACGTCTTTTGCGTGCCGACCTTCAATTCGCGGAACGGCGACGTGGAGTCGATGCCGGCGTCCTTCGGCAGCCCGAGCACGCGCTCGCCGACGATGTTGCGCATCACCTCGTCGCTGCCGCCGGCGATGCGCCCACCGGGGGTGCCGAGCACGAGCTGGCTCCAGGCGAACGTGCCCCACTCGCCGGTGTCGGCGATCATCTTCGGCCCGAGGACGTGCGAGACGAAGTCGCCCATGCGTCGCATGATCATCGTCCCGCCGAGCTTGGCCATGCTCATCTCGGGACCCGGCAGCTGGCCGGCACGGATCTTGTCGAGGGCGCGCTGGTTGTTCATGTTCTGCACCCGCGACCGGATCACCAGGTCGGCCAACTCCTGGCGCACGAGCGGATCGTCGGACAACCCGAACGCCTTGGTCATGGCGATGAGGCGGGTCAGCAGGTTGTTGCCACCCCCGCCGCCGGCGCCGATCGCCGAGCGCTCGTTCATCAGCGTGGTGAGGGCGACGTTCCACCCGTTGTTGAGGTCGCCGAGCCGATCGGCGTCGGGGACCTTCACTTCGTTGAAGAAGACCTCGTTGAAGCTGGCCCCGCCCGTCATCTGACGCAGCGGCCGCACCTCGACGCCGGGCGCCCGCATGTCGACGATGAACCCGGTGAGGCCCTTGTGCTTGGGGAGCTCGGGATCGGTGCGGGCGATGATCTCGCCGATGTCGGAGTAGTGGGCGCCGGTGGTCCAGACCTTCTGCCCGGTGATCACCCACTCGTCGCCGTCGCGCTCGGCCTTGGTCTGCAGGCTCGCCAGGTCGCTGCCGGCGCCCGGCTCGGAGAACAGCTGACAGGCGACGATGTCGCCGCGGTACATCGCCTCCAGGTAGTGGTTCTTCGCGTCCGTGCTGCCGTGGGCCACGATCGTCGGCGCGACCATGCCCAGCCCGATCGTGAAGAAGCTCTGGTTGGGGACGTCGTACTTGGACTCGAGCGTGTCGTAGACGCGCTCGATGGGCGCTCGACAGACCGCGTCCACCGAGCTCCGGCGGACCGGTGATCCAGCCCAGCCCGGCATCGAAGCGCGTGGCCCGCCACGCACACGCCGCGGCGAGCAGCGCGCCCTCGGCATCACGGTCGCGCTCTTCGAACATCGACACGGTGTCGGAGCCCTCGCCCCACACGAACTTCTTCTCGGCCTCCTTGCGTCGGGAGTTGGCCTCGAGGAACGACTCGACCTCGGCGGTGAACTCTTCGAGGCTCGGTGCCGCGGCGGGTGCCGGTGTCAGAGGTGCAGGTGCGGTTGCAGCGTCGGGCATGGGAGCACCGTACGCCGCTCGAGTCCCACGATCCCACCCGGGCAAATCGGTGCCGCCACGACGTGAGCGCTAGCGTGACGCCCGCCATGGGTCAGCCGGTTGCTGTCGTCGAGAAGCCGAGCACGTCGCTCGGTATCGTGCGGTTCGAGGCCAACCGCACGCTCACCGGGATGGGCCACGAGCGGTTCGCATCCGCCGGCGACGCGGTCGGCCCGCGGCCGGCGGCCGAGCTCGCCCGCCGGTTGTTCGCCACCGGGCGGGTGGCAGGCGTGCACATCTACGCCAACGTGATCACGGTCGACCTCGCCAAGGGGTGTGACTCGGCTGGGCTGGGCGACATCGTGCGCGATCTCCACAAGTACTGGTTGCCCGGGATGGAGCCACCGGCGTTCGAGGACCAGCAGCCGGAAGAGGAGTCGGCCGGTGGCGAGGCGCCCGCAGCTGCCGCTGATGGCGGCGGAGCCGAGCTCTCGGAGGCCGCCAAGCGCGTGCCGGCCGACCTCCTCGAGCGCAGCCGGCTCGCCCGCGAGCGCTGGAAGGCGAAGCAGGGCTGACCTGGCCGGTTCCATTCGCCCGGCGTTGGCGTATGGGAACACTTGTTCGGTAGATTGGCGGGATGGATCTCGCCCGCGTCGACGTCACGAGCTCGATCACGCTGGCGCACGACCGGTACCTGCCGGTCGACGAGGCGTTGGCCACCTTGCTCCCCGACCCGGGGTTGGTCCGTGGCCGCATCGTCGGATGCGGCGGAGCGGCGGCCACGTCGCTGGCACTGGCCCTCGCCTCCCGGGCCACGACGGCCGGCTCGTGGCTCGCCGTGGTGGGGATGGCACCGATCGGGATCGAAGCGGCGGGCGAGCTGGGTGTCGCGGTCGACCGGCTCGTGTCGATCGACGCCGACCGCAGCCAGCCGGGTGAGTGGGCCGACCGGGTGGCCGCCGCGGCCGACGGCTTCGAGCTGATCCTCACGATGCCGCCCGTAGGGCCTCCCTCCCGCGCCGAGCGGGTGATCCGCAAGGTCCGCCAGCGGATCCAGGCGCGCGGTGCGGTGCTGCTCGCCGTTTGTCCGGGTGGCGGCAGTTCGCGTTCGGGCATCGGCGCCGACGTGGTGCTCGAGGCCACGGCGGGGGAGTGGGAGGGACTCGGCCACGGCCACGGGTACTTGCGCCGCCGCCGGGTCGTCGTGCGCGCCAGTGGACGGCGGGTGCCCCGCCCGGTCGAGCACCAGCTGTGGCTGCCCGGCATCACCGGCCGAGCGGAGTTGATCGAGCCGGTGACCGCGGCGAAGGCGACGACCGTGGTCACCGTCGGAGGCGGCGCGCTCGAGCGGGCCGGTTGATACGACGTGCCGAGAACCGTCCCGAGAACCGTCCTGAGAATTGTCCCAAGAATCGTCGCGGTGTGGTGCCCCGACTGGCCGGTCGTCGCCGCCGGTGTCGCGCCGACGGTGCCGGCGATCGTGCTGCACGCCAACCGGGTGATCGCTCGGTCCACCGCGGCGGCGATGGCGGGCGTGCAGTTGGGTCACCGCCGTCGTGAGGCGCAGCGGTGCTGCCCGGAGTTGATCGTGCTCGACCACGACCCCGACCGCGACGCCCGCCAGTTCGAAGCCGTCGTCCGTGCCGTGGCCGAGTTGTCACCGCGGCTCGACGTCGTCGAACCCGGTTGGTTGTGCCTCGCCGCCCGCGGCCCGTCGCGCTACTTCGGCGGCGACGAGGCGCTCGTCGAACGCCTCACCGCGGTCGTCACCGGCGTTCTCGACTCGCTCGGCCTGGCGAGCGCACCGGTCGGTGTGGGCGTCGCCGACGGGCGCGTCGCGGCAACGATTGCGGCGCGCCGGACCGACGTGACGCTCGCTGCGCGCCGGGCGGGGTCGAACCCGGCGGTGGTGGCACCCGGTGAGTCGGCTTCCTACCTGGCGGCGCTCACGGTGGGTTGGCTGCGCGATGCCGGCGAAGCCACGCCCGAGTTGGTCGAGCTCTTCATCCGTCTCGGGCTGCGCACGTTCGGCGACCTCGCCGCCCTCCCGGCGAGCGACGTGTACGCCCGGTTCGGGAGCGCCGGGCTGCACGTGCACCGCCTCGCCGGCGGTGACGACGACCGTCCGCCCGGCATCACCGACCCTCCTGCGGAATGGCGCACCGAGCGCGCCTTCGACGAACCGGTCGAGCACATGGAGACGGTCGTGTTCGTCGCCAAGCAACTCGCCGACGAACTGGTCGGGGCGCTCGCCGGTGGGGGGCGGGTGTGCACTCGGGTGGTCGTCGTCGCCGAGACCGAGCACGGCGAGCGCAGCGAGCGCGCCTGGTACCGCGCCATCGGGTTGTCGTCGTCGGCGATCGTCGAGCGGGTCCGTTGGCAGCTCGAGGGATGGGTCGCCCAGCCCACCGGGCTGAGCGGTGGGATCACGTTGCTGCGGCTCGTCCCCGACCAGGTGCGCGGCGACGACGGCGACCAGCTCGGGTTGTGGGGTGGTCGGTCGCAGGCCGACCACGATGCGCTGCGCGCCGTCACCCGCTTGACCGGGCTGTTCGGCGAGCACGCGGTGTGCGTGCCGGCGTGGCGCGGCGGGCGGCTCCCGGCCGAGCGGTACCAGTGGGTGCCGGCGGCCACCGCCGATCTCGACGATCCGACCGGCCGGCTGGCACCCGGCGACGGGCCATGGCCGGGTGGATCACCTCCACCGTCGCCCGCAGTCGTGTTCGCCGAACCGCTCGACGCCGAGGTCGTCGACGAGCACGGCGGCGCGATCAGGGTCAGCGGACGGGGTGAGGTGAGTGCCTCACCGGCCGCCCTCGTCGTGCACGGAGCGGCGCGCCCACTGCGGACGTGGGCCGGTCCGTGGCTGATCGATCAGCGCTGGTGGGAGCCACGGCGGCACCGCCGGGTGGCCCAGTTCCAAGTCGTCACCGATGACGGCGAGGCCTACCTGGTTGCTGCCGAGCGGCAGGGGTGGTGGATCCTCGCCGCGTACGCGTGAACCCGGCCGAACGCCGACGGATCAGACGCCGACGGTTTGAACGGCGTCGAGGATGTCGTTCGCCAGGCGGAAGCCGACCCCGCGGACGGTGTGGATCACTCGCGTGTCGGTGTTGATCTTCTCGAGCTTGCGCCGCAGGTTCGACAGGTGGACGTCGACCACATGCGTGTCGCCGACCCAGTTCGGGCCCCACACCGCGTCGAGCAGCTCGGTGCGTGCGCAGACCTCGGTCGGACGCCGGCACAGGTGCTCGAGGAGTGAGAACTCGATCCGAGTGGCCATCACTTCTTGGTCGTCGAGGCGGATCTCGTGCCGCCCGGTGTCGACCAGCAGCGGGCCGAAGGAGATCACCGAGGTGGGGACGGGCTCCCAGTCGGAACGCAGCTCGCGGGGGCGGCGCAGCAGCGCGTGGCACCGAGCGGCGATCTCGTCGGGGGTCACCGGCAACGACACGGCGTCGTCGGCACCCGAACGCAGGACCTCGACCCGGACACGATCGCGCCCGGCCGAGTCGATGCAGAGCATGTAGCGGTCGGATTCCCGACGCAGGTGCTTGTACAGCGGCCGGTCGTCGGAGCCGTGCATGGTGGTGTCGACCACCATCACGTCGGGTGAGAACGATTCCGCCAACATGCGGACGGCGTCGGCATCGGTGGGGGCGCTGACGGCGAATCCAGCGGCACGGAGGCCGGCTTCGTTGGTACGCCGAAGCTTGAGGTCATCGACTGCCAACAGCACTCTGGGTGCGAACTGGGAATTCGGTTCCATCCTCGGGTCCAACCTCTGGTCAACCTGCTCGTTTGCTTGTTCCACGTATCGGCACGTGGATGGACGGACTCAAGCGCAACTCACGAAAATGATCTGGAACCCGTGTGGTGCGTGGCGGGAAGGCAACCGGCGCCAGCGCGACAACGCGTTGAGCGGTTCTCCCGGCCGCGTTGCGTGGCATCGGCCGCGAGCGCTCGTCAGGCGAACTTGCGTTCGACGTACTGACGTTCGATACTCAGGAGATGGGTTTCAACAACCCGTCCTGGACGTGGGCCGAGCTCGAAGCGGTGCTGTCGGGGCGCGTCGGACGCGACGGTCGCGCCGCCGGCAGCCCGTCGTGGAACGCCGGCGGCGACGGGCCGGCGTGGAGCCGCCGCCGCCAACCGTTCGAGGCGTCCGTCACGCGCGTGGCCGGCGCGGTGCCCTACGCCGAGCTCCACTGCCACTCGAACTTCTCGTTCCTCGACGGCGCGTCGCATCCCGAGGAGCTCGCCACCGAAGCCGCCCGGCTCGGCCTCGAAGCGCTCGCCGTCACCGACCACAACGGGTTCTACGGGGTCGTGCGTTTCGCCGAGGCGGCGCGCGAGGTCGGCATCCCCACCGTGTTCGGCACCGAGATCACGCTGACCCCGGGTCTCGGCGACCACCAGCGGGTCGTTCGCGCCGAGGCCGACACGCTGCTCCAGGTGAACACCGGCGAGCTCCCCGACTCGCACGCCCCCGACCCGGCCGGCCGGCACCTCGTGCTGCTCGCCGACGGACCCGCCGGGTACGGACGCCTCGCCAGGACCCTGAGCCTCGGTCACCTGGCCGGCGAGAAGGGCGCGCCGCAGTTCTCGTTCGCCGACGTGGCCGACGGTGTGGCCGGCCATGTGTGGGCGCTCACCGGCTGTCGCAAGGGGGCGGTGCCGTCGGCGCTCGTCGACCACGGCCCGGCGGCTGCCCGCCGCGAGCTCGAGCGGCTGGTCGAGGCGTTCGGCCGCGACCGCGTGCTGGTCGAGCTGTGGGATCACGGCGACCCGCTCGACTCGGCCCGCAACGACGCGCTCGCCGAGATCGCCCACCGCACCGGCGTCGAGTGCATCGCCACCAACAACGTGCACTACGCCACACCGGCGCAGCGCAGGCTGGCGACCGCCGTCGCCGCCGTGCGGGCCCGTCGCAGCCTCACCGAGCTCGACCCCTGGCTGCCGGCGGCCGCCGGGGCGCACCTGCGCTCGGGTGCCGAGCAGGCCCGCCGCTTCGCCCGCTACCCCGGTGTGGTCGAGCGGGCGGCCGAGGTCGGCCGGGCGGCGGCGTTCGACCTGTCGCTGGTGGCGCCGAACCTGCCCCCGTTCCCCTGCCCGCCGGGACCCGACGGGGCGCCGCTGACCGAGATGCAGTACCTGCGCCAGATCACCGAGGATGGTGGCCGCCGCCGCTACGGCGACCGTCCGGCACCCGCCTCCGTGGCGAACGGCATGACTGGCGAGGACCTGTCGCTGCGCGCCAGGGCGTGGCGCACGATCGACCACGAGCTCGACGTCATCGAGCACCTCGGGTTCCCCGGCTACTTCCTCGTCGTGTGGGACCTCGTCGAGTTCTGCCGGAAGTCGGACATCTTCTGCCAGGGCCGGGGGAGCGCCGCCAACTCGGCGGTGTGTTACGCGCTCGGTGTCACGGCCGCCGACGCGGTGTCGCTCGGTTTGCTGTTCGAGCGGTTCTTGTCGATGCAGCGCGACGGCCCGCCCGACATCGACATCGACATCGAGAGCGACCGCCGGGAGGAGGTGATCCAGTACGTCTACGAGCGTCACGGGCGCCACCACACCGCCCAGGTCGCCAACGTGATCACCTACCGAGCGCGCTCAGCGGTGCGCGACATGGCCAAGGCGCTCGGCTACGAGGTCGGCCAGCAAGACGCCTGGTCGAAGCAGATCGACGGTTGGGGAACCATCGTGTCGACGATCCGGGAGCAAGCCGAGTCGCGTCGTTCAGAGGCGAACACCCGGTTCGGCACGGCGGCGCCGTCAGGCGCTTCGCCGGCCGCATCAAGAACAGCCGAGTCGCGTCGTTCAGAGGCGAACACCCGGTTCGGCACGGCGGCGCCGTCAGGCGCTTCGCCGGCCGCATCAAGAACAGCCGAGTCGCGTCGTTCAGAGGCGAACACCCGGTTCGGCACGGCGGCGCCGTCAGGCGCTTCGCCGGCCGCATCAAGAACAGCCGAGTCGCGTCGTTCAGAGGCGAACACCCGGTTCGGCACGGCGGCGCCGTCAGGCGCTTCGCCGGCCGCATCAAGAGATAGCTCGATCCCCGCATCTGTACTCGAACTTGCGGCCGAGATCGAGGACGCGCCGCGCCATCTCGGCATCCACTCGGGCGGGATGGTGATGTGCGACCGCCCGGTGATCGAGGTCTGCCCGGTCGAGTGGGGACGGATGGAGAAGCGGTCGGTGCTGCAGTGGGACAAGGACGACTGTGCCGCGGCGGGATTGGTGAAGTTCGACCTGCTCGGGCTCGGGATGTTGTCGGCGCTGCACTACGCCGTCGACCTGATCGCCGAGCACCGCGGCTATCGCGTCGACCTGGCGACGATCCCGCAGGAGGACGACGTCTACGCGATGTTGTGCCGGGCCGACACGGTGGGCGTGTTCCAGATCGAGTCGCGCGCCCAGATGGCCACGCTGCCGCGCCTCAAGCCGCGCCGCTTCTACGACCTCGTGGTCGAGGTGGCGCTGATCCGGCCGGGCCCGATCCAGGGTGGCTCGGTGCACCCCTACATCCGCCGCCGCAACGGCCATGAGCCGATCACCTACCTCCACCCGCTGCTCGAGAACGCGCTCGGCAAGACGCTCGGTGTGCCGCTGTTCCAGGAGCAGCTGATGCAGATGGCGATCGACGTGGCCGGCTTCACGGCGGCCGAGTCCGACGAGCTGCGTCAGGCGATGGGCTCGAAGCGCTCGATGAAGCGGATGGAGCGCCTGCGCGAGCGGCTCTACACCGGCATGGCCGAGCGGGGCATCACCGGCGACGTCGCCGACGAGATCTACAACAAGATGAAGGCGTTCGCCAACTACGGCTTCCCCGAGAGCCACAGCGTGTCGTTCGCCTACCTCGTGTACGCATCGTCGTGGATCAAGTACCACGAACCGGCGGCGTTCTGCGCGGCGCTGATCAACGCCCAGCCGATGGGCTTCTGGTCGCCGCACACGCTGGTTCGTGATGCACGTCGCCATGGCGTGGTGGTGCGCACCCCCGACCTCAACGCCTCCCTCGCCACCGCCACCCTCGAACCCCTCGAACCCCGGTTTGTGTCACAGCAACCGGCGACCTTCGCCGGTATCGGTGACACAAACAGGGGGGAGGGGGGAGAGGTGGCGGTTCGGCTCGGGCTCGGGTCGGTGCGGGGGGTCGGGAAGGAGCTCGCCGAGCGGATCGAGCGCGAGCGGATCGATCACGGCCCCTACGAGCGTCCCGAGGAGCTGGTCCGGCGGGTGCCGGAGCTCACGCTCGCCAACCTCGAGACGATGGCGACCGCCGGGGTGTTCGGCGAGTGCTTCGGCATGGATCGCCGCCAGGCGCTGTGGGCGATGGGCGCCGTCGCCCAGTCGCGGCCGGGCCGGCTCGAGGGGATGGTGACGGGCGACCGCCCGCCGACGCTGCCCGGAATGTCGCCGATGGAGGAGGCCGTCGCCGATCTGTGGGCCACCGGCGTGTCCCCCGACGGTCACCCCACATCGTTCCTGCGCGAGCAGTTGCAGCGGCTGGGGGTGGTGACCTCGGCCGGGTTGTGGGAGTGCCTGCCGTCGAGCCGGGTGACCGTCGCCGGCGTGGTCACCCACCGGCAACGCCCGATGACCGCCCAGGGCGTGACGTTCCTCAACCTCGAGGACGAGACCGGGCTCATCAACGTCGTGGTGTCGAAGGGATGTTGGGCGCGGTTCCGCACCGTCGCTCGCAGCGCACCGGCGATGATCGTGCGCGGCCGGCTCGAACGCAGCGAGGGCGTGATCAACGTCGTGGCCGAGCACCTCGATGTGCTGCCACTCGGTGCACCCACCGCGAGTCGCGACTTCCGATGAAGAGGCGCGGGCGCCGGACGGATCTCGAGCGCGTCATACCTGCGGAGCGGCGAGCGACGCCGCGTTGCGCAGCAGCTGCTCGATGCCGTCGGTGACCTCACATGACACCACGCGCAACAACTCGACGTCGACCGATGCGTCGGTGAGGACGGTGAGCGCAGCCACATTGGCGATCCGGCACACCACCACGTGACCCGACGGCGAGCGCAGCGCCAGCTCACCGGCGGGCTCACGCCCGACGGCGCCGACCAGGCGGTTCGACACGCCGAGCGCGGCGGCCGTCATCGCCGCCAGCCCGGCGGCATCGGTGCTCGGGAGGTCGTTGGGGACGTTCGACGCGAGCGCGAACCCGTCGACGCTCGCAACGAGCGCGCCGACGACACCAGGGACGCCTTGGACGAGCTGGTCCAGCAGGTACCGCATCGAGCCGATGATCTCGGTCGCCACGCATGGAACATCGGCGCGAACTGACGAATTCTTGAGCTTCAAACTCCGGTGTCGATGGGTTGCGCGGGCGTGCCGTCGACGAGCAGGCGACCGAGGTGCTCGCCGAGGCGCCGTGGGGCGAAAACGGCGGGCGAGGCGAGCACCTCATCCAGCGTCCACCATCGCAGCTCGTGGACGTATTCGGCGTTGAGCCGTTCCCATCCGATCTGCGGGTGGGGCGTGAAAACGTCGGTGCGCACGAGGTGGATCTGGTCGGCTTGGCCGTCCCACTCGCCGTTCAGCATCGGGATCACGTGGAGCCGGCTCCACACGTGCGGACCGATCTCGACGCCGACGAGGCCGAGCTCCTCGGCGAGCTCACGCCGCAGCGCGTCGATCGGGTCTTCGTCCGGCTCGATGCCACCACCGGGCAGCGCCCACACCACCGCCGTCGGGAAGTCGAAGCGGGCGAGCAGCACGCGGTCGGAGGGATCGAGGAGGACGGCGCGCGCACTCCGCCGGATGCGCAGCTCAGAGCCGGTGCCTGGGTCCACGCCGCGGTCCGTCTCGGGATGCGATGGAGTCACTCGTCGGGCGTTTCGCCCAGGCCGTCGTTGAAGCCGCGGTACATCTCGTAGATCTCCTTGCACTTCTCGCACATCGGAAGCTGCTTGGGATCGCGGGACGGCACCCAGACGTGCCCGCACAACGCTTCGATCGGCGTGCCGTAGATGCGCGCCTCGAGCACCTTGGCGGCCGCCGTCTCGCCGGCGTCGGTCTTGACGATGTGGGCGACGATCGGATCCCCCGTCTCGGTGCGTTCCTCGAGGAGGGTCGTGGTCTCGACCGCGGGCCGAGTGATGAGGGGCGAGATCTGCGGTTGTGGCACGTTCGACATCACGTCGGTCCATTCATGCGAGAAATTCATGTGAGATGAAGCGTCATGTGCGGTTGGCGAGCCGGATCACGTGAGGAGATGTTCGGCGATGCCGATCCAGAAGTCGGTGGCGAGGCCGAGGCTCTCGACGTCGATCCGCTCGTCGTTGCCGTGGAACCGGGCACCGAACGTCTCGAAGCTCATCGCCGGCGAGAACAACCCGGCGCCGTAGGCCACGGCACCACGATCGCGGAAGTACCGGGCGTCGGTGCCGCCGACGATGAGCCCGGGGATCAGCTCGGCACCGGGGTAGGCGATCTGGGTGCGGGCCGCGATCGCGTCCCACAGCGGGTTCCCGGTCGGCGACTCGGTCGCCGGGGAGTCCTGGAGGGTGCTCACCTCGACATGCGGCGCGAGGTCGCCGAGGGCATCGGCGAGCATCGCCGCCACGTCCTCGCTCGACGTGCCCGGCACCGTGCGAATGTCGACCTCGAGGTCGATGACATCGGGGATGACGTTCGTCTTCTGGCCGCCGTGGGCGACGTTCGGGGAGATCGTCGTGTGCGTCATGGCATGGCACATCCGAGCCGCCGGGGTCGGGAGTCGCTCGAGCGTCGTCCAGAGCCGATCGGGATCGGTGAGGCCCGCACGAACCTCCTCCGGCAGCGACATCGCCGCGACCTGGCCGCGCCAGATGTCGCTGATCTGGGCCGCCGGCCGGTACGACGACAGGCGCCGCACGACCTCGGCCGCCTTGACCAGCGTGTTGTCGGATCCGAACGGCATCGAGCCGTGGCCGGGCGTCCCGGTGATGCGCAGGCGCCGCCAGGCGAGGCCCTTCTCGCCGACGTTGACCGTGAAGCGGCGGGTGCCGTCGTGACCCACCGACGACCAACCGCCGAGCTCGGTGAGCACGTAGTCGCTGCGAAGTGCGTCGAGGTGATGCTCGAGTGCCCACTCGGCGCCGTAGAGCCCGCCGGCCTCCTCGTCGGCGACGCCGAAGTAGATCAGCGTGCCCTTCGGCTTGAAGCCCGTCGTCGCGAGGTGCTTGAAGGCGACCGCCATCGACGACGTGAGGTTGAGCATGTCGATCGCGCCGCGCCCCCACACCTCCCCGTCGATCAGCTCGCCGCCGAACGGGTCGTGCGACCACCCGTCGGGGTTGACCGGCACGACGTCGGTATGCCCCATGAGACACAGGGTCGGGGCGGTGGGATCGGAGCCCTCGATGCGGGCGACGATCGAACCGCGTCCCGGGCGGGCCTCGAAGCGCTCGATGTCGAGGTTGGCGCCGGCCAGGAACGACTCGAGCACGTCGGCGTTGCGGGTCTCGCCACCGGAGTCCGGCGTCCCGTCGTTGACGCACTCGTTGCGGATCAGCGCCTGGAGGAGCTCGATCGTCTGGTGATCGAGGGCGCTGGATGGCGAAGTGTCGACGGGCATGCGGTCAACGGTAGGTGGGGCCGCTCAACGATGCCACCTCGGCCGCCAGGTTGGCCCGTGCTCTGGCCTCCCATCGCGCCCTGCCGGTCGGCGTGGCGAACAGCGCCGGCCGATCGAGGAACGACCGCAGGACCTGCGTACGGCCGGTGCGCCAGTCGTCGGCACTGACGTGGGCGTACTCGGAGCGGACGCCGGCGACGTAGGCCTGGTAGCTCGCCGGATCGCTGCCGAGCACGGCCAGGTCGGCGTCGACCAGCACCGCGGTGTCGGCATCGATTCCTGCCGCGGCAGCGGGACCGGACGCGTTCGGCACGTCGTGCGTCGCCGTCGCCTCGACCATCGCCGTCACGCGCCCACGCCGGGCCGCGTCCCACCCGAGCACGCTGAGCTCGCGGTCGGCGAGCCGGGCGCTGGCGGCCTCGTTGCCGGTGGCCAGCGGGTCGTAGACGGCGTCGTGGAAGAAGGCGGCCACCACGACCGCGCCAATGTCGCTGACCGGCTCCACGGCGGCCAGCTCCTCGACATGACGCACGACCCACGTGACGTGCCGGACACCGTGGTAGTGGCGGTGCGCCTCGCGGTGGCGCCCGACCAGCGAGTCGAACAGCACCCAGGCGTCGTGCGAGTCGTCGACGCAGCGTGACCACGCGGCCCGCAGCTCGTGCTCGTCGGCACTCATGCAGCGATTGTGTCACCGACGCCAGCCCGGCCCCGCCCGCTCTAGCGCTGCTGGGTCAGCTCGAGCGACTTGACGGCCGAGCAGCGCCACCATGTCGTCGGCCGGCATCGGCCTGGCGAAGAGGAACCCTTGGGCGAGCTGACAACCGAGGTGCTCGAGCGCGACCGCCTGGTCGGCATCCTCGACGCCCTCGGCGATCGCCGTGAGGCCGAGCGTGCGTGCCAGGTCGACGACCGCCCGCACCATCGTCTCGCCGTGGGTGGTGGTGGCGACGCGATCGATGAACGACTTGTCGAGCTTGATGATGTCGAGTGGGAAGTTGCTCAGATAGGCGAGCGACGAGTAACCGGTCCCGAAGTCGTCGACGGCGATCCGCAGGCCGAGCGCCTTGAGCGTCGCGAGGGTGGAGCCAGCCGGGTTGAGGTCTTCGATGAGTGCAGTTTCGGTGACTTCGAGCATCAGCGCCTCGGCGGCGAGCCCGGAGACCGTCAGCGCGGTGGTGACGTCGTGAAGGACCCCGCCGTCTTGCACCTGGCAGGCCGACAGGTTGACGCTCACGTAGAACGAGTCGTCGGCGACGCCTGCCGCCTTCCACGCGGCAGCGTTCCGGCACGCCTCGTGGAGCACCCACCGGCCGAGCGGGATGATGAGCCCCGTCGATTCGGCGATCGGGATGAACTCGTTGGGGCCGACGATGCCGCGGACGGGATGCTCCCAACGTACGAGCGCCTCTGCTCCGAGCGTGCGTCCGCTGCCGACGTCGACGATCGGCTGGTAGAACACGACGAACTCGTCGTGCTCGATCGCGCCGGGGAGCTCGGCGGCGATCTCGAGGCGACGATTCGCCTCGTCGTGCATCGCCGGGAGAAACTGCTCGAACCGGTTCTTGCCGTTGCGTTTGGCGACGTACATCGCAAGGTCGGCGTCGCGGAGCACGTCGGTCGGCGCGTGGGTGTGGGGCGATCCGACCGCGATGCCGATGCTGGCGTGCACCTGCACCTCGCCGTCTCGCGGCCCATCCCGGGTCTCCTCCTGAACGGCGAACGGAGCGTGGAGCGCCTCCTGGATCCGAAGTGCGGCCAGCAGCGGAGTGGCGTCGAGGTCGTCGTTCTCCACCAGCAGCGCGAACTCGTCACCGCCGAGGCGGGCAACGGTGGAGACCGAGCGCATCACGGTCGTGAGCCGCTTGGCGACAGCGATGAGCATGTCGTCACCGGCCGCATGACCGAGTCTGGCGTTGACCTCCTTGAAGTCGTCGAGATCGAGGAGCAACACGATCACCGAGCCGTCGAGCCGTTCGGCGCGCCGGAGAGCCTGTTCGACACGGTCGAGGAACAGCGCGCGGTTCGGGAGACCCGTCAGTGAATCGTGGAGCGCTTGCCGGCGAAGCTCCAGGTCGAAGTGCTTGCGCTCGGTGATGTCGCGCATCGTGAGCACCACGCCGCCGACGTCGGCGGTCGACCGCATGTCGGCGGCGACGACCTCGAGGTCGCACCATTCGCCGTCATCTCGCCGTATCCGCCACTCGAGTGTGTCGGTCGCCAGCTCGTTCGACAGCATCACCAGGAGCCGCTGCTTGTCGGCCTCCTCGAGAACGTCGGAGAACATCCGGCCATCCAGTTCCGCGACCGACCGCCCGAGCACCCGTTCGGTGGACGGCGTCTGGTACCGCACTCGGCCTTGCCGGTCGAGCACCACGATCGCGTCGGAGGCGTTGTGGACGAGGGCGCGGAACCGCGCCTCGCTGCGCTCGTCGGCCGCGTCGCGCGCCAGCCCGGCGATGCGCACCAGGACGAGAACGAACAGCACCGCACTGGTGACGGCGATCGCGATCGTGTCGGTGACGTCGCCGCGAACGCCCTGGAGGAAGAGCATGGCCGGTGGAGTGAGCACCGCACTGCCGATGAGGACGAGGCGCACGGTGGTGATTCGCCGCGGGCCGGCGGTCGGTGTCGACAGGGCGCGCATCGACGGGTGCAGTGCGGCCGCACCGCATCCGAAGTAGAACGCGAGCCATCCCAGTTCGACCAGGTTGTGCTCGCTCCAGACGCCCGTGAGGTTGATGTAGCCGTAGAGCGCGTCCGAAGCCAGCAGTGGGACGAGGCCGCCGGCGAGCAACCAGAACGCGATCGGGCGGCGACCCCCACCAACCGCGAGTCGTGCCGCCGTCGCCAGGAGGGCAACGTCTCCAACGGGCAACGCGATCGAGGCGAGGCGCTCGAACACGCTGATGTCGTGGACTCGAACGTAGGGGGCGATCAGCAGCACCCACGAGATGAGCCCCACACCGGCGGTGATGATGGCGGCGTCGATGATGCCCGCCCGGTCCCGGCCGGCGGTGCGTCGATGGGCGAGGATCGCAAGACCGCCGATCAGCAGTGGCACCACGGCGAGGTACACGACGTCCACGTAGGACGGAAACTGCGGGTCGTCGTTGCGCACGACGCTGTGGAACGTGTGCAGGTTGTCGCCGACGATCAGCGTCGCCACACCGCCGGCGAGCAGGTACCACGCACCTCGAATCTCGGGGCGGTTCAACCTGACGCCGATGAGGATGGCGATCACCGACGACCATCCGACGACCGGCCACAGCACGACCCTCGCGACCTCGATCGGCAACACCATGTAGGCGGCGGCCATCAGAGCTCCGGCAACGAGATACGTTCGCCAGGCGGTCGATCTCGACGGGCCGGAACGCGCCGGCGTCAGTATCCCGCGATCATCCATCGAGGCCCGATTGCGGGCGCGGACCAGCGTGTCGGGTCCGGACGCGACAAGACCTCAGCGATGACAGCTCGATGAGCCTCTATCGGCATGTGTTGTCACGACACGAGCCCGAAGCCGTATCTCGGCGTTATCGAAGCAGTTGCTGGATGGACGGTCATCACCTCCGCAGCGCGGACGCGTATCTGTCCCGCCGGCCGACGTCGCGAGTGTTGTCGCCCGTCGCTCACCGCGAGTGTTGTCGCCCGTCGCCTGTCGCCCAACGCGAGGCAGCCCGCCCGGCGGCCCTCGTGCCCGAGGAACGCTCGCGCCTCCCGCCGCCGCGGCGCACGTTGTGGCAGCCTGGCGCGGGTGACGATCCTCATCGACGAGGCCAGGTGGTGGTGGCGCGACCGCAAGTGGTGCCATCTGGTGAGCGACCACTCGCTCGACGAGCTCTGGGCGTTCGCCGATGCGGCCGGGATCCCGCGACGTGGATTCCAGGGTGACCATTACGACGTGCCGGATGAGCACCGAGCCGAGCTCATCGCGGCGGGCGCGGTGGAGGTCGAGAGCCGCGAGCTCGTACGCCGACTCCGTGCCGCCGGTCTGCGGCTCACACCGGCGCAGCGGCGAGCGCGTTCCGCTCATCCGTCGTCACCCTGACCGCCAGCGCGGCGGTTCGCCGAGCAGGTCACGCGGGCAGTGGATGTCGGCACCGATGACGAACCACTCGACCAACTCGACGCCGGCGGCCGATGCCAGATCGCTCATCTCGAGCCATCGGTCGGCGTCGCCGTCGACGGCGCCCTGGCCGGGGCGCACGGTCGCCAGCACGAGCGCTCCGAGCCGACCGGTGCTGGCGCCGGTGGTGGCGAGACACTCGGTCACCTCGATGACGTCGTCGGGGCGGGTGGTGCCGCTGACGACCGTCACGCACACGCCACGCCGCTCGTGGTCGAGGAGCAGTGCGATCGTCTCGGCGACGGGTGGGCGTTCGATGGCGAGGGCGAAGACCGCCAGCGCCGAATCAGCGCAGAGGATCGGATCGATGCCCGCGACGTGGTGGTCGGTGGGCTGAGCAGAACTGCATGACGTACCCCGGGATCTGTGCGGCTGAGTTGGGGGACGTCGGTGAGCACGACGCTAGTCAAGGGGTGTCTCGGTGAACGGGCGTGCGGAGTCCGGCGAGCGTGCAGCTCGGGGCTCGGCGGGGCGCGTCAGACCGGCGCTTCGACGCGGCGTGGCGGCGACTGCATCGGTGGCTGGTGGTCCCACAGATCGGCGAGCAGGTCGCTGCGGATCGCGGCACAGGCCGGGTCGTCCCACCGGTTGATCTGCTGCAGCGGGTCCGCCGCCAGGTCGTAGAGCTCGCCCTCGGTGCCGTCGTGGCTGTGTCCCGCTCGATAGGTCGTGCACACCCACCCGTCGCGCGTGATTGTGCGGAGGTGGACGTCGACGCCGAACAGCACGCTGTCCCACTCCGTCAGGACGCGCTCGAAGCCGCGCCCATCGGCGTCGTGGTCGTCGACCGGCAGCGGCCGACCCTCCATCCACGCCGGGACCGCCAGACCGGCGATGGCGCAGAACGTCGGCGCCAGGTCGACCAGCCCGACCGGGCGCGTGACCGTCGCCGCCGTCGCACCCGCCGAGCGCGCCGGCCGCCAGATCAGCGGCAGCCGCATCAGCCCGTCGACGTGGTACGGACCTTTGAACAGTAGGCCGAAGTCGCCCTGCAGCTCGCCGTGGTCGGTGGTGAACACCACGTCGACGTCGTCTCCCCATTGCCGCGCCTCGATCGCCGCCAGCACGCGGCCGAGCGCCTCGTCGACGAGCTCGCACTCGACGGCATTGCGGGCGTTGACCTCGCGGACCTGGTCGGCGGTGAGCCCGGCGGGTACCCAGTGCAGGGGAGCCTCGTAGTTCGAGACCAACCGCCCGTCGTACCACGCCCGCCAATGGCGCGGCTTGGCGTCGAGCACCGCCTCCCGCGCGTCCGCGTCGGCGATGTAGCCGGCCGGCAACGGCACCTCGCGCCAGTCGACGCGCCCGAGCTCGGACGCCGGAGGGTCCCACGGGTGGTGCGGGTCGGGGAAGCTCATCCAGCAGAACCAGTCGTCGTCGGCGGCGAGCGAGTCGAGCCAGGCGATCGTGCGGTCGGCGACCCAGTCGGTGTGGTACCACTCGCGCGGGATCGGGTTGTCGTGCACCTGCGGGGCGCCGGTGTCGCCGCCGCCGAGGGCGTTGACCTCGAGCTCAGCATCGAGCACGGGATAGAACATCCCGATCGCCTCGGGATGCGTGTCGGCGAGCCACCTCGCATAGTGCAGTGATCCGCTGCCGGTGTGGGTCGCCGACTCGAAGTGCTCGAAACCCCGGTGCGGTCCGGTGGTGCCGTCGAACGATCGCTGCGTGGTCGTGAACACCCCCGACCGGGCGAACCCGTTCTCGACGAACCGGGCGAAGGGGTCGAGAAACGGCTCGAAGTGCGGCTTGCCGATGATCGCCGTGCGATAGCCGGCCTGGTGAAGCACGGAAGCGACCGACGGCGCATCGACGGGGAGCGGGACGCCGTTCATCCACACGCCGTGGGTGCTCGGGTGCTGGCCGGTGATGATCGTGGAGCGCGACGGCATGCACACGACCGATTGCGGGTGGGCTCGCTCGTACCGGTATCCGGTGGCCGCGAGCGAGTCGGCGACCGGCGTGCGGGCGACGGTGCCACCGTTGCAGCCGAGCGTGTCGAAGCGCTGCTGATCGGTTGTGACGAGCAGGATCTTGCGACCCATCAGGTCTCGCCATCCGCGTGATCGGCGGCCGGCGGTTCGGTCTCCATCTGGCGCCGCAGCTCGTCGAGTGCTCCGGCCGTGCCACCGCCGATCACCAGTGCCATCGCCCGCGGGTCGGCCTCGGTCGAGTAGACGACGACGCACGTGGCGTCGTCGAGCTCGATGACGTCGATCGTGCCGCGATGGTGCTTGATCACGGGCGACGTGAGCCGGTACTGGAAACGGCGCTGGACGGGGTCGACGACGAGGATCTCCTCGGGCATCGGGAGCCCGGCATCGGTCGTGATCAGCCGGCTCGTGCCGTCGACGGGCGACGACGCGATGCCAGGGAACCACTCGTACAGCCGCGCCGGGTCGCCGACGAGTTGCCAGACATCGTGAGCCGACCGCCGGATCCGGGTCTCGTGACGGATCGAGCCGAGCACGCCGCGGACCCTACCGACCTTGGTCCGCGCACTCGATATCGTGGCCGCATGGCCGCCGTCACGATGTACCACAACACGAATTGAAACTCCTCGAACAATGCCGTGGGCATTGTCGCTGAGCTCGGCGCCGACGTCGAGATCGTGAACTACACCAAGACGCCACCCGATGAGGCCACGTTGCGGGCGATCCTCGCCAAGCTCGAGGATCCACACACCGACCTGGTGCGGCGCGACAGCCTGTTCAAGAAGCTCGGGTTGAGCGACGCCGACGTGGCGACCGACGACCAGATCGTCGCCGTCCTCCTGGCCAACAAGATGCTGCTGCAACGCCCGCTGCTCGTCACGGCCGATCGCGCCATCATCGGCCGGCCGAAGGAACGGGTCCGCGAGCTGCTCGCGGACGTGATCGGACACAGCTGATCAGACACAGCTGATCGGACACAGCTGATCAGACAGCGAGCAGCGCCAGATCGTCGGCGTCGAGCGCCGGCAGGGGGTCGGTGAGGGCGGTCGCCTCGGCGGGTGTGCGCGCCCCGACGATCGGGAACACGTAGGGCCGCGTCGTGAGCCACGCCAGGGCGACGGCGACCATCGTGCACTCGTGCGCGGCCGCGATCGCGGCGACCGCCTCGCGAATCCTCGCCGTCAACGCCGCGTCGGCGCCCGCCCAGCGCAGGCGGTGGCGGAGGTCGTCGGGGTCGAGGTCGGGCAGCTCGAAATCGTCGGCGAGGAAGCCGGCGCCGAGGGATCCCCACGACAGGAACGTCACGCCGTTGCGTTCGCACCACTCCAACGTGCCGTCGGACTCCGGTGTGCGGTCGAGCAGCGAGTACTGGTTCTGGACCGTGGCGACCGGTCCGACGGCGAGCGCCCGGTCGAGCAGGTCGACGGAATGGTTCGACAGCCCGGCCGCACCGATGAGACCCTCGCCCACGAGGTCGTGGAGCGCGCCCCACGTCTCCTCGACGGGTACGGACGGATCCACGTCGTGCACCTGCACCACGTCGAGCCGGTCGACGCCGAGCCGACGGAGGCTGCCGTGGACGTCGTGGCGCATCGCGTCCGGTGAGTTGTCGGTGTAGAACGAACCGTCGTCGGCGCGCAGCGTGCCGCACTTGGTGAGCACGAGCGGCCGCTCGGCGAGCCCGCCCAGCGCTTCGGCGACGATCTCCTCGGCCCGTCCCCAGCCGTACATCGGCGCCGTGTCGATCCACCCGACACCGGCGTCGACCGCCGCGCGCACCGCTCGCACCGCGGTGTCGCGATCCTGCGGACCCCACCAGTGCGGTGCCGTGGGGTGCGACGAGATCGGGGCGGTCCCGAGGCCGATCCGGGTCGGCAACCCACCGCTGAGCGACACGGGTCGAACGGTACCCTTCGACGACGGGAGGTCGTGTGGCCGAGGGAAACGATCGACGCAGGGACGCGTGGAAGTACCTCGTCGACGCGTTGTCCCGCCAGCGCCGAGGGCTCGCACTCGGCATCGCCGTCGGCCTGGTCTGGACCGCCGGCAAGGTGCTCATCCCGCAGCTCACTCGGCACGCCATCGACAGCGGGATCGAGCGTGGCGGCTCGGTGGTGGGCTGGGCCGTGCTGATCGGGATGACCGGGCTGCTGACCGGGACGTTCACCGCCCTGCGCCGCTACATCGCGTTCCGTGAGAGCCGCCTGACCGAGACGCGCATGCGCGAGCGCCTGTTCGACCACATCCTCGGGTTGCACATCGGCTATCACGACCGCGCCCAGACGGGGCAGCTGATGAGTCGCTCGTCGAGCGACCTCAACCAGGTGCAGGCGTTCGTCGTGATGATCCCGCTCACGATCTCGAACCTCGCCCTCGTCGCCGGCGTGGTCGTCATCTTGTTCATCACCGATCCGTTCCTCGCCCTGGTGGCACTCGCGCCGCTCCCGCTCGTCAACATCACGGCGACGAGGTTCTCGTCGGCGATCCATCCGGCGGTGTTGGCGGTGCAGTCCGAGCAGGCGCAGCTGGCAACGGTCGTCGAGGAGACCATCGCCGGCGTGCGGGTGATCAAGGGGTTCGGTGCCGAGCAGGTGCAGTCCGACAAGTTGCGGGCCGAGGCCGACGACATCCAACGCGTGTCGGTGCAGGCCGCGCGCGTCCGGTCGCGCTTCCTCCCGGCGATCGACCTGCTGCCGTCGCTCGGGCTGATCGCCGTGCTCGGCATCGGCGGGCACCGCGTGCTCGACGGGCAGATGACCGTCGGCGAGCTGGTTGCCTTCAACTTCTACGTTGCGCTGCTCGTGTGGCCCCTGCGCACGATCGGGATGACGCTGGCATGGGGCCAGCGCGCCGCCGCCGCGCTCGAGCGTGTGCACGAAGTGCTGGGCACGGTCCCCGAGATCCGCGATCCGGCTCGACCCATCCCCCTGCCGGATGGTTCACCAGTCGGCGCCGTCACGTTCCGCGACGTGACGTTCGGGTACGCGGCCGACGCGACTGGGCGGCCGGTGCTCGACGGCTTCACCCTGGAGCTGGCGGCAGGGGAGTCGGCCGCGCTCGTCGGGGCGACCGGTTCGGGCAAGTCGACCGTCGCCCGGTTGCTGCTGCGCTTCTACGACCCGCAACGCGGAACCGTCGAGATCGACGGCGTCGACGTCCGCGACGTGGCGGTCCACGACGTTCGCCGCGCCGTGGGGGTGGTGTTCGAGGACACGTTGCTGTTCCACGACACGGTCGCCGCCAACATCGCCTTCGCCGACCCGAGCGCCGACCGCACGCGCATCGAGGCCGCGGCGCGATCGGCCGGCGCCCACGACTTCGTGGTGGAGCTGCCGGACGGGTACGACACGCTGATCGGTGAGCGCGGGTACTCGCTGTCGGGTGGCCAGCGCCAGCGGATCGCGATCGCCAGGGCAATCGTCGCCGACCCGCGGATCCTCGTACTCGACGACGCCACGAGCGCCGTCGATCCGTCGAAGGAGCACGAGATCCGGGCCGCGATGCAGACCGTGATGCACGGGCGCACGACGATCGTGATCGCCCACCGACCGGCCACGATCGCGATCGCCGACAAGGTCGTGCTGCTCGACGAGGGCCGGGTGGCGGCGACCGGCACCCATGGCGAGCTGCTCGCCACCAACCAGCGCTACCGAGATGTGCTCGCGGCCATGGACCGCCGGCGCGACGTCATCGACGTCGACGCACTGGCAGGAGCCGACTGATGTTCGGGATGGCCGGCGCGGTCAGTGACGAGGAGCGCCTCGAGGGCGCCGAGACGCGGGCGGTGCTGCGGCGGGCGGCCCAGATGGCGTCGCCCTTCCGTCGCACCGTGATGGCCGCGCTTGCGTTCATCGCCGTGTCGACCGCGGCCACCGTGTGCGGGCCGCTGCTCGTTCGGTACGGCATCGACACGGGGATCCGCGAGGGCAACGCCGGCGCCCTCGACCTCGCCGTCGTGCTCTACATCGTCGTCGCGATCGTCGCCTACCTCGGTGGGCGACAACAACACGTCTTCGTCAACCGCGCCGGCGAGGGCTTCCTGCGGATCTTGCGCATTCGCGTGTTCGACCACATCCAGCGCCAGTCGCTGGCCTTCTTCGACCGCAACAAGTCGGGCGTGCTGGTGTCGCGGATGACCGCCGACATCGAGTCGCTGGCCGAGCTCGTGCAGTGGGGCGTGCTGCAGTTCGTGGCGGCGGCAATCCTGCTGACGTTCTCGCTGGTCGTGCTGTTCCTGCTCTCGTGGCAGCTCACGCTCGTCGCCCTGATGGTGCTGCCGATCATCATCGTCGCCTCGATCAAGTTCCAGCGCGACTCCAACGCCGCCTATCTCGAGGTCCGCGAACGCGTCGGTCAGAACCTGTCGGCGCTGCAAGAGGGCATCAGCGGGGTGCGCGTGATCCAGGCCTACGCCCGCGAGCCCGAGCAGCGACGCCGGTTTCGCACCTCGAATCGCGCGCTGTACGACTCGCACCTGCACAGCGTCCGCGTGTCGACGTGGTACTTCGGGTTGGTCGAGTTCTGCGGCGTGCTCGCCACCGCGCTGGCAATCGGTGCCGGCGGTTGGCTCGTGCATCGCGGCGACCTGTCGGTTGGCACCGTCGTCGCGGTCGTGCTGCTGCTCGCCAGCCTGTTCGAGCCGGTGCAGCAGCTCTCGCAGCTCTACAACACCGTGCAGTCGGCGACCGCGTCGCTGCACAAGCTGTTCACGATCCTCGACACCGAGCCGGCGGTCGACGAGCGGCCCGACGCGGCCGTGTTGCCGGAGCGCGGCGACCTCGTGGTCGACGGCGTCACGTTCTCCTACCCCGGCACGTCGACGGCGGCACTCGTGGACGTGTCGATGCGCGTCGGCGCCGGCGAGCGACTCGCACTCGTGGGCCCGACCGGTGCCGGGAAGTCGACCGTCGCCAAGCTGATGTCGCGCCTGTACGACCCGGACCACGGGACGGTCAGCTACGGCGACGTCGACCTGCGCGACGCGACGCTGGCGTCGCTGCGCGAGCGCATCGTCGTGATCCCCCAGGAGGGCTTCTTGTTCGACGGCACGATCGCCGACAACCTGCGCATCGCCCGCCCGAGCGCGACCGACGACGACGTGCGCGCCGCTCTCGACGCGATCGGCGTGCTCGAGCGGTTCGACGGCTTCCCCGACGGTTTGGCGACGCCGGTCCGCGAGCGAGGCTCGCGACTGTCGGCAGGTGAGCGCCAGCTGGTGTCGCTCGCCCGTGCCGCGCTCGTCGATCCGGCAGTGCTGGTGCTCGACGAGGCGACGTCGAACCTCGACCCCGGCACCGAAGCCGTCGTCGAGGGCGCCCTCGAGCGGCTGATGCGGGGCCGGTCCGTGGTGGTCGTCGCCCACCGGCTGTCGACCGTGCGCCGTGCCGACCGGATCGCCGTCGTCGACCACGGACGGATCGCCGAGATCGGCACCCACGACGAACTGATCGCCACCGGCGGCCGATACGCGGCGCTGGCGGCGGCCTGGGAACGCACGCAGGTCGCGCCGGGCTGAGCGAATCGACGCGAGCCGACGGATCGCGTCATCATGGTCAGATGATCCGTCACTGCGTCCTGTTCCGCTGGCTCCCCGACACGACCGACGATCAGGTCGACGAGATCGCCAAGCTCCTGGTCGAGTACGTCGCCACGCTCGATGGCGTCGTGAGCTATCACCTCGGTCGCGACATCGGTGTCACCGACGGCACCTACGACTTCGGCATCGTCGGCGACTTCGAGACGCGCGAGGCGTACGTCACGTACCGTGACTCACCGCGCCACGTCGAGATCGCCAAGGGCATCGTCGCTCCGTTGCTCGCCGACCGGGCGTCGGTCCAGTTCGAACTGGACTGAGCTCTCGACGCGCTGATCGGCCTGCTCCGCGGGCCTGCGGCACGCAGCGCCGCCGATGACGGAAAGGGACTTGCGGCCCTGGCGAGATGGTCTGTTCGGGGCGATCATCCAGACATCGAGAAGTCGAGGATGGGAGACACGATGTCGAC
The DNA here is from genome assembly GCA_963776935.1 of Ilumatobacteraceae bacterium. GTDB lineage: Bacteria > Actinomycetota > Acidimicrobiia > Acidimicrobiales > Ilumatobacteraceae > JALOLG01. The sequence goes on along the minus strand of CAVZOP010000015.1, from coordinate 393,332 downwards.
GCGCATCACCGGGGCGAGCGTTTGGGAGCAGGACATGTACGACTTCGTCAGCGGCCACGTCGCGACAGAAGGAGCGATCCTCGCGGAATATCAGCGACTCGCGGAGGACCCAGCCGGTTCACCCGCGTTTCGCTATCTGGCCGGTCTGATCCTCGCCGATGAACGCCGTCACCATCAGACGTTCAACGACTTGGCCGAATCGATCCGGAACCTGGCTGAACTACGCGCCGACGACGAGCCGATCCCCTCGCTGCACGGTCTCAAAGCCGACCGTGAGCGCATCATGGCGACCACAGAGCGTCTGCTCGAGACCGAGCGTGCGGACGCCAAGGAGCTCAAGCAACTGGCCAAGCAGATGAAGGACATGCGCGACACGACGTTGTGGGTCCTCTTGCTCGACCTCATGCAGGACGACACGTCCAAGCACATCAAGATCCTGGAGTTCATCCGCGATCGGGCCGATCACGCCGTCACCTGAGTCCGGCCCTTCTCAGGCTGCCGATCTGCTGGCCAGCGGCCGCGGTCGCCCGACCGAGCCACGGACCGAGCCGTGTCACCCCTGCGGACGTTGTCATGGCGGACCAGTCGTGCGGGTGGCCACTCGCTGACGAACCGGTTCGCGCACACGGTTGTCGCGTCGTGTGCGGTTGATCGTGGTGCCGTGGAAGTGTCGGGTGCCGTCGGGTCGGTGGATGGTGAGGTGCGGTGTTTGTCGAGTGTGAGTCGCCAGTGTCCCTCGTGCACCAGGTGGTGGTGCCGGCTACATAGCGGCAGCAGATTTTGCAGGTCGGTTGATCCGTGTTGGAGCCAGGCGATGACGTGGTGGATGTCGCAGCGGTCGAACGTGATGTCGCAGTGGGGGTAGCCGCAGGTGCGGTACATCGCCCGCAACGCCCGCCGCTGCGCCCGGTTCGCGACGCGGACGTCGCGACCGCAGTCCAACACCTCACCGGCGGTGTTGAGCACGATGGGTACGATCGCCGCCTCACACGCCAAACGGCGCACCGTGGCGGGTGGCAGTGGGATGCCGTCGGCGGTCTCACACAGCGACTGCTCGTGCAACCGTTGAGCAGCGTGTGGTAGTCGACGTGGACACAGATCTCCGGCACCCGCCGCTCGCCTGACCGTTCCCCCGACACCGCGCACACGACCGCGTCAGCCAAGAGTTGGTCGATCGGTGTGCCCGACGTTCCCGTCGCCTTGTTTGATGGTGGCCAGTTGGGTGTCGATCGCCGACCACAGTTTGGCGTCACGCTCGGGGTCGAGGGTGAGGTGGGTGTGGTGCATGCCGGAGGGTTTGTCGATCCAGCGTCGCACCGACACCGATGCTTTCTGTGTGTCGAGCTCTGTTTCGCCGTCGTCGCCGGCGAGGCGTTTGCCCAGCAGCCGGCAGCGCCGCTCGAACACCGCCACCGGCTCCACCCGCGCAACCCCAACAAATCGTCCTGTAGCCCGGCCAAACGCTCCCGACCCGCATCATCCAGCCCTCGAGCGGCGTTGGCGACCGCATCCACTGCGCGGCCGACACGGCGCCTGACGCCATGGCAGCTTCGAAGTCGGGCATCTGGTCGCACACCTCGCAACGATCCGACACCGCCCGGGTCTCACGGCTCGAGCGTCGCCCATGACCGGTCAGCACCTCCGCCGCCGACTCCGAACGACCCTCCGCAGCCAGTTCGTGCGAGCGGCGGGCGATCGCCACGTCGACCGCGTCGACCCAGCCCCGCACCCGCTGCGCCAACTTCACCACACCCGTCAGATCGGCCCGGTCACACCCCGCCACATCGAGCGTCAACAGTTCGGCGATCGCCTCGCCGACACCACGATCCTCCATCACCAAACCCCTTTCGACCACTGCGATCAACCAGGGGGAAGCCGGATGCCAACCACGGTAGACAGGGGGTATGACAGTCACCCTGACCAGGCACTTCAGAGCACGGACGCGTCGGACAAGTTGGCTAGACGGAGGTGTCGGGTGCCGTCGCGGGTTCGACGGTCGTCTCCTCGACGATCTTTTCCACCACGCGTTCCTCGATCGGCTCTTCTTCTGCCTTCCGCACCGCTTCTTGCTGCACGACCTCGACACGCGCGGCTTGCCAAGCGCTCCAGTGCCCTGAGACCAACGCCCACAGTGACAGCACGGACACGTACACGACCTCCGAGATCCAGCCGGTCAGGATCGACACGGGGATCATGACGATCCAAAAGATCGTGAACCATCCGTTCACCCTGCGCATGAACACCGGATCGCCCTGGACCGACGCCCACAGCGTCTTGATCAGCGACACGCGCGACCCTCGCGGATCTCACGCTGGAGAGATCGACGCGTCCCGGCGTTCGTTACAACCGCACGACGGAGATGTCGATCAGATCAACGGGGTGTTGGGCTCGAGGCCCATCAGCAACCGCCCGTACATCTCCAGGTTCATCTCGAGTTGCAGGAGGCCGTGGTTGTTGATCGCCTTGAGGTCGGCGAGCGCCCCCGCCAACGGCGACGAACTGCGCACGCCGGTTGCGCCGGCCGCGGTGAACAGGATCTCGACCGCCTCCAGGCAGCGCCGCACACCGACCGCGCAGTCGACACGCATCCGGGCCCGGGTCAGCAGCGGCAGCTCGATACCGGCCTTGCCGGCGGCGTCGATCTCGTCGGCGCACCGGTAGAGCAGCAGTTCGCCCTCCTCGACCCGCATCGCCGCGTCGGCCAGCTTGACGTGCGTGATCGGGTGGGTGTCCTGGCGCCCGGCGGTGTAAGCGATCGTCTTGCCGATCACGAGCGGCGGGAAGTCCTCGAGCGCCTGGCGGGCGAGCCCGAGCGCTCCGCCGGTGAGGGCGATCGTCAGCACCGGGACCGGCGCGGAGTTCTGCACCCAGTCCGTGTGCAGCCCACCACCCGGACTGTTGCCCATGATCAGGCCGGGCAACGACAAGAAGCGATGGTCAGGGATGTCGAGCCCGTCGAGCTTCACCGTGCACGACCCCGTCGCGCGCAGGCCGGTGACGTACCAGTCGTCCATGAACGTGACGGCAGACGTGGGCACGATGAAGTCGCCCTCATCCACGACCGTGTCGCCGTCGACGACGACCGCCCCGAGCAGCAGCCAGTCGGCGCGCTCCGAGCCGGACGCGAACGGCCAGACGCCTTCGAGCCGGAACCCGTCGGCGGTCTTCACGGCCCGCCCGCGCGGCCCGATCACCGCCGACACCACGGCGTCGGGATGGTCGCCGTAGACGTCGTCCTGACCCTCGGCGGGGAAGTGCGACAGCAGCCACGAGTGGGCGTGCACGACCCCCGCGACCCACGCCGTGGACGCGCAGCCGCGAGCGAGCGTGGAGATCACGTCGAGGTGGTCGCGCACCCCGAGACCGAGCCCGCCGTTGCGGCTGCTCTGGAGCACCTTGAACGACCCGGCCTGCTGCAGCGCCTTGATGTTCTCCTCCGGCAGTCGCCGGTCGGCGTTGGCCTGCTCGGCGCGCTCACGCAGCTCGGGAATGAGCTCGATCGTCCGTTCCAGGACAGTGGTCGTCATCGGGGACTCCTTGATGATCGGTACGGGCATGTTCTGAACGCGCCGACGGGTCGCCGTCACACCAGGAACGTGACCCCGTCGGTGAACCCCATCATCGCCCGACCATAGACCTGGGCGCTGATCTCGGGGCTCACGACGGCGTGCCGGCTGGCGATCTCGGCATCGCGCCACCACCGTTGCATCGGGCTCGATTCGGCGAAGCTCGACGCCCCGTGGGCCGAGCACAGCACCCGAATCGCTTCGCGGGCCGACTCGGCGGCGTGGCCGGTGTCCATCCGGACCCGCGCCCGCTCGACGTACGTCATCGTGCGGTCGGCACGTGCCGCGTCGTCGATGTCACCCGCGGCGCGGTAGGCGAACAGGTGCGCCGTGTCGACGAGCGTCGCCGCCTTGGCGATCGCCAGTTGGAACGTCGGCGCATCGCGCTGCACCTCGTACTCGGTGTAGGCGATGCCACGCTTGTGCCCCTTCTCGATCACGTAGTCGAGTGCCGCCTGCGCGAGTCCGAGCAGCGGCCCGACGAGGATCAACGCGGCGACCGGGATGAAGGCCGAGCGGTACAGCACCTCGTCCTTGAACGGCGTGTCGTAGTGGTGGGTCAGCAGACCGGGCACGGACATCAACCGGTGGTCGGGCACGAACACGTCGCGGGCGTGAACGGTGTTGCTCGCCGTCCCCCGCATCCCGGTGGTGAACCACGTGTCCTCGATCTCGAGCTCGGCGTACGGGATCAGTGCCATCGCCGGCATCACGAACTCGCCGGCCTCGTCGACGAGTGGGACGCCGAGGAACGCCCAGTCCGAATGCAAGCAGCCGCTCGTCCAGTTCCACGCGCCGTTGACGACGTACCCGCCCTCGACGCGCTTGGTCGTGGCCGTCGGGTTGAACACGCCCGAGATCCGGGCATCGGGATCGGATCCCCACACGTCGTCCTGCAGTTGCTCGTTGCCGAGCGAGACGAAGAACGCGCACACGTTCATCAACGCCGTCACCCACGCCGTCGAGCCACAGCCCATCGCGACTTCGCGGCTCACCTCCAGCTTGGTGCGGATGTCGGTCTCGAACCCGCCGTAGCGCTTGGGCAACATGATGCGGAACGCGTCCGGCGTCGTGCAGCGCGGTGATGTTCTCCTCGACGACGCGGCGATCGGACTCGGTGCGGGCGGCGTTGGCCTCGAACAGCGGACGCAGCTCGCGGATCCGGCCGAGGACCTGATCCCGAATTGTGGTGGTTTCGGTTGCAGTGGTGCTCATCGCGATCTCCTCAGGGTTGAGCGATGACGGGGTTCTCGATCGTGCCGATCGATTCGATCTCGATCCGCACCGTCGAGCCGGGCGACAAACAGCGGGGTGGGTCCATGACGAACCCGACGCCGGCCGGCGTACCGGTGGCGATGATCGTGCCGGGCAGCAACGTGAAGGCGGTCGTGATGTGCTCGATCAGCTCCCAGCAGTTGTGGATCATCTGCGCCGTCGAGGCGTCCTGGCGGAGGTCGTCGTCGACCCACGTGCGGATCCGCAGGTTGTGCGGATCGGTGATCTCGTCGGTGGTCACCAACCACGGTCCGATCGGGCCGTGGGTGTCCCAGCTCTTGCCCATCGTCATCGTGGGTGTGGCGCGCTGCCAGTCGCGCACCGAGACGTCGTTCACGACGAGGTACCCGGCCACGACGTCGGCGGCATCGGCCGCCTTGACGCCGCGGCATCGTTGCCCGATCACCACCCCGAGCTCGCCCTCGTAGTCGACCCAGTCGGGGGCGACCGTCGGCACCTCGATCGGACCGGACGGTCCGGTGATACACGTGATCTGCTTGTTGAACACGATCGGCCGGTCGGGCTTCGGCATTCCCGACTCGGCGACGTGGGCGCTGTAGTTGAGCCCGATGGCGAGGAAGCTCGGCGGTAGGGCGATGGGCGCCTCGAGCACCACGTCGGCGAGTGCGATCAGCGGCGCGTTCGACGCGAGATCGGCGACACGCGACAGCCCGCCGATCGCGAGGAGCTCGCCGAGGTCGTTCGGCAGGCTGTGATCGGCGCTGCCGACGTCGGCGACGTGGTCGCCGGTGACGACGCCCAGCCGGGTCCGGCCCGACTCGGTGAAGCGGGCGACCTTCATGCGTTCAACGCCTCCTTGATCTCGGCGAGGTCGGGTGGTTCGACGAAGTCGCGGGGGACTGGTGGGCCCCATGCGTACAACGACTTGTCGGGGGCCCAGTCACGTGCGATCCAGGCGTCGTCATCGCCGATCTGATCGAGATCGGCGAAGTACTCGGCGAAGTTGCCGGCCGGGTCGCGGAAGTACCAGAACAGGTTGGAGCCGAGGAAGTGGCGCCCGAGCCCCCACACGCTGCGGGTCGGGTCGGCGGTGAGCAGATGATGTGCGCCGCGCCCGATCTCGTCGACGTCGTCGACCTGCCAGGACGAGTGGTGGAAGAACGGCACCGGCGAGCTGATCAGCCCGACGTTGTGATGGTCGGGCGAACACCGGAGGAAGGCGATGATGCCGGCCGACTCGTCGCTCAGGCGGAAACCGAGCACGTCGACGAGGAAGCGCTTGCTCGCCGCGATGTCGGGCGTGCCCCACAGCACGTGCCCGAGCCGGCGCGGCGCGGCCGGGCCCTCGATGAAGATCGCCGGCGCCCGATCGCCGTCACGCACCGTGTTGCCCGGACCGTTCATCGGCGGTGTGTCGTGCGCGGCCTGCGTGATCCGATCGCGCACCGCGGCCCGGACGCGGATGCCGACCACCGGCTCGAGCACCGAGATGCTGCCGTCGTCGTGATGGGTGACGTCGAGGTCGTGGGCGGCGGCGGCACTGGCGATGCGGGCCAGGTCGTCGGCATCGTCGGCCGCCAGCGTCACGTCGACCAGTTGCCGCACCGGTCGCTCGACGACGTGGAGTTGCTCTCCGCCGTCGCGGGTGGCGAAGGTGCCGGGCGCCAGTTCGGCCAGCCCGAACTCGCGATAGAAGTGGCGGGCCTCGTCGACTCGCGGCACGCCGAGCGTCATCGATCCGAGTCCGTGCAACGCCATGGAGCCCTCCTCTGGCAGTGTTCGACGGAATCCACAGACTGCCACCACAGAATCGGCATGTCAACAAGATTTCGATATTGCACCGTTGTTGCGAAACGTTCTAGGATCGCGGCCATGGCGACCGCTGCGCCCACTCGAACCGAGCAGGTGTACGCGCGCATCCGGTCCGACATCCTCGCCGGCCACCTCACGCCCGGGGCCAAGCTCCCGTTCGCCGAGCTCGTGGCCCGCTACGGCGGCAGCACCAGCGTCATCAGGGAAGGGCTCACCCGGCTCGTCGAGCAGGGACTCGTGCAGGCCGAGCCGCAACACGGCTTTCGCGTGGTGCCGTTGTCGATCACCGATCTCGACGACCTGACGACGGCGCGGTGCGAGCTCGAGGGTCTCGTGCTGCGTCTCTCGATCGCCGCCGGTGACCTCGAGTGGGAGTCGGCGATCGTCGCCGCCCATCACACGCTCGAACGGACACCGATGGCGCCCGTGCCCGATGGAGACACGGATGAAGGCGACGATTCGGGAGCGCTGAGCGACGAGTGGCGCGCCGCCCATGCCCGCTTCCACAACGCGTTGATCGCCGGATGCCCGAACGTCCGCCTGCGCACGATGGCCTCGTCGTTGCGCGACGCGGCCGAGCTCTACCGGTCGTGGTCGGGCCGGCTCGGCCACGACCAGCACCGCGACATCCCCGGCGAGCACGGCGCGATCGCCGAAGCCGTCCTCTCGCGCGACGCCGACCGCGCCGTCGCGGCGCTCACGACGCACCTGCGCCGCACCGCCGACCTGTTGATCGGGCTCGGCGGGAGCGAGTCCCGTAGCAACGGCGCAGATGCGCTAGAACAGACACCACCGGGCAAAGATTGACATCGCAAACACATCGAGGATGCGCCGCGACGCACCGTCGAACGATCCATCGAAACACCATCGATCACACCATCGATCAAACAGGGGGCACCGATGAGCGAATCCAACGAGAAGTGGCTGAACGAGTGGCTGATGAGCCGGCGTCGCCTGTTCGTCTTCGGGAGCTCGGCTGCGGCAGCGGCGTTCCTGGCGGCCTGCGGCGGCGATGACGATGACGGCGGCGCGGCCGACACCACCCCCGGCGACACGACGGGCGGCGACACCACGCCGGCCGACACCTCGGGGGCGACCGCTCCTCCCGGCACCACCGGCGCCACGACCGGCGACACGACCGGCGGCACCACGGCGCCATCCGGCGCGGCCAACGCGGCCCAGTTCGGCGGCGGTGGCGGTGACGGCACGATCAAGATCGGTTTCACGGCCCCACTCACCGGCCCGCTCGCCGGGTTCGGCGAGGCCAACGAGTTCATCATGGCCGGCATCGAGGCCCTCGTCGCCGACGGCATCATGCTCGGCGATCAGTCGTACGCGGTCGAGTTCATCGTCAAGGACGTCCAGTCGAACTCCGACACCGCCGCATCGCAGGCCGGCTCGCTGATCCTCGACGACGGTGTCGACATGATGATCGCGATCGCGACGCCGGAGATGATCAACCCGGTCGCCGACCAGTGCGAGGCCAACGGCGTGCCGTGCCTGTCGACCCTGGCGCCGTGGCAGCCGTACTTCTTCGGACGCGGTGGCGATCCGGCCGCCGGGTTCGACTGGACCTACCACTTCTTCTGGGGCGCCGAGCAGCTCGTCGGTGTGTTCGTCGACATGTGGAACTCGATCGAGACCAACAAGGTCGTCGGGTTGCTGTGCCCCAACGACCCCGACGGCAACGCCCTCGCCGATCCGGCGACCGGCTTCCCGGCCGGTGTCGAGGCCGGCGGTTTCACGCTCGTCGACCCCGGTCGGTTCCAGACCGGCAACGCCGACTTCTCGAGCGTCATCGGCCAGTTCAAGGACGAGGGCGTCGAGATCGTGTGCGGCATCCCGATCCCGCCCGACTTCGCCACGTTCTGGACCCAGGCCAAGCAGCAGGACTTCAACCCCAAGGTCGTCACGATGGCCAAGGCGGTGCTGTTCTCGTCGGCCGTCGAGGCCCTCGGCGACAGTGGCAACGGTCTCGCTTCCGAGGTGTGGTGGACCCCCACCCACCCCTTCGCGAGCTCGCTCACCGGTGTCGACGCGCAGGCCTTGGCCGACGAGTACACGGAGGCGACCGGCAAGCAGTGGACGCAGTTCGTCGGGTTCGTCCACGCCCTGCTCGAGGTGTGCCTCGACAGCGTCGCCCGGGCCGGCAGCACCGACAAGCAGGCGTTGATCGACGCGATTGCGGCGACCAACCTCGACACGATCGTCGGCCCCGTCACGTTCGCCCGCGAGGGTCTGCCGAAGAACGTCAGCCCGACCCCGCTCGTCGGCGGCCAGTGGCAGCAGCAAGACTCCGGCGCGCCGTTCCCGTTCGAGCTGCTCGTGGTCAACAACACGCAGGCGCCGGAGATCCCCGTGGGTGGCACGATGGTGCCGCTCGAGGCCTGACCAGCGGCTGCCGTGGCGGCCCTGCTCTCGGTCGACCTACTGTCCAAACGGTTCGGCGGCCTCACGGTCGTCGACCGTCTGTCATTCGAGGTCGCCGAAGGCGACGCGGTCGGGATCGTCGGGCCCAACGGCGCCGGCAAGACCACGCTGCTCAACCTGATTGCCGGTGACCTGCGGGCCGACTCCGGCACAGTGGTGCTCGACGGGGTCGACGTGACGCGCCGCCCGGCACACGTCCGCTGCCACATGGGCATCGGACGCACGTCGCAGATCCCACGTCCGTTCGAGGGACTCACCGTCTTCGAGAACGTGCTCGTCGGATCGACGTTCGGATCGGGGCGGGCGCGGCGGTCGTCCACGGCGAGCGTGGTCGAGGCGACCGCCGTCGAGGCGCTCGACCGGGTCGGCATGTTGAGCCGCGCCGACACCCCGGCCGGCGCGCTGACGCTGCTCGAACGCAAGCGCCTCGAACTGGCACGCGCGCTGGCGACCGGGCCACGGCTGTTGCTCCTCGACGAGATCGCCGGCGGCCTGACCGAGGCCGAGGTGCTGGCGCTGGTCGCCACGATCCGCGACCTCCGCGAGACGGGTGTCGCAGTGGTGTGGATCGAGCACATCGTCCACGCCCTGCTGCGCGTCGTCGACCGGATGATCGCGATGGACTTCGGGCGCAAGCTGATCGAGGGGCCGCCGGCGGCCGTGATGGCGTCCGACGAGGTGCGGTCGGTGTACCTCGGCGAGGACATCGAAGTTGCATGATCGAGCGAAGCGAGCGATCGCGATGAGCGTCGTATGAGCCTGCTCGACATCGACCACCTCGACGCCGGCTACGGCGACTTCCAGGCGCTGTTCGGCATCGACCTGCACGTCGACGAGGCCGAGACGGTGTCGATGATCGGCGCCAACGGAGCCGGCAAGTCGACGTTGCTGAAGTCGATCGCCGGGATGCTCGAGCCGATGGCCGGCGAGATCCGCTATGCCGGCGAGTCGCTCGCCGGGATCCCCGCCAACCGGCGCGTCGCCAACGGCATCTCGCTGGTCCCGGAGGGGCGCCGCATCTTCCCGTCGCTCAGCGTCGAGGAGAACCTGCTCATCGGTGCCCACATCCGTCGCAAGGGCCCGTGGACGAAACAGCGGGTCATGGAAGCGTTCCCGCTGCTCGCCAACCTCGCCCATCGATCGGCCGCCCGGTTGTCGGGTGGCGAGCAGCAGACGCTCGCGATCGGTCGGGCGTTGATGGCCAACCCGCAACTGCTGCTGCTCGACGAGGTCTCGCTCGGGCTGGCGCCAGTCGTCGTCAAGCAGGTGTACGAGGCCGTACCGGTCATCAAGGCGCAAGGCACCACCATCCTCATCGTCGAGCAGGACGTGAACCAGGCACTGAAGGTGGCTGATCGTGTCTACTGCCTGCTCGAGGGTCGGATCTCGTTGACGGGCACGCCCGCCTCGCTCGCCAAGGAAGCCATCACCGAGGCCTACTTCGGGCTCGCCTCCACCACACCGGATGACACATGACCTGGGTCAACGCGATCGTGCAGGGCATCCTCATCGGGGGGCTCTACGCGCTTGTTCGCCACGGGTCTGTCGCTCGGCTTCGGCGTGATGCGGCTCGTCAACCTCGCCCATGGCGACTTGGCGGTCCTCGCGGCCTACGTCGCCTTGTCGACGTCGACCACGCTCGACATCAACCCGTTGGCGACGCTCTTCATCGTGCTGCCCGGCGTGTTCGTGGTCGGGGTGATCCTCCAGCGGCTCGTGTTCGACCGTGTCGTCGGGGTCGACCCGGCGTTCGCGATCGTCGCTACGTTCGGTCTGTCGATCGTGATCCAGAACGCGCTGCTCGAGAAGTACACGGCCGACACGCAAGGTCTCTACGTCGGCGAGCTCGAGACCAGCTCGATCACGATCAACGACCAGATCTCGATCGGATGGCTGCCACTCATCACGTTCCTCTGCGGCGTCGGCGTGCTCGCTGCGCTGGCCCTGTTCCTCAAGCGGACGAAGCTGGGCCGCGCGTTCCGGGCGACCTCCGACGATCCAGAGGCCGCCCGCCTGATGGGCATCGACAACCGCCGCGTGTACGGCGTCGCCCTCGGCATCGCCGTTCTCACCGTCGCCCTGGCAGGCGTGATGATGGGCGCCCAGACCTCGTTCGATCCGTTCATCGGCCCCAGCCGTCTGATCTACGCGTTCGAGGCGGTGATCATCGGTGGTCTCGGCTCGTTGTGGGGCACGCTCGCCGGTGGGATCACGCTTGGCGTCGCCCAGGCCCTCGGCCGCGAGTACAACTCCCAATGGGGAGAGCTGACGGGACACGCCGTGTTCCTCGCCGTGCTCGCCACCCGCCCGACGGGGATGTTCGGGAAGGTCCAGGCGTGAGCGCGCCGAGTGAAGTGTCGACTCCCGCGTTCGTGGTCCGCCGTTCCACCACGGCGAGCCGGATCTTCGGCGTCGTCGCCCTCGTGGCGGTCGTCGTCCTGGCGCTGCTGCCGACGTTCGCCGAGTCGTCGACAGAGGTCAAGATGATCGAGCTGCTGACGCTGATCGCGCTCGCCCAGATGTGGAACCTGCTGGCCGGCTTCGCAGGAGTCGTGTCCGTCGGTCAGCAGGCCTTCGTCGGTCTCGGCGCCTACGGCATGATCGTGTTCGTCAACAACCAGGGGTTCAACCTCTATCTCTCCGTGGTGATCTCGGCCGTCGCGGCGATGATCGTGTCGATCCCGATGGGGCTGATCGTGTTCCGGTTGCGCGGGAGCTACTTCGCGATCGGCACGTGGGTCCTCGCCGAGGTGTGCAGCCTGGTCGTGATCAACAACACCAGCGTGGGTGGTGGCAGTGGCGCCACGATCAACGTGACGGAGTATGACAACGCGACCCGCTACGAGGTCACGTACTGGTTCGCCTTCGTCGCTGGCGTCGGCGCCATCGTGCTGAGCTACCTCGTCCTGCGCTCCCGACTCGGGCTGCGGATGCAGGCCATCCGCGACAACGAGGCGGGAGCGTGTGGGCTCGGGACGAACGTGTACCGCACCCGGTTCGCGATCTGGACGATCGCCGCGTTCTGGACGGCGCTGGCGGGTGCGACGTTCTACCTCGGCCAGATCAGGGTCCAACCGACCGGAATCGGTTCGGCGTTCAGCGTGGTGCAGTGGACGGCGCCGATCATCTTCATCGTCGTGATCGGCGGCATCGGCACGATCGAAGGCCCGGTGATCGGGGCGGTGCTCTACTACCTGTTCCGCGAGCAGTTCAAGAACCAGGTCACGTGGTACACGATCACGCTCGGCGTGATCGCGATCGTGGTCGCACTCGTGCTGCAGAAGGGGGTCTGGGGCATCATCCGTGCCAGAACCGGCCTCGACCTCTTCCCGGTCCGACGTCGCCTCGTGGTCGGGAGCAGCGACCACTCGTAATACCGTGCCAGCGGTTGAGGCCGACCTGATTGTGGGAATGATCCGGCCGTGCTCGAGCGACCGCCGCAGGACGAGGGTCGCGGCGAAGCGGGCCGACGCCGCCCTGGCAATTGCCGAGGACGCCGTCTACGTCGGGATCGCCGTCGTTGCTCGTCGTCTCCGCCGGTGTGCTGCTCGTGGTCGCCGGCCGACGAGCTGCTCGACATTCGCGACGGCCTCGGCTCGGGCCCGATCGTCGAGGTGCTCGACACGTTGCTGCTCGTGTTCATCTTCGTCGAGCTGCTGTCGGCGGTGCGGACCACGGTTGCCAAGCGGGAGCTCGTGGCCGAGCCCTTCCTGCTCGTCGGCATCATCGCTTCGATCAAGGAGATCGTGGTGCTGTCCGTCAAGGCCGCGGAGGACATCGGGAAGGGCTCGACGTTCCGCGACCAGCTCTGGCAGATCGGTGTCCTCGGCGTGGTGGTGTTGTTGCTCGGAACGACGGCCTGGCTGCTGCGCATCAAAGAGCGCGAGCCGGCAGAGGGCACGCCCGCGTAGCACCTCCGCCGCGCCTCGTCACCTGAATCGGCCGAGCACCCTGCTGGAGTGACCAGGCGGTGGACGGCGCTGCCGGCCGGCTACTCGGGCGATTGTTCGGGAGCGACGCCGAGCCATTCGGTCATCCCGGCGAGCTCCAGTACCCGGCGCACGGCGCGCGAGCACCGGCTGCAGCGTGATCATGTCGGACGCGTCGTGTGACCGGTTGGCGACGACGAGGACCTTGAGGCCGCTCGAGTCGATGAACGTCACCTGCGCCATGTCGATCACACGGACGCGTGGGTCGTTGTCGAGGTACCGCGCCAGCTCGGGCGCCGTCGCCACGTCGACCTCGCCGACGAGACGCAACAGTGCGTCGCCGGCCTCGTGGATCGTGAGTCGGCTGTGTTCATTGCTCGGCATCGAGCTTGCTTCCTTCGGCCACGCTGATGTCGTCATTTGACGGTCAACTCAACCACCCCAACGGGGTATTGAATACACCCCTAGGGGTGTTTACCGTGATCGGCATGCCCACCACATCGCCGAACGGTCCGATCGCCGTCGCCCTCGTCGACGACTACGAGATCGTGCTGATCGGTCTGGCGCAGGTGTTCGATCGATACTCGCGACCGGATCATGGTCGTCGAGATCGACCTCAACACACCGCTCAAGGACGACGTCGACATCGTGCTGTACGACTCGTTCGCCCAGCCGGAGGCCGACCACGACGAGATCGAGGTGCTCGTCGCCAATCCCCGCGCCCGACGTGTCGTCGTCTACACCTGGAACTTCCATCCCGACCTGATCGACAGCGCACTGCGCAAGGGGGCCAACGGCTACTTGTCCAAGACCCTGCCCGCACGCGACCTGGTCGCCTCCCTCGAAGCCATCCACGCCGGCGACACCGTCGTCAGCCCACCCCCGGCCGATCCCGGCCGACGACCGGACTCGACTGGCCCGGACGATCAGAAGGCCTCACCGCCCGCGAGTCGGAGATCCTCGCCCTCATCACGCAGGGCAAGAGCAACGCCGAACTGGCCGAAACCGCGTTCCTCAGCGTGAACTCGGTCAAGTCGTACATCCGGTCCACGTACCGCAAGATCGGCGTGAAGAGCCGCACCCAGGCCGTGCTGTGGGGCGTCGAGCACGGCTTCAAACCCGACCACCACCGCATCGACCACTGGCGCGGCGGACCCTGATCGCTGCTTGGAAGGTCTGCTCAGCGCAAGTTCTCGACGACGACGGCGATGCCCTGGCCGACGCCGATGCACATCGCCGCCATGCCGTAGCGGCCGCCGGTGCGGGCGAGGTGGTGGACGAGCGTGGTGAGGATGCGGGCGCCCGACGCACCGAGCGGGTGACCGATTGCGATCGCACCGCCGAGCGGGTTGACGATCGAGGGATCGAGCTCGGGCCACTCGCGCAGACACGCCAGGCTCTGGGCGGCGAACGCCTCGTTGAGCTCGACGCTCGACAGGTCGCCCCACTCGATGCCGGCGCGACGCAACGCGGCGCGGGCGGCCGCCACCGGTCCGATGCCGTACAGGTGCGGTTCGACCCCGCTCGTGGCGGCCGACCGGATGCGGGCGATCGGCTCGCGACCCGTGCGCGCGACTCCGGCCGAGCGACGTCACGAGCAGCGCCGCCGAACCGTCGTTCATGGGCGACGCGTTGCCGGCGGTGACGGTGCCGCCGTCGGCGCGGAACACGGTGCGCAGCGTGGCCAGCTTCTCGATCGTGGTGTCGGCGCGGACGCACTCGTCGCGCTCGATCTCCGGGCACCGGCACGATCTCGGCCTGCAAAGTGACCGGCGCGTCCCACGCCGCGTCGGCTCGTTGGTGCGACCCGTGGGCGAAGACGTCCTGCTCCTCGCGGCGAGATCGAGTACTTGTCGGCCAGCAGTTCGGCGCCTTCGCCGAGCGACACGGTCCACTCGTCGGGCATCTTGGGGTTGGTCATCCGCCACCCGAGCGTCGTGCTCCACAGCTGCTCGTGTCCCGTCGGATAGCCCTTGGCCGGCTTCTGCAGCACCCACGGCGCACGCGACATGCTCTCGACGCCACCGGCGATCACGACGTCGGCGTCGCCGACGGACACCGCCCGGCTGGCGGCGATGACGCCTTCGAGCCCGGAGCCGCACAGCCGGTTCACCGTCGCCGCCGGGATCGTCGTCGGCAGGCCGGCCAGTAGCACCGCCATCCGGGCGACGTTGCGATTGTCCTCGCCCGCCTGGTTGGCGTCGCCGAAGTAGGCCTCGTCGATCGTCGACGGATCGAGGTCGGGCGACCGTTCCACGAGCGCCCGCACCGACGTGGCCGCCAGGTCGTCGGGACGCACGCCGGCGAGCGCGCCACCGATCCTGCCGATCGGCGTGCGGACGGCGTCGACGATGTAGCTCTCGTGGCTCACGATGATCCTCCGGTTTCGACACGTGTCGGACGCAGACCGTCGTAGGCGCGCTCCAGCAAGCCGAGGAGCGCGGCTTCGTCGACCGGTCGGGGGTTGTCGGTGATCTCGGCCGCCGCACGCGACAGCGGCCTCGGCGAGCTGGTCGCGATCGAGGCCGAGCGCGCGCAACGACGTTGGGACGTTCGATGCCGTCGCCAGATCCCACAGGCTCGCCGCAGGATCTTCGCCCGGCGTCCCCAGCGCCTCTGCGAGGCGCGCCATCTCAGCCGGCAGCACCGGCGCGTTGAAGGCCACCGCATGCGGGAGCACGACCGAGTGGGCATCGGCGTGGACGAGGTTGAACGTGCCACCGAGGACGTGGGTGATCTTGTGATGCAGGCCGGCCGACGTGGTGGCCAGCGCGACCCCAGAGAGGTAGGCGCCGTACAGCAGCTGCGACCGCGCGTCGAGATCGCCTGGATCCGCCATCACCCGTGGGAGCGACGCGGCGATCGCCCGCACACCTTCCAGCGACAGCGCGGTGGTCACCGGGTTGGCCTCCTTCACCCAGAGCGCCTCGACCGAGTGGGCGAGCGCGTTGCACGCGCTCGGCCCGGTGACACCGGGCGGCAGCCCGAGGGTGAGCTCGGCGTCGTAGATCACGGCCTTCGGCAGCACGACGAGATCGCGCCCGGTCTGCTTGTGGCGGCCACCGGTGAGCCCGTAGATGGTGGTCTGCTCGCTGCCCGCATACGTGGTCGGCACGGCGACGATCGGCAGCCTCGTGGTCAACGCGATCGCCTTGGCCAATCCGGTGGAGGAGCCGCCACCAACGGTCACGATCAGGTCGGCACGTGCGTCGGCAACCGCCGCCCGGGCGCGGTCGGCGAGGTCGACCGGGACGTGTTGCACGACCTCGTCCCATCGGGCGGCGACGAGTGCACCGAGCGATCCGGCGAGCTCGTCGGCGATCGCCTTGGCCTGCCCGTCGGAGATGACGAACACGCGCGTCCCACCGAGACGCTCGACTTCGGCACGGATCTCGGAGCGCCGGCCGGCACCGAACACGATGCGCCCCGGCAGCGCTTCGTAGGTGAATCGCATGGCGGTCACGCGGCGACGAGTGCCCGCAGCGTCGACAGCTCGAGCTCCGAAGGCGCATGGGTGATCGACACGTCGTCGGCGACGCGCAGCGGCCAACCCGTCGCGGCGACCGCCTGTTCGGCGGTGATGCCGGGATGCAGGCTGGTCAGCACCAGCTCACACGTGTCGAAGTCGGGTCGCAGGATGCCGAGGTCGGTGATGACGAGATCGGGTCCGTTCCCGCGCAGGCCGTAGTCCTCCCGGCTCCCCGGACCGTCGCCGAACCCGACGCTCGTACGGAAGTCGCACCGCTCGACGAACGTGCGCGCCGACTGGCGGACGATCACGATCACATGACCCGCCGACGCCGCGATCTCGGGCGCGCCGCCGGCGCCCGGGAGACGGGTCGTCGGCTGCGTGTAATCGCCGATCACGGTCGAGTTGATGTTGCCGAAGCGATCGAGCTGGGCGGCGCCGAGGAACCCGACGTCGATCCGGCCGGCCTGCAACCAGTAGGCGAAGATCTCCGGAACCGACACGAGCGCGTCGGCCGTCTCGGCGAGCTCGCCGTCGCCGATCGACAGTGGCAGCCGGGTCGGCTTGGCGCCGATGCAGCCCGACTCGTACACGAGCACGCACTCCGGAGCATGCAGCCGCCGGGCGAGGTTGGCGGCGGTGCTCGGCAGACCGATGCCGACGAAGCACCGGCTGCGGTCGTCGAGCGCACGCGACGCACACACGATCATCATCTCGTCGCTGGTGTACGTCGCCGGCATGCGGTTCTTCTAGTCCTTGATCCAGGGGTAGCGGCCCTTGTCGCCGCCGGCATAGTCGGGGTCGAGGTAGATGAAGCAGCGCTGGATCAGGAAGTCGCGCACCTCGAACACGTCACACCAGCGCCCGGCGCCCCACTCCGGCACGCCGGCGCGCCACGGACCCGCCTCGTGCTCGCCATGGCTCGTGCCCTCGCACGCGAACACGTCGGTGCCCGTCATGATCCAGTTGAAGTTCGAGTAGTGGTGGACGATCTGCTTGATCGTGCCGCCGACGTCGCCGAACATCTGCCCGATCTCGTCACGGCCGGTGGCGATGCCCCACTTCGGGAACATCACCTGGGCGTCGGTGGCGAACAGGGCGAGGATCGAATCGCCGGTCGACGTCACGCCCCCGTTGTCGAACGCCTTCAGGTACTCGAGCGCCACGCTCTTGCGCTGCTCGTCGGTCATGATCTGCTGGGCGATGGCCATCGGGTCCCCTCGATTCAGTGGTTGGCGGACAGGTTGTTGTCGAGACCTACCGAGCGGCGGTACTCGGTGAAGTCGGCGGTCGACACGACGTGGCGGTCGATCCAGTCGGCGAACGTGTCGCGATCGTGGGCGATCGCGTCCCACGCCTGGTAGAAGCCATTGTCGCGGACCGAATACCCCATCGCGTAGCTCGGGTGCGATCCGCCGGGCACCTCGCAGACAGCGTCGATCGTCCAACCCGGCAGGACGACCCCGCTCGGCCGCGGCGTCAACTCGTCGACGACCTCCTCGACGGTGACGATCGCCCGATCGGCGGCGAGGATCGCCTCCTTCTGCACGCCGACGATGCCCCACAGCTGCACGTTGCCCGAGCGGTCGGCCTGCTGGGCGTGGATGATCGACACGTCCGGGTTGATCGCCGGCACGGCCGTCAGCTCCTCACCCGTGAACGGACAGGAGACGGTCGCGATCGTCTTGGTGTGCTTGGGCAGGTCGGTCCCGACGTAGCCGCGCAGCACGCCGAACGGCAATCCCGACGCGCCCGCGACATAGCGGACCGACATCCCGGCGTGACTGTGCTCCTCGATCTCGAGCGGCCGCGGCCACGCCTTCTCGACCGCGTCGCGCAGACGGTGCAACGACCCCACGCCCGGGTTGCCGCCCCACGAGAAGATCAGCTTGCGGGCACAGCCGGCGCCGATCAACTGGTCGTACACCATGTCGGGCGTCATCCGCACCAGCGTCAGGTCGCGCTTGCGCTGACGGATCAGCTCGTGACCGGCGGCGTGGGGGATGAGATGCGTGAACCCTTCGAGGGCGACCGTGTCGCCGTCGCGCACGAGCGTCGTCACGGCCTCCGCGAGCGAGACGACGGAGGCCATCGCGAATCAGACCGCGCTCAGAAGTCCACGGGGTAGACGCTCGCCTTACCGGTGCGGATCATCTCGGGAAGCTCGGGCGAGGCGTTCTCCCAGACGAGCAGCATCGAGCGCTTGGGGCTGTAGCCCTGGTGGCGGATGTCGCCCGGCATCGCGGCGACGTCGCCGGCCTTCATCGTCACCTTGGCACGTGCCGCACCGCTGTCGCGGTCCTGCACGTCCCACACGATCTCGTCGGAGAGTTGGACGAACCACTCGACGCGGTCGTTGCCGTGCACGACCGGGAGGATGTACTCCTCGGTGGTCGGGCAATAGAGACTGGCCTTGCAGACGCTCACCACCGACGGGTTCCACGTGACATCGGACCGGCTCAGGTAGGCGAACAGGTTGAATGCCGCGACCTCGTCCTCGAATCCGGGCTCGGCATGGATCTCGGGTGCATCCTGCGTCACGTCGGCGAACATCCGGTTGATCGTGTGGGTCTCGTCGGTGCGGATCTGCTCGTCGCCGGGGACGCCGACCATCCGGGACGCGGTCACACGGCGCCGGGTCACGGCCTCGGTGTTCGACCCGTGCTTGACACCGAACGGCTTGTCGGTCTCGGCCGGGCTGGCGAACGGGTCGAAGCCCTCGTTGGTCCAGTCGTCGAGCATCGCCTTGAACGTCTCACGGATCAGCGGCGTCTCGTAGTTCTCGGAGTGGTCGAGCTCGGCCTTGCGGTAGGCGTCGTTGAACCGGCCGGCGAACATGTCGACGGTGCCGTAGTGGTTGACGGTGCCGAAGACGTGGTCGAAGTTGACCGTGCCGTAGAAGAAGTCCCAGGCGATGTCGCGTTGCAGCGCGTGCAGGAACGTGTCGATGCTCATCACGTGCCCGCCCGTGGGCCAGGTGATGTGGGCGAAGTACTCGTCGCGACGGAAGTGGAAACCGCCGAGGTCGAACTCCTGGTAGCCGTCGGAGTTGGGTCCGGATGACTGGACTTCGATCAACGTGTCGCTCATTTGTGCATCCCTATCAGTCTCTGGTCAGTCAGTCTCTGGTCAGTCTCTGGTCGTGTCGTTCAGCTGAGGCAGATCTCGGCCCAGCGTTCGATGGTGTCGTCGCCTTGGACCGTCTGCAGCAGGATCACGCCGGGTGTCGCCGACGAGAAGCGGTACGCGGCGTTCGCCGGCAGCAGCGCCATGTGGCCCTTGCGGAGCACGATGCGGCCCATCGGCGTGCCGACCGGATCGCCGCCGACGGCGATCGAGCCGTTCTTGCCCTCCGGCGCCAGCGGGTCGTCGAGCTTGACCAACTCGACCGTGACCTCACCGTCCATGCACAGCGGAAACTCGTCGTGGGCGCAGGTCCGCCATTCGCTGGTGCCCTCGGCGCGGATCACCTCGAGCACGTACTCCATGTTCTTGCCGACGGCGATCTTCTCCCACGGTTTGGCGTGGGACGCGACCTCGAAGATGTTCGAGAACGCGTAGTGCTTGGCCTCGCCGTCGATGAGGTCGATACCACCCTTGGTGTAGTCGTCGAGTGACCCGAACTTGGTCACGTAGCCCGTCATGGTGCTGACTCCCTCCGGCGTCCGGTCACGGTGCTTCGATGCGCAGTCGCTGAACGACTGCTGACTTCCTACGGACGACGTTCCCGCCTGACAGTCTCGGTCGCTGCTCCGGTGGTGTCAAATCCTTGCAGGCACAATTGACGCGCCGTCGGCGCTGCCTAGTGTGATCGGAGATGACGCCATCATCCCAGGTCGGCGGCCCGATGGTCGATCACGTGACGCGTCTCGCCGTCGTGCTCCGGCGGGCCGGGATCGACGTCGCGACGGGGGACCTGATCGATGCGACCCGGGCCTTGATGTTGCTCGATCTGCTCGACCGGGAGCTGGTTCGCAGTGCCCTTCGGGCGGTGATGATCTCACGGGAACCGGACCTGGCCGTCTTCGACCGGGCGTTCGACCTCGTGTTCGCCCCGGGCGCGGCGATGCCCGAACAGCCCGGTGCTCCCGTGCCCCCCGACATCGCGGCGGATCCGCCGACCGCGGCAACCCTGTCCCACGACGTCGGTGCTGCGGCGGCACGCGGCGACACCGACGCGATGCGGGCACTCGCCGCCAGGGCGGTGGCGATGTACGGCGGCGACGACGCCGGCGACCGTCTCGTCATCCACCGCATCATGCGTGCGCTCGACCTCGCCAACATGCTCTCCGCCGTGATGCGCCGGCTGCGCACTGAGGGGGAGCTGACGGAGTTCGAGCTCTCGCTGCGCCGCCACGAGATCGCCCGCGCACTCGAAGAGTTCCGCCGCGCGCTCGCCGACGAGATCGCCAAGAACCGTCTCTCCATGTCCGGCGAGGACGGCGATCAGGAGCTCCCCGTCGGTGCCCTCGACCGGCCGGTGCTCTCGCTGTCGAGCGCCGAGCTCGCCGAGCTGCGCCGCACTTTGCAACCGCTCGCCCGCCAGCTCGCCGCCCGCGTCGGCCGCCGCCGCCGGCCGCGATCGACGGGCCGTCTCGATCCGCGCCGGACGTTCCGCCGGTCACTGCAAACCGGTGGGATCCCGATCGACCCGGCCCTCCGGCGAACCCATCCGCACCGCCCGGACGTCGTCGTGCTGTGCGACATCTCGGGCTCGGTCGCCGAGTTCGCCCAGTTCACGTTCACGCTGGTGCACGCCATCCATGACGTGCTGGCAGGGGTTCGGAGCTTCGCGTTCGTGGGCGGTGTGGCCGACATGACCGAGATCTTCACGACGGCCGACTTCGACGTTCCGGTCCAACGTGTGCTCGAGCGGCGCGGCGTCGTGGGGTTCGACGGGCACAGCGACTACGGCGCGGTGTTCCAGCAGTTCTGCGATCACTACCTCGATGATGTCGTCGGTCGCCGGACGACGGTGCTCGTGACCGGCGACGCCCGGACCAACTTCCGCGACCCCGGTGTCGCCGCGTTCGCGCGCATCGCCGAGCGGGCGCGCCGCGTCTACTGGCTCGATCCCGAACCGGAAGCGGAGTGGGACACGGACGACTCGGCGATGGCCGAGTACCGCGTCCACTGCGACGGTGTGTTCGAGGTGTCGACGATCCGCGCCCTGTCCGACGTCATCGCCGCGATCGTGTAGGCGAGGCTGCACGATCGGTCCCATCACACGCCAGACTTGGCCGCCATGAGCGAACCAGTCGTCGAAGTCGGCGTTGCCCGCAGCACCCCCCGAACCGCCGAGGTGGTCGGCCTCGCCGTCGCGTCGCAGGGCGCCGTGCCACGCCAGCTCGGCCTCAGCCGGGCCGCGCTGTCGGACCACGGGTTCACGGGCACGGTGGGCCAGACGCTCACGGTCCCCCGTGCCGACGGCCCGACACTGGTGGCCGTCGGGATCGGGCCCGCCGACGAGCTCGACGCCAACGCCCTGCGCAACGCGGCCGCGGCGCTCACACGCGCGGCCGGCAAGCGCGCCCACCTCGCCACGAACCTCACCGACGTCGATGGGGTCGATGCCGCGTCCGCTGGTCAGGCGGTCGCCGAGGGGGTGGCGCTCGCGTCGTATCGCTACGTGGGCCTCAAGAACGACACGTCGATCGCCAGCACGCTGCGGACGCTCACGCTCGTCGCGTCCGAGAAGCGTGCCGCGGCCGTCGAGCGCGGCGCCGCACGTGGCATCACCGTCGCGTCCGCGGCGCGCATCGCGCGCGAGCTGGCCAACACCCCTCCGGATCACCTCACCGCCCGCAACATGGCCGACAAGGCCGTCGAGCTGGCGGCCGAGAGCGGCCTCGACGTCGAGGTCTTCGACAAGGACCGCCTCACCGTGATGGGGTGTGGCGGCATCCTCGCCGTCAACAAGGCGAGCGCCGAACCACCGCGGTCGTCCGGCTCACGTACACGCCACGCAACCCGACCGGTCACATCGCGCTCGTCGGCAAAGGCGTGATGTACGACTCCGGTGGGATCAGCCTGAAGCAGAGCGACGCCATGCACGCGGTGATGAAGATGGACATGTCGGGCGCCGCCGCGGTGCTGGCGGCGATGACGACGCTCAGGGCGTTGCGGTGCCGGACGAAGGTCACCGGGTACCTGATGTGCACCGACAACATGCCGTCCGGCAGCGCGATGAAGCTCGGCGACGTGCTGACGATGCGCAACGGCAAGACGGTCGAGGTCCACAACACCGATGCCGAAGGTCGCCTGATCCTCGCCGACGGGCTGTCGCTGGCGGTCGAGGACGAGCCCGACGCGATCGTCGACATCGCCACGCTCACGGGCGCCTGCCTGGTGGCGCTCGGTACGTCGATCGCCGGGGTGCTCGGCACCAGCCAGCCGCTCGTCGATCAGGTGAAGGCCAGCGCCGAACGCGCCGACGAGCCGGTGTGGCAGCTCCCCCTGGCGGTCAAGCCGTACCGCAAGCTGCTCGACTCGGTGACCGCCGACATGAAGAACATCGGCGGCCCGTACGGCGGCACGATCACGGCATCGGTGTTCCTGTCGGAGTTCGCCGGCGACGTGCCGTGGGCCCACCTCGACATCGCCGGCCCGATGAAGGTCGACGGCGACGAGGGCTGGCTGTCGAAGGGCGCCACCGGCTTCGGCACCCGCCTCCTGATCGACCTCGTGACCAACTTCGAACCGGTCGCCCTCTAGATGACCGGGCGGCGAAGCGACTCCGTCGCCGCTGCCCGAACCGGGAGTTCACTTCTGAACGACGGGTCCCAGTGCGCGCGGAACGTTTCCCGTAGACCAGTCTCTCCAAATGGGTGGCGGCGGTGAACCCGCCGGCTAGGACGAGCGGAGGACGACTTCGCTGGCGTAGATGGCGGTGACGGGCGGGACGCCGGCGTCGATCAGGTGGCGTTCGAGGTCGCGGGCGTCGATGCGCACGGTGTTGCGGTTCCAGTCGGCGTGGGCGGCCTGCATGTCGTCGGGCAGCTTGCGGAGATGGCGCAGGGCGATCGGCGGGAACCGCCTCCGCACGGCGAGCCCGTCCGACAGCGGTTGGGCGAGGCCGAACATCACGCACCGGTTCAACGCCTTGCCGAACGGCGAGTTCACGCCCTTGGCGTAGCTCAGCCCCATCGCGCTCGGCCGTGTGCTCGAGGTCGATCGTGAAGCCCGACGGCTCGGTGTCGAACCCGGCGGCGAGACGGCGCATGATCCAGGTCGCGGTGGGCCCGATGACGCCGAGCCAGAACTGCTCGACGTAACTCGATCGCGGATCGTGGCCATGCTCGTCGACGACCGGATCGATCCAGGGTCGGATGGTGGCGCGGGCTGGGACGGTGAACGTGGTGGCTTCCATGGTGGTTCCCGACGTGGTCGAAGGCGTCAGGGGGAAGTCGTCACCGCCCTGTGGGCGGCGGGGCCGGCCAACCGGAACGTCAGGCGGTGTTGAGCAGGTAGTCGGCCGGGCCGATCGCGAACTGGGGATTCAGCGCCGGATCGATCGTGCGCAGCGTGAGCTCCAATTCGGCTTGCGACAGCGAGACGCAACCACTGAGACCACGAGTCGATCCGTCGGCGGCGTAGCTGTGGCGGTGGAGGAAGATCGCCGCCGCGTACGGCGGCTCGCCGGGCTCGTCACCCGAGATCGGGTCGAGGTTGGCGCCGATCACGGCCGCGTTCGAGTACGCACCACCCACGCC
The DNA here is from genome assembly GCA_963776935.1 of Ilumatobacteraceae bacterium. GTDB lineage: Bacteria > Actinomycetota > Acidimicrobiia > Acidimicrobiales > Ilumatobacteraceae > JALOLG01. The sequence goes on along the minus strand of CAVZOP010000015.1, from coordinate 369,178 downwards.
GGCGAGCCACTCGTCGTCCGGTCCGGGGCACTGCGGGAGGTTGACGACGTGTTGGTAGCGGGCCGTGTTGGGCGTCGCGCCCCAGCAGTCCTCGCGCCGCACGGCCCGATAGGTCCCACGCACGCCCGGATCGGGAGAGTTGCCGAAGAACTGGAACGTCTGGCCGTCCCAGGCGGTCACTGATCCGAGCGGGAACACGCCCGCCGGCGTGGTGCCGTCGCCGGACCGCCGGTCGGCCAGCACCCGGGTGCCGTTGCGACCGAGCCGGGCGAACTGGGCCGCGCGCTGGCACCGCCACGTGCCGTCGGCGCTGCGGCCGACCACCTCCGCGGTCCCGCTCGACACGGCGAACGAGGTGGACTTCACGATCACGAACTGGCGGACGCCAGGATGTCGGGCGGCCAGCGCCTCCGCCGTCGCGATGTCGCAGGTCGCGTCGATGTCGAACTCGATGTCGCGTTCGGCGGTGGTCGTGACGCGCGCGGCGCTTTCGAGTGGCGGCGCGGCCTCCGGGATCGCGGCGGCGACGGTGGGCGCCGCTTCGATGACGCTGGGTGCAGCCGCGACGGTGGTCGTCATCGCGGGTCCGGTCGTCGTCGTCGTCGAGGCTGCCACAAGTGTGCTCACGACGGGCGCGGCCGTGGGGGTCGGCGACACCGCTACCTCGCCGTCGGCGTCGGTCGCACCGCACGCGGCGCACGTCACGAGCACGGCGACGAGCAGCCGGTGGGGGACAGGCACGTCTCCAAGTCTCCCGTCCGCGTCAAGTCGGGCACAATCGTGGGCATGAACGACGACTCGGCCGACACGCCGGATAACACCCGTGACGTGCTGGAAGCCGCGGCCGGTTGGATCGCCGCGGCCGAACGGGTGACGGTGCTCACCGGGGCGGGGATCTCGACCGATTCGGGCATCCCTGACTTCCGTGGCCCGAACGGGCTGTGGACCAAGAACCCGGCCGCCGAGAAGATGGCGACGATCGAGAACTACCTGGCCGATCCTGAGATCCGCAAGGTCGCCTGGCAGAACCGGTTGGCGATGCCGGCGTGGACGGCCGAGCCGAACGCCGGCCACCTGGCGATCGTCGAGCTCGAACGGCAGGGCAAGCTCCACGCGTTGATCACCCAGAACATCGACGAACTGCATCAGCGCGCTGGCAACGACCCCGACAAGGTGGTCGAGGTGCATGGCACCGTCTGGTGGACGCGCTGTTGGGAGTGCCAGGATCGCCGGGCGATGCGTGAGGCGCTCGATCGGGTGGCCGCCGGCGAGGAGGATCCGCCGTGCCTCGTGTGCGGCGGCATCATCAAGAGCGACACGATCAGCTTCGGCCAGGCGCTCGTGCCCGACGTGATCGACCGGGCGATGCAGGTCAGTGGCGAGTGCGACGTGCTGCTCGCCATCGGCTCGACGCTGGCCGTGTATCCCGTCGCCCACTGCGTGCCGCTCGCCAAATCGGCCGGCGCCAAGGTCGTGATCGTCAACCTCCAGGAGACGGCGATGGACGGCATCGCCGACGCCCGGTTGACGGCGCCGATCAGCGACGTGCTCCCCACGCTGGTTCACAATTCCCGACCCACGAGGTAGACTTTGAGCCATGGCAACGTTCCGTGACCTGTTGTCCGCCGCCAAGTCGTCGATCGCCGAGATCGACACGACGACCGCGGCAGAGCGCATCGCCGGCGGATCGCTCGTACTCGACGTCCGTGAGCCCGACGAGTACGCCGAAGGCGCCATCGCCGGCGCCATCCACATCCCGCGCGGCCACCTCGAGTCGCAGATCGAGTCGCGGATCATCGACAAGGACGCACCAGTCGTCGTCTACTGCGCCGGCGGCGTCCGTTCGGCGTTCGCCGTCCAGACGATGCAGGAGCTCGGCTACACCGGCGCCGAGTCGATGGACGGCGGCTTCGGCCGCTGGAAGGACGAAGGACGCCCGTGGAAGCAGCCGGCGTCGCTGTCGCCTGAGCAGAGCAACCGGTACAAGCGGCACCTGTTGCTGCCCGAGGTCGGCGTCGCCGGGCAGGTGAAGCTGCTCGAGTCGAAGGTGCTCCTGCTCGGTGCCGGCGGGCTCGGCTCGCCCGCCGCGATGTACCTCGCCGCGGCGGGTGTCGGCACGATCGGCATCGTCGACATGGACGAGGTCGACGCCTCGAACCTCCAGCGCCAGATACTGCACAACGTCGACCGCATCGGCGACCGCAAGGTCGACTCGGCGAAGAAGACGCTGACCGCCCTCAACCCCGACGTCGACGTCGTCACGTACGACACCCGCCTGTCGGCCGAGAACATCATCGACATCCTCACGGGCTACGACCTCGTGGTCGACGGGGCCGACAACTTCCCGTCGCGCTACCTCCTCAACGACGCCAGCGTGAAGCTCGGCATCCCCGTGGTGCACGGTTCGATCTTCCGCTTCGAGGGGATGGTCAGCGTGTTCCACCCGCTCGAGGGACCGACCTACCGCGACATGGTGCCCGAGCCTCCGCCGGCCGAGCTCGCACCGAGCTGCGCCGAAGCGGGCGTGCTGGGTGTGCTGCCCGGCATCATCGGCTCGATCCAGGCACTCGAGGCGATCAAGGTGCTGCTCGGCCTCGGCGACCCGCTGATCGGGCGGATCCTGTCGGTCGACACCACCGAGATGGAGTTCCGGGTCTTCAACCTCAAACCCGATCCGGCGAACCGGGTGACGTACGCGAACCGCGACCAGATCCAGATCCGCGATCTCGACGGTCTGTGCGCGCCCTGGCTCGACGATCACTCTGTCTGATTGAGTCGGCTCACCCGACGTCGCTCGGCGGAACGTCTGGTCGCCGACTCGGTGTGACGGGGTCGGATCGCCGGGTGATCATGACCTTCCACCAGAGCGCCATCAGCTGCTTCGCCGAGCGGGCGATGGCAGGGATGCGGAAGAACTGCGACCGCCCGTACGGGCGTGGATGATGGCTGACGCCGACCTCGACGAAGCGCACACCGATCCGGTCGAAGGCGTGCATCATCTCGACACAGATCACGCCTGACGTCGACGTCAGCTCGACCTGCGCCATCACGCGCGAGTGGATGAGGCGGAAATCACAGTCGGTGTCGCGGACCGGCAGGCGGAACAGGAGCTTCACGACGTGGTGGTACGTACGCCCGATCAGCTTGCGGTACCACGGATCGCCACGACCCATCTTGAAGCCCTGGACGACGTCGACGTCGGCGGTGACGGCGTCGATGCAGCGTGTGATCTCGCTCGCGTCGTACTGGGCGTCGCCATCGGTGTAGAAGATCCACTCCTTGGTCGAGGCGGCGAAGCCCGACAGCAGCGCACCGCCGTATCCCCGGTTGACCTCGTGGCGGATCACGCGCAGCTCGGGAACCTCGTCGGTGAGCGCGGTCAAGACCTCGAACGACCGGTCGGCGGATCCGTCGTCGACGACGATGATCTCGAAGTCGTCGACGGCGTCGACCAGCGAGCGCCGGACGTCGCGGACCATCGTCGAGATCGAGCGCTCGTCGTTGTAGCAGGGGAAGAACGCCGACACCGATCGGACGAGCGGGTTGCGTGTCATCCGCTCACGTCGTCGATCATCCGTTCACCCGGGCGAGGGCGGAGGCGACGGTCTCCACCTCGTCGTCGGTGAGCTCGGGCGCGCACGGCAGCGTGACGACCTCGGCGGCCCACGCCTCGGCGACCGGGCACGGCGTCGTCACCAGTGACCGGTAGGCGGGCTGCTGCGTGATCGCCAGCGGGTAGTGCACCGAGGTCTGGACACCGGCCGCGCCGAGGTCGGTTCGCACGCGGTCCCGGTCGTACACCCGCGCCACACACAGGTGGAACACGTGGTCGGGGTGATCGTCGTGCCATCGCAGCTGCGGGGCCGCCTGCCGGTAGTGGCGGGCGATCGCCCGCCGGCGCGAGTTGTCGACATCGAGGCGTGCGAGTTGGAGCCGGATGAAGGCCGCCTCGATCTCGCTCATCCGGAAGTTCTGGCTGATGTCGACGTGGACGTACTGCTCGGTCATCCCGTGCGCACGCAGTCGGCGCACCGTCTCGGCGACCCCGCCGTCGTCGGTCGCGACCGCGCCGCCGTCACCGATGCCGCCCAGGTTCTTGGTCGGATAGAACGAGTACGCGGCGGCCGCACCGGTGATCGACCGCAAAGCGCCGTGGGCCTGGGCGGCGTCCTCGATGATCGGGACGCCGAGTGCGACCAACGGGTTCACGTCGAGCGGTCGACCGTACAGGTGCACCGGCACGATGGCCCGGGTTCGGGGCGTGATCGCCGCGGCCGCGCGGGTCGGGTCGATCGCCGCGGTCGACGCGTCGACGTCGACGAGCACTGGGGTCGCGCCGAGCGCACACACCGCGGCGGCCGTCGGGACGGCCGTGAACGCCGGGACGATCACCTCGTCGCCTGCCGACACCCCGATCGCCCGCAACGCCAGCTGCAACGCCGACGCGCCGCTCGAAACGCACACGGTGTGACGATGGCCGAGCAGCAACGCCAGCTCGTGCTCGCACGACTCGAGCTCGGGTCCCATCAGCACGGTTCCGGAGCCGAGCACCCGCTCGACGGCGGCGACGAACTCGTTGACGTAGAGCGCGTGGCGCCTGCTCAGGTCGACGATGGGGACCACGCGCGCTCCCGGTACGACCCGATCGTGCTCCGGATGCCCTCGGTGAACCCGATCGAAGGCTTCCAGCCGAGCACGTCCGACGCCTTCGAGTAATCCCCCTGGAAGCTTCCGATGTCGATCTTGGCGAGCTCTTCCGGCCACGGGACGCACGACACGACCGAACGTGACCCACATGCCTCGACGATCCGGCCGGCGATGTCGGCGAGCGTGAGTGACTCGTCGTGCCCGAGGTTGAACACCTCACCGAACGCGTCCGGAATGGTCGCGGCGGCGATCATCGCGTCCACGACGTCGTCGACGTGGAGGCAATCACGGCGCTGCGAACCGTCGCCGAACAGCGTGATGTCCTCACCGAGCAGTGCCCGCCTGATGAACACGGCGAGGAAGCCCTGATCGGGTCGATCGAGGTGCAATCGCGGTCCGTAGACGTTGGTCAGGCGCAGCGCCGACACGCGAAGACCGTGCATTCGCCCGTACAGAAGGTGCAACTGCTCGCAGGCCAGCTTGTCGATGCCGTTGATGTCGACCGGCGACGTCGGGTGGAGCTCGTCGACCGGCAGATACTGCGGTCGCCCGTACACCTGCCTCGTCGACGTCTGGACCACGACCGCCCCTGGGGCGGCGACGCGGACCATCTCGAGGAACGCGACATGGCTGCGCAGGTTGAGGTCGAGGTCGCGCAAGGGGTCCTCGATCGACGCCAGGTGGCTCACCTGGCCGGCGACGTTGAAGATCACTTCGGCACCCGCCAGAGCGTCGGCCACCTCGGGCGCATCGATTCGCGCTTCGAGCACCTCGACGCCGGACACGTTGTCGCGATCGCCGCCGTGCTGCGGGACCAAGGCGTCGATGACCGTCACGTCGGCATCCCGACCGGCGAGCTCGTGCACGAGGTTCGACCCGATGAAGCCGAGTCCACCGGTGACGACGCACCTCGTGCCGGCGAGCGGGATCAGTGGTGATTCGGGCGGCATACGTTCGGGCACTCTATGGCCGCGTCGATCGCGCGTGCCGCCACCGACGCTTCCGGATCACGGCAGCCAGGCGTGTGCCACCACGTGGTGGGCGAAGTACCCGAGGCCGATCGCCGAGCACGCGAGCGCGCCCCAGATCACCCAGTTGGGCAATCGCCGTGACAGCGAGTCGGCCACGGCGATCTGCATCGGGAACGCGAGGACGGCGTAACGCGCCAACCCGACGACGCCGAACGCCATGGCCGGCGCCACCGTGAGCACGGTGATGACGAGCCACTCCGGAGGTTGCTGGGTGACCCGGCGCACGTAGAACACGAGCGCGACGCTGAACCAGGCGACGTGGAAGAGCTCGAGGGGGACGGCTCTCGGATTGTGAGCCCACTCGATGATCGACGTCTCGTCCCACGCCGACTTCGCCGCCCAGAACACGAACGGATCGTCGGTCGCCCAGTCGAGGTACCAGCACCACCCGATCATGAAGATCGCCGAGGGTGCTACCGCCGCGAGCACCGCCCGCCACGATCGGTCCGTACGGAACACCACGATCAGCACGGCGACGACGGCGATCCACCCGTTGGGCCGGCTGGCCGTGGCCACCGCCGCGACAGCGCCCGCCATGACCCATCGACCTTGGCCGGCGAACACCAGCGCCCACGCCAGGCCGGCGAGGTAGAAGGCATCCGAGTAACCGAGCACGAGGCTGAGGGCGCCCGGCGCGAGGGCGACGAACCACACCGCCCAGCGCGCCGCCTCCGGGCGGGTGTGCACGACGGCCAACCGGTAGATCGCGGCGAACGCCAGCAACGACGCCAGCCACGACAGTCCCGCGAGGGCGATCGTCGACGGCATGCCGATCTTCATCAAGGCCCCGCCGGCCGCCGGGAACAGCGGGAAGAACGGGTATTCGCTCCATGCCCCTGGGGTGTACGGACGGTCGTACCAGTCGACGGCGATCATGCGGAACCAGTTGCCGTCCATCGACAGCAGGCTTCCCGCGTAGAACGTGCGTCCCGGCGTGGTGCCGACGAGGAACGGCACCGCCACGAGTCGGGCGACGCACCATGGGAGGACCACGGCGCGAAATGGGAACACTGAGGCGAGCCGGGCGCGCGCAGTACGGTCGCCCACGGACTGACCGGAGTCCGCCGTCGCCACGCCCATCGTCATCGACACTAGGAGGTCGCGGAGAGTCATGGAGCTCGCCGAGTACCGGCGCATGGCCGAGGTCGAGGATGTGCATTGGTGGTATCGCTCGACGCGAGCGTTGCTGCAGCAGTTGTTGGACGGCTCGACCGGGTCGCCCGGCCGGTTCCTCGATGTCGGGTGCGGCACGGGAGCGACGGGCGGGTGGCTCGCGGAGCGGGGTGATCTCGTCGCCGTCGACTTCGAACGCGAGGCGCTCACCTTGTTCGGCGAGCGCCACAACTCGATCGGGCTCGTCGCCGCCGACGCCGGGAGTCTGCCGCTCGCCACGGGCGCCTTCGACGTGGTGGTGTGCGTGACAGTGCTCTGTCACCGGTCGATCCCCGATCCGTCCACCGTCGTACGTGAGCTGGCGCGTGTGGTGCGACCGGGCGGTGTGCTGTGCCTGTGGGAGCCGGGCGTGAAGCGCCTCGACCGCGCCCATGACCGCGTGACGCACACCGGGCGTCGCTTCTCACGCCGCGAGCTCGCCGGCTATGTGACGGCGGCCGGGCTCACGCTCGAGCGCTCGACGGGCGCCTACTCGTTCCTGGTGCCGGCGGCCGCGGCCAAGACGCTCGTGGAGCGTGGTGAGGTCGAGAGCGACCTCGACCACCACGCTGGCGGCCTCCGGGGCGTGCTCGGCGGGCTCGCGTCCGCCGAGCGCAGAGTGCTGCGCCGTGTCGATCTTCCGTTCGGGCTCTCGGTGGTGGCGGTCGGTCGCAAGACCGGTTGACGTTCAGCCCGGCTCTGCGACGCCGACGATCTCGTCGCGTTCCTGCAGCGCGACGCCGGCGAGCACGAGCGCGATGCCGACCAGGTCGACGGCGGAGGGTCGCTGGTCGAGTGCGACCCATCCGACGACCAGTGCCGTGACCGGCAACAGCGCGAGCAGCAACGAGAAGCGCCGGATCGGGATCCGGCGCAACACGAACTGGTCGATGCCGTAGCCGATCGCGTTCGAGAACACGCCGGTCAGCAGGCACAGCGCGAGGAGTGTGGGTGACGCCCACACCGGCCCGCTCCACGGCGCCCCGATCGGCGTCAGCGCGATGGCGCCGATCGAGAGCCCGACCGCGAGCGGGGCGAGCCCGCGTCCGAGCCGTGCGATCCGGGATCCGACGACGATGTAGGTGGCCCACATCGCCGACGCGGCGAGGACGAACACGACGCCGAGGGCGTTGTCTCCGATCTCGACGCCGCCGAGCGTCGCCACACCGACGATCGTGAGCAGGAGCGCCGCCGCGTTGCGCGACGTCCGCGTCATCGCCGCCGCCACCGCGATCGGGCCGAGGAACTCGATCGCGACTCCCTTGCCGAGATCGATGCGATCGATGGCGAGATAGAAGAACGTGTTCATCAGGGCCGTCGCCACGCCGAAGATCGCCGCCGCGACGAGTTGCGGACGGGTCCAACCGTGGAGGACCCCACGCGCGACCGCCAGTCAGCGCGAGCGCGGCACCGATCAGACGGAACCAGGCGACCGTCTGCGGTTCGACTTCGTCGAACAGCGACACGGCGATCGCTGCGCCGACGTACTGCGACACCGCCGAGAGCACGAACAGCGCTTCCGGCGTGGCGGTCTCCAAGTACCGAGTGACTGGGCCAGCCGAGTGGCGCGTCCCCGAGTCACTTGCAGGGGTCATCAGGCCCGACGAGACAGCGAGCAGACGTGTGCCGGGGTCACGTGGCCGGACGAGTCGGCGACCAAACGATCGTCCGTACCGACGTGGAGTGAGCCGACTCCATCAGACTCGACTCAATCAAAATCGTCGGTGTGGCAGATCTCCTGCCAGAGCGGCTGGAAGCTGAACCACCCGGCGAGTGGGAAGCCGGTCTGCTCGGCCGTGTACTTGGCGTACTCGTGGCGGATCGGATCGGGCGTGCCCGCCGCCATCGCCATCAACTGCGCTTGGCACGAGCGTTCCATGGTGATGAACCAGAACGCCGCCTCGTCGACCGTGTGGCCGACCGTGAACAACCCATGGTTCTTGTGGATCGCCGCCTTCCCGGTCGGGAACTTCGACGCCAGCTCCTTGCCCGCCTCGATCTCGAGCACGACCGCCCCACCCTGCTCGGCGATGACGACATGGTCCTCGTAGAACACGCATGCGTCCTGGGTCAGCGGAGCGAGCGGGATGCCGAGCGAGCTGAACGACTTTCCGTACGGCGAGTGCGCGTGGGCCGCAGCGACGATGTCGGGCCGGGCCTGATGGATCGCAGCATGGATGACGAACGCGGCCCGATTGACCGGATGGGTGCCGTACACGACGTCGCCGTCGTGGTTCACGAGGATGAGGTCGCTGACGCACACGTGACGAAAGCTGATGCCGAACGGGTTGACCCAGAAGTGGTCGGGGTACTCGGGATCGCGCACCGTGATGTGGCCGGCGACGCCCTCGCCGAATCCGAGCCGGCCGAAGATCCGAAGTGCACCGGCGAGCTTGCGGCGGCGGTGGTCGCGCTCCTCTTCGACGGTCGCGAACGGCGTCGGCAGCGGCACGACGACCTGTTTCGGCGTGAGCTCGATGCCGTCGATCATCGGCGTGGTCGGCGGCGCGCTCGTGGTCGTGGTCGTGTCGGTGAGGGCCATGTCATTCACGCTACTCCCGGTCCGTGCGCGAGCATGAGGCCGTGAACCGCGAGGTCCGACCGTCAACGATCGCCCCACCAGCTGCCAACTACGCGCACGCCATCGTCACCGAGGACGTGACGCGATGGCTGCACACGTCCGGTGTGGTGCCCGTCCGTCCCGACGGTTCCGTGCCGCCGAGCATCGAGGAGCAGGCGGAGGTCGTGTGGTCGAACGTTCGAAGCCTGATCATCACCGCCCGCATGCGACCGATCGACGTCGTCTCGGTGGTGACGTACGTCGTCGACGGTGAGTCGCTGGTGCCGGTGATGGCCGCGCGCGACGAGTTCTTCGGCCGCCACCGGGCGGCATCGACGCTGATCATCGTTCCCCGGCTGGCGCGTCCGGAGTGGAAGGTCGAGATCGCGGTCATCGCCGCGACCACCTAGTCGCCACACCTAGTCGAATGGTCAGCCGTCGTGAGGGTCGCCGTCGCGATGACGCCGCTCTACGCTTGACCCATGACAGACGGTACGCGCCAGACCGACTCGGGGATCGAGGTCAGGGCGCTGTACTCCGCCGACGACCTCGGGGGGTGGGACCCGGACACCCAACTCGGCGTTCCCGGTGGGGCGCCGTACACCCGAGGCGTCTACCCGTCGATGTACCGGGGACGGCCGTGGACGATGCGCCAGTACGCCGGCTTCGGCACGGCGGAGTCGACGAACAACCGCTTCAAGTTCCTGCTCGCCGCGGGTCAGACCGGGCTGTCGTGTGCGTTCGACCTGCCCACGCAGATGGGTCTCGACTCCGATCATCCGCGCGCCGAGGGCGAGGTCGGCAAGGTGGGCGTGGCGATCGACTCGATCGCCGACATGCGGATGTTGCTGGCCGACATCCCGCTCGACCAGGTGACGACGTCGATGACGATCAACTCGACGGCATCGATCCTGCTGCTGCTCTACGAGCTCGTCGCCGAGGAGCAGGGTGTGAGTGGCGCCCAGATCTCGGGCACGATCCAGAACGACCTGCTCAAGGAGTACATCGCCCGTGGTACCTACGTCTACCCGCCGCGACCGTCGATGCGGATCATCACCGACATCTTCGAGTACTGCTCGAAGAACATCCCGAAGTGGAACACGATCTCGATCTCCGGCTACCACATCCGTGAGGCGGGCTCGACCGCGGTCCAGGAGATCGCCTTCACGCTCGCCAACGCGATCGCCTACGTTCAGGCTGCGATCGACGCCGGGATGGACGTCGACGATTTCGGACCGCGGCTGTCGTTCTTCTGGAACGGGCACAACAACTTCTTCGAGGAGGTCGCCAAGTTCCGTGCCAGCCGCCGGATGTGGCACCGGATCATGACCGAGCGCTTCGGCGCCAAGGACCCGCGAAGTGCGATGCTGCGCTTCCATACCCAGACCGGTGGGTCGACCCTCACGGCCCAGCAGCCGCTGAACAACGTGGTCCGGGTCTCGCTCCAGGCGTTGGCTGCGGTGCTCGGCGGGACGCAGAGCCTGCACACCAACGGCTATGACGAGGCGTTGTCGTTGCCGACCGAGGATGCCGCCCGGCTGGCGTTGCGGACACAGCAGGTCATCGCCGCCGAGTCGGGTGTGGTCGACACGCCGGATCCGCTCGCCGGGTCGTACTTCGTCGAGTCGCTGACCGACGACGTCGAGCGGCTGGCGTGGGAGTACATCGACCGCATCGACGAGATGGGCGGCGCCGTCGCAGCAATCGAGGCGCACTTCCAGATGGACGAGATCGAACAGGCGGCGTACGAGTACGCCAAGTCGATCGACGACGACGAGCGGGTGATCGTCGGGCTCAACAAGTACGTGCTCGACGACGAGCCGGAGCCGAAGGTGCTGTCGGGCGACCCGGAGCTCGAGCAGGGCCAGCGTCAACGACTCGCCGAGTTCAAGGCCGACCGCGACGCGTCACGCATCGAGGCCGTGCTCGACGACGTCGTCGCTGCGGCACGCGGGTCGCAGAACCTGATGTACCCGATGAAGGAAGCGCTGCGGGCCAACGCCACCCTCGGCGAGGTCAGTGACGCCCTCCGAGGAGTGTTCGGCCTCTACACCCCATGAGCTGGCTGGAACCGTTCGGTGAGGTCGAGAACTGTTACCTGACGACCACGGGTCGGCGCACCGGCAACGCCCACGAGATCGAGATCTGGTTCGGAGCGCTCGGCGGCACGCTGTACCTCATCTCCGGCAACGGCCCGACCGCCGACTGGTATCGCAACCTGATCGCCGAGCCCGAAGTGACCGTGCGCATCGACGACCAGATCCGCAACGGCACGGCACGTGTCGTCGACGACCCGGACGAGCGCGAACGTGTCGGCGACCTGATGGGCGCCAAGTACGTATGGGGAGGCGATCCCGACATCGGCCTCACGTACCAGGCCTGGTGCTACGAGGTCCCAGCGGTCGCGATCGAGTTCTGAGGCCGTCGAGTTCTGAAGTTGCGACGCCCGGCACCCACTGACAGTGCTGCACTACCGTGCGTGCATCGAGAGAGGGGGCGACGTGACTGCGATCGACGAAGGCACCGCGTACGGGATGCCCGAGCCCGAATCCGACCCGACGCTCGTCGAGGTCGAGGCGGGGACCCCGGCGGGAGAGCTGTTGCGGCGCTACTGGCACCCGTTCGCGCTGTCGAGTGACGCGACCGACACACCCCGTCCGGTGCGGATCCTCGGCGAGGATCTGATCCTGTTCCGCAACGGTCGCGGCGAGGCCGGTCTCGTCCATCCCCGCTGCTGTCACCGCGGCACGACGCTGTACTACGGCAAGGTCGAGGACGAGGGGATTCGGTGCTGTTACCACGGATGGCTGTTCGCACCCGATGGGCATTGCCTCGACATGCCGGTCGAGGTCGACCGCGGCCGTCGCAAGGACCGCTACCGCCAGCCGTGGTACCCGGTGCACGAGTACCACGGATTGGTGTTCGCCTACCTCGGTCCGCCTGAGCGCAAGCCGGCGTTCCCGACGTACGACATCTTCGAGCGCGTGCCCGACGGCTACGAGATCGTCGCCGACGACAACAACATCGGGCTCGAGGGCACGACCACGCCGTGCAACTGGTTCCAGACCCACGAGAACGTGATGGACCCGTTCCACGTGTTCGTGCTCCACTCCGAGTTCAGCGGCAACCAGTTCGTCGCCGAGATGGCGAGCCTGCCGGAGGTCAGCTGGCACACCACCGAGTTCGGGGTGAAGAGCTACCAGGACCGCGTGCTCGACGGCGGGACACGGTTCCACCGCGTCACGGAGGTCGTGATGCCGACCGTGCGAATCGTCGCCAGCCCGTTCGTGGAGAGCTACGGACCGGGGAACAACGTGTCGTGGACGCTGCCGATCTCACGGACCGAGACCAAGATCCTCACCCTGCTCGTCCGTCCCATCGGGGCGCCTCGGATCCGGGCTCGATACGACGGCAGGACGTGGGACGAGCTCACCGAGGAGGAGCACCGCCGGCTGCCCGGCGACTACGAGGCGCAGGTCGGTCAGGGGGCAGTCACATTTCATTCCCAGGAGCACCTCGCCGGCAGTGACCGAGGAGTGACGATGTTCCGTCACTTGTTCCGCCAGCAGGTCGACGCGGTCGCCGCCGGCCACGATCCGGTCGGTGTCTCGTTCGATGACCAGTCCGCCCGGTACGAGATCCAGGCGGGCAACTTCCTCGAGGAATCGACGCCCGCCAACGTCGACTGACCTGCCGAGGGCTCGGTGACCGAGCGCACGACGAAGCCGGCGAAACTGTGCCGGCGTCGACTCAGCACACGGTGTGGTCACTGGCCAAGCAAGGTGAGACGGGGCGGCCGGGTCTCGTGCGTCGTGCCGAATGGTGTGTGAAGTTGGAAGTGGCCGGCCCCGAGGGGCTCGAGACTGAAGTGTTGTTCGTGCAGGCAATGGTGGTGGTGCCAGCAGAGCAAGGCCAGGTTGTCCGGTTCGGTCTCGCCGAGATCGCCCCAGTGCTGGGCGTGGTGGGCGTCGCAGAACCCGGCCTCGACGTCGCACCCCGGCCAGCGGCAGCCACCGTCGCGCACGACCAACAGCTCGTACAGGGCGTCGGAAATCGTGCGGGTCTGGCGTCCGTAGTCGCAGATTGCAGAGTGGGCGTGGGTGACCATCCGGTGGATTCCGGCGTCGCAGGCCAGGCGTCGCACCGCCTCGGCCGTGATCTCATGCGAGCCCAACCACCCCACACCCGAGCAGGCCATCAGATCCTCGTACGGCACGGTGGCCACGATCTTGGGTTGGCGCCGCTTCACACCGGTCGGAATGTCGTGATGTTCGACCACGAAGCGGGCCATTGCCACGAACGCGTCGGCACGGCGCTGGGCGGCGGTGCGTGAGTCGTGCTCGGCCGGATGGGCCAGGAACCGGATCGCCTGATTCACGTACTCGGCGCCCTCGATGTCGAGCAACCCATCGACGGCGTGCATCCCGTCCAACAACTCCGAGATGTGAAGCCGGCGCGCGTCGTAGCGGTCCTGTGCGGTGCGCTCGATGCGGTCGGGATCGGCCTTCGCCACCCAGGTCGACAGCACCAGCTTGAAGTCGTGCAGGGCCAGGCGTTGCGCCCAGCCGACCAGCATCGCCTCGTCGCGACCGAACGCCTCGGCCAACGGCTCTGCCCACGCGTCGGCCAACAACCCCAGCGCCGACTCCGAAAGAGCCCCGGCGGCGAACACCTCCGCCACAACCGGCATCCGCGTGCAGACGTTCACCCAGATGGAGCGCTCGCTTGCACGCACCGATCGACTCGCCCGTGGCCATCGACAACCACGCCGACGGCGAGCGGAACCCACGTCCCGCCCACACCCCGGCATCGGTTGCGGCCCAGAACTCGGCCAGCTCGATCGACCGTGCCCGGCGACGCGCCCGGGTGACCTCCGCCAACTCCTCGCCCGACCACCCAGCCAACGACGACCTCACCCCACCCAGCTTGACGATGGGGTGTGACAAGTAGACCCCGGGACGGGGGGTGCCGCGCCGCGGGGAGGGCCGACGTCGGGGGGTTCAGCTCGACACGTGGTGGAGGTCGACCGGCGGGCGTTGCGGTGGCTCGACCGAACCGGCGGGCCAGCCGAGGTACACGACACCGATCAAGCGGTCATCGTGGTCGAAACCACACAGCTCGAGCGTCCGCGCCGAGTCCATCAACGGCGGGGAGCTCCAGAACGACGCCAGGCCGGCCGCGGTCGCGCCGAGCAACAGGTTCTGGATGCCGGCCGCGACGGCGTCACGGTTCTCGTCGTGGAACGTGTCCTTCTCGTGTGCGCAGCAGCCGACGACGAGGACAGCCGGGGTGCGGCAGTACTTGGTCAGGGTCTTGGTGCGCTTGCCGTCGTCACCGAAGTCGCGATCGATCATGTCGGCCACGAAGGCCGCGCCGAGGCGGACACGACCTTCACCGGTGAAGAGGGCGAACCGCCACGGCCACGTCTTCTTGTGGTTGGGCGCCCATGTCGCCAGTTCGCACAGCTCGCCGATCAGCTCGACCGGCACGTCGCGATCGCGGTCCACCAGCATGTGCGTCCGCCTCGACCGCACCAGGCCGGCAAACTCCTCGAAGATCTGCGTCACACGCTCGCCGGTCACGTTGGTACTCGTCACATTGGCACTCGCCACATTGACAAGGATGTCAGGCGGTCGCCCAGATCAACACTTCGGCGCCGTCGGGACCGGCGGTGAGGTCCAGCCCTCCGGCGTCGGTGAGGCGCACCGCATCACCCGTGTCGAGCGGGCCGGCCTGTTCGAGCTCGGCCGTACCGATCGGGACGAACACGTGAACGTGTGGGTCGTCGGGGATCGTCACCGTCTCACCGGCGTGCAGCCGGCCGCCCCACAGGACGGCGTCGCGCTGGCGGATCGAGATCGCCGTGTCGTGGCCCTTGCCCGACGCGATCGGGATGAGGCCGCCCTTGGCGAGCTCGTCGTTGACGTCGAGTTGCTGGTAGCCGGGATCGATCGACTCGGTGTCGGGCGGCACCCACATCTGCACGAAGTGGACGTCGGTGTCGGTGCTGGCATTCATCTCCGAGTGCCAGATCCCGGTACCGGCCGACATGCGCTGGGCGAGACCCGGGTAGATGATGCCGCGGTTGCGCTCGGAGTCCTTGTGCTCGAGCTCGCCTGACAGCACCCACGTGATGATCTCCATGTCGCGATGGGGATGGGTGTCGAAGCCGGTTCCGGCGCGGACGATGTCGTCGTTGCTCACCAGCAACAGGCCGTGCCCGGTGTTGGCGGGGTCGAAGTGCGGACCGAAGCTGAAGGAGTGCTTCGAGTCGAGCCAGCCGACCTTGGTCGCGAAGCGCTCGTCGGCCCGGCGGATGTCGATGGTGGGGGTCATGACTCTCCAAACACTTGAGCGCGCAAATAAATTCCCGTATCTGATCGAGTCGGCTCACGCTACGTCGGCACGCGGCACGTCTGGTCGCCGACTCGACCGGCGATCAGGGCGCACTCCAGTCATCCGTTGTTCTCGCCGGGGGTCGTCGGGGGGATGCCCTGCGGGCGCAGGACACAGAACTCGTTGCCCTCGGGATCGGCAAGGACGACCCACGTGACGTCGGGACCCTGGCCGACGTCGATGTGGTCGGCACCGAGCGATTCGAGACGAGCGACCTCGGCGAGCTGGTCCTCGCCGTCGTACGGCGCGACGTCGAGGTGAACCCGGTTCTTCACCGACTTGGCGTCGTCGACCGGCACGAAATCGAGGTCGGGGAGCAGACCCCGCGGATTGTGCAGGCTGACGCCTCCGTCGAGCTCGACGGCGATCGGCCAGCCGCTGGCGGCCGACCAGAAGCGGGCGATCGTCGACGGGTCGGCAGCATCGACGACGATCGACGCGATCGGGCCACGCCCGATGTGACGTTCGCGCGGCTCGAGCACGCAGAACTCGTTGCCTTCCGGGTCGGAGAGCACGACCCACGGGACATCCGACTGGCCGACGTCGACGTACTGGGCGCCGGCGCCGACGAGCCGTGCGACGAGATCCGCCTGATGGTCGGGGGAGTCGCTGGCCAGATCGAGGTGGACGCGGTTCTTCGTGGTCTTCGCTTCGTCGCCACCTCCGAACACGAGCGCCGGGACGTCGTACGACTGACCGTTGCCGGCCGGTTCGACGACCACCTCGTCCGGCGCAACGTATGTGATCGGCCACCCGATCGCCTCCGACCACCAGTGCGCCAGTGCACCCGGGTGAGCGGAGTCGATCACGACGCTCGTCAGGCGCGTCGTCACGGTTCCATACCTGATCGAGTCGGCTCACCGCTCGTCGGAGGCGGGACGTTCGGTCGCCGCCCCGGGTCGTGCGTTGCGTCGCTCACTACGTCTCCTCTTTCTTCGCGGGCTGGGCGACACGCGGGGTGCTTCGTTGGGCATCTTCGGGTAGACGGGCGGCCACGGTGCGTCGGGGATTCCGTCGGCGAGATCCTCGGCGAATCGCTCGACCAACGCCGCGATCGGCTGCGGGTCGTCGTCCATCGCCTCCCACGGATCACCCAGCTCGGCGAGGCGGGCCGGAACGGTGGCCATCGTGAACGCCTCGTGGTCGATCGAACCCAGCTCGTCCCACGCGAACGGCGTCGACACCTGGGCGCCGACTCGGGGCCGCACGCCCCACGCGCCGAACACGTTCTTGTGTGGTGCGTTCTGGTTGAAGTCGATGAACACGCGGCTGCCGCGCTCCTCCTTCCACCACTTGTCGGTCAGCACGTCGGGATGGCGGCGGGCCATCTCGCGTGCGACGGTGATGCACGCACCTCGAACCGCGAACGAGTCCCAGCCGGGCTCCACACGAACGTAGACGTGCAGGCCCTTGCTCCCGGTCGTCTTCGGGTAGCTCATGATGCCGAGCTCGGCGAGGTAGGCGAACACGTGGCCGGCCGCTTCCCGCACTCCGTCGAACGGGACGCCGGGCGCCGGATCGAGATCGATGCGCAGCTCGTCGGCGTCGTCGGGCGTCGAGGCTCGATACGGCCACACGTGCAGGCCGAGCACGCCCTGGTTGACCGCCCACAACACGTGCGCGAGGTCGGCGATCACGAGTGCACGCGACGGTGTGCCGTTGATGGTCTGCACCGTCGTCGTGGCCAGCCAGTCGGGCGCGGTGTCGGGGATCCGCTTCTGGAAGAACGACTGGCCCCGCACACCGTTCGGGTAGCGCTCGAGCAGCACCGGGCGGTCGCGGAGGGTCCGCATGATCGCAACACCGACGTCGAGGTAGTACCGGGCGAGATCGAGCTTGGTCTCACCGCGCTCGGGGAACATGACCTTGTTCGGACTGGTGATCACGACCGCGCGACCGTCGGCCACCAGCTCGACCGGATCACCGTGTTCGGCGGAACGCGCCACCGCGGCGACGCTACCCGGACAGCGCCGCGAGGGATGTCGCGAAGAGTGGTCGGCACTGCTTACACTCGCCGCATGACTCGGCGGACACTGCCCAGAATGTTCGGACTTCTCGCCGTGGCGGGGCTTGCCGTGGCTGCCTGCGGAGGTGGCGACGACGACGTGTCGGAAGCCACCGACGGGCCCGACGACACCGAGGCGACCGACGACACCGAGGCCCCCGTCGACACCGAGGCCGCCCCGGCGACGACCGCCGCCGACTCGTCAGGCGCCCAGGTCGGGTTCGACCAGGTCCAGCCGGCTGTCGTCCAGATCATCGCCCAGGGCACCATTCGCGACCCCGAATTGGGCGCCACCTCCAACGCCGGTTCGGGCAGTGGCTTCATCATCAGCCCCGATGGGATCGCCGTCACCAACAACCACGTCGTCACCGGAGCCGCCACGCTCGAGGTCTACGTCGGCGGCGAGCTCGACCGCAGCTTCAACGCCGTCGTGCTCGGGGTGTCGGAGTGCAACGACTTGGCCGTGATCGACATCACCGAGGACGAGCCACTGCCCTTCCTCGACTGGTACGACGGTGATCTCGCGGCCGGTCTCGAGATCTACGCCGCGGGGTTCCCGCTCGGCGACCCGGAGTTCACGCTCACCCGCGGCATCGTCGCCAAGGCGCAGGCGTCGGGCGAGACACCGTGGGCGTCGATCGACTCGACGATCGAGCACGACGCCAACATCCAACCCGGCAACTCTGGCGGCCCGCTCGTGACCACGGAGGGCGCGGTCGCGGCCGTCAACTACGCGACTGGCTCGCAGACCAACACGTCGCAGTTCTTCGCGATCAGCAAGGAGCTCGCCGAACCCGTCGTCGCCAAGCTCATGGAGGGCGACTTCGAGTCGCTCGGCATCAACGGCCAAGCCGTGGTCGACGAGGAGGCCGGGATCTCCGGGATCTGGGTCGCCGGCGTGGCACCCGGCTCGCCGGCGTCGGAGACCGGGATCCTGCCCGGCGACATCGTCACGACGCTCAACGGTCTGCCGGTCGGCGGTGACGGCACGTATTCCGCCTACTGCGATGTTCTGCGCACCGCCGGCGACCGGCCGATCACCGTCGAGGTGCTGCGCTTCGACACGTCCGAGGTGCTGCGTGGCGAGCTCAACGGCGACAAGCCGCTCGAGCAGGCGTTCTCCTTCGCCGAGGAGCTCGGTGACGAGGTCGCCGAGGATCCCGTGGCCGAGACGCCGGAGTCGCCGACGATCAGCGGCTACCAGTCGCTCACCGACGACACGGGAGTGCTCACGGTCGACGTGCCGATCGAATGGGCCGACATCGACACCGCGCCGTTCACGCTCGACGACGGCACCCAGGCCCCGCTGATCATGGCGTCGCCGTCGATCGACGAGTTCAACGCCAACTACCTCACGCCCGGCTTGTTCTTCACCGCCGTCGGACCACAGCCCTCGCTCGACGAGACCCTCGCCGCCTTCGCCCCCGCACCCGGCGAGTGCACCGACGCCGGGATCCAGGACTACAGCGACGCCGCCTACACCGGTCGGTACCAGACGTTCACCGACTGCGGAGGCACCGCCACCGTCTACGTGACGGTGGCTGCGGTGCCCCCGGACAACACGTTCACCGCGATCGTGGTGATGCAGCTCGTGTCGGAGGCCGATCTGGCGGTGCTCGACCAGGTGTTCGCCACGTTCCTCGTCACGCCGAGCTGAATTGAGTCGGCTCACCCAACGTCGCGTCGCTGAGCGTCTGGTCGCCGACTCGAGCGTGTTGACCCGCGCATCACTCGTTCATGTGTCGCGTCAGTCGTTCACGTGCAAGGCGGCGTTGAGGCCGCCCCATGATCCACTGCGCTGACGGGCCTCGATCGCCCCGGTCTGGCCGTGGCGGATGAACAACATGTTCGAGATGCCGTTGATGTCGCGCCCCTTGGCGATCGTGCCGTCGGGTAGCTTCACGAGCGTCCCCGCCGTGATGTAGAGCCCGGCCTCGACGACGCAGTCGTCGCCGAGGCTGATCCCGATGCCGGAGTTGGCGCCGAGCAGGCACCGCTCGCCGACGGTGACCTGTTCGGTGCCACCGCCTGACAGCGTGCCCATGATCGAAGCGCCGCCGCCGACGTCGGAGCCGTCACCCACGACCACACCCTGGGAGATCCGGCCCTCGACCATCGACGTGCCGAGCGTGCCGCCGTTGAAGTTCACGAAACCCTCGTGCATCACGACCGTCCCGTCGGCGAGGTGGGCGCCGAGACGAACGCGATCGGCGTCGGCGATGCGAACGCCGCTCGGGACCACGTAGTCCGTCATGCGAGGGAACTTGTCGAGGCCGTGCACGGCGAGCCAGCCACCGTCGAGGCGGACACGGAGCCGCACGTCTTCGAGATCGGTCACCGCGATCGGGCCGAGGTTCGTCCACGCCACGTTCGTGAGCAGGCCGAACGCACCGTCGAGGTTCAACGTGCGGGGCGCCGCGAGTCGGTGCGACAGGAGGTGGAGGCGTAGATACACGTCGGCGGCCGAAGCAGGGGGCTCGTCGACGTCGACCGTCAGGCGGACCGGCCGGATCTTGACCCGGCGTAGCTCGTCGACGCGATCGCGCAGGCCCAGCTGGGCATCGATGTCGGGGTGGGCGGCGACCATCTCGTCGTCGCCGTACTCGCCCCAGCCGAGCCAGCGGAACCAGGCGTCGAGCGTCGTGCCGTCGGCCGTCTCGGTGGAGAGCCCGGCTCCCCATGCCATGCGCGTCATCCGGACACCATCACTCGAAAACCATCATCGGACACCATCACTCGAGAACCTCTGGCCGCAGGGTCGGGAACAGCACGACCTCTTTGATCGTGTCGACGCCGGCCAGCAGCCGGGCCACGCGATCGATGCCGACGCCGAGCCCACCGGTCGGTGGCATGCCGTATTCGAGGGCGCGTAGGTAGTCCTCGTCGACGGAGCCGCGCTCGTCGTCGCCGGCGTCCCTGGCCGCCTGCTCATCCTCGAAGCGCTGGCGCTGTTCGACCGGATCGTTGAGCTCGGTGTAGCCGTTGGCGAGCTCGATCGAGTCGACGAAGAGCTCGAAGCGTTCGGTGAGGAACGGGTCGTCGCGGTCGACCCTCGCCAGCGGTGAGATCTCGATCGGATGACCGGTGACGAACACCGGGCCCACGAGGTCGGCCTCGGCCGTCGCCTCGAACAATCCCTCGATCAGCCGGCCCTGGCCCCACGTGGGTTCGTAGTGCGCGGCGTGGCGATCGGCGAGTGCACGCAGGTGCTCGATCGGCTGTGACGGGTGCACCTCGGTACCGATGGCCTCGCTCACGAGATCGATCATGCGTCGCCGGGGCCACGGCGCGGCGAGATCGATCTCGCCTCGACGGATCGTCACCTTCGTCGTGCCGAGCGCATCGCGGGCCGCTTGCTCGATGAGCTGCTCGGTGATGGCCATCATCTCGGACACGTCGCCGAACGCCTGGTACAGCTCCATCATCGTGAACTCGGGGTTGTGGCGGGGGGAGATGCCTTCGTTGCGGAAGATGCGACCCATCTCGTACACCCGCTCCATGCCGCCGACGATCAGGCGCTTGAGGTGCAGTTCGAGCGCGATCCGCAGGTACAGGTCCATGTCGAGCGTGTGGTGGTGGGTGACGAACGGTCGGGCGTGGGCGCCGCCGGCCTCGACGTGCAGGATCGGCGTCTCGACCTCGGTGTAGCCCTCGGCGGCGAGTGTCCTGCGGAAGCTCGCCACCAGCTCGTGGCGGATCTCGAACGCCCGGCGCGCCTCCTCGTTGACGATCAGGTCGGCGTAGCGCTGGCGGTAGCGGGCATCGATGTCGGTCAGACCGTGCCACTTGTCGGGCAGCGGGCGCAGCGCCTTGGCGAGCAGCTGCAGCCGGTCGACCTTGATCGACAGCTCGCCTTTGCGGGTGGTCATCACCCGGCCGTGCACGCCGACCCAGTCGCCGAGGTCGAGCGCCTTGACGTCGCCGAACGATCCGTCGCCGACCTCGGCCTTCGACACGAAGAGCTGGATCTCGCCGCTGCGATCGCGCATCGTCGCGAACACGAGCTTGCCCGAGTCACGCAACAGCATCAGCCGGCCGGCGGCATCGACTTCGTCCTCGGTCTCGGTGCCCGGCTCGAGCGATCCCCAGCGCTCGCGGATCTCCCGGAGGGTGTGGGAGCGGTCGAACCGGTAGGGGTACGGCTCGGTGCCAGCGTCGCGGATCTCGTCCACCCGTGCCAGCCGCCGGGAACGCTCGGCATGGAGGCCGCTACCAGGCGACACGGCCGCCGTCGACGCCATCGTCTCGGCTCCTGCCGCGTCGGTTCCGGCGTCGATTCCCTGGTCCACGATGGTTCGACGGTAGTCGCTGCCCTGCACATCGCGACGATGGCTTCTAGCCTGCAACCTCGTGCCGTTCCCCCCGCGCCCCAAGCTCACCCGTTCTCACCGTCGGGCGGCGGTCCTGTCGATCGTGGCGGTCATGGCCACGTCAGCGGTGGTCGCGGTTGCGGCGCCGGCGTTGGTCGACACGATCGACGGTCCGGCGGCAGTGGGCGCGCGGGCGACCGCGGTCGAGGTACTCGGCGACATCGTCACCGTCTCCGACGTCGGTGAGCTCGACACCGCCAACCTCTACGGGGCGCTCGCCGCAGCGCGCGACGCAGGTGGTGTCGGCACGGCCGGCCGCAGCGTCACGATCGGCATGACCCGCATCACCCGCGGCGGAACGGTGGTGCAGCAGGCGCCGTCCGGTTTCCGATATCCGATGTCGGTCACCGCGCTCCACCCGTCGGCGATCGCGGCGGTCAGCGGACGCGCCATCTCCGGCGCCCTCACGCCGACCTCCGTCGTGATGGGGGAGCGGACGGCCGGCCTCCGCGGTGCCCAGGCAGGTGACCTCATCGATCTCGTCGCCGCCGACGGTGGCGTGCACACACTCACGATCTCGCGGATCGGTACCGAGGACGAGGTCGGCGGCACCGAGCTGCTGATGACGAACGAAGCGGCCGGTCGGTTGGGGATCACCACCGACACCCAGGTCGTGATCTACGGGTTCTCGTCTCGTGCTGCGCTCGACACCGCGCTCGCCAACCGCGGGGTGACCGGTCGGTTCCGGACCCGGGTGCGCCACAGCTGGGATCCGCCGAGCCCCGACGGCAACCTCGGGTTGGCGCGCACCAAGGAGCTGCTCGGCGAGTTCGCCTATCAGATCCTCGGCGACGGGAGCATCATCCAGGAGGCGGCGTGGCAGTCGGCGAACCTGCCGGCCGGTCGCGAGCTCCTCAGCGTGCAGATCCCGATCAGGGCCCGCTGCCACAACCGGATCGCCGCCGACCTCCGCGCCGCGCTCGACGAGGTCGCCGCGGCCGGTCTCGCCGGCGCCATCGACGTGACCAACGCCAACACCTACGGCGGTTGCCATTACCCGCGCTTCAACCGGATCGGTGGCGAGCTCGGCTTCTTGTCGAGGCACTCGTGGGGGATGGCGCTCGACACCAACACGGTCAGCAACTGCCAGGGCTGCGTGCCGCAGATGAACTGCAACGTCGTGCGCATCTTCCGCCGCCACAACTTCGCGTGGGGTGGCAACTTCCTCGTGTCCGACGGGATGCACTTCGAGTGGGTGGGCGAGCGCCGTGACCAGATGAGCTACCCGTCGACCTACTGCCCGAACCTGGTGCAGGCCACGACGGAAGCGGCCTCGCCCGCCAACTCGCGGTCCGTCCTGTTCGTGACGGACGCACCTGCGATTGACCACGAGCACGAATAGGGGCCGTAGCCTGTTCGCGTGACCATGCGCTTTGTCATCGTTGGGGGTGGGCCGGCAGGAAACACTGCGGCGACGTATGCGGCCAGGCTCGGCGCCAAGGTGACCGTGGTCGAGCGCGACGTGATCGGCGGTGCCGCGCACTTGTGGGACTGCATCCCCTCGAAGACGATGATCGCCACCGGTGGCGCGATGAGCTTCGCCCGTCGCATCGACGGCATGGGGCTCGAATTGGCGCACCCGGAGGTCGACGTCGAGGGCCTCATCTCGCGCATCGAGGGCATCAAGTCGCACCTCCAGAAGAGCACGACCACGCTGCTCGAGAGCCAGGGGGTCGAGCTGATCCGTGGCGTGGCGCGGTTCACCGGCACGAACACGCTGACCGTCGAGACCGCCGAGGGCACCGAGGAGTTGGGGTTCGACTGCGCGCTGGTCTCGACCGGATCGAGGCCGCGTGTGCCGGACTGGTGCTTCCCCGACGGCGACCGCATCCTCACGACACGCGACTGCTACCCACCCAAGGTCTTCCCCGACAGCGTCACCGTCGTCGGCTCCGGCGTGACTGGCGTCGAGTTCGTCCACATGTTCTCGTCGTTCGGTGCCGAAGTGACACTGGTCGTGAGCCGTCAGCAGGTGCTGCCCGGCAAGGATCCCGAGGTCGCGGCCGTGCTCGAGGAGGACTTCCTCGCCCGCGGTGTGCGCCTCCTGAAGGGGGCCCGGGCGACGTCGATCGAGCGGAGCGTCGACGACGAGAACGGCGACCACGTCGTGATCCGGTGCGACGATGGTCGCACCGTGCGCTCCACCCACGCGGTGCTCGCGATCGGCTCGGTGCCGAACACCGCGGGGCTCGGGCTCGAGGCCGCTGGTGTCGAGGTCGACGCCGGTGGCTACGTCCCGATCAACCAGCATTGCGTCACCAACCAGCCCCACATCTACGCCGCCGGTGATGTGAGCGGCAAGCTCCCGCTGTCGTCCGTCGCCGCGATGCAGGGCCGCAAGGTCGCCGAGCACGTGATGGGTCTGCACACCCGCGAGCACCGCCACCTCGACTACGACAAGGCGGCGTCGGCGATCTTCACCGAACCCGAGATCGCCGACGTCGGGCTCGCCGAGGCCGAGGCGTTCGCAGTGGGTCGCAAGATCCGGGTCACGAAGGTGCCGTTCTCGGCCACCCCCAAGGCGTTGATCAACAACGACTCCCGGGGCTTCGTGAAGATCATCTCCGATCCGGCCACGGGCGTGGTGCTGGGCGGTTCGATCGTCGGACGCCACGCGGCCGAGCTGATCTCGGTGATCGCGCTCGCGGTCACGGCGAACTTGAAGGTCAGCGACATCGTCGAGAGCCTGCTGGTGCACCCGGCGCTCGCCGAAGCGCTCGTCGACGCCGCCGAGTAATCGTCGACCGGTCCGATTGGCGGTTGGGCGCAGCGGACCGACGTATCCAGAGCTCCACGTGTGGGTCTGGTGGCTGCCTGGGTCAGCCGACCCACCGACGTAAGGAGCTTCGCATGTCAGACATGCCACCGGTGTCCGAGGAAGTCGTCGTCTACGGCGACGCGCCAGAGGACGAGGGCGGCGGAGGGACGGACACGATCTCGATCCCGGTCGATTTCCTCACCTTCTACGTGCCCGCCGGGCCGACGATCATCAATCCACCTCCGCCGACCGGCGGTGGAGGAGGCGGTGACGTCGTCGACCCGAAGGAAGAGTTCGGGGAGGCCGAAGAGAAGGCCATCTGGATCGCGGCCGGGCTGGCGACGGTGGCGGTGCTCCAACCGGAGACAGCAGTCGTCACCGGAATCGTGGCCGCCGCCTTCGGCGTGGCCGGGTGGTACCTCGGCAACGCCGCCGATGACCCTCCCCAGCCCAACTATCAACGGCCCGCCGGTTCGACGATCCCGAAGCGGAAGCTGGCGCTCCCAGGACCGGCGAGTGCCGACACGGCGACCAAGGCGATCCTGGCCGTCGAGCGTACGACGGCGGTCTTCGTCGACGCGATGGAGTGCGCCCAGGGTGCGTTCATCGCCGGGGACGCTCCGTGGACCCAGCGTCACTCCTTGGCTGCCCGGGACGCGTACGGCGAATGCGGCCGGGCGCTGCTCGCAGCGGCCGACACACTCGCCGTCGTCGGGCGGCCGCTCAAGGGGCAGCCTGCCCCGGCGAACGTCGGCGGCCAATGGCCGGCCGTGCTCGCATCGGTTCGACCGGTGCTCGGCCTGACCGCCGCCGACGAGGCGCATCTCACCGACACGGTCGTGCCGGCACTCTCGCTCGGTGTCCCTTCACAAGCCGACGTCACCAAGGCGGTCGACGTGATCCGCCACCTCGGTCAGCGACTCACCAAACCCGTGATGATCGACGCTCGGTTCGAGTTCGTGAAGAACCGTCCCAAGGCGGGCTGAGCCCGGTCAAGCCTGCCAGACCACCTCGCCGGCCTCGATGGTGGTGGCGATCAGCGGCACGCCCGGCCGGTACACGAGATGGGTGTAGCTCGGCGCGTCGAGGATGACCAGGTCGGCGCGGCACCCGGGCGCGATCCGGCCGATGTCGTCACGCCGGAGGGCCGCCGCACCGCCGACGGTCGCCGCCCCGACCGCCTCCTCGGGCGTCATGTGCATGTCGCGCACGGCGAGTGCGATGCAGAACGACATCGACGTCGTGTAGCTCGAGCCAGGGTTGCAGTTGGTCGCGATGGCGACGACGGCGCCGGCGTCGATGACGCGCCGGGCGTCGGGGTACGGCTGGCGGGTGGAGAAGTCGGTCGCCGGCAGGAACGTCGCCACGGTCGATCCGCCGGCCAGCGCGTCGACGTCGGCGTCGGTGAGGTATGTGCAGTGATCGGCCGACGCGCACCCCATCTCGACGGCGAGGGCGACGCCGGGACCCGGTCCGAGCTGGTTGGCGTGGAGCCGCAACCCGAGCCCGGCGGCGCGGCCGGCGTCGAGCACAGCCCGGCACTGGTCGGCATCGAACGCGCCGGTCTCGCAGAACGCGTCGATCCAGCGCGCGTGCGGAGCGCACGCCGTGAGGATCTCGCCGCACACGTAGTCGACGTAGTCGTCGGCCCGGCCGGTGAACTCGGGCGGCACGACGTGCGCACCGAGCAACGTCGTGTCGCCCGTGAGCTCACCGGCGATCCGGAGGCATCTCGCCTCGTCGGTCGCGGTGAGCCCGTAGCCCGACTTGATCTCGATCGTCGTGATCCCAGCCCGGTGTCCCTCGTCGCGTCGCGCCGCGGCAAGTGTTCGCAACGTGGCGTCCGGTGCGGCCCTGGTGGCGGCCACCGTCACGTTGATCCCGCCCGCCTCGTAGGGACGCCCGGCCATCCGGGATGCGAACTCTGCCGCGCGGTCGCCGGCGAACACGAGGTGCGTATGGCTGTCGACGAAGCCTGGGAGCACACATCGTCCCCCGGCGTCGATCCGCCGGTCGGCCGCTGGGGTGGTGCCGGTGCCGACGGCGACGATCGCCGCTCCGTCGAACACGACATGGGCATCGGTGAGGCTGCCCAGCGCATCGCCGCCACCGTCGCCACCGTCGATGTTCGTGACGAGGACGCCGACGTTGTCGACCACCGTCGTCGTCACATGGCCTCCGCGGCGCCGGCCATCTCGCCGGCGACATCGATGCGCACGTGAGCGCCATCGCGGACGATCACCTCGCCGCCGACGACGACGTGGTCGACGTCGGCCGCCGTAGCGGCGAAGACGACCGATTCGAGCAGGTGCTCGCGGCGGGCGCCGGCCAGCCGCACCGAGTCGAGCCGCACCGTGCACAGGTCGGCGAGCGCACCGGCCTCGAGACGCCCGGCCTCCGGCCAGCCGAGGCTGGCGTGGCCGTTGGCGGTAGCGGCACGCAGCAGACTCGGGGCGTCGTGGTTGCCGCGGACGAGGCTTGCCAACCGTTCGTGGTGCTCCACCGCCCGCGCCTCTTCGAACAGGTCGATCACGGCATGCGAGTCGGAGCCGAGGGCGAGTGTGGATCCGGCGTCGCGCAAGTCCAGCGCTGGGCCGATCCCGTCGGCCAGGTCGCGCTCGGTCGTCGGGCACAGGCACACCGCCGCACCGCTGGCGCCGAGTGCGTCGACGTCCGTGTCGGTGAGGTGGGTGGCGTGGATCGCGGTGAAGCGCTCGCCGAGCAGGCCGTGACGGTCGAGCAGGCCCACCGGAGTGATGCCGTAGGCGGCGATGCACTGCTCGTTCTCGGCCGGCTGCTCGGAGACGTGGCAGTGCAGCGGGACACCTCGCTCGGCCGCCCACGCGCCGACCACCTCGGCCGACGCCGGATCGACGGCCCGCACCGAGTGGATCGCAGCGCCGACGCGGGCCGTCGCCGACGTCAGCTCGTCGAGGGCCGACGCGCGGGTCGCCCAGCCGAGCGCATCGCCGTCGCCGAAGCGCCGCTGGATCGGGTCCAACTCGACTCCGATGCCACCGTGCAGGTAACACGTGTCGAGCAGCGTGATGCGAATGCCGGCCGCCGCGGCTGCGTCGATCAACGCCGCACCCATCGCGTTGCGATCGTCGTATGGAACGCCATCGGGCCCGTGGTGGAGGTAGTGGAACTCACCGACACACGTGATGCCGGCGAGCGCCATCTCGCCGAACACGGCGGTGGCGAGACGTTGGTACGACTCCGGGGTCAGACGTTCGGCCGCCGCGTACATCTGCTCGCGCCACGTCCAGAACGAGCCGACGCCGATCTGGGTCGCGCCCCGCAACAGCCGATGGAAGGCGTGGCTGTGGGCGTTGGCCATCCCCGGCAGCGTGAGACCGTCGAGCCGCGTCGCCGTCGACGGCGCTTCGCTGACGCCGGGGTGGACGGCGACGATGCGGTCACCGTCGACGTCGATCGTCACGCCGGCCGCGACGGTGTCGCCGCCGAGCCATGCCAGCTCGCACCAGTAGCTCGTGGTCACGATCCGACCCGGCGGACGAACTCGGTGATGCGGCTCACGAACGCGTCGCGGTGGTAGCGCTCGAACTGCTCCCACGTCGTGAGTGAACGGGTGTCGTGGACACGGTCGAGGAACAGCATCCCGTCGAGATGGTCGCACTCGTGCTGGTACGTGCCGGCCGTGAGCCCGCGCTTGACCTCGTCGTGCTCGACGCCGTCGCGGTCGAGCGAGCGGACGCGGATGTTGACGGAGCGCATCACGTTGCCGCGCAGGTTCGGGACGGACAGGCAGCCCTCGTTGATCTCGACCTGCTCGTCGTCGATGGGCTCGATCACCGGGTTGACGACGACCGTCAGTGGGATCGGCGGCTTGTAGGGGTAGCGCGGGTTGTGATTCACCTCGATCGTCGCGATGCGCACCGACTCGCCGATCTGGGGGGCGGCGATCCCGGCCCCGTTGGCGGCGTGCATCGTGTCGATCAGGTCGTCGATCAGCGTCTGCATCTCGTGGCCGGCGAGCTCGTCGGCGGACACCTCGCGGGCACGTTCGCGAAGCAGCGGATGCCCGACGGTGAGGATCTCGCGCACGGCCACCGTCAATCGTGCTCCAGCATCGGGATCCGCACACCGCGCTCGTCGGCCACCTCGATGGCCCGGTCGTAGCCGGCATCGGCGTGGCGCATGACGCCGGTGCCGGGATCCGCTGTGAGCACGCGTTCCAGCTTCTCGGCGGCGAGCTCGGTGCCGTCGGCGACGCACACCATTCCGGCGTGGATCGAACGGCCGATGCCGACCCCACCGCCGTGGTGGATGCTGACCCACGTGGCGCCCGACGCGGTGTTGACGAGAGCGTTGAGCAACGGCCAATCGGCGATCGCGTCGGACCCGTCGACCATCGCCTCGGTCTCGCGGTACGGCGAGGCGACCGATCCCGAGTCGAGATGATCGCGTCCGATCACGATCGGTGCGCGCAACTCGCCGCGCCGCACCATCTCGTTGAACCGCAGCCCGAGGCGGTGCCGCTCGCCGTAGCCGAGCCAGCAGATCCGCGCCGGAAGGCCCTGGTAAGCGACGCGTTCGCCGGCCATCTGGATCCACCGGGCGAGCGGGGCGTCGTCGGGGAACTCCTCGAGGACGGCGCGGTCGGTGGCCGCGATGTCGGCCGGGTCGCCCGAGAGGGCGACCCACCGGAACGGTCCCTTGCCCTCGCAGAACAGGGGACGGATGTAGGCGGGCAGGAAGCCGGGATAGTCGAACGCCCGGTCGAAGCCGCCGAGGCGGGCCTCGGCACGCAGGCTGTTGCCGTAGTCGAAGACCTCGCTGCCGCGGTCGAGGAACCCGACCATCGCCCGGCAGTGGGCGGCCATGCTCTCGCGTGACCGACGGATCAGCTCCTCCGGCGTGGTGCGAGCCATCTCGATGGTTGCCTCCGGCGTGAGGTCGACGGGCACGTAGCTGAGCGGGTCGTGGGCACTGGTCTGATCGGTCACGATGTCGGCCGGGAACCCGAGGTCGAGCAGCTGCGGGACGAGCACAGCGGCGTTGCCGAGCACACCGACCGAGAGCCCGCGCCGCTCGTCGCGGGCTCGCTCGCAGCGCGCGATCGCATCCTCGAGCGAGTCGGCGCGCTCGTCGAGGTAGGCGGTCTCGAGGCGCCGCTCGATGCGATGGGCGTCGACCTCGATGCACAGCGCCACGCCGTCGTTCATGGTGACCGCCAGCGGCTGCGCCCCGCCCATCCCGCCGAGTCCGGCGGTGAGCGTGATCGTGCCGGCGAGGGTGCCCCCGAAGCGACGCCGGGCGATCTCGGCGAAGCACTCGTAGGTTCCCTGGAGGATGCCCTGGGTGCCGATGTAGATCCACGAACCGGCCGTCATCTGGCCGTACATCGTGAGGCCGAGCGCCTCGAGCCGGCGGAACTCCTCCCAGTTCCCCCACTCGGGTACCAGGTTGGAGTTGGCGATCAGGACGCGCGGCGCCCACTCGTGGGTGCGGAACACGCCGACCGGCTTGCCCGACTGCACGAGCATCGTCTCGTCGCCGGCGAGCGTGGTGAGCGTCCGGCACATCGCGTCGAAGGCGTCCCACGACCGCGCCGCCCGGCCGGTGCCGCCGTACACGACGAGGTCGTCGGGTCGCTCGGCGACCTCCGGATCGAGGTTGTTCTGCAACATGCGGTAGGCGGCTTCCTGCGGCCAGCCACGGCACGTCAGCTCGGTGCCGCGGGGAGCCCGCACCGGTCGAGCGCCAGCAGTCATCGCGTCCTCCCTCTCCAAGTCATCTCAATAGCCCGCGCCTCTACACCACATCGAGTGGTCCGATCGCTGTCTCGACGGCGTCGAGCAGGGCACCCGAGCGCAGTAGGTCCTCGGCGGCTCCCAGTTCGGGCGACAACCACCGGTCTGGTCCGGGACCGGCGACCCGCTCGCGCAACGTGGTGACCGCAGCCCCCGTGCCGGCGGCCGGCGCGAGGGGATCGCGCAGGTCGATCGCCCGCGCCGCGCACACGAGCTCGACCGCCACGATCCGGCGCAGGTTGTCGATGCTCCGGCGGAGCTTGCGGGCGGCCGACCACGCCATCGACACGTGGTCCTCCTGCATCGCGCTCGTCGGCAGTGAGTCGACACTCGCCGGCGCGGCGAGACGCTTGTTCTCGGTCGCCATCGCGGCCTGTGTGTAGTGGGCGATCATCATCCCCGAGTTGACGCCGGGATCTGGCGACAGGAACGGTGGCAGGCCGTGTGAACGGTTGGCGTCGAGGAGCCGGTCGGTCCGGCGTTCGCAGATGGCCGACAGCTCCGCCACGGCGATGGCGAGGAAGTCGCAGGCGAAGCCGAGTGGTGCACCGTGGAAGTTGCCGCACGACTCGACCCGTCCGTCGGGCAGGATCATCGGGTTGTCGATCGCCGCGTCGAGCTCGCGCTCGGCGATCGTCCGAGCGTGGGCGAGGGTGTCGAGCGCGGCTCCGTGCACCTGCGGCGTGCAGCGCAACGAGTAGGCGTCCTGCACCCGCGGATCGCCCTCGCGGTGGCTGGCCACGATCGCCGAACCGGCCATCAGCCGCGTCAGGTTGGCAGCGCTCACCGCCTGCCCGACCTGCGGACGCAGTGCCTGGAGATCCGCCGCGAACGCGCGATCGGTTCCGAGCAGACCTTCGACGCTCATCGCCGCCGTCACGTCGGCGAGCCGTACCAGCACCGTCAGGTCGGTGATCGCCATCGCCAGCATCCCGAGGATGCCGTCGGTGCCGTTGATGAGCGCCAGCCCCTCCTTGGCGCGGAGCACGATCGGTTCGAGGCCGGCGGCGGCGAGCGCGTCGCGGGCCGGGGTGACTGTCCCGTCCCGGGTGACATGGCCCTCGCCGATCATCACCAGCGCGCAGTGTGCGAGCGGCGCCAGGTCACCGCTCGCGCCGAGCGAGCCGTGCTCCGGCACGACCGGCGTCAGACCGCTGTTGAGCAGCGCCACCTGCTGATCGACGAGCAAGGGGCGGGCGCCCGAGCGCCCCATCGCCAGGCTTCTGGCGCGCAGGAGCAGCATCGCCCGAACGACCTCGCGCTCGACCGGATCTCCCATGCCCGCCGCATGCGATCGGATGAGTGCGACTTGG
This sequence comes from Ilumatobacteraceae bacterium, assembly GCA_963776935.1. Taxonomy (GTDB): domain Bacteria; phylum Actinomycetota; class Acidimicrobiia; order Acidimicrobiales; family Ilumatobacteraceae; genus JALOLG01. Next base: position 337,169 of record CAVZOP010000015.1, on the reverse strand, counting down.
AGCTCGCGGGTCCGGTCGTGGGGGATCACGGTGTCGGCGAGCGAGCCGAACCCTGTGGTCACGCCGTAGACGGGGTGGTCGCCGGCGATGAAACCTTCGACGAGCGCCGCTGACCGGATCATCTCCTCGCGTGCCGATTCGGCGAGCTCGACGGGCGCATCGTGCCGGGCGACGGCGACGACGTCGGCGATCGACAGCCCGGCGCCCTTGATCTCGATCGGTCCCATCTGGGCAAACTCTGCCAGATCACGGTTGGTCGGGCCTGCTGCGCTCGCCGTTACTGTCGCACCGGATGACCAGCCCCTCCGAGCCGCGGCGATCATCGACGTGGATGGTCGCGATGGGTCGTCGTTCGCCCGACGAGCCCCATCGCACCGCGACGCCGCTCGAGTTGTTCTTCGACCTCGTGTTCGTCGTCGCCATCGCGCGCGCATCGTCGAGCCTCGAGCACGAGATCCTCGCCGGCAACGTCGGCGAGGCGGTCGTCAACTACCTCGCCGTGTTCTTCGCCATCTGGTGGGCCTGGATGAACTTCACGTGGTTCGCGTCGGCCTACGACAACGACGACGTGCCGTACCGGCTCGCCGTGTTCGTGCAGCTCATCGGTGCGCTGATCCTCGCCGCGGGTGTTCCCGAAGTCGTCGAGCACCGGAACTTCGCGATCACCACGCTCGGATACGTCGTGATGCGGTTGGCGCTCGTCGCCCAGTGGCTGCGGGCCGCCCACGACGATCCGCACGGTCGCCCGGCAGCTCTCCGCTTCGCGGCGGGGATCTCCGTCCTCCAGGTCGGCTGGGTCGTGCTGCTCGTCGTTCCCGACCCGTTCAACTGGATCGGATTCATCCTCCTCGTGATCGGCGAGTTGGTGGTCCCCGTGTGGGCCGAGCGTGCGGTGCCGACGTCGTGGCACCCCGAGCACATCTCGGAGCGATACGGGTTGTTCACGATCATCGTGCTGGGCGAGTCGATCCTCGCCGGCTCGGTGGCGATCGGTGCCGCCGTCGAGAGTCGCGACTACCCGTCGGCGCTCATCGAGGTGATGGTCGGTGGCGTCCTGATCGTGTTGTCGATGTGGTGGATCTACTTCGATCTCGCCGGTCGCGTCGAGCTCGACTCGCTACGGATGGCGTTCATCTGGGGATACGGCCACTACGCGATCTTCGCCGCCGCAGCCGCGGTGGGCGCCGGCCTGGTCGTGTCGGTCGACCACGCGACTCATCATGCCGGCGATGAGGGTGGTGTCACCTCGCTCACGGCCGGGCTCAGTGTGACGATCCCCGTCATCACCTACCTGCTCGCGCTCTGGCTGCTGCGCGACGTGGCGTCCCAGCAGCGCGTCGTCGACGGGTCGCTCGTGGTCGGCGTCGCGATCGTGGTGCTGGCGACCGCGTTCACTGACCACGCCGTGCTGCTGACGGGTGTGATCCTCGCCGCCCTCGTCGTGTTCAAGGTCGTCCGCCGCGAACGCCGCACCCACCCCAACCCCATCTCGTGAAGCTCGGGGGTTATTCGATGACGGCGACGACGTCGCCGCCGCCGACGGTGTCGCCGGGGGCGACCTTGATCGCCTTGACGGTGCCGGCCTTCTCGGCGTTGATCTGGTTCTCCATCTTCATCGCCTCGAGCACGACGATGCCCTGTCCGACGTCGACGGCCTGACCGACCTCGACGAGCACCTTCACGATCGTCCCCTGCATCGGCACGGTCACGTCTCCGCTCCCGCCGCCGGCCGCGCCGCTCGCACCGCCGGCACGCCTGGGCTTGGCCGCCTTGGCGGCCAAGGCCGTGGTCGCCACCTCCGGCACCCACATCGCGACCTCGAACCGCTTGCCGTTGACCTCGACCGTGGTTCGCCGTTGCACCAGTGGCTCGGCGGCTCCGTCGACGGTTTCCGGCGGCGTGGTGACGGCCGGTGCCAGGTCCGACAGGTCGAGGCTCTGCTCGACCCATCTCGTCGAGTGCTCGACGGCGACGAAATCGGAATGGCGGAGGATCGCCAGATCGGCCGGGATCGTCGTCGCCACGCCCTCGACCGTCATCTCCTCGAGGGCACGGACGGCGCGCGCGATCGCGGTGTCGCGGTCCTTGCCCCAGACGATGACCTTGCCGACGAGGTTGTCGTAGAACTGGCTGATCTCGTCGCCCGACTCGTACCCGCTGTCGAATCGCACGCCGAAGCCATCGGGTGGGACGAGCTTGGTGATGCGGCCCGGCGACGGGAGGAAGCGCCCGCCCGCCGGGTCCTCGGCGTTGATGCGAATCTCGATGCCATGGCCACGGCGCAGTGCCAGCACCTCCTCCTGCGTCATCGGCAGCGGTTCGCCGGACGCCACCCGGATCTGCCATTCGACGAGATCGAGGCCGGTGATCACCTCGGTGACGGGGTGCTCGACCTGCAGGCGGGTGTTCATCTCGAGGAAGAAGAAGTCACCGTCCTGGTAGATGAACTCCACCGTCCCGGCGTTGTAGTACCCGACGGCCTTGGCGGCTTTGACCGCGGCCTCGCCCATCGCCGCCTCGACCCCGTCGGGCAGCCCGGGCGCCGGTGCCTCCTCGATCAACTTCTGATGACGCCGTTGCGCCGAGCAGTCACGCGTCGAGACCCACACCACGTTGCCCTGTTGGTCGCCGACGATCTGCACCTCGACGTGACGCGGCCATGTCAGGTACCGCTCGACGTACACCTCGTCGCGTCCGAAGAAGCCCTTCGCCTCGCGCTGGGCACTCGCCATCGCGTCGACGACCTCGGCCGCCGATTCGACGACCTTCATCCCCCGACCGCCACCGCCGAAGGCGGCCTTGATAGCGATCGGCCAGCCACTCGCCTCACCGAACGCCACGATGTCTTCGGGACCGGACGCGAACTCGGTGGTGCCGGGAACGATCGGCGCGCCGCCGTGCTGCGCGGCGAGCCGGCTCGAGACCTTGTCGCCCATCTCGGTGATCGCCGACGGCGGTGGGCCGATGAATGTCACGCCCATCTCGGTGATCGCGCCCGCGAAGTCGGCGTTCTCGGAGAAGAAGCCGTAGCCGGGGTGGACGCCGTCGGCGCCGCTGTCACGGATCGCGCCGATGATGGCGTCGGTGTTGAGATAGCTCTCGGCCGCCGCCTGCCCGCCGAGGGCGTACGCCTCGTCGGCCAGCCGGACGTGCAGGGCGTCCCGATCGAGCTCGGAGTAGACCGCGACGGTCTTGATGCCGAGCTCGCGAGCGGCGCGGATCACGCGCACGGCGATCTCGCCACGGTTGGCGATCAGGATCTTTTGCAGCACGCCTGACAATGTACGTGCCATGGGTGTTGCCGACCGCACGCCGCCCGGCGACCCGCCGGTTGAATGGCCGGACGGTTGGACCGTCACGCACGTACCGGTGACCGGCAGCACCAACGACGACCTCGTGGCGGCCGCCGCCACCGGTGTGCCGGATCGCAGCGTGCTCGTGACCGACCATCAGACCGCGGGCCGCGGCCGACTCGACCGGCGCTGGGAGGCGCCGGCGGGCGTCAACCTGCTCGTGTCGATGCTGTTCCGTACGGTGCCAACCCAGCCCTCGACCCTGACCCAACGGGTCGGGCTGGCCGCGATCGACGCGTGCCGCGCCACGGCCGGGGTCGATGCAGTGCTGAAATGGCCGAACGACCTGCTCGTCGGGGAGCGCAAGCTGGCCGGGATCCTCGCCCAGCGGGCGGCCGACGGATCGATCGTGGTCGGGCTCGGGCTGAACGTGGGCTGGGCCCCCGTCGGCGCGGTGTCGCTGCACAGCGCGATTCCGTCGGGCAGCGTTCCCTCGCCGCTCGAACTGCTCGCCGCGCTGCTCGGCCGCGTTCGACTCCCTGCCGGCCGACATCCATGACCGGTATCGCGGGGCCCTCAACACGCTGGGTCGGCGGGTCGAGGTCCAGGTGCCGGGGCATCGGATCGATGGGCGCGCGGTCGACGTCGACGGCGACGGTCGGTTGGTCGTCGTCGACACCTGCGGGCTCACGCATCGGCTCGACGTCGGCGACGTGGTGCATGTTCGCGACGCCGGACCGCCCGGCTGACGCCCGACGCACGCACGAGGTTCGCGGCCCGCGCGCCGCCCGGGGCCAAGCAGGTGTGACGCCTGCTGCCCACAACCCGACGGCTCGGGCCGGTACCGTTTCGGTCCGTGAGCTTGGCCGACCCCCCAGCGGCCCGTCGCCGCCGACGCGTCCGGAGCCCCATCCCGATGATGGTGTTCCTCGCCGGCGTCGTCGGTGTCGCCGGCACCACCGGGGTGCTCCGCGCCGCCGATCGGCGGACCGACGACATCGTTCGAGTCGACGGACTCGAGTTGGTGCTCACCTCGGTCCCCGACGACGGTCCCGCCGAGAACTACCTGCTCGTCGGGTCCGACACCCGCGAGGGTGTCGACCCCAACTCCCCCGACTTCGGTGGGATCGGCGACGCGTCGGACGTCAGCGGGCGCCGCAGCGACACGATCATGATCCTGCGCCGCGAGAAGGACGGTGGGGCGGCGCTGCTCAGCCTGCCCCGCGACCTGTGGGTCGAGATCGCCGGCACGGGTGAGTCGAACCGCATCAACAGCGCCTACTCGGAGGGCCCACAACGGCTGGCATCCACCATCACCCAGTCGTTGGGTATCCCGATCCATCACTACGTCGAGGTCGACTTCGTCGGGTTCAAGCGGATCATCGACCAGATCGGTGGCGTCGAGCTCTGCATCGAGTTCGCCACCCGCGACCTCCACACCGGGTTGTCGCTGCAACCTGGCTGCCAGAAGCTCGACGGCGTCCAATCGCTGGCGTTCGCCCGGAGCCGGTACTACGAGGAGTTCCGCGAGGGCGACTGGCGGATCGACGCGTGGGCCGACCTGGGTCGCATCGAGCGCCAGCAGCTGTTCATGCGAGCGGCGGTCAACGGGGCCCTCGAGACCGTCCAGTCGTCGCCGTTCGGCTCGGGTGGGGTGCTCGACGCGGTCGTGTCCTCCGTTCGCATCGACGCCTCGGTCGACCCGATCAAGGCGGGCGAAGCCCTGCGCCGCGCTGCCGCCGAGAAGCTCGACACCTACACGCTGCCGGTGTACGGCGACACCGTCGGCGATCAATCGATCCTACGCCTGGGCGAGGGTTCCGAGGTCATCCTCGACTACTTCCGCGGTGTCGGGGCAGCACCGCCGCCAACCGGGACCTAGTTTCATTCCCGGGGACGACTCGCACGTCTCGTCCGCTACAGCGACTGGTACAGCGCGAATGCACCGACCGGGCCGCCGGCGAGTTGGGTCCGGAGCTGCTCATTCGGGGCGCCCAGGAGCTCGCCGCTGACGGTGCCCGTTGCCGTGACGGCTTCCATCACGGGGGCCACCCCGCCGAGGGCCGTGCGCGAGACCCTCCAATCCGTGACGGCGCACGCGACGCGGCCCGGCGCTGAGCCCGGCCCGACCGGCGATCCAGATCGGGACGCGAGGCTGTTGAACGCTGGCCGGTGTGGTCACCCGCCCGCCGGCGCCTGCCACGGGTTCACCTGCGAGCATCTGCGCGAGCAGGCCGATCCCGGCATCAAGCGCAGCGGCTCGAGCTCGATCGTCGACCGCCGGTTCATCGAACACCGAGTACTCGCCGTAGCTGTCGACCCCGAGGCCGAGGCCCAGCACCATGCGGCCAGTGGACAGGCGATCGACCGATGTCGTCGACTGAGCGACGAGCTGCGGCCGACGTCGCGGCAGGGCGGTGACCATCGTGCCGATCACGACCTGCTCGGTCGCCATCGCGATCGCCGCAAGCGTGGGTCGGCGAACGGAACCAACGTTCGGTTCCAGAGATGATCCCAGACGAACACGCCGTCCCAACCGGCCTGCTCCGCGGCGAGCGCCACATCCGCGAGCAGTCCCGGGTCGGCCAAGTCCCGCTAGGCAGCGACCTCGGCGAGCAGGGTGTCGATCTGGGACATCCAGGCCTTCATACCTTCAACGACGCCCATGGCGATCGCTTGCTCCATCCCTTCGAGCGAGTCGAAATGGGTGGTGAGGATCATGCGGGTCGTGTCGCCCGCCGCTTCGATGTCGATCTCCATGCGAGTCATGGAGTTGCCGTCGCTGGGCGTTCCGTCATCTTCGACGATGGCGTCTTCGACCACGAGCCTGGTCGGGGCATCGACCTCGACCACGTTCCAGGTGCCGTCGAACCTGTCGCCGCCGTCGGGGCCGGACATGAAGTAGGTGATCGTGCCGCCCGGCGTGAGGTCGTGATGCTCGAACGTGGCGGGGAATCCTGGCGGACCCCACCACCGCTCGAGTAGGCGCGGGTCGGCCCACAGCTGCCACACGTTGGTGATGGACGTCTTGAACTCCGCAGTGATGACCATTGTCTTGGCCTCTGCGTACTTGTCGACATTCCAAACGGTCATTCGCTTTCCTTTCCAGTGGTTTCGTTGAGGACGCCCTCGAAGCGTTCGAGGCGGGCCCGCCACACCGTTTCGAGTTCATCGAGAAGTTCGTGCGCCCGGCGCAGTCGGTTGACCTCGCCGCGCACGTGTTGTTCCCGTCCACTCCGGTGCTTTGAAACCAGACCGGCGTCGACGAGGACCTCGACGTGCTTCTGCACCGCGGTGAGGCTGATCGGATACAGCCGGCCGAGCTCGCTGACGGAGCGCTCACGGTCGAGCGTCTGCGTGACGATGTCGCGCCGTGTTGCATCGCTGAGAGCGAAAAACAACCGGTCGGTCCGTTTCGCGCGCTCGAGAGAATCTACAACCATCTGGTTGTAGATTACACCTCCCGCCGACGATGTCAATCGGGGGCAGGCCTCAATCCGATCGGTGAGGTCTACTGGCGTTCGTGCTACCGATGATCTCGTTTCACCGATTGATGGGTTCCACCAACGCTGAATGGGTCGCCGAAGCCGACAGAAAGGTCAGCCCGGAAATCACTCGAATGAGCGCGACGTCCTGGGTGTGTGACTCCGCGATCGGCGGGCCGCCAGGAACGGGTCCTCTGACGATTGCGACCGGTCATCGGATCTGGACGGCTGCCCGACACGCCTCGCTCGGCATACCCATTTGACCGCTCGAGAACGGCACCCGCAGTCGCGGCATGTTTCGGACGCTGAATCGGACCGCGGGGGCCGTGCGGATCGTGTACCTCAGCGTGGACGCGGACCCCGCTAGCCCGGCTGGCCGGGCTGTACGGGGCCGATGCGGTAGGGGCGCATCATCTCGTTGTCTTCGTGTTCGACGATGTGACAGTGCCACACATATTGGCCCGGGTTGTTGAACTGTGCCTTCACGCGCGTGACCTGGCCCGGGTAAGCGATGACGGTCTCTTTGAGGCCGGTCTCCCATGATTCCGTCGGGGTCGGCGTCGAGTCCGGCATTACCTGCACGAGCAACGGTTCGTCTTCTTCGTCGCTGACGACGATGGGCTGCCGGTTGATCACCTCGAAGGTGGTTTCGTGGATGTGCATCGGGTGGGCGTCTTCGGTGGCGTTGTAGAACTCCCACACCTCGGTGGCGCCGACCGCGGGGTTCTCGGTGATCTCCTCATGCCACATCCGTTTGGTCGCCACGCCGGGGTCTACGTTGGGGTCGCCAGAGACCACCCCGAGCAGGGCCTCGGCGGGACCGTCGTGGAACGCCGACATCTCCTCGAGCAGGGCCAGCGGCCTGGTGACCGTTGCTGCCGGAAGGGGCGTGATGGCCGGCAGTTGGAGGAATTGGGGAGGCGTCGAGTCGTCCACGGTGAGGGCGGGCACGACGCGGAACTCCATGACCTGACCGGTGGTGGCGGGGTCGGCGACGACGAAGTCGATGCCAGGACTGCCGCCGCCGAAGGGTTCGTCGGGTCCGGCGTTGGCCAGCACGTAGTTGCCGACCGCAACGTTGGTGAAGTCAACGATCAGATCGGACCGTTCCGCCGGTCCGATGAGGAGCCTGTTGCTGTTCGTATCGGTCAGGTTGACGGGGGCGGCGAGGAAGCCGCCTTCGTTGCCGATCGCCCACAGTTCCACCCCGTCGATGTGGTCGAAGTCGAGGATCAAGAACCTCGAGTCGCAGCCGTTGAGCACCCGGAATCGGTAACGGCGCTGCTCGACGGTCTGGAATGGCCACGTGTTGCCGTTGACGATGATCGCGTTGCCGAAGAACTCGGGATTCCAGATCGGCGAGATGTCGGTGTCGGGGATGTACGGACCTTCGAACTCGTCGAACAAGGCGCGGGTGTCAGGGTAGAACAGCGACCCGTCACAGTAGAACGAGCGGTCCTGGATCGCGAGTGCGATCTCCCGGTAGGGCTTGTTGGGCGGGAACATGTCGTTTGGGCGCGGGGCCGGACCCGGGAACGAGGCCGGCAGACCGGTCCGGCTGTCGAGCACGGCTCCGTCGCCGCTGGGCCCGCCGCGGACAATGAAGAACCCGGCTGGACCGGCGTACACGTTGAGCCGCGTCATCCCCAGCGTGTGGTCGTGGAACCAGGTGGTCGTCGCCCGCCCCAGGTTCGGGTACTGGAAGGTCGCGAACCCCTTGCCCCACGTCGCGCCGTAGCTCGCCGCGGCCTTGGCGGCGAAGAACTCGTACCAGGTGCCGTCGCTCGCATAGCCATCGGGGATCGCGCAGTCCGGCAGGTACCACGCCTCGGCGTAGCCGTCACTCTCGTCGCCGACACCGACCGCGCCGTGAGCGTGGGTGACGATCGGCACCGGACCCGTGTAGCGCTCGGGTGTCGACTCGAACGCTGGTCGCGTGTCGTGCCCGGCCTCGCCGCCGGGCGGGTTCGCCCAGTGCAACGTCGGGTCGACAGGCAGCAGGTGGGGCAAATGGTTACCGTCGTCGTCGACGAGGTCGTTGATCCACTTGACCCGCACCGGCCGGTTGTATTGGGCCTCGATCGTCAACGACGGGGCGTTGTGCAACAACAAACCGCGCTTGCTCTCGGCGCTGACCGCCCCATAGCCCCACACCGTCGTCGGCGGCATCCCCGCCGGCAGGATCTGCTGGGCGAACTGTCGCATCGAGACCTCGTAGTAGTCGACCCGCTTGCCGCCCCGCTGCGTGATCGTGCCCGCCCGCGGCATCACCGGCGGGATCAGCAGCGCCGTCGTGTACTTCGTCACTCGACTCGGATCGAGGGGTTCGCCCGCGTCCTTCGCCGCCGCCACCGGAACCCGGAACAGCTGGCCGCCGACCTGACCAACAAAGAACAACCCGGCGCCGGCACCCCCACTGATACGAAGAAAATCCCGACGTGACACCACCCGCTTGCTCACGACCCCTCACCTCCTGCAACCGCTGGCTGACCGAGGGCCAGGCAAGCGGACGAGCCCGATACCAGCATCATCGCGCTCGCCGCGGACCAACTAACAGGGACCTTCGTCTCGTTGATGCGGTACGTACGGGGCGGCGTCTGATCCTGGCCTGACGTCGTCATCCGCTCCCAAAACGCAGCCGGGAGGCAACACTGCTCCGATTTCGTCATCGCAATTCCCGCGGCCGCGCCCGATCCGGTGGAGTGTTTCCCGCTGCCTCCGCCGCGAGCGCGCCCTGTACCCCAGCCGGTGAGCCCCGGACACTCAGGTCGGGTGGGTGAATGGTCGGTGGTCAAGACCGGCTTCGGTCGGCGGGTCTCCGGCGATCCGGGTGTGCCACATCCGTCGGGGCTGCCCGGGATCGTGGGGGTCGCCCGGTGCATGAGGCACCGGTTGTCCCACAACACCGCATCCCCCTTCGTCCACGTGTGGTAGTAGGTGCGCGGGGGCGTGCACGCGTCGTCGTTGAGCCGGTCGAGCAGTGCCTCGGACTCGTCGGCCGTGAGCCCGGGAATCGTGTGGGCGTGCTGGCCGATCAGGAGGTTGGGCCGGCCGGTGGTCGGGTGAACCTTGACCAGCGGGCGCAGCGGCGGCTCGATGTCGATGCCGTAGCCGTAGAGCCGGTACCGGAGGGCGTCTTCATCGCTCACGTGCAGGTCGGCGCGGTCCATGCTGTAGCGACGGGAGTGATAGGCGGCGAGGCTGTCGATCCGCCCCCGCGTGGCGTCGTCAAGCGCGTCGTAGGCAGCGCGCATGTCGGCGAAGCCGGTGTCGCCGCCCTCGTCCGCGACGATCTCCGCCGTGAACACCGCGCCCGTCGCCTGGACGGGCATGTAGGTGCTGTCGTGGTGCCATCGCTCGTTGCCGCGCAGGGACTTGGAGAGGTCGTGCTCAGTCGAACGGAGCGTGCCATCGCGTTGGATGTTCGTCAGCGGGGTCGCCGTGAACTCGAGGTCGCCGAAGCGACGGGCGAACTCGTCCTGCTCGTGCTGGGTCATGTGCTGGCCGGGGAACACGAGCAGCGCGTATTCGAGCCACAGCTCGGTCAGCTCGGCGATGGTCGCATCGCTCGCGCCGCGAGAAACACATCGCGGACGACCGCCCCGAACGTCGCGTCCAGCGGCTCGACCCGGATCGGCCCTACAACGTGGCCCATGCCGCCATGGTACGCGGCGGAGATTGCGGGTCCCGCCTTGCCGAAAGGGGTCAGGATTCGCGGCGCTCTGGGCCGCGCCGAGACCGGCAGCGAAGTGCCGCTCGGGGACGCTTATTACGTCGCGGAGAACGACGACCGCCGCGGCCGGCAGCGTCGCTCCGAACGGCTCATCGGCATGCTCGCGAACCGGCGTTCGATGATGTGGCGGCTCGGGATACGTCGTGCTAATCGGCTACTCGTGTGTGTGATCAGCCACCGTTGCCGTAGGCATCGTGGTAGTTCCACCACTGGTAGGGCGGCGTCTGCGGGTGGTCGTCCGGCGAGTCCTCCGACTCCTCCTGGCGTCCGAGGGCGGTGATGTCGAGGTAGCTCCACGTGCTGCCCAGCTGCTCGTCGCCGCGGTCGTGGACGAAGTACGTACGGAAGATCCGATCGTCGTCTCGGATGACGGCGTTCGTCCCGTGCCACTGGTCGACGCCGATGTCCGCGCCCGCTGATCGCCCGCGAAACACACGCGTCCTCAATGTGCTGTGTCCTCAACCGGTCATCGCAACGGCGTTGGCGAACGTGTGAGATGGTGTCATCCAGCTGAGGGTCTGTCGAGGTCTTGTGTTGAGTGAACGAGCGATGGCATCGAGCTCGCGCTGGGTGCACTGGGCGAGGTCTGCTGATTTCGGGAGATATTGGCGAAGCAGTCCGTTGGTGTTCTCGTTGCTGCCGCGTTGCCAGGGGCTCTTCGGATCACAGAAGTAGATCTGCACACCGGTATCGATCGTGAACTGAGTGTGCTCGGCCATCTCTTTGCCTTGGTCCCAGGTGATCGAGCGGCGAAGCTGCGCGGGCAGGGTCAAGATCCTCTTGGTCATCGCCGTGCGGACTGCTTGTGCACTATGGCCGTGGGGGAGCTTGAGCAAGATCACGTATCGGCTGTGACGCTCGACCAAGGTTCCGATCGCGGTCATCTTCTTGCCGAAGATCAGGTCTCCTTCCCAGTGACCAGGAACGGCCCGATCGGCGACCTCGGCCGGACGTTGCGAGATCATCACCATGTTGCGGATCTGACCCTGGCCGGTTCCGCCCTTCGTATACGCCTTGGCGCGGCGCATCGCCCGACCGCTTCGCAAGCACGAATGCAGTTCCTTCCTGAGCGCTCCTCGGCTCTGGACGAACAACGACTGATAGATCGTCTCGTGGGACACCTGCATCTCCGGGTCGTTCGGATACTGCTCAGCCAACCACCCTGAGATCTGCTCAGGGGACCACAGGTCCTCGAGCTTGTGCTCCACGACGTTGCGCAGCCGCCGGCACTGAGCGAGCTTGGCTCGTTTGGGTCGCAGGGCCCGGCGTTGTGCTGCACGATCGGCCAGCAACGCCCGATACTTAGTCCGGCCGCCGTTGACGTTCACCTCTCGACAGATCGTCGACGCCGATCGACCCATCCCTCGAGCGATCATTCGAGCCGAGCAACCAGCGGCCAGCCCCCGAGAGATCTCCTCCCGCTCCGCCAACGACAACCGAAGCTCACCGTGCTCCCGCGCGGTCGGATGCCTTCCGCCGGCATCGGCGATGAACTTCCGCAGCGACGAGTTCTGTCGTCCCAGATGCTTGGCGATGCGCCTCACCGGCACACCGGCCTCGCGCATGTCCCAAATCGTCTTCCTGTCCTCCTCCGAAAACCGAACCACCACGACACCTCCCGATCGGAGGCCGAAGGCATCTCGAAGACAGGGCAGACGCCGCATGACGCGGCACTGTCGCATTCCCGGCGACGACGCGCGTCTGCCGTACTGTCCGGGGATGAGCGAGAACCTGCGGTTGTACACGACGATCTTGTTCGGGTTCGAGCACGTGCTGCGCTCGGTGCCCGCCGACGCGTGGGAGAACCAGTCACCGTGCGAGGAATGGACCACCCGACAAGTCGCTGGACACGCGATGGGCGTGGTCAACAACGTCGCCGCCCGCGGCGGGCTGGGAGCTCTCGTCGACGTGTTCGGTGACGTCGCCTCCATCGCCGGAGCCGATCCGGTCGAGTCGTTCCGCCAGATCCGCGACCGCTATCTGACGGCGACCGATCGGCGCGGCGCGTTGCAAACACCGGTCAAGTCGAGGCTGGGTGAGATGACACTCGACGACTACCTCGGGCTGATGGGCGCCGACACGCTCGTGCACACGTGGGACATCGCTCGCGCCGCTGGCCTCGACGACACGCTCGATCCGGGCGTCGTGCGACTCGTCTACGCCGGGTACGTAGCGCGGGATCAGGAGACGATGCGGCAACCCGACCTCTATGGCGCAGCGCTCGAGCTCGGTAGCGCCGAGGGCACGCTCAACGAGCAGGACCGTCTCATCGCGTTCACGGGCCGCGATCCGTCACGTTGAGGCACGATCGTTGCGGACGACCGTCCCGGCGGCGACGACGACGGCCACGCGGGTCAGTTCGGTGATGTCGTCGAGGGGGTTGCCGTCGACGGCGATCACGTCGGCGTAGGCGCCCACGTCGAGCACGCCGAGCTGGTGGTCCTGCCGCAGGAGCCGGGCGGCGTCGAGCGTGGCGGATCGGATCGACGCCGCCGGCGAGAGCCCACACTGCTCGACCAGGAACACGCACTCGTGGGCGTTCAGCCCGTGGTGGTTGCCCGGCGTGCCTGCATCGGTGCCCATCGCGATCGTGACGCCGAGCTCGTGGGCGCGGCGAACGGCGGCGGTGTGCACGTCGTTGAACTCCGCCATCCGCTTCCGCAGGTGCTCCGGCATCGTCGCCACCACGTCGACGTCGCGGAACAGCAGTTCACCGGCGCAGATCGTCGGCACGAGTGCCGTGCCCTGCTCTGCCATGCGTGTCAGCACCGCGTCGTCGGCGAACGTGCAGTGCTCGATGCTGTCGACACCCGCCTCGACTGCGTTCTCGATGCCCGCCAGCGCGTGGCAGTGGGCGGCGACGTGCTTGTGGTTGTCGCGGGCGATCTCGACGGCGGCCCTCAACTCCTCGAGCGTGTACTGGATCGCGCGCGCGTCCTCCGTCTCCGACGACAGCATCGCCCCGGTGGCCATGACCTTGATCAGGTCGGCTCCGTGGGCGAACTGCCGACGAGCCGCGGCGCGGACCTCGTCGGCGCCGTCGGCGACCTCGTACATGCCCGGGTAGTAGTGGACGGTCGATGTCGTGATCGACAGCAGCTTGCCGGCGAGGAACATCCGAGGCCCGCGGAGCGTGCCCGCCTCGATCGCATCGCGAACGTCCATCTCGACGTAGTTCCAACCGCCGACGTCGCGCACGGTCGTGATCCCGGCCGCCACGGTGCGCTCGGCGGCGGCCGCGGTGTACAACGCGACGGCGGCGTCGGATCGACTCGACGCCTTGGCGGGGTCGCCGGCATCGGTCGGTTGCGTGAGGTGGACGTGACAGTCGATGAGTCCGGGCAACAACCAGGCACCGTCGACATCCACGACGTCATCGTCGGGCCCTGGTCGTCCGCCGTCGAGGATCGCCGAGATCCGGTCACCGTCGATTCCGACGTCGGCCCGCCGAAACGATTCGGCGCCGACGTCGTAGACCTGTCCACCCATCAACCACAGCACGCCCTGGCAACCGTACGCCGGCGAGCCAGCTGATCGAACGTCGGTCGCCTCCGGGGGTGACCGCGCTGCCGCCAGTAGGCTGCGGCCCGTCATGAAGGCACTCATCCTGGCCGGCGGTGCGGGCACGCGGTTGCGGCCGATCACCCACTCACGCGCCAAGCAACTGGTCCCGGTCGCCAACAAGCCGATCCTGTTCTACGGCATCGAGGCGATGGTCGACGCCGGCATCACCGACATCGGGGTCATCGTCGGCGACACCCGTGACGAGGTGATGGCAGCGCTCGGTGATGGCAGCGCGTTCGGAGCATCGATCACCTACATCCCCCAGGACGCACCGCTCGGCCTCGCCCACTGCGTGCTCATCGCCCGCCCGTTCCTCGGCGACGACGAGTTCGTGATGTACCTCGGCGACAACCTGCTCGAGCAGGACCTGTCGGCGTTCGTGTCGGCGTTCAGTACTGCCCGCGACTCATCGACGCCACCCTCGGCCCAGATCCTGCTGAAGCACGTGCCCGATCCGCAACGGTTCGGGATCGCCACGCTCGACGCCGACGGCCACGTCGTGCGCCTCGTCGAGAAGCCCGACGACCCACCGTCCGACCTTGCCCTGGTCGGTGTCTACCTGTTCGACGCCACCATCCACGAAGCGGTCGCCTCGATCAAGCCGTCCGACCGCGGCGAACTGGAGATCACCGACGCGATCCAGTGGCTGATCGACGAACGGCACGTGGTGCGCTGCGAGCTGTTGAGTGGCTGGTGGATCGACACCGGGAAGCTGACGCCATTGCTCGAGGCGAACCGGCTGCTGCTCGAGAAGGTCGAGCATCGCATCGACGGCGCGGTCGACGATCTCTCCGTCATCGACGGCAGGGTCGTCGTCGCGGCAGGTGCCGAGATCGTGAACTCCACCATCCGCGGGCCGGCTGCGGTCGGCGCCGGCACGCGCATCGTCGACAGCTTCATCGGGCCGTTCAGCGCGATCGGCAACGGATGCGAGGTGTCGAACAGCGAGATCGAGCACTCGGTGGTGATGGACAACAGCCGCATCATCGACATCCTCCGGCTCGAGGACAGCTTGATCGGCAGTGACGCCGTGATCTCGCGATCACGCACCCGCCCGCGGGCGTTGCGCCTCATGGTCGGCGACCATTGTCAGGTCGATATCGAGTGAGCGATGCCTGACATCCGTGAATCCGATCGGATCGCCGGCGTCTTCATCGTCGAGCCCACGATCCACGGCGATCAGCGCGGCCTGTTCATCGAGACCTACCGCCGCGAGTGGTTCCCGGGCGCGCGCGAGATGCTCCAGGCGCAACCGGTCGAACAAGCAGCAGGGGGCGCTCGTCGGGCTGCACTACCACCTCCACCAGAGCGACTACTGGTACGTGCCGGTCGGCACCGTGCGGGTCGTGCTGCACGACTTGCGCGAGGGTGGCCCGACCGACGGTGCGACGGAATGCTTCGACATCTCCGGTGACGACCACCGCGGCGTGTACATCCCGCCCGGTGTGGCGCACGGCTTCGCGGCGCTGACCGACGTGGTCATGACGTACCTCGTCGACGGCTACTACAACCCGGCCGACGAGCTCGGCGTGATGTGGAACGACACCGTGATCGGTGCCGATTGGGGCGTCGCCGACCCGGTCATGTCGGATCGCGACCGCACCAACCCGACGCGCGCCGACGTACCAGCCAATCGCCGGCCCTACTGGCCGATGCGCACCTGAGGAGAACGAGACGCGTGGGTTCCATCCTCGTCACCGGCGCGGCCGGTTTCATCGGCACCAACTTCGTGCGGTACTGGGTCGAACAGCACCCGGGCGACCCCGTCGTCGCCCTCGACGCGCTCACGTACGCCGGCGTGCGCGAGAACGTCGATGCGATCGACGGTGTCACGTTCGTGCATGCCGACATCGGCGAGACGGAGGACATCGAGCGAGTGCTCGAGGAGCACGCCGTCGACCGCATCGTCAACTTCGCAGCAGAATCGCACAACAGCCTGGCCATCATCGATCCCGCCCGCTTCTTCCGCACCAATGTGTTGGGGACACAGGGACTGTGCGAAGCCGCCCGGCGGGTCGGGGTGGCCCGTTTCCACCACGTCTCGACGTGCGAGGTCTACGGCGACCTCTCGCTCGACACCGACGAGAAGTTCGACGAGGAGTCCCCGTACCGACCGCGGACGCCGTACAACGCATCCAAGGCCGGCGGCGATCACGTGGTGCGTTCCTACTACGAGACCTGGCACCTTCCGATCACGATGACGAACTGCGCCAACAACTACGGGCCGTTCCAGTTCCCCGAGAAGGTGATCCCGTACTTCACGACGCTGGCGCTCCAGGATCTCCCACTGCCGATGTACGCATCGACGCAGAACCGCCGCGAGTGGATCCACGCCCTCGACCACTGCCGGGCGATCGACATGATCCTGAGCAACGGCCGGGTCGGCGAGACGTACCACGTCGGCACCGGCGTCGAGAAGAGCGTCGAGCAGATCGCCGACACCGTGTTGTCCCACCTCGGCAAGCCGGAGTCGTTGAAGTCGATCGTGCCCGACCGCCCCGGCCACGACCGCCGGTACGTGCTCGACTGGTCGAAGATCGAGCGCGAGTTGGGCTGGACACCGACCGTCGCGTGGGAGGCCGGGATCGCCGAGACGATCGACTGGTATGCCGCCAACCGCGACTGGTGGGAGCCCTTGCGTGACCGTGCGCCCGTCGCCGAGGGCAGCGCCTGGAAGTCGTGACGCCTGAACATTCGTCAAAGGCGGTCGTCGTATGAAGGTCCTCGTGACCGGGGCCGGGGGGCAGCTCGGCCACGACGTCGTGGCTGACTGTTCGGCGGCGGGTGACGACGTGGTGGCCGTTACGCACTCCCAGCTCGACGTGACGGTGCGTTCCGACGTCGAAGCAGCCGTGACCGCGATCCGACCCGACGTCGTGATGCACTGCGCGGCGTGGACGGCGGTCGACGACTGCGAGGGTGATCCGGACCGCGCGTTCGCCGCCAACGCCGACGCCGTGCGCTGGGTCCGCGAGGCGAGCGACCTCGTCGGCGCCCACCTCGTCACGATCAGCACCGACTACGTGTTCGACGGAACGCTCGACCGTCCGTACAACGAACGTGACACACCGAACCCGCGCTCGGTGTACGGCCGCTCGAAGCTGGCCGGCGAGGGCCATGCCGGGCCGGCGGCGACGGTCGTGCGCACGTCGTGGGTGTGTGGAGAGCACGGATCGAACATGGTGCGGACGGTGTTGCGCCTGGCGGCCGAGCACGACACCCTGGCGTTCGTCGACGACCAACGCGGCTGCCCGACGTTCACTGCCGATCTGGCCCCGATGTTGCGCCGGCTCGCACTCGAGCGTCGGGCCGGCGTCCATCACGTCACGAACCAGGGGGCGGTCACCTGGTACGAGTTCGTCCGCAGCGTCGTGGCGACGATCGGGAAGGATCCTGCGATGGTCCGACCGATCCGCACGGTCGACCTCGTCCCGGCCCGCGCGGCCGAACGGCCCGCCAACGGCGTGCTCGACAACGCGGTCCTGCGGGAGTCCGGAGTGCCGCTGCTGCGCGACTACCACGAGCCGCTCGCCGAACTGGTCGCCCGGCTGTCCGCCTGAACGCGCTGCCGCTCGCCGCGCCTGGACGACGTCACCGATCGTGACAGCTAGAGGCCGAGCAGTGCGGCCGCCGCCTCGACACCGTGCAGCGTGATGTCATCGCGGCGAATCGTGTCCCAGTGCTCACGCGACATCCTGAACCGCAACGACTCGACCATCTCGCCCCGGCGCTCGTGACGCAGCCGCCCGTTGGGCTCATAGCCGAGCGAACGGGTGACACCGAGCGACGCCGGGTTGTCGGTGAACGCGCCGGTCGTCGCCTGCTCAGCGCCGAACCCGTCGAACCCGAGTTGCAGCGTGGCGTGGCGCATCTCCTTGCCCAGCCCCTGTCCCTGGTACTCGCGTCCGAGCCATGACCCGGTCTCGAACGCGCGCGTCACTGCGAAGTCCGACGCGATGAGGCTGGTGGTCCCCACGACCGTGGCGTCGACGATGGCGACGAGATTGAGGCTCCAACGGGTGGGTGACGTTTCGGCACGACAACCCCACCAGAACCGGAACGCCTGGCGTTCGAGCTCCGGTGGCTCGATGTCGGTCCACGGGACGGCGAACGGCATCTGCGCCGGATCGTGGATCCCCTTCGCGGCCAGCGTCGCCAGCTCCGTCAGGAGGACGTCGTCGGCGTATCGCAAGCTGATTCGTGGAGTACGCACTTCGAGGTCGAACAGCGGCCAGTGCGGGTGCGTCATCGCACCAGTGTGGTGTCGTCGGGACAGGGCGGGAAGCGGGTTTCGCCGTCTACGGTCGTCGTTCGTGCGATTCACACGAGTGGAGCTGGAGTCGTACCGCGATGCCACCGTCGACGATCTCGTCGGACCGGGTCTGCGGCTGCTGTTCGTCGGCATCAACCCAGGGCTGTGGACGGCGGCGACTGGGACCCACTTCGCCCACCCGGGCAATCGCTTCTACCCGGCACTCTTGCAGGCGGGCCTGATCGACCATCCGATCGACCGCGGCAACGGCATGGACGACGACGACCGCGCCCACCTGATCGGGCGCGGGATCGGCATCACCAACCTCGTCGCCCGGGCGACCGCCAAGGCGTCGGAGCTCTCGACGGAAGAGTTGCGAGCCGGTGGTGAGCGGCTGGTCGCGTTCGTCGAGCGTCACCGGCCGGTGGTCGTGGCGATCGCCGGCATCACCGCCTACCGCACCGCGTTCGGGGTCCGTCGCGCCGAGTTGGGACGCCAGCCCGAGCCGTTTGCCGGGTCCGAGCTGTGGATCGTGCCGAACCCGAGCGGCCTCAACGCCCACGAGACGATCGACACCCTGGCCGCCGCCTACCGCGCCCCCGCTGTAGTGGCCGGCATCGTGTGAGGGCGGTGTTCTCGGGGGTGTGGTGGCGTCGAGATGCGCAATGTCGTCCGTGAGCCGCCCGAGCCGGCGACCAGACGTGTCACGCTCCGGCGTACGGTGAGCCGGCTCGATCAAACACGGTCAGCTCGGTTCGCGCTCGGCTTCGGCGCGGTTGGCGAGGTACCAGTCGAGCGTGCGTCGCAAACCCTCGTCGAACGGCATCTGGGCCCGCCAGCCGAGGAGTTGCTCGGCACGCGACGCGTCGACGCGCCGGCGCGGTTGTCCGTCCGGCTTGCTCGGATCCCAGCGCAGCTCTCCCTCGAAGCCGACGAGGCGGGCGACCGTCTCGACCGTCTCGCGGATCGTCACCTCGCGATCGGTGCCGAGGTTGATCGGCTCCACGCCCTCGTGCAGCTCGCCGGCCAGCACGATCGCCTCGGCCGCGTCCTCCACATAGAGGTACTCGCGACTGGCGGTGCCGGTGCCCCACACGTCGATCTTGTCCTCGCCGCTCTCGACGGCGTCGACGCACTTCTTGATCAGCGCCGGGATCACGTGCGACACGCTGGGGTGGAACTTGTCACCGGGACCGAAGAGGTTGGTCGGGATGAGATAGCTGAAGCGCTGCCCGTACTGCGCCTGGTTGACCTGGGCGTGCACGAGGTGAGCCTTCTTGGCGATGCCGTAGGGCGCGTTGGTCTCCTCGGGGTAGCCGTCCCACAGCGAGGTCTCGCGGAACGGGACCGGCGTGAACTTCGGGTACGAGCAGACCGTGCCGAGCAGGATCGTCTTGTCGACGCTCGCCGAGTTCCGCGCCGCTTCGATGACGTAGGTACCCATCAGCAAGTTGTCGAGGTACAGGTGCGCCGGCTCCACGAGGTTGAACCCGATGCCGCCGACGCGGGCGGCGAGATGGACCACCAGGCTCGGCCGGTGGTCGGCGAGCATCGTCGCGGCGGCGTCGGGCACGGTCAGGTCGTACTCGGCGCTCCTGGGTGCGACGACGTCGGCCCCCCGCTCGCGCAGCTTGGCGACCACCTGCCGGCCGAGGAAACCGGCCCCTCCCGTGACGAGCACGCGCCGGTCTGACCAGAACGGGGACATGGTGACGATGCTAGGCCGGTGCGGCCATCATGGGGCGGTGCCCGACCCCGTGCGCGTCGCCTACACGCTCGAGCAGTGCTGGCACGACGTACCCGGTGGCACCGCCGTTGCCGCCCTGCGGATCGCGGAGCACCTGATCCGCGACTCCTCGGTCGAGCTGGTCGGCGTCGCCGGCCGGCACCGCCGGCCACCGCCCGAGCCGTGGCGCCCGCCGTTCCCGGTGACCGCGCTCCCGCTCGCCAGGCCCTGGCTGTACGAGAGCTGGCTGCGGTTCGGATGGCCGCCGGTCGAGCGCGCGACGGGACCCGTCGACGTGTGCCACGCCACCGCGCTCGTGCCGGCGCCGACACGGGCGCCACTCGTCGTCACCGTGCACGATCTGGCGTTCGTCCGCGCCCCCGAGTCGTTCACCCGGCACGGCGTGCGCGTGATGCGCAGCAGTCTCGAACGCATCCAGCGCCACGCCGACATCGTTGTGTGCCCGAGCGAGGCGACGATGGCCGACCTCGCGGCCGCCGGCATCGGAGCTGACCGGCTCCGGCTCGTGCCGCTCGGGGTCGACTCGACTGTCGCGTCGCCCGCCGCGATCGACCGGGTCCGAGCACGTCACGACCTGCCCCCTCGCTTCGTGTTGTTCGTCGGGACGATCGAGCCACGTAAGAACCTCGAGCGCCTGGCGCTGGCGGTCGCCCGGCTCGACGAACCACTGCCGCTCGTGATCGTCGGTGCCGACGGCTGGGGTGGCGTCGCCGACGCCGTCGCATCGGCCTCGGTCGATGCCCGCTTCCTGGGCTTCGTCGGCGAGCGGCGAGCTGGCCGGGCTGTACGCGGCGGCCTCGGCGTTCGCCTACCCGAGTCTGTGGGAGGGGTTCGGGCTGCCCGTCGCCGAAGCGATGGCGCAGGGGACGCCGGTGGTCACGAGCCGCGAGACCTCGACTGCCGAAGTGGCCGGCGGGGCGGCGGTCCTCGTCGACCCGCTCGACATCGACGACATCGCACGCGGTCTCACGGCGGCGCTCGGCGATCACGACCGATTGCGCCGCGCCGGGCTCGCCCGGGCGGCGGAGCTCACCTGGGAGGCCGCTGCCACCGCCACGCGCGCGGTGTACGACGAGGTCCGTAGATGACCATCGATGTCGCCGTGAACTTGTTGTGGTGCACGCCCGGTGAGGTCGGTGGTTCCGAGGAGTACCTCGTCCGCCAACTTGTCGGTCTCGGCCAGCTCGACAGCGACGTCGCGCTCACGTTGTGCTCGACGGCGGCCTTCGCCTCCGCCCATCCCGAGCTCACCGCGCAGTTCGCGTTCCGGTCGCCCGGCGGCCGGGGTCGGCGTCGTCCGGCTCGGATCGTCGCCGAGCACACGTGGCTGGCCCGCCGGACACGCGGCTTCGACGTCGTCCACCACGGCGGAGGCACGGCGCCCCTCGTCGGGCCGCGCCCGATCTTGCTCACTGTGCACGATCTGCAATATCTGGAGTACCCGCAGTACTTCTCACAGTTGCGGTTGCGCTACCTGCGGTCGATGTTGCCGCGCTCCGTCGGGCGCGCGTCGGTCGTCGCCACGCCGAGCGAGTTCGTGCGCGGCACCGTGATCGAGGCGTTCGGGATCGACGCCGCACGAGTCGTGGTGGTTCCGCACGGCGTGCGGAGCACGCCAATCGAAAACGGCGTGCGGAGCACGCCAATCGAAAACGGCCTCGCCGGCGGTGTCGCGCCGACAGCCCATCAGATCACCGACGTTCGTCGGCGCTACGGGCTCGGTGATGGGCCGTACGTCGTCTACCCGGCGATCACGCATCCCCACAAGAACCATCGTCTGCTGCTGGAGGTGATGGCACGGCACTGGACCGACCCGACGCTGCGGCTGGTGCTGCTCGGAGGCGCCGGTGCGGCCGACACCGAGGTCGGGCGGACGATCGCCGATCTCGGCCTCGGCGACCGGGTGGTCAGACCCGGCCGGGTGCCCGACGCCGACCGCGACGCTCTGATCGCCGGCGCCACGGCGCTCGTGTTCCCGAGCCGCTACGAGGGCTTCGGCGCGCCACTCATCGAGGCGATGGCCCTCGGTACGCCTGTCGTCTGCGGTGACCATCCGGCCCTCCGTGAGGTTGCCGGGAGGGCCGCGATCGTGCTGCCCGACGACGTCGAGGCGTGGTCGAGCGCGCTCCACGACGTCGAACGCCGGCGCGCCGAGCTGATCGCCGCTGGACGCGAGCGCCTCACGCACTACACACTGGCGGCCTCCGGCGCGGCGCTCCTCGACGCCTATCACCGGACGCTCACCTGATGCGCATCGTCGTCCTGTGCCCCCATTTCGCCCCCGACACGGCACCGACCGGGCACGTGATGACCCGGATCGTCGGGGAGCTGGCGGCGGGCGGCCACGAGGCCCACGTCGTGACCGCCCTGCCCTGGTACCGCAACCACGCCATCGAGCCCGGGTGGACGGGCCGGCTCGTGCGTCAGCAGCGAACCGACTGGGGTTCGATCACCCGCGTCAGTCCGTTTCCCGGCGGCGACCGCCGCGACCTGCCGCGACGGGCGCTCGGGTACATCGGCTTCTCGCTGCTCGTGGGCATCGCCGCCCTGCGCGCCGGAGGGTGGTTCCGTCGCGCCGATGCGGTGATCGCGATGTCGCCTCCACTCACGCTCGGGCTCACCGGATGGGCGGCCAAGCTCGCCCACCGGGCGCCGTTGGTGTTCAACATCCAAGACGTGTTCCCCGATGCTGCCGTCGAGACCGGAGCCATCGAGGACCGTCGCGTGCTCGCGATCGCCAGATGGCTCGAACGTTTGAGCTACCGGCTCGCCGACGCGGTGACGGTGTTGAGCAACGGCATGGCCGACAACGTGATGGCCAAGGTCGATCCGGACCGCCGCTCGAAGGTCAGGGTGATCCCCAACTTCGTCGACACCGCCGAGCTCCACCCGTCGGACCGAGCGACGCCGTACCGGACCGAGCTCGGGATCGGGGACGAACCCGTCGTGATGTACGCCGGCAACGTCGGGTTCTCGCAGTCGCTCGAGATGGTCGTCGCCGCCGCCCGGGCGATCCCCGGGGCGACGTTCGTGATCAACGGTCAGGGTGCTGCCCGCCCCCAGCTCGAGGCCGCCGCCGCCGACCTCGAAAACGTCCGCTTCGGCGACCACCAACCCGCAGATCGTCTCAACGAGGTGCTCGCGACCGGCGACATCCACCTCGTGCCGCTGCGGCGTGGGCTCGGTCGGGTGAGCGTGCCGTCCAAGACGTACTCGATCCTCGCCGCCGGTCGACCCGTCGTGGCGGCGATCGACGCCGACTCGGAGGTCAACCGGATCGTCACCACGACCGGCTGCGGGGCGGTGGTGGCGCCGGACGACACCCAGGCGTTCATCGAAGCGATCCGTGCCGTGCTCGGCACCTCCGACCTCGGGGCCGGGATGGGACGGTTCGGACGAGAATGGGTCGAGCGATCCGCTTCGCCCACCGCAACGGCCGCCGCCTACGAGGCGCTGCTCGCGGAGTTGGCGAGGCGACCGACGTCACCGGACCGCGTCAAGGCAACGGCCTGACCCGCAGGTAGCCTTGCGCCCTCGTGGCACCCTCATCGTCGTCGACCAAAAAGGCCGCCAAGCTCGCCCAGAAGGGCAAGGGCAGGAAGGTCCGGTTCCAGGGCGGGACACTGTTCCCGCTCATCGTCGCGATCGTGGTGGTGCTCGGCGTCGGCACGATCGTCTACGCCCGCCAGACCGTTCCGGCCAACGACTCCTCGCCGCCGACCGTCAACGACCACTGGCACGCCGCCTACGGGTTCTACCTGTGTGACACCTGGGAGCAACTCGCCGGCGACCTCGAGGAGACCGACGCATCCGGCCAGCTCATCAGCACCCGCTTCTTGCAGACCGGCATCCACAGCCACGACGACGGCGTCATGCACTGGCATCCCAACACGTCCCGAGCGGTCGGCAAGAACGCCAAGCTGGGCGTCTTCCTCGACGTCTACGGAGTCGAGCTCGACAACGACTCGTTGAAGTTCCCCGACAACCAGCTCGGAGGCCAGGAGTTCATCGAGGGCGAGACCAAGTGCGGCACCGAGGATGGGGAGCTGCAGGTCGTGGTGTGGGATTCGTACAGCGACACCGACGACGGCACCACCTACATCGCCAACTTCGACAACATCCCGATCAGGAACGACGGGATGGTGTTCGCGATCGCGTTCGTGCCGCGCGACACCGACGTCCAGATGCCGCCGTGGGCCGCCGATCTGCCGACGCTCGGTGCGGCGGACGTGAACCAGGTTCGCCCCGAGGACCTGTCGAGCACCACGGTTCCGGCCGGCGCGGTCAGTGGCACCGTCACCGACGGTACGGTCACGGGCGACACGTCGGCGACGACGACTTCCGTCGCGGCGACCACCACGGTGGCTGCGACCACCGGCACGTCGACGCCCTGATCCGCGCGGTCGTGCTCGTCGGCGGGTTCGGCACCCGGATGCGGCCGCTCACGAACGACGTTCCGAAGTCGATGCTCCCGGTCGGTCACGAACCGATGATCTCCCGCCTCGTCGGGCGTCTCGTCGACGGTGGTGTCACCGACGTGACCCTCGCGCTCGGGTTCAAGGCCGAGCCCTTCCTGGAGGCCTTCCTGGATGGACACTGCCACGGTGCCCGACTCGACTACGCGGTAGAACCGGAGCCCCTCGACACGGCCGGTGCGATCAGGTTCGCGGCGGATCACTCCGGGATCGACGACACGTTCGTCGTCGTCAACGGCGACATCATCACCGATCTCGACGTCTCCAGGCTGCTCGCCGCCCACCGCGCGTCCGGCGCCGAGGGGACGATCCACCTCACGCCGGTCGACGACCCGTCGTCGTTCGGGATCGTCGAGATCGACGCCGACGGACGCGTCGAGCGATTCGTCGAGAAGCCGCCGGCCGGGACGATGAGCTCGAACCTCATCAACGCCGGCAGCTACGTGCTCGAACCGTCGGTCATCCAGCGCATCGTGCCCGGTCGCCCGGCCTCCCTCGAGCGTGAGGTGTTCCCCGACCTGGTGAACCGAGGGACGCTGTACGCAGTCGCGACCGACGACTACTGGATCGACGCCGGACGGCCCGAGCTGTACCTGCGGGCCAACCTCGACCTCGTCAACGGGCGCCGCAGCGAGCGTGTCGATCCGCTCGCGCCCGGCGCCCAGGTCGAGGCGAACGCTGTGATCAGCCTGTCCCTGATCGGTCCCGGCGCGGTCGTCGACGAGGGTGCGTCGGTGTCGGAGTCGGTGGTGCTGTCGGGGGCCACGATCGGCCGTGGCGCCAGGGTCGAACGATCGATCGTGATGGGCCGGGTCGGGCCCGACGCCGTGGTCTCCGACGCGGTGATCGGTGCCGACGGCGAAGTGCCGGCGGGCACGACGCTCACCGATGCCCGCCTGCCTGCTCCCGGGTGACGACACGTCGCATCCGCCCACGCGCGCTCGAGGCGTGAGCGCGGCCATGATGGTGTCGGTGAGCGTCGTGGTCGTCGGAGGAGCCGGGTTCATCGGTTCACACCTGGTCGACCGGCTGCTCGCCGACGGTCAGGCCGTCGACGTCATCGACGACCTGTCGTCGGGGAGCCTCGCCAACCTCTCGGCGGCGCGATCGGTCGGCGGCGAGCTCAAGATCCACCATCTCGACGCGGGGTCGCGCGAGACCGGGAGCCTGCTCGCGATGCGCCGGCCCGACGTGCTGTACCACCTCGCCACGGTGACGTCCGGATCGGTCTCGGTCGACTGTCACGCGGGCCGCGTTCGGACGAACACTGGGCCTCCTCGAGGCCGCCCGCCAGCACGGGATCCCGAAGGTGGTCGTGGCCGTTCCGGCGACCGCGATCTACGGCCGTCCGGCGGCGCGAGACCTGCCGATCAAGGAGCGCGAGCTCGAACCGCGTGGTGTGCGGGGAGTCGTGGCGCGCTCGATCGTCGATCTGCTGATCACATACCGCGAGCGGTACGCGGTCGAGTTCACCGTGCTGGCGATCTCGTCGGTGTACGGACCTCGCCAACGTGCCGACGGCGGGGTCGTCGCCGCGTTCTCGGCGGCGGCGGTGAGCGGCACGCGGCCGCACATCGCCGGTGACGGCCGCCAGACGCGCGACTTCGTCTTCGTCGACGACGTCGTGGATGCTCTGGTGCGGGCGGGGCAGCGGGGCAGTGGTCTCGTGGTCAACGTCGGGACGGGCACCCAGACGTCGGTACGTGATCTGTGGGGGCTCGTTGCCGGAGCCGGCGCAGTAGAGCCGGAGTACGGCCCGCCGGCGGCCGACGAGCTGTTGCGCTTCGCCGTCTCACCGGTTCGGGCGCGGATCCATCTGGCGTGGTCGCCGTGGACCGACCTGCCCGCAGGACTCGCTCAGCTCCGCTGAGACGTGCTGATTGGCTCAGCTCCGCTGAGAGGCTGATCGTCCGGCGGCGAGCGTGACCGCGGCGAGATCAGCGGCGACCTCGAGTGTCGTCATCACGCTCGGTGTGACGACACACCGCATTCCCGTCGCCTCGACCGCGGCGACCAACGATGCGTCGGCGGGATCGATCACGAGCGTCGCCGCGATCGATCGGTAGAGCTCGGCGACACCGGCGACCGACGACTCGTGGCCGAGCTCGGCGAGCATCCGGTCGGCCGGTCCCTTCAGGGCGACTCCGCCGACGATCGGCGAGACGGCGACGACCGACTCGCGGCGCCCGGCGAGCAGCTCGTCGACACCGGGCATCGCGCGGATCGGCCCGATCGACACGAGTGGGTTCGACGGAGCGATCACCACGACGTCAGCCGTCTGGAGCGCCGTGCGGGCCGGCGCTGACAGCGTGGCACCGTCGTGGTCGAACCGCACCGATTCGATCTCGACGTCGTGGTGCAGCCGCACGAAGTAGTCCTGGAAGCCGATCTCGCCATGCCCGGCGGCGGTCACCATCGTGCGCAGCCGATCGTCGGTCATCGGCAGCAACGCGACGCCGACGGCCCCATGCCCTGGTGATCTCGGCCGTCACCTCGGTGAGCGTCGCACCCTCTCCGAGGCGTGCAGTGCGGAACAGGTGCGTCGCCAGGTCGCGATCGCCGAGGTTGAACCACGTGGGGGCGGCGACGGACCCTGGCGGGCGCACCGAGGAATACCGATCGAGGGCCGCCATCGCGTTCCACGTCTCGCCGGCGAGCCCCCAACCGCGCTCCGTGTCGATCGCCCCCGCCAGCGTGTACGTGATCGTGTCGAGGTCAGGCGAGATGTGCAGACCGTGCAGCTCGGTGTCGTCACCGGTGTTGACGACGGCGGTGACGTCGCCGGCATCGACCACTCGCACGATGCCGCGCAGGAGACGAGCCGCACCCACTCCACCCGAGATCACCGCAACCGTCGGTCGCGCCGTCACGTTCCTGCCTTCACGACACTGCCGTTCACGATGCTTCCGTGATGGCGCGCCGGTAGAGCGTCTCCATCTCGGCGGCGGCGCGGTCCCACGTGAACCGGGAGAGGTTGCGCAAGCCGGCCTCGAGGAGCGTGAGACGTCTGATCCCGCTCGACACGACGTGTTCGATGGCGGCGGCGTAGGCAGCGGGGTCGTCACCGTCGACGAGCTCGACGCCCTCGCCGCCGATCTCGGGGATCGAACCCGCCCGGCGGGCGACGATCGGCGTGCCCGCCGCTTGCGCTTCGAGGATGGGAAAGCCGAAGCCCTCGTCGAGCGAGGGGTACACGAGCACCGACGAGCGTTTGAGCAGCCATCCCTTGGCGTTGTCGCTGACCGGGCCTGGACAGATCACCCGGGACCGCAGCTCGGTGGGGAGGGCATCGATGGCGGCGGTGACCCGAGCGCTGTCGTCGCCGGGCGCGCCGGCCAGCACGAGCAGGCTGTCGCCGAGGCGGTCGGCGAGGTGGCCGAACGCGGCGACGAGCGTCGGCAGCGACTTGCGCCGTTCGAACGTGCCGATGGCGAGCAGGAACGGCCGGCCATCGATCCCGAGGCCGGGGTCCTCGAGGACACCCGTCGGCCGCGGGATGGCGCCGAGGTGCACGACCTCCACCCGATCCGTCCCCAGCAGATCGCGAGCCGCCTCGGCCGTCGCCTGCGAGCTGACGTGGACGAACGCGCCACGCTTCACGGCCCGCCGGAGCACCGCTCCCGCGCGGTTGACGGCGGCGGTGCTCCCGTCGGAATTGGCGAGGAACCACAAGTCGTACACGGACACGACCGTCGGGAGCCGGCTCGGCGGCACGACGTAGTTGGTGCCGTGCACCACGTCGGCGCCGTCCATCCAACGGTCGGCCCGGGGCCGATCGCCATGCGCCCACAACCGCGTCGCGAGACCAGCTGGGATCGGGAGCTTGTGCTCCGAGTCGCTCGCCGGCGCCCGGAAGCTCACCACGTACGGATACAGGGCGAGGTCGAAACGCAGGCGAAGCGCCGTTGTCAGATGGTCGACCGCGAGACCCACTCCCGTCCGGTGCCCATGCAACGGGCCGACGTCAATGGCGACGGTGATGGGGTCCATGGTGAGCCTGATCCACGCTAGCCCGCCCTAGACTCGCCAACGCCCATCTGACGTACTGGCACGCCGGCCGCAAGCGGTGCCAGCACACATCTCGCGCACATCAGGAGCACTCTCGCCAATGCCACGTGCCTTCATCACCGGGATCACCGGCCAGGACGGCCACCATCTGGCCGAGTTCCTGCACAGCGAAGGCTACGACGTCTACGGCATGGTGAAGGGCCAGAGCAACCCGCGGATCGCGGAGCTGCTCGAGGAGATGCCGTACATCGAGACGATCCCAGGTGATCTGGCCGATCTGCCGTCGCTCGTCGCCGCCCTCGAGCTGTCGCAACCCGACGAGGTCTACAACCTCGGGGCGATCTCGTTCGTGGCGCTGAGCTTCAACCAGGCTGAGCTCACTGCCAACGTCACCGGTCTCGGAGTGCTGCGCATGCTCGAGGCGATCCGCATGGTCGGAGGCACGCAGAACAACCCGATCCGGTTCTACCAGGCGTCGTCGTCGGAGATGTTCGGCAAGGTGCGCGAGACACCCCAGACCGAGAAGACACCATTTCATCCCCGCAGTCCATATGGCTGCGCCAAGGTGTTCGGCCACGACATCACCGTGAACTACCGCGAGAGCTACGGGCTGTACGCGTGCAGCGGGATCCTGTTCAACCACGAGGGACCACGGCGCGGCATCGAGTTCGTCACCCGCAAGGTCACCAACGCCGCCGCCCGCATCAAGCTCGGGTTGCAGCACGAGCTGGTGATGGGGACGCTCGACACCAAGCGTGACTGGGGCTACGCCGGCGACTACGTCAAGGCGATGTGGATGATGTTGCAGCAGGACGAGCCGGACGACTTCGTGATCGCCACCGGAACCGCGCATTCGATCGAAGAGCTGGTCGATCTCGCCTTCCGCGAGGTCGGCATCGACGATTGGTCGCGCTTCGTGCGCCAGGATCCGAAGTTCTTCCGCCCGGCCGAGGTCGATCTGCTGATCGGCGATCCGACCAAGGCACGCGAGCAACTCGGTTGGCGGACCGAGGTCGACTTCGAGGGACTCGTCAAGACGATGGTCGCCCACGATCTCCAGGTCGAGGCGAAGAAGGCCGGGATCGAGATGCCGTCGTAGCACGAGCGAGCGCGGCCGCGGCGGCCGCGCTCAGGTCTCGAGCGGATGGGTGGTGATGGCGTCCATCACCGAGGCGCCCGACGGGACGACGCCGGTGGCGAGCTTCGAGCGCAACACCACGGCGAACGTGATCATCGACGCGATGCTCGAAGCGAGCAATGCGATCTCGATCCGGCGGAACAGCTGATCGCCGGCGAGCCAGGTCGTGAGCACGAACGTGCAGAAGCCGATGGCCCAGCCCAGTGCCACGAGGGCGTGACCTTGTAACGCGATCACGGCCTGTGCGGTCGCCAGCGCCATCATGTAGCAGGCGCTCGACAGGGCCAGCATGGCGAGGGTCCGGCCGCTGAGCTCGGCGTCGTAGAACTTCTCGATCACGAACGGACCGAGGATGAACGCACCCGTGGTGCCGACCACGCCGACCCCGATGACGATCATCATCAGAGCTCGCAGGCCGGAGCGGAACTCGACCAGCTCATTGCGGGCGGCGAGCCTCGACAGCCTCGGCAGCAGCGCCGCCTGGACCGCTTGGAACATGAACAGCGGGATCCGCGCCAACAGGACGCCGAACGCGAAGTGGGTGACGAGCTCGGCCTCTTCGTCGTCGGCCAGCAGGGTGGCGGCGACGACGCCGGCGTTGAGGAGCGCGGCGCCGAACACGGAGCCGATGAGCAGCCAGCCGAGGTTCGGCGTCACTTCGTTCCAGGTCGACTCTGGGCCGGGCTGTGTCTTCAGGCGTCCGCGTACGGTGACGAGGCCGACCGCGAACAGCGGAGCCAGCCCGACCGCGAGCCCGTACGGTCCGGCGGCCGTGACGCCGATGGCCGCGAGCATGATGCAGAGCAGGATGCGCACGACGCCATCGGATCCCATGATGACCGCGTAGTCGCGGAAGCGTCCGGTTCCCGAGCAGATGCCACGGGCGAGATGCGCTGGCGCGTAGGCGACGAACGCCACCGCCAGCGCCCCCATCATGACCCAGTCGCCGTCGAAGTAGTGCTCCGTGATCACCGGGCTGAGAATGGCGAGGGCGAGGAGGACGACACCGGCGAGCATCGCACCGAGCAACACCACCCGCCGGACGACGGGCTGGCCGCCCTCGCCGGTGGCTCGGCGGTGGGCGAGCGCTCGCCCGAGCTCTTGTTCGAGCGGGAGGAAGAACCCGGGCGCCAGCGAGAACGTGGCGAACCACAGCGCCGAAATCGGTTTGAACTCCTCGTCACCACCGAGCGCACTCTTGCCGACCTTGAAGAACGCATAGGTCGCGACGCCCGCGATCAGCAACGCGATACCGACGGGGAGGGTGCCCTCGGGGAATGGGGCGCGACGGCTCGCGGGTTCGGCAGCGGGGGTCACCAGGACCACGAGAGTATCTGGCGTCCCCGCCAGCCGGGCGTGATGCGCCGATGTGCCGGGAGATTCTCGAGTGAGGTCCCGCCCGCCGTCGCGCCGCGGGCCGATCAGGCGATGGCGTCGGCGAGTTGACGACCGCGTGCGGTGAGCTCGGTCTGGAGCTTGCGTCCGCGCTCGGCGACCTTCTCGGCGGTCAGGGCGACGAGACCGACACCGACGTAGGCGGCGTCGCGGGCGAGATCGCCGAGGCGATCGACGTCGACACCTGGCACGTCGACCTTGGGGATGTCGATCGTCGGGATGTCGAACTTCGGCAGGTCGATGTTGCGCGGGTCGAGCCGGGAAACGTCGAACTTGCGGGGGTCGAGCTTGGAAACGTCGAGCCTGGTGACGTCGAACTTGGTGAGGTCGAACTTGGGCAGCTGGAACTTCGACAGGTCGAGCTTGCTGAAGTCGGGCGCTGTGAGCCTTGGGCATCGTGACGGTGGGCATCGTGATCTCCGGTTCTGGGTCGTGCGACCCATCTGGGGGTGTCGTGGGGGTGTTCGTTCTGATTGCACAATACCCCATTGCGCTTGCAATTGCAAGCACACAATTGCAGCACACGGATCGACAACGTTCGTGAGGGGTCGATCGAGTCCGTGACGTACGTGTCGTCCGCATGCCCACGCCTGTCGACAGGGCACCGCTAGCCTCGATCAATCGTGGAAGCCGACCCGCACAAGGCCCCCTCGGTGGTCGGCGTCGTCGTCGTGCACGACCCCGGTTCATGGTTCGACGAGACACTCGCTGCGCTCGCCGCCCAGGACTACCCCAACATGCGGTTCCTTTTCCTGGTCGTCGGCGACCCCGGTGCCGAGGTCCTCGATGGCGTCACGGCCCGGATCCGGTTGTACCTGCCCTCCGCCTTCATCCGTGCCGTTCCGGGGAATCCGGGGTACGGGCCGGCCGCCAACGAGGTCCTGCGACTCGTCGAAGGCGACAACGGGTTCTTCCTGCTCTGCCACGACGACATCGCGCCGGCGGCCGACGCGGTCCGCACGATGGTCACCGAGTTGTACCGCTCGAACGCCGGCATGGTCGGTCCCAAGCTCGTCGAGTGGGAAGAGCCGCGCCGGCTGCAACACGTCGGTCTCGGCCTCGACCGGTTCGGTGAGGTCGACCCGATCGTCGAACCCGGCGAGGTCGACCAGGAGCAACACGACGCCGTCCGCGACGTGTTCGTGCTCCCTTCGGCGTGCATCCTCGTGCGCGCCGACCTGCTGCGCGAGCTCCGCGGGTTCGATCCGGCGGTCAGTTTCCACGGCGACGACGTCGACCTGTGCTGGCGAGCCCACCTCCACGGCGCCCGGGTCGTCGTCGCTCCCGACGCCAGGGTCCGGCACCTCGAACTGCTCGAGGAGCGACGCCCGGACCTCAACCACCGCCGGCTGCGTGCACGGCACCGGATGCGCGTCGTGGCAACCCTGACCGGCGGCTCGCGGCTGGTCGGTCGTTCCGTCCAGATCGTGCTGCTGACCTTCGTCGAACTGATCGTCGGGCTGTTCACCGGACGGTTCGGCGAGGCGCTGTCGTCGCTCAGAGCGCTCGTCGGCCTGATCCCACGGTCGTTCTCGTTGTTCGCCCGGCGGCGCGCCGTCCACGCCCAGCGATCGGTACCCGAACGCGAGGTGCTCGGCCTGCAGGTGCGGGGAGCGCGCGCATCGCTTCGTACCTGCGCGGTCGCGAGACCACTACCTATGTGCGCGCCGGCATGACCGTGCGCCGCTGGCGCGAGACGTCGTTCGGGCCGCTCCTC
Organism: Ilumatobacteraceae bacterium; assembly: GCA_963776935.1. Classification (GTDB taxonomy): domain Bacteria; phylum Actinomycetota; class Acidimicrobiia; order Acidimicrobiales; family Ilumatobacteraceae; genus JALOLG01. The sequence continues at coordinate 304,362 of CAVZOP010000015.1, read as the reverse complement.
GCCTGGTTCCTCGTGCTCGTCGCGATCGCGATCGGCAGCCGCACGTACTTCGACCGAGGTGTCCCGCCGGTCGGCGAGTTCCTCAGGTTCCCCGAGAGCGCCCGTGAGCTCGCCGTGAGCTACGGCTCGGCGTGGGATCCGCGGTCCTTCGGCCTCACCTCACCGGTGCCCTCCGGCTGGCTGGCGCTCGCCGTGCTGAGTGGGTTGGCGCTGTTCCGGATGGGTCTGGCGATGACGCTGAGCGTCGTCGGCCTGTTCGTGATCGGGGCGGCGGGGATGTGGCGGCTGGCGGCGGTGTTCCCCGCCAACCGGTCCCGGATCTCGGCGATGGTCGTCTATGTCGCGACACCGCTCGTGCCCGGGGTCCTGGCGACCGGCCGGTGGTCGGTGCTGGTCTGGTATGCCGCCCTGCCGTGGCTGGTGTACCTGCTGCGGCGAGCCGTCGGGATCGGCACCGCCGACCCCGACACGGCCGACGAGGACCTGATCGACGGCATCGGTCCGACGTCGCGGCGCGACCGACTTCGCTACATGGCGCTGTCGTCGCTGGTGCTCGGCCTCACGGCGGCGTTCGCGCCGGTGACGATCGTGCTGTGGCTCGTCGTCGGTCTGGCTCTCAGTGCGGCGACGCTCATCGCGGGGGGAGCGATCCGTACCGCTGGCTGGCTGGCGGCGACCACAGGGGTCGCGGTGGTCGTCGCCGCGTTGCTCAACCTGCCGTGGGCGACGACCTGGTCGTGGTCGGCGTTGGTCGGGCCGTCGATCGAGGGCCCGCGCGGCGACGGGCTGGTCGATGTCGCGTCGCTGGCGCTCGACGGGCGCGACTTCGCCGTGCTGGCGATCGCCCTGTACGTGCCCGTCATCGTGGCAGTCGCCGTCAGCCGGGCCTGGCGTCTGACCTGGGCGGTGCGCGCTGCCGCGCTCGGTGCTCGTGTTCGGTGCGTTGGCGGTGTTCGCCGATCGTGGAGCGCTGCCGTTCGATGCCCCCGAGCAGGGGATGATGCTGGCGCCGGTCGTGCTCGGCCTGGCGCTCGCATGCGCATCGGTGACCGGCGCGATCGGCGCCGACGTCCGCGGTCGCGGCTTCGGGTGGCGCCAGCCCGTTGCCGTGCTCGGCAACCTGGCGATCGTGGTCGGGATCGTGCCCGCCATCACGTCGATCAGCGACGGTGCGTGGGACGCCCCGCGCACGCCGCTCCCAGCGCTGCTCGATGCCCAGCTCCCGCTCGATCCTCCCGAGGGCGACTACCGGGTGCTGTACCTCGGCGATCCGAGGGTGCTGCCGGCTCCGGGCCGCGAGTACCGCGACGGGATTGCGTTCGCGGTGCTCGACGACGGTCCGCTGGACTTCACCGACCGGTGGGCGGCGCCCGTGACCGACGCCGACGAGGTCGTGGTCGATGCGCTCGATCGCATCGCCGACGGCTCGACGCTGCGTGCCGGGGCGCTGTTCGCGCCGACCGGGATCCGCTACATCGTGTTGCCCCAGATCGACGGCGCGCAGTCGACCGTCGACGACCCGGTGGTCCTCCCGACCGGTCTGGTCGAGTCGCTCAGCGAGCAACTCGACATCAGCGCCACGTACGGTCCTCCGACCATCCGGGTGTTCACGGTCGGCCCGTGGATCCCGACGACCGCCCAGCTGACGGGAGCGACCGCCGACGCCAGCCGGCTCGCCGGCGACGACGTGCTGGTACGCGCCGACCTCGGCGAGCGGTCGCCGCTGTTCGTCGGCAGCGATCCGAACGACGGCGCGCGCGCCGAGGTCGGCACCGGGGTGGTCCACGTCGCGGCTCCCTTCGACGATCGCCTCCGGCTGCACGCCGGTGACAGCGACATCGAGCCGCGTCCCGGATTCGGAGTGACGACGGCGTTCGACATCGCCCAACCGGCAACCGCGACGCTCGACTACCAGGAGCCGACGTCGAGGGCGCTGTGGTTGGGGGTACAGGCCGTGCTGTGGTTGGCGGTGTTCGCCGCGGCCAGCCGCGCCCGTTCACCGTTCGGGCGGCGACGTGGCGAACTGCTCACCGACGAGACGCTCATCGATCTCGACGAGATGCCGCCGCCGATGGCGTCGTCGCGGATCGCCGGCGAGGTGCTCGGTGCGGGCCTCGCCTGGGAACCCACGAGCGAACCGGAACACGACGACGACGACGAGATCGAGACCCGTCCGGCCGTGCCGATCGACACGGCCGACGACGCCGAGCTCGGCCGCTCTCTCGACGAGCTGACGGGGCCAACGTGAAACGTCGCGTCCCCGCCCTGCTCCTCACCGTCGCCGCCTTCGCCGCGATCGTGGTCACGGCGCGCGACAACCCCGCCACGGTCGTCCCGGTGTTCGCGACGGTTCGCGCCGAATGGATGCCGTTCGCGCCGCCGGCCGGAGGGCTCACCCAGACGTGGTTCTGTCCTGGAGTGCCGGCGACGGGCGAGGACGGCGTCGGTGGCGAGCTCGTCGTCGCCAACGCCGGGAGCACGGAGATCAGCTCAAACGTCACACTGCTGAACGACGAGGCGGCCACGGTGACGCAGACCATCACCACGCCCCCGCACGACCGGACGGTGCTCGACATCGACGCCCTGCTGAGCGGCGAGATCGTGAGCGCGGTGGTCGAGGTCGACGGCGGCGGGGCGATCGTCGAGCAGCGCGCCTTCCACCCGGCGGGCAGTGCGGTGTCGCCATGTGCCAACTCGACGTCCGCCAACTGGTATCTGGCCGACGGCTTCACGGTCGGCGAGAGCCGGAACCTGATCGTGCTCACGAACCCGTACGACGACTACGTGACCGTCGATGTCGGCTTCGCCACCGTCGACGGGTCGCGCACGCCGGCGAGGTACCAGGGCTTTCCGATCGAAGGTCACAGCGTGAAGATCATCGACCTCGGCGTGTCGGGCGCCGGCGCCCAGGGCGAAGAGGTGCTGTCGGTGAAGGTCGAGTCGACACGCGGCCAGCTGGTCGTGGGGCGCCTCCAGCACTTCACGGCGGGGGGCCGGCTGGGGTTCACGATGTCGCTCGCCGCGCCAGCGCTGCGCGAACAGTGGTGGTTCGCCGCCGGCGAGAAGGGCAGCGGCATCGACGAGCGCTACAGCTTGTTCAACCCGACTGACGACGACGTCTCGGTCGACGTCGTGTTCCCGGCCGCCCAGAACGCCGACCTGCTCGAGCCGATCGTGGTGCCCGCCCGCCAGGTCGTGACGTTCGATCCCGGCGAGGTGACGGGGCTCGCCGAAGGCCGTCACGCGACGGTGTTCGCGACGTTGGCGGAGCCGTCGATCGTGGTCGAGCGGGCGCTCACGAAGATCGTCGACGGGCGACCGTCGACGTCGGTCGTGCTGGGCGCCGTTCAGCGCGCCGACGATGCCTTCGTGGCCACCTCGTGGGCGATGGCGATCGGCCCGAGCGCGCCGACCGAGGAGGCGCTCGTCGTCTACAACGTCGACAACGCGGCGGGCACGGTGACGATCGAGGCCGTCGGCGCCAGCGGCCCCGTGGCGATCCCGGGCCTGGAGGCGGTTCCGCTGCCGCCGGCCGGGCTGATCACGATCGACTTCACCGATCCGGCCGCCCTCGACCATCAACTCGTCGTGCGCTCGACGACGAGGATCATGGTCGAGCGTTCGCTTGCCGGCCGGCGAAGGCCTCGGCAGGTCCGGCAGCTGGGCCTTGCCTGTCGTATAGATCGCGATCGCTGGTAGAACACCGATCGAATGGTCCGTCTCGCCGTCGCCGTCGCGATCGTCGCCGTCGCCGCTGTCATCGCCTCGATCGTGCGACGACGCCGCGCGAGCGACGCGCCGACGCAGGGTGGGTTCGAATTGCCCGTTCAGCTCGATCGCCACGACTTCGACCGGCCGGATGCACCGTGGCTCGTCGTAGTCTTCACGTCGGCGACGTGCGGGTCGTGTGCCGACGTCGTGAGCAAGGCCTCCGTGTTGGCGGCGGGCGACGTCGCCGTCGTCGAGGTGGCCTACCAGGAACGCCCCGACCTCCACGCCCGATACGCGGTGGAGGCAGTGCCGGCCTTGGTGGTCGCAGGCGCCGACGGCGTGGTCCGAACCGGGTTCCTCGGTCCGGTCACCGCCACCGACCTGTGGGCCGCGGTCGCCGACGCGCGGGCGGTGTAAGAGTTTCTTACTCCGGCGTGCCGGCGACGTTCATCTTGACCGTGTCGAACTCGCCCGACTCGGTCATGCCCTGCTGGATCAAGCCGGCGACCGTCGGGCCGTCGATGGTCTCGTGTTCGAGCAGCGCCTCGGCGATCAGCTCGAGACCGCGGCGATGCTTCGAGATCAGCTCGCGTGCCCGCGACTCCTGCTCGGTGAGGATCCGGGCGATCTCCTCGTCGAGCAGCTTGGCGGTGTCGTCGCTGTACTCGCGGCCACTCGAGAGCAGGTCGTCGCCGAGGAACACCTGTTGCTGGCTCGACCACGCCATCGGGCCGACGCGCTCGCTCATGCCCCACTCGCGCACCATCCGCCGGGCGATGCCGGTCGACTGCTCGAGGTCGTTGGCGGCGCCACTGTTGAGGTTGCCGAACACGAGCATTTCGGCGACCCGTCCACCCATCGCCTTGCAGATGGTGTCCTCGAAGTACTCCTTCGAATAGGTGTGGCGCTCCTGCGGGAGGCTCCACGTGACACCCAGCGCCATGCCGCGGGGCAGGATCGTCACCTTGTGCAACGGATCGCCGTGGGGGAGCACGGTGGCGAGCAACGCGTGCCCACCCTCGTGGTAGGCGGTCGCCCGCTTCTCCTCGGCGTTCAGCAGCATCGACTCGCGCTGGGCGCCGAGCACGACGCGGTCGCGCGCGTTCTCGAAGTCGATCCGCTCGATCTGCTTCGAGTTGCGGCGCACGGCGATCAAGGCGGCCTCGTTGACGAGGTTGGCCAGGTCGGCGCCCGACATGCCGGGCGTGGCGCGTGCCATGATCGACAGGTCGACGTCCTTGCCCATCCGCTTGTCGCGGCTGTGCACCTCGAGGATCGCCAGGCGCTCCTCGTACTCGGGCAGCGGCACCACGATCTGGCGGTCGAAACGGCCGGGCCGCAGCAACGCCGGGTCGAGGATGTCGGGCCGGTTGGTGGCGGCCATGATCACGATGCCCTCGGACGTCTCGAAGCCGTCCATCTCGGACAGCAACTGGTTGAGCGTCTGCTCACGCTCGTCGTGACCACCGCCCAGACCCGCGCCACGCTTGCGGCCGATCGAGTCGATCTCGTCGACGAAGATGATCGCCCGACCCATCCGGCGCGCCTGCTGGAAGAGGTCACGGACGCGGCTGGCGCCGACGCCGACGAACATCTCCATGAAGTCCGAACCGGTGACCGACAGGAACCCGACACCGGCCTCGCCGGCGACGGCGCGGGCGAACAGCGTCTTGCCGGTTCCGGGAGGGCCGACGAGCAGGATGCCCTTGGGGACGCGGGCGCCGATCTCGCGGAACCGCTCTGGCATCCGCAGGAAGTCGACGACCTCGGTGATCTCCTGCTTGACGCCGGCGTAGCCGGCGATGTCGGAGAACGTCGTCGACGGCTTGTCGGTGTTGTAGGCCTTGGCGCGGCTGCGGCCGATCGACATCACGTTGCCCATCTGGCCGGCGGCGCGTCGCTGCATCCACACGAAGAACCCGATGATCAAGATCACCGGCAACATCAGGCCGAGGACGTTGAGCAGCCAATTGGAGCTCGGTGACTTGAACTCGACCGTGACGCCCTGCTCCTCGAGCAGGGCCTCGTCGGCCTCGGACAGGCCACGATCGGTGCCACCGTTGGTGAAGAACTTCGTGCCGTCGCTGAGCTCGCCCGAGATCTTCCCGCTCGTGCGGTTGACCTCGACCGACTGCACCTCGCCGGCGACGACCTTGTCGCGGAACTCGGTGTAGGTCAGCTCGTTGCCGCTGTCGTCGGGGAGCAGGCTCGGCACGAAGATCGTGGCGAGCAGCACGCCTGCGATGACCCAGAGCAGCCAGCGCGGCCACGTACTCGGACGACCTGGCCGACGGGTCCCATCGCCGCCACCCGCCCGGTTGTCGCGCGGAGGCTGCGGTCCGTCCGCCCGGCCGCGGCCAGGCGGCGGTGGCGGTGGCGGTGGCGGCAGCTTGTCCATGCGAACACATGCTAGGGCCGCTGGACACTGATCACGGTTCGATGTGCCCACTGTCCGGATCCGCGATCCGGGCCGCGCCGCGTCCTACCGTTGCCCCTGTGTCGAGGCACTGTTCACGGACAGGCTGCTCCGAGCGGGCGGCGGTCACATTGACCTATCAGTACGGTCAGGCCCAGGTGTGGCTCGACGACCTCACCCACGACCGCGATCCGCACGCCTATGACCTGTGTGGACGCCACGCCGCGCGGCTCACCGTCCCGCAGGGATGGGTCTTGCGCGACCGTCGCCGGTCGCTCGGGGAGGCCTCCGAACTGATCGCCGTGTGAGACGTTCGATCGAGTCGGCGGTTTCACGGTCGCTCGGAGAGGCCTCCGAACTGATCGCCGTGTGAGACGTTCGATCGAGTCGGCGTTTCACGGTCGTCGTGCGAGTCGGTGCCGGTAGTGTCGCAACGGTGCCCGCCCACGAACCCCGCACCGCCGTACGCGCCGGGCCAGGCGGGATCGACGTCCGCACCGCCGTCGTCGTATGGGGTGTCACGTGGGTCGCCGGACAGGTGCTCTTCCAACTCGTCGCGTCGACGGCGGGCGACCGACCTGATGACGCGACCCTGCCGATCGCGACGCTTGCGATCGCCGTCGTCGCCACGTGGTGTGCGTATCTCGCCGGGTTGTGGTGGGCGTCGGATCGGGCCGGGAGCCGGAACTTCGTGGCCGACTACGGGCTCGAGTTCCAGCCGATCGACGCCATCGGGGTACCGATCGGCCTGCTGACCCAACTCGTCCTCGTTCCGCTGGTGTATCTGCCGCTGCGGGCATGGTGGCCCGACACGTTCAGCGACGACCGCCTCGAGGAGACGGCACGCGACCTCGTCGATCGCGCCGACGGTGCGACGATCGTGGTGCTGGTGCTGGTCGTCGTGTGCGGCGCGCCGATCATCGAGGAGCTCGTGTACCGAGGGCTGCTGCAGGGGTCGTTCGCACGGCGCATCAGCGAGGTGCCGGCGTTGCTGGCCGGTGCCTCGTGGTTCGCGATCATCCACTTCCGCCCGGTCGAGTATCCCGGCCTCTTCGTCGCCGGGCTCGTCTTCGGGATGTGCGCGATCACGACCGGCCGGCTCGGGATGTCGATCGTCACCCATGCCGCGTTCAACGCGACCGGATTGCTCACCGTGATCGGCAGCCGATGACCGTGCTCAACGACTGGGCCGATGACGACTGAGCGACGTTGACGCGGTGACGGTGGTGTTCGCGATATCCCTGACATGATTGATGCGCCATGAGTGATCGCACCGATGCCGCGACGCGTGATCCGTCGGCACCCGAACCCGAACCCGACGCCACGCTCGACGCCGCGGCCGAACCGGCGACGCAGCCCGACGGCGACGATGCGACCAGTGGTGCCGACGGCTTCACCGACTGGTTCGATCGCGAGTTCGAAGGCGATCTGGCGCCCGAACGTGAGCCGCGCGAGCTCGACGGCGACGTCGCTGCGGACGTCGACCTGGCGCCACCGGTCGACCTGGCGCCACCGGTCGACCTGGCGCCGTCGATCGGTTCGCCTCCGAGCGAGGTGGGCATCGAGCCCGGCCGAGCTGATTCGGTCGGCCACCCGGATCCCGATGATCGGCCTGATCGTGACGATCGACCTGATCGTGTCGGTCGAGTCGTCAGACGCATCTTCCGCCGGCCGACCGAATGGGCAACCTCCGACTGGCCGACGCAACGGATCGTGCAGGTCGTGTTCACCGTCTTCACGCTCGCGGTCACCACCGCGATCATGATGAACGTCGTCCACTTCAACCCGTTCTCGCCGTCGCGCGACCTGGTGTTCGACGACACCACGCCGACCGGTGGTGACTTCGGTGCGCACGTGTGGGGCCCGGCCTTCCTCCGCGACCACCTGCTTCCGGCATGGCGCCTGAACGGCTGGAGCATGGACTGGTACGGGGGCATGCCCACGTACCGCTTCTACATGGTCGTGCCGGCATTGCTCGTGGTTGCCGCCGACGTCGTGCTCCCGTACGGCGTCGCCCTGAAGCTCGTCGCGGTGTCCGGATTGATCACGCTCCCCGCGGCCTGCTGGGCGTTCGGTCGGCTGGGCCGGTTCCGCTACCCGATGCCGGAGCTGTTCGCCTTCGCCGGTCTCGCGTTCGCGCTCGACGAGAGCTACAGCATCTACGGCGGCAACGTGAAGTCGACGATGGCGGGTGAGTTCTCGTTCTCGATCGCGCTGTCGCTCGGGATCCTCGGACTGGGTCTGCTGTCGGCGGGTCTGCGCACCGGCAAGTACCGCGTCTGGACGGCGGTCGTGCTCGCCGCGGCGTGCTGCTCGCACGGCATCGTGCTGATCTTCGTCGCCTTCTCGGCGGTCATCATCTGCCTGTTGTGGCTCGACCGCACCCGGCTCGTGTACTCGGTCACGGTCGGGATCACGACGGTGCTGTTGCTGAGTTGGTGGGTCGGTCCGTTCCTGCTCGACCATGCGTTCATGACCGACATGAAGTACGGCGCCCGCCCGCAGGGTGCCGGCGACTCGTTCTGGGACATGTTCTTCCCGCTCACGGCGCCACTCGACATCCTGATCACCACACTCGCCGTGATCGGGTTCGTCGCCGCCGTGATGCGGCGCCACCTGACGGGCTCGGCGCTGGGCGTGATCGGCCTCGTGTTCGTCGCCGGCGTCTATCTCACCCAGGACAGCCTGCCGGTGATCGGCCTGCTCTGGAACCCGCGCTTGCTGCCGTTCGTCTATCTCGTCCGCTACCTGCTGATGATGGTGGGCGCGGTCGAGCTGCTGACCGTCGTGTGGAACCTGATCACCGACCGCCGAGCGTCGCTGCCGGCCGCGACGGGACCGTCGACAGTGTTCGCCGGGGTCACCGCGTTCGTCGTGCTGGTGACCCTCGGTTGGATGTTCCAGGTGCTTCCGAACGACGGCACGCGGATCCCTCACGGCGACAAGGCCGTGTACGCGTGGGGCCCGTTCCGTGGCACCGAGACCAACGCCGACGCGCTCGGCGACGGCTGGGCCCGGTACAACTTCGCCGGGTACGAGGGGCGCAAGGAGTACTACACCGAGTACGAGGCCGTGGTGCGAACGATGGAGGGCCTCGGCCAGGATCCGGCCCACGGCTGCGGGCGAGCGATGTGGGAGAACAACGAAGACAACGGCAAGTACGGGACGACGATGGCCCTGATGCTGTTGCCGCACTGGACCGATGGCTGCATCGGTTCGATGGAAGGGTTGTTCTTCGAGGCGTCCGGCACGACGCCGTACCACTTCTTGACCGTCGCCGCGATCTCGAAGCAGTCGTCGAACCCGGTGCGCGAGTTGCGGTACGAGAACACCAACGCCGCGGTCGGCGTGCGCGAGATGCGGGCGCTCGGCGTGCGCTACGCGATGGTCCGCACACCCGAAGCGAAGGCGCAGGCGGCCGCCCAACCCGAGCTTGTTCTCGTCGCCTCGTCGGGTCCCTGGGACATCTACGAGGTCACCGAATCGCCCGTCGTCGAGCCGTTGACCGTCCAGCCCGTCGTCGTCAGAGGGCGACCGGGCGACGCCCGCGAGCGCAACCTCGAGCTCGGCACGAGCTGGTTCCAGCACCCCGAGGAGTGGGCCGCGATGCCCGCCGACGACGGCCCGCCGGCCTGGCAACGGATCTCGGTTCAGGTCGATCTCGAGCGCCGCGAGGGTGAGCCGGGCGGCCCCGGCCGCAAGGTCGACATCGTCGAGCCGGTCGAGCCGATCGAAGCGGTGGCGCTCCCGCCGGTCGAGGTGTCCGACGTGCAGATCGAGCAGCAGTCACTGTCGTTCTCCGTCGACCAGGTCGGTGTGCCCGTCGTGGTGAAGGTCAGCTACTTCCCGAACTGGGAGGTGTCGGGCGCGCTCGGCCCGTATCGCATCGGTCCGAACATGATGGTGGTCGTCCCGACCGCCAATGACGTCGAGATGACGTACGGCCGCAGCGGTGCCGACTGGATGTTCACGCTGCTCACGGTCCTGGGAATCGCGTTGTGCATCGTCTGGCGGGCACGTGGCGACGTCCGTCACGCTTCCGACGTCCCGGTCTTCGGTGCGGCGGCCCGTCCCGATCCGTCGATGCCGCCGCCGTCCCTTGACGTCGACCATGACCCGTGGGACCCGCAACGGTTCGAGCCCCATGGCATTGCCGACGAGGACCGTTGGATCCGACCCCGATTGATACCGACGTCCACCGCGCCCGAAGCACCCGACGTCGCCGATTCACCTGCGTCCGCCGACCCCACCGAGCCGACGTCCGAGTTCGGTCCACGGAGCTGGTCCGAGGACGAACCGGAACCTCCCGACGATCCCAGCCGATAGCGTCGACGGGCGTCATGTCAGTACTGGATCAGATCGTCAAGGCGTATGACATCAGAGGTACGGTGCCCGACCAACTCGATGCGAGGGTCGCGCACGCGCTTGGTGTCGGGTTCGCCCAGTTCGTCGCAGCCGACGCAATCGACCGTGTGCTGATCGGGCGCGACATGCGTCCGAGCGGTCCGGAGTTGGTCGACGCCTTCGCCGCCGGGGTGATGGAGCAGGGTCTCGACGTCATCGACATCGGGCTGGCGTCGACCGATCTCGTCTACTTCGCGGCCGGGTCGCTCGACTCACCAGCGGCGATGTTCACCGCCTCACACAACCCGGCGCAGTACAACGGCATCAAGCTGTGCCACGCCGGCGCCCGTCCGATCGGCATCGACTCCGGCCTCGCCGAGATCCGCTCGTTGGCCGACCGTGTGCTCGCCGGCGGCCGAACGGTCCCGGCGGTCGTCCTCGGCAAGCGGAGCGAGCGCAACCTGCTCGAACAGTTCATCGATCACGTGATGACGTTCGTCGACCCCACGACGTTCCGGTCGCTGCGCGTCGTCGCCGACGTCGCCAACGGTATGGGTGGCCTCGTGGTGCCGGCCGCGTTCGAGCGCCTCGACGCGCTCGAGCTCGAGGTCATGTTCCCCGAGCTCGACGGCACGTTCCCGAACCATCCAGCCGATCCGTTGCAGCCCGCGAACCAGCGTGACCTTCGGGCTCGCGTCATGTCCGGCGGATTCGACATCGGGCTGGCGTTCGACGGCGATGCCGACCGCGTCTTCGTCGTCGACGAGGCCGGCCACGGGATGAGTGGTTCGACGACGACCGCCGTGCTCGCCGCGGCCGTGCTCCGCGCCGACCCCGGGGCGACCGTGTTGTACAACCTGATCTGCTCGCGGGCCGTGCCCGAGACGATTCGCGAGCACGGTGGCATTCCGGTGCGCACCAAGGTGGGGCATTCGTACATCAAGCAGGTGATGCTCGACACCGGCGCGATCTTCGGCGGCGAGCACTCGGCGCACTACTACTTCGCCCGCAACTACCGGGCCGACAGCGGGCTCATCGCGTCGCTGCTCGTCATCAACGAGCTGTCGCGATCCAGCGTCGATCTCTCGGTGTTGCGCAAGCCGTTCGAGCGCTACGCCGCGAGCGGCGAGATCAACACCCACGTCGACGACGTGGGGGCGGTCATCGACGACGTCAGCGAGGAGTTCTCGAAGTACTCGCAGGACCTGCTCGACGGACTCACCGTCGACTGCGGTTCGTGGTGGTTCAACCTGCGCCCTTCGAACACCGAGCCCCTGTTGCGCCTCAACCTCGAGGCGGCGACACGCGACGATTGCGACGCCCATGTGGCAGAGTTGCTGTCGCTCATCACCCGCAGCTGAGGAGTCGTCGATGTCATTGAGCCCGCGTCTGCTCGAGATCCTCGCGTGTCCCGAGGACAAGGGCCCGCTGTACTACGTCGAGTCCGAGGACCTCCTCTACAACCCGCGCCTCAAGCGGCGCTACGACGTCCGCGACGACATCCCCGTGATGCTGATCGACGAGTCGGTGACGGTCGACGACGACGAGCACGGGCGGCTGATGGGCGTCATCGAGCGCGACGCGATCCAGCCGACGTTCAGCTCCTGATCCGCGACTTCCTCACACCGTTGACCGGCTGGCGGTGTGTTCGTCGCACAGCGATGTCGCTCGACCGCGGCCCGTGGTGAGAAATCGCCGGCCCGCTATTGATCCAGATGACGGATCCGTTACAGTTGCCGCCCGTGATGACGATCAAGCGGCGCTGGGTGCGCGTGGTCAGTGCGTTGGGGCTGGTCGTGGGCTCGGCGGTGACCTCGATCGTCGTCAGTTCACCTGATCCGGGGCGCGCCATGGCGGCCGCTGCTCTCGGGGCGGGCGGCGAGTACCACGCCCTCGCGCCGCAGCGCGTCCTCGACACCCGCAGCGGCATCAACGATCCGACGCCGCCCGGCGCCAAGGCCCTCGTGCCCGGTGTCGGCCAGGCGTTCGAGGTTCAACTGCTCGGTCAGGGTGGCCTCCCGCCGGCGGCGCAGGGCGCCGACGTGTTGGCGGTCGCCGTCAACGTCACCGTCGTCAGCCCAACCCAGCAGGGGTACCTCCGGGTGTTCGGCAAGGGCGCCAACGAGGGCGACTCGTCGCTCGTCAACTTCCAGGCCGGCCAGAACGTGCCCAACATGGCGATCGTCCGCCCCGGCACCGACGGCAAGATCGTGATCCGCCTGATCTCCGAGGGCGACATCGGGACGTCCCACGTGTTGATCGACGTCTTCGGCTGGTTCTCGACGAGTGGCTACGCGACCCGCGGTGCACGCCTGATCCCCGTCGGGCCGGGTCGCATCTACGACTCTCGCAACCCGGTGTTCGGGCCCGATCCCGTCACCGCCCTGGAGGTCGTCACGGTGCCGATCCGCGGCGCCGACTCGCTCAACCCGGCAGTCGCCGACATCGTGCCGAACTCGCCGTCGGTCGTCGGCGCGCTCGTCAATGTCACCGGCGTCAACAACCGCTCCGGCAGCCAGCCGACGTTCGTGTCGGTCGTGCCCGAGACACCGGTCGGCGGCCAGTGGCCGAGCACCAGCAACCTCAACTTGCGGGCCGGGCAGATCAAGCCGAACCTGGTACTCGTGCCGGTCGGTGCCGACGGTGCGATCCGGCTGTTCAACGAGAGCGGGTCGGTCGATCTGGTCGTCGACATCGTGGGCTACCTCGTCAACGGCATGCCCGAGGCCACCGCGGCCGGTCGCGTCGTGCCGCTCACGACGCCGTTCCGCGTGCTCGACACCCGCCAGCCGGCGTTCGGCTCGGCGTCGCTCGCACCCGGCAAGGCCGAGGACTGGAGCTTCCACGACTTCGTGGCCGACGTGCGCATCGGCGGCGAGTGGGTCGGCAACCAGTCCGCGCTGATCGGCAACTTCACGGCCACCGCCCTCGAACGCCCGGCTGACTGGTTCACACCGGTCGACACGTTCATGACCGCGTTCCCGACGCCGGCGGGCGCCAGCGGGCCACCGCCGGAGGCCTCGAACCTCAACCTCGTCGAGAACGAGAGCGTGCCGAACATGGCGCTGCTCAAGTACGGCGGCGACGCCGCCGACCCGCACCGGGTCCGCGTGTACAACTACAACGGCTTCGTCCACTACCTGGTCGACGTCTCCGCCGTCGTGCTCGCCGATTAGTCGCAGTTCCCGCGTCGGGAACGAGGACCGGCCACCGAAACCGACCGCGCCGCTACAATGCTGGGACCAGACGCGGGCTGACCCGATCGGTGCCAGCAGGCCCCGGCTCGCTCCTCACCAATTTCGATCCTGCCAAATTTTCGATGGAGGAGACCCCTGTCATGACGTCCACACTCGACGCGCGCCGCGACTTCCGCGTTGCCGACCTTTCCCTCGCCCCGTTCGGGCGCAAGGAGATGCATCTCGCCGAACACGAGATGCCCGGCCTGATGGCGATCCGCAAGGAGTACGGGCCGACCAAGCCGCTCGCCGGGGCCCGCATCTCGGGTTCGCTGCACATGACGATCCAGACCGCGGTCCTGATCGAGACGCTCAACGAGCTCGGCGCCGAGGTGCGCTGGGCGAGCTGCAACATCTTCTCGACCCAGGACCACGCCGCGGCCGCGGTCGTCGTCGGCCCGGAAGGGACCATCGACGATCCGCAGGGCGTGCCCGTGTTCGCCTGGAAGGGCGAGACGCTCGAGGAGTACTGGTGGTGCACCGAGCAGATGATGTCGTGGCCCGCGGGAGCTGACGGCACGGCGTATGACGGCCCGAACATGATCCTCGACGACGGTGGTGACGCGACGCTGCTCGTGCACAAGGGCGTCGAGTACGAGAAGGCGGGCGAGGTGCCCGACCCGACCGAGGCGTCGAACCCGGAGCTGGCGATCGTGCTCGGCCTGCTGCAGCGCTCGCTGAAGAGCGATCCGTCGAAGTGGACCCGCATGGCGGCCGCCATCAAGGGCGTCACCGAGGAGACCACGACGGGCGTGAAGCGTCTCTACAAGATGGCCGAGAAGGGCGAGCTGCTGTTCCCGGCGATCAACGTCAACGACTCGGTCACCAAGTCGAAGTTCGACAACCTCTACGGCTGCCGTCACTCGCTGGTCGACGCGATCTGCCGGGCGACCGACGTGATGCTCGGCGGCAAGACGGCTGTCGTCTGCGGCTATGGCGACGTCGGCAAGGGCTGCGTGCAGTCACTGCGCGGGCAGGGCGCCCGTGTGATCGTCACCGAGATCGATCCGATCAACGCCCTGCAGGCGGCGATGGAGGGCCTCCAGGTGCTACCGATCGAGGACGTCGTGGAGACCGCCGACCTGTTCGTGACCGCCACCGGCAATGCCGACATCATCACCGTCGAGCACATGCACCGGATGAAGCACAACGCGATCGTCTGCAACATCGGCCACTTCGACAACGAGATCGACATGGCCGGTCTCGCCCGCAGTGGCGCGACCCACGACGAGCTCAAGACCGGTACCGACCTGTGGACGTTCCCCGCCGACGGCGACCGCCCCAGCCACGCCGTGATCATCCTCGCCGAGGGCCGCCTCGTGAACCTCGGGTGCGCCACCGGCCACCCGAGCTTCGTGATGAGCTGCTCGTTCTCGAACCAGGTGATCGCCCAGATCGAGCTGTTCAACCACCTCGACAAGTACGCCCTGGGCGTCCACGTGCTGCCCAAGCACCTCGACGAGAAGGTCGCCCGCTTCCACCTCGACGCTCTCGGCGTCAAGCTCACCCAGCTCACCGACGAGCAGGCCGACTACCTGAGCCTCGACCCGAGCGGCCCCTTCAAGCCCGACCACTACCGCTACTGAGTCGCACCCGCCGCGTGTCGAGATCCTCCGCGTCGGACGCGGAGAATCTCGACACGAGCGGCGCGACATCCCAGCTCAGGAGCGTTGTCACACCCCCTGAGTACAACTTGGGGCATGCTGCTCCAATCCCGTTGTGCCGGTTGTGACCGACCTGGTGTGGCGTTGTGCCGCACCTGTCGCTTCGCTCTTGCCGGACCGTCGCCGCGTGCCGTGCTCGGCTGGGCCGAGGGTGGGGTCATCGCCGCGCTGCCCTTCACCGGACGCGTGCGCGACGTCATCCTCGGGTTCAAGTACCGCAATCGGCGACAGCTCGCCGGCCACCTCGCCGGCCTGCTCGTCAACCGGGTGGTGGCCGAAGGGCTGCGGCCCGGACGCGACATCGAGGTCGTGACATGGGCGCCCACGAGCTCCGCCCGACGCCGGCGGCGCGGCTTCGATCAAGCCGAACTGGTCGCTCGCCAGGTCGCTCGTCAACTGGGGCTTCCGTCGCGCCGCCTGCTCGAGCGGGCGACCGGCACCGGACCACAGACCGGCCTCGGGCGCGACCGTCGCCTCACCGGTCCGACGTTCGTGGCCAGGCCCGACGTCCGCGACCGACGGGTTCTGGTGGTCGACGACGTCGTCACCACCGGATCCACGTTGCGTGCCGCGGCCGAGGCACTGCTCGACGTCGGTGCCCGCGCCGTCGTCCGAGCCGCGGTCGCCTCGACCCCGAGCGGCCTGGCGACACCCGGCCGGGTCCTCGTCGGTCCATGGGTGCGGTCCGGCGACGAACCGAGCCTCACCGCCCCGACGCGCCGACGCTCGGCGTGAATCGCGGTCGGCGTGCCGGGGCGGTCGGAGGGATCACCCGCTGACCAGTCGGCGATCAGTCGTCGTCGTCGCCGCTGCCCACCGCTGCTTCCACCGTGATCGTCGTCGTCTCCCCACTGCCGTGGCCGCTGTTGTCGTCGTCGCCGTCGTCATCGGCAGCCGGCTCGTCGTCGCCGCAGCGGCCGTGGCCGCTGTTGTCGTCGTTCTCGCACCCGTCGCGCTCCTCGTCGTCATCGTCGTCGTCGATCGAGGTCGTCGGTGCGCTGGTGCCGGGCACCGAGCTCGATGTGCTGGGGGCGCTGTTGTCGGGTACGGAGTTGGAGGTGCTCGGCGCGGTGTTGTCGGGTACGGAGTTGGAGGTGCTCGGGGCGCTGTTGTCGGGTACGGAGTTGGAGGTGCTCGGCGCGGTGTTGTCGGGCGCGGAGTTGGACGTGCTGGGCGCGGTGTTGCTGGGTGCTGTGCTCGACGAGCTGGTGTCGGCGACCGACGACGTGCTAGCCGCGGTCGAGGCGACACTGCCCGACGTCGAGGCAACGGACACCGACGAGCTCGATCCGACCGTGTTCGGCACCGACGACGCCGGCGGCGCCGAGTCGAATTGAGCAGCGGCGAAGCCGCCCAGCCCGAGCGCGAATCCGATCGCCGCGGCGGCGACGATCGCGGTGTTGCGGGGGAGCCAGGTGCGGGGGGAGTCGGGATGTGGCGTGGCCATGTGGTTCCTCCGGGTTCCGATCGTCGTGATCGAGGTGGTCCGGAGAAGACACGACGCGGCGCGTTCGGAGGTTGGGTCGGGGTCATTCGACCCGGACGATTTCTCCGTTCTCGACCCGGAGCTCGATGCGAACATCGTCACTGTCGCCCCGGAATCGCACCCGCACCCGATCGGCGCGGTCGTCCTCGACCTCGGCTTCGAACCCGGCCGCCGGGGTGACGGACTGGAGGTCCAACGCGGCGCCGTCCCACCGCACCGTGATCGAGCCGCCGGCCGACGAGTACGTGTCGATCGACGGTTCGGGCGCGGGAGTGGTGGTCGGCGGCGGCGGCTGTGTCGTGGTCGGCGGCGGGGCGACGGTCGTTGTGGCGAGCACCGCTGGTGCGCTCGTCGACGGGGCGCTGGTCGACGACGCGGCGGGCGGCACGACGGCCGGCACCGTGGTCGCCGGCCTCGGCGAGGTGTCGGCGGGCGGAGTCGTGTCGATCACGTCCTGAGCCGGGGCGGTCCGCTCGGGCTCGGTCGAGATCGACGTCACATCGGCGGGGGTGTCGACAGGAGCCGGGGCTGATCCGTCGGACGTGTCGGACGGCGTCGTGACGACCGAGTCGGTACCCGGGCCGATCACGAGCGCCGCGGCCGCGATCAGCCCGGCCATCGTGAGCCCACCGGCGGCTGCGGCGCGTCTGCGACGCACCCGCCCCGCCCGGGCGACCACCGCCGACCGGGCCGCCTCGATGCCGTATCCATCGGTCGCCGCGCCGGCTCGCCGCCGGAGCGCATCTTCGAGCTGGCGGTCGTCGAACTCGTTCATCGTCCCTGATCCGATCCGCGTTCGTCGTCCAACACGGTGCGCAGCCGGGCGCGGGCGTCGTGCAGGTGCGACTTCACCGTGCCCTCGGCGAGATCGAGCGTCGTGGCGATCTCGGCGACCGACAGGCCGTCGACGTAGTACAGCGCGGTCGCAATGCGTTGCTGTCGCGGCAGGCGGGCGAGGAGGCGCCCCAGCTCGTCCGGGTCGGCGGGCTGTTCGGAGATCGGCGTGCGGGCGGCGAGGCGGGCGAGTGCTCCCCACTTGCGACCGGTACGGCGGTGGTCGTCGCGCAGCTGGTTGATCGCCACCCGCCGGACCCACCCGATCGGGTCGTCGTAGCGCCTGATCCGCCGCCACCGCACGTGCGCCTTCACGAAGGCCTCCTGCACCGCATCGGCCGCCTGCTCCCGATCGCCGCTGGCGACGGTCAGGCTGCGTACGAGTCGGTCGTAGTGGGCGCGGAACAAGTCGTCGAAATCCGTGTTCGCCGCGCCGGTTCGGACTTCACGCCGCGCGTCGTCGTACCCGACGCCGAGGTCCTTGGGCATCGACGCGGTCATCACCGGTGGTGACACGTCGGCGGCGGGTCCCGGGTTGGGTCGCGTTGCCAGGTCCCGCCACGGCTCGTCTCCGTCCGGCGTACTCGACACCGGCCGATCGCCGGGGTCGCGACCAGCTCCAGCAGCTGTCTCGCCGGCGAATTCGCCGGGTGACACGTCAGCCGGTACACGAGTGGATCCGCCCGGAGCGCCGGGATTGCGGAGCGGTGGCGGATCATCCATCGGGGTCGATCACGCTAGACAGCGGGGCGGGCCGGGTGACCGCGCCACGGAACGGAACGTCACGCCGACATCGATCCTGGTGGACCGGTAGGCTGGACTGCCGCATGGGCATCCTCGATCGCATCCTCCGCGCCGGAGAGGGCAAGAAGCTCAAGGCCCTCCAAGGCATGGTCCCCGACATCAACGCGCTCGAGCCGCAGATCGAGAAGCTGTCCGACGACGACCTGCGGGCCAAGACGCCCGAGTTCAAGCAGCGACTTGCGAACGGCGCCGATCTCGACGACATCGCCATCGAGGCGTTTGCCGTCACCCGCGAAGCGGCTCGCCGAGCGATCGGCCAGCGCCACTTCGACGTCCAGTTGATGGGTGGGGCGGCGCTCCACTTCGGCTGGGTCGCCGAGATGAAGACGGGCGAAGGCAAGACGCTCGTGTCGACCCTTCCGGCCTACCTCAACGCCCTCTCCGGCGACGGCGTGCACCTCGTCACGGTCAACGACTACCTCGCCCGCTTCCACGCCGAGTGGATGGGACGCATCCACAAGTGGCTCGGGCTCGACGTCGGGCTGATCGTCCCCGGCTTCAAGGACCGGCCGGAGGAGAAGCGCAAGAACTACGGCGCCGACATCACGTACGGCACCAACAACGAGTTCGGGTTCGACTACCTGCGCGACAACATGGCCGGACGTCGCGACGACAAGGTGCAGCGCGGCCACAACTTCTGCATCGTCGACGAGGTCGACTCGATCCTCATCGACGAGGCGCGCACGCCGCTCATCATCTCCGGCCGGGTCGGCGACGCGGCCAAGCTCTACTACCGGTTCGCCTCGATCGTGCGCTCGCTCAAGCGCGACGTCGACTACGAGGTCGAGGAGGACAAGCGTGTCGTCGTGCCGCTCGAGGCCGGCATCGAGCGGGTGGAGGCGGAGCTCGGCGTCGAGAACCTCTACGACAACGTGCAGGCCAACCTGGTGCACCAGTTCCAGGTCGCGCTGAAGGCCAAGGAGCTGTACAAGCGCGACAAGGACTACATCATCCAGGGCGGCGAGGTGAAGATCGTCGACGAGTTCACCGGCCGCATCCTCGAGGGCCGGCGCTGGAGCGAAGGCGTCCACCAGGCCGTCGAGGCCAAGGAGGGCGTGAAGATCAAAGAGGAGAACCAGACCCTCGCCACGATCACGCTCCAGAACTACTTCCGCATGTACGACAAGCTCGCCGGGATGACCGGTACGGCCCAGACCGAGGCTGCCGAGCTGATGAACACCTACGGGCTCGGCGTGGTGGCCATCCCCACCGATCAGCCCGTCATCCGCATCGACCAGCCCGACCTGATCTTCAAGGGCGAGGTCGGCAAGTTCGGTGCCGTGGTCGACGACATCGCCGAGCGTCACGAGAAGGGCCAGCCGGTGCTCGTCGGCACGGTGAGCGTGCAGAAGAGCGAGTTGCTGTCGCGGATCCTCACCCAGCGCGGCATCCACCACGAGGTGCTCAACGCCAAGCAACACGCGCGTGAGGCCGAGATCGTCACCCAGGCCGGCCGGCTGGGCTCGATCACGGTGGCCACCAACATGGCGGGTCGTGGCGTCGACATCCTGCTCGGCGGCAACCCCGAAGGGCTGGCTCGCCAGGAAGTGCTGAAGGAGGGCTTCCCGCCCGAGGTGATGGCCGACGACTTCGCCCTGCCGCGTCCGGTGGCCGAGATGCCCGAGGAGTTCCAGGAGACCCGCGCCAAGGCGCTCGCCCGCTACGACGAGCTGCTGGCCGAGCTGAAGGAGACGTGCCTCGAGGAGGGCAACCGAGTCCGCGAGCTGGGCGGGTTGTACGTCATCGGATCCGAGCGCCACGAGAGCCGCCGCATCGACAACCAGCTCCGTGGTCGCTCCGGCCGCCAGGGCGATCCCGGCGAGAGCCGCTTCTACCTGAGCCTCGACGACGAGCTGATGCGCCTGTTCGCCACGGGCGCGCTGCACTGGGCGATGGGGCGCTTCGACGAGGACGAGGCGATCGAGGCGAAGATGGTCACCAAGGCGATCGAGCGCGCCCAGACCACCGTCGAGACCAAGAACGCCGAGATCCGCAAGAACGTCCTCAAGTACGACGAGGTGATGAACGAGCAGCGCAAGGTGATCTACCGGCGCCGCGACCAGATCCTCGACGGTGAAGACCTCAAGGCGGCGGCGATGGAGTACCTCGCCGATGCCGTCGACTCGTTGATCGAGACGCACTGCGCCTCGGTCGCCGACGACGAGTGGGACCTCGACGGGCTCGCCAAGGAGCTCGCCAGCTTCTGGCCGACCGAGCTCGACGTCGCCAAGCTCACCGCCTGCGGCGACACCGACGAGATGTACGACCTGGTGATGGCCGACGCCACGGCGCACTACGAGCGGCGCGAGGTCGAGCTCGGCCCCGACGTCATGCGCGAGGTCGAGCGCCAGGTCATGTTGCGCATCATCGACCAGCGCTGGCGCGAGCACCTCGAGGAGATGGACTACCTGCAGGAGGGCATCAACCTGCGGGCGATGGGCCAGAAGGACCCGCTCACCGAGTGGCAGCGCGAGGGCTTCGAGATGTTCGGCGGGATGATGAAGGGCATCGCCCAGGACTTCGTGCGCTACGTCATGCACGTCCAGGTGGTCCAGAACGATGCGCCCGAGCCGCAGGTCCAGAACATCCAGCAGACGTCGAGCGAGACCTCCGATTCGACAGGTTTCGACCGTGCTCGCTCGGCCGCCGTCGCCGAAGGCGATCTGCCGCCGAGTGCGGCACCTGCGCAGCAGACCGTCAAGCCGAAGACCGTCGTGAAGGACGACTTCGACAAGACCCCGCGCAATGCCCCCTGCCCGTGCGGCTCGGGGAAGAAGTTCAAGCAATGCCACGGCGCTGCGTGAGCCGCGCGAGGACAGGGTGCGGCGTGAGCCGCGCCACGACAGGGTGCGGCGTGAGCCGCGCCACGACACGGTGGGGCGTGAGCCGCGCCACGACAGGGTGCGGCGTGAGCCGCGCAAGGACACGGCGCGATGCGTGACTTCACCGATGATCTGCGGGATCTTCGGCGACGGCTCACCGAGGCCGAGGAGTACCTGAAGGTCGCCGACGGCCGTGATCGGCTGGTCGAGCTCGAGGTCGAGGTCGCCCGGCCGGATCTGTGGGACGACGCCGAGCACGCCAAGCGCGTCAACGCCGAGTACGCGGCGGTCAAGGATGACGTCGAGACGTTCGACGGCCTCTCAGCCGAGCTCGCCGATGTCGAGCTGCTCCACGAGCTCGCCCGCGAGGAGGACGACGAGTCCCAGGAACCGGAGATCACCGAGGTCATCGCAAGCGTCTCCCACCAGCTCGACCTGCTCGAGCTGCGCAGCCTGTTCATCGGCGAGCACGACGAGGCCGCCTGCATCGTGCAGATCAACGCCAAGGATGGCGGGGTCGACGCCCAGGACTGGGCCGAGATCCTGCTGCGGATGTACGCCCGCTGGGCGGAGCGGCGCAAGTTCCAGTTCGAGCTCAACGGGGCGTCGGAGGGCGCCGAGGCCGGAATCATGTCGGCCGAGTTCACGCTGACCGGTCGCTACGCCTACGGGCTGATGACCGGCGAGCGCGGCATGCACCGCCTGGTGCGCATCAGCCCGTTCGACAACCAGGGCCGGCGCCAGACCAGCTTCGCCGCGGTGCAGGTGTGGCCGGTGATGGACGCGCCCGACGTCGAGGTCAACGACGCCGACATCCGCATGGAGGTGTTCCGGGCCTCGGGCGCCGGCGGCCAGCACGTCAACAAGACGTCGTCGGCGGTGCGCCTGATCCACGAGCCGACGGGGCTCGTCGCCAGCTCCCAGGAGGAGCGCAGCCAGCTCCAGAACCGCGAGAAGGCGCTCGGCCGGCTGAAGGCGATGATCGCCGCCAAGGTCGAAGAGGAGCACCAGGCCGAGCGCGACGCGATCGGCGGCAAGCAGGCCCAGGTCGGCTGGGGGAGCCAGATCCGCAGCTACGTCGTCCAGCCGTACCAGATGGTGAAAGACCTGCGTACCGACGTCGAGACGGGGAACATCACGGCCGTCCTCGACGGTGACCTCGACGAGTTCATGATCGGCTACCTCCGCTGGCGCCGCACCGCCTCGATCGACGCCTGAACTCCCACGCGCCCCCAGGTTTGTGTCACCGCTGTCGGCGAACGTCGCCGATGTCGGTGACACAAACCGCAGGTTCGAGGCGAGATCAGGCGGCGGCGAGGGTGCGACGGACGGTGTCGACCGTGCCGTCGGGATCCAACGTGACCTGGTCGTAGGTGAACTGGATCGGGAGGAACCCATCGAGGACGAGAGCGTTCAGGCGCTCTGCATCGCGTGACATCTGTGACTTCGTCCGGTGCCAGCGGTAGCCGAGCAACTCGACGACGACACGCGTGCCCGGAAATCGGCAGTCGACGCGCACGAGCCGATCGCCGGCCCGCGTGAGCACCTGCTGGGTCAAGGGCCGCGGCAGCAACGCTCGCCCGCACAGCTCGAGGAACCGACGCTCCAGCCAGCTGTGACCACCTCGGGTGATCTCGCTGCCCTCGATCACGGCGAGCAACTGCGGGATGCCGTAGCGGCCGCTCGATCGCAGTTGGGTGATTCGTCGGTGCAGCGCCTCCTCGCTGGTGAGCCCATCGCGCAGAGCGGCGTCGAGCGCGGTTGTCAGACGGTCGGGTCGCAGGAAGCGGGCGATGTCGATCATCGTGCGGGTCGCGGACATCACCGCGATCCCCTCCACGATCGTGCGGTCGACGATCGGTAGCTGGGTCGTGGTGTGGATGAAGTGGTGGGCGCGTTGCACGTTGCGTCCGCGCAATACGGTCACGTGGAACGGCGCCCGCAGCGCGAAGCCGTCGAGTCGGTGGAGTGCGGCCGCGGTGGGTCCGCTGACAAAGGTCTCAGGCCCGCAGTCGAGGACGAGCGTGGCGAGTTCGGCGCGTGCCGAGGTGGCAGAGAACGGGCTGCGATACGTGTGGGGAAGGACCTGTTCGAGGATGCCGCTCTGGACCCGGCGTCGAAGCTGATCCGGGCTCATCCCCGCCTCGCCGATCTGCTCGGCGGTGATGGCTCCGTGCTGACCTGTCGCGGTTTCCGCCATCCGGCGGAGTGCATCAGGCACGCCGGCAGTGAACCACGTCACACCCTCCCATCCAACATGAGCCGACATGACCCGACGCCCCAAAGGTTTGTGTCACCGGTGCCGGCGAACCTCGCCGATGTCGGTGACACAAACAGGGTTTGGAACGGGTTGGAACGGGTGGCGAGGGGGTGCCGGTGTGTGACGGGGTGGTGGCGATACCCTTTCGGAGCCCTCTGGAGCCCCCATGATCCGCCTCGAAAACGTCACCAAGTCCTATTCCGCTGAGGTCGTCGCCCTGCGCGACGCCAGCTTCGACATCCCCAAGGGCGAGTTCGTGTTCCTCGTCGGGCCGTCGGGATCGGGCAAGAGCACGCTGCTGCGCCTGCTCAACCGCGAGGATCGGCCGGAGCGGGGCGCGGTGTGGGTGGCGGGGCGCAACATCATCGACATGCCGCCGAGCCGGGTCCCGCACCTGCGTCGCAACATCGGCAACGTCTTCCAGGACTACAAGCTGCTCCCCAACAAGACCGTGTTCGAGAACGTCGCCTTCGCCCAGGAAGTGATCGGGCGGCCCAAGCACGTCATCCGCCAACAGGTGCCGGCCGTCCTCGACCTCGTCGGACTGGCGGGCAAGGAAGATCGTTTCCCGCACCAGTTGTCGGGCGGCGAGCAACAGCGCGTCTCGATCGCCAGGGCGTTCGCCAACCGTCCGCTGATCCTGCTTGCCGACGAGCCCACCGGAAACCTCGACCCAGCCACGGGCGAGGGCATCATGCGCCTGCTCGACCGGATCAACAAGACCGGCACGACCGTCGTGATGGCCACCCACGATCAGCGCATCGTCAACACGATGCGCAAGCGCGTGATCCAACTCGACCGTGGCGTCATCGTCCGCGACCAGGCCCGCGGCGTCTACGAATGAGAGCTCCCGCCTAGATGCTGTCACGCCTCACATACACGCTCCGCGAGACCTGGGCGAGCTTCAAGCGCAACGTGACCCTGACCGTGGCGGCGATCATCACGTCCGCCGTCTCGTTGCTGATCTTCGGTCTCACGCTGCTCATCCAGCACGGCTTCGACAACCTGCTCGTGAAGTGGGAGGGCGGGATCGAGATGATCGTGAACGTCCGTGCCCAGGCGAGCGACGAACAGCGCGCCGTCATCTCCGCCGCCCTCGACCAGCAACGCGGGGTGATCATCCAGTCGTACACCTACTGCGACGTGGAGTGCTCGCTCGCCGACGCCGACCGGGTACTCGCCGGTGATCCGACCTCACGGGAGCTGCTCGACGAGACGAACATCCCGACCCAGTTCAAGGTCATCCCCAACGAGGGGACCGAGGTCGACACCCTGCGGGCGTTGAAGGTCTCGTACAACGATCTGCCCAACGTCTACTCGGTCGAGCTGGCCGAGGACCAGATCGACCTGATCGCCAAGTTGAAGGGTTTCGCCGGCCTCTACACCACCGGTCTCGCGATCGCGCTCATGTTCGCGGCCGTGCTGTTGATCTGGAACACCATTCGAACGGCCATGTACGCCCGCCGTCGCGAGATCGAGGTGATGAAGCTCGTCGGCGCGACCGACTGGTTCATCCGCATCCCATTCATGCTCGAAGGCCTCATCCAGGGCGTGATCGGCGGTCTCGTCGCATGCGCTGGTTTGTGGTTCGTCAACAACCGCTGGACGGCCGGCGTCGCGGCGTTCCCCGACGACTCCGGATTCGAAGCGATGGTCGTCGCCGGCAACCAACTCACGATCGTGATGCTGATCATCCTCGGCATCGGCGCGGTCGTCGGGATGATCGGCTCGGGCATCGCCGCCTCCCGCTTCTTGGACGTCTAGGACCGGTCGGTACGGTCCGACCCGTGGCAGCCACCGGGTTCACGCAGATCCTCTACGACGTCGACGATCGGGTCGCGACGATCACGTTGAACCGACCCGACAAGTTGAACGCCTTCACCGGCACGATGATGCGCGAGATGATCGCGGCCTTCGATCGGGCCGACGCCGACGACGGTGTGCGGGCCGTGATCGTGACCGGGTCGGGACGCGCCTACTGCGCGGGCGCCGACCTGTCCGGCGGCGGCGAGACGTTCGCGAGCGGAGGATCCGACGTCGTCACGCCGGTCGGCGTGCCGCGTGACGGTGGCGGTCTGGTGTCGCTGCGGATCTTCGAGAGCACCAAGCCCGTGATCGGCGCCATCAACGGGCCGGCGGTCGGCGTCGGCGTCACGATGACGCTGCCGATGGACATCCGCCTGGCGAGCACGACGGCGCGTTTCGGGTTCGTCTTCGCCAAGCGTGGCATCGTGCCCGAGGCCGCCTCGAGCTACTTCCTGCCACGCATCGTGGGGATCAGCCGGGCCGCCGAGTGGAGCTACACGGGGCGCATCTTCGAGGCCGCCGAGGCGCTCGACGGCGGCCTCGTCCGCAGCGTGCACGAACCCGAGGATCTGATTCCGGCAGCGAGGGCGTTGGCGGCCGAGATCGCCGACAACGCGGCACCGGTATCGGTGGCCCTGACCCGGCGGATGTTGTGGCGGATGCTCGGCGCCGACCACCCGATGGAGGCCCACCGGGCCGACAGCCGGGCGATCATGTTGCGGGGCGCCAGCGCCGACGCCAACGAGGGCGTCATGAGCTTCCTCCAGAAGCGGCCGGCGGTGTTCACGGATCGTGTGAGTGACGGTCTCCCCGACGTGTTCCCGGACTGGGACGAGCCACCGTTCGAATGAGCGATCGGCCCTGTGGAAACCGATTGGAACCGTCGAAATCATTACGATACGATGACTATCAGCTGCAAGGCTGCGGACCGCGGGGACACCCCTCAAACACCGCCACATCCCACGCAACAAGCATCCACAGCGGGCGAGAGAGGAGCCATCGATGGCTCAGTACCCCTCCGACCATGAGCCGCGTCCACGTCACAGCACGACCGAGGATGTGGTTTCGGATACGAGGTCAGACGCGGAGCGTCACGTCGACGATGCGTACCGTGGTCACCGGGTGGTCGACGACCATCACCGCCCGATCGGCAAGGTCACCGACGTGATCTACGACGAGGCGGGCATCCCCAAGTGGGCCGTCGTGAGCCCCGGCGTCTTCCGGGCCGAGCACTTCCTGCCGCTCGACAGGACGTTCCTGTCGCTCGAAGGCAACCTCGTGGTGCCGTTCGACAAGCGCACGGTGTCACGGTCGCCCAAGGCCGAGCGCGACCACGTGCTGTCGCCGATCACCGAGCGGGCGCTCGAGCAGTACTACCAACTCGCCGCCTGACGACGCGCTCGCGGCGCTTGCCGTTGACACGCCGCATCGGTGTCTCGAAGCCCGATCGCACGCGTGTCTGACGTTTGTGTGTCGAACGGCACGGTCTCGTCCGGAATGTCTCAAGTATCACGGCGTTGCTCCCGATATCAGAGATGTCAAAGGGAGAGAGAAATGACCACCGTGTTCATGGAGCAACTGGAAGCGGGCGATGTGATCGAACTCGGTCGCAACGGTGACTGCGTGACCGCCCTGGTGCTCCTCGCCGCTGAAGAAGCCGTGATCCTCGACCTGTGCGATGGCTCGACGCCGTTCGTTCTCAAACGAGACGAGCTGGTCGAGTACCGCAAGTTCGAGCCGTCGCTGTGACGTACTGACCACACCGGGCTGAACCACACCGAATTCCTCCCCCCGTAGGCTGGGCGCCGTGGACTCCACGGCGCCCAGCCTGTTTTCGCGTGTGGGCGGGATGCCGTTCTTCGAACGGCTCGTCGATGCGTTCTACGCGGGTGTCGCTGCCGACCCGGTGCTGTTGCCGCTCTACCCGGAGGCGCCAGACCTCACCGGCGCCCGCCATCGCCTGACGCTGTTCCTCGCCCAGTACTGGGGTGGACCGCACACCTATGACGACGAACGCGGTCATCCGATGCTGCGGATGCGGCACATGCCGTACAGGATCGGGCCGGCGGAGCGCGATCACTGGCTGGCGAACATGTCGGCCGCCGTCGCCGAGGTCTGCGCCGATCATCCCGGCGTCGCCGACGAGCTGATGACCTACTTCCGCAGGACCGCCGAACACATGCGCAACGACACCGGCATGCCGATCACGTCGGCGTCGTACGGCGAGCGCTAGCTTCGCAGCCCGATGCCTGCCATCGAGGTGCGGCGCCTGCGCAAGACGTACGGCCCGATCGTCGCCGTCGACGACCTGTCGTTCGATGTGCACGCGGGCGAGGTGTACGCACTGCTCGGACACAACGGTGCCGGGAAGTCGACGACGGTCGAGATCCTCGAAGGGCACCGTGACCGCTCCGCCGGCGAGGTGTCGGTGCTCGGGACCGACCCGCGGGGCGGCGGCCGCGAGTTGCGTGATCGCGTCGGCATCGTCCTGCAGTCGTCGGGGATCGAGAACGAGCTCTACGTCGGAGAGGCGCTCGAGCTGTACGGGTCGTGCTACCGGCGCCGGCGCGACGTGGACGAGGTGCTCGAGCTGGTCGGGCTGGCGGAGCTGGCCGGCCAGCGAATCGGCACGCTGTCGGGTGGCCAGCGGCGGCGCATCGATCTGGCGCTCGGCATCGTCGGACACCCGGAACTGCTGTTCCTCGACGAGCCGACGACGGGCTTCGATCCCGCCGCTCGTCGCCGCTCGTGGGAACTGATCAGCGATCTGTGCGGTGAGGGCACGACGGTGTTGCTGACCACTCACTACCTCGAGGAGGCCGAGCACCTCGCCGATCGGGTCGGGGTGCTGAAGGCCGGTCGCCTGATCGCCGAAGGTGCGCCGTCCGAGCTGATCCGGGCCGAGACCGAGACGCGGGTGTCGTTCCAGTTGCCCGACGGGATCACGATCGACGAGCTGGTCGCCGTCATCCCCAGCGCCGCCTCGATCGTGGGGAGGAAGGTCGAGTTCTCGACCGAGGCGCCGACGGCCGCGGTCGCCGCGCTCACCGGTTGGGCCGTGGCACGCGGGCTCGAGTTGGCGGAGCTGTCGGTGACGCGACCGACACTCGAGGACGTGTTCTTGGAACTCGTCGGCGACGACCACGAAGCGACCATCTCCACAGATGGGGTGGAGCGATGACCGAGTGGCCGAGCACGGCGGGGCTGGTGGTTCGCCAGATCAGGTACCAGATCCTGATGTTCCGGCGGGTCCCGATCGCCTTGTTCTTCACGCTGCTGCTGCCGCTGATCATGCTGGTGCTGTTCAACGCCTTGTTCGGCGATGGCGAGGTCACTGTCGATGGCACGACGTGGCCGACCCGCCAGTTCTACACGGGTGGTCTGGCGGCGTTCACGGCCGTCTCGGCGACGTACACGAACCTGGCCAACATGGTTCCGATCCGGCGTGAGGAGGGGGTGCTCAAACGGTGGCGGGGAACGCCGCTGCCGACGTGGGTGTACATGACGGGCTTGATCGCGTCGGCCATCGTGATCGCCCTCGTCGGAGTCGTGATCATGCTCACCCTCGGTGTCGTCGCCTATGACCTCGAGATCGAGGCGGCCAAGATGCCGGCCGCTGGCGTCACGTTCGTCGTCGGTGTGGCGACGTTCGCCGCGCTCGGGATGGCAGTCGCCGGGCTGGTGCCGTCGGCGAGCTCGGCGGCGGCCGTCGCCAACGCCACGATCCTGCCCCTGGCGTTCATCTCGAACGTCTTCATCCCGATCGAGGATCCGCCCGCGTGGTTGGCGACGATCGGCGACGTCTTCCCGCTCAAGCCGTTCGCGTCGAGCTTTCAGGACGCCTTCAATCCGCTGGTCGAGGCGCCCGCATTCGATTGGGGCGCCCTCGCGGGTCGCGGCGTGGGGGATCGTCGGCCTCGTCGTCGCCCTCAAGACGTTCCGTTGGGAACCGGCACCAGGCAGCCCCACCCGGCGCCGCGCTGCACGGGCGACGACCGTCGCGATTCAGTAGTAGTACGGGAACGGAGTCCAGTCGGGCGGCCGCTTCTCGAGGAACGCGTCGCGCCCCTCCGTCGCCTCGTCGGTCATGTAGGCGAGGCGCGTCGCCTCCCCGGCGAACAGCTGCTGGCCGACGAGGCCGTCGTCGATCAGGTTGAACGAGTACTTCAGCATCCGCTGCGCGGTCGGGCTCTTGGCGTTGATCTCGCGCGCCCATTGCAGCGCGGTCGCCTCCAGTTCGGCATGGGGGACGACCGCGTTGACCATCCCCATCCGGTGAGCGTCCTCGGCGGTGTACTCGCGGGCGAGGAAGAAGATCTCTCTGGCGAACTTCTGACCGACCTGTCGGGCGAGGTAGGCCGACCCGAACCCGCCGTCGAAGCTCGCCACATCGGAGTCGGTCTGCTTGAACCGGGCGTGCTCGCGGCTGGCGAGCGTGAGATCGCAGACCACGTGGAGGCTGTGACCGCCACCCGCCGCCCAGCCGGGTGCGACACAGATCACGATCTTCGGCATGAACCGGATGAGGCGCTGGACCTCGAGGATGTGGAGCCGTCCGGAATGGCCGGGATCGATCGTGTCGGCCGTGTCGCCGGTTGCGTAGCGGTAGCCGTCCTTGCCACGGATCCGCTGGTCGCCACCCGCACAGAACGCCCACCCGCCGTCCTTCGACGACGGGCCGTTGCCGGTGAGCAGCACGCAGCCGACGTCGGTGGTCATGCGCGCGTGGTCGAGTGCTCTGAAGAGCTCGTCGACGGTGTGCGGGCGGAACGCGTTGCGGATGTCGGGTCGGTTGAACGCCACCCTGACCGCACCCGTGTCGACGGCGCGGTGGTAGGTGATGTCGGTGAACTCGAATCCCGGGACGGCGCGCCACGCCGAGGGGTCGAAGATCTCCGAGACACCGTTCGAGTCGCGGTTCGTCATGGCGTCCATGATGCCCGTGGCACCGCTCGCCGCGCGAACGCGTCGGCGGAGGTACGGGGGCGGCGGGGCGCTACCGTGCGCCCATGCCGGTCACCATCTCCGGAGTCGACGGCCTCCCCGAGATCGAGCCCGACACCGACCTCGCCAGTGCGATCGCCGAGTTGACCGAACTCGCCGACGGCGACGTCGTGGTGGTGACCTCCAAGATCGTGTCGAAGTCCGAGGGTCGAACCGTCGAGCTCGACACCGTCTCGCCGTCGGACTTCGCCGAGCAGTGGGCGCTGGTCTGGGACAAGGATCCACGTGTGGTCGAGCTCGTTCTGCGCGAATCCAGGCGGATCGTCCGACAGGTCGGTCCGGTGCTGATCACCGAGACCCATCACGGGTTCGTCTGCGCCAACTCCGGTGTCGACCAGTCGTCGAGCGGGGCGCCCGGGCGGGTGGTGCTGCTGCCGCTCGATCCCGATGGTTCGGCGCAGCGGATGCGAGCACGATTCGCCGAGCTCGGCGTCGACGTGGCGGTCATCATCAGCGACACGTTCGGGAGGCCATGGCGGGAAGGGCAGACCGACGTCGCGATCGGTGTCGCCGGGATCGCCCCACTCACGAGCTACATCGGCCAGGTCGACCCGCACGGCCACGAGTTCAGGGTTCAGGAGTTGTGCGTCGCCGACGAGCTGGCGGGCGCCGCCGAGCTGGTGAAGGGCAACACCACCCGCGTCCCGGTAGCGATCATCCGTGGCGTGCGATGGGAGCCCGACGAGCTGGCTTCGATCCAACCCGTCATCCGCGAATCCTCCCGCGACCTGTTCCGCTGACTGAGCGAAATCCCACGACGGGCACAAGCTGCGAGTGCGACCGCGTGAGCGCCCGCTCGAGCCGGCGACCAAACGATGGGTGCTCCGACGTGCCGTGAGCCGGCTCAATCAAGCAGAGCCGGCTCAATCAGAGGGGGTCGGGGCGGCCGATGCCGGTGAGGATGGTCTGCCAGGCGAGGTCGACTTGGGCCGGCGAGAGACCGCTCGTCGGCAAGCTCTCGAACCAGTCGTCGATGCGGTGACCCGACACGGCGATGCTGCCGTGGGCGATCTCGACGACCACCGCATCGGCGTCGTCGGCGCGACCCCAGTGCACGGTCACATGGCCGGTCGACTCCAATCCGCAGCGCCGCAGGACGTCGTCGAGGTCGCCGCGGCGATCGCACCCCTGGCGATCATCTCCGGCGATGGCCGTTCGGTCGACTGCGACGGCATCGTCGTGAGTGACGTCGTGATCGCCAGGATCCCCGCCGGCCCGATGAGCACGTGGTCGATCCCACCGAGCGCGTCATTGTGCATCTCGTAGACGACCCGCCACGGAGGTGTGGGGAGGCGGTGGAGCGCGGCCGCCGTGAGCCGTGCTCCCGACGGCGTGCCGGAGCCGGTGCCGGGCCTGATGCTGTTGAGGTAGCGCTTGAAGACGATGAGCCCGGCCGGCACCAGGATGGCCACGGCAACGATGGGAATGATGATGCCCGGCCCGATCACGGCGCCGATCTTCGCGCCTGCGACCCCGGCTGCGACGGACCGTGCTCGTGCGAGGATGGTGCATGAGCACACCACCACCACGGCTCGCCGTCCGTCGCGACACCGATGATCCTCGTCTCGCAGAGCTGTTCGGGCGCGGGTTGCGCCGCCCGGATGGTGAGGTGCTCAACATCTTCGGCACGCTCGCCCACCATCCCGATCTGCTGCGTCGGTGGCTGGTGTTCGCCACCCACGTCCTGTCGAAGAGCACCCTGCCGCCGCGGGAGCGCGAGCTGCTGATCCTGCGGACCGGTTGGAACTGCAGGAGCCGGTACGAGTGGGGCCAGCACGTGTTGATCGCACGTGAGTGCGGGCTGTCGGACGCCGAGATCGAACGCGTCAAGCACGGACCGACCGCTGACGGCTGGGACGCTCGCGACAAGGCGCTGCTCGACGCCGCCGACGAGTTGCACTCGACCTCGTCGATGTCGGACGCGACCTGGGAGGCCCTCGCCGGCGAGTACTCCGTGGAGCAGTTGCTCGACGTCGTCGCCACCGTCGGCAACTACCACCTCGTGGCGATGTTCCTGAACACCACGAGGGTGGCGCTCGACCCGGGTGTGCCCACCTTTTGATTCCGGCGGCGAAGCGGCTGGCGCCGCCGCCGTCGGAACCGGGTCTTCGATTCTGAACGACGGGTGTGGCGCTTGCGCAACCTGTGTGCGGGTGTGTGGTTGTGGAGCGCGTCGGGTCACGGCAGGCTCGTGGCATGGGACTGCTCTGGTGGCGCCGCCGCCGATCGGGCATCGCCGGCTGGACGATGCCGGGCGACTGGCAGGCCATCCTCGAGGCCCGCTTCGCGCAGTGGCGCGAGCTCGATCCCGTCGAGCGTGCACGTCTGCACGAACTCGTCGTCCGGTTCATGCGTGAAACACGCTGGGAGGCGGCGCGCGGCAGCTCGCTCGACGACGAGAAGCGCCTGCTGATCGCCGCCCAGGCATGCCTGTTGCTGCTGGGTCTCGATCGCGACGGCTTCACGGGCATCACGTCGGTCATCGTCCACCAGCGCCCCGTCGTGCTGCGCGGTGACCGCGCCCACGACGTCCCCGGGGTGCGGGTGTCGGGACCACAGACGCTGCTCGGTCAGGCGACCTATCGCGGTCCGGTGCTGCTGTCGTGGCCCTCGGTCGCGAGTGGCGCCCGCTTCCCGCACCGCGGTCACAACGTCGTGTTCCACGAGTTCGCCCATCAGCTCGACATGCTCGATGGCACCGTCGACGGGACGCCGCCGCTCGAGGACCCCGACGCGCTCGCGCGGTGGATCGCGGTGTTCACGGCCGCCTACAGCGCCGTCCGCGCGGGCAGTGGATCGCCGGTGCTGAGGGACTACGCCGGCGTGAACCCGGGTGAGTTCTTCGCCGTCGCCACCGAGGTGTTCTTCTGCCGGCCGTTGGAGCTGCGCGCTCACGAGCGGGCGCTGTACGACGAGATGGTCGGGTACTACGGCCAGGACCCGGCGGCACGCGCCGAACGCGCGGCAGCCAAGGCGCGAGCCGCGCTCGACGCTTAGCCAGCGGCCGCGGCGGTCGACTCGATGGCGACGTCGTCGCGTTGCGGAGCGGCGAGCTTCGTGACCGCGTCGCCGCGGCGCACGACACCCGGCACGACCACTCTGGCGTTGAGCCCGCGCAGGCGGAGCTTGCTGCCGGCGTCGGTGTTGACCCAGCGGAACGCATCGAGCCCGAACCGGCGCGTGAACTTGGCACATCCGGTGTGCGGTTGATCGGTGACCTCGATCGTCGCCGTGCCGAGCACGAGCTGGGTGCCGGGCGGGAGATTGTCCTCCGAGAGGTCGAGGTCGAGGTACAGCTGATCGCCGGCGAGTGCCCAGCGCGCGGGATCCTGGGCGATCAGGGCGACGACGCGCGAGTTCATCACGTTGAGCTGCATGTCGGGATGGGACGACCCGTCCTCCGTGCGCTTGCTCCCACGGATGTTCCATGTGTCGCCGACGACGCCGCACGCCGGGTCGAGGTCGGCCTCGTCGAGGATCTCACGCTCCTCGAGCGCGGGGCGCCGCACGATCAGGTCGACAGTTCCGACGTCGGTCGGTGATTCGAGGATGTGGCCGAGCGCGGCATCGAGCTGAGCCGTGGTGAGGTGCTCCATGCGCTCAGTCTTGTCGACGTCCACCGCGATCGCCGACCCGAATTCAGTCGGCGGGCGCCGTCAACCCGGGGTGCACGGGCTGAGCGACGAACGGCCGCACCACGAATCGTCGGGCCACATCGAGATAGCTCGTATACAGACCGGCCCCAGTGGCGGCAGCCGCGTCCGCTTCGAGCCGCTCGTGCAACGCAGGCAGCTGGTACCAGGGCACTCCAGGTCGGGCGTGGTGGGAGAGGTGGAGGTTGTTGTTGAGGAAGAGCAACGACATCACTGGACCGGCGCGCACGACGGCCGACTGCGTGCCACCGTCGACGAATCGGTGCTCCGCGAACGACCGCACCAGCGAGATCGACCAGCCGAACCACGCCGCGCCGATCAGGTACACCCAGACGTCGAGGCCGGAGGCGACGACGACCACGAGTATCGCGGCGACGCCGGCGACATGGCGAGCGATGCGAATCGCGGTGGCGCGCGGCCGGGCCCGCAGTGCCGACAAAGCGGCGACGATCGTGCGCACGGTGAGGACAGACGGGCCGATCAACGTCCGCCCGGGGAAGGTGTTCAGCACCCCGAGCGCGGCCCGATGCACACGACCGTACGACTCCCACGCGGCGGCCGAGACGTAGAAGCTCTCCGGGTCGAGCGTGGGATGGGTGAGGTGCTCGTCGCGGTGGTGGGCGAGGTGGCTCGTGCGGTACCAACCATACGGGATGACCAGTCCGATCGGGAGCGCCGCCATCGCCATGTTGACCCGGCGCCACGGTGTCGGGTGACCGTGGATCACCTCGTGCTGCAGCGAGTTGTACCACGCCGCCAGCACCGCCAACGCGGCGGCGACGACGGCGGTGGGGAGCTCGTCGTGCCAGCGCAGAAGCGCGGCGAACCCGGCCGCGATGGTGCACCACACGGCGACCGTCGGCCACTCGACCCTGGTGGGGAGCACAATTCACTTGTAACAAGCGGCACCGGTTCGCGTGTGACGAATTTACGCACTATTGAGGTGTATACGCTTCATACGATGGATATACGCACGGATCGCCTGACGATCTTCCGGGATCGGCTCGACGAAGCGGTCAGGCGCACCGGTCTCAGCCGCAGTGCGTTCGCCTCCGCCGCCGGTGTCGACCGCACCACCTTGACGCAACTGCTCTCGCGGACGAACACCCGGCTGCCGCGCCTCGACACGATCGCGGCCCTGGCGGCGGAGCACGAACTGTCGGCCGACTGGCTGATCGGCCTCAGCAACGTCGGCCCCGTCGAGGCGGCGATCATCGAGCACACGTCGTTCGAAGCGCCCGGTCCCACACCGGTCGACGAACGGCTCCTCGGCTGGTTGGAGGAGGCCGCCGGCTACAAGATCCGCTACGTGCCGGCGACGTTGCCGGACCTCTTGAAGACCGATGCCGTCATTCGCTACGAACGATCCGGCGCCCATGGACCGAGTGCGGCGCAGACGATCGAGACGAGCGCATCCCGCCTGACGTGGGCCCGCAACCCCGATACCGAGATGGAGTGCTGCTCGTCGGTGCAGGGCATCACCGGCTTCGCCCGCGGCGAGGGCATCTGGAGCCGGCTGAGCGTGGCGTCACGGCGTGAACAGCTCGAGCAGATGATCGAGCTGGCCGACGAGCTGTATCCGACGTTTCGATGGTTCCTGTACGACGGGATGCGTCGCTACGCGCCTCCGGTCACGGTGTTCGGGCCGCAGCGGGCAGCGCTCTACCTCGGCCAGCTGTATCTCGTCCTGACGTCCGCCGAGCACGTGCGCACGCTCATCCACAACCTCGACGGTCTGATCCGGGTGGCATCCGTCGAACCGCCCAGGATCCCCGCCTTCCTCGCCCGCCTCCGCCGCGACCTCGACCGATAACCCCCCGGTTCTGTCTGCCTCAGATGAGCCGTCGCCAAGTCTGAAGCAGACAGAACGGGTAGTTCCTCATGTGAATGTGGCGGTGGGGCTGGCGGTGGCGGCGAGGGCGGGCTCGTCGAGGGTGCAGCCGAGGCCGGGGCGGTCGTTGAGGACGAGCCAGCCCTCGTCGTCGACCTCGATCGTCTCGGTGAGCACGAAGTCGCGGCGGGCGGTCGTCCACTCCGGCGGATCGAACGGGAACTCGAGGAACGGTGCGCCGACGGTGCCGGCCGTGAGGTGGGCGTTGGCGAGCAGCCCGATGCCATTGCCCCAGGTGTGCGGCGAGAACGTCTTGCCGGCGGCGACGACGTCGTGGGCGAGGCGGCGCAGCCCGGTGAGTCCCTGCGTGCAGACGCAGTCGGGCTGGAACACGTCGAGGCAGTCGCGGTCGAGGAGCTCGCGGAACTCGTACGGCTCACGCGTGAGCTCGCCGCCCGCGATCCTGATGTCGACCCGGCTGCGCAGTTCGGCGTGCCCGTCGTAGTCGCCGCGGTGCAACGGTTCCTCCATCCAGTACACCTGCTCGGCGGCCAGGTGCTGGGCGACGTCGGTGGCGCGGTCGACGTCCCACGCCGGGGCGGTGTCCCACGGCATCCGCCAGCCCTGGTTGCAGTCGACCATCAGCTCGAGCGAGTCGCCGAGCGCGTCGCGGATCGCACGAACCACGGCGAGATCGTCCGCCAGCCCCGGGCGACCGAACCGGACCTTGAGGGCGGCGAACCCCATCGCCGACACGGCGCGGGCCAACTCGACCATCTGGGGCACCGGTCGATGAACGCCGGATGAAGCGTAGGCGCGGACGCGCGACGCCTGCCCGCCGATCAGCGACCACACCGGTCGGTCCTCGATGTGACCGGCGAGATCCCACAACGCGACGTCGAGCGGCCAGGGCCGGCCGGCGTGGAACTCGATGTTGGCGAGCACGGCCGCGTGGCGGTCGAGGTCGAGCGGATCCTCGCCGATGAAGTGGCGCTCGAAGTCGGCGAAGCCGTACATCGCGTCGCCCGACCCGATGCCGACGTGTCCGGCGTCGTCGTGGATCCGCACGATCGTTGCGGGAAAGCGGGTGCGCGGTCGCGTGTCCCACGAGGCGGGGAACGGGGGATCGAGCGGCAGCTGATGGTGGCTGATCTCGATGCGAGTGATGACGCTCACGCCGTCCTCACGTCGACCTCATGTCGTTCCACACGGCGAGCGTGTTCACCGCCAGCTGTCGCCGCTCGGCGTCGTCCGCCACGCGGCAGTTGTTGCGGTACATCGGCAGGTTCTCCTCGGCGACCATCCAGGTCGCGATCTCGTCGGGCTCCAGTTGGAGCGCGGGAAGTCGGCCGACCGCGGCCGACAGTGTGACCGCTGCAAGTAGCTCGGAGAGCAAGTCGGGGAGCTCGCCGACTGGTCGGCCGAGCGCCGCCGCGGCCGATGCGTACGCGTCAGGTGCGCCAGCGACGTTCCAGTCGAGCGCGGCGGCGAGCCCGATTGCCACCGCGACACCGTGCGGCACGTGGGCGAGCGTTCCCAGGGCGTGACCGATCGAGTGGGCGATGCCAGTCCCTCCGCCGTCGATGGCGAGGCCGGCGAGCAACGCCGCTTCCTGCATCGCTTGGCGCGCTCCGATGTCGTTCGGCTCGGCGACGGCGATCGGGAGGTGGTCGACGACCAGCCGGAGGGCGTGGAGCGCCGATGCGGTGACGAGGGCGGTGCTGCGCCGCCCGCTCACGGCCTCGAGGGCGTGGACGAACGCGTCGAGGCCGGTGGCCGCGGTCACGTGAGACGGCATCGTCACCGTCGACGCCGGGTCGAGCACCACGAGGTCGGGCAGGAGCTCGTCGCCCCACGTCCACACCTTGCGTCCGTCGCGGTCGGTCACGATGCACGTCCGCGTCACCTCGGCGCCGGTGCCGGCGGTGGTGGGGATGGCGATCATCGGACGGTGGCCGGGCAGCGGATTGGCGCCCAGCGCGTAGTGCTCGACACCCATGTGCGCGGTGGCGACGACCGCCGCCTGCTTGGCGGTGTCGAGTGCACTGCCCCCGCCGATGCCGATCACGATCGCGGCGGGTGTCGAGCGCACCACTTCAGCTGCCGCGTCGACCGACGCCGCGTCCGGCTCGGCGGCCGGCACGACGTATGTGTCGATGGCCGGCTCGACTCGTCCTGAGCTGGCGAGCGATGCGGAAAGCGCGGACGTGATGCCATCGACATATCCGTTGGCGACGGCCGATTCGTCGACGATGAGGACCGCCGCGCTCACGTTCCGTTCGGCCACGAGATCGGCGACCGAGACCGCTCCGGCGCGGCCGACGACGACTCTCGGCACCCGCCCGCCCTCGTACCCAGCCATGCCCTCCATGGTGCCATTTACGGTACACCCGTACCGGGAATGGCGGTTGACCGTGCGGCAGGCCGCCGTTAGGGTTCGGCCAGCCGGGGTGCAAGCCAGCACGTGCCCCCGCCAGCCTGAACAAAGGGGAGAGCATGGATTGGAAGCCTTTCGACCGGGATCGCGCCGCGGTCGGCCCGGAGGAGCTCGACCTGATCGAGTCGTACTCGCAGGGACGCATCAACCGTCGCGATTTCGTCCGTCGTGGCACTGTCATCGGCCTCTCGGTGCCGTTCCTCGGAGCGGTCATCGCCGCCTGCGGCGGTGACGACGACGACGCAGTGAGCTCGGACACGGCGGCCGACGGCGGCTCCGACACGACACCCGGCACCGAACCGTCGGGCACCGGGGCGACCGGGACCCCGGGCGGCGTCATCCGCGTCGCCTCGCAGAAGCCGGCCGGTCCGCTCGATCCGATCGGCATGCAGGACCTCGGCTCGTACGGCATCGTCGCCCAGTGCTTCGAGTTCCTGTGCACGCTCGGCGAGAGCGACATCGCGCCCGGTCTGGCGGAGTCGTGGGAGCCGAACGAGGACGGCAGCGTCTGGACGTTCCAACTGCGCCAGGGCGTCATGTGGCACGACGGCACGCCCTTCACGTCGGCCGACGTCGCCGCCACGCTCGACCGCCTGGCGGCCGCTGCCAACGCCGGCCTGAACGGTGTCATCGGCGAGGGCTCGGTCGACGCGTCCGATCCTGCAGTCGCGGTCGTCACGCTGCTCGCGCCAAACGGCAACTTCCCGTACCTCGTGTCGGTCTACAACGCCCAATCCGTGATCACGCCGGTCGCCTACACAACGGGTACGACGCTCGACCAGTCGCCGAACGGCACCGGAGCATGGGTGTTGAAGAGCTTCGACGCCGCCACTGGCGCCGAGTTCGAGCGCAACCCCGACTGGTGGGGTGGCACGACGCCGCTCGACGGCAGCGTGTGGAGCTTCTTCGACGACGAGGGCTCGATGGTCACGGCGGCGTCGGCCGGCGAGGTCGACACACTCGTCCAATTCCAGGTCATCGGTGGCGACGCGCTGTTCAACGACGAGAACTTCACCGTGGTCGGCTTCCCGGCCGCCACACACCGCCAGATCTGGATGCGTTGCGACCAAGGCCAGTTCGCGGACCCGAAGGTTCGCCAGGCGCTCGGGATGTGCATCGACCGCCAGGCGCTCGTCGACACGTTGTTCAAGGGCCAGGCCTCGATCGGCAACGACCACGTGATCGCTCCGATCTACCCGTTCTTCGACCCGTCGGTGCCTCGAGCGCGAGCGCGACACCGAGGGCGCCAAGGCGTTGCTCGCCGAGGCGGGATTCCCCGACGGTCTGAGCGCGGTGCTGCACTTCGGCGAACTGCAGGAGATCCCCGAGCTGGCCCAGCTGATCCAGGCCCAGGCGGCCGAGGGCGGCTTCACGCTCGAGCTCGCCGGTGAGAGCCTCGACACGTTCTACGGGGCCCAGTGGTGCCCGGCCGAGCCGGCCGACCCACCGTGCTCGGGAGCCGCCGAACTCGGGATCGTCGACTACGGCCACCGCGCGACGCCCGACGTCTACCTCAACGCCGCACTGTCGACCGGTGGGATCTGGAACTCCTCGCAGTACTCGTCGGCCGAGTTCGACGCCGCCTTCGCCGCGTACGCGGCATCCGTCGGGGTCGAGGCGCAGACGGCGGCCTGCAAGACGATCCAGGAGATCCTCCTCGCCGACACGCCCGTGATCGTGCCGTACTTCTACGACTACATCTCCGGATTCTCGAACAACTTCACCGGCGTGCGGGTGTCGGCGCTCGGTCAGATGTTCCTCGACCAGGCTGCGGCTGCCTGAGTCGATGCCCGACGACGCAGGGCGGCACGCCACGGCGTGCCGCCCTGCGTGCATCCCGGGGACAGGAGGCCCATGACGCGATACGTGCTCCGCCGGCTGGCGCTGTCGCTCGTCACGCTGTGGTTGATCATCACGATCGTCTTCCTGGTCAACAACGTCTTCCCGAGCGACATCGGCAGGCGGCT
The DNA here is from genome assembly GCA_963776935.1 of Ilumatobacteraceae bacterium. Classification (GTDB taxonomy): domain Bacteria; phylum Actinomycetota; class Acidimicrobiia; order Acidimicrobiales; family Ilumatobacteraceae; genus JALOLG01. The sequence goes on along the minus strand of CAVZOP010000015.1, from coordinate 264,087 downwards.
CGCCGGTCCGTTCGCACCCCAGGAGCAGGTCGACCAGGTGAACGAGGAGCTGGGGACCAACGACCCGCTGATCGACCAGTACCTCAGATTGGTCAAGGGCGTGGTGACGTTCGACTACGGCGATTCGTACGCGCAGAACCGGCCCGTGTCGGAAGTGATCGGCGACGCCTTCTGGCGATCGATGAAGCTGCTCGTGTACGCGCTCGTCCTCACGATCCCACTGAGCATCATGGCGGGCATCTTCGCCGCCCGCCGGCACGGTTCGATCGCCGACCGGTCGGTGGTCACGCTCGGCGTCGCCAGCTCGTCGATCCCGGAGTTCGTGTCGTGCGTCATCCTCCAGGCGGTGGTCGGGGTCAAGCTGGGATGGTTCCACGTGGTCGCCAACGCGCCAGCCGGGTCGAGCATCGTCACCCAGCTCAGCTATCTCACGTTGCCGGCCATCGCGCTCGTGATCGTGTACTTCGGGTACATCGCCCGGATGACGCGCGCCGGCGTCATCGGAGCGCTCGATGCCGACTTCACGCGCACCGCCACGATGAAGGGTCTGTCGAAGTGGGAGGTCATGCGGCGGCACGTGCTGCGCAACGGCCTCCAGCCGACGGTGTCGGTGATCGGGGTGCAGATCGGGTACGTGATGGGCAGCCTGGTGGCGATCGAGAAGATCTTCAACTATCCGGGCCTGGGTCTCACGATCTTCAACGCCGCGTCGAAGGATCCGCCCGTGCTCGTGGCGGGCGTGTTGGTGGTCGCCACCGTGTACATGCTGGCGACGCTGTCCGCTGATCTGGTGCTCGCCTGGATGAACCCACGCGCCCGTCTCGAGGTGAGTCGATGAGCGAACGTAGTGAGCGGATCATCGATACGTGTATCGGCCCGAAGGGCCGGCTCATTGGCGCGCAGCGGAGCGAGCACCAATGAGTGCCACCACGCCCTTGACCACCGCGGCCGCGGCGATGCCCCCGAGCTCGCAGGTCCGCACCGAGCGCAGTCAGGCGCGCCGTGAGCGGTGGCGGCTCCTGCGCCGGCGACCGGGGTTCATCGGTGGATCGGTGGTGCTCCTCTTCTGGGTCGTCTGCGCCGTGGGCGGCGAGCGCGTGAGCCCGTACGGGCCGCTGCAGACCGGGTTCCCGTCGAGCCAGGCGCCGAGCGGTTCCCACCCGTTCGGCACCGACCAGCTCGGTCGCGACGTGCTCTCACGGGTGATGGCCGGAGCACGCGACGTTCTCATCGTCGCCCCGATCGCGGCCCTGCTGAGCGTGATCATGGGAACGCTGTTCGGCCTCATCGGCGGGTACGTCCGTGGTGTCGCCGACGAGATCATCAGCCGCGTCATGGAGGCCGTGCTGGCCATTCCCGTGATCCTCATGGGCCTGCTCGTGTTCACGACGTTCGGAACTTCGAAGGGGGTGAAGATCCTCACGATCGCGTTCCTGTTCACGCCGATCGTGTTCCGCACGGTGCGCTCCGTGACGCTGGCCGAGGCCGAGCTCGACTACGTCACGTCGGCCCGGCTGCGCGGGGAGGGGCCGATGTACATCATGACCCGCGAGATCGTGCCGAACATCACGGGTCCGATCGTCGTCGAGCTCACGGTGCGGGTGGGCTACGCCATCTTCACGGTTGCCACGCTGGTGTTCGTCGCCGGTGCCGGACGCCCGGAGGAACCCGACTGGGGGAACCAGGTCAACCAGACCTATTCGCTCATCCAGGGCGGCACGTGGTGGCCGGCCATCTTCCCGGCCCTCGCCATCGCCACGCTGGTGATCGCCGTCAACCTGATCGCCGACTCCCTCGAATCGGTGTACGCGTCATGAGCGACACGATCGCCCCCGCCCGCACCGCCGCCTTGCAGGTCGACGATCTCCAGGTCGCGTATCTCGTCCGGGGCATCCCGCGCGAAGTGCTCCGCGGTGTGTCGTTCGAGGTCGCGCCGGGCGAGGCGTACGGTCTGGTCGGAGAGTCGGGGTGCGGCAAGTCGACCACCGCCTACGCCGCGCTGCGATACCTGCCGTCGAACGGACGCATCACCGGCGGACACGTGCTGGTGGGCGGTGCCGACGTGACCGCGATGGACGACGCCGCGCTGCGCCGGTACCGCGCCCGCGACGCGTCGATGGTGTACCAGGATCCCGGCGCGGCGTTGAATCCCGTGCTGCGCATCGAGCCGCAGATCGTCGAGTGCTTCACGCTGCTGGGACAATCCAAGGACGAGGCGAAACAGCATGCACTCGACGCGTTGCGACGCGTTCGCATCGCCGACCCGGTGCGCGTGATGCAGCGGTATCCGCACCAGCTCTCCGGTGGGATGCAGCAACGGGTCGTGATCGCCATGGCGCTCGCATGCGATCCGAAGCTGCTGGTGCTCGACGAGCCGACGACCGGCCTCGACGCCACCGTCGAGGCCGAGGTGCTCGACCTCGTGCGTGCGCTGCGGGCCGACACCGATGCGGCGATCCTGCTCATCGCCCACAATCTCGGGGTGATCCGCACGATGTGCGACCGGGTCGGCGTGATGTACGCCGGCAAGGTCGTCGAGGAGGGTCCCGCCCAGCAGGTGTTCGACGATCCGCAGCATCCCTACACGGTCGGCCTGCTCAGCTGCCTGCCGCGCCACGGCATCCGCAAGGGTGAACGACTGCTGACGACGATCCCGGGCACGTTGCCCCAGATCGGCACCCCGTTGCCGACCTGCGTGTTCGTCGACCGCTGTCCGCTCGCCAGCGAGATCTGCCACGCTCGAGGTCGCGCCGGTGGTCGAAGTCGGGCCCGGACGCTGGACCCGCTGCCATCACGCCGACCGGATCGAGGAGATCCTGGCCGACGCCGACGCCGACGGTGTCGAGGTCGCCACGAGCCATCGCGTCGTCTTCGAGATGCGCGACGTGTCGAAGACGTTCCGCCAACACCGCCACGACGTGCCGGCGCTCGTGGGGATCGACCTCGGGCTCGAGGAGGGCGAGACACTCGGGCTCGTCGGTGAGTCGGGTTCCGGCAAGTCGACGCTGGCCAAGGCGATGCTCGGCATCCACGCCCCCGACGCCGGAGGCGAGCTCGAGATCGACGGACACGTCGTCAAGGGCAAGACCGGCGATCGCACGTCGGACGAGCGCCGTGCCGTTCAGATGGTGTTCCAGAACCCCGACTCGGCGCTCAACCGCAACTGGACCGTGCGGCGGATCCTCAAGCGGGCGATCGTCAAGCTCACCGGCGTCAAGGGGCGCGAGGCCGATCGCGCGCGTCGAGAAGCTCGCCGAGTCGTTGCGGCTCTCGCCACGCCACCTCGACCTCAAGCCGCGCCAGCTGTCGGGGGGGCTCAAGCAGCGCGTCGCGATCGCCCGGGCGTTCGCCGGCGACCCTCGCATCGTCGTCTGCGACGAGCCCACGAGCGCCCTCGACGTCTCGGTGCAGGCCGCGATCCTGAACGTGCTCGCCGAGCTGCAGGCCGGTGAGAAGACGAGCTACCTGTTCATCTCCCATGACCTCGGCGTGGTGCGCTACCTGGCCGACCGCATCGCCGTGATGTACCTCGGGCGGATCATGGAGATCGGCCGCACCGACGAGATCTTCGACGGCCCGCATCATCCCTACACCGAGGCGCTGCTGTCGGCGGTGCCGACCGTCGACGGCGAGCCGGCGACGCGCATCAGCCTGGCCGGTGAGATCCCGAGCCCGGCGAACCCGCCGTCGGGATGCGTGTTCCACACCAGGTGCCATCGGTTCATCGCCGGCACGTGTGACGTGATCGAGCCGCCGGTGGTCGAGCTCTCGATCGGGCACCGCGTCCGCTGCCACCTTCCCGTCGACCAGCTCGCCCGCTCGGCCGGCGCCGGGGCCGAGCCATGACTGCGTTCCCCGGCCACGCAGGCCGTAGCCGGCCGCTCCTCGGCTGGCGCCTCGTCGCTCGCATCGGTGCCGGGGCTGACCAGTGACTGTGCGCGCCGGCGGTCGAGCGGCGCGGGTCAAGTCACGGGCGGACACCGACGCGCACCCGACCGCGCCCGCGTTCATCCGTCGCCAGATCCCGAACTACGAGCTGCTCGGCGAGGAGGGACTGGCGCTGATCGAGCAGAAGGGTGACCAGATCCTCGCCGAGATCGGCATGGACATCCACGACGACGTGTCCGTCGGGCTGTTCCGCGAGGCCGGCGCGACGGTGGACGGTGATCGAGTGCGGTTCGACCCGGGACATGTGCGTGCGCTGTCCGCGACCGCACCGGCGTCGTTCACGCAGCATGCCCGCAACCCGGATCGATCGGTCGAGATCGGCGGCTCCAACGTCGTGTTCGCGCCGGCGTACGGCTCGCCGTTCGTGCGCGATCTCGCGGGTGGTCGAAGGTACGGATCCCTCACCGATTTCGAGAACTTCGTCAAGCTGGCATACGCCACGCCGTGGTTGCACCACTCGGGTGGCACCGTGTGCGAACCGGTCGACATCCCCGTCAACAAGCGTCACCTCGACATGGTGTACGCCCACCTCCGGTACTCCGACAAGGGGTTCATGGGCTCCGTCACTCAGCCGAGCCGCGCCGAGGACTCCGTCGAGATGGCCCGCATCGCGTTCGGCGCCGACTTCCTCGAGTCGAACTGCGTCATCCTCGGCAACGTCAACGTCAACTCGCCCCTCGTGTGGGACGGCGCGATGACCGGTGCGATCCGCGCCTACGCGTCCGCAAACCAGGCGCCGGTCGTCGTGCCGTTCATCCTCGGCGGGGCGATGGGCCCGGTCACGCTCGCCGGGGCGATCGCCCAGGCCCACGCCGAGACGATGGTGGGCGTCGCTCTCGGCCAGCTGGTACGGCCGGGTTCGCCCGTCATCTACGGCAACTTCCTGTCGTCGATGGCGCTGCGATCGGGTGCACCGACGTTCGGCACGCCGGAGCCGGCGATCGGCTCGCTCGTGGTCGGGCAGATGGCACGGCGGGTCGGCCTCCCGCTGCGGTGTTCCGGGTCGTTCACGACGTCGAAGGTGCTCGACGGCCAGGCGATGCTCGAGTCGGCGGTGTCGATGCAGGCGGCGATCTTGTGCGGCGCCAACTTCATCCTGCACTCGGCGGGCTGGCTCGAGGGTGGCCTGGCGATGGGATACGAGAAGTTCATCGTCGACGCCGACTTCTGTGGTGCGCTGCACACGTACCTGCGAGGCATCGATCTGAGCGACGAGCAGTTCGCCCTCGACGGCTTTCACGAGGTCGGTCCCGGGAAGCACTTCTTCGGCGCCCAGCACACACTGCGCCACTACGAGACCGCGTTCTGGGACAGCTGGACCGCCGACAACTCGAGCTTCGAGCAATGGCGCGACGCGGGTGAGCGGCGGGTCGAGGAGCGGGCGGCCGACAAGGTCGCCGAGATGCTGGGCGCCTACGAACCACCACCCATCGACAGCGCCGTCGACGAGGCGTTGCAGGAGTTCGTGACCCGCCGCAAGGCCGAGATGCCCGACCAGTGGTATTGACATGGCTGAACCCGATCCGCTCCTGCAGCCGTTCACGCTCAAACACTTGACCCTGCGCAACCGGGTGTTCTCGTCGTCGCACGAGCCGGCGTATTCCGAGGACGGGATGCCGAAGGACCGCTATCGGCTGTACCACGTCGAGAAGGCCAAGGGTGGCCTGGCGATGACGATGACGGCCGGGTCGGCGGTCGTGGCCGAGGACAGCCCGCCGGCGTTCGGCAACCTCCACGCCTACTCCGACGAGATCGTTCCGTGGATCCGCCGGATGACCGACGAAGTCCACGAACACGGCGCGGCGTGCATGATCCAGCTGACGCACCTCGGTCGGCGAACGGGATGGGCGCAGGACGATTGGCTGCCGGTGCTCGCCCCCTCGCCCGTGCGCGAGCCCGCCCATCGCGCCGTGCCGAAGGAAGCCGAGGACTGGGACATCGACCGCATCGTCGGCAAGTACGCCGATGCCGCCGAGCGGATGCAGGCGGGTGGGATGGACGGCATCGAGATCGAGTCGTACGGGCACCTGTTCGACCAGTTCTGGTCGCCGATCACGAACCGCCGTACCGACGAGTACGGCGGCTCGTACGAGAACCGGTTGCGCTTCGGCTGGCGGGTGCTCACCTCCATCCGCGAGCGAGTGGGGGCGGAGTTCATCGTCGGTCTGCGGATGGCGATCGACGAGCGCATCGAGGGCGGCATCGACATGCCGACCGGGCTCGACCTGCTCCAGCGGTTGGAGGCGGACGGCCTGATCGACTTCGTGAACGTGATCCGCGGCAACGTCGCCGACGAGGTCGCGCTCACGGAGGTGATCCCGATCCACGGCATGCCGTCGGCGCCGCACCTCGACTTCGCCGGGCGGGTGCGTGAGGCGACACGGCTCCCCGTGCTCCACGCGTCGAAGGTCGACGATGTGGCGACGGCACGTCACGCGATCCGGGAGGGCAAGCTCGACCTCGTCGGCATGACCAGGGCGCACCTCGCCGACCCGCACATCATGCGCAAGATCATCGAGGGCCGCGAGTCGCAGATCCGGCCGTGCGTCGGCGCGACTTACTGCCTCGACCGCATCTACGAGGCGGGTGAGGCGCTCTGCATCCACAACGCGGCCACGAGTCGCGAGCAGACGATGCCGCATGTGATCGAACGCGCACCGGTCGCGCGCCGGATCGTCGTGGTCGGTGCCGGACCGGCTGGTCTCGAAGCCGCCCGCGTCGCCGGCGAGCGCGGACACGACGTGACGGTGCTCGAGGCGATGCCGTGGGCCGGCGGTCAGATCCAACTGGCGGCCCGCAACCCGCGCCGGCGCGACCTGCTCGGGATCGTGGAATGGCGGGTGGCCGAGTTGGCGCGGCTCGGCGTCGACGTGCGGTACGACGTGCTCGCCGAGAGCGCCGACGTCATGGCGCTCGAGCCCGACGTCGTGATCGTGGCCACGGGCGGCCTGCCGCAGCTGCCCGACGTCGACGAGGGCGGCGACCGGATGGTCACTAGTTGGGACGTGCTCGGCGGCGACGTCACGCCGACGGGCGACGTGCTGTTCTACGACGACAACGGCACCCATTCGGCGATGTCGGCGGCGGAGATGATCGCCCGCTCCGGCGCCACGCTCGAGATCGTGACGCCAGAGCGGATGCTCGCGATCGAGGTGGGTGGCATGAACCACGTGCCGTACGCGTGGGCGTTCAACGAGATGGACGTGCGGATCACGCTCAACCAGCGGGTGATGCGGATCCGGCCGGAGCACGGCCGCCTGTGCGTCGAGGTCGGCAGCGATCACACCGCACATCGAGCCGTCCGCCACGTCGACTGGGTCGTGACCGACCATGGCACGGCAGCCTCTGCCGACCTCTACTTCGAGCTCAAGCCGGCGTCGTCGAACGTCGGCGCCGTCGATTACGGGGCCCTCATGGAGGGCCGGCCGCAACGGCTGGTGCGCAACTCCGACGGTGCGTATCAGTTGTTCCGCATCGGCGACGCCGTCTCCAGCCGCAACATCCACGCCGCCGTGTACGACGCCTTGCGACTGGTCAAGGACCTCTGACACGTATCTGGGCTGCCGTCCCTTTCGGCACCCGAGCGGGACAGCATCCCAGAACGGTTCGGGTCGAGCGGCAGCCTGTTGCAATCCGCTCCGCGCGCGGGAAGGATTCTGGACAACCAACCAAACCGAAATGAGGCGATCGCCGATGATGGACCTGGTCATCGAGGTGGACAACGAGCCGGGAGCGTTCGCCGCGCGTCGCTGCGGCCATCAGCGACGCCGGCGTGAACATCTCGGCCGCAACCTGTACGGGTCCCTCATCGATTGCCGAGATGCACATCCTCGTGCCGCACGCCGAGGCCGCCAAGCACGCGCTGGCGATCTCGAGTCTCGCCGTGACCCGCGAGCGCGAGGTCGTCGTGGTCGAGGTCGACGATCGTCCCGGAGTCCTCGCCGACCTCGCCCGCAAGGTGGCCGATGCCGGCATCAACATCGATCTCGTCTACGTGGCGACCCGCAACCGGGTCGTGTTCGGCGCCCACGACCTCCAGGGCCTGAAGACCGTCCTCGCCGCCGCCTAACCCCGAACTCATGAGGTTTCGGCGACCTGAGGACGCCGAAACTTCACGAGATGGCGGGATTGCGACCGTCGCGGTGGCGGGTCGAGGCGGGGATCGCCGGGGCGGACAGGCCGGCGCTGGCCCAGGCGACCTGTTCGAGCCGGGCCAGGCCGACTTCGAGGGCGCGGGTGAGGCGTCGCCGCTCGCCGGTTGCGAGCAGGTCGACGACGAGACCGGTGAACATCGCCTTGACGAGCGACGCCTCGACGCTGGCGACGTCGGGTTGGACCCCCTCGGCGATCAGGCGCTGCTCGATGTTCGACCGCCACAGACCGATCTGGTCGGCCCGCACGGGCCCCGGGAGTCCGGTCGCCGTGGCGTCGAGCGCGGCGGCCTCGATCCCGAGCCGCACCATCGCCAGGTTGGCGGCCGACGAGTTGATCCATCGCCACCATCGCCGCAGCAGCTCTGCCTGCGAGAGGCCGGGATTGCGGGCCGTCCAGCGTGCCTGCACCTGATCCTGGACGTCGACGGCCCGGCGCAGCGCGGCCACCACGATGTCGTCCTTGGTGCCGAAGTGGTGCACGAGGGCGTTGACACTGACGTCGAGCGCCTTCGCCATCGGCCGCAACGACACGCCGGCGATCCCTCGCTCGGCGAGGTAGGCGACGACACCGTCGAGCAGCTCGGTGCGGCGGCGGACGTCGACGAGCCTCCCCATCATCCACGGCCCATCACGCGCGCATACGTTGACCGCTCGGGTCGAGCACGGGCTCGCTCAGCAGACGCGCCGGGCGGCGGTGGCCGATGATCTCGATCTCGAGACCGCCCCCGGCCGTGGCGGCCTCTGGCGTGGCGAGCGCGGCGGGGACGTAACCGAGCGCCAGTGAGACGCCGCTGTAGTGCGCGTACGCCCCCGACGTCACCCATCCGACCACCTCGCCGTCGTGCCAGATCGGCTCGTCGCCGATCACGTCGGCGGGCTCGTCGGGATCGGGGTCGACCTCGAGGTAGACCATCCGCCGCTCGGCCCCGCGTTCCATCTCGGCCTCCAGTGCGGCGCGCCCAATGAAGTCGTGGTCGAGCTTGAGGTAGCGGTCCATGCCGGCCTCCAACGGCGTGTAGATCGGCCGGTACTCCCGGTACCAGGTTCCGAACATCTTCTCCATCCGCATCGCCATCAGCGCCCGGAAGCCGAACAGCGCCATGCCGTGCGGCTGCCCGGCGCGCCAGAGCAGGTCGAACAGTGCCCGCTGGTGCTCCGGCGACACCCAGATCTCGTACCCGAGGTCGCCGGTGTACGTCATTCGTCCGACCCACGCCGGGATCATCCCGATGTCGATCTGACGGAACGTCATGAACGGGAAGTCGGCTGTCGCCAGCGACTCCGCCGTCACCGACTGCAGCACGTCACGCGCGAGTGGACCGGCGACTGACAGGCCGACCAACGACAGGGCGAGCACCTCGAAGCGGATCGGGCTGCCGGACGGGAGGTGGTCGAGGAACCATCGCGAGTGGTAGACCTCGGCCGCCTGCGACCCGAACAGGAAGAACTCGTCGTCACCGACCCGGGCGACGGAGAACTCGCCCACGATGCGGCCCTGCGGGTTGAGCATCGCGGTCAGCGCGATCCGACCGGCCTTGGGGAGGCGGTTGGTGAACAACCCTTGCAGCCAGTCGGCGCTGCCGGCACCGGACACCTTGTACTTGGCGAAGTTCGAACATTCGGTGAGGCCGACCCGCTCGCGCACGGCACGGCACTCCTCGGCCACGATCGGGAAGGCGTTGGAACGACGGAACGTGACGTCCTCGACGGGGTCCTCACCAGGACGCTGGAACCACAACGGATGCTCGAGCCCGAAGCCAGCACCCCAGACGGCGTTGTGCTCGGTGAGTCGGTCATAGATGGGAGTGGTGTGAAGAGGCCGCGCGGCGGGGAGCTCCTCGTTCGGGAACGTGATCCGGAACCGCCGGCTGTAGTTCTCTCGGACCTTGGCGTTCGTGTAGGCGAGGTTGGCCCAGTCGCCGAAGCGGGCGACGTCCATCGCCCAGATGTCCATGCCGGGGTCGCCCTCGGTCATCCACGTCGCCAGCGCCAGGCCGACGCCACCGCCTTGCGACAGCCCGGCCATCACCGCGCACGCCACCCAGCAGTTGCGGATCCCGCGGATCGGCCCGACGAGCGGATTGCCGTCGGGGGCGAACGTGAACGGTCCGTTGACGATCGTCTTGATGCCCGCCGTCGCCATCGCCGGGTAGTGCTTGAACGCGATCTCGAGCGAGGGGGCGATGCGGTCGAGGTCGGGCTCCAGCAACTCCATGTCGAAGCTCCACGGCGCCTCGCGTGGTGACCACGGCACGCACGCCTGCTCGTACGTGCCCATCAACATCCCGCCCTGCTCCTGGCGGATGTAGATCTCACCCTCGAAGTCGAGCGCCATGGGCATCTCGTGGCCGGTCGCCGCGTTGTGCTCCGCTACCTCGTCCATGTTCTCGGTGACGAGGTACATGTGCTCCATCCCGAGCACCGGCAGCTCGAGGCCGATCATCCGGCCGACCTCGCGGGCCCACAGTCCACCGGCGTTGACGATGTGCTCGGCGTGGATCTCACCCTTGTCGGTGACGACGTCCCACGTGCCGTCGGCGCGTTGACGCAGGTCGCTCACCCACGTGTGGCGGTAGACCTCGGCGCCGGCTTGGCGGGCGCAGATCGCGTAGGCGTTGGTGACGCCCGTCGGGTCGACGTGGCCCTCGACGGGGTCGAACAGGGCGCCCACGAAGTACTGCTCCTCGAGCAGTGGGAACAGCGACTTGGCCTCCGACGGCGTGATGATCTCGAGGTCCATGCCGAGGTAGCGCCCGCGGGCCTGCGCCATCCGCAGCCAGTCGAGCCGCTCCCGGTCGTCCGCCAGCATCAGCCCGCCCGGCAGGTGGATCGAGCAACTCTGCCCCGACTGCGCCTCGATGTCCTTGTACAGCTCGATCGTGTACTGCTGCAGCTTCGACACGTTCGGGTCGCCGTTCAGCGTGTGCATCCCACCTGCCGAGTGCCACGTCGAGCCGGCCGTCAGCTCCTTGCGCTCGATCAGCACGACGTCGGTCCAGCCGGCCTTGGTCAGGTGGTACAGCACCGACGCGCCGACCACACCGCCTCCGATCACCGCCACCTGTGTACTGGCTTTCATTCAATTCCTTTCCGACGGTGAAGCGGCTGGCGCCGCCACCGCCGGCACCGGGTCTTCACCTCTGAACGACGGGTTCGAGTATGCGTTCATGCGCTCAGTAGTCCGTAGCGACGCCGCCTTCGGCGACGCGGCGGGCGACGAACTCGGCCAGCTCCTCGTGGACGGCCGGCTCCATCGGCGGTGGCTCGTACTCGGCGAGGTACTGGCGGGCGAGATCGGCCGCTCGCGCCGGGGCCTCCGGCTTGCCGGCGTCGGCCCACGTCTCGTAGTTGCGCCAGTCGGAGATCATCGGGCGGAAGAACGCGTCCCGGAAGCGTTCCTGGGTGTGGGCGACGCCGAAGAAGTGCCCGCCGGGACCGACTTCGGCGATCGCGTCGACGGCGAGCGTGTCCTCGTCGACGACCACCGGGTCGAGCATCGCCGTGACCATGTTGAGGAGATCGACATCAAGGACGAACTTGACGAGCGAAGCGTGGAGCCCGCCCTCCATCCATCCCGCCCCGTGCATGAGGAAGTTGACGCCACCCATGATCGCGCCCCAGAGCGAGAACACGCTCTCGTACGCTGCCTGGGCGTCGACGGCGTTGGCGGCGCACACGTTCGACGAGCGATACGGGACGTTGTAGCGGCGGGCGAGCTGCCCACCGATCATCGCCGTCCGCACGTATTCGGGCGTGCCGAACGCCGGGGCGCCCGACAACATGTCGACGTTCGACGTGAAGCCGCCGTACACCACGGGCGCGCCGGGACGCACGATCTGCGTGAACGCGATGCCGGCCAGCGCCTCGGCGTTCTGCTGGGCGAGCGCGCCGGCGAGCGTGATCGGTGCCATCGCGCCCGACAGCGTGAACGGGGTCATCACGACCACCTGGTTGCGCGACGAGAACTCGATGATGCCCTGCAGCATCGGCAGGTCGAGTCGCAGCGGTGACGAGGAGTTGATGACGGTGAACGCCGACGGCTCGCGCTGCAGCGTCGCCTCGTCGACCTGGCGCGCGATGCGCGCCATCTCGAGCACGTCGCGGTTGCGTTGGCGGCCGAGGCTGTAGCTGTGCAGCAGCTTGTCGGTGAGCGTGAGCACGTCGAACGCCGCCTCGAGGTGGCGGACCGAGTGGTGCAGGTCGATCGGCTCGACGGGGTATCCGCCGACGAAGTGGATCACGTTGAACGACTGGCAGAGCCGCAAGAGGTCGCGGAACGCGGCCCGGTCACCCGGACGGCGGACGCCGTCGAGGTCGACGATGTTCGGTGGGCTGCCGACCGACCCGAACGCGAAGTAGTCGCCGCCGATCGTGAGCGTGTGCTCAGGGTTCCACGAGTGCATCTGGAACGACGCGGGGCACGTGCGGATCACCTCGACCACGAGCTCCGGATCGAAGCGAACCCGGTTGGTCCCCTTTTCGACCTCGGCGCCGGCGGCGGCCAGCAGGTCGCGTGATTCGGGGTCGAGGAAGTCCATCCCGATCTCGGCGAGGATCCGTAGCGAGGCGCCATGGATCGCCTCCAACTCGTCGGCCGATACAACCTCGGTGGGGCGATAGATCATGCGCGGCTGGGCGAACGGGCGTTGAACGGGCAGGCGCCCGCTCATGCCTTCTGTCCGGCTCCGGCCTCGCCGGCGGCCACTCGGGATGTCGGTGTCGGTCACCCGTCCCCTCACTCGTGCGTTTCTCGATGCGCCCGATCGGCGTGCTTCGCACCAGAATTACCGGTACGAACGTTCCAACATTACTTGTTCGGCCGCGGATGGGACAGTCCCGAGTCACGGGCTCGAGTGGGCGTCAGAGTCGACGGTTCAGACGTCGACGAGCTGCAGCGTGGTCGCGTACTCCGCGTGATCGAGTGCCACGAAGCCATCGATGTAGAGCGACTCGCATGCCTCGGCAAGGGCCGGGTCGGACACAGCCCACGTGAACGCGTCGCGCAGCGAGTCGACGATTGCGCTCGGAGACGCCGCCGGCACGATCACCGGCGGGCTCGGCACGAGCGGCCCGCTGCCGATCTCGTGCAGACTCCCCACGAGATCGGGGTAGAGGCGTTTGATGTGCATCAGGCTGACCGCGTCGATGCACGCCACGTCGGCGCGGCCGTCCCGCAGTTGACGCAGGCTCTCGATGTGGGCCCCGGACCAGATCACCTCTCCGGGCCACCGAGGGGAAGCGCCCGCGTCCCGCGCCGCGGACAGGAAGCTGATCCAGCCGGAGAGGCTGTCGGCGCTGTTGGCGACGGCGATCGCGCCGGCGTCGACCAGCTCGGAGAGCTGCCGCCCGTCGCGCCCGACGAGCACGCTGCGGTACCGATGCCCGTGCGCCTCGGGGACGGTCAACGTGAACGCTCCGACGACTTCGACGGTGTCACGCAGGAGCGCTGCGACGGGCCATCCGCAGGCCTGCCCGACGACACAGTTCGGATCGGACCACGTGGCGTGGACGTCGTCACTCCATCGCAGTGTCGACGGAGTCCACGGGGCCGACCGGTGGACCGCCGCCCACAACGTGTCCCACGCCGGCCGGATCGGCCCGAACGGGTACATCGCGAGGCACGCGTAGGTCGGATCGGCGGGGGACGGAGCCACGACGGCTCAGGGTAGCCATCCGGCCGTTCCTGCGGGGCGGGTGCCTGCTTGGCCGACGGAGCCGCAATTAGGGTGCCACGCGATGTCAACCGTGTCGGAGGACCGCGTGCAGATCGCGTCGCCGAGATCGCGATCGGTGTGCTGGCGCTGCTGTCGCCGCTTGCGTTCGATGTCGTCGAGCACATCTACGTGGCGATCGCCGACGCCGTGCCCGACTCGCGAGTGCTGCTCACCGCAGTCCGGTTCGTGCTGGCGATCGCCGTCCTGATCGTGCCGGCGACGTTGATGGGCGCCAGCTTGCCGCTCGTGATGAAATCGTCGCTGACCCGCTCCGACGGCTGGGTGAGCGTCGTGAGCGTGCTGTACGGCGCCAACACCACCGGTGCCATCGTCGGAACGATCGCCGCCGGGTTCGTGCTGATCGGCCGGTACGGGATCATCACGTCGTTCCGCATCGCAGCCGTCGCCAACATCATCATCGGAGTGGTGGCCATCGTCACCACCGGGCGCGCGCGTCGCCGCCACCCCGCCTCAACCCGATCTCGTGAAGTTTCGGCGCCCTGATTACGCCGAAACCTCACGAGATCGGGGTGCCGGTGATCAGCGTGGGTCGGATCGAACGGCGCGGACGGTGCTCGGGGTGTTCGTCGTGTCGGGGTTCGTGGCGATCGCCCTCGAGGTCGTGTGGTTCCGCGTGCTGGTGTTGTACCTCGAGAGCAACACCTACGCGTTCACGATCATGCTGGCGACGGTGCTCGGTGGCATCGCCCTCGGCAGCTTCATCGCCACGCCGTTGATGGCACGACGGGTCGACCACATGAGGGTGCTGGCGATCGTCGAGTTCGGCATCGCGATCTCGGCCGCTTCGTCGTTGCTGCTGCTGTCCAAGGCCTACGCCGTTCGCGACCGCGTCGGCGACGTGGTCACCCTGGTCGACGGCGATCTCGAGTTCGTGGTGATCGCCAGTGCGTTGGCGATCCTGCCGACGACGGTCCTCATGGGGCTCGCCTTCCCGTTCGGGGTGCGGCTGTACGTGGGCGACGAACCCGACCAGGGGCGCCGCATCGGCACGTTCTACGGGCTCAACGTCGCGGCCGGGATCGCCGGATCGCTCGTCGCCGGCCTCATTCTCGTCCCCCTGCTCGGAACCCGCCGGAGCCTGATCGTGCTCGTGCTCGCGTCGGTGGTCGCCGCGGCCGTTGTCGCGAACACGGCGTGGGACGCGCGGCGGCAGCGGACGATCATCGCGGTCGTCACCGTCGTGCTCGCCGCGCTCGTGCTCGGCCCGGTGGTGCCCAACCCGTACTCCACGGCGTTGCGGTATCGCTATCCCGACGAGCGGCTGCTGTGGATCGAGGAGGGTGCCCAGACGACGGTGAGCATCCAGGAGCGGTCGGACGGCACGCGTGCGATGTACCTGGACGGGCTGCACCAGGCGAACGACGCCGCGTTCATGGTCGGCTACCACCGCTTGATCGGCACGCTGGCGGTCGCGCTCCATCCCGACCCCGGCAGCGCACTCGTCGTCGGCCTCGGTGGTGGCGTCACGGCGTACGGCGTGAGCTCGATCCCGACCGTCGACATCGAGGTCGTCGAGCTGTCCGGGGAGGTCGTGCGCGGCGCGGTCTACCTCGAACGCGCGAATCAGGGCGTCGTCGACCGGGCGAATGTCGACATCCGGGTCGACGACGGCCGCAACCACCTGCTCGTGACCGAGAACCGGTACGACGTCATCACCGCCGACGTCATCCAACCGGTGCACGCCGGCGCGGGCAAGGTGTGGTCGATCGAGTACTGGGAGCTGGCGCGCGACGCCCTGGCTGACGGGCGGGCTGGTGCTGCAGTGGGTGCCCGACGAACGCGACGTGCACTACGAGATGATCGTCCGCAGCTTCCTCGAAGTGTTCCCGCACGCGACGGCGTGGGCCAACGGTTCGATGCTCGTCGGCACGCGCGAACCGCTCCGCGTCGATGTCGCCGCTTTCGAGGCGCGTCTCGCCGACCCGGTGACACGCGCCGCGTTCGAGTCGGTGGGCATCGTCGATGCGACAACGCTCGCCGGGCTGTACACAGCAGGTCCCGATGAGCTCCGCGCCTTCGTCGGGCCCGGATCCGTCCTCGACGACGACCACCCGCGGGTCGAGTACTTCCGCACGCTCGGCACCGGCGCCGCGCAACGGCCTGACCTCGCCCAGCTGCGCGGCGAGTCGGCCGACGTCTTCGAATGAGGTCGAGCGAGTCGGCGTCAGTTGTGAACCGCTGAGACTGCGGTGCGGCGCTCGTTGCTGACGACCGCTCGGACAGCGGTGAGGAACGGGCTCCACAGGAACCACTGCCCGAACCCCTTGGTGAGTTTCGACGGACCGAAGAGGCGGATCTTGTCGTCGGCGATCGCCTCGTTCAGGGTGGTGATCCCGGAGAACACGCGCATCATCGAGACCGGATCGGTGGCGACGACGAGATCGACGTCGAGGCCGGGATCCTTCATGCACACCGACGGCTCACCGTGGTCGAGCACGAGCCACAAGGTGGTGGCGTCGTCGCCCGAGTAGTCGAACTCGACCACGACGCGCCGATCCGGCAAGTGGTCGACGTCGACGCGACGGTGGAGCCACCACGTGAGCGTGACGGGGTCGACCTCGGTCGGGAGCGGCTCGCTGAACAACCACCGCACCGCCCATTCCCCGATCGCCATGATGACCGGTTCGAGGTCGCGCCCGGCGTCGGTGAGGTGGTACTCGTTGCCGCGCCCCGACGGCAGGGGGACTCGGACCAAAACGCCGCGCAACTCGAGATGGCGGAGCCGCTGGGCGAGCAGCGTGCGCGAGATGCCCGGCAGGCCGCGCTCGATGTCGTTGAAACGGGTGCTGCCGAGCACCATCTCGCGCAGGATGAGCGGGGTCCACCGGTCGGCCAGCACCTCGCTCCCCAGAGAAACCGGGCAGTACTGGCCGTAGTCACGCACGTGTCCGAGAGTACAGAAAATGCACTATTCGGACGAACCGTGCGTGCGTACCCTCGCTCGCATGAGCACAACTGAGCAAGTACAAGCGCTCGACGCGGAGCGCCAATTCATCGCCGCCGCAGCCGAGCTCGGAAGCCGGATCGGACGCTACGCCGCTGGGCACGATCGGGATGGAACCTTCGTCAACGAGGCGTACGACGAGATGCGGGCCTCCGGATACCTGACCCTCGCCGTCCCCACCGAGCTGGGTGGACAGGGCGCCACGATCCGCCAGGTGGCCATGGCGCAGCGCGAGTTGGCCCGTCACTGCGCGTCCACGGCGCTGGCGTCGACGATGCACCACCACGTCGTGCTGTTCACGGCGTGGCGCTACCGCCGCGGTCTACCGGGTGCCGAGGCGACCCTGCGACGAGTCGTCGACGACGGGATCGTGCTGGTGTCCACGGGCGGCGCCGATACGACCCGGCCGCGCGGCGAGGCCAAGAAGGTCGAAGGCGGCTACCTGGTCAGCGGCCGCAAGATCTTCGCCAGTCAGTCACCAACTGGCGCGGTGATGTCGACGATGTTCCCGTACGACGACCCCGACGAAGGGCGCATCGTTCTCAACATGGCTGTCCCGATGGCCGCTGAGGGCGTGAACGTGCTCGACAACTGGGACGCGATGGGCATGCGCGGGACGGGCAGCCACGATGTCGAGCTGCACGACGTGTTCGTGCCCGATGACAAGGTGCTGGCCCGCCGTCCGTACGGCCGGATCGACCCGCCACTGCAGATCATCTTCTCCATCGCGTTGCTGCCGATCGCGGCGGTCTACCTGGGTGTAGCCGAGGCGGCGTGCGACCACGCCGTCGCCGCCGTCGCCGGGACGCCCCGTGCCGACGACCCGATCGTTCAGCGCCAGGTGGGGCTGATGCGCACCCGTTTGCGGGTGGCCGGTTGGGCGCTCGACGGCGCGCTGGCGACGGTCGGCGACGATCCGACACCCTCGATGGACACCGTCGTCGAAGCGATGGCGGCGAAGCGTGAGATCGCACTTGCCGCCATCGAGGTGTGCGACCTGGCGCTCGAGGTCGGCGGTGGGGCGGCGTTCTACCGCTCGTCGCCGATCGAGCAGTGCTACCGCGACGTGCGCGGCGTCAAGTACCACCCGTTCGGGCCCGAGGAGACGCTCGTGCACGCCGGCAAGGTCGCCCTCGGCCTCCCGGCCGACGAGCGCTGATCAGCTGATCCCGCGCCGCCGGCGAATCTCGGAGGAGATCGCCGGGACCACCTCGTGGAGGTCGCCGATCACGGCGTAGCCGGCCTTGGTGACCATGTTCGCGTTGGGGTCGGTGTTGATGGCGAGGATGTTCTTCGACGCCATCGCACCGACCCAGTGCTGGATCGCTCCCGAGATGCCGCACGCGAAGTAGATGTCCGGAGCGATCCGGGTGCCGGTCTGACCGACCTGGTCGGTGTGGTTGCGCCAGCCGTTGTTGGTGACGGCGCGTGAACAGCCGACGACTCCACCGAGCAGGTCGGCCAGCTCCTGCAGCGACGCGAAGCCATCAGCGGATCCGACGCCCCGCCCGCCGCCGACCACGACCGGGGCCGTCGACAGCGTGATCCCCGCGACGCGTTCGACGCGGTCGGCGACGACGCTGCGCGCCAACGATGGGTCGAGCTCGGGTTCGAACGGACGTGGTTCGGCGGCGCCGGGTGAATCGGCGGGCCGGGCGTCGATGGCGTGGTGGGCGACCGTGAACAGGACGGGGCTGGCGTCGACCGCGGCCTCCTCGAGCAGCGAACCACCCCACCGGACGCGAGTCACATGGAACACGTCGCCGTCGGTGAACTCCAAGCAGTTGGCGACCATCGGCAGGTCGAGCCGGGCAGCCGCGTGGGCGAGCACCTCGTTGCCGCGGTCGGTGCCGGTGGCGACGATCGTCGTCGGGCGCAACGTGACCGCGGCGTGGGCGACGACCTCGCCCCACGCCTCGGGTCCGTAGTCGCTGAGCAGTTCGTGGTGGGCCTGGTGGACGGCGGCGACGCCGTATGTCGCCAACTCGACGACGAGCGCGTCGGCGGAGGCACCGATCGTGAGGGCCTCGACAGTGTCGTCGCGTTGGGCGGCGAGGCGAGCGGCGGCGGTGACGCCCTCGAGCGCGGCTGGCGCGATCGTCCCGCGGTCGTGCTCGATGACGGCGAGGATCATTTCAACACCCCCAGCGACTCGAGCAGGTCGACCACGGCCGGGACCGCATCGACACCAGCTCCGAGCACGACCGTCTTCGACGCCTGCTCGGCGGGTGCCCGCAGCCGGATCATCGTCTGGCCGCCGGGGTCCGCGGCCGCCGCCACCGTCGTCACCGCGACCTTCTTCGACGCCAGCCGGCCCTTCATCGTCGGGTACCGCGGGAGGTTGATCCCTTCCTTCACGCCGACGACCGCGGGCAGCGGCAGCCGGTAGACCTCGCGTCCCGCGTCGGCCTCGCGCCAGATCTCGGCGGCGCCGTCGACGACGCTGATGCCCTTGGCGCCGTTGACCATCGGCCGGCCGAACGCGTGGGCGACCCGGATGCCGACCTGGAAACCGCCGGAGTCGGCCGACTCGTTGCCGAACAGGATCAGGTCGAACGGTCCGCCGGCCGCCTCGAGATCGCCGACCGCGGTCGTGATCGCCCGCGCCGTGCGTTGCGGATCCCAGTCGCTGCCGTCGGTGGCGAGCAGGACGGCGCCGGTGGCTCCGACGCTGGCGGCGTACCGCAACTGCTCCTCGGCCTCCGCCGGTCCCAGCGTCAACACCGTCACGTCGCCACCGCCCGCCTCGACGAGTTGCACCGCCGCTTCGAGCGCGCACTCCTCGTGCGGGCTGGTCGTGAAGCCGAGGAAGGCCGTGTCGACCGCCTGCCCGTCGGCGGTGATGTTGATGCGCGCCCCCGGCGCCGGCACCCGCTTCACGCAGACAAGAATTTTCAGTGCTGTCACGTCTTCATCCTCGTGTCGTCCGGGTCGAACAGCGGCTGGCTGCCGACCCGTGCGACGACGACCGGGAACAGTTCGTTCATGTACATCACCCGCAACTCGTTGCCCTCGACCGCGTACTCGGGTGGGAGGTAGGCGAGCAGCAGGTACCAGTCGAGCGACGGCGCGGCGCCAGCGGTGGTGACCCGCGAGACCCGGCCATGGGCGTCGACGATGCGCTCGCCGTCGATGGTGAGGATCGGCTCGTTGCCGCCGGTGGGGTAGCGCGGCGTGCCGTCGGCGCTGGTGTTGTCGAGCATGGCCAGCGTGCACAGCGTCGTGACCGGCTCCGCTTCGCGTGCCGCGAGGTAGGCGTCCTTGCCGATGAAGTCGGCCGACTTCACCTTCGGCCGCGCCAGCCCGGCCTCGACCGGGTTGTACTCGCTCTCGAGCTCGGCACCCATCAGCCGATAGCCCTTCTCGATCCGACCCGTCACGGCATACACACCGATGCCGATCGGCCGCACGTTGAACTCCTGCCCGGCTTCCCAGATCGAGTCCCACACGCGCAGGCCGTGCTCGGTGTTGGTGTAGATCTCCCAACCGTTCTCACCGACGTAGGAGATGCGGAACATCGTGCACGGCACGCCGTCGATGAGGACCTCACGCACGGCGCCGTACGGGAAGCCCGCTTGCGACACGTCGTACGGCTTCGACTGCCCGGTCACGATCTTGGCCATCGTCGCTTCGGCGTCCGGGCCCCACACGCCGATCGTGCACGTACCCGATGTGCTGTCGGTGAACGTGACCGATCCGTCGTCCGGCATGTGGCGCGTGAACCAGTACTTGTCGCGGCCACCGTCGAACGCACCCGTGATCACGCGGAAGTGCTGTTCGCCGAGCCGCATGATCGTCAGGTCGCCACGGAAACCGCCGTGTGGTGTGAGCAGCGGCGTGTAGATCGAGCGACCGACTGCCACGTCGACGTTGTTCACGCACATGTACTGCAGGAAGTCGAGCGTGCCCGGACCCTCGAAGTCGAACTCGTTGAACGCCGTGAGGTCGACCATGCCGACGTGGTCGCGCATGTGGAGGTGCTCGGCGTTGGTGATCGGCGACCACCACCGTGCATCCCACTCGTGCGGTCGGGGCTCGCAACGGCCGGGGTAGCGGTGGGGAAGATCGATGTTCGACTCGTACCACTGCGGGCGCTCCCAGCCGCGGGCGTCGAAGAACACCGCACCGAGCGCCTGCTCCCGCGCGTAGAACGGGCTGCGGCGCATGTCGCGCTGGCTCGCCCACTGCTCACGCGGGTGGACGATGCCGTAGGTCTTGTTGAAGTGCTCGGCGCAGCGGGCGTAGATGTGGTGCTCGGTGCGCTCGTACGGGTAGAAGCGCGAGATGTCCGACGAGTGCGGGTCGCACAACTTCGGATACCCGTACGTCATCCACTCGGCCACCAGTTGGGCGATACCGGGACCTTCCTTGACCCACACCGCGGCAGCCGACCACAGGTTCCGCACCTCGATCGTCTCACCGAGTACCGGCATCGCATCGGGCGTCAGCGACAGCAGGCCGTTGATGGCGTACTTGATCTCGGCGTCGCCGAGCATCTCCATCAGATCGATGGCCTCTTCCATCTGCTGGTCGAAGTCGTCGGCGGTGAACGGGAGCTCGGTGGGGGAGAGCGCCGATGCCGCGTTCGACGGGATGTCGTCGGGGTGGTGGAAGATCGGGCGGTGGGCGTACGAGCCGACCTCCATCGATCCGGCCGACTGACGCTCGTAGCAGAACGTGTCCATGTCGCGGATGATCGGGTAGGCGACCTCCATGTTGGTCTGCGCCAGCATGTCGATCGGTCCGACGTCGGCCATCTGGTGAACCGCGGGTGTCAGCGGGATCGATGCCCCTGCCATCGCCGCGATGCGCGGGCTCCACACGCCGCACGCGATCGCGACGTGTTCGACCTCGATGCGGCCCTTGTCGGTGACGACCGCGCTCGACCGTGCCGTCGGTGACCTCGATGTCGAGGACCTCGGTGTTGGCGAACACCTGCAGCGCGCCCTTGGCGATCGCCTCCTCGCGGATCAGCGTGCCGGTCTGCAACGAGTCGACCACCGACACACTCGGCGTGTAGTAGCCGCCGAGGAGGATGTCGGCGTTGATGAACGGCACCATCTCCTTGATCTCGGCCGGCGTCAGCAACCGGGCGTCGATGCCCCACGCCTTGGCCGACGTCATCCGGCGCTTGAACTCCTCGAGCCGTGCCTCGTCGCGGGCGACCTCGATGCCACCACACGTGGAGTTGAGGCCGAGCTCTTCGTACTGGCGCTGGCTCTCGAGCGTGAGGAGCGCCATCTCCTTGTTGTGGTCGGTGGGGAAGATGAAGTTCGAGGCGTGGCCTGTCGAGCCCCCCGGGTTGGGGAGTGGGCCCTTGTCGAGCAGCACGATCTCGGTCCAACCCAGTCGGGCGAGGTGGCCGGCCAGGCAGTTGCCGACGATGCCGGCGCCGATGATCACGCACTTGGCGCGGGCGGGGACTTCAGTCACGGGTGTCTCTCCAGGGTCTCAGCGCGGTGGTGAGTGGTGATATATCTTTACCGTATCACAGGTCCGACATGAGCATTTCCCTGAGCGAGCAGGCCTACCAGCAGATCCGCCGGATGATCATCCGGCTCGATCTGGCGCCCGGCGCCGTCGTGCGCGAGGACGATCTGCAACGTCAGCTCGGCATCGGCCGCACGCCGATCCGAGAGGCCCTGCAGCGCCTGGCGCGCGAGCAGTTCGTGACGGTCGGTGCCGCGGCGAGGCATGTTCGTGTCGCGCCTCGACGTGGCCGAGCTGTCGATGCTGTACGAGACGCGGGCCATCCTCGAGCCGTACGCGGCCCGCTTGGCGTGTGCTCGCGGCGGTCCGGTGCACTGGGAGGCGATGGCGGCGTGCCTCGCCCGTGCCGAGCAACCGGGCGTATCGCCGGCGGAACTGATCGACATCGATCGTGAGTGCCACGAGATCATCTGGGCCGCCGCCGAGAACCGCTTCCTCACCGACACGCTCGACATGTTGTACGCGCAGAGCGACCGGCTGTGGCACATGTACCTCGCCGACGTCGCCGACATGCTGCACGCCGTCGACGAGCACCGTCCGATCCTCGACGCTCTCGTCGACGGCGACGGCGACCGCGCCGCCGAGCTCGCCGCCGCCCACGTCCGCTCCTTCGACCAACAGATCCGCGACGCCGTCACCCGCCGCCTCGGCCCACCCCTCGCCGGCACCTGAACCCACCAGGGGTCCTTCCGTTCTGTCTGCTTCAGACTGCCCGTGGGCGAATCTGAGGCAGACAGAACGGTCAGCCGGGGAGGTTTTGGACGTGTTGGAAGCCGAAGCGGCCTTTGATGCACAGGTTGCCGTGGGTGACGGGGTGGTCGGGGGGTGACATCACCTTGACGATCGTGTTGTCCTGGACGTGCAGCGACAGCGTGCAGCCGACGCCGCAGTAGGGGCAGATCGTGTCGGTGACGGTCTGGTTCGCCTCGTCCCACGTTCCGGCTTCGCGGATCCGGTGCTCCGACGAGAACATGAGGGCGCCGGTCGGGCAGACCTGGATGCAGTTGCCGCAGTACACGCACGCCGAGTCGGGGAGCGGGACGTCGTACTCGGTCGAGATGCGGGCGTCGAAACCGCGCCCGGCGACGCCGATCGCGAACGTGTTCTGCCACTGCTCGCCGCACGCGTCGACGCACTGGTAACAGAGGATGCACTTGGCGTAGTCGCGGACGTACAGCTCGTTGTCGACCTTGACCGGCTGGTCGACGTTCTCGGCAACGGCGCCGGTGCGGGCGTGATGGTGCCCGGTGATCGCCTCGTCGCGATCGGACGTCGGCTCGGCGGCCGGGCCGAACCGAGTCGGATCGGCGCCGTACTCGGCGTTCCACCGCTCGACGTTGCGGGTCAGCGACAGGTCGACCGACGAGCCGAGCAGCTCGAGCACCAACCGTCGGCTATGGCGGGCGCGATCGGTGCCGGTGCGCACGACCATCCCTGCTTCGACCCTGCGCGAGCACGACGGCACGAGCACCCGCGAGCCCTCGACCTCGACCATGCAGACACGACACGCGTTCTTCGGGGTGATCGTCTCGCCGTAGCACAGCGTCGGGATCTCGGTGCCGATCTCGCGACACGCCTGCAGGATCGTCGTGCCTTCGGCCACCGACACCGTTGCGCCGTCGATCGACAACTCGACCTTGCGCCGGATCGAGAGCCCTTCGACGGTGCTCATCGGAACACCCCGAGACGGTCGATCGCCGATTCGATGGCGCTCGGCGCGGTCTGGCCGAGGCCGCAGATGCTGGCGTCGCGCATCACCTGGGCCAGCTCGCGGAACAGCTCGACGTCGCCCTGCCGCGGGTTCGAAGCGAGTCGGGCGAGGACTTCCTCCTGGCGCACGGTGCCGACGCGGCACGGCACGCACTGCCCGCACGACTCGTCGCGGAAGAACGCCGCGATCCGCTGCAGTTGGTCGACGAGGTCGACCGAGTCGTCGAGCACGAGCACCACCCCGGATCCGAGCGTCGTGCCCGCTGCCCGCGCCCCTTCCATCGTCAACGGCAGGTCGAGGTCCTCGGGACCCACGAACCCGCCGGCCGCGCCACCGAGCAGGATCGCCTGCAAGCCGGCGCCGCCACGCACGCCGCCGGCCAGTTCGAGGAGCTCGCGGAGCGTGACGCCGAACTCGACTTCGAACACGCCGGGCCGGGCAACCGCGCCGGACACGCAGAACAGCTTGCGGCCCTTCGACCCCTCGGTGCCGAGCGCCGCGAATGCCGGACCGCCACCGGCGACGATCGGCACGACGTTGACGAGCGTCTCGACGTTGTTGACGAGCGTCGGCTTGCCGAACAGTCCGACCTCGACGGGGAACGGCGGCTTGTTGCGCGGTTCGCCGCGGAACCCCTCGACCGAGTTGAAGATCGCCGTCTCCTCGCCACAGATGTAGGCGCCAGCGCCACGGAACATGCTGATGTCGAACGCGAACCCGGATCCGAGGATGTCGTCGCCGAGAAAGCCGCGGGCGTGCGCCGCGACGAGTGCGACCTGCAACGTGTCGAGCGCGCGTGGATACTCGCCGCGCAGGTACACCCAGCCGTGGGCGCAGCCGGTCGCGAACCCGGCGATCGTCATCGCCTCGATCAGTGCGAACGGGTCGCCCTCGATCAGCACCCGGTCCTTGAACGTGCCGGGCTCCGACTCGTCGGCGTTGCAGACGAGGTGGTGCGGGTGGTCGGGTTGGCGGGCGACGGCATCCCACTTGCGGCCGGTCGGGAACGCCGCACCACCGCGGCCGACGAGTCCGGAGTCGGTGACTTCGCGGATGACCTCCGTGGGTCCGACGGCGAACGCACGGCGGAGTGCCTCGTAGCCGCCCGTGGAGCGATAGTCGTCGAGGCTCGTCGGGTCGACCCGACCGACGCGGCGCAGGAGCATCAGCGACGAGTCGTCGTCGGCCACCTGCGGAACGGCGGCGAGGACCGGTACCTCCGCGTCAGGCCACGCGCCATCGGCGATGCGTCGCACCTCGACCGGCGTTGCGGGCGCGAACAGCGCCCGGCGTTGTGGATCGCCCGACTCGATCGCGAGTGCAGCGGGCGCCCGCTCACACGCACCGAGGCATGGCGACGGATGGGTGCCGGGCGGGAGGTCGTGCTCGTCCAACCCGCCGGCGGCGCGGCATGCCAGGTCGACACACACGTGTACTTGGCGCGGCGGTCGCTCGTCGAGCGAGAACAACGCGTAGAAGCTGGCGACGCCGTAGATCTCCGCCGGTGCCACGTCGAGGCGCTGGGCGATGTAGTTGATCGCACCCCGGC
This sequence comes from Ilumatobacteraceae bacterium, assembly GCA_963776935.1. GTDB lineage: Bacteria > Actinomycetota > Acidimicrobiia > Acidimicrobiales > Ilumatobacteraceae > JALOLG01. The sequence goes on along the minus strand of CAVZOP010000015.1, from coordinate 238,556 downwards.
TGATCCAGCCGACGCGGTCGTTGACGGCGTGCAGCGTGGGCAGCAGCAGGTGACGCTGCTCCCTGAGCGCCGAGCCGCCGCGGGCGAGGAAGTGGTCGGCGGGGTCGCGAGCACCGCCGTGTGCCATCTCGGGCGCCGGCCCGAGCAATGCGTCGACGGCGGCCCGCTCGACGTCGGTCGCGCTGGCCGAGCCGACCTTCAGGTCCATCCGGCCGATCCGACCCGGCTCTTCGATTCAACGAGCACGTTGCCCAGCCAGCACATCGACGGTCAGTCTGCCGCTGTCGGCACGCGGTCGGCGATCTTGTCGATGCGAACCGCGGCGGCCTTGAACTCGGCGGTTCCCGACTTCGGGTCGGTGGCGTCGATCGTCAACAAGTTGGTCTGGATCTCGTCGGGGAAGTGGAACGTCATGAACACCAGACCCGGCCGGAGCGCGTGGTCGATGCGCACGGGGGCTTCGACCGCCCCGCGCCGCGAGACGACGCGGACGATCTCGTCGTCGTGGAGCACGAGCCGCTCGGCGTCCTCCGGGGAGACGTCGATCGTCTCGCCGAAGCGCAGTGGGCTCTGGAACCCGCCGGACTGCACCCCCGTGTTGTACGAGTCGAGCCGCCGCCCGGTCGTGAGCCGCAAGGGATACTCGTCGTCGAGCAGGTCGACCGGTGGATCGTCGATGACCACGCTGAACGGGGCCAGGCGGCCGCGATCGGCGGGGTCGTCGGCCCACAGTCGACCGTGCAGGAACGACGGCTCGAGGCGGTCCTCGGAGTAGCACGGCCACTGGATGCCGCCCAGCTCGGCGAGCCGCGCGTACGACATGCCGGCGTGCATCGGCGACAACGAGCGCAGCTCGTTCCAGATCTCCTCGGTTGATCCGTAGGTCCACTCGTGACCGAGGTTGGCGGCGATGGCGAGCAGGATCTCGATGTCGTCGCGGGCGTCGCCGGGCGGGTCGAGCGCCTTGCGGACCAGTTGCACGCGGCGCTCGGAGTTGGTGACCGTGCCGTTGGCCTCGCACCACGAGGCCGACCCCGGCAGGACGACGTCGGCGAGCTCGGCGGTCTTGGTGAGGAAGATGTCCTGCACGACGAGATGGTCGAGGTCGCGCAGCAGCCCGATCGAGTGGCTGACGTCGGCCTCCGACTGGGCGGGGTTCTCGCCGATCACGAACAATCCTCTGAGCGCGCCGCGTGCCATGGCCTCGAACATCTCGGTGAGGTGCCAACCGTTCTCGGGCGGGATCGTGACGCCCCACTTGGCCTCGAACTTTGCGCGGGCGATGGGGTCCTCGACGTCCTGGAACCCGGGCAGCTTGGTCGGAAGGGCGCCCATGTCGCCGCCGCCTTGGACGTTGTTCTGGCCGCGCAACGGGTTGAGCCCGGCGCCCCACCGGCCGACGTGGCCGCACAGCAGCGACAGGTTGATGAGGGCGAGCACGTTGTCGACACCGTTGTGGTGCTCGGTGATGCCGAGCGTCCAGCAGATCTGCGCCCGGTCGGCGCGGGCGTAGGCGTGGGCGAGCTCACGGATCGCCTCGATCGGGACTCCGGTGACCTGCGAGCCACGCTCGAGCGTCCACTCCTCGACCGACGCCGCGTACTCGGCAAAGCCGGTCGTACCGCGTTCGATGAACACCGTGTTGACGAGCCCGGCATGGATGATCTCGCGGGCGATCGTGTTCGACAGCGCGACATCGGTGCCGACTTCGAGCCCGAGCCAGACATCGGCGAACTGCGCCGTCGAGCTGCGGCGCGGGTCGACGACGTAGAGCTTGGCGCCGTTGCGCACGCCCTGCAGGACGTGATGGAAGAAGATCGGGTGCGCGTCGCGCGCGTTCGATCCCCACATCACGATGACATCGGTGTCCTCGATCTCCGCGTACGACGAGGTGCCACCGCCTGCTCCGAACACTGTGGCCAGACCGACCACGCTGGGAGCGTGTCAAGTGCGGTTGCAGGAGTCGATGTTGTTGGTGCCGGCTGCAGCGCGAGCCAGCTTTTGGACGATGTAGTTCATCTCGTTGGTCGACTTCGAGCACGAGAAGAACCCGATCGCCTGGCCGCCGTGCGTGTCGCGAATGGCCCGGAAGCCATCGGCGGCACGCCCCAGCGCTTCGTGCCAGCTGGCCGGCCGCAGTTCCCCGTTGTCGCGGACGAGGGGCTGCGTGAGCCTGCTGTACGGCACGTAACGATGTTGACGTGGCACGCTCCGACTGTAGTCGTCGCACCCCACGCAAATCCGCTCGACGTTCCGCACCGCGGAACAGACCCGGATCGTGGAACAATGCCGTGTGCGACACTCGCGCCGAGGTCAGCCGACAAGGACGCCGACAAGATTCAAGCCGACAAGATTCAAGCCGACGAGATCAAAAAGGTACGACCATGTCCTTCCCATCAGACCTGGAGATCGCCCGAGCGGCGACGCCGAAGCCGCTGCTCGAGATCGCGTCGCAGATGGGCATCGGCGAGCACCTCCTCGAGCCCCACGGCTCGAGCCTCGCCAAGATCCGCCTCGAGGCGATCGAAGAGCTGAGTGACCGTCCCAAGGCCAAGTACGTCGTCGTCACGGCCATCACGCCGACGCCGCTCGGCGAGGGCAAGACCACCACCACGGTCGGTCTCGGGCAGGCGATGAAGCACATCGGGAAGCGGTCGGTCATCGCCCTGCGCCAGCCGTCGATGGGTCCCACGTTCGGCATCAAGGGCGGCGCGGCCGGCGGCGGCTACAGCCAGGTCATCCCGATGGACCTGCTCAACCTCCACCTCACCGGCGACTTCCACGCCGTCACGGCCGCCCACAACCTGTTGTCGGCGATGCTCGACAACCACCTCCACCAGGGCAACGAGCTGGGCCTCGACCTGTACAACATCACGTGGCGACGAGTGCTCGACGTCAACGATCGGGCGCTGCGCAACATCGTGATCGGGCTCGGCGGCAAGGAGGACGGCATCGTCCGCCAGACCGGGTTCGACATCACCGCCGCGTCCGAGGTGATGGCGATCCTCGCCCTGGCGACGTCGCTCGAGGACCTGCGGGCCCGGATGGGCCGCATCGTCGTCGGGTACACGAAGACCGGCACGCCGGTCACGGCGGAAGAGCTGCATGGCGCCGGGTCGATGGCCGTGATCATGCGTGAGGCGATCAAGCCGAACCTGCTGCAGACGCTCGAGAACACGCCGGTGATCGTCCACGCCGGCCCGTTCGGCAACATCGCCCACGGCAACAGCTCGATCGTCGCCGACCTGATCGGTATCCACGCCGGCGACTACCTGATCACCGAGGCCGGCTTCGGCGCCGACATGGGCGCCGAGCGGTTCTTCAACATCAAGTGCCGCAACTCGGGCCTGGTGCCCGACGCCGCCGTGCTCGTCGCGACCGTCCGGGCGCTGAAGGCGCACTCCGGCAAGTACAAGATCGTCGCTGGCAGGGATCTCCCCGCCGATCTGCTGCGTGAGAACCCCGACGACGTCGATGCCGGCGCGGCGAACCTCCGCAAGCAGATCCAGAACGTCAAGGCGCACGGTGTCATCCCCGTCGTGGCGATCAACGGCTTCCCCACCGACCACGATTCGGAGCACGCCGCGATCCGCCGCGTCGCCGAGGAGATGGGGCGCGGGTCGCGGTCTGCACGCACTTCGCCGACGGCGGGGCGGGCGCGACCGATCTGGCGCACGCCGTGGTCGAGGCGTGCGAGGAGCCGAGCAGGTTCCACTTCCTGTACCCGGACAACGCATCGCTGAAGGACAAGATCGAGGCCGTCGCCACCAACATCTACGGCGCCGAGCGGGTCGAGTACACGCCCGTCGCCAACCGTCAGCTCGCCAACTACACCGACAACGGGTTCGGTCACCTGCCGGTGTGCATCGCCAAGACCCACCTGTCGATCTCCGGTGACGCATCACTGAAGGGCGCGCCGACCGGCCACACGTTGAGCGTGCGCGAGGTCAGGGCGTCCGTCGGCGCCGGCTTCGTGTACCCGATCTGCGGTGAGATGCGCACGATGCCGGGCCTCGGCGGCCACCCGGCGGCGTCGATCATCGACTTCGACGAGAACGGCGAGATCGTGGGGCTGAGCTGATGGCCGTGGGTGCCGCGGAGTCCGCGTTGGAGTTCGAGCGCACGCCGGGCGGCGCGGTGCTGATGAACGGCAACCGGCTGCGCGACGAGATCGTGGCGCGGCTCCGCAGCGAGATCGACGCCGCCGGATCGCCGCCGGTCTGCCTGGCGACGGTCCTGGTCGGCGTCGACAAGCCGAGCCAGATCTACGTGCGTTCGAAGCACAAGAAGGCCGAGGAGGCCGGCATGCGATCGCTGGGCATCGAGTTGCCCGAGACGGCGTCCCAGGCCGAGGTGGAAGACGCCGTCGACGCCCTGGCCGCCGATGCTTCGGTGCACGGCATCTTGTGCCAGCTCCCACTCCCCGCCGGGCTCGACGCCGAGGCCGTGCTCGCCAGGGTGCCCACCGCCAAGGACGTCGACGGGTTGACCGAGAGCTCGATGGGGCGTCTACTGCGCGGCCAGCCGGGGCACGTCGGCTGCACCCCGCTCGGTGTGATGCGGCTGCTCGAACGGTACGGCGTCGCCACGTCGGGCAAGCGTGCCGTCGTCGTCGGACGCTCGACGCTCGTGGGACTGCCGATGGTGCTGCTGCTCGGCCGCAAGGGGACCGACGCCACCGTGACGCTGGCGCACTCCCGCACCGCCGATCTCGCCGGCGTGTGTCGAGAAGCCGACATCGTGATCGCCGCCGCCGGTTCGGCCCGGATGATCACCGCCGACCACGTGCGGCCTGGCGCGGCCGTCATCGACGTCGGTGTGTCACGGACCGAGGCCGGCATCGTCGGCGACGTCGACTTCGAGGCCGTCCAGGCGATCGCCGGTGCGATCACCCCGATGCCCGGTGGCACCGGCCCGATGACCATCGCCTGCCTGCTGGAGAACACGCTGGCAGCGGCACGAATGCAGGGTGCCTTCCCGTAGATCGATCGGTGCGTGGACTCGCGATGCGTCGGCTCGAACGTGACCGGGGGCCATCGTGCGTTCTCGTAGACCGTCGGTTGGGACTCGCGAGTCTGGGTTCCCACAGTCCGGGTGCGGCGTCCGGTAAGATCCCGATGATTCTCGCGAACAGCGGCTGGACAACGCCCGGCCTCGACCTCACCCCCCACGAACCCGGTCCCGCCGGGTGCCAGCTTCTCGGGCAGAGCACGACGTCATGACCAACACCGATCACAGAAAGCCGCGGCAATCGAGGCGCCGGATGCCCGCGACCCAGCGCGATCGTGAGGCGCGGATCGCGATCATCGTGGTCGTCGGCACGGCGATCGGGCTGATCGCCATCGCCCAGGCGGGTCGCGGCTCGGAGACGAACGCCGCATCCGAGCAGATCCAGTCACTGGCAGCGGCGACACCCGAAGCGACCGACTCGAGCGTCGCGGGCGCGACGTCCGCTGACGCCAGCACCGCCACCGATCCGGCGGCGGCAACGGCGTCCACCGACTCGCTGCCCGACCTCGATGTCGTCGACGAGGCGACCTCCGCCGAGCTGTCGAGCGCGGATGAGGCGAGTGGCGGCGCGTGCCTCATGACCGTGCTGTCGTTGCGCCACGGTGAGTCCGGCGAGAGCGTGAGCTGCCTGCAGGGTGCGCTTGCCAAGGCCGGCTACTTCACCGGCACCGTGTCGGGACAGTTCGACCAGGCGACGTTCGACGCCGTGAAGCGGGTGCAGGAGGAGCGCAACCTGTACGTCGACGGCGTGGTCGGTCGCGAGACCGCACTGTCGCTCGAGATCTGGCCCGAGGAGGAGTCGTTCGTCACCCGCACCCCACCGCCGGCGGCCGGAGCGGTCGACGCGTGGGGATACCCGCTGTCGTCGGTGGCGAGCACCGGAGACGGGGCGCCGCCGGTCCCGGCGAACTCGGGATCGGGACGGCGGGTCGTGTACGAGCGTGCCGGCCAGCGCGTGTGGGCGATCGACAAGGACGAGAACATCATCCGGTCGTGGCTCGTCTCGGGTAGCCAGTACTCCAACGAGGTGCCAGGCACCCACCAGGTGTACAGCAAGTCCGAAGTCTCGACGGCGTGGAACGGCAAGGCGCTGCTGCCGCTGATGGTCCGGTGGTACCAGACCGACATCGGTCACCTCGGGTTCCACGCGATCCCGTTGCTGCGCACGGACAACTCGCCGTACCAGACCGAGGCCGAGCTCGGCACCCGCCTCTCCGGCGGCTGCCAGCGCCAGGCCAACCGCGACGCCCAGTTCATGTGGGACTTCGCCGACATCGGCACCACCGTCGTCGTCCTCTGACCCGCCGCCCGCGTGACGTGCCATCTGTGCACGCAAGTCGAACAGTTCGACCTATCGCTACGACGTCTGCGCGTGCGGGTGAACTGTTCGATTTGGCGCACGCTGGGTCCGTCGCGGAAAGTCGAACAGTTCGAGTTGTCTCGCCGACGTGTGCGCGTGCGGGTGAACTGTTCGATTTGGGGCGAGGACGGGTGACGGTGTCGCGCGGCGGCCGGTCCGGGGTCAGCGGGCGGCGGCGGGGGGTTGGAAGCGTTCGGCGAGGGCTTGGGTGAGGCGGTCGAGCACCATCGCCATCAACGTCAGGGCGATCGCCACCTCGAAGCCCTGGCCGATCTCGTTGCGCGTGAACGTGTCGATGATGAGGTAGCCGAGGCCGCCGCCTCCGGTGAGCCCGGCGATCACGACCATCGCCACCACCATCAGGATGACCTGGTTGACGGCCAGCATGATCGCCGGCAGGGCGAGCGGGATCCGCACCCCCCACGACACCTGGCGGCGCGAGGCCCCGAACGTGGTGGCTGCCTCGATCGTCGACTCCGGCACCCCGCGCACGCCGAGGGCGCTGACCCGCACGCCTGGTGGGATCGCGTAGAGGACGGACGCGATGATGCCGCCCGGCACGATCCCGACCGAGAAGATCATGACGAACGGGATCGCGTAGACGAGCGACGGGATCGTCTGCATCGCGTCGAGGAACGGTGACACCGCCGTCTCGGCACGGGGATGGCGACCCAGCCAGACGCCGAGCGGCAACGCGATCGCGGCCGCGATCACCACCGCCATGAGCACCTGGACGAGCGTGTCGATCGCCGGGTCCCACAACCCGACCAGACCGATGCCGAACACCGCGGCGCCGCAGAACAGCGCCAACCACCAGCCCTTCACCCACAAGCCGAGCGCGGCCGTTCCGATCACCAGCACGGGCCAGGCGATCGTGGATTTGAGCCAGCTGGTCGTGCGCACCCAGATGTCGCGGACGATGAAGTCGTTGACGTCCTTGGTGAGCCACCGGACGTGGTCGCGGATCCATGTGATCGCGTCGTCGATCGGGTCGGCGAAGTCGGTCCCCCACGACACGGGGAACTCGATCCAGCCGGCGACCTTGGCCACGACGACGGCCACGACGATGGCGCCGGCGACGAACGACGTGCGACCGCGGCGCGATGGGGCGTTCGGCATCGGCGTCGGTCGTTCGATGAACGACCGTGTCACGCGGTCGAAGACGAGCGCCAGCGAGACGATCGCGGCGCCGATGACGAGTCCCCGTCCCGGTGCGCGCAGCCGCAGCGACTCGAGCACGGCTTCCCCGAGCCCGCCCGCGCCGACGAGGGCGGCGATCACCACGATGCCGAGCGCCATGTTGATCGTCTGGTTGATGCCGGTGACGATCGACGGGACGGCCTGCGGGAGTTGCACCTTGGTGAGCAGTTGACGCCGCGACGACCCGAACATGTAGCCGGCCTCGACCGTGTCGCTCGGAACGTGGCGAATGCCGAGCGCGGTGAGGCGCACGACGGGCGGCAGCGCGTAGATGAGCGTGGCCACGGCGGCCGGGACCTGCCCGATGCCGAACAGGAGCACGGCCGGCACCAGGTAGGCCGTCGACGGGACGGTCTGCATGGCGTCGAGAGCGGGCCGCATGACCCGGCTGGCCCGCTCGTTCAGGGCGGCGAGGATGCCGAGCGGAACGCCGACCACGACCGCCAGCGCGACCGACACGATCATCAGCGACAGTGTCTCCATCGCCGGTTCCCACAGCCCGACGACGCCGGGGAACGCCATGCACCCGGCGGCGAACATCGCCGAGCGCCAGCGACCGGTCCTGACGACGAGCGCGAACACCACGACGGGCAGGGTGAACCACGGCAGCGCCAGGAAGAAGTCGGTGAGCGAGTCGAGCGTGGAGTCGACGCGGTGCCGGAACGGCTCGAGGAACCACGTGAAAAGTGGGGAGGTGAGGCGGTTGTCCTGGATCCAGTCCTGCAGATCGTCGATCGGATCGGCGAGGTGGATGTACAAGCTGTCGGGGAAGCCGTCGACGAAGCGGTCGAGTGATCGCAACGCGAGTTGCAGCGCGACGAGCAGCCCCGCTCCGATGGCCGGCACCACCCAGCGCGGCCGCGCGGTGCGTTCGAACGGCGCCGTCCCACCGATGGCGACGACGCTCACTGGTGCACCGCCCACGCCGCATGACACCCCAAGCCCCATTCGTGGCCTCAGCGCACCAGTGAGCGTTTCGCCGCTGCGCGGCGAACAGCCCGCCGAATCAATTGTGAGCTCGCTCCGCTCGCTCACCTGGACTCCTCGCCGAGCAGGGCGAGAACGCTCTTGCGGTCGACGATGCCGAGTGGCCGTCCGTCCTCGTCGACGACGCAGATCGGTTCGCCGCTGTCGAGCAGCAGCGGGATCAGCTGGCCGATCTTGGTGTGCGACGGGACCCGCCGGACCCCGTTCGTGTCGCCGTCGTGCATCACCGAGCGCACGGTGAGGACCTTCGACTTGGGGATGTCGGTGGTGAACTCGCGCACGTAGTCGGTTGCCGGGTGGGCCACGATCTCCTCCGGCGTGCCGACCTGGTCGAACACGCCGTCTTTCATGATCGCGATCCGGTCGCCGAGGCGCAGTGCTTCGGCGAAGTCGTGGGTGATGAACAGGATCGTGCGGTGCATCGTGTCCTGCAGGGCGAGCAGCTCGGCCTGCATGTCGCGCCGGATCAGCGGGTCGAGGGCCGAGAACGGCTCGTCGAAGAACAGGACCTGCGGATCGAGCGCCAGCGCCCGAGCCAGCCCGACCCGTTGCTGCATGCCGCCCGACAGTTGCTGCGGGTAGTGGGACGCCCAGGCCGACAGCCCGACGATCTCGAGCACGACGCCGGCGCGGGCGCGCCGCTCGGCCTTGCCGATGCCCTGCACCTCGAGCCCGTAGGCGACGTTGTCGATGACTCGCCGGTGGGGGAACAGCCCGAAGTGTTGGAAGACCATCGACATCTTCGTGCGGCGCATCGTGCGCAGCTGCTCGCCATCCATCGCCAGCACGTCCTCACCGTCGATGACGACGGAACCCCTGGTCGGTTCGACGAGACGCGAGATGCAGCGGATCAACGTCGACTTGCCACTGCCCGAGAGCCCCATGACGACGAACGTCTCGCCACGCCCGACATCGAACGACACATCGCGGATACCGATCGTCTGACCCGTCTCGGCGAGGATTTGCGCCCGGTCGGCGCCCGCCTCGCTCAGCCCGAGAGCGTGATCGGGACGCCCGACGCCGAACACCTTCCAGAGGTGCGACACGGTGACCATCGACGACGCGTCAGCCGCACTCTCCGGCGCCTGCTCGGTCCTCATCGTCACGATTCGTCCCCCATCCGTCGCGCCCGTGCGTCGGTACACGGTGGTCGTCAGACTATTCGTGGGCTGCGGCGCTGTCGCCGTGACCGCCCCGTCCACATCGCCGCCAACGGGCCGCTCCCGCGCGCCGGACGCCGGTCGCTGAATTGTGGAAGCATCATCGATCTGGAACACTGACCGCGCCCGGCGATGTGTCGGCGCTACGGATTCGGGGAGGATCAAGTGGGACGGAGGCGCATTGCGTCAGTCCTGTCGCTCGCGGTCGTGGGTTCGCTCATTCTGGGCGCCTGCGGTGACGACGACGAGGACGCGGCCGATACCGGCGATACGGCAGGCAGCGACGAGACCGCTGCACCGGCCGCTACCGAAGGCGATACGGGCGGTGACACGGGCGGCGACAAGCCCACGATCGTGCTCGTCCAGAACGCGTGGACGGCATCGGCGCTCAACGTCGAGATCGCCAAGCAGCTCATCGAGACCAACCTCGGCAACGCGGTCGAGTTGACCTCGATCGACGAGAACACGATGTTCGCCGGGCTCTCGAGTGGCGAGCTCGACGCGGCGCTCGAGTTCTGGCCGTCGGGTCTCAGCGATGACGAGCAGAAGTACCTCGACGACGGCACGGTCGTCGAGATCGGCGAGCTCGGTGCCATCGGTCGGATCGGGTGGTACGTGCCCGACTACGTGCTCGAGGAGTACCCCGAGCTGGCGACGTGGGAGGGCTTCAAGGACCCCGAGGTGGCCAAGGCCTTCGCCACCGCCGAGACCGGCGACAAGGGCCGCTTCCTCGGCACGGACCCGTCGTATTCGCAGGCCGACGAGGCGATCATCACCAACCTCGAACTGCCGTTCCAGGTGGTGTACTCCGGGTCGGAGGCGGCGACGATCGCCGAGCTCGACAGCAAGGTCGCCGCCGGTGAACCGATCGTCATGTACTGGTGGGCGCCGACCGCGGCCGCCGGCAAGTACAACCTGCAGAAGGTCGAGCTGCCGGAGTACACCGACGAGTGCTACGCCGATCCGGCCGCGATCGCCTGCGACTACCCCGAGGACGTGCTCGTGAAGCTCGCCTCGGCGGGGTTGGAGGAGAAGGATCCGGCGGTGTTCGCGTTCTTGCAGAACTTCCAGATGACCACCGAGGATCAGCTGGCGATGCTGCCGTCCGCCGAGATCGATGGCGTGCCGGCGGCCGACGTCGCCGCTGACTGGATCGCGGCCAACGAGGCCATCTGGAGCACCTGGCTCTGACACCCGATCTCCCCTGTTTGTGTCACCGCGATCGGCGTCGATCGCCGGTTGCGGTGACACAAACAGGGAGATCTAGGGGTCTTGGGGCGGTCGGGACGGGCGAGACGGTCGGGCTCGGAGGCGGCGGCCCATCGAGACGACGGTGACGGGGATGAAGAACGGCCTGGCGGCGAGCGAGACGTCGCTCCACGGCCGGCGGATGAAGGCGACCCGGTAGGCGAAGAACCGGTACGTGAGGAACGCCGCGATCGCGACGTGTACGGCGATCACGGTCCACAGGAACCCGTCGATGCCGATCGCGCCCATCATCAGCGCGGTCACGAGCGGGCCGATCATCGCCCCCGCCCCGTAGAGGAGCACCAGCTGCGAGGCGGCGGCGGTGATCTTCGACGCCGGCACCCAGTCGTTGGTGTAGGCGCCGGCGATGGAGTACAGCGGATAGCTGTTGCCGCCGATCGCCGCCATCAAGGCCAGGCCCGTCCATCCTTCGGGTCCGGTCACGAGCAGCAGGACAGCTGCCGTGGCGGCGAGGGTGGCCGCCACCACGCCCACCGCCCGCCGGTCGACATCGTCGGACGCCGCCGAGATCGGCCATTGCAGCAGCAGCCCGCCGATCATCGGCGCCGCGACGAAGCGGGCGATCTCACCGCTGTCGAGCCCGGCCTGCACGGCGTAGAGCGCGCTGAGGCCGAGGAAGCCACCATGAGCGACGCCGACGAGCAGGCTGGTGCCGACGCCGGTGGGCACGATGCGCACCAACTCCCGCAGTGACATTCGGGCCGGCACGGCGATCGCCGGTGGTCCGGCGTCCTCCGACAGCGCGACCGGCGCGACGGCGAGGCAGATCAGGATCGCGGCCACGCCGAAGCCCGTGAGCGCGAGCGGGTCGACGGGTCCGTACATCAACTGTCCCAACCCGAACGCGCCCATCGTGACGAGGCCGTAGACGGCGAGCAGGCGGCCGCGGTTCTCGTTGCCGGTCAACTGGTTGAGCCATGACTCGGCGACGACGTACTGCCCGGCGAGGCACAGCCCGGTGACGAACCGCATCGCCACCCACGCCGACGGTGAGACGATCAGTCCGAAGGCGAGGATCGTCGCCGCCAGGATCGACGCCAGCGCGGCGTAGACGCGGATGTGACCGACCTGGCCGAGTGCCTTGAGGGCGACGCGGGAGCCGAGCAGGAACCCGGCGTAGTACGCGGCACTGATGAGACCGTTGACGGCGACCGTGAACCCCTCGAGGTCGCCGCGGACTCCGACCAGGGTGCCGAACAGGCCGGCGCCGGCGAGCATCGCGGCAAGGCCGACGAACAACGCCCACGTCGCCCACGCCAGCGAACCGGTGAGCGCCGGCCCGTCAGCTGCGGTGATCGGGATCTGGCCGGTGGTGATCGCGGCGGTCGCGGCGGGATTTGGAGCGGCAGTTGACGCAGTCGTGGCCGAGACGGTCGGGTCGTGCGCCGCGGTCACACGCGTGATCGTACGGCTCGCCGGTACGGGCTGTCCCGGCTTGTGGACCCGTCCCGCATTCTGGAACACTGACGCCCGGGAGGCCTGCGATGTCGAGTGTGCAGTCCGTCGAACGTGCGTTCGCGGTGCTCCGCTGCCTCGCCAGCGGCCCGGCGGGCGTGTCGGAGGTGGCCGAGCGATCGGGACTGCCCAAGAGCACCGTGTCGCGGCTGCTCTCGACGCTCAACGAGCTGGGTGCCGTCGATCAGCTCGGCGCCGGCGGCGACTATCGCATCGGCGGTCTCGTGGCCGAGTTGGCGTCCGCCGCCCAACCCGGTCGCAGCCTGGTCGCCATCGCCCGGCCGCACCTCGTGCAGCTCACGGAGCTGCTCGGAGAGGCGACCGGGCTCTCGGTGCTCGACGGTCACGAGGTCCACTACCTCGACCACGTCGAATCCGACAATCCGGTGCAGGTTCGCGACTGGACCGGTGAGCGGCTGTCGGCGCATCTCGTGTCGTCGGGCTTCGTGCTGCTCGCCGGCGCACCGCCGGCCGCGCTCGACGAGCTCCTTGCCGGTCCACTGCCGCAAGCGACCACCAAGACCATGACCGATCCCGAGCTGATCCGTAAGCGCGTCGACGACGTCCGTCGGCGGGGTGCCGAGTGGGTCTACGAGGAGTTCTTGGAAGGGATCAACTCCGTCGCCGCTCCGGTGCGCGTTGCGGACAACCGAGTCGTGGCCGCAGTACACGCCCACGGTCCCTCGTACCGCTTCCCGAGCCCCGGCCACGCCGATGCGATCGCCGAGCACGTGGTCGCCGCTGCCGATCGGATCGGTGCTCGGCTCGACGGACACGTCGAGGCGCTCACGACGTGACGCGTCGGTGACGGGAATGGTGAACCGCGATCTGGCTGGTCGCTACGACTTCGTGATCGTCGGCGGCGGTTCGGCGGGTTCCGTCCTCGCCAACCGCCTCAGCGCCGACCCGTCGACCAGCGTGCTCGTGCTCGAGGCCGGCCGGCCCGACTACCGCTGGGATGTCTTCATCCACATGCCGGCGGCATTGATGTTCCCGATCGGCAGCCGTTTCTACGACTGGAAGTACGAATCGGAACCGGAGCCGTTCATGAACGGCCGGCGGGTGTATCACGCCAGGGGCAAGGTGCTCGGCGGTTCGTCGAGCATCAACGGGATGATCTTCCAGCGCGGCAACCCACTCGACTTCGAACGGTGGGCGGCCGATCCCGGCATGGCGACCTGGGACTACGCCCACTGCCTGCCGTACTTCAAGCGGATGGAGACGTGCCTCGCCGGCGCCGACGAGTACCGCGGCGGCGACGGTCCACTCGTGCTCGAGCGCGGGCCCGTGACCAATCCGCTGTTCGACGCCTTCTTCGAAGCGGTTCAACAGGCCGGATACGTCCTGACATCCGACGTCAACGGCTACCGCCAGGAAGGCTTCGCGGCGTTCGACCGCAACCTCCATCGCGGCCGTCGGCTGAGCGCTGCCCGCGCCTACTTGCACCCGGTGGAGCGACGTCCGAACCTCGAGGTGCACTGCCGGGCCAACGTCTCGAGACTGGTCACCGATGGCAATCGGGTCACTGGCGTGGAGTACACCTCGCCGGGCCGTCGCCGCCACGCGGTGAGCGCCGGCGAGGTGATCCTGTGTGGCGGGGCGTTCAACTCGCCGCAACTGTTGCAGGTGTCGGGCATCGGCGACGCCGAGCATCTGCGATCCGTCGGCGTCACGCCCGTCCACCACCTGCCCGGTGTTGGCGAGCACCTCCAGGACCATCTCGAGGTGTACGTGCAGCACGCGAGCACCCAGCCGGTGTCGTTGAACCCGCTGATGAAGTGGCGCAACCGTCCGTGGATCGGGCTGCAGTGGTTGGCCCGCCGCGGGCCAGGCGCCAGCAACCAGTTCGAGGGCGGCGGCTTCGTTCGTAGCAACGACGACGTCGCCTACCCCAACCTGATGTTCCATTTCCTGCCGATCGCGGTGCGCTACGACGGGTCGGCGCCGGCGGGCGGGCACGGCTACCAGGTGCATGTCGGGCCGATGTACTCCGATGCACGCGGTTCGGTGCGGATCACGTCGCCGGACGTGATGGTCAAGCCGGCGCTGCGCTTCAACTACCTCTCGACCGACCAGGATCGGCGCGAGTGGGTCGAGGCGATCCGCTCCGCCCGCGACATCCTCCGCCAGCCGGCGTTCGACCGCTTCAACGGCGGCGAGGTCTCACCGGGACCCGCAGTGCAGACCGACGACGAGATCCTCGACTGGGTCGCCCGCGACGGCGAGACCGCCCTCCACCCATCGTGCACGTGCCGGATGGGTGTCGACGAGCTGTCGGTGATCGACCCCGAATCACTCGCGGTCCACGGCATGCAGGGTGTCAGGGTCGTCGACGCCTCGTCGATGCCGTACGTCACCAACGGCAACATCTACGCCCCGGTGATGATGCTGGCCGAGACGGCCGCCGACCGGATCCTCGGCAACACCCCGTTGCCCCCCGAAACGGTGGACTTCTACCGCCACCGGTAGCCATCGCGCGGCCGGCCGGCCGGAACGGCTCGGCAGATCGTCGAGGCTCGGCAGATGTCACGTCAGACCTGATATCGTTCCACCATACGGATACGTTCCGTATCCCGGACCGCTCCTCGCCTGATGACCGAGTAGGGCAGATGACCGAGTGGCGTCCGCGGCTGGTGACGTCGTCGCCTCACTGGAGGGAACCGCATGACCGAGCAGGGCGCGATTGGTGGCGAAGGCGAGTCCGACGAGATCGATCTCGCCGCGCTCGACGACGCCGAGCTCGTGAAGCAGATGCACGACGATCTGTACGACGGGCTCGCCGACGAGATCGTCGAGGGCACGATGATCCTGCTCGATCGCGGCTGGAGCCCGGACCGCACGCTCAACGACGCACTCGTGGAAGGGATGCGGATCGTGGGCATCGACTTCCGCGACGGCATCTTGTTCGTGCCCGAGGTGCTGCTCGCCGCCAACGCGATGAAGGCCGGGATGGAGATCCTGCGCCCGCTGCTCGCCGAGACCGGGGCCGAGTCGATCGGCAAGATCGTGATCGGCACCGTGAAGGGCGACATCCACGACATCGGCAAGAACCTGGTGGCGATGATGCTCGAAGGCGCCGGCTTCGAGGTCGTCGACCTCGGCATCAACACCGACGTCGACAAGTTCCTCGCCGCCCTCGAGCTCCATCAGCCCGACATCCTCGGCATGTCGGCGTTGCTCACGACGACGATGCCCTACATGAAGGTGGTCATCGACACGCTCGCCGAGAAGGGGCTGCGCGACACGTACATCGTGCTCGTCGGCGGAGCACCGCTGAACGAGGAGTTCGGCGCCGCGATCGGTGCTGACGCGTACTGCCGCGACGCGGCCGTCGCCGCCGAGACCGCCAAGACGCTCGTGAACGCCCGTCGCAAGATGCGCGCCGAACCGGCCGGACCTTCGGTGGCGTGATCGTGACCGGTTCGGTGGCAGACGGCGGCGATCGCCCCGCCGGCGCGGCACCGCCCACCACCAAACCACTTGTCGTCGGCTGCGGCGCACTCGCATCCGAGCTGCGCGCCGTGCTCGTCGCCGGCGGTCTCGACGAGGCGGTCGAGGTGCGCTACTTGCCGGCTCACTTCCACAACCGCCCGGAGCGGATCGTCCCCGCCCTCGACGATGCACTCGCCGGCGAGACCGGCCGCCAGGTCCTGGTCGCCTACGCCGACTGCGGGACCGGCGGTGCGCTCGATCGGTTCGTCGCCGAGCGACCGAACACCACCCGCCTCCCCGGTGCCCACTGCTACGAGCTGTTCGCCGGCGCCGAGGTGTTCGCCGCCCTCCACGACGCCGAGCCGGGAACGTTCTACTTGACGGACTACCTGGCCAGGCACTTCGATCCGCTCGTGTGGCAGGGACTCGGACTCGATCGGCACCCCGAGCTGCGCGACGCGTACTTCGGGAACTACCGGCGGGTCGTGCTGCTGTCGCAGTCGGACGACGCCAGCGTCGTCGCCGCCGGCCGGGTCGCCGCCGAGCAACTCGGACTCGAGTTCGAGCACCGCCACGTCGGGCGCAGCGGCCTGGCCGACGCGGTCGGTGTCGTCGTCTCACGGCGGGCTGCCTGATGGCGCGGGGGTCGAAGACGCCCGAGCTGGTCGTGATCTACTGGCGCGACATCCCGGCCCAGGTCAACGCCCAGCTCGGACGCGAGCGTCACCAGGTGCTGTTGTCGGACAAGTTCCAGCGCGCCGTCGACCGCGCCAAGCGCAAGGCGCACATCTACACGGCGCACGAGGACATCGCCCAGTGGCGGCGAGAGAGCCAACCCTGCGACGGTGATCTGGCGACGGCCGCCGAGGCGCTGGCTTCGCAGATCGAGGTCGCATACACGCGTGATCGTCTGGGGCTGCTCGCCTTCGCCGGTGGGTGGGAGGCGGATGTGGGTTCCGACCGCGTGCGCGCCGCCGAGCTGGCCGCCCTCGAGGAGCTCGACGACGACACGCCGGACACCACCGACGCGGCCGAGCAGGACACAACCAGCACGTCCGACGAGTCGGACCAGATGACAACGGAGCAATCGTGACCCAAACCGTCGTCAGCTCGGCGAGCCGAGAAGTCGTGATCGGCTTCGACCGGCCGTTCGTCATGATCGGCGAGCGCATCAACCCGACCGGACGCAAGCTGTTGGCCGAGGAGATGAAGGCCGGCGACTTCAGTCGCGTCGAGGCCGACGCGCTCGCCCAGGTTGCGGCGGGCGCCCACATGCTCGACGTCAACGCCGGCATCCCGCTCGCCGACGAGCCGGCGTTGCTCGCCCGGGCCATCCAGCTCGTGCAGGCGATCACCGACGTGCCGCTGTCGATCGACTCCTCGATCATCGAGGCACTCGAGGCCGGGTTGGCGGTATACCAGGGTAAGCCGCTCGTCAACTCGGTCACCGGCGAGGACGAGGTGATGGAGCGGGTGCTCCCGCTCATTGCCAAATACGGCGCGGCCGTGGTGGCGATCTCGAACGACGAGACCGGCATCAGCATGGATCCCGACGTCCGCTTCCAGGTCGCCCAGCGCATCGTCAACCGCGCCGCCGACCATGGCATCCCGGCCCACGACATCGTCGTCGACCCCCTCGTCATGCCGATCGGCGCCCTCGGCCAGGCCGGGCAGCACGCGTTCCGGCTGATCCGGCGGCTGCGCGAGGAACTGAAGGTCAACACGACATGTGGTGCGTCGAACGTCAGCTTCGGCTTGCCGAACCGCCACATCGTCACCGGCACGTTCCTCGCCATGGCGATCGCCTCGGGGATGACGTCGGCCATCATGAACCCGATGCACCCCGAGGTGAAGTCGGCTGTTCTCGCCGCCGACGTGCTCGCCGGCACCGACCGCGATTGTGCCGCGTGGATCAGGGCCAACCGTGACCCACTCGCACCGGACGGCGCGGGTGGCAGCCGCGAGGGTCGGCGCCGTCGGCGCCCGGCCGGATAGGAGCCGTCCTCTTGGCCGCGTCGCACCGCGTCGTGTTCACGCCGTCGGGTCTCACCGGCAGCGTCGAAGCCGGCACGACGGTGCTCGACGCGGCGCGCCGGTTGGGCGCCGACCTCGACACGGTGTGCGGCGGTCGGGGCATCTGTGGCCGGTGCCAGGTGGTCGCCGGTGTCGGGTCGTACGTGAAGTGGGGGATCGAAGCGACGCCTGAGGCGCTCAGCGCACCCGCCCCGCTCGAGCTCGACTACCACGGGAACCGGCCCCTGCTCGCCGGACAGCGCCTCGGATGCTCGGCGCGGATCTGCGGCGACATCGTGATCGACGTTCCGGCGACGAGCCAGGTGCACCGCCAGGTCGTCCGCAAGGACCTCGACCTCGACCCGATCGTGGTCGATCCGACGTTCTCGCTGTTCTACGTCGAGGTCGCACCCGCCGAGCTCGGCGACGCCGTCAGCGCATCCGGGATGCTGCGCAACGCCGTCGCCGAGCAACACGTGCGCTCGCTTCCTGACGTCGACGGTCGGGTGCTCCCCGACGTGCACCGTGCGCTCGCCCGCGCCGACGGAGCTGCGACGGTCGCGCTCCGTCACCGCGGCGGCGTCGCTCGTCAGATCGAGATCGCTGCCGCCGATTCGATCGTGGCCGTGTGGCCGGGATACGTCGGCGCGATTCACGGCGTCGCGGTCGACATCGGCTCGACCACGATCGCCGGCCACCTGTGCGACCTCTCCACCGGCGAGGTGTTGGCGAGCGGGGGACGGATGAACCCCCAGATCCGCTTCGGCGAGGACCTGATGAGCCGGGTCTCGTACGTGATGATGAACCCCGGCGGCGAGCGCGAGCTCACCGCCGCAGTTCGCACCGCGCTCGACGAGCTGATCGGTGAGCTCGTCGCCGACGCCGGAGTCGACCGCGAGCACATCCTCGAGGTCGTGCTCGTCGGCAATCCGATCATGCATCACATCGCGCTCGGCATCGATCCCACCCCGCTCGGGTCGGCGCCGTTCGTCCTCGCCACTGATGAAGCAGTGACTGGGCGAGCACGTGACCTCGATCTCGATCTCCCAGCCGCGGCGTTCTACGCCGGGCCGTGCATCGCCGGTCACGTCGGCGCCGACACGGCGGCGGCGATGCTCGCCGAGGGCCCGCACCGCGGCGATGCGATGCAACTGCTCGTCGACGTCGGCACCAACGCCGAGATCGTGCTCGGTGACCGCACCCGCCAGTACGCCGCGTCGAGCCCGACCGGACCGGCGTTCGAGGGGGCCCAGATCAGCTGTGGGCAGCGAGCAACCGCGGGCGCCATCGAACGCGTGCGGATCGATCGCGAGACGCTCGAACCGTCGTTCAAGGTGATCGGCTCCGACGTGTGGTCGGACGATCCCGGCTTCGACGAGGCCGTCGCGTCGTCGGGTGTCACCGGCGTGTGCGGTTCAGGGATCATCGACGTCGTCGCCGAGATGTACTTGGCAGGTCTCATCGAAGCCGACGGCACGATCCGCGGTGAGATGGCGACGCGGACGGAGCGCATCGTCTCCGACGGCAGAACGTTCTCGTACGTACTGCACTCCTCCGGCGACACCCAGCTCTCCATCACCCAGAACGACGTACGCGCGATCCAACTTGCCAAAGCCGCGCTGCGCGCCGGCATCGACCTGCTCGTCGAGCACGCCGGTTCGCCGGACGTCAGCGACATCCGGCTGGCCGGAGCATTCGGCGCCCACATCGATCCGGTGCACGCGATGGTGCTCGGTCTCGTGCCGGACTGTCCCGTCGATGGCGTGCGGTCGGTCGGCAACGCAGCCGGGGCCGGCGCGGTGCAGGCCCTGCTGTCGCGGGCGTTGCGCCTTGAGATGGAGAGCGCCGTGCGTCAGGTGACCAAGATCGAGACGGCGACCGAACCGCGCTTCCAGGAACTGTTCGTGGCGGCGATGGCGCTTCCGCACGCGACGAGCCCGTCGCCGAACCTGGCGACCGTGGTCGACCTGCCCGCTCGGGAGCCCGCTGCGTCGCGTGCCGGTCGCCGTCGCCGTGGTTCCCGCACCGAACCGGTGCCCGGTGCCGGCGACGCCGTCGAGGTGCCGAGCGATGTGCCGAACGATGTCCCGACTGACGTCATGGAGGATGTCTCATGAACGCTCCGGTTGCACGGCGTGGTGGCGGTCGAGCGGGTCGGCAGATCTCGCGGGCGGCGGCGGTCGTGCCGAGGGAGCCGTTCATCACCCGCCGACTCACGCCGGTCGAGCTGATCTCGGCCGAGGGCCTCGAGATCCTCGAACACAACGCCGACACGATCCTCGCCGAGGTCGGTGTCGAGATCCGCGACCATCCGAGTGCCCTGAAGCTGTTCGCCGAGGCCGGCGCCGACGTCGACGGCACCCGTGTGCGGTTCCCGCGCGGGATGTGCCGTCAGATCGTGCAGGCCACGGCACCGGCCGTGTACACCCAGCACGCTCGCAACCCCGACAACAACGTGCAGATCGGCGGGGACGCGACCGTGTTCGCACCGAACTACGGCTCGCCGTTCGTGCACGATCTCGAGGGCGGGCGCAGGTACGCCACGCTCGCCGACTTCCAGAACTTCGTGAAGCTCGCCTACATGTCACCGCACCTCCACCACTCGGGCGGCACGGTGTGCGAGCCGGTCGACGTGCCCGTGAGCAAGCGCCACCTCGACATGGTGTACGCCCACATCCGGTACAGCGACAAGCCGTTCATGGGATCTGTCACCGCCGGTGAGCGGGCGGCCGACTGCGTCGAGTTGGCGCGCATCGCGTTCGGCGGTGATCTCGCCGACCGCACCGTGATGACGAGCCTGATCAACGCCTCGTCGCCACTGGTGTGGGATTCGTCGATGCTGGCGTCGGCCGAGGTCTACGCCCAGAACAACCAGGCGACGATCATCACGCCGTTCATCCTCGCCGGAGCGATGGCACCGTCGACCTCGGCCGGCGTGGCGGCGCAGACGCTCGCCGAGGCACTCGCCGGCATGACGTTCGTCCAACTCGTCCGACCCGGGGCGCCCGTCGTGTTCGGCTCGTTCGCCAGTTCGATGTCGATGCAGAGCGGGGCGCCCACGTTCGGCACGCCAGAGCCCGCACTCGTGTTGTACACCGTCGCCGCGCTGGCCCGCCGGCTCGGTGTGCCGTTCCGGTCGGGCGGCTCGCTCACCGCCTCGAAGTTGCCCGATGCGCAGGCCGCCTACGAGAGTGCAGCGACGCTGATCCCGACGATGATGGCCGGTACGAACTTCGTGCTGCATGCCGCCGGTTGGCTCGAAGGTGGCCTCGCGATCGGCTACGAGAAGTTCGTGCTCGACGCCGATCAGTTGGGGATGATGGCGACGTTCGTGCAAGGCCTCGACATGTCCGAGAACGGTCAGGCGCTCGACGCGATCCGCGAGAACCCGCCCGGCCAGCACTACCTGGGTACGGCTCACACGCTCGCCAACTTCGAGTCGGCGTTCTACCGCTCGGACACCGCCGACAACTCCAGCTTCGAGCAGTGGCTCGAGGACGGCGGGCTCGACGCTGCTCAGCGCGCCAGCCGGCTGTGGCGGTCGCGCCTCGCCGCCTACGAGCCACCCACCATCGATGACGCGATCGACGCCGAACTGGTCGAGTTCGTCAATCGTCGCAAGGCCGAGTTGCCCGATACGTTCGCCTGAGTCACCCGAAGAAACGGAGAAGAGATCGATGTTCCTGTTGAACCGGCTGTTCGGTCGCGATCGGGCGCGCGGCCCGGCGACGGCCGAGGTTCGCCGCCTGGTGACTGCGACGCGATTCGAGCTGGTGCCGATGAAGAGCGTCGACGCGGCGATCGAGGCGTTGCCCGAATCGTCGTCGGTGTCGGTGACCTGCTCGCCGACCAAGGGCATCCCGGCCACGCTCGACCTCACCACCCGGTTGCTCGACCTCGGTCATCATCCGATCCCGCACATCTCGGCGCGGATGGTCGAGGGCCCCGACGAGGTGTTCAAGCTCGCAGCGTGGATCCGTGAGCACGGCCTGCGCGACCTGTTCGTGGTCGGAGGTGATGCCGAACAGCCGCACGGCCCGTACGCCGACGGGCTGGCGTTTCTCCGTGACCTGCTCGCCCACGACCACGGGCTCGAGCGGATCGGCGTGCCGGCGTATCCCGACGGCCATCCGTTCATCGATCGATCGGTGTTGCGCGACGCACTGCACGCCAAGGCGGCGTTGATCGCCGAGGCGGGCGTGATCGCCGGCGCGTCGACCCAGATGTGCTTCGACGCCGGGCGCATCCGGAGCTGGCTCGAAGAAGAACGTGCGCTGGGCCTCACCGTCCCGGTCCACCTCGGCGTGCCCGGCGTCGTCGACCGGACACGGTTGATGACGATGGGCGCCCGCCTGGGAGTTGGGACGTCGCTGCGTTATCTCAGCAAGAACCGGGCGACGGTCATGCGGATGCTCGCGCCCGGCGGCTACGACCCGACCGACCTGGTGCGGGAGCTCGCCCCGCACGCCGAAACCCTCGGCGTCGTCGGCCTGCACTCGTTCACGTTCAACAGCGTGGCCGACACCGCCAAGTGGCGCGAGGCGCTGCTGGTCGACCAGCCGTGACGACGCAACGCGCCGACGCAACCCAGCAAGCGAGCAGTGTGATGTGCGGGCATGGAGCAGTGCGATGAGCGAGCGAGCTGACGTAGTGGTGATCGGGGCGGGGGTGATCGGCGCCTCCGTCGCCTACGAGTTGGCGCGGAGCGGCCGCTCGGTGATCAGTGTCGACAAGGGACCCGCGCCCGGCGCCGGGTCGACGAGCTCGTCGGCATCGATCATCCGCTTCAGCTACTCGACGCTCGATGCGGTGCTGACCGCGTGGGAGTCGGCCGCCGTGTGGGAGTCGTGGGAGGAGCACCTCGGAGCCGTCGACCCCGACGGGATGGCTCGCTTCATCCGCACCGGCAACCTGATCTTCTGCACCGAGGGCTATGACGGGTCCGTGATCATGGCGCTGTGGGACGACATCGGGATCCCGTACGAACGACTCGACGCCAACGAGATCCGCGAACGGTTCCCCCGGCTCGACCCCGGACGGTACTGGCCACCGAAGCGCATCGACGACCCGGCGTTCGCCGACGACGCGAGCGGCGAGCTCGGCGGGTTCTACAGCCCCGGCAGTGGCTTCATCGACGATCCGATGCTGGCCGCCCACAACCTTGCGTTCGCGGCGCGTCAGCACGGCGCCACGTTCCGCTTCCACGAGAAGGTGGTCGGAGTCGACCACAGCGACGGCCGCGTGCGCGGCGTGACGCTCGCCGGCGGCGATGTCGTCGAGGCGCCCGTCGTCGTCAACGTCGGTGGTCCGCACTCGGGCATCATCAACCAGATGGCCGGCGTGACAGGCGACATGCGAATCGGCCACCGGCCGCTGCGCAACGAGATGTTCGCGGTGCCGGCACCGTCGGGGTTCGGGCTCGACGACGGCGCCACGATCGTCGCCGACCTCGACATCGGCCAGTACTTCCGCCCCCAGATCGGCGGCACGCTGCTCGTCGGAGGAACCGAGCCGGCCTGCGACGAGCTCGATTGGATCGATGATCCCGACAACTTCCGCGAGCAGCCGACAGTCGAGATCTGGGAGACCTCGATGTTCCGACTCGCCCGGCGGATGCCGGAGTTCGGCGTGCCGAGCCGACCCGTCGGGCTGGCCGCCCTGTACGACGCGTCGGATGACTGGGTGCCGATCTACGACAAGTCGAGCCTCGGCGGCTTCTACATGGCGTGCGGCACGAGCGGCAACCAGTTCAAGAACGCACCGCTCGCCGGCCAGTTCATCCGGGCGCTCGTCGACGCCGACGAGCGAGGGATCGACCACGACATCGAGCCCGTGCGGTTCGTCGGCAGCCGCACGGGTCGAGCGATCAACGTCGGCGCGTTCTCACGACGTCGCGACCCGGCGGTCACGTCCGGCACGGTGATGGGCTGACGGGAATCAGGGAGGTGCGCTGATGGGGGTGCGGCGAATGACAGCCGCGGTTGTCGTCGAGAGTGGCGACCATCTCGGGGAGTGTCCGGTCTGGGATCCCGGCCGTTCGGAGTTGCTGTGGACCGACATCCACGGTCGCCGCCTGCACCGGTTGACAGCGGACGGGTCGTCCGTCGAGTTGGGGCTCGATGACCGATTGTGCAGCTTCGCCGTCACCGTGGAAGGAGATCTCGTGGCGGCGTTCACGAAGCGCGTCGCCCGCCTCGATCGCGACACCGGCGCGGTGCGCGAACTGCACCCGGTCGAGACCGAGCTCGCCGCGACGCGATGCAACGACGGCCGTCCGGATCGCCACGGCGGATTCGTGTTCGGGACGATGGACGAACAGAACGATCCCCGTCAGGCGCTCGGGTCGTTCTACCACTGGGACGCCGGCACAGGTCCGGCGCTGATCCACCACGGCGTGGCGATTGCCAACGGGCTGTGCTTCTCGCCCGACGGGCTCACCATCTACTACGCCGACACACCGCTCGACACGATCTGGCAGGCGCGCTACGACCCAGCGTCCGGGCGCCTCGACGACGCACGTGTGCTCGTCGGTCCTGACCCCGAAGTCCCTGGCGACACCGGTGCACCCGACGGGTCGGCGGTCGACGAGACCGGTTGTGTGTGGAACGCCCGATGGGGCGCGTGGGGCATCGCCCGCTACACGCCCGACGGCGTGCTCGACACGATCGTCGACGTCCCGGTGCCGCAGCCGAGCGCGGTCGCGTTCGGCGGCGACGATCTGGGCACGCTCTACATCACGACGGCGCGCGAGCACATGGCGCCCAGCGACCCGCGCTACGAGCTCTCGGGCGCGTTGTTCGCGGTCACGCCCGGCGTGACCGGCATCGCCGACACGCCGGTGCGCGTCTGACCCGTGAAGCACATCGGGATCGTGGCGTGTAGCGCCGAGGGTGCCGCGCTCTGCTACCAGACCATCTGTCGCGATGCGCTGGTACTGGTCGGCAAGCACGACCATCCGCGCATCACGATGGACTCGATCCCACTGGCGGCATGGATGCCGGCCTTCGACGCCGGTGACTACCCGGCCGTGGCCCGGTTCATGGTGGAGTCGGCGCATCTCCTGGCCGCGGCCGGCGCGGACTTCGCGATCTGTCCCGACAACTCCGCACACGAGGCGTGGGACGATGTGCAGGCCGCGACACCAATCCCATGGCTGCACATCGCGCGTGTCGTCGGCACCGACGCGGAGGCGTGCGGCTACCGCCGCGTTGGTGTACTCGGTACGCGCTTCATCATGGGTGGGTCGGTGTACCGCAACGCGTTCGCGGTCCTCGACATCGACACGGTGATACCGGAGACAAAAGACGCCGAGACCGTCGATCGCATCATCTTCTCCGAGTTGGTGGACGGGATCATCAGCGACTCGTCGCGCGAGGCGTACCGCGGCGTGATCGAGCGTCTCCGCGATCGCGGCTGCGATGCCGTGGCCCTCGCCTGCACCGAGATCCCGCTGCTCGTCCGACCGAGCGACTCGCCACTTCCGACGCTCGACTCGACTCGGCTGCTCGCCGCAGCCGCGTTGCGCGAGGCGCTGGCCTGAACGTTTCGGCCGGTTCGCCGTATCAGCCAGTCGCCGTATCGGCGTGAGCAGCGTGTGACCCGGGTTGACCCTCCCCGTGCAGGAGGGTCCATGCTGAAGACATGGATGCCCTGCTGACGATCGGCGAGTTCTCCAAGATGACCTACCTGAGCGTGAAGGCGCTCCGGCATTACCACGACGTCGGACTGCTCGAGCCCGTCGACATCGACGCGGCGACCGGGTACCGCCGGTACTCGACCGCTCAGGTGTCGACGGCGCAGGCGATCCGACGGTTCCGCGAGCTGGACATGCCGATCGAACACGTGAGAGCAGTCCTCGACGCGCCCGATGTCACAAGCCGCAACGAGGCGATCCTCGTTCACCTGCGCCACATGCAGCAGCAACTCGAGCGGACCCAGACGACGGTCGCCTCATTACAAGCGTTGCTCGAGGACGTCCGACGCACGTCCACCGTGACTCGCCGATCCATCGGACCGACGTCGTCCCTCGCGATCACCGACACGGTCGCGTTCGATGACACCGGCGAGTGGTGCGGCGCGGCGTTCGACGAGCTGCACCGGGAGCTCGCCGGCGCTGGGCTCATGCCTGCCGGCCCTGACGGTGCTTTGTACTTCAGTGAGTTCTTCGAGCTCGGACTCGGCAAGGTGACCGCCTTCGTGCCGGTCGTCGGCGAGTTGGGTCCGACCGGCCGAGCAGAGCAGCTCGACCTTCCGGTCACCGACTTCGCGGTGATGGTCCACGAGGGACCGTTCGCCGATCTCGATCGTACGTACGGTGCGCTCGGTACCCATGTCGCGCTCCAGCGCATCGGTGTCGACGGACCGATCCGTGAGCACTACGTCGTGTCTGGCGACGACGTCGATCCCAGCGACCACCGCACGGAGGTGTGCTGGCCGATCCTCGCTCAGACCACGACCAAGCGATCCGAACACACTCAGAACACATCGAACAAAGGAGCAACCCCCTGATGAGTGCGACCCTCAACCACATCACGTTCGACTGTGCCGACGCCGCTCGCGTCGCCGACTTCTGGTCGAGCGTGCTCGACGAGTCCGTCGATGACGGAGCGAGTCCGGACTTCGCCACGATCACGAGCCAAACGTCGGCGTCGTGGATGTTCGTCAAAGTGCCCGAGGCCAAGAGCGTGAAGAACCGGGTCCACGTCGACCTCAGCACGAACGACCTCGACGCCGAGGTCGTTCGCCTCAGCGAACTCGGCGCGACCCACATCGCCGACCTCGACGAAGGTGGCACGCGGTGGACCACGATGGCCGATCCCGAAGGGAACGAGTTCGACGTCGTCCACATCGCCAGCTGACCCGACAGCGGGCGAGCGGCGGACCACAGGACTCCGATCTGCCCGCGGATGGTGGCCGGTTCGAGGTGAACCGGCCACCAGCGCGGGCGACTCTCGATCAGGCGAGGTCGAAACGATCGAGGTTCATGACCTTGTCCCACGCGGCAACGAAGTCGTCTACGAACTTCTGCTTGGCGTCGTTGCAGGCGTACACCTCGGCCAGGGCCCGCAGCTCGGAGTTCGACCCGAAGATCAGGTCGACGCGAGTGCCGGTCCAGCGGTGCTGCCCGGTCGCACGATCATGACCCTGGAACACCTCCTCGGATTCCGAGGTGGCCTTCCACTCCGTCGCCATGTCGAGCAGGTTGACGAAGAAATCGTTGGTGAGCGTCTCGGGTCGATCGGTGAAGACACCGTGGTCGGATTGCCCGGCGTTGGCGTTCAGGGCGCGCAGCCCACCGACGAGGACGGTCAGCTCGGGAGCCGTCAGCGTCAGCATGAACGCCTTGTCGAGCAACAGGTGCTCCGCCGCCAGGTCGTGGCCCTTCTGGAGGTAGTTGCGGAACCCGTCGGCTGTCGGCTCGAGGACGGCAAAGGCCTCGACGTCGGTCTGCTCCTGGCTGGCGTCGGTGCGACCCGGCCTGAAGGGAACCTGGACGTCGTGGCCGGCCTGCTGCGCCGCCCGCTCGACCGCTGCGCAGCCGCCCAGCACGATCAGATCGGCCAGCGAGACCTGCTTGCCACCCGTCTGGGAACCGTTGAACTCCTGCTGGATCCCTTCGAGGGTCGCCAGCGCACGCGACGTGCCGGAGATCACGTTGATGTCCCACTCAGCCTGCGGCGACA
Source organism: Ilumatobacteraceae bacterium (assembly GCA_963776935.1). GTDB lineage: Bacteria > Actinomycetota > Acidimicrobiia > Acidimicrobiales > Ilumatobacteraceae > JALOLG01. The sequence continues at coordinate 210,987 of CAVZOP010000015.1, read as the reverse complement.
GGCGGATGCGCGCCCCGTTCGCGCCACCACGCTTGTCGGTGTCGCGGTAGGTCGACGCCGACGCCCACGCGGTCGAGACCAGCTCGGAGATCGACAGACCAGAGTCGAGGACCTTGCCCTTGAGCGCGGCGATGTCCGCATCGTCGATCAGCGGGTGTGTCACGGCCGGGACGGGGTCCTGCCACAGCAGCTCCTCGTCGGGGACCCAGGGGCCGAGGTAGCGGACAGCTGGTCCCATGTCGCGGTGGAGCAGCTTGTACCACGCCCGTGCGAACGCGTCGGCGAACTGGTCGGGGTTCTCGTGGAACCGTTGCGAGATCTCCTTGTAGACCGGATCGACGATCAGCGCCAGGTCCGACGTCAGCATCGTCGGCGCGTGCCGCTTCGACGGATCGTGGGCGTCCGGCACGGTGCCTTGCGCCTCGGGGTTCTTGGGTGTCCACTGGTTCGCGCCGGCGGGGCTCTTCGTCAGCTCCCACTCGTAGGCGAACAGGTTGTCGAAGAATCCGTTGTCCCACCGCGTCGGGTTGTTGGTCCAGATTCCTTCCAGACCGCTGGTGATCGCATCGCCACCCTTGCCGGTGCCGAAGCTGTTCTTCCAGCCGAAGCCCTGCTGTTCCATGGGCGCGCCCTCTGGCTCACGTCCGACGAACTCGTCGGGATCGGCAGCGCCGTGGGTCTTGCCGAACGTGTGCCCGCCGGCGATGAGCGCGACCGTCTCCTCGTCGTTCATCGCCATCCGCTTGAACGTCTCACGGATGTCACGAGCTGACGCCATCGGATCCGGGTTGCCGTTGGGACCCTCCGGATTGACGTAGATCAGACCCATCTGAACCGCACCCAGCGGGTTCGCCAGCTCCCGGTCACCGCTGTAGCGCTGGTCTTCGAGCCACACCCGTTCCGGACCCCAGTAGACGTCCTCCTCGGGTGCCCACACGTCGGCGCGGCCGCCACCGAAGCCGAACGTCTTGAAGCCCATCGTCTCGAGGGCGCGGTTGCCGGCGAAGACCAGCAGGTCGGCCCACGAGATCTTCCGGCCGTACTTCTGCTTGATCGGCCAGAGCAGCCGGCGCGCCTTGTCGAGGCTGGCGTTGTCGGGCCAGCTGTTGAGTGGGGCGAAGCGCTGGGCGCCGGTGCCGCCGCCACCACGGCCATCCGCGATGCGGTAGGTGCCCGCGGCGTGCCACGACATCCGGATGAAGAAGCCGCCGTAATGGCCGAAGTCGGCCGGCCACCAGTCCTGCGACTGGGTCATCAGCGCGTCGACGTCGTTCGCCAGGCCTTCGAAGTCGAGGCTGTTGAACTCGGCGGCGTAGTCGAAGTCCTCGCCCATGGGATCGGCCTGGGGGTGGTTCTGGCGCAGGATCCGCAGGTTCAAGCTGTCCGGCCACCAGTGCTGGTTCGCCGTGATCCCAACCGCTTGGTGGGCGGCGTTCATCACCGGGCACGTCGCGGTTGACGGCTCGTCGCTGGTGGTGACTGTGCCGTGCTCTTCGTTGCTCATGTCTCTCCTCGTCGATTATGTGGGGTCGATTATGTGGGGTCGATGATGTGGGGTCGATGATGTGGGTCGCTGATTTCTGACTCTTGACCCGTGTCCGGTTCGTACTCAGGTGGCTTCAGATGATCGCTGACAGGTGGGGCAGTGGCCCCAATAGATGACTTCGGCCTCGTCGACCGAAAAGCCGGCGGGGTCGGATGGCTCGAGGCACGGTGTGTCGCCGACCGCGCAGTCGACGTCGGCGAGCGCGCCGCATGTCCGGCACACCAGATGGTGGTGGTTGTCGCCGACGCGAGTCTCGAAGCGAGCCGGCGAGCCGGGGGGTTCGATGCGGCGCAACAGCCCGGCCGCGGTGAGCGCCCGCAGTCCGTCGTACACCGCTTGGGTGGACACCGATCCGATCGCGGCACGCACGCCGGCGGCGATCGTGTCGGTGTCGGAGTGTGGTCGGCGAACAACCTCGTCGTACACGGCGAGACGCTGGCCGGTGACCTGCAGTCCTGCGTCGCGCAAGGTCTGGGCGTGAGCGTGTGGCGTCGTCGGCATTGCTCTTCCACCCAATCACAGAAACTGGAACTAGTCAAGAAACGGACGCGAACCCCTGCTAGTGCTCTCGTCGTGGTGCCCCTGGCCCGTCCCGACGAACAGGTGCTCACCGCCATTGGCCCCTTGTGCACACCGGGACGGGCCGCGGGCGAACTGTGCGATGATGCGACCGCACTTCTCGTGAGAACGGAGTCCTCCATGAAAGATCATCTGCAGGACATTGCCGACGTGCGAGCCGTGGTCCAGCTCTATATCGACGGGGCGAGCGGAGACGCCGCCAAGCTCAAGGAGGCGTTCCACCCCGATGCCCGCATGTTCGGGCACGTCGGTGACATGGAGACGTACATTCCGATCGGCGACTTCATCGGCATGGTCGAGAACAGCCCGAGCATGGCAGGCCCGAACTACGTCGCCGACGTTCGCACCGTCGACGTGATCGGCGATGCCGGCATGGCCGTACTGGTCGAGCACGACTACCTCGGCTGCGACTTCGTCGACTATTTCACGGTGGCGCGCATCGACGGGCGATGGTGGATCACCAACAAGACCTATGCGCACACCGGCGGATCGATGCCGGCCCACTGACGGGTCGAGATCGCGGCACACGCGTCCGTTCGAGCGGATCGCGGATCGAAAGCAGCTGGTGAGCGGACTGCCGGAACCGCACGGCCGGCGTCCGCGGACTGCCGCCATGCGCGTCGCCCGGGCTCTTGCCGTGGCACTGGTGGCACTTGTCGTCGCCGGCTGCGCGAGTGACGATCCCGAGTCGGGCAGCCCGACCCTCGCCCCGTCGACTGCCGGCCCCGGTTCCGACAACGGTGCGACGAGTGAGCCGCCGGAGGCGACTGCCGCCGCGGCACCGGGGACGACGGGGGTTCCGCCGAGTTTGGTGGCGTCCCCGACGACGTCGCCGGCTGCGCCCGCACTCCCACCGTCAGACCCGAGCTGCGCTCCGGGTCCTGACCGCATCGTCACCGACCTCGCCGACGACACCGTCGAGGCCGTCGTAGTGCCCGACTACACACTCGCCGAGCAACGCCTCGGCGACGTCACGATTCCGGCCGTGCGCGTGCCCGGCTTCACGATCCCCGCCCACATCGTCGACAACGGTTGCCTCATCTCGTTCCACGCGCCCGGCGGATGTCTCGGCGCCATCGAGATCAGCAGCGTCAGCATCCCCGACGTCACGATTCCCGGCGTCGAGATCGAACCGGTCGTCGTCGACGGTGTCGAGGTGGCACCGGGCGTCGAGATCCAGCCCGTCACGCTGGCCGGGGCGAGCACGCCCGCCGTGCGCCGCGAGCAGACCTGCGCGATCGAGACATCCGATCGGACGGGGGGCGTTCCGGCGCTCGTCCGCGACGAGCTCATCCGCCCCGAGTTCCGTCGGGAGGGTGGGTCGCTCCCTTCATCGGCCGCGATCCGGTCTGCGTACCCGCCGGCTGCAGCGTCCGACTCGCGATCGACATGGTCAACGTGCCGGTGCGGATCTCGTCGTCGCGCCCGAGCTGGTCTCGGTGCTGACGTCGTTGACGCGCCGGGCACGGCGGTTGCCGAGACACCCGGCCGCACGTCCTACACCACGTCCGCCGACGTGTTGTTCGACCCCGGTGAGTCGGCGCTGCGGCCCGACGCCATCCCGTCGCTCCGATCGATCGTCACCGCCATCCAAGCTGCACCTCCCGGCGCTGCGGTCCTCGTCGAGGGGCACACCGACAGCCTCGGCGAGACGGCCTACAACGACGCCCTCGCGCTGGCCCGCGCCGAGGGTGTCGCCCAGTGGCTGGTGACAGAGGGCGGCATCGCCCCGGAGCGCGTCACGACAGGCGGCTTCGGCGAGAGCACACCGGTCGCCCCCAACACGCTCGACGACGGGAGCGACAACGCCGAGGGACGGGCGCTGAACCGTCGCGTCGTGATCTCGGTGCTGACCGACGACGGCTGACGTTGCCCGCCCAGGGTGGACAGAGAACTACCTGTCCGACTGGAGGAGCAGTTCGATTTCGTCGATCGACGCTTGCTGCTTGGCCATGAGGTCTTTGAGCTGACTCACCTTCGCCCGCGCGTTGTCGCCGGGGGAGGATGACGCGGTGCTCGCCGACTTCTTCGACGGGGCGAGGAAGAGGTTCGCCAGATAGCCGGTGAACGTTCCGAAGATGCCGACGCCAATGACGATGATGAACGTGCCGAGCAGGCGTCCGTTGTTCGTCACCGGAAAGCGATCGCCGTAACCGACAGTGGAGATGGTGACGATCACGTACCACAAGGCATCGGATGCTGACGTGATGTTCGCATCAGGCTCGTACTGCTCGATGTGGAGGATCCCGAGGCTCCCGAATTCGAGCACCAGTATCCCCATCAACAGCAAGGTGAGCAGCGCGTCTGCCGGCTCGGTCGGTGATCAGGCTGCGAGCGATGTTCTTGACGCCGAATTCGCGAAGCAGGCGGAAGACTCGCACGAGGCGGAAGACCCGAAGGATCTTGGCCTGCGGGAACGGCAGACTGGCGAGAAGGTCGGCCCAACCGAACTGCCGGAAGAAGTAGCTGGACTTCGAGCCCGCGGTGGCCAGGCGGTAGGTGAAGTCTGCGAGGAAGACGATGCTGAGCAGCCCGTTCAGGGCTTCGATCACCGTGTCGAGATTCGGATCGTCGGCCACGTACGTCATCACGATGTTCACGATCGAGAGGATCGACAGGATCCCGATGAAGATCTCGTACCCGGTGTTCTTCAGCTCTTTGCGCTGGCCGTCCGCGGTGGTCACGCTGCTCTCGCTCATGTCCCCGTTCACCCCCTGGAACCGTCGGCTCCGACAATGGAACTCGACAGGTCGCCAGGGTAGGTCGACAGCGAATGCACGGAGCCGATCGTCCCGTGGTCGTCTCGAATCGACAATTCGCTGAGAGGACGACGTGGAGCGCTTGGATGGATCTCGCGTCGGTTGACGCCCTCTTCAACCGGGAGGGTCGTTGAGGTGGATGCCGTTTTGATCGATCTGGCAACTCATGCAGATCGTGGCCCACACCCAGACCGATCCGACGACTCTGTTCCCGGCGACGAGGACATCGCGTCTGCCGTAGTCGAGCGGTCCACTGACTTCGTCGACGAACTCGCCCAGCGGCCCTCGGCATTGGTCGCACTTGCCGTCGGCATGGCCGGACCGGTGCCCGTCGACGCACGCGCCGCACAGCACGATGCCCTCCCTGAGACGGTTCGACGCGCACCGATAGCACACGAACGCGTCGCCGTACTCCACGACGTGGTCGCAGGTGCGGGCACCGATGACCCCGGCCATGATGCTGAGGATGCGTTCGTCAATGGCCGAGTCGATCCCTGAGCATCACCGATCACGCCGCGCCGCAAACGCCGGGCGACAGGTAGTCGCTTCGGGATCAGTCGTCCTGTTGCGCGTCGCCGATCCACGGGGTCGATACCCAATCGGCGAGCGAGGCTGTGCAATCGGCGCACGCGAGCAGCCCGTATTCGTCCAACGCTGCGCCTGCCATGGTGACGATCTCGAGGTCGACGCCGCACATCGAGATCGGTGTCACCCCTGGTCTGCTCAGGTAACGCGGGTTGGTGTGGAGCAGATGACGGCCACCGTTGGACGCCCGTCCCCATCGCACCACGTCGGATTTGCCCACCACTCGGACCGTACCGGCGACCCCACCCTGCGCGCGCATTCCGGTTCTGTCACCCCTATCGGGTGCAAAGTCCTCTGACGGCCTCGCCTGTGAGGCCCGCCGGACGGCCGCCGTCTCCTAGGCCCCGTACCGATCGAGGACACGCTCGGCGCGGTCGAGCTGGCGGGGCACGTCGTCGGTGTGGTGGTGGATCTGCCACGACGTGCAGCGCAGCGCGTGGTGGGCGACGTAAGCCCGAAGCACGGGCGGCTCGATGCCGGTGGCCTCGACGACGTCCCACACGGGTTGGTCGTGCCCGTCGAGGTCGTACGCGAATCTGACGAGATCGAAGCGGGGATCGCCGCCGCACGCGCCCTCCCAGTCGATGATCCCGGTGAGCATGCCGTCGTCACCGGCGAGGATGTTGTCGGTGTGCAGGTCCAGGTGCACGAGCCCGTCGGTCGGGAACCACGCCGGGTCGGCGTCGGCGCCGACGGCCTCCACGCGCTCGAGCACCGCCGCGCTGCGACGTCCCCCGGTGCGTAGCGGCTCGTGCATCGCCCACCCGTCTGCGCCAACGGTGAGCGTGTGCACGACGGACGCACCCCAGGAAAGGAGGTCGGGCGGCAACAGCGGACAGGCGATCCCGGCCATGGCGGCGACACACTCGACCACCTGTTCCACCATCGCCGGCGACGGATTGCGCACCGACGCACCCGGCAGGACCTGCTGCGCCGACACCGTCCAGCCGTCGACGGCGAGGACGTTTGGGTACTCGGGTACCGGGACGCCGCGTGATCGCAGCTCGTCGAGGGCGGGGAGCAAGACCGCGTAGCGCTCGGCGACGGTCTCGTCCGGGAACCACTTGAGCACCACCAGCGCGCCGTCCGGCGCCGTCGCGAACCACGCACCCTCGTCGGACACGCCGGCCTCAGCGCGATCGCCGAGCTCGAAGCCCAGCTCGCGCAGCCGTGCGCGGTTCACGTGACTGGTGGCTGCTCGAGCACCACCGTCACCATCTCGAACTCGAGCGCGCGAGCACCACCGTCAGGGCCTAGCCGAGCCGCATGGTCACGACCTGCACTATGTCGCGCACTATGTCTCGCGACCGGTTCGTTCACGTCTGATCGCGAGAGGATCCGTCCTCTGCTCTGGTTCAGAGCGTTGTTTCGGGAGCAACGATTGGGCACGATGCGATCTTGGGTGACGTCGACCATGATCTCGGGCCAGTGCCCGGGCTGTGGTCAGGGCTTTGTCGTGCAGACGTATTAGATCACGCCGACGTTTCAGAATCGCCAACGCGTCGAACCCGGCGTGTCTTCGGCGGTACCGACTGCGGTCGCGGTGCGCGGCTTGACTTCGTAGACGAACCACGGTGGTGGTCCGAGCGTCGGTGCGTTGAACGGTGCCGTGATGCCGGTTCCCGAGTCATCGGGCTGCGCCGGCCATCCGCTCGCCGCCCACAACGCCGCGATCTCGGCCACGATCGTCGGGTCGGTCACGCGCCGGGCTTCACCGGCGACCATCACGTCGAAGCCTTTCGTGGCGACACTGATCGTGCAGCGCGGGTCGCGTGCAACGTTCTTTGCCTTGCGGGTGCGTTCGCCGGTCTGGAACCAGCATGAGCCCGCGTGCCAAAGCGCTCCCACGCTCGTCACGTGCGGGCTCCCGTCGGCGTTCAGGGTCGTGAGCCAGAACGTCGAGCGGTTCGGCGAACGTGGGTCGTCGTGCATCAACAGGTCGGCGAGCTGCGTTTCAACTTGGGACCACTCGATCGTGGGCAGCCCATCGGCTTCACCAAGGTTTGTTGTTTTCATGGTTCTTGAGACTCCATTACTACCCGTAACTCATCGCGTGAAATGTCAGCGCGTCTCATCGCTCGGCTCGTGCCGTACCCTGGCTTGCAGAGCACAGTTGAGGGGGACGCACATGTCTGGCAGCACGGTGTGGTTCGTCACGGGCGCTGCGAAGGGAATGGGTCACTCGTTCGTCAGTGCGGCTCTCGCTGACGGTCATGCTGTTGTCGCGACCGGTCGCCGTCCAAACGACATCACAACGGCGTTCGGCGAACGCGACAACCTCCTGGCTCTGCGACTCGACGTGACCAGTGACGAGGAGTCGAAAGCAGCGGCAGCTGCTGCCGTCGAACGGTTCGGACGCATCGACGTTCTCGTCAACAACGCCGGCGCGTCGTTCAAGGGTTACTTCGAGGAGATGTCACCTCGACAGGTCGAGCAACAGCTCGTGACGAATCTGCTGGGACCGATGAACGTCACTCGTGCCGTTCTGCCGGTGATGCGGCGTCAGCGCTCGGGGCACGTGATCTCCATCTCGTCGGGTGCCGGCTTGATGGCGTTCGAGTACTCGTCGGTGTATGCAGCGTCGAAGTCTGGGTTGGAAGGCTGGATGACGGCGTTGGACCAAGAGGTCGCTCCCTTCGGCATCTCGACCACGATCGTGAACCCGGGGTTCTTCAGGACGAGCTTGGCCAGTCCGGAGTCGTTGATCTGGCCGGAACTGTCGATCGACGACTACGCCGAGCGCAGCGCCGACCAACGCAGTTGGTGGGCGGCGCAGGATGGGCAACAGCCCGGCGATCCCGGCAAGCTCGCGCTGGGCCATCCTCACGATCGCCAACGAGAAACCGCCGCCGCGCCGCTTCATCGCGGGTGCCGATGTGATCGCGCTCGCCGAGCGAAAGATCGCCGACCTGCAAGCACAGATCGAGTCGCACCGCGCCCTCTCTGAGTCCTTGACGTTCGACCCTGCGCGCGACACAGAGGACCACACCTAAGGTCGAGGAGAGCTTCCGATCTCGGCGGAGAAACGCACCGCACGCCGCCATGCGCAAGTGTCACCTGAACACCAGGTGCGTGCTCCAGATCGGGCAACCTTGGCGGGTGACTTCCTCCCGCACCGACCGGCCCCATTTTCCGTGCGGTGGTGGGTGATGCGGTTGGAGTCGCTGCGGCTCGAGTGGATCGAGGCACTGATCGACGGCGACGCTGCGTTCACCCAACGATTCGGCATCGCCGTGATCGAGGGATGGGCTGGATTCCCCGAAGCTCTCCCACACGCCCTCGACGCCGCTCGCCGCCACAACGTCGACCCGTGGGGGTCCCATCTCTTCTTCGACGACGACGGCGCCCTCGTCGGCTTCGGGGGGTACAAAGGACCGCCCATCGGGGGAGAGGTCGAGATCGGCTACGCCATCGCCCCCGCCCGCCAAGGCCGAGGGCTGGCCACCGCGGCGACGCGAACGCTGATCGACTGGGCCCGTGACCGCGGAGCCACCCGTGTCGCCGCCCACACGCTCGCCACACCGAACGCATCCACCGCTGTGCTCGTTCACTGTGGGTTCACCCGCACCGCCACCATCGCCGACCCCGACGACGGCGTCGACGACGACGTCTGGCGCTGGGAACTCGAACTCCGCTGACGGGCGATCTGCGCTGATGGCACTCACCGCGCGAAAGCGAAGCGTTGCTACGCGGCCTTGATGATCCCGACGCGATTGAACGACCAGAGCGCTTCGACGAACGAGCCGTCGCAGAGCGCTTCGACGCGCTGGTGGCCGCTTTGTCGCGGGCGTTCGGGTTGCGTGTGCGACGCGGTAGGCGGCCTCCCGGAATCCAGGATGCCACCTTCTACGGCACCGTGGTCGTGCCTGTCACCGCAACCACGCCCTCGGAGGTTTCCGCGCGTGGCCAACTTGCACGAGAGGGCTATGAGGGTTGCTTATGATTCGCGAGCGTGACGGATCAGGGACCATCTCTGCCCCCGCCTCGGCCGCCGGATCCTGCTCCCACCGCTGAGGAGCCGGGCAGGCCGTGGTGGAGACGTTGGTGGGTGATCGCAATCGCAGTGCTCGTCGTCCTCGGAGTCATCGGTGCGATCGCTGGCGGCGGCGGGGACGAGGAGGATGGGTCCGACTCCACAATCGTCGAGGCGACTGATACCCCTGCCGCGACTGCTGCCCCTGCGACGACTGATGCCCCTGCGACGACTGATGCCCCTGCGACGACTGCTGCCGTGGAGACGACTGCTGCCCCGGAGACGACTGCTGCCCCAGAGTCGACTGCTGCCCCGGAGACGACTGCTGCCCCGGAGACGACTGCTGCCCCGGAGACGACTGCTGCCCCGCCACCAGTCCCGTCGGAACCTTCGTGCACGTACCTCGGAGTAGACGACTTCGATGACATGCAGGTTGAAGTCGCGTTCACCAATCCACTGGGCGATGTTCCAGCTGTAGAGCTGACGTACGCGCTTCTGGATGTGGGGGGCGTGCGGTTCTATACCGGCACCGAGAGCGCTAACTTCGTCGCCGCCAACGAACGATTCCGAGTTGAGTCCGACACCGTGACGGAGCTTCCTCCGTCGATCGATCAATCCGGCGTGTCCTGTGAAGTCCTTGCAGTAGACGAGGGGTTTAGTTTCGGATCCGCGACTGATCCGGCAGCTTCAGACGCGTGTCAGTTCGTCGAGATTGACAGCTTTGGAGACATCCAGATCGAACTATCGGTCAGCAGCCCGTTTTCCGAGACTGAGAACCTCCGCATCCACTACGCCCTGCGTGGACCGGAAGGTGTTCGCTTTGGCGAGTCGTCTGAGAGTGTTGATCTCGTTGCACCCGGTGAGGCAGTCCGCGTCAGCGTAGACACGGTCACGTCTCCACCCGATTGGGCGCCGGGCGATTCGATCACCTGCAGCGTTCTCGCCCTGGAGGCGTCCGACTTCTAGTCCTCCAGGTTTGACCGTCTGCGCCACCCACGGAGTCCGATACCTCGCCCGGCAGGAGAGGGGCCATATCTGCCAGTGAGAATGGGTTTGCTGGTTCGCCGGTATCCCGTTCGTCGTTGGCGGGGGATGTCAGGCTGATCTGACTTCGGGGTTCGACACGCCCCGTTCCGGAGGGCGACTCGAGTTGCTGCGACAACAGCTGCTCGGTCACTGGTCTCCTTCACGGGACGTGCGTGCCTGCCCCTCAACTTAGGAAAGGGGTGGCCGTGGCCATCGTAGATTCGGCGCGCCCGGTGGTGGGTGGGGTCGACACGCATCGTGATGTGAACGTCGCTGCTGTGGTCGACATGAACGGCGGCTTGCTCGGAGTCGAGTCGTTCCCGACGACCGCTGCCGGGCATCGCTGCTTGTCGTCGTGGATGTCCGGGTTCGGTGCGATCGATCGGGTCGGCATCGAGGGCACTGGCGCGTACGGAGCGGGCATCGCGCGCCAGTTCCTCGCGAGCGGGGTAGTGGTGATCGAGGTTGATCGACCGGACCGCCAGAAGCGCCGCCGGCATGGCAAGAGCGACCAGCTCGACGCGGTTGAAGCCGCCAGGGGTGCATTGTCGGGTCGTTGCGCCGCTCGAGCGAAGTCGGGTGACGGCACGCGGAAGCGTTGCGGGCGTTGCTGGTCGCGAAACGATCGGCGCGCTCGACACGGATCCGCACGATCGTCCAGCTCCGCCATTTGATGTTCACTGCACCCGACGAACTCCGCTCACGGCTGGGCGCGCTGAGCGCGACGCAGCTGGTCAACGAGGCCGCCAAGCTCCGACCACGCCCCGGCGGTGATGTCGCCTTGCACGGCATCAAGACCGCGGCGGTGATCCTGGCTCGCCGGGTCCACACCCTCGACGCCGAGCTCGCCGCGATCGACGAACAGATCGGACCGCTCGTCAAAGCCGCCGCCCCCGCACTGTTGAACATCTACGGCGTCGGGGCCGACACCGCGGCGGTGCTCCTCGTCACCGCCGGCGACAACGCTGAACGGATCAGTTCCGAAGGCGCCTGGGCGAGCCTGTGTGGCATCGCCCCGATCCCCGCCACGAGCGGCCTGATCGACAACCGGTTCCGGCTCAACTACGGCGGCGACCGCCACGCCAACAACGCCATCTGGCGGATCGTGATCACCCGCCTCGGCCAACACGAACCACGCACCATCGCCTACATGAACCGACGCCTGGCCGAGGGAAAATCCAAGCGCTACATCATCCGCTGTCTCAAGCGTTACGTCGCCCGAGAAACCTTCAAGGCGTTGCCGCGCTGACAAGAACACGGTGACGGGACTGGCCCGATAACTGCCTGACACCCCGAGGGGTTGTCCTTCGAACGACATGCCGTCCCGTCACCGCACACCACCGCCGGACCGTGGCCTCATAAGAGCCTGCCCTCACCCGAGTGGCCCATCACTGGCCTGCCCGACCACCGGCAACAAGCACCTTGACAACACATAGGAGCGTCGATCGACGCTGATCGTTCTGCGCTCACGGTCGACGTTGCGTCGGGAGCGACGAGCGGGCACTCTGAACTACGGCGAACCCGCGCTCGGCGCGCGTGATCGGGCGTGCGGGCCCGAGATTCTGCGCTCAGTCGACCGGTTGCCCATCCGTATCACGTTCCGTCATACTGACTGGATGGCGAAGGCGATCTCCGTGCGACTCGATGATGAAGCGCAGCGCGCGTTGCGAGTACTCGAAGCGACTGGGTTGAGCCAGTCGGAAGCGATCCGATCTGCGCTGCTGGCGTCGGCTGATCGCCTTCGCAGGCGAGGCGAGCTTGCTGCGGAGGTGGCCGCGCTCGAGGCCGACGATCTTGACCGGGCTGAGATGTTGTCGATCGCGGCGATGATGGAGTCTGTGCGTGCAGCGCGGTGACGTGTATCGCTTCAAGGTCCCCAAAGGCGTCGGCCACGAGCAGCAAGGTGAGCGCTTCGGTGTAGTTGTGCAGTCAGATGCGATGTTGCCGCGCTCAGTCGTGCTGGTCGCTGCCGACGTCGCGAAGTGCTCGGCCGGCATCGTTCCGCCCCGAGGTGACAGTCGCGGGCGACTCGACCCGGGTGCTCGTCGAACAGTTGGGAGCGGTGGATGTTCAGCGGCTCGGGCGACGAGTCGGGACGCTGGCAGCGGACCAGATGTGGGACGTCGATGAAGCACTTATCACCGTGCTCGGCCTGGCCTGAGCCGCACCCAGGCCTATGCGACTGGTTGTCTGGGCATGCGAGCGCGGCGGGTATATGTCAATGCAGTCGCGGCCCACAGCAGACCCCAGACCAGGAACAACGGCGCCCACAAGGCCAGATCCCACAGAGCAGTGTGGGTGACCGGACCAGACTCGCCAGAAGCGATCTGGAGCACGTCACCAATAATCCCCAACATCCCGCGCAGCACCATCAACGTAGCGAGCGGCCACAGCGTCCAACGGACCAGCCATACCGGTAGCCAACGCCGTGGGCTCACCGTCGCCAGGGCGAACACGACACCCACCAGAGCCAGCACCACGCTGATGGCATCTGCGACCACAAACCACGTTGGCTCGGTGTGGGATCGCACCTTGTCGATCATCTCCTGTGAGAGCGGAGCGATGGACCACAGGGAGTCGCCGCCGAACACCCAGTACGCCTTGAGCAACCCATACGCAGCGGTGATCGCCGCCGTGCAGTACGCGGGCCAGGTGCTCGTTCCCAACCACGCCCCGATCGCGGCGACGGTGCCGCTCCTTGCATGAGCACGCGAGGGAGGCTCCGCACCTGCACGATCCGACGGACTGTGAGCGTGAGCGCGAGATACCGCCTGCGGGGTCGCCCGTTCAATTGTGGTCGACCCGTGACTTCGAGCCACGCGGCACCTCCTTCGACTGCACTCCTCCAAACTCCAGCATCCATCAGACCTCGAACTCCGCCTAGAGGCAGAGGTCCATATCTTGGGTCGCTCGCATCTGCCTGACGTGTCTGGACGACCAGGGCGTGGCCGATCGTGAGCGCGGTCTCCTCTGCGCAGAGCCAAAGGACGGCTGCCGCGATCTCCTCGGGTGTGCCCATGCGACCGATCGGTTCTTGGTCTCGGACAACGGCGGCTTTGGAGGTGGCGTGGCTGTCCCGGTCGTCGCTGTCGTAGGCGAGGTCTTGCCGCGTGGTTGTCCGTAATCGCCGCGCTGTCCCGGAGCGGGCGGTGGGCGCCCGGATCGGTCAGAGGGCAGAGACGTTCGGCGATGGCTCAGCAGGGCCGTGCCAGTTCTACTCGAGCCTGCATCCCGGGGCCGTGAGGCGGGTGCAGGCGAGCGGCGCCCGTGTACTTCGACGATCGAGAGTCGCGTTGGATGCGCCGCGGAAAATCGCGGCCTGCTGTTGTCGCCTCGACGCTGTCGTCGCAGGTTCCCGTCGTCACCGATCGCTTGTTGATCCGGCCCGCAATACGTGCCGACGCGAGCGCGGTGGCGGCCACCATTGACGAGGTGGTGGTGCGGACGAACGGCTGGACCTCACCGATGGCGCGGAGGAATCGTTGGCGATCGAGCGTGGGCTCGCACCCGCACACAGGGTGATCTGCGAACTCGGTGCCGGAGTCGTCGGGGTGATCGCGAACGTACACATTGGATCGACTCACCACCGCCGGGTGCCAAATCGGGTTCTGCATCGGCCCGGACGGTCGAGGCAAGGGATACGGAACCGAAGCGCTGGCGGCCTTTGTTCAATCCTCCACACAGCCGGGACGACGGTCATCGAGCCTCGACCTCGTCACACCAACGAACCCGCGCGAGCGTGATCGAGAAGGCCGGATTCACGCTGGTCGGTGTTCATGCTCACACCCTTCCGAACGGCGAGAAGATCGATGGTGTTTCCGGCATCGATGAAACCGCGAACGAACGCTGTGGGTGTGACAGCCCGTTGAACGGGTCTGATCCCGGACCACCGCGCCCGGAGGAATGCGTATCTCGTCGCCGACGAAGAACGGGTGTTGCAGGCCCTCCGGCCACTCGTTGTACGCGACCAGCACGTCGATGTTGACGCCGAACGTGTGAGCGATGAGTGACACAGAGTCACCGGCGACCACCGTGTACAGCTGCTCGATCGGGCTGGACGAAGCGTCGCCCGATGGCACGCTCGCGAAAGCGATCACTCACCTACCGAATTGCCTGCAACACGAAACGATTGTGGATGGGGAGAAGTGGTTCGTCAGAGCGCGAGATGGAGTCTGAGTGCCTCATCGAGAGCTGCCTGCAATGCGCCGGTCATTGCCCCGACTTGCGGGCCGATGCGTTCTACAGCGATCGATCGGACCTGCTCCGCTTGTGCCTTCGAGTCCGCAGCCAATCCAGTGTCCTGGGCGCGGAGCAGCACCTGAAATGGGTAAACGCGCTCGGTGTTCGATGTGACGGGGACGACAGTGACGACCCCGCGTCCGAGGCGCTGTGCCGTGCTGTTCGCGCCGTCGTTACTCACGATGATCGCGGGTCGTTGCTTGTTCGCCTCGGCGCCCCGCACTGGATCGAGATCGACGAGGCGGATGTCGCCGCGTCTCATCAGGACTGGCCGTCGCCGGCGGTGCCGTCCCACAAGGTGCTGTCGTCGCTGGCTTCCCATGATGTCCAAGCGTCCTCGTAGGCGGCGCCGAGTTCGGATGCGCGCAGCAGTCGGACCGCCTTGTGGACCACGGCCGAGCGCGATGGGAAGCCCGCACGATCGGCATAGGAGTCGAGGAAGTCGACGTCGTCCTCGGGCAGGCTGACGCTCACTTTCATACTGTGATCCTACCCATTGTCCTACTCTGGTAGCAACGAAGTCACTCGGTTGTCAGAGGAGCTCGCCGCCCGCCCACCACCGCTCGAAGCGGAGCTTGTTCGCCGAGGTGACCGGTTCGACCAGGAACCCGCTCGGGGAACGCACGTAGGCGAGGCGGCCGTAGCCCTCCTCGGGCGAGTTGGCAGCCAGCTCGAGGGTCCAGCCGGCGTCGATCATCCGTTGGACATCGCCGCCCGGGTCGTCGGACCACACCCCGAAATGATGGGCGCCGGGGAAGTCGTCGGCGTCCCAGATCGAACCCGGCTCACCTTGGAGCAGTTCGAGGTGGACCGGACCTTCGGCCGAGTAGGTGAGGATGACGTGCTTGGTGACCTGGCCCTCGTCGGGGAGCCACACCGACATCTGGCGATCCTGCACCGCGCTCCACGTCACGCCCATCGCCGGACCGATCTCGGCCATTGCCTTCTCGATGTCGGGCACGCGGATCCCGACGTGGAAGAACTGAGAGAAGTCGAAGAGGGGTTCGAGCACGGCCCGACGATAGGCGAGTGGCGCCGTGCCGGTTCGACGTGGGACGTTGCACGTCGGGCGGTCGGTGGGTCGCTGAATCAACGCGCTGCGGTGATCGTCACGTCTGCCAATGCGGCGCGGACGGATCGGTCGAGCTTGTCGACGATCTCGTCGATCTCGGCGTCGGTCGCGTTGAACGGCGGGGCGATGATGACCGTGTCACCGTTGATGCCGTCGACGTTGCCGCCCGACGGATAGCAGATGAGCCCGTGGTCGAGCGCGTGCCGGCGGACGAGCAGGTGGACGCCGGCCGCGGCCGGAAACGGCTCCTTCGTCGCCGGGTCGGCGACGAGCTCGAGACCGACGAAGAAGCCGCGGCCGCGGACGTCGCCGACGCGTTCGACATCGGCGAAGCGGTCGGCGATCAACTGCCTCAGGCGCGGCCCGTCGGCCCGTACCCGTTCGACGAGCTGGTCGCGCTCGACGATGCGCTGGACGGCGAGGCCGGCGGCGCAGGCGAGCGTGTGGCCCGTGAACGTGTGCCCGGTCTGCGGTCCACCGACCCCGTCGAGCACGGCGGCGATCTTGTCGTGGTAGAGCGTCGCACCGAGCGGCACGTAGCCGCCGCCAAGACCTTTGGCGACGGCCATCACGTCGGGCGTGACACCGTCGTGCTCGAGCGCCCGCCACGTACCGCAGCGCCCCGTGCCGCACATCACCTCGTCGGCGATCATCAACACGCCGTGGCGGTCGCAGATCTCCCGCACCATCCGCGCGTAACCGGGTGGAGCGGGCACGGCGCCACCGGCGGCGCCCACGACGGGTTCGAACACGAACGCCGCCACGTTCTCCGCGCCCAGGCGGACGATCTCACGGTCCAACTCGTCGGCACACGCCGCGGCGACATCGTCGGCAGCGACGCCCTGTGGCGGGCGATAGCTATTGACCGCCGACAGGTGCGACGCGGGCACGAGGGCGCCTTCGTACGGAGCGCGGCGCTCCTTGAAGTGCGACACCGACAAGGCGCCGAGCGTGTTGCCGTGCCACGAACGCTCACGGGCGATGAAGCGCTGGCGCGTCGGGGCGCCGGAGGCGTAGTGGTAGTGGAGGGCGACCTTCAACGCCGATTCGACGGCCTCGGATCCCCCCGTCGTGAAGATCATCCGGCTGAACCCGGGACCGCTGCGGCGGGCGACGAGCTCGGTCAGCTCGTCCATCGGATCGCTGGCGAAGTTGTAGCGGTAGGCGTGGGCGACGGCGTCGAGTTGGCGCTTGATGGCGTCGTTGACCTCGGGGTGGGCGTGGCCGAGGCAGTACACCGCGGGGCCACCGGAGCCGTCGATGTACTCCTTGCCGGTCACGTCGTACAACCGGCTCCCGCGCCCGTAGGCGATCTTCGGCAGCACCGCCGGCTGGCTGTCCGTCGAGCGCCACATGGTCAGCTCCTGATGCGCTCGTTGGTCGGGTCGTACAGCGGTGACGACGACGCCCGGGCGGGGTACTCGTGGCCGTTGATCTCGACGGTCCACGTACCCGAGTCGAGATAGGACGCGGTGACAGGCTCGCCGGCCTCGACCATCGCCAGGCCGACGGCGCCGCCGAGCGTGTGGCCGTACGAGGCAGCCCGCACGTAGCCCACGGCGCGCCCGTCGCGGCGCACGATCTCGGCATGGAACATCAGCGGATCAGGGTCGGTGACGAGGATCTGCACGACCCGGCGCGTCGGCGGGCCAGCCGCGCGGGCGGCGGCCACGGCGTCGCGTCCGATGAAGCCGCCCGGCTTGTCGACCGCCACGGCGAACCCGAGGCCGGCCTCGAGGACGGTGTCGGTGTTGTCGATGTCGTGGCCGTAGTCGCGGTAGCCCTTCTCCATGCGAAGGCTCGCCAGCGCCTTCAGCCCGGCGTGACGGAGCCCGAACTGCGCGCCCGCTTCGAGGAGCCGGTCGTACACGTGGGCGGCCTGTTCGGCGGGAACGTACAACTCGTAGCCGAGCTCGCCGAGGTACGTGATGCGAACGCACAACACGCGCGCGAACCCGACGTCGATCTCGCGAGCGTCGCGGAACGCGAACGCCTCGTTCGACATGTCGCTGGTCGTCACGGCCTGGAGCAGCTCGCGCGAGCGCGGTCCTTGCACGTTGAGTTGGGCGGAGCCCGACGTGACGTCGGTGACGAACGCGTGCTGCTCGCCGATGTGGCGTCGCATCCACGTCTCGACGTGGCGGTGGGCGGTGTCGGTGGCGACCACCCAGAAGTCGTCGTCGCCGAGCTTGGTCACGGTGAGGTCGGCCTCGATGTGGCCCGCCTCGTTGAGCCACTGCGTGTAGGTGATCCGGCCGGCCAGGCCATCGACGGCGTTGGCCGAGAGGTGATCGAGCAACCGGCCGGCGTGGGCGCCCTGGACGCGGAACTTCGACATGAACGACATGTCCATCACGATCACGCCGGTGCGTGCCGCCTCGTGCTCGGCCCGCCAGTGGTCCCACCACACCGGCCGTCCCCACGTGAGCGGGCCGGGTTCGGGCTCGACACCGGCGCCGGCGTACCAGTCGGCGCCCTCCCAACCGCTGACGTCGCGGAAGTAGGCACCGGCCGCGGCGAGGCGATGGTGGACGGGTGACAACTTCACGCCGCGGGCGGTCCGCATCGAGCGGGTGGGGTAGTGGCACTGGTACACCATCCCGAGCGACTCCACGGTGCGCGTGCGGCGGTACTCGGGGTTCGCCTGATAGGTGTGCAGGCGGTCGATGTTGAAGCCGGTGACGTCGACATCGGGTCGACCGTTGACGATCCAGTGGGCGAGCACGCGGCCGAGGCCGCCACCCGTGAGGATGCCGATCGAGTTCAGGCCCGCGGCGACGAAGTAGTTGCGCAGCTCGGGCGCCTCGCCGACGACCGGCTGGAGATCGGGTGTGAAGCTCTCCGGCCCGCAGAAGAACTTGCGGATGCCGATGTCGAACGAGATCGGCACCCGGCTCATCGCGCGTTCGACGTACGGTCCCATGCGGTCCCAGTCCGGGCTGATCTCGCCGAACGAGAATCCCTCCGGCACACCGTCGATGTTCCACGGCGCGCACACGGGCTCGAACAGGCCGATCATCAGCCCGCCGACTTCCTCGCGGTAGTAGCCGTACGAACCCGGGTCTTCGATCACCGGCCACGACCCGTCGATCTCGTCGAGTTGCTCGGTGATCAGGTAATAGTGCTCGGCCGCCTGGAGTGGGATGTTGACGCCTGACCGGGCGCCGAGTTGCCGGCCCCACATCCCGGCGCAGTTGACCACGTACTCGGTCTCGATCGAGCCTCGATCCGTGTCGACCGCGGTGACTGCGCCGTGACGTGCCGTCACGCCCGTGACCGTGACCCCCTGCACGATCGACACGCCTTGCTGGCGGGCACCGCGTGCGAGCGCCATCGTGACGTCGACCGGGTTGACGCGGCCGTCCTCGGCGACGTAGAAGCCGGCGAGGATGTCGTCGGTTCGGGCCAGCGGGAACAGCTCGGCGACCTCGGCGGCCGAGATCTCCTGCACGTCGACGCCGCAGTAGCGGTTGAACGACGACACCCGCCGGTACTCCTCGAGCCGATCCTGGTCGGCGGCGAGCTCGATGAAGCCGACCTGCTTGAGCCCGGTGGCAAGACCGGTCTCCGCCTCGAGGCGCGAGTAGAGGTCACGCGTGTACTTGCGCATCTCGGTCGATGTCTCCGACGTCGATCCGAACGTCACCATCAATCCCGCCGAGTGCCACGTCGTCCCCGACGTGAGCTGGTCGCGCTCGACGAGCACGACGTCACGCCACCCCATGTGCGCCAGGTGGTACGCGACCGAGCAACCGATGACACCACCACCGATCACGACGACCCGGGCCCGCGCTGGCAGCTCCGTCACCGCCGCATCATCCCACGGCCGGTCAACCCCCGACCTGTCTGCCTCAGATGAAGCCACGGGCCGTATGGAGCAGACAGAACGGGTGGTGGTGCTGCTCCGGTACGGTCGGAGGCTTGGATGACGTGACGCTCCGGCGGCTGTACGCGACCGCGCCGACGGAGTTCGTGGCCGCCCGCAACGCGGTGGTGAAGGACCTGCGGCGCGCCAAGGAGCGCGAGGAGGCGGCGCTGGTCGCGGCACTGCGCAAGCCGGACTGGACGGACTGGGCATTGAACATCGCCGCCGCCGAACGTGCGGAGGCCGTCGACGAATTCGCGAGCGCGGCGAGCGACGTCCGGGACGCACAGACCGCCGCCATCGAGGGCCGTGACGGACCCGATGTCCGCGCTGCGTTGCGAACGCTGCGGGAACGGACCACGGATGTGATCCGCGCCGTGGACGCGGCTCTCGAGGGCGCTGGACGAGCATCTGGCACCGCGGAACTGACCGCTCGGCTGTCCGAGGTCGCCGGCAACGCGCTCGGCGTGCGAACAGCTGCGGATGGGCGTGCTCGGATCGGGCGATCCCGACGCCACGGATCTGTTCGCCGGGCTCGAGCCGCCGGCCCGGCCGCGCCCGCCCAAGGACGCGCCGAGCAAGCGCTCAGCGGCCGCCGCCGTGTCCAGCGAGACGAAGTCGACGGCGGACTCGACACCGGGCTCGACACCGGCCCGGAGCGCCGCCGAGCGGCAGCGGATCAGGCGCGAGCGGGATCGTGTCGAACGGGCCCACACGGCCGCTGTGCGCGACCTCGCCCGCGCCGAGAACGACGTCGAACAAGCAGCCGCCGCGGTGGCGACGGCGCGAGAGAGGCTGGCGGATGCCGAGCGTCACCACGCCGACGTGACGGCGCGACGCCTGACGGCCGCCGAGAAGGTGACCCAGGCCGAGGCCGCCCTGTCGGCGCTCCGCCCGAACTCGTGAAGTTTCGGTGTGGTGGTCTCAGGGCGCCGAAACTTCACGGATGGGTTGGTGGGCGCGAAACCCGTCGGGTCCGGGGAGCGCTCGCCGCGTAGCGTTTCGTTCATGCGGCACGCACATCCGGACACTCGATCGGAAGGTCCGCTCGGTGGCGCGGCCGTACGACGTCGGAGCGGTCGAGGCGCGGTGGCGTGCCCGCTGGGAGGCTGACGGGATCGGTCGCGTCGATCTCGACGCGGTCGCCGCCGACGACGTCTTCTACAACCTGGTCGAGTTCCCGTACCCGTCCGCCGAGGGACTGCACGTCGGTCATGTCTACCGCTACGGAGGCGTCGACACGTACGGCCGCTATCTGCGGATGCGCGGCAAGCACGTGTTCCAGCCGATCGGCTTCGACGTGTTCGGGATCCACACCGAGAACTACGCGCTGCGGATCGGCGAACATCCGCGCTCGCTGACTGTCCGCACGATCGCCCGCTTCCGCGAGCAACTGGCGCGAGTTGGCATGGCGTGGGACTGGACTCGCGCGATCGACACCAGCGACCCGCGCTACTACCGCTGGACGCAGTGGATCCTGACGCGGCTGTTCGACGCCGGGCTGATGTACCAGGCGGCGGCGCCGGTGGTGTGGTGTCCGTCGTGCCTGACAGTCCTGGCCCGCGAGCAGACGGAGCGCGACGGCACGGAGTGCGAGCGGTGCGGGACGCGGGTGACCGAGAAGGTGATGACGCAGTGGTTCCTGCGCATCACGGCATACGCCGACCGCTTGCACGACGGATTGGAGCGCCTCGACTGGCCGCAGCGCGCCAAGCGCCTGCAACGCCAGTGGATCGGTGACGATGACGGCGACACGATCCGCCTGCACGACTGGCTGATCTCGCGGCAGCGGTACTGGGGCGCGCCGATCCCCATCATCCACTGCGACGCGTGCGGGGCGGTGGCCGTGCCCGACGCCGACCTGCCGGTCACGCTGCCCGACGTCGCCGACTTCCGCCCGACCGGCACCGGCCGATCGCCGCTCGCCGCGGTCGAGGACTGGGTGCGCACGTCGTGTCCGCGATGTGGTGGCCCGGCGCGCCGCGAGACCGACGTATCCGACACGTTCGTCGACTCGTCGTGGTACTTCCTGCGGTACCCGTCGACCGAATTCGACGACCGCCCGTGGGACGTCGCGCGCACGACCCGCGTGCTGCCGGTCGACTTCTACGCCGGCGGTGCCGAGCACGTGCAACGCCACCACCTGTACGCACGATTCGTCACGATGGCGCTGCACGATCTCGGACTGGTGCCGTTCGAGGAGCCGTTCCCGCGAGTTCGGCTGGGCGGCCTGATCGCCAAGGACGGGGCGAAGATGTCGAAGAGCCGCGGCAACGTCGTGACCCCCGACGACTACGTCGACAGCCACGGTTCCGACGCGCTGAGGTGCGCGCTGTTGTTCGCCGCGCCGTGGGAACAAGGTGGCGAGTTCCGCGACGATGCGATCGTCGGCATCGAGCGGTTCTTCGCCCGCGCCTGGCGAGCCGTCACCGGACCGGATCGGGAGACGGGCGGGGCGGTCGACCTGTCGGGGACGATCGACGCGGTCGGCGCCGCGATCGAGCGCCTGTCGTTCAACGTCGCGCTGGCGCGTTTGATGGAGGCCGTACGGCGCGTCGACGACGCAGCGTCGAAGCGTGTGTTCGTGCGCCTGCTGGCGCCGTTCGCCCCGCACCTGGCCGAGGAGCTCTGGCACCAGTTGGGCGAACCCTTCTCGGTCCACACCCACCCCTGGCCCATCGTCACTTGAAGCGTCCGTCGAAGCGGCTGGCGCCGCCGACGGACGAACCGGGGCTCCACCTCTGAACGACGCGGCCTGGTTCATGCCGACGTCCGCGGTGGGTTCTGCGGGAGCGCTCGCACGGCGCTGAAACTTCACGAGATCGGATGGGTGGCGCTGTGGTCGGTTCGTTCGGCAGCGAGCTGCTCGACGAACGTCCGGATGTCGTCGTTCTTGCGCACGATGTCGCTGATCACCTTGACCTTGTCCGACCCGCCGCGCAGGTGGGCGAGCGGGTCCTGCTGGTCACCGACGTAACCGAGCGCGAACGCGCCCTGCTGGTACCCCATCATCCGCAGCAGGTCGTCGTCGAGAGTGCGGGCGATCTCGGGCGGGGTCGCGAGGAACTGGTTCTCCTCCTGCCTGACCCACCCGACCGTGTACGTGATGTTCACGCCGCGACGGTCCGCGTCGCTGCGATTCGCACCGCCGCCGTGGAGCACCTTGCCCTCATAGAACAGGCAGCTCCCGCGGCGCATCGTCGCCTGCCCGCCGTCGACGCGCAGCCCGGCTTCGTCATCCATCCCCGACGTTCCCGGCAGGATGTGCGTTGCCCCGTTCTCCGTCGTGAAGTCGGTCAGCGCCCACATCGTGTTGCACTGCACGTGGTAGTCCGGTGGGAACGGGTAGAAGTCGAACGCCATCTGATCGCGGTGGAGCTTCTGCTGGGTCTCGCCGGGCGAGATCGAGATCACCTGCGTGAGATGCAGTTGCACGGTCGTCGCCTGCGACAGCAGGTGCCGGGCGGCGCCGACGGCCGTCGGGTGCATCACCAGCCGGCGGGCGGTCGGACAGCGGGCGATCAGTGCGCCGGTGCGCCGCGTGAACCTGCCGTCGTACTCGTCGCGGCCGGTGTCCGAGGCGTCGATGTACGGCGCAACCTCGCGTTCCAACTGGTCCATCGTCGCCGTGTCGGCGAGATCGTCGACGATGGCGTAGCCGTGCCGCCGCAGGTGCTCACCGACCTCCTCCGGCGCAACGTTCGCGGGGAAGTGGTCGAGGTCCATCGCGGCATGGTATTCGTGGCGTCGAACGCCCTGTCCGACCGGACCGCGCCGATGTGGGCGCGTCTCGGTCGGCGATCCCCTACGCCGGGCAGCAGGTGCCTTCGCCGCTCACGTCGACGCCGCCGACCACGGTGTTGACGAGTTGTTCGGCGTCACCCTTCTTGACGTACCACTCCCAACGCGCGCCGTCCGGCCCGTGGACCCACGTCTCGGTCTTCTGGGCGTAGCAACACACGGTGTCGTCGATGCCCGTCGTCTCGAGCCCGGCGTCGCCGAGGCGCGCTTCGGCCGCAACGACCTCGTCGGCGGTCTCGGTCTCGACGCCGAGGTGGTTGATGCTTCCCGGCTCGCCGCCGTTCTCGAACAGCACCAGCTTCAGGGGCGGGTCGACGATTGCGAAGTTGGCGTAGCCGGGCTTGGTCTTGGCCGGGCCGACCCCGAACATCCGGGTGTAGAAGTCGACGGCCTCGTCGAGGTCGCTGACGTTGAGAGCGAGTTGCAAGCGCATCGGGCGCATCCTTTCGGGAGCATCATCATTTCGACAACTGTCGATACGTTACCTAACACTTCGACGGATGTCAATATGTCGCTGCCCCAAACCCGCGTTCTGTCTGCCTCAGATGAGCCGTCGGTCCGTCTGAGGCAGACAGAATGGGTTTGGGGGCAAGGGGGGCTCGGGCGGGACCACTGCGGTGTCCGTGACGCGGGGCGCGGCGTACGATGACTGGGTCGGGCGGGGGGATTCTGCTGACGATAGGGGCGACTGAGGAGTGATCTGGAATGACTGATGTCGATGCCACCGAGAGAGCGGCTCGCGGCGAAGGGTCCCGCGCCGGAACCCTCCAGGACGGACCAGTTCAGAAGGGTGTTGACCAGCCGGAGGTCGATTTCGAGCAGTATCGGGTCGGGCTGACGGGCTACTGCTATCGGATGCTGGGTTCGGCGTTCGAGGCCGACGACGCCGTCCAGGAGACGCTCGTGCGGGCGTGGCGCAGCTTCGACCGCTTCGAGGGGCGGTCGGCAGTGCGGTCGTGGCTGTACCGAATCGCCACGAACGTGTGCTTCGACATGTTGAACGGGCGCCAGCGCCGGGCCCGCCCCATGGACCTGTCGTCACCGAAGTCGTCGAGCGCGGCGCTCGGGCCGATGCTTCCGGAGTTGACGTGGATCCAGCCGATCCCCGACGGTCGGGTCGTCGGGTCGTCCGACGATCCGGCCGAGCAGACCGTGGCCCGCGAGTCGATCCGGCTCGCCTTCGTCGCCGCTCTCCAGCACCTCCCACCGCGCCAGCGCGCCGTCCTGATCCTGCGCGAGGTGCTGCGACTCAAGGCCGAGGAGGTCGCCGAGCTCCTCGGTTCGACCGTCCCGTCCGTCAACAGCGCACTGCAACGGGCACGCGCAACGCTCGCCGCCAGCGATCTCAGCGACACCGACGCGATCGACCCGATGGACGACGCTCACCGCGAGCTCCTCGACCGCTACGTCGACGCCTTCGAGCGCTACGACATGGAGTCGCTCACGTCGCTGCTCCACGAGGACGCCACCCTGTCGATGCCGCCGTACGAGCTCTGGATGCGGGGTCACACCAACATCAGCGGGTGGATGCTCGGAACCGGTGCCAAGTGTCGCGGCTCCCGCCTCGTGCCGACGTGGGCCAACGGCACGCCGGCGTTCGGGCAGTACCGGTCGAGTGGTCCTGGCGGCGGCTACGAACCGTGGGCGCTCGTGGTGCTCGAAATGTCCGACGGTCAGATCGTCGGCATCAACTCGTTCCTCGATACAGCGACCCTGTTTCCGATGTTCGGCCTGCCAGAGCGGCTGGGCGCATGAGCCGGACGTCCGACCCGGCCCGAGCGGTCGCCGACGCGACGCGCACGGCGCCGTCGCCGATCGCGACCGCCCCGGCGAGCACCGCCAGCACAGACAGGCCCGCCAGATAGGCGACCTGCGGAACACCAGGTCGGAGGTCGCCGAGGTGGAGGAGCCCGGCGATGAGTCCGGCTACTGGCCAGATGACGAGCGCCGCGACGGGCACTCGTGCCTCGTGCCGCCCGGGGCGGACGACGGCGAGCGCGGCGAGGGTGGCGAGGAACGCGGCCCACGACCCGACGAACCGCAGACCGAGACCGCCGGACGCAATCGGCCCGTGGTCCGAGACCGCGTCGGGCCATGCCCACAGCACGACGGCCACCGCCGCGTAGATGACGCTCGTCACTGAGAGCGTGACCCGCGACCACCGCTGGAGGCGCTGACCGGCCGGTACTGCCGGTCGGCGGACGATCGCCAGCGCGCCGCCGAACGCGATCGGGCTGGCGATGAACAACAGCACCCACGCCACGGCCTGCCACCGCCCGAAGTCGAACACGTCCTGGTGGCGGGCCGTGGCGGCCAGGGTCGGCAGTGTGAGGGCGAACACCGCGACGCAGAGGAGCCGCAACCCCGGCCACCCGGCCCACGCCGCGGCGGCGCCGAAGACGAGGGTCGACGCGACGTAGAACGCACCGACCAGTGCAGCGAGCGGCGGCGGGCCCAACGCCCACGAGAAGTAGCGACCAGTCGAGCCCGGGGCGACGAGCATCGCCACCCCGACGATGCCGGCCGCCAGCGCCACCAGCGCGCACAGGATTCGCGGCACGGCCGTGCTCGCGCGTCGTTCAACCACGGTGATCTCCATGGCGTGCCGTACGAACCGACGGCTCGCTCGGTTCGCCTCATCGCGATTCCCACAGGCAGGGGCGCGAGATCCCCAGCCAATCCACAGGAAAACGGGCCTGACGATCCACAGGGTCGAGGGTCCACAATCGTTCACATGTCGATGAGCATGCGCGGAGCCGCTCCCCGCCCCCGCCGACACGGGTTGACCCTCGAACCCACCGATCGGAGGGCGCTCGAGCGCGCCGGTTGGCGCACCACCCTCGACTACCGGGAGAACCACCTGCGGGGCCGCGACGGGCGGCTGTTGGAGGTCGTTCCGACGTGGACCGCCGAGGCCGAGCGATTCGACGGCGACCTCGTCGTCGCCTCGGCCATCGCCGCGACCGCCGACGAGGCGTGGGCGCTCTTGCGGGTCGAGGTCGAGTCCGACCGCTCGCGGGTGACGCCGAGGGTTCGACTGCTCCGTCCCTGAAATCGCGGATCGCCGCGATCGGCGGGTCGCGGTCACACGAATACGACGATCGCTGAAGCCGAGCGAATCTCGCCGTCGTCGTACGCGTGGGCTGGCGCCGCGGGTAGAGTTCGAGTCGTCCATCGCAGCGACATCAGCGGTGGAAGCGGCTCCAGTCCTCGGTCGAACCTCCACCCCCATCGGGGTGCTGAGAAGACCGAGTCGAAGGAGCCGCGATGACGCTCGAGCTCACCTCTTCACCATCCATCGAGCTCGCCTCGTCGCCACCGCCGGTGGTGCACACGTTCGGCGACGACGAGCGGTTGCCGAACCTCAGCGGGCGGGTGATCACAGCCGTGATCGTCGGCGTTCCGTTTCTCGCGCTCGCGGTCGGCGTGTACCGATTCTGGGGACGGGGCATCGGTATGCGCGACGTGATCCTCGCCGTGTCGTTGTACTTCCTCACCGGTCACGGCATGTCGATCGGATTCCATCGGCTGTTGGCGCACAAGTCCTTCTCTCCGAACCGACCACTCAAGATCGGGGTCGTCGCGCTCGGCTCGATGGCGTTCGAGGGTGGGCCGATCAGCTGGGTGGCCAATCACCGACGGCACCACGTGTTCGCCGACACGGTCGACGACCCGCACTCACCGCAGCACCACGGCCCTGGCTCGTCCGGCCAATTGAAAGGCCTCTGGCACGCCCACGTCGGCTGGCTGTTCACCGCCCGCAGCACGTCGCGGGAGCGACACGCGGCCGACCTCATGGCCGACCGCGACATCGTGGTGATCGACGCCCTCTTCCCGTTCTGGTGCGTTGTGTCGCTGGCGCTGCCGTTCGGCCTCGGCTGGTTGCTCGGGGGCACCTTGGCGGCAGCGATGAGCGCCCTGCTGTGGGCTGGCCTGGTCCGCATCTGCGTGCTGCACCACGCGGACGTGGAGCGTCAACTCCGTGTGTCACATGTTCGGACGACGACCGTTCGCGACCAAGGATCGCAGCACCAACGTGGCGCTGCTCGCAGTGATCAGCATGGGCGAGTCGTGGCACAACACCCACCATGCGTTCCCGCGCTCGGTCCGCCATGGCCTGCTCCGCCGCCAGTGGGATTCGTCGGCGACGCTGATCCGTGCGTTCGAGCGGATGTCACTCGCCCATGATCTGCACGTGCCGGGCCCGGAGACGGTCAGGAATCGCAGTGTGGCGAACGGCGAAGACCACGGTCGTGCGCCCTCACAGCGCCTGACGGATCTGGCCTGATGGCCGGGTCGCTGGTACCGTGCGCCACACGTTTCGGGGTGCTTGATCGGGTCCAGGCCTTGCCGCACACTCTGTGGTGAGGAAGGAAGCATGTTCAGCGGGTGGATGCGATTCGGGGAAGTCGAAGAGTTGGCGTGAACGCCGACCAATCGCTGCGGATCGCTGTCGCGTTCGCGCGCGAGGCCGCCAAGTCGCCCGAGGCGAGGTTGTGCTCGGCCTGCGTTGACGTGTTGGACGTGACGGGCGCGGGCATCACGATCATGGGTGGCGGCCAGGCCGGACCGGTCTGTGTCTCGCACCCACGGATGGCAGCGCTCGAGGATCTTCAGTACGCCATCGGCGAAGGTCCGTGCCAGGACGCGTTCCGCTCGAACACCTTCGTGCACGCACCTCGGCTCGACGGCCCCGCCTCGGCGATGTGGCCATCTTTCGTCCATCTCGCCCACGTCGACGGGAGTCGGCGCCGTATTCGCCTATCCACTGTCGTCGAAAGGCGCGAAGATCGGTGTGCTCACGCTGTATCAGGACAGTGCGGGTGAGCTGAGTGCCACGCAGCATGAAGACAGCATTGCCATGGTCGAGGTCTTGACCGAGACGGTCCTGAGTCTGCAGGACGCCGCGCCTGCCGGCACGCTCGCCCCTGATCTCGACGAAGCGGTCGCCTATCGGGCGCAGATCCATCAGGCTTCCGGAATGGTCTCGGTTCAGCTGCAGATCCCGGTCGCCGAGGCGCTGGTGCGGATCCGTGCCCACGCCTTCGCGGACGGCCGTCCGTTGGGAGCGGTGGCAGGCGACATCGTTGCGCGTCGGTTGCGTCTCGCCGACGATCGCGACGATCGGCATGACGATGTGGAGAGACGGGAGTGAACCGTGTCGGATGATGCACACGCCAGGTCGCTGAATCGGAACGCCCTGACGGCTGTCACGTTCGTCGAGATCGTCGACACCCTCGTCGACGACTTCGACGTGATCGACGTCCTCACCGTGCTGACATCGCGCAGTGTCGAACTGTTGGAAGCGGCGGCAGCGGGGATCCTGCTCGCTGACACGGCCGGGCATCTCCGGGTGATGGCGGCATCCACCGAGCAGATCGAGCTGCTCGAGTTGTTCCAGATCCAGAACGACGAAGGGCCCGTGCCTCGACTGCTTCACACACCGGCGCCGTCGTCGCTCGACCACGACCTCGGGTCGCCGTCACCCTGGCCGCAGTTTGCGACCGAGAGCGTCGCCGCCGGGTTCCCGTCGGTGTGTGCCGTCCCGCTCCGGCTGCGCGATGTGATCCTCGGATGCCTGAACCTGTTCATGTCGCACCCGTGCTCGCTCTCCGCTGCCGACGTCGCAGCTCGCCCAGGCGCTCGCCGACGTCGCCAGCATCGCCATCGTCCAGGACCAGGCCACACGCGAAGCCGCGATCCGCGAGGGCCAATTGCAGCACGCCCTCAACAGCCGCATCGCCATCGAGCAGGCCAAGGGCATGATCGCCGAACGTGGGCGGGGTCGACATGGACGCCGCGTTCGTCGATCCTGCGCAGGTTCGCGCAGGAACAACAATCGGGGCCTCACCGAGGTCGCCGGAGCCCTCGTCGCCGGAACGATCAGCATCGACACGTTGTCTCGCGAACGGCGTCCGCCGCCACCGCCGCCCCCGGCACGGCGCGACCTGTAGCTGCGTCGCCTCTGCGCGCGAGGTGGTCAGCGCCTCACCACGAGCCGTGGTTGTGCAACCGGTGACGGAGGTATATGGTGGGTGACAGCGGAATACCTGCTGTCAGCCGCGCTGCTCCGGACTACTGGTTGCGCCCCGCCTTGCGAGGGGGTCCATCGTGAGCAACCACGACGTGCGTGCGAGTTCCGGAACGCTGAGTGTGTCGACCCGGAACGAGTCAGCACCCAGCCCACCGGTTCTTGATGTGAGCGTGTCGATCGACGGGGAGAGCCACGTGGTCAACGTCTCCGGTGAGCTCGACGTGCGGACTCGCCAGATGCTCGAGCATGCCTGCCTCGAGGGTCGCCACCTCGCCGTCGTCGTCGACATGTCCGAACTGACCTTCATGGACTGCTGCGGCTACGCCGGTCTGGTCGCCATCCGCCGGGCGCTGCTCGAACGCGGCGGCTCGCTGACCTTGACCGATCAACACGGGCAACCGGCACGCCTGATGGAGTTGCTCGGAGCCGCGGAATCGTCACGAGCCGTGGAGCACGGCGCGACAACGTGGTGAATTCCGTCGCGCACTGTCGCCGGTGCGCTACGCTGCGTCACGGACGTAACCGACATCGTCCCGTCCAGACCACGCGCGGGCTTGCTTTCCAACGCCTGGATGGTGTTCGTGGTCAATGAGGACAAGCTGTCGTCGGTGCTCAGCGAGTTCGCCGGCACGCTGATCACCGACTTCCCGATCCAGGGCATCCTCGACCACCTCGTCGAACGGATCGTCGAGGTCCTGCCCGTCACGTCGACGGGGGTCACGTTGATCTCGCCCGGCATGGCGCCGCGCTACATCGCCGCATCGGACGAGGCCGCGCTGCGCTTCGAGAAGCTGCAGACCGAGATCGGTCAGGGCCCTTGCTTGGTGGCGTACGAATCCGGGGAAGCCGTGTCGATCCCCGACCTGGACGCCGACGATCGGTTCCCGGTGTTCGCCCCGGCGGCTCGGGCGGCCGGGCTGGCCGCGGTGTTCACGTTCCCGCTGCGCCACGGTGAGGGCCGGCTCGGCGCGCTGGATCTGTACCGCGACACGCCCGGTGACCTCGACCCCCACGACATGGGTGCAGCCCAGACGCTGGCGGACGTCGCGGCTGCCTACCTGCTCAACGCCCAGGCGCGCGAGGAGGCCCACGCCACCTCCGAAGGCTTCCATCACAGTGCGCTCCACGATCCGTTGACCGGGTTGGCGAACCGGCTGCTGCTGCAGGAGCGGCTCGAGCACGCCGCCGAGCGTCGCAAGCGGTCGCACAACAGCGCCGCGATCCTGTTCGCCGACCTCGATCGCTTCAAGCAGGTCAACGACAGCTACGGCCATCCCGTCGGCGACGAACTGTTGGTTGCCGTCGCCCACCGGCTCTCGAACCTGGTGCGGTCGGGCGACACCCTCGCCCGCTTCTCCGGCGACGAGTTCGTGTTCCTGTGCGAGGACCTGCACAGCATGGCCGACGCCGAGATCCTGGCCAAGCGCGTCGACGAGGCGTTCGCCCAACCGTTCGAGCTCCATGCGAGCGGGCTGAAACTCACGATTTCGGCGAGCGTCGGCATCGCCTTCGCCGGTCCCGGTGAGGCGTTCTCGAACGAGCTCGTGGTCAAGGCCGACATGGCGATGTACCAGGTCAAACGCAACGGCGGCGCCGGCCATCAACTCATCGACATGCGGCCCTTCTCGGCGATCGACGACGCGGCTGCAGAGGCGACCAGTGACACTCGCCAATGAGCGTCGAACCGCTGTCCTTCTCGTCGACCAGACCGATAGCGACGTCGAGCTGTTCGAGGCGCTGCTCGAGGCGGCGGCGCCACAGGCATTCGACGTAGCTGGTGCGCGTCGCTCGGGCACGTGATGGATATCTGGGAGTATCTGATCGTTTCGTTGCCCGAGTTCGAACCGGCACGGGCGGCGCAGGGGAGTTCGGCGGCGGTGAAGATGCTCAACCGAGAGGGCGAGAAGGGTTGGGAGGCGGTCGGGATGACTGCCCTCGGTGACGGCAGCTTCGCGGTACTGCTCAAGCGCTTGACGCCACCGAAGCCACTGCGCGCCAACGAGCCCTAGGTCGAAGATCTCGCCGCCACCCGCGGTCGGTCGCTCCGGATGTCGTAGCATCAGATGCTTCGGTGAGCCGGGAAGTCTGGTCGGCGTCGTTCCGTCGACCTCCAGGAGTTCCTCACGATGGCAGCCCCCCAGCTCCCGAGTGCCAAACCCACGTTCTTGCAGAGCGACAGCGTCTTCGCCCGTGCCGCCCAGCCGCTCGTGCGGTTCCTTCACATCGAGGCAGCTGGCGGCATCCTGCTCGCCGCGGCGACGTTGGTCGCGCTGGTGTGGGCGAACTCGTCGTGGGACACCGGCTACGAGTCGTTGTGGGCGACCGAAGTGCGAGTCGAAATCGGTTCGTACAGTTTTCGTGGCCGACCTCAGACATGTCGTGAACGACTTGCTGATGGCGGTGTTCTTCTTCGTCGTCGGGATGGAGATCAAACGCGAGCTCGTCGTCGGTGAACTTCGCGACCGACGTTCCGTCGCCCTTCCCGCGATGGCGGCGGTGGGAGGGATGATCGTGCCGGCCGCGACCTACCTCGCCTTCAATGCCGGCGGGGACGGAGCTCGCGGGTGGGGGATCCCGATGGCGACCGACATCGCATTCGCGCTGGGTGTCGTGGCCCTCCTCGGCAGCCGGGTGCCGAGCCCGGTAAAGGTCCTTCTGCTGACGCTCGCGATCGTCGACGACATCGGGGCGATCGCGGTGATCGCGGTGTTCTACACCGACGACGTCGAGACGAGCCTGTTGTTCGTCGCGATCGCGCTGGCGGCTGTCGTGGCGAGGATGCATCGCGTGCGTGTCGTCTACGCGCCGGTGCTCGCCATCATGGGCTTCGCGCTCTGGCTGGCGGTGTACGAGTCGGGCGTCCACGCCACGATCGCCGGCGTGGTGATGGGACTGCTCACACCGGCACGGCCGATCCAGACCGAGCTCGAGGCCGAGCAGATCGTCGACGTGCTCGAGGGCGTCCCGGATGTTCGTGTCGACGACGTGCGGGCGACCGCAACCTTGATCCGCGGCTCGGTCTCGGCGTGTGATCGGCTGATCGACGCTCTCCATCCGTGGACGAGTTACGTGATCGTTCCCCTGTTCGCGCTCGCCAACGCCGGCGTCGTCCTGTCGGCCGACGCCATCTCGGACCCGTCGGCCGTGCTCGCCGGCGTCGCCGTGGCGCTGGTCGTGGGCAAGTTCGTCGGTGTCGCGTCGTTCAGCTGGATCGCCGTCCGGCTCGGGCTGGGCCGCCTCCCGGAGGGCGCCCACTGGGGGCACATCCTCGGCGTGGCCGCCGTGGCTGGCATCGGGTTCACGGTGTCGCTGTTCATCACCGGCCTGGCGTTCGATTCGCCGAGCCTGCAGGACGACGCCAAGATCGGCACGCTCATCGCCTCGGCCGTCGCCGCGATCGCCGGCGCCCTGGTGTTTGTCGTCACCGGGCGCCGGGATGCGCGAAACGTCAATTCATGAACGAAGCGCCATGAACGAGGCGCGGGTCACAACGGCTTGCGTCTGGCGACGCGGGTGGCGGTGCCGCCGATGGCGAGCAGCGCGGCCGCGGCGAGCAGGAGCGTCATCCCGCTCTGTGAACCGGTCCTCGGGATCGTGCCAGTGGGTGTGGTGCCCCCGCCCGGTGTCGTCGTCGGTGTGGTGTCGGCCGGAGCGGTCGTCTCCGACCCGGCGATCGTGGTTTCGGGAGCAGGGGTGGTGGTGGTCGTCACGGGTGTCGTGAGATCACACGTCGGGCTGGTGAAGATGTCGTTGTCCAACGTCACCGCTCCGTTGCGGGCGAGGGCCCGGCCGTGGACGGTCACGCCGGTGGTCACGCTGACCGAGGTGAGCGCCAGGATGTTGCCGACGAACACCGAGCCGGTGCCGAGCGTGGCGGAGCTTCCGACCTGCCAGAAGACGTTGCACTCCTGGGCGCCGTTGATCAGCGACACGGTGCTCGCCGAACCGGTGATGAGCGTCGAGTCGGTCTGGAAGATGAACACCGAGTTGGGATTGCCCTCGCCGTCGAGGACGAGCGTCCCGGCCAATGCTCAGCGGGGACTTGCTGGGCCCCGCGTAGACGCCGCCGACGAGCGTGAGACCGGTGAGGTCGGGGGTCGTGGTTGCGTTGAGCGGACGTCCGGCGGCATCGATGTAGGCGGCCGTCAGGTCGAGTTGGGCCTGCGCCGCGGTGGGAGTGGTCGCGTCGATGATCGCCGGCGGGGTGACGATGCCCGGTGGGAATCCGACCACCGCCGTCGTCGGCCCCGGCGACAGCCCGAGGCTGTTGTTCAACACGCTCGGGCCGGTGTTCGTGACCGTCTGGGCGCCGAGCACGGAGTAGTTGGCCGCCGTGAGCAAGGGAACGGTCGGAACGATCGCGGCATTCGCCGTGTTGCCGGCGACGAGCAATGCGGCGGCCGATGTCAGGGCGACGACCGTCGCGACCCGCCGACCGATGGTTGCGCCGTGTGCCCCGCGCCGTCGGAGGACCGCCACCGACATCGCCAAGAAGGCGGACAACATGACACTTGCAATCACGATTCTCACGGTGAGCATCGCTGTCCTTCCTGCAACCGGGAGGAGCGCGAAGCGGACCGGATCCAATTGACACCGAGGAATACCCAGAAAGCCACCGCGCGTAACCGATTGTTCACTCCGCGAGGAAGTGGGTCGCTTTCACCTGTTCGGGCGACAGCGTGACAGTCGCTACGGCCGGGCAGGGTTCCGTGTTGGGCGGACCGGCTCGAGGAGCTGGGTTTCGAGCGTGGCGGGGTCGAGCGGTCGGGAGAGCAGGAACCCCTGCGCCTCGTTGACCTGTTCGTGGCGCAGGACGTCGAGCTCGCCGGTGGTCTCGACGCCTTCGGCGAGCGTGCTGAGACCGAGGTCCTTACCGAGCTGGACGAGCGTGCTGATGAGGGCCTTCGACTCGGGCGATGTGCTGATCGCCCTCGTGAACTCACGGTCGATCTTGATGCAGTCGACCGGGAACTGGCGAAGGTAGGCGAGGGAGGAGTAGCCGGTTCCGAAGTCGTCGACGGCGATCCGTACTCCGAGGTCCTTGATCGCCTGCAGTCGCCTGGCGGTTGCGGGCACGTTGTTCATGAGCACGGTCTCGGCGACCTCGATGATCAATGAGGTGCCTTCGAGACCGCTGAACTCGAGCGCTTCCCGGACCCGGTCGATGATCGCATCGTCGTCGAGTTGGCGGCCGGACACGTTGACAGAGATGTCGAGGACATCGCCCCTCGCATGCCACTCGGCGGTCTGCTCACACGCGCGGCGGAGCACCCAGCGCCCGACGTCGTGGATCTGACCGGTCTGTTCGAGGATGGGGATGAACTCGTCGGGTTCGATGTTGCCGAGTGTCGGATGTTCCCAACGCAGCAACGCTTCCACACCCACGACGCTCAGGTCGTCGAGGTTGTAGATCGGCTGGTAGGCGAGACGGAACTGATCGTTGACGAGTGCCGAACGAAGTTCGAACTCGAACTCCATGTTGCGGGTGATCTCGGTCTGCAGCTCGGGGAAGTACACCTCGTACCGGTTCTTCCCGGCGCGCTTGGCGTGGTAGAGCGCGACGTCCGCATCGCGCAGCAGTTCCCCGCCCGTCGGGCGATCACCGATCGCGATACCGACGCTGGTGTTGACCATCAGCGGCATCGAGACGCCTTCGAGCTCGAAGGGTTGACGCATCACATCCAGCAGTCGCTGGGCGACGAGCTCCGGGGTCACCTCGAGGTTGGCATCTTCGATCAACACGACGAACTCGTCGCCACCCATGCGACCGATCGTGTCGGCATCCCGCAACGTGCTCGTCAACCGGGCGGCCACGGCGACGAGCAGCCGGTCGCCGGCCTCGTGGCCGAGGGAGTCGTTGACGTTCTTGAAGTCGTCGAGGTCGATGAACAACGCTGCGCCTGTCGTGCTTGTTGCGCCGGCTCCGGTTCAGGAGCTGCTCGATCCGGTCCATGATCAGGGCCCGGTTCGGCAGGTCGGTCAGCGCGTCGTGCAGTGCCTGGTGACGGAGCTCGTCGGTGCGCTCGGCCACCAGCCGCAACGCCCGCGCCCGTCCGGTGCGCAACACCAGCATGAGTGTCGCGACGAGGACGCTCAACGCGATTCCCGACAGCAAGAGCACGAGCGGGCTGCCGTCCAGCACACCGCCGCTGGCGGCAGGACCGTACGTCGTGACCGTCCATCCGTTGTGCAGGTCGATCGTCACGCTCTCGGCGTTCTTCGGCACGTCGCCGCTCGAGAACTCGGCGTCCGAGCCGTTCAGCTGATATCGCATCGACACCGCCATCTCGGGGTGACTCTGCAGCGCCCGCTGCAACAGGACCGAGGGCACCGAGACCGTGCCGACCCATCCCACGAACGCCTCGCGGCGACCTTCGACCGTCGCAGGAGCAGCGCCGGTCCGGTACACCGGGACATTCACGCCCAGCAGAGAGCCGAAGCTGGTGTCGATCGGCGTGTAGGCACTCGCTCCCGAGTCCCGCGCCACCACGTCGGCAAGGGCCGTCCCGTCGGCGGCGCAGAAGTCCGTCCCGGCCGGTGTCAGCGGCACACTTCGGACGACCCCGAACTTGGCGAGGCAGTAGAGGTCTCGCTCGCCCGGCGGAGAGATCGCGTACGAGCCGTCAGGTTCCAGGTATCCGGGCGGGTCGGCGACCGCGGCTTCGATGAACGCCGGCAACTCGGCGGCGGGAACGATCACCACGAAGCCGAAGCCGAGGACCTCGGGGAAGCGGTCCATGTGATCGGCCGCTTCCGACCAGTGGACGAGATCGGCCTGCGATGCATTCGGGTTGGCGACGACGTAGGCACCCACGTTCAGCACCAAGTCGTCCTGATGGGCGATCGCCAATTGCAGCGTTGACGCCACCTCCGCCGACGACCGCTCGAACACATTACGGACGTCGTCGGCCTCGCTGCTCGCCATCGAGCGGGCCGCGAACACCGAACCGATGATGCCGCCGACGACCAGCATGACGGCGACCAGCACCCACAGGTCGTGGCGCTCCGAGCGCACGAGCGCGTCGGCGGCGTCGGCGCCTGATTCCCATGTGGGCCCTGATTCCCGTGTGGGCTGGGTGTCGTCTGACGATCGATCTCGTGGCGATCTGTTTGATGACGATCGATTCGGGGACGATCGCCTATCTGACGATCCCGCTGGCGGTGATTTCTGCGGGCGCTTGCCCATTGCCCTCCAAGTACACGTCGATAGCAACCCGATGGGTCCTGCCTCCGTATCGGCACGCCGGGGCCAGGACTGAACACGCATTCAGTGTGAGATTTGATCCGCTCTGAGCCGTGAGACGTGACTGATGACCGGGTCACGACGGGTGTGCAGCGAAGCACACTGGGTGGTTGGATTTCAAGAAGCGACCACGGCGTGGTCGTGGCAGCAGTCTCGAGAGACGCCTGGTTGTGTGCGAACGACGGAATCCGTCGTTGCCCCGGATGACAGGCTCGACGCCTCCCGACCGGAGAGGCGGGGCATGGCAGCCGCAGACGCATTCGACGCTGGTCGACCGACCGGCAATGGATCGAGCAACGGATCCGTCGATGGGTCCCACAACGGCAGCGGGGCGCTCCCCAAGACACCGACGGGCATCAGCGGGCTCGATGACGTGACGGGTGGTGGCCTGCCGCAAGGGCGCTCGACACTGGTATGTGGCCCGGCCGGATGCGGCAAGACGCTGCTGGCCATGGAGTTCCTCGTGCGGGGGATCTCCCAGTTCGACGAGCCGGGCGTGTTCGTGGCGTTCGAGGAGACCGTCGACGACTTGACGGCCAACGTCGCGTCGCTGGGGTTCGATCTCACACAACTCGAAGCCGACGGGATGCTCGTCGTCGATCACATCTCGGTGGTCCGCGAAGAGATGGCAGAGACCGGCGACTGGGACGCCCGACCGTGCCGAAGCGAATCGCTGATGGAGCCAGCGCCGCAGCACGCCGACTGGGCGCACACGATCGTCGAGATCGTGAACTCCGCCAGTGGGATCGAGCACGACTCGAACCGAGTCGGTCAGACGCGCTGATCCGGATGGCTGAGGCCGAGGACACGCTTCGCGGCGATCGCCGCCGGCGAGGTCGACGCCTTCGTGGTTTCCGACGGAGAATCCGACCGCCGCGTGTTCACGCTGTCGACAGCAGATCGCCCGTACCGGATGTTCGTCGAGAACATGCGGGACGGCGCGGCGACGGTCTCGTCGACCGGGGTCATCCTGTACGCCAATCGACGGTTGGCGGAACTGTTGTCGAGCCCGCGAGAGTCGATCGTCGGTTCACGGCTGGCGACGTTCATCGCGGGCGGCCTCCCGAGCGGCTTGGACGAGATCGTCGGTCCCGACGGCCTCGGCACCACCGCAGAATTCGACATGCTCGACAGTGACGGCGCGGTCGGTTTCGGTGCTGGTCGGGAAGCTCACCCCTGGCGGTGGACGGCGACGATCTCATCTGCCTCACGTTCACCGACCTGAGCACGCAAAAGGCCCAGGACCGGGAGATCGACCGACTCAGCCGCGGCCCAGGCCGAGCGGATGGCCGACCTGCAAGAAGCGCAGGCGGCACTCACCATGCAGGCGACGCACGACGCGCTGACCGGATTGCCGAACCGCAAGCTGCTCGTGGATCGCGTCGATCAGGCCCTCTCGCACTCGAAGCGTTCCGGCCGGTGCACCGCGCTGTTCTTCGTCGATCTCGACCGGTTCAAGCAGGT
The DNA here is from genome assembly GCA_963776935.1 of Ilumatobacteraceae bacterium. Lineage (GTDB taxonomy): Bacteria > Actinomycetota > Acidimicrobiia > Acidimicrobiales > Ilumatobacteraceae > JALOLG01. Next base: position 172,801 of record CAVZOP010000015.1, on the reverse strand, counting down.
CAACGGCTCCCGCGGGCATGCTGCCGGCGACACGGTGCTGCGTCGGGTCGCCTCCCAGTTGGCCTCGATCCTGCGGCCGATGGACACCGTCGCCCGCATCGGTGGCGACGAGTTCGTCGTGCTGGCGCCTGACGTCGAGAGTCACCTGCACGCGGTCGACATCGGCGCCCGGATCGTCGCCGAGCTGTGCCGGCGGCCGGACGGCGGCGAGGACGGCGACCCGGTTGCTGCGAGCGTGGGCGTGTCCGTCTCGGTTGGCGGGCGGGGGACCGCGGAGGTCCTGCTCAACGAGGCCGACAAGGCCATGTACCGCGCCAAGTCGCTCGGCGGGCGGCGTTCAGAGGTGTTCGACGCCGCCCTCGGCCGACAGGTCCAACAGCGCTCGAACGGGCAACGAATGCTGCAGTCGGCCTTGGACGAACGCCGGGTCATCGTGTACTACCAACCCATCGTCGATCTGACCGGTGGAAGTGTCGCCGGCTTCGAGGCGCTCGCCCGGATCACCGATCATGATGGATCGATCCTGCCGCCGGCGGCGTTCATCCCCGTCGCCGAGGACAGCGGTCTGATCGTGCCACTCGGTGCGCACGTCCTCGAGATGGCCCTGCGGGAAGCGTGCGACTGGCTACCGAACGTTTCGGCCGCACACGCGTTGACCGTTGCCGTCAACCTGTCCTCGCGTCAGTTCGAGCCGGGCGACTTGCCGGCGGTCGTAGGCGCGACGCTCGAGCGGACCGGACTGGACCCGATGTGCCTGCACTTCGAGCTCACCGAGACGGCGATCATCGACCTCCGGCCGGACATCTTGCAGCAGCTCGGGCTCATCAGAGATCTCGGCGTGCAGATCGGCCTCGACGACTTCGGCACCGGGTACGCGTCGCTCACCCATCTCCGTCGCCTCCCGGTGACGTTCGTGAAGATCGACCAGTCGTTCGTCCAAGGCCTCGGTATCGATCAGGAAGACGAGCGCATCGTCGCCGCCGTCGTCGATCTGGCGGCCAACCTCGGTCTGCGATCCATCGCCGAAGGTGTCGAGACACCGGATCAACTGGGACGTCTCCGAGAGCTCGGTTGTGACGAGGCCCAGGGCTACCTGTTCGCCCGACCGTTGCCGCCGGACGACGTGTCGATAGCCATCCAACACTCGGCCTGGTGACCGGTCGCGAGCTCAGTGTGGTAGGGCGGACGCGATCGCGATCTTCGCTCCGGGCGCACTGGTCGCCACGACCGGCCGGCCGTGGCCGGCGCGCTTGGCGATGTACATCGCCGCGTCGGCCTCGGCGATGAGCGCGCCAGCATCGATCCCCGGACGAGCCGCTGACCACACCACTCCGACGCTCGCGGTCGGTGCGAGCCGGACCGCCCCGATCGCGAGCGGCGCGGTGATCGCCGCGGTCACCCGCTCCCCGAGCGCCGTCGCCTCGTCGCCGTCGAGGACGTTCGGGCAAACGATGAGGAACTCGTCACCACCGAGGCGGCCGACCACGTCCCCCGTCCGCACCGTCTCACGCAGCCGCCCGGCGACCTCGACCAGCAACGAGTCTCCGACCCCGTGTCCGAACCGGTCGTTGACCGACTTGAAGCGATTGAAGTCGACGAAGACGACGGCGATGCCACGTTGCTGGGCCGACGTCTCCTCGCCGAGGTCGGCGAGCAACACCGAGAGAGCTGTCATCACCGAGGATCGGTTCAGGCAACCGGTCAGGGCGTCGAAGTTGGCGCGCTCCTCGAGCTCGGATCGCATCCGCGCCGCGTCGGTGATGTCGGCGAGGCAGCAGACACCGCCGATCACTGCACCGTCACTGTTGACGAGGGCGCGCATGGCAAGCGTGCACCGGCGCCGCCCGCTGCCGTCCAGACGATCGATGTAGACCTCGAGGTCGATGTCGCTGCCCGCGAACAGCCGCGCGATCGCGTCCTCGATGAGGTCCTGGTCGACCATGCACGTGAGCAGCGTGTCCTCGTCGGTGTCGACGCTCGCCCCGACGATCTCGAAGAGCCGCTCGTTGGCGTACACGATGCGACGGTCGAGGCCGAACTGCGACACGCCGACGGGGAGGGCGCCGGCCAGGCGACGGAGCAACTGTTCGCTCGCCCGCACCGCCTCGTGCGCCTCCATCTCCTCGGAGATGTCGAACATCTCGCAGTCGACGTAGCCGGCTTCCGAGTTCTCGAGGAGGTTGCGATTCGACATCTCGAGCCAGATCCAGCGCCCGTCGCGGTGCCGATGACGGAGCCGTGAGCGACACACGTACCCCGGTCGGCTCAGGCACTCCATCCACATGTTGATGGCCCGCTCGTGGTCGTCGGGGTGGATGTACTCCAGTGAACGGTGACCGACGACCTCGGACTCTTCCCAGCCGAGCATCGCGGTGATGGTCGGCTCGACAGCGGTGATCACGGCCATGTCGTTCTTCCTCGTACGCGTCAGGCGTGTCGGAATCGGAGCGATCTGGCCGGCAGCGTCCAGACCGGGAGCTGTCGAACGGGTCTCGACGACGACCCCGATGAACACTCCGTGTTCGGACGTCACGTCGAAGAAGTGCAACAAGGCGATGGGCTCCGCCTCGGTGTCGAGGAAGACCGTTGCCCGCGACGCGCCCTCCGACTTCGCCAGTTCCCAGGCCGAGTCCACCGCGTATCGATCTGCGGGCTGCACCAGGTCGTGTGCGGAACGGGCGGGCGCGATGCGATGACTCGTCAGAGGCACCGTGTCGGGCATGTCGACGAAGAATCCGTCAACATCGATCGCGGCAACCAGAGCGTGGGGATGCTGTGCCAGCGTGGCGCGCAAAGCGGCTGCTACGCGCAACTGCTCGGTCGGCCCCGCCAAACGACTCATCCCACTTGATCGGCCGTCGCGTCCGCTTCTTGAGGTACCCGGGGCGACATCTGCGAATCGGCAACTTCCGCGAGAGCCCGGGTCGGCATCGAACGCGGCAGTATGGGCCATCTGCCGGTACTGCCTTCTACGACCTTTCGTGGCGTGAGCTGGATCCTGGTGGGCGTGTTGTCCCTGGGTGCCATCACTCTGGGTGCTGCCCGCGGTATCGCCGCGGTGCCCGTGGCCGAGGTTCGAGTGCTGGTCTTCTCGAAGACCAGCGGTTTCCGCCACGACTCCATCGGCGACGGACTGGCGGCGATCGAGCAGCTCGGTCGCGCCAACGGCTTCGGAGTCGACGCGACCGAGGACGGTGCCTCGTTCACTGCCGAGCAGCTAGCCGGCTACGACGCGGTGGTCTTCCTGTCGACATCCGGCGATGTGCTCACGCCCGAGCAGCAGGCGGCGTTCGAGGGTTACATCCGTAACGGCGGTGGCTACGTCGGGATCCATTCGGCAGCCGACACCGAGTACGACTGGGCGTGGTACGGCGGTCTCGTCGGCGCCTACTTCCTCAGCCATCCGGAGCCGCAGGATGCGACGTTGCTCGTCGAGGACCGCACACACGAGTCGACGGCTCACTTGGACGACACGTGGCCGCGCTTCGACGAGTGGTACGACTTTCGTGACGATCCTCGCGACAGGGTGCACGTGCTCATCAGCGTGGATCCCGCCACCCTCGTCGAGAGCCAGATGGCGGTCGACCACCCCATCGCATGGTGTCACGACTACGACGGCGGCCGGGCGTGGTACACGGCGCTCGGGCACACGGCGGAATCGTGGGCTGAACCGGCGTTCCTGCAGCACGTGTTGGGTGGCATTCGAACCGCGGCCGGCGTCACGACGGCCGACTGTGCAGCACCGATCGCGCCCGGTCCGGCCACGACGACGCCGACGACCGCGCCGGCGACGTCTCCGACGACCACGACCACGACCACCACCCCGACGACGACGACGACTACGACCGCGTCGCCACCGCAGGCGTCGGCGACCTCGCCGCTTGCCACGACGATGCGCAGTGCGCCGCGTGACACGTCCGACGATGGTTCGGCCGACGATCGTTCGGCCGACGATGGTTCGGCCGACGATGGTTCGGCCGACGATGGTTCAGGCGCACCGTTGGTCGCGCTGTCGGTCGTCGCCGGTATTGCTGCGCTCGGAGGAATCGCGATCGCGGTGGTGCGGCGACGCCGGGGGTCCCGCTGAGCGCGACGTCGCCGGCCAGCCCCGACGGTTCGCCGGTAGGGTGACCTTTCGTACATCGCAGTGGCGAGGGTCTCAGTGCCCGATCCGTGCTACCTCCGGTGATTCAGATGCGAGGGAACGATCGCCATGGATGCTTCGGTGCGGTGTGTGCTTCTCGGCGCAGGCTGACGTCGTCGGCGGGGTCATTGTCGTCGCCATCGGTGTCGACGCGTTCCGGCACCTCCGCGGGCGTAGCAGTCATCTCCTGCTGGCGACGCTGCCCGTGCTCCTCGGTGCGCATCAACTCGTCGAGGCGTTCGTGTGGTGGGGACTGCAGGGACAGGTGCCACACGCCGTCGGACGGGTCGCGTTGTGGATCTACTTGCTCATCGCGTTCGTCGTGCTGCCGATGTTCGTACCGTTCGCCGTCCTCGCTGTCGAACCGACGGCTCGGCGGCGGTGGCGAATGGCTCCGTTCGTCGCCGTGGGCGCCGGCGTCACGATCGCGCTCTTGATGGCGATGCTGAGCGCGCCGATCGACGTCGTGGAGCATCCATACCACCTCGAGTACGTGATCCGGATCAGCCACGGTGGTGTCGTCGTCGCCCTGTACGTCGTGGCCGTCTGCGGCGCGTTGCTGTTCTCGGGCTACCGCCACATCGAGATCTTCGGGTTCGCCAATCTCGTCGCCGTCGCGGTCCTCGCCTGGCTCGTGATGGACGGGCTCGCCTCGCTCTGGTGCGCGTACGCGGCCGTCTCGGCGGGGGCGATCGCGCTCCACATGCGATTCGCCAGGCCACACCGGGCGGCCCCCTACGTCCTCACCTGACTCGGTCGCGACGACGTCGCGAGTGAGTCGATTCATCGGTTCGCAGTCGATCCACGCACGCCAGCGTGCGGTCCGTGGATCGGCGCGCTCACTTGACAGGCGGCGAATCGGTCGTTTATCGTCTGAAACGATTCAAAACACCGCCGAGGGGGTCGAGTGTCCAATGATCCACTGCCGACGTCGCCTGCGGCAGCCCAACAGGTGCTGTCGGTCGTCGAGGTGTCGAAGAGCTTCGGATCCACCCACGCGCTTCGCGGGGTCACGCTCGATCTGGTGCCCGGCGAGGTGCACGCCCTGGTAGGGGAGAACGGTGCTGGAAAGTCCACACTGATCAAGATCGTCACCGGGCTGTACCGCCCGGATTCGGGCGCCATCTGCGTCGACGGTGCAGCAGTCGAACTGCGAAGTGCGGCCGACGCCCAGGCCCTCGGCATCGCCTGCATCTATCAAGAGCCGTTGGTGTTCCCCGATCTGAGCGTGTCGGAGAACATCTTCATGAGCAGCGGTGGCGCGGCCGGGCTGGTGCACTGGCGCGACATGCATCGGCGGGCTGGCGAGATCCTCCGTCAACTCGAGGTCGACATCGATCCGCGTGCGCTTGCATCGCAGCTCACGGTCGGAGCACAGCAGGCCGTCGAGATCGCCAAGGCGATGTCGCGGGATGTCCGGGTCCTGATCATGGACGAGCCGACGGCCGCGTTGTCGGCCCACGAGGTGCGCCGCCTGTTCCGTCAGGTTCGCCGTCTCACCGAGGCCGGCGTCGCCGTGTTGTTCGTCAGCCACCGTCTCGACGAGGTGTTCGAGCTCAGCGACCGGATCACGGTCCTCCGCGATGGCCAGCACATCTCCACCAAGGCGACCGCCGACGTCACCGAGGTGACGCTGATCCGCGACATGGTCGGCCGGGAGCTCGAGGACTTCTTCCACCGCACTGCACACGCCCCCGGCGAGGTCGCGCTCAGCGTCGAAGGCCTCGGACGTCGCGGTGCGTTCACCGATGTGACCTTCAAGGTGCGTGAAGGCGAAGTACTCGGCTTCGCCGGCCTCGTCGGTTCCGGACGTACGGAAGTGGCCGAGTCGTTGTTCGGGGTGTGGCCGGCCGACACCGGAACCATTCGGCGCGGCAATGCTGTGGTCGAGATCGACAGTCCGCGGGCGGCGATGGATCACGGCATCGCCTACGTGTCCGAGGACCGCCGCCGGCTCGGGTTGTCGCTGCCACAGTCCGTCACTTCCAACATCACCCTTGCCGGATTGCGCAGGTTCGTGTCTCGCTGGCGACTGGTCGACCGTGACGCGGAACGGCGCGCCGCCGACAGCTACCGCCAACGCCTGGGCATCCGCACCCCGTCGTTGTCCACTCCCGTCGCCAACCTCTCGGGTGGAAACCAACAGAAGGTGATGCTCGCCAAGTGGCTCGACGTCAAGCCGTCCGTGCTCGTGCTCGACGAGCCGACGCGCGGCATCGACGTCGGCGCCAAGGCCGACGTCCACGAGCTCATCGGTGAGCTGTCGGCGGCGGGCGTGGCGGTGATCTTGATCTCGTCCGACCTTCCTGAGGTGCTCGCCATGAGCGACCGCGTGCTGGTCATGCGCGAGGGCCGCCAGATGGGCATCTTCGAAGGGGCCGACCTCGAACAGGAACGGATCATGAGCGCGGCCGTGGGTGTTGCGTGAGCAACGTCTCGCACGTGGCCGTCGTCGCCGCGCCCCAGCGGTCGGCCGTACGCCGCAGCTGGCTGCGGCCGGAACGGGTGAAGGGACTCTCGCTCGTCGCCGTGCTCGTGATCACGATCCTGCTGTTCAACGTCGTCGTCGACGACTACCTGAGCGCCCGATTCGTGAGCCGTCTCCTCATTGCGGTGTCCATTACGGCATTGCTCGCAGCGGGCGAGTCGCTGGTGATCATCACTCGCAACATCGATCTGTCAGTGGGCTCCACGGTCGGCGTGTCGGCCTACCTCACGGCCGAGCTGTTGGCCGACCACCGGGGACTCCCGGCCGTCGCGGCCGTCGGCTTCGCGGTCGCGATCGGGGCGGCCCTCGGGCTCGTGAACGGAGTGCTGGTTGCGATCGCCAGGGTGCCGTCGATCATCGTCACGCTCGGGACGCTCTCGATCTTCCGCAGTGTCCTCACCAGCCATGCCGGCGGTCAGACGATCGCCACCGGGTCGTTGCCGACGTGGCTCATCGACCTGCCTCGCAGCACGGTGTTCACCATCGCCGGCTACGAGGTGCGAACGATGTTCGCGATTGCGCTGGTCATCGTGGTGCTGCTCCATCTCACGCTGCAGTTCACGCGCGGTGGCCGTCACTTGTACGCGCTCGGCTCCAACCCCGACGCCGCCCGCCAAGCCGGTCTGAACGATCGGCGCCTCAAGATCCTCGCCTTCGTCGCATGTGGTGCGCTGGCGGGGTTGGCCGGATTCCTGTACGTCGGGCGGTTCGGCACGATCAACGTCACCGCCGGCTCCGGTCTCGAGCTCGCCGCGATCGCGGCCGCCGTCGTCGGTGGGGTCAGCACGCTCGGCGGGTCGGGCACGGTGATGGGCGCGTTCCTCGGAGCGGTGCTCATCGCGCTGCTCGATCAGAGCCTCGTGCGGGTGGAACAGATCAGCGAGTTCTGGCGTGACGCGATCCTTGGCGCGTTGATCCTCCTCGCGGTCGGGCTCGACGTCACCGTCGGCCGACGGCTGCGGGCGTCCGCCCGAACCGACGCGTTGACCGAGGCGCAAGCGCTCGATGTGCGACGCGACCGAAGCGCACATCACCGAGGCCAGATCAATCGGACAAGGCACCGGCGATGGCTGATTGGGCGCGTCGATACACGTGGGAGTTGCTGCTGACGGTGATCCTGCTGGGCACCGTCGCGTTCAACATCGCCGAGTCCAGCGGCTATCTCGGCGTCGACAACTTCGTGAACCTGTTCCAGCTGCACATCGAGAAGGTCATCGTGGTCGTGACGATGACGTTCGTCATCGTGTCCGGCGAGATCGACCTCTCCGTGGCGTCCGTGATGGCGTGGTCCGCCAGTGTGCTCGCCGCGTTGCACGAACACGAGGTACCGCTCGTGCTGGCGATCGTCGTCGCCTTGATCGCGGCCGCCGGCGCGGGATTGATCCACGGGTGGTGCGTCGCCCGGCTCGGGCTCCCGTCCCTCGTCGTCACCCTGGCCGGGCTCATCGGATGGCGTGGTGCCGCGCGCGTGCTCGTCGAAGACCGTTCGATCGGGGACTTCCCGGGCTGGTTCGACCGTCTCGGCCAGGACAGCATTCTCGGCCCGCTCCCGCTCTCGCTCATCGTGTTCTTCGTGCTCATGGCCGTCGGATGGGTGATCCTCCATCGATCCGCCGCCGGGCGCGTGCTCTACGTGATCGGCGACAATTCCGAAGTTGCCCGCTACTCCGGGGTCGACGTCGGACGCACCCGGCTCGTGCTCTTCACCGTGTCGTCCACGGTCGCCGGCCTGGCCGGGATCCTGTTCGCAGCTCGACTCGGCACCGTGCGCGGCGACATGGCCAACGGGTTCGAGCTCGAGGTCATCACCATCGTCCTGCTCGGCGGTGTCAGCATCTTCGGCGGATCGGGTCGCATGAGCGGCGTCTTGCTGGCGGTGCTCATCGTGTTGAACCTCCGCAACGGGTTCGGGCTCGCCAACGTCGGCGGCAACGCCCAGACCGGTGTGATCGGCGCCATCCTCATCGGCTCGGTACTCGCCCAGAACCTCATCGAATGGCTCGGTTCGCGGCGCCGCGGCCCGGTGACTCCAGTTCCGGCCGGCATGCATCTCCCGCCGCAGGCCAACGCGGCCGCGCGGTCATGAATCTCGATCTCAGCAACAACCACGAAGTCAGTGGACAACAGGAGGAGAACCAATGAAGCTCACCAGAACGACCGCCGCCCTCGTGGCAGCGCTCGCGCTCATCGCCGCCGGTTGCGGTGACGATGATGCGGAATCCAGCGACACGACCGCTCCGGCGGCGACCGACGCGCCGGCGGCAACCGATGCTCCGGCGGCAACTGACGCTCCGGCGGCGACCGATGCTCCGGCGGCAACCGACGCGCCGACCGGCACCGACGCCGACACCGACGCGCCGGCGGGCGACTTCTCCAGCATCCTTCTGCCCAAGTGCACCGGAATCGCCGTATTCGACCAGGCCAACGAGGGGGCAATCGAAGCAGCTGGTGAGCTCGGCGTCGCCGAGGCCGAGTTCGTGGGACCCGCGTCGTGCACCGACAGCACCGGCCAGGTCGAGTTCGTCACCAACGCGGTGACCCAGGGTGTGAACGCGATCATGGTGTCGAACAATGCCGGCGATCAGATCGAGCCGGCGGTCGAAGCCGCGGCCGAGGCCGGCATCGCCGTCGTCAGCTGGGACTCGCCGATCCCGTCCGGAGCCGGCGAGAGCCTGTTCGTGGCACAGGTCGACTTCGACGAGACCGGCACGGTGATGGCCGACATGGCCGTATCGATCCTGGGCGACTCGGGTGGCGAGTTCGCGATCTTGTCGGCATCACCCGACGCGGCGAACCAGAACGCCTGGATCGCTTCGCTCGAGGAGGTTCTGACCGAGCCCGAGTACGCGTCGCTGCAACTCGTCGACACGGTCTACGGCAACGACGACGCCGACGAGTCCTACAACCAGGCGCTCGCCCTGATCGATGCTCACCCCGACCTGAAGCTGATCATGGCGCCGACCACGGTCGGCATCGCCGCCGCGGCGAAGGCCATGCAGGACGAAGGTCTGTGCGAGACGGTCAAGGTTTCGGGCCTCGGCCTGCCCGACGAGATGCGCTCGTACACCGAGAACGGCTGTGCCCCGCAGTTCGCGCTCTGGAGCTTCGTCGATCTCGGATACGTCACGTTCTTCGCTGCCCACGGGTTGGCGACGGGCGAGTTCGTCGCCGAGGAAGGTGCCACCTTCACGGCGGGCCGGATGGGTGAGTACACCATCGAGAAGGACCCGACCCGCGACGCTGGGCTGCGGATCGTGATGGGACCGTTCACCGTCTACGACGAAACCAACGTGGGCTGACCACGTCACCCGCGACCGTGGAACCCGCGTCCGATGCGGGTTCCGCGGCCGAGGTCGAACCACCATGACCGAACACACCCCGACGAGGCGGATCGGTTTCCGGTTGCAGGTCCGCCCTGAACTGATCGACGAGTACCGTGCCCATCACACCACGGTGTGGCCGGAGATGCTCGAAGCACTCCGTCGTTGCGGTTGGCACAATTACTCGTTGTTCCTCGACGACGACGGCAGCCTGTTCGGCTACTTCGAGACAACCGGGACCCTTGACGATGCCGTCACGGCAATGCAGAACGAACCCGTCAACGAGCGCTGGCAGGCGTTGATGGGCCCCTACTTCGCAACCGGCGACGCGCCGGCCGACCAGCAGATGCGGGAGCTCGACGAGGTCTTCCACCTTGCTTGATGGGGTGTTCCACCCTTGCCTTGATGGGTGTTCCACCTTGCTTGACGAGATGACCTGCGACGACGCCAAGAGCTGCGATGACGAGGAGCGAGAAAATCATGACAACCGATTCACAGGTGGCGGCTGGTGTCCGTGATCTCAGCATCGAGCTGCCCTCGTGGGCGTTCGGAAACTCCGGCACCCGATTCAAGGTCTTCGCCCAGAAAGGCGTGCCTCGCGACCCGTACGAGAAGATCGCCGACGCCGCCCAGGTGCACAGGTTCACCGGCGTCGCTCCGAGTGTCGCGTTGCACATTCCTTGGGACCGCGTCGACGACTACGGCGACCTCGCCAAGCACGCGGCCGACGTCGGCGTGCGCATCGGCGTCATCAACTCCAACGTCTTCCAGGACGACGACTACATGCTCGGGTCGGTGACTCATCCCGACCCCCGGGTGCGGCGCAAAGCCACCGACCACCTGTTGGACTGTGTCGACGTGATGGACGCCACCGGGTCGCACGATCTGAAGCTGTGGTTCTCCGACGGCACCAACTATCCCGGCCAGGACGACATCGCGGCGCGGCAGGATCGGCTGGCGGAGGCGCTGGCCGAGGTCTACGCGCGGCTCGGCGACGATCAGCGCTTCCTGCTCGAGTACAAGCTGTTCGAGCCCGCGTTCTACACGATGGATGTGCCCGACTGGGGCACGGCCTACGCCCACTGCATCGCCCTCGGGCCGAAGGCACAGGTCGTCATCGACACCGGGCACCACGCGCCGGGGACGAACATCGAGTTCATCGTCGCCGTCCTGCTCCGAGCGGGCAAGCTCGGCGGGTTCGACTTCAACTCCCGGTTCTACGCCGACGACGACCTGATGGCCGGTGCCGCCGACCCGTTCCAGCTGTTCCGGATCATGTGGGAGGTGCGCAGGGGCGGCGGGCTCGATCCGAGCACCGGCGTCGCGTTCATGCTCGATCAGTGCCACAACATCGAACCCAAGATCGCCGGCCAGATCCGTTCCGTGATGAACGTCCAGGAGGCGACGGCCAAGGCGTTGCTCGTCGATGCCGAGGCGCTCGCCGCTGCGCAGGCCGCCGGCGACGTGCTCGGGGCCAACGCGGTGCTGATGGATGCCTACGCGACCGACATCCGGCCGCTGCTGGGCGAGATCCGCTCGGGCATGGGCCTCGATCCCGACCCGGTGGCCGCCTACCAGCGCTCGGGGTACTACGAGACGATCTGCACCGAGCGTGTCGGCGGCGCCCAGGCGGGTTGGGGCGCATGACCATCATTGCGTTCCCCGGCCACGCAGGCCGTTGCTGGCCGCTCCTCGGCTGGCGCCTCGTCGCTCGCACCGGTGACATGGTGGACCAATGACCGGGACCGAGGCTTCGGCGACCGTCGAGCAGTTGATCGGCCGGTCGAACCGGTTGGGCGCCGACCCGCGCAACACGAACTACGCCGGCGGGAACACATCGGCGAAGGGGCACGACATCGATCCGGTGACCGATCAACCGGTCGAGCTGCTGTGGGTGAAGGGATCCGGCGGTGACCTCGGCACGTTGAAGCCGGAGGGGTTGGCGGTGCTCCGGCTCGATCGCGTCCGGGCGCTCGTCGACGTGTACCCCGGTGTCGACCGGGAGGACGAGATGGTCGCCGCATTCGACTACTGCCTCCACGGCCGGGGCGGCGCGGCGCCGTCGATCGACACCGCGATGCACGGCCTCGTCGACACGGATCACGTCGACCACCTCCATCCCGACTCCGGGATCGCCCTCGCCACGGCGGTCGACGGTGAGGCGCTGACGAAGGAGTGCTTCGGCGATCGCGTCGTGTGGGTGCCGTGGCGGCGTCCGGGGTTCCAGCTCGGCCTCGAGATCGCGGCGGTCAAGGACACCAACCCGCAGGCCATCGGCGTCATCCTCGGCGGCCACGGCATCACGGCGTGGGGCGACACCAGTGATGCGTGCGAAGCCAATTCGCTCGAGATCATCCGCACCGCGGAGGCGTTCCTCGCGACCCGTGGCATCCCGGAGCCTTTCGGGTCGGTCGTCGCCGGGTTCGAGCCCCTCCCCGACGAGCAACGGCGAGCTCGTGCGGCCGTCCTGGCGCCGATCATCCGCGGCCTCGCCTCGACGGATCACGCCCAGGTCGGCCACTTCACCGATGCCGACGCGGTCCTCGACTTCTGCGCGCGGGAGAAGCTCGCCCGCTTGGCGGGGCTCGGTACGTCGTGCCCGGACCACTTCCTTCGCACCAAGGTCCGCCCACTCGTGCTCGACGTCCCCGCCACCGTGCCGCTCGACGAGGCGGTGGCGCGGTTGCGCGAGCTCCATCAGGCGTATCGCGACGACTACCGCGCCTACTACGAGCGCCACGCCGAGCCCGATTCGCCCGCGATCCGCGGGGCAGATCCGGCCATCGTGCTCGTGCCGGGCGTCGGGATGTTCTCGTTCGGCGCCAACAAGCAGACCGCTCGAGTTGCGGCCGAGTTCTACGTCAACGCCATCAACGTGATGCGCGGCGCCGAGTCCGTGTCGACGTACGCGCCGATCCCCGAGGCCGAGAAGTTCCGCATCGAGTACTGGGGTCTCGAGGAGGCGAAGCTGCAGCGGCTCCCGAGGCCGAAGCCACTGGCCACGCGGGTCGCGCTCGTCACCGGCGCCGGGTCCGGAATCGGGCGGGCGATCGCCCGTCGCCTTGCTGCCGAGGGGGCGTGTGTCGTGGTCGCCGACGTCGATGCCGACTCGGCGGCTACGGTCGCCGGCGAGATCGGGAACACGGACGTCGCCGTCGGGGTGACAGTCGACGTCACGGACGCGGAGCAGGTCGCGGCGGCGGTTGCCGCGGCAGCGCTCGCCTTCGGCGGCGTCGATCTGGTGGTCAACAACGCCGGGTTGTCGATCTCGAAGGCGTTGCTCGACACGACCGAGAGCGACTGGGACGTCCAACACGACGTGATGGCCAAGGGCTCGTTCCTCGTCTCACGCGAGGCCACGCGGCTGATGATCGACCAGGGCATGGGCGGCGACATCGTCTACATCTCGAGCAAGAACGCGTTCTTCGCCGGACCGAACAACGTCGCCTACGGCGCGGCGAAGGCCGACCAGGCCCACCAGGTTCGGCTGCTGGCCGCCGAGCTCGGCGAGCACGGCATCCGCGTCAACGGCATCAACCCCGACGGTGTCGTGCGTGGGTCGGGGATCTTCGCCAAGGGGTGGGGCGCCCAGCGTGCCGCGGTCTACGGCGTCCCGGAGGAGGAGCTCGGAGCCTTCTACGCGCAACGCACACTGCTCAAGCGCGAGGTCCTTCCCGAGCACGTCGCCGCCGCCGTGTTCGCGCTGACCGCCGGCGAGCTGTCGCTGACGACCGGACTGCACATCCCCGTGGACGCCGGCGTGGCCGCCGCCTTCCTGCGCTGAATCGTGCCGACGTTCGTCGCCGTCGACCTGGGCGCCACGAGCGGACGGGTCGTCAACGTGCGCGTCGATCGGGAGGCGATCGGGCTCGACCTCGTGCGCCGGTTCCCGACGGTCTCCGTCGCCGGACCGGACGGCGATCTGGCGTGGGACTTCGATGCCCTATTGAACGACGTGATCACCGGACTGGGAGAGGCGGCGGTGCGCGAACCGGCGGAGTCCGTGGCGGTCGACTCGTGGGCGATCGACTACGGCCTGCTCGACCGGGACGGACGCCGGATCGGACAGGTCCACGCGTACCGCTCGGCGCGCACGGACGGCGTGATGGACGCGGTGTGCTCGCGACTCGGACGCGACCGCATCTACGGCATCACCGGCATCCAGTTCCTGCCATTCAACACCGCCTACCAACTCGTCGCGGCGCGTGACACGTCCGAGTACGCGGGCGCTCACCGGTTGCTGATGGTGCCCGACCTCGTCAACCACGCGCTGTGCGGCAGCACGACCAACGACGTCACCAACGCGAGCACGACCCAACTGCTCGACGTCGGCACCCGGTCGTGGAGCGACGAACTGGTCACCGATCTCGGGCTCCGGCGTGCCCTCCTGCCCGACCTCCACGAACCCGGCACCGACCTGGGTGCGGTGCGCGGCATCGACCCGGCAGTCGACGGCACGCGCGTGATCGCAGCCGCCAGCCACGACACGGCGAGCGCGGTCGTCGGTGTCCCGCTGCGCCCCGATCGTCGCGGCATCTACATCTCGTGTGGCACGTGGTCGTTGGTCGGGTGCGAGATCGCGGCGCCGATCACATCGGGTGAAGCGCTGTCGGCGAACGTCACCAACGAGTTGGGAGTCGATGGGACGGTGCGCCTGCTCAAGAACGTGACCGGTCTCTGGCTTCTCGAGGAGTGCAGGAGGACCTGGTCCGCCCAGGGACGGGCGACCGACGCGGCCCAACTCGTCAGCGCGGCCGCCGCGCTCCCGGGCGGCCGCAGCGTGATCGACCCCGACGATCCGCGCTTCGCCGCGCCGGGTGACATGCCGGCGCGGATCGGCGAGTACTGCGTGCAGACGGGCCAGCCGGTTCCCGATTCGCCCGCCGAGCTCACCCGCACGATCCTCGACTCGCTCGCCCTGACGTGGCGCACCACAGTCGCCGCCATCGAACGTGTCGCCGGCGTCGAGGCCGAGGTGATCCACCTCGTCGGGGGCGGATCGTCGATCCCGCTGCTGCGCGAGCTCTGTGCGAGCGCGTGTGGGCGCACGGTGCTCGCCGGGCCGGCCGAAGCCACGGTCGCCGGCAACGCCATCGTGCAGGCGATCGCCACCGGCGCCCTGACCGACCTGGCCGAGGGCCGCGACCTCGTCGAGCGAACCCTCGACCTCGTCGAAATCCCACCCCGCCCCACCCTCGACTGGCCCGCCCTCGCCACCCGCCTCCCCTGACCGCCGGCCCTTCCGTTCTGTCTGCTCCAGACTGCCCGTCTGCTCATCTGAGGCAGACAGTTCCCGGGTTAGGAGGCGGGAGGGGTGGGTGGGGCGATTGACGAGGCGCGGACGACGAGTTCGGGGTGGAACACGACTTGTTGGTGGACGTGCTCGGTGCCGGCCGCGCTCTCGGCCAGCAGCAGGTCGGCGGCCATGCGGCCGAGGAGCTCACGTGGCTGACGCACCGAGCTGAGTGGCACCGCGGCCGCACCGGCGAACTCGATGTCGTCATAGCCGACGATCGCCAGCTCGCCCGGAACGTCGACGCCCATCAGCGTCATCTGTTGGAGCAGCCCGAGTGCGACGAGGTCGTTGGCGCAGAAGGCCGCCGTCGGGCGCCGCGCCCGGGGGAGGCCGCTGAGACGTTCACCGGCCCGGCGACCTTCGGCCACGTTGAGGCCGGCGGTCTCGATCACGGCGAGCGATTCCACCGGACGGCCGAGGACCGCCAGTGCCTTGCGCGACCCCTCGAGGCGGTCGGCGACCTGCACGGTGTGCATCGGGCCACCGACGAATGCGATCCGCTCGTGGCCCTGTTCGCAGAGGTGGGTCACGGCGAGCTCACCGCCCTCCACGTCGTCGACACCGACGCTGCACCATGCCGGATCGGGGCTGCGGTCGACGAGGACGACCGGCATCCCGCGGCGGGCGTGCACGGCCAGCTGCGACGTCTCCTGCCGGACCGGGGTGATCAAGATCCCGCGTACCCGCTGTTCGAGCAGCAGGTCGAGATAGTCGGTCTCGCGCGCGGCGTCGCCATCGCTGTTGCAGATGTAGAGCGCCACGCCAGCGGCCCTGGCGACCTGCTCGATGCCCCTCGCCACATCGGTGAAGAACGGGTTCGACGCGTCGAGGACGACGTACGCGATCGTCCGGCTCTGCCCGGCGCGTAGCTGCCGGCCTGACTCGTTGCGGACGAAGCCGAGCTCCTCGATGGCGCGGAGCACCTTGGTACGGGTTGGTTCGCTGACCCGGTCGGGTCGGTTCAACACGTTCGAGACGGTGCCCACGGACACGCCCGCCCGAGCGGCGACGTGCTTGATACCCGTTGAATCCCGCACCGCCCACGACCCTTCTGGAGGGAGATTGAATCGGTTCAAACAGTAGTCGGGCGAATGTCGCTGGCGACGTTTTGGGCCATATGGCCCTGCCGGGACGGGGACGGGCTGTGGTGGAGTCGAGGTATTCATCGACCGGCGGAAGGAGCTGGGTTTGGAATCGATCCGAATCGACCGCTTCCGGTCGGTCCACCAGGACGGGCGAGTCACGTTGACCGCCGAGCTGTCGGCGCGGCCGACGCCGCAATGGTCCAGGCTGTGTGCCTCCAACTTCACCAGGTACTACGAAGCGTTCGGCGAGCAGCCGGCGCTCGTCGACTCGACCGTCGTCGTGGCGACCTCGATCGACGGGCTGGGAACGTCGCAGATGGCGCTCGAATCGGTGGTCAGGGTGACCAACGAACGGTGCTACGAGGGTCTTGCCTGGTCGTCCTGAACGGTCCACCCCGCCGCGTGGCGACTGGCCGAAGCGGCGGGCCAGCGCCGCACGTTCCGCCCGGAACGCGGAGAGGGGCGGGGCCCGAATGGACCCCGCCCCTGTCGCCGTTTGTGTGAGCTGTCAGCAGCCGTTGAGGTTGTAGTTCGAGTTCGGGTGCCAGAAATCGGTCAGCACCCACACCGTCTCCCAGCCACGGGCGGTCCAGTCCCAGCCGACGACGTAGTACTGATTGCCCGCCAAGGCCGGAACCGGCACGTTCACTCGGGTGCTCTGCGCCACCGGGTCGGCACCGCCCCAAATCGTGCCCGCCCTGGTGACGAAGCCGACCTGGATGTACTCGAAGCCTCGGCTGTCGATGGTGAAGCGGAACTGGCCGTAGCCACAGATCCCGGTGGACTGCAGGAAGGCGCCGGTCGAGCTCTGGCCGGTGTTCGATGTCGTGTACGCCGACGCCGGCGAGTTCGTGGTGGCGAGTCCGATGGTGGTGGCGGCGAGGGCGGTGGCGAGGCCGACGAGGCAGCGGCGGGTGCGGGTCTTCGGTGCGATCATCTCAGGGTCCTTTCTCCTGCGGGGCGCTCGGTGCACCCCGACATGACTCACTGTGGACCGCAGCGCTGAAGAGATCCTGAAGAGGTACTGTGGTCGGCCGAGCGGCTGGCCGCGAGCCGGCGAGGTGCTGGTCAGCGGCTCGATCGGGCGAGCAGCTGGGCGACCACGGCGGCGGGGTCCATCGCCGCGATCCGCGCCACCGACGCGGCATGGTGATCCTGTCGGAGGAGCTCGAGGCGCCGATCGCTCGGACCGAACGAGGCGGATTCTGCCGGCGCGCCGGCGCCGTGGAGGATCCCGGTGGCGGCGCCGTCGCATCGCGTGGCCGCGTCGAGGTCGCCGGCCGAGCTCCAGGCCGCCGCCAGGATCCGCAGGACCGACGCCTGTGTGACTGGATCGGGGTACAACGTCGCCGTCAACCGCAAGGCCTCCAACGCGGCCCCGATCGCGGCCGACAACCGGCCGTGCTCGATGTCGACCGCGGCCTGGACCTGGATGACCTTCGCCGCGAGTGGCCCGATCGGAGTCGTGCGGGCGATCTCCATCGCCTCGTCCATCATCGCCTCGGCCTCGTCGAGGCGCCCGAGCTCCAGCAGGTTCTCGGCGAGGCGGTGCAGCAGATCGATGACGACGTAGCGATCGCCGGCGAGCCGGGCGCCGGCGAGCGATTCGACGCCCAGCCGGGCGGCCGTCTCGAAGTCGCCGACTCGTGCTGCCACGTAGGCGCCGAAGTCGCGGCTGAGCTCGACCACGGACTGATCGGCCGACTCGTGGGCGAGCCGTTCCGCCCGCGCCGCGGCGTGCCGTGCCCCGTCGAGGTCGCCGTGGTCGCACCTCCACGACCCGAGATAGCACCAGCTGTTGATCAGCAGATGCGGATCGACACCCGACGTGTTCTCGGCCAACTCGATGGCTTCTGCCAGCAACGTGGCGGCATCCGGTCGGTTGACGATCGCGGCGAACTGCCCGAGCACGAGCTGCACGTGCGCTCGCGCGGTGCCCTCGGGTTCGAGCTCGAGGACGGCGCGACAGAACTGCAGGGCCTCGCCGATGCGGCTGCCGATCAGCCAGTAGCGCCGCAGCGCCACCACCAGCCGCGCACCCGCGTCCGCGTCGCGCTGTGCGATGGCCGCCTCACATGCGACCGTCACCGCGGCTGCGTCGTCGAGCAGGCTCCCCTCCGCCCACCGTCCACGCTGATCGACCTGTGACACCAGCGGCTCGGCGACCGAGAGCACGGCCCGCAGGATCCGCCCGCGGTCGCGGTCGACGGTCTCGTGGTCGCCGGCGAAGTACTCGGCGACGGGGATCGGCATCCGGTAGCGACCGTCCTGATCGGGTCCGTTGACGAGACTCGCGTCGACGAGCTCGTCGAGGTGGTCGATCAGGTCGGGTTGGTCGCCGAACGTCCGCTCGATCATGCCGAGCGAGATCGAGCCCTTGACCGCGCACACCCCCTTGGCGAGTGCAGCGCCCCCGTCCGTGAGAAGCGTCGACGTGGCGTCGAGCACGGTCCGCAGGCTCTGTTGGCGATCGGGAAGGTCGACCGCCCCGTGGGCGTCGAGCAGTG
The DNA here is from genome assembly GCA_963776935.1 of Ilumatobacteraceae bacterium. Taxonomy (GTDB): domain Bacteria; phylum Actinomycetota; class Acidimicrobiia; order Acidimicrobiales; family Ilumatobacteraceae; genus JALOLG01. The sequence goes on along the minus strand of CAVZOP010000015.1, from coordinate 153,961 downwards.
CCACGCTCTGCCGTCGCAGCCGATCGAGCAGGGCGAGCGGTGTGAGGTGTCCGAGGCGCCCCGCCGCGACCTCGATCGCCAACGGGATCCCTCCGGCGAGCTCGCAGATCTCGACGATCGCGTCGTCGTCGCCGGCGAGGTCGATGTCGCCCCGGAGCCGGCGGGCGCGGTCGACGAACAACCGACCTGCGTCACCGGCACCGGCGTCCGACGACGTCTCGAGGGGGCGGATCGGCAGCACGTGCTCGGCGCGGACGCGGAGCGCCACACGGCTGGTGACGATGAGTTTGAGACGCGAACGTCGCCGACAGCAGTGCCGCGATGGCGCTCGGGAAGTCGGCGATCTGCTCGCCGTTGTCGGCGATCAGCACGAGCTCCGGGTCGGCTTCGGCGAGACTCGTCGCGGCATCGGGCCCCGGCCCGATCGACGCCGCTTCACACATCCGCTCCATCGCCCCCGTCGACTCGACGGCGGCGGCGAGGTCGGCGAAGGCGACCGCCTGGCCCTCCGCCAGCAATCGATGGCCGACGGCGAGCGCCGTCGTGGTCTTGCCGATGCCGCCGAGGCCGACGAGCGTGACGAGCCGAGCCTGATCGGCCAACAAATGAACGATGCGATCGATCTCCTCCGTCCGCCCGATCATCCCGCTCGGCGGTTCGGGCAGACGCGGCGAGGCCGCGTCAGGTGGCGAGACGCTCGTCGTCCCGGCGTCGGCGCGGGTTGCGATCGGCTCCAACGATCGATCGAGGATCTGGCGTTCCAGCGCGGCGAGGCTCAACGGGGGATCGAGGCCGAGCTCCTCCACGAACGTCGAGCGCGCCCGCGAGAACGCGATCAACGCGTCGTGCTGGCGGCCGGCGTAGAACAGGGCGCGCATCAGCAGCTCCCACGCCGGCTCGAAGAACGGATGGCTTTCGACGAGCTGTTCTGCTGCCGCGGCCGCCTCGTCGGCGCGACCGAGAGCGCACAGCGCGGCACCGCGGTCGGTCGCGACCCAAAGGCCGGACGACAGCAACGACGCGCGAGCCGCGCCGACGAACGCACAGTCGTCCAGTCCGGCGAACGGTGTCGGATCCCACAGGTCCCACGCTCGGTCCAGCGACGTCACCGCACGTTCGGGTTCGAGTGCGCGCAATGCCGAACGACCCTCGGCCGCGAGGCGGTGGAACACTTCGACGTCGATGTCGTCGAGCGCGGCGCCGAGTGTGTACGTCGCCCCGGCCCGTGAGATGCCCAGACCGGCGGGGCGGAGGAGCTTGCGCAACGCCGACACGTACACCTGGAGGACGTTCGTGACCGAGTCCGGGGGAGTGTCGCTCCACACCGCGTCGATCAAACGATCCACGCTCACCGGTCGCGCGACGTTCAACGCCAGCACGGACAGGACGGCTGCCTGCCGCGGTCCGCCGCCTGATGTCCGCCGGTTCTCGCACTCGACGGTCACCGCGCCGAAGAGTCGCACCAGCCGGACCCGCGCCCACGCTGCATTGTGGCGCACCACGAGTCGGCCCACGAATTCGAGGCCGCTCGTCGACGCCTCGTGCGGGGCGTGATCCCGCCGGTCGATCAGCGGAGCGGGGCGGCGATCAGCTGATGCACCATCAACGAGGTTGCCCATCGTTCGAACCGGTCGACACTCCATCTGCGCGGCGGGATGGCGTACCTCGCCCAGCGACTTGCCGAGGACGGGCTGCTGCGGAGCGATGTCACGGTCGATCGGGCCGTCGACGTGTTGTGGATGCTGTGCAGTTTCGAGTGCTTCGACCTGTTGTACACGGCCCGCGGTCTCACCATCGACGACACCATCAACACGCTCATCACCACGATCGAACGCGCCATGATCGGGTGACCGCCCGCGGTGGCTCGGAAGGATGCAATCCAGACGCGGCTGGCCTACGAACTCGGGAGGACGCTGTGGTCGTACTACAGCGCGTCAACCGAGCAACGGAGGTTCTCGCAATGCCATCTGGTCCCGAATGGTTCATCGTTCTCGCCATCGTGCTGCTCTTCTTCGGCGGATCGCAACTGCCGAAGCTGGCGCGAAATCTCGGTCAGGCGCAGAAGGAGTTCAAGGACGTCCTCGGCGAGTCTCAGCGCACGGCGGCGCCAGCCGAGTCCGACTGAGGGTGTGGCGGTCCGGCTCCTGATGCGGTGAACTGGAGGACATGATCGCCCCCGACGACGCCGACGGGGTCCTCATCACCGGCGTGTACGGCACCGGCAAGTCGTCCGTCGCCGCCGAGATCGCCGAGACCCTCGAACGTCGCGGTGTGTCGTACGGGGCGCTCGACCTCGATTGGCTGACGTGGTTCGAGGTACCTGGGATGGATGACGGAGCGGCGCGAGGCGTCTATCGCGCGAATGTCGCCGACGTCGTTCGCAACTACCGAACGGCGGGAGTGCGCCACGTCGTGCTCGCCGGCGCGGTGCGGGACCGGGACGAGATCCGGGCATTGCAGCTGGCGACGGAGCTGCCCCTTCGGGTCGTCCGGCTCGAGGTGCCACTGGACGAGATCGCGCGGCGACTGAAGTCGGACCCGACGACCGGGCGACGCGACGACCTGCAAGTGGCAGCGCAGTGGCTGAACGACTCGATCGGGGTCGGCATCGAGGACCTCTCGATCGCCAACGAGGGTCCGATCCAGAACGTCGCGACGCACATCATCGAATGGCTCGGCTGGACGCCCTGAAGCGTCGGTGGCCCGGCGTCACGCCGCTGGAACCTGCCGGTCGGCCCCCGTGGGTACGCCGCCCTCCCAGTGCTCGAACGTCTGCGCCACCCAGTAGATGGCGAAGGCCGTGAGCTCGAGGATCTCGAGCCACAGGATCTGATGGCGCCAGTCGTCGTCGATCCACTTGCCGATGACGACGGCGACGACCGAGAGGGCCATCGCGGTGGCGATGAGCGCGTACAGCCACCATGACTTTCCGCTGCGCCTGCGGTGTCGTGCGTTGAGCGCGATGACGACCCCGACGACGAAGAACATGGCGACGGCCGCCCCGCCGTGGGCGCGGTCGAGGAAGCTGTCACGGAAGGCGAAATACCAGATGAGTCCCACGACGAGGATCGCCACCCCGATCGCCAGTCCGATCCACGATGGCTTGTCGAAGGCCGGGCTCGTGGGCTTGCGCATCACCTTGGCGACCACGAAGGTGACGAGGATCGCCGCCGCTCCGCCGATCGCGAGGGCGAGGACGTTGTTGTCGATGTAGGGCTTGGCGTCACTGACGACAACCTCGATCGACGAGCACGACCGAGACGGTGGCGAGGTGGGGACGAAGGCGACGATCGGAGCCAGCACGCCGGCGAGGTTGAGGAGCACGTCCTCCACGTCGGTGCTGCCCTTGATGGCGATCAAGCTGACACCGATCACGACGAGGGCGCTCACGAACACGGCCTGGACGGGTGTGTAGAAGTAGGCGCTGATCGACTCCTGCCAGCAACTGACATTGGACCGCTCGATCAGCACCGACGCCATGAGCGACAGCACCACGACGACGATCGACAGCCGCAGGTATCGATACGACTTGACAGCGAATGGCTCCAGCAGTTCCGCGTCGGACATTGCGATCTCCCCTCCCACGATCGGTGCGCGGCAAGCTACAACCGTCAACCGATCGCGTCGTCCGCTTTGCGTACCTCCCGCATTGCGACCGACACGCAGGTATCCACCTGGCGCGTCATCGTTCGGCGCGCGACTTCTTTCAGCCTGCCCGGCGGAACACGGCGACGACGGCCGTCGCTCCGTGGTGCTCGCTCTCCGGAAGGTACATCTCGACGATCCTGGGCTCGAGATCGCGGATCGTTCCAGCGGCCACCTCGGCGGCGAGGTGGCCGGCGAACGCCATGGTCGTGAAGTGCTCGGCATTGATTCCGATCGCAAACACGGCTCCCGGCTGGCCGAACCGGATCAACGTGCTCAACGCCGCTGGTCCGAGGTGGCCGTGCGTGAACGTCCCGGCGCTGAGCACCCCCGCGTAGCTGCCGTCGGCAACGTCGACCGGTGCCGTCAGATCGGCTTCGAGCAGGTGGCGGTACAGCAGTCGACCGTCGGGCCGGATCTTGGCTGCCGACACCGCCAGCATCTCGGGCGAGATGTCGACGCCGTCGATCACCCAGTCGACCCCGTCCCCGGCTGCGTCACGCACCAGCGCCACGGCCACCAGGCCGGTCCCGCAACCGACGTCGAGCACGGGTCCATCGATACGAACCTCCGACCGTCGGACCGAGTCGGCGAACACCTCCGCGACTCGGTCGGGAATCACGTACTGATTGAGGGCGACGAAGTCCGACTCGTAGGTCGCCGCCCACCGTGCATACAGCTGGCGGCTGTCCTGCGGTGTCGCCAACGTGTATGCATCCGCCAGCGTGACTGGCTGCTCGTCGTTCATGTCTGCATCGTCCCATGCGCATCGAGGATCGGGTACGACGCCCACACGCTCCGAACGAACAACGGCACCGACGTGTCGCTCATGCTGGGTTCGATCCAGAACTGCCACAGGATGAGCACTGCGATCAGGGCGATGACCGCCATGTCGATCAGACCGTCGAGGTCGCGACGGGTGCGGCGGTGTGCCCCGCGCAGCACTTGGAGCATGCCGACGCCGACTCCGACATACGACGCGATCCAGGCGACGTCGGCGAACGACACGTCCGGCTCGACACCCCTGAATACGTAGACCTCGTAAATGCCGTCGCCGAGCGCGGATGCGCTGATCCCCACGGCCAGCCACACCCGGCTCGATCCGCCGAACCGGCGCACGCTGATCCAGGCAACCGCGCTCGCTCCGATGGTGACGGTCAGGTAGGTGACATGTCCGAGCGCGCCGTCTGGCCATTTCAGGTAGAGGACGCACAGCGCCACCACGACCACGGCACCGGCGACGCTCCGCCGCGATGCCACTCCTCGTGGTCCCGGACGCGTGGGCGCGGAAGGATCGACGCGCTGGGACAGGGGCACGCCTGTGTATCGGTCGATGAGGACCCCAGGATGAATGGACGGCGACTCACGCGAATGGAAGTCACGCCGTAGCGGCCACAGTGGGTGGCGGAAACTCGGCTCGGTGCGTACGCGAGTTGACATACCGACAACACGTTTCGGCGTGGGCGCAGGTACGGTGAACAACGCGCCGCCCTCCGGACCCGCCTGGGGCTCCGTTGAATTTGGAGGATGTCGTGTGCCGAATCCTCGAAAGTCGACAGGACGGCGCCGCGCGGTTGCGGCTGAGCGACGCGAGCAGCGAGGTCGTCGTTCCGTGCGACAGCCCCTACGCGTTGTCGCACGATCGACGACGGCGGTCGTCGATGATCAGCCACGACCCGGGGGCGCTGCAGGGTGGTGTGGCCGCGGAACTGGGGCCGCGGCCGACCGCCCGTGCGGCGCCCGACCAACGGCGTGCGCACGCGCGACGCCTGGCGCCCCATGGACGCTGAGCGGATCGTCCAGCTCGCACTCGGCGTTCCGGACGCGATCCAGCCGTCTCGGCGTCGTGAGGCAGCCGTCCTCGCGCTCGCCAAGTTGGCGGGGGAGAGCCTCGAGTTCCACGCGCGAGGCGGGCGACCTCTGTCGATACGCGTACGAGGTGATCGTCGCCGCCCTCGACGATGGCGCGCTCGACGGTTGGCTGGCCGGTTGGGACTACCAGGCGACGTCGATCCTGCACCTGCGCAAGGCGCTGCTCGAGCGCGACGACCTGGACAGGAGCACGTACGGACGCGTCGCCCACGTGGCCGACGACGGCGCAGCCGTGGTGGTCAAATGGTGCCGGGATCACCCGGTGCTCGACGCTCCTGGCCTCGCTTCGTCGAGCGCTTGACTGCTCAGATCGTCAGCGTTCGACAAGGTTGCGTCACGTCACTGCGACAAAGAAGTCGTGCGACTCGTCGGCGGTTGGTGTCGCCGCCGTGCCCGTCCGGAGCCTGCGTAGCCGCCCTGCCGTGGCTGATGCACCGCTCACGTTTGCCTCCCCGGCCGAGCCTGACGCGGCGCCGCCGGCAGACCCGGAATCCGAACCCTCCGACGTCGACGGTCAACGACGCCGGTTCGTCCACCTGACGACGATCGCCGTCGTTGCGATCGGGTTGCTGTTGACCGTGGTCTTGGGCATCGCGGCTGTGGCGCGCACGCGACGGATCACTCGACGAGCTGCTGACTCGCATCGTCAACGCCCAGATACACGACTCCGACGACGACACGGCGATACTGGGGGTCCGATGGCAGCACTAGACGACGAGGCGGCATCCGTCGACGTGACGGCCGAGGTGACGTTCGACGACGACGGCACCGCTGTCATCCGTGTCGTCGGCGAGATCGACATCGCCACGGCCGACACCATCCGGCAGGCGATCGCGGTCGCCGTCGAGCGCCGCCCGGCCGACCTCGTCTTCGACCTGGCCGCGGTCGACTTCATCAACAGTTCAGGTCTGGCGGTGCTCCTCGAGGCCGTCAAGACGGCTGACTCGGTCCGGATCCACCCATCGTCGAACGTCGTGCGGCGTGTCATCGAGGCGACCGGCCTCGGCGAGTTGTTCCGGATCGACGAGTGATGAGCACGCGTCGATTCCCCAATCACTCGACGTCGGTGCGTCAGGCGCGTCGCTTCGTCAACGATCAACTTCCCGATCTCGCGCCGGACCTCGCCGAAGCGGTCACCGTGATGGTGTCGGAGTTGGCGACGAACTGCGTCCGCCATTCCGACGCTGACTTCTCGGTCACCGTTGAGATCGAGGACACCCGCCTCAGCGTCGTCGTCGCCGATGGCGGGCCAGGAGCACCTGAGCTGCGGTCACCGTCACCGTCGGAGCCATACGGGCGTGGGCTGCGCATCGTCTCGGAGTTCTCCGACGACTGGGGGTTCAGCGCATCGCCGGGTGAGGGGACGTCAGTGTGGTTCAGCGTCGATCTGCAGGGCAGTCGGAGGTGGGATGCAACCGCGGCATCCGACCGGCGCGTCGGTACTGCCCCGGACCGCACGCGGGCCGGCTCGGGCCGTGGTGCGGGTGGATCAGTTGGCCACGTCGTCGATGGTGACGTCACGCCTCCGGAGATGTCGTCTGTCGACGCCGGAAGGCCGCGGTCTTCGTCCGGTTCTGACAGCTGGTGGAGCAGTACCGGCGGCTGGCGTTCTTGGAACCGTCCACGAACACCCGATCGCAGCCGATTGCGCTGCAGATCCCGAGCCGGTGGGCGCAGTCGGCGCCGATCATCCGGGCGAGCCCTTCGGCGCAGATCGACGTCCACATCGGGATGAGGGCGGCGTCGACAGGATGATGGTGGAGGCGCCATCGATCGCCGTCCATGGCAAGGTGCGGGCTCGCCGGGTTGGCCGCGAGCAGTGCGTTGAGCACGGTGGCCGAGGACGCGAGGTCGCGTTGGTCGAGTCTCTCGAAGACGCTGCGTAGGTCGCCCGCCAGCTCGATGAAGCCGGGCACGTCGGTGGCATCGAGCATCGCGAGGGACGGCGGATCGACGGCAAGCACATCCCGAACTGCAGCCGCCGGGTCGGACGGAACGAAGGCGCGCCCATGGGCGGACCCGGGCGTGAGACCGTTGACCAAGCCGACCGCGGCCAGCGCCCCGGCATCGATGTAGCGGTCGAGCTCCACAGACTGACCCCGATGACGGTCAAAGGCTGTCACTGGTAACCAAAGCTACACCAGTTACGGCGGGTCCAACAGCGTGAGCGCGCCCGATGGGAGGTTCCGCATCTGGAACCTCCCAACGGGAGCGCGGTTGACGGGAATCAGCTGGGCATGAGGACGGCGTCGATGACGTGGATGACGCCGTTGCTGGTCTGGATGTCGGTGGCGACGACGGCGACGTCGTTGCCGGCGGCGTCGGTCAACGACACGGACCCGTCGTCGGCGACGTTGACGGTGAAGGTGGCGCCGTTGACGGTGGCGACCTCTTGGCCGTCGAGTCCGACGACGTCGGCGGCGAGTACTTCACCGGCGACGACGTGGTAGGTGAGGATCGCGGCGAGGTCGCCGGTGGGGTCTTCGAGCAGCGTCTCGACGGTGCCGGCGGGAAGTGCTGCGAAGGCGTCGTCGGTTGGGGCGAACACTGTGAACGGGCCTTCGCCACGCAGTGTCTCTTCGAGGCCGGCTGCTTGGACGGCGGCGACGAGGGTGGTGAAGTCGCCGGCCGCGATGGCGGTGTCGACGATGTCGGCCTCCCCGGTCATCTCCGCCTCGGTCGTGGCCGGAGCGCTCATCTCCGCCTCGCCTGCGGTCGGCATGAGGACGGCGTCGATGACGTGGATGACGCCGTTGCTGGTCTGGATGTCGGTGGCGACGACGGCGACGTCGTTGCCGGCGGCGTCGGTCAGCGACACGGACCCGTCGTCGGCGACGTTGACGGTGAAGGTGGCGCCGTTGACGGTGGCGACCTCTTGGCCGTCGAGTCCGACGACGTCGGCGGCGAGTACTTCACCGGCGACGACGTGGTAGGTGAGGATCGCGGCGAGGTCGCCGGTGGGGTCTTCGAGCAGCGTCTCGACGGTGCCGGCGGGAAGTGCTGCGAAGGCGTCGTCGGTTGGGGCGAACACTGTGAACGGGCCTTCGCCACGCAGTGTCTCTTCGAGGCCGGCTGCTTGGACGGCGGCGACGAGGGTGGTGAAGTCGCCGGCCGCGATGGCGGTGTCGACGATGTCGGCCTCCCCCATCGTGTCGGAAGTCATCTCGGCCTCTGTCGTCGCCGGCGCCTCGGTCATCGCGGTGGTGGCCTCGACGGGCGCCGCGGTCGCGTCCGTGTTGGAGTCGTCGCTGTCGTCGCCGCACGCGGCGGCGAGCAAGCTGACGGCGGCGAGGCCAGCAGCGAGTCGAACGAATCGGGTGTTCATTGGGGAGCTCCTTGGGAAGGGGGACAGGATTTCGAGAACCCCTTCGGGAAGCGGATGCCATGCGGATGCACTTCCGCAGGATTCGTCCGTCGTGCTCCCGCATCCGCCGAGGACGTCCAGCACGAAGGGGTGGGTGACCGATCACCGACACCGCGACATCTCTGATGCATGCCCTCCTCGCCAGCCCCGACCCCGCCCGCAGTCGCCAACCTCGACGCGGTTCGAACGTCCGATACCGTGACGCGGTGCGCGCTGAGCCTGCGAGCCGGGAAGCGGCCGACGACGCGGTCGCCGGGCGATGGGTCGCGGGCGACGAAGTGGCGCTGCGGCTCGCGTACGAGCAGTTCGGCACGCTGATCTTCACGTTCTGCTCGCGGGCGCTCGTCGACCGCGGGGCGGCTGCCGACTGCACACAGGAGACCTTTCTCGAGCGCGTGGCGGTCCCGGGATGGCTACGACCCGGCGCGCGGCAGCCTCGCTGGGTGGTTGATGGGTATTGCCCGCTTCAAGGTCCTCGATGCGTACCGGGCCGCGCCGCGGGTCCCGGCGCCCCGCGACGACCTTGCCGGCGACGACGTGACCGAAGCGGACGCGTACGACGACCAGCTGGCTGATCGGTTGCTGATCGCGCACGCCCTCGAGGCGCTCTCGCCGCGGGCCCGCCGCGTTGTCGAGCTGGCGTTCTACTCGGATCTGACGCAGACCGAGATCGCAGAGACGACGGGACTTCCGCTCGGTACCGTGAAGAGCGACCTCCGCCGTGGTCTGCACCGGCTTCGCTCCCATCTGGAAGGAGGTGGAGAGAATGCCTGATGTGACGCAAGACCCCGACGCGACCGAAGGCGACGCCGAGCTCGCCGAACTGAGAGGGCTGGCTCGCCGGGTCGATCCCGTGACAGTCGCGTGGGAGACCCCGCCGTCCGATCTGTGGGACCGCATCGCCGCCGCCGCGGACGTCACGACCGAGCCCGGTGACGAGCCCGCTGCGGACGATTCAAGCGAGTCCGAAAATGTGCGTTCGCTCGACGACGCGCGACGGTCGAGTGCTGGGCAGGGCCGCGCCGAACGTCACCGCGATCGGCGGATCTGGGGGGTTGCGGCGGCCGCCGCGATCGTGGCCGTGATCACGGTTGGCGTCGTCGCGGCAAGCCGTTCCTCCGACGACTCCACCGTCATCGCCACCGCTGCGCTCGAGCCCCTGGGTGACACCGGCGAGGGGCGGGCTGAGCTCGTCGACCGCGACGGTTTGCTGCAGCTCCAGCTGTCCACGAGCGGCCTCGACGCAGGTGACGGCTTCTTGGAGGTGTGGGTGATCGACACCGACGTGACCCAACTCGTCTCACTCGGACCGCTGCGCAACGACGGCATCTACGAGCTGCCCCCGGGACTCGACCCGGCAGCGTTCCCCATCGTCGACGTGTCGGTGGAACCGATCGACGGCGTTCCGACCCACTCCGGCGACAGCGTTCTGCGCGGCCAGCTCACGTTCTGACAGCGGGGTCACGATCTGACTCACGACCTGCCTCACGATCTGACGAGGGCGAACTGGCTGACGCCGAGGTAGCGGGCGCGAAACCCGGCTTCGCAGTAGGCGAGGTAGAACTCCCACATCCGCTTGAAGACGCCGTCGAACCGGTCGCCCTCGATCGTCGGCCAGTTGGCGAGGAACGTGTCACGCCAACACTTCAACGTCGTCGCGTAGTCAGGACCGAAATCGCGGCGCTCGGCGATCGCCAACGACGTGTGGTCCCGCAGCGTGGTGTCGATGGCCTCGATCGAGGGGACGATGCCGCCGGGGAAGATGTACTTGTGGATCCAGGTGTACGAGTCCTGGGTGGCGAGCAGCCGGTCGTGCGAGATGGTGATCGATTGCAGGCCGATCCGGCCACCGGGTCGGAGCAGCCGGTCGAGCGTCGAGAAATAGTCGCGCCAGAAGCGACGGCCGACCGCCTCGACCATCTCGACGCTGACGATCGCGTCGTACTGGCCGGCCACCTCACGGTAATCGGCGACGAGGATGCGGACCCGGCCGGATGCGCCCGCAGCGGACACGCGCCGGAGCGCGAGGTCGCGCTGCTCGGTCGACAACGTGACCGTGGTGACGTGGGCGCCGCGTTGCGCCGCCCGGATGGCGAGCTCCCCCCATCCGGTGCCGATCTCGAGCATCTCGCAACCCGGGCCCACCGACGCGAGGTCCAAGATGGCGTCGATCTTGCGACGTTGGGCGGTGGCGAGATCGTCGCCGTCTGCGAACATCGCCGACGAGTAGCTGAGCGTCTCGTCGAGGAACGAGGCGAACAGGTCGTTGGACAGGTCGTAGTGGCGGTGGATGTTCCGGCGCGCCTGTGACGGCGTGCCCTCCTCGTCAGCCGGTTGGCGACGCTCGACGAACCGCCGGAACCGCTGCAACGGCCGGGGCACCAGCGTCGCCACGTTGCCGGCGAGCGGAGTGAGCAGATCGGCGAGGTCGGTGCCGGGGCCGGTGTCCCAGTCGCCGACCATGTAGGCCTCACCGAAGCCGATCTTGGCGTCGACGGCGAGACGGCCGAAGAACGCGTCCGGCCGGTTGACCACCATGCCCGGGTCGGAGTCGCCACCGGCCCCGATCGACCTCCCGTCGGGGAACTCGACGCGCAGCGGCAATTCGGCGACGGCCTGGCGGATGATCGCACGGGCGATGGCGCTCCGCAGTGGCGCCAGGGGAGGATCCGCCAGCCCCGGCCAACGCCGCTCGGCGTCGACGCTCGCGGCGCCGGTGGTCATCTCGTCACCCGGCGCATCGCGGCGGCCCACACCCGGACCGGGAGCAGGCGGGCGACCTTCATCGCGACGGCCATCGGCAGCGGGAACACGATCTCCATCTGGCCGCGTTCGAGGCCGTTGCAGATCGATCGGGCCGCGACGTCGGCGTCGATCATGAACGGCATCGGGAACGCGTTCTTGGCGGTGAGGTCCGTACGGACGAAACCGGGGCACACCGTCGTGACGGCGATACCGTGTGGCGCCGCCGACGTCCGCAGCGCCTCCAGCATGTTGATCTGCGCCGCCTTGGTGGCCCCGTAGGCCTCGGCGCCGGCGATGCCGCGGTATCCGGCAACCGACGCCACGCTGACGAGGTGGCCGCTTCCGGCCTTGATCATGTGTGGCAACACGGCGCCGAGGCAGTTGTTGAGGCCCAGCAGGTTGATCTCGACGTGGCGGGCGAACAGGTCGCAGTCCCACGCGGTCACGTCCATCTGCTCCCAGAAGCCGGCGTTGTAGACCACCATGTCGATCTCGCCGAGTTCGTCGCGAACACGGTCCGCTGCGACGGCGAGGGCCGCACGGTCGGTGACGTCGACCGTGACGACGGCCATCTCGCCATCGGCGACGGCGGTCAGCGCGCTCTCCCGGCGGGCAGAGATCGCCACTCTGGCGCCTCGTCCTACGAGCTCGGTGGCGAGCGCGGCGCCGATGCCGCTCGATGCCCCAACGATCCAGATCGTGCGTCCGGCGAGGCGATGCTCGTCGGTCATCTCAGACTCCTTCCTGTCTCACGTGGGATGGGCGGGTGACGATCGGCAGGCCGCGCCACCACAGCCGGAGGCCGTGGAGGCGGATCAACGCCGTGACTCGCTGGGGCATCGCCGGCCGTTCGAGCGCGAACCGCGCGATCGCCGTCGTCGTCGCAGGCGTGGGTGTGCCCGTGAAGCTGGCGTCGAACACGGGTTGCCCGCCCCGGTGCAGGGCGATCGTCACGTCGACGTGTTGCGGGGTGAGTGTAAACCGCATCGCGTAGTAGCCCGACACGTCGTTGAACGGCGACACGTAGAACTGCTTGTCGGTGCTCGCGTCACCGTCCGGGCCGGGCGTCAGCAGGTAGGCGTGCCGCTCGCCGTAGGTGTTGTGCACCTCGGCGACGACGCACCGCAATGTGCCGTCACCGGCGAAGCACCAGAACACGCTGAGCGGGTCGAACACGTGCCCGAACACTCGGGCGTTGGCGAGCATGACGACCCGCGCGCCTGGGCCGAGACCCACGCCGCGCTGGGCCAGGAACCGTTCGACGTTCGCCTTGATGTGGCGCGACGCCTGGGGGCCCGTGCCTCCGAGGTGGTCGCGGGCGTCGAACCGGGCGACCGGGCGCAGGTACCACGGCGGGCGGGGGAGCGCGTCGAGGTCGACGAGCCACTGGTAGACGCGGTGGCGGAACTGGTGGCCGACCGGGCCTCGCCGGCGATGGGCGACGACGCCGTCGACGATCGCCGGCAGCACCGGCAGCACCGGCAGGTCGTGAGTCGCGTGGAGGGGCGCGGTCACCAGGCCACCCCGAGAGTGCGGGCGGCCTCGACGCCCGAGCGGCAGCCGTCCTCGTGGAACCCCCAGCCGTGGTAAGCGCCCGCGAACGCGGTGCGAGGTGTCGCCAGCGAGGCCAGGCGGGCCTGCGCCTCGATCGCCGGGAGGTCGTAGATCGGGTGCTCGTAGTTCATCACTGCGATCACCTTGGTGGGGTCGATCCGGTCGCGGGCGTTGAGCGTCACCAGGTAGTGCTCGGAGCTGTCGAGGCCTTGGAGGCGGTTCATCCAGTAGGTGACGACCGGGGCGTGATCGCCGGCGGTGGCGGACGGCGTGAGGTAGTTCCACGACGCCCGTGCCTGCGGTGCGGTGGGGAGCAACCGCTCATCGGTGTGCAAGATGGTCTCGCTGCGGGAGTAACGGAACGCTCCGAGGACCTCTTTCTCCTCGCGGCTGGCATCCGCCAGCATGTCCAGCGCCTGGTCGGCGTGGGTGGCGATGACGACCCCGTCGTAGTCGCTCCATGTGCCCGAGGAGTTCTGCACCGAGACCCCGGTGTCGTGACGCAGCACGTTCGCCACTGCCTGGCCCTGGCGCACATGGGGCAGTCGGTCGCCGATCGCCTCGACGTAGGCCCGCGAACCGCCGACCACCGTGTACCACTGCGGCGAGCCGTACAACTCGAGCAGACCGTGGTGGTCGAGGAATCGGAACAGGTATCGGGCCGGGTATTCCAACGCGGCACCGGTGCCCATCGACCATACGCATGACACGAGCGGCACCGCGTACAGCCGAACGAACGCGTCGGAGAAGCGGTGCGTGCGGAGGAACTCGCCGTACGTGGTCTGGTCACGGTCGTCGGTCCGGCGCAAGAAGGCGTTGGCCCGCATCTGGAACCGCTTGACCTGGACCAGCACCGAGAGGAAGCGGGGATCGAGTGCACGGCGGGGCTGGGCGAACACACCCTTGGCGCCGCGCCCGCCGGCGAACTCGACGCCGCTGCGCTCGTCGTGGATGCTCATGCTCATCTCGGTCGGGCGCGTCTGAACCCCCAGTTCGGCGAACAGCCGGCGCAGGTGCGGATAGGTACGGTCGTTGTGGACGATGAAACCGGTGTCGACCGCGAGCACGTTGCCGGCGGGATCGGTGACGTCGTGGGTGTGGGCGTGGCCGCCGAGACGACCGTCGGCTTCGTAGAGGGTTACTTCGTGCCGCTGCGCCAGTACGTAGGCGGCGGTCAGGCCGGCGACGCCGGCGCCGACGACCGCGATCGAGCGACGGTCGCCGAAGTCGTGCACGCTCATGATCGCCGCCCGGTCCTCGGGAAGGCGGACGCGCAGATCGCGCCCCAGCCCGCTGCCACTGCGATCACCTTCGCCCGCGACGACGGTGGCACGGCGATGCCGAAGCCGATGGCGTCGCCCGCGTCGAAGGCCACCCGCACGGCGAGCGCGGCGCGCAGGGCCGGACCTGCCGGAGCCAGCATCATCGCCGTTCCCGACACGAGATCACGCGCTCCGATCGCCCAGCCGAGGTTTCTCGTGGCGGGCGATGCCGGTCGATCGGGCGTCAACAGCCCGGCGAGCCGGGCGAGGGAGTGTGGTCGCGCCAACGTGTACGCGCCGTAGGCGGCGGTGAGGGCCCCCAGTGCCCGGGGGAACAGTGCCGATCGCATGTGGTGCTCCTCTCTCGCACTCAGCGCGCAAGGTCTGTCGAAGGTCTGTAGAGACTTGTTGCCGACAATATCCCCAGATTCGGCGAAAGCGAACAACTTCTGTCGAAGTTTTGTAGAGTGTTGTCCGTGGAACCTGACGTCCAGCCGAGTGCAGTGAGGATCGGCGAGCTGAGCCGTCGCGTCGGCGTCAGCGATCACGTGCTGCGTGCGTGGGAGTCCCGCTACGGATTGCTGACGCCCGAGCGGTCACCCGGAGGCTTCCGGCTCTACTCCGACCGCGACGAGCGCCGGATCCGCCGCATGCAGTTCCACCTCGCCCAGGGGCTGTCGGCGGCGGAGGCGGCCCGTGCTGCCATCAGCGAAGCACAGACGCTCGCTGCGCCGAGGAGCGTCACGCTCGGGTCCGACGGATCGGGCCGCTCCGACCTGCACGAGCTCGCACGCTCACTGCAGCGTGCGTTCGACGAATTCGACGAAGGCGCTGCGCAGGCGGTGCTCGACCGCCTGCTGTCGGACTTCACACTGGCCACTGCCCTGCGCGACGTCGTGGTTCCGTACCTACGTGAGCTCGGCGAGCGCTGGGACCGAGGGGAGATCACCATCGCCCAGGAGCACTTCGCCAGCAACGTGATCAGGGGCCGCCTGGCGGGGCTCGCACGCGGGTGGGGAGAGGGCAACGGCCCGCGGGCGATCGTCGCCTGCCCGCCCGACGAGTTGCACGACCTGCCGTTGTTGATCTTCGGGGTCGTGCTCAACCGAGGCGGGTGGCGGGTGGAGTACTTCGGGGCGAGCACGCCGGTCGACGAGCTGGTCCGCGCGGCCGGACGTTCACGACCGGAGCTGGTCGTCGTCGCTGCCACCACCCCGGACTGCTTCACCGCGATCCTCGACGAACTCGCCCTCCTCGCCGCCGTCGCACCGCTCGCCCTGGCCGGAGCGGGCGCGACCCAGCATATGGCCGACGGGATCGGGGCCCGGCTGCTCTCCGGCGATCCGGTCACCGCCGCCCAGCACCAGGGGCAGGGCTGGTGAGCGTGTCACCGACCGTCCTGTGGTTCCGCCGCGACCTCCGTCTCGACGACCATCCCGCGCTCGTCGCGGCCGCTCGGCAGGGGCCGGTCATCCCGCTGTTCGTGCTCGACGATGTCTTGCTCCGGACCGCCGGCCGTCCCCGGCTCGCCTACCTCCTCCGCACACTGCGCGCGCTGGATCACCAGCTCGAGACGTTTGGCGCCGCGCTCGCGCTCCGGTCCGGTCGCCCCGAACAGGTCGTCCCGGCGGTGGTCGTCGAGACCGGTGCGGCGGCAGTCCACATCTCCGCCGACTTCGCCCCGTACGGCGCTCGGCGCGACGGACGCGTCGCCGCCGCCCTCGGCGACGTGCCACTGGTCGTGACGGGATCGCCCTACGCCGTCGCCCCCGACCGGATCCGCAAGCCGACCGGTGATGCGTACCAGGTGTTCGCCGCGTTCTACCGGTCGTGGGTTCGCAACGGCTGGGACGCCCCTCGCTGGTTCGATCCCAGAGCCGTGGAGTGGCAGACGATCGCCGGCGTGGCGATCCCCGATGACCCACCGATCGCGGCCACGTTGCCGGAGGCCGGCGAGACCGCCGCTCACCGAGCCTGGGCACGGTTCCGCGACGATGGTCTCGCCCATTACACCGACCGGCGCGACCACCCGGGCCCCGATGGCACGTCACGCATGTCGCCATTCCTCAAGCTCGGCGCGATCCACCCACGCACGCTGCTCGACGATCTCGGACCGGACGACGAGGGCTTCCGCCGCCAACTGGCCTGGCGGGAGTTCTACGCCACCGTGCTCGACCACGCACCCTCGACCGCGCGGGTCTCCTTCCAGCCGCACATGGCCCGCATGGACTACGACCGCGGTGCCGACGCCGACGCCCGATTCGATGTGTGGGCGGCCGGTCGGACCGGGTATCCACTCGTCGATGCGGGGATGCGCCAGCTCCTGGAGCAAGGCTGGATGCACAACCGGGTGCGGATGATCACCGCGTCGTTCCTCGTGAAGGACCTGCACATCGACTGGACCCGCGGGGCACGGCACTTCATGGACCATCTGATCGACGGCGACCTGGCGAGCAACCAGCACGGCTGGCAGTGGACGGCGGGGACGGGGACGGACCCGGCGCCGTACTTCCGGATCTTCAACCCGGTCGGCCAGAGCCGGAAGTTCGATCCTGACGGCGACTACATCCGCCGCTGGGTGCCGGAGCTGGCGGAGTTGCCCAGCACCGAGATCCACGACCCGTGGCTGCGACCGCACGGCGTTCCGGCGGGGTACCCCGCTCCGATCGTCGACCACGCCGTCGAGCGGTCCGACTCTCTCGATCGCTACCACCGCGTGCGTTCCCAGCGCGACCTCGTCGGGACCGGCCCGTGTTCCTCGCGCTGAAGGAGATGCGACGCGCCTGGGTGCGTTTCGGCCTGCTGATCGCGGCCATCGGGCTGCTCGTGTTCCTGATCCTGTTCCAGCAGGCGCTGCAGAGCGGCCTCGTCACGTCGTTCGTCGGCGCCATCCGGAACCAGTCGGCGCCGGTGCTCGTGTACTCCGTCGACGGACAGCGGGTCCTGCAAGGCAGCGTGATCACGCCCGACCTCGAACAGGTCGTGCGGGCCACACCCGACATCGCCGACATCGGCTACATCGGTCAGGGAACGTTCACGGTCATCGCCGCCGGCGAGCCGGCCGATGCAACGATCATCGGCTACGAACGCGAGGGCGTCGGCTCGCCGCGCTTCCTGACCGCGGGCCGCCTCCCCGAGCAGCCGGGCGAGGCGGTCGCCAGCGAGGCCGACGCCGACGACGGCTTCGACGTCGGCGACACGATCGTCGTCGAACCAGGCGGGCTCGAGCTGACGGTGGTCGGGTTGGCGCCCGATGCCCAGCTCAGCGTCACGCCCACGTTGTTCGTCGCCTACGACACGTACCTCGCCGCCGTCGCCGCCCGCAATCCCGGTGGTGGCGACCCGCTCCCGAACGCGCTCGCGGTCGTGCCGGCCGACGGCACCACCCCGGACGAGTTGGCCAGCGCCATCAACGCCGGCAGCGAAGACCTCGACGCGCTGACGCGCCAACAGGCCGCCGATCGGTCGCCGGGTGTCGCCCAGGTGCGCCAGTCGTTCCAGATCATCTTCTTGCTCTACGGACTCGTCGTGCCGTTGGTGACGGGGTTGTTCTTCCTCATCATCACGATCCAGAAGGCCGGCTCGTTGACGTTGCTCCGGGCGATCGGCGCCCCGTCCCGCCGCCTCGTGAACGCGTTGCTCGTCCAGGTGCTCGTCATCGTCGGGCTCGGCCTGGTGCTGGGTACTGCGCTGTATTACCCGCTCACGCTGTTCGACGCCACGTCGCTGTCGTTGCGGTTCGACATCGGGGTCGTGCTGGGATGGTCGGCGTTGCTGGTCGCGCTGGGCCTCGCCTCGTCCTTGCTCGCCGCCCGACGCGTGCTGGCCATCGATCCCGTCGCGGCGACCACCGGGGCAGGGGTGGGGCGATGAAGCTCGCGCTGCGTGAGCTCCGTCGTCGACCGGGCCGATTCGTCACGGCCGCGATCATCCTGACGCTCGTCGCCGTGTTGGTGATGTTCCTCGGCGGCCTGCTCGACGGCCTCATCCGTGGCTCGACGGGCGCCCTACGCGCCCAGCAGGCCGACGTCATCGTGTACTCCGACACCGCCCGCTCGACGTTCGCCCGCAGCCGCATCGACGCCGACACACGCGCCGCGGTCGAGGCCGTCCCCGGCGTAGCGCGCACGGGCGGCATCGGCATCGTGCAACTCGGGGCGCGGGTTCCGGGCAACGGTCCACGTGATCTGGCTGCGACAGCACTGTTCGGCTACGAGTTGGCGCCGTCGGGCATCCCCGAGCCACCGGCCCCCGGGGAGGTCTACGCCGACGACGTCCTGCGCGCCGACGGCGTGGAGGTCGGTATGGAGATCCTGCTGGGCCCGGCCCGGTCGCCGGTGACCGTGATCGGGTTCGTCACCGACGTGAGCTACTCCGGACAGGGGAGCCTGTGGGCCGAGCCGGGGACGTGGCGAGAGGTGATGGCAGCCAACCGACCCGACGTCCGCCTGCCCGACGACTCGTTCCAGGCGCTCGTGGTGCAAGCCGCCGACGGCGTCGATGCCGACCGACTCGCCGACGACATCGACGATGCCGTCGGGGGTCGCGTCGAGTCGCTGTCGGTCACCGAAGCGATCGACGCCATCCCGGGCGTGCGCCAGCAGCGCTCGACGTTCAACCAGATCATCGGCGTGACCATCGCGATCGCGGCCGTGGTGGTGGCGTTGTTCTTCGCGTTGCTCACCGTCGAACGCCTCGCCCTCTACGGCGTGCTCAAGGCATTGGGAGCGCGCAGTCGCACGCTCTTCGCCGGGCTCGTCGTCCAAGCCGTCGTCGTCACCACGGCCGCGTCGATCGTCGCCGCCGGCGCCGCGTTCGGGATCGACGCGCTCATCCCGGCGGGTTCGATCCCACTCGACATCTCGCCGCGCCGGGTGGTCCTCAGCGCCGCCCTCCTCCTCGTCGCCGCCATCGTCGGCTGCGGCTTCTCCCTCCGCCGGGTACTCCGCGTCGACCCGGCCGCAGCGATCGGAACCGCCTCATGACCACCAACGCCGACACTCCCGACACCAGGCCCGCCACCGAGCCCGGCAACGGCAACGTAGCGCTCGAGCTGCGTGCCGTTCGCAAGGTGTACCCGATGGCCGACGAGGAGGTCGTCGCCCTCGACCGCGCCGACCTCCGGGTGGAGCCGGGCGAGATCGTCGCCCTGGTCGGTCCGTCCGGTTCGGGCAAGACGACGTTGTGCTCGATCGCCGGCGGACTCCTCACTCCCACCGAGGGCACCATCGTCGTCGGCGGTGAGGACATCTCGGACTACTCGGCCAAGCAGTTGACCGAGTTCCGCCAGCACAAGGTGGGCTTCGTGTTCCAGTCCGTCAACCTCGTGCCGTTCCTGACCGCCCGCGAGAACCTCCTCGTCGTCGACGAGCTCGGCCGTCGCACCGGGGCCGCCGCCCGCGAACGCGCCGACCAGCTGCTCGACGAGCTCGGCCTCGGTGACCGGTCGAAGAACCTCCCCGCCCAGTTGTCGGGCGGTCAGCGCCAACGGGTCGCGATCGGCAGGGCGTTGATGAACGATCCCGAGCTGGTGCTGTTCGACGAGCCGACGAGCGCGCTCGACACCAAGCTCGGCGAGCAGGTGATGGAGCTGATCCGTCGCGAGATGAAGGACCGCGGCACCGCCGCCGTCGTGGTCACCCACGACGACCGGATGACACATCACTGCGACCGCGTCGTGCACATCGTCGACGGGGTGATCGCCGCATGAACGAACTGCGCTCCCGCGAGGTGCTCGTGCTCGGGGCCACGGGGTACGTCGGGGGGCGCCTGGTCTCGAAGCTGCTCGACGCCGGTCACCGAGTGCGGGTGTTGACCCGTTCGGCCGGCCGCGCCGAGCGCTACGAGTGGTCCGATCGCGTGCGCCTGTTCACGGGTGACGTGCTCGAACCCGAGACCCTCGCCCCGGCTCTCGAGGGCTGCGACGCGGCGTACTACCTCGTCCACTCGATCGGGACGGGCGGCGACTTCGCGGCGACCGAGGCGACCGCTGCCCACAACGTGCGCGACGCGGCCGATGTCGCCGCGCTGCGCCGGATCGTGTACCTGGGCGGCATGGGCAGCGGCGACGACCTGTCCGAGCACCTCTCCAGCCGGCACCGCGTCGGAGAGATCCTCGCCTCGGGCCGCACGGCGACGACCGAGTTGCGAGCGGCCGTGATCATCGGGTCGGGATCGATCTCGTTCGAGATGCTGCGGTATCTCACCGAGGTGTTGCCGGCGATGGTCACCCCGCGATGGGTGCGCACGAAGTGCCAGCCGATCGCGATCAGCGACGTGCTCCATTACCTCACGGCCGTGCTCGACGATCCCGAGGCGGTCGATCGCGTGCTCGAGATCGGCGGACCCGACGTGGTCACCTACGCCGAGATGATGCAGACCTATGCCGAGGTGGCCGGGCTGCCGCGGCGGATCATCGTGCCCGTTCCTCTGCTCAGCCCGCGGCTGTCGTCGCGATGGGTCGGTTTGGTCACACCGCTGCCGGCCCGCATCGCCGTTCCACTCATCGACTCGCTGCGCCATGAGGTGGTGATGACCAATCACGACATCGACACCCTCGTCCCGCACCAGCCGCTGACGTTTCGGGCGTCGCTCGAGCTCGCACTGCGACACACCCGGGCGGAGGCGATCGACACCCGCTGGAGCGACGCCGGGTTCGCCTCCGCCGACGCGATCCCAGGCGATCCCGACTGGTCTGGTGGATCGATCCTGGAGGACCATCAGACGGTCGAGAGCGACGCCACGCCCGAGGCTCTGTACGAGGCGTTCGCCCGCATCGGCGGGGAGCACGGCTACTACGTCGTGGACTGGGCGTGGTCGCTCCGCGGGTTCGCCGACAAGCTGATCGGCGGGCCGGGCCTACGGCGCGGCCGACGTCACCCCGTGGAGCTGCGGCCGGGAGAATCGCTCGACTTCTGGCGCGTCGTCGAAGTGGAGCGCGGCCACCAGTTGGTGCTCGAGGCCGAGATGAAGGTGCCGGGAAAGGCGTGGCTGACGTGGCGCATCGAACCCGGCGACGAGCCCGAAACGCTGCGGCTGCACCAGGTGGCGTTCTTCGCTCCCAAGGGTCTGTTCGGCCGCCTCTACTGGTACACGATGTTGCCGTTCCACTGGCTCATCTTCCGGCGCATGGCGCACGCGATCGTCGATCATGCGGAGCGAGCGGGGTCGCAGTACGTAGCCGTTCAGGGGTGACTCGGCGCGGGTGGCGCGTCGTCGACCTCGAAGAACAACTCGTCGGGATAGCACCACCACCAGTCCTCGCCGGGCTCGTACGAGCGGATGATCGGATGATCGACGTGCTCGCGCCAGTGAGCGGTGGCGTGACGATTGGGGGAGTTGTCGCAGCAGCCGATGTGGCCGCAGTGCATGCACATGCGCAGGTGTACCCATCGCCCGCCCATGCGCAGGCAGTCCTCGCAGCCCGGGCTGGACGGCTCGACGCCGGAGATCGTGGCGACGATCGTGGCGAGGTGGGTGCACGACACGTCGGAGGTGTTCATGGTTCGCGGCTCATCGCTCGAGCTCCTGACGGTTCCACCGGGCCGTGTCGGCGGCGGCGGCATAGGTGGTGCGGAGGAAGTCGAGCAGCACGCCGTCGGGATCGGGCGCGGTGCGCACGATCTCGTACGGCAGCACGAACTCGCCGAGTGAATCATCCCATCGGGCGGCCGACGGTGCGACCGGTTGGTGGCGATACCCGTCGGGCTCGGGGTAGGCATAGGAGTAGAAGACACCCTCACCGTCGGGGCCCGGCCAGTAGCCGGCGCTGCTGACCTCGTGTGAGTAGGCCTCGAGCATGACGTGGGGACCACAGTTCGGCGCGCCGCCGGGATGCGATGGCGCGCGCCGGCCCGAGAAGCGAGTGACGGCGAGGTCGAGTGCTCCCCAGAACAGGTGGACCGGGCTGACCTTGCCGATGAACTCGGAGCGGAACTGCTCGAACACCCGGACCATCTCGATCAATGCCCGCCAGAACCGCTCCACCTGGTCACGGTCGTACGACGCGTGGAGGACGTCCTCGTCGAACGGGATCGCGTCGGGGATCTCGACCGGCATCGTCCAGATCGACGTCGCCAACCCGAGGTCGGCGAGCATCGCCATCACCTCGGCGTAGAAGTCGGCGACCCGTCGGGCCTCGAGGGGCATGGTGCGCTGCGCACCGTCACTGGTGGTGATTTCGAGACGGTGGATCGTGAAGTCGAAGTCGATCTGGAACCCGCGCCCGCCGGCCGGGATCATCGACGTCGACAACCCCCGGGCCGTGACGTACAGCGGCACGTTCCACCAGTGCGACATCACGGGGGTGCGGACCATCCGGATCTTCCCGACGATCTGGGTCCACAGCTGCAACGTGTCGCGAGTCGCTTGCCACTCAGCCACTGGCAGCGCGGGCCAGACGTCGTCGTGCACGACCTCGCCGGGGGGCTGCTCGCTCATGTGGGTCGATCGTAGGCGCGCCGTGCGTTACCGGATTTCCCGTCAGAAGGCCTGCAGCAGCCGGGTCGTCTCCGGATCCATGAAGCCGTCGACGGTTGCATCCGTCTCGTGGGCGAGGGCGATGCGGAGATCGGTCGAGGCGGTCTGGTTCAGCACGCGCTTCATGGCTCGCACTGCCAGCGGTGGCAGGGCCGCCAGCCGGCCGGCCACGGCGTTGGCCTCGGTGAGCAATTGGTCGTCGGGGACGACTCGCCAGGCGACGCCCATCCGGAGCAGCGCCGCCGCGTCGTAGCGGTCACCGAAGAACAGCATCTCGCGCGCGGTGTTGAGGCCGACGAGAGCGGGCAGGAGGGATGTGACCGCACCCGTGACGAACAGGTTCAGCGACACCTCCGGGAAGAACGCGCGAGCGCTCTCGGCCCAGATCGGGAAGTCACAGTTGATGGCCCATTCGAAGCCGCCACCGACGGCCCAGCCGTTGATCGCTCCCACGACCGGTTTGGCGCCGAAGACAAGTGCGTCGGTGGCGCGCTGGATGGCGTCGACCGTGTCGCGAGCCTGCGCTTCACTCTCCGGATGGACGTGGTCGCGGCGGTCGTCTCCGGCACAGAACGCCCGGCCGGCGCCGGTCAGAACGATGACAGAGGTCAAGCGGTCGGCGTTGGCGTCCTCGAGGGCGCAGGCCAGGTCGTCGATGAGCTGGCGGTTCATTGCGTTCAACCGGTCGGGACGGTTCAGTGTGATCGTCCTGATCCCGCTGTCGTCGCGTTCGCTCAGCACGGTGTCGTAGCCGCGTTCGGTCATGGTTTCGAGCCCTTGCTGTCGGTTTGGCCGGATGCTCTACGCTACGACTGCCGAGCGAGCCGGGATGATGCAGCCATGACGACCATCGATCGGTTGCTCGCCGCGCGGGCGCAGAGCACGCCGGACGCGCGCTTTCTGCGGTTCCCGGATCGAGATCTCACGTTCGACGAGGTCCATCGAAGGTCCACCGATCTCGCCGGCGGTCTGGCTGCGCTCGGTGTGCGCCGAGGCGATCTGGTCCCGGTGCTGATGCCGAACCGGGCGGAGTTCGTCGTGAGCTGGTTCGCGCTCTGCAAGCTCGGCGCGGTGGCGACGCTGATCAACACCGCGATGCGTGGACCGGCACTCGTCCACACGATGAACATCAGCGAGGCCGAGATCGCGATCGTCGACGAATCGTTGCTCGCTTCGATCGAACCGATCCGCGATCAACTCGCGCAGCTGCGCCGGGTGGTCGTCACGGGCGAGTCTCCGGAGCCGGTCACGCTCGCGGGACTCGCGGTGGAGCGGTTGGCGGTGGTCGAGTCCTCCGTCGTCGGCACCGAGCTTTCACCGGTCACGGACGAACTCTGATCCGGCGATGGTGATGTTCACATCGGGGACGACGGGGCCGTCCAAAGGCTGTGTGCTCTCCCACCGGTACGCGGTCCGGCAGGCCGAGCTGATGGTGGAACACCTGCGATTTCGTAGCGATGACGTGCTGTATTGCCCGTTTCCGTTGTTTCACCTGGACGCCGCCGTCTTGACGGTGATGCCGGCGCTCGTGCTGGGAGCGACGGCGGCGATCGCCGACCGGTTCTCGGTGTCTGGCTTCTGGGACGACGTGCGCGCCTTCGGTGCGACGGTGTTCGATTTCATGGGCGCCACGCTGACGATGCTGCACAAGGTGCCGGCGCGCCCCGACGACATCGACAATCCGGTCCGTCTCGCGTGGGGAGTCCCGGTTCCCGAGTTCGCCGGTGAGTTCGAAGCCCGCTTCGGTCTCCAGCTGGTCGAGCTCTATGGCTCCACCGACGTCGGCGTCCCGATCTACCACCCGGTGAACGAACCGCGGCGGGCGGGCTCGTGCGGGCGGGCGATCGCGTCGTACGACGTTCAACTGTTCGACGAGTCCGGCGTTCCGGTTCCGGTCGGGACCATGGGCGAGATCGTGGTCCGACCCAACGAGCCGTCGCTGACTTCGCAGGGGTACTACGGGATGCCCGACGCGACCCTTGCCGCCACTCGCGACCTGTGGTTCCACACCGGCGATCTGGCTCGCCAGGACGGCGACGGCTACTTCTACTTCGCAGGTCGGCGGGTCGAATCGATCCGCCGTCGGGGGGAGAACATCTCGGCGTTCGAAGTGGAGGAGGTCGTCAAGCTGCATCCGCACGTGATCGACGCCGCGGCGTTCGGAGTGCCGAGCGAGCTCACCGAGGACGACGTGATGGTCGCGGTCGTGCCGAGGACCGGCGCCGTCGTCGATCCCGCTGAGCTGATCGAGTTCTGCCGCGAGCGCATGGCCCGCCACATGCTGCCACGCTACGTCGACGTGCTCCCCGAGCTCCCTCGTACGCCCACCGAGAAGGTCGAGAAGCGGTCCCTGATCGAACGCGGGGTCTCGGCATCCACCTGGGACCGCGAGCGGATGCCGTGAGGAGCAACGCGCTCGCCGGCTTCGGGTACTCGGTGCGTCAGACGTAGGCAAGCACCGCGTCCAGTGGCCGCGGCACCTGCGTGAGATCGAGTGCGTCGACGAGCAATGGTGCGTACTGGATCTTGCGGCCACCGCGGGTGCCCATGAAGCGTCGGAGCTGCGCCTCGGGCGGCCTTCCGAGCTGAGCAGGCTGCTTCTGGAACGTGCGGAGCTGTCTGATCTCACCCTGTGTGTCGATGAGTTGTTCGACCCGGGCCGCGCCGAGCGAACGGATCAACTCGTCCTCGAGATCGGCGACGCACACGAAGAATCCCAGCGCCTCCATCTCGGCGCGGCTGAGGTCGGAGCCGAAGCCGGCGCGCCCGAAGCGACGGCGGAAGTCGCGCTCCTCGGCGGCATCGCAGAGTCCTGCCAGCCGGAAGTTGTGACCGGACGGGCCGAGCATATTCAGGTAGCGCCCGATGTTCGTCGCCCCACCGATCGGCACGATGGCGACTCCCTCGGCGCCGAGATCCCTGCCGCGTCGATGAGCGAGCGCTTCGAGCGCGAGCTGGTCGCTGACACCTTCGACGAGCACGACCGCGCGGACAGGGACGCCGCCACCGTTGACGACGAGTGTCGGCGCGTCGCAACCCGTACTGCTCATGACCCGTCGGACACGATCTCGGCGTCGACGATGTCGGAACCGTCGTCGCGCGAGGTGTTCGGTCGATCGGCTTCGAGGTAGATGCACTCGCCGGGACAGCGCTCGGCGGCGTCCACGGCGTCGTGCCCCAGACGCGGTGGGACTTCGACGCTGGGATGCGCCGGATCGCTGATCACCGCGCCGCCGTCATGGACATATCCGATGCCGTCCTCCAGCACGATGAACAAGTCGGGGCAGTGGTCGACGCACAGTCCGGCACCTGTGCAGCAGTCCTGATCGATCCAGACTCGCATCGGCGTCGTCCTCCTGCCACGAGAATCTATTCGGACGGTTCGTCGTGGTCGGATGAGAATCACGTCGAGGCGCGGGCGATCATCCATTCGAGCGCGTCCGGTGGCCTGAGCGACCGGCTCCACAGCCAACCCTGTCCGTACGTGCAGCCGAGCTCGCCGAAACTCGAGTTGTTCCGTTGTTTCGACGCCCTCGGCGACGACTCGGATCGCGTCGATCGCCAGAACGGCCCGCGATCGTGGCCGTCGTGCCTCAGCACAGAAAGCGTGCGTGCGCCGCGAAGTTCGAGAGCCCCCGTGAGACCGCAGGCACCGATCGCGCTCCAGAGGTAGACGCGCACCCAGGCGGGCTCCCCGGCCACCAGCCGGATGCCGTTACGTGTCGGACTGGCGCACGCTGCCGCCGCGTGGCGTCATCTGTCAAGCAATTATCACGATGACCGCCGTCGACCGACATCAGCCTTGTGCTGGCATTCTTGGGTTGAGTGCGACACGATTGACGAGCGATGGGGACGGGGGCGCTCCATTCGTGGCCAGCTGGGCGTCACGTATCACACGCCATTGATCTGTCTCTTTCAGGTAGCGCGTTGTGCGCCCGTTCGAGAGGAGTCACATGAGCGAGCACTGCACCTGCCCCGGGACGTCGAGCGATGACGTCTTCGTGTTCGACGAGGATGGCGAGTTCGTTCCTGCGCCGGAGCGCGCGGGTCCTGTCATCTCGCCATTGATGGGGCCGTGCCCGATCGGCACGCTGGATGGCTCGTGGCTCCTGCAGGTCGTGCCCAAGACCCTGTTCTCGCCTCGCCTGCGGGGGCCGATGCGGATCGAGGTAGGTGCCTCGTCGCTGCGGGTGTCGGGCGACATGTATGCCCAGAAATCGCTCGTCCTGGATCCGGTGAACCCGTCGATCCCGTCGGTCGTCGTGCCCGGGCGGGACGCCGCCGACGACGCCGCGACGGCCGACGAGCCCGACGATCTCGTCGTGTTCCCGCTCCCACCGCCGTCGTACCCGAGCTTCCCGAAGTCCCAGTACTCGTGGTACTTCCGCTCGAACGGGGCGACCTATGCCAATGGGACGCTCACCGTGCAGATCGTCCGCCACCTGTGGAACAAGGCGACGCAGGAGTTCGTGTCGACGGATCGCGGCACGCTCGTTCTGAAGTGTCAGCGCAACCTGATCTCGATCCCATTGGGGCCGCAGTCGATGCAGGGGACGCTGACGATCGGTGGGTCGGTCTCGACGATCAAGGCGACCAAGACGTCGACGTTCTATCGGGGCTGCCGCATCGAGGTCGACGCGATGGTGAACCGCAACTTCCCGGCGTCGGCCACGATCGGGTCAGGCGCGGTGGCGACGCTCCGCTCGATCTACGCCACCGCCGGGTGGGACGTGAACGTGGTGACGGACGCGATCAACATCCCGAACGATGCCAGCCTGACCAACGCCGAACTGGCGCTGTTGCTGTCAACCCAACCCCAGCCGGCGACTGGCGAGGGCTGGCGGTTGTGGCTCCTCGTCGGCTCGTCGCAGGGCGGGCTGTTCGGGATCATGTTCGACGACGACGCCGTGCCCCGTGAAGGTGCCGCCGGTTTCGCCGATGCAACCCTCGGCAACAGTGCCGTGATCGCCGCGGCGGCCCGCAACCAACCGTTGAACAACGTGCCGGCCGCCTTCCTGCGTACCCTCGTCCACGAGGCCGGCCACGCGTTCAACCTCTTCCACCCGAAGCACGACGTCCACCAGCCGGCCATCGGCATCGAGATCATGAACCAGACGGGCGACGTCATCAGTTTCGCGACCGCCGCCAACCCGTACCCCAACAACGCCGCGTTCGTGTTCTCCAGTCACGACCGGACGTCGCTCATCCACTCCCCGGATCCGCAGGTTCGGCCAGGCTGGAAGAACTTCGGCTGGGGTCACGGCAGCCTCTCTGCCGGGCTGCCCGCACCGGTCGACGTCGCCGGGCTCAGCGCCGCGGACGACGCCGACGGCCTCGTGCTCACCGTGTCGCTGCCACAGCAGGCGTACGTCGGTGAGTACATCACCGCCGAGGTCGTGCTCACGAACACGGGAGACGCGCCGCGCCAGGTGACCAGCCTGCTGACGCTCGCCGAGGGCGACCTGGTGTTCCTTCGTACGACGCCCAGCGGCGAGATCGACCACGTGCTCGACGTCGCCATCGGGTGTGGGCCACGCCCGCTCGTGCTGCTGCAGCCGGGCGAGTCGATCGCCAACCACGTGCAGGTGTTCTTCACGAACCAGGGCGTGACGTTCACCACGCCCGGACGCCACACCGTTGTCGCCCAACTGGAAGCCGATGCCATGACGACCGTGTATTCGGAGCCGGTGACCATCGACATCCGGACCCCGGCGTCCGAAGACGAGGTGAGCATCTCCGCCAAGACCCTCACCAAGGGAGTCGGGCGGGCGCTCGCCCTTGGCGACTTCGCCAACAACGAGGTGGCCCGCGCCGTGCTCACGGATCTCGCCGAGTCGCACGCGGACACCGACACTGGCGCGGCGAGTGCGCTCGTGATGGCG
The DNA here is from genome assembly GCA_963776935.1 of Ilumatobacteraceae bacterium. Taxonomy (GTDB): domain Bacteria; phylum Actinomycetota; class Acidimicrobiia; order Acidimicrobiales; family Ilumatobacteraceae; genus JALOLG01. The sequence goes on along the minus strand of CAVZOP010000015.1, from coordinate 125,159 downwards.
AACTCGCTCGCCCGGTCGTTCACCGACTACCGCGCCGACGAAACGCGGAAGGCGGCACCGAAGGAAGCCGCCCGCTTCCTCGATCTGGCCGTGCGCGGACGGACCGCCGAGCGTGCCGTCGAGCTGGCCGTCACCGTGGCCAGCCCGACCGAGAAGGACGCTCCCGTGGTGGCCGACACGGTTGCGCTCATCCGCAAGAACCAGCCCAAGCCGAGTGCACGGGCGAGCGCCAAGGCGAAGGCCGAGGGCGCCGCCGAGCTCGCCGGCGCGGAGCGAATCGCCGAGAACTTCGCCCGCCCACAGGCGCGCTGAGCCGGAGAACGGAGTCGTGTCGGGAGTGGAGCTCGCGATTCACACCGACTCCGTGGTTCCGATCGACGAGTGTCTCGTGATCGTCGTGACGCTCGAGGCAGGGAACGAGCCCGCCCGGGTCAGCGCCCGGCTCAACCTCATCGAGGGCGATCTCGTCATCGCCGTCGGGGGCGCGGCTGGGTACACCGCGCGATGTACGTGGCCGTGGCCCGTCGACTCGATGCCGCGCTGGGTCGACCTCGAGCCGGGGCGCCGCGTGGCGGGCGCCGTCCCGCTGCTCTCCACCGACACGAGCGCGCCACTGTTCCCATCGTCCGGCGAGTACACGCTGACCGCGACGTTCGACGCCGGGCCGGGCATGGAGCTGTCGAGCGCGCCCGTCGTCGTCCGCCGCACGAAGCCCGACGACGACGGCACGCGCGCTGCTGCGCTCCGCGAATCGCGATGTGTTGCAGAGCCTGCTCAGCGCGTCGGTGCTCGGCGCCGCCGCCGACGGCTTGGCAGCGCTCGCGTCGAGCGGGACGGTCACGACACGAGCGCTGTCGGCACTGGCGCTGGACCGAATCGACGAGGTCGTTGCGTCGGTCGAGCCCGACGACGATGGCTCGGTCGCCGAGCTCGTGCGGGCCGTCAGCGCCGTCCTGCCGAGCGGTTTCGCCGACGCCGACCAGCGCCGGGCGGCGCTCGATCCGGTGCTCGTCGGCCGGGGTGAGGAACGGGCGCTCTTCAGCGGAGCGCCGTACTGAGCGTCCGCTGAGACCCGATCGTCAGCCGCCCGCTCAGATCCTCGACCGCGTGACCGGGAGAGTCGCACCCGCCGGAGTCGTTCCGGCCGGGTGTGGCATCCGGCGTGAGATGCACAGGCCGACGAGGGCAAGCGCGGCGGGGCCGATCAACGCGACTGCGACGCCCACACCCGGATCCCAACCGAGTTCGTCGCCGAGCGTGACGATCACGCCGGCTGCTCCCGCACCGAGGGCGATGCCGAGGTTGTCGAACAGCTGCAACGACGCCGTCGCGGTCCCATACGTCGCCGCCGGCGCACAGCGCAGTGTCAACTGCGAGTGGGCGGAATAGCCGAGACCCATGCCGAATCCGCCGATCGTCCATCCGACGTGGATCATCCAGAACGGAAGCGCGTCGAAGCCCGCGGTCAGCGCCACGACGACGATCCCGGCGGTGAGCGCGATGTAGCAGATGCGCACGAAGAACGCCTCGCCGGTGCGAGTGATGAACCGTTCCTGGATCCACGTGGCCGCGGTCCAGCCCAGTGTCGATGTGGTCACGGCGATGCCTCCGGCGAACGTCGTCGCGCCCTTCCCATCGGTCAGTGCGTGCGGAACGAACGTGTCGGTGCCGAAGAACGCGAACGTCAACAAGCCGCGTGACATCACGACCGCCGGGAGCCCGGCCTTGGCGACCAGCGTGCCGGGCGGCGTGAGCCGGCGCAGCGGGGGGAGACCGACCGCCACACCAGCCACCAGGGCCGGCACCACCAACCAGGCCGACGTCGTGAAGCCGCCGATGACCAGCGCCGCTCCGACGGCGACCCGCACCGCCTCGACCATCCGTCGCCTGGTCCACGGCAGCGGTGCCTCGCCCACCGCCCCATCGGACGATGCGGTCCGCGCCGGCGGACCCAACCGCATCAACGCGGGGATGATCATCGAGCCGGCGACACCGACGAGCGGGAGCAAGCCGAGGAACACCCACCGCCACCCGATCCAGGCCGAGATCCGCTCCGACAGGGCGGGTCCGATCACGCCCGGCACCACCCATGCGGTCGACAGCACGGCGAACATGCGCGGTCGTAGCTCGACCGGGTAGACCCGGCCGATCGCGACGTACCCGATGGCGGGGACGACACCGGCGCCCAAGCCCTGCACGAACCGACCGACCACCAGCACCGGCATCGACGGTGCCGTGCCGGCGACCACGAGGCCGACCGCGAACAGGATCAACCCGATGAGGTACGGCCGTCCCGCCCCGCGGCGGTCGGCTTGGCCGCCGGCGAAGACGATGCCGATCAGCGTGCCGAGGAAGAAGGCCGTCGTCACCCAGCCGTACCAGGCAAGCCCGTCGAGCTCGTCCTCGATGTCGGGCAGGATCGTGATCACCGCCAACGACTCGAACGCCACCAGGGTGACGATCGACACCAGCCCGATCGTCAGCGCCCGGTGCTGTGCGCCGAACAGCCCGACCGCTGCATCAGTCGCTCGGTTGACGTCGTCGTGGTCCGTGGCCATGGTGCGTCGGCGAATGGTAGGCGTCGATATCCGACGCGACACTCGACGACGCCCGACGGCAGACCGCCCGCCCGTGACCTATTCTCGTGCGGGGCAAACCGCACGCCGCACTGAGGAGCGCACATGCCGGCTCAACTCGTGGTCGATCCTGACGCCGCGTTCGTGCACGGCGTCGCTCACCGGCTGGCGCTGTCGCTGGCGACGCTCGTGGTCGATCAGACGTTGCTGAGCGAATCGGACGTCCCGTTCGAGCCGTTCGCCGCAGAGTTCGCGGTCGGTCGGCGGCTCACCGCCAACGCCTTCCGCGACGCCGTCGGGTTCGATGCGACCCGACGCGTGGATCTCGGCGCGGCGTCGATCTTCTTCGAGCGAGCGGTCGCCAACGCGCGGGAGAACGGCGACGAGCGGGCCGTCCAGGTTTTCGCCGTACTCGAGGTCGTGATGCGTCGATCGCTCGGGTCGTTGCATCAGGCGTTCGTCCGCGGCGACGGCGTCGTCGAGGTGCCCTTCTTCCTGTTCGGTCGCCTGAGCGGCGGGCCGTTCGTCGGGCTCCGCTCGACCGCGATCGAGACCTGAGCGTCAGCGGCGGCGGGGGCCCCCACCGGCTGCTGCGTTCCGACCGCCGGCCCACCGCCACGCCAACGTGACGAGGATGGCACCGACGAACGAGCCGATCAGCCCGCTCGGCCTGATCGCGAGGCCGTCGCCGGCGAGCAGGCTGATCGAGCAGCCCACCGACGAACGAGCCGATCAGTCCGGCGCCGAGCGCCATGCCCCAGTCGACGCCCCGGCCGGTGCCGAGGACGAACTGGGCGGCAGCACCGACGATCATGCCGAACGGGATGATGGCGAGGATCAGCATGGCTCGGACTTCCGGTGCTCGACAGTGCGATTGGTCATGCGGTCACATTACGGATCGGCCGACGCATCCGCGGTACTCGCTGGTGCTGGCGGATCTCCCGGCCGCCTCGCCCCTTAGTCTTGGGCGAGATCGTTTCAGATCCAGGAGTTCGATTGCGTGCTGGTCGTCATGGTGTTGGTCGGTGTGGCGGTCGGACTGATCAGGCCGCGCCGTTCGCGGTTCGGCACGCCGCGCGCCGTCGCGGTGGTGTTCGCCGCGGCAGTGACACAGGTCGTGTCGGTCGCGACGTCCGGGGTGCTGCACGCGGTGTTACTGGTGATCAGCGTGTCGCTCGGCGCCCTGTGGCTCGCGCTGCAACGTCGTCACGTTGCGAGCGTGCTCCTCGGGATCGGTGCCGCGCTGAACGTCGCCGTGGTCGTGGCCAACGGGGGGATGCCGGTCGATCCGGGTGCGTTGGCGCGTGTGGGCCGCGGCGGCGTCGACGTGTCACGTGGCTTCCTGTACAAGCACGTGCCGATGACCCACGACACGCGGTTGTCGTGGCTGGGCGATCGAATCCCGGTGCCGATCCAACGCAATGTGATCAGCGTGGGCGACGTCCTCATGGCGGTCGCGATCTGTCTGTGGGTGGCCGACGGCGTGGGTGCGTGGTGGAACGAACGACGCTCAGCCGGCTCCGTGCACCGCGAGCATGGCCGCGGCCCTGGACAGCGAGGTCGTCGGAGACAGCGAGTAGTCGGACATGGCGGAGGATCGCGTCCGTCGCTTCGCCTCGGGCGAGACCACGGTGTACCTCTACGGCGAGGTCTGGCGCCGGGGCTGACGGCAGCGCACCGGGAGCGGCGATCAACGCATTGCAGCCGAGCTGTGAGAGCAGTGTCGGCCACCCCGCGACGCCGACATCGGCGGGCATGCGCGCCCCACCGAGGGCACAGGACCAGAGCAGCACGGTGCTGGCCACGCGCGCCGATCGAGCGAGCTCGTACCCGTAGAGCGGGCCGTCCGCGCACTCGAGCGTCGAGAGCATCGGGTTGTCACGACGCAGATGCCCGTGGGCACCGACGTGCACGAGATCGTCTGCAGCGAGGGCGGTGAGGATGTTGGCGCTCGTGACGGCCGTGCCACGAAGCGTCGTCGCTTCCGGCCACACCTGGCTCAGCAGCTCGACCTCCCTCGACGACCCCTCGACGCCGGTCGCCGCGATGGTGACACGCTGCACGTCGCGGGCGACGCGCGTCCACATCCAATGGGCGCCGGACCAACACACGCGCAGTCGGGTCTGCGTCAACGACGGGAGGGCCCCGAACGAGACGTCCTCCACGGCGCCACCGACCGGGATGACGACCACCGGATCGGTGGAGGGATCCAGGGCGAGCGTGGCGTCGAGGTCGCCTGCGACCTGCTGCCAGTCCGAGCGCCCGAGCCGCATCGTTGACGCCAGTCGTGTTGCGTCGCGCTGCAGACGATCGCGATCGATCTTGGTCACTCGCGCTGAATCGCACGTGAGGTTGATGGTCCACGCACCCGCAGGGAGGGCGACGATCCATTCGAGTTGCGTGGTCCCCAGTTCGGCTGCCAGCTCGCCGGCGGCCGGCGGTACCCGCTGAGGCTGCGCCGACGCGGCCAAGCGGGCCTGGCTGACCAGCTCCGCTTCGAGTGCGGACTCCTCGTCGTCGAACAGGGCGTCGTCGGCATCGGGATCGGGCCCCGCCTCGCGGCGACGCAACCAGACTGCTCGAAGCGCGGCCGCCGTTTGCAGCAGCCGCTCGTCGTGCGACGGTGAGGACAGGCGGCGCAGCCGCTCCAGCCAACGGATCGCGCCTTCGGCGTCTCCACGATCGAGGAGCGGGGGAAGTGCCACCCTCGTGAGCAGCCGGGTCGACGTTCCCCAGTCGCCCCTCAGCTCGTACACCGACCGCATCGCCCGCCGAGCCTCGTGCTCCTCCCATGCCGCCTCGAGGCGACGGTCGTCGAACGTGCCGGCCTTGGCGCGGTGCGCAAGCGCTGCGGCGACGTGGTGCTGCACGTCGGATCGACTCGAATCGCTCCGGTCGTTCTCGGCGCGTCGGAACAGCCGTTCTGCCTCCTCGCGGCGTCCCGCGAGCAGGGCGATCTCGCCGGCGGCGATCAGCCCGTCGAGACGAACCGATCGCCATGAATGCGCCTCGACGCTTGCCAGCGCGCTGGCCATGGCGTCGATCGTGGCCTGCGCGGCGTGTGCCCGATCGGCGTCACCGAGTTGCTCGACGACCTCTCGGCGGGCGGCGATCTCGATGCCCGCCGCGGCGCCGCACAACGACAGCCGCCCCTGTGCAGCCAGTGCGGCGGCCGCCGTTGCAGTGAGGTCCAACGCCCGCTCCCTGTCGCCGAGGTCGAGCGCGATGCGAGCTCGGAGCAGCGACGTCGCCGCCGCGCCATGGTCGTCGCCGACCGCTCGTTGCGCGACCCACGCCTCTTCTGCGAGGTCGGCCGCTTCGGACAGCAGCCCGGCGGCATGCGCCAGCTCGGCTCGGTCGGCGAGGACGACCGGCGGCGCCGTCCACGACGGCTCACTCGCCGCATCGTGCATCAATCGCCAGCCCTCGGCGAGGTCACCGGCGCCGGCGGCGATCCAACCACGGTTGTGGAGGGCGTGCGCGGCGAGCGTCAGCTCACCGAGCGCACGACAACGCTTCTCGGCATCGACCGCGTCAGCGGCGGCCGCTTCGAAGTCGCCGACATGGGCATGGGCAAGGGCGCGGTTCATCACCAGCTTGGCGACGGTGAGACGGTCACCGGCGCTCTCGGCTTCCGGCTCGGCTCGTCGCAGCCAGACCAGGGCATCCTCGCTGCGGCCGGCCCAGTGCAGGATCAACCCTCGCTGATACCACGCCAGCCACGCGCTCTCGCCGAGGAGGGGTTCTGCCGCCTCGAGAGTCTGCAGCGCCAGTTCGCTGTCGCCCGATGCGGCGAGCATGGCCGCGACGCGCACACGGAGCGGGCCCGCCTCGTCGTCGGAGCGACGCTCGGCGAGGTCGGCCACGCGTCGGAACAGGGTGAGCGCGTCGGAGATCGTGCCGACTCGGATTGACGCCTCGGCGGCGACGGTGAGCAGCGCTATCTGCTGGCCGCCGTGTGCCGTACTGGCACGCGTGATGGCTTCCCTGCGAGCTCGTTCGGGGTCCGACGCTGCGAGTTCAGCCAGCGCGTCGAGTGAGGGGTCGGGCGCTGCGAGTTCGGCCAGCGCGTCGAGTGAGGGATCGGACGAGGCGAGTTCAGCCAGCGCGTCGAGTGAGGGGTCGGGCGCTGCGAGTTCGGCCAGCGCGTCGAGTGAGGGGTCGGACGCTTCGTCCTTCAGAGCAGCGTCCATGTCGTGCGGACGCGACGCCCGTCGACGAGGACTACCTCGACTGATGCCGGACCGGACTGCGGAGTCACTCGGAAGCAACCGTTCTCGTCGAGGTCGAGTGGCCGTGAAGATCCGCCCGCGTCGAGCCAGCGCGCACTCACACCCGCCCCTTCGATCCGCCCGGCGACCCGGCGATCGATGGAGTCGACCGTCAACGACACCGAGAGCGCGTCGAGCCGGTAGAGGTGTTGTCGCTCGGCCGTGCCGCCGCGGTGGCTGGCACGCAGTCCGGCGTCGAGATGCTCCTCGACCTCGGCGATCAGCGCGTCGGTCCAGCGCGATCCAGAACGCGTTGACCGCGGCCTCGAGGTGCTCGTCGGTGATCTCGCCCGCCAACGCTTCTCCGAGTTCGGCGAGCAGCAGGTCCGCCGCCTCCTCGTCGAGCAGAACTTCATTCACGTCGCCCACTCGAGTCCCCCTTCCGCGTCCGCGGTACGCCGTCATTCTCCAGGAGTTCAGCGAGCTTGGTGAGACACCGACGGCGCGTCGGACCGATGCTGCCAACCGGTATGTCGACCTGGCTCGAGATCTCGTCGTACGAGTAGCGGGCGTCGGCGCTCAACATCGCCAGCAGGAGCCGGCATCGTTCACCCAGGCGTCGGAACGCCGCCCGCAGCTCCTTGTGCCGTTCGGCTCGCATGAGAAGTTCGACGGCGCTGTGGTCGTCGAGGTCGAGGGAGCCGAGCAGGACCGCGGGAGGTGGACGTCTCGCACGCTTCGAGACACAGATCGCTTCGCGTCGAGTGGTCGACACGAGCCAGCCCGGCAACGCGGCCGGCTGGGTGATCCGCCCCAGGTGCTCGGCGAGCCGCATCCACGTCGTCTGCGTCACGTCGGCGGCGTCGGCCTCGGACAGGCCGCACGCCCGTGCGGTCGCCCACAACAGACCGTGGAACTGCGCCACCAGCTCGGACCAGGCACGTTCATCGCCATCGGCCGCGGCTTCTAGTAGCGTCCCCACCTGCACAGCACTCTCGGTTGTGGTCACACCCAATCGGTTCATTGCGCGACTCGATGTATCAAGAGGCGACGAGCGCACTCTCCTTGTGTAAGGCCATTGGCGGGGCGACCGACGGAACATTCGCCCAGCAACAGAGGAGTATGCGCAATGGCAGTTCGCAGTCTGGGTCGCGTCGCGACCGGAATCGCGGCGCTCGCCGCCGGATGGCTGACCTTGGGAGCCCCGATCATCTTCTGGTGACCCAGTCGAACCACGCGACGCGCTGAGGGCACTGATGCGGTGCCCGAAAGGTGCGTCACCATAGGGACATCTTGGCAGACGCCGAGGTGGCCCGTCAGAATTTTCGCCACTTGGCGTAACAAATTCGCCACGTGATGTATCAAACGCGCGCGAGCTCCCTCTTCTCGGGTATCTAACCGCGAACGGCCGGAGGGAGTGCGGGACCGAGAATGAACGACCAGCACACATTCGCTGTGTAGCCGCGTGCCCCCGACGACGATTCGGACGCGTACGCCGGGATGTTTTGGCGCGCCCGGGGCCAGGTCATGACGCGCGCCAAGGATCCGTCTGCCGTCGATTGTGTGCTGATCGTCGACGACGTCGACTCCAACGTGCTGCACCTCGAGCTGATGTTGCGCATGGCCGGGGCGTCGAGCGTCCATATCGTCACCGACGCCCGGATCGCCGTCGATCGCTGCCTGGAGGTCGTCCCCGACGTGGTGCTGATGGACCTCGACATGCCGCATGTCGACGGCCACGCCGTGCTCTCCTCGCTGCGCCAGGTCCTGCCCGACGAGGGGTTTCTCCCGGTGCTCGTGCTGACCTGCGACACCACGAACCAGGCGCGTGAACTGGCGCTCGATGCCGGGGTCAACGACTTTCTCGTCAAGCCCTACGACGACGTCGAGTTCGTTCAGCGGGTCAGGAACCTCATCACGATGCGTGCGCTCTACCGGACGGTTCACCGCCACAACATGGAGCTGCAAGCCGAGCTCGACGCGCACGCGGAAGGGCACCGGAGAGTCACCGTCGAGCGCGACCTGAGGCGTGCCCGCGTCGCCGATGCCATCGCTGACGGGGCACTTCGAATGGTGTACCAACCCATCGTCGACCTGGCCGGCGGGCAGACCGTTGGCGTCGAGGCGCTGGCACGATTCGACTGCGATCCTGCACGTTCCCCGGCGGCGTGGTTCGCCGAGGCCGCCGAGGTCGACTTGGGCATCGAGCTCGATCTCGCCGCGATCGAGGCGTCGCTCGGGGCACTCGACTGGCTCCCCCCGGACGTGTTCCTCTCACTCAACGTGTCGCCGGCGACGGCGATCAGCGGTCGTGTCCGCGAGGCCTTGCGAGGCGTCCCCAGCAACCGGATCGTCCTCGAGCTGACCGAGCACACGCGGATCGACGACTACGACGCCCTGCGGGATGCGCTCGACGAACTGCGCGAGCAGGGTGCGCGCGTCGCAGTCGACGATGCGGGAGCGGGTTACGCCGGCCTGCAGCAGATCCTTCGCCTGCGCCCGGACATCGTCAAGCTCGACGTCGAGTTCACCCGCACCATCGACGCCGATCCCGTTCGGCGAGCACTTGCCACCTCCCTCGTCACGTTTGGACGCGACACGGGCGAGGTGATCATCGCCGAAGGTATCGAGACGCTCGAGGAGTTCGACACACTCGGGCGCCTCGGTGTCTGCTGGGGGCAGGGCTACTACCTCGCCCGGCCCGGCCCGCTGGCGGATCACGGCCCGGTCCACCGGTAACCCCAGCGCAGCACCGATTCTCCGGACGGTCGGGTGATTTTCCGAGCGGACGGTCGCGTGGCCCGTGCTACTGTTTCCCGGCTGCTCCTCTCGTCCTGACACCGGTGGACTGCCAGCAGCTTGGAGCTCAGAATGGTCGATGAGGGCAAGCTGTCGCACGTGCTCTGCGAGTTCGCCCGGACGATGATCACCGACTCTCCGATGCAGGGGATCGCCGACAGGTTGGTCAAATGCATCGTCCAGGTGTTGCCGGCAACCAGTGCCGGGATCACGTTGATCATCCCGGATACATCGACCCGACACGTCGCAGCGTCCGACGAGTTCGCGTTCCGGTACGAGCAGATCCAGAGCGAGGTCCAGCACGGACCGTTGCGGACGGCTCACGCGACGGGGGAGGCCGTCAGCGTCGCGAATCTCCACGAAGACGGGCGGTTTGCAGAGTTCTCCGCGGCGACGCGGGCGACCGGGCTGGCGGCGGTGTTCACGTTCCCGCTGCTCCACGACACCGATCGACTCGGTGCCCTGAACCTGTATCGCGGCACCGCCGGGGCGCTCGACCCGCACGATGTCACGGTCGCCCAGACGCTGGCCGACGTCACCGCCGCCTACCTGGTCATGGCCGGAGCCCGTGACGCCGCACGCGCGGCTGCCGAGAGCTTCAAGCAGATCGCCCTGCACGACCTGCTCACCGGGTTGCCGAACCGCCAGTTGCTGGAGGAGCGGATCGAGAACGCCGCTCTTCGCGCCCGCCGGAGCGGGACGTCCGCGGCGATTCTGTTCGTCGACCTCGATCAGTTCAAGCAGGTCAACGACGTCTTCGGGCACGAGGTGGGCGACGAGTTGCTGATCGCCATTGCCCGCCGACTGTCGGCGTTGATCCGGCCGAGCGACACCCTGGCACGCATGTCGGGCGACGAGTTCGTGTTCCTGTGCGAGGACCTCGACAGCCCCGACGACGTCGACCTCATCACGAATCGCATCGCCGACGCGCTCGCGATCCCGTTCGAGTCGGGCGGTTGCGAGATCATGGTCACCGCCAGTGTCGGCGTCGCGTACGCCGGACCCGGCAAGCGAATCTCGACCCGCATGGTCGGCGAGGCCGACAAGGCGATGTACGAGGCAAAGCGCGCCCGCAACGGCGTCGAGTCGCACTGAGCACCCGTATCGCGAGACGCGGCGGTTCAGGCGATCGATTGGAGCGTGAACGTCGGAACGAGCTGGTCCGGTGTTCCCTTGCAGGTGAGCGGATCAGCGACCGAAACCATCCGTCGCCGTACCCGTACGTGCAGCAGGCGGTCCGCGATCCGCACCGGGAACGCGCCGTCGCCCGCCCGTCCGTCGACGATCACGCCCTCGACGGCGTCGATGCCGAGCTCGCGTCGCACGAAGTGCTCGACCGCCTGCTCGGCCAGCGAGAACGTGGTGCGCCCACGGAACCGGGAGAGGTCGATTCGTCCCTCGTCGAGGGCGCCGAACAGTCGCGGGACGGATTCGGGGTCCACCCGACCGAAGTAGAGGCTGTCCGGCAGCACCACGACGTTGGCGGCGAATCGGTCGCCGCCGATGTGTGAGCACTCCCACACCCGATCGGCCCACGGCGAATCACTCAGGGCGCGGACCAGTGGCCGGCCGAGGTTGGCACAGCATTGGTCATGACGACCGTTGGTGCACACGAGGATCAGCGGCTGATCGACTTGCTCCCACCCGACCTCGGCGGGCTGGGTGACACGAAGTTCCTCGGCGGCACCGAGAACGTCGGGCAGTGCGTCGAGATCGCGGCGCCACAGCAGTGACGGCCCGGTGCCCGGGCGCCTGGGGGTGCAGGCGTAGATCCGTACGCCGGGCGCCTCGGCTCGCCGGTGGGAGCGAATGCACACCGCGCGGATGTGGCGCCGCTTGAGTTCGTCCTTCCAGTGAGGCGGCACGTGTTCTCCGAGGGCGCTGGAATGGATGGCGTCTTCGCCCCATGCACCCCGCACCTCGACCAGCAACCAGTCGCGCACCTGCGAGCCGGTCGCGAACATCGGCTCGTCACGCCGGCCGGATGCGTCCGCACAGGCGTAGCTAGTCGGCATGGGTCAGGACCCCTTCGGCCAGGAGTCGTCGGAGCACCACGGCACGCGACTCCTCGTCCAGACCCTTCAGGCTCTTGGGGGCGACGGGACACTCGGCGTCGAGTAGCGCGGACAGGAAGTCGTGTGCTTCCGCCGGCAGGTCGAGGAGGCGATCGCCGAGCCCGAGCACGGAACGGCCGCCGACAGTCGTCAGCCAGAGCAAGGGACCAGGAGTGAACACCAATCGGCCCGATCCCAACGGCGGCGCGACTCGTGGCCGGAGCCGAGTCGCCGGTTGCCGGCGCCAGATCTCGCGCGCCATCCAGTGACGGAGGGCTTCCGGTGCGACGAGATCGCCCCAGCCGGAGACATCGACGCCGGCGGTGGGTACTGCAGCTCCAGGCTCGAGCAGCCCGACGGGCAGAGCGCCCGTCAGCCGGCCCGCAGCGACCTCGGCAGTGATCGCCTCGCGGACGACGCGCTGCCAGGTCACCGCCACCACGCCGATCGTCAGGTGGTCCGAGTGCTGATCCACCGTCTCGGCGGCGTGCGGATACCCCCGCGGCAGGTACAAACAGTCGCCCGCACGCATCGTGATGTCGAGCAGGGGATCGCCCAGCTCGTCCAACCGCGGCGCGGCGATCGAGTGGCGACCCTTCACCGGGTTCGTCGTGCGGGGCAGTGGTTCCCAGACCCGCCAACGCTTCGAACCGCCGAGTTGCACGACGAACACATCGTGGAAGTCGAAGTGCAGGTCCAACCCCCGGGCACTCGATGGCGACAGGTACGCGTTGATCTGCACCGGATGGTCGAGAGCGAGGGCAAGGTTGTTGGCGACCCTGGCGAGGTGCGGGTTGGTGTGATGCAGGCCCTGCAGAACAACCGTGCTGCCGCGCCGGTAACGATCGATTACCTGGTTGGCGGCCACGACGTCGTCGAGATCCTGGTTGCCGATGCCCGCCCGCCGCGTGACGTCGCGCCCAGCCGAGGTGGTGCCGTCGCGCACGACACGGAAGGCAGGGCGGCGCGTGCCGCGGCACAACAGGTCGTCCCACAGCACCTCGACGTCGCCGAACCGCTCGAGCGCCGCCACACGCGAGACCAGCGGCCGACGGAAGACGACCTCGGCACGGAAGGCGCCGACGTCGCTGACGAGTTCGGCCAGGCCGGGCGCGTCCGGATGGGGGACGCGCCTGACCTGCCAGTGCGCGTCGACGCTCAGGAGTCGGTGCCGTCCGAGTCGCCGCCGTCGGTCCCGTCCGAGTCGCCGCCGTCGGTGCCGTCCGAGTCGCCGCCGTCGGTGCCGTCGGAATCGCCGCCGTCGGTGCCGTCGGAGTCGCCGCCGTCGGTCCCGTCCGAGTCGGCGCTGTCCGTGCCGTCGGCGTCACCGGCGACCGTCGGCGGCAGACCGTCGTCAGCAGGCTGTTCGTTGATGTCGTCGTCGGAGATGCTCATGGCCGGACTCTATGTCCGATCGTGGCGGGCGGGAGAATGTCGCGGTGGGATCGGGGCAATCCGACGAGCGTCGCCGCGGCGAGACGGCTCCCGGGAGCGCGGGGACCGATCCGGTCGGGCATGCCCGGTCGATCTCGAGCGTGGAGCAAGCGGTGGCGCTGTATGCCGAATGGGCGCCGACGTACGACGCCGACGTCTTTGGCGAGCTCGGCTTCACCGGCAGCGCGCGGATCGCCGAGCTGCTTGTCGGCGTCCTGCCCGACCCCACGCTTCCGGTGATCGATCTGGGTTGTGGCACCGGTGCTGTCGGTCGTCGACTGGCGCAACTCGGAGTCACCACCGTCGACGGTGTCGACATCTCGCCGGAGATGCTTGCCGTCGCCGCGAGGAGCGGTGCCTATCGCCGTCTCACCGTCGCCGATCTGCATGCCCTGGACGATCAGCCCGCTGCGTCGTACGTGGCATCCGTGAGCGCAGGCACGTTCACCACCGGCCACGTCGGACCCGACGTCGTGCCCCGGCTGCTCGAACTTCTCCGTCCTGGGGGCATCGTCGCGTGGGTGATCGCGACGGCGGTCTGGCCCCGGTTCGAGCACGTCCTCGCCACGAGTGAGCTGGCCGTGCTGCACCAATCCGTCGAAGCCATCCGGCGCGACGGACCTCCAGAAGCCGTGATGTTCGTCGCCCGCTCGAGTGCCGAACGCGCGTGAGGTATCGAACCGACCTCAGCCCAGCGTGGCTCCGTCAGGCGAATCTACGGGGGGCGAGCTGGTCGGCGGGGATGATCCCGAGTCGGCCGGCTTGATAGTCCTCGACGGCCTGGATGATCTCCTCGCGGGTATTCATCACGAACGGTCCGTAGTGAGCGACCGGGGCGCCGATCGGCAGTCCACCGAGCAGCAGCACGTCGAGCGGCTCGGAGTCGCGGCCGGCGGCCGCGACGACCAGATGATCGCCGGCGCCGAACACGACGAGTTGGCCGCTCTCGATCGGTCGCCGCGCTGATCCTGCGGTGCCGCGGCCGGTCAGCACGTACGCCAGCGCGCTGAATGTGGGGTTCCACGGAACCGATATCTCGGCGCCCGGCGCCAGGGTCGCGTGGGCGTACGTGATGGGGGTGTGGGTGACACCCGGCCCGCTGTACCCCGCGAGGTCGCCGGCGATCAGACGGAACAGTGCCCCGCCGTCGTCGGACGTGAGGAGCCGCAACGTGTCCCGCGTGATCGACTGGTCAGCGCGGCGGTGTCATCTTGAGTGCCGGCGGGAGGTTGACCCACAGCTGGACAGCATGCGACAACCCGCCGGCGCGGTACATCCGCTCGGTGGGCAACTCGTCGTGCAAGATGCCACCGCCGGCGGTCATCCACTGGGTATCGCCCTCGCCGATCACGCCCCCGCCGCCGTTGGTGTCGTGGTGGGCGATCTCGCCGTCGAGGATGTAGGTGACCGTTTCGAAACCGCGGTGGGGGTGCCACGGGGCTCCGTTTGCCTCGTCGGGGGCGTAGAGCTGCGGTCCGATGTGATCGAGCAGCAGGAACGGGTCGGCGGCGGCCATCGACAGGCCGCCGGGAAAGGGACGGCGCACGGTGAACCCGGCGCCCTCGGTCTGGCGGTGGGCGGTGATGACGTCGGCGACGGGCCGCGGCCGCGAGACCGCCGGGTCGGGTCGCGAGATGCGGGGGAGGACGAGCGTGTCGTCGACGGTGATGGCTGGCATCGAGATCAACTCCTGTTCAAATGGATGGCCTTGGGCGGTCGTGCCGCCGTGGGCGGTGACGGCGTCGTGCTGAGACTGCGGGGAGCTGACGCGTCATGCGTCGCGCACAGCTTCGATCTCGAGGTGGATCGCGACCTTGTCAGCGACGACCACGCCGCCGGTTTCGAGTACGGCGTTGAAGTCGACGCCGAAGTCGCTGCGCTTGAGCTCACCGGTCGCGGTGAAGCCGGCGCGGGTGCCACCGTACGGATCGGGCCCGAAGCCGCCGAGCTCCAGGTCGAGTGAGATGGGCTTGGTGGTGTCCCTCAGCGTGAGCTCGCCGTCGAGCAGGTAACCGTCGCCCGCGAGGCGAAGGCCGGTCGAGCGGAACGTCATGGTCGCGTGCGTGTCGACGTCGAAGAAGTCGGCTGACCGGATGTGGTTGTCCCGGTCAGGGTTTCCCGTGTCGATCGAGTGGAGATCGATCGACACGCTGGCGCTCGAGTCGAGCGGGGATGCGGCGGTGACGATCTGGCCGCCGAACTCGTTGAACTTGCCGCGGACCTTGCTCACCATCATGTGGCGAACCGAGAAACCGACCTCGGAGTGGACCGGGTCGATGGTCCAGGTGCCTGCGATGTACCCGGGAATGGTTGTCTGGGTCGTGACGCTCATGGTTCTCCTCATGTAGTTGATGAATCAACCTTGCCTGGTGTGCAACGATGATGACACGTCAACTATTCCGGGAGGGTACGTTTGAGGGATGTCTCGAACGCAATGGCTGAACCAGCGGGAAGCCCGGGCGTGGCGCCAGTTCCTGCTCATGCAGGGCGAGCTGCGAAACCGGGTCGGAAGCCGGCTGCAGCGAGAGACCGGGCTCTCGGAGGCCGATTACGAGGTTCTGGTCAACCTGTCGGAGGCTCCCGGTGGCCGGCTGCGACCGTCCGAGATCGGCGGGGCCACCCGATGGGAGAAGAGCCGGATCTCGCATCACGTCACCCGCATGGAGACCCGCGGCCTGGTGAGGCGCACGCCGTGTCCGACCGACAACCGTGGGGCGCTGGTCGTCATGACAACCGCCGGTCGTCGAGCCATCGAACGTGCGGCACCGCGTCACGTGGAGCACGTGCGGGAAGCGTTCATCGACGCACTCACGCCTGCTCAGCTCGATGCCTTGACCGAGATCTCCGAAGCTGTTCTCGCCCGGCTCGCCGAGACCGCCGACGACCGATCACGCTGATTTCTTGGCGCGGACGTTCGCCTTGTCGATCTCCCACGCCGCCGTGATGAGCCCGATGTGGCTGAACGCCTGCGGGAAGTTGCCGAGCTGGTCGCCGCTGGTGACGTCGATCTCCTCGGCGAGCAGACCGAGGTCGTTGGCATAGCCGGCGAGCTTGTCGAACAACGCCTCGGCGCGCTCGAGCTCTCCTGCCTTGGCGAGCGCCGAGACGAGCCAGAAGGAACAGATCGTGAACGTGCCCTCCTCCCCGGTGAGGCCGTCGGCGTTCAGGCCCTCGTCATTGCGATAGCGCAGCACGAGGCCGTCTTGCGTGAGCTCACTCGCGATCGCCTCGATGGTCGAGCGCATGCGCTCGTCCGTCGCGGGGAGGAACCCGACGAGCGGCATCAGCAGCTGCGCGGCGTCGAGGTCGTCGGAGTCGAACGACTGGGTGTAGGCCCGCTTGGCGACGCTCCACCCGCGCGTGAGGATCGCCTCGCGAATGCGTTCGCGCTCAGCTGTCCACTCGTCCACCCGTGCGTGTTCGCCGAGCTTCGGTGCGAGCTTGACGGCGCGGTCGAGAGCCGTCCAGCAGAGCACCTTCGAGGAAAGGTGGTGGCGTGGTTCGCCGCGCATCTCCCACATGCCCTGGTCCTTTCCCTCCCAACGGCTGGCCGCGGCATCGGCCAACTCGGCCACGAAGCGTTGGATCTCCGGATGCAGTTCGCCGAGCTGGGCGTGGTAGAGGTGGATTGCTCCGAGCAGCTCGCCGTAGACGTCGAGTTGGGTCTGATCCCATGCGCCGTTGCCGACTCGCACTGGCGTCGAGTCGCGCCAACCACGCAGGTGCGGTAGCGAGCGCTCCGTGAGGTCGTGCTCGCCGCCGATGCCGTACATGATCTGTAGCGCGCTCGTCGGGCCCTGCGCAGCCGCCGGCTGAGCTCGTCATGAACGACACGAAGTTCTCGACCTCGTCGGAGCAGGTGCCGACGTAGAGCGCCTGCAGCGTGAGGCTCGCGTCGCGGATCCACGAGTAGCGATAGTCCCAGTTGCGCTCCCCGCCGACGGTCTCGGGGAGCGACGTCGTCGGTGCGGCGACGATGGCGCCCGTCGGCTGATAGGTCAGCGCCTTCAGCACGCGTGAGCTGAGCACGACGAGCTCGCGATGTGGCCCGTCATAGATGTCGTGGTCGGCCTCCCAACTCCGCCAGCCCTCGGTGGTGTCGGCGATCCGTGCCGCGACGTCGTCGGGAGCGGTCGGCTCACGACCGGTGCTCTCGACGGGCGACCAGCGGAGTGAGAAGCCGATCGCATCACCCTCGGCCGCGGCTGAATGCCGCCCGCATCGTGCTGCGGTCGATCTCCGTCGGCGCTCCTGCGCGCACGCAGATCTGGTTCGGGCCGCCGAACGTGCGGCCACCGCCGTCCGTCTGTCGGAACAGCGGGCGGACGAGCCCGTACTCGGGGCGGGGTGCGAGCTCCATGACGAGGTCGACCGTGCCCGAGACGCCGGCGACGGAGCGGAGCAGCTCGCGCGGTGCATCGATGCCGAGCTCGTGACCACGCTGCCCCTCGGCGAACGCGAGAGCGTCGAGCAGCCGGACCATGCCGCTCTCGGTCGTGAACGTCGTTTCCAGGACGAGCGAATTCGGCAGATAGCGGCGCTCGCTGGTGAACTCGCCGGCGGGACGGATCGACCAGTGCCCGGCGTCGGGGTCGAGGAGGCGGGCGAAGACGGCCGGTCCGTCGAAGCGCGGGAGGCAGAACCAGTCGATCGAGCCGTCGCTGCCGACCAGCGCCGCGGTGTGGCAGTCGGACAGCAGGCCGTACGAGGCGATCGGTCGCGAGCCACCGGCGGACGCATCAGGGGTGGTGGGCAGAGCTGCGAACGCCTCGGTCACGGTTCCCTCACTACGACACGTTGGCTACCGAAACCCGGCAGCGAACTCAATGATGCCCCCGGGTGCGACGATGAGCACATGATCGATCCGCTTGCGTTCGACGATGAGGACATGACGGACCCGCTCGCATTCGACGATGAGGACATGACTGACCCGCTCGCATTCGACGCCATCGTGATCGGAGCCGGCCAGGCCGGCCCGGCATCGCCCGTCACCTTGTGGCCGCCGGCCGCCGGGTCGCCCTGATCGAAGCCGACAAGGTGGGCGGGACGTGCCTGAACCGGGGCTGCCGGCCGACCAAGGCGTTGCGGGCGTCGGCGAGGGTGGCCCACCTCGCACGGACGGCCGGTCGCCACGGTGTGCGCACCGGCGACGTGACCGTCGACTTCGCCGCGGTCGATGGCGCGCAAGGACGCGCTGATCGACGGCTGGGTGGACGGGTTCTCCGACTCCCTCGGCCACATGGACGGGCTGACGCTGTTGTACGGCGAAGCCCGATTCACCGGGTCGTTCCGACGCCGCCTTCGAGGTCGCCATCTCGGGCGGCGCGGCCGTGACTCGCTCTGACGGCCCATGAGGTGTTCCTCAACGTCGGCACCCGCGCCACGAAGCCACCGATCCCCGGCCTCGACGACGTCCCGTGGCTCGACAACGACCGTGTGCTCCACCTCGACCGACTCCCCGAGCCATCTCGTGATCCTCGGCGGCAGTTACGTCGGGCTCGAGCTCGGGCAGCTCTTCGCCCGCTTCGGCAGCGCGGTCACGATCATCGAGCGCGGCGAGCGGGTCGCCGCCCGGGAGGACGCCGACATCGCCGCCGAGATCGCCCGCTTCCTGACCGCCGAGGGTCTCGACATCCGCACGTCGACGACGGTCGAGCGGGTCGAGTCGGCGGGCGACGGCGTGCGCGTGCACCTGGTCGGCGACGAGCCGATCGACGGATCGCACCTGCTGGTGGCGATCGGGCGCACGCCGAACACCGACCGCCTCGACCTCGACCGCGTCGGGCTGCACGACCGACGATCGCGGCTTCGTGCCCACCGACGGCGTGTTCCGCACCGCGGTCGAGGGCATCTGGGCGCTCGGCGACATCAACGGCCGCGGGGCGTTCACCCACACCTCCTACCAGGACTACGAGATCCTGGTCGATCACCTCGAGCGGCGGTCACCGCACGGCCGACGGGCGGATCCCGACCTACGCGATGTTCACCGACCCACCGCTCGGCCGGGTCGGCATGACCGAGCGGGAGGCCAGAGCATCGGGGCGCCCGGTCAGCCGGGCGACGATTCCGCATGTCCGATGTGACGCGGGCCGTGCTCGACGGCGAGACCGACGGGCTGATCAGCCTGCTGGTGGACACCGAGACCGAACGATTCCTCGGCGCTTCGGTGCTCGGCATCACCGGCGACGAGATCGTGCAGATCGTCAGTGCCCTGATGCACGCCGACGCGCCGTACCACGTCCTGGCCGACATGCTGCCGATCCATCCCACGGTCGCCGAGTTCTATCCGACCATCCTCGGGCGACTCAGCCCGCTGGGGTGATCGCGTGCGAGGTCAGCCTCGACGCCCCGCCCGTGCCGGGGCCGCATCGTGCTCGAGCCAACTCGTGGTCCACCGTTCGCAGGCGTGTGCCAACGTGTTCATCAGGTGGAACGAGGCGATGAGCAGCCCGACGCCGAGCGGCACGAGCAACCACGCCCATGGTGACCTCGCAACATCCTCGGTCGTCGAGTTCAGGGCCCACTCACCGAAGGGTTGATCGCCTCCGTACCGAGCACAGAACGGTGCGTAGGCCACCACGAGCGGTGTCGCGAGGGCGGTCACGGCGACGGTGAACGTGGCGAGACCGACGGGGAATCGCAGCATGAGGAAGCCGAGTTCGCGCCAGCGATCGCGGTCACTGGTCATCGAGCGGAGACGGACCCACAAGTTGCCGTGATCGGGCGCGGCCATCGGCGCGGGAGCGAGCCGACTGCCCAGCAAAACGTTGGTCACACGGCGCTCCACGTTGGCGAACCATCGGGTGACGTACCAGAGCCCCACCAGCATCGGAATGCCGAGGAGGGCAACGACGAGCATGCTGATGGCGACCGACACGGCGCTGATCAGCACGGTGAACCAGATGGTGCCGAGCGGGAGCCCCAGGAGGAGGAAGCCGACGTTCCGGTAGCTCTGCGGCTGGGCGGTCACGCCGAAGAAGCGACGGACCGGTGAGGTCCGGTTGGTCGGTTGCGTGTTGGGCGGGTCTGTCCAGTGCGAGATGGTCGTGGTGTTCATGGCGTGATCTCCTCGGATCGAATGGGGGGAACGGACGGTGAAGGACGAGGGCTCGAAGGCCGACGGCGGCCGGAGTGCTGGCGTGCACTCCGGCCGCCTGGGCCGCCGTGTCAGATGGCGATGGCGTCGAGGACGTCGAGGCGGCCGGCCCGGCGGGCCGGGAGCCAGGCTGCGGCCACCGCGGCTCCGGCGGCGACCAGCACCAAGACGACGATCTGGACGATCGGAACCGAAACGCCCGAGGCGAACGAAGCCGGGAGGGCGGCGACGACGCCGAATCCGAACAGCAGGCCGAGTCCCACGCCGAGCGTGGCCCCGAACGTGGCGACGAGGGCGGCCTCGAAGCGCACCATCCGGCGCAGCTGGCGGCGAGTCATGCCGACCGCTCGAACGAGGCCGAGCTCACGGGTGCGTTCGAACACCGACAGGGCGAGTGTGTTGGCGATGCCGATGAGGGCGATGATCACGGCGAGAGCGACCATCGCGTTCACCATTTTCAGCACCCGGTCGACCATGCCCTCGACCCGATGACGGAACTCGGTCGGCGTTTCGACTGCCGCGTACGGGTACTCGTTCGACAGGTCGGCGACGAGCGCGTCGACGTCGGCCGGCGAGGCGCCGTCGGCGATCGAGACGGCCAGCCACTCCGGTGTCTGGGTGACGCCGGCGGCGGCGAGGACGCTGTTGTCGACCAGGTAGTCCTGGGTCAGGATCGCCTGGTCGTCGAACAGGCCGACGATCGTCGACTCGACGTGTGAACCGTTCGCGGTCTCGATGGTCAGCACATCGCCGACGCTCGCATCGATCGCAGTCGCCTCGTCGATGGAGACCACGGCCGGGTTGGCCACGTTGCTGTCGAATCCGCCTGCCTGGATGTCGAGGTCGAGCACGGCTTCGACCTGATCGAAGTCGAGCCCCACCACATCGGTCACGGTGCCGTCGACGCGTGCTTCGAGGTTCGTGAAGCCGGTGGCCGCGGTGACGACATTGGACTCGCGGATCTCGCCGGCGAGCGTGGCGGGGAACTCCACCTCGTCGAGTTCGTCGGTGAGGTAGTAATCGGCCTTCGCCGACTGCTCGAACGTCGAGCCGATCGTCGCCTTGACCGAGTCGCCGACGACGAGGGCGGTCGACACGAGCGCCAGGCCGATCATCAACGCCGCAGCAGTCGTGGACGTGCGGCGCGGGTTCCGAGCGGCGTTCTTCTGCGCGAGGCGGCCGGCGACGCCAGCGATCCTGCGCATCGGCCAGCCGAACAGGCGGGTGATTCCACCGACGGCCAGCGGGCTGAGCAAGGTGACACCGAGGAAGATCGCGATCGCACCGGACGCCAGCCCAGCGACCGTGACCGACGTCGAGCCGATGCCGGACAGGCCGGCGGAGCCGGCAGCCAGTCCCGCCGCGAACAGACCGAACCCGGAGATCTTGCGGGTGCGCGAGCCGACGGGCCGACCGTCGGCGCTGCCGGCGAGGGCGGCGATAGGGGGCACCGTGGCCGCTCGGCGAGCCGGCCCGATCGCGGCCAGCAGCGTGACACCGACACCGATGACCGCGGCTGCGACAAGGGTGCGAGGGGCGAGGATCAGCGGGTAGTCGGAGAGGTCGACGCCCAACAGACCGAAGAGCGCATCGATTCCCTTGGCGACGGCGATGCCGCCGCCGATCCCACCGGCCGAGGCGAGCACGCCGACGACGAGCGCCTCACCCAGCACCGAACGCCGAATCTGCTTCGGGTCGGCACCGACCGTACGGAGCAGCGCGAGCTCGCGGGTCCGCTGTCCCATCACGATGGCGAACGTGTTGTAGATGATGAACATCGACACGAACAGTGCGACTCCACCGAATCCCAACAGGATGTTGCCGACGACGTTGATCTCGTCGGTGAACTCGGAGGTGGTCTCCTCGAGCACCGTCGCGTGGTCGACGACCTCGGCCGTCGGCACTGCGGCCGCGACCGCTGCTTGAACGGCCGCGACATCGGCATCGTCGGCGACCTGCACGGCGACGCTGTTGATGCCGTCGATGCCGAACAGTTCGCTGGCCTGGGCGGTGTTCATCTGCATCAGCAGGGCGCCGAGTGTCGAGTTGTCGGCACCGAACGAGGAGGTTCCCGACAGCGTGAGAGGGGCGCGACCGCCCGGAACCATGACCTCGTACGTTTCACCGATCACGAAGTCGTGTTTGGCGGCGGATGCGAAGTCCATCGTGAACTCCCCGACCTGAGGTGGGGCACCGTCGACCATGGTGAAGGCGCTCAGCTGTTCGTTGTCGATCCAGTTGAACGCCAGCTGCGGCGGGCCGTCGGTGGAGATGTTCTCGCCGTTGGTCGTGATCGGGCGGACCGCGTTGTCGGCTGCCTCGATGCTCGCGACAGCGTCGGCGACGCCATCGACCGCGGCAACGTCCGACACGGTGTCTGCTGGGAGCGGCGGGGCGTCACCGAAGTCGGCGACATTGCGGACCTCGAGATCGATGCCGGCGGTGATGTCTTCGGACACGTCGGTGAAGCTGCTGCGCAGGCCGTCGCCGAGCACGAACGCCGAGACGACGAAGCTGACGGCGAGCATCACGCCGAAGGTGGTGAGGGCGAAGCGGACCTTGTTCGCCAAGAGGTTCTTGATGGTGAGTCGAAACATGACCGGGTTCCAATCTGTGTGTCTGTGTGTCGTGTGTCGTCGGCTGTTCAGTTGCTGAGTCGACGCATGTGGTCGATCACGGCATCCGGGGTCGGATCGGCCAGCTGGTCGGTGATGCGACCATCGGCGAGGAAGACCACACGGTGCGAGTAGCTGGCGGCGACCGGGTCATGGGTCACCATGACGATCGTCTGGCCGAGGTCGCGTACGGCATGGCGCATGAAGGCGAGGATCTCGCCGCCCGTGGTGCTGTCGAGGTTGCCGGTGGGCTCGTCGGCGAAGATGATCTGCGGGCGGCTGGCCAACGCCCGGGCGACCGCCACACGCTGTTGCTGGCCACCGGACAGTTCGCTGGGCCGGTGCTTCAGGCGGTGTGACAACCCGACCGTCGCGATCACGTGGTCGAGCCAGTCACGGTCGGGCTTCCTGCCGGCGAGGTCCATCGGGAGCGTGATGTTCTCGATCGCGGTCAGCGTCGGCACGAGGTTGAACGCCTGGAAGATGAAGCCCAGGCGATCGCGCCGGAGCAGGGTGAGCTGCTTCTCGCTGGCGGTGGTGATGTCGACGTCGCCGACGGTGACCGAACCGGAGCTCAGACGATCGAGTCCCGCCATGCCGTGCATGAGGGTCGACTTGCCCGAGCCGGAGGGGCCCATGATGGCGGTGAACTGGCCGGCCGCGAAGTCGATGTCGACGCCGTCGAGAGCGAGGACTCGGGTGTCGCCGGTGCCGTAGATCTTGGTGGCGCCGCGCGCCGAAGCCGCCGCGTAGGTGATGGGTTGGAGTGTTCTGGAGGAGTGTCATGATCGTCGCTTTCGTAGAGGTCGTTGGGGACGCTCTCGACGGTAAGAAACGACGACGCTGGGGTCGTCCGGCGATGTCGTGATCGCAGGTCCGACGCGCGGCTGGTCGTGGAAGCGGTGTGGTACGCCAGAAGGTGAGTCGCGGCACGAACCGATCGGATCCCCGTCATCACATTGGTGGACATGCGGTCACCACAACGCCGGACGATCGGTCGTGTCGGGCACGGTACGGTCGACGCATTGATCCGACGGTCGAGTCATCGATGAGCGTCACCCGTCGCTGGACACCCGATCCGCGGGTGCTGGTCGATCTGGTCGTCGCCGCCGTGGTTGCCGTGCTCGCCGTCGTCGACGTGGCCTCAGTTTCCGCCGAGGGTTCGCCAGGGGAACGAACCGCCGACGGGTTCGCCTATGCGCTGGTCATCGCCGGTTCGGTGTGCCTGGTGTGGCGACGTCGGGCACCGATCGCGGTGCTGGCGATCGTGACCGGTGTCCTGATCGCGTTCTGGCTGCGGGACCACGGGGCGTTCCTGTCGGTGCTCGGTCTGCCGGCGCTCTACGCGGTGGCCGCCCACGCTGATCGGCGCGGGCGGGCGTGGTGGGCGATGGGGACTGCGATCGTCGCCCTGATGCTCGCGGCGAGCGTGAGCGTGCTCGACGGCCCCGACGGGTTCGAGTACTTCACCGCGCTGAGCATGATCGCCTTCCTGATCGCGGCCATCGCAGCAGGAGTGCTCATTCGCAACCGCGAGCGGATCTTCGTCGACACCGAACGGCGCGCCGCCGCGGCCGAGGCCGACCGCCTCGCCGAAGCCGAACGAGCGGTCGCTCAGAGAACGCAGCCGGATCGCGCGTGAGATGCACGACGTGGTGGCCCACGGGATGAGCGTCGTCGCGGTGCAGGCAGCGGCCGGACAAGAGATCGTTCACACCAATCCGGACAAGGCCGCCGAGGTGTTCGCCAGGATCGAGGCCGTGGGACGCGAGTCGCTCACGGAGCTGCGCCGGATGCTCGGCGTGCTCCGCGAAACGGGCGACGACGAGGCATCACTGGCGCCCCAACCGGGAATCACCGAGATCGCGGCCGCGGTCGACGAGTCGTCTGCGTCCGGCGTGGTCACCCGACTCGTGATCGACGGACCCCAGCGACCACTCGCCCCAGGCATCGAGTTGACGGCGTTCCGGATCGTGCAGGAAGCGCTGACGAACGTGCGCAAACACGCCGGTCGATCTGCCTCGGCCACGGTGCGACTCTCGTACGAGCCGAACGTCCTGGTGGTCGATGTCACCGATGACGGGCGAGGCGCAGTCACCTCACTGTCCGGGCTCGGAACAGGCAACGGCCTGGTCGGCATGCGAGAGCGGGTGGAGATCTACGATGGTGAGTTCACGTCGGGTCCGCGTCCCGGTGGGGGCTACACCGTGCGCGCCACCCTCCCGATCGTCAACACCGATATCCGAACGAGAACACCATGACCATCAGAGTCGCGATCGTCGACGACCAGGCGCTCATGCGTGACGGCTTCAGCATGATCCTCGATGCTCAACCGGACATCGACGTCGTCGGTGATGCGGAGAACGGTCGACTCGGAGTCGAGCTGTGCCAGCGGACCCGCCCGGACGTCGTGCTCATGGACATCCGAATGCCGGTCTTGGACGGCATCGAGGCAACCCGACTGATCATGTCGGGTGAGGACTGCGACACCAAAGTGCTCGTCCTCACGACGTTCGATCTCGACGAGTACGTGTTCGCCGCGATGCGCGCCGGCGCCAGCGGCTACCTCCTGAAGGACACGCCGGCGAAAGAGCTCGTCGCCGCCGTGCGCGTCATCGCCCAGGGTGATGCGCTGCTGTCGCCGTCGGTCACCAGGCGACTGATCGAGGAGTTCGCCCGCCAGCCCGAACCCGACTCGATCACCGCCGCCCTCCCGCACGACCTCACCGAACGCGAACGGGAAGCGCTCGAGTTGTTGGCGCACGGTCTCAGCAACCGCGAGATCGCGGCCGAGATGTACATCGGGGAGGCGACGGCCAAGACCCATGTCAGCCGACTCCTCACCAAGCTCGGCGTCCGCGATCGAGTCCAGGCTGTCGTGCTTGCCTACGAGACCGGCCTCGTCCGCCCCGGCGCTCCGGCAAAGCGGCACGACTCTGACAGTCACTGATCCCTGGGTGCGTCATCGCCTCGTTCGGGCAGTGTGGGGTGGTCGGTCGGGTAGAGACCGGCGGCGAAGCCGTACACCGTGTCGCCGGAGCGGGGGAGCTGGGCGAACTCCTGGGCGACCGCCAGGACCTGCCCCCAGAACTCGCTGGCGCGCGCGTCAGGGATCCGCACGTGGCGGAGGATGGTGCGCAGGTGGTCGGCCTCGTGGGCGGGGACGGCCTCGGCTGCGGCCACGGACAGCGCGTTGACGCAGACGATGGCGGGCGTGTCGCCGGGCTGGTTGACGACGCCGACGCGGAAGAGGCGGGCGGTGCGGCCGTAGTACCGCTCGTCGATCGCTCGGACTCGCCGCGTGCGAACCACTTGGAGCATCCCGGCGTCCTTCAGGACGTTGACGTGGTGGGCCACGGTGCTCCTCGGCCGGCTCACCGCCGCCGCGAGCTCACTGACGGTCGCCGCGCGTTCGAGCAACAGGTCGAGGATCGTCGAGCGCAGCGGGTCGGCCATCGCCCGCAGCTGTGCCGGCGTCGACACCTCGCGGTCCTCTGCCAAGTCGTAATCCGGAACTGCACCATTGCTCGACATATTTGGATCGTTCTGCTACCTTCGATCAATCCGGTTTGGTCGATTATAGAGCGCGGGCCCACATGGACCGCGTCACACACCTGGAAGCAGGCACTGCGCATGGACATCATTCTGATCCCCGGCCTTTGGCTCGACGGGTCGTCGTGGGACGCCGTCGTTGCCATCCTCGAGCAGGCGGGGCACCGCACCCACCCGATCACGTTGCCCGGCATGGAGTCGAAGGACGCCGATCGTGCCGCGATCACCTTGCGCGATCACGTCGACGCGGTCGTCGCCACGATCGACGCCGTCGCCCCGGCCGACGGCACGGTCGTGCTCGTCGGGCACTCCGCCGGCGGCGCGATCGCCCATGCCGCGGTCGACGCCCGGCCCGCCCGCGTCGCCCGCGCCGTCTACGTCGGCGGCTTTCCCACGGCCGATGGTGGCGCCATCGCCGACGGGTTTCCGGCCGAGCGAGGCGAGGTCCCGTTGCCCGACTGGTCGACGTTCGAGGACGAGGACCTTGCCGACCTCGACGACGCGGCTCGCGCCGAGTTCCGCGAGCGCGCGATCCCATCGCCCGAGCACGTCACCCGCGATCCGCAACAGCTCTCCGACGAACGCCGCTACGACGTGCCGGTCACCGTCATCTCGACCGAGTTCACGAGCGAGATGCTGCGGGGGTGGATCGCCCAAGGGCTCGCGCCGGTGCAGGAGTTCACCAAGATCCGGGACGTCGAGTACGTCGACCTGCCCACCGGCCACTGGCCACAGTTCACTCGGCCCGAGGAGCTCGGACGGGTGATCCTCGCGAGCGTCGAGCGGCGTGCGCCCGATTCGGACGTGGGCGCCGCGGCACCGTCCGATGTCGACGAGCACGGTCGCACCGAGCCACCGCTGACCGGCGACGAGACGTCGTCGGTCCTGGGCTTCCTCGAACACCAGCGGGCGACGTTGGCGTGGAAGTGCGCCGGCCTCGACGCGGCTGGGCTGCAGGCGACCACCGCGGCGTCGTCGATGACCCTCGGCGGGATGCTCAAGCACCTGGCCTATGTCGAGGACGTGTGGTGCTCCCGGCGGCTGCACGGGCACGACCCGGCACCGCCGTGGGACACGGTCGACTGGGAGGCCGACCGCGACTGGGACTGGCACTCGGCCGCCGACGACACGCCGGAGCAGCTGCGCGCGCTGTGGCAGGACGCCGTGGCCCGCTCCCGTGTCCTCGTCGCCGAGGCGCTGGCCGACGGTGGACTGGAGCGGCCGGCCGTGTGGATCGACGACTGGTTCGGCGTCGCACCGAGTCTGCGATGGATCCTGCTCCACATGATCAGGGAGTACGCCCGTCACATCGGCCATGCCGATCTCCTGCGGGAATCGATCGACGGGGTCACGGGGGAGTAGACCGTGGTCGTGTCCAACCGAACCCGCATCTCGCTGCCGGAGCTGCCGCACTGGGAGACGACGCCGGTCGAACCGCGCGCCGCGATCCGCCAGGTGAAGCAGGCGCTGCGGGCCCGCATCGAGAGTTCCGGCAGGTCGGTCGAAGAGGTGTTCGCGGTGGTCGAGGCGCGTGTGCGAGCCCAGGTCGACGAGATCTCTGCGGCCAAGGCCGACGGTCCGTCGGATGGTGGCGGGGTGTGGCCGGTGATCGAATACGCCGACATCGCCGCTGGCACCGTGCCCGCCGGCGATCTCGACCTGTTGCATCGTCGCGGCTGCGTCGTCGTTCGTGGCCAGTTCCCGCACCAACAGGCCCTCGACTGGGACCAGAGCATCGTCGACTACGTCGAGCGCAACCAGTTCTTCGAGAAGTACCGCGGACCTGGCGACGATTTCTTCGGCAGCGTCGGCTCCAAGCCGGAGTTCTACCCCGTCTACTGGTCGCGGGCCCAGATGGAGGCCCGCCAGAGCGAACAGATGGCGCGCGTGCAACGGTTCCTCAACGACCAGTGGACATGCGACTCGGATGGGGCGCGCTGGTTCGATCCGACTTGCGATGCCATCTATCCCGATCGGATCAGGCGGCGTCCACCGGGCGCGAACTCCGACGGCCTCGGCGCGCACGTCGACTCCGGCACGCTCGACCTGTGGATGACCCCCTCGTCACAACGGGCGTTCCGCCATCTGTTCGACGGCACCGTCGAGCAGTTCGACCCGTGGGACGCGGCGCATCGCACTGTCGGCACGCAGTATCCCGGCAGCACGATGTGCGCGGCATTTCGCACGTTCCAAGGCTGGACCGCGCTGTCGGACATGGAGCACGACCAAGGCGTCCTGCACGTGGTGCCGATCCCCGACGCGATGGCCTACATCCTGTTGCGCCCACTGCTTGCCGATGTCGACGACGACGACATGTGCGGTGTGGTGGCCGATCAAGTCCTCCCGATCACCGAGCGTTGGCATGCGCTGCTGCTGGCCGCGTCCAGTGCCATCCCCGACGTCCGCGCCGGCGACTCCGTGTGGTGGCACAGCGACATGGTGCACAGCGTCGCCCCAGTGGCTGACCAACGAGGCTGGGGCAGTGTCATGTACATCCCCGCCGCGCCCTGGTGCGCCCGCAACGACACGTACGCCGAGTCGGTGCGCGACGCGTTCCTCACCGGGTCGAGCCCGACCGACTTCCCCGAGGAGCACTACGAGCGGACCTGGACCGACCGCTTCACGACCGCGGATCTCAACGACATCGGTCGCCGAGGACTGGGTCTCACCGGCTGACGCAGCGAAAGCCGATGTGGCTCATCCCAGTGTCGATCATCTGCGGGCGCCGAGCCGCCGGCCGGTAGCGCTGGCAGTAGCTGTCGGCACAGAGGAACGATCCACCCTTGATGACCTTGCGGGGGACTTGGAACTGGGGCTGGGCGGGGTCATAGCTGTCGTCGATCGTCGCCACGGTTCGCTCAATCGGAGTGCAGCACCCGTCACCTGATTGGGCCGGGTGGTGTGGACCCCACCAGTCGGTCGTCCACTCCCACACGTTGCCGGCCATGTCGAACAAGCCGTACCCATTCGGGGGGAACGAACCGACCGGGGTCAGCGATCCGTAGCCGTCGTCGTGACTCCAGGGGAACGCGCCGTGCCAGTAGTTCGCCAGTCGCTGTGACGGCAGTTCCGGCTGATCGCCCCACACGAAGGTCTTGCCGTCCAGGCCGCCGCGTGCGGCGCGTTCCCATTCGGGTTCGGTCGGCAGGTCCTTCCCCGACCATTGGGCGAACGCCAACGCGTCCTCGTACGCCACGTGCACCACGGGGTGATCGCCACGGCCTTCGATGTGGCTGCTCGGTCCGCATGGGTGTCTCCACGACGCGCCTGGCGTCCACGCCCACCACTGGCTCAGATCCCTCAGATCAACTGGCCCGGCGGTCATCGTGAACACCATCGAGCCCGGCACGAGATTCTCGGCCGGCGCGCCCGGGAAGTCGTCCGGGTCGAGCGGCCGTTCGGCGACGGTCACGTAATCGGTCGCCGCGACAAACGCTTCGAACCGACGATTGGTGACCGGGTACGGATCCATCCAGAACTCACCCACGGACGCAGCATGCGTCGGCGCTTCCTCGGGGAAGTGGGTGTCCGATCCCATGCGGAACGCGCCGCCCGGTACCAATTTCATGTCGTCAGGCACCATGTCGTCGGTCGACGCTCCGACAGTCACCTGTCAACGGACGTGTGCAGCATCAGCCATCTTCTCGAGGATCTGGTCGATCGTGAAGCTGGCGGCCTCTTGTCGCGGCGGGAACTCGGCGAACGTCTGGAGAAACTCGGCGACCAAGGCCTGCGCGGCGAGGATCATGTACGCCTTGTTCATGTACCAATCCCAGTACGTGTTCGACGTGGTGTCCGCACGTTCGAACGGATCGGTGCGCAAGTTGAACAGCTTCGGCACGCGCAAGGTCGTGAAGGGTTCCGCCCACAGCGCGAGCGTTCCGCGGCTGCGCTGCTCCATGAACACGAGCTTCCAGTTGTCGTAACGCAGCGCGACGAGGTCCCCGTCGTCGCTGAAATAGATGAAACCCTTCCGCGGGCTGACGTCCTCTTCGCCCGTGAGATACGGCAGCAGGTTGTAGCCGTCGATGTGAACCTTGAACGACTTGCCGGCAGCCGAGTGTCCCTGCTTGAGCTTGTCGACGATGTCGGGTTCACCTGCGGCGGCGAGGAAGGTGGGCAACCAGTCGTGGTGCTGCACGATCTCGTTCGAGACGACGCCGGCGTCGATCTTGCCCGGCCACCGGAGCAGGAGGGGAATGCGGAAGGCGCCTTCCCAGTTGGTGTTCTTCTCGCTGCGGAATGGCGTCATCGCGCCGTCGGGCCACGAGTTCATGTGCGGGCCGTTGTCGGTGCTGTACATCACGACCGTGTCGTCGCCGAGGCCGAGCTCGTCGATGAGATCGAGCAGCTCGCCGACGTGCTTGTCGTGATCGACCATCGTGTCGTGGTACTCCGACTGCCAGCGCCCAGCCTGGCCGACGCTCTCGGGTTTCGTGTGCGTCCGGAGATGCATGTGGGTCGTGTTGACCCAACAGAAGAATGGCGTCCCCGCGGCGTGCTGACGCTTGATGAAATCTGCTGCGGCGGCGACGAACTCGTCGTCACACGTCTCCATCCGCTGGCGCGTCAGCGGGCCCGTGTCTTCGATCGTCTGGCGACCGACGCGCCCCCAACGAGGGTCCTCGGTGGCGTCGTCGGTGTCCGATGCATGGCAGTGCAGGACGCCCCGTGGACCGAACCGATCCCTGAAGCCGGGGAAACCATTGCTCGACGGATAGTCGGGATCTTCCGGATCCTCCTCGGCGTTCAGGTGATACAGGTTGCCGAGGAACTCGTCGAAGCCATGAACCGTCGGCAGGAACTCGTTGCGATCACCGAGATGGTTCTTGCCGAACTGACCCGTGGCATAGCCAACGCCTTTCAACAGCTCGGCGATGGTCGGATCCTCGGCCTGCAGGCCGATCGGAGACGCGGGCATGCCGACCTTGCTCAAACCTGTTCGGAACACACTCTGACCGGTGATGAACGCCGACCGGCCGGCCGTGCAGCTCTGCTCCCCGTACGCATCCGTGAACTGCATGCCCTCGGCCGCCAGACGATCGATGTTCGGCGTGCGGTAACCCATCAGTCCCTTGCTGTAACAACTCAGATTCGTGATGCCGATGTCGTCTCCCCAGATCACGAGGATGTTCGGCGTGTCTGCAGCCATCGTGTGGCCCTCCCTGAATTCCAGGCTCGACGTCGACCCGTCGAGGAACCATCGTCGCCCACGACCGTTCCCTGCAATCGGTGTGCGATCCAGCACTGTACGTGAGAATGACGGATCGTCAGAACGAGGGCTCGCCGGTCCGGCGGTCCGACCCCAGGCGGTGGGCTTCGGCAAGGGTCGCCGATCGGCCCGAGCTGCCCAGGCGCGTAACTTCAGGCGTCGGTCGTCGGTTCGAACAGCGTCTTGGCGGTGACGATCGCGCTCATCGCCGTCGGCCAGCCGGCGTAGAAGGCGAGATGCGTGATGACCTCGATGAGCTCGTCTTCGGTGAGACCGTTGTCGATCGCGCGACGCAGGTGGCCGGGGAGCTGTTCAGTGCGGTAGAGCGCGACGAGCGCGGCGACCGTGATCAGGCTGCGGGTCGCGCTTGGAGAGTCCGGGCCGTTCCCAGACGTCGCCGAACAGCACGTCGTCGGTCAGCTCCACCAGCTTCGGAGCAAAGCCGCCGATCAACTGTTGGGCCGGGGTGGTGGATGAGTCAGGCATGCGGCTGGTCCTCGTGCTCGATGGTGGGGTCGTTGGGTTGCGACTTCGCGTTGATGATCGCGCGGTTGCAGAACCGGTCGCTCCGGTGCGGGCGATCAGGAGTCGATACGGCTGCGGCCGCGGGCGTCGGCCCAGGACGCCAATGCCAGCAGCGCGTAGGCGATCGACAGGCCGACGGGCACCCATTGGTGCTCCGACTCGGTGACCGGGATGAGCACGGCGCAGACGACGGCCGCTCCCAGGAGGAACAACGCCCGGCGGTCCATCAGCCCAAGGGTCCCACGATTGCGTACGTCGCCGTGGCGATCAGCCAGGCGCCCGGGATGGTGAGGATCCACGCCCACACGACCCGTCCGGCCACGCCCCAACGAACGGCCGAGAGACGGCGGGTCGCGCCGACGCCCACGATGGCGCCGGTGATCGTGTGTGTAGTCGACACGGGGATGCCGGCGTGCGACGTGAAGAACAACGTCGTGGCGGCTGCCGACTCGGCGGCCATCCCGCCGACGGGCTGCAGACGGGTGATCTTCGAACCCATCGTCTTGACGATCCGCCATCCACCAGTCAGCGTGCCCAGCCCGATCGCCAAGTGGGCCGAGAGCACCACCCACAACGGCACATCGGAGCCGGTCGGCAGGTGACCGGACGCGATGAGCACGGCCAGGATCACCCCCATCGTCTTCTCCGCGTCGTTGCCGCCGTGACCGAGGCTGAACGCCGCCGCCGAGAACAACTGTCCGACACGGAAGCCGCGGTTGAGGCGATCGACGTTGCGATAGCGGTGGACGGCCCACATCACCACGATCGTCAGCACCATCGCGAGCGCCAACCCGAGCAGCGGCGACAGGATGATGAACACGCCGATCTTCCGCAGCCCGGACGAGATGAGGACGTCGACGCCGCCCTTGGCGACGGCGGCACCGGCGATGCCGCCGACGAGCGCGTGCGACGAGCTCGTCGGGAGCCCGAGGAAGAACGTGATCAGGTTCCACCCGATCGCTCCGACGAGCCCGGAGAACACGACACCGATCGACAGCACGTCGGGGTCGACGACACCGGTGGCGATGGTTGCGGCGACCACCGTGCCGAACACCGCGAACACGATGAAGTTGAAGACCGCCGCCCACACGACCGCGAGCCGCGGCGATAGCACCCGCGTCGACACGACGGTAGCGATCGAGTTCGCCGCGTCGTGGAAGCCGTTCACGAAATCGAAGGCGAGCGCGAGCGCGATGACGGCGACGACCGCGAACGTGTCCATTGGCTCAGGCGTGCTTCAAGACGATGCCTTCGATCACGTCGGAGGCGTCCTCGAGCTCGTCGAGCGCGTTCTCCAACGCCTCGACCACGTCCTTCCAATACAGCGTGGCCGAGGCCTTGAGCTCTCCCGAGTACAGCCTGCGGAGCGCCAGGCGATAGATCTCGTCACCCTCCGACTCCAACCGGTCGATGGCGTCGAGGTGCGGGCGCGTGCCCTTCATCGACTCCAACCGCTTGACGAGGGCGACGGTCTCGTCCGCCATCTGAACGAGGAGATCGGCTTGCAGTTTCAATTCGGGCATCGCGTCGACGTCGCGGGTCCCCAGCTCGAGCCGGTAGCCGACTTCCATGACGTCGTCGACGACGTCGTCGAGTTGCTCGGCGAGGGCGTGGATGTCCTCGCGGTCGAACGGGGTGACGAACGACGTGTTGAGACGCCTCAGGATCTCTCGGATCAGCTCATCGCCGCGCCGTTCACAGGCGACAACGGCGTCGAGCCCACCTTCGGCACCGTCGAGCAGCTCCTGCAACCGGAGGGCGCAGTCGGCCACGTTGGCCGCCGCGTCGTTGAACAGCGAGAAGAACCGATCGTCGGTCGGCAGCAGACGGAACCGCACAAAACCGGCACCGTAGTCGGGTGAACGGACGGTGAACCGAATATGGCGACCGAGATGCGGTCGGTCTACGCCTCGAGGTCCTTGTTCTCGGGCACGAACTGGCCGGCGATGAAGGTGGCTCCCTGCGGGTCCTTGATGACCGCCAGCTTGGTCCACGGGGCGTCGAAGGGGCCGGCGACGACCTCGCCGCCCAGGTCCTTCGCCTTCGCCGCGGTGGCGTCGGCGTCGTCGACCCCGAACGTGACAGTCCAGTGTGCCGGTGTCACGGAGTCGTCGCCGGCGATCGGATTGAGGGCGGCGACGACGTCGATGAACCCCTCGGGCGCCCCCATCTGCGTCATCTGTTGGCGAAGGCCAGGGGTGGATTCCTCGAGGTGATCGCCGTAGCCGGGCAGGGTCCACATCTCGCCGGCGGCCAACGACAGGGTCTGCCAACCGAACACGGCGCCGTAGAACGACTTGGCGGCGTCGGGGTCGCGGGTGGCGAGACCGTTGAAGTTCAGCGCGCCGTGCTCGTTGACGACCTTCGCACCCCTGTGTGCCTTCGCCTGCCACACGCAGAACGCGGCGCCTTCGGGGTCGGTGAGGACCGCCATCCGTCCCGAGTCGAGCACGTCGAAGGGCTCGCTCACCACCCCACCACCGGCAGCACGTGCCTTGGCCACCGTCTCATCGGCATTCTCGACCCAGATGTAGGTGTTCCACAGCGCCATCGCAGGCGCGCCGTCGGGGACAGCCCCGACCGCCGCCACGTCGCCGCCGCGGATGCGGCCGATGAAGTAGCTGCCCTCCGACCCTTCAGGCATCGCGTTCTCGAACTCCCATCCGAACAGGCCGCTGTAGAACGGCAGTGCCGCTTCTGGGTCGGGCTGGCTCGTGTCGACCCAGCAGGGGACGCCGGGGATGTAGCCGTCTCGCTCTGGCATGGTCGTCTCTCCTCGTTCGCTTCGGATTCTCGTCACCAACGTTAGGGACGGAAACCGGTCACGTGGCGGCCGGTTTCGGCAGGTTCAGCGGGTCGGAATGGTGATCACGAAGCGTGCGCCGCCGTTCGGACTTTCATCGATCGAGATGCTGCCGTCGTAGCGGGTGATGATGTCGTGGACGATCGCCAGCCCGAGCCCGGCGCGTCCCCCGCCGGTTCGGGACTCGTCGAGGCGCGGCGAAGCGTTCGAACACGTCGGTCCGATGTTCCGGTGGGATGCCGGGGCCGTCGTCGGCGACGATGAGGGTCGCCTGGGTGCCGCGCTCGGTGAGCTCGATGTCGACGGTCGTGGTGGCGTGGCGGCGGGCGTTGTCGATCAGGTTGCGGACGACCCGACGGAGCTCGTCGGGATCACCGACAACCTGAGCGGCCGACACCCGGCTGGCATCGACGACGATCGCCGAGTGGTCAAACGCTCGGATCTCTTCGAGCACGATGTCGTCGAGATCGACCGCTTCGGATCGCCGGCCGGGAGTGTCTGCATCGCTGCGGGCGAGCACGAGGAGATCCTCGATCATCCGCTGTAGCCCAGCGATCTCCTCGAGCTGGCTGCGCCGAGTCGCTGCCGCGTCAGCGGCGGCCGGATCGCTCTCGTCCACCTCGAGTTCAGCGCGCATCCGTGTCAGTGGTGTCCGCAACTCGTGGGACGCATCGGCCACGAATCGCTGTTGGCGACGGACCGAGCCTTCCAGTCGACCGAGCATCTCGTTCATCGTCACGGCCAGCCGGGCGATCTCGTCGTCACCGGCCGGTTCCGGGACCCGGCGGTCGAGCTGGTTGACGCCGATGTCGGCGACCTGGGCCCGGATCCGCTCGACCGGCCGCAACGTCCGTCCGACGACCACCCACACGACGACGAGCAGCGCGAACACAGCGAGCGGCACGATCCACACCAGCGACGACGTCAGTTCGGCAACGCTCTCGTCGACGTCGTCGCGCGATCCGGCGACGTAGATGGTTCCCTCGCCTCCATCGCCCGGGTCATAGGAAGTCGACACCACTCGATAGGGCTCGTCATCGAACGAGATGTTGCGCCCTTCGTCGTCAGCGACGGATGGGAGTGGGTCCAGCTCAACGAAATCGCCCGACGAGGCGATCACCCGGCCATCGTCGCCGACCACGACGACGATCCGATCGTCCTCATCGAGCGTGGGGACGGCACCGCCGCTCTCGAGAACGTCGGCGATGCCTTCGGCCTCGGTCGACAGCGTCTCGTCGAGCTGGTCGACCAAACCTGCACGCTGTCGCGCGACGAGGAGCACGCTGGCGACGACGAGCACGACCGCGACCGCGACCGTTGCCAGCGCGGTCACGCGGACCCGAATCGTTCCGAAGCGCGGTCGGCGCCACTCAGCTGCCATGGCCGTCCATGCGATAGCCGACACCGCGAAGCGTCGCGATGTGGTCGGTCCCGTAGGGTTCGTCGATCTTGCGACGCAGTCGGCCGACGTGAACCTCGATGATGTTCGGGTCGCCATCGAAATCGAATCCCCACACGCCGGACAGGATCTCGTCCTTCGACACGACCTCGCCCGCCCGACGGGCGAGAAACTCCAACACGTCGAACTCGCGGCGCGTCAGGTCCACCGGCACACCGCTCGACCACGCCCGGCGTCCGACCGAATCGATGCGCACCGACCCGACGATCGTCGGAACCGGATCGCGCCCGCCGGCGCGGCGCAGCAGCGCGCGAACCCTCGCGATCAGCACCGGAAACGAGAACGGCTTCACCAGATAGTCGTCGGCACCGGTGTCCAGTCCCTCCGCCTCGTCGAGGTCGCCGTCCTTGGCGGTCAACATCAGAATCGGCGTCCACACCCCGGCCGCACGGAGATCGGCGCACAACACGTAGCCGTTCCGGCGCGGCAACATGATGTCGAGCACGATCAGGTCGTAGATCCCCTCGGTCGCCTTCCACCACCCGTCGTCGCCGTCAGATGCGACGTCGACGGCGAATCCCTCGCCTTCCAAGCCGCGCTTCACCGCCGCCGCGATCTTGTGGTCGTCCTCGACGACGAGCAGTCTCACCGATCCACCTCCGCGATCACAGTCCACTGTCGCACCTGAACGCACCCTGAAGCCGCCGCGTCCGCCGTCAGGTTCCCGACAGGATCACTCGCGCACCATGACCCCATGAAGCGAACCACAACCATCATCTCCATCGCCGCCCTCGCCACCGTGCTGGCCGGCGGTGCCACCTACGCCGTCGCCCAGGACACCGGCGCCGACGGCTCCATCACGGGCGCCGACCTCGAGCGGGCGAGCGCCGCCGCGCTGGCCGAAGCAGGCAACGGCACCGTCGGCGGAGTCGAGTTCGACGACGGCGGCTACGAGGTCGAAGTGCGCCTCACTGACGGAACCGAGGTCGACGTCCACCTCGATGGCGACTTCGCCGTCGTGCGAACGAGCACCGACGATCGGGACGACGATTCCGACGACGATTCCAGCGACGACTCAGACGACGGTGCGGACCGCGACGACGGACCCGTCGGCGACGCGGAGCGCCGGCAGGCGACCGACGCCGCGCTCGCAGAGACCGGCGAAGGCAACGTGACCAGCGTCGAGCTCGACAACGACGGCTACGAGGTCGAGGTGCGCCTGACGGATGGCACCGAGATCGACGTCGACTTGAACGCCGACTTCGCGGTTGTTCGGACCGAACAGGTCGACTGAACGACGACGCCCGTCCGAGGTCGCCTACAGTCATCCGCAATCCGGTCGCTCGTTCGGCTGGCAAGCAGATGCCGTGGGCGATCCTGGGGGGAGGGGCCGCGAGTCATGAAGGTCAACCTGTTCCAGCAGGTGCCGTATCGATTCCTGCCGGCCGGTTTCGAGGATCAGGACATCTCGTCCGTGGTCTCGACGCCATACTCCGAACTCGTCGAACCGGAGCGGATGTTCGACTCTTACCGCTGGTTCATGGACGAAGTGCTCGCCGCGATGCGCGCCGGGTTCGATGGGATCACCGTCACCGAGCACGGCCAGACGTCGTACGACATGATGCCGAATCCGAACCTGCCGGCAGCCGTGTTGGCGAACGCGATACGCACCGAGCGGCCGGAGACGGCCTTGATCGTGCTCGGTCGCTCGCTCGGCAAGACTCGCGAGCCACTCAGGATCGCCGAGGAGTACACGATGCTCGACTGCTTGAGCGGGGGCCGGCTCGTGGCCGGGCTGCCCGTCGGCCTGAGTTACGACGCCAACCTCAACAACGGGATCCCGACGGTCGAGACGCGCGAGCGCTACGAGGAGGCGGTGACGCTGTTGATGCGCTCGTGGACCGCGGAGGAACCGTTCGCGTGGAACGGACGCTTCTCGCAGTACTCGCTCGTCAACTCGTGGCCGCGACCTCTCCAGAAGCCGCATCCACCGGTGTGGGTACCCGGTTCCGGGTCGCCCGGCACAATTCAGAGGACGATCGACGCGGACTACGCATTCGTCTACCTCGGTTGGTTCGGACCAACGCTCACGGCGCGCCGAATCTTCGATCGATACTGGGACGCCGCCGACAGGAGCGGCGTGCAACGCAATCCGTACCGGCTGGGATTCGTCCAGAACGTCGTGGTCGCCGAAACCGACGAGCGCGCCGAGGTGGAGTACGGGCGGTACGTCGCCAACGCGTTCAGGCAGGGCGTGGGGAGCGTCCCGCTGCACTACATGGGACTACCGGGCTATGCCGATCCGCGGGTGTCGAGACGTTGCTCCGCGACCCCGGTGATCTCGGGCTGGCGCTCGAGTTGAGACACGCCAGCTTCGGTCGGCTCGCCGAGGCCCGATCCGTGATCGCAGGTAGTCCGGCAACGGTGCGCGAGCAGATCCTCGACTTCGCCAAGGAGTTCCGCATCGGGAACCTGTTGGTGATGTTGCAGATGGGCGGGATGCCCCACGAACTGACGATGAAGAACATCCATCTCTTCGCAGATGAGGTGCTCCCACATCTGCAGAGCCTGTGGACCGACGAGGAATGGGAGCACCGGTGGTGGCCAACCGGTCTCCCCGAACGGGTCCCGGTGTGAGCTGGCGACGGTCGGCATGAACATCACCGAACGAATCGTCCCGGTGTGGGGATCGCGGCTCGACATGACGGTGCAGATCGCCGGTGCCGGTCCACCGCTCGTCTACCTGCACGCGGCCGGTGGAATGGTCTGGGACCCGTTCCTGGATCGGCTTGCCGCCGACTACACGATCTACGCGCCACTCGGGCCCGGGACAGTTCCGGAAAAGACGGAGGCGATCCGCGAGGTCGCCGACCTGTGGGACCTCGTGCTGGTCTACGAAGAGACGATCAGCGCGCTGAACCTCGATCGCCCACCGGTCGTCGGTCAGTCGTTCGGCGGCATGCTCGCCTGCGAGCTGGCAGCGCACTCCCAGACACTCGTCGGCCGGCTGGTGCTGCTCGATCCGATCGGCCTCTGGCTCGACGACCATCCCGTTGCCAACTGGGTGGCCGCCGCGCCCGAGCAGATCCCGGCACTGCTGTTCCATGATCCCGACTGTGACGCGGCGCGTGCCATGTTCACGCCGCCCGAGGACCCCGACGCCGCCGTCGCCGCGGTCGTGAGTGTGGTGTGGGCGATGGGATGTACGTCGAAGTTCGTCTGGCCGATCCCCGACAAGGGCCTCGCCAAGCGCATCCACCGAATCGTCGCGCCGACGCTCGTCATCTGGGGCAAGCAGGACACGCTCGTGTCCGTCGCCTACGCAGCCGAGTTCGGCAGGCTGATCGCTGGGAGCCGTGTCGAGATCATCGACGAGTGCGGGCACATACCGCAGCTCGAACAACCATCCCACACGATGTCGTTGGTGAGGGAGTTCCTGGCGTCACCGAGCGGCTCTTGATCAGAGCGGCTCGAGCGTCACGACGGCGTCCGCACCCCTCGATCCCACCAGTCGAGCACGCGGAGTGCGCGGAGCGTGTTCCATCGACTCGGTCGGTCGACACCATCCTCGAGGTCGAAGTGGACGCGCCCCGGATGGATGCGGTCGAGCAACCACCGGCCGTCGGGCTGCCGCTTGGACCGCACGACCTCGACCGCCTCTGTCATCCGGGGATCCGGGTCGGCGCCCGTGCGGCGGAAGTAGTCGAGCGCACGGAGCACGTCGTATCGCCAGTAATACGGGAACGCGAAGTCGAGGTACTCCACGTCGACGACCTCACCCGTGCTCTTGCGACGGAACAGACTGCGCTCGAGCAGGTACTCCTCGGCGCCGCGAACGGGCCGCGCTCACCGCAGCGGAGCCACCGGTCGCGCGCTCGAACTCGACGAGGCCGTCGAGCACGTCGATCGTGGTGTCGAACGAGGATCGCACCGACCCGTTCTCGGCCTCACAGTTCCAGCCGCCGTCGGCGAGCCGCTCATCGAGGATCCGCTCGACGATCGCCGTGACGTCCACCCCGAAGTAGGCGCCGGTCTCGATCGTGCGTCCGTTGATGCACGGCTCGACCTCGCCGTCGAAGTACCGCTGACCGTCGTGCTCCCAGCGTCCGTGCTCGGCGACGAGGGCGACGGCGCGGCGGGCCGCCGCCGACTGCGGGTCGAGCCCGAGGATCTGCAGCGTCTGGAGGGTGTGCATCGTCGCCGTCCACGGTTGCCCGGGTTCGCCGCCGGTGTAGGCCGCCGGGAAGCAGGCGCCGCCGTCCCACAGCCCGTCGGCGTCCCCGAGCGCCAGGAGGCGGGCGCCCCAGCCCTCGTGCTCGACGCGCGCTCGTTCGGCTGCCACCTCGTCGGGCGGGGCATCCGTGAGGTCGCGCAGCACCTGCCAGCGAATGGCGGGATCTCCGTCGAGCAGCCAATGGATCACCTCCACGGCCCAAGATTAGACGCGGCCGCCAGGGCCTCTACCGGGCCGTCGTAGACTCCCGATCCG
Source organism: Ilumatobacteraceae bacterium (assembly GCA_963776935.1). Taxonomy (GTDB): domain Bacteria; phylum Actinomycetota; class Acidimicrobiia; order Acidimicrobiales; family Ilumatobacteraceae; genus JALOLG01. Next base: position 84,394 of record CAVZOP010000015.1, on the reverse strand, counting down.
GCCAGACACCTGGACCAGGAAGCGAGCGGTGATGTGGTGAAACGTCGGCGCGAGCTCACTCGTGCACAGGTCCTCGCGTTTCGACGACGCTCCGGCTGCCTCGACGAGCGGCTCCCGCCGGGTCCGAGCTCGTTGCGACACGCGGCGTGGGCCGGGCTGCAGGACAGCATGCCGCGGGCCGCGCTGCTCTCGATCCATGCTCGTGTCGAGGGGACCGAGCCCGGTAGCTGGGAGGACCCGTCGCTGGTGCAGCTGTGGGGGCCACGGTTCAGCGCCTATGTCGTCGCCCAGGACGATCGAGCGGTGTTCACGCTCGGGCGGCTGCCGGAGGATCCTGCCCGCCGGGATGCGGAGCAACTGGCGGACCAGATCGAAGCGTTCCTCGACGGCCGCCGGATGACGTACGGCGAGGCGGGGCGCGGACTCGGCAAGCACCCCAATGCGTTGCGGTATGCCGCGACGACCGGCCGAGTGGTGATGCGATGGGATGGCGCACGACGGCCGACGATCTGGATGGTGCCGCCACCGGCCGTCGATCCGGGCGACGCGCGACTCGAGCTCGCGCGTCGGTACCTCCGAGTCTTCGGCCCGGCGACCGCGGCGGCGTTCGCCGAATGGGCCGGGATCGCGCCCGTGCGCGGTCGGGCCACTTTCGACGCGTTGGCCGAATCATTGACGCCGGTGCGCACACCCGTCGGTGACGGATTCATCTTGACCGAGGACGAGGAAGCCTTCCGCGCGCCGGTCAGACGACATGGGGCAGCCGCGCGGCTGCTCCCGAGCGGCGACCCGTACTTCCTCCTTCAAGGAGCCGATCGGGAACTGCTCGTCCCCGATCCTGACCACCGCCGCGCGCTCTGGACGCCGCGGGTCTGGCCGGGTGCCGTTCTGATCGAGGGCGAGGTGGCCGGAACGTGGCGGCGGGCCGGAGCGGTCGTCACGATCCAGATGTGGCATCGTCTGACCCCGGCGGCTCGCGAGGCGGTGGAGCTCGAGGCGCAGTCGTTCCCCATCCCCGATCTGCAGGGCCGGATCCGCGTGCGATGGGCGCATCCAGACGATCGGGGCGACGCGCCTCACGATTCCTAGGTTGTCCGATCTTCGCCGACGCCTGGTGAGGGCGCGGGCGGAGGCATGATCTGTGGCGTGCGCCTGGGCATCGCCCATCACTTCGGCTGGGCCGTGGCGGTGACGGCCGCGGCCGACCACAGCGTCGTCGACCGCCGGCGGATCGAGCTGATCGAGCCCGGCATGGCGACCGCCCCGATCCACCATGAAGGCAAACCGCTCGACGACGACGCCACCGCGGCCCTCGTGGCGCGGGTGCGAGCGTCTGCGCTGCGAGCGACGTCGGCGTCGCTCGACGAACTCGCAGGTGCACTGCCCGAACCGATCGTGTCCATGTCGTTGCGGGCCTGGCCGCTCGACTTCCCGACGGACATCGCCGTTCAACGTCGCGTGCCGTACGAGTCGCGCGCCGACTCCGTTATGTACCGCCAGGTGCTGGCCGAGCTCGCACGCGCCCGCGGCTGGGATGTCCACCCATATGACGCCAAGGACGTCGAGGCCCGAGCGGCGAGCAAGTTGGGGAGCGGGCCGACGCGGTCCTCCGCGGTCCCCGGGCGACGATCGGGCCACCCTGGACGAACGACCATCGGATGGCGCTGGCCGCGACGATCGTGGCCAGCTGAGCCTCGCGCCGAGCCGTCGTGCTCAGCCGCGTCACCGCCACCGTCGGCGAATCATGTCCGTGTGGTGCGCACGATCACGGCCCAGGTGCCGAACAGGAACGTCGCGGCGAACGTGGCGAGCACGAGCCAGTACGCACCGGTCGACTGCGTGCCGGCATCGCCGAACGACGCGAGCAGCGGCGGGCCCAGTGGCGAACCGCCCTCGGCCAGGATTCGCCGCGCTCCGAGGTCGTGACCGATGGCTTCGAAGGACCAGCGTGTCGGGATGGCGAGGCTCAGGGCGGCGCCGGCGTTCGCCATGAGGTTCACGGGGAGGATGGCACCGGAGAACAACACCGCGGGAAAGCACAGCATCGGCAGGGCGAGCGTTGCCTGAGCGACGTTTCCGACCATGGCGGAGGTGAGCAAGCCGAGCCCGAGGGCGGCGATGGCGCACAGCAGCAGGCCGAACCCCATCGAGGCGTATGTCGACAGCGGGCGGCTGGGGAGGCGGTCGAGCAGGCGCAGCACACCGAGCATGGCGACCACCACGAGCAGCAGGAACGGCACGAGGATGGTCACCTTGGACGCCACGTACGCGCCGGGTTGCAGCCCGACGAGGCGTTCTCGGCGCAGGATCGTGCGTTCGGTGCAGATCTGCAGCAGGCCATAGGTGAGCCCGAAGAAGAAGGCGGCGAACACGACCCAGAAGCCGATCATCACCATCGAGCTCGGGCTGGGATCCTGGAAGTCGAACGCGCCGGGCCGGAACAGGAGCGCGAACATGGCGACGACCAGCGCCGGTGACCCGACCAGGATCCCGAGTGTCAAGCGGTTGCGGACGAGAATCTCGAACGTTCGTCGTGTCAGGACACCCCACTGCGTGAATCCGCCCGCCACCGGTCGTCGGATCGGGTCCCGGTGCGCGGCATCGGGAGCCGGCGCGGCTACCGCCGTGCCTGCCATTGCGGTGGTGCCGTCGAGGTCGGCCAGGCGCCGGTAGAGCTCGGGCACCGAGTCGGCGTCGAAATGTGCGAGCGCTTCGTCGACGGTGCCGACGAAGCCAACTCGACCACCGCGCGTCATGAACACGATGCGATCACACAGCGTCAGGTCGTCGACCGAGTGCGTGGTGAACACGACCGTTGCGGAGCGGTCGGCGAGCTGGCGCAGGCGGGCGATCAGCTCGGCGCTCGTGACCGGGTCGAGCCCCGATGTCGGTTCGTCCAGGAAGAAGACGTGCGGATCGGTGAGCAGCTCGACGGCGATGCTGGCGCGCTTGCGCTGCCCGCCGCTCAGGGAGCCGACCCGGACGTCGGCGTGACCGGTCAGGCCCACGGCGGCGAGTGCGTCATGGACCGCGTCGTCGACCTCGGCCGCCGTCGTCGATGACGGGAGCCGCAGTCGCGCGGCGTAACGGAGCGTGCGGACGAGCGGCAGGTCGGCGTGGATGATGTCGTCCTGCGGCACGTAGCCGAGCCTGCTGCGGAACGCTCCCAGGTTGGCGTGCACGTCGACGCCGTCGAAGCGCACCGAACCCGAGCTTGCGGGAACGATGCCGGCGATCGCCTCCAGCAGCGTCGTCTTGCCGGCACCGCTGGGTCCGACGATTGCGACGAGCTGACCGGCCGTGAGCGTGAACGACACGTCGTCGAGCAGCGTCACCTCGTCGCGCCTGGCGAGCCGCATTCGCCGAGACAGCCGGCTCACATCGACGCGGATGCCCCGCGGTGCGACCCTGAAGTCGGGCGTCACCGTGGCGAGGGTCGTGTCGTCCAACGGTCGCACGTCGTGCGGCATCAGCTGTGTGGTCACCGTTCCTCCTCGGGATCGGGCTCTCGGATGAAATAGCACGATCGTTCGTGCTATCTATGGAGAGTACGACCGATCGTGCTATCTTGTCAACATGCCCGGACCACGAAAGTCACGCGCTGATGGCGAACGGACCCGCGAAGCGATCGTGCGTGAGGCGGTGTCGCTCGCCACCGTCCTCGGACTCGAGGGTCTGTCGATCGGCGACCTCGCCGGCGCGCTCGAGATGAGCAAGAGCGGCGTCTACGCCCACTTCGGCTCGAAACAGGAGCTCCAACTCGCCACCGTGGACGAAGCGGGACGGATCTTCCACGCCGAGGTGATCGAGCCGGCCCTCGCCGCCGCACCGGGCGTTGCCCAGCTCGTCGCGGTGTGCGACGCCTTCTTCGACTACCTCCGACGCCGCACGTTCCCAGGCGGCTGCTTCTTCGCCGGCGCGGTCCTCGAGATGGGCACCCGTCCGGGACCAGTCAAAGAACAGGTCGCCGCGTTTCAGAGCGGTCTCACGGCGCTGATCCGCCAGTTCGTCGTCACCGCCCTCGAACAGCACGAACTGCCTGCCGACGAGGACCCCGACGCACTCACGTTCGAACTGAACGGCATCATCCTCGCCGCCAACAGCAACTTCGTCCTACGCGAGGATCCCGCCACGCTCGAGATGGCGCGCAACGTCGTCCGCCGACGGCTCGGAATCACGTCAGCCCCCACCTCCTGACCACGAACGTCGGCCGGGCCGCGGTGACGAATGGGTGAGTGCTGAGTTGTACGCTTCTGCTGGTCACGACCGTGGGTGGTCGTGAAACCGTAGAGAGGCCGCCCACGAGCCAGGATCGCCGTCCCCCCTCGAAGCTCCTCGGACGTCGCACCGAGTGCGAAGCGCTCGACCGGCTCTTGACCGACGCGCTCGCCGGTCGGAGCGGCGTCGTCGTCCTGCGGGGGGAGCCGGGCGTGGGCAAGAGCGCGTTGTTGGACTACCTGTCCGAGCGCGTCACGAGCTGGCACGTCGAGGGAGCGGTGGGCGTCGAGTCGGAGATGGAGCTCGCCTACAGCGGGCTCCATCAGCTCTGCGCGCCGATGCTGGATCGACTCGATGGCCTACCCGTCCCGCAGCGCGATGCGCTGGAGACGGTGTTCGGACTGAGCGCAAACCCCGCGCCTGACCGGTTCCTCGTGGGCCTGGCCACGCTGACGCTGTTCGCCGAGGTCGCCGAGCAGCAGCCGCTCGTCTGCATCGTCGACGACGCCCAGTGGCTCGACCACGCCTCCGCCCAGGTTCTCGGTTTCGTTGCCCGCCGCCTTCATGCCGAACGGATCGCGATCGTGTGCGCAGCTCGCACCGAGAGTGGCGACAACGTCCTCGCCGGACTCCCCGAGCTGTCCATCCAAGGACTGGGCGACAACGACGCGCGGGCGCTGCTGCTGGACCACGTGCACGGCCCGGTGGATGAGGCCGTGCGCGACCAGATCGTCACGGAGAGCCACGGCAACCCGCTCGCCCTGCTCGAGCTGCCGCGAACCTGGACCAACCCTGCTGAGCTCGCCGGCGGGTTCGGATTTCCCGGCAGCCAGCCGGTCGCCGGCAAGATCGAACAGAGCTATTCCCAACGCCTCCTCGAACTCCCTTCCGACACCCGTCTGCTGGTCGTCGTCGCCGCCGCCGAGCCCCTCGGCGACGCTGTGCTCCTCCGTCGTGCCGTCGAGACCCTCGGTCTCGACATGACGGCCGCCCACCCGGCGGTGGAAGCCGGATTGGTCAAGGTCGGGGCGCGTGTCGAGTTCGCCCATCCACTCGTCCGATCCACCGCCTACCGTTCGGCGACCGACGACGACCGCCACCGCGTGCACCGCGCCCTCGCCGAAGCTACCGACCCCGAGTCCGACCCAGATCGGCGCGCCTGGCACCGCGCCCGCGCCACGGCGGGACCGAGCGAGGAAGTCGCCGAGGAGCTCGAGCGTTCGGCGGGTCGAGCGCGGGCACGTGGCGGGCTCGCCGCCGCGGCAGCGTTCCTCCAACGTTCCGTCGCACTGACCGAGGATCCGGCGCGGCGCGGCGAGCGTGCGGTGGCAGCCGCCGCAGGCGAATCTCGACGCCGGCGCGTTCGACGCCGCGCTCGGACTACTCGACACCGCCGAGGCCGGGCCGCTCGACGACTTCCAACGAGCACGCGTCGACCTGGTGCGGGCCCACGTCGCCTTCGCATCGGGCTTCGGAAGCGACGCGCCCGCGTTGCTGATGAACGCCGCCAGAGGGTTGGAGCCGTTCGACCTCAGTCTGGCTCGCGAGACCTATCTGGCCGCGTGGGGAGCAGCGGAGATGTCCGGATCCCTCGGACGGGGCATCCTCCTGGACATCTGCCGCGCCGTCCAGGCTCTTCCTCCGCCGACTGGTGCTCCGCTGCCACTCGACCTGTTGCTGGAAGGCTGCGCGCTGCTTGTCACCGACGGCCACGCCGCGGCCGCCCCGCACCTGCAGCGCGCCGCTCACACGCTCACCAACACTCCTGTCGATGACGTGCTGCGATGGGGCTGGATGGCCACGTTCGCCAGCTGTCTGGTGTGGGACATCGAGAGCTTTCACGCGATCTCGGTACGACACGTCCAGCTCGTGCGCGACGCCGGTGCGGTGGCGCAGCTGCCCCTCCACCTCTGGCAGTTGGCGTTGTGCAGCACATGGACAGGCGACCTACCCGGTGCGGCCTCGCTGGCGGCCGAGAGCGAGAGCGTCGCGGCGGCAACCGGAAGTCCGTTCGCGCCGTACACGTTGTTGAGGCTGCGGGCCCTGCAAGGGAGCGAAGCTGAGCTGTCTGCGTTGGAGGCGAGTGCGACCGAGCTCGCCGCCGTCAAGGGGCAGGGGATGTCGACGAGTCGGCACTGGGCCGACGCCGTCTTGTGGAACGGACTCGGACGCTACGAGGAGGCGGTGTCGGCCGCGCAGGAAGCGGCCTCGGACACCGTCACCCGGAGGCCGGCGATGTGGGCCCTGCCCGAGCTCGTCGAGGCGGCTGCCCGGAGTGGAGACACGGCGCTTGCGCGCGATGCCGTCGCTCGACTCAGCGCGACCACACAACCGTGCGACACCGACTTCGCGCGCGGCATCGAAGCGCGCTGCCAGGCGTTGCTCAGCGACGGCGCGGCGGCCGAGGAGCTGTACCGCGAGGCGATAGCGCGGTTGAGCCGTACCCGGCTCCTTCCCGATGTCGCCCGCGCTCACCTGCTCTACGGAGAGTGGCTGCGACGTGAGGGTCGGCGCGTCGACGCACGCGAGCAGCTGCGAAGAGCCCACGACATGCTCACCGCGATCGGCATGGGGGCCTTCGCCGAGCGCGCCCGACGGGAGCTTGTCGCCATCGGCGACAAGGTGCGCAAGCACAGCGACGTGAGCCGAAGCCGACTCACTCCACAGGAGGAGCAGATCGCCCGCCTCGCCCGCGACGGCTCCTCGAACCCGGAGATCGGCGCCCAACTGTTCATCAGTGCCCGCACCGTGGAGTGGCACCTGAGCCATGTCTTCACGAAGCTCGACATCAGCTCTCGCCGGCAGCTTCGGGCCGCGCTCCCCAAGGACAATCTCGCCCTGACGGGTGCCTAACTGTTCTGCGGTCGGCGGACCACGGATCCCTGGCACCCCGGGGATCGATACCAGGGGGTTCCACGGGGGCCGTGCGCCTCGCAGACGTTCAAGGTTGGTGGTGTAGCAACCACCACCCACGCACAAGTCCGACAGGTCTTGTCGAAGGAGAGCGTCATGAACTCGTTCACCGAATTGTCCGTCCCCGAAGGTCCCGGCTCAGTTTCCGGGGCGCCGAACCTCCCGGAAGGTTTCAACGACACGTTCACGAGCCGGTACGTCGATACCGGTGATGTGCGCCTGCACGCCGTGATCGGTGGCGAGGGCCCGCCCCTGTTGCTGGTGCACGGCTGGCCCGAGTCCTGGTACGCCTGGCGCCTGCTGATGCCGGCGCTGGCCCGGGACTTCACCGTCATCGCAGTCGACCAGCGCGGAATCGGCCTGTCCGACAAGCCTTCGGACGGGTACGACACCGGCACCCTCGCCGCCGACCTGGTCAAGCTGATGGACGCGCTCGGCCACGAGCGGTTCGCCGTCGTCGGCCACGACACCGGCTTCGCGATCAGTTACGCGGTGGCCGCCGACTACCCCGACCGGGTCGACCGTGTGGCGCTCGCCGAGATCCCTGGGCCTCCGGCGACGGCCTTCTCACCGCCCGCATTCGTCCCCGCGGGGATCAACAACAAGCTCTGGCACATCCCGTTCAACCGGGTCGACACGCTGCCCGAACAACTCATCAGCGGACGCGAAGACATCTACTTCGGCTACGAGTTCGCCATCCAGGGCGGGAAGCTGCCCGACGACCTGGTCGACTACTACGTCGGTCTCGTCTCCAACCCCGACTCCCTGCGCGGCAGCCTGGGGTTCTACCGGGCGTTCGACGCCACCCTGGCACAGAACGACGAGCGCACGAGCCGGAGGCTGACGATGCCCATCCTCGCGATCGGCGGAGCGGAGAGCTACGGACCGCACGTCGGAGAAGTGATGTCGTCCCTCGCTGACGACGTGCAGACAGCGGTGATCGCCGGGGCCGGCCATTGGGTCGCCGAGCAGGCACCAGCGGAGCTGCTGGCGGCGCTGACCGCCTTCCTCACCCCCTACCGCGACGGATCGTCGGTGGCGGGCGAGCGCACGCTGCGGGTGGCCGGCGTTCGCTGAACGACGTCGTGGAACGTCGGTGAATTCCGTGGCCAATTTCGTGGCCTGACGGGACCGAGTGGCTCACCCGAGACACTCGGTCCCGCCGCGTCATGCCCGCGTTCGACACGCCCCGCGCCGCGTCCCGGTCCGCCGCCGTCGACGACCCCGGCTACCGCTCGGGTACCGTCGTTGGCATGACGCCGGAGGAGATTGCTGATCTCACGCACCTGCGCCGGGCACGCGACTTCATGGACCGCGACCACGCGCAGCCCCTCGATGTCCCGGCCATGGCACGCACCGCGCTGATGTCGCCGGCGCACTTCTCACGCAGGTTCCGTGCCGCATATGGGGAAACGCCGTACTCGTATCTCATGACGAGACGCATCGAGCGCGCCAAGGCGCTGCTGCGCCAGGGGATGTCGGTCACCGACGCGTGCGTCGCCGTCGGATGTACGTCACTCGGCTCGTTCAGTTCGCGCTTCACCGAGATCGTCGGCGAGACGCCGTCGCAGTACCGCGCCCGCGACCACCGTGACGTCGAGGTCGTTCCGCACTGCGTGAGCATGGTCGCCACGCGGCCGCGGCGTACCACGGTGATGGTCTGAGCACTGCCGGGCATCGAGCAGGATCGGAGAAGCACGCGTCGGGTCGGTGCTTCTATGGTCGTCGTATGACAGTCACCGTCTCCGCAATGTTCATCCCCGTCAACGATCCCGACGAAGCGCTCGGCTTCTACCGCGACGCGCTCGGCCTCGAGGTCACCAACGATGTCGCGTCCGACGGCTTCCGCTGGGTCACCGTCGGTGCTCCAGAGCAGGACGTCGACATCGTCCTGTTCCAGCCGCACGGCGGTCGCTCGCAGGCCGAGGGCGACGCGCTCCTCACACTCGTGACGCAGGGATCGCTGCAGGCCGCGATCTTCCGCTCCGACGACCTCGACGCCACGTTCGAGAAGGTCCGGGCGTCGGGCGCCGAGGTGCTCCAGGAACCAGTGTCCCAGCCCTGGGGCGCGCGTGACTGCGCGTTCCGCGACCCGTCCGGCAACCTCGTCCGCATCGCGCAGGCCTGACGGTCGTCGCGGAGTGCAGCCCATGCCACCGGAACCGACGACGTGGGGCGCTTTCGCAGCCGCCGAACCGGAGCTGGCCGCGTTCGCGGCGGAGCGGCTGGGCGCGGCGCCGTCGTATCTGGCGACCGTGCGGGCGAGCGGAGCACCCCGGGTCCACCCGGTCACGCCGATCTTCACCGCCGACGGGCTCTACGTGTTCATGGAGCCGACGTCACCAAAGGCCGCCGACCTCCGCGAGCGCGGGTCGTTCGCGCTCCACAACGGCGTGCTCGACAACGCCGGGACTGGCGGCGAGGCGGCGGTGAGCGGCATCGGGCACGCCGTCGACGCCGCCGCCGTGCGGGCGACGGTCGTCACCGCCGCCAGCTACGACCCCGCCGACCACTACGTGCTGTTCGAGCTGCGACTGTCCGAGGTGCGCTGCAACGGTTACGGCGATGTCGCCCTGCCCGAACGTCGACGGTGGCGCGGCCCCGCCCAATAGAGGGAGACACGATGAGCACGGCCAAGACGACCGACACGAAGTCGCCTGCGGTGCACGCTGCCGATCGCCACGACCTGATCCGCGTGCACGGCGCGCGCGTGAACAACCTCAAAGACGTCAGCGTCGAGATCGCCAAGCGCCGGCTCACCGTGTTCACCGGCGTCTCCGGCTCGGGCAAGAGCTCGCTGGTGTTCGGCACGATCGCCGCCGAGTCGCAGCGTCTGATCAACGAGACGTACAGCGCCTTCGTGCAGGGGTTCATGCCGACGATGGCGCGGCCCGAGGTCGACGTGCTCGACGGACTGACGACCGCGATCCTCGTCGACCAGGAGCGGATGGGATCCGACCCCCGATCCACGGTCGGCACCGCCACCGACGCCAACGCGATGCTGCGCATCCTGTTCAGTCGACTCGGGAAGCCGCACATCGGCTCGCCCCAGGCGTACTCGTTCAACGTCGCCTCGATCTCGGGCGCTGGGGCGGTCACCATCGAGCGCGGCGGCACCACGACGAAGGAGCGGCGGAGCTTCAGCATCATCGGCGGCATGTGCCCCCGCTGTGAAGGTCGGGGCTCGGTCACCGACTTCGACCTGTCGCAGCTGTACGACGACAGCAAGTCGCTCAACGAGGGTGCGCTGACGATCCCCGGCTACAGCATGGACGGGTGGTACGGCCGCATCTTTCGCGGCTGCGGCTTCTTCGACCCCGACAAGCCGATCAGCAAGTTCACCAAGAAAGAGCTGCACGACCTGCTCCACAAGGAGCCGACCAAGATCAAGGTCGACGGCATCAACCTGACCTACGCCGGCCTGATCCCGCAGATCCAGAAGTCGTTCCTGTCGAAGGACGTCGACGCGATGCAGCCGCACATCCGGGCGTTCGTGGAGCGGGTGGTGACGTTCACCACGTGTCCCGACTGCGGCGGCACCCGGTTGTCCGAGGCGGCCCGCTCATCCAAGATCGACAAGATCAACATCGCCGACGCCTGTGCGATGCAGATCAGCGACCTCGCCGAGTGGGTGCGCGGGCTCGAGGAGCCGTCGGTGGCGCCGCTGCTCGCCAAGCTGCGGCACACCCTCGAGTCGTTCGTGGAGATCGGTCTGGGCTACCTCAGCCTCGACCGGCCGTCGGGCACCCTCTCGGGCGGCGAGGCACAGCGCACGAAGATGATCCGCCACCTCGGTTCCTCGCTCACAGACGTCACGTATGTGTTCGACGAGCCCACCACCGGCCTGCACCCGCACGACATCCAGCGCATGAACGAACTGCTGCTGCAGCTGCGGGACAAGGGCAACACCGTGCTCGTCGTCGAGCACAAGCCGGAGACGATCTCGATCGCCGATCACGTCGTCGACCTGGGGCCGGGTGCCGGCACTGCCGGTGGCGAGGTGGTGTTCGAGGGCACCGTCGAAGGGTTGCGGGCCAGCGACACCATCACTGGCCGGCACCTCGACGACCGGGCGGCGTTGAAGCCGACGGTGCGAACGCCCACCGGCAGCCTGGACGTGCGGGGCGCCAACGTTCACAACCTGCAGGACGTCGATGTCGACATCCCGCTCGGTGTGCTGGTGGTGGTGACCGGCGTGGCGGGGTCTGGCAAGAGCTCTCTGATCCACGGCTCCGTGTCGGGGCGCGATGGTGTGGTGGCGGTCGACCAGACCGCGATCCGTGGTTCGCGGCGAAGCAACCCGGCGACCTACACCGGCCTGCTCGAGCCGATTCGCAAGGCGTTCGCCAAGGCCAACGGTGTGAAGCCGGCGCTGTTCAGCTCCAACTCCGAGGGCGCCTGCCCCAACTGCAACGGCGCCGGCGTCATCTACACCGACCTCGGCATCATGGAGACCGTCGCCACCACGTGCGAGGTCTGCGAGGGGAAGCGGTTCGACGCTTCGGTGCTCGAGTACGAGTTCGGCGGGAAGGACATCAGCGAGGTGCTCGCGATGCCGGTGACCGAGGCCGAGCAGTTCTTCGGCGACGGCGACGCGGCCACGCCGGCGGCGCACAAGATCCTCGACCGGCTCGCCGACGTCGGGCTCGGCTACGTCAGCCTGGGCCAGCCGCTCACGACGCTGTCGGGCGGCGAGCGGCAGCGACTCAAGCTGGCCACCCACATGGCCGACAAGGGCGACGTCTACGTCCTCGACGAGCCGACAACCGGCCTCCACCTCGCCGACGTCGAGCAGCTGCTGGGCCTGCTCGACCGGCTCGTCGACTCCGGCAAATCCGTCATCGTCATCGCCCACCACCAGGCGGTCATGGCGCATGCCGACTGGATCATCGACCTCGGTCCCGGCGCCGGCCACGATGGCGGCCGGATCGTCTTCGAGGGCACACCCTCCGACCTCGTCGCCGCCCGCTCGACCCTCACCGGCGAGCACCTCGCGGCCTACGTCGGTTCCTGACCGAGGGCCCTACCCGTTCTGTCTGCCTCAGATCACGTCTGCGCTCATCTGAAGCAGACAGAACGGAGGGGTTGGGCATCGGCCTACCGCGTCCGGCCCAGACGGCGGATGAGGATGCCGGCGACGAGGACGGCGGCGCCGGTGATGGTGGCGGCGAGGGGCAGCATCACGGCGAGGGTGATGCAGCCGGCGATGCCGACGATGCTGATCCATCGGGGCCAGCGGCGTTGCTCACGGGGCAGGCGCAGGCAGGCGGCGTTGGTGATCGCGTAGTAGGTGAGGATGGTGACACCGGAGAAGCCGATCGCGCCGCGGAAGTCCATGGTCACGGTCAAGACGATGACGACCGAGGCGACGACGACCTCGGCGCGTACGGGCAGCGATCGTCGATCATCGATCGTCGCCAACCAGGACGGGAGCTCGCGGCGACGGGCCATCGCGAGCACGGTGCGGGAGACGCCCGGCACGAGGTTGAGCAGCACACCAAGTGACGCGATGCCGGCGCCGACCCGCACCATGGGGGTGAGCCACTCGAATCGCGAGGCGCTGACCACGAGACCGAGCGGGGCATTGCTCGCGGCGATGGCATCGATGGGCACGGTGGCGAGCAGCGTGACACCAACGGCGGCGTAGATCACGAGCACGCCGGCCAGGGCGCGAGGAATCGCCCGAGGAATAGTTGTGGCGGGGTCGCGAACCTCCTCGCCGAGGGTGGCGATGCGGGCGTACCCGGCGAACGCGAAGAACAAGAACCCTGCCGCGCGCATCACACCGGCCGGCGAGGTGTCGATCGGTGTGATGCGCGCCGCCGAAGTCGTCGGAGTCGACCACCCTGCGACAATGACCGCGGCGAGCGCCACGAGTGCGACCGCGAGCAGGCATTTGGTGACGAAGACGGTGCGGGTCAGCCCGCCGAGGTTGACGATCGTCACGGCCGCAACCGCGGCGACACCGACGGGGCGCGCGTGTTCGGGCCAGAGGTAGGCGCCGGCGGTGAGCGCGAGCGCCACGCACGAGGCGGTCTTGCCGACGACGAACCCCCACCCGGCGAGGTGCCCCCAGAACGCACCGAGCTGACGACGCGCGTACACGTACGTCCCACCCGATTCGGGGTACACGGCGGCGAGCTGGGCCGAGGAGGTGGCGTTGCAGAACGCCACGGCCGCGGCGACGACGAGGCCAACGAGCAGGCCGGTGCCGGCCGCGTCAGCGGCCGGGCCCCAGGCGCTGAACACACCGGCACCGACCATCGAACCCACCCCGACGGTGACCGCGTCGAGCAGGCCCAGGCGTCGCTGCAGTGTCGCCGTCATCGGCCAAATCAGTGCGTGGCTGGTTGAAACAGCTCGACGACGTTGCCGGACGGGTCTTGGAGCAGGATTTGCTTTCCGCCGGGTCCTTCGACGACGTCGTTACGGAACGACGCGCCGGCGTCGCGGAGCCGTCCGACCTCGGTGTCGATGTCGTCGACGATGAAGTGGATTCGGTTCCAACCTCCCGGCACTGGAGTCGCGCCGTCCGGCATCGGACGGCCCGCCGAGCTCTTGGGCCCAGAGAGCAATAGCCGGAGGTTGCCGCGTTTGACGTCGGCGAAGGCCGGTGCGGCGCTGGTGAGCACCTCGAAGCCCAGCAGCTGGGTGTAGAACGCGATCGACTCTTCGACATCGTCGACCATGTAGCGGACATTGATGATCTCATCGTTCGACATGAATGGATGTCCTCCTTGTCGTTGGCTTGTCGTGGTTCAGATGGAACCGGAAGCTGATGCGTGTCTCGAGGTCGACTGCGGTGCGCTCGAACGCTGCGACGGAGCCACGATTGGTCGTGCTCTCGAGGGCCGGGTCGGGAACACTCCAGTGCACGAGCTCCGGTCGGGATCGAAACGTCGGGCAGACCTCTCGAACGCGATCGCACAGGGTGATCACGGTGTCGAACCGCTGGCCGACGAACTCGTCGACGTGCTTCGTGCGGTTCGTGCTGATGTCGATTCCACGCCTGTGAAGGGTGCGGACCGCGGTGGGATGAAGCGGCTTGGGGTGGCTCCCCGCACTCGCCGCCTCGAACGCGCCGGATGACATGTGCTCGAGGAGCGCCTCCGCCATCTGCGACCGCGCGCTGTTTCCCGTGCACAGGAACAACACACGCGGCCGGCGACGCGAACCCCCGGTTCGTGGACAGCTCGGTGCCGCAGGTGCGAGGACGAGCGAGGGATGCAGCGCAGTGCCTGCGTTCTGAAGAGCCGTTCGGCAGGCGGCGAGATCGATCGTGTAATACGTGTCGCGCCGATCCGCCGAGCTGTGGCGCGCCGTGACGAGGCCTCCGTCGCGGAGCAGGCGCAGGTGATACGACACCAGGTTCTGCGGCTCGTCGACCAGCGCCACCAACTCCTTGACCGCGTGGTCGCTCTGCACCAGTTCTCGCAACAGCCGCCACCGCAAGGCGTGCGAGGCCAGACGCACGAAGGCCGGTGGCTCGCCGGCATCGGGAGTCGCGGTGACACTCGACTTCACACTTCGACAGTATCCGAGGGGCCCAATCAGATCAAATCAGTTTGATGCATTTGTTGCATCGACTCCCATCTGTCGCAGGGCGCGGGCGGCGGCGTTGGCGCCGCACATTCCGTGTGCTCCCGCGCCCGGGGGCGTCGACGCCGAGCACAGATAGGTACAGCGCACGCCGGTGGAGTACGGGTCGACGGCGAATCGTGGTCGGAACAGGATCTGTGCCGGCGACGACGCTCCGCCGATGACGTCGCCACCGACGAAGTTGGCGTTGTACACCGACATCTCCGTCGCCGAACGCTCCGCGGTGCCGATGATCCGTTCCCGGAAGCCGGGAGCGAATCGCTCGATCTGGGCGACGATGGCCTCGGTCGCGTCGCCGGGGTAGGCGTGTGGCACGTGCGTGTACGACCACACCGGGTGGACGTTGCCGACCGAGCGGGTCGGGTCGGCGAGGTACTGCTGACCGACGAGCACGAAGGGCCGCTCGGGCATGACCCCCCGATGCACCGCTGCTTGATTGGTGACGACTTCGTCGAGATCACCGCCGAGATGGACGGTGCCGGCCTCGCGCGCCGCGGGAGCGATCCATGGCACGCCTTTCTCGACGGCGAAGTCGACCTTGAACACGCCGGGGCCGTGTCGGAATCGGCGGTACGAGCGGGCGATCCGGTTCGGCAACCGATCGCCGAGGATGTCGGCGGCGATCGACGGCGAGACGTCCAGCATCAGGACGTCGCTCGGCGGGAGTTCGCTGACTGAGGTGACGCGCTGGCCCGTCTCGATGATCCCACCGTGCGCCGCGACGTCGGCAGCCAGCGCGTCGGCGATCGCCCGGGAGCCGCCTTTGGCGACGACCCATCCCTTGGCATGGGCGGCGACGAGCAGCATCAACCCGACCGCACTGGTCATTGGACGGTCGAGGCGATAGCGGGCGTGCGCCGCCACGCCGGCCCACAGCGCCCTGGCCTCCTCCGTCCGCCACATCCTGGCCACGGTGGTGGCAGGAAGAACCGCCCCGGCACCGAAGCGCGCCATCAGCAGCGGGTGTCGCGGGACGCGCAGGATCGGTTGGGTGGCATCGGCGAGCAGGTCATCGAATCGGGAGGTCATCGGCTCGAACACCCGACGCCATCGGTGTCCGTCGCGTCCCAGACCTTCAGCGGTCCGCTCGATCGATCGGAACAGAACACCGGCCGTCGCCGAGGAGAGCGGCCTGATCCGTTCCCTTACCGACCTCGTCCTCGAGGGCAGCATCGGCGCGATCGCCGCACTCGATGCGCGCGGCCACCGACTCGGCATCGCCGTCAACCTGTCGACGCAGGATCTCCTCGACGAACTGCTGTGTGACCGCATCGAGCGCCGCCTCGAGCAGTTCGGCGTCGAGCCGGCGCGACTCACGCTCGAGATCACCGAAGGGACGCTGCTGTACGACGGGCCGCGCACCCGCTCGACCATCGAACGGCTGCATGAGATCGGCGTCCACCTCTCGATCGACGACTTCGGCACCGGATACTCGTCGCTGAGCTACCTCCGTCAGCTCCCGGTGACCGAGCTCAAGATCGACATTCGGGGTTCGTAGAGTGAAGCGGTGCCGCAGCGAGAGCGACCACAATGGACTGCCGAGCTCCGCCAGCGCGTCGAGGAGCTCGTCGACGAGTACCGAGTCGTCCTGCATGACGCGCTGAACGATCTGACCGAGGAAGAGGTACGCCGTCGCCTGGTGCCTTCCAAGACGACACTGCTCGGCCTCGTCAAGCACGCAACGTTCGTCGAGGGAGTGTGGTTCGACCAGGCGGTCACGGGTCAGTCGTACGCGGAGATCGGCATCGCTGCGACCGTCGACGGCTCGTTCGCTCTGCGCAAGGGCGACACGATCGCGACGGTGCAGGCCGCGTATCGGAAGCGTTGGGAGACGTCGCGGTTGAACCTCGCCCATCTGCGGAGCGACGACATCGTCAACGGGCGAGGAGAGCGTCCCGTCTGGGCCCTTCAGCTGCAAGTCCTCCGCGAGCTCGCGCAACACGCCGGCCACGCCGACATCCTGCGTGAACAGATCCTCGCAAGCCGCTCGCCCGGGCCTTCATCGACGAGCCGATGACCAGGATCCCGGCAACCGCATCGGATCATCCGGCGAAGTGGAAGTTCGACTTCCCCATCTACCATCCGCCGAATCTGGCGGCCTGGCGAGCATGGCTGGGGGCCAACTGCGACACCGCTCGTGGCGTGTGGGTGGCGTCGTGGAGAAAGGCGAGCGGACGGCACCCGGTCGCCTACGAGTACCTCGTCGAGGAGGCGATCTGCTTCGGCTGGATCGACTCGACGGTGAACATCCTCGACGACGAGCGGGGTCTGCAACTGATGACGCCGCGCAAGCCCAAGAGCGGCTGGACACGGCTGAACAGGCAGCGCGTCGCCGACTTGGAGGCGCAGGGGCGGATGACCGATGCCGGCCGCCGGGCCGTCGATGTGGCCAAGTCCAACGGATGGTGGACGATCTACGATGCCGTCGAGGACCTGCTCGAGCCCGCCGACCTCGCCGATGCACTGGAGACGTCCCCGGTCGCCCGGTCCGCTTGGAACGATTTCCCGCCATCGGCCCGCAAGCAGATGCTGTGGTGGGTCATCAGCGCGGGCAGACCCGAGACACGAACGAGCCGTATCGCCAAGATCGTCTCAGAAGCCGAACACGGCCGGCGAGCCGCTGGCTGAGCCCACCATCCCTTGCGCGCGATCGCGTCGAGGCGTTCTCCTTTCCGCGTGGAACGCGGGACCCAACCGCGCGTCGCTGAGTCGGAGCGCTACTGCGTTGGGATCGACTTGATGAGCTGCAGGGCGGGGTTGGAAGGGTCCCAGAGGGTTGGGAACTCCTCGAGGGGTCGGAAGCCGTAGGCGAGGTAGAACGCTCGTGTCTTGTCGTAGTCGGCATCGGGACGCGCCGCGCTCAGTGTCTTCACCTGCAGGAACTCGACGCCCTGGGCGGCGAGCATGTCTTCCACGCGGCGCAACATCGCAGTGCCGACGCCAGCCCGATGGAAGCTCGGCTTGACGGCCATCAGGTAGACCTCAGCGGCGTAGGGGCTGTGATGCTTGATGGTCGTGATGCCGACGTCGTCGCCACTGATCGACGCGATCACCGATGGGTGCGAATCGGCGGATTGGACGTAGGCGTCGTTCGCTTCGGGGATGCCAAACCACGACGGCAGGAGGTCGAGGATCACGCGGCAGACGTCGCCTGCGCCGCCTTCGACACCGCGAAGCTCGATCGGCGTCTGCGCCACCTCATCTCCAACCTGTGTTCGTATCCGGCCGAGCGGCCCGTCGGAGTATCGCGCCAGAACGGGCAGCGTGCATCGTTCGGTTCACCGGGCCGTGCGCCGTGTGCCGACTCGGCCAGGTGCTGAGGCGCTGCTCGCGGCGAGTCGGTGCCATGTCGTGGCGAGCCAGTCGCGGTAGGTGTCGCTGTCCCAGCCAGTGGTCGTGCCGATCAAGAGGTACGTCTCGGCGTGGGCGACGAGCGTGGCGGTCTCGGTGAGCCACTCGAGATCGATCGATGGTGGGAGAAGACCGTCATCGTGGATCCGGTGCCAGAACTCCCGGAGCGTCCGTCTGGTGTCAGCGCGTCCGGCGGCGGCGGCCGCGGCGATCGACGGCTCGGAAGGGGCGGCTTGGAAGGCGACGTGGAGCAGCGGCCCAGTCCGCTCCATGAGCGATGCGGTGAGCGTCGCCATGAGGTGGAGCCGCTCATCGAGGGTCGCCGCGGCCATGGCCTCGGCCATCGCCGGTCGATCGGCGAGGGCGATCGGCTCGGCGTCGCCGGCGATGGCGATCCCGATGCACCGGAGCAGCAGTTCCGCCTTGGTCGGGAAGTGGAGGTACAGCGTCCGCGGTGCGATGTCGGCGTGTTCGGCAACGTCGGCCAAGGTTGTCCCCGCGTAACCGCGCTCGACGAAGAGCGCGGAGGCCGAATCGACCAGGCGGTGCTCAGTCTCGGCTCGACGCTGGGCGCGACGGTCAGTCTTGACGAGCGCATCCATCTACTGCAGTATAGCTGCATTAATGCAGAAGGACTGCACTTAGGAGTGAAACGTGAGCACTGCCCCCGTTCTCGACGGCATCCACCATCTCAAGCTTCCAGTGACCGACCTCGACCGGTCACTGGCGTGGTATCAGGAGCACCTCGGCTACGTGGTCATCACCGAGTTCGTCGAAGAGGGCGTCCGGATGGGCGTGACGATGACCCACCCCAACGGCGGTCCCGACCTCGCGTTGCGCTGCGATCCCGACCGAGCTCGCGCCGCCGCGGGCTTCGACTACTTCTCCATCGGCGTGCCCGGCCACGAACCGATCGAAGCGCTCGCAGCCGACCTCACGGAGAGAGGCGTCCACCACGACGGCGTGCACCGCACACCCGTGGGCTGGGTCCTGCTCGGGGTGCACGATCCCGACGGCCACGACGTCCGCTTCTACACCGTTCCGCTGGAGCTGCCCGACGAGGCGTTCCTCCAGGCATACGAAGGAGAGAACCATGCTCACCGTTGATCCACGGCAAGCACCGCAGCCGGTGGAGCGACATCGCCACGCTGGACGAGTGCTGAGCGCGCTCATCGCGTTCGGGTCCACACCAGCCCTGCGTTGCTGGAGCGGCCAATGGCTGCCGTCGCTGCTCACCGGGACAAGATGAAGAGCGATTAGGGCATTCGGCGGCTTCGCATGAGCGAGTTCGGCGCCCTGTCAGCGGTCGTTGTTGAGGGCGGTGAGCCGCTGGCTGAGGGTCGGGATGATGATGGCCGCGGCGAGGAGGTGGGCCCCCACGAGAACGGCCTTGGTCGCGGTGTCGTCGGGAGCTGCGATCGCCGGGATGAGCGACAGGCCGGCGGCGACTGTGGTAACGCCGACGAACCGTCGGCGCTCGCGAAGGAGTCGGGCCAACACGACGCCCAGGGCGGCACCCACGAGGGTCCACCACACGAACGCAGCGATCGGAATCGCTGTGGCGTTGACTTCGAGACTGACATCGGCAGCGCGCGCGATGGCTGCCACGACGGTGGTGCAGACGCCTGCGATTGCGCCCGCGAGCGCGCCGCTTCGAACAAGACGGCGAGTGCTCGGATGGGTGGACTGCACGACCGGTTCGTGATGGGTGGGATGGCGGGTGGTCGTCATCGCTGCGTCGCCTCGTTGAAGTGCTTGGCGAGGTTGTCGAGGATTGCGGCCCAGCCGACCACCATCTCGGCGAAGAACTCGTTCTCCCAATCCGCTCCGCTTCCGTAAGCACTCGTGACGACGCGGATCACGCAACTGCCGCCGGACGCTGACTCGATGAGGAACTCAGTAGCGATCGGGGTGACCGACAACAGGTCGTGGTGCACCTGCGACAGTGGCACGCCGATCCCGTTGAACCACTCGACCATCTCGGCCGGGATGTCCTCGACCTGGGCAGGAATCGGCCACGGTTCTTCGTACGCGAATCGATGGTTCGGTGTGTAGTCGGTGACGACACCAGTCGACCTGAACCCACCGAGATCGAACGACACCTCACCACCGATCTCGGGGTCCAGTCGGGTCGGTACCATCCAGGCCGAGATCCCATCAGCAGTTGCGATCGCGTCCCACACCTGTTCCGGAGTGGCGGTCACCTCATAGGTGCGCTCGATCCGGTGTTCGACACGGTCGGGTTGGTCGGGATTGGTCACGAGGGCTCCTCGGGTCGGGGATATGACGAGATGGTCAGACGGTGCGGTCGCCCGTCGTCGTGGTGGTATCGGGCGACCAGCGCGGCCACCGCTGATTGCAGGTCGGCAGCGAAGGCGGCACGATCTTCAGGCGAGCTGAACCCGATCACCGTGTCGACGGTCAGGGTGGGTAGACGCATTCCAGTCGCCGCGCTGCTGGCGATCGTCCCTACCTCGGACACGGTCCGAGCGTTCACCGCGATCAGATACGCGGCCGAGAGACGATCGGCGACCTCGTTCGGATCGATGGCCGCGCTCTGCAGCACGTCGGGAGCGACAACGAGGTGGCGCGCCGAACGACGGAGGAATCGTTCGGTGATGCCGCCCCACGCGCGTTCCTCGGCCAACTCGACCAGCCCATGGGCCTCCAACGCCTTCAGGTGATAGTTCACCTTTTGACGGGTCGACCCGACCGCCGCCGCAACCGTGGCAGCCGACCCCGGTTCAGTCAACGCGTCGAGGATCGAGGCCCGGATCGGATCGAGCGCCACTTCCACGGCGGCAGCGTCAGCGAGCACTCGAACGTCGTCCACGAACCCAAGGTACCTCTTGACAATAAATATTGTCAAGAGGAGATCCACTCGCTCCAGGTATGAGCCGATCGCACTGCACCCACAAGAGTGGCGGGATGCAGACGCGCACCGAAGAGATCACCACGCCGAGCGGCCCGATGGGCGTGCATGTCGTGCGGCCCGACGGCGAGGGCCCCTTCCCAGTCATCGTGTTCTTCCATCACGGCCCCGGTCTCGACGAGGGATCGAAGCAGACCATGGCCCGCATCGCTGAGTGGGGTTACTACCTCGTGGCGCACGACCGCTACCACCGTGCTGAGCCGTGGTACACGATGCAAAGCCGCAACGACGACGAGATGAGGAAGATGTTCGGCTTGGTGCTGGGCACGACCGAGGACCAAGTCGCCGAGGATCTCGGCGTCCTGCTGGCCTGGCTGCCGTCCGACCCGGCCGCCCGGGGCGGTGCGGCCGGTTGTATCGGCTACTGCATCGGTCCGCGGTCGGTCCTGTGCACCCTCCGCGACCGGGGTGGGCAGTTCCGGGTCGGTGTTGGCCTGCACCCGTCGTTGTGCACCACCGAGGACGCTGACTCTCCGCATCTCGGCGTGCCGGCCTACACCGGGTCGTTGTACATCGGGTTCGGCTCGGCCGACACCATGCAGCCCGCATCTGCCAACACGGCGCTGATCGACGCGACCAATGCGTCACCCACGGGCGAGGCTGAGATCCACGACGGCGCCGACCACGGGTTCGGCGTTTATGGCCCCGCCTACCACGAGGCTGCGGCAACGCGGTCCTACGAGCGCGCCAAGGTCATGTTCGACCGCGAGCTCAAGGATTGAAAAGCACGAGGCGTGCTCATCGCGGCTGACGGAGAAGCCTCGTACTCGGCACTGTCACCTACCGCGCGGCTCCTGGACGCCGATCCACCCGGGTCCTGGCGACCTCACGCGGTGGTACTCGAGCGGTGGGTGCTCGAGCACGCGGGGCCGGTACTCGACCAGCTGGATGCGGTCGTCGAAGGTCCGGTGATCGACCATCTCGAGCGCGACGTCCGGGTAGCCGTCGTAGATGCGTTGTGCGCCGGTAGCGCCCGTGATCACCGGGAACATCACGACCCGGAAGCGATCGACGAGACCAGCGCGCAGCAGCGACCGGCACAGGCTGACGCTGCCGATCGTGCTGATGAGGCCCGAGGCGCTCTCCTTCATCGCCCGGACCGACTCGACCGCGTCGTCGCGCACGAGTGTGGAGTTGGCCCACGTGAGCGGCTCGTCGAGAGACGCGGAGAACACCACCTTCGACGCCCGAGTGAGCTCGTCGACGGACGCCTCCTCGTCGGCGGTGAACTCGTCCGTTCCCGCTGGAGCCTCGCCCGCTGCGAAGCCCGACATCAGCCGGTAGGTGTTCGCACCCATCACGTACGTGACCTCGGGTTGCTCGCCCAGCCAGGCGAGGTACTCAGGCCCCTCGAGACCCCAGAAGCCGGGCCACCCCTCCGCCGACGCGTACCCGTCGAGGGACGTGATGAAGTCGACGAGAAGCTCTGGCACAGTCGTTCCTTCCTTCGGAAGTCGGGTCGCCGCTCCTGGCGACGCTACTGCGGCGGCGCGAGGTTGGACGGGCGGCGAGTCACCAACTCATCGCGAGACGGATGAGATCGAGTCACCCTGCGCGACGGCGCGTGGCGTCGACGAGAGAGGCTGGCTATCGGAGCAGGGCGGCGTAGTGCTGCTCCAGAAGCGATGCGTCGGCGTCGATGAACGGGGGCGGGTTGTCGGTTTCGATCAACTGCACCAATTGGTCGAGGCAGACGTGGTAGCCGGCTGCGGTCTTGTCGACGCCAGCGGTGGTGTCGACAACCCAGGTGGTGAACACCAGCCGCGTGCCGGCTTCCGTCGGGTGCAGCTCGAAGATCAGGGTGTCGCGATCCCACATCCATGAGAATGTGCGCGGCGGGTCCCAGGTGAGGATCCTTGCCGGCAGCGTCGGATTGGCGATCTGGTACTTCGCCACGACGTCCGGCCAGAAAGTCGCGTGGACGTCACCGCCCACGACCCGGTCGCCGACGATGTCGACGGGCAGCCAGTGACGCAACTGGTCGGAGTCGGTGATCGCTCGCCACACTCGCTCTACCGAATGCGACAGCTGGCGTTCGTAGCGCAGGCCGACCGTGTCGCCGTCGTGCAGTACTTCACCGAGGGGCTGCGTAGGTGTCATGTCGTTCTCCGCTTTCTTGTCGTCGTGTCTGTCGTCGTGGTCGCCGCTGCGTCCCCGTCGAGGAACCGCTCCAGTGCGTCCAAGCGTCCTGCCCACTGCTTGCGATAGGGCAGCAACCAGTCGTCTACCTCGAGCAGCGGTTGTGTCCGCAAGCCGTAGATGCGCCGGTTGGCATCGATGCGCATGCTCACCAGGCCGGCCTCACGTAGAACCTTCAGGTGCTTCGAGACCGTCGGTTGGCCGATGTCGAGTGCATCGACGATTGCATTGACCGGTTGCTCGTCGACCAGCAGCAGGTCGAGAATCGCTCGCCGGTTGGGCTCAGCGAGCGTCGCAAATATCGTCATACTGGCAATATTGCCAGATGGCGAATCAGCTTGGCAACCCCTGATGGCATCGAGTCGCACAACGGACCAAGCGACGGCGGCTGATCGGTGCCGGCTACGACTTGGTGCGCTCACCGACGCAACGGTGACCACGCGCACAGAACATCGGCGCATTCACGGCAGTCCGGCGCTACTCGGTCGAGGTTTCGTCGAGCTCGCCCAGGCGGTGACAGGAAAGCCTGTCGTTCAGCGCAGGATCGACTGTCACCGCTCGCGCGAAGCTCTCGTCGTGCTACGCCTCGGGACGATCGTCTTGGGTGCTGACGACGCGGATCGTGCCGCCACCTTCTGGGCTGACGTGTTGGGCTACGAGGTCATCACGTTCCCGGGCTCCAGCGACGACTTCACGATCCTGGTTCCACCCGACCGCGTCGGAACACGCATCGCAGTGCACCGATCGGTCACACCAGTCCAGGAGCGGCCGCGGGTCCATCTCGACCTCGTGGTCGACAGCCCGGCCGAGCAGTCGTCCGAGGTCGACAGGCTTGTGGAGCTTGGTGCAACTCGCGTGCCTTGGGACTACTCCACCGATGCTGACTCCGTGGTGTTGGCTGACACTGAAGGGAACCGATTCTGCATCGTCGACGCCAGCCACAGCTGACGTCTCGCGACCGAGTGGGAGATCTGGGCGGTCAGTGAGCGCCGACGACGAGGCCGAAGCGCCGGTTAGGGATTCCAGGACGAGGGCTGAGCCGCACCAGCGGGATCGTCCGCCCCGATTCGGCCGCCCGCCGCCGGTAGCGGGCGTACGGCGGAAAGACACGGTCGGCGGCGGCCCACAGGCGGTCGAGGTCATCATCGACCACCGACGCTCGGAAACGGCTCGCCGCCAAAGGTCACGTCGGGCGTCGCCAC
Organism: Ilumatobacteraceae bacterium; assembly: GCA_963776935.1. Classification (GTDB taxonomy): domain Bacteria; phylum Actinomycetota; class Acidimicrobiia; order Acidimicrobiales; family Ilumatobacteraceae; genus JALOLG01. The sequence goes on along the minus strand of CAVZOP010000015.1, from coordinate 60,040 downwards.
CAAGTTGTGGAACCAGCTCGGGTGGCTGGGCAGTCCGAGGTGCGCGGCAACCACGATCACGTCGTCGCCATCGTGGAAGTGGATGAGGGCGTTGCGGCGGACCGCACCGGTGCGGGCACCCCGGGTCTGCGGGACCGCTGTCGGCAGCAACAGCCCGGCGCCGAGATGACCGCCGGTCAGCCGCACAGCACCGGGTCGAGCTTCCACCCGATCCGCCGGGCTACCCAGGCGAAGGGTCGGGTCGCCGGCAGCCACGCGTAGCCCCGGTACAGCGGACCCCGCCACCGCTCGGGATCGACCCGACGCAGCGCACTCGTGCGCCGAAACCGTGCGGTCGCGGCACCGGCTGCACGCTCAATTGGATGCTGGTCGACGGGCATCGAACAGCCGTCGCGCGGCGATGACGCGGCGGACGCATGCCGCGTCGCCTCCCGAGGCCCCTCGAACAGCACGACGGTGGGTGTCTGGTCGGACATGGATCTTCCTTCCTGTACGTGCCATCTGGGTTGGAGCACACCAGAAGCCTGCTGCGACCGCGGCACCGTCGCATCCGAAGGATCCCCTAGCCGTGGTCTCCCGTGCGAGGACTAGGCACCTGGAAACGTCCGCAGGCGCGCGGGCTCGGTCGTCGAGACTCGTGGGCTCGGCGACCCCGACAATGAACTCAGATCGTGGCTGAGCGCATGTCGGCGTGTGGTTCAGTCGTCTTGTCCAAAGGTGAGCACGACGCTGCCGACCTTGTGACCGCCGTCGACCCGGCGATGAGCTTCGACGATCTGCGCGAATGGCAGGACCGAATCGATGACCGGCTTCAACACGCCCTGCTCGGCCAGCGACATGAGTGTTCGGTAGTTGTCGGAGGCCATCGAGGCGTCCTTCGCGCTGGCACTGATCACGGCCTTCTGTCGAGTCGCGGCGAGCATCTGCCACAGATCGCCGACGACCATCAGGAAGCGGCCGCCTGGCTGCAGCGAGTCCTTGACGCGTGCGTACGGCGCGTTGCCGTGGTTGTCCATGATCACGTCATAGCGCTGCCCGTTGCGGGTGAAGTCTTCGGTGTTGTAGTCGATGATGTGGTCGGCTCCGAGGCCACTGAGCAGTTCCGCGTTGGCGGCGCTGCACACCGCGGTGACCTCGGCGCCGAGGTGCTTGGCGAGTTGCACGGCCATCGTGCCGACCGCACCGGAGGCGCCGTTGATCAACACCCGTTCCCCAGGGCCGACCTTGCCGAGCCGGAAGAAGATGAGCGCCGTCGAGCCTCCGAAACAGAGCGCCACGGCATCCTGATAGCTCAGGTTCTCTGGAATCGTGGCGACATCTCCCTGTTCGGCCACGGTCACGTATTCCGCGTGGCAGCCGAAGTCGAACCCGCGTGAGGCGACCACCCTGTCGCCTGGCCGGAAGCGAGTGACCGCTGTCCCGACCGCCTCGATCTGCCCGGCCATCTCGAAACCGAGGATGGGCTGCTTTGGCTTGGTGACGCCGAGTTTCAGCCGCATCGCCAGGCGTAGCCCGCGTGGGACTCGCAATGCCCTCACCCGGGCGTCGCCCGAATTGACCGTCGTCGCAAACGCCTTGACCAGCACCTCGCCGTCCGCCGGCACAGGCTTCGGGACCTCTCGGATCCGCACAACCTCCGGCGGTCCGTACCGTTCGCAGACGGCAGCCTTCATCGTTCACCGAGCCGGCGCATCGCGGCACGGTACCAGTGACTCTGCCATCGCCGCCTCGGGCTCGGCGTTCGGGCTCGGCGTGAAGCGGGTTCAGGAAGGCGCGGTGATCGTGCCGTCGAGGACGACTTGGAGGTCTGCGGGGATCGGCATCGGGATCACCGCGCTGACGTTGGCGCCGCCGGTGTTGCCGAGCGGGTAACGACCGACGACGGACCCGGGTCCGGCGACGACGAGGCGGATGAGCTGTCCGACGACCTCGCGGCGGTTCCGCTGGCGCAGCCCGTTGGCGAGCATCGCCAGATGGGTGCGGACGTGGCGGATCGGGAGCGGCTGGCTGAGGATGTGGGCTCGCTCGAGGTGGTGCCACTCGTCGGCGATGTTTCCGGCAGCTCGGGCATCGCGGGCGGCGGTGTACTCGACGGCCCATGCGTGACGGATGGCCGGCATGTTGCGCGGTTTGGGCTGCTTGGGGAGGTTGGGCATCGGAAGTCCTTTCGAGGTTCGACGGATCAGCCGTTGGTTGAGTCAGTCGCCGCGTGGAAGCGGCGGAGGCGGAGGCTGTTGGAGACGACGAACACGCTCGACAGGCCCATGGAGGCACCGGCGATCAGCGGGTTCAGCAGCCCGGCGGCGGCCAACGGGAGGGCGGCGACGTTGTAGCCGAACGCCCAGAACAGGTTCGTCTTGATCGTGCGAAGCGTCCGTCGCGACAGGCGGATCGCATCGCCGGCCACTCGCAGGTCGCCGCGAACGAGGGTGAGGTCGCTGGCTTCGATTGCGACGTCGGTGCCGGTGCCCATCGCGATCCCCAGGTCGGCCTGGGCGAGGGCGGCTGCGTCGTTGACGCCATCGCCGACCATGGCGACGACATTGCCGTCTGCTTGGAGGCGCCGGATGACGTCGACCTTGTCGCTGGGGAGGACATCGGCGATGACGGTGTCGATCCCCACGGTGTCGGCGACGCTGCGGGCGGCCCGTTCGTTGTCGCCGGTGAGCAGGACTGGGGTGAGACCCAACCCCCGGAGCTCACGGATCGCCGCTGCGCTGGTGGGCTTGACGGTGTCGGCGACGACGACCGCCGCGCGGACGGCCCCGTCCCAGCCGACGAACACGGGGGTGTGGCCGACGTCCTCGGCTGCCGTCTTGGCGGCTTCGAGCTCGGGGGTGAGGAACATTGCCCAGTCGGCGAGGAGCCGTTGGCGGCCGGCGATCACGCCGTGCCCGTCGACGACGCCTTGAACGCCGAGGCCCTCGAGGTTCGTGAAGCCCTCGACGGCGGGAAGTGTGCCGACCTGCTCGCGAGCGCCGGCGGCGATGGCCTGCGCGATCGGGTGCTCGGAGGCGTCCTCGAGGGCACCGGCGAGCCGGAGAACCTCGTCGGCGTCGATGCCGTCGACGGGGATCACGCCGACGAGCGACATGCGGCCGGTGGTGACGGTGCCGGTCTTGTCGAGCACGACCGTGTCGATCTGCCGGGTCGACTCGAGGACCTGAGGGCCTTTGATCAGGATGCCGAGCTGCGCACCGCGGCCGGTCCCGACGAGAAGAGCCGTCGGGGTGGCGAGCCCGAGCGCGCACGGGCAGGCGATGATCAGCACGGCGACGCCCGCGGTGAACGCAGTGGCCGGAGTCTCGCCGGTCCCGATCCAGAACCCGAGAGTTCCGAGCGCGATGGCGATGACGACGGGGACGAACACGGCGGAGATCCGATCGGCGAGCCGCTGGACGGGGGCCTTGCCGTTCTGGGCGTCGGTGACGAGCCGGGCGATCTGGGCCAAGGCCGTGTCGGCGCCGACTCGGGTGGCCCGCACCACGAGGCGTCCGCCGGCATTGACGGTGGCGCCGGTGACGGCGTCGCCGGGGGCGACCTCCACCGGCACGGGTTCGCCGGTGAGGAGGGAGGCGTCGATCGCGGAGGTTCCCTCTTCGACGGTGCCGTCGGTGGCGACCTTCTCGCCAGGGCGGACGACGAAGAGATCGCCGACCGCCAGCTCGCCGATCGGGATCCGGACCTCGTGACCGTCGCGGAGGACAGCGACGTCCTTGGCGCCGAGGTTGAGCAGGGCTCGCAGAGCGGCGCCCGAGGTGCGCTTGGCGCGGGCTTCGAAGTAGCGGCCGGCGAGGATGAACACGATGACGACGCAGGCCACCTCGAAGTACAGCTCGGACTTGCCGGCGCCGCGTTCGAGGGTGAGCGTGAAGCCCATCTTCATGCCGGGGACCCCTGCGTCGCCCCAGAACAGTGCGTAGACGCTCCAGCCGAATGCGGCGAGCGTGCCGACGGAGATGAGGGTGTCCATCGTCGCCGCGCCGTGTCGGAGGTTCTTCCAGGCGGCCCGGTGGAACGGGTACGCCGCCCACAGGACGACCGGCGAGGCCATGGTGAACGTGAGCCATTGCCAGTTCGTGAACTGCAGCGTGTTGATCATCGAGATCAGCAGGACCGGGATGCCGAGCACCGCAGCGACGATCAGCCGATTGCGAAGTCCGGTGAGCTCGGGATCCGGCCCACGGGCATCCTCGTCGTCGTCACCGCGTTCGAGCTGCGACGGGGTGGGAACCTTGGCGCTGTAGCCAATCGCTTCGACGTGGGCCACGACGTCGTCGACGGTGAGGCCGTGGGGGAGTGTGACGGTGGCCTGCTCGGTGGCGTAGTTCACGGATGCGTCGACGCCGTCGAGCTTGTTGAGGCGCTTGGTGATCCGGGCGGCGCAAGAGGCGCAGGTCATGCCGCCGATGTCGAGAACGACGGTCGTGCCGGGGTGGGTGGCGGGTTGGGTGGCGGGGGGTGCGGGTTGGGTGGCGGGTTTGGTGATGGTGGTGTCGGACATCGGTCTCACATCTCCATGTCGGGCGCACCGGTGACGGGGCCTTGGTCGAAGGTGAACGCGGCGGTGTGGACCGTCCCGTTGTGCTTGAAGTCGAAGAACAGGCCGTAGCGGCCTGCCGAGTTCAGTTCGGCGTCGAAGGTCACGACACCTGGTGCGGAGTCGTCGTCCTCGATCGGGTGGACATGGGCGTACGCCAGATCACCACTGCGCATGGCCACCAGGTGGCCGTTCGCTCCGAGGTAGGGCTCGAGGTCGGTGACGACGACGCCGTCGCGCCGCACGATCAGCTCGGCGGTGACCTCGCCGTCGTCGCTGCGCTCAGCGGCGAGCCGCACCTCGTAACCGTCGGTCATCGTCTGCCAGGTCGGCTGATTCGGCGCGGCGGGCTGGTACTCGCCGGCGACCGCGAGGTCGGTCCCGAGGGCGAGCCGGGGTCCGTCGGCGATCTGGAAGTCGGCGACGGCCCGGTAGGAGCCGGAGCCGAGGGCGGGGAGGTCGATCGGACCACGTGCCGTCGACGTCGAGTGTCGGGTGCACGTGGAGGAAGGTGGTGAGCTCCCGGTTGACGACGATGAGGTGCAGGTCGCGCTCGTGGATCGGGGTGAACTCGTGGACCGCTTGGTCGTTCTGATCTTCGATCGCGAACCGGAAGGTGCCGCCGTCGCGGTCGAGCTCGGTGTTCGCCGGGATGAGGCGGTAGCCCTCGGCCGCGGCGACGACGCCCTGGCCGATCGGGGCGGGAGCTTCGGCTCCGGCCTCGCCCACCTCGGGCCCGACGGCGGCACCGAGGCCGGCGCCGACGCCGAGGATGGCGACGAGGGCAACGCCGAAGCCCGCGAGGCGTGTGGTGGCATTCATCGGACCAGCTCGTATCCGGCCTCGTCGATGGCGGCGGCGACGACGTCGACCGGCAGCGTTTCGACGCTCTCGGTGATGACGGTGCCGGTGGAGATGTCGACGGCGACGCGGGTCACGCCTTCGAGCTTCGACAGTTCGGCGGTGACGGCCTTCTCGCAGTGGCCGCAGGTCATGTCGGCGACGATGAACCTCTGGCCGACGGTGGCAATCAGGGCGGTGATCATGGCTGTCTCCTTCGGTGCTGGTGGACTCTTGGTGGACTGGTCTCAGCATCGGGCTAAGGGGTCGGGTGCCACATCGGGTACGGCACCTCAGATCGCGGCGGACGCGACTCGACCCGGGCCGAAGCCCGGGTCGAGAGGACCAAACCCTGCGAGCTACGCGGCGTCGAGGGCGAGTTCGTCCACGTCGGGTTCGACACCGATCGGCTGGTCGGCGTGCGCCGGAAGCCAGATCGCGGCGACCGCAGCCCCGGCGGCAGCCACAACGGCGGCGATCGTGAGGGCGACGCCGAAGCCGTCGACGTAGGCGGCCTGGGCTGCCTCGAGGATCGCGGCGCCGGTCGATCCGCCAACCTGCTGGGCGACCACCACGGCACCGCCGAGCGAGTCGTCGGCGACGTGGGCCGCGTCCGCAGGCAGCACGGCGGTGCTGGACGAGACGGCGCCGGTGTACTGCGAGGCGAGGACGCTGCCGAGCACGGCGACACCCAAGGCGCCGCCGACTTCGCGGACGGTGTCGTTCACTGCTGAGCCCACTCCCGCCTTGGCCGCCGGCAGCGAGCCCATGATCGACTCGGTCGTCGGCGCCCAGGTGAGGGCGATGCCGGTGCCCATGAGCAGCATTCCCGGCAGGTAGTCGGCGTAGGTACCGCCTGACCCGACGCTGGCGGCCCACAGCAGTCCGATGGCCACCAGGCCCATGCCGGCGACGACGACGAGCTTGGTCCCGAACCGGTCGACGAGCTTGGTGCTGACGGTCGAGAACACCGCCATCGACAGCGCGAACGGGAGCAGCCGGAGGCCGGCATCGAGCGCCGAGTAGCCGAGAACGAATTGCAGCAGCTGGCTCATCAGGAACAACGAGCCGAACATCGCGAAGTATCCGAGCATCACGCCGAGGCTGGCGGCGGTGAACCGCGGGTTCTTGAAGAACGTGACGTCGAGCATCGGGTGCGGCGTGCGCCGCTCCCATGCCACGAACGCTGTCCCTGCGATGGCGGCGACGGCGAAGCCGGTGAGCGGGCGCTGGCCTGTCCAGCCGCTCTCGCCGGCGGAGATGATCGCCCAGACGAGGCTGCCGAGCCCGACGATGGAGAGGACGGCGCCGGGCACGTCCAGCGGGGGCGTCTCGGGATCGCGGGAAGTTGGCACGGTGATTCGCCCAGCCGCGAGCGCGATCGCGGCGATCGGGATGTTCAGCGCGAACACCGCTGTCCACGAGAAGTGCTCGAGCAGGAAGCCGCCGGTCACCGGACCAAGGGCAACGGCGAGCCCACCGACGCTCGCCCACATGGCGATCGCCTTGGCGCGCTCCTTCGGATCGGTGAAGACGTTGGTGAGGATCGACAGAGTGGCGGGCATGATCAGCGCGGCGCCGACGCCCATGACAGCCCGGGCCGCGATCAGCATCGAGGCCGAACCGACGTGCATGGCGAACACCGAGCCGGCGGCGAAGACGACGAGGCCGGCGCTGAGCGCGCCACGTCGGCCGAATCGGTCGCCGAGTGCGCCGGCGGACAGCAACAGGCCGGCGAAGACGAGGACGTAGCTGTCGACGATCCACTGCAGATCGCTGCCACTGGCCTGCAGGTCCTTGGCGAGCGTCGGCAGGGCGACGTTCAGGATCGTGTTGTCCATGATGATGGCGAACAGGCTCAGGTTGAGAATGGCCAGGGTCCACCAGCGACGCCGGTGGATCGTGGCCGCGTCCATGGCGGGCCCGCGCAGCAGGCGCGTCCATCGCGAGGGGGCAGGTGGGCTGACGACGTGCATGAGGTGCTCCTTGGGTTGTGGGATCTCATGCGCATCGTCGAGGTAAGGGCCGGGCGCGGACATCGGGCACGACCCCTCAGATCGTCTTCGCTTAGCGGTCGTGCCGATCGCAGGCGATACTTCGCCGCGATGGGACGCCGAGGCGAGCGAAGCCTGGTCGTCGGACGCGACGAGGAGCTCGCCGTGTTCGAACGCGCTGTGGTGCGCGCCTCCGACGGCCAGCCGGCGGTGGTGCTCGTGAGCGGCGATCCCGGCATCGGCAAGTCGACACTCATCGCCGAAGCGGCGCGGCACGCCAACGTCGACATCTTCGCCGGTCGCTGCGTGCACGTCGGCGGCGACGCGATCCCCCTTGCGCCACTGGTCGACCTGGTACGTCAGATTCAGCGACGGCGTCAGGCGGCCCAGCTGCCCTCGCTCGAGCCGTTGATCGAGCTGGCGACGTCGAGCACCGGGCGCGTCGGTGACGTGTTCGCCTTGGCGCTTGCACTCGTCGGCGAGCTCGGCTCCGACGGCCCGGTCGTCGTCGGGTTCGACGATCTCCACTGGGGCGATCCGTCGACGTGGGACCTCTTCGAGCACCTCGCCCGCAACCTTGTCGACGAGCGAGTCGTGCTCGTGGGTGCCTATCGCACCGACGAGGTCGCTCGGGATCCCTCGATGCGTCGTCGGATCGCCGAGCTCAGCCGGGTGAGCAGCGTCGAGCGGGTGGTGCTGGCCGGTCTCGACCGGAATGCCGTTGCTGTTCAGGCCGCATCCGTCCTGGGCATCCCGGCCCCACCGGCGTTGGTGGACGAGCTCTTGCGGCGGGGCGAAGGCAACCCGTTCTTCACCGAGCAGCTGGTCGCCGCGCACCTCGCTCGTCAAGCGATCCCGACGTTGTTGTCCGATCTCTTGGAGGCCGATGTCGCGAGCCTCGACCGAGCGGGTCGACATGTCCTCGCCGTGCTGGCCACGGTCGGCCGTGACACCGATCCGTCGCTCCTCACAGCCGTGGTCGAGCTCGACGAGGCGACGACGGAGGCCGCGGTGCGTAGTGCGTTGGACGCCCGGCTGCTCGTCGTCGACCCTGCGACGGACGCCTATCGGGTCCGCCACCCGCTCATCGGTGAGGTCGCGTACCACGCGGCGCTCCCGACTGAGCGGCGACGTCTTCACCGAGCCGTCGCGACAGCCCTGCAGACGCAGCCACGCTTCGCGCTCACCGCCACCGACGCCGCCGGTGAGCTGGCGTTCCACCTCGACCGTGCCGGCGACGAAGCGGCTGCGTTCGAAGCGCTGTTCGCGGCTGCGGACTCGGCCGAGCTGATCGCTCCGGCGACCTGCCTCACCCACCTCACCCGCATTCTCGAGCTGTGGGAGCAGCACGCCACGGTCGAGCACGAACCGCAGTTGGTGCCGCGCCTGTGGCAGGCCGCCGACCTTGCCAGCGCCACCGGTCAGAACGAACGCGCGGTCGCGCTCGCCCGCCGCGCACTGGATCTCGGCGACCCACCCGAGGGCCGCGCGTGGGGCTACGAGCGACTTGGCCGGTTTCTCTGGTCATTGGGCGCCATCGATGAGAGCGCGGAGATCTACGCGCACGCCGCGGCGCTCCTCGAAGCCGACGGCGAGTTGGACACCCACGGAGCAGCGTTGACGTACGGGGGTCTCGCCCAGGCGGATCTCATGTTCTGCCGATTCGAACGCGCCGAGCATTGGGCGAGACGTGCGCTCGACACTGCCGCCGTAGACGATGCGGCGGCCCGATCAGCTGCCGCGCGTGTGCTCGGCGTCGTGGAGACGTTGGCGGGCGAGTTAGAGCGCGGTCTCGGCCACTGTCGCGCGGCGGTCGACGGCACCCTTGCGCCCCATCGCTGGGCGCTCGCCAATGCCATGTTGGCGATGATCCTGTTCGACGTCGGCGACACCGAGCAGGCGCTGAGCGCGGCGCTCGATGGCGCCGCATTGTCGCAGCGAGCTGGGTTCGAGACGAGCTTCGGCACGTTCCATCTCGGTGTTGCGGCCCGCTGCCTGGTTCGCCTCGGTCGGTGGAACGAGGCCGACGACGTGCTCGCCAGCGTCGCCGCGTTGGAGTCGACTCCGATCGGCGCGATCCAGCTCGACGCCGCACGGGCTCCACTGGCCGCTCGTCGCGGGCAGCTCGAGACCGCTGCGGAGCTCGCCGACCAACTCCGTCGGCATCCGTCGGATCCCTTCAGCGACGCCATCATCGAGGCTGCACTGGTCGAGGTACACCTCGTGGCGAAGGACTGGGACAAGGCCGCAACCGTTGCCGCAAGCGCGCTCAGCCACGATCCTGACACTGATCCGCGGTTCGTGGCGCGCTTCACTTCCGCCCTGGTCACCGCCGGCGTCGAGGGAGCCCTCGACCAGCTCGCTCGCCAAGAGAGCGTCGACCTGGATGCGATCCTCGTCGAGCTCGAGCGACGGCTCGACGTGGCCCGCGCCGATCCAGCATCCGTCAGCTCGGTGGCGACAGCGGACATCGCGTTCGCCGAAGCGATGATCACCCGACTCCGCGTCGCCGACGCCGACGCCGACGCGTTCGCACGAGCCGCGATCGCGGCCGACGGGATCGGCGACGCATGGCTCGCCGCAACGGCGCGGTTCTTCGAGGCCGACGCCGCCGTGACGGCAGGCGCCGCCGCCCAGGCCGTCGCCGCTCTTCGGGCTGCTTACGTCAGCGCGACGACCCTCGGCGCCGGACCCCTCGTCGCCGACATCGAGGCCCTCGGCCGCCGGGCCCGCATCAGCCTCGAGGCCCCCGCCGTCCACGCCGTCGATGAGCGTGAGTCCATCCGGCTTGGCCTGACCCCGCGTGAGGCCGAGGTCCTCGCCCTCGTGGCCGCCGGCCGCACCAACCGGGAGATCGGCACCGAGCTCTACGTGTCGGAGAAGACGGCCAGTGTCCACGTCTCCAACATCCTTCGCAAGCTCGGCGTCAGCAGCCGGATCGAAGCCGCCGCCGTCGCCCAGCGGGTCGGAGTGGCCTGAGCCGAATATGAGGGGCGGTGCCCGATGTGTGGCCCCGCGCCTTAGCACGACGGTGGCGACATGCAGATCGCCGTGTTCGTCTACGACCACATGACGGCGCTCGACGCCGTCGGCCCGTACGAGATCCTCAGCCGACTGCCCGGCGTCGAAACGATCGTCGTCGGCGAGCAGCGCGGCCCCGTGCGGTGCGATACCCGCGCCCTCGCACTGCTCGCCGACGCCGCCCTCGACGAGGTCACCGCCCCCGACGTCCTGGTCGTCCCCGGCTGGTCCGGCTCGAAGCAAGAGAACCTTCTCCAACCCGGACCTGTCCAGGACTGGCTGCGCGCAGTCGACGAGCACACCACGTGGACCACCTCCGCGTGTACCGGCTCGATCATCCTCGCCGCTGCCGGCCTCCTCGCCGGTCGCCGGGCCACGACGCACTGGCTCGCCGTGGAATGGCTCGCCGACCTCGGCGCGGTCCCCACGGACGCCCGCGTCGTGCGCGACGGCAAGTACGTCACGGGCGCCGGCGTGTCCGCCGGCATCGACATGGCGCTCACACTCGCTGCGACCATCGCCGACGATCAGACCGCCAAAGCGATCCAGCTCCTCATCGAGTACGACCCGCAGCCGCCGTTCGACTGCGGCTCGGTCGACAAGGCCCCTGCCGACATCGTCGCCTCGATGCGCGCCGTGCGCGATTACATCGTCAACGGGGGTGTCGACGCGTTCTAGGGTGCCGAGCCGAGTAGACCTAAAGGAGCGCCAGGAAGGGCGAGCCCGAACCACAACGCTCGACCGACAGGCACCGCCGTCGGTGGCCATGGTGCCGTTGGAGGACCGCTGCTCCCACAATGATCGACCCGATCACCCCGAACACGGCCAATCCGCAGCCGCCGTCGAGCACGTTCAGCGTTGGATGCTTTCCCAGAAGGCCTCGAGCCGTGCGTTGAACGTGTCGGGGTCCTCCTGGAAGGGTTGGTGGGCCGCATCTGGCCACACCTCGAACTGGGCGCCGGGGATGGCGTCGGCGACCGCCTTGCCGAGGTGCGGTGGGCAGACGAGGTCCTTCCCGCCGGCGATCACGAGCGTCGGCACGGTGACCTGCCCGAGGCGGTCGAGCGTGGTGTGGTTCCCCCAGGCGTCGAGCTGCTGGTGCATCGACTCCGGCGACTGCGGGTGGGGGAACGCCAGCGCCTCCTCGATCAACTCGTCCACGAATCCGCTCTCGTACGCCTCCGCCGTGTAGATCCACAGGAAGAAGGCCTCCAGGAAGGCGCGCGGGTCGGGTGCTTGGTCGATCATCCAGGTGAACATGCGGACGGCGGCGTCGAAGTAGCGGTCGCCTCTGCCGAACGTTCCCATCAGGACGAGGCTCTGCACCCGTTCGGGGTGGCGGATCGCCAGCTCCTGGGCGGTCACGCTCCCGCCCGAGAACCCCACGACGTCGGCGCGGTCGATCCCGAGATCGTCGAGGACGGAGGCGGCGTCGTCGGCCATGCCGGCCACCGTCAGTGGGGTGTCGGGCAGCGGCGAGCGGCCGACGCCACGGTTGTCGAACGCGATGGTGCGGTAGCGCGAGGACAGCCCGTCCTGCTGGAACCCCCACGCCTCGGCGGGGTCGCCGAGGCCGGCGATCAGCAAGACAGGAGGGCCATCGCCCCGGTCGTCTACCCAGAGCCCGTGGCGGGTGAGCAGCGTGGTTGTCATGACGGGACCTCCATGGTCGTAGAAGAAGTTGTCGAGGAAACGAGGTGGCGGACCGCGGTCCGCGTACTCCGCCGGGTTGGTGAGGTGAGTGACGTGGTCGCCGGCCCCGAGCGTCAGCCGCTCGGCGTGCGGTACCACGGAGATGTCGGGTGCGCTCACTGCGACACCCGGTCGAGGGCGCTGGCGATGGTGGCGACGTGGGCGTGGTCGGTACCGCAGCACCCGCCCACGACGCGGAGGTCGATCTTCGAGCCGATCGACGCGTACAGCGCCCCGAGCTCGATGACGTCGCCGCGGTCCAGCTCGGTGGCTTCATCGAGCTCGGCATGGCTCAGCCGTGACGCGTTGGCTCGCACGCCGCGCACCCGTGCCAGCCAGGGGGCGCCGGCCTCGAGCTCGCCGAGGAAGTGCGTCGGGTGGGCGCAGTTGACCATGTAGTAGATCGGAGCGACGCGGCAGGCGTCGTCCACCTGGGCGATCGCATCGCCGAGCGACTGGCCGGACGGCAGGCGGCCGTCGGTCTCCACCGTGAAGGAGATCACGGCGGGCAGGCCCACGGCGGCGGCCGCCCTGGCGACGCCGGTCGCCTCCTCGGCGTAGGTCATCGTGACGGCGGTGATCATCTCGGCACCGGCCTCGGCGAAGGCGCGGGCCTGCAGCCCGTGGTAGGACGCCGCCTCGGGGGCTGACATCGTCGCTCCGACCACATAGCCGTCGCCGCGAGGGCCGATCACGCCGTTGATGATCGCCGTGAGACCCGGCCGCTCGACGGCGAGCGACGACACGAACTCGACTGCGCGGTGGTTGACGGTGGCCAGACGGACGGCGTCGTAGCCGAGGCGGGCCCCCCAGTCGAGGTTGGCCCGCCACGTGGGCGTGTCCAACACGAACCCGGCGCCGAGGCGCTCGGCGAGATCGAGGTACGGCGTGTAGTAGGCGACCAGGCCGGCGCGTCCGTGCTCGGAGTCGAGCAGGGGAAAGGCCGCGAAGTCGGGCAGGTCGAGACCCTGGTGGAACACCAGGGTGGTCTCCAGACCGCCGTCGGTCAGGAACGGGCGGTCAGCAGTGAGCTGGGGCAAAGACATTGGTGGTTTCCTCTCGTCGGATTCGAGTCAGTCACCCCAGGAGGCGTGAGCCTCGGCCTCACATCGTGAGGATCGCCTTCACGCCAGGTCTGTTGCGGGCCCGATCCGCGGACTCGCCAACGAACACCTCAACTCACAAGGAGAGAGCAATGCTTCGCTTTCGTACCCTCGCCGTGACCGGCGCCGCCGCCCTCGGCCTCGCTGGCGCCGTCCTCGCCGGCCCGACCAACCCAGCCGGTGCCGCCGGCGACCTCGAGGTCGGCAGGGAGGTCCTCAACATGCTCTGCGCATCGAAGGCGGGATCTCCAGTCTTCACCCCGTACCACATCGGACGCTGCCAGGACGCACGTCCCGGGGACGGTTTCGAGGTCGAGAAGCTGATCTGCGAAGGTCTCCTGGAGGGGACGTTCGAAAGCGTTTCCAGTCCCAACCGCCCACGCAAGGTGAACTGGTTCTGCTTCCACGGCCCGATCTCACAGTGATCGTCCCAGCGTCGGCTCCTACAGTTGTGCATGGCGTCGGGCGCGCTGGTCGGACGGGACCGTGAAGTTCAAGAGCTCGACGATCGGTTGCGGGCCAGCCGGCTCGTCACCGTCATCGGCCCGGGCGGGGTCGCCAAGACCGTCCTCGCCCGCGCCGGGCACCGCGGGTCGCGCCGATCCTCTCGATCGGCGTCCGGTGCGACACGAAAGGGACGACCGCCATGACACTTCCGCCGCGAACCACGACGACGATCCGCAGCTGCCGACCCGCCGACACGGCCGCTGTTGTGAACCTGGCGATCGAGGCCTGGGCACCCGTCTTCGCCTCCTTTGCCCACATCTTGGGTGACGACCTGTACCAACGTGTCCACCCAGACTGGGAGGTCCATCAGGCCGCCGCCGTCAGCGACGCGCTCGAGCGCAACGACACGTGGGTCGCCGTGACCGGCGACCGCGTCGTCGGTTTCGTCAACGTCATCTTCACGCACGACGAACGCGCCGGGGGAGATCTACATGATCGCCGTCGATCCCGACGCACAACGGCACGGCATCGCCACTCAGCTCACCGAGTTCGCGCTCGGCGAGATGCGCGCACGCGGGCTCGACCTGGCCACCGTCGCCACCGGCGGCGACCCGGGTCACGCCCCTGCGCGCCGCACGTACGAGAAGGCCGGCTTCACCGCCTGCCCCCAGGTCTGGTACGCGAAACTGCTCTGACGACCGGGCCACGGTGCCGACGTCGACGCGGCGCGGGCGTCAGTCATTCATCGCGAGGGCGGCGATGAACGCCTTGAACGCGTCCGATGAGACGCCGTAGGCGACGATGGCGTAGGCAGCGCAGGGGAGCGAGAACTCAACGGTGTATCCGTCTTGCCCGAACAGCTGCTCGGGAGCGGCTCTGATGGGCATGGCGGCGGCGCAGTCGCCGCCTCGATCGAGTCGCGAATCTCGTCGGCCCGTGCGGCCAGTTGGGGTGCCACGCTCGCCGCCGCCCACCAGCCCTCTCTCCCATCCCACACGAACTCAACCTGGCCATTGCCGATGATGGCTGTGTAGCCGGTCAGCCCCGCGACCGACGCGGTGCGGATCTCGCTCGCCGAGACGATCAAGTCGAACACGCCACCGTCGTTTCGAACCGTCAAATACGCGAGTGCGCCATCGACGAGGTACTGCTGCTGGCGGATCGTGCCGGGTGCACCGGTAGTGCCGGCGACGGGGTGCATCGATGCGTCCGCGAGCTCCACCTGCCGCCCTTCGCCTGGCCGTGCGCGGCGCACCAGGTCGACGAGCTCCACTCGAGACCGTGACGCTCCGAGGGACCGCAGCGGCGCGGGCGTTGTTCCGAAGCACTGGCGTGCGGCTGGCGATGTTGCTCGGGATCGGCACGTTCTTCATCACCCAGGGGCTCGCGGCGTGGCTGCCGAACATGCTCGAGGAGCACAGCGGGATCTCCGCCGGCGCGGCATCCAACTGGGCTGCCGGATCGCTGGCCGTCGGGATCGTCGCCCGGCTCGTCATCCCTGGTCTGGCGAGTCCCGAGCGACGATCGATGGTGTTGTACGGCGTGATGATCGCGCGCGGCGCGGCGATGGTCGTCATGGCGTTCGGACCGCCGGGCACCGATGTGGCGGCGGCGCTCGTTCTCGGGCTCCGGTCGACGCTGAGCGCGCTGGTGATCGTCGTGCTCATGGAAGCCGAGCAGGTCACGGCGGCGAACGCCGGTCTTGCCTACGGGTTGTGGTTCTCGGCGGTCGGGATCGGGGGAGCGGCCGGGCCGTTGGTCATCGGGGCGTTCGGCGACTCCACCGTCGGTTTCCCGGGCGCACTCACTGCGATGGCAGTCGTGTTGGCCGTCATGATGGCCGTGTTGTTCCGCGATGATCGGCGTCGGCGACCGTCGTGAGGACGCGCTGAGCCTCGTCGGTGGCATCGGTGACGGCGAGTGATCGGCCGATTTCGCGCTGGGTGTCGAATTGGGATGACCCGGTGTGCGTCGGCGCCTCGGCGAGGAGCTCGTCGCACACGGCGCGGTCCATCGGGTACAACGACAGTCCGATCCGCGCCATGGTCACGTCGGACGCGCTCTGCAGTCGTGTCGCGGTTTCCCAATCACCGCTCATGGCGGCGAGGCGGGCAGCAACGACCCAGGACGAGGTGACCTCTCGGAGCGAACCGAGCTCGAGCGCGATGGCGAGGCATTCCAACTGGTGGCGAGCGGCGGTGTGAGGGTTTCCGGCGAGCAGTTCGAGCTCGGCGAGGTTCCCGAGGTCCACGGCGCAGGTTTCGATGTTGCCGAGTCGCGTGGCGATCTCGAGTGATCCCAGTGCCGCCTCGCGTGCTTCGTCGAAACCACTCGCCTCGCTGGCCGCCATGCACAGCACGTTGAGCAGGCGAGACCGGGCGACCGGGCTCGGCGTGCGAGCAAGCGCGGCGCGCGCGATGGAACGTGCGTCCTCCAAGTCGCCCCGATGAATCGCGACGACGCCGCGCAACTGATCGATCCGACCGTCGACCCACGGTGGACTGCCGACGTCGGCGGCGAGGAGCGCGGCTTCGTCGAGCAGATCGGCGGCGACCTCGATGAGACCTTGGTCGACGGCCAGCATGACGACTTCGAGGAGCAGCGCTGCTCTGATCGGCGTGCGGGCCGTCAGCTGATCGAGGAACCGAAGACCTTCGTCGCCGCTCGTCCGCGGTGCGTCACGACGATGGCTCACGACGACCGTGCACGCGAGGTGCTGCGCCAACTCCTCGTCGTGTGCAGTGACCATCGGGATGAGCGCGCGGACGTTGTCGGTCTCACGAGCTCGTCCGGCGAGCAGTTCGGCGTCGGCCTTTTCGAGCTGTGGTCCGTACGAGTCCACGTAGAACCGCCCGAGCCGAACCGCGACCGGGGCCAGTTCGCCGGATCGGGCCAGCCGTCGCTGGGCGTACGCGCGGACAGTGTCGAGCATCCTGTAGCGAGTCGATCCGGCCGCTGGTTCGCTCACCACGAGTGACTTGGACACGAGCGACCAAACGAGCTCAGGGACGTCATACGGGTCGATGTCGTCGTCGGCGACGGCGGCGGTCGATGCTTCGAGCCCGAAGCCGGCGGCGAACACGCCGAGGCGACGGAAGGCGATCTGTTCGTCCGCGCTGAGGAGCTCGTGGCTCCACGAGATCGTGTCGTCGAGGCTGCGCTGGCGGGCGCTGATCGTTGGATCGTCGCTGCGCAGGAGCGTCGGCTGCCCGCCCAGCCGGGCGAGGATCTCGGCGGGAGCGAGCACGTCGCAGCGGGCGGCCGCCAGCTCGATCGCGAGTGGGAGGCGGTCGAGGAGCCGGCAGAGCTCTACCACCGTCGCCCGCAGCGAGTCGTCGGGTGTGCTCGTGAGACCCGCTCGATCACAGAACAGCTGCACGGCCGCATCGTCCGATGCGAGCGACGCGAGACGCCAGATCCGCTCGCCGCGCAGGCCGAGCGGTTCACGACTCGTCGCCACCACCTGCACCCCAGGACACGCGCGTAGGAGGTCATCGACATGCCGCGCGACGCCGACGGTGAGGTGCTCGCAGTTGTCCATGATCAGCAAGGCTCTGCGATCCCGGAGATGGTGCAGCACGGTGGCCAGTACGTCCCGGTCGACACTCTCCGGCGCGGCGACCGCGTCGGCGACTGTCCGGGCGACGAGCGCCGGGTCGCGGATCGGTGCGAGGTCGACGAACCAGACGCCGTGTTCCCAGTCGGTGGCGCATCGGATCCCGTATTCGGTGACCAGACGGGTCTTGCCGAGACCGCCCGGTCCGACGACGCTCACGAGCCGGGATCCCGCGACGAGGTCGGCCAGCGCGCGGAGATCGTCGGCCCGCCCGACGATCGTGGTCGGCGCCCCGACGAGATTGTGCCGGTCGGCCGGGAGAACACGGAGCGGAGGGAACTGAGCCGGGACGTCCGGCGCCGCGACCTGGAACAACTCGACAGGGTCATCGAAGTCACGGACCCGATAGCGACCGAGCGGTACGAGCGTCTGGCGGGTCGCACCGCTCACCTGCTCGGCTGTCTCGGCGGACACCACGATCTGGCCGCCGTGCCCGGCGTCCACCACTCGCGCCGCCTGGTGCACGGCGAGCGCGATGTAATCATCCCCGTGTGGCGAGGCGATGCCCGAATGAACCCCGATTCGAACCCGGATCACCGCGTCGGCCGGCCACGGCTCGGCTGTGAGATCACGCTGTGCCTGGGCACACGCTTCGATGGCGGCCATCGCAACCGAGAAGGCGACGAAGAACGAGTCTCCGTCCGTCTTGACCTCGCAGCCGCCCCACGCCGTCCACGCCGCCCGGAGGATCTCCTGATGCCGCTCCAACAGTGGCGGATACCGGTCGCCGATGCGCCTGAGCAACTGTGTCGACGCCTCGATGTCGGTGAACACGAAGGTCACCAGTCCCGACGGGAGAGCCCCGGCCGTCCGTGCCACCCCTTCAGTATCGTGCCCGACGACGAGCAAGCGTTCTGCGTGGTCAGTCCTCGCGGGTCTTCGAATCCCGATAAATCGTTAGGACAGACTTGTAGTCAATATCGAGTTGTGCTAATCATCGTCGGATGAGCCGAGCTCGTCCGGTGGCGCCAGGCGCCGAAGGGGCTGAATCGCCAGTCACGAGGCGGGAGTATCGGTCGCCGCTGCGGGAGCAGCGGGCCGCCGAGACACGGATGGCGCTGCTGGCGGCGGCGCGACGACTCTTCACCACGTCCGGGTGGACAGGTACAGGGATGCGTGACATCGCCGCCGAGGCTGGCGTTGCGACGGAGACCGTCTACGCCTACTTCCCGTCCAAGCGCGCCCTGTTCCAGGCGGTCGTCGACGTGGCTGTCGTCGGTGACGACCAGCCCATCGCATTGGCCGAGCGCGCCGAGTTCGCGGCCATCGGACAGGGCAGCCGACGCGACCGGATCACCGCCGCGGCGCGCCTCGTGGCGGGCGTTCACGTGCGCACAGCGGCCTTCGCCAAGGTGCTCCGCGAGGCGGCGAGCAGTGATCAGGAGATCGCCACCATGCTCGATGCAACACGCGAACGTCAGCGGCGTGACGTGGCAGCGGCGGTCGAGCTGGTTGTCGGTGGTGCGGTGGACGAGGCCGACCGCGACGGCGTGTGGGCGCTCACGAGTCCGGAGGTCTACCTCCTGCTCGTGGAATCGTCCGGTTGGTCTGCCGACCAGTACCAGACCTGGATGACCGAGATGTTGGAGCGCGCCGTACCGCGCTCCTCGAGCGAAGGAAAGGCTCGTCGATGACATCAAAGACGGAGGCGCCTGCCGACACGAGCATGATGCGCATCGTCCATCAGGCATTCCGGCGCGACTTGCATCGCGCCGAGACCACACTGAACGCCGATCCGCCCCCACCGCACGACCAACAGGTCGCGATCGCCCGCCACCTCGAATGGATGATGTCGTTCCTTCACGCTCACCACCGGTCGGAGGACGACGGTCTCTACCCACTCGTGCGCGAACGAGATCCAGACGCGGCCGAACTGCTCGACGCGATGGATGCTGATCATCGCGCGGTGGCGTCGGCGATCGCGGCGGTCGAGGCCGCGGCCAGCGGCTCAGCCGATGCAGGCAGCCCGGACCAGCGTTTGCTCGCGGCGCTGACGAGTCTCTCGGACGTGCTGCTGCCCCACCTCGACCGCGAGGAAACCGAGATGATGCCGGTGGTCTCGTCGGTAGTCACCGAATCGGAGTGGCAAGACCTGGAGGAGCAATACAACCTCCAGGGAAAGTCGTTCGCCCAGCTCGGATTCGAGGGTCACTGGCTCATCGACGATGCCAGCCCGGAGGACCGCGAGCGCGTCGTCCGCCTCGTTCCGGCGGTCCCTCGATTCATCCTCCTGCACGGATTCGCGGGGTCGTATCGGCGCAAGGCAGCCGGCTGCTGGGCTCCTCCTGACCGACGCAGTCGCAGCGTCCAGCGGAGTGGCCGGTGCCGGGTTTCCGTCGACGCCGATCTCGACGCGGTGTGGGATGTCGTGCGTGACGTCACCCGCGTCGGCGAATGGAGCCATGAGTGCGTTGGCGTCGCCTGGCTCGGCGGGGCGACGGCGGCCACGCCGGGAGCGCGGTTCCGGGGCAGGAACAAGCAGGGGATCTTCCGCTGGGGTCGCGTCTGCGAGATCGTCACGGCCACGCCGTACGAACTGGTGTGGCGCACCGTCCCGAGTGCGCTCTACCCCGACAGCACCGAGTGGACGATCCGACTCCAACGCACGGGCAACGCGACGCAGATCGAGCAGTCGTTCACAGTGCTGCGTGGTTCGAAGCTGCTCGCGCTCGCCTACGGCTTGTTGCTACCACGACACCGCGATCGCACCGCGGCCCTGATCGAGGACCTCCGCCGGCTCGGTGCGCTCGCCGCGAGTCGTCACAGCGCGATCGCACCAGCGCGTTGACGGAGCGGGTTCATTCACCCACGGCGGTGCGCGGTCAGATCGCGTCGACCTTGGGCATGATCTCGTCCTTCAGTCGCTTGAGATCGTCGAGCGTCTTCGCAACCGGCACATCCTGGAACGGCGGCCAGAGGAGCGGCATCGTGAGCCCGGCTTCCTTGTATCGCTTGAGGTTGTCGGTGATCTGCGCCGCCGTGCCCACCATCAGATTGCTGCCTTTGCCCTGCGGCGTCTGATCGGTCTCGTCGTCGGTGATGACGAACCAGATCATGCTGCAGATCTCGAGGTCGTCGATCGAACGCGAGCTCCCGAGCTCGTCGAGCTCGCGCTGGATGGCGCCGCGCCACTGCTCGAGCTCGTCCGGCGTGTCCTGGATCCCGATCCAGCCCGACAGGCCGTACGTTGGCGATGCGGTTCGCCGAGCGCTTCGGGTCCTTGAGCCCGCTGAAGAAGATCGGCGGGTGCGGCTGCTGTACCGGCTTCGCTCCGAAGCCGCATGTCTCGAAGTCGGCGAACTCGCCGTGGTACTCGAACAGATCGTTCGTCCAGATGCCTTGCATGATCTCGATCGTCTCGCGCACGTGCTTGTGGCGCTTGGGGAAGATGTGCGAGGCGCTCGCCGCGGCGAACTCCTCGGGCATCCAGCCCGACCCCACGCCCACGTTGACCCTGCCGTTCGAGAGGTGGTCGACGGTGGCGATCTCCGCGGCCAGGACGCCGGGCGCGCGGTATGGCGTGTCGGTGATGCTCATGCCGATGCGAACCTTGGTCGTCTTCGCGGCGAGCCAGGGGATGAGCGGCCAACCTTGGAGCCACTCACCGCGGGAAGACACCGGCAATGCCTTCGGGAACTCGTTCATCATGCCGAACGAGTATTGGAGCTCCGCACGATCGGAGGACTCGGGGACGACGATCCGGTCGAGCGTCCAGACGGAGTCGAAGTCGAGCTCCTCGGCGAGGCCGGTGAGATCCTCGAGCTCCTTGACGGTCACCTTGTCGCGGAAGTTCGGCAGGTACAACGCGAGCTTCATGAGACGGCCTCCTCACCGTTGCGTTCATGGATGGCGACCGTCAACGCTGCGGGCAAGCGGCACGCTTCCGAGCCCCCCTCGAGCTGCCGGCGTGGATCGATGGTAACAGCTCGCCGGATGGCGGTCCGGCGGAGGCGGACCCCGACGCGGCGTCGCCGGCGCCGAGCTATCCGATGTTGTCGAGGGCGGCGGCGAGGAAGGTGTCTCGTCGGGTGAGCAGGGTCGGCGGATCCAGATCGGTGCGCCCTTGCCCGATGTACACGTGGACGAACACCGGGCGACGTTCCGTCAATGGTCCGGTCCGGTGTTGCGTTGTTCAGCGGGTGGTCGTATCGGGCCGAGATCGCGCAGGAGCTGGTTGACGCGTGCGGCCTGATGGGCCTGGTGGGCCCGTTCTTGCAGACTCGGGGCGTCCCGAGCGGCCTCGGCGTACAGGCGCGCCGCGGCGCGGAGATCGCCGTTGCGCTCGTGGAGGTGAGCGGCGACGGCGCTGCGACGCGGGACGTCGTCGGCAACCTCGGCCAGCGCCGCGAGCCCGGCCGGCGCGCCGTCGGCCTCGCCGACGGCGACGGCCCGGTTGAGTCGGACGACCGGCGTGTCTGTGAGCCGGAGCAGCTCGTCGTACCAGCCGACGATCTGGACCCAGTCGGTCTCCTCCACACGTCGTGCATCCGCGTGGAGCGCGGCGATCGCGGCCTGGGCCTGATACGGGCCGAGCTGGTCTCGGGCGAGCGCCGATTGCAGCCTCTCGACCCCCTCGGTGATCAGCTCCACGTCCCAGCGGCTGCGATCTTGCGCGGCCAACGTCACCAAGCTGCCGTCCGGCCGCGTCCGCGCAGAACGGCGAGCGTGGTGCAGGAGCATCAGCGCAAGTAGTCCGGCGACCTCCGGGTCGTCGGTCGTCGTGGCGAGTTGCCGCGTGAGGCGGATCGCCTCCGCGGCGAGGTCGACATCACCGGAGTACCCCTCGTTGAAGACCAGGTAGAGCACGTGCATCACCGTCGCGAGGTCACGTGGCTGGTCGAGGCCGAGGTCGCTCACGGATCGCTTGGCCCGGCTGATGCGCTGCGCCATCGTCGCCTCGGGCACGAGGTAGGCCTGGGCGATCTGTGCGGTGGTCAACCCGCCCACGGCACGCAGTGTCAGCGCCACCGCCGAGGCTGGGGTGAGCGCCGGGTGCGCGCACAGGAAGTACAGCCGGAGTGTGTCGTCGACGCTCGGCACCTCGCCCGCCGGTGGTTCCGCTTCGACGCGCAGCTCTCGGCCTCGGCGGGCGGACTCAGAGCGGGCGAGGTCGATGAACGTGCGCCACGCCGTCGTGATCAGCCATCCCTTGGGATCACGGGGCGGGTCGTTCCGCCATGCCGTGATGGCTTTGAGGATCGCGTCTTGGACGGCGTCCTCGGCCGTCGCGAAATCGGCGCCGCGACGGACGAGGACGTTCAGCACCTCGGGCGCCAACGTACGCAGCAGTGCCGCGTCGACGTCGGCCGTCCTGTTCACGCCGTCCCACATGCTGGTCCGCTCACTCGGTGACGGTCGGAGCGGACTCGAGGAACGGTCGAACCTCGAGCCACTCGTGGATCGGCTTCCCGCCGGCACCAGGGGCGGACGAGAGCTCACCGGCGAGTTCGATCGCCCGCGCCTTGCTCTCGACATCGATGATCATCCAGCCCGCGATCAGATCCTTCGTTTCGGCGAACGGGCCGTCGGTCACCGGTGGCTTGCCGGCGCCGTCGGAGCGGACCCACATCCCGTCCGGAGACAGGGCCTGACCGTCGACGTACTCGCCGGAACCCTCCAGTCGGTCGGCGAAGTCCCGCATGAACTGCACGTGGGCGTCGACCTCCTCCGGTGTCCACTGGTCCATCGGGACATTGTTGACGGCCTCCGGCGCGCCTCGATAGTGCTTGAGTAGCAGGTACTTCGCCATCGTCGGTTCTCCTTGGTGATGGGCGGTCCATTGTGGCCGCGCTCACCCCTTGGACGGAGCCGACCAACCGATCTCGACATCTCCCGACAAATCTGTCCGGCGTCGTCGGGGTGACCAAGTTCGCTCACGTCGCGCTGTCATCGGCTCCTGCCGGGATGACAGGTGGGTGTCAGCACCATGCGATGCGGCTCATCGAGGGTTGCGGTCATGAAACCCTTTACGTTCCTCACCACCCGTACCGCGCGACTGCTGGCCGCGCCACTCGCAGTTGCCGGGGGTGTCGCCGCCGCACCCGCCGTGACCAGCGCCGACGGCGAGACACCCGTCACCTGTGGGATGGTCGTCACCGCCGACATCCGTCTCAGCGCCGATCTCCTCGATTGTGCCGGCGCTGGCCTCGTCGTCGGAGCCCCCGGCATCACGGTCGACCTCGCCGGACACGTCATCGACGGCACCGGATCCGCGACCGGCATCGACAACAGCGCCGGCCACGACGACATCCGTATCACCCGCGGTACGGTCCGCGACTTCCAGTTCGGCATCCATCTCTTCGAGACGACCGGCGGTCGCGTCGATCGTGTGACGGTCGAGTCCAATGTTCTCGGCGCGATCATCGAACGCTCAGCCGCCACGGAGCTGGACCGGGTGACGGCCATCAGCAACGACGGCAACGGGATCGAGATCACCTTCAGCGAGGGGATGACCGTGCGGCGCAGCACCGTCACCGCCAACGGCCTCTACGGGATCTTCGACATCGCTTCCATCGACAGCCGCTACGAGCGCAACACCATCATCGGCAACGCCGCGTCCGGCCTGGCCCTCTGGCAATCCGATCAGGTCGTCGTCGAACGCAACCACGCCGCCGGCAACGACACCAACGGCATCGACCTCACCGGTGTCGACGATGCCATCGTCGAGCACAACGATGCGATCGCCAACGGCGAACACGGCATCTCGATCGACCAGCCCGGCACGACCGTCACCCAGAACCGGGCGATCGCCAACCAGGGCATCGGCATCGCCGCACCCGCCGGCACGATCGACGGCGGCCGCAACAAGGCCACCGGCAACCTCGGCGACAATTGCACCGGTGTGGTCTGCCGATGACGGCCGCACTCGCCGGCACGGCCGGTTCGGCACGTTCCAGTCGGTGACGCACACCGACGAAGCGGAGCGTCGCCCGCCTGATCCTGAGGACCCGCGCCCCGGCGCGGGTCCTCGGCGCGTCCGGAGACCAGATCGCTCGCTTCTTCAACCAAAGGGTTGACAATGACCCAGCCGAGGGCGTATGGTGTTCTCAACCATTTAGTTGAACACAAGGAGGTCGCCCGATGGGCGACGACCAGTTGTCCCGAGTCTTCGCCGCCCTCGCCGACCCGACGAGACGCGACATGGTGGCCCGCCTCGCGGCGGGTGACGCCACAGTGGGGGAGCTGGCCGACCCGTACGACGTCTCCATCCAGGCGGTGTCCAAGCACATCAAGGTGCTCGCCGACGCCGGCCTGGTCAGCCAGACCAAGGACGCCCAACGGCGACCATGCCACCTCGAAGCGGAGGTCTTCGACCTGATGACGAAGTGGATCGATCGGTACCGCCAACAGGCCCAGGAGCGCTACGAGCGCCTCGACATCGTCCTCGCCGAGCTGCGGGGCGACGAACAACCTTCCATCATCCAGCCCAATCACATCCAAGGAGCAGCGTCATGAGCGCCACCAGCAACCGCTACCAGGTCTCGATCGAGGCCGACCCCACCCTGCCGATCATCCGCATGACCCGAGACTTCGACGCCACGCCGGCCCAGCTGATGCGGGCCCACACCGATCCCGAGCTGTTCGCCCGCTGGGTCGGGCCGAACGGGATGCAGACCAAGATCGTCGACTGGGATGCGACCACCGGCGGCCGCTGGCGCTACGTCGCCGGACGCGACGGCGAGGAGTACGGCTTCCACGGCTGCTTCCACGAGGTCGGTGAGGATCGCATCGTCCAGACCTTCACCTTCGACGGTCAGCCCGACGGCGTCGCGCTCGAGACGCTGCGCTTCGAGGACCTCGGCGACGGCCGCACCCGGCTCCACGCCCAGTCGCTCGTCGACAGCTTCGAGGGCCGCGACCAATGGCTCGCGAGCGGCATGGAGACCGGCGTCGACGAAGGCTATGCGAAGCTCGACGCCCTCATCGCCGAGCTCTGATGAGCAACCCGGCCGACGAGCACCGGCGCATCGCCGGTGCGTTCACGGTGACGGTCGAGCGCACCGCCCCGGCGGCGTGGGACAACCCTGCGCCGCCGGAGGGCTGGGTTGCCCGCGACGTCGTGCGCCACCTCGTCGAGTGGTTCCCGGCGTTCCTCCAGGGGGCGACTGGGATCACCCTGCCCGCCGGACCGTCGGTCGACGACGACCCCGTCGGCGCCTGGCGCGCCCAGACCGACGCCGTGCAAGCACTGCTCGACGACCCCGACACCGCCGAGCGCGAGCACGACTTCCCCCACCTCGGCACCATGGCGCTCGGGCAGATGGTCGACATGATCTACACCGCCGACGTGTTCCTCCACCGCTGGGACCTCGCCCGCGCCACCGGCCAGGACGAGACGCTCGACCCCGGCAAGTGCGCCGTGATGCTCGAGGGCATGCTGCCGATGGACGAGGTGCTGCGCCAGAGCGGCCACTACGGGCCGCGCGTGGACGTCCCCGACGACGCCGACGTCCAGACCAAACTGCTGGCGTTCATCGGCCGCACCCCGTAGGCGTCTGTCGCGATCGACCGCGGCACCCTGTCCAAAGATCACTGCCCGCGGCGCGGCACCACCCGAGCACCAACCCGCAGCCCGATACCGAACGTGACGAGTCCCGCGGCAGCTACCAACAGGCCCAGCATCTCGCTTCCCGTGGTCGTCAGCAATCCACCGCCGCTTGCCCCAGAGCTCGTCGACGCGGTCGTCGGGACGGCCGGAAGTGTCGTGGTCGTCGTCGTGGTCGTCGGGGTCGTGGTCGTGGTCGTAGTCGTGGTGGTCGTCGGCGCTGGCGCGGGCTGAGCCGACACGACCATGATCGTGTCGGCATCGCTGTTGTTGGCGGACGCGACGTCGGCACCATTGGCGGTAACCGTCGCCGTGCCGATGAGTGCGGTTCCTGCGGGGGTCCCCGCCGCCACCTGCCCGCTGAACTGCAGGGTCATGGCGCCGCCAACCGTGAGGCTGCCCAAGGGGCAGGTCACGGTCTGCCCGCTGGCGGAGCAGCCGGGCGGGATCGCGGCCGGGATGACGAGGCCGGCCACGGACGCGGGCTGGAGAATGTTGGTCAGCTCGGGCGGGAGCTGCATGGTCAGCACGACGGCCTCGGCAGTCGTCGGCCCGCTGTTGGAGACGGTGACGGCGTACCCGGCGGTGCCCCCGGCCACGACCTGGTCCGGTTCGGCGCGCACGTCGACAGCCACATCGTTGGCCCGCACGACGCCGGTGGTCACGGCGTCCTGGTCGTCATCGGGGTTCAGGTCCGTGGCGGACGATGTGACGATGGCTGTATTGGTGATCGTGCTGCCATCCGCGAGATCCGTGTCGAGCGTGCCACCGATCACCATCGCGACCTCGGCAGCCGGAAGGACGGTGCCGACGTCACACGAGACCTCATCGGGCAGCGTCAGCTCGCACCGATCGTCAGTGAGCCCGGCGTCGAGTGTGAAGCCCGCCGGGAGGGAGTCGACGACGACGACGTCCAACGCAGCCGACGGTCCGCCATTGGTCACGGTGAGCGTCCAGCCGACGCTCCGTCCCGACGAGGAAGGGGTCCGACAAGGCGACCTTGCTGACGGCCAGGTCGACCTCTCGGGTGATCGTCGACGTGGCGGTGGCGGAGTTGTCGGTCGGGTCTGTCTCCGTACCCACCGGGGTCGCCGTCGCCGTGTTGTCGACGGTCGCCCCGGCGATGGCCGGGTCGACCGTGCCGTTGATCGTGATCGCAGAGGAAGCACCGCCAGGGCTCAGCGTGCCGACCGGGCAAGAAACCTGCTGGCCGCTGATCGCACAGGGCGTGGCATCGATGGTGGCCTCCGTCGGGACGAGCCCGGGTGGAAGCTCGTCGGTGAGCGTGGCTGCCGTCGACAGTGACACGCCCTCGTTGGCGACCGTGACGGAGTAGCTGAACGTCCCGCCCGCCACGAGCTCGGCGGGCCCGGTCTTGGTGACCGCCAGATCGACCGCGCTGTCGGCGGCGACGACCGTCGCCGCGGAGGTCGACACGTTGTTCGAGTTGTCGGGGTCGAGGGCGTCGGATCCGACGACGCCCGTGTTGACGATCGTGCCCGTGAGGTCGGGCGACGTGTCCAGGATCAGCTGTCCTGTCACTGTCTCGCCGGCTGGCAATCGAGGCAGCACACAACTCACGGCGGGCAGCTCGACCTCGCTCACCTCGCAGACGGTGTCGGGCGGCGTCAGGCCGCCGGCATAGCTCGTCCCGGGCGGGAAGGCGTCGAGGAGTGTGGCGTTGATCGCGTCGGACGGTCCGGCGTTGGTGACCGTGAAGTCATAGACGACTGGCAATCCAGCCACGACCGGGTCGGTGGCCAGGGTCTTGGTGACGGACAGGTCGGCCTCGAGGACGACTTCGGTGGAGGCCACGGCCGTGTGCCCTTCCGGGTTCGGGCCGGGTGTCGGCGTCGAGGCGTCGACAACGTTGGTGATCGTCCCGGCCGGCATCGACGGCGGGACGGCGACGGTCACCGTCGCGCTGATGGTCTCGCCGGGATTCAGGTCACCGACGGTGCAGCTGCCGGCGGCGCACGGCAAGGTCGGTGTCGTGACGACCGAGACGAGCGTCGTGCCCGGCGGAATCGTGTCGGCGAGCACCACGTCGGCCGCGGTCGAAGGCCCCTCGTTGGTGAGCGTGATGTCGAAGACGGCCTGGCCACCCGCCGTCACGGTCTGGCTGGTCGCCACCTTCGAGACCGAGAGCCGGGCCGACTGGGTGATCGACGACAAGACGAATGCGATGTCATCGGTCGGATCGGGGTCGGAGGATGATGTGCCGAACAGGGCGGTGTTCACGATCAGACCCGGCGCGGCACTCGGATCGACGCTGGCGATCAGGCGGACCACGTCCGTCTCGAGCGGGTCGAGTGTGCCGAGCGAGCAGACGACCTCGCCCCCGGCAGACAGGACGCAGCGGCTGTCCGAGAGCTCGGCGATGAAGGTCAGTTCGGGCGGGAGGGTGTCAACGACCTGGGCGCCGTCGGCCGCCGAAGGCCCGACGTTGGTGACGGTGATCGTATATCTCGCCTCCCCACCGGCGATTAGTTCGGCGTCGTCGGTCTCCTTGATGATCCCGACGTTGGACTCACGCTCGACGACGGTCGTGGTGGACGACGTGTTGTTGGCGGGGTTGCTGTCGGACTCCGTGGTGACTCCGGTCGCCGTGTTCATGACGCTCGCGGGAGCGGCGGGGGACACGGTGCCGGAGATCAGGATCGGCGCGTTGAACTCTTGGAACGGTGGCTCGTAAACGAACGGCAGCGTGCAGGTGACGGTTTGACCGGCGATCGTGCAACTACCGAACTCCGTCGTCGCCGACTGAGGGGTGAAGTCGGCTGGCAGCACGTCGGTGACCACCACGTCGAACGCCGTCGACGGACCGCCGTTCTGCACGTCGATCTGGTAATCGAAGCCGCCCCCGGCGATGACTTCGGGCGTCCCCGTCTTGCTCACCGTGAGGTCGACCGACGCGGGGAGGACGTCGACGTCGACCCGGCCGAAGTTGTCGATCGGGTTCAGCTCGACAGTGGTCGTCGTGGCCCGCGCCTCGTTCGTGTACGTGTCCGGCGGCACCGAGGTGTGCGTGAAGTACGTGATCACCACGCTGATCGGCGGATCGCCTGGCGCGAGGTCACCGAGCTCACACTCCACGTGGATCCCGGAGAACGTGCAGGATGCCGGTTCGACGAGCTCGATGATGGCGTCGAACGGGAGCGTGTCGACGAGCCGGACGTTGCGCGCGATCGAGGGGCCGTTGTTGCTGACGTCGATCGTGAACGTCGGTAGCCCGGCACCGGCCGGCAACGCGGGGGATGTGCTCTTGACGACCACGAGGTCGGCGCGTGAGACGACCTGGCTGGCCACCGTCTGGGTGTTGTTCGACGGCGACGGATCGGGTGTGGTTGCTGTCACCGCGGCGGTGTTGGTGATGAGCGTGCCGTCGGCCGTGGTGAGAGGGACCGTCGCCGCGATCGTGTACGTGGCGGAGGTGTCGCCCGAATCGAGCGTTCCAACGGGGCACGTGACGGTGAGAACGTCGAGCGTGCAGCTCGCAGGCACGGAGATGCCAGTGAGTCCGGCCGGGAGGGTGTCGGTGATCACGACTCCGACTGCGGCGGAGGGCCCGCTGTTGTGGGCCGACAGGGCCCAGGACACGATCCCGCCAACGACTGGCGCAATCGGTGTCTGCTGCTTGGAGATGATCAGATCGGCTTGCGCCTCCGTGCTGCTGGTGAACACGGATTGGTTGTTCGACGGCACCGGGTCCGGGGTGGCGCTGGAAGCGCTGGCCGTGTTGACCAGCTGCGGATCCGGGAAGGCAGAGTCGACCGTGTACGAGATGTCGACCTCGGCAGGGTCGTCCGGCGAGATGTCTCCGAGCTGGCACGTCAGTGGCTGACCCACGACCACGGGCGCGCACGTACCGACGGATGGGGTGACCTGGTCCACGACGATCCCCGCCGGCAGTTGGTCGACGAGGGCGACGGCAAGCGCCGTCGAAGGTCCGGAGTTGCTGACGGTGATCTCGTACGTCCCTGTGCCGCCCGGCACCAGGAGGGCGGGGCCCTGTTTGATCGTCACGAGATCGGCCGACGTGGTGACGTTGAGCGTCGCCGACGCGGTGTTGTCCGAACCATCGGGATCCTGCTGGTCTCCGGTCACGGAAGCGGTGTTGGTGATGGGGCCAGGAGCGGTATCGCCGGGGACGACGACGTCGAGCGTGAACCTCGCCGACGTACCGACCGGCAGATCGTCGATGGTGCAGCTCACCAGGGGACCGGGCGTGCAACTGCCGCGCGAACTCGAGCCGGAGACCACCGTGACGCCCGGGGGCGAAGCGTCGGTGAGCTCGACGCCGGTGGCAGTGGACGGGCCGTCGTTGGTCACCGTGATGGTGTAGGTCGCTCCGCCGGCGCCCGCCACCACCGACGTCGGGCTGACGACCTTCGTGACGTTGAGGTCGCTCTGCGGCGTCGCCGTCGTCACTATGACGGAAGAGCTGTTGTTCGCCGTGGTGAGGTCTGGCGTGAGAGTGGATGCGTCGGCCGTGTTGGTGATGACCGTCCCGGCTGGAGTGGCCGGGTCGAGGCGGGCCGTCATCGTCAACGACGCCGATCCGCCGGGCGCGAGGTCGCCGAGCGGGCACTGCACGGCGTTGACCTGGACCTCGCATGGCGCGGTGGCGGTGAGATCCACGAACGCCGAATCGAACTCGTCGGACACGTTCACACCGAGCGCGGTCGATGGGCCGTTGTTGGTGACCGTGATCGGGAACGTGACGACGTTGCCCGGGACGACCGTCGCCGGAACGGCCGTCTTCGTCACCGCCAGGTCGGCGCGTTGAACGACGCCCACGGTCACCGTGACCGCGTTGTCCGATGGGTCAGGATCGATCGTGGTCGAGCTCACCCGCGCGACGTCGGTTGACGACGACACCGTCGAGCCCGGCGGGGCCCGCGCCGTCACGGTCACGGTCACGTCTTCGCCGTCGGCGAGGTCGCCGAGCGCGCAGGTCACGGTCTGGCCGGCCACCGCGCAGGTTGCAGGGGTGGCGGAGAGTGGGACGACGCCCGGGCTGACGTCATCCGTCAGGACGACGCCGAGCGCGGTGTTCGGTCCGTTGTTGGTGACGACGATCGTCGACGTGAGGTCGGCGCCGGCCGCCACTGGGTTGGGCGCGGACACCTTGGTGACAAGCAAGTCGGCGTCGGCAGCGACCGGCGTTTGGGTGCGATTGGTGACGTGACTGAACGGGGCGCCGATCGTGGCCGCCACGTAGGCGATGGTCGCCTCGTTGGCGAGCGTCGTGCCGCCCGCTTCCGCGTCCACCGTCACACGAAAACTTACGGACGTAAACATTCCAGGAAGGAGAGTCCCCCCGGTCGTCCCCGTTGCGCCGGTACCCAGCCGGAACCTCGCCGTGTGCGTCGCGGCCAGGTACTCGGCCTGATCGTCCGCGATGGTGTCCGACTTGGGGCCGCCGTTGGGCCCGGTGACCACCTCGAGCGAGCCGGGCACGAACGTCGTGTTCGAAGGAAGCGGGTCGGTCAACACGACGTCGGTCGCCGGATCAAGACCGGTGTTGAAGCTGGTGACGGTGTACTCGAGAGTGTCGCCCACCTGCGCCGGATCGTGTCCGGACAGGTTGGTCACGGCCTTGCGACTCAGGGTGAAGTTCGGTGCGTAGAGATTGATCGACGTCGTGACGACGCCGATGTAGTACCGCTCGGACGACGAGTCGAGCCGGATCGTCGCGAACTGTGCGTCGTTCCGGATCGCGTTCGGGACCCCCAGCTGCTTGATGTCGAACCCGAGCATGTTGACGTGCGCCGGCTGCCGGGCGGTGACGATGGTGCCGTCCAGGTCGTTGGTGCCGTTGAAGAAGTTGGTGCCACCCGACTGGGCGGTGGCCAGACGCGTCTCCGCGAGGAATGCCTCGTCACCCACGTTGCCCTCATCGCCCTCGTAGGCGACCATTCCCAATCGGGCGTCGACGGGACCGAGTTGCGGGGCGACGAACGGCCCGACGGTGATCGTCTCGTCGCTGTTCGAGCCCACCTCGGAGAAGCCGTCGAACACGGTGAGGTTGCGCAACGGATCGGTCGGGTTCTGGTAGGCGATGACCAGCGACCATCCGCCGTAGCGGTCGAAGCCGGTTCCGGCTGCGACGTTGCCGCCCCAATACACGCCGGACCCTCGCAACTCGACCAGATCGGTCACGTCGGCGAACCGCTGGTAGGCCCGAGTGCTGTCGGCCGGGCCGAAGCCATCGTCCGCGCTGATCGTCCGGTAGCTCGACTCGCCCGGGAGCCGGAGCGCCATCTCCTCGATCGAGTTGGGAGTGAAGAACCCCGACGAGTTGGTCTGGCGGGCGCCCCAGTAGAGGCCCGCGAACAGCACCGTGCTACCCGACGGTAGTGAGAGCGTGGCATTCGACGAGTTGAAGGTGCCGGAACCTGGGCTGTCCTGGTCGAGGTCGACCATGAAGTGGGCGTTGTTGCTCGTCACCGAACCGGTGCCGCCCCCCGCCTGCACATTCGAGCACGTGAAGCTGGGTGGGCAGCTGAGGACGTTGTTGCCGATGGTCGTGATGGCGCCGTTGTCGTTGGCCGAGAACCTGAGCGTGAACGGGACGATCGTGTCGGCGATGGCCGGCTGGGATGGCGGGGACCCGATCACCCACCCCGAGAACAGCAGCAGCAGCACGAGGGCTCGCGCCACCGAACCGCGCCTGGACGCCCGAGGCATGACCTAACCCTCCCACACTTACCGGATCGACGCACCTGCGATCAGGGTGCGATCAGGCGAAACCCGGCACGCACCTCATTCAACGCCACCAGGGCAACGTTCAGGTGGTTGGTGGCGTGATGTCGAGCGCGAGGATCGAGTACAGCGCGGCCGTGAGCTCGTCGTGTGCGAAGGCGCCCGGCGAGCGCCAGCCCACGATCCCGTCGGGCCTGATCAGCACCGCGCCCTCGCGCGTGATGCCGTAGGCCTCGAGAAATCCGTCGGCGTCGATCACGTGCGCTTCCACGCCGGGCGGCGCCCACTCGTCACCGACCGAACGGAGCAGCACGAACGAACGGCCGAACAGGTCGAGCGTCGAGCGGTCCGGACCGAGCGCAACGTGGGGCGCCCGCGTGCCGGGGCGCCCGCGCGTCTCCGCCGCCGGCATGTACCGCGTGCCGTCATTCGCGCCGCCGATCACGGCGTTCGAGTTCATCACGAGCCCGATCTCCATCGTCAGGTCGTCGATGAACGGCTCGGCGTCGTCGGTGCCGCGCTCGGGCACGACCCGGGTTGCGTAGCGCGTGTACGCCTGCTCGACGGTCAGCTGCGAGAGCGGGAGGCGCTCGGCCTCATAGGTGTCGAGGAGCCCCGCCCCGGCGTCGCCGCGGATGACCGCGGCGAGCTTCCAGGCGAGGTTGCGCGCGTCCAGGATCCCCATGTTGCCGCCATAGCCCCCGTTGGGCGGCACGACGTGGGCGGCGTCGCCGGCCAGGAACACGCGCCCATCGCGCATGCGTGTGGCGCAGTTCGCCTCGGCCCTCCAGTGCACGATCTGGAGGACTTCCGCGGCGATGTCCGGCGCCCCGATCGCCGCCCGCAGCATCGCCGCGGCGCGCTCCTCGGTGATGCCGTCGCCCACATTGACGGCCTCGTCGGTGGTCACGTCGGCGCCCACCGAGTTGATCACGAGGAAGCCCGCCTTCCCCGCGGGTCGAGCCGGAAGAAGCCGCGCAGCTCCGGGTTGTTGACGTAGATCACGCTCTCGTGGCGGTCCTCCAAGAGCGGCGTGCAGTCGGCGCGGAAGTAGATCGTGATGCTGTTCGACAGGATCCCGTGGCCCTCCATGCCGATGCCGAGCCGCGTCCGCATCGGACTGCGGTTGCCGTCGGCGGCGATCACGTAACGGGCGCGGACCGTGTGCTCCGCGCCGGACTCGAGTTCGCGCACCGTCACCGTCGCACCGTCGTCATCCTGCTCGAGCGCCGTCGCTTCGACTCGATTGCGCACCGTCGCGCCGAGCGCCACCGCCTTCTCACGCAGGATCGGCTCGAGCACGTCCTGGTCGATGAACACGCGCACGGTTGGGCTGAACCCCTCGACGCCCTCGTTGAGCTCCTTCACGAACGTGGCGAGCTGCTTGCCGGCCAGCGACTCGACGGCGATGATCCCGCCGATGGGGTGGTAGGTCTTGGCCGACGTCTCGCGTACCGTCCGTTCGAGCCCGACCTGGCGCAGCATCTCCGTCGTGCCGAGCTGGAAGTGTCCAGCGCGCGCGTGAATCGCAGTGCCGGGATGACGCTCGACGACCAGCGAAGGGATGCCCAGATCGCCGAGCAACAGGGCGCTTGTCAGGCCGACCAGGCTCCCGCCGACGATCAACACCGGTGTCTCCTCGTGCGCCACGTTCGCCTCCTCCCGTGCGTGCGGCGACGCTAATTCGCTCCCACGGGGATGTGGCAACCGAGCCTCCGTCGCTATGACGGGTCTGATCGTGGGGGAGTGGTGTGGCAGGCGACGCGGCGGCCGTCAAGCGCGGCAGGATCTTCTCGAGCGGCTTGCCCTTGGCAAGCTCGTCGACCAGCTTGTCCAGATAACGGATCTTCTGCATCAGCGGGTCGTCGATGTCCTCCACTCGGACGCCGCACACAACCCCGGTGATCGACGAGGCCTTCGGGTTCAGCGTGGCCTCAGCGAAGAACGTGTCGAACGTCGTGTCTGCTGCGAGGTGTTGCTTCAACGCCGACTCGTCGTACCCGGTGAGCCATGTGATGACCTGGTCCAACTCGGCCTTCGTGCGCCCCTTGCGCTCGACTTTGGTGACGTAGTGCGGATACACGGCGGCGACGCTGGTCGTGAAGATCCGATGCATCACTGTGCACCCTATGGTCCCGGTGGGCGCCGAGCCGACGTCAGGTGGCTGGCCAACGAGCCGACAGGGCTCTGTTGACGCGCTGCGGCGGATCCTGGGCGACCTCGCGGATACCCGCGGCGTCGGACGTGCGGCCGACCTGGTCGTCAAGGCGGGGTGGGGAACGCGGAGCAATGGAGTGCTGAGGTGGTTTGCTAGACGGATGCGCCACGACCTCGCCAAGACGATTCTTCAGCTGTGCGTCCTGGACGATCCGGCACGACGGGCGGCCTACCTCGCCGTGCGCACCGCGGGCCGTCCACTCACACGCGCCGAGGTCGCCGATGAGGTCGGAATCTCGGCGAGGCT
Source organism: Ilumatobacteraceae bacterium (assembly GCA_963776935.1). GTDB lineage: Bacteria > Actinomycetota > Acidimicrobiia > Acidimicrobiales > Ilumatobacteraceae > JALOLG01. Next base: position 25,070 of record CAVZOP010000015.1, on the reverse strand, counting down.
GGCCGCCTTCCACTTGGAGAAGCTTCTCTCTGAGGGCTTTCTCGAGGCGACCTACGAACGCGACGAGAGCTCGGTCGCCGTTGGTCACCCGGCGAAGCGGTACCGCCCGACCGGTCTCGAGCTCGAGGTGTCGATCCCGCCGCGACGGTACGACCTCGCCGCCGAGATCCTGGCCGAGGCCCTGGAAGCAGACTCCCCTGATCCGCCGCTGGAGTCGCTCACGGACGTTGCCACCGAGTACGGCCGTCAGGTTGGAAGGCGGGCGCGGGCACGCAACGGCAGCACTCGGCTGCTGACCGCACTGAACGTCATCGGCTATGAGCCGGTGACCTCGGACGATGAGGTGATCCTTCGCAACTGCCCCTTCCGTCACGTCGCCCAAGCACGCCCGGAGATCATCTGCCAAATGAACCTGGCATTCGTCGCTGGTGTTCTGGCCGGCACGCAGTCACGGTCCCTGCACGCGGTGCTGTCTCCATCGACGGAACGGTGCTGCGTCGTCGTCACTTCGTAGCGTCGAGCGACGCGGCACTGCTACAGCGCCACGTCGATCCCGTGCGTCTCCGTGGATGGTCGCTGCGGGACCGACCGCCGGGCGTGTATTGCATCTGAATAACACCAACGAGTACTGTCGTTACTCGCAGGTGCGGGAGTCGAGGTACCCGCATCGACGCCGTGCCAGCAGATCACGCCGACGGTGCAGCAGCGACGGCTCAACAGTCACCGTTGTTGTCCCGGGAGACCGACACGCAACACGGAAGCGAGGACGAGATGGACAGACGTATGGATCGACGGACAGTGGCCAAGGGGGCGGGTGCCGTCGCGAGTGCGGCAGCGCTGGGATTGTTTCCAGTGAGCGCCGAGGCAAGTGGAGCGCCGCAGACGACTCCGACGGAACCGAGTCTGTACGACCGGTTGGGTGGCTACTTCGGGATCGCCGCGGTCGTCAACCGTTTCAGCGACCAGATCCTCAGAAACCCGATACTCAACAAGAACCCGGCGCTCAAGGCGTGGAAGAGGACGCAGGCGGAAGCGCGACTGCCGGGTCTCAAGTTCGGTCGCACACTGTGGATCGCGGCAGCGGCCGGCGGACCATTTGTGTACACCGGCTTGCCGCTGAAAGAGGCGCACGCCGAGTTCAATCTGACGGCCGAACAGTTCGCCGAAGTTGGGGCGGAGATCGTCCGCGCCCTCGACTTCTTCGAGGTGCCGGAACGAGAGCAGCAGGAACTGGTGGCCGCCTACAGCGCCAGCATGTCCGACGTCGTGACGGCTACCGAATAGGAACAACTACGTCCTTGCGCGACCACAACAGCGCGATGACGACAAGCCGGAGACGAAATGCCGCCGACGATGCATGGCTTCGGCGATCAGCGCCATCACGCCGGTGATCAGGTACGCGGCGAGCTGTTGATCGCCTCGACCGGGACGTAGTTCCCTATCCGCTGGCGTCTGATGGGCGCACACTCGAACCATGATCGAGATGCAGGAGCCACCCGTGGTGCCACCCGCGCGCCGACGTCGTTGGGTCATGCCAGTCGATGACCGTCAACATTCGGGGTTGCGAAACAGGAAGGTGCACGGAAAATGACCGTGGTTGAGGTGTACGCCGACGTTGCCTGCCCGTTCACCCATGTGGGGCTGCGGCAGTTCGTCGAACGGCGCGCCGAGCTCGGTCGAAGCGATGTGACGCTCCGGGTGCGGGCATGGCCGCTGGAGATCGTCAACAGCAAACCACTCGACCCACACTTCATCGCCGAGGAGGTCGCCGACATCCGCGAGCAGATCGCGCCGACCCTGTTCGCACGGTTCGATGAGGACTCGTTCCCCGCCACTTCGCTGCCCGCCCTCACCCTCGCCGCAGCCGCCTACGAAAAGGACCTCGCCACCGGCGAACGGCTCAGCCTGGCTCTCCGCGACCTGCTCTTCGAACAAGGCGTGGATATCGCCGACGCCGATGTTCTCGGACGTCTCGCCGCCGACCATGACGTGGCGTTGGACCTGACCGACACGGCGAGCGTCCTCGACGACCACGCCGCAGGCGTCACCCGCGGCGTGATCGGATCGCCCCACTTCTTCACACCTGCCGGCGGATTCTTCTGCCCCTCGCTCGACGTGCACCGCGACGCCGGTGGCCACCTTCGCATCACCGCCGACACCTTGGGCTTCGATCGATTCGTCACCACCTGCTTCGACTGAGCCTTTTGCCCATCCAAGGGCCGCGGCATCAGCCGTCGTTCGTCGGCGGGTGGGAAGGCGTCGCTGGCTGCCGGGCCCGCGTCGTGGGTGTCAGTGGCTGAAGTTCACGTGAGGGAGGATCCTCTGGAGCCACCGCGGCGCGTACCAGCTGCGCTCGCCGAGCAGGGCCATGGTGGCGGGGACGAGCATCACGCGCACGACGGTGGCGTCGAGGAGAACAGCCATGGCGAGCGTGAGCCCGAGCTCGGTCGGCGGGATCGGGCCGGTGACCCCGAAGGCGACGAACACGATGATCATGATGATTGCCGCGTTGGTGATCGGCCGGCCCGTGCGGGCAATGCCTTCGCGGATGGCGCGGTGGGTGTCGCCGGTGGCCTGGTAGCGCTCTTTGATGGCGGCGAGCAGGAACAGCTGGTAGTCCATCGAGAGGCCGAACAGCAGGGCGAAGAAGAACAGTGGTGCCCAGGCGTCGACGAAGCCTTGGTGCTCGATGCCGATGAGAGATGCGCCGTAGCCGTGCTGGAACACGAGGGTGGCGAACCCGAACGCGGCGCCGACGGTGACGAGGTTCATGAGGACCGAGAACGTCGCGATCACCACGCTGCGGAACACCACCAGCAGCAGCACGAACGCCACGATCAGGATGATCGCGATGGCGTAGGGGGCGCGGTCGACGAGCACGTTGGTGAGGTCGTGGTTCTGGCCCGCCGGTCCGCCGACCTTGGCGTTCGGCACGGCTGTGTCGAGCCGGCTCCGGAGAGCCTCGACCATGTCGGCGGTGGCGGACTGGTCGATCTGGGTGCCCGGCGTGACTCGGACCACGACGCGGCCGGTGGCGGCGGGCGGGGCGACGATGCGGGCGTCGACGACGTTGTCGGTGGCCATCGCGACGTCGACCAAGTGCTGGGCGTCCGCGGCGTCGACGGTGACGTAGGCGGGTCCGGCAGCGCCGGGGCCGAACGACTCGACGACCATGTCATAGCCATCGCGGCTCGTGTGACCCGGGTCGACGACCCGGGCGCCGGGCATGCCCAACTTCATGCCGAACGCCGGGACGATGAGCGCGCCGAGCAGGACCAGCCCGATGGTCAACGTGCGGCCGGGGCGTCGCAGCGCGGCGCCGGTCCATCGGGCCCAACGGCCTTCGGCGACGATGTCGGGATCCTTGGCGCCCCGAGCGACCAGCACCTTGTCGCCCATGGCGACGAGCACGGCCGGGAGGAGGGTGAGTGCTGCGAGGGCGACCGCGATGACCGCGATGATCATGCCGAGCGCCATCGTCTGGAAGACCATCACCGGGACGAGGAAGACCGCGGCCAGCGACAACACGACGGTGAGCGCGGAGAGGAACACGGCCTTACCCGAGGTGGACATGGCGTTCTCGATGGCCTTGATGGCGTCCTTGCCCTCGACTCGCTCCTCGCGGTAGCGCGACACGATGAACAGGCTGTAGTCGATGCCGACCGCGAGTCCGATCATCATCGAGAAGTTCATCGACCACACCGAGATCGGCGAGATCAGGCTGAGCAGGTGCAGTGACGCGAACCCCGTGGCGATGCCAGCGATCGCCAGGATGAGCGGGATGCCCGCGGCCAGCATCGCGCCGAACGCAATGAACAACATGACGAGGGTCGGCAGCCCGGAGAGCAGCTCGGCCCTGTGCAGCGCGGCTTCGTTCATCTCGTTGAAGTCGGCCCACACGGGCCACTCGCCGGTCACCTCGGCCGTCGCGCCATCCGCGAAGGTCAATCCGCCGACGAAGCTACCGAGCTCGCCGGCAGCCTCGGGACGGTCCTTGTCCTCACCGATGTGCTGCTCTACCGGGACCAACGCCGTCAACCCGTCCCGGGAGATCATCCCCGCCTCCGGCGGCATGGCGAGTGGATCGGCGACCGACACCACGCGCGGTCCGGTCGCCAGTTCGGCCTCGAGGGCCCGCAGGCCGGCCGGATCGTCAGCGATCGGCGTGTCCTGCCGGTAGACCACGATCGGGTTCTCGGCGCCGAGCGCCGGGAAGTCCTGGCGGAGCTCCATCCGCACCTGCTCGGCGATCGAGCCCTTGGCGTCCCAGCCCGCACCCGACAGCGCCTTGGTCAGCGTGATCGCCAAGGGCGCGGCCGCCAACGTGACCACCAGCCACGCCAGGATGACGGAGCGTCGGTGCCGGGCCATCGAGGCGGCGAGGCGCGAGAAGAGCGCTCTCTCATCGGGGTCGGGGGATGGCTCGTGTTCGACGGCCAACGTCGTGATGGGGGCAGTGGTCACAGGTCGGTTCCTCGCTCGAGCGGACACTCGAACTATACCCCGGGGGGTATTGTGGACCAACGTTCCGACAGGGGTGATCTTGTTGAACGGAATATACCCCAGGGGGTATAAGTTGGAAGATACATGCACGACGATCCGCGATCCTCGATGTTCTTCCGCCAGTACTACCTCGACTGCCTGTCGCACGCGAGCTACCTGATCGGTGACACCGTCACCGGCCGAGCGGTGGTCGTCGATCCGCAGCGAGACGTCGACGCCTACCTCACCGACGCGGCCGAGCACGGCCTGACGATCGTGCAGGTCCTCGAGACCCACTTCCATGCGGACTTCGTGTCCGGCCACCTCGAGCTCGCCGAGCGCACAGGGGCGACCATCGGCTATGGGCGTGCCGCCGAGGGCCGGGCCGAGTTCCCGATCGTGACGTTCGCCGACGCTGACCGGATTCAGCTCGGCGCCGACGGGCACGGCGTGACCCTGGAGATTCGCGAGACCCCTGGCCACACCCCGGAGTCGATCAGCATCGTTGTACACGACGGCTCAGGCCACCCGTACGGCGTGCTCACCGGTGACACCTTGTTCATCGGCGACGTCGGACGCCCGGACCTGTTGGCGTCGGTCGGCGTCAGCGCTGACGACCTCGCCCGCCAGCTCTACCACTCGCTCCACAGCCAGTTGCTCACGCTCCCCGACAGGACCAAGGTGTTCCCCGCTCACGGCGCCGGCTCCGCCTGCGGGAAGAACCTGTCGACCGAGACCGTGTCGACGATCGGCGAGCAGCGCGCCACGAACTACACGCTCGCGCCCATGAGCGAGGACGAGTTCGTCCACGCCGTCACCCAGGGCCAGTCGGTGGCGCCGCTGTACTTCGCGTTCGCCGCCAACCGCAACCGCCAACATCGCGACCTCCTGCCAGCCGACACCTCGGTGCCGATGTTGTCGTTCGACGACGTGGTCGCCCATCAGCAGGCCGGCGCCGTCGTGCTCGATGCACGCGACGACCTGGCCTTCACCGCCGGCCACCTCCGCCGCTCCATCAACGTCGGCCTCGGAGGCCGCTTCGCCGAGTACGCCGGCGAGGTCATGGCGCCGGACAACCCGATCGTCCTCGTCACTCCTCCAGGACACGAGCCCGAAGCCAAGGTGCGCTTGGCCCGCATCGGCTTCGACCGCGTCATCGGAGCGCTCGATCAGCCCGTCGACAACCTGCTCGCCCATCCGGACCATGTCACCCGCCTCTCGCGGCTCACTGCCGACGTCCTCGAGCGCCGCATGGCCGAGCTGCCCGAGCTGGTGGTGATCGACATCCGCAACCCCGGAGAGGTCGGCCTGGGCAGCATCCCTGGGGCCCGCCATCTCCCGCTCCCGACGCTGCTGACCCAGCTCGATGAGCTCGACCGCGACGCCCCGACCGTCGTGTTCTGCGCCGGCGGATACCGCTCGGCCATCGCCAGCAGCCTGCTGCGCGCGCACGACTTCACCGATGTCTCCGACCTCCTCGGCGGGTACACCGCCTGGACCACCCACACCCTCGACGCCGCCAGTCGAGCCGGTGTCGTGATCTGAGCCCGAAGTGCGCGCCCTGCTCGCCTCACCGCTGGGGCTGCTGATCGGGGTGTCCCTCGGTGCGCTCGGCGGAGGCGGTTCCATCCTCGCCGTCCCTGCCCTGGTCTACGGCGCCGGGCAGACACCCAAGCACACGACCACGACATCGCTCGTGTTGGTCGCGATCACTGCCCTCATCGCCATCGTCCCCCACTGGCGCGCCAACCACGTCCGCTTCGGTGCCGGCGCGCTGTTCGGCCTCGTCGGGATCGCCGGCTCACTCCTCGGATCGCGCTGGAACCAGGCCGTCAATCCGGACCTTCTGCTGTTCGCCTTCGCCGGGCTGATGTTCGTCGCGGCGACGGCGATGTGGCGCCGAACCCGTCGGACGGAATCGCCAGCGCACGCACGCTCCTTGAGCGCGGCCGCCGCCGTCGCCGCGCCCGCCCCGGCCGCGCTCGCTCGCCCCTTCGATGTCGCCTCCGTGCTGAGGATGGCTGCGGCTGGCACCGTCGTCGGTTTCCTCACCGGGTTCTTCGGTGTCGGTGGCGGCTTCGTCATCGTGCCCGCGCTGGTGCTGGCGCTCGGCTTCACGATGCCCGATGCGATCGGCACATCGCTGCTGGTCATCACGATCAACTCCGTCGTCGCGCTCAGCACCCGCCTCCAAACAGGCTCGATCGAGTGGTCCACCGTCATCCCGTTCACGCTCGCCAGCCTCGTCGGCGTCGTCATCGGCACTCGTCTGGCCAGCACGCGAGACTCGACGTCGCTGCAACGTTGGTTCGTCGTCCTACTCGTCGCCGTCGCCACGTACACCGCTGCGCAATCCGGCCTCGCCCTGCTGTGAGCCAGATGCCCCAACCAGCGATACCCCGGAGGGTATAGAATGACGTCCATGCAGTTTCCGGAAGAGGTCTCCGACGAGGTGCTCAATCGGCTCCGCCGAGCCGAGGGGCAGCTCCGCGGCGTGCAACGTCTGATCGAGGAGGGCGCGGATTGCAAGAAGGTGTTGACCCAACTCAACGCAGCCCAGTCGGCGCTTCACAGGACCGGACTGCGCCTGATGGCCGCCGGCATGCGCTACTGCCTCGCCGACCCCGAGCGAGCCGAGGCCGAGGGCATGTCCCCGGACGAGATGGAGAAGCTGTTCCTCTCACTCCGATGACGCGTGGCCTGGTCGGGCCCACGTCGATGAGTGTCCCGGTGATCTCCGCGCTTCAGTCCTGGCTGGTCCCGGCGTGATCACTTGCCCCGGCAGCCACGGCGTCGACGGACCGCGATCTCCGCGTCGGCGGGTGGCATCTTGACGATGGCATCGATGGACTGCATCGGGATCCTCCTGGGCCGACGGAACTGTCATGTCCGTTTCGATAGACCAGTATATACCCTATGGGGTATGTGTAGAGCAGTGAGTTGCCGGCAGTGCGGGAAGACGACGTGGGCTGGCTGTGGCGCCCACGTGGAGCAGGTCCTCGGACATCTCCCGCCAGAGGATCGATGTACCTGCGCATCGACCGCCTCCACCTCGTCGGGTACTCCGACCTCTCGCTGGTGGCAGCGCGTCCGTGGACGGTGAGCCCGCGCACCACAGCGGTCCGCTCCGCGGAGGCGATAGGGGGGAACGGGTAGATGCGGTGTCGAGCCGCGCCGCCTGCCGCGGCGACGGCACGGTGTACCTGTTCCATGTCGAGCTCCCGCACCTTGGTGATCAACTCTTCCAGCGCCCCGCCGGGAAGTGCACCCGGCTGCGAGAACACCAGCACACCCTCACGGAACACCATCAGGGTGGGAATCGACATGATGCCCATCGCACCGGACAGATCCGACTGGGCCTCGGTGTCGACCTTCGCAAAGACGATGTCGGGATGCGCGGCCGCAGCCGCCTCGAACACAGGCGCGAACATCCGGCACGGTCCGCACCACGACGCCCACCAGTCGAACAGCACGATGTCGTTGTCCTCGATCGTCGTTCGGAAGTCCTCGGCGGTGACGTTGATGGTTCCCATTGCTGCTCCTGACATGTCGATCGGTCGATACCATCAACCGATATACCCTTGTGGGTATTCCGGCCGTCGGGATCGACGGCGCGCCGGGCAATCGTCACTCGACGACGCGGAGGGTGCCCGGGAGGTTCATGCGCTGGAGTCGGCGCACGAGGAGGAGCGGCGTTGCCGCGACGGAGGCGATGCCGACGAACGCTGCGATGAGGATCGTGGTCGGAGAGAGGTAGACGTCGATCCCGACGTCGGGGAGGGTGGTCGTGGCCAACGACGTCAGCATCCACTGGAGGAAGACGACACCACCGACGAGACCGATGACGGTGGCGATGATGCCGACGATGGCGCTCTCCTTGATGACGACGGCGAGCACGGACCGGACGGGGAGGCCGAAGGCGCGCATTGTGGCGTGTTCGCGGCGCCGTTCCTCGACGGTGATCCGCGTGGCGTTGAACGCGATCAGGAGCGCAAGGATCAAGACCGCGCCAGCGGTCACGAACAGGAAGCTGAGGAACTGGTCGAGAGCTTCGTCGATGGCTTCGCCGATGCGGGCGACCGGTTGGCTCGACGCCACGCCGGGGAGCCCGAAGACCGCCCGCTGAACGTCGGAGCGGGTGGCGTCGTCGGCTGGGTACGCCTGCACGACGTTGGCGAGACCCTGGAGCCCGAACTGCGCTGCGTCGCTGATGTCCAGGAAGGCGAACGTCCGGATCGGGTTGGCATGGATGGCGGCCACGACGAGCGGGGTCTCGGCGATCGCGAAGCCGCCGGCCTCGGTTCGGATCGGGTGGCGCAAGGTGATGGTGTCGCCCACCTGTGCTCCGAGATCGGCGGCTGCCTTTCGAGCGAGCAGGATCCCTGGGTTGTCTCCGCCGATCGTCGCAGTGCCCTCCTCGACGGTGGGTGTCCACACCGCGTTGTCGAGATCGACGAACTCGATGAGGAGATCGACGCTGTCGGTCGATTCGAGCGTGAGCGCCGTGGCGGGCAGGCGCAATCCGGCGTCGATCCGTCCCACTGCGGGAGTGTCGGAGATGGCGGTGATGACAGGCGAGTCACTTGGGTAGAAGGTGTCGAGTTGGACGATGACCCGGTCGGCGTTGCCCTTGGTGAACTCGTCGTTTCCTCGATCGAGGGCTCGACCGAAGCTGTCGAGCATCCCGAGGACGGCCACCAGGGCGGTGATCGCCGCGCCGACGCCGACTGCGGTCAGCACGGTGCGGCGCGGGGTGCGCAACACGTTGCGGATCGGCATCTGTGTCATCGTCGAACCGGGCAGTCGGAGGCCGCCGGTCCAGCCCGTCAGTCGGTTGGACTTGGCCGCGAGGTGACCGGTGCGAATCGCTTCGATCGGCTCGACGCGCAGCGCCCGCCAGACCGGGACGGCGCTGGCCGCGAGCGGAATCACGACCCCGAGCACGGCGGCCCGGAGGTACACGCCGTACTGGAACGGTGTGCGGTGATCGGGGAGCGGCAGGAACGATTCGAGCAGGTTCGCGAAGGCCGTGCCGACGAGGAACCCGACGACGAGGCCGGCGATCGTGCCCAGAACGGCGACCTGGGCTCCGATGAGCATGGGGCGGATGGCGAGTTGCGGCCGTGGGACGCCGAGTGCCATCCCGATGCCGATCTCGCGCCGCTGAGCTTCGACGATCCGGTTGATCAGGTTGAACGCAGCGAGCGCGGCGGCCAACAGGACGAGTGCCGACAGCGCGTTCCAGAAGCGTTGATCGTTGTCGATGTCCTCGTAGAGCACCCGGACGGCGTCGGCGTCTTCGCGGGTGGAGACGGTGGCGCTCACGCCGAGATCGGAGGTCGCTTCGGTGAGTTGAGCCTCGATCGCGTCTCGGTCGGCGCCGTCGACCAGCACGAGAGCGGCATCGTTGACCATTCTCTCGTGCCCACTGATGTCCTGCGCCGCAGCGAGCGGAAGGTACATGATCGCCAGCTCCCCGGCGGCGAAGATCGTGCCTTCGGGGCCCTCGTAGAAGAAGTCCTCCGGGGCGACCCCGAGCCCGGTGTAGGTCACGTCGCGGCCGCCGGCCACCAGTACCGTGCCTTCGGTCGGCAGGCTGCGCTGGTCGGCAAACTTGGCTTCGAGTACGGCACTGCGATCAGTCGGATCACCCGAGGGTGCGGTGCCGTCGCGGACCCAGACGTCGTCGACGGGTCGTGCCGAGTGGAACGTCATCCCCACCAGCCGAGCCGGGACCAGCACTGAATCTGCTCCGCCCATGGCCCCCGTGTCGACCTGACTGTCGACCACGAGACGTTCGGTGACGCCGCTCACCGAAGCGGCGCCCTCGATCGATGCGATCGCGCCGAGGAGCGCACCTTGCTCCACGAACGTCCCCGGGCTGAGCGTGACTCGAAGGTCGTGCATTTCCAGGGCCGCGAAGCTCGCGTCGTTGGACTGCCGTCGCCACTCCGCGGTGCTGCCCAGGCCTGCGTACACCCCGGTTCCGATCGCCAGGACGAGCGCGATCGCAAGCACTGCGATCCAATGCGATCGGAAATCGCGCCACGACCACCGCAACCACAACGCCAGCCAACGGCTTGGTGCACCTGCTGTGGTCACCATTGCAGATCGCCGATGTCGGCCTTGCCGCCGGGAGGCGGGCCGTCGGAGACGATGCGACCGCTCGACAGCTCGATCACTCGGTCGGCGACACGAGCGATCTCGCGGTTGTGCGTGACGACGAGCACGGTCATTCCGGCACGCGCCTGCTCCTCGAGCACGCCGAGGATCTGGACGCCTGTCCGGAAGTCGAGCTCACCGGTCGGTTCGTCGGCGAGCAGGATCGGGTTTCCGGTCGCCAACGCGCGGGCGATCGCTACGCGCTGCTGCTCTCCGCCCGACAACTGGTGCGGGAAGTGACGATGACGATCGGCGAGTCCCACTTTCGCCAACGCCTGTTGTGCCTGTTCGGCCGGATTCGGCGTGCGCGCCGCATCCGCCCCGAAGCGCACGTTCTCGAGCGCCGTGAGCCCTGGGAACAGATTGAAGGTCTGGAAGATGAAGCTGACCTTGTGCCGTCGCAGCATCGACCGGGCGGCCTGCGACGCGCTGGTGACATCGACGCCGGCAACCCGTACGGATCCCGACGTCGGTGTGTCCAAAGCGCCGATCATGTTCAGCAGCGTCGTCTTGCCGCAGCCGGACGGCCCGACGATCGCGACGAACGCTGCCGCATCGACATGCAGGTTGATGCCCTCGAGCGCCGTGACGTCGACCTCTCCGACCCGGTAGCGCTTGGTGAGGTCGTCGAGGTCGATGCGGGACCCATCGTGGCCCACCCGCGCGTCGACCGGGGTCGAGCCGACCAGACCGTTGACCACGTCATGGCTCATGCCTCAATCGTTCGCGGACGTCCGGTCGGTGGCAAGAGAACAAGGTCCCGCGAGGACATCGGCGCCAGAAGCTCGGTGACGATCGGCCCTATCGCGATGTCTGCCGTAGGCGGGACACTCGAGCTGGAGGCCGGGCATCCCTCTCGCGATCGGCGCCTACCCCGTGACCGCTCCGCAGCTACTTACCTTGGAAGTATCGATAGATGGTTGGCTCGAAGGCGGCAGCTGCCTCGGCCAGTTCAGGAGACAGATCGCCGAAGGCCTCGATCTCGAGCCCACCTCCGAGTTCGGCGAGCTTTCCGATCAAGTCCCCCAGGTTCGCCATGTGCGCCAGGATGGCATCGGAGTTTGCGTAGGTCTCCCGCACGACGCACGTGGTGTCGTCCTCGCTGAAGAACCAGTCGTATTGGAGAGTTGCGGCTTCGCCTTTGGTGAGCTCGAGAGCGCGAGCTGCGAGCTCCTTGAACTGCGCGAGGTTGTCTGGTGCGATGCTCGGCAGTGTCGCGGTGAGCTGGATCTGCTCCATCTGAACTACCTCTCTCTCGTGACGTCGATGACCGGGCGGGCCACAATAGTCGCCGACGCGATCGGCGTCGCCGGCGTGGTCCGACCAGCGAACGAACGAACGAACGAACGGCGCGTCAATCGGTGCAACAGTGTGCGGATGGCCACGATCAAGACGCATCCGACCGGCGAGGACGTCACCGCCTTCCTCGATTCCGTGCCCACCGAGCGTCGCCGCGCGGAAGGGCACTCTCTGCGCTCACTCTTCGAGCGGGTCACGGGTGAGCCGGCCGCGATGTGGGGCCCGTCGATGGTCGGTTTCGGCAGCCAGCCCTACACGAACACGCTTGGAACCAACGAGTGGTTCGTCGTCGGATTCTCGCCGCGGAAGGCGTCGCTGACGATCTACGGGATCCACAACGGCTATGCGGCCCCGGATCCGCTGCTGGCGGAGCTGGGTCCGCACACGACCGGGAAGAGCTGCGTCTACGTGAAGCGACTCGACGAGATCGATCAGGACGTATTGGAACGGCTCGTCCGCAAGGCCTGGGAGGACTCCGCCGACGCGACGTGACCTCACTGAGCCCTGGCGACATCGACATCCGAGCATGTTCCGCGCTCGACCTCGTGCCCGATGAGTGCGGCTCGGTCGGCTCGGCGTCAGGACGCGGTGGCCCTGGAGTTCCTCATCCGGGTCCCGTCGACGACGCGCCGCAGAAGTGAGTTCAACTCGGCCCGCTCGTCGACGGAGAGAGAGCCGAGCAGCTGCTGCTCGAACCGCTCGACACGCTCGGCGCAGATCTCGACCACCGCGGCGCCTTTCGGTGTGAGCTCCAGCCGCTGGACACGTCGGTTGAGCTCGTCGGGACGGCGGTCGACGAGACCACGGTCCGCCAGGACGGCCAGCGCCTGGTTCATCCCCTGCGGCGTCATGAAGGATCGGCGCGCGAGCTGAGCGTTCGACAGCCCAGGTCGGGCTGCGAGCACCGTGAGCGCGGTGTAGCCGAGAACCGTCACCGCCTGATCACGGATGAGGTCCTCGAGCGCGCGCCGGATCGTGCGATCCAATCGACCGATCAGATACGTCGTCCGGGGCAGTTGGTCGGTCATCGGGGCGCGAGTCTCGCGATCGATCGCCCCTGGCGCCAGAGCGCCCCACCACCCGGGATTGACACGGAGGCGATGTGTTGGGAAGGTCGCGTCTCAGAGACCGATCGAGTCGCTCCGGTCGCCGATGAACTCTCCTGGGCGGAACTGTACGAACGCCGAATCCCCGAGATCGAACGACGAGGCGAGTCGGTTCAGCTTGTGGGGATTGGCGCTCGCCGCAGGCCAGCGGCCCGTCTCAACCCGCTCCGCGAGCACCGTGATCCCGGCGACGAGCTCGGCGGATGTGAACGAGCAGTGTCCGTCACGGTCGACGAAGGCCTGTCTCAACAGGCGCCCCTTGTGTTCGGAGCGCACGTCGTCGGCGTATTCCTGCTCATGCTCTGCCGGGACCAGCGGGTCGTAGTTGGTGTGGATCGAGAAGACCGGCATCTGGAGGTCACCGTCGGGTTGCGAATGACTCAGCATCGACTCCACCGCGGCCACGTTGAAGGGCACGTCGGCGGTCTCGGTGAGCATCGTCAAGTCCTCCTGCAGGCTCAGACCTGCGGCGCGATAGAGGTCGCTGACGATCCGGCGGTAGGGGGACTGCTTGAACAGGCGCGAGTAGTCCACGCCTTCGTTCCATCCAGACTCGCCACCGGCGGCGGTGATCAGATCGAACCGAGCCGGGGTGACGAAGCCGATGATGCCCTCCAGGTCGGACGGATCCAACTGGAAGAACGCCGCGGCCAGGGCAACGCGGGCACGTGCCGCGGGGGTGTCCGCGGTCACGGCCGCGTTGACCGCAGCCTGTAGAGCTCCGCTCGCCGCGAAGGCTTCGCCCTGCGTTCCGTAGCCCGCGATCGGGATGGTCCCGTCAGCCAGGAGCCGATTGATCGCATGGGCTCCGTCGAGCTGATAGTTGTTGAGGTCGGTCCCGCCGGCGACGATGCCACAGGTCGGCATCGCTCCGTCGATGACGTCACCTGCGGATTCGGCGAGCTGGGCGGTGACCAGCCCGCCCATCGACGTCCCGTAGGCGAGCACCAGGTCCGGTTCGCCGCCGATCGCCGCAATTGCTGCGTCGAGGGAATCGAGCTGGTCTTGCGGTGCCGTCGGCAGGGCCCAACCCTTGTCCGCGTAGGAGGAGGCGACCACGGCGTAACCGAGGTCCAACAGTTCGACCGAAGCGGGGATGTAACCGAACTGAGTGGGGTCGATCGAGGGTGTCGCGTTGGGGAACGGAAGGAATGAAGGCGTGTACCCGTGACTGTGAAGGAGCAGAACTCCGTTCCAGTCATCCGGTACCACCGCGATCCACTGGGTGCCGTTCGGGAGCGATCCGCTGAACTCCTCGTCGGCGTGAGCGGATGGCGCCGGCGGCACGAGCACCATCACCGTGGCGAGGACCACAGCCGACAGCGAGGCCCTTGACCACGAAGCGGGAGCGATGGATGACATCGGGACCGTCTCCTTTCCGAGGGTCAACCGCTGCACGGCAGTCATGTGCCCCTCAACCCAGCCGCCTCCGCCCAAGGCGAGCACCCCGATGGCGACGGTATCAAGAAGGTTGATGATCGGTCAACGGGTGCCCGGCGCTGCCTGATGAGTCGCGTGGGTGCATTCGCGACGACTGATGGCGACCACGCCTACTCGGCGCCAGCATGCCAGGCACCCCCGAGTGTCCGTCGCGACAACGTGAGCGGTCTCGCACAGTTGCTCGCCTCGATCCCCAAGGCGGGTTGACATCAGCGTGAACACCGTCGATCCATCGGCGCTCGAGCGGGAAGGGTGCGCGGCACGGCTGGACGTGGCCGGATCATCGTTCGACGAAGCAACCGAACCGGGTTGCCCGGGCGACCAGGGCCCGCCGCTCGGCGGGGTTGTGCGTGAGGTCGATCGCTCGGCGGTAGGCATCCGCGGCACGGTCGACGTCGCCGACGCGGGCGAGGAGTTCGGCGCGGGTGGCGTGCAGCGGCTGGTAGCGGTCGAGCCGGTCGTCGCCCTCGAGGGTGGCGAGGAGCGCCAGGCCGACATGCGGGCCGTCCGCGAGAGCGAGGGCGGCAGCCCGGTTGAGGGTGACGACCGGGGAGGGGGTCAGCCGATAGAGCTCCGCGTAGAGGGCGGCGATCTGGGGCCAGTCGGTGGCGTCCCAGGACGGGGCTTCGGCGTGGAGCGCGGCGACGGCGGCCTGCACCTGGAACGGCCCGGGCGCATTGCAGCTGAGGGCGTGGTCGAGCACGGCGGTGCCCTCGGCGATGGCGTCGCGGTCCCAACGGGAGCGGTCCTGGCTTTCGAGGCTGATCGGAGTGCCGTCGGTGTCGGTGCGGGCGGGCCGTCGGGCATCGGTGAGCAGCAGTAGGGCGAGGAGGCCGTGGGCCTCGGGGGCGTGCGGGATCAACTCGACGACGAGTCGGGCGAGTCGGATTGCCTCCTCGCAGAGATCAGCGCGCACGAGCTCGTCACCGGTGGTGGCGACGTGGCCTTCGGTGAACACGAGGTGCAGCACGTGCAGCACGCCGTCGAGGCGCTCGGGCAGCTCGGCGTCGGGGGGCACACGGTAGGGGATGCCAGCGGCCTTCACCTTGCGTTTGGCCCGCACGAGCCGTTGGTACATGGTCGTCTCGGTGGTGAGGAACGCCCGCGCGATCTCCGACACCTCGAGACCACCGACGGCGCGGAGGGTGAGAGCCACCCGGGCATCGAGCGCGAGGGCGGGGTGGCAGCACGTGAAGAGCAGGCGGAGCCGGTCGTCGGTGACGCCGCTGCGGTCGTGGCCGTGCTCGTCGGCCATCGGCGTGTCGTTGTCGTCTCGCACGAGTTCTTCGAGGTGCTCGAGGGCGGCCTGGTTCGCGGTGCGGGTGCGGCTGCGGCGGAGGGCGTCGATCGCCCGCCGGCGGGCGACGGTCGTCAGCCAACCGCCGGGCCTCGCGGGGACACCGGTCCTCGGCCAGTCCGTGGCGGCGGCGGCGAAGGCGTCGGCGACGGCTTCCTCGGCGAGGTTGATGTCGCCGCCCACCTGGCCGACGAGCGTCGCGAGGAGCGAGGTCCATTCCTCGCGGTAGGCGCGCTCGATGGCCAGATGAGCAGCGGTACCGCCCGCACCGTCCGGCAAGGCCCTCAGGCGTCCTGCTCGTGGATGGACAGCGGTCGGACTTCGACCGAGCCGTAGCTCGCGTTCGGCATCCGCTTGGCCCAGCCGAGCGCGGCGTCGAGATCGGCGACGTCGATGACGATGTAGCTGAAGAACGATTCTTTGGTCTCGGCGAACGGGCCATCGGTGACGAGCACCTCGTCGTCGCGGATGCGGACGGTCGTAGCAGTCGCCTCGGAGTCGAGGCCCTGCGCGGCGACCAGCGCGCCGGCCCCACCGAGTTCACTCATGAGCTCACCCCACTTCGCCATCTCGGCGTCGAACTCGGGCGTACCCTCGACCGGGCCGGCGTCGGGCGCATGGCGGAGCAGCAGCATGTACTTCATTTCGGGGCCTCCTCAGGCGCTCGGCGTACGGCTGAGTCGCCGTACGCTATGACGTCGTGCTGTCCCGCCCGATTCGACAGCCCCGACAAAGTATTCTCGAGGCTCGATTCGCGCCCATCACGTCACGATAAGGCGAGCCGGACATCTCTTCGAAAGGGGCCCTCATGCTGGCGGAGCGGGACGGAGCAGTCTCCGTCGTGGGGCGTCGTCCGATTCCTCGAAGGCATTGGTGGTGAGACCAGCCTCGGCGGCCCGTCGTGTCGACGATCTGTGTGCCGCGGCGACACCATGCGTGCTTGACTATATGTAGTCAGTCTGTTAAATAACCAATCTGTGAAGTATCTGCAGGACCGATGGCAACGATGACCGTGACGGCCCCCGATCGGTTCGACGTCGTCTTCGCCGCCTTGTCGGACCCGACGCGGCGCTCGATCGTGCGTCGGTTGGCCGACGGTGAGGCAACCGTGCTCGAGTTGGCCGAGCCGTTCCCGATCAGTCTCCCGGCCATCTCCCGTCATCTGAAGGTCCTCGAGCAGGCGGGTCTGATCAGTCGCGGCCGAGACGGACAACGGCGGCCATGCCGGCTGCGGCCGGAGCCGCTGGTCGAGATCGCGGCGTGGGCCGAGCACACACGAGCTGCGTGGGAGCACCGCCTCGACCGCCTCGATGCGCACCTCCGGCGCACATCCGACCGAACCGCATCCCCACCGAAATTGGAGAAGCCATGAGCGAGCGCAGCGAGCGAATCATCGAAAACGGGCGAAGCGCTCACGGGTGCACCGAGAACGACGCAAACATGACCACAACCGTAAGGGTGCACCAGTGAGTACCCCGTCCATCACCGATCCGACGACATGGGCTCTCGATCGTGAGATCGTCCTCGTTCGAGTTCTCGACGCCACACGCGAAGCGGTGTTCGCGGCGTGGGCCGATGCGGGTGCTTTCTGCCAATGGTTTGGTCCCGATGGGTTCACCTGCACTGTCCGAGAGATGGACGTGCGCCCGGGAGGTCGAGCGTGCTTCGACATGGTTTCCGGAGACGGCACCGTGTTCACGAATCGCTTCGACTACCTCGAAGTCGTTCCGGTCGAGAGGTTGGTGCTGGATCATGGGTCCGACACCGACGATGACCCGGCACGCTTCCGAGTGACGATCACCCTCGATGAACAAGCCGACGGAAAGACGGTGTTGACGCTGCGGCAGCTCCACCCAACCGTCGAGCAGCGCGACGCAAAGATCGGCTTCGGCGCTGTCGAGCTCGGTCTGCAGACGCTGCAGAAGCTCGCTCGCCACCTCGGGGTCGCCTGAACCTCACGGCCGACGAAATCCCGCCGCGGGACACGTCAACCAGTCTGACCGACCACCACCACCCGAAGGAGCCGCCATGTCGCGCGTCCGCATCCACAACTTCTCGATCTCGCTCGACGGGTTCGCCACCGGCGAGGGGCAGGCGCTCGACACGCCGTTCGGCCACGCCGGGCATCGACTCCACGGGTGGATGATGGCCACTCGGTTCGGCCGCGAAGTCCTGGGCCAGTCGGGCGGCACCGAGGGTCTCGATCACGCGATGGCCGAGCGGCACGGACCGGGGATCGGGGCGGAGATCATGGGCGCGGGCAAGTTCGGCCCTCCGGGTTGGCAGGACGACTCGGAGTGGCGCGGGTGGTGGGGCGACAACCCGCCGTTCCACACACCGACGTACGTCCTGACCCACCGTCCGCGCCCGTCGCTGGAGATGGAGGGTGGTACGACGTTCCACTTCCTCGACGCCGCGCCAGCGGATGCACTCGAGATGGCGCGGGACGCAGCCGCCGGTCAGGACGTCCGCATCGGCGGGGGGCCGACCATGATGCACGCGTTCCTCACCGCCGGTCTCGTCGACCACCTGCACGTCGTGCTGGTGCCGATCCTGCTCGGCCGCGGTGTTCGGCTGTGGGACGGCCTGGAGGCGTTGGAGCAGCAGTACGACGTGGAGGCGGTCTCGACGCCCAGCGGCGTCACCCACATCACGTTCACCCGATGACCTCACGGCGGCACGTCGCGGTCATTCCTGGACACACTGAACTGTGGGCACGCGCCGGAGGCCCACCTGACACAGTTCACGGCTATTGCTCCGTGTGCGTGCGCTGCATACACTCGCCGGGCAGGGGATGCGTCTGACATGGGGTTTGGCGCCCGGACCGGCGACATACGCAGCGCAGCGTTCGTCGACGGCGGGACCGGCACGACGATGGGGAACTGATCGGCCGACAACAATCACCGCTCGAACGAGCCACGAGTAAGCAGAGTTGAGCACGCGTGAGCAAACCTCTATTCGCGGCATTTGCCGCTACGGCTCTCGTTTTCGGCCTTGCCGCCTGCGGCGGCGACGACGACGGAGCCGACGCTCCCGACACCACATCGGGTGCACCGGCTACTTCTGGGCCAGTGCCCACCGCAGCGGAGCCGGCGGCTACCACCGAGACGCCTGCCACGACTGAGGCTACCGGCACCACGGAGGCGACCGGCGCCACCGAGACGACCAGTCCGGCTCCCTCGGGAGAGCCGATCGTGGTCGGATCGACGCTCTCGCTGACCGGTGTGTTCGCGGCGACCGGGGTGATCCACCAGACCGCCGGCGAGTTGTTCGTCGATCGGCTCAATGACAGCGGGGGCCTGCTCGGCCGCCCGGTCGAATGGACGGTGCTCGACGACGAGTCCGACCAAGCGCAGGTGTCGAACCTTTACGAGCGGCTGATCAGTCAGGACCAGGTCGACCTGATCATCGGCCCGTACGCGACGCCCAACATCCTGTCGGCCGTCGCGGTGGCCGAGCGCCACGGCTACACGATGCCGCAGCACACCGCTGTCCTCGCACCGTTGCTGTCTACGATTGCCAGTTCCCCGGCTGGTCGATCGGCCCGATGCCGAACGAGTTCGTCCCCAACCAACTGCTCGACGCGGTGGAGAGCCTGCCGGAGCCCCCGACCAAGATCGTGGTGGCGACCAACCAGAACGGGTCGACCGACTTCATCACGCACGGCTTGCCCGACGACGACTCCGATCCCGGGATGCTGTCGATTGCCGAGGAACGTGGGTACGAGGTGGTCGACATCAGCTACCCGCCGGGCACCACCGACTGGGCGCCGATCGCGACCCAGATCCGTGACGAGGCGCCGGACCTGCTCGTCAACAACGGCCTCGGCGTGGACCCGGTCGGACTGATCGAGGCGATGGCAGCAGCTCGACTACCAGCCACCGATGATGTTCAGTCTGTTCCCCGCGCCCGGGCCGCCGTTGGGTCTCGGTGATCTCTCCCAAGGTCTCCTGTCGGTCTCGATCTTCGAGCCGAGCGATGCGACCATCGATCAGTACCCGCCCGAAGCGGCGGAGATCGTCGAGGAGTTCTCGGGCCGGGCAGCCGACGCCGGCATCCCGTACACGGTGTTCGAGACGCAGGCGGCGGCCTCCTGGAACGCGTGGGAGATCCTCACCCAGGGTGTCGAGGCAGCGGGCAGCCTTGATCAACAGGCGATCTGCGACGCGCTGCACGAGAACGGAGTCGATTCGACGTTCAGTGGGCACCTCGACTTCGATCCTGCAGGTCAACAACTTCTGGCCGAGCAACCAGGGCCTCAAGCAGATCCAGGACGGCAACTGGGTGATGGTGTGGCCGGAGGACCGCGCCGCCGCGCCGCTCCAGCCTCCGGCGGGCTGAGTCGCGGCGACAGTCAGCATCCGTGACGACGGCACAGGCGGCGCTGTCCGGTGTCCTCGTCGGTGGCCTGTATGCGATGATGGCGATGGGCGTCTCCCTGACGTGGGGGATGCTGAAGGTCATCAACCTGGCCCATTTCGGGTTGATCCTGATCGGCGCCTACCTGACCTACCAGACGGCGACGTCGTGGGGCGTCGACCCGCTGCTCACGATCGTCGTCACGGCGCCGGTGCTGTTCGTGGCGGGTGCGCTGCTGCAGTGGGCGTTCGACCGCCTCGCGATCAGCGAGCTCAACTCGCTGCTCGTCAGCTTCGGTCTGCTGGTCATCATCATCCAGGCGGTCGAGCATCATCTGGACCGAGGACTTCCGCCGGATGAGCGCCGACGTCAACCCGTATGCCACCGAGTCGGTGAGCATCGGGCGAGTTCATCTTCCCGACGCCCACGCTGGTCGCCTTCGCTGTGGCGGTCGTGCTCGCCGTGGTCATGCAGCTCACGCTGCGTCGGACGTTCGTCGGCCGGGCACTGCGCGCCTTCGCCGAGGACCGTACGGTCGCCGCCGCCTTCGGGATCGACCACCGCCGGCTCGGTGTGCTGCTCGCCGGCGTCGCCGGCGCCAGCGCCGCGGTCGCGGGGCTTCTGTGGTCGCTGAGCAACGCGATCACGCCGTCGACCGCCGTACGAGTGGTTCGGGATCGTCTTCGCCGTCGTCATCCTCGGCGGTGTCGGCAACGTTGCCGGCACGCTGCTCGCCGGAGTGCTCGTGGGGATGCTGTCGAGCGTGGCGTCGATCGTGTGGTCCCCGGCGGCGGCGCCGCTCGCCGTGTTCTCGGCGATCGTCGTCGCCCTCCTGTTGCGGCCGCAGGGCCTGTTCGCGCTGGCGGCGCGCGGTGACGCGGCGCGGGCTCGCCGGCATCGCCGCTGGCCGTCGCTCGTGCTGGCCGTGTTCCCGTTCGTCCGGGAGACGCCTCGGGCTCACCGGTGTTCTACCTCGTCTCCTCTACACGATCCTCTTCTGGACCGCGCAGGCGACGAGCTGGAACATCCTGTCCGGGTACAGCCGGCTACTTCAGCTTCGGGCAGGCGGCGTTCGTGGGGTGGGCGCGTACACGACGGCCGTGCTCGCCGGCCGCCACGGCGTCGACTTCTTCATCACGATCCCGCTCGCCGGTGCGCTCTCGGTGGTGCTGGCGTTGGTCGTCGGCGCGTTGGCGTTCCGGCTGCGATCGCTCCGGGGCGAGATCTTCGCCCTCCTCACCCTCGCTGTCCCGTTCATCCTCGCCTCGGTGGCGCGGTTCAACACGACGATCGACGGCGGTCAGGGCATCATCGTCCCGGCGCCGGAGTTCCCCGATGTGCTCGGTGAGTTCCAGGACTTCCTCTATCTGTTGAACCTCGCCGTCGCTGCCCTGGCGGTCGCCATCGCCTACGCGATCCAGCACAGCAGGTCCGGTTGGGCGCTCACCGCGATCCGCGACGCCGAGGACGTGGCTGAAGGGCTCGGTGTCCCGACGTTCCGCGCCAAGATGTTCGCCATCGCCGCCAGCGGGCTCATCGGCGGGATCTCCGGCGCTGCGTTCGCGCAGCAGATCGGCTTCGTGAACGTGCGAGGCGGTCTTCGGCCTCACCGATCCCGCTGTTCGTGATCGTCATGAGCGTGCTGGGTGGGCGCACGCACTGGCTCGGGCCGGTGATCGGCGCCACGTTCATCGTGCTCGTCCAGGACCGCCTCGTGGTCGCCGGCCTCGAGCAGTGGCGGCTGATCATCTTCGGCGCCGTCCTCGTCTTCGTCGTGGTCGCTGCGCCTGAGGGCCTGCAGGCGCGGCTCCGGGCACGGCCGGCGGTGTCGCTCGGTGCCTTCGTGCTTGCCGCCGCGGGGTCGGTGCTGATCGGTGTGTCCGACGAACTGCTCGACGCAGTCGGCGTCGGTGCCGTCGGCGCAGCGGCGGTCGCCCTGTGGCCCGGCTCGCGACGGCCGGTCTCCCGGCGGACGGTCTCCGACGACGCATCGCTCCAACCGGCCGCAGCGGGCGAGCCCGCATTTCACGTCGAGCCGGGCGGAGCTGTCGCCGAGTCACCAGCCACGGCGGCGCCGCTCGTCGAGTGCATCGGGTTGAGTCGCTCCTTCGGTGGGGTGCATGCTCTCGACGACCTCACCCTGACGATCTCGCGAGGGCGAGCTCGTCGGGCTGGTGGGCCCCAACGGCTCCGGCAAGACGACTCTCGTCAACCTCCTCTCTGGCACGTTGCGGCCCACGCGGCGGTCAGATCCGCATCGTCGGTAACGACACGTGCCGGGTTGGCCGCCTCACCGCGTCGCCCGCAGCGGCGTCGCACGCACCTACCAGATCCCGCGGCCGTTCCCGTCGATGACGGTGAGGGACAACGTCGCGATGGCGATCATGTTCGGGCGCGACCCGCGGCCGCTGGCCGCCGCGCAGGCGCGGTGCCCAGGAGCACCTCGACTTCGTCCGTCTCACCCACCTCGCCGACGTCTACCCCGACGAGATCAACCTCCACGAGCGCCAGCTGCTGGAGATGGCTCGGGCGATCGCCTCGACCCGCGCGTGCTGCTGCTCGACGAGGCCTTGGCGGGTTGAATCCGACCGAGATCGACAGCGCGGTCGCGGTGATCAGACGGATACACCAAGCCGGCATCACGATCGTGATCGTCGAGCACCTGCTGCGGGTGGTCAACCAGCTCGCCACGCGTGTGGTCGTGCTGGATCGGGGACATTGCCTGGCCGACGGTGATCCACGGATGGTGATGCGCGAACCCGCCGTGGTCACCGCCTACCTCGGGAGGCAGGCCGGTGCTTGAGGTGCGTGACCTCGATGCCTTCTACGGCGACGCGCAGGCGCTGTGGGGCGTCGAGCTCGACGTCGCCGCCGGCGAGATCGTGAGCATCGTCGGGTCCAACGGCGCGGGCAAGTCCACTCTCGTCAACGCGATCGCCGGCATCCATCGCGCCCGCCGGGGCGAGATCGTGGTCGGCGGCGTCGAGCTGACGGCGCTGCCGGCGCACGCCGTGTGCGCGCACGGGGTAGCGATGGTGCCCGAGGGTCGCCGCGTGTTCGCCCACATGACCGTCTACGACAACCTTTGCCTTGGTGCGTATCGGCAAGGGCGCTCGCCGCCACTACCGCGACGAGCTCGACCGAGTCCTACGCGCTGTTCCCCCGACTTCAGGAGCGGGCTGGCCAACCGGCAGGCCGGCTCAGCGGTGGCGAGCAGCAGATGCTCGCCGTCGGCCGAGCGCTGATGGCGCAACCGCGGCTGCTGCTCATGGACGAGCCGTCGCTCGGCCTGGCACCCGTCGTGGTCGACGAGGTGTTCGACGTGATCGAGTCCATCACCTCGGCCGGGGTGAGCGTGCTCCTCGTCGAGCAGGAGGTGGAGCGGGCGCTGTCGGTTTCCGACCGGGGTTACGTGCTTGCAGAGGGGCGCATCGTCGCCACCGGAACGGGAGCGGCACTACGCGAGAGTCCCGAACTGCGCCGCACCCTGCTCGGCCTCTGATCGCCTGGCCCTCTAGTCGGTGGGTCGGTAGACGGCGAACGAGACGGCGGCGCGCTCGAGGAAGCCGAGCTGCTCGTGGACAACGCGGCGGCGTCGGCCCTCGCGACTCAGAAGGATTGGCCCGTCTGCTCGTTCGCCGACGACCAGATCGACGGCGCGTACCATCGTGTGATGGCGATCGAAGTGCGCCCGGCCACCGAGTTCGCCGATGTCGCCGCGGTGTTGGGTCCCAAGCGGGCGGACGCGAACGTGTGCTGGTGTCTGAGCTACCGGTTGACATCGTCGAAGGAGAACCAGAGCCTGAGGGGAGTGGCCCGACGTGACCGGGTCCGCGAGCTGATCGTGGAGGATCCGCCGCCCGGTGTGCTCGCCTACGACGGTGCGGACGTGGTGGGCTGGGCGGCAGTCCACCCGCGAGCGGACACGAGCTTCGCTCGCAACCGCAAGATCCCCCACGTCGATGAGCTCGAGGTCTGGTCGGTGTGGTGCATCAGGGTTCGGCCAGGCCATCGCAAGCGGGGGATCTCGCATCGCCTGCTGGCGGGCGCCGTCGACTTCGCGGGCTCGTATGGTGCGCCAGCAATCGAGGGGTATCCGGTCGACAACCAGGACACCAGGGTCGATCTGACGATGGCGTACGTGGGAACCGTCGGTCTGTTCGAGCGGGCAGGGTTCGTGAGGGCGGGACCGACCGACTCCGTTCTCGACGGCTTCCCTCGGGTCG
This sequence comes from Ilumatobacteraceae bacterium, assembly GCA_963776935.1. Classification (GTDB taxonomy): domain Bacteria; phylum Actinomycetota; class Acidimicrobiia; order Acidimicrobiales; family Ilumatobacteraceae; genus JALOLG01. Next base: position 699 of record CAVZOP010000015.1, on the reverse strand, counting down.
TCATGCGACGCGACCTGCGCTGAGTCAACAGTCCAACGACCCGCCATCTGCCTCTGGGAAACGCACGCAGCGTTCGTGCCGCGTTCTGTGCGGTTGCGGCTGAGCAGTTCGTCGACTATCGAGCGGAGAGAGCGTCCATCGAACCGCTGAGCTTGGCGACCGCGTGCCTTAAGCGTCCTGACGCGCCGATCAGGCTGCGGCTGCGTTGCGCTCGAGGTGTTCGCGGATGTGGGCGCTGACGTCGACGGCATCGGCGCCGATGCCGTCGAGGAAGCTGGATTTGCGGCGTCTGAGGAGCGGAAGGCCGACGACGTACAGCCCTGGCACCGGCATGACTCCACCGTCGTGGATGATCTGTCCGCGGCGGTCGAGGACGGCACTGTCGAGCCAGGGGTAGGTGGCGCGGTATCCGGTCGCCCAGACGATGGTGCCGACGCCGGCCAGTTCAACGGCGGTCGCCGGCGTTCCGAGCGTGGTGGGAGCCGGGCGTTCGGGTGCGACTTCGTCGAGGCCGGCCTCGGCGGCGTAAGCGTCGATGCGGTCGAGCAGCCGGTTCTGCTTGAGGTCGGCGTTGGCGGTGAGGTTGGCGAGCGAGCCCGAGCACTGCAGTCGACCGCTGGAGACGCCGACGACTCTGCCCACCACGGTGACGCCTGCTGCTCGGAGGGTGTTGATGTCGGACGATCGTCGGTCGGCAGT
>CAVZOP010000014.1:0-127408 GCA_963776935.1 Ilumatobacteraceae bacterium | reverse complement strand
CGTGCGTGGCGTTGTTGGACGGTGTCGAGCTGAGCGTCGATCGCGGTCCACAGTTTGGCGCCGGTCTCGGGGTCGAGTTCGGTGTGGAGGTGCCACATCCCGGTGATCTTGTCGATCCAGCGTCGCAGCGTTGAGTTCGACTTCTGACGGTCGAGCTCACCGACGCCGCCGTCACCGGCGAGCAGGCGGGCGAGATCGCGGCAGTCCTTGTCGAACTCGGCGATCGTGTCACGACACGCCGCCGCCAACAGCTCGGCTTCCAGCGCGGTGAGCTCTGAGCGGGCGGCGTCGTCGAGGTTGCGGGTGGCGTTGGCGAGGGCGTCGACGTGGCCGGCCGACACGGTGCCGTCGGCCAGGGCATCTTCGAACGACGGCAACTGATCACACACCGTGGCCCGGTCGGCGGCGGCTTTGGCGTCTTTGCGGGAGCGCCGGCCGTGTCGTGCCAACACCTCGGCGGGGGACGCATCCACACCCGGGGTGGCGTCGGAGGCGACCCGTCGGGCGACGGCGACGTCGATCGCGTCGACCCATCCGCGCACCCGTGCGCTCAACTGACGATGCGCTCCAGGTCGCGCCGGTCACACACCGTCGGGTCGAGCGCCAACAACGACTCGACCGTTGTCCGGATCCCCTTCTCGAACATACGTCCTATCGTACATACGTTCGATTCGACTGTCAACAAGGACCCGCCAAATTTCTCCGGATCCTTCTCCAACGGGCGACTCGCATGGGTATGTCAGGCTTTCATCGTGGATGACGGCGCGGCGGATGCGATCCGGCTGCGAACCGCGATCGAGGTCGCGCGGGACCGCACGTCCGATCAGATCGCAGCTCTCGAGCGCAGCTTCGCCGGCATCGTGGAGGCTGCCGAGCTGACCTCGACGGACGACGAGCACGATCCCGAGGGAGCGACGATCGCCTACGAGCGCGCCCAGGTTGCGGCGTTGCTGCGCCAGGCCCGCGACGACCTCGTTGCCCTCGACGAAGCGCTCGTGCGCATCGATGGTGGGACGGACCCGAGATGCGCGGTGTGCGGTGGACCGATCGCGCTCGACCGACTGCTCGCGCTGCCGAGCACGCGGACGTGCATCAGTTGCGCGAGGTGAACCGCCGGTCTCGATTCGGCTCCGCTCCCCGTACCGTGTCGAAGATCGCGCAGTGTCGGAGATCAGGGCGTCGCCGGAACCGTCACCGACAAAGCCATCGTCAAGGGTCCGCGCGGCTGCGCTTGGCGGGGTGATCGGTCCGGCGGCCTTCATCGGTGCGTGGACGATTGGCGCCGCCGTCACCACCAGTGACTACTCGTCGATCGACGACGCGATCAGCCGCCTCGCCGCAGTCGGTGCCGACACGCGGGCATTGATGACTGCCGGGTTCGTCGCCTTCGGTATCGGCCTTCCGGTGTACGCATCGGCGCTCCGCAGGGTCGTGAGTGGCTCGGCATGGATGACTGCCGCCGCCACGGGCATCGCCACGCTGGCCGTGGCGACGACCCCGCTCGATCGCTCCGCCACGGTCGACACCTGGCACGGCGTCGCTGCCGGGATCGGTTACGTCACGCTCGCCGCGACCCCACTGCTGGCTGCCCGCCCGCTGTCGCAGCAGGGGCAACGTGCGCTCGCCGCGGCCGGGGTGGTCGCGGGCGCCGTGTCGGCGATCTCGCTGGTCCTCACGACCACCGGCCTGCCCACTGGGTTGTTCCAACGTGTGGGTCTCACGGCGACGGACATCTGGATCGTGACGTCCGCGCTGGCCATCGCCGGCGGGCGACTGCGGCCGATGCCGCTCGAGGAGCGCGGCGACGGATGACCCACACATCGACCACAGGCTTTTCTTATCAACGTCGGGTAGAGGTTGGTTGTGTACTCGCGTCGGACCTTCATGCGTGCCGCCGGCGGTGCCGCGCTCGGAGGGCTGCTGGCGGCATGTCGCGATGAGCAATCCGTCACGCTGACGTCCGATCCGACGACCACTGACGTCACGGCCACCACGACGACCACGACCACGACGACCACGATCGACACACCGCCCGACCCATCGACCACTACAGGGTCGTCCCCGGCGTCGTCGACCTCGTCGTCGACTGCCGCGACCGCACCCTGGTCGGGTGCGAACTTCGACGAGCTCGACGAGTTCCTGTCCGTCACCAACGGTGAGGCGTTTTCGATCGTGGAGTGCGGGCTCAAGGTGCACGAGTGGTACCGCACCGACGACACGTACACGCGTGACATCGCGTCGGCGCAGAAGAGCGTGTTGTCGTTGCTGGTCGGCCGGGCGATCGCGGACGGTTTGATCGGTCTCGACACACTCGTCGACGACGTGCTCGGCTCCGGCTGGACGCCACACGGACAGTCGTCGACGGTCACCGTGCGACACCTGCTCACGATGACGAGCGGCCTCGACGACAGCCTGGCGTTGGTCGCGGCGCCGGGCACCAGCTGGCTGTACAGCGGCGCCTTCGCGAGCTGTTCGCGGTCCTGAGCGTCACCACCGGCCGACCGGTCGACGACCTCGCGACCGAGTGGCTCTTCGAGCCGGCCGGGGCCGGCGGCGCCGGGTTCTACGAACGGCGCACCGACGAGGGGTACGCCCCAATCGGCATGCGGGCGACCGCCAACGACCTCGTCGTGATCGGCCAGATGGTCCTCGATCGGTCGCAACCGGGCTTGCCGGATCAGTGGCTCGACGAGTCGTTGGCGCCGAGCCAACTGTTCAACGCGTCGTACGGGTACCTCTGGTGGCTGAACGGTCAGGAATCGTTCATGCTGCCCGGCCCGACACCGCCCGCACGGCCGGGATCGCTCATCCCGACCGCGCCTGCCGATCTCGTGGCGGCGCTCGGCAAGGCCGACCAGAAGCTGTACATCTCGCGAGACCTCGATCTCGTCGTCGCCCGACTCGGCGACAAGGCGGACCCGGAAGCGCGCCCGCGCTGTCGACGTTCGACGCCACGCTCTGGGCGATGCTCGATCGACTGCGGACCGGCGCGGGCTAGCCCTCGCCAGGGCGGGCCGCGGACACTTCTCAGAACGCTTCACCGATCGACAACGTTATGGTCGACCGATGGCGCAGCTTCGCTCTGACGAGCGGCCGCGTCTGTTGCAGCAAATCGCGGCCGGCGTGACGATCGCCGTCGCGGTCGCAGTCGGCCTGGGAATGATCTTTCTCGCCATGGTCGTCGGGAGTTGCGACACGTTCGGCGGCACGTGCCCGGCCGAGCGGCCACCGCTCCTCGAGGACGACGTGTTCGGCATGGCCGCGTGCGGCGCGATGCTCGTCGTGGCAGTGCCGATATTTCTCCGGCATCCGTCGAAGCAACGCTTCGCCGTGGCGGTCGGGGTCGGGCTCGTGGTCGCGTTCTTCGTTGGCCTGATCGTGAGCGCCGCGACCCACGCCGGCTGACACCGACGACTCGTCGCCCAGTCTCAGTCGGCTCGTCGACCTCGAGCCTCCCGCCGACGTGCAACCTGTCGATCACGCGTTGCACCTCACGTTCGAGATGCCGATGCCGTCGCTCTCCCTGATCGAGCTCGTACCCGAGTGAGCCGCACGACGCATCACGGTCGGATGCCGTTCGACATTGCGGTGCACGACAAGCTCTCGGGATGTCATTCGTTCATCTGGTCGCGATCGTGGTCGACGAGTACGACCCGGCGATCGAGTTCTTCGTCGACGTGCTCGGTTTCGATCTGATCGAGGACTCTCCATCGCTGACCAACGACGGTCGCCCGAAGCGTTGGGTTGTCGTGCGTCCTCCCGGCGGCGAGACCGGCATCCTCCTCGCCCGCGCTGACGGCGACGAGCAGTCGGCCGTGATCGGAAAGCAGGTGGCGGGCCGGGTCGGCTTCTTCCTCCGCGTCGACGACTTCGACGCGACATTCGACCGAATGGTGTCCGCCGGTGTCGACTTCGTGGCGCCGCCGCGCTCGGAGCCGTACGGCCGCGTCGCGGTCTTCCGTGACATCGCCGGCAACCGGTGGGATCTGCTCGGACCATCGTGACCGTCACGGCCGGACGGCGGTGGATGTCGAGGGCTCAGCCTTCGATCAGGTCGGCGTAGATCATCCAGCGGAAGTTCTCGGCGTCACATGTCTGCAGGAGCAGGCGCGGCGCAAGGTCGGCGTTGCGGTCCGGTCGGAGTACCGCGTCCAGCGTCGCCGATTCCGTCGTCTGACCGGACGCGTCGACGGCGAGGCCGTCACGGACTTCCACGTAGCTCCGACCGACGATGACGTACGAGGCACTGCCGCCCTCGTCGGACACGGTGATGATCGCTCCATCGACGAGGTCCGGCACCGCGGCGAATGGCCCGCCGTGCGATGAACGGTGGCCGGTGATCCACAACGTGCCCGCTGCGCCGGGAGTCGCGGCAAGTGCGAAGCTCGACTGGTTGGCGGTGATCACGGTGGCGACACCAGCGTCGATGACCGACTGCCCACCGGCGTACACGGGACACCAGTACGAGATGTCCGGCATCGCGATCGTCATGACGGCACCGGGCAGGTCGGTCCGGCAGGTCGACTGGTTGGTCGGTTCCGCAACGGTGGGCTCCACGGTCTCCGGGATGTCGATCGGTTGCTCGGGTGCGACGACGGTTGTGGGTGTCGCCACGGTGGTCTCCGCGGCGGTGTCGGCAGGCGCCGTGACGTCGGTTGCGTTCTCCGTCGTGACGGGACGCGCCGGCTGTTCGGCGACCGCCGCGACCGGCATCGCCGTGGCGACCGTTTCCATCGGTGGTACGGGCGTCGTCGTGGCAGCTGGTTCCACGGGCGCGACCGGTGCCATCGCTCGTGTCGTCGTCGTCGTTGTCGTCGCCGCCAGGCCGGTTGGCTCGGCCACCTGGGCCGCGGTCGAGCCGGCCGCGCTCGACACGTAGCACGCACCGACGATGATCGCCGCGGCGAGGCACGCGCCCGCACCTGCGTGAATGGTCTTGTCGCGTCCGCCTGGAATCCGCATCGCCCGTTCCCTTCCGGTTTCCACGGTCTCGACCTGTGTCGGGACCGTGGTACGGAGTGGGGTGGGTTCGCGGTAGCTCCCCGCTGGACGAGCGACCAGTTGGGTCCCGCGGATCGATGCTTCCCTCTCGCCTGCCAAGGTACCGCTGCCGTCCACTGCCCCCGTCAGCCGGCGGTCAAGGCTCTCGCCGGCAGACTCCGCGCTGCGGTCGCGACGCCACCGCTCGCGGACGCTGCATACACGCCGCGGGTGGTTGGCGGGTGGGCGTCCATCCCTGCGACGGCGCCGCGCTCCTCAGCGGTCGAGCACGACGCGGAGTCTGCTCTCGAAGTCCTCGCGGTTCACGTAGCCGCCGCACAGATGACGATGACCGGTGTACGACGTGCGCCCGTGCAGGACACGCCAGTTGTCGAACAACATCGCCGAGCCGGGCCGCAGCACCCGACGCCACTGCATCCGGTGGTCGTTGGCGCGGACCTCGAACGCACGCATCGCGTCGTAGAAGTGGTTCATCTCGTCGGCCGGCAGGAGGAACGGTGCCCGATCGGCGTTGTTGAACGACACCTGCACCAGGACGCCGGTCGCGTCGTGGCGGAACACCGGCCGGGCGGCGACGAGGTGCGAACCGTCACCGATGTACTGGCCCGGGACGGCGACGGTCGAGAGCACCTCGTAATGGCCGGGCTCGTCGCGTCGAAGCTCGTCGGCGATCCGGAATCCGTCGACCATGGTGGACTCGCCGCCCGTGCCGTCGAAGGCGAGGCAGTGGAGGAGCTGGAGCCCGGGGGCGTCGTGGGAATACGTGCCATCGGTGTGCGGTAGCAGTTCGAGGTTCGTGTACGCGGTGTCGGCCTTCGACAGGTCGGCCTGAAAGTCCCAGAACCCACCGAAGATCGTCTCGCGGATGTAGCCGACGCGGCGGATCAGCTCCTGGCTGGCCTCGACGGTGACCGGCGTGCCCTCGACGATGCAGAACCCGTAGGTGGCGACCCGACGCAGCCACTCCGCCGACACCGTCGTCGCCGTCGATCACCTCGCGGTACTCCACCGTCGGCCACTGCTCGGCGATGAGTCGCGCGATCCCACAGCACGCGATCGACGTCGAACGCCACGCGAGCCGGACGCGGTTGGCGGAAGCGGGCCAGGAAGTCGATCGGTAGTCGCGACGGCAGCGTCTCGTCCTCCCACGTCACCGCCACGTCGTCGCCGTCGATGCGCGCCGCAGCACCGCGCAGATCGGGGTCGACGCCCGCCGTGTACAGCTGGCGTTGCTGGGTGACCGGGTGCAACGTGGCCGCGTCGTGAGCGTGGTCCCGCAGCCACAACCATGGGTACTCGGACGTGACCGCGTCGTCCCAATGCACGGCCAGCGTGTGCTCGGACACGTCGAGCCGCTGGATGGTGGCGGTCGCGGTCGTCCCCGTCGTCGGTGTCGTCGCCCTGCTCGATGCCATGGCGCCGATTCAATCACGCCAATACGATCGGCAGGCTCGATCGGCGGGCTCGATCGGCGGGCTCGCCGAACTACGGTCGCTCGCATGGGAGCCACGAACGCCGGCACGCGATTGATCGATCTCAGCCATCGGATCACGGCGGGGATGGTGACGTATCCAGGCCTGCCCGTCCCGATCGTCGCGACCCACCTGTCGCGCGACATCGCCGAGCAGGTGTACGGGCCCGGCATCACGTTCCACATCGGCGTCGTGACGATGTGCACGAACACGGGCACCTATCTCGACGTGCCGTTCCACCGGTACGCGGACGGTCACGATCTCACCGAGCTCCCGCTGGAACGGGTGGCGGCGGTGCCCGCCGTCTGCCTCGACCGTCGTGGCATCGCCACCATCGATCTGGCGCCCGATGAGGTGGCGGGTCTCGCCGGGCACGCGGTGTTGGTGCGTACCGACCACTCCGCCCACTTCGGAACCGATGCGTACCTGGCGGGCCATCCGCACCTGTCCGCGGCGTCCGCCGAGGCGCTCGTTGCCGCCGATGTCGCCTGCGTCGGCATCGACTCGCTGAACATCGACGGCACGTCGACTCCTGAACGGCCGGTGCACTCGATCCTGCTGGCCGCCGGCATCCCGATCATCGAGCACCTCACCGGCCTGGCGGCGTTGCCCGACCGGGAGTTCACGTTCACGGCGGTCCCGCCGAAGATCGAAGGTGCCGGCACGTTCACGGTGCGGGCCTTCGCCACGATCGGGGGAGGAGCGCCGGCGTCGTGAAGGTCGAGTCGTTGCTCCCGCTCGGAAAGCTCGATCCGGGCCTACGCGAGCCGGAAGCACCGCTCGACCCGACGGCGTTCGCAGCGGGAGCCGCGCAGGCCGAGGCGCTCGGCCTCGACACCGTGCTCGTCGAGGAGACGAAGTGGGATCCGTACCAACTGCTCGCCCTCGGGGCGTCGAGCACCACCCGGATCGGGCTGGCGACCTCGGTGGCGATGGCGTTCCCGAGGAGCCCGACCGTCACTGCCATGTCGGCCTGGACGCTGCAGCGGCTGTCGGGTGGCCGGTTCACGCTCGGCCTCGGCACACAGGTCCGTGGACACGTCCGCCGGCGATTCGGGATGGAGTGGCACGCGCCGGCGCCGTGGATGCGCGACACGGTCGGCGCCATCCGGGCCGTGTGGCGGTGCTGGCAGAACGGCGAGCCGCTGCGGTTCGAGAGCGAGCACTACGACCTCAGCCTGATGGTGCCGTTGTTCGATCCCGGTCCGATCGCCCACCCCGACATCCCGATCCACGTTGCGGCGATCGGCCCGAACATGTGCGGCGTGGCCGGCGAGCTCGCCGACGGCGTGCGCCTCCATCCGATCTGCACGACCCGCTTCATCGACGAGAGCGTCAAGCCGGCGGTCGAGCGCGGTGCGGTCGCGGGCGGCCGGGCGCTGGCCGACATCGAGTTCTGCATGAAGCCGCTCGTTGCCACGGCGCCCGACGAGGCCTCGCTCGCCCGGGTGAGCGAGACCGTGCGGGCGCGCGTGGCGTTCTACCTGTCGACTCCCGCGTACCGCCGCGTGTTCGCCCTTCACGGATGGGATGAACAAGCGGAGCAGGCCGCCGCGCTGTCGAAGGCGCACCGGTGGGACGAACTGTCGGCACTCGTGGACGACGAGATGTTCCACACGGTCGCAACGGTCGGGACGCACGGCACGATCGCCGATCAACTCCGCCAGCGGTACCGCACGCGAGTCGACCGGATCGAGTTCTCGATCCCGGTCGTCGGCACGGGTGACGGCGACACGCTGCGCCACCTGCTGGCGCAGATCCGCGCCGACTGAGGGTGACGATCGGGGTCGTCCGACCACGCCGAGTATTGCTGGGCGTAATATTACGGTCTCGTTACTGCGCACCAGTGAGAACCACACCTCGGCCAACCTGAGCATCGGGCTGTCGCGCATCAAGGGTGCCGAAGTCCCTGACGGCGACGCTGTCGGCGCCCACTCGTGGAGCGGCATGCTCTGCGACGGCACGAACGCGACGATCAACTACACCGTCGGTGAAGACGGCTCCATCACCGACGTCTCCGCGTCACCCGAGGGTGCCGAGATCGGGTCCGGCGAGCACGGAGTCGGCGTTCGCTTCGCCACTGGTGAGTCGGTGCGCATCAACGTCCGTGACGACGATGGCCAGCTCCAGGTCGGCGCCGACGATCGCATCCATTGCGACGCCGGTGCTCCGGCGGTCAACACCGAGATCGCGGAGGACGCCGACACCGGCGACCGCGGCGACCGCGGTGACCGCGACGAGCATCGCGGCGACGGTCGTGACGACGGCTCGCATCACGACGACTCCCGTGACGGGAGCAGCCGAGGCGGCGACGAAGATCGCGGGAACCAGCGCCACAATGGTGGCGATGACTGAACAGAGCGGGTCGCCAGTCGGCCCGTTCGTCCGACGCGAGTGCTGCCGTCCCTGGCGGCGGCACGTCGCGCTCTGGCTCGTCGTCGGGCTCACCGCGGGCTGCACCGACGAGAAGAGCAGCGCGACATCGGCGCCGCCACTCGTCCCGACGAGCCAGCCGGTGGGCGAGTCCGTTCCGACGACGATCGCGATCCCACTCGACACCGCCGCGCCGATCGTCCCGGCGGCCACCGAGGCGCCGGCCACGACGGCACCCCCGCCGGACCCGCTGGCGTTGTTGACCTCGTCGTTCGACGCGATCGCGGGCGGCTACCACTTCGTCACGACGGCGACCGTCGGTGACGTCGTCGCCATCACCGCCGAAGGCGATCGTGTCGGCGAAGGGACACGAGTCAACGTCACCACCGGCGGGTCGACGGTCTCGTACGCGATCACGCCCGACGGCACCTGGGTGTTCTCCGACGGCAACTGGGCCGAGCTCGACGAGCCGGCGCCGGCGGTCGATCCGGTCGGTGCCCTGCGCACCCCGACCGCCGTCGCCCTCACGTCCTACGGCAACGGTCCGATCGTGCTCACGGGCACCTATCCGGCGTCGGCGCTCTCGCTGGCGGGCGACGGTCCCGTCGACGTGGCGCTCGAGATCGACGGCACGACGCTGCGTTCGATCACGTACGTGTCGACCCAAAACGGGGCGATCGCGACGGTGCGGGCTGATGTCAGCCCCCTGGTCGACGCCACGCCGGTCACATTGCCGACGCCGTAGGCGCTCCGCGAGCGCTGAACGCGCCACAAGGTTCTCGTCGGCCATCGTTCGACTTTGCGCAACGGCACGCTTCCGCCGTGGTCGGCGGCGTGGCAAGGTCGCGGGCTGCAGGGCACGTCGGGGACGGCCCGCGGTTCGAGAGGGGACTTCGACATGAGCTTCGATGGTGAGGCGTTCGTGCAGGACATCCGCGCGGAACTGTTCGCATCGGGCCGCACGCTCGACAAGGCGGACTGGGTCGAACGCGTCGCGGCCGGAGAAGCCACACCGCAGGAGCTCGTCGGGTGGGCCCGCCAGCACTACTGGGGCGTCACGTACCACACCCGCCGGTTCCTCTCCATCTGGTTGGCGCGGGTGCCGTACGAGATGACCGACGCCCTGATCGAGAACATCAGTGAGGAGGTGCTCGGCACCCAGTCGAAGTCGGGTCACAGCCACCTGCACTGGTTGTTCGAGTTCACCCGTGCCCTCGGCGCCCCCGACACCGTCATCACCGAGGCCACCCCCAACGTCGCGGCGGTCGCATCCGAGAGCCTGCTCTACAACCTCGCCCACCAGCGCCCGTGGCACGAGTTCCAGTTCGGCGCCATCCTCGGCATCGAGAACCAGATCCCCGACGCCTACATCAAAGCCGTCAAGGGCTTCCGGGAGCACTACACCGACGTCCTCCAACCCGACGACTACGCGTTCCACACGATCCACATCACCGTCGACGAGGAGCACGGTGGCCACGTCGGCGAGTTCGCCGAGCGATACCTCGACACCGACGAGAAGCGCCGTTCGGCGCGCGCTGCCTACTTCGCCGGCGCCGAGCTGACGCGCCGCTGCTGGGACGCCGTCGAGGGCGCGACCTGGTGATGGCGCACCGGTGACTTCGTCTCGACGATGACGCTCGACATCGACCGCTGGGTCGCGTACCTGCTCGACGCGGCCGACCGGCGCGTCGAGGTGGCGGCGATCACGGGCCAGACCGATGGGTTGTCGGTGCTCGGTTCGTGGTCGGATCCGACGTGGCGGGTGCGGGCGACATCGACCTGCGGCTGGTCGACTGCGTCTTCGAGATCGACGGGGCGACGGTCGCCAGCGCCACCGGTGAGGCGCTGCTCGGCGACCCCGCCGAATGCGTCGCCCTGCTCGCCAACCACCTCGCCGGGCGGGGTCGCCGGATCGAGGCCGGCTGGATCGTGCTGGCGGGGGCGCTCACCGACGCGTTCCCACTCGCGGCCGGGACGAGAGCCGCCGCCCACTACTCCGAGCTCGGCACGGTCGTCGTCCGTGCGGTGTGATCGGCCGGCTGATACCCGCCTGGCGAACGTCGACTGCATTCGGTGCCGGGTGCGCCGCGTAACTTCTAGGCCTGCGCCGATCGCGCACGGAACGCCCCGATCGAGGAGGACCAGCAATGTCAGCTCCCGATGAGCTCGTCGAGGAAGTGCTCGGCCGGTACGCCGGCGCTCCGAACGAGCGGCTCAAAGAGGTCATGGAGGCCGCCGTGCGGCACCTCCACGCGTTCGTGCGGGAGGTCAACCTGCAACGCGACGAGTGGTTCGCGGCGATCAAGTTCCTCACCGCGACCGGCCAGATGTGCGACGACACGCGCCAGGAGTGGATCCTGCTGTCGGACACGCTCGGCGTATCGACGCTCGTCGAGATGCTGACGTACAGCGGTGTCGACGGGAGCACGGAGAACACCGTGCTCGGACCGTTCTACGTGCCCGGATCGCCCGAGCGCGCCAACGGTGAGTCGATGCTCGTCGATCCCGACGACGGTGACCGCGTCGTGATCCGCGGCACCGTCACCGATGTCGACGGCAAGCCGATCGAAGGGGCCGTGCTCGACTGCTGGCAGAACGCGTCGCACGGCTTCTACGCCGTGCAGCAGCCCAACGAGCAGACGCCCGAGAACCTGCGCGGCATCTACCGCACCGACGCCGACGGCAAGTACGAGATCCGCACCATTCGCCCCGTTCCGTATCCGATCCCGTACGACGGGCCGGTGGGCATGCTGCTCAAGGCCAACGCCCGGAACTGGATGCGGCCCGGCCACACCCATGTGTGGTTGAAGGCGCCCGGCTACAAGGATCTCATCACCCACGTGTTCGACGTCGAGAGCGACTACCTCTACGACGACGCCGTGTTCGGCGTGCGCGAGAGCCTGATCGCGACGTTCGCGCCCGACGAGAACGGTGAGTTGGCGACGACGTTCGACTTCGTGCTCGACCGCGCGGCCTGACGGCGCGCATGCGGGCCGCGATCCTCCACGACGGCACCGACGACCTCGTCGTCGACGACATCGAGCACGACACGCCCGGTCCGCACGAGGTCGTCATCCGGATCGCGGCGTGCGGGCTGTGCCACAGCGACCTCCACTGGTTGGACGGGACGCTCGTCCGGCCGCGCCCGCAGGTGCTCGGCCATGAGGCGGCCGGTGTGGTCGAGGCGGTCGGGTCCGCGGTCGACTCGGTGGCGGTGGGGGACCCGGTCGTCACCTGCCTGCTGGCCGGTTGCGGCGGGTGTGCCCCGTGTCTCCGAGGCGAGCCCGGTCAGTGCCGCCGGCCGGAAGCGATCCGGCGCGCCGCCGGGGAACGACCCCGGCTCACCACCCCCGACGGCCGCATGGTCACGCCGATGGGCGGGGTCGGTGGACTCGCCGAGCGGGTGCTGATGGACGAGCGGGGCGTGATCGCGATTCCGGCCGACGTCCCCGTGGAGCTGGCGGCGATCCTCGGGTGCGCCGTCGTCACCGGCCTGGGCGCGGTCTTCCACGTCGCTCGCGTCGCGCCGGGCGACACCGTCGCCGTGATCGGGTGTGGTGGCGTCGGGCTCAACGTGATCCAGGGTGCCCGCATCGCCGGCGCCGCACGGATCGTGGCGATCGACGCCAACCCGCAGAAGCTGCCGCTCGCCGGTCGACTCGGCGCGACGGATCTGGTCGACGCGTCGGACGTCGACCCGGTCGAGGCCGTGCGCGGGCTCACCGGCGTCGGTGTCGACCACGCCTTCGAGGTCGTCGGGCGGCCCGCCACGATCGCCTTGGCGATGGACATGGCGGCCGCGGGCCGTGCCGCGTACGTCGTCGGGGTGATGTCCGACGACGCCGAGCTCACCGTCCCCGCCACCCACTTCCGCCGCGGCAAGTCGCTGCGCGGCGTGTTCATGGGAGGCGGGCAACCGAAGGTCGACATCCCCCGCTACGTCGAGCTGTGGCGCCGCGGCCTGCTCGACCTCGAGTCGATGGTGTCGCGCACGCTCACCCTCGACGAGGTCAACGACGGCTTCCGCGCCCTCGCCACCGGCGAAGTCGCCCGCGCCGTCGTCCGCCTCTGAAATCCCGTTCTGTCTGCCTCAGATGAGCCGGAGGCTCATCTGAGGCAGACAGAACGGCGGGATCAGGCGCCGCAGGCTTCGAGGAGGACCCGGACGCAGGTCGCCGTGGCGGGGCTGGTGTCGCCGGCGCGCCAGGCGATGCGGAACACGTCGTGCATGCCGACGGGTACGAGGGGTCGGATCGCGACGTCGGTCCGACCCGACTCGCGCTCGGCCTGCCACGTGTTGAGCCAGCCGATGCCGGCCCCGACGGACACCATGTCGAAGACCCGCTCGATCTGCGTCGCACCGTGCACGATCCACCGCGGGCGAACGCCGATGTCGGCGAAGTAGTTCGTGATCTCGTCGTGGGCCCGCGGCACGTCGTCGCGTTCGACGATCAGCACCGGCTCGCCCTCGAGATCGGTGATCTCGACGCGGTCGAACGTCGCCAGGCGATGATCGGGCGGCACCACGACGTGGTCGACGGGGACCTCGGCGAGCGGCACCGAGGCGATGACGTCGGGATCGATCACCGGCCCGCGGACGATGCCGACCGAGATCCGGCCGTTGCGCAGGGCCTCGAAGATGTGCAGCGACGTCATCGCCGCCGGGCGCACGCCGACCTCAGGTTGTTGGTCGAGCATCCGGCGCAGCGCGTTCATCGCCCCGCCCTCGCTGCCGTGGCAGAAGCCGAGCCCGATGTCCGACGGCTCGGATGCCAACTCCGACGCCAGCGTCGCCGCCATGCGGTCGAAGCCGTCGGCCGCCCTGAGCACGAGCCGGGCTTCGCCGAGCAGCCGCTCGCCGGCGGGCGTCAGCTCGACCCGCCGTGAGGTCCACGCGAACAGCGTCAGGCCGAGCTCGGACTCGAGCTCACGGATGCGTTGCGACAGCGGTGGTGTCGACATGTGGAGCCGGGCGGCGGCGCGCCCGAAGTGGCACTCCTCCGCCACGGCCACGAAGTACCGCAGGCGGCGCAGGTCGACGCCGTTCGCCATATCGACAACGTTATCGAACGCGACATGATCCGTGTCGGCTTCGGTCGTGGACGTGGGGGTGGGAGACCGGCGATCATGTCCACCATGAAGATGATGTGGTTCCATCTGATGCCATATCCGGACCTCCCGGAGGACTTCAACAAGCGTCACCGGAGCGTCTGGGTCGATATCGATCCGGCGCTGTTCGACGCCGAGGTGATGGCCGACACGTACAGCACGTACATCGACCAGTTGGTGTACGCCGACGAGTGCGGCTTCGACGGCATCTGCGTCAACGAGCACCACAACAACGGCTACGGCCTGATGCCCTCGCCGAACCTGATCGCGTCGATCCTCGCCAGCCGCACGTCGGACGCGGCGATCACGGTGCTCGGCAACTCGGTGGCGCTCTACAACCCGCCGATCCGGATCGCCGAGGAGTTCGCCATGATCGACCTCTTCTCGCGGGGCCGCCTGATCGCCGGCTTCCCGGTCGGCACGCCGATGGACACGGCGTACTCGTACAGCGTCAACCCGAGCCAGCTGCGCCCGAAGTACTACGAGGGCATCGAGCTGATCATGAAGGCCTGGCAGGCGACCGAGCCGTTCTCGTTCAACGGTCGCTTCAACCAGCTGCGCTACGTCAACCCCGTGCCCCGCCCGTGGCAGAAGCCGCACCCGCCGGTGTGGATCCCCGGCGGCGGTTCGGTCGAGACGTGGGACTTCTGCGCCGAGAACGACTACGTCTACGGCGCGCTCACCTACTACGGCTACAAGATGGTCCGCGAGACGGTCGCCGGGTACTGGCGCCAGGTCGAGGCCCACGGCAGGGACGACAACCCACACCGCCTCGCCGTCACCCAGTTCATCGGCGTCGCCGACACCGACGCCGAGGCCTACGAGATGTACCGCGAGCCGGCGGAGTACTTCTTCAACCGGTCGTTGCACGTCTACCCGGGGTTCACCGATCCGCCCGGATACGTCACCGAGGCATCCGTGCGGGCCCGCTACAAGTCGCAGGTCCGGCAGGCCTCGCGAGCGAAGCAGGCCAAGCACGACCTGACATGGGACGAGATGGTCGACAACGGATACGTCGTGATCGGCAGTCCCGACACGGTCCGCGAGAAGCTCGAGGAAGCGTGCAAGGAGCTCCGCATCGGACACCTGTGCGCGATGCTCCAGTTCGGCAACATGAGCGACGAGCTCACCCGCTTCAACACGCGCCTGTTCGCCGACAAGGTCGCCCCCGGACTGCGCACGATCTTCGCCGAGTACCCCGACCCGTGGTGGCCCGAAAATGCCCGCTGATCAGCGTCTCGTCTACCTGTGGGGGATCGCCGGCCACCCGGAGGTCTCGCCCGCGCTGCGCGCCCTCGAGGCCGACGGTTGGGAGATCGTCGTCCCGTCGGTTGCCGGGTTCGACGGCGAGTCGGGGTTCGTCGCTCCCGACGAGTACCTGGACTGGCTCACCGTGTTCTGGGACGCGCTCGACGCGACCGGCGCACTGCCGTGCCCGGTCGTCGGTGCATCGCTCGGCGGGATGATCGCCGCCGAGCTTGCTGCGATGCGGCCGGAGATGGTGACGTCGCTGACCCTGCTGGCGCCGTTCGGGATCAACGCCGCCGACACGCCCGGCTTCGACCTGTACGCGGTCACCGCACCGGAGCGGATGAGCCACCTGTTCGCCAAAGGTGTGCCGGACGCCTTCGCCGACCGCTTCGCCCACAAGGGCGAGGAGGAAGCTCCCGTCGCCCGCTACCTCTCCGACATCGCCTCCGCCAGCCTGCTATGGCCGCTCGGTGACCGCGGTGTGGCGAAGCGGATCCACCGCATCCGCTGCCCCAAGCTCGTCGTGTGGGGCGACCAGGACGAGCTGCTCGTACCCGGTTTGATCGATCGGTGGGGCGGTGGCGTGGTGATCGCCGGCGCCGGCCACCTGCTCGAATGGGACGCGCCGGATGAGGTTGCGGCACTCTTGCGGCGTCACCTCGACGGAAACTGAACGCGTCCACCCGCAACACCGAGGCCAGCTACACGAGACAGGCCAACGACGGAGGATCCATGAGCTACGCCGACCGGGCGGAATTCCACTACTTCCACTTCTTTCCGTACACCGGGTTGCCGGTCGATGCCGCCGACAAGGAATCGCTCTGGGTCGACTACTCGAACTCGAACTACGACCCGAAGGCCGGGCACGAGCTGTACAACCGCTACCTGTCCGAGATGCTCCTCGCCGACAAGCTCGGCTTCGACGGTCTGGTGCTCAACGAGCACCACAACACGCAGTACACGATGAACCCGGCGCCCAACCTGACGGCGGCGGCGTTGATCCCCCAGACCACGTCGCGGATCAGCGTGTTCGGCACGCCACCGAACTTCGAGTACCCCAACCGGCTCGCCGAGGAGTACGCGATGCTCGACGTGATGTCGGGCGGCCGCCTCGACGTCGCCTTCCCGCTCGGCACCGGCATGGAGTACTGGGCCAACGCCGTGAACCCGGCGACGGCCCGGGCGCGTTTCCGTGAGTCACTCGACGTGATCCTCAAATGCTGGACCGAGGACGGCCCGCAGTCGTTCGCCGGCGACTTCTACACGTACCGCTACCTCAACCCGTGGCCCAAGCCGATCCAGCAGCCGCACCCGCCGGCGTACATCGTCGGCGCCGGCTCCGCCGAGACACTCGAGCTCGCCGCCGAGTACGGCTTCGGCTACTCGGTCGTGTTCATCCCGACCACGATGCAGCTCAAGGTGTTCGACCACTACCGCGACCGCCTCGCTCACCACGGCCACGAGGTCACCGACGACAAGGTGACGATCGGCATCTTCGCCTACGTCGCCGAGACCGACGAGAAGGCCGAGGAGGAGTTCATGCCACACGTCATGTACTTCTTCGAGACCGCCCTGCGCACCACGCCGCGCTACCTCAACCCGCCCGGCTACGTGACGGTGCCCGAGTTCCGGCGGCGGATCACATCGGCCGACGTGCACGGCTCGGCCGACTGGGACTCGTTGCTCGAGATCAACCGGATCGTCGCCGGCACGCCCGAGAAGGTCGCCGACGCGATCGCCAACTGGGTCGAAGAGGCCAAGACCACACGCGTCAACCTCAACATCGCCCTCGGCGACATGCCCAACTGGAAGGTGGTGAAGAGCACGACGCTCTTCGCCGAAGAAGTCATCCCCCGCCTCCGCTCGCGCAAGGTGGTGCCGGCATGACCGATCGCAACGCCGACACGATCGAACGCATCGAGCTCGACATCAACGGCACGACATCGGTCGTGCTCGCCCTCGGTGATCCGCAGTCGCCGCAGCTCGTGTACTTCCACGGCGCTGGTACGTTCCACGGCGCCGAGTTCGCGTCGGCCTGGGCGGAGGACTTCCGCGTGTTGATGCCGTTCCACCCCGGCTACGGCGAGTCGGGCGACTACGACGACCTGCAGAGCGTGCACGACCTCGTGTTGCACTACACCGAGCTGTTCGACCAGCTCGGGCTCGTGCGTGACGTGAACCTGGTCGGCCTGTCGCTCGGCGGTCTGCTGGCCGCCCGCTTCGCGATCGAGCAGCAGCACCGGCTGCGCCGCCTCGTGCTGTGCTGCCCGGCCGGGCTGAGGGTGCCCGAAGTGCAGGTCGACGACCTGTTCACGCTGAAGCCCGAGGAGGTCGTCGGTCGCCTCGTGCATCGCTTCGACACGATCGCCAAGTGGCTCCCAGCCGACCCGCACGACGTCGACTTCACCGTCGATCGCTATCGCGAGACACGGACGACGGCGCTGCTGTTCTGGGAACACCCTTTCGATCGCGTGATCCCGCGCTGGCTCGGTCGCGTGACGATCCCTTCGATGGTGATCTGGGGCGACGAGGACCGCCTCGCCCCGCCGGCGATGGCGCCGCACTGGGGCGCGCTGCTGCCCGACGGCACCGTGAAGACGTTCGCCGACGCCGGTCACCTCGTCCTCGACGAGTCCCCCGACGCCGTCACCACCATCGCCGAGTTCTTCAGCTGACCAACCCCTCGTTCTGTCTGCTTCAGACGGGCCGGCAGGCAATCTGAAGCAGACAGAACGGAAATGATGAGAGAGAAGAGGAGTCACATCGTGGAACTGACCGCCGGATCCGTCCTGGCCGAACGGGCGCGGGCGCTCGTGCCGCTCGTCGACGAGTACGCCGAGTTCGCCGACGAGAAGGGTGAGCTGGCGCCGCCCGTCGTGGACGCCCTCCACAACGACCGGCTGTTCGCGATGTGGGTGCCAGAGAAGCTCGGCGGATCGGAGCTCGGCCCGGTCGACTCGCTCGAGGTGATCGCCAACGTCTCGTACGGCGACGCATCGGCCGGATGGGTGCTGATGGCCGCCTGCTTGTCGATCGGGACCGGCGCCGCCTACCTCGCCGACGACGCGGTCGAGGAGATCTTCGTCGGCGCCGAGCGCGTTCCGGTGATCGCCGGCCAGGGCACGCGCCCCGGAGTGGCGAAGACGACCGAGGGCGGCTACCTCGTCACCGGGGACTGGAGCTTCGCCTCCGGCATCAAGCACGGGTCCCACATCCACACGCTCGCCATCATCGAGGAGACCGGGGAGCCGCGCATCTTCGTCGTGCCCGTCGAGAAAGCGACGCTGATCGACAACTGGGATGTCATCGGCCTGCGCGGCACGGGCAGCATCGACTACAGCATGCGCGACGTGTTCGTGCCGGAGGGCTTCTCGCACTTCGCCGTCACCGAGACGCCGAAGCGCGGCGGCGCGCTCTACCACATCGGCATCATCGGCTTCGCGACGATCTGCCACTCGGGATGGGCGATGGGGGTCGGGCGGCGGATGCTCGACGAGCTGGCGTCGATGGCTCGCGAGAAGACGGGCCGGGCGGGCGCGCTCGTCGACAGCGACGCGTTCCACGACGGATACGCGAAGGCGGAGGCGACGTTCCGCGCCGCCCAGGCGTTCGTGCTCGAGTCGTGGCGTGACGTCGAGGCGTCGATCCTGGCGGGTGAACCACTCAGTGTCCGTCAGCACACGCTCATCCGGCTGGCGCTGACCCACCTGACCGCGTCACTGCACGACGTCGCCAACTTCGTGTACCTGTCGGCGGGCACGACGTCGTTGCGGAAGGGCACGCTGCAGCGGCTGCTGCGCGACGTTCACGCCGGCACCCAACACGTCACGTCGTCACCGCCGGTCGTGCAGGCGTGCGGGCGCGAGCTCGCAGGACTCGCGCCCGGCGCGTCGTGGCGCTTCGTCGAGTTGGTCGACGGCTGAGCAGATGTACAAGGCACTCGTTCTCGACATCGGGGACGTCATCACCGACCTGTTGTGGCATTCGTTCGACGACTACGAGGCGGCGACCGGGAGATCCGGGCTCGGACGCGGGCCGCTCGATCCGGAGAACGATCCGATCTGGCAGCGCCACATCGCGGGTGAGATCGACATCATCGGTTACTGGAGTGCGGTCGCGACCGCGCAGGGATACGACGACTGGCGGATGATGCACCGCGACATCGCCGCGGCGGCACCCGAGCGGTTCTCCGACCCGGAAGCGGTGACGCTGATGAACGACGCCCGCGACGCGGGATACCTGGTGGCCGTGCTCACCAACGACGGCGTCGGCATCGCCGGCCAGGAGTTCTTCGACTCCCGCCCGGAGTTCCAGGCCCTCGACGCGTTCGTCGATGCACGCGAGTTCGACCAGCCCAAGCCGCTCGCCGAGTCGTACCTCCGCACGGCCCGGGTTCTCGGCGTGGATCCGTCGGAGATCGTGTTCCTCGACAACACGCCTGTGTGCGTCGAAGGCGCCCGCGACGTCGGCATGACGGGCGTGCTCGTCGACCCGGCCGACAAGCGGCCGGCGTTCGATCTCACCCGCCAGCTACTGCGGATCGATCCCGAGACGCGGCCGTGGCGGCTCGTGCGGGATGCCGAGCGCGCCTACCAGGCGCAGGACCTCGACACGATCATGCAGCTGTTCCACCCCGCGATCGTCATCTACTGGAACGGCGAACGGGTGGCCAGCGGGCACGCCGAGGCGCGGCAGTTCCACGTCGACAAGCTGGGCATCGGCCGCGAGTCGGGCCGGCGCGACCAGCGCCTGTCGAAGATGCTGCGGGCCGCCCAGGGCGACACGATCTGCGTCGAGTGGGAATCGTCGTACACAACCGCCGACGGTGAGGCGGCGCACGGCTCGGGCGGCGAGTTCTGGACGATGAGCGGCGACCTCGTGATCGAGTGGCACGCCTACTACTGCCGCCACGCGTGATGGACACGATCGTGATCACCGGGGCCAACCGTGGTCTCGGACTGGAGCTGGCGAAGGTGGCCGCGGCACGCGGCATGACCGTCATCGGCGGTTGCCGAACACCGGATGCGGCCGACGAACTGCGCGCCCTGACGCCCCACATCCACGCCGTCGACACCGGCGACGAGCGCTCGATCGCCGACTTCGTCGCGGCCGTGGGCGGCGACGCGATCGACGTGCTCGTCAACAACGCCGGTCTCACGGCCGAGGGTCTGGGTGCGGCCGCCGACGGACGCGACGTCCTCCAGCTCTCGCCCGAGCACTTCATGGGCGAGATGCGGATCAACGCGCTCGGCCCGATGCTTCTCGCCCGTGGGTTCTTGCCGGCGCTGCGCCGGTCGGGCCGGCCCCGCATCGTCAACGTCTCGTCCCAAATCGGCTCGATGGTGGTCGGTGCGACCATGGGCCGCGACGTCGGCTACGGCGCATCGAAGGCGGCGCTCAACATGATCACGATCAAGCTCGCGTCGCGACTGCGCGACGACGGTGTGATCGCGGTCGCCATCCATCCCGGATACCTCCGCACCGACATGTCCGGCCCCGGTGCGGACCTCGATCCTGGTGACGCCGCCGTTCAGATCGTCGACCTGATCGACGCTTTGACGATCGAGCAGAGCGGCGCGTTCCTGTGCTGGGACGGTTCCGTACATCCCTGGTGACGCCACGGGTTTTCGGAACTGTCTGCTTCAGACGGGCCGACAGGCAATCTGAAGCAGACAGAACGGAGGGTCTGCGGGTCAGGTGACGGTCAGCGGCGGCGTCGCGACGACAACCGGTACTCGCCCGAGGCGAGGCTCGCCGTGAGCTGTCGGGCGCCCGCCGTCAACGTCGCCACGTGACGCGACTCGGCCGAGCCGGCGATGCGGGCGGTCGGCCCGACCATCGAGATGGCGGCGACCACCGGACCCTCGACGTGGGCGCGAATCGGCACCGCCAGCGACGACATCCCGAGCTCGGTCTCGTCGATGCTGCGGGCATAGCCGCGCTTGCAGATCGTGGCGAGCTCCTGGCGGAACACATCGGGCACCACGATCGTGTAGCCGGTGCTCGGCGGCAGACCGGCGCGAAGGCGGGCCTCGAGCACTTCGGGGATGTAGGCGGCCAGCACCTTGCCCGCGCTCGAACGGTGCACGGGAGCGCGACGCGGGTTGCCGTCGATGTAGCGGAGCGCGTGCACACCCTCGACCCGCTCGACGTACACGACGTCGCCACCGTCGGGCACGCCGATCTGAACCGTCTCGCCGAGCGCGTTGCGCAGCTCGACGAGCATCGGCAGGGCGCGATCACCGACCGCCGATCGAGCGGTCGCCAGCTGGCCGTACTCGACGAAGCGCAGGCCGAGCTGATACGTGCCGGCCGGCGTGCGCCGCAACAGTCCCCGTCCGACCAGGACCGAACACGTGCGGTGGGCGGTGCTCTTGGCGATGCCGACCCGCCGCGCCAACTCGCTGAGGCCCAGCTCGCGGCTGTCCGCAAGGGCATCGATGATGTCGAGCGCGATCGTGACCGACTGCAGCGCCGGCCGTTCGCCGTTGGCGAGCGTCCCCGACCGCGACGTCGCGCTCATCGGACCTCGATGCGGTCGGGGTCGACCGTCACCGGGCTCTCGTAGAACTCGATCGTCGGCGGCTGGCCGTACCGCTGCTCGAGTGCGGCCCGCCAGGCGTCGTCGTACAACGCTTCGGCCGCGGCCCGGCTCTCCCAGAGGTACACGCCCCCGCCGACGAGTCCGTCGTCGCCGAGCAGGTAGTGCTTGCGCAGCAGGCCAGGCACGTTCTGGTACTTCGGGGCGCTGGCCTCGAACAGTTCGGCGGCGTCGGCCGAGGAGAGCGGCGGGTCGAGCGGGAAGCGGACGACGGCGACGATCATGGTCCTACGGTACTCACCACCGACCGTTCGCCACTGAGCGACCGGCTCATCGTGCGGCGGCGCGCTCGAGCAGCGAGGCGAGCTCGCTCAGATAGCGGTCGGTCGCGGCCTTGAAAGCGTGGATGCCGTGCGGAGCACCGCTGATCTCGACGATGCGCGTGTGCGGTGCGGCGCGCAGGAATCGTGCCTCGTCGATGGGGCGGAACGCCGGCTCCAGCGTGGCGTCCGCACGCAGCAGCGTGAGTGGCACCGTTTCCGGGATCGGCGTGTCCGGATCCCAGCCGCCGATGGCGTCGCCGGTGATCGCCGCGTCGAACACCGACGGATCGCACGCCAGGAAGGCGTCGACGCGGCTCTCGATGGTGGCCGGTGTGGCTTCGTCGACGAGGTCGCCGCCGGTGGGCGTCGGCATGTCGAGGAGCGCGGCTCGAACGTCGTCGCGTCCCGCACCGTCGTGCTGCATCTGCCGCATCGTGTCGCGCATCTTCTCGAAGACGCCTGGGAAGATCGTGGTCGCGAAGAACTCGCGGTCGCCGTGATAGAGCGGTGGATCCTCGAGCAGGGCGCCGGCGATCAGGTCGGGTCGGGATCCGGCGAGACAGGTGGCCACGGCACCGCCGAGCGAGTGTCCGGCGAGGGCCACCGGCGATCCGATCCACTCGATGAACCCCGCCACATCAGCGGCGTAGTTCGGCAGTTGGTACGTGCCAGGAGCGCGATCGGATCCACCGTGCCCGCGGAAGTCGAGCGTCAACACGCGATGCGTGGTGTCGAAGACCGTGCGCACCTCGTCGTAGGTCGCCGAGCTCCCGGAGAGCCCGTGCAGGAACAACAGCGGTGGACCGTCGCCCAAGCCGCTCTCGCGGTACGCCAGTCCGATGCCCGCCGGGGACGTCCATCGTCTCGTCACTGGTCCATTCATCTGGCGACCTCCGGAATGTGGTGTGCCCATGGCATCGCTTCCTCGAGCCGGGCGCCGAGTCGGATCAGGAGGTCCTCCCGACCGTATCCACCGACGAGTTGCACACCGCGTGGCAAGCCGTCGTCGGGCCATCCGAGGGGGAGTGAGATGGCCGGCTGGCCGGTGACGTTGATCGGGCGGGTGAACGCGCTGCCACGCCCGGACACGTACGACCGCAGGTAGTCGCCGAGCGGCGATGCCGGACCGGCCGTCGTCGGCGTGACCAGTACGTCGTACTCGTCCCACCACTGCAGGGCGCCGGCGCTCATCCGCTGCATCGTGTGGATCACCGCCAGCAGTTCGAGTGCCGACATGCGGGTGCCGTCACAGACCATCGACCAGGTCCGCGGCTCGAGGTCGTCTTCGCCGAGTGGATGCCCGATGCGGTCGGCCCACGCCGCCGCTTCGGCGGCCGTGCTGGCGCTCATCGCCAACCGCGCCGCGTCCCACAGCTCGGCACTCGAGAGCTCGCTCGGTGCGCTGACCTCGACGTGATGTCCCATCGACTCGAGCGCGTTCGCGCAGGCAGTCGCCGCGGCAGCGCATCCCGGATCGACGTCGGCGCCGTTGAAGGCGGTCGTCCAGAGCCCGATCCGAAGCGGCTCCGGCGCACGCGACAGCTCGTCGACGAGCGGGCCTGGCAGCGGCGGCGCCGGCCACCACGGCGACGTCGCCGAGATCGCATCGACGAGGGCCGCCGTGTCGCGTACCGAGCGCGAGACGACGCCCTCGGTGTTCATCCCGATGGGCGGATCGATGACGTCACTCGTGAGCACCCGGCCGCGGGTCGGCTTGAGCCCGACCAGACCGCACAGCGCAGCCGGGATGCGGATCGAACCGGAGATGTCGTTGGCGTGGGCGGCGGGCACGATGCGCGCCGCGACCGCCGCGGCCGATCCGCCGGAAGAGCCACCTGGCGACCGTTGCGGATCCCACGGGTTGTGCGTCGGTCCGTAGAGCACCGGTTCGGTGGTGCCCATCGTGGCCATCTCGGGCGTGTTCGTGCGGCCGATCGGGATCAGCCCGGTCGAGCGGAACCGCCGGGCCAGGGCGCTGTCGGTGCGCGGGCGGAAGTCGAGGTCGCGCAAGGTGCGGACGCCCATGTGGTACGGCTCGCCGGCCTCGCGCGCCTTGTAGTCCTTGAGCAGGAACGGCACTCCGGGGAAGGTTCCGTCGAGCGGCGACTCGGTCGCGTCGCGCCGGGCCCGCTCGAACTGTCGATGGATGACTGCGTTGAGCGCCGGGTTCAACCGCTCCGTGCGGGCGATCGCCTCCTCGACGAGCTCGACCGGCTTCACCTCGCCGCGGCGCACGAGCTCACCGAGGGCAGTGGCGTCGAGATCTGTGTATTCGTCCATCGGAGCTCCAAGCTCGGCTCGGTCAGTGGGGCACTCGTCCGCCGTTGACGAGGATCGTTTGTCCCGACACGAACGACGAGTCGTCCGACAGCAGGTAGCAGAACGTGCCGAGCAGGTCGGAGGGCGCCATGACGCGGCCGAGCGGGGTGCGCGCCGGGTCGTATGCGCCGAGCACGTCGGAGCCGGGCGTCGGCGTGAACCCGGGCGCCACGCAGTTGACCCTGATGCCGCGCCCCCCGAGCTCGTTGGCGAGGGCGCGGGTGAGCGACACAACGGCACCCTTCGACGCCACGTAGTGGGCGAACCCGTGCGAGCCGGTGAACGCCGTCTCGGATGCAACGTTGACGATGCTGCCGCCGTCGTTCATCCCCCTCACGGCTGCTCGGGCGCAGAGGAACGCACCCTTGACGTTGACGGCGAACATCCGGTCCCACTCGTCGAGCGGGATCTGGTCGTGGGTCTTGCGGCTCACGAGCAGGGCCGCGTTGTTGACCAGACCGTCGAGTGAGCCGAGCTCCGAGAACGCCGTGTCGACGGCGTCCGCGTCACTCACGTCGCAGCGCACGTCGGCGCCGTCGCTGATGTCGGCCGTGACGACATCGGCTCCGCGCGACCGGAGCTCGGCCGCCAGCTCGGCGCCGATACCGCGGGCGCCGCCGGTGACGACGATCCGCTTCCCGGCGACGGTCACAGTTGTCAGCCCGCGGCGCGCTCGAGGATGGTGACGGTGCCCTTCGTGCCGTCGACCTCGATGACGTCACCCGTCTGGATGCGCAGCGTCGCCACCGACGTACCGACGACGCACGGGATGCCGTACTCGCGGCTGACCGTCGCGGCATGGGTGAGCGAGCCACCACCGTCGCACACGCAGGCGGCGATGATCGCGAACGCGGGGGTCCAGTTCGGCGACGTCGCTTCGGTGACGAGGATCTCGCCTTCCTCGAGGTCGAACAGCTCCATCGCCGAGAGCATCACCCGCGCCTTGCCCTTGACGACGCCTTGCGACGCCGGGAAACCGTTGAGCACGGTGGTGTGGGCGTCGGCCTTCAAGCCCTCGAAGTAGTGCTTGTGCATGCCGAAGATCTCGATGAGGACCGGATCTTCGATCTTGTCGGGCAGCGTGCCGACGACCTTGGGGATCGTCGGTCGCAGCTCCTGGTAGTGGTCGTAGTACTCGTGACGGGCGGTCGCGATGGACTGCAGGTCCTTCCACTGCTTGGTGCCAGAGCACACCTCTTCCAGCTCGGGGAAGAAGAGGAACAGCGAGTCGTCGTACGTGTCGGCCCCGACGGCTGCGGCGACGGCCAGCGCGCCGCGGCGCATCGGGATCGAAGCCCGCAGGTCGACGTAGTAGTTGTGGTCCTCGTTCCACCACGCGAAGTTGGCGACGGTGTTGATCGCCAGCAGCTCGTTGAACGCCCCGAGCGCGTCGCCCGACAGCTTCGAGCGGGCGTCGTCGATCGCCTCGTCGCGCTCGTGGTGCGAGGCTTCGAGGGACTTGTCGAAGTCGTGGCGATCGTCCATGCCGATGAAGTTGCGGATCTGACCGAGCGGTGACGCCTGGTTCTCGTTCCACGACGGGATGTTGATGTCGGCGATGCCTTCTGTGCGCCAGCCGTAGAGCTGGAGGAAGTCGTCGAACTTGGTCAGCCAGATCGAGGCGTTGCCGCCTGCGGCGGTGAGCGCGTCGCGGATCGCTTCGGGCTCGTTCTCGAAGTGGGCGGTGATCTCGAGCCGCTTGGCCTCGTCGGCGAGATCCCACATCGCCCGATCGGTCTCCATGATCTTGGAGTCGCGGCCCTGGAGCATCTTGGCGATCGATCCGGGATCGATGCCGTTCTCCGCGCACACCCCGTACAGCTGGAGGTAGATCGCCAGCAACGGGTACATGATCTCGAAGTGGATCTCCCAGGCCCGCTTCTGGAACGAGCGGGCGTCGCGCATGAACTGGCCGAGCTCGGCGAGCGACTTGCCGGCGAAGTCGTAGCCCTCGAAGTAGCCCAGCCCGAGCTCGAGCTCCCATTTCCGCTCGTCCCAGATGGCATCGAAGTTCTGCAGGAAGCGCGGCATGTTCTTGCCGATCCGCGCCGCGCGGTAGCCGATCTCCCACTCCGACGTGACCGGGACTTCGCCCTCGTAGAGGAACGGTCCGCCCATCCGCTGGACGAGCCCACCGGCTGGTGGCAGCGGCAACTGGTGGGCGGCGAGCTGGGTCGACCAGGCCGCATCGGTGACGAACGAGAACCCCAACGGCGAGAACCCGCGTGGCCAGTGGAAGTCGACGAACCAGAAGCGGTCCTCGTCGGCCTTCGTGAACGGGCCGGATTTCAATCGCAGCCACGGGTTGTCGATGTGTTCCGGCTTCCACCCCGGATACCACTCGAGGAATTGATCGACCGGCACGACCTCAGCCATAGGAGCCCCCCTTTTCTCGACGCTGACCATAGTTCGTACGCTCGATTGCAGCCCCAGCGTGACCGGTGTATCGCGGTCAATTTGGGCAACGTTCGCTCAGCGAACAGCACCCAGCACAGCGCGTGTGCGCGACCGCTCGGTCGCGTCCACGCCGAACTCGACGGCGCAGAAATCCGTGACGCCGGCGGCCTCGTAGCGGGCGATCTCGGCAATCACGGTCGCCTCGTCGCCGGCGATCACGGCGTCGGTCGGCGTGTCCCACCCCTCGCGGTCGAGCATCGCCCGGTACGACGGCAGGCCGCCGTACCGACCGAACACCGCCCCGCCCTGTGCCCGTCGGGTGACGGGATCGTCGGTGACGACGACGGGTGCGCCGGCGAGCACCCGGGGCTGCGGTCGTCCGGCTGCGGTGGCCGCGGCGACGAGCGTCGGCACCGTGTGCTCGCCGAGCGTGACGGGTCCGGTCATCCAGGTGAACGTGCCGTCGGCGAGCGTGCCGGCGAGCCGCAGCATCTGCGGTCCGAGGGCCGACACGATGACTTGGACGGGCAGCAGATCGGGATGCATCAACTCTCCGTTGACCGACACCTCGTCGCCATCGACCTCCACCGGCCCGCCTCGGAGCAGTGCGTTGAGGATGGTGAGGTACTCGCGGGTGTGGGCGACGGGTCGGGCGTACGACATCCCGAACCGCCCCTCGATCACGCGCTGGTGCGACGGACCGATGCCGAGCGTGAACCGCCCTCCGGTCGCGACCTGCACCGACACCGCGGCTTGGGCGAGCGTGTACGGGTGGCGCGGGTAGGTCGCCATGACCGCCGTGCCGAGCTCGATCCGCTCCGTCAGGCGCCCGGCGAGTGCCAGTACGACCATCGGGTCGTGACCGCTGATCGACGGCAGCCACACGCTGTCGAAGCCGTCGCGCTCGGCGTCGACGATCGCATCGAGGAGGTGTTCGAGGGGCTGGTGGCCGGTGACGTCGCCGGCGAAGATCCCGATCCGCATGCCGCTGGTGTAGCAGTCAGGACGGGTGATCGGTGACGGCGACGAGATGGGCGAGCTCGTCGTGGATCGCGCCGTTGGTTCCGAGCACGTTGGCGACACCGGTGCCGAGATTGAGCGCGCCGCCGTCGAGATCCTCGCAACGGCCGCCGGCCTCGGTGATCAGCAATGCGCCGGCGGCGACGTCCCACGCGTACGTGGCGTCGCGTTCGAAGAAGGCGTCGATCCTGCCGGCGGCGACGTAGGCCAAGCACAACGCCGGCGACCCGAGCGAGCGGGTTCCACGAGCGGCCGAGTAGAGGGCGACGATCCGCCGACCGTAGGCCGCGATCTGGGCCGGGTCATCGGACTGGAGACCGGTGCAGACGAGCGACGTCGCCAGCGAGTCGGCCGCTGACACCGCCAGCCGCTCGCCACGAAGTTCGCCCCCATGGGCGCTGTCGCACAGCCACGCACCCCGAGCGCGAGCGGCGGTGAACAGCTCACCCCGGAACGGTTCGAAGATCGCGCCGACGACGACGCCGCGCGGGTCGCGAACGGCGACCGAGACGCATGCGAACGGTACCCCGTGGGCATAGTTCGACGTGCCGTCGAGGGGGTCGACGATCCAGGTGTGGTCCGACCCCGCCGTCCCACCGATGCCCTCCTCGCCGAGGATCGCGTGGTCCGGGAACGACTCGCCGATGACCTCGAAGATCGCCGCCTGCGACGTGACGTCCGCCCATGTGACGATCGACGACCGCTCGCTCTTCAGCGCGATCTGCTTGGGTCGATGCAGTCCTTCGATCAGCACCGCGCCGCCGGCCCGGGCGGCGGCCACCGCCACCTCGAGGTAGTGATCGACGACCGTGTCGTCGTCGTCCACGTCACCGGTCGTCACGACTGACCGTTCCACACGGCAGTCCTGATCCGCTCGACCGAGCCGTCGACGTCGGTGACGTCGAACCACACACCCACGAGTCCGGCCGTGGAAGCGGCGGCCACGTTGGCGGGCTGATCGTCGACGAACACGATGTCGGACGGTACGGCGCCGACGGCGGCGATGCCCAACTCGTAGGCGCGCGGGTCGGGCTTGAGCACGCCGTGCTGCCCGAGGTCGACGACGGGTGAGAGCCGCCGCAGCAACGTGACGGATTCTCGCCACTCCGGCGTCATCAGCACCGACAGGTCGTTCGACAAGATGCCGGCGCAGCGTCCTCCACCCTGCATGTCGTCGATGATCTCGGCCACCTCGGGTCGCACGTGATGGTCGCCGAACGGTTCGTAGAAGTGGGCGAAGTAGGAAGTCATGTCGAGGCCGGCGGCATCGAAGCGGGCGTTCCAGTACTCGCGCTCGGTGATCCGTCCCGCCTGCTGGGCCGCCCACGCGGGGTCGGCCACTGGATCGAACGGACCGCGTGGCAGCGAGCCGACGGCCACGCCCATCGACCGTTCGGCCCGCTCGCTCAACTCGAATGGCGTGCGCAGCACGGGTCCCCCGAAGTCGAAGAGCACGTGCCTCAAGCGACCGCACGTTACGCGCTTTCGCCCGCGCCGTCCGGCTCGACGTTCGCCACCGAGCAACGGACGGTACGGCTGACGTACGGGGGATGTGGCAACCTCCACCACCGAGGCACCGGCGCACTGGCATACGACCGAGGCACCGGCCCCGCCGATGTCGTCGAGGGGAGACGGACATGCAACGCAGCACGGATCGAATCATCACCACGCACGTCGGGAGCCTGGCGCGACCGACCGAGTTGCTCGAGACGATGCGTGACAAGGAGGCCGGCAAGCCGTACGACCACGTCGCCTTCGCGCGGCAGGTGCACGACGCTGTTGCCGATCGCGTGCATCGTCAGGTCGAGTGTGGCATCGACGTCGTCACCGATGGCGAGATGGGCAAGGTCAGCTTCCTCACCTACGTCAAGGACCGCCTCGGCGGGTTCACCGAGGACGACCACGACATGATCCTGCCGGCGTCGTGGCGCAAGGAGATCGACGACTTCCCCGGCTTCTACAACGAGTACCTCAAGAAGTACGCCGGTGCCGTCGCCAAGCTCAAGCAGATCGTCTGCACGGGACCGGTGACGTACGTCGGCCAGGAAGAGCTCAAGACCGACATCGCCAACCTCAAGGGTGCGCTCGCCGACGACCCGCCGCTCGAGGCGTTCATGCCGTCGTCGGGACCCAGCGGATTCGGGCGCAACGAGTACTACGCATCGCACGGCGAGTACCTCAGTGCAGTGGCGGAGGCGATGCGCGTCGAGTACCTCGCCATCGTCGACGCCGGGTTCGTCCTGCAGATCGACGACCCGTGGCTGATGGAGATCCTCTCCGACCCGACGACCGACGATGCCACCAAGCAACGCGGCGCGCAGGAGCACATCGACACTCTGAACCATTCGCTGCGCGGCATCCCACGCGACTCGATCCGGCACCACATTTGTTACGGACTCAATCACGGCCCACGCATCACCGACATCCCGCTCGCCACGGCGATCCCCTGGATGATGAAGATCAACGCAGGTGCGTACTCGTTCGAGGTCGCCAATCCGCGCCACCAGCACGAGTGGAGGGCGTGGGAGGGCGTCGACCTGCCGGACGACTCGTGCCTGATCCCCGGCCTCCTCGGTCACGCGACGAACTACGTCGAGCACCCGGTGCTGATCGCCGACATGATCGAGCTGTACGCCGGGATCGTCGGTCGTGAGCGCGTGATCGCCGGTGCCGACTGCGGGTTCTCGTCACGCGCGACGTTCACCCCCGAGGTCCATCCCGACGTGGTGTGGGCGAAGTTCGACGCCCTCGTCGAAGGCGCGCGGATCGCGACGTCCAGGCTGTGGAGCTGAGGCGACCATGACGTCGCGTCTCGATGGACGGCGGGCGCTCGTCACGGGCGGCGCCAACGGTCTCGGTGCGGCGACCGCGGTGCTGTTCGCAGCCGAGGGGGCCAAGGTCGTCATCGCCGACCTCGACTCGGCGGCCGGTCCCGCAGCGCGCGTCGTCGATCAGATCGTGTCCGCCGGCGGCCAGGCGATGTACCAACCGATGGACGTGCGCGAAGCGAGCATCGTGCGCGAGGGCGTCGACGCCGCTGCGGCATGGATGGGTGGCATCGATTCCGTCGTCGCCTCGGCCGGGCTCGGCGGTCCGCCGGGGCAGGCCGGTTCGTTCCGGTCGATGCTCGACCTCGACGTCGACCACTTCGATGTCGTGTACGACGTGAACGTGCGCGGTGTGTTCCTGACCTGTCAGCGCGCCGCGCAGCTGATGGTCGAGGCCGGTCACGGCGGATCGATGGTGACGCTGGCGTCGATCGCCGCCAAGCGCCCGACGGCGGGCGCCTACTCGGTGTCGAAGGCCGCGGTCTGGATGCTGACCAGGTGCCTGGCCCACGAGCTCGGCCCGGCGGGGATCCGCGTCAACGCCATCGGGCCGGGCTACGTCGAGACCGATCTGTTCGCCAACATGGTCAGGTCAGCCGTCGGCGACGACCCCGAGGCCGAGCGCGAGTGGCGCGAGAAGCGCCTCGAACAGGTCGCCCTCGGACGCTACGGCACGCCGCTCGACGTCGCCCAGTGCGCAGTCTTCCTGTGCTCCGACGAGTCCAGCTACTTCACGGGCTCGATCCTGCACCCCGACGGTGGTTACGTCTCGACCTACGGCGGCGGTTGAGTAACGCGCTTGATGCCGACGGCGAAGCGGCTGGCGCCGTTGGCTCGACGAATTCGTGGGCGCCCGATCGAGGAAGCGGACGATGCGTGGCAGAATGGGTGTGACCTGTTCTCATGGGTATGTCGCCCGAGGAGGCACGATGACCACGCCGGAGTGGCGCAGAAGTGAAACGCTCGCGTGGACTCGTCGGGACGGGGTCACCCCACCGCCAGCGGGCGTGAACAGGTGGTTCTTCGGGGCGATCGCCTTGTCGATGGCCGGCGTGTGGATCGGCATGCTCGCCACCGACACGCTGTGCCCGGAGCACCGGATGTGGGTGCAGACGTTCGGCGTGGTCGCCTCGGTGAGCGCCGTGTGCTCGATCTTCGGCCTTGCCGGCCAACGTTTCTGGGCGCCGCTCGCCGCCCTGGCGAGTGCGCTGCTCGGCATCGCCGTCGGGTTCATCGATGCCGTGCACAGCCCGACGCGGGGTGCGCTCATCTCGATCGCGTTCGCGGTCGTGTCGGTGGCGGTTCTCGTGGCATCGGTCCCGCAGCTCCGGTTGGCGCTGTGGTTCCGCCGGGCGTCGGCGGAGTTGCGCGTCGATCCGATCGAGCCCTCCGCGGTCGATGTGGCGGCGGCCGGGGAACGTACCCCCGCGCCGGCACCGGCGGAGCGCGATCGGATGTCGGTAGGAGTCGACGGCGCGTTCGCACCGGCACCGGATCGACGCCGCGCTCGTCCTCGCGGGTGAACCTGGCACGCAGTTGGGCGTCACCAGGTAGCACGTTCATCCGGTGGCTCATCGGGGTCGCCCCGTGGCTGCTCGCGGTGACGATCGTCGTGATCGTGGTGCAGCGCGCGGACCGGACGGAAACGGTCGAGCTGCTGCGCGACGGGCCGCGCGCTTCGGCAACGGTGGTGACGGTCGACGATGACGAGGTGCACGTCGAGTACGACCACGAGATCGTCGGACCGGTGACCGCGACCTTCCGCGACGAGGCGCTCGAGGTCGGCGACCGGGTGGACGTGGTGTACGAACGCGATGATCCTTACCGCGTTCTGCTGAGTTCGGCTCGACCACAACCGGACCTGCTGGTCGTCGTCATCGCGCTGGCGGTGGTGGGAGCTGCGGTGACCGTCGCCGCGTCGCAGTGGACGGCGCGCCAGACCAGGCGCCTGGCGACCGCGGAGTCGACCGCGTTCCGCATGCTCGCCGTGATCCATCGTGGGAGGTGGTCGGTCGTGCCCCGCCTGTCGCTGTACCCATTGGACTCCGAGGTCGGCGACAGCTCGGTGTGCACGGTCCGGCTGGCCGACATCTCGGCCCACAGCAGCGGGCGCGGTTGCGACGAAGTCGAGGTCAAGGGGTTCCCGCGTCCCGGCGGCCGCGTGCTCGTGCGGCGCGACGACGTGGTGCTCTGGCCGAGAGGTCGTGCGCTGGTCTCCGAGGGGCAGCATCGCCTGGCGTCGACGGCGTCTCGGCCGCCGCCGTTCGCTCCGCCGACCGCCCCTTCATCGCCCGCCTGGGGCGCACCGACCCCGATCGGCCGGGCCGGTCGACGCCACGTGTTCCACGCTCTCCGGTGGTTTGCCGCCGCGGCCGCCGCCGGGATCGCCGTCACGCTCGTGGTCGCGGTCGTCACGACCGCCCACGAGCGTGCCACCGACCGGTGGGTTGCCACCGGTCTGCCGGCCGTGGCAACGATCGCGGACCGGGACGACACCGACTTCACGGTCGCCGTCGATGTCGCCGTCGCCGGCGATCCCGACGCGACCCGCAGCATGATGGCGCCCGTCGACTTCCCCGAGGAGTACGAGGACGGGCGCCGCTATCCGGCGGTGGTGAGCAACGACTTCACCCATGTCCGGCTACTGACCGAGCCGTACGATCGAGTGGAGCCGATCCTGTGGTTCGCGATCCCCACCGCGATCCTCCTGTGGCACCTCGTCCGTCGAGTTCTCGGCGGCTGACCCGCCGCCTTCAGGCGGCGTCGATGACCGTGCGACCTGCTGCTTAGGTTAACCTTATAACAGCTAGTAGGGGATACGAATCACGAGGCTGTTGGCGGCGGAGTAGCTTCCGCCCGTGGTCAAGGTCGCCGTGCTCGGCGGCGGCGTCGCTGGGCTCACCGCCGCTCACGAGCTGGCAGAGCGCGGGTTCGACGTGGTGGTGCTCGAGAGCCGGTCGATCCCCGGTGGCAAGGCACGCAGCCTGCCGGTGCCCGGCTCAGGGGTGGACGGGCGCGCCGACCTGCCGGCCGAGCACGGATTTCGGTTCTTCCCGGGCTTCTATCGCCACGTGCCCGACACGATGAAGCGGATCCCGACCGCCGGTGGCACCGTGCTCGACCGGTTGACGGCGGCGACCAGGGTGATGATCGCCAGGGCCGGCGGCCGTCACGAGATGGTCAGCACCGCCCATCTCCCGGCGTCGCTCGACGACCTCGGGGTGATCAGCCGGTTCCTGATCGAGTGGACGACGGCGCTCGGGATCCCCGCCGGCGAGCAGGCATTGCTCATGGAGCGACTGCTGACGCTGCTGACGAGCTGCGACGAGCGGCGCTTCGAGCAGTGGGAGCAGCAGAGTTGGTGGGATTTCGTCGGCGCCGAACACCGGTCGGTGGCGTTCCAGAAGTTCCTCGCCGACGGGCTCACCCGCACGTTGGTGGCGGCCCGGGCGAGGGAGATCAGCGCCCGCACGGGTGGACTGATCCTCGCCCAGCTGCTGTTCGACATCACCCGCGCCGGCGGGCGTGCCGATCGCGTGCTCGACGGGCCCACCAACGAGGCGTGGATCGACCCGTGGGTCACCCACCTCCGCGCCCTCGGCGTCGACCTGCGCCTCGACTGCCCCGTGCAGGGCCTCGTCCTCGAGGGCGATCGTGTCGCCGGCGTCACGACACCCGCCGGCACGGTGACCGCCGACTACTACGTCGCCGCGCTACCGGTCGAGATCATGCGGACGCTCGCCGGTCCGCCGCTGCGCCGGCTGGAACCGCGGCTGGCGGCCCTCGACCGGCTCGTCACGCGATGGATGAACGGCGTGCTGTTCTACCTCGACAAGGACGTCCCGTTGGTCCACGGGCACACGATCTACATCGACTCCGAGTGGGCGTTGACGTCGATCTCGCAGGCCCAGTTCTGGCGCGACGTCGACATCGGGCGCTACGGCGACGGGAACGTGCGCGGGATCCTGTCCGTCGACGTGTCCGACTGGGAGACCCCTGGACGGCGCACGGGCAAGGTGGCGTCGCGCTGCAGCCGCGACGAGATCCGCGCCGAGGTCTGGGGCCAGCTCGCCGACCACCTCAATGACGGTCCGCAACCGCTCCTCGACGAGTCGCGGGTCCTCACCTGGTTCCTCGATCCGGCGATCGAGTTCCCCAACCCGACGGAGACGACCAACCTCGAGCCGCTCCTGATCAACACCGCCGGGTCGTGGAGCGACCGGCCGGAAGCGACGACGCGCATCCCGAACCTGATGCTGGCCGCTGACTACGTGCGCACGAACACGGATCTGGCGACGATGGAGGGAGCCAACGAGGCGGCCCGCCGCGCCGTGAACGCGATCCTCGACGCGACGGGCTCGACCAGCTCGCGTTGTGCGGTGTTCGAGTTGACCGAGCCGGCGGTCCTGCGCCACGCCCGCCGCCTCGACCGCCTGCGGTGGTGGTTGTTCCGTCGCCCGGCCCGGCCACCGCTGCGCGTCGACGACGATGGGGCCCTGCAGCCCCGAGGTGTGCTCGGGCGCGCCGTTGTCGCGCTCGGCATCGCGCTGGCGCAGCCAGTTGAGTTCGCTCAGCTGTACATCAACGAACCGGGCGTGGTGAGCAGCTGGCCCGACTCGAGCCACGTCTTGAGACCGGAGAGCACCATCGGCCAGCCGCCGTAGAGCTGCTCGTTGGCGTCGTCTCGGAGTTGGTCGTGGGTGAGTGTCAACCGGCACGAGTCGCCGATCGGCTCGATCTCCCACGTGACCCGCGTGGTCCCCTCACTCTTCACGTCCTCGCCCCAGGTTGCGATCATGGACTGCACGAGACGCCGCGGCGGGTCGACCTCGAGGTTGACGCCCTCGGCCAGGACGCCGTCGGCATCAGGGTGGCGCATCTCGAAGCGCGAGCCAGGAGTCCAGTCCGAGATGATGCCGGTGCCGAAGTGGTACTTGCTTCTGATCTGCGGGTCGGTGATCGTGTTCCAGAGCTGCTCCGGCGTGGTGCGGATGTAGATCTCGAAGACCTTCTCCATGGAATTCTCCAATCTGTTCTTGAGGCCGACGAGCGCGGCGGCCCAGGGCTCGGTGTACTTGCTCACCCACCGGTCGTGGACGAGGCGGATCGGGACTGGGTTCAGGAAGTGGAGCTTCTCGCGGCCGCGCCGTTTGGTGGCGACCAAGCCGGCCTCCTCGAGCAGTCGGAGGTGCTTCATCACACCGATGCGCGTCATCGCAAAGCGCCCTTCGAGCGCCCGCAACGTCTGCCCGTCCTCCCGGAACAGCTCGTCGAGGAGGCGTCGCCGAGTCGGATCGGCAAGCGCCCTGAACACCGCGTCCACGTTTGGACTATAAGTAACCAAATGGTTACCTGTCAATCGATCATGCAGAACTGCCCGGCCGAAGCGTCGGGCAAGAAACCGCGACGACGACGCGAACCGATGACGGCCGCGACGGCGTCAGTGTCAGTCGATGCGCACGACGAGCTTGTCGGGGATGCCGACGGGCGTTTCTTGCCCGGGGCCGAAGCGCTGATAGTCGGTGCGATCCTCGAACACGTCGTCGCCGTCGACGGGGAGGTACTCGAAGTAGTTGAGCGCCGCGTCGACATCGTCCTGCCACGCCTCTGACGGAACGTTGTAGAGCACCTCGAGGCCGTAGCCGTCGGGGTCGGCGATGTAGGCCGAGTGCGTCATGCCGTGATTGCCGCGGACCTTGAACTCGACGCCGTTCTCCTTGAGGTGGCGGATCCGCGCGAGCCACGACTCGCGGTCGGGGTAGCCGATGGCGATGTGGTTGACGCCGACGTCGAGCGGCGCCATCGACCAGTCGGGCACCGGCGGAAGGCTGGCCGGATCCTCGACCTGCACGAGTGCGAAGTCGTGGTGCGTGTCCTCGCTGCCGCGGTAGAAGCGCATCGTCATCGTGTGGGTCAACTCGCCGCATTGCTCGAAGCCGAGCATCTCGGTGTAGAAGCGGTGCGACGCCTCGATGTCGCGCACGTTGAGCACGAGATGGTTGATGTGTGGGCCGCTCATGCGAACCTCCCCGGTCTGACGGTCAACGCTGACGTGAACATCGTTGATCGTATTGCACTGGTCTCATCCTGCTGCATCGAGAGCACGCCAGATGCGCTCGGGCGTGAGCGGTGTTTCCATATGTCTCACGCCGCGGGCCGACACCGCGTCGACGACCGCGTTGTACACCGACGGGATGGCACCGATGGTCCCGGACTCGCCGACGCCTTTGGCGCCGAGCGGGTTCATCCACGTCGGCGTCTCCATGTGCGAGACCTCGAACGACGGCAGCTCCGCCGCCGACACGATGAGGTAGTCGGCGAAGTTGGTGGTCTTCGGTTGCCCGTCGGGCTCGTAGTGGATCTGCTCGAGCAACGCCTGTGCCACGCCCTGGGCGATGCCACCATGCACCTGGCCCTCGGCGAGCAGCGGGTTGATCAGCGTGCCGGCGTCGTCGACGGCGACGTGGCGGATCAAGTGGACCTCGCCGGTCTCCGTGTCGACCTCGACGACGGCGATGTGGGCGCCGAAGGGGAACGTGCCGCCGTTGGCGGCGAAGTCGGTGGTAGCCGCCAGCGGGTCGGCCTCGGCAGCCGCGAGGTCGGCCCAGCCGATGTCGCGAGCCGGTGTGCCCACAACGTGGAATCGACCCGACGCGACGTCGAGCACGATGTCGTCGACGGCGGCCTCGAGCAGACCGGCAGCTCGCTTGCGCGCCTGCTCGACCAGCTCGTCGGTTGCGATGGCGATCGCCGAGCCACCCATCTGCACCGAGCGCGAGCCCACGGTGAGACCACCCGAGCGCACCTCGTCGGTGTCGCCGTGGAGGACCGTGATGTGTTCGATGGGCACGCCCGTGCGATCGGCGACGATCATCGCCCACGTCGTCTCGTGACCCTGGCCGAATGGTGTGGATCCCGAACGCACCGTGAGGTGACCGTCGTCGCCGACTTCGACCGCGCCGAACTCGGTCTGCGGCCCGCCGGCGGTGACTTCGACGTAGACCGAGATCCCGATGCCCAGCTCGACCCGCTCGCCGGCGGCGCGACGACGCGACTGCTCGGCGCGCAGGTCGTCGTAGCCGGCCGCGACGAGGACCCGTTCGAGCGCCTCCGGGTAGTCGCCGACGTCGTACGCGGTGCCGATGCCGGTCGTGTACGGCTCGAGGAACTTGGGCACCATGTTCCGGCGCCGGACGTCGGCCGGGTCCATCCCGATCTCGTACGCGAACACGTCGATCATGCGCTCGATCGCAACCGCCGCCTCCGGTCGTCCGGCGCCGCGGTAGGCGGTGATCGACGATGTGTTGGTGACGACGGACTCGCCCGTGAACCCGACGTTGGGGATGTGGTAACAGCCGGTCGCCATCCGCATCGTCATCGTGTGCAGGATCGCTCCGGTCAACGGGAACGCGCCGGCGTCCTGCACGACGTCGAGCTGGTAGGCGGTCACGAGACCGTCGCGGGTGCCGCCCATGCGGGCGTGCTGCACCTGACTGCGGCCGTGCGGCATCGCCATCATGTTCTCGGACCGGGTCTCGGTCCAGCGCACGGGACGACCGACCGAGCGGGCGTAGAACCCGAGCGCCAACTCCTCGGGATAGGTCCGCGACTTGGCGCCGAAGCCACCGCCGACGTCGGGCGTGATGACGCGCACGTGCGATTTCTCCAGGCCGTAGGCGGCAGCGAGCGAGTCGCGCGTCAGGTGCGGGCCCTGGCAGGCGGCGTAGTGCACGAGGCGGCCGTCGTCGGTCCAGTAGGCGGCGCCGGACCGGGGCTCGATGGGCGCCGCCGTGAGCCGCTGGTTGACGATCCGGGCCTCGACGATCACCTCGCAGTCGGTGAAGTCGGCGGGCGGGGTCGAGGCCCGGTGGACGACGTTCGTGCCGGCTCCCGGATGGAGCAGCACGTCGTCGCGCCGCGACTCCTCGGGGTCGACGATCACGGGCAAGAGGTCGTAGTCGATGTACACGAGGTCGATCGCATCCATCCCGATGGCGCGGGTCTCCGCCACGATCGCGACCACCGGCTGACCGACGTAATGCACGCGCTCGGAGGCCACGAACGGCCGCCGCATCGCATCGTGGAACAGCGGGTTGACGTGGTCGGCGCGGCCGATGCCGGCGGCGACGTCGGCACCGGTGAAGACCGCGACGACACCGGGGAGCGCGAGCGCGTCGGCGAACTCGATGGTCCCGATCACGGCGTGCGCCACGGGCGACCTGACATAGGTGAGGAAGAGCGCGTCAGCGAGCTGAACGTCCTCGACGTACGTGCCACCGACGGTGAGCATGCGCGGGTCCTCGACTCGCAGGACCCGGTTGCCCAGAATGCTGCCCATCCTTCCACTACCTCCTGTGGGCCATCACCGCCTGCGGGCTCGCGGCTTCGGGTCCGAACGTTAGGTGACGAGGACACCCCTGGTTGGTGCCGTCGTTCCCGATCGTGGAACGTCGGTCGCGCTCACGGCCAGCGTGTGAGCGATGATGTCGCCGTGCCAGCATCCGATCCGATCACACACTCCCCGATCAATCTCAGCAGGGAACTCAAGGCCAAGCTCAACGCGGTGTCGACGGCGACACTCACCGGGCAGCTTCAGCAGCGCGGCATCCGATCGACGTTCTTGAGCGGGCTGCGCCCCATCAAGGAGGGTCAGCGCATGGTCGGCCTGGCCCACACGCTTCGCTACGTACCGATGCGCGAGGACCTCCGGTCGACGCTCCTTGCCGGCCAGAACGCACAACGTCGCGCGATCGAGAGCCTGCAGCCCGACGAGGTGCTCGTGATCGAAGCGCGTGGCGAGCCCGACGCCGGCACGATCGGCGACATCTTCGCGATGCGAGCCGTGAAGCTCGGCGCCGCCGGCGTGATCACCGACGGTGCACTGCGCGACACCCCTGCGATCCGCCGGCTCGACATCCCCGTCTACCACGGGTCGTCACATGCGGCGACGTTGTCGCGACTCCACATCCCGCTCGACCACCAGATCCCGATCGCGTGTGCGGGCGTCACGGTGATGCCCGGCGACGTCATCGTCGGCGACGAAGAGGGCGCGGTCGTGATCCCGGCGGCCCTCGTCGAGGAGGTCGCCGCGGACGCGTACCAGCAGGAGCTCGAGGAGGAATGGGCGTTCGAGGTCGTCGCCGAAGGCGACAGCACGATCGGAGCCTTTCCGCTGTCGGATCAGCGACGGCCGGAGTTCGAGACCTGGTTGGCGAGTCGCCAGCAGTCCGGCGAAGCAGCAGGAGGCACGAAATGACACGTCGTTCGATCAACGTCGACTCGTTCCGTCACAGCAACCCGATC
This sequence comes from Ilumatobacteraceae bacterium, assembly GCA_963776935.1. Classification (GTDB taxonomy): domain Bacteria; phylum Actinomycetota; class Acidimicrobiia; order Acidimicrobiales; family Ilumatobacteraceae; genus JALOLG01. The sequence continues at coordinate 87,471 of CAVZOP010000014.1, read as the reverse complement.
CCGGCGGCGTCGCGCATCGGCCCGTTCATCGCGTCGAGCGTCATCGTCGGTCGCGATCCAGGTGAGGAGTCGATCCCCGACGACGTCGACGCCCAACTCGCCAACCTGTTCCACCACGTCGGCCAGATGCTCGAAGCCGCCGGCGCCGAGTGGCGCCATGTCGTGAAGATGACGTTCTACGTGCCCGATCTCTCGTATCGCAACGCGATCAACACGCCGTGGCAACAGCACTTCCCCGACCTCGATTCACTCCCGGCCCGCCACACCCAGTTGGCGGCCGGGACCTCGATCGTGCAGTGCGACTTCCTCGCCTACGTCGATTGAGCACCGTCCGGGGCGTATCACTCGGCCGTGAACGTCACCTCGCCGAGTTGATCGAACAGCGCGACCACGCTGTCGCCCGGCTTGAACGGGATGGCCTTGATGAACGAGCCGGACAGGATCACGTGGCCGGGTTGGGGCGTGACGCCGTACTCGTGCAGCTTGTTGGCGAGCCACGCCACGGCGTTGATCGGGTTGCCCATCACGGCCGAGGCCACTCCGCTCTCCTCGATCGTGCCATTGATCGCCAGCGAAGCGCCGACGCGCCGGATGTCGAGGTCGGTGAGCTTGGCCGGCCGGCCGCCGAGCACGACCAGCCCGCACGCCGCGGCGTCGCTGATCGAGTCGACGAGGGTGTTGGTTCCACGCGCCGGGCCCTGACGCAGGTCGACGATCTCGATCGAGGGAAGGATGAAGTCGGTCGCCCGGATGACGTCGGCGGCGTTGACGCCGGGGCCGGACAACGGCTCTTTGAGCACGAACGAGATCTCGACCTCGACGAGCGGGCGGTTCATCCGGCTGCGTGGCACCGTCGAGCCCTCGAGGACGAACCAGTCGTCGAACAGCGTGCCGTAGTCGGGCTCGGTGGCGCCCGTCAGCGACCGCATCGCCTTGGATGTCAACCCGATCTTGTGTCCCTTCACCAGGCGCCCGGCTGCGAGCTTCAAGTCGGTGACGGCCTGCGAGATCCGGTAGGCGTCGGCGATGTCGGCATCGGGATGGGTGTTCGAGATCGGTTCGATCGGCACGTTCGTGAGCTCGGCGTTGAACAACGCCTCGGCGGCGGCCGCGACCTGGGCATCAGTAAGCACTCCCATGGGCAGCGAACGTACTCGGCTCTGCGACACTCCCAGCCATGAGCGTTGTCGTTGACCGGGCGATCATCTATGCCGAGAAGGAGGGCTTCCGGGCCCTCGAGCTCGACGTGCACCGACCCGCGACCGTCACCGGTCCGCGGCCCGTGGTGCTGTACGTCCACGGTGGTGGCTGGCGCGTGAGCAGCCGCCAGCGCACACCTCGTGAGACGCGTGGGTGGACGCCCGGGTTCTTCGAGGGGATCGTGGACGCCGGGTTCGTGGTGGTCGCCAACGACTACCGCTTCAGCGGCGAGGCGCTCTACCCGGCGGCCGTCGACGACACCACCGACGCGCTCGCGTGGGTCCGTGAACACGCGGCCGAGTTCGGTGGCGATCCCACTCGCATCGTCGTGTGGGGCCAGTCAGGTGGTGGGTTCCTCGCTGCTTCCGTGGGCCTCAAGTCGGAACCGGGCACCGTTCGAGGGGTCGTGTGCTGGTACCCGCTGACCGATCTGGCGTCGCTCGATCACGATGATGCGACGTCGTTCCCCGCCTACTTCCTCGGCGGCCCGATCGGCGAACGGCTCGAGCTGGCCCGCGCCGCGAGCCCGACGTCGCAGGTCCGACCGGGCGCACCGCCGTTCTTTCTCCAACACGGCACCGAGGACACGATGGCGCCGCACGACCAGAGCGTGCGCCTGCGCGACGCACTCGTCGCCGGCGGTTGCCGCGTCGAGCTCGAGTCGGTCGACGGCGCCGAACACTTCTTCGAAGGCTGCGACGACACGGCGGTCCACGCCATCTTCGACCGCACGATCGCGTTCATGCATTCGGTAACCGTCTGAATCACGTGCGGTCGCGTCGAAGATCCTGAGGCCCCGAGCGATTTGAAGAACGTTCGCCGCTCGAGTCGCCGACCAGACGTGATCGTCACCGCCGTCGGGTGAGGCGACTCAATTCGAATTCGTCGAGGTCGACGCCGCAGATGATCTCGCCGTCGAAGTGTGGGCGAACGGCGGCTTCCCACTGCTCCTCGGTGATCTCGACGTCACCGGGGACGAGGTGGGAGAGCACGAGCGTTCGCACCCCCGCGGCCGTCGCCACGCGCCCCACCTGTTCCGGCGTCGAGTGCGAGCTCGCGAGGTGGTTGCGCACCGACTCGAAGTTCGGCAGGTGGGTCATGCGCGACACGAGGCTCGGCAGATCGATCACTTCGTGGACGAGAACGTCGGCGTCCTTGGCGAGTCGCACCACGTTCTCGCATTCGCCGGTGTCACCCGAGAACGCCACCGATCCCGTCGGCGTGTCGAACCGATAGCCGAACGCCGGGAAGACTGGGGCGTGCTGCACCAGAGCCGCCGAAACGACGACGCCGCGTTCGTCGTCACGGAACACCTCGACCGGCTCCATCGCCGGTGCCGCATCGGCCGGCGACGCGGCCGACGCAGTGACGTCGAGAATCAGGTCGGTCGGCTCGCTGTCGCGGCCGGCCACGTTGATCTCGCGCACTCGGATCGCGTCGGGCAACGCTGAGCGTCCCTCGTCGAGCACGCGGACGTTGATGTTGTACGCGAACGAACGCAGCTGATGGTCGACGAACGAGCGCAGGCCGGGCGTCGGTTCGTCAGCGAGTGGCAGCGGCCGTTCGGCGTCGGGCGGGAACATGGGGATCGGGAGACCCGCCGGTCCGGGACCGATCACGTCGACCGCGTGCGGCGGCCAGCTCCCGACGAAGAGGTTGGCGAGATCGACGATGTGGTCGGCGTGGAGATGGGTCACGAACACGCCGCGCACCACCGGCCGGGCGAACTGGCGCCGGAAGCCCGGGTTCATCGTCAGCCCGGCGCGCCACAGCTGGGTGTGCACACCCTCGCCGGCGTCGACGAGATACACCGTGTCGCCGACGACGACGGCGTTGGAGAAACCGCAGCGGGTCGCCTTGGGATTGGAGCCGCCGCCGGTGCCGAGCGTCACGACGCGGTTGGGGGCGTCCGAACGTCGCGGCGGGCGGCGACGGGCCAGGATCTCGCGCCAGTCGGGCAAGGGCGCCGACGCGAGCGGTTCGGCGCGGCGAAGAGCGTCGGCCGCCTGGCACACAGGTCTGGGACGATAGCTGTGGGCCGCGAAATCCGGTGGTCCGGCGTTCCCGTCTGAGGCACGTCTGAATCCGGCGATCGGTGGTCGACAGCCACCCCGCGGTGTACAAGAGACCGTGCGGCGTCGAAAATCTGCGATCACCGTCGGGCCGGTGCATGACATGGAGAACGCGACCACGGGACACCGTCGGGTGTCATACAGGCATGAGGATCACGGCGATGACGAACGATGGCGATGAGTCGTTCGCGCCGGCCGAGTTGGTCGACGTCTGGCCGGAACACTTCGTCGACCTGTACCGCGATTCGTACGCGCCGATGGTACGGCTCGCACATCTCCTGACGGCGGCCGACCCGGCGGCCGAGGAGTTGGTGCAGGATGCGTTTCTTCGTGTGCAGGCGAGATGGGATCGCGTCGACAACCCGTTGGCGTATCTGCGCGCCGCGGTCGTCAACGCCTGTCGCAACCACCAGCGACGGCGGCGCGCTCGAGCGCCGCCATCGGGCGGTGGCGGTCGGCACGGCCGAGGATGCTCCGGATGAGCTGCGCGATGCGATCACGGCTCTCCCCGGCCGCCAACGGGCGGCGATCGTGCTGCGCTACTACGAGGACCTGGCCGAGGTCGACATCGCTGATCTGCTCGGGTGTTCTGTCCCAGCGGTCAAGTCGCTCCTGCACCGCGCCGTGCAGGACCTGCGGAAGGTGATCGAACGATGACGATGACAGACGACGAATTGGTCGAGCGCCTGCGCTCCACGCTCCAGGATTGGGCCGCCGAGGCACCCGTGTCGCGATTCGAGGCGGCGCTGGTGACCGGGCCGTGGCGTCGGAAGGCGATGTGGAGCCGGCCGACCGTCCGGCTGTGGACCGTCGCCGCGGCGGTTGTCGCCGTGACGATCGCGGGCGCGGTCGTGTGGGTTCGCCATGACCCGACCGAACGTCTGGTCGAGGTCGGGTCCGAACCGACGACGGTGACCGAGATCCCCATCGGCCGGCACCACGGGGTGAAAGGCCTCACGGTCACGGACGACGCGGTGTGGGTGACGTCGGTGTTCGACGAGGAGTTGTATCGGATCGATCCGGCGACCGGTCAGGTGGTCGCGACGTATCCGATCCCCAGTCACGTCGAGGGGGTCACCGCAGCCGCCGGTTGGTTGTGGTTGAGCCGCTACGACCCCAACGAGGTGGTGCGCGTCGACCCCCAGACCGGGGCGCTGACCGCGCGCCTGGTCTTCGACAGTCAGCCCGCGTTGGTGGCCGATGGCGACACGTTGTGGGTGATCGCCGATGGTGAGGGCGGCGGCCGCGCGTTCCAGGTCGACCCTGCGACGGCGACGGTGACGGCCGAGATCCCACTCGATGGACCTCCCGGCTTCGCGGCGATCAGCGGGAACAACCTCTGGGTCGCCCACCATGGCACGAGCTCGGTCAGTCGGGTCGACATCGACCAGCGTCGCGTGTCCGATGTGATCGACGTCGGCGGTGAGCCCGGGGCAGTGGTGGCCACCGACGATGCGGCGTGGGTCGGTGTGAACGGCGCCGGCGTCGAAGCTGGCGGCTGGGTGGCGCGGATCGATCCGGCGTCGGCGCAAGTCACGGCGACGATCACCACCGGCCGTGGGAACCACTCGCTCGCCTCGACGGGCACCGCGCTGTGGGTGACCAACCAGCGCGACGGCACCGTGTCGGTCATCGACACCGGCACCGCCGAGTTGGTGGCCACCTCAGCGATCGGCGCCACCCCCGGCGGGCTCGCGGTCGGCCACGGCTCGGTGTGGCTGGTCCCGCGTCGCGACGTCGTCGTTTTGCGAGTCGATCCGGCGATGTCGCTGGAAGCCGCGGCGCGACCCGACGTCGAACGCGCCGTCCCCGTGAGCTCGGGCACGATGTACCTGCGCTGCTCCGGCGCCGGCAGCCCGACCGTCATCCTCGAGGCCGACACGTCGTACGGCGCGGGGTCATGGGCTCTCGTCGAGGCCCGCCTCGCCCGCCACACGCGGGTGTGCGCCTCCGACCGTGTCGGCATCGCCGACCCCGATGAGGCAGGACTGTCCGGACCTGCGGCGACAGTGGCCGGCGATCTCCATGAGGCGTTGGCCGCGATCGGCGAGCACGGCCCGTTCGTGATGGTCGGAAGGGGGATCGGGGCCCTCTCTGCCCAGATGTTCAGCGCCACCTACGGCCAGCAGGTGATCGGACTCGTGCTGGTCAACCCCTGGAGCGCCGACTTCAACGATCGGCTCCGTCCGCTGCTACCCGCCGACGCCGTCGACAGGTTCGAGCAGAGCCTGATCGACGACCCCGAGTTGCGTTTCGTCGACGAGAGCTCCGCCCAGGTTGCCGCGATCGGTGACTTCGGAGCGCTGCCGCTCGCGGTGGTCGCCGATCTTCCCGGCGACCCGATCGCCGCAGCCGCGAACAGCGATCCACCCCTCACCGTGGCCGAGGTCGAAGCGCTCGACGCGCTCCGACAGGCCACTCAACGAGAGCAGGCGACCCTGTCGACCGTCGGTCGACTCGTCAGCTCGGAGGACCCGCGCGCCACACCGCAGCTCGTGGTCGACGAGGTCGTCGCGATGCTCGACTGAGATGGCCCGTTGGCGGTGTGGCGCCCTGAACCTCGACGCGCTCGCAACAGCCGCGCCGAGCGTTCCCGTCTGGGGCACGCCCCATATGGCCTGGTGCAACGGCGACGACTAGTCTGCGCGCGGCGGGACTTGTTTGCGACCGCAACACACTCACGAGCTCGAGGGGGATTCGACAGTGACGATCACGGCCGACCAAGTGACATTTCCGGGCCCCGACGAGCTTCCTGGCTTCTGGAACCTCGACAAGATGCACTCGCCGCGGCCCGTGCATCCGCTGTCGTTCGACTTGATCGTCGGGACACTGGCGGAGGGGTTCACCAAGGCACAGGACGAGTACGACTGCCCGGTGATGGTGTCGTACAAGGACATCAACCACTTCTTCTACGTGAGCTTCCACCCGATCCCCGACGAGGCCGTGATCGCCGATCGGATGACCCGGTACCACGACAAGTTGGCCACCATGGTGCCGGGCGTCGGCAAGCGGTGGGAGGAGGAGTGGAAGCCGGAGCTGATCGCCAAGAACTACGCCGAGAAGGAGGTCGACTACTCCGGGCTCACCGACGACGAACTGCTCGCCAAGCTCGACGAGATGACCGACCACATGCGCTACATGTGGTGGATCCACGGGCACATCAACTTCGTGCTGCTGTCATCGAGCGCGTTCTGCGACCTCTATGCCGAAGTCATGCAGCCCGACGACCCGACCGAGGCGTACCAGGCGTTGCAGGGGTTCCACACCCGCTCCGTCGACGCCAGCCGGGGCATGTGGGAGCTGCGCAACATGGCCAAGGCCAGCCCGACGCTGACCGAGCTGTTCGAGAACAACGATCCGAAACAGGTCGCGGCCAAGCTCGAGGACTCAGAGGACGGTCGGGCGTTCAAGGTCAAGCTCGACGAGTACCTGCACGAGTACGGCTGGCGCAGCGACGCGGTGTACGACCTCGCCGACGTCCCGTGGCGTGAGGACCCGTCGATCGCGCTGTCCAGCATCGCCTCGTTCATGGGCCTCCCCGACAGCGAGGATCCCGAGATCCTCTACCAGCGCGGCGTGAAGCTCCGCGAGGACTTGATGGCCAAGGCGCGGGCCAAGCTCGCCGACGATCCCGAGACGCTCGAGAAGTTCGAGACCCTCTACGACGCGGCCCAGTACAGCTTCCCGTTGACGGAGGACCACGCGTTCTACATCGACCAACTCGGAGTCGGGTTGTTCCGCCGCTTCACCCGGGCGGTTGGTGCGCGCCTGGCCGACAAGGGCGTCATCGACGAGGGCGACGACGTGTTCTTCCTCTACCGCGACGAGGTCGTCGAGGCGCTGCAGAACGGTGGCGACCAGCGGGCGCTCGTCGCCCAGCGCAAGGCGTCGATCGCCCGGGCCTCTGAAGTATCGGCCCCGGTGATGCTCGGCACGCCGCCGCCCATGCCCGAACCCGGCGACCCGGTCGATCCGTTCATGGATGCGCTCGTCGTGCGGCTGCTCGGCGTCACCCCGCCCGACGAGAACCCTGACCCCAACCTCATCCGCGCCGTCGCCGGATCACCCGGCGTGTACACGGGCACGGCGCGCGTCGTCCGCTCGCTCAGCGAGGCCGGCGACCTCGAGGAGGGCGAGGTGATGGTGTGCGAGATGACGCTGCCACCGTGGGTGCCGTTGTTCTCGATCGCCGGTGCCATCGTCTCCGACGTCGGCGGCGTGCTCAGCCACTGCGCGATCGTCGCTCGCGAGTTCGACGTCCCGGCCGTCGTCGGCTCGCAAGTCGGCACGACGGTCATCCAGACCGGCCAGACGATCACCGTCGACGGCACGCACGGCATCGTCTACCTCGACGGCCGCAGTCTCGAGTAGCCCCCAAACACCCGGTTTGTGTCACAGGATGCGGCGACCCTCGCCGATGTCGGTGACACAAATCGATGGTGGGCGCTACTTCCAGAGCTGTTGGGACGCGAGTTCTGCGCCTTGTGCCAGGGCGGTGAACTTCGGCCACACGACGGTGGGGTGCACCTCGGGCGCGTACGACGCGCGTGACGAGAACCCGCAGTCGGCGCCGGCGATGACCCGCTCGCGGCCGACCAGGTCGGCGTACCGCACGATGTACTCGGCGATCAGCTCGGGGTGCTCGACGTAGTTGTTGGCGTGACCGATGAGGCCCGGGATGAGGACCTTGTCGTCGGGCAGCTTGACGTCCTCCCAGATCCGGTACTCGTGCATGTGGCGCGGGTTGGCGACCTCGAACGAGTACGCCCCGGCGTTGATCCGCAGCATGTACGGCACGGCGTCACGCAGCGCGATGTCGGTGAGCCGCGGACCGTGGTTGAGGCCGTAGCAGGTGTGGTGGCGAACCCGGTCGCTCGGGATGTCGCGCAACGCATGGTTGACGGCGTCGACGTGGGCGTTGGCGGCCTGGTCACGCTCGTCGGCAGTGCGCGCCGGGTCCGACAGGGTGTCGATCAGCCACGGGTCGTCCACCTGCAACAGGAATCCGGCGTCGACGATGCCCAGGTATTCCTCGCGCATCGCCTCGGCGACGGCGCCGAGGTATTCCTCGTGGGTGTCGTAATACGCGTTGCGACCGAACCCGCTCGGCCCCGACGACGGCATGAACACCTCGGTGACGTCGAGGCCCTCGACGGCCGCTTTGAGGTTGGCGATGTCCTTCTGCAGCAACTCGTGACCGACATAGGTGATCGGGCTCTTGCAGATGATCCGGCGCAGTGGTGCGACCGCTGACGAGTACTTCTTGAAGTACTCCGTGTAGTACTCCGGGAACTGGTCGAACTCGGCCTGCCATGACGGCGCCATCTTCGACGGACCCATGTCGACCTCGAAGCCGCCGAGGCGGTCTTTCACGTAGCCGATGAAGCTGACCTTGCTCATCTCGCCGTCGGCGACGATGTCGATGCCGCACTCGACCTGGCGCCGCACCCGATCGGCCACGGCGTCGGTGACCTGGTGATCGAACACGGCGGGGTCGTAGGCGCGTCCGTTCTCCTTCTCCTTCATCGTGTCGAGCAGCTCGGTGGGCCTGGCAAGGCTGCCGACGTGGGTCGTGAGGATGCGGTCGGTACTGGTCTTCATCGGTCGTCCATTCGCTTTCGAGTGGCGGCGGCGGGTTCGTCGCCATGGTGGTCGATCCGACGCCGCCCGGCACCCCCCGGTGTTCGCAACGCAGGAACGATTGTTTGCTCAAGGATCGCCGGTCGAACTAGCTTGCGCCAACGCTCGACCGGGGGACGATCGAGCGGCGAAAGGAACAAACGCACAACACAGTGGGGAACGCGTTCGGACGCGTAAGGTGCCGCAATGTGACGTCGTACGGGCGTCACCGCAGGTTCCGATCTTCACTTCAACGAATGACGGACCGACACAAGGGGGACCACATGAAGTTTCGCCGATTGATGGCGCTCGGTGCTGCTGCAGCACTGCTCGTCACCGCCTGCGGAGGCGATGACGATGACGCCGCTCCGGAGACCGAGGCGCCATCCGAGGAGACCGAGGCACCGCCGGCCGACACGGAAGCACCGCCGGCCGACACGGAAGCACCCGCGGCAACGGATGCGCCTGCCGACACCGAGGCACCGACCGACGCCACCGAGGCCCCCGCTGGCGACGGCGATGTCGCCCTCCAGCGCAACGCCGACGGCGAGAGCATCTGTGGACTCGGCAGCGGTGAAGAGGCGTCCGGTGAGCCGATCAAGGCAGGCGCCGTCATGACGTCCATCCCCGGCATCGACTTCACCGACATCAGCGACCTGGCGTCGGCCTACTTCGATTGCGTCAACGCCAACGGTGGCATCTACGGCCGTCCCGTCGAGCTGATCGTCGAGAACGACGAGCTCGATCCACAGAAGGCGTCGGCCGCGGCTTCCAAGCTGATCGAGAGCGACGGCGTCGTCGCCATGGTCTCCAGCACGAGCATCCTCGACTGCCCGGTGAACGGGCCGTACTACGAGGAGCAGGGCTTCTACGCCATCATCGCCGGCGTCCCGGCCGAGTGCTTCGGCCTGCCGAACATGGCTGCCGTCAACATGGGTCCGCACTACAGCGCCCTCGGCGCCGCCCAGGCGGTGCTCCGGGCCGGGGCCACCGGCAAGATGGTCGCCGTCACCGGCATCGCCCCTGGGTCGGAGTACAACAACACGGGCGTCGAGGCGCTCGCCGCCGAAGAGGGACTCGAATACGAGTCGGTGTTGCTCGAGCTCCCGATCACCGACGCCGACACGGCGATCCTCGACATCGTCAGCAAGGCCGGCGATGGCGGTGGTGTGACGTTGACGTTCACGCCGCCGGAGATGATCAAGCTGATGGTGGCCGCCGAGAACCAGGGCGTCATCGACGATGTCATCTGGGGGAGCGCGACGCCCGCCAACGACAGCTCGGTCGCGGCCGCTGTCGGTTCGGACTGGGACGGCAAGTTGCTGATCAACGCCGAGTTCCAGCCGACCGACTTCGATGGCCCCGACACGCGGCTCTACCAGCAGGTATCGGCCGATTACGCGCCGGACTCACCGGTCAGCAGCTTCGGACAGATGGGCTTCCTCACCGGCCGGATCTTCGTGTCGGCGTTGCTGTCGATGGGTGAGGGCGCCGATTACACGCCCGAAGCCGTCAACGCCGCGATCGTCGGGATCACCAAGTTCGAGTCCGACATCTTCTGCAAGCCGTGGTACTACGGAGACCTGCCGTTGCACATTCCCAACAACTGGGACATCACGGTGGTGCCCGATTCGGGGCTCGGCAAGATGGTGCCGTTCGAGGACTGCTTCGAGATCGCTGCTCTCGACGACCCGCTGATCCAGACGCGGGCCGCCGAGGAGGAGCTCGGGCTCGGGGCGTTCGCCGACTGACAACGTCTCCGTCCAGTTTCGACCGACTGATGACGACTACCGCGACGAAACGCTGATGTTCGACACATCACAGCTGTTCCCGTTCCTCATTTCGGGAATGGCGTTCGGAGCGGTGTACGCCATGTCCGGTACAGGGCTGCTGGTCCTGTACCGGACAACCGGCGTGCTCAACTTCGCCTTCGGTGCGATCGGTGCGATGGGAGCCAACGTCACGTGGCACCTCATCGAGAAGACGGATTGGTGCCCCGACTGGCTCGCGTATGTCGCGTGTGTCGTCGTGGCGACAGCGCTCACGCTGTTCTACGGCGTGGTGCTCGCACCACGCTTCGCCAACCGCGATCCGCTCGGCAAGATGCTCGGCACGCTGGGCTTCGCGCTGATCTTGCTGGGGCTGATGTTCAACCTGTGGCGTAGCCAGGATGCCCGCGTGTTCCGGCTCCCGACCGGCACACGACGGATCGAGATCTTCGATTCCCGCGTCACGTGGACACAGATCATCGCCATCGTGTTCGCCCTGCTCGTGGTCAGCGGCGTGACGGTGTTCCTGCGTGAGACGAAGACCGGCACGGCGATGCGCGCCATCGCCAACGATCGTGAGATCGCCTCGTTGCTCGGCGTCCCGGTCCGTCGCGTCGAAACGTTTGCCTGGCTCGGCTCTGGCGTGCTGTGCGGCATCGTCGGGCTGCTCCTCCAGGACCTCTTCGGTTCGCTCGACATGGGCACGATGACGTTCTTCGTGATCCCGGCGCTCGCTCCGGTGCTCATCGCCCAGATGACGCGGCTGTGGGTTGGGTTCTTCGCGGCGTTCGTGATCGGCATCGTCGAGGCCGAGTTGAACGCATCGAACTGGGACTGGCCCTCTGAGTACCGCAAGACGACCCCGTACGTGTTCGCGATCATCGCCGTGCTGTGGTTTGCACGGAGACGAACCGTCATCATCTCCGGTCGGGAGACGCGATGACCACCATCGAGGCCTCACCATCGGACGCCTCGGCGATCGTCGTCCCCCCGCGGTTCGGCCGGCGGGCCGTGATCCAGGCGGCCATCGCCGTCGTGATCCTCGTGGTGGCGATGTTCGTGCTGCCCGCACTGACGTCGACGTTCTGGGTGAAGAACTTCACGAGCGCGGCGGTGCTGGCGATTGTCGCCGGAGCCACCGGCATGTTGTACGGGCGGGTCGGTCTCGTCGCTCTCGGCCAGGTCGCGCTCTACGGTGTCGGCACCTGGGTCACGATGCGGCTCGGCTTCGCGACCGACTGGCCGTATCCGGTGCTGATCCTCGTGGCGGGGGTGATCACGGCGGTGATCGGGACGCTGCTCGGCCTGCCCGCGCTGCGACTGCACGGGCTGTATCTGGCGTTGGTCACGCTGATGGCGGCCGCCGCCTTCCTGATCATCCTCGCCAACACCCAGTTCCCGAGCGGTGGGCCTGGTTTCAGGGGCGTCGTGCTCGAGGTCGCCAACAGCCGCCAGATGCGCCGGCCCGACGTTGCTCTGACCGACTACGGCTACTACCGCTACGTCCTCGTGACGACGGTGATCCTGTTCGTGCTCGCCGCCGCCCACCTAGTCAGCAAACCCGGCCGGGCCTGGGCGTCGATCCGCCAGAGTGAGGCGGCAGCTCTGGCGTCCGGCGTCAACACCGTGACGTACAAGCTGTGGGCCTGGGCCCTCGCGTCGTTCATGACCGGCTGCGCCGGTGCGCTGCTGGCGGGCCATGTCGGTTCACCATCGACGTTCACGTTCACGGTCGAGCAGAACATCATCTTGATGGCCGTCGTCGTGATGGGTGGTGTAGCAACGCTCTGGGGCGGCCTCGTGGCCGGGCTCCTCGCCGCAGTCCTCCCTGAGATCCTCCAGAAGTGGGGGTTCTCGTCCAACTGGAGCTTGATCCTCTTCGGGGTCGGTCTGCTCGCCAACTTGTTGATCACGAGCTGGCAGCTCGACAAGGCAGGGATCAAGGAGTGAGTCCACGGTGATCGAGGTCGAGGATCTGACGGTCCGATTCGGCGGCGTCTTGTCGATCGATCAGATGAGCGTCGCCTTCCCCAGCGGAACGTGCGGCCTCATCGGTCCGAACGGTGCCGGCAAGACGACGTTTCTCAACGTGCTCTCCGGCTTCGTGCGCCCCGCCGCGGGGCGCGTGACCGCGTTCGGCGCCGACGTGCTCGCGATGTCGGACTACGAACGTGCACGGTGGGGTGTCCGGCGAACGTTCCAGACCGAGCAGGCGATCGAGGCCCTGACGGTGTACGACAACGTGCTCACCGTGCACGAGCACACCACAAACGCGCGCGCCGAGCGCCGCTCGGCGGTGCTCGATGCGATCGCGTTCGTCGGGCTCGGTGACGTGGCGTTCGCCAAGGTCGGTGCCTTGTCGCCGCGGCAACGCCGGCTCGTCGAGGTGGCGCGGGCGGTCGTCGGCGCGCCCAGAGCAGTGCTGCTCGACGAGCCGGGCGCCGGGCTCCCGGAGGCCGAGACCGAACACCTCGGCGCCGTCATCAGCGCGATCCACGGTCAGGTGGGGGCGATGGTCGTGCTCGTCGAGCACGACATGAGCCTCGTGAGGGCGTGCTGTGAGTGGACCGCCGTGCTCGACTTCGGACGGCTGCTGTCGTCGGGTCCGACCGACGCTGTGCTCCGCGATCCCGAGGTGCTGAAGGCGTACCTGGGCCAGGAGGATCTCGAGTGACCGGTCTCGTGATCGATCAGGTCTCGGTGGCCCGCGGCGGGCATACGGTCGTTCGCGAGGTCTCGATCACGGCACCGCTCGGCGAAGTGACTGCGATCCTCGGCCCGAACGGCGCCGGCAAGTCGAGCCTCGCGCTCGGAGTCGCCGGGCTGCTGCGCACCACCAGCGGGACCGTGTCGATCGACGGTGTCGACGTCACACACCGCCGCCCCGACAAGGTGCGCGCGGCCGGTATCTCGGTGGTGCCAGAGGGTCGCAAGCTCCTGCCCGACCTGTCGGTGGCCGACAACTTGATGGTGTCGACGTACGCGCTGTCGAAGAGTGACAGCCAAGCTGGCATCGACTACGCGATCTCGCTGTTTCCCGAGCTCGAGATGCGCTACAACCAGCTCGGAAGCACGCTCTCCGGTGGACAACAGCAGATGCTGGTGCTCGCCCAAGGACTGGTGTCGCACCCCAAGGTCCTTCTCGTCGACGAGATGTCGCTGGGACTCGCACCGATCGTGGTCAAACGCCTCATCCCCACGATCGAGAGCATCGCCGCCGCTGGTGTCGGGGTGCTGCTGATCGAGCAGTTCGCCCACGTCGCGCTCGGGCTCGCCACGACGGCCTACGTGATGGAGAGCGCCCGCATCCGGTACTCGGGGACGGCGCAAGAGCTGTCCGACAACCCCGACCTGCTGCACTCGGCCTACCTGCTGCGCGAATGAGCTGATGCACGACCTCGACGGAAAGGTTGCCGTCGTCACCGGTGCCGCGTCGGGAATCGGGCTCGGGATGGCGCAGCGCTTCGCCGCCGAGGGGATGCGGGTCGTCATGGCCGACGTCGAGCGCAACGCCCTCCAGTCGGCCGTCGACGAGTTGGCCGCGACGGGTGCCGAGGTGATCGCCGCGCCGACCGACACGTCGGTGTTCCAGGAGGTCGAGTCGCTCGCGGCGCGGACGCTCGATCGCTTCGGCGCGGTGCACGTGCTGTGCAACAACGCCGGTGTCGGCAGCCGCGGGCTGCCGTTCCGCGAGTTGCCGCTGCGCGACTTCGAGTGGGTGCTCGGCGTCAACCTGTGGGGCGTCATCCATGGGCTGCACGCGTTCCTGCCACACCTGCGACTTCAGGACGAAGGCCACATCGTCAACACCGCGTCGGTGTCGGCGGTGTACCACCTGCCCAACATGGCGCCCTACAACGCGTCCAAGGCGGCCGTGCTCGCGCTCAGCGAGACGCTCAAGTTCGAGCTCGACGCCGAGGGGTCGCACGTCGGCGTTTCGGTGCTGTGCCCGAGTTGGGTGCGCACGAACATCTCGACCGCGTCACGCAACCTGCCGGAGCGGCTCGCTTACGAGCTGACCACCGAGCAGATGGCGCAGATCGCGGAGTACAAGGGCCGCCGCAAGCAGCAGCTCGTCTCCGCGATGGAGCCCGACGAGGTCGCCGAACAGGTCTGCGACGCGATCCGCACGAACCGGTTCTACGTGATCACCCACCCGGCCAGCATCCCCAACATGCAGGTCCGCTTCGACCGCATCGTGTCCGGCGAGAACCCGGTCGAGCCCGACCAGTAACAGCCCTCCACCCCCGTGTTTGTGTCACCGCTACCGGCGATCTTCGCCGATGTCGGTGACACAAACAGCGGGGGTTGGGGGTTGGGGGTTGGGGGGACGGGTTCAGGTCGCGGGGTTGCGGACGACGACGAACGACTCGTCCTGGAACCACAGGCCGCCGTGACGGAGCACGACATCCTTCGTCGCCTGCAGGTAGTCGCCGTGCTGCATCACCTCGGTGACCCGCTCGTCCTCGATCTGGGCGACGTACACCGCGGCGTTCCACGCCGCCAGCGCGGTCGATGTGCTCAGCCGGTTGGTGACCTCGCTCGGCATCGCGTGGAGGTGGTACGTGAACAGCGCCAGGGCGTCGCTCATCCCGTCGAACGAGTACGCCGGCTGGCCGTCACCGCCGTTGAGTTGGCGGTCGAGCTCTTGGATGAGGAGGTTGCGCGGTGTCGCGAACGGCTCGTCGTCGGGCCAGATGCGCCGCACGATCTCCATCCCCGGGTCGTGACCGGTCGACTGCACCACGACGAGGCGCCCGTTCGGGGCCAGCGCACGGGCGAGCGGCGCGAGCACGGTGCGCACCTTCGGCTCGGCGTCCGTCCGCGAGCGGTACGGCTGAGCGGCGAGCACGAGGTCGTAGTCGAAGTCCTGCGGCGCGCCGATGTTGCGCGGGATGATGTCGTGCAGCGCGAACGCACGGTCGGCGCGGTACAGCACGAGCACCGACGGTGTGGCGTACACCGGGTTGCCGCTCTTCGAGCTCGTGGTCTGCCATCCGGTCTCGAGGATGTGCTCGAGGCCCGAGATCTGCTGGTGGTAGTCGAAGGCGTAGTTGCCCTCGAGCGGCACGTCCCACCACTGCACCTTGGCCTGATTCGCCGGCGAACGCGGGTACAGGCTCGGCGCCTCGGCGTAGAACATGTTGGTGAGCACCACGACCGTGTCGGGGTGCTCGGCGAGACGGTCGGGGAGCCCGGCCAACGTGAGGCGGGTGTCCTCCATGCTGATCTCCTTGCCGACCACCACGAAGGGCACTGTCGGAAGGCGGCGATGGAGGTCGCGGAGCACGTGGCTGAGCACGACGCCGTTGCCGGTCCCCGCGTCGAACACACGCACCGCAGGGGGAGTGGGCTTGAGCTGGGTGAGCTCGCGTCCGATGCGCGTCGCGACCTCGGCCTTCTCGCTCGTCGTGGTGACGAACAGCAGGTACTTCTCGCGGTTGTCGTAGAACCGGAACGGCTCAGCCGATGCCGAACTCGGCGCCGTGTCCTGCGCCGTCGGCGTCGTCGCAGTCGTGCTCATGGAGACCCCCTTCGCAGCACGTTGGCTGGCGGTGCTTGAACCGTATGCCCCGTGACGTGCATCGACCGCGACCGACGTTCGTCAGCCGGGAACGCCGACCGGCGTCCCGGCAGCCGCCAGTAGCGATCGGAGCGTGACCACTTCGTCGGCGGCGGCGACGAAGTCGGGGTCGTGCGTGGCAACGAGCACGCAGGTCCCGCGGGTCCTCGCCGCGCGGAACACGTCGACGACGAGTGCGGCTCTGACCTCGTCCTGGTGACCGGTCGGTTCGTCGAGCACCGCGAGCTGCGGCGCGCCGAGCACGGCGCGGGCGATCGCGGCATCAACCCCTAATGTGCGCTCTGCATGACGACATCGAACGAGCCGGCGGGCGTGCCCCTGACCCCCGACTTCTACGACTACGAGTGGTCGCCGCTCGTCTCCGCCCGGTTGGTCGATTCCTCCGTGATCGTCGGATGGGCCGACGGAGCGACGCTCGATTGTTACTCGCTGTGGCTTGCCGAGAACGCTCATGGGCTCGGCATCGAGCCGAAGAGCCGCGAGGGGATGATCGATCCGGCGGACCTGCCGTCGCCCGACGCGCTCGTGGAGGCCGACGTCGGCCCCGACGGTGAGCTCGAACTGCGGTGGGAGGGCGGGCTGCTCACACGTGTTCACCCCGGTTGGCTGCGCCACGTCGCCGACGGAGCGCATCGGCCGGGTTCGTATCTGCCGGCCCGTCAAACCTGGACGGCGAGCGACCTGAGCGAGCCACCGACGGTCGACGGCTCGCGTGTCCTCGACGATCCCGGCGTGCTGACGGAATGGCTCACCCTGCTCGTCCGGTTCGGATTGGCACGGCTCCGAGACACACCCGCCGACGAGGACTTCCTCGCCGAGTTGGCGGCGCGCATCGGGCCGATACGCGACTCGAACTTCGGACCCGTGTGGAGCGTGCGGGCGAAGATCGACCCCGACAGCACCGCGTACACCGGACTCAACCTCGGTCAACACACCGACCTTCCGACGCGGGAGACCCCGCCCGGGTTCCAGTTCCTCCATTGCGTCGAGAACTCGTGCGAAGGTGGATGGTCGCGGATGACCGACGGGTTGGCGGTCGCCGCCGAGCTGGCGGCGAACCATCCCGACGAGTACGAGGCGCTCACGACGTTGCGGTGGGTGTTCTTCAACCGCTCCGTCGACGACGACCACCGCTGGTCGGGTCCGATCATCGATCTCGGCGGGCCGGGTCAACCCCTGACGTTGCGGGCCTTCTATCCGGTGCGCGCCTTCCCCGACATGGCGGACTTCGACGTACCGCGCGCCTACGTCGCGCTGCGCCGCTTCTCGGAGATCGCCCACGACCCGCGGTTCCAGGTCCGGTACCCGTTCCGCGTCGGCGACGTGGTCGGGTTCGACAACCGGGTGGTGCTCCACGGCCGCGATGCGTTCGACCCCGTGAGCGGCTCCCGCCATCTACGTGGGTGCTATATCGACCACGACGACGTCTTCTCACGCTTGCGTGTGCTACGCCGGCGCGCCACGGCGACCACCTGACCTGCCGAGCGTTGCGCCCAGATCACGCCGACGAGCACGAGCACCCCGCCGGCGACCTGGATGGGGCGTAGCACCTCGCCGAGGAGGAGCACCGCCCACAAGATCGTGAGCACCGGTTCGAGCGTCGCGATCGTCGCCACACACGTCGGCGCGAGGAACCGCAGGGCTTGGTAGAAGCACGCGCCCGACACGATGGTCGGCACGATCGCAAAGCCGACGAGCTCGAGCACGACGCGCCCGTCGCTCGGCAGCTGCAACCCGATGGCGACCGACAGCACGGCCATGCCGAACCACGACCCGATCAGGCTCCAGCCCATCGTCACCAGTCCGTCGGCATGAAACGTCACGACGCGACTGCTGACGATCGTGTACGTCGCCAACGCGACCGCTTGCACCAGTGTCAGTACGACACCGAATGCGTCGCCCCGACCGGCCCCTTCGAAGACGTCGGGCACGGTGAGCGCGATCCCGACGATCGTGACGCCGATCGCCAGCCACGTCGCGAGTGGGATCCGCTGCCCGAACAGCGGTGCGGCGGCGGCGACGAAGGCCGGGTACACGTATACCAGGACGATGTACAGCGACGTGTCGAGGTGATCGAGCGCCACGAACCCGATCCACGACATGTAACAGAACAGGCAGCCGACGGCGATCAGCGGCCGGCGTGCGACCGCCAACGGGTTCGGACCGCCATGCCGTGCCCTGACGGCGAGTAGGAACCAGCACACGGGGATCGCGATCGAGAACCGCCAGAACAGCAACTCGTTGGCCCGCAAGTCGTCGAGGAGATGCTTGCCGAGCACCGCCGAGGCGGAGTAGGCGGTGGCGCTCAACGCCGCCCACGCGATCCCGCGTCGCACGTCCCGACGGGCGGTCGCCACGCGGCGGGACGCTAACCGCTTCCTACTGTCGCGGGCCTGGTCTGTTCGGTACCGTGGCGGCGGAGGTGTTCGCAGATGGATGTGGGAGCAGGCGGTCACGAGTCGTCGCCAGTCGCGTCGTTGCAGCTCGAGCTGTTGCGCGGTGATCTGGCGGCCGCGTTCCGTTGGGCGGCCCGGCTCGATCTCCACGAGGGCGTTGCCAACCACTTCAGCGTCGCCGTCTCCGACGACGGCCGGCAGTTCCTGCTCAATCCGCGCGGCCGCCACTTCTCGCGCGTTCGGGCGAGCGAGCTGCTCCTGCTCGATGCCGATCATGCCGACGGTGACGCCGATCCGACGGCGTGGTACCTCCATTCGCATCTGCACCGGAACGTGCCGCAGGCGCGCTGCGTGCTGCACACCCACATGCCATACGCCACGGCGCTCGCCTGCCTGCGCGACTTCGAGCTGCTCATGCTCGACCAGACGGCGTGCCGGTTCCACAATCGGATCGCCTACGATCGTCATTTCGGAGGGATGGCGCTCGACGACGCCGAGGGCGAGCGGGTGGCCAAGCTGCTCGGTACCGAACACAGCGTGCTGTTCCTCGGCAACCACGGGGTGATCGTCGTCGGACCGACGGTCGCCGATGCCTTCGACGAGCTGTACCACCTCGAGCGGGCGGCGCGGTTGCAGGTGCTGGCGCTGTCGACCGGCCGCCAGCTCGATCTGATCCCCGACGAGATCGCGGCGGTGACGTGCCGGCAGTGGCTCGAATACCCGGACGCCGCAGCGCTGCACTTCGCCGCGCTGAAGGAGATCCTCGACGACGAGTCGCCCGACTACCGCGACTAGCCGCTGCACGATGTCCCCCCGACTGCGCACCGCCGAATCCGTCAATGGCGCGGTTCGCCTCGTCTGGGACGACGGCACGACGAGCGTGTTCCACCACGTCTGGCTGCGGGACAACTGCCCACACTGCCGTCATGCCACGACCGGACATCGTGTGGTCGAGACGTCGGAGATCGCCGAGGCGACGCCGGCGGCTGTCGAGATCAGCCCGGCCGGCGACCTGCTCGTCCGGTGGGCGCGCATCGGTGTCGACGACGCCAAGGTCGAGCACGTGAGTGTGTACCCGCTCGACTGGCTCCAACGTCACGACTACTCCAACGGCGTACGTCGGGAACGCCTGCGGCCGCTGCTGTGGGAGGCCTCGGACGTGAACGACCTGCCGATGGCCGACATGGCGTCCGTGCTCGCCGATGACGCCGCGAAGCTGGCGTGGATGACCGGGTTCCGAGACCGCGGTGTCGCGATCCTGTACGACGTGCTCACCGTGCCGGGCTCGGTCGCCTATGTCGCCGGGCACTTCGGCGAGGTGCGCACGACTGGGTGGGGCACGGTGTTCGACGTTCGGGCGGTGGCCGCCGCGAACTCCGTCGCCTATACCAACCTCCCGCTCGTCACCCACACCGACGAGGCGTACCGGGACCCGGCGCCGACCATCCAGTTGCAGCACTTCCTGCTCGCCGACGCCGAGGGTGGCGAGACCACACTCGTCGACGGCTTCAAGGTCGCAGCCGACCTGCGAGCGGAACGCCCCGACCTGTTCGAGCTGCTGACCACGGTCCCTGTGCACTTCCACTTCCGCGACGACGACAACGAGCACGAGCACGACGCCACGGTGATCGAGCTCGACACCGCGGGCGAGGTGCGCGCGGTCCGGTACTCGAACCACTCGGCTCAGCCGTTCCTGTTGCCGGGCGACCAGATGGAGGCGTACTACGAGGCGTACACGACCTTCGGTCGGATGCGCGAGAGCGATCGCTACCGGGTGACGGTTCGTCTCGGCGCCGGCGACCTCTACATGGTCGACAACCGTCGCGTCCTCCACGGTCGGACCGGCTTCCGCAGCGGAGGTGAACGACACCTCCAGAGCTGCTACATCGAGCGCGACGAGTTCATGAGCCGCCTGCGCGTCCTCGCCCGCGAGAGTCGACCTGCGGTCCTCTGAGCAGGTCCCCCCGGCCTTCTGGGCTGCGGCAATTTTCGGCACTCGCAAGGGACAGCAGCTCAGAACGGAGCTGGACGATCCGCTTGGGCAGCTCGTTTGACAGTTTGTACAACGTTGGTACCGTGGGTTCATGTCGGATCGGTCGTCGCTGCGCGTCGACGGTGGGCGCCTGATCGACCGTCTCGACGAGCTGGCGCGCATCGGTGCGATCCCCGATACGCAGGGGTGTTGCCGGCTGGCGCTGACCGACGACGACCGGGCAGGGCGCGATCTCGTGGTCACCTGGATGCGCGATCTGGGGCTCGAGATCACGATCGATGCGATCGGCAACGTGGTCGGGCGGATGCCGCACCCGACCGATCGGGCGCCGGTGATGACCGGCTCGCACATCGACACCGTGGCCACGGGTGGCCGCTACGACGGCAACCTCGGCGTGCTCGCCGGCTTGGAGGTGATCGAGACGGTCCAGACCGCCGGTCTCGAGCTCGCCCGCCCACTCGCCGTCGGGTTCTTCACCGACGAAGAGGGCGCTCGCTTCGCGCCCGACATGATGGGCAGCCTCGTGTACGTCGGGGGACTCCCGCTCGAAGAGGCCCACGACATCCGCGGGATCGACGGTGCGATCGTCGGCGAGGAGTTGGCACGCATCGGCTACCTCGGCCCGAGCCCGTGCCCCGGCCCGGCACCACACGCGTTCGTCGAGCTCCACATCGAGCAGGGACCGGTGCTCGAGGCCGAGCGGTACCTCATCGGAGCCGTGACGGGTGTCCAGGGGATCTCGTGGACCGAGCTCACGATCACCGGCCAGTCGAACCATGCCGGCACGACGCCCATCTCGATGCGCCACGACGCCGGGTACGTCGCGGCCCGCATCGTCACGTTCGTCCGCGAGCTGGCGGGCGAGCTCGGTCACGGGCAGGTCGGCACCGTCGGCAAGCTCGATCTCCGGCCCGATCTCATCAACGTCGTCGCCGGGTCGGCCACGCTGACCGTCGATCTGCGCAACACCGACGAGGCGCTGTTGGAGGAAGCCGAGCGACGGCTGGCAGCATTCGTCGACGAGGTCGCGGCAGCCGAGGGAGTCACGGTCGAGGCGCGCCGGATCGCACGATTCGAGCCGGTCGACTTCGACGACCGCGTCGTGTCGCTCGTCGAGAAGACGGCGCTCGACCACGGACACGCGACGAAACGGATGCCGTCCGGCGCCGGTCACGACGCGCAGATGCTGGCGCGGGTGTGCCCGACCGGCATGGTGTTCGTTCCGAGCGTCAAAGGGCTCAGTCACAACCCGGCGGAGCACACCGACGCCGCCGATCTCGAGGCCGGGGCGAACGTGTTGCTGCAGGTGATGCTCGAGCTGACCGATCAGGAGTTCGCGTGACCCGCGTGCTGCGCGTGGGCGCTGCCCAGCTCGGCCCGATCGGTCGTGCCGACACGCGCGACGAGGTCGTCGAGCGGCTGTTGGCGTTGCTCCATCGGGCGGCCGACGACGGGTGCGAGCTCGTCGTCTATCCCGAGCTGGCGCTCACGACGTTCTTCCCGCGCTGGTATCTCGACGACGACCGTGAGGAGCTCGACTCGTTCTACGAGACCGAGATGCCGGGCCCCCACACCAAGCCGCTGTTCGACGAGGCCGCCCGGTTGGGAATCGGGTTCTGCCTCGGCTACGCCGAGCTGACGTCGGACGGTCACCGCTACAACACCTACGTGCTCGTCGAGCGCGACGGGTCGATGATGGCCCACTACCGCAAGGTGCACATTCCGGGCCACGAGGACCACGAGCCGTGGCGACCGTTCCAGCACCTCGAGCGGCGCTACTTCGAGGAGTCGCCCGACGGCTTCGGTGTGTGGCGGGCGTTCAACGGTGTGATGGGGATGGCGCTGTGCAACGACCGCCGGTGGCCCGAGACGTACCGCGTGATGGGGCTGCAGGGCGTCGAGCTGATCATGATCGGATACAACACGCCGATCCACTACGCGCCCGATCCCGGCCAGAACGCGTTGCAGGGCTTCCACAACCATCTCGTGATGCAGGCCGGCGCCTACCAGAACGGTACGTGGGTCGTCGGCGTGGCCAAGGGCGGCACCGAGGAGGGCGTCGAGTCGTTGGCCCAGTCGGCGATCATCGCTCCCTCCGGACAGATCGTGGCCCAGGCGGTGACCACCGGCGACGAGCTGATCGTGGCGAACTGCGACCTCGACTGGTGCGCCAATTACAAAGAGACGCTGTTCGATTTCGCCCGCTACCGGCGTCCTGAGGCGTACGGCCTGATCGTCGAGCGCAAGGGAGCCATGGCACCCCCATGATCGCGCTCGCGCCCAACGAGACCGCCGGCATGGTCTGCGCCCACCACCACCTCTACTCGGCGCTGGCGCGCGGCATGCCGGCACCGCCTCGCGTGCCGACCGGGTTCCGCGAGATCCTCGAGCTCGTCTGGTGGCGGCTCGACCGCGCCCTCGACCTCGACTTGATCGAGTGGTCGGCCAAGCTCGGCGCGCTCGAGGCGCTCGAACGCGGCTGCACGGCGATCGTCGACCATCACGAGTCGCCGAACGCGATCGAAGGCTCGCTGTCGGTCATCGCCGACGCGTGCGCTGAAGTCGGCGTGCGGGTGAGCACGGCGTACGGCGTCACCGACCGCCATGGGCCCGACGGCGCCCGGCGCGGCCTCGACGAGAACGACCGCTACCTCGCCGCCGGCGGGCGGGGGATGGTTGGTGTCCATGCCGCGTTCACGTGCACCGACGACACGTTGGCGGCCGCCGCCGAGCTCGCCACCAAGCACGGCGTCGGAGTGCACATCCACGTCGCCGAGGGGCCCGACGACGGCGACGCGGCCGACCGCCTCCGCGACCTGAGCCGCGAGGACTGGCTCGTCGTGCACGGCGTGCACCTCGCCGACGATCACGGACTGGCGGGCACGATCGTTCACAACCCGCGCTCGAACATGAACAACGCCGTGGGGTACGCGCGTCCCGGCGCGCTTCGCGAATCCGGTCGCCCTCGGCACCGACGGCATCGGTGCCGACATGCTCGACGAGTTCCGCCTGGCCTACGTCCGCCATCGCGAGCACGATGTCGAAGCCTCGCCCGAAACAGCGTGGTCATGGCTGGCGACCAACCACGCGCTGTTCCCCGAAGCGCTCTGCGATCGGGTGCTGTGGGACTACGCGCCGATCGACCCGTGGCGACTCGCGTTCACACCTGGAGTTGGTCCATACGAGGTCCGTGTCGACGACAGCGTCGTCTACACCGATGGTGCGCCGACGCGAGTGGATGCGGCCGAGATCCGAGCCAAGGCGGCCGAGGCCGCGCAGCGGCTGTTCGCGCGGCTGGAGTCGTGATGACCCGGCTCGCGCTCTACCTCCAGGACGCCCACACCATCACCGAGGCGATCGCGTTCGCGCAGTACGCCGAGGAGCGCGGATTCGAGGCGGTGTGGCAGGCCGATTCGCGACTCGTGCGCGAGGCGAGCGTGCCGATGGCGGCATTCGCCGCCTCGACGGAACGGATCAAGATCGGCTCAGGGGTCATCGACGTGTGGTCGCGCAACCCGGCGCGTCTGGCGTCGATGTTCTCGACGCTCGACGACCTCGCGCCCGGTCGGATCCTGTGCGGGCTCGGCGCCTGGTGGGATCCGCTGGCGGCCAAGGTCGGCATCGATCGCGCCAAGCCGCTCACCGTGATGCGCGAGGTCGTGACAGTGGTGCGCCAGTTGCTCGCCAACGAGAACGTCACGTTCCACGGCGAGTACGTGCACGTCGACGGCATCGAGCTCGACTACGTCTACCAGGAACGACGGCCGAAGGACGTGCCGATCTACATCGGGGCGACCGGCATGAAGATGATGGAGCTCACCGGCGAGATCGCCGACGGCGTGGTGCTCAACTACCTCGTCTCGCCCGACTACAACGCCCGCGCCCTCGACGCCCTCGCGGTCGGCGCCGAGCGCGTCGGACGCACCGTCGACGACATCGATCGGCCGCAGCTCGTGGTGTGCTCGGTGCACGACGATCGGGCGACGGCGCTCGACATGGCGCGCAACATGGTGACCCAGTACCTCGGCCAGCAGCCGCACATCATGAAGGCGTCGGGGGTGCCCCAGGAGCTGCTCGACGAGGTCGGCAAGGTACTGACGTGGCCGGCCACCCACGAGCAGGTCGAGGCCGCGGCCAAGTTGGTGCCCGACGAGATCGTGCAGATGCTCACCGCGTCCGGCACCCCTGACGAGGCGCGCGACGCGGTGGCCACCTACATGCGCAACGGCTGCACGTGCCCGATCCTCTATCCGCTCGGCGATGTGCACGCGATGATCGATGCGTTCGCCGGCTGGCAATTCCCGCGTGCCTCCGCAACCGGTGACGACAAGGATGTGTCCGATGGCTGAGTTCGTCCTCAACGGTTCACCTGCCAAGGCACGCGACGACCACCCGCACCTGTTGAGCGCGCTCCGTGACGAGCTGGGGATCACGTCGCCGAAGGACGGTTGCTCGCCGACCGGCCAGTGCGGGTGTTGCACGGTGCTACTCGACGGCAAGGCGCGCGTGGCGTGCCAGATCCCGATGGACAAGGCCGAGGGGGCGTCGATCACGACGTTGGAGGGTCTCGACCCCGTCGAGCGTGACCGCTACGCCTCGGCGTTCGCCGCCAGCGGTGCGCTGCAGTGCGGCTTCTGCACGCCGGGCATCGTGATGCGTGCCAAGTCACTGATCGACAAGAAGGGCGCGTCGCTCACTCGCGAGGAGGCATCGCGTCACCTGGGCGGGAACCTGTGCCGCTGCACCGGCTACGTCAAGATCCTCGACGCCGTCGAGGCGCTGGCCAGCGGCGACATCCCCGTGATGGTGACGCCGGGCGGGGTCGGATCTCGGGGCGTGAAGTACGAGAGCTGCCAGCTGGCGATCGGCACGCGCCCGTACATCGACGACCTGAACCCCGACGGATGCCTGCACGGCGCGCTGCGGTTCAGTGATCACGCCGCGTGCCGACATCGTGGCCATCGACGCCACGGCCGCGCTCGCCGTCGCCGGCGTCCACGCCGTGTACACCGCGGCCGACATCCCCGGCGAGCTCCGGGTCGGCATCATCCACACCGACTGGCCGGTGATGATCCCGGTCGGCGGCCGCACCTCGTATCTCGGCGACGTGCTCGCGGTCGTCGTCGCCGACACCCGCGAGATCGCCAGAGCGGCGGCCGCCGCGGTCCGCGTCGACTACACGGTCCACCCCCCGATGACCGACCCGGTGACGGTGATGCACAGCGACGAGCCGGCGGTGTGGCAGCTCGACGGCAACGTGCTGTCGCGCTCGGTCTACAAGCGCGGCGACGTCGACGCCGCGCTCGAGCAGTCGGCGCACGTGGTCAACGAGACGTTCCAGACCCAACGCATCGAGCATGCCTTCCTCGAACCGGAATCGACGCTCGCGGTGCCCACCGACGACGGACGTCTGCACGTCTACTCGGGCGGGCAGGGGGTCTGGGACGACCGCAACCAGATCGCGTCGGTGCTCGGCGTCGACCGCGACCGGGTGACGGTCGAGCTGGTGTCGAACGGCGGCGCGTTCGGTGGCAAGGAGGACATGGCGAACCAGGCCCACACCGCACTCGCGGCCTGGCTGTTGCAACGACCGGTGAAGTGCACGCTCTCGCGCGAAGAATCGCTGTTGATGCACCCCAAGCGCCATCCGATCCGGATGGAGTACACGGCCGGGTGCGACGCCGACGGGAAGCTCACCGCCGTTCGAGCGCGGATGTTCGGCGATTCCGGGCCGTACGCATCGGTCGGCATGAAGGTGTTGGAGCGAGCGGCCGGGCACGCGTCCGGTCCGTACACGATGCCGTCGATCGACGTCGAGGCCGTCGCCGTGCGGACCAACAACCCGGTCTGCGGCGCGTTCCGCGGCTTCGGCGCCAACCAGGCACAGTTCGCGATGGAGGGCGTCATCGACCGGCTCGCCGAGCAGGTCGGGATCAGCGGGTGGGAGATGCGGTCGCGCAACGTCGTGACCCCGGGCGCCGTGTGGGGTCCTGGTCAGATCATGGACGACGGGTGCCTCGGCGCGCGGCTCTGCCTCGACGCCATCAAGCCGCACTACGACGACGCCATCGCCGCCGGCCTGCCCGTTGGCCTCGGGTTGGGCCTCAAGAACTCCGGTCTCGGCAACGGGTTCAAGGAGATCGCCAAGGCAGTGGTCCGCTTCATCGACAACGGTCGAGTCGAGGTCCGCCACTGCTGGACCGAGATGGGCCAGGGTGTCCACACCGTCGCCCAACAGGTCGCGGTCGAGGAGCTCGGCATCGATCCCGCCCGCATCGACGTGATCGTCGACACCAGCCGCGAGCTCGGCGCCGGTCAGACGACCGGGAGTCGCGGCACCCTGATGGGCGCCGGCTCGGTGGCCGCGGCGTGCAAGGCGGCGATCGCCGACGGGTGCAAGGTCGGCGTCGACTACGAGGGCGAGTACCGGGTCGACTGGACGAACTCGCTCAGCGAGGGCCTCGAGCATCCGATCATCCACTCGACGTTCGGCTATGCCGCGCAGCTCGTCGTGCTCGACCCCGACTCGGGCGACGTCGCTCGGGTGGTCGCCGTCCACGACGTCGGCCGCGCCGTCAACCCGCAGCTGTGCGAGGGCCAGGTCGAGGGATCCGTCCACATGGGCCTCGGCTACGCGCTGACGGAGGGGTTCCCGGCCGACGTCGACGGTCGCCCGCTCAACACCACGCTGCGCAGCCTCGACATCATCCGCCCCAAGGACATGCCGCCGGTGACGGTGGTCCTCGTGGAGTCACCCCAACCCGGCGCGCCGTACGGCATCAAGGGTGTCGGCGAGATCGGCCTCGTCCCCACCGCCGGCGCCGTCGCGGCGGCCATCCGGGCCCACGACGGGACGTGGCACAACGAGCTGCCGATGCGCAACGATGCCAACCGCGAGCGTGCCAGCGCCTGGGTCTGAGACGCGCTGGATCAGCGTTGGTGGGCGATCGCGCGAATCTGGGTTCCGGTGATCCGGATCGGATCCGGCGGCGAACCTCCCGGCAGTGAGACGCGCGCTCGGGATCCACGGCGGTCCGCACCGGCTAGCGTCGCCGCCGGTGTCCACGGGGGTGCGCGCTGGGAGCGGGCCGTCATCGATCGGATCGTCGCCGGCGACGACTCGGCGCTGGCCGCGGTGTTCGACCAGTACAGCGCGCTCGTGCACGGCATCGCCGCCCGACTGGTCGGCCGCGACGCCGCCGGCGACGTGTGCCAGGAGGTGTTCGTACAGCTCTGGGAGCACCCGGAACGGTTCGACGCGGGCAAGGCCAGCCTGCGCACGTTCCTCGCCGTGCTCGCCAGGCGGCGGGCCATCGATCAGCTCCGCCGCACCGGCCGGCGGGCGACCAACGAGGAGCGGTCGGGTCGCCAGACGCTCACCGGTGTCCCCAACCTCGAGGAGTCGGCGATCAACATGTTCGAGGCCGAGCGGGTCCGCGCCGCGGTCGCCCGCCTCCCGGACGACCAGCGGCGGGCGATCGAGCTCGCCTACTTCGAAGGACTGACGTTCCGCGAGGTGGCGGTTGCGACAGGTGCGCACGAGGGCACCGCCAAGTCCCGGCTGCGTCTCGGCCTCAACCGCCTGGCCAGTGCGCTCGGATCGGAAGGAGTCGTCGAATGGGCGTGAACCGAGACGACGTCGACGATCTGCTTGCCGCCTGGGCGCTCGACGCCATCGACCCGGTCGACCGTGACAACGTCGACGCCGTGCTGGCTGTCGATCCCGAGCGGGCGCACGTGGCGCGAGCACTGCAGCACACCGTCGCTGCGCTCGGCGATGTCGTCGCCGAACCTCCTCCGCCCGAGACGCGCATGAACGTCCTCCGTGCGGCGGCGGCGCGTGGCCGCGATTCGCTCGATCCCACCCCGGCGCTGCTGCTCTTCGAACGTCAGGTCGCATCGCTGACCGAGCTCCTCGTCGAGCTCGACGACGACGACTGGCAGATGGGCGTGGCTCCGTACGCGTGGACCGTGCACGGCTTGGTCGCCCACCTGCTCGCCGTCGAGCGGTACATGGCGAGCCTCGTGGGGCTCGACGTGCCCCCCGTCGACGGCGTCGAAGATCACCTCACGATGGGCGCCGACCTGATCGCGGTCGAGCTCGAGGGCGGCTTCCGGCGCACGTTCGCGGCATGGAAGGCCCAGGCCACGGACACGATCGCGGCCGTTCGGTCACGGCCGGACGCGCTCGCCGACCAGGTCGTCTTCCACGGCTGGCCGGTGTCGGTCGAGACGCTCCTCGTCGTCAGGGCGTTCGAGGTCTGGACCCACACCGATGACATCAGACGCGCCACGGCACGCCCGATGCAGACGCCACCGCCCCGCGATCTGCGGGCGATGTCGATGTTCTCGGTCGGCACTCTCCCGCTGCTCGTCCCGGCGGAGGTGGTGAAAGGCCCGGCCCGCATCGTGCTCACCGGTCATGGTGGCGGCACGTTCGATCTCGACGGGCCGGGCGCCGAACGGGCGGTGACGCTGGTCGCCGACGTCGTCGACTACTGCCGCACCGCGGCGCGGCGCATCGACATCGACGAGCTGCCGGCGGTCATCGAAGGCGATCGCGACCACGCTCACGCGCTGCTCACCGCGGCTCGCGTGCTCGCGGTGTGATCCACCGCCCGGCGCCCGGCGAACAACCAGCAACGCACCCACACGCAGAGGAGAACTCACCATGGCCGATCACGTTTCCACCGTCAGCGGCGTCTACCAGGCCTTCGGAACTGGTGACGTCGCCTGGATCCTCGACCAGCTCGCCGACGACATCGCATGGGATCAGGGTCTGCGCGACACCGGCCTGCCCTGGCTCGTGCCGGGCACCGGCAAGGAACACGTCCTGAGCTTCTTCCAGGCGCTGGGCGCCGGCGTGGCGTTCGACGTCTTCGAGCCCGGACCCATCTGCGAAGGCGGCGACACCGTGATCGTCGCCGTCCGCGAGGCCGGCACCGTGCTGGCGACCGGCCGCCGCATCGAGGAGGACATCTTCGTGCACATCTGGACGTTCGGCGCCGACGGCAAGATCACCAGCTTCCGCCACGTCGGCGACTTCGCCCGCCACGAGCTCGCCGCCCGCTGACGAGACGGATCTGTCGGTACCGTGGCGGTGTGACCGCCGCCATCGATGTCGCCGTAGATCACGCCAACCGCGTCTGGGACGACATCGTCCCGGTGCTGCACGACTACGTCGCGATCCCCAACGTCTCGCCGACGTTCGATCCCGACTGGGTGGCGAACGGGCACATGCAGCGGGCGGTCGATCTGATCGCCGGATGGTGCCGCAGCCGACCGATTCCGGGCCTCACGCTGGAGGTCCACCAACTCCCCGGCCGGACGCCGCTCATCGTGGTCGAGGTCCCGGCGAGTGGCGGCGGCCCGGCCGACGACACGGTGTTGCTCTACGGCCATCTCGACAAGCAACCCGAGATGGAGGGGTGGCGCGACGGCCTCGGGCCCTGGACCCCGGTGCTCGAGGGCGACCGCCTCTACGGGCGTGGCAGCGCCGACGATGGGTACGCCGCGTTTGCCAGCCTCACTGCCATCGAGGCGATCCACGCCGCCGGTGGGGCGACGGCCCGTTGCGTCGTCCTGATCGAGGCGAGTGAGGAATCCGGATCGCCCGACCTGCCGGCGTACGTCGACGCCCTCGCCGAGCGCATCGGCCGGCCGAGCCTCGTCGTGTGCCTCGATTCGGGCTGCATCGACTACGACCGGATGTGGGTCACGACGTCGCTGCGTGGCCTCGCGGGCGGCGTGCTGTCGGTCGACATCGTCACCGAGGGCCTCCACTCCGGCGACGTCTCGGGGATGATCCCGTCGAGCTTCCGCATCGGTCGGTCGCTGCTCTCCCGGATCGAGGACGAGGTGACCGGCGACATCCTCCTGCCGGCGCTGGAGGTCGAGATCCCAGCCGACCGTGTGCGCGAGGCGTATGCCACGGCGGAGGCGGTCGGCTCGCTCGCCGATCGTTACCCGTTCGTCGACGACGCCGGCCCGACCACCGACGACGCCGCACAGCAACTCTTGTCGAGAACCTGGCGTCCGGCGCTCAGCGTGGTCGGTGCCGACGGCCTCCCGCCCACGGGCCGGGCGGGCAACGTGCTGCGGCCGCGCACCAGTCTCAAGCTGTCGATGCGCCTGCCACCGACCTGCGATCCGGTTGCTGCCGTGGAAGCGATGCGCACGGCGCTGGTCACCGACCCGCCCTACGGCGCGCGGGTCACGTTCTCAGATATGGCGCAGGCTCCGGGCTGGAACGCACCCGAGTTCGCCCCATGGCTGGTCGAAGCCCTCGACGCCGCGTCGACGGCGACGTTCGGCGCGCCGTCACGCAAGTTCGGCGAGGGTGGCACGATCCCGTTCATGGGGATGCTGGGGGAGCGCTTCCCCGATGCCCAGTTCGTGGTCACCGGAGTCATCGGTCCCGACGGCAATGCACACGGTCCCAACGAGTACCTGCACCTCCCGACCGCGCGGCGGATCACGGGGGCCGTGGCGCTGCTCCTCGATGCTCACGCGCGTCGCGACCGGTGACGTCTCGACGGCCGGACTGTGCGCGATCCTGACGGAGTGGGCATCCGGATCGTCGCGACCGTTGCAGCACTCACGCTCGCGCTGGCGGTCAGCAGCTGCGCTGCGAACGAGCCCGAGACCGCCGTCACCCTCTCGCCGCTCGCGGTCGAGCCGGTGGCGGCACCGACGACGATCCCGCCCGGCCCGGAACCGCCGGACGGTGCCACGACCACGACCCAGCCCGGGATCGTCGAGGGACTCGAGGAGCTCGACGACCTCGACGGGTTCGACGAGCTCGAGTTCGATGCCGAGGTCGTCATCGGACGATCGGTCGAGGAGCGCCCGATCACGGTCGTGCGTCGCGGGACCGCGGGCGGCACGAAGGTGCTCGTCGTCGGCGTCATCCACGGCGACGAGGACGCCGGCGCCGACATCGTCGACGTCCTGCGGCTCGCCGAGGTCCCCGTCGGAGTCGAGCTGTGGCTCGTGCGCTCGATGAACCCCGACGGCCAGTTCCATCAGGTACGTCACAATGCCAACGGCGTCGACCTGAACCGCAACTTCGCCCAGAACTGGGGTCCTGTCGCCGAACCCGGGAACTGGGAGTACGCCGGCCCGTCCGCCGCCAGTGAACCCGAGACCCGGGCGATGACGGCGCTGGGCGAGGCGGTGCACCCCGATCTCGTGCTGTGGTACCACCAAGACCTGTTCCGCATCAGCCCGTCGTCGGGTCGCGACGGCGAGATCAGGGCCCGGTACGCCGGGCTCACCGGCCTGCCGCTCGTCGAGGTCACCGGCGGCACTTACACCGGGACTGCATCGCAGTGGTCGCGCACGGTCGTCGACACCGGCGGCGTGGGGTTCACCATCGAGCTCGGCCCGTCGTTGACCCGGGACGAGGTGATCGTCCACGCCGAGGCGGTGCTGACCGTGGCGTCGGAGATGTGACGTCGCCCGGCCGCGTCGGAGGGACGCCGATCAGCGGACGAACCAGTCGCCCGACGTGATGGGGGAGAGCTCCAGGCCGGTGCCGTACTCGTAGGCCCATACGTCGCGGCCACCCCGCGTGCGGATCGCGACCCTCCGGTACAGACCGTCGACGGTGTCCTCCTCCTCGTCGAGCACGGCAAGTGCGTGGTCGAGCATGTGGGCCACGAGCTCGAACGTCTCGCCGACGATGCGACCGGTTCCGCCGAACACCGCGGCGGGGTAGTCGAGTCCGGTGTCGAACAGGTCACCGACGACCTCGTCGGCGATGCCGTCTCCGACGACGAACGGCTGCAACAGCGGCCACCGGACATCTCCGGGGCGGAGCGTCCCGTACACGAACACGTGGGTGATCAGCACAGTTCCATCATCGTCGCACTCGCGGTGCGATCGGGCTGCGCCGACGGCCGCGACGGACGATACTGCGGGGCGTGTCTGCACGCATCGAGCGCATCGAGTTCACCGGAAGCCAGAACACGTCGCTGGCAGCTCGGCTCGACCTTCCCGCCGGGCCACCGCGTGGGTTTGCCCTGTTCGCCCACTGCTTCACGTGCAGCAAGGATCTACGCGCCGCGACGTGCATCGCCGCCCAGCTGACCGTGGCGGGCTTCGGTGTCCTGCGCTTCGACTTCACCGGGCTCGGGGCCAGCGATGGCGAGTTCGCCAACACCAACTTCAGCTCGAACGTCGACGACATCGTCGCCGCCGCGGCGTGGCTGCGCGAGCAGCACCAGGCGCCCCAGCTGCTGATCGGCCACTCCCTCGGCGGGGCTGCCGTGCTCGCGGCCGCACAACAGATCCCTGAGGTCAGTGCAATTGCAACGATCGCAGCGCCTGCTGCGGCCTCGCATGTCACGGGAGTCCTCACCGACGCCGTGGACGAGATCGAACGGAGTGGCGAAGCGACGGTCGAACTGGCCGGGCGGACGTTCACGGTCCGCCAGCAGTTCCTCGACGACGTGTGCTCGCAGAAGGTGCTCGAGCAACTGGGCTCGTTCCATGGTGCGCTCCTCATCCTGCACTCGCCGATCGACAACACGGTGGGCATCGAGCACGCGGCTCGCATCTTCGAGGCGGCGCGCCACCCGAAGAGCTTCGTCGCCCTCGACGGCGCCGACCACCTGCTCACCGACGCTCGCCACGCCTTGTTCGCGGCCCAGGTCATCGGCACGTGGGCGGCGCGGTACGTCGACGACGCGAGTGGCGCTCTCCCGCCGCCGGCCCCGACGGCACAAGTCGTCGTCGCCGAGACGACGCAGGGCGGCTTCCTCAATCACGTCGTCGTCGGGCGGCACCGGTTCCTCGCCGACGAGCCCGAGTCGGTGGGCGGGTTCGACGCCGGGCCGTCACCGTACGACCTCCTCGCCTCGGCGCTCGGGACGTGCACGTCGATGACGCTGCGGATCTACGCCACTCGCAAGGAGATGGCCCTCGATCGGGTGACGGTCGAGGTCACCCACGACAAGGTTCACGCCACCGACGCGGGTGGCGCAGGGGCCGACAGCGGTTCGCCTCCACGAATCGACCGCTTCCACCGTGCGATCCGCCTCGACGGAGCGCTCAGCGACGACGATCGGGCACGGCTCCTCGCGATCGCCGACCGCTGCCCGGTGCACCGCACGCTGGAGCAGTCGTCGTTGATCGAGACGGTGTTGGTGTGAACGCCCACGGACGGATCGCATCGCTCGCCGGCGTCGCAGACATCGCACTCGTCGCGCTCATGTCGTGACATTGGAACGATCGAAGCCCGCCCCCAGCCATCCCGTCAGGTCGCGGCGTTGCTCGCGGCGGCGTTCGAGGGCGGCATTCGAGCTCGGCCCCGTACAGGCTGATCAGACCGTGCAGGCCGAACCAGCTCATCAGGGCGAGCATCGACGCGAACGTGCCGTAGACCTCGCTGGCGTTGGCGATCATCCGCGACACGACCACGGTTCCGAACAGCTGCAGCACCGTGAACAGGACGCCCGCGAACACCGCGCCCGGCCACACCATCTTCCACGTGACCGGCGCCGATGTCAGGTAACGGAA
Source organism: Ilumatobacteraceae bacterium (assembly GCA_963776935.1). Lineage (GTDB taxonomy): Bacteria > Actinomycetota > Acidimicrobiia > Acidimicrobiales > Ilumatobacteraceae > JALOLG01. The sequence continues at coordinate 53,317 of CAVZOP010000014.1, read as the reverse complement.
CACCGTTGCCAGCACGGTCGATGTTGATCGCGAGCGCGCCGGCCACGAGGAGCAGCTTGCTGATCGCTCGGATCTCGGCGCCGGCGGCGATGCCCGACAAGAAGACCGTGGCGATCTGGGAAAGACCGATCGCGACGAGCCCGATCAACGCCCGCAGCCGTTTGATCGCGGTGTTGGCGCGGGCGTCGATGTCGACCTCCCACACGTCGTCGAACGCGGCCTGCACGCCGAGGAAGGCCTTCATCGAGGCCCACAGCGCGGTGAGCAGACCGATGACGAGTGCCCAGGTGTTGCCTTCGAGCGCACCAGCGTTGGCCTCGATCGTCGTCCCGACGACGGGGATCTGGCTCAGCGCCGAGTCGAGGATGTCGTCGCGCAGGTCCTCGTTGCCCTCGAGCACGAAGCCGAGGATCGTCGTCGCCGCGAGGAGCAGCGGGAAGATCGACAGGAACCCCCAATAGGCGAGCACGGCCGCGTTGCGACCGGTCTGGTGGCGGCGGAACCCGTCGAGCGTCTCGACGGCCACGTCGACGATCGCGAAGCGGCGTCGGACGGCCATCACGCGGGGATGGGCGGTCCACGGCATCACAGGGTCCAGTCGACGGGCTCGATGCCGGCCTCGGCGAGCGCCGCGTTGGCCCGGCTGAACGGGCGGCTCCCGAAGAATCCGTTGCTGGCCGACAGCGGCGACGGGTGGGCCGATTCGACGATCGTGTGGCGGGTGGTGTCGATGAGGGGCTTCTTCTTGCGTGCCGACGCCCCCCACAGCACGAACACGACCCGCTCGGGCTTGGCGTTGACGGCCCGGATCACCTGGTCGGTGAACGTCTCCCACCCTTTGCCCTGATGTGATGCCGCCTGCCCAGCGCGGACCGTGAGCGTCGCGTTGAGCAACAGGACTCCCTGGCGCGCCCACGCTTCGAGGTTGCCGTGGCCGGGCGGCTCGATGCCGAGGTCGGCGCGGAGCTCGGTGTGGATGTTGGCGAGCGAGGGCGGGATGCCGACACCGTGCTGCACCGAGAAGCACAAGCCGTGGGCCTGGCTTGGCCCGTGGTACGGATCCTGTCCGAGGATCAGCACGCGCGTGTCCGCATACGGCGTGAGGTGGAGTGCCGCGAAGACCTGTTCGTGCGGGGGATACACGATGTGGCGCTGGCGCTCCTCGGCCACGAACGCCTGCAGCTGCTTCCAGTACGTCTCGTCGAACTCGCTGCGCAGGATCGGGTTCCAATCCGTCGTCACGATCCCGTTGCCTAGCATGCTCGACGTGTTCGGTCATCTCCCCCGTGCGTCGCTGGCGCTGCTCCCGACGCCGCTCGAGCGGGGACCCGAACTGCCGAGCGGGCAGCGGCTGTGGGTCAAGCGCGACGACCTGACCGGTCTCGGCATGGGGGGCAACAAGGTTCGCAAGCTCGAGTTCCTGTGCGGCGACGCGATCAGCGTGGGCGCCCGCTCACTCGTGACCGTCGGTGCCGCCCAATCGAACCACTGCCGGCTGACGGCGGCGGCCGGTTCCGTGCTGGGGATCGAGGTGCACCTGGTGCTGTCCGGCGACCGACCCGAGCGTCCGGCCGGCAACCAACTGCTGTCGAAGCTGTTCGGCGCCCAGCTCCACTACACCGGCGCCCACGAGAGCCACTGGGGTGAGCTGATGATCGCGGCCGACGCCCTGGTCGACGCCCTGGCCGCCGACGGCGCGGCGCCGTACGAGATCCCGATCGGGGGGAGCACCGCTACGGGTGCGCTCGGGTACGCGGTCGCGTTCGTCGAGCTGATGGAGCAATGCACCGCGGCCGGCGTCGAGCCCGCTGCGGTGGTGCACGCGTCGTCGAGCGGTGGCACTCACGCCGGGATCATCGCCGGTCGGGCGCTGTGGCGCGTCGCTCGGCCATCCGGTGCCCGAGGTACTGGCGGTCGGGGTGGCGAAAGGCGTGAACATCGGCATCCCCGACGTCCTCGGGCTGGCCGGCGACGCGCTCGAGTTGCTCGGCCGGTCGGCCGACCTCGTCGACGCGTCCGATGTGCAGCTCGATCCGCACTGGCTCGGTGACGACTACGCCGTGCCGACGCCGGCCGGCGACGACGCGATGCGCTGGGCAGCCACCACCGGCGGCTGGGTGCTCGATCGCACGTACACCGGCAAGGGCCTCGCCGGCCTGCTCGGCAACGCGGCCGATGGCCGCTGGCCCCGTGGCGCCGACGTGATCTTCATCCACACCGGTGGCATGCCCGCCATCTTCGCCCCCGGCGGCACCCCCTAACCCGGTTCTGTCTGCCCCAGATGAGCTGTCGCTTCGTATGAAGCAGACAGAACGGTGGGGTCCCGTGGTTCTGTCTGCCTCAGACGGGCTGTGGCTTCGTATGAAGCAGACAGAACGGAATCGCTAGCGTTCGGGCATGAGCGAGATCCTCGATGTCGACCTGTTGGCGTTCGAGAGCGGCACCGCTGCCCAACGGCGAGCGGTCGTCGACGGAGTCACACGCAGCCTCGCCACCGGCTTCGTGTACACGAGTCACGACGTGCCCGAGGACATGCTCGACACGGCATACGGGATGCTGCGCGAGTTCTTCTCACAGTCCCAGGAGTCGAAGCAGCGATTCAGTGCGCCGGGTGCCAACGGGCAGACCGGCTACACCGGGCTCCTGGTCGAGACCGCGGCATCGAGCGATCAGCCGGACTGGAAGGAGATGCTCAACTGGTCGACGCCGATCCCGTCCGGGCATCCCCTGAAGCGCAAGTTCACGACCGCCTACCCTGACCAGGTCCTTCCCGAGGAAGCGGTCCCCGGCATCACCAAGGTCCTCTACGAGTTCCACGACACGATCGCCGACCTGCAACGGCGGTTCCTCAGGGTGATCGCCGAGGGGATCGGCTGCCACGAGACGTTCTTCGACGAGATGGTCGCCGACGGACCGACACTCACGCGTGCGATCCGCTACCCACCGATGCAGGAGGTCCCCGGCGAGGGGCACGTGTGGGCGGGCGAGCACGGTGACATCAACCTGATCACCGCGTTGCCCCGCGCCACCGCGCCGGGCCTGCAGGTGAAGGTCGACGGCGAGTGGGTCGACGCGGTCGCGCCCGAGCGTGGGGTCATCATCAACACCGGGATCATGCTCGAGCGTCTGACGAATGGGGTGATCCCGATCGGTTGGCATCGAGTCGTCGCCGCGCCGGGGTACGAGGGTGAGCGCTACAGCGTGGTGCAGTTCTGCCACCCCCGACCGTGGACGATCCTGTCGCCGGTTCCGAGTTGCTGCACGGCCGAGAACCCGCAGCGGTTCAGCGCGATCTCCGCCGCCGACGCGCTCGACGAGGTGCTGTACCAGATCAACCTCGTCGAGACCGCCCGCCGCGTGATCGACGGTCCGACAGCGATCACGTTCCGGTGATCACGGCCCGCGTAGCAGCAGAGACGCGGCCGGTCGGACGCCTTCGGCACCGAGTGTGATCGCGATCCAGATCTCGGCCGACAACGAGATGTGATCGGTGAACCCGAGCGGCAGCACCGTGTTGCCGCCGGCGTACGGGCCGAACGGCTCCGGCGGCGACCACAGGCAGCCGGGGGTCGGGTAGATCAGCGAGGCGAGCCCGGTGGCCTGCACCTGTCCGGACGCGGTGATCGTCCAGTTGCCAGCGAGGTCGCCGGCCGGGACGTCGGTGACGCCGATCGGTGCGTCGAACACGGCAGGGTTGGGTGGCACCGACCACGGTCCGATCCCGACCGTGCACGTCTGTCGGAACAGCGCCTGGACGACGGGTCCGTCGGCGTCGATCGGAGTGCCGTCGAGGGCGGTGATCGTGAGTCGGAGGTGCGGCCACACCGGTTCCGTCACGAGCCCTGGCGCCGCCGGGTCCTCCGCTGGATCGGTTGCGGGATCGGACGCCGGATCGCCGGTGGAGGTGCCGTCGGTTGCTCCGGTGATGTCGGTGGCGGGGGCGACGCTCGTGATGATCGGGACTCGGTCGCTGTCGCCGAGGAACCCGATCACCTGGCCGGCGCGAACCGCGCGGCCGACGTGGGCGAGCGCGGTGAGTCGCAAGGCCGGCGGCGCGGCGCCATCGTCGGTGCCGGGATTGTCGTCGTTGAACCCGGCGTAGTGGTAGCTGGTGCCGGCCGTGTCGGTGATCGTCATTTCGACCCGTCCGGTGCTGGCGTCCTCGAACACGACCGAGGTGACCACGCCGTCGGCGGCGGCGAGGACCGGCTGGAGCTTGCGGCCGTACACGATCGCCGGATTCGGCTCGTCGCATGCATCGCCGTCGCACGGTGGGGGCGGGGCGACGGCAGCGGGCCCGAGCAGCGGGAAGGCGAGCGAGACCTGATCCGCGGCCGCCGCGGCGGGGACGACCGGTGGGATCCCCGACAGCAACTCGAGGCCGGGCGGGAGGGCGTAGAGGCGTGGTGGGAGCGGTCCGCCCATGAAGTACGCCAGCGTGTCGAGCCAACGCCACTGGTAGTCGCGGATCGTGAGCACGTTGCCCGCTTCCGGCTTCGGCACGATGTCCATCAACTCGGGGTTGGTGAGCGCCGCCGGGTAGTACCAGATGATGGGGACCACCGAGACGTCGTTGTCGTAGCGGCGCAGGATCGCGGCGACGTCGGCGGCGGCGCGCTCGTCCTGCACCCACGGCGGAGCGAGGTAGGCCTCTGGGTAGCCGGCGTAGTTCGCCCACGTCTTCTTGATGTACTGGTAGGCGCCCGACGCCCCGCCCTTGTTCGGTGGGATGTCGTACGTCTCGCGCGATTCCATCCAGCGGATCGTGAGCAGGATGTACTCGATGTCGTCCGGCCGCACGACGATCTCGGGCGGCCCCTCCGGCACCGTCGTGGTGGTCGTCGATGTGGTCGTCGTCTCGTTGGTCGGCGGGATCGTGGCGACCGTGGTCGTCGTCGTGCGGGCGATCGTGGTGCTGGTCGACGTCGGGGTGGGCACGGTGGTCGACGTGGTGCCACTGGGTGGGGCGACGGTCGTGGTGGTCGTCGTGGTGGTGGTCGGCGGCGGATCGGTGCTGCTCGGCGGGGTCTCGACGGTGTCAGCCGGCGCGGTGGTGGTCGTGGTTTCGTCCGGGCCGGCGAGCGCGATCGAGCCCGGCAGCGTGATCAGCGCCACCACCGCCGGAGCAACGGCGCGCAGCAGATTCGAACGGGACACCATGCTCACGACCTCACGCCGGACGAGCGAGACACCAGGCTATACGGCGCGTCTTCATCGGCACCTGCCTAATGAACCTTGAGCGCGACGGGGGATATGGTTCGCGTGCCGTGGACCCATCGTGTGACGTGATCCTCGCCGTCGACATCGGCGGCACCAAGTTCGCGGCCGGTCTGGTGACGCTGCGCGGTGAACTGCTCGACCGCACGTTCGTGCCCGTCGAGCGCGACGTGGGCCGCAGTCGCACTTCGTGGCGCTCGTCGGGATCGTGCGCCAGCAACTCGAGCAGGTCGAAGAGCACCACGGCATCGTCGTCACCGCCATCGGCATCGGCTGCGCCGGCCCGATCGAGCGCCAGTGCGCGACGGTGTCGCCAGTGAGCATCCCGGCGTGGCGGGCGTTCCCGCTGCGCCAACACCTGAGCGAGATGTTCGAGCTCCCGGTGTACGGCGACCTCGACGCCAAGGCCTTGGCCCTTGCGGAGGGGTGGCTCGGCGCCGCCCAGGGGTTGTCGACGTTCTGCGCGCTCACCGTGTCGACCGGGATCGGCGGGGGGATCGTCATCGACGGTGAGTTGCTCGACGGGGCGACCGGGAACGCCGGTCACGTCGGCCACATCATCGTCGAGCCCAACGGTCGTCGTTGCGTCTGCGGCGCCCGCGGTTGCCTCGAGGCGGAGGCGTCGGGGACCGCGATCGAGGCGATCACCGGGCGGCCGCCGACCCAGCCGACGTACGAGATCATGCGCCGGACGGGTCGGCTGGTCGGTCGCGCATCCGCCTCGCTCTGCAACGTGCTCGATCTCGACCTGGTCGTGGTCGGCGGCGGTGTGGCGCTCGGGTTCGCGGCGACGTTCTTCAACGCCGCCCAGGAGGAGCTCGATCGTCACGCCCTCATCGGGCGCGGCCTGCGGCCACGGATCACGCCGGTCCGCCTCGGCGATCAGGGCCCGCTGATCGGTGCCGGCGCGGTCGCGATCCGGGGGCTGCGCCGGCGCTCGTGAATGTTTCAGAAACCGCCCAACTTGGGAGACTACGACGATGACGAAGATCCGTTCCGGGAGCTCTGGCAGCATCCGTGACCGGCGCGGCCAGGGCGGCGGTGGCGGCCTCGGCGGTGGGCTCGGCGGCATGAACTTCCCGATCAAGGCGGGTGGCGGCGTGCTCGGCCTCGTCGTCCTGCTCGCCACGCTGTTCCTTCCGAAGCTGCTCGGCGGGCTCGAGTGGCACCTCGTCGGCGAACGTCGCGCCGTCGGAGTCCGAATCGTCGGAGGACGTCGCCTGTGTGACCGAGATCGAGCAGATCGTGTGCGGCGCCGTCGACGACGTGCAGCCGTATTGGACAGAGCAGTTCCCGGTGTCCTTCGACACCCAGTACGTCCCGACCGACACGGTGTTCTTCAGCGGCTTCACCAACACCGGCTGCGGCCAGGCGTCGTCGCAGACCGGGCCGTTCTACTGCCCGGCCGACAACCTCGTGTACTTCGATCTCGAGTTCCTGCTGCAACTCCAGGAGCAGTTCGGCGCGACCGGTGACCTCGCCGCCCAGTACATCGTCGCCCACGAGTACGGGCACCACGTCCAGAACGTGCTCGGCATCAACGCCCAGATGCACCAGGCGCAACAGAACGACCCGGATCGGGCCAACCAGTACTCGGTCGCCCTCGAGCTGCAGGCCGACTGTCTGGCCGGCGCGTGGGCACGCAGTGCCGCCGATCGAGGCATGTTGGACAACGCGCAGGAGATCAACGAGGCGCTCGGCGCCGCGGCGGCTGTCGGTGACGACCGGATCCAGCAACAGACGCAGGGCCGGGTCGATCCCGAGACCTACACGCACGGAACGTCGGAGCAGCGCGTCGAATGGTTCCGCCGCGGGTTCGACACCGGCTGACCCGAGGAACTGCGACACGTTCGCCGAGATCATCTGACGGCAGCGGCACATCCCCGCAGCCGCGTCAAACGGTGAGCCGTCGGTAGATCGCCTCCGCTGGACCTCGTCCGAAGCGGCGCTGCCAGGCGACGGCCGCCCCGATGCCGACGATCCAGAACGCCGCCGAGAACAGCAGCGCGGTGTCGAGACCGGTGGGGCCGATCCAGTCGAGCCAGTCGACCACGAGGTTGAACACGAGGGCGTGGGCGATGTACAGCGTGAGCGACATCTGCCCGGCCCGCCGCAGCCAGTCGATCACCGGCGTCTCGACGAACCGCTCGGCGAGCCAACTGATCCCGGCGAACGCGACGAGTGCTGTGCCGAGCGCACTCATCACATACATCAGCCCACGATCGAAGGGGTCGGTGCTGGTGAGCTCGAGCGCCCGCCGGCTCGTCGCCGACGCGCTCGACGAGGTTGGCGATCGTGAACATCGTGAATCCAACACCGATCGCGGCCGTCCGCCACCACGTCGTCTCCAGCAGCCGACCGAGCACGATCCCGGCGCAGAAGAACGCCAGCCACGGCAGCAGCGGATGGGTGCCGTTGACGAACACGTCGAACAGGAGACCGTGCGGTGAGAATCGCTCGGGCGCGGTCAGCCATCTCGTGGTATGTCCGTCGAGGACACGTTCGTAGAGCCACCAGTTGATCGACCATCCGGCAAGGGCAGCCGTCACGCCGATCACGATCAGCCAGCGCATCCGGAGGGTGAACATCCACGCCGCGAGAAAGAACAACGCGCCGTAGTACGTCAGGATCGTGCCGTTCCAGATCTCGTCGAAGAACAAGCCGAACACGTACAGCAACAGGCCCCGCTTGGCCAGTCGCCATCGCATGACGCGGGTGCGCTTCTCGTTTCCGATCGCCGACCGGGTCATCAACGTGACCCCGACGCCGGCGACGAGGACGAACGTCGCCGCGAACCGCGTCGACAACGGACCGGACCACGGATCGAACAGATCGTGCGCCCAACCCTCGCCGCGGGGCGCCCCGCGCAGGATCAGGTATCCGTGGTAGTTCATGACCACGACGCCGATCAGGGCGACCGCGCGGACGACGTCGGGCCCGGGTCGCCGACGTGTCAGATCCATCGAGTCTCGTCGACCAGCGTGGTCGTGAGCGGCCGTTGCAGGTCGATCCATTCGCCGACGGCGGGGTACGGGTCGCCGGCCGGCACGAACGCCATCGACGTGTGCATGTGCGGTGGCTCGATCAGCTCGAGCCGCCGGCGTTCGTAGTGGAACGGACTGCGGCCGTCGGCGAGCGGATGGACGCCGTTGGCGGTGCCCGCTCCGATGATCACGAGCGTGCCGTCGCGATCGGCCGTGCCGAGCCGGTAGCCGGCACGCTCACCCGCGGCGATCGTGGTGGTGTGCAGCACGGACGCCTCGAGTCGCAGCGCCGACTTGTCGCCGTGCCACAGCGCGGTGCCGAGCCGCAGCCGGTAACGGTGCGATTTCGGGAGCAACGCGTAGTCCGCCGGCGAGAGGTGGCTCACCCAGACCTCGAGCGATGGATCGACCGCGTCCAAGCCACCGCTCGATGTCGGCGCGGTGCTGGCGGGCGTCACCGGCGAGGGGCGGATGGATCGAGACGCCTTCGATTCCGAAACCGCTCGCCCGGGCCTTCTCGACGAGGCCGATGGCGCCGCCGAACCGACGCATCGACGAAGCGAGCTTGACGACGACGCGGCCGGGCCACGAACCGAGCGCGGCGATGTGCTCGAGCGAGCCGACGGTGAGGATCGCCCCGGTGTCCTGCGGCGCATCGAGGGTAGGCGTGAGCACGACCGGTGTCGGACCGTCAGGCAGGCCCTCCAGCTCGTACACGGTCCCGACCGCGATCGTGTCGGCGAACTCGGACGCGATCGTCGCCAGCGTCTGACGCCCGAACCCGTACCCGTTGCCTTTGACGACCGGCACCAGCCCCGGCGTGGCGTCGACGATCGACCGGACGTGGCGGCGCCACTCGGCGCCGTAGACCGTCAGTCGCACCGTCACGACGCGAGACGGTACCGGCTCAGCCATTCACCCCCGCCGCGTGCCCCAATCCGCACAGAACGGCCAGACGCGCCGACAGGTGTGCCCGAGTCCGGACAGAACGGCCGAGCGCGCTCGGAGTCGGATCGGCCCGACGTGCCCGAATCCGCACAGAACGCCGACGCGCCGACAGCGTGCCCGAGTCCGGACGAACTGTTCGAGGGTCGACGGCGTTCCGGGTGCGGACCGCGTCGATTTGGGTCGACGGTGGCTCGTCCGGGTGCGCTGAGTGAACTGTTCGATTTGGGTCGACCGGGCGTGCGTCCGGGTGAACTGTTCGAGTTGGGTCGACACCGGCCGTCCGGGTCGGTCGCGGATCGGTCAGGCGTCGGGGCGGGTGCGGCCGGGCCAGGAGGTGAAGCGGGGGATCAGGGGGGCGATGGTGCGTTCGCGCCACATGCCCTTCCACACGCCGACGCCGTACGCCATGTCGTCGGCGAGGTGGACGGGATGGCGCAGGGGGATGAGCGACGCGAGGGCGATGAGCCGGGCCCGGCGTGACCGGATCGCGGCGACCAGCACGATCGGCCACCACACCCGCCGCACGGCGCCGGCGAGCAGCCGACCGGCGTGGAGGTTGCCCAGCCCGGCGATGCGCAAGGAGACCCGCGGTGGCACGTCGCCCAGCTTGGGCACCAGCGCGGCCGCGCTTCCGGCGCCGACGACGACACCGGCGAGCGGATGTCCCGCGACCGCGAGCCCCCACGCCCCGGCGCTCCAACCGCTCATCTCCACCGGCGCCAGGCGACCCTCGTGGCGCTTGGCGAGCGGGGCGGCCGACGATCCGTAGCCGATGCGCTGGCGGACCCACGTCCCCCACGTCGGGCGCGGCGGGTGGTGGGCCTCGACCGCCGGCTCGTACCGGCACACCCATCCGGCCTCGTCGAGCCGCCACACGAGATCGACGTCCTCCCCGAAGCGGATGTCGACGTCGAACCCGCCGACCTCGCGGATCGCATCGACGCGGGCGATGATGGCGGCGGCGGGCACATAGCTCACGCGTGTCCCGGCCCGGATCCGCGCCGGCTCCGGCCCGAGGTCGAGCGGCGAGTGCTGCGACTCGTACCGCTCGAGCACGCTGCCCCCGGGCGTGCTCCGGATGCGCGGTGCGACGAGCCCGACGCGTGAGTCGTCGAAGTGGGGGAGCAGTTCGTCGAGCCAGCCGTCGGGCATCTCGACGCCCGAATCGACGAACGCCACGAGCGGCGTCGTCACACGTTCGAGGCCGGCCATTCGGGCGCCCGCCGGGCCAAGGTTGGTTTCGAGCCGGATCGTCGCCCTGGCGACCGGTGATGGTGACGCGTCGTCGACCACGATCGACCCGACCGGGACGTGTCCCAATTCGCCGTGGACAGGGACGACGACGGTCACGTCGGACGCCGCGAACGTGTGCGGCCCGGCGGCATCGAGCAGCGGATGGATGGCGCCGGCGTCGAGCAGCCGAACCGACCAGCACCGAGGGTTCGACGGCCTCGCCCCGCTCGATCCGCTCGACGACTGCGACACCGCCGGCGGTGAGCCGGAACAGCTTCAGCGGTGAGCCGCCGATCACGACAGCACCGTGGCGCTCGACCGAGTTGTCGAGCCGGTACCGCATCACGCCAGCCACGCGGCGACGGCGCCGGCGAGATCGTCGGCCAACCGCCGGAACAACTCGGCTCCGTGATCTGCCGACGCCGCCCGTGGATCGCCCAGCACGCCGCTCGGGCTCAATGCCTTCACGCCGGACCGCACGAGGTCGGCCGTCGACGGGATCGGACCCGGCACCGCACGCTCCAGCCGAACGAGCTCGGGACGGACGGCGAGCATCAGCGACGTCTCGGTGTGCCCGGCATGTGGATCGCCCCCGGCGACCCGCGGCCACCACGCCAGAACCCGCCGGCCCTCGGCCACGAGTTGGGCGACGGCGCGATCGACGGCGACGGCGTTGCCACCGTGACCGTTGACCAACACGACACCGCCCGCCCAATCGGCCGATCGGACCAACTCGACGACGACGTGGTTCATCACCTCCGTACCGATCGACAACGTGCCGGGAAAACCTTGATGCTCGCCGCTCGCCGTGATCGACATGGTTGGGGCGACGAGGCAATCCGACCGTCGGGCGGCGAGATCCCGTGCCAACGCCTCGGCGATGATCGAATCGGTGGCGAGTGGGAGATGCGGACCGTGCTGCTCGCACGAGCCGACCGGCACGACGACGACGGGTGTGCCGTCGACCTCCGGCCAGGTCACATCCCCCAGGTCCACGCCGTGACGGTACCGAACCGGTCACTGTCGGACCTCGGTCACGGTCCTCCGTGTCCGAGGCGGACGACGGTGACGAAGGCGAGGCATGGCGGCGAGCGGGTGGCCGGCGAGGTGGATCGTCTGGGGTGACGGGCCGGGATCTGGGATGATGTCCTCCCGTGAGCGACATCGACACCGAGACCGACACGGCCTGGCTGTCACCCGAGCGCCTGGCGCAGATCCGTGCGCAGGTGCCACTGGTGTACGTCGACGCGGTGCCGGTACGGGTCGACGCCGGTGGGATCGTGTCCGAAGTCGGTCTGCTGTTGCGAGCCGCGGCCGACGGAGCGATCAGCCGGATGGTCGTGAGCGGTCGGGTGCTGTTCGGCGAGCGTGTGCGCGACGCCCTGATGCGGCACTGTGAAAAGGATCTCGGCGCGCGGGCGCTCCCGAGGATCCCCGTCGATCCGGCGCCGTTCACCGTCGTCGAGTACTTCCCTGATCCCGATCGCAGCGGCTTCTACGACCCCCGACACCACGCCGTGAGCCTCGCCTTCGTCGTGCCCGTCGACGGCTACTGCGAACCGACGCAGGAGGCCCTTGACCTGGCCTGGTTCACGCCGATGGAGGCGGTGAGCGACAAGGTGCGCAGCCAGATGACGAGCGGCCACGACCGCCTCGTCAGGATGGCGCTGGCCCACGTCGGCCAGCTCCCCTGACGTTGAGCGTTCCGCGACCGTTCCACAACGAGCGGGGGTTGTCCGCGTAGGCTCGCCCTCGTGCCCGAAGGTGACACGATCCACCGCACGGCAAGTGCGATTCGCACGGCGCTCGTCGGGCGCCCGATGGTGCGGTTCGATGCCCCTCGTCTCATCGGTCCGGTCCCGCAGGCCGGGCGCACGGTCGAGACCGTCGAGAGCCACGGCAAGCACCTCGAGATCGCGTGGGACGACGGCCTGATCCTGCACACCCACATGCGGATGTCCGGTTCGTGGCACCTGTACCGCGCCGAGGAACCGTGGCGCCGCCCGTACCACCAGCTGCGGGCCGCGATCGAGACCACCGAGTGGGTCGCGGTGTGCTTCAACGCGCCGATCGTCGAGACGTATCGCGAGCCCGACCGGCGCCGCCATCCCGGCCGTGGCCGTCTCGGGCCCGACCTGTGCAAGACCACCACCGATCTCGGTGACGTGGTCGATCTCGTGCTCGCTTACCCCGAGCCGGAAGCGCGACTCCGCGACGTGATGCTCGATCAACGTGTGATGTGCGGGGTCGGCAACGTCTACCGCTGCGAGGTGCTGTGGGCCACCGAGCTGAGCCCGTGGGCGCACGTCGGCGACCTCACCCACCACGACGCGGTCGAGCTCGTCAACACCGCGGCCAGGATGCTGCGGGCCGGCGCGCGTACGGGCAGGCGGGTCACGAACCCCGACGTCCGCGGTGGGCTGGCCGTGTACGGACGCAACGGTCAGGGCTGCGTGCGATGCCACGAGACGATCGCCGTCCGCCGCGTCGGCGAGCACGCCCGGTTGCTGTACTGGTGCGAGGGATGTCAGATCCGCCTCGACCCACGCCGCGTCGACGACTCGCGCGAGATGGACCCGCACCCCGCCGTCGCCAAGTTCCTCTCCGACCTCCCCTGGCGCCGCGAAGACCTCTCCTAATGAGCCGGCGGCGAAGCGGCTGACGGCCGCCGCCGCCGGAACCGGGGCGTCACCTCTGAACGACGGGTGCGGGCCTCACGAAGCGGCTTGCCGGTGCGCTACCTGAGCTCGCGGCGCAAGGCGAACCTGAGGCCGCTCCACGTGTCGTCGATCGCGCACACCTTGTTGTCGACCCATCCCGATGACAGCAGTTCCTCGCGTAGCACGTCCTCGGTGATGTCGGTCGGAACACCACTCGCCCGCTTCGGCCAGGCGACCCACACCGTGCCGTTCGGTGACACGGCAGCGGTCAACTTGGGCCAACTCGTCGCGAGCGCGGCGCGCTCGGTGAAGAAGGCGACGACGACGTCGAGTCCGGGCCGGACCTGAACCTTCCACTCCGCGCCGGGCGGGAGCTCGCCCAACGTGTCGGCGAACCCGGGCGGCGCCGACCGCACCGCGAACCGCTTGCCCTCGGTGATCCCGAGCTTCTTCGGCAGCGGCGTCCCCGAGTATCCGGCCATGGTGTCGTGCTCGGCAGCGCCGTCGCGTCACTCGGTCGCGATCGCTTCGAGCACGTCCATCTTCGATGCCTTGCGCGCCGGGTACCACGCCGCAAGCACCCCGGCGAGCACGGCCCCGATCAGCACCGCGATGATCGTGCCGTACGGCACGGTGATCCCGTCGATGATGCTCGCCGGCACGGCGAGCGACAGTGCGATGCCGAGGGCGAGGCCGACGACGATCCCGACCACCGCGCCGAAGACCGACACGATCACCGCCTCCCAACGCACGGATCGGCGCAACTGCCGGCGGGTCATCCCGACGGCTCGCAGCAACCCGATCTCCCGCGTCCGTTCGAAGACCGACAGCGCGAGCGTGATGGCGATGCCGATGATGGCGATGAGCATCGCCATGCTGAGCAGACCGGTGATGACGGCCAGGAGCTGGTTGATCTGACCTTCCTGCTGATCGCGGAACTCGGCGTTGCTCTGCAGGTCGGCCTGCGGGAACTCGTCGAGCGCGGCTTGGATCTCGGGGCGGGCGATGTCGGGATCGACACCGTCGGCGAGCTTGGCGAGCACGAACTGATCGCGCGGTGGGAGGTCGCTGACGGCTTCGAGCGTCGCGATCGAGATGTACCAGTTCGAACCGAGCGAACCGTCGTCGAAGATCCCCGAGACGGTGAGTGTTCGCTCGACGCCGTTCTGGAAGGTGACGTCGACGGTATCGCCGACTTGCAGATCGAGATCGTCCGCCGGGTCCTTCTGCACCATCAACCCGTCGCCGTCGACGAGCCCGTCGAATCCTCCCGCCGAGACGTCGAGGTCGGCGAGCTGCGGGAAGGCGACCGGGTTGACGGCGCTGAACTGCTTGTCGTCGTCGTCGACGGTGCCGAAGATCGACCGGAACGGCGACACGGCCTGCAACACGTCGAGCTGGGCCATGCTCTGCTCGACCGTCGGCGGCAGGCCCTGGAACGACTCGTCGGTGACGATGTAGTCGGCCGTGACGGCTTGGTCGAGGATGCGGCCGAACGTGTCGCGCAACGACGAGGCGAACACCGACGCCGCGCTCACGAGCGCGACGCCGATCATCAGCGCCGACGCAGTGCGCGCCGTGCGGCGTGGCGACCGCGAGGCGTTCTCGCGCGCCAGCAGGCCCGGCGTGCCGAACGCCTTCTGGATCGGTGCGCCGAGCAGTCGGCTGACCGGACGGGCGACGGTGGTGGAGAGGCTGGCCACGCCGAGGAAGATCGCCAGCGCGCCGCCTCCGGCAAGGACGATCAAGCCGATCGTGCCGCCCGGACTCAGGAACAGACCGATCACGAACATGACGGCGCCGAGGATCGTGATGACGACGCCGGCGATGAGGCGACGGCTGGCTCCCAGCGCGGCGAAGCCGATCTCCGGCCGCATCGCCGCGACCGGCGGGATCTTCGCCGCCCGCCGGGCCGGCACCAGCACCGACAACAGGGTGACGCCGACGCCGACGATGACCGACGCGATGATCGTGCGCGGCTGGAGCTCGAGCCCGGTGTCGGGGAACCCGGCACCGGCGGCGTTGAACAGCGCGATGATGCCCTTGGCGACCCCGATCCCGCCGATGATGATCCCCAGCACGGTGGCGGTGATCGAGACGATGAGCGCCTCGGCCACGATCATGCGTCGCACCTGCTTCGTGCTGGCGCCGACCGCCCGCATCAGCGCCAACTCACGCAGGCGCTGGCTGATCGTGATGCCGAACACGTTGTTGATGATGAACGCGCTCACGAACGTGGTGATGAAGGCGAAGGCAAGCAGGCCGTTGCCGAAGATCGAGATGAACTGGTTGATGTCGTCCGCCGCCTCCTCGGCGACTTGCTGACCGGTCACGACTTCGGTTCGGGGCGGAAGGATCTCCTCGATCGCGGCCTTGACCGCGGCGGGGTCGGCTCCGTCGGCGACCTTGATGTCGATGGCGTCGTACGTGTCGCCGGCGCCGAGCACCTGCCGTGCGGTCTCCGGGTCGAACATCGCGAGCGTGGCGCCGCCGAAGCCGTCGGCGTTGCCGAGTCCGACCAACCCGACGATCCCGAACGATTCGGTGCCGGTGTCGAACACGATGTCGATGTCGTCGCCGACGTCGAAGTCGTGTGTGTTCGCGGTCGCTTTGTCGATGGCCACCTCACCAGGCCCATCCGGCGCCTCGCCCTCCTTCAGGACCACGCCGGAGATGCCGCTCGGACCGGTCCACGACACGCCGAGCGCGGGCGCGCCTTGGGTCTGGATGGGATCGCCATCCTTGTCGATCATCTGGGCGAAGCGGTTCAGCGACGGCTCCACGATCGCCACACCCTCGACCTGGGCGACGTCGTCGGCGATCGAGGCCGGGATCGGGTCGCGCAAGGCCTGGATGTTGTCGACGGTGAGCGTCGCCCGCACCTCGAGGTCGATGTTCTCGTTGAGCTCGCTGAACAAGTTGTCGAACGTCGAGCGCAGGCTGTCGGCGAGCACGAAGGAGCCGGCCACGAACGAGACGCCGAGCATGATCGCCAACCCGATGAACACGTTGCGGCCCCAACGGGCGCGCATCGACTTTCGCGTGATCTTGCCGATCATCGTCAGTGGCCGATCTGCTTCATCTGGTCGATGACCCGCTCGACGGTCGGCTCGCGCATCTCGGCGACGATCCGGCCGTCGGCCAGGAACACGATCCGATCCGCGTACGCCGCGGCCGTCGGGTCGTGGGTGACCATCACGATCGTCTGACCGAACTCGTCGACGGCGCGCCGCATGAACGACAGGAGCTCTCCGCCGGTCGTGCTGTCGAGGTTGCCGGTTGGCTCGTCGGCGAAGATGATCGTCGGCCGGCTGGCGAGAGCACGCGCGACGGCGACGCGTTGCTGCTGACCGCCCGACAGCTCGCTCGGCCGGTGCGTCAAGCGGTCGCGCAAACCCACCGTGTCGATCACGTGGTCGATCCAAGCGGTGTCGCCCTTGTTCCCGCCGAGCATGAGCGGCAGCGTGATGTTCTCCTCGGCGGTGAGCATGGGGATCAAGTTGTAGGCCTGGAACACGAATCCGACCCGCGCCCGTCGCAGCTCGGTGAGGTCCTTGTCGTCGAGCGCGGCGAGGTAGGTGTCGCCGATGTAGACGGCGCCCTCGCTGAGCGAGTCGAGCCCGGCGAGGCAGTGCAGCAGCGTCGATTTGCCGGATCCCGACGGACCCATGATGGCCGTGAACCGGCCGGGCTCGAACGCGATCGTGACTCCGTCGAGGGCGTGGACGGCGGCGTCGCCCACTCCGTAGATCTTCTTGGCATCGATCGCTCCGGCGGCAGCGGTGCTCGCGAGGGGTTCGGCGGGGGTGGCGGTCATGCCGATGGTTTAGTGCGGTTCTGCCATCAACTTCCAGCATGTTGGCCATAGGCAGGTGTCGTCGGCGGTCGCGGAGAACGTTGCGTTCACCCAGCGATCATGCATTCGCTCGTCGTTGCGGCACCCTTCGTGCCGTACGATCGCGGGTTGATGGCGTGTCCCTCCTGCGCTCGCCCGGTGCCGGAAGGTGCCCGATTCTGTCCCGCTTGCGGGCATTCGTTGGCGGTCGCCTCGACCGAGGGACGGCGGGTCGTCACCGTGCTGTTCGCCGACATGGTTGGGTTCACGGCGCTCGCCGAGTTCCGCGATCCGGAACAGGTCAAGCGGTTCGTCGACGCCGCCTTCGAAGGCCTGGTTGCCGACGTCGAACGGTTCGGTGGGCGGGTCGACAAGGTGCTCGGCGACGCGATCGTGGCGCTGTTCGGCGCCCCGGTCGCCCACGAGGACGACGCGGAACGGGCGGTTCGGGCCGGGCTGCAGATGCACGCCACGTTGCGCCGCTTCGTCGCCCAGCAGTCAGAGCTGTCGCACGTGAAGCTGCGGATCGGGATCAACACCGGGGAGGTGCTCGTCGGCACGCTCGCCCGCACCGACTACACGGCGATGGGCGACGTCGTCAACATCGCGGCCCGCCTGCAGGAGTTGGCGCCGCAGGGTGGCGTGCTCGTCGGCGACGCGACGCGGGTGCTCTGCTCCGACGCGATCCGCTTCGAGCAGCACGAGCCGGCCGAGCTGCGGGGCCGCGAACAGGTCGAGAACGCCTGGCTGGCGCTCGGCACGAACGCGCCGGCCGCCAACCGCCGGCGTCGCTCGGAGATCGCGTTCGTGGGCCGAGTCACCGAGCGCACGCTGTTGCAGTCGGTCACCGAACTGGTCGCCACCGGACACTGCGCCATCGTGTCGGTGGTCGGCGAGGCCGGGATCGGCAAGTCGCGCCTCGTCGACGAGGCGGTCGCCGCGCTCCACGAGTGCACGCCGGGTGTGAGCGTCATCCAGGGCCAGTGCGCGCCCTACGGCGAACCCAACGTGTGGTGGCCGATCGCTCACGGTTTGGCGGCCGGCATGGGCTTGCAACTCGACCAACCGTCGGCCGAGGTGCGCGAGATCGTCACCGCGGCGTCGGCCGCGATGTACGAGCTGCCGCCAGATGCGCGGGCCGTACGCAACGAGATCGAGGCCTTGCTCCATCTCCTCGGGCACCCGTCCGAGCTCGACTCGCTCGACACCACGGGCGCCCGCGACGCGCTCCACAACGCGTTGATCACCTCGATCCGGCTGCGCGCCGCCCGCGGTCCGGTCGTCGTGTGGATCGACGACCTCCAGTGGGCCCATCCGCTGCTGCGGGAGCTGCTCGAGCTGATGGCGCGCAGTCTCGCCGAGTGTTGTTTGCTGATCGTCACGGCGTACCGACCGGGCGACGAGGACGATTGGCCACCACCGGTGGAGCGGGCGATCACGCTGAAGCTGCCGATCGGACCGCTCGACGAATGCGAGACGGCGGCGCTCGTGGAGGCGGTCGCAGGAAAGCGCCCGACCACCGACCTCGTCGATCGCCTGTACGACCGCAGCGGTGGGAACCCGCTGTTCCTCACCGAGCTCGCCCAACTCACCGCGTCGGTCGGCGACGAGGAGGTCGACGTCGCCCTGCCGGGCACGCTGCGTGCCCTCATCGTGGCCCGGCTCGACCAGCTGGCGCCGAATCAACGGGCGATCCTCGACAACGCCGCGATCCTCGGCACCGAGGGACCGCTCGGCGCCTTCGCCGAGTTCGCCGAGGCGCTCGGGCAGGACTTCGACGAGCGGCTCGTCGACGATCTCGTCGTCGCCGGGATGCTCGAGGTCGAGGGCCGGCGGTGGCAGTTCCGCAGCGACGTCGTCCGTGAGGTCGCCTACCAGACGCTCACGAAACAGGCGCGGGCGCAACGACACGCGGGGGTCGCGACCCATCTCGCCACGCTCGGCAAGGTGCCGCTCGACGATCTCGCCCACCACGCCGCGACCGCCGCCGAGCTGCTCGACGAGCTCGGTTCGGTGCCGGGTGTCTCGTCGGCGATCCGACCGCAGGCCGTCGACCTGCTGGCGCGCGCGGCGCGCCAGTCGTACGAGATCGGTGCGTTCCCGCGCGGTGTCGCCGCGTCGCAGCGGGCGCTCAGCCTCGTCGGTGACGATGCCGAGGCGCGACGGTCGTTGCGGTTGCTGCTGGCGTCGGGACTCGTCGAGATGCGGGCGCTCGACAGCGCCCGCGACGAGCTGCTCGAGCTGCTCGACGACTCGGACGGCGTCGACGATCTCGTGGCGGAGGGCGAGACGCACCGGCTGCTGGGCGTCGTCGAGCAGCTCGACGGCGACCTCGTCGCCGCGCGTGAGAACCTCGGTCGGGCCGTCGAGATCTTCCGCGAGCTCGGCGACGACCGGCACCTCGCCACCGCGCTTCGGGCGCGTGGCTTCGCCGAGATCTTCGGTGGCTCACTGGCCGACGCCGATTGGTACCTCGGAGAGGCGGATGCCATCTACGACCGCGTCGGCGATGCGCGTGGCCGGGCGTGGGTGCGCCAGCACCTGGCGTGGGTCGCGTTCCTGAGTGGCGATCACGCCGGCGCCGAGACGCGGCTCGCCGGCTCGATCGCCACGTTCGACGGGCTCGGCGATCGGGCCGGCGCCAACTGGGCGCGCGGCCTGCTGGCGTTCGTGATGTACTTCGAGCGCCGGTTCGTCGAGGCCGAGGAGCTCTCGCAGGAGGTCCTGGAGGAAGCCCGTCAGTGGGGCGACGACTGGGGCGCGGCGATGATGCTCACGCTGGGATCCAACCTGCGCCTGTGGACCGGGCGGTTCGCCGAGGCGGTGCAGTACGGCGAGCGGGCGCTCGCCGCCTTCCGCAAGCTCGGCGATCGCTTCGGCGCGATCCAGGCCCTCGCTCCGCTCAACCGGGCGCGGGTCGCGCTCGGCCGTCTGGGTGACGCCGAACGTGGCGCCGAGGAGTTGCTCGCCCTGTCCGATTCGTTCGGCGAGATGGCGTATCCGGCGATCGCCGCGGCGGGTGTCGCGATGCACAGCGGCCAGGGCGAGCGCACGGTCGAGCTGGCCGGCGACGCGGTCGACCGCATCGCCTCGACGGGCGCCAACGTCGACGAGGGTCTGGTGCTGTTGTCGATGGGTCAGTCGCTGTCCGGCAAGCCGGAGGACGCGCTCGTCACGCTGCTCGACGTCGACGTCGCGGTGTCGCCGTTCGCGCTCGCCTCGCGGGCCCTCGCCAACGCCATGGTCGGCGACAACAAGGCCGCGATCGCCGACGTCGACGCACTCGGCGACGCGGGTGAGATGAGCTACTTCGACCGCATCCTGGCGACGGTCGCAGGCGCGGCCGCGGCGTCGGCCGCGGAGCACGAGGACGCACCGCAGCGGCTGGCCCTCGTGCAGACGCTGATCGACCGGTGCGACGACGTGGTGATCTCCTCGTTCGCGCGCGAGACGATCCACCGTCTCGGCGTCTCCACCGGTGAGGGGTCACCGCACGCGCTGACCCCGGGTTGGCGCCGCGTCGTCGACCAGCTCACCGGGTCGACCGGGTGACGACACCAAAGCCGCCGACGGGGCTGATCGTCGGCCGCTTCGATCCGCCACATCTCGGTCACTCGTACATGATCGACTGGGCCGCGGCGCGGGTCGACCGGCTGGTCGTGTTCGTCAACAGCCGATCGACCGACGCCGCTCCGGGTTCACGGCGCGCCGGCTGGCTCGCCGACCTGCATCCCGACGTCGACGTCGTCGAGGTCCGCCACGATCTCGACACCGACTTCGCGGATCCCGAGTTGTGGGAGAAGTGGATGGCGCTGTTCAGGTCGCGCTGGCCGCATCCGGACGGTCCGCACGTGGTGTTCTCGTCGGATCACTACGTGAGTGAGCTCGCCGATCGGTTCGGGGCCGAGGCGATCGTCGTCGACCCCGAACGTCGAGCGGTGCCGGTGAGCTCCACGATGATCCGCACCGACCCGGCGGGCCATCTCGACCGCCTCGCCCCGGACGTGCGCGCCTGGGTCGAGGCCAACTGGTGCTGAAGCTGACCGGTGCGGAGGCCGGTCAGGGCTGGGGAACGATGCGGATGTACGGCTTCGGCTCTTTCCAGCTGCCGAAGATCTCCTTCGCCTCGTCGTTCGACACCGAGCCGGCGATGATCACGTCCTCGCCCTGCTTCCAGTTCACCGGTGTCGCAACGCGGTGCTTGGCGGTGAGCTGGAGCGAATCGATGACGCGGAGCACCTCGTCGAAGTTGCGCCCGGTCGTCATCGGGTAGACGAGGACGAGCTTGACCTTCTTGTCCGGCCCGATCACGAACACGTTGCGCACGGTCTGGTTGTCGGCTGGCGTCCTCGCACCCGAATCGCCGGACGTGCTCGCCGGGAGCATCCCGTACAGCTTGGACACGTTGAAGTCGGCGTCGCCGATGATCGGGTAGTTCGGGCGCGAACCCTGGGTCTCCTCGATGTCGTCGGCCCACGCCTCGTGCTTGTCGGTGGCGTCGACCGAGAGGCCGATGACCTTGACCCCCCGGCGCTCGAACTCGGGCTGCAGCTTGGCCATGTACCCGAGCTCGGTCGTGCAGACCGGCGTGAAGTCCTTGGGGTGGCTGAACAGCACGCCCCACGAGTCGCCGAGCCACTCGTGGAAGTTGATGTCGCCGTCCGTCGTGGAAGCGGTGAAGTCGGGAGCGGTGTCGCCGAGGCTGAGTGACATGTCGGGATCTCCTTGTTGGATCTTGGGCTAGATCGTCTGGTTCAGAACGTCGTGGGCTCGATCGCGTGCTGTGCGCCGGTCCAGCGGGCGAACGTGTATCGCCACGTCTCGCCCCAGGTCGGAGACTAACGCTACCGAATCCCGACCACCTAACTCAACTTTCGCTCGTGACCCTCGACCTTGACATGTGACTATTTGGTCACCTATTCTGCCGATGTGGACAGCGCCCCGATCGACACCGCGATCGACGCCGGCATGGACCCTGTCTTCCGGGCGCTGGCCGACCCGAGCCGGCGGCGGTTGCTCGACGGGTTGCGCGAGCGCGACGGGCAGACGCTCACCGAGCTGTGCGAGGCGATCCCCGACATGACCCGGTTCGGCGTCATGAAGCACCTCGCCGTGCTCGAGGAGGCGCACCTCGTCGTCACCGAGCGACATGGCCGTTCGAAGCACCACTACCTCAACCCGATACCGATCCGCCAGATCCACGACCGCTGGATCTCGAAGTACGCCGAGCCGTTCGCGAGCGCCCTGATCGAGCTCAGCGAGCTGCGCGACCCAGCATGGACCCGAGACAGGATGAGACCCAGGATGAGACATGGCATGAGCCAGAACACAGGAGCCTGAGATGTCAGCACCAACGCACGTCTACGAGATCTTCGTCAAGGCCTCCCCGCGGCGGGTGTGGCAGGCGATCACCGATCCCGACTACACCCGCCGCTACTTCCACCGCACCGCGATCGAGTCGTCGTTCGAGCCCGGTGCCGGCTACCGCTACGTGCTGCCCGACGGCAGCGGTGCCGTCGACGGGACGATCGAGGAGGTCGACCCCGAGCGGCGGCTGGTGATGACGTGGCACACGCTCTACGACGCGGCGCTCGCCGCCGAGCCGGTGAGCCGCGTCGAGTGGACGCTGACCCCGGCCAACGACGACGCGAGTGTCACCCGGGTCACGCTCCGCCACCTCGACCTCGCCCGCAGTCCCGGGACGTGGGCCAACGTGCGTCTCGGTTGGGTGGGTGTGCTCGACTCGATGAAGACGCTCCTCGAGACCGGCGACGAGCTCGGCGTCGTCGACACGGGCGAACGTGCATCGTCCGACGATGGGCTCGCCGAGTGGCATCGCGCTCAGGGCGTCGAGGCCAACAACTCGACGTGGGAGCTGCTCGACGGCCGGGCGCTCACTCCTGCCGAAGCCGACGATCTGCTCGCCCGTGCGTACGCGTCGACCTACCACTGGGCGCGTGCGGCCGGTCGTCAGCCCGCCAACGCGGCGAGAGGGTCGTGGCTGGTGTCGCGGGCACACGCCGTGCTCGGCCACGGTGAGCTCGCCCTGCACCACGCCGACCAGTGCGCGGCGACGTGTGCGTCGGCCGACCTCGACGACTTCGACCTCGCCTACGCACACGAAGCGCGGGCGCGTGCGCTGGCCTGCCTCGGCCGGCTCGACGAGGCGCAAGTCGAGCGCAAGGCCGCCCGGGCGGTCGACGTCGTCGATGCCGAGGACCGGGCGATCGTCGAGTCGGACCTCGCGGCCGAGCCCTGGTTCGGCCTCACTGACGACTGACGACGCCGTACTCAGTTTCGACCGACGCCGACGCGGGTAACGGTCATCCGGCGCGACCAGCGGCCCCGTCCCGAGGGCAGACGCGCCGGAGGACGAGACCGCCATGACCACCGCCACCGACGTTGCGCGACGACCAGAACCCGACGAGGGTGTGCGACCCCCGGACCAGACCGGCGACGTCCCGCCCGGCCTCATCGAGGCCCGTGATCTCACTCGAGCGTTTGACGGCGTCACTGTTGTGAAGTCGCTGAACCTGTCGATCGACCGCGGTTCGATCATCGGGCTGATCGGTCCCAGCGGATGTGGCAAGACCACGACGGTGCGGCTGCTCACCGGGCTCCTCCGTCCCACGTCGGGCGAGGCCATGATCGGGGGCACGCCCGCCGCCGAGCTCAACGCTGAACGGCGGGGTGACCTGGGCTACCTGCCTCAGATCCCGGCGTTGTTCCCCGATCTGTCGCTGTGGGAGAACCTCAGCTTCCACGCTTCGATGTACGGCCTCCCATTGCGGCGCCGCTCGCTGCTGCGCTCGATGCTCAAGTGGGTCGAGCTCGACGAGCACCGCCACAAGAAGGTGGCAGAGGCGTCGGGCGGCATGCAGCGCCGGCTGGCGCTGGCGGCCGCACTTGTGCACGACCCGGCGATCGTGTTCCTCGACGAGCCCACGGCCGGCATCGATCCGATTCTCCGTGAGAAATTCTGGGACCACTTCCGAGCCCTAGGCGACGCCGGCAAGACGCTCGTCGTCACCACCCAGTACGTCGGCGAAGCCGCCTACTGCGACTACGTCGGCCTGCTCGCCGACGGCGAGTTGTTGATGCTCGACACACCCGAAAACCTGCGGCGGGCGGCGTTCGAGGGCGAGGTCCTCGACGTCACACTGCGACGACCGGTGAGCGATGCGGAGATCGCCGGGCTCGAACAGCTTCCCTTCGTCGTCGGCTCCATCGAGCGTGACGGCCCATCGGCGATCCGCGTCGTGGTGGACGGCGAAGGGCTCGAGGCGTTGAACGATCGACTCGTCGAGGCCGGCCTCGACGTCGAATCGGTCGACGAGCACGTGGTCGACTACGACGAGGCCTTCGTCCGCGTCGTCGAACGCCACCGGAGCACTTTGCCGCTCGAGGGCGAGGACGACGGCGGACCCCGCGGACGCCGACCTCGATGACGGCGACGATCGCGGGCGGGCGGGCGGGTCGCGCGGATCCAGCGATGCCCGCTCGCTGAGGAAGGGACACGACCCGTGTTGATGCGCAACCCTCGCCCGCACCGACGTCCGAGTCGCCCGTGGTCGATCGCGATCCGGTCGCTGGCGTTCCTCCGCAAGGAGATCGTCGAGATATTCCGTCAGCCCCGCCTACTGGCGCTGATGGTGGCCGGACCGTTCGTGCTCCTGCTCCTGTTCGGCACCGGGTACTCCGAGCAGCAGATGCGCTTGCGGACGATCTTCGTGGGTCCATCGGACTCGATCTACGGAGAGGTGCTGGCGACATACGAGGACGATCTCGAGGAACTTGTCGACTCGCAGGGTCTCGTCGCCGACGGAGGCCGAGGGCCGGCGGGCGTTGCGGGACGGCACAGCTGATGTCGTCGTCGTGTTCCCGGAGGATCCGGCGGGCACCGTGCTCTCGGGTGAGCAGGCCACGATCCTCGTCGTCCACGACCAGATCGATCCGATCCAACAGACCGCCATCGAGATCGCTGCCCAGATGGCGATCCAGGAGGTCAACGCGACTGTCCTGACGTCGCTCGCCACCGACGCCCGGTCGAGCCTGGCGCCGGCCGGCGACGTCGCCGCGAGGCCGGAGAGCTGGCCGACAGGTACGCGCAGGGCGCCGGTTCGACCGAGGTCCGCCAGGCGCTCGACGGCCGGCTCGACGACCTCGGCGAGGTGCTCGATGGATCGATCACCGTTCTCGACCGCCTGGGCTCGGGTGACGCCGCCGACTCGGCGGCGCTCGAGCAGACGCGTGCCGATGTGCTCGCGTTGCGCGAGCGCGTGGCGGTCGTCGATTCGTCGTCGGCCGAGGAAATTGCAGCGATCGCCAGCGACGTGCAGGCGCTCACCGGCCGGCTCGACGAGAACGTCGTGCTCGAGCCGGAGGTGCTGATCCGCCCGTTCACGAGCGAGACCGAGAACGCACTTCCGGAGCCGGTAAACCCTACCGAGTACTTCACCCCTGCCTCGCTGGCGCTGCTGCTGCAGCACGTGGCGATCACGTTCGCCGCGCTCTCCCTCGTGCGTGATCGCCGCGGCGGGCTGTTCGAGCTGATGCGTGTCGGACCGTTGTCGTCGACCGAGATCCTGATCGGCAAGAGTCTGGCGTACCTGCTGCTCGGCGCGGGCGTCGCCGCGGCACTGGTGTCCGCTGCTGTGTTCGTGCTCGGCGTGCCGTTCCAGGGCAGCGTCGGATGGATGGCGGCGATGGTCGTGATCGTCGTACTGTCGTCCTTAGCGCTCGGGATGGTGCTGTCGATCCTGTCGTCGACCGAGAGCCAGGCGGTGCAGTTCGCGATGCTCAGCCTGCTGGCCGGCCTGTTCTTCGGCGGCTTCATCCTCGGCATCGAGGGGCTTTCCTATCCGGTCAAGGTGATCTCGTGGTTGCTGCCCGTGACGTACGGGATCGAGGCGTTCCAGGACGTGATGTTGCGCGGCGAAGCGCCCGATCTCCCGACGCTCGTCGGCGCGACCGCCATCACCGTCGGGTACGGGACGATCGCGATCGTCGCGTTGCGTCGATTGCTGAGGACGAGCGAGGCCTGACGTGCACGCTCCGAACACCCGCTCGATGTGGGCACGACGTCCACCGTGGCTGAATCGCCGTTCGGCAGGCCGGCTGATGATCGGGATCGCAGCGCTCGGCTTCGTGACCGCGGTGGTGGGCACGATCGTGGCGTGGCAGTTGATCGGCCAGCTGGGCACGAACGTCGACCGCAGCCTCCAGATCGGTGAGGAGACCCTTGTGACGCTCGACGAGACCATCGA
The DNA here is from genome assembly GCA_963776935.1 of Ilumatobacteraceae bacterium. GTDB lineage: Bacteria > Actinomycetota > Acidimicrobiia > Acidimicrobiales > Ilumatobacteraceae > JALOLG01. Next base: position 27,174 of record CAVZOP010000014.1, on the reverse strand, counting down.
CGTGGCCGATGAGGTGGTGACGTCGGTGCAGTCGGGCCTGGCGACCATCGAGGCGACGCTCGACACGGTGAACCAATCGGTCGGCGACACCACGGATCTGGCGTCCACGACGTCCGAGCTCGCGTCGGCGTTGCCGTCGAGCCTGACCGCGTCGAGGAGGCGCTGGCGACGTTGGAGCAGCTCGGCCGGACGATCGACGACGTGCTGCGTGGGGTCGCGAGCATCCCGTTCGCCCCTGACTACGATCCGGCCGTGCCGCTCGACGAGGCCGTGGCCGGTGTGCGCGAGGGCCTCGCGCCGTTGGCTGGCGACGTGCGTGGCATTGCCGACGAGCTCGACGAACTGGCCATGGGGTCGGGCGATCTCCAGTCGCAGCTCACCGAACTCGCCGCCGACGTGTCATCGACACGCCTCGCCCTTTCGGGGAGCTCGGCGTTGCTCGACCAGTACCGGGCGTCAGCGTCGGATGCGCTGGCGGTGGCCCGTGCGAGCCGCGAAGATCTGGACGCCGACCGGATGCGTTCGCGGATCGTGGCGGTGGTGCTCGGTCTCACGATCGCCCTCGGGCAGGTCGTACCGGCGTGGGTCGGTCGTGAACTGCTGGTCACCGAACGGGCCCGGCTCGCACCCGTCATCGGCGTGTGATCCCGACGACGCGGTTCACGCCCGGGCGCTGCCACTCGCGATTCCTGGGGCGTCCGTGGAGACTCACGAACGGCGTTCGATGGTTGGGTACGGTTGGCCGGGTGAGTGTTGCGGTGCCGTTGGAGGAGCTTCCGGACGAGATCGGTCGGTGGGGGTTCGGCTACCTGCTGACGGCGAGTGATGACGGTCGGCCACACGCCGTGGCGCTGATTCCGGTCGTCGCCGATGGCGTGTTGCGGTTCGAGGCCGGTGGGCGGACGTGTCGCAACGCCGAGGCTCGGCCGGGCGTTTCGATCGTGTTCCCGCCGGTCGTCGACGACGGGTTCAGTCTCGTCGTCGACGGGGACGCGACCGTCGACGGCGACTCGGTCGTGGTCACGCCGACCTGGGCGGTGCGGCACCGACCGGCACCGCACTGAGCATGTCGCTGCTGGGCACCGCAGGCGCGACCGTCACCGGGCTCGACAGCGACGTCGAGCGGGTGCTCGACCTGGCCGGGATCCTCGCGTTCGCGATCTCCGGTGGGCTGACGGCTGTCCGCAAGGAGTTCGACGTGGTCGGTGTCGTGGCGTTGTGCCTCGTCACTGCGCTCGGCGGCGGGATCCTCCGCGACCCTGTTGCTCGGCGACACGCCGCCGGTCGCGCTGCGCGACACGAGCTACCTCGTGGTGCCGCTCGTGGCGGCCGCGCTCGTGTCGCTGTTCCATCGGCGCGTCGAGCGGCATCTGCGCCGCCCGGCAGTGCTGTTCGACGCCGCGGGTCTCGGTCTGTTCGCCGTGATCGGCACCGTCAAGGCGTTGTCGTTCGGTGTCAACGTGGTCGGGTCGGTCATGCTCGGTGTCATCACAGCGGTCGGTGGGGGAGTTCTCCGTGACGTGTTGGCACAGGACGTCCCGGCTCTGTTCCGTGCCGACAGCACGCTGTTCTCGATTCCGGCCGCGCTGGGTGCGACCGCAGTGGCGGTCGCGTGGCGAGGCGACTTCTACCGTGGGCACGTCGGCGCGCTGCTGGCGCTCGCTGTGTTCGCGATGCGGATCCTCGCCCTGAGGTACCAGTGGCACGGTCCGCGCCCGCGAGTGCGAACCGGCGTGCGCGACGGCGGCCAGGAGTAGATACGTTCGGTTGCCGTGACCGGTGCGAAGGTTGGCGAAGTCCGCAACGACGGCGTGGACCGCTATCTCGCTCGCATCGGGTACACCGGTCGTCGGGCGCCGACCGTCAACACCCTGCGCAAGCTCCAGCTCGGCCACCTCATCAACGTGCCGTTCGAGAACCTCGACGTGTTCCATCGGCGCGGCGTGCGAGTCGACGTCAACTGGTCGTTCCAGAAGATCGTCGACCGCCGGCGCGGTGGGTGGTGCTACGAGCTCAACGGGTGCTTCGGGGCGCTGCTCGAGCAGCTCGGCTACCGCGTCGCCCGGCTGTCGAGTCGCACGTTCGAGCCCGGCACGGGTGGGCTCAGCGCCGACTTCGACCATCTCGCGCTCCTCGTCCGGGTGGGCACCGACCGCTACCTCGTCGACGTGGGATGGGGGGACTGCGCGCTCGCGCCGATCCCCGCCGAGCCGGGCGAGTACAAGACCCGACCGCGCCCGGTGCGGATCGAGACCACCGCCGACTCGCTGCGCCTCATCGAGCGGCGTCGAGCGCTTCGACGGCGAGACCGTGTGGGAACTGCAGTACGAAGCGTCGTTGCACCCGCGGGCGCTGGCCGACTTCGATGCCCGCAGCAGGTACCTGCAGACCGAGCCGGGGCTGAACTGGACGGAGAAGCCGCTCGTGACGCGGGCGACGTCGGCGAAGGGCGGGCGTCTCACGCTGCACGCCGACCGACTTCGCACGCGCCAGGACGACCTGTCGTTCGTCGACGAGCCGGTGACGCCCGAGGAGTGGCCGGGTGTCCTGGAGGATCGATTCGGCATCACACCTCCGTGAGGTGCCGAGCCGCGTCCGTCATCGGCGAAGGCTGAGGCGGAACTCGCAACCGTCGCCGGTCGGACCGGGCGACATCAGCGTGAGATCGCCACCGTGGGCCAGCGCGACCTGTCTGGCGATCGGCAGACCGAGGCCGGAGCCGTGGGAGTCGTGCCCGCCGTGCCAGAAGCGCTCGAAGACATGGGCCTGATCGTCGGCCGGCACGCCGGCACCGTGGTCGGTCACGGTCACGAGGGCGTCGGCCTCGGTGATCGCGACATCGATCTCCACGGATGAGCCGGGCGGCGCATGTGTGATCGCGTTGTCGACGAGGTTGGAGACGGCGCGCCGCACCGTCGCCTCGTCGAGTGAACAGGGTGCGCTCGATGGCCCGTCGAGTGATAGTCCGACCTGCTCGGCGCTGGCGAGTACGAATGCATCGTCGACGATCTCCCGGACGATGGTCATCAGGTCGGCCGGCTGTCGATCGATCGTGCGAGCGCGTCCGCGGGCGTCCACGAGTAGTTCGTCGATCGTGCGTCGCAGCCGTACGCTCGCGGACCGGGATCGTTCCAGTCCCTGCCGGTAGATCTCGATGGTCGGGTCCGGGTGGGCGAGCGTGACATCGGCGTTCGCCGTCAACACCGACAATGGAGTGCGCAGTTCGTGGCTCGCCTCCTCGATCAGTTGGCGCTGTGTCTCGGCTGCGTGTTCGAGCCGACCGAGCATGGCGTCGAAGCTGGCGGCGAGTGCCACCACCTCGGTCGGCCCGTGATCGAGCCCGATGCGACGGCTCAGGTCGGAGCCCTCGATGTCCTCGGCGACCCTGCGTACCCGATCGATGGGGCGCACCGCCCGTCCCGCCCACCACCACGCCAATCCGGCGGCCGCCGGTCCGAGCGCGACGACCGTCCATGTCAACCATGGCGATTGGTCGACATCGGTGGCGGCGGTGACCTCGACGCCGTCAAGCGTCTCCGATGTCTCGGTCTCGGTCACGAACGTCACGCCGAACAAGAGGAGGACCGGGACGTAGATCGCGAAGAACCCGACCAGTGCAAGTTGCATCCGCAACGACCGCCACGATCGAGTCACGTCCCGACCTCGAGCCGGTAGCCGACGTTGGTGATCGTGACGATCGGCGCCGGGTCGCCGAGCTTGCTCCGCAGGCGGCTGAGGATCACCCTGACCGACGACGTGAACGGGTCGGCGTTGGCGTCCCACACGTGTTCGAGCAGGTGCTCGGCGGACAGCACGTGACCCGGGTGGTGCATGAAGTAGCGCAGCAGTGAGAATTCACGTGCGGTGAGCTCGAGCTCGACACCGGATCGCCACGCACGGTGGGCGGCGAGGTCGAGCGACAACTCGCCGACGTTCAGCGTCGACCCGGCGTCATCGCCGCGGCGTCCGAGGGCCCGCAGGCGGGCGACCAGTTCGGTGAATTCGAACGGCTTGACGAGATAGTCGTCGGCACCGGCATCGAGCCCGGCGACCCGATCGGCGACGGCGTCGCGCGGGTCAGGACCAACACCCGGCGTGGACGGCGGAGTTCCGGGTCGACGGCGAGCCGGCGGACGAGGTCGAGCCCGTTTCCGTCGGGCAGGCCGAGATCGAAGCAAGCGACGTCGAAATCGGTCGTTCGGAGCAGGTCCTCCGCCTCCGCGCACGTGCCGGCGATGTCGACCGCGTACGACTCGTTGCGAAGACCGAGGGCGACGATCTCGGCGAGATCGGCACCGTCTTCGAGGAGCAGGATGCGCATGGCGAGCTTCCTAGTGCCTACCGCTCAGGCTGCCAACTCGGCGACCGTCGTCCCCGCCGAGTTGGACACCGTCATGCGGCTTGCGTCGAACTCGACGGTGACGTCTGGGCGAGTACCGGTCGGGTCGTCGGGCCGGTAGGAGCCGCCGGACGGGATGAACAGCTGGGTCGGTGGCTCGGTCGGGCCCTCGGCGGCAGCAATGCCACCCGCTTCGTCGAGGGCGTACCACAGCGTGATCGAGTCCGTCGCGGAGGTGATCGTGACGTACGTGCGCAGTTCGCCGTCGTCGACGACGGTGCCGATGAGATCGACGGCATCCATGGTCCCGAAGTCGGACTCCAGGATCTCGCGTTCCTCTCGACCCTGTTGAGTCTCACCGGCCAGTAGCGACAAGACGTCTTCCTCATGGGCGACCACCTCGCCCGCGGTGCGGTCAGATGGGAGGGGGAACAATGCCGCGACCGCCTCGCTGCCGTTGGCGGAGATCGCCAACCGCCCGTCACGTGCCTTCACGTCGAACGACCCGCCGGAATCGAGCTCGTAGGTTCCGGCGACCGCTTCCAGATCCGCCGGATCGATGTCGTCGGCGGGCGGGTCGGGCTGCGGCAGCGGATCGCCTGCCAACAGCGCCGGCCCGATCGCCTGGAGCAAGTCCTCTGCCGTCACATCGGGCCCATTCGAGGTGATCACGATCACTCGCTCGCCATCGGGGACCCACACGACGACCGCGTTGTGTCCGACGTCGCCCCCGCCGCCGGCGGTGGCGAGGAACGGTTCGCCGAAGATCGATTCGTCGTACGCCACCCAGCCCGGTGTCTCCGATGTTCCGTCGCCCAGGTCGAAACCGGAACCGCCGAGGATGGCCACCGCCTCGGGTGAAACGACACGTCCGGTGAACAGGGCGTGCGTCCAGGTTGCGAGCGCTTCCGCTGTCATCGCCAGGTCGCCGTTGCCATCGAGCGCCCAGTGCGGACCGCCGAAGTCGCCCATCTCGTCGGTCGGTCCGTCGTCGAGGTACCCGATGGCGCGCGGACCGGGTGCGGCCGGCTCTCCGTCCCAGAACCCGCCGGCGACGGTGCCGTCGGGGAGCGGCAGGATCTCGGAAACCATGTAGTCCCGGTAGGTCGTGCCGGACGCCGCCTCGACGACGAGCGCCAGCAGCGTGTAGCCGGCGTTCGAGTACAGGAAGTCGGTGCCCGGCTCGGAGGCGCTCTCGAGGTGGCCGATCGCGGCCACGGCGGCATCGCGGTCGAGTGGCGCGTGATCGCTGCCGTGGGATCCGGTGAGCCCGCTCGTGTGCAGGAGCAGTTGCTCGATCGTCGCCTCCGCGGCGGGGCCGGTCAGGTCGGTGACGATCTCACTCGCCCGATCGTCGAGCGACAGTTGTCCTGCGTCGACGAGGTTGACTACAGCCGCGGCGGTGAACGCCTTGCTGACCGACCCGATGCTGAAGACCGTGTTGGTCGTGGTCGGCTCGTCGGTGGATTCGTCGGCCGTCCCGTACCCGGCGACACAGTCGAAAGCACCGTCGGTCGAGATGGCGACAGAGCCGCTGAACCCTGCCGCGGCCCAGGCGCTCAGGGTCGTGTCGAGCTCGGGATCGCAGTTGACCGCGGCCGCGTCGGCCACGGTGTCGACCGCGGAGTCAGCCGTCGGCCGGCTGCCCGTGTCGCGACCGGTGCCGGTGCCGCAGGCCGTCAGGACCGAGGCAGCAGTCAAGAGCGTTGCGAGGTTTCGCTGCACGAGCTCGACAATGGAGCCCCCCGTGTGAACCGGCTGTGAACGGCCTCGTGGTTTCAGTGCCGGCGGGCATGTGGGCCGACAGCCAGCCGGTGATCGTTTTCACGTGGTGACAACGTCGAGCGCCGACACCTTGATCACCGTGACCGCGAGCAGCCACACGCCGGACCACGCCAGAACAGCGGCCTGCAGGCGGCGGCCGCGGATCGTGACGAGGAGCAGGATCCCGAGCACGAGGTCGTTGACACAGATCGTCCACGCCAACCAGCGTCCGGGTTCGACCGGACACCATCTGGCCAGCACGCTGTGCGAAACGAGGTCGACGAAGTCGCCGGGCTGCAGCCAGGCGATGAGGGCGTTGACGATGAAGACGCCGGCCAGGCCGCCGTGGAGCGCGATGACGAACCACGCTTCGAGTCGGCACCGCCGTGCGCGGATCAGCGCCCCGTCGTCGGCGCTCAACTCGCGCGGGTGGGCCGCCGAGATGCCCCGTCTGGTCGTCGAGATGCGCTCCACGTGGACCAGACCCACTGGCCCCCGTCGGGGATACACAGGGCTCATCTTCGTATGATCCTCGTCGTGCTGGGAACCGCGGAGACTCATGCGGAACGTGGCACCCACGTCCCGCTCCCGTAGCTCAGGGGATAGAGCATCGGTTTCCTAAACCGCAGGCCGCAGGTTCGAATCCTGCCGGGGGCACCCTACAAATCAGCCTTCACCAGGGCATACTACCTGGTGAAGGCTGTGCGCACGGTTACCGCGATTGACCCCCCGTGACCGTCATTTGCCGCCCTGATTGGGAAGGGTGTGGGAAGGGCCGCGGTGCTCCGAGCGGAGACCGACTGACCGCTGTATGGGTGTCGCGCCGACGCGTCTGCGAGGTTTCGGAGTCCCCACTACCGTCGGCTGACGCGACACGTGACCTTCGGTGGCATGCCGGCCGACCTTGTCGGCGGCCACCGGAATCTGCCCACTGGTGGCCATCCACGGACGGCCACTTGAACGCGGACAGTGATCAGCTGGTACCAACGTGATCGTGGCAGACCGGCACATCGATGACGCCCAAGGCTGCTCGAGCTGAGCGTTATCGGCGTGATGTTCTCGGACACCATCGAAAACGGCGATCCGCGTCCGACTCCGGCACGTATCGGATGCCCCGAGCGGGGTCCGGCCGCGCGTTATCGGACGGCGCGATTCGGATATCGCGTCGCCAGCCTTCGGGTGCGCCAACACAACTGCGCGTTCCAACCCGGGCTCCGATCCGTTCCAACTCGGCCACCGGGCCGGGGCAACGTGACGCGCTCCACTCAGGGTTTTCCGCAACGGCGCGCCGGATTATGGCCACCTCGTGGTGTCCGATACGACCGGCGCCAACCGGCTCATGCACCGTCGGAGCGTTCTCGCGGCCGGCACCGCGGCCCGCCTCGACGTGCACGTGGATCTCAGCGATGAGCCGGGCATTCGAGTACCACCGGCACCCATCCGACGACTCGCCAACGACCGACCTCACAGCTCGTGCAACACCAGCGGGCCAACAGGGATTTCTCGCGCGCCAACAGGGGGTGGGATCGGGGGGCGACTCACGGGAGGAACGCCCCGCCGGCCCACGAAGGGTACGACGTTCCGGACGGGTCGCTGCGCCTCCCGTCGGTCACGCCGTGCGAGTCAACCTCAGCTCGAAGCCGCCCGTCGCGTGCGCCTCGCTGGCGACGCCCACCCAGAACGTGCCCGCGGGCAGACCGCCGGACGTCGCGTCGTTGGTCGTGAGGAGGAAGTCGCCCGCCTCGGAGATCACCGTGGCGGACGCGTCGAGCTCGTCGTCGGCCTCCAGCGCGAGCTCGTACTCGCCCGCGTCGTCGACGCGCACCTCGTAGACCACGACGGGTGTGGACTGGGACAGCACGCCACCGATGTCGTGCCCGACCGTCGCCGTCGACACGGGGACCGGGCTCGTCCGCAGGTCGAACGCACCCGTCGAGACGTCGTAGCCCGTGACGATTGCCCGGCTGCGCCGGGACGCGAAGTTAGGCACGACCGTCACCTCGGGGTTGCCGGCACCGCCGCTATCGGAGGTGTCCGGTTGGAGGGACGTCGCCATCTCCACCTCGATCACTCCGTCCAGCGACGCCGACGGGAACAGCTCGACGAGCGTGAAGGACCCGCTCGGCTGGTCGATCTCGATCACCACGATGTCGCCGGGCTCGTCGATCCTGCCGCGGTGCGGCTTGCCCGGTTCGATCGTCACGAGTGGCAGCGGCGTCGCCGACAGCTCGAACGTGCCCGTCGAGCCTGCCGCTGACACGTCCACGATGAACGGACCGTCGACGATGCCGCTCATCGCGAACGTCTCCTCGAGACCCTTCCCGAACTGGTCGATGCGCGACGCCACACCGTCGGGACCGGTCACCTCCAACACCACGTCGAGCTGCGGGCTCGGCACCACCGCCAGCTCGACCGGGCGGTCATCGGTCGGGGCGAACTCGAACGTCCTGCGCGGCGCGTCGTCCGTGATGAGCTCGCTGATCGCCTCGTCGATGACGACCGGCGGGATCGACGGTGACGGCTGCACCGTCAGGCCGAACGTGGCGTCGGCGGTGCCGGTCACGTCGAGATGGTATGTGCCCAGCGCCGTGGCGAGGACCACGTGTCGGATCGTGGAGTCGGCGTCGGGCCGCACCTCTTCGGTCGCCCCGCTGGGGTACGTGACCTGCAGCGTGAGGTCCTCGCCATCGTTCGGGGTGACCTCGATCTGCAGCGGCTGACTGCGATCCACCTCGACATGGAACGCGTTCGCGGTCATCGAGCCCTCGAGCACCTCGCCGGAACCAATGTCGACGGGGCGGGCGACGACCTGCGGCTCGGCGCCGTCGTCCGCCTCGTAGGCCACGACCGCCACGACCGCGAGCGCGAGGCCGACCATGCCGGCGATCCACCATCGGACGCGGCGCCGTCGCGCCGCTCGCTGCGCGTCGCGGTACGCCAAGATGGGCGTCGTCAGCGAGTCGTGGGCGAGCTCGTAGTAGACGCTGCCGACCCTCGGCTCCGACCGCAGCAGCCGGCGCGACACCAGCGCGTCGAGCATCGCCTTGTCCACGTGGAAGCGATCCGCGATCTCGCCTTCCTCGAGGCTCAGCCGACGGCGGTTCTGGTTGATGAGACCCGTCTCGCACAACGCCCGGACGAGACGTCGTTGCCGCGGCGCGAAGGCCAGTACCTCGCGACGGTAGAAGTCGCTCAGGATCCGCTCGAGCCCGTCGCGACCGCCGAGATCGGCCTCCGTGATCTCGACGACAACGTCCGCGTCAACGCCGGCGGCCCGCTCCGGCAGGATCGCGCGCTCGACGTGTTGGCAGATGAGCTGCAACTGGCAGGGGTCGATCATGCCCGAGCGGGCGGCGCGACCATGTGCCTGCCTCGCGCCGAGGAATTCCACGATCGCCTGTGCGGCTGGGTCGGTGTAGCGGAAGCGAGGCGAGGCGAGGCGATCGTCGTCGACGGCGGCGGGTTCGCAGATGGCGGCCTTCGCCTGGTCCGGGTGCAGCGCGTCGAGGCGGAAGCGGTGCGCCAGGATCGTCGGCACGTCGGCGGCGAGCGCCTCCAACTCGCCGAGGAAGTCCTCCCGGATGATGAGCACGATCTTCACGTTCGGCGGTGGCACGGCGGCGAGCGCGTCGGTGCTGGGATCACCGCCGTCCGGAATGGAGCGGTGGCGACGGATGACCTGGCCCAGGTCGGCGATGAAACCGGCTCGCTGCGCATCGTCCCATCCGAGCGTGAACAGCTCTTCGAACTGGTCGAAGACGAGCACCGGACGCAGCAGCGCGTTGTCCCGCCAGATCTCAAGCGTGCCGAGCAGATCCCACAGGCCGGTCACGGGCAAATCGGCCTCACCGTCAGCGAGGGCAAGCGCGACCGGGCTACGCATCACCGTGATCTCCGGTGCCGCCAAGCCGGCCTCGCGGATGCGCGAGTCGATCAGCTCGACCGGGGACGTGGCCGGGTCGTTGAGCCGCATCATCACCGGGAACAGACCATGCTCGCGGAGGCGCTCGAACACGCCCGCCGACAACAGCGACGTCTTGCCGAGCCCCGAGATGGCGTACACGACGAGGAGGTCGAAGCTGAGGATCGAGTGCAGCACCTCGTCGATCTCGCGGCCGCGACCGTGGAAAACGAGGCGGCCGAGCTCGGTGTCGGCGAACGGAGGGGAGCCGGGATAGCGGTACTCCACGCTCAGCGCTCCGTCCTCCTGCGCTGCGACACGCGACTCGGCGACGGTCGAGCGACTCATTGCCGCCGGCCAGCGAGGTCGAGGTCGCGACGGATCGCGTGGACGAGCTGGGTGACGCCGTCCCCGGCGCTGAGGTCGATGTACTGGAACGCACCCAGCTGGTCAATCTGGTTGGCCGGGTCGTCGACGATCGCCGGGATCACGAAGATGCGGGGCGGCCGGTAGTAGCGCTGGCGCTCGAGCGCGAGATCGATCTCCTTATTCACGTACCCGACGTCCTTCGTGCGCAGGCTGCTGCTCTGCAGGACCACGACGTAGTCGGCCTCGCTGTCCGAGCACCCGCTCGACGATCTCGTTCCATCGGTCGCCGCCGCGGATCTCGTCCTTGTCGAGCCACACCCCGATCCCGTTGCTGCGGAGGTCGGCCGCCAGCTGCCGGGCGAACGCCGCGTCCGTCTTCGCGTGACAGAGGAACACGGTCGAGGCCGCGCCCGGCGCGGCGATCGGCGTCGCGGCCCGGTCGCGCCGTGTGGCCGCGGCCGGCACGTCGACCCGGCGGCTCAGCTCGGCGGTGAGCTCCGGCAGCTCGAGGTCGACGAAGTGGACTTTCTGACCGACCGTGTAGAAAAGGCGCGCGTCCTCGTCCGGCATCGCCTGCTCGAGCTCGAGCGCGAACGACTTGTTGTCGTGCTGGACGCGCCGGAACATCACATACGTCAGCATTCGCAGCTGCCACTGCGTCAGGTTGAACCCGAGGAACAGGAACGACTGGCGTGGATCGCAGAGCGCGCTCGTCAGCTTGCGAGGGAGCGGCGGGTTCTCCGTGATCACCGAGATCAGGAAGTCGAAGCGGTCGTCGTCGGACAGGATCATCGACGCCGGCTGCGACAGCGATCCGTACAACCCGTACAGCACCGGTGCCTCGACGGTGGCGTCGGGGAGCTCCGTGCGGGCCGGGGCGGTCCGGTCGTAGAAGTCGGCGAACATGTCCGGCTTCGCCTCCCGCAGCGCCCGCTCGGCGCTGAAGCCCGGCGACGTGTTGACGACGAGACGGAACGGCAGCGCCGCGAGCACGCGGAGCGGGTCGGAGACGGTGTCGTTCTGGTCGTAGAAGGCCTCGGCCCACCCGCGCAACGTGTAGGCGTCCTCGGCGGCGACAGCGACCTGGGCGACCCGCCATGGCGTCGCCGGATCGAGGTCAGCGAAGTCGGGGCCGAGCCGGTCGCGCACGAAACGGGCGAGACCGACCGCGACCGGGATCACCTGGCCGTCGATCTCGACCGTGAACGCGTCGGGTCCGAGCATGAGGATGCAGCGACCACTCTCGATCGACGAGGTCAGCGACGTCCAGTCCTCCTCCCGCATGACACCACTCGTACGCACGGACATGGCGCGGCCTCCGCGCAGCACTGTACCGCCGGTGGGATTTGCGGGCCGGCTCGACGCGAGCGTGCCGGAGCGAGCGTCGCCGAACTGTCATCCGGATCCTGTTCCAGCGCGGGAGCGCGGTGTGCCGATGATGGCATCGCTGTCCTCCGCGTCCAGGAGGTGAGCATGTCAAGAGAGCCGGACTGGGTCACGTCCTAGCTCGCATCGGTGGATCGAGGCTTACTGCGCGTGTCCGATAACGGCGGCGACCGTGCGGTCGTGAACGATCCGATACCGCCGGGAGCAGGACGCGCGTTACGTGCTACATCGCGGGCACCGCCACCCACAGGGACTGCATATCGCCGGCTCAGTGGCGCGACGACGGGACGGAGCATGATCGCGGCATGGCACACACTGTGATCAACGCTCCTGCGGGCGAAGTGGAAGTTCAGCCCGGAGCGGTCGTCTCCAAGGTCGTCCACCGCGGCGACGGGTTGGACGTCACCGTGTTCGGCTTCGACACCGGCGAGCGGCTCACCGAGCACCAAGCGGCCCGCGCCGCTGTGGTCCAGGTGCTTTCCGGAAGGCTTCGCTTCATCGTCGACGGCGAGGAGCTCGACTTGGTCGACGGATCCTGGCTGCACATGGCACCCGGCGCACCTCACTCGCTCATTGCGATCGAACCGACCGTCATGTTGTTGACGCTCTTCGGTTCGTGAACACGCTGCCGAGGGCCAGCGCACAGGCGTCCCCCGCTAGTAGTCCCGAGTTCGGCGGGCCGCACAGATCGACGGGCCGGCGGGCCGGCGCGCCGGCGTGCCGTGGGCGACACCAGCAGACTGCTCGGGGCAAGCCACACCGAACGCGCCGGCGGGTGTCCGAATATGACGGGAATAATGCCGGTCGGCCGCGTCCGAGATCGCCGGTTTGGCAGCTCGGCGTTGCGTGCTGCCTCGGGGACACGCTGACCCTCGGTCCTGCGTCGGAAATCGTGCCCTCTCGCTCACCGATTGTGTCAGGTTCATGCGTGGGCGTCGGCGGTCCGCCACGCGGCGGCATGCTTGCAGTTCCTGTTCACGGGTCGAGGTCTCGGCGTGCCGGTCACACCGTCAGTTCATCGACGACGTGACGTAGGTAGTGGACGAGTTCGTCGTCGGTCATTTGTTCGCCGCGGCTGGCCGCAGTCCGGTACGAGGCTCCGAGTTCGTTGTGAGCCTGGCTGAGGGCCTCACTGATGGGATCGGCCAACGCGGTCAGCACGGCGGTGTCGGTTTGGGTGGCGCCGTCGACCACCGCGGCTGCCTCGTGAGCACCGCAGGCCACGAGGGGCATGATGATGCCGCGGCCGAATCCGCGTAGATGAGCACCGTTGCCGACGTTGAGGTAGAGGACCATCACGTCGACGTACCTGGCCGCTCCGGCTGGTGGGTCGACGGCGGCCTCGCGCACCGCCAACGAGTGGAGCGCGAACCCTTTGATCAAGACCGCCCCGCTGGACTCAGCCAGCTCGACAGCTCGTTGGTTGAGTTCGATGGCGAGGGTGCGGTCGCCGGGCTCGCAGATGACGGACGCCGTGTGGAGCGCCATGGCGTGCCTCGAAGGGCCCGATCCCTCGGCGCGTCGGAGTAGTTGGCGGGCGAGTGTTGGATCGGGGTGACCGGCGAGGTTGCAGGTCAACAGCTTGACGGCGGTCCGCCCGAGGCTGGAACCATCAGCATTGTCAGTGAGGGGTTCGGCGCCGGCGGTTGCTGCCACCTCCGCCTCGTGAAGTCGTCCGAGGAACGCGAGTGCGGTGGAGCGAGCGATCTGGGCGTCACGCCATGTCGTGCTCTTGATGTCGGCGACAGCGACGGCTTGGTCGGCGAGAGCGAGTGCAGTCGTGTGGTCGCCGAGCTGCCATGCGCCGCGGCTCGCGTGAACGAGTGTGGCAGCGCGCAAGACGTGCGTGTCGGCCCCGGGAAGGGCAAGCGCAGTGTCACACCACGACCACGGTTCGGCCCACACGTGGATGTTCGTGTAGTGGCCGAGGGGAGCAACGATGCCGAGGGCGAGATCCGCATCGTCGAACGAGATGGCGGTGGCGAAGGCGGCGCGCAGGTTGGCACGGGCAGCATCGAGACGGTTGGCCGCCGCGATCTCGTCGGGTCCTTCCAGACTCGCGGCGAGCTGCGAGCAGAGGTCGGCGTAGTAGGCGGCGTGTCGTCGGGCGAGCTCGGCCGTCTCGCGCCTGGCCGCCAGCTGGTCGACCGCGTACTGGCGGAGTGGTTCCAAGAGGTGAAACGGAGTGCGACTGTTCGTATCGGCCACGACCATCGACTTGTCGACGAGCGCTCCCAGCACCTCGAGCACGTCGCCGTCGAGCGGCGCCCCGGTGATCACGGCCTCGGCCGCGGCGAGATCGAAGCTCCCGGAGAACACCGAGACTCGAGCGAACACGACACGTTCGTCGTCGTCGAGCAGTTCGTAGCTCCAGTCGAGGGTCGCACGCATCGTTCGGTGCCGGTCACCTCGGCCGTGGCGCCGGGCCACGAGTACATCGAGGCGCGTTGCGAGTCGAACAGCGAGCTCGGTCAATGGCATCGCCCTGACGCGGGCGGCGGCGAGCTCGATCGCCAACGGGATGCCGTCCACATGGCAGCAGATCTCTTCGATCAGCGTCCGGTCCTCGGGCCGCAACGAGGCGCCCGAGTTGCGCGCTCGGTCGATGAACAACTCGACGGAGTCCGATTCGACGGGCAGCGGCGGCACGGCCACGACGTGTTCGCCCTGGACGCCGAAGGACTCGCGGCTCGTGGCAAGGATCCGCAGCCTGGTGCAGCGCTGCAACGCGTCGATCGCGAAGTCAACGACGGCGTCGAGCACGTGCTCGCAGTTGTCGAGCACGAGGAGCACGTGGCGGTCCCTGATGCCCTCCATGACGGTTTGACCAGCCGTCAGCCCGTCGCGTGGCAACAAAGCCGAACGCGGCCGCCACGAGCGGTGCGACGTCGGCCGGATCGTTGGTATCAGCGAGCTCCACCACCCAAACACCGCCGGAGAATCCTTGACGTGCCGGCGTCGGCCGCCACCAATGCGAGCCGTGTCTTGCCGACTCCACCCGCCCCCGTGAGTACCACCAGCCGTTCGTCTTCGAGCAGGACACCGATCTTCTCGAGCTCACGGCCACGACCGAAGAAGCTCGACAACGGCGCGGGAAGACTCCCCGGCGCGGACCGACCGTGACGGCGACGACAGCTCGCCGTGCAGTAGGTGATCCATCGGACCCGACAGAGACGGGTCGTGGCGCAGCACCGCGAGCTCCAGCGCCACAAGCTGGGGGCCGGGTTCCAGGCCCAGCTCGCTGCGCAGTCCGCGACGCACGCGGCGCAGCACGGCGAGTGCATCCACCGCTCGGCCGGCCCGGTACAGCGACGTGGCCAGCAACGCCCCGCGACGTTCATCGAACGGTGCCTCCTCGAGCAACGCGCTCGGCCGTCGCGACGGCATCGTCAAGTCGACCCGTGGCAAGGCACACCTCGACCCGCAGCTCGTCGAGCACACGTCTCCGCGACTCCAGGCGAGACACGGTTCCGGCCGCGTCGGTCCAATGCTCCAGATCGACGAAGGGTCTGCCCCGCCACAACAGCCGAGCGTCGTGCAGATGCCGCTCTGCCGCCAACGGGTCGCTCGTCGTCTCGCGCTCGGCCAGCTCGACCAGCCTCTCGAACCGCTGCATGTCGACATCGTCGGACGGCACATCCAGCCGATAACCACCCGGGCCGGACCTGATCGCGTCCGACCCGAGCGTCATGACGGAGCCGGGACACCGCATTCTGGAGCACCTTCGCCCACGACGCCGGACGATCGCCGCTCCACACCGCATCCGCCAGGCGGTCGCGAGACACGAGGTCCGGAGCATCGAGCGCGAGCGCCGCGAGCACCCTGCGGTCGCGACTCGGGAGATGGCCGACGCCGTCGATCATCGCCGTGCCCAAGACACCGATGCCCACAACCGTGATTCTTCCATCGCCAGGCGAACGTCGAGACCGATTCGGGACCGTCGCGATACCGACCCAGCCGATGATCAGCCCATCGAGCGCGACACCACACGCGGGAGGACAGTCATGGCATTCGACCCAATCACCAGCTGGCACACCGAAGATCGATCGGTCCCGGACGGCGCGAATCGTTCGGGGAACACCACGCCGACGACATCGCCCGCCACGTCGCCGACGCACGACCGCCACGGCGCATCATCCGACAGCTCCTCCAGATGACCTGGCGCGTCGGACGAACAGCAGCACAGAGCCGGACACATCTACGCCGGACCGCGCCTGTTCCCACCGGCGGAGCCGGGACACTCGAGTGACCCGACCGAACAACACAGCGACACTCCGGGAGCGCAACCCAGTGGTGCCGCCGCGGTGCTTCGGACCGGACGTGCGCGGCGGTGGACGTTGCTGCGCGTCGGATGTCGACTCGCGCATGCGTCCATGCCCACGCTGTGGGGAATTCAGGCAGTCTCGAAGTTGGTGACGACAATCGCGAACTCGTCGTCGATCGCGTTGCGGATGTGGTCGAAGGTGGCGTCGGTGGGGTAGCCCAGCTCAGGGTGGATCCCGGCGATCACGAGATCGGGACCACGATCAAGGTTGTCGGTGATCACGTCGAACACCTCCTCGATGGTCCCGGGCAGTTCTGTGGCCATCGACTCGTCGAACGGCAGTCCGTCGGTTCGTTCGATCCCGGCGGGCTGCCCGTCGGCGACGGCGACGCGGTACGTGCCGCCCAACAGGCTGAAGACCTCGATGTGGAGGTCGAACGAGTAGTCGGATGGGCGACTGGCAGCCCATGTGCGGCGTGCTTGATCGAGCGCCGGCTCGACCTCGGCATCGACGTGTGCGGGCGCGGCGGCGGGGACGAGCCAGCGCACGCCGCCGAAGGCGCCGAAATTCCCCTCGAACGCGTCGATCGAATTGACGTACCCCCATCGGTCGTCCAGGAGGATGGGATGCTCGGCCGCGGCGGCCGCCGTGGCCGCCAGGTCGAAGAGCCCTTCGACGGTCGGCACGCTCTCGTCCGCCGGGAGCGAGCAACCCGACGACAGCCCTGTGACTTCGACGGGTCGACGGTCGACGACGATCACGCGCATCGGGTTGGTCGTCGCGGAGTCCGTGAACATCGCTGACGACTCGCCCACCGACCGGTCGATCATCATCGTGTACTCCGTCGGCCTCATCGACTCCCACAGGGAGCGGTGTGCCTCGATGTTCGCCAGCTCTTCGGGATCGGCCTCGCCGACGAGTTGATCGGCCCCAGGGATGGCCGTCGGCACGGACGGCCCAGTGACCGATGAGGCGGTCGTCGGCGGTGCAGTCGTCGCAGGCAACGTGGTCGACGTCGGCGGAGTTGTCGACGCCGGAGGTCTCATCGATGTCGTCGTGGCCGGCGTCGACACGCGAGTCGACGACGGTCCCGTGGTCGTCTCGACGACGGGAACCGTCGACGCGACGTCATCGTCGCCTCCACAAGCCGACACGCACATGCCGGTGGTCGCCACGAGCGTGACGCCACCTCGAAGCCCCAGGAGCTTCATGGCCACCCCTCCACGAATCGTCGCGATGCGGATCATCTCACCGGCGCCGCCGGCTGCCAAGCGATCCCAAACGGGTTCGAGGTGCGCGATGCTGTGACGCGACGGAAAGCCGGACGATGTGGGATTGGACGCGGCACACTGCGGGAGACTGGCGTCATGTCATCCGACGAGATCGACAGCTACCTTGCCCGGCTCGATGAGCCCAAGCGGGAACGTTGGAGCGGCTGCGCACATCGATCATGGCGGTTGTCCCCGACGCAGACCAATGCATCTCCTACGGGGCGCCGGCGTTCAAGGTGCGCGGCAAGGCGGTTGCCGGGTTCGCAGCGTTCAAGAGCCACCTCAGCTATCTACCCCATAGCGGTTCAGTGCTCGACGAGCTCCGCGACGACCTTGCCGGGTACGAGACCTCGAAGGGCTCGTTGCGATTCGCCATAGACGAACCACTCCCTGACGACCTCGTCCAAGCGCTCGTCACCGCCCGCCTCCGAGAGCTGGACGAGGCATAACTCTGGCGGCGGCTGCTATCGGGTCCGTCGGTTTGGATCGGGCGACATGGCCCACACCCACAGATCGCCGGTTCTGTGGGCGATATGCGAGATCAATCCGAGCTTTCTCAGCGCCTGCCAGTGGATGTTCTGCGTCCGCGTCGGGTGAGTCCCCGAGCCGGCGTTGGCGGGCAGCCCAGGCCGGCGGCGGGTCTGGGCGTTATGGGCGCGCATTGGGACGGCCGACGCTCAACCGCAGGGCACGAATGTCCGTTGATATCGCCCTTGAGTTCGCGGTCAGGAACTTCAGGTTGTGCGTGAGGACGGCGCGTGACGTCCTGCTTGTTCGGGCCGGGACGGCTATCGCGTGGCCGTCGGCGGAAGGGCGGCGGGCCAAGGATGGTGATACCGCGAGGGTTGGCTGCCGCTGTGGCTTGGAGGCGGCGAGGTCGACCAGGTCGGCGGTGTCGTCGGTGGCCGGATCACTGGCGCCCCGATAGAAGGCTTGCCCGGGAGCTCCCGGGGACTGGATGCCGATGAGGCGCGCCTGGCGGAGACGACGATGAAGGCGTGGGCGACACCTTTGGGAACGAAGGACATGCCTCCGCTGCGAACCCGGCTGCGCTGGCCGTCGGCCTGCACTTCGATCTCGCCGTCGACGACGTAGGTCATCTCGTGCGCTTCGGGATGAAGATGCAGCGGCGTCGTCTTGTCCTTCACCATCGTGTCCTCAAACAGGAAGAAGGCGCCGCCGGTGTCCTCGGCGAGCAGTTTCCAGATGTGGAGCCCGCCGCCCGAGAACTGCTGCTTGTCTCCTTCGCCGGCGTTGCGCACGATCGGGACCAACTTCTGCATGGCAATCCCACCTACCTCAGTTTGTGGGACCCATGTCCCATGACGAATGTACGGTACCATTTGCGCAATGTCAACGGCTTACGAGCTGAACGGGCGAACAAATCAGAAGCGCCGGACCCGGGACGCGCTGGTGGCCGCGGCGCGTTCGATCGTCGCCGAGGGACGGACGCCGACGGTCGAGGAGGTGGCCGAGACGGCATCGATCTCTCGGACGACCGCCTACCGGTACTTCCCGAGCCAGCGCGCGCTGCTGGCGGCCGCCCACCCCGAGACCGCGGTCGAATCGCTCCTGCCCGATGACGCGCCGGAGGACGTCGCGGCACGGCTCGACATCGTTGTTGCGGCATACACGCGGACCATCCTCGAGAACGAGTCGCAGCAGCGCACCATGCTCCGACTCTCACTCGAAGCTGACCCCGAGGAGCGATCGCAGCTGCCGCTCCGGCAAGGACGCGTGATCAAGTGGCTTGAAGAGGCCCTCGCACCACTGCAGCCACAGTTGCCACGCTCGGAGGTGCGGCGACTCGCCATCGCCATCCGCAGCGCGACCGGGATCGAAGCGTTGGCATGGCTGACCGACGTCGCCGGCCTCTCCCGCGAAGACGCCGCCGCCCTCATGCGCTGGTCAGCTCACGCCATGCTCGAGGCCACGACTGGGGCCCGATCGGGAACAGGGAGGAAGAGGTCGCGTGGTCGACCCGGCGCTGCGCCATCGCCGTGAGCGAGGCAGCGTGGCATCGAGTCGATCGCGGCCTCGTCGGCGCTCGTGCCTGATGAGCAGGCGCCCGACCGCGCAACAGAGCGACGCTGACGGTGGGACCATCAACCGGCGTGTGGGGTCACGTCTGGTGACATCTCGAGGGCGCGGTATGGGACACATCGCGTCGTACGCGCTCGAACGGATCGCCGAGAGCAAGGCGCTTGCGAGAGCCAGCGCACGTCGGGCTGAGAAGCCGGCGCACCGCCGGTTAGCCGGCGGTACAGGACACTCGCCACCGCGATATTCGGCGTCCTTATCGGCTACTCGCGACGACTGGCGTTCGGTGCGCCGTCACCGCGTGGTGGAATTCGCGGACGATGGTGGGATGGTACGTCCGCAGCCGCGCTGCTGAGCACGGAGCCATCTGATCTGTGCCGGCGGTGACTACGACCTCCGATGCGAAGGACGTCGTGTCGACGGGCACGCGCACGAGGCGTTGACCTTCGCCGACGTGAGCTACCCTCGGCACCGGGCGGGCGGCGCAAGCGGCGGCGGCTCTGAAAGGGGGCCTCCATGAGGCATCAATGGGTTATTGGCGTTGTGGCGGGGTTGGCGACGGTGGCAGTCAGCGCAACGGCAGCGGCGAAGCCGTTGGACAGGGGTGAATTTCACAACGTGTTTGACGGTGTCGAGGAGGACTTCTGCGAGGTCGAGGGGTTGACCGTGGAGTTCCACGCCGTGGTCGAGGGTCGGTTCCGCGTTAACACGCACGGGCGGGATGGTCTCGTCTACTTCGCTGAGAACACGCGTATCACCAACACGTTGAGCAACGTGGATAATGGCAACTTCGTGACGGAACACATTGTGGTGCTCGGCAAGGATCTCCGCGTCACCGACAACGGCGACGGCACGTTGACGGTTATCCAGCTATCGACGGGCAACGCCACCGTCTACAACTCCAGCGGCAAGGCGATCGGACGCAACCCCGGCCAGGTCCGTTTCGAGTTCGTGGTCGATCACGCCGGGACGCCAACGGATCCCTCCGATGACATCCTTCTCTCCGAGACCCTTGTCAAGGGATCGACGGGGCGCAGCGATGACTTCTGTGAGGTCGTCGTTCCAGCCCTCAGCTGACGACGCGCCGCCCGGCGGCGTTCGTGATGCGTTGGCACTCCGCTGGGATCCATTTCAGCGCGCTTCATACCCCGTTCGGCGCCGCGCCCGTGGGAGGGTCGACGACAAGGTGCTCCAGACTCGACGATCGGCACGGCTGTGTCAGCATGAAGCGCAGCCCATCGCGAGACCTCCGTCGGGTCCTCGACGCCAGATGACCGTACCGAACGCCGCCCGACGGCGTTCGATAGCGCGGGAGAGCCGGCGGTAGCGGACGCTGCGACAGCGCGATATCGGACGGCGATATCGCACAGTGATGCTCGGAGAGACGCGTTTCGGTCAAACCGAGCGCTCGACACCGTTGTCCGGTTGGCTACGTCGCCGGTGCAGATCGGTTACCGCGTGAATGATCGGCCAGACTCGATGGCGTCGGTCAGGCGAGAGGGCGACTGGTGAGGATGCGCTCGTCGAGCCGCCGTCGTAGGTGGACCATGACGGGGGTGAAGCCGACGCCCGTCCAAAACGACGTCGAGGTCGCGTTCGCCGTCGAGAAATGCAGGCACGCGGCGAGGTGCCCGTGGTCTCTGGCCCAGGCGAACGCCGCCTCGACGAGCGCTGCGCCTGCGCCCGATCCCCGCGCGGTCGGGCATCACCGCGGTCGCCGCAATGTAGGCGGCGCCGTCTGGCACGTACAGCGGCGAGCCGACGGCGGGCCCGACGGAGATGACGCCGACGTCTTGCCCTTCGCGCCGGGCGATCAAGAAGGCGTGGTCGTCGCTCGCCAACTCGGTGGCGAGCTCGGCTCGGACCGCGTCGGCCGTCTCGTCCCGCCGGTAGGGGCGGAACATTGGGCTGCCAACGTGGAACACAGCCTCCTCGTCGACCAGCCGATCGACGATGTCGAGCTCCTCAGGCGTGGCCACCCGGACCTCGACATCGGACGCCGGCGGACGCTCGAGCGGCGCAAGGTCGCGTACCGCGACGGCGTTGACCCGGCCGAACCCGAGCGCCACCCACGCCGCCTCGGTCGCCGGGTCCCCGATCGGCACGTGGACGACGTGGTCGACGACGCCGCGTTCGAGGGCGTGCCGAGCGAGCTCACCGAACAGGGCCGCGTAGATCCGACCGGGGTCGACATGCCCGGCGACGGCGTGACCGTGAACGAGGTGCAACGACGAGCGCTCGGGCAGGTGCCGGGCCATCGGAGACCTCGGATCGGGCACCGACTCCAACGACATGAGGAAACCGACCAGGTCGCCACGGTCGTCAACAGCGGCGACACCGTCGCAGAACGAGAACATGCTTCGTACGAGATCCGCAGCCACCGCCGGATCCTCGTACGCGGCCGGCAGGAGCGGGAACCGGTCGCGCTCGCACCGCGTGCCTCGCCGCGATCAACGCGCCGCGGCATCACAGTCGGCCTCAGTCAACACGACGACCTCGCTCACCGGCGGCCAGCTTCGCGCACATAACGGATCCGCTCACCGGCGGCACCCACACCCAACGAACGATCCGCAGCCCGGCGAACTCCGAAGCGATGGCACGCGATATTCGGCGTCGTTAGCGGATACCCGTCGGCTTTGCGTTCGATGGCGGGTCGGCGGCGGTGCGCCGGCGCGTCCGATGCCAGGTCGCATTGGTCATCTCGGGGTTCGCTGGGTGGTGCGAGGATTGGGCGGATGTCGGATCACGACTGGGTGGAGTTGTTCACACAGGAGTTCGAACAGGCCGAGTCGGCGGTGCAGGCTCGGATCTGGGCGGACGTGTTGGGCGACGAGTATCCCGCCGAGTTGGCGCCGTACAGCTACACGACCCGTAGCGAGTTGCAGTTCGTGGCGGATGCTCTCGCAATCGGCAGCGGGGATGTGCTGGTCGACATCGGGTGCGGTCGGGGAGGTCCAGGTCTGTGGGTTGCCGCCAGCACGGGGGCGCGCTACGTGGGGGTCGACATCGCCGCGTCGGCACTCGACGCGGTGGCGCGTCGGGCTGAGCAGCTCGGGCTGAGTACGCGGGTTCGCACCATGGAAGGCAGCTTCGACTCGCTTCGTCTCGATGATGGCGAGGCCGACGCGGTGATGAGCATCGACGCGCTCGTCTTCGCCCCTGACAAGTCGGCCGCGGCCGCGGAGATGGCGCGGGTGTTACGACCCGGCGGTCGCCTGGTTGCGACGACGTGGGATTACCACACTCAGCCCGTGGGGCGACCACCGCAGGTCCCTGACCATCGTCCGCTGCTGTCCGACGTCGGTCTGGACGTCGAGGTCTATGACGAGACGGTCGACTGGGATCGGCGCCAGCGAGCGATCGCCGAACGACTCCTGGACAGCGTCGACGAGCTCGCCAACGAGAGCGGCGAAGACCCCGCCATGGTCCGACAAGAGCTCGAGGAGATGGCAGCCACCCAAGAGACGATGTCCCGGCGGGTGCTCATCGTCGCCCAACGGCGCTGACCAGTTCGTTAACTGTCGATCGCAGACGCCAATCCGGCGATACCGGACACGTGGACTCCTTCGCCAAGCGCTGTGATTATCGGACAAAGCGCGGCAAGGGCCGGAGTGCAGGTCAGGTACTCACGAGAGCACGGGATACAACAGCCTGCGAGATCGGCGGTTCGGTGCGGTCTGACGCCGGTGCTTTAGGCGCCAGCGGCGAACAGTTGCCATTGGTCGGGGACGCCCCGAAGCGTGTGTATGCCTCGATCGTCGAACTGCAAGCCGGACCCGGCGACGAGATCTTTGATGGTGCGGGACACGAGGACTTCGCCGGGGGCCGCGCAGCTCAACACGCGCGCGGCGATGTGCACGGCGATCCCTGCGATGTCGTCACCGACCAATTCAATCTCACCCGCGTGCAAGCCGGCGTAGGCCTCGCAGCCCAATTGGTGCAAGTCGCCGAGAATGGCCTGCGCACAACGAACAGCTCGCGCTGGCGCATCGAAAACCGCGAGCACGCCATCGCCGGTGGACTTCACCAGTCGGCCGCGGTGTCGCTCGATCTGCCGCGCGATTGCGCTGTGGTGCACTTCGAGTAGTTCTCGCCACCGCCGGTCACCCATCGCCACCGCCTGGTTGGTTGACCCGACGAGGTCTGTGTAGAGCACGACGGCGAACGCGCGCTCCGCCGGGGTGAAGTGCTCGCCGGTGGAGCCGGTGACGAACCGCTCGACTTCGTCGGCCAGCATTGGCGGCTGTGAGGCCCACAGCTCCATGTCGCGGGAAGGGATCGGCTTCGGGCCGATTGCTCCGGGGATTGATTCGGTCACGTAGTTGAGGGCTGCTTCGGGGGGCACGAAGCTGTTGCCCTCGTGGAACATGACGAGCGTCGGTGCCTGGATCGTGGACAGCAGTGGCCGAACGTCGAAGTCCCAGTCGAGCCACCACGCCGCCATTTGTCCTCGCGGGAGGCCGGCGCGCTCGTAGCGTGCGAGCCAGCGATGTGCTTCGGCGTCATGGCGGAACGACGGGATGGCACCCGGACCGTGATATGCCGGCGTGACACCGGACATCATCCCGTCGCCCCACGCGATCCGTGCAGTGTGGGCAGCCCGCTCGCGGATCTCTGGGAGTCATTCCCCACGGGTAGTCGTCCGTTGCGAGGAGCCGTACCAGAGGGTCGACGAGCACGAGCGAGGCCACCCGATCGGGGTAGGTCGCGGCGAGGGAGATCGCGACGGTTGTCCCGTATCTGTTCGCCAGGACCGCGACCCGTTCCGAGCCGATCGCGTCGAGCACGGTGATCAAGTCGCTTACTGCCTCCTCGAGCCATGGGCCGAAGTCGCCGCCTGAATACACGTTCAGAAGTGGATCCGACAGTCCGGTGCCGCGTCGGTCAACAAGCACCACGCGTGCGAACGACGCCAGACGACGGTAAAACCGCTCGGCCATCGGGAGATCCCAGATTCCCTCGACCGTCTGGGCCCAACCTGCGATGTGGACAAGGTCGACTGGCCCATTCCCGAAGGTCTCGTACGCGATCAACCCCCCGTGGCCCTCGGCGTACTTCACTTCGGGAATGGCGAACACGCCGCGAATCTAGCGCTGCGGAAAATTGCGAGCCTTTGGCTGAGCGGGCAACCGGACGGAAGAGGACCACCGGGGCCACCATGCGTTTGCCGTGTTGCACATGGTGGGCAGCGCCGTGCGTCGTCATGTAGGTCGCCAACTCGTCGACGATCCGGCGTTACCGGATGGTCCGACGAGTACGTGGATGTCGTCGATATCGGATGGTGAGTCGCACTGCACATGCGCCCGATGCCGTCGTCGGTGCGCGACGTAGTCGGCAGCCTCGTCGCCCAGGCAACATCGCCGCCCTCGGCTGGCTGCTGGACGAGGTACCCCGAAGGTCGCGCCATACACGGCCCGCGGTGCCCACGGCGGGCTTCGAGCGACTCGTGGCGACGGGGACGTCCGTCACGCCATGCGTACACCGCCGAGCCGCAAAGGACCGAATCCTCCACGTCGCCGACGACCTCGGTGACGGCCCGTTGGGATGAGGATGCCTCAGGGGCTCAGGGATCGAAGGGGGATGTTCCCGATATGTCGCCCTCGTTGCTGGTCTTACGTTCGTTGTGTGACGACACCTCGACGTTCTCTGGCCATCGTGCTCCTGGTCGCGGCCGGCTTGGTCGGCTGCGCCGACGACGACGCCGAGACCGATACCGAGGCCACGGTCGCTCCCGAGTCCTCCGCCACGACGGCGGTGCCGGTGACCACCGTGGCGGCCGCGGCCACGCCGGCCGCAGCTGTCGAGGCGGCGTTCGAGTTCGCCCAGTGCATGCGTGACAACGGCATCGAAGAGTTCGCCGACCCGCAGCTCCGCGCCGACGGCGATTTCTTCCTCAGTCCTCCCGCCGACGTCGACGATGAGGAGTTGCAGGTTGCCGAAGAGGCGTGCGAGCACATCGCGGCCACGTTTCGAAACGAGTCGGACGCCGTGAACACACCTGACGTCGCCGCGGGCTGGGAGCGGATCGTGCCGGGAGGCGACTGCCAGTGCTCGGACGGGTCGGAGTTCAGCTTTTGGGTGCGTGAGACGAGCCCGGACAAGGTGCTGATCTACCTCGAAGACGGCGGCGCCTGTTTCTCCGCCGAGACGTGCGCGCCGGACAGCGACCTCTACAACACCACCGTCGGCGAGGGCCCGATCGGCGCCGGTGGCATCTTCGATTTCGCCGACGAGCGCAACCCATTCTCCGACTACTCGGTCGTGTACGTGCCGTACTGCACCGGTGACGTCCACCTCGGCGACACCACCACCGAGTACGCACCGGATCTCACCGTTCACCACACGGGATATGTCAACGGCACGGCCGCCCTCGACTTCGCCGCTGCAGCCGCTCCGGGCGCATCCGAGGTCGTCGTGGTCGGCGAGAGCGCCGGCTCGATCGCCGCCCCGCTGTACGCCGGCCTCGTGTCGGATCGGCTTCCGGATGCCAGGATCACGGTGCTCGTGGACGGATCCGGCTCGTACCCCGACGTGCCCCGCATCAACGAGATCCTCACAGCGTGGGGTTTCAGCTCCATCGAGCCGCCGTGGCTCGCGAGCGCCGGCCCGCCCGCCGAGCGATTGAGCCTTCCGGGGTTGTTCATCGAGAGCGGACGCCACGACCCCGAGATCGTCTTCGCCCGCCATGACTACGCCTACGACGAGCAGCAGGAGAGCTGGTATCCGATCACCGGCATTCCGGCGCCGGATCTCCTGTCCCTGATCGACGCCAACGAGACTCAGATCGAGGCCGCCGGCGTGAACCTGTACAGCTACGTCGCGCCTGGCGACGAGCACACCGCCCTCAGCGACGGCACGTTCTACACCGAGAGTGTCGGCGGCCAACCACTCGTGGAGTGGGTCACCCGGTTGGTCGAAGGTGAGTCAGTCGAAGACGTGCACTGCACCGACTGCACCGACGGCTGAGCTACCTTCTTCTCCGTTCATGCAACTGGCACCCGCCGCGCGACGGGGACGAAGTGCCAGTCTGGCGCACCCTGGCATGGCGGCAACCGTCCCCTATCGCCCGTCCCCGAATGCGCGAACCAAGGCTGCGGAGTTATCCGCAAAGCGCCATTCTCCCCGCAGTCTGTTGCACCTCACGCGTTGTCCGACTTCGCGCGTCTTATAACGCTCCGAACGATGTCCGCGACTGTGTCCTCCAAGCGCCGTTCCTGGCGCACCCGACCGCGCGACGCGATGTCCGAATTCACGCGCCCGATATCGCGCGGCTTGAGGCCTCGCAGCGCATCCGGTAGGTGCCGGTACTCCCGCTTGCGATCGCGAGCAATGGACGCCCTGTGAATCGCGTCAACGTGTGCCAGCGACGGCCACGGGCGCACGAGGACGGAGGCGCGGGTGTCCCAGAACGTCGCGGCGATCCGAAGGTTGGCCATCTCCAATGTGCCGATCAGGGGCACGCATAACGTGCAGATCGATAACTGGCGCGACGGCCGCGGGCGATCCGAACGGCGCGTCGGAGTTCGTTAGCCAGGCCGATGGGCTCGTGCCAGACGCTTTCGACGATGAGCGTTGCGCCGTTCGGAACGGTCCGTCGCCAAACCTGGACTGCTCGCCCGGTGTGCTTCTCTCGCCAGTTGTCGATTGCCGCTTGGCGCGTTGATGTCGGCTGAGAACGTCGCGTTTTCGACGTCGATGATCTCGTACACGGCACCGGGCCGTGCCACATTGAATGATCGTGTTACACGTCCTCGTCGGGATCCGCATCGTCGTGCCCTGTGATCTCATCGAACGTCACCAACACCCCGTCAGCCTAGGAACCCCGGGTCGCGGCGGTAT
>CAVZOP010000013.1:0-59725 GCA_963776935.1 Ilumatobacteraceae bacterium | reverse complement strand
GTGCTTTCGCTGTCGTCG
The DNA here is from genome assembly GCA_963776935.1 of Ilumatobacteraceae bacterium. Taxonomy (GTDB): domain Bacteria; phylum Actinomycetota; class Acidimicrobiia; order Acidimicrobiales; family Ilumatobacteraceae; genus JALOLG01. The sequence goes on along the minus strand of CAVZOP010000013.1, from coordinate 59,707 downwards.
TCGCCGCACGCGGCGATCAGCAATCCAGCGGCGATGATCGCTGCCGCTGTGAACCGCTTTCCACGGACGGGGAGTGTCTGGAGCATCGTGTCCTCGGGGATCTGGTGAGTCGGTCGGGCTGTCCGCGGGGACGCGTCGATGACGATCAGCCGGTGCACTCCGCACAACTGAAGCGCCGACATCGGGACGCCCCTGTCGAACCCCCGTACTTCATCGCATCGCATCGTGAATGTCAATAGTTCATCATGAGAAATATTCGAAGGGCCATGATTCTTGACGCGGTTCATCATGATGAATAGAGTTCTGCGGGCGTGCAGTGTCCCGCGTTCTGGAACGAGGTCGACGGCGGAGACTTCATCCATGAGTTCGCCGACGTGTTTCCGACGCAGGTGTTCCTCATCGCCTTGGGTCCTCCGCTCGAGGACGCTCCACAGATGGTCGACTGGGTACGCAAGATCTTCCTCGGCCTCGCCGGGACCGACACCGCCGTGGCGCCGAGGCCAACGCCGCCCTGTCCGACTACTTCGTGGAGTTGCTCGACGACCGCCGCAGCAATCCGCGAGATCCGAACACGACATGGTGACCCACTTCCTGCAGGCGCGGATCGATGGCGAGCCGATCAGTCAGGAGTACCTGCTGTCGATCCTCGTCACGCTGGTGCTGGCGGGGACTCGACACGACCAAGAGTCAACTCGGGTTCAACTTCCACCACCTCGCCACGAACCCCGCCGACCGCGCTCGGTTGGTCGCAGGATCCCTCCGGGTTTCCGACCGCGATCGAAGAGATGCTTCGTGTGTTCGCGTTCGTGCCACCGGCACGCAAACTGGCTGCCGACATCGACTACGAGGGTTGCCCGATGAAGAAGGGCCAGATGGTGCTGATGCCGCTGTGGTCCTCCAACCGCGATGGCCGGGTGTTCCCGAATGCCACCGACGTGGTGGTCGACCGCTCGCCCAATCGTCACATCGCCTTCGGCGCCGGGCCCCATCGTTGCGCCGGACCGCACCTCGCCCGACGCGAGCTGCTGATCGCGATGGAGGAGTGGCACACGTGGATCCCGGACTACGAGATCGACTCCGAACGAGCCGCTCGTCGAGCACGGCTGGCAGCTGGGCCTCGACACGCTGCCGCTGCGCTGGAGTCGTCAGGGCTGAGGTCGTCAGGGCTGAGGTCGGACGGTGTCGTTGATCTGATCGACCAATCCCCACTCCAACGCCGTGACGGCATCGATCGTACGGCCGGTCAGTGCGAGCTGTGCGGTCCGGTGGCGCCCGATCCGCCGCGGCAGGCTGACGGTGCCCCCGGCACCGGGGATCAGACCCAGGGCGAGCTCCGGAAGCGCGATCCGCACGTCGGGCGCGGCGATGACGCGGCTCGCGAACGCCGGGAGCTCGATCCCCGAGCCGAAACAGGCGCCGTGGAGGTGGACGACGACACGATCGCCGAGGTCGGCAAGTACTCGCCCGATGCTGGCCGTGAGCCGGACGAGGTGAGCAGTGGCTGGATCGGGGAACATTCCGAACTCGTCGAGATCACCGCCGCTGCTGTAGTCGGGCCCGTTCCCACGGAGGTGCACCGTCGAGATGTCGGGGTCGGCGACTGCGATCGACAGTGCCTCGAGGAGACCGTCACGGAGCTCCGCATCGAGCGCGTTGCGGACAGCCGGACGGTCGAGCATGACCTCCAACTCGTCGCCGGACCGCACGATCCGCACGACCTCTCCAGGGGTCCGGTCGCGACGGAGCGGCGGCCGAGATTCGCGCCACCGTGCGAACTCCGGACCGGCTTGCAGCGTCGAGTAGCAGGCGGACTCGACAAGCAACCCCTCCTCGAGGGAACGGCCCTCGGCACCACGCAGCAAGGTCGCGAGAGTGATGGCTGCGAGCGGGGTGGACTCGACGAGCGCGACGATCTTCTCAAGCTCGCCGCCTCCGGCGGGCACGATGACGTCGCACCACGGTGCTGCCGGCATGCCGGCCGGCGCGTGATCCGCTGGTCGCGTTGTGATTCCCGCGATCACCGCCGACACACCGGAGTGCACTGTCGGTGGTGGACCGTGCGGAGCGTCGTCGGCAGGGACCACGATGACCGTGCCGGCGCCGGGAGGAGTGAGCCGGGCGAGAGGGCTCCCGGGCCGCGACTCGGTGGCGAGCTCGTCGCTGTTGAGATGGTGAACCGGCACGTCGTCGACCCTCCGCCGAGAGTGTCGCGCACCACAGCGCGGTCTCCGAGCGACCAACATGGCTCGTATGGACGAGGGCATCGGCGCGACGCCTCGTGCGGCTGACACCGCCGACGTTGTCGCCCGGTGGGCCGCGAGCGGTTGCATGTTCCTCACCGGTCCACCGGATTCGCCGGGGCTCGGCCCACCGGCACCGCTGGTGCCGGAGCTCGCGGCGCTGGCCGCGCGCGTCGAGCGCGGCGCCGTCGCCGTCGGAGGCGTCCTCCGCGTCGACCCGCTCGAGCGTCTCACCGAACACGCCGGCGCGCTCGGCCTCCGCCGTCGCGGCCGCACGAGCTGTGGTGGTGCAACCCGGCTCTTGCGCACGGCCGACGGCTGGATCGCGCTCTCACTCGCTCGCCCGGACGATGTCGATCTGGTCCCTGCGTGGCTCGAATCGGAGATCGACGACGCCGCGTGGGACGCCATCGCGCGGTCGGTCGCGTCGAAGACGCGCGGGCGCGCTCGTCCAGCGCGGCGTTCTGGTCGGCCTGCCGATCGCGATGCTCCCGGCGGCCGGGAGCGGCGAGCGCCGCTCGTCACCTCCGCCACCGTTCGCCGGCTTGTCGTGCCATCCCACGCCGGTCGACGGCCCGGCTGCCCGGCCACGTGCTGTCGACGACACGGTTGTCGTCGATCTCAGTTCGTTGTGGGCAGGCCCACTGTGCGGTGCGCTGCTGGCCGAGTGCGGGTTTCGCGTCGTCAAGGTCGAGTCGACACAGCGGCCCGACGGCGCCCGGAGCGGATCGGCGGCGTTCTTCGACCGGATGAACGCGCGGAAGCGCAGTGTCGCGCTCGACCTGCGCACGCGTGCCGGAAACCAGGCGCTGCAACGGCTGCTTGAGCACGCCGACGTGGTGATCGAGGCGTCGCGGCCACGTGCCCTGGCCCAGCTCGGGATCGATCCGCTGCAACTCGTCGCCAGCGGGCCGCGAGCGTGGGTCTCCATCACCGGCCACGGCTATCGCGGTGAAGCCGCCAGTCGCATCGGCTTCGGCGATGACGCTGCCGTGGCCGGCGGTCTCGTCGTGTGGGATGGGCCGGATCCGTACCTCTGCTGCGACGCGGTCGCCGATCCGATCAGCGGTCTCACCGCGGCCGCGGCGGTGCTGAGCGCCCTGGCCGCGGGCGGGCGCTGGCACCTGGACGTCGCCATGTCAGCGGTCGCCGCAGACATGGCGGGACCGACGGTGCCCGTGCCGGCGGGCACGTTCTCGACGGCCCCCCGCCCTCCCGCAGCGGCGCATCCCGCTCCTGTGATGGGAGCCGACACTCAGCGCGTACTGGACGAGATCGGGCTTCGATGACGGCCGATGTGCTCATCACTGACGTCGAGGTCGAGGGTCAGGTGGTCGACGTCGTGGTCTCGCGGGGTCACGTCACCGCCGTCGGGCACGGCGGTGACGTGACGGCGACCGAGCGCGTCGAGGGACGCGGCGGTGCACTGATCCCCGGTCTGCACGATCATCACATCCACCTGCTGGCGACGGCCGCGGCCATGACGTCGGTCGATGTCGGTCCGCCCGCCGTCCGCGACGCGGCATCGCTGGCCGGCGCGCTGCGGCGAGCCGATCGATCCCATCCTGAAGGGGCGTGGATCCGCGCCGTGGGCTACCACGAGTCGGTTGCCGGACTGCTCGACCGCGAGCTCCTCGACGCCATCGTGCCGCATCGGCCACTGCGGGTTCAGCACCGCGGCGGTGCGATGTGGATCCTCAACTCGACAGCACTCGATGTCATCGAACGGACCGCCTCGACATGGCCGGCGGAGGGCGTCGAACGCGACGGATCGGGTCGTCCGACGGGTCGGCTGTTCCGTCTCGACCGATGGCTGCGCGACGTGCTCCCGTTCGAGGGCGTGCCCGATCTCGGCACTGTCGGGAGACGGCTGGCCGGCTTCGGGATCACCGGCGTCACCGACACGACACCGTACGACCGCATCGGCGACCTGCGTCCGCTCGTCGACGCGGTACGCGGCGGTGCGTTGCCGCAACGGGTCGCCGTAACTGGGAGCCCGTCGTTGACCTCGGAGCGGTTCCCCGAGCCGCTCGAGGTCGGCCCCGTGAAGATCGTTCTCGAGGACCACACGCCTCCGCCATTCGACGACCTCGTCAGTTGGATCGAACTCGCCCACGCCCGTCGTCGTCCAGTCGCCGTGCACTGCGTCACGAGGGCGGCGCTGGCGCTCGCGCTGGCGGCGTGGGACGCCGCGGGGTTCGGCCCTGGTGATCGAATCGAGCATGGTGCCGTGATCCCGCCCCAGTTCGGAGCGAAGTTGGCAGCCGGTCACCTCACGGTCGTGACGCAACCCGGGTTCGTGTTCGAGCGAGGCGACGACTACCTGGTCGAGGCCGACCTGGAGGACCGACCGTTTCTGTACCCGTGCCGCAGTCTGCTCGATCGCGGCGTGCCGGTGGCGGGCAGCACCGACAGCCCGTACACCGATGGCGACCCGTGGTCCGCGATCGTCGCTGCCACGTGCAGGTCGACCATGGGAGGTCGGCGACTAGTCCCGTCGGAGGCCGTTGCGCCGCATCGGGCGCTCGCCCTGTTCCTCGGTGAACTAGCGGCGCCGGGCGGCTCGGCTCGGCGGGTCGTCGTCGGTGCGGTCGCCGACCTCTGCCTGCTCGACGCACCGCTCTCCGAGGTGCTCGCTGCGCCGAGCGCCGAACGCGTCGTGGCGACGTTCCGCGCCGGTGGGCGAATCCATGGCGGTTCAGCCACTGTTGAGAGCGGATGAGGAGAACCGAACTCCCGTCCCGGCCACACGGTCAGTTTTGCCCAAGTGGACATAGTCATGAGGCACGGCCCACGAAACGCGAGTGTCCACGGCACGTAAGGGCGCGCTCGCTCCTACTTCGAGCAGCAGCTTCGTGGTGGCCAGTTGGTCATGCTTCACTGCGGGCGCGACGACCGGTGATCGGCTCGACGACGAGGATGGGGTATCTGCTCAAGGACCGCATCATGGACATCGCCACTCTCGTCGAATCGTGGCGGCGATTGACGGAAGGCCAGACGGTCATCGACCCCACCATCGTGTCGAAAGTGATGGGTCGCCGTCGGTCGATACTCACATCGCGCAGATCTTCGTCAAAACACGGCCGCAACACCTCGCCGGGCGACTTGCTCGTCTCTCAATCGGCGATGGTCACCACCGGAGAATGCGGTTGGGACGAGTTCGTGCTCTGCTGACCTGTCGCTCTCGACGATCGTTGGGAGAACATCAGCTTTTTCGGCTGAACACGCTGACGTTGTCGAGTACGCGCACTCCGGGTCCATCCGGCGACGCGCGTCCGCCAACCGGCGTTCTCGGGCATGGTGGCTTGCGATTACGGGACGCGGTTATCGGACGGCGCTTTGGCGCGCTCGCGCCGCGACGGCAACGGAGACGCACCGTGCCAAGGGACGCAGGCTACGGCGCGATCCGTCGCGATCTAAGCGTGCGACTCGGGTACAGATCGCCGGATCTGCGAGTGCTATTCGGATTAGCTCGGAGCGCTCTCGGCGAACGTTCTGTGTTCCGATCCTCCACCACGGTGTCAGCTCGGATGCGGGTGAGTTCCGCCCCCTGGCAGTTGAGGATGCGCCGCCGACGTTGTCGCAATGGACAAGTTCACGCCGCGACCGTACCCACCTGTAGTGGCGACGCCGAGTACTCGTGGCTCTTCCAGCCTGCGTGGGGCTGCTGACACCCGGCACCTACGCGATGCTCTGCTTCGTTTCGAAGGTCACGATCATGGACAAGGCGTTCAGCTCGGGGCCTGCCGCACCCCATGCACGGAATGGTCTTCATGTTCACCGTCGCGTGAGACTCGCCCGCCCGAGCGTGGAAACAATCTGGCCCCGAGGACCCGTAGTCCTAACCTGAGCTTTGTGCCGGGCAGGTTCTTCGGCCGTTCCTCGGAGTTGACAGCGCTGCGCGCTCTTTTCAACGACGCGTTCGATAGGGCCGATGCCGCGGCGGCGATGGTGCTTGGGGAGCCGGGATCCGGTAAGTCGCGTCTCCTCGCCGAGTTGCCGGCGCTCGCTGCGCCCGTCGCCGTCATCTCGATGGCCGGGTTCGAACCCGAGCGGGACGTGGCTTTCGCCGCCTCACATCGGTTGCTCGGAGCACTGCGTGCTGAGATACCCCGCGCCATCAACCCGTTGGAGTTCGACGCTTCAGGTGAGTCGACACGCGTCGAGCCGGTGCGTGTGTTCGAAGCTGTGCATCGCGCCCTCGCCGGGCGCGGACAGACCGTGTTGCTGGTTGACGATGTGCATTGGGTCGACGACACGTCGGTGGCGCTCCTGCATTACGTCGTGCGAGCGGCGGCAACGAGTCGCCAAACCCTGGTCGTAGTGTTCGCGTCGCGACCCTCCGACGTGGCGCTGAGCGTCATGGGATCGCTCCGCCGTGTGCTCCAACCGGGTCGTTTGCTCGAGATCGAGCTCGGTCCGCTCGAGCGCGAGGACGCGGTTCGACTGGCCCGTGATCTCGATCCGCAGGTCACCGAGGATCGAGCAATCGAGGCGTGGACGACGTCCGGTGGCTCGCCGTTCTGGTTGCACGTCCTGGCCACGAGCGAGCATCTCGATCTGGATACCGGTCGCATCTTGTCGGACCGTCTGCGACCCTGTGGGATCGACGGGGAGACGTTGCTCGCCCTGCTCGCCGTCGTTGCCCGTCCGATACCGATCGAGGACGTGGTCGAGGTGCAGGCCTGGCGGCGACCGCGAGTCGAGCGAGCACTGACGACGCTCGAGCAGGCCGGGCTCGCGGTCCGTCAATCCGGTTCCGCATCCGTTGCCCACGATCTGATCCAACAAACGATTCTTGGCACGATCTCGGCCGGTCGCGCCCGCCGCATACACCGACGCCTGGGGGTGTGGCTGCAAGCAACGGCCGGCGACGACGAACAACTCCTGATCGAGGCGCTCGAACATCAACATCTCGCAGGCAGTCCGAGTGTGGAGCTCGCGACCAGGCTCGTCGAGTCGTCACGCAGGTGCCTCGAGGTCGGCGCGCTCGCCAGACTTGCCTCCGTCGCGGACGGCGTCGGCCCTCGAACGGTCGGGGCGCAACGCCTTCGCGAAGGAGTCGCTTCGCTGGCGTCCGACCTCGGACAGCATGAGGAAGCATTGCGACGCTGGTCGGAGTGCGCATCGACCGACGGCGACCGGTACCGGTCGGCACGAGCATCGCTGCGCGCGTCGGAAGCCGCGCTCGAGCTCGCCCGGCCCCGAGAAGCATGGCTCCATTGGCGCAGAGCGCGGCGACGGGGCCTCGGGAGACGCCGTTCTCGATGTCGAAACCCTCGCCCAAGAAGCGGCGCTCTACAAGTACCTCGAGCATCAGCCCCACGAAGCCCGCGATGCAGCCGAGCGATCCCTCGCGGGCGCGCGTGCACTGGCATTCGACACCAGTGGATCGGACCCGTCGGAAATGCACCGACGACGTGCCCTGCTCCGGGCGCTATACGTCGCCGCCGAGGTGGCGCTGCTATTCGGCGACCCGGACGAGATGCTGGCTCTCGCCGGAGAGCTCGAGATGGCCGCCACCGGTTTCGATGACGCCACCCATATCCGCGCTCTCGTCGAGGGTGCAGTCGCCCTTCGATTCCTGGGCCTGAACGACGATGCTGAAGCCCGACTTCGTCAGGCATGGGACACGGTCCACCAGAAGATCCTGCCTCAGAGGACGCTCGAGGTGGGCGCCGCATTCGCAAACGTCCTGGTCTCGATGGGACGCCTTCATGAAGCCGACGCCGTCTTGCGCGATTGCGTCGCCCTCGGCACGCGGCTCGAGGAGTTCCGCCCCTCACGCGCGTTCGCTGTGGTGTTACCGCACCAACTCGAGTTGCTCCAAGGCGACTGGCGGACCGCCGTGGAGGGTCTGCGCGCCGCCGCTGCCGTGGAACCCGATCCGCACTATCGCCAGCATGCCCATCGCGAACGAGCGACCGCGATCGCCCGGCTCGACCCGAGCAACGGCGCCGAAGAGGTGCGCGAAGCAGTGGCGGAGGCGTTGCAGGATGCCCAGTCAGCGGCTTGCGTCCGGTGTCAGGCGGAAACGTCCGTGCGCGGCGCAGAGGCCTTGGCGAGAATCGGCGAACCGGCCGGTGCCCGCTCGCTCGTCGCCCGGGCCGAGATCTCGCCGTCGGACGCGCACAACCGCTTCTGGCGGCAGCGCGCCCTGGCCGCGATCCTGAGCGCCAGCGGCGCCGCCGCCGACAGCGCGGAGGCGCTCCGGGCGGTCATCGCCGAAGCCGAACGCCAGCACCTGTACGTCGAGGCGGTGTGGGCCGAGCTCGATCTCGGAGTAGTCCAGACCGGCTACGACCGGACCGGCGCCATCGAGACCCTGCGCCACGCCGGCACCGCCGCTGAGACCATGAAGGCGACGACCCAGGAACGAGTGGCGGACCAGCTCCTCCGCACGCTCGGCGTCCGTACGTGGCGCCGCCAGGCCAGCGGGTCGGGTGACGATCCGTTGGCAACTCTGACCCCCCGAGAACGGGAGATTGCGCTGCTGGTCAGTGCGGGTTCGACCAATCCCGAGATCGCGTCGGCGGTGTTCCTCTCGCGCAAGACGATCGAGCGGCACGTTTCGAACATCCTCGCCAAGCTCGCAGTGAGAAACCGCGCCGAACTGGCCGCTGCGATCTCGCAGCGGCACCCGTCGGAGAACACCTCTGACTGACCCACCTTCCACGTCGACGCATGAGGGAGTTCCCCGATGATGGTGTCCGACTCGTTCCGTACGTTCGATCCAGACGGGGAATCCCGTCCCGAACGAGGAGCACACCATGACAACCACGACAACGACCCGACGTAGCGCCGAGCAGCGATACGCCGTCCAGGCGAACCCCGGGAGCCCCAGCAACGGACTCAACAAGCAAGAACTTTCGCGCTCCCCCTGCGGGCCTGTCCAAACACGACGGCTGTCAAAGCTGTGGCAGGCCGCCGGTGTCGCAGCCGCGGCGGCAGCGCTCACCGTCGCCTTGACCGCGGTCACCCAGGACCGAGACGCCAGCCGTGCGGTTCGGCCCGACATGGCGGTCGCCGAGGTGCCTGCCAATCAAGGGCACCACGGCTCCGCCGATGCCGCTGAGCGCCGGCTGATTGCGACGAGCCCGCAGCCATCCACCACGCACTACGGCTCCGCCGATGCCGCTGAGCGCCGGCTGATTGCGACGAGCCCGCAGCCATCCACCACGCACTACGGCTCCGCCGATGCCGCTGAGCGCCGGCTGATTGCGACGAGCCCGCAGCCATCCACCACGCACTACGGCTCCGCCGATGCCGCTGAGCGCCGGCTGATTGCGACGAGCCCGCAGCCATCCACCACGCACTACGGCTCCGCCGATGCCGCTGAGCGCCGGCTGATTGCGACGAGCCCGCAGCCATCCACCACGCACTACGCCTCCGCCGATGCCGCTGAGCGCCGGCTGACTGCGAAGTGATCGTGCACAAGCGGCGGGCGATCGTGGCGCGTGCCCAACCGAGAACTTCGAGTTGGCGGCGAACCACGAGCGCAGAACGACGGTTCGTCCCTCGTGTCCGTTCGCTCATAACGCTTCGGCGTTACCGCCGGGTTCGATGAAGCCGACTCGATACGGGCTCGTCGTCTGAGTCGGCGGAGAGAAGCGGTGCGTACTGGTTGACGTAGTCCTGCCGACAGAGTCGTTGGATGTCACTCATGAGCCGGTCGGTGATTTGGCGTCGAGCACGGTTCGTACTCGACGTGAACCCAGCGTCGGCAGTGAGGATCGGCTTACCGAGGCTGATCGTGGCGTGTCGGAACGGGCGCACCAGCCGGGCGCCGGTGGGCAGGATCCGATCGGTGCCGATGATGCCGACCGGCACGATCGGGGCACCCGTGGTGAGCGCCAGATGAGCTGCACCGCAGTGCCCACGGTGCAGCAGTCCGTCTCGTGATCGGGTTCCCTCGGGGAACAGCCCGACCACCTGACCGCGATCGAGGACATCATCAACTTGCGCGAACGCGCGGACGAGATCGGCGGGATTCTCGCGCCGGATCGGGATCATCCCGGCACCACAGAACAGCCATTTCGTGATCCACCGGTCCGTGTACTCGGCCTTTCCGAGCACCGACACGGGTCGCGGCAGAGCGAACATCAACAGCACGGAGTCGAAGAACGAACGGTGGTTGGCCACCACGATCACCGGCCCCTGCGTTGGCAGGTTCTCGGGATGCTCCACGGTGAGGCGTACCAGACCGCGCCGAGCCGGGGCCGTGACCAGCCGGACGATCTCGTAGGCGCTGCCGTGCTCGTGCCACTCGCGCACAACCGGCGTTACCCATCGTCGGGTACTGTCGACCACACCACGACCATCGCTCAGCTGACCGCTCGTCGCCAGAGGCCAACGTCCCAGAGTGCACGACCTGCACACAGCCGCCCGGGGCCGGTTCGTCGAAGCCCCCGCCACCACCGGCACCCCAGCGATACGGCGCCGCACACTTCCGGCGAACTGCCGAGCCGGTCGGTCGCCGCCCGCGTCCGCCGATAACACCAGCGCCGAATCGAGGTCCCCGATCGCCGGTTGGTGCGCACCGAACGGCGCGTATGCGCGGCCGACGTCGGGCATTGTGGGACAGCCGCGGTTGGCCCGTATCGCTTCCCGCCGACTCGTTTTTCGATTGCGCGCTACGCGCTCGTCGAGTCTGACGCATCGTTGGTCGCTTACGATCGCGTGACCGACTACCGGGGAGGGGTATCGATGTCGGAGATCGAGACTGACTATCTCGTCGTCGGAGCCGGCGCGAGCGGGATGGCGTTCACCGATGCCCTGATCGCTTCGTCGGACGCCGAGGTCGTGATGGTCGACCGACGCCACCGTCCCGGTGGGCATTGGAACGACGACTACCCGTTCGTTCGGCTCCATCAGCCCTCGGCGCTTTACGGCGTGGCGTCACGGCCCCTCGGCCATGATCGCATCGACGAGTCGGGGATCAACGCCGGCTTCTATGAACGGGCCACCGCCGCAGAGATCTGCGACTACTACGGCCGGGTCCTCGACGAGCAGTTCGTGCCGTCGGGGCGGGTCCGGTTCTTCGGCATGCACGATCACCTCGGCAACGACGCCAGTGGCCACCGGCTGCGATCGCGGGTGACTGGAAAGACCACGACGGTGCGAGTGCGGCGCAAGCTCGTCGACGCCACCTACATAGAGTCATCGTTGCCCTCGACACACAAGCCGACCTACACGGTCGAGTCCGCCGGGCTCGTGGTCACACCCAACGAGCTCGTCGACCTCGACGAGCCGGCGTCAGGCTTCACGGTGATCGGCGCCGGCAAGACGTCGATGGACACCTGCTGCTGGCTGATAGAGCAGGGGGTCGATCCCGACACAATCCGGTGGATCCGCCCCCGGGACGCCTGGACCGCCGACCGGGCATCGATCCAGCCGCTGCGCCTGATTGGCGCCTTCGTCGAGTGGGTGGCGGCGCAGAACGAGGCATGTGCCCAAGCCGAGAGCCTTGACGAGCTGTTTCCGGTTCTGGAGGATCGAGGGGTCCTCCACCGGCTCGACCCCGCCGTCGAGCCTGTCTTCAACCGTGGCGCGATCCTCTCCGAGACCGAGCGCGTGATGCTGCGCGAGGTGGGCAACGTGGTCCGGCTCGGCAAGGTGAACCATGTTGGCGCCGACCGGATCGACCTTGACGAGGGCACGATCCCAAACCCCGATCATGTCGTGGTCGACTGCACCGCCGCGGGACTCGCCTCGCCACCCGATCGGCGCGTCTTCGACCCGGACCGGGTCACGATTCAGTGGATTCAGGCTGGCATAGCGCCTTTCAGCGCCGCGCTCATCGGGTTCGTCGAGGCGAGCCGCGAGGACGACACGGACAAGAACCGGCTGTGTACGCCTCGCGGCTTCTCACGGCGCGCCGACGTTGTGAACTACGCCGCCGGCTGGCTCAACACACAGCGCGGGTTCCTCGCGTGGATGGCCGAGCCCGACCTCGCCGACTGGCTCTCGACCTGCCGCCTCAGCGCTTTCGGCAACGCCGGTCCCTACCTCGGCGATCCCGCCACGAACGCGGCCTTCGGCCGCATGGTCGGCGCTCAGGGCCCGGCGGTCGACAACCTGCAACTGCTGCTCGCCGAACTCGATTCATTCAAGAACAACTGACCCGACCGCGGCGGGCCCCTCCCGACATGTGCCGCCGTGCAAACACATGACAATCGGCGCAGAACGACGCCCGTGGGGCCGCGCCGCCAGCGTTCATATCGGCGCATCGGCGTGCTCGCGAACCGGCGAACTCGGACGCGACCGCCCGTCATTGGCACGCGTCGGTATCGGATACCCCGCCCGTGCACGATCTGTGTGTGAGCTCCGACATCGCGTGCTCGACGAGGGTCGGCCGAACTCGCCAGCGGTCGACCCGGGGGCGTACGCCGATCCGTCGTTACGGCGGGACCGAATCGACGCCATCGCCGCCGCCACCAACCACCGGCCGTGATCCGTGCTCGCCCCGACCCGGCCGACAGCGACCGCCTCGCGGCGTTCCTCGGCCGTACCGGTTTGCGGTCGACGCTGACGGTCGACGGGCGGGTCGTCGCTGTCACGGTGGTGGCTGGCCGGTCGGGACGAGCGCGAACCAGGCCGCTCGGGGTGCGTCTGCGGCGCGGATGATTTGCTGAGTTCGGCGGAGCAGGGCGCCCGTGGCGGTCGACCGGTAGAACCACGACTCGGCCTGGCGCGCGGCTGGGACGTGATCGACGAGCGCGACCGCCGCCTCCTCGTAGTAGGCACGGATGTCGAGCGCCGCCTGACCGAGCTGTCCCGGCTCGAGCCCGACCGCATCCCACGCGGCACCATCCCCGATCGCGACGAACAACGCGATCAGATCGGGGATCCGGTCAGGGCCGCCCATCCGTCGCACGTTGGTCGTCCCCGACGATGCCCGGTGCCGTTCGTAGGCGGCACGCAGTCCGAGCGCTTCGTCGACCGCGGGATGCAGTGACGGATCGTGACGCGGCGGCAACGCGCACGCCAGCGGTTGATCGGCCTCGTCCGCGATCGACTCCTCGAAGTCCACGAGTACCGGCACGTCGTCACGCAGGAGCAGCCCGAACGCCGCGTCGAGCACGCGATGCTGGAACGCCGGGTCGCGTGGGCGTCCGAGCGGGCGACCGAGCGGGAAGTCGCAATGCAGCATCCTCGGCGGCCGTGAGCGCTCGGCCTGCCCCCGCACCAAGCTGATCCCGACCGTCGACATTCCGGCGGCCTCGAGGACGTGGGCGAGCGCACTCACGGTACGCGTGCAGAACGGTCAAACCGGTGTGAGCAGCACGACATCGACACCGTCGTCGCGCAACAGGCGGGCCGCGGCCGGGCCGGTGTCGAGCCGCAGCGTCGTCAGGGTGTGATCCGGCTGCGCTCCCATGAACGCGATGTGGCGACTGGCGACCGAACCGATCGCACCGCGGGCGGCGAGCTCGTCGAGGCGATCGACCGGGTAAACGACGTTGAGATCGGCGGCGAGCCCGACGCGGTCGAAGTTCGGGGAACTGTGCGCCAGCGTCAACACCCGCTCAGTGCCATCGATCACGACGAAGCCTTGACCATCGGTCCAGGTCGCGGTCCCGTCGGGACGCAGACCAGCCGTCGTCACGATCGCAACACGCGCCTGGCTCAGCGGGGCGGCAGGAGTACATGGTGTCTCGCCGAAGTCGAATACGTCGATCCCGTCGACGTTGCGTCGTACGATCTCATCGCTGCTCACCGAGACGTGTCCGTCGTGGCGATGGATCGTGGGACCATCGCCGACACAGTAGACGCCGCCGAAACGCGCAGTTCTCCGCCACCCGGCAAGACAGTGGGAGCCGTCTGCCCGGCAACGCACGTCCGCCAGCCTGCGATCCCGGGCACGGGAGGTCGCGATATTCGGCGTCATTAGCGGATACGCACGGTCCGCGGCCGGCGATGTCAGCGCGAGCGACGCCTGGCACCGCCCGCCTCCCACCAGTCCGGCTCCTCGCCGTGCTCGCGCAAGTACGTCAGCGTGTGCGCGGCTCGCTACAACGCGCCGGATTCGCGCTCACGGCGGGAAGACGCCCTTACCCGGCGGCATCGCGGATCCGGCGGTAGCGGACGCGCCGGGTTGGGATATCCGGGCGCGGTCTATCGGACACCACCCGCGGGTGTCGCCACGACCGGCTGAAGCGATGCCGAACTGGCCGGTCGGTAGCGTTCTGGGATGCCGCGCACGGACACCGCATCTCGGTTCATCGCCGCCCCGCCAGCGCAGGTCTATGCAGCCCTCGTCGATCGGGAAGCCCTCGCGGCGTGGCTCCCGCCTGATGGAATGACTGGCAGATTCGAGCGGTTCGACCCGCGGCCTGGAGGCTCCTACCGACTGGTGTTGACTTACGCCGACGCTTCTCTCGCCGCAGGGAAGGCCACGGCTGATTCCGACATCGTCGAGGCGCGATACGTCGACATCGTTCCTGAACACCGCGTCGTCCAAGCGGTGGACTTCGTTTCCGACGACCCTGCCTTCGCCGGCACGATGACCATGACTTGGGAGGTCACCGCTGTTGATGGAGGGACTCGCGTCGACATCACTGCCGACGACGTCCCAGTTGGCATCTGCGCCGAGGACCACGCAGAAGGACTCGCTTCCTCCCTTGCCAATCTCGCCGAGCACGTCGTGAGGTAGGTCACTCACTACGGAGGAGCGGCCAAGGAACCGGCGATCCCGGACGCTCGGCGGAGGGTTACGCGGACGCGGTATGCGGACACCTCGACGTGCGCCGGATCGGCTGCCCTTCGGGATGCTCGCCGCCGCGAGCTCAGCCCGGATGGTCGGATGTCCACCGCTGGTCTGGTCGAAATCCGTCGCGTCACGGCATCGCGCACCTCGGGCCCGTTTGGGATCGCTTGGCAGCGGACGGCACCGGTGAGATGATCCGATCGCGAGGATTCGCGCAGGGGGTGGCCGTGAAGATCCTGGGTCTTCGAGGTGGGGTCACGCTCGTGGCGGCCACCGGCATGTGCATGTAGGCGTGTGGCGATGATGGTGACGTCGCGTCGACCGTTCCCGTCGTCGAGACGACCACGGGACCGTCGTCGACTCGCGTGTCGACGCCGGCCACGACGTCATCGATGAGACCTCCGACGTCCACAACTCCGCCGCCGTCGACCACGTTGCCTGCGACGACGGTACCGACGCAGACCGCCTCATCGGTCACGGCGCCGTCCGTGCCGACGGCCATCCCTGGGGCCGATCAACTCGCCGGCGAGGCCGATCCCGAGGAACTGGCGAACATCGAGGCACACCGCTCCCTGTGGGAGTCGATGAGGCCGACGGAGTACACGATGATGATCGACCGGTCGGTGGGCGAGTCGTCAGCGATGTTCACGGACTGCGCAACGACCAACCCGATGCGCGTGATCGTCGTCGACCGTCGACCCGTCGAAGTCACGGGGTTGTCGTCGGGTTGTTCGCTCCCGGCGGACGAGAGCGTGCCGACCGTCGAAGGGCTCTTCGACCTGGCGGTCACGGCGGCCGCCGCGTCCGAGCATTCCATCCTCCTGGACGACCGATGGGGGTACGTCAATTCGATCGACGCGTTCGAGAGGAGATTCGGCGCCTTCGGAGGCGTGCGCTGGCTCGTCCCCGCCGCCGCGCCCGCATACGTCGATGTCGAGGTGGAGCCGGCGCTCGATCAAGCACGCCGCACATGGGATGCGAGTCACCCATCCGACTACTCGTTCGACCTCCACTACGAGGTCTTCACCCTGTTGGGCGGCACGTACCGCGTCACCGTCGCGCACGGGCAACCCGCCGGGATCGAACGAACGGACGGCCTGCCGTTCGACGAGTCGCTGGCCGAAGAACTGCCCGGGACGATCGAGGAGGTGTTCGACTTGATCACCGACAACCTTGATCGTCATCCCGATCTCGTGATCGCCGGCATCCACCCTCAGCTGAGCTACCCCACCGACGCCACCTTCGACCACAAACGCGACGCGATCGACGACGAGTTCGCGATCGTCGTCACCGACTTCGAGACTGCCTGACTCCCTCAGAGTGTGGGCATGGACGCATGCGCGAGTCGACATCCGACTGGCAGCAACATCTGCTCCCGCCGCGCCGCGTCCAGTTCGAGGCACCGCGGGCGGGCACCGCACCGATCTTCGACGCGGCCGGAGCAGTTCGACTTGTGGCGCGACGGTGTCGCCTCAAGTGTCAGGTGTCTGACAGCGCCAGGCAACGCGCGTCCGCCAGCCGGCGGTAGCGGACACCCGGATCGTGTTACCGGACGCCGAACTCGGACACGTCACCATCGTCTTTCGGCGCGGCTCGCGCACAACCGGGAGCAGCGGCCCGCCTGCCGTGAAGGCGCCCGAGCATGATGACCGACACGGTCACGTCGAAGCCTGATGGCTTGTGCGTTGAGACCGGCTTCCGAGCTACGCCGGGCAGACTGAATGGCGTGCTTGTTGTTCGGCGGCGTACCGACGGTGACCTCCAGGCCCTCGAGCAGGTTTCGGCGCGGGTGCGTGCGGCCGACGACTATCCCACGTTCCTGCTAGGTGACGACTACCACCGGTTCTTGACACGACCTGTGGCCCTCGAAGCTTGGGTGTCGGAGTGGAACGTACGCATCTGCGGACACGTTGCCCTCAACGCGCAGCCCTCGCCCGGAGCGATGCGGGTTCTGCGCGACGCGGGCATCATCGGTTCCGTAGGTGCAGTTGCCCGGCTGCTCGTCGATCCCGACGTCCGTCGCCGGGGTGTCGCCCGAGCGTTGCTGCGGACGGCGCGATCAGCGGCGGTGGCACACCAACGCATCCCCGTGCTGGAAGTCATCGAGTCGTCGCACGCCGCCATCGCGCTGTACCGCGACGCCGGTTGGGTGGAACTCGGGCGCGCGTCATTCTCGCTGCCGGACGGGCGTGAGCTACCTGAGCTCGTCTTTGCGACCGACGAGTAGAGCCAACCGGCGATCCCGGACGCACGCGGAGTCGACGACGGCGCTGCGAATCTCGGATGCGGCATGAGGGCCTGATTCGCTATCGAATGGTCGCCCAATGCCGTTGGGAGTGGCCTTATTGGGTGTCACCGCCCGGCATACCTCATGCGGGGGATACGAACGGCGGACTCAACGCACCGAATGGCGCATCCCGGTTGACATCCGTGTCGTTGGCCCGCTGCTGCCGCTTACGTGCCATCCCGATCACACCCACGTATGCGCTCGCGGGCCGGCCAGTGCATCAGTTCGCACTGACGGCGCCGGCTTCGGGCTTGATGCGAGCGAACATGCTGCGGCCGTTCCAAGTCGGAAAGGCCCGCACGAGCCATGACGGGCCGTCGAGCTGGATCCGGGAGTCGCGGGTTGCCTCCGCCCAGGAGAGCTGCCCCAAGTGCCATTTCACGAACGCTTCGGCGTCGGCGGTGATGTAGAGGTCTTCGTCGAGTCCGGCATACGTCTTGCAGATCTCGGCCTCACCGAGCTCGAGCAGCAACCAGTACCGCTCGTGGGGCCGGAAGCCCGTGAAATCCAACCGGATGACCACGCGCTGGTCAGGCAGTCGATCCCGGCGGAGCGCGTTGCACATCGACCACAACGCCACGAACGGATCGAGGTGCTCGGGAGCAATCTCGAGCCAACGCGCTCCCCACTCGCCGAGCGCCACGCAGACCCTGAACAGATCGTGGCCCGAGCGCGTGAGGTGGTAACGGTGACCGCGTCCCTGCGCCTTTGGTGCCGACGCCACGATGCCGAGGCGCTCGAGCTGGTTGAGCCGCTGCGCGAGCATCGTGCCGGAGAGCCCGGGCGCACCCTCGAGGATCTCGCCGAAGGTCTCACAGCCCAGATGCAGGTTGCGGATGATCAACGGCGTCCAGCGCTCAGCGAAGATCTCCGCGCCACGGGCGATCGGACAGTACTGGCCGTAGGTCCTCATGAGCACAGTGTCCCGCGCCTCCCGTCCTCCGTGAAGTCCAGATTCCTTACATCGAACTCCAGATAACTGACTTCTCCTCGGTGCCCCCCGATGGTGCGATGAGCCCATCCATCAAGAGGAGGAACGATGACAGCACTGACGGCGATGCAGATCCCCGGGTTCCGAGGCGTCCTCATCACCCCGGACCACCATGACTATGACCACGCCCGAGCCGTATGGAACGGCACGGTCGACCGACGACCCCGGCTGATCGCCCGCTGCAGCGGCACCGCCGACGTGGCCGCAGCGGTGCGCTTCGCCCGCGACTGCGACCTCGAGATCGCTATACGAGGCGGAGGCCACAACGTCGCCGGCACCGCAGTGTGTGACGACGAATCGTCATCGACCTCTCGGCGATGCGCGCCGTCTCGGTCGATCTCGTCGACCGCACGGCCCTCGTCCAAGGTGGTGCCCTGTGGGGCGACGTCGACCACGAGACCCAGGCACACGGTCTGGCCACCACGGGCGGCATCGTGAGCCACACCGGCGTCGGCGGCCTCAGCCTGGGCGGCGGCATCGGGTGGCTCATGCGCAAGTACGGGCTCACCGTCGACAACCTCGTCGAGGCCGAGGTGGTCACCGCGACGGGCGACATCGTGCGGGCGTCGGCCAACGAACACCCCGACCTCTTCTGGGCGTTGCGAGGCGGCGGCGGGAACTTCGGCATCGTCAGCTCGTTCCGGTTCGCGCTGCACCCACTCGGCCCCACCGTCATCGCCGGACCCGTCTTCTGGGCGGCCGAGGACACGACCGACGTCCTGCGCTTCTACCGCGACTTCGTCGCCGACGCGCCCGGACGAGCTGGGGACCATCATTCGGCTCGGCACGGTCCCGCCCCTGCCGATCATCGGCGACGAGCTGCACTTCCGGCCCACCGTCGCGGTTGCCAGCTGCTACGCCGGACCCGTAGAGGACGGTGAGCGTGCCGTCCGCGCACTCCGCCAGTACGGAACACCACTCGTGGATCTGGTCGGACCCACGTTGTACGTCGACCATCAACGCAGCATCGACGACACCGTCCCGCATGGCTGGCACTACTACTGGAAAGGCACAAACCTCGCCGCCTTGTCCGACGCAGTCATCGACATCATCGCCGAGCACGCCTACCGCGCCACCTCACCGAGGTCGTACGCGGCGATCTTCCACATGGGTGGCGCAGTAGCCCGAGCGCCTCGCGGCGCCACGGCCTACCCGGAACGCAATGTGAATCACAACATGAGCATCGACGCTGTATGGCTCCCCCAGCAGGACGACACCGTCAGGTCGGCTGAGACCGCGTGGGCACGAGCATTCCTCGACGCGCTCGAACCCCATCGTGCCGGCGTCTACATGAACTTCCTCGACTTTGACGACGACACGAGTCGCGTCCGCGAGGCCTATGGCGACGCCAACTTCCAGCGGCTCGCCGAGGTGAAGGCCAAGTACGACCCCGACAACGTGTTCCAGAACAACAAGAACATCCAGCCCGCCACGCCGGCGCAGTGAACGCTCACGAACTACCGCGGATCGTGCCCGATAACCGTCGCCGATAACACTCGGCCTTGAGGCCGCTCAGCGCATCCGGTAGGTGCCTACACGGACGCGTGAAGTGTTTGCCGTTTGGTGGTCCGGCTGCGAGGGCGCCGTCCGATATCGCTCGGATCCTGTCCCCCGATCCGAACCAACGGACCAACGACAGTCGTGCTGCCTTCGCGGCTGGACGCGTGTTCCGAGTCCAGAGCATGCCGATGTTGCGGTGGTGGTCTGTCAGGGGTGGGGTGTCTGGGTGGAGCGTCTTGCCGAGAGGATCACCGACCATGACGGCGACACAACTTGACCGTGAGCGGGTATCGACCAATCCACCTGGTCGACATGGCGTTCCGCTGTACCGAGGTCATCTCTTCGATGTCGTTGGACTCGCCGAAAGATGAACGGGAAATCCGCTCTCAACCTTGTCTAGCTGGGGTGATCCGGCGATCTCAACCTGAGCGGATGAGGGGAATCGAACCCCCGTATTCAGCTTGGGAAGCTGATGTTCTGCCATTGAACTACATCCGCGAAGGAGCGCCAGACTAGCGGTTTCACTAGGGTGCGCTGCCGTGATCCTGCCGTGATCCTGTCCGACCGCACGATGCGCGAACAGCTCGCGGCGGGGCGCATCGTGATCGATCCGCTCGACGAATCGCTGATCCAGCCGTCGTCGATCGACGTGCGCATCGCCAACCTGTTCCGCGTCTTTCGCAACCACACGGCGGGTGTGATCGACGTCAAGCTCGACCTGTCGGAACTGACCGAGTTGATCGAGATCCCGCTCGACGGGGTGTTCATGTTGCACCCGGGCGAGTTCGTACTGGGATCGACGTATGAGCGGATCGCGCTCCCCAACGACCTGGTGGCGCGGATCGAGGGGAAGTCGAGTCTCGGCCGGTTGGGATTGCTGATCCACTCCACCGCGGGCTTCATCGATGCCGGTTTCGACGGTCACATCACGCTCGAACTGGCGAACGTGGCGAGCCTTCCGATCACGCTCTACCCGGGGATGAAGATCGGCCAGGTCAGCTTCATGGAGATGACGTCACCGGCGGACAACCCGTACGGCACCGGTGCCAGCGGTTCGAAGTACCAGGGTCAGAAAGGCCCGACCCCGAGCCGCTACTTCGAGAACTTCCGCTGAGCGCCGGAATCACGATCCGGCGGCCGGTGCCGGACCCTCGACGTTCAGCGATGCCAGCGGCGCGTCGAGCCGGCGCTCACCGGCTTCGATCGCGTCGAGCAGGTGGATCGACAGGTCGGCGACCTTGACCTGATCCTCGTCGACCCCTGCCGCCTTCACCCCGTCGTCCATCATGATGTAGCAGAACGGGCAGGCGGTGGCGACCCTGGTCGCGCCGGTCGACAACGCCTCGCGGGCGCGTTCGTCGTTGACCTTGGTGCCGATCGACTCCTCCATCCACATCCGCGCCCCGCCGGCTCCGCAGCACATGCCCTTGGTGCCGTTGCGTTGCATCTCGACGACCTCGATCCCCTTGATCGAGCCGACGACCTTGCGCGGCGCGAGGTACACGTCGTTGTGGCGGCCGAGGTAGCACGAGTCGTGATAGGTCAGGCGTTCCTCCAGCGTCGCCTGGCTGATGTCGAGGCGGCCGTCGGCGATGAGCTGTTCGAGCAGCTGCGTGTGGTGGATCACCTCGTAGTTCCCGCCGAGTTGGGGGTACTCGTTGAGGAGCGTGTTGAAGCAGTGCGGGCACTGCGTGATGATCTTCTTGACACCCATCGCGTTGAGCATCTCGATGTTGGGCGTGGCGAGCATCTGGAACAGATACTCGTTGCCGGACCGACGAGCCGGATCGCCGGTGCACATCTCGCTCGGCCCGAGGATGGCCACGTCGATGCCGGCTCGCGACAGCAACTTCGCCATCGCCCGGGTGACCTTCTTGTTCTTGTCGTCGAAGCTGCCGGCACAGCCGACCCAGTACAGGTACTCCGACTGCAGCGGCTCACCGGGATCGACGACGGTCACGCTGGCGAGATCCTTCGCCCAGTCGCCGCGCTCGGCCTGGTTGAGCGCCCATGGGTTCGACTGGTTCTCCATCGCCCGGTAGGCGTTGCCGAGCTCGGCCGGGAAGTTCGACTCCATCAGCGACAGGTACCGGCGCATGTCGAGGATCTTGTCGAGGATCTCGATGTTCACGGGACAGATCTCGTCGCACGCCTTGCAGCTCGTGCACGCCCAGATCTCCTCGGCGGTGATGCGTTCGAACACCGAGTTGGCGCCGATGGTGATGTCGCGGTCAGTGCCGAGGGGTGGCGTCACGACCGGGCTTCCGGTGGCGGCCATCACCTCTCCGACCTTCAGCACGATCTCACGCGGGTCGAGCGGTTTGCCGGTTGCGTGCGCCGGGCACACGCTCGTGCACCGCCCGCACATCGTGCAGGCGTCGGTGTCGAGCAACTGCTTCCACGTGAAGTCCTCGACGACGGAGGCCCCGAACGACTCGAGCTCGGTCTCCATCAGGTTCGGCATCGGCTTCATCGCGCCCTTCGGGCGATCGTGGTCGCGCAGGTACATGTTGAGCGGCGACGTGAACATGTGGCGCAGCATCGTGGTGGGCAGGATCACGAGGAAGGCGATGAACGACACGATGTGGCCGATCCACCAGACCCGATGCCAATCCTGCAGGGTCTCGAAGGACGCGCCGTCGACGAGCTGGCTCAGCGGATAGCCGATGAAGCTCCACTCCTCGTAGTCCGGGGTTCCCTCGAGCGCGATGCGGAACATCTCGGCGCCGAAGCCGGTGAGTCCGATGACGAGGAACGTGCCGAGGATCACGGCGTGCTCGGGCTTGGTCTTGATCCGGATGCGGTACGGCCGTTGCACGTAGCGCCGCACGATCGCCCACATGATGCCGCCGATGAAGATCGCGCCGGCGGCGTCGCCGACGAACGCGTAGGCCTGGTACGTGCGACCGTGAAGGAACTTGAGGTCCTCCGGGAGTTGGTGGTCGACCTCGAGCACGGTCGTGACGCCGAGCAGGATCAGGAAGCCGAAGTAGATCATCGAGTGCATCGCGCCGGCCGCCGGATCGCGCAGCAGCGTGCGCATGTACACGCCAGCGCGGTAGTCGCCGAAGCGGTGCTTGGCGTTCTTGAGAGCGGTGCGACGCGACGGCGCCGGTCCGCCGCGCTCCCAGTTCTTCATGCGATCGGCGAACCGGAACGCGCCCCACGCCAACAGCACGGGGATCAGCGTGTAGAACATCACCTGCAGCGGACCGGGGACGTTGACGAACACGACGCGGTGGACGTCGTTCTCGTTGTGCCAGTCGGTGATCTGCGGAATGATCCCGGACGCGGCGGTGAACGCAGCGATGCCGATGCCGAGCACGATCGCCACGTGGTGCGGCTTGAAGCGCGTTGTCTTGGAGGCGTCGACGGTTTCGCCGGGGTCGATGCCGTTCGGTGCCGTGTGCGTGCTCATCGCGGCCGTGACGCTAGTTGACGGCTCGACGGTGACTCACGTCCGCTCATTCGCCGAGACGTCGCATGCCGTCGCGGAAGAACGTGGTCGCCGTGAGCAGTGGGCTGTCGCTGGTGACGACTGCCGCGTGGCCGAGCACGGCACCGAACGGCGCGTTCCAGTATCCGTCCTCGCCGGGTCGTTCGTCCCCCCACGGCCCGACGTACAGGTATGGATCGGGATACGACTCGTCGCCGGGCGATGCGCCGAGGTTGCACCGTCGGTTCGGCGCCACCTCGACGTCGATGGCGAGATCGAAGTGCTCCGGCCAGAGTCTGGCGACGCTGGGCGCGCTCGCCGTTGGTGTCGTGACCGATCGGTCGATGGCGGCCGATCCGAGGGCGTACCACTCGCCGATCGCCGAAACGGCCGTTGGATCGACGTTGATGGGTCGGTCGGGGTCGCCGAGCGCAGGGGAGTCGTGGCCAACGGCAAAGCTCGGGTCGAGGTCGACACCGATGGTGTCGGCGAGCGCAGTGAGCGAGATGTCGAACAGCGCCACGTAGCGAGTCGCGCTCTCGGAAGTGACCTGCTCGTCGACGAGATAGGCGCCGTCGTCACCTGTCGTGATCCGAAGACGTCGAAACGTACCGGCGGCGGTCCTGAAGACGGGTGTGCCGAAACCGCCGACCGTCGGTTCGAGGCTGAACCTTCCGGTCGCGCCATTTCGGGTCCGGGCGAGGACGTGCGTGGCGAGCCGATGCAATGTCGCGCGTTGCTCGGTCCAGTCGGCCGGCAGCGTCACGGGGGAACCCGTGTCGTTCAGCCGTAGTACTGGCGGTCGAGGTCGCGGATGCGGCTCGACAGCACGGCGAGCAGCTTGATCGCCATGACGGGGACGTCCTCGAGGATCGCCCGGAAATGGCGCTGATCGATCACGAGGAGATCGCAGTCCGTGTCGCAGATCGCGGTGGCCGTACGTGGGCCGTGGTCGAGGAGCGACAGTTCGCCAACCACACCGCCGGGGCCGAGCGTGGTGATCTTTCGACCGGCGCGTTTCACGGTCACATCGCCCGACAGGATGACGAAAGCTTCGCGTCCAGTCTGACCCTGATCGACGACGACCGTCCCGGCCGTCATGGTGATCTCGTCACTCGCCTTGGCGATCCGCTCGAGCTCCTTACGGGAGCAGGAGCTGAAGAGCGGGACGTTCGCGAGGTGGTCGATGTACGCCTTCTTGCTGGCCATGAGGGCGCACCATAGTCGCTCAGGGTGGTGCCGAGTTCAGGCCACCGAGGTGCGCGCACGAGCGACATGACCAGGGAACATCCGACACGAACCGGACGTGCCCGTGCGGTCGCGGACGCGCCGGTCTGGCGAACGCGCCGCACAGCGTGACCGCGCGTCCTGTGGTGTCTCGTCGGCCGCCGACGAGAGCGTCGGGCTCGCGCACAGCGTGTGACCGTTCACGGCTCGTGGCCCGATGAAGCGGTGCCGTCGCAGGGCCGTGATCGTGGTGTTGATCGCGGCGGCAGCGGTAGGCGCGCTGGCGGCAGGCGTTCGAGCAATACACCCGCGGCCGCCCCGGTCGGGCGTAGCGGTGCGTCGCCCGGCCGCACACCGGGCACCACCAGAGCGCAACGATTTGTCCGGGGTCGTACGCCCGTGGAGTGCAGTGTGAACGCCGCGGAACCATGCGTCGAACGGTACGCGGCGGGTGTAACACTCGACCTCGGAGCGTGTTCCTGGCCGAGCCAGCCCTCGAAGTGAGCTCACCCGCCGCATCCGGCCGTCGACCGGAAACGCTCGGCTCGGTGTTCGATGCCGGGCGACCGATGATTTCCCGGCCACTCACGAATCGTCTCACCGCCCGTGTGACGTTCCAGCGGACCCGTAGCGATTCGTCTCACGACCAGGGAGCGAGCGCCACGGCCCGACTCGCTTTGAGACGATTCGTGACGGGTCGGTGCCGCGGTGCCGTAGGCCGGTGAGACGATTCGTGACGGGCGAGCGTCGGTGGTCGCCGGGCTCGGTGAGACGATTCGTGACGGGCGCGCGGTGGTCGCCGGCGGTGAGACGATTCGTGGGCGGCGTCGGTGGTCGCCGGGCAGGTGAGACGATTCGTGACTGACCCGGGTGGGACCGACCCGGGGGGCGGCCGGCGCGTTCGGGCGTTCGCGAACCGGCACTGCCCTCGGACGTTGTCCGCGTCGCGCTTGGTCAACGCGCCCGTGTTCGGAAGGCGGGTCGGGCACCCTCCGACCAGCCCGATCGGCGATCGCCTCCGGGCGGTTACGTGCCGGCTTGGCGGGCGACGGCCGCGGCGGCGGCTTCGACGGCGGCGGCGTCGCCGAGGTAGGCCGCCGACGTCACACCGAGGTGGTCGTCGAACTCGTACTGACGGGGGGCGCCGGTGGGGATGTTGACTTCCGAGATCTCGGCGTCCGAGACGTTCTCGAGGTGCTTCAGCAGCGCCCGCAGTGAGTTGCCGTGGGCGGTGATCAACACGTCGAGACCGGCGAGCAACTGCGGGGCGACCACGTCGTACCAGTACGGGAGCACTCGTGCGACGACATCGCGCAGGCACTCGCTGGCGGGCAAGCACATCGGGCGGCAGTCGTCGATAGCGCGGGTCGTTGATCGGATGCTCGGGGCTGTCGGTCGCCACCGGGGGCGGCGGCACGTCGTAGCTGCGCCGCCACAGATGCGTCTGCTCAGCACCGTGCAACTCGGTCGTCGCCTTCTTGTCGAGCCCCTGCAGCGCGCCGTAGTGACGCTCGTTCAACCGCCAGTGCCGCTGCACCGGCAACCAGACCTGGTCCATCTCCAGCAACGCCAGGTGGTGCGTCGTCACCGCCCTGGTCTGCACCGAGGTGTGCGACACGTCGAACCGCAGCCCCGCCTCCGCCATGGTGCGTCCCGCCGCCGCCGCTTCCTGCTCACCGGTCGGCGTGAGCGGGACGTCGTGCCACCCGGTGAAGAGGTTCTCGAGGTTCCACGTCGATTGCCCGTGGCGGAGGATGACGAGCGTCCCTGTCATGCCCGGATGGTACGCGGGTTAGGTTCGTCGCCCATGACGACAGCGGACTACGCCTTCGATCGCTACCTCCGCTACGACGAGTTGACGTCGTGGCTGCACGGCGTGGCCGACGCCAACCCGGGACTCGTCACGGTCGAGCAGTACGGCACCTCGTTCGAGGGAAGGCCGCTGTGGCTCGTCACGGTGACCGACCACGAGACCGGCGCCCACGACACCAAGCCAGCGCACTGGGTCGACGCCAGCATCCACGCCGTCGAGCTCACGGCCACCGTGTCGGCGTGCCACCTCATCCACTACCTGGTCACCGGTCACGCCGCCGGCGACCCGACGATCGTCGAATCGCTTCGGACCCGCACGTTCTACGTCGTCCCACGCGTCAACCCCGACGGTGCCGAATGGGTCCTCGCCGATCGACCGACGTTCCGCCGCTCCAGCGTCCGCCCCTGGCCGTGGGCCGACCGTGTCCGCTTGCCGGGACTCCACGTCGCCGACATCGACGGCGACGGTCGGATCCTCGACATGCGGATCGCCGATACCGACGGCGCGTGGATGCCACACCCCGAGGACTCGCGGTTGCTGATCCCGCGTGCCCGCCGCCGGCCCGCCGCCGGGCACGAGTCGGTACCGGCTGCTCGTCGAAGGAACCGTCGAGGACTACGACAACTTCACGATCCCGAAGCCGCGCCCGCCGGAGGCGCTCGACCTCAATCGCAACTTCCCGGCCGGGTGGGGCCCGGGCGTGCCGGGCAGCGGCGATCATCCGCTCAGCGAGCCCGAGATCGACGCCCTCGTCCGCGCCATCGTCGCCCGTCCCAACATCTGCGGCTACAACGCCTACCACACGGCGGGTGGGGTGATCCTGCGGCCCTCGTCGATCGTCGCCGACTCGGCGTTGCCGCCCGGCGACATCTGGGTGTGGAAGCAACTCGCCGAGCGCGGCACGGCGCTGACCGGGTACACGTCGCATTCGATCTTCGAGGACTTCACCTGGGATCCGTCGGACACGATGAGCGGCGCCGCCGACGACTGGGTGTACGAACACCTCGGCATCTACGGCTGGACCACGGAGTACTGGGACGTGGTCATGATGGCCACCGGTCACAAGCAGTCGACCTACTTCTGGTACTACGGCGCGACCGACGAGGAGGCGCTCGCCGTGCTGCGGTGGTGCGACGAACACCATCCGGGCGGCCACGTCGACTGGTACCCGTTCGAACATCCGCAGCTCGGATCGGTCGAGCTCGGCGGCTGGGAAACTCTCAGCGTCTGGGACAACCCGCCCGTCGGGCTCCTGCTCGCCGAGGTCGCCCCGCATGCCGAGTTCGCCGTCCACCAGGCGCTGTGTTCGCCGCGGCTCGAGATCCGCCGGACCGCGGTGACCCGACTCGGTGTCGACACCTGGCGCGTCGAGGCCGGCCTGGCCAACACCGGCTGGCTCCCGACCGACGTCAGCAAGCGGGCCCGCAAGGAGCGGCTGGTCAAGCCGATCGTCGTCGAGCTGACCGGCGACGCCGTGGCCGTGCTCGACCGGCCGGCGCGACGTGAGGTCGGTCAGCTCGAGGGTCGCGCCGCGATGCGGTTCGCCGACGGCAACGACGGCACGCCCGACAGGGTGCTCGTGACCTGGACCGTCAGGGCCGAAGCCGGCGCGATCGCGAAGATCGTCGCCAAACATGACCGATCCGGTCAGGTTTCAGTAACCTGTCCACTCGAGTGACCAGCACATCGAGTCCGACCGCCCACCTGGAGCACGAGGCGATCACCATCATCCGCGAGGTCGCGGCCGAGTTCGAGCGACCCGTGCTGCTGTTCTCCGGCGGCAAGGACTCGGTCGTCATGCTGCACCTCGCGATCCGCGCGTTCACCCCGGCCCGCCTCCCCTTCCCGATCATGCACGTCGACACCGGTCACAACTTCCCGGAGCTGATCGAGTTCCGCGATCGGGTCGTGAAGCAGTTCGGGGTCGAGCTCGTCGTCGCCTCGGTGCAGGAATCGATCGACGCCGGCCGTGTCGTCGAGGACACCGGGCCGCGCGCCAGCCGCAACCCGCTGCAGACGATCACGTTGCTCGACGCCATCGCCGAGCACCGTTTCGACGCCGTGTTCGGAGGTGCACGGCGTGACGAGGAGCGCGCTCGCGCCAAAGAGCGTGTGTACAGCCATCGCGACGAGTTCGGTCAGTGGGACCCCAAGAACCAACGGCCCGAACTGTGGGGGCTGTACAACAGCCGCCACAAGCGCGGCGAGCACCTCCGCATCTTCCCGCTGTCGAACTGGACCGAGCTCGACATCTGGCGATTCGTGAGGGAGCGCGACGTCGAGCTGCCCGACCTCTACTTCGCTCACCACCGCGAGGTCTTCCGTCGGGACGGGATGTTGATGGCCGTCAACCCGTTCATCGAGATGCTCGACGGCGAGGACTCGTTCGAGGCGCTGGTGCGATTCCGCACGATCGGCGACGCCACGTGCACCGCCGCCGTCGAATCGGCGGCCGTCACGATCGACGACGTCGTCGCCGAGACAAGCGTCGCGCGTCTCACCGAGCGCGGCGCGACCCGCGCCGACGACCGGATCTCGGAAGCCGGCATGGAAGACCGCAAGCGACAGGGCTACTTCTGATGTCCACGTCGATCGCACCGCTGCGCTTCGCCACCGTCGGCAGCGTCGACGACGGCAAGTCGACCCTGATCGGGCGGCTGCTGCACGACTCGAAGTCGATCTTCGAGGACCAGCTCGAGCACGTCGAGGCCGTCAGCAAGCGGCGCGGCAACGACTACGTCGACCTGTCGCTGCTCACCGACGGCCTGCGCGCCGAGCGCGAGCAGGGCATCACGATCGACGTCGCCTACCGCTACTTCTCGACCCCCGCGCGCGAGTTCATCATCGCCGACTGCCCCGGCCACACCCAGTACACCCGCAACATGATCACGGGAGCGTCGACCGCCGATCTGGCGATCGTGCTCGTCGACGCCCGTCACGGGGTCGTCGAACAGACCCGCCGCCACAGCCTGCTCGTCTCGTTGCTCGGCGTGCCGCACCTCGTCATCTGCGTCAACAAGATGGACCTCGTCGACTACGACCAGCAGCGCTTCCACGAGATCCGCACACAGTTCACCGAGTTCGCGGCACGCCTCGATCTGCACGACGTGACGTTCATCCCGATCTCGGCACTGGACGGCGACAACGTGGTCGACCGCTCGGCCAACATGGCGTGGTACGAGGGGTCGACGCTGCTCAACCATCTCGAGACGGTCTACTTCGCGAGCGACAGCAACCTCATCGACGTGCGCTTCCCGGTGCAGTACGTCATCCGCCCCCAGACCGCCGAGCATCGCGACTACCGGGGCTACGCCGGTCAGGTGGTCGCCGGGGCGTTGCGGCCCGGCGACGATGTGGTCGTGCTGCCCTCCGGCTTCCACTCGACGATCGAGTCGATCGACACGCCGGACGGCCCGGTCGACGACGCCCGTCCTCCGATGGCCGTCACGATCCGCCTCGCGGACGACGTGGACGTCTCACGCGGCAACCTCATCTGCCGCCCCAACAACCGGCCCCACGTCACCCAGGACCTCGAAGCGATGGTGTGCTGGATGGACTCGTCGTCGGCGCTCACACCGCGCAAGATCTACACGTTGAAGCACACGACTCGGACCGTGCGGGCGATGGTGACCGACCTGCGCTACCGCCTCGACATCAACACGATGCACCGCGATCAGGACGCGTCCAGCCTGTCGCTCAACGAGATCGGGCGGGTCGTGCTGCGCGCCACCGAGCCGATCTTCGTCGACGACTACCGCCGCAACCGCGCCACGGGCAGCTTCGTGCTGATCGACGAGGCGACGAACCAGACCGTCGCCGGCGGCATGGTCCGCGACCCGGATGGCTGATGTGGGCGACGGCTGCCGTGAGTGACATCGTCTGGCACGACACGGTCGTCAGCCGCGACGACCGCTGGAACAGGCACGCGCTGCGCGGGATGACCGTGTGGTTCACGGGCCTGTCCGGGTCGGGCAAGTCGACCGTCGCCGACGCTGTCGCCGAGAAGCTCCTCGAGGCCGGCCGCCTCGCCTACGTCATGGATGGCGACAACGTGCGTCACGGGCTCAACGCCGACCTCGGGTTCTCCGCCGCCGACCGCTCCGAGAACATCCGCCGGATCGGCGAGGTCGCCCGCCTGATGGCGGACGCCGGGTTGGTCGTCCTGGTCCCCGTGATCTCGCCCTATCGAGCCGACCGGGCGCGGGCGCGGGCGATCCACATCGCGGCCGGGCTGGAGTTCGTCGAGGTGTTCGTCGACACCCCGTTGGAGCTGTGCGAGGAGCGCGACCCCAAAGGGTTGTACGCGAGGGCGCGTGCCGGTGAGCTGACCGGCATGACCGGCATCGACGACCCGTACGAGGCGCCGGACGCGCCGGACCTGCGCCTCGGCCCCGCCGACCTCCGGGAACAGGTGGCAGCCGTCGTCGCCATGATCACTCCCGTGTGAAACTGGGACATGGCCTACATCGAAGGTCGCATCGTCCACGATGCCGACGCCCACATCATGGAATGGCCGACGTGGCTGACCGAATACGCCGACCCTGAATGGCGCGACCGGATCGGCCCGCGCGACGACACCGACGGCGACGGCAACCCGCTCGACATCGACCGGGTACGGGCCTGGCACGAGTCCGACGAGTACCGCGCCACCGAGGACGCCGAGATCATGTCGCGCAAGAACTTCGCGGCGACCGGCAGCTTCATCCGCGACGATCGGCCGCGCGCCCTCGACCTCCTCGGTGTCGCCAGCCAGCTCGTGTTCAACACGTTCCACAACGGGCGGTTCGCGGCGTGGGAGCAGACCGAGCCGGAGCTCGTCTACCACGCCGCCCGCGCCCACAACCGCGGCATGATCGACTTCTGCTCGGTAGATCGTCGGTTGCTGCCCACGCTCTACGTGCCGCTCGCCGACTTCGACGCCTCGGCGGCGATGGCCCGCGAGGCGATCGAGATGGGTGCCGCCGCACTGCTCGTGCCGTCGGCGTGCCCGAAGGGTCACTCACCGAGCCATCGCGGGCTCGACCCCGTGTGGGCGGCCGCCCAGGACGCCGGGATCCCGGTCGTGTTCCACGTCGGCGGCGAGGGCGACCACTTCAACCACGACTACTTCTTGAACGGTCTGCCGATCCCGCCTGACTTCCACGGTGGCGAGGAGAACTTCCGTTCGGTCGACTACATGGGCATCCCGCATCCGGTGATGCTCACGATGGCGACGATGATCTTCGACGGTGTGCTCGACCGGTTTCCGCGACTCCGGCTCGGCGCGATCGAGCTCGGGGCGGTGTGGATCCCGAGTTGGATCCACCAGATGGAGTCGGCGTTCGAGGCGTTCGCCCGTCACGAGGAGCGCCTGCGGGCGCTCGAGCTGCGCCCGACCGAGTACGTCCACCGCCAGATCCGAGCGACCCCGTACCCGACCGACGACGTCGGGTGGCTCACCGAACAGCTCGGTCCCGACATCTGCCTGTTCTCATCGGACTACCCCCATGTCGAAGGCGGCCGCAAGCCGTTCGAGCGCTTCGAGCGCTCGTTGGGCGACGCCAGCGACGCCGTGCGGCAACGCTTCTACCACGACAACTTCGTCGACCTGATGGGCGAGCGGGTGCTCGGCCTCGGCGCGGCAGCCTGACCACTCAGACGATCGAAGGCCGCGGTCGCAGACCGGCGGCCCGGTAGCACTCGTCGACGACGACCATGTTGGCGATCGGTTCGTCGCCCGTCGCCCCGTGGCGTCGGCCGCGGCGACCATCTCCCGTGCCTCGACGGCGTTGGCGGCGAACGGCTTCTCGACCAGCACCGGCTTACCGGCCGCGAGCGCGGCCAGCGTCCATCGGTGGTGGAGCGCGGCCGGCGTCGCGATGTAGATTGCGTCGACGTCGGGGGAGTCGACGAGCTCCTGGTACGACCCGAACGCACGATCCAGCCCCCACTCCTCGGTGGCTGCTCGTGCCCGATCGAGCGTTCTGGCGGCGACGCCCACGACCTCGACACCGGCGATCCGGGCGGCCGGCTCGACGACGGCCGACGGTGTGATCCGGGCCGCGGCCAGGAGACCGATGCGCATCGGGCGACCGTAGCGCGGCGCGTCGGGACGCGATCTCTACGCTGGCGGCATGCGCGCAGATGTGCAGGAGCTCTTCGACGCCGCGGTCGCGGTCCAGGCCAACGCCCACGTTCCGTACTCACACTTCCGGGTCGGCGCGGCCGTCCGGTCGGCGACAGGCCGCGTGTACGTCGGCTGCAACGTCGAGAACGCCGCCTACCCGCAAGGACTGTGCGCCGAGGCGAGCGCCATCGCGGCGATGGTGGCGGCGGGTGAGCGCCAGCTGGCGGTCGTGCTGACCGTCGCCGACGGCGACCTGCTGGCCACCTGCTGCGGTGGGTGCCGCCAGAAGATCCGCGAGTTCGCGACGGCGGCAACGGTCATCCACACGGCCGGCCCGGAAGGGGTCCGCCGCAGCTACTCGATGGAGGAGCTGCTCCCGGACTCGTTCGGCCCCGAGAACCTGCTGCCCCCATCCTAGGTCGCAGATCCTGAGTCACATCGGCTCAAGTTTTCTGCTGAGCCCGTTGTTCTGATCGGGTTGCTCGCCTATCCTGGGGGTACCCCCGCAGCATCGATCATCGGATCCTGCGCCAGATCGACTCATCAGGAGAAGACCACACCATGCCCAAGGCAGTCGGTATCGACCTCGGTACCACCAACTCCGTCGTCGCCGTGCTCGAAGCCGGCGATCCGGTCGTGATCCCCAATGCCGAGGGCGCTCGTACGACGCCGTCGGTCGTTGCCTTCTCGAAGGCCGGCGAGGTGCTCGTCGGCGAGGTGGCCAAGCGTCAGGCGATCACCAACCCCGACCGCACGTTCCGCTCGATCAAGCGCCACATGGGCGAGAGCTGGAAGAGCGACGATGTCGACGGCAAGACCTACACGCCGCAGGAGATCAGCGCCCGGGTCTTGATGAAGCTCAAGCGCGACGCCGAGTCGTACCTCGGCGACACCGTCACGCAGGCCGTGATCACGGTGCCCGCCTACTTCGACGATGCCCAGCGCACCGCCACCAAGGAGGCGGGTCAGATCGCCGGCCTCGAGGTCCTGCGCATCATCAACGAGCCGACGGCCGCGGCCCTGGCCTACGGCCTCGACAAGGGTGGTGCCGACGAGACCGTGCTCGTGTTCGACCTCGGCGGAGGCACGTTCGACGTGTCGGTGCTCGAGATCGGCGACGGGGTGTTCGAGGTCAAGTCGACCCACGGTGACACCAGCCTCGGTGGCGACGACTGGGACCAGCGCGTCATCGACTGGCTGGTCCAGCAGTTCAAGGCTGCCCACGGCGTCGACCTGGCGGCCGACCGGATGGCCGCCCAGCGCCTCAAGGAGGCCGCCGAGAAGGCCAAGATCGAGCTCAGCCAGGTCCAGCAGACGCAGATCAACCTGCCGTTCATCACCGCCACCGCGGAGGGCCCGCTGCACCTCGACGAGTCGCTGTCGCGCTCCAAGTTCCAGGAGATGACGGCCGACCTGATCGAGCGCTGCCGGGTGCCGTTCGAGCAGGCGCTGAAGGACGGCGGGGTCAACAAGGGCGACCTGCACCACGTGATCCTCGTCGGCGGTTCGACGCGGATGCCGGCGGTCCAGGACCTCGTGGTCAACCTCACCGGCAACGAGCCGAACAAGACCGTCAACCCCGACGAGGTGGTCGCCGTCGGCGCCGCGATCCAGGCCGGCGTGCTGCGCGGCGACGTCAAGGACGTCCTGCTGCTCGACGTCACCCCGCTGTCGCTCGGCATCGAGACCAAGGGCGGCGTGATGACCAAGCTCATCGAGCGCAACACCACCATCCCGACCAAGCGCACCGAGGTGTTCACGACGGCCGAGGACATGCAGCCGTCGGTCGAGATCCACGTTCTGCAGGGCGAGCGCGAGATGGCGAGCTACAACAAGACGCTCGGCAAGTTCCAGCTCGTCGAGCTGCCACCGGCACCGCGCGGCGTCCCCCAGATCGAGGTCACGTTCGACATCGACGCCAACGGCATCGTCCACGTGTCCGCCAAGGACCGGGCGACGAACAAGGAGCAGTCGATGACGATCACCGGCCAGTCGACGCTCGACAAGAAGGACATCGAGCAGATGGTGAAGGACGCCGAGGCGCACGCCGAGGACGACCGCAAGCGCCGCGCCGAAGCCGAGACGCGGAACAACGCCGACTCGCTCGTGTACCAGACCGAGAAGTTGCTCCGCGATCAGGGCGACACCGTGACGGCCGACGAGAAGGCGGCCGTCGAAGGTCCGCTCGGCGATCTCAAGAAGGCGCTCGAGGGCAACGACTTCGACGCCATCAAGTCGGCGACCGAAGCGCTGATGTCGGCGAGCCAGGCGTTCAGCCAGAAGCTCTACGAAGCCGCCGCCCGCGACGCGAACGCCACCGGGAGCTCGGCGTCCGGTCAGGATGCGGCGAGCGGTGCCGTTGACGACGACGAGATCGTCGACGCCGAGATCGTCGACGACGACCAGTGAGCGACGCGGCGAGCCGGGCGATGAGCGGCGGCTCCGACGACGAGCTCACGGACCCCGAGGTCGAGCTCGACAAGGAGGTCCTCGACGACATCGACGAACTCGGCGATGTCGTCGAGGAGATCAGCGAGCTCGAGGCGCTCACGCAGGAGCGCGATCAGTTCAAGGACATCGCCCTGCGGCTGCAGGCCGACTTCGAGAACTATCGCAAGCGGATGACGGCCCAGTCGGTCGACGCCGTCGATCGTGCCACTGGCCGGCTCGCCGAGGCCCTGCTCCCAGTGCTGGACGCCGCCGAAGCGGCCTACCTCCAGCATCCCGACGAGGTCGGGCCGTTGCTCAACGCGATGCTGACCGAGCTCAAGAAGCACGGTCTCGAGACGCTCGACCTCGAGGGCCAGCCGTTCGACCCGGCGGTCGCCGAGGCCGTCACCCACGAGGAGGTCGACGGCGGCGAACCCGTCGTGGCCGAGGTCCTGCGCAGCGGTTACCGCTGGAAAGGCCGCACTCTGCGCCCGGCGATGGTGCGCACCCGCGATTGAGGGCATGCCGATCCACGGGCCTGCCGATTGAAAGGATGAACCCGGTCACAGAGAGGAGGTGAGTGAGCGTGGCAGCACAACGCGAGTGGTTCGAGAAGGACTACTACAAGGTGCTCGGTGTCAAAGAGGATGCCGCACCGAAAGACATCACCAAGGCGTACCGCAAGCTGGCCCGCGAGCTCCATCCCGACAAGAACCCTGGTGACGCCGGTTCCGAGGAACGCTTCAAGGAGGTGTCGGCGGCGTACGACGTGCTCGGCGACGAGGCCAAGCGCAAGGAGTACGACGAGGTCCGCCGGCTCGGCCCGATGGGTGGCGGCGGCGGTATGGGTGGTGGACCCGGCGGCTTCACGTTCAACGTCGGCGACATGCAGGGCGGCGGCATCGGCGACCTGCTCGGGCAGATGTTCGGTCGCGGTGGTCGCGGTGGACGCGGTGCGAGCGGCGTCGGTCCGCAGCGCGGTGCCGACGTCACGGCCGAGCTGACGCTCGACTTCGCCGACGCGGCGCGCGGGCTCACCACCACGCTGTACCTCACGAGCGACGCCCAGTGCTCGACGTGTCATGGCTCGGGCGCCAAGCCGGGCACCAGCCCGAAGGTGTGCTCGAACTGCGGTGGGCGCGGTGTCGTCGACGACAACCAGGGCATGTTCTCGTTCTCCTCGCCGTGCCGGGTGTGCCAGGGCCGCGGCGTCGTCGTCGAGCATGCGTGCCCGACGTGCCGTGGGTCCGGCGTCGAGCGGCGCCCGCGCGAGGTTCAGGCCCGCATCCCGGCGGGCGTCACCGACGGCCAGACGATCCGCCTCAAGGGTCGCGGTTCACCGGGGCGCAACGGCGGTCCGGCCGGCGACCTGCTCGTCGACATCAAGGTGATGCCACACCGGCTGTTCGGTCGGTCCGGCGACGACCTGACGGTGAAGGTGCCCGTGACGTTCGCCGAGGCGGCGCTCGGCGGCGACATCGACGTGCCGACGCTCGACGGCCAGCGGGTGACGCTGCGGATCAAGCCGGGGACCCAGAGCGGCTCGCGCCACCGCGTGCGCGGCAAGGGCATCGTCGCCACCAGGAAGGGCGGCACCACCACCGGCGACCTGATCGTCACCGTCGAGGTCAGCGTGCCGACGCAGCTCACCGACGGCGAACGCGAGGCGATCGAGAAGCTGGCCGCGGCGACCTCCGTGAATCCACGGAGCAACATTTGATGGAGCAGTATCTGATGGAGCAACGCGTGAGCAATCCCCAACAGCGCCACCGCACGCGGGCGGTCTACGTCATCTCGGTCGCGGCCGAGTTGGCCGGGATGCATCCCCAGACGTTGCGCATCTACGAACGTCGCGGGCTCGTGCTTCCCGCCCGTACGCAAGGTGGCAACCGGCGCTACAGCGACGACGACATCGAGGTCCTGCGCCGCATCGCCGAGCTCGCCGACGAGGGCCTGAACCTCGAGGGCATCAAGCGCGTGATGGCGCTCGAGGCCGAGAACGCGCGCCTGCGGTCGGAGCTCGAGAGCGCCAGGTCCGTGGCCGCCAACGCCAGCGTCGAGGCGGAACGCCGTCAGCGCCGTGACTTGGTGCCGTTGCGCCAGGCGGTCGCCGTCTTCGGCGAACGACCCGGCTTCCTCGACCGCGACTGAGCCAGCGGTCCTCGCCTGCGCCACCAGGGCAGGCGCTGGATGCGCGCTCGTGGTGGAAGGTCGACGACGCGCTCGATCGCCCACGGCCGCCGGACGTCGGCGACGGGTGGGGCACCGGTCGGGGAGAGCACGTCGACCGGCCTGAGCCGACCCGCCAGGCCGGCGGCTCCTGCGGCCGCGCCGAGCGCGACGGCCTGACGCTGCGGGGCCCGCAAGTCATGGGCCGGGAACGGCGGGTACGGATCGTCGGCGAGCACGAGGCGCAGATCGAGCACCCCGGCCTTGCCGCTGGTTGCGATCGCGGTGCCGACCATCTCGTCGACGAGGTCGGCCAGCTCGGGCGCGGCGAGGACCTCGTCGAGCCGGTGCAGCGCCATCACGTCGGTGGCGATCGCGATGCCGGGGTACTCGCGCGACGCCTGGGGCACGCTGGTCGCCGCGATCGGCACGCCGGCGTCGTACAGGGCCGCCCACGACTGGCCGTTCGACGCATCGCGGCGGGCGACGGGCGTCGTGATCCCGACGACGCGGCCGAACGCGACGGGCGCCGGCTCGACCGATGCGTCGACGAAGCCGGCTCGCTCGAGGAGACGTTCCAGACGGGTGGCGGCGATGTGGTCCCAGCGCAGCACGAGCATCCACCGGCGGGCTTCGACCTCGACCAGCATCGTCGACGTGATGCCGGTCCGGTCGGCGAGCTCGTGGCGCATCGTGTTGAGCTCCGGTCCGGTGCTGCCGGTGGCGTCGATGCGCTGCATGGTGGACCCGACCGGGAACCACGCCGCACGTGTGATCGTCGTGCGATTCCTGGCCGCGTTCCCGAGCTGGCCGTGCACTCGCACGAGGGCGTCGAGCACCGCCGCTTCGTCGTCGAAGCGGCTGATCGGAGCTTCGGCGGCCGCCGCGACGCGGCCGGGCTCGTCGGGATCGAGGCGGACACCGCGAACGACCGAGGTGGTGATCTCGAGCCCGATCCCATCGCCGCGCCGAGTCATGTCGATCGTTCCTCGACCTGCGTCGGCGGACGCGCGCGCGCCGGTTCGGCGGCCAGCGTCGCCACCGCGCCCGCCAACGACGCCGGGGGCTGGACGATCTGGAGCTCGGCGCCGTCCGCCGGGTCCAGTGCCCGCCCCGGCACGAATCTGGGGATGTCGACGGGCCGGAAACCGAACGAGGCGTAACCCGACGGTTCGGCGAGACGCATCACCAGCCGGGCCGGGATCTGGGCGGCGAACGTCGAGGGGACGTCGCGTTCGCGTTTGGCGGTTGCCACCGTGCAGATGCCGACGGCCGGGCCATCGTGGACGATGCGGGTGATGCCCGTCCACACCTCGTCAGGCCCCACGTTGTCGTCGCCAGGGCGCTCGCGCCGCGACCGGTCGTAGAGGTGATTGCGAAGCGCACCCACGTCGTCGATCATGACCACGACGTGAGGGATCAGCGCGCCCCGGTTCGACGTCACCGTCCGACGTCGCCCGCCGTCCGAGGTGCTGCGGCTGTCGATCTCGGCGACCACGAGACGGACCATGCGGGCGATCCGATCCACGTCGTCGTGGCGCACGACGGCGCCGGTGTGCGGCAGCGCGGCCAGCGGCGCCAGCGCGCCGGCGTCGATCACGTAGAGGTGGAAGTCGTCGGCCGGGTACCGCTCGGCGGCGCCGACTGCCAGCGACGCGAGCACGGCCGAGGTGCCTGCCCCATCGGCCCCGTAGATCAACAGGCTGCCGCCGACGCCGGGCTCCCACCACCGGATCTGCTGACGCTGCTGATCAGGGAGGTCGACCAACGCGAACGGCACCCCGCCGCCGGGATGTTCGGTGGTGAGACGACGGGGGTCGACGACGTGCGGCAGCGGTTCCGGGCTGAGCCGGCGGGTTCGCGCCTGCTCGACCGCGACCGCGGCGGCCGTGATCTCGACGACGAGCCGCGAGAGGTCGTTGCGGATGCCACCACGCGAACCATCGCCGACGTCGCCGTTCGTCTCGCGCATGACGCGGAGCTCCATCGGCGTCAGCTCGCGCCCGATGACGTACGGACGGAGCTCGAGGTCGTGGCCCCCGCTCGGCGAGCTCGACGCCGACACCATGGCCGCGTGGAACTCGACCGGATCGGCGTCACCCACTCGTATCAGGCCGCGGCCCGGCGTCCGACGCGGCACACGCGTGGCGCTCCCCGTCCCGATCAACGACATCGACTCGCGCTCGTCGGACAACCGCAGCGCGACGCGTAGTCCGATCGCAGGTGCGTTGGCGACGTCGAGCAGGAGCGATGGGTGCTCGGTGGCGACGATGAGGTGGATACCGAGCCGCTGGCCGTCGGCCGCGATCTCGAGCAGTGACGACACGAGTTGCGGGTGCTCCGTCGCCACCGCGGCCGGCTCGTCCACCACGATGACGAGCCGGGGCAACGCGACCCCGCGCCAGGCCCGTTCGTCGCGCGCGAGCAGTTCGGCGCGCAACGACCGCATCGCGCGCTCGGCCAGATGGGCGTCGGAGACGTCGTGGTGCATGACGACGTGCGGCAACGACGCGCACCCCGCGAACGTCGACCGTCCGGCGAGGTCGAGGAGCGCAAACGTCAGGGCCCCGGGTGGAAGTCCGGCCGCCAGTCCGACGACCATCGTCCGCAGCAACTCGCTCTTGCCGGTGCCTGGTGCTCCGCCGATGAGCGTGTGCGGGCCGTCGCGTTCGAGATCGATCTCGACGGTGCCGCGTTGCGTGACTCCGATCGGGACGCCCGCGTGCGACCGCTCGGTGGTGGCCCGCCAACGGGCGGCGAGCGTCGAGGCGACGAGGTTGGCCGGGCCGAGCAACCGCGGGATGGGAACCGACACCGGGAGCGTGTTGGCCGTCGGGACCAGGAGGTCGGGATCGTCCAACGGTGCCAACCGCCGCGCCGTCACGGCCGCGATGGGAGTGCCCAGGAGGAACAGCTGCACGTCATCGAGCACCGTCCGTTCACCCAACCACTCGACGCGTGCAAGATCGCCGGCCTGTTCGGTGACCAGGGTGGTGCACACGTTCGGAACGTCGCTGGAGATTTCCGCGAGCACGACATACCTCACTGGTCGCGACGCGTCGCTCATCACGGTGCGGATCGGCGCGGCACGGTCGCGCCACCAGGCTGCCTCGTCGACCACGACGAGCGTCAGGTGATCCGGTCTCGCCGTGACCGGCTCGCCATCCCGGATGGATGCCGCCCAGCCGTCGACCTGATCGAGGGCGACGAGCACCTGGGCGACACCCGACGTGCGACTGTGCGGCAACCACTTGACCCACTCCCAGACCGGTGCCCGGTCGGGATCGGTGAGTACGACCACGTCGAGGTCGGCCGGCCCGTGCTGGACGCACGCCTCGATGATCAACCCGCGAACGGCCGCACGCGTGAACTCCGACGAACCCACGAAGGCCACGCCGCGCTCGTTGCGCAGATCGATCGTGACCGGCACCATCGGAAGGCGTCCCAGCTCGGCCACGACCGACTCGGGCCTCCCAGTTGCGTCGTCGCCGAACGTCATCTCGGGTCGCCAATCGATGTCGCCGAGACCGATCGCGAACTCGAACGCGTCGTCGTCGTCGGGACGTGTCGACCACAGCCGCGGTGACTCCGTAGCAGCGAGCGTGACTGCTCCTGCGACATGGGGGAACAGATCGTGGCGCCGCTCGCGCTCGGCGCTGCGTCGTGCCACGAGCTCGGCGTGGAACGCGGCGTGGACGTAGTGGTCGGACCCAGGTGTCGCACCGCGCCCTCGACGATCGTGCCGGGACGGGCGCACTGGCTCGCCCATCACATCGAGGCCGTCGGACACCGTGATCGGCGGCGGGCTCGGGGCCCGCGCCATGCCGCGGCGGACGATTGAACACGACGGTCCCCGCTGGT
This sequence comes from Ilumatobacteraceae bacterium, assembly GCA_963776935.1. Classification (GTDB taxonomy): domain Bacteria; phylum Actinomycetota; class Acidimicrobiia; order Acidimicrobiales; family Ilumatobacteraceae; genus JALOLG01. The sequence goes on along the minus strand of CAVZOP010000013.1, from coordinate 18,938 downwards.
GCCCGGCCCAGATCGCGCCTCGGAGGGTCGGTTCGACCGATGGTGTGGTCGAGCTCGAACGCCCGGCCACCGACATCGAGGATGCCGGCGGCCCACGGCGCCGAGCCCTCGACGGCGACCCCGTCGATGCGCGCCGCCTGCTCGTCGGCTGTCACGACGGCCGCGCCGTCGCTGTCGATCGAGATCTCGAAGGCGATCTTGTCGACGTGGGCGATCTCGAGGTCGGCGGCATTGATCCGGCGCCCGGGACCGATCCGGTACACGCCGGGACCGAGCGCCTGGCGGGCTCCGGCCCCCCACCCGGCGACCTGCACCAGCTCGAGCACCGCGTCCTGCGGCGCGGCCCGGGTCGGCGGGCCGAGATCGATGATCGACCCGGTGATCATCCCCGAGGACTGGATCGTCGCCGTGGTCAGGACCGGTCGTCCGTCGACGTCGGCGGTCGGTGGCGACGCGCTGCCGGTCACGCGCTCGACGACGTCGGCGAGCGCGGTCTCCTCGCCCACGCGCGCGATCGTGATCTCTGCCTCGCCATGGGCGGTGCGGATCACGATATCCATACGGAGTCGAGGCTACGACGCTGCGTGTCAAGTTGGCCTCTTTATGTGGTAGGAGGCGGCCGTCTGGGTGGGCAGCCCCCGTAGCATGACGTGGTGAACGCGCAGGCGGTCCCGTGGCGGCGCGTGGTCGCGATCGTCGCTGTGACGGCGGCTGCTCTCACCGCGGTCGTTGCGGTGGTGCGATCGGACGGTTTGCCCGCCATCGACGCATCTGCCACGCGCGCGACACGATGGTTCGTGCACCGTGCAACCGGTCGGGTGGTGCTCGCCGACGGGTACGGCGGCCGGGCGCTGGCCCGCCTCGACGCCGCCGCCGACGGCTCACCGCTCGACGTCGCCGAGGGCGCGGGTGGGGCCTACCTCCTCGACGGTTCGAGCGCCGAAGCCCGGTTGATCGACTCGGCGGCGCTCCGACTGGGTCCCGGGATCGCGATGGCACCGCTCGCCGAGCCGGACGCCGTTGCCGGTGTCGGACGCGACGGGTTGGTCGTCGTCGCCCCTGCGACGTCGGAGGCGGCGTTGCTCGCCCTGACCGGCGAGACGATCCCGTTCGAGGTCGATGCGTCGGCGCAGGTGATGGTTGCTCCGGATGGTGCGGTCTGGTCGATCGACGGCCGGCGCCTGGTCCGCACCACGTCGACCGACGTCGACGACTTCGCGATCGGCACCGGTGAGCCGCTGCTCACGCTCGTCGGCAGCGCGGCGTTCGTACTCGATCGCACCGGAGCGCGGGCCCGGTTCCACGACGGTGACTGGGTGGAGCTGCCGGCCGATGTGCAGACGAGCGAGCTCGTCGTCCAGGTCCAGGGCCCGGCTGCCGACTGTGCGTGGCTCGGCGCCGATGACGACCTGTGGTGCGTAGGGCGCGACGGGATCGACGAGCACGTCACGATCGACGGCCTCGACATCGACGGGGCCGACAATCTGGCGATCACGGGCGACGCGGCGGCGCTGGTCCGCCAGGTACCACCGGCGATCGTGCGGATCGACTGGCGCGAGCGGCGCATCTACGACGATGTGGTGGCGACGGTCGCGGCGGGCTCCGAGCTCTCGATCGCCACCAACGTCGACATGGTCTGGGTCGACGATTCGGCGGGTGACTTCGTCTGGTCGATCAACCCGTGGGGCATCAACGCGATCAGCAAGAACGACGCCAGTACCCCCCTGCTCGGGGAGTCCGGCGAGGTGATCGAGGACGGGTCGTCGACCGGCGGGTCGGGACTCGGACCCGCCGAACCGTCCGACGACACCGGCACCATCGAGCGGCGACCCGACGACAACGGCATCGACGACCCGCCGGTGGCGATCGACGATCCCGTCACATCGCGCAGCGGCAAGGCCGTGCCGGTCGTGGTGACGGCGAACGACTACGACCCCGACGGCGAGGCGATCGCCGTGGTCGAGGTGGGAGATGCCTCCCACGGCGCGGTCGACGTGGCGAGCGCCTCCACCGTCGTCTACCAGCCGGAACCCGGCTTCGTCGGTCTCGATCGGTTCGACTACACGATCGTCGACGGCAACGGCACCGAGGCGTCGGCGTCGGTCATCCTCGAACTGCTCCCGGCCGACGCGCCGAACCGGGCGCCGGTCGCCCGCAACGACGTGGCGGAGACCGGCCCCGACGTCGGGGTCATCATCGACGTGCTGCTCAACGACGTCGATCCGGACCGCGACGCGCTGCGGGTGGCGTCGTTCACGCCTCCCGACATCGGCGGTGTCGTGACCGAGACGATCGGTCCGTCGGGGCTTCCCGCGTTGCACTACCAACCACCGCTCGGTGTGTCCGGCCGGGCGACGTTCACCTACCGCCCCAGCGACACGTTCGAGGGAACCGGTGAGCCGGCGACGGTGCGCGTCGAGATCGCCCAACCGCAGGACGAGAACCGCCCGCCGATCGTGCAGCCCGATGCCGTCCGCCTGCGGCGCAACACGCCGACGGTGGTGCCGGTGCTCGCCAACGATCGCGACCCTGACGGCGATCCGCTGCAGCTCTCGGTGGTGACGCCGTTGCCGCCCGGGCTCGAGGCGGTGGTCGACGGCGACCAGTTGCGCGTCACCGCCCGGGCCGGCGCCGCCGAGCTGGTGCCGTTCACGTACCTCGTCGACGACCTGAACGGCAACGTCGTTCAGGGAACGGTGCTGGTCGTCACGATCTCCGACACCGAGCCCAACCGCCCACCACTCGTGACCGCCGATACCGCGACCGCGGTGGTCGGCACGACCCAGGTGATCGACGTGCTGTCCAACGACAGCGACCCCGACGGCGATCCGCTCCTCGTCATCGACGTCACCCAACCTGACGACGGGTCCGGACAGGCATCGATCCAGGGCGACAACGTGCAGTTCGCCGCCAGCGCCAGCGTCGACGACGACGAATCGAGGATCGTCCGCTTCACCTACACGGTGAGCGATGCCAACGGCCACGAAGTGGTCGGCGAGATCGGAGTCCGCGTCCTCAGCGAGCCGCTGGCCGCGCCGCCGTACGCCCGCGACGACACGGTCACCACCCAGGTCGACGTGCCCGTCACGCTCGACGTGCTCGGCAACGACGGCGACCCCTCCGGCGAGCGCCCCGGGCTGGTCGGCGCGCCGAGTTGCCCTTCGGGCGGGCGCGCCACCGTGACGAGCGATCAACGCGTCACGTTCGTACCGCCCGTCGGCGTGTCCGGGGTGTTCCGCTGCACGTACGAGGTGACCAACCAGCGCAACCTGCGGGCCACCGCCTCGATCATCGTCAGCGTCGTGGAACCGACGCTGCAGAACCTCCCGCCGATCGTGGTCGACGAGCGCGAGACGGTCGACGTGCTCGGCTCGATCACGGTCGACGTGCTCGCCAACGACACCGATCCCGACGGTACGCAAGCAGGGCTGACCGTGCTGTCGTCGACGACGCCCGGCCTCGGCACGGCCGACCGGCGGGGTGGCGTGATCACGTTCACCGCCGGCTCGGTGCTCGGTCCGACCGTGATCACATATCAGGTGGGCGACCCCGACGGTGGCGTGTCGACCGGACGGCTCGTCATCCAGATCCTGGAGCCGATCCCCCTCCCACCGATCGCCGTGGACGACTTCGTCTCGATCGTCGGTCCCGGGGTCGCCACCCGGATCGACGTGCTCGCCAACGACTCCGATCCGGACACTCCCAACTCGGCGCTGTCGATCGTGTCGGTGACCAGGATCAGCGGCACCGGCACGGCGTCCATCGGCCAGGGCGCGGTCACGCTCACCCCGGCCGCCGACTTCGTCGGCAACGTCGTGGCCACCTATCAGATCTCCGACGACGACGGGTTGCGGGCCTCCGCGACCGTGACGCTCCAGGTCCTCGAGCCACTCAACCGCTCGCCGATCGCGAGGGATGACACGGCGCAGTTGGTGGGCGGCGACGTCATCGACATCAACGTGTTGTTCAACGACGACGAGCCCGATGGAGACGCGCTCAACCTCGCCATCACCGCCACCCCCGATCCGGCGCTCGGCTCGGCGCAGGTGCGGCCCGGCGGCATCATCCGGTTCAGTTCTCTGCCCGGTGCCGTCGGCACGGCGACGGTCGCCTACCAGATCGACGACGGTGAGCTCACGGCCGACGCGGTCCTGCGGGTGTCGATCCTCCCCTGCGGCCAGGCACCGCCGGACGCCCCGAACGTGTTCCTGCAGACGGCCTACATGCAGCCGATCGCGGTCGACCTCGCCAACTACGCCCGCAACGGCGAGATCGTCGATGTCGGCGCGCCGCTCTCGGCCGCATCGGGCGTCGTCACGCCGCCCGCCGGCGAGAGCGGCAACATCGTGTTCGACTACTCGGTGGTCAACATCTGCCGGCAGCGCGACACCGGGACCGTCACCATCGACGTCAACCAGGATCCGGTCGCCCAGCCGTACCAGACCACGATGGGGCGCACCGAGCAGCGCTCGATACCGGTGAGTGATCTGGCCACGGATGCCGAGCCGCTCGTCATCGCCGGTCTCACCGGCCAGCCGAGCTGGGTGACGATCGCCGCCACCGGGATCGCCCTCGACGTCGTCCCCAACGCCGCCCCCGGCGGCATCTACAGCTTCAGCGCCACGGTCCGCGATCCGGGCGGTCTGAGCGTCGTCGTCGACATCCGGATCGAGCTCGTCAACCGCCCACCTGTCGCCAACGACGACTCGGTGAACGCCAACTCCGGACCGGTCATGGTGCGGCCGACCGACAACGACTCCGATCCCGACGGTGACGCGCTGCAGCTGCAGTCGGTTCCGCAGACCATCACGTTCAGCAACGGCAGCCAGGGAACGATCACCGTCATCGGCACCGATCAGCTGCTGATCGATCCCGGCTCGGGTGCCGGCCTCGCGACGTTCGCGTACACGGTGGTCGACACCGGTGGGCTCGTGTCGGCACCGGCAACCGTGACCGTCAGGGTGAACCGCCCGCCGACCGCCGATCCGGTCCAGGCGACGATCGACCCCGATCTCGCCACCGACGTCCCACTCGCGGCGGTCGATCCCGACGGTGACCCACTGACGGTCAGCCTGACGGGCGTGCCGGTCGACGTCGTGGTCACGGTCTCCGGGCTGGTGCTGACGGTGACCGCTCCGGCTTCCTACTCCGGCTCGCAGTTCACGTTCGACTACACGGTGACCGATCCATCCAGCCGCACCGCCACCGCGACCGTGACGATCACCGTGACCGGCACGCCACCACCACGACCACCACGACGCCAACCACGACGCCAACCACGACGCCCACCTCGACGACGACAACGCTGCCGGCCTTGTAGCCGGGTGAGACCCCTTCTGGGCTGTCAGCGCTTGCGACTGCCGCAGCTTGCGACTGCCAGCCGAGAGCAGCACGGCGCAGCTACCGCGTGTCGCCGAGAACCGGTGAGCGGGTCGCCCGTCGCAGCGACCGGAGGCTGAGGTGCCAGCGGATCCGCTGCCATCGCGTGCGCGACGAGCGGATCGCCCGCTCGATGTGTCCCAGCGCGGCCAGGGCGTCGGCGGCGATCACGTCGGTCAGCCGGGCCGGACCGTAGGTCGCCGCGCTCGACATCGCTCCGAGGCGGGCGAGCTCGTGCTGGGCCTGCTCGGCCAGTGGCGTGCCGTGCTGGGCGATCTGGCGATCGGTCCAGGCGGGCGCGATCGTCAGGCCGGCGTCGACCAGGGCGTCGGTCGCCACCGCCCACATCGCGCGGACGCGCTCGCGCTCATCGGTGATGGCGAGGCGCCGCCGCCGTCGCCGCACCTTGATGGCGACGATCGTGCTGGTCACGACGAGCACGGGTACGAGCACGATGGCGAGGCCGAAGGCCGAACGGACGACCCATCGGGTGAGCGTCGACCACGCGCCGGCGTCGCTCGATTCGACGTCGGTCGGCGGCGTGACGTCGTCGTTCCCGGTGCTCTCGAGCGGGGCGATCGGTGGCTGCTGGGCGGCGGGGGACTGGGCCTGCGGCGGGGTCGGCGGGTCCTGGGTCTCGACCGCTTCCTGCGCCGGCACCGGGTCGAATGCGATCCAGCCCTGGCCGGGAACCTCGACCTCGGGCCACGTCCTGGCCAGATCGGAGCGCAACTCGATGCGCGCGTCGAGCTCATCCGGCGGAGCCACGAATCCGGTGGCGACCCGGGCGTTGACCCCGAGCGATCGCGCCAGCAGCACGAACGCGGTGGCGAACTGCTCGGCGTTGCCGCGGCGGGTCTCGGTGAGGAAGCGCTGGATCAGTGCCAGCTGCATCCCGCCGCCGGGCGCGCCGGGATCGAGCGAGTAGTCGTTGCGCAGTGCCGCCTCGATCGCTTCGAGACGTTCGAACACCGTTCCGGTGCCACCCAGGTTGTTCGCCAGATCGGTGAAGCCGGCCGAGATCTCGTCGACCGGGCGGATCCCGATCGGAGCGTCACCGATCGCCGAGACGCCGGGTGCCACGAGGGCCGTGACCGCCACGGGGAGGCCGACGACGGGACGGTCGACGAGTTGGACGACCGTGCGCGCCTGGTCGGTCTGGACGTCGGTGTCGATCTCGATCGGCGTCCCCGGGAGCGGCACGAAGGCGACGTCGTCGGATCCGAACGCGATCTCGGCACTGATGGCACCGGGCTGGTCGGGCGCCAACCGTCGACCGATCGGACGCAGGGTGAGCGTCGGTGTCCATCGTTGGCCGTCGTATGCGTCACGCGTCGCGGTGCGCCAGCGGCCGGGGAGCGCCGTCGAGCCGTCGGTGGCGCGCACGTCGTAGACGACGATCGGCGGATCGAGCTGGCGGAGGGCGATCGTGGCTTCGATCGGATCGATCACCGGCGCGACCGTCTCGGCCGGCTCGATCTGGCGCGGGTCGGCGCGATCCGTGAACACGACCGGCACGGTGACGGCGGCGGCCAGCCCGGTCGCCACCGCGGTCAGCAAGAGGAGGTGCTCGCCGGCGAGGATCCGCAGTCGCTCGGTGCTCGAACTGCCCGGACGCAACACGGTGAACAGCACTGCAAGAGGCGCCAGCGGGATCAGCCACAGGATCGCCGAGCCCTTCGCCGCGCTCAACGCGCAGATCCCGATGAAGGCAAGCAGCGGTGGGGAGAGTGGCAGGAGGTGCCAGCGGACCTTCGACGCCAGCCCCGCGGCGAGGACAGCGGCGACGGCCAGCATGGCGGCGACGGCGCCCACCAGGTCGGGACGGATCGGGCTCGGCCATTCTGTCGACAGGAGCCGCCGCGGCCCCTCGACGATCGCGTCCACGACATCGGCCGGCACCTCTCCGCCCTCGATCCACACGACGCCGGCGACGGTGACGACGATCGCCGCGATCGCGACGGGGACCTGCACGAACCAGCGCCGTGACAGGACGAGGAGCATCGCTGCGATCGGCGCGACCGCACCGAGGACGAGCGTGCCCTGCACGGCATCGAAGATGCGTCCGGCGGCGAGCCCCAGCAGCACCATGATCATCGCCAGCACGGCGATCCGGAGCCGGATCAGTCCCATCGCGTCCGCCGTTCCGCGGTGATCGGCGTCATCTCGTGCCGCTTCATCCCGACCAGGGCTTCCATCGCTGGGTGAACTCCTCCGCGTCGCGCACCGCGAGCGCCACGCCCGGTCCGGCCTGGGCGCCGTCGCCGACCCGCACCGTGAGCATCTGGTCGCTCGACCCGAGCCGGCTCGACGGGCCGTCGGGACCGGTGACGAGGATGATCGCGGCCTGGTCGAGCCCGCCGCTGAACAGCGCCGCCACCGAAAGCAGGTCGGTGCCCGACGCTTGCTGCACGGGCGTGAGCAGGTCGACCACTTGTGACTCCGACGACCGCGGGATGGGATGTCCCGGGTGGTCGCGGCTCGTGGTGCGCACGACGACGTCGAGACCGCTGCGGACCGCGTGCACCGCGATCGACGCCGCCACATCGACGGCTTCCTCGAAGTCGTCTGGCGTGGCGACGTGGTGGGCGGTGTCGAGCACGACCGTGAACTCGGGCCGGCGCAGCTCGACGTGCTCTTTGACCATCAGCGTCCCGGTGCGGGCGGTCGTCATCCAGTGGATCAGCCGCGGGTCGTCGCCGGGCACGTACTCGCGGAGCGAAACGAATCCCGAGAGCGGGTCGGTGGCCGTCCGGCGCACCAGCGCCTCCGCCTCGACCGTGTTCATCGACCCGTACGGGCCGAGCAGGTCGTACACGCGCGGATGGACGATGACCGCCGCCGTGGAGTCGCCCTCGCGCTGCCCGATGGCGAGGCCGAACGGGTCGAGGCGCTCGATCGACCATGGTCCGACATCGAAGATGCCACGGCGACGGGTCGGGATCTCGGCCGGCAGGTCGATCGCCTCGTGCCGGTTGAGGGCTTCCACGGCGACCGAGATCGCTTCGTCGCCGCAGTGGTCGCGGATCGCCGCCCGGCCGGAACGGTGGCGGCCGTCGTTGATGACGCGGTAGACGATCCGGATCGGGTCGCCACGCGCGACGCGAGGACTGGTGAGCCGGCGCCGGATCGATACCTGGAGGCTCCGCTGGGCGGCCCAGACGGCCATCAGCACCAGCCCGCCGATGCCGACCGCCAGCCCGATCAGCTCCTCGTAGTGCCACCACAACCCGCAGCCGCCGAGGAGCACCGCGGCGACCAGCGCACCGACGCCGGACCGAGTCAGCAACGGTTCACTGCTCGCGGGTGCGCGGTACGGGGATCTCGTCGACGATGTCGGCGAGCAGCTTGTCGATGCGCACGCCGCGCAGCTCGGCTTCCGGCGTGAGCGCCATGCGATGCGCGAACACGGTTGCGACGACGGACTTGACATCGTCGGGTGTCACGTACGCCCGCTCTTCGGTCGCGGCGTAGGCGCGGGCGACCCTGAGGAGCGACAGGGTGCCACGTGTCGAGACGCCGAGGCGGAGATCGGGATGCGACCGCGTGAGCCCCGCCAGACGGACGATGTAGTCGTTGATCGATTCGACGACCTCGATCTGGTCGACCTCGCCGATCAGGCGGTCGAGCTCGTTGGTGTCGGTGACGGCATTGACCGGTTCGTCGCGACGGTGACGGTGGTACTCGCCGAGCACGCCGACCTCGGTGGCCGGATCGGCGTAGCCGAGCGTGAGGCGCATCGTGAACCGGTCGAGCTGCACGTCGGGCAGCGGGAACGTGCCCTGGTAGTCGCGGGGGTTCTGGGTGGCGATCACGAAGAACGGGTGGGGCACACGGTGTGTGATTCCGTCGGAGGTCACCTGACGCTCCTCCATCACCTCGAGGAGTGCCGATTGGGTCTTGGGGCTGCCACGGTTGATCTCGTCGCCGATCAGCACGTTCGTGAAGACGGGACCCTCGCGGAAGTTGAACGTCATGTCGCGCTGGTCGTAGATCATCACGCCGGTGATGTCGGTCGGGAGCAGGTCGGGCGTGAACTGGACGCGCTTCCACGTCCCCGAGATCGACCCGGCGATCGCCTTGGCGAGCGTGGTCTTGCCCGTGCCCGGTACGTCGTCGAGCAGGAGGTGACCTTCGGTCAGCAGGCAGCACACCGCGAGACGGATCTCCTCGCGCTTGCCGCGCACCACCTTGTCGACGTTGTTGATCAACGCCTGGACCACGGGTGATACGTTTCCGACCACGCGGGGCAGTGTACGGCCCACTGTGCGAAGTATCGTTTGGGCGTCGGCAAGCTCCGACGCGGGTCAGTCCCAGCGCACCCGCAGGTGGGCGAGGGCGTCGTCGAGGACGTCGGCGACGAGGCGGTCGGGGATGCCTGCGGCAGGATCGAGCGTCGTCAGCTCGGGCACCGCGGGCAGCCGTTGACCGTCGGGGGGACGGAGGAGGTCGGAGAGCTCGGTGACGAGCGGGTCGACCACCGGCGCCACGTCGACACCTCGAACGGGTCGGCGGTCGCCGGAACCGTCGCCGGCATCGCCGGAGTCGGCCACGTTGGAGTCGTCCGCGCCATCCGCGTCGTCGGCGCCGTCGTCGAACGTGGCGGTCTGGCGCCATCGCGCCAGGGCGTCGAGGTCGAGGCTGACCTCGTCGGCGAGGGCGAACAGCGCCGCCACCGCGTGCTTGCACGCGTCGCTGCCCACCGCGTCGTCGTCGGGGCACGTGCAGCGGACGGTGACCTCGCGCCGCGCCGGAACCGACCAACCGGCGCGGGTGAGCAGCGTCACCACGTAGGGGTCTGGCCGCGAGCCCTGCACCACGGCCGTCGCCGCGCCGTGCCCGATGACGAGATCGACCACGGCGTCCTCGGCAGCGCAGGCGCTTGCCCCTGGCGAGCCGGCCCGGATCGCTCATCTCGGCGGCGAGCACCTTCAACATCGTGGCCTGCAGACGACCGGGCTGGTCGGGCCCGAACGGGCGGCGGGGCGGGCTCATCGGTCGGTCCGATCGAGGGCAACCAGGTCGCGCAGGTCGTCGGTGTCGAGCTCGGTGAGCCACGCCTCGCCAGTGCCGATGGCGGCGTCGGCGAGCGAGCGCTTGTCGTCGATCACCTGACCGATGCGCTCCTCGACCGTGCCCTCGCACACCAGCTTGTGGACGTTGACGGTGCGGCGCTGGCCGATGCGCCACGCCCGGTCGGTGGCTTGGTCCTCGACCGCCGGGTTCCACCATCGGTCGTAGTGGATCACCTGGCTGGCCGCGGTGAGGTTGAGCCCGGTGCCGCCGGCGCGCAGCGAGACCAGCAGCAGTGGCGGGGCGGTGCCGGCCTGGAACTCGGCGACCATCCGGTCGCGCTGAGCACGGGTGGCGCCCCCGTGGAGGAACGGGGCGTCGATGCGGAAGTGCTCGTGGATGTGTTGCTGCAGCAGATCGCCCATCTCGCGGAACTGGGTGAACACCAGCGCCCGCTCGTCGACGTCGAGCAGTTCCGCGACCAGCTCGTCGAAGCGGTTGAGCTTGCCCGACCGGCCGGCGAGACGCGAGCCGTCGCGCAGCGCCTGGGCGGGGTGGTTGCACACCTGCTTGAGGCGCGTGAGGGCGGCCAGCACCCGACCCCGCCGGCGCATGCCCTCCTCGTTGGCGGCGTCGTGGAGCAACTGGTCGACGACCTGCTGGTAGAGCGCGGCCTGCTCGCGCGTGAGCTGGGCGAAGGCGATCTGCTCGATCTTGTCGGGCAGATCGGGCAGCAGGCGCCGATCGGCCTTGGTGCGCCGCAGCACGAACGGTTGCGTGAGCCGCCGGAGGCGCTCGGCCGCGGCGGGGTCGGCGTACCGTTCGATCGGAGTCCCGAAGCGCTCGCGGAACCGCTGCTGGCTGCCGAGCAGGCCCGGGTTGACGGCGTCGAGGATCGCCCACAGCTCGGAGAGCCGGTTCTCGACGGGTGTGCCGGTGAGCGCCAGCTTCTGGGCGGCCCGCAGCTGGCGGACCGCACGCGCCGCCTTGGTGGTGGGGTTCTTGACCATCTGCGCCTCGTCGAGCACGAGCGTGTTCCACACGACGGGGGTGAGCGAGTCGAGATCGCGAGCGACCAGGCCGTAGGTGGTGACAACGAGGTCGGCGTCGTCGAGCCCGAACAGGGCGGGCCCGCTGCGTTGGCGCTCGGCTCCGTGGTGAACGACGACTCGCAGCGACGGGGTGAACCGGGCGGACTCGGCCTCCCAGTTGTGGACCACGCTCAACGGGCACACGACGAGGTGTGGCCCCGGACGCTCGACGAGGTGGGCGAGGGTCGTGGCGGTCTTGCCGAGCCCCATGTCGTCGGCCAGGCAACCGCCGAGGCCGAGCCGGGCGAGGAACTGCATCCACCCCAGGCCGCGACGTTGATAGTGGCGCAGCTCGCCCTTGAACGTGCCGGCCTCGTGGACCTCCTCGAGCCGCTCGTCGGGCAACCCGGCGAGAAGATCGTCGACCCACCCGTCGGTGCCGTCGAGAAGCTCGTCGACGTACCCGTCGACACGGTCGTCGATCGAGCGGCCGGTGCCGCTCGCCGTTGTGGTCGGGGTGCGCCTCTCGCTCCCACTCGCCAGCCGCAGGAGTGACACCGCGTCGAGCGACCCGTGGTCGCGACGATGTTCGCTCAGCACGGTGCGGGCCCGCCGCAGACCGGCCGGATCGATGCGGACCCATCGGTTGCCGGTGTGCAACAGCCGCGCCCCGGCGGCCTCGACGCGGGCAAGCTCGGCGTCGGAGATCGGGGTGTCGTCGATGACCGCCGACCAGTCGACGATCGCCTCGACACCGAAGCGCTGCCGCCGGTCGTCGACCGGTGCCGGCTTCGCCCGGCCTCGCACCGACACCCTGGCGGCGACCAGATGCTCGGGCCCGATCAAGGCGATGCCGCGCAGGGCCAGCTCGTGCGGGGCGATGTCGAGGAAGTCGTCGGCGGCCACGAGATCGAGCTCGGCGCCGCACGGTTCGTGTTCGGCGGCCAGATCGGCGAGCCCGGGGATGTTGGTGGCGAGCGTGGTGGCGAGCTCGGTGAGGAGCTCTTGGATCCGCGGCAGATGGCGTTCGTCGCGAGCCAGGTCGAGCGCCACGCCGGAGCCGTTCCACACATCGTCGGCAGTGCACCACCGACCGGGATCGAGCTCGTCGTAGATCTCGAGTGTGACCTCCCATGGATCGCCGGCGTCCTCGGGGATCGTCAGTCGCACCCGCGGCGCGAACACGGGCCGGCCGGCGAGGCGCTCGCCATGGCGGTGCAGCAGCCCACGCACCGACTCGAGCTCGTGGTGGAACTCGGTGGTGCCGCCGCGGACCACCGCGTCGTTGCGCGCCAGCGACATGAACACGGCACGCAGTGCCTGCACGTGCGACGACCGTTGACGGCCGAGGTCGGGTTTCCAGACCATGCTGTGGAGGAGTGATCGGGCGAGCCCGTCGACCAGCGCGGTGAGCATCTCGGTCGCCGTGTCGCGTGTGCCGTTGCGGCAGATCGGTGGCGCGGCGGCATCGAACGCGACGAGCGTCTGTTCCGTCTCGTGGTCGATCACCGGCCTCCAGCGGGCGACCGTGAACGGGCCTTCTTCGACGATCGCCGGCGCCAGCCGTCCGCCGGTGACGTGGGCGACGGCCAGCGCACTCAGCCCGGCGAACCACGCCAACGATGCCGACAGCTCGTCGTCATCGGGCGTGTCGGACAGCCAGACCGCGGCACCATAGGGGTCGAGTCGGACGCTCGGCACCGACTGGCGACGTCCGCTCGGCAGCTCGAGCTCGATCCGCGAGAGCTCGCCGTACGACGCTGGGGTGTCGTGCCAGCCGTTCTCGGCCCCACTCCACCGGTTGTGCCCGAACCCGCCGTAGAGCCATGCCGCCGATGCCGTGCTGTCGCCGTTCCACCCCCAGATGTGGAGCGACCCCGACCGCCACGTGCCCTGGGCCACGTGCTCGGCTCGCTCACGCGACATGGATGCGACCCTACCGACAGGGTGCGCGCATCTCGCTTCGGTCACGGCGTTCAGCGCGGCGCGCTGAGGACGGTGACGAAGACGCGTTGGCGCTCAGCTCAGCTGACGGCGTCCATCGTCCAGTAGCGGGTGCCGTCGGACGCCGTCGCCACACCAGCGCCGACTCGCGTGTACGACGCGCTGAGCACGATCGGCCGGTGGGTCGGGCTGTTCAGCCAGGCCTGGAGCAGCACGGCCGGATCGGTGAACCCGGCGCCGACGTTCTCACCCCAGCTGCTCCACGTCACGCCGTTGCGGGTCAGGCGCTGGCCGGCGTTGGAGCCGTCGGATCCGGTGTGCGACATCGTGCGACGTGCCGCCTGGTCGGCCGAGTGGGCGGCGGCGGTCGCGGCGACGGCGGCGTCGTACTGGTACGGCGCCAGCCCGTGCCGGGCCCGCTCGGCATTGATCTGCTCGGCGAGCAGCCGGGCCAGGTTTTGGTTCTCGGTCGTCGCGGGGGTCGGTATCTGCAGCCGCGAGGCCGTCTCGCCGGGGAGGGCGGCGCTCATGATGGGCCCGTCGACGGCGTGCGCGAGCGTGGCGACGGCCACCAATCCCGAGGTCAGGATGGCACCGGCCACGGTGAGTGGGGAGATGCGCACATAACAACGATATCGCGCTTCACACGATTGCAACACTTGGCGCCGCCGCCGCCGCCCGCGCCGTACGATCGCGTCATGTCGCTCGCGGAGCCCGATTACCAGCCCTACCAGGGCGGGGCGTTCCGGTGGCGGCTCGGTCTGCGGGTCCTCGACCTCGCCGATTGGATCCAGATCGGCGCGGCCTACGAGCGCGACCTGGCGGTCAAGCGCGACGTCCTCGCCCGTCATCCGTCGACGGTGCTCTCGGTTGTTGCGGGAATTCAGGACGAGGCCTCCGAGGTCCTCCACGCGCTCGTCGACCATCTCACAGATCGGTGGCCCGAATGGTTCACGCTCACCGACGGCACGATCACCAACCACCGGACCGGGGAGTCGTTGGCGCTCGGCCGCGGCGACGACCGCCCGCGACCGGCAGCGGCCCATCCGCTCGAGATCGCCGGCCGGCTGGTGCAAGAGGACCTCGTGTTGCTGGTCGAGCGCCCCGAGGGTCTGGTGGTCGGTGGCGGGTCGGTGTGCTTCCCGAACCGCTGGGACCTGGTCTCGAAGTTGGGCCTGCGCCTCGCCGAGGTGCACGCACCGGTGTCGCGGCTCAACGAGCAGCTCGGCGGATCGGTCGACACGTTCTTCGACCGCCTCCAGCCCGATCGGAGCTTCTGGCGCCTCGGGTGGTCGGTGCTCGACACCGGTGAGCTGTTCCAGCCGACGAACGGCACCGCGCCGCCCCTCGATCCGCTCCCGAGCGTCGACGGCGACGTCGAGCGATGGGCCGGCGAGCGATTGTTCCTCCGCGTCGAGCGCGAGACGTTCCGCCGGTTCCCCGAGACGAGGTGCGTGCTGTTCACGTTGCGTACCTACGTGCGGCCGCTCGCCCACCTCGCCGACGCGACCCGACGACGCACGCCGCCTCGCCGAGGCGTTGCAGGCGATGCCGGCCGACGTGGCCGACTACAAGAAGGTCGCCGAGCTCACCCCGGCGGCGGTGGCGTGGCTCGATGCCGTGACCGCAGGCTCAACGCTCGAGGCGGACAGCTCGTAGGCTCGCGATCATGGGGACCGAAGCGGCCACTGGCGCACCCGTCGACGTCACTGTTGGCATCGACGCCGCGGCGGTCGTCGCCGAGCTGTATCGCCGTGACGTGTCGACGCAGACGTTCGGGATCGAGCTCGTCGACGCCGGTCCGGGGCGGGCGGTGGTGTCGATGGTCGTGCGGCCCGACATGTGCAACGGCTACGACGTCTGCCACGGCGGCATGACGTTCACGCTCGCCGACACGGCGATGGCGTTCGCATCGGGCAGTCACAACCAGACCGCCCTCGCCGCCGCCGCGAGCATCGACTTCCTGAGCCCGGTCCCGCGCGGGTCGGTGCTCCGGGCGACAGCGGAGGAACGCTGGCTGAAGGGTCGCACGGGCCTGTACGACGTACGGGTCGAGCTCGATGACGGCACGCTCGTCGCCGTGTTCCACGGTCGGACCGTGCGCGCCGGCGGAGCGGTGGTGGTGCCCGAACACGCCGACGATGATCTCGGCGACGGTGATCATGACGATGCAGACGTCGACACGAGAGGAGGCGCATGAACCGCTGGGCGAGCACCGACGATTTCCAGACGTTCATCGACGAGGGCGGCATCGTCGAGGCCGACGACGCGATGTCCGACGAGTACCGCGCCGAGGTGTTCAAGTTCATCGAGTTGCACGCCAACTCAGAGCTGATGGGTGGGCTCACCGAGCGCGACTGGATCCCGCGCGCACCGGGTCTGCGTCGCAAGATGGGCGTGCTCGCCAAGACCCAAGACGAGATCGGTCACGCCCACCTGCTCTACATGGTCGCCGCCGACCTCGGGGTGAAGACCCGTCGCCAGATGCTCGAGGACCTGTTCGCCGGACGCAGCCGGTTCCACAACGTGTTCCACTACGCGGCGATCACGTGGGGCGACCAGGTGGCGATCGCCTACCTCGTCGACGCGGCGGCGCTGATCAGCCAGCAGGCGGTGTTCAAGAACTGCTCGTACGGGCCGTACCGGCGGATCCTGCGGCGCATCATCGCCGAGGAGGGGTTCCACATGCGCCACGGCGAGGAGATGTTGCTCACGATCGCCGAGGGCACCCCGACCCAACACGCCCTGTTCCAGGAGGCGCTCGACCGGTGGTGGCTGCCGGCGCTGCAGTTGTTCGGGCCGGACTCGAAGCCCGACGACGAGTTGATGCGGTTCCGCATCAAGTCCGAGCCCAACGAGGTGCTGCGCGACCGCTGGGTGCAGAAGTACGCGCCGCTGCTCACCGGCTATGGCTTCACGATCCCCGATCCCGACCTGCGTCACGATCCCGACACCGGACGGTGGGAGATCGGGCCGATCGACTGGTCGCACCTCAGGGCCACGCTCGACAACGCCGGACCCGACTCCGCCCGCCGAATCGGCGACGCGGCCCGTCACTGGTCCGACACCGCCTGGGTGCGCGACGCGCTCGACGCCATCTCGGTGGAGGCGGCATGAACGCAACCACCATCAGTGCGTTCCCCGGCCACACCGCAAGCCGCCCGCGCAGTTGCTGGCCGCTCCTCGGCTGGCGCCTCGTCGCTCGCATCGGTGACATGGTGGACCAGTGACCGTCGGGATGGATCTCGTCGACGCGGTCCGCGCCGCGGTGGCAACGGTCGACGACCCCGAGCTGCCCGGCGTGTCGATCGTCGAGCTCGGCCTGCTCGAGCAGCTCTCGGCCGATGCCGACGGCGCGGTGTCGATCGGATTGATCCCGACGTTCTCCGGCTGCCCGGCGCTCTCGCTGATCGTCGAACGTGTCCGCGTCGCGGCGGAAGCGGTCGACGGGGTACGAAGTGTCGACGTCACGTTCCTCTCGGCGCCGAATTGGTCGGTGGAACGCATCTCCGAGCGGGCACGCCAACAGCTCGCCGGCGGGCTGACGGTCGCGGTCGAGCGGGACGGCCGCACCCAGTGCCCCCGCTGTGGTGTCGAGACGGTCGAGCAGTCGATGTTCGGGCCGACGCGGTGCCGGGCCGTGCACCGCTGTCCCGGCTGCGGCGAAGCGGTCGAGGTGATGCGCTGATGGCCGAGCTGGCGGTGACGCGATGAGGATCTACGAGGTCTTTCTCAAGAAACAGGGCAAGGACGAGTTCCGCCACGTCGGCAGCCTCGAGGCCGCCAACGATGAGCTGGCGGTCGTGCTCGCCCGCGAGAACTACGTCCGCCGTGCCGAGGGCGAGCTGATGTGGGTCGTCGATCGCGACCACGTCCTCGTCGGCGACGAGGAGTTCATCGCCCCGAACGCCGACAAGCCCCACCGTCACAACGACGGTTCGCTGGTCGCCGAGCGGCGGCGGGCCGAGCGGGGCGGGGCGGCCGAAACGTGACCGATCCGGGGGTGCCGTGACGACGCTCGGTCCCGCGGAGCGCGCCGTGCTCCTGGCGTTCGCCGACGACGAGCACCTGATGGGGCAGCGCCACACCGAGTGGATCGGCGTCGCGCCGTTCCTCGAGGAGGACATGGCGTTCGCCTCGATCGGCCAGGACGAGCTCGGTCACGCGGCGATGCTCTACGAGCTCGTCATCTCCGATCTTTCCGGTGAGACACCGAGCGCCCAGGCCGTCGACGCCCTGGCCTTCCGTCGCGATCCGGCCGACTACCGCTCGTGCTGGCTGGTCGAGGCGGCGTGCACCGAATGGGCGAGCGCGCTCGTGCGCCACTGGATGTACGACACCGCCGAAGCGCTGCGGTGGCGGGAGCTCGCCGGATCGTCCGACGCGCGCGTGGGCGACATCGCTGCCCGGGCGATGAGTGAGGAGCGCTATCACCTCCGCCATGCCGATGCCCTGCTCGACGCGCTCGTGGGCGATTCCGATGCCGGTGCCCGCATCGCCGCCGCGCTCGCCGAGATGCTCCCGCTCGGTGTCGCGTTGTTCGACGATCCATCGGGCGCCGACACGGCTGCCACGGCGCTCGTCGGACGCCCGCTGTCGGTGTTGGCCCCCGAGTGGCAGTCCGCCGTCGACCAACGCTTCGGCCCGCGCGACTGGGCGACCGTCGAAGCCGCCGCCCAGGCCGGTCGGACGGTGCGCAGCGACTCGTTCGCGACGGTGTACGCCGACATGCGCGAGGTGATCATGCTCGACCCGGACGCAACCTGGTGACGGGTGGCTGCTGCGACCCGCGACACTGAGGTCGGTCGGACCATGCGACCGTCAGACAGGAGGAGCAACTCGTGAGCGTGCGACTGCAGATCAACGGTGGGGTGGCGGAGGTCGTCCTCGACCGGCCGGACGTCCTCAACTCGCTCGACGATGCGATGGTCGCCGAGTTCCACACGGCTCTCGACGGCACGGCGGATGCCAGGTGCGTGATCGTGCGCGGCGAGGGCCGCGGCTTCTCCGCCGGTCGCGACCTGTCCACGGCCGAGCCCCTCACCGAGGACGCGGCGGCGATCCTCGGCGACGTGTTCAACCCGCTGATCACCCGCCTCGCCGAGCTGCCCGTTCCGACCATCGCCGCCGTCCACGGGGCGTGCCTCGGAGTGGGCTTCGGCATCGCCATGGCGTGCGATCTGGTCTACTGCGCCGAGAAGACGAAGGTCGGCTCACCGTTCGCCAACATCGGGGCGGTGCTCGACTCCGGTGGCCACGCCGCGCTCGTCGCGCGAGTCGGACCACACCGCGCCCTCGAGCTGATCTACACCGGTCGCCTGATCGACGGCAACGAAGCGGCCGCGATGGGCCTCGTCAACGGCGTGGTGCCCGACGGCGAACTGCTCGACCGCGTGCGCGCCATCGGCGGCTCCATCGCCGCCGGCCCGACCGGCACGTTCGTGATGTCGAAGCGACTCGTGCGCCGCATCGTCGACGAGCACCTCTCGTTCGCTGACGTGCTGGCGGCCGAGGCGGCCGCCCAGGGCGCCGCGGCCGGCACCCCCGACTACGTCGAGGGCATGACCGCCT
>CAVZOP010000012.1:0-283828 GCA_963776935.1 Ilumatobacteraceae bacterium | reverse complement strand
GACCGATCAGACAGAATTCAGGCGGGCGATCTGGCGGGCGATCAGGGTGCTGGCCACGTCGGGGGTGCGGGTCGGGTTCGGCCCGGTGCCGGGGTCGCAGGCGACCAACTGCACCGTGACGCCGTCGGCGAGCGTCGTCGCCGAGGCGCCCGCTTGCGGCGGGGCGAGCTGGGCCCAGGCCGCGGCGGAGACCTGCAGCACGAGGAATGCTTCCGGAGAGGTGGCCGTGAACGTGCCGTAGACGCATTGCTGGGCACCGCGGATCGCCGGCGTGTACAGGTCCGCACCGATCGAGTTGGCGGCATCCGCCGCCGTGTCGGCCGGGAGATACGCCGCCAGCACGCTGTACCAGAAGTCGCTGCCGCGGGCGACGGCCGTGCCGGCAGCGGCATCCTGGGTGTCGCCGGTGACCAGCGCCGGAACCGGTGCCGCGGTCCACGGCACGTCGAGCACGCCGGTGACGTCGACGTCGAAACCGCCGTCGGAATCCGCCGCCGCGTCGGCCGCGCCACGGACCGAGTCCACGATCGGAGCACCGAGATCCTCGACGCCGAGCAGGCGATGGGCCAGCGGAACGGCGAGCGGCAGGAATGCGGATCGATCGGTATCCGGCGTCGTCGATCCGGCGACGAACTCGGCGCTGTAGTCGTCCACCGCTAGCTGAGCGAGCGAGTTCGTCACCGAGGCGGCGGATGGCGCAGCGGTCGCGTCGGGGGTGGGAGCAGTCGAGTCATCGGCCAGTTGGTCGATCAGGGCGGCGGCCAGGGCATCGCGCATCGAGACCGTGGCGACGGTGGAATCGATGCCGCTGTCGCTGCGGTAGATCTGCTTGTCGGCCGGATCGTAGAACGCCGGCATCCACGCGTCACGATCCCGTTCACCGACTCGACGGTCGGTTCGCCGTCGACGAGACCGAGTGCCCGCCAGCGTGGGATCGACGACTGCCATTCGGCGCTGAGCGTCGGTCCGAAGACGAAACCGGCGACCTTGGCCGCATACTCGGCCTCGGGGAGGGTGTTGACGGGCACCGGATCGGTGAACTCGAGGCCGGAGCGCTGCTGCAACGCCTCGACGGCCGGCACCACGTCCTTGTTCCAATCTTCCGGGAAGAGATAGTCACGACCGTACGTGAGCGCCGCGGCGACGATCCCGGCCAGGAGCAGCAGAACAAGGATCACCTTGCCGAGGTGGTTGCGCTTGCGCTTCTTGCGGCCCTTCACGGCCGCCGACGACCCGGACGCGGCGGAGTGGGCCAGGGCCGTCGACGACACCATCGTCGCCATCGGCGGTGCGGCGGCCGGATCGGATTGGGGGAGTCGCGGCGCGCCGCCGTTGACGTGGGACGCGTCGGGAAGCCCGACCGGGCCTGGCGCGTAGTCCGAGTCGGGGGTGAAGCCGAAGGCGCCGGCGGCGAACGCCTCGCTTCCCGTGACGATCATCGGAACGGAGGCCGCCGGGGCCGCGGTCGGAGCCACGACAGGGGCGAAGGCAGGGGCCGGGGCCGCGGTCGGAGCCACGACAGGGGCGAAGGCAGGGGCCGGGGCCGGGCCGCCGCGGCCGGGTCCACGACAGGGGCGAAGGCAGGCGCCGGGGCGGCGGCCAGGACGGGGGCGAGGGCAGGGGCCGGAGTGGGCGGGGCGGCAGCAGGGGCAGCGGTGAGAACCGGGGGCGCGACGGGCGCCGGGATGTGAACCGGGATCGTCGACCACTTGCCGGTGTCGGGGCCGCCGCCGACCGGGGTCGCCTCACGGATCTCGGGGAGCGGGTCGAGGGTCGGTTGGGTCAGCGGGCGGACGCGCGACTCCTGATCGGGGAACATCGTGCCGGCCGACCCCGACCCGATGTCGTCGGTGCCGGGGGCGGGGGTGGGGATGCCTGGGGGCCGGCGAGCGTGGTGGCGTGCATCGGTCCCGACGTCGTCGACGGTTCCGACGGAGTGACCGCCGACCACTTGAAGCGCGGAATCGGTTGATGCGGTTCACTGAGTCGGGCGAGCGCATCGTCGAGGTTGAACCGAAAGCCGGTGGGATCTGGGTTCGACCCGGCGGGCGCCGGCGCGGGAGCCGTACCCGTCGTGGTCGCCGGCGTGGCGCCGGAGTCATTCACGGGATCGTGAGCGACACGCGGCGAACCAGGGTCGAGAGGATCATTCACGAATCGTTCATCGGCGCCGGTTGGCCCGAACTTGAACGTCTCCATACACAAGGCACATACGACACACCCGGATGGAGTTCCGTTCCCGGCCAGACGGCTCGACCGGCCTCACTCGTCGCCGTCGCCTGCTTTCGCCCGCCGTTGCAGCTCGTCGACCACGGCGACATCGGCGAGCGTCGTGGTGTCACCCAGGTTGCGCCCCTCGGCCACGTCGCGCAGGAGGCGGCGCATGATCTTGCCGGACCGTGTCTTGGGGAGGTCGGGCGTCATGTAGATCGTCTTCGGCTTGGCGAGCGCACCGATCTCGCCGGCGACGTGGTTGCGCAACTCGTCGACGCCGACCTCCGCACCGCCGCGCAGGATCACGTAGGCGATGATCGCCTGCCCGGTGGTCGCGTCGTTGGCGCCGACGACGGCGGCTTCGGCCACGCTCGGGTGCGAGACGAGTGCCGATTCGACCTCGGTCGTCGAGATCCGGTGCCCGGACACGTTCATCACGTCGTCGACCCGGCCGAGGAGCCACAGGTAGCCGTCGTCGTCGAGCTTGGCGCCGTCACCGGCGAAGTAGCGACCGGGGAAGCGGCTCCAGTAGGTCTCGACGAAGCGCTCCGGATCACCCCAGATGCCGCGGAGCATGCCCGGCCATGGACGCGTGAGCGTGAGGTACCCCCCACCGTGCTCGACACGCTGGCCGGCGTCGTCGACCAGCTCGGCCGACACCCCGGGGAGCGGGAACGTCGCCGAACCGGGCTTGGTGGTCGTGGCGCCCGGCAGCGGGCTGATCATGATGCCGCCCGTCTCGGTCTGCCACCAGGTGTCGACGATCGGGCAGCGCCCACCCCCGATGTGCTCCTGGTACCACATCCACGCCTCGGGGTTGATCGGCTCGCCGACCGAACCGAGAAGTCGCAGCGACGTCAGATCGTGACGCTGCGGTTCGGCGACACCCCACTTCATGAACGTCCTGATCGCCGTCGGCGCGGTGTAGAGGATCGTCACGCCGTACTTCTCGACGATCGCCCACAGGCGGTCGTTGCCCGGGAAGTTCGGCACACCCTCGTACATCACCTGCGTGGCTCCGTTGGCGAGCGGGCCGTAGACGATGTAGCTGTGCCCGGTGACCCAGCCCACGTCGGCGGTGCACCAGAAGATGTCGGTGTCGGGGTGGAGGTCGAACACGTACTTGTGCGTGTAGGCGACGTGGGTGAGGTATCCACCCGACGTGTGCATGATGCCCTTCGGCTTGCCGGTGGTGCCGCTCGTGTACAGGAGGAACAGCAACTGCTCGGCGCCCATCGGTTCGGCCGGGCAGTCCGGATCGGCGTCCGCCATCAGGTCGTGGTACCAGTGGTCGCGCCCTTCGACCATCGTCACGTCGTTGCCGCCACGCTTGACGACGATCACGTGCTGGATCGTCGGCGCGTTGGCCACGGCCTCGTCGGCGGCGGCCTTCAGCGGGAAGACCTCACCACGCCGGTAGCCGCCGTCGGCCGTGATCAGCACGGTCGCCTCGGCATCGTTGATCCGATCGGCGAGCGCCTGCGCCGAGAACCCCCCGAACACGACGCTGTGGGCGGCGCCGATGCGCGCGCACGCAAGCATCGCGACCACGACCTCGGGGATCATCGGCATGTAGATGTTGACCCGGTCACTCTTGGCGACACCGAGGCTCTTCAGCACGTTGGCGAAGCGCTGCACGTCGGCCAGCAGTTCGCCGTAGGTGATCGTGCGGCTGTCACCCGGCTCGCCCTCCCAGTGGAACGCAACCTTCTCGCCCCGGCCGGCCTCGACGTGGCGATCGAGACAGTTGTACGACACGTTGAGCTCGCCGCTGTCGAACCACTTCGAGTACGGCAGGTCCCACTCGAGAATCGTTTCCCACGGCTTCGACCAGGCGAGCAGGTCGGCGGCCTGCCGAGCCCAGAAGCCTTCGTCGTCGGCGGCCGCCTCTTCGTACAGGTGCGTGCCGGTGACCAGCGCGTCGGCCTTGAACCCGTCGGGCGGCGGGAAGCGCCGCAGCTCGGTGGACAAGTCGTCGATCGTGTCGTGCTGTTCCTCCGCCATGTGGCCCCCTTTCCGTGACGGGCCGACTCTAGGCGCGACGGTGATCGGCAGGCCCGCCGACCGGTCTCGCCGATGGTGTCCACGAAAAGGTGCCGCGGCGAATCGGCACGAATGTCATTCTTTTCCGGGTCGAATCACCGAGGGAGCCCACCATGACCGACGACCTGTCCCGCCGCCTTGTCGAGCTCGAGCGCGAGCTGGCCGATGTGCGTGCTCAGCTGGAGGAGATGTCCGAACCGGAGCCGGTGTCGTCACGTCGCAACCTGTTCCGTGTCGCCACCGCGGCGGCCGTCGGCGCCGCCGGGGCCAGCATCACGACAAGAAGCGCGGCCGCGGACACCGGCGACGAGCTCCTCCTCGGCATGGAGAACACCGCCGACGCGGTGACCGGCATCACGCACACCGGCGATCCCTTCGCCGCTCCACCCGGCCAGGGCCCGGTCGCGTTGCGGCTGACGTCGGCCGGCGGCCACCTCCAGTTCGTCGGTACGCCCGGCGACACCGTGCTCGGCTCTTACCCGATCGGGACTCTCGCCTACAACGCTCGTCGGGTCTCGAGCTCTGGCAGCCCAGCATCGGACCCGATCCCCGGCCGACCCTGCTCGCCCGGCCGGGCACGGCGGGCGCCCTCACCTTGCTCTTCGAGCCGGTCCGCGTCTACGACAGCCGGCCGGGCGCCCAACCCGACCTCCCCAACGACGGCCGGATCGCGACCGGACAGGTCCGCACGATCGGTCTGCTCGACAGCGGCGCCGAGGGCTTCATCGAGAACATCGACGGCGTGATGATGAACCTCACCGTCACCGACACGCTCGGGTACGGCTTCCTCACCGTGTTCTCGGCCGACATCGCCGTGACGCCGAACGTGTCGAGCATCAACTGGTTCGACAACGGCATGACCGTCGCCAATCACGTCGTGTCGGCGGTCGACCTGGCTCAGCTCAAGGTCGCGTGCGGCGGCGGCGGATCGACGCACTTCATCATCGACGTGATCGGCGTCTACGGCTGACCCGGCCCCGGCCGGGAATCAGATCTCGACCTGTGTCCCGACTTCGAAGACCCGGTCGGGCGGCAGGCTGAAGAACCGCGACGCGCTGGCGGCACCACGGTTGAGGAGCACGAACAGTTCCTCACGCCATGGATGCATCCCCGGCACTTTGCCAGCGCCGACGGCTTCGCGGCCGAGGAAGAACGTCGTCGTGCTGAGATCGAACTCGAAGCCGGGGATGGCGTCCATGGCGGCGAGCGCATCGGGCACGTCGGGCTCGTCCATGAACCCGAACAGCAACTCGAGTTGGTGGATGCCCGGCCCGACCGGGGTGTAGGTGACGCGCTGCTCCGCTTCGACGCGCGGCACCTCGGCCACGCTGACGGAGAGCAGCAGCGTCGTCTCGTGCAGCACCTTGTTGTGCTCGAGGTTCGCCACCAACGCCGGCGGAGCGGCCCCGGCGTCCTTGAACAGATACACCGCGGTGCCCGGCACGCGTGCAACCTGGGCATCGAGCGCCTCGCGTCCGACCTCCTCCATCGGCCGCTCGCCGCGACGGATGCGCGCGGCCACCAGCTCTCGGCCCTTCCGCCACGTCGTCATCTGGATCACCAGACCGAGACCGACCGCCAACGGGAACCAGCCTCCGGTCGGGATCTTCGGCACGTTGGCAGCGAGGAACGCACCATCGACCAACATGAGCGGTGTGAGCGTGATGACCGAGCGCGCCGTCGACCACCCCCACCGGTCGCGGACGACGCGGTAGAAGAGCAGCGTCGTGATCAACATCGTCGTGGTGACGGCGATGCCGTACGCCGAGGCGAGGGCGCTCGACGTGCGGAACCCGATGACGAGTCCGACGCAGCCGATCATCAGCAGCCAGTTCACGAGCGGCACGTACACCTGGCCGATGTGGTGCGCCGACGTGTGGAGGATCTTGAGGCGCGGCAGGTAGTCGAGTTGCACCGCCTGCGTCGTGAGCGAGTAGGCACCGGTGATCAGCGCCTGCGACGCAATCACTGTCGCCATCGTCGCCAGGATCGCGAGTGGCGTGATGCCCCAGGTCGGGGCCAGGTTGTAGAACGGGCTCTCGACGCTCTCGGGGTCCTGGGCGAGCAGCGCCGCCTGCCCGAAGTAGTTCAGCAGCAGCGCCGGCAGCACGACCATGTACCAACTGATCTGGATCGGGCGGCGACCGAAGTGTCCCATGTCGGCGTAGAGGGCCTCGCCACCCGTCACCACCAGGAAGATCGAGCCGAGGGCGAGAAATGCCCGCCACGGATGGTCGATGAAGAGTTGCAAGCCGTAGCTCGGCGAGATCGCCCGGAGGACGGACGGATGCTCGAGCACCTGTCGCAGTCCGAGGGCGCCGATGACCGTGAACCACAGGATCATGATCGGGCTGAAGACGCGGGCGATCTTCGCCGTGCCGCGCCGTTGCACGGAGAACAGGGCGACGAGGATCGCGATCGTGATCGGGAGGATCCACGCCTCGAACGCCGACGTCGCCACTTCGAATCCCTCGACGGCGCTGAGCACCGAGATCGCAGGCGTGATGAGCCCGTCGCCGTAGAGGAGCGAGGTGCCGAACACGCCGAGCGTGATGACGCCCGCCGTGATTCCCTTGGCCGCCACTCCACTGCGCGGCATCACGAGTGCGGTGAGCGCCAGGATCCCTCCCTCGCCGCGGTTGTCGGCGCGCATGACGAGCGCGAGGTACTTGATCGAGATGATGATGACCAGCGACCAGAACACCACGGACGCGACACCGAACGCTGTCGACTGTTCGACCGCCAGCTCCGAATGGTCGAACGCCTCGCGAAAGGCGTAAATCGGGCTGGTCCCGATGTCGCCGTACACGATGCCGAGCGTTCCGAACGCCAGAGCCGGCAGTCGTGCGGTCGCGTGCGGATTGTCGCTGGTCACCGGGTCCGCAGGCTACCGTCCGGCTCTTCACGCGGACCGCCATCCAGATGATGATGTCGGGCTCGGCCCGACCGTTCCCGTCCTCCGGTGGGCCGAGCCGACATCAGCGACGTCATCGACGCCGCATCCCTGTTGAGGGGATCTGTGGAGATCCGTCCGCAGGACGGGTCTCCAACACCTTGGGGGAAGGTGTCTGACCAGACTTCATCGTCAGATCGGGGCCGGACTTGAACCATCGGTTGCAGCCTCCCAACGGAGGACCACGAACGCACCGAGCCCGTCGGGGTCGAGGAGCGCTTCCGCCTCGCCGACCCGACTCCGCATCCGCAGCGCCGCGACGTCAGGTGCCGACGCCCGCTCGCGCCAGATCCGTTTACCATCGTCGACGAGCTCACCGATCCCCCATGTGCGCAACCACTCGGCCTGGGTGGTCACGGAGGCCGGTGTCGGCAACTGGTCGACGGCGACCTCGGTCGTGATGTCCTGGGTGCCCGCGGCACGGAGATAGTGCTCGCCGCGCTCGTTGCGCCGGTACGTGCGCAGCCACTCGCGGTACGGACGCGCCGCGAGATCGGCGGTTGTCGAGCCGTAGTCGATGGCGACAACGCACCCGTCGCCGACCGCCGCCAGCGCCGACGTGACCCACACGTGCGCGGCGTCCTGCAGGGGCGCCCGTGCCCCGTGGGCGGCGGTCTCCGGCAGCGCGCCGCGGCCGGCGGTGAGCCGGTCACCGAGCACCTCGACGAACGATCCGCCGGCGCCGGTGGACACGAGCGCCTCTCGCCAGCCACCGTCGTACACGGCGAGCCGGAACGGCAAGTTGTCGAGCAGCTCGTTGGCGAGGATCACTCCCGCGGTGACCTCCTCCGGCAACGTCGCCACCGACTCGACGTCCGGTGGGTGCAGCTCCCGTTGCGCCGTCGACACCTCGACCGCGATGTAGCGCAGCGCGTCGCCGCACCCAGGGCGAGCGGCAAGCACCGATCGGGCGAGTGTGCCCGGGCCGGCACCGGCGTCGACGAACGTGAATCGCTCCGGCCGGCCGACACGCGCCCATTCGGCATCGAGGAAGCGGGCGACGACAGCACCGAACAACGGCCCGATCTCGGGTGAGGTGATGAAGTCGCCGCGACGTCCGGCCCGTCCTTCACCGCCGTAGAAGCCGTGCTCGCCGTACAGCGCCAGCCGCATGTACTCGTCGAAGGGGATCGCGCCGCCGGCGGCGTCGATCGCGGCGCGGATGTCGTCAGCCGCCGAGGGCACCGGTCAGGTCCTGGAGATCGCCGAAGCGCAGGACCAGACCCGGGAACACTCCGAGGACGACCGTGGCGATGGCCGTGATGCCGAGGGCCGCCCAGATCGGCGCCGGCGGGGTGATCGTCGTCGTGTCGCCGTCGGGCACCGGTCGCATCCACA
The DNA here is from genome assembly GCA_963776935.1 of Ilumatobacteraceae bacterium. Lineage (GTDB taxonomy): Bacteria > Actinomycetota > Acidimicrobiia > Acidimicrobiales > Ilumatobacteraceae > JALOLG01. Next base: position 275,280 of record CAVZOP010000012.1, on the reverse strand, counting down.
TCTCACGCGTCACACCCATGTAGTAGCCGACCGCGATCACCGAGTTGACGGCGCCGACGACCGCCAGCGAAACAGCGGCCCACCCGCCGGCGTCGAGCATCGCCCTGAACACGTTGAACTTCGCCCAGAAGCCGCCCAACGGCGGGATGCCGGCGAGCGAGGCGAGGAAGATCGTCATCAGCGTGGCGAGGCCTGGCGAGTAGCTGAACAACCCGCCGTACGACTTGATGTCGCCGCTGCGCGTCTTGCGGGCGACGGCGATGACGATGGCGAACGCGCCGAGGTTCATGAACGCGTAGACGATCAGGTAGAAAACCACGGCCTTGAGCGCCGCGTCGGCGCCGTCGCCCGTGCCGACGACGGCGAGCGGCATCAGGATGAAGCCGCCCTGGGCCACGCTCGAGTAGGCGAGCATGCGCACGATGTTGGTCTGACGAAGGGCCACGACGTTGCCGACCGTCATCGTGAGCGCGGACAGCACCCAGATGAACGGTTGGTAGACGCTGTCGGCGGCCGGGAAGGCCACGAAGATGAGCGGCACCAGCGCGACGAACCCGGCGGCCTTGGCGGCGACCGACAAGAACGCGGTGACCGGGGTCGGCGCACCCTCGTACGTGTCGGGCGCCCACGTGTGGAATGGCACCGCCGAGATCTTGAAGCCGAAGCCGGCGATCACGAACACGATGCCAAGGACTTGCATCGCCATCAGCTCGTCCCCGAGCTCGGCGCCGATGTCGACCAGCCGGGTCGATCCCGTCGTGCCGTAGAGGAAGCTCATGCCGTACAACAGCACGGCCGAAGCGAACACACCGAGCAGGTAGTACTTGACGCCCGCCTCGTTGCTCTTGCGATCGCGCTTGCGCCAGGCGGCCAGCATGTAGGCAGGGATCGACAGCAGCTCGAGCGCCACGAAGATGCTGACGAGGTCGCGGCTCGACGTCATCATCACCATGCCGAGCACGCTGGCGAGCAGCAGCACGTAGAACTCGCCCTGGTAGTAGCCGCCCTCTTCGAGCTCGGTCTGGCTCATCAACACGACGATGTAGGCGGTCAGGAGGAACACCGCCTTGAGCACGAGCGCGTACTCGTCGATCACGTACCTGCCGTCGAACATCGACCGCACGTCGTCGCCGACGACGGCGAGCGTGACGACCGGCAGGAAGGCGCCGAGCAGCACGAACCCGGTGAGCGTCGCCATCGCCCACTTCTTCGACTCGTCGACCCACAGGTCGATGAACAGCACGAGGTTGATCCCCACGACCAGCACCAGCTCGGGGGCGAGCGCGTGCCAGTCGATGTCCGGCGCCACGTAGTCGCCGACCTGGGCGAGGATCAGCGAGATCACGGGCCGAGGGTCTCCCCCATGCGACCAACGAGCTCGGTGACGGCGGGATCGATGAAGTTGAACAGCAGGTGTGGGTAGACACCGAGCACGAGGATCGCGATCAACAGCGGGAGCCAGGCGATCCACTCGACGAGCGTGACGTCTTGGAGGTCGTGACCGTCGTGATCTCCGTGTGCGTCGGCATGATCCGCATTCACCGCCGCACCGACCGCGTGGGCGGCCGGGCCGTGGCCGGAGAACTCCTCGGTCGGCTCACCGAACGCCGTGCGCTGGTACAGCCACAAGAGGTAGGACGCCGCCAGCACGGTGCCGATCGCGGCGATCACCATGTATGTGCGGAACGTTTCCTCCGGCAGGCCGAAGCCCGGGCTGTACGCCGACAGGATCGCCGGGAACTCGCCCCAGAAGCCGGCCAGGCCGGGCAGGCCCAGCGACGCCATCGCGCAGTACCCGAGGATCCACGCCAGCTTCGGGACCTGGGTGAGCATTCCCGACAGGCGCTTGATCTCGAGCGTGTGATAGCGGTGCTTCACCGAACCGGCGATGAAGAACAACATGCCGGTGATCAGGCCGTGGGCCACCATGCCGAACACCGCGGCGTTGATGCCGAACTCCGTCAACGTCGAGATGCCGAGCATCACGAAGCCCATGTGGGCGACCGACGAGAACGCGATCAGACGCTTCATGTCGGTCTGGGCGAGACAGCCGAGGGCGCCGTAGATGATGCCGATCACGGCGAGCAGGCCGATCCACGGTGCCCACTCGACCGCCCCTTCGGGCAGCATCGGGAGGGCGATGCGCACGAAGCCGTAGGTGCCGAGCTTCAGCAGGATCGCGGCCAGGATGACCGAGCCCTGTGTCGGTGCCTCGGTGTGGGCGTCGGGGAGCCAGGTGTGGAACGGGAACATCGGCACCTTCACCGCGAACCCGATGAACATCCCGGCGAAGATCCAGACCTGGACGTCCTTGTCGACGAGCGGGCCGGCTTCCATGAGGTGGGCGAAGCTGAAGCTCTGGGCGTCGGTCTGGAAGAACAGGGCGAGGAAGGCGACGAGCATCAATGCCGAGCCGAACATCGTGTAGAGGAAGAACTTCAGCGAGGCGTATTGCCGGTTCTCGCCGCCCCAGACGCCGATCATGAAGTACATCGGCAACAGCACGACCTCGAAGAACACGAAGAACAGGATCAGGTCCTGGGCGACGAACGTGCCGGCCATCCCGGTCTGGAGCACCAACATCAGGATCAGGAACGCCTTCGGGTTCCCGGCGTCCGGCATGTTGTCCCACGTGTAGACGATCACGAGGAACGTGATCACCATCGACAAGAAGTAGAGCGACAGGCTGATGCCGTCGAGACCGACGATGTAGTTCGACTTGATGACCTCGATCCACTCGGTGTCGACGAAGAACTGCATCTTCGCCGACTGGTCGTAGTCGAACTGCGTGAGCGTGTAGATGCCGACGCCCAACGTGGCGGCCGCCGTGACGAGGGCGATGACCTTGAGCCAGTACTCCTCGGAGCGCGGGACGAAGAGCATCACGAGCACGCCGGCGAGCGGCAAGAAGGTGCCGACGCTCAACAGCCAGTTCTGGTCGGTGATGGTTTCCATGGTCTGCGATGCCCCTACACGTTGAGGATGACGAGCACGATGGCCGCCACGGCAGCGGCTCCGAACAGGAGCGCGCCGTACTGGTTGACCTTGCCGGACTGCACGGGTTGAAGGGCGTGACCGCTCTCGGACGCCATCAGACCCGAGCCGTTGACCGCCCCGTCGACCACCCGCTGGTCGATGTTGCGGTAGACCCACTCACCGGACCGCCGGCCGAACTTGCCGGTGCCGTTCACGATGCCGTCGAGAATGTGTTGGTTGGTCCAGTACGCGGCCCTCGCGATCGGATGGGCGATGCCATGGACGATGACCTTCTCGTAGAGGTGATCGAGGTAGTACTTGTTGACGAGGAAGGTGTAGCCCCACCGTGCCGGCGCGAAGCGCGTGGTGAGGCCCTTGAGGAAGAACCGCTCGCGGCTGAAGATGCCGATGCAGATCCACAGGCTGGCAAAGCCGCCGAACGCGACGAGCAGGATCGACGGCGCCGCCTTCGGCCACTTGAACTCGGCGTGCGTGAGCGCAGGCGCGAAGCACACGCCGTCAGACGGCACCTCGAACCCGCAGCCGGTCGCGGTTGCGTGCTCCACCTCCTCCGCCGCGCCTGCCTCCTCGGCATGGGTCTCCTCGCCGCTCTCCGGCGGCGCGACTTCGAACTGCGCCACTTCGCCTGATCCGACCGAGAGCGCTGCCGTCGCCTCGGCTTCTGAGACCGGTACACCGCGCGGCTCGACCCACTCCGTGAACTTCTCGGTCCTGAACGGCGTCGCCGGCGCGTTGAGATAGCCGGCGAACACCGCGCACGCCGCCAGGATCACGAGCGGCGCCGTGATCCGCCACGGCGACTCATGGGCCTCAGTCGTCGCGTGTTGGTCCGAGTGCTCGATCGCAAGGGCCCGGTGGTCGGGAGCGTGGGCATCATGCGACGCGACTTCGTCCGCGCCAACGTGCGCAAGCTCGTGCTCCTCGGCGTGCTCGTCGCCGTGGTGTTCCCCGGCGGCGGCGCCGCGGGGTTTGCCGAAGAACGTCAGATAGGTCGCACGCGTCATGTACGCGGCGGTCATCGCGGCACCGACCAGGCCGATGATGAAGAAGACGCCATATCCGTTGTGGTCGGCGTTGTCGATGATCTCGTCCTTCGAGAAGAAGCCGGAGAAGAATGGGACGCCGCACAGCGCAGCCGTCGCCAAGATCCACGTCCACGCCGTGATCGGCATCTTCTTGAACAGTCCGCCCATGTCCTTCTTCATGTCGAACGAGTGGTGCGATCCGGAGTGGCTCACCGAGCCGGCGCAGAGGAACAGACAGCACTTGAAGAAGGCGTGGGTGAAGAGGTGGAACACGGCCGGCGTCCACGCGCCGACACCGAGACCCATCATCATGTAGCCGAGCTGCGAGACGGTGGAGTAGGCGAGAACCCGCTTGATGTCGTTCTGCACGAACGCCAGGGCGGCGGCGATCAGGACCGTGATGCCGCCGATGACGGCGATCAGGTTGACACCGCTACCGAGGATGTTGAGACCCTCGAAGAACACGGGATACAGGCGGGCGACGAGGAACACCCCGGCCACGACCATCGTCGACGAGTGCAGCAGCGACGACACGGGCGTCGGCCCGGCCATCGCGTCGGGCAGCCACGTGTGCAGTGGGAACTGACCGGACTTGCCGATGCACGCGATGAACAAGGCGATGGCCGACATCATCAGCACGGTGTCGCTGCCGTCGCCGGACAGTGCCCACCCGGAGATGGCGTGGATGCTGAACCCGTTCGACCCGTGGTCGGTTGCCCATTCGTTGGCGCCGAAGAAGAGGATCGCGGTTCCAACGAGCAGCCCGACATCGCCGACGCGCACGGTCAGGAACGCCTTGACCGCCGCCCGGTTGTTGGCGGCGTCCTCCCACCAGTGCCCGATCAACAGGAACGAGCACAGGCCCATGATCTCCCAGCCGAGGATCAGCTGCACCATGTTCTCGGCGAGGACCATCACGAGCATGCCGGCCGAGAACAGCGTGATGGCGGCGAAGAAGTGGGTGTACCGGCGGTCACCCTTGACGTACTCGGTCGAGTAGATCTGCACCAGCAACGAGATGAACGCGACGAGGAACAGCAGCACCACCGCCAGGCCGTCGATGTGCTGGCCGAGCCCGAACTCGAACCCGCCGCTCTCCCACCACACCCATTTGCGGATCACCGGTTCGATGAACGGCTCGGCGGCGTGCCCGGTCTCCTCCTGCGCCATCGGGAACACGTTGCGGGCGAAGCCGGCGACGGCACCGATCGCACCCTCGCCCTCGGCGCCATGGGCCGAGTCGACGCGCTGGATCCACTGGTAGGCCGCGCCGGTGGCGATGACGAGGGCGGCGGCCATCGTGCCGATCCCGACCTCGCTGCCCTGCATCGGCAGCCGCTTGCCGAAGAGCAGGATGACCGCGAACCCGATGCCAGGGATCAGCGGGATCAGCCACGCGTTCTCGAGAAACCAACCCGTCGTCAACACCTCCGCCGCGAACATGTCAGCCCTTCATCTCCGACAGCTCGTCGAGCGCGATCGAGTGCCGGTTGCGGTAGATCATCAGCACCATCGCCAGGCCGACGCCGACTTCGGCGGCCGCGATCGCGATCACGAACAGCGCGAACACCTGCCCGTCGGAGGTGCCGTTCATCAGCGCGAAGGCGATGAGGTTGAGGTTCACCGAGTTGAGGATCAGCTCGATCGACATCAGCACGAGGACCGCGTTGCGACGGGCGATGACGCCGTAGACGCCGATGCAGAAGATCACCGCGGCGAGCAGCAGGAAGTTGGCGGCTAACACGCTTGCTCCCGATCAATCCTTGCGGGCCAGGACGATGGCGCCGATGGCGGCGGCGAGCAGGACGAACGAGAGGGCGAGGAACGGCACGAGGTAGGGCCCGAGGAAGCCGTCGCTGAGGGCCACCGTCGGGGTCGGCCCGCGGTCGACGATGACCGAGTCCTCCACTCCCGGCAACTCGTCGACGCCGTCGAGCACCGACCAGGCGAGCACACCGAGGAGCAATACCGCGACCGGGATGCCGAGCGCCCACGTCGGGTTGTTGACGTCGCGATCGCCGCCGATCTGGGCCCGCGTCAACATGATGCCGAACAGGAACAGCACCATGACGGCGCCGATGTAGACGAGCACCTGCGACACCGCCACGAACTCGGCCGCGGCCAGGATGTACTGCGCCGCGACACCGGCCAGCACGAGCACCAACCACAGCGCCGCGTGCACGACGTCGTTGGTGCTCACGACGCGGATGGCGGCGACGATCATCATCAGGGCGATGACGGCGAAGCCGATGTTCTGGGCGACGTTCACGTCGCCGACGGCGACGAGGGAGGTGACGGTTGCGCTCACTTCTTCTTCTCCGCGCCGGTCTCGAGCTCGGGCGCCTCGGGAACCGTCTCCATCCACTCGCCGAGCTTGGCCTTGTCGTGCAGCAGGTCGGCGATCCGCGGCTCGCTGTACTCGTACTCGGGGCTCCAGAACAACGCGTCGAACGGGCACACCTCGACGCAGATGCCGCAGTACATGCACAGCGCGTAGTCGATGTCGAAGCGGTCGAGGTGGTTGACCTGGCGCGGCTTGCCGCCGGCACGGCGCGGTGGCGCCAGCTGCTTGTGACCTTCGATGTAGATGCACCAGTCGGGGCACGAGCGGGCGCACAGCATGCATGCCGTGCAGTTGCCCTCGTGGAGGGCGATGACCCCCCGCGACCGGGTCGGCGGCGATTCCTTCTCGTGCGGGTACTGCACGGTGTTGGCGCCGTTCTTGAACGTTCGCAGCATCGTGCCGAACGTGACGCCGAGGCCCTTGAGCAGGCCGGGAACCTTCGGTTTCGGAGCCATCAGACAGCCACCTTCAAGATCGCGGTCACGACGATGTTGGCGAGCGACAACGGGATCAGCACCTTCCAGGCGAAGCGCTGGAGCTGGTCCTCCCGGAACCGGGGGTACGTGAACCGCACCCACATGATGAGGAACGTCAACAGCATCATCTTCGAGAACATGATCAGCGGGCCGGCAACGTTCATCCAGTCGTCGACCGAGTCGATCGTCGTCCAGTCGAACCAGGCGAACGGAACGCCCCAGCCGCCGAGGAACAGCACCGACGCGATGAGCGCGAACACACCCGCGGTCGCGAACTCACCGATGAAGAAGATCAGGAAGCGGAAACCCGAGTACTCGGTCATGTAGCCGGCGACGAGCTCGGACTCGGCGATCGGCATGTCGAACGGCGCCTGTGTGAGCTCGGCCTGGACCGAGATCATGAAGATGCCGAAGCCGATGAACTGGGTGAGGACGAACGGGAACCCGACGCCGTTCCAGCCGAAGATCTCGCCGGTGTTCTGGGCGACGACGATCTCCTGGAGGTTCATCGAACCGGCCTGGATGACGACACCCACGATCGCCAGCACCATCGGCAGCTCGTAGGCGATCAGCTGGCCGGCGGCGCGCAGGCCGCCGAGGTACGAGTACTTGTTGGCGCTGGCGTAGCCGGCGATGAGGATGCCGATCACCGAGATCGACCCGACCGCCATCGCGTAGAAGGCGCCGGCCTCGAAGTTCGTGAACCAGGCGTCGGGCCCGAACGGCACGACCGCGACGAGCAGGAACGTCGACGTGAGCACGATGACGGGCGCCATCTTGAAGATCACGTGGTCGGCCTTCTCCGGCGCGATGTCCTCCTTCTGCAGCCACTTTCCGACCTCGGCGACGAGCTGCAGCGACCCGTACGGACCGGCTTCCATCGGCCCCAGCCGGCTCTGCATGAACGACATCATCTTGAACAGGAAGACGTAGACGATCGTGCCGGCCGGCAACAGCACGGCGACGATCCCACCGAGGACGCGCAGCAGCGACTGCCCCCAGTACGGGATCTCGATCGCGAGAACGCTCATCGATCGATGTCACCCAGGATGAAGTACAGGCTGGCGAGGATCGTGATGATGTCGGGAACGTAGACACCTTTCAGCACCCACGGGGTGATGGAGATGTTGTTGAAGCTCGCCGAGCGGATCTTGACGCGGAACGGTCCGAGATCTCCCTTGCTGACGACGTAGTACCCCATCTCGCCGAGCGGGTTCTCGGTCGACACCCAGGCCTCGCCCTCCGGCACCTTGATGATGCGCGGCACCTTGGCCATGATCGGCCCGGACGGCATGCCGTCGAGGAGCTGGTCGACGATCTTGGTGGCCTCACGCGTCTCCTGCAGACGCACCCAGCAGCGGGCGAAGCTGTCGCCGTCGGGGTGCGTCCAGACCTTGAAGTCGACCTTGTCCCACGCCATCGGGATGACCTGGTCACGGCGGAGGTCCCAGTCGACCCCGCTGGCGCGCAGGTTGGGGCCTGACAAGCCGTACTGCTTGGCGATCTCGGCCGGGATCACGCCGATGCCGCGGGTACGGCTCTGGAAGATCTCGTTGCCGAACAGCAGATCGTCCATCTCGTCGCAGAAGTTGCGCAGCTTGCGCATCACCTGCTTGGTCTCGTCGATCCAGCCCTTCGGCAGGTCTTCCTTGAGCCCTCCGATGCGGTCGAAGTTGGGGTGGAAGCGACCGCCGGTCGCACCCTCGATGAGGTTCAGCACGTACTCGCGATCGCGGAACGCGAGGAACACCGGCGTGATCGCCCCGAGCTGCACGCCGAGGTCGCCGAGGAACAACCCGACGTTGGCGATCCGGGACAGCTCGAACAGGACCGTGCGGATCCACTGCGCCCGCGGCGGCGCCTCGACGTCCATCAACTTCTCGGCGGCGAGGATGAACGGCACCTCGTTGGCGAAGCTGCCGAGCCAGTCGATGCGGTTGATGAGCGTCGTCACCTGCGGGAACGTCCGCACCTCGGTGAGCTTCTCGTAGCCGCGGTGCATGTACCCGGCCGACGGCTCGGCCCACACCACCTGCTCGCCGTCGAGGCGGGCGATGATCCGCAGCGTCCCGTGCGTCGCCGGATGCTGCGGCCCGATGTTGAGCGTCATCCCCTCCGTCTCGAGCTCCACGTTCAACCGCGCGTCAGCCGCCTGGGCGGCAATGTACGAAAGCCGCTGCCGATCAGACAGAACAGTCATCACCCACCACCCTCCGATGGAACCCCGTCAGATGAAGGCGGGTCACCGGACGCGTCCGAAGGTGCAACGTCAGGGTCGGTCGCGTCGTTCAGAGGTAGAGACCCGGTCCCGACGGCGGCGGCGTCAGCCGCTTCGCCGTCGGAACTGTCAGAAGGTGCAACGTCAGGGTCGGTCGCGTCGTTCAGAGGTAGAGACCCGGTTCCGACGGCGGCGGCGTCAGCCGCTTCGCCGTCGGCATCAGATAAAGGCATGGGTTCGACGTCCACGATGCCTGGCCATGGTTTGACCATTCGCGCCAGGAGCGGGAAGTCCTTGCGGAGGGGGTAGCCCTCGAACTCGGTCGGCAGGTACATGTTGCGCAGGTCGGGGTGACCGTTGAAGCCGATGCCGAACATCTCGTGGGTCTCGCGCTCGTGCCAGTTGGCGCCCGCGTAGACGGGGATCCAGGTGTCGACCGCGAGCGGTTCGTCGGGGACGTCGGCCTTGATCGTCACGCCGACGTGGCGCCGCGTGTCGGTGAGCCGGGCGAAGATCTGGAACCGGGTCTCGCCGCCGGCGTACCCCTGCTTGATCTCGGTGGTGCGCTCCGGCGGCGGCTGGGTCGGGTCGTCCTCACCGCGTCCGTACGGCGACGGCATCCAGTCGAGCGCCGACAGGAAGCAGAAGTAGTCGAACCCGGCGGCGTGCAGCGATTCGGCGGCCGCCCGCCACGAGGTGGTGGCGACGCGGATCCACAAGTCGTCGTTCGGAATGAGGTGCGTGTCGACCAGCCCGTCGCCGATGTCACGGCGCAGGGCATCGATGATCCCCTCGCGCAACCCGTCGCCTGGCAACGCGGCGGGTGCTTCGGGCGTGACGTCGGTGTCACTCAATCCGACCACCACCGACGACGATCGGCGTGTAGTCCTCGCCACGCCACTTGGCGCCCATGTCCTCGTTCTTGATCCGCTGCTGCAACAGCACGATGCCTTCGAGCAGCGCCTCAGGGCGCGGCGGGCAACCCGGCACGTAGACATCGACGGGGATCAGCTGGTCGACACCCTTGGTGACCGAGTAGCTGTCCCAGTACGGCCCGCCACAGTTGGCGCACGAGCCCATCGAGATCACGTACTTCGGCTCGGGCATCTGCTCGTAGAGGCGCCGGATGGCCGGGGCCATCTTGTCGGTGACCGTCCCCGAGATCACGACGAGGTCGGCCTGGCGGGGACTGGCGGGCAGCGGGATCACACCGAGGCGCATGACGTCGTAGCGCGGCGATCCGAAGGCGGCGCCCATCTCGATCGCACAACAGGCGAGGCCCCACTGGTACACCCACATGGAGTACGAACGGCCCATGTTGAACAACTTCGTGAGCGGTGCCGGCATCCTCCCGCGGTCGACTAGACCCATCTCAGGAGTCCCCGCTTCCACGCGTAGACCAAGCCGTCGAGCAGCAGCACGATGAAGGCCAGCATCACGACGAGGCCGAACGTTCCGTAGCGCTCGATCTGCGCGGCCCAGGGGAAGATGAACACCGCTTCCACATCGAAGATGACGAACAACAGCGCGAACACGTAGTAGCGGATCTGGCTCTGCGACCACCCCGTCCCGATCGGATCGACGCCCGATTCGTACGCCACGTTCTTGTCGTACGACGGCTTCGAGGGCCGCACGGCGGCGGCGATGCCGAGCAACAATCCGGCCAGGAGGACCGCTGCGAGGCCGAACCAGACGACCGTGAGGTAATCGCGGAGGAACAGCGACATCGGGCCGCGACGCTACCAGTCCTTGTGAATACCCTCCCAAACCCTCCCAACCCCTCGATCTCGTGAAGTTTCGGCGTTCTGAGGGCGCCGAAACTTCACGAGATCGATCGCTGACGGGGTCACCGGGCGCGATCGCCGGCGGTGTCCATCGCCTCGCTCGGCCGCAACGTGCGGGGGCCGAGGAGCTTCGCCATCAGGTGCTCACCGGCGACGACGGGCGGGTACTTCGGGGGGTTGGCGGAGTCGGTGCACGTCGGGACGCATTCGATCGTGGCGTCCCAATTGGCGTCGAGGAAGAAGGCGACGCTGCGACGACGGACCGGACCGGACCCGGCCGGTGGAGGGACGACCCGGTGGAGCGTCGAGCGCCAGCGATCGTTCGTCCACTCGGCCGTCAGGTCGCCGAGGTTGACGAGGAACGCGCCGCGGTCGGGGACGACGTCGTGCCACTCACGGTCGGGACCCACGATCTGGAGCCCCTGCACCTGGTCGGCGTACAGCACGGTGACGACGCCGTAGTCGGTGTGGGCGCCCATCCGCTGCTGGCCAGGGAGCGGATCACCGTCGTCGGCGCGACGCTCGTAGTTGTTGACGCGCATCGTCGTGGTCGATCGCTCGACGAACGGCCGGAACCAGCCGTCCGACAGGCCGAGCGCCGGCGCGAACACGTCGGTGAGCGTCATCGCCACGGCGCGGACGGCAGCGAAGTAGGCGACCAGCGCCGGCCGCAGCGACGCCGGGTGTTCGGGCCAGATGTTCGGGGCGAACAGGCGGTGCCGCTCGGCCGCGTAGAACGGGTCGGACTCGTCGACCGCGTCCTCGCCGATGTTGAACGCCTCGAAGAGGTCGGGCGGCGCCTGCCGGCCCAGGCTGTAGGCGAGCGCCTCGGTCTTCGAGCCGCGTACCCACGGTTGATGGTCGGGTCGGGCGGCACGCACTTCTGCTTCTCGTCGAGCGGCAGGGCGAAGAACTCCGACGTGGCCCGCCGCATGTCGTCGATCACGCCGTCGGGCACGCCATGGCCGACGACCTGCAGGAACCCGATCGACCGGCAGGCGTCGTCGAGCCGGCGGGCGACCTCGATCCGCGCCGCCGGATCACCCCCGAACCACGGCCCGAGGTCGACCGTCGGCACCAGCTGCATGCCCCAGACCGTAGACCCCCACCCGATCTCGTGAAGTTTCGGTGCCGTGGGGGCGCCGAAACTTCACGAGATGGGATGGGTGGGGCGGTGGGAGTACCGTTCGGCGCCATGGCGACCGTCGATGGGGTCGATCTCGACGCGATCCGGCGGGCCCGCGAGACGGTGCGCCCCGTCGCCAAGCACACGCCGGTGGTGTCGTCGGTGACGCTGTCGGACATCGTCGGCGGTTCGGTGGCGTTGAAGGCGGAGAACCTGCAGCGCACGGGGTCGTTCAAGATCCGCGGGGCGATGAACAAGGTGGCGTCGCTGGCTTCCGGCGCAGGCGTTCCCCGTGTCGACGGCGTGACGGCGGGGAGCGCCGGCAACCACGCCCAGGCGATCGCGTTCGCGGCCCAGCATCACGGTCTCGGCTGCGAGATCTTCGTACCGGCCGGTGCGTCGATCGGCAAGATCGAGGCGTGTGTCGCGTTCGGCGCGACGGTGAACGAGAGCGGGGCGTCGTTGTCGGAGGCGGTCGAAGCCGCCAAGGCGCGAGCGGCTGCCAAGGGGTGGGCGTTCTGCCACCCGTACGACGATCCGGTCGTGATCGCCGGTCAGGGAACTCTCGGTCTGGAGTTGCTCGACGACATCGACGACCTGTCGCTCGTGATCGTGCCGATCGGCGGCGGTGGGCTGGCGGCCGGGCTGGCGATCGCGATCAAGTCGATCAAGCCTGGCGTCCGGATCGTCGGCGTCCAGGCCGCCACGTGCGCGCCGTACTCCGGGCAGGCGCCACCGGTCGGACCGGTCGCCACGCTGGCCGACGGGATCGCGGTCAAGTCGCCCGGCGTGATCACCCGCCCGCTGATCGAGCACTGGGTCGACGAGATCGTCACCGTCGACGAGGACTCGATCGCCGACGCGATGGTGCTGCTGATGGAACGGGCCAAGCTCTACGTCGAGGGCGCCGGCGCGGTCGGGGTGGCCGCCCTGCTCGCCGGGCGCGTGACCCCGGCACCATCGGGAACCACGTGTGCGGTGCTCTCCGGCGGCAACGTCGACCTGGGGATCGTCCCCGGCCTCATCCGACGCCACGAGAACGCGGCCGGTCGGCGACTCACGGTCTTCGCCACCATCGACGATCGGCCGGGCGGCTTGGCACAGCTGCTCACCGCCTTCGCCGGCGCCGGCGCCAACCTGATCGAGGTCGAGCACGTGCGCGAGATGCTCGGCCTCCACGTCCGCGAGACCGGCGTCCACGCCACGTTCGAGGTGCGCAGCCCCCAGCACGCCACCCAGGTGGTCGAGGCCGTCCGCGCCAGCGGATACGAGGATCTGCGCGTCTTGGCGTGACAATCTACCTACTGGTCGGTAGGCTGTCGCGATGATGCCCAACACGGACGTCCTGCACGATCTCGAGCCGACCGTCGAGCGGCTCCTCGAACGCCACCTCGCCAGCTCCAAGGAGTGGTTCCCGCACGAGTACGTCCCGTACAGCCGCGGCCGCGACCACCAAGAGGGTGAGACCTGGTCGGAGGCCGACGCCGATCTCGGCGGGGCCACCATCGACGATTCGGTGCGCAGCGCGTTGCTGGTCAACTTGCTGACCGAGGACAACCTGCCGTACTACTTCCGGTCCGTCGAGCGGATGTTCGGCGCCGACGGCCCGTGGGGCACCTGGGTGCGGCGCTGGACGGCCGAGGAAGGCCGTCACGCGATGGCGATCTACGGCTACCTGATGGTGACCCGGGCGATCGATCCCCACCAGCTCGAGCGGGGCCGCATGGCCCAGGTGTCGGCCGGCATCACGCCTGAACCGCCCACCCTGCAGCACGGGTTCGCCTACCTCGCCCTCCAGGAGCTCGCCACCCGCATCGCCCACCGGTCGACGGGGCGGATGATGGGCGATCCGGCCGGGTACGAGGTGATGATGCGGGTCGCGTCCGACGAGAACCTGCATCAGCTGTTCTACCGCGACCTTGCTCAAGCGGCCCTCGAGCACGACCCGAGCGGGATGATGTGCGCGATCGAGCACGAGGTCGCCGGCTTCCAGATGCCCGGCATCGGGATCCCCAACTTCACCCAGCACGCGGCGAAGATCGCCCGGGCCGGGATCTACGACCTCGCCGTGCACCACGAGCAGATCCTCGTGCCGGTCGTGCTGCGGCAGTGGAACGTCGAGAACGTCACCGGCCTCAGCGCCGAAGGCGAGCAGGCCCGCGAGCGCTTGATGAAGCGCCTCGCCAAGAGCGAGCGCGTCGCCCGCCGCGTCTCCGAACGCCGCGAAGCCTCCCTCACCCCCGCCTGAAATCCGTTCTGTCTGCCTCAGATGAGCCGGCGGCTCGTCTGAAGCAGACAGAAGTGGTTAGCGGGCGTATTGGGTGACGGTGTCGGTGGCGTCGAGGAGCCAGCCGGGCCACACGCCGACGAGCAGGGTGAACACCGCCGCGCCGGTGATGGCGATCGCCGACGTGAACGGCACCCGCTCCGGGGCGACGTCGGCGTCGGACGGCTCGAGCCAGACGTTGACCATGATGCGTAGGTACAGGAAGGCGGCGATCACGGCCGCGACCATGGCGATCACGCCGATGGCGTAGCTCCGTTGCTCGACTGCGGCGCGGATCACGCCGAACTTGGCGACGAAGCCGCTCGTCAGCGGCACGCCCGCCTGGGCGAGGAGGAACACGGTCAGGGCGATCGCCAGCGCCGGCCGGCGCGCCGCCAGCCCCTTGAACGAATCGAGCCCGGTGTCACCGCCGTGCGCACGTTCGACGAGCCCGACCACGGCGAACGACCCGATCACGAGCACCGAGTAGACGAGGAGGTAGGTCGCCACGCTCGGCATCCCCGAACCCGGATCGGGTTCGCCGGCGCGGTGTCCGGCCGCCTCGACACCGACGAGCACGAACCCGGCGTGACTGATCGACGAGTAGGCGAGCATCCGCTTGACGTTCGTCTGCACGACCGCCAGCGCCGAGCCGATGACGAGCGTCAGCACCGCCAGCACCCACACCACCGGCCGCCAGTCGTCGCGGTGGAACGGCAGTGCGATCACGAGCACTCGCAGCATCGCCGCGAACGCGGCGGCCTTGCCCGCCGACGCCATGAACGCGGTGACCGGTGTCGGGGCGCCCTCGTACACGTCGGGCGTCCACACGTGGAACGGGACGGCAGCCGTCTTGAACCCGAGCCCGACGAGCATCAGTGCCACGCCGGCGAGGACGAGAGCGTCCTCGCGGCGGATTGCTGATCGAGTTCTGGAAGTACGTCACGATCTCGCCGATGTTGGTCGAGCCGGTGCCGCCGTAGAGCAGCGCGATCCCGTACAGGAAGAACGCCGACGAGAAGCCGCCGAGCACGAAGTACTTCATGCCGCTCTCCTGGCTCCGGCGACGACGGCGGTCGGAGGCGGCGAGCACGTAGAACGCGAGCGACAACGTCTCGAGGCCGAGGAACATCACGATCAGGTCGTTCGCCGACGCCATCACGATGCCGCCGATGGCCGCCATCAGGTACAGCGCGTAGACCTCGGGACCGTCGATGCCGGCCCGCCGCAGCTCGTCACCGGTCACCAGCGCCACGAGGATCACGGCGACGCAGATCGTGATCGTCAGGAACTCGGCGAGCGTGTCGAAGGCGAGGGCGCGCGACACGATGGTCGATGCCCCTTCGTCGGTGATGTCGTCCCACTGGAACATCGCCAGCCCGCCGGCGGCACCGGCGACGATCGCTGTGTACGCCCCGTACCAGCCACGCGGCCACGTCGGCGTCAGCGCGCCGCCGACGAGCAGCGCCAGCCCGCCGCCGAGGAGGACGAGCAGCGGCGTGAGCGCGAACCAGTCGATGCTCGGCTCGATCAGCTCCTGGGCGAGCATCAGTCGGAACCCTCTTCGTCGGCGGGCTCGTCGAGCTCAGCCAGCGTCGGCTGCGGCTCTTCGTAGTCGGTGCGCTCCTCGACGTGGGCGATCAGCGAGTTCACCGCCGGTTCGATGCGGTCGAGCATCGGCTTGGGGTAGATCCCGGTGAACACGATGACGCCGATCAGCGGCACCAGGACGCAGGCCTCTTTCAACGTCAGCTCGGGGAAGTGCTTGTTGTCCTCGTCGGGCTCGCCGTGGAACACCCGCTGGTAGGCCCAGAGCAGGTACAGCGCGGCGAGGATCACGCCGGTCGCGGCCACCACGACCCACCAGCGCGCCGTCAGGAACGACCCGATCAGGATCAGGTACTCGCCGACGAAGCCGTTCAGCCCGGGCACGCCGATCGACGACAGCATCACGACCATGAACCCGGCGGCGAACATCGGCGCCACCTGTTGGATGCCGCGGAGCTTGGCGATCTCGCGCGTGTGCCGGCGTTCGTAGATCATCCCGACGAGGAGGAACAGCGCCCCGGTGGAGATGCCGTGGTTGATCATCTGCATCACCGAGCCGCTGATCGCCTGCGACGTGAACGCGAACGTGCCGAGGATGATGAAGCCGAGGTGGGCGATCGACGAGTAGGCGACGAGCCGCTTGAGGTCGTTCTGCATGGCGGCCACGATCGCCCCGTACGTGATGCCGATCACGCCGAGCGTCAGGAACAGCGGACGGCTCCACCTCGCCGCTTCGGGGAACAGGTAGAGGCCGAACCGCAAGAATCCGTAGGTGCCGAGCTTCAGCAACACGCCGGCGAGCACCACCGAGCCGGCGGTCGGTGCCTGCGTGTGGGCGTCCGGCAACCACGTGTGGAGCGGGAAGATCGGCACCTTGACCGCGAACGCGATCGCGAAGGCGAAGAACAACCATCGCCCCGTGGAGGCCGCGAAGTTGGATCCCTCGGCGAGCTCGACGAGATCGAACGTGAGGTGGCCGACCCCGTTGTCGCGGCGAGGAACACCGTGGCGATGATGCCGACGAACATGAACGCCGACCCGAACATGGTGAACAGGAAGAACTTGGTGGCCGCGTAGACGCGCTGTTCGTACCCCCACCCGCCGATGAGGAAGTACATCGGCACCAGCACGATCTCGAAGAACACGAAGAACACGAACAGGTCGAGGCTGATGAAGCTGCCCATCACGCCGGCCTCGAGCAGCAACATCCACGCGAGGTAGGCCTTGTCGTCGTGGTGCGGATCGGTGGCCACGATCGAGAGCGGGAACAGCACCCCCGTGAGCACGACGAGGAACAGCGAGATCCCGTCGACGCCGAGATGCCAGGAGATGCCCCACGCGTCGATCCATGTGTGCTTCGAGACGAACTGGAACCCCTCGGCATCGGCCTCGAACGCCCACAACAGCCACACCGTCAGAGCCGCTGTTCCCGCGGACGCCAGCAGGGCGATGAGCTTCACCAGTTCGGGCCGGCGCTTCGACACGAGCATGACGAGGACGGCGCCGATCGCCGGGACGAGGACGAGGCTGGTCAGGATCGGGAACGACGCGGCGCTGCTCATGCGGACTCCCGGGCCATCACAGGACTCCCCTGGCGAGCACGAACCAGGCGAGCAGCAACACGGCGCCGATCCCGAGGATGCCGGCGTAGTTGCGCATGTTGCCGGTCTGGCCCTTGCGGATCTGGCGGGCGGCTCCCCGCACGGCCCGACCGGAACCGTCGACGGCGCCGTCGACGACGGACTTGTCGAACCAGGCGAGCGCCTCGAACCCCTTGCGTCCGGGGCCGCCCATGAACGCGCTCACGGTCGCGTCGTACCGGTATCCGTCGGCGAGGAACTGCGGGCTCGATCGCCCTCGCCTTGTGCTTGGCGTACACGGCGATCCCGGCGGCGATCCCGATCAGCGCCGCGGCGATGGCGATGAGCGCCAGCAGGCCCCGGTTGTCGTAGGCATTGGTGCCGGTGATCTCGGCCTCGCCGAACTCGACGACGGGGTGCAGCCAGTGCTCGAGCTTCTGGGTGAGGTCGTCGGGGATCCACGAGTACGACGGCAGCTGGATCACGCCGCCGACGATCGACAACCCGGCGAGGACGACGAGCGGGAACAGCATCACCGGCGACGACTCGTGCGGTTTGAACTCGCCGTGGGCGCCGTGCTCGGCGGCGCGGCTCTCCCACTTGGCCTCGCCGAAGAAGACCATCACGACCTGGCGCGTCATGTAGTACGCGGTCAGCACCGCGGTCACCAGACCGATCACCCACAGCGCCGGATTCGATGCGAGGGCGAACAGCAGGATCTCGTCCTTCGACCAGAAGCCGGCGAACGGCGGCACGCCGGCGATCGCCAGCCAGCCGACGATGAACGTCGCCGCGGTGACCGGCATGAACTTGCGCAGCGCGCCCATCCGGCGCATGTCCTGCTCGTCGTGCATGCCGTGGATCACCGACCCCGATCCGAGGAACATCAGCGCCTTGAAGAACGCGTGCGTCACCATGTGGAAGATCGCCGCGACGTAGGCACCCGAGCCGACGGCGAGGAACATGTAGCCGAGTTGGCTCACCGTCGAGTAGGCGAGCACCTTCTTGATGTCGTTCTGGGCGACCGCGATCGTCGCCGCGAACAGGGCCGTGATCGCGCCGACCCAGGCGATCAGCTCGGGGGCCCAATCCGACGCGTACTCGAGCACCGGGTTGACGCGGGTCATGAGGAACACGCCGGCGGTGACCATCGTCGCGGCGTGGATCAGCGCCGACACCGGCGTCGGGCCCTCCATCGCGTCGGGGAGCCACAGGTACAGCGGCAACTGGGCGCTCTTGCCGACCGCGCCGACGAACAGCAGCAGCGCGATCGCGGTCGCCGTCGTCCTGGCGATGGTCCCCTGCTCGGATGCCTCGTTGAGGACCGAGAAGCTCACCGAACCGAGCGCCTGGAAGGCGAGGAACATGGCGATCATGAAGCCCCAGTCACCGATGCGGTTGGTGACGAACGCCTTCTTGCCGGCGGTCGCCGCCGAGTCGCGCGTGTGCCAGAAGGCGATCAGGAAGTAGGAGCAGGTTCCGACGCCCTCCCAGCCGAGGAACGTGACGAGCAGGTTCTCGCCGAGCACCAGGATGACCATCGAGAGCACGAACAGGTTCATGTACAGGAAGAACTTGGAGAACTTCGGATCGCCGTGCATGTAGCCGATCGCGAACAAGTGGATGAGCGCCCCGACGCCGGTGACGAACAGGCACATCGTGATGCTCAGCGGATCGGCGAGGAACGCCATGTCGACGTGGAGCGATGAGACCGGGACCCACGAGAACAGGACTTCGGTGTGGGCGCGCTCGGCCTCGTCGCGCGACAGCAGGTCGAAGTAGGCACCGACGGAGACCACGAACGAGGCGGCGACCATGGCGGTGGCGAGCAGGCCCGCGCCGGGCTGACCCAGACGCCGTCCGAACAGCAGGATCAGCACGAACCCGGCCAGCGGGAAGGCGGGGATCAGCCAGATCACGTCGAGCATCGGTCCCCCGTCACCCCTTCATCTCCGCCAGGTCGTCGGCGGTCGCGCCCGGCCGGCGGCGCAGGATCGACACGATGATCGCGAGGCCGACCACGACCTCGGCGGCGGCGACGACGAGGACGAAGAACACCGACGTCTGACCGTCGATGTCGGCTCGTTGCATCGCGAAGGCGACGAACGTCAGGTTGGCGGCGTTGAGCATCAACTCGATGCACATGAACATCACCAACGGGTTGCGCCGCACGAGCAGCCCGGTGGCGCCGATGCCGAACAGCACCGCGGCCAGCAGCAGGTACCACGTGCTCGTGGGGACGTAGGCGGCGATCACGTGCCGACCTTGTTTGCTGGCTCGGGGTTGGCCGTCTCGGAATCCGTCGGCTCGGGAATCGACGGCTTGCGGGTCATCACCACGGTTCCGGCTACGGCGACGATCAGCAGCACCGACGTGAGCTCGAACGCGAACACGTGATCCTGGAACAGGTTGCGCGCCAGCAGCCGGATGTTCGAGTCACCCGACGACTCGAGCGGGACTTCCCGGTCGACCGAATCCTTGGCGCGCAGGATCGCCGCGGCGACGAGTCCGATCGTGCCGATGCCGACGACGAGGGCGAGCGGCCGCTGGATCGGGAACGGCTCGATCTGGAGGTCGTCGGCGCGGTCGACACCGAGCAGCATGATGACGAACAGGAACAGCACGACGATCGCGCCGGCGTAGACGATGACCTGAACCGCGGCGAGGAAGTGCGCCTCCATCGCCACGAAGTGCACGGCGATGCCGAACAGTGTGAGCACGAGGCTCATCGCGGCGTGGACCGGGTTCGACATCAGCACCACGCCGAGCGCGCCGACGAGCACCATCGCCGACGCCAGTACGAAGACGACGAGCTCCACTACTCGTCCTGACCGGGCTCTGGGGTGCGGACGCCGTAGCCGAGCTCGCCCGACCAGCCGACGACGCCCTCGAACGTGGCGTCACCCGATGGCGACGTGGCGCGCATCCAGCCGCTGGTGAGCGCGTCCTCGCCGTCGCGCCAGTCCTCCCAGGGAAGCTGCTTGGGCTTGCCGTCGTCGCCGACGAGCAACTCGTCCTTGGTGTAGATCGCATCGCGCCGGTTGCTGAACGAGAACTCGAACAGCTTCGACTCGGTGATCGCTTCGGTCGGGCAGGCTTCGACGCACAGGTCGCAGTGGATGCACCGGAGGTAGTTGATCTCGTAGACGTAGCCGAAGCGCTCGCCAGGCGACGTCGGATGGTCGGGGTCGTTGTCGGCGCCGCGGACGTAGATGCACTTCGCCGGGCACACCGCCGCGCACAGCTCGCAGCCGATGCACTTCTCCATCCCGTCCTCGTACCGGTTGAGGACGTGGCGGCCATGGAGGCGCTCGGGCTTGTCGGCCTTCTCGTCGTCGGTGACCTCGGGGTCGGCCCCCCGGCCCCTCCGCCGCGCCGAGCGGCCGCCGGAGTACTCGCGGGTCACCTGCTTGCCGCCGAACAGCCGGTGCTGGCGGATCGTGACGCCGAACCCCTCGAGGTAGCCCATCAGTACATCGCCCCTTCTCGTGCGCGGTTGCGGGCGCTGACCCGCAGGGCGGCGTTGAACAGCAGGTAACCGGCTCCGATCGAGACGAGCGCGATCGGGACGACGACCCACAGGCTCCAGTCGCGGTCGCGGCCGACGTTGATCGCGGCGAGCACGACGAACCAACCCAGAGCGACCGGGATCAGCAGCTTCCACCCGAAGTCCATCAGTTGGTCGTAACGCAGCCGCGGCAGCGTCGCCCGGAACCAGACGTACATGTAGAGGAACAGCAACACCTTGAGGAGGAGCCACACGGTGCCCTCCCACGAGTTGCCGATCAGCGGGATGTCGAGCGTCGTGTCGCCGATCTTCACCGGCTGCGGCCCGCCGAGGAACAGCGTGACGATGATGGCGCTCATCGTGATCGTGTTCATGAACTCGGCGAGGAAGAACAGCGCGAACCGGATGCTCGAGTACTCGGTGTTGAACCCGCCGACGAGCTCCTGCTCGGCCTCGACGAGGTCGAACGGTGGACGGTTGAGCTCGGCGGTGGCGGCGATGACGAACACGAAGAACGGCACGAAGCCGGTCGCGACGATGTGCCAATCGATGATCTCGTCCTGGACGGCGACGATGCCGGAGGTGCTGAGGGTGCCGGCGAACAGCAGGACGGCCGCCAGGCTCAGCCCGAGCGCCGCTTCGTAGGAGATCATCTGCGCCGTCGCCCGCACCGCGCCGAGGAGTGGGTACTTCGAGCCGCTCGACCAGCCGGCGAGCATGATCCCGTAGACGGCGATCGACGACAGCGCGAGCACGAGCAGGATGCCGACCGGTGGGTCGGCGAGCTGCACCCGCGTCTCGTGACCGAACCACGTCACGAGACCGTCCTTGCCGTCGCGGAAGTCGCCACCGAGTGGGATCACGCTCCACACGAGGAAGGCGGGCACGACGGCGAGGAGCGGGGCGAGCCGGAACACCCACTTGTCGGCGCGCTCGGGGAGCAGGTCCTCCTTGAAGAACAGCTTGATGCCGTCGGCCAACGTCTGGAGGATCCCGAACGGGCCGGCCTTGTTCGGACCGACGCGGTTCTGCATGCCCGCGATCACCTTGCGCTCGAACCAGACCATCAGCATCGTGGCGACGAGCGCCAGCACGAACACGACGACGACCTTGACGAGCACGATCAGGATCGGCGTCCACAACAACTCGCCGTCGAGGAGCGGATCGACCGCCAGGAGCGCGCCGGTTCTCACAGCCGCTCGATCCGAACGTCGGTGACCGGCACGGTCGAGTCCATGATCTCGCGGATGTCGGTGCCGTTCTGGTTGAACGGTGCCCAGACGGTGCCGCGAGGCACGGCCGGATCGGCGACGAGGGGGAGCACGACCGAGCCTCTGGCGCTGACGACGCGAACGTCCGTGCCGGCGGCGACGCCGGTCTGGTCGAAGTCGAGCGGATGCACGTGGGCCGCGGCGCCCGGCGCCAGCGCCGCCAGCGAATGCGACCGCGCCGTCCCCACCGCGCTGTCGTACAACTTGCGGCTCACCGCCAGCCGGTAATCGTAGGTGTTGCGCTCACGCGCCGTCGACGAGGTCTCGGGGAGTGCGGATGGAGAGGCCGACGCCACGAGGCCGTCGCGGTTCGCCGCGAGCGCGGCGACGGTGATGCCCGCGTACGCGGGAACGTCGGCGGCGATCGCATCGGTGACGTCGCTGACCGATCCGAACCCGAGGTCGTGGCCGAGCTCGGTCGCCAACTCGGTGGCGATCATCCAGTCGGGTCGCGCCGTTCCCCTCGTGGTGATCTTCTGGGCGACCGTGGTCACCCGACCTTCGAGGTTGGTGGTCGTGCCGGACTTCTCGCCGTAGGCCGCGGCCGCCAGCACGACGTCGGCGTGCTCGTTCGAGTCGTTGAGGAAGGTGTCGATCGACATCAACCGGCGAGCGCCGGCCAGGGCCCGGCGGGCGAGGTCGACGTCGGGACAGTCGTTGATCGGATCGGCACCGAGGAGCACCAGCAGGTCGAGCTTGCCCTCGGCCGCCGCCCGCAGGACGCCGAGACCATCATCGGGCCCGTCGTCGACACCGCCCTCGTCGGCGTCGCCGGTCGGCGGTCTGAGTCCCAGCTCGAGTGCACCGACGACGTTGCCGCGCCGCAACGCCGGGAGCACCTTCGCACCCGGCAACCCGGCGAGCAGCGCAGCCAACGAGGCGACCGCCGACTCCTGCGACTCGGCGAGGTTGGCCCGCCCGGCCACGACGACGACGTTTCCTTTGGCCAGCTGTTCGGCGACGTCGGGCTCGGCGAGCGTGGCGCTGATGACACCGGCGGCGCCGCCGGGCTCGTACCGGACGCTCTTCCAGGTCAACCTCGTGAGACCCGACTCGATCGGCGAGAACTCGAGAATCCGGCTGCGACGCTTCTCGGCGGCGTCGCGCAGCCGCAGGTACAGCACCGGCAACTCTTCTTTGAGATCGGGTCCGAGCAGCACGATCGTCGTTGCGCTGGCCGCCTCGTCGATGGTCGCCCGGTCGAGCCCGAGCACGGCCGGCGGCAGACCGTCGCCGAGCTGCGCGTCGCGCCGTTCGATGCCGATTGCGTCGGCGAGCTTGGCCCAGGCGTAGGCGTCCTCGTTCGTGCCGCGGGCGCCGCCGAGGATGCCGATCGCCTCTGGCCCACCGGCATCGAGCGCCTCGCGCACGAGCGCCGCGGCGACACCGAGCGCGCCGTTCCACGACGTCTCGGCGAGTCCCGACTCACCGCGCACGAGCGGCGCGGCGAGGCGATCGTCGGAGTTGACCGCCTCGAAGTCGAACCGCCCGCGGTCGCACAGCCAGCCCCAGTTGACGGGGTCGGAGTCGACACCTTGGTAGCGCACCAACTGGTCGCGGCTCGACTGGATCACGACCCGGCAACCGACCGAGCAGGTCGTGCACGTGCTCTCGACCTGCTCGAGGTCCCACGGCCTGGCCTTGAACCGGTACGGCGTGGCGGTGAGCGCGCCGACCGGGCAGATCTGCACGGTGTTGCCGGAGAAGTACGACGCGAACGGCTCGTCGGGGAACGTCATCACCTGGGTGTCGTTGCCGCGGCTGACGAAGTGGATCAACTTGTCGCCGGCGACCTCGTCGGCGAAGCGGGTGCAGCGATCGCACAGGATGCACCGCTCGCGGTCGAGCAGGACGAGGTCGCTGATCGGGATCGGCTTCTCGAAGTGGCGCTTCTCCTCGACGTAACGGCTCTCGCCGGGACCATGGCTCATCGCCTGGTCCTGGAGCGGGCACTCACCGCCCTTGTCGCACACCGGGCAGTCGAGCGGATGGTTGGCGAGGAACAGCTCGAGCACGCCCTGCTGGGCCCGCTTGACGCTGTCGGTGTTGGTGCGCACGACCTGGCCCTCGGCGACGGGTGTCATGCACGACACCACCATCATCGGCCCACGCGGCCCCTCGACCTCGACGATGCACTGCCGGCACATGCCGACCGACGTCATGCGCGGGTGGTAGCAGAAGCGCGGCACGTAGGTGCCGGCGTCGCCGCACGCCTCGATGACGAGCTGCCCGGGCGGCGCCTCACGGGCCACTCCGTCGATCGTGACGGTGAGCGTGGTCTTCGGCGGTGGTTCCGGTTGGGCGACATCAGTCGTCTCGGTGACGTCAGCCATCGGCGTGCACCCCCGCTCCGTGGATCGCGTGGCGGACGACGCCGTCGATCGGGCGGCCGTGCTCGACGTAGTGCTCGAACTCGTGCGGGAAGCGCCGCACTGCCGAGGCGATCGGGCTCACCGCCGACGGCCCGAGGGGGCAGATCGTGGTCTGGCGCGGCGGCCAGGCGATGCCCGGGCTGATCGACTCGCAGACCTCGAACAACGTGGCGATGTCGTCGGGACGTCCGTGACCGTCGAGGATCCGGTAGAGGATCCGCTCGAGCCAGGTGGTGCCCTCCCGGCACGGCGTGCACTTGCCGCAACTCTCGCGGGCGAAGAAGCGGACGATCCGCCAGCAGGCGGCGACGACATCGGTGGTGTCGTCCATCACGACGATCGCACCGGAGCCGAGCATCGAACCGGCCTGATCGACGGTCGGTTTGTCGAGCGGCAGGTCGAGGTGCTCCTCGAAGAACCAGGGCGCGCTGGCGCCGCCGGGGATGAAGGCCTTGACGTGCCCCCCGTCGCGAACACCGCCGCAGTACTCGGGCGCCTCGATCAACATGCGGAACGTGGTGACACCGTTCGGGACCTCGAAGACGCCCGGTTGGTTGACATGTCCGGACACGGCGAACATCCGCATTCCGGTCGACGTCGCGGCGCCGATGTCGTGGAACGACTGGCCGGACTCGTTGATGATCCACGGCACGTCGGAGAGCGTCTCGACGTTGTTGACGATCGTCGGCTGCAGGTACAAGCCCTTGGCGGCGGGGAAGAACGGGGGCTTGAGCCGTGGCATGCCGCGCTCGCCCTCGAGGCTCTCGATCAGACCCGTCTCCTCACCGACGATGTAGGCGCCGGCGCCCCACGTCAGCGTGATGTCGACGGAGAACTCGGTGCCCAGGATGTTGGTGCCGATCAGACCGTTGGCGTAGGCATCGTTCAACGCCTGGGCGATGCGTTCCTGGGCCAGCGCCATCTCGCCGCGGACGTAGAGGAACGCCTGGGCGGCGCCGACCGCGTAGCAGGCGATGAGCGTGCCCTCGATCAACTGGTGCGGGTCGCGCTCCATCAGCAGCCGGTCCTTGTACGTGCCCGGTTCGCTCTCGTCACCGTTGACGACGACGTAGCGCGGGAACACGCCCGGCGGGAGGAAGCCCCATTTCGTCCCGGCCGGGAAGCCGGCACCCCCACGACCTTGCATCTCGGACGTCTTGACCTCGGTGTGCACCTCTTCGGGCGTCATCGACGTGAGCGCCGTGCGCCACGCCGTGTAGCCGCCGGTGCGGACGTAGCCGTCGTACGTGTACCCGTCGGCGACGTCGAAGCGCGTCGTGATCAGCTTCGGCCCGACGGGAACCAACCCCGGCACGTGGAAGGAGGGGATGTCGGTCATCGCCCCCTCCGAGCATCCGATCCAAGGTTTGTGTCACCGACATCGGCGACCTTCGCCGGTTGCGGTGACACAAACGGTAGGGGTTGGGCCGCGCGTGTCATCGAGCGTCGACTTTCGCTTGCGCGACCCGGCCGGTGTCGGCCCAGTTGTGCGGTGTGCGTTGACGCACGCGGGCGAGCGTGCCGTGCGGAGGGATCTCGTCGGCGAGGGCGCCGGCACGCAAGTCTTCGATCAGCTGATCGAACTCGGCGTGGGTCACCCCGTAGCGATAGCGGTAGTTGACCTGGAGCGCCGGCGCCTCGGTGCACGCCGCGATGCACTCGACGTCCTCGAGCGTGAACATGCCGTCCCCGGTGGTTCCGCCGGTCTTGATGCCGAGCGTGTGCTCCGCGTGCTCGAGCAGCTCCCACGCACCGACCAGCTGGCACGAGATGTTCGAGCAGATGTTGATGCAATACGTGCCGACCGGCTCGAACTTGAACATCTCGTAGAACGTCGCCGTCCCGTACACCTCGGCCGGGGTGATGTCGAGCAGTTCGGCGATGTGCGCCATCGCCTCGGTGCTGACCCACCCGTCCTGTTCCTGGGCGAGGTGGAGGATCGGGATCAGCGCCGACTTCGACCGCGGGTACCGCCCGATGATCTCCTTGGCGATCGAGACGTTGGCGTCGCTCAACCTCATCGATCGACCTCGCCGAGGATCGGGTCGACACTGGAGATGGCGGCAACGGCGTCGGCGACGAGCCCGCCGCGCAACATGTGAGGCAGGGTCTGGATGTTCACGAACGACGGCGCCCGCACGTGCATCCGGTACGGCGTGGCCGAGCCGTCGCTGGCGATGTAGCAGCCGATCTCGCCGCGCGGGCTCTCGACCGCGACGTACACCTCGCCGGCCGGCACCTTGAAGCCCTCGGTGAAGATCTTGAAGTGGTGGATCAGTGCTTCCATCGACTCGTCGATGCGCATGCGAGGCGGCGGCGTGACTTTCTTGTCCTGGATGCGGTAGTCGCCCGTTGGCATCCGGTCGAGGACCTGGCGGACGATGCGCATCGATTCGCGAATCTCGTTGAGCCGGATCGCGTACCGGTCGAACGAGTCGCCGTACGACCCGACGATGACGTCGAACTCGACCTGGTCGTAGTGGAGGTAGGGCATGTCGCGCCGCAGGTCCCACTCGACCCCGGTCGACCGCAGGATCGGCCCGGTGGCGCCGAGCGCGATCGCCTCGGTGGGCGTGATCACGCCGACGCCTTGCAAGCGCTCGCGCCAGATCGGCTGGCCGGTCAGCAACGTGTCGTACTCCTCGAGCCGCTCCGGCACCATGTCGAGGATTCGGAGAACGTCGTCGCGCCAGCCGGGCGGGAGGTCGGCGGCGACGCCGCCGGGGCGCACGAAGTTGTGGTTCATGCGCAGTCCGGTGACCTTCTGGAAGAAGCGCAACACCTCTTCGCGCTCACGCCAGCCGTAGATCATCATCGACACCGCGCCGAGGTCCAAGCCGTTGGTGGCCATGAACAACAGGTGGCTCGACATGCGGTTGAGCTCGCTCAACAACATCCGCATCCACGTCGCCCGCTCGGGGATGTCGCCGTCGATTCCCAGCAGCTTCTCGGTCGCCAACGAGAACACCAGCTCGTTGATGATGGGGCTGGCGTAGTCCATGCGCGTGACGTTGGTGCCACCCTGCATGAACGTGAGGTTCTCGCCGGTCTTCTCCATGCCGGTGTGCAGGTAACCGATGATCGGCTTGCAGCGCAGCACGGTCTCGCCCTGCAGCTCGAGCATGAGACGCAGCACGCCGTGGGTCGACGGGTGCTGCGGACCCATGTTGATGATCATCGTCTGCCCGGCATCAATGTCCGCGTCGACGTCAGTGGTGACGGCGACGTCGACCGCGCCCAGCTGTGCCGCCTCCGCCTCGCTCATCCGCAGCACCGCTCCGACCTCGCGCAGCAACTCCTTGGCGGTCAGCTCCGACCTCGACCGCAGCTCCTGGGCACCCTCGTCGGTGATCACGGTCATGATCGGGCGCCCTTGAACTGCACGGGGATCTCGCCGACCTCGTAGTCCTTGCGGAGCGGATGCCCGTCCCAGTCCTCGGGCATCAAGATGCGCGACGGGTCGGGGTGGTCGGTGAACACGATGCCGAACATGTCGTACACCTCGCGTTCCATCGCTTCGGTCCCGGGGTGGATGTCGAACAGTGTCGGCAGCACGGCGTCGGTCTCCGGCACCTGCACCCGGACGCGGATGCGGCGCCGGTTGGCGAGATCGAGCAGGTTGACGACCACCTCGAACCGCTCACGAGTGATCCCCTCGGGGACGGCTCGTTCCATGAACAAGAGGTAGTCGACGGCGGTCAGGTCGACGCACATCACGTACCCGTCGTCGGCGAGGCGCTGGACGAGCTCCACGTACTGCTCGCGTGTCGGGTGGACGACGTCCTGGCCGCAGCTCTCGACGACGACACAGCCGTGCACCGCACGCGGTTCGACCGGTGTCTCGACCGCGACCGTGTCGATCTCGTCGTCGCCCGACATGTCAGCGGTATCCGAGCAGGACGGGGACCGAGGTCGGAGCGATCTCCTGGACGTGGAGGTTGGCGCCGCCGCCGGAGCTGTCGCGGCGCTTCATCAGCTCGCCGTCCTCGATCTGCTGGTGGAGCGTCTCGATGGCGTGGATGAGCGTCTCGGGGGTCGGGGGGCAGCCGGGCGCGTACACGTCGACAGGCACGATCTGATCGACACCCTGCACGATCGCGTAGTTGTTGAACATTCCGCCGGTCGATGCGCAGACGCCCATCGAGATCACCCACTTGGGTTCCATCATCTGGTCGTACACCTGGCGCAGCACTGGGGCCATCTTCTGGCTGACGCGTCCGGCGACGATCATGATGTCGGCCTGGCGTGGCGACGCCCGGAACACCTCCATGCCGAAGCGCGACAGGTCGTAGTGCGCGCCACCGGTCGCCATCATCTCGATCGCGCAGCAGGCCAGCCCGAACGTGGCCGGCCATGACGAACGCGACCGCGCCCATTGCACGAGCGTTTCGAGTTTGCCGGTGATGATGCTGTGGGTCAGCCCGCCGAGCCCGTCGTCGAGTACATCGTTGACAACACCCACGCTGCCTCCTTACGCGGCTTCCCCGGTGCCCGCTCCCCCAGCGTCGACACCGACGCGGCCTTCGGTACCGACCCGGCGGATGGTCGTCGAGGTCGTGCGTTCCGAAGTCACCATCGAGGCATCCGACTCGAGGTTTCGGTAGCCGTGCATCGGTCCCCAGTCGAGGCCACCGCGGGCGACCTCGTACACGAACGTCAGGAAGAAGATCACCGAGAACCCGGCGATCGCCCAGAACCCGAACACGCCGAGCGCCGAGCGCTCGACCGCGTACGGGTACAAGAACACGATCTCGATGTCGAACATGATGAACAGCATGGCGACGATGTAGAAGCTCACCGGGAAGCGCTCGGGTGGCTCACGGCTCGGCACGATGCCGCACTCGTACGGCGCTTCCTTGGCGGCCGACGGGCGGCGCGGTGCGAGCAATCGTGACGCGACGAAGCTCAGGGCCGCGAACAAGGCGGCGAGGACGAGGAGCGCCAAGATCGGCAAGTACTGGCCCATCGGGTCAACCCGCCGGTACCAGTTGTCGGCTGCGGTTCTCGGCGACCACCCGGTCGCGCCGGTGCATCATCCAGCAGAGCAGCAAGAACACCGTCGTCGATCCGAGCGTGATCAGGGCGGCTGGTTGGCGTCGCGCACCCAGGTCACGGACCATGTACACGTATTGGTGTTGTTGGGTGGTGTCGATCTCGGGTGGTGTCGGTGCCCGCCCCGGCTCCGTGCGGAGTTGTTCGAGTGGGGCGACCTCGACGACGGCGAAGTGGGGTTTGTGGAAGAAGGCGAGGAAATCGAGGCTCTCGTTGATCTTCGGGTAGCGCTCGCCCCCGGTGTCGAAGACACGCTCCACCTGGAACTCACCGTTGGCGAACGTCTCGGTCTCGACGAGCAGCTCCCCGGCCGACGACCCCGCCTGGCCGAACGACGGCTCCGACTCCTCGAGCTGCACCCAGCCCTCGTTGACGAACTGCTCGGCGATGAGATCCGCCTCCTCGCGGAACGAGGCGCCCTCCGGGACCGTCGGGAGGGTGCTGAGCACGCCGGCGCCGCGAAGCGCTTCGGTGTCCTGGATCACGGTCCGGCCGGGGATCGCCTCCCACGACGGCTCCGGGCCCTTGAGACCGATGCCGTAGACCCACCAGATCCCGCCCATCAGCGCCATCCACCCGGCCAACCCGCTGAGCGCAACGAGAAAGCCGAGGCGGGCGCCGAGGTTGGTGCCGAGCACCATGTAAATGCTGCCGCACAACGTCACGACGGCGATGATGACGATCAGGATGCCGCGGAGCTCGGGCTCCCAGGTGATGGCAAGCAGTGCGCTCATCATCAGAGGCTCCGCACGTAGCCGACGATGGCTTCGATCTGCTCGTCGGTCAGCATCCGACCGAAGCCCGGCATGCGCCCGCTGCCCTGGCCCTGGGTGCCGTACTTGGCGCCGAGCTCGGTGCCGCTCTTGATGAAGTCGATCATGTCGGCCTCGTTCGGGAAGTGGGTGTCGACCGCGCCGTCGGTGAGGTTCCAGCCGAACGCGCCCTGCCCGGGAACCCCTGGGTCGCCCCAGCTCCAGCCCGGGGTGTGGCAACGGGCGCAGCTGTAGGCGCCGCTGGCGAGGTTGAGGTTGAACAGCGCCTCGCCGTAGGTCGCGTATTCGCCGTCCTCGACGGCGCGGTTCGCCAGCTCGTCGATGTTGGCCTGTTCCTCGGCCGGGAGGTGACCGGAGTCGCACAGCCGCGGATCGGGTTCGCCCTCCCCGCAGTTCTCGCGCTCGATCTGGATGCTCGCCAGGTAGGCGAGCAGCGTGTCGACCTGCTGGGCGTTCAGAGGTCCGCCGCCGTCGAGGCCCCACGGCGACATCGGCGAGAACGCCCGCCCGTACACGATGATGAACCGCACCTCCTCCTCGTCGAACCGGTAGAAGATGGTGTTCAGCGCCGGTGCGTACCACTCGACGGCGCTGACCTCGCCCGTGCGGCCGTCGGTGATGTTGAACGGCGCCGTGCCGCCGGCGGCCTTCATCCCGCCATGGCAGCCGGCACAGTTGAAGCCGCCGTCTGCGGTGGGTGCGAACAGCTGCGATCCCCAGTTGACGAACCGCTTCTGCTGGCCGTCGGTCGCGCCGGCCATCCGCGACGGCTCGAGGATCCAGTACAGGGGGAGACCGATCACGATGATCACGAGCATGATCAGGCTGAACAGCTGGAGCGTCTCGAGCCGCCGACCCTCGAGCTCTTCGTCGTCGAGGTAGGGCTTGCGGTTGGCGGCCAGCTCGATCTCCGAGCCCAGCTCGCGCCGCGCCGCTCCGGCGTTGAGGAAGGCGTAGACGATCCAGCCCACCACCATGATCGCGAGGAGGACCCACGCGATCGACGTCGTTGCAAGTGCCGGCATCAGTGCTCCGACTGCCCGATGCAGTGGGGCCCCTCGGCCTCTTGGCCGGTGGTGTTGGTGCCGATGGCCGGGCCGTTCACGACGATGCCGGTGTCGACGGTGACGTCGCCGTTGCCGGCGACGGTGACCGGGAAGCGGTCCATGCCGCGCGGTGCCGGGCCGGCCTTCTTCTCACCGACGCGGTTGTACTGCGAGCCGTGGCACGGGCATTCGAACCACTGGCTGCTGACACAGTTCGGTACGCGGCACCCGAGGTGCGGGCACTTCTGGTACAGCGCCACGATGCCCGCGCGCATCCCGACCAGCACCAGTTCGGAGTACACGGCTTCGGCCTTCGGGATGGCGTCAGGCGGGTAGGCCGTGAGCCAGGTGCGGGCTTCGGGTGCGTAGAAGAAGCCGCTGCCGGCGGTGATGCCCGCCTTGACGTCGTCGAGCTTGCCGACGGCGACCTTGCCGCCGAAACCGCCGGTCTGGAACGGCCAGAGGAAAGCGACGAAGCTCGCCGCCGAGAACGCTCCGATGCCGGCAGTCATCAGCGCCACAGTCGCGCGGTTGAAGAACATCCGCCGGCTGACGCCGATCGCCTCCGGGTCGGGCGGCACCCACGGTGCCAGCGGTGCTGGCTCGACCACCGCCACCGCCACCCCGGTGCGGGCGACGACACC
Source organism: Ilumatobacteraceae bacterium (assembly GCA_963776935.1). Taxonomy (GTDB): domain Bacteria; phylum Actinomycetota; class Acidimicrobiia; order Acidimicrobiales; family Ilumatobacteraceae; genus JALOLG01. The sequence continues at coordinate 243,250 of CAVZOP010000012.1, read as the reverse complement.
CTCGGCTTCGGCCTCGGCGGCGTTGCGGGCTGGTGCCTCGACGGGGCGCGCGGCACGCGCGGCGCGGTCGCGTTGGCGGGTCTCGGCGCTGAGCGCCCCGGCACCGCGCACGTCGGAGCGACGCGCCAGGGTGAAGAACGAGATCATGCCGAGCACGACCACGGCGGCGACGGCGATCACGATGATGCTGGTGGCGTTCATGCTGGCGATCTCCTCTCGTGCTCGATCACAGCTCGAAGAACAAGCCGTCTCGCCACGGCAGCGTGAAGTTGAAGCCGGGGCCCCGGAAGAACGAGCCGATGATGACGAGCACCGCCCAGAACATCAGGTGCACCGTCATCAGCGAGATCGCGAACTTGCGGTCCTCGGGCTTGTTGGAGGGGTTTCTGTCGATGTACGGGGCGAAGATGAGCACGATCAGCCCGACGCCGGGGATCGTGACGCCGGCGACCATCGGGTGGAACATCGTGAGCAGTTCCTGGAGACCGAGGAAGTACCACGGCGCCTTCGACGGGTTCGGCGTCTGGTTCGGGTTGGCGAGCTGCAGCAACGGCGCGTTGACCCAGATCGAGAACAAGAACGTGAACACCGTGCACAGCAGCGCCGCCGCGAACTCGGCGGCGAGCAGGTGCGGCCATGTATGCACCTTGTCGATCGGCGCCGCCTTGACCTCTTGGATCGAACCGCTCTTGACGACGGTCAGCAACCGCTGCGTGTGTCCGCCCGGTCCGGCCCCGATCGGCACACCGCCGCCGGCGGGTGCGGCCGTGACGACGGCGCCGACCTTGTCGGCGACGGCGACCGCGCCACCACCACCTTCGGTTGCCTCGTCGGCCGTCTTCGATCTCGCCGCCCGGCTGCGCTCGAGCAGGTGGGCAGGGATGCGCGGATCGGCGGCGGCCTCGTCGGCGCCGCCGGCAGCCGCCTCGGCGGGTGCTTCAGCGGCGGCGGCCGGGGCCTCCTCGGCGGCGGCCTTCTCGCGCGCTTCCTTCGCCCGCTTGAGCAGATGTTCGGGGATCTCAGTCATCTGGACCTCCGGTCAGCAATACCGATCCGATGAGGGCGCGCGGCGGCGAGGGACGAGTCGCCACGGAGGGAGCGGCCGGAGCGCAGCGGAGGCTAGTCCCGACCATCAGAGTGGCCCCGAGATTCCGCCGTCTTTGCGGACGCGCCAGAAGTGGATGGCCATGAAGATCACGATGATGAACGGGAAGAACAGCACGTGCAGCACGTACCATCGCAAGAGGGTCTCGGGACCGATCTCCTTGCCGCCGAGCAGCACGAACCTGACGTCCTGACCGAACACCGGCGTGTAGCCCATCATGTTGGTGCCCACCGTGACCGCCCACAGCGCGAGCTGGTCCCACGGCAGCAGGTAACCGGTGAACGACAGCAGCAGGGTCAGCGTGAGCAGGATGACGCCGATCACCCAGTTGAACTCGCGGGGCGGCTTGTAGGCGCCGTGGTAGAAGACGCGAGCCATGTGGAGGAAGACCGTGAGCACCATCAGGTGGGCGCCCCATCGGTGCATGTTGCGCACGAGGAGCCCGAACGTGACCGAGGTCTGCAGGTTCGAGATGTCGTCCCACGCCGCCGTGGCCTCGGGCCGGTAGAAGAACATCAGGAAGATGCCGGTGACGGTGAGCAGGATGAAGAGGAAGAAGCTGAGACCGCCGAGGCACAGCGTGTAGCTGACCTTGACCGCGTGGCGCTTCACCTTGACCGGGTGCAGGTGGTACAGCACCGAGTTCATGATCACGTAGCTGCGGTTGCGCGGGCTGTCGGTGTAACCCTTGCGGAAGATCGAGCCGGGCCGGAAGATGCTGCTCCACACCTGGCTCCCCTGCACCGAACCCATCGCCTTGTTGGCGCGGTCCTTCATGGTCGGGCGGGGCTGCTCGTCGATGATCTTGGCCATGTCGTCGGTCGTGCTTCTCTCGTTACCTGGGCTGTCCCTCAGAACCTCATGCCGTATGCGTAACCATGGCTCGCCGTGCGCACGTGCTGGTCGCCACCGGCGCTCGCCGGACCGACCTTGCCGAGGATGATGACACCCGTCGGGCAGCGATCAACGCACAGCGCGCAGCGTGTGCAGATGTCGTCGTCGATGATGAAGACCACTTTGTCGGACGGGTCGTCGCCGGGTTGCTCGGTGCCCGTGGCCTCGACGATGGCGTCGGGCGTGACCATGTGGATGCACTTCCACGGGCAGATGTCGACGCAGCCCTCGCACATGATGCACTCGGTCTGGTCGATGTGGATGAACTGCTTCGGCTTGACCGCCTTGGTGAGGTAGTCGGCGTCGACCTCGAAGAGTTGGTACTCATCGGTGTACGGCATCATCGGCGGGTTGGCGTCAGTGCGGGCCATCGGTCACGCCTTCTTCACCAACGGACGGCCGTAGCTGCTCGTCTCGATCGCGGTGGTCGTGGTCTGGCCGCGCTTCTGCCACCACAGCCAGATGAAGATCAGGAGTCCGAAGTAGTAGACGTGGAGGATCACGACGACGATGTCGCGGATCGCTTCGTACTGGAGCGTGATGGGGTTCCAACCGCCGAGCGACTGTGGTTTGAGGATGCCGCCCGGCCCGTACACGATCCGCGTGCGGCTCCAGCCGAGGTTCTTGTCGGCATGGTCGATCCACTGGTGGGGAACGACGCCGAAGGCGAGGAACAGCACGCCGAACGCGTAGGTGGCGCCGAGCATCGCCTCGCCCCACGAGAACGGCGCGCCGATCGGGCGCCGCTTGCCGTACGGGATGGCCGCGAGCGTCATCAGCGTGGACGCGATGAGCGACACGAGGAACGCCATGTTCATCCCCGGCCACTCGAGGACGTCGATGGCCAGAACGTCGATCGCCGCGACACCGATGGCGGTCATGACTGCATCGCCTCTCGCTGCTCCTGTCCTGCTCCGGTCGTGGGGTCGGGTCGTGGGTTCGGTCGTGCCGGTTCACATCGTGCTGGTGTGCCCGACAGTGACGGACTCGTGGGGAACGCTGGCGTGAACCCTAGTCGCCGAGCGTTCTCACGAGGCCATTCCCGAAGCGCCACCGCGGCGCCTCGGGGCTGGTACCGGCTCGAGTCGGATGCACGTCGAATTGTCGTCCTTTGCAAGTTGAACCTCAGTGTGGCACCCCCCACTGACGAGTTGGGGTGGTTGTGCATTAGTGCATCCAGATCGTTCGCCGCGGCGCTGCGCGCAGCGGTCGGCGACGGCGCGGAGACCTTTGATGAGTCCTACGGAGATTCACGACAAGGCCGCCTCGACGTCTATCGTTGGGTGCCACGTCATGAGAGCTCTGCCGTGAGAGGACGCGAGTGACCGAGATCCCCGAACACCTGCTGAAGCGAAGCCGTGAGCGCCGTGCCGCCCTCGGCCTCGGCGGCGAAGCCGAGGGGGAATCCGCTTCGAGCACTCCGGCCTCGGCCACACCGGCGCCGACGACGCCGGCGGCGGCTGCGGCACCGGCCGCCACCAGCCCGGCGCCGCGCGCTGCGCCCCTGGCACCGGTCGGCCCGCCACCGCCGAAGCCGGACTCCGCGGTCGTGGCCGCCTACAAGTCGCGTCGTCGGATGCCGTTTTGGGCAATGGGCGCGCTCTGCTTGCTGCCGGTGTGGGGGTTCATGTACGTGCGGTCGCTCACCGACCAGGCCGTCGCGGCCAGCGGGCCGCTCGGTGAGGGCGCCGTGGTGTACGGAAGCTGCTCGTCGTGCCACGGAGCAACCGGGGGTGGTGGCGTCGGGTATCCGTTCACCAACGGCGAGGTGCTGGCGACGTTCCCCCACATCGAGGATCAGATCCGGTTCGTGTACTTCGGCACCGCCAACTACAACATCGCCGGCATCGCCGACTACGGCGACCCCAACCGCGAGGGCGGGCCACACCTCACGGGCGCCCGCGGCCCGATGCCGGCATGGGGCGCCGACGCCAATGGTGAATTGACGGATCCGGAGCTGCTCGCGGTCGTCTGCCACGAGCGCTACACGCTCGGCGGCGCCGACCCGACGGCAGCCTTCGCGGAGGAGTTCGAGCTGTGGTGCTCGGAGGAATCCGAGATCTTCGTCGGTTTGGAAGCGGGCGACTTCACCCTTCCGACGCTCCACGAATCGGTCGACGGCATCATTCCGATCGGCACCGAGCCGGCCCCCGGTTCTCCAGCCGGCAACGGGTGACAGCGTCCGATCCCAGTTCCGGCAACGGCGCCCCCGGCTCCTACGCGGCGCCCGATCTCGTCGACACCATCGTCATCGGCGCCGGTCCCGCTGGCACCGCGGCGGCCATCCGGCTGGCGACCGCCGGCTATCGCGTCGTCGTCATCGAACGGCGTGCGATGCCACGCATGAAGACGTGCGGCGACACGCTCACACCGCGCGCGGTCCACGAGCTCACCGCGATGGGGGTTTCGGCCGACTCCCTGTCCGGGTTCCAACGCATCGATCGGATCCGGATCTCGGGACGTGGCAACCACGTCGAGGTCGACTGGCCATCGCATCCGGTGTTCCCTGCCTACGGGGTCGTCGCCCGCCGCGACCGGCTCGACGAGCTCGTCGCCGACCGGGCGGTCGCGGCTGGCGCCAGCCTGCTCACCGGCCACGAGGCGCTCGCCCCGATCGTCGAGCGCGGGTTCGTTCGCGGCGTCGTCGTCCGCCAACCGGATGGGTCGACCACCGAGATGCGGGCGCGGTACCTCGTCGTCGCCGACGGCGCCAACAGCCGCTTCGGGCGCGCCCTCGGCACATCGCGTGAGCGCACGTGGCCCTACGCCACGGCGATCCGCAACTACTTCGCGTCCCCGTTCCACGACACACCCGTGATCGAGCTCACGGTCGATCTCACCGACCGCAACGGCACCGCGATCACCGGCTACGGCTGGGTGTTCCCGCTCGGCGACGGCACCGTCAACGTCGGCGCGGGCGTCGTGTCGACCGCCAAGGACTTCAAGGCGATCAACACCACCCACATGCTCGAGCAGTTCGCGACCGACATCGCCGAGCGCTGGCAGATCCAGCCCGGCGCGGCGCTCGGCGCCCCGGCCAGCGGCCGGGTCCCGCTGGGCGGTTCGGTCGGTCCGACCGCCGGGCCGACGTGGCTCGTCATCGGCGACGCGGCGGGCAGCGCCAACCCGTTCATCGGGGCGGGCATCGAGTACGCCTACGAGACCGGGCGCATCGCCGGCGACGTGCTCGTCGAGGCGTTGCGCGAGAACAGTGCCACGGTGCTGCAGCGCTACCCGGCGATGCTTGCCGAGAACTACGGCACGTACTTCAAGATCGGCCGGCTGTTCGATCGGTTCGCCGGCCGGCCGGCGCTGATGAACCGCCTCGCGCGGACCGTCACGAAGCGGAGCTCGCTCGCCGGGCATGCGGTTCGGTTGGCCACCAACGAGCTGCGACCGTCGATCACGGGGGCGCCCGAGCTGGCCTACCGCGTCGCTGGCGCGATCAGCCGCGTCGCGCCGCGTGCGTGACTCAACCGGCCGAGCGGGTGTACACGGTCGCCAGCAGCGCGGCGGGCGCGGCGCGCAACGCGTCGGTCGCCGCGCCGGCGGGCAGGCGATCGCACACCGCCTCGGCGGCGTCGACGTACTGCCGGGCCGTCGTGACCGCGCTCTCGACCCCCTCGTTCGAGCGGACGATCGCCAGCGCCTTGTCGCGCTCGACCACATCGAGCGGCCGGCCGAGCAGATCGCCCAGCTCCTCGGAGACCGAGCGGCCGAGCGCGAGTGTCCGCAACACCGGGAGCGTGTAGACCCCCTCGACGATGTCGTGACCCGCCGGTTTGCCGAGCTGATCCTCCGTCGCCGTGACGTCGAGGATGTCGTCGACGATCTGGAACACGATGCCGAACGAGTTGCCGTACTCGGTGAGCGCGTCGATGAGCTCGCGGTCGGAGCCGGCGACGATGCCGCCGATGCGGGCCGCCGTTCCGAACAACGATGCCGTCTTGCCCTGGATCGAGGTGAAGTAGCTCGGCTCGGAGCGCGCGATGTCGTAGGTGTGGCGGAGCTCTTCGATCTGGCCCTCGCACAGCCAACCGATCGTGCTCGCCAGCAGCCCGGCGATCTCGGTGCCGAGCGAGGCCGCGATCCCCGACGCGCGGGACAGCAGGAAGTCGCCGGCGAGGATCGCCTGCAGGTTGCCCCACTTGGCGTTCACGGTGTCGACGCCACGCCGCGTCGACGCCTCGTCCATCACGTCGTCGTGGTACAGCGAGCCGAGGTGCACGAGCTCGCACGCCACCCCGCCGCGCACCGCTTCGTCGGTGGCGGGCGCGCCGGCCACCCGCGCGGCGGCGATCGCCAACACCGGCCGCAGCCGCTTGCCGCCGGCGACGATGAGATGCGAGGCGAGCTCGGTCAGGTAGGGGTCGGACGTCACGACCGACTCACGCATCGCTGCCTCGACCCGGCGGCGATCGACGGCGATCCCGGGCAGCGCGAGCAGTGGAGACGTCGACCCGTCGTCGGACACGCGGCCAGGCTAGAGGGATTCGGCCGAAGGCGCGAACACTCCGGGTGACCGTCCGGGTGCACCCGGCCGTGCAGACGGTCCCGACATGTCCATCGTCACACGAACGATCAAGCGAACCCACGACCCACCGATAGAGTGAGTACACGCATTCGCCGTTCGGGAAAGGGCGACACTCATGTTCGAACGCTTCACCGACAGGGCCCGGCGGGTCGTCGTGCTGGCGCAAGAGGAAGCGCGGCTGCTGAACCACAGTTACATCGGCACCGAGCACATCCTCCTCGGTCTCATCCACGAGGGTGAAGGCGTCGCGGCCAAGGCCCTCGAGAGCCTCGGGATCTCGCTCGAAGCCGTGCGCAACCAGGTCGAAGAGATCATCGGTCAGGGCGGCTCGTCGCCGTCCGGGCACATCCCGTTCACCCCCAGGGCGAAGAAGGTGCTCGAGCTCTCACTGCGTGAGGCGCTCCAGCTCGGCCACAACTACATCGGCACCGAGCACATCCTGCTCGGCCTCATCCGCGAGGGCGAGGGCGTCGCCGCCCAGGTGCTCGTCAAGCTCGGCGCCGACCTCAGTCGCGTCCGCCAGCAAGTGATCCAGCTCCTGTCGGGCTACCAGGGGCCGGCCAGCAGCGGCCGCGCCAGCGGTGGCGAGCAGGGCCCGGCCGGCGCCAACGTCGGCGGATCCACCAAGGACGACCCGGGCGACAAGGGGTCGAGCCAGATCCTCGACCAGTTCGGTCGCAACCTCACCCAGATGGCCCGCGAGCGCAAGCTCGACCCCGTGATCGGTCGCACCCGCGAGCTCGAGCGGGTGATGCAGATCCTGTCGCGGCGCACCAAGAACAACCCGGTGCTCGTCGGCGAGCCGGGCGTCGGCAAGACGGCCATCGTCGAAGGTCTCGCCCAGATGATCGTCAACAACGACGTCCCCGACACGTTGCACGGCAAGCAGCTCTACACGCTCGACCTCGGCGCGCTCGTCGCCGGCTCGCGCTACCGCGGCGACTTCGAGGAGCGCCTCAAGAAGGTGCTCAAGGAGATCAAGACCCGCGGCGACATCATCTTGTTCATCGACGAGATCCACACGCTCGTCGGTGCAGGTGCGGCCGAGGGCGCCATCGACGCGGCGTCGATCCTCAAGCCGATGCTCGCCCGCGGCGAGTTGCAGACCGTCGGCGCCACGACGCTCGACGAGTACCGCAAGCACGTCGAGAAGGACGCCGCCCTCGAGCGCCGCTTCCAGCCGGTCCGCGTCGAGGAGCCGACACTCGCCCACACGATCGAGATCCTCAAGGGCATCCGCGACCAGTACGAGGCCCATCACCGGGTCACGATCACCGACCAGGCGCTCGTCGCCGCGGCCAACCTCGCCGACCGCTACATCTCCGACCGTCACCTGCCCGACAAGGCGATCGACCTCATCGACGAGGCCGGCAGCCGCCTGCGCATCAAGCGCATGAAGACGCCGCCCGACCTGCGCGATCTCGAACGCCGCATCGACGACGTCCAGGAGGCCAAGAAGCGCGCCGTCGAGGAGCAGCAGTTCGAGGAGGCCGGGCGCCTGCGCGACCAGGAGAAGGCGCTGCTCGAGGAGAAGTCGGTCAAAGAGGTCGAGGTCAAGGCCGAAGGGGTCGACCTGTTCGACGAGGTCGACGAGGAAGCCGTCGCCGAGGTGCTCAGCCTCTGGACGGGCATCCCCGTCTACAAGCTCACCGAGGAGGAGACCCACAAGCTCCTCAACATGGAAGGCGAGCTGCACAAGCGCATCATCGGCCAGGAGATGGCGATCGGCGCCGTGTCGCAGTCGATCCGCCGCACCCGGGCCGGCCTCAAGGACCCGAAGCGCCCGAGTGGGTCGTTCATCTTCCTCGGCCCGACGGGCGTCGGAAAGACCGAGCTCGCCAAGACGCTCGCCGAGTTCCTGTTCGGCGACGACGCGGCGATGATCACGCTCGACATGTCCGAGTACATGGAGAAGCACACCGTGAGCCGCCTCGTCGGCTCGCCCCCCGGATATGTCGGCTACGAAGAGGGCGGCCAGCTCACCGAAGCCGTCCGTCGCGCGTCCGTTCTCGGTGGTCCTGTTCGACGAGATCGAAAAGGCCCACCCCGACGTGTTCAACACGCTGCTGCAGATCCTCGAAGAGGGCCGCCTGACCGACAGTCAGGGCCGCTCGGTCGACTTCCGCAACACCGTGCTGATCATGACGTCGAACCTCGGCACCCAGGACCTGCGCAAGGCCAACGTCGGCTTCACCACCGGCGACGCGGCGATGAGCTACGAGCGGATGAAGGAGAAGGTGATGGATGCGCTGAAGCTGCACTTCCGTCCCGAGTTCCTCAACCGCATCGACGAGGTCATCGTGTTCCACGAGCTGTCGCGGGCCGAGGTCGTGCAGATGGTCGACATGATGACCAAGCGGCTGGTCGGCCAGCTCGAGGGTCAGGGTCTCGGCATCGAGCTCAAGGAAGACGCCAAGTACCTCCTTGCCGCCCGCGGCTACGACCCGATGCTCGGGGCGCGACCGCTGCGCCGCGCCATCCAGCGTTACATCGAGGACACGTTGTCGGAGAAGATCCTCTACAAGGAGTTCTCGGCCGGCGAGATCATCGTCGTCGACGTCGAGGACGACCCCGACAACGAAGGCGAGCAGCGGTTCACGTTCACCGCCGTCGAGGGCTTCGTGCCCCCGTCGTCGGTCGAGCTGGCGACCACCGCCACCAACGACTCGGCGGTGGCCGGCGAAGAGCTGCCACCACCAACCGCCAACGACTGATCAGCGCAACGATCGATCAGGGCGATCCGGCATCGTCGACGAACAGGGCGACGATGTCGGCCCCATCGTCGTCGTCGTTGTCAGGGGTGAGGTCGATGGTCGCGCCGTCACGCAGTTCGATCGTGCCGTCCGCATAGGCGATCACGAGCCCGTCGTTCGTCGCCGCCATCGCGCTGACCGTTCCGGCGACCCGGTGCGGTTGGGAGTCCACCAGCTGCAGCGTCGTCGCGTCCAACTCGTAGAGGAGGTCGCGCCACGCCACCCACACCCGATCACCGCTGGCGGCGAGCACCGGCTCGCCCTCGGGTTGGAGGTAGTGGCGGACGACATCGATGACCGGTCGGCGGGTTGGGTCGGGCACGGCCGCGATCTCGTAGTTTCCGATGGTGCCGTTGGCGCTCGCCACCACGAGCCGATCACCGGCCACGACGAGCGCGCCCGGCTGCGTGTCGAGCTCCATCTCGGGCGGGAGGTCGAGGCACCAGACGCCGCCCGCCAACCCGAGCGTGTGGACGAACGCGTACCCGTGGCGATCGCCCTCGCCGGCGACACCGCGGTAGAGCGTGAAGACCAGACCACCGTCGTGGCCCGACACCACCTGGGTGCGGCTGATCCCGGCCATCGCCGCGTCGACCTCTTGCGTCTTGAAGCGTAGGTTGACCGGCAGCCCGATCTTGCCAGTCGCCGTGTCGAGCACGCGGACGCGGTAGTGGGTGGGGGCGTCGGCTGGGAGGTACTCCAACAGATAGACGGTGTCAGGCACGCCATTCACGGCGTCCGTGATGCCGAACGCCTCGGGGTAGAAGTTGCCGGGGAGCGTCGTGCGGTACCGCTCGCCGAGCTCACCATCGGCGATCACGATGGTGCTCGACGCACGCCCGGGCGCGATCGCCCCGTCGACGTGCCCGGCGGCCTCGCTGACGAGCGCCACGAACCGGCCGCTGGTGTCGGTGACCGTCGGCACCAGATGCGCATCCTGGATCGACGCGAGTCCGGCCGGCTCGCCGGTGAACAGATGCGTCCAGCGCACCTCGGTCGTAGCGGCGTCGCTCGAGGTGGTCTCGACGAAGGTCCGACCGTCGAGCGCGACGAGGCCGTGACGAGGTGCGGCGGCCTTGTCGGTGACCACGTGACCGTCGCGAACCCGCACGACCGATCCATCGCGTCGGATCGCGGCGACATCGGGCAACGCAGCCTTGGTCGCGTCGCCGGCCGCAGCGTCGGTCGTCGACTCCACGGACGGGAGCGCTTCGAGCTGCGGTGTGGACGATTCGGGCGCATCGGCGCTCCGCACGGCATCGTCAGATTCGATCGCGCTGGCTGACGCGCAGCCGGCGATCACGAACAACAGGGGCGCGATTCGCTTCACGCCTGTCCTGACACCACCGCCACCTTCAGAGTTCCATCGAGCTCGCGATCTCCAGCGCCTCGGCGAGGTCGCGAGCACCCTCCACACGGAGCGTGACGCCGGCGCGCTCCCACAACAGGGTGTCGCCGGCGAGACGGAGCGGTTCGACACCGAGCTCGCCGTCGGCGCCGACGTACGCGAACGTGTGCGGCTCGCCCTCGATCCAGAGCCCGGATGAGCTCGCCCCATCGCGACCGGGCACCTCGACCGCGGTCACCTGATCGGGTCGGACCTGCTTGACGAACGCGGCCTCGTCGGTCGTGCCGGCCAGAACAGCGACCAGCACCGTGCGACCCTCGACGTCGTGACGCGCCACTATCTGCGGCCCACCGGGAACGTGGAACGACGCGGGCTCACCGAGCGAGGCCGCGGCCGGGAGCCGCAGGCCGGTCGCCGCCACCGCCTCGTCGGCGGTGACTGCCGGTCCGAGACCGAGTGGGTCGGGATCCGGTTCGGCCACGCTCGTCGCGGTCGTGCTCGGCGTGGCCGGCTCGGCGGTGGCCGACGACGGCGGCGCCGTCGGCACCGGCTCGATGCGCACGGAGCCGACCCCGAACCATCGAGCGATCGTGCGACGCGGCCCCGGAACGGCGACGAGCACCACGACGAGCAGCACCACCGCCGCGGCCGCCGACCACAGCCCCGCCCGACGCACGAACACGGGGTGCTCCGAGCGCCTGGTCGGCTCGACGCGGATCCTCGCCACGACGGCGTCGGCCAGGTCGTCGGCAGCGCCGGCGAGGTCGCGCTCGAGCTGCTCGCCGAGCTCGACCAAGCGGTCGATCAGCGCCGTGTCACTCATCGACGGGTCGGTCATCGATCCTCCTCGACGCCCATGACGTCACGCAGGCGCGTCAGCGCCCGCGACGACCTCGACTTGACCGTGCCGACGGGGGCGCCGATCGAGTGTGCGGTCTCGGTCTCGGACAGTCCCACGACGTAGCGGTAGACCAACACCTCGCGATCGGCATGACCGAGGGTCGCCAGCGCGTCGAGCAGATGTCGCGCGTCCATCGAAAGCGTCGCCAACTCGTCGGGGGTCGGCGGCGGTACGACGGCAAGCCGCCCGTGACGGTCCTCGCGGTGTGTGCGCCGGGTGCGCCCCCGCCGCGAGTTCTTCGCCTCGTTGGCGACGATCCGCATCAGCCACGGGCGCACGGGCACGTCACCCCGGAAGCGTCCCAGTGCCCGGTATGCCTTCACGAATGCCTCCTGCACGACGTCGCGCGCTTCCTCGTTCGACCCCAGTACCGCCGCCGCCAGCCTGAGGGCCGCCGCTTGATGTCGGCGAACCAACTCACCGAACGCCTCGTCGTCACCGTTTCGGGCGCGAGCCACGAGCACGACGTCGGTCGTTCCTGGCTCGAGCCGGTGGGTCATCTCGTTGACAGCCTGTCGCGAGTCCCGACACCGCGGTGGCCGAGATGGTTCCCGGGTGCTCGGCAACGGTGCCAGGCACGGCACATCACCTCCTGCGAGAATGGGGCGTCGTGACCCGCCGTGTGCTCCTCATCGTGATCAGCGCGCTCGCGCTCACGGCATGCCGGCTCGACGTCGATGTCGATGTCGCCATCGCGCCCGACGGCACCGGCACGGTGACGGTCCACGCCGTGGCCGACGCCGAGCTCGTCGGCAAGGTCCCAGGGCTCGTCGATGATCTGCGCTTCGACGACGCGATCGCCGCCGGATGGACGATCGACGGCCCGACGACGACCGACACCGGCACCGTCGAGATCACGCTGACGCACGCGGTTGCTTCACCGCAGGAGCTCGCCAACGTGCTCAACAGCATCGGCCCGCCGTTCAGCGGGATGGCCGCGGCCCGCACGACGGTCGACGATCAGACGTCGAACGCGATCGACGGCGTGCTCACGCTGCCGAACGGGTTCGAGTCGTTCGCCGACGCCGACCTCATCGCGGCTGTCGGCGGCCTGCCGTTCGGCGACGAGTTCGCGGCGAGCGGGACGACGCCCGCCGAGTCGATGTCGGTCGAGTTCCGCGTCGCCCTGCCGGGCGAGCTCGTGTCGACCACCGGCACCGAGGTCGATCCCGACGTGTTCCAGTGGACGGCCCCACTCGACGGGTCGTCGGTCGAGGTCACCACCCAGACCGTGCAACGGCCGGCCGAAGGTGGCTCGTGGGCGGGCCCGCTCGCCACCGCGGCGATGGTCGCCCTGATCGTCTGGATCGTGTTGGCGGTCGCCTTCATCGCCTTCGTGCTCGGCGCCCGTCGCAAGCGAACTCAACAGCGCCGCATGGCGCAGCGTGTTCGCTAGATCAGTTGCATGATCGGCTCGCCGCCGACGAGGCCGTTGGCCTGGCGCACGCAACGCCCACCGCGGACGTCACCGCCGTTGTAGGCCAGGCGGAGGCAGTTACGCAACGCCAGCTCGCCCCAGTAGCTCGGGTGGATTCCCTCTTGGAGCTGGTAGGGACCGAAGATCGTCGTCACGGTGCGGATCTGGCTCACCCACTCGGTCTTGTCGACGGCACCGGCGCTCTGCCACGTCGCGACGCCCTTCTCCTCGAGCAGCCCGACGCCCGACTCGCACAGGCGGCGACCGTCGAGGGCGGCGACGTTGTCGAGGATCACGATGTTGGCGAGTCCCGTCTGCGCCGCGCCCTGTGTCAGCGCCTGGTTCATCTTCACGACTGCGGTGTCGTTGGCCCAGTCGGCATCCCGGTTCCAGACGCCGCAACCGCCGACCGACTGCCGTGTCCAGCCGCTCTCGGCGTAGCGGATCTGGCCACCGCGCGGAATCGGCGACGAGTAGGTCTGGACGATGATCTTGTAGTCGTTCGCCGTGTAGCCGTTGGCCGTCATGGCGGCTGCCACGTTGAGGATCGCTCCCGCGACCTCGTTGGTGCGCGCCGCGACCGCGCTGGCGGTGAACCGGCTCGAGATGCTCGAGTCGTCGTAGCAGTAGTTCTTCCACCACGACGGTGATGTCAGCCAGTTGGTGACGCACTGCTGCACGATGTCGGCGAACCCGAAGTTGTTGGCGCCGATGAGCACGGTGACGACCTCGACGTTGTGGGTCGCGGCGAACTCCTGGAGCATCAGCGCCTGACCCTTGCCGCCGGCCCCGTTGTAGAAGTCGAGGCCGGGCTTGAAGGGGTTGCCGGCCTGGGTGTACGTGCGCGCACCCGAACAGGCGAGGTTGAGCGAGTTGGCGCCGCCGAAGATGTGTGCCTCGGCGGCCTCGGAGCGGTGACAGCCCGGGATCTGCTCGGCCGTGCGCGTCGCGTTGTCGAAGTACGCGTCGGCGCCACCCGCGTCGACCTTGCTCGACGACTGGTTCGTGTTGCCTGCCCATCGGCCGGCCTCGCCGGAGATCGCCGAATCACCGACGGTCACGACCCATGGCGTGCCGACGTTCGGACCGTCGGCGGCGACGGTTCCGGAGGCGATGCCCGCCACCCCGGTCACCGTTGCCGCGGCAACGAGCCCGATGACGACTGTGAGCGCACGGGTGCGCCCTGACCGTCCCAGCATGACAACCCCCTCAGATCCTGTGCCGTCCGGACTGGACCGTGTGAGTCTGATGGAGGGCGGCCGCCACCGCAAGGGATGTCGCTACGTCGGCGTCGCGGTGGAATCCGTCGCGGTGGGACCCTCGGTTCGGGTCAGGGTCGTGAGTTGCTCGGCTCGCGCACGACGTCGTCGACGAGCGAGGTCCGCGGTGTCGATGCGATCTTCCCCGTGCTCTGCAACTCGACGAGGGCCGGCACCGGATCGGAATCCTGGAACCGGGCGAGGTCTTCGAAGCTGCCGGCATCGAGGTCGACCGTCCACCACGATGCAGCGAGCGCGATGCCGGTCGGGTCGGTGAAGTAGATCGAGCGGGCGATGCCGCGGTCGACGACGTCGGAGACCTCGCAGCCGTACGTGATGAGCCGTGTTCGCAGCGCGAGCACCGCGGCCTCGCTCGCCAAGTTCAACGACAGGTGGTCGAACTGCGACGCCAGTGGATAGGCGACTCCGACGGGCTTGGCGTACCGCTCGTGATCGACGCCCCGGTACTCCAAGAACGCGACCGTCTGCGTGTCGCCGACGCGGAAGTAGTACGCGCGGTACGCATCGGTCGTCGTCGTCGCCACGATCTCGGCGCCCAGCACTTCGTGCCAGAAACGCATCGTCATGTCCATGTCGGACGTCACGAGCGCGACGCATTGGACGCCTTCCCACAATGGGGACTTGGTTGCCATCGGATTTCCCTCCTGGGCTGACTGCCGGGACCCGTCGGCGTGCGTTCTACCACGACTGAGCAGGGCGAATATAGGCGCGTCCCAATAACAAAGTGATCGTCAACGGCGGGTGGCTCAGACGTCACGAGCAGTGACTGTGAGCACCTCGACACCGTCGTCGGTGACGATGACCGTGTGTTCGAACTGAGCCGACGGCAACCCGTCGTCGGTCGCCACCGTCCAACCGTCATCCCACTCGTGGTGGGTGTGCACGCCGGCGGTGATCATCGGCTCGACCGTGAAGCACAGACCGGGCACCAACGGCAGCGGATCAGTGGGCGCGTCGACGTGCGATACGTGGGGCGGGGCGTGGAAGATCTCACCGATCCCGTGCCCGCCGTAGTCGCGCACCACGCCATAGCCGCGCGCCGACGCCAACGACTCGACCGCGCGGCCGATGTCGCGTAGGTGGCGGCCTGGACCGACGGCAGCGATGCCGGCCAGCGTCGCCTCGCGCGTGGTGTCGACGAGCGCACGCGTGGGTTCGTCGAGGGCGTCGAGGCCACCGACCGCGAACGTCGCCGACGTGTCGCCGTGCATGCCGTCGAGGTACGCGGTCACGTCGATGTTGACGATGTCGCCCTCGCGCAACGGACGGTTGTCGGGGATCCCGTGGCACACGATCTCGTTCACCGACGTGCACACCGACTTCGTGTACGTGCCGTAGCCGAGCGTGCTCGGGTACGCGCCTCGGGCGACATACGCGGCGTGCGCGATCGCGTCGATCTCGTCGGTGGTGATGCCGGGCCGCACGGCGGCTCCGGCCTCGACGAGCACCTCGGCCGCGACGCGACATGCGTTGCGGAGGCGCACGAGCGCCTCGCCGGTGATGATCTGGCGACTCGACGGGGGCGACCGCCGGCCGGTGCCGACGTACGCCGGGCGGGCGATCGACTCGTCGACCGGCCGCATCGGCCCGATCACGCCCGGTCGGACGACGTGCCGTCGATAGCGCTCATGGTCGCCGTGGCATCGCTTGAGCTTGGCCCGGCTGCCGCACCAGCAGGGCTCGTTGGCGCGCAGCCGGCTCATCGCGACGTTCGCCCCGGACGCCGCTCGCGCCAGGCGACGATCTCGGGCCGCAGCCACAGCGCGGTGCGCCCGCGGCCGAGGCTGATCACCGGCCGGGGCAGATCGTGGTAGCGGCGCAGGTAGCCGAACACGCTGTTGGGGTGCGACAGGCCGAGCAGGCGGGCCACTTCGTGCGAGTCGCACAGGTCGTCGGTGTTCACCATCGGACACATCACGGGTGACTCTAGCCGTAGACGTCAACAGATGTAGACGTGGCGACGATCCGAGTACCGTGCACGTCTCTGCGTCGCCCATTGACCATCGCCATCGGAGCCCTCGTCACCGCACTCGCGATGCTCGGTGCCGGATGCCGCGACGACGGCAACGACGCCTACGAGCCGGCGGCCGAGGATCCGACGGACACCATCGAGAGCGCAGTCGGTGACGCCGGCGCGGCGAGCGAGGGCGATGCAACCGGCGCATCGTCCGATTCGCAGTCGCCGGCGACCACCGACCCCGGGACCGAGACGCAGGCACCCACCCGCACGTCGGCTCCCGACACCGGCACCGAGCCGCCCACCGGGACTGACGCGGCGGGCTCCTCCGGGGTGCCGACGACCGAGAGCGCCGAGCCACCGGCCAGCACCGCAGCGCCGACGACGACCGGGCCTGCGATCGACGCCGCGACGCAGGCGTTCTGCGACGCGTTCGTCACCGCCGAGACCACGTTCGTCCGCGGCCCCGATGTCGACGTCGCAACCGCGACGGCGGAGGAGATCGCCGCCGCGACGGCCGCCCACGCGACGGCACTCGACCCACTGCTGAGCGCGTCGGTCGCCGCCGCGCCCGCCGCAATCGCGCCCGATGTCACGACGGTGACCGACCTCGTCCGCTCGAGCCTGGCCACGGCTGCAGACGTCGCGTCCGACCCCGACTACCGCGCGGCCGACGAACGAGTCGACGTGTTCATCGCCGATTCCTGCGGGTACGACACGATCGCGGTGTCTGCCGTCGAGTACGCGTTCGAGAACCTCCCGACATCGGTGGCTGCCGGTCGCACGTCGTTCGTGTTCACGAACAACGGTGCGGAGATCCACGAGATGGTCGTGTTCCGGATCGACGACGACGTCACCGAGACCATCGGCGAGATCCTCGCCCTCGAGGACGACGCATCGTCCAAGGTCCAGTTCATCGGTTCGACCGTCGGCGCCCAGGGCGAGACCGACACCGAGACGCTCGAGCTCATCCCCGGCCGGTACGCGGCGCTGTGCTTCATCCCGGTCGGCACGACCGACGCCACGAGCAGCGGCGAGGGTGAGGAACCGCCGGGACCACCCCATTTCGCGGTGGGCATGACGGCCGAGTTCACCGTCACCTGAGCGCCGGTCCAGGTGCTGCCGGCGGCTCCTGGAATCACCCGAACTGGCGACATGCACCCGAACGCGGCGCTCTTAGCCTCGCTGGCGGCTCCCCCGACCCGTTCACCCCCTGGACCGCGCGTGGAGTCCGCGACTTCGAGGAGACCATTCACATGACACCGACACCGCACGTCCGCCGAGCCCATGTCAGGGCGATCGCCGCATTGGGCCTGACGTTGGCGCTCGTGGCCGCCGGTTGCGGCGATGACGACGATGCAACCACGGACACGCCGGCCGCGGCCGACGCCCCGTCCAGCACCACGCCGGCAACCGATGCCCCGGTCGCCACTTCGGCGCCGAGCGACGACACGACGGCGCCGACCGAGGCCACCGACGCGACCGACACGACGGGGGCGCCCGCATCGACCGACGCGTCCGACGCTCCCGACGCGGCGGCCTTCTGCGACGCCGCGCTGGCCGCCGAGGCAACGGCGCTGCAGGGACCGGCAGTCGACTTCGAGACCGCGACCCCCGAGGAGATCGACGCCGCGATGGCCGAGTACGCGGCGACGCTCGATCCGCAACTCGACGCCGCGCTGTCGACGGCACCCGACGAGATCGCACCCGATGTCGAGACGCTGGTCGGCCTCGTCCGCGACGGGTTCGAGTCCGGTGACGACCCGTCGTCGGATCCCGAGTACATGGCGGCCGACGAATCGATCGACGTGTACGTCGCCGACTCGTGCGGGTACGAGACGGTCGAAGTGTCGGCCGTCGACTACTCGTTCCAGAACCTTCCGGCCACGCTCGATGCCGGCCGTACGACGTTCGCGTTCACGAACGACGGTGAGGAGATCCACGAGATGGTCGTGGTCCGGATCAACGACGACGTCACCGAGACCCTCGAGGAACTGCTCGCCCTCCCCGAGGAGGAGGCCCTCACCAAGGTCCAGTTCGCCGGCGTGATGTTCAGTGCCCAGGGCGGCACGGACACCGAGACGATCGAGATGGCGCCCGGGCGCTACGCCGCGTTGTGCTTCATCCCCGTCGGCACGACCGACATGTCGGCCCTGGAGAGCGAGGAAGCGCCGTCGGGCCCACCGCACTTCACCGCCGGCATGCAGGCCGAGTTCACGGTCAGCTGAGCAACCCTTCCCTCGCCGTCACACCCATTCGTCATCGTGGTCGGCATGGCGAAGACCAGGGTCATCCACGCGTGCATCGAGTGCGGCACCTCACATCCCAAGTGGGCCGGCCAGTGTTCGGGGTGCGGCGCGTGGAACACGCTCGTCGAGGAGCTCGCCGCGCCGCCGGAGACGACCACTCCGGCGGAAGCGTCGTTCGCTCCATCGGCACCGGTCCAGATCGGCGACGTCGACACCCTGGTCGGCCGGCCGCAACCGACCGGGATCGGCGAGCTCGACCGGGTGCTCGGCGGCGGCATCGTTCCCGGATCGGTCACGCTGCTCGGTGGCGAACCGGGCATCGGCAAGAGCACGCTGCTGCTCCAGCTCCTCGCGTGGTGGCCGGCAACCACGCTCTACGTCAGTGCCGAGGAGAGCGCCCAGCAGGTGCGGTTGCGCGCCGAGCGGCTGGGTGCGGTGCGCCCCGATCTGTGGCTGCTGGCGGCCACCGCGGTGCCCGAGATCGTCGCCGCCATCGACGAGATACGGCCGGCGCTCGTCGTGGTCGACAGCATCCAAGCCGTCGCCGACCCCACGCTCGGATCACCTCCCGGCAGCGTGGTGCAGGTGCGGGCCTGCGCCCACCAGTTGGTGGTGGAGGCCAAACGCCGCGGCGTACCGGTGGTGATGGTTGGCCACGTCACCAAGGACGGCGGCCTCGCCGGGCCGCGCGTCCTCGAGCACGTCGTCGACACGGTGCTGTCGTTCGAAGGCGACCGTCATCACGCGTTGCGGATGCTGCGCGCCACCAAGCACCGCTTCGGCCCCACCGACGAGCTCGGCTTGTTCGAGATGGCCGCCGGCGGGCTGGTCGGTGTGCCCGACCCGAGCGGGCTGTTCCTCGCCGACCGACGCGTCGGGATCCCGGGCTCGGCGGTCGCGCCCACGATCGAGGGCAAGCGCCCGATCGTCGTCGAGGTGCAGGCGCTCACCGCGCCCGCGCCGTACGACGCGCCCGCCCGGCGCACGTCCCAGGGGGTCGACGGCGGGCGATTGGCGCTGCTGTTGGCGGTGCTGCAGCAGCGGGCGCGCCAGCCGGTCGGCAACGCCGACGTCTATGTCTCGACGGTCGGCGGCGTCCGGCTCGTCGAGCCAGGGCTCGATCTGGCGGTGTGCATGGCCGTCGTCAGCGCCCTGACGTTCTGTCCGATGCCCGCCGACCTGGCCGTGTTCGGTGAGGTCGGGCTCGGCGGCGAGTTGCGTCAGGTCAGCCACACCCGCCGCCGTCTGAGCGAGGCGGCGCGGCTCGGGTTCGCCCGCGCCATCGTGCCGGGCAACTCCCCGAACGGCGTCGAGGGCATCCGGATGATCCGTGTCTCCACCCTGTCCGAGGCCTTGGCGGCGGCCGGGATCGCCGGTGACGACGAGCCGCCAAGGGGCGAGCGCGTCCGCGCCCAGTAGTCTTCCTTCATGCCGGTCCGGTACAGCGGTGCCAACGAGCAGATGCGCAACGCGCTCGCTCGGGTCGCGCCGGGCACGCCGCTACGCGATGGGATCGACCGCGTCGTGCGCGCCAAGGCGGGTGCGTTGCTCGTGCTGTCCGACGAGCGTGAGGTGCTGGCGATCTGCTCGGGCGGCTTCCTCGTCGACGCGCCGTACAGCCCGCAACGACTGTCGGAGCTGGCGAAGATGGACGGGGCGATCATCATCTCGACCGACGGCGATCGCATCGCCAGGGCCAACGTCCACCTCGTCCCCGATCCGACGGTGCCCACCACCGAGACGGGAACCCGCCACCGCACCGCCGAGCGCGTCGCCCGGTCGCTCGACGTTCCGGTCATCAGCGCCAGCGAGGAGATGGGCGTCATCAACGTCTACGCCGGCGGCTCGAAGCATCAGCTGCAGGAGATCGGCCGCCTTCTCGACCGGGCGAACCAGGCGCTACAGACGCTCGAGCGGTACAAGATGCGCCTCGACGACGCGATCGCCAACCTCACCGCGGTCGAGGTCGAAGACGTCGTGACGTTGCGCGACGTGATCCTCGTCGTGCAGCGCGGCGAGATGGTGCATCGCATCGCCGACGAGATCGAGACGATGATCATCGAGCTCGGCGTCGATGCCCGGTTGCTCAGGCTCCAACTCGACGAGCTCTACGGCGAGATCGACGACGAGCTCGACCTCGTCGTGGCCGACTACCTGCCGTCGGGTGGTGACGTGCTGCAGACGCTCGAGGAGATGTCACGACTCACCGACGACGAGGTGCTCGACTTGCGGATCGCCGCCGCCACGCTGCATCGCGAAGGTGACTCCAGCGACCTCGAGCAGGAGCTGGCGCCGAAGGGGCTGCGCCTGTTGCACCGGGTCCATCGCCTGCCACACCAGACCGCGGCCGCGATCACCGATCACTTCGGTGGGCTGGCGAAGCTGCAACGGGTCACGATCGAGGACCTGATGGCCGTCGACGGCGTCGACGCCGCCACGGCCCTGCTCGTGAAGGAGACGCTCGAGCGCGTCACCGAGAGCACCATCCTCGACCAGTACAGCTGACGCCAGCCGGTCTCAGGCGCCGGTCATGCGGTGGAGGTCGAGCGCTTTGTCGAGGACGTCGTCGGCGACGCCGTGGGCCTTGGCGACTTCGCGCAGCGGGCGGCCGGTCGCCGCCGCCTCCTTCACGATCACCGCCGCCGCGTCGTAGCCGATGTAGGGATTGAGCGCGGTCGCCGTGGCGAGCGTGTTCTCGGCGTGACGCTCCAACGCGTCGACGTTCGCTTCGATGCCGACGACGCAGCGCTCGGCGAGCAGCCGCGTCGACGACGTCAGCAGGTGGATCGACTGCAACAGGTTGCGGGCCAGCATCGGCACCATCACGTTGAGCTCGAAGTTGCCCTGCATCCCGCCCACCGTGATCGCCACGTCGTTGCCGATCACCTGCGCCGCGACCTGGGCCACCACTTCGGGGATCACCGGGTTGACCTTGCCCGGCATGATCGACGACCCCTTCTGCAGCTCGGGCAGCACGATCTCACCGAGTCCGGTGCGCGGGCCGCTCGACATCCAACGCAGGTCGTTCACGATCTTGGTGAGCGAGACGGCGAGGACCTTGAGCGCCCCGGACGTCTCGACCAGGCCGTCGCGGCTGGCCTGCGCCTCGAACGGGTCGGCGGGTGGGCGGATGTCGAGCCCGCTCGACTCGCTGAGCTGCTCCCGGACACGCGCCGCGAACTCGGGGTGGGTGTTGAGCCCGGTACCGACGGCCGTGCCGCCGAGCGGGATCTGGGCGAGGCGCGGGATGGCGTCGCTGATCCGGGCGTGGCCCTGGCGGACCTGCGCCGCGTAGCCGCCGAACTCCTGGCCGAGCGTCACCGGGACGGCGTCCATCAGGTGCGTGCGTCCGGCCTTGACGACGTTGGCATACTCCTTCGCCTTCGCCTCCAGCGCCCACGCGAGCACATCGAGGCTCGGCAGCAACTCGTTCGTGATCGCGTCGAGGGCGGCCAGGTGCACGGCCGACGGGAACACGTCGTTCGAGCTCTGGCCGAGATTGACGTGATCGTTGGGGTGGGCGCCACCACCGGCGACGGTGGCGATCACCTCGTTGGCGTTCATGTTCGAGGACGTGCCCGATCCGGTCTGGAACACGTCGACGGGGAACTGGTCGTCGTGGTCACCGGCGGCCACCGCGTCGGCCGCGGTCGCGATCGCCGCCGCCGTGTCGGCGTCGAGCAGGCCGAGGTCGGCGTTCACGCGCGCCGCCGCAGCTTTGATCCGGCCCAGCCAGTGGATCACGCTGGCCGGGATCGGCTCGCCCGACACCCGGAAGTTCGCGACCGCCTTGCGGGTCTCGCTACCCCAGAGCTCTGCCATGTGATCGACCTCCTCGTCCAACCTACCGACGGCGGCGCAGTTCGTGGTCGAGGCGACGCGCCGCGACGTCGATGCGTCCGCGTGACCGTCGAGGTCAGTGCTGCGCCAGGCCGGGACGGATCGATGCCGAGGCGGTGGCCTGGCGGAGCTGCACGGCTCGATCGATCGGCCCGATCGCGCGCGGCGCGACCGTGCACGCGACCGTGACCTCGACGAGTCCGGCCGACTGGAAGCGCGAGACGTCGACGACGATCATCGGTCGGCCGAAGCGTTGGAGGTCGGTGAGCGTGACGGCTGCCGCCTCCTTGGCGGCGAGCATGGCGAGATCGGGATTCGTCTCTCGGGCCGCGTTCTCGGCGGCCAACCTGGCGGCGGAGCTCACACGCGCCTGGGACAGCTTGTCGCTGAGGACGGCGACGATCATCGAGATCGCGAGCACGGTGCTGGTGGCGAACAACAGCGCCACGACGAACTCACCGCCGTCCAGTCCGTCGTCCCAGATGAACATCAGCATTGGCGCGTGCCCGGTCGTGCGGCGACCGGCATCCCCGACAACCCAGAGTCCACACCGGCGAAATACCCGTTTTGGCGTCCGAGTAAACCCCGCACCCACGACCGCGAGTCGCGTGCGCCCGACCTGTTCGTGAACCCCCACGATCCGAACCCCCGCTTGCCAGGCGCCGATGCCCAACTCGGCGACGGCGGCATCGTAGAGCGTGAGCGACCTCCGTGGTTGGATGGTCGCGGTGTGTGGCAGCCGGTCGTGAGCCGCGGGCTTTCTTGACGCCGTCCGCGGTCTCAGGAGAACCAGGGATGCTCGGCGGCGAACGTGGCTCGTGCGGCGGCGGCCGTCGTCGGGCCGGTCGGGATGCGAGCGGGCGCGGCGGCGCGCAGGCCGCTGCGGTCGGCCGCCGACAGCGCGCATGCCGTCGTCGCCGGGTCGATGCCGTACACACGGGCGGCGTTGAGGCCCAGGATGCGGGCCTTGACGTCGGCCGTGAGCGCCGGGTACCCGAACCGCTCCTGGTACTCCGGGGTGATCTCGAAGGCACGGAACGCCTCGATCTGGCCCTGCGGGGAGCCGTACCAGATCGAGTCGGTCCCCCACAGGATGTTGTCGGGCCCGAACGTCACGAGCAGCTTGCCGAGCACGTGGGCCGCCTCGTCGGGCCGCTGGATCAGGTTCCACCACGTCGAGCCGAGCTCGGCGTAGACGTTGCCGCCGGGGCCGATCCCGGCGCCGCGCACCGACGCGATGAGCCGGTCGACGCCGCCGGCGTCGGCTCCCGCGGCGTCGCCGGGGTACTCGCCCTCGGTGACCGCGGCCTCGAAGCCCGAGTGGTAGATGCAGAACGTCAGGTCGGGATGGTTGGCGGCCGCCGGGCCGACGTCGGCCGGCGAGGCGGCGGCCGGACCGAGGCCCTTGTGGACGCAGATGACCCGCTGGCCGAGGGCGCGCACCTGGTCGCAGAACGCGTTGCCGATGTCGTCGTCGAGCCGCCACGACGGACCTTCGTGGGTGTACGCCTTCCACGCCGCGATCTCGTACTGCTCGGCGGTGGCCGCCATCGCGTCGAGAGCGGCCGGCAGCTCACCGATCGTCGGTGTGGCGTGGCCCTGGATGAGGACGTGGCCGACGCAGCCGAGCTGTTCGACCTGGCGGCGGGCACGCTCCATCACCTCCGTCGACAGCGGGTCGGGGTCGGCCACGACGGGGATCGCCGACAGGACCGCGACCGCGGTGTCGCTGCCGCCGAGCACGAGGTCGAGCCAGGCGTCGATCC
Source organism: Ilumatobacteraceae bacterium (assembly GCA_963776935.1). Classification (GTDB taxonomy): domain Bacteria; phylum Actinomycetota; class Acidimicrobiia; order Acidimicrobiales; family Ilumatobacteraceae; genus JALOLG01. The sequence goes on along the minus strand of CAVZOP010000012.1, from coordinate 219,206 downwards.
CCATGCATAGCGCCGGATCGTCGCCGCACGACGCCTGCGGGAACCCGAGCCCCCATCCCTCCTCGGTCCCGGACTCGTACTCGAGGAGGTGAGTCTGGACGTCGACGACCAACTCGCTGCCGGCGAGCACGGTGGTCGCCGCCGCCTCCTCGATCGTCGACTCGGGCGGCAGCGTGAACGTGCCGCCGGTGCCGGGCACGGTGTCGCTCGACCCGACCGGAGCGGTGTCGCGTGGCCCCGTTGGCCCGGTGCCGGTCGGCGGCGCGGCGCGTGACGTCGTGCTGGCGGCCTCCTCACTGCTGCACGCGGCGAGGGCCGTCAGCGTGGCCGCCATCCCACAGCTGGTGCGCAGGAACGCCCGCCGCGACATCCCCAGCCGGCGGGCGTTGGTGTCGGCGACGGCGAGGGTGCGACGGATCGCCTCGGCCACCACGTCCGAGCGCGGCAACGGCGCGTACTCGCCGTTCGACAGCGGGTGGAAGGCGAGCGGTAGACCGGGGTCGTCCGGCGGTCGCCGGGTCATGGCGCCGATCGTAGAACCGCCACCAGCATCGCCGGACGCGCACCGTTGACCATCATGTGCAAATGTGTAATGATCATTACATGCCAGCTGACAACGATCCTCCCATTAGTGCCTGGTTCACGGGTCGCTTGCCCGACGCCTGGACCTCGGCCGGCGCACCGACCGTCACCGTCGATCGTGAGGAGATCCACGTGATCCTCACGATCACCGCCCCCGAGCTCGCCGACGACGTCGACGACGCCAGCCGCACCGAGGCCATCGAGGGGCGCATCGCCGGCTTCCGCGAGGACACCCGCGAGCAGCGGATGGCGATCGCACGCGAGGCCGAGCACCGCTTCGATCGCAAGGTCGCCTGGGGCCTGCGCATCGGCGACCGCACCGTGCTGTACACGCACCTGGCCGTGCCGGTGATGACCCGCCTGCGCCAGCCCGAACGGCTGGTGCTCGACACCCTCGTCGGCGCCGGCGTGGCGCGTTCGCGCTCCGATGCGCTGGCGTGGTGCGTGCGGCTCGTCAACAAGCACAGCGAGGCGTGGCTCGCCGACCTGCGCGGCGCGATCGCCGACGTCGAGCGGATCCGCGCCGACGGTCCCGACCAACCGGCCGCCTGAGCCGGCGCCTCTTCCCCTCCGGGCAGCGGGCGGGTGACGTTCGGGCACCGCCGCCTGCGCCTTCGACCGGCGACCGGCGGTCCGGCGCAGGACTACCGTCGACGCGATGGATCACGCGCGTCACCGACCCGCGGGCCCCACGCACACCGCCGCGCCCGAATCGGCGCCGGCGCCCAACCGGTTCGCGGCGATCCTCGAGTTGCAACGCACGGCCGGGAACGCGGCGCTGACGCAGCTGCTGTCGTCGACCGGGCCGCAGCGGCTGGCGGAGGACACGCTCACCGAGCCGGGCCTCGAGACCGAGGCGGCGCCCACCGACGCCGAAGCAGAGGGGGCGCCGGCGACCGCCGACCCGGCGAGCAAGCCGATGATCCGCTACGGGTCGCGGGGCGAGTCCGTCACCGAGGCCCAGCTGCTGCTCAACGGGCACGGCGCGGCGCCACCGCTCGTGCCCGACGGCATCTTCGGTCCGCTGACGCGCGCCGCCACGATCGCCTTCCAGCAGACCCATGCGCTGGTGCCCGACGGGATCATCGGCCCGCTCACGTGGGGTGCGCTGCTGTCACCGATCCCCGGACCGGCGCTGTTCTCGCTCGGCGACGAGGGCCCCGACGTCGGGTTGCTCGAGCAGCGGCTCAACGCCGCCGACATGGCGCAGCCGCCGCTGCCGATCGACGCCACGTACGACATCGCCGTGCTGATGGCGGTGGTGCGCTTCCAGATCGAGGTGATGGGCGCGACCCCGACCGGCGTCGTCGACCAGGCGACGTGGGACGCGCTCGAGGCTGCCGCGCCGGGCGGCGGGCTCGACGACGCCGGCTTCGAGGAGCACGTGGCGAGCGTCGACGCCGAGGCGCGCGGCGAGCAGGTCGCCGGGACGTCGCTCCATCAGCCCGTCGGTCCGGGCGGGTTGCTCGCCGGCCCGGCCGTCGAGGAGTTCCAGCAGAAGCTCAACATCGTGCGCCTCGCCGCCGGCCTCGACCCGATCACCGAGGACGGCGCGTGGGGCACCGCGGTGGCCGACGCGACGACGGCGTACCAGGGCACCAAGGGGATCCCCGAGTCGGGCGTCGGCGACATCGTCACGTGGGACAACCTCGACGTCGACGCCCCGGCGACCACGGTCGGGTTCGTCAACCGCGAGTGGCGCCAGGACCAGGGCGGTTCGATCACCGGCCTCACCGGCGACTCGGCGTCGCGCTACTCGTGGCGGATCGCCGGCAACCAGATCCTGTGCAGCGCCAAGGTCGACTTCCGCAACAACCCGCCGTCGCCCGACTGGTTCGGCTTCGTCACCGCGGCGTGGAACATCTACAAGGCGGTGAGCGACACCGGTGACGAGGTGCTCATCGACTTCGAGCTCACGCAGGGTGCGGGCGGTGATGCCAACGTGGTCGACGTCAAGACCGGCAGCGGGCGCGCCAACGCCGGCGAGTGGTTCCTCACCGACGACGACGCGGCCAACACGATCCCCCACGAGTACGGCCACCTGATCGGTCTGCGCGACGAGTACCAGGTGCACCCCGGCGACTACCGCGAGATCACCGGCAACGAGCCGCCGGTCGGCGAGACCGGGTCGCCGGCCGACGGGTCGACGCCCGAGCAGATCGCCCAGGAGGTGCAGAACGCGATCGTCGCCCGCGACAACGTCGCCGTGCTCGCCGCCACGACCGGCCGCGGGATCGAGATCGGTGCGTTCGCGCAGCGTGTCGTCGCCGCCTACAACGTCCTGCCGCCGGTCGCCGTGCCGGCCAAGCCGCCGCCCGGCCCGATGCCGGCGTTCACGACCAGCCAGACCGACATCGCCCACGACCTCAACGACTCGATGGGCATCCTCGCCTACGACGCGATCCAGGTGCTGACGTATACGTCGGGTTCGCTGATGGGCGACCCGAGCCGGGTCCACGACCCGCACGACCACGGTGTGCAACCGCGCCACGTGCAGGAGTTCGCCGACCGCGTCGCCGCCGTCCGCGGCGGGACGTGGACGGTGCAGCCGCGATGAAGGTCAGCTACTACCGCAGCGGAGGGGGTCGCACCGGTGTGCCGGAGGGCGAGTGGCTGTCGGTCGACGGCGACACGTTCGAGGCCTGGCGCTCCACGGGCGCCGCGGCCGCTGGTCACTTCGGCGGCACGTTGACCGCCGACGAGTCCGAACGCCTGGCCCACGCCGTCGCCGCCTGCGAGGCCGCCGAACCGGCCCACTCCCCGGACCGCCGTCCCGGCGCGGCCGCCGTGCAGGTCGACATCGGCTCCACCTCGGTCACGTACGGCAGCGGGTCGCCGCCCCCCGGCCCCTGGGCGAAGCTCGACACCGTGCTGCACGACCTGTGCGACGCGATCGTCGACCGCCCGACGGCAGCGATCGCGATCGAAGTCGCCGACGACGGCACCAGGCTCGTGCACCGCGGTCAGGACCCGATCGCGGTCGACCTCACCGACGGCACGTTCGTCGCCATGGCGTTCACCGGCTGGTACCACGAGGAGGCCCGCTCGGAGGGCGCCCTCGATGGCAGCAAGGAGTCGGCCGAACCTGGCTGGAGCGCGCCGATCGTGATCGGTGAGCTCCCCGACAGCGGCGAGGCGGGCAGCACGGTGATCGTGCATGTGATCGCCCGCTTCACGATCGGCGAAGGCCGCAACGCCACCCAGGTCGAGGTGGCCCACGCTCCCGAGCTCGAGCGCCCCACCTGAGGCGCAGGTTCGACGAGCCGGACGGTCGCGAGCGGCCGCCGCTCACGCCGGACGTGCGGTCGGCGAGAGCAACTGCTGGCGGAGCTCGGCGAGCTTCGGCGCCGGCTCGCCGTCGCTCCACGGATCGGCCGCGATCACCCGCTCGTACGACTGCCATTCGTGGCGAACACCGGCGAGGTCGCCGTTGGCGGCGTGGGCGCGCATCCGCAACGCGATCAGGTCCTCATGGCCGGACAACACGCGCAGGCCTTGTCCGGTCGCCCAGAACACGTCGTCGATCTGCCCGAGAGCGAGGTGATGCCGGGCGAGCTCGGACGCCGCCGATGTCGCCAGCAACACGAGGCTCGACATCAGCCCCTCGGCGTCCGGCCAGAGATAGCTGGTGCCCTCGAACGGCATCCCGCGGATCATCTCCACGGCAGGGCGGAGGACGTCGATCGCGTGATCAGGCCCGAGGCGCCGCGCCCTCGCCAGACGGTGCTCGACCAGCTCGGCGTCGGTGCGCACCTGATCATGGAGCGGGAGATCCTCGGTCAGCGTGCGTCCCAACCACTCCTCGCCAGGCGCTGGTTCGACGAGTCGCGCCATCGCCCGGCGGGCCTCGGAGACGACGTTCGAGAACGTCGCGTCGCGGACGTCGAGGTCCCACAACGCGGTACGAGCCAGCGTGCGCGTCGAACGCCCGCGATGCGTCGCCAGCCAAGCGATCAACTCACGCGTCTTCGATCGTTCGAAGTCGACCGCGCAGCCGCGCCCGTCGACGACGTCGACCGGGCCGAGGAGGCGGACGAGCAACGACCACGACGGCATCGGCGCGCCAGCGCCAGGTTCGTCACCGTCGGGATCGTCGACCGCTTCGAGCGGGGCCGTTGCGTGCTCGACCAGTTCGGTGATCGCTGACAGTTCGGCGCGATCGAGGCCGAGTGGGACGACATCGATGCCAAGTGGTTCGAGCCGCCACGTGCTTCCGCCGTCGATCAGTGCGTGGTGGGCACCGTCGACGTGTCCGGCGACGACCACGGCCAGTCCCGGCACCGCCTGCTCGGAAAGTGTGCGAGCGACCTCGCCGACGAAGTCGGATGCGACCAGCACGATCGCCGGCTCCCAGGCCTCGCCTCCGGCGACCCTCGACCGCAGCGCGAACGTCGACTCGCTCGCCAGGGCGGTGCTCCCGAGGAGCGACGTGGCCAGGTCCAGCGCGGCGTCGAACGAATCGCATCCGACGTGGTGACGATGACCGACGAACGCCGCCGGATCGAGTCCGACACCGACCAGCTGCGAGACCTCGGCGAGCACCGACGTGCCGAGCGTCGCGGCGATCGCCGTGACGACCGCGTCGGCGCGCTCGGATGCGGCCTCGACGGCGAGCACACCGAGGGCTTCGAGATCGACGTAGAGGTCGCGACCGTCCGAGCTCACACCGAGTTGCACGATGCTGAGACACGGCGCGCCGACCGGTCGCGCGGCCGGTACGAGCGAATCCGTCACGGTCGTCGCCGCGAGATGCCATCGATCGCCGGTCGAGACGAACGGTTCGTCGGCCGGGCACGGAGCGGTCAGGACGATCTCGACCGCGCCGTGAGTGTCGACCATCACGGCCAGGATCTGCCGTTCTCGGTCGCACAGCTGGTTGGCAGCCGCGCGGATCGCGATGTCGACGCGGAGCAGCCGCTCGTCCGCCCCGATCGTGCGCAAGCTCCGCTCGGTCGCGAGTGAAGCCCCCGACGGCCTGGGCACACGAGCCCGAGGGCGCGCCGAGCGGAGCCGCCGCAGCCGGTGTACCCCGATCAGGGTGAGCACGCCGACGGAGAGCATCGCCGCGTGGTCGAGCCCGAACAGGCGGCGGCCATCGATCATCGCAGTGTGTGTCGGAGGCACGGTTGCCGGCCGGTCGACAGCGAACGGCCCGGTGGGAACCGAAGCGACCGATGGTGGGAGGAACGGCGCGGCCGGTGGGATGGTCGGCGGTGCCGCGGTGCCCGTCGGTGATCCCGACGGCGCGGGGGCCGACGAGACCGCGACCGGCGGCACGACGACCGGCGGCACGACGACCGGCAGGGCTGCCACGTCCGCGACGGCGACGGGCTCCGCTGCGACCGGCACGCATCGGCGACCGGCATGTCGAGCACCCACCCCGGGAGGATCAGATCGGGATCGTCGAACACCCTGCCGCCACCGGCCATCGTCTCGCCGCGGTTGTGCTCCCAGATCTCGGGCCAGCGAGCCGGGGTGCCGAGCTCGTCCGCTGCGATCGACCACAGCGTCTCGCCGCGTTCGACGACGTGCACGCCGGACGGCACGACGGCGGTGACCGACACGTCGGCCGGCGACGTGAGACCCTCCGGCAGCAGGAGGATCCAATCCGGCTCGATGTATGCCGCGTTCGTGAACCGTTGACCGTCGGTCATCACTCGGCCGAGGTTGAGATCGAGGATCCGCTCGGCGAGCGCAACCGTCCGGCTTTGATCGGCGCCGGTCAGACGCTGGGCGATCTCGTACACCGAGTCGCCCGCCTGCACGGTGTAGCTGGCGCTCACCGCGTTCGCGGCGTCGAGTCGAGCAGCAGCGGGCGGGACGCGCGAAGGCACCGACGTGACGTACGCCGGACTGGCGATCGCGGCGCGGGTGGGGACGGCATGCACCTCGGCGCGCGGCGTGTGGGTGGTGGGGAGCACCACGATCAACCCGGTGGCGACGAAGCGGGCGAACCGCTGCGACCAGCCGAGCCCGCGCACACTCGGAAGTGCCAACCCGCCGTGGCGGACCATGTGGACCGTCTCGGCGACGATCGTGACGAGGATCACCGCGACCGCGACCCACGCCGCTCCGAGCGCGAGGCGAAGTATCACGTCGATGATCACCGACTCGGTCAACCGGTCGGTCAACGCGTCACGGATGGCGATCGCATCCCATCGCCAGGGCGGATCGACCCCGGACCACGGCGCCGCACCGTCGAAGCGGCGGCGCGCCACCCAGATCAGGCTCAACGGGGCGAACGCGACCAACGCCAAGGCGACGAGCGACGCGAGTAGCCGTGTCGTCGATCGCGAGCCAGCCGGGTGCATCCGATCAACCTCCTCGCGACACCTGTGGACAGTCGGGGCGACGAACCGGAAGGCAGCGTGATGTGGTCATGGCGTCGCCTGTGCTCTCGCCGATGCGGTGCCGGTCACGGTTCGACCCGCGGTGCGGATCTCGAGCGACACGGTGACCCGATCACCGGCGACGTCGATCGCCGTGATCGTCCCGTCGAGGCCGTAGGCGGCGAGCAGTCGGGCGGCCGTGATCTCGACAGCCGGCTGGGCCAGTGCCGGATCGATCGCGATCGGCCCGCTCGGGAGCCTGCGCAGCGACTCGATGTCGACCTGCTGGGCGCCGGAGCGGGCGGCCTGGAAGGCGATCGACTGGGCCGAGGCGCGATCGGACACCGCTCGATCGACGTCACGCGCCAGCCAGATGATCGCTCCGGCCGTGAACGCGAACAACAGCACCACTCCGGTCACCATCGACGAACCCCGGTCGCCTCGGCCGCGAGTCACGGCGCCGCCTCGGCCGCCCGGTAGCGATCGATCGTGGCGGACGCGGTGACCGTGAACCGGCGCAGTTCCGACTGCGGATCGGCCGGTGCGATCACGTCGACGCCGCGCGCCGACACCGAGCACGACACCGTGACGGCGACGAGCCCGCCCGGCGCGAACTGCGTGACGTCGACGACGGCCGATGGCGACATGCACGTGTCCGGGTCGGTCAGCATCGCCACGACCACCTCTCGGGCCGCGGCCTCGGCGGCCATCGGTGAGCGTTCCTGGGCGGCCGCCTGGGCGGCCGACTCGGCGGCGGTCCGCACCTGTGCCCGCGCGTCGACCTGCCGCGACAGGAACACGACCAGCAGCGCCAGTCCGATCGCGACCGGCGCGATCAGGACCAGGCCGAGCGCTTCGGCGGCACCGCGATCGCGGCCTGCTGACGACCACGGCATCACGGCGTCCACCCTTCGAGCGGCACGACGGCGGTGACCGACACGTCGGCCGACGTGCCACGGATGATTCCTGGCGCTGCACCGGTCACGGTGACGGTGACGAGCTGTCCGTCGTTGTCGACGGAGACCTCGAGCCCGTGCAGATCGGTGTCGGCGGCGAGGATCGTCATCGCCGACTCACGGGCGTCGCTCGGCAACACCCCCGAGCGGGCGACGAGCGCAGCCGTGTCGCGAGCGATCACGCGTGCTTCGGTCCGGGCGTGGCCCCAAATCGCAGCTTGGAAGGCGGCGAACGCGAGCACGACGAAGACGGGCGTCAGCAGGACGACTGTCAACGACGACGACGAGCCGTCGTCACCGCTCATCCGGCGCCGCTTCGGACACGGTGCGGGACAACGTGTCGGGGAGCTCGTCGGACGTGGCGGCAGCTGCAGGTGCGCCGACACCCGAGTGCCTATGGCGCGGATGGCGATTGGACGGGGGTGTTGGCCTCGTCGCGAATCTTGTTCCACAGGATCGCGGCGATCACGGCGACACTGACTCCAGCCGCGACGAACCACAACACTTGCTCCAACGACACCGCGCCCGGGTCGCGACCACGTGCGCCGGCACCAGGCACCGGTCGGAGGCGGTCGACGGATCCCTGCAGCACCGCGTACACGGCATGGATGACCGCGGTCGCGACGATGGTGACATCGTTCATGGTCGGTGCCTTTCTGGGTGAGGCGGCTCTCGCGACATCACGAGAAGCTCAGCGCGGGGTAGATGACGAGGGCCATGAAGATCAGTGCCATCCCGACGATGGGCGCGGTGAGGCGGCTGGTGCGCAAGCGGGCCTCGGACTCCTGCTCGGTCGCCAACGTCGAGCGGAGGGTCGAGCACTTGGCGGCGAGCGTGCGGGCGACCGGAGCGCCTTCGGCCGACGACAAGGCGGTGGTCGCGGCGACCTGCTGGAGCTCGACGAGGCCGAGGTCCTCGGCGGCCGTGCTCAACGCCTCGACGAGACTCTTGCCGGTCGTACCGACCTCTCGCATCCGTCGCCGGAGCTCGACGAACAAGCGCCCGTCGCCGGCGTGGGCGGCCTGCTCGAGGGCGCCCTCGTGCCCGCTGTTGCCGGCGAGCAGCATCGTCACCACATCGAGATAGGCCGACAGCTGGAAGCGAAGGTCGGTCTGGACCTCGCGTGCCCGTTCGGCGACCTGGGCGTGCACGGCGAGTGGTCCGGCAACCAGTCCGACCAACGCCAGGCCCACGGGGACGAACACGCCGAGCGACACCACGCCCAGGGCCTGCAATGCTCCGATGACGATCGCCGGCCCGAGCGCGCCCACGAGCGCCGAGCACGTGAGCACAGCCACATGTGAGTCGAGCGACCGCTGGACGAGACGCAACTCGACCGCCGACGGGAACAGACCCGGTGCGACCGACGCGAGTCGGCGTCCAAGCGTGCGAACGGGCCGCATCAGGGCAACCGGGGCGTGCTCGGGCGCGGTGCCGGTCGGTCCGGGACGGCGAAGGTGGGCGATCACCCGGGCGAGCGGCGGGTGGGGTTGTCGCCATCCGTCGACGCACAGCAGGAGACCACCCATTCCGGCGGCTGCCGAGAGCATCAGCCAGGCGACGGGATTCATCGCACGCTCCGCTCGAGCGTGAGGAACCGGCCGGCGCGCGGGAAGCGGGCGAGGCGCTGGACGCGCGCCAGCAGACATGCGTATGCGGCCACGGCGACCGCGAGGAACAGCTGCCCGCTCGCCTCGTCGTAGGCCTGTAGGTAGTCGCTGCGGCCGAACACGAACAGGGCGACGACGAGCGCGCCCATGATCGCTGTCAGCATCGCCACCTCGCGCCGGGTCGGCGCCCGCTCGGCCTCGACCAGCCGGCGCCGGTCGGCCTGTTGACGCGCCTGCTCGGCGAGCGCCGACAGGACGCCGACGGTCCGGGCGCCGCGGCGAACGGCGATCATCAGGCCGGTCGCGACGAGATCGCCGATCGGATCGTCGATGTCGTCGGCGAAGCGGCGGAACACGACATCGGGATCCTGACGGCCGAGTCCGGCCACCAGCCGCCGGACGTGGGGACGGATGACCGGTGGACAGGTGGCGACCGTGGCCGCGATCGCACCGATCGGTTGGTCACCGGCGATCAGGACGTCGCGGAGGTTCTCGATCCACGACGCAAGAGCTTCGATCCGCTCGATCTCGGCCTGCCCATGGCGCTGCCGGCGTTGCCATCCAGCGGCCGCCCACCACGCGCCCGCTCCGAGGACCAATGCGGGAACGATCCATCCGGAAATGACGAACACCAGCGCTGCCGTCGACGCCGCGATCCCGATCTGCCACTGCTGTCCGCTCCGCAGCCGCGACCGTCGCGGCCGGCGAACGGCGAAGGTCGGCGCGACCACGATGAGCACGCCGAGCGCGGCCAGCGCCGTCGAGATCACCAGCACCGCGATCGCCACGTCACCAGCTCCCGATGCTGGCGAACAGTGACGTGTCGAAACCGGCGAGACGCAGGCGCTGCTGGTGGCGGGACGAGAGGGGTGCGAACTGTTCGAGCTCGCCGTCTCGACCGATGCCCCACACCTCGGTGGTCGACACCCCGCCGGCCTCGCCGAGACCTCCCACCTCGACGATCGACGTGATCCGGCGGACTGGAGCCTCGTCGCTCATCTCGTTGCGAACCAGGTCGATGTGGACGACGAAGTCGACGGTCTGGGCGATCAGGCTCCACACCGCGAACTCCGGCAATCGGGTGTCCGACTTCGACACGTAGTAGGCGAGGCGGTGCAGCACGATGTCGGCCGCGTGAGCATGGATCGTCGCCAACGACCCGCGCTTGCACATCGACGCGACGTCGAGCATGTCGAGCGCCTCGTCCTCCACGAGCTCGCCCACGACGACGCGGTCGGGGTTGAGCCGGCGCGTGAGCTCGACGAGTTGTCGGGTCGTGATCTCGCCCTCCCCCTCGGCGTTGGCATGGCGGGTGAACAACGCCGGCGCGTCGGGATGGCGGGGGTCGTCCTCGAGGTGCAGTTCGAGGAGGTTCTTCTCGACGGTGATGATCCGCTCGCGCGGCGACACCTCCCCCAGCAACTCGGTCAGCAACGTCGTCTTCCCAGCGCCTGGCGGGCCCGACACGAGGATCGTGAACCCGCAGCGCACCAGGCCCGACAGGCGTGGCACGAGCGCCTCGGGGAACATGCCGAGCGCCGCCAGCCCGCGCAACCCGACACGGCGGATCACGAAGCGGCGGATCGCGATCCGCGGCTGGGTCGAGATGCCGTGCTCGCTCGCGCCGCCGAGCACCATCACGACGCGCGAACCGTCGGCTGCCTGGAACGTCGACATCGGCGACGACGTGTCGAGGCGACCCTCGCCGGTGCGGGTCATTCGCCTGGCGAGCCGCTTCTGGTAGGCGGTCAGTTCGACCGCCGACGTCCAGAGCGCACCGACGTCGAGCTTGCGTCCGTCGACGAACGTGATCCAGGTCGACTCGTGCGAGTTGACGTCGATCTCCTCGACGGCGGCGTCGTTGATGAACGGTTCGAGTGGCCCGGCCCCTGTGAGCTCGGCCACCACCCGAGCTCGGACCGCCCGATCGCTCGTCGGATCGAGCGGACGCTCACCGCCGGCGAGCCGGATCTGGTTGATCGTCGCCAGCTCCTCGCTGAGCCAGGCGCCGACGAGCAGTTGCTGGCGACGCGCGTCCGCCGCCAGCGACGACGCGCCACGGTCGACGCGGTCGGCCCGCGCCGATTCGTCGAGCTCGATGGCCTCGACGAGCCGGCTGGCCACACGTTCGATCAGCGGGGCTACGAGATCGGCCGTGTCGGCGACCAGCCAGCGCTCGGCGACGGTCATCGTTCGACCCTCCAACGATCGATGGCGGCGACCTCGGTGAGGCGATTCGACAAGAACGCGGCGAGTGCTGCCGAGCTCCGCAACAGCGGGAGCCGGAGGAGCCGTCGTCGCGAGACGCCGCTGCGGCCGGCGAGCACGGCCGCTGCGAGCGGATCATCAGCGAGCGCGAACACCGGCGGGGTCGCGATCGCACCCGCCCCGACGAAGTCGGCGATCTCGTCGGCGTCGAACGGTGCGCGTCCGATGACGGCGAGCACGGCCTCGACGGCACACGCGGTGAGCTGCTCGAAGCACTCCGCCAGCCGTTCGAGCCGAACACCGGCGGCGCGTGCCGACTGTTGCGCTTGATTGTGGACGACGACCGCAAGCGTCGACTGGGTGACGACTGCCGGCGGACCGGCGGCTCCGCCGAACGGCCCGGCGTCGGCCAGCACAACGGGCGAGACGAGTGGCGCGAGCGTCGGGAAGATCACGTCGGCCGCCTCGGCGACAGCCCGCGTCGCCTCGACGGCGCGGACGGGAGCCGGGATCACACGCAGACCCGACGGCGTCAGCCGGCTCAGCCGATCGATCACTGCCCACTCGCCGGGGCTCGCCCGAGTGACGACTGCCGACAGCGACGGACCGACCGGGATGTCGAGCCACGCGGCGAGTGACCCGCCGCGTGGGTCCGCTTCGACCACGAGCACGTCGTCGCTCACCGGCCAGGCCGCGGCGAGCGCAAGGGTCGTCGTGGTGGCGTCGTCGCCGGCGATCGCGACGAGGCTCACGGCCCCTCGGTCCCGGAGTCGCCGGCGTCGGTGTCGGCGTAGGCCGCGTCGGGGCTCGGTTGGACGAGCACCACCCGGACGTCGTCACTGGCAACCACCGTCGCCGCCAGTTGGGCGGGCACCTCCACCGACAGCGACAGCGAGCCGGTGGCCGTCGTCGGCGCGGTGGGCAGGCCGACGACACGCCCGCTCACGATGGTCGGAGGGGCAGCCGTCGTGCCGTCGCCGGCACCCGGCACGACGAGCTGGACCGGCGAACGCTCGCGTAGCCCGATCGGCAGCGCCCCGTCGGGGACTTGGATGGCGACGACCGCCGCACCACCGCTGACGAGTGGCGAGCCTTGCAGCGACTCGGTGACGACGAGCGAGCCGGCGACGAGGCGCACCTTGGCGTACTGGCCGACGATCGTCGACAGCCGGTCGGCCGGGACGGCGCGCAGCGTGTCGTCGGCGTCGACGTCGATCGGCCGGACGTCGTCGCCGGTCAGCTGCTCGCCCGCCGGCACATCGCGAACCAACTGAAGGACTGGTTCACGGTCGTCGAGACTCGAATAGATGAGCACGTTGCCGCCGATCGCCACGGCGACCAACGCCACCCCACCTGCGATCCGAGCGCGGCGGCGCGACGCCGGGCGGAAGCCTCGCGGCGGTGGGTCGTCGGCGAGTCCCGGAGTGGCCACTCTCGGCTCGGTCAGCGCCACGCCGTCACCTCGATCCCGGCGCAGGCGCTGACGAAGAGCACGACCGTGACGGCGATCACCAACCCCGGTCCGAGCGCGACGTCGCGCGCCCGACGTGCGAGGGCCCATCCGGCGCTGATCGCCGCCGCCAGGCACAGCGTCCACAACGCCAGCTCCGGGCGCACCAGCCCGACCGTGGCGCCGAGGGCGGTCGCCGCCTTGACGTCACCGAAGCCCATCGACGCCGGCGCGATCACGTGCAGCGCCAGCAGCGGACCGGCGAGCAACAACACGCCGGACGCGACGCCTCCGAGGGCGGAGATCCGATCGACGAACGGATCGAGAACGCACACGATCGACACCGGGACCGCCGAGAACAGCACCAGGCAGTTCGGCAGTCGGCGTTCGACGGCGTCGACATGCGCAGCCATCGCGAGCGGGACGAGAGCGGCGACGACGGCGAACGACATCGGCGCCAGCCGGACAGCGATGACGGCTACGACGAGGGACGTCGCCGCGACAGCAGCTGTTCCCGCGACCACAGGACGGGAAACGGTCCGAGTCGGTTGTGCCCTCGTCGTCGTGAACATGAACGCCCGATCATTCGTGCAGTCATGACCCGCCCGATCGCCCCAACGCGACGGGACCGACACTAGCCCCCCGATCCGAGGCGCGATTCCGGCGCCATCCGTCGCCGGCGGTGACGAGAAACGCAGGGGTCGAGACGGGACACGTCCACGAGATCCTGTGGGCCGGCAGATCGCGGATCGGGAAAATCACGGTCCCGCCAACTCGACCCGGCGCGTTTACATCGTCGCCCGACCGGGGTACCGTCGACATCACTGCAGTTCGACAGGCCGGACGGGTGTCAGACAGCAGCACATCCACCCGTCACCACTCGACCATCGGACACGACATGCAGATCACGCCTCGCCACGGGCGTTTCGAGCTCTCCCAGATCCCCGTTTGGTGGGTCGTCGGCGTGCTCGCTGCGGTGATCGTCGCCGGACCGTTCGAGGGCAACGACTACCCGGCCCAGGTGTACCACACCGTGTTCGCCGAGCACCTCGGCGAGGTGTTCAACCTGCAGTGGTTCTCGGGCCACCACGTGGCCGGCTACGGGGTGCTCCTGGCGCCCGTCGCGGCCGTCATCGGCATCGGGATCACCGGCATCGTCAGCGCCCTCGTGGCGAGCTGGGCGTTCGACCAGCTGCTGGTCGGGCTGCCCGGGCGGCGGATCGCGTCGTGGTGGTTCGGCATCGGCACGCTCGTCAACCTGCTGATCGGGCGGCTCCCGTTCGCCCTCGGCCTCGCCCTCGGGCTGTGCGCCCTGCTGGCGCTGCGGCGCGGCCACTACGTGCTCGCCCTCGGGCTGACGGCGGCCACGATGCTCGGCAGCCCGGTCGCCGGCGCCTTCCTCGCCCTGGCGATGGCGGCGTGGACGCTCGACGACGTCCCCGGCCGGCTGTGGCGCGGCGTCGGGCTGGCGGTCGCCTGCTTCGGGCCGTACCTCGTGTTGATGCGGCTGTTCCCGTCCGGCGGATGGTTCCCCTACCACGCCAAGTCGTTCGTCATCGGCGTCGGCATCTCGCTGCTGCTGATCGCGCTGGTGCCGAAGCAGCACCGCGCGATCCGCATCGCGGCGGTGCTGCACATCGCCGCCGCCGTCGCCACGATGACGCTGCAGACACCGATGGGCGGGAACATCAACCGCCTGACGATGTTCTTCGCCGGGCCGATCCTCGCCGCCGTCATGCCGGTCGATCGACGCAAGCTGTTGGTGCTCTGCGCCATCCCCCTGCTGCACTGGCAGTGGAGCCCGTCGATCGACGCCGTCGTCGACGCACCCACCGACCCCACCCGGACCGCCGAGTACTACGCGCCGCTCGTCGACGTGCTCGACGACCTGTACGCCGACAACGGGGCGGTACGGGTCGAGATCGTCCCGACGCTGCGCCACTGGGAGGTCGCCGAGGTGGCGCCCGAGATCCCGATCGCCCGCGGCTGGTGGCGCCAGCTCGACATGGAGTACAACCCGCTGTTCTACGACGGGACGCTCGACGCCGCCACCTATCGCGAGTGGCTCCTCCGCGAGGCGGTGTCGTACGTCGCGGTCCCGCACAGCGAGCTCGACGACGCCGGCATCGACGAGGCGGCGCTGATCGCCGGCGGGCTCCCGTACCTCGAGCTCGATCGCAGGCTCACCGATTGGACGGTGTACGAGGTGGTCGACCCGCAACCGATCGTCGCCGGCCCCGGCACGCTCCTCGAGTACGGCGTCGACGACCTCGTGATCCGGGTCGACGTGCCGGGCACGCTCCACGTCGCCGTGCGGGCCAGCCCGCACTGGAAGCTCACCGGCAACGCCGGCTGCCTCGCCGAGAGCGCCGACGGCTTCGTCGACATCACCGGCGTCGAACCGGGCCTGCTCCGCCTGGCGATCGACGTCGAGTTCTCCGCCCTCTGGGACGGCAGCACCGACGGCTGCGCGAGCGAGGTCTGACCGCAGCGCGGGAGTGAACGTGCCGACGCCAGACCTCGCGTCGCTGGTGCCGGGTCAGGGCCCGGCGGTGAAGTCGACGAGCACGACGGTCTCGCCGTCGTTCTTCGTCTCGGCGACGAGGCCGACGCCACGTGCGTACGTCTTCTCCTCGACGACTTCGGGCTCGAGCGGGGTCCAGTCACGGGTCACGATCACGTCGTCGAAGTCGCCGAACGGCGTGCTCGCCGAGCCGGACACGGCGATGATCTCCCCCATGTCCTCGGCCACGCTCGGCAGGAACTCCTGGCGGTAGCCCGTGCCGGTGACCGCCGGCTCGCCCGCCATCACGACGCCCGGAAGGGCGCCGCCGACGCCGGCCTCCCACGCTCCTTCCCGCGTCGCGGTTCCGGCGTCGTCGTAGGCCGTCGTGTCCTCACCGAAGTACCACACGTTGCCGGCCGAGTCCTGGGCGAACCAGTCGTACGTGTCCTCGACGACCTCGCCATCGACCGACGCCACGTCGTGGACGACGATCGTCGACACGCCCATCACCGTACGTCGCTCGTCGAGCACCTCGACGACGACCTCGCCGACCTCACCATCAGGGCTGTGCTCCTCGTACACCCACCGGGCCCCCGGCAGCAGCGGCATGAACGGGTTGTCGACGACGTCGCTGAACTCGGCCGGGTCGATCTCCGGCGCGTACTCACCGCCGTCGCCAGGGTCGATCACCGGTTGCGCCAACTCATCTGCAGCCGTCGTCTCGGCCGTCGTGTCGATGATCGTCTCGGTTGCCGCCGGCTCGGCGGGATCGGAGCCGCATGCGACGAGCACGAGCGCCGCCACGATCGCGGCGAGGGCGGGGGATCGGGCGGCGCTCACGTGGGGGATCAGTCGTCGTCGCCGCTGTCGTCGGCACCGCTGTCGTCGTCCGCTTCCGAGCCGACGACCTTGAACTGCTCGTCGAGCTGCACGTCGACCTGGCTGCCGTCGTCGAGCGTCACCTCGACCTCGTACAGGCTCTCCTCGTCGCCGACCTCGGTCCCGGTCACGCGGCCTTCGCCGGTGTGAGCGAGCGCCGCGGGCAGTGGCGCGCTGCAGGGCGTCGCCGCTGATCGGCGTGTCGGTGTCGTCGTTTCCGGCGGTGGCCATCGTGACGCCGGTCGCGGCGATGCCGAGACCGACCACCACCACGGCTCCGGCGGCGATCATCGTTCTGCGCTTCATCTGTCCTCCTCGATCAGGGTCGGGAATCGTGCTCGGGCACGTGGCCCAGTGTGCGCTTTCCCGGCTGTCGGCAAGCTGAAGGCGTCAGCAGTCGACGACGAAGGCGAGGGCGGCGGTGGCCGTCGGGTCGTCGGCGCGCGCCATCTGGGCACTGCCGGCAACGGCGTCGCCGTCGACGTCGACGTTCGGCTCGACGGCCGTCCACACCACCTCCGGCGGCCCGGGCTCGGTGAGCCGCACGTCCCAGGCGCCGGCGCTGCCACCGATCGTCAACGTGAACGTGTCGGCGACGATCGGCGACACGGTGACGCCACCTTCGGTGCTGCACGTCACGCCACTCAGCGAGTAGGTCACGCCGTTGAACGAGACGTCGGCAGTGCCGAACAGACCTGTCGCCGCGATCGCGCTGTCGTCGACCACTGCTGCGTCGTCGATCGAGAGCCCGTCATCGTCGTCGCACCCGCTGACGAACGCGATCGCCGCCAACGCCACGACAGCCGCGCCGAAGCTTCGTGTTCCCGAGATCCGGCTCACCGTCGTCGACCGTACCGCCGCGGCCGCGCACGAACGCGGCACAGCGGGACCCGGGGCGGGTGGGGGCCGCAAGGATTCACCCACCCCGGGTCGCCAACCACCGATCAGCCGATCAGCCGATCAGCGCTGTGTCCGCCACCGTCTCGACCACAGGTCGGGCCGGCGACCAAACGTGCGCCGCTCCGAAGTGTCGTGAGCCGGCCCGATCAGACACAGCCGGCCACCGTGTCAGTGTCCCTGCTGAACACGGTGACCGGCCCACGCAGGTCGATCTCGGTGAGCTCGCCACCCCCGATCACGACCGGACGCACGTCATTGCCATCGCCGTCGAGCACCCAGTACCGGCCCGCCACCAACTCGGGGAAGACGGCGGCGGTGATCGTGACCGGGCCGTTGGGCCGCGCCCACACGCCCGTGTGCACGGCGATCGGCGGCTCGTGCTCGGACCGCAGGTGGAGCTCGGTCCCCGCGGTTGCGGCGTCCATCAGCACCACCATCGCCCCGATGTCGCCGCCGATGTCGAGCACCGGCGGACCACCCCGCACCGTGTGGTTCACCGTGCTGTTCCTGTTTGGGCTGTGAACCACCGGTGCGTGACCGTCGTGCACCGTCGTGACCATGTTCGTGATCGTCATGGTCGTGATGGTCATGGTCGTGGTGACGGGTGCCGTCGGCGTGGGTGTGCATCACCGACTCCTCACACCGACAACGGCTGGACGTCGTAGCCACTGACCGGGTGGTCGAGGTACGGGAACACGTCGAGGAAGCTGACGTTGCCGGGCGGGAACACGCCGTCGTTGATCAACGACGCCGCGCCGTCGGGCACGTAGTCCTTGTTGACGAGCGGGTAGGTCGCCCCGGCAATCGCCTGCAGCTCGACGGTGACGATGTTGTCGAACACCCGCCGCCCGTTCGGGAAGCCGGCGAGGTCGCCGCCGAGGATCCCGTTGAGGCTCACCATGTCCGGCGCGGTCGGCGGGATCGCCACGTTGAGGCGCAGCATGTCGGCCTGCGTCGGACCCGTGAAGTTCTGGAACCCAGGGATCGGGCCGGCCGGGATGCCGGTCAGCAGGATCGCCAGCAGGTCGGCCCGGTCGACTTCGGTGAGTGTCGCCAGGTTCGGGAACACGCCCGGATACAGCACCGGCAGCAGCTTGCCCAGCTCGGGCCGGGCGACGTACTGGGCGAACTCCGAATCGCGGTGCGGCGGCAACGCGTTCCAACGGTCCTTGCGGCCCATCGGCACGATGACCTCGTTGAACAGCGGCATGCCGAGCCGCGACACCTGCTGGTACGGGCCCGACGACCAGCTGTGGTTCTCGTCGCGGTAGCGGCCCTTCTGGCGGTACGCCGACGCCCACACACCGAGCACGGTGTCGGGACCCAACGGATCGGTCGGCACGTTGCCCTTGCGGGTCAGCCGGCTGATCGGGACCTGGATCGCGATCGTGTGCACGTTGAACGCACGCAGCGCGTCGATGCCGGGAGCCGCCGGGGTCGGGATCAGGTGGAGGTGCTGGAACGGGCGCAGCGCCGCCAGGTCGAAGATCGACCCGAGGTCGACGTAGAACCCGTCGAGCCGCTGTCCGGCGAACACCTTGATGTCTCCGTCGACCGTGTAGATCGCCGAGTTCGCCAGGGCGGAGTACGCGGGGGTCGACCGCAGGCCGATGTTGCACGGCGGCGACGCCAGGTCCTTGCCGAGCGTCTTCGCCTTCTTGCCCTTGCGATCCTCGGTGACGGTGAAGAACTGCCGGCGGTTGAAGTTGGGGTCGTCGAGCGAGCCGATCGGGCCGACGTTGTAGAGGAACGAGTCGGGGTTGTTGACGATCGTCTTGAAGTTGAAGTCGTAGGTGATGTCGGCCTTGCCGTCGCCGTCGTTGTCGATGTTGATGCGATACAGCACGTCGTCGCCGAACTCGAAGAAGTTGGGGCCGCCCGCCGGATCCTCGAGCGGGATGTAGTTGGTGATGATCGTGACGGTGTCGGGCCGGTCGGGGCTGACGAACGTGTAGGTGTCGGTGCTGTCGGCGACAGGATCCTTGGAGATCTCGGGAGCTTCACGGTGTGATGACATCGCTCCCCCTCACAGGTTCTGCCGGGCGGCGGCACTGAGGACGCGGCGGACGAGTTGCGGGTCCTTCACGACGACCTCGTTGGTGCCGTGGAGGATCGAGACCTCGCCGCGCTTGGCGTCGTGGACGCAGAACATGACCGGCTCGTGCCCGACGTCGAACGCGTCGTCGAGACGATCGGCGGTGGCGTTGGCGTTGGCGGCGCCGGCCGAAGTGCCGGCGGTTGCGCCGGCCGATGTGCCAGAAGATGATGTGGCAGCGGCTGCCTCGCGACTCAGGACGCCCATCGGAACTGCGACTGCGGCAGCCCCGGCGGTGACGCGGAACAGATCGCGGCGTGACCAGGTTGACAAGGTGGTCTCCTCTCGGACGGCGGCCCCGAGCGGATCGGATCGCCCACTCACGCACCTGTTCGTCACCAGGTGCGGTTCGGATTGCCTCTTCTTCTGCGGATCGTCAAGGCGATCGACACAGCCCATCGACACAGCCATCGACAAGATCGCCGCGACCGACTAAGTTCGCTTGTTGAACTGAGGTCTGTATCGAAAGGGATTCACGGATGAGCAATGACGCTGCGAACGGCGACGCTGTCGGGGCCTGGCACCAGACCGCATGCATCCTGTGCTCGGTGAACTGCGGGCTCGAGGTCCGCATCGACGGGCCGACGATCACGCGGGTGCGCGGCGACAAGGCCCATCCCGCGTCGGAGGGCTACACCTGCGAGAAGGGCCTCCGCATCGACCACTACCAGAACAGCCCGCACCGGCTCACGACGCCGCTGCGGCGCCGTCCCGACGGCACGTTCGAGGCGATCGACTGGGACACCGCGATCGCCGAGGTCGCCCAGCGCTTCCAGGACGTCATCGCCGAGCACGGCGGCGACAAGATCCTGTTCTACGGCGGTGGCGGGCAGGGCAACCACCTCGGCGGCGGGTACGGCGGGGCGACCCGCTCGGCGCTCGGCATCCGGTACACGTCGAACGCCCTCGCCCAGGAGAAGACCGGTGAGTTCTGGGTCGACGGCCAGCTGTTCGGCCGGTCGCGCTGCCACACCGCGCCCGACTTCGAGCACGCCGAGGTCGGCGTGTTCTGGGGCAAGAACCCGTGGCAGTCGCACGGCATCCAGCAGGCCCGCCGGATCCTCAAGGACTTCGCCAACGACCCCGCCCGCACGCTGATCGTCGTCGACCCGCGGCGCACCGAGTCCGCCGACCTCGCCGACATCCACCTGCGCCCGCTCCCCGGCGGCGACGCCCATCTCCTCGCCGCGATGCTGGCGATCCTCGTGCAGGACGGCGCTGCTCGCCGACGCCTGGCTCGCCGAGCACGCCAACGGGCTCGACGAGCTCGTCGCCCACCTGCGCGCGGTCGACATCGCCGAGTCGTGCGCCAAGGCCGGCGTCGACGAGGCCGACGTGCGCCGTGCCGCGCACGCGATCGGCAACGCCACCGGCGGCGTGTCGGTGCTCGAGGACCTCGGGATCCAGATGGCGCCGCACTCGACGCTCAACAGCTACCTCGAGAAGCTGCTCGTGCTCCTCACCGGCAACCTCGGCGTGCCGGGTGGCGTCAACATCCACTCGCACTTCGTCGCCCTGCTCGGCGGCGGCGCCGACAGCCGCGGCAAGGTCACGCCGGTCACCGGTCACCGGCTGGTGACCGGGCTCGTGCCGTGCAACGTGATCCCCGACGAGATCCTGTCCGACCATCCCGACCGCTTCCGGGCGCTGCTCGTCGAGTCGGGCAACCCGGTGCACTCGATCGCCGACAGCCACCGGATGCGCGAGGCGATGCGGCGCCCTCGACCTCGTCGTCGTCATCGACGTGGCGCTCACCGAGACCGCCCGCGAGGCCGACTACGTGCTGCCCGCCGCGTCGCAGTACGAGAAGTGGGAGTGCACGTTCTTCAACCTCGAGTTCCCGCGCAACGTGTTCCACCTGCGCCGGCCGCTGTTCGATCCGGCGCCGGGCACGCTGCCCGAGTGCGAGATCCACGCCCGGCTGTGCCGTGCGCTCGGCGTGTACGACGACGCGGTCGTCGAGCCGCTGCGGGCCGCCGCCGACGTCAGTCGAGCCGCCTTCGCCGACGCGTTCTTCGCGCTCGTCGGCGCCCGACCCGAGCTCGGGCGGATGGCGGGCGTGCTGATGTACGAGGCGCTCGGCCCGACACTGACGACGCCCGACGGCGTGCCGGCCGCCGGGTGCGGCCGCGATCTGGGGCTCGCCCACCGGTGCGCGCTGGCGTTCGGCGACTCGATCCGCCGGGCCGGCATCGAAGGCGAGGGGCTGGAGCTCGGCGAGGCGCTGTTCGACGCGATCCTCGCCAGCCCGTCGGGGCTGACGTTCAGCGTCGACGAGTACGACGAGACGATGCGCCGCCTCGAGACCGCCGACAAGAAGGTGTCGCTGGCGATCCCGGAACTGCTCGACGAGCTCGACGGCCTGGCCAACGAGACGGCGGTGATCCCGCCCCACGCCGAGTTCCCGTTCGTGCTCGCCGCCGGCGAGCGGCGCTCGTCGACCGCCAACACGATCCAGCGCGACCCGGCCTGGCGCAAGAAGGACCAGCAGGGCGCGCTCCGGGTGTCGGTCGAGGACGCCACGTCGCTCGGGCTCGCCGACGGCGACCGGGCACGGGTCACGACACGGCGCGGCTCGGCGGTCGCCGTGGTCGAGGTCACCGACACGCTGATGGCCGGCCACGTGACGCTGCCGAACGGGTTCGGGCTCGGACCGGGCGGGTCGAGCGACGCCGTCGGCGTGGCGCCCAACGAGCTCACGTCGACCGACGATCGCGACTGGTTCGCCGGCACGCCCCACCACAAGCACGTGCGCGCCCGCGTCGAACGGGTGCCGGTCACCGCCGGCGCGGCGGCGGACTGACCGTGCGACGCACCCGCTTCGACGACGCGTCGTGCCCGATCGCCCGCACCACCGACTTGATGGGCGACTGGTGGACGCCGCTCGTGATGCGCGAGGCGTTCTTCGGCCGGCGCCGGTTCGAGGAGTTCCAGTCGGCACTCGACGCACCCCGGGCGGTGCTGACGACGCGCCTCAACCGGCTCTGCGACGAGGGGATGTTGCAGCGCGTCGCCTACCAGGACCATCCCGTCCGCCACGAGTACCGCCTCACCGACAAGGGCCGCGCGTTCTGGGACGTGCTCGCCGCGATGTGGCGCTGGGGAACCGACTGGCAATGGCCACAGGGCGACGGACCTCCCGTCGTGCTCAAGGACCGCGAGACGGGCGCCGTCGTGCAGCCGGTCGTGATCGACGAGCACACCGGCGAGCGCCTCGACGTGCGGCGCCTCCGTGTCGGCCGGGCGCCCACGAACGCGTCGTGACAGACTGCCGCCGGTGATCGCGACGTGGCTGACCGAGCGATTCGGGCTCACGATCCCGATCGTCGTGGCACCCATGAGCGGCGCCGCGAACGGGCCGTTCGCCGCCGCCGTTTGCCGCGCCGGCGGGCTCGGCATGATCGGGATCTCGAGCCAGTCACCAGATGACGTGCGCGACGAGGTGGCAGCGACGACCGCGGCCGGCACGTCGTACGGCATCGGGCTGCTGGCATGGTTGGCGAAGGATCGCCCGGATCTGCTCGACGTCGTCACCGAGCTACGACCGCCGTTCGTGTCGCTGAGCTACGGCGACTACGGACCCCTGGTCGCGCCGCTGCGTGCCGCAGGGATCACCGTTGCCACCCAGATCGGCACCGTCGACGAGGCCGACCGGGCGGTTGACGCCGGCGTCGACGTCATCGTCGCCCGCGGCAGTGAGGGCGGCGGCCACGGTCGCGATGCGGTCGCCACCCTGCCGCTGCTCGAAGCCGTGCTCGACCGCGTCGACCGCCCGGTCCTCGCGGCCGGAGGTATCGCCACCGCGCGAGGACTGGCCGCGGTGCTCGCCGCCGGCGCCGCCGGGGCGTGGGTGGGCACCGCGTTCTTGGCATGCCCGGAGAACGCGTGGTCGCCGGCACGGCGCTCCAAGGTCCTGGCCGCCGACTTGGACAGCACGATCTACACCCACGTGTACGACATCGCGATGCAGCAGCCGTGGCCCTCGCAGTACGGAGGACGGGTGGTTCGCAACACGTTCACCGAGACCTGGCACGGCCGGGAGGACGAGCTCGCCTCCACGACGTCGATGCGCGCCGATCTCCAGGCCGCCGCCGATCGCGACGACTTCGACCAGTTCTCCGTGTGGGCCGGACAGGCGGCCGGACTCGTGACGGACGAGCGCAGCGTCGCCGACGTGATGAGCGACTTCGCCGGCGCCGAGGCGCTGCTGCGCCGGTGGGGCGACGAGTAGGCCTCACTCGAACCCGAAAAACACCGATGGGGCTGTCGACCACGCTGTCGATCAGCCCCATCATCGGTGTTCCCTCGGTTCCGGTTGTCCCTCCGTCGCCGATTTCCCGTTTGGGTCAAGTACCGCCCTGACCCGGTTCCCACCATCTCGTCCGGAGCATCGCCCGCCGTGACCCGGATTTGATTGTCCGGTCCATAGCCCGCCATGGCCCGGTGTTGAATGATTTTCCCGTCCGGTCCAGTTCCGCCCTGGCCCGTTTCAATGTCGGCCGTCGGGTCCAGTTGCGCCCCTGGACCGTCTTGACCGTCCCGCTCGGACCAGTTCCGCCCTGGTCCGTCTTGCCTGTTTGCTTTCCTCCCGTCGATCCCCGATCGCATCTCGGCTTCGAGGAGGCCCTCCCGCTCCGGGGTGTCTCCTCGTGTCGCTGTATGTGATGGTCCAGAGGCCGGCGAGATACCGACCTCGCGAAAATTCGCGAATTTCTCCCGAGATTCTTTCGCGGCCGGCTCGGGACCAGTCGCCGGGACATTGCGCCTGGTCTGCCGAAACCGGTCACTGAGTGGACGGTTTGTGTGCCACAGTTCAAACGTGCGCGCGGACCGGCTCGTCGCCATCCTCCTCCTGCTCCAACAGCGCGGGCAGGTGACGGCCGCCGAGGTGGCCGCCGAGCTGGAGGTGTCCGAGCGCACCGCTCGCCGCGACCTCGACGTGCTCGGCGTCGCCGGCCTGCCCGTGTACTCGATGCAGGGCCGCAACGGCGGCTGGCGGCTGGCGGGCGGCGGCCGGACCGACCTCAGCGGCCTCACCTCGGCCGAGGCGCGGGCGCTGTTCATGGTGGCCGGGCCGGCATCGGCGACACCGGGCGTCAAGGCCGCCCTGCGCAAACTCGTGCGCGCCCTGCCGGAGAGCTTCCGGGCCGACGCCGAGGCGGCATCCGGCGCGATCCACATCGATCCGACGGGGTGGGACGGGCCGGCCTACGAGCGGCCGCCGCCAGAGCACCTCGACGCGATCCAGCAAGCGGTCATCGCCGGCGAGCAGGTCGTGCTCGGCTACGTCGCCCGCGACCGTTCGACGACCACCCGCACCGTCCACCCGCTGGGGCTCGCCACCAAGGGGACGGTCTGGTATCTCGTGGCCGGCACCGACGCCGGCCAGCGCACGTTCCGCGTCGACCGGATGACGTCGGTCGAGCCCACCGGTGAGCCGGTCGAACGGCCAGACGGGTTCGACCTGGCGGAGACGTGGCGGATGGTGACCGACGAGGTCGAGCAGCGCCGCACACCCGTCCGTGCCAACGCCCGCTGCCAGCCCGACTCGGTGTGGTTGTGCCGCACCGTGCTCGGCCCCCGCATCCGCATCGGCGCCGCCGAGGACGACGGTCGGGTGCAGATCGAGATCCGCGGCCACTCGGTCCAATCGCTCGCCGGCGAGATCGCCGGGCTCGGCGCCCGCCTCGAGGTCGTCGATCCCCCCGAGCTGCGCGACGAGCTCGCCCGCATCGGCGCCGAGCTCACCGCCGCCTACCCCCGTCCCACCCCGATCTCATGACGTTTCGCCGTTCCCACGGCGCCGAAACTTCACGAGAACAGGGCGGTCAGGACAGGAAGGCGACGATGGCGCGGGCGGCGAGCTCGGGCTGCTCGTAGGGGAGCATGTGGCCGGCGCCGCCGACCGTCTCGACGTATGCGGACGTCGACACGAGCAGCTCCCGGAACCGCTCGGCGTAGACCGGCGGCACGAGCTTGTCGTGCTCGCCCCACAGCAGCAACGTCGGCGTGGTGACCCGGTACAGGCGCTTCGACAGGCGACGGTTGGGGATCGGGAACAGGATCTTGCCGGCCGTGCCGAGCCGCCGCGAGTTGAGCACCAGGAAGTTGGTGAGCGCCTCGTCGTCGCTGAAGTCGAGGCCGGCGGTGAGGACCGCCTCGCCGACCACCGGGTCGGCGAACAGCACCTCGGCGAGCTCGAACGGCAGCATCGAGAAGATGTCGGGGACCGGCTGCTCGTCGAGCCACAGCCCGGTGGCGCCGATCAGCACCAGCGACCGCATGCCGTACGGGTTCACGGCCGCCATCTCGGCGGCGATCATGCCGCCCATCGAGTGACCGGCGACGTGCGGTGTCTCGCCGAGCCTCATCGTGTCGACGAGGTCCCAGCCGTGCAACGTGAAGTCGAGCATGTCCTCGAGGTAGCCCTCGGTCTGCTCGTCACCGAAGCCCGGCCATTCGGCGGCGTGGACGGTGTGCTGCTCGGCCACCAGGTCGAGCATCGGCTCGATCGGGAACAGCCCTCCGGCGCCGTGGAACCACACCAGCGGTGGTCCGTCGCCGCGGGTGTGGACCTTGGCGTCGATCCCCCGCCGGGTCGTCACCGTGCGTGATTCGACCGCCATCAGATCGCGCCCTCTGGCAGGTCAGCCCCGAGATCGGACACGTAGCCGGCCGGGAACTCGGGCGAGCGCCGGGCGTTGGCGAAGCTGGCCTCGTCGTTGACCCGCCGGTCGTCGAGCGGCTGGCACCACCACTTGCTGCCGTCGTACTCCGACCAGATGTCCTTCAGCCGCGGCATCACCTTCTCGGCGAACAGCTGGGTCGAGTAGCGGGTCTTCCAGTCGGTCATGTCGCCCATGTGCTGGAGGCAGAACACGGTGCCGACCCGCAACGTCTTGGCGAGCTCCTCCATCTGCCCGGCGACGGTGTCGGGGCTGCCGGCGATCACCAGCCCGTTGTCGACGACGTCCCGCCAGGTGAGGCGCTGGAACATCTCCATCGTCTCCTGGCGGAGCTGGCTCAGCTTGTTGGCCTTGATCGTGTTGATCGTGCGGTAGCCGGGCGGGTCGGCGAAGCCGGGGTGGACGTGCAGGCAGTTGTTGAAGAAGTAGAGGATGTGCTCGGCGTAGAGCTTCTCGGCCTCGGCGTCGGTGTCGGCGACGCACACGATCTGGGCGAAGCTCGCCCGGTACGGGTTCTCGTCGGCGTCGCCGCGCTCGGCCCGCCGCTCCCAGAACCCGTCGAGCAGCGCCTTGCCGGCCTTGTACCCGAAGAACGAGAGGTAGCTGTAGTTGTAGTCGTGGTCGAGGCAGAAGTCCCACGTCTCGATCGAGCCGCCGCCGGGGATGTAGATCGGCGGGTGCGGTTTCTGGACCGGAAGCGGCCAGGTGTTGACGTAGCGCAGCTGGTTGTACTTGCCGTCGAACGCGAACGGGCTCTCGCGGGTCCACGCCTGGATGATCAGGTCGTGGGCCTCGGCGTACTTGTCGCGGGTGAGGGCGGGGATCTGGCCCATGCAGAAGTTGGTGTCCATCGGCGTGCCGACCGGGAACCCGGCGATCAGCCGCCCGCCCGAGATGCAGTCGAGCATCGCGAACTCCTCGGCCACGCGGTTGGGCGGGTTGTAGCCGGCGATCGAGTTGCCGATCACGCAGATCGCGGATCGCGTCGTGCGGCGGGCGAGCGTGGCGGCGATCAGGTTGGGGCTCGGCATCAGGCCGTAGCCGTTCTGGTGGTGCTCGTTGCACCCGATCCCGTCGTAGCCGACGGAGTCGGCGAACTCGAGCTGGTCGAGGTACGTGTTGTACATCTCGTGGCCCTTGACGGGGTCGAACAACGAGTTGGGGATGTCGACCCACACCGACCGGTACTTCTCGCGGAAGTCCTTCGGGAGATGCGGCCACGGCTGCAGGTTGAACCACACGAACTTCACGCTGAGCACCCCCACGGGTCGACGGTCGAAGCCGCAACCTACCCAATCCCGTTCTGTCTGCTTCAGACGGCGTCACGCTTAATCTGAAGCAGACAGTTCGGTGTCACCGGCTTGCAAGTGGGCTGCAACCAGCGGTGCGCACAATGAGACCATGGCCGAGAACGACGAGATCATCACCCCAGTGCGGCGGCCCGCGTCGATCCTCGGCTCGCTCCACGGGCAGGCCGGCTATCTGGGCGCCGGCCTCGGCTGGCACGGCTGGCACCGTCCGGTCGCGTCGTCGGGTCCGCTGGTCGATTTCGACGACGTCGAGATCCTGGAGACCGCTCGCCTGAACGCGCTCGGCGTCAGCTGCGCTCGGCACCGTGTTGTCGGTGTGGGCCCACCCCGACGACGAGACGTACCTCGCCGGCGGGCTGATGGCGGCCTGCGCAGCAGCTGGACAACGGGTCGTCTGCGTCTCGGCCACCGCCGGTGAGCACGGCACATCGACCCCGTCACCTGGCCGCCCGAACGGCTGGCGCGCGTACGGCTCGACGAGACGAAGGCGGCGATGGCGGTGCTCGGCATCGAGGACCATCGCTTCCTCGGGTTCGCCGACGGCACGCTCGCGACGACCGACCCGGCGGTCGGCGTCGCGGTGCTCACCGACCTGATCGACGAGATCCGGCCCGACACGATCCTCACGTTCGGTGCCGACGGGATGACGTTCCACCCGGACCACATCTCGATCGGGGCGTGGACGACGACAGCGTGGGAGTCGGCCGGCCGGCCAGGACGGCTGCTCTACGCGACGATCACACATGAACATGTGGCCACGTACGGCGCGACCTACGAGGAGTGGGGCATCTACATGACCGACGAGCGGCCGCTCGGCTACCCGACCGCCGATCTGGCCATCCACCACGTCCTGCACGACGGACTCCTCGACCAGAAGCTGGCCGCCCTGGCGGCGATGGCGTCGCAGACCGCCGATGCGATCGCGACCCTCGACCCCGACGTCTGGCAGGGCACGAACCGCGAGGAGTGCTTCGTCGACGCGTCCACGATCGTGTCCCCTGGACGTCTCCGGAACTGATGTCCTGGGAGTGATGTCCGAGGAGATGTCGCAGGAGATGTCCTAGACAGTGATGCCCCGCTGACCGAGCGGCACGGCCAGCGGGACATCACGACTCAGGCCGGGAAGTAGCCGTTCACATCGGCGATCAAGTGCGTCGCCGACTCCGCCGCGAACAGACACACCCTCCCACCGGCGCCGACCTTCACCACGACCGCGTTGGGCACCGTGTCACCCGCCACGAAGTTGAGGTTCGATGCCGTCGGTATCGGCTGCCCGCACGGGAACACCGTGATGAAGCCCGACCCCGTTGCACCCGTCACCGTCACGTTCAACACCACCGCGTCGGCGTCGACCGGCACACCGCCGCGCCCACCCACCTGCAGCTCGGTCACCGAGTTGGCGGCCCGCAGACCGATGCCCGCGAACTGCCCGTCGATCGTCGACTGACCCTCGCGGGAGTCCATCAACCGACCCGGCGACAACGACTCGAACCCCGAACCGGCCGGGAAGTAGCCGTTCACATCGGCGATCAGATGCGTCGCCGACTCCGCTGCGAACAGACACACCTTGCCGTCGGTGCCGACCTTGACGATGACTGCGTTGGGCACCGTGTCGCCGGTGACGAAGTTCAGGTTCGACGTCGTCGGTACCGCCTGACCGCACGGATACACCGTGATGAAACCGTTGCCAGCGGCACCGGTGACGGTCACGTTGAGGACGACTGCGTCGGCGCCGGCGGGCACGCCACCCCGACCCCCGACGAGGAGCTCGGTGACCGAGTTGGCGGCCCGCACGCCGATGCCCGCGAACTGACCGTCGACCGTCGACTGACCCTCACGGGAGTCCAACAAGCGGCCCGGCGCCAACGACTCGAATCCGGAGCCGGCAGGGAAGTAGCCGTTGACATCGGCGATCAGATGCGTCGCCGACTCGGCGGCGAACAGGCACACCTGGCCACCCACGCCCATCTTCACGACGACCGCGTTGGGAACCGTGTCACCCGCCACGAAGTTCAAGTTCGACGTCGTGGGCACCGCCTGGCCGCACGGGTACACCGTGATGAAGCCCGACCCGGCGGGCGCCGTCACCGTGACGTTGAGCACCACCGCGTCGGCATCGACCGGCACGCCACCTCGACCGCCGACCTGCAACTCGGTCACCGAGTTCGCAGCCCGCACACCGATCCCGGCGAACTGTCCGTCGACCGTCGACTGACCCTCACGGGTGTCCATCAAGCGTCCAGGTGTCAGCGACTCCAGCGCCGACCCGGCGACCGGACCACCGTCGTAGCGACGC
Source organism: Ilumatobacteraceae bacterium (assembly GCA_963776935.1). GTDB lineage: Bacteria > Actinomycetota > Acidimicrobiia > Acidimicrobiales > Ilumatobacteraceae > JALOLG01. The sequence goes on along the minus strand of CAVZOP010000012.1, from coordinate 189,399 downwards.
AATGCGCTGGCCGACGCGGCTTGCGTGGTGACGAGCACGCCACCGTCGGCGGCGCCGGCGATGTCGGTCGTGGTCAGGTCGCCACCCATCGGCGTCGACACCCTCGGGAACGTCGAGTCGACGGCACCGTTCGACAGCAGCCGATCGATGAGCAGTGTCGCGGACGGCGACGCGTATGACCCCGCGTTGACGGCACCCACTCGACCGTTGGCCAGTGCCGTGAACCCGCCGACTTCGCCGAAGCCGGCGGCGAGCGTGGCCACCCCGCCCGCCCCCCAACTCCCGACCGGAGCGCCGGACGTCGTGTAGCGGTGCACGTGGGTGGTTGCCCCGACGTGCGATTCGAAGACGACGTCCGAGCCGACGAGATCGATGGCGATCGTGTCGTCGAAATCGGCGGTCTCCGCGATCGGCAGCATGACCGACCAGTTGATGGCGCCGGAGACGAGCGCCTGCGAGGTGAGGACCACCCGGCTCTGTTCCGTGTCACCGGGGCACAACAGCATCGCCAACCCGACATGGATCTCATCGGTGGTCGTCGGGCGAACAACGCCGCGCGCCGCGTAGCCGCCCATCGCGTTGCAGCCGGCCGGCACCAACGAAGTGTCGTACTGAGGGTTGGTTGCGTCCGCGACCTCGTTCCCGTTGGCGTCGAACTGGACATGCCCGCTGTTGTTCGGGATGCCGGAGAACTGCGCCGTGAACGTGACCGAGCCGTCGGACGCGATGGCCCCATCGGGATGGAGGAACACCCCGAACAGCGGGTACGTCGCCGTGCCCCCGGATCCATATCCGCCGACCAGGCCGCCGGTCGCCGACACCTTGGCAACCGCAAACAGCCAGCTGTACGGGTCCATCGGGTCGGTGCGGTACAAGAAGGCAACGACCGTCGAGCCGTCGTCGAGCGTCCGCAGGTCGAACACCCGGAAGCCAACGCCCGTCAGCCCGAGCTCGACGCGACCATCGTCGGAGAAGCCCGTGTCGGGCGCGCCAGTAGCGGTGTAGCGGGCGAGTGCCGCCTGCCCCCCGGTCGTGCCCGCCACGACGACCCGCTCCGACGCGTCGACGTCGAGTGCACCGAACGTGTCGAGCAGCCCTCCCGTCACGACGCCGGCGCTGCCGAAGCCAGGATCCGGATCGCCGGGAGCCGCCGTGGCAATCCCGGCCGACAATGTCACTCCGAGCGCGATCGCGCACACCAAAAGACGCTTCATGAAATGGGTTTCCTCCGACTTTCGCCGCATGACGCGACGACCCGCTCTGTGGACTGCGTTCTATGCGCCAGCTGTTACGGCGCCGTTACATCGACCGCACGCGCCAGTAGCATCGGGTCGACATGGCGGTGCGGATCGACGTTCGCATGTTGGGTCGACCTCATGTGGTCGCCGACGACGTGGTCACGCCGATCGTCGGACGCCAGCTGCTCCTCACGCTTCGACTGGCCGTCGCCGAACGCGTCCCGATCTCGCTCGGCCGGCTCGTCGACGATGTCTGGCCCGACGGCACCGGCACCGAGGGCGCGGCCCGCGTCGGGCTGACACGGCTGCGCAACGCGCTCGGTCACGACGCGATCGTCCGCGCCCAGAGCGGCTACACGCTGGCCCCTGAGGTCGGCGTGGACGCCGAGCGATTCGAACAACTCCTCCTTCGTGGCCGCGACCGGTCGCTCGAGATCCGCGGACGCGTCCGCACCCTCGACGACGCACTGGCGGAATGGCGAGGGCGAGCGTTCGAGGACGTCGAGCCGCTGGCGTGGGTCGAGACCGTGGGAGTGCGCCTCGACGAGCTCCGTGAACAGGCGGTCGATCTGCGCTTCGAGCTGCGACTCGTCGACCACGAGCCGGCGTCGCTGGTGTCCGAGCTGCGCAGTGCCCTCGATCGGTGTCCGACACGCGAACGCCGGGCCGAGATGCTGGCGCTCACGCTGTACCGGGCGGGACGCCAGTCCGAAGCGCTCGAGGCGATCTCTCGGATGCGCACGACGCTGCGCGAACGGCTCGGGCTGGCGCCGTCGCCGGCGCTGTCGGAGCTCGAGATGAGGATCCTGCGCCAGGACCCCGATCTGATCCTCACCGTCCGCGAGCGCGACGGCCGATCGGTCGGGCGGACGGACTCGCGGCTCCGGGCCGCGGTGGCGTTGATCCGAATCGGCGTCTACGAGGAGGCGCTCACGATCATCGACGCCACCATCGCCGAGGCACGCGCCGACGGTGATCAGCGCACCTTGGCGCTCGCCCTGCTGGCGCAGGCGCAGGCACTGTCACTCTCCGGTGGCGGTGATCCGCATGCGTTGATCGACCAGGCCCAGGCGATCGCCCGCGCCAGGGGCGACGGACAGCTGCTGGCGCAGGCGGCGCTCGTCCGGGTCGGCAGTGGGGTACCCGAAGACAAGACGGCGGCGCTCGTCGAGCTGACCGAGCCGCTGGAGCTGCTCGCCGCCGACGCGACCGAGCGGGTCGACCTCCTGTGCGCGGCCGCGGTGATCGTCACGTTCATCGACGGATCGCCGGCCGCCGAACGACTCCTCGACGCGGCCCAGCTGGCGCACGAATCGACGCGGTCGCCGCGCAGCGAGGCCGTCTGGCTCGCCGCTCGGAGCATCGTCGCCGCGGTCCACGGCGCCGATGCCACGGTGGTCCACGAGATGGCGATGAAGTCCTACGACGTCGCCCGCAGCGCCGACGACGCGACGCTGACGGTGGCCGCGATCCAGGGGTTGCTGCGCGCCGAGTACACGCTCGGCAACCTCACCGCCGTCGACGAACTGCTCCCCGTGCTGGAACGGGCCGCCGAGAAAGCGCTCTTGCCGTTCGGCGCCGTGAGGGTGTCGCTGTGCCGGACGACGAACGCGCTCGCACGGGGGGAGCTCGACGACGTCCCGCGGCTCATCGACGCGACGCTGCGGGACGGCGACCGCTACCGAACGTTCAACGCCGAGATCGCGGCCTCGCTCCAGCAACTGCTGCTGCTGTTCGAACGCGACGAGCTCGAGCTGCTCGCCGACCTCGTCCGCCTGCGGGCCAAAGAGCGCGGACCGAGTGCGTGGCACGCGATCCTCGCTCTCTGCGAGCCCGACGGCGACGGCGAGCCGTTGATCGAGCTGGCGCCGCTGGTGCCGGTCGACGACGCGTTCTGGCCGTTCGTCGCCTACGCCGCCGAAGCCGGGGCACGTCGTGAGGACGCAGCGATCGGCGCGTGGTGCGCGTCCGCGACTCGACGACCTCGGCGACCGCACCATCACGGTCGGGCTCGGCACCGTGGTGATGGGTTTCGCGGCCCACTTCGCCGGCCTCGCCCACGTGGCCAGCGGCGATCTCGACGCCGCGCGCGCCCGGTTCGATCGGGCGGTCGCGCTGTCGGCGCAGAACGGGGCGGCGCTGTGGGAGGCGCACGCGAAGGTCGAGCTCGCCGACGTTCTCGCTCGATCGGCCGACGGTGACGTCGTCGCCGAGGCGTTGCGGCTGCTCGCCGAGCTCAACGGCTCGCCGGTCACGACCCGATCGGCCCGGCTGGCGCGGCGCGTGTCCGAGGTTTCCGGCCTCGCCCATCGGCGCTGAGCGCGCACACCATTGGCTGCACCGGCACCCCCGGCGAGGTGGAACACTGGCGTGAATGGTTGCACCCCCCGGTGATCGGTCACGTCGCGCGCCGGTCCACGTGCTCATGGCGTGCCTCGTCGTTGCGCTGGCCGTCACCGCGTGCAGCGGCACGCCGAAAGACGAGGTGCTCGTGGAGGTGGCGCCCACGGTCCCCGGCACCCTCACCGTCGCCACCACACTGCCGGCGCCGGGCTTCTGGGAGGGCGACGACGCGACAATTGTCGGCGGTGGGTACGAATGGGGACTCGCCAGGGCGTTCGCCGATGAGTTCGATCTCGACCTGAAGATCGTCGACGTCCCGTTCGCCGACCTCGTCGCCGGTGAGTTGGCCGGGGCCGACATGGCCATGGCGCAGATCGAGATCACCGAGGAGCGCCTGGAAGTGCTCGACTTCTCGTTGCCGTACTACGCATCGGACTTCGGGGTGTTGATGATGGCGGGTGAGACGCTGCGCGACCTCGACGCCGCCAGGGCGCTGCGATGGACGGTGGTCGAGGGCGCCCGCCAGCAGACCTTCCTCGACGAGGAGATCCGCCCCACCGAGCCGGTTCAGGTCGTTGCCGACGACGTCGCCGCGGCCGAAGCGATCACGTCGGGGACGGTCGACGCAGCGTTGATCGACCTGTCCAGCGCGCTGATCCAGGCGCACGACGACGATCGTCTCGGCGTCGCCGCCAAGTTCGTCACCGGCGGCGAGTACTCGGTCGCGTTGCCGAAGGGCTCGGTCAACCTCGAGAAGATCGACGCCGCGCTGCGCGGCTTCCAGCGCGACGGCACGTTGACCAACCTCGCCGAGACGTGGCTGCTCCCACTCTTTTCGACGTCGCCCGACGACGTGCCAGAGATCGAAGTGCCCTGATCTCACATGCACTCGTCTGCGGCGAGTGACGAATCGCTCGTATCCGGCCGGGGTTGGTGGGGCTCGTGTGGGTATCACGATCCCCCGAACCAGGAGGCCTCCGATGGCCGAGTTCACGACCAACCCCACGACGACCAACCCGAAAACGACCACGACACCGCTGGTCACCCGTCCCAAACTCGTCATCGGCGGGCGGGTCATCGACCGCCACGGCGCACCGGTCGCGGTCGGCGTGCAACTCACCGTCGCCCTCGAAGCCGTTGTCGCTGACGCCGTCATCCGTGACGATGCCGGCGATGTCAACACGGTGTACGACATGTACGGCATCGAGCTGCTGACCGATACCGACGGTCGTTTCACCGATTCGTACGACCCACCTGACGATGTGCGCGCCCTCCTCACGGGCTGGGTGAAGTGCACCGCTCAACTCCAGGCGCGTGTGCCGGACGCGCCGATTCACACGAAGGTGGTGCGGTGGATGCGACCGACGAGCGGGGAGCTCCTCGCCGGGCTCAGCGCCTTGCTGGCCGACATCGAATGCGCTCGTGATTGTTTGAACAAGAAATAAAAACAGATAATACTGGTTCTATAGTTCACCTCGAACGGAGGAGAATCATGGAACGCACCGCAGTCATCACCGGCGCTTCGCAAGGTCTCGGTCTCGCCCTCGCTCGCCGGTTGGCAGCCGAAGGGTGGGCCCTCGCCATCGATGCCCGCCGGCCCGACCGCCTCGCGGTCGCCGCCGACGAGCTCCGCGACCTGACACGGGTGGCGGCGATCGCCGGCGACATCACCGATCCCGACCATCGCCTGCAGCTCGCAACCGCGGCCCGCCTGCTCGGGTCGGTCCGCCTCGTCGTCAACAACGCCAGCACGCTCGGAGCGAGCCCGCTGCCGGAGCTCGACGCCATCGACCCCGACGTGCTGCGCCGGACACTCGACGTGAACGTCGTCGCGCCGATCGCCCTCGTCCAGCTCCTGGCCGACTCGCTGACGCCGGGGGCGACGATCGTCAACATCACCAGCGACGCGGCGGCGGAGGCGTACCCGACATGGGGCGGGTACGGGGCGAGCAAGGCGGCGCTCGAGCACGCCGGCCGAGTGTTGGCCGTCGAGCATCCCGAGTGGCGGGTGCTGACCGTCGATCCCGGCGACATGCGGACCGAGATGCATCAGGCGGCCTTCCCCGACGAGGACATCGGCGATCGACCCGAACCGGAGGCGAGCGTTCCGGGGCTGCTGTCCCTGATCAATGGCGAGCAACCGAGCGGCCGTTACGTCGCCAAGCAGATCGCGGCCGAGCAGGTGTCGCCATGACGGCGGCGACGATCCAGCCGGTCGACCACACTGCTCCGGTCGGACAGATCCGTCCCGCCACCCACCCCGAACTGCCGTCCCGCCTGCCGCTCGACTTCGAGTTGGACGACGCCCACATCGCGACAGCGCCGGCCGAGGCACGCGGTCTCGCCCGGGATGCGGTGCGGCTGATGGTCTCTCGCGGCGACGACGAACCGATCCACGCCAGGTTCCACGACCTCGCCGATCACCTCACCGCCGGCGACCTGGTCGTGGTCAACACGTCGGCCACGATGCCCGCCGCCGTCGACGCGGCCCTGCCGGACGGAACACGGATCGTCGTCCACGTATCGACCCAGCTCCCGGGTGGGTTGTGGATGGTCGAGCCACGCCGGCCACTGCCGGGAGGTGCGACGTCGCCGCTCCAGCTGCCGGCGCGGCCGACCGTCGCCCGATTGGTCGACGGCACCACGGTGGCGCTGCTCCATCCGGCGTCCGGGTCGCAGCGGCTGTGGCTGGCGACGATCGACGACGACGTCGACCTGCTGGCCGTGCTCGTCGCCGTCGGCCGGCCGATCCGCTACTCGTACGTCGATCGCGACTGGCCGATCGGCAGCTACCAGACCGTGTTCGCCGATCAACCGGGGAGCGCCGAGATGCCGAGCGTGGCGCGGCCGTTCACGGCCGACCTCACCACGCGCTTGATCCGCCGCGGCATCGGGATCGCCACGATCACCCTCCACACCGGCGTGTCGTCGCTCGAAGGTCACGAGTTGCCGTATGCCGAACGCTTCGCCGTCCCGCCCGCCACCGCAGCCGCGGTCAACGCCACGCGGCTGTCCGGGGGACACGTGATCGCCGTCGGTACCACCGTCGTCCGGGCGCTCGAGTCGGCGGCCGACTCGAACGGCACGCTGCATCCGGCGGCCGGGTGGACCGACGCCGTGATCACACCGGCGACGGGCGTGCGAGCCGTCGACGGCCTGGTGTCGGGCTGGCACGAACCGGCGGCCACCCACCTGGCGATGCTGGAGGCGGTCGCCGGGCGCACCGCACTCATCCGGGCCTACCGGGCGGCCTGGGACGCCGGCTACCTGTGGCACGAGTTCGGCGACAGCCATCTGCTGCTTCCCTACGCTGGGGATCGATGACGGCGATGAAGGCGACGGCCGGCCCGGCGGCCACGAGCGGGTCGGCGGCCGGCGGTGTGTCGGTGCCGCCGCCACTGCCGGCCGGACGTCGAGCGGTCCTGTACGCGGTGCGCCGGATCGGCGACGCCACCGTCGACGACATCGCGGCGTCGCTCGACATGACGGTGAGCGGCGCCCGCCAGCACCTCACCTCGCTCACGGACCACGGCCTCGTGCGCACCGAGGAGCTGCACCGCCCCGACCGGCGCGGTCGTCCCCAGTTGTCGTACGCGGTCACCGAGCTCGCCGACGCACTGTTCCCCAAGGCGTATGGCGCGCTCACGAACGAGCTGCTCGGGTACCTCGACGACGAGGACCGCACGACCGTCGACCGGCTGTTCGCCCGCCGTCGCGACGTCCGGATCGCCAACGCCGAGCGACGCCTCGCACCCAAGCGCTCGTTGAAGGCCAAGGTCGTCGAGCTCGCCCAGATCCTCGACGAGGACGGCTACATCGCGACCGCCGAACCGATCGGGTCGAACCGCTTCCGCATCGTCGAGCACAACTGTGCCATCGCCGCCGTCGCCCGACGCTACGGGCAGGCCTGCACGAGCGAGCTCGAGTTCATCCGGACCGTCCTGCCCGGCGCCGTCGTCGAACGCACTCAGCACATGGTCGCCGGCGACCGCCACTGCGCCTACGAGATCCGCGCCGCGTAGACGAGCGCACGCTCACTCGGGCTCGGGTGGAGCCCAGTTATCACCCGGGAGTGGAGCCGGATTGTGGGTCGCGTCACCGAGCGTGTGCTCGAGGCGGATGATCGCGTCGGGCGCCATGTTGGCGTGCACCAGATGGCCCTTGAATCGCATCGCCTCGGCGATCAGCGCCTCGACGTCGACGTCCTCGGCCAACACGACGACGGTGAACGTCCCCGGGGCGACGGCCTCCCGGAACCACTCGACCCACTCGTCGGGCACGCCGAGGTCGACGACCTTGGCGGTGATCGCGCCCGACGCGGCGCCGATGCCGAGCCCGGCGAGCCATCCGACCGGTCCACCGACGAGCAACCCGAGCAGCCCGGTCCACACCGCACCCGACAGCGCCGTGCGCCCGGTCTGCAGGTCGACGGTCTCGCGGACCACCGTGCTGCCATCGTCCTTCTTGGTCACGATCACGGCGTCCTTCAGCCGCAAGTCGCCATTGGCACTCATGCGGGTCGCCGCCGTGAGGAACTCCTGGGAGCGGAAGACGTCATCGAAGGAGATCCCGATGATCGTCAGTGGGTCGTCGCCTTCGAAGGAGTTGGAGATGTCCGTCACCGTTCCAGGATGCCAAATCCTCGAGCGTTCCGCGCACCGACCTCGATGTCGGCCGGGTCACACCGCACTACGTTCGCGCTGTGGGGTCGCGTTGGCAGTCCGACGGAGGGTTCGCCACCGGCGACGACTACGACGCGACGTGGCGCGCCCTCGCCGCGGCAGGCGAGTCGATCCACGGCGAGGCCGACTTCGTCTGCCGATTCGAGCCGGCCTCCGTGCTCGACGCCGGCTGCGGCACGGGTCGGGTGGCGATCGAGTTGGCGGCACGCGGGATCGACGTGGTGGGCGTCGACCTCGACCCGGCGATGATCGGCCCGGCCCGGGTGAAGGCACCGGAGCTCGAGTGGATCGAGGCCGACCTGGCGACGGTCGACGTCGGTCGCCAGTTCGACGTCGTCGTGATGGCGGGCAACGTGATGATCTTCGTCGAGCCGGGCGCCGAGGCGGCCGTCGTGGCCAACATGGCCCGCCACGTCGTGCCCGGGGGACACCTGATCGCCGGGTTCCAGCTCGGCCGGGCGTTCGGGGTCGACGCGTATGACGACGCCGCTGGCGCCGTCGGGCTCGAACGCGTCGACCGCTTCAGCACCTGGGAGGGCGCTCCATGGACGGCGGGCGGCGACTACGCCGTCAGCGTCCACCGTGCGCCTGCCGGCCAGTGAGCGATCGCCCCGCGGCGCGCGACGATTGGCCGATGAGTGAGCACGGCGAGATCCAGATCACGTGTGGGTCGGACGACGAGGCGAGCACCATCGGCCACCGCCTGGTCGAGAACCGGCTGGCGGCCTGCGTGCAGAGCATTCCGATCGGAAGCGTCTACGAATGGGACGGCGCGATCCACGACGACCGCGAGGTCCTGCTGCTCGTGAAGACCCGGGCCGACCGCTTCGCCGACGTCGCCCGTGTGGTGGACGAGCTCCACTCGTACGAGCTGCCGGCGGTCACGATGGTGGCGATCACCGGCACCCGCCGGTACCTCGAATGGATCGATCGCCAGGTCGGTGGGGGTCCGAATCAGTCGTGAATCGAGGCTTCTGCCGGTCCCAGTCGCCGATGACACCGATATTGGGGCAGTATCTCCGTGTCACGGAGGTGTCATGACCACAGATGTTCGAGAGTCAGCGCTCGGGCTTCGGACGGCGGCCGAGTTGGACACGATCACGAAAGGACCCGGTACGAATGCGGGGGGCCCGACCGCGGCCGAATTCGCGGCGCCCATGATCGAGGCCGCGTTCCAGGGTTCACCGACCGTGCAGCTCGTGTTCTGGGACGGCAGCACGATCGGTCCGCCCGATGGTCCGGGCCAACTCATCTTCAACACGCCAGAGGCGTTGCGACGAATCATGTGGGCTCCCGGGGAGCTCGGGTTCGCGCGCGCCTACATCGCCGGCGACCTCGACGTGGTCGGTCCGATCGGGGAGGTGCTGCGAGCGTTCCAGGCGTCGCTTCCGGCCGAACCCGATGAGGCCCCGACGACCGCGGAGATCAAGACCGGACTCGTCGTCGGCCCGAAAGCGGTGACCGCGCTGCGATCGCTCGGCGCCCTCGGCAAGCCGCTGCCTCCGCCACCGGAGGAGATCGTGCCGCGCGGCCGGCGGCACTCGATGCGGCGCGACAAGGTGGCCGTCAGCCACCACTACGACGTCGGCAACGAGTTCTACGCGCTCGTGCTCGGGCCGTCGATGACGTACTCGTGCGCCCGGTTCGTCGAGCCCGACAGGTCGCTCGAGGACGCCCAGACGGCCAAGCACGAGTTGATCTGCCGCAAGCTCGGCCTGCACGAACGCCCCGGCGCCCGGCTGCTCGACGTGGGGTGCGGTTGGGGCTCGATGGCGATCCACGCCGCCACCGAGCACGGCGCATCGGTCGTCGGCGTCACGATCAGCAACGAGCAGGCAGCCGAGGCGCGGCGACGGGTCGAGGCCGCCGGCGTGTCCGATCGGGTGGAGATCCGGATCCAGGACTACCGGCGGATCGCCGACGGTCCGTTCGACGCGATCTCGTCGGTCGGCATGGCCGAGCACGTCGGCGAACGACGGATGGACGACTACTTCGAGATCCTGCGGTCGCTGCTCCGCCCCGGCGGGCGGATGCTCAACCACGCCATCTCGGCGGTCGGCGGGTCGCGGCTGCGACGGCGCGGCTTCGTGTACCGCTACGTGTTCCCCGACGGCGAGCTGCTCGACGTCGGCAACACGGTGCTCTCGATGGAGCGGGCCGGGTTCGAGGTGCGCGACGTCGAGAGCCTGCGCGAGCACTACGCCAAGACGTTGCGTCAGTGGGTGGCCAACCTGGAGGACAACTGGGATCGGGCCGTAGAGCTGGTCGGTCAGGGCCGGGCGCGCGTGTGGCTGCTGTACATGTCGGGTTCGATCAACAGCTTCGACGACAACCGCATCGCCATCCACCAAGTTCTCGGCGTCGTCCCCGAACCGACAGGCGCCAGCCACATGCCCCCGACCCGCACCAGCTGGGACGCCTGAACTACCAGGGTAGCGACGTGCGAGCGGCGAGTGCAGCCGCAGATCGGACCGGTTCCGAATCAGGCGGTTGGCGACGATAGGCCGCTACAAGTTCGCGATCGGCCGCCAAGAGGTCCTATACATCCGGCTCATCCATCGGTCATACCGTACGCCGAGGGATCGAGTCGCGGGCCGATTGACTGGCGCGCCGTCAGGCGGCGGCTGACATGGAGCGGGACCAGATCTTGGTGCCCCAGCGGCCGACGATGGTGCCGACCGGGTAGCTGTCGCAGACGATCTCGATGCACGCCAGGTGCTCGTCGACGAGCTCCTCGGCCTCGTCGGGATCGAGGTGCGCCATCCAACCCTGCCGGTCGATCGCGTCGTAGAGCACGTCCCACAGTTCGTCACGGTCGAGCTCGGGACGGTCGACGATCATCGCCGTGGTCGTGGCTCGCGCGCTCGCCAGCCCCGGAAACCCACGGCCGCAGCCACATCGCTTCGGTGAACTGCACTCGCAGACGACGGCTGTCACCAGCTCGCCCTCGACCGTCCACGAGTAGTCGCCGGGCAGCTCACCCTGGGACTCCTTCGTTGCCACCAGCACTTTCATGATCCACCTCCATGGTCCGCATGTTCGAGTAGTTCTGACACGGCCGATCATGGCGAGGGGGTGCGCGCACGTGCGCTGATCAGGGCAAAGCGATGATCGCCTCGTGCTCGAGGGAGGCCACCGGACGGCCCTCGACCTCGATCAGCACGTCGACGATTGCCCGCTCGCCGCTGCGACGCTGGAACCGATCGACGACGACGGCGTGCACGTCGGCAACCGCGGTCGCGGGTGCCAACCCGTGGTGCCGGACGATGGAGCGCAGGTGGATCCACGGGCCGCGCACCAGGTCGGCACCGACGATGTGGTTCGCCAACGCCGGCCACACCGCGGGATGGACGACACTCTCGTTTCGGTACACGTCGAGGTCGTCGCCGACCCGCTCGCCGTAGTCGGCGCCCCAGCGATCGCCCAACTGCACTCGCCGCGACGTCAACGGGGTCCCATCGTGGACAGCGGGAACCGGTCCACCGCTGGCACTCGCGCGCAGCGTCGCCCGCGCCACGTCCTCGTCACCGGACCGGGCGGTGACGACAACGGCGTCGCCGTCGACGACCGGCGTGCACGTCACGTCGTCGTTGTCGAAGACCGGCGCGTCGAAGCGCACCTCGCCACCGCCGTTGGCGACCCAGTCGAGGCCCCACGCGGCGACGATCGGGTGCGTGAGGTAGGCGTACGTCGTCACTCCGGCGACGAGTGCGCCGGGGAACCCCGCCGCGCGGGCGCCGGCGTCGGTGTGGATCCGGTTGTCGGCGTGCTCCGCCAAGTTGCGCGCCCGCACCGTCCACGTCTCCAGCACGCCGGGCATGCTCGCACACCGGTTCCCCGATCGCTTGTGTCACTACCTTCAGCGCCCCACGCGGAAGGGGGTGACACGAGCGGCGGGATTCAGGTGCCGCCGGGGGACGCGACGCCGGTCTCGTAAGCGACCATCACGAGTTGGGCTCGGTCGCGGGCGTCGAGCTTCATCAGCAAGCGGCTGACATGGGTCTTCACAGTGGCGTGGCTCACGTACAGGCCCGCAGCGATCTCGGCGTTCGACTGACCCTTGGCGATCAGCTCGAGCACCTCGCGTCGCGGTCGGTGAGCTGCCCGAGCGACGCCGCGGCCGCCGCCGCGGAGGCCGGCTCGGGGCGGCGCGCGAACTCCTCGATCAGGCGTCGAGTGATCTTCGGTGAGATCAGCGCATCGCCGTCGGCGACGACCCGTACGGCGTTGAGCAGGTCGACCGGGAGCGTGTCCTTCAGCAAGAACCCGCTGGCGCCGGCGCGCAGCGCCTCGTGCACGTACTCGTCGAGGTCGAACGTCGTGAGGATGATGACCCGGGTGTCGGCCAGCGACTCGTCGCCGGCGATCCGGCGGGTCGCCTCGAGGCCGTCCATGACGGGCATCCGCACGTCCATCAACATCACGTCGGGCCGCTCGCTGGCGGCCAGCGCCACGGCTTCGGCGCCGTTGCCGGCCTCGCCGACGACCTCGATGTCGTCCTCGCCCGACAGCAGCATGGTGAAGCCGCTGCGCACGAGCGCTTGGTCATCGGCAACCACCACCCGAATAGTCACTGGTCAACCATGTCACCGATGCGAGCGACGAGGCGCCAGCCGAGGAGCGGCCAGAAACTACGCGGGCTGCAGGTGTTGTGGCCGGGGAACGCAGTAATAGTCACTCGGTGTCACCGTATGGCAGCAGCGCCTTGACGCGGTAACCACCGCCGGAGATCGGGCCGACGGTCAGCTCGCCGCCCCACAGCTCGACTCGCTCGCGCATGCCGAGCAACCCGTGGCCGGACGGTGCGCCGCCGTTGGCGACCGAACCGCCGTTGACGGACGAGAGCGCGGCCGCGCCGCGGCCGTCGTCGACGACCTCGACCGCCAGCGAGCCCGGCAGGTACTGGACGTTGACGTCGACGCGGGTCGTCGGGCCGGCGTGCTTGATCACGTTGGTGAGCGCCTCCTGCACGACCCGATAGGCGGACAGCTCGACACCGCCATTGGCGCAGACGCTGGTGCCCTCGACGTTGAGGGTCACGGGCACGCCGGCCTTGCGCACGTCGTCGACGAGGTGCGGCACGTCGGCGAGGCCGGGCGCCGGCGCGTGGTCGCGGTCGCCGTCGCTGTCACGCAACACTCCGAGCAGCCGGCGCATCTCGTTGAGCGTGCCGCGCGACGTGGCGGAGATGGCATCGAGCGCGGCGCGGGCCTGATCGGGCCGGTCGGCGAGCACGTGGGCGCCGACACCGGCCTGGACCGCGATCACCGACATCGAGTGGGCGACGACGTCGTGCAGTTCCTGAGCGATCCGCAGCCGCTCCTCGGCGAGCAGGCGAGCGGATCGCTGGCGCTCGACATCGGTGCGCTTCTCGGCTTCGCGGACGCGCGCCTCGATCGTCTCGCGGCGGGCTCGTAGCGCGACTCCGATCGCCCACGCTCCGGTGAAGAACGCCAGGTTGCCGACGACATCGACGGTCCCGAGGCCCGGCGCGTTGGTGACGGCGAGCAGGAGGAGCGTCGCGTACACGCCGCCGAGCCCGATGACCGCATGCTTCATCGGGCTCCACGCGCCGACCGTGTAGGTGAGGAGCAGGACCGCCATTGGCAGCGTGCCCTCGGGATAGTTGAAGGCGATGTGCCACAGGATCCCGCCGCTGGCGAGGAGGACGGCGGCCAGTGGAGCGCGCCGGCGAATCGCGACGGGCGCGCACGTGATGACGGCAGTGACGGCGGCGAACGCGGTCGGTTCGACCAGACCGTCCTTGATCTCCTGGGTGAAAACGGTCGCGACGCCGGCGATCGCGAAGAACACGGCCATCAGGCCGTCGACGACGAGCGGGTTCAGGGAACGCACCCACTCCATCCGCCGCTCGAACCAGTTCATGGTTCGACCGTACTGAATCGTTCGACCACAAGCGTCCGTCCGGCGACGGACCCGCGCGTCATCCGCCAGACGTACGCCGCGTGGCTCGCTGCGAACCACCTGCAAGCCGACGCATCGGCGGCCCGAAAATCGGATCGTTGGGTCATCCCCAAACCCGTTCGAAACAGGAGATCCACCACCATGACCACCACCCTCACCCCCGTTGAATGGCAGACGCGGAGCTTCCCGAGCTCACCTGCGCCGGCCGCCCGTGTGTACGACGCCGTCAAGGTCTACGGCAAGGGCGAGAGCGAAGTGCGCGCCCTCGACGGCGTGTCCGTCGAGTTCGCGACGGGCCGCTTCACCGCCATCATGGGCCCCTCGGGCTCGGGCAAGTCGACGCTGATGCACAGCGTCGCCGGGCTCGACAACCTGACGTCGGGCACCGTGCTGATCGGTGACACCGACATCTCGAAGCTCGACGACCGCAAGCTCACTCAGCTGCGCCGTGACCGCATCGGATTCATCTTCCAGGCGTTCAACCTCGTACCGACGCTGACGGCAGCGGAGAACATCGCCCTCCCCGCCCGCCTCGCGGGCCGCACTCCCGACGCCGAGTGGTTCGACCAGGTCGTCGAGACCGTCGGCTTGAAGAACCGCCTCAAGCACCGTCCGTCCGAGCTCTCGGGTGGTCAGCAGCAGCGCGTCGCCGTCGCCCGCGCCCTCGCCTCGCGTCCGGAGATCATCTTCGCCGACGAGCCGACCGGCAACCTCGACTCCCGCACCGGCGCCGAGATCCTGTCGTTCATGCGCACTGCGGTGCGTGAGTTCGGCCAGACCATCGTGATGGTCACCCACGACCCCGTCGCCGCTTCGTACGCCGACCGGGCCGTGTTCCTCGCCGACGGGCGGATCGTCGACGACGTCGACAACCCGACCGCCGATTCCGTCATCGACCGCATTCGTCACCTCGGAGGCTGACCAAGATGTTCAAGCTCACCATCAAGGAGCTCGTAGCGCACAAGCTGCGAATGATCACCACCGCCTTCGCGGTCCTCTTGGGTGTGGCCTTCATGGCCGGCACCCTCGTCTTCACCGACACGATCGGTGCCACCTTCGACTCTGCGCTGGCTGATGCCGACGAGGGAGTCGACGCCTACGTCCGCACGCCGTCGGAGATCGACCTCGGCTACGGCGAGCCCGGCCCGCGCCTCGACGCATCACTCGCTGGCACCGTCGCTTCGGTGGACGGTGTCGACGAGGTCGCGCTGCGCATCAACGGCTACGCCCAACTGGTCGACCGCGACGGCGACACCGTCGGCGACCTGTCGAAGAACCCGGCGTTCGGCACCAACTGGGTGACGGTCAGCGACCTGAACCCGTACGAGCTGTCGAGCGGTCACGCGCCCACCAGCGATGGCGAGATCGTCATCGACAAGGCGAGCGCCGACAAAGCCGGCTACGTGCCGGGTGACGTCGCGACCGTGCTCACCAAGAGCGAACCGCGTCAGTTCACGATCGCCGGCGTCGCCACGTTCGGCGGCGCCGACTCCCCTGCCGGGGCGACGGCCGTGCTGTTCACCGATGCTGCGGCCTCGGAGCTGCTGGCGTCGCCCGGACAGGCCGACGCGATCGCGGTCACCGCTGACGACGGTGTGTCACAGACCGATGTCGCCGCTGCGGTCCAAGCCGCGGTCGGCAGCAACGTCGAGGTCATCACGGGCGCAACGCTCGTCGAACAGAACCAAGCATCGCTGGCGTCCGACTTCGCGGGCTTCAACACGCTGATGCTGATCTTCGCCTTCGTCGCCGTGTTCGTCGGTGCGTTCATCATCAACAACACGTTCTCGATCACTGTTGCCCAGCGGACCCGCGAGATGGCGATGCTGCGTGCGATCGGTGCGTCGGGTCGTCAGGTGAAGCGTTCCGTGCTCATCGAGGCGGTTGCGATCGGCGCCCTGGCGTCGGCGGCCGGTCTCGCTGCTGGCATCGGTGTGGCCTCCGGGCTCAAGCAGCTGATGGCGATGTTCGGGTTCGACATGCCAGACGGACCGACCGTGATCTCGCCGAACGCGATGATCATCTCGTTCGCCGTCGGTGTGATCGTGACCGTGCTGTCGGCGTGGCTCCCCGCCCGCCGGGCCGCCAGGATCGCCCCGATCGCGGCGCTGCGTGACGTGAGCGTCGACCGTTCGGGCGGCTCGAAGCGTCGGGCCGTCGTCGGTACGGTGATCACGGCTGCCGGTGTCGGTTCGTTGCTCGCCGGTCTGTCCGGTGGCGCGATCGCGCTGGTCGGTGTCGGTGCGCTGGCGACGTTCGTCGGTGTGTCGGTGCTCGGTCCGGTGCTCGCCCGTCCGGTCGCCCGGGTGTTCGGTGTGCCGTTGCGGATGCGTGGGCTCAGTGGTGAGCTCGCCACCCGCAACGCGATGCGCAACCCCAAGCGGACCGGCCCGCACGGCGTCGTCGCTGATGATCGGCGTCGGTCTGGTCGGGTTCATCACGGTCTTCGCCGCTTCGGTGAAGACGTCGGTGGCCGGCTCGCTCGAGTCCGACTTCGCCGGAACGCACATCGTGCAGTCCGGCGGCTACGACAACTCGACGGGGCTCAGCGCCGATCTGGCCGACGAGCTGCGCTCGACACCTGGTGTCGACGTCGTCTCGCAGGCTCGGATCAGCCCGGCCGTGGTCGACGGTTCGGCGACGGATGCGTTCTACGCCTTCGACGCCACGACCATCGACGACATCTTCGAGCTCGGTTCGGTCGAGGGTGACCTCGATTCGCTGGGCGCCGACGGTATGGCTGTGTCGGCCGAGCACGCCCTCGACACGGGTTGGACGATCGGCTCCGCCGTGCCGGTGACGTTCCCGAGTGGTGACACCACGTTCGTGGTGGAAGCCATCTACTCGGGCGGCACCGACTGGGTCGGCTCGGAGTTCGTCGACCTCGACGCCTTCCGGGCCAACGGTGGCGACGAGCTCGACTACCGGGTCTACGTGTCCGGTGACGAGACGGCCATCAACGCCGCCGCCGCCGCCTACGCGTCGGCCGACGTCCAGGACAAGGACGCCTTCCTCGCCAGCGTCAACAGTGAGATCGACACGATCCTCGGGTTGTTCTACGCACTGCTGATGCTGGCCGTGGTGATCGCCCTGCTCGGCATCGCCAACACCTTGGCGCTGTCGATCTTCGAGCGGACCCGGGAACTGGGTCTGCTGCGGGCGGTCGGCATGGCCCGGTCACAGGTCCGTTCGACAGTCCGTTGGGAGTCGATCATCATCGCCGTGTTCGGTACGACGCTCGGGTTGGCCATCGGTACGTTCTTCGGCTGGGCGATCGTCCGGGCGATGGCGGACGAGGGCATCGACACCTTGACCGTGCCGGTGACCAGCCTGGCCGTGGTGACCGTGATCGCCGGCGTCGCCGGAGCGATCGCAGCCGTGATGCCGGCCCGCCGAGCCGCCAAGCTCGACGTCCTGAAGGCGCTCGTCACGGAGTAGCCCAACCTGTTTCCATCAACCCCCTCAACCCTCCGACACTCGGCGGCGTTGTGTCTCGGCTTCGAGACGCAGCGCCGCCGAGTTCGTCGCGTCCGAGCCGCCATTGGTACCTGCGCTGGCCGAATGCACAAGCCCGGGCGAACCCACCGGCGCCGAAACCGTCGCGGTTGGTCGAGGAATCGCACGCGTATCCTGACTCGATGGCGACGGTGACCATCCGAGAGCTTCAAGGCCACACAGACGAGGTGATCGACCGCGTTGAAAGCGGAGAACGACTCACGATCACGCGATTGGGCAGACCGGTCGCGGAACTCCGGCCGCTCCCCCGCCCGTCGGTCTCGCTTGCGCAGCTGATCTCGACGTGGAGGTCGCTGCCGACAATCGATCCCCGTCAAGTTCGCACCGACTTCGATCGTCGTGATCGATCCGACGATGTGACCTCGTTGCCCTCGGCGCTGATCCTCGCTGCTCACGCTTTCGTCACCGTGTTCAGCGTGGGGCGCTGAAGGCGGTGACACAAGATGAGATCGCGGCGAATGCTCCAGCCAGGTGCGTTCGGCGGAGACGATCTCGAGGTCGAGGCGCGACCAGACGTAGCGGTCGACGTTGTCGATGATCTCCTCGGCGTGCGATGCGCTCGTGGCGACGACGGCGAACCCGAGCACCCCGCGTTGCCAGGCGTCATGGGAACCGACTTCGGCGGCCGACACGGCGTAGCGGCGGCGGGCCCCCTCGAGCACCGACTTCACGATCTGTCGCTTGTCCTTCAGCGATCGCGCGTTGACGATCCTGATCTGCATCTCCAACGCCAAGACGAACATGTCGTGAATCGTTGTCCCCGGCGAGCACCGACGTGGTGTCGGGCGGCATGATCGATGTCGGCGGGTCGTGGACGGTCGAGTGACGCGAGAGCCGGTCGGAACGGTGTAGGACAGGGAGCCACAACCGCGGCTGCACTGCGTGGCAGGCGATCCAAAGGGGGTCCCAATGCGCATCGGAATCAACGGATCGGACAAGCTCCTCCGGCCCAACATCGACGAGATGCTCGGTGACATCGAGTCATCGGAACGGGCCGGCTTCGCGTCGTACTGGCTCGCCCAGACAGGGCTCGTCGACGCGCTCAGCATCCTCGCCCTCGCCGGGCCGCGCACGTCGTCGATCACGCTCGGAACCGCGGTCGTGCCGACGTGGACCCGCCATCCGCAGACCGTCGCGTCGCAGGCGTTGACGACCCAGGCGGCCACCGGCGGCCGCACCATCCTCGGGCTCGGGCTCGCCCACAAGCCATCGGTCGAGGGCAACCTGCGGATGAAGTGGGAGAAGCCGATCCGCCACATGCTCGACTACCTCGACGTGCTGCAACCGCTGCTCGAGACGGGGATCGCCAGCCACCAGGGCGAGGTGTGGAGCTACATGGGCAGCGGTGGTCGTCCGACAGATCAGCCGCCGAAGGTGATGCTGGCCGCGCTCGGCGAGCAGATGCTGAAGATCGCCGGACGTCGCACCGACGGCACGATCCTGTGGTGCGTCGGCCCGACAACTCTCAAGCGCCAGATCGTGCCGATCATGAACGCCGCCGCCGACTTCGCCGGGCGACCGACGCCGAGCGTCGTGTGCAGCCTGCCGGTGTGGGTGACCGACGATCCCGGACCGGCCAAGGAGTTCGTCGGCGCGGTGCTGAAGGACTACGCGACGCTGCCGTCGTACCGGGCGATGCTCGACATCGAAGGTGTCAACGGCGTCGCCGACATCTCCTTGATCGGCCCCGAGGATGTCATCGCGGCGGGCATCGAACAGATCGCCGCCGCGGGTGCGACCGACTTCACGGCGATCGTGATGGGCGGCAACCCCGACGAGCGCTCCCGCACGGTTGCCGCCCTCGCCGCCGCCATCGTCGAGTGACGTGACACACCCATTGCGCCAGTCCCGCTGGCGGTTCTGAGCGGCGCGGTCAGGTCGCCTCGATCAACACCGCGACGCCGTCGAGGACGCGTTCGAGGCCGAACTCGAACGCGTGGCCTGGGTCGAGGAGGCCGCGGTACTGGTCGGTGGCCGCGGTACCCACGCGCACGGCGACGGCGTATCGCGCCGCGTCGAGCACCTGCTCGAGCGTCGGTGCGATCGACAGCCACCACTCGTCGTCGGTCTGACCGGTCTCCTCGGGGACGCGCATCCAGGCGGCGCGCGACGCCGCCGCACTTTGCACGTAGCCGAGCAGGAGCGAGAGCACGGAATCCATGGCGACGTCGGACAGCCCGATCCCGTCGATCGCTCGCAGCTCGTAGTCGTACTTGGCGATCACACCGGGGCCGAGCGGCGGACGGATCGTTGTGAGCTCGAGCAGCCACGGATGCCGTTCGTAGAGCGCCAGGTTCTCGCGGGCGATCTGCTCGAGCCGGCCGCGCCAACCCCCGGCCACGTCGTCGGGTCGGGCCGTCTCGTTGCACACCCGGTCGAACATCACGTCGAGCAGCTCGGCCTTGGCGGGAACGTACCGGTACAGCGACATCGTGCCGACATCGAGGCGGTCGGCCACACGACGCATCGACAGCCCGACGAGCCCGTCGGCGTCGGCGACGGCGATCGCCGCGCCGACGATGGCGTCGATCGTGAGGCCCGGCTTGGGTCCTCGCGTCGAGGGCGTCCGGATGCCCCAGAGGAGCCGGAGGCTGCGGACCGGATCGCTGCGAGTCACGGGACTGATGTCGGCGGGGTTGCCAGCTTCGACCATTGCGTATACTGTACTCAGTAGTGAAATGAGTACGGCGTACCCAGAGCGGTCGAACCATGAAACCCCGAGGAGGAGCTCGAAAATGCCAGAGACAACGACCACCACTTCACCCGGGATCAGATTCGGATTGCGGGTTGCCGACGTGCCCGCGGCGAGCGAGTTCTACCGGGGGCTCGGATTCAGCGACGTCGGATCGATCCCCGGCGCCGACGGTCAGACGGTCCTGTGGATCCTCGAACGCAACGGGGTCAACCTGATCGTCGACGCCCTGGTCGGGCTGCCGTTTCCCGACAGCGACCGTGAGCGCCAGACCCAGCGTGGCCCACGCGGGCTCGGCGTGGCGATCGGCCTGCAGGTGGACGACCTCGAGGCGGTGCTCGCGTACTGCACCGCGGCGGGCTGCGAGGTCACGTCCGAACCGATGGACATGCCGTGGGGCGACCGAGTGTTCGAGTGCATCGACCCGTTCGGCTACGTGTGGGAGATGTACCGACCGATCGACGGGGAGCCACCGGCCGACGGCCTGGCCGCGACCGGCGAGGCGTGGTTTGGCACGCCGGTGTGATCGGCGGACGGACGTACCATCCGTCGATGACCGATGCGGCCGGGGATGCGAACACCGATCGCTTCAGTGGATTCGCCGACCTGTACGACGCGAACCGTCCGTCGCCTCCGCGCGCGCTGGGGCCACTCCTGGCGAGCTACGCGAACGTGCCGCGCCCGGCAGTCGTCGACCTCGGCAGCGGCACCGGATTGTCGTCGCGCTGGGCGGCGGGTTGGGCGGGCTCGGTCATCGGCATCGAGCCGAACGACGACATGCGGGCGGTCGCCGAGTCGCGGCTCACACCTGGAGTCACCTACGCGGCCGGCGTGTCGCACCGCACCGGTCTCGGCGACGGCGTTGCCGACGTGGTGTTGGCGGTGCAAGCGATGCACTGGATGGAGCCGGAGCCGACGTTGGCCGAGGTCGTTCGGATCCTGCGCCCCGGTGGCGTGTTCGCGATCGCGGATGCCGACTGGCCGCCGGTGTCGGGTGTCGCCCGAGCGGAGCAGGCGTGGGCAACGCTGCACGCACGGATCCGGGTCTTCGAGGCGCGTGCCGCGCAGGGTGACTCAGGCGAGCAGCTGCGGCGCCCGATCGACGCCGGCGACCCGGCGCTCGTCGACGAGGACCTTCGTGATCCGCACCGCAACCGCCTGATGCCGGGCGGCGTGCGGTCGTGGTCGAAACGCCAACACCTCGAGCGACTCGACGCCAGCCGACACTTCGCGTTCACCCGCGAGCTGGTCTTCGACGAGCCGGCGCCCGGTGGCGACGACGGCGCAGGCGCGGCGCGGTTCGTGGCGGTGATGCGCAGTCAGGGCAGCTATCAGGGATTGGTCCGTCTGGGGATGACCGACGACGATCTCGGCGCCACCGACTTCGAGCGGGACGTGCACGCCGCGTTCGCGGCCGGCGCCAGCCCCGGGCTGTCGTTCTCGTGGCGCATTCGTCTCGGCGTGACGCCTTCCACCACGTAGCCGTTCAGGGTCGGATGACCTCGAACGCAGCCGCGTGTTCGCACCCGACTTTGGCGCCGGTCGCGACGGCCCAGCCGGTGAGCATCTCCCTGGCGTCGGCCTTGACGTGATCGAGGTACACGCGGTGCTGCTCGAGCGACTCGATGCCGTGCTCCAACCATCCGGTGATGTCGACGTAGTGGGTCGGTTGCGGTGACGCGCTCGAAGCATGCGAACTGGACGCCGCTCCACGGCTCGTGTCCCTCGTCGACGAGCTCGGGGAAGACCCAACGGTTGGCCGCGTCGCGGATGGCGTCGATGGTGGCGATGCCGACGTGACGGTGGTCGGCCATGTTGAGGCTCGGCCCACCCCACGAGTCGCGGAAGTTGATCCCCATCACGACCTCCGGCCGGTGACGCCGGATCGCGCGGGCGAGGTCGCACCGAAGGTCCAGCCCCTCCGTGATCACACCGTCACGGTGACCGAGGAACTCGACCGTGTCGACGCCGACGACCGCCGCGCTCGCGCGCTCCTCGGCTTCGCGGAGCGGGCCCGCCTCCTCCGGTGGGATCGCCAGGCCGGCTTCGCCACTCGTCACGAGCGCGTACGTGATCCGCTTGCCCGCTGCCGTCCACTTGGCGATGGCGCTCGCCGACCCGTACTCGAGATCATCAGGGTGGGCGACGATCGCCAACCCCGTTGTCCAGTCCTCCGGCATCGGTTCCAAGGTCTGCTCAGGCATCGGCGCGAGCGTACGGCTCACGTGGAACCGTCATCGTCCCGCTCGGCCGAATTGTGTCGGTTGACCCTCCGGAACGAGCATCACGATCCTGTCGATGGGGTGACGAACTCACACCGCGGGCCATGAGCACGTACAAGTCGGTCGTCCAGCGTGGCAAGCGGCACGCCCAAGGCCTCGGCGAGGGCGACATACCAGCCGTCGCATGCCGTCAGGTTCTCGCGCAGGTCCCATACGCGTTCGGCAAACGGCTCGTAGGAGAACAACTCGAACCGCAACTGGAGGAGATCACCGTGCGCCAGTGAAGCGACGTCGTGGCTGATGTTGCCGGCGCGCGCCGCCCAGCGGAGCACGTTGGCAACCTCGACGGGCATCAGGTGCGGCGCCGCGATTGGTTGCGACGCGAGGAGTGACGTCGCCCACGTTCCATCGTCCCCGGTGGCGACGAGCGCGGCGACCACCACCGACGAGTCGGCGACGAGTGTCACCGGCGGTCGGCCGCCCGGTGATCGAGGATCTCGCGCGGTCGTCATCGACGAGCCCGTCTGCCGCTTTCGCTCGACGATCCTCGCGAGCACGACCTCGTTGTCGGGCCGATTCGCGAGCTGGATCAGCTCGCGTCGCAGATACTCCTGCAATGACCGCCCTGTGGCGGCAGCGCGAGCAGCCAGTTCGTCACGTGTCTCAGTTGGCACGCCGCGGATCGTGATGGCTGGCATGCATGCATTCTGCTGTGATTCGCGACGATCTGCAATCACTCGGCGAATGTGGTCAGCCGGCGACGCTGTGGTTCCGGAAGCTGGCGGTCGCGTTGATCAGACGATCGGCGAACGGACGCTCGTAATCGTTCATGTAGTCGCCGGGCCATTCGGAGTCTTCGTCGTGCTCCCGTAACTCGAGGTCGTACGAGGTGACGCGATGCTGCATCTCGGCGTCGCTGCCGGCGACTACCCACCACCCCTCGTTCGTGACGCGGAACAGGACCTGCAGTCGCTCGGTCTGCGTGGCACCGAGGTCACAGAGTGACGAGACGGCGAGCACGCCGGCTTCGAACTCTTCGAGTGCGGCGACAACTGCATCGGGGCTGCGGTCGGCATCGGTGAGCAGCACGATCGACCGCTGATCCCATCCGCGTCCGGCGCGGGCGAGCGCGTCGAGGCAGTTCTCGACCGCGTGTCCGACGTCGTGACCATGCCGGACGAGGATCACCGATCCCTTGGCCGGCAGTTCCTGCCACCGCTCTGCCTGGTGACGGGCGGCGTGACGGCGGTCGGCATCGGGATGCCGACGCGTGCACGCGCAGGTGCGACACCGAAGTCGTTGTCCGTTGCGCTGGGATCGGCTGGTGAACGCCAGATCGGCGTGACACAGGTAGCACTGCACGCCCGCCGGCTGCGGCGTGGCGTAGAGGCTGAGTTGGTTGGCGGGCAGCCCGATGCGTTCGGCGATCTCGGCGACGGGAAGATCGGTGTTCCAGTAGAGGTGGTCGAGTTGGGAGATGTGACCGGTGAGGGGCATGGCGTTCCTCCGCGTGTGGTGGGATGCGGGGAACCCGTCGGCCGGCTCCGATGCCTATGTGTTCACGGTAGCGAGGGGGTGCGACATCGAACGGGTGACGAGATGAGCGGACGGTCGCTCGGCTCAGGTCGGCGGGAACGGCAGTTGCAACCACCACGGTCGATCGTCGAGGTCCACCTCGGTCACCCACTTGACCCACCACGGACCGCGGCGGCCGGGCGCGATCAGACGTACGGGCGCGCCGTGGCCGCGCCGCAGTGGTCGGCCGCCGTAGCCGGTGGCGAGGTAGAGGTGATCGGCATCGCCGGACGGGAGCAGCCGCGAGTAGCCGGTCGCCGACGTGATCCGGATGCTGCGCGCCGACGACGCGTCGACGAGTGAGGACAGCGCGACCGCATCCCACGACTGTTTGCTCCACCACCCGCCGGTGCAGTCGAGTGCGGCCTCGACAGGGGCAGAGCGGGAGCGCAGTCCGTCGAGGTCGACGAGCTGGCCGCGGATCCGCAACTCCCATTGATCGGCCGGCGTCGACGGCGCGTTGTCGTTGATCCACTGCACGGTCGGCATCCGGTCGGGGTCGAACGACCCGATCTCGTGCGAACCGCTGAACCGTCGGTCACCGCCCGCCAACCCACCGACCCGCGCCAGCGTCTCCTGCGTGCCGTACACGGCGGCGGCGATCCCGGCCGCCGCGGCGCCGCCCAGCAACATCCTCCGATTGGCGTCGACTCGGCGGGGGCGGACCGGGCGCGACACGACGTGCCAGATCAACAGCGGGATCAGCAAGAAGGCGGCGAGGAAGTGCGTCCACAGCGAGGACCAGTACCCGACGCCGAACCACAGGCCGGTGGCGTGGAGCACACCGAGCCCGACGGTCACGATGACGAGCACGCCGAATCCGATCGACAGCCAGCGTGTCGCTCGCCGGCGACGCATGCCGGTGCGCACCGAACGACGCAGCTTGGCGGGCGCCAGCACGAGCACCGTCAGACCGAACAGCGCGTGGGCGACCGTCCACCACCGCGCCCATCCGGTGCCGACTGCCCACGACGTGACACCCGTGACGAAGGCGCCGATGAGGAGTGCCTCGAGCAGCAGGTTGACCTGCGACGAGCTGAGCCGCGAGATCGGCGACACCGAAGGCCGCCGAGGACGCGGGCGGGTGTTCGTCTCCACTCACCTCACTCTGACGCCGTCCGGTAGACATGTCAACGGTATAGTGACGCCACTGCGCTCATTGACGTCCAACTACTTTGGTGATCGGTACACCGACTGACTGACCACAGGATCGCGGCCGCGCACGCGACCAACCCCGAGGCACTCCACACATGGCCAACACCCCGATCCGCGAGCCGACGCTGTACGTGCTGTCCGCGCTGGCGGCCGGGCCGCTCCACGGCTACGCGATCATCAAGACCGTCGAGGAGTTGTCCGACGGCCGCCTCAAACTGCGGGCGGGCACGCTGTACGGGGCGCTGGCACGGTTGCAGGCCGATGGCATCGTCGCCTTCGACGGCACGGCCAAGGAGGGCGGTCCGGAGCGTCGCATCTTCTCGCTCACGCCGTCCGGCGCCAAGCTCCTCGCCGACGAGCTCGACCGTCTCGAGGCCAACGCCGCGATGGGCCGCTCACAGCTGCGCAGGGCGACGTCGTGACCGTCGGCGAACGTGTGATGCGGCGGCTCGTCGACCGGGTCGAGCTCGACGACGGCGTCGCGCGACGACCTCTTGCGCGACGCCGTCAGACTCGGACGCGAGCGCGGGCGGTGCGGAACGGCCGGCGAGATCGCGGCGCTGGCGTCGACCGGCATCGAACTGCGGGCACGTCACGCGACCGACGGCGATGCCGCCGCGTTCCTCCGCCAGGGACTGTGGTTCGGCGGTGCGTTGACCGCGGTCGCAGGTGTCGCGGCGCTGTTCCCGTCGGCGTTCGCGGCCGAGGCCGGCTCCTGCGCCGGTCGCCGCGCTCGGCGCGCTCGTCGTGGCTGTCGTCGGGATCATCGTGCGAGGTCACGGTCTCGTCGCCGTGGTTCGCGTCGCGGCGTGTGTGGCCACGTTTGCTTCATGGTGGGCGGTGCAGCTCGACGAGCTCGGGGCGTCGGAGGCCGCCCTCGTGACCACGTCGGCGATCGCACTGTCGATCGGTGCGCGACCGTCGCTGGGGCGCGGCGCGCATCGCGGATCCGTGCTCGCTCTCGCTGCACTTGCGCTCGTTGGCGGTGGCCTCGCGGTCACGACCGACGTCGACGCGTCCAGCCGTCACGGTGGCATTCATGACGATCGCCGTGCCCGTCGGTCTGCTGCTCGTCTCAGTAGCCGATCCGCGGTTGGGCGTGGCGGCTGCGGTCGCGTTGTTCTGGCGATTCGTCGCGACCGATCCAGCAGGACTCGCGGCCATCCTCGTCGCCGTTCGGGCGGGCGAGTCGACGATCGGCCCAGTGATTCGTTGGATGGTGATGGGTGCGGCATTCCTGATCGCCGCCGGCCTGACCCGTCGCAACCTGCGCCTGATCGCCGCGCGTCTGATGCCGCGGTGCGACCGTCGACGTCGATGACCGTCGTGACGATCGGATACGAGGGTCGTCCACTCGACGAGTTCATCGCCGAGTTGACGGATCGTGGCGTCGAGATCGTCCTCGACGTGCGGGCGAACGCGATCTCGCGCAAGCAGACTTTTCGACTCGTCGCCGAACAGCCGGCGCTGCGAGTCGATCCCGTCTGATCGTCACCGCGGTGGCGATGGATTGACCTCGAACAGATCGGCGACGTGGGCGACGGCCGTGGCACCTCGGCGGGCCAACTCCTCGTTGCCTTCGCGCGCGCCTTTGCCCGCCCACACGGCGACCGGCGCGTACCCCTTGTCGAGTGCCTCGGTCGCGCCGGCCCATGTGCCACCCGACCCCTTGTCGGAGTCGGCGACGAACGTCACCCTCGACAGCGCGTAGATGATCTTGTTGCGCCCCATCGTGTTGCCGGCTTGGAACGGGGTGTCGGGACCGAAGGGGCTGGCCATGCACAGCTCGCCGCCGTGGACCCGCCGGCGGATCTCGGCGTTTCGCGATGCCCGGCGGATGCCTTCCGCCGGCACGCCGACGACCACACCGCCGGCGTCGAGCGCCGCCGCCATCGCGACGCGGTCGACGCCGCGTGCGAGCCCGCTGATGACGGCCCAGCCACGTTCGGCGGCCATCTCCGCGGAACGCTTGGCCACCTCGAGACTGGCATCGCTCGCGTCCCGCGAGCCGACGACACCCAGCCCGGGAGTCGTCAACCAGTTCGTCGGCCCGACGAGGAGGAGGAACGGCGGGCACGCCGTCCCGAGCCGGCCGCGCAACACCGGCGGGAAGGTCTCGTCGAACACCGAGACGAGCGAGATCCCGCCCTCTTCGAGTCGTTCACGTTCGAAGGCAAGCGCCGTCGACGCGGCGAGCAGCGAGCGGATGCGATCGGCGGCCGCGGCATCGAACGACAGCTTCTCGACGAGCTCGCTGACATCGAGGTGGAGCAGGATCGACAGGTCCTCGACCCGCTCGACCACACCCCAGAACTCGCGCGCGGTCATCGGTTTGGCGTCGGTCTTCACCAGACGGTTCGTCAGCAAGAGTGCCGCGCGGCTGGTCTCGCGTGAGGGCTTCATCTGTCCCGCTTCCCGCTCTTTGAAGCCAAATTGCGATGCCGAGCGTAGACCAATTGGGACGCTGCGTGCCCGAGATTTCTCTGACGGTGGTCGGCCTTCGTGTCAGTCGACGACGGTCACGTGTCGCGTCCCGCGGTCGACGCCAACGTCACCGGGTGGACCGGCCCGGATCCCGCCCGCCGCAGCACTCGACCGACCTCGGCCATCGTCCAACCCGAGCCGACGAGATCGTCGACGAGCAGCACGGGACCGGACGGGACCGTGCCGTTGACGGCGAAGGCGCCCGACGACATTCGCCTCCTGATGGGCACGGTTCTGCTGGTACCGCTGCTCGGGCCGCTCGTCGACCTTGACGACACAGGTCTCGTAGGGCAGCTCCATCCTGGCCGCGAGCGCGCGCGCGAGTTCGTCGACGAGTCGTGGTCGACGAATCGAGGGCACGGCGGCGATCCACTCGGGCGCCGGTTCGGGCCGCCAGACCCGGATCATCTCGGCGAGTGCATCGATGAGCCGCTCGTCGAACGCTTCGGTCTCCTGTCGCCCCGCACGTACGAGCGCTCCCCAACCGGCGTCTCCCCACTGCGCGAGGGCGCGCCCTTCCTCGACACGATCGCCGACCGCGACTCCCTGGCGCTTGGGCGTGATGACCAACGGACGGTTGCGGAGGAACGCCTCCGCCGCGGCCACCAATTCCGTCGGAAGATCGATCGCCGCCGACTCGCCGGTGCAGTTGTCGCAGATGCCGCACGCGTCGCGAGCGGGATCGTCGAGGAGGTCGGTCAGGAACTGCATCCGGCATCGCGCCGTCTCGAGGTACTCGCGCATCGATGCCTGCTCGACCCGCCTGGCCGCGGTGACCGACTCCACGCGTTCGGTCGGGTACGTCCACGGCTGCAGCGTCCGCTCGTACGTCCTCGCCTTGATGCGGCGGAGCGCGCCGTCGACGTCGAGTTGCTTGACGACGAGCTCGAGCGGGCCGAGCTTGATGTCGATCTCCGCCATCACGTGGTTGAGCGACACCGGCCCGCTCGCCGCGTCGAACACGGCGAGCACGCGGTTGGCGACCTCGGGCGGAGCGAACGCCTGGGTGATGAAGAAGTCCTGGATGTCGGCGTCCTCGACGCCGCGCAGGAGAACGGCCTCGCTGCGGTCGAGGGCGCGTCCCGCCCGCCCGACCTGCTGGTAGTAGGCGACGGCGGAGCCAGGGGCCTGGAAGTGGACGACGAATCCGAGGTCGGGCTTGTCGTAGCCCATCCCGAGCGCGGTGGTGGCGACGAGCGCCTTGATCTCGTTGCTCTGCAGCCGGCGTTCCGATTCGATGCGGGCGTCGCCGTCGAGGCCGCCGAAGTATCGGTCGACGTTGAAGCCGCGGTCGACGAGCCATTCGGCGACGTTCTCGGTGTCGCGCACGGTGAGGCAGTAGATGATCCCCGAGCCGGGGAGCTTCTCGAGCGAAGCGGCGAGCCAGGCGAGACGTTCGGCCTGGCGGTTGAGCCGCAGCGCGCTGAGCGCGAGGCCGTCGCGACCGAGCGAGCCGCGGAACGTGGTGAGCTCGGCGCCGAGCTGTTCGCCGACGTCGGCGACGACGCGGTCGTTGGCGGTGGCGGTGCAGCCGAGCACGGGCACGGTTGCCGGATCGAGCCGGTCGACGATCTTGCCGATCCGCCGGTAGTCGGGCCGGAAGTCGTGACCCCAGTCGGAGATGCAGTGGACCTCGTCGATGACCATCAGCCCGGGTCGGGCTCCGATCAGCGGCATCGCCAGATCGGCGAACTCCGGATTGGCGAGCCGCTCGGGCGAGACGAGGATCAGGTCGACGTCGTCCGCCGTGATGTGGGCGGCGAGCTCGTCGACCGTCGTCGCCGCCGAGCTGTTCACCGTCATCGAGCGCAAGCCGAGGCGGGTCGCGGCATCGATCTGGTTGCGCATCAGCGCGAGCAGCGGCGAGATGAGCAGCGTCGGCCCGAGCCCGGCGTCGCGCAGCAGCCGCGTGGCGAGGAAGTAGACCGCGCTCTTGCCCCATCCGGTGCGTTGGACGACGAGGACACGGGCCCGGTCGCGGACGAGCGCCTCGACCGCTTCACGCTGATGCGGTCGGAACTGCGCGTCGGGTCGCCCGGTCAGCCGACGCAAGGCGTCGAGCAGTTCGTCGGGCTGACTCGTGGGACCCATAGCCGGCCATTGTGCCGAAGGGGTGTGTCGACTACTCCGGGCGGCGAGCAGACGGTTGCCGACGTGAGCTTGGACGCCACCGCACGGCGAGCGGATCAGTGCGGTGAGCCGATACCGGTTGCCCCCGGCGTTCCACCCCAGCGCGTCGCGCCGCCCGCCCTCATCGCATGTGTCCCGCCACCGTGCGGAGGCGCTCCCGGACGGTATCCCTGCGTCCGCCGGCCATGGGTCACGTATTCATCAAGTGATCGACCCAGTCGCACGCTGTGCGCCCCCTCGATCACGCAGCGTCGGAGAACGAGCGCCGGACCTGCCGCCACCATGCAGCGGGCGGGTCAGCGCGATGACGGGCGCACCGGTTGCCCCTCCGGTGTCCGGCGCTTCACACCGCCGCCCTCATCACTCTGCACCCGCCGCTGCACGGTGGCGTTCCTGGAACGTACCGGCGCCAGGACCGGCGGTGGGTCACATGATCTTCAAGGCATTCGCCGAGCCGCACCGTGTGCGCCGCCCCGAGCACGCAGCGTCGCGAATGGCGTGTTCTGCGCGGTCTGCCCCGTGATCAACCCGGCGCGGGAGGGGGCCAGTGCTGTTGATTCAGACCGGCATCTGATGCGGCGACGGCGGTGTGCTCCCAGATCCATTTCTGCACTCGGGGTCCCACCCAGAACACGTAGATGCCGAACGTCACGATCGTCAGGAGCAGCCACTTGATCCAGTTGCCGAACAAGTCGAGGGCCGAGCCCGTGAACACGAGCTGTCGCCCGTCGATGGAGGACTGCTTCGCCTTGCGCCGCTCGCGGTAGACGAGAGCAAACGGGTAACAGATCTCGAGCGCGAGCGCGACGATCAGCACCGCCGTCACTCGCAACCGACACCGTCCCCGTCTCGATCGAGGTCGTAGATGTCGTTGCCGATGACCTGTACCGGGCCGTTCACATACGCGGGACCATTGCCGCTTCCGCCTGCGCAATCGACGTCGGAGGCGATCGGCACGCAGCCGGTGTAGTTCGGGTCACAGTTGCCGCTGGGAGCGGGAGGTGGCGGCCACAACGACTTGCTGGGTCGTCGCTGGAGTGGGCGGTGGAGGTGGAGCGGTGTTGGTCGTCGTAGTGGTCGTAGTTGTGGTCGTAGTTGTGGTCGTCGTGGTCGATGTCGTCGATGTCGTCGTCGACGCATCGATGCGATCCATCTCGTCGCTCATCTCCTGCAGCGACGCCTCGTCGAGGCCCTGACATTCCTGCGTGAGACCTTCGCGAGTCTGCCCGCCGAGATCCCACATCGCGAGAGCCTCAGCGTCGCCGCCGACGTACACCTGGAGCTCCACGAACTCGACGCAACCGTCGACGAGTCGAGGATCCGGATCGTTCACCACGCTCGTCGTTGTCGTGGTCTGCTCGACAGCGCTCGTTTGCTGCTCGACGGTTGAGCGGACCGACGTCGTGGTGGCCTTCTCGGTGTCGATCCACCCCGTCGACGACCGGTCAACCTCTGGCTCGCACGCCGCGGCCATGACCACCCCGATCACAAGGCACACGAAACGCAATCGCCGCATGAGTCAGACCCAGCGACGAGTGGGGACCCGCCGGCTTGCCAGGCCAATTCGGCGGCGTCGCGACGTGAACTCCGCCGTGATCTGCTCGGCGAATCCATCCTCGGGCGGATCGGTCGACGCGCTGGCGGTGAGTCCGCCCTGCGAAGCGTCGCGATCCGCTGTATCCCGCTGTGTCATCGATCTCCTTGTCGTGCCAACCACGGAGATCGTCCGCCCGCTGACGTTGGTGGACGCCACCACGCAACGAGCGGGTCAGCGCGATCAGGAGTGTCACCGGTTGCCCGTCCAGTGTTCACCTCGGCGCTTCACGCCGTCGCCCCATCGCCTGATGCACCCGCCCGCCACATGGTGACGTCTGTCGGACAGTACTGGCGCCCGGACCTGCTGTTGGTCACATCATCATCAAGGGATCGCGTACGACGCGCCCTGTGCGCCGCCGCCATCACGCAGCGTCGGAGAAATGCGGCTGCGGACTCGGCGGTCAGCCCACCGGAGCTGCGTGTGGCATGTCCCAAGGCGCCTGCGGCAGCACGTGCCCGGTCTCGAGGAGCGACTTGAGGTTGGACAGCACAGCCGGCCATCCGGACCCGACCTCGTCGCGATCGGCCTCGCTCGGGAGGTTCTCGTGGGTGACGGTGAGCCGCACGATCTCGCCGTACGACTCGATGTCGAACGTGACGCGGGATGGGTCATCGGCCGGCTCCTCGCCGGGTTCCGCCCAGGTGGTGACGAGCCGCCGTGGGGGTGAGCTCTCCACGACCGTGCCGACGACGTCGGCGGTGTGCGTGCCGTCCGTGCGCTGATGCTCCCAGCGGGAGCCGACATTCCAGTCCGAGACGTTGCTGTGGCCCCAGTACGCGGCGGTCAGGTCGGCGTCGGTCAGTGCGTGCCAGACCGCCTCCGGAGTGCTCTCGATGTAGATGACGTACACGAATGTCGGCTTGTCGGTCATGGCTTCCTCTGCTCGTCGTTTCAGTGCGCTGAGCGCGCGAAGGCGCGGGCGCTCGAACTTGTCGATCCACCGCTCCTGGATCTCGTGGAGCGGAACGGGATTGAGGTAGTGCAGCTTCTCCCGCCCCCGCCGCACCGTGCTCACCAGGTTGGCGCCCTCGAGGAGATCCAAGTGCTGCGTCGCCGATTGCCGCACCATCTCGACGCGCTCGCACAGCTCACTCAGCGTCTGCCCGTTGCTCTCGTGCAGCCGGTCCAGCAGGTATCGCCGAGTGGGATCGGCCAGCGCCTTGAATACCTTGTCCACGTCCGAGCGCATCAACTCAATAATAGGCAGGTAATTACCTGCATGTCAACGTTGACGTCGAACGGCCTGCCGGGTCAGGGCGCCGCACGGACCGACGTCAACTTGCCCGGCGGAACTCCTCGTACCGAATCTCGAGCCGATCGCGATCAGGGCGGTCGAGGGCCGCACGCGGCAGGTGCAGCACATCGCCATGGTGCTGTTGCAACCCATAGAGCAACATCGGACCATCGATCTCAGCGAGCACATCGGACCGGATCTCGACTACAGCGTCGGGGCGGATGCCGAGGATGTTCGCGTCGAATGCCGCGTGGTGGAGCTTGCACATGAGGAAGAACGAAAGGGACACTGATGACCGCGCTCGACAAGCAATTCACGGCGACGCTGGAGAAGAGTCCGAGCAAGGGCGGCTGGACGTACGTCGTCATGCCGGGCTCGGCCGAGTACTTCGGGACCCGTGGTCTCGTGAAGGTCACGCGGCACCGTCGACGGTCAGCCGTTCCGCAGCTCGTTCATGGCGCTGGGAGACGGCAGGCACAAGCTGCCGATCAACGCCGACTTGCGCAAGGCCATCTCGAAGGAGGCCGGGGAAACGGTGACCGTCCGCCTCGAGCAGCGCCTCGACGACTGACCCGCCGGTCTTGATGACGCGCCGCCGTCTAGCTTCCATCGTGTGGCAGGTGGGCTGAAGCGATCAGCGAGGTCGGGGGGCAAGGCAAAGACGGTCGTGCAGCTGGGCGTCGGGCTCGTGGCGCTGCTGCAGAACGAGGAGGTCCGCCGCGCGTTGCGGGGCGCATCGGCGGGTCTGCGTAAGTGGGCGGACCGGCGGCGCGGTCAGCTCGCACGGACGGCCAGCGACCGGCGCGGACCGATGGTTCGCCTCGGCGAGCGCTTCGGGCAAGCCAGTCTCGAACGCCGGCTGGACTCCTTGGCGTCGGTCGCCCCCGAGATCGAAGCGGTGCGTCCCGAGCTCGCCGTGGAGCTGCGCACCGCCGAGGCAGATCTTCGACGCGCCGTGACCGTTGCCGGCCGGATGCCGACTGCGCAACGGTGGCGTGCACAGCGGGCGATCGCCGGTCGGCTCGATGTGATCGAGAAGTCGCTGGTCGACGCGGTTCTGTCACCTCGGTGATCCGGCCGCGCCGGCTCCGCGGCGCCACCACCTTCGAACCACAATCTCGGCGACACCACACCGCGGAAGCCCTGGTCGGGGGCTATGTCACACCCCCCGTTTAGGGTGGTTGGTGCCGACTTCCCCCGATCGAAGATCCATGTGATCGGAGGATTCAGATGAGTGAGACGATGCTCGGGGTCGAGGAGTTGCTCGATCCGGAGACGCTCGAGACGCTCGACGGGCGACAGCTCGCCGAGTTGTTCAAGCGTCTCGAACAGATGCGCCGACGGACCGAGGGTGCGTTGGCGGCGGTGATCGGTGAGGTCGACCAACGTGGTCTGCACCGCGGTGACGGCCACAACAACGTCAACGGGTGGTGCCGGGCGTTGGGACGCTGGTCCGACACTGAGTGTCGTGACCGGATCCGCACCGCGGCACTGATCCGCAGCTGTGACCGGTTCCGGGATGCGGTGATGGGTGGTGAGATCGGTGTCGCCCAGTCGCACGAGTTGGGGCGGGCGTTCGCCAACCCACGCTGCGGATCACAGTTGGTCGATGTGGCTGGGGTGATGGTCGACAATGCCACGAAGTTGTCGCATCACGAGTTCCGCATCACCGTCAGGCGGTGGGAGATGCTGGCCGACCTGGACGGCGCCCACAAGACCGCCGAAGCGGCCCATGAGGGACGCAAGGCGGGGATCGCCGAAGTCGGCGAAGAGATCCATCTCCACGCTCGCGGTGGGTTGGCGCAGGGTGCGGTGATGACGGAGATCTTCGAACGGTTCTGCGACGCCGAGTTCACCGCCGACTGGGACGCGACGCTCGCCCGCTTCGGCGACGCGGCGTGTTACTCGTTGATGCCACGTTCGGATGCGCAGCGCCGCTTCGACGCCATGTACGCGATCTTCGAACGCGCCGCCGCGACCTCGCCGGATGCGACCGCCGCCGTCCCGCTCGTCAACCTGATGCTCGATGTCCCCACTCTCAAGGCCTACCTCGACGGGGCGGGTGACATGGCGGCGCCGGACGACCCTCGTCAACGCCGCTGCGAAACAGTCTCCGGCATCCCGGTCCCACCCGCCGACATCGTGGCGGCGATGATCTGGGGCCAGGTGCGACGGGTGGTGGTCGACTCGGCGGGGGTGGTGATCAACATGGGACGCCGGCGACGGCTGTTCAGCGGCAACGCCCGCCAAGCCGTCCTGCTGCAGTCGAGTCGTTGTGTGGTGGCTGGGTGTGCGGCACCGATCCGACGCTGCCAAGCCGACCACCTCACCGAATGGGGCCGACTGGGACACACCGACGGCCCCAACGGCGCACCCGTGTGCGGACGGCACAACCGGTTGAAGAACACCGGCTACCGCGTCCATCGCGACGACGACGGCTTCTGGCACACCTACCGACCCGACGGCACCGAAATCCGCTGACCCAATCGATCAGGACCCGCCGGGTTCGTTGCGGGCGTGGTCTCGGCGCTCGAGCCTGACGTGGTGATACGGACGCGTCTCGATGACGATGGCGGACCGATTCCGACCTCGGATGGGGCAGACTCGGTGCATGTCCGAAGCCGGATCCCGCCGTCGCGCGCACTGGGTGGTGCGGGCAGGGGACGAGAACCGGCTGGTCGACGAGTTCATCGACTCGGGGGTGATCGGGGTCGGCTACGGCACGCTTCCTGACGGTCGGGACCTCACGTACACCGCGGTGCGCCGGCTGCTCGTTGCCGAGGCGACGAGCGAGGCACTCGATCGGCACACGTCGATGTTCATCGAGTTCGTGCAGGAGATCTCGATCGGCCACATCATCCTGATGCCCGACACGCCGCGACGCGAGATGGTCATGGGCGACGTCACCGGGCCGTACGAGTTCCACGCCGACCTACGGCCCGAGCGTTGCCGCCACCGCAGGACCGTCGAATGGTTCGGTCGGGTGCCGCTCGCCGACCTGCCGACCGGGCGCCGACAAGCTCTACCGGCAGCGGTCGACGCTGACTCGTGCGTCGATCCCCGGGCTCGAGGAGTTCACCGATCGGGTCCGTGCCGGCGAGATCGGCCGTCCCGCAACGTCGAGGACTCGTGTCACGGCGCGGGCCGCTCCACGACGGTCGAGCGCGGCAGCCAAGCCCAAGCCGGCGGCGGTGATCCGTGAGCGTCTGTGTCCCGGGTGCGGGATGATCAAGCACATCGAGCAGTTCGGTCCGGAAGGCGTCTGCGTCGACTGCGCCTGACCGCGGTCGCTCATGCGTCCGTTGCTCGACTCAGAGACCGATCACTTCGAGATCGGTCCGGGCGAAGTCGTCGCCGACGCAGAGCACCGGCAGCTCGGTGCGGGCGGCGAGCGCGTACGTGAAACAGTCGCCGTAGTTCAGCGCGGCCGGGTGGTTGCCCTTACCGAAGCGCTGCCACGCGCGGTGGGCCTCGATCGTCGTCGGCGCATCGACGGGCATCACGACGATGCCCGCCTCGTCGATGATGCGCTGAGCTTCAGTGACGCCCGCCGCGCCCGCCCGCCCGTCGGCGACCATCAACACCTCGAGGACGGAGCCGGCGGACATCAGCGGGCCACGCGCGGAGGCGATGATCTGAGCCAGCCGACGCGTCGCAGGGTCGCCGAGCAGGATGCCGACCACGGCGGAGCTGTCGACGACCAGATCCGCGGGCGTCGGACGATCGAGCGTCATGTCGGCAGCCCGTGCTCATCCCAGCCGAAGATCTCGTCCTCGGTTCGGGCGCCGACAACCGGCAGTTCGGCGAACCGCTCGGCACAGCGCAGGATCCGCTCGTATCGGTCGCCCCGCACCCGCCGCTCGCGCGCCAGCCGCTCGCGCAACGACTCGGTGACGGCCGTCGTCAGACTCTCGCCCGTCAGTGCGACCAACTGGCGTGCGAGATGGTCCGCTTCATCGTTCTTGATGGAGAAGGCCACGCCGCCACGCTACAGCGCAGTCTAGAAATCCGGTCAGACTTCTAGACTCGGCGGTTCAGGGCAGGCCGTAGACTGCAGGGCAAATGGCCCAACTCCAGATCCGCGACGTGCCCTCCGACCTCCACCGCAAGCTCAGGGCCCGGGCCGCGAACATGGGGCTGTCGCTGTCGGAGTACGCCCTCGACGAGCTGGCCAGGTCGGTCGAGCGGAGCGAGCAGGCCGATCTCCTGGAATCCAGACCGCAGCCGAACTGGACGACGACAAACCCGTGGTCGTCGACGCCTCGACCAACTGATCGTCGTCGATCAGTACCCGTAGACGACGACGTTGTTGCCGGACGGGTCACGCAGGAAGACGGTGTCGCCCGAGTTGTTCCACACCGCGCTCCCGGTGTTGCACCAGTACCTCGCGTCGGGCGTGTCGCTCCCGCAGCCGGTGTAGAGCGTGACGGAACGGCCGGGGTCGAGCACGAGGTTGGCGAACCCGTAGCGATGTGATGCCGACTCGTCGGCGACGACCCAGCCGTCGAGATCGACCGCCGCAGCGCCGGCGTTGGTGAAGCGCACCCACTCGTCGTTGAGGTTGTCGTTGTCGTCGCCGGCCGCGTCGGCGCGGAGCTCGACGGTGATCGACACGCTCGCCACGGGTGCGCCGCAGGCGTCGGCCGCCCACTGGCCGAGCCGGGCGTCGCTCGCCTGCTCCTGCAGCGTGTCGTACCGCTGGCTGCGCGCCGTGTCGGGCTCGTAGCGGCGGGCGATCGCATGGCCCGACTCGACGAGCGCGGCGCCGACGTCGACACCGCCTGACGTCTCGACATAGCGCAACGCCCGCCCGTACTGGTCGGTGTCGGACGAGTCGCGCACGAGCGTCAACTGCTCGCCGGCGACCAGCGCCGTCAACGCCGCGGTCGCTTCGTCGGCCCAGCACTCGTTGCGCTCGGGCGTGTTGATCCCGATCAGGCGCACGGTGAGCGCACCCTCCGGGCCGGCAACCTCGATCGTGTCGCCGTCGATCACCGACGTGATCGTCCACGTCATCGCGACCGGCACGGCGATCGTCGTCGGGATCGGGGTGGTGGTCGGCGCGGCGGTCGGAACGGTTGTCGCGGCGGCGGTCGTCGCGGTCGTCGTGGTCGCCGTCGGCGACGTCGTTGTCGTGCTCGACGGGATCGTGGTCGTGACGTCAGTGGTCGTCGACGACGGCACGCCGGGCGCCGTTGTGTCCGCCGCGGTCGCCATCGGAGCCGACGGTTGGTCGATTCCGCCGACGGCCGCGCTCCCCGATCCGTCATCGCCGGCGAGCGCACCGACGACGCCGACGGCGGTGATCGCGATGCCTGCCCACGCCCAGAACGGGAGCCGTCGCCAGCGTCGCTTCCACCACGGCACCGGCGCTCCGACCGACTCGGGTGCCGAAGGGGGATCGAACGGTGGGTGCGTCAGGTCGTCCACGGACGACCGGCGATGCTGGAACTGCAGTGAATGACGAGCCTCGGATCTCGGACGATCGCCAGCGGACTCGGGCCCGTCGGCCCGAGATCCGCTGACTCCGACTCATCGGGCGGCGACGGCAGCGACTTGAGCGGCGCCCTCGTCCGATATCCTTCGGACCGGCCGCGAATTCATCGGCTCCGAGCCCCGATTCGTCGGTTTCGACGCTGACCGCCAGTGGGTACGACCGTGGGGTGTCGAACCCCCGGAACCCGCTGACCTGCAAGTGGTGCGGCTCGCTTCGAGTTCGCATCGGCTTCGCCAACGCGGCAGCGGTGTGCAAGCACTGCGACACGCCGTGCGGCAAGAGCATGCGCTGCGAGAAGTGCAGCCAGGCCGAGGTGAGGATCAACCACGTCTGATCGGCTGGGTCTGATCGGCTGCGTCTGACGGTCAGGCGTCGCGGTAGGCCGGAGCCACCGCCGGCGTGATGAAACCGGAGCGCTCGAGTGCCCAGGCGACGGTGAGGAGCATGTGCTCGGTCCAGCGGGCGCCCGTCAACTGGATGCCGATCGGCATGCCGCTGGCGTCGAGCCCGACGGGGACGGTGACCGACGGGAGGCCGGCGAGGTTCTGCGGCACCGTCGAGGGCATCACCGCGGCACGGAGCGGGATCGTGCGACCGCCCACCTCGACGTCGTCGGGAGTCGCCACATCGCTCGGACCGCTCCCGCCGACGATGCTGACGAGCACCTCCGCTGATTCGAGGGCGAGGTCGAGGGTCGCCGTCGCATGCCCCGCCGCGTCCTTGGCGGCGAGGTAGTCACGGATCGACACTCCCTCGGCGCGTAGGAGCCGGTCGCGGACATCGGCGCCGTAGTCGTCGGCCCGGCCGGGGAAGCTGCCCAACACACGAGAGTGGACGTCGTACGCCTCCGCCAGCTGGATCGGGATGAACAACTCGTACAGCTCCTCCGCGGCAGGCACGACGGCGTCGACCCGGCGTGCCCCGAGCGCAACCAGCGCGGTAGAGATGGTGTCGAGGGCGGCAGCGCGGTCGGGATCGATCAGGGCCGGGGCGAATCCGTCGGGCAGCGCGAAGCGGACGCGCCGTACCTGCTCGATCTCGAGCGGATCGGCCTCGAACGCCATCGCCCCGATCGTCGACGGATCGCTGCCGTCGCTCCCGGCCGTCGCGCTCAGCGCGGCGGCGAGCACCGGTGCGGTGCGGGCCAGGAACCCGGTGCCCTCGAGGGACGGGGCGAGCGGCACGCTGCCGGTGCGCGGCACGCGGCCGTACGTGGTCTTCAGTCCCATGATCCCGCAGAACGCAGCGGGGAGCCGGATCGACCCGCCGGTGTCGGTCCCGACGGCGAGGTCGACGATTCCTGCCGCGACCGCGGCGGCCGACCCGCCACTCGAACCGCCCGGCACCTTCTGCAGGTTCCACGGGTTGCGTGTGGAGCCACGCGTCGCGTGTTGCGTCGTGATGCCCCACCCGAACTCATGTGATCGTGTCGTGCCGGCGATGACGGCGCCGGCCGCCCGCAGACGCTGCACGACCAGCGCGTCGCGCTCGGCGATCAGACCCGGTCTCGCGTCGGAGCCGTACGAGTTGTCGGCGCCCTCGACGTCGAACAGCTCCTTCACACCGATCGGCATGCCGTGCAGTGGTCCTCGCGACCGCCCGCTCTCGGTCTCGGCGTCGGACTCCTTGGCTTCGCGCTGCGACCTGTCGTCGAGCACGGAGACGAAGGCGCCGAGCTCACCGTCGAAGCGCTCGATCCGGTCCATCGTTCGGGCAAGTCGTTCAACGGCGGTCATCGACGGCCAGTCTGTCGGCGTCGGCGGCGTTTGGCTCGCGGTCAGGTTCGCGCATCCACGGCGGACTTCGAGGGTCTGGACGGCTGTGCCCCAGCATCCGTCGAGCCGTCGACGGGCAGATCGGCACGGAGGAACCATGGCCGCCGCCGACGTCCCCATCCGCCACATCGACGACATCGAAGTCCCGGCCAGCGGGATGTGGCCCGCGGTCGGCGCATCGAGCGTCGTCAGGTCGACATGGCGACACGGTGCGAGCGCGACCCCGGTCGTCGGCGGATGGTTGGAGGTCGGCGAC
Source organism: Ilumatobacteraceae bacterium (assembly GCA_963776935.1). Lineage (GTDB taxonomy): Bacteria > Actinomycetota > Acidimicrobiia > Acidimicrobiales > Ilumatobacteraceae > JALOLG01. Next base: position 149,078 of record CAVZOP010000012.1, on the reverse strand, counting down.
GATCCCGCCACCAACTCGCTCTGCATCGAGCTCGATGACTCGATCCTCCTCGCCACGACCTCGAGCGTCTCGCACGACGGCCACGCTTCCGAATGGCACCTGGAGGGCTTCGCCTCGCGGCCGAACGCCGCGATCCGCTGGCGCTCACGTTGCGGTACCACGGGGTGTTCCGGCCGAACGGCGACGCCCTGGCGTGGTGGTCCGGCGAGGGCACGATCGGCGCACCGGACGCCCGCCGCGGCGGTCGCGGTCGCCGACGGTCGGATCGCGGTGATCGGCTCGTCGTCGAGCTGCTGTTCACGGCCCCTGGCCGCAACGGCGCGGTGCTGAGCAACGTTGTTGCATATATGCTCCACCGTATGAATGCGGCGTCAATCGTTCTGGAAGCACGACGCTCGGCCGGACTCTCACGCGCCGAGCTCGCCCGGCGGGCTGGTGTCCCGCGCTCGACGGTGACGCGCACCGAGGACGGTGTGGTCGATCCGACGTTCGGAATGCTGCAACGGATCCTTGGCGCGGCACAGGCCGACTTGGACGTGTCGTCACGGCCGCTCCCGGCGCGCTCGCTGGCGCGGCTCACCGACGCGCTGTCGGTCACCCCGTGGGGCGAGGCCATCGACTGGACATCAGTGCGGGCGGCGCTCGACGACCTGACGATGCATCCCGACGACATCGAGTCGGCGATCGCCACGCCGCCCGCCCGCACCGGGAACGCCCGCCTCGACGCGCTGCTGGCGGGCATCGCCGAGAAACTGGCCGACGACGCCGGTCTGCCACGACCATCGTGGTGCCGGTCGGTTCCCGCCCTCGCCGAACCGTGGCAGGCACCCGGCACGCCGCGCATGGTCGAGCGGGCGGCCGCCAGCGCGCCCGAGCAGTTCCGCCACCGCAACATCTTCCTCAGTGAGCTCGAGCTCTGGCGCAGCGCGTCGGAGTCGGTCGGTTGATCGCGCCGCTGTTCGACCGGGCGACGATCCTCGCCCACCTGGAGGAGTTGAACACCGAGCTCGCCGATGCTGGACGCGAGTCGTGTCGAGTTGCTCGTCGTCGGTGGGAGCTACCTCGCGTTGCACGATCTGCGCGCTGGCACGAGAGACATCGACACGGCACGTCGGCTCGGCGACGACGCCAAGCGGGCGGTGGCCGCGATCGCCGGCCGGCGTCACCTGTCGACGCAGTGGCTGAACGACGAGTCGATGGAGTTCCTGCCCGCCGACTTCGACGACACACGAGCCGGCGTGGTGGCGGAGCACTCCCACCTGATCGTCGGCGTTCCGCACCCCGACGACGTGCTGGTGATGAAGCTCCACGCCAGCCGCGGCGAGGGCGACCTGGCCGACATGATCCGGTTGTGGCCGACGTGCTCGTTCCGATCGGCGTCCGAGGTGGTCGCCCGGTACGCGACGGCCTACCCGCAGGAGCTCGACGACCCGTTCCTCGCCGAGTTCATCGCCGACTACGTGATCGCCCGCGCCGACACCGGGTAGCGCACGGCCCGATCGGTCGGTGACACGGTGCGACCGGCAAGATGACGGTCCGTGAGCGATTTCAGCGCGCGACGCGGCGAGGTGCCGAGGCAGGTGCGCGGCCCCGACGGCGTGACGATCACGCTGCGGCCGACGGCGGCACGGCTGCTCGGCGCGTTGCTCACCGATCCCGGGAGCGAGGTCACGGCCGATGACCTGATCGAGCGGGTGTGGGGAGCAGACGCCCCCGGCGATCCGCTGGCCTCGTTGCACCAGACGGTGGCGCGCCTGCGGCGGGCGCTGCCCGATGGGTCGATCCGGCGCACCCGCGACGGCTACGTCCTCATGCTTCCCGACGGTGTGCTGCTCGACGCCGGCGAGTCGGCCACACGACGCCGCTGACACGCCCACCAGAACCGCGCCGACCGAGCTGCCGCGACTTGCCGTCCCCGACGTTCGATCCCCGTTCGTCGGGCGCGACGACCTGCTGGGTGCCGCGGTCGCCAACGCCGAAGCCGGGATCGGAACGGTGTTCCACGGCATCGCCGGCAACGGCAAGAGCCGGCTCGCCGAGGAGGTGGTGCTGGAGCTGTCGCGGCGCGGGCATCCGGCGGCGTTGCTCAGCTGTCGAGCCGCGGCGTCCGGCACCCCGCTCGGCGTGTTCGTGTCGCTGCTCCCCGACACGATCCCCCGGCAGGGCGTGTCGATGGTCGTCGCCGCCCGCGAGGCGATCACCGAGCGACTCGGCGAGCAGCGCCTGATCCTCGGGCTCGACGACGTCCACCTCCTCGACGCCTCGTCGGCGGCGCTCGTCTCGCAACTCGTCACCGCCGACGCTGCCGTCCTCATCGCCACCCACCGCAACATGGCCGTCGTCCACGAGCCGGTCGCGCTGCTGTGGCACGAGGACTTCTGCCGCCATGTGCACGTTCCTGCGCTCGACCGGGCTGCGACGGCGCAGCTCGCCGAGGCGGTGCTCGGTCGTCCGGCCGCCGACGACGTCGTCGAGGAGCTCTGGAACCTCACGCTCGGCAACCCACTGTTCGCGACGACCGTGCTCGCCCATCCCGACTTCACGACCGGCGCCGCCGACGACGTCGTCGAGCGGGTGATCGCCGACCAGCTCGCGGGACTGCCACCCGAGCTCCGCGACGCGCTCGCCGTCGCCGCCCTCGCCGAGCCGATCGGGGCGACGATCATGGAACGCCTCAGCGACTCCGACGCGCTGGTCGCCCTCGAACGCCGCCTCCTCATCCGACCAGAGCGCAACGGCCGCCGGATCGAGATCCGCATGCGTCACCCGGTGTACGGCGAGCACATCCGTGCCACGACCTCGCGACTGCTCACCCGCGGCATCCGCGGCCAGCTCATCGACGCCGTCATCGAGCTCGGGGCGAGGCGAACGGACGACCTCACCCACCTCGCCGACTGGTCGGTGAAGGTCGGACGGGCGCTGCCGGCAGAGTTGGCGACGCGGACATCGCGCCACGCACTCGAGCGTGACGACCCGGTCGCCGCCGAACGCATCGGTTCGCTGGCGTGGGAGGAATCAGGATCGACCGAAGCCGCCTGCGCGACGGCCGAGGCCCGCTACGAGCTGGGGGACGGACAGGCCGTTCTCGATCTCGTCACCGCCGCGTTGCCGGCCGCCGACGCGGCGACCGCGGATCGGCTCGTCGATGTCGGCGTGCGGGCTGCCCTGTACAAGTGCGGCGATCCGGCGCTGGCGACGTCGTTGCTGATCGGATCCGGTCGCGACGCCCGCCACATCGCGGATGGCGTCGTCGAGATCGACACGCTCCCGCCGCTCGATCGTGCCTTGAAGCTCGTCGGCGAGGGCCGGCTCCTCGATGCCGAGACGGAGCTCCGCGCCGCGTTCGACGAGCGTTCGCTCGACATCCGCAGCAGCACCGCACTCACCGCCGCCACACTCGGATGGGTGCTCACGTGGATGGGCCGGCCGACCGAGGGAGCCGAGCTCGCCGGGCGGGCTGCGAACGCGCTGACCGCCAGCGGTCATCGAACGTTGGCCAAGTGGGCGTGGCTGGTGACCGGGCTCGGTGGTGTCACGGTGCGGTCGCCGGCCATCGTCGACGATGCCCTCGCCCAGCTCGACGCGCTGACGATGCCGACATCGCTCGATGGGTTGATCCCGCTCGTCGTCGCCGGGCGCCATCGGCTCGCCCACGACCGTGACGCCGCACGCCGGGCCCTCGTCGACGGCGCCGCCGCAGCGGAGGCACGCGGACGGTGGTTCGAGGAAGCGTGTCACCTCGACGAGCTGGCCCGCCTCGGAGAGCGTCCGGCCACTCGGCTCGCCGAACTCGCCGCCGAGCACGGCGGGCTGGTGGCGATGTTCGCCGACGGTGCCGCTGCCCTGGTCGCGCACGAGGACGAGGGCTTGGCCGGCGTCGCCGAGCGGTTCGCCGAACTTGGAGCGCTGGGCCTCGCCAGCCTGACGATGGCGGACGCCGCCGAACACGCGGCCGAAGCAGGTCGCCCGCAGCGGGCGCGGCGGTGGCGGACGCGTTGGCACGAGCTCGCCGCCGGGTGCGACGCACCGATCTCGCTGGCCCCGACCATCGCCGCCGAGCCGCTCACCGCCCGCGAGCAGGAGATCGCGCTGATGGTCGTCGACGGCGGCACCAGCCGCCAGATCGCCGACCGGTTCGGCCTGTCGGTGCGCACCGTCGACAACCACCTGTCCCACATCTTCACCAAGCTCGGAATCTCGTCGCGCGCCGACCTGCGCGCCGCGCTCGACCAGCGCCGAGCACGATGACCGCACCGGTCAGGCGTCGCGGCGGGTTGAGTAGTCGCTGCTCACGCATCCGGCTCGCCAACGCGGTCGACTCATCGCATGCGAATCCTCCGCAACCTCAAGCACACCATCGTCGAATCGGTGACGAGCGGGTCCGGTGACTCGGACATACTCGACAGCACATGGCACCACCCGGCGACCGGGCGCGGGTCAACACCCGACGCGCGCACACTTCGCTCGTGGGGCGCGCCACTGAGGTGAGCCGCTTCGAGCGGTTGCTCGCCGACGGTCGCCGGGGCGTCGTGCTCCACGGAGCCGCCGGCACGGGCAAGACCCGCCTTGCCGAAGAACTGGTCGCGATCGCCGAGGCGTCGGGGCTCGTCGCCCGGTTCGTCCGGGGCCGGGCAGCCATCGCCGACGTTCCACTCGCCGCCTTCGCCCCGCTGCTGTCGGGCGAGGTCGACCGGTACGAGGGGGTGTCGCTGCTCGTCGCCGCCCGCACCGCGATCGCCGGCCTCGGCGGCGATCGCCCGCTGGTGCTCGGCCTCGACGACACGCACCTCCTCGATGCCACGTCGGCGACACTCGTCAACCAGCTCGTCACCGCCGGTTCGGTGATCCTCGTGGCGACCGTCCACGATGGCGAATGGGCGCCGGAGCCGATCAGCGAGCTGTGGGCCAACGGGCACGTCGAACGGTGGCCGGTCGGCGATCTCACCCCGGCCGAGGCGATCGCGATGGCGAACGCGCTGCTCGACACCGACCTCGACCCCGACGCCGCCGACGACCTCGTGCGCCTGACCGGCTGCAACCCGCTGTTCGTGTCGACCCTCGCCAGGACCATGAACGAGGCCGGCACGACGACCGAGCTCGACACCGTCGCCGCCGCGCCGAAGCTCGTCGACTTCGTCGCCGGCCGACTCCACCACCTCGACCAGGCCGGCCGCGACGCGCTCGCCGTCGTCGCCCTCGCCGAGCCGATCGGGCTCGGTCTGCTCGAACGCGTCACCGACAGCGGCTCACTCGTCGACCTCGAGCGCGGCGGCTGGATCACGGTCACCGAGGAGGGCCGCCGCACCGACGTGCGGCTGGCGCACCCCCTGTACGGAGAGGTGTTGCGCCGCAACCTGTCGCGGCTGCTGGCCCGCACCGTGTACCGCGAGCTCGCGGCGGCCGTGCAGGAGCACGGCGCCCGGCGCGGCTGCGACCTGATGCGCGTCGCCGCGTGGTCGCTCGAAGGGGGTGCGCCGGTTCCGGCCGAGCGGCTCGTGGCCGCCGCCAACGAGGCGATGCAGGTCGGCGACTTCGTGCTCGCCGAACGGCTGGCCGAGGTGGTGTGGGATGCCGCCCCGCGCTTCGACGCCGGGATCATCCTGTTCCTCATCCACGAGACGCGGCGGTTCCAGGCCGATCGGGAGGGCTTCCTGCGCACGTTGGCCGGCTGCGTCGAGACCCCACTCCAACTCGCCCAGGTGGCGACGATCCGCTCGTACGAGGCGTTCTGGCGCAACGCCGACCTCACCGGCGCACTCCGCCTCGTCGACGACGCGATCGATCAACTCGGCGCCCAGCCCGACGCTCGCGACGCGCTCGATGAGCTCGCGTGCCCAACGCGCCTCACTCCTCACCAACTCCGGTTCGCACGTCGAGGCGCGGGCGATCATCGAGGAGCTGCGGACGTCGCATCTGCCGCGCGTCCAGTCGATCATCGGCAACGCCGAACGCCTGGTCGAGACCGCCCACGGCGACGCCCGGCGCATCGTCGAACGGCTCGACGAGTTCGTCGTGACACCGCCGTCGGGGACCGACGAGCTCGGCCTGCTCGCCGCACGAGTGCGTCAGGCCGGCCTCGCCAAGACCCTGGTGCAGGCGGCCCAGGCGGAGCGCGCCGAGGTGGTCGTGCGCGAGGCCATCGACGCGTCGAGCGGTGACTCGCTGATGGCCCGCACGCCCGAGACCCAGCTGGCGTGGGTGCTGATGTGGCGCGGCAAGGCCAACGAGGGCTACGGGTACGCCCACCGGGCGGCGACCCACCAACAGCGCCACGGGTTCCGCACGCTCGAGCGGTGGAGCCGCGGCGTGATGGCGATGTGCGCCGCGCACGCCGGCGATCACGACGCCGCCGAGCGGGCGCTGCTCGACGTCGAGGCCCTGTCGCCGATCCCGGTCGTCATGTGGGACGCCGACCTGTGGCACGCCCGCACGATGATGGCGTGGCTGCGCGAGGACATCGAGGAGGGCCAGCGCTGGGCCCGCTTCGGCATCGCCGAGTCGGCGCCGCGCGGCCTGCGCTTCGACGAGGCACTGGGCTGGTACCTGCTCGCCCGCTTCGGCGGCGCCCGCGAGGCGCTCGAGCCGCTGCAGGCGTTCGCCGACGAGCTCGGTGGGTTGCCGGCGTTGTTCGCGATGTACGCCAGCGCCCTCGTGTCGCACGACCCGGCCGAGCTCGGCGAGGTGGCGGAGGCGTTCTCGGCGGCCGGGATCGAGGGGACGTCGACGAACGCCGCCCGACTCGCGTCGCGCTGGTACGAGGCGACCGGCGACACGCGGGCGGCGGCGTGGTGGAGCCGGCGGTCGGCCGAGCTCGCCCTGCGCTGCGACGTGATCGGACCGGTGATCCGCCCGTCGGAGATCGAGCCGCTGTCGCGGCGCGAGCGGGAGGTCGCCGATCTCGCCGCGGCTGGGGCGTCGAGTCGCGAGATCGGCGAGCGGTTGTTCCTCTCCGCACGGACCGTCGACAACCACCTCACCCGCGTGTACGACAAGCTCGGTGTGCGGTCGCGCGGCGACCTCCCGGGTGCGCTTGCGGCCGAGGACGAGCGGCGGCAGCAGTCCGCTGTGACAGCGGCCACGCACGGCTGACCGGTGCGGTTCCGCCGCCGGCGGACGATGAGTGATGGCTACTCATGAGACTCGGCGGCCATTCCGCGATAACTGATGTCATGATCCGTTTCGGTCCTCGCACCCGGCAATGGCGCCCGTCGCCGCAGTCGTCCTGGGCGACGGCGGCTCCCGGCGGACGCTTCAAGCTCGACGTCACGCCCGATGGCAGACCGCGGTTTCCGAACCCGGGTGACATCCACCACATCGCGGACTGATCGCGAACCCCGAACGCTTCGCACGCGTACCCACCCTCGAGCCCGCTGGGCAGACCGAAACGAGGAACTCATGACTGCCACCAAGACCCCAAGCCTCCCCATCCGCCGCATCGACACGCTCGAGATCCCGATCACCGGGACGTGGCCCGTCGTGCGCGCCTCGTCCGTCTCCCGGTCGGGGCGCCGCCAAGACCTGCGCCAGGTCCACGTGCTCGCCGGGCGCCTCGACGTCGCGGAGGATCCATCTGACAGCGCCCTGCGCGTCGATCTCGACGACTCGACGCTGACCGCCACCGCGGTGCGGATCTCCCCGAACGCCAACGGAATGTCGGAGTGGCACTTCGAGGGCGTCGCCCAGAGTGCCGAACGGCGCGACCCGCTGACCCTGACGCTGAGCTACCACGGCGTGTTCCGCCGCGGCATCGACACATGGGCGTGGGTGTCGGGCACCGGCACGATCGGCACGCCGGCGGTTCGACGCGGGCTCCGTCGCCTGCAGCGTTCCGGTGACGGCACCCAGCGACTCGTGGTCGATCTGCTGTTCACGGCCCCCGACGTCACGCGCATCCCGCGCATCGAGTTGGAGCGGTTCGCCGAGCCACGGGTCATGCAGTTGCCGAGCATCGGGTCACAGCCCGTCGTGTTCTCCCTCGACAGCCGGGTCAACCACCCGTCGTTCGCCTGATCCCCTCACCCCACCCACCCGCCGGTTCTGTCTGCTTCAGATTGCCCACGGCTTCGTTTGAAGCAGACAGGTCGGGGTTGGGGTCAGCCGCGGTGGGGGTCGGGGCCGGTGTAGTTGGCGGCTGGGCGGATCAACTTGCCGGCTGCGGCCTGCTCGACGGCGTGGACGCACCAGCCGACGGTGCGGCTGACGGCGAACGTCGGCGTGAACATCTCGCGGGGGACGCCGGCCGACGCCATGACGACGCCGGCGTAGTACTCGACGTTGCTCGGGAGCGCCCGATCCGGCTTCAGCTCGGCGAGCGTGACGAGGATCTCGGCCTCGACCGCGATCGCCCGCTCGACGAGTTCACCATCCTGCGTTGTGGCGAGCTCCTCGGCGATCGCTCGCAAGAGGACCGACCGCGGATCGACGCTGCGGTAGACGGCGTGGCCGAATCCCATGATCCGACGCCCGGCCGCGACCTCGGCGCGCACCCACTCGGCGGCACGGTCCGGCGAGCCGATCGCGTCGAGGGCGTCGAGCGCCCGACCGGGCGCGCCGCCGTGCAGCGGTCCGGCGAGCGCGCCGAGCGCGGCGCACACGCAGTCGGCCAGGTCGGCACCGGTCGACGCGACGACCCGGGCCGTGAACGTCGACGCGTTGAAGCCATGGTCGATCGTCAGCAACAGGTACTGCTCGACCGCTCGGACGGCGACCGGGTCGGGCCGCTCGCCGGTCGTCTCGTAGAGGTACGACGCAGCGTGACCGAGCGTGGGGTCGGGGGTGACGATCGCCAGCCCGCGGCCGCGGCGATGGAGGGCCGCCAGCACCGACGGCACGATCGCCGCCAGTTGCAGCGACTGGGTGCGGCGGGCGTCGTGGTCGAGATCGATCAGGGGACGGAGCCCGAGCACGGTTGCGCCGAGCGACAGCACGGTGCGCAGCTGGGCCAGCGGCTCCCCGCCGGCCGCGGCCGCGGCGTCGACGATCGGCACCAGCTCGTCGGGGACGAAGCGGAGGGAGGCGATCAGCGGGTGAACTCCTCGGCCTCGTCGGCCGACGGCAGCCGACCCTCGTGGAGCAGGAACCAGACCTCTTCGAACGTGTGGGTCCTGGCGAGGGCGGTCGCGTCGAGCCCGCGGTAGTGGTAGAAGCCCTCGTCGCCGCGGACGTCGCCGATGGTCGTGTCGGCGACGGCGACGCCGTTGAGTCCTGGGGGTACCGTGCTGCTGCTTTTTGGGATCAGTGCGGTCATGGCGACGAGTGTCCGCCCGTCAACGACGTGAATCAACGTTGATCCAGTCAATGTTGATCTGGTCATCCCCGACGTTCACACTGGAGCGATGGCCACCTACGTCGGAGCCACCGAGGCCGCCCGGGTCCTCGGCGTCGAGCGGGCGACGCTGTACGCCTACGTGAGCCGCGGCGTCCTCAGCCGCCGCACCGCGGTCGACGGCCGCACCTCGCTGTACGCCCTCGACGAGCTCGAGGCGCTGGCCCAGCGGTCACGGCGCCCGCCGCCGGCCGCCGATCGGCCGAGCATCGACGTCCAGATCGTCTCCGACATCACCGTGCTCGACGAAGCCGGACCGACGTATCGCGGTCATGACGTCGCCGAGCTCGCTCGATCCGCCAGCTTCGAGCAGGTCGCCGAGCTGTTGTGGACCGGTGAGCTGGCGACCGAACCGATTGCCTGGCCGGCACCCGACACCGACGCAGTGCGCCGCTGCACCGACGCGCTCGCCGGCTACGGGCCCGGGCTCGACTGGCTCAACCGCCTCGCCGTCGTCGCCACGGCCGTCGGCATGGGCCATGCCGGCGACGATCCGGCAACGGCCGCCCGGCGGATCCTCACGATGCTCCCGGCCGCGCTCGCCTCGACGCCTCCGGCCGTGCCCGGCGGCGACTACGCCTCCCAGGTCGCGGCCGTGTTCGCGCCCGACGCCGACGACGCACTCGTCGCGGCCATCCGGCGGGCACTCGTGTTGCTCGCCGACCACGAGCTGGCCACGAGCACGCTGGCGGTGCGCATCGCCGGATCCGTACGCACCGACCCGTACGCCGCGATCGTCGCCGGGCTGGCGGTCGTGTCGGGCACGTTGCACGGCGCGGCCGGTGCTGCGGCGTCGGCGCTGTTCGACGACTGCGCCGAGCTCGGCGCGGCCGACGCCGTCCGCCGCCGGCTCGTCGCTCGCGAGCGCCTCCCCGGCTTCGGCCACACGATCTATCGCAACGAGGATCCGCGGTACACGGTGCTGGTCGAGGCGGTTCGCCAACTGCCCGACCCGGAGGGGCGCCTGTACGTGTTCGACGACCTGCTCGCCGAGGCCGGCCGGGTGGTCAGCCGGCCGCCCAACATCGACATCGCCCTCGCCGCGCTCGCCTACGTGGGCGGCTTCGACCCGACGGCACCGTTGTTCGCGATCGCCCGCATCGCCGGCTGGGCCGCCCACCTCGCCGAAGAGCTCGCCGAACGCCCCGTCCGCTACCGCGGCCTCGCCCGCCGCTCGGTCGGCTGAGAATCCCGTCGAACTGTCTGCTTCAGATTGCCCGTGGGCTCATCTGAGGCAGACAGAACCGGGGTTGGGGTGTGGTCACAGCATCGTGATGTTGTAGCATCATGATGTTGTGCGAACGACACTCGATCTCGACGACGACGTGCTCGCCGCGGCTCGTGAACTCGCCCGTGCGCGGCAGCAGTCGATCGGTGCCGTGGTGTCGGCGCTGGCGCGGGCGGGATTGGCGCCGCGCGCGGTCGACATCGTCGATGGCCTCCCGATCATCCGGGCCAGCGCCGATTCGCCATTGATCACATCGGACATGGTCCGTCGCGCGCTCGACGACGAATGATCCTGCTCCCCGACGTCAACGTGCTCGTGGCGCTGATGTGGGAGAGCCACCTCCACCACGCGGCTGCCCGGCATTGGTTCGCTGGTCTCGACGGCGACGTCGTCGCCACGTGCTCCGTCACGCAAACCGGATTCGTCCGTGTGTCGTCGAACCCCGGCGTGCTCAAGGACGCGATCACGGTCCGCGAAGCGACCGCCATCCTGTCGGCCCTCGTCAATCGGAGTGATCATCGGTACCTGCCGGACGACCGCGGGTACATCGACAACCCGTTGGTCCCACACGATCGACTGGTCGGCCACCGCCAAGTCACCGACGCGCATCTCATCGCGATCGCTCGTGCGCACGACGCCCAGGTCGCCAGCTTCGATCAAGGCATCAAGGCGCTCGGCGGTTCGAGCGTGCAGGTGCTGCCCGTCTGACGGGAAATCGTCGAACTGTCTGCTTCAGATTGCCCGTGGGCTCATCTGAGGCAGACAGAACCGGGGTTGGGGCGGGGTGGGGGTCAGTCGCAGCCGATGCTGTCGTGGTCGGCGTCGACCGGGTCCGCTCGATACGACGTGCCGTCGACATCGGTGTCGACATCGGTATCAGTGTCCACGCAGTCGAGGTCGCCGGCGACCGGCACGCAGGCCGCGTCGTCGGCGTCGCAGTCGACGCTGGCTTCCTGCTCGACGACGGCTTCCTGCTCGACGACGACTTCGGTGGTCGTGGGGGCTTTGTCGCCCTCGGCATCGGGTTCGAGCGCGCTGCCGATGGCCGCGCCACCGAGGACACTGGCCACGATCCACACGATCACCGGAACGTGGAGGTGCCGGCACCGCCACCAGTAACCGGACTGCCATTGCTGCGCGCCTGAACGCGTTGTGATGTCGCCTGACCGGCTACCCGCTTCCCGCTCTTTCATGACGCTGACTCATCGGTGCGAGTCGACGGCGCCTTGAGGATCCACCGGACGCCGTCCCACCGAAGGCCCCAATCATTGTCCGGCGGCCACCCAGATGTGAAGTCGGGGCCCCGATTCAGGTGTCGGACGGGGTGACGAGGGGCACTTGCACCTCGGTCGGATCGCCGTCGATCCCAGGATCCCGCGACCGGGACGCGGGTTCCACGTCCACTCGGGCACGGGACCGTCGTCGACCCGCCCTGTCTGATTGCGGCGTCCGATTGCGGACCGATCCTGTCCTTGACGGTTCCTAGAGTGTCCGAATGACAGACGCCGCTGCGACCCCTCAGCTCCAGCTCGCGCTCGACTGCGCGAACCCGCACAGCCAGGCCAAGTTCTGGGCCGCCGCCCTGGGCTACACCGTCGAGCAGGACGGCGACTTCGTCCAGAAGATGCTCGACGAGGGCCTCGCCACCGACGCCGACGTCACCACCGTCGACGGCGTGCTGGCGTGGCGCGAGGGGGCGGCGATGATCGACACCGACGGACGGCGGCCGCGCTGGTACTTCCAGCTCGTTCCGGAGCCGAAGTCGACCAAGAACCGGATGCACGTCGACGTCCACGTCGGCGCCGACCGCGTCGAGGCGGAGGTCGCCCGCCTCGAGGGGCTGGGCGCGACCCGTCTGTACGACGGTCAGCAGGGCCCGCACTCGTGGGTCACGATGGCCGATCCCGAGGGCAACGAGTTCTGCGTGGCGTAGTCGCGGAGCGCGCGCCGATGGCCGCGGCGCGACGTCTCCCCGCGAAGTTTCGGGAAATCCTCCGCTCGTCGCTGGCAGACGCTGTCGGCGCGTGATATTCGTATTCGTCAAGGCGGCTTGACGAACGGCGGATCCATTCCCATTGGATCTCCTGATGCTGCTTGGCGGACGCATGACCCATCGCACGGAGAAGAGGACGACCGGCGTACGCCTCGTGCTGCGCGCCGTCGGTGTCGCCTTCGCGAGTGCGTTGATGTTCCTGGTCCTCGCCGTGCTGAACGGCGGGGGCACCGCCGCCGCGGCCACCAGCCGGCCGGGCTCGGCGATCTGTTGGGTGGCGAGCGTGCGGTCGGATCGCTGCTGACGCCGATCCTGGAGCCGGTCGACGACGTCGTCGCACCAATCCTCGAACCCGTCACGCAACCCGTAACGCCGGTCGTCGTTCCGGTCACCGACACCGTCGAGCCGATCGTCGACATCGTGGTCCGCCCCGTCGCCGAGATGATCGCGCCCCTGACGGACACGATCCCGCCGGTCCTCGACACCGTCGTCGTTCCGGTCACTGACACGGTCAGGCCGATCGTCGACGACGTCGTCGCTCCCGTCGTCACCCTGTTGTCGCTCCCGTTGTCGATGTCATCGTCCCCGTCGTGCGCCCCGTGGCCGACACGGTCAAGCCGATCGTCGACGTCGTGATCCCGCCGGTCACGCCGCCGGACCGGCCCGAGGTCGTTGATCCGGTGCCCACGACGCCGGGCGGCACGGCGCCACAGCCCGGCACACAGCCGGTGTCGACGCCCACCACCCCCGTCGACGGCGACAGTGGCTCGGCCGCCGTCGTCGCCGCTCCAGTCGACATCGTCTCGCCGGCGCTGGCGTCCCCGACCGTCGGTGCCACGACGCCGAACACCGCTTCGCCCGCCTCGGCGGCGACGACCGCCGCGGCACTCAACGACCCGGCCAGCGGCGCAGAGCTCCTCGGTCGCCCGGCCCCGACCGGCACGTCATCCGATCTCGTGATCACATCGCCCGGCGGATGGTCAGCAACGCCGACTTGGTTCCCGAATCTCGCAGCCGGATCAGGAGTGGTCGAGAGCCTCGTGAGCGGGGTGCTCTCCGGTGTCCCGTCGCCCGCGCCCACGCCGGGCGCCCCATCGACGCTGCTCGCCGTGATGACTGCGACGGCGGCGGCGATGTTGCTGCTCTCGCGTCGCGTCACGACCGAAGTGTCGTGGCGCTCTGCGCTCGTCTTCTCCTCGGTCGAACGTCCTGGGTAGTCGCGCCATCCGTGCGTGATCGTCGCGCCGCCTCGCCGGTGCGCCGCCCAGTTGAACGATTCGATCCTCGAAGGAGACAGACATGACACGGCTCATTCGCCGCGCCCTGCTCGCAACGACGGCCGCACTTGCGGGCCTCGCGTCTGCAGGGCCAACCCACGACGGCCGGGCTGCTCGACCTCGACGAGCTCGACGACCTCACGTCCGCCGTGCTCGACAGCTCGCAACCCAGCCCCGACCAGACACCGATCGCGACGGTGCTCGACCGGACGACCTCGATCGTCGTGCAAGCACTCGACGACCTCGACGCCGCGATCCCTGCTGATCTCCAGCTCGCCCCGGGCCACCCGTGCCGGACGCACAGCCGGCGCCCGAACCACCCGTCCTCGACCCCGACGTCGGGAGTCCGCTCCCGCCGATCGCGGACCCAGCGGTCTCGAACCCCGCCGCAGCTGTGCCGCCCGCGATCGGCGATGGCAGTGGGCCACCGGCCGGCGACCCCGACAGCCCCGTCGAGCCGACGCCTGCCCCGAACCCTGGACCGACCGTCGCTCACTCCTCCCGGCCCGGCGATCTCAGGACCGGCTGACGCCGGGGTTGTCGCCACCGGCGATCCCGCCCGACGGCCGCCCACCGGCGGCGGAGCGCGGACGCACGCGATCGGATCTCGACCGCCCACCGGCTCGGTGTTCGACACGACGCCGACCGCCGCGGATCCGGTGTCGCCAGCCGCCGACTCGACGACCACGAACCTCGGCCGGACCGCCGCCACGTCACCCGGTTCGCCCAACCTCGCCGCCGGCGAGGGGCTGGCGCCCGTCGAGACGTCGGAGGGGTGGGACCCGACCAGCCGTGCGGACGGCGGCGGTCTGCCCGGCGTCGCACTGGTGGTCGCTCTCGCGGCAATCGCCGCGTCGTCAATCGTGATCGCCGTCGTGAGACGGGCGGTCAGCAGGCGTGGTCAACGAGCCCAGGCGGCCGTTGACCGCGAGCGGGAACCAACCGGTCGCGCTTCGGCGGACGCGTGGCCACCACGGCGGGTACCCCCGGTCCGGGCGTCGGCGGACGACCGGACAAGCCGGCGGGTACCCCCAGGTCGGGCGTCGGCGGACGCCCGACCAGTTCGGCGGGAACCTCGATCGGGTGTCGGCGGACACCCGGTCGATCGGGTGGGCCGTGACCGGAGGGCGCCGCGGACCCCTTCGGCGCGGTCCGCCCGCACGCACACGCAACGGGCGTCGGTCACGCGGCCGCCTGCGAGGAGGACGATGACTGCATAACCACGGGACGCGACGAGATCGGCGCCGGGACGCGCAGCTCGGGGGCTGCGTAGCCCGGCGCCGCGGCGTCGGCCCGGGCGATCGCCCGGTACTCGGTCGCGGCCATCTCGAAACGATGGCTGCGGTCGAGTGCGAACTGGAGGTGGAGATCGAAGTGGGACACGGCGGGCGCTCCAAGCTGACGTTGATGACACTTGATGACACTTGATGACACTTGATGACATGTTGAAATTACGTGGGCATCAGGTCCAGAACGGTCCGCAATTCAGAACTAATCTGGCCAACATGGCCACCGCATCGCGCCTGCTCACGTTGCTGGCGATGATGAGCACGCGGCCCCACTGGTCGGCGTTCGAGCTCGCCGAGCGGCTCGAGATCACCGAGCGCACCGTGCGCCGCGACATCACCCGGTTGCGGGAGATCGGCTACCCGGTCGAGGCCGCTCCGGGAGTACACGGCGGCTACCGCTTGGGGTCGGGCGGCAAGATCCCGCCGCTGCTGCTCGACGACGACGAGGCAGTGGCGATGGCGATCGGCCTCGCCGCCGCGGCCGGCGCCGGTTCGTCGGGGCTGGAGGTGGCGGCGGTGTCGGCCCTCAGCAAGCTCGACCGGGTCCTCCCGCCTCGACTGCGCGAGCGGGTCAACGCCCTCGGCAACGTCACGCTCGGCCTGCGTGGCACCGAGGTACCAGCCGTCGACACCGACGTGCTCGTCGTCCTGGCACTCGCCTGCCAGCGGCCGGAGCGGATCCGCTTCGACTACCGCGACGCCCAGGACCAGACGTCGCACCGCATCGCCGAGCCGTATCGGCTCGTGTTCACCGACCGTCATTGGTATCTCGTCGCCAACGACACCGGTCGCAAGGCCTGGCGCACGTTCCGCGTCGACCGCATCACCGACCTGGTCTCGACCGGCATTCCGTTCACGCACGGCGACGTGCCCGACGCCGCCGCCCAGGTCGCGGCCGGCGTGGCGGTGTGGGGGTACGACCTGCGCGCCACCGTGCGCCTGGAGGCGACGCGGGCCGAGGTCGAGCGCATGATCCCGCCCACCGTCGGCGTGATCGACCACGACGACACGACCTCCACGACGGTCCGCATCGGTGGCGAGGCGCCGTGGATCGCCCGCTACCTCGCCGGGCTTCCCTGCTCGTTCGAGGTCATCGACCCGCCCGAGGTGCGCGACGAGCTGAGGGCGCTCGGGCGCCGGCTCGTGCACGACCACAAGCGCTGATCTGCTGGTCCGCTCCTGAGCGAACACCTCTCGGGCACCGACTACCGTCGCGCGGCCGGGATTGCGAGGGGGACACCATGTCGGGCACACATTGGATCGTCGAGGGTCGCATCGACCCCCGGTGGCCGATCAACACACGCGGCAACATCGGTGAGGTCTTCCCGGAGGTGCTGACCCCGCTCACCTACGAGCTGGGAGTGAAGCCCGCCGAAGCCGGGTGGCGCGAGGCGTACTCGATGATGGGCATCGCCGACCGGCGCGACTTCGACTCGACCGAGTTGCCGGTGATCATCGGGCTGTACGGCGGCTACGGGTACCTCAACCTGTCGTACCTGCGGATGCTCGGCGTCCGCGCCCCGGGGTCGTCGCCGGAGGCCATCGACGTGGCGTTCTTCGGCGAGGGCAACCCGCCCCCGTACGACCCGCAGCCCGGCGACAAGCGCCGCGTCGCCACGGTTCGCATCCTGCGCATCGTGCTCAAGGCGTTGTCGCAGAAGTCGATGCCCGAACCGGTGGCCGACAGCCAACGGGTCGTGACTGACTGGGAGGCGCGGCAGCCCGACCTGGCGACGGCGAGCGACGACGTGCTGCTGCGGTACGTGCACGACTACCGGCCGGTGTTCCAGCAGGTGTTCCGCAACCACATGATCACCACCGGCACGGCGGCGATCGTGTCGGGCGTGCTGTCCGACGGCGCCACGTCGTGCGGGCGGCCCGGCCTCGTCACCGAACTGCTCGGCGCCGCCGACGGCGTCGTGTCGGCCCAGTACAGCCAGGACCTGTGGAAGGTCGCCCAGATCGTGCAGCGCACACCAGCCGTCGTCGGCGGCGTTCGACGCGGGTGTCGAGGGAATCGGTGAACGGCTCGCGGCTGACGACGGCGCCGTCGAGTTCCGCAACGCCTTCGCCGCGTTCATCAATCAGCACGGGCACCGCGGTCCGAACGACTGGGAGCTGTCGTCACGGACGTGGGAGAACACGCCCGAGCTCGCCTACGCCGCGATCGAGTGCATGCGCCACAGCATCCACGACCTGTCGCCCGCGCCACGGCTCGCCGGCGACGACGCCCGGCGGGCCGACGCCGCGGCCCAGGTGATCCCCCACCTCAAGCTGATGGACCGGGCCAACTTCCGCAAGGCGCTGACCGCCGCGCCGTGGTGGGCGCGGGCGCGGGAGGCGACGCGCGACCTCGCCATCCGGGCCCACAACCCGACCCGCCGGTCGTTCTTCGAGCTCGCCCGCCGCGCCGCCGAGCGGGGCGGCGTCGAGAACCTGCGCGACGTCGCGATGCTCGACCCGCTGCTCGAACTGCCCGCCTACCTCGCCGATCCGAAGCCGTGGCACGACCGCATCGCCGACCGCGTCGCGTTGCGTGACCGCTTCGCCGCCGTCGAACCTCCGTTCTTCATCACGTCGCAGGCGGAGGTGCCGAGCATCGAGGAGCTCGAGCGACAGGAATCGACGGTCGCCAGCACGGTCCAGTCCGGAGCGGTGCTGACGGGCGCACCCGGTTGTGCCGGAGTCGCCCGCGGCCGGGCTCGCGTCGTCCTCGACCCCGGCGACCCGGCCGGCCTCGAACCCGGCGACGTGCTCGTCGCCCCGCTCACCGACCCGGCCTGGACACCGCTGTTCCTCCCCGCCGCCGCCGTGGTCGTCAACGTCGGGGCGCTCATGAGCCACGCCGTCATCGTGAGCCGCGAGCTCGGCATCCCCTGCGTCGTCTCGGTCGAATCGGCAACGACCCGCATCCCCGACGGAGCCATGGTCGAAGTCGACGGCATCGCCGGCACCGTCACCGTCCTCTAAAACCCGTTCTGTCTGCTTCAGACGGGCCGGCGGGCAATCTGAGGCAGACAGAACGGGGGGTTGGGGGCCTGCCGTGTAGGGCGGGGGTGGGGTGGGTACGTTCGGGGGATGCCACGCGTACTCGCTGGCCGTTACGCGCTCGAGGACGAACTTGCTGCCGGCGGGTTCGCCCGTGTGTACCGGGCGATCGACCGGCGGCTCAACCGCCCCGTGGCGGTCAAGGTGCTCGATGCCGGGCGGGTCGCCAGCGCCGACCCGGGGGCGATGAAGCGCTTCGTGCGCGAGGCCAGGTCGTCGGCCGGGTTCGCCCATCCGCACGCGGTGACCGTGTTCGACGCCGGAGAGGCGGACGGCGAGCTGTTCCTCGTCATGGAGCTCGTCGACGGGCCGTCTCTCGCCCAGGTGATCGCCGATCGGGGCCAGCTTCCCGAGGACGAGGCCGTGCAGATCGCGACACAGGTCCTGTCGGCACTCGGCGCCGCCCACGCCAGCGGCATCGTGCACCGCGATGTGAAGCCCGCCAACATCCTCCTCGACGCGCGTGGCGATGCCAAGCTCGCCGACTTCGGCATCGCCAAGCGGTTCGACGACCTCACCGACAGCCTCACCGCGACGGGGCTCGTCATCGGCACGCTGCGGTATCTCGCGCCCGAGCAGGCGCGCGGCGAACCGCTGTCGCCGGCAGCCGACGTGTACGCCGTCGGAGTCATCCTCCACGAGATGCTCACCGGCGCCCCGCCGTTCGCCGATGAGAGCCTGCTCGCCGCCGCGAATCGGGATCGCCAGGCGGTGCCGCGTGTCGACGCCGTGCAACCGGACGTCACGTTGCCGGTCGCCGACGTCGTCGCCCGGGCCTTGGCCCCCACGCCGACCGACCGCTTCGGCTCGGCCGAGGCGATGATCGATGCGCTCCGAGCCGACGCCGTGGCGTTGCCCACACCCGCCGACGTTCGTGATGCGACGGCGGTGATGACCGGTGCTGTTGCGGCCGAAGGTGCGGCGACGGCGATCCATCCCCTGGCCGCGACCGAGGTGATGCCGCGCCCGGGCGGTACGAGTGGCCGTTCGCGTGCGCTCGTGATCTTCGGAGCCCTCTGTCTCGTCGGTCTTGCCGGCATTGCGATCGCGGCTCGTGACGAGCCATCGGGGAGCGACCTGGTCGCGGCGACCGACGGCAGCACCGCCACGACCGCCAGCGAGGTCGCGCTCGACGACACCCGCGACCGCCGAAGCCACCACGACGACGATCATCCCGACCACCACCACGGTCGCCGTGACCGAACCCCCGCCGACCACGCTCCCGCCGGAACTGATAGCGGGCTTCCCCGTCCCCGCCGACCTCGAGACGTTCCTCGCCCAGCTGGCCGCTGACCCGACGCTGATCGGGCCACGCGGTGCCGACGTCGAACACGAACTGGCCCGCGTGCTCGACCAGAACTCGCCGAAGAAGCGCGGCGATCAAGCACGCGAGTTGATCCGCCACGTCGAGGAGTGGGCCGCCGAAGGCGGTGTCAACCCCGTCGTGGCCGAATACCTCATCGCTCAGCTCGAGCCGATCGCCAGCAGCGACCGCCCCGGCGACGACGACGATTGATCGTTCAGACCCGGAGGCGGTCGATGAGAAGTCCGAGCCGTTCCATGGCGCCGGGCTCGCCGGTGTCGACGACGCTGAGGATCATCGTGCCGACGCCGGACTGGCGATAGCGATCGATCCTGGCGAGGTGATCGTCGACGGTGCCGGCGTTGACATCACGGGCGAAGCGCTCCGCCGGCCGCCGCTTCGGTCGCAGCCGATCGACGAGCTCGGCGACCTCACCACGATCACGGCCGACGAGCACGGTCGACAGGTGCGAGACCTCGACCGTCGCCGGGTCGCGCCCGAACTCCTCGCAGTGTCGGTGGAGGACATCGACCTTGCGCTGCACGACGTCGGGCTCGCCGAACAGGTTGCACGCGTCCGCCAGTTCGGCCACCAGGCGCAGCGTCTTGCGCTCGCCCGAGCCACCGACCCAGATCGGCACGTGCTCCTGCAGCGGCCGCGGGTAGCACATCGCCTCCTCGACCACGACCGTCCGGCCGTCGAAGCGCGGCGAGCCCTTGCCCCACATCAGTGGCAGTAGCCGCAGCGCGTCCTCGAGCCGGGCGTACCGCTCGGCGCGGGGCGGGAAGTCGATGCCGAGCGCGGCGTACTCGTCGGCGAACCAACCCAGCCCGAGGCCGCAGATCGCCCGGCCGTTCGACAGCACGTCGAGCGTGGCAACGGCGTCGGCGAGCACCGCTGGATGACGGAGGAACGCGGGTGAGACGAGGACCCCGAGCCGGATCCGATCGGTGACGCCGGCCAGCCAGGCGAGCGTGGTGTACGGCTCCGGCAGGTTCTGCCACGCCGGGCCGACCTGGGGGATCTGGCGCAGGTGATCCATCACCCACACGTGCTCGACGCCTGCCGCCTCGGCTTCGGTGACGATCCGGCGGAGGTTGCCGGCGAGGCGTGGCGGACCACCCGGCCACTCGAAGCTCGACAGCTGCAGGCCGATGCGCATCCCGACGTGACTGTCCGCCGCCGGCGCCGCGACCGTTTCCGGCGCACTGCCGGCAGCGTCGGATCGCGACCGTTGCGAGGACCGTGCCGACACCAAGGCCGCCGGAACGAGTGCCACCGGTTCCGGCGTGACGACGTCGTGCCACGGCTCGGCCAGGACGTCGCTCCTGACGTCGGGCCACCGGCGCATCTGGTTGGCGACGACGTCGGCGCGCACCGCGATCTCGCGGGCGCTGTTGCGGCGACGGCATTCCGGAGCGGGCGTGTCGAACACGACCGCGACGCAGGGCAGACCGGCGGCGGCCGCCCGCTCACGCCACTGCCGGCGTTGGTCGGCGTCGAGGCCGAGCGTGTCGATGACGGTCGTCAGGTGACGGTGGAGACGGCGGGCGACGATGTCGTCGAGGACCGCGAACGCGTCGGTGGACGCGGCGAGGTCGTGCTCACCCTCGCCGACGAGCGCCCGCAACGCATCGCTCGACACGATCTGGGCCGGCTCGAACCACCGCTGCGCCCATGTCGACTTGCCCGACGCGACCGGCCCGACGAGCACCACGACGCACGGAGACGGCAGTGCCATCGGCTCTTCGCTCGATATCCTGCTCATCGGTCGGCCACGCTACGCGTCGCCCCAGCTCACCGGATCCCGGTGGCGTTCCCGGCGGTTGGAACGTGCTCATCTCGCGTCACGCAGGAGTTGAGCGCGCGGTTTTGGGAATGCTCTCCACAGGACTCGGTCAGGGCCGGTCCTGGGCGAATCGCCCATCACAGTGGTTTGAAAGGCGTCTTTCGCATGCGCAACAACTCCAGATCCGGCTTCCTCGGAACGCTCGTGGGCGGTGCACTCGTCGTCGCCGTGCTCCTGGTCGTTGCGGGCATGGTCAGCTTCAACCTGAACCCGTTCAAGACCGAGCACAAGGATCACTCGCCGCCACCGATCCTGACCGAGCTGCGGGAGATGTCCGACCTCCACGCCGCGCAGGCCGAGTTCGAGGTCGTCATCGACGACGAGAACGACGTGCGCTACATGCCCGCGGTGCTGGCCGGTGAGCGGGTGCAGTTCGTCGCCATTGGCACCGTCGACGCCGTCGTCGACCTGTCGACGCTGACCGCTGACGCGATCGCGTTCGACCCGGACACGAACTCCGTCATCGTCACGCTGCCGCAGCCGACGATCGCCGATCCCGTGATCGACCACGAGCAGAGCCACGTGATGAACCGGGACCGGGGGCTGTTCAACCGCATCGGCGGCCTGTTCTCGGACAACCCGACCAGCGAAGCCGCCCTGTACGAAGCGGCGGGTCAGAAGATGGCCGACGCCGCGGCCGAGAGCGGTCTCACGGCAATGGCGCGGGACCACGTCGAGGAAGTCCTCGAGACGACGATCACCAACCTCGGCGTCGAAGAGGTCGAGGTCCGGTTCGAGTCAGCTCCGGCTCAATAGCGGCTCGAGGACAGGGTCCTCGAAGAACTCACCGAAGCGGGCCATGCTCGGGTCGCCGTTGACGACCGAGAGGTAGGCCGGCCGTCCGAGCCGATCCGCCTTCAGCCGCGTGAGCGCCACGTAGGTGCGGCGCAGGGCGTCAGGCCACGTGTCGATCCCCATCACCAGCGCCCGCGACTCCCAGCCCTTGAACGTGTGCACGGTGCAGCCCTTGACGACCGGAGCGTCGGGCCAGAACCGGCGCCGGCGACGGCCCTGCTCACGGCGGTCCTCGGCGAAGATGTGGTGGACCTCGATCCCGCACGCCTCGATCACCTTCACGGCCTGCAGGCCCTCGGCGTGGGTCTCGCAGAGGAACACCACGTCGGCGGGCGACAGATCGGGGTCGCGGTCGAGCAGCTCGGCGACCTCGTAGCCGATCTGGCGGCCGAGGCTCACCGTCGGTGACACGTTCAGCCATCGCCGCACGGTCGGTGCGGCCGGGCCGGCGACGCAGCGCAGGTCGTCGGGCACGGACACGGCCAGCCGCTCACCGTCGAGGTAGCGCAGGCTGAACTCGTTGGCGATGGGCACGATGTCGGCGGGGATCCGGTACGAGCCCTCGAGCTCGGCCCACGGCCCGGAGAACCCGGCGCCGATCATGCGCTCCTCCTCGGTCCACGCCCGCTTGTCGTAGAGGTCCTGGGTCGGGTCCGACACGAGCAGCATCTCGCCATCCCGGCGGCATACGCGATCGCGCAACAGGTTCCACCACTCGAGCGTGAAGTCCTGGCCCTCGTCGACGAGCACGGCGTCGAACACCGGCCCGTGCCCGAGGGCGTACGCGTTCGCCGCCTCGGCGACGATGCGCTCCGGCCACGGCGCATCGTCGGCGACCGGTTCGACCCCCGCCTGGCGGGCGTCGTCGGCGACGCGCTGGCACAGGCCGTGGAAGCTGACGACCGTCACCAGTGTCGGATCGGCCGCGTACTCGTGGCACCGTGTGGTCACGAGCGTGCGCAGGTAGTGCGACAACGTCACGTTGCACGTGAGCACCGCGACCGTCTGGCCATCGCTCGCCAGGCGGGCGGCGCGCGCCGCCAGGCCGAACGACTTCCCCGATCCGGCCGGACCGTGGACGCGCCGGACCTTCGCGCCTCGCGGGTTGGATTCGATGTTGCGCGCTCCACCGCTGATCCGCGCCGCCCCGCTCGCCGGATGTCGCGGCTCGTGGATCAACTCCGATTCCGACAGGTGGCGCTTCAGCCGCTCGACCGACAGCGCCGGCGGTGGCGGGCAGCCGATCCCTCGAACGACCCGCTCGATGCCGGTCACGAGGGCGTCACCGCCCCACACCTCGACGACGTGCTCCTCGGGCGTGACCTGGGCGAGCTCCAGCAATTTTCGAGCGTGATCGGTCGAGTGACCGGGGAGGATCAGCGCCGCCCGAACGGCCGGCGAGCTCGCCGTGTCGTGCTCTGGCAAGGCGAAGAACTGGTCGAAGATCACCTGGCTGTAGCGGTACGCCTGATAGCGAGGCGTGTCGGGCGAGCACTTCCAGACGCCGTCACGACCCCGGTACTCGACGACGCCACGCTCGTTCTGGCGGTACCTCGTCCCCGAGGACCAGTCCTTGACCTCGATGGCGCACACGCCGCGGCGCGGGTGCACGGCGACGAAGTCCGGCACGTCGAGGGCGAGACGCGGTTGCACGTACACCGTCCACTCGTCGTCGAGGCGGGCGAGGGCGCGGGCGACTCGCAGCTCGCCGTCGCTCATCGGCTGCGCCAGATCGTCCAATTCGTCAAGTGAAGGGCGCAGAACCGCCATCCACCCACCTCCTGCCGTCGGGTGACCGGTTGCTATCGGTCCAGCTCATCACCCACTTGAACGCTCGATCCGGCGAGGTCGGATTGCCGCCGCCACCGGTCGCCCACCACCGGGCGAACTACCGTGCCCATCGATCGTGAGTCGCGAGTCGAAGGGGAGATACCGATGGACCTGACGGGCAAGGCGGCGATCGTCACCGGGTCGGCGAGCGGGATCGGCGAGGCGGTGGCGCGGCGGCTCGCCGGTGCCGGCGCCGGCGTCGTGATCAACTCGGTGCGCTCGAACGAGGCCGGCGAGCGGATCGCCGGCGAGCTCCCCGACGCGGTGTACGTCCAGGGCGACATCGGAGATCCGGCGACGGCCGGCCGTCTCGTCGGGGCGGCCATCGAGCGATGGGGACGGCTCGACGGTCTCGTCAACAACGCGGCGATGACCGTGCCGACTCCGCTCGCCGATCTCGCCGGCTCGACGGCCGAGCAATGGGAGCAGGTGCTGCGGGTCAACGTGATCGGCACGTTCCTCGTCTCGCAGTCCGCCCTGCCGCACCTGCGGGCGAGCGGCGACGGTTGGATCGTCAACATCACGTCGCTGGCCGGCGTCCGCCAGGGTGGCAGCTCGCTCCCGTACGCCACGTCGAAGGCGGCGGTCAACCATCTCACGACGCTGATGGCGAAGTTCACCGGCCCCGAGGTGCGCGTCAACGCGGTCGCGCCGGGCCTCGTCGACACGCCGTGGACGGTCGGCGAGCGGTGGGACGCGGTGCGCGAGCAGATCAAGACGACCATCCCGCTCCATCGCAGTGGGACGCCCGAGGACATCACCGACGCCGTCGTCGGCCTGATCACCAGCCGCTATGCCACCGGCCAGGTGCTCGTGGTGGACGGCGGCACGTCGCTCGTGTCCTGAGGAGACCGGTCGCCCACGCCGCAGACTGACGGTCATGCTCGGACGCAGCTCGCGCTGGCGCCACGTACTCGTCGTCCTCGTCGTCCTGGCGTGCGCGGCGCTCGCCTGGTTCGGCATCATCGGGGCCGGCGATGGCTCGGAGCGCTTCGAGGCCAAGCAGGTCACCGTGCAGCCGGTGGGCGAGGACGGCGTTCGCATCCGCGAGGTCGTCGACCAGGACTTCGGGCGAGCCAACCGCCACGGTTACCGACGCACCATCCCCCACGACTTCGGCGTACCGACGGACGTGACCGCCAGCTCGCCCGACGCGCCCGCCGACGTCTTCATCGACGACAGCGGGGGCGAGACCGAGATCCGTGTCGGCGACCCGGACCGGACGCTGAGCGGCCAGCACCGTTACGTGCTGTCGTACACCCTGCCCGAGGCTCACCTGTCGACTGGTGAGCTGGCGCTCGACATCATCGGCAACGACGAGACGATCGAGACGGAGCGCTTCGAGATCGTCGTCACCGGCTTCGAGCTCGACGATCCGCTGTGCAACGTCGGGGGCGAGGACGCCAGCGGCGGTTGCGAGCTCGAACGCGACGGCAACGTCTACCGCGCCGTCATCAGCCCGCTCGGGGCGGGTGAGGGCATCACCATCGGCGGCACGATCGTCGGCCTCACGACCGTCGACGAGCCGCCGATCCCCGATGTCCCCGAGCGCCGCGCCGATCACCGCGCCATCCTCGCCCTGCTGATGATCCCGCTCGGCCTCATCAGCGCCGGCCTGGTGTACGCGATCGCCCGCCGCCGGGGCCGCAACGAGGTGTTCGCCGGAGGTGCCGCCGACGCCGCGTACGGCACGCTCCCGGGACCGTCCGCCGGCGACGACGACACGGCGGTCGGCGTGCGACTGGTGGCCGACGACGAGATGGACGAGCTGGCCACGATCGAGTTCGTCCCACCGAAGGGGATCGCGCCGTGGCAGGGCGCGGTGCTGCTGACGGAGCGGATCGACAACGACACCGTCGGGGCGTGGTTCTCGGGACTCGCCGCGCGTGAGGGCATCACGCTCGACAAAGAGGGTCACGACCTCGTGCTGGCCGCGGGTCCGAAGCGAGGCGAGCTCGACCCGACGGAAGCGAGCCACATCGACAAGATCCTCGACGACCGCGACCGCATCGAGCTCGGCACGTACGACAAGGACTTCGCAACCGCGTGGTCCGACGTTCGCAAGGAACTGGCGACGTCGATCGTGTCGTCGGGCTGGTGGCGACGCCTTCCGCCCGGCGCCACGGCCGGGCTCGGGAACGCCAGAGCGGTCGGGATGCTGGTGGCGATCCTCGCCCTGATCTTCGTCGGTGCCGGATCGTTCATCACCGCCTCGCTGGGCCTGTTCGACAGCTTCGGCCTCGCGCTCGCGTTCGGGATCGTCGTACCGGCGATCTTCGCCTACTTCTTGTACCGCGAGCTCCTTCGTGTCCGCAGCGCGACCGGTTCGGCCCTGGCGCTGCGGACCGAGTCGTTCCGCCGCTTCCTCGAAGCGAGCGAGGGCCAGCACGTCGACTGGGCGTGGAAGCAGGGGCTGCTGCGCGAGTACAGCGCGTGGGCGGTGGCGCTCGGTGCGGCGGGTGCGTGGAGCAAGGCGCTCAACAAGAGCCACGTGCCGCCCGCCGAGGCGGCGGCACTGTCGCATCCGATGCTGATCTACTCGATGGGTTCGTCGATCTCGAGCAGCTACACCGCACCGTCGAGCTCGGGTTCGGGCTCCGGCGGCGGATCGTTCTCGGGCGGCAGCGTGGGTGGCGGTGGCGGTGGCGGAAGCTCCGGGTCGTGGTGACATCGGACGGCGCCGGCGCCACACCGGCGACGTCGAAGTTGCTCCAGCGCGTCAACATCGGCGCCAAGGTCGCGCTGTTCGCCCTCCTCGCTCACGCCGCATTGTTCCCCGACCTCGAGCAGTACCAGGGCAAGGGGACGGGTTGGCGGATCCTGCTGTACCCGCTCTCGGCCCTGCTGGTGCCGCTCGTGTGGTGGGCGCTCGGTGATCGGCGACGGCGCTGGCGCTATCCCCACATCATCGACCTGTGCGTCATCGCACCGTTCTTGATCGACACCGCCGGCAACACCGCCAACCTCTACGACACGGTGGTGTGGTGGGACGACGTGATGCACTTCGTCACATGGGTGCCGTGGGTGGTCGGCTTCGGGTTGGCGCTGCGGTACGTCGACGGCCTGGCACGCTGGACGGTGTTCGGGCTGACCGCCGGCTTCGGGGCCGTCACCCACATCGTGTGGGAGTTGATGGAGTACGTCGCGTTCATCCGCACCAACCCCGACGAGCTCGAAGGGGCGTACCGCGACACGATGGGTGACCTGACGCTGTCGTTGGCCGGTTCGATCACCGGGGCGGCGTTGTGCGCCACCGTGTTGTGGACGCTCGGCCGACCGGTCGCCGCCGAATCGGCGGCGGTGGTCGAGCCACCGTTCGATCCGATGGCTCAGACGCGCTGATACGTGCCGGGCGCGATCTCGGTCGCTTCGCCGCGCGCCAGCATTCGTTGCACGTGCAACGACGCGGTGCGACGCTCGGCAGTGTCGGCGAAGACGTGGTCGACGTGGGGGCGGTAGAGGAACCGGTGCCGCACCATCTCCTCGATCGTGCGCGGCTCGCCGAGGAACTCGAGCATGGCCTCGTGACGGCGACCGATCACGGCCGCGAACGCGTCGACCATCGCGACGAACGTCTCGCGACCCTCGATCACGCCCTTGTGGTGGAACGTGACGTAGAAGTCGGCCTCCTCGAGTCGAACCCGCCGCAGGCTCTCCTCGAAATCGTCGAGATCGCTCCACGCGTCGCCGTAGTAGGGGCCGAACCCGGTGAGGTCGATGTCGGACAGGAAGAACACACCGTTCGAGATCCGAAATCCGCTGTGACCACGCGTGTGGCCGGGGAGGTGCACCGCCTCGATCGTCGTCCCGCCGAGGTCGAAGACGTGCCCGTCGTGGAACCCCTCGGCGTCGGGCCGCGGCGCGTAGCTGAACTCCTCGTACAGCGTCGACGTGAAGTCGGTGCGGGTCTGGCCTTCGAGGCCGTACACGTCGAGCAGGCCGTCGATGCTCTGTGCGCCCGGAAGATCGGCGGCGTGGATGTGCAGGCGGGCGCCGGCGAACAACCCGTTCCCCGCCATGTGATCCTCGTGGCTGTGGCTGTTGATCACGGCGTCGACCGGCGCCGGCGCACCCCGCCGTTCGACGACGGTCACCGAGGGATCGATCAGCACGGTCTCACCTGATCCGCGAACGAGCAGCGAGTTCCCCGACGGGTAGGCGCCGTTCGACGGTCCGGCGAGCACGCTGACCGTCGACGTCAGCCGGCGTTCGTCATCACCCCAGTCGACGACCATGCGGCGCGAGGCTATCCAGCCGGCCCAACCACGGATCAGCCGGGTCGGCCCGGGCTCAGCCGGTTCAGCCGGGCTCGGCGGGGTCGAGGCGCAGCGACGCCGAGTTCATGCAGTAACGATCGCCGGTGGGCTGTGGGCCGTCGGGGAACAGGTGGCCGAGATGGGCGCCGCAGTTGGCGCAGTTGACCTCGGTGCGCACCATGCCGAAGGCGCGGTCCTCTTTCAACGTGACACGCGACGGGTCGAGGGCTTGCCAGAAGCTCGGCCAGCCGCTGCCCGACTCGTACTTCGTCTCGGAGCTGAACAACGGCGCGTCGCACACGATGCAGCGGTACGTGCCGGGATCCTTGGTGTTCCAGTAGGCGCCGGTGAACGCCCGCTCGGTGCCGGCGTGCTGTGTCACGTCGTACTGCTCGGCGGTGAGGCGCTGGCGAAGTTCGTCGTCGGTCGGGATCACACCTTCGGTCATGGTCCAAGCATGCCTCCACGACGCCGTCGCATCCAGCCGGGAGTCAGCGCGGCGGGCGACAAATCCCTGTGCACACCGGGAACAAATACGATACCATGCGGTTCAGTATCGTAATGACCCGACCGAAGAATGCCTGATGACCACGCTCGACGACACTCCGAACCACCCCGGCACGCCGGTGACCACCGCCAACGGCCATCACGACGACACGCTCGACCCCCGCGTCCACGAACGGCGCTGGCTGATCCTCGGTGCGCTGTGTATGTCGCTGTTCATCATCGTGATGGACAACACGATCCTCAACGTCGCGGTCCCGAGCCTGATCACCGACCTCGGTGCCAGCAACAGCGAGATCCAGTGGATCATCGACTCCTACGTGATCGTCTTCGCCGGGCTGCTGCTCACGAGCGGCAGCCTCTCGGATCGCTTCGGGCGCAAGGGCGCGCTGCAAATCGGCATCGTGCTGTTCGGGATCGGCTCGGTGGCCGCCGCGCTGTCGACGTCGGCGACGCAGTTGATCTTCACCCGGGCGTTCATGGGCATCGGTGGGGCGCTGATCATGCCGGCCACGCTGTCGATCCTCACCAACGTGTTCCGCGACCCGCGTGAGCGGGGCCGTGCGATCGCAGTGTGGGCAGGTGTGTCCGGACTCGCCGTCGCCGTCGGCCCGATCACCGGCGGCGTGTTGCTCGAACACTTCTCGTGGAGCTCGGTGTTCTGGATCAACGTCCCGATCGGCGCCGCCGCGCTCCTCCTCGGCGCGTTCGTCATCCCGACATCGCGCGATCCGAAGCAGACCCGGCTCGACCCGTTCGGCGCGCTGCTCTCGATCGTCGGGTTGGCGACGTTGCTGTTCGGGATCATCGAAGGTCCCGAGAAGGGCTGGACGAGCGACATCGTGCTGACCGCGTTCGCTATCGCCGCCGTCACTCTCATCGGGTTCGTTCGTTGGGAGCAACGCAGCACCCACCCGATGCTCGACCTGAGCGTCTTCCGCAACCCGCGGTTCTCGTCGGCGAGCAGCACGATCACGCTGACGTTCTTCGCCCTGTTCGGGTCGATGTTCCTGATGACGCAGTACTGGCAGCTCGTGCACGGCTACTCGCCGCTCGAGGCCGGCGTCCGTCTGGTGCCACACGCGATCACGATGATGATCGTCGCTCCCCTGTCGGCTCGTTTCGTCGAGCGGCTCGGCACCAAGCGCGTCGTGACCGCCGGGCTGACGCTGATCGCCCTCGGCCTCGGGCTGTTGTCGACGATCCACGCCACGACCCCGTACTCGGTGGTCATCACGTACTTCCTCATCATGTCGGTCGGGATGGGCATGACCATGGCCCCCGCCACCGAGTCGGTGATGGGATCGCTGCCCCGCGCCAAGGCCGGCGTCGGCTCGGCCGTCAACGACACCACACGCCAGGTCGGCGGGGCCCTCGGCGTGGCGATCATCGGCAGCGTGGTGTCGAGCGCGTACGCCGGCAACATCGCCGACATCGGCCGCCGCTTCGGGCTCGGAGCTCGCGAGCTCGAGATCGCCGAGTCTTCGCTCGGCGGGGCGCAACGGATCGCCCCATCGCTCGGTGAACGGTCCGGTGAATTCGTCTCAGCGGCCAACGACGGCTTCGTCGACTCGCTCAGCATCGGCCTGCGGATCGCGGCCGCGATCATCGTGTTCGCGACGGTGATGGCCTGGCGCTACCTGCCCTCCCACGCCGCCCATCCCGTGGACGAGCCGGCGAACGACCCGATCCCCGTCGGCGCCCTGACCGTGGTGGCAGGCGATTGAGCACATCAACCACACTGGTGGCCGTGGACGACACGGGCACCGACGCGAACTCGAACGTGGACGGCCCCGAGACCCCCCGTCGGGGCCGTCCGCGTTCGATCGAAGCCGATCAGGCAATCCTGACGGCGACGATCGACCTGGCGTCCGAGGTCGGCATCACCGGGATGTCGATGGACGACGTCGCCCAACGCGCCGGAGTGTCGAAGGCGACGATCTACCGCCGCTGGTGCTCGAAGGAAGCACTCGTCCTCGACGCCCTGCGCAGTGCGACGCTGCCGTTCGACGACGTCGACACGGGCACGCTGAGCGGCGACCTCGACCTGTACGTCGGCGAGCTGATCCGCCGTTTCGGAACCGGTCCGATGAACGACGTCCTCCCGCACCTCATCGAGGTCAGCTGCCATGACGAGAAGATCCGTTCCTCGCTCGACGACTACATCAGGGTCCGCCGCGTCCCACTGCGCACGATCCTCACCCGGGCGATCGAGCGCGGTGAGCTGCCGACCCAGACCGATGTCGACGTCACGATCGACATGGTGATCGGCGCCTTCGTGTACCGGCGGTTGCTCAGTCACGACACGATCGACGAGCACTTCGCGGCGCGGCTCAGGGCGATCGTGTTCCCGCAGCCTTCCTGACGGGCAGCAGCAAGCGGGCGTTCCCGTCGCCCGGCGAGCCGGTCATCGCCGCCGCGTGAGCGCCGGCGAACCGCTGCGCCACATCGCGATGGAGAGCAGCGAGGCTGCCCGCCGGCGCGCCGTGGTCGAGCAGCGTCGTCACGATCTCGATCGAGCCGTCGGCGTGCTCGACGACCTCGACGGCTCGCACCTGCGACGGCCAGTCGATGATCGACCCGGTCGAGATCTCCCAGAAGCCACCGGCCGCGCCCGCGCGTGGCTCGATGCGATGGATATGACGATGGCCGACCAACCAGGCGATCGCGCACGGGTGCCGGTGTACGACCTCGAGCAACGCGTCGCCGAGACGGCGGTCGTGCCGGTCGCCGCGAATGTTGTCGAGGGATGCCGAGCCGTGATGGCTGGCGAGGATCGCCAACCGGCCGGGCTCGGCGTCGACCTCGGAGAGCCGTTCGTCGAGCCACGCCAGCTGCGCCGTGCCCACGCTGCCCTGGTAGTCGCCATCGGGGTGGTTCGTGTCGAGCACGACGATGCGCACGTCACCGACGTCGATGACCTTGTCACCGCACCCGCTGCCCGGGTCGCGGACGTGGTCACCGTCGTCGCCGAGCGCACCGGCCGCGGCGTGAGCGACGAACCACTCCTGCACGTCGATCGCCCGCCGGTCGGGATCGCTCGTCACCGGCCGCATCGGCCCGCACGAGAACCGCTCCGGCGCCTCGACGAACATCGTGGACGGATCGTCGGGGAGAAAGCCGAGCGGGCGCTGCAACGACTTGCCCGATCCGACGGCGATCCCCTCCAGGCGTTGGTTCGTCAGGGACGTGCCCTGGCGCATCAGGTCGTGGTTGCCGGGCAGGCTCGCCCACGGGATGCCGACGCCCGGTGACGTGACCGGCGCGTCGACGCGCTCGAAGTAGTCCTCGACCGTCGGGTAGCCGAGCGGCTTCCAGGTGTCGTCGACGCCGGGTTCGGGGCACCAGTACGGCCACGGCGCCATCGATGTCGAGGTCAGCGTCGGTGTCGTATCGGTCGCGCCGTCGCCGTCGGGGTCCTGTGGTCCGCCGCTCGCCCGCAGTCGGGTCCGGCCGCCCGCCATGATCGCCAGGTAGGCGTCGAGCTCGTTGCGCTGGGCGTTGTCGATGTTGTCACCGGTGCTGAGCGCGAGGTCGTAGGCGCCGCCGGTCCACGGCGCGGTCGGATCGCGGTGGATCGCCTCGACGTGGGCGGCGAGCGCCCAGTGCGTCAGTGCCTCGTACGGCCGGTGCATGTGGAGCAGCGGTCGCCACTTCGGATCGTCGGCCAGCAACTCGACCCACTCGGCGCGAGCGGGCGAGGCGACGTCGATCACGTGGAGGTCGGAGAGATGCACCAAACGGATGAGCGTGCGACCACGGGTCGGATCGTGGGCCGCGTCGTGGACGGTGCCGCCGAGATCGGTGCGAATGCGATGATTGCCGGAAGCCATCTCGAACATCTTCACCGACCCTGGGGGAACACATGAACTGGGACGTGTTCATCACGTGCGCGATCACCGGCGCCGGCGACACCGTCGCCAAGAGCCCGCACGTGCCGGTCACCCCCGAACAGATCGCGGCGTCGGCGATCGACGCCGCCAAGGCAGGGGCGGCGATCGTGCACATCCACGTCCGCGACCCCGACACGGGTGTCGGCGCCCGCACCACCGAGCTGTACGCCGAAGTGGTCGAGCGGATCCGCGACTCCGGTGTCGACGTCGTCATCAACCTCACCGCCGGCATGGGCGGCGACATGGTGCTCGGCGGCGCCGAGGACGTGCTCCCGCTCGCCGTCGAGGGCACCGACATGGCGGGCGCGACCGAGCGCCTCGACCACGTCCGCACGTTGCTCCCCGAGATCTGCACGCTCGACTGCGGAACGATGAACTTCGCGTCGGGCGGCGACTACATCATGGTCAACTCACCGGGCGTGCTGCGATCGATGGCGAGCCAGGTGCAGGAGCTCGGCGTGCGTCCCGAGCTCGAGGTGTTCGACACCGGCCACCTGGTGATGGTCAAGGAGATGATCCGCGACGGGCTGCTCGACGACCCCGTCATGATCCAGCTCTGCATGGGCATCGCCTATGGGGCGCCCGACGATCCCAACACGTTCATGGCGCTCGTGAACGCGGTGCCGCCCGGGGCGGTCTTCTCGGCGTTCTCGATCTCGCGGATGCAGCTGCCGTTCGTCGCCATGGCGGCGCTCGCCGGCGGCAACGTGCGCGTCGGTCTCGAGGACAACCTGTACCTCGGGCGCGGTCACCTCGCCACCAACGCCGAGCTCGTCGCCCGCGCCGTCCAGATCCTGGAGGGCATGAACGTGCGGGTCAAGGGCCCCGACGAGGTGCGGGACGAGCTCAAGCTCGTGAAGCGGGCGTGAGGTCACCCATCCCGGGGCTCGACCGGGTGGGCCTGCTCGGCGGCGGCGTGATCGGTGGCGGGTGGGCGGCCCGCTTCGTGCTCAACGGCGTCGACGTCGATCTCTACGACCCTGACCCCGATGCGGCGCGCAAGGTGGGCGAGGTGTTCGACAACGCCCGCCGGGCCTACGACCGCCTGACCGACGTGCCGCGGTCGGCCGAGGGGGCGCTGCGGTTCGTCGACACCCCGGACGAGGCGGTCGCCGGCGCCGACTTCGTGCAGGAGAGCGCTCCGGAGCGGCTCGCCCTCAAGCAGGGGATGCTCGCCGGCGCCAGCCGGGCGGCCGGCGCGTCGGTGGTGTTCGGGTCGTCGACGTCGGGGCTGCTGCCGACCGACCTGCAACGCGACATGGAGCATCCGGAGCGGCTCGTCGTCGGGCACCCGTTCAACCCGGTCTACCTCCTGCCGCTCGTCGAGATCGTCGGCGGGGCGGCGACCGACAGCACGGCCATCGATCGCGCCGTCGACGTGTACCGGTCGATCGGGATGCGCCCCCTCGTCGTGCGCAAGGAGATCGACGGGTTCATCGCCGACCGGCTGCTCGAAGCGTTGTGGCGCGAGGCGCTGTGGCTGGTGAACGACGGGGTGGCGACGGTGTCGGAGATCGACGACGCGATCCGCTTCGGCGCCGGCCTGCGGTGGAGCTTCATGGGGACCTTCCTCACCTACCGGATCGCGGGCGGCGAAGCCGGCATGCGGCACTTCATGGAGCAGTTCGGCCCGGCGTTGCAGTGGCCGTGGTCGAAGCTGACCGACGTGCCCGAGCTGACCAGCGAGCTGCTCGACCGCCTCGTCGCGCAGTCCGACGATCAGGCCGACGGGCAGTCGATCCGCGAGCTCGAGGCGTTGCGCGACGACTGCCTGGTCGCGATCACCCAGGCGTTGCGCGGCGACGCGTGGGGGCGACGGCTTCGGAGCCGGCGAGACGCTCGCCGACTACGAACGCCTGTTGGCCGAACGCGCCGAACGCGCCCGTGAGTGACGGTCGCGGTGGTCAGGCCGGATCGAGCACGACGACGGGGATGACGCGGTCGGTCTTCGCCTCGTACTCGGCGAACTGAGGGGCGTGTTCCTTCTGCGTGGTCCACAACCGCTCACGTTCATCACCCTCGGCGACGCGTGCGGTGACCGGGATGGTCTGGATGCCGACCTCGATCGTGGTGTCCGGGTTGGCGACCAGGTTGTGGTACCAGTCGGGACTGGTCGGCGCACCCGCCTTGGAGGCGAAGATGACGTACTTGTCGCCGTCGCGCTGGTACACCAGCGGATTCACCCGCTCGGTGCCCGACTTGGCTCCCTTGTGGTGGAGCAGCAGCAAGCTCGCCCCTTCGAACATCCCGCCCACGACACCGTCGTTGGTGCGGAACTCCTCGATGACCTTGCGGTTCCAGTCGTCTCGCTCGCTCACTGATCGCTCTCTTTCGACATCGGGGGATAGGTGCGGAACTCGACCGTCAGTCCGTCGGGATCGGTGACGTAGACCGACGTCGCCACACCGCGCGCACCGTACCGGGGTCCTGGGCCATCGACGACGTTGAACGCCGGATCGACCGCGACCGCGTCGATCGCGCCTTCCCCGACGACGAGGCAGATGTGGTCGAGATGACCGTTGGCGGCGTCGACGTCGGACGCCGGCACGAGGTCGATGATCGTGCCCTCGTCGACACGCACCGACGGGAACGGCGCCACTCCGTCGCGCCATTCGTCGACCCGCACGGGCGGCATCCCGAGACGGTCGACGTACCACGCCAACGTGGTCTCCACGTCGTTGCACCGCAGCACGAGGTGGTCGAATCCCTGCACGTCGAGCATGCGATCGACGCTAGCCGCAGTGCCACACTGGGTCGATGGCCGCCCGCCGTGTCGATCACCACGCCGTCGCGCATCGCGAGTTGCGTCGCATCTGCGCCGAACTTCCAGAGGTCACCGAGCGACTCAGCCACGGATCGCCGACGTTCTTCATCCGCGACAAGCAGACGCTGTGCACGCTGCTCGACAACCACCACGGCGCCCACGGCGTCGCGATCTGGGCGCCTGCGCCGAACGGCGTCCAGGAGCAACTCGTCGAGGCCGAACCGGAGCGGTTCTTCCGCCCGCCGTACGTCGGTGGGCGAGGCTGGATCGGTCTGCGCCTCGACATCGAGCCCGACTGGGAGGAGGTGGCGTCGATCGTGGACGACGCGTACCGCCTGATCGCCCCCAAGAAGCTGGTCGCCCAACTGCCGCCGCGCGACGACGGTTGACACGCCCGACGGTCGAAACCGTCGCCGCCACCGCCTGGCACCCGCCAGTAGCCTGTGCTCCCCGTGGCCCTCATCGTCCAGAAGTTCGGTGGCACGTCGGTCGCCGATCCTGACCGGATACGGGCGGTCGCCGAGCACGTGGCGTTCACGCGGCGACACGGCAACGACGTCGTGGTCGCGGTGTCGGCGATGGGAAAGGCGACCGACAACCTGATCAAGCTCGCCAGCGACGTCTCGAAGGCCTTGCCGGGTCGCGAGATGGACATGCTGCTGACTACTGGCGAACGGGTGACGATGGCACTGCTGTGCATGGCGCTCGCCGACATCGGCATCGATGCCAAGAGCTTCACCGGCAGCCAGGTCGGGATCATCACCGACACCGCCCACGGCAAGGCCAAGATCCTCGAGGTCAAAGGCGACCGCGTTCGCGAGGCGCTCGCCCTCGGCAAGGTCTGCGTCGTCGCCGGCTTCCAGGGCGTCTCGATCGAAAACGAGATCACGACGCTCGGGCGCGGGGGCACCGACACGACCGCGGTGGCACTTGCGGCGACACTCGGCGCCGACGCGTGCGAGATCTACACCGACGTGACCGGCGTCTTCTCGGCCGACCCGCGCATCGTGCCCCAGGCCCGCAAGCTCGCCAGGGTCAACTTCGACGAGATGCTCGAGATGGCCGGCTCCGGCTCGAAGGTGCTCGCCTTGCGCTCGGTCGAGTTCGCCCGCAACCACAACGTCCCCATCCACGTCCGCTCCAGCTTCACCTGGGAGCCCGGAACGTGGGTCACCTTCGAGGAGCCTGCGATGGAAGACCCGATCATCTCCGGCGTCGTGACCGACGTCAGCGAGGCCAAGGTCACGGTGCTCGGTGTGCCCGACCAACCGGGCGTTTCGGCCGCGCTGTTCGAGCCGCTCGCGGCGGCGAACGTCAACGTCGACATGAT
The DNA here is from genome assembly GCA_963776935.1 of Ilumatobacteraceae bacterium. Lineage (GTDB taxonomy): Bacteria > Actinomycetota > Acidimicrobiia > Acidimicrobiales > Ilumatobacteraceae > JALOLG01. Next base: position 112,394 of record CAVZOP010000012.1, on the reverse strand, counting down.
CGTGCAGAACACGTCGACGGAGGGCACCACCGACATCAGCTTCACGGTGCCCATCTCCGACATGGGGGTCTCGGAATCGATCGTGAAGCGCGTCGCCGGCGAGATCGGTGCGACCGGCGTCAACCACGACGCCGACATCGCCAAGGTGTCGCTCGTCGGGGCCGGGATGAAGACGTCGCCCGGCATCGCCGCCAAGATGTTCCGCACCCTCGCCGACGAAGACGTCAACATCGAGATGATCTCGACGTCGACGATCCGGATCTCGGTCGTGGTCGCGACACGCGACCTCGAACGCGCCGCCCGCGCGCTCCACACGGCGTTCGGACTCGACAGCGGGCAGGCGTACACCGCGCCGCTGCCGGAACGCCAGTAGGCGGACACGAAAGCGGACGCAGCAGCGGTTCCGCGTGGCGGACCGCGCGAGTGTCGAATCGGTGGGACGTCTGGCACAATCTCTCGATGGGCCGCCGCCTCCAGCTGATCCCCTGGAAGACAGCGGGGCGCGTCAGCGAGCAGTACGCGAGCGCCGACGAGGTCATCCGGCAGACCGGGTGGGTGTTCAACAACGAGACCGGCTCGCAGCTCACCATCGACGAGTTCGTCGCGACCGGCGACAACGAGGTGTTCGCCTACCTCGACGTGTTCGGGCTGCGCTCGAACGGCACCGACGAGCGCACCGTCGTCGAGATCGGCTGCGGGATCGGCCGCATGACGTGCGCGTTCACGCGCGAGTTCACGACGGTGTACGCCTGCGACCTCGACGCCGGCTTCCTCGAACGCTGCCGCGAGACCGTCGCCCGGTTCGGCAAGGTCGACCGGCTCCGCACGATCGAGGTCGCCGACGGGCGATCGCTCGACGTGCCGACCGACGTCGCCGACCTGGCCTTCAGCTACATCACGCTCCAGCACTGCGAGATCGACGATGCGCTCGAGCTCGCCAGTGAGTCGGTGCGCGTCGTCCGCGCCGGCGGTCACATCGCCCTCAACTTCCGTTCCCGCTCGAACGCCGACGTGCTGCTCCTGCCGACCGGGGCGCTCATCCGCAGCCTGCTCCGCATCCCACGCTTCGGGCGGTGGCTGTCGCAGCGCAGGACGATCGCCCGCTTGGCGTGGCAGGCCAACCGACTCCAGCCCGATGCCGTCATCCGATCGCTCCCTGCCGTGCTCACCGACGTCAAGATCTGGCGCCACCCGCGCAGCAACGTGTTCGGTACGGGCGCCGAGATCGGCACGTTCGACGGCATCAACCCCCATCACTGGTGGCTCGTCGCGCGCGCATAGCCTGAGCGCATGAGAATTGGTGTCGTTGGAGCAACAGGTCAAGTCGGCGGGGTGATGCGCCGGCTCCTCGCGGAACGCGAGTTCCCGGTCAGCGAGATGCGGTACTTCGCATCTGCCCGGTCGGCCGGGACCACGTTGCCGTGGAAGGGCGACGAGATCACGGTCGAGGACGCTTCGATCGCCGATCCCACCGGTCTCGACATCGCCCTGTTCTCGTCGGGCGCGGCGTCGTCCCGCGAGCTGGCGCCACGGTTCGCGGCCGCCGGCGTCATCGTGATCGACAACTCGTCGGCGTGGCGGATGGACCCCGACGTGCCACTCATCGTCAGCGAGGTCAACCCCGGCGAGATCCACAACGCGACGAAAGGGATCATCGCCAACCCCAACTGCACGACGATGGCGGCGATGCCCGTGCTGAAGCCGCTCCACGACGAAGCCGGGCTGGTGCGGCTGATCGCCAGCACCTACCAGGCCGTGTCGGGTGCTGGTCTCAACGGCGTCGACGAGCTCGACAAGCAGGCCCGTCAGGTCACCGATCGCGCCGCCGAGCTGACCCACGACGGTTCGGCGATCACGTTTCCGGCGCCCGAGAAGTTCGCCCGCCCGATCGCCTTCAACGTGCTGCCGTTCGCCGGCAAGATCGTCGACGACGGCCAGTTCGAGACCGACGAGGAGCAGAAGCTGCGCAACGAGAGCCGCAAGATCCTCGACATCCCCGACCTGGCGGTGTCGGGGACGTGCGTGCGGGTGCCGGTGTACACGGGTCACTCGCTGTCGCTCAACGCCGAGTTCGCCCGCCCGCTGTCGGTCGAGCGAGCCCTCGAGCTGCTCGCCGCGGCCCCCGGAGTCGTCGTCGTCGACATCCCGACCCCGCTCGACGCGGCCGGCAAGGACCCGTGCTTCGTTGGCCGCGTCCGCACCGACCCCGGCGTCCCCGACGGCCGCGGCCTGGCCCTGTTCGTCAGCAACGACAACCTCCGCAAGGGCGCCGCCCTCAACGCCGTCCAGATCGCCGAGCTGCTGCTGGGCTGAATCCGCCAGCCGGAGTTCGATCCGCTGCGCTCGATCCCGCTCTGGGTGGCCATTCGTTGCTGGACCCGAAACGATTGACCGCCCAAACCGACCTGGGCGCTAGGTCGGGCACGCGCAGGGAGCGCGGCGCAGCGCGGGCAGCCGTCGCGGTAGCGGTCGACGGCGGCTGTCAGGTCGATGCCGAGCTGGTTGGCCAGCGTCGCCACCCACGCCAGCACGTCGGCCAGCTCGTGCTCCTGCTCCGCCGGGGTGCCCTTGCGCACCGCCTGCGCCAGCTCACCGAGCTCCTCGGCCAACCAGGCGACCGTCGACGGTATCCCACGCGCCCGGTCGCGCTCGCCGAACGTGCGCTCGATGACGTCCTGCAAGGCGGCGAGTTCCACGTCGGAACGGTACCCGCCGTTGGATACTGGTCGGGGTGGGGAGATTTGAACTCCCGGCCTCCACGTCCCGAACGTGGCGCGCTAACCAAGCTGCGCTACACCCCGTAGCCGGGCGGCAAGCCTACCCGGCGGGTGCCGGTTCCCCCGCGCCGACTTCCACTTCGGGTAGGTCCGACGTCGGAACCGTGACGCCCTCGAAGTAGGGGTGACCGGCCAGGACGGCAGCCACCGCGCGTTCGATCCGCAGCGGGTCGAGGGGCTTGATGAGCCAGCCGTCGGCCCCCGAACGGCGGGCGAGGAAGACGTCGGCGCGGCGGTCGAGCAGCATGATCACCGGGACATGGGGGAGCATCCCGGCCGACTCGTCGAGTCGCAGCGCCATCGTGATGGCCATCCCGCCCTTCGAACCGACCTGCAGGTCGAGGATCGCCAGGTCGGGCTCGCGCTCGGCGACGACGTCGACCACGACCCGGCCCTCGCGGCACACGGTGAAGTTGGTGTCGGGTCCACTGAGCGCGGCCGTGACCTCGTCGACGATCCAGTCGGCATCGGTGGCGAGCAGGATGTGCACGCCGCCGACGTTACCTGCGCCCCGGTGCCGGCACCGAACGTCTCTTGAACAGGTGGGTGCCGATGTCGATCAGGCCCTCGAGGTCGTGGACGTCGCCGGACAGCAGCGGCACCTCGACCAGCGGCGCCCCGTCGAGGCGATCGTCGAGTGGCGCCACCGCCTCGTGCTCGCGTTCGGCGATGGTGCGCAGCTCGGCGAGGTTGGCCCACAGGGCAGCAATCGCCGGATCGTCCTCGGCCGTCGCCCGCTTGGCGGCCTCGGCCGCGGTCCCCGAACCGAATCGGGGGTGGGCCCGGTTGACCACGGCCGCCGACACCCCGATCCCGCGGGCGCGGAGCTGGTCGGCGAACCACACCGCCTCGGCGACGGTGTCGTGTCGCGGCGCGGCCACGAGGACATAGCGGGTCTGCGGCGAGACCAACAGGGTCATCACCGAGGCGGCTCGGTCGCGAAACCCGACCTCCATCCCGGCGAACGCCTGGAAGAACGCCACCGCGTCGGCGAGCACCTCCGACCCGACGATCCGTCCGATCGCCCGCAGGATCGGCTGGGCGGCGGTGTTCAGCACCCGGAGCCCGCTGCGCGTCGGCAACATCAGCAGCTTGAACACCCTGTGGTCGAGGAACCGCGCGAGCACGCCCGGCGCCTCGAGGAAATCGAGGGCGTGGCGGCTGGGCGGGGTGTCGACGACCACGACGTCGAACCGATCGTCGCCGTGGAGCTGGTGCAGCGCTTCTGACGCCATGTACTCCTGCGTACCACTGAGGGCTCCCGCCATGTTGCGGAAGAAGCGGTTCTGCACGATCCGGTCGGCCTGCTCGGCACTCGCCGCGTTGGCGCGCACGACCCGGTCGAACATCACCTCGGTGTCGAGCATCATCGCCCACAGCTCGCCGGGCACGTCGAGGTCGATCCGTTGCGGCTCGGCCGCCAGCCCGTCGGCCAGACCGAGGGCGTCGGCCAGACGGCGCGCCGGATCGATCGTGACGACGACGACCCGTTGGTCGCGCCGCCGCCAGCTCGATGCCGATCACGGCCGCGACCGTCGTCTTGCCGACTCCGCCGGAGCCACAACACACGACGACGGTCGCACCGCGGAGCGGGCGATCGAGGGTGCTCACGCGGCGTCCCCGCCGTGGCCAGGGAAGCTGCGAGCACACGGACGTCGTCGGCGTCGAGCCCGGCGACCGGCAACGACAAGAGCTCGACGACCGGCGTCGTGATCGACTGCCGGAGGCGGGCGATCTCGCCGTCCTGCATCGACCGGCGGGCGCGCCTGAACACAGCCGCCGAGCGCAGCGCGGTGGCGTCGGAACTGCGTCCGAGCTTCAGCGACGACGGATCCGGAACATCCGTTCGCGCGTCGACGGCGTTGATCACGACCGGGCCGAGCCTGACGCCCACCCGCTCGGCGAGCGTGGCAGTCGTCTCGATCACCTCGTTGACGGGTGTCGTCTCGGGAAGGGTCACGAGCACGACCTGGCAGCGCTCGGGGTCGCCCAGCAGCTCCATGACGTCGTTGGCCTGGGCGTAGACCGGACCGCCGCGAACGGAGTCGAGCATTCCCTTCGCCGACGTGAGGAACGTGATCGCGTGCCCGGCGGCCGGCCCGTCGACCACGATCAGGTCCCACTGGCCGGACCGCTCGAGCTGTTTGATCTTGCCGAGCACGACGATGTCGTCGATTCCAGGCGCGGCGGTGCTGATGACGTCGATGACCCCAGTCGACGCCAGCCGCTTGGCGACGCGCGTGAAGCCGTGGTCGCGGAGGTACTCGGCGAGGGCGTCGCTGGCCGAGATCGAACGGACCTCGATGCCGGGCACGAGCGAGTTGAGCACCGGCTTGCCGTCGAGCTCGATGACGAGCACGCGCAAGCCCGAGTCTGCTGCGGCGCGCGCCAGTACAGCCGTTACCGTGGTCTTGCCGACACCCCCCTTGCCAGCCACCACCACGACATTGGCGGCGATCAGCGACGGCAACGGATCGGCCGCCTGATTGCTCATTGACTACCGCTCTCCGGAGGCACCCTTGCGCAGACTACTGACCGGCCTTCTCGTCGGGACGGCCCTGGCCGCGGCGTTGTCGGCGTTGTCAGCCACAGGTGGGGCCGGGGCGCAGGACGACAACGACGTCGGTCCGGTCGACGTGCTGCAGGTCAGCGGGCTGTTCGACGACATCATCGTCGGCGAGATCGGCGACGCGATCGAACGGTCCGACGAGCAGGGCGCCCAGGCGCTCGTGCTCCAGGTCAACTCGCGCGGCGCTGTCGTCGACGACGACGTGATGGCGGACCTGCTGCAGCGGATCGCCGACGCCCCATTGCCGATCGGCGTGTGGGTCGGGCCGGCGGGCGCCGCCCGGCTGTACGGCACGCCGGCCCAGATCCTCGCCGTCGCCGACGTCACCGGCATGGCGCCGGGGGCGCGGGTCGGATTCACGGGCCCGCCGCTCGAGCTGGCCGATGCCACGATCGACTTCGGGATCGCTGCCGACTCCTTGCGCAACGCGTCGCTCGGGCTCTCCGAGGCCCGCAGCCTCGACGTCTTCAAGCAGCGCGTGTCCGACGAAGGGATCGCCACCATCCCCAACATGCTCGACGCGCTCGACGGGTACGAGGAGGACGGGGTCGTGCTCGACACGACGACCGAGGTCGTGACCGACGACGGGACCGTCCAACGCGACACGATCGCGATCACCCGCTTCTCGAAGCTGGGTCTCGTCGAGCAGCTGTTCCACACCGTCGCCAGCCCTGCCGTCGCCTACCTGCTGCTGCTCGTCGGGCTGTCGCTGATCGTGTTCGAGTTCTACACGGCCGGCGTCGGCATCGCCGGCGTGGTCGGTGCAGTTGCAACGATCCTCGCCGCCTACGGCCTGGCCGAGCTTCCAACTCGCGGCTGGGCGGTCGGGCTGATCCTCGCCGCGATGGTCGCCTTCGCCGTCGATGTGCAGGTCGGATTGCCCCGCATCTGGACGGGCATCGGCGTGATGCTGACGATCGTCGGGAGCTGGTACCTGTTCGAGCCGCTCCCGGGGGCGTCGCTCCGGCCGTCGTGGATCACGCTGATCGCCGGCGTGGGCGGGATCATGCTGACGTTCATCGTCGGCATGCCGTCGATGGTGCGGACCCGCTTCGCGACACCGACCATCGGGCGGGAATGGATGATCGGTGAGATCGGCTCGGTGGTCGAACGGGTCGATCCGGATGGTGTCGTCGAGGTGCGCGATGCGCGCTGGCGGGCCCGGACCAACCGCGCCACCCCGGTCGACCGCGGCGACCAGATCCGAGTCACCGCCATCGACGGCGTCACGCTCGAGGTCGAACCGCTGGACGGAGCGGCCAGGGACTACCGCGAGGCGCGCCACAAGTCCTGACGCCGACCGTCGGACTCACTGTCCGGGCAGCTGGGGTCCGCCGATCCGCAGGTCACCGCGCCGCCGGGTGATCGCTCTGGCGTCGAGCTCGGCGACGAGCGGCAGCGTGTACTTGCGGCTCGCTCCGGTGGCGTCACGGAACTGAGCGACGGTGAAGCCCTCGGGGTGTTCGGCGAGCAGCGCCGCGGCGACGGCGGCGGCGTCGGCGATCGTGTCGGCGTGGAACACCACGCCGTCGCGCTCGACGACAAGGCCCCGGCGAACCAGCTCTCGCAGCTCCGAACGGTCGACGCCGTCAGCCGGCGGGGGCGCGTAGCCGCCGGCTCGGACGATGGCGAGGAACGGGTGGTCGTCGAACGGGTCCTCGACGTCGGCGGGGCGAACGTGGCCGCCTTCGACCACGATCCCGTCGAGCGTGTCGAGCACCGCTCGCTGTCGCTCGTCGAGGGTGGCGATGTCGAGCCCGACCGGGCCGGATGCGGCGATGCTCGTCCGGAGCCGCTCCGCCATCGCATCCAGGCTGGCGCCGGCGACTGCCCAGCGGCCAAGCGTCGGCTCGACCTGCGTCCCCGTCAGCGTTTCGAGCTCGGTGACGTCGATCCATCCCCGTTCGTGGATCACCCGTTCGACGGAACGATCCGGTGCGGCCTTCGAAGCGGGACGCACCGGCGCCACGTCGAGCACCTCACCGCCGCCGACGGTTTCGTCGCGGCCCGACTCGCGAAGGACGTACCGATCACCGGGGAGCAGCGGCAGGTCGATGGGGAGGTGGAGGCGAACGATGCCGGCCGTGCCTGGCGACAGCGCGTCCGAACCGATGACGCGCACCTTCACGGGGACCTCGCGCGAACCGATGTAGGCGAGATAGGCGCCGCGGCGCGAGACATCGTGATCGAGCGACGCCAGCACCTCGAGCGTGGCGTCGAAGCGCCGGGTCGGCAGCCACCGGGCCGGCGTCACGATCGCGTCACCGCGAGCGACGTCGTCATGGGCGATGCCAGCGAGGTTCAACGCGACCCGGTTGCCGGGACCGATGCGGTCGATCCCCGATCCGAGGGTCTGGATCGACCGGATCCGGGCTGTCCGCCCGCCGGGCTCGACCGTCACGGTGCCATCACGCGTGAGCGTGCCGCCGGTGAGGGTGCCAGTGACGACGGTGCCGCTGCCCTTGGCGGCGAACACCCGGTCAACCCACAGTCGCGGCCGCTCCCGGTCGTGGGCCTGGGGCGTGGTGGCGATCAGCTCGTCGAGCGCGGCGCGCAGGTCGTCGAGGCCCTCGCCGGTCGTCGCCGACACCGCCACGACCGGCGCGCGCTCGAGGAACGTGGCGGCGACGTGATCCTCGATGTCGATGACGGCCAACTCACGGCCCTCGCCGTCGACGAGGTCGACCTTGGTGAGGGCGACCACGCCGTGGCGGATCCCGAGCAGTTCGAGGATGCGGAGGTGCTCCTCGGACTGCGGCTTCCAGCCTTCGGTCGCGGCGACCACGAACAGGCAGGCATCCACTCCGCCGACCCCGGCCAGCATGTTGCGCAGGAACCGCACATGACCGGGGACGTCGATGAAGCTGATGCCGGCGCCCGACGGCAACGTCGTGTGGGCGAAGCCGAGATCGATCGTCAGCCCGCGCCGCTTCTCCTCCTCGAAGCGATCGGGATCGGTACCCGTCAGCGCCAGCACGAGCGACGACTTCCCGTGATCGACGTGGCCGGCAGTGGCGACGACTCTCATTGGTCCGCGAGAACGCTCGTGTCGGCGCCACCATCAGATATCCCGATGACTCTCATCGAATCGCGTGGAGCGCGTGGATCAGGTCGGCGTCGTCTTCGGGGTCGACGCCGCGCAGGTCGAGGTAGGTGCGCTGGTCGCGGACGCGGGCGACGATCGGGGTCGGGGCGGCGCGCAGGGCGGCGAGGTGGTCGCCGTCGAGCGCCACGCCGTACGACGGCATCGTGACGCCCGGGGCCGAGCCGGCGCCCGGGAGGGCCTCGGTCGCGACGGCGTCACCGACACCTGCTTCGGTCACGATCCGCATCGCCCGGTCGCGGAGCACCGTGACCGGGGCGTCGACCATCCGCCAGAACGGGATCGTCAGCGCCGCGTCACGGCGCAGGTAGGCGAGCGCGACGTCCTGCAGCGATCCCAGCAGCAGCCCACCGGGCCGCAGCGCCCTGGCGAGCGGATGGGCGGCGCAGGCGGCGACGAGGTCGGCCCGCCCGGCGATGATGCCGGCCTGCGGGCCACCCAGCAGCTTGTCGCCGCTGAACGTCACGATCGCCGCGCCGTCGGCCAGCGTCTGCACCGCCGCCGGCTCGCCGGCCAGCCACGCCGGCGGCGGGCCGGCCAGCCAGGGCGCGTTGGAGTCGAGCAGGCCGCTGCCGATGTCGACCACCACCGGAAGCCCGAGTGTCGCCAACTCGCGCACCGACGTGTCCTCGACGAACCCGTCGATGCGGTAGTTGCTCGGGTGCACCTTGAGCACGATCGCGGCGTCGACGCCCGTCCGCTTGATCGCCTTGGAGTAGTCGGCCAGTCGGGTGCGATTGGTCGTGCCGACGTCGACGAGGCGGGCGCCCGACTGCTCCATCACCTCCGGCACTCGGAACGCACCGCCGATCTCGACGCTCTCGCCGCGGCTCACGGGCACGTCACGCCCGGCGGCGAGGGCGGCGAGCACGAGCAGCACGGCAGCGGCGTTGTTGTTGACGACGATCGCCGACTCCGCACCGCACAGCCGTGCGAACAGTTGCCCGACCGCGCGTTGGCGCGAGCCACGCTCGCCCGTCGCCAGGTCGAACTCGACCGTCTGGGCGTGCGCCGCCTGGCGTGTGCGCCAGCGGCGCCCGGCCGAGGTTGGTGTGCAGCAGCACCCCGGTCGCGTTGATCACGGGGGTCAGCAACGTGCGCCGGAACGCCTCCGCCCTGGCGGACGCCGACCCGGGATCGCCGGCCGCGATCGCCTCGCGGGCGATGTCGACGAGGATCGGATGGGGCAGCGCCGAGGCGCCGAGCGAGCGGGCGAGGGCGTCGACCGATGGCGGACGCTCAGCGGGTGCGCTCATCGTCAGGGAGCCTACGCTCGGCCATCGTGCCGCTGCCCCACAGGATCCCGGTCGACGTCGTCCGCCTCGACCCCGACCTCCCCCTGCCCTCGTACTCGCGCGACGGCGACGCCGGGCTCGACCTGCTGGCCCGCGAGGACGGCGTCGTCCCCGCCGCCGGCGGACGGCTGGTGATGCCCACCGGCATCGCGACCGCGATCCCCGCCGGCCACGCCGGGTTCGTGCTCCCCCGCAGCGGCCTGGCGGCGAAGCACGGCATCACGGTGGTCAACGCGCCGGGGTTGATCGACGCCGGCTATCGCGGCGAGGTCAAGGTCGTGCTCCTCAACACCGACCCGACCGCGGACTACACGATCCACCGCGGCGACCGCATCGCCCAACTCGTCGTCCAGCGCGTCGAGCAGGTCACCTGGCGCGTCGTCGACGAGCTCGACGGCACCGACCGCGGCGGCGGCTTCGGCCACACCGGCCGCTGAAACCCCCGTTCTGTCTGCTTCAGATTGCCCGTGGGCTCATCTGAAGCAGACAGAACGGCTATTTCCAGGCGAACACGGGTTGCTCGAGGTGGTCGACGCGCTCGTCGAGGCGGCCTTCGAGGGCGACCCAGCGGAACTGGAGGAGCACGGCGCCTGTCGGGGCGTGGATGAGGTCGCGGCCGAGGGGGACCTGGACGACGGGACGGTCACTCTCGGGGATCGAGACGAAGCGCGGCGAGTCGTCACGGCACAGCTCGTGCAGGCCGATCCGGTAGGCGGCCAGCACCTCGCTGGGATCGGGCACGAGCGTCGGGTCACCACCGCCCCACACCACGACCGGCGTGATCACGTAGCCCGACCGGGTCGGGTAGTCGTCGAGCAGGCCGAGCACGGCCGACTCGTCGAGCGTCACGCCGAGCTCCTCGTCGAGCTCACGCAGGGCGGCGTCGACCGGGCGCTCACCGGCGTCGAGCCGGCCACCCGGCAGCGCCCATTGCGCGGCGTGCAGCCGCAGCCCCGACGCCCGGCGGCACAGCAGGAACGCGGCGCCACCGGCGACGCCTTCCACCCTCCCGTCGAGGCCTGACGTCTCCCCCGGCACCCGCGCCATGTCCCACTCGTCCGCCAACGGGTCGTCGGCGTCGCGCACCGCGTCGGAGTCGACCAGCACCACCGCGACCGCCGCGTGCCGGCGCTCGTCGAGCGCGTGCTCGCGCCGATCGTGGGCGGCGAGGTTGGCCGCGATCCGTCTGGCGAAGGGCGTCGTCGTAGCGGATCAAGGACGGTCGGTCCGTGGGCCGCCCTCGCCGAGCGCGACCCGTAGGGACGCCAGCCGATCGCGGCGGAGGCGGAACCAGGCCCACTTCCCGCGTTGCTCACGATCGAAGATCCCCGCCTTGACGAGCTGGGAGAGGTGGTGGCTGACGGTCGGCTGCGCACGATCGAGGGCGCCGGGCAGGTCGCACGCGCAGATCTCACCCGTCGGTGAGCACGCCACCATCGACACCAGACGCACGCGGGCCGGGTCGGCCAACGCCTTCAGCACCGCCGCCAGTTCGATCGCCGCGTCCTCGTCGAGCGGACCGTCGAGCAGCGGCGGGCAACACAGTTCCTGATCCACGGTTTCATATTGACAGCTTTCGATGCGATCGACAACCTTCGTGGATCAGCCGCGGTAGCCGCTGGTGATCGGCATCCGGCGATCCTTGCCGAACGCCTTGGGGCTCACCCGCACGCCCGGCGGGCACTGCCGCCGTTTGTACTCGGCGATGTCGACGAGGCGCGTGACCCGGCGCACCACGGCCTCGTCGTGGCCGAGCTCGATGATCTCGGCCGCGGTGCGGTCGTCCTCGACGTACAGCTCGAGGATCGGATCGAGCACGTCGTACGGCGGCAGGCTCTGGTCGTCGCGCTGGTCGGGCCGGAGCTCGGCCGAGGGTGGCTTGGTGATGACGGCTTCCGGGATCACCTCGCGGCCGGCGGCCCGGTTGACGTACCGGCACAGGTCGTAGACGCGAGTCTTCAACACGTCCTTGATCACCGAGTAGCCGCCGACGGAGTCGCCGTAGATCGTGAAGTAGCCGACGGCCACCTCGCTCTTGTTCCCGGTGGTCAGCACCATCCAGCCGAACTCGTTCGACAGCGCCATCAGCAGCTGACCGCGGCAGCGACTCTGCAGGTTCTCGTACGTGAGTCCGGGGTGGCGGCCGGCGAACGACGGCGAGAGCATGTCGAGGTAGGCCTGGAAGGCGGGCTCGATCGAGATCGTCCGGTAGTCGATGCCGAGGTTCTCGGCGAGCAGTTGGGCGTCGGACTTGGAGTGGTCGCTCGAGTATCGCGACGGCATCGAAACGCCGTGCACGTGCTCGGGACCGAGCGCGTCGGCGGCGATGCAGGCGACGATCGTCGAGTCGATCCCACCCGACAACCCGATCACGACGTCGCTGAAACCGTTCTTGGCGCAGTAGTCGCGCGTGCCGAGCACGAGCGCGTCGTAGAGCTCGCGATCGGGTTCGAGTGGCACCGCCATCGGGTTGCTCGCCGGCGCTCCGTCGACACCCGCGACGCCGGCGACGTTGATGCGAGGGGCATCGCTGACGTGCACCAACGGCAGCTCGATCTCGGTGCGACGCCCGCGCGGATCGAGCAACCGCTTGCGATAGATCGGTGGGATCGGCAAGTCGACGATCATCAGCTGCTCGACGAACTGCGGCGCCCGCGCCAGCAAGTTGCCCTCGGCGTCGAACACGAGTGAGCCGCCGTCGAACACCAGCTCGTCCTGCCCGCCGACCTGGTTGACGTACACGATCGCGCTCGACGCGTCGGCCGCCCTCGTCGCGATCATCCGCTCGCGCGCCGGGCCCTTGCGCCAGTGGTACGGCGATCCGTTGATGTTGACGCTCAGCTCGGCGCCACCGGCGGACTGCGTCGCCAGCGGCCCGAACGGGCTCCAGATGTCCTCGCAGATCGAGATCCCGACCTTGACACCGCCGATGACGTACAGCTCGAGGGGATCGTTGTCGGTGCCCGGCGTGAAGTAGCGGGCCTCGTCGAACACCGCGTAGTTCGGCAGCAGCCGCTTGCGATAGGTGCCGAGCACGTCGCCGTTGGCGCACACCGCGGCCGCGTTGTAGAGGTCGCGGTCCTCGTCGACGAACCCGAGGACGGCCGCGCACCGACGGGTCCGCGCCGCCAGCTTGTCGAGGATCCGGCGGTTGTCGGCGACGAAGCCGGGCTTCAGCACGAGATCCTCTGGCGGGTAGCCAGTGGTCGACAGCTCGGGGAAGGCGACGATGTCGCACCCCGCCTCGTCGGCCCGGTCGTAGGCGTCGGTCAGCTTGGCGAGGTTGCCGTCGAGGTCGCCGACGGTGGGGTTGAGCTGCGCCAACGCGATGCGCAACACGGTCACGCAGTCAGGCTATCGAGCGCCGTCTGCATAGGTTCCGGTCAGCGGTCGGCGCCCCCTCGCGATCAACACCGATCAGGACTCCCGGAACGGATCGAGCTCGGCGATCCAGACCTCGCGAGCGGGTGTGAACTCATCGGCGAAGGCGGGATCGGTGAGCGGACCACGCGGCGACCCGTAGTACGGACGACCGGGTCCCAGGCGCACGAACGTGCAGACCGGGAACACGCCTTCCACGGCGACGCCGCCGAAGTTCAACCGGGCGGGTTGGACCGAGAACTCGCAGTCGGCGATCGGGTCGGTCATCGTCTGGAAGTAGGCGACGTCGCCGGGTCCGAGCTCGGTGACATCCGGTCCGATGGGTCCCTCGATGGCAACGCCGGGCCTGGTCTGTGCCATTGCCGCCAGCGACGGTGCGCGACCGGTCGGGATGGTGATCGAGATCAACTCACCGAGGTCGCACGGTCGCTCGCCATCGTTGCGAACGACGAGTCCGGCGCTGACGACCGCGGTCGTGAGCTGACGGGCGAAGCACGAGGCGACCGGCCGGTCGGCCGGCAGGTACGCCAGCACCGCCGGGTCGCAGGCGAGCACCGCGGCCGTGGGCACGGTCCGCTCGTTGCCGTTCAGCTCGAGCACGATGGAACGCAGTGGCGCCAGCGGAGCACACTGATCCTCACCATTCCCGTAATGGAGCTCGCCCCAACCACCGGGCTCCAGGCGCACGGACGACTCGGCACCGTCCACCCGGGCGTTCGGATCCGTCAGGTCGAGCTCGCACGTCGCGGCAGTCAGGTTCTCGAACCGGACGACGGCGTCGGTCGCACCGGTCGCCTCGTCGATGCGCACCCCAGCCGTCCAGATCGCCAGCGAATCCGGATCGGTCGAACACAGATCGGGGAGCGGGACCGGAGCTGCCGTGCCGAGCGCGGCGATCAGGCTGGTCGTCGTCGGAGCCGTCGCGTCGCCGGCGTCGGGGCTGCCGCCGTCGCCGGCGATCTGGAACGTGACCACACCGGCCGCGATCACGCCGGCGCTCGCTGCCAGCCACGGCAGTATCGGTCGCGCGCCTCGCCCCCCCGGCATCATCGCGACGCTACGAGCGGAAGTACCCGAAGGCGTCGACCACGAGCATCGACGTCCCGAACGTGAAGTAGCCGACGGTCGCGCCTGGGCCGATCTTGGTGACAGCGAGCGCGGCGCGGGTCTGGTCGACCCCCACGGCGTTGACGTTGGACACCTCGGGAACCGTGCCACCGCCGGGGAAGGCGGTCACGAAGTCGAAGCCAGTGGTCGCCGTGATCGTCAGGTTCTGCAACACCGCGATCGCGCCGCTCGCGGCGGGCAGGCCGCCGTCGAGATCGATCGTGAGCACGCCGCCGGCGGGCGCCACCGGCGAACCCGGCGAGCGCTCGTCGTAGAGCCGGGTCGGCGCGACGGCAGTGAACAAACCGCTCGCCGACGGCGGGGCGCTCGCCGACGTGAAGTACCCGACGACGTCGATGATCACGTCGTCGACGCGCTCGAGCGTCACCGAGAGCGAACCGTCGGCCGCGATGGGCACGACGGCGAGATTGGCGCGGATGTCGCCGTTGCCGTTGGTGTTGACGTTCGACGCGTTGGGGACCATCGAGCCCCCGGGATGCGCCGTTGCGAATCCACTCTGCGGCGCGGTCGTGCCGAGTGCCGTCAGCACGACCACCGCGGCGCCGATGTCGGATGCCGCCGGGACGCCGAGCTGACCGGCGACCGGGACGTCGACGCGGCCGGCGGTCTCGACGTAGGGGTTGCTCGAACCCGATGAGAGCTGGGCACCGGCCGGCTGCCTGGTGTCGATCAGGCGGCCGGGGTCGACGGCCACGAAGCGACCGGCGGTCGCCGTTCCGGGAGTCGTCGAGAACCATCCGAGGACGTCGACGACGACATCGGTCGCCATCGCCGCGTGCAACACGAACCGGCCCTGCGCGTCGAGCGTGACGACCGAGGCGTTGGCGACGTCCTCACCCGGCTGCACGACGTTGACGACCGACGTGGGCGGTCGCAGGGAACGCGGCGCCCAGGCCTCGAGGAACCCCCAGCCGGCGTTGTTGGTGACGGTGATGTTGACGAGCGCGGCCTGCGCCGACGCCGGCGCCGGGAGGTCGATCAGCCGGGTCGTGTCGGAACGCACGTCGCCGGGGAAGACACCGAGCCCGGTGCGGGTGTCGTAGGCGCGGGTCGGGGCGATCGCACTGAACGCCAGGTTCGACGGTGTCGGCGACGCGACCTGGCCGTTCCAGACGACCTTGCGCAATTGGCCGCTGCCGTTGTTCGCGTAGTACAGCGCCATCCGGCCGGCCTCGTCGAACGCGAACACCATGTCGGCGATCCCGGCGGCATCGGAGGCCCACGGGTTGTCGTAGTCGACCGAGCCGTCGGCGCGCCGCAGGAAGATGCTGCCCGAGCCGGCGTCGGCGAACAGGTAGGCGCCGTCGTACTCAGGTGGCCAGAACCCGTCGGGCACGAACGCCCCACCGGTGATGACCGTGCCAACCGAGCGCGGGTAGTCGGTCAGCGGATCGGTGATGCCTGCCGGCGGGCCGCCATCGCAGAAGCCCTCGCACAGGTTCCATCCGTAGTCGCGACCGATACCACCCTCGTCGACCTCTTCGAAGCTGCTCTGTCCGACGTCGTTGATGAAGAAGCGGTCGCCGCCACCGTTGGGATCGAAGGCGATGCGATACGGGTTGCGCAGTCCCCAGGCGAACAGCTCCTGGCAGCTCGTCGTCGGCGTCGCCGGTGTGTTGCCACGCGTCGCACACGGTTCGGTGCCGGCACCCGACAGCGGGTTGCCCGGCGCCGGCTGGCCCGCCAACGTGATGCGCAGGATCTTGCCGTTGAGCAGCGACAGGTCGCGGGCCGCGTTGATGCCGCCGGGTCGAGGGTCGACGCCGGCGTCGCCGATCGACACGTACAGGTGGCCGTCGGACCCGATGTCGAGGTCGCCACCGTTGTGGTTGCCGCCGACCGACGAGATGTTGTCGACCAGGACCGTCTCGCTCGCCAGGTCGATCACGCCGTCCATCGTGAACCGGCTCACACGGTTGACGCAGCCGTTCGGGGCGCCGGGTGCGTCGCGTGTGTAGTACACGTAGACGCGACGGTTGCTGAGGAAGCCGGGGTCGTGCGTGAAGCCGAGCAGGCCGCGCTCACCACCGAGACAGTTGTTGGGGAGCGTCAGCACCGTCGGCATCGCCTGGCCGGGAAAGCCGGCGCGCACTCGGCCGGCCTGTTCGAGGACCACGATCCGACCGTCGGGCAGCGACTCGACCGACGTCAGCTGCGAGAACGTGTCCACGAGGCTGTCGGTGAAGCCGGCCGGGACCGTCGCCGCCGACACGGGAGTCGACCCTCCGCCGAAGGCGACGGCGACCGGTACCAGGGTCGCCAAGGCGGTGAGGATCGAGGCTCGACGCATGCCCGCACGGTAACCCGCACCAGAACGACGTCGGGTTCGGGCCGATTCACACAGCATTCACATCCGAGCAACGGGCGGGAAATCGCCCGCTGCGAGTGTTCCGACCGGCCCGGCAATCACAACGCAATCCCAACCTTGTCAGACGTCCGCCGGGCGGACGATTTCAGATCCAATTCCAGCCACATCTAGTCCACCTACATCCGGCGACAACACCGCGGATCGAGAGGAACCATTCGTGCCCTACCAAGCTGAATACATCTGGCTCGACGGCACCGAGCCGACGGCGCAACTTCGGAGCAAGACCAAGATCATCGCCGACGGCGTGACGGCACCGCCGATCTGGGGGTTCGACGGTTCGAGCACCAACCAGGCGACCGGCGACCACAGCGACTGCGTGCTGCAACCGGTCTTCTCGTGCCACGACCCGCTCCGCGGCGGCGACAACATCTTGGTGATGGCCGAGGTGCTCGACGCCTCGACGCTGAAGCCGCACGCCAGCAACACCCGCGCGGCATGCGCCAAGACCGCCAAGAAGTACGCCAAGCACGAGATGATCTTCGGCATCGAGCAGGAGTACACGATGCTGCGCGCCGACGGTACCCCGCTCGGATTCCCGCTCGGCGGCGGCTTCCCCGAGCCGCAGGGCCCGTACTACTGCGGCGTCGGCACCGGCAAGATCATGGGCCGCGACATCGTCGAGGAGCACACCCAGGCGTGCATCGACGCCGGGCTGTCGATCTCGGGCACCAACCCCGAGGTGATGCCCGGCCAGTGGGAGTACCAGATCGGACCGCTCGACGCGCTCGCCGTCAGCGATCAGCTGTACGTGGCCCGCTGGCTGCTGCACCGCATCGCCGAGGACTACGACGTCATCATCAGCTTCGACGCCAAGCCGGTCCAGGGCGACTGGAACGGCGCCGGCGCCCACACCAACTTCTCCACCGCGGCGATGCGTGAGAGCTACGCCCCGATCGAGCGGGCGTGCAAGGCGATCGGCAAGAAGCTCGAGCTCCACGTGAAGAACTACGGCTACGGCATCGAATCCCGCCTCACGGGTGCCCACGAGACCGCACCGTTCGACAAGTTCTCGTACGGCGTGTCGGACCGCGGCGCGTCGATCCGGATCCCGTGGCAGGTCGAAAAGGACGGCAAGGGCTACGCCGAGGATCGCCGCCCGAACTCCAACATGGATCCGTACACCGTGACCCGCCTCATCGTCGACACCGTATGTAGTGACGCCGAATGAGCATCCGCGCGGTGCGCGGATTTGACACAGACCCCCCCGACAACCGACAGACTGTGACGGTGAGCGAGATGCTCGACCAACACCGCGAGTACGTGCTCCGCACGGTGGAGGAGCGCGGCGTTCGGCTCGTCCGCCTGTGGTTCACCGACGTGCTCGGCAACCTCAAGAGCTTCGCCATCAGTCCGGCGGAGCTCGAGAACGCGCTCGAGGACGGGATGACGTTCGACGGCTCCTCGATCGACGGCTTCTCGCGGGTCCAGGAGTCGGACGTGCTGGCGATCCCCGATCCCGACACGTTCGAGCTGATCCCGTGGGGCGATCGCGAGGCCCCCGAGGCGCGGGTGTTCTGCGACATCCACCATCTCGACGGCGAGCCGTTCGAGGGCGATCCCCGCCAGGTCCTCCGGCGTCACATGCGCACCGCCCACGAGCGCGGGTTCACGTTCTACGTCGCCCCCGACATCGAGTTCTTCTACTTCGAGCAACCCGAGCCCGGCCAGGCGCCGCGCCCGCTCGACAACGGGAGCTTCTTCGACCTGACCACCAACGACGCCGCGGGCAACCTGCGCAAGCAGACGATCCGCAAGCTCGAACAGCTCGGGATCCCGGTCGAGTACAGCTTCCACGAGGACGCCCCGAGCCAGCAGGAGATCGACCTGCGCCACACCGACGCGCTGTCGATGGCCGACAGCGTGATGACGTTCCGGCTCGTCGTGAAGGAGGTCGCCGCCAGCGAGGGCGTGTACGCCACGTTCATGCCCAAGCCGCTCGAGGGCGTGCAGGGCTCCGGCATGCACATCCACATGTCGCTGTTCTCCGGTGACGACAACGCGTTCTACGATCCCGACGACCCGCACAACCTGTCGCCGGTCGCCAAGGCGTTCATGGCCGGCCTGCTCCGCCACGCGGCGGAGATCACGGCGATCACCAACCAGACCGTCAACAGCTACAAGCGACTGGTGCCGGGCTTCGAGGCGCCGGTTCACGTCAGCTGGGCCCGCAACAACCGCAGCGGATTGATCCGCGTGCCGGTGCCGAAGAAGTCGAACCCGCACGCGACCCGCATCGAGTACCGCTCGCCCGACCCGGCGTGCAACCCGTACCTCGCGTTCAGCCTGATCCTGGCCGCTGGTCTGCGCGGCATTTCCGAGGGCTACGAGCTGCCGATCGAGGCCGACGCCAACCTGTTCGAGATCGGCGACGACGTGCTCGCCAAGCTCGGCGTGTCGCAGCTCCCGCAGTCCCTGTCCGACGCGCTCAAGGTGATGGAGAAGTCCGAGCTCGTGCACGAGGCGCTCGGTGAGCACATCTTCGAATGGTTCCTGCGCAACAAGCGCAACGAGTGGCGCGGCTACAAGACCCACGTGAGCACGTACGAGATCGACCGCTACCTGAGGTCGTTGTAGCCATGGTCGCCGGAGATTCGCTCGGAATGCTCGCCGTGTTCGGTGATCCGGCGACGCCGGAGCTGGCCCGCACGCTCGACCTCGCCGGGTACCGATGGAAGGCGGTCGGGTCGGTCGAGGAGGCCGCCGAGCACGAGCCGGCCACCGGCTGGGTGGCGGCCATCGTCGACTGCAGCGGCCAGCCCGATGCGGCGTGGGTCTTCGCTCGCACGATCCGCAAGCGCGACGTGTCGAGCATCCCCCTGCTCGTGCTGCTGACCGGCGCCCAACTCGCCGAGCTCGACCTGCGCGACGAGCTGTTCGACGACTTCTGCCTGACACCGTTCCACCCCACCGAGTTCGAGGCCCGGGTCAGGCACCTGCTGTGGCAGGTGGGGGGCGGGACCGCCCACCACGATCTCGTCGAGTACGCCGAGCTGGCACTGAACCTCGAGACCTACCAGGCGTCGATCGCCGGACGGCCGATCGATCTGACGTACATGGAGTACGAGCTGTTGAAGTTCCTCGCCCAGAACCCGGGCAAGGTGTTCACCCGCGAGATGCTGCTCTCGCGGGTGTGGGGCTACGAGTACTACGGCGGGGCGCGCACCGTCGACGTCCACGTGCGCCGGTTGCGGGCCAAGCTGGGCGAGGAGCACGCCGGTTTGATCCAGACGGTCCGCTCGGTCGGCTACCGCTTCGGCCAGAGCCGCTGGGGCTCCTGACCTTCGCGAACCCGGTTCGGGCGGCGGCGGTGTCAGCCGCTTCGCCGTCCGCCGACAGAAACGTTCCCGAACCCGTCGTTCAGAGGCGAAGACCCGGTTCGGGCGGCGGCGGCGTCAGCCGCTTCGCCGTCCGCCGACAGAAACGTTCCCGAACCCGTCGTTCAGAGGCGAAGACCCGGTTCGGGCGGCGGCGGCGTCAGCCGCTTCGCCGTCCGCCGACAGAAACGTTCCCGAACCCGTCGTTCAGAGGCGAAGACCCGGTTCGGGCGGCGGCGGCGTCAGCCGCTTCGCCGTCCGCCTAAAGAAGAGGCGCGACGTCGACGCGGGTGTCGTTGAACGTCGGGGCCCGGCCCAACACGGTCAGGCGCTGCGACGTCGTGACCTGGGCGCCGACCTGGCCGGCGTGGTCGTCCATCCACCAGCTCGCCGGGGCGACGACGACGCCAACAGGTGCATCGTCGCTGACGAGGGCACGGAGCCGGCACTCGCCACGGTCGTTGAAGACCCTCACGAGGTCACCCCCGGCGATGTCGCGGGCGGCCGCGTCGTCAGGATGCACGACGACGAACGGCTCCGGCTGAGCCCGGTGCTGGCGGGCCTGGTTGGCGAACGTGGAGTTCAAGAAGAAGTGGGTCTTGGGGGTGAGCAGAGCGAGCGGGAAGCGGGCGGCCAGTTGCTCGTCGGTGACCTCGGCGGGCGGATCGAACGTAGGGAGCGGGTCGAGCCCGAGCCGCTCCAGCCAGTCGGCGCGGAAGGCGACCTTGCCGTCGGGAGTGCCGAAGCCACCCTCGGCGTGCGGGATGGGTCCCTGCCCGACGTCGACCTTCAACCACCCACGTTCCCGGAGGCGTTCGAGCGTGATGCCGTCCGGTGCCCGGG
This sequence comes from Ilumatobacteraceae bacterium, assembly GCA_963776935.1. Lineage (GTDB taxonomy): Bacteria > Actinomycetota > Acidimicrobiia > Acidimicrobiales > Ilumatobacteraceae > JALOLG01. Next base: position 91,616 of record CAVZOP010000012.1, on the reverse strand, counting down.
CGAACACGGCGTCGAGTAGGGCCTCGTCGGTTTCCTGGAAACACGGATCGTCGAGTCCCAGCCCGGCGGCCAGCAGGCGGAACACCTCGGTGTTGGGCTTCGCCTCGCCGAGCGGCGCGATCGCCGGGGCGTTGTAGGTGATGTAGTGATGGCCCCACGAGAACTGCGCATCGAGATGTTCGAGCTGCGTGGTGACCGGCAGCACCACGTCGGCGAACCGGGCGGTGTCGGTCATGAACTGGTCGAGCACGACCGTGAACAGGTCGTCGCGCCGGAGCCCGGCCAGCACGCGTGACTGGTCGGGCGCCACCTGCGCCGGGTTCGAGTTCCAGACCACCAGCGCCTTGACGGGCGGCGCGAGCGTGGTGTCGGTGAGCGCGTCACCGAGCTGCGACATGTTGATGGTGCGGACCGGACCGGGCCGCAGGTCGGCCCGCTGCAAGGGACCCCAGTCGACGGCCCCCGCGCACGCGGTGGGGATGTACGCGCACCCGCCACCGTCGTGGCGCCAACTTCCGGCCAGCGCCGGGAGGCAGGCGATCGTGCGATACGCCATCGGTGCGCCGGCGTGGCGCTGCCCGCCGACACCGAGACGCAGCAGCGAGGGCTGGGTCGAGGCGAACTCCTCGCCGACGCGACGAATCGTCGCCGCCTCGATCCCGGTGATCGAAGCGGCGGCCTCGACCGGCCACTCCTGCAGGCGCTCGAGGAGGTCGTCGTAGCCGGTGGTGTGGGCGCGGCACCATTCGTCGTCGTGCAGGCCGGCATCGACGACAGCCCGCATCATGCCCAGGGCGAGGGCGCCATCCGTACCGGGCACCGGCCGCAGGTGCTCGTCGGCGACCCGGGCGGTCCGGCTCCGGAAGGGGTCGATGACGACGAGCTTGGCCCCGCTGCGCTTGCGGGCCTCGAGGATGAATCGCCACAGGTGGGGCGCGGTCGAGAGCGGGTTCCACGCCCACACGATCACGTAGCGGGCGTTCCCCCACCGCTCGGGGTCGACCTCCGGCGAGACACCGTGCGTGGCGATGACGCCGGCGATCCCGGCGTCGGCACAGATCGTGCGATCGAGATCGGTCGCCCCGATGGCGTTCATCACCCGGGCACTCATCAGATCGCGCTGCAGGTAGCCCATCGTGCCGAGGTACGAGTACGGGAGGATGGCTTCGCCCCCGAACTCGTCGCGCACTGCGGCGAGCCGGCCGCTGACCAACTCGATCGCCTCGTCCCACGTGGCCTCCCGGTACCGTCCCGCACCCTTGTCGCCATCGCGAACGAGTGGGTGGGCCAACCGATCGGGTGAATAGACGCGCTCGACGTAGTCGTTGACCTTGGCGCACAGGGTGCCGGCCGTGACCGGATGATCGGGATCGCCGGCAACCTTGACGGCCCGCCCGTCCTCGACCGTCACGAGCATCGCGCACGTGTCGGGACAGTCGTGCGGACATGCGGCATGGACGATCCCCCGACTCACACGGCGTACGTTACAACCCGCCGCTGCGGCACCGACCCGGCGCCACGATCACAGCGTTGCGAGCAAGGCGGTGACGCCGTCGGCGACGACCTGACCGAACACGAGGGTGCCGACCTCGGTCGGGTGGACGGCGTCGCTGCTGACGACACCGTCGTCATCGCCGTGACTCGCCCAGTCGACGACGAGGGCGTTGTCGCGCTCGGCGAGGATCGAGCGGAGCGTGTCGTTGACGAGGCGGGTCGCGTCGAGACGGTCGCCGTCCCACGTGTCGATCCAGACGAGTGGTGCGGCGGCCGGGAGCAGGTCGAGCAGGGTCTGCACCTGGGCGGCGAACTCGTTGGCGTCGGCGTACTGGCCGATGTCGTTGGTGCCGAGGGCGATCACCCACACGTCGGGCGGGTCGCTGTTGGCGATGAACTCGACGATCGCCGTTCCGGGATAGGGCCGGCCACCATCACCGACGGTGATCCGCCGGCCGACCTGGGCGTCGATCGCCAGCACCTCCAGCCCGGTGTCGGTCAAGGCGGCCTGCAGTGGCTCGGTCGACATGAACGTGATCGAGTCGCCGATCATCGCAACCGTCTCGGGTGTTGAGTCGAGCGATCCGTCACCCTCGCCGGCCGGATCGGTTCCGGTCGCAGCCCGGGCGACCGGCTCGACGCCTGCGCCGTCATCGGTGCACGCGCCCGCGAGGACTGCGACGGCGCCGATGGCGAGCAGGGTCCGGAGTCGGGGGGACATCGGCGCCCAGTCTGGCGGGCGAACCACGTCCGCCGATGTCACACCCGCTCAGCTGGACTGTTCGAGGAACCCGTCGTAGAGCCGCTGTGCCCAGCCGAGCGGGTCGGTGTAGTAGTCGTCACCGTCGACGCCGAGCTCGACGGTCCGCCGGGGAGGCTCGACCACCGGGCGCGTCGCCGCGAACCGGCGCACCACCTCGGCGTGCGGCTTGAGCGTCCCGTCGGGGCGGACCAGCCCGAAGTGGCGTTCGTGGATCGCGCCGTGCGGGTCGCACGGCGGCCGATCCCAGAGATGCTCGCCGTAGTCGGCGAAGCACCACAGCAGCGCACCCGTGGCACCGACGTCGACGAGCTTGGGGAGCACCGCGGCGGAGTGCTCGGCGAGCGCGTCCTCGCCGGCCATGAACTGGCTGCGAGCGGCGCCGGTGTGATCGATCCACTCCCACGTCTGCGACGGTCCGCCGCCGGGCACCGTGCACCCGCCCCACTCCTCGGCGAGCACCGGCTTGTCACCCAACGCCGCCGTCAGGGCGCACACGAACGGGACGAAGTCCGTATCGAGCGGGCCACGGGCCCAGCTCGCGTACATCGGGTAGCCGTGCATCACCGCCACGTCGGTCTCGGCGAACACATCGTGGACCCGAAGGTGGTTGTCCGAGACGAGGCTGTCGACGTGGAGTCCACACGTCACCGGGTGGTCGGAGTCGAGGTCGCGGACGATCGTTGCCATCTCGCGCACCCAGGCCCGGCCGGCGGCGGCCGACGTCGGCCAGGCGAACAGGTCGGGCTCGTTGCCGAGGTTCCACATCCAGATCGCCGGGTGCTCCCGATACGCGCCGACGACGGTGGCGAGCAGCAACCGCTCGGCGGCGAGCGCGGCTGGATCGTGGAACGGGTTGCGGTAGGAGCCACCGACGACCCGGCCGCCGCTCACGACCTGGCGCGGGTTCGGCGTTGGTGACTGGCCGTCGGGTGCCAGCAACCATCCCGGCGACCAGTTGGGGCCGCTCATGTGACCGGTGAAGAACGTGACGTCGAGCTCCAGGCCACGCTCGGCGGCGGCATCGCAGACCCGACCGAGATCGCGCAGGCAACGGGTCGAGACGACGTCGGGCGACGGCATCCAGTCGTCCCACAACAGGAACAGCCGCACGCAATCCATGCCGAGCGCGGCGATCACGTCGAACTCGTCGCCCACCTCGCCGGCGTCGAAGTCCGACCACCATGACATCGCCTTGTTGCGAGGCCAGTAGTTGCACCCCAGCCGGAACCGGTCCGGGGCGTCGGCGGTCTCACTCGTGGTAGCGCTCGACGCGTCGACGTGGTCGGACATGGTCAGCCATCAGACCTGGTCATGGATCGACGAGTTGCTGGATCCTCGCCGAATGCCGGCGATGTTCGGCGAGCATCTCGTCGACACGGGCGGAGACGAGCTCGCCGCGCCGGACCACCGGTACACCGCGCACGATCGTGTCGCGGGCGGCGGCGGGACCGCAGCGCAGCCACGCCTCGATCGGGTCGGCGATCGCGCCGGCGAACTTCGGGCCGGTGAGGTCCCAGACGGTGAGGTCACCGACCGCACCGGGAGCGAGCACGCCGAGCTCACCTTCACGGCCGAGACATCCGGCCCCACCCAACGTGGCGAGCTCGAGCGCCAGCCGCGCCGTCCCCGCCGCGGCACCATTGCGCAGCTTGGCGAGCAGCATCGCCTGGCGAGCTTCGAGCCACAACGATGCCGAGTCCGCCGACGACGACCCGTCGACGCCGAGGCCGACCTTCACGCCGGCCGCACGCAGATCGACCACCGGCGCGATGCCCGACGCCAGGATGAGGTTGCTCGACGGGCAGTGCGCGGCGCCGACACCGGCGGCGCCGAGTCGCACGATCTCGGCCGGATCGGGCATCACGCAGTGGGCGACCCACGTGCGGTCGGTGCACCAGCCGGTCCGTTCGAGGTACTCCATCGGCCGGCACCCGAACGTCGCCAGGCTGAACTCGTCGTCCTCGGCGTTCTCGGCGAAGTGGGTGTGGAGCCGCACGTCGAGTCTCTCGGCGAGCTCGGCGGTGCGCACCATCAGCGCTTCGGTCACGGTGAACGGCGAGCACGGTGCGAGGGCGATCCGCGTCATCGCCCCGTGGGCGCGGTCGTGGTGGCGGGCGACGGCGTCCTCGCAGGCGGCGAGGATCTCGTCGTCGTCGGCGACGACGTCGTCGGGGGGCAGACCCCCGTCCTTCTGCGACAGCGACATCGACCCGCGCGTCGGATGGAACCGGACGCCGAGGTCACGTGCCGCGTCGATCTCGGCCGACAGCAGATCGCCGGCTCCGTGCGGGTGGAGGTAGAGGTGGTCGGTCGACGTCGTGCACCCCGACAGCGCCAGCTCGGCAAGCCCCACCCACGCCGAAACGTGCACCGCGTCGGTGTCGATCGCCCGCCACAACGGGTACAGCGACTGCAACCAGCCGAACAGCGGCTTGTCGGTCATCGGCGGGTAGGCGCGGGTGAGGTTCTGGAACAGGTGATGGTGGGCGTTGATCAGCCCCGGCGTGACGAGACAGTCGGTGGCGTCGATGGTCGTCGATGCCGGCGGTGGGTCGGCGCGGCCGACACCGCTGACGAGACCGCCGGTCACGGCGACCCAGCCGCCACGTAGCTCGCGACGCTCGCCATCCATCGTCGCCACACAGCGCGCGTCCCGCACGACGAGATCGGCGACAGCAGCGTTGGCGGTGCCGGTCATCAGTCGGCGAGCGAGTCGAGGATGATGCGGATGTCGTCGGCGTTCGTCAACGGGTTCACGATGCAGAACCGCAGCACGGTCTCGCCGGCCCACGACGTCGACGTCACGAACGAACGTCCCTCCGTCAACTCGCGGTCGCTCCACTCCTGGTATTGCGCGGGTGTCCAGCCGCGGCGCCGGAACAGGACCACCGAGAGCTCGGGCTCCATGATCAATTCGGTGTGCGGGGTCGCCGCGATCTCGACGGCCGCGGCACGGGTGACCTCGAGCGTCGTCTCGACGGCACGCGTGTAGGCGTCGGTGCCGTGCGTCGCCAGGCTGAACCACAACGGCAGCCCACGCGCGCGACGGGACAGGTGGTGAGCCAGGTCGGATGGGTTCCAGGCCCGGTCGAGCGGTGCGTCGGGCTGCTCGACGTCACCCTCGGCGACGTCTCGTACCGATGCGTCGTCCTGCAGCACGTCGAGGTACTCGGCGTGCTGCGTGTGAGCGGCGCGGGCGATCGACGGGTCGCGGTAGATCAGTGCGCACGAGTCGAACGGTGCGAACAACCACTTGTGCGGATCGACGATGAAGCTGTCGGCGCGCTCGACACCCGCGTAGCGATCGCGCACGCTCGGCGCGGCGAGGCCGGCCCCGCCGTAGGCGCCGTCGACGTGCATCCACACACCCAGCTCGGCGCACACGTCGCCGGTGCCCGCCAGGTCGTCGACGACGCCGGCGTTGGTGGTGCCGGACGTGGCGACGATCGCGAACAGTCGAGCTCGATCTTCGGCGTCGAGCGAGTCGACCACCGCCCGCAGGGCGTCGCCATGCATGCGGCCGCGCTCGTCCGCCGCCACCCCGATGACGTCAGCGTCCATCACGCGGGCGGCCTGTTCTACCGACGAGTGGGCGCCCGTCGACGTGATCATCAGACCGCGGGTTCGGTCGTGGGCGCCGGCCGCGTCGTGGCGCCACTTCCAGCGGGCGGCGACGAGGGCGCTGAGGTTGCCGGCCGTGCCGCCACTCACGAACACGCCGCCGGCGTCGGCCGGCAGGCCGGCGAGGTCGGCGATCCACCGCAACGCCTCGTTCTCGGCGAACGCCGCGCCCGCTCCCTCGAGCCATGAACCGGCGTAGATGCTCGACGCCCCGACGACGAGGTCGAACAGGATCGACGCCACTGTGGGCGCGGCCGGCACGAACGAGAGGAAGCGCGGATGGTCGACCGAGATGCACGCCGGGGCCAGCACGTCGCCGAAGATCCGCAACGCCTCGAGCCCCCCGAGCCCGCCGGCGGTGATCGTGGGCCCGGCCATGGCCCGCAGCTCGGCAGGAGTTCGCGGCCCGTCGAGCGGAGGTGGATCGAGGCGGACGCGTTCGCTCGCGTACTGCACGATCGCTTCCGTCAGCGCCTCGACCGAGGCATCGAACCGGTGCATCGCGGCCCGTTAGTCGTTCAGCTCGACGAGCTCGCTGCCCGTGTGCCGCGTCTGGCCGTCCTTCCACAACAGCTGGCCGAGCACGGCGGCGAGGATCGAGCTCCCCATCAGGACGACGACGGGGAACAGCAGGAGCACGACGACGATCGCAATGGCACCGGCCATGACGTCACCGTAGTTCGATTCAGTCGGCTCACGGTACGTCTCGTCGGTGATCGTCTGGTCGCCGACTCGTTTCCGGACGCGCGGTCGATCAGGCGGGCTTGTAGGCCCACGCCTCGACCTCGACCGCCATCCCACCGGGCAGTGCCGACACCTCCACCGTGGAACGGGCCGGGCGGTGGTTGCCGAACGCCTCCGCGTACGCGGTGTTGAACGTCGCGAACGTGTCCATGTCGGTGAGGAAACACAACGTCTTCACGACGTCGCTCAACGTCGCCCCGGCCTCGGCGAGACGGTCGGCGACGTTCGCCATGGTCTGCGTGGTCTGGGCCGCGACCCCGCCCTCCACGATCGCGCCGTCCTTCATGCCGCCCTGGCCGGACACGATGATGAAGTCGCCGGCACGGACGAACGGGCTGTAGGGACCGAGTGGCTTGTTCATCGCGCCGACGGTACCGGATCCTGATTCATCGCGTCGTTGGCCAGTGCGGCGGGAAGCCGGCGTGGCGCCAGGCGGCGGCCGCGACCGCGGCGAACACGGCGTCGGATCCGTTCACGGGTTCACCGTCGTCGGGCTCGATCTGGATGTGGATCGGCGGGGTGTCGACGGCGCGCAGCACACCGAACGAGCGGATCGTCAGGTCGAGCGGCGAGCCGTCGTCGCCGATCGCCAGACCCTCGCTACGCACCCACCCGAGCGCCATGTGCGCGGCACCGGTGCAGTAGCTGCGCAGCACCACCTCGTCGAGCGGGTCCCCGCACCGCACGCGCACGTGGACCGAGCCGTCCGGATCGATCGTCGCCCAGGCTGTCGCCCCGTTCGGCGCGGTGAGCGGTGCGTCGATCCCCGCGTCGGCGATCGAGGCGAGCAGGATGGCGGCCTCGGCCCAGCCCGCGGCGCGGGCGGTGCTCGTCGTCGGCGGCCCGGCCACGTCGACCTCGTCGACCACGAGGCCCGGCGCGATCGACGCGATCGCCGCCGCGATCCCCGGCGTCCGGGCGACGCGGATGATCCCCGTACCGTCGGCGCCCACGCCGGCAGCGATCGGCGGACGCTTCGGACCGCGCCGCACCACGTCCTCACGTGTGTACAGCACCCTGACGGCCCGGCCGTGCTCGTCGGCGAGGCGCCGGGCGACGTCGCCGACCTCGGTCGTCGACTTCCCACCGAAGGCCCCGCCGTTGCCGAGCGAACTGGCGGGCTCGCCACCCGGCTCGCACCACGCCGCGTCGGGTTCGAGATACGCCGGCTCGACCCAGGTGGTCTGCAACGTGCGCATCCAGGCACCCGCCGGTAGCTCGATCGGCGACCGCACCGGCGCAGTCGTGCGGCGTCCCTGGATCTTCCCGCTCAGCTGGCGTGCGTGCGCCAGCGACTCGCCGACCACCCATTCGCCGCCGGCGTCGAGGAGGGCGACGAGCGCGCCCGCCGGTGCGGTGTCGTCGGCGAACCCGCCCCGCCCGAGCGCCACGTGAGCCCCCACGTCCTGCCCCACCCCACCCTCCAACCCGGCCCGCATCACCGCATCTGTCTGCTTCAGACGAGCCGGCGGGCAATCTGAGGCAGACAGAACGGCTGCGGCGATGGGGTGCCAGCCGGTGCAGCGGCAGAGGTGGGCGAGGAGGGACTGGCGGACGGCGGCTGCGGTGGGTTCGGTGAGGGCGGCGACGCGCATGATGATCCCCGGGGTGCAGAAGCCGCACTGGCTGCCGCCGTTGGCGCAGAACGCGTCGGCCCACCGGTCTGCGGTATCGAGACCCTCGAGCGTCGTGACCGTCCGACCGGCGACCCGGGCAACGGGCGTGACGCACGCGACACGGGGCTGACCGTCGACCCACACCGTGCAGCACCCGCACTGGCCCTGCGGGCTACAACCGTCCTTGGCGGATGTGATGCCGAGGTCCTCGCGCAACGCGTCGAGGAGGGAGCCGCCGGCTGCTGCCTCCACGGCGGAGCCGTTCAATGTGAAAGCGACCGTGTCGTCCGCGAGCATTTGCGTCGATCCCGCGATCAGTCGGGCGGACGCCCGGCCGCCAGCTCGTCGGTGAGCGCCTTGAAATCCTCCCACCGTCCCTCGGCCAGCAGCCGCGCCTGCAGCGGCCAGCTCGCCGAGTCGTCGACAGCGAGACCCGGACGGGCGTCGGTCAGCATCGTGCGCAACAGCGACGTCTCCGTGTTCGCCAGGTCCCACCACGTCCGGATCCCGATCCTGCGGCACAACGACTCGATCGCCGGGCCAACGCCGACGACGACGCGCAGGTCGTCGAGCTCGATCTCACGCCCGAGCACGGCGGCCGCGGCGCGCACGTCAGGCGGCGGTGGCGGTTCCGACGCCGGTCGCTCACCGGAGCTCCACATCGCGTCCGCCGACGGATCCGGACGCACCGAATCGATCGCGGCGCGGACGCGGGCACGTTCGACGACGATCGGCTGCAACTCGGCGCGGAGGCGATCACGCTCGACGACGATCGGTTCCAGCTCGGCGAGACGGATCCGCAACCGCTCCAGCTCAGTCGCGTCGTTCTGCGTTCCGGAGCGCGATCCGGCGACCCCCGACGTCGCGGCAGCCCGCGCCTTGGCGATCTGACGCTTGCTCCGAAGGCTCCTCAGGAGCCAGCCGATCACGACGCCGATCAGCACCGCGAGCACGACCCAGACGAGTCCTTTCACCAGCGTGTAGGGCATGTCGTCCTTCCCATTCAGGCTCCTGGCTCCACGGTCACCTGGAATTCGATGCGGCGGCTGGCGTCCTTGTCCTCGACGCCGCCGACCAGGACCGGCTGCGTCGAGCCGAGACCCACGGCGAGCAGCCCGGCGACGGGAACACCACGCTCGACGAGACTCTCCAACACGGCGGCCGCCCGCTCCTCGCTGAGCTCCTGGTTCTCCGCCAGCACCCCGTCGCTGTCGGTGTGACCCTCGATCGTGATCGTTACCCCGTCGAACCGCTCGGCGATGCCGGCGACGCGGTCGAGCACGGCGAGCACGCCAGGTGACACGTCAGCGCTCGCCGGCGGGAACTGAATCGGGTTGGCCAGGATGAACGCGTTGAGCTCGTCCTCGAGCGCCCGGGCGTCGGCGTCCGATGCCGTCGGGCGTGGTGCCAGCTCGACCTCGGCGGCGAGGAAGTCCGCCACGGCGAGGAACGCAGCCCGCCGGTCGTCGGCGGCGAACACGCCAACGGTGTACAGGTCGGTTCCGTCGTAGCCACTCTCGCCACTCACCAGGTTCGGCGGCATCGCGGCCACCAGCTCGGCCAGCGAGCGCACGGTGTCGTCGTCGATCGGCGTGTCGACGCCGACGGTGAGCTGGTCGTCGACGTTGGCCGGGTCGAGCGCTCGGGTCGCACCGTCGACGAGGATGGCGCGTTGGGTCTCGTCGGCGACCTCCCCCTCGAGCACGACCTGCCCGGCGGCGAGCGTGGCCGACACGGTGGGGGCGCGGTCGTCCGGCTCGGTGGGTACGGCGCGCGGCAACAGGACCAGGTCGATGACATGCACCACGCCATTGCCGGCCTCGATGTCGGGCTCGGTGATCGTGGCGCCGCCGATCGTGATCACATCGTCAGCGACCCTCACGCTCAGCGTCGTCCCGTCGAGCATCTCGATCGGGCCGGGCTCGAGCTCGCTCGACAGGTACGACCCGGCCACGACGTGATGCTGCAACAGGGTCGCCAGCTGCCGCGGGTTCTGGCGCAGGGCGGCGAGTGTGTCGGGCGGCAGCTCCTCGAACGCCTCGTCGGAGGGGGCGAACAACGTGAACGGACCCGATCCCGACAGGGTTGCGGTGGCGTCGGACTCGTCGACCAGCGACGCCAGGATCGAGAACTGCGGACCACTGTCGACGACGTCGACGATCGTTTCGAATTCGAGCCCGTCGGCAGCGGCATCGGTGGTCGGCGTCGACGACGGCGACGAACTGGTCACCGTGTCGTCATCGGCCGGCGCCGACGTGGTCGACACGTCGTCGTCGGCGTCGTCGGATGACGAACCGCCGACGCGGCACGACCGATCGAGCTCGATGGCCCGCACGCCCCACACATCGATGGCGGCGCTGATCGCGTCCTCCGGCTCGGCGAGCGGGACCGCGCACCGCAGCACGCCGTCCTGTCCGGAGAACGCCGCAGTCACGCCGTGGAAGCCCTGGTCCGCCAGCTCGGACGGCACGCGCTGCTCGAGGTCCTGCTCGACACCGCGGAGGAACAGCGGCGCGGCGACGGCGCACAGCACCACCACGGCCACCAAGCCCCACCCCAGGATCCGGCGACGGTACCTGCGCAGCGGCGACGAGCCCGGGTCAGACATCTGCCCGCCACGTTCGCGCGCCAAACCATGACGAGCAACCCGCGCCGGTTGCCGACGGCGCCCGCAGACGGACGCGTCTCAGCTCAGATCCGCGACCGGGAGTTGGTCAGGAGAAGCTCGACCCGCACCCGCACGTGCGGGTGGCGTTGGGGTTCGTGATCGCGAACCCGGACTGGTCGAGCCCGTCCTTGTAGTCGAGTGTTGCGCCCTCGAGGAGCTGGGCCGACGCCTGATCGACGACGACCTTGACGGCGTCACCGAAGGTGGCCTGCTCGTCGTCGGCGGCGACGTCGCCGTCGAAGAACATCTCGTAGGAGAAGCCGCTGCAGCCGCCGGGCCTGACTGCGACACGCAGGGCGAGATCACTCGCACCCTCGGCCTCGAGCAGCTCTTTGACCTTGACCGTTGCGGTGTCGGTGAGCGTGATCACGTGCGCTTCCTCCTGTGTCGAACGACTCGATGTTACCGGGACCTGACCGCGACTTGGCAAGGAGTGCGGTCGACGAGCGTGCAGAACTCCCGCACTTCGGCGTCGCCCATCCGGGCGACGAACCCGGCCACGAGACCGCGGTGCAGGCCGCAGACGAGCTCGGGATGCTCGGCCGCGATGTCGGCGAACGGGCAGTGGGCGAACGCCACGATGGCGGTGTCGTCGTCGTCGCCGTCGGTCACGATCGGGTCGAAGCCGAGCCGATCGAGGTCTGACACCAGTGCCTCGAGGCTCGATGGCGCGTCGAGATAGGCGACGGCGCGCCGGCCACCCTCGTCGCGGCCGACATCCTCGGCATCGCCTGCCGCGGCGCCGAGCCGGTCGGCCATGCGCAGCACCATCCGCGCCAACACGGGCATCGTGGGCGGCTCGAGACCGAGCGACGGCGCGCCCGGTGCCACCGAGTAGCGGTGCTGGGGCCGGCCGAGCTTGCCCCGCGCTTCGGTCTCGACGTCGACGAGGCCGACGTCGCGCATCCGCTCGAGGTGCGGACGCACCGTGTTGGCGTGGAGTCCCAGCGTGTCGGCGATGTCGGCGGTGGTGAGTGGTCGCGCCGCTCGCGCCAATTCGAGGTAGATCGCGTACCGCGTGTTGTCGCCGAGCGCCTTGAGGACATCGAGATGTCCGGTGTCCATCGACTGGAGTGGCGGCGGGTTTGGCGACGGATCGGCCACATGGAGAGATTACACGGCCGGCGCCGGTAAAATACGTCCCATGGGACAGCGGCCGACGGATTCAGGGCCGACCGACACGGTGACGGTTGCGCCCCCGACTCGTGACGAGGTCCTCGCCGTGCTCGAGTCGGTCATCGATCCCGAGCTCGGGGCCGACATCGTGTCGCTCGGGATGGTGCCCTCCGTCGACATCGATCCCGACGGCACCGTCACGGTCGGTATCAAGCTGACCATCGGTGGCTGCCCGCTGCGCGCCGACATCAAGCGTGAGGTCGAGACGCGGATCGGTGTCCACCCCGGCGTCACCGGCGTGCACATCGTGTGGGGCGAGATGAACTCCGACGAGCGCACCGAGGTGATGCTCAAGGCCCGCTGGCACGCCCGTGAGCTGGCGCCCGACACCGAGGTCCCGCTGTCGTGTCGCGTACTGGCCATCGCCAGTGGCAAGGGCGGCGTCGGCAAGAGCTCGGTCACGGTCAACCTCGCCGCCGCCCTGGCGGCCACCGGCAACATCGTCGGCGTGCTCGACGCCGACATCTGGGGGTTCTCGGTTCCCCGGCTGCTCGGCATCTCCGAACGCATGGAGGCGACGCGGAGAGAGGGGTCGGACAAGCCCAAGATCATCCCCAACGAGCGTCAGGTCGGCCGCGGCAAGCTCAAGGTCGTGTCGACCGGCTTCCTCGTCGGCGAGGAGACGGCGCTGATGTGGCGGGGCCTGATGCTCACCAAGGCGGTCGAGCAGTTCCTGCGCGACGTCCATTGGGGAGATCTCGACTACCTGCTGATCGACATGCCGCCGGGAACCGGCGACGTCCAGATGGGGCTCGCCCGCCTCCTCCCGCGCACCGACCTCGTGATCGTCACCACTCCGGCGTTGGCCGCTCAGAAGGTCGCCCAGCGGGCCGCCGACATGGCCCGGCGCAGCTTCCTGCGCGTCGTCGGCGTGATCGAGAACATGAGCAGCTTCACGTGCGACGACGGCAACGAGTACGAGCTGTTCGGTTCGGGCGGTGGGAGTGCCCTGGCCGAGGCGATCGGCGCCCCGTTGCTGGGCCAGGTGCCACTCGAACCTGCCGTGTCCGCCGGCGGCGATTCGGGCACGCCGATCTCGATCGACGGCGACAGTGCCGCGGCCGACGTGTTCCGCGCGATCGCGGCGCGGATCGTCGCCGAGATCGCACCGCCGGCCACCGCTCCGGCGGTCGACATGGCGGGTTGCTCGGCACGCATGCTCGAAGCGGTCGAGGCCGCCCTCGGTCCGAAGCGCTGACGCGCGCCGGGTCACGCGGTCGCGAGCAGCTCTTCGAACCTGCTGATCGCCTGTTCGGGTGTGGGCATCACGCGGATCTCGGCTCGGATCCCTTCGGCGGCACGGCGGTAGCCGGGGTCATCGAGCAGCGCGCGCACCGACTCCCGGACAGCCGGGACCGTCACCTCGTCGCGCAGGAGACGACGGCCGGCGCCGGCCGCGACCACCCGGTCGGCGTTCGAGTACTGGTCGGCTCCTTGGGGGATGACGAGGAGCGGCAGCCCGTAGGCGAGCGCGCCGAGTGTCGTGCCGGAACCTCCGTGGGCGACGACCGCGGCGCACCGGCCGAGCACGAGTGCCTGCGGGACGTACCGGTGCACGACGACGTTGTCGGGCTGGGGACCCAGCGCCTCCGGATCGTTGAGGCGTCCGACCGTGACGACCAGCGCGAGCGGCTCGTCGCGCAGCGCCTCGATCACATGGCGGAACATGTCGACGTCGCGGTTCCAGATCGTTCCCATCGTCAGATACACGATGGGCATGCCACCGAGTCGATCGAGCCACGCCGGTGGGTCGGCGGTGGGCACCTCGGCGGCGGCGGGGCGGAGGCCCTGCACCGCGGCGACGCGCGCGATCTCAGGGTTCTGCAGTGCCGGCGGGCAGGTGTCCACGTACAAGTGGCGGAGCAGTCCTGCGAGCGGATCCGGTTCGAGGCCCCGAGCCTGCCAGTGCGGAGCCGCCGCCTCGCCCGTCGCGTGCAACAGAGCGAACGGGATCAACGGCCCGTAGCTCACATCGACGTAGGGGATCCTCCGCGCCGCGGCAACCAGTGGAGCGGCGAGCTCGGCCACCTCGTGCACGAGCATCGCCGGCTCCCATGCGTCGACGACGAGCTCGAGGTCCTCGGCTCGAGGCACCAGCTCGAGGTTGGCGAACACCTCGGTCAGGAAGAACCGGCGCTGCTCGTCGCCGACGAGCCGGTCGAAACCCGGGAAGCGCGGCGCCCACTCGGCTCTGAAGGCCTCGCCCGGCCCCACACGGAACGCCTCGAACCCCGCCGCGCGGGCTCGGTCGTCGTACGGCTCGCCGGTGGCGAAGGCGACCTCGTGACCGGCCGCCCTGGCCGCCACCGCGAGCGGGACGAGTGGTTCGTAGTGACCGGCCAGCGGCCGGCACGTGAACAACATGCGGGAGCCCGGCACGGATCGTCGGCGCTCAGTTACGGCCGCGTTGGACGGTGGTCGGCACCGGGATCGACTCGTAGTCGGCGTGGTCTGGGAGCACCACCCCGGCGAACCGACCGTCGGCGCCGAAGCGCAGGCGGGGCAGGATCGCCGGCGGCGACCCGATCGCCGCACCGGCGGCGAGCGCCATCTCGGCCGTCGCGTGCCGGTCGAGGAACTCGAGGTTGTGGATCGTGGGCGCGTACAGCTGCAGCTCGCCGGCGGCGTTCCTCGCCAGCGCGTCGCGAGGGGTGACCCACAAGCTGGCGATCGTCTCCGCGTCGTCGTGGAGCGGCTCCTGGGCGGCGGGCGCCAGCGCCAGGAAGAACCGTGTGTCGAACCGCTTCGGCTCGCCGATCGGGGTGATCCAGTGGGCGACGTACTGCACGAGATCGGTGATGAGCCGCAATCCCTCGCGGGCGCAGAGATCGACGAGCGAGAGCTCACCGCTGTGCACCGCCCGACGGGCGGTGCCGAACCGCTGCTCGATCGCCGGATCGTCGAAGCGGACCGCGGCGTCACCGCCGACCCGCCGGGCGAGCAGGACCCCAGCCTCCTCGAAGCACTCACGGATGGCGGCCACCCAGTAGGCAAGTCCGCCACGATCGAGGCCGAGACGGGCGCTCGCCTGCCGGTCGCCGAGATCGTCGCAGATCGCCTCCAACTCGTCGGCGTGGTCGCCCGCATCGACCCGACCGCCAGGGAACACGTACACCCCGCCGGCGAACGAAGCGCCGAGGGCGCGCCGGAGCATGAACACCTCGAGCCCGTCGTCGCCGTCGCGCACCAGCATCACCGTCGCCGCCGGGCTCAGCGGCACGGCGCTGGGGTCGAGCAGATCACTCACTCCGGCGACGGTAGCCCTGGTGCGACGTCGTCGCTGTCGTCGGATCGCACGGACACGTACAGGATCGCGGCGACGACGATCGCGCCGAGCACGAGCGCCAAGGTCTGCCAGTTGTCGCTGAGCCGCACGAGGATCCAGTTCTGGAGGTCCTCGACCTGGTTCGTGATCGGCGCCGCGTCCTCGTTCACGTCGACGACCCAGAAGTAGTACATGAGGTACAGCCCGGACAGGACGACGAACACGGCGGCGATCGTCTCGACGTGACGCATGCCGGTGCGGAGCACGTGCAGCAGACCGGTGTTGGCGACGGCGAGCGTGACGGTGAGGGCGGTGACGACCAACGACATCCCGACGCCGTAGGCGACGACGTTGGCGACCCCGCTCAGCACCCCGTCGGAGCGGGTGCTGCCCAACAACGTGGCGAGGAACAACCCGATCGTGCAACCGATCGACGCCACCGCGTAGGCGATCCCGTAGACGAACATCGAGCCGATGGTGCGTCGCCGTCCGCCGACATCGAGCTTCGGCGTGGAGATCGGGAGCTTGTAGCCGAACAACATGACGACGCCGAGCACGACCAGCGCGACGCCGATCACGACGGTCGCGTAGCGGGCGTTCCTGTTGATCCACTGCGTGAAGTGCACCGAGATCAGGCCCGCCGCGACGAACACCGTGAGGAAGCCCGCCGACACCGCAGCGCTCACCACGAGGGCGCGGCGGATCGACGCCCGCTGCGAACCGGGGTGCTGACCCTGCATCCCGAGGAAGTACATGAGATAGGTGGGCAGCAGGATGAACCCGCACGGGTTCACGGCGGCCACCAGCCCACGGAGGAACGACAGCCCCACCTAGAACAGCTCCTCGATGCGCGCCCGCAGCTCGTCGCCGTCGAGCTCGCCGGTGTGGGCGACGATCACGCCGTCGGCGTCGACGAACAGCGTGACAGGGAAGCTCACCACGCCGGCGGCGTCGACGAACGCGCCGGCCTCGTCGCGCAACAACTCGTATCCCACGCCACGATCGCCGGCGAAGCGTTCCATCACGTCGACCGAGTCGAACGGATTGATCCCGACGAACCGGATCCTGTCGCCGACCTCACGGTGGACGGTTGCGAACTCGGCCAGCTCGCGCTTGCACGGGATGCACGTCGAGTACCACAGGTTGACGACGAGCGGCTGCCCGACGAGCGACGCGGTGCGGATCTCGAGGCCGGCGGCGTCGGTGAGCACCACGTCTGGCAGGTGGTCACCGTCGACGTCGCGATTCTCGCCGTCGACCGGTTGTTGGTACTCGCCCGGTTCGTCGAGCACGACACTGTCGACGTCGTCCGGGCCGGTGTCGGGGTCGCCGATCACCACCCGGCTCAGCGCCCAGCCGCCGAGCAGCCCGCCAGCGATGGCTCCGCACAGCACGAGCACGGGGAGCCGGGGCCGCCAAGCCATGGCGTCAGGCTAACGACGGCCCCGGCTTCCCGCCGGGGGGAGCAACTCGGAAGGGCTAGGCGACGACACCCATCTCGTCGATGACGAGCTCGGGTCTCGGTCGTTTCGGTGGTCGACCGCATGGTCGCTTGTGGGCGACGATGCGGCCCGTGGCGATCAACTCACCACCCCACACACCCCAGGGTTCCTCCCGTTCGAGCGCGCCCGCGAGGCACTCGACGCGCAACGCGCACTTGGCGCAGATCGCCTTGGCACGAGCGATGTCGATGACGTGATCGGAGAAGAACAGCGGGGTGAGCGTTCCGTTGCCGTCGGCACACCGTGCGACAGGGGCCTTGAGAGCGATGGTGATCGTTTCGAAATCGATGGTGGTCATGGATCTGTCCTGTTCGCTGTGATGGTTCGGTTGGGTGTGGGAGGCGGGCGGAAAAACGAAGAAGGCCGCCGGGTCGGAACCCGGCGGCCTCGGTGAGGTGACTTCGACGTCTGGTTACGTCGACCTCGGTGCGAGGTGCCGGGTGGCGGACTTGGTCCACATCGTCGGGACGGCGAGAATGCCGTCAAACGTGGAGGCCGCTGGCGATGCGTCGGTGGCGTTGGCCTGTCGAGCCACGTACGTCCGGGAAGTGGACGGGTGGGCGCCGGCGCAGCTGCCGAGATCGCTGTAACGATCCTTGGAACGACCCTGCCAAGCCTGACCGATCGCGCCATCGAAGCGCGCGCGGCTGGGCTGGTGGCCCAAGCGGTGCGTGTTCGTGAGGGTGCGGATCATCGGTAGGCCTCGTTGCTTGAGGTTGGTCGGTCGGGGTCGCGCCGCGCCCAAAACGGCGCAGCGGGGACTACACAACCACGCCGCGACGGTCGCGGTCAAGGAGGTTTCGCGACTCAGCCGGCGGCGAGATTCAACGATGTGTCGCAGGTCACGCGACGAGATGCGGCGGCAGCGGAACCTCGTCGACGACGAGAACCGGCCGGGCCACCTTCGGCGGGCGGCCACGACGGCGCTTGAGCACCACGACCGCCCCGTCCTCCACCAGCTCGCCGCCCCACACACCAGCCACCTCGCCACGCTCCAGGGCGCCACCGAGGCAGGCCTCGCGGAGCCCGCACTTGGAGCAGATCGCCTTGGCACGGGCGATGTCGAAGTCGTCATCGGAGAAGAACAGATGACTCAGCGTCCCGTTGCCGTCGGAGCAACGGGCGTAGCTCGTGCCCCGCGGCTCGTCGTCGAGCAGGTCGAGCGCCTCCAGATCGAGCACGGCGAGGTCGTCGAGCGTCGGTTCCGGCACCGTCGCCAGCGACAAAGTGTCGAAAGTCTCGAGCGTCTCGAAGATCTCGAGCGTGTCGAACGCGTTGAACGGGTCGAATTCCCAGCTCGGAACGACCGTCCGGGACGTCGTTTGGAGAGTGGCAGCGTTGATCAGTGTCATGTCGGCTCCTCGAAGACTTGATCCGCGTGGAACCCCTGAAATACGCGCTACGTCTGTGACTGACATCGGTGGCGTCCTTTCGGGTGTCGTTCCACCCGTCCAGAGCGCCGATCAGCGTCGGCCTCGCGCTTTTCCTGGCGGCGAATCCACCGCGACGGACGTGGCGTGATCAGGCCGTCGGCACGTACGAGTAGCCGGTCGGCTCGTCGATCCGCGCCACCTCGCCGGCGAGGCGCAGGTGCTCGAGGTGGGCGAACGTCTCGCTGTCGGCCATCGCACCCTGGGCCCGGGCCGAGAACAGATGCCCCGACAGCTGGCTCACCGACGCCGGCCCACCGATGCCCTCGAAGGCCGACCGCAACGTGTCGAGTCGCTCGCGGTGGTGACGCTTGATGGCGTCGACTCGCACGACGAGGTTGGTGAACGGATGACCGTGGGCCGGGAGGCAGATGCTCGTGTCGGGACCGTGCAGCGCAACCTTGTCGAGCGAGTCGAAGAAGCAGGCGAGCGGGTCGCGATACGGACCGAAGCCGCCGATGTGGGGGGTGATCGTGGGCAGCACGTGGTCGCCCGACAACATCACCCCATCGGTCGGGTCGAACAGGCAGAGATGGTCCTCGGTGTGTCCGGGGGTGTGCAACGCCAGCCACTCACGACCGGCGAGGCGGATCGGTCCGCCGTCGTCGAGCCGCACCGACGGCACTGGAACACGCAACAGGCGCGGGAACCGAGCCGACATTCGAAGCCGGGCACGTCGGCGCAACGGCATCGTCATCCCCGACCCGCCCCACGGCGCCGGATCCCACGGCATGCGCGGCTGGGATCGCACCGCCAGCTCGGCCCGCATCGCGTCGACGTCGACGTCGACACGGTTGCCGTCGCCGTCGCCGTCGCCGACCCCATTGGCCTCAACGTCCCCGTTGCCGAGGCACCCGTCGACCGCGTCCTCGACGTCGACGTCGGGTGGTTCCCATGGATCCCACATCAGACGGAACCGGCGATGGGTGATGATGTCGGCGCCTGTCTCGTGTCGCACCCATCCGGCGGCGCCGAAGTGATCGGGATGGCTGTGGGTCACGATCACGGTGTGCACGCGGCGCAGCGGGACGCCGGCCGCGGCGAGACGCGCCTTCAGGGCGCGGCGCGAGGCGCTGCCGGCCAGACCGGGATCGACGATCGCCGCGCCACGATCGTCCTCCAGCACGTAGCAGTTGACATGACCGAGGCCGGGCATGTCGATCGGCAACTGGGCGCGCAGCACACCGGGGGCGACCTCGGTGACGGCGTCGCCGGCCGGCTCCTGCTCCTGCTTCGGGGGCCGCGGGCCCATCACCCGACCTCGAGCAGGATCTTGCCGACGCTGGCGTTGGCCTCCATGTGGCGGTGGGCGTCGGCGACGGCGTCGAGCGGGTAGCGCGAGTCGATCACCGGACGCAGCACCCCCGACTCGAACAGCGGCAACACCTCGGCCGCGAAGCGTTGGCAGAGCGTGATCTTCTGTTCGATCGGCCGGGCGCGCAGGGTGGTTCCGATCCATGTGACGCGTTTGACGAGCAGCAACCCGACATTGACCGGCGTCTGTCCGCCGCCCATCAGCCCGACCTGGACGATGGCGCCCTGGGTGCGAACCGCCCGCAGGTTGCGGTCGACCTCCTCGCCCCCGACGACGTCGAGCACGACGTCGACGCCGTTCGGAAGCGCCTGCTGGAGATCGGCGAGCCAGTCGTGTGGGCTGCGCTCGAACACGAGGTCGGCGCCGAGCGCCCGGCAAGCGTCGACCTTTCCGGCCGAGCACGTCACCGCGATGCGCGCACCGATCGCCTTGGCGATCTGGATCGCCGCTGTACCGACGCCCGACGCACCGGCATGGACGAGCGCCCATCGCCCGCTCGTCAGCCCGCCCTGCACGACGAGCGCGTCCCATGCCGTGAGGAACACCTCGGGGATCGCCGCCGCGTCCTCGGTCGCGATCGCGGCGGGGATCGCCAGCGCCTGGCGACTGTGCGTGGCGACGAGCTCCGCGTAGCACGCGCCCGACTCGATCCCCATGACGCGGTCGCCGATCGCCCAGTTCGTCACCCGCGCTCCGAGCGCGGCGACCGTTCCCGCGTATTCGAGACCGGGGATCTCCACGTCTCGCCGAACGGGATCGGGGTACCCGCCCATGCGTTGCAACGTGTCGGCTCGATTGCACGCGCTGTGCGTCACGCGGACGAGGATCTCGTCGGGGCCCGGCACCGGATCGTCGACGTCGGCGAGCGTGAGAACCTCTGGCCCTCCGTACGTCGGGATCGTGACGGCACGCACTCCGTCAGCATCGCGCGGCGTGAGCGCGTGCCATTCAGTAGACGGCCCGCGCCGTCGACGGGGTGTCAGCCCGCGGTCGGCGACTCTGCAGCCGATGCGTCGGCGGGCGGCGCCGCGTCGTCGACGGCGGGCACGACCGGACGGGCGGCGATGAACACCCGCTCGCGGTAGAACTGGAGCTCGCGGACGCTGTCGCGGATGTCGTCGAGGGCGCGATGGGCACCGATCTTGAACGGCCGCTCGTTGTCGAGGCTCGGATACCACCGCTTGGCGAGCTCCTTGACCGTCGACACATCGACGCAGCGGTAGTGCAGGTGGTCCTCGATCGCCGGCAAGTAGCGGGCGAGGAACCGGCGGTCGGTGCCGATCGAGTTGCCGCACAGCGGGACCGAGCGCGGCTCGGGCACGTGGGTCTTGATGAACTCGAGCGTGGCGGCGCCGGCCTCGTCGAGCGACACCGTCGACTGACGGATCAGATCGAGCAGCCCGGAACGGGTGTGCATCTCGACCACGACGGGATCCATCCGGGCGAGGATCTCGTCGTCCTGGTGGATCACGAGGTCCGGGCCCTCGGCGATGATCACGAGATCGTCGTCGGTGATCAGCGTGGCGATCTCGACGATGACGTCGGACGTGTGATCCAGCCCGGTCATCTCGAGATCCATCCAGACCAACATGCGCACCCCACACTACGTCGCGAGCGGCTTCATCGCCTGAGCAACCTCGTCGAACGTCTGCGACGATGGGCTCGTGGCCGACATCGGATTCGCCGAGCTCCTCGCGCTCCCGGGCGTCGAGGAGCATTGCGAGCTGCGGAGCACGTTCGGGTTCATGGCGTACCACGGCGGTGCGCTCGAGGAGGCGACCGATGTCGTCGCCCGCGCCGCGGCCGAGCAGGCGGGCGCGTCGTACTACGGCGTGCACCAGCCGAACGGGATGCGGCACCACATCCCGTCGACGAAGATTCGCCCGCAGGCATCCGAGGCGCTGGCCCGATTCATCGGCCATGTCGACGTCGTCGTGACGATCCACGGGTATGGGCGGCGCGGCTTCTTCACGGCGTTGCTGCTCGGCGGGCGCAACCGCCGGCTGGCCGACCACGTCGCCGGGCACCTCCGCCCCAAGCTGCCCGCCTACGACATCGTCACCGACGTCGACCGGATCCCGCCCGAACTGCGCGGCATGCACGCCGCCAATCCGGTGAACCTGCCGCGGTCAGGCGGCGTGCAGATCGAGCTCCCGCCACGGGCGCGCGGGTCGAGCCCGCTGTGGTGGGACTGGGAGGGTGGCTTGGTGCCACACACCGAAGCGCTGATCGCCGGGCTCGCCGACGCCGCGACCGCATGGTCAGGCGCGTCCGGCGCGACGGGCGCGTCAGGCGCGTCGGGCGCGTCCGGCCCGTCGGGTGCTTCCGGGCCGATCACCCGATAGCGTGCAGCGTCGCTGGACGTGTCTCGTCCGGCGGGCGCTCTCCGGCTTCGTGCTCTGGCGAATCGCGCTGTTGAACACGAAGTACGAAGTAAAGGCCATCCCCCCAATGAACTTCCTCGATTCCCTGACCGGCGCGCGCGCCGACGGGCCGCCCCGCGACGAAACGTTCGCCGACCTCGGCCTCCCGCCAAGCATCTGCAAGGCCATCGCCGCAGCCGGCATCAGCGAGCCATTCCCGATCCAGGCCGCCGTCATCCCCGACGTCCTCGCCGGGCTCGACGTGTGCGGCCGCGCCCCGACCGGCTCCGGCAAGACGCTCGCCTTCGGCCTGCCGCTCGTCGCTCGCCTCGTCGATGCCGGCAAGCGGGCGCCGGTTGCGCTCATCCTGGCCCCCACCCGCGAGCTCGCCGAGCAGATCTCACGGGCGTTGTCGCCCTATGCCGCGGCGCTCGGCCACAAGGTCGCGACCGTCTATGGCGGCGTCGGCTACGGCGCCCAGCGCAAGCTGCTCGACCAGGGCGCCGAGCTGGTCGTGGCGTGCCCCGGCCGCCTCGAGGACCTGCTGAAGATGGGTGCCCTGCGGCTCGACCGCGTCACGGCCGTCGTCGTCGACGAGGCCGACCAGATGGCCGACATGGGCTTCTTGCCGGCGGTGCGGCGCATCGTCGGCGCGACCGCCGCCCAGCGCCAGGTGCTGCTGTTCTCGGCGACGCTCGAGGGTCCGGTGGCCAAGCTCGTCGACGACTTCCAGGACAACCCGTGCCGGCACGAGGTCGGCGAGAAGGGCCCGGACATCACCGCCGCCCACCACCTCTTCTGGCTGGCCGAGCGCACCGACCGTCCGCGTCACGTGGCCGGCGTCGCCGCCGCCCTCGGATCGACGCTCGTGTTCTGTCGCACCCGCCACGGCGCCGACCGCCTGGCCAAGCAACTCGACAAGTTCGGCACCAAGGCGGAAGCCATCCACGGCGGTCGTAGCCAGGCCCAGCGCGATCGGGCCCTCGAGATGTTCAAGCGCGGCAAGATCGGGGCGCTCATCGCCACCGACGTCGCGGCTCGTGGCGTCCACGTCGACGGCATCGCGTGCGTGTTGCACTTCGACCCGCCGGCCGATGCCGCCACCTATCACCACCGTTCCGGCCGCACGGCCCGCGCCGGCGCGACCGGCGTCGTCATCTCGCTCGTCGACGGGTCGATGCGCAAGGCGACCCGCCAGCTCCAGCAGCAGATCGGCGTCACCGAGGGCATCGAGCCGGCCGACCCGCGCCGGCTGAGCGCCCGCGTCGAGCACGTCGAGCGCGTCGCACGCCCCGACGAGGCCGCCGCGCCGTCCACGTCCGCGCCGTCGGCGACTGCAAGCGCCATGCACGCAAGCACCACGATCGGCACGATCAAGTTCTTCAGCCCGGCACGCGGCTACGGCTTCATCGCCCGCCCCGGCGCCGACGACCTGTTCGTGCACCATTCGAACATCGGGACCAACATCGCCGCCAAGGGCACCAAGGCCACCGCCACGCTCTCCGAGGGTCAGCGCGTCCGCTACACCATCGGCGCCGGCCGCCGCGGCCCCGAAGCCATCGCCGTCACCCTCGCCTGACCCCTCCGTTCTGTCTGCTTCAAACGAAGCGGCGGCTCACCTGAAGCAGACAGTTCGAGGTGTTTCGGTAGGTTGCGGGGGTGCACGACGACCGGGCGCTCGTGGAGCGACGCATCGCGCGTGAGCTGTGGGAGCGGGTCGTGCCGCTCGTCGAGGTCGATCGGAGCGGGCTGGCCATTCAGGCCGGACCGACGCTCGACCGGCTGACCGACTTCGCCGTCGGATCGCGATGGGGCGCGCCGTGGGGGACGACGTGGTTCCGGTTGACCGGTGAGATCCCGAGCCAGTGGGCCGGCCGCCGGGTCGAGGCCGTGATCGACCTCGGCTTCCACCGCGACGCGGCCGGGTTCCAGTGCGAGGGACTCGTGGTCGACGACGACGGACGGCCCGTCCAGGGGATCCATCCGCGACGTACGAACGTCTCCGTCGACGCCGAGCCGGGACCCGTCGTGCTCACTGTCGAGGCGGCCTCCAACCCGTCGTTCCCGCAGTTCCGGCCGTCGCCGCTCGGGTCACCGGCCACGGCCGGCGAGGAGCCGCTGTACCGCTTCAAGCGCGCCGAGTTGGTGGTCGTCGACTCCGAGGCCGAAGCGCTGATGCACGACCTCGACGTGCTCGACGGGCTGATGCGCACGCTCGCCCTCGACGACCCGCGCCGGCGGCGATTGCTGCGCGACATCGAACGCGCCCTCGACCTCGTCCCGAACGTCGCCGCCGCCCGCCGCGCCATCGAGCCGGCGCTGTCGCTCCCGGCCCGGTCGAGCGCCCACCGGATCATCGCCACCGGCCATGCCCACATCGACACCGCCTGGCTGTGGCCGATCCGCGAGACGCGACGCAAGTGCGAGCGGACGTTCGCATCGGCGGTCCGCCTGATGGACGAGCACCCCGAGTATCGATTCGTCTGCTCGCAGGCCCAGCAGTACGCGTGGATCGAGGAACGCCGGCCCGAGCTGTTCGCCAGGATCGCCGCCAAGGTCGAGAGCGGACAGTGGGTGCCGACCGGCGGGATGTGGGTCGAATCCGACATGAACCTGCCGTCGGGCGAGAGCCTCGTCCGCCAGATCGTCCACGGCCAGCGATACTTCGAGCAGCACTTCGGGCGGCGCTGCACGGAGGTGTGGATCCCCGACGTGTTCGGCTACCCGGCCGGCTTGCCGCAGGTGTTCGCGGCCGGCGGCATGAAGCGCTTCGTCACCCAGAAGCTGTCGTGGAACAAGCAGAACCGCTTCCCCCACCACACGTTCTGGTGGGAGGGGCTCGACGGCACCCGCGTGCTCACCCACTTCCCCCCGGTCGACACGTACAACGCCGAGATCACGGCCGGCGAGTGCGCCCACGCCGTCGAGAACTTCTCCGAGCACGGGTGGAGCGACTGGTCGCTGATGCCGTTCGGACACGGCGACGGTGGCGGGGGCCCGACGCGCGAGATGCTCGAACGGGCGCGCCGGCTGGCCGACATCGATGGCGCGCCGCGGGTCGCGATCGGCACGCCGGCGGAGTTCTTCCAGCACGTCGAGCGTGAGATCCACCTCGGCGCCCCGGTGCCCGTGTGGCGCGGCGAGCTGTACTTCGAGACCCATCGCGGCACGCTGACGAGCCAGATCCGCACCAAGCTCGGCAACCGCCGTTGCGAGCAACTCCTTCGCGAGGCCGAGTTGTGGGCGGCAACGGCTGGGGTCGCGGCCGACCTCGACGATCTCTGGCGGGAGGTGCTCACCCAGCAGTTCCACGACATCCTGCCCGGGTCGTCGATCGCCTGGGTCCACGCCGACGCCGAGGCGACCCACGCCCGCATCGAGCAGCAGCTGCGTGAGCGCATCGCCGCCCTTGTCGGCACGCTCGCGCCCGCCACGACGACGCTCACCAACGTCGCCGGCCACGACCGCGACGAGATCGTCGTCATCGACGAGCTCGTCGACGACGACGATGGGACGAGCGGCGTATCCGGCAGCGGACCGACGCAGTCGCTCACCGCAGGCGGACGTGCGTTTCGTGCCGCAATCCCCGGCAACGGGATGGCGGCTGCGGTTGCCCTCCCCGTCGACGATCGCGTCGTCGTCACCGATCGCTCGATGACGAACCGTCACCTCGCCGTGCGGTGGGACGGCGCCGGCAACCTGACGTCGGTCATCGACGTCGACCACGCACGCGAGATCCTGCCGGAGCGCGCGTCGGCGGCGGTGCTGGAGCTGGCGCTCGATCATCCCGTCGAGTACGACGCCTGGGATCTCGAGGCGTGGACACCCTCGAATGGCACAGCCGTCGACACGGCCGACGCGATCACCGTCACCGACGACGGGCCGCTGGTCGGCACCGTCAGGGTCGAGCGATCGTTCGGCGAATCGACGGCGACCGTCACCTACTCGCTGCGCGCCGGCAGTCCACGCCTCGACATCCGCATCGACGTCGACTGGCACGAGCAGGAGCACCTGCTGTCGATGGTGTTCCCGCTCGACGTGCGGACTGACACCGCCACGTGCGACGTGCAATTCGGCAGCGTCCGGCGCCCGACCCATCCCACGACGTCATGGGATGCCGCCAAGTTCGAGGTGTGTGCGCACCGCTACGTCGACGTCGCCGAACCCGACTTCGGCGTGGCGATCCTCAACAACGGACGCTACGGGCACGGCGTGTTCGACGGGCAGGTCCGCGTCAGCCTGCTACGCGCCGCCCGGTATCCCGACCCCGACGCCGACCAGGGCCGCCACGTCGTCGATCTGGCGCTGTACCCGCACGGCGCCGGGCTGGCCGATGTCGTCCGCGAGGCCGAGCGGTTCAACACACCCGTTCGGGCGGTGCGCGGATCGGCCGCCGCCATCGCCGCGCCGGTCGTGTCGCTCACCGGCGCCGGGGTCGAGATCGACGCCGTCAAGCTCGCCGACGACGGTGGGGGTGATGGCAGCGACGATCTCGTCGTGCGCCTCCACGAGGCGTGCGGCGACCGGCGCCACGTGGTGGTGCGCGCCGACCGGCGGATCCTTGCCGCCAGCCGCTGCAACCTGCTCGAGGAACCGAACAGCGGTCTCGAGGTGGGCGACGGCATCGCCGTGCTCACGCTGCGACCGTTCGAGCTGGTGACGCTCCGACTGACCCGAGCGCCGCAGGATCACGCACCGTTCGCCCAACTCAACCAGCCCATTCTAGCCAGCAGGTGACGCAACGCCATCCCGGCGTACAGGGCGATGCCGTCGGTCATCGCGTCTTCGTCGAACACCACCCGGTTCGAGTGGTTGGCGGGCGCCGTCGACGGGTTCTGGTCGGGCGGTGTCCCGCCGAGGAACATCATCGAGCCCGGCACCCGCTGCAGCACGTAGCTCCAGTCCTCGGCGCCCATGATCGGGGTCGGCATCCGCACCACCTTGTCGGCGCCGAGCATCTCGCTGGCAACATCGATCGAGAAGTCGGCGAACGACTCGGAGTTCGACGTCACGGGGTACCCGGCGATGATGTCGACCGTCACGTCGGCGCCGTGGGCGGCCGCGACCCCCTCGGCGACGCGCCGGATGTTGTCCTTGACCCTCGTTCGCGTCGACTCGCTGACGGTGCGGATCGTGCCTTCGATCTCGGCGGTCTCGGGGATGATGTTGTTCGTCGTTCCCGCACTGATGCGCCCCACCGTGACGACTGACGGGTCGAACACGTCGATGCTGCGGGTGACCATCATCTGGATCGCCTGCACGATCTCACAGGCGATCGGGATGGGATCGAGCGCCCGGAACGGCTCGCTGGCGTGCCCGCCGCGTCCGACGACGTCGATGATGAAGCGATCGGCCGACGCCATGATCGGCCCGCCGCGCGAGCTCACCCACCCCGTTGGCAGCGTCGACGTGATGTGCAGGGCGAACGCTCCGGTCACGGGCGACGGCGTGCCGTCGGCGAGCGGTGCGACGTCGAGCAACCCCTCGTCGAGCATGAAGCGGGCACCGTGGTGGCCCTCCTCGCCCGGCTGGAACATGAACAGCACCCGACCGGGGATCTCGTCACGTCGCGCCGACAGCAGGTGGGCCGCGCCGGCGAGCATCGCCACGTGGGTGTCGTGCCCGCAGGCGTGCATCGTGCCGTCGCTGCGCGACGCGAAGTCGAGCCCGGTGTCCTCGTGCAATGGCAGCGCGTCCATGTCGCCGCGCAGCAGCACGGTCGGCCCCGGCTTGCCGCCGGTGAGCATCGCCGCGATCCCACTCGTGGTCTCGTGCAGCTGAACGTCGAGCGGCAGCCCGTCGATCGCCTCCAACACGATCTCCCTGGTCACGGGCAGCTCGTTGCCCATCTCCGGTCGCTCGTGGAGCTGCCGGCGCAGTCGCACCGCCTCCGCGTGGAGATCCTTGGCTTCGTCGCGCAGCGTCTCGACCGTCATGGGCGCATGGTAGGTCTTTTCCCGCGAACGAGGAACTTGACGACGAACCGGTGGGCGACGAACTGGTCGACGTCGTCGACGCCCACGACCGGGTGGTCGACGTGGTCGCCCGCTCACGCGTGCGCGCCCTGAACCTCCGTCATCGGTCGGTCGCGATCGCCGTCGTCGGAACCGATGGCCGGCTGCTCGTCCACCGGCGCTCCGAGGGCAAGGACATCTGGCCGGGGATGTGGGACATCTGCGTCGGCGGGATCGTGACGAGTGGTGAGTCGTACGAGGCGGCGGCGGAGCGCGAGCTGGCCGAGGAGTTGGGCGTCGACGACGCCGTCCTGCAGCCGATCGGGGCCGGACGCTACGAGGACGGCGCGGTGCAGTTGATCGGGCGGTGTTACCGGGTCGTTCACGACGGGCCGTTCCGATTCGTCGACGGCGAGATCTCCGAGATCCGCCACGTGACCGAATCCGAGCTCCACGGGCTCGCGCGACAGGCGCCGTTCGTACCCGACAGCTGGGCGATGGTGCTCCCCCTGCTCGAGGGCTACATGTCCTGATTCCTCTCGCCACGAGCCGCCGCCCACAGGAGGTCGAACGTCTGCAGATCGAACATCTGCAGATCGACCAAAGGAGAAGACGATGTCGATGTACGGCGCCAACCCCGAGCAGTTGGCCACCCTCGGCCGCACGCTCACCAACCAGATCGACACCATCACCCAGCTGATGTCGACCGTCGACGGCGTGCTCAACGGCACCACGTGGTCGGGCCCCGCACGCGATCGCTTCGGTGAGGACTGGAACGGATCGTTCAAGCAGGCGCTCAACCGCCTCAACGAGGCGTTCGACGCGGCCGGCCGCGATTGTGTCGCGCGCTCGAACGAGCTCCAGCGCGTGATGGGTGTGTGAGCCCGCCCGGACCGCCCTTTGCTGTCGGTCACGACCATCACCGGGTCGGAGCGCGTGCCGTACGCTGACGTCCCGTGCAGCACCTGGAGTTCACGATCGAGCCGTTCGTGGAGGGCAACCCAGGTCGCCACGTCGTGGCCGCCGTGGAGGCGGCGACCGATCTCGGCGCCGAGGTCGAGTTCGGTCCGTTCGGTTCGAGCTGCACGGTCGACGCGGCGCTGATGCCCGATCTCGTCGCGGCGGTGGTCCGCGCCGCCTTCTCCAACGGCGCCACGCACGTCAACCTCGACGTCAGCACCGAGCCCGGGGGCACCGGGTGAATGGCGAGCACCCGCTGGTCCGCGCCATCCGGCCGGTCGTCGACGCGGTCGGCGCTTCGTTCGTCGCCGCATCCGACGCCGAACCGTCCGACGTCCCGCTGGTGTGGGAGGGCACCACGGTCGGCGCAGTGCGGATGCCACCGTTGCATGGCGCACTCGACCGTCTGATCGACGCCGTCGAGGCCGAGCTGGGTGGCCCGTTGCCGACGCTGTCACGCGAGGACAAACAGCTCGCTGTCCGGCTGCTCGACGAGCGCGGTGCGTTCATCCTGCGGCGCGCCGTCGAAGACGTCGCCGATGCGATGCACGTCAGTCGCATCACGGTCTACAACTACCTCAACGCCATTCATCGCTGAGACGACACGCCGAATCGCACGTGTCGAATCGCCCGGACGCGATCGGGGTTCGAGCGATACCGTCGGGAGCGATGGAGAACACGCGCGACTACGACGTGATCGGCTTCGACGCCGACGACACGCTGTGGCGCAGCGAGGACGCCTTCCAGATGGCGGAGGAGCGGTTCATCGAGCTGCTCGAACCCTTCACCCCGTCGGGCATCGACCTGGCCACGGCGCTCCGCGAGACCGAACGGTCGAACCTGTCGACATCCGGCTACGGCGTCAAGGCGTTCACGCTGTCGATGGTGCAATGCGCCATCACGGTGTCGAGCGCCGAGGTCCCCGCCCAGGTCATCGGCCGGCTCGTCGACCTCGGTTACGACATGCTGACCGAGCCGGTGCAACTCCTGCCGCACGTTCCCGAGGTGCTCGCCGATGTCGGGCGCGACCATCGACTGCTGCTGCTCACCAAGGGCGACCTCGTGCACCAGACGCGCAAGATCACCACGTCGGGACTCGAACACCACTTCGAATACGTCGAGATCCTGCTCGAGAAGGACCCGACGTCGTACCGCCGGATCCTGCGCCACGTCGGGGTCGAGCCCGACCGCTTCTTGATGGTGGGCAACTCGGTGCGCAGCGACATCCTGCCGGTGCTCGAGATCGGTGGCAGCGCGGTCCATGTGCCGTACCACCTGCTCTGGGACCACGAGCACGTCGCCGACCACGGCGAGGAGTTCTCCGAGCTGGCATCGCTGGCCGACCTCCCCAAATGGCTGCGTCGGGCAGCCTGAACGTCGACGCCTGACAGGCGCAGGCGCGACGGTCAGAGCTTGCGCAGCTCGACCTCGCGGACGCGGTGGTCGGCCGACTTGTGGAGGATCAACGACGCCCGCTCGCGGGTCGGCAGGATGTTCTCGCGCAGGTTGACACCGTTGATCGAGGTCCAGATCGAGCGCGCGGTCTCGACCGCCTGCTCGTCGGTGAGGTGGGCGAAGTGCTTGAAGAAGCTCTCCGGGTTCTGGAACACCGACTCGCGGAGCTTCAAGAAGCGCTCGACGTACCACTGCTCGATGTGTTCCTCGGCGGCGTCGATGAAGATCGAGAAGTCGAAGTAGTCGCTCACGAACTCCTTGCCGCCGTCGCCGACCTGGAGCACGTTGAGCCCTTCGAGGATCAAGATGTCGGGCTGGTGCACGGTCACCCGGCCGCCTTCGACGATGTCGTACACGACGTGGCTGTAGATCGGCGCATCGACCTCGGCGACACCGCTCTTCAACTCGCGCAGGAACCGCAGCAGGCGCCGCGTGTCGTAGCTCTCCGGGAACCCCTTGCGGTGCATGATGTCGCGCTCCTCGAGCACCGAGTTGGGGTGGAGGAAGCCGTCCGTCGTGACCAGATCGACCTTCGGATGATCCGGCCAGCGCGCCAGCAACGCCTGCAGGATCCTGGCGAACGTGCTCTTGCCGACGGCCACGCTGCCCGCGACGCCGATCACGTACGGCACCTTCGGCGCCATCGTCCCGAGGAACGTCGCCGACACGCGGTGCAGGTCCTGCGTGGAGTTGACGTAGAGGTTGAGCAGACGGCTGAGCGGTAGGTACACGGCCACGACCTCATCGAGGTCGATCTGTTCGTTGATGCCGCGCAGCTGGACGAGATCGGACTCGCGCAGAGTCATCGGTGTCGCCGCACGGAGCACTGCCCAGTCGTCACGGTCGAATCGGAGGAACCGGTCCGCCACGGCCCCGGACCCTACGCTCGCGGTGTGCCGACGACGGAATCGACGGAGCGCACGCGCAAGCAGTTGGGCGCCTGGTACACGCCCGACGAGCTCGTCGACCTCGTCGTCGACCGCACCATCGACCACACGTTCGCGGCCGCCGGTGGGTGCGTGCCCGACCCGGCGGTGCGGGTCCTCGATCCGGCGTGCGGCGACGGGCGCTTCCTCGCCTCGGCCACGCGACGGCTCCGCGCCCTCGGTCGTGACGCGACGCTGACCGGCGTCGACGTCGACCCGCGGGCCGTCGCCACGGCCGACGTCCCCGGCGCCGAGCTGATCACCGCCGACGCCCTCTCGTTCGACTGGGGCCGGCGGCGGTTCGACGTCGTCGTCGGCAACCCGCCGTTCCTGTCGCAGATGTCGGCGTCGACGTCCCGCGGCGGCGCCAGCCGGCACGGCGGCGGGCCGTACGCCGATGCCGCTGCCGAGTTCCTCGCTCTCGCCATCCGGCTCGCCGAACCCGACGACGGCCGTGTCGGTCTCGTGCTGCCACAGTCGATCCTCGCGTCGCGTGACGCCGGGCCGGTGCGTGAGCGCGCGACGGCACTGGCGTCGATGAACTGGTCGTGGTGGTCGCCCCGCCAGATGTTCGAGGCCCAGGTGTTGGTGTGCGCGCTCGGGTTCCGCCTCGGCAGACACGCCGCCGACCCGATGGCCGCTGAGCGCGCCGGCCCGCACGCGACGTGGTCCGGCGTCGTCACGGGTGTGCTCGGTGTCCCGCCACTCCCAGCGCTGGCGACGGACGGGACGGTCGGCGACCGGGCGCAGTGCAGCCTCAACTTCCGCGACGAGTACTACGGGTTGGTCCCCGCCGTCTCCGACGACGGCGACGGGCCGCCGCTCGTCACCAGCGGTCTGATCGATCCGGGACGCTGCCTGTGGGGCGAGCGTCCGGTGCGCTTCGCCAAGCGGGAGTTCGCGGCGCCCCGCGTCGAGCTCGCCCGGCTCGACACGTCCATGCGGGCGTGGGCACGGCGCAAGCTCGTCCCGAAGGTGCTCGTCGCCAACCAGACCCGCATCGTCGAGGCCGTCGCCGACCCGGACGGTGCGTGGCTGCCCGGCGTGCCGGTGAGCTCGCTCGTGCCGACGCGCGAGACGAGCGTCTGGGAGCTGGCGGCCGTGCTCACGTCACCCGTCGCCACGGCAGCCGCCTGGCTCGCCGTCGCGGGCACCGGGCTGTCGGCCCGGGCGATCCGGCTCGGCCCGGCCGTGCTCGCCGCCCTGCCGTGGCCGGCCGGCGACGTCACTCGCGGCGCCCAGCTCCTGCGCGACGGTGATGTCCTCGGGTGCGGGCGGTCGATCGCCGCGGCGTACGCCGGCGGAGGAGTTCACACCGCGAGTACGGCCGGGCTCGCCGACGAGGATCCCCTGTTCGAGTGGTGGGCGGGATCGGTCAACGGCGCAGCGGTTGCCCGACCCGGGTCGTCAACCGCTCCCAGCCGGGAGACCCGGCGATCATCCACAACAGCACCAGCCCGACCAACTCGGTGAGGTGCACGGCCTCCGAGAGCGGTGTACGCACCTCGTCGGTCACGTCGAGGACGGCGCTCAGCAGGGTGGTCGCCACGAGCGCCACGGCGAACGGCAGCATCCCGAACGCACGGTGCGGGCGCCACGCCGCGTACGCCATACCGAACGACAGTGCCAGACCGA
This sequence comes from Ilumatobacteraceae bacterium, assembly GCA_963776935.1. GTDB lineage: Bacteria > Actinomycetota > Acidimicrobiia > Acidimicrobiales > Ilumatobacteraceae > JALOLG01. The sequence goes on along the minus strand of CAVZOP010000012.1, from coordinate 58,729 downwards.
ACGCACCCAGATGCCTCGCGATGTGGGTCGTGGCGCCGGCCGCGTCGCCGAGCACGAGCGGTTGCAGGCTCTGCGCCGCGATCACCAGCGCGACCCACGCCAGCGCCGGTCGCAGCCAGCCACCACGGCCGAGCCGCGGTGGGCGGGCCCGGTCGAGCACGCTTGACGTGAGGTCGGGAAGCGGCTCGACACCGCGCAGGCGCACCACCCGCGTGAGCGTCGACACACGCTCCGCGTACCCTCGACACAGCGGGCACCCCTCGAGGTGTTCGTCGAGCAGCCGCAGCTCGGCCGGCGGCAGCTCGTCGTCCACCGCGGCCGATATCAGTTCCCGTGCTGCCATGCATTCGATGCTCGTCCCCATGGATGACATGGTCGAACGAGGCGGGGACGCGGTTCCCGCCGATTGCCCGGCGACACCCGATTGACTGTCGGCGTGGACCACCTGACGCAGCTGCTCCTCGCCGCGCGCGACGGCGACCACGCTGCCCTCGAGCGGTTCATCGCCGAGACCCAGCGCGACGTGTGGAAGATGTGCCGGTACCTGGGCGATCCGGATACTGCCGACGACCTGGCCCAGGAGACGTTCGAGCGGGCGATCGGATCGCTACACCGGTACCGGGCCGACGGCCCCGCCCGTCACTGGATCCTCACGATCGCCCGGCGCGTCTGTGTCGACTCGACGCGGCGGCGGCGGCGCGGGCGGCGGCTCCAGCGGCGCCTCGCCGACGAGCCCACCACATTGTCGATGCCCAGCGAGGTTGCCGAGCTCGACGACCTGCTCGCCCAGCTCGATCCCGATCGGCGGGCCGCGTTCGTCACCACCCAGGTGCTCGGGCTGCGCTACGACGAGGCCGCCGGTCTCCTCGACTGTCCGATCGGAACGATCCGTTCACGCGTCGCTCGGGCGCGGGCCGACCTCGTCGGGTTCCTCGACGAGCCCGGCTCGATCGAGGCGTCCGGCTGATCGGGAACTCCTGAGTCGATGCCGACGACCACGACCGGTGTGAACCTGGCCCGGATCGCCATGCTCCTGATCCCGCTCGTCGCCGCGGCGTGCGGCGGGTCGAGCGGTGACGAGCTGTCCGAAGCGGCCGCGGACGGCCGCCAGGTCGTCATCGAGCGCGGCTGCGCGTCCTGTCACGGCGCCGACGGCAGCGGAGGTGTCGGTCCGCAGTTCACCGGGCTGTACGGCTCGGAGGTGACGCTGACCGACGGCGCCACGGTCGTCGCCGACGATGCGTACATCCGCCGTTCGATCACCGATCCCGGCGCCCAGCGGGTCGCCGGCTACGCGGTCAACATGCCGGTCAGCAACCTCGACGACGACCAGATCGAGGCGGTGCTGGCGTTCATCCGCGAGTTGGGGACGACGCCGTGAACCGTCGTCGGGCGTTCGCGGTCGCGTTCGCAGCGAGCCTGCTGGCGCTCGCCTCGTGCGGAGGCGGCGATCGCCAGCTCGTCGGATACCCCAGCGAGCCGGCGCCGCAGGTCGATGCCATCGCGCTGCCCGACTTGAGCCAGGGCGGTGAACCGTTCACGCTCCGGGCCGAACCGGGTGGACTGCTGGTCGTGTACTTCGGCTACACCAACTGTCCCGATGTGTGTCCGACGACGATGGCCGACACACGTGCTGCGCTGCGCCAACTCGGCGATGACGCCGATCGGGTCGACGTGGCGATGATCACGATCGATCCCGACCGTGACATGGCGGTGCTCGCCGACTACGTCGACAGCTTCGTCGAGGGCGGCCACGCGCTCGCCACCGACGTCGCCGACGACCTGCTCGCCGTCGCCAACTCGTTCGGCGTGACGTACCTCGTCGAGACCAACGCGGCCGGGGAGATCGACGTCGTTCACTCCCCCTACCTCTACGTCGTCGACGACGAGGGCCGGCTGGCCCTCACCTGGCAGTTCGGCGTTGCGGCCGACGACCTGGCCGGCGACCTCGAGCAACTCCTCGAGACCGCGTGAACGTGTCGCGCCGCCGCCGGCGACCAGCCCGGCCGGCCATGCGATGGCGGGCGGTCGGCGTCTTCCTGGCGATCGCCGCGACAGCCGTCGTGGTGTCGCCGACGCCGGCGATGGCCGACAGCGCCGGACCGACCGACTATCGCTCCGAGGTCGTCGCCATCGATCCGCCGACCCCGACGATCGAGGTGTCGATCGTCGGCGGCGATTCGTTCGTCCTGCTGCGCGTCGATCCCGGCGTCGAGGTCGAGATCATGGGGTACCAGGACGAGCCGTACCTGCGGTTCGCCGCCGACGGGTCGGTCTTCGAGAACCAGCGTTCACCGGCCACCTACATCAACGGCTCGCGGTACGGCGGCGGCACGATCCCCGACGATGTGCGGCCCGACGACGAGCCGGAGTGGGCCGAAGTCGCCGGGCCGGGGAGCGGTGAGTACGCCTGGCACGACCACCGCGCCCACCGGATGCAGACCGGTGATCCGGTCGGCGCTGAACGGGGGGATCTGATCCTCGACGAGCTGCTGCCGATCGTCGTCGACGGCGTCGACGTCGACATCCGGATCGAGAGCACGTGGATGCCCGCCCCCTCGCGATGGCCGGCGGTGCTCGGGGCGATCGCGGGCGTGGTCGTGGTCGCCGCCGCCCTGCTGGCGAAGTGGCGACGGGTGTGGGGACTGGTGCTCGTCGGTACCGGCGGGCTGGCGGCCGCGGTCGGCTGGATCGGGTACGCATCCCTCCCCACCTCCACCGATCCACGCGTGGTGTGGTGGCTGCTCCCCGTCCTCGCCGTCGCGTTCGGCGCCGCGGCATGGGCCCTCGGACCGACACCGGGCGGACATGCGGCGGCCGCGATCGCCGGTCTCGAGCTCGCGGTGTGGGCGCTCGACCGTCGCGGCGGCCTCACCAAGGCCGTACTCCCGACCGACGCTCCCTACTGGCTCGACCGCGCCGTGACCGCCGGTGCGTTCGTGGTCGGAGTCGCGGCGGCCGGCGCGGCAGTCACCGCCCTCATCCGCCCCACCCGCCCGCGCCTCCAACCGACCTCGTGAGGTTTTTCGGCGTCCTGAGAACGCCGAAACTTCATGAGATCGAGGGAGGTCACGGTGGGGTGCGGACGGCGGCGAGGGATTCGATCAGCTCGTCCTGGTCGAGCGGGCCGATGTGGCGCAACGCGATCCGCTCGTCGGCGTCGATGATGACCGTCATCGGCAACGTCGCCGTCTCCAGCGCCGCGGTCAGCTCGGAGTCGAAGTCGAGATACTGGTCGTAGGTGATCCCGAGGTTGTCGAGGTAGTCGGCTGCGTCGTCCCCGTCGTCGCCGATGTTCACACCCACGAACGCCACCTCGCCGGCCAGCGACTCGTGAACCGCCTGGAACTCGGGGAGCTCGCGCTTGCACGGCACGCACCACGTGGCCCACAGGTTCACGACGGCCGGGCCCTCGAGATCGCCGAGCGCGAACGGCTCGCCACCGCGCAACGTCTCGACCTCGAGGTCAGGAAGTCGTTCACTGGCACCTTCCGAGTCACCGCACGCGACGGTGAGCACGAACGGCACGAGCAGGACCGCCGACACTCGCCCGGAGCGTCGGCGGAGCGTCACGGAGCCTCGTCTCGGACGTCGACGGTGATGGTCAGCGGCTCGGCATCGGCGAACGTCAGCGTGAGCTCGAACGACGACCCGGACTCCAACGGTCCGGCGAGATCGACCAGCATCACGTGCAGGCCACCCGGCCCGAACACGACCGGCTCACCAGCCGGCAGATCAACGGCCGACACCTGCCGCATCGTCATCGTCGCGCCGGAACCCTCGGCCGGTGCCGTGCCGTGGCTGCCCGTGCCGTGGCCGGCGGTGTCGTCGACGGCCTCCCCGTCGTCAGTCACGGTCTCGTGCAGCTCGACCGACGCCGCCACATCGGCCGGCACGGAGACACCGATGAGTTGATCGTCCGCGGCGCTCTCGATCGTCACGTAGGCGGCGCCGTCGGCGACACCTGGAGGGCTCGAACGCGCCCACGCATCCGACACCTCGACCGTGCCGCCGCCGGCTGCGGCATCGTTGCCTCCGCTGTCGTCGTCACCACATCCACCGAGCCCGAGCGCGATGGCGGGGATGATGAGCACCAATTTGGGCAGTGCGGCGAAGCTTCTTCCGCTGCGGAGTTGATCGGACGCTCGCGGGCTGGTCGGATCGATCGTCACGGCGAACGGGTCGGCCGCGGTCGAGGCCTGGTTCCCGAGATCAGGTCGGGCGGTGCCACGGCGCGACCGGTGAGACGGCGCCCGGCCCGCCAGTGAGCACGTCGGCGCCGGAGTCGGTGACGAGCACCGTGTGCTCGAACTGCGCCGTGCGCTTACCGTCGGTGGTCACCGCTGTCCACCCGTCGTCCCACATCCGGTGCTGCCACGTTCCGAGCGTGATCATCGGCTCGATCGTGAACGTCATGCCGGGGCGCATGATCATGTTGGCCCGCGGCTCGTAGTAATGGAACACCTGCACGTCGGTGTGGAACTGCTCGCCGATGCCGTGCCCGATGAACGCCCGCACGACGCCGTACCTGTGCTGCTTGGCGTGCTGTTCGATCGCCTTGCCGATGTCGCTCAGCGGCCGGCCGGGCACAACCGCCTCGATACCGTGCCACATGCACTCCTCGGTGACCTCGGTGAGGCGGCGGCTGATCGGATCGACGTCGCCGACGTAGAACGTGGCGTTGGTGTCGCCGTGCACGCCGCCGATGTACGCCGTGACGTCGAGGTTGACGATGTCGCCGTCGAGCAGCACCCGCGAGTCGGGGATGCCGTGGCAGATGACCTCGTTGACCGACGTGCACAAGCTCTTCGGGTACCCGTGGTAGTTCAGCGGGCTGGGATACGCCCCGCGCTCGACATAGAGGTCGTGGACGTAGACGTCGATCTCGTCGGTCGTGATGCCGGGCCGCACGGCCTCGCCGGCAAGCCGCAGGATCTCGGCCGCCACCGATCCGGCGTGGCGCATCCGCTCGATCACGTCGGGCGACTTGATGCGCGACTCGTCCCACGGCACGACGTCGCCGGTGTCGGCGTACGGCGGACGCCCGATCTCGGCCGGGACCTCCCGCATCGGGGTCACGTCGCCCGGCAGCACCCGGCCTTCGACCTTGCGGTGGCAACGCTTGTACTTGCGGCCGCTCCCGCACCAGCACAGATCGTTCGCCTGTGGCAACGCCGCCGGTGGGTTCGCCGGATTCGCGACCGTTCGCACCATCCTCCCCATCCTACGAAGGGATTCCCGGAACTGTCTGCTCCAGATGAGCCCTCCGCTCGTCTGAGGCAGACAGAACGGGTTTACGGGGCGAGGCGGGCGAGGTGCCAGGTGGTGGCGACGCGGTGGTAGCGGAGGCGGTCGTGGAGGCGGCTCGGGCGGCCCTGCCAGAACTCGAACACCTCGGGAACCAGCAGCCACCCGCCCCAGTGCGGTGGGCGGGGCACGTCGGCCCCGGCGAACCGCTCGTCGACGGCGGCGACCAGGCGCTCGAGCTCGGCGCGGTCGGCGATCACCTCGCTCTGGGGCGACGCCCAGGCGCCGATCTGGCTCGGGCGCGGGCGGGACGCGAAATAGGCGTCGCTCGACTCGGCGTCGAGTAGCTCGACACGGCCGCGCACGCGGACCTGGCGATGCAGGTCGAGCCAGCCGAAGACGGCCGATGCGGCGCCACGCGCCTCGAGCTGGCGACTCTTGGCGCTCGAGTAGTTGGTGAAGAACGCGAAGCCGCGCTCGTCGGCACCACGCACGAGCACGATCCGGGCGTCGGGAGTGCCGTCGGCGTCGACGGTGCCGAGCGTCATCGCGTTCGGTTCGGCCACACCTGCCTCGAAGGCGTCGGCGTGCCAGAGCTGCCACTGCACCATCGGGTCGGCGTCGACGTCGCCGATGTCGAGCCCGGCCGTCTCGTACTGCACCCGCCGATCGCGGATCGAGTCGCCACGACCCCCACCATCGGTGCCGCTGCTCGGGGCGAGATGATCGGTCACACGGCGCCGATCACGTCGATCCCGCGCATGTACGGGCGCAGCACTTCCGGCACGACGATCGAGCCGTCGGCCTGCCGCCGGTTCTCGACGATCGCCGCCCACACCCGCGGCACCGCCAGTGCCGAGCCGTTCAGGGTGTGGACGAGCTGCGTCCCTTTCGCTCCGTCGACCCGGTACCTGACGTTGGCCCGCCGCGCCTGGTAGTCGCTGAACCAGCTGACCGACGAAACCTCCAACCACTGGTCGCAACCCGGCGCGTACACCTCGATGTCGAAGCTGCGATGGTGGCTCTGACCCATGTCGCCGGTACAGATCTCGATGATCCGGTAGGGAAGCTCGAGCGCGGCGATGGTGCGCTCGGCTCGTCCGACCATCTCGTCGAGCAGCCCCGCTGCCTGATCGGGTGTGGCGAGGGCGAGGATCTCGACCTTGTCGAACTCGTGGGCCCGGAGCATGCCGCGGGTGTCGCGCCCCGCCGAACCCGCCTCGCGCCGGAACGACGGCGTGAACGCCATCAACCGCAGCGGCAGCACCGACTCATCGAGGACCTCGTCGGAGTAGATCGACGTGAGTGGCACCTCGGCCGTCGGGATGCACCACAGGTCGTCGCGTTCGATCGCGAACGCGTCGTCGGCGAACTTGGGCAGATGACCGGTCGCCGTGAGCGTCGCCGTCGTGACCAACGACGGTGGCCGGATCTCCTCGAACGCGTCGGCGTTGCGATCGAGGGCGAGCTGGCACAGCGCCCGGACGAGCGTTGCGCCGGCGCCGCGCTGCATCGTGAACATCGACCCCGAGATCTTGGTGGCGCGCTCGTTGTCGAGGATGCCGAGCTGGGTGGCGGCCTCCCAGTGCGGCACCCGCTGATGGTCGGGGAACGACTCGGGGAGGAACGGACCCTTCACGACGGGGTTGTCGTCGCCCCCACCACCGTCGGGCGCCTCGGGGTGGGGCAGGTTGGGGATCACCATCAGGTCGTCGCGGAGCGCCGCGCTCACCGCGTCGTGCTCAGCGGCGAGAATCCGTTCCTGGTCGCCGAGCGCTCGGCTCTCCGATTGGAGCGACTCGGCAGCGGCGACACCGGCCGAGTCGTCGCCCGCGCGCCGTAACCGGCCGACCTCCTTCGACAGCTCGTTGACCCGTGCTCTGATGGCGTCGCGCTCGAGAGTGATGTCGCGGAGACGGCCGTCGAGCGCGGCCGCGTGATCGACGGTCGTGAGCACGGCCGGGTCGCCGCGCCGGGCGAGCGCGGCGCGGACGCCTTCGAGGTCGGTACGCAGCAGTCGGACGTCGATCACAGTCGCGGTGAGGCTACCGGCCGGGCCGCGGGCAGGTCAGTCCGGTTCCGGCGTGGCCGGGACGCGGGCGAACTCGCGCTCGACGTCGGCCGTCGTGAGCGGCTCCTCGTCGTGACCGGTGATCTCGGCGGTCGGCATCTGGACCCCTCGCCGGTAGTCGTGCGACTCGCCGTACGAGGCCGCGAACTTGGAGAAGAACACGTAGATCACGATCGACCACAGGAACAGTCCGCCGCCGACCTTCATGATCGCCCCCGCCAGCTGCTGGTCGTCGGTCGGGCTGATGCCCCACACGCGAACCGGCTGTTCCCCGTAGTGCTTGTAGACGGTGCCCTCGGCGAACACGAGCCACCCGGCCGGCACGGTCGGGATCACCGATTGGAGGAACAGGTAGATGGTCGTGGCGGCCGGACCGAGGCGGAACTCGGCGAACGGACCAACGACGGGCATCCACATCAACAGCGACGTCGTCACGACGAGGACGTGCAGCCCGTAGTGCAGCGGACCGCTCTCGACGGACGCGTTGACGACGCCCGGCACGTGCGTGACCATCACCGCCAGGTTGAAGATCACCCCGGCGGCGATCGGCCGGCACAGCCACCGCACGACGCTGTAGAGGCGACCATTGCCGATCAGCGTTCTCAGCAGCCACTCCGGCGTGGCGAGCAGCGCCAGTGGCGGCAGGAAGTAGCTGAGCATCATGTGCTGCAACATGTGGGCCGAGTACAGGTACTCCTCACCGAGGTCGTGGATCGGCCAGTCGCTCGCCGCCCACAGCAACAACATCGCGGCGACGAAGTAGCCGCCCTGGCGGCGGCTCACCGGCGGCTGGCCGAACGGCACGGCGTTCGGGCCGATCACGCGAACCATGTACACGTAGGCACCGGTCAGGAACCCGACGAGCAGCCAGACCTCGGGATGCCAGACGAATCGGAACGGATCGGCGGTGAGCGAAGCCTGGGCCAGCACCGACACCTCCATCACGTCCCGTCAGCCGTCGAAGAAGTGGAACGTGAAGAGGGCGACCGTGTACACGCCGACGGCGAGGAACAGCCCGGCGTAGAACAGGGCGCTGAAGATCTTCGAGTCGAAGCGCAGATGCATGAAGAACAACACGACGCTGAAGAACTTCACGATCATCAACACGATCAGGATCGGCAGGAACGCGCCGCCCAACCAGTCGGAGTAGCTGGCGAGCACTTCGAGGGCGGTGATGATCGCCAGCGCCGCCGCGACTTGGACGTACCCGAGGTCGGTCAGGCCGTGTCCGTGTCCGTGCCAGTCGTCATGCGAGGCGGCGGAGTCGGCCGGGCTGATGTCGTGTTCGGGTTCGCCGGTCGTGTCGGAGGTCATGTCGGTGGTCATGGCGGATTCATTTCTGATGGTCGGACTCGCAAGCTCGCCCTCATGCCGGGATCAGGTAGACGAGGGTGAAGATCAGGATCCACACGATGTCGACGAAGTGCCAGTACAGGCCGATCAGTTCGACGGTCTCCGCCTTGTCGCCGTGGATGCGCCCCTTGGTGATCATCCCCACCAGCGACAGCAGCATGATGATGCCGACCGACACGTGCACCCCGTGGAAGCCGGTGAGCGTGTAGAAGCTCGACGAGAACAGGCTCGTCGTGTACCCGAGACCCTCCCGGTAGAACGTCGTGAACTCGTACACCTGGCCGGCGACGAAGAGTGATCCGAGCAGCGCCGTGACCGCCAGCCACAGCTTGGTGTTGCGGTCGTCGCCGCGCTTCGCCGACGAGACGGCCAGCACCATCGTCAGCGAGCTCATCAACAGCACGAAGCTCGACGCCGACGTGAACGGGATGTCCCACAGCTGGTCGGGGCCGAGGTTCTCGGAGTGCCGGCCGCGGTAGAGCATGTAGGTGCTGATCAGACCACCGAACAGCAGGCATTCCGAGCCCAGGAAGAGCCACATCCCGAGCTTGTTGTTCGACAACCCGGTGGACGAGTAGTGGGTCTCGTGCCCGTCGCCGTGCCCGTCGTCGTGCCCGGCTTGGTGTCCGGACTCGTGCACGGCGGCGGGCGCGCCCTCATGCGCGTCGTCGGGGCCGGCGTCGGGCGCGGCCGGTTCGTCGATCGCCACGTCAGCCACGTCAGCCACTGATGGCCACCTCCGTCGAGACCGCGCCGTCGGGGGGCGGCGGGTCGTAGTCGGTCGCCACAGCCGTCGCCGGCTCCAACGCCCAGCCGAACATTCCGAGCAGGGCGATGGCCGCGCCGGCGACGATCAGCAACGTGTGGAACACGATTCCGTAGGCCATGATCGGCAACCCGAGGGCGACGATCAGCGGCCAGTACGACGGTGACGGCATGTGGATGTGGGCATCGGCGTTGGCCTCCTGCTCGGCCAGGATGTCCTCGGCGGTGGCGATCTGGTGGTAGTCGTGGTGGTCCTCGGTACCGCGATCCTCGTACTTGCGGTGGAAGAACTCGTCGAGCGCGTGCACGGTGGGGATCTTGTCGAAGTTGTGCTCCTTGGGCGGGTTGGTGGTCATCCACTCGAGGCTGCGCGCATCCCACGGATCGAGCGGTGCCGCCACGGTGCCCTTGCGGTGCGACACGTACACGTTGACCACGAACAGCAGCACGCCGATGGCGATGATGAACGACCCGATCGACGCGACCAGGTTCCAGAACCCGATGTCGAAGAAGCCCTCGCCGTTGCGGGCCTCGGTGTGCTGGTACATGCGCCGCGGCTGGCCCTGGAGCCCGACGATGTGCATCGGACCGAACGTGAGGTTCATGCCGATGACCATCAACCAGAAGTTCCACTTGCCGAGCCGCTCGTTGAGCAGCTTGCCGAAGATCTTCGGCCACCAGTAGTAGAGGCCGGCGAAGATGCCCATGATCGCCCCGCCGAACAGCACGTAGTGGAAGTGGGCGACGATGTAGTAGGTGTCGGTCTGTTGCGTGTCGGACGGTGCCACTGAGTGCGTCACACCCGACAGACCACCGATCGTGAACTCGATGATCAGCGCGATCGCGAACAGCATCGCGGTGGTGAACTGGAGCTTGCCGCCCCACATCGTCAACGTCCAGTTGATGATCTTGACGCCCGTCGGGATGGCGATCGCCATCGTCGAGATCGAGAACACGGCGACGCTGATCGGCCCGAGCCCGGAGGCGAACATGTGGTGCGCCCACACCCCCCAGCCGACGAACCCGATCGCGGCTCCGGAGAACACCACGAAGGGATAGCCGAACAGCGGCTTGCGGGAGAAGACCGGGAGCACCTCGGAGACGATGCCGAACGACGGCAACACGAGGATGTACACCTCCGGGTGACCGAAGATCCAGAACAGGTGCTGCCACAGCAGTGGGTCGGCCCCCGCCTCGACCGAGAAGAAGGTGGCGTCGAACGATCGCTGGAACATCAGGAGGAACAGCGCCACCGTGATGACGGGGATCGCGAACACCAACAGGAACTGCACGACCAACACCATCCAGGTGAAGATCGGCATCTTCATCAGCGACATCCCGGGGGCCCGCATGTTGATGACGGTCACGATCAGGTTGAGGGCGCCGGTCAGTGACGCGATGCCGGTGATCTGCAGACCGAGGGCCCAGAAGTCGATGCCGTGCGTCGGCGAGAACGGCACCGAGGAGTTCGGCGCGTACATGAACCAGCCACCGTCGGGCGCCCCACCGAGGATCCACGACGTGTTGAGGAAGATGCCGCCGAACAGGAAGCACCAGAAGCCGAACGCGTTGATCCGCGGGAAGGCGACGTCACGGGCGCCGATCTGCAACGGAAGCAGGTAGTTGGCGAAGCCCGCCACCATCGGCATGACGAAGAGGAAGATCATCGTCGTGGCGTGCATGGTGAACATCTGGTTGTACTTGTCGGCCGACAGGATCGTGCCGTCCGGCCCGGCCAGCTGGGCCCGGATGAGCAGCGCCTCGAGGCCACCGACGAGGAAGAAGAACATCGCCGTAGAGCCGTACATGATGCCGAGCTTCTTGTGGTCGATCGTGAACGCCCACGAGCGCCAACCGGTGGTGCTGACCGGCCGGCGGAACACGCCGTAGGTCGATTCGGGGGTGACGACGACCGCGGCTGGGGTGGTCAGTGCTGGGGTTGGACGTTCGATGATCGCCATCTCAGTTCGCTCCCATCATTTCCGCTCGATCAGGTACGCCAGGACCAGGTCGATCTGGTCCTCCGACAGCGCCAGGTACGGCATCCCGCGGTACTTGCCGTCGGTCGCTTCGAGCTCTTCGGGATCGGCGTACATCGGCTTCTTGGCGGGCGCGTCGCGCAGCCACTCGCGCAGGTCGACTTCGTTGAGACACTCCGCGGTGACGCCTTCCAGGTACCTCTCGCCGAACTCCTCGGGCGTCGCGTTCCACACGTCGTCCCGGCAGTCCTCGGTCAACAGGTCCCACGTGGCGCCGGCGAACGTGTTGCGTGTCATGAGGTTGGTGAGGTTCGGCGCGGCACCACTCCAGACGTACTCGTCGGGCGCCGACACCACAAGCGCGTCGTCGGCCGGATCGTCGTTGCCCTTGTCATCGACCAACCCGTTGACCTGGTGGCAGCGAGCGCATTGCTGGATGTACACCGTTTCACCCTCGGCGGCCTCGGTGCCGGCCTCCGGCGGCGACGTACGGTTCGAGCTGGTTGTCGATCCAACGTTGGAAGTCGGCGGGCTCGAGCGCCACCGCCTCCATCCGCATGTTCGAGTGCGAGAGACCGCAGAACTCGGTGCACTGGCCGGCGTAGATGCCGGGTTCGTCGGCCTGCAGCCGCAGGTAGTGCACGCGCCCCGGCACCATGTCCTTCTTGCCGTTCAGCCGTGGGATCCAGAAGCTGTGGATCACGTCTCGGCTGGTGCCGCGCACGAGCACCCTCGTTCCGGTGGGGATCACGAGCTGACCGCTGGTGATGATCGGGCTGGCCTCGGCCGAAGTGGGCGTGACGCCGCAGATCGTGCCGTCCTCGCCGACCGGGTAGTCGTACTCCCACCACCACTGCTGGCCGGTCAGGTTGATGACGCATTCCGTGTCGTCGGTCTCGGCGAGCGCCATCACCGTCGGGACCGTGAAGCCGGCGATCACCGCCATGATCACGGCCGGAATCGCCGTGAGCGTGATCTCGAGGGCGGGCTTCCCGTGCGTCTGCTCGGGGATCGGCTGGCCCTTGTCGCGGAAGCGGATGAAGACGAAGACCAGAACGAGGATCACCAGCACGCCGATGACGCCGGCGATGATGAACACCGGCACCTGGAGGTCCTGGATCTTCTGGGCGTTCTCGCCGGCGGGCTGGAACGTGTCCTGTGGCGCGTCGTTGGCGCACCCGGCCAGCAACGCCACCGTGCCGGCGGCAGTCGCGACCCGCGCCGTCGCGCGTCGGTGCCCTCGTGTGGTCAGGTCGGCATTCGACTCCGGCGTGTCGTGCAACGTGCTCCTCTCCGATCGATAGCTCACGGCACCACCACGGGCAGGACGGCTTCGTCGACACCTGGGACGATGAACTGGTACCCGTTCTCGGACGCGAAGTCGGGCTTGTCGAACCGCACCGTCAGCATCTGCATGCCGCCCTGTTCGACGAGCGCGGTGCACACCACCTGCTTGTCCTCGGCGGCGGTGGCGCCCGCGGTGTCGATCGACAGCCGTCGGTGCTCCTCGGAGTCGTTGCGGAACAGGACGTTGTTGGGGGTCGACCGCGGCAGGGTGAGGGTGGCCGTCCCCCCGTCGAAGCCGGGCACGGTGTAGGTGAGCCGCTCCTCGGCGGTGAGCGTGATGGTTGCCGACACATTGGACTTGGCGGCGACGCTCTGCGAGGCGTCCTCGTCGGCCTCGGTCTCCTCGGCACCACAATCACCGTCCTCGGCGATCTCACCGGTGGTCTCGTGATGGTGTGTCTCACGCTCGCCGTCGACGCCGTACACGGCGCCGGTGACGACGATCGCGACGACGGCGACCGAGCACACACCCGCGACGGTGCCGGTCGACAGGTTGCGCCGCACCGACGTCAGCGTGCCGACGATCAGCACGAGCGCGGCGACGACCACGAAGGCGACGACGGCGGCCTCCTTGGTCGGGAGCCCCAGCATCACCCGGCTGACCGAGTAGATGATGACGCCCACCCCGATGGCCGCGAGGATCGGCAGCTCCAGCGGGAGGGCGATCCGATCGCGGACCTCGTGGTTGTACTCGGGATCGGCCGATGCCCGCTCGCTCCAGGCCTGCACCATCCACTCGGCGGTCGCCGCCAGCAGCAGGATCAGCCCGAGGACGGTGATCGCCTGGAACGTGACGGCGCCGACGGTCGCCATCGTGAGGCCGAGCGCGGCGACGAGCGGCCACAGGCTGGCACCCGGTGCCTGGCGGGCGGCCGGTGACGTGGCGTGCGCGTCGGTGTCCATCGCCGAAACGTTGGAATCGCGCACGTACACGTTGATCCCGGCGAGGAAGGCGAGGGCGATGGCCGCCGAGGCGAGACCGATCGTGCCGAGTGTCCCCTCCTGGGTGACGCCGTACAGCACGGCGGCGACCGTCGCCATGACGGTGGATCCGATCAGGAGCTTGGAGCCGGTCGTGAACATCGATCAACTCACTTCGTCACGTACACGAGGAACCAGACGCCCGAGAACGCTGCGGCTACGAAGTACCAGTACATGGCGTGCGACGAGACGAGCTCGAGCTCGCCGCTGCGACCACCGAGGGAGCGAAAGGCGGTGATCGCGGTGAAGCCCAGCCCGATGACGACCAAAGCGACGATGGTGCCCGTGATCGCGTAGAACATGCCCGGATAACCGCCCTCGGCGATGGGCATCTCCATCCGGCTGTACACGTACGCCTGGGCGTTGATGAATGCGATCGCCATCAGGCCGACGATGCCGAGCGACAAGCCGACGTGCATCCGGTCGCCGCGCTTGGCGGAGTACACCGTCCACTGGGCGAACAAGCAGAGCGTGTAGATCGTGATCAACATCACGTTCGACGCGACCTCGGGGATCTCGACCGTGCCGGGGAAACGCTCGCCCGCCTGCACCGCACGATCGCGGATCAGCGCCCAGATCGCGAGCTGACCACCGATCAACATCGTGCCGGCGACGCACGCCAAGGCGGTGCCGACGAAGATCTGGCGACGTGGCGCCGGCGCCGGTCCGGCAGGGAGGGCGAGCGTCACGACGGGTGCTCCGATGACTTGCGATCGAGGGCGGGTTCGGCCGAGGAGATGACGGGCACCACCGCATAGTTGTCGAACGGTGCCGGCGAGGTGGTGGTCCACTCGACCGTCTGGGCATCCCACGGATCGTCGCCCGGCGCATCGTCAGCGTCGTCACGAGCGCGCCGCGCCTTGGCGCCGAGGCCGGCGAACGCCAGCACCGTGAGCAGCATCAGCGCGTGGCCGACGAGAACCAACGCGTTCCAGAGCTCGGCCGGGCCGCCGTAGTCGTAGGTCGGCGACGCCGCCGGCTGATCGGCGAAGCCGGCCACGTAGTACGGCAAGGAGGCGAGCACGGTGGCGATCATGCCGAGACCAGCGAGGCCCATCGCCGGCTTGTCGGGAATCATCCGGCCCCAGAGCTTGGGCGCCCAGAAGACGACGCCACCCATGATGCCGAGCACGGCGCCGTAGACGATGTAGACGAGCGCCCCCTCCTCGAAGACCGTCCCCTGCAGCCCGAGATCGTCGATCGGGTACAGCACGCCGCCGAGCATCCCGACCAGGATCATCCCGACACCGAGGAAACCGAACACGAACGGCGACGTGATCGAGGGACGGCCACCCTTGGCGAGCAATGCGCCGATCGCCATCACGATCAGGACGCCGAGCACCGGGAGCAGGTTGAACAGCGCGAACGGCACGAAGTCGTCGAACTTCGTCCCGAGCTCCTCGGTGTCGAGCCCGCTGCCCGACCACGGCAGGTTGTGCACGTTCTGCTGGGTGACGGCCGACAACGCGCCGACGCCCACGAGGGCGAGCCCGGTGTACACGACGCCGCGCATCACCTGGCGGCGACCGAACGTGACCGGGAACATCTCCGCGGCCAAGCCGATGGCGGGGAGCGCGAACACGTACGTGGCGGGCTGCGTGAAGGCCCAGCCGATCCAGTTACCGATCCCCTCGTTGCCACCGAACACCACCCGCGCGTTGCGATGGTCGACGACGAGGAACACGAGGGTGCCGACGAGCACGGGGAGTGACAGCAACACACCGATCGCGGTCACGAGCGCCGACCACGAGAACAACGGGACGCGCCGCATCGACATCCCCGGAGCGCGGGTCGTGAGCACCGACGTCGCGATCGACACCGCGGCAGCGATCAGCCCGAGCGCCATCAGGGCGAGGGCGACGAGGAACAGGTCGACCATGTCGGAGTTGCCACCGCCGATGCCGCCGTTGTTGGCGAGCGCCACGATGACGAGGACGAGTCCGGCCAGCCAGCCGTAGAACCCGGCGAGCGCCAACCGGGGGAAGGCCAACGAACGGGCCCCGAGCTGGAGCGGCACCACGGCGATCGACAGCCCGATGCCGAGCGGCATCAACGTCGCCGAGACGAGCCCGATCCGGTACAGCTGGAACAGTTGCGGGATGGCGTCGACGTCGAGCAGGACATCACTGCCGTCGACGCGTTCGAGGCCCAGCAAGACACCGATCACCGCCGTCGCCGCCAGGCCGATGAACGATCCGCCGAGGAACAGCCGCCCGATCCGCTTGTGATCGCTCGACGTCAGCCACGCCGCCAGCGCTGCCGGAAAGGACCCGATCGCGGACTCGCCACGGGCCGCGCCGACGGCTTCAGGGCTGGATTCGATCGTGGTCATGTACGTGGGACTCGCTTGTCGGGCTTGTCGGGGTGAAGACGTCGAACGGCCACCGGGGACCTACGCGGCCCGACACTACCTGTCCACTGGCTCCCGGCCGGAAATCCCGAACACGCAGCGAACACGCCCGGTTCGCACCAGCGAGTCACCACACGCGCATCGAACTGTCGCTTCACGACAATCCGTGTCGGACCAACACGTCGAGGCTCATCGCACCGAACAGCACGGTCACGTAGGTGATGGAGTAGGCGAACACGCGCATGCTCGCCTGCGGGCTGGGCGCCTTCCCGAGCCAGATCGTGGCGGCGAGGAAGATCACTCCCAGCACCGCCGCGGTGACTCCGTAGAGCGGTCCGAGGTCGGCGACGGGGATCAGCACGAGCGTCGAAACGACGAGCGCTGCGGTGTAGAGGGTCATCTGGCGGACCGCGTCGGCGAGCGGCACCACGGCCGGGAGCATCGGGACGTCGGCGGCGCGGTAATCGTCGGCGTACTTGATGGCGAGCGCCCAGAAGTGGGGCGGGGTCCAGAAGAACATCGCCGCGAACAGCACGACGGGCTCCCAGCCGAGGTCGTTGCGCACCGCCGCCCACCCGACCAGTACGGGCACCGCGCCGGCAGCGCCACCGATCACGATGTTCTGGCGGCTCGTGCGCTTCAGCCAGATCGTGTACACCAGCACGTAGAACGCCGTTGCCGACACGGCGAGCACCGCCGACAGCGGGTTGGCACCCCACCACAGCACCGCGAAGGCGACGACCTCGAGCGCCGCCGCGAAGACCAGCGCGTGGCTCGGCTCGATGCGCCCCGTCGCGAGCGGCCGGTTCTTGGTGCGGTCCATCAGCCGGTCGATGTCGCGATCGACGTACATGTTGAACGCGTTGGCACCGCCGGCCGCGAGCGTGCCGCCGATCAGGGTCACCATGACGAGCGTCGTGGAGGGCCAGCCGCTCTGGGCCAGGATCATCGCCGGGACGGTGGTGATCAGCAGCAGCTCGATGATCCGGGGCTTGGTGAGCGCCACGTAGGCACCCACCAACGTCGTGGACGTGCGCCGGCTGCCGTGCGCAACTCCGCCCGGCGCCAGCCGGGACGGGACCAGAGGTCGGCTGCCGACGGCCATAACGTGCCCATCGTACGACCGCGCGGTCGCGGCGACCAATGCGCCCAGCACGCGCTCGCGCCACCGTCGCCGCGCAGGTGCAGACGGTTGACGCTCGTGGTCGACCCCGACGCCCACTTGCGGAACTCACTCCGAGCGCGCTCGCGTTCTGGTTGCCAGAATGGAGCGGTGCCCACCACGCTCAACCCCGTCGAGGTCAAGGACCCGGACCTCGACGAACAGACGGCCGAGGACCGCCCGTGGGTCGTGATCGTCTGGAACGATCCCATCAACCTGATGAGCTACGTGACGTTGGTGCTCCAGAAGTTGTTCGGCTACTCCCTGGAGAAGGCGACCGAGCTGATGTTGGACGTGCACCAAAAGGGCCGTGCGGTCGTCGCCAACGGCACCCACGAGCAGGCCGAGATGCACGTGTTCCGGCTCCACGAGCACGGGTTGTGGGCCACGATGGAGCACGATGCGTGAGCACGGCGACGGTGCCATCGGTTGGTGGGTCACCGGCCGGCGGGCCACGACGGCGCACGATGCGTGAGCGACGCTGATGGCCAGGCCCCGACCACCGGTGTATCGCGTCAAGGACCGCTATCGACTGAACATCGGCGACGACGAGCTGGTCCTGATCCGCCGCCTGCTCGACGAGCTCCGCGACCTGCTGCTCTCCGACGCTGACGGCGCCGGTCCGACCAGCACGATGCTCACGCGGCTGTTCCCGGTCGCCCATCCCGACGATGCCGAGCTCGAGGAGGAGTACCAACGCCTGATGCGAGTGGAGCTGGTCGCCAGCAAGCTCAAGGCGATCGAAGCCGTCGAGGCGGTCATCGATGCCAGCGGGACGACGATCGACGAGGCGCAGCTCACCGCGTTCATGCAGTCGATCAACTCGATCCGGCTGGTGCTCGGCACGCTGCTCGACGTCACCGACGATCCCGATGCCGAGGTCGTGTCCGAACAGGACGACACCGCCGAGTACCAGCTGTACGGCTATCTGTCGTGGCTCCTCGAGTGGACCGTGCGGGCGTTCTCGGGCGAGTGAAGTCGTGCTCCGGGGTACCCCTGGTGGAACGTCGCAGGCAGGCTGCTAGGTTTCTGTAGCTCTCAACGAGACGAGGCTCCTGCCCCCATCGTCTAGTGGCCTAGGACACCACCCTTTCAAGGTGGCGGCACGGGTTCGAATCCCGTTGGGGGTGCAACAGAAAACTCTCCAGGTCCCGTGGTGAAGTCTGGAGTTCACGCCGGCCTGTCAAGCCGGAGGTCGCGGGTTCAAGTCCCGTCGGGACCGCTACGGGGCCGCCAGCGAGCGGCCCCGTTGCCATGTTCCGGTGCCGTGGCCTGGCGCCGGACACCATTGTCAGACACAGGTAATCAGACACACGTAAACAGAACACAGGCCAGCCGAACACACGGTCGAGTAGCTCAGTCGGCAGAGCGTCCGCCTGAAAAGCGGAAGGTCACCGGATCGACGCCGGTCTCGACCACAAGGCCCTCACGAGGGCGAGCGGGGTGGTGCACCGCGGCAGTTCGACGACGACGGTTGCCGTCATTCGCTCGCGGTCGTTCAGCTGGCGAAGGCGCCCGAGACGACGAGGCGATGGTCGGCGAAGAACCCCTCGATGTCGGCGAGCGACGCAAACAGGGCCTCGACCACCTCGAGGCTCCAGATGTCGCGGGAAACCGTGAACACCTGGCCGGCCCGCCCGGCCACCGTGTTGTCGAGGAACGTCTTGATGCCCGAGTCGAGCTCGCTGTCTACGGGGACGCCGACGAAGATCACGTCGGCGTCGTAGTCGGCGAGGCGCTCCATGCTGACCGCGTTGTACTCCTCGGTGAACGCGGTCGTCGTCGACGAGGGCACCATCCCCAAGTCGGCGAGCACCATCAGCCCGGGCGCGTAGTTGCTGCGGATCACGTAGTTGTCCTCGGCACCGGTTCCGAAGCTCTCGACGTACGTGTAGGCGGCGCCGTCGAGCGCGTCGGAGATCGTGTCGCGCACCGCTTCGAGTCGCGCCCCGTAGTCGTTCAGCCGGTCATCCATCTCCTCTTCGACCCCGACGACCGCGGCTAGGTCACGCTGGCGTTGGAACCGAGGACGGTCTCCGGCGACGAGGTCGATCACGACTGTCGGAGCGATGGCTCTGAGTTGCTCGTAGATCGGGTCGACCTCGTACGGGAGCCCGATGATCAGGTCCGGCTCCAGCCGGGCGATGGCCTCGAGGTTCGGGGCGTCGTAGGTGCCGATGTCCTCCAGTCGGTCGAACCCGGCGGGAACCTCGCCGAACTGTCGGATCGCGACCGCCGGGTCGGCCGCGTCGCGGGCCGCAACCGCGATGAGCTCGCCGAAGCCGAGGCTGGCCACGGCGTACGCGACCAGTTGGTCGTGCATCGCCACGACGCGTTTCGGGTTCGTCGGGATCACGATCGGACCGTGCGACGATTCGACCGTGCGGGTGTCGCCCCGGTCGGTGGTGGTGCCGCCGTCATCGCCGCACGCGGCGAGCATCGCCATCGCGCCGACGATGGCGAGGAACTCCCGGCGAGTCGCCGCGTCCACCCAGTCGTGGCCTGCGAGGTAGTTGTCGCGATCGATCGTCTCCGTGCCCATCGACAGGTCTCCTTCATCGTCCTCGACGTTCCGTCGGCCGTTCGTATGGTAGACCTATCGATAAATATTCGGGTAACCGAACAGACGCGGTCGCCTCCTCGCCGACGCCGCTCAGGACGTCGTGGATCGGACGCTACGCTGCGATCCACGAAGCGGCGACGAGGAACCCTGGCCGTGAAGGTCGCCCCCCAACCGTGTGGGCTGTGATGCTCGATGGTGGTGTTGTGACGCGACCGACGCGTCCCGTGCGCGACAGGCGGCATCGGTGACGCCCACGTGACGGACGATCCGAACTCTCGAGAGGCAATGCTCGCCAAGACGATGGTGGAGTTGGCCGACACGCTCGTCGCCGACTTCGACGTCGCCGAGCTGCTCACGCTGCTGACCAGCCGGTGCGTCGAAGTGCTCGACATCGAGGCCGCAGGCCTCGTGTTGGCCGCACCGCAAGGTGACCTGAAGGTGGTCGCCGCCTCGAGCGAGGCGACGCGTGTACTCGGGCTGTTCGAACTGCAATCGGACGAAGGTCCGGGCCTCGAGTGCTTCCGGAGCGGCCAGCCGATCGTCAACCACGATCTGGCGATGCCCAACAGCCGCTGGCCCCGATTCACGGCGGAAGCGATCGCGGCGGGGTTCCGCTCGGTCCACGCTTTGCCGTTGCGGCTTCGCGGTTTCGTGATCGGCGCCCTCAACCTGCTCCACATCGCGCCGGGACACCTGCAACGGGCCGACGTCGACGCCGCTCAGGCGTTGGCCGACGTCGCAACGATCGCCATCATCCAGCACCGGTCCGCGGTCGACGCCCAGGTCGTCACCGCACAGCTCAACCGTGCACTCATCAGCCGCGTCGTCATCGAGCAGGCCAAGGGCATCATCGCCGAGCGCAAGGGCCTCGAAATGGACCAGGCGTTCGCTCGCTTGCGCAGGCATGCCCGCACCCACAACCTGCGCCTTGCCGATGTTGCCCGCGACCTCATCGGCGGCACCCTGTCGGCGGCCGCGTTCGACCGTCCGCAGCCCACGGCACCACCGTCGCGGCCCAAGGCCGACGGGACGTGACCGATCGCCGGCTCGTCGGCGTGCGCCGGGCGCCAGACCGGCAAGTTTGGGGAAGTCTTTGCTCAAGGTCGGTCGATCGCCTGCCGATGTTTGGCGATCGGACCTCGGAAGGAACAGAGGAGTGTGGACGTGAGCGCCACCGACCAGGACAGCGCCGATCGACTTCGCGCGATCACCGCCGCGGTGCAGCACCGGGAAGCGATACAGCGACTCCGCGCCGAACTGCAACTCGCCGACACCGCCGAGCGGGTCGGTTGGTTCGTCGCTGAGATGCATCGAGTCGGCGACGAGTACGAGGTCTGGCTCCGAGCCGAAACCGTCAGGACGCGGGCGCGCAACGAGCAAGTACCGGCGCAACTGAGCAGCGCCGGCGCCATCCACTAGGTCGTCGACGGCCCTGCGTCGACTGGTCAACCGCCCGCCCATTGTCAGCTCGGCGGGCGGTTGTTCATCTACCACTGGGCTGCGCAGACACCGCGCCGAGCTGGCTGCCGCCGACGCTCGAGTTGGCCAACAACGATCGACCGCGGAACCTTCATCTCGTGAAGTCGAGACGCCACGATCGCCGGTCTCACACGGTGACTTAACGATCGGTCGCGATTGTGAACACACGGTGGAAACACTCGGGTGCGACTGTTCGTCGGACGACGAATGGAGTGCGTGTGAACACTGCGAGCTTGGGATTGGTGCTCACCACGATGGCGCTCGCGTCATCGAGGTCGCTCGTGTCAGCGGGGCTGTCGGTGCTCTACGGCGGCGTTGACCGCAGCCGGAGCATGGTGATCCGGGCCGGCAAGCGTGGCAGCGGCGTCATCTGACCCGACCGACGACGTCCTCGTCTCCGGCGATCTCCGACTGGACCTGTCGGCTCACCAAGCGTGGATCGGGAGCCAGCCGATCCACCTCTCCCACCTCCAGTTCGTCGTCCTGACGACGCTCGTGCGGCACGCCGATCGGCTCGTCACCCACGAGCAACTGATCCGAGCCACGACCGACGTCACGCGATCGAGCCCCCGCACGGTCAGGAGCACCGTCAGCAGAGTGCGATTGCGCCTCGGCACCGGGCCCGAGCGCCCGCGCATCGAGGTTCAGCGCGCGCTCGGCTACCGACTCCTTTCGCCGACGGGTCGAGCTGACCGCTGACCGTTGTCGCGCGTGACACGAGCCCGTCGGACGTGCCGCACGCGTGATAACGACCGTATGTCCGCCATCCGGCAAGTAATCCGTCCAATAAGATCAAGTCGGGTGCCACGTCCGCCGACGAGCAGACGATGCGCGCGATCCCCGACCTTCCCGTTTCGAATCCCGCCGGGTTCGTGCTGCACGTGCTCACGGACGGCGTGCTGACCCATGACGTGACGGGTCGCATCGCCCGGTGGAACGAGGCCGCGCCGACGATCCTGCGCATCGCCGACGATGCCCTCGGGGAGGCTTCGACCAACCCGTTGTGGAACGCGGTGCATGCCGACGGATCACCCTGGCCGATCGAGACCCAGCCGGCGCAGGTCTCGCTGTATCAGGGGATCCACGTGCACGACGAGACGATGGGGATCCGCCAGCCCGACGGCACATTCGTCTGGCTCCGCGTCAACGCCTACCCCACCCATGATGACGACGGCGTCCTCAGCGGTGCCACGACGATCTTCAACGACATCACCGACATCTTCGAGGGGGCCACATCGCAGCAGGCGTCGCAGCGTCGATTCCTCACCACGTTCGAGCGTTCGCCGGTCGGCAGCCTCATCGTCGATCCGGATGGAAGCCTCCTCGCGGTCAACCTCGCGTTCGCCACGCTCATCGGCCGGCCCGTCGCCGAGATCCTGGCGGTCGATCGGTTCGCGCTCGCCGAACTGGGCATCTCGATGCACCTGTTCATCGCCCTCACGTCTCCGGACCGCAACGGTACGAATGCGGCGTCGTTCGAGTACCGACGTCCCGACGGTGAGGTCCGCTACGGCCTGACCCAGATCTGCGCCATCGAGTGGCCGGGGTCGGACCAGTGTTCGATGGTCCAAGTCGTCGACATGACGGAGTTGGCACAGTCGCGGATCGAGCTCGAGCGCAGCGTCAACCTCTTCCAGGCCACGTTCGATTCGTCACCGATCGGGCTGATGATCTTCGGCCTCGATGGTGTCGTCAGGCGCGCCAACCCGGCGATGGGACGGCTCCTGTCCCGGCCGGTGGCGCAGGTCGCCGGGATGTCGGTCGAAGAGTTCATCCACCCCGAGGAGCAGCTCCGGGTGAAGCAGTTCGTGGCCAGGGCGACGAGCCGCTCGGCAGTCGCCGTCGACCACCGCATCGTGCGTCCCGACGGCGAGATCCGCTGGTGGCGCGCCCACGTCACGCGGATCGACACCGACGAGGGCCCGGCGTTGCTCGGCCAGGCGGTCGACAACACCGCCGACCGTCGACGCGACATCCTCGACCAGTCGGTCGACCCGCTGACGGGTCTGCTGACCCGCGACCGTCTGATCTCGATGCTCGAGGATCACGTCTTCTCGCACGCCGTTTCCGAGGACCACCCGATCGCGGTGCTCGTCGCCGACATCGTCGACTTCAAGGGCGTCAACGAGCGGCTCGGGCCGAAGGTCGCCGACCAGGTGCTGCGCCGCGTCGGCGCCACGATCCGCGCCTCGCTCCCCGCCGACGCCGATGTCGCCCGGATCGGCCCCGACGTGTTCGCGGTCGCGGCGTTCGGCATCGACGCCGCCGCAGTCGCCAATGCCGCGGCACTCATCGATCGTCGTCTCGCCGAGGGCGACACGAGCGACCTGATGGGCGACAGCCCGGTCTCCGTGCGGATCGGCGCCGTCGTCGTGTCGCGCCTCGACAGCAGTCCCTCGGATCTCCTGCAGCGGGCCGAGGGGGCATCTCGGTCCGACGAGGGGAGAGCTGAGTCAGGTGCAACCGGACGTCGGGCACCGGTCGTGCTCTCGTCGGACGGCACCGAGGAGTCAAGGATCTGGTCGGAGGCACTCGAGGAGGCGCTCCAGGCCCGACACTTCGTCGCCCTCGCTCAGCCGTTGATGTCGCTCGGCGCCGCCAAGCCGCTGCGGCGGTTCGAGCTGCTCGTCCGGCTCGAGATGCCAGGCGGTCAGCTCCTCGCCTTGCCGCGCTTCGACCAGCTCGCGCAGCGAATGGGTTTCGGGCCAGTGGTCGATCATTGGATGATCGACCGCGCCCTCGAGCTGCTCTCGGCGTCGAAGGACCTCGAGCTCGAGGTGAACATCGCGCCCTCGAGCCTCAGCGATCCCGGCTTCGTCGCCGATCTCGCGAAGCAGTTCGAGAGGTTCGACGGAGTGTCCTCACGTCTCCTGCTGGCATTGACCGAGCAGAGTGTGCTCGACGACGTGACGCAGGCGTTGCGGTTCAGCGACGAGGCACGGGCGCTCGGTGTGAGGATCGCGCTCGACGAGTACGTCGCCGCCCAGGGGGGCGGCAGCTATCTCGAGACGCTCGGCATCTCACGCGTCAAGCTCGGCGGCCGGCTCATCAGGGCCGCCGTGAACGGCACGAGCGAACGGCAGATGATCGCCGAGTTGGCGAAGACCGCACACGAACACTGGGTCGAGGTGGCGGCACCGTTCGTCAGCGACCCGCACATGATCGACGAGTTGCGCAGCCTCGGCGTCGACTTCGCCCAGGGCCATCAGATCGGATCCCCGATACCCATCGCCGAGGTGCTCGTCACCGACGCCGGCTGATCCCGGCCGCCACTGCGGAACCGCTTCGGCGGGTCACCGCCGATGTGGTCGCCCAACCGCCACGCGTGCGCACCTGCTCGCTGTGGATTTGCGAGGTGCGCTCAACGGCGCCCACCACTAGTGTTGGAGGGGTGGGCGAAGTGTCGGCTGAGGCCGACCGGTCGTTGGGGCCCCGTGCAATGTCAGCGGACTCGAAAGGCGCAGGCGGAGTGGTGGATCCCATGGAGCACCGATGCGGCGGTTGCGCGCCTGTCTCGCGGCGGCGACGTGACCGGGGCACGTCGTTCGTCGAGGTGCTCGTCGCGATCGTGCTGCTCGGCACCGCCGTCGGCGGCACGCTGACCGCGCTGCGCACCACGATCGTCAGCAGCCAGCGCGACGAGGACCAGACCAACGCCCACGCCTGGCTGCTCACCGTCGAGGACGCGCTCTACCGAACGCCGTATACTCGTGCGTCGACCCTGGACCCGGTACCGGACGGACCCGACCCCGACGATGGGATCGACTCCGGCGAGATCCTGGGCTTCGCTATGAAGCGGCGATCAATGCCGCGCCCCGGCCGGCGGGGTGGGGTGCGGCAACCGCCCAGATCTCCGTCCTCGATTTCTGGCGGAAGTCCAACGGCACCCCGGTCTGGGATCCGGTCTGCTCGACCGATCCGTCACTACGACGTTCGGCGCAGCTGTCACCCTCTACATCCTGAGTCCGAATGGTGATGTCGGAAAGACGATCCAGGTGGTCAAGGATGGAGGCTGAACCCGGCGCCACCCGGGACCGCGGATTCACCCTGTTGGAGGTGATCGTCGTCGTCCTTCTCGTCGCCGTCCTGGCGAGCGTGATGGTCGCGGTGGTCGCGGTCGTGGTCCGCAACGCCCCGTCGACCGAGGCGCGGGTCGACAACTCGAACTCCTACCAGCGGCTGATCATCAGGCTGCAACGCGACGCCGCCTCCACCCCACCGAACCGGTTTGTGCCACACGCGACGCCAGCACTGTTGCCAGCCTGGAGTTGCGATCTCATCAGCCCGACGCTTGTCCAGATGTCTTGGTCGCTCGACGGCACCGCGTATGTCGCGGGCTACCAACTGGAAGCGGACGGAAACGGCCAACGGATCAGCAGATATACATGCTCGGGACCCGACTCCGGTTCGGTCTTTCCGAACCCGACGAGCGCCCCAGTCACCGCAAGGCTGCACAACGCCACAGCGGTACCGATCAACGGCGGTGGCAAGGTCGTCGGCATCAGAATCGTGTTGACGCTGTGCCTTCAAACGAAGAATGGCTCCGACTGCACCACGCCTGCGCCTGGTCCCCCGATCGCCGTCGAGGCCAGTTCTCGCAACCCCGCGAAGACGCTCCCACCACCGTGAACCCTTCCATGATCGGCGACTCTCGACCCAACCAGGATCGCGACCAGGGCGCGGTCTTGCTCCTCGTCCTCGCCGTTTCGATCGTGTTGTCGCTCGTCGTGCTCGCGCTGGCGAACTTCGTCGCGGCCGATCTCCGCTACGCCCAAGTGGTCGACGGGCAGGCGAGGCGACTGGCCTCGGCCGAGAGCGGCATCGACTACGCCCTCGACCGGCTGCGCCTGAACCAGACGTTGTGCGCGACCGACGTGGCCGCCGGCAGTTCGGTCAGCCTCCACGGCTCGACCACTGGGGGAACGCCGATGCCGTCGCTGCTCAACGGGACCGACACCAGGGTCACCTGCCAACGTCTCGACGGCGCCATCGCCGACGTCGCCGGATGGGCGGTCATCATCTCCGATCCACTCGCCGGCGGACCCAACGACCGGATCCGCGTCGACGGGGACGGCACGGCGCTCGTCACTGGACCGGTCTTCTTGCCGAACCCGAACGCCGTCCAAATCGGCTCCGATTCGATCTTCCGTCTCGGCGACGCCGACCTGTGGTACACGAGCGCGCCGAACTGCGAGACCCCGAAGCGACTCAGCGACATGCCGACCCGCCTCGTCATCGGCCCACCCGACGCGCGTGGTCCCGAATGCACAACCCGCACCTGGAACCAAACGTTCTCTGCTCCGCCAGTCCCGGCGCTGCCCACGAACATTGCTGGTGACACAAACGGCGACGGTGTCGTCGACCAAGACAGCGACGCCGACGGTCGGGTTGACGGTGTTCTTGTCGGCAGCTGCCTGGTCTTCTCTCCGGGCAAGTACACGATGGTGCCGGATGTTCCTCTGGGGACGGCGGTGTACTTCCAGTCCGGCGACTATCACCTCGACTTCAACGACGAATGGACGGTGGACGACGCGACGGTCTGGGTCGGCCGCTCGTCGTACGCCGCGACGATCCCCAACTCCAGCTCGTGCGGGACCGCGCGGAATGCTGACGTCCTGGGAGGTGCGACGTTCTACTTCGACCGCCACAGCCGTCTCGTCGTAGAAAGCAACGGTGCGATTGAGATGTTCGAGCGCGCGCAAGGTGCATACTCGGTCAGTGTCCAGGCGCTGACCGGCAGTACCACTGGCAGCTCGACGTCGCTCATTCACACGCGACCGGAAGGCGAGATCGTCATTCACGGACTCGTATGGGCGCCCGACGGGCGATTCGAATTCGATAACGAAGTCGTGAACTCAATTCAGCAGCTTCTCGGTGGAATCGTCGTTGGGCGACTCTGGACGTTGCGGGTGTATCCGAGCGGTTTCAAGATCGCGCCGGCGACGAGCACTGTCGACACCCGGGTTCTGCTCACGTCGACGTCGACCCTGAATGGCGTGTCGACAACGGTCGAAGCGGTGGTGGCATACCGACCACAGGCAGCCAGCCTCGACAACCGCGTCGCCGTGACCTCGTACCGCGTGGTCGACTGACTCGCTCTGCTCGTGGTCGACTGACGTCGTCGCGCTTAGGCTCGACGCCGTGGGATGGGACCAGGTCCAGCGCGGCGTCGACCTGCCATTCGACCCGCGGATCACGATCCCGACGTTGCACGAGGTGCAGCTCGACGTGCCGTCACCCGCCCCGGTGGTCGACGTCGAGGCCGCGGCGCGAGCCGCGGTCGTCGAACGGCTCGGCCCCGCCGTCACGCCCGGCATGACCGTCGCGGTGGGAGCCGGGAGCCGGGGCCTGAGCAAGCGTGTCGAACTCACGCGCGGCGCCATCGGCGGACTGCGTGACCTTGGCGCCGAGCCGTTCGTCGTGCCGGCGATGGGGAGCCATGGTGGGGCCACGGCCGAGGGCCAGTTGAGGATGCTCCACTCGCTCGGAATCACCGAAGAGTCGGTCGGTGCCGAGATCCGGGCCACCATGGAGAACGAGATCATCGCCACGACGGCGAGCGGGATGACCGTGCACCTCGACCACCACGCGCTGAGCGCTGACCGGATCCTCCCCGTCAACCGCATCAAGCCGCATACGTGCTTCAAGGGCCCGATCGAGTCGGGCTGCACGAAGATGGCCGTCGTCGGCTTCGGCAAGCAACCGGGGGCGGCCCAGATCCACTCGTGTGGTCCGATCGAGATGCGTGACCGCCTGCTCGACGGCGTTGCCGCGCTGAAGGCGACGGGGCGCCTGCTCGGCGGGGTCGGGTCGATCGAGTCCTGCAGCGGCGACGTCGTGAGCGTCGACGCCTTGACGGCCGACGAGGTCGGCGGCGACCGCGAGCACGAGCTCACCGAGTACGCCAGGGCCCTCGTACCGGCCTTGCCGTTCAAGGAGATCGACGTGCTCATCATCGAGCGCGGCGGCAAGGACATCTCCGGCACCACGCTCGATCCCAACGTCACCGGCCGCTTCTGGGTACCGGGTCTCGCCGACGCCGAGTCGCCGTTCGTGGCGTCGATCGTGCTGCTCGGCATCACCGACATCAGCGGCGGCAACGTGTTGGGCATCGGGTTCGCCGACTTCATCCCGGCGTCGGTCGCCAACCAGATCGACTTCGAGAAGACCTACATCAACTGCTTCACGGCCGGCCCGGCGGGGATGCGCCGTTCCCGGATGCCGATGGTGCTGCCCGACGAGGAAGCGTGCATCAAGGCCGCGCTGTCGATGTGCGGCCGCGGCGTCGACGAGCCCAAGCGCGTCGTGCGCATCACGTCGACGCTGCACCTCACTCGCTGCTGGGTGAGCGACGCCTTGCTGTAGTCCCGGCGCAGCGCGGTTTCGAGAACACCTTCCCCCGACCGGTCCGGCGATCTAGGGTTCGGCGCCAGACGCTGTCGAACGGCGACGCACCGTGATAGGGGACGACGAACGCATGACCGGACGATCGATCGCCACCACACTGGCCGCCTCGGGCGACCTGACAGGGAACTGGTCATGGACGGTGTGGCTGCTCATCCCGCTCGTGCTGGTGCTCGCCTTCGTCACCGCCCTTTGCGTCGGACCGCTCGGCGATCCGCCACGGTCACGAAACGCGTCGCGGGGCGTGAGCCACTACCTCGACGACAGCATCACGCGGAAGGACGCCGAATGACGCACTCACGACCACGCCCGACGAACGCCGGACGTCGCCTCATCCCCCTGCTGTTGTCGCTGGCGGTCGTCGCCGCATGCGGGCAGAAGTCGGGTGTCGCCGGGTCGGACACGGAGGACGCGAGCGACGCGACCGAAGCCACGGATGCGGCGCCGGTCGACACCGAGGCGTCCGCCGAGACCCAACCACCCAGTACCGAAGCCGGCGATACCACCCCGCCGGCCGACACCACGCAGTCGTCCGAGCCCTCGACCGAACCGACCGCTGCACCGGAAGCGACCGCTCCGCCGGCGGAAGAGGGCCCCTACGAGCCGGGAGACGACGACACCGCAGGCGTCGCCGACAACGAGATCGTGATCGGCATCCACGCCCCCGTGACGGGTGCATCACCGATCCCGCAGACCAGCTTCGACGTCGGCAAGGACATCTACTGGAAGTTCCTCGCCGAGAACGCCCCCGACACCTTGTTCGGCCGCACCGTGCGGGTCGTCTTCCGTGACGACGAGTTCAACCCCCAGAACGCCGTACAGGTGTGTCGCGAGATGGTCGAGGACGAGGGCGCCTTCCTGCTCGTCGGCGGTGGTGGCGCCGACCAGATCACGGCGTGCGCGCAGTACGCCAGCGAGAACGGCATCCCGTACGTGTCGGCGGGCGTCAACGAGAACGTGCTCAGCGATCTCGACACGTACTTCGCGACGACGCTCACCTATGCCGAACAGGCGCCGCTCATGATCAGTCATCTCCAGGCCCAGAGCGTCGCCGAGATCGGCCTCGTCGTCTCCGATACCCCATCGTTCGACGACGCCCTCGAGGCGATCAAGGCGGCGGCTGACGGGGCCGGGATCACGATCGCCTACGAGACCCGCATCAACAAGTCGGCGGCCGAGCCGGAACAGCTGTCGGTGGTGCAGGAGCTGAAGAACAGCGGCGTCGAAGCGGTGATCCTGCTCAGCTCGCCGGTCGTGTTCATCGGCCTCGCCAACCAGGGCCTCAACCAGGGCTTCACTCCGATGTGGCTCGGACCCGGCGTCACGAGCGGACTGAACGCGGTCACCACGTTCGGTTGCCCGGCGGTCGAAACCGGCGTCTTCTTCTCGCCGACGCCCGGCCTCGACGTCATCGACCAGCTCGACCCGGACTTCAACCCGGCGTACGCGCAGTTCGGCGGCGGGGCGGCCGCCGACGACATCGGCCTCCAGCTGTGGTCGTTGAACAAGGCGCTGGGGCTGATGCTCGCGGCCACCGGTCCCGAGCTCGGCCGGGCGGCGTTCATGAACACGCTCGTGACCACACCGTCGTTCGACAACGCCATCTACGCGCCCGTGGAGTTCACGGTCGACGACCACTTCGGCGGCACCGGTGCCCACCTGCTCGACGCCGATTGCACGTTGGAGCCGAAGCAGTTCACGACGGCCGAGCAGTTCGTCTCCGTGGGCTGAGCGGTGCGCGAGCGGCTGGAGAAACGCGCCGGGCTGCTGATCGGTCTCGCGCTCGCCGCGGTCCTGATCGTGGTGCTGGTCATCGCCGGGGAGAAGCAGGCGATCGTCATCGGCACGGTCACCGGCTCGGCGTACGGAATGGTCGCCATGGGGCTCGTCCTGATCTACAAGTCGAGCGGTGTCTTCAACTTCGCCCAAGGTGAGTTCGGCACCGTCGCCTTGTGCACCCTGTACCTGCTGCACTCCAACGACATCCCGTACGGCTTCGCCGTGATCGGTGGTCTGCTGGCGGCGATGCTGCTCGGCTTCCTGACGGAACGGGTCATCATCCGGCCGCTGTTCGAGGCCCCGCGCGTGACCCTCCTCGTCGCCACCGCTGGCGTCGCGCTGCTCGCGATCGCGATCCAGCAGTGGCTCTTCGACAACCAGGGCCGGCCGATCGCCAAGGCGCTCCCGAGAACCGATCGCGTCACCATCTTCGACGTGGACATCTCCGATCAGCGGTTGTTGTTGATCGGGACGCTGGCGGTGCTCGCCGTGTTGCTCGGTCTCTTCTTCACCCGCACCAACCTGGGCCTGGCCATCATCGGCGCCAGCCAGGAACCGACGGCGACCGAGTTGGTCGGCATCAGCGTGCGTCGCCTATCGACGTTCACATGGGTGCTCGCCGCGCTCCTCGGGGGTCTGGCGGCGGTGATCGCCGTCCCCGAAAACCTGTCGTTCACCCCCGGGATCATGACGTCGGCCTACCTCATCCCGGCGTTCACGGCGGCGGTGCTCGGCGGCATGACCAGCCTGCCCGGGGCGTTCCTCGGCGGCGTCCTCGTGGGCATCATCCAGTCGGTCGCCACAAGCGCCGACATCTTCCAGGACGGCGGCGCCCTCGAGATACCAGGCACGCCGTCAACCCTGATCGTGTTTCTCGTCCTGCTGGGTGTGCTCGTCATCCGCCCGCAGGGCCTGCTCGGGAAGTCCGCCTGATGGGAGTCGTCACGCCGATCGGCAGCGCGGCCGAGCCCGCCGTCGCCACAGCGGCCACCTCGGCACGGTTTCGGCCATCGGCCGCGGGATGGCTGGCCCGCGGCGTCCTGTGGGCGGCGGTCGCCTACCTCGTGCTCATCTTGCCGTTGAGCCGGCCGGGCACCGATCTTCGCCTGTACGCCATCGCTGCTTGCTACGCGATCGTCGCCCTCTCGCTGAACGTCCTCCTCGGCTACGTCGGGCAGATCTCCCTCGGCCATGCTGCGTTCGTCGGGATCGGTGCGTTCACCTCGGCCTATCTCGTCACCGCCCAGGGGCAGTCGTTCTGGGTCGGCGTCCTCGCCGCCACCGCGATCGGCGGCGCCCAGGCGCTCGTGCTCGGCGGCGTGTCGCTGCGCATCCGTGGCCTCTACTTCGCCCTGATCACACTGTCGTACGGCCTCGTTGCCGAACAGAACATCTTCGAGATCCAGGAGTTCACCGGCGGCGGTGCCGGCCAGAGCGCGCCGAAACCGGACTGGTTCGACACCGAATGGCGGTACTACTACCTCTGCCTCGGCTTCCTCGCCGTCGTGCTCTACGTCGACTGGCGGATGATGCGCAGCAAAGGCGGGCGGGCGTTGCTGGCGCTACGGGAGAACCCCCGCGTCGCGTCGACGTTCGGCATCAACGTGCGACTGGCGACGCTGTTCGCGTTCGTCGTGTCGGGCGCCATCGCCGGCCTCGCCGGGGCGCTCATCGCCCACGGCGACGAGTCCGTGTCGGCCAGCGCCTGGAACTTCGGCCTCTCGCTGTTCTTCGTCACGATGACCGTCGTCGGCGGGCTCCGGTCGCGTGCCGGACTCGTGATCGGTGGGGCGTTCTTCGCCCTGCTGCCGTACCTGATCGAGAAGATCCCCGGGTTCGAGGACCTGCTCGCCAAGGTCCCCGGTCCGGTCGACCTGACCCCGGCGTACGCCACGCTGATCATCGGGCCACTGCTCCTGTTGATCAACGTGATCCAGTTCCCGGGCGGGATCGGACAGCAGATCCGACCGATCCAGCGGTGGATGACCGGGCACCGCTTCGACCCCCACGACCGAGGGCTGAAGGAGGTGCAGATCACCGATGTCCGTGCTTGAGGCACACGAACTATCCATCCGCTTCGGCGGCGTCCAGGCCAATTTGGACGTGAGCGTCGCCGTCGACGAGTACGAGATCGTCGGTGTGATCGGTCCCAACGGCGCCGGCAAGACGACGCTGTTCAACATGATCACCGGCTTCTACACGCCGGACCGCGGCCGCATCATCTATCGGAGCGAGGAGATCACCTACCTCCCAGTGCACCAGCGGGCGGCGCTCGGTCTCGGGCGCACGTTCCAGAACGTGGGTCTGGTGAAGGGCGCGACCGTGCGCGAGAACCTCATCACCGCCCAGTACCTCCAAGCCGGGTACGGCACGGTGTCGGGCATGCTCGGCAGCCGCGCGTCGGTGGGCAGCGAACGCCGATTGAGCGCAAGAGCCGACCTGCTCGCCGAAGCGCTCGGGCTCTCCGACTTCCTCGACCAGCAGGTCGCCGGGCTGCCGTACGGCACGCTCAAGCGGATCGAGATCGCCACCGCCCTCGCCACCGATCCAGATGTGCTGCTGCTCGACGAACCGTCGTCGGGCATGGGCCCGGAAGAGGCCCACCAGCTCGGTGACAACCTGCTCGAACTGCGCCGGCGGTTCGGGCTGTCGATCGTCATGATCGAGCACCACGTTCCGCTCGTGATGCGGGTCTGCGACTACGTCTACTGCCTCGACTTCGGCCAGCTCTTGACGCACGGGCTGCCCCACGACGTGCGCAACCACCCGCAGGTCATCGCCGCCTACCTGGGCGACGATCCCGACCCGATCGCGGTCGAGCTCGAGCATCAGCTCGACTCCCTCGTGGAGACCGACTGATGGCGCTGCTGGAAGTCGACGGACTGCGTGTTGGCTACGGGTTCCCGGTGCTGATGGGCATCAGCTTCGAGGTCGAAGAGGGGGAGACAGCGGTGCTCTTCGGGCTCAACGGGGCCGGCAAGACCACCACCGTCGCCACCATCGCCGGCCTGCTGAAGCCGGACTCGGGGGCGATCCGCTTCGATGGCACCGACGTCGCCGGCCGGTCCCCGACCCAGCTCGTCGGCGAAGGTATCGCCCTCGTGCCCGAGGGTCGGCGGGTGTTCCCTGCGCTCAGCGTCGCGAACAACCTCCGCCTCGGCGCCTGGTCGCGGCGGCGCAACCACGGAGAGGTCGAGCAACGGCGCCAGCTCGTGTTCGAGTACTTCCCGCGGCTCCTCGAACGCGTCGACCAGGCCGCCGGCACGCTGTCCGGCGGCGAGCAGCAGATGCTCGCGATCGGCCGGGCACTGATGTCGAAACCCCGTCTGCTGCTGATCGACGAGGCGTCGCTCGGCCTCAGCCCGGCGCTCGCCAAGACCGTGTTCCAGGTCGTCAAGCGGATCAACGACGACGGCGTGACAGTGATCATCGTCGAGCAGAACGTCGGCGTGCTCCCGTACGCCGACCGCGCACTGATCATGGAGAAGGGGACGCTGATCTTCTCCGGCGTCGGCGCCGAGATCCGCAACGCCAACCTCCGCGAGACCTACCTCGGCGGCGACGGCGAATGATCCCGCTCACACACCGCCAAATGAACCGACGCACTTTGACTTCTTGGACGGCGATCAACGTCGCTCCACCCCACTTCTGACCCACCTGCACCGGAGGACACCATGAACAACGGATGGCCCAAGCTCG
Organism: Ilumatobacteraceae bacterium; assembly: GCA_963776935.1. Taxonomy (GTDB): domain Bacteria; phylum Actinomycetota; class Acidimicrobiia; order Acidimicrobiales; family Ilumatobacteraceae; genus JALOLG01. Next base: position 24,550 of record CAVZOP010000012.1, on the reverse strand, counting down.
GCGGCCTGCTCGGCATCGCCTACTGCGTCGCCGGCTTCTTCCTCATCTTCCTGGGATGGAACGGAGCGGCGTCGCACGACCGCGAGCCGGCGCAGATCCCGTACGTGATCTCCGGTGGCATCGCCGGGCTGGGCCTCGTCGTGCTCGGGGCGGCGTTGATCGTCGCCCACAGCCTGCGCACCGACCGGGTCGAGCTGCGGGGGTCGATCGACGACCTGCGGGCCGAGGTCCAGCGCCTGGCCGACGGGTCGTCGACCACCGCCGGGTCCACGCCGGGGCCCGGGACGGCGGGAGGATTTGCTCCCTCTCCCCGCACCACGCCGGCGGACGCCGGCGCGGCAGGGCCGGAGCGAGAGACTCAGGTGCCGTAGTCGAAGCCGAGGTCGGGGGCGGTGAGCAGGGGACGATAGGACACGCCCGCTTCGGCGCACATCGCCGCGCACGTCCCGCCCCGGTCGACGATCACCGTGACGAGAACCACCTCGGCGCCGAAGGCCCGCACCACTTCGACCGCCTCCATCAGCGAGGTGCCCCGGGTCGTCGTGTCCTCGGTCACGACGACATGGTCGCCGGGTTCGAGGGCGCCCGCGATGCGGCCCGTCACGCCGTGGTCCTTGGCCTCCTTGCGGACGCTGAAGCTGCGCAACGACCGGCCGCGGGTTGCCGCGGATCGCGGCGACGCCGAACGCCATCGGGTCGGCGCCCATCGTCAACCCCCCGATCGCTGTCGCGTCGGCCGGAATGATCTCGAGGAGCGCGTCGGCGACCAGCACGATGCCGTCCGGCCGGCAGGCAGTCTGCTTGGTGTCGAGGAACCACGAGCTCTTGGCGCCCGACTTCAACGTGAAGTCGCCGCGCTTGACGCAATGCGCGAGCACGTGGGCGCGCAGCGCGTCGAGTGCGACCGGCAACTCCGGGAGGGCGCCGATCGACCCGGCGTTCACCCGCCCGCCGTCAGACGCAGCTCGTCGATGTCGAACGCGCTCACCGGCTCCTTCACCGTGCGGTAGCTCGAGTTGATGCCCGGCATGTCGACCTCGAAGATCGGTTGATTGTCGGCGTCGTACTCGGTGAACACGGGCCCCGGAACGGAACCCCAGTTGATGACGACCGCGCCGTCGGGCTGCAGGCGACCACTGCCGGTCGCGCCGGAGAACGATCCGTCGGAACGGCGGATCTCACGCACCAACGTGGCCGTGCGGGCGCCCTCGTCGATGGCGTACTCGACGTAGCGAGCCGGCCCGCTCGTCGTCGCGAACGGCGGAGCCGCATTGGTGAACTGCGTACGGTTGTCGTACATCGAGATGTGGCCGTTGGGCAGCAGGCGGATGTCGTGCTGGCGCTTCGGACCGCCGAGCGGATCGCCGACGATCGTCAGCGACTCCGGCGTCGTCGTGCCGCCCAGCTTCCACGCGACGGTCTCGGCGTCGAAGTTGATGGCGTAGATCGCATCCGCATGGCGAGCCGACACCAGGAGTTGATCGTCGGCGGTGCCGGGCCCGTTCGGCTTGAGGTCGACGGCGTTGGGATGGAACGAGCTGAGGTAGTCGGTCGTGCCGATCCGGAAGCAGATCGGGACAGTCGTCTCCGTCACCGTGTCGAACTCGCCCGCCGAGTCCCAGTCACGGACCAGTGCTCCTGCGGGTGTGACCTCCTGCACGATCGCCCTCAGCACGTGTTCGGAGTTTTCGACCGGGAACACGCCGAGCGCCTCCTGCCGCCGGCACTGCAGCACGTCGGCGGGGGGAGGAAGCACGAGCATGGCGGTGAGCAGGAAGTTGCCGTTGGGCAGTTGCACCATCTCGTGGTGGTTGGTCGGCGCGCCGACGGTCTGGATCAGGTCGATCAACGTGCCGTCGAGCTCGAAGTTCTCGAAGCCGTTCGTCGGATCGTTCCCGAAGCCCGGCCCGAACGTCTGGAACCACGCCAACGATCCGTCTGCCAGTCGTTTGAGGTCACGTGGTTCCCGGCCCGGAGTGCCACGCCTGTACCAAACGGGAACACCCGCCGAGTCGAGGATCATCCCGAACTTCCCGTTCGTCGCCTCGGCGTTGTTCGCCAGCAGGTACCAGCCCGGTGCCGCGGTGTCATCACCGGTGACGGTGATCGTCGGGAAGTCCGGGGGAACGCAGCGGATCCAGTACTCATCGGTCGTACCACCAGCGGTCGGGGTGATGCGCACGACGATGGCGTCGTCGGCGTCGATCTGGACCGTGGTGTCGACCACCGTCGTTCCGACCGTCGAGCCCACCGTGACCTGCGTGCGTGGCATGCCGCGCGCGTGGACCGTCAACTGGTTGCCGGTCGCGCTCTGGCAGTAGGCGATGTAGTCGTGCTGCGCCGGCGAGAACTCGGGGAACATCGTCGCCCCACCGATCGAGAGCTCACGTGCGAGGCCGCCGGATCCGAAGCCGCCGAAGACATCGACGACGATGTGGGTGCGGGCCGACGAGGTGACGCAGATCGTGCCGTCGTCGGCGAGCGGCACGACGGCCAGGTTGGCGATGTCGACCCCAGCGACGAAGTTGAGGTTCGAGACCTCGGCCTGGCCTCCGCACGGCTGCACGGTGATGAATCCGGCAGTGCTCGACACCGTCGAGACGACGCCGAGCACGGCGACCTGGCTGCCCGCCGGCAAGTGGGCCTCCGGGGTGAGGATCCGGGTCTCGCCGGGCGCGAACGTGCCGGACCAACCGCCGAGCCCGTTGCGCGAATCGGCGATGCGTTGCGTGCGTGCCCCGTAGTGGATTCCGGTCGTACCGCCGAACCAGCCGTTGACGTCGACGACGACGTGGGCGCTCGACTCCGAGAGCCGCACGCACAGTGAACCCTGTGGGCCGAGCGCCATGATCGAGGTGTTGGCCCGGTCGACCCCCGCGTTGTAGTTGACGTTCGACGTGTTGGGCGGGTCGTCGCCGCACGGGAAGGCGGTCAGGTACCCGTACCCCGTCGCCTGGGTGACGGTCAGGTTCACGACCACGGCATCGGCCTCGGCGGGGACACCGAGCATGTCGCGAGGGATCTCGACGAACTGGCCGACCGATGGTGCGCCGGTGACGCCGGGCGGACGCAGCGCCGGGTTCCGAGTGTCGACGGCTCGTCGCGGTGCGAACTCCTGGAACGGTGATCCCCCGGGACCGAACCATCCGACGAGGTCGACGATGAGATCGGTGCCACGATCGCTGAAGATGCACGTGTGGCGTGTCGAGTCGACGGCGACGACGGTCAGGTTGGCGGTCGGGCCCTCTGGACGGACGTTGACGTTCGACAGCTCCGGCAAGCCGGAGCCGCATCCGTGCACCGTGAGGAAGCCCGGCGCCGACGCCCGATCCGATGTCACCGTGAGGGCGAGTGCCTGGGCGTTGGACGGTACCGAGGCCGGAACGGGGACTCGCAACCAGCAGCCGGCAGGAACCGGCACCGCGTCGCGGGTGTCGACCAATCGCGCCGGGCTCACGCCGTGGAACCCACCGACGACCCCCGTCGAAGGCGCTGGACCGCTCGGCGCGGTGCACGACACGGTCGCCGGGGTCGCCGCCACCGCCACGTCGACCGCCGGCAACACCACCGCCAGCGGAAGCAGGATCAGCGCCGCCGCCCCGGCCGCGACAAATCGAGAGGAGGATCGATGCATGGCGACCGATCGTAACGACCCAGCTCGCGGCGTTGCAGGCAGATGACGCATTGGCCATACGCTGGCCCGATGGACCTCTCCGACTTGCGCATCTTCATCGAGCCACAACAGGGCGCGTCGTACGGCGACATCCTCGGCGTCGCGGCGACCGCGGAACGGCTCGGTTTCGGCGCCTTTTTCCGCAGTGACCACTACCTCAAGATGGGCAACGTCACCGGCCTCCCCGGACCGAGCGACGCGTGGACCACGCTGGCCGGGCTCGCCAGGGACACGTCGAGCATCCGCCTCGGCACGCTCGTCACGTCAGCGACGTTCCGGCTGCCGGGACCGCTCGCCATCACGGTGGCCGGCGTCGACGAGATGTCCGGCGGCCGAGTCGAGCTGGGGCTCGGCGCGGGCTGGTTCGACGCCGAGCACACCGCCTACGGCGTCCCGTTCCCCGCTGTCGGCACGCGGTTCGACCGGCTCGAGGAGCAACTGGCGATCATCACGGGTTTGTGGAGCACGCCTGCCGGCGAGACGTTCTCCTTCGACGGCGACCACTACGTCGTCGTCGACTCGCCCGCGCTTCCGAAACCGGTCCAGGAGGGCGGTCCGCCGATCATCGTGGGGGGCAAGGGACCGCAGCGGACACCGGCGTTGGCCGCGCGGTACGCATCGGAGTTCAACTTCGCGTTCGCGCCCGTCGAGGCGTTCACGGAGCAACGCGACCGCGTGATCGCCGCCTGCGAGAAGATCGATCGCGATCCGGCGACGATGGTGTGGTCGACGGCAGTGGTGGTGTGCGCGGCGGTCGACGAGGCCGGTGTCGTGCGACGGGCCGCGGCGATCGGGCGCGAGCCGGACGAGCTTCGCCGCAATGGTGCCGCCGGGACGATCGACGAGACGGCGGCGACGTTGCGTCGTTGGATCGATGCCGGTGTCGACCGGATCTACCTTCAGATCCTCGACCTCGCCGACCTGGAGCACCTCGATGTTCTGGCAACGGAGGTCGCACCGCGACTGATGTGACGGTCTCATCTGATCGGCCTGCTGTGATGCGACTGATGTGATGGGAGTGGCCCATCGTCAGCTGACATTCGCAAATGAGCCGAGCCGATCAGCGCATTAGAAAACATCGGGACGTGGGCGTAGACTTGGGTTATGGCTGCGAAAAAGCGAGGTCCCAAAGGACCCATGACCAAAGAACACAAGGCTGCTCTCGCGCAGGGGCGCACGGAAGGTCGAGCCGTTCGGGATTATCTGGAAGCGTTGCGTTCGTCCAAGCCCAAGCGGGGCCGCAAGCGGACGGCGGATTCGATCAACAAGCGCCTCGCCGCGATCGACGAGGCACTTGTTGACGCCGATCCCTTGAGCGAGTTGAAACTCGTCCAGGAACGCCGGAACCTGACCGACGAGTTGGCCTCCATGGAGTCCAGCGTCGACACGTCGACACTCGAGGACGCGTTCGTCTCGGTCGCCAAGGGATACAGCGAGCGCCAGGGGATCTCGTACTCCTCGTGGCGCGAGGTCGGCGTCGAGGCCGGCGTGCTGAAGCGGGCCGGGATCTCCCGCTCGTCCTGACATTTACTGACTGACCCGCTGGTCAGCACCAAGTTTCAAAAGCCCCGTCCTGTCTGCTCCAGATCGCGGATATCCGCGATCTGGAGCAGACAGTTCGCGTTGTGGACGTCAGAGCGTGAGGTCGTCGAGGGCGGCGAAGACCGGGCCGAGGTTGCGCAGCGATCGAGAAAGGTCGAACGCCTCGTCGAGCGAATCGACCGATACGTCGGGATCGTCTTCGAGCAACGTCCGAAAATCCATTTGTTCGTCCCATGCCTTCATGGCATTGCGCTGCACGATGCGATACGCCTCATCGCGGGTCTTCCCGGAGCGCACGAGTGCGAGGAGAACCGGCTGACTGAACACGAGCCCGTAGCTCGACCAAAGGTTGCGCAACATTTGCTCCGGCATGATCTCGAGCCCTGACAACAGTCGCGTGAGACGGCGTGTTACGTAGTGCGCAAGCTGCGACGAATCGGGCAGAACGACACGTTCGACGGACGAGTGTGAGATGTCTCGCTCATGCCACAAGGCGACGTCTTGCAGCCCAGCCTGCAGATTCCCTCTGAGCACCCGGGAGAGACCCGAAATCGTCTCGGCCGAGATCGGATTGCGCTTGTGGGGCATCGCCGACGACCCCTTCTGGCCGGGCTTGAACCCCTCGCGGACCTCGCTCACCTCCGTGCGTTGCAGGTGCCGGAGCTCCACCGCCACCGCCTCGCAGGTCGTGCCCATCGCCGTGCATGCCCACAGGAACTCGGCGTGACGGTCGCGGGCGACGACTTGCGTGGCGGGGACCGGGGTCAGCCCCAACGCCCGTCCGACGTGCGACTCGACGTCGGGCGGGACGTTCGAGTAGGTCCCCACCGCGCCACTCAGCTTCATCACCGACACCGCCGCCCGGGCGGACGTCAGCCGGGCCCGATCGCGGTCGACCTGGAGCGCCCACAGCGCGGCCTTGGCGCCGAACGTCGTCGGCTCGGCATGGATGCCGTGGGTCCGCCCGATCATCACCGTGTCGCGGTGGGCACGGGCGAGATCGACGAGCGTGCGCAGCAGGTCCGTCGCGGCCGCGATCAACTCGTCGACCGCATCGCGCATCGCCCAGCACAGCGCCGTGTCGACGACGTCGGTCGACGTCAGCCCGTAGTGGATCCACGACGCCTCCGGCCCGCCGATCGCGTCCTGAACCACGTCGACGAAGGCCGCCACGTCGTGGTCGGTGACCGCCTCGCGCTCGAGGACCGCCTCGACGAACGACTCGTCGACGACTGGTGCCCGCTCGCGACACGCCCGGGCATCGGCGGTCGGCACGACACCGATCGCGGCGTGCGCCTCGGTCGCCAGGAGCTCGACCTCGAGCCACCGTTGGAACTTGGCGACGTCCGACCACACGGCGGTCATCTCCGGTGTGCAGTACCGCGGGATCATGGCGTCGTCACGCCGCGATCATGCCGGGCGCGGGGTACGGCAACGGATCCGCCCGTCACGCCGTCCACAACAGGTAGTCGTCGCGTTCGGCGCCGACACCGATCACCTTGACGGGGATGTGGACCTGCTTCTCGACCAGCTCGATGAAGGCGCGGGCGGGCGCCGGCAGGGCATCCGGCCGACGGGCCTCGGACACGTCGGTTCGCCATCCCGGCATCGTCTCGTACACGGGCTCGACTCTCGCCAGCAGGTCGGCGCGATCGGGATACGTGGCGAGCAACTCGCCATCGAGGCGGTACCCGGTGCAGACCTTCACGGTGTCGAACCCGTCGAGCACGTCGAGCTTGGTGAGCGCCAGCTCGGTGAGGCTGTTGAGGCGGATCGCCTGGCGCAGCATGACGCAGTCGAGCCAGCCCGCCCGGCGCCGGCGCCCCGTCACGGTGCCGAACTCGCGGCCGACTTCGACGAGCGTGTCGCCGTCGTCATCGGTGAGCTCGGTCGGGAACGGACCGGCACCGACACGCGTCGTGTACGCCTTGGAGATGCCGACGATGCGATCGATGTCGCGCGGTCCGAGCCCCGTACCTGCGCACGCGCCGCCCGCCGTCGGGTTCGACGACGTGACGTAGGGATACGTGCCGTGATCGAGGTCGAGGAACGTCGCTTGCGCGCCTTCGAGCAGGATCTGCACCCCGGCGGCCAGCGCATCGTGCAACAAACCGACGGTGTCGCACACGTACGGCTGCAGCCGGGTTCCGAAGGCGCGGAACCGGGCGACGACGTCGTCGACATCGATCGCTTCGCCACCGGCCTGCTCGATCAGCGTGTTCTCGGCAACCGCACGCGCGCGGACGGCGCTCGTGAACGAATCCAGGTCGAGCACCTCGCCGGCGCGGATGCCCACCCGCCGGGCCTTGTCGGCGTACGCCGGACCGATCCCTTTCAGGGTGGTGCCGATCTTGTCGTCGCCGCGCATCGCCTCGGCGATCGCGTCGTGGGCCTGGTGCCACGGGAAGATCAGGTGGGCATGGCTCGACACGCGGAGATCGCCGCACGGGATGCCCCGCGACTCGAGCACGTCGATCTCGTGGAACAACGTCGGCAGATCGACCACGACACCGTTGGCGATGACGGGAACCACGTGGTCGTACAGCACGCCGCTCGGCACGAGCTGCAGGGCGTACTTCTGGTCGCCGACGACGACGGTGTGCCCGGCGTTGTGGCCGCCTTGGTAACGCACCACGTACGTGTGCTCCTTGGCGAGCAGGTCGATGATCTTCGCCTTGCCCTCGTCACCCCACTGGGCGCCGACGACGACGGTGACGGGCATTTCCGCAACGGTACTGTCCCGCACCGCCGCTACCGTGCCCTTCGATGACGGTGATGCGTCGCCAACGGTGGGCCGACATGTCCGCGGACGCGCGCGACCGCCTGTGCGCCAGAGGGCTCGACGACATCTTCGACCCCGCACTGCGCGCCTCGATCGGTGAGCTGATCGACGACGTCCGCGAGCGCGGCGACGCGGCGGTGTGCGATGCGCTGGCACGCCACGACGGGGTCGTGGTCGATCCCGATGGGCTCCGCATCACCGACGACGAGCTCGACCAGGCCGCGGTCGATCCGGCGGTCGATGCCGCGATCGACGACGCCATCACCCATCTCCGGGCGTTCAACGAGCAGCAACTGGCGCGCACCACCGACTGGAACTTCGAGTCGGAACCCGGGCTGACCGTGGGGGAGAAGATCACGCCGGTGTCGTCGGCAGGACTGTTCACCCCGTCCGGCAAGGCCAGCTACCCGAGCGTCGCCTATCAACTGGCGGTGCCGGCGGTCGTCGCCGGTGTACCGGAACTGGCGCTCGTCGTGCCGCCGGTTCCCGGTCGTGGTGGCGACGTCGATCCGGCGGTGCTCGTCGTGTGCCGCAAGCTCGGCCTGCGCGACGTGTTCCGCGTCAACGGACCGGCCGGCATCGCCGCCCTCGGGTTCGGCACCGAGTCGATCCCCAAGGTCCGCAAGGTCGTCGGCCCCGGCTCCCCGGCGGTCACCATCGCCCAGGTCGAGATGCAACGCCACGGCGTCTCGACGATGATGCTGCTCGGCCCCACCGAGAGTCTCGTCATCGCCGACGGCACGGCCGACCCAGCCCGGCTGGCCGCCGATCTGCTCATCGAAGCCGAGCACGGAACCGATTCGTCGGTCGTGCTCCTCACGACGTCGACGCAGCTCGCGGACGCGACCGACGCCGAGCTCGAAGCGCGGCTCGCCGACCTGCCCGACGTACGCGCCACGGCAGCCCGAGCGGCGCTCGGTGTCAACGGCGGGTGCGTGGTCGTCGAGTCGCTCGAGGAGGCCGCGGCGATCGCCAACCGGTACGCGCCGGAGCATCTGCAGGTCGCCGTCGACGACGACCATGTCGACGGCGTCGTCGACGCGCTGCACAACGCCGGCGAGATCCTCGTCGGCCAGCACACGCCCGTTCAGCGCCGCCAACTTCGTGATCGGCTGTCCGGCGTCGTTGCCGACGAGCGGGTTCGCGCACGTGTCGTCGGGCATCACGGCCAACGCCTTCTTGAAGCGCACCGCCGTCGCCAGGGCCGACGCCACGGCACTCGCCCGCATGACGCCGTCGATAATCGCCCTCGCCGACCACGAAGGTTTTCCCGCTCACGCGGCCGCACTCCGACGGCGCGGGTGACGCGGCGCGTACGCTCCTGTCGTGACGTTGATTCTGCTGGTCGAAGACGACGAACGCATCAGCGAGCCGCTCGTGCGCGTGCTGGTCTCGGAAGGCTTCACGGTCACCCACGTCGATGGCGGCAAGGACGCCCTTGCAGCCGTCGAACGGGACCGACCAGATCTCGTGCTGCTCGACCTGACGCTGCCCGACATCGACGGGCTCGACGTGTGCCGCAAGTTGCGTGCCGATATCCCCGACCTCCCGATCGTGATGCTGACGGCGCACGCCGAGGAGATGGACGTGATCGTCGGGTTGGGTGCCGGGGCCGACGACTACATCGCCAAGCCGTTCCGCCTCGCCGAGTTGATCGCCCGCGTGCGCGCCCGGCTCCGCGTCGTCGAACAGGCGACGCGGGCAACCCCCATGCTCGAAGGTGCCGGCCTGCGTGTCGATCGCGACGCCCGGCGCACGTTCATCGACGACCGCGAGATCGAGCTGACCTCGAAGGAGTTCGACCTGCTCGCCCTGTTGATGAGCCGCCCCGGGGTCACGTTCACCCGCGAGCAGATCATGAACCAGGTGTGGGACGAGCACTGGTGGGGTTCGACCCGAACGCTCGACACGCACGTGTCGACGCTCCGCAAGAAGATCGGTGACGACTCCGACCCACCGTCGATCGTGGTGACGATCCGCGGGGTCGGCTTCCGCTTCCAGGGCTGATCGGGCAGCGACCGTGCGGCGTCGCCTCGTTGTCTCGACGATCGCGATCGTCCTGGTCGTGCTCACCGCGCTCGCGATCCCGGTCGGCATCGTCGTGTACCGCTCGGCGGAGAACGAGCTGCGGGGTCGGATGGAGGAACAGCTCGTCGCCATCTCCAGTTCGCTCGCCGATGACTTCGAGGCGGGACGGGATCCGGACGTCGCGCGGCTCGAGTCCTTGCTCGCGCCCGGTGACGGACTGCGGATCATCTCCGTCGACGGCGGGCTGCTGGTGTCCACCATCCCGGAAGACATCGTCGATCCGATCTCGGTCGTGCGGTCCGGACCGGGCGGCACCCAGATCGAGCTCGTCGCCGACAGCGCCCCGCTCGACGACCGTTTCCGCGAGCAGACGTACATCCTGCTGGCGCTCGCCGCCGGCGCCGTCCTCGCCGCGGCCGGGCTGGCGGCGGTCCAGGCCCGCCAGCTGGCCCGCCCGCTCGAACGTGTCGCCGCGACGGCGGCGCGCTTCGGCGACGGTGACTTCAGCTCGTCGAAGTTGCCGACCACCCAGATCCCCGAGATCGACCGGATCACGAACGCGCTCCGCGTCAGCGGCGCCCGGGTCGACCGCATGCTCGCGACCGAGCGTCACTTCACGGCCGATGCCACGCACCAGCTACGCAGCGGGCTCACGGGCATCTCGATGCGGTTCGAGATCCTCGCCCGGCACCCCAACCCCGAAGTCGTCGACGAGGCGTTGGCCGGGCTCTCGCAGACCGAGCAGCTCAACACGACGATCGACGAACTGCTGGCCGCGACGCGCGACAGCACGACACGGGAACGGACGACGTTCGATCTCGTCACCGTCGTCGACGACCATGTCGCCGAATGGAGCCCGCGGTTCGCCGAGGCGCGGCGCTCGATCGCCGTCATCACGATGGAGACATCGCGCGTCGTGGGCACCAAGGGCCTCGCCGGCCAGGTGATCGACATCCTGATCGACAACGCACTGCGGCACGGCCGGGGATCGGTCACGCTGCTCGTCGAGGACACGTCGGTGACCGTGATCGATCAAGGTCCAGGGCTCAGTGACGCGGCTGTCAAGTCCGTGTTCGAGGGACCCAACGATCCGTCGAGCGCGACACGGCCGCGGACTCCCCCTGGCCCGACGCCTGGCGCAGGTCGACGGGGGCAGCGTCGACATCGCCGCGCCACGGCCACTCCGCGTCCGCTATCGGCTGGTGCGGGCCTGATCGGCCCCGCATCTAGCGGTCGATCGCCAGCGGCGTAACCGGCCCGAAAACCAGTCGCCGCCTCCAGGAGGCGGGAACCCTGGAGGCGGCGAGCGGAAGGAAACACCAGCAGTCTGCACAGACTTGTGTTCGCGCTAATTGTGGTCGGCGTCAAGTTTGTGCAAAGTCTGAGGGTGAAACGGTGAGCCCGTCGCCGGCCACGTCGACGACGATCGACCCACCTTCGTGGACCTTGCCTTCGAGGATCAGCACCGCCGCCCGGTCGCCGATTTCCCGTTGGATCACACGTTTCAGCGGGCGCGCCCCGAACGCCGGGTCGTAGCCCTCGTGCGCCAACGCCTCCAGCGCGGCATCGGTGACGTCGAGACCGATCCGCCGTTCGGCCAGCCGAGTTTGCAGGCGTTCGATCTGAATTGTCACGATCCGCGCGAGGTCGGCTTCGGTGAGCGACCGGAATCGGATGATGTCGTCGATGCGGTTGATGAACTCCGGTTTGAAGAACTGGTTCGGATCGCCCTGCAAGTTGGACGTCATGATCAGCACGGAATTTGTGAAGTCGACGGTACGGCCCTGACCGTCGGTCAAACGACCGTCGTCGAGCACTTGCAGCAACACGTTGAACACGTCCGAGTGGGCCTTTTCGATCTCGTCGAGCAGCACGACCGAGTACGGCCGGCGGCGCACCGCCTCGGTCAGCTGACCACCCTCGTCGTAGCCCACGTAGCCAGGGGGCGCGCCGATCAGGCGGCTGACCGAGTGCTTCTCCATGTATTCACCCATGTCGATGCGCACCATCGCCCGCTCGTCGTCGAACAGGTACTCGGCGAGCGCCCGGGCGAGCTCGGTCTTGCCGACGCCGGTGGGGCCGAGGAACATGAACGACCCGATCGGTCGGTTGGGATCAGAGAGCCCGGCCCGACTGCGGCGGATCGCGTTCGACACCGCCACGACCGGTTCGTCCTGACCGATCACGCGCTTGTGCAGTTGATCCTCGAGATGGATCAGCTTGGCCATCTCGCTCTCCATCAGGCGCGACACGGGCACTCCGGTCCACTTCGACACCACTTCGGCGATGTCTTCGGCATCGACCTCCTCCTTCAACATCCGCTTGTCGCGCTGGAGGTCGTCGAGGTGGTTGGTCGCCTCGTCGATGCGACGTTCGAGCTCGGGGATCCGGCCGTAGCGGATCTCGGCGGCGATGTTGAGGTCGGTCTCACGCTCGAGCTGCGTGCGGAGCTGCTCGAGCTCCTCTTTCAGGTTGCGAATCGCGGCGATCGCCTGCTTCTCACCCTCCCAGTGGCGCTTCATGTCGGCGACCTGGGCATTGAGCGCGGCCAGCTCGTCGTGCAGCGCGTCGAGGCGCTCGAGCGACGCGGTGTCGCTCTCCTTCTCGAGGGCGACCTGTTCGATCTCGAGCTGCAGGATCCGTCGCTCGACGACGTCGATCTCGGTGGGCATCGAGTCGATCTCGATGCGGAGCTTGCTGGCCGCCTCGTCGACGAGGTCGATCGCCTTGTCGGGCAGGAACCGGTTGGTCAGGTACCGGTTCGACAGGACTGCGGCCGACACGAGCGCCGAGTCCTGGATGCGCACGCCGTGGTGAACCTCGTAGCGCTCCTTGAGGCCACGCAGGATGCCGATCGTGTCCTCGACGGACGGCTCGCCGACGTACACCTGCTGGAACCGGCGCTCGAGCGCGGCGTCCTTCTCGACGTGCTTGCGGAACTCGTCGAGCGTGGTCGCGCCGATCATCCGCAGCTCACCCCTGGCGAGCATCGGCTTGATCATGTTGCCGGCGTCCATCGCACCTTCGGCGGCGCCCGCTCCGACGATCGTGTGCAGCTCGTCGACGAACGTGATGATCTCGCCGGCGGCGTCGGTGATCTCCTTGAGCACCGCCTTCAGGCGCTCCTCGAACTCACCGCGGTACTTGGCGCCGGCGAGCATCGATCCGATGTCGAGGGCGATCAGCCGCTTGCCCTTGAGACCCTCCGGCACGTCGCCGTCGGCGATGCGCTTGGCGAGGCCTTCGACGATCGCCGTCTTGCCGACGCCGGGCTCGCCGATCAGCACCGGGTTGTTCTTGGTGCGCCGGCTGAGCACCTGGATCACGCGGCGGATCTCGTCGTCGCGGCCGATGACCGGGTCGATCTTGCCGTCGGCGGCGCGGGCGGTGAGGTCCTGGCCGTACTTCTCGAGGGCGGCGAACTTCTCCTCCGGGCTCTGGTCGGTCACGCGGTGGCTGCCGCGCACGTCGCGCAGCACCTGCAGCAGCTCCTCGCTGCCGACGCCGAGGCGCTGGTTCATCGCCAGCAGCAGGTGTTCGACCGAGATGTAGTCGTCGCGCAGGTCCTTGCGGTACTTCTCGGCCATCTCGGTGACGTTGGTGAGCTCGCGACTCATCCGCGGCTCGTCGCCCCCGTGCGCCCGGGGCAGCTTGTCGACGGCTTGTTGGGCCCGCTCGCGCACCATGCCCGGCGACTGGCCGAGCTTGGCGAGCACGGGGGCCACGACCGTGCCCTCCTGCGAGGCGAGCGCGCTCAGCACGTGGTCGGGCGTGATCTCGGGGTTGGACTTCGCCTTGGCCTCGTCGATGGCCGCGGCGAACGCTTCCTGGGTCTTGACGGTCCACTTCTTCGGATCAATCGCCATGTGGTCAGTCTACTCCCGAGCGTGGATCCTGATACGCCTCGTATCAACTTTCCTACGATGGGCCGACGAGTGCCGACCGTGTGACGAGCCCAGTCGAACAGTTCGACCTGACGCGCAGACGGTGTCGACACAAATCGAACTGTTCGCATTGACGAACACACGACGCCGTCCCGTGTGACGAGCCCAGTCGAACAGTTCGACCTGACGCGCAGACGGTGTCGACACAAATCGAACTGTTCGCATTGGCGCGTCGGCCACGCGTCAGAGTTGGTCGGGGGTGAGGGCGAACAGGTCGGCGGAGCCGGCGGTGATCGCGCCGAGGAGGCCGACGGCGGTGGGCAGGATCTGCTCGCCGAAGAACCTCGCCGACACGACCTTGGCGTGGCGGAACGCCGCCTCGTCGGTCTCCCGGGCGGAAGTACCGCCGCCACCGGCCGACGCCGCCAGCGCCGAGCGGGCGAGCAACCCGGCGCACACGACGGTGCCGAGCAACCGCAGGTACGGCGTCGACGCCGACAGGGCCGCGTTCGGATCGGACGCCGCCCGCTCGACGAGGAACTCGGTCGCCGTCCGGGCGGCGCCGATCGCGGCCTGCAGATTGGCGCCGAAGCGCTGCAACTCGGCCAGCTCACACAGCCGGGCGGCGTCGGCGCCGAACGCGTCGAGCCGATCGAACACGACGCCGCCCGCCCGCATCGTCAGCTTGCGCCCGACGAGGTCGGCCGCCTGGATCCCGTTGGTGCCCTCGTAGATGGCGGCGATGCGGATGTCGCGGTAGTGCTGCGCGGCGCCGGCCTCCTCGACGAACCCCATGCCACCGTGGACCTGCAGCGCCAGCGACGTGAGCTCGTTCCCAAGGTCGGTGCAGAGCGCCTTCGACAGCGGGATGTAAAGGTCGACGATCTCCTCCCAACGCTGCCGCTCGGCGGCGTCGGTAGCGGAAGCGGCCCGGTCGACGGCGGCCGCGTTCTCGTAGATCAGGCACCGCATGGCATCGATCCAGGCCCGCTGCGTCATGAGCATCCGGCGGACGTCGGGGTGCTCGATGATCGGGCTCTGCTCGCCGGCCGGGGCGCCGACCGCTCGCCCCTGGCGGCGCTCCTGGGCGTGCGCGAGCGCCTGCTGGTACGCCCGCTCGGCGATGGCGAGGCCCTGCAAACCGACCGACAGGCGGGCGGTGTTCATCATCGTGAACATGTTCCGCATGCCCTCGCGCTCGTCGCCGATCAACCACCCGACCGCGCCGTCGCCCTCGCCGAACGACAGCACGCACGTCGGGCTGCCGTGGATCCCCAACTTGTGCTCGATCGACACGCAGGTGACGTCATTGCGCTCGCCGAGCGAACCGTCGCCCGCCACGAGGAACTTGGGAACGAGGAACATCGAGATCCCCTTGGTGCCGGGCGGCGAGCCAGGTGTGCGGGCCAGCACCAGGTGCACGATGTTGTCGGCGAGGTCGTGCTCGCCGTACGTGATGAAGATCTTCTGGCCGCTGATGCGCCACGAGCCGTCGCCAACCGGCTCGGCCTTCGTCCGCACGGCGCCGACGTCGCTGCCCGCCTGGGGCTCGGTGAGGTTCATGGTCCCCGGCCACTCGCCGGTGAGCATCCGCGGCAGGTACGTGCGGCGGAGCTCGTCGGATCCGTGATGCGATACCGCCTCGATCGCACCCTGGGTCAGCAGCGGGCACAGCGACAGCGCCATGTTGGCGCTGGTGAGCATCTCCTGGGTGGCGATCGCCGTGACCCACGGGAATCCGCCTCCACCGAACTCCGGATCGAACGGCACGGCTCCGTAGCCGGTGCGCACGTACTGCTTGTAGGCGAGCTTGAAGCTCTCCGGCGTGGTGACGGTGAAGTCGGGGTTCCAGACACTGCCGATCCGATCACCATCGCGATTCGTCGGTGCCACGACATCGGACATGAACCGGCCGACTTCGTCGAGGACGCCGTGCACGGTGTCGGCGTCGACGTGGCCGAAGCGCTCGGTCTCCAACAGCTGTCGGAGGCCGACCACTTCGTCGAGGACGAAGTGGATGTCGCGCAGCGGTGGTCGATACGTGCTCGTCATCGACTCCCTATCATGCCCGCGTTGCGCCGCCGACCGCTCGGTGCGCAGACCCGGCCTGCTACGTTTCTGGCGTCGGCGCCGCCGGACCTCGGTTCGCAGCGGCGCTGCGCTGGGGTGGAGCCGGCACGACAGGGGGACACGGGGGAAAAGATGACGCTGACCAACGTGGCCGAGGCCACTGCTGATCGACGCGAGGCGGTGACGACGGTTGCTTCCCTGGCTCGGGCCTGGGCGCAACGCAGTCCCAAGCAGGTGTCGATGCGCGAGAAGGACTTCGGGATCTGGCGCGAATACAACTGGGAACAGACGTGGGGGCTGATCGAGGACGCCGCCCACGGATTGTTGGCGCTCGGCGTCGTCCCAGGAGATCGAGTGTCGATCCACTGCGAGGACCGGCCGGAGTGGGTCATCCTCGACCTGGCGACCGTCGCCGTGCGGGGCATCACGGTCGGCCTGTACCCGACCAACCCGACCGCGGAGGTCGAGTACCTCCTCGCCGACTCGGGCGCCAAGATCCACCTCGCCGAAGACCAGGAGCAGGTCGACAAGGTCTTCCAGATCGACCCGCAGCGGATCCCCGACCTGCAGCGAATCATCTTCGTCGAACCGCGGGGCCTGATCGGAGCCGACGACGAACGGCTGCTGTTCTGGGAGAACTTCTTGGAGCTCGGCCGCGAGCACAAGCGTGAGCACCCCGGCGCGGTCGACGCCACGATGGCGAGTGCCGAGCTGGACGACGTGATGACGCTCGTCTACACCTCGGGCACCACCGGGCCTCCGAAGGGGGCGATGCTCACCAACAAGAACGCGGCGTTCTCGATCGACCTGATCGTGAACAACCGGGAGCGGGTTCCCGGTGGGCCGCCGAACCCGGACGACCTGATCGTCACCTACCTCCCGTTGTGCCACGTCGCCGAACGGATCTTCTCGACATGGACGATGGTCGGCGCCGGGCCGGTGTTGAACTTCGCCGAGTCGATCGACGTCGTCAACGAGAACCTGCGCGAGGTGCAGCCGACGATCTTCTTCGCCGTCCCCCGCATCTGGGAGAAGCTGCACGCCGTCGCCCTGATCAAGGCCAGCGACGCCACCTGGTTCAAGCGCAAGGTCCTCAACTTCGGCCTCAACCTCGGACGCCGGATCGGCCGGATCAAGGTCGCCCACGGCGGTGACCACACCGCCAGCTCGCGCATCCTGTACGCCATCGGGTGGGTGATCGTCTTCCGGGCCATCCGCGAGCGGCTCGGCCTGCGACGCTGCCGGTACGCGAGCTCCGGCGCGGCGGCCATCGCTCCAGAGGTGCTCGAGTTCTTCATCGGCATCGGTGTCCCCGTGTACGAGCTCTACGGCATGACCGAGAACTCCGCCGTCGCGACCGGCAACCGCGTCCACCGCATGAAGCTCGGCACGGTCGGCGAGCCGTGGGAGGGGATCGGGTTCCGCATCGACGAGGTCACCGGCGAGATCCAGACCAAGCACGACGGCGTGTTCGCCGGCTACTGGAACAAGCCCGACAAGACGGCGGAGACGTTCACCGACGACGGGTGGCTGATGACGGGCGACGTCGGCGAGTGGGTCGACGGCACCCACGTCCGCATCGTCGACCGCATCAAGCACATCATCATCACGTCGGGTGGCAAGAACATCTCGCCGTCGGAGATCGAGAACAGCCTGAAGACCTCGCCCTACGTCAAAGAGGCGATGGTGGTCGGCGACGGCAAGGCGTACATCACCGCCCTGATCGGCATCGAGCTCGACACCGTCGGCAACTGGGCCCTGCGGCGTGGCATCCCGTACACCACGTACCGCGACCTCTCCGAGAAGCCCGAGGTCGTCGAGCTGATCGGCGAGGTCGTCAAGCAGACCAACGAGCGGTTCGCGCACGTCGAGAACATTCGCAAGTTCCGCTTGATCCCGAAGGAACTCGACCACGAGGACGGCGAACTCACCGCCACACAGAAGCTGAAACGCAGCTCGATGATGGACGGTTTCGGGGAGCTCGTGGAGTCGATGTACCGATGACAGCCGCACTCCAACGGCGATTCGACGTTTCCAAGGATCTGCCACTTCTCTTCCTCGGTGCGGCCATGGTGCCGGTGACGGTCCTGCTGATCATCGAGCTGTTCCAGGATCCGACGGCCTTCTTCGAGACGCTGATGAAGGCGCTCGCCCTCGGGTCTGTGTACGCGATCATCGCCCTCGGGTTCGTGCTCGTGTTCAAGGCGACCCGGACCGTGAACTTCTCACAAGGCGCGCTGGGGATGGCGGGCGCGCTGTTCTTGTCGTTCCTGATCGTCGACGAGCACATCCCGTTCACGACGATCAAGAACCCGGTCGCCTCCATCGATCCGCAATGGCTCGCCTGGCTGCTGTGCGTCGTCCTCGCACTCGGCGTCGCCGCCATACTCGGTCTCGTCATCGAGCGCCTGGCGATCCGGCCGATGGTGGGCGAGCCGTTGTTCTCGGTGGCCGTCATCACGCTCGGTCTCGAGATCGTTCTGCGCGTGTTCTCGATCGACGCCGTCAAGATCCAGTTCCGCTCGCTCGCCGTCCCGTGGGGCAACAAGTCGTTCGACATCCGCGGGGCCGACATCAACTGGTCGTACGTGGCGGCGATGGTCACCGCCGCGATCGCGTTCGTCGCCGTGTACTTCTTCTATCGCTCGCGCATGGGGATCGCGATGCGGGCGGTCGCCCTGGACCAGGAAGCGGCGATGGCCCAGGGCATCAACATCGGGCGCGTGTTCGCGATCGCCTGGGCCGCCGGTGCGGCGCTCGCCACCCTCGGCAGCATCTTCGCCGTGCAGCCGCCGGTGAAGCAGACCGGCTCGGTCGACCAGGAGACCGTGTTCGTCGCCTTTCGGGCGCTGCCGGCGGTGATCCTGGGCGGTCTCGACTCGGTGCAGGGGGCCCTCGTGGGCGGGCTCATCGTCGGGCTCGCCGAGATCTTCGCCGGGCAGTACCTGTCGAGCCACAGCGACGTCCTCGGCGCCGGCTACCCGGTGATCGTGCCCTACGTGGTGATGATCATCACGCTGTTGGTCAGACCGTACGGCCTGTTCGGCACGCCGGAGATCCGGAGGGTCTGACCGATGTACCGCCGGCCCAACCTCTACACGTCGTACGAGGCCGAATCGCAGATGCTGCCGACGTTCACCAAGAAGGCGTTGGCCACGATCACGGTCGCGATCATGTTCTTGATGCCGTTCTCGCTGCCGATCATCAACTCGATCCCGTTCGTCCGGTTCCTCGGCGACGGCGACTGGTTGCGGCCGATGTCGACGGTGTTCATCTTCGCCATCGCCGCGCTCGGCTTGAACATCCTCACCGGGATGGCCGGTCAGGTGTCGCTGGGGCACGCGTTCTTCATGGGTGTCGGCGCCTACACCGGTGCCGTTCTCGGTGGGGCATCCGGTGGGGGCGTGTGGGGATGGGATCTCCCGATCTGGATCTGGCTGCCGGGCGCCGGCGTCGGAGCCGCGCTCGTCGGGATCATCGTGTCGCCGGTGGCGGTGCGACTTACGCGGGCTGTACCTGGCGATCGTGACGCTCGGCCTGGTGTTCGTCGGCATCCACATGGGCAACACCGCCTGGGGCAAGAAGCTGGCCGGCGACCCCGGGCTCGGCCGCGACTTCCCCACGTTCGACATCCAGCTGTGGAAGGAGGAACCGCCGCTCATCGACGTCAGCAACGACGGGAAGTGGCTGTGGTTCGAGGTCAGCGACACCCAGAAGCAGTACCTGTTCCTCGCGGTGCTGTTGCTCGTGTTCATCCTGATCGCCAAGAACATCGCCCGCACCCGCACCGGGCGCGCCCTGCAGGCGATCCGCGACCGCGACATCGCCGCTGAGGTGATGGGCGTGCCGGAGTTCAAGTACAAGATGACCGCCTTCGCCGCCAGCTCGTTCCTGGCCGGTGTGGGTGGGGTCTTGTTCGCCTCGCTGGCCGGCAAGCTGCCCGCCACCCAATGGAACCTCACGCTGTCCGTCGAGTTCATCGCGATCCTGCTCATCGGCGGCGTCGGCACCGTGTCGGGCGTGCTGCTCGGCACGTTCTTCGTCATCCTCGGGCCCAACCTCGTCGAGGCGTTCACGGAATGGTTGTCGGACAAGACCGAACAAGGCGGTCCACTCGGTACCATCGCCGACGGGATCCTCACCGAAGGACCAGGGGACTTCGGGCCGGTGTCGATCGCGACTCAAACTCCGGGCTACCCGCTCAACGTGTTCGACTGGAACGGCGTGATCTACGGGGCCTTGATCATCGTGTTCTTGATCTTCGAGCCACTCGGCCTCTACGGGATCTGGGTCAAGGTTCGCAACTACTGGAAGCGGTGGCCGTTCAGCTATTGATCCGCCACTTCCGGTCCACAAGATGTGGGGCATCTCAGTGATGCCCCCGAAACCCACCACAGGGGGATACATGAGAAAACTCACAACGAGAAGATGGGTCAAGGTCACGGTGCCGTTCGTGACTCTCGCGTTGGTCGCGGCAGCGTGCGGTGGCGACGACGACGACGAGGCAACGGACGCCACCACGGCACCCGAGGGCACAGAGGCCGCCGCGACCACACCGCCCGAGGAGACGACGCCGCCGAGACCACGCCGGTCGCGACCGAGCCCGCAGCCACCGAGCCGCCCGGCACCGAGCCGACCGTGCCGGCAGAGATCCTCACCGACTTCGGCGTCACCGACGACACGATCAGGATCGGCCTCAACGCCGACTTGTCGGGCATCTTCGCCCCGCTCGTCACCCAGATCGTCGATGGCCAGGAGGCGTACTGGGAGATCGTCAACGCCAACGGCGGCATCGCCGGCCGCCAGGTCGAGCTCGTCGTCCTCGACAACGCGTACGACGTGCCGACCCACCTCGAGAACTACGAGGAGATGGCGGCCGAGAGCGACGACGGTGTCGTGATGTTCAGCCAGTCGACCGGTTCGCCGCACACCGCGGCCACCGCCGCTGCGCTGCTCGAGGACAACCTGCTGGCGATCCCACTGTCGTGGTACTCCGGCTGGGCCGATCCGACGATCGGTGAGAACGTGCTCGAGCTCTACACGAGCTACTGCCTCGAGTCGATGAACGGCCTGACCTACCTCGCCGGCGCCCAGGATGCGTCGACGGTGGCGATCATCTCGTTCCCCGGCGAGTACGGCCAGGACGGCGCGTTCGGCGCCAAGGCGGCTGCCGAGGCCCTCGGTCTCGAGGTCGTCTACGACGGCGAAGGTGCCGTCGTGCCGGGTTCCGACCAGACACCGGTCATCACCGAGCTGGTCAACGCCCAGCCCGACCTCGTGTGGGCGACGATCAACCCGACGACGCTCGCCGAGATCATGGGTGGTGCGTATGCCCAGGGCCTGCGGGCGCACTGGTCAGGGAACTCGCCGACCTACAACTTCCAGTTGTTGGGGACCGACCTCGGACCGGCACTCGACGAGCTGTACACGCACTCGACGTACACCCAGCTCTGGAACTCCGACGATTCGCCGGGGCAGACGGAGATGGTCGAGGGCATGCGGGCGCAGCGGCCCGAGGCGCCGGTCTCCGACGTCTACATCGTGGCCTGGACCGAGGGATATGCGACCCAGCAAATCCTCGAGAAGGCGGCCGCCAACGGCGACATGACCCGCGCCGGCATCGTCGCCGCGGCCAAGGACCCGGATCTCGAGATCGACTTCAAGGGCCTCTCGCCCAACCAGACGTTCTCGGGCGAGCCGAACGACTTCATCGTGCGTGAGTCGTACATGTACGACGTCGACATGACGAAGTTCACGCCGGGCGGCACGGTGTCCGACGAGGATGCCGGCACCGGCTTCACCCTGCTCGACGGACCGTTCGTCTCCGATACGGCGGCGGACTACGACTTCCAGGGTGCCTGCTTCGTGCCGTCGGGCTGACGCCCGGATGCACGAGACGTATATCTGACAAACCGGTGGTGGGGCCGAGCGATCGGCCCCACCACCCGAGCAATCCATCGAACCCGGGGGCTGCCACGTGCTCGAACTCGCCAACGTCGAGGTCGTCTACAACGAAGTGATCCTCGTGCTGCGCGGCCTGTCGATCCAGGTCCCCGACGGTCAGATCGTGGCGTTGCTCGGTGCCAACGGCGCCGGCAAGACCACCACGTTGCGCGCCGTGACCGGTCTCCTCGACATCCACGACGGCACGATCACCAAGGGCTCGATCACATACGACGGCGTGACCCTCAACGGCAAGAAGCCGTCGGAGATCGTGAACACCGGCATCACCCAGGTGATGGAGGGACGCCGCGTGTTCGGCGAGCTCACCGTCGACGAGAACCTGGTCTGCGGCGGTATCAGCGTCAAGGACCGGTCAGTCACCGACGCTGCGTACGAGCGTGTGATGGAGCTGTTCCCGCGGCTCAAAGAGCGCCGCAAGCAGGTGTCGGGCTACCTGTCGGGCGGCGAGCAACAGATGCTCGCGATCGGCCGGGCCTTGATGTCGGAGCCCCGCCTCCTCGTGCTCGACGAGCCATCGCTCGGCCTGGCGCCGAAGCTCGTCGAACAGATCCGCGACATCGTGGTCGACATCAACAAGTCGGGCACCAGCGTGCTGCTGATCGAGCAGAACGCGATGATGGCGCTCTCGATCGCCCACTACGGCTACATCATGGAGACCGGCAAGATCGTGATGGACGGCGACCCGAAGAAGCTGCTCGCCGACGACGACGTGAAGGAGTTCTACCTCGGCCTGCACGGCGAGGAGGGCGCCAAGAAGTCGTTCAAGGAGATCAAGCACTACAAGCGCCGCAAGCGCTGGTTGTCGTGAGCTGAGGGCTGAACGGATGACTGCGATCCTCGAGGTCGACGAGATCAACTTGCGGTTCGGCGGTGTGACCGCGATCAACGACGTGTCGTTCGACGTCGCCGAGGGTGAGCTGTTCGCGATCATCGGTCCCAACGGCGCCGGCAAGACGTCGATCTTCAACACGATCAGCCAGGTGTACCACCCGCAGCAGGGCGACATCCGCTGGAAGGGTGAGTCGATCCTCGGGCTGCGACCCGACAAGGTTGCCGAGCTCGGGATCGCCAGGACGTTCCAGAACATCGAGCTGTTCCCGCAGATGACGGTGATCGACAACCTCCTCACTGGTCGTCACGTGCGCATGAAGCGATCGATCTTCGCCGGGTCGGTGTGGCTCGGGCCCGCCAAACGCGAGGAGATCGAGAACCGCCGCAAGGTCGAAGACATCATCGACTTCCTCGAGATCGAGCAGTGGCGCAAGCATCCGGTGGCGCTCTTGCCGTACGGCTTCCAGAAGCGCGTCGAGCTGGGGCGGGCGCTGGCGATGGAGCCCGAGCTGCTGATGCTCGACGAGCCGGTGGCCGGGATGAACCTCGAAGAGACCGAGGACATGGCGCGGTTCATCCTCGACATCCAGAGCGAGCTGGGGATCACGATCGTGCTCGTCGAACACGACATGGGCCTGGTGATGGACATCGCCGACCGCGTGTTGGTGCTCGACTTCGGCCAGCGCATCGCGCTCGGGACGCCCGACGAGGTGCAGTCCGACCCGGCCGTGATCGCCGCCTACCTCGGCAGCGAGTTCACCTGACCGATTCCATCGGCGCGAAGCGGCTGGCGCCGCCGCCGTGCCGAGCCGGGTGCTCGCCTCTGATCGACAGGATCAGGCAGCTGGGTCGCTGCCTCTGAACGACAGGATCAGGTATGGAGACCGACGACGTGCTCGAGACCGGGGCCGGTGCCGCCGTGCCGCCGGGCGACAACCTTTGCAACGACTACGCCCAAGGGCTGGCCGATGGCTTCGGTGCGCTCGCCGAAGCGCGCGGCGATCGGGTCGACCGCGACGACACGGCGGTGCTCGGCGACGGCGGGTCGGCGTCGCTGTTCGGCAACGTCGCGGTGATCCGCCGACCGGTCGACGAGTCGGCGTGGCCGGCGCTGGCGGCACGGATGCTCGCGTTCTACGGCGGTGGACCGGGCGGCTCGTTCCTGGTGTTCTCGGCATGGCCGACACCCGATCTGCGCCACCTCGACTTCGGCCGGGTCGGTCACCCGCCGCTGATGTTCCGCCCGCCGGGCGACGTGCAGCACGAGCCGATCGACGACTTCGAGATCCGCCCCGTCACCGACGCCGCAACGGCGCGCGACTGGGAGGACGCGCTCGTGCACGGCTATCCCGAACCCGCACTGCAGCCGTTCGAGCCCGGGTGCTTTCTCCCCGAACGGGCCCTGGCCGCACCGCGCTGGCGGCACTGGGTGGGCTACCTGTCGGGCGAGCCGGTCGGCACCGCTTCGGCGATCGTCGGCGACCATCACGTCGACGTCGAGTTCATCTCGACGCTCGAATCGGCTCGTGGTCGCGGCATCGGCCGGGCGCTCACGGCCGCGGCCGTGCTCGCCGCACCGCAGCTCCCGGCGATGCTCATCTCGAGCGACCCGGGACGCACGGTCTACGAGCGGCTCGGCTTCATCCCGCTCCTGCGCTTCACCCTCTGGGCCGGCCACCGCTGACCCCCACCCGCCCGTACCCATCCAACTCGTGAAGTTTCGGCGTCGTGGGGACGCCGAAACTTCACGAGATCAGTGGCCGGAGAAGTTGGGGG
>CAVZOP010000011.1:0-178392 GCA_963776935.1 Ilumatobacteraceae bacterium | reverse complement strand
TGGAGTCAGTGCCGGTGGCCGAATCCGTGCTCGGTTCGGTCAGGCCGAGTGCCGCGGTGACTGCGCTCGACACGGTGGCCGCCAGGGCAAGGACGACCGAACGCCGTACCGTCAGCGCGGTGTGTCCGTGCTGCGGAGTGATGACGAGAAAGCCGACGTTGCGACCGCCGTGGTGGATCGCGACCGCGGCGCCTGCCGCGGGCAGCACGAACGTGGCCTGCTCGTCCGTCGCTCGCCCGTGCAAGTCGGCGACGATCGACATCTGGACGTCCGTTCCGCTGACGTAGCGGCAGGTGGCGAAGCTCAATTCGTCGAGCAGCGACGTTGCGAGGGGCGGCCAGATCTCGCTGATCGGGCGGTCGACGGCGAGCAGTTCCAGCACCTGGCGAGCCGCCTCGTCGGCGATCGCATGCTGCCTCGCGAACCGTTCGCGCCGGCGTAGCCATCCCGTCACGTCACTGATCGCGATGCCGAGCCCGAGCAGCAGGGCGACGATGACGACGTCGCTCGGGTCGTGGATCCGCAGCGAGTGGTACGGCTCGGTGTGGAAGTAGTTGAACGTGACCGCGGCCGCCAATGCCGTCGTCAACGCGGCCGAGCGGCTGATCAGTGCGGCGACGGTGACCGTCGCGGCCAGCGCGACCCCGACGATCGTCGAACCGACTTCGTCTCGTACCGATGCGGTCGCGGCGCCGACCACGATCGCCACGAGTGGGCCGATGAATGTCGCGCTACGCAGCAGCCGGTTGGTGTTCACAGCTCGTGTTGTATCGATAGGGACGGCGGCGCGAGCCGGCCTTCACGCGACCTCAGCGCGCGTGCGCGGACTCTTCACGGCTGCGTAGCGCTGGACCGATCGGCAGCCGGCGGCCGCACCGCGGACCGCCTTCACCAACGCGCGTTCACCAGTGCACTTCGGTGCAGCCGGTGTGGCTGACCGGCTCGATCTGGAACGTGCCGTGGTCGATCTGGTACTGGTCGGCGAGCATGCTGCGGGCCTGGTCGAGCACGGAGTGCTGATCGATCCCGTCGACGGTCACGAGGTGCACCGAGGCCGCCTCCATCTCCGACGTGAGCGTCCACACGTGGAGGTCGTGGACGCCCACCACGCCCGGGATCGCGCCCAGATCGTGCTGCAAACCGGCGAGGTCGAGATTGGGCGGCGCCGATTGCAGGAGGATGCGGACGGCCTGGGCGCCGAGGCGGTAGGTGCGAGGCAGGATCCAGAGTCCGAGCGCGGCTCCGATGACCGGGTCGACCCAACCCCAACCGAACAACTCCAGCGAGATCGCCGCGATCACCACGCCGACCGACCCGATTGTGTCGGCGAGCACCTCGAGGTAGGCGCCATGCACGTTGAGTGACTCCTTGGCGCCTTCGCGAAGCAGGAAGAACGCGATCACGTTCACGACGAGTCCGATGGTGGCGACGATCAGCATCGGGACGCCCAGCACGTCGGTCTCGTCGAACAAGCGCCGTACCGCCTCGACCAACACGTAGATCGCGACCGCGAACAGCAGGAGTGCGTTCACGAAGGCGGCGAGGATCTCGAGCCGGTACAGCCCGAACGTGTGCTGGCTCGGTGTGGCACCGTCGCGCCCGGCGCCATCGGTGCGCTCGTACCGGCTGGCGAGCTGGATCGCCGCCAGGGCCATTCCGAGGCCGACGACGTCGGTCAGCATGTGCCCCGCGTCCGACAGCAGCGCCAGTGAGTTGGTGAGGACGCCGGCGACGGCCTCGACGACGAAGAACGCGGCGATCAGCCCGAACGCGATCGCCAGCGGGCGGACGTGGCGAGCCCCGGCACGGGCGAGTGCCGGACCGTGCGAGTGTCCGGGGGAGTTCCCGTGCGGGTGTCCGCCCGTGCTTCGGGCGTCATCGGTCATGTGGGTGTTCCGATGCGCAGTCGTCGCACCGCGCCGTGAGGGCGAAGTGACCGATCGAAAGGCGCAGCCCGTAGTGGCGGCGGAGTCGGTCGGCGAGCGGTCGGAGCTCGTCGGCCGGAACGTCGACGACTCGACCGCAGTCCTCACAGACCACGGCGACCGAGCGGTGCCCGACCCAGCGGTAGCCGGCGGGACCGTGCCCGAGGTGGACGTGGTCGATCAGACCGACGCTCTCGAAGTGCGACAACACGCGGTACAGCGTGGCGCTGTCGACATCGGGATGGCGCGCCGCGAGCTCGTCGACGGTGACCCGCCCGGGTGCCCGATACAGGTCCTCGAGCAGTGATCGGCGGGCCCTCGTGATCCGCCCGCCCGCGACGCGTAGCCGGTCGAGCGCCTCGTCGAAGCCGATCTCCGACGAGCTTCGTTCCGACGACGTCTTGGTCATCACGTTCGAGGGTAGATCAGGAAAGTTTGGATGACACCCAATCCGCGCGAGGGTACTGTTGCGAACTACTCGCAATAAGAATTCGCCCGACACTGCCGCCGCCCTGGGGGTCCGGACATGCACATTCCAGACGGGTTCATCGATGCCCGCACCTCGGCCGCCGCAGGCGTGGTCGCGATTGGTGCCATCGGTGTGTGCGTCAAGCAGGCGAGCAAGGCCATCGACGACAAGGAGGTGCCGCTGGCCGGATTGACGGCAGCGTTCGTGTTCTCGGTGCAGATGCTCAACTTCCCGGTCGCCAACGGCACCAGCGGGCACCTGCTCGGCGGTGCGTTGGCGGCGGTGCTGGTGGGTCCCTGGTTGGGTCCGTTGTGTGTGGCGGTGGTGTTGTCGGTGCAAGCGATGTTGTTCGCCGACGGTGGGTTGTCGGCGTTGGGGTTGAACGTCGTCAACATGGCGGTGATCGGTGCATGGGGCGGCTATCTCGTGTTCGCCGGTCTGCGTTCGGTGCTGCCGCGGGCGAGGTCGTCGATCGTCGTCGCTTCGGGCATCGCGGCCGGTCTCTCCGTGGTGATGGCGGCGTTGGGCTTCACGTTGCAGTACGCGGTCGGTGGCAACGACGCGACGTCGGTGTCGACGGTGGCGGTGGCGATGGTGGGCGTCCACCTGCTCATCGGGATCGGGGAGGGGGTCATCACGGCGATGACGGTGAGCGCCGTGATGGCGGTCCGTCCTGACCTCGTGTACGGGGCCCGCTGGCACGCGTTCGCCCCGATCGCTCAGGTCCCGGCCACGACCGCGGTTGGGGGTTGATCGTCGTGCGGCGAAGTGTCATCGGTCTGGTCATCGCCGGGTTGGTCGTGGCGGTCGCGTTGGCGACGCTCGTGAGCCCGTTCGCAAGTTCGTCACCCGACGGGCTCGAGAAGATCGCGGCCGACAAGGCCCTCGACACCGAGGTGCAGGATCACGCCTTGGCCGACAGCCCGCTCGCCGACTACGGGGTCGACGGTGTCGACGGCGAGCGTGTCTCCACCGGTCTCGCCGGCCTGATCGGTGTCGCGGTCACGTTCGCTTTCGGCTTCGGGGTCTTCGCGGTCATCAGACGCGTCCGGGTCGAACCCGATCGCCGACGCGAACCGAGCTCGGTCGCGGCCGGACCCTGACCGGTGGGCGGTCGCCACGGGCTCGGATCGAGCCTGTACGTCCCACGATCGAGCGTCGTGCACCGGATGCCGCCGCAGTGCAAGCTGCTCGCAACGTTCCTGTTCGTCCTTGTCGTCGTCTCGACGCCACGCGAGGCGTTCTGGGCGTTCGGAGTCGCGGCGGGCATGCTCGGTGCCACCGCACTGGTGTCCCGCGTCCCCATCTCGATCATCCTGCGTCGGTTGACGTTCGAGCTTCCGTTCGTGGCGTTCGCGTTGCTCCTGCCCGTCGTCGGCCGCGGTGAACGGGTCGATGTCCTCGGAGTGTCGCTGTCGGTGAGCGGGCTGTGGGCGGCATGGAACATCCTGATCAAGGGCACCCTGGGCGTGGCCGCGACCGCCCTGTTGACCGCGACCACGCCGATTCCGTCGATCCTGCACGGGCTCGAGCATCTGCGGCTGCCGAAGGTGTTCGTCGCGATCTGCGCGTTCATGATCCGCTATGCCGACGTCGTCACGGGCGAGCTGCATCGCATGCGCGTCGCCCGCGAGTCGCGCGGCCACGACCCGCGCTGGATCTGGCAGGCGCGCGCAGTCGCGTCCTCGGCCGGCGCCTTGTTCATCCGTTCCTTCGAACGCGGCGAACGCGTCTACCTGGCGATGTTGTCGCGTGGCTACGACGGCTCTATGCCGCTGCTCCAGCACCATCGCGCGAGTCGCGCCGAATGGACGCTCGCACTCTCGCTCCCGGCGGCCGCCGCCGCGGTCTCGCTCACCGCCTGGCTGGTGTGATGTGGCTGTTGACGTGACTCGTGAGACGACGTCGCCCGCGGTCGAGCTCCGCGGCGTCACGTTCGCCTATCCCGACGGTCACGTCGCGCTGGACGGGCTCGACCTGCGGATCGACGTGGGCGAGCGGGTTGCCGTTCTCGGCCCGAATGGCGCCGGCAAGACCACGCTCGTGCTGCATCTCAACGGCATCCACATGGCGACCTCCGGCGAGGTCCGCATCTCGGGCCTGCCAGTTGCCAAGCCGCAACTCAAGGAGATCCGCCGCCGGGTCGGGATCGTGTTCCAGGATCCCGACGATCAGTTGTTCATGCCGACCGTGCGCGACGACGTCGCTTTCGGGCCGGCCAACCTCGGGTTGCGTGGCGACGAGCTCGACCGGCGCGTCGACGAATCGCTCGCGGCTGTCGGGATGGCCGACTGTGCGGACCGGCCGCCACACCATCTCAGCTTCGGTCAGCGCCGCCGTGTGGCCGCGGCCACAGTGCTCGCGATGCGGCCCGACATCCTCGTCCTCGACGAGCCGTCGTCGAACCTCGACCCGGCAGCGCGCCGAGAGTTCGCCGACATCGTCCGGTCGCTCGACATGACCACGCTGATGGTCACCCACGACCTCCCGTACGCGCTGGAGCTCTGCGAGCGCTCGGTGATCCTCGACGAGGGGCGGGTCGTCGCCGACGGTCGTACGCGCGACCTGCTCGTCGACGACGACCTGATGCGTTCGCACCGGCTCGAACTGCCCTTCGGCTTCGACCCCAGCCGTACCTGAAGCACGCTGCCGGCGTTGACTCGGTCGGATCGACCCCGCTGTAGCATGCGGCGGCGATCGAGCGCCGACGAGGAGCGGGATTTCGCGGTTGACGAGTGCAGATGGCCTGAGGGGCGAGTTGAAGACGGACGATCCTGGCGAAGCCGCATCCGAAGACCCGCTCGATCTCACCCGCGCGATGGTGACGGGATCGAAGGTGCT
The DNA here is from genome assembly GCA_963776935.1 of Ilumatobacteraceae bacterium. Classification (GTDB taxonomy): domain Bacteria; phylum Actinomycetota; class Acidimicrobiia; order Acidimicrobiales; family Ilumatobacteraceae; genus JALOLG01. The sequence continues at coordinate 173,157 of CAVZOP010000011.1, read as the reverse complement.
GGCCACGGCGACCCTGCGCACCGCCGCCCGGTCTCTGACGTTGTGCGGGCGGCACTCGGTCTCGTTGATCCGATTGACAGCCGACGCCACGTCCCGATCGCCGACCGCCCCGACGTCGCGACACGTCCTGCGTGACGAGCTGTTCGAGTTGATGCGCGAGCTCGCCGGTGTGTCGTGGCACGAATCACGGCGCGCCATCGACGAGCTCGATCTGCGCACACGACCGGCGACGTCCGCTCAACCGACCCGGCCGTACCGGGTGAAGCCGTGAACGCCGCGGTCGAGCGCTCGGTGGAGTCTGCGTCAGCGGCTGAGCCCGTACCGGGCGCTGGTCAGGTCGCCGAGACGGCCGAGCAGGTGATCGTCCAGCTCGGCGCCCAGCGCGAGATCGAGCTCGTCCGGGCTCGCATCGCCGAGTGGCTCGGGCAGGTCGACGAGGAGCTCCGGGAACCGCTCGAGTGGACGTTCAAGGGCACCCAGAAGCATTTCCGGCCGCTCACCCTCTTCGCCTGCCATCGCGCCGCGCACGGCACGGCGATCCCGCCGGAGGCTGTCGAGCTGGCCTTCGTGATCGAGCTCGTGCACAACATGTCGCTGATCATCGACGACATCCTCGACGAGTCGGACGAGCGACGCGGCATCGCCACGATCCACGCCAAGTTCGGTCGACTCTCGGCCATGATGGCGTCCGGGTACCTCGTCGCCGACGCGTTCGCCGCGGTCGCCGACGACCCGTTCGCGATCCGGGCGGTGTCAGAGCTGATCCGGCGCCTCGGCTCGGCCGAGTGCATGCAGTGGAGACTCCGTCGCCAACCCCTCGGGCCCGAGGATTGGCACCGCATCGCCAGCGAGGACACCGGCTCGATGTTCGAGATCTGCGCCGTGCTCGGCACCCGCTCCGAACGGCTCCGCCAGTACGGACACTTCCTCGGCGTGCTCTACCACGGCTGCGACGACGTCGGCGATCAACGTGGTCTCGAAGCGCTCGGTGGTGGCGGCGAGGAGGACATCCGCGACGGCATCTTGACCCTCCCGGCGGCGTTGGCGATCCGCGACCCGACGACCAGGGCGCTGTTCCTCATCGACGACGACGACCCCGACCGGCTCGCCACGCTGGCGGCCGCCTGCCGCGCCCAGCTCGACGAAGCGGAACGTGTCCTCGATCGGATCGCCGACTCCGCCCGCGAGGAGGCCGACCACTTCGCGGCCGATCCGCAGCCGCTGCTGGCGCTCGTCGATCACGTGCGCCAACTCTCGCGCCGCTGAGGCGTGGCGCGTCGCGACCGCGGTGAGCGTCGCGGCCGGCCGTCAGCGAACCGCGCCGCGAACCGCTCCCACCACATCCGTGAACATCGACCACGCCTTGGCGGCATACGCCTGCGGGGCGAGTGCGTAGCGCAAGCCGACGAAGAGTGCCGGAGGGAACGCGCTCGGGTAGATGATGTCCACGGGTGGTCCCAACCCGCGGCGTTCGACGACGAGTTGCGCCGCGTCGAGACCGCTCATCACGGCCGCCTCGACGGTCGCCATGTCGATGTCGGTCATGCAGAAGTCGCCGGCGAAGAACAGATTGGAGATCCCGTCGCACGATGCCGAAGGCCGCCAGTTCTCGCTCCCCGGTTCGTTGAGGAACAGTCGAGCGTCGCTGTTGGCGGTGTACACCGTCCGTGTCCAGTCGATGTCGGCGGACTCCCCCCAACGGGTCCCCACATCGAACCCGGGGAGGTACTCGCCGAGTTGCTCGATCATCGCGAATCCGTCGTCCTCGGGGCTCGTGAACGGGAGTCCTTCGGGATCCGAAGCGGCGACGCACAGCACCGTCGTCGCACCCAGCCGCGGATCGCTGGTCCACACCTGGGAGAGGTCGGTGAAGCTGAGCGAGTAGCTGGAGCCCGGAAGGCTGACGGGTTCCAGGGGTACGCCCGCCAACTTCGTCTTGAGGTGCAGGGCCAGGATCGGGATGTGCTCCGTCTGGAGCCGGGCGAGCTCCGCCAGCCCTGGTGCGACGTCGACGACGCGGTGTCCCTCGGCGCCCGTGCGCACGAGCGCCGACAGCGCCGCCGCACCGGAGGCGAGCACGAGGTCGTCGACGCGCTCCGTACGCGTCGGCCCAGTGCCGACGTACTGAAGCGTCCGCTTGTCGAACCGTGTCGCCTGCAGCCCGATCTCGGTCACCGTCCCGCGGGTCTGCGACATCCTCGTGATCTGGGTGGAGCACTCGATCGTGCCGCCCCGTTGGCGCACGGCGTCGGCCAGCGGATCGATGAGCATCTGGCCGGTGGCGCCGCGGAGCAACCAGAACGCCGGGATCGGCTGCGAGTACCCGAACTCGAGGAACCGCTGATAGGCCGACGCCGAGGTCATGTAGCTGTGCGCCGACCACACCAGGGTCAGCCACGTGTCGAGGGCTTCGGCCGCCCGCTTCGTCATGTACGGACGCGAGTGGAGGAAGCCGTTCACGCTGAGCTGATCGAGCAGCGTTGTGGGGTTCAAGTGTTCGGCGAGCAGGTCGATCGTCGAATAGGCGAACAGGAACATGTCCGCCGGAGGCGTGACCCCTGAGAACAGGTTCTGGACGAGGTGCCACGGCGAGTAGGTGTCCGTGAGCTGGTGGAAATGTGGGAACTGCCCTTTACGGAGCTGCTTGAGGTTGGAGAGCGGGAGGAACAGCTCGTCTCGCTCGGTGACGATGTCGGCGTCCTCGATGAGCTTCCAGAAGTTGTGGTACCAGTTGAGGTACATGTGGGGGTAGACGTCGACGGTCTGGCTTCCGACCCGGCGCGACGCGAGCGCGCCGCCCAGTTCAGGCTTCTGCTCGTAGACCGTGACCTGGTAGCCGCGCTCCGCCAGGCGCAACGCGACCGTGAGTCCGGCGATACCGCCGCCGGCGATTGCGACTCGCGGGCCGTTCTCGTTCGTTGTCATCGTTCTGCACCGGGTCCTTCATCGGGGCTGGCGATCGGCGACGCCTGCGGTGTTTGCACCGAGTTGGGCAAGGAGCGCGCGAACCTCGATCACGTCGGCGACCTCCGTCGTCGGCGAGAACCAGGCGCAGGCCTCCTCGAGGGCGTCTCGCACCGGTCCGACCTCTCCCCGTTTCGACTGCAGCCGGGCGAGAGCCGCCGTCGCGCGGAGTTCGGGCACCCGTGCTCGTTGCGCCTTCGCGACCGCGATCGATCGTCCCAACGCCTCCTCGGCCGCCGCCAGGTCCGGTTCGTCCAGCGCGAGGAGCAGCTCTGCCTTCACCCGCAGGAGATCGGACTCGGAGTACCGCTCTCCCGTGGTCTGGATGTGGACCTCGGCCTGGCGGATCGCCTCGAGGCCGGCGGCCGGATCGCGGTTGACCCGGTAGAGATCGGCGAGCAGGAGCGTGAAATCGGGAAGGCCGAGCTTGGCGCCCGTGGCGAGGTAGCCGTCGAGGGTTTCGCGGAACTGCGCGAGTCCGTCGAGCGATCGGCTGATCCGGGCTCGTAACCAGGCGTCCAACAGTGACGACAGGTTCAACCAGTAGGGGATGCTGCGGTCAGCGGCGTAGGCGACGGTCTTGCTCGCCCACTCGGCCGTCAGCGCCGGCTCCTTGCGAGCGAGGTGATGCATCGCGCGCATGCCCCAGACCTGGGCGTTGGTCATCGGCCGCGCCACTTCGCCGGCGAGGCGGAGGCTCTGCTCGCTGCGATCGAACGCCTCATCGACGAATCCCAATGTCCAGAGCACGGCTGCCAGGTACGCCATCGCGCCGGCGCCGGAATCACCCAACGCTTCGTAGATCTGGTCGGGATGATCGGGTCGCTCGTACAGCTCGATGGCGTCCTCGAGATGGGCGCGCGCGATCTCGAACTCGGCCGTGAAGAGGTGGACGAGTCCGAGGTAGAGATGGGCTTCGACGCGGGTGGTGCGATCGTCGCGTCGGCGACCGAGGTGCATCATCTGTTCGGCCAGATCCAGGGCGGCGCCATAGTCGGCTCGGAGCAGGTGGTACATCCACTGGCCACGGATGACGAACAGGAGCTGGGTGTCATCGCCAAGTCGTTCACACGTGGCACGGGCGCGCAAGTACACGTCTTCGACGCCGGGGGCCGCGTAGCCGCGTCCGGCCTGCAGCGACGCTCCGAGATGGCTGAGGAACTCGACCTCGTGGTGGTCCCGATCCGCCGAGGCGGGGAGATGCTCGACGGCGTCGAGGCCGCGGCGGAAGTGCTCGGCCGCCTCGAGGAACGACGCACCGCCGAGGGCACGAATGCCGGCCGCCCGCCAGTAGTGCAAGGCCTCGGCGGCCGACCCCGCCTCCGAGTAGTGGTGGGCGACGACCTCGGGCTCGCGGGCTGCAAGCGCGCTGAAGCGGTGGGCGAGAGCGTCGGCCGCATTGGCGTGGTGCTCCTGACGACGCCGCTTGAGGATCGATGCATAGGCGACCTCGCGGAGGAGCGCGTGGCGGAACTCGTACCGAGCGCGGTGGCCTTCGCCGATGGGGCGCACGACGTCCTCGTCGACGAGCCGCTGGACGGCATCGCGCAGGCTCGGCGGATCGAGCGAGCACAGCGTCTCGAGGACCTCCAGCGAGAACTCGCGCCCGAGCACGGCGGCGATCTCGGTCACCTCGCGCACCTCCGGGAGGCGGTCGAGTCGAGCGGTGAGCAACCCCTGCAACGTCGGCGGGACGGCGACGTGGTGGCGGGACACCTCGGTGCTGCCGGTCGGTGCGGTGTCGGTGGCCGAGACGAGCATCTTGACCACCTCTTCGACGAACAATGGGATGCCGTCCGCCGACTCCACCACGCGCTCGACCAGTTCGGGAGGGATCGCCATGCCTTGACCGGCGGCGCGAACCAGGGCCGCCACCTCGAGCGACGACAGGGCGGGCAGCTCCAGGTCGAGGATCCCGGGGTCGTCGGCCCAGGGCGGCTCGAAGCCGGACCGGAACGTGAACACGGCGAGGACGGGGAGCGACTTGATGGTCGCGACGATCCGCGTCAGGAAGTCGAGCGTGGTCGGACTCGCCCAGTGCAGGTCCTCGACCACCAGGAGCGACGGCCGGGTGGCGCCGCTGGTGATCAGCAGCGCCTCCAGCGTGTTCAGGGTGGCGGCGCGCACATCGAGCGGCGCCAGCGCCAGCTCCGACGGCGCGCTGCCGGGGATCGAGAGCAGGTTGGCGAGCAGCGGAACGGCGGTCTCAGGGTCCACGTCGGTCGCGCCGAGCGCGTCCCGCAACACGCGCCGCTGTTCCTCGGGAGCTGCCGTGCGATCGAGCCGCAATCGGGTCTCGAGGTGCTCGATCACGGGGTGCAGCGGGCTGCTCTGGTGATAGGCGGAGCATTGCCACACCTGCAGCGAGTGCCCGGAGTCGGTCAACCGTTCGTGCAGCGCGCGCGCGACGCGGCTCTTGCCGATCCCGGCCGGCCCTGCGATGTGCACGGCGCCGCCCTGCCCGGTGGCCGCGACCTGCCACCGGGCGAGCAACAGGGCGAGCTCGTCCTCGCGGCCGACCAACGGCGTCAACGGACCGGGCCCGACGACGTCGAGCCGGTTGACGGCGCCGGTGTCGCGGAGCACCCGATGCACCTCGATCGAACGCGTGACGCCTTTGAGCGGGAGCTGACCGAGCGAGTCGGTCTCGAAGTAGCCAGCGATCAGGCGTTGCGTCACCCCGCTGATCGCGATCGAGTCGGCCTCGGCGACCGACTCGATGCGCGCCGCGATGTTGGGAGTCTCGCCGACGATCGCGTGCTCCTCGCGGGTGTCGCCGGCGCCCATCTCGCCGGCCACGACGAGGCCGGTGTGCACACCGATGCGGCCGTGCAGCGCGACCCCGAATCGGACCTCGAGCTGCTGATTGAGCTCGGCGAGTCCCTCCAGGATCCCGAGACCGGCCCGCACGGCGCGCTGTGGGTCGTCTTCGTGGGCCTGCGGGTAGCCGAAGTACACGAGCAGACCGTCGCCCATGTACTTCGCCGTGTGGCCACCACAGCGTTCGATCGCGCGCGAGCACACGTTCTGGTAGGCGACGAGCACGTCGCGGAGATCCTCGGGATCGAGCTCTTCTGCCAGCCGCGTCGAACCCACGAGGTCACAGAACATCACCGTCATGTGCCGGCGCTGCGCCGAGTCGCGCGGATTGTCGTCGCACGCCGGAGTCGGACTCCCGCAACCGCCACAGAACCTCATCGCGGGCAGGATCGGTTCCCCGCAGATCCGGCAGTTCAAGCGTGTCCCTTTCGCCACCCGCTCCGCGTGGTCCATGCGGGACCGATCGTCGGCAGGGTCCCACCCGCAGACACCTGGCGCCAGGTTGGCATGATCCGACGCTACAGCCGCCGCCGAACCACACCACTCTCCGTGGTGCGTTGGTCTGGATCGCCGACGATGTCGAACGAACGCATCGGTTCTTCACCGTTACGTAGCCCGGGTTCGACGCGTTACGTAACGGCTACGGACGACTCGCGCGTCGATGTCGGACGATGGTGTCATCGTGATCGAAACCGCGCGCACCGCATTGCGGCGTGAGGCGGACGCGGCGTGGGGCGTCCTGCGATGAGAGGCACGATCCGATCGAACGGCATCTCGCACGTGGGTCGTTCGACCGACCGGCCATCGCTGACCTTTCTCGGTCGTCTCGACCCAGTGCAGCGCGACCGCCTGCTGGAGCTGGGTCGGGTCCGGCGCTTTCCGGCGCAGTCGATCCTGTTCTTCGAGGGTGACGACGCCCACGACGTCGTCGTCGTCGGGTCCGGAGAGCTCAAGGTCGCCCGCACTGTGGAGGGGCGCGAAGTGCTCCTCGACGTGCTCGGTGGCGGCGACGTCCTCGGTGAGTTGGCGGCCATCGACGGCTGCCCGCGCTCAGCGACTGCCACTGCGTTGACGGCGGTGGACGCGATCACCATCCCAGCGGCCACGTTCCGGCGCTTCCTGGCCGAGCATCCCGACGTCGCGTTGATCCTGATGCGCTGCGTGAGTGGGCGACTCCGTGACGCCTCGCGGCGCCAGGTCGAGTACGGCGCGCTCGATGGGCTCGGTCGTGTCTGCCGCCGTCTGGTCGAGATGATGGATCGCTACGGCGAACCCGTCGGCGCCTCGGTGTTGATCAGTGCGCCACTCACACAGGGCGACATCGCGGCCTGGGCCGGACTGTCGCGCGAGGCCGTCGTGAAGGCGCTCCACGGGCTCCGGACGCTCGGATGGGTGACGACGACCCCCCGTTCCATCACGGTGGTCGACGTCGATGCTGTCACGTCCCGGGCCGCGCTCGCCTGAGGGACACAGGAGGGGCGGGCGAAAGGGGGGCACCGCCGACGGCGGTGCCCCCCTCGGCCGCATCAGGCGACGGGCGCCTCCGGAGCTCCGGTCTCCGGCGTCTCCGCTTCCGGGACCAGGTCGGCCTCCGGGACGGTGAAGCTCTTGTCGTTCACCTCGAGCACCGTCTGGTCATCGACCACGCGGGTGTGATCGTCGAGCCATTGTTCCCCGGCGACGAGACCATCGGTCACGATCTCGCCGTCGATGAGCGTGTCGTCACCGGCACCGCCGTCGAGGGTGTCGATGCCAGGCCCACCCAGGAGCACATCGTCGCCTTCGTTGCCGCTGATGATGTCGTCGCCGTCGCCGCCGATCAGGACATCGTCGCCGGCCTCGCCGTTCAGTGTGAGCAGCATGGATCCGGCCGCGACACCCGATGCGTCGACGACGTCGTCGCCCTCGCGACCCGAGACGGTGAGCCGGTCGAGCGCCGGCTCGACACCCGTGACGGTGATCCCGACGGCCAGGCCGACGACCTCGAGATTCGAGCCCTGCCCGGCGACCACGGCGATGTCGCTGCCCGCCGAGCCGACCACGATGACGTTGTCAGCCTGGGCGTCACCGACGCCGCTGCCAGCGGGTGTGGCGAGGTCGGTTGCGATCTTCGTCAGATCCGTGCCGCTCAGGTCGTTGACGACCAGGTTGTCGGCGCCTCCCAAGGCGTTGAGGTCGATCTGCTCGACATCGTCGAGGTCCATCGTGATGTTGCCGAGGTTGCGGAGGAAGCGGACCCGCCCCCCGTTCGCCGATGCGTCGAAGTTCTCGGCACCGTTGCTGCCGTTGAACAACATGTCGTCGAAGCCGTCTTGGCCCTCGACCGTGTCGCTGCCATCGCCCGGATCCCACTGGAAGACGTCGTCGCCGGCGCCGAGCAGTGCGACGTCGTTGCCCTGCTGGCCGTCGACGAAGTCGTTGCCGTCGCCGCCGAGCAGCGTGTCGACGCCATTGCTCCCGAGGATGGTGTCCTCACCGGCGCCGCCGTCGACGGTGATCTTGATCAGCGCCGCGAGGTTGCCGGTCGCCGAGAACGAGTCGTCGCCGCCATTGGCGTTGAGGACCAGGTTCTCCGACGTTCCGATGTCGATGGCGAACGGTGCCGGGTTGATGCGGTCGAACCGAACTCGCGCACCGTTGGCGGTCGTCGTGAACTGCTCGGCCCCGTTGCCGCCGTTGACCTCGACGGTGTCGACGTCGGCGCCACCCTCGTTGAGGTCGGTGTCATCGCCCGGGTTCCAGATCATGCGATCGTTGCCACCCTCGCCGAACACCTGGTCGTCGGCATCGCCGCCGGTCAAGGCGTCGTTGCCGGAACCGCCGGCCAACACGTCGAATCCGCCCTTGCCGAGCAGCGTGTCGTTGCCGGTCTGACCGGCCATCGTGTCGCCACCCGATCCGCCGGTGAGAACGTCGTTGTCGGCACCGCCGAACAAGTTGGCGCGCGGCAACGCGCCGTTCGCCTCGTCGAGGGTGATCGTGTCGTTGCCGGCCGCGCCGATCACTGAGATCGACCGCGTGTTGGCAACCGTCGGCGTGCCGCCGGCGACGTTCACCGCGCCGTTGTTCACGAGGATCTTCCCGGCCGCGTCGCGGCTGATCGACGATGGTGTTGTTCTGGGCGTCGCCGACCACTGTCAGGACGCCGAGGGCGAAGAACGCCGATGGACCCCCGGTGGCGCCCACCGTGGCTCCGGCGGCGAGCGTCGTGACGCTCATCGCTCCAGCGCCCACTACTGCACCCACGAACAGGCTGCGAGCCCCCCGCCGGCGTTGGTTGTCCTTCTTTGCGGACATCATGTCTCCGTTCGTTGCAACGCGGCCGCCGATCGGCCGTTGTGGTGCGCCGTACGTTTCGCCACCGGCGACGGTTCACCCGATTCACGATGTTCGGCTGAGCTGTGCCCGAAGACACGCTGCGGAACTGCTTCCGGGCGGGGCGTGAGCACGAATACACAGGACGCGTCCGCGCGGCTCCGCTGCGTCCGCTCCGGCACGGATTCATGCTCGATCCGTGTTATCGGTCGAGGGATGCGATGAGGCGTCACCCGTGTTCGACCTGCGCTCGGACGCAGGGATCGATGCGGCGTATCGGGTGTACGGAGCAGGTCTGCATGCCCTCGCCCGGCGTGTGCTGGACGATCTGGGTCTGGCCGAGGAAGCCGTGCAGGAGACGTTCGTACGGGCGTGGCGGTCGGCGCACACGTTCGATGCCGGTAATGGTTCGCAGAAGGGGTGGTTGTACGCGATCTGCCGGAACACCAGCGTCGACCTGTACCGCCATCGACGGATCAGACCTGCCGTCGTCGCGCATCCCGACCCAGGCGAACGTCACGAGCCAGTTGCCGTCGACGAGCTCGACCGAGCGGTGCGCGGTTGGGTTCTCGAAGAGGCGCTGCGGCGCCTCGCCCCCGAGCACCGGTACGTCCTGATCGCGGCCCACCTCGAGGGACGGGCCTACGACGACCTCGCCCGCGAGCTCGGGGTCCCCATCGGCACGGTGAAGAGTCGTGTGTTCTATGGCCTGCGTGCCCTGCGGACCACCCTCACCGCCATGGGTTGGGACGAGGCACCGACGAGCCGGCGAACGGCGAGAGCGCTTCCTCGGCCAGCACGTCGGACAGCAGCAGCCATGCGTGACGCCACGCCTGTTCCGCACTGAGCGTCCAAGCGGGGGAGATGTCGCGGGCCGCACTGATCCACGCCTGTCCATCGACACGGAAACTGGGCGACGATCCTGGATCCGGCCACGTCGCGAACAGCTTTCGGGCGTGCCGGCCGAGCATGCTCGGCGCAGTGAGCAGGTCGACGAGCTCGGCCACCGAGTCGACGAGCCAGCAGGCGCGCCGGCGCGCCGTTCCGGGCGGCCGGACGGCACTGAACGCCGCCGCCAGTCGATCGACGAGGTCGTCGCGGCGGTGCTGCAGCTGAGCCCACGAGCGATCGACAACCACAACGTCGTCCGGCGTCATGACGTCGCCCACGCTGGTCGATCGTGCACTCGACACTTCTGAGCCATCAGACAGCTCTGCGGCATTCCACACGTCTGGGGCATTCCACACCTCTGGGTCGTGTCCAGAGTGCGATCGTGCCGCACCTGCGGCGGTCCGCACATCAGCACCGACTACGCAAGTTCAGATGCCGGTGAGCAGCCGCGCTACGTATCGCTCTTGGTCCCGAGGGCCAGGGCGAGCTCGGTACGGCTGGTGATCCCGAGCTTGCGATACACCCGCGCCAGGTGGGTGTCGACGGTCCGCGTCGACAGGTGCAGCCGTTCGCCGATCTGGCGGCTGCTCAGGCCGCCGGCGGCCAACAGGGCGACCTCTCGCTCCCGGCCCGTCAGCGGCTCGATGCTGTCACCGCGGGTCATGACCGGTGTGCGGACTCCGCCGGCTCTGGCGGCCAGTTCCGCCGACCTCTGATGGGCGGCGGTCGCACGTCGGGTCTCGCCGTGCGCTCGATAGAGCTCCGCCAGCTCGGCTGCCACCTCGGCCGCGAAGGCGAGCGCGTCGATTGTCTCGTATCGGTCCACGACATCGCTGAGCAGGTCGGTGTCACGATTGAACGCGGCCACGGCGTGGCCGGCGTGAGCGTGCACCAGTGGCCCGTCGATCTGGCCGGCGAGCTGCCCGAGGCGGGCGACCGCTTCACCGGGAACACCGAGGCGTACCAGGTCGTGGAGCACGCCCGCCTCGAACACGAACACGTGGTCGCGTCGCAAGAGCTCCACGACCATACGGATGCGGACGCGCGCCCCGACGAGGTCGCCGCGGCACACGTCGAGCCACGCTCGCGTGCGTTCGAGCGTCGCGATCGACGTGGCGACCGGGCTCTCCCCGACCTCGTCGGCCCGCTGCACGGCCGATGCCGCCGGACCGCACTCGCCGAGCAGGAGGTGGCCCTGCGCCACGCCGACGTGCGCCCACACGAGAGCCGCATGCTGTCCGGCTCCCGGCGCGGCGTCGGCGACCGCCTGGAAGCGCCGGATCGCCTCGCGGGCCCGGCCGGTGTCGCGTGCGATCTCGGCGAGCGCCATCTCGAACCACAACCACGCGCCCGTCGCGTTCGTCGCGAGGGCACGCTCGACCGCCGGCTCGAGCAATTGGCGGGCGTCGGCGTAGCGCCCTGAGTAGGCGAGCGCGTGGGCCTCGTTCAGCAAGTGCATGGCAATGCCGCGCCGGGCGAGCCACCCTGGCAGGCCGGCGTGGTCGACGGCCGCCTGGCGCGACGAGCGCGGCCGCCTCGTCACAGCGACCGAGACCGACGAGGCTCGCTGCCCGCGCCGTTGCCAGCTCGACGCGCGTCTGCGCCGAGTACGGCTCACCCACGGAGTCGGCGATCCGCAACGCCTCGGCCGGTCGTCCGGCGCCGGCGAGCAGGGAGGCCCGTCGGGCGTCGACGGCCGCGATCTGCTCGGGATCGGTGAGGCGCTGGCGTGCCGAGTCGTGGGCGGCAAGGGCGCCGTCGAGATCTCGTCGTCCGGAGAATCGGGTGGTGGCGAGGCGCTGCGACAGGTTCGCCCGCTGGAGGTCGCTCAACTGCTCGTCCCACACCGCGGCCACGACGCGTTCGACCTCCTCGTCGTGGCCCTGCATGCCGTGGGCGTCGGCGAGCACTTCGGCGCGTTCGCCCGCCGTGACCACTCCGTCGTCGTCCATCGCCTCGATGAGACGCACCGCCAGCGTCGGGTTGCGACCGACGAGTGCCAGCCGGGCGGCGTGCAGAAGCTGGCGGCCGGGTACCTGACCGCCGGAGTCGACCCGCCACAGGGCGACTTGGACGACGTCCTCCCGCCGCCTCGCCCCGCGCGCTTCGACGAGGTCTGCCTGCTGTTGGTGGATCCGCCGCAGTCGCAGCGCCGGCAGCCCGGCGCGGAGCACCTCCCCGTACAGGGGGTGCGCCAGACGGAGCGCGGTTCGCCGGCCAGAGGTCACGACGGTGACCAACCGGCTCGCCTCCAACGCCTCCAGCGTCGCCGGGCTGTGGACGTGCTCGAGGTCGTCGAGGCCGAAACGCTCGCACACCGCCAACAGCTCGAGCACCGCCAGCCCGGCTGGGTCGACGCCGGCCAGGTGCTCGGCCACGAGCTCTTCGAGCGCGGTGGTCGTCGGCAGCGGCGCGGTCAGGTTCCACACGTCGCCCGACTCCACCAGGATGCCGCGCTCTCGCGCCCCTCTGACCAGCTCGGTCAGCACCTGGAGGTTGCCACCCGACAAGCGGGCGAGCTCGGCGAGCGCGTGCGCAGAGACCGGGCGATCGAGCGCTCGATGGAGCAGGGCGCCGAGCTCGTCGTGTGACAGCGGTTCGAGGTCGAGACGGATCAGATGACCGTCCCGTTGCAGGCCGGTCAGCCGTGGTGACGGCGTGCCGCCCGTCCGAATCGTGCCGATGAGGAACACGGTGCGGGAAACGATGAGGGGGACCAGCACGGCGACCGACGTGTCATCGAGCAGGTCGAGATCGTCGACGAGCAGGACGAGTCTGTCGTCCCCCGCCATCCGCCGAAGCTCGGCGCGGGAGGCATGGAACAGCGCCGTGCGCTCGTCGTCTCCGACACCGAGATCGTGCACCAGCGTGACCGGGAGCAGGTGAGCCAGGGCTCCGAGCGGGATCGTCTGCGTCGAGGGGTGGCCGACCGCCCGTTGCACCGGCCGCCCGGCGCGCTCGGCCCGGCGCAGGGCTTCCTCGGCGAGGCGGGTCTTGCCGACACCGGCGAGGCCCTGAAGGACGACCCCACCACTCGCCCCGTCGCCGTAGAGATGGCCGATCTGTTCGAGCTCGGCGGACCGCCCCGACAGGGGCCATGGCGCGATCATGACCTACCGGGCGCGCGCTGACGCCGTCCCCCGATCAAACCGATCACGCCCAGCACGCTACGACGTGAACGGGCCGACCCTGACCCGATTGCGGTCGGTCGCGGCCCCTCCGCACGTACGTAGTCCTCGGCTGTGAAGTTGCGTAGTGATTCCCGATGCGGCGCTGGCGTCGATGTCGCACCATCGACGGGTGGCGGTTGCCAGCTCGACGCTGGACGCGCAACACGACGCACTCGAGCGCGATGCCCTGGTATCGCGACGACTGTGTCGCTGCGCCGTGACGCCATCGACCGCGACGACCCCGAACGAGACGACCATGACGAAGCACTTCCCCACCCACCAGCTGTTCTTTCCGACACACCGCCGCCTGTTGAGCAAGACGCCGGCGACGCAACACCACGACGTGGTCGTGGTGGGTGCGAGGTGTGCCGGCGCGGCGACGGCGATGTTGTTGGCGGCGGCGGGTCACGACGTGGTGTTGGTCGATCGTGCTGCGTTCCCGAGTGACACGTTGTCGACGCATGCGATCGCCCGCAGTGGCGTGGTGCAGCTGAGCCGCTGGGGTTTGCTGCCGGCGGTGCTCGACGCCGGGACACCACCGATTCGTGAGGTTGTGTTCCACGCCGGTGACACACCCGTGCGGCGCTCGGTCAAGGACCGTCTGGGCGTCGACATGCTGGTCGCCCCTCGGCGTCACGTGTTGGACGCGTTGCTGGTCGAGGCGGCCGTCGCCGCTGGAGCACGCCTGATGACCGGTGTGAGCGTGGACGGTGTGCGACGTGCTGACGACGGCCGGGTGCGCGGCGTGCGGGCCCGTGACGACAGCGGCCGGTTGGAGATCGCGGCTCGGTTCGTGGTCGGCGCCGACGGGTTGCGGTCGCGGATCGCCCGTTGCGTCGACGCCCCGTTCACGCACGTCCGCGGTGCCGGGACGGCGCGGTGCATTACGCCTATTTCGCCGGTGATTGGCCGGCGATGGAGTACTACCTGGGTGACGGCTTGTTCGCCGGTGTGTTCCCGACCAACAACGCCGAAGCCTGCGTGTGGGTGTGCTCACCGGCCGAGGACGCCAAGCGGTTCCGCCGATCACACATCACGGTCGACACCGCGTTCGACGCCATGGTCCGTACCGCCGCACCCGGGCTGGCCGAACGCCTCCGCGTGTCCGCCACACGGCGGTCGGGGACGCGGGGGATCATCGGCCTGCCGAACCATCTCCGTCGCCCCGTCGGGCCGGGCTGGGCGCTGGTCGGCGACGCCGGCTACCACCGCGACCCGATCACCGGACACGGCATCAGCGACGCGTTCCGCGACGCCGAGCTGTTGGCGACGGCTCTCGACGACATCCTGCGCGGCGACGCCGACGAGGCGGGCGCGCTCGCCGACTACCACGCCCAACGCGACCGTCAGCTGCGAGAGATCTTCGAGATCACCTGCGAGCTGACCACGTACCCGCCGGCGGACCGGTTCGTCGAGCTGCAGAAACAACTCGCCAGAGCGATCGACACCCAAGCGGAGACCCTCGCCGCCCGCCCTTTCCCGCCACTCGCCACCGCGATGGCGTGACCCCACCTTCCCGGCCGACGAGCCCAACCAACCCCAAACAATCAACCCCAAACAATCAGCCCCAACAATCAGCCCAAGCAATCAGCCCAAAACAACCAGCAAGGAACACCACCATGACAATCACCGAGACCAACCCCGCCAACCGCAACGGCGTCGACACGGCGACGTTGTTCGCCACCCTCGACGCCGTCCGGCAGGCGCCCGCCGCGGCGCAGTTCCAGTTCCGCGCCCACAACGAATGGGTCAACGGCACCCACAACCGCTCGACGATCCACGACTTCTTCGGGGTCGGCGAGGAGCGCGCCCACGAGCACACCTTCGTGTTCGACGCCGACCACCCGGCCGTCCTCGTCGGCCATGACAACGGACCAACCCCTGTCGAGTTCGTCCTGCACGCCCTCGCCGCCTGCCTCACCGCCGGGCTCGCCAACATCGCCGCCGCCCGCAAGGTCACACTCACCGAAGTGCGCTCCACCGTTTCCGGCGACATCGACCTCAACGGCATCTTGGGTCTCGACCCCCAAGTACGCAACGGCTACCAGCAGATCAACGTGAAGTTCACCATCAAGGGCGATGCGCCCGACGACGTGCTCCGCGAGCTCATCGAGCAGTCACGGTCCCGCTCGGCCGTCTACGACATCATCACCAACGGCGTCCCGGTCAACATCGACGTCGACGTCGTCTGACCACCCGGTACCAGCGGCGGGCGCCCGACGAACGGGCGCCCGCCGCATCGTCGCGTCTGAGCGAGCTGGACACGGTCGATGCTCGTCTGCGAGATGTGATCGGAGTGAGCCCTACGAGTCTGCAACCATTCGACAACAGCAGAGGAGGGCTCGGATGCGGATCGGTATCTGTACCGGAGGTGGTGATGTCCCCGGGCTCAACCCGTGCATCAAAGCGGTCGTCACCAGGGTTGCCGATGGCGGCCACGACGTGGTCGGCATCCGGCGCGGCTGGGCGGGTCTGCTCGAGACGAACCCCGATGACGAGGACACGATCGCGGCGAACGTGATGCCACTGACCCCATCGGCGGTGCGCACGATCGACCGCACGGGTGGAACGATTCTGCACACGTCGCGCACGAACCCCGGCCGGGTCAAGAAGGGCAGTGTGCCCGAGTTCCTGGCGGGCGCGGCGGACGGCGACGGACCATACGACTTCACGCACCACGCGCTGCGCGTGATCGAGCACCTCGGTATCGACGCGCTGATCCCGATCGGGGGGGACGACACGCTTTCGTACGGATTGCGGCTGCACGACGAAGGCGTCCCGGTCATTGCCATCCCGAAGACGATGGACAACGACGTCCACGGCACCGACTACTGCATCGGCTTTTCGACCGCGGTCACCAGGGGCGTCGAGTTCATCCATGCGCTGCGCACCTCGACCGGGTCGCACGAGCGCATCGCCGTCGTCGAGTTGTTCGGCCGCTACAGCGGCGAGACGTCGCTCATCACCGCCTACCTGGCGGGCGCCGATCGAGCGGTCATCTCGGAGGTGCCGTTCGACGTCGAGCGGCTCGCCGGATTCCTGGTGGCCGACCAGCGGCGCAACCCATCGAACTACTCGATGGTGACGATCTCCGAGGGAGCGACGATGTCCGGCGGCGAGATGATGCTCACCGGCGAGGCCGATGCGTATGGACACCGCAAGCTCGGCGGCATCGGCGCCGTCACGGGCGAGCTGATCGGTCAGCTCACGGGCGAGGGCATCGTCCTCCAGCAGGTCGCCTACCTGATGCGATCCGGCAGCCCCGATTCGCTCGACCTGATGGTCGCCACGAACTACGCCGTCATGGCCGCCGACCTCGTGCTCGAAGGCGCGTCCGGAAGGATGGTCGCGTTGCGCGGCGGCACCTACACCAACGTGCCGATCAGCGTCACTCGAGAAGGAGTGAAGCGCGTCGATGTCGACGAGCTGTACGACTCCGACGCCTACTTGCCGAAGGTCCGCCACGTCGCCGGAAAGCCGATGTTCCTCTACTGAGACGAGCGGGACACGGTCTCGGATATTTGGCTTGACTGACACTCAACAATGTGGTTGAGTGCCACTCCAGTGAAAGTGACGCGGACGTACACGATGGACGCACGGGCCGATGGGGTCGCCGAGACGAGGCGGCGCATCTGCCATGCCGCTCGAGCTCTGTTCCTGGAGAAGGCGGTCGAGGACGTCACGTTGGCGTCGATCGCTGCTGCGGCTGGTGTCTCGCATCAAACGGTGTTGAACCACTTCGAGTCGAAGGAGGGCGTGATCATCGCCGTCGCCGAACTGCTCCGGGAGGAGACGGCGAGCAGCCGCGACGCGACACCCGGTGACGTCGCCGGCGCGGTCAACGCGCTCGTCGGCGACTACGAGCAGATGGGCGACGCCAACATCCGCTGGATCGCTTCGTCGGAGCGCATGAGCACCCTCGCCCTCCTGCTCGACGACGCCAGGCGGGGCCACCAGGACTGGATCGTCACGATGTTCGGACCGTCGTTGCCCACGGCCAAAGCCGCACGACGCCACGCCATCCACGCGCTCCACGCTGCAACGGACGTCTACACGTGGAAGCTCCTGCGACGCGACTTGCACCTCAGCCGAGGTGAGACCGAACGGACCATCGTCGACCTGGTGGTCGGCATCTTGAAAGGAACCGCTCCGTGAACGAGCCCACATCCCAACCCCCGCGCCGTTACCTGTTCGCGCTCGTCGACGGAGGAGGGACGGTACCTCCCGAGCTCGGGACAGCTCGCCGTCTCGTCGAACGCGGCCACCACGTCACGGTCCTCGCCGAGGACTCGATGCTGGCCGATGTGCGATCGACGGGGGCGACGTTTCGCCCGTGGATCGAGGCGCCGAACCGGGCGAGCCGCCATCCCGATGACGACCCGTACCGTGACTGGGAGTGCAAGAGCCCGTTGGCGCTGTTCGCCCGGTTGCGCGAGCGCCAGTTCGTCGGGCCGGCGCCCGCCTACGCCGCGGACGTCACCTCAGCCATCGCCGACGTCCGGCCGGACCTCGTCGTCTGCTCGTTCTTCGCCATCGGGGCCATGGCCGCGGCAGAGGCTGCCGATGTGCCGTTCGACGTGCTGTTCCCGAACGCCTACCTGCTACCCGCACCCGGCGTTCCGCCGTTCGGACTCGGGCTGGCGCCCGCCAAGGGTCCACTCGGCCGTGCCAGGGACCGGGCGATCACGTCGATGACCATGCGGCAGTGGGACAAAGGCGTGCCCGAGCTCAACGAGCTGCGGACGTCGCTCGGACTCGATCCGATCGGCTCGTTCTTCGATCAGGTGCACCGCGCCCGCCGCGAGCTCGTACTCACGTCATCCGACTTCGACTTCCCTGGCGACCTGCCCGCCAACGTCCGCTATGTCGGCGCGATCCTCGACGATCCCGAGTGGGCCAACGCCGTGACGTGGACGCCGCCCACCGACGATCGGCCGCTCGTCCTTGTCGCCCTCTCCACCACCTTTCAGGACCACGTCGACTGCCTGCAGCGCATCGTCGACGCCCTGGCCACGCTGCCCCTGCAGGCGATCGTCACGACCGGCCCGGCGATCGATCCGGCCACGATCGGGGCGGCCGCCAACGTCACCGTCGTCACGGCCGCCCCGCACTCGGCGATCCTGCGCCGCGCCTCGGCTGTGGTCACCCACGGCGGACACGGCACTGTGGTTCGGGCCTTGGCCGCCGGCGTTCCGATGGTCGTGCTCCCGCACGGACGTGACCAGGCTGACAACGCCCGGCGCATCACCTCGCGCGGTGCGGGGATCGCCCTCCGACGGTCCGCCAAGCCAACGAAGATCGCGACCGCGGTCCAACGACTCCTCGATACCCCCGGTTACGGGACTGCCGCTGAACACCTCGGCGGGGCGATCCGCCGGGACGCCGCGAGCGACGCGCTCGTCCACGAGCTCGAGGACCTGGTTCATGTGAACGTCTGAACCGAACGGCCACGTTCGCCGCGAGCCAGGACCGAACGACTCCGTCCCGTCGACGTGAACGGCCCCTGCCGATCACTCTCCCCGTGCGCGACTGACGAGCAGCCCTGTCAGTCGGCGAACACGTCTCGGCTGAGTTGGACGAAGAACGTGTGATCGTGACCCTTGCCCGTGTCAGTGGCGTTGTACGACGACCGCGGCGTGCCGTCGGGCACCCGCTCCTCGGAGTAGATCGCGCCGACCGGGCAGACGTCGGGCTGGTAGCAGGCGGTGCACGATGTGCACTCGTCGGTGTGCACGTAGAGGATGGTGTCACCGAAGATGGCGACGGCGTCGGGGTTCGGTGTGTGCGTGTTCTCGGTGACCCCGCTACCGGCTTCGACTTCGGAGAACAGGATGTTCTTCACCGGATCGAACTCGTAGATGCACTGCACGGGACACACGTCGACGCACGCACGATCCTTCGTCTCGATGCACGCCTCGGTGATGATCGCGATGCCGCTCATCGGGCCTCCTTGTTGTCATGACAGGTCTACCCCCGTCGCGCCCGCTTGCCGCAACATGACTGGCACGATGCCCGCGCCACCCGTGAGATCCTCGACGCGGGTTCCGTCACTGGCCCACATTGTCGCGACCGGATGTCATCGTGCCGCGCCGCTCCCCACGACGAGCGTGTTGCCGTCCGGAGTCGTGACGAGCGAGAACAACGGCAACTCCGCCCCGAGCGCCGCTTCCGCCGTCAACGAGGTCCGTTCGATCCCGGCGTCGTCGGACAGCCAGTCCAGGTCGGCCGACGGAGGGATCACCGGATCGGCGTCCGGAACCGTCGTCGGCGGCAGACGGCGGCGGATCTGGCGCAGGACAGGAGCATTCGGCAAGCTGGGAGCATGGGTGATGATCCGCCCAGCCCCCGAGGCGAGGATGTCCAGGTGAGCGCATATGACGACTGGGATCGCCGCACGGCGGTGCTGCTCGAGGATGCGTACGTGGCCGCCGGGGCAGGTCCTGGTGGCTCCGGTTCGTCGGATCTGTCGGACGGACAATGGCGCGCCAAGCGTCAACACCTCGCCGTTCCGATGGATGCCGACGGCACGTGGCTGGACGTGGGGTGCGCCAATGGCCACCTGCTGGTGACGCTGCCGCGCTGGGTGTCCGAGCGGGGCATCACGATCGCCCCGCACGGGTTGGAGGTCCTGCCTCGGGTCGCCGACCTGGCCCGGGCGCTCCATCCCGATTTGGCAGGGGCGATCTGGACCGGTTCGGTGATGTCCTGGGCACCGCCGACGCGATTCCGGTACGTCACTGCGCTCGACGACGCCGTTCCCGACGATCGTCTGGGCGCCCTGGTCGACCGGCTGCTCGAAGAGTTCGTCGCGCCCGGCGGTCGGCTGATCCTCAGCTCGTACACAGACTCCGGCGGGTCACCGCGCCGGCTGTTCGACGAACTCACGGCAGTCGGACACCCACCGCACGGCGTGATCCGCATCGATCGGCCGCATCGTCACCCGCTCCTGACCGCCTGGATCGACGCCTGACCCTCGCAGCCGATGACCCAGCGACGTCGGAACGACAGTGCGTCGACTCGGCCATGCTGTGTGGATGACCACGTGGAACGATTTCGAGCGCGAGGAGCCCGCCTTCGCCGCACGGGTGCGTGCCCTGTTCGACGCCGGCAAGCACAAGACGATCGCCACGCTGCGCACCGATGGGTCGCCCAGGATCTCGGGCATCGAGGTGGAGTTCGACGGCGGTGAGCTGTCGTTCGGGTCGATGCCGGATGCTCGAAAGGGAGCCGATCTCGTCCGCGATCCCCGGTTCGCCCTGCACAGCCCGACCGCCGACCCGCCCGAAGGTGATCCGTCCGGATGGACCGGCGAAGCCAAGGTGGCCGGTCGCGCGGTGCTCGTCGGTGAGCTCGAGGGTGAGACGACCGGTCAGCTGTTCCGAGCCGATCTCGACGAGGTGGTGCTGACCAGGCTCACAGACGCCGGCGACCGCCTGCTCATCGAGGTGTGGCGGCCCGGCGTCCCACTGCGCCGCGTCGAACGAGATTGACGCACCGCCACAGGTCGCGTCGTTCAGACCTCAGAGACGATCGCCGCCCGGCAACGGGCCAACGCCTGACAATCGCGTGCAGGTGTCGTTACTTGCTTGGGAAGCGGACACGCGCATTGCGATAGTTGCGGGAGTGGCCACGACCCGACGCGCCGACATGTTCACCGCGGATGGCAACCCGTCCGACGACGACCCGCGTGAGAACGGACCGACGTTGGGTGACGAGCGAACGACGCTGGTCGAGGCCCTGCGGTGCGTACGCCTCACGTTGGAGATGAAGTGCTCGGGTCTCGATGCCGAGCAGATGGCGCGGCGATCGGTCGAACCCTCGACGATGTCGCTCCTGGGGCTGGTGCGACACCTGGCCGAGATCGAGCGTGGGACGTTCCGGGTTACGATGGCAGGCCAGGACGTGCCCCGCCTGTTCTGTTCCGACACCGACCGTGACGGTGATTTCGACGGTGCCGTCCCCGACCCCCAAGTGGTTGCGGAGGCGTGGGCCGCATGGCGAGCGGAGGTTGACTTCGCCGAGCGGTTCGTGGCCGAGGCGCCCAGTCTCGACATCACCGCCGACGATCCCTTGAACCAGCACGGCAGCGGCGGCGGACCGATCTCGCTGCGTGAGGTGCTGGTCGAGATGATCCACGAGTACGCCCGCCACACCGGTCACGCCGACCTGTTGCGCGAGCGGATCGACGGACGGATCGGCCAGTGAGCGCCAACACCGCGAGCTAGCTAGCGATGGTCCCCGCGGGGACATCTCACGGATCGACGAATAATTTGGAGCCGCGGGCGCACATGAGGAGGTTCTGCTCATGAATCGTCGGTACAAGCTCGTGGCCGTGATCGCCACCGCGGTTCTCGCATCTGCCGCCGTCGTGGCCAGCCCAGCGTCTGCTCAACGACCGGAGACGATCGATCTCCCCGAAGGCTTCGCTGGTGAGGGTGTGGCGTCGGGCCGAGGCGCAACGTTCTACGCCGGTTCGCGTCTCGACGGCCGCGTTGCTCGCGGTGACATTCGAGAGGGAGTGAGTGAGGTCTTCGTCGATGAGCCGTTGGTCGGTGCGGCGACCGGGCTCAAAGCAGATCTGCGTCGCGGTCTGCTCTGGGTGTCAGGTGCCGCGACCGGACAAGCAGCTGTGTACGACCTCGAGACCGGCGACGGCATCGTCGCGCTGACTCTCGCGACCTCGCCATCGTTCATCAACGACGTGGTGGTCACTCGGGACGCGGCCTACTTCACGAACAGTCTGTCGCCTGTGATCTATCGTGTGCCCGTGTCGAAGCAGGGCGAGATCGGTCAGCCCGAAACGATCACGCTGAGCGGACCGGCCTCGGAGTTCGTGACCGGATTCAACCTCAACGGCATCGAGGCGACCAGCGACGGTCGCACACTCATCGTCGTCAACAGCGCCAAGGGCACGCTGTACACCGTGGATGCTCGAACGGGCACGAGTGCCGAAATCGACCTCGGCGGCGCCACGGTTCCGACGGGCGACGGCATCTTGCTCGTGGGTCGCAAGCTGCTCGTGCTGCAGAACGGCGGGCAGACCGGCGTCAACCAGATCGCCGTCGTGCGGCTCCGAGACCATCTCACCACAGGCGAGATCGTGGACACGATCACGAGCCCGCTGTTCGAGACGGCGACAACCCTGGCGCGCAGCGGTGGAACTCTGCTCGCTGTCAACGCGGAGTTCGCGCCGCCGCCGATCGATCCCGAAGCCGAGGTGGTGCTGATCAAGGCGGGGGTCTGAGGCTCGAGTCCTCGGCAGCAGTCCGAGTCGAACCACACCGGTCACGTAGCGGCCGTGCGCCGGTCGAGACTGCGTTCTTCCGCCTGTTGACGGTTCCCGGCTGCACAGCCGGCGGCCTGCGTTGGGCGAGATGAAATGCGTTACGAATCGGCCTTCCTCACAGGTAGCCGCGTGAGCCACCGGCGGTCCAGCGGCTGGGGTTTGTTCTCGGCTGGCGGCTGCTCGAGCTTCGACTGGCCCTGGACTCGGGTGGGGCGCACTGCTCGGTTCTGCGACGCCGTCCCGTTGCCGCCCGCAACCGCACTCGGAGGTCCTCCGACGTCGAGTCGCGGTTGCCTCGGTGCGCCCCGGCGTGGGGCGTCTCGCGGTACCTGCCGGGGCCGAGCGTTCGCCGCCGCCCGCTCCCGAGGTCCTCGTCGCGTCGGAAGCGCGCCCGCCTGTGCGCGACTGGGTGCCCGCCGAGGTCGCGCATCCACCGCCACCTGATCGTGTTGTTCCGTCCCGGGCTTTGCGTCCGCCGGTTCGCGGTCCACGGGTACCCACCAGATCTGATCGAACGCTTCCTCCGGTTCACGACGCCTGGCGACGGCGCGTCTGATCACAACGATCATGATCGATGCGACGGTCATCGCGAGTAGCACGCCGGCGAGGCTGAACGATGCGCGACCGCGCTCGAAGTCGCCGAGCGGATCCAACTGGCTGTCGGCAGTCGCACCGGACTCCCGGCCATCACCCGAATCGCCCTCCTCGGCGGCCGCGTTCGTGAGTTCGTCCATGCTCGCGGTGTCCAGCTCGTCGAGGGGTGGCCTCGAGCGTGCGTCCGTCGCGGCTCGCGGGGTCCCGGCGGATTCCCTCCCGCCGGCGACGGTTCGGTCCGGCGCCGAAATCACCCTCGAGCCGGCTGGTGCTCGGGGCGGATCGAACGCCGCTCCCGGCGGAACGTAGTCGCCGCCAGCCGACGGGATGATCGGCAGCTCCGGGATCACGCCGCCTGGTTCGGGAGATGACGCTGGTGGCGGAGCGACGCCGCCGGGCAAGGGGTCGGACGTGTCCGGACCCGTTGTGACAGGGGCGGTTGTGGCCGGGGTGGTGCCCGCCGTCGTCGTCGGGGCGGTTGTGCCCGGCGTCGTCGTCGGGGCGGTCGTGCCCGGCGTCGTCGTCGGGGCGGTTGTGCCCGGCGTCGTCGTGCCGGGCGTCGTCGTCGGGTTGGTCGTGCCCGGCGTCGTCGTGCCGGGCGTCGTCGTCGTCGGGGCGGTTGTGCCCGGTGTTGTCGTCGTCGGGGCGGTCGTCGCCGGTGCGGTCGTGGTCGTGGGGTGCGGCGGTCTCGGAGGCGGGGACGGGATCGACGGCGGCGGTCTCGGGGAACGCATGATCGCCTCCGTCGGCGTGGCGTGTGACTGACATGGCGCCGCCTGCGACGACTGCCGACGCGAGCAGAGCGCGGCGCAGGAGTCGATTCATGCGGGCTCCTCCGAGGCTGTCGCGTGAGGGGCCTGGTGTTCCCGCGGGCGTTCTTCGTTCTTCAAGCCGATCCGTGGCTCGACCGTAGTTGCTGCTGTCGATGACGCCGCCGACGACTCGGTCAGGGTGCGATCACGTCCCGATCGATCCGGGCCTACGATTCGAAGACGTCATCGACACAAGCCATCACGGCGCCGACAGCTCCCTCGACCGTTCCGCAAGCGATGAAATCAAAGGCTTCCGCACGGCTGAACCCAGGTCCGGTGTTCGTTGCTCTGCACACAGCGTCACCACCGGACACCAGCGATACCTGAACACGGCCGAGCGTTGGGTCCGCGTAGAAGATCGGGCCTCCGGAATCCCCGTTGCAAGTGCCGCTCTCACCCTTGGCGATGTTCATCGACAGCCTCAGCACATCATTGACAGGGTTGTGCGCGCCGAACATGAGGCCATCGGCGATGTACCGAACGAGGAACTTCGATGTGTTGGTTCCGGATGGGTCAGCCGGTCCGGTCTCCTGCCCGGGGATGGGGAACTTCTCGCCCGTCCCATAGCCGACAGCGGTGAACGACAGGTTCCGAGTCGGGTTGCTGACGCCGCTGATCACACGCGAGAGATATCCCGGATCGGGAGCCACCTGGACGGGCGTGAGCGCCCCCCAGCGCTCCTGGATCGTCTCGCCGAGAGTGTTCTCGGCACCGGGCGAGAACACCACGAGCCCGTAATCGAAGGATTCAAAGGGAGCGTCCTTGGCGGGGAAACTGATCGGCACTCCGCCCCTGACGTAGTAGGTGGCGTCGGTGGTCGTCGCATTGACCTGGTTGTTCTGATCGAACGAGACGCCAACGGAATCAATGGTTCCTGCTGCAATTGCGTCCGCCCACGCATCGGTGCAATGCGCGGCGGTCAAGATCACCACTTTGTTCGCATCCCGGTGGAGCAGACTCCCACTGCAGCTGATGCGAGCCACGTTCTGCGCCCCGACGATTCCCCGCACGGACGCCACGTTCGGATACTCGTTGTTGACATCTGCTCTGCCCCAGGTGATGGCGCCGGCGCCCGACGACATCCCGACAACCAGACCGCCGACGACGAACAGCCCTACCACTCTCGTTCTCATATAACCACCCTTCCACCATGTCGATGTGCTTCGGATCCGGAATGGTTTGTGATACCTACGCGGTCATCGCCCCCCTCGCGTCGGTGCGACCGTGAGCCACGACGTGGAGAACCGAACGGAGGCCGCCCTCTCCGGCCGGGGTGGTGTTGCACCGGCCGGAGAGGACGCTGAGGATCCCCAGCTCATGCGCGATACCGATGTCGCCGTCAGGGCGAACCCGATAGGCGACCGGATCAGCGCCCACGAACCTGATCGCGACCGCCTCGCTCATCAGCACCGACACGGTCGCGATGCTCTACGTCGACTCTTCGGAGTCGTCCGCCGTGCCCTCGCCATGCCACGGTCGAGCACCTCGCGCCCTTCGTACTCGAATCGTTGATCATGTCTGTTGTAACGAACGCCGGCACCGATCCGTTACAGCCTTGACGGTTGCACGCCGCGGAACGGGAGGGATTCGAACCCCCGGGCCTTTCGGCCTCCCGCTTTCAAGGCGGGTGCAATTGTCCGCTCTGCCACCGTTCCGCCGGTCAGGCTATGCGCCGTGGGCGCGGTCGGCGGTACGTGTCCGGCCGGTCAGCACTCGGCGCGTCACGGTTAGACTCACGCATTCCGGGAGAGGTGCCAGAGAGGCCGAATGGGGCGCCCTGCTAAGGCGTTGACCGCTGCAAGGTGGTCCGTGGGTTCAAATCCCACCCTCTCCGCCACCGCCGATCGTCGTTCGAACGTCGCTCTGGCCGATGCTGCTCGGGCGTCGATCGCGCCGCCGCCGCGCTGACCCCGGGCGTTACACGCGTGTCATTTGTTGTCGGTCCGATGACGCTCGCGTTGCGATTTCGTGACGAACCGAGTAGACCATGACCTTCCCGAAGGTCCCATCCATGGCGCGGCGCTCTCACGACGATTACTCAAACTCATCCGAGGACCGCAGCAGGGACCTGACCGCGCAGTTCTGGGGGAGTAGTCGCCGGAGTGGCGGACGACCGGATCCGTTCGTCGTGTACGTCGCAATGGAGACCGCACCGGGCCGGTGGCACGCACCCGCAAACACGGTGATCGGACGGGCCAGATTCCGATGATGCGTTGCCGCGGTCCCGCGTCGAAGAGCCGCTGATCGACCCCTACGACTTCGGCTTCGACGACGTCGGCTACGGGCCCGACCCCGGCGCCGCCGGGAGGCGCCTCGACAACTGGAACCGCACCGAGCGTCGACGGGCCACCGACGAACCGCACGAGGCGGTCGGTCGAGCTGATCGAGCTCGAGGACCGTCGTACCGGCGGGCCGGCGATCACGGTCTCGACGTTGGCGGAACGGCTCGGGCTCGGCGCCGTCGATCCGCTCCTGCGGCGACTCGGCGTGATCGTGATGATCGGTGTCCTGTCGGTGCCCCTGGCGATGAGCCTGCGGCCCGACTCCAGCACCGGCCCTGCAGACCGACATCACCGCCATGCAGCCGACCGAGCAGATCGCGCCGGCGACGCACCCGTCGTCGAAGAGGTTCCCCAAACCGTCGTCGTCGACAGCGGCGACTCGACGGCCTCCCCATCGTCCGCCCAGTCGTCCGACGAGCAGGCGGCACCGTCGGCGCCTTCCGCGACGGTCGAGGTGGCGACGTCGAACGCCGACAGCCGCACGACCGCCAGCGTGGGGACGCCACCGGATCGGCCGACGAACCCGGCCTCGACGTCGCCGAGACCGCCGAGGCGGTCCCGGCAGGGCAGGACGTGTCGGAGGCGGCGGATGCCGATCGAGCCCGCGAACAGGGTCGCACCTGTGTGTCACCTCTCGTACACCGTCGGGCCGGGCGACTACTGGATCCGCATTGCCGATGCCGCCGACACGACGTTGGCGAAGTTGTTGCAGGCCAACCTGGCGACCGTTCTGACGCCGCTGTACCCAGGCGACGACATCTGTCTCCCGGAGGGGGCCACGCTCCCAGCGCCGCCGACCGCGACCACGGCCGCACCGCCCGCCACCACCCCGCCGCCCACGACGGCCGCGCCGACCACGACGACCGCGCCGACGACTTCGGGTCCCGTCGTGACCGCGCCTCCGGCGCGGCCGCGATCGAGGCGATCATCCGTGAGATCTGGCCCGACGACCTCGAAGACCGGGCCTCGAGATCGCTTGGCGCGAGAGCGGCTACCGGTCCAACGCCCAGAACTGGTGTTGTACGGCCTGTTCCAGATCCACTGGAACGCGCACCGGTCGTGGCTCGACGACATCGGCGTCACGTCGGCGGCGCAGTTGCTCGACGCCGGCACCAACACCCGGGCGGCCTATGCGCTCTACCAACGCTCCGGCGGATGGGGCCCCTGGGGCGGCTGAACCCACGTACCGTTCGACGGCTTCGGGTCTAGACTCCTCGGACGCTGCGCTCGTAGCTCAACGGATAGAGCATCTGACTACGGATCAGAAGGTTGGGAGTTCGAATCTCTCCGGGCGCACCACGTCAGATCTAGCGCTTGAGCTGGTCTGATACAGTTCGAGGGTCCCGCCCGACAGCGGGGCCCTCGAGCATTTTCGGCGTTCACCGCTGAATCGGCGACCGGCACAACGGACTTCGAGCAGGCGGTGGTCGCGGCCACCCGCGCGAGATAGGTTTTCGTCGAGTTCGGCGTTGGCTCTGGACCCTGGTTTGCGCTCGAGTATCGGGAGGCCTTGCCATGACCATCCCAGCGAATCCGGTTGATCCGGTCGCGTCTGTGCGCGTCAGGCGGATCGCATTGAACGGTGAGATCGATGTGGCGACTGCCACCAAGGCGTTCGCCGATGTCATCGGTGTGGATCCAAGCACTGGTGACGTCGTAGCACTCGATCTGGGCGACGTTGAGTTCATCGACTCGCGTGGTGTCGCGATGCTGTTGAAGGCGCAGAGTTACTTCGACGGCATGGGATGCCAACTCACGCTCGCCAACCCGTCAGATCCCGTGAAACGTGTCCTCGAAGTGCTGGGGTTGACGGAGCAGTTCCCATTCGAGGGCGGATAGCAGGTGGTTGCTGGTCACTGGCGAAGGTCTGCTCGCGTCGCAAGCTGCCCTCGCCCGCTGAGCGCGCCGCCCGCCTCCTCCCGTCTGTGTGGGGCGGGCGGTTGCGCGTCAACGGGCAGCCGGTGCCGGACGCGTCCGCCCGCACGTCACCCATCGGACGTGAGGCCAGCTCAGGCTGCAGCCAAGGTGGACTCGGCCAGTTGGACAGCGCAGTCGACGAGTTGGTCGGCGGAGCTGGCGGTGGCGTGGAAATCGAGGATCAGTTCGGTCACCCCGATATCGCGCAGTCGCTCGATGTCGCCCATCACTTGCCCACAGCTCCCGGTGAAGGCTCGGTCGGCGGGCTGTGTACTCGCCGATCCTTCGGATCGGCTCGAACCACGAGTTGGAGTCGCGCTGGATCTCGCCCATGACGCTCGGCTGCGTCGACGACGTCGGACCCACGCGACCGATGTCGGCGAGGTCTACGCCGAAAGGGAGCCATCCGTCTGCCCTGCGGGCGATGCGCTCCAGCCCGGCGGGACTTGTCGCGCCGAGCAGTATCGGTGGTCGGGGCCGCTGGACGGGGGGGAAGGGGGGAAGGGGGGGGGGAAGAGGGGAGAAGTGGGAGGGAAGGGGGGGGAGGGACACACAGCAACAGGCGGAGGATTGGGGGGGGGGTAGTGGGGTAGGGGGGTCGGGGGGGCGCGCCGTGAACTGACCTGTCGGCTCGCCGCGCGTTGCTTTGTTCGCATTCATCGACTATCGTCGATGATAGATGAACATTGATCGTGACGCCGCCGAGACATGGGCAACCTGGTTCAAGGCGTTGGGTGACCCGACCCGGATCGTGATCCTCAACCTGCTGGCCACGGCGCAACGCCCGATGAGCGTGGCCGAGATCGTCGACGCCGTCGACGTCGGTCAGTCGACCGTGTCGCACCACCTGAAGATCCTCGGGGACGCGCGCTTCCTCCTCGTCGACCGCGAGGGCACATCGAGCCTGTGGCGGATCAACGAGAACTGCCTCGGCTGCTTCCCGACCGCAGCTGAACTCGTGATGGGTCGTGCGCCAACCGCCGACCAGTGGGAAACGTTGACGTGCGGCCCAGCGTTGAAGAACCGAGACGAAAGGCGACGAGATGAGCACGCTCCAGAGCACGTGTACGGCGAGGTGCGCGATACTACGCGGAGGCAGCCCGAGCGGCCGGTTCGGGCGGTCGTGTGCGGACCTGACCGGTCGGACTGGGGGACTGCAAATTACGACGATCTCGGCGAGCTGCCCGATGGTGCAGCGCTCGCCAGCATCGGCTGCGGGAACCCGACCGCGGTCGCCGAGCTCCAGCCGGGGGAGACCGTGCTCGACCTTGGCTCTGGCGGCGGGATCGACGTGTTGCTGTCGCCCGCGCGTCGGCCCGAGTGGCTTCGCGTACGGGCTCGACATGACCGACGAAATGCTCGATCTGGCGCGCCGCAACGCGGCCGACGCCGGCGCCTCCAACGTCGAGTTCCTCCATGGCCAAATGGAGGACATCCCACTCTCTGACGCGTCGGTCGACGTGGTCATCTCGAATTGTGTGATCAACCTGTCTCCGGACAAGCCGGCCGTCTTCGCCGAGATGCACCGCTTGCTCCGCCCCGGTGGACGAATCGGGATCAGCGACGTGGTCACCGAGGACCGTCTGAGCGAGGACGACCGTCTCGAGCGCGGCTCCTACGTCGGCTGCATCGCCGGTGCGCTCCCCGTGACCGAGTACTCCGACGGCTTGCAGGCCGCCGGGTTCGTCGATGTGTCGATCACGTTCACCAACGAGGTCGGCGACGGGGTTCACAGCGCGATCGTCAAAGCGACCAAGCCGTAGGCGCACAGCGCCGAACAGCGAGCAGTGACGACACGAGCGGGCAACGAACACAGATTGCGACGCCATGTGCGGCAGCAACCGTCCGTGCAGGTGTTCACCTCTCGAAGGAGCACCTGTCATGAATCAGTCAAATCGTGGTGGATGTCCGAACATCTTCACCGGATCGATCAGCTCGACCCGCGCCGGATGCGCTGGGTCGTCAGCGGCGACACGCTCGACATCGGCGACCGGACCTCGTGTTCACGGCCACCGATCTTCGACCAGCCCGACTCGCGCCGTGTTCGACCACACCGGTCTGATCTGCCGGCGACCTGCCGCGCTCGACACTCCCCCCGGAGGCGGTCGTCCACGCCGTCGAGATGCCTGCCGAGGATCTCGCCGCCAGCTTCGTCGTCGCCCACGGCTGGATCTCCCCGTGGGTCGCGATGATCGATGATGCCAAGTACCAGGCCGAGGTGACCCGACTGGCCGACCTCGGGATCAAGACGTGGGCGCAGACCCACGGCCCGGTCTACGAAGGCGCCGATGTCGACCGGGCAGTCGAGCTCTTGCGGGCGGTGCCATCCGGACCCGCGGTGCCGCAGCCCGGTCAGGACGATCTCGACGCGATCGTCGCCTCCGTGCTGCTCGCCGCGTGAGACCGGTTCAGCCTCCGGCGTGTGCCGCCGTGATCCCGAGCGATGCCATCAGTTGCTCTACCCGCAGCCGGATGTCGTCACGGATCGGGATCACAGCGGCCACGTCCTTGCCGGCGGGGTCGTCGAGTTGCCAGTCCTCGTAGCGCTTGCCGGGAAACAGCGGGCAGGCGTCGCCGCAGCCCATCGTCACCACGACGTCGGAGGCGCGCACGATCTCGTCGGTCCACGGCTTGGGGAACTCGCTGGTGATGTCGATGCCGACCTCGGCCATCGCGGCGATCGCCGCCGGGTTGATCTGATCGGCGGTTCGGATCCGCCCGAGTAGACGATGATCCGATCGCCGGCGAGGTGACGCAGCCAGCCGGCCGCCATCTGCGAGCGCCCGGCGTTGTGGACGCACAGGAACAGCACCGACGGCCGGTCGGCGATCTGCAGCCCTTCGACCTTCGCCAGCGCTTTCAGTCGCTCCCGGGCGAACCGTTCGGTGAGCAAAGGCAGGAACGTGGTGACCGTGGCTTTCGGGGCGAGCTGGTCGAGCGAGTCGATGATGAACCTCTCCACGGTCTCGGGACCGAAGATGCCGTCGAACTCGTGCTCGAGTCGCTCCGTGGCCTGGCTTGACCAGGTTCTGCAGATCGAGTGGAAGGTTGTCGTAGTGGGGGCTGTGCATCTCAGGGTCTCCGTGGGTAGAGGAATCGGATGAGTGCGAACGCGATCAGCGCGCCGAGCAGTTGCATGGCGATGAACATCGGTGCCGACGACTGTTTGATGCCGGCGAAGCTGTCCGACATCGTGCGGGCGATCGTGACGGCCGGGTTGGCGAAGCTGGTCGATGACGTGAAGAAGTAGGCGCCGCCGATCCACGCCCCGACCGCGAACGGCACCGCGGCCGCGCGTCCGGTGCGCACGCAGCCATGGATCACGAGCAGCAGACCGACGGTGGCCACGACCTCCGACAACCACAGCGCGCCGGACGATCGCGACTTCGTCGACCACTCCACCGCAGGAAGTTCGAACATCAGATTTGCGACGATGGCTCCGAGGCAGCCGCCGACGCACTGGGCGGCGACGTACCACACGCTGTCGCGGGTCGTGAGTGTGCCGGAGAGTCGGTCGACGAGCGTGACGACGGGGTTGAAGTGGGCACCCGACACGGCACCGAACATCAGGATCAGCCCGATCAACGCGCCGGCGGTGGCGGCCGCGTTCTCCAACAGTTGCAGCCCGACGTCGTTCGGGGACAGGCGGGTGGCCATGATGCCGGAGCCGATCACGGCGATGATCAGGAACCCGGTGCCGAGCGCTTCGGCGACGAGGCGGCGCGTCAGGTCGAGGTGGAGTGCGCCGCTGCCGGTCTCGACCTCGTCGGCGAGCGGACGTTGGGTGTGCTCGGTCATGGCACCGCCGGGGTCCGCAGTAGCCCGCCGATGCGGTTCCGCAGTTCGTCGACGGCGGCGTCGAACGCCTTGGCCGTGCCGGCTGGGACGGGATCGGGGACCGACCAGTGCAGCCAGTGGTCGGGCGGGTCGAGCTCCTCGTGCGCCTGATCGCAGACGGTGACCACGAGCGACGGCAGGCCGGCCAGCTCGTCGAGCGATCGCGGCGGTGTGCCGTCCATCGTGACCCGGGCCCGCCTGGCGGCCGCCACCGCCCCCGGATGAACCTGGTCAGCCGGGTGCGTCCCGGCTGACTCTGCCGGCGCGTCGGCCAACGAGCGCCACAACGCCGCCGCCAGCTGGCTGCGAGCCGAGTTGCGGGTGCACACGAACAACGCCCCACCGGGTACCACACGCCGACCGTGATCGAGATCCGGAAGTGCGCTGCGAACGAGGTGCACGTAGCGGCGGCGACCATCGCCGCTGGAGCGGGACCGGTTGATCATCCCGACCTGCTCCAACACGTCGAGATGATGAGCCAGCAGGTTCGACTCGATCCCGACCAGCCGTCGCAACTCGACCGGCGATCGATCCGACGTCGCGAGCTCGTCGACGATCGCCAGACGGACCGGATCCCCCAACGCCGCGTGTCGCGCCGCCCGCTTCTCGAGCTGCTCGACGCTCACGAGCCCAGAGTATTTCACTCATCAGATATTGAGTCAACATTGGACGAGTTTCATCCGACGGCGTTGCGGCGCGGGGATTGAGGGATGACTGTGACGAGTGCCCACATCGCGATCGCGGCGGCCAACGCGGTGCCGGTGTCGCCAATCGTCGCGGTGCCGAGCACGTTCCCGCGCAGCGCGTCGGCGGCGTGGGCGACAGGGTTGGCGGCCGCCATCGTCTGCATCCATCCGGGCATCGTGTCGAGTGGCGCGAACGCGCTGGACACGAACATCAGCGGCATCATCACCATCATCCCGGCGAACTGGACGACGTCGGGGCGACGCAGGCGGTCCCCGATGCGGCCGAACAAGGCACTCATCGCGCCGGCCAACGTCAAGAGTACGACGAGCGCGGCGACGGCGTCGGCGGTGTTGCCGTGGAATCGGAAGCCCAACAGCATGGCGGCGACGCCGACGAGCAGGGTGGCGCGGATGATCGTGACGACCGTCTCGTTGATGGTCCGGGCGATGCCGGGCAGGGTGGGTGGCATGGCGAGCGTGGCGAACCGGTCGTGCAGGCCGTTGGTGTGGTCGATCGCGGCGGCCACGCCGACGTTGGTGCCAGCCATCACCGTCGTCACCGCCAGCATGGCCGGTGTCACGAAGTCGATGTAGGTCACGCCGTCGGGGAAGCGGGAGCTGTCGGCCACGCTGCGGAACACCTGGCTGAACAGGATCAACATCGCCATCGGCATCGTCAACGAGAACATCAGCAATTGCGGCACGCGAGCCGTGGTCAACAGGTTGCGTCGCACGAGCGCGGCGAGCGCATCACGCGTGCGGGTGGCGTTCGGCTGCCCGGCCGTCGAACTCGTCGCGGTCACGGTGGTGATCGCTGTAGCGGTCATGATCGGGCTCCAGTCAGCGTGAGATGGGCGAAGACGTCGTCGAGGCTGGGGGATGTGACCTCGAGGTTGCCGAAGTCGACGTTCATGCGTGTGAGGTCAGTGACGACCTCAGCGGCGATGCCGGCGTCGTCGACGGTGAACGAGATGTCGAGGTGGCTGTTGGTCACCATCCGTTCGGTGTCGGGGCGGCGCGACAGACGGTTGATCTGCGACGCCGGGATCGTCGCCGTGACGACCTTGCCCCCGACGAGCCGCTTGAGCTCGGTTGGTGTTCCGCGGGCGGCGATCCGGCCGTGATCCAAGACGACGATCTGGTCGGCGAGACGGTCGGCCTCATCGAGGTATTGGGTGGTGAGCACGACCGTGGTGCCGGCGGCGGTGAGCTCGTCGATGACATCCCACAGGGCGGCGCGGGCGGTGGGGTCGAGTCCGGTGGTGGGTTCGTCGAGGAACAGCACCGATGGTGAACCGACGAGACTGGCGGCGAGGTCGATCCGGCGGCGCGAACCGCCCGACATCTCACCCACCCGTCGCTCGGCGAGATCGTCAAGGGCCATGCGTTCGATCAGCTCGCCCGTCCGTCGCCTTGCGGCACGACCGAGACCGCTCAGGCGACCGATCAACTCCACGTTCTCGCGGCCGGTCAGGAACTCGTCGAGGCCGGCGTACTGACCGGTGACCCCGATGCGCTGCCGGACCTGCTCCGACTGGCCGACAACGTCGAAGCCGTCGATCGAGGCCCGGCCGCCGTCGGGCCGCACGAGCGTGGTGAGTACTCGGATCAGGGTCGTCTTGCCGGCACCGTTGTGACCGAGCACGGCCAACGTCGACCCCGTGGCGGCGTCGACGTCGATTCCGGCGAGCGCGGTCGTGGCGGCGTACTCCACACGCAGGTCCTCGGTGTGGACGGCAGCGCTCATCACGCCGGCTCCGGGGTGTCACCGCCGCAGCACGGTCCGCCCTGCGATGGAGCGGTCGAGCAGCATGTGCTCTGCGCGTCGGCGGCGTCGTCGCCGGCGTCGTCCGCGAGGACTGTGTAGAACTCCCATGCGCCGAGCGGGACGTCGGGGGCGTCGACCCAAACTTTGTCCTGGACGGCGTGGCAGCAGCGATCCGATTCGGTCATGTTGTGGGACAGACCGACGGCACGGAAGTGTTCGGCGGCGGTGACCACGTCGGCCGACGTCGGGACTTCGACGCCGAGGTGGTTGAGTGGCGACGCGGCCGTCGGGTGTTCGAACAGGACGAGCTTGAGGGGCGGGTCGGCGACCACGAAGTTGGCGTAACCGGGGCGCTGCTTGGCGGGCTCGACACCGAACATGTCGCGGTAGAAACGGGTTGCGGCG
Organism: Ilumatobacteraceae bacterium; assembly: GCA_963776935.1. Lineage (GTDB taxonomy): Bacteria > Actinomycetota > Acidimicrobiia > Acidimicrobiales > Ilumatobacteraceae > JALOLG01. The sequence goes on along the minus strand of CAVZOP010000011.1, from coordinate 138,410 downwards.
TCGATGTCGGTGACATTGAGCGCCAGTTGGACACGGCTGGTCTGCATGACAGTTCTCCTCGGTGCTGCTCCCACCCGATGCGGGAGTCGATGCCGATGACGAACGAGTTCCCCGATGGACGCATGCCTCGTCCAGTTGCGTCCTTTTCGGTCCACGTTCGTCAATACAGTGAGGAGACACGCATGCACCACACCGCCACACCTGACCGACGTGTCGGCCTCGACACTCAGTGGGCCGAGACGGTTGACCGGTTACGCGCGTTCGTCGCCGCACGGGTCGACGACCGAGAGATCGCCGCCGACATCACCCAGGACGTGATCGTGCGCAGCATCGCCTCCGGCGTGCTCGAACGCGTCGACAACCCAGTCGCCTGGCTGTACCGGTCCGCCCGCAACGCGGTGATCGATCACTATCGCACCCGGCACCTGCACGACCCGATCGACGACCATGACCACTGGCCCGACCCCGACTCGCCCGACATGCCGAACGACGCCACACGCGAGCTGTCACGCTGCCTCCAGCCACTCCTCGACCACCTCGCGCCCGGACGCGCGCGAGGCCCTCGAGCGTGTGGACGTCGATGGCGAGACCCACCAGCACGCGGCTGAGACGTTGGGGCTGTCCGTGTCGGGCATGAAGTCGCGTGTCCAGCGCGCCCGGCGTGAGCTCAAGCAGCTGCTCGAACAATGCTGCACCGTCGAGCTCGACACCCTCGGCGCCGTCACCGACTACCGACACAACAGCGACAGCTGTGGATGCGCAACTCACTCGGCCGGTTGCTCGTAACGAGAGACTGGATGAGGGGCCACCGTCGTCAGCGGCTGGCATGCCGTCCGGCGTGACGTCGGTTCGGTACAGCATCCTGGCGGGCGGAGTTGTTGGCTGCTGTACAGATTCCACATCGGACGAGACGCGCCGGGGGCTCGACGATGATGATCCGGTTGATCGTCGTGGTACGAGTGAGTTGGTGCTCGCGCGACTGCGTGCTCGATGCACACACCCACCCCGCAGTCGTGGCAGACCGCGACCGCCGGCGTGACTGTGTCGTCGAGCGCACAATCGAAGCAGTTCATGATTCCTCCTGAAGGCCAAGAAGGCGATCCGTAGGCCGGTAGAACCGTCGACGCGCCCACAGCGCGACGTAGACAAGTGCGACCAGGACCGGCACCTCGATCAGCGGTCCGACGACACCGGCAAGCGCTTCGCCCGACGTCACACCGAACACACCGATCGCCACGGCGATCGCCAGCTCGAAATTGTTCCCCGCGGCCGTGAACGCGATCGACACGTTGCGCTCGTACGGGAAACCGAGCCGAAGCCCGAGAACGAACGAACCAATCCACATGATCGCGAAGTACACGAGAAGCGGCAGCGCGATCCGGGCGACGTCCCACGGCTCGCTGGTGATCTTGTCGCCCTGAAGCGCGAACAGGACCACAATCGTGAACAGCAGCCCGTACAGCGCGACAGGTCCGATGCGAGGCAGAAAGCGCTCCTCGTACCACTCGGTTCCCTTGGTGCGCTCGCCGATCAGGCGTGTGAGGAAGCCGGCGACCAGCGGGATCCCGAGGAACACCAGAACGACCTTGGCGATCTCCCACATCGTCACGTCGAGCTCGGCCGTGTCGAGACCGAGCCAACCCGGCAGCAGCTCGAGATAGAACCATCCGAGCAGTGAGAAGGCGGCAATCTGGAAAGGGAGTTGACGGCCACGAGGACCGCAGCCAGTTCACGGTCGCCGCCGGCCAGGTCGTTCCAGATCAGGACCATCGCGATGCAGCGAGCCAAGCCGACGATGATCAGACCGGTGCGGTACTCAGGCAAGTCCGACAGCAACATCCAGGCCAACGCGAACATCAGCGCCGGCCCGACGACCCAGTTGAGCACCAGCGAGACCGTCATCGAACGACGGTCGCCCATCGCCTGATCGATCCGCCGATACCTCACCTTGGCCAGGACGGGATACATCATCAGCATCAGTCCGATCGCGATCGGCAGCGAGACCGTGCCGACTTTCACTCGATCGAGCCAGTCATCGAGCTGGGAGATGCTCCTGCCCAGTACTAGCCCCAGCACCATCGCCACGCCGATCCACACCGGCAGAAACCGATCGAGCAGCGAAAGACGATGAAGGACGTCAGGCTCGACAACCGTCGGGTGCGCCATCGTGGTCATGACGTTCAACTCACGACGAACCGGTCGAGCCCACAATCTCAGTGTGCGATTTGCGGCCTGGCTCCCACAGGGCACAAGGTCACGTCCGGAGCGGAGCTTTGCGGGTCGTTCTCGCGTGGCTCCCGCTCGGCCGAGGCTCCACCGACCCCGGCGGGATTCAGCTCGTGACGCCGGATGTCCTCGACGGAAGCAATTTGCGTCGTTCCGTCCTGGATCTACGTCCGCATCAGTGTCTGCATCGACACACGTACTGATAGTCCGAAAGGAAGAAGGCTCATGACGTCCACCACCATCCACGAGATCGCCCCCGACATCTTCCGGCTCTCGACTCACATCGACGAAGTGGCCCCGCCCGCAGGCCTCTCGTTCAACCAGTTCCTGATCCGCGGCGACGAGCCGTTCCTGTTCCACACCGGCATGCGCCAGTTGTTTCCTCTCGTGTCCGACGCCGTCAGCAAGCTCATTGCGATCGAGAACCTCCGCTGGACCTCCTTCGCACACGTCGAGGCGACGAACTCGGCGCGATGAACCAGTTCCTTGCCGCAGCGCCAAAGTCCCAGGTCATCCACGGCGGGTTGGCTGTCAGTCTCTCCCTCAACGACCTCGCCGATCGGCCACCCCGGCCGATCGGCGACGACGAAGTACTCGACATCGGCGGTCACCGGCTGCGTTTTGTCCCGACACCCCACGTCCCGCACAACTGGGAGAGCGGCCTGTGGTTCGACGAGGCAACCCGCACCCTCCTCACGGGTGACCTGTTCACGCAGGTCGGCGGCGGGGTCGCCCTCACCAGCGACGACATGATTGAAGCGAGCCTCACCGCCGAACAGATCTTCCACTTCACGTCTCTCGGGCCCAACGTCGGTCCGACCGTGTTGCGCCTAGCGGCCATGCAGCCCACGACCCTCGCCACGATGCATGGCCCGTCCTACCAAGGGGACGGCGCAGCCCAACTCACCGCTCTGGCGTCCGGCTACGCCAGGGTTGTGGCGGACGATGCTGCCTGATCGAATCGGTCGCAACTTGTCCAACGACCAGTACCGTGTCATCGAACGTTCGAGGGCCGGCCGGACACCAGGTCGGGCACTCGGCGCCGCTCCAATCCGACGGCAACAGCGGTTCAGACCCTGATCAAGGTCGATGCGGCGGCCAGGCCTGCCTTGACGATCAGCGTCTCGGGGACGGCTTCGTAGCTTGCGCCATCGATCTGGAGGGTCCGGCAGTTGTTGGTTCCGCAGACGGAGCAGCACTGGCTTCCGGAGACCTCCGCCCCGACCCAGTCCTCGAGCGGCCGACCGGCGATCCAGATTCGGTTGGATTCGGTGGGTGCCTCGTCGAAGGCGGCTTGATCGAGGGCAATCGTTCGGAGGGTGGGCTCGATGTTCAGTGGGCGTAACGCTGCGGTCAGAGTCGCGACGGCGTGCGCGATCGATTCGTGGGTCGAGCCGCACCGCGGGCAGGTCTCGCCGCCGCTCACCAGTCGCTGCCAGACGATGGGCAGCGTCACGGCGTCGGTGGCCGCCGGATCGCATGATGATGGAGCGCATCCACAGGTCGCTGGGGTTGGCATCGCGTCACCTCCAGTCCGATGTGCGGGCGTGGATCCACCCTGCTGAAATTGTCGAACTCCTGCGCAAGCGGTGTAAGGGCCGAAGGTCCTCACGTCGCCGTCGCGTCGATGGCTGGCAGACAGGCCCGATTCCGAAGCGCTGTTCCGGGGATCCTCTTGACCTTCAAGTCGACATGAAGTTCTACCGTGGCTCCGATGACTACCGCGTTGAGGATCAAACAGATCGCCGACGCCAGCGGCTTCACCGCGGCGACGTTGCGCTACTACGAACAGATCGGCCTTCTGCCGGAGGCGTCGCGTACTCCGGCCGGGTACCGGATGTACGACCAGAGCACGCTGGACCGGCTCGCGTTCATCGCGCGTGCCAAGCAGCTCGGCTGCAGCCTCGACGAGATCATCGACCTGACCACGGCGTGGGACGGCGGGCAGTGTGGTCCGATCCAAGACCGGCTGCGCCGACTCGTGGCGGACAAGATCTCTGCCGCTCAGGACCAGCTCGCAGAGTTGGCGACGTTCACGGCAGAGCTGCACCAGGCTGCCAACGCGCTCGAGCGACACCGTCCCGACGGCGCGTGCGACGCAGAGTGCGGCTGCGTGAGCGATCCCGGCGCCACCGAAACCGTTACGTCGACGATCCACGCCGTCCGCTTGTCGACCAAACCGGCGGCGGCCGGCGAGCCCGCAATCGCGTGCACCCTGTCGCTCGGGTCGATGAAGGGTCGGTTGTCCGACTGGCAGACGTTGCTCGCTCACGTCGAGCGTCGGGAACCGATCGACGGTGGAGTCCGATCGGAATTCGCGCCGTCGGTGCCGGTGGTCGACCTGATGCGGCTCGTCGCGGCGGAGCAGGACTGCTGCCAGTTCTTCCGGTTCGCGATCACCGTCGATACCCGCGGCGTCGCGCTCGAGGTGCGGGCGCCCGAGGACGCACTCTCGATCGTCGAGTCGATGTTCGGCGTTCCGTGATGGGCGCCAGGAGGATCGTCCGCGGCGCCCGAGCGGTCGTGCGCGAGTTCTCCGGACTCGGCAACAACACATGCGTGTCGTGTCGTCAAGGTGTGTCCCGGCCCGGCACGTGGCCCCGGATGGACCAGCTGTGTTGGTCATCCCTTCGCAGGGGTCGTGCTCGGCCTGTGCGGGGCCGGGACACCGAACGTGCGGTCACGCCGCGCCGGGCGCGACCGGATCGGACCTCGCTTTAGCTGGCTGGGACCGACTCGACGTCGATCGCTGCTCGGCCGGTGCCGACTTCGACCTTGCGCGGCTAGGCCTCGCCGAGGTGCACGGCACCACCCCGGGCCACGACGACGAGTACCGCCACCTCCTCGAAACGCTCCGTCGCGGCCTACGACCCGACCAGCCACGGCTGGACACGCCTACTGAAACCTAGGCGCCTCTGACCGCTCGCTCATACGTGCTGGGTGGTGTTCTCGATCGAGTGCGCGTGGCGGCGCCTGACGTGGTCGTGGGCGTGGGCGATCGCCTCGTCGAGGTCGTCGAACAGATGGTTGGCGTGTGCCAGGCGATCGATCGCGCCGACCGTCCGCAGGATCCGGAGGTGTTCCACGCGGGCGCCTTTCAACAGCACGGTGATGTGGCGGCGTTCGAGGTCTTCGATGATGTCGCCGATCGCCTGGGCGCCGGTGGCGTCGAGCATCTGCAACTGCGGGAGGCGCAGGATCACGACTTCGACGTCGCCGACATTGGAGAGCTCGGAAAGGAATCGCTGCACGGCGCCGAAGAACAACGCGCCGTCGAGCCGGTAGGACACGATGTGATCGCGCCGCAGCTCGTCCGCCATCGACGCGTCGATGAGCGGGAGCGGATCGGCGATCAGCGCCGACGTGCGGGCGACGTGCCGCAGGGCGAGCACCGCGGCCGCCGCGAGACCGACCTCGACGGCGAGAATGAGGTCGAACGCCACGGTCACGACGGCGGTGATCGCGAGCACCAACGCGTCGGAGCGGGTCGCCCGTACGATCGCACGCACGTTGTGAACCTCGACCATGCGGATGGCGGTCATCATCAGCACGCCGGCGAGCGCCGCCAGCGGGATGCGCGACACCAGACCGGAGCCGGCGAACACGACGACGACGAGCACCAGCGCGTGGGTGATCGCGGCGACTCGGGTGTGAGCGCCGGATCGGACGTTGACCGCCGTCCGTGCGATCGCACCGGTCGCCGGCATGCCACCGAACAACGGCGACGCCAGGTTGGCGAGGCCCTGCCCGACGAGCTCGCGGTTCGGGTCGTGACGCCCGGCGCCGGCCATCCCGTCGGCGACCTTCGCCGACAGCAGTGATTCGAGCGCGGCGAGCGCGGCAACGGCGAGGGCCGAACCGAACAGACTCGACACACGGTCCATCGAGATGTCGGGAAACGACGGCAGCGGCAACGACGAGGGCAGCGACCCGATCACGTCGACCCGCGCGCCGGCGATCTCGGCGACTGCTGTCGCTGCCACGACTGCCAGGAGCGATGCGGGAAGGCCGCGATGGATCCTGGGCACGACCGCGATCACCGCCACGACGATCGCGAACAAGAGCAGCGACCACGCGGTCCCGTTCCCGCGGAGCGCGTCGCCGACGGCCCGGACGGCGACCACCACCGTGTTGTCGCCATCGGGCTTGTCGACGCCCAGCGCCCCGGGCACCTGCTGCAGGAAGATGATCGTCGCGATCCCGAGCGTGAATCCTTCGATCAACGGCCACGGGATGAACGCCAGATAGCGGCCGAACCCGGCGACACCGGCGGCGAGGATCAGCACGCCTGCCATCAACCCGACCAGGAACACCCCGTCGACCCCGTAGCGGGCGACGATCGGGACCAACACCACAGTCATCGCTCCTGTCGGTCCCGACACCTGCACGTTCGAGCCACCGAACACGGCCGCCACCAGACCGGCCACGATCGCGGTCACCAGCCCGGCGTCGGCGCCGAGCCCGGACGTGATGCCGAACGCCAGCGCAAGCGGGAGCGCGACGACGCCGACGGTGATGCCCGCAATCACATCCGAACGCCACGTCCGCGACAGCCCGGCGTAGTCCGACCGTCGCGGGAGCAGCCTTCCGAGCAGCGAGCCCGACGTCGACGCGGACTGGGCGTCGGGTTCGGCGGCCGGCCGGAGCGCCGTGCTCATCGCCGTTCCTCGTCCTCGAGCCCGGCCAGCACCTCGACGGACTCGCTCAGCGACGAGATCAGCATTCGCCTGGCGACGCTCAACAGGTCGACGAGCAGGGGATCACGAATCGAGTAGATGACCGTCGGTCCGTCTTTCCGAGTGGCGACGAGCCCGGCGCGCCGTAGCACGGCGAGCTGCTGCGACAGGTGCGACAGCTCGATCCCGACGGCGGGCTGCAGCTCACCGACGGAGCGCTCACCGCCGGCCAGGACTTCGAGGGCGCGCACTCGGGCAGGGTGTCCCAATGCCTTGAAGAGCTCGGCTTTGACCTCGTAGAGGGGTGCGGCGAGCTGCTGCGGGGACTTTCCCTGACGCATTCGCATATCCGCATACTTTATCAGATGAAACTACCTGACACGCCGAGTCATTGGCGACGAGGCGCTTTACGATTCTCTGCGTGCGGCGGCGTTCAGAAACGGGACTGCGGGCCAACCGACGCACGGTGAGTGGTTTGATCGCCGCGGTGATGGCGATCGCGCTGGTTGCGTGCGGGTCGGACAGCTCCGGTCCCGAATCAACAGGCGGACGACCAACCAACCCGGCGATCCCGGAAGCGCTTCGATTCGCGGCGCCTCTCGTGGGCGGAGGCCAGTTCGAGGGTGCGTCCGTCGCCGGCAAACCCGTCGCGTTCTGGTTCTGGGCGCCGACTTGAATCACCTGCAATCGAGAAGCTCCTTCGGTCGAAGCGGCAGCCAAGCAGTGGGCCAGCGAAGTCGACTTCTACGGCGTCGCATGGAGCGGTGACGAGTCGTCGTTCCAAGACTTCGTCGACCGACACGGCCTGACCTTTCCGCAGATCAGTGATGACCGCGGCGCCGTCTACGCCCACTTCGGAATACCGATCCAACCAGCGCTGGTGCTCATCAGCGCCGATGGCGCAGTCGAGACGTTGTTCGGTGCGGTCGACGAAGGATCACTCGAAACGGCGCTCAGCGAACTGACCTCGGCGTAGTCGTCCGGCAGGCTGAATCCCGGAAACGACCGAGAGCGCCGCCGCCGATACCGAGATCGAACACCTCGCCGTCAGACGGCGCGCATCCGATTGTTGCGAGCGTTGTGCTCGACCTCTGCCAGGCCGAGCACCTCGAGTACCGGCGGCACGTAGGTGCCGAAGCGACCGCGGAGCCCCTTCTTCAGCCCGTACCAGCCGCCGACGGGATTGTCGGCGGCGCGACCCCATGCCTCGACCGTGTCGGGCGCCGCGTCCTTCTGCTCGTCGGCATTGCCCAGCAGCATCCAATCGCCGCGCTGCGTGAGCATCTCGTGCAGGTCGTCGATGCACCGCAAGTGGTAGCGGAGCTCGGTCGACCCGACTCGCACGACCAGCGCCGGCGGGTCGGCATCGGGGGCTCGATAGGCCTCGAACTCGGACTTGCCCGGCGGCGTGGTGAGGATCCACGGATCCTCACGGATTCCTGATCCTTCGACATCTGTCGCAGCCATGTGCATCCTTTCGTCGGAGTCACTGTAGAGATCGAAGACTGACATCAGTTGTCATGAATCGGGGGCGATCTGAGAGACTTGTGAGGTGCGCGCGGGGCGGTTGATCACGCTGATGCTCGTTCTGCAACGACGGGGACGGATGACCGCGTCGGCGCTCGCCACCGAGCTGGAGGTGAGCGAGCGCACCGTGCTGCGAGACATCGAGGCGCTGTCCGGCGCCGGGGTGCCGGTGTACGCGACGCGAGGTCCCGGCGGTGGTTTCCAGTTGCTCGACGACGCTGCACCCGCGCCCGAGTACTCCGCGGGATGGCAGCCGCACTCGCGACGGAGTGGACACGGGCGGAGGGCGGTCGTCGAGGTGACGCCCGAAGGGCGGCGGCTTGCTGTGGTGCTCGGGCGGCTGCAACCACTTCGATTGCGTAGGGGTTCGGAACCCAGCGACGAGGGCTGGCGGGTGGCGACGTTCCGGCTCGACTCGATCGACGGCGCGGTCGTCGATGTCCTGTCGCTCGGTCCGCACATCCACGTCCTCGAACCACGCGAGCTCCGCGAGCGAGTCGCCGACCAGGTCAACCGGACAGCACTCCTCTACCAACCCAGATCACACGCGTGACCGCGCCATCTCGTCCGGTGGCACGCGGTGAAGCACCCCAGGCGCACATCGAATGTTGATGGGGTGATCGCCCGATCCGCGCGGTCGCTGGCTTGCGGACGATGGGTGCCCGCAACGATGCAAGGAGAGTGCCATGGCGACGACCAAAGTGAACGGTGTCGAGCTCTACTACGAGACGATGGGCACCGGGGACTGCCTCGTCCTGACCCACGGATCGTGGACCGACGGTACGGGTTGGGACCGGGTCGTGGGCGCCCTGGCCGAGCGGTACCAGGTCGTGGTGTGGGACCGGCGCGGCCACTCCCGTAGCCAGGCGGGCGACGGGCCCGGCAGTCGCGCCGAGGATGCCGCTGACCTTGCCGGGTTGATCGAGCACGTGGGTGGCCAACCGGTGCACGTGGCCGGCAACTCCTACGGCGCAATCGTCACCTTGACGCTCGTCATCTCACGCCCTGAGTTGGTCGCCACCGCCACGGTCCACGAGCCGCCGCTGTGGGCCCTTCTCGAAGGGCACACGCGATCGGGCGGTCCGCGACGCGCTGGCGGCCGCCGACGCCGATCTCGCGGTCGTGCGGAACCTGATCAGGTCGGGAGACCAGCGCGACGCTGCCGAACACTTCATCGAGCACGTGGCCCTGGGGCCGGGGACGTGGGATCAGCTCCCTGAGCCGTTCCGGGCGGTGCTGGCGGCGAATGCTCCGACGTTCCTCGACGAGCTGGCCGACCCGACAGCGCTGTCGATCGACGCCGCCGCGCTGGCCACGACCACCGTGCCGCTGCTGTTGACGCACGGCACCGAGAGTCCCGGGCTGTTCCCCGCCGTGATTGCCGAGTTGGTGAAGCTGGTACCGGCGGCGCGAGTGGAAACGCTCGAGGGAGCCGGCCACATCCCCCACGCCACCCACCCCGAGGAGTGGAACGCCCACGTGCTCGCATTTCACGAGCAGCACCCCCGTAGGGCACACGCACCGTGTGCGTGACTCACACCTGATCGCGCCGGAGCAAGTCCGCTGCGGGATCGCACTCGAGGCTTCGTCGCCCGCCGGTGACGCCGGGTTGCGTTGCTGCTCTATCGTGTCGACCAGTCGACGCATCTTCGGGAGACTGCAGCGTCGGGCACGACATGGCACCAGCCGGACACTCGACATCTCGCCGACGGAACCGTTGATGCGCGCTTTCGTCGTGTCCGGCCCGTGGCGTTGTTCGGTCGATGACGTCGATCCGCCAAGCGCGGATCGTGGGCAGGTCGTCGTCGACATCGAACGGGCCGGGGTCTGCGGCACGGACGTCGAGTTCTTCACCGGTGAGATGGCGTACCTGCATCAGGGCCATGCGGACTACCCGATGCGACTGGGGCACGAGTGGTGCGGTCGTGTGGCCGCGGTGGGTCCGGACGTCGACGCCGAATGGATCGGTGTCCGCGTCACGGGCGACACGATGCTCGGATGCGGGCGCTGCCAACGGTGCCTGACCGGACGGCACCACGTGTGTGCCGACCGGTTCGAGGTGGGGATCCGCGGTGGGTGGCCCGGCGCACTCGCCGAACAGATGGTGGTGCCGGTGTCGGCCTTGTACGAGCTCCCCGAAGCGATCGACGCCACCGCTGGGGCCATGGTCGAACCCGGTGGCAGCGCCTACCGCGCGGTCGACGGGTGCGGCCTCCGAGCCGGTGAGCGCCTGCTCGTCGTCGGCCCCGGAACGATCGGCCTGCTCGCCGCTCTGTTCGCCAAGGCGCGCGGCCTCGAAGTGCACGTGCTCGGTGTGGAGCCGGACACGCTCGAGTTCGCGCGCACGCTCGGGGTCGACGGGGCGTGGACAGCACCGGATCTCCCGGATCTGCCGTTCGACGCGATCATCGACGCCACCAACTCGGCGTCGATCCCGGCCCGCGTCCTCGACCTGGTCGAACCCGCTCGCCGCGTCGTCTACGTCGGGCTGGCCGGAACGCCGACCAACATCGACACCCGCACGCTCGCCCTCAAGGACGTGACCGCGGTCGGCATCCTCGGCGGCTCGGCAGGACTGGTCGGCGTGATCGCCGACTACGCGTCCGCACGTGTGGATCCGCGGCCATTGGTGGCCGCCACAGTGTCGCTCGACGAGATCGGCGCGGTGCTCGCCGGCACGTCTCCGACACATGCCGGCGGCCGCCCGAAGATCCACGTCGATCCTCGTCTGTAGCCGAGCGGGACGGGCGCTGAATCACCGATCGTCGTCGTCGTCCTCGTCCCGTAGCCAGGTGTCGGTTCGATTGCGCATGACGACGGTCCGAGCGATCCGGTCGTGCAGGCCGCGCCCGCGCCGATCCCACAGGATGGGCGCGTACATGGCGGTGACGATCACAGAGGACAACGCGTCGAGCTCCACCGACGCGACGATTGGTACCAGAAACGCCCATCCGGTCGCCAGCCATCGCACGCCGCTCTTCGCCCACGACGGTGGAGCGCCGGAGTGCTCATCGACGACTTGGATGCGGGCGATCGCCTTGCCGAGTGTCCGGCCCGACACCGTGGTGAGCACGATCGTGTACGCCGCGTTCGCGGCGGCTGTCGTCCAGTAGGCGGACCACTGGCCGAGGCCCGACAAGACGCCGATCCTGAAGATCACGCCCAACACGATCGAACAACGGCGTGTCTCCCACTCAGGTGCATCCAACCTGAGTGCAGAGTGATCGTGGCGCCCGGCGTCCGAATGACGTCGTGCGCTGCGGTGGGAGGCAGTGCGTCGGGCACGGCGAACGCCGGTGCCGGATGCGTGTTCAGGTGGCCGCGTCGATTTCTGGCGGAGTTGTCCGAAGCAACGTGCTGATCCAGGCGTCGACGGTACGGGCGAGCTCGGGGAGTGGAGTCATCCCGTTGCCGAGCACGGTGTCGTGAAACTCGCTGACCGAGAAGCGGCTGCCGAGTCGCGATTCGGCGTCACGGCGGAGCCGATCGATCTCGAGCCGGCCGATCATGTAGCTGGTCGCCTGTGCGGGTGTCGCGATGTACCGGTCGATCTCCGCCGCGGCGTTGCGCTCCTCCTGCGCGGTGTGTTGCACGAAGTACTCGATGGCCGCCTCGCGGGTCCAACCGAGTGCATGCAGCCCGGTGTCGACGACCAACCGAGCAGCGCGGAGTGAGTCGAGAGTGACCATCCCGAGGCGTTGGAGAGGCGAGCCGTAGAGCGACATCTCATCGGCGAGACGTTCGGCGTACAGGCCCCATCCCTCGCCGTAACTGTCGACTTCGAGCTCGCCGAGGATCGGGTGGAGATCGAGTTCCTGGGCCAGTGCCAACTGCAGGTGGTGGCCGGGCACCGCCTCGTGGAACGTCGTGGCCTCCAGTTGACAGCGCGACCACAGCGACGGGTCGGCGGTGTTGTAGAAGAAGCTCCCAGGACGCGCCCCGTCGGGTGAGGGGCCGGTGTAGAACGCCATCGGACCGGCGTCCACCGCGATCGCCACACAGCTTGCTCGCGGCATCCTGGCGAACCACCGCGGCGCTTCGGCCTGGGCGCGGGCGACCGCAGCCAGCGCGTCGGCGACGATCTCGTCGGACGTGGCGTAGCGCAGCGACGGGTCAGTTCGGAGGCTGGCGCGGATCTGTTCCGGATCGTCGAGCCCGACCGTGGTCGGACCCAGGACTCGATACTCGTCATCGAGAAGTGCGAGCTGCTCGCGGCCGATCGTGTGCACGGCCTCAGGCGTGAGCTCGGTCGACGTCGCCGCCCGCAACAGGGCGTGGTACGCGTCGACGCCGCCGGGCATGTGGCAGATCCCCGCCGTGTCATCGGTCCGCGCCGCAGGCAGCACCTCGTCACGGAGGGTGGCGAGCAGCCGGACGATTGCCGGTCGCACGTCGTCGCGGATCGCGTCGATCACATCGGCCCGCCAAGCAGCCGCCTCTCGCGGGGACGCCTCGCTCGGTGCGGACTGGGTGGTGAGCGGATCATCCGCGGGGGCCGTTGCGAGGTGCGCGTCGAAGGCCGCGACCGCGCTGGAGATCCCCCGTCGGGTCGCCGCTCGACCCGACTCGACACCGTCGCGGAGACCCGCGAGCCACCCCTCGACGAAGGTCGGCAACGATCGCAACTTGGCGAGGTATCCCTCACCGTGTTCGCGGGTGGTCAACGCATAGCCGGGCACGAGCACCGAGAGGAACGTCGCCAGATTGACGGGCGCCGCGACCAGCGCCAGGTCCCGCTCGTACGGAAGCTTCGCCGCGGTCGAGCGCGCGCTGAACGACAGCGCGGCCAGCATGGTGCGATCGCGAGCGCTCAACTCGACGCTCGACAGATCGTGGGCACGATCGACGAATCGGCCGAGCCGAACCACCCGAGCGTCCACCCCGTCCGGACTCAGGTCCTCCCAGTGCGCGATCTGTTCGACGTCACCCCGATCGATGTTCCAGAGTTGTGCGGTCCCACGGTAGTACTCCCAGTACTCATCCGCGAGCGCGACGACGTCAGACAGGTCCGCGACGCTAACGCCCGGAGCGCGCCGGTCAGCTCGCGGCGTAGGGTCTACCCCGACACGGTTGACGGGGCTTGGTCAGGACGGTGCGCCTGCCGCAGTTGCCTCGGGAACCTCGACCAGGCGTCCGCTCGTGACGTCGTAGATGTAGCCGTAGATCGGGATGCTGTCGGGCACGAGCGGATGGGCGCGGATACGGGACACATCGTCGACGACGCTCTGTGCGTTGTCCGTGATCGTGAGCCAGTCGATGTAGTTGGCCTCGTTCGAGCCCGGTCCGGTGCCGACGTCGGTGAAGCCGTTGGCGCCCAGGGCCGCGGTCTCGAGACTGTTGGCCAGCAGCCCGCGCATCACGTCGTCGGTGAAGAACTCCATCCCGCAGTTGCTGTGATGGATCACGAACCACTCGCGCGTGCCGAGAAGTTTGTAGGAGATCACGAGCGAACGGATCGCATCGTCGCTGGCTCGCCCGCCGGCGTTGCGGATGACGTGCGCATCGCCCTCACTGAGGCCCGCGTACTTCGCCGGGTCGAGTCGTGCGTCCATGCACGTCAGGATCGCGAAGCCACGTGCGGGTGGAAGGGCGAGCGATCCCTTCTCCCCGAACGACGACGCGTAGTCGGCGTTGGCGGCCAGGACCTCATCGAGGATGCTCATCGGTGTCTGCCCCCTTGCGGCGAATCCCAAGTAATCCAATCATGTTTATCGAAATTCGCTTGCGGGCACAAGGGCAGTCGCGGCCGGTGGTCGTCCTAGGAGGTGATCCACCAACCGGTCACGTCGAAGAGGGTGTGGGTCACCGTCGACGCCCAGAGGCACAGTCGTCCACCGTTGTCGACGCGCACCGTGACGCCGCTCGCCGCGGCACGGCCGGGCCGGGAGTTGACGTTCGACGCGTTCGGGACCACCGAACCGCACGGATGTGCGGTCTCCCACCCAGCCCCGCCGGAACCGACCGCCGTCAATGATCCAGTGGTCGCGACCGCGCCGGGCGGGGCGGCGGCGATGTCGATGACCTGATCGGCGCCGTGGATGGGCGCCCAGCCGCCGACACCGTTGCGGGTGTCGAGGACACGAGTCGGGTTGGCGGCGACGAACGCCGCTCCGCCGGAGCCGAATCGTCCCTGCAGGTCGACGATCACCCGGGTCCGGGCCGACGTGTACACGCAGATCGCGCCGCCGGACGTGCCGACGTACGCCGAGCCGGCAACCGCCTCGGCCGGGCCGTAGTTGACCGACGACGCCTCGGGCACCTGGTCCTCGCACGGGTACACCGTCAGGAAGCCCCACGTGTCGGCGGCGTCGGCGGTGAGTCCCACCGCGACCGCGGCCGCGCCGCCCGGGATCGGCACCCGCCGCGTCGTGCCGGCCGGCACCACCTCGTCGACGAGCCGCGTCGGGTCGACCGGCACGAGCCCGAGCGAGGAGCCAGGCGCGAGGTATCCCGCCAGATCGACGACGACGTGCGACGCGGCCGACGAGTACACGCACACCGATCGTCCGGCGCCGATCGGCACGACGGCGCTCGCCGCCCGGTCCTGGCCGGCGACGTAGTTGACGTTGCTGGCCTCGGGGACGGGGGCGCCGCACGGATACGCCGTCAGGAATCCGTCCGCCACACCCTGCGTCGCGGTCACGTTGACGACGACCGACGTCGCCGCCGCAGGTACCCGCCCGGCGAGCGCGACCTCCACGGTCTGGCCGGGGTCGACGATGCGAGTCTGACGGGTGTCGAGAACGCGGACCGGGTCGACGGGTGTCAGCCGGGCCGGCACCGACGTCGGTGCCGGCAGCGGTGCGTCGCCACCGACGCGGTGCGCCGTGGCCCACACCCGGTAGACCTCGTCCGCGATGCGCTCCGAGCGGCGGGCGTGTTCGGCCGGAGACGCGAGGTGGACGCCGTCGTAGACGTCGAAGCTCTCGGCGACGAGCACCGACGGCCAATCCCAGGTCGTGAAGTCCTCGTGCGCGGCATCGAACTCGGCGAGCGCCGTGTTCCACGTGTCGGCCTCGGCCTGGTGCGTGTAGAAGCGCGTGATCTGTGGCCACCAGATGTGATGCCCCGGTCCGACCGCGTCGACGACGTGCTGGATCGAGTTGCGGGCACACGCCAGGTCGGTGCGACAGAACCCCGAGTCGATCGCGCCGACATTGACGATCACGTGCGGCGCGTCCCAACCCTCGGCGCGCCACTCGGCCAACCAACTCGACACCGTGACATGGGCCGGCATCCCGAAGTACCCCGTCGGGACGTACCCCGCCGTCAGACCGCTGGCGGCGCGCGCCACGATCGGCCCGAAGCCCCGATCGGCGAGGTACTGCGCCAGCGAGCGATGCCCACCTGCCGGGTACACGCTTGCGGCAAGGACCGAGTCGCCAACGACCGTCACCGCGCCGAGCGGTCCTGGCGGGAACGAGACCGGCGCGGCCGCGGTCGGCGCTGCCGGCACGACAGCAACTGCCGCCGCGATCGTGACTCCGGCGACCAGGCGGGCGAGCGTCCGAGAGGCGTTGATCGCGCTCAGCCTACGAGTC
Organism: Ilumatobacteraceae bacterium; assembly: GCA_963776935.1. Taxonomy (GTDB): domain Bacteria; phylum Actinomycetota; class Acidimicrobiia; order Acidimicrobiales; family Ilumatobacteraceae; genus JALOLG01. The sequence goes on along the minus strand of CAVZOP010000011.1, from coordinate 122,440 downwards.
GGCTGTGGATGTCGGTCGGTACCGTCACACCTCGTGTCTCGACCCGCAGCAGATCCCCGACTCCTCGACGCCGGGCGTGCTCCCGCATCGAACGCGTCGTTGCCCACCAGCTGGATGTCATCGAAACTCGTTCCAGCGGATGTCGCGGTCGCCGGTCGGGGTACGCACGCCCGCGTCGCGATCGCGTCCGGCGAGGTCGTCGTGGCGTTCGGTGGGCACATGGTCTGCGGCGATGTGTTCGCCGCCCTGCCGGCCTCCCGTCGTTCGCTGTCGATCCAGGTCGCCGACGACCTCTACCTCGTCGGGCCCGAGCAACCGGAGCCATCCGACATGGTGAACCACTCGTGCGACCCGAACTGCGGGATCCTCGGCAGCACGATCCTGGTCACCATCCGCCCCGTCGCCGCCGGCGAGGAGCTGTGCTACGACTACGCGATGTCGGACGGAAGTCCGTACGACGAGTTCGCCTGCTCCTGCGGAACCGCGTTGTGCCGTGGAGACGTCACCGGAGACGACTGGTCGCGGCGTGAGCTGATCGAACGATACGAGGGGTGGTTCTCGGCGTATCTCCAGGCCCGCATCGATCGGCTCGCCGAGACGGTCCCTGACCGGTGACCATCAACGTCGAATACGTTCCCGAACGCGGACGGTGACAGCGACCCCTGAACCGGCACGCTGGGCGGCCGGACGACCGGAACTCCCATGTAAAAGCCACTGCAGGTTCGCGAAGTTTTGGCAAAGTCGCCTCAAGGCGCAATAACGCGTGCCGATTTCGGAAGCGTGAGGTTTGTGCGTCTGGGGGCATTGTTCGGCAGTGTCATGCTGATCGTCGCAGTCGCCGTGGGCTATGTGGCCCGCCGAGCCGATCTCGCCCACTCTCGTGACGTGCAGATCGAATCGGCCGCGACGATTGCCTCTGCAAATCTTGGAGGATTCATCAAGGCCGCCGAGGTGTCCGCCGCCGTCGCCGCCGATCCCCAGGCCGCAGCAGTCTCGCTGAGCGACGTGCTCGACGGTGCCGATGTGTGCGTCGTCCTCAGTGCCGCGACGACCATCGAGCCGGCGTGTGTCAGTCGCGAGCCCGCCTTCGTCGAGCGGGCGCAGGCGGTGCTCATCGAGCCCGAGCGCAGGATTGCCAGCACGCGAGATCGACTCGAGATCACGATCGTCGGAACAGCCGCGACGGTGTACGCCGAGGTGGCCCTCGCCGACCTCGGAGTCACCGACGGCGCTGCGCTCGAGTTCGTCCAGACCAGCGATTCGCCGCCCGCGTTGGCGACGACGATCGATGGCCGACGCGTCTCGGCGACGCCGATCGACCATGGCGACGGACTCTGGGTCGCGGCGTCGAGCGAGAGCAAGGTGACTCTCGCCAGCGAAGAGCAGCTGATGATCGCGATGCTGTCGTCGTTGGCCGTGCTGCTGCTCGGCTTGGCGGGGATGACGATCCGGGCCGAGCGCCGCAGCCTGGTCGAGCGCGCCAGCGTCGACACACTGACCCGCCTCCCGAACCGCAGTGAGTTCGAGCGCCGTGCGGAGATGGTGCTCGCCGCCGCGCAGCGCTCGGAGGCCGGCGTCTGCCTGCTCCTGTTCGACCTCGACGGGTTCAAGGCGATCAACGACACGCATGGCCACCAAGCCGGCGACGAGGTGCTGCGCGTGATGGGCAAGCGCCTGCGCCGTGCCGTTCGCGAATCCGACGTCGTGGCCCGTTGGGGCGGCGACGAGTTCGTCCTGATGCTGCCCTGGCATCGAGGACGCCTCGGCGGCTCGATCCCGCGCGGCGAGTCTCGCCGAGCTGATCTCACGCGAGGACATCGACGGGCTGCGGGTGGGGGCGAGCGTCGGCATCGCCCTGTTCCCTCGGCACGCCGAGACCCTGAACGACCTGATCGAGGCGGCCGACGGCGCCATGTACGCCGCCAAGCGCGACGGTGTGAGTCACCGTCTCGCCGGCGTCGAGTCGGCGCCGATCGATCCCATCATCGACCCCGCGGAGGATCGCCGGACGGCGGCGAACGTACGCTGAGGGCGTGACCGCTGCAGAGTCGTGCCTGACGTCGAAGCTCGAGGGCTTCGGCACCACCATCTTCGCCGAGATGTCGGCGCTCGCCGTGCAGACGGGAGCGATCAACCTCGGTCAGGGTTTCCCCGACACCGACGGTCCGGCCGTCGTGCTCGAAGCTGCGATCGAGGCCATCCGGTCGGGAGTCAACCAGTACCCGCCGGGGCCCGGCAATCCTGTGCTGCGGGCCGCGATCGCCGACCATCAGCGCCGCTTCTACGGACTCGACCACGATCCCGACACCGAGGTGCTCGTCACCGCCGGGGCGACCGAGGCACTTGCTGGAGCGCTGCTCGGCATGCTCGACACCGGCGACGAGGTGGTCGTGTTCGAGCCGATGTACGACAGCTACCAGGCATGCATCGCGCTCGCCGGCGCCGTCGCCCGTCCCGTCCTGCTGGCACCGAGCGAAAGCGGGTACGGGTTCGACCCCGATGAGCTCCGCGGTGCGATCACGAAGCACACCAAGCTGATCCTGTTGAACACGCCGCACAACCCGACCGGCAAGGTGTTCACACACGACGAGTTGACGTTCATCGCCGGCCTGGCGATCGAGCACGATCTGCTGGTGGTGACCGACGAGGTGTACGAGCACCTCGTGTTCTCGGGCTCGACCCACGTTCCGATGGCGACGCTGCCCGGGATGGCCGAGCGGACGCTCACCATCTCGTCGGGCGGCAAGACGTTCAACACGACAGGTTGGAAGGTCGGCTGGGCGTGCGGGCCGGCGCCGATGGTCGCCGCGACGCGGACGGCCAAGCAGTTCCTCACCTACGTCAACGCAGCTCCGTTCCAGCCGGCCATCGCCGTCGGGTTGCAGCTCCCCGACGAGTTCTTCACCGGTGTTGCCGCCGACCTCGAGGCCAAGCGCGACCGGTTGTTCGAGGGGCTCGTCGCAGCCGGGTTCACCGCCTACCGCCCAGAGGCGACGTACTTCACGACCGTCGACATCCGCCCGCTGCGTGCCGACGGTGACGGGATGGAGTTCTGCCGTTCCTTGCCCCACCAGTGCGGCGTGGTGGCAGTGCCGAACCAGGTGTTCTACGCCCGTACCGAGCACGGGCGGCACCTCGTGCGCTTCGCCTGCTGCAAGCGACTCGACGTGATCGACGACGCGGTGAACCGGTTGTCGAAGTTGGCGGAGGTCGCGGCGTGAGCACGTTGCGGGTCGCCGCGGTGCAACACGACATCGTCTGGAACGACCGCGACGCGAACTTCGAGCGGCTGGCGCCGAAGGTCGCCGCGGCCGCCGGCGCGGGCGCCGGGCTGGTGCTGCTGACCGAGACGTTCTCGACCGGTTTCGGGTTCGGCCAGGCGGGGTTCGGCGAGACCGAGGGTGGCCCGTCGGCGCAGTTCCTCGCCGAGATGGCCAAGGAGCACGGGGTGTGGGTGGGCGGTTCCTGCCCCGAGGTGGCCGACGGCGCCCCCGACGACGACCAGCGCCCTTCGAACACGTTCGTGCTCACCGGCCCCGGCGGTGTCACGCACCGCTACCGCAAGATCCACCCGTTCTCGCACGCCGGCGAGGAGCGCCACGTGCGCGCCGGCACGGATCTCGTCACCGTCGACGTCGAGGGGTTCCGGGTCAGCATGTTCGTCTGCTACGACCTGCGGTTCGCCGACGAGTTCTGGCAGCTGGCGACCGGCACCGATCTCTACCTCGTGCCGGCCAACTGGCCCGAGAAGCGCCGCGCCCACTGGATGGCGCTGCTCCAGGCGCGAGCGATCGAGAACCAGGCGTACGTCGTCGGCGTCAACCGGGTGGGCGAGGGCGACAACCTCACGTATTCGGGCGACAGCCGGATCGTCGATCCGCTCGGCGAGCTGCTGGCCACGGCCAGCCACACCGAGTCGATCCTGCTCGCCGACATCTCCACCGACCACGTCGAGCAGACCCGGTCCCACTTCCGCTTCCTCCAAGACCGCCGCTGACGGGCCCGCATCGGTTCTGTCTGCCTCAGATGAGCCGACGGGCAATCTGAAGCAGACAACTCCGGGAGCCCCCTCGGTTCTGTCTGCCTCAGATGAGCGGACGGGCAGTCTGAAGCAGACAGAACGGGGAAAGGGTCAGGGGAGGGGTTTGGCCATCAGGCTGACGAGGTGGCCGTAGTCGGTTTCCTGTTGGCCGACCTCGACGAAGCCGAGACGGTCGTGGAAGGCCAGCGAGCCGTCGTTGCGCGGCCGCAGGTTGACCTCGAGCAGGAACCACGCCGCGGCGGTACGCCGCTCGACCTCGTCGTACAGCGCCCGACCCAACCCGCGGCCTTGGAACTCGGGCGAGATCGCCACCCGGTCGAGGTAGGCGAAGTCGTCGTAGCGGTCAGAGAACCAGCGGTAGTTGACGCTGCCGTAGTCGGCACCGGGACCGAGCACGAGGCAGAACCCGGCGACGATCTCGCCGGCCGGGTCGTCGACCGTCGCCACCAGGGCGATGGATGACTCGTCGACGAGGTGAGCGAGCGCGGCCGCCTCGATCGCCCCGACTCCCGGGACCCCGCTCTCGTTGATGGCGAGGACACGGTCGAGATCGGTCGGTGTGAGCAAACGGACAGGCATCGGATGCGAACCTACCGATAGCGTCGACCACCGCATGTCCGGCCCCCTCATCTCGGCACGCAAGCTGGTCAAGCGCTTCGGCGACTTCACCGCGGTCGACGGCATCGACCTCGAGGTGGCGCCCGGCGAGTCGTTCGGATTCCTCGGTCCCAACGGCGCCGGGAAGTCGTCGACGATGCGGATGATCGGCTGCGTCTCGCCGGTCACCGACGGCGAGCTGCGGATCTTCGGCCTCGACCCCGCCGTCGACGGACGAACGATCCGGGCCCGGATGGGCGTCGTCCCCCAGAGCGACCAGCTCGACGGCGAGCTCACCGTCGAGGAGAACCTCGTCCTGTACGGCCGCTACTTCGACATCCCCCGCGCCGAGAGCCGGCGCCGAACCGCCGAGTTGCTCGACTTCGTGCAACTCACCGACCGCGCCAAGAGTCGGGTCGAGCCGCTCTCGGGTGGCATGAAGCGGCGGGTCACGATCGCCCGCTCGCTGATCAACGAGCCCGAGCTGTTGCTGCTCGACGAGCCGACGACCGGCCTCGATCCGCAGGCGCGGCACATCCTGTGGGATCGCCTCTACCGCCTGAAGCAGCGCGGGGTGACGCTGGTGATCACCACCCACTACATGGACGAGGCCGAGCAGCTCTGCGATCGGTTGGTGGTGATGGACCGCGGGCAGATCGTCGCCGAGGGCTCGCCACGCTCGCTGATCGAGAGGTACTCGACCCGCGAGGTTCTGGAGCTGCGCTACCCGGCGGGTACCAACGAAGCGCGGTCCGCCGACGTCGCCGGCGTCGGCGAGCGGGCCGAGGTGCTTCCCGACCGGGTGCTCATCTACGCCGACGATGGCGAGGCGGCGCTCAGCGAGGTGCACGGCCGGAACAGCCATCCGGAGAGCGCGCTCGTCCGGCGCAGCTCGCTCGAGGACGTCTTCCTCCACCTCACCGGCCGCTCCCTGGTCGAATGATCCAGATCGCGCGTCCGCCATGTTGAGCACGCCCGCGCCGGTCCGGGTGTGGGAGCACAGCTTCGCCATCTACCGGCGGATCTGGCGCTCCAACGTGCTCGGCGCGTTCGTGCAACCGTTGCTCTACCTGCTCGGGATGGGCCTCGGGGTCGGCGCCTTGGTCGACCGCGGGACGAACTCGGTCGAGCTGCTCGACGGCCTCTCCTACTTCGAGTTCATCGCCCCCGCGCTGCTGGCGACCACGGCGATGATGGTGTCGTCGCAGGAGGCGATGTGGCCGGTGATGGAAGCCTTCATGTGGTCGTACTCGTACCGCTCGATGGCGGCGACGCCGCTCACCTCGGGGCAGATCGTCTCGGGAGTCGCGCTCTGGCAGGCGACGCGCGCCGCGATCTCGGTGGCAGGCGTGGCGATCGTGCTGGCCTTCTTCGACGAGACACGCTCGCTGGGGCTGCTGTTGACGATCCCGTTCGGTGCGCTCACAGGTCTGGCGTTCTCGGTGCCACTGACCGCGTGGTCGTCGACTCGCGATCGGGAGACGTCGTTCCCGTCGATCCAACGGTTCGTGATCGTGCCGCTGTTCCTGTTCGGCGGCGCGTTCTATCCGATCGAACAGCTGCCCGGTTGGCTGCAAGTGATCGCCAAGGCAACACCGTTGTGGCACGGGGTGCAGCTGTGCCGCGATGCCGTGCTCGAACGACTCGAGCTGGCCGACACCTTGGTGCACATCGGCGTGCTGTGTGCTTTCGTGGCCGTCGGCCTGGCCGTGTGCCGGCACACCTACGCCCGGAGGCTGGCCGAGTGATGCTGACCTTGGCCGAGCTCCCGCTGCGGATCATCCCGATCCAGATCTTCCGAGCCCGCCGTCCCCAGCGGATGCTCGAGCGGATGGTCGTCGTCAACAAGCACAACTGGAGCATCCTGTTCAGCGGGTTCTTCGAGCCGCTGTTCTACCTGCTCTCGATCCGAGTCGGGTTCGGCGCGCTGGTCGGCGATGTCGAGGTTGGCGGCCAGTCGCTGTCGTACGAGCAGTTCGTCGCGCCGGCGCTGATGGCCGCATCGGCGATGAACGGGGCGGTGTACGAGTCGACGATGAACGTGTACCACAAGCTCCACTACGCCCACCTGTACGACGCGATCCTGGCCACGCCGATGACGACGGCCGACATCGCGCTCGGCGAGATCGGGTACTCGACGTTCCGCGGATCGCTGTACTCGGCCGCATTCCTCGTGACGTTGGTGGCGCTCGGCATGGCCGGCTCGTGGTGGGTCGTGATGACGCTGCCGGTGTGCATCCTGATCTCGTTCGCGTTCTCGGCGGTCGGGATGGCCGTGACGACCTACATGCGGTCATGGGCCGACTTCGAGTACGTCCCGTCGGTGATGCTGCCGATGTTCCTGTTCTCGGCGACGTTCTACCCGGTGTCGAGCTATGGCGACTGGGCCTGGATCGTGCAGCTCAGCCCGCTGTACCACGGCGTCGCGCTCGTTCGTGGCTTCAGCCTCGGTGAGTTGTCGTGGGCGTACCTCGGTCACGTGGCGGTGCTGGTCGCGCTGGCGTTGGTGGGACTGTCGTTGACAGCGACCCGCATCGAGAAGCTGCTCAAGAAGTAGTCCATGTCGTCACGCCGTTGATGGAGCCGTCCTGAGTGCGCCCTCACGGTCCGTGACTAGCGTGGTGTCAGCTCGGGCGCGTCGCAACGATGTGAGCATCACGAGTGAGTAGGTCATCGGGCGCGTAGCCCGCGAATGACGAATCGATCTCGTTGTCCTGCAACCAGCGGCGGTCAGCGTCGGTGGGATCGACCGTCGTCACCTCAGCGATCTCGAATCCGGCCAGCTCGACGAGGTGGACGTAGTCGCTGTGGCGCAAACGATTCTGAAAGTGGAACGAGGGTGAGTACTTTCGCCAGCGCCGATCGCTGAATCGAAGGAAGTTGTACACGCTGCACGACGGGTCGAACGCGCCGTAGTGGTCCTTGTAGTCGATCAGCAGGGTGATCACACCGCCCGGTCGGAGCAGCCGTCGACACTCGGCGAGGAGCGGTGGGATCTCGGCCCTCGGCACGTGCTCGAGGGTGCTGGTCGAGCTTGCGAAGTCGAACGCCTCGTCGTCGAGGCCCGTTGCGGCCACATCGACCGGCGCGAGGTACGTCACGCCGAGCTCACGGAGCGCGTCGTCGATCGACGATGCCCGACTCGCGGAGGCCGGTGCGATCGTCGAGTTCGATCAGCGGCGCGATGTTGTCGATGCTGTGACGGAGCAGGAGCGTCATCCGCCAGCCGGAACCGATCGACGACCGTCTGGCGCCCCACGCCGAGCATCGCGGTAGCGATTGCGACGCCGAGGTGCCAGCCAACACCGAACTCGAAGCCGCGGATCGCCTGACGCTCAGTCGACCCGGAGACCCGCTCGACCGCGGCGAGATGTTGTCGCGCGGCGTCGACCATCTCCGCGACCTGCGTCGGCCCGGCCGGTAGCGAGTGGGTGATCCGCTCCTGCAGGAACCGATGGAGCGCTGCGCCACCCGGGGCGACGGAACAGGCGGCCTGTACCGACGCCTTCACTCGCCAATCCACGCGCGGCCTCTCACGACGTTCACCAACGCTAGCGAGATCGCTCCGCTGAGCGACTTCTTCTGCGTCGGGTCCTGTGACCAGTCAGTACCTCGTCAAGAACCCCAACCGTTACTGCGGGATCGGAGCGCGGGGTTTCGTGGCCTGTCGGGTTAGGGTCCTCAACCCGCGGGCGCCCGCCAACTACACCGCAACGAGGAGATTCGATGTCGTTTCTCGACAAGCTGAAGACCACCGTCGGCAAGGCCAAGGACAAGTCCGACGAGATCGTCGAAAAGAACCGCGGCCGGCTCCCCGACAAGGTCGAGCGGGCCTACGACAAGGTCTCCAGCGCCGCCGAAAAGGTCGCCCCCGGTGCCGACAAGCCGGCCACCGAGCCGAACGCCGTAGTCAGGCGCCGAGCCGGTCGTCCATCCGACCCCCGAGCCCGCCGCCGACAACCCGCCCCCGGCAACTCCCCCGACCTGATCCCAACACCCGATCTCGTGAAGTTTCGGCGTCGTAGGGGCGCCGAAACTTCACGAGATCGGTGGGGTGGGCCAGCCGTTGGCGCGGATGTCGGGGCCGTCGGCGTCGAGTCCGCGCCCGGGCCAGCGCAGGATCCCAGGTGTCGCGCTCGAGGCGGGCGATGAGGGCCTGCATCGGCGTGTCACCGACGACGGTGATCGTGCCGCGTGCGGCCACGTGCGGATCGGCACCGATGTCGGCCATGTCCATCACCGGACCCACCGCGGCGTCGGCCGCAGCGAGCTCGGTGACGACCTCGACCTGGGTGCGGCTCGAGCACCACTCGCTCATCATCGCCTCGAGCTCGACCCGATGTTCCGCCCGCCCGGCGAAACCTGCGAACCGCTCGTCGTCGCCGACCCCGAGCAGCGCGAGCACGCGTGCCGCGACGCTGTCGCTGCTCGTCGACACCGCCACCCACTTCCCGTCGCTGCAGCGGTAGGTGCCACGGGGCACGGTGTACGGGAGACCACCGCCGAGGCGCGGCTGCTGCTCGCCGGTGAGCGCGTTGAGGCTGATGAGCGGGCCCATCATCTGCAGCATCGACTCGAGCAGGTTGACGTCGACGACCTGACCGACGCCCGAGTGGAGCGCGACCATCGTGGCGAACGCCGCGGCGAGCCCGGTGACCTCGTCGGTGAGGGCGATCGGCGGTGGCAGTGGTGGGCCGTCGGCGGCGCCGTTGAGCGCTGCGAACCCCGACATCCCCTCGGCCACGGTGGCGAAGCCGGGCCGGTTCGCGTACGGACCGTCCTGGCCGAAGCCGGTGACTCGCGTGATCACCAACCGTGGGTTCCGTGCGATCAGCGTGTCGGGCGCCAGGCCGAGGCGCTCGAGTGCACCGGGTCGGAAGTTCTCGACGAGCACGTTCGCATCGTCGACGAGCGCGAGCAGGACGTTCCGGTCGGCGGCGACCTTGAGGTCGAGGACGATGGTGCGCTTGTTGCGGTTGACGAGCTTCCACCACAGGCCCTCGCCGTCGCGGGGATCGCGCCACGCCAGGCGGCGAAGCGTGTCGCCGTCCGGGTGTTCGACCTTGATGACGTCGGCGCCGAAGTCGGCGAGGTAGCGAGCGCAGTTCGGGCCGGCGAGCACCGTCGACAGATCGAGCACGCGTAGTGCGGCGAGCGGGGGTCGAGGTGGCGGGTCAGCCATCCGTTACGCCTGCCAACCGGCGAGGAGCTCGCACGCACGAGTGATCGCCGATCGCCCGCCGGCGTACGAGAAGCGCACGAACCGTTGTCCTCGACCGAGATCGAAGTCGATGCCCGGCGTCGTCGCCACGCCGATCTCGTCGAGCCAGCGGTAGCACAGCGACAGCGAGTCGGTGCCGACATCGGCGGTGAGGTGCGACACGTCGGCGTAGACGTAGAACGCGCCGTCGGCATTGGCGATGCGGTCGATACCGGCGGCTGCGAGACCGTCGATGAGCACGTCACGGTTGACGCGATACCGGGCGACATGACCGTCGAGCTCGTCGGTCGCGTCGAGGGCTCCGATGGCGGCGATCTGTGACACGTGAGGGGCGCAGATGTAGAGGTTCTGCTGCAGTCGCTCGATCGACCCAGCGAGATCGTCGGGCATGACGACCCACCCGACCCGCCAGCCGGTCATCGAGAAGTACTTCGAGAAGCTGTTGACGACGATGGCCCGCTCGGTCGCCGACGAGCAGCGTCGGTGCTGGTCGTTCGTACGTGATGCCGTGGTAGATCTCGTCGGCGACGAGGCGCATGCCGCGCTCGTCGCAATAGCGCACCAGCTCGGCGAGGACGCCGGCGTCGAGCACGGTGCCGGTGGGGTTCGACGGCGACGCGACGACGAGACCGTCGAGGGCCCCAGCGGCGTCGAGCAGCTCCGGTGTCGGCGCCCAGCGGGTCTCGGGACCGACGACGATCGGCACCGGCTCCATGCCGAGCGCGATCAGGCTGTTGCGGTAGCAGGGGTAGCCGGGCTCGACGACGGCGACCCTGGCCGCCGGTCCGAAGGCGGCGAGGAACGCGAGCGTGAAGCCGGCGGACGCGCCCGACACGATGAGCACACGGGCCGGGTCGACGTCGACGTCGTGCAGATCGCCGTAGCGCTCGGCGAGCCGGCGCCGCAGCGGCCCCAGCCCCGGAGCGTTCGTGTAGCCGAGGGGCCGATCGAGCGCGGCGCGGACGGCGGCGACGGCCGGCGCGGGCGCACCCGAAGCGGGTTGGCCGACTTCGAGGTGGATCACCTCGAGCCCGCTGGCGGCGCGGCGCTCGGCGGCGAGGTTCATCGCCATCGCATGGAAGGGCGGGACGGTCGGTGGCACCGCCGGGCGCGTCGGCACGGGCCGACTGTAACGAGCCAGCTTCGTATTCGTGAGTTGCGCGGCGGACTGAACGGCCGACGCACGACAGACGCTTACTGCGCTACTGGATCACCCACGAGTTGACCCGGTACTGGGCGCCGTCCTCGTTGACCTGCACGACCGCGACGGCAGTGATGTTGCGGGCCGTTGCGACGATCCTCACCTTGCGTTGGAGCACGATGTCGTTCTTGAACCCGATCGGAAGCGAGTCCGCGACGCCCACCACGGCACGGCTATCGGCAACGTCGAAGGTGCCGGCCAGGAGGCCGCCGTTGATCGAGACGTTGTCGCCGTCCGGGTTGGTGATGACGACGCGACCCATCGGCACGGCGACATACCCGGCGATCGCCACGCTGGCGTCGACCTTGGTGTTCTTGGTCAGGATCTCGACGACCGGCACGGGCTTCCACGGCTCGACGATCCGCGCCGGCGTGGGTGCGAGCCCCACCCCCGTGCCGTTGAAGGCCAGTGGCAGCGGTGCCGCATTCGAACCGACTGGCGACGTGCCGACCGCGTTGACGGCGGTCACATCGAAGCGGTAGCCGACGTTGCCGCTCGTGGCGTCGCCCGGCGTCAGATCAGGGAGGCCGATCTCACAGGTGTTGGCGAGTGGTGTGTGGGGCGCGTTGAGCACCTCGCACGTGCCGACGTTCTCGTAGCCGCGGACGACGGTCACCGTGATCGTGCTGCTCGCCGTCAGACCCGCTGTGTCGCGCACCGTGTACGGGATCACGTAGGTCCCGTCCGGAGCGGTCGTGGTGATGGCCACATCGAGGCCGGTCGGCGTCACCGTCCACTGGAGCGGGTCGAGTGGTGGAACGCTGGCGCCGAGCGTCATCGTCAACGGATCACCGTTCTGGTCGAACGCGGGAACACGGTTCACGTTCGGCACGCCCACATCGGCGGCCACGGTCATCGGCCTGGCGATGGGGACGGTGTTCGGGTTCGTCGCGGCGACGACCAGCGTGATCGTCCCGCCGGTCTGCTGACCGTACGGGTCGTTCACCGTGTACGGAAGCAGATACGTGCCTGCGGCGGCGGTGGCGGTCGTCGTGATGGTGAGGTCGCGCCCGGCAACCGTCACGGTCCCGTCGGCGGCGGGAAGCGCCGCGGTGTCCACCGTCAGGGCCGTCAACGCATCGCCGTTGGGGTCGAACGCCGGCACGCCGGTCACGACCGTCGTGTTGGGGAGCATTCTGATGTTCATGGGGCCGCCAACCGGCAGCTGGTCGGCCTGGGGCTGGAGGAACACGCGTTGAGCCGTGGCCATGTACTTCGTGATGGGGGCGCCGCCGGTGGCGGGAACGTCCCAACGGACCTGGGCGACGTCGTCGACGTTGCTGTCGATCGCGGTGACGTTGGCGGGTGCCGCAGGAGCAGTGATCAGTGCACTGATCGGAGTAGTCGTTCTGGGTCTGGCAGTGGTTGGGGTCGACGCGCTCGACGTGCCCAACCCGACCTCGTTCACCGCCCTGACCGTGGGCGGTGTACGTCGTATCCAGAGTCAGCTTCGCTTGCGAGGCACGACACCTGACGTGCACCGGGTGCGCCGGTCACCACCAGGTCGGCGGCCTGACACCGTGCCGCGCCCGACGGTGTCGGGCTGAGCGTGACGTCGTACCCGTTGATGAAGGCTCCGCCGGCCGCCTGGCCGGTGACCTCGTTCCACGTCAGCAGGATCGCACCCCACTGAGTTGCCCCTTCGAAGTAGCGCAGCGGAGTCGCCGTGAAGCCCGTCGGGGCCTGCGGAACTCGCGCCTTGTCGGTGAGACCATTCGGTATGCCAGCGGAGCCCGACGTCGACGGCACGTACCCGCTCCCGTCGATCGGCGCGGTGACCATGGTGCCGGGGGTGGGAGTGTCGACGATGCTGAGGATCTTCGACCGCGGCACCTTGTTGACGTTGGTGACGAGATGGTCGGCGCCGGCGGCGGTGCCGCCGTTGACGGTCATGATCGAGACTCGGCCACCGCGATCGGCAGCCGCGTAGCGCTGGTTGAAGCGGACTCGCAGCGAGGTGGTCGTTGCAGCATCGTCGATGACCAGTCGTCCATCGCCGCCGAACACCCACGTCGCGCCGCCACCGTTGATGTCGAACGTGCCTGGGCTGCCGAGCACGTTGGCGGCGACCTGGATGTCGTCGGAGCAGTCGGGGTTCGGCAGTTCCTCGAGGCCATAGCCAACGACCACATTGGCGTTGCCCGACACCGTGACGGGCTTGTCGAAGTAGTACACCCCGCTCGCGAAGTACACGTTGCCGGTGATCGTCAGCGGGGTCGTGTAACGACCAGGGAAGAACACCTTGCAGCCGAATGCTGCCGGCAGGTCGAACGGTACGTTCGTGCGCACGGTGCCTGGCAGACGCGGGAGGTCGGGCGTCCAGATCTTCCCGGTCGTGGCGACGGCGGACTCCTGTCCCAGCCACCAGTCCGGACCTGCCGGTGCCACCGGATACGGCGGGACCGCAGCCGACTGGGCACGGTCGCCGCTGAACTCGACGGGAATCGAGGCTCCAAGCTGGTTCGCCGTGACGCCGATCGGCACCTGGTACCCGAGGGCCTGGAGCGGGCCGACCTCTTCGAGCTCGCTACAGGTGACGGTCACCGAGATCTTGTTGATGGTCGGGTCGGGTGAGGTGAGGTCGCCGCCGCCGTCACATGTGAGGAACACGTCGACGGGATCGGCGAGGGCCATCCGTACGCCGCCCTTCGCGGCCTCGACCGCTGCGGTGCGCTCGCTGACCACCGTGTTGGAGCGGAGCACGGCGACGGCGTAGCCGAGCAGAGGGATCACGATCAGCCCGGCGACGACCATCAACACCAGCACCAGTGGAAGGACCGAACCGTCGTCCCGTCGCCGGGTCCTCGGTGGCCCCGCCATCAGGGGCTCACCCGGAGCGTGCACGACACGGCGGCGTTGGCGCTGACGGTGACCGCGATGCCGGACATCGGGTTGCCGGGCACGACAAGGTGGTAGTCGGTGCCTGCCACGAGGTCGGCGCCACCCGCCTTGCAGCTCCAACTCTGGGCCGTGTAGCCGGTGCCGTCGAGCGACTGCGGGAGGAGCACCACCTCGGCGCTCGCGATCCCGTTCAGCGGGATGTCGAACGTGCCGGCTTTGGCGATGCGGGTCGTGGTGACGGTCTTGTCGTCGATCTGATAGGTGACGTCGGCGTCGGCGGGGGCGTTGGCCCCGTCGCGGGTCTGCACGGTGAGCGTTCCACCGCAGTCGGCGAGTGCGATCGCGGTCAGGGCGGTACCGAACTGATCCCATTGGTTCGTCACGAGCACGTCGGCGGTGGAGACGTCGCCCCAACCGGTGGTGGTGTTGTACGTCCGTGTGATGTAGTAGCCGGATGCGCCGCTCCCGTTCTGACTCGGGTCGCCGCCCGCTACGAGGTCGCCGAGGAACGCCGAGTTCGGAATGTCTCGAGTCGACGCGGTCGTCGGCCAGCCCGACCGGTAGACCCTGGTCGTGTCGCTGAACGCACTACCGACGCCGACGCCGATCATGCGGATGTCGCGGAACTGGTCGACGATGTAGTCGGCCCGGTACCAACCGCGCGGGCTGAGGGCGCTGCCGTAGCTGGCGCCGCTGCCGTCGGTCTGCCAGTTGAATCGCGATGGAATCGACGGCGGACCGACCGAGCTGGTGTCGGACTTCACGGTGCTACCGGTATACGAACCACCGCCGATGCGGTCGAAGGTCGGGACGCCGTCGGTGAAGAACACGACGAGCTCGGGGGTCGGGGCGTTCGGGTTGCCGAGCTGGTCGTAGGTCTGGCCGTCCTTGGAGTAGAACGCCCGGTGCAGCGCGTCCTCCCAGTTGGTGCCACCATCGCTGTCGAGGTTGCTCACGAGTCCGGAGGTTCCGTTCCACCCGATCAATGTGTCGACGTCGTTGGGTTCGGCCAGGTCGAAGAACCGGTTCCAGTTGCCGCTCGTCGCACCGAGGGTGGCCGACCTGGTATCGAAGTTGATGATCTGCAGTCGGGTCGGTGTGCCCTCGAACGCCTTCACGAAGCTCCGAACCCCGGTCTTCACCTTGTTCATGTTGGTGTCGCCGATCGACCCGGATTCGTCGACGATGAGGGTGACCGGTCCTCCACAACCACTGTTGGCTTGGAGGAACGTCGGGCCGGTGAACGTGGGTGGCGCGAGTGAGCCGATCGACGCTCCGCCGGCGGTGAAGCTCACCGAGCTGCTGCGATCGGTGCCGTCGGCCCCTGGGGCGCCGTTCACGTTGACGATCACGCGCTGGGCGCGCGTCGATCCGTCGGTCGTTCCATCCGGGTCGCTCGCGATCACGTCGAGGGGCACGGTCACATCGATGACCTCGTCCGGGACGGGGTCCCCCGGGTTCCACGGAACGGGGTTGCCTTGATCGTCGACCGGTGGTGAAAGGTCGCGCAGCACGACGAGCGACGTACACGCACCGCCCTTGCACTCGACCCGCGTGAGGATGAACGACCTACCGTCACCGGACGGGCCATAGCGATACGACAACGTCGTAACGCCCGTGCCGTCGTCCCACGTCAATTGGAGCGCGTTGGAGCCGAACGTGCACTCGGCCGAGGGGCACGGTGAAGCGGCCTCGTCGGCGGTGACTCCGGAGGCGGAGGCGAGATCGGAGGGCAACCACATCGCCAGGCTCTGTCCCCATCGCGCGACGTCGAGGCGCCCCTGGGTGTCGCCCTGTTGGCGGAACGTGACCGTGAGCGTCGCCGCGAGCACGGTCACGATCGAACCGATCACGAGAATGCTCACCAAGAGTTCGATCAGGGTCATGCCCGGATCGCGCTGGGAAGAGTTCTGCGACATCACTCCTCACCACCCCTCACTACCTGCAGGCTTCGGCTCACATCGTCCTCCGGGCTCGTGATCGTGACCGTGATTCGTTGAACTAGACCGTTCTGGGGAATGCCAGCCGGACAAGCGGTGCCGCCGGCATCGGTCTGCCACGCGCCGCTCGAGTCGAGATATTCGTGGCGGACCGTCGCGTCTGGACGGGGCCCAGCCGTGGGTCTCCACCGCGGCGACGACCGGCGAGGTGAGGTCACATGGGAACCTCGCACGGGTCGACCGGTTGACGCGGTCCACCGCGTTGACGAGGACGGTCTCGACCTCGGCGGCCGCCAGACTCGTCGTCGATGCTCGAATCGACGCGGCCACGGCCACGAGGATGGGCACCACAACGACGCCCATGAGCGTGATCGTGATCACGATCTCGACGAGGCTGAAGCCACCGTCGCGACGTCGCGGGAGACGTTGCTGATCGAGGCCCGCGTGCTTTTCCGCTCGCTCGACGGCACGCCGCCGAACTGCTGCCCGAAGTGTCATGATTCCGCCTGGTCTCCCGCGTGTTGGGGGGTTGTCAGGGGGTCATCGGCGCTGTTCAGGGCGGCTTGAGGACAATTCTGTCAATGATGTGTCAACTCTGGGGTCGCGAGCAGTTCGCCGGCGCGGAGTTGGGCGGCGTAGACGCCTGCGCTAGCGGCGAGTTGCTCGTGGGTCCCGATCTCGACGATCCGCCCGCCGTCGAGCACCGCGATGCGGTCGGCTGATCGAACGGTCGACAGCCGGTGGGCGATCACGATCGCCGTCCGCCCGTGCAGGGCCGCCTCGAGGGCCGCCTGGACGTGCGCCTCATTGTCGTTGTCGAGGTGGCTCGTGGCTTCGTCGAGGATCATCACCGCCGGGTCCTTGAGCAGCAGCCGAGCGATGGCGACGCGTTGCTTCTCGCCGCCACTCAGCCGGTACCCGCGTTCGCCGACGACGGTGTCGTAGCCGTCGGGGAGTGCGGCGATCGTGTCGTGGATGCGGGCCGCACGGCACGCGGCCTCGATCTCGTCCGGGGTCGCATCGGGCTTCGCGTACCGAAGGTTGTCGCCGATCGACTCGTGGAAGAGGTGCGGATCCTGCGACACCACGCCGATTGCTCGCCGCAACGTCGCCAGCGTGAGGTTGCGCACGTCGAGCCCGTCGATGCGCACGGCACCGCTCGTCACGTCGTACAGGCGCGGCACCAACGACGCGAGCGTGCTCTTGCCGGCCCCGGACGCGCCGACGAGCGCCAATGTCTCGCCCGGCTCGACTGTGAGCGATACGCCCTGGAGGACGTCGCGGTCGGGATCGGCGCCGGGGATCATCTGCTGCTCCAGCGACGCGATCGACGATTCGGCGGCGGGCGGATAGCGGAACACGACATCTTCGAACTCGACGCGGCCCTTCGGGTCGACCAGGTCGACCGCGCCGGGCCGCTCCTGGATCGCCTCCGGCGCATCGAGCACGTCGAACACCCGCTCGAAGCTCACCATCGACGTCATCAGGTCGACCCTGGCGTTGGTCAACCCCGTGAGGGGTTGATACACGCGCCCGACGAGGGCGGCGAGGGCGACGAGCGTGCCAGCGGTGATGTCGCCGTCGACGACGTACATGGCACCGACGCCGTAGATCGCGACGGCGCCGAGCGCGGCGACGAGCCCCAGTGCAACGAAGAAGACGCGCCCGAGCATCGCCGAGCGGATGCCGGCGTCGCGCACCGTGTTCGCCCGCCGGCCGAACGTCGCGTTCTCGCGGTCGAGGTCACCGAACAGCTTGACGAGCATCGCGCCCGACACGTTGAAGCGCTCGGTCATCTGGGTGTTCATGGCGGCGTTGTGCTGCATCTGCTCGCGCGAGATGTCCTGCAGGCGGCGTCCCACTCGACGCGCCGGAATGACGAACATCGGGAGCACGGCGAGCGCCATCAGGGTCAGTCGCCATTCGAGGGCGAGCATCGCGCCCAGCGACGTGATCAGCACGATGACGTTGCTCACCACGCTGCCGAGCGTGCTGGTGACCGCCGTCTGGGCGCCGATGACGTCGTTGTTGAGGCGGCTCGTGATCGCACCGGTGGGGGTGCGGGTGAAGAACGCGATCGGCAGACGCTGCACCTTGGCGAACAGGGCGCGGCGGAGATCAGCGATCAGCCCTTCGCCGACGCGGGCGCTGCACCAGCGCTGGACGATCTGCAGCCCGGCGTCGCCGAGGGCGGCACCGACCGCCGCCGCGGCGAGCCAGATGATGAGTTGGCGATTGCCGTCGGGGATCGCGGTGTCGAGGATCGCGCGGTGACGAGCGGCGGGACGAGGGCGAGCAGTGCGGCCAGCAGGATCGCGATGAGGAACACGGCGATCGTGCCTCGGTACGGCCTGGCGAACTGCCACACCCGGCGAGCGGTGCCGCGACCCAGCCTGGCACCCTTCAGGGTGTCGGCGTCGCGAGGCATCAGGTGATGCGGACCCATTCGCATGGGGTCAGGCTACGAACACAAATCCACTCCGCCGCCTCGTACGCTGAGCGGCCATGTCGCCCGGCGGATCCAGGTCGTACCGGGTCGTACTGGCGAGTCTGACGGTGCTCGCGGCCGCGATGCTCGTGGTGGCGTGCTCCACGAGCGCCGACGTCACCGGCCGTGCGAGCAGCAGCGCCAGGGCGACCACCGTGCCACCCAGCCCCTCGGAGTCGACGACACCAGGCGAGTCGAGCGGGGGTGGTGCTTCGCCAGTCGAGCCGAGCCCGTTCGAGCCCGACGCCATCGAGTGGGAGGAGTTCGACGACGACGTCGACGTGGCGACGCTCGACGTCCCCGTCGACTACGCCGACCCCAACGGCCCGACGATCGAACTGTTCCTCGCCCGCCACCGCGCTGCCGATTCCGACGAGCGGATCGGTTCGTTGCTGGTCAACCCGGGGGGTCCCGGATTCGGCGGCAGCGACTTCGCCATCTTCGCCGAGCTGGTGCCCTACGACGAGGAGCTGCTCGACCACTTCGACATCATCGGGTGGGATCCACGCGGCACCGGGAAGAGCGAGCCGTTCATCGACTGCACCGACGACTACGACCACTTCTTCGCCGAGTCCGACATCACCCCCGACACCGAGCAGGAGCGAACACAGCTGGTCGATCTCGCCGAGGAGTTCGCCGACGACTGCGTCGCCGCCAACGCTGACATCATCGAACACGTCGGCACCAACAACTCGGCACGCGACATCGACACGATTCGCCGGGCCCTCGGTGAGGACACCATCTCGTACTTCGGCTTCAGCTACGGGAGCGAGCTCGGCGCGACCTGGGCGACGATGTTCCCCGACACTGTTCGCGCAGCTGTGTTCGACGGGGCGAGGGATCCGAACGCCGACACGATCACGTCGACCGTCCAGCAGCTGCAGGGCTTCGAGAACACACTCACGACGTTCCTCGCTCAATGCAGCGCCGACACGGACTGCGCGTTCCACAACGACGGCGACGCCGACGGCGCGTTCGACGAGCTGATGCGTCGGCTCGACGAATCGCCGATCCCTGGCAAACCCGACCGCCCGGACGTCAACTTGCGCACCGGCCTCCGAGCGGTCTTCCAGGCGATGTACACCAAGCTGTACTGGCCGGCTCTGGAGGAATCACTCGCCGATGCGCAGGCCGGCGACGGGTCGGGTTTGCAGTCGCTCGCCGACAGCTACTTCCAGCGCCAGGCCGACGGCACCTATGGCAACGAGCTGGAGGCGTTCCAATCGATCGGCTGCGCCGACACGGATGAACGTTTCACCATCGAGCAGGACGACGCGATGGCGGCGCAGTACACGGCGGCAGCGCCACGGCTCGCACCCGCCGGATCGGTCGGGAGCTACTCGTGCACGTTCTTCCCCGAAGCCATCGACCCGCGCATCGAGATCACGGGCGAAGGGGCGGGTCCGATCGTGGTCGTCGGGACCACTGGCGATCCGGCCACGCCCCTCGAGAGCACGCGCGCCATGGCCGAAGCGCTCGAAGACGGCCGGTTCGTCGTCGTGGAAGCCGATCAACACACCGGTTACAACGTGAACAGCTGCATCAACGATGTCGTCAACGACTACCTCGTCGATCTCGTACCGCCGACCGACGGTACCGAGTGCCGCTGATCAACTTGCTGGCGGAAGGAGTGGGATTCGAACCCACGGAGACCCAAAGGACCTCAACGGCTTTCGAGGCCGTCCCATTCGTCCGCTCTGGCATCCTTCCGTCGAGCGAGGCTAGCGGCTGTGGTCGAGGGCGCCTCCGGAGTTGCGCTGACGTGCACGATCGCGAGCGGCGCTCGGCGGAGCAGTTCTCACGTCCCCGATCTCACGTCCCCGATCTCAAGTCACGGTTTGGACACGCCGATATCTCCGTACCGGGCGCTGGGGCTCGGGCAGGACTCGAAGGAGGGCGCATGACCGCTGGTTTGCAGTTGCGGATCGACGCGCCCGAGGGCGTCGGCGCCGGGTTCGCGGCGCCGTTCCGTCCGGCGGGTGGGGCCGGGACCGATCACGTCTTCAAGATCCTCGTGACCGGCCCGTTCGCGGCCGGCAAGACCTCACTCATCCAATCGGTGTCGCAGACCCCGGTCGTCTCGACCGATGTCGCTACGTCGGGCGACGAGTCCGTCGTCAAGGCGCTGACAACGGTGGCGCTCGACTTCGGCACGTTCCGGATCGAGGGCGGTGGTGACGGTCTCGACGACGCCGTCGAGGGCGTGCAACTCCTGTTGTTCGGGACGCCCGGCCAGGAGCGGTTCTGGTTCATGACCGATGTGCTCAAGGGCGAGGTCGACGTCGTGGTGTTCGTGGTCGACGCCGAGGCCGAGCACACCCATCTCGAGGCAGGCGCCGCGATGCGCGCCCTCCTCAAGGATCTGCGCGTCCCGCTCGTCGTGGCGGTGAACCGATGCGATGACGCCGGCATGGCGACGATGCTCGCCCGCTCGCTTGGCGCGCTCGCGTGCGAGCCGGTCGTCGCCTGCCAGTTGATCGATCCCGAGAGCGGTCGCGACGTCGTGATCGAGGCGCTGCTCACACTGCTCGAGTCGATGGAAGGTCCGGCGGCGGGTTGGCACGTCGACGCACCCCAGATGGTTGGTGCGTTGTGACGTTCGCGGCGCCGATCCCGGAGCTGTTCGATCGCGACGTCAAGTGGGACCGACCGCTCCTGACGGCGGATGCACTCACTGCCCGGCAACTTCCCCCTCCTCCACCGGGCGCCGTGCCAGTGGCCGGCCCTGCTCCGTGGTCGGTCGGCCCGCACAGGTTCTCCTACGACGGTCCGCCGTCCGGCGGCGCGCACAGTGTCGTGGGGCGCGAGGTCGTCGATGCGTTCGAGCTGGTCTGGCCCACGGGCGAGATCGACGAGCAGTTCCTCGGCGGGCCGCTGTCGGAGATGCCGGCGCCAGGCGCGCCCTTCGGCGAAGCGCTCCGATCGGACTCGAGTCCGCCTCCGCTGCCGATGACCGTGCGTCTGAAGCCGCTGACCGCTCCCCCCGAGGTGCTCGAGCCGGCGTGGTCGGAGCCGGTGTCCGACGACGTGGTCCTCGCCATCCAGCGGGCCATCGCGGCGATCGGATCCGAGTTGGCAGTCGCCGATCGACCGCTGCCGGCACCGAGCGTCCCGGAACGATCGACGGGGCCGGTCGCGGCGCTGCCCGACCCGTCGGCTCCGGACGCGACTCGACGGCGGCGTCGGGCTCCTCCCGTACGCGACGTCGGATCCGGGTGATGCCCGACGGTCAGCGCTCAAGCGCTTGATCGGCGGATTGCGACGCCGCTGACGTCAGCGGCCGCGCCGGGCGGCGAAGAACTCGACGAGCAGGGCGCCGCACTCGTCGGCCCGGACGCCGACGCTCCTCGGGACACGATGGTTGAGCACGGTCCCGTCGAGCAGGTCGAAACAACTGCCGGCGGCGCCGGCCTTGGGGTCGGTGGCGCCGAACACGAGGTGCCCGAGCCGCCCGTTGACCATCGCCCCGGCGCACATCGCGCACGGTTCGAGCGTGACGACGAGGATGCAGTCGTCGAGTCGCCAGTGACCGATCGCCGTGGCGGCGTCACGCAGCGCCAGGATCTCGGCGTGGGCGGTGGGATCGCCGGTGAGCTCGCGCTCGTTGTGGCGGGCGGCGAGCACGACGCCGTCGCGGATCACGACCGCACCGACAGGAACGTCGCCGTGTCCGAGCGCCGCTCGGGCCTCGTCGAGCGCGACTTGCATCCACACCGCGTGCGACTCGGCGGTTGCGGACGCCGCGGCCCCGGGCTCGGAGTTCGCCATGGCGGAGGGAGTGGGATTCGAACCCACGGTGAGTTTCCCCACACACGCTTTCCAAGCGTGCCGATTCGGCCGCTCTCGCATCCCTCCACGCGATGAGCGTCAGGCACGTGCCGTCGACCCAGCGCGACGAGTCATCAAGCGAAAGCCATCGACTCGGGTGTTCGCAGGGTACCGGACGGGTAGTCTGGCGCAACTGCCTCGATCGGCCGGGCAAACCCCGCCGAGTGAGGTGGCGACCGGGTCCTGTGCAATGGGCGCCCGTGAACCAGGTCAGGACCGGGAGGTAGCAGCCTTCATCGGCATCGCTCGTGTGCCGCAGATCGCCTGGTCGCCACCTCAGTCGGCGGCTCTGCCGGCGGCGCGGACACCCGCCCGCTCCGATCGCCCCACCAGTTCGGGCGCGCCCAGCCGGTGGGCGATCGCACCGAACCTCGGCGTCGGACCGGTCCACCGCCAATCGTCGACCGTGCCCACCTCGACGTCGAGCTCGACGGTCGCGATCCGCCGGAACAACAGCGCCAGCTCGAACTGGTCGCGCAGCGTGACGGCCAGCTTGGCGCCGCCACGGAGGCCGGGCACATCCCAGTCGCCCACCGACTGCGGGATGTTCTCGATGTGGCCGTACCGGGCGAGCACCATGGCGGCGCTCTTGGATCCCCATCCGGCAAGGCCGGGAAAGCCGTCGGCCGTGTCGCCGACGAGCCCGAGGTAGTCCGGGATCGACGCCGGCCCGACGCCGAACTTCTCGATGACTGCCGCTTCGTCGATGATCTCGCGCTTGCGGCGGTCGAACTCGACGACCCGCGTGCCCCTGACGCACTGACACAGGTCTTTGTCGGGGGTGACGATGAGCACCTGTTCGACTCTCGCATCGGCGGCGGCGATGGCGGCCGCCGCGCCGAGCGCGTCGTCGGCCTCGTGCTCGACCATCGCCCAGGTGACCACGCCCATCGCCAGCAACGCGTCCTCGAGCACCGGGATCTGGTGCAGTAGCTCCGGCGGCATCCCCTCGCTGGTCTTGTAGCCGGGCCACAGGTCGTTGCGAAAGCTCTCGATCACGTGGTCGCTGGCGACGCCGATGTGGGTGGCACCATCCTCGATCAGCCCGAGCGTCGAGCCCAGCACGCCGATCGTCGCCGCGTACGGTCCCGGGTCGGCCGCGCCGTCCCGTTGCCGGCCGGCGCTGCCGAAGTGCTGACGGAACAATTCGTACGTCCCGTCGACGAGGTGCACCCGCATCCCAGCAACCGTAACCACCCGCGCTGTGTCGAGGTGTTCCGCGTGGCACGCGGAGGATCTCGACTCACGGGGACCAGCCGGCGTTGGCGAGGCGCTGTGACATCGTCCCGATCACGTGGTCGGGCCGGCGCATCACGTCCTCGTAGGTGTACTCGAAGACCCGCCGACCAGCGTCTTGCAGCTCGTTGCGTCGCTGGGCGTCGATCTGACGCTCGGTCGGTGACGAGTGTCCCTTGCGCCCCGACACCTCGACGACGACGCCATAGGGGTCGAAGAGGAAGTCGACCGCGCGCGTACGTCGTTCCACCACGGCGATGAATCACCTGCGTGCGCGGCTTCGGGAGCCCACCACGTCGCATCAGCCGCAGGAAGTCGCGTTCGAGCATCGTGTGGCCGCCGGTGTCGACGAGGAGGTCGTCGAGCAGCCGACAGCCCCATCGACCTGGGCCGCGTAGGTCTCGCAGGCGATCGACGAGCACCGTCGGCGATGTGAGACCGAGGCGCACCGCCGAATCGATCGCGGCGGCGAGGCGGTTCCGTGACACTCGCTCATGGGCGAGGTCGACGATCGTTCGCGTCGCCGAGGTGGCTCGGAACCCGTCCACGGTCACCACGTCCAGCGGCGCGAGCACCTTCGTGGTGTGCAGCACACCGTCGACCACGAGACCTTGCCGGCCACGGGATGACGGTGAACTCCGGGCGGCTCTCGACGGATCGGTCGAGGCCGTGAAGGCGTGCGGCGGCTTCGTGACTGACACAGGACTGCGGACCGAGCGCGAGCAAGCCGGCTCGTAGCGACCGCTCCCAAGAATCCGGCGCCCCAGCAGCGGCATAGACACCCGATCCGACGCGCACGAAGATCCCGCGCCGCACGAACTGGTCGAACTGTGCGCGCTCGACGTTGTGGTCCGTGAGCTGACTCGTGGCGATCAGACCGTGCTGAAGCGCTGCCGTCGCCAACAACCGACGAGACCGCGTTCACTCTCCGCCTGTGGACATCGACCCGCGGTGATCGGAAGCCCTTCGCTCGCGTCGAGGTCCTCCGCGTCCCAGGCTGAGGACCCCGACACAGGCGGCGGAGGAGGTGACGAAAGGGTCAGTTGGGGGCGGCGGCGGCGCGTTCGCGCATCAGGGCGTGCTCGACGACGGCGATGAGGGCGCTCTTCACGTCCGAACGCTGCCGGGCGTCGCAGAACACCATCGGGACCCGCTCGTCGACCTGCACGGCCTCTCTAATTGCCTGTAGGGCATGCGTCCGGATCCCGTCGAAGGTGTTCACGGCGACGATGAACGGCACGTTGCGCACCTCGAAGTAGTCGATCGCCGCGAAGCAGTCGGTGAGCCTTCGGGTGTCGGCCAGCACGATCGCACCGATCGCACCCCGTGAGAGCTCGTTCCACATGAAGTGGAAGCGTTCCTGCCCCGGAGTACCGAACAGGTACAGCGTGATCTCCTCGGTCAGCGTGATGCGACCGAAGTCCATCGCCACCGTGGTGGTCTGCTTGGACCCGGTGTGGATGAGGCTGTCGACCTCGCTCGACGCCGCCGTCATCACCGCTTCGCTGCGCAATGGCTCGATCTCGGAGATGGTGCTGACGAACGTGGACTTGCCAACGCCGAAACCGCCGGCGATGACGATCTTCACGGGGATCTTGCCCCGTGGCGTATCAGAGGCTGCGGACACCATCGAGAACCTTCTCCAACAAGCTCGTGAACGACTGTGTTCGTTGTGGGATGTGGACGACGACGGCGCCGTCGCGTACGAGGTCGGCGACCAGGACCCTGGTGACACCGATCGGGATCTTGAGCCGGGCCGCGACCTCGACGAGGGCGGTCGGCGTCTGCACGAGCTCGATGAGCTTGGCGGCCTCCCAGCGGTAGGCGCCGAGATGGCTCGACGCCCGCGTGTTGGCCTGGATCTGCGCTTCGAGTCCGATGCTGTCGCCATCCGTGCCGGTGCGGCCACCGGTCATGGCGTAGGGCCGGATCAGGCGTCCGGTCTCGTCGGCGTCGTCCTCCTGGAGGATCGCGCCGACGTCAGGGTCTTCTGCCATGTCTCACCGCCTCGACAACATCATCGACTTCAGTTCGTCGCGGACCTCAGGGGTGAGCACCTCGCCCGCCCGATCGGCGAACACGGCGATCTCGTAACCGATGGTGCCGATGTCGGCATCCTTGGTGGTGACGACGCACATCAACGAGCCGTCGCGGATGCCGGTGACGAACATCCAGCCGTTCTCCATCTCGACGATCACGTTCGACACGGCGCCGGCGCCGAAGCGTCCGGCCGATCCGTAGGCGAGCCCGATCATCCCGGAGGCAACCGCCGCCAGCCGCTCGGTGGTCTCTCGCTCGACGTTGGCCGACACGGCGAGCGGGAGCCCGTCGGACGACACGACGACCGCCTGCCTGACGGCCGACACCTGCTCGACGAATCGAGCGACGAGCCAGTTCAGGTTCTCGACAGCACCCATCAACGATCACCTCCGAGATCGGTCTGATCTCCGTCATGGCCGGCGGCACCTTCGCCGTCGCGGCCGAGTTGGAACTCTTGTCGGAACGACCGAAGCCGTTCACGGATCGATTCGGGATCGAGGCGTGACTGCGACGTGCTCGCCGTGACCTCGTCGTGATCGAAGGCGCTGCCGGGATCCCGCGTCGGCAGTGCCGGCGGCGGCGAAGCGTCGGGCCGGGCACCGGCACGGCCGGCCTCGAACGCCGACAGTGCCGCCTTCAGCGAGCTCGGGGCGGTCGGGGCCACCATGGGCTGGCCGACCGGACCTGTGAGCTGGGCGGCCAAGCGGTCCGGACCGTCGGGACCAGTGCCGCGCGATCGTGTGGGCAACGACGGCTTGGCCTGACCGGAGGCAACCAGCCGCTCCGATTCGGTGCGCCGGGCCGGGATCGGCCGTGCGGTCGGATCGGTGAACGGTCGCGAGGTGGGCTGGATCCCGAACGCCGGTGGCGCCGGTGGCCGATCGAACTCGCCACCCATGCGATCGTGTGACTGCGGCGCCGTGAAGCTCGAGGTCTCGACCTCGTCGGCTCGGACCTCGACCTCGTCGGCTCGGACCTCGACCTCGTCGGCTCGGACCGTCGGACTCGCACTTCTGGCGCTTCTGCCACGGGTGCTGGGTCGTCGACCGGATCGGCGGTCGCCGTCCGGTCGGGCAGTGCGGGCTGATCCGGCGCGATCGACCAGTCGGGCTCGAACGTCGGCTCGTTGGTGGCCGGTTGGCCGTCGACTATCGAAAGCTCTGCGGTCGTCTCGACGTCGAACGTCCTGTCGGACACTGGGGTCGCTTCGGCGGTGACCGACCACTCGGGGGTCGCCGTGGGCTCGGTCGGCGCCTCTTCGGTGACGCGGTGGGCGCGAAGTCCGCCACGAATGTGTCGGTGTTGGCGGGCTCGCCCGACCCGGACCAGTCGATGACGCGGTCGGGTGCGGGCTTGCCGTGACCGTTCGTCGCCGGTTCGACGCCGAGCAGCCCGGTCGCGTCGATCGGGCCGTACAGCTTGGCCGGCAGCACGACCTCGACGAGGAGACCCGGCGACGACGGCACGAGCCGCACCTGCACGCCGTGCTTGTGGGCGAGCAGCGACACCACCGACATGCCGAGCGTGGGCTCGACCGACAGACCGACGATCGGTGGATTGGCCAGGATGTCGTTGAGCTCGGCGAGGCGGTCGGCGCCGATGCCGACACCTTCGTCGGAGATCGAGATCAGGTAGTGCTCGTCCGCGTATCGACCCGACACCGTGACCCGGCTCTCGGGTGGCGAGAACGACGAGGCGTTGTCGAGCAGCTCGGCGAGAAGGTGGGAGATGTCGGCGACGACGGCGCCGCGGACCTGAAGGTGGTCGAGGTTGAGGACGTCGATGCGGCGGTAGTCCTCGACCTCGCCGATCGCGGCACGCACCACGTCGTCGACGTCGGTTGCCTTGGTGCGACGACGGCGCGACTCGGCGTTGGCGAGCACGAGCAGACTCTCGGAGTTGCGGCGCATGCGGGTCGCCAGATGGTCGAGCTGGTAGTAGTTCGCCAGCACGCTCGGGTCGTCGACGTCGGCCTCGAGCTCGTCGAGCAACGCCAGCTGGCGGTCGATCAGGCTCCGGGTGCGGCGGGCCATCGTGACGAAGATGTCCGACACGCCGCGCCGCAGGACCTCGATCTGCTCGTGGGCGACGTCGACGAGCGTCGACTGCACCACGTTGAACGCGCCGGCGAGCTCGCCGAGCTCGTCGGTTCCGGCGTCCTCGATGGGGGCGACGTCGGGGATCACCGATCGACCGCGTGGGTCGCGCAGGGCGCTGACGAGGGCCGGGAGTTGGATCGTCGCCACCTCGTGGGCCTTGTCCGACACCGCCCGCAGCCGGCGCGTGATCGACCGGGTGAGGAGCAACGCCATCAGCGTGGCGAGCAGCAAGGCGATCAAGGTGACCCCGATGCGGAGGAGCGTCACTTGTTGCAGGGTGTCGGCTTCCGACTCGGCGTCGGACACGATCTGCTCGGCGAGCTGATCACGAATGGTCGCGATGCCCGCCACCGTCTCGTTGAACTCGGTCGCGTCGAACGTCACGAAGGCGCCGTTGTCGGCCGCGGCGACGATGCCGTCGAGGCGGTTCATGGAGTCGGCCAGACGTCGCGCCCACCGGCCGTCGCGGAACTCGGCCAGCCAGGCGTCGGGAGCGACGTTCTCGAACTCGTCGACAGTGGCGACCATCGCATCGCCGAGCGAGGCAGCCTGGACGACGCCTGCCGGATCGCCGGACTTCGGCCAGTCACCGATCGACTGCACCACGTCGTTGGCGGTCTGCTCGGTCGCGGCGAGCGAGGCGACGGCCAGCAGCGAGCGGCCGAGCTCGGCGTCGCCGGCTTCGGCGGGGAGCAGCCGGCCGAGGCCGATCAACTCTCGCTCGGCGGTGTCGTATGCCCGCAAGGCGGCGATGACTTGGAAGTCGTCGCCAGAGTCGACGGCCACGCGACCGGTGCTGAGGGAGCCCGTCGCCAACCCGATCTTGACGACCATCGCGTTGCTGTCACCGATTCGTCGTACGACCTGACGCAGGTCGCTCATCGAGCTGTCGGTGGCGCGCCGGGCGTCGATGATCTCAGCCTGCTCGCCGCCGTCGGAGATGCGCTGTTCGGCCTCGATCGCTTGGATCGAGGCGATGAGCGGTTCCCACGTCGAGCCCAGAAGAGCTCCACGGCGAGCTTGGTTGACTTCCTCGACGCCATCACGGATCGAAAGCGCGAGTAGCGCGCTGACGGCCACCAGTAGTGGCAGTGCGGCGACGAACAATTTGGCGGACAGGGAAAGGCGACGCATGCGAGCGGACCTCCAGCTTCCAGTTGCGACAGGGGATGTATCGGGAGCCCGACCGAGTATCTTGAGCAAATGTGGACAGTTCGGCGCGACCGGGGATGACGGAGGTATATCGCCCATCCACATCCTGATCGGATGGGTTTCGTCTGCGCATTCTCAAGCCGAGCGGTCCGCTGACCGATACGTACGACGTGGCTTGTGTGGATCCCGTCACGATGATCCGTAGCGAGTCCTGACTTCGGAGGATCGAGAGGTATGACAGCCGAAACGGACGATATGCGAGCGAGTCTCATCGCGGCCGTCCAGGCTGAGCTCGATCGCTACGGGGCCACGATGATGGCCGAGGTCGAACGGCTCCGCTCATCCAGCGCGGCCGACCGGGAAACGATGCGTCAGGCCTTCGGTGAGCAGCTGCAGTCGCTGGCGGCCGCCGTCGAGCAGTCGCACACCCGCAACGAGCAGTTCCAACACGCCATGCGCCAGGCGATCGACACTCGCCTCGGCGAGCTCGAGTCGCGCACGGCGCGCCGCTTCGACGACATGGACGTCAACTTGGCGGGCATGGTGCAAGACGTCGCCCGGCCCGCGCTGCAGGAGATCCGCGACGACCAGAGCGGCCTCACTCGCCGGATCGAGGCGCTCGACTCGAACCTGCGCCGCTTCGACGAGCAGGCCGCCCGGATGGTCACCTACTTCAACGAGATGACCCAGGCGATGGAGCAGCGCACTGCCGAGCTGAGCGAGCAGCTGCAAACCAACGTCGAGGGCCGGCTGTCAACTCTCACGGTGAGGTTCGACGAGTTGGACAGTGCAACCCGCCGGACCCAGACGGAGACCGCCCAGATGGTCGGCACTCGCCTGTCCGACATCGAGGATCGTCTGAACGAGCGGGTGCTCGCGGCCGAGACGCGCGTCAAAGAGGATTCCGGCATGCGGATCGCCGAGATCGACGCCCACGTCGGTCGTGTCACCGCCGGCCTCGACACCACACTCATCGCCCTCAACGATCGGATGTCTGGTCTCGACTCGCAGTTCGAGGCGATCGACGACCGCATCGAAGTGTTGCGTCAGGAGATGAACCAGATCGACTCCAAGGAGATCGACGAGCTCAGGGAGAAGTTGTCGACTGCGATCGGCGAGGCGGTGCTGGTCCGCATCGAGATGGAGCGTCTCGAGAAGTCGCTGGCCGAGCGGTTCGACACGGTCGCACTGCGCGTGACCGACGTCGAGACGCAGCTTGCCGACGCAACTGCGGACGTGAGCACCTCCGTGCAGCTGGAGCGGTTGGAGGAGCTCGAGCGGGCGGTCATCGAGATCGACCCGACCCAGTTCGTCACCCGCTCCGAGTTCCAACGAACAGGGCCGGTGCGCTCCGGCGCACCACTCGACCCACCGACGTTGGTCGACTGAGAACCGGGAACGGAAGGGAACGAAACGATGGCGCTACGAAAGCCGAAGGCAGACGAGGCTCGCTCACTGCCGTCTCCGAGCGCCCCGGCGGAGAAACCACAAGGGAAGAGCATCGAGGAGTGCGTCGCGCTGGGCCAGAGCCTCGTGCAGTCCGGGCATCTCGATGGAGAACGGCTGGCGGCCACGCTCCAGGAGACCAACGGGGACCTGCCTGAGTTCGGGCAGTTGCTGCTCACCAGGCACGGTGTCGGTCGTGCCGAGTACGCGCGGGCGCTGGCGACGGCATGCGGGATCCCGCTCGGCGACACGCGCGCCACCGAGGTCAACCCCGAGCTCGCCCAGCGCATCGACGAGCGCCTGGCGCGCGCGTTCTTCCTGGTCCCGATCGGCGAGAAGGACACCAAGCTCGTCGTCTTCTCGGCCGATCCGTCCAAGGCGCGCCGTGACGAGGCCGAGGCCGCTGCTGGCCAGCAGTTCGAATGGCTCGCCACCGACCCCAAGACGGTGCAGTCGTTCATCGAGCAGATCTGGCGCTCCGACGCCGACATCGGGCGCCTTGTCGCCGCCTTCCAGGCGACCGACAGTCAGGTCGAGCGCGCCGAGGAGGCCAACGAGGTCAACCTCGACGACCAGGCGCCGGTCGTCCAGTTGGTCAACCGCATCGTGAGCCAGGCACTGCGCGACCGAGCGAGCGACATCCACGTCGAACCACTCGACAAGGACGTTCGTGTCAGGTTCCGCATCGACGGCCAGCTCGTCGAGGCGGTCAAGTTGCCGATGAGCGCCCACAACCCGCTCGTCAGCCGCCTCAAGATCATGAGCGGCATGAACATCGTCGAGAAGCGGGCACCTCAGGACGGCCAGTTCTCGACCACCGTCGACGGTCGCCCACTCGACGTCCGCGTCGCCAGCGTCGCCACGGTGTTCGGCGAGAAGGTCGTCATGCGACTGCTCGACAAGAGCAAGTCGATGGTCGGCCTCAACGAGCTGGGCATGCCACGCGAGACCTACAACATGTACTCGAAGCTCGTGCACCAACCGTTCGGCATGGTGATCTGCGCCGGCCCCACGGGTGCCGGCAAGACCACCACGCTGTACGCCACGTTGCAGGAGATCAACTCGACCGGCAAGAACGTCACCACCATCGAGGACCCGGTCGAGTACGTGTTCCCCGGCATCAACCAGGTGCAGACCAACGAGCGCGCCGGGCTCACGTTCGCTTCCGGCCTGAAGGCCCTCTTGCGGCAAGACCCCGACGTCATCCTCGTCGGTGAGATCCGAGATGCCGACACCGCCCGCATCGCGGTGCAGTCGGCACTGACCGGCCACTTCGTGCTCTCGTCATTGCACGGCAACGACTCCGTGGCCGCTGTCCACCGCCTGCTCGACATGGGCATCGAAGCCTTCCTCATCGCCTCGGCCGTGGTCGCCGTGGTGTCGCAGCGCCTGCTCAGGCGCATCTGCGACAACTGCAAGGAGCAGTACACACCGACCGCCGACGAGCTCGCCGTGTTCCAGCAACACAGCGGCGGCGCGGTGAAGAGCACCTTCTACCACGGCCTCGGATGCAACTTCTGCGCCGGCACCGGCTACCGCGAGCGAATTGGCGTCTACGAATTGTTAAAGGTCACCCCCGAGTTGCGCCGATTGATAGTCGGGTGGGCAACCACCGAAGAGCTCCGTCGTCTCGCCGTCGCCCAGGGCATGCGCACCATGTTGCGTGAAGCCATGCAACTCGTCGAGGACGACGTCACCACCATTCCCGAAGTCGTCAAGACCCTCTTCGCTAACTGAACGCAAGCTCCAAAGGAGCACACATGGCAAAGTTCGCTTACTCCGCGATTGACCCGTCCGGCATCGAGATCGCCGGCGTCACCAAGGCCGACACCGTCGGGTCGGCGCGCGCGTTCCTGGTCGAGCAGAACCTGTTCCCGATCAAGATCGAAGAGAGCCGGGGCCTGCTCGACTTCGAGTTGAGCAAGGAGAAGGTCAAGAAGAAGAACCTCATGAACTTCACCCGCCAGCTGGCGGTGTTCGTGAAGGCCGGCATCCCGATCACCGAGGCGTTGACCACGATCGCCGACGAGGCGTCCGACGTCGCCCTGCGGCGAGCGCTCACGCAGATGGTCGACGACCTGCGCAACGGTGGTCTGCTCTCGCAGGCCGCGGCCCAGCACGCCGGCGTGTTTCCGAACTACTACATCGGCATCCTGCAGTCGGCGGAGCTGACCGGTCGACTCGACGAGTCGCTCGAGAGCCTGGCCCACTACCTCGAGCGCGAGATCGACACCCGCGCCAAGGTCGTCGGCGCGCTCGCCTATCCGGGCGTCGTCATGATCATGTCGTTCTTCACCGTCCTCGTGCTCGCCGGCTACGTGCTCCCGCAGTTCAAGCCGTTGTTCGAGGAGCTCGGCGCCGAGCTGCCGCTCCCGACCCGGATGATGCTGTTCTTCGCCCGCTTCTTCGGCGACCTCTGGTTCATCACCGCCGCCTTCTTCCTCGTGCTCATCGCGTCGCTGGCGTTTCTCTCCATCCACCCGACGGGCAAGGAGCTCAAGGACCGGCTGATGCTGAAGATCCCTGTGATCAAGGGCATCGTCGAGTACGCCCTGCTCGAGCGGTTCTGCCGGATCCTCGGCACGATGCTCCGCTCAGGGGTCGCGATCCCGTCGGCGATGGAGACCACGACCGAGGCGACGGCGAACATCGTCTACCGTGAGCAGCTCGAGATCGCACGGCAGCAGATGCTCGAGGGCGGCGGGTTCACCCAGCCGCTCATTGATACCGAGCTGTTCCCCGGTGCCGCCCGTCAGATGTTCCGGGTCGGCGAGGAGACTGGAACGCTCGACCAACAGCTCTCCGTCGCCAGCGAGTACTTCGACCGTGAGCTCGAGTCGCGGATCAAGACGTTCACGACGATGTTCGAGCCGATCATGATCGTGTTCGTCGGTGTGATCGTGGGCTTCGTGGCCGTCGCCCTCGTGTCGGCGATGTACGGCGTGCTCGACGGCGTCCAGAACGACGCTGGGGTCTGAGCGATCTCGATGGACGGGCCGGGCGGGAACTGATCAGCGATGCCACAACATGTCGACGAACGACTGGCCGACGAACACGGCCAGGACGGTGCCTGCCGCAAGGAACGGCCCGAACGGAAGCGCGGTGCGTTTACCCGCCTTGCCGACCGCCATCATCGCCACGCCGACGACAGCGCCCAGCACGAAGCCGAAGAACAGCCCGATCGGGACGATGCCGGGGTTGAGCCAGCCGAGGTACAGGCCGAGCAACGGCGACAGCCGTACGTCGCCCGACCCGAGTCCTCCATGGCTGCCGAGATAGATGGCGCCCATGATCGCCAGCGCCAGGCCGGCGCCGAACACCATCATCCAGATCCGTTGTGGCTCGTCGTCGACGAGCGCTGCCACGGTGAGCGCGATGGCGCCGAGCACGAGCGCCGTGTACGTGATCTCGCGCGGCAGACGCTGCTCGCGCAGGTCGATCCACGTGAGCGCCACGAGCGCGGCGCCCAGGATGCAGAACGCGGGCAGCTCCGCGGCGGCGCCGAAGTGCAGCCCGAACAGCACGAAGATCGTTGCCGTCGCCAGCTCGATGACGATCGGTTCGATGCCGATCGGCGCTTTGCACCGCCGGCACTTGCCGTGCAGCACCACCCAGCTCGCGACCGGCACGAGATCGCGTACGCCGAGTTGCAGCCCGCACGCGCCGCAGGCGCTCCCCGGCCTCACGACCGACGCCCCACGCGGCACGCGATCGACGACGACCGTCAGGAACGACCCGATCAACAGACCCATCACGGCACAGCCGATGACCACGAGGGCCGTTTCCATCACATCCACCACACGAACATCTGCAACCCGAGGCCACAGATGGCCCGGGCGGGAGGTTAGCCCCATGTCCACTCAGCCAGACGCTTCCTTGGTGACGTTGCTCCAAGCCACCGTCAACTCCGGCGCGTCAGACCTCCACCTCACCGTGGGCCGTCCGGCCACCGCGCGTCGAGACGGCACGCTCGTGTCGTTCGAGAACGTCAAGGTCCTGGAGAACGCCGACGTCGAGACGATGGTGTACTCGTTGCTCGACGAGGACAAGCGAGCCGAGCTCGAAGCGCACAAGCAGGTCGACTTCTCGTTCGGGATCCCCGGGCTCGGGCGTTTCCGCGCCAACGCGTTCAACCAGCGCAGCTCATTGGCTCTGGCGTTGCGCGTCGTGCCGTTCCGCGTGCGGTCGCTCGAGGAGCTCGGTGCGCCGGCTGCGTGCAACACCTTGCTCAACCGCCCGTACGGGATCGTGCTCTCGGTGGGCCCCACCGGTTCCGGCAAGTCGACCACGTTGGCGGCGATGATCGACCGCATCAACGAGACCAAGCCGGTGCACATCCTCACCATCGAGGATCCGGTCGAGTATCTCCACCACCACAAGCGGGCGATGGTGAACCAGCGCGAGGTCGGCACCGACGTCGAGTCGTTCACCGCCGGTCTGCGAAGCGCCTTGCGTGAGGACCCCGACGTCGTGCTCCTCGGTGAGATGCGCGACCTCGACTCGATCCAGATCGCGTTGAGCCTGGCCGAGACCGGCCACCTCGTGTTCGCCACGCTCCACACCAACGATGCCCCCCAGGCACTCGACCGCATCGTCGACGTGTTCCCCGGCGATCGTCGCGACCAGATCCAGACGATGCTCGCCGGATCACTGCAGGGCGTGGTCAGCCAGCGCCTGCTGCCCGCGATCAACGGTGGTCGCGTCGCCGCGTTCGAGGTCCTGATGGGCAACGACGCCGTGCGCAACCTCGTGCGCGAGGGCAAGTCGCGACAGCTCCGCAACGTCGTCGCAACCGGCGGTCCCGACGGGATGCAGACGATCGAGATGGACCTCGCCCGCCTCGTGTCGGCCGGTCTCGTGTCGATGGAGGTCGCCCAGTCGATCTCGGCGTTCCCCACCGAGATCCAGGCCCAGGTCGCCACGCTGCGTTCGCAGGCCCAGGCGCAGGCCACGGTCGCGGCCGCTCAGGGTGCGACGTCCGGTTCGGCTCAACCGAGCAACGGGTCGGCACCGCCGCCGACGCCTGTCGGCGCCGGCTGATCCGCGTAACCTCGGTCGGCGATGGTTGCCAAGGCCCTCCCCTACAAGACCATCGCGGGCGTCACCCCATGTCCCGGCGGTTGGCTGGTGCTCCCGGCGCGGGTTGCCGGTGTCACCGTCGTGGCGGAGGAGGCGTTCGTGCTTCCCAACCTGATGCAGGTTCTCGATTACCGGCCGAAGTTCGAGTTCGCCGGCATCAATGCTCCGACCGGGCTGAGCGACGAGCCCGGTTCGCCGTATCGGCCGTGTGACCTCGAGGCCCGCGAGATGCTCGGTTGGCCACGCCTGGTGGGCATCTACCCGGTTCCGTCACGGAGCGCGCTGTTGGCGCGGAACCGTGACGACGTCATGAAGCTCGAGCCATGGATGGGCCGCGATGACTTCCGTCGGCTGCGTTGGTTGCGCGAGGCCGCCCAGGAGATCCAGCCCTTCCACCAGCGCTCGTTCTACTCGGCCAACCCCGACCTGTCGTTCCACGTGATGAACGGTGACAGCCCGTTGAAGACCTCGCCGTTCCACGACGACGGTCGGATGGAGCGCATCGAGTTGATCCGAGAGAAGCTGCCTGGCATCGACGAGGTGATCACCCGCTCACCCCCGGCGGGCGCCGGCACGACGCACATGTTGCAGGCCGGGGCGATGCTGTGGACCGCCCGTCGGGCGTCGGGACGGGCCGTGAGCCGGCTCCCCGCCGATCCGAAGTGGGATGTCACCGGCATGCGTGTCGAGCTCGTGCGCTGACGCGAGCGTCCGCCCACGGGATGCTTCAGGTGAACGCGAGGCCGCTCGTCGCGGCGGGGTACCTCAGGTGAACGCGAGGCCGCTGATCGGCGCATCGGCCGAGGCGGCCGAGACGATGTCGAGCACGGCCGCGACGGTTTCGGCCAGCTCGCGTTGACGGTCGAAGCACTGCATGATCGCCTGTTCGAGCTCGCCCAGTCGGGCGGCCAGGGAAGGGCTCGGGGCGGTGACGATCGGCGGTGCGAGCGGCCCCGGCGGAGCGCCCGGCACGCGGGTTCTCGGGGCCGTGCCGGCCTCGTGACGGACCTGCTCGACGAGCTCGATCAGCGTGTGGCGGGTGCGGTCGAGGTCGGCGCGGGCCTCGTTTCGCGTGAACTCGACCTGCTCCTGGGCGATCGATGCGTACGCCGCGACGGCCGTGAATTGGGAGCGCATCTGCTCTTCGAGGGCCGCCACCTTGAGGTGCAGCTGGGCGAGCGAGGCGTGGGTCGCCGCTGCTTCTTCATCACCCATGATGCCCACTACAGCACTCTCTGCGTTCACGTTGTGGGACGACTGCTGGTGGGTGCGTCGGAACACGGCGGTCAGGCTCCTCGGGGATTCGGGATCGTTCTCCTCATCAGAACGATCTGCCGGGTGCTCATCGGCACGTCACAGGCCACCTTTAGAAAACTTGACGATCTGCGCTACCGTTTCACAGGATTCTTTCCTAAAGTTGATTTGCGCTAGTCCCGAACACCGGTTGCGCAGCGGGAGGACGATTCTCACGGTGCGCATCCAGTGAGAAATCGGCTTGCCCACAGAGGCGGAAGGAACCCAACCAAACATGATCATCGAAGAGACCATTGAAGTCGAGGAGAAGGACCAGGGTTTTACCCTCGTCGAGCTTCTCATCGTCATCGTGATCCTCGGCATCCTCGCCACAATTGTGGTGTTTGCTGTCCGTGGCATCACCGATTCGGGTCAGAAGTCGTCCTGCAAGGCGACGGCGAAGACCTACGAGGTCGCGATCGAGGCCTACTACGCCCAGTACGGCACCGCCGGCGGTCACCCCGCTGGCAGCGACTTGGTCACAGCGGGTCTGCTGCGTAGCTACAACGCGACGGATGTTGTCATCACGCCGGCTTCGCCGACGTCGACGGTCACGGCTGCCCCAGCTGGTAAGTGCACCACAACTTCACTCTGATCAGCTCGTCTGATCTGGCGGATCCCCATCCCGACGGGATGGGGATCCGCCGCGTTCGGGGCGAGAAGCCTGGTCGGAGGCCGGTGTGCCCTCGAAAGAGATTTTGCCTAAAGTTCGCTCGCACTTGTGCCGAAGCACAGTTTGCGCACCGGGAGGACGATTCTCACGATGCGCATCCAGTGAGAAATCGGCTTGCCCACCAGAGGCGGAAGGAACCAACCCACATGATCATCGAAGAGACATCGGAAGTGGAAGAGAAGGACCAGGGCTTCACCCTCGTCGAGCTCCTCATCGTCATCGTGATCCTCGGCATCTTGGCCACCATCGTGGTCTTCGCTGTTCGCGGTATCACCGACCAGGGTCAGAAGTCGTCTTGCAAGGCGACGGCGAAGACCTACGAGGTCGCCATCGAGGCCTACTACGCCCAGTTCGGCGTCGCCTCCGGCAACCCGGCCGGCTCCGACTTGGTCGCTGTCGGCCTGCTGCGCAGCTACAACGCGACGGATGTCGTCATCACGCCGGCTTCGCCGACGTCGACGGTCACCGCGGCGGCAACCGGTAAGTGCACCACAACGTCACTCTGATCAGCTTCGTCTGATCGGCGGATCCCCATCCCGACGGGATGGGGATCCGCCAGTTTCGCGTCCGAAACCAACCACTCGCCTTTCCCACGGTTTGCAGAGCGGATCCAACGTGCTGAACGCCATGCAACAAGAGTCATTCGCCGAGCTCGACGTGACCGTCGACAACTCGGTCACCGGGCGTCTCGGGCTGACCAACAATGACGCTCTGGTCGCCGCGCTCGGCGCGTTGCTGGTGGTCGCGTTCGGTCCGTACTTCCATTTCGTCTTCTGGACCCCCCGTGCGGTCCTCCTGCTGGGCGCCTTGCCGTTCGGGCTGTACGAGTTGGCACGCTTGGTACGCCGTCGTGATCGTCCAGCGATCGCTGGCACCGTTCTCCTGGCGTGGGCCTTGTTCGTCGGACTGCTCTCCGACGCGCCGTACGCCTCGATCCTGATCGCCATCGGGCGTTGGGACAGCGTGCTGTGGTGGTCTTCTGCACTCGGACTCTGGGCCCTCGGTCGGCGGCTCTCGCCGCGTGGCCGGGTTGCGCTGGGAATCGCGTTTCTCGGCGCCTGCGCCGCAAGCGGCGTGATAGGTGTGCTCCAAGCGCTGTTCGACATCAGGTACGAGCCACTCGCTGCAGCCGGCCGACGGGCGTCAGGCTTCGGCGTCAACCCGGTCTATTTCGGTGCGACGATGGCGGGCGCGACTGCGTACTGCATTCGCACGTACGTGTCGAGGAGTCGGCGGCCGCAATCCTGGCCACTGGCCGGCGTGGCGCTCGGCGTGCTGCTGGTGACGCTGTCGGGGTCACGGGTCGCGCTCGCCGCGTGCGTCCTGCTCGTGCTTGCCGGGATCGCAAGTCGCCGCTCGATCCGCTCGTTGTACCTGATTCCGGCCGC
This sequence comes from Ilumatobacteraceae bacterium, assembly GCA_963776935.1. Lineage (GTDB taxonomy): Bacteria > Actinomycetota > Acidimicrobiia > Acidimicrobiales > Ilumatobacteraceae > JALOLG01. The sequence goes on along the minus strand of CAVZOP010000011.1, from coordinate 83,876 downwards.
TGCTTGCGGCGCACTCGCGGCCACGCTCATGCAGCGTGGCGGCGGGAGCGCGGACTCGTCGGCCGCCGATCGGCTCACGTCGGGTGGGATCTGGCCCGCGCGCGGGTCTGGTCGTACGGATGGCGAGCGTTCCTCGACCGGCCGATCACCGGGTACGGCCTCGGCCGATTCCGACCGGCGACGCAGCGCTTCTACTCGCCCGAGTTCGTCCGACGCGAAGCGACCGACGACCTGATCCAGTCGTGGTACGACCCGCACAACATCATCGTCCAGGTCACCGTGTCGCTCGGGATCGTGGGCCTCGCCTCTTCGTCTGGTTCGTGGTCACGGCGGCGCGCCGATCGCATGGCCCGTTGCTTTGGGCGGCAGGCGGCATCGCGTTCTGCTGGATGCTCCAACCACCATCGCATGTCACCTTTGCCCTCGCCGCCCTGCTGCTCGGGGCGAGTCAGGTCGACCGCGATGAACTCCGCGGAGCCGAAGGTCCGGCCCGGATGCACCGAAGTGTGGCGGCCTCAGCGTGTGTGGTTGCAGCGCTGCTGTCTGGCTGGGCAATCGTCAGCGACCTCACGCTCAAGGCGGCGTTCGAGTCCGGCGACGTCAGCGACGCCCGACGCGCCGTCGCGTGGAATCCGTTCGACGCCACGGTGATGCTGACCGCGTCAACGGCGATCTTCACCCCGACAGACTTCTCGGACGACGTCGAGGCCGACGTGTTGCGTTGGAGTGAACGGGCGACCGAACTCGAGCCGGGCCTGCCCTTCATGTGGGCGCAACTCGGCATCCGTCAGCTGCTGTTTGGGGACGTCGAGGGCGCCCGCGTGTCGTTGGAGCACGCGATCGAGCTGCAGCCGTACCACGAGCTCGCACTCGTCGTCCTGCGTGGAGTCGCCGAACGACAAGGTGACCGCGACCTACTCAGCCTCGTCAATGGTCGGCTGGACGAGCTCGACGCCGCGGGCGGCGAGTCATCGGACGTCGGCACGACACCAGCGGATTCGTGATGCTTCGACCGAATCAGATTGCGATGCTTGACCGCATCGGTCGATCTAGCCTTCCGCGGTGAGGCGGCTCGCCCGACTACTGCTGTTCGTCGGCATCCCGGTCGTGGTGTTCGGGCTCTCGAAGTATCACGCCCAGTTCATCGGTGAATACGACTTCACGGAATCGTTCAGGTTTGCCTGGGCGATCGCCTACTGCGGAATCCTGCTCGTCGTCTGTTATGGGCTCGGACTCCCAGACCTCGGACGAGGCGTCCCTTCCGGCTTTCTGACGTCGATCGTGGCCGCGGGCGTGGCGGCGCTGGCGATCTCGAGCGTGCAGCTCCTGGTCGGTGACGCTCTCCTCCCGCGATTCGTGGTCTTCGGATCGGCACTCCTGATCGTGCCGTTGGGCGACGCTGTGCGTCGGGCTGTCCTCGATCGGTCACGAGGCGTCGGAGGATCGCGACCGTGTCGTCGTCGTCGGAGACGACGGCCTGGTCCGCGAGCTGGAGGCCGAGCTGAGCATGCGGCCCGAGCGTCCGGCTGTGATCGTGACGTCGCTCTCGACCGAGGAGGCCGCGGACGTCTCCGAGGAAGTCTTTCCACTCATGAACGCGGTCGTGTGGGGGGAAGCGACGTTCGTCGTGCTCGACGCCGCTTCGGCGCTCGACGAACGCATCATCGACCAAGCCGCCGAATTGCACGAGTCGGGTGTCCGGGTTCGAACCCGAACGTTGTTCTACGAGGAGTGGCTCGGAAAGATCCCGGTGCACGAACTCGGACGGGTGTCGTTGTTCTTCGACATCGGCGAGGTGCACCGTGACCGCTACGGGCGGATGAAGCGGGTCTTCGACGTCGCTGTCGCTCTCGTCGGCCTGTTCTCCTGGTCGTGCTGCTCCCGCTTCGTCTTCGTCGGGAATCTGATCGGGAACCGTGGTCCGACTCTTCTTCGTCCAGGAGCGGGTTGGTCGGTCGGAAAGAACTTCTCGATCCACAAGTTCCGCACGATGCGCGCCGAAGCCGACCTCCCCGACCGATTGGACGTCATCGAGCGATCCTCGGGTCACACGTTTCGGCCGGATGCTGCGGGTCAGCACCTCGACGAGCTCCCCCAGGTGGTCAACATCTTGCGGGGCGACCTGTCACTCGTGGGGCCCCGGCCGGAACAGCCGCGCTACGTGGAAGAACTGCAGGAGAAGCTGCCGTTCTACGACATGCGCCACATCGTGCGGCCCGGCCTGACCGGCTGGGCGCAGGTCAAGTACCGCTACGGGGGCGACGAGCGCGATGCGCTGGAGAAGCTGCAGTACGACTTCCACTACCTGCGCCGTCAGAGCCTGCTATTCGACCTGCGCATCATCGTTCGCACGATTCGCCGCGGTCATCGGTTGGAAGGGACGATGAGCGTTCGATCGACCTGTCAGTCAACCGCAACGTTTACAGACTGCGATCGCATGACGCCTCCGGTCACGATCCTCCTGCCGACACTCAACGAGCGAGCGTTCGTCCATGACTGCCTCGAAGCCTGAGCGGTCAGGACTATCCCGTGCATCGACGAGATCCTCGTCATCGACGGGGGCTCCACCGACGGCACCCGCGACATCGCGGAGCGGTTGGCGGACTGGTGCGTCTCGTCGACAACCCCAAGGTCACCGCGGCGGCAGCGATGAACGCCGGCATCGCCGCCGCCGGCAACGAGGTGATCGTTCGCGCCGATGCGCACACGATCTACGCGTCCGACTACGTGACCGCAAGTGTCGCATCGCTGGAGGGAACCGACGCCGCTGTCGTCGGCGGTGCGATGCGGCCGTCGGCATGTCACCCGTTCGGGCGAGCAGTCGCTGCGGTCACGTCGTCACCGTTCGGCATCGGGCCTGGCCGGTTCCACTACAGCGATGAGCTCGGAAGAGGTCGACACGGTGTACCTCGGGGCCTTCCGTCGACAGACCGTCCTCGATGCAGGCGGGTACGACGACGAGAACATCCAATGGGCGGCCGAAGATCAGGAGCTGAACTTCAGGATCAGGCAGCGAGGCGGCCGGATCGTGCTCGATCCGTCGATCCGCTCCCAGTACTTCCCCCGCCAGACGGCGCGCTCGTCCGTCAGTACCACAACTACGGCCTGTGCAAGGCCTCGACGCTCGCCAAGCACAAGACCCTGCCGTACTGGCGCCCGGTCGCGCCCGGGCTTGGTCGGCGGGACGCGTGGGCTGGGTTGTTGTCTCGTTGCTCGCCGCCAGCCGTCGTCGGCGACCCTACCGCTTGCTCCCCTACCGCCTACGGAGCCGCCGCCGTCGCCGGTCGCCTCAGCCGGGAACGAGGCGTCGCCCCGCATCGGGCCCCCTGCGCCCTGACCATCTGCCACTGGTGCTACGGGGCCGGACTCTGGCGGGGAGTCGACAGGATCGTCACCGGGCGCCCGTTCGACAATCGACCGAGACCCAAGCGGTGACGCGTGAGCGCCACGCGGCGAGGCGCGCACGATCAGGAAGACACGATGACACTTAACGGTTCAACCATTCTCCTCACCGGCGGCACCGGATCGTTCGGCAATGCCTTCGTCGGAGGATCCTGGCGGACTTGCCCGACTCCACGATCCGGATCTTCTCGCGCGACGAACTCAAGCAGTCCGAGATGCAGGAGCGCTTCGACGACGACCGGCTGCGCTACTTCATCGGCGACGTCCGCGATCGGCGGCGTCTGCACGCGCGCCGCCAGGGTGCCGACGTGCATCATCCACGCGGCGGCGATGAAGCAGGTGACCGCCTCGGAGTACAACCCGTTCGAGGCCGTGCAGACCAACGTCATCGGAGCCCAGAACGTCGTCGACGCCGCGATCGATGCCGGTGTCCGCCGACGTCGTCGCGCTGTCGACCGACAAGGCGGTCAACCCGGTCAACCTCTACGGCGCGACGAAGCTGTGCGCGGAGAAGATCATCGTGCAGGGCAACGCCTACGCGTCCGGCAGCCAGACTCGCTTGTCCTGCGTGCGCTACGGCAACGTCGTCGGGTCGCGCGGCTCGGTTGTCCCGCTGTTCCGCCGCAGACCGCCGAAGGCCGGTTCACGATCACCGACGCGAGGATGACGCGGTTCTGGATCACGCTCGATCAGGCGGTCGACCTCGTGCTCTTCGCGATCGAGAACATGGTGGGCGGAGAGGTCTTCATTCCGAAGATCCCAGCGATGCAGGTCGATGATCTGGCCGAGGCGATGGCACCCGGCCTGCCGGTCGACTACATCGGTATCCGTCCCGGCGAGAAGCTGCACGAGGGCCTGCTGACCGTCGACGAGCGCGGCATTCGGTCGATGCCGGCAGCGTGTACGTCGTGCTGCCCGGAGCACCCCTGGTGGGGCGGGAATCCTGATGGGCGGACGGGACAGCCCTTGCCTGACGGATTCGCCTACACGTCGGATGTGAACGACTGTGGCTCACGCCGGACGAACTCGCCGCGCTGGTGCCATGATCCCGTACGGCGACAGTCGATCTCCGAGGAGGACATCGCTGCGGTCGCCGAGGTTCTGCGCGGCGACTGGCTGACTCAGGGACCGACCGTCGACGGTTCGAACGGGCGGTCGTGAGGCCACCGGCGCCCGCCACGCAGTCGCCTTCTCCAACGGCACCGCCGCACTCCACGGCGCAACGGCGGTCGCCGGGCTCGGGCCGGGCGACTTGGTCGCGACGTCACCGCTGTCGTTCATGGCGAGCGCCAACTGCGCCCGCTACGTCGGTGCCGACGTGGCGCTGATCGACATCGATCCGTCGACGCTAACCTCGACCCGGCCGGTGTCCTGCCGGACACGATGCGCTCGTCGCCGTTCACTATGCCGGCCTCCGTCGATCTGCGCGCCTCGGCCGTCCGACCCCGGGTCGTGATCGAGGATGCCGCCCACGCGCTCGGGGCCCTCACGCCCGACGGCCCGGTGGGCAATTGCGCGCGCAGCGACATGTGCTGCTTCAGCTTCCACCCGGTCAAGCCGGTCACGACCGCCGAGGGCGGCGTCGTGACGACGAACTCCGACGAGTACGCCGAAGCGCTGCGGCGGTTCCGCAGCCACGGCATCGTTCGCCGGCCGAATGGGGCGAGTGGTACTACGAAATCGACGAGCTCGGATTCAACTATCGGCTGACCGACCTCAGCAGCCCCGCTGGGGCGTACTCGCAAATGGTCCGCCCCTCGACGAGTTCATCTGCCGCCGGAACGTCATCGCGGAGCGATACCGCGAGGACCGCCCCACGTCGCATGCGTACTCCCCCCGGCCGCACCGACCGGAACCCGTCACGGCTACCACCTCTTCGTGATCCAGGTTGCCGACCATCGTTTGTTCCATGCGCTTCGCGACCGCGGTCTCGGGCGCAGGTCCACTACGTGCCGATCCATCACCATCCGATCAGCGCAGACATCGCGCAGCGTGCCGTCGACCTCCCAGTCTGCGAGCACGTCTACGAAGGATTGATCTCGCTGCCGATGTACCCGGCCCTGTCCGACGACAAGGTGGAGTACGTCACCCGCGTGCTCGGCGAGGCACTCGCCGAGCGTTGAACGCCGTCGGTCTCGCAGCGCGTCGACGAGACGCCAAGCGTCACTCGAAGAGATCAGCGTGAGCGGGGGTGCCGCGTTCGACGTCGACTCGGGCGCGGCGCCCGACGAGGTCGGGAAGATGACGTGTGTGCATGCCCCCGCCCGGCCGCACGCTCCGGATGTCGTCCGGCGACACGACCTGGCCGGCGCGCAGGTCGCGTGCGACGTACAGGGACCGGCGCAGCGCGAGCGACGGTAATTCGCCGGCCGTCGGCCCATAGCGCACACCACCCAGCACCTGCTCGGCCTCCCGGATGGAGCCAACGAGGCCGGCGAACTCGGCCGGTTCGAGCGAGAAGCCCGCATCGGGTCCACCGTCGCCGCGATCGAGGGTCAGATGCTTCTCGACGATGCAAGCGCCGAGTGCGACGGCCGCGATCGCGGTCGTGTTCGTGAGGGTGTGGTCGCTGAGTCCGATCGGCCACTTGAACCGCTCGGCCATGTACGGCGATCGTGAGCGAGATCCATCTGCGCCGGTTCGCAGCCGGGTAGGTGCTGTTGCAGTGAAGCAGCAAGGCGACGCCCTGGGCCCGCGCCGTTCGATCGAGGCGACCTTGACGGCATCGTCGATCTCCTCGGCCGTGGCCATGCCGGTCGAGATCACCAGAGGCTTGCCCGTCCCCTTGGCTGCCCTTGGCGATGAGGCCGTGGTCGAGGATCTCGAACGAGGCGATCTTGTACGCCGGCACGTCGAGGTCCGCCCAGGAAGTCGACCGCAGCAAAGTCGAACGGAGACGAGAAGATGCACAAGCCCGCATCCGCCGCGCCTCGTCGAACAGTTCGGCGTGCCACTCCCACGGTGTCATCGCCTCGACGATAGAGGTCGAAGAAGCGTTCGACCCGACCAGAGGTGCCGTCGCCCACCCGGGGAAGATCGGCGCATCCCCGACCTCGATCGTTATCGACTCGGGCCGGTACGTCTGCAGCTTGATGGCGTCGGCGCCGAGTCGGCGAAGCGGCATGATCGTTTCTTGTGCCCGATGTCGATCGACCCGCCGTGATTCGCCGAGAGTTCGGCGATCACGTACGTCGGTCGACCCGGTCCGACCAGGCGCTCGCCGATCCGCAGGACCCGTTCTTCAGTCACCATCGAGACGGTATCGGGCGATGCCGGCGTCGGCATTTGTCGGCTCCTCGACGAGCCGGAAGCCGCCGATCGAGAACGTTGCGAGTGAGGCCTCGTTCGTCGCCTTGATGAACGCATCAATGGAGCCCCGCCAGTCGGTGAGCCGCCGCAGTTCGCGAATGCCGGCCCGTAGGACCGATGGCCCGAGGCCACGGCCAGCGCCGCAGGGGCCAGGGCGATGCTCACCGTCGGCACAGGACTCACCGGCGGGAGGTCGAGGCGCACCTGACCGACCGGTGACCCAGCCGTCTCGACCACGACGAGCGATCGGGCAGGATCGGCAAGGACGCCCGCCAGCCAGCTGAGGTGCTCATCAGCGTCGATGTGCTCGCTCTGGAAGCTCTGTCGTCGGGTGTCCGGGTCATTTGCCCACGACAGCAGCAGGCCGGCGTCGTCCATGCCGGCCCCCCGAACCGAAAGCTCCGACATGCGAAGTGCCACGACGACCCGCCACCGCGCCCCTGCCGTCGGTGATGGTCCTGGCTCGTCTCGAGAGTGCCGACAGGCGCGGTACATCCGACACCGACCGCGGCGACGATGCGGCCGACGTCCTCGACATCGGCTTGTACGGCGGCACCGGCTCGATCGAGCGCATCAGCGATGCCTGTGTGATTGGGCGACACCACGATCAGCACCAGTCGGGACACCGACCGCACAGAGCTCCCAGGCAGTGCTTCCAGCGGCCGAGACGGCGATGCTGACGCGGCTCATCGCGTCGGAGATATCTGACCGATCGCCCACACACGACCTCGATGGCGTCTGGCGGTACCACTGATGCGACCGCGTCCACCACGCGCGAGAGCAGGTCCGGATCCGGATCCCCGCCGAGCGTGACCGGCACAGGCGGCTCGGATCGCCTGGGCACCGCATCGATCACGTTGGCGGCTGAAGTCTCGTCTCGGCGACCGCGTACTCCGGGCCCAGGAGGTGATGCGGGATGGCTGGATAGTCGTCTCGGGACGCGCCGAGGTTCTGGTCGAGGATCATCGTGCCGACCTGGTCGGTGACCTGTGCCAGATCGTCGACGACCAGGAGCTGCCCGTGCGACATGAGGTGCTCTCGCTCGTCGCGTCACACGCGATAGCTGTCGAGAACGATCCACGCCAGGTCGGAAGGGATCTGTCCCGACGATTGTGGAACTCCGGCATCACGAATCACATCGACGAGATGCGGTGCGAGCGGTCCGAGCGAGAACAGCTCGACGTCCCCGCCCGCTCGTCGCCACTCGTCCGCCAAAGCCAGCTGTCGGCGCACGTGGCCGGTTCCGATGCCCGGGCCGGCGTCGGCCCGGATGTGCAGCAGCCGTGGCGTCGTCGTCATCCCGGTCGGAAGTTCCCACCGTGCAAGATCCCGTCACAGACGCGATCGAGCTCCGGATCCTTCCCCGCTTTTTCCAGGTCGGCGAGTCGGCGGACGTCGACTCGTACGAGCCCCGGCACGTGCTCGTGCACTGCGGGGAACTGGATCGGGAGGCGGAAGAAGACAGATTCGCGTAGCGACGGACGAGCTCGATGTCAGGACGTACATCACTCGTGTCGTCGAGGACCGATTCGAGCGAGGCGTGGTATCTCGCCGGGTCGTCGACGTCGAGGGTGAAGCCCTTGTCCCGATAGTGGGTCTCACCCGCGACGATGACCCGCACCTGCCCGCGAGCCGCGGCCTCGAGCCCGGTCGTCGAGGTGAACACAGTGACCGCATCGCTCTCGGCCATGAGCGGATAGCTGCTCGTGATGTCCTCTGGCTCGACGACGATCACGTTCTCCGGCAGTGTTGGAAACGTCTCGTGGATGAATGGCGACAGCGGCTCGCGGGTTGGCTTTCCCGCCAGTGTCACCTCGGCGGGGTGGATGCGGATGACGAGCTCGTGTTCCGGTCGGCAGGCGAAGAACCGGATGGTGTCGGCGATCCATTCCTGGATCGTCGGGAAGGCAATCTCCTTGTTGATCACGGCGGAGTCCCACGTCAGATTCGTGAACAGTGTCACGTCTTTGCCCGAGGTGCGCCGTGGGATCGTGTCGAAGCGGACGTCGCGCCAGTACTGCTCGATCGATCGCCTCCCGAAGGATCGATCCCCGCGAGGTACGCCTCGAGTTCTTTGACCTCGTCGTCGGAGAGGGCGAGGTTGCGGGAACCACGGCCACACATCGGTGACGTCACCGAAGCAGGCCAGGCTGTCACCGCGAAGAACAGCGTCTCTCGCAGGAAGCCGCGTTCGTAGTTGACGACATCGATCGCCCGCTCCCGACACAGGGCGATCGTCACGGCCTCGAACAGGAAGACCCCGTTCAACACGACCACGACATCGGGCGACACCTCGTCGAGCACCCGCCGCATCGGCGCCCGCGACTTGTCGTGTGGAACGGAGGAACGCCCTCGTGGTCGACGGCCCGATCGGGTCCTCGGTGATCTTCGTCGTCAGGAGGAACCACTTCGTCGGTATCTCGGCGAGACGTCCGATCGGCAGTCCGTCGGCGACAACCTTCGACGACGCGTCGGCGGGCACTGAGTCCCAGCTCCGGCCAGCCGTCGTCGGAATTCCAGAAGTCGCTCAGTCGATGGATTGCGAAGCCGTGCGATCGAACGGTGTCGGCCACGTACTTGCTGCACGTCGCACACGGCATCGGAGGTGCTTCCCACGTCGTGGTCCGATCGCACCGCTCCAGTCCTCCACCACACGTCACGACTTGGACATCGGCCCCACGGAGCCGCAAGGCCTGGGCGACGGTCATCTCCCATGACACGTGGGCAGCCCGGTCCGCATCGCCAGGATCAGTACCCGTTTGCCATCCGGGCTGGTGGCCGACGTTACCTGGGCACGCAACGCGCGCCCAGCGCGTTGCTCGGGGCGCGGCCGACGGTCCCCAGCAACAGGTCGATCCCTTTGAGAGCATTGCGACCCGTGCGCTCGACCTTCCAATGCATCGGCCCGAGTCTCGCAGCCCACACGTTCTGGACCCCGCGATCGCCGTAACGTGGCCAGGCAGATGGATCGCTCGGCTGATGGTTCCTCTGCGATCGATCGCAAGCAACTGAAACGCCGACTCGTCGTCAACACCGCTGCAACGGGATTCGGCAGCGCGTGGTCGATCGTCCTTGGGCTGGTCACTCTGCCGGTCCTCCTCGCGCAACTCGGATCAGAGGCGTTCGGGGTCTGGGTGTTGATCCAGACGTTCTCGGCCTTCACCGGATGGTGCTCGCTCGTCGACGTAGGGATCGGTGTCGCCGGCACGCGAGCGATCGCCGAGGCCGATCCGCCACGACGACACTGAGATCGAGCGGATCGTCGGCACCGTCGTCGTGACCATGGCGGGACTCGGGGTAGTGGCCACGATTCTTCTGGCGACGATCGGACGATCGGTCCTGCCTTCGCTCTTCAACGTCCCCGACACGTTGATCGGCCTTACCCAGACGACCATCGTGATCTTCGCCGTCCAGACTGCGATCGACATCGTGACGAGGGCAACGCACTCGTGCATGGAAGGCCTTCAACGCACTGACCTGGCACGGCTGGCGGACGCTGTGCGACGCACCGCAGTCGCGGTGGCCGTCTGTTCGGCCGCACTTCTCGGCGGTGACCTGGTCGACGTTCGCGACGGCGTCGGCCACCGCTTCACTCGTCGGTACCGTCGTGAGCTGGTGGATGCTCGAGGCAAGACGAAGGTTCGCCTCCGCTCGTTTTCGACCGATGCGGTCCATCGGTTGACGCGCTATGGCATCGCCGTCGGAGGGCTACGGCCGCTCGGCGTGATCCATCGGACGATCGATCGGATGGTGGTCGGCTCGGTGTTGGGTCCGGCCGCGGTCACTGCCGTCGAGGTCGCGACGAACCTGCAAAGCGGTGCCGACGCGGTCCTCGGTGCCAGCTCGTATGCGGTGACTCCCGGCACGTCGTGGCTGACGCTCGCGAGGACCGCCCGACTCTTCGCGAGCTCGTCGTGCGGGGGACCCGACTCTCGCTGCTGGCGTGCATACCGGTCACGGTGTTCGTGGCGTTACTGAGCCAACCGCTGATCGAGGTCTGGCTCGGCGACGACGCTCCGGCCGGGGCGGCGGGCCTCGCGTCGGTCGCCGTCATCTCCACGATGCTGGCGGCGCCGCTCCAGGTCGGATCGAACGTGCTCGTCGGGGTGGGTCGGGCGGCGATCGTTTTGCGACCGCGACGATCTCGATCGTCGTGAACATCGCAGCCAGCATCGTCCTGGTCAGGGTGGTAGGTGTGGTCGGTGCGTTCCAGGCGACCATCGTCGCCAGCCTCGTGCTCTTCCCGCTTCTCGCCCGACCAGCACTCGACTATGTCGCACTTGGTGGTCGAGAGTTCATCCGTCGCAGCGTCATACCCGGGATTGCACCGTCGTTGTTACTGCTCCCAGGATTCGCCGTGCTTCTCGCGTTGCCCCTCGGCCGCGCCGATCACGCTGCTGTTGGCGTGCTGCGTTGGCGTCACCGTCGGGATCCCGGCAACGATCACGATCGGGTTGCGGAGACGATCCTGATCGCGTCGTTCGAGTCGGTACCCTGGCTCGACCAGCGTCCCGAATCGGTATGAGAGCAGTTTGACGTGAACCTCGTGCATTCGCTGAGAAGTCAGCCCGGATACGCCGCGGTGCACACGATTCGCTCGGTTCCGTGGTGCGCCGCGCCGTTCGTAACGGGTATCGCCTGAGGTCGCACAGCGCTGTGACCGATGCCATCCATCGGTGGTTCGCTCAGCCGAGACGACGGACGGCCTGGTTCGTGCGCTGCACGCGCGGCCTGGCAGTGGGTATGACGTTGCCGGCCGACGTCGTGTCGGACATCCTCGCGTTCGCCGAGCGTTCGCCATGCTTCGCCGATCGTGACGAAGCACTCGGCTTTCACGTCGCCGATCGGTCGCTGGTCGAATCGATGCTGGGTAAGCCGGTTCTCGTGGCCCAGTACTTCAACACCGAGGCCCTGTGTCCGAGTGTCGCGACGATCGCCAAGGATCCCCTGATCCTGGATGTCGCGCAGGCGTTCCTCGCGACACGCCCACGGTTCCTCGGCGCCAACCTGTGGTGGACATTCGCAGTGGATCCCACCGACGCAGCCCGCGATCGGCATGCACACCTGTTTCATCGCGATCTCGACGACTTCGCCTTCCTGAAGGTGTTCTTCTACATCACCGAGGTGCTTCCCGGAGATGGAGCGCACATCTGCGTGGAGGGCTCCCAACACCGTCCGCCGCGGGGAACGCGGGCTGGGTTCTCGCAACTTCGACGGTATTCAGACGCCGAGATCGAGGCCCAATACCCAGCGGATCGCATCACCGAGATCTGCGGACCAGCGGGCACCGGATTCGTCGAGGACACGATGTGCGTGCACAAAGGGTTGACTCCGAGCGCGAACCCACGCCTTGTCCTCCAGTTCGTCTACGGACTGCACGACTACGGAGTCATGCATGACCGACGGGAGCCGACGCGACTCAGCGTGATCGTCGGGGATGGACAAAATGGCAACCGGACGGTCTGATCAACTTTCGTTCGTCGAGGTCGCCTGTGCCGTTTGTGGTGACACCACGTCGGAACGGGCACCAGTCCGCACGCATCGAGACGAACTCGCGCTCCGATGTGGTCTGCCTGGCGGTCGTAGCTCCTGGGTCGTGTACCGACGTGCGGCCTCGTGTACCAGTCACCGAGGCTCAACGCAGAAAGCGCTGCCAATCTCTACGAGGAGGGCGACTATCACCGTGAGAGAGGCGGCACGCCCGAGCACTACGTGCAGTACTCGCTGCGGCGCTCCGTCGAAGCGCTCGATTGGGCACTCGCGAACCCAGATGTCGACCGACCCGGTGGCACGGCGTTCGACATCGGGTGCGGGGTGGGCGGCGCCCTGGTACACCTTCGTTCACGTGGATGGCAGGTCAGCGGGATCGAACCTGACGCCGAACTGGCGACCGTTCTCGGGACCGCTTCGGACTCGAGGTCGAGACCGGACTGTTCGGTGATGACGGCTCCGGAGACGGGGAGCTCGACTTCGCGTACAGCTGCCACGTGTTCGAGCATCTCGATCGCCCGCGTGACGTCGTCCGCGCCGCTCATCGTCGGTTGGCGGCTCACGGTGGCCACCTCATGGTTGTCGTCCCCACGTTCCGCCACGCACGAACGTGGGCCTGGAAGTGCTTCTCGACGCCACACACGTACATGTGGACAGACGTCTCGCTCGGGAGCCTCCTACGCTCGGAGGGCTTCGAGGTGATCAAGCATCGCTACCACGCAGGTGCCGATTCCGAGCTGTGGTTGCTCGCCCGAGCCTCCGACAGGACCACGTCACCGGCGGCGATCGAGCGGGAACCCGCGAGCCGCATTGGACCGCGAGCTGGCGTTGGTGCCGTTGCGCTCACCTCTGGGGGTTCTTGGTCGGGCGAAGACTCACGCGAGGACCCTCAGAGAGGATCCGAAGGACTTCGTTCGTCGTCTGCGTCGCTGGGTCAAGGCTCGCACTGACACCGTGCGATCACGATTCCGCTGACGTCCGTGCGGTGATGGTCACGACGGCCGCTTCGGCTCCCACGTCGTGAGGTCGGCGTTCTTGGATGACACGTCGGGGTGCTCGCGGAACCAGGTCACGACGTCCGTGTACGGCAGGCGTTGCTCGGCCAGCCCGAGTGCTTCGTACGCCACGCCGACCACTTCGAGGTCGACCGGGTAGTCGACCGTCCAGCGGAGATCGCTGTCGTCGCTCGCGGCAGCAACGTCGTGACGAAGGAACACGTCGGCGTGTGTCGAGTAGACGGCCATCGTGACGTGTTCGCGTTCCGCCGGTTCCGTTGCGAGTCGATTTACCCGGTCGAGCACGTCGCGGAACAGGACTTCGACGTCGAGTCCACGAGGAAAGCTCCTGACGACGGCGTTGCTGGCGTAGTCACAAATGTTGCGACGTTGTTCGAGCGCGGCACAGACGGAGTCGATGACGGCTGGGTCGGCGAGTGGGCAGTCGGCGGTGATTCTCACGACCGTGTCTGCGGCCGCTTCCCGGGCGGCGTCGACGTATCTGCTGAGGACGTCGTGTTCGTCCCCTCGGTGCCAGCGCACACCGAGCCGGTCCGCCAAGGCAACCACCGGATCGTCGGCTGCGTTGACGGTCGTGGCGACGACGACGTCATCGATGTGTTCGGCGGCCGACACCCTGTGAACGACGTGCTCGAGCACCGGGCGCCCCGCCAGGTCGGCCAACACCTTGCCCGGGAGTCTCGTCGATGTCATTCGTGCTTGGATGATCGCCACCGTGCTCATCGGTCACACGCGCTCGAACAGCCACCAGCTGACGTCGTCCCAGCCCTCCGATTTCCCGAGGAATCCCTCGGCCGCGGAACGAAGGAAGTCAAAGCGTTCGAGGAACAGCGCGCCGTAGTCGCGTCGGAAGAGCAGCGCCGTCGACACCCCGGTAGGCCACCTCCCTCGGTCTCCCCAGCGTGGTACTCACCGACCAGGACCCACCGCTCGGCGCACGCGCACCAGTCTCGTCCATGACGGTTCCCAGAGACTCCTCGGGTTGGTGGATCAGGACTCCCATCGTGAACGTGAGCTCGAACTCGCCATCGTCGAACGGGAGTGACCGCGCCGGAGATCGGATCGCCCTCCGCACCGGGAACCTCGGCGGCGAGGGTGGCGAGTGCGCCTGCGTTCACGTCGACTCCCACGACCCGCCGATCGCTCCCGACGAGCCAGCGCAGGTTGCCGCCGACGTTGCAGCCGACCTCGAGGATCGACCGGGGCTGAGTGCGTTCGAGTATCGAGGCCCAGAACGGCCCTCGATTGTCGCCGGCCATGCGGTTGCGCTCGACGTACTGATCGCCGAACTCACCGGCCCACAGCGCCTCGAGGCGCGCGACTTCGGCGGCGGACCTGGCGTCGTCGTCGCCTGAGCTGGTCATCACGATCCTCCTCGATCTGGTGTTAGAGACGTACGGGAAAGCCCTCGGCCGGCTAGGTGCTCCTTTGCCGCGAGGGGAGTCAGTTCGGTGAAGTGGAACACGCTCGCGGCTGCCACGGCGGCGGCGCCGGCGTCGGAGCGCGTCCACCATGTGCCCCGGGGCTGCCGCACCCACCCGAGGCGATGACGGGGATCTGAGACTGCGTCACACACCGACCGCGTCAGTTCCAAGTCGTACCCTTCCATCGTGCCGTCGCGATCGATCGACGTGAGCAAGATCTCACCCGCGCCTGCAGCCTCGGCCTCCCGCGCCAGGTCGACTGCGTCGCGACCCGTGCTCCGCGGACCCGGCATGCGTGTACGGCTCGTGCCGCCCGGTGGCCGTGCGCCGCGCTCGATCGACACGACGATGCACTGGGAACCGAAGCGGTCGGCGATGTCGCGCACGAGCGCTGGTCTCGAAGACGGCAGCCGAGCACGACCGCAACCTTGTCGGCACCTGGCCATCAGGAGGTCGCGAACGTCCTCGATGGAAGCGCACCCCACCCCCCACCGTGAGCGGGGCGAAGCACTCGTCCGCGAGTTGGTCGACGAGCTCGAGATCAGGACGGCGTTGATCGCGGCTGGCGGAGATGTCGAGCAGGACGAGTTCGTCGACCTTGCGCAGGTTGTACAGCCCTGCACGGTCTGCATCTCGGCACCGACACGCCGCCACGAATCGAATTGGACGCCTTTCACGAGGCCGAAATCCTTGTGGAGCATGAGTCGGCATCACTCGGACCTTCAACACGGCAGGGCAGGTCTGACCCAGGAAGCTGGGCGAGGACGGCGAATCCGGCGGTCTGGCTCTTCTCGGGATGGAACTGCACACCCAAGTGTGGCCCCACGCGCACTGCCGTCACGATGCCGCCCGCGAACGGTGTCCTCACCGGCGACAACGGTGCTGTCCGCCGGAACGGCGTGATAACGAGTGAACGAAGTAGAAGTCGGTTCCGGGTTCGACGGCCTCGAACAATGGTGAGCCGAGGCGCCGAACTCGACCGTGTTCCAACCGACATGTGGGAACTCGCTCGCCCGGCCCTGGGCACGAATGCAGTTCGACCACGCCCCGCGATCCAGCCCGAGTCCTGCACACGGGCCGCCTTCGTCACCCCTCGGTGAGCATCAACTGCATCCCCAAGCAGATGCCGAGCACCGGTATGCGGCCGCGTGATGACGGCGTCGTGCAGCGCTTCGGCGAGGCCCGTCTCGTGGAGTCGCGACATCGCCGACGGGAACACGCCGACACCAGGCATCACGATGCGTGTCGGCAGCGTCGAGATGCCTGGGTTCATCCGTCACCACGGTGCTGGCACCGCAATGCTCCAAGGCGCGTGCGATCGAGTCGATGTTGCAGAGCCCGTTGTCGATCACGACGACAGTCACGCAGGCTCACGATTCGTTGTCGGTCGCCGTCGTCTCATCGGTGTCGTCGTTGTCGTCGTTGATCTTGATCAGGCTTCCGTCGCGCTGTCGGATCAGGCTCCCGTCGGCTTCGCGTCTTGAACAGGCGACGATTGGTGAATGTGTCGCAGACGTCCTGGAACTCGGCGACGGTCATGTCGATCTGTCCCAGGATGTCCTCGAGCGGCACACCGAGATACGACCACGGGAATCGGCCGTCATGGCGCTTGACCATCTTGATCGCGTCTGTCCGCGAGATGCGACCGCGGCGGACCTGCATGCACGCGAGGTCCGTCGCTCGACCGAATCCGAACTTGAGGAACTTGAAGTAGTCGTGGATCCCAGTCTGGGCGTTGTCGAGGTTCTCGTAGTTGACGAGTGAGCCTTCGACCGTCTTGCCATAGGTGCGGAAGCCATGCGTCTCGGCCATGAGTGCGTTCTGCCAACCGTCCCACGGCGAGGAAGTAGCCGAGGAAGATCCCTGTCACGCCGGACGCCGCGAGTGCTTCGTCGGACGGGTACGTGTACTGGATGAGGTCACGCTGCTCGATCCCGCCTGGCCGACGAGGTCCGACACGCGAAAGCCCGAGCAACCCTCCGAACTCCTCCAGCCAGCGCCGATTCAGGATCCTGTCCGTTGCGGCAGCGGCCGGGCCGCCGTACTCGTTCTGTGGGTTCTCCCCCCACACGATCAGCTTGATCCCGAGGCTCACTGCCATTCGAACGGGCACCGTGAAGATCGAGACATGCTCCGGCCAGGAGATGTCACCAACCTGTTCGAGCGCGAGGCGGTTGATGCGTCGCCGCACCACCGGATTCGTGCGTGACTTCGATGTAGTCGACACCGAGGCTCTTGATGTTCTCGATGTTGTGCCGGCCGAGCTCGGTGAGGTGATCCGTCGTCGCGGTCACGCAGAGCGGGTTCATACCGAGGTCCTGCATTCGGATGACCTGGTAGGTGCTGTCCTTGCCACCGCTCACGGGCACGATGCAGTCGTAGTTCGAGCCATCTGGTGATCGAAATTCGTCGAGGACTTGGACGAGCTCGCGCTCGCGCTCATCCCAGTCGACTTCGACACGCTGCTCGAACGATCGGCACGCGCTGCAGACCCCCGCTTCGTCGATCTGCAGATCCGGCTTCGTTTCGGGCATCACGCAGGAACGGCAGTAGCGAATCCGGAACGTCGGCGGCACGTGGTCACACTACGAGCCGGCGCATTGAGCGCGGGTTCATTCGCCCAGACGGATGGGCGTGACTTCTTGCCGATGACTTGACTGGACGGTGCTTGTAGTCGACCGGGTCGGATGCCGATGATTCGACTATCTCGACAGGACATCTGTCGGTGCGGAAGGAAACGCACAATGGAAACCCCCCAGGACAATCGAACCGAGCGCGCCCGCGATGCCGGCTTCTCCCTCGTGGAGTTGCTGGTCGTTCTCGTCATCCTCGGCATCCTTGCGGCGGTGGTCGTCTTCGCGGTCCGGGCAATCGTCGAGCGACGGCGAAGTGTCGGCGTGCGAATCGGAACAGCAGGTCGTCGGCCGGGCGGTCGAGTCGTGGTTCGCGAAGAACCCGGGGACCACGGTGCCGCGCCACGGGCGTCGGCCCCGATCGCTACGAGCAGACGCTCGTCGAGGCCGGCATGATCCGTTCGACTTCGACGTTCCTCGACCTGTCCGACGACGGCTCGTTGATCCCGGCGGCCGGGTCGCCCTGCTGATCACCGCGAGCTCGGCGATTGGCATCGGCGGGCATCGCGGTCGATCCGAGCAAGGCCCGCATGAACGCTCCGGCCGTTAGCGTCATGTCACGTGAGTGTCGACGATCCCGCCAGTTCGTCGGTCCCTGCTCTCCGGCGAGTCGTCGTTCGCTCGACTCGGACTGAGTTCCGGCGACCTGTTGGTCCTCGCCGCGGCGTTCTTCTTCTGCACGGCGATCGGCCCGTTCTTCGTCTTCCCGAGCTACACGCCGCGCATGGTGCTCCTGCTGCTCGCCGCGCTGCCGGGGGTCGTGGCGCTCGTCCGTCTGGCACGACGCCGTGACCGGGCGGCCGTCGCGGCCTGCGTGCTCGCCGTCTGGATCCTGGTCGCGGCGTTGTTCTCCGGCGCGCCCCGGCTCGCGCTCGGCGGCGTGTTCGGTCGCGAATCGAGCGCGCTGATCGCGATCGGCGCGCTCGGGCTCTGGGCGCTCGGGCGTGAACTGTCCGAGCCCGGCCGGCGGCTCCTCGCACCGGTGCTGCTGTCAGCACTTGCCATCGAGTGCGCTCGTGGGCTTCTTCCAGATCCTGCTGAGCATCGACACCGGCGTGTTCGCCCGGACCGCGGATCGGGCGAGCGGGCTCACCACCAACCCGGTGTACTTCGGATCGCTGATGGGAGGAGCGGCCGCTCTTGCCGCGACCCGATGGCGGCAACGCCAGCGTCCGCAGATCATGCTCGGGCTCGTCGGGGTCTTCGCGTTCGCCGTCAACCTCTCCGGATCGCGCGTCGCCCTCGGTGCGACCGTGCTCGTGCTCGCCTACGTCACGGCTACGAGCCGGATGGAAGCTCGGTTGGCAGCTGCCGGTCGCCTACCTCGCGGGCACGCTCGTCTCGGTCGGGTTCGTCGCCGCGGTCGGCGACGGCGGCGAGGGCGCCGCCGGTCGCGTGGCGTCCGGCGGCACGAGTGGACGGCTCGACGTGTGGCGCTACGGATGGTCGGCGTTCAGCGAGCGCCCCGTGTTCGGATGGGGTCTCGGGCGATTCCGTGCCGCGATCCAGGAACACATGTCAGCGGACTTCGTGCGCGACCACGCCCCGAGCGACCAGAGTGCCGATCATCTTCGACGCCCACAACATCGTCGTCGAGCTCACGGTCACGCTGGGGATCGTCGGGCTCGTGCTCGCGGGGGTGTTCGCCTGGCACGCCGGACGGCGGGCGAGCCGGTGGGCTCGCGGCGTTCGTCGTCGTCGTCGCCGTCACCTGGTTCCTGCAACCGGCTGCGCTTGTCGACGTTGCCGGTTGCGATGATCGCGCTCGGCGCCAGCTGGCGGCCGAGACGCCGATGTCGAGCCCGGTGTCCCGATCGCCGTCGGATGCCGACGCCATTGCCGCGCCAGCCGCTCCGGCGTCGACATCGCGGATCTCGGCGATCGCACTCGCCGTCGGCGTCGTGCTGGCGCTCTGGCTCGCCGTGGCCGACCTCCGCCTGAACTCCGCCCTCGACGCCATGGATGCCGGCCGGATCGACGCCGCTGCCGGCTGGTTCCCGACCGACCCGGTCATCTCCGACCTCGTCGCCCAGGCCTGGTTCGTCGAGGAGGAGTTCGACCAGACGCTCCGACCGAACGTGCTCGAGTGGTCGAACCGCACGACGGACGTCGAAGCCGATCGCGCCTACTGGTGGGTCCGGCTCGCCGGCCGGCAACTCGCGTTCGGCGATCTCGACGGCGCCAAGGCGTCGCTCGACGAGGCGCTCGATCGCCAGCCGTGGCACTCGCTGTCGTGGGCGCTGATGGAGCTGTACGCGATCCGTGCCGACGACGCAGCGCTCGAAGCCGAAGCCCACTCCAAGCTGTGCGAGCTCGGCGCCACCACCGACTGCGTGAGACCGTCGAGCGTGACTGCGTCAGTCCGGCGTGGTCGCGCTCGACCGTCGACGGGTCCGTCGTGCCGACCCGGATCGCGTCGTCGATCGTGACCCAGGTGCCGTCGGTCTCGTAACCGAGCGCCCACAGCGCGACTCCGCCGAGACCCGCGTCGCGGGCCAGGTCGATGCGCGCCCGAGCGCCGTCGGCGTCGACGTAGTGCACCTCGCGGGACTGCGTGCAGGTTGTCGTCCCGTCCGTGACCTCGAGCTCGTACGTGAACATCCATTCACCTGACACCTCGTCGCGGATCGGCGTGGCGCCGCGGCGGGCAATCAAGTCGTCGACCGACCGGGCCGTCACACCGGTCCTCCCTTCGGCGGTCGAAGGACACGTACCCTCCGTGGCGACCACCCAGTTGTACCCGTACATCGGGACCCCGAGCACGAGCTTGGTGTCGTCGTCGACCGCCTTCTTGGTGCCCTCGACGGCCTGCTCGACCCACGCCAGCGGTGCGATCGGGCCCGGCTCGCCGACCGAGTAGTCGTACGCCATGATCCGGATCCGATCGACCACCTCGGCGATCGCGCCGTGGTCGTACACCCAGAAGCCCGAGTCGGCCGTCTCGTCGGCGTCGTAGAGGGGTGGGATGCTCACGGTCAGGGTCCGATCGTCGGCGTGGAGACGGGCTGCCAACTCGGTCACGAACGCCACCCAGTTCGGCCGGGTGGCCTGCCACGTGTCGCGCCCGTCGGCGAACGCGAACTGCTCGTAGTCGAGATCGATGCCGTCGAAGTCGCCATCGTCAGCGAAGGCGACGATCGTGTCGACGTGCGTCGCCCGTGTCGCCGGGTCGGCCAGCACCGCGGCCATCCCGCCCGCTTCCATCAGGTCGCGGATCGAGGGGACGATGGCGACGTCGGAGTCGCGGGCGATGTCGAGGAACTCCTCGGTCTGTTCGACCGACGCCTCGGGGTCGATCGTGATCGTTCTCCGCTCCGGTCGCCCCGTACCAGAACGGCGACACCTCGCGCATCGAGGAGATCCGCGTCGGCAGCTCGGTCAGTGTCGTCTCGAGCGTCCAGTACGGCGCCCACGCGTCGAGCGGTGCGGGCGGCGGAGGAGGGCCGTCGTCGGCGGCGAAGCGGTCGAGCGCGAACCCGGCTGCGACGGCACCGATCGCTGCCACTGCGAGGGCGCCCAGCAACACCTGCCCCCGGCGCCGGCGGGTCGTCGCGCCGGTGTCGTCGCTGGGGCGGTCGGTCGCTGGATCGTCGACCGTCGTCACGACGTCCGACAGCTCGGCCGTCGGGACGTGCATCACCGCCGACAAGACAGCGAGATCGAGCTCGTCGAGGGACCCGACGAACGTCGCCCCCTCCAGGTCGTGAAGCGCGACCACGTTCGGAACCCCGATCACGTGGCAGCCGGCGCCGATCGCCGACCGCATACCGGTGTCGGAGTCCTCGATCGCGATGCAATCGGTCGCGTCGACACCGAGCTGGGCTGCGGCGAGGAGGTACGGCTCGGGGTGCGGCTTGCCCCGCGTGACGTCCTCACCGGTCACGATCGTCTGGAACGAACCCGGCGGCAACTGGGCCACGATCGGATCGACGAACCGGCGCCACGACATCGTCACGAGCGCGCACGGCACACCGGCCGCGTTCAGCTCGGCAAGCAGCCGCCGGGCACCCCGACGCCACGGCACGCGTTCTTCGACCTGGGCGACGACGCCGTCGAGCAGGCGGTCCACGATCTCGTGCGGTTCCAGCGGAACCTTGCCGTGCTCGGCGATGTAGGCGCCACTGTCGAGGAGATCCGAACCGACCAGTGCGTGAGCGTGCTCGTCGGACCACGTGTTGCCGTACGACTCGACGAGCGCGTACTCGGTGTTGATCCAGTACGGCTCGGTGTCGACGAGCGTGCCGTCCATGTCCCACAGGACGGCCGCCGGGAGGCGTGTCACGATACGAACTATTCCTGGACGAGCTCGATCAGTGTGCCGTGGCTCCCCTTCGGATGGAGAAACGCCACCATCGTCCCCCGGCTGCCCGGGCGCGGCTTCTCGTCGATCGGGCGGGCGCCGGCGTCGATCATCGACTGCAATGCGGTCGCGATGTCGTCGACGCGAAAGGCGATGTGGTGCAGCCCCTCGCCGCGCTTCTCGATGAACCTGGCAATCGGCGAATCCTCCCGGATCGCCTGCGAGAGCTGGATGTAGCTCTCGGCGACCTTGAGCAAGGCCTCCTCGACCCCGTCGCGTTCGACGACCTCGCGGTGATGGACTGTCGCGCCGAACACCCGCTCGTAGTACTCGATCGCGACGTCGAGGTCGAGGACGGCGATGGCGACATGATCGATCTCGGTCAGCAACATGGCCCACATTGTGCCGGGCGCCGCGCCGTCGCGGACATCAATCGTGTGCCGTGTCGGGCTCCTCCGCGTCGCGCGCTGAAGGCGTCGACACGGACGAGTGGGCTCAGTGGCGTCGGAACAGGGTGATCTTGTCCTCGCCGATCCGTTCGCGCTTCTCGGGATCGTCGATGCCCAGCCCTTCGGTCGGGGCCAGGCACAGCACGCCGATCTTGCCCTCGGCCTCGTTGCGGTGCACCAACCTGGCGGCCGCCCCCACCTGGGTGAGCGGGAAGACGTCCGACAGCAGCGGCTGGATCCGGCCCTGGTCGATCAGCCGGTTCGCCGCCCACGCCTCGGCGTAGTTGGCGAAGTGCGAGGCGATCAGCCGCTTCAGCTTCATCCAGAAGTGTCGGTTGTCGAACTCGACCATGTAGCCCGATGTCGCCGCGCACGTCACCACGGTGCCGCCCCGCTTGACGGCGAAGATCGACGCCCCCATCGTCGATCGGCCCGGATGCTCGAAGACGATGTCGGGGTCGTCGCCGACCAGCGAGCGGATCCGCTTGCCGAATCGACGCCATTCCGATTCGTCCTGTGTGTGGTCGTCGGACCAGAAGCGATACCCCTCGGCGCTGCGGTCGATGACGGCCTCGCACCCCATCTTGTTGAGCAGCTCAGCCCGCTCGGGCGACGACACCACGCCGATCGGCGTGCCGCCACCGTTGAGCACGTACTGCACCGCGTACCCGCCGATACCTCCGGTCGCCCCCCACACGAGCACGTTGTCGCCCTGCTTCATGCGCGCCCCGTTGTCGGCAACGAGCATCCGGTACGACGTCGAGTTGCACAGCGCGTTGACGGCCGCCTCCTCCCACGTCAGATGGGCCGGTTTGGGCATCAGCTGGTTGGCCTTGACCACCGACAGGTCGGCGAGGCCGCCGAAGTTGGTCTCGAAGCCCCAGATCCGCTGGTTGGCGGCGAGCATCGAGTCGTTGTGGGCCGATGGATCCTGGTCGTCGACGTGGTTGCAGTGCACCGTCACCTTGTCGCCCGGTTTCCAGTTGCGCACCGCCGACCCGACCCGCAGCACGACACCGGACGCGTCGGAACCGACCACGTGGTACGGCAACGCGTGGCGAGCCGACCAGCGCGACTCGCGGCCCAGGCGGTCGAGGAACGCGAACGTCGGGAGTGGCTCGAAGATCGACGTCCAGACGGTGTTGAAGTTGATGCTCGACGCCATCACCGCGAGGTACACCTCGTCGGGCGCCAACTCGGGCGTCGCCACCTGGTCGACGTGGAGGCTCTTGGTCGGCTCCTTGTCGGCGGACGCCACACCCTCGAACATGCCGACGTCGTCGCGCAGGACGAACGCGGCCCGGTACGACTCGGGGATCGGCAGGTTCGCCAGCTCGTCGCCGGACGCCCCGGCCTGGATCGCATCGAGGACGCGTTGCATGGCCGCAGCTTACCGAGGCCGGTTACCGGCGGGTAAGTTGGCGGCCGCGAACTCCGACGCGGCCGTGGGATCCCGCTGTCCCGGGGACTAGGTTTCGAGCATGGCAGGTTCGATCATCGTCGCCGGCGCCCGCACTCCCATCGGGAAGATGAGCGGCGCCCTCGCTTCACTCTCCGCCGCCGACCTCGGCGGCCTAGCGATCGCCGAGGCGCTGGCGCGCGCCGGCGTGGCGCCCGATGACGTCGATCACGTCATCGTCGGGCAGGTGTTGATGGCGGGCCAGGGTCAGGTGCCGTCGCGCCAGGCAGCCGTGAAGGCCGGGATCCCGATGAGCGTGCCGTCGATCAACGTCAACAAGGTGTGCTTGTCGGGGCTCAACGCGATCTATCTGGCGGACCAGATGATCGCTGCCGGCGAGGCCGACATCGTCGTCGCCGGCGGGATGGAGTCGATGACCAACGCGCCGTACCTCGCCGAGGGCGCCCGCGGCGGGTTCCGCTACGGCAACGTCGAGCTCGCCGACGCGATCATCAAAGATGGGCTGTGGTGCGCGTTCGACGCCTGCTTGATGGGGCTCGGCACCGATCGGTACACCGCCGACTCGATCTCTCGCGACGAGCAGGACGAGTTCGCCGCCCGCTCTCACGAGCGTGCCGCCAACGCGATCAAGGATGGGCGCTTCACGGCCGAGGTCGTCCCGGTCGCGGTGCCGCAACGCAAGGGTGACCCGATCCTGCTCGAGCACGACGAAGGTGTGCGGCCCGGCACGACGGTCGAGAGCCTCGGCGCGCTGCGGGCGGCGTTCGACAAGAACGGCACGGTCACGGCGGGCAACGCGTCACAACTGAGCGACGGAGCCAGCGCGGTCGTGCTGATGTCGCGGCGCGGCCGCGGACGCGCGCGGTGTCACGCCACTCGGCGAGGTCGTCGGCTACGGCATGGTCGCCGGGCCCGACAACGCGTCGTTGCTCCACCAGCCGAGCCGGGCGATCAGCCGCGCCCTCGAGCGGGCCGGGCTGGCGCTCGCCGACGTCGACCTGTTCGAGATCAATGAGGCGTTCGCGGCCGTCGGCATCGCGTCGATGCGTGAGCTCGGCCTCGCCGACGACGTCGTGAACGTCAACGGCGGAGCGATCGCTCTCGGCCACCCGATCGGGATGAGCGGCAACCGCCTGGCGCTGACGCTGCTGCACGAGCTCAAGCGGCGCGGTGGCGGCGTCGGAGCGGCGGCATTGTGCGGCGGTGGCGGACAGGGCGACGCCATCGTAGTTCGCGCATTGTGAGGTTTAGGCGACGCTGAACGTAGCGATTTCGTCGTTTCTCGTCACAAGGTTGCGAACGCTTGACAGCGATCCGTATCTTTCGTAATGTAATCGCAACAACTGAATCTGCTGGTGTTCTCGTTTCACATACCCCCTGAGAGCGCTGGCACACAGTCTGGGGCACCATCGAATCGAGTTGGCCCGTCCGCCCGCTACCAACTCGCCGAGATGGTGCCCCAGCCGCGTCCCGGCTCAGATCGCGGCAGATCCGATCACGCGCCTCGGCTCAGATCGAGCGACTGATTGGGTCAGCCGTCGAGGACGCGGCGGCCCTCGATCGCCCGGCCGAGCGTGAGCTCGTCGGCGTACTCGAGGTCGCCACCCACGGGCAGTCCGCTGGCGATACGGGTGACACGCACGCCGATCGGCTTGAGCAATCGGGCGAGGTACATCGCCGTCACCTCGCCCTCGGTGTTGGGGTTGGTGCACACGATCACCTCCTCGATCTGCTCGGGCCCGAGCCGCGTGAGCAGCTCGCGGATCTTCAGCTGATCGGGGCCGATGCCTTCGAGCGGGCTCATCGCCCCGAGCAACACGTGGTATCGCCCGCGGAACTCGCCGGTCTTCTCGATGGCGACGATGTCGCGCGACTCCTCGACGACACAGAGCACGGTGCCGTCGCGCCGGTCGTCGGCGCAGATCGGGCACAGCGCCCCCTCGGCGACGTTGAAGCAGATGTCGCAGAAGCGCACCTTCTCCTTGGCCTCGCGGATCGCGTCGCCCAGCCGGTTGGCGTCGTCGGCGGGCAGCTTCAACAGGTGGAACGCGATCCGTTGCGCCGACTTGGGGCCGATGCCCGGCAGCTTGCCGAGCTCGTCGATCAGGGTTTGGACGGGCTGGGTGTAGGTCGTCGATGCCATGGCGAGAGTGCGCTCCGTCGATCAGTCGCGGTCGTCGGCGACGAGCTCGGAACCCGGGAACGCCTGCGCCAGCCGGTCGATCGGCGTGAGCACGGACTCGGGTGGGGCGTCGGTCAGCTCGTCGGGATCGAACGGCTCGTCGTCGGCGGCTGCCGAGCTCGGCGCATCGGCTGACGCGCCGCCGGCCGCCGGTGACGGCACCGAACCGGCGGCCGCGCCTGGCGACGCCGACGCGGCGACCGGAGGCGTGACGCTGCGCGACGGTGGGTGATCGGGATCGTCGTTGGCCCCCTCACCGATCACGATCGTGATGGGTGACCCCACCGCCGCCGACAGCGCCGCCTCGACGTCGGCGCGGTGCTCGGCGCACTTCTTGCCGTGGGCGGCGTTGGGGACGCTGAAGTGCCAGGTCGCCCCGTCGTTCCCGGTGAACGACCCCGCCGAGTACAGCGCCCGGACGAACGGCTTGAGACCCGCTTTCACGGTGGCCTCCCACGCGTCGGGAACCGTCGTGGCGGGCGAGCCGGATCCGGTGGATTCCGGCGCTGCCGATGCCGTGGTCGGTGCAGCCGTCGGACCGCTCGGCGCCGGCGCCGGCTGCGCCGACGCGGGGCGCTGTGCCCGCCCGCCGAGTACCGCCCGGCCCGTGCCTGGATCGACCGGGGCGGCGGCAGGTGACTGACCGGAGGCCGGCGCACCGCCGCCGGCCCTGACCGCTTGCTCGAGCCGTTCGAGCCGGGCCGTGAGCGCGCCCAGATCGCCGGACGCATCTTCGTGGGTGAGCTGCACGAGGGCGACTTCGACCAGGATCCGTGGGTCGGGTGCGTGCCGCATCTCGACCAGTGCCGATCCCAACGTCTCGATCGCCCGCACCAGCGCCGCCGCACCGAGTTGCTGTGACTGCGCCGCGACCTGGTCGACTCGGTGCTGGGGGAGCTGTACGAGCTCGGGTGCCATCAGCGACAGGAACCCGTTGCGGAGGTGCCGGACCAGCTCCTCGGTGAGCGTGCGGGGATCGCGGCCGAGACCGACGGCGTGCGCCATGGCGGTGAGCACGCGGCCCGGATCGTGGTCGATCATCGCCTGGACGAACTCGTCGAGGTCGATCACGTCGGACACATCGCCGCCCGTGGAGGCCATCAGCTCCAGCGCCGACAAGGTGTCGCGCGCCGACCCGCCGCCCTGGGTGAGCACGGCCTCGATCGCCGCGTCGGTGAGCTCGAGCCCGGCATCGGCGGCGACCCACCGCACGTGCTCGGCGAGTGTGTCGGCCGGCAGGAGGTGGAACTGCAGGTGCTGGGTGCGGCTGCGGATCGTCTCGCTCATCTTCTGCGGGTCGGTGGTGGCGAGCACGAACACGACGTGCGGCGGTGGCTCCTCGAGCGTCTTCAGCAGCGCCGCCTCGGCCGCCCGCGAGAGCATGTGCACCTCGTCGAGGATGTACACCCTGTGCCGCCCGGGTGTGCCGAGTGCCGACTTCTCGATGAGGTCGCGGATCGCGTCGACCCCGTTGTTGCTCGCCGCGTCGAGCTCGTGGACGTCGTAGCTGACCCCGCGCTCGACGGCGAGGCACGACTCGCACTCGCAGCACGGCTCGCCGTCGACCGGTCGCTCGCAGTTGAGCACCTTGGCGAGGATGCGCGCCGACGACGTCTTGCCGGTGCCGCGCGGTCCGGAGAACAGGTACGCCTGGCCTTCGCGTCCACTGGCGACCGCGTCGCGCAGCGCCGCGCACGACGTGATCCTGCCCCTTGAGCTCGCTGAAGCGACGTGGCCGATAGCGGCGATACAGCGACTGGGTGGCCATCGGTGCCGAGCCTACCCAGGGGGTGTGTCGGCGCTGGCCCGGGTCCGCCGGGCCGTCACGTCGCCGATGGCGGAATGGTGGACCCGCCCCTGGCTACCGTGTTCGGCGGTGAAGGTCCGAACCGATGTTCCGGCGCGGTTGCTGCTCGCTTGTGCGGCGGCCATCGCGTTCGCGGTCGCCGCCCCGTTGACGGCCGCCGCCCAGGAGGAGGTCGCGAACTCGCTGAGCAGCGTCTCGCCCGCCGACGGCGACACCCTTGGCGCGTCGCCGGCGCGAGCTCGTGTTCACGTTCACCCGCGAGCTCGGCGCCGACGACGCGCTCACCGCCGCCGTCTCGTGCGACACCCAACCCCAGAACACTGGCGTCCCGCAGCTCAGCGACGACGACGAGCGCGTCGTGACGGTCGAGATCCTCACCCCGCTGCCGCGCGGCGGTTGCACCGTGGCGTGGTCCCTGCGCGACGAGCTCGATCAACCCGATCACCGACGGCCGATTCGCGTTCTCCGTGCAGAACGACCCGGCACCGACCGAGACCGAGCCGGCCGCGGATGACGGCGCCGACCCCTACCCTCGCCGCGGCTCCCACGACGACCGCCAGCGACGACAAGGGCAGCACCGGCGGGGCCGAGTGGCTGGGCCGGGTGCTGTCGACGCTCGGCATCCTGGTCATCTTCGGCGCCCTCGTGCTGATCGGAGTCGCCTGGCCCGAGGGCCCCGAGTACGTGATCACGGTCCGGTTCCTGCGCTCGATGTGGGCGCTGGCACTGGTCGGCACGGTGCTGTTCCTCGTCGCCTTCACCGCCGACGAGACCGGTCGCTCGCTCGGTGCGTCGCTGAACCCGTCGGCGTGGTTCGACCTCGCCGATGCCGGTTGGCCGGGCCGGGCGGCGATCGCCCGGCTGGTCCTCGTGATCGCCACCGGCTGGGTCGTCATGCGTCCGGAGCGCGTCATCGACCCGACGACACAGCTGCCGGCGTTCGGCATCCCCTTGCTCGCCATCGTGGCCGTCGGGCTGAGCCGGACGGGGGGCGACCTGCCGCTGATCGGCGTGCTCGCCAGCATCGGCCACGCGCTCGCCGCCGGGGTGTGGGTCGGCGGGGTGGCGCTCGTCGCCCGCGTCGTGCTGGCGGGTCCTGGCGACGACGACCTCGTGCAGGCGGTGCGCGGCTTCAGCCGCATCTCGCTGCCGGCGATCCTCGGCACCATCATCACCGGCGTCATCCAGCTCATCCGTCTCGACGGCGGCTCGCTGTTCAGCAGCAGCCACGGACGGGTGTTGTTGCTGAAGGCGGTCGCCGTGGCGGCGATGGTCTTCGTGGCGGTCACCGCCCGCCAGATGGTGTCGGCGCGTCTCGCCAGAGCGCAGGAGATGACCGTCCCGCTCGCCGACCGCTTCCGCCGGGCGTTCAGCGCCGAGGCGGCGATCGGGGTCGTGGTGTTGATGCTCAGCGGCTGGCTGCTCGCCCTGACGCCGCCGCGGATCGTCGAGACCGACAACGCCACCTACCCGGTGACCGTGCCGTTCGTCGACGAGACCACCGGGATCGACATCAACGTCAAGGTCACACCCGGCGCAGCGTCGGTCGCAACGGGATCCGGGTCGAGGTCATGGCCCCCGAGCAGATCTCGAACCTCGTGCTGCTGTTCGTTCCGCCGGTCGGCTCGTCAGCGCCGCCGGTCGAGCAGTCGATCCCGAACCTCACCGGTATCGGCGCCGCGTTGCTGCGGGCGTCCGACGGCATCCCGCTCGACGACTCCGGAACGTGGACGGTTCAGCTCAGCGTGGTGACGGCCACCGGCGCGCTCACGGGCGCCACGAGCAGCTTCGAGGTCGCTCGCCGACGACGAGGGCGGCACGACCCGGCTCGGCGCCGGTCGTGACGGTGTTGGTCGACCCCAACGCTTCGACCACGACCGTGGCGACCGCAACGTCGGTGCCGGCCGTCGGCGACACGACGCCGACGTCGGCCCCCGGCGGTTGACCGAGCTCACCGGTCGTCAGGTCGCCAGCAACTCCTCGAAACGGACCGGCGTGGCGACGTCGAGCTGGTCGTAGCCACAGCTCTCCGGCGTGCGGTCCGGGCGCCAGCGCTGGAACTGGACGCCGTGGCGGAAGCGGCCCGCCTCGAGCTGGCCGAACGTCACCTCGGCGACCCGTTCGACGCGGATCGGCACCCACGACAGGTCCTTGCCGGCGTTCCAGCGGCTGCCCCCGCCGGGCATCCGGCCGTCCGCGTGTGCCTCGATCTCGGCCCAGTCGCGCCACGGATGACCGTCGAGGGCGTCGTGGGTGAGCGGCTCGAGCTCGTCGAGGAGCTCGCTGCGGAACGCGACGGTGAACGCCGCGGCGACGCCGACGTGGTGCAGGCGACCGTCGGCGTCGTGGAGGCCGAGCAGCAGCGAGCCGACCCCCTTGCCGTCCTTGTGGATGCGGTAGCCGGCCACCGCGCAGTCGGCGGTGCGTTCGTGCTTGACCTTCACCATCGTGCGCTTGTCGGGCGTGTAGACGTCGTCGAGGCGCTTGGCGACGACGCCGTCGAGCCCGGCCCCCTCGAACGTCGAGAACCACGACTCGGCGACGGCTCGGTCGGTGCTCGACGGTGTGAGGAACACGGGAGCGCCATAGCGCAGCTCCGTCTCGAGGAGCTTTCGCCGCTCGCGCAACGTCGAGTCGAGCAACGCCCGGTCGCCGAGGGCCAGCAGGTCGAACGCCACGAACGACGACGGCGTCTCCACCGCCAGCATTCGGACGCGCGACGCGGCGGGATGGATCCGCTGCAGCAACGCGTCGAAGTTCAGGCCGCGGCCATCGCGGTCGGGCACCACGATCTCACCGTCGACGATGCACCGGTCGGGCAGTCGCTCGAGGAGCGGCTCGAGGAGCTCGGGGAAGTAACGGTTGAACGGCTTCTCGTTGCGGCTGGCGAGCTGGATGTCGTCGCCGTCGCGGAACACGATGCACCGGAAGCCATCCCACTTCGGCTCGTACAGCCACCCGTCGCCGGGCGGGATCGCGCGCGCGAGCTTCGCCAGCATCGGCTTGATCGGCGGGTCCAACGGCAACGTCATGTCGAGCTCACCCACCCCAGTCTGCCCCACCCCCACCGTTCTGTCTGCCTCAGATGAGCGCTCGCTTCGGATGGGGCAGACAGAACGGTGGGGTGGTCAGGTGTCGATGTCGAATTGGACGCCTTGGGCGAGGGGGAGGGCGCTCGAGTAGTTCACGGTGTTCGTCGCCCGGCGCATGTAGGCCTTCCAGGCGTCGGATCCGGACTCGCGGCCGCCGCCAGTCTCCTTCTCGCCACCGAAGGCGCCGCCGATCTCGGCGCCCGACGGTCCGATGTTGACGTTGGCGATGCCGCAGTCGCTCCCTGCGGGGCCCATGAACCGCTCGGCCTCGCGCAGATCGGTGGTGAAGATGCTCGACGCCAGACCCTGCGGCACGCCGTTGTGGAGGGCGACCGCCTCGTCGAGGTCGTCGTAGGCGAGCGCGTAGAGGATCGGTGCGAACGTCTCGGTGCGGACGATGTCGGTCTGCGCCGGCATCGCCACGATGGCGGGACGGGCGTAGTACGCCTCGGCGGCTTCGTCGGCGAGGGCACGCTCGCCGCCCGCCACGACCTTGCCACCGTCGTCGCCGGCGGTCGCCAGCGCGGCCTGCATGCGGTCGTACGACGCGGCGTCGATCAGCGGGCCCGACCAGCGTGCCGTCGGCGAGCGGATCGCCGATCGGCAGCGAGGCGTAGGCGCGACCGATGCGCTCGACGAGCTGGTCGTGGATCGAGCGGTGGACGATCAGGCGGCGCAGCGACGTGCAGCGCTGGCCCGCCGTGCCCGCGGCCGAGAACACGATGCCGCGCAGCGCCAGGTCGAGATCGGCGGACGGGGCGATGATCGCCGCGTTGTTGCCGCCCAGCTCGAGGATCGATCGGGCGAAGCGACCGGCCACGACCGGCGCCACCCGGCGCCCCATCGCGGTGGAGCCGGTGGCGGACACGATCGGCACCGCCTCGTGGGCGACGAGTGCGGCACCGACCTCGGCACCGCCGAGCAACACCTGGTTGAGGTGCTGGGGCGCGTCGGTCTCGGCGGCGGCCCGCTCGAACAAGGCGCCGCACGCGACCGCCGTGAGCGGGGTCTTGTCGCTCGGCTTCCAGATCACCGGATCGCCGCACACGAGCGCCAGGGCGGCGTTCCACGACCACACCGCGACGGGAAAGTTGAACGCCGTGATGACGGCGACCGGACCCATCGGGTGCCACGACTCCATCAGCCGGTGGCCGGGACGCTCGCTGGCGATCGTGAGACCGTGCAGCTGGCGTGAGATGCCGACCGCGAAGTCGCAGATGTCGATCATCTCCTGGACCTCGCCGAGGCCCTCCGAGCGGATCTTGCCGGTCTCGATCGACACCAGCTCGCCGAGCTCGGTCTTGTGCTCGCGCAGGAGCTCACCGAGCCGCCGCACCGTCGCTCCGCGTACGGGCCCCGGTGTTTCGCGCCACGTCTCGAACGCCGTCATCGCCTTGTCCACCGCGCCGGCGACGTCGCCGGCCGATCCGGCCGGGCCGAGCGACCCACCGGTGATCGGCGTGCGGGCCTGACTGGTCGCCGTCGGTGATCTTCGCCCCGCACGCGTCCAGGATGCGGTCGACGTGGGCGCTCAACGCCTCGGTGGTGGGAACACTCATGACACAGATTCGCACGCGTCGGCGAGGATCGCGAGGGCCGCGTCGGCCTGCTCGATCGTCACCACCAGCGGCGGCGCCATGCGGATCGCCCGCTCACCACAGGTCAGCACGAGCAGCCCGCGCTCGAAGCATGCGTACTGGAGTGCCTCGGCCGTGTCGTGGTCGGGCGTGTCGATGCCGAGCATCAAGCCCCGGCCGCGCACGTCGGTGATCACCGGGTGTGTGGTCTGCATGGCGCGGAGGCCGGTGAGGAGGTGGGCGCCGACAGCGGCCGCGTTGGCGGCCAGCCCGCCCTCGACCAGGTCGAAGGTGGCGACGGCGGCCGCGCACGCGACCGGATTGCCGCCGAACGTCGAGCCGTGCCGCCCGGGTGGCCAGTCCATGATGTCGGCCCTGGCGATCAGCGCCGACAGCGGCAGCCCACTCGCCAGACCCTTGCCGGCGCAGATCACGTCCGGCACCACGCCTTCGTGCTCGCACGCCCACATCTTCCCGGTGCGACCGATGCCGCTCTGTACCTCGTCCATCACGAGCAGGATCCCGTGCCGGTCGCACAGCTCCCGCAGCTCGCCGAGCCAGCCCGGCGGCGGGACGATGTAGCCACCCTCACCCTGGATCGGCTCGACGAAGATCGCCGCCACGTCGTTGGGCTCGGTGAGCCGCTTGAACAGGACCTCTTCGATGTAGGCGGCGCCGTCGACCTCGGCCTGGCCGGCGTACGGGGCGTGGAAGCTGCCGCCCAACATGGCGCCGAACCCGCCGCGCTGGCGCGACTTCGACGCGGTGAGCGAGAGGCTGCCGAGCGAGCGGCCGTGGAAGCCGCCGAAGAACGCGATCACGTTCGGCCGCCCGGTGGAGTGGCGAGCCAGCTTGATCGCGCCTTCGACGGCTTCCGTTCCTGAGTTGGCCAGGAACACCCTCGCCGGCTGCATCGGCGCGCTGGCGGCGAGCCGCTCGCAGATGTCGGCGTAGGCAGGCAGGTAGAAGTCGCTGGAGCAGTAGTGGAGGACGTCGTCGACCTGGGCGTGGATGGCGGCGTTCACGCTCGGATGGGCGTGCCCGGCGGCCGTCACCGCGATGCCGGCGTTGAAGTCGAGGAATCGGTTGCCGTCGACGTCTTCGATGATGCAGCCGGCGCCGCGCCGGACCACGAGCGGGTACACCCGCGTCAGCGACGGACTCGTGACGCGTTCGTCGCGTTCGATGACCGCACGGGCGGCGGGGCCGGGCAACTCGGTGACGATCCGCGGCTCGGCGAGCGTCGCGAGGTCGTCGCTGGTGATCGAGGTCATCCTGAACTCCCTGCAGTCATTGGGAAATCTCGGGGGCGCGTCTCCGAGTGTGGTTGGCGCAGCGCTGCCGAGCTGACCGTCATTCTGGCACAGCTGTTCCACAGTGTCACCTGGACGGAGCGCTTCGACCAGGGTATCCGTCGCGATCGTGCGAAACTGCCGCCCCATGGTCGCTTTCCGTGTCACCTACGCAACGCTTTCCGCGGACGACGACGAGTTGCAGGCGTCGTACGACGCCGCCGTCGAAACCGCGCGGTACGGGCTCGGGGCGTTCCACCCGCTCCGCATCGGGATGGACGAGAGCGTGTGTGACGACACGTTCGCCACCCGCTCGCCGATCGACCGCGAGGTGGTCGTCGGGGTGTTCGCCGAAGCCGCGGCCGCCGACGTCGACGATGCCGTGACCGCCGCCGCCGAGGCGTTCGACTCGTGGTCGACCACACACTGGCGGGACCGGGTGGCGATCCTCGATCGCGTCGCCGACCTGATCTCCGAGCGCAGCGTCGAGCACGCCGCGCACATGGCGTGGGAGAACGGCAAGAACCGCCTCGAGGCACTCGGCGAGGTCGAAGAAGCGGCCGATCTGATCCGCTACTACACGCACGCGATGGTCGAGCACGACGGCTTCGACGTGCCGATGCAGCGGTTCAGCGAGGCCGAGGCGACGAGCGACGTGATGCGTCCGTACGGGGTCTGGGGCGTGATCGCGCCGTTCAACTACCCGGCCGCGCTCGTGGCCGGGCCGGCGGGGGCCGCGCTGGTAGCCGGCAACACGGTCGTGATCAAGCCGTCCGAGATCGGCTCGTTGTGCGGCCACCTGATCTACGACGCGTTCGTCGACGGCGGTGTGCCGCGTGGCGCCGTCAACCTCGTGACCGGAGCGGGCGACCAGGCCGGCGCGGCGCTGGTCGGCGACAACCGTCTCGGCGGGCTCACGTTCACCGGGTCGAGTGGCGTCGGGATGTCGATCATCCACGCCTTCTCGGCGTCCCACCCGCGCCCCGCGATCTGCGAGATGGGTGGCAAGAACCCGGTGATCGTCGCCTCGACGGCCGACCTCGCGCTGGCGGTCGAGGGCACGGCCCGATCAGCATTCGGGTTCGGAGGCCAGAAGTGCTCGGCCGCCTCGCGGGTTTTCGTCCACGAGTCGCTCGTCGACGAGTTCTGCGATCGGCTCGTCGCCCGCGCCGCGGCGATCCCGCTGGCCGGTCCGCTCGAGCGCGACGGGTTCCTCTCACCGGTCGTCGACGAGGCCGCGGTCGAGCGCTATGAGCAGGTCGTCGCCGACGCCAGGCTGACGGGCGAGGTGCTGTGCGGCGGGACCCGCCTCACCGATGGCGACCTCGCCCGTGGCAACTTCCTCGCGCCCACCGTCGTCCGGGTACCCGACGACTCGATGATCTGGGACACCGAGCTGTTCGTTCCGCTCATCGCCGTGCGCTCCGTCGCCTCGCTCGACGAGGCGCTCGAACGGGCCAACGCCGTGCCGTTCGGGCTGACCGCCGGGCTGTTCGCCACTGACAGCTCCGAGATCGACCGCTTCCTCGATCGCATCGAGGCCGGCGTCGTCTACGTCAACCGCGCCGCCGGAGCCACGACCGGCGCCTGGCCGGGCGTGCAACCGTTCGGCGGCTGGAAGCGCTCGGGCACCGCCGGCAAGGCGGGCGGCGGCCCGTACTACCTGCAGCAGTACCTGCGCGAGCAGTCCCGCACCATCGTCTCCTGACGAGGCCGATCGTGGTCGAGCTCAGGCGGTGCCGCGGATCAGCGACAGGACACGGTCGACGGGGAGGCCTGGTGCGGTGTTGCCGTCGATGCCGGTGACGGTGTCGGCCACGAACAGCGCGTCGGTGACGGACTCTTCTGTCGCGTCGACGACGGCGGTGAAGATGTCGTTCAACGAGCCGTCGCCGACGAGCTCGATCGACACCCGCCCGGACGTGTTGCGCGGCAGCCGGTTGGTGGTCGACACGGCGCAGAAGATGTCGCCGCTCCCGTTGTGGGCGACCGAGCCGACGCGCGCCAGGCCGAGCCCGACGCGGCGAGCGACGCGGGTGAGCTGGCGGGCGTCGAGCGGGATGTCGGTGACGACGATGCCGATGCAGCTGCCCCAGGTGTCGTCGAGTGTCGGCGCGACCGCCCGTTCGTCGGCGAGCGTCTCGCCGACCGGCATCCCACCGAGACGTAGGAGCCGTGTCCCACCGAAGTTGCAGAGCAACATCACCCCGATCGTGCCGAGACCGTCGAGCACCCGCGACGCCGTCCCGATACCGCCCTTGTGGCCCATCGTCACCATCCCGGTCCCGGCGCCGACGACGCCCTCCGACACCGGACCGTCGGCGGCGATCGCGATGCCCTGCCGGACATGGTCGACCGTCACCCACCGGCGGCGGAGGTCGTCGAGCCAGGTGTCGTCGCACTCGCCGACGACCGGCATCACGACCTCGTCGGCGCCGGCTTCGATCATCACGTCGACGATCGCGTCGTAGGCACGCCCGACCGAAGGTGTCCCGGTGAGCACGATCGGTGTCGCCACGATGCCGTGCTCGACGATCTCGATCGATCCGGTCAGCTCCCCGGCGCCGTTGAGCACCGCCGTGCCAGCCGCCATCGGGCGGCGGTGCATCTCGCCGGGGTCGTCGGGGACGATCGCCGTGACGCCGGTGCGGGCGATGCCGTCGGGCTCGTCGTGCCAGACCGTGACCTGCCCGACCCGCACGCCGGGCACGTCGGTGATGGCGTCGAGTGGACCGGTCGGCAGCGGTCCGAACGACAGCCCGAGCTGCCGGGCGCGCTGACGTGGAGGCGGCGGTGGCATGCGCCGCAGATTATGACCAGCCCGCGATCGATGTAGCTTCCGGCCGTGGTGCTCGCGATGCCCGTCGTCTGGACACCGCGCCACCGCGGGCACGCCCCGAACGGTGGCTACTGGCTCGGCGTGCGCGAGGTCGGCGACGAGGAGCCGGTGCGCGGCGACACGCTCCACGAGCAACTCCGCGACGCCGGCGCGACGATCGTCGACGCACCGGATCTCGGCCTCGAGCCGATCACGGCCGTCCACGCGCCCGGCTTCGTCGACTTCATGTCGCGCGCGTACCCGGCATGGGTCGCCGAGGGCCACCTCGACGACCCCGGGCAGCCGCAGGTCGTGCCGTACCTGTTCGCAACGGGGGGCTACGCGGCGCGGTACGTCGCGGGGTGGCGGCCGGCGACGATCCGGGCCGAGGTCGGCCTGTACGCGATGGACACGATGTCGCTGATCAGCGAGGGGACGTTCGACGCCGCGTGTGCCGCGGTCCACGCCGCGGTCCACGCCAGCGACCTCGTGCTCGGCGGTCGAGCGCGCGGCGTACGCGGCGGTGCGCCCGCCGGGACACCACGCGGGGCCCGCCTTCTTCGGCGGTTCGTGCTACTTCAACAATGCCGCCGCCGCCGCCCAGCGGCTGCGCGACCGAGGTGTCGGACGCGTCGCCATCGTCGACGTCGACGCCCACCAGGGGAACGGCACGCAGGAGATCTTCTGGGAGCGCGCCGACGTCCTGTACGCGAGCGTCCACGTCGATCCCGCCAGCGGGTGGTTCCCACACCTCGTCGGTCACGCCCACGAGGTCGGCGGCGGTGACGGTGAGGGAGCGACGCTCAACGATCCGATCCCGCCGGGATCCGGCGACGAACCGTGGCTGGCCGCGCTCGACCGGCTGTGCGACGCCGTGCGACGCCATGGGTCGGACGCGCTGGTGGTGTCGCTCGGCGTGGATGCGGCCGTCGATGATCCGGCCGCACCGCTGCTCGTCACGTCGGACGGCTTCTCGGCGGCGGGGACCGCGCTCGCCGCGCTCGACCTCCCGACCGTGTTCGTGCAGGAGGGGGGCTACGACCTACCCCGTCTCGGCCCGCTCGTGCTGGCGGTGCTCGAAGGCTTCGAACAGAGCGCCTGAGACGCAGCCGGCGACGATGGCGTAGGGCGGGTCGAACGCAGCGGCAGGGCCCCCG
The DNA here is from genome assembly GCA_963776935.1 of Ilumatobacteraceae bacterium. Lineage (GTDB taxonomy): Bacteria > Actinomycetota > Acidimicrobiia > Acidimicrobiales > Ilumatobacteraceae > JALOLG01. The sequence continues at coordinate 46,508 of CAVZOP010000011.1, read as the reverse complement.
ACGAGGCCCCGCCGCCGAACCGAGGGGTCGCGAACCAACCGTACGAGCCGGACGTTGACCGGACGTGGCGCTTCGATGACCGCCGCGTGACGTCTCGATGAACCTTGCTCGTGGCCCTTGTGGTTCGGTGTTTCGACGTGGTCCGGCACAACTGTCTGCGTCGCCGGAACGAACCAGCCGGTCGCGAACGGTGATAGGAAGGGACCCGCCACGACGGATTCCGGCGCTGCTGCGCCCTGCCACCCCTGGGGGAGACACATGACGAGGCGCCTGATCGGTGCCGGCCTACTGGTCGGTATCGCCTCGATGCTGGTGATCGTGCCGAACGCGGCGGCGCAGGATGAATCACGGATCACGCTCACGGTCGGGCTGCTCCAAGACCTCGACAGCCCGAACGTCACGGCCGGATACCTCGTGTCGTCGTACGAACTGTGGAACCTCCAGTACGCGACGCTCACCGACAAGGCGGCCGACGACTTCGCCACGATCCCCGGTCTCGCCGAGTCGTGGGAGGGGTCCGACGACGGCCTGACCTACACCTACACGCTGCGCGAAGGCCTGACGTGGTCGGACGGCGAACCACTCACCGCGGATGACATCGCGTGGACGATCAACACGTCCCGCGACCAGGAATGGATCAACCACTCGGCGACCACCGTCAACCTCGACGCGACCGCGATCGACGACCGGACGGTCCAGATCGTGAGCTCGGTGCCCGACCCGAAGCTCCCGACGATGGACGTCTACATCGTCCCGCGGCACATCTGGGAGGAGCCGTCGGAAGGCGAGATCGACACCTATGACGCGCTCGACGGCGTCGGGTCCGGACCGTTCACGTTGCAGGAGTGGAAGGCCGGTCAGTCGTGGACGATGGTCGCCAACCCCAACTATTGGGGTGGCGAACCGGCGATCGACCAGGTCGTGTTCCGCATCTTCACGAACCCGGACGCGATGGTCGCCGCGTTGCAGGAGGGCGAGATCGACGCCGCCCATCTGATCCCTTCGGCGAGCTTCGAAGAGTTGCAGGACGATCCGGACATCGAAGCCGTAGCAGGCCGCCAGGGCGGGTTCACCGAACTGGCGATGAACGGCATGGCCGGCGGCATCGGTGACGGCCATCCGGCGTTGCAGGACATCAACGTCCGCCACGCCATCGCCCACGCCATCGACCGCGATGTGATGTTCGATCGCGTCGTGATCGGGCTCGGCGAGAGGGGCGTGGGACTGTCGGTGTCGGCCGACCCGGTGTGGAAGGCCGACATCCCCGAGGACGAGCAGTACACCTACGACCCCGAAGAAGCGATGCGGTTGCTCGACGAGGGCGGCTACCTCGACACGAATGGCGACGGCACCCGCGAGATGCCGGGCGGCGGACAGGAGCTCGTGTTCCGCTACGCCGAGCGTTCCGAGTCCGAGCAAGGTCCGGCGATCCGCGATTTCATCACCGGCTTCCTCGGCGAGGTCGGGATCGGCACCGAGGTGTCGGTGTTCGACGATACGCAGCTGACCGACGTGATCGCCTCCGGCGAGTACGACCTGTTCTCGTGGGGATGGACACCGTTCGTCGATCCCGATCCGATGCTGTCGTACTTCACGTGCGACCAGGTGACCACCGACATCGAGTCGGTCGGGTACAACGACGCCAACTGGTGCGATCCGCGGTACGACGAGCTCTACGAGCAGCAGAAGGTCGAGCTCGACCGCGACAGGCGGATCGACATCGTGCACGAGATGCTGCGACTGTTCTACGACGAGTCCACGTACATCGTGTTGTACGAGGACGCCGACACCCAGGCCTACCGCACCGACCGGTTCGAGGGCTGGCTGCAACAGCCCGCCGAGATCGGCCCGGTGCTGTTCACCAACTCGTCGCCGACGTACGTCAACCTGACCCCGACCGAAGGCGGTGGCGGCGACGGAGGCGGGCTGAGCACGGGAGTGCTGATCGCGATCATCGCCGCCGGCATCATCGTGATCGGCGGCGGCGTACTCCTGGTCGTGCGGAACCGCACGTCGCGTGACGATCGCGAGTAGTCCTCCGTGCGACCGCGATACGTCGTCGGCAAGATCGCCGGTGCCATCGGCACGCTCGTGTTCGTGCTCGTGTTCAACTTCTTCCTGTTCCGGATCGTCAACGACGACCCGACCGCGAGCATGTTCAGGGGCCGCAACCTGTCGCCGTCGCAGATCCAGTCGCTGCGCGAGAAGTTCAACCTCGACGGATCGAAGCTCGAGCAGTTCGGCGCCTACGTGCGCGAGACCGCGCAGGGCAACTTCGGCGTCTCGCTGCTGAGCCGGCGTCCCGTCACCACCGAGATCCGCGAGGCGATCTGGCCGACGATCCTGCTCGTCGGGACGGCCACGACGGCGGCGATGGTGATCGGCATCCTGCTCGGGATCCACGCCGGCTGGCGGCGCCGGAGTGCGTTCGACGTCGGGTCGACGACGTTCGCGATGTTCACCTACTCGGTGCCCGACTTCTGGCTCGGGATGCTGCTGCTCGGCGGGCTGGCGGTCCGATTCGACGTGTTCCCCACGGGCGGACTGGAAGATCCTGGCTCCACCGCCACCGGGCTCGCCCTGCTGCTCGACCAGGCCCACCACATGGCGCTCCCGGCGATCACGCTCACACTCGCCTATCTCGGCGAGTACGCGATCGTGATGCGGTCGTCGATGCTCGACACGGTGCGCGAGGACTACCTCCAGCTCGGGCGCGCCAAGGGTCTTCGCGACGCCGACGTGCGTCGCCACCACGCGGTGCCGAACGCCCTGTTGCCGGTCGTCAGCCTGTCGGCGCTCAACTTCGGGTTCGTGCTCTCGGGCGCGATCGCGGTCGAGTCGATCTTCTCCTGGCCGGGTCTCGGCCAAGCCACGCTCGAGGCGATCCGTGGTCCCGACTTCCCGGTGCTGCAGGGCCTGTTCCTGTTGTTCAGCCTCGCGCTCATCGTCGCCAACCTCGCCGTCGACCTCTTCTACGGCTACCTCGACCCGCGGGTGGCGGACCGATGACCGTCATTGCGTTCCCCGGCCACGCAGGCCGTTCGTGGCCGCTCCTCGGCTGGCGCCTCGTCGCTCGCGTCGGTGACATGGTGGACCAGTGATGACCGACACGATCGCCGACGTCTCCCCGCGCCGAGTCGTGTGGGCGCGTCGACGGCGGGCACTCGCCGACGTCGCCCGCCGCTTCCGTCGCGACCGGTTGGCGGTGGCGGGGCTCGTCGTGCTGTTCCTGTTCGCGGCAATGGCGTTGCTCGCCCCGCTGCTGAGCGACCGCTCGGGACTGAGCGCCGTCGCCTCGGTCGACAACCCGACGTGGGCCCATCCGAGTCGCGACTTCCCGCTCGGCACCGACAACCTCGGGCGCAGCGTCGCCGCCCAGTTCGTCTGGGGCTCGCGCATCAGCCTGTTCGTCGGCCTGATGGCGACGTTGCTCACGATCGCCATCGGCTCGGTGGTCGGGATCGTGTCGGGGTTCTTCGGTGGGTGGATCGATTCCACCCTGATGCGCATCACCGACTGGTTCCTCGTGATCCCGTTCCTGCCGCTGGCGATCGTTCTCGCCGCCGTGCTCGGGCGCTCGGTGTGGAACATCATCTTCGTGATCGGAGTCACGTCGTGGCCCTCGACGGCGCGGCTCGTACGCGCCCAGGTGCTCACGGTCAAGGAACGGCTGTACGTCGACCGGGCGCGGGCCCTCGGTGCAGGCCAGGCGCACGTCATCAACAAACACGTGCTCCCCAACGTCGCCCCGCTGATCCTCGCCAACACCACGCTCGCGGTGCCGATCTCGATCCTCACCGAGAGCACGCTCGCGTTTCTCGGTCTCGGTGACCCGACCCAAGCGTCGTGGGGCAAGACGCTCGAGGAGGCGTTCCACGCCGGTGCGATCAACCGGGAGGCCTGGTGGTACTACCTCCCCGCCGGCCTCGGCATCGTCGCCGTGGTGCTGGCGTTCACGATGTTCGGGCGGGCGCTCGAAGAGATCCTCGACCCGCGGTTGCGTGACCGATGAACGACCCCGGCGCACCGCTCGCGAGCAGCACCGCGACCACCGTGCTCGAGCTCCGCGACCTCACCGTGACGTACCAGTCCGAGGCCGGTCCGGTGCCGGCGGTGCGTGGGGTGAACATGTCGATCGGACCCGGCGACACCGTCGGGCTGGCGGGCGAGTCGGGTTGTGGCAAGTCGACGATCGCCAGCGCGGTGCTGCGGTTGCTGCCGAAGGGGACGCGCGTCGGTGGGCAGGTGCTCCTCGAGGGCGAGGACGTCTACTCGATGAAGCCGGGACGGCTGCGGGCAGTGCGTTGGACGAGCGCGGCGATCGTGTTCCAGGGCGCGCTGCACTCGCTCAACCCGGTGCAGCGCGTCGGCGCCCAGATCGAGGAGGCGATCCTCGTCCACGCCAAGCAGGGGCGCTCGGGCGCCAAGGCGCGCGTCGGTGAGCTGCTCGAGCGGGTCGGCATCCCGGCCCAGCGGGCGCGGGCGTACCCGCACCAGTTGTCGGGTGGACAACGCCAGCGGGTGCTGATCGCCCTGGCACTGGCGTGCGAGCCGAAGCTCCTGATCGCCGACGAGCCGACGACTGCGCTCGACGTGATGGTGCAGGCCCAGGTGCTGGCGTTGCTCGCGGAACTCCAGCGCGACCAGGGGCTGGCGATGCTGTTCATCACCCACGACCTGTCCGTGCTCACCTACGCGTGCCAGCGCCTCGCCGTGATGTACGCGGGACGCATCGTCGAGGAGGGTCTCAGCAGCGAGGTGTTCGTCGATCCACAGCATCCCTACAGCCGCGGCCTCGCCCAGGCGTTCCCGACGATCGGCGACGACGCGTCGCGGATGAACCCGACCGGTCTCGGCGGCGATCCGCCCGATCCGACCGATCTGCCCTCCGGTTGCCCGTTCCACCCGCGCTGTGACCGGGCGATCGACATCTGCTCCACCGAGGACGTCCAGCTGATGCCGGCCGGCGGCGGGCGGCGGGCGGCGTGCGTTCACGTGCGAGCGCACCATGGCTGACATCACGCCCGGTCATCCGTCCGACACGTTGCCGGTTGGCGCGTCCTCCGATGACGCGTCGGCCGCCTCGCTGCTCGTGCTGCGCAACGTGCACGTCAACTTCTCGACCAGCCGCGGGCTGGTCCGCGCCGTCGACGGTGTCGATCTCGACGTCCGGCACGGCGAGGTGCTCGCCCTCGTCGGTGAGTCGGGATGTGGCAAGACGACGCTGATCCGTTCGATCCTCGGTCTCGAGCGGGCGTCGGCGGGGACGGTCGTCTTCGACGGCTCACCGGTGTCGCTGCGGGCCAAGTCGTTGCGAACAATGCGGCGACGGGTCCAGATGATCTTCCAGGACCCGTCCGGCGCACTGAATCCGCGTCACACCATCTACGAAGCCGTCGCCGAGGGGATCCGCATCCACAAGGTCGCTGGCGACGAACCGTCGCTCGTGGCCGAGGCGCTGTCGCGGGCCGGTCTCCGTCCCCCGGCGCGGTACCTGCAGCGCTACCCCCACGAGGTGTCGGGCGGGCAACGCCAGCGCGTGCTCATCGCCGGAGCGATGGCGCTCGGACCGCGGTTGCTGCTCGCCGATGAGCCGGTCGCCTCGCTCGACGCATCGATCCGGGGTGAGATCCTGGCGCTGATGCGCTCGCTCGTCGACGAGCACGGCATCTCGATCATCGCCGTCACCCACGACCTCGGTCTGGCGTGGAACATCGCCGATCGCGTCGCCGTCATGTACCTGGGCCGGATCGTCGAGATCGGATCGACGGAGCAGGTGCTGTCCGATCCGCAGCACCCCTACACACGAGCGTTGCTGTCGGTCGTTCCCGAGAAGGACCGGATGGAACAGCAGATCCTCACGGGCGAGACCCCCGACCCGAGCCGGATCCCGTCTGGTTGCCGCTTCCACCCGCGCTGCCCGCTCGTCGCGAGTGGTCAAGCCGCCCGGCTCGGCATCGAGCAGGCGTGCCGCGGCATCGACGTCGACCTCGTCGAGCTCGACCCCGGCCACCACGTCGCCTGCCACGCCCGCACCTGACCCGCGGCACCCCTTCGGTTCTGTCTGCCTCAGATGAGCCGACGGGCAGTCTGAGGCAGACAGAACGGGGGATCGGGGTGTATCAGAAGGTGCGGGGGAAGGATTCGTGCCAGGCGCGGGTGGCGAGCACTTCGTCGTCGCGGAGGGCGGTGATGTGGAGGGTGACGTGGATCGTCTCGGCGTTCGACTGGACGTCGATGGTGCCGACGGTCGAGCAGGTCGCCTCCGGCCAGCTGATCGTGAACGAGGTGCGGCCGCGTGCCCACGCCCGACCGGGATCGACGGTCGACACGCCGAGCTCACCCTCGTACACGTCGTCGATCACCGACTCGTGGAGACCCTCGTAGTGGCCGCCGTAACGGGTCCGGACCCGCGTCTCGCGCCCCAGCACGTCGTGCGAGACGTTCCACACCACACCGTCGGCCTCGTCGGCCGACGGACCGTTGCCGGGCGCGAATGCGTGCGCCGATTCGGCGAGTCCGTCGACGTGGGGCACGCGGAGCACGACCGAGGAACGGTCGACCCCGAGTATCAGCGGCCTCGGTGGGGGCCAGCAGTTCGGCCAGTCGCTCCCGGCGATGGCCAGACGCAACGTGTGGCCGGGCGTCATCGTCCACGTCGTCGCTTCGAGCTCGAGGGTCGCGTCGATCCACGCATCCGGCGTCACCGGCGATGGCGTGCGGCCGACCTCGCCGGCGGGATCGACCGGCCAGCAGCCGACGTGGCTCAGGTTCAGGATCCCGCGTGTGATCAGCGCCGACGTGCCGTCGGGGAACACGTCGCACAGCCGCACCGCGAGGTGGGCGATGGGCGCCGACGACATGACCCGGAGAGACAGCGAAGGGCCGCCCAGCATCTCGGCGGGCTCGGTGATCGGCCAGTCGTAGTTCAGCGACCGGGCGTCGTCGCCGCGTTGGTCGAGGGGCTGACCCCACGGCAGACCGCCGGCGCACGAGATCCACGCCGCTACGCCGGCGTCGCCACGCGCCTCGACGGTGTCGATCGAGTCGGCCGTGTCGACCGTGTCGACCGTGTCGCCGGTGACCGGTGTGTACTCGACCCACCGCAGGCCGGGCGGTGGCCAGTGCGGGACGTCGCGCCAGACGCCGTCGTACCTCGCCAGGTCGGGTTCGGGATGGGTCGGCCGACGCACGAACACCTGCGCCGACCCCTCTGGTGACGGCTCTGTCGTTCGTCGACCGTCACGGAGGTGCTCGTCGAAGAAGGCGATGATCTCGGCGTCGGAGTCGATGTTCGGTCCGGGGCGGGCGTTGGAGGGGTCCTTGTGGCTCCACGGGCCGGCGAGCAGGCGCCACGGCACCAGGAGGCGTTCGATCGTGCGGAACGTGTTGTTGCGGTAGCCGTCGGCCCACCCGGCGATCAGCATCGTCGGGCACGTGATCCGCTCGTACCCCTCGTCGCCGGGTCCGAGTCGGATCGAGCCGCGCCGCCACATCGCCGAGTCGGTCTGCTCCCGCAGCCAGTCGAGCATCCACGCCGGCGTCTCGTCGACGCGCCTCCGCCATTCGTCCTCCCAGCCCTCGCCCCACAGCGCCGGCACCGGGGGGAGTGCGTTCATCGGAACCATGTAGTGCACGTAGTCGATCAGGTCGATCCCGCGGAGCACGCCCCCGTGGTAGTGGACGTCGTCGGTGTAGCGGTCGTCGGTGGCGTACATGGCGACGACGGCGCCCAGTTCGGGCACACCCTCGGCAGCCATGTGCAGCGAGTTGAAACCGGAGTACGACGTCCCGAACATCCCGACCCGCCCGCTCGACCACACCTGTGTCGCCAGCCACTCGATCACGGCGCGGAGGTCGGAACGTTCGGTATCCGGGTACTCGTCGGTCGCCGTTCCACCCGACGATCCGGTGCCGCGCAGATCGAGCCGGCACACCGCGAACCCGGCCTCGTCGGCGAACCGCACGTATGAATCGCGGTACGAAGCGGTGAGGTCGTCCTTGCGATAGGGCAACGCCTCGAGCAGTGCCGCGAACGGACCTTCACCGTCTGGGCCGTCACGATCTGGGACGTACAACGTGGCCGCCAGCCGCACGCCGTCGGCCATGGTGATCGAGACGTCGGTCGCTTTCACCGGCAGGCTCGTGGAGTGCGCTGTGTCATGGATGGGTCCTGGTTCGGCGTGCCGCTCGCACGTTGTCGCTCACTCTCACGCGCGGTGCGCCGGACAGTAGCGTTGCATCGTGGCTCCCACGTCGCCCGCGAACCCGCTCAGCACGACCGTGCGCGGTGGACATCCGACGGCCGTCGGTGAGCGGTGAACGGCGCGCTCGTCCCGACCCTTCCCCGCTCCGCCTACGTCGACGAGGGGGCATGGCAGGCTGAGCGCGAGCGCATCTTCGCCCGCCAGTGGGTCGTCGTCGGGAGGGAGTCCGACGTTCCCGCCGCCGGTGATTTCGTGCGCGCCGATGTCGCGGGCGAGTCGGTGATCGTGGTCCGCGGTGACGACGGACAGCTCGGCGCCTACTACAACGTGTGCCGCCATCGCGGGGCGGAGCTCGTCGACACGTGTGGTGCGAGCACCGGTTCGTTCGGTGCGCTGATCCGCTGTCCGTACCACTCGTGGACCTACGGCCTCGACGGCGCGTTGCGCCGCACCCCGTTCATGGAGGTGCCATCCATGGACGACGAGGAGCCGATCACGCTCCACTCCGTCGGCGTCGACACCTGGGGCGGATTCGTGTTCGTCCACCTCACTCCCGCGCACGCTCGCCCGCTGGTCGAAAAGCTCGGCGCGATGGTCGACCGCGTCCGGCGCTACCCGCTGACCGAGCTCCGCTCTGGCGCGACGTTCACGTACGACGTCGCGTGCAACTGGAAGGTCATCGCCGAGAACTACAACGAGTGCTACCACTGCGCTCCCGTGCACCCGGAGCTGTGCGACCTCGTCCCCGCGTTCCGCCGCGGCGGTACGGAGTTGGGATGGGTCGACGGCATCCCGTTGCGCGAGGGTGCGTGGACGTTCACGTCGAGCGGCACGTCGCACCGGGAGCCGTTCGCGGGGCTCGACGAAGCCGAACGCCATCGCCACAAGGGCGAGCTGGTGTACCCCAACCTGCTGCTGAGCTTGTCGGCCGAGCACGTGGCGGCGTACAACCTGCAGCCGCGCGGACCGGCCCAAACGCGCGTGGTCTGCGACCTGCTGTTCCACCCCGACGAGATCGCACGGGCGACGTTCGATCCGTCCGATGCCGGCGACCTGTGGGACATTGTCAATCGCCAGGACTGGTCGATCTGCGAAAGCGTCCAGCGCGGCATGTCGTCGCGCGCGTGGACGGGCGGCTGGTTCGCGCCGATGGAGGACGAGTCCGCCGACATCTCGCGGTGGTACCAGGCATCGATGGCCGCGACGACGGGATCCGAGTCCGACGACGAGCCGCCAGACGAGGGTGACGGGCGCGACGATGGCTGACCGCGCGCGTCGTGCAGTCGGGGTGATCGGGCTCGGCGGGCTCGGCTCAGCAGCCGCCTACTGGCTGGCGCGCCGAGGTGTCGACGTCATCGGGTTCGAGCAGTTCGAGTTGGGCCATGTGCGCGGCGCCTCGCACGACCACTCCCGGATCATCCGTCGCTCGTATCACACGCCCGGGTACGTCGAGCTCACTGCACACGCGTACGACGCCTGGGCCGACGTCGAGCGCGAGTCCGGCGAGTCGATCATCACCCGCACCGGCGGGGTCGATCTGTTCCCCGAAGGAGGCACGATCGATCCGTCGTCGTACACGTCGAGCCTCGACGCCGTTGGTGTGCCGTACGAGTGGATCGACGGCGTCGAAGTGCGTCGCAGGTGGCCGGCGTTCGCCGACGGCGATCTCGTCGACGACTCGGTGATGGCGATCTACTCGCCGGAAACCGGCATCGTTCCGGCCGGTCGAGGCACCGCGATCCTGCAGCGCCTCGCCCGCGAGCGCGGCGCCGAACTGCGTCCGAACACTGCGGTGCGATCGATCCGTCCGGTGGGTGGCGAGGTCGACGTCGTCACCGACGCCGGGGCGGTGCGCTGCGGCAGCGTGATCGTCACGGCCGACGCATGGACGAACACATTGCTCTCACCGATCGACCATCAGTTGCCACTCGTCGTGTTGCGCGAGCAGGTGTCGTACTTCCCCACCGCCGATCTTGCGCCGTTCGCACGTGACCGGTTCCCGGTGTGGATCTGGATGGACGACCCGTGCTACTACGGCTTCCCGGTGTACGGCGACACGTCGGCCGTCAAGGCTGCCGAGGACTGCGGTGGGTCCGAGGTCGACGCGAACACCCGCACGTTCGACCCCGATCCGGACATGGAGTCGCGGCTCGGTGCGTTCATGCGCGGCCTCGTCGGCGATCGGTTCGGTCGTCCGCGCTCGACGACGTGCCTGTACACGATGACGTCCGACCGCGACTTCGTCGTCGACCGGTTGCCGGACATCCCCCAGGTGGTCGTCGGGCTCGGTGCCGCGCACGGCTTCAAGTTCGCCGCCTGGTTCGGTCGCACGCTCGCCGGCCTGGCCTGCGGCGATGTGCCGGGACCGGAGCTGGCACCGTTCGCCTACGCTCGCCCGTCGCTCCACGTGCCGATCACCCGCGAGGCCTGGCTGGTATGAGCGGGCCGGCATGAGTCGATTGGTTCGGACGTTCGTGTGAGCAGCCCGACGTCGCCCGACGATTCGCAGGTCGACGACCTGGATCGGCTCGAACAGGCGCTGCTCGACAACATCGGCGCCCTCGAGGCCCCGCCGCACCTCGGCGACCGCGAGCAGCCGATCCGTCCCCGATCGGCGCTGACGGGGGCGATGGCACTCGAGCTGTTCGAGGCCCAGCTGCTCAGCCGCCACGTCGATCACACTGCCGCGCTGGTTGCGCAAGCAGGGCGCCGGCTTCTACACGATCGGATCGGCCGGCCACGAGGGCAATGCCGCCGTCGCCGCCGCCCTGCGCCCCACCGATCCGGCGCTGCTGCACTACCGCTCCGGCGGCTTCTACCTGGCACGGACGCGACAGGTTCCGGGCCACGACGGCGTTCGCGACATGCTCGCCGGGATGCTGGCGCTCGCCGACGAGCCGATCGCCGGTGGCCGGCACAAGGTGTTCGGCCACCCCGACCTCGCCGTCATCCCCCAGACGTCGACGATCGCGTCGCACCTACCCAGGGCACTCGGCGTGGCGTTCGCGATCGGCCGCGCGAAACGTCTCGGCCTCCCGACGGCGTGGCCTGTCGATGCGCTGGCGATCTGCTCGTTCGGTGATGCCAGCGCCAACCACTCGACGTCGCAGGGTGCGATCAACGCCGCCAGGTACACCGCCCACCAAGGTCTGCCGCTGCCGCTGCTGTTCGTGTGTGAGGACAACGGGTGGGGCATCAGCGTGCCGACCCCGTCGCGATGGATCGAGACTGCGTTCGGCGACATCGCCGAGCTCCGCTACGAGTTCGCCGACGGCAGCGACCTCGCCGACACATACGACGTCGCCCGTGATCTGGCCGGGTGGGTGCGGTCGAACCGCCGCCCGGCGTTGCTGCACCTGCGCACCGTGCGCTTCATGGGCCACGCCGGCACCGACGTCGAATCCGGCTACCGGTCGATCACGTCGATCCGCGATGACGAGCTGCGCGACCCGATCCTCGGCACGGCCCGCCTCATCGTGAACGCCGGGTTGCGCACGCCCGCCGAGCTGTGCGCCCAGGTGCTGTCGACGCGTTCGGCCGTTCGGGAGCTGGCCACGTCGATGATCGGTGGGCCGACGTTGACGAGCGCGGCGGCGGTGATGGCACCGTTGTCGCCGCGCTGTCCCGATGCCGTTCTCGACCGCGTCGGGATGGCGGCCGATGCCGACGCGCGTGCCGGGTTCTTCGGCGGCCGGCTGCCGGAGTCGGAGGGGCCACTCACCCTGGCCGAGACGATCAACCGCACCCTCGGCGATCTGCTGGTGGCGCGACCCGACGTGCTCGTGTTCGGCGAGGACGTCGGCGCCAAGGGCGGCGTCTACGGGGTGACCCGCGGGCTGCAGAAGCGTGCCGGCGCGGCGCGGGTGTTCGACAGCCTGCTCGACGAGCAGTCGATCCTCGGGCTGGCGCTCGGCTCGGCCGTTTCGGGCCTGCTCCCGATCCCCGAGATCCAGTACCTCGCCTACCTCCACAACGCCGAGGACCAGTTGCGCGGTGAGGCCGCCAGCCTGTCGTTCTTCTCGCAGGGCCGCTATCGCAACCCGATGGTCGTGCGCGTCGCCGGGCTCGCCTACCAGAAGGGCTTCGGCGGCCACTTCCACAACGACAACGCCGTCGGCGTGCTGCGCGACATCCCCGGGCTCGTGATCGCCTGCCCCGGCCATCCCGCCGACGCGGCGCCGATGTTGCGAACGTGCGCGGCGGCGGCGCTCGCCGACGGCAACGTGTCGGTGTTCCTCGAACCGATCGCGCTCTACCACACCCGTGACCTGCACTCCGCTGGTGACGACGGCTGGACGGCGCCGTACGCGGCGCCCGACGAGTGGGCCGCAGCGCACGTGCCGATCGGCGAGGCGAGACTGGCACGCGACGGACGCGACGTGTTGATCGTGACGTGGGCGAACGGGCTGTACCTCTCGCTGCGTGCGGCCGAGCGGCTCGCCGCCGACGGCGATCTCCTGCCGCGTGCTCGACATGCGGTGGCTGGCGCCGTTGCCGATCGACCAGATCGTCGAGCACGCCAACGAGGTCGGGCGCGTCGTCGTCGTCGACGAGACCCGCCGCAGCGGCGGCGTCGGCGAGGCCGTGCTCGCCGCGCTCGTCGATCATCATGTCGACGTCTCCGCGGCGAAGCGCGTCACCGCCCGCGACACGTTCATCCCGCTCGGCGATGCGGCGTTGTGCGTCCTCGTCAGCGAGGACGACATCGTCGCCGCCGTCCACGAAGTCGCCGCCCGCCCCTAACCCCCGAACTGTCTGCCTCAGATGAGCCCACGGGCCGTCTGAAGCAGACAGGTCGAGGTTGGTCATACTTCCGGGCATGAAGCGAACCATCACCGTCGTCGGTGCGGGTGCCGTCACCGCCGCGCCAGACATCGCGACCGTCAATGTCGGTGTGCAGGTGCAGGCGGCGAATGCGCAGGACGCGTTGCGCCGGGCCAACGAGTTGACGTCGGCAGTGCTCGATGCCGTCCGTGGCGTCGGCGTGACCGACAACGACCTGCGTACGAACGGACCGCACCTGTGGCCGAACGACCGTGGTTACCAGTGCGGGAACGACATCAGCGTGGTCGTGCGCGACGTGTCGCTCACCGGGCCGGTCGTCGACGCCGCCGCCGGCGTGGGCGGGCCGTCGTTCACGATCAGTGGCGTGTCGTTCGGCGTCGCCGACCCCGCCGCGATGCAGACCCTGGCGAGGCAGGCCGCGATCGCCAACGCTCACGCGGTCGCGACCGAACTGGCGACCGCCGCCGGCGCCGCGGTCGGCGACGTGCTGACGATCGTCGAGGGCACCGCCGGCGGGACGCCGCGCCCGATGATGATGGCCGAGATGCGCAGCGCCAAGGCGGCGACGCCGGTTGCCACGGGTGAGCAGACGGTCAGGGTGGACGTCACGGTCACGTATCGGCTCGTCGACGCGGTCGGCGAGGCCGCCCCGAGTGCCTGACCCCACCCGAACTGTCTGCTCGGAACGAGCTCTCGGGCAATCTGAGGCAGACAGAACGGGGAGTTGGGCGGGGTTTCGGCTGCGGCTGGCGGTTGTCGTCGCGATCGGGTTCGTCTGGCGGCTGGGACTCGTCGTCGTCGACAAGTGGGACCAGGAGCTGCTGTTCAACGACTCGATCTACTACTCGGCGTGGGCGAAGCAGCTCACCGAGGGTCGGTTCTTCCGTGAGGTGTTCAACGATCTGCCGACCGCCGAGCACGGCCCGTTGACGTCGGTCCTGATGGCGCCGGTGAGCTGGATGGGCGATCCGGTTCCGTACCAGCGGCTGATCACCGTCATCTGCGGCACGATCACGATCGCCGTGATCGGGTTGCTCGGACGAGCGGTCGCCGGCGAGCGGGTCGGCATCGTCGCCGCCGCGATCGCCGCGGCATACGCCAACCTGTGGATCAACGACGGCCTCGTGATGTCCGAGAGCGTCAGCGTGCTGTGTGTCAGCGCGGTGCTGCTGAGCGCCCACCGCGTGCTCGTCGGCGAGCACCGCGACGTGCGATCGATGGTCGTTCTCGGCGGCCTGTGCGGGCTGGCGACGCTGGCACGCAGCGAGCTGGCCCTGTTCGTGCCGATCCTCGCCGTGATGGTGATCCTGATGGTGCCGCGACCGACCGGCGATGCCGAACCGTCCGATGTCGCGTCGATCCGCCAACGGATGGTCGGCGGAGGAGTGCTCGTCGCGACCGCGATCGCGGTGCTGATGCCATGGGTGGTGCCCAACCTCGTCCGCTTCGAGCGGCCAGCGCTGCTGTCGACGAACGACGGCACGACGCTGCTCGGCTCGTACTGCGACGCGTCGTTCTTCGGACCCAACAAGGGTGGCTGGACGATCGAGTGCGTGTTCGAGCACCCGACCTACGACATCGACGTCGACGCCACCGTGCGCGGCCCCCGCCAACGCGAGGCGGCGTTCGACTACGCCACCGACCATCTCGGCGACCTCCCGAAGGTCGTCGCCGCCCGCGTGCTGCGGACCGTCGACCTGTACGGCATCGACACCCTCCTCCAATCCGACGTCGGCGACGAGCGGCCGCGCTGGGCCGCGTGGGCCGGCATCGTGAGCTGGTGGATCCTCGCTCCGCTCGCCATCGTCGGCTGGTTCCTGCTGCCCGGCCGGTCGAGATGGCTGTTCGCCATGCCGGCCTTCACCGTGTTCGTCGTCGCCGCGGTGTTCTACGGCGGGCACCGGATCCGCTCGACACTCGAACCGGCCGTCGTGGTGTGCGCCGCCGTGGCGCTCGTCGCGGCATGGGACATCATCCGGCGGATGCCTCGCGGCGCGGTCCCCGAGCGAGCGCCCGCGCCGAATGCGCTGGAGGAGCCGGCGAAGTAGCGTCGCGTCAGTGACATCGATGGACGACAAGCTCGCCGATCTCCGGGAGCGTCGCGAGGCGGCACTGAGCGCCGGGTCACCCCGATCGATCGAACGCCAGCACGCCAAGGGCAAGATGCTCGCCCGCGAGCGCATCGACTACCTGCTCGACCCCGGCAGCTTCCACGAGCTCGACCAGCTCGCCCGCCACCGCGCCCACGCCTCGGGCCTCGAGGATCGCCCCTACACCGACGGGGTGATCACCGGATGGGGGACCGTCGCCGGGCGCAAGGTGTTCCTGTTCTCGCAGGACTTCACGGTGTTCGGCGGGGCGCTCGGCGAGGTGTTCGCCGAGAAGATCCACAAGATGATGGACCTCGCGCTGAAGGTCGGGGCACCCGTGGTCGGGCTCAACGACGGCGCCGGCGCCCGCATCCAGGAGGGCGTCGTCAGCCTGGCCAGCTACGGCGGGATCTTCCACCGCAACGTGAAGTCGTCGGGGGTGGTGCCGCAGATCTCGGTGATCCTCGGGCCGTGCGCCGGCGGGGCCGTGTACTCGCCGGCGATGACCGACTTCATCTTCATGGTGCGCGAGTCGTCGCACATGTTCATCACCGGCCCCGACGTCGTGAAGACGGTGACGGGGGAGGAGGTGACGCTCGAGGAGCTCGGCGGCGCGATGAGCCACGCCTCCAAGTCCGGTGTCGCCACGTTCGTGGCGGCCGACGAGAAGGCGTGCCTCGACGACGTCCGCTACCTGCTGTCGTTCCTGCCGGCCAACAACATGGAGGAACCGCCGGTCGACGACACCGGTGACGATCCCGAGCGGCTGTGCCCTGAGTTGCGAGACCTGCTCCCGGCGAGCGCCAACCTGCCGTACGACATGCACAAGGTGATCAACGCCGTGGTCGACGACGGCGAGTTCTTCGAGTACTTCCCACACTGGGCGAAGTCGATCCTGTGCGGATTCGCGCGCGTCGACGGTCGTACGGTCGGTGTCGTCGCCAACCAGCCGATGGTGCTCGCCGGGGTGCTCGACATCGAGTCGTCGGAGAAGGCCGCCCGGTTCGTCCGGACGTGCGACGCGTTCAACATCCCGCTGATCACGTTCGTCGACGTGCCGGGCTTTCTCCCGGGTGTCGATCAGGAGTACGGCGGCATCATCCGCCACGGCGCCAAGCTCTTGTACGCGTACTGCGAGTCGACCGTGCCGCGCATCCAGATCATCACCCGCAAGGCGTACGGCGGCGCGTACGTCGTGATGAACTCGAAGTCGATCGGCGCCGATCTCGCGTTCCGCGTGGCCGTCGGCGGAGCTGGCGGTGATGGGACCGCAGGGCGCGGTCGAGATCGTGTACCGCCGCGAGCTGCAGCAGGCCGCCGATCCCGTGGCGCGGCGGGCCGAGCTCGTCGCCGAGTACAGCGAGAAGTACGCCAATCCGTACGCCGCCGCCGAGCGGGGCTACATCGACGACGTGATCGACCCTGCCGACACCCGTCTCAAGATCGCCGCCGGCCTGGCGATGCTCCGCTCGAAGCGCGAAGAGCTCCCCCGCCGCAAGCACGGCAACGTCCCCCTCTGACCCGATCCCCGCTCACCCGCGTGCCTGAATCCGCACAGAACGGGCGGACACGCCGACAGGTGTGCACGAATCCGGACTGAACGGACAGGGGGTCCGGCGGCCGGGTCCGATCGCGTGCACGAATCCGCACAGAACGGGTGAACGCGCGGGCGTGTGTGCACGAATCCGGACAGAACGGACAGGCGCCCGCTCGGGATCGTGCTGTTCATGCCGCTCTGGAACAAGCACAACCAGAACATCTGGGACCGGATCTCGAACTGCTACGTCGTGCGCCGGCCGTAGCGGCACGCGCTGGACGCCGGGGATCAGCGGGAGACGCCGTTCTCCAACAGGATCAGCTCGTGGCGGTACTGGGCTGCCAGGCACTCGGGGTGGGGGTGGACGATCCGCGTCCCGTCGGGCGCGGTGCAGCGGCGGCGCGTCCGCCATCCGTCGCAGGCGACGAGGAGCGCCTCGCGTGCTCGCGCCCTGATCGCCGCCGTCGGCGTGTCGAGGTCGTCGGTGTCCACCATGTCCCCCATGCCGTCGGGGAGGTCGCGGTCGACCGGGGGCATCGGGCGAGGTTCGCTCGAGTCCTCGGTCACTACTCCGGGATTGTCCGCGTTCCCTCGACGATTACCGGCGATGCCGGATCTCTTGCGATCGCGGCGGCGAGCCCGAGTCGCCGGCCCGTTCATGCGGACGTCCCCATATCCCTACTGACGTCCCACGGCCCGAATTGGTTCCAACTTTCTCGGACTCGATCTCGGGGCCGGCCTTCGCAGACCGCCCGTGCCGGTTCGTCGCCTGGCACTGTCGTGACGTCCCTGGCAACGCGTAGCCTGCATGACGTGCCCGAGGTCGTGTCCGCGTCCCTGATCCGGCCGACGCCGACCGACGAGGAGGCAGCCGCCATCGCCGCCGCCTACCAGGTGCTGTGGCCGCGCCCCGCGCCGCCGGAGGCGATCGGGCGGGAGCGGCGTACGTCGTGGCGTTTCAGCGGCCGGTGGTGGTCGGTGCCGACGCCGGTGCGGCGCGACCGGCCCTACCTCTGACGTCTCGCCATGGACCTCACCACCGTCGCCGACGACCTCGTGGTGTTCCACGACGGCATCCAGGTCGACCGCTTCGACGACCTCGCGCCCGACACCGGGTACGTGTTATGCGGCGTGGACGTGCGCACGATGCCGCGACCGCCGGGTGAGTTGTTGTGCCGGGTGGCGACGGTGAACGACCTCCACTTCGGCGAGGTCGAGGCGGGCCGGATCGACGAACGCACCGATGGTCCGATCCAGCGCGTCACGCGGGACGAGGATCCGTACCCGGAGACGATGAACAACGCCGCGGTCGCCGAGATCGCGGCCGTCGCGCCGGCTGCCGTCGTCGTGAAGGGCGACCTGTCGACCGACGGCACCGACGAGGAGTTCGCCGCCTTCGAGGCGTGCTACCGCGCCGTGTTCGGTGAGCGGCTCCACGTCGTGCGGGGCAACCACGACTCGTACCGTGGGCAGACGAGCTACGCGGGCGACAGCTGGATCGATCTGCCGGGCGTGAGCATCGCCCTGCTCGACACGGCCATTCCCGGGGGCGCGACCGGGTTCCTGACGCCGGAACAGCTCGATTGGCTGGACGCCAAGTGTGCGATCGCCGACCGTCCGGTACTTGTCATGGGGCACCACCAGCAGTGGGTCGCGGGTCAGGCACCGATCGACACGCCAGGCGATCCGCGCGACGAGCGCCGGAGTGCCAACTACTTCGGCATCCACCCCGATCCGAGCGACACGCTCGACGAGGTGGCGGCGCGGCGGCGGTCGATCGTCGCCTACACGGCGGGACATACCCACCGCCACCGGGTCCGGCGGATGTCGGCCAGTGGGATCCCGTCGATCGAGGTCGGGTGCGTGAAGGACTTTCCCGGGACGTGGGCCGAGTATCGGGTCTACGAGGGCGGCATCACGCAGGTCGTCCACCGGATCTCGTCGCCGGATGCCCTCGCCTGGAGCGAGCGTTGCCGCCACCTGTACGCCGATTTCGGCGTCGACTACGAGGCCTACGCCCTCGGCACCCTCGCCGACCGCTGCCTCGACCTCCCTACCCGCTGAACCCGGCGAACTGTCTGCTTCAGACGGGCGGTCGGTTCATCTGAGGCAGACAGGTCGGGGGGTCCGCGGTGACTGTCATACCCCGCGGTCATCATGGGGCACATGGACATCTCTTCCGTGTTGCTCCTGCTGGTGGCCGTCGGTGCCGCCTCGGCGGCGATCGCGGTGGAGGTCACGCGGCGGCGCGCCGCCCGCACCGTCGTGCCCGCCGACCCGGCGCAGGCCGTGCAGACCGCGGTCGATGCGGCGCTGGCCGAGATGCGGGCGCACGCCGGCGTCGAACGCGACGCCTCGGTGCGCGCCGCGCTCGAGCAGGCGGTCATTCTCCAGCGTGAACAGCTCGGCTCCACCGCAGTCCAGGTGCGCGAGCACGCCTCGGCCGAGCTGTCGTCCAAGAAGGACGTCATCGACGCCCGCCTCGACCAAGTCCACCAGGAGATGCGCTCCGAGCTGGGCCGCCTCGGCACGATGGTGGCGGCGCTGAGCGAGGCCAGCGCCCAGAAGTTCGGCCAGGTCGACCAGTCCCTGCGTACCCACGCCGAGATCACCGAGCACCTCAGCGAGTCGGCGCGCTCGCTCCGAGAGGCCCTCGTCAGCCCGACCGCTCGTGGCCAGTGGGGCGAGCGCATGGCCGAGGACGTCCTTCGTCTGGCCGGGTTCGTCGAGAACGTCAACTACGTCAAGCAGACCCAGGTCGAGGGCGGCACCGGGCGCCCGGACTTCACGTTCCCGCTCCCGAAGGGCCACGAGCTCTACATGGACGTCAAGTTCCCGATGGCCGGGTACCTCCGCTACCTCGAAGCGCCGACGGATGCCGAGCGTCAGGCCCACCGCACCGCGTTCCTCCGCGACGTCCGCCTCCGCGTGAAGGAGCTGGCCAAGCGCGACTACGCGCGTGCCAGCGCCAGGGCCACGGTCGACTACGTGCTGCTGTTCCTCCCCAACGAGCAGCTCACGGGATTCATCCACGAGCACGACCCGGCCCTGCTCGACGACGCACTCGAGCAACGGGTGGTGATGTGCTCGCCGCTCACGTTGTTCGCGTTCCTCGGCGTCATCCGCCAGGCGTTCGACAACTTCATGGTCGAGCAGACCAGCGATCAGATCCTCGCCCTGATCGGCAAGTTCGGACAGCAGTGGCTCAAGTACAACGAGGCGCTCGACAAGGTGAAGACCCGCTTCGACCAGCTCGACCGGTCGTTCGACGATCTGGTGGGCACTCGGCGCCGGCAACTCGAAAAGCCGCTCCAGCAGCTCGACGCGGTCCGACGCGAGCGCAACCTCCCCATCGACGGTCAACTGTTCGCCGAGATCGGCCGCGAGTCCGACGAATCCGACGACGAGCCCGGCGATGCGCCCGACAACCTGCACGTCCTCGGCGCTTGACGGCGAGGCATCGTCACGGCTACCGGGCAGAATCGGATTCATGAGCCAGCCCGCGTTCGACTTCGGGGACGAGCCGGCCGACGATCCGGCCAACCCGACGTACACGGTCGCCGAGCTGGCCGACGCCCTCAACGCGTCGCTGCGGCGGGGCTTCAACGAGGGGGTCTGGGTCCGTGGCGAGATCCAGGGTTGGAGCGAACGCAACCAGCACGCCTACTTCCGTCTCGCCGACGACACGGCAGGCGTGAAGGCGGTGCTCAACGTGCAGTTCTTCGCCAACGCCCGGATGCGGCTGCGGCCGATGCTGCAGAAGCATCGCCTCCGGCTGGCCGACGGGATGAAGGTGCGCGTGTTCGGCTACCTCGACTTCTATGCCCCGGCCGGCCAGCTCGGGCTCAAGATGGCCGACCTCGATCCGCGCTTCACCCTCGGTGATCTCGCCGCCCAACGCGACGAGACCATCCGCCGCCTGGTCGCCGAAGGCCTGCTCGACGCCAACAAGCGCACCGTCGTGTCGCCGATCCCGCTCCACGTCGGCGTCGTCAGCAGCGTCGACACCGCGGCCTGGCACGACTTCCACAACGAGCTCGTGCGGAGCAGCTACGGGTTCCACCTGCGCGTGTGCGACGTCCGTGTGCAGGGCCCGACCGCCGCCCGGGGGATCAGCCGGGCGATCATCGCACTGGCGGCGCGGACGCGACCTCGACGCGATCGTCGTCATCCGTGGCGGTGGTGCGCGCAACGAGCTCGCCACGTTCGATGCCGAGCCGATCGCCCGAGCGATCGCGGCCGCTCGTGTTCCGGTGTTCACCGGGCTCGGCCACGAGGTCGACCGCAGCGTTGCGGACGAAGCCGCTCACACCGCGTTCAAGACACCGACGGCGTGCGCGGCAGCACTGGTCGATGCCGTTCGTGCGTACCTGGAGTCGAGCGAGCGATCGTGGAGCGCGATCAGCGCGCTGTCGCAGCGTCACCTCGGGAGTGCCACCGAGCAACTCACCGGCCGCGCCCATCGGATCGCCCGCCGCACGCACGATGCCGTCGAGCGGGCCGACGAACGCCTCGCGGTTCGCGTCGAGACAGTCCGCACGCGAGCACCACGCGCGCTCGCCGCCGCCCAGGCGCGCGTCGACGACATCGCAACCCGGCTCGTCCGGCGGCCACACCAACTGCTCGCCGCCGAGGATCGGCACCTCGCCTCGCTCCAGGCACGGCTGGGCCTGCTCGACCCGGTCAACCTGCTGGCTCGCGGCTGGTCGATCACGCGAACGGCCGACGGCCGTGTCGTTCGCAGTGTGAGCGAAGTGCCGCCCGGTGCAATCATCCACACCGCGGTGGCGGACGGGACCGTGACGAGCCGAGTGGAGGAGACGAGCTGATGAGCACCGACGAGCAACCCGGCTACTCGGCGGCGCTGCACGAGCTCGACGGCATCCTGCGTGAGCTCGAGGGATCCGACGTCGACGTCGACCGGCTGGCCGATCGGGTGGCGCGGGCCGCCCAGCTGATCGCCCTGTGCCGCGATCGCATCGGCGCCGCCCGCCTGCAGATCGACGAGGTCATCGCCGACCTCGACAATGAACCCGAATTGGGCGAACAGAAGCCGCCCGATCGGGCATAGCCTCGCCAAGCGTGCCCGCCAGCGCCCCACCGAGCCTCTCGGCGATCGCGGCGCGGGTCGAGGCGCGGCTCCATTCGGTGCTCGCCGCCGAGCACGCCCGATGGTCGGCGTTCGACCCCGATCTCGGTGGTCCGGTCGACGAGGTCCGTCGGCTCGTGCTGTCGGGTGGCAAACGTCTGCGGCCCGCCTTCTGCCACTGGGGTTTCGTCGGTGCGGGCGGCGACCCGGGCGACCAGCGCATCATCGACGCCGGCGCGGCGCTCGAGCTGATGCACGCCTTCGCGCTGTTCCACGACGACGTCATGGACGACGCCTCCAGCCGCCGTGGCGTCCCGACCACGCACGCCGTCTATGCGGCCGAGCACGCGGCCGCCGGCTGGGCGGCGGAGTCGCGTCGGTTCGGCGAGGGAGTCGCGATCCTCGTCGGCGACCTCGCGTTCGTCTGGTCCGATCAGCTCATGCTCGGTGCGCCGGCCGAGGCGTGGAAGATCTGGAACGATCTCCGCGCCGAGCTCAACGCCGGGCAGTTGCTCGACATCCTCGGCTCGGTCCGGCGCGTGCGCGATCTGGCGACCGCCGAGCGGATCTGTCGCTACAAGAGCGGCAAGTACACGATCGAGCGTCCGCTCCACCTTGGCGCCGTGCTGGCTGCGCCCGCCCGTGGCTGCGCACTCCTCGCCGGGCTCAGCGCCTACGGCCTCCCACTCGGTGACGCGTTCCAGATGCGCGACGACGTGATGGGCGCGTTCGGCGACGAATCGATCACCGGCAAGCCGGTCGGCGGCGACCTCCGCGAGGGCAAGCCGACACCGTTGCTCGCCCGGGCCGTCGCCGCCGCGACACCATCGCAACTGGCGGTGCTCGACCGCGTCGGCGCGCCCGACCTCGACGACAGCGACGTCGCCGACATCCAGCAGGCGATCATCGACTCCGGCGCGCTCGCCGCGCTCGAGCGCCACATCTCGGCGCTCACCGCCGAGGCCGTGGCGGCGCTCGACGAGATCGAGCTCGACGGCGACGCGACGACCGAGCTCATCGCGCTCGCCGACTTCGTGGGCGGACGTGGTGTCTGACGTGGGTGGTCGGGGGGCCTGACGATGGGTGTGTGGGGGGAATGACGTGCGAATCGTCGTCGTAGGGGCCGGACTCGGGGGGCTCTCGGCCGCCGCCCACCTCAGCAACCGCGGCCACCAGGTCACCGTGCTGGAGCGCGATTCGACGCCTGGCGGGCGCGCGGGCGTGCTCGCCGAGGCGGGGTTCCAGCTCGACACCGGACCGACGGCGCTCACGATGCCCGAGGTGCTCAGCGCCACGTTCGCCGCCGCCGGTGCCGACCTCGCCGACTTCGTGCGCCTCCACCCGGTCGACCCGATGTACCGCGCGGTGTTCGGCGACGGTTCGACGCTGTACATCCGACGCGGTCGCGAGGCGATGACCGAAGAGATCCGCGCCTTCAGCGGACCGCGCGACGCGGAGGCGTTCGGACGGTTCGCCGACTGGCTCGAGAGCCTGCGCCGGATCGAGATGTCCAACTTCGTCGACGTCAACTTCGACTCGCCGTTCGATCTGCTGCGGTCGTGGCGGGCGGTCGGATCACTCGTCGGTCGGGGCGGGTTCGGCCGGATGGGCAAGCGCATGGCCTCGTACTTCGACGACGAGCGTCTCCAGCGGGTCTTCGGTTCGCAGTCGCTGTACGCGGGCCTCGCGCCCCGCCAGGCACTCGGGATCCAGACCGTCGTCACCCACACCGAGACGCACGGCGTGTTCGTGCCCGACGGTGGGATGCACACGATCGCCAAGAGTCTCGCGGGCGCCGTCCAGAAGGCCGGTGTGACGATTCGCTACCGCTCGCCCGTCACACGGTTGCTGCGCGGCGCGACCGGTTCCATCAACGGCGTCGAGATCGGCGGGTCGACCCGAGTCGCGGCCGACGCCGTCGTGTGCAACGCCGATCTGCCCGTCGCCTACCGCACGCTGCTGGGCGGTGTGGACGCGCCGCGTGTCGCCCGCCGTGGCCGCTACGCGCCGTCGTGCCTGCTCTGGGTCGCCGGCGTGAGGGGCCAGCGACCAGAGGGCGCCGCCCACCACAACCTGCACTTCGGCAACGAGTGGGACGACTCGGTGCGAGCCGTGATCAAGCAGGGGCGTCGCATGCGCGATCCGTCGATCCTCGTCACGATCCCGGCGCCCGAGTTGGCGACTGCGCCCGATGGATGCACGTCACTTTCCGTGCTGGAGCCGATGCCGAACCTCGACGGGCGCATCGACTGGTCGAAGGAGCGCGAGCGAATCACGGGCGACCTGCGCCGCCGTGTCGCGGCGTTCGGCTACCCCAGCGACGTCGTCGTCGAGCGCGTGTACGACCCGCTCGACTGGGAGGCCATGGGTCTCGAGCGCGGCACCCCGTTCGCGCTCGCCCACACGATGCGCCAGAGCGGCCCGTTCCGCCCGAACAACGTCGACCAGCGGGTGCCGGGGCTGGTGTTCGTCGGGTCGTCGACGCGTCCCGGCCTGGGCGTGCCGATGGTGCTCATCTCGGGCCGGCTGGCGGCCGACCGGGTCGATCAGTACGCACGCGAGACGGCCGTCGTCCGCTGGTGACGCTGCGACAGTGACGTTGCGGTGCGGCGCGACGTCAAACGCGCCGTGAGCTCGCATACACCGCGAGCGCCTGCGGGATCGACGCCGCGGTCACACCCGGCTCGGCGGCGACGGCCTGGAGCCAGGCCGGCCGGTTGACCGCCGACACGGTGATCGGTTCGTCGAGCGGTGACCCCTGGACCGCGAGATGGACGAAGCCGGTCGCGTAGTCGGGCGGCCGGAGGTCGCGTCCGAGCTCGAGGAGCGCGTACGGGTCGGGCGTCGAATCCGCCGACGGCAGCACGAACACGCCCTGCGACGTCGGTTCGGTCGGCCCGCCGGCGAGACCCGGGCCGTCGCCGAGCACGGCCCCGAGCACATCGCCCGCCCGAGCGCCGGCGAGCAGCAGCGCGACGTAGGCGCCCAGACCGCGACCGACGACCGTCGCGGTGCCGAGGTGCTGGAGTGCGGTGTCGGCGTCGGCGAGCAGCAACTCGGCGGTGTATCCGCCACCGCGGGGCACGGTGGCGAGGCCGTGACCGGTGAAATCGAGGGCGGTGACGGGACCCGGCCACCCCGCCGTCCAGTCGGGGGCGGTCGTGGGGGATCGCTCGCCGAGGCCGTGGAGCAGCAGCAGCGGCCACCCGTCCCCGTCACGGAGGTGATGTAGCGCCAGCGTCACGCGATTGTGGGTCAGCCGGGTCACGGCGGTCATCCCGGTGCCCCGATCAGCGAGGTGACCATGTCGACCATCAGGTCGGGCTGTTCGATGTGGGCGAAGTGTCCGATGCCGTCGAGCATCTCGAGCCGCCCGCCGGCAGGCAGGAAGGGCTCGACGTGGTGCGCCAGGGTGCCCCACCCCATGTCCTCTTGTTCGCCGACGAGCACGCCGAGGAACGGCACGGCCAGTCCGGGCAGGCGTAGCAGCGCCCACTCCGGCCGCCATGGGCCGAACCCACCCATGCGCATCGTCGGATCGAGCTTCCATCGCCAGCCGTCGTCGGACTCCGTAGCGCCGACGCTGACGAGGTACCGCAGCCAGTCGTGGGACAGGCGGGGGTTCATGCGGCCCCGGCGCCGCGCCAGTTCGTCGAGCGTCCCCGGCCGGCGCTTGGCGGTGGCGGTGGACCGGCGATGGTCGAGCCAGCCCGACAGCTCGCTGGTCAGCATCTTGGTGCGGTCGTGCTCGGCGAGGTCGGGGATCGGCCGGCGGTGGGGGATGCCGTCGATGTTGACGAACGAGGCGAACCGGAACGGGTGGGCGTCGGCGAGTTGCGCCATCAGCGCCCCGCCCTTCGAGTGGCCGATCACCGGGACCGCGCTGGTGCCGGCGACATGGTCGAACACGGCGACCGCATCGCGGAGGTCGGCGTCCCACGAGTACAGCTCGGCGTGTTCGCTGTCGCCGTGACCGCGATGATCCCAACTCACGACCCGCCATCCGAGGGCCGCGAGCTTCGGGGCGAACACGTCGAACGTGCGGGCGAAGTCGAAGCCGCCGTGCACCAAGAGCAGCGGAGGGTCGCCGCCGTCGCCCCATTCGTAGACGGCGATGCGGATGCCGTTGGAGTCGACGTCGTAGCGACGATCGGGTGCGAATGCGCCCGGGAACATCACCTGCTCGGCCATCGTGGGCGAGGTTATGGCGGTCGCCGCCGCGTAGTGTCATGGGCCGAGGTCGTCATCATGAACCGTCCACTCCTCCTGTCGGCGACTGCGCTGGTGTTGGTGGTCGCCGTCGGCGCGTGCGGGGGGGACGACGGCGACGCGGCCGACGAGGTCCTCCCGCCGATCCGGACCACCACGACGACGATCACGACGTCGACGACGATCTCGACCGATCGGATCTTCTACACCGTCAAGCGGGGCGAGTTCCTGTCGCTCATCGCCGAGAGCTTCGGGGTCCCGGTCCAGGCGATCGTCGAGTTGAACGGGCTGACCGACGCCAACGACATCCAGGCCGGTCAGACGATCGAGATCCCAACCGGGGTCGTGCTGGTCTCCGAGCTGCCATCGACCACCACGCCGCCGGTCACCACCTGAACCACCGGTGAGACCACTGACCAGCTGGGTGCCACACCGCGGAGCCGGCGCGCTTCCTACACTTGGCGCCATGAGCTTCTGGCCCACGCTCGAACACTGGAGCGTTCAGATCCCGTTGGACACGCCGCACGTCCGCATGCCGGTCCTGGCGCCGACCGGTGTGGTCGAGCTGGCGCCGATGCCCGTCGACGTGCCCCAATCCGAGTGGGAGTCGCTCGAGTACATGGATTGGAAGAGCGGAGGCGACACCAACTTCGCGCCGATCGCCTCCGCCGACGGCGAGCTCGACTGCCGAGGTTTCTGGGACAAGGGCAAGACCGACAAGGACGCCGAGTGGACGAGCAACGCGGACAAGGCACCCACGGTCCGGGCCTACGTCGACGCCGTCGGGGCGAACTTCGGCCGGGTGCGCATCATCAAGCTCGAACCGCAGGACCGTGAGACCGCGATCCGGTCGATCCACCGCGACGACAACAACCGCTTCAACCCCGACGACGAGGGGTGGGTGGTTCGGTCGTGGGTCGAGCTGACCGACAACCCCGACAGCTACATGCTGCTGATGGACAGCGGCCCCGACGGCCTCCCCGATCCGAGCACCGAGATCCGCGTCGGCCTCCGCAAGGGAGCCCGGTTCGTCGTCGACACCCAGCGCCTCTGGCATGTCGTGGTCCACAACGGCACCGCCCCCCGCTACGCGCTGATCACCAGCTTCGAGTCCGGTCCGACGCTCGAGCGCTGGATCGATTCGCAGCTCCCCGTCAACGTCTGACGACGTGAACCCGTGACTGGGCTCTACCACATCGCCCTGCCGGACGATTGGGAGAGCGCTCGGGCAACCGGCACGTACGCGATGAGCACCCGCGGGGTGACGCTCGCCGAGGAGGGGTTCATCCACTGCTCGCGGCGTCATCAGGTCGCCGCGACCGCCAACCGGTTCTACGGCGACGTCGCCGAGCTCGTGTTGTTGACGATCGACGAAGCTGCGCTCGACGCACCGGTCGTCGACGAGGATCTCTACGCCACCGGGGAGACCTTCCCGCACGTGTACGGACCGATTCCGGTCGGCACCGTCGTCGATGCCCGAACCTGGACGCCGGCCGCCGATGGCGCATTCCACTCACCCATCTCGTGAAGTTTCGGCGTCCTGAGACCACGCCGAAACTTCACGAGAACGGGGTTGTGTCAGCCGCGGCCGCCGCCGGGGGCGATCGTGCTCACGCCGTCGGTGCGGAACGCCGGGTCGTACTTGCGCAGCTCGGCGCGGGCGATCGTCATCTTGTGCACCTCGTCGGGGCCGTCGGCCAGACGCAGCGAGCGGATGCCCGCGTACATCTCGGCCAGCGGGAAGTCCTGACAGATGCCGCCGCCGCCGTGGGCCTGGATCGCCCGGTCGATGATCTTCAACGCCACGTTCGGCGCCGCCACCTTGATCGCCGCGATCTCGGTGCGGGCGCCCTTGCTGCCGACGGTGTCCATCAGCCACGCCGTCTTCAGCGTGAGGAGTCGGATCATCTCGATCTCGATGCGGGCCTCGGCGATCCAGTCCTGGATGTTCGACCGGTCGGCGATCCGCTTGCCGAACGTGGAGCGGTCGAGCACCCGCTGGCACATCAACTCGAGCGCCCGCTCCGTCGCCCCGATCGTGCGCATGCAGTGATGGATGCGGCCCGGTCCGAGCCGCGCCTGGCTGATCATGAATCCGTCGCCCTCCTGGGCGATGAGGTTCGAGGCGGGCACGCGGACGTTGTCGAAGATCGTCTCGGCATGACCCTCGTTGTCGACGAAGCCGAACACCTTGAGGTTGCGATTGAACGTCAGCCCTGGGGTGCCGACCGGCACCAGGATCTGGCTCTGCTGCCGGTGCGGCGACGCGTCCGGATCGGTCTTGCCCATCACGATCAGGATCTGGCAATGCTTGTGGAACGCGTTCGACGTCCACCACTTGCGGCCGTTGAGCACGTAGTGGTCGCCGTCGCGCTCGATGCGCAGCGAGATGTTGGTGGCGTCGCTCGATGCGACGTCGGGCTCGGTCATGCCGAACGCAGAACGGATCTCGCCTTCGAGCAACGGCCGTAGCCAGACGTCCTGCTGCTCGGGCGTGCCGAACATCGTCAGCACCTCCATGTTGCCGGTGTCCGGCGCCGAGCAGTTGCACGCCTCAGAGGCGATCGGCGAGCGTCCCATGATCTCGGCCAGCGGGGCGTAGTCGAGGTTGCTGAAGCCGTCGCCCCAGAACCCGGCGTGGGGCTGGAAGAGGTTCCAGAGCCCACGCCTGCGGGCCTCGGCCTTCAACGTGTCCATGATCGGCGGGTAGAAGTGCGGATCGCCCGACGCTTCGATCTGTTCCTCGTGCACGTGCTCGTTGGGGTAGATCCACTCGTCCATGAAGGCGAGCAACTTCTCGCGGTACTCGAGGCAACGGTCGGAGAAGGCGAAGTCCATGGTTCGAACGTAGCCCGCACCCGTCACCGCTCGCGGTGCCGGTCGATCGTCACCGCTTGCGGTAGCCGCGGCGGTCTTGCAGCTTCTCCTGGCGGTGTTGCTCCTCTTCGAGGGCGAGCTCTTCGGCGACGAGCCGCTCGAGGCTCGCGAATCGGGCCGGGTCGAGCGTGCCCGCCTCGATCGCGGCGAGCACGGCGCAACCCGGCTCCTGGTCGTGCTTGCAGTCGCGGAAACGGCAGTGATCCATCAGGTCGAACACGTCGGCGAAGGCGCGTTCGATCCCGCGCCCCGACAGCCACAGGCTCACCGCCCGCACCCCGGGCGTGTCGATCATCCAACCTTCGCCCGGAAGTCGCAGCAGCTGGGCCGCGACGGTGGTGTGGCGACCACGGCTGTCGCCCTCGCGGACAGCCGTCGTCGCCTGCACCTGCCCGCCGAGGAGGAAGTTGATCAGCGTCGACTTGCCGACCCCGCTGGCACCGAGGAAGGCGAGCGTGCGGTTGCCCGTCGCGTACGCCGAGATCGCGTCGAGCCCTTCCCCGGTGCGACCGCTGGTCAGTAGCACCGGCACGCCGAGCGCCACCTCGACGAGCTCGGCGCGCGCCGCGGCCGGGTCGTCGACGAGGTCGGTCTTGGTCAACACCACCACCGGTTCGGCGCCAGAGTCGAACGCCAGCACCAGCTCGCGCTCGAGCCGGCGCTGGTTGGAGGGCGTGTCGAGGGCGTGCACCAGGAACACGACGTCGATGTTGGCGGCGATGGTCTGGGCCTCGAAGCGGGCGCCCTCGAACGATGCCCGCCGCACGAACGCCGAATGGCGGTCGACGACGTGCTCGACACGTTCGCCGTCCGACGACGGCACGACCCAGTCGCCCACCGCGACGTCGGCACCGATGTTGCGGATCCGCAGTGGATCGAGCGTCGCCGCGGAACGGATGACGGTGCTCCAACCCCGGTCGAGCCGGGACACGCGGCCCGGTTCGCCGGGCGACCCGATCCGCTGCCAGGCCGCTTCGAGCTCGGGATTCCAGCCGAGCGCCGGATCGGGTACCACGTGGCGAAACGTAGCGCTGTGACGAATGCACGTGGATTGTCGGTTGCGCCGTCCGTAACGTGGCCGTCATGCTTGCCCGCCTCGCACGCGTCTGTGTCCGCCACCGCTGGATCGTCATCGGCACCTGGCTCGCCCTGCTCGTCGGCATCAACGCCGTCGCCGGGGCCGTCGGACCGGACTATCGAACCGACTTCACGTTGCCCGACAGCGAGTCGAAGGTCGTCCAAGACCTGCTCGAAGCGAACGACCCGAACCGGGCCGGCTTCATCTCCCAGATCGTCGCCAAGGCCGATCAGGGTGTCGACGATCCCGAGGTTCAGGCGACGCTCGAGAAGATCTACGACTTCGAGCGCGTCCCAGGACGGGATCACCGTCACCAGCCCGTACGACAACCCGCTGCAGGTCAGCGCCGACGGCACCATCAACTTCGCCCAACTCGACGTCGCCGACCGCGGTTTCGAAGAGGTGACTGCGCTCGGCGAGGAGATCGTCGAGTACGCCGACAGCCTGCCGCCCGTCGACGGACTGCAGATCGAGTACGGCGGCGACATCTTCTCCGAGTTCGAGCTCCCCGAGAGCGAGATCTACGGCTTGCTGGCGGCCGTCATCATCCTCATCCTCGCCTTCGGTTCGGTGCTCGCCATGGGTCTGCCCATCGGCACCGCCCTGTTCGGCCTCGGCATCGGGTCGGCGTTGGTGTCGCTCGGCAGCAACGTGATCTCGATGCCCGACTTCACCACCGCGATGGTGGCGATGATCGGCATCGGCGTCGGCATCGACTACGCGCTGTTCATCGTGACGAGGTACCGAGAGGGATTGCAGCTCGGCCTCGATGTCGAGGAGTCGGTGGTCGAGGCGATGGACACCAGCGGACGCGCCGTGTTGTTCGCGGGCGCGACCGTGATCATCTCACTGCTCGGCCTGTGTCTCATGGGTCTCGACTTCGTGCAGGGCGTCGCGATCGCCTCGGCGATCGGCGTGCTGATGATGGTGCTCGGGTCGCTCACCCTGCTGCCGGCGCTGCTGGGCTGGGTCGGCACCCGAATCGACAACACGACGCGCGCGGCGTTGATCGCCGTGGCCGCCGTGGTCGTCTTCACGTTCGTCGGTGTGGCCACCGGTCAGGCACCGATCTTCTTCGTCGGCCTGCTCGGCTCGATCATCTTCTTCGCCCTCAGCTTCGCGATCAAGCCGTTGCGCAAGCTCGTTCCGCACCGCGCCGAGCGGCCGAGGCAACAGCGGATGTGGTACCGCTGGAGCCGGTTCGTGCAGCGCCGGCCGTGGCCGAGCGCTCTCGGCGCGGCGGGCCTCCTCGTGCTGCTCGCACTCCCGCTGTTCGGGATCCGGCTCGGGTTCGGTGACTACGGCAACTACCCAGAGGACAAGACCGTGCGCCGGGCGTACGACCTGCTCGCCGAAGGGTTCGGGCCTGGCACCAACGGCCCGCTCATCATCGCCGTCGAGGGCGACGCAGTCGCCGATCAGGCGCAGCTCCAAGGATTCGTCCAGACGATCCAGGACACCGACAACGTCAACATCGTCATCCCCACACCGATCAACGACCAGTTGGCGCTGCTCATCGTGTATCCCGACAGCGCGCCGCAGGACGAGGAGACCGGCCAGCTGGTGAAATCACTTCGCGACGAGGTGATCCCGCCGACCGGTGTCGAAGCCAACGTCGGTGGCCTGACCGCGGCGTCGACCGACTTCTCCAGGTACCTCGGTGGCCGCATGCCACTGCTCATCGGCGTCGTGCTGCTGCTCAGCTTCCTCTTGCTGATGGCGGTGTTCCGCAGCGTTCTCGTGCCGCTCAAGGCGGTCGTGATGAACCTGCTGTCGATCGGTGCCGCCTACGGCATCCTCGTCGCCATCTTCCAGTGGGGATGGGGCATGGAGCTGATCGGCGTCGATCGCGCCGGGCCGATCGAGGCGTGGGTGCCGATGTTCCTGTTCGCCATCGTGTTCGGGCTGTCGATGGACTACGAGGTGTTCCTGCTGTCGCGGATCAAGGAGGAGTACGACCGCACGAAGGACAACGCCACCGCCGTCGCCGACGGCCTGGCGGTCACCGCCCGCGTCATCACCGCGGCCGCGCTGATCATGTTCTGCGTGTTCGCCGCCTTCGCCCTCGGCGACGACCGCCAGCTCAAGCTGTTCGGGCTCGGCCTGGCGATCGCGGTGCTGCTCGACGCGACGATCGTCCGCATGCTGCTCGTGCCGGCGACGATGGAGCTGCTCGGCGACCGCAACTGGTGGATCCCGAAGTGGCTCGACCGCATCCTGCCGAACATCGACGTCGAGGGTCACGCCCACCACGAGCCCGTGCCCGCCGCCGCGACCGCCACCGCCTCCGGCAACGGACAGGTGGCCGCGAGCAACGGCGACGGCGTCCGCGACGACGAGTCCGAACTGGTCTGAACCCCCCGAACCCCCCGAACTGTCTGCTCCAGATGAGCCCACGGGCAGTCTGGAGCAGACAGAACGGGGGTTGGGTCAGTTCAGGTAGGTGAGGGTGGTGGCCTGGGCGGTGGAATCGGAGGCGACGACGACCATCGCACCGTCGACGAGGAACAGGCCCTGCTGCTCGCGGTCGAGGTCGTACCGCCAGCGTTGGACCCCGTCGTAGCCGTAGGCCTCCATCGCCACGCGCAAGCCCTCGTCGTCGGTGATCTCCACGACGAAGCCGTCGCGGCCGAGCTGGACCCAGTTCCCGTCCTTGGGCTCGGCCACCGCTTCGCCCGTGACGGTGTCGACGACCCGCACCGGTCCGCCGTTCGGACCGGCGGCGACCACGGCCTGCACGACTGCGTAGGTGTGGTCTCCGACGTCGGTGATCTCGTTCACCTGCACCGGTCCGGTGCGCCACACCTGCGTGATGCGGTCCCCGGTCAGCGAGTAGGCGACGATCTCCTGGTCGGCCAGGACGAGCAGCGTCGGTTCCGCGCCGTCCGTGACGTCGAACTGGTCGGGCCGGTCGACGGTTGTCTGCAGCGCCGACAGTTCGTCACCGGCCGATCCGTACAGTCGGATCGTGGCGTCCCGACCGAGACCGACGACCCGACCCTCGAACGCCGATGCGGCGACCACATCACCGATGGCGATCGGTCCGGCGACACGATCGAGTGTCTGGAGGTCGAACACCTCGACGAATTCGTCGCCGGCCGTCGAGGCGTGGGCCCAACCCACGCTCGCCAACTGGGAACCGAGCGAATTGAGGCCCGAGCCGGTCCGCGGGTCGAGCCGCTCGATCGCGACATCGGTGACGCCCGCCGGGATTCGGTAGATGCTCCCCTGGAACGTCACGAACGCCGACCGACCGTAGCCATCCTCGTTCCACAACTGCTCGCCCGAGTCGAGGTCGTAGGCGGCGATCGAGCGGTTGCCGCCGCTCTCTTCGACGAGCACGATCGCCGCCCCGTCGACCTCCTCGAGCCTGGCGATGCTGCGCGACGGAGCGACGTTGACCCGCCAGCGTTCGGCTCCCGAGTCGGCGGCCAGGCCGACGAGATCGTTCGTCACCAACTCGAGCGCGACGATCGTCGACCGCGTGCCGACGATGCCGCTGACGTGACCGGTCTCGAGTTCGGCGATCCACGCCGGGACCGCGCGCGCTGGGATCGACGCCAACCGGTGGCTGCTGGCGGCGGAATCGTCGCGGTTGATCTGCCACAAGACACCGCCGGCCCCCACCACGAGCAACGCCACCGCGACGACGAGCATCCGGCGAGCGGTTCGATCGCGACGCGGACCGTGCGCGTCGTCGGGCCCGTCAGCGACCCCGTCGCCAGGTGGCGGTAGCGGCGCCAGATCCACCACGGACGCCGAGTCCACCGCCGGCAGGGGTGCCTCGGGATCGACGCGAGCGCTCGTGCGGCCGTAGTCGGCGAACCAATCCCGTGGCGCGTCGCCCCCGTCTGGGTCGTCACTCTCCGCGTCGGCAGGGGACGCGAAGTAGCCGGGTTTCCACATCGCGTCGGGATCAACGCCCGGTTCGTCCCCCACGGCGCCCGATCCTACGAGGGGCGTTCGGGTTGTTTCCCGGCAGTGTCACGGCACACTCCACACCCACCGACCACGATCGGACCGACACACGACCGGCGTGCCTTGACAAGCCCGCCGGCCATCACGTAGCGAGTGACACCCATGGCCAGACCTCTCGTGATCGTCGAGTCGCCGGCAAAGGCGAAGACGATCGCCAAATTCCTGGGCGCCGGATTCGATGTGCGCGCCTCGGTGGGGCACGTGGCGGACCTCCCCTCGAAGGGCCTGGCGGTCGACGTGGACAACGGGTTCAAGCCGACCTACGAGCTCACCGAGCGTGGCAAGCAGGTGGTGAAGGATCTCAAGCTGGCCTTGAAGGACGCCAGCGAGCTGTACCTCGCGACCGACGAGGACCGCGAGGGTGAGGCGATCAGCTGGCACCTGCTCGAGTACCTGAAGCCGAAGGTCCCGGTGAAGCGGATGGTGTTCCACGAGATCACCAAGGCCGCCATCGACCACGCCGTCAACAACCCCCGCGGGATCGACTACGGGCTCGTCGACGCCGCCGAGACGCGCCGCATCCTCGATCGCCTCTACGGCTACGAGGTGTCCCCGGTGCTGTGGCGGCGGGTCAACCGGGGTCTGTCGGCCGGGCGCGTCCAGAGCCCCTCCATCCGGCTCATCGTCCAGCGCGAGCGTGAGCGCATCGCGTTCGTGTCCGCCGGTTACTGGGACATCGACCTGGTGACGGCCACATCACCGCCGTTCACCGCCGCCCTCGTCGGTGTCGACGACTCCAAGGTCGCCACCGGGAAGGATTTCGATTCCAGCGGCGCGCTTCGCGACGTCGCCAACGCCAAGGTCGTGGTGCTCGACGAGCAGCGCGCGAGGGCGCTCGCAGACGGCCTCGCCGATGCGCCGTTCACGGTGCGCAGCGTCGAGGAGCGACCGTTCCGGTCGTCGCCCAAACCGCCGTTCATGACGTCCACGCTGCAGCAGGAGGGCGGGCGCCGGCTGCGCCTGTCGGCGTCGCAAGTGATGCGACTCGCGCAGGGCTTGTACGAGCGTGGGTTCATCACCTACATGCGAACCGACAACGTCACGCTGTCGGGCGAAGCGGTGGCTGCGGTGCGCGACGCGATCACCAAGGAGTACGGCCAGCAGTACCTGTCGCCGACGCCGAAGCAGTACGCGTCGAAGGTGAAGAACGCCCAGGAGGCCCACGAGGCGATCCGCCCGACCACGCCGTTGCGCAGTCCCAAGCAAGTCGAGGGCGAGCTCAACAGCCAGGAGATGGCGCTGTACCGGTTGGTGTGGCAGCGCACGCTGGCGTCGCAGATGGCCGACGCGACGGGCACCACCGTCAGCGTGCGCCTCGGCGGACAGTCGACGTTCGAGTCGACCGACTGCGTGTTCGCGGCGTCGGGCACCACGATCACGTTCCCCGGCCACCGTGCGGTCTACGTCGAGACCAAGGCCGACGACGACGGCGACTCGGGCGACACCGAGGCGTTGCTCCCGCCGCTCGCCAACGGCGATCCGGTCCCGGTCGACTCACTGACGCCGAACGGTCACGCCACCACACCCCCTGCTCGCTACACCGAGGCATCGCTCGTCAAGCGGCTCGAGGAGCTCGGCATCGGGCGGCCCTCGACGTGGGCGTCGATCATCCAGACGGTCCAGGATCGTGGCTACGTGTGGAAGAAGGGTCAGGCGCTGATCCCGACGTGGACCGCGTTCGCCGTCGTCAGCCTGCTCGAGCAGCACTTCGACGACCTCGTCGACTACGAGTTCACGGCCAAGATCGAAGAGGACCTCGACGCGATCGCCGCCGGCACCGGCCAGAAGGATCAGTGGCTCACCCGGTTCTACTTCGGCGACGACGGGACGCTGCCCGGGCTCAAGCGCCTCGTCGAGGAGAACCTCGACGAGATCGACGCGGCGACGATCAACACGTTCCCGCTCGGCACCGACCCCGACGGGAACCTCGTCGTGGTGAAGCCGGGCAAGTACGGGCCGTACGTCAAGCGCGGCGACGACACGGCCGGCGTTCCCGACGACCTCCCACCCGACGAGCTCACCATGGACAAGGCGCTCGAGTTGCTGGCCGCGCCGAAGAGCGACGAGCCGATCGGCGAGCTCGACGGCTTCCCGGTGTACGCCAAGAACGGCCGCTTCGGGCCGTACGTGCAATGGGGATCGCCCGATCAACTGCCACCCGGCCTCGACAAGCCGAAGATGTCGAGCCTGTTCAAGACGATGGTGCTCGAACGGATCACGGTCGACGAGGCGGAGGCTCTGTTGCAGCTGCCCCGCACGGTCGGCATCGACCCCGCCGATTCCCAGGAGATCGTCGCCAGCAACGGCCGCTACGGCCCCTACGTGGTCAAGGGCAAGGACTTCCGTTCGCTCGACAACGAGGAGCAGTTGCTCACGATCACGCTCGACCAGGCGGCGGCGATCTTCCAGCAACCCAAGGTCTACAAGCGCGGTGGACGCAACATGGCCGCCGCGGGTCCACTGCGGGAGTTCGGTACCGATCCGGTCAGCCAACGGCCGGTCACCGCCAAAGACGGCCGGTTCGGCGTCTACGTGACCGACGGCGAGACCAACGCCTCGATCGGCAAGGGCGATCGGATCGAGGAGATGCTTCCGGAACGGGCCTACGAGTTGCTGGCGATCCGTCGCGACGTCGTGGCGACGAAGGGCGGTTCGTCCGGGAAGCCGGCGGCCCGCAAGAAGACGCCGGCCAAACGGACCGCCAAGAAGGCCGCAGCCAAGAAGCCATAGCCGAGAGACGGTGACCACGTCACCTGAACGGTTAGCGTTTGATCACAAGCGCGGATGATTGGGGGTTCGATGATGCGACGCACGCGTCTGATCGGTGGCATCGCGTTGGTGGTCGGGCTCGGCGTCCTGGGCGGGTCACATGCCGGTGCCCAGGACGATGATGGTGGCGACGCTTCCCTCGACGAGCTGAGGGCGCTGATCCCCGAGAGCGAGCCGGGCGAGTACGACCTGACCGCGGCGGATGCGATGTACGGTCAACTCGCCGCCGCCTACGGCGCTTCGACGACCGCCCAGGACTTCGGAACCGGGAGTGAGCTCACCGGTGTGTGCGGCGGCTTCGCCTACTCGTACGACGAGGACGGCGAGCTCCTCGACGCGGCCGCCGACTTCGGTGACGACAACCCGCCCGTCGACCTGCTCGACGGCGGGCAGGCGTTCACGAGCAGCAATCGCTTCAAGGTCGACACGCGGGGTGTCGTCGTCTACTACGGCTTCATGCCGCACGAGGGCGACGGCCCGCGGGATCACGAGTGGGAGATCAAGACGTCTGGCATCAGCCTTGATTCCGGCGGCGACCCCAACCCGAACGGCGAGAATCGGAACTCCGGGTTGGTCGACCTGGACGACGACCTACCGGTGAAGTTCTCGGCCAACGCGGAGGTGACGGGCCACCTCACGTCGACCAACATCGGGAACTGCGACGGCAAGGGTCACGTCGAGTTCATGGGGAACGGTCTCACCGACCCGGTCGGCATCGCGGCGATCGCCCTGTTCGCCGGTGGGTTGCTCGGACTGCTGTTCAATGCCCGGCCGGCGATGACATGGAAGCAGGGGTGAGCGACATGCAACCCACGTCCACGACCACGACGAGGACCGCGGTGCCGATCAGGAAGGCGCATCCGATCCGCGGGATCCTGTGGGGGATCCTCGTCGGGCTCGGCGCCAGCGTGATCGCGATCCTGCTGAAGATCATCCCGCTCGACCTGGCGTGGGCCGCGATCGTGCTCGCCGGTGGCATCCTCGTCGGCATCCTGTGGAGCACGCTCGGTCCGGCGAAGAAGCCCAAAGGGGACCCGCCGTGGCGACAGACCGAGGTCACGACGCGACCCGACTGGGATGCCGGGCCCGTCCCGCCGTCACCACCGGTCCCGCCTGGCACCGAGCCCCTCATCATCCAGCCGCTCGATGTGGAACCGCTCGACATCGACACGTCGCCCCCGGCCCCCCTTCCGACCGCCGACGTTCCCACCGACGATTCCGCCGCCGAGGCGCACGCCGACGCGCTGGCCGACGTGCCGGATCCCGACCCGCCACGCCCGATGGACCCACCTCCCGTGTCGGAGACGCCGCCGCCACCGCCACCCCCTCCGCCCCCGCCGCCCCCGCCGCCCCCGCCGCCCGGCTGACGACTGGCGCTCTGTCAGCTGACTCTGCCGGCGCTCGTCGGCCTAGGGTGATCATCCGATGTCGCCGCCGGTCTACATCGCCCTCGAAGGGCCAGAGGGTTGCGGCAAGAGCACCCAGGCGAAGCGGCTGGCCGACGCGATCGGCGCCGTGCTCACACGCGAGACGGGCGGAACTCCGATCGGTGAGCGCCTGCGGACCATCCTCCACGATGTGACGGTGACCGAGTTCGACGCCCGGGCCGAGTCGCTGGTGGTTGCCGCCGACCGGGCCCAGCACGTGGCCGAGGTCGTCCGCCCGGCCCTCGACGCCGGGCGCCACGTCGTGAGCGATCGCAGCGTGTACTCGTCGCTCGCGTACCAGGGCTACGGGCGCGAGTTGCCGATCGAGGAGTTGCGGTCGATCAACGACTGGGCCATCCGCGGCACGTGGCCCGACCTCGTGGTGCTGCTCGACGTCCCCACCAAGGTGATCGCCAACCGCATGAGGTCGCGCCATCTCGACCGTTTCGAACGTGCCGGCACCGACTTCCACACCAGGGTCGCGGCGTGGATTCGCGGCGATGGCCGCCGCCGATCCCGAGCACTGGACGACCGTCGACGCCAGTCGTTCGGAGGCCGTCGTCGGGAGAGCGATTCGGGCGATCGTCCAAGACCGGTTGGGGGTCTGATGTCGAGCGTGTGGGACGCGGTCGTCGGGCAGCCCCGCGCCGTCGAACGCCTCACCCGTGCGGTCGCCCAGCCCGTGCACGCGTACCTGTTCGTCGGACCGTCGGGCTCGACGAAGAAGCAGGCGGCGCGGGCGTTCGCGGCGCTGCTGATCGGTGGCGTCGACGACCCCGACAGCCGCGACGCCCGACTCGCGCTGGCCGGCGTGCATCCCGACATCAGGGAGATCGAACGAGTCGGACCGGCGATCTCGGCCGAGCAGGCCCGCGAGATCGTGCGCCTCTCGTCGCTGGCGCCGATCGAGAGTGACCGCAAGGTGCTGATCCTCGCCGAGTTCCATCTGCTGCGACCCGAGGGCGCGGCGCTGCTGCTGAAGACGATCGAGGAACCCCCGCCGTCGACGATCTTCATCGTCCTCGCCGATTTCGTGCCTGCCGACCTGGTGACGATCTCGTCGCGGTGCGCGCGGATCGAGTTCCGCTCGATCGACGACGACGTGATCGTCGAGCGACTCGTCAGCGAGGGGGTCGCCGAGGAGGCGGCCGCCGATGCGGCACGCTCGGCCACCGGCGACCTCGACCGGGCGCGCCTGCTCGCCGCCGACCCCGACCTGGTCGAACGCCGGCGGGCGTTCGCGTCCGTCCCGTCGGATCTCGACGGCAACGGCGCCACCGTGATGCGTCTCGTCGACGAGTTGCTCGGCCTGATCGACAGCGCGGCCCGTCCGCTCGCCGAGCGTCACGCGGCCGAGGTGACGGCGCTCGACGAGCGGATCGAGCGCTTCGGTGAACGCGGCAGCGGCAAGAAGACGCTCGACGAGCGCCACAAGCGCGAGCTCCGACGCCACCGCACCGACGAGCTGCGCCACGGACTGTCGGTGCTCGCCGGTTCCTACCGCGACGCGCTGGTCGCGGGCACGATCGAACGCCCGGCCGGGGTCGCCGCCGCCGTCACCCACATCCACGAGGCGATCGAGGCCCTCGAGCGAAACCCCAACGAGCCGCTCCTCCTCCAGTCCCTGCTGTGGTCCCTCCCCGTTCTGTCTGCCTGAAACGCGGCGGAACGACGGATGGCGCAGACAGAACGGGGAGGGGTGGGGTGAGGCGGTGCCGGTAGGATCTGGCGGTTCCGCCCAGATAGCTCAGTCGGTAGAGCAACGCACTCGTAATGCGTAGGTCGTGGGTTCAATTCCCACTCTGGGCTCGGTAAACAAGCTGGTCAGACGGGCCTTTCTGGACTGAACCACTCTCTAGAACTGACGGAGATCGTTGACACTCGGGTCGTCTCGTGAGAGGCAGACCTGATGACCGAACAACAACTGATCCGACGGGCCCGCCGGCGTCTGGCGATCCTGCAGCACGCTGAGGAAGTGACCGGCAACGTGTCGGCCACGTGCCGCTACTACGGGATCACCCGCCAGTGCTTGTACACCTGGAAGCGCCGCTACGACGCCGAAGGTCTCGACGGGTTACGCGAGCGGTCGCACCGCGCGCATCACAGCCCACTGGCGACGCACACCGACGTCGTCGGCAAGATCGTCTACCTGCGCCAGCACTACCACTTCGGGCCGACCAAGATCTCGATGTACCTCAAGCGCTATCACGAGGATC
This sequence comes from Ilumatobacteraceae bacterium, assembly GCA_963776935.1. Taxonomy (GTDB): domain Bacteria; phylum Actinomycetota; class Acidimicrobiia; order Acidimicrobiales; family Ilumatobacteraceae; genus JALOLG01. The sequence continues at coordinate 6,246 of CAVZOP010000011.1, read as the reverse complement.
TCGAGCTCGGGGGTGTGGCGGATCCTCAAACGCCTCGAACTCAACCGGCTCCCAGCCAACCAGCGCCACAAGGCTCATGACCGGCGTTGGAAGCGCTACGAGATGCCGCGCGGCAACGAGCGCGTCCGCGAACGCCCGCCCATCGTCCCCGTCCGCCCGCATCAATCGCGCACGCTAGTGGAGGGACCGACAGTTCTGCACAAAGCGCGGTCGAATGACAACTCCCCGTGAAATCTGCTGTAAGGAAACCGCTCCTTCAGACGATCTCTCACTTGTCGTGGGCAAGCCACGGACGAAGCGGGCGTGGCTTCTTGGGTGACGCGGTCCGTTCAACCGATAGACAGGGGACGACAGTGTCACTGACGAGTGGTGTTGGATCAGGCCGCCGTGCTTGTGTCCGGACGGGCAATGTGCGACGGGGTGTCGTGGTCGGGTTCGTGGCGGGGTTGATGGTGCCCGTTCGGGCGTTGGGTCGCCGGAGCGCGGTCGTCGCGGTTGTCCTGTCGTTGTTCGCGAGTGCCGCGATCGCAGTCGTCGCGATCGGCTCGGACGTTGTCGTCGCCGATCCGTCGACGGGGTTCTCGATGACGTCCCGTCGACGACGCCGTCGAACCTCGGTGATCTCGATCTGACGGAGTTGCAGTACGGCGACCCGACCGAGGCGCTGGGGCTGATCCAGCCGCCGAAGGCGGATGCGGACGGCGGCGCGAGTCTCGCCCATCCGATGACGGTGCCGCCCGGCCGTGCTGGTGTCGCGCCGGATCTCGCGCTCACGTACGACTCGGGCGGCTGGCAGCGGCTGGGTCGGCACCGGGTGGGATTTGTCGGTGGGTGCGGTCACGGTCGACACCGAGTTCGGCGCACCGCGGTATCTCGCGGACAAGGAGTCCGAGACGTACGCAGCTCGACGGCGACCGGCTCTTCCCGAACGCGATCCGCACCGACCTCGAGGACCGCGACGGCCGGACCGCGTTCCGACTGGGTTCGTCAGACTCGAGGACGACCACGACTCTGATCATCCGGCACGGCGACACGCCCGAGCTACGTACTGCTGGGAGGTCGCCGACACGAAGGGCAACCACCGCTGGTACGGCGGCGAGCCCGACGGCCAGGGCGGCTGCGCTCGTGACGAGTCGGCGATCCTCACTGCGCCGGCGACGGGCGCTGCCGGGTGGCGTGGACGGCGACTTCCAGTGGGCGCTGACGTACGTCGAGGACGTCAGCGGCAACGCCGTGCGCTTCACGTACGACGAGTTGACCGGGGTGCCGATCGGGCAGGCGTCCGAAGTGCGATCGGTGTGTCGTCGTATCTGCGGGAGATCATCTACACGGGGTTCGCAGTGGACGACGGCGGCCCGACCAACCGGCGTACCGGGTGACGTTCCTCCGCGACGGCGATGTCACCGGCGACGTGCCGCGGCGCGACGTGAGGTCGACGCTGGCGCCGGTCTGCCGGTCGTCACTCGTGACCTGCTGCGGGAAGTGAAGGTCGAGTACCTGCCGGCCGGCTTCTACGATGTCACCAGCCGCTGACTCCGCCGATCCCGGCCGACCTGGTCGGCCAGGTCCGGACACCTCGGCGTACCAGTACACCGGGCCCGATTCAACAGGGCAGTCGTGACCTTGGGGGACGGTCCACGGCCCACACGCCGTCCACGGGCTCCAGCTCATGGGCCGTCGGGCCATGGGGACCCCGCGGGCACCGTGCACGTGAAGCTGGCAGCCGAGTTCACGCTGGGCGTTCGACAAGTCGCTGCGACGAGGATCGGCCAGTTCGGCACCGGCGGTCCGAGCCGTGACGCCTGGCAGGAGTTCTTGGTCCGACGTCCGAGGACAGTGGGGCATCCGGTCGGTCGACGGAGCGTGGGGGAGCGGCGGACTCGAACTGGTGAACATCGCCGCGGAGTCGGCGCTCGGGACGTCGTGGCGTGCCGGGGCAGACGGCGGGGCCTACATCGGCTTCAACCCGGTCATGCCGAGCAAGGTGGGCTCGTTCGGCGGCTCGTTCAACATCGCCGGTGGTCAGTCCAACGACGTCAGCACGTTGCTCGACCTCAACGGCGACAGCCTGCCCGACAAGGTGTTCGTGGACGGTTCGAGCGTGATGTACCGCCAGAACCTGCGGCGTCCCGATGCCACGGACGCCGACAAGGTACGAGCGACGGATCGTGGTTCGGTGCGGCGCAGTCGGTGAAGCTCGGCATCGCCACAGCGACTCGGATCCTCTGCGCAACTGGCCGGTCGAGCGATTTGAGATCCAGTTGCACTTCGAGGCGTACCCGGCCGTGTCCATCCAGGTGGGTGGGGGTTTCGGGTTCTCGTTCGGTGACGGGTACTTCGAGGACGTCAACGGTGACGGCCGCGTCGACTTCGTCAAGCCCGGCGTCGCCGGGGCGCACACGGTCTTCTTCAACGTGCTGATCGGTGGGACGCCGACGTTCATCGACAGCTCGCTCGCGAACCGGCTGAGCGACCGACTCGAGGTGCCGCTCGACGAGTTCAACTCGACGAACGCCGACACGCCGGTCGCCGAGGTCGCCGAGCTGCTCGTCAACACGAGCCCACGGATCGACACCGTGCGTCGCTGGCTGGCGCCGCACGACGGGACCATCCGCGTCACAGGCAACGTCGCGTTCACCGCCGGGCGGAGGCGGCGGTGACGGCGCCCAGGTGTCGATCGAGCACGCCGGCGTCCAGGAGTTGGTCGAGGTGATCGGTGGCGGCGCAGCCAACGAGCACGGACCACGACGAGGCGTTCGCCGTGGCGGCCGGCGAGGCCGTGTTCTTCCGTGCTCCACGTCATCGAGAATGCCGCCGGTGACGAGGTCGTGTGGGACCCGACGATCACCTACGTGGAGGCCGACGAGGTCACCGCGCGTCACCGCAGCGGTGGACGCCAACGGTCGCAGTCAGATTCAGTACATCGCCTCGCAGGACTTCACGCTCTTCGGTCGCACGGGTGCTCGGACCGCCCTGACCGATCCCGGCCCGCTGACCGTCACGGTCGACGTCACCACGTTCGATGGCGGCCTGTCCGACGACCTCGAGGTCCTCGTCCGTCACGGCCGCGGGAACGCGGCGATCACCGAACACGACCGTGCTGACCGTCGCCCAGCTGACCGAAGCGCACGTCCAGCGGCGCCGCCACGTTCGACGTCACCGCGCCGGGGACCGACCCGGCGAGGACGGCATCGCGGACAACGACGACGACTTCGACGTGACCGACTGGGTCGAGGTCGACGTGCGCAGCGACTCGCCGGTCGACCCGACGAAGTTCTCCGTCGACATCAACACCTCCGCGCCCGGCGTCCACCCCGCCGGACCTGTCCCAACTGCCGGCCGGCGCCAACATCGACATCCCCGACGAGATCCCGATCGTCCCGAACGTGCGCGTGTTCGCCCGCACCGACCACGTCGCACCGTACGAGCCGGTGAGATCACCCTCGATGGAGACCCCGAAGACGTCCACGGTCCACGTGGAGGTCGCCGGTGACGCGTCGGCCTTGACTTCGGTCGACCCGCTGTCGAGTCCGGCGGTGCTCACCCTCAAGACCCTCGACGACGCAGTCGTCGGTCGCGAGCCGATTTCGACGATCTCGAACCAGGCGCTTCGTCTGGGCCGGCGCCGCCGACTTGGACTTCACGCCGCGAATCGAACACCGACTACTACGTCGACGTCAGCGTCGCCAACCCCGCCATCGGCGCCGCCGTCGACCTCGCGGCGTCGACGATCACGTTCAAGTGGTCCCAGACCGAACAAGACGGCGACGGCAACGACGTCGCCGTCGACAAGTCGAGCACGACCGAGCATGCCGGGCAGCTGCACTGGCCGGACACCGACGGGATCTTCCCGTCCGCCAACCGTGGCTGGGCGCTGGCCGGCTACAACGCCGACCATCCCGACGCCAACGGTGACGGGAGTCCGCTCAAGGAGAGCCAATTCCAGCACGAGTCCCAGACCGAGCGGCTACGACGAGGACACGGCGGTTCCGCCGAACCCGGCTCCGTCACCACAGGACGTCACGGGCGGCGGGACGCCGAAGTTCGATCCGTCGTATCCGTTCATCCCGTGGGTCAGTCCGGCAGCGACGTCGCGACGATCTGGCGCTCCGGCGGGAAGGCGACGCTGTACGGCGACGGGACCACGACATGCAGGCAGACCGCCTCGGCGCCGACGTCGCCATCCCGGGCCTACCGACGCAACGGCCGCAAGGCACCGCAGAAGCTGTCGCTGTCGGGCGACTTCAACTTCATGCTCGGCTTGGTCGCCATCGTTCAGCGCCGCCGCCGGTGGCGGTCGAGCGCTCACCGACTTCGACGACTACAACGGCGACGGCTATCCCGGACATCCGCTCCGGTTCCAGCATCGAGTACACCGGTCCCCGCGGCGGACTGGCAGCAACGGCGACCAATGGCGCCAACCCGTTCGACCTGTCGTTGTCGCTCGGCGGCGGCCTCGGCGGCGTCGCCGGTGTCGATCTCGTCGACGAGCGTCCTCGCCGGAACGCCGACGGCGGCGGCGGCCGGGTCCGACGTCGAGCCGACGTCGACGAAGTCGTCGCGTGGCATGAACATCGGCCTCGGGTTCGGCATCCAGTCGCAGTGGAAGAACCCGACGTCGACTGGCGGCGACTTCGGCGGGACGCGAGATCGCGCGGGCGCTCCGATGCGACCGTCGGTGTTGACCCGGGCGGGACCGCACCGGTCGACCGTGCCTACAATGACATGAACGGCGACGGAATGCCCGACCAGGTCGACACGTTCACGTCCGGCGAGCTGTGGGTGAGCTTCAACCTCGGCTACCGGTTCTCGGACGCCGTCAAGTGGTCGACGGGACGGACTGCGGCGAACAAGGACCTGGCCGGGTCGCTGTCGGTCGGTTTCCAGTTGAACGCCTACGAGTTCGGCGGTGGCGTCGCCTACAACGAAGGCGTCGGTTCCTCGCTGTTCGACTGGGCGGACATCGACGGTGACGGTGTCCCGGACCGCATGAACAACACCGACGACCGAAGTCCGAGCCGCAGACGATCTTCGGGTCCGCCGACGGCATGGTGCGCCCCGAGATCGCGTACGGCGACTTCCCCGACGGCGAGGTGTCGCTCGACGCCGCACCTCGGCAGAGCAACGACGATCCGCGTTCGCCCGCCGGCCAGATGCAGGTGTCACGGTCGACCGGCCTCGTCGGGCGGCGTGGACTTCAGCATCTACATCGGCCCGATCTGCGTCGTCGCCTGTTACATCGTCATCAACCCCGGTGTGCACGGCGGCTACGACCGTCAGACCACCCAGATCCAGATGGTCGACATGAACGGTGACGGCTGGAGCGACGCCGTGAAGAGCACCGGATACGAGGACGTCGAGGTGCGCCTCAACCAGCGAGGCCGCACGAACATGCTCGAATCGGTCACGAACCCGCTGGGCGGCCAGATCCGCCTGGACTACGAGCGCACTCGGCAACACCCCGACGAACCCCGAATCGATCTGGGTGATGAAGACCGTCGAGTTCGACGACGGACGCGCCGGCGACGGCCCCGATGTCCAGCGCCGGCGGTTCGCATACGACGGCGAGCGGTGGGATCCGCTGCTGCGCGAGCAGCTCGGGTTCACGTCGATCATCGAAGAGCAGCTGAACGAGAACGGCGCAGGTGGTGCGCTCGTTCGAGCGCGACCTATCTGAACGGCAACCCGTCGGAGACCGGCACGCTCATCAAGGAGGAGATGTTCGAGCACCCGGTGGGCGCGCCCAAGCACCTGGCGAGGCGCTCGACGTTCGACTATGCAGTTCGTCAACGCCAACCCGCACGGCGCCGTTCCGGGCGGACCGAACGTCGCTTACGGCGACCCGGTGACGAACCTGCCGGCGGTCGCCACACCCGAGCGGCTGCTGTTGTTCAACACGGCGTTGTCACCGCGTCTGATGGTCGAGTCGATGACCATGTTCGACGTCAACGACCACCAACAGGTGCTCACGACGCTGTACACGTACAACGTCATCGGTGACGTCCTCACCGTTTGGGACAAGAACGAAGATGAGGTCGAAGGCGACGACACGTACACGGTGCTCACCTACTCCGACTGTGTCGCCGACCGTGGCGGCGACCGGGCGCTGGGCGCGGACGACACGTGGATCTCGGTGCCCCAGACCGTGACCGTGTACGCCGGCACCCTGTCCGATCAGCGGATGAAGTTCCGCGACGGCGGACCGGATCTCTGTGCGTGAACTCGGTGCCGTTGCGCATCGCCGAG
>CAVZOP010000010.1:0-169116 GCA_963776935.1 Ilumatobacteraceae bacterium | reverse complement strand
CCGCCGTGCCCAGCAGGCCCCCGAACGCGAGTCTGCCGGGGCAGCCCGATGCCGAGCGGCCCCGCGGTCGCCGCGTAGTCGATCACGTCGACGGATCCGTCCTCACCGGCCTCGGAGATCGCGGGCGCTGGAACTCGCCCGCGAGCAGCTCCGAGGTGCGCGTGGAGCCGCTCGACACGCGACAGCAGCTGCACCTCGCGCTCCTCGACCCGCGGCAGGTCGCGCAGCTCGCCGGCGCTGCGCGCCGCCAGCCCGTCGAGCGCCGCGATCCGCGCATCGAGGCCGCTGGCGCGTGCGCGCGCGACGTCCAGCAGACGCTCCGTGCTGGCGGCGACGAGCGCGTCGAGGCGCAGGACGTCGGGGTTGGTGGCGGCGCGGGCCATCGGTCCCCGGGTCAGCGAGTCACGCGACGTCTGCAGCCGCGTCAGCTGCCGATAGACGTCCTCGAACGTCGGATCGGCGACCGCCCCGGTGCCCATGGCCGCCGCCAGCTGACCGGATCGCCTCGTCGCGCTCCGCGCCCTGCGCAGCCGTCGCGCGCTCCAGGCAGCCGCCCCACCAGCCCACGCTCGGCGCTCATCTCACGCCGTCGCTGGTCGGCCAGGACGTAGCCGGAACGGGCGGCCGCCATGTCGTCGCGCGTGCTGAAGGCCCGCTGGCGCACGCGGAACGCCGTCAGCGCCTCCTGGGCGGCGGCCAGCGCGACCGTCGTCTGCTGCAGCCGTCGCTCGACGAAGCGCGCGCGCTCGCGCAGCCGGCCCCGCTCGTGGTCGAGGATCGTCGCGCGATACACGTCGGCGACCAGGTTCACCGCACCGACGGCCAGCTCCGGAGCCGCGGCGTCGAAGCTGACATCGACCACGTCGGTGCCCTGCCGCGGCCGCGCGGTGATGGCGCGCTGCACGCGTCCGGCGGCCACCGCCCGCGCGACGAGGGTCAGCTCGGTGCTGGCGACGCTCGGACGCGCGGGCACGGTGAGGCGGACAGGACCGACGACGAGCACGTCGCCGTAGCGCGCCGCGACGCTGCGGCCCTCGCTCGTGGCGCGCACCCCGCCGTCGTCGAAGGTCAGCGCGACCCGGCCGGCGTCGATGGACGAGTCCACCTGGAGCCCCCTGAAGACGGCGGGATCGGCCGGCGGCTCGACGCGCGTCCGGAGCAGGCCGCCGCCTGGCGCGTCCACGACCCGCTGGGCCAGCGACCGCGTGCGCAGGATCTGCAGCGTGGAGAGCAGCGGGTCGGTGCCGATCAGGTTCTCGCGGCCCGCGTCGGTGCCCAGCGGCACCGGCGAGCGACGAACGCACACTGGCGAGGCGGATGGTGGCCGTCGCCCGATAGACCGGCGGCAGGCGTCGCGCCATCGCCAGCCCTCCCGCGACGCCGACCGCTGCGCCGAGCAGCAGGAACACCCAGCGACGCCGCACGTCGGCGAGCAGGGGGGCCAACCGCAGCGGCTCACCCTCGCGCGACGCGCGTCGCTGGGTGCTCGCCGATGGCGGCCGTCGCGTCGGCGTCGCCACCGTGTACACCATCCTCCGGTCGCGGGGCGCGGGTCGCCGTTCGGCGGCTCGACGCCGGCGGGCGGCAGGAGGATCGGGGGATCGGCCGGTCCGCTCATCGGGAGCGCCCGATGAGCAGGATCGAGGTCACGGCCGCCAGGACGCCGCTGGCGACGCTGACGGCGGTCGCGAGCGACGTGCGCATGCGCGGCACCATGATCTGGTCACCCGACTGGCACCACGAGGGCCGCCGATCCCTGCTGCGGGCGGTCGAGATCGACCGTCGTCTGCCGGCTGTCTCGCGTGAGAACGGCGCGTGAGCGCGACCGATCGGTGCGGCCGCCGGCCATGGCCACGGCCTGCGCGACCGTGACGCCGGGCTGGACGGAGTAGAGGTTCGGCGTGCGGACCTCGCCGATCACGCTCACGCGGTAGAGCGGCTCCAGCACGAACTGCGGATCGACCTCGAAGCGCTGCAGCGTCGCGCGCACGGCTCCAGCACCTCGCCGCGAGCGAGGCCGGCGACGCGGACGTTCCGGTACATGGGGTGCTGGCAGCGTGCCGTCCTCCCCGACCGACATGTCGCCGCTGAGCTCCGGGTTCCGCCAGACCACGATGCGGAGCACGTCGCCGCTGCGCAGCAGCCCGGGCGCGGCCTGCTGCGCGCCGAGCACGCTCGTGGCGAGGAGCAGCGCGGCCAGGGCGGCGGTCCGGACGGCTGAAGGGGGGACATGGGCACCTCGTGGGTGCGGAGGGTCGCGGGCGTGGCGTCAGCGGACCGGCGACGGGGCGGCCGCCGGTGCGTGCGTGGCGCTTCGGGGAACCACTGGGGTCAGGCCCGCTGCGGAGCCGCCGCGCGCGGTGCCTGCTGCGCCGTTCGCGGGGTGCCGCGCGGCCGGTGCGTGACCGGCGACACGGGGCCGCCCGCGACGATCCGACCGCGCGGGGCGGCGGCGCACCCACGGGCACCCGCAGCGGCGGGAGGGGCGGGATCTCGGCGAGCCGGGCACGCAGCGGTCCGACCGACTCGGGCACGAGCGCGCCGATCGAGGCCAGCACGTGCGGCACCAGGCCGGCCTCGGACGCGGTCGCCAGCAGCTCCAGATCGGCGACGATCGACGAGGCGGTCAGCGGCTCGCGCGCGCTCACGACGCGGATCTTGTCGATGCGCGTGGGCGTCCCGAGCTCGGTCGTCGCCACGAGGTCCTCGCGCAGCTTCTCACCCGGCCGCAGCCCGGTGAACACGATCGGCACGTCGCCGTACGGCTCGCGCCCGGAGAGCCGGATCAGGTTCTCGGCCAGCTCGACGATGCGGACCGGCTCGCCCATCTCGAGCATCGCGATGCGGCCCGCCCCCTCGCCGAGGGCGAGCGACTGCAGCACGAGCTGGACGGCCTCCTCGACGGTCATGAAGTACCGCTCGACCTCCGGGTGCGTGACCGTCAGCGGCACCCCCGCCGGCGAGCTGTCGACGGAAGAGCGGCACCACGCTAGCCGTCGGAGCCGAGCACGTTGCCGAAGCGCACGGCGCGGAAGTCCGTGGAGCCGCTCAGCGCCGGAGCTCGCGGATGATCGCTCGGCGATGCGCTTGGTCGCCCCCATGACGCTCGACGGGATGCACCGCCTTGTCGGTCGAGATCAGCACGAACTTCGCCGCGCCGTGCCGCGCCGCGCGCGGGCCGCGCGTGAGCGTGCCGAACACGTTGTTCGCGACGGCCTCCAGCACGTTCGTCCTCCATCATCGGCACGTGCTTGTACGCGGCCGCGTGGAAGACGAAGCGGGGCGCATGCTCCTCGCACAGGCGATCGAGCAGCGCCGCGTCGGTGATGCAGCCGGCGACCGCGACGACCTCGAGATCGGGGTGCTCGCGGGTCAGGTCGAGCTCGCATGTAGACAGCGGCGTCTCGGCGTGGTCGAGCAGCATGAGCCGCGAGGGCCGCAACGCGGCGACCTGCCGCGCCAGCTCGCCGCCGATGGAGCCGGCACCGCCCGGTGATGAGCACGACGTGGCCGGCGACCTCGCGCGCGACGTCGGGCAGGTCGAGCCGCACCGGCGAGCGCCCGAGCAGATCCTCGACCTCGACGGTGCGGAGCGGCTCGGCGTCGTTGCGGCCGGCGATGACCTCCTGCAGCGGGCGCACCACGCGGAACCCGATGCCGGTCGCGGCGCACAGCGCTGGACGACGCGGCGCAACTGCTCGGGGGTCGCCGACGGCATGGCGAGCACCAGCAGCTCGACCGTGTGGCGGGCCACGAGCGCCTCGAGGTCGTCGGTGGTGCCGAGCACGCGCGTGCCGTGCAGCGTCAGCGTCCGCTTGAACGGGTCGTCGTCGACCAGGCCGACCGGCCGCACGCCGAGCTTGCGATCGTGGCGGAACTGCCGCAGGACGCGTTCTGCCGCCTCGCCGGCGCCGAGGATCAGGGTTCGCCGACCGGCGGGCGCGTGCGCGACGGCAGGCCGCCCTCGCGCACCCAGCGCGACACCGCGTGCACCCCGCCGACGAGCGAGATCGCGAGCACCCAGTCGATGACGAGGATGCTCCCCGGCAGGGCGACGCCGGCGCCACGGCCGACGAGGACGACGAGCGGCGCCGCGACCACGCTGCTGACGGTCGCCGCGAGCATGACGCCGAACACGTCGTACAGGCCGAAGTGCTGCCAGTAGCCCTCGAAGAGGCCGGCCCGCCAGTAGATCGCGAGGCGGACGGCGCAGACGACTGGCAGCGTGGCGAGCAGCGCGCGCGCGGTCTCGTCGCCGATCCGCCAGTCGTAGCGCAGCAGGAAGGCGGCGACGAAGCCCGCGGGGACGACGAGAGGTACACCGCCACGATGAGCGCGCGGCGGTGTCGGAGCAGGGCCGGCAGCGGGCGCGCAGCCATCAGCGGGTGGGACAGGAGCGTGCGGGCGGCGACCGCCCGGAGCGTCGCCAGCAGCACGCGTACGTCGCCGAGCAGCGACGCGTGCGCCGCGTAGGCGAGGTTGCGGCGGATCTTCTCGGGCATGATGTCGCGCACGTAGCCCTCGATCGGATCGGCGTAGCTCGTCAGCCGACGCTCCTCGTCGAGCGCCGCCAGCGTCGCCGGATCGGTCAATCCCGGGCGTCAGTGCGAGCACGGCGCCGCTCGGCCGGCGAGTAGCGGGCGACGAAGGGGGCGACCTCCGGCCGCGGGCCGACGAGCGCTCATGTCCCCGGCGAGCACGTTGAGCAGCTGCGGCAGCTCGTCGAGCTTCGTCCGGCGGAGCCACGCGCCGACGCGCGTGATGCGCGGATCGCCGCCGCGGTGAGCCGGCCGCCGCGCGCTCGGCGTCGCACCACCATCGTGCGGAACTTCCAGATCCGGAACGGACGTCCGCCGCGTCCGACCCGCTCCTGCGCGAAGAGCACGGGCCCGCCGTCGTGCGCAGCTTGATGCGCCACCGCGATCACGCGGCACAGCGGCAGCAGCGCGCAGGCCGACGCGCAGGCGCCCACCAGGTCGAACGCGCGCTTGGCCCGGCAGTCATCGGCGGAAGCGCCGCACGACGTCGCGCACCGCCTCGATCACGTCGGCGACGTCCTCGTCGGTGAGCGCGGGCTGAGCGGCAGGCTCACCGCGCGCTCGAAGCTGTCGTAGGCGCCACCGGGAAGTCGTCGGGCAGGAAGCCGTACCGGTCGCGGTAGTAGGGGTGCAGGTGCACGGGGATGAAGTGCACGCGCGTGCCGATGTTGCGGGCCGTCAGCTCGTCGATGAACTGGTCGCGGTCGATGCGCGAGCACGTCGGGGCGCAGCCGCAGCACGTAGAGGTGCCAGGCGTGGTCGACGTCGGCCGCGCTCGACCGGGCAGCTCGAGCGCCTCGAGGTCCGCGAACGCCGTCGCTGTACGCGGCGACGATCTGCCCGCCGGCGCTGCTGCATCGCTCGCAGCCGGCGCGAGCTGGTGCGAGCCCGAGCGCGGCCTGGATGTCGGTCATGTTGTACTTGAAGCCCGGGCGCGAGCGACCTCGTAGCGCCAGCGCCGCCCTTGGCGCCGTAGCGCTTCCAGGCGTCGCGGCTCATGCCGTGCAGGCGCAGCGACGCGGGCGCTCGGCCGAGCATCGCGGGTCGCCGGTGAGCATGCCGCCCTCGCCGGTCGTCAGGTTCTTGGTGGCGTAGAAGCTGAAGCGCGGTCGGGTCGCCCGGACCGCCGATCGGCCGCCCGCGGTACGCTCGCCGGCAGCGCGTGCGCGGCGTCCTCGATCACGCGCGAGGCCGTGCGCCGCGGCGAGCTGCCAGAGCGCGTCCATGTCGGCCGGCTGGCCGGCGAAGTGGACCGGGATGAGCGCGCTGCGGTGCGCGGCGTGATCGCCGCCGCCGACCGCCGCCGGGTCGATGTTCAGCGTGTCGCGGCTCGACGTCGACGAGCACCGGCGTCGCGCCGACGTGCTCGATGACGTTGACGGTCGCGGCAGAACGTCAGCGGCGTGGTGATGACCTCGTCGCCGGGGCCGACGCCGCCGGCGAGCAGCGCCAGGTGCAGCGCCGGCGGTGCAGGAGTTGACGCGCCAGCGCGCCGGCGGCGCCGACACGGGCCGCGAACTCGCTGCTCGAACTGCTGCGTCTCGCGGCCCGGTGGTGATCCAGCCGCGACCGCAGCGTGTCCACGACCTCGGCGATCTCCTCTCGCCGACGGTGTGCGGCGAGAAGGACAGGAAGTCGGCGCGCGGCGGGCGCTCGACCTCGGGCGACGGGCGCGCCGCGGGGGCGTGCGACCGGGAGCGCGCGGCCCCGCAGGCCGACGGGCGGCGGGGACTTCTCGACCGGACGGTGAAGCTCGCGCACGTTGAGCTCCTGGGCTGTGCGGAGTGCGCCATCGACACCCAGATGCACCGGGAGGATGCACCCGACGCGACACCTCCTCACTCTCAGTCTATGGCACTTCCGACGGGCATCAAGGATGAAGTGACGACGACGTGAGCTTGTGCCTACCGACTGGATGCAAGCTGAGTGACCGCGGGTGCATCACGCCGCATCACCAGGAAGCGTGCGACACCGGCGAGATAGCCGACGCCGTACGAGAGGTGGAGCGTGGCCAGCGCGAGCGCCGCGCACGCGCCGACGCGCAGCCCCGCGGTGCGGGCGACGCTGCCGCCGCCGGCGAGGAGCAGCAGCACGTACGCCAACAGCGGCACGGCCGCAGCGGGGCGCGCGGCCGGCACCAGCGCGGCCAGCAGCGCCGCACTCGCCAGGCCGGCGACGAGCGCCGGCGGCGCGAGCTGCCGGACGGTCACGATGGCACCGAGCTTCCGCGCCACGAGCGGCTTGTAGACGCCGTACTGGAAGTACATGCGCCAGAGCTTCGCCAGCGTGGGGCGCGCGGCGTAGCGCACCCGCACCTCGGGCACCAGCAGCAGCCGCCCGCCCGCGCGCAGGACGCGCGCATTCAGCTCGTCGTCCTGGTTGCGGGCAAGCTCCTCGTCGAAGAGGCCGACGCGCTCGAAGACCGCGCGGCCGTAGCAGCCGAACGGCACCGTGTCGACCCACCGCGCCTCGCGGACGCCGGTCCGGAAATGGGCGTTGCCGACGCCGAGCGGGTGAGCGAGCGCGGCGGCGATCCCGCGAGCGCGCGCGCTGCCGTCGGCTGGGATCGTCTCGACGACCCCGCCCACCACGTCGGCGCCGCTCTCCACCCACCGGCGGACGAGCGCGGAGACGTATCCCGGCGGGTAGACGCTGTGGGCACCGGCGATGAGGACGCACGCACCGCGGGCGGCGCGGACGCCGAGGTTGAGCGCGGCCGGCGTCGATCGGGCGTGGTTGCGGAGCAGCCGCAGGCGCGCGTCGCCCGCCGCGAGCGCGGCGACGATCTCGGTCGTGCCGTCGTCGCTCTCGCCGTCGCAGACGAGCACCTCGAGCCGATCGGCCGGATGGTCGCTCGCCAGCAGAGAGGCGACGCACGCGCCGATGTGCGCGGCCTCGTTGCGGCAGGGGACCACGACCGTGGCGAAGGGGAGGGGTGTCACGGCCGAGCCCGCAACGACGCATCGGGGGGCGGTCGGCGCGGCGTGGCGCGAAGGAGCGCGGCGAGAGTGCCGCCGTTGACCCGCGCGTCGAAGGTGCGCTCGACGTGGCGGCGTCCGCGCTCGGCGGCCGCGGCCGCGTGCTCGGGGTGGTCGAGCACCCGCAGGACGGCGCGCACGATCTCCCCGACGTCGCCGGCCGGGACGAGCTGTCCGCACCATCCGTGGTCGAGGATCTCGGGCGCGCCCGCGAGCGACGAGGCGATCACCGGCGTGCCGAGGGCGAGCGCCTCCTTGAGCACAGTCGGCATGGCGTCGCGCTCGACCGGAGGGTGGACGAGCACCGCGGCGCGCGCGATCGCCTCGCGCGTGGCCGCCGGCGCGAGCCAGCCGCGGAAGCGCACGGCGTCGGCGATGCCGAGCGTGGTCGCGAGTCGGCGCAGCGCGCCCTCGGCCTCGCCGCCGCCCACCAGCTCCACGCGCACCGCGCGTCCCGCGGCCCGCAGCTCGGCCGCGGCGCGCAGCAGGCGATCGAAGCCCTTGAGCGGCTCGAGCCGCCCCACCCCGACGAGCAGGTCGGGCTCGCGACCGCCGAGGCGCAGGCGATACTCGTCGAGGTCGAGCCCGAGGTGGTGCACGTGGAGCTTCGGGGCGACGCGGTCGTACACGTCGGGGAAGTGCCGCCGCAGGTACTCGCGGTTGTACTCGCAGACGAGCACCACGTTGTCCGCGTGCAGCATCTTCTCGGCGAGGAAGGCGGGGCGCTCGTAGAGGTCCATCCGCGCGTGCACGAACATCGTGAACGGCAGCCGCTCGTCGACGAGCCGATGGTACACGTAGGCCGCCGACGCCGCGTAGTTGCCCCAGTACGCGAGCACGTGATCGCACGGCCGCTCCGCGGCACGGTGTGCCCAGGCCCACGCCTTGGCGACCGCGTACACGCTCTTGAGCGCGGGGCGCACGCCGTAACGACCGGCCGCGAGCGCGATCCGCGCGCCGTCCCGACGTGCCCGCGCCGCGCGTGCGAGCGGCGGGCGCGCGAGCGCCAGGGCCTCGCGCGCGTCCACGTGGTGCACGCGGGCACGTGGAAGCGCGTCCGCGTCGAGCGCCGAGGGCACGTACTGCCACAGCGCCGCATCCAGCGGATACAGCGGGAACACCCGCGACTCGACGCCGTGTTCGTGCAGCGACCGCAGATCGCGCGCGAAGAACGTCGAGAGGCGGGCGGGGAACTGGTTGGTGAAGACCGCCAAACGTAACCGAGCGGACATATGGCGCGTCGCTGTGTGCGGTACCGGGCACTCGATAGTTGCACCCTGTGACACAAGCCGTCCTGCCACCGCGGGCAGAGCGTGACCGGACTCACGTCGGGAGCGAAACACCCGTATCGCACGGTTGTGTGGGCAGTCACCGCTGGCGTTACTGCCCGCGTCGGTAGCCGAGGCGCACTCGCGTCGTCGCCGCCGATGACCGGGCCGTCACGCGCCATCCTCAGGCGGTGACGGCCCGACGACAGCAGCGCTGGCAGACGTGCCGCGCGCCTCACGAACGGCCGCCCCTCCGTCCGACCGGGACACGGAGAGTCGGCTACGCGCCGCCGCATCCGGAGTCCTTCCGTGGCAGCGGCCCTCGTCGACCATCCCCCAGCCTTCCACTCCAAGTGCGTCTTCGCTCGAAACTGTCCAGTCTGGTGTTCGTCGCCCTCGCCGCGTGCAGTGCCGACTCCGTCACCTCCAACCCGTCGGTCGCCGACCTGAAGCCCGCGCGATCGATCTCGGTGACCGGCACCCCGGCACCCGGCACGGTGCTCCGCTTCGTCAGCCGGATGTCGTCGTCGCTGTGCCTGGAGGTCGCCGGCGGCGGCGACAACCTGCGCGGCGCCATCCAGACGGCCGCCTGCAGCGACGCGGCCGCGCAGCAGTTCACCTACGTGGCCGGCAACGCGCTGCAGACCAGCGGCGGCCTGTGCGTCGACGTGTACATGGCGCGGGGCAACGACGGGGACCCGATCGTCGCGTATACTTGTAACGGCGGCACGAACCAGCAGTGGACGATCTCCGACCGCGGCCAGATCGTGGGCATGAGAGGGAAGTGTCTCGACATCCCGGGAGCACGCACGGCGCTCGGCACCGCGATGATCCTCTGGTCGTGCCACGGCGACTCGAATCAGCGCTGGGACGTGCAGGCGGTCGCCGAGCCGTCCGCGCCGGCTCCGACCACGCCCGCACCGGTCGCGCCCGCGCCCGCGCCGCCCGCGCCGACGGAGTCGGCCCCCGCGGTCCGCATCGGGAAGTACGTCGCCCCGAACGGCACGTCGGGCGGTAGCGGCACGATCGACAGCCCGCTCGACCTGCGGACCGCGCTGGGCGGCGGCCGCGTGAGCCCCGGCGACACCGTGTGGGTCCGCGGCGGCACCTATCGCGGCGACTTCGTGAACTCGCTGAACGGGACGAGCGCGGCGCGCATCACCGTGCGCGCCGTGCCCGGCGAGCGCGCGACGATCGATGGCCACCTGATCGTGCTGGGCTCGAACGTGACCTTCTGGGGGATCGAGGTCATGAGCTCCACGCCGACGAGCAGCGGAGCGCTCGGCATCAACGTGAAGGCGCCGGGGAGCCGCTTCGTCAACATGATCGTGCACGACGAGAGCGCGAGCGGGCTCGGGGTGTGGACCGAGGCGCCCGACGCCGAGGTGTACGGGTCGCTGGTCTACAACAACGGCACGCACCCGAACCTCGACCACGGCATCTACGCGCAGGGGAACGCGGGCCTGAAGCGGATCCACGACAACGTCATCTTCAACAACTGGACGTACGGGCTGCACATCTACACGGGGTCGGGCGGCTACATCCGCAACTTCGACGTGCAGGGCAACACCGCGTTCAACAACGGCACCACCGGCCCGTACCTGACCGCGTCCGACCTCTTCATCGGCGGCGAGGTGGCGGCGGACAACATCACGTTCGCGGAGAACAACACCTTCCGGAACGCCCGCGACATGTCGATGAGCATGGGCTACGCGGGCACCCAGCACGGCTCGCTCGTGCTGCGCGACAACTACGTCGTGGGCGGCTTCGAGATCTTCAGCTGGAGCCCGGTGTCCAACACCGGCACCACGGTGATCCGCGGCACGCCGACCGGCCCGGCGCGCGTCGTCGTGCGCCCGAACCGGTACGAGGCCGGTCGCGCGCACGTGACCGTGTACAACTGGGCGAACCAGGGCAGCGTCAGCGCCAACCTGGCCGGGCGTGCTGGCCGCCGGCGACCGCTACGAGGTGCTCAACGTCCTCGACTACTTCGGGACGCCGGTCGCCACGGGCACCTTCGACGGCAGCACGGTGACGATCCCGATCACGGCGATGACGCCGCCGGTCCCGATCGGTCGCGCGTCGAACCGCGCGCCGAGCACCGGCACGCTGTTCAACGTGTACGTGGTGCGACGCGCCGGTACCTGAAGGCATCGGGCGGGGGCGGCGTGCGCGCTCACGCGAGGCACGCCGCCACCTGGCGAGCGAGGGAGCGCCGGCCGCCGCGGTCGGCCATCCTCGCGTAGGTGTGGAGCAGCCGGTCGCCGAGGTGGGCGGCCGAGAAGTCCCGCTCGACGACGCGCCGCCCGGCCAGGCCGAGGCGGCGCGTCGCCGCAGGGTCCGACGCGAGGCGCGGCGATGTGCCCGGCGAGCGCCGCGACGACGTCGCCGTCGACGGGTCGTCCTGCGGCACGACGTAGCCGGTCTCGCCGTGGCGGACGAGCCGCGCGACGTCCCCGACGTCGGTCGCGACGACGGCGCAGGCGGCGGACATCGCCTCCAGCACGGCGTTGGGCATCCCCTCGTGCCGCGAGGTGAGCACGAGCACGTCGGCGCGGCGCAGCAGCGCCGAGACGTCGTCGCGCCGCCCGAGGAAGTGCAGCGCGCCGGTCGAGGCCGCGGGCTCCACCCGGGCCTCGAGCGCGGCGCGCTCGGCACCGTCGCCGACGAGCCAGCCCTCGAGCGCCGGCACCCGGCGGCGCGCCTGCGCCAGGGCGTCGACGAAGCGCTCGAACGCCTTGACCGGCGCGAGCGTCCCGACCGCGATCGCGATCGGCGCGTTCCCGTGCCCGCGTGGCAGGGGAGCGCGCAGCGTGACCGCGTCGTGGTCGAACGCGGGCAGGTCGACGACGTTCGCCAGCACGTGCACCGCATCTCGCGCCCGACCGCGACGGCGCAGCGCCGCCGCGCCGGCCTCGGAGTTGGCGAGCATGGCGCGCGGCGCGTCGAGCAGCGGCGCCGCCCAGCGCGCCCGGTGCCGGCGACGTCGTACACGCCGTCGCTGCGCACCGTGCCCACGTCGAGCGCGCCGAGCAGGCGTCCGAGCAGGGCGGCGTAGAGGTTGGTGAAGCAGTGCGTGGCCTGCACCACGTGCGGGCGCATGGGGCCCACCGCGCGGAGCATCGTCGCCAGCCGCGCCGCCGGCGACGCGTGCGCACCCACCCACTCGCAGGGGATGCAGCCGTCGATCAGCGATCGCTCGTGGTGCTCGCCGCGCGTGAGGGCGAAGACGCGCACGTCGACTCCGCGCGCCGCCAGCGCCCGCGCCATGGCCACGAGCTGCTTCTCGGCGCCGCCCCGACCGAGCGTGCCGGCGATCATCGCGACCCGGAGCGTCGGAGCCGGCGCTCATCGGCGCGACTCCGCCGGTGCGCGCCCGGTCGCGAGCACGACCATGACGCCGGCCGCCAGGAACCAGAGGCCCTTGGACTGGAACTCGGTCGAGAGGAAGGCGAAGGCGAGGACGCAGGCCGCGAGGACGCCCGAGTCCGCGGCGGGACCGCTCGACCGTGCGGACGCCGCGCACGGCGAAGGTGGCGACGAAGGCGGCCAGCAGCGCGACGCCCGGAATGCCGTTCTCGACCAGCACCTTGATCCAGGCGGAGTGCGCGAGCCGCTGCTGGTTGCGCCCCCATGCCGGCAGCCCGTCGCTCGGATCGAGCGTCGCCCAGGCGGGCGCGAAGCCTCCCGTGCCGATGCCGAGCGGGGCGCGGGAGAAGAGCAGGAGACCGCCGGCGAGGAGCGCCGTGCGTCCGCTCGTGCGGTCGACGCCGGACGCGCTCGAATCCGTCAGCAGCGCGACGCGTGACAGCGCGTAGTGATCCGCCGTGGGGAAGGCGACGCGAGACGGCGAACGCGCCGGCCGCGCACGCGGCGAGCAGCATCCCGCGCCAGGCGACGCCCGGCACGGCGGCGAGGAGGTAGACGACCGCCGCCGCCGCGATCAGCATGCTGCCACGGCTCGCGCTCACGAAGACGCACGCCACGACGAGGGCCGCGAGCGCGAGCAGCGACGCGGCGCGGCGACCGGTCACGGCGAACGGCAGCGCCAGGCAGAGCGCGAAGAGCGCGGCCAGCGGCGTGTAGGACCAGGCGTTCGGGTTGATCGACGGCAGGTCGGACGACTGCGTGAGGAACACGAGCGTCGCGAGCACGCCGGTGATGCCGCTGGCGATGCCCATCCAGTACCACGAGGTGCCGTCGGTCGCCCGGGTGAAGTACACGAGCAGCCCGAAGAGCGAGACGAGGCTCAGGATGTCCTGCATCCCCTCGGCGACGTCGGCGCTGACGAGCAGCTCGAGCGCCAGCAGCCCGACGAACGTCGCCGCGAGCATCAGGTGGCGGGTGGCGGTGCGGCCAGCAGCCGGACGTTCACCGCGCGACCCCGAGCAGCACGTAGTTGAAGGTGTTCCACCGGAGCAGGCCGCCGGTGAGCAGCAGCGACGTCGTGAACGGCTCGAGCGTGCAGAGCGTGGCGACGCCGAGCAGGGCGAGCGTCGGCGCCCGGCGGGCGAAGGGAAGCGCGGCGTAGGACGCCGCGGTGAGCGCCGCGACCGACGCCGTGAGTCCGACGAACGGGCTGGCGGCGAACACGACCAGCACCAGCGCGACCCAGCGGACGCCCAGGCGGGTGGGACCGTCGACGACGCGCGCGCCACGCGCGCGCGGTCGCCGGCGCCGACGCGGGCCCGGCGGCCACGGGCGCCGCGGCGCTCAGAGGCACAGCCGCCCCCGTTCGAGCCGGCCGTTCCACCGGGCGGCGCAGCGGGTGCCGATCGCGTGTGCCCAGGCCTCCACGGTGCGCTCGGCGGCGTACGCGCGCGCGGCGGCTCGCAGCCGCGGCCAGTCGAGCGGCGTCGTGAGCACGCGCGTCAGCGTGTCGGCGAGCAGGTCGGGGCGCGCCGGCGGCACGAGCCAGCCCCGCGGGCCGTCGCTGCCATGGCGGCTGCCGACGACGCCGCGCGCCGCACCCACCTCGGTGGTGAGCACGGGCAGCCCGTGCGCCATCGCGTCGAGCCACGCCTTGCAGTAGCCCTCGGTGTGCGACGCGTGGACGCAGAGGTCCGCGTCGAGCAGGGCGTGCGACAGGTCGGCGCGCGCGAGCTGGCCGGCGAAGTGGACCGCGTGCCGCGCACCCGAGGCGCCTCGTTAGCTCCTCCAGCGCCGCGCGCTCCGGACCGTCGCCGATCAACTGGAGCGTGGGCGCGCGCGGGCCGAGGCGCGCGAGGACCGTCGCGAACGCCTCGAGCAGCACGGGGACGCCCTTCTCGACGGACGAGGCGTCCGAGGTAGACGAGGCGCGGTGGGGCGCGCAGGCCGCGCGTCGAGGTCCGGCGCGGTGCACGCCACCTCGCGGTCCGAGAGCGCGGTCGCGAACAGCCAGTCGACGTTGGGCGCCGGCGGTGCCACGCCGTCGCCGACGGCGAGCATCAGGGAGCGCGCGCCGCCGAAGGTGCGCATCCACTGCCGCGTCACCCGATTCATGATCGTGGTCTCGGCGTTCGGCGCCCACGACGCCGTTGTACAGACAGAAGACGCGCTTGCCCATCGCCTGCGCGAGCACAAGTGCCGAGGAACGGCAGGTCGCCCGGCACCGGCACGTGCACCACGTCGGCGCGAGCGCACCTCGCGACGGATGTGCGCGAGGTAGTACGGCAGGCGCGGCCAGCACCGAGAGCTTGCGCCGCGCATCGACGCCGGCGGGAGGGCGAGCGGGACGACGCGCGCCCGCGTGGGCAGCGGCATCCCGCCGCCGCGCGCCGGTCCGCGCGTGACGACGAGCACCACCTCGTCGAAGAGCGACGCGAGCGATGCCATCTGCGCCGGAAAGCCGCCGTACGACAGCCACCCGCCGTCGTCGCCCTGCCAGCACTCCTTGAAGGTCACGACGCAGAGCCGCATGCCGCCTCCACAGGATGCCGTGCCGGTGACGATCGTGGGCCGTCAGCCGCGATCAGGTCGCGTGGCAGCACGAGATCGAGCGCCCCCGCGTCCGCCAGCGCGCGTGCGCGGGCGAGGAAGGGCACGAGATGGCGCTCGCCCTGCGCGTTGTCGGTCGCGAGCGAGTGCGGATGCCCGTAGGCCACCAGCAGCTCGCCGTGCCCGACCGCCTCGTCGAGACGGCGGCGCGTGTCCCCCGCGAACCCGCACGGCGCGCGCAGACGCAGGCAGGTGATCGCGCCGATGCGGCCCGGGCGCCGGTCGCGGACGGTGCCGTGCAGGTGCGTGCGCAGTCGGTCGAGCGCCGACCGGTAGGCGAGCCGACAGGTCCGGTAGCCGGTCTCCGCGAGCGCCTCGCAGAGCGCGGGGACGTCGGTGCGCACGCCGGGACAGGCGCGCCGCTCGCTGCGGCTCGGCGCGCCGACGCGCGCGAAGTCGAAGGGCTGATTGTATGGCGGCACGAACGTGGTCACGTCGGCGCCGATGCACTGCGCGAGCGAGTCGCGGCTGTCGCGCAGGGTCGCGCGGAGGGCGGACGGACCGAGCGCGGGAAGCCACTCGTGCCGGAAGGCGTGGCTCGCGACCTCGTGGCCGGCCGCGTGCAGCTCACGGATCTGCGCCGGGTCGTGATACGGACGGGCGCCGGGCAGCGCCGCGGCGCCGACGACGGCGAAGCACGCCGGGACGGCGAAGCGGGCGTGCAGCTCCAGCAGCCGGTCGGTGCACGCGAACTCGCGCGCGCCCTCGGCCGGCGGCAGCCCGCGGCGCGCGTCCGCATCGGCGCCCCACTGGGTGTCGTAGTCCCAGAAGAGCACCAGCCGCGCGCGCGCGGGTCGGGATGCGGGTGTCACCGTCACGCGCCGTCCTCCGCGCCGGCCGCGGCGCGCCGCGCCACGGCGTAGAGCATCCCGCCGGCGCCGATCACGCGCGACCAGAGCGTGCCGCACTCCTGCGCGGCGCGCCAGACGATCTCGCGTCCGTCCCGTCGGCGGACGTGGGCGCGCCAGGCGCGCCACGGATGCGCCGGTGTCTGGAGCGTGCCGGCCCGCTCGACCACCAGCCCCGCGCGGTGGAGGATCCGCGCGAGCGCCGGATGCGTGAACAGGAAGACGTGCTGGTCGGGGCACAGCTCCGGCGTCCACCGCCGCCCGAGCAGCCGGTAGTGGCCCGAGTCCATGTTGGGCGTGACCAGCACCAGCCGTCCGTCGGGACGCAGCGCGCCGGCGAGCCGCGCGAGCATCGCCAGCGGCTCGTGCAGGTGCTCGAGCACGTTGTCCAGCACGACGAGGTCGAACGATGCGGCCTGCAGGTCGATCGCGTCGAGCGAGTCGAGGAATCGCGCCCGTGGATACGCCGCGCGCGCGCGGGCCAGCCGGCTCTCGGAGAGGTCGACGCCCGTGACCGTCGCCCACCCGGCGTCGAGCAGCTCGCCGCAGAGGCGCCCCTCGCCGCATCCGACGTCCAGCGCGGCGGCGCCCGGCGCCGCCAACGCGGGCACCTCGCGGGCGACGCGCCAGAAGCGGCCGGTCGCACCGACGGCCGCCGCGGCCGCGTCGGTGCCGCCGGCGTAGAACGCGGTGTAGAACCGTGCAACGCTCGCGTCCGCGAGTGGCGGCGGATCGAGACGGAAGCTCTCGCAGCGCGCGCAGCGCACGAGGCCGAAGCGCGGCGTGCGGAACTGCTCCTGCCACCGCGCGGCGCCGCACCAGCAGCGATCGCCGGTCGCGGCACCCATGAGCGGCGCCGCGAGGCCGTCGGATACCACGGCGCACCTCATGCGGGCCTCCGCGCGGCGAGCAGCCACATGAGCGAGCGCGACGGAAGCGCCGCGGCGCCGGTGCGCTGGTCGAGGGCGAGCAGGGCGAGCTGCACCCCGTACAGTCCGGCGGCGAGGGCGATGCGCCGTACGGGGCCTCGCACCGCGTCGCCGAGCTGCCCGGCCGCCGTGCCGAGCGAGCCGACGCAGGGCGTGAGCGACTCGACCTGCAGGGCGGCGGCGGCGCACAGCTGCCGCAGCTCGCGCTGCGAGTACACGGTGTGCCATGCCGGCGAGGGGAGCCAGCGCGCGAACGGGACCTCGTCGCGCCGCCGCGGGCCGTAGAGCAGCAGCAGGCCGCCAGGCTTCAGCAGCGATGCCGCGCGCGCGAACGTCTCGGCGCCGCGTCCGCGCTCCACGGCGTAGTGCGCCGCGCAGACCGAGAGCACGACGTCGAACGGACGGTCGGTGGCGAACGCCTCGAACTCGGCGTGCGCGAACGAGACGTTCCGCAGCGCCAGCCGACGTCGGCGCACGTCGGCCGCGTGGAGGGCCCGGGCGTCGCGGTCGATGCCGACGACGTCCCAGTCGGGCCGACGGGCCGCCAGCTCGAGCGACCAGTGCCCCGCGCCGCATCCGGCGTCGAGGACACGCAGGCCGTCCGGCGGCAGGGCGGCCAGCGCCGGCCACACGACGCCCCAGTCGAGACGCTTGTGGTAGTACGGACTGCCCCACGCGCGCTGGATCCAGCGCCGCGGCGCGCGCTCGGCGCCGGCGGTCGCCTGACCGATCATGTCTCCGATCGTGCTCCGGATCATGCGGTGATCTCCTCGCGCTCCGCCCACAGCGCCAGCAGCAGCAGATCGAACAGACGGCCGGCGAGCAGCCCCGTCGTGTAGGCGTCGCCGCAGTGCCGACGCCGTCGTGTACTGCGCGACGACGGCGTCGACGGCGTGCGGCGCGGAACCCGACCCGCGCGAGCGTCCCGCTCACGGCCCACCGCCGCCAGCAGTCCGGCAGCTCGGCGCGCAGCCAGTCGTGCAGCGGGAAGCAGAAGCCGCGCTTGGGCGCCGGCCGCCGCAGCGATGGCGCCACGCGCTCGGCGACGGTCCGCAAGCAATTCGCCTTCCCCGCTGCAGGTCTTCTTCGTTCAGTTGGTCTGCTCGGGGTGGAAACCGGCGCCGAGCTCGAGCAGCGCGGCCAGGCGTCCCTCGGCCCGCACCTTCCCCTTCTCGGGGAACAAGATGCCCGCCAGGCATTTGAGCATCGTGCTCTTGCCGGAGCCGTTCGAACCGATGATCCCGAACGTCTCGCCGCGTGCGACTTCGAAGCTCACGTCGCTCAGGGCCCAGAACTGCTCGTACTTGGCGCGACCACCCGTAGGAGCACGGCCTTCAAGTATTGGTTGCGCTCGTGGTAGAGGCGGAAGCTCTTCCAGACCTGCTCGACGTGTATGGCTGTGTTCGACATGAGGTGGCTGACCACGGGGTACGTGGCGCGGAGGATGCTATCCGGGCGCTTTCGTATCGGTGCCGATACCCGCAACTGACGCGAGGACGCGTTCCAGGAGTTGTTCGGCTGCTGTTGCCGGCGAGAAGCTCGCCGTGTACGCCTCGGCAGCCGTGCGATCGACGGCCTTGCCCGCGAGCAGGTCGTGGGCTATCGCCTCGATCGCTCGTGCGAGGGCACCTGGATCACCCGACGGGACGATCGGATCGGGAGAGAACACGGCGAAGGGCAGGTTCCCGGCGTTCGTCCCGATCGCTCGACATCCCGCGAGGTAGCCCTCGATGACGGGGATGCAGAGTCCCTCGTGGAACGAAGGGCTCACGACGAAGTGGGCTCGGGCGTAGAGCTCGGCGAGCTCGAGTGGCGACGGGTCGTCCTTGAGCTCGATCGTGTCGTCGAGATCACTGTTGCTGATCGAGTCGCGTACGTCGGTGACGTATCGCTCATCGGACAGGGCGAGGTTGCCGGCGATCGTGAGGTGGATGTCCGCGGGGGCACTGGGCAGGAGCGTTGCCATCGCCTCGACGAGTACGTGCACACCCTTGGCCGGTACGAGACGACCGACGGTGAGCAGGTCGACACCGTCGATCCGGCGGGTAGCGGCGACTGCAGCCGGAGCACGAATCACGATCGGAACGTGGAAGAGGCGGTCGTCGGGGACGCTCCAGTCCAACAATGTGCGTCGGTTGAACTCGCTGTACGTCCACATGTCGGTGTCGACATCGGCCAGCGAAGCCAACTGCGTCAGCGAGCGCACGCCCTTGTCGCGATCGTGTCCGGTGAGCAGCCCGGGAGGCGTCACGTTGTGGAAGTGGACAACGCAGTGACGCGTTGCTGTCGGCGCGAGGATCAAGGCGTCGAACAGCTCGTACGCGATCCCCCAGTGGAAGATCGCGATGTCCGCGTCCTGGAAACGCCGGTGCGACGATCATCTGCCACGGATCGGATCCGACGACGACCTCGACTCCGGGATCGCGAGTGCAGCCCTGCGTGAACAGCGTCACCGAGTCGACGTGCTGAGACTGCCGCAGCGCGTCGAGCTGCTCGACGACGGCGTTCGAGATGGCGTCGCGCTCGACGCAGATGCCAGCGACGACGACGACCTTCACGATCCACTCACGAGAATCGCCGAAAGGACGTCGACCTCGCCCTCGATCACCTCGACGTCGATGGATCCGGACGCACAGGAGGGGAGTTGCACTCGCTCGACCCGTCGCGTGTCGGTGCCGGCCGGTGCGATCGCGATGTCCATTCCGTTGGCCCGGATCGTGCCGCCAGCCGGGGCGCGGACAGCCAGTCGAACGACGCTGCCAGCCGTGGCGGGGATCGACCCTGAACCGCTCTCTCCCGGTTCGAACTCGACGCGGTGCACTCGCGCGAGACCATCGAGGAGGCGATCGGCAGCGGTCTCGATCGTGAAGTCCCGTGTATACCTGGCGCGTCCAGCCCGGCCCATGCGATGCCGAGTCTGCGGATCCTCGGCGAGTCGTCGAATGGCGTCCGCCAGGCCGCCCGGGTCGCCGGGTGCGACGAGAAGTCCCTCGACACCATGCGTGATCAGCTCCGGGATGGCGCCGGCCGTTGTGCTGACGACGGCTTTGCCGTGTCGCATCCCTTCGACGATCGTCAGCCCGAACGACTCGTAGCGGGAGGGCAGCGCGACGATGTCGGCCTGCTCGTAAAGGGTCTCGAGCTCTTCGTCGGACACCTTGCCGACGAACTCGACCCGCTCCGACCACGGCTCAGCGGCGACGCGACGCTTGCCACGGACCGCGGACGTCGGCCTCGCCCGGGTTGTCAGGTCCGGCGATGAGGACGTGGAGCTGCGGCAAGTCGGGAGCGAGGCGCTCGAAGGCCGCGAGCAGGGTGTCGACGCCCTTGCGGGGTTCGAGTCGGCCGACGAACAGCACGTCGACCCTCGCAACATCGTCGGTGTCGTCCGCTCCATCGAGCCGCGGCGTCCGGTCGACGGACCCGAGCGCAGCGACCGCGACCCGAAGCGGGTCGAGTGGCTGGGGGTATCGCTGCGCGATGGTTTCCACCACCGCGAAGCTGTCGGCGTGGAGAAGGTCGGCCGCCTCGAACGTCTCGTGTTCGAGGGCCAGCAACAATGAGGCGTACGAATCCGGGGAGTAGGCGACGTCGTCGTCGAGATTGTTGGTGATCGCGACCGGCGTGGCGAGCAGCACGACCGTCGGAATGTCGGTCATGCGGATGATCGGGAGGATCTCCATGTCCCACGCCGGCCCGTAGACGACGTCGATCGGGCGGTACTCGCGGATGCGCTCGACCTCGGCGAGCGCAGCGGTCGCGAAGCCGTCGATCGCGGGCGACGTGCCCGGGAGCGCACCCCCACCGTCGACTGGAGTGATCCGGTGGACCCATGCCCCGCCTTCGAAGTCGACGGTGGAATGAGTCCTCGACGTGGTGATCACGCGGACCTCGTGTCCGTGGCGCACGAACTGAGGGACGACATCGGTGAGGAACCGAGCGATGCCGCCGTTCACGGCGCTCACCGAACGACGACGACACGAACGACGATGACTCGCCCTCGACGGTCGTTCACCGGGAACGGTCGAAACGGCTGGATGGCGGAGCTGTCGAGTCCCATGTGCGGGAGTGAGCCGGTGCCGGCTTCGATCCCGCGACGCCTCCCATCGTCGATCGCTCGTGCGCCGTCGGTGGCGACTCGTTGCGCGGTGCCAGTCGGGAGACGACCGGACTGTTCGTGGGCGCGTGATTCCGAGACCCGGAACGCGAGCTCGGCATTCGCCTTCTCGAGGATCGGCGTCGCCTCACGCGATTCGTCGACAGCGTGTCGATAACCGAAGTACGTGAGGTTCTTGAGGATCGGGTACCAGTTCGTGACGATGCGGCCTTCGTTGCGCATCGCGGACGGGAGGAACTTGTGGTGCACGTGCGCGTCGTCGAGCTGGCGCAGGACGTAGCCGGCGTCGACGATGCGCGCGCACAGGTCGGTCTCGTCGAGGTAGTAGTCGAACGTCTCGTCGAAGCCGCCGACCTCGTCGAGCACGGCGCGACGGAACACTGCGTTCGTCCCCTGCAGGTGCGGGAACCAGAACGCTCCCGGCACGCACAGCGTCGTCGAACGGCACCGTCGTCGCTCAGCTTCGGCTCGCCGAGGCGGCTCGATGCGCTGAACCGGAACTGGAAGTCGACGCCGGTGTGGTCGAAGACGAGCCCGCCGACGCCGGCGATCTCGTCGCGTCGTCGAACGCGGCGGCGATGTCGTCGAGCCAATCGAACTCGGGGATCGCGTCGTCGTCGATGAACGCGACGAGCTCGCCGGCCGCCTCGCGTATTCCGAGGTTGCGGGACACCGAGAGGTTGGCGACGGGGTTCGGAGACGATCTTGACCACAGTCCGCCAGCTGTCGAGCACGTCGTCGGTTCGATCGGTCGAGGGTCCGTTGACGACGACGACTTCGAAGTCGGAGTAGGTCTGGTAGCGCAACGCGTCGAGCGTGCGCTGCAACGACTCCGCACGGTTGTACGTGCAGACGACGACGGAGACCCGCATCACGAAGTGACGGGTTCGGCCGAGCGTCGGTCACGTGCTGGCGCACGGTCTCGAGCTCCCGTCGAAGCACCCGCGCCTTGCCGTTCGTCGACACGATCGCGTTGAGCACCGCTGGCTGGTACTGCTCGATCGCCCCGACCGTGGTCCTCAATTCGCGAAGTTGCGTCTCGACAGCGTCGAGCCGCTCGATCGCTTCGAGCAGTTGGCGGTGGAGGGACGCTCGAGATCGGCCCGGAGGTACGGTGCGACGGCTCGCTCGGCGACGTGACGGCGACTGCGGCACACCGGGGAGCGTGGCGCACGCGCCCGTAGGAACTTTGCCAGCCTGCTCACCCGGGTCGAGACTACCTGCCGAATCATGAGCGATCCCTCGACCACAATCGACCCGCCGGCCGCTGCCGGCACGGTGGCGTCGCCTGGATCGCGGTGCCGATCCTCGCCATTGTCGCCATCGCCGTTGCGGGCTCATCGTTGCGCTGGATCGTGCTCGCCGGTGCCGACGGGCGACTCGGGGCCGACGAGTCGTACGCCGGGTTGCAGGCCTACGAGATCCTCGACGGTGACCTGCCGATCGTGATCCACGGTGCGGTGTACACGGCCGTGCTCGAGTCGTACGTGTTCGCCCCACTGACCCCGCTCGTGGGCGGCAGCGTCGTCGCCCTCAAGGTGCTGTTCATCGTGATCTGGGCCGTCGCTTCCGTGCTCGTCGGCGTGCTGGCCGGGCGATTGCTCGGCCGCCCGGCGGCGATCGTCGCCGGTGCGTTGGTGTGGATCTCGCCCGGCGCCCTGTTGACGGTGTCGACGCTGGCGTATCCGGGATACGCGCTCGGCATGGCGACGACCGTCGTCGTGGCGCTGCTCGCTGTCGAGCTGGCCGACGGCGAGCCACGATGGCGCGTCGCGGCCGCGCTCGGCGTGGCGGCGGGCCTGAGCTTCTGGATCCACCCGATGTTCGTGGCCGTGCATCGCTCCACTCGTGGTCGTCGTGTTCGTCATCCACCGCCGCCGGATCACGGAGGTGTGGTTGCCGGCGATCGGCGGTGCGGTCGTGGGGAGCGGGCCGCTGATCCTGTGGAACGCGGTGAACGGATGGCCGTCGCTGACCGACCAGCCCGAGACGCCGGGCACGTACACCGAGCGGTTCCGGGCGATCGTCACCGATCTGTTTCCACGCGCGTTCGGTCTCAAGGATGCGCAACTCGACTGGCGATTCGGCACCGCGGTCGGGCTCGTGCTGTACGTCGCCATCATCGGCCTCGTCGTGGCCGGCGCGGTGGTGATGTGGCGCCGAGAGGGCCGCCGCAACAAGCTCGTGCCGATCACGCTCGCGGCGATGGTGCCGCTGATGGCCGCGCTGCCGCCGTTGATCTTCCCCGACGACGGCCGGTACGCGGTGATCGCATTCCCGTTCATCGTCGTGGCGATCGCCGCCGTCGTCGACGAGCTGCTCGACGGTCGGAATGCGGCATTGCGGGTCGCCGGCCCGGTCGCCATCGTTGCCGGCTGGCTGGCCCTGCTCGTCGGACCAGCGGTCGTCGACGCCACCCGCACCGTCGACGAGAACCCGAACGCCACGATCGAGATGGTGCGCGACCGCCTCGCATCCGCTGGATTCGACACCGTGAACGGGAGCTTCTGGGAGGTGCATCCGGTCGACTACGTGGCCGAGAACGAACTGACCGCGGCGGTCCTGCCGTACTACTCGATCCGCTTCCCCGACGAGCAGCGCGCCGTCGAGGCAACCGATCCGACGCGAGTCGCGTTCGTGTTCGCGCTGTTCGACGAGCGCCCCGATCAACTGTGGATGGCGGTCGACCGCTACACCCGTGAGCAGATCGGCGAGGCCGTGCTCTATCTTCCGATCACCCTTCCGACCGACGGGGACGGCTGACATGTGGCACGGACAGACACTGGCGGTGGTGCTGCCGACCTACAACGAGGCCGGCAGCATCGCCGCGTGCATCGAGGCGTTCGACTCGCTCGGCATCGTCGACGACATCGTGGTGGTCAACAACAACGCCCATCCCGACACGTCGCCCGCGGTCGCGCCGACACGGGCGCGTGAGGTGCACGAGTCGCGCCAGGGATACGGAGCGGCGATCCGGCGCGGGCTCGCCGAGACGCCGACGGCCGACCTGGTGGTCATCTGCGAACCGGACGGGACGTTCGATCCGGCCGACCTGCTGAAGCTCCTGCCGTACACCGTCGATGTCGACGTCGTGTTCGGCTCGCGAACGGTCCAGACGTTCATCCTCCATGGCGCCAACATGGGCGCCTTCCTGCGGTGGGGGAACTGGGCGGTGGCCAAGTTGGCGATGGTGCTGTTCAACACGGTCCATCTCTCCGATGTCGGCTGCACGTTCCGCGTGCTCTCGCGGGGCGCCGTCGACCAGCTCGCACCGTCGTTCGAGCGTCACGACTCGTCGTTCGGGTTCGAGATGATGCTCCACGTGCTCCGGCGGCGGATGCCGTTCGTGCAGGTGCCGGTGAAGTACATGCCACGGGTCGGCGAGAGCGCGGTCACCGGTGACCTGATGAAGACGGTTCCGCTCGGCCTGCTCATGATCCGGCTGTGCTTCCAAGCCCGCTTCCGCGGAGCACGACCGTGAAGCGTCTCCTCGTCGACGCGCGCGCGTTGACGCACCCGACCGCAGGCGGCCGCGGGATCGGCAACCACGTTGCCGGCATCCTCGAGGGCCTCGCCGCGATCGGGGCGCCGGCGGTCGCGCTCGTCGAGCACGATGCTGCTCGCGCGTTGGTGCCTGACACGTTTCCCGCCGATGCCGTCGAGGTCCTCGGGCGCGGCGTGGTCCGTCGGTACGCCGACGAGGGAACGTGGTTCCTCGCCACGTCGATGTACCTGCACCCGATCTCGCTCGACCCGATCCCGCAGTCCATCACCGAGGCCCGGCTCCCTGTCGCGGCGCTGCTGTACGACGTGATCCCGTACCGCTATCCCGCCCAGTACCTCGTCGAGGATGACCCGTCCCGGCAGGCGCGGCTGCGCGCGGTGTGGGCCCGGACCGTCGACCTGCATTGCGCCAACTCGAGGTTCGTTGCCGCGACCGCGGTCGACGAGCTCGGCATCGACGCCGATCGGATCCGAGTCGTCGGTGCTTCGGCCAACGCCCGGTTCCGACCGGCGTCCACCGGCGCACGTTCGCCCCGCAGCGGCCGGTACGTCGTGTCGATCACCGGGTACGAGGACCGCAAGAACACCGCAGGCCTGTTGCGCGCCTGGGGCCGGGTCGACGCCGAACTGCGAGCGACGACGATGCTCGTGGTGGTCGCTTCACCGCCTCCGCTCGTGCTCGAACGATGGAAGGCGGTGGCCGCCGATGCCGGATGCGGCGACCGGGTCGAGTTCGCGACCGGGCGACCCGACGACGAGGTGGTGGCGCTTCTGCAACATGCCGTGCTGAACGTGGTTCCGTCGCTGGAGGAAGGTTTCGGGCTGCCCGTGCTCGAGGGCGCCGCGTGCGGTGTGCCCGTCATCTGCTCGCGGCTGACGTCGCTGCCCGAGGTGCTCGATGATCCCGCCGCGCACTTCGACCCAACCGACCCCGACGGCTTCGCCAGGGCGATCGAGCGTGGCATCACCGATGCCGACCACCGCCGGGTCCTCGCCGCGGCGGCGGCCCGCGCCGTGGCGCGTCTGGCGCTGGGACCGCGTCGTCACCGACATCGTGTCGGCGATCGACGAGCTCGGCCCGCGCTGGCCGCGCCGCATCACCGAACCCGTCGAGCGTTACGCAGTCAGGGGATCCGACCCGGCTGCCGTCGACGCCGCGGTCGCCGACATGCGCGTCCGTCACCCCGGGGCGGTGATCGTGCGGGCCCTCGACCGCAGCCGCACGAGCGAACGCGTCCCGTTCGACGGCGCCACCGTGCCCGCCCGCGCCCTCGGCCGCTACGTCAAGCTCCACGATCTCGACGCCGTCATCGACGCGTAACCGCCTCGACACTGAAAGCCCCCGGTTTGTGTCACCGACATCGGCGAGGGTCGCCGGTAGCGGTGACACAAACGGGGATGGAGATCGCGGAGTATGGAAGATCGTCGGCCGACCGCGATCACACCAGGCCTGACCGGGTACGAGCCGGCACGGGGCTCGGCATGGCCATCGGGCGCCGCTAGCGTGCCCGGGCGATGAGCGTGGTCAGCAGCCTCAAAGCACGCGTCCGGGGCGACGACATCCAGGCGTTGCGCGACGAGCTCGGCTCGGTCCGCGACATGGTCGCCACGATCAACCATCGGATGGGCGAGATCGAGCGCGTCATCGAGACGCTCAACCACGATGTTCGATCGGGTGCCGGGGACGTTCTGCCGCTGTTCCTGGGTTATGCCGAACGGTTCCGCACCGACGCCGACACGATGGTGGGTGTCACCGAGCTCGTCGACCGCCAGCTGGCGGTGATCGTCGAACAGGTCGAGCGACTCGTGGCCGTCGCCGAACGTGGTGCGGGCCCGGCCGCGGCGGCCGATCCGGCCGGCGCCGGCGACGCGACCTGATGGCATCGGCGAACCCGTTCGTGCGCGTGGTCGTGATCAACTACGACGGCGGACAGATGACGATCGATTGCCTCGAGTCGCTGCTGGCGTCCGACTACCCGGCCGACCGGCTCGACATCGTCATGGTCGACAACGGGTCGCTCGACGACGTCGTCGAACGGGTCGCGGTCGAGCTCCCATCCGTGCGCGTCGTCGAGCCGCTCGCCAACACGGGGTTCGCCGGAGGGTGCAACCTCGGGATCAGAGCGCCCGGCGAGTTCGACCTCGTCGCTCTCGTCAACAACGACGCGACGGTCGCGCCGGGCTGGCTCCGGCCGCTCGTCGACGCGCTCGACGCCGACGAGCACCTCGGTGCGGCGTGCCCGAAGATCCTGTTCTCCGGCCAGTTCCAGGAGATCCTCGTCGAGGTGCCGGACGCCGGACCGATCGGCAGCGACGTGCGCGAGCTCGGGATCCGCGTGAGCGGCGTCCGATTCGATGGTGAGCGCGACGACGAGCGGATCGAGTTCGACGAAGGCTTCCACCTCCCGGAGGCGCCCCATCTGCCCGACGACGAGGAGATCGCCAGGTGGTCGTCGCATCGCGGGCTGATCCGCATCCGTGTCGCCGACCGACCGGCCACGCGGGTGGCGCTGCGGATCTCGTCGCTCGCCCCGCGGACGCTCCGGATGCAGTCGGGCGCGACCGTCGTCGAGGCGGCGATCGGCACGACCCCGGTCTGGATCGACGTCGACGTCGACCCCACCGTCTTCGACGTCATCAACAACGTCGGTTCCAACCTCTACCAACACGGGTTCGGTGGCGACCGCGGCTTCCTCGAACGCGACGCGGGACAGTACGAGGAGCCCGCCGAGGTGTTCGCCTGGTGCGGCGGCGCGGTGCTCCTCCGCCGCGAGTACCTCGACGACGTCGGGATGTTCGACGAGGAGTTGTTCCTGTACTACGAGGACACCGATCTCGCCTGGCGTGGACGGCTGCGCGGCTGGCGGTACCAGTACGTGCCGGCATCGGTGATCCGTCACCGCCACGCCCAGTCGTCGGGCGCGTGGTCGCCGATGTTCCGGTTCTACACCGAACGCAACCGGATGCTCGTGCTCGCCAAGAACGCGCCCGCACGGCTTGCGCTACGTGCGATTCTCGGGGCGATCAAGCGGCTGGTGGTCACGTTCCTCCGCCAGGTCGTGCTGCGGCCGTTCGTGCTCCGCCTCCCGGTGCGCGCCGAGGCGGCCCACCAGTGGCGTGTCGTGCGCAGCTACACCGGCAAGCTGCCGGCGATGTTGAGGGCCCGCCGGTCGGCGCGCCCGTCGGTGGATCGGGCGTCGCTGCTGTCGTGGATGGTCACGAAGTGACCGTTGAGGTTGGGGTCACGAAATGACCGTTGTCGCTGGGGTCACGAAGTGATCGTTGACGTTGGGGTCACGAAGTGACGGCGCTTCGGGTCGCCGTGTACGACCTGTACTGGTCGACGCTCGGCGGCGGCGAGCAGGTCGACGGCTCGATCGCCCAGGTGCTTGCCGAAGCCGGACACGAGGTGACGCTGCTCGGACCGCGGCCGCCCGACATCGAGCGCACGCGCGAACGGCTCGGCGTCGACCTGTCGGGCTGCGACCACCGCGCCGTGCACGACGACGACGGGGCATCGACCGCGAGTGCCGACTTCGACGTGTTCGTGAACGGCACCTACCTGAGCCGCGCTGTCAACCGAGCCGACGTCGGCTACTACTACGTGCACTTCCCGCAAGTGCCGCAGCGCCGGCTCGACCGTGTCCGCAACCGCGTCTACATCGGCGCCGTCAAGGGGCTCGGCTCGTTGTCGAAGCGCGAGCTCCCGCTGCGTCTCCGTGAGGTGCAGGCCGGATTTGATCGGCGTATCGCGCGCACGCACTTCATCCCCAGCTATCGCCGCTTCCTCGCCAACTCGAGCTTCACCGCCGAGTGGGTCGAGCACCTGTGGGGAGTGATTGCCGACGTCCTGTATCCGCCCGTGCGTCCGTCGGTGCAGCCCGGGGAGAAGCGCAACCTCGTGCTCAGCCTCGGCCGCTTCTTCGATCCCGTCCACGGCCACAGCAAGAAGCAGCTCGACATGCTCGACGCGTTCGTCGAGATGGAGCGTTCGGGCGCGGCCGACGGCTGGGAGCTGGCGCTCGTCGGTGGAGGTGGTCCGGCCGACCGCGAGTACGCGCTTGCCGTCAAGCGGGCGGCCATCGGCCATCGCGTCGAGGTGCACATCAACGCGACCGGCGCGGTCGTCGAACAGTTGCTGGGGGAGGCGTCGATCTACTGGCACGCTGCCGGTTTCGGGGAGGATCCGCGTCGCCATCCGGATCGCTTCGAACACTTCGGCATCGCGCTGGTCGAGGCGATGGCCGCCGGAGCCGCCCCCGTCGTGTACGGCGCCGCGGGACCCGCCGAGATCGTCCGTGACGGTGTCGACGGCGACCACTGGCGGGCCCGCTCCGAGCTGATCGCGATCACGACCGGACTGATGCACGATCCGGAAGCACGCCAAGCACGCGCCGACGCGGCTCGCGCGCGGGCCGACGAGTTCTCCGCCGCCCGCTTCGCCGCCGAGCTGCTCGAGTTCGTCGACCGCGACTGCGTCTGAGGTTCTCGGCTGATGTCGAGCTGACCTGCCCGGCTCCGCTCGGGGATCGAGTGTCACACCCCTTGGCGATACTGGACACATGTTCGATCTGGCGGTCGACTTCGATGGGGTGGTCGATGAGGTGGCGGCGCTCGCCGACGACGCACTGGTCGAGCGGTTCCGCGAGTTGGAGCGTTCGACTCGCCGGCACGAGGCCGAGTTGGCGGTCGTCGTGGCCGAGTTGGAGGGGCGTTCGGTGTTCGTGCCCGATGGGCATGCGTCGATGCGGGGGTGGTTGAAGGCGACCGTGCGCTGGTCGAACCAGGAGTGTCAGCGTCGTGTGCAGACGGCGCGGCTGGTGACAGCCGATCGGGCGGTGGGTGCCCGTTTACACGCGGGCGAGGCGGGTGTGGCGCAGGTGCAGGAGTTGGCGCGAGCGCACGCCAACCCGCGCTGTGGCTCCGACCTGGTGGGGGCGGCGGCGAAGACGTTGTTGGATCATGCCGCCACGTTGTCGTTCGAGGACTTCCGGTTGTGTGTGCGGCGGTGGGAGATGCTGTCCGACGTCGACGGCGCCCATCGAGATGCCGAGTCGGCGGTGGAGCGGCGCACGGCGACGGTGGTCGAGTTCGACGGGGTGTTGCACGTCAACGCTCGGAGTGGGGCGGTTGCACGCGGTCGTCGATGGTCGAGGTCTTTCAACGGTTCTGCGACGCCGAGTTCGCCACCGATGCGGCCTGGGTGCGCGACCACTTCGGCGACAACGCCCCACGCGGCCTGATGCCAAGGTCCGATGCGCAGCGCCGTTTCGACGCGTTGCTGGCGATCTTCGAAGCGGCCGCGGTGGCGCCGGCCGATGGGCAGGCGCCCGAGCCGGTCGTCAACATCGTCGTCGATCAGGTGACGTTCGAGTCCCACTTGGCCCGGCGTCGACTGATCCCGTGGCCGGCCGATCTGCCCGACATCTCGGTGGTCGATCGGCGTTGTGAGACGACCGGCGGGATCCTGCTGGATCCGGACGACGTGATCGCCGCCGCCATGGCTGGTCACGTGCGTCGGGTCGTGTTCGACTCGGCGGGCGTGGTGATCGACATGGGGCGCCGACGGCGACTGTTCGCTGGCGCGGCTCGTGAGGCCGTGTTGTTGCAGTCGGGTCGATGTATCTGGCCCGGATGCTGTTTGCCGTCCGGGCGTTGCCAAGCCGATCATTCCGAGGAGTGGGTGGCACACGATGGTGCGACGCGGCCTGGCAACGGATCCCCGCTGTGCGGGCGGCACAACCGCTGGAAGAACCGCGGGTTCCGCACCCGCCGCGACGACAACGGACACTGGCACACCTACCGACCCGACGGCACCGAGATCGGCTGAGCCCGCTCGACACGACGCTGGCGCCGCCGAGATCGCGTGAGCCTTCGCCCACGAGACGGCCCGAGATCGGCTGAGCCCGCTCGACCCTCGGCTCGACGGCACCCGGCTTCGTTCGGCCCTTGCCCACTATCGTGCTCGCCATGTCGGTGACCGAGGACCGGGGGGCCAATACGGCGTCGGTCGTGCCGGGGGAGGGGTTCCAGTACTACCGCGGTCGGTACTGGAACGATCTCGAGCGAGTGGTGCGCACGCTCAACGAGCGGGCGACGGGCGATCCCGACCGATCGTGGTCCGACCACCTGCGCGACAACTACGGCCCGTTCCGCCATGCCCTCGTGCTGAACTGCGGGAACGGCTGGGTCGAGCGCGACCTGTTGGCGAAGGGTGTGGTCGCTTCGGCGGTGGGCGTCGACGTGTCCGACGATCTGCTCGAACAGGCTCGCCGGGAGGCCGCGTCGGCTGGCCTGCCGCTTCGTTACGCCCACCTCGACACGAACCGAGCCGACTTCCCCGACGAGGACTTCGATCTGGTCGTCAACCACGCCGCGATGCACCACGTCGCCTACGTCGACCGGGTGACGCGCCGCATCTGCGAGCTGCTCGGTCCGGACGGCGTGTTCGTCTCGTGGGACTATGTCGGTCCGCACCGCAACCAGTACACCGCCGTGCAATGGGAGCGGGCGTGGTCGACGAACGTCGAGTTGGCACCCGACCTGCGCCAGGTGATGCGGTACCCGCACATGCCGACGATGTTGGCGGACGACCCGACCGAGGCGGTGCACTCCGAGCTCATCGTCCCGACCATCGAGCGGTACTTCACGATCGAGCATCACGCCCGGTTGGGCGGCGGAGTCGCCTACCTGCTGCTCACCCACAACGACTCGATCCAGTCGCGGTCTCAGGACGAGATCGACGGGGTCGTGCAGGCGGTCATGGCCGCCGACGGCGAGCTCACCGATGCTCACCCGGAGACCACGCTGTTCTCGTACATCGTGGCCAAGCCGAACGCGGCGTCGCTCGTTGACCGCGAGCGGCTTGCACAGTGGACCGCGGAGGAGGACGACCGCGAGCGCCGTGCTGCCGACGCCGGCGGTGTGTACTACCCGCCCACCGCGATCGGCGCCATGTCCGAGTCGCTGGTCATCGCCGAGAACGCGGTCGCGAATCCAGGGCCCGCACGCGAGGTGGTGATCGCCAGCACGCCCGGTCGAGAACTGGTGCGAGTACTTGCCGCCCGACTGCGCGGTCGGATCAGGTCACGAATCCGAAGACGTCGATGATCAGATCGGACCGGTTGACGCTGTCGTTGACCGTGATCGTGCCGCCGGTCCCGAGCTTGACCATCACCATGTTCGGCACGTTCTGACCGCCGACGAAGTTCACGTTCGACGTCGCCGGCTGGGCGACACCGGTCGGCCAGATGGTGAAGTACCCGAAGCCGTGCGGGTTGGCGGCGGTGACGTTCAAGATCACTGCAGGTCGCGCCGGCAGGTACGCCCGCCTGGCCGCTGACCTGGATCACCTTCGGGACATCGACGTCCATCGGTCCGGTCGAGTTCCTGGTGTCGACGAGGCGCACCGGGTCGATCGCCTCGACCCATCCACCGTACGGGCCGAAACTGCCCATCACGTCGACGATCAGATGCGCTGATGTCTCGGCCGCGTTCAACGAGATCTGTCCGCCGGTGCCGACCTTGACGACGGCCAGGTTGGCGCGCGTCGTCCCCGGGACATAGTTCAGGTTGGATGCGGTCGGGAGCGCCACACCGGTCGGGAAGGCGGTCGCGAAACCGGACCCCTGGGGTTGGGTGACGGTGATGTTGACGACGACGGAGACCGCGTTCGTCGGGACTCCCGCCACGCCCGCGACGCGCACCGATCGGGTCTCGTTGGGGGCGAAGATGCCTTTCGTCGTGCCGATGTTGTTGCGGCTGTCGAGCACTCGAACGGGCGTGACGCCGGTGAACCCGGAGCCGTTGGTGTGGGCACCGCCGGTGCCGATCCAGCCGGCGATGTCGGCGACCATCTCGGTCGGGCCCCACCAGTTGTAGATGCGGATCTTGCCGCCGGCGCCGACGCGGGCCAGCACCAGGTTCGGCACGATGTCGCCACCGGCGACGTTGAGGTTCGACGTGGCCGGCTCGCCGGCGGGTACAGAGGCCTGGTCGTCGAATATCGCCAGCGCGCTGCCGGAGTGCGGTGCCTTCGGTGTCAGTGCCACGTAGCCGGGCCCGGGCGGCACGACGGCGGTGACGTTCAGCAGCACCGCCGAAACGCCGGCCTCGGGGACACCTCCGACGCCGGTGACCTTGAGCTCGTGGTTGGCGGTCTCGGCGCGGCGGACGTTGGGATCATCGGTGTCGTACCTGCCGCCGCCACTGCGGATCGGCTCGGAGATCCCGACGCCGAAACGGGTGTCGAGGATGCGCGTCGGCGCGGTCGGGTGGAACGTGCCCGACGTCGTGCCGGGTGCCCCCTTGTTGTACTGGCAGACGTCGAACCCGAAGCAGATCGCGTCGAGGTCGATCGTCGGGGTGGCGGCGAACCCGAGGTCCGAGAACACCTGGATCTCGCGGCCCGTCGCGTTGTCGGTGACGAAGAGGATGTAGCGCCCCGGCCAACCCACCCCGGCGGTCCACCGGTTGCCACGGTTCGCGCCTGACGAGAAGGAGCCGAGCAGCACGGAGCCGTTGGACGCCAGATCGCGGGGCGGGTCCGGATACACGGTCGGCACCTGGAAGGAGTTGACCGAGACGCGGCCGTCGTTCACTGGCGTCGACGACAGGATGTCCCCGTCGAGACGCACTGCTGGGTAGCTCCCGCCAACGCTCACGCCGACCCGCGGCAGCGTGACCGGGCCGAGGTTGAACACGTTGCCACCGGTCGAGTCGATGTGGACGCTGCCGACGTCGCCCACCCACGGGTCGTAGCCTCCCTGAATCGTGTGCGGGTAGAACTCGTAGCGGGCACCAGGGCCCACCGAACGAGCACGGCGGCGCATCGCAGCCGCTCTCCAAGGGACCCGTTCCACGCCAGCGGAGCACCGAGGCGTACTGGCCGGTGCCGTAGTCCACACCGACATGCCCGGGCAGTCCACCGGCATCGATGTATGTCGCCGCGGCGGACGCCGACGGGGAGTTGATCGTGCCGACGGCGAGGATCGACGAAGCAGCGAGCGTCCCGACGATCACGTGTGCGGCGCGGCGAAAACGGTGAACCATTTGCTGGACTCCTTGCAGGCCGACGGGGAACGCGCCGGTCTGATGCTGGATTTGCTCAGCCGCCCATCGGCACTTTATCGGTCCGGCTTGAGGTCGGAGGGTCGGAGCCGGCTGGCGACGAAGAGTCCAACGATCGCCAGAAACCCAAGCGCCATAACGACGAGTGACGGTGTGACCCATCGCGGCTCGTACGAGAAAACCACCGTACGGGTGCCCGATGGCACGTCGACACCGAGGAAGAAGCCGTCCGCTTCGACGACGTCCGCGACCTCTCCGTCGACTCGCGCGACCCACCCCGGCGCGATCTGGCGATGGACGATCACCCGCATGGGTGACGGGTCGGTCACCTGCACCTCGAGCTCGGTCGGCGATCGCGGGTCGAACTCGAGCGCGACCTCGGTGCCGTCGGCGAGACGCCCCACTGCGTCGCCCACCCAGGCCGGGTTCTCCCACACTGTGAACTCGTTGTCGGCGAGTTCCGTGCGGCGCCATCCCGGAAGCATCGAGAGGGCATCGCGGTCGTTGTCGACCAGCATGTAGCGCACTCCCAAGCGTGCTGCGTCGATCGGCATCCAGGGCATCGGAAGCTTGTTGCGCAAGGGCAGCCCCGGGTCGACGTCAGGCCCTGCCGCCTCCCCGAGCGCCACGAATCGATCGGTCACCTGGACACCGCCGTCGTAGCCGTCGAGTGACGCGACGCGGGCCAGAACGTTGGTGTTGGGGCGGAATCCGGCGACGAGGTACGCCGGATCGCTGAACACATCGTCGGTCAACGCCATCGAGAGGCCAGGCCGATCGGCCAGCTCCGCCGCGACCCCGGCCGAGAGATCGTCGAACGCCGTCGTTTGCACCGTCTCGTCGATCACCGAGTACCTGGACAGGGCGCCCAGCTCCAACACCAGCAGGCCGACCAGCACGGCGACTGCCCAGGCCGAGCGCAGTCGAGACACCACGACGATCGTGGCGAGGATCGCCACCGCGGCGACAACCCATGGGACGAGCGTCCCACGATCCGGGAGCTCGACCACATCGACGATGCCGAGCAGCACCGCGCCCACGAACATCGCCGATGCGACGAGCACACCCGCGCCGACGGGCCAACGATCGGCGACCGCCTGGACAGCCCATGCGACCCCGACCGCAGCGGCGATCGCAGTGATGTCGAGCCAGCGCGCCGAGCCGCGGGCGAGATCGAAGCCGGGCAGCACGTGATAGGCGACGGTGAAGATGCGTGTGCGCGGCCCGAGTGCCCACACGACGCCGAGCACGGCGATGGCGGCCATGGCGCACGCCGATGCCCTGGTCGCCCGGCGCTGGCCCGCGGCGACGATGCCGACGACCGCCGCGAACGCGGCGACCACACCCAGGTGCCCGATCGTTTCGAACCCACCGGCGAAGGACGCCTCGTTGACCCCCCGAACCGATCCCAGCAGGATCTCGACCAACTTGTGCGGCTGGGTCGACAGCCCGGGATCCTTCAGTTCCTCGAGCGACCGTCCGAGCCCGATGGCGCTGTCCCGGGTCGCCGCCAATGCCGCGACGAGTTGCGGCGCGGCGATGGCGACGCCGATCGCGACGGCGACTCCCAGGTCGGCCAATCGGCGCCACGACGGCGTCGTCGTGTCGTCAAGCAGCTCCGGCTGCGACCGGCCGTGTGTGCGCACCAACTCCGCGCCGGTCCACACGGCGGCCACGAACGCCAGCTGGTAGACGATTTGTGGGTGGCCGGCGAGTAGGACCATGAGCGTCACCACCGCAGTGCCCGTCATCGCCGTCCATGGCCGGTCGGCAGCGCTCAGGACGGCCGTGATCCCGAGCAACAGCAGTGGTGCCCAGGCGAGCACGAGGATCTGCTCGAACTGGATCGTGCGGGTCAGCACCGCACCGTTGGCACACATCACCAGTGCGGCCGCGAACCCGGCGGGCGGACGGCACCCGAGCCGCCGTACGAACAGCACCGTGCCGATGGCGAGCAACACGAGATGGACGGCGACGAGCACGCCCATCGCCCGGTTGGTGTCGAGCAGGAGTCCGATCAGCTTCGGCGGGTAGAGCGCGCCCGCTTGCGGGTTGCCGAGGTGGACGACCCCGCCGAAGATGTACTCATTGCGCAGTGGGAGTCGACCGGCGCGCCATGACTCCATCGTGACTTCGAAGTTCGGGCCCGAGTAGGCGACCGTGTCGAAGGCGACCACGAAGCGCCCAGGCAGCCAGAACGATCGCGTCAGCCACAACGCAACGGCCGTCGAGGCCAGGAGCTCGGCCGGTGCCGACCAGTTGGCGGGCCACGTCAGCCGACGGGGCGATCCTGCTTGTCCCTCTTCGCGGCCTTCTGTGCTTGCTTCCACTCGCGAACCTTCGCCAACGACTCGGGTCCGTCGATGTCGG
Organism: Ilumatobacteraceae bacterium; assembly: GCA_963776935.1. GTDB lineage: Bacteria > Actinomycetota > Acidimicrobiia > Acidimicrobiales > Ilumatobacteraceae > JALOLG01. The sequence continues at coordinate 133,516 of CAVZOP010000010.1, read as the reverse complement.
CTACCGAACGCGGCACCTCGTCGCCGAACTTTCCGGCGGCATCCTGCCACCCTTCGGGGCGCACGCCCTGTGTCTTGGCGAGCACGGCGACGAAGATCTTCGACTTCTCGTCACCGAATCCGGGCAAGGCGTGCAGGCGCGAGTAGAGCGTTGCGCCGTCAGGCACGTCGCGCCAGAGGTTGTCGGCCGCGCCGTCGTACTCGTCGGCCAGCACGGTGCACACCTCGTGGATGCGGCGACCCATCGCCGCCGGGAACCGGTGGATCGCCGGCTTGGCGGTGCACACCGCGACGAACTCGTCGACGTCCATCGACGCGATCTTCGTCGCGTCGATGTGGCCGAGGCGTTCGTAGAGCTTGGCCGGTCCGGCGAACGCCCACTCCATCGGCACCTGCTGGTCGAGCAGCATGCCGAGGAGGAGCGCGGTGCCGTCGGCATTGAGCAACCCGTCGGCCGCCGTGTCACCGGTGATGTAGAGCGTGCCTGGCATGCGACCAGCCTGTCACGCGTAGATGGGATCGATCGCCTCGGGATCGATGTCGTACCGGGCGATCGCATCCGACACCGCGGCGACGTCGGCGAGGCCGGCTTCCACCAGCCCCGTCAGGGTGGCGACGACGACGTGGCCGGCGTCGATCTCGAAGTGCCGGCGCAGCGCCTCGCGCGTGTCGGACCGTCCCATCCCGTCGGTGCCGAGGATGTTGAACGGACGGTCGCGCGGGACGAACCGGGCGATCTGATCGGGCACCGCCTTCATGAAGTCGGTGACGGCGGTGATCGGTCCGGCCGCCGTGTCGAGCAGTTGGGTGACGATCGGAACCCGCTTCTCCTCGGTCGGGTGGAGGCGGTTCCAGCGTTCGACGCCGAGTGCCTCTTCGCGGAGCCGCTTGTAGCTCGTCGCCGACCACAGCTCGACCGATGTGTTGTAGTGCTCGGCGAGCTCGGCCGCGGCTTCGCGGGCGATCCCCTGCGCCGATCCGGAGAACAGGATCGTCGCCCGCTTCTCCGGTTCGGGCGGACCGGGCGCCCACCGGTAGAGCCCGCGCATGATGCCGTCGGCGACCGCCGGGTCGGCCGGGACCGGTGGCATGACGTAGTTCTCGTTGTAGAGCGTGAGGTAGTAGAAGACGTCGCGGTCCTCGTCGGGTGTCGCGGCGCCGTACATCCGCTCGAGCCCGGCTTGCACGATGGCGCCGACCTCGTAGGCGAACGCCGGGTCGTAGGCCTGGCACGCCGGCACCGTGCTGGCGAGCACCAACGAGTGACCGTCCTGGTGCTGCAGGCCCTCGCCGTGCAGCGTCGTCCGGCCGGCGGTGGCGCCGAGCAGGAACCCGCGCGCCCGGGAGTCGGCGGCCTGCCAGATCAGGTCACCGACGCGCTGGAACCCGAACATCGAATAGAACGTGTAGAACGGCACCATCGGGATCCCGCGCGTCGCGTAGCTGGTGGCGGCGGCGATGAAGCTGGCCATCGAGCCGGCTTCGGTGATGCCTTCTTCGAGGATCTGACCCTTCTTCGACTCGCTGTAGCTGAGCAGCAGGTCGTGGTCGACGGACTCGTACTTCTGCCCCTGCGCGGCGTAGATGTGCAGCTCGCGGAACAGCGCGTCCATGCCGAACGTGCGGGCCTCGTCGGGGATGATCGGCACGATCCGCGATCCGATCGCCTCGTCGCGGCACAGGTTGCGCAGCAGGCGAGTGAAGCCCATCGTGGTGCTCACCTCCTGCTTGCCCGAACCCGCCCGCATCTCCTCGAACGGCTTGTCGCTCGGCATCGAGAGCGGGCGGCGCGCCCGCGTCGACCGCTTCGGGATCGAGCCCTGCAGCGCCTTGCGGCGCTCCATCATGTACTGGAACTCGATCGAGTCCTGGCTGGGCCGGAAGTACGGAGGGTCGTCGGCTTCGATCGCGGACTCGGGGATCTCGTCGTGCATGTACAAGCGATCACGCAGGGCGACGAGCTGCTCCTTGGTCATCTTCTTGATCTGGTGGGTCGAGTTGCGGCCCTCGAAGCCGGCGCCGAGCGTCCACCCCTTGATCGTCTTGGCGAGGATCACGGTCGGGCGGCCGCTGCCGAGGTTCTCGGTGGCGGCCTTGTAGGCGGCGTAGAGCTTGCGGTAGTCGTGGCCGCCGCGGGGGAGGTTGCGGAGCTCGTCGTCGGAGATGTGCGAGACGATCTCGCGTAGGCGTGGGTCAGGACCGAAGAAGTGGTCGCGGATGTACTCGCCGCTCTCGACCGAGTAGCGCTGGAACTGCCCGTCGAGAGTGTTGTTCATCTGGTTCACGAGCACGCCGTCCTTGTCGAGCGACAGCAGCTCGTCCCACTTCGATCCCCAGATGACCTTGATCACGTTCCAGCCGGCGCCGCGGAACACGGCCTCGAGCTCCTGGATGATCTTGCCGTTGCCGCGCACCGGCCCGTCGAGACGCTGCAGGTTGCAGTTGACGACGAAGATCAGGTTGTCGAGCTCCTCACGTGATGCAAGCGAGATCGCGCCGAGCGTCTCGGGCTCGTCGCACTCGCCGTCTCCGAGGAACGCCCAGATCCGGCTGTCGCTCGTGTCGTCGATCTCGCGGTTCAGCATGTACCGGTTGAAGCGGGCGTGGTAGAGCGCGGTGATCGGGCCGAGGCCCATCGAGACCGTCGGGAACTCCCAGAAGTCGGGCATCAGCCGTGGGTGGGGATAGCTCGACAAACCGCGACCGCCGCGCCCGATCTCCTGGCGGAAGTGGTCGAGATCGTCGGCCGTGAGCCGCCCCTCGATGAACGCCCTGGCATAGATGCCGGGGGTGGAGTGGCCCTGGAAGTAGACGTGATCGCCGGGCTTGCCGTCGTCCTTGCCACGGAAGAAGTGGTTGAACCCGATCTCGTACAGCGCGGCCGAGCTGGCATATGTCGACAGGTGGCCGCCGATGCCGTCGGCGTGCTTGTTGGCCTTGACGACCATCATCGCCGCGTTCCACCTCACGAACGCCCGGATCCGGCGCTCGATGTGCTCGTCGCCCGGGAACCACGGCTCCTGCTCGCGCGGGATGGTGTTGATGTACGGCGTGCTGACCGTGGCCGGGAAGCTGACCTGGCTCTCGCGGGCCCGTTCGAGCAGCCGCGTCAGGATGAAACGGGCACGCGTCTTGCCATGCGTGTCGATCACGGCGTCGAGCGAGTCGAGCCATTCGCTGGTCTCGACCGGATCGGTATCGGGCAGCTGGTGCACGTAGCCGTCGAAGATCATGCCGGCCATTCTCGCACCGTTCCCGCCGACTCCCTACCGAGACGAGCTCCCTCATCGTTCCGGGTGGCCAGACGTCGCGACAGCCGCGACGTCCGGCCACCCAGACCACCGTTCGACGAGCTGGCGGATCCGCGCCGCGGTCCATCCGGCGCGCCGTGTGATCTGGCCCCACGTGAAATGGAACACCACGTGTTCGATGTCCCGAGCGCGGCCGCCGATCGGTGCGAGGCGACCGCAGTCTTCCCTGCCGCGAGCACGGCGGCGTAGATCCACTGGACCGGTGTCGTCGGGGTGCCGTGGAGGCGGGCCACGCCAGGGTGCACCAGCTGGAGCTGACCACGTCGGATCGCCCGGTACCAGGCGGACCTCGTCCAGCCGAGGTCGATCGCCTGACGCTTCGTCACGACGCCGTAGTGCGTGCGCGCCCACCCATCGAGCAGCCCGAGGTCCATACCCCCTGGGCCCATCGAGCAGCCGAAAGGGAATCAGGTCCAGTCTGGGTGGTCCCACGTCGCGGCAGCCGCGACGTTCGGCCACCCAGACCGGTCGAAACGGGAAGGTCGGGGTGGGAGCGGTCAGGTCGATCGGGTGTCGAGGAGACGTTGCGGGGTCTGGCCGCTGAACGTGTCGCCCATCGAGCCGACGATGTCGACGATGACGTGGGTGGCGGTGCTGGAGAACACGCACACGTGGCCGGCCGGATCGGGCTCGACGAGCACGAAGTTGGCGACGTCGCGCCCGGCGGTGACGTTCAGGTTGGAGGCGACCGGGAGGCCGGAGGCGCACGGGAACACGGTCAGGAACCCGTCGCCGTCCGCCTGGGTGGCGGTGATGTTGGCGAGCACCCCACCGGCGTCCGGCGCGACACCGGCCGCGGCGACGTCGATCACGCTCGTCGACCCGGCGCCGACCGCTCCACCGCCGGGGCGGCGTGTGTCGAGCGCGCGCACGGGCGTCGCCAGGGTGAGCTCGGCGGTCGCGTCGAACGCGGCGAAGAGATCGACGAGCAGGTGCACATCGCTCGACGCGACGACGCACACCTCGTCTCCCGCTCCGGGGCCCGTGGTACCGGGTCGCACGATGGTCAGGTTTGGCGTCGCGGCTCCGGTCCCGTAGTTGACGTTCGACGTCTCTGGCACCGCTTCGTCGCACGGGTAGACGGTGGCGAACCCGGGGCCGTCGGCACCGACGGCGGTCACGTCGAGTGCGACCGCGGCCGTCGTCGCGACGCCCGCGACGGCGGGGATCGCGACGCGCAACGGCACCCCAGCCGGCTGGCGCGCGTTCGCTCCCGCGTTGCGCGTATCGGCAAGACGTTGCGGACCCGCGGCGACGACGCCGGTGCCGGTCGGAAGGCGACCGGTGATGTCGACGATGAGGTTCGTGTCGGTGAACGAGTACACGCACACCTCGCCCGAGCTGCTCACCGGCACGATCGCGGCCGAGGCGACGACCTGGTCGCGGGCGTGATTGTGGTTGCTCACGACCGGGGTGGCCGAGTCACACGGGAAGGCCGTCAGGAACCCGGTCGTGCGCGGCGACGTGGTGGTGAGGTTGAGGGCGACGGCCGCGGTGCCCGCCGCGTCCGGCACTGCGATCCGAGTGACCGAGCCGGCGGCGACGCGGTGCGTGGCGGCATCGACGGCCTGGCGGACGAGCGAGCTGTAGAGCTGGGCGCCCGTGGTGTTGAGGTGGATCGCGTCGTACGTGATCCCGGATCGGTCGGCGACCGCCGCCCAGTCGATGAGCGTCAGGTTCGGATGCCGGTCGAGCGCCCGCTCGAGATGGTCGTTGACGGTCGGGAAGTACCAGTAGTACGGCTGGACCTGGTTCCACGCCTCGGCCGTGATGTATTGCGGCTTCACCTCGCGCAGCGTCACCCAGAACACGTGCTTCACGCCGCGTTCCGCGAACGCCCGGATGATCGAGTCGATCGAGCGGTCGAACCGGTCGGGGTCCCAGTACGGGTAGTTGTACCCTCCGGCGATCACGCCGTAGTCGCCGAGCAGTGACTGCGGCACGGCGCGGACGTACTTCGACTCGAGTTGCTCGACGAACAGCGCCGGCGTGCCGTCGAGCACGACCTGCCAGTCGCTCGGGAAGGCGTCGGGCAGGGCGCCGCGTGCGCCGAGACCGACCGAGTCGGCGACCATGTACACCCGCTTGTCGACCGGTGCCGACTCGGGGACGTCGGGTTCAGCGGTGACGGGCGACCCGGCAGCGCCGAGCGTCAGCGACCCGACGGCGACGCTGATCGCGATCGCGGCAGCCCGACGGACGCCGGTCACCCACCCCTCGCAGTTTCGGGCGTCACGTCACCCACCAGCCGGTGGTGTCGAACAATGAATGGGTCACGGCCGACGCGGTGAGACACAGACGGCCCTCGGCGCTGACGCCGACCGTCAGGGCGTTGGCGAGCACCAGCCGCGCGTCGGCGTTGACGCTCGACGTCGCCGGCGGCGTACCGCAGCCGTAGGCGGTGAGGAACGCGCCGGTGACGGGCGAGACGATCGTCAGCGTGCCCGTGACCGCCTCGGCATCCGCCGGCGCGACGCGGCTGTCGATCGTCTGGTTGCGGCCGTGGATCGGCGCCCAACCGCCGACTCCGTTGCGGGTGTCGATCATCCGCGACGGTTCGGCCGGAACGAATCGCAGCCCGGCGCCGGCGGTGAACGAACCGGTGATGTCGACGATGACGTCGACCGAGGTCGAGGACGCGACGCAGATCGTGTCGGCATCGCTCGTCGGCACGAACGCACTGCCGGCCACCGGTTCGGTCGGCCCGAAGTTCACGTTGGACACGTTCGGAACCGCGCCGCCGCACGGGTAGGCGGTGAGGAAGCCCGGCGCGTCGGCCGCGGTGGCGGTCAGGTTCACGGCGACCGCGTCGGAACCGGCCGGCACGGGGATCGTGAGGATCGACGTCCGGCCGGTGTTGCGCGTGTCGGCGATTCGCGAGGGCGTGCTGAGCGGCTGGAGGCCGGCGCCCGAGGCGGGGGCGGCGACGAACGCGCCCTGCAGATCGACGATCACGTGGCTGGCGGCGTCGGAGTAGACGCAGAGCGTCTTGGCTGCCGACAGCGGGATCACGGCCATCGCCCCGCGGTCGCCGCCGGCGGGGTAGTTGACGCTCGACACGTCGCGCCGCGCCCGGTCGCACGGGTGAGCGGTCAGGAATCCGGCGGCGGCTGGCTGGGTCGCGGTGAGGTTGACCGCGACCGCGGTCGTGTCGGCCGGGACGTCGTCGGCGAGATCGACCGTGAGCGTGCCGCCGGCTTCGATTCGTCCCGGTGGATCAGTGCGGGTGTCGACGATCCGCTCGGGCGCGAGGGGCACATACTCGCTCGGCGCTCCGAGCGGTTGGGCGAGCGGTGCATCACCGCCGACGTGGGTCGCCACGGCGATGTCGGCGGTGAACGTCTCGGCCATCAGTTGCGAGCGCCGCCGGTAGCCGTCGGGCGCGAGGTGGGTGCCGTCGCTCGACGGGAAGGGACCCGACGCCATCACCGTCGGCCAGTCCCAGGTGTAGAAGTCGTCGCGCTCATCGGCGATCTGCTGTAACGCGAGGTTCCAGGTGTCCTGCTGTCCCTGGTGGGTGTAGAGGCGCGTGATCTGCGGCCACCAGATCTTGTGGCCGGGACCGATCGTGTCGACGAGGTGCAGGATTGCCTCCCTGGCGCATGCCAAGTTGACGTTGCAGAACCCCGAGTCGTTGGCACCGAGGTTGACGATGACGTTCGGAGGGTCCCAACCCTCCGCCCGCCATTGCGTGATCCAGTAGCTCGACCGGAACGCCAACTCGACGCCGAACTGGCCGGTCGAGTACCCCTCGCCGGCGCGCAGGCGAATCGGTCCCCATCCCTGCTCGACGAGTCTCTCTGGGAGCGTCGGGGAGTAGAACGCTGCCCCCATCAATATCGAGTCACCGATCACGCTCACGGCGCCGAGCGGCCCGGAGCGTTGATCGACTATCTCGATCGGCGCGGCGTGGGCGGGTGCGCTCGGCCCGACGGCGACCGCGATCGACACCGTGATCGCGCTCACGAACACGCACGAGAGGCGTGACAGACGTCGCATCGGACGCAGGGTAGCGGTGAGCCGCGTCCGTACACTTGCGTCGAGGATGGTGAGTCGCCCGACGATCAAGTACCAGCCGGCGCTCGACGGTGTGCGCGCCTTGGCGGTGCTGGCGGTGCTCGCCTTCCATGCCGAAGTACCAGGGTTTTCGGGTGGATATCTGGGCGTGTCGGTGTTCTTCACCCTTTCGGGTTTTCTGATCACCAGCCTGTTGGTGAACGAGGCCGAGACGACCGGTCGGGTGTCGGCCGGGGCGTTCTACGCCCGCCGGGCGCGGCGGCTGCTGCCCGCGAGCGTGCTGTGCATCGGCCTGATCGTCGTGCTCGCCGCGGTCACCGATCTGTTCGACGGCGTCGCCGACCTGCGCGCCCATGTGGTGGGGTCGTTGCTGCAGGTCGTCAACTGGGTCTTGCTCTTCGGAGACGGCTCGTACCAGCAGTTGTTCCAGCAGGCGGCGGGCACCGCCTCGCCCCTCGAGCATTACTGGTCGCTGTCGATCGAGGAGCAGTTCTACTGGCTGTGGCCGGTCGCCTTCCTCGCCCTGACGCGGGTTGCCAGGACGCGCCGTGCCCAGACCGTCGTGCTCGGTGTGATCACTGCGCTGTTCGCGATCTCGTCACCCGTGATCGCCGGGGTGTGGGGCGGCGACGCCGGCGTACTGGGCCACACCGGCACGTATGGCCGAGATCCTCATCGGCGGCGTGCTGGCGCTCGTCGTCACGGGTCGGTCGGTGCCGCGGTGGTGGTCGATCGCGGCGCCCGCCGCGCTCCTCGCCCTCGCCGTATCCGTGGTGACGTTCCCGTCGGTGGGTGGTCCCGCCTACGCCGGCGCGCTCCCACTCGTCGCCGTCGGCAGTGCCGCGCTGCTGCTCGGGCTGCAGGTCGAGGGGCGGGTGCGCACCGCGTTGTCGATCGCCCCGTTGGTGTGGCTGGGCAAGATCAGCTACGGCGTGTACCTCTATCACTGGCCGATCTACGTCATCGTCGACGAGCGCCGGACCGACCTCGACGGCGCACCGCTGGTGATCCTGCGGTTGGCGATCACGTTGGCGATCGCCCAGGCGTCGTACATGCTCGTGGAGCTCCCGATCCGCCGCGGCCGAACCGTGCGCCTGCCGATCACGTTCGCCACGGCGGCCGGCGTCACCGCTGCCCTGGCGATCGTCGGGTTCGCGGTGGTCCCCGCCTCGGCCGCCGACTACTGGTCAGCGTCGGCCGCCGATGCCGAGGCGGCGTCGATCCGGCCGAGCGGCGAACCGCTTGCACCGGTGGTCGCCGGGCCGACCATCAGCACGACGACGGCGGTTCCGGCCACGACCAGGCCCGACACCACCGAACCCGCGCCTGGCGTGGCGGCGACCGTGGTCGCCGCACCCGTCGACACCGAACCAGCGCCGACGACGCTGCCGCCGATCCCCGAGTTGAGTCGGCCGGTGCGGATCATCGTCGCCGGCGACTCGACGGCCGTCGCGACCGGCAACGGGCTGCTCGCCTGGGCTGCCGCCAACCCGCAGCTCGCCCAGGTCGAGATCGTCGCCGAGCTGGGGTGCGGCTTCGTGCGTGGCGGCGAGGTGATGGTGCTCGAATGGACCCCGGTCGGTGACCGCTGCGACGAGTGGCTCGACGACACGTTGCCGGCTCGCGTCGAGGCGCTCGCGCCCGACGTCGTGATGATGATGACGACGTCGTGGGATGTGCTCGACCGCCGCTGGCCGGACACCGGCGAAGTGGTTCCGACCGATCCGGCCTACCGCGAGCGGATCGTCCGCGACGTCGCCGACGTGTCCGAGCGCCTCGCCGACGGCGGATCCGGGAAGGTGGTGTGGGTGCGCGAACCGATCCCGAACGTGTACTGGTGGGGTTCCGGGCAACCGCAGGAGGACGCGGAACGGCACGCCGAGATCTACGCCGCGATGGACGTCGCCGCGGCATCCAGCGGCGGGCGCGTCGTGGTCGTCGACCTCCCGGCCTGGCTGCACGAGCAGGGTCTCGACGTCGACCAGGCCGCCCGCCCCGACGGCGTGCACTGGTCACCGGAGGCGTCGTTGCGGATCGCCGACGAGTACCTCGGCGAGCAACTGATCCGTGCCGCCCTGGCGCCCGCCGCCGACGGTGGCACGTGATCACCGTCTACACCGACGGTGCCTGCTCGGGGAACCCCGGTCCTGGCGGTTGGGCGTGGGCCGTCGCGCCCGACGGCGTGCCCAACGATTCGGGCGGCGAGCCGGTGACGACGAACCAGCGGATGGAGTTGCTCGCCGCGCTCGAGGCGCTGCGGACGTTCGACCCGAGCGGCGAGCGCGTCCGGATCGTCTCCGATTCGACCTACGTCGTGAACTGCTTCCGGGACAAGTGGTGGGTGCGCTGGGAACAGAACGGCTGGCGCAATGCCAAGAAGCAGCCGGTCGCCAACGCCGACTTGTGGAAGCCGCTCGTCGAGTTCGAGCGCACCGGCAACGTCGAGTGGGGCTGGGTGAAAGGGCACAGCGGCGACCGTCTCAACGATCTCGTCGACGCCCTCGCGGTGGCGGCGATCAGGCGTTGAGCGTCGCCGCGGTCCGGCCGCGTCATCCCAGCGTGTGAGCCACCGACGTTACGATCGCGTTGCGGTTCGCTACCCTGATCGGTCGTGATCAGGTCGGCGGCGCGCCTCCTCGTGGTCGCGGCCGCCGTCGCCGCGACCACCCCAGTGCTCACATCTCGTGAGGTTGCTGCCGCGCCTGGTGACGCGAACGAGATCGTCGCCGTCGTCATCGACGGTGTCGGCAACGGTCACGGCCGGGGCCTCAGCCAGTGGGGCTCGTACGGCTGGGCGGTCAACTACGGGTGGGACTGGACCCAGATCCTCGACCACTACTACGGCGGCACATCGCTCGGCGACGCCGCCAACAATGCGATCACCGTCCGCCTGCTCGCCCTCGACGACCAGCAGACGGCCGTGGTCGCTAACAACGGCGCGTCGTGGAACAACCAGGGCAATTACAAGGCGCTCGTGGCTCGTGAAGTCGGGAGTAGCTACGAGGTTTGGGCATCACAGACGCTTGACTGCCCACCGCCCGCAGACCAGGCCCTTCCGGTGGGGTGGACGAAAGTCGACACGGTGCCGGCGCCATGGTCGGGCGCCGCGGCGGTCACGTTCACCACACCGGGCGGCGACAACCCAGCGACTGCACCAGTCGACCTGCTTGGAGTGTGCAAGGCGGGGGGAATCGTCGATCATTACCGCGGCAGCATCTACGCCGCCAATGGCACGGCTGGAGAGAACCGCACCGTCAACTCGGTTCTCATCGAATCGTATTTACGTGGTGTCGTGCCCCGTGAGAGTCCAGCGAGCTGGGGTCTGGCCGGTGGTGGGGCCGGGATGAACGCGTTGAGGGCCCAGGCGGTCGCCGCTCGCTCTTACGCCTTGACACAGGCCCGCTACTCGTACGCGAAGACCTGCGATAGCTCGGCGTGTCAGGTCTACGAAGCCGCCGGCTGGCGGGTCTCGGCGTCGTCGACAACTGCGACGTCGCGCGAGCACGAACTGACGGATACGGCGATCGCCGAAACGGCCGGCAAGATCCGTGTGTGGCCCGGCGGACAAATTGTGTCGACTGAATTCTCGGCGTCCAACGGGCCCCGCACCGCAGGCGGTTCCTTCCCGGCCGTCGACGACCCTGCCGACGCGGTCGCCTCGAACCCGCTGCACCGCTGGACCCGCGTCATCGACGCCCATGCCCTCGCCGAGCGGTTCGACCTCGGCACCTTGACCGCGGCCTACACCGAGCGCGATCCGGCGACCGTCTGGGACGGTCAGTGGGGCAACCGCGTCCAGCTGCAGGGCACCACCGGTGCGACGACGATGAGCGCGCTCAGCTTCCGCGGCTCCTACGGGCTGCCGTCGCACGGCATCTCGATCCGCGTCATCACCCGCGAGATGATCACGCCGCAGGACTTCGCCTTCATCGGCGACTCGGTCGGGTTCAGCATCACCGACACCGAGACGTCGGAGCTGCCGGCCCTGCTCGACGGCGTGTTCGCGTCCACCGTGTTCGACTCCGTCGGTGGGCGCTGCACAGCGGCGCCGAACTGCATCGGCACGACGGGCGTCCAGGCCGCCCAGGCCATCCCCAACGGCACCGAGATCGCGATCGTCGAGCTCGGCTACAACGACCCGAGCGGCTTCGCGGCCAAGATCGACCAGGTCATGACCGTCCTTCGCGGCAAGGGCGTGTCGCGGGTCGGCTGGGTCACGATGTCGGAGCGCCGCACCACGTCGGGATTCGCGGCGGCCAACCAGGCGTTGAACGCGGCCAGGGCCAGATGGCCCGAACTGGTCGTCCTCGACTGGAACGAGGCCAGCAGCGGCGCCGACCGCGATCGCTGGTACGCCGACGGCGTCCACCTCACCTCGACGGGGCAGTCCGAGTTCGCCCTGTGGCTCCGCGGCCAGGTGCTCGCGCTGGCGACGGCGGGGCCCGGCAAGCTCGGCGCCGGGCGCTTCCTGCGGATCAAGATCCCGGGCGTCGGCGACGTGCCGTCCACCGGCGTGACCGCCGTGGCACTGAACGTCACCGCCGTCGACCCGTCCGGTTGGGGGTTCTTCACGGTGTGGCCGTGTGGATCGCCGATGCCACCGGACGCATCGCATGTCAACTTCCTGTCACCCGGTGCCGTCGAACCGAACTCGGTGCTCGCGCTCGTCGACTCCACGGGTGAGGTCTGCGTGTGGACGTACGCCGCGTCGCACGTACTGGTCGACGTCAACGGCTGGTTCAAATCTGGGTTTCGAGGCGGCGCCCCCCGTCGCATCGTCGACACGCGCAGCGGCCAGGGCGCGCCCGTAGGTCGGTTGCCGGCCGGGCAGGTGCTGCGGGTGCCGGTGGCGGGCCACGGTGGCGTGCCGGCGACGGGCGCGTCGGCCGTGGCGTTGAACGTGACCGCGGTCGAGCCGACGGGCTGGGGGTTTTTCACGGTGTGGCCGTGTGGCTCGCCGATGCCGCTCGACGCGTCGCACGTGAACTTCGTCGACGCCGGCGCGGTCGAGCCCAACTCGGTGCTGGCCCCCATCGACTCCACCGGCGAGGTGTGCATCTGGACCTACGCCGACTCCCACGTCCTGGTCGACGTCAACGGTTGGTTCGAGCCGGGCTCGTTCGAAGGCCGCGCCCCTGACCGCATCGTCGACACGCGTGAGGGACGCGGGGCGCCGCTCGGCAAGTTGGGTGCCGGTCAGATGCTGCGGGTGCCGGTGTCAGGCGTTGGCGACGTGCCGGCGTCCGGGGTGTCGGCCGTGGCGCTGAACGTGACGGCCGCCGAGACGGACGGCTGGGGGTTCTTCACGGTATGGCCGTGTGGATCGCCGATGCCGCCGGACGCGTCGCACGTCAACTTCATTCGATCCGGTGCGGTCGAGCCGAACTCGGTGCTCGTGCCGGTCGACGCGACGGGTGAGGTGTGCATCTGGACGTTCGCGGCCGCCCACGTCCTCGTCGACGTCAACGGCTGGTTCACGTCGGGCTTCGAGGGCCGCTCCCCCCGCCGCTTCGTCGACACCCGCAGCGGCCAATTCGCCCCCCTCTAGATCGCGCCCCCGGTTCTGTCTGCCTCAGACTGCCCGTGCGCTCATCTGAAGCAGACAGAACGGGAGGGCCTATCGTCGGCGGGCATGGACATCACAGGCGCGAGCGCAATCGTCACGGGTGGGGCATCGGGGATCGGTGCGGCGGCGGCCCGGGCCCTGGCGGCCGAGGGAGCCAAGGTCGTCGTCGCCGACCTCCAGGAGGACAAGGGGTCGGCGCTGGCCGACGAGATCGGCGGGGCGTTCTGCAACGTCGACGTCACCAACACCGACGACATCATCAACGCCGTCGAGATGGCGAAGTCGATGGGGCCGCTGCGCGTGTTGGTCAACTCGGCCGGCATCGGTTGGGCGCAGCGCACGGTCGGCAAGGACGGGACGTACGAGTCGGCGGCCAACCTCGACGCCTTCAAGCGGGTGATCGCGATCAACCTGATCGGGTCGTTCGACTGCATCCGCCTGGCGGCGACGGCGATGAGCCAGACCGAGCCGCTCGAGTCGGGTGAGCGGGGGGCGATCGTCAACGTCGCTTCGGTCGCCGCCTTCGACGGCCAGATCGGCCAGGCGTCGTACTCGGCGTCGAAGGGCGGCATCGTCGGCATGACGCTGCCGGTCGCCCGTGACCTCGCCGCGATCGGGGTCCGCGTCAACACCGTCGCCCCAGGTCTGATCGACACCCCGATCTACGGCGAGGGCGAGGGGAGCGAAGCGTTCAAGGCCAACCTGCAAAAGGGCGTGCTGTTCCCACAGCGCCTCGGCTCGTCGGCCGAGCTGGCGTCGATGGTGCTCGAGCTCGTCACCAACAGCTACATGAACGCCGAGACGATCCGGGTCGACGGCGGCATTCGGATGCCCCCGAAGTGACAAATCCCGGTCAAGTCGGAGACCGAGCCGCGTAGCGTGGACTTGACGCAATCGGGGTTCGGGGCGCCAGCAGTTGACGATTCCGCCTGGAAACACACACAAAACGGTCCCTGACACACACAAACTTGTATTCCGAGAAAATGATTTGACATTCGCTTGACATTGCTTTACTGTTTGTAAGTGGCGGTCGAAGAGAGCGCTGAGGGCCACCGGAACACCACGTGAGATGCGGGCGGGGGTCGATTCCGGTGGTCCTCAGACTCTTCGGAAATCACTGATCGAACACTGGATCAAGATGCGGGAATCACCCACGACGGCGGGTCGTGGGTGATCTTGCGCGTCTGGGCCGCGACCGGTCGCACTCGACCGGTGGCGGCCGGAGCAGTCTTCAGGTCGTGTAGTCGGCGTTGATGCGGACGTAGCCGGCGGTGAGGTCGCAGCCCCACACCGTCGCCACACCGTCGCCGGTAGCGAGGCTGACGTGGATCAGCACCGCGTCACCGGCCATGTACGCGGACAGCCCGGCGAGCCCGGCGTCGTCGAGCGGGTGCGGGTAGACCTCGGTGTCGCCGAAGCGGATGACGACCTGCTCCTGGTCGATGTCGGTGTCAGCGCTGCACTTGCCGACGGCCATCGCGACCCGGCCCCAGTTGGGGTCGGCACCGTGGACGGCGGTCTTCACGAGCGGCGAGTTCACGATCGCCTTCGCCACCCGCTTGGCCTGCGCCGCGTCACGGGCGCGGTCGACGTGGACCTCGATCAGCGTCTCGGCACCTTCACCGTCGCGGGCGACCTGCTTGGTGAGCGACAGGGCGACTTCGTGCAGCGCCGTCTCGAAGTCGGTGACGTCGACCGGGCCCGCGGCGCCGCTGGCGAGGATCACCGCGGTGTCGCTCGTCGACGTGTCGGTGTCGACGCTCACGCAGTTGAACGTGCGGTCGATGACCCGCCGGAAGACTGTGGAGAGGGTGGCCTGGTCGAGCTCGGCGTCGGTGAACATCGCCGTGATCAACGTCGCCATGTCGGGCTCGATCATCCCGACTCCCTTGGCGATGCCGACCACGCGGGCCGCGCTCGTGCCGATCGTCGCCTCGGCGACCTTGGCGACGGTGTCGGTGGTCATGATGCCGCGGGCGGCGTCGTCGGCGACACGAGACGGGAGGTCGACAGGGATCGCCGCGATGCCGGCCCGGATGCGGTCCATCGGCAGGGCGCGGCCGATGACGCCCGTCGAGGCGACGACGACGTCGCCGGGCTCGCAGCCGATCCGCTCGGCCACGCCGCTCGCCATCTCTCGAGCGTCCCGGAGCCCAGCCGGACCCGTGGCGACGTTGGCGTTCTTGGAGACGACGACGATCGCCCTGGCACGCCCGTCCGCCAGGTGCTCGCGGCTGACCTGCACGCTCGGACCAGCGAACCGACTCTTGGTGAACACTCCGTCGGCGGCGCATTTGGCGTCGGCGGCCACGACCACGAAGTCGTCGGAGTCGTCCTTGATCCCGACATTGGACACGTAGCAGCTGAACCCTGCCGGCAACCGGGTCATCATTTCGACCGTCAGTACGGAGACGACTCGAGTGCGCCGCGGATCGCTTCGAACACGTCGCCCATCGCTTCGATCTGACCGGGGTCGAGGTGGTCGAGGATCCGCCGCCGGACGCTCTCGACGTGGATCGGGGCGGCCGCCTCGAGCGCCTCGAAGCCGCTGTCGGTGAGCACTGCCAGCATCACCCGGCGGTCGTCGTCGGACCCGATGCGCATGACGAACCCGTTCCGGACGAGCCCGTCGAGGCGGCGGGTCAGTCCGCTCGGCGACAGTTGCAGCGCCACGGCGAGATCACACATGCGCATCCGCCGATCGGGGGCCTCCGACAGGTACACCAGCAACTGGTAGTCGCCGAGCGTCAGCCCGGTCGGTGCAAGATCGGTCTCGATCGCGGTGGTGAGATCGCCCACGGTCTCGACATACGTGCGCCAGGCGCGCATCTCGGAGCTGTCGAGCCAGCGGACAGTGGTCGCGTTCGCGCTGTGCATGGCTCGATGGTAACCGACCAGCCGCAATAATGCATGAGCACAAAAGTTGCGGTAACAATCAAGATTGTCGAAAGCCGGCCGGGGCGAATGACGTCGGGCGTCAGCGTCCGAGCACCGCTCGCAGCGCCGACTCGAGCGTCGGGTGGGCGAAGGCGTAGCCGTCGCCCTCGAGCACGCGCGGCAACACTCGTTTGCCCTCGAGCAGCAACGTGTCGACGAGCTCGCCGCCGAGCACCAGCTTCGGCGCCAACGCCGGCAGCGGCACGAACGCCGGACGCTTCAGCACGTGGCCGAGCGTGCGGGCGAAATCGGCGTTGGTGACCGGGTTGGGTGCGGCGAGGTTGACGGGTCCCGACACCTCGCTGTCGAGCAGGTGCTCGATCGCTGCCACCTCGTCGTCGATCGAGATCCAGCTCACCCACTGCCTGCCGCTCCCGGTGCGGCCGCCGAGCCCGAGCTTGTACAGCGGCAGCATCTTGCGCAGCGCACCGCCCTGCGCCGACAGCACCATGCTGGTGCGCAGATGGGCGACGCGTGCGCCCGCGGCCGCGGCCTCGGCGGTGGCCGCCTCCCACGCGGTGCAGACCTCGGCGAGGAAACCGGTACCAGTCGGCGACGTCTCGTCGAGCATCGTGTCGCCCTGGTCGCCGTAGACGTCGATGCCCGATCCCGACAGCAGCACCTTCGGACCGTCGTCGGCGGTCGCGATCGCGCGGGAGATCAGGCTGGTCGTGCGGGTTCGACTGTCGAGGATCTGGCGCTTGTAGGAATCGGTCCAACGGCGGCCGGCGATCCCTGCACCCGCGAGGTTCACCACGGCATTCACGCCGGCGAGGGCGGCCGGGTCGAGCGTGCCACGCTCGGGATCCCAGGCGATCTCGCCCGGTGCCGCGTCGCGGCGGACGACGGGGACGACGTCGTGTCCCTGCCGGGTGAGACGCGCGCTCAGCGCGGTCCCGATCAAACCGCTGGAGCCTGTGATCGCGACACGCATCCTCGATGACGCTAACGCCTTGACGTGTTCTAGAACTCCTGCACGCGCCAAGGGTCGCGCACGCACCGTCGGTAGCCTTCGCCATCCATGAGCGACGATTCCGACTGGATGCCACCCGGCAGCGGGACACCCCCGCCCCCGGCGCCGTCCGGCTCCGCGACACCGCCGCCACCGCCGCTGCCAACGGGCCCGTACCTCCCACCGGCCGAACCGGTCGTCTCCCATCAAACGGTCGGCCCCGACGCCACCACCGGGCCGCCGTCGATGACGGTGCCCGCCGGGCCACCACCGAACACCGCAACGTTCGAGACAGCATCCCCGCCCCCGGCGCGGCGCCGCAAGGGCGTCCTCGTCGCCGCGGTCGTCACCGTGCTCGCTGTCGGTGGGGCGGCGACGTTCGCCGCCACCCAACTCGCCAGCAGCAACTCCGGTGGCGCGGCGAGCGCCGAGGAGCTCGGCGAGCAGATGCTCGTCGCGATCGAGAACGAAGACGTGCTCGGCATCTTCGACATGTTGATGCCCGGCGAGCGCGAAGTGTTCAAGCAGCCGACGATCGACTGGGTGTCGGAGCTGTCGCGGCTCGAGGTGCTCAGCTCGGACGCTGATCTGGCTGACTTCAACGGCATCGACCTGTCGATCACCGACGGGTCGGTCGAAACGGTCGAGACGAACGTCGACGACATCACCAACCTCGAGCTGTCGGGTGAGATCACGGCCGAGATCGACGGCGAGGCGCTGCCTGTCGGCGACCTGATCCTCGACTTCGGCGACGACATCGACTTGTCCGAGCTCGACGAGAGCACCAGCACCGAGCTCGACATCCCGATCACGGCCGTCGAGGTCGATGGTCGGTGGTACCTCAGTGTGTTCTTCACGGCTGCCGAGCAGGCCCGCTTGGGCGCCGACCAGCCGCTCGACATCCCCGCCAGCGGGATCCAGCCGAAGGGCGGCGAGAACCCGGAAGACGCGCTCGACGAGCTGCTCGACGCCCTCGAGGCGCTCGATCTGACGGCGGTCATCGCCGCCCTCAACCCGGGCGAGGCGGCGGCCCTCCAGCGGTACGCGCCACTGTTCATCGACGAGGCCCAGGCGATGCTCGACGAGGCCCCGATCGAGCTCGACATCACCCAGGCCGAGTACACCGTCACCGGCGACGGGTCGCGCCGTCATGCGTCGATCGACCTCTTGGTCGCCCAGGGTTCCGTCGACGGCGCGGCGTTCGACCTGAAGTACGCCGACGGATGCGTCACGGCCACCGCCGAAGGTGAGGAGTTCAACTCCTGCGACGTCGACGAGCAGCTGACCGGCGACGAGTTCGAGCAGTTCGAGGACATGTTCTCGGATGGCCCGGTACGCGACCTGATCGACGTCCTCACCGAGGCGTTCGCCGACTACGACCAGCCGGGTTTGACCATCGTCGAAACCGACGGATCGTGGTATGTGAGCCCGATCGGCACCTACTACGACCAGTTGCTCGCGTTTGCCAGGGCCCTCGACCGCTCCGAGCTCGACGCCATCATCGAGGCCGTCCCGCCCGCCGTGGAAGCGTTCTTCGAGGACTTCTTCGGCGTCTCCGATTTCGACATGGACGATCCGTTCCTCGACGACCCGTTCCTCGACGATCCCTTCGTCGACGACGTGATCCCCGAGGACACATTGTTCGACGAGCCATTCCCCGACGACACCGTCGTCGACGAGACGTTCCCGGAGGACACGTTCCCCGACGACACCGTGATGGAGTCGCCGCTCACACGCTGCTGGGAGCTCGTCGATGCCACCGAGGCGAGCACGTGCTTCCAGGAAGTCGTGGCGGCCGGCGAGGCCCAAGGCTGGGAGGCGCCGCTCGAGATGCTGTATCCCGAGTGCGGTGTCGCCGAGGCCTACTGGAGCAGCTTCACGATGACCGACGCGGCGTTCTTCGAGGTCATCGACGCGGCGCGTCCGTGCTTCCTCGCCCTCGTCGCATCCGGCGCGGTGCAGGAGGCCGACCTGCCCATCGAGTACACGAAGCCCGAGTGCTTCGAGGGTCGCAACTGGTACCAGGTGTTCGACGATCCCGAGTACGACGAGCGCGTCGCCTCCTGCTCCACCAGCTGACACGTTCACCGGTCCTGCCGGTTCCGTTTGGTTCGGGCCGTATCCTCGCCTCCGGATGAAGACCCGCACGCTGTTGCTCCTGGCGCTGGGGTGCGGCCTGGCGATCCTGCTCGCCGGTGGTGCGCTGCTGGTGCGGCTCGCCGGCCAGGACGATCCGGAGCCGCCGGTCGCGCTCGGGGCCGAGGCGGTGATCGGTGACCTCCACGTCACCGTGCTGTCGGCGGCCGAGGAAACCGGGTCACAGGTGCTCACCGTCGAGCTCGAACTGGGGGGCGTCGACGATCCCGACGGCGCAGCCGGATTCGAGCTGATCGCATCCGGACGGCCGATCCCACCGAGCGATGCCTCGACGTGTGGCACGACGACGTTGGAACCGATCGAGTGCACGCTCGTGTTCGACGTGTCGACTGCCGACAGCGAGTCGCGGGTGCTGCGGTACCGGCGCGGCGACGACCAGGCGCGCTGGGATGTGGGGGCCGGTGACTGATGACCTGGAACGGTCTTGCCATCAACGGTGTTGCACTGGATGGTGTTGCGATGAACGGTGACATGAACCGTGAGACGGCCAGGAACCATGAGGTTGGAAGGGGCGGTACGGTGATTGGCGATGAGTGATCAGTTCGATGTAGTGGTCATCGGTGGTGGGCCAGGGGGCTATTGCGCCGCGCTGTACGGCGCATCGGCCGGCCTCAAGATGGCGATGATCGAGAAGGATGCGTTGGGCGGGACGTGCTTGAACCGGGGATGCATCCCGGCCAAGGCGTTCCTCGAGACGGCAGCCGTGCATCGCCACGTCGAGCACGCGGCGGAGTTCGGCATCGAGTCGAGCGCTCCCGTCGGTCAACTTCGCGGTCACCCAACAGCGCAAGCAGCGCATCGTCGACGGTTTGGTCAAGGGCATCGCGGCGATGTGCAAGGGGCGCAAGGTCGAGGTGTTCAACGGCGTCGGCTCGCTCGGGCCCGACCACTCCGTCACGGTGACGGCGCCGGACGGCACGGCGACCTCGATCAGGGGCCGCCACGTGATCCTGGCGAGCGGCTCGGTGCCACGGCTGATCCCCAACTTCGAGCGCGGCGGGCCGATCATGACGAGCGACGAGGTGCTCGACCTCGACGTCCTCCCGGCACGCGTCGCGGTGATCGGTGGCGGGTCGATCGGTTGCGAGTTCGCCTCGACGTTCGCCGATCTCGGCTCGCAGGTGACGATCCTCGAAGGGCTGCCGAAGATCCTCCCCGGCCTCGATGCCGACGTCGCCAACGTCGTCGTGCGCAGCTTCAAGAAGAAGAAGATCGACGTCCGCACCGGGGTCAACGTCACCGGTCACACGCCGGACGGCAACGGCGGCACCGTGGTCCAGTTCGGCGACGGCGAGTCGGTCGCCGTCGACGCGGTCGTCGTGTCCGTCGGCCGCCGCCCGTTCGCCGACCAACTCGGGCTCGAGGGCACCGGCGTCGTGGTCGACGAGCGTGGCTTCGTCGAGGTCGACGAGTACTGCCGCACCGGTGAGCCTGGTGTCTATGCCGTCGGCGACCTGATCAACACCCCGCAGTTGGCGCATGTCGGTTATGCCGAGGCGATCCTGGTGATCAAGCACCTGCTCGGCGAGAACCCGATGCCCGTGATGTACGACCGCGTGCCGTGGGCGATCTACTGCCATCCCGAGGTCGCGTGGGCGGGCATCGGTGAGGACGCCGCGGCGGCCGCCGGGCTCGACGTCGTGGTCGGCAAGCATCCGTACAAGTTCAACGGCCGGGCCCAGATCGTCGGCGATGCCGAAGGCATGGTCAAAGTCATCGCCAAGAAGAACGCCGACGGCACGCCCGGTCAGGTGCTCGGCGTCCACATGGTCGGACCCTGGGTGACCGAGCAGTTGGTGGGCGGATACCTGGCTGTGAACTGGGAGGCGACCGTCGACGAGGTCGCCCAGCTGATCCAACCGCATCCGAGTCTCACCGAAGTGTTCGGCGAGACGATGCTCTCGCTCACCGGCCGCGACTTCAACGGCTGATCCGAAAGGCACCACACACGCACATGGCTGATGTCACGCTTCCACAACTGGGTGAAACCGTCACCGAAGGCACGATCACGCAGTGGTTCAAGCAGGTCGGCGACACCGTCGCCGCCGATGAGCCGTTGTTCGAGGTCTCCACCGACAAGGTCGACACCGAGGTACCGTCGCCGATCGCCGGCGTCGTCACCGAGATCCGCGTCGCCGAGGGCGAGACGGTCGATGTCGGCACGGTGATCGCCGTGATCGGCGATCAGGGCGCGGCCCCCGCCGATGCCGCCCCCGCCGCGCCGGCTCCCGAGGCCGCCCCGCCGCCTGCTCCGGAGGCCCCCGCACCTGCTCCTGCTCCAGAGCCGGCGCCCGCGCCGGCCGCCGAAGCGCCGCCGCGCCCGCCGCCGAAGCCCCGGCGCCCGCCGCCGAAGCGCCGGCCCGCGCCGCCGACGCGCCGCGCCCGCCCCGGAGCCACCGCCACCGGCGCCCGCCGTCGAGGCCGCGCCTGCCGCGCCCGCGCCCGCTCCTGCCGGCGAGGCTGCGCCTCCGGCCGACGGACGGTTGCTGTCGCCGGTCGTGCGGCGTCTCGTCAACGAACACGGCATCGATCCCGGCGCGATCACCGGAACGGGTCCGGGTGGGCGGATCACGCGCGAGGACGTGCTCGACTTCATCGACGCCAACGGAAGTCGCGCCGCGGCACCGGCCGCTGCTGCCGCGCCGGCGCCACCTGCCGGACAGGCCCCGGCCGCCCGCGCCGAACCACCGGCACCCGCGGCCGCCGCTGCACCGGCACCGGCACCGGCACCGGCAGCGGCTCGCCCGGCGGCGCCCGGTGAGCGCGACACGTCGCTGAAGTTGTCGAAGATCCGTCGCCTCACGGGCGATCACATGGTGATGAGCAAGGCGACCAGCCCGCACGCGTTCAGCGTGGTCGAGGTCGACTTCGCCAAGGTCGACGTGACGCGGTCGAAGTTGAAGGGCGAGTGGAAGGCGACCGAGGGGTTCAGCCTCACGTACCTGCCGTTCATCGCCCGGGCGATCATCGACGGCCTCGCCGAGTTCCCGCACCTCAACGCCAGCGTCGCCGACGACTCGCTCATCGTGCACAACTACATCGACCTCGGCATCGCCGTCGACCTCCAGTACGAAGGGCTGCTCGCACCGGTCGTTCGCGACGCCGAGGACAAGCGGCTGCGCGCCATCGCCCGCGAGATCAGCGATCTCGCCAACCGTGCGAAGACTCGCAAGCTCAGCCCCGACGAGATCCAGGGCGGCACGTTCACGATCTCCAACAACGGCTCGGCCGGCTCGGTTCTCACGATGCCGATCATCAACCAGCCGCAGGTGGCGATCATCTCGACCGACGCGATCGTGCGCAAGCCGGTCGCGGTCGCGCTGCCCGACGGCGGCGAGGCGATCGTCGTGCATCCGGTCGGGAACCTGGCGATGAGCTGGGACCACCGGGCGTTCGACGGCGCGTACGCAGCCGGCTTCCTGAAGCGGGTCAAGGAGATCCTCGAGACGCGCGACTGGGACGCCGAGGTCTGACGTGGCGCAATCCGACGTCGCGGGCCCGCTCCGGGTCCGTTGGCTGGGGAGGGTGCCGTATCTGGAAGCGTTGGCCGTCCAGACGGCGCTGTTCGAGCACGGCACCGAGCAACACCTGCTGCTGCTCGAGCACACGCACGTCTTCACGTACGGCCGGCGATCCGACCTCCAGGCCAATCTGCTCTGCGACCCGGCCGCGGTGGGCGCCGACTTCGTCGCCGTGAAGCGCGGCGGCGACATCACCTACCACGGTCCTGGCCAGCTCGTCGGCTATCCGATCCTGTCGGTCGACAACGCGCTCGGCGCGGCCGAACACGTCCACGGCGTGGAGCAGTTGCTCATCGACGCGCTGATCGAGCTCGGCCTGCCCGGGGCGGGTCGACTCGCCGAGTACCCCGGCGTCTGGGTCGACGTCGAGGGGCCGAACCCGCGCAAGATCGCGGCGATCGGGGTTCGCCTCGCCCGCGGCAGGACGATGCACGGTTTCGCGCTCAACGTCTCGACCGACATGACGTACATGCGCGAGCACATCGTGCCGTGCGGCATCGGCGACCGGCCCGTCACGTCGCTCGCCGAGGAAGGCATCGACGTGTCACTCGAACGCGTCGTCGACGTCGTCGCCCGGCTCGCGGCCGGCCGCTGGGCGGGTGGTGCGTGTGAGCGCCAGGACGTGGCGTGGACGCATCGCCCCGACGATCTCAGCCGGTTCTCTCGCGGGGATGGTCCCGGGGCGCCGGTGCGGCTGAGCTCACGACTGGCCGCCGCCGGAGTCGTCGACGGCCTGTCGATCGAGAGCCGCAAGCCCGACTGGCTGCGTCCGATGGTGAAACACGGACCGGAGGTGCTGTCGCTGCGTCGCACGCTCCGCCAGCTCGATCTGGTGACGGTGTGCGAGGACGCCGGCTGTCCGAACCTGTCGGAGTGTTGGGCCGATGGCACCGCCACGTTCATGGTGCTCGGTGACCGTTGCACGCGGGCGTGCGGGTTCTGCCTCGTCGACACCCGCAAGCCGACCGCGCCCGACCGCGACGAGCCGTCGCGAGTCGCCGACGCCGTCGATCGGATGGGACTCGACCACGCGGTGCTCACGATGGTCGCCCGCGACGACCTCGACGACGGCGGGATGGCACACGTCGCGGCCTGCGTCGACGCGATCCGGCTGCGCTGTCCGGCGACGCGCGTCGAGACCCTGATCTCCGACGTCAAGGGCGACGCCGGTTCGCTCGACGTGCTGTTCTCGGTGCGCCCCGACGTGCTGAACCACAACATCGAGACCGTCGCCCGGCTACAGCGGGCCGTGCGCCCGTCGGCCGGCTACGCCCGCAGCCTGTCGGTGCTCGCCCGGGCCAAGGCCGCCGGACTCGTGACCAAGTCGAGCCTGATCGTCGGCATGGGCGAGACCGACGACGAGGTGATCGGCTGTCTCGCCGACCTCGCCGGGATCGGCGTCGACATCGTCACGATCGGTCAGTACCTGCGGCCGACGTCGCACCACCTCCCGGTCGCCCGGTGGGTCGAGCCGACCGAGTTCGTGCGGTGGAAGGCGATCGGCGAGCAGCTCGGCGTCGGCCACGTCGAGGCCGGCCCGCTCACCCGCTCGAGCTACCACGCCAAAGCCGCCGCCGACGCGACCGGTCGTGCCACCCCCGTCCGCGTCGGCTGAGCGAAGCGCTGCGCCGAGCGAGGCCGACCCACCTGTTTGTGTCACCGACATCGGCGAGGTTCGCCGGTGGCGGTGACAGAAACAGCGGGCGCTGTATGGATCTGGGGGGCTCGGGCGTCAACAATGCGATGGTGACGGAGGGGGCGGTGGCTCGCGACGCCGAGCGTGACGTGGACCACGACGTGGAGCTCGAGGTGGTGGTCACCTCGACGTCGCCGGTGACGTTCACCGAGCTGTACTCACGCGAGTTCCAGCCGCTGGTCCGGCTCGCCACGCTGATGACCGGCCGCGTCGAGATCGCCCGCGACATCGTGCAGGACGCGTTCGTCAAGCTCCATGTCAAATGGCCGGGCGTCCATGACCCGGCCGCCTACGTCCGGCGCAGCGTCGTCAACGGCTGTCGCTCGCACCACCGTTGGGAGCGCCGCCGTCGCGGCCGGTCCACCGCCGACGAACCGTCGGTCGACCTCGCCGTCGACCACACGTTGGCCGCCCTCGAGCGGTTGCCGCACAAGCAACGGGCGGCGCTGGTGATGAAGTTCTACGAGGGCAGCACCGAGGACGAGATCGCGGCCGCCCTCGGTTGCCGCCCCGGCTCGGTGGGCCCGACGGTGCAGCGGGCGCTGGAGCGGATGCGTCGCTCGCTGACCTGAACCGACCCGCCTGGACCGACGACACGTATGGATCGGCGGGGTTGGGGCGTCTATCCCACGAACGCCAAATCTCTGTGGAGGCTCGCATGGACATCGAACGCCAACTCTCCGAACACCTCACCGAGGCGGCGTCAAGTGTCAGCGCGACGCCGGATCTCGCCGAGGTCGAGATCGGCGCCCGGCGGGTGCGGAGCCGCCGGCGCGTCGCGACAGGTGTGGCGGCGGCGATGCTCATCGCCGGTGCCGGCGGTGCCGGGTTCGGACTGGGACGCGGCGCTGGTCGGTCCGAGGGCCAGGTCGTCGCCCCGGCCCAGTCGGCCGATTCGGATGCCGAGGGCGACGGCGCGCCTGCCGCCGCCGAGTCCGGCGACGCGACTCAACCGTCGCCGGCCAACGAGGTGGCGGAGGCCGTTCCCGCGCCCGAATCGATCGACGCCCCGCTCGGCTCGCCCGGAACGATGAGCCGCGACTTCAAGGTCGGCGGCGATCAGATGCCCGCCTACGAGCTCGTGCTCGAGCGTGTGACCGACAGTGGCATCACGATCCGGGCACTTCGCGGCGAGTCGTGGTACTCGGACGAGATGGCGGTCCCCGACGCCAGCGGTTGGGTCGCGCCGCGTTGGTGTCACGGCGACGCCGAACTGCGGATCGGGCTCTCCGGTCCCGGCCTGATCGACGTCACCTCGACCAGCTGGTTCAGCGAGCTCTCCGTTGACGCCGTGGTGAGCGCCGCGCAGGCCGGTTGGGCCGATGGTCAGCCACTCGCGGTCATCGCCGTACAGGTCGGCGACGGCATCACCGAGGTCGCCGCGACATCGGGCGAAGTGTCCGACCGTGGCGCGCCGACCGGCGGGGTCGTGGTCCTCCTGCTGCCGGGCATCGACCCCTACACCGACGGCTATGCGGTCGACGTCACCGATGCCTCGGGCACCCGCGCCCTGACCGATGCCGAGCTGAACCCGATGAACACGCCGGAGTGGCACGAGGCGTGCGAACCGCCGCCACCGGCATTGCCCGAGGCCGGTGAGCAGCCGGCCGACGCGGCGGCCGCCGAGGCCGCGGTGCGCGGCGTCTTCACCGAACTGTTCGGCTCGACGACCCCGTTCGAGGACAAGCCCGCCGGGCTGCTCGACGACGACACCGGCGTCGCCGCCGCCATCGAGGTGGCGCGGGGCGGTGACTACGCCGACGCGGTGGCGACTGCCGAGTACACGATCGAGGACTTCGTCTTCACCAACCCGACCGAGGCCTGGTTCCGGTACTCCATCGCCACCGGTATGAGCTACTTCAGCCAGCGTTACGGCACGGCCCATCTGATCGACGGTTCGTGGCGGATCTCGCGAGGCGTGATCTGTCAAGACCTGGCGCTCGCCGGCGCGCCGTGCGAGCCCGACCCAGGTCCGATCTACCCGGAGTCGTGGTACGACATGTACGGCGCGCCCCTGATGACGGATGCGTGCATGGAGACCGCAGCCGGTGCAGCCGTGTGCGAGGCGGGTGCGGGTGCGAACGCGGTGCCGCCGACGGTTGCTCCGGACGGCTGACCGCGAACCGTCGACCAGGGGTGGTGCGGAGCTGATTGACTAGCTCCGTGAGCTCGATCTATCTCGACCGGCTGGCGCGGGTCCGTGCGGCGATGGCCGACCTCGGCGTCGACGTGCTGCTCCTGTCCGTCGGACACGACCTCCCGTACCTGACCGGCTACTACGCAATGCCACTCGAACGGCTGACGATGCTCGTCGTGCCACGCGACGGCGATGCGACGATGGTCGTCCCCCGTCTCGAAGCGCCGCGCGTCGAGGAGCAGCCGGGGGTCTTCGACCTCCATCCGTGGGGCGAGACCGAGGACCCGACGGCGATCGTCTCCGAGCTCGTCGGTCCCGGCCGCAGCATCGCGATCGGCGACCAGATGTGGGCGCGCTTTCTCGTCGAGTTGCTGCCCCAGCTCCCCGACGCCTCGTTCCGTCGGGCGGTCGACGTCGTCGGTCCGTTGCGGATGGTGAAGGACGCCGCCGAGGTCGCCGCGCTCGCGGCGGCCGGCGCGTCCGTCGACGTGATCGCCGCCCAGCTGCAGGCGGGGGAGATCCCGCTCGTCGGACGCACCGAGGCCGAGGTCTCGAACGACCTCGGGGCGCGCATCGTCGCCGGCGGTCACGACAAGGTCAACTTCGCCATCGTCGCCGCCGGCGAGAACGCTGCCAGCTCACACCATCACGCCGGCCCGCGCGTGATCCGCGAGGGCGAGATCGTGCTGTTCGACTTCGGCGGCACGATGGCCGGCTACTGCTCCGATACCACCCGCTGCGTGTTCACCGGCGACGTCGCACCGGACGTCGCCGAGGCCTACGAGGTGCTCCACGCCGCCCAGCAGGCGGCCGTCGCCGCGGCGACGATCGGCACGCCGTGCGAGGAGGTCGACCGAGCGGCCAGGCGGATCATCGCCGACGCCGGCTACGGCGACTACTTCGTACACCGCACCGGCCACGGCATCGGGATGGAGGAGCACGAAGACCCCTACATCGTCGAGGGCAACACGCGCCCGCTCGCCGCCGGGCATGCCTTCAGCATCGAACCGGGCATCTACATCCCCGGCCGCTGGGGCATGCGCCTCGAGGACATCGTCGTCGCCACCCCCGACGGACCGGTGGCGGTCAACGTGTCCGACCATCGCCTCGTGTCGGTCTGAGCGCGAAGCTGCGTGTATGCGCGCAGCACACGATCTCGTCATTCGTGGTGGCACCGTCGTCGACGGCACGGGTTCGGCGCCGCGGCGGGCCGACGTGGCGATCGACGGCGGTCGCATCTCGTCCGTCGGCACGATCGACGACAGCGCCGCCGGGCGGACGATCGACGCGACCGATCTCGTCGTCGCGCCTGGCTTCGTCGACATCCACACCCACTACGACGCCCAGGCGTTCTGGGACACCACGCTGAGCCCGTCGCCGCTGCACGGCGTGACCACCGTGATGGGCGGCAACTGCGGGTTCACGATCGCGCCGCTGGCGGCCGGCGACGGTCCGGTCGACCCCGGCGATGCCGACTACCTGATGCGGATGCTGGCCCGCGTCGAGGGGATGCCGCTGGAGTCGCTGCAGCAGGGCGTGCCGTGGGACTGGACGTCGACCGCGCAGTACCTCGACCGCCTCGACGGCACGCTGATGCCGAACGCCGGCTTCCTCGTCGGCCATTCGGCACTGCGCCGCGTCGTCATGCACGACGATGCCACGGCCCGAGAATCGACGCCGGCCGAGCTCGACGAGATGAAGCGCCTGCTGCGGCTCGGGATCGCCGCCGGCGGGATGGGGTTCTCGTCGACGTGGTCGTCGTCGCACAACGACCACACCGGCGTCCCCGTGCCGTCGCGCCACGCGTCGCGCCACGAGCTCGTCGAGCTGTGCCGGGTCGTCGGTGAGTTCCCGGGCACGACGCTCGAGTTCATCCCGCAGGTGGGTGAGTTCACTCGCGAGACGTTCGAGCTGATGAGCGACATGAGCGCCGCCGCCGACCGCCCGCTCAACTGGAACCTGTTGCAGGTGTACACGCAGAACTGGGACAACGTGCAGCACCAGCTCACGGGCGGCGACATCGCCGCCGAGCGCGGTGGCCGCGTGCTGGCGTTGACGCTGCCCGACTCGTTCCGGCTGCGTATCAACTTCACGAGCGGCTTCGTGTTCGACATCCTGAACGGCTGGGACAAGTTGATGGCCCTCCCGGTCGACGAGAAGCTGCGCCAGCTCCGCGATCCGGCGACGCGTGCCGAGTGGGACCGCCTCGCCCAGTCGACCGAGGGCTCGGTGCGGGCGATCGGCAACTGGGCCGGCTACGTGCTGCTCGAGACGTTCAGCCCCGAGACCAAACCGTTCGAAGGGCGCATCGTCGGCGACGTCGCCAAGGAGCTCGGCAAGTCGGCGTGGGACACGATGGCCGACGTTGCGGTGGCCGACGGTCTCCGCACCGTCTTCGCCAACCAGGACCGCGGCCAGGACGACGCGACGTGGAAGCGTCGGGTCGAGGTGTGGCGCGACCCGCGGGCCGTCGTCGGCGCGTCCGATGCCGGCGCTCACCTCGACATGATCGACAGCTTCAGCTTCGCCACGACGCTGATCGCCAAGGCGGTGCGCGAGCACGAGCTGATGCCGGTCGAAGAGGCGGTGCACCACCTCACGGCGCGGCCGGCCGCCCTGTACGGGCTGCGCGATCGGGGCCGTCTCGCCGAGGGGCTCGCCGCCGACGTCGTGGTGTTCGATCCGGCGACGATCGGTCCCGGCCCGGTGGCGATGCGGTTCGACCTGCCGGCCGGTGCCGGCCGGGTGTACGGCGGGGCGATCGGCATCGAGCACGTGGTGGTCAACGGCGTCCCCTGCGTGGACGGCGACACGCTGCTCGACGCCCGCCCGGGACGGGTGCTGCGATCCGGGCGCGACACCGACACGGTGACCGCCCGCACACCGGAACCGCTTGAAGTCGCTGCGGCAGAAAGAAGCAGACCATGAGTACAACACCCACGCCGTCCACATCGGTTGGTCCGCCGACCCCAGCGGGCACGTCCAATCCCGACGGCACCGCGTTCGGCACGATGACACCGGACTCGCCGCCGGCCACCTTCGAAACACCTGGTCCGGGATCGTGGGAGTACGACCGCTCACACTGCCCGCCGTCGCCGACACTGCTGTATCGCCGCGTCGCGTCCGAGTCGATGCAGACCGCGTACCGCACCGTGTTCGAGGAGTACGGGGCGCCGCTGCACAGCTTCGGCGTGACGTTCGTGCACGGCAAGATGTACCGGCGCCTGATCCCGCTGGTGGGCGCCGACAAGTCCGGTCCACCGCCGCCCAAGCCGGTGCTGTGGCTGGCGACGCGCCTGCACCCGGCGTTCCGTCGCCGCGAGAAGCAGGCCGTCAGGGCGACGACCGAGCGCCTCTACCTCGGCGACGTCGACCACTGGAACACTGAGCGCGAGGAGTGGATCGCCAAGAACCGGGCGCTGCAATCCGTCGATTTCGCCGGCCTCGACGACGCCGGGCTCGCGGGTCACGTCATCGCCGCCGATCGTCACCTGATGGACGGTTGGCTCAGACATCACGGCCTGCACGGGAGCGATGTCGGGCCGATCGGTGACCTGCTGGTGCACACGACCGAGTGGGGAGTCGAACCGACGAAGGTGATGCAGTTACTCGAAGGCGCTTCCCCGGCGACGACCGAGGGGGCCGAGTGTGGCCGGCGCATCGCCGCCGCGTTGCGTGACGCCGGTGTCGATCCGCTGTCGATCCGCACGCTCGAGCCGGTCCGTGAGGTGCCGGCCGCGGCGGCTGCGCTGGACGACTACCTCGACCGATTCGGATGGCGCGTCGTCAGCTCGTACGACCTCGAGGGTCTGACGACGGGCGAGCTCCCAGCCGCGATCTGCACGCTGATCCGCTCCGCCGACACGACCACGGAGGCGTGGGAGAACACGCCGCTGCCCGATCCGACCACGATCCGCAACCAGATCGCGGCCGAGCACCGGCCGCTGTTCGACGAGCTCCTCGACGGCGCACGACGCGCGTACGGTCTGCGCGACGACAACGGTCCGCTCACCGCCGAATGGCCGATGGGGCTCGTACGGCGCGCCTACCTGGAAGCCGGTCGCCGTCTCGAGTCGAGTGGCAGGTTGCGGCAAGCCTCCGACGTGTTCGAGCTCGACGCCTCGGAGCTCGCGGCCGTTCTGCGCGGCGCCGCCCAACCGAGCGCAGCCGATTCCG
This sequence comes from Ilumatobacteraceae bacterium, assembly GCA_963776935.1. GTDB lineage: Bacteria > Actinomycetota > Acidimicrobiia > Acidimicrobiales > Ilumatobacteraceae > JALOLG01. The sequence continues at coordinate 103,047 of CAVZOP010000010.1, read as the reverse complement.
CGGCGCGAGCGGCCCACCGGGCGTGGGAGGCCCAACAGGACGCCCCCGCGCTGCTGGGGCCGCCGATGGTGCCCCCCGACCTGTCGGCGTTCCCGCCCGGGCTGCGCCGCGTGATGAACATCGTGGTGTCGGCGGTGGCGATGCTCGAGGTCGATCCGGCCGTGCAGCGTGAGTCGCTGACCGGGCTCGGCATCGGCGACCGCGTTCACCGCGGGATCGCCCGCGTGGCCACCGACCCCGATCGTGTGTTGCAGGAGATGGAGCCCGGCGATGTGCTCGTCGCGGCGTGGACCGCCCCGTCGTACAACGCGGTGTTCTCGATCGCCGGTGGCGTCGTGGTGCAAGAGGGCGGCCTGCTGTGCCACGCCGCGGTGATGGCGCGCGAGCTGTCGATCCCCTCGGTGATCGGCTGTCGCGAGGCGATGACGGCGATCGGCGACGGCGATCTCATCGAGGTCGATCCGATCGCCGGGCAGGTCCGGATCGTCGAACGGGCGGCCGACCGGCCGTTGGCCGCGTCGACCAACTGATACGCGACGTCTGTTCGGGCGAGCCGGACTGTGGGTTGTCGCGTCTCAATCGCTGACGGCGAGGAAGTCCAGCTCGTCGACACCGTCGCGGAAGGCGGTCAACTCGATCAGGACGTCACCGTTGTCCATCCGGGCGAGCACACCGTTGTCGAGCACGCAGTAGGTCGCGGCGCCCTCGGCCGAGACGGGCACCGACACACACGTCGCGGCGAGGCCGGCGATCGTCGCCGCCGATGGCACGGTCGCGCCGATGCGTTGGGCGGCGTCGGCGCGCAACCGCCGCGCCGACGCCTCGCCGTAGAACTGGTGGGTCACCTGGATGTCGCTGACGCGGTTGTCGTCGATCGAGTTGCTGCAGCGCCCGGATTCGACATTGCACGTGCCGGTACGCGAGCCCTCGATGAGGAAGCGAATGTTGGAGATCGTGATCGAGCGTCGGTCGACGTCGACCGCGACTCTGGCGTTCGACGTGCCGCCGGTGGCCTTGGTCAGGATCGTGTAGTCGGCCGTGAACGGTTGCGTCGTCGGGTTCTCGAGCCGGCTCAGCACGGCATCGATCGGTGCGTCACCGACTGGTGTGCCCGGTGCGAACTCGTCGTCGACGAACGACGGGCGCTGACCTGTCACGCAGGCCGTGAGCAAAAGCGCCGCGGCGAAGGCGATGCCAGCCAAGCCGGCGGTGCTGGTGCGCTTGGGGGGCATGGAGCCGCCAGCGTAGGCCGTTACCCTGCCCGGCTGTGATTCGACTCGACGCAGCGACGGTGCTGCTGCAGTGGTCGGTCGGCGGGATGTTGTTCTGCTGGTTCACGACGCGCCGGCGCGAGGTCGGGCTCGGGTACGGCTGGTTGTTGCGCTCGACGTACCTGTTGCTGGCGGTCGGTGCGGCGGTCGTCGGGTTCCGGTTCACGACGGTCCCCGTCCGGGAGGCCGCCTCGATCGGCGTCGCGGCATCGTGCGCAGTCGCGCTCGTGGTGTCGATCGCCCTACGTCACGCCGGGGTGCGTGGACAGCGCCTCGAGCACGATCGCCGCACGGCGCGGCGTCGCGACGATGACGGGGATCGAGCGCGACGAGCGCGACGAGGACCGGCGCGTCGGCCGCGAGTTCCCGCCGGTGCTCGACCTTGTCCCGGTCGCCATCGGCACGGTGGGCCTCGTCGCCGCCGCCCTCGACGCCGGCGGCAACTCGGCGGTTGCGCTCGTGCGGACGCTTGCCGGTGCAGCCTTCCTGGGGGTCGTCACCGACGCCATGCTGCTCGGACACTGGTACCTCGTCCAGCCCGGGCTGCCGCGGCGCCTGCTGAACGAGATCGTGACCGCCGTCGCCTGGGTCTGGCCGATCGAGGTGGTCGCGCTGCTGCTCCCGACGGGCATGTTCAGTGTCTGGTCGGGGGCGGTCGACGACGGTTGGGGAGGCATGCTCGGATGGATCTGGGCGGCGTGCGCGGTGACGACGATCGTGCTCGTGTTCGTGACGCGAGCGGCGCTCCGGGAGCGTGAGTACTCGGCGGTGATGGCGGCGACCGGCCTGCTCTACCTGGCGATTCTCACCGCCTTCGGCACCGACCTCATCGCCCGCGCCGTGCTCGACGGTTGATCAACCGCCGAGTTGGGGCAGACTATGCGACATGCCACGGCCAGTTTGGACTGGGACGATCTCGTTCGGGCTCGTCGCGATCCCTGTGAAGCTGTTCCACGCGGTGCAGCGCAAGAGCGTGTCCTTCAACCAGCTCGACGACCGTTCGATGGCGCGCATCAAGTACAAGAAGGTGTCAGCGGCCGACGGTGACGAGGTTCCCGACGAGCACATCGTCAAGGGTTACGAGGTATCGAAGGACCGGTACGTCGTGGTCGATCCCGACGAGCTCGAGCCGTTCATCCCGTCGGCCACCAAGACGGTCGACCTCGAGGAGTTCGTCGACCTCGCCGACATCGATCCGGTGTACTTCGATTCCGCCTACTTCGTCGCGCCCGGCACGAACCCGAAGCCGTACGTGCTGCTGGCGCGGGCGATGGAGGAGAGCGGCAAGGTCGCGATCGGCCGGTTCGTGATGCGCAACAAGCAGTACACGGCAGCGATCCGCGCCCAGGACGGCCGGCTCGTCATGTCGACGTTGGCGTACGCCGACGAGGTGATCGATCCGGCGACGATCGAGGAGCTCGATGGGCTCGACGAGATCGACGTGAGCCCCAAGGAAGTCAAGATGGCCGAGGCGCTCGTCGCCTCGTTGACCTCCGACTTCGAGCCTGCCAAGTATCGCGACGAGTACCGCGAGCAGGTACTCGACCTGATTCGCATGAAAGCCGCCGGCGAGGCGTTCGAGATGCCGGAGGTCGCCACCGAGAAGCCGAAGGTCGTCGACCTGATGGCGGCGCTCGAGGCGAGCGTGAAGGCGGCCAAGCAGGCACGCGGTCGCCATCCGGCAGCCGTCGCCACCAAGGCCGTCGCCACCAAGACGGCAGCGAGGAAGAAGAAGTCTGCGTGAGCGTCGGCGTCGAAACCGACGTCGAAGGCCGGCGGTTGACGCTCTCCAACCTCGACAAGGTGCTCTACCCGTCGGGGTTCACCAAGGCGCAGGTGATCGACTACTACGCGCGCATCGCGCCGATCATGATCCCGCATCTCAGCGGCCGGTGCCTGACGTTCCGCCGGTACCCGAACGGGTCCGACACGACCGGGTTCTTCGAGAAGCGATGCCCGTCGCACCGACCTGAGTGGGTCGGCGTGGCGACCGGCCCCGGCGATCGGCGCGGGGGCGTCGACTACTGCCGGATCGAGGAGAAGGCGGCGTTGGTGTGGGCCGCCAACATGGCCGCCCTCGAGATTCACGCCCCGATGGCGCTGGCCGCCGATCTCGGCGTGCCCCGCCAACTCGTGTTCGACTTCGACCCCGGAGCTCCCGCGACGATCGTCGATTGCTGCGAGATCGCGATCGCGGCGCGCGACGTGCTGGCCGCGGTCGATCTCGTCGGGTGGTGCAAGACGTCGGGCTCGAAGGGCCTGCAGCTGTACGTCCCGCTCAACGTCGACGGCGTGACGCACGAGGGCGCGGCGGACTTCGCGCTCGCCGTCGGTCAGGTGCTCGAACGGCAGATGCCGCGCCGGGTGACGACGGTGATGGCCAAGGTCGAACGACCCGGCAAGATCTTCGTCGACTGGAGCCAGAACGCGTTCCACAAGACGACGATCGCCCCGTACTCACTCCGCGCCCGCCCGGACCCGACCGTGTCGACGCCCGTGGCGTGGGACGAGGTCGAGGCGTGCGCCGCCGGCGACGTGGAGTTGCGGTTCACCGCCGACGACGTGCTGGAACGGGTCGAGGAGCACGGCGACCTGTTCGCCGACGTGCTGTCGCTGGTCCAGCCGTTGCCGACACTTGGTGGCTGACGAGCGGGGCGCGTCGACTCCATTCCGCCGATCGGTCGGTATGACGTGGAATCGGCCGGGTCAGTTGTCATCATGGACCCGTGAGCCCCCTGCGCCGGGCGGTGGTGACCGTCGGGATCCTGTGTTGCGCGTCGTGCGCACCGGCGCGCGCGGCCATCCCGCCGGAGCCGTCGCTGGTCACGGGGGAACGCGCCGAGGCGAGCACGACGACCACGATCCGCACGCCCACCCCCACGTCGACCACCACGCCCCCAGCGGATGAGGCGCCCGGAACGATCCTGGGAACGACGACATCGACATCGTCGACATCGACGACGTCGACGTTGCCGCATCCGACCGGCTGGGCCGGGTTCGACGAGATCGTCGGCTACGACCTGCTCATCAACGGCGACACGTCGGCGTCCGTGGCGGTGATGATCGAGGGTGAGTTGGTGCACGCGTCGGCGTTCGGCGTGCGTGTGGCCGGCACGTTCGACAACACCGAGCCCGTCGACCGCTTCCGCATCGCCAGCATCTCGAAGGTGATCACCGCGGTGGTGACGCTGCAACTGGTCGAGGACGGCCTGCTGACGCTCGACGAACCGGTCGGTGAGCGCGTCGCCGCGTACCTCGGCGTGACGCCCACGGCGGCGTCCGCCCAGATCACCGTCGAGCAACTGCTCAGTCACACGTCGGGCTTCGGCACGTTCTACGCGACGTTCTTCCAGGGCGGCGCCACATCGTGCCCGGATGCCGCGCGACAGGGGCTGACGAGCCTCGCGGGTGGCGGCGGGTATCGCTACAGCAACATGAACTTCTGCGTGCTCGGCATGCTGATCGAAGCGGTCACCGGATCGACGTACGAGCAGGCCGTGTACGAGCGATTGCTCACACCGCTCGGCATCACCGGGATGCGGCTGGCTTCGACGTTCGACGTCGGGCCCGACGAGGTGCTCCACGCATCCGAAGCGGGTCGCACCTACATGGAGACGCTCGGTGGGGCCGGCTCATGGATCGCGACGCCGAGCGACATCGTCACGATCGTCGACTCGCTCAACCCGGGTGGAACGGGATGGCAGCCGCTGAGCGAGGAGATGGCGATCCGGATGCGGCGCGGCCGCTACGGCATCTCCGGGATGGCCGCGACCTACGGGCTCGGCCTGTTCAACTTCCCCGACGGATCGTTCGGCCACACCGGCACCATCGAGAGCACGCACGCGATGGTCGTGAGCCGCCCCGATCGCATCACCTGGGCGCTGATGGTCAACGGCGAGTACCCCCGCGACACCAGCGAGCTGAAGACGATCGTCGACCGCGCTCTCGACATCGCCTTCGACTGAATCCTCAGTGGACCTGGCGGTCGAGGTCCTTCCAGAAGGGCTCGCGGAGCTTGAACTTCTGGAGCTTGCCGGTGGCGGTGCGGGCCAACTCGGTGCGGAACTCGACGCGCTTGGGGCACTTGTAGCCGGCGAGCTTCTTGCGGCACCAGGCGATGACCTCGTCCTCGGTCAGTCCGCTGTCGGGTGACTTCACGACGAGTGCCGTCACCAGCTCACCCCACTTCTCGTCGGGGATCCCGATCACGGCGACTTCCGTCACATCGGGATGCTGGAAGATCGCGTCCTCGACCTCGATCGACGACACGTTCTCGCCGCCGGAGATGATGACGTCCTTCTTGCGGTCGAGGATCGTGACGTAGTTGTTGTGATCGATCGAGCCGCCGTCTCCGGTGTGGAACCAGCCGTCGACGATGGCCGTCGCAGTTGCCTCGGGCTGGTTCCAGTAGCCCTCCATGACCATGTTGCCGCGGGCGAGCAGCTCGCCGCCGGCGTCGACTGCCATCTCGCAGCCGAGCGCCGGTCCGCCGGCACGGTTGAGCATCACGGCCCGGTCGGCAGGGGAGAGGTCGTCGTATTCGGCGCGGGTGCGGTTCATCGTGAGCAGCGGTGTGGTCTCGGTGAGGCCGTAGATCTGCACGAACTCCCATCCGAGCTCGGTCTCGCAGCGCTCGATCGTGCGCGTCGGCGGCGGCGCTCCGGCGACCGCGATCCGGGTCGTTCCGGCGCCAGGGATCGGCCCCGACCAGTCGCTCGCGGCATCGAGGACCATGTTGAGCACGGCCGGCGCGCCGCACATCAGCGTGACGCCGTGGGCCTCGACGCGGCGCAGGATCTCGGCGCCGTCGACCTTGCGCAGGATGACGTGCTTGCCGCCCATCCCGGTGACCGCGTACAGCATCCCCCAGCCGTTGCAGTGGAACTGGGGGAGCGTGTGGAGATAGGTGTCGCGGTCGCTGACGCCCATCTGCCACCCGAACACGGCGGCGTTGAGCCAGATGTTGCGGTGGGTGAGCTGGACGCCCTTGGGGCGCGCCGTCGTGCCTGACGTGTAGTTGATGGTGGCGGTCGCGTCCTCGTCGCCCTTCCATGGTTGCGGTTCGACGCCGAACTTCATCAGCACCTCGTCGGACTCGGCACCGATCACCATCGTCCGTTCGCACTCGACGCCGGCGAGCGGTTCGGCGAGCTCGGGATCGACGAGCAGGAGTCGGGCGCCGGAGTGCTCGACGATGTACTGGACCTCCTCGGCGACGAGGCGGAAGTTGATCGGCACCAGGATGCGTCCGGACCCCGAGGTACCGAACAGCGCGGTGAGCAGGCGCGCCGAGTTGTGCGACACCATCGCGACCCGTTCGCCCTGGGCGATGCCGAGCGCATCGAAACCGGCGGCGAGGGCTCGCGCTCGATCGGCCATGTCGCGATAGGTGACCGAACCCCACGACGCGGCGGGTTGGTCTCCCTCGTCGACGATGGCCGTGCGATCGGGGTAGAGCAGCTCGGCCCGGCGGAGGAAGTCGTTGACCGTCAGCGGAACCTTCATGCGGCGAACGCTATTCGGTCGACGTCGACGTCAGGGAGGTGAGGGAGTCCTGCGTGACAGAAGTGAGCGGCCACGGGCGCTCGCGCTCGACGGTGAGGGCGATGTCGAGCAGCAGCGGTTCGGTGAAGTGACGGCCGATGACCTGCAGGCCGATCGGCAACCCGTCGATGAATCCGGCCGGGATCGAGATCGCCGGGTTGCCGTGCAGGTTGGCGGGGAACGTGAGCAGGCCGTTGTTGCCGGCGCCCGCTTCGACGCCGCCGAACGACGACGGGAGCGGGCCGTCGGCGGCGAACGCGATGTCGGGGTTGCTGGCGGCGATCACCAGGTCGACGCCTCCCGTGGCCACGTCGAAGATGCGTGCCATCGCCTCGTTGAGCTCGGTGCGGCGGCGTTCGATCCGGGCCCGCGCGTCGGCCGAGTAGAGGCCCTCGGTGCGTTCCAGCCCGGCCCGGATCTCGGGCGTCAGGTCGTCGGCGCAGGCCGGCCACCGCTCACCGAGCTCCGAGGCAATCGCGATCATCCCGCTGATCGACCACGCCGCGCCCATGCGGGGCAGCTTCGTGTCGAGGCCGTCGACACGCACGAGGCCGCAGTCGGCGATCAGCTGGCCGGCGGCTTCGTCGAGTAGCTCCCACATCACCGGCGAGACGGTCGCCCCGCCCCAGTCGGCGACGACGGCCACGCGCAACCCGCGCAACTCGTCGCGGTGCGTTCCGAGGCCGCTCCTCCCAGCCCTCGGTGCGGGCCAGGCTGAGCGGATCGCGGGCATCGTGCCCGTTGCAGACGTCGAACCAGCGGGCGGTGTCCCTGACCGACCGCGAGATGCAGCCGACGACGACGGTCAAGTTGCCGTACGTCGCCATCGGCGACAGGGGGATGCGGCCGAACGTGCTCTTCAAGCCGACCATGCCGCAGAAGCCGGCCGGGATCCGAATCGACCCGCCACCGTCACCGGCCGTCGCCAGGGTGACGATGCCGCCGGCGACCGCCGCCGCGGTTCCGCCCGACGAGCCGCCCGGCGTGTGCCCGCGCTTCCACGGGTTGTGGGTGGTGCCGTGGAGGACGGTGCGCGTGACGTTGACGCCGCCGTACTCCGACGCCGTCGTCTGGCCGACGAGCACGGCGCCGCCACGGTCGCGGATGCGCTCGACGTTGAGGCTCGTGTGCCCGGCGACGCGGTCCTTGAAGGGGACCGACGCGTCGGTGAACGGCCAACCGGCGACGGCGTCGAGCTCCTTCACACCGACCGGCACGCCGCCGAACGGAAGGTTCACGTCGGCTCGAGCCGCGGCTCGCTCGGCGTTGTCGCGGTCGAGGTGGCAGAACGCGTTCAGATCACTCGCGCCGATCGCGTCGTACGTTGCCGCCAGCTCCTCGACCGGTGATCGCTCACCGCGCCGGAACGCCTCGACGAGTGAGCACGCGTCGCCCTGCCATGTCTCGATCCCCATGCGGATCGACGGTAGCCGTCGAGAGCGGAGACCATCGATACAGTCGGCGCGATGACGCTCACCGCTCGACCCGGCATGACGGTGCCGCTCCCCGGTCCACTGCACAGCCACCGCGAGAAGCTCGCCGAGCTCGCCGATCTCGGGTACACCGACATCTGGTCAGCCGAGTCCGACGGCGCCGACGGCTTCACGCCGCTCACCCTCGCGGCCGCCTGGGAGCCCCGCCTGCGGCTCGGCACGGCCATCATCCCGGCGTTCACCCGCTCGCCGGCCTGCCTCGCCCAGTGCGTGGCGTCGCTCGCCGACGCCGCCCCCGGACGATTCGCGATCGGCGTCGGATCGTCGAGCAACGTGATCGTCGAGCGCTGGAACGGCGTGCCGTTCGTCGACCCCTACAACCGTGTTCGCGACGTCGTGCGGTTCTTGCGCGACGCCCTGACCGGCGAGAAGGTGGCGACGACGTACGACTCGTTCGACATCCAGGGTTTTCGTCTCGGCGTGCGTCCCGAGCACTCACCGCCGATCCTCGTGGCGGGACTGCGCGAGGGCATGTTGCGACTCGCCGGTCGTGAGGCGGACGGGGCGATCATCAACTGGCTCTCGGCGACCGACGTGCGGCGAGTGGCGGGCATCGTGAACGACGCCGCCGGCGGCGCAGAGCGCGAGATCGTGGCGCGCATCTTCGTGTGCCCGAGCGACCGGACCGACACGGTGCGCGAGGCCGCCCGCTACGCCATCGCCGCCTACATGAACGTGCCCGTGTACGCCGCCTTCCACGAGTGGCTCGGACGGGGCGAGGTGTTCGGACCGATGTGGGAGGCCTGGCGGGCCGGCGACCGCAAGGCGGCACTGGCGGCGATCCCCGACGAGGCGGTCGACGACCTGATCGTGCACGGCGATCCGGCGTCGTGCCGGGCACGCATCCAGGAGTACTTCGACAATGGGGTGACGACGAGCTCGCTCGCCATCTTGCCGCTCGATCCGGAGCTCAAGCATTGGGACGCCGTGCGGGCGCTCGCGCCAGCCGCCGCATGAACGTGATGGTGGCGGCTCACGCCGCCCGCTGTGGAGCCGCCGGCTCCGCCGACTCCTTCTTGGTGTTCGGTGCCTTGGCGGCCTGACGCTCGGCCAGCAGGCGGCGCAGTTCGGCGACGTGCTGAAGGCCCCGGCGGCGGGTCGCCTCGTCGAGGCGGAACTGCAGCGGGACCTCCGATGAGGTGTGGCCGGTTGGCCGGGGCAGCAAGGTGAGCTGCTGGGGGGTCTCGTTCTCCTTCATGCCATCATCTTGGCGAAGGGGTGTGACATAACCCCTGAGCTGGGATGATGCACCGAACGCAGTGCGCCGATGGGTCAGCTCTTGATGGCGTAGACGGTGGTGGCGAGGCTGAGCACACTGACCGCCACCGGCACCGCGTACGACATCCACTCCGGGTATCGCTTGTAGCCGGGTGCGAGCACGACCAGGCCGCACAGCGCTCCCGCCACCGCACCGCCGATGTGCCCACCCCGCGAGATCCCCGGGATCGAGAACGTGATGACGACGTTGAGGAGCAGCGTCGTGCCGAGCCCCGTGGTGAGCGGATTGACGCCGCGGAGCATGTACCCGACGAACCCGGCGGCCATCAGCCCGAACACCGCCCCCGAGGCACCACCGTGGAACCCGTTGGGCTGGATCAGCATCGCCCCGGCCGATCCTCCGAGCAGCGAGGCGAGGTACACGAGCGCGAACCGCACCCGTCCGATCGCCGGCTCGAGCATCTGGCCGAGCATGTAGAGCAGGTACATGTTGAACGCCAGGTGGATGATGCCGAAGTGGAGGAACCCCGACGTCACGACGCGGTACCACTGACCGGGGTCGGCCGAGTAGAAGCTGCCGTCGGGAAGGACTCCTGCGGCCCCGTTGTCGATGATGTCGGCGGAGAGCCCGAGCTCGAGTTGACCCTTGGTGATGTTGCGGCTGATGATGCTGTCCGGATCGAGCGCCGCCACGTAGAGGAACACCAGCCCGTTGATCGCCATGATCGTGTACGTGACCAGCGTCGGCTGACGTGCACTCCAGAACTTGGCGCGTGTCTTGACGTCGGGCTTGGCCGCCTTCGCACACTCGACGCAGTGGCTCCCGACGTTCGCTTGTACCAGGCAGTCGGTGCAGGCCCACCGGCCGCAACGCGTGCAACGCCGTCCCGCTTCGCGCCGCGGATGGCGGAAGCACATCCCGGGTCGGTTCGTCTCGAGGTCGGTCTGGCCGGGAGGTGGAGGCGGGAGCGTCGACATGGCTGGCGCCAGGGTATTCAGTCCGGGCCGCGACGACGAGGCACGCGCCGTACGTCACGTCCCGGTGCGGTGCGCTCGCCGGGATACCCGTACAGTCGGTCGAATGGCATGGGATTTCGAAACCGAACCCGAGTTCCAGGCGAAGCTCGACTGGATGGAGTCGTTCGTCAGGGACGAGATCATCCCCCTCGAGACGCTTGCCGAGGAATGGCGCAGCCCGGAGGGTCGGGCGACGTTCCGGCGGATCACCGACCCGCTCAAGGACGAGGTCCGCAAGCAGGAGTTGTGGGCCGCCCACCTGCCGCCCGACATGGGCGGCCTCGGCTTCGGTCAGGTCAAGCTCGGGCTGATGCACGAGATCCTCGGGCAGTGCGTCTACGCCCCCGCGATCTTCGGTAACCAGGCGCCCGATTCCGGCAACGCCGAGCTGATCGCGGTGGGTGGCACCGAGGATCAGCGGGAGCGCTGGATGCAACCCCTCCTCGACGGCAAGATGCGCTCGTGCTTCTCGATGACGGAGCCGACGGCCGGCGCCGATCCGACGCTGTTGAAGACCACCGCGACCCGTGACGGCGACGAGTGGGTGATCAACGGCCACAAGTGGTTCTCGTCGAACGCCTCGATCAGCGACTTCCTCGTCGTGATGGCGCGGACCGGCGATCCCGAGACCGCCGCCTACAAGTCGTTCTCGATGTTCATCGTCCCGACCGACACGCCGGGCGTGAACATCCTGCGCGACGTCCCGACGATGGGCGAGCCCGACCATCGCACCGGTGAGCCGGGCGGTCACGCCGAGATCATCTACGACAACGTGCGCATCCCGTTCGAGAACATCGTCGGCGGGGCCGAGGGGATCGGTCAAGGCTTTGCACTCGCGCAGAAGCGGCTCGGCCCGGGGCGGATCCACCACGCCATGCGCTGGCTCGGGCAGTCGCGCCGGGCGTTCGACATGCTGTGCGAGCGGGCGCTGACGAGGTACACCCACGGCTCGTTGCTGGCCGAGAAGCAGATGATCCAGGACTGGGTCGCCGAGAGCTACGCCGAACGCCAGGCGGCCCGACTGCTCACGTTGCACGCGGCGTGGCGGATGGATCAGCTCCATGCCTCCGGCGGGCACTACAGCGATGCCCGCGTCGAGATCGGCGTGATCAAGTTCTGGGGCGCCAAGGTGCTCTACAACGTCATCGACCGGGCGATCCAGATCCACGGCAGCCTCGGGTACACCACCGACCTGCCGCTCGAGAGCATGTACCGCGCGGCGCGTGCGGCGCGCATCTACGACGGCCCCGACGAGGTCCACAAGGTGACCGTCGCCCGCCAGGTCCTCAAGGGCTACCGCGCCTCGGACCCGCCGACCGAGCACGTCCCGACGCGTCGCGCAGCCGCGTTGGAGAAGTTCGCCGAACACCTCGACGCGCTGTCGGTCAACAGCTGAGCAGCGGCCCGCTCAAAGTCATCGCGTGTACGTCGCGGTGATCGTGGCCGCGTCCATGGTGAACGCGTCGATGACTTCGAGGAGATCGGCGGTGGGCGCGTCGGCGTCGACCTCGTCGACGCTCTGGTTGAGGGCGTGCAACACGAATCGATAGGTGTGCGTCGTCCCGGCCGGCGGGCATGGGCCGTTCCACTGGGGCGCACCGAACGAGTTCGGCCACTGCACCGCACCCTGGGGGACCTGCCCCTCGAGCGCCGATCCGAACGCCGGGTCGAGCCCCGTCACGACCCAGTGGATGAAACCGTCGGCATCGTCGTCCCTGACCACGAGTGCCAGTTCGACGGTGTTGTCCGGGACGCTCGACCAGCTCAATGCGGGCGAGATGTCGTCGCCGTCACACGTGTTGATCACCGGGATCTCGGCGCCGTCCAGCCATGCTGCCACCAGCGTGAACGGCTGGGCCGGCATCGTCGTCTCCACCAGGTCGACGGGCGGCACGGAGTCGATCGCCGGCGTGACCGTCGATTCCGGGGGCGGGAAGACCGGAGGAGTCAGCTCGCGGCCGTCGCCCGTGTCGCAGGCCGAGATGAGCGAGGTCACGCCCACTCCGAACAGGACCGCGGCGCTCGTGAGGGATCGGAAGGGCCTACGCATCGTCGAGGAGCGTACCGATAGCCTCAGCCCGGTGTCCGAGCGCCTGACATTGCTGTCCGTACACGCCCATCCCGACGACGAGGCGTCGAAGGGCGCGCCGACCGTCGCCAAGTACCACGCCGCCGGCGTCCACTCCGTCCTGGTGTGCTGCACCGGCGGGGAAGAGGGCGAGCTGCAGAACCCCCTGCTGCGCGAGGAGGGACAGCCGCTCCACGGGTTGAGCCCCGAGGAGGAGAAGGCCAGGGTCACCGCGATGCGGCCCGCCGAGCTCGCCGCGTCGGCGGCGGTCATCGGCTTCGACGAGGTCGTGATGCTCGGCTACCGCGACTCGGGGATGCCGGACTCCGAGGCGAACCGACATCCCGACTCGTTCCACCAGGCCGACCTCGACGAGGCGACGGGACGGCTCGTGGCGATCATCCGGCGCACCAAGCCGCAGGTCCTCATCACCTATGGCGACGATCAGCGCGGGTACCCGCATCCCGACCACCTGAAGGTCCACGACATCTCGGTGCTGGCGTTCGAGCGGGCGGGCGACGCCGACTGGTATCCCGATCTCGGCGAGCCGTTCCAGCCGTCGAAGCTGTACTACTCGGCGTGGTCGCGGGCACGCATGATCGCCGTCCACGAGGCGCTCCTCCGGCTGCGCGGTGAGTCACCGTTCGACGAGGATTGGTTCAAGCGCCCCGACGTCGACCACCGCATCACCACCAAGATCGACGTGTCCGGTTTCTTCTGGGCCCGTACCGGCGCGTTGCTGGCGCACGCAACGCAGGTCGATCCCAACGCCGGGTTCTGGTTCGGGCTGACCGACGAGGAGCTCGTCGAGACCTACGCCTGGGAGGACTGGATCCTCGCCCGTTCGTTCGTCGGTCCGATCCCAGAGGACGACGGCGAGCGCGACCTGTTCGCCGGAATCTCGTCCGAAGTGTTGACAGGCGAGGTGTTGACATGAGCGTTCAGTACCGGGTCGTGCTGGGCAAGAAGGACGAGCGGGTCGAAGGCCCCGACGACGCCGATGTCGTGGTGACGGCTCCATTCGACGTCGTGAGCTCGGATGGGTTCGACGCCACGGTCGAGTTCATCCGCGGCCGCGTCAAGGCGAGCGGGCACACCGGCCGGTTGCTGGAGATCTTGAAGTCGGGCGACGCGACGAGCAGCCTCAGCCGGCTCGCATCGCGTCCCTGAGCGCCCGGTAGCCGATCAGCGTCGCGCCCTGCTCGGCGAGCAGTGCCGGCAGGCGATCGTCGTTCGTCACCAGCTGGAGGTCGTCGATCCACTCGTGGGCCGAGTCCGACAAGGCGTGGACCTCCGGCGTGTCGATGACGGGCTGGACGTGGATCTCGGTCACACCCGGCTCGAGGTTGGTGACCGCGGCGTAGGCGCGAGCCCGCGATCCGGCGCGCCAGTCGTGGTCGAAGTGGTCGGGGAACACCACACCCTCGTCGGCGGCGAGCTTGCGGAACGGGAACCCGGCCTCCTCGGCGGTGACGGTGGACGGGAGGCGGACCGGGAGCTGGAACTCACACGCCAACTCGAGGTACACGTCGAAGAACTCGGGGCGCAACGTGATCGCCGTGAGGTGCGGAGCGAGGTGGGTCGGCTCGATGCCCCACGCGATCGCGCGCTCGATCTGGGCGCGCAGCTCACGTTGCACTTCGGCCGGATCGGCGTGCTCCCAGAGGTCCGACGGATTGCGCGGGAAGCCGCCCTCGCCCGACAGCAGCGACGGCGCATGTGTGATCGGACCCCAGCGGTACGCGGCGTGCTCGGCGTTGAGGGTGAGGTGGACACCGATGTCGTCGGATGCCCAGCGCGTCGTCGGCCGCGTGACGGGCCCACGGCGCCGGCACCATGATCGACGTGCACGTGGCGATCCCCTCGCGGATCGCCTGGTAGACGCCAACGTTGGCGGCATGACACGAGCCGAGGTCGTCGCACGAGATGATCACGAGCTTGGCGTCGGGGGCATACCCGAGGCGTTCGACGAGGCTGGCCACGGCCCCGACGCTATCGGCGCGCGAGGATCCGATGATGACCGCGGATGAGCTCGCCGAAGCGCTCGGGATGCAGGTCCATCCGGAAGGTGGTCGTTACGTCGAGACGTGGCGCGGGCCCGACGCCGGCGGTCGGGCGACGGGGACGGCGATCTACTTCTTGCTGGCCGCCGGCGAGCGGTCGCACTGGCACCGCGTCGACGCCGACGAGATCTGGCTGTTCCACGCCGGTGATCCGCTGGCGATCGAGGTCGCGGCGGTCGCCGGCTCGGCGGTCGAGCGGAGTGTGCTCGGGAGTTCGGTCGGCCAGGGTCAGCGGCCGCAAGTCGTGGTGCCTGCCGGTGCCTGGCAGTCGGCGACCCCGCTCGGTGCGTGGACGCTCGTGAGCTGCGTCGTCACTCCGGGCTTCGTGTTCGAGGGGTTCGAGCTGGCTCCTGAAGGATGGACGCCGTAGCCATCGGTCGGCTTCGACCGTTGCTCGTGGTGCTCGAGGTGTCGCTGGCGGCCGGCAACGCGCGAATGGCGAGCGCACCGACGGTCATGCCGACGAAGGCGCCGGCGGTGATCCGCAGCAGGTCCGTGGCGAACCCCTCCGAATCCAGACCTGTCCAGACCAGCGTTGCGATCAGTCCGACCGCCACCGCCGACGCCAGCACCGCTTCGCTCGACGCCGTGCGACGGACGGGTACGCGCTCGGCGCGGGCGGTCATCCAACCCTGTTTGCCGTAGTACCAGAGCATCCAGATGCAGAGCGCGGTGCCGCCGACGTGTCCGAGGTACTGGAGCGTCCGGTAGACCGTCAGCGGCCGACCGAACCAGGCGCCCTCGATGATGACGTCGTCGTACCAGTCGACGTTTCGGGCGGCCCAGCCCCATCCGTGGCGTCAGGCTGTCAAATGCGACGTGGGACAGCGCGCCGACGAACGCGCACACCGGTGTGCTCACGATCCCGAACCGGTGTGTCGCCAGCCCGCGATAGTCCTGCAGACGGAAGTTGCCGAGTTGTGGCAGGTGCGCCGGCACGACCGGCGCGAGCACCCGGACGACGATCCACGACAGGCAGATCGTCACGGGGACGCAGAACGTCACCAGCCACGGAAAGGCGTGCGCCCAGATCGCGAAACGGGAACCGTTGAGCAGGTAGGCGAGGTCCGGAGCCATCGAACCGATCACCAACGCCACGCCGTCAGTGGCGTTGGGCCACCGCCGGGCCACCGGGAGCACCGGCGCCTGGTGGGCGAAGAACGTGAACGGCATCCGCGACAACCTAAGTGGGATCGGCCCGTTGTCGCGGGCGGCCGTCGCATCAGCCCTGCTCACGGTCTTGCGACACCCCCTGTTTAGGGTGGTTCGCATCCGGCTTCCCCCTGGTTGATCGCTTGTGGTCGAAAGGGGTTTGGTGATGGAGGATCGTGGTGTCGGCGAGGCAATCGCTTCGCTGTTGGCGGTCGACTTGGCGGGTTGTGATCGGGCCGGTCTGACGGGTGTGGTGCGCTTGGCGCAGCGGGTGCGGGGCTGGGTCGACGCGGTCGATGTGGCGATCGCCCGCCGCAGCCGAGAGCTCGCTGCCGAGGGTCGTTCGGAGTCGGCGGCGGAGGTGTTGTCGGGTCATGGGCGTCGTTCGAGCCGTGAGACCGCGGGCGGTGTCGGATCGTTCTGAGGTGTGCGAGGCGATGCCGGGGTTCGAAGCCGCGCTGGCGGATGGGGTCGTGTCGGCTGGCCATGTCGACGCGGTCGCCAACGCCGCTCGAGGGCTGGATGATGCGGGTCGGGAGCGTTTGGCGGGGTTGGCGGATGATTTGTTGGGGTTTGCCGCGGGTGGAGCCGGTGGCGGTGTTCGAGCGTCGCTGCCGGCTGCTGGGCAAACGATTGGCCGGCGACGACGGCGAAACAGAGCTCGACCACACAGAAAGCATCGGTGTCGGTGCGGCGCTGGGTCGACAAACCCTCCGGCATGCACCACACCCACCTGGCGCTCGATCCGGAGCGTGACGCCAAACTGTGGGCGGCGATCGACACCCAACTGGCGACGATCAAACAAGGTGACGGGAACGCGGGCACACCGATCGACCAACTCTTGGCTGACGCGGTCGTTGCGGCGGTGTCGGGGGAACGGTCCGGGGAGCGGCGGGTGCCGGAGATCTGCGTCCACGTCGACTACCACACGCTGCTCAACGGGTTGCACGAGCATTCGCTGTGTGAGACCGCCGACGGCATCCCACTCCCGCCCGCCACGGTGCGCCGTCTGGCGTGTGAGGCGGCGATCGTACCCATCATGCTCAACACCGCCGGTGAGGTGTTGGACTGCGGACGCGACGTCGCGCGTCGCCAACCGGGCGCAACGGCGGGCGTTGCGGGCGATGTACCGCACCTGCGGCTACCCCCACTGCGACATCACGTTCGACCGCTGCGACATCCACCACGTCATCGCCTGGCTCCAACACGGATCGACCGACCTGCAAAATCTGTTGCCGCTATGTTCCAAACACCACCACCTGGTGCACGAGGGACACTGGCGACTCACACTCGACAAACACCGCAACCTCACCGTTCACCGACCCGACGGCACCCGACACTTCCACGGCACCACCACCAACCGCACCCGGCGCGCCGCGGCCGATGTCCGGCGCCCGGAGAAACAGCGATCGGCCGCCGTGCTCGACGGGGCCACCGCCATGAGCCGCGTGACCGAGATCAGGAGACTGGGCTCAGAGGGCCGACACCGCGTCGAGCAGGCGCTCGACATCGGACTCGTTGGTGTAGACGGAAACTCCGGCGCGGAC
Organism: Ilumatobacteraceae bacterium; assembly: GCA_963776935.1. Taxonomy (GTDB): domain Bacteria; phylum Actinomycetota; class Acidimicrobiia; order Acidimicrobiales; family Ilumatobacteraceae; genus JALOLG01. Next base: position 85,674 of record CAVZOP010000010.1, on the reverse strand, counting down.
CGCGCCGCTGTCGATGTCGAGGCCGTAGCTGTCCATCACCTCGACGGCGTAGTAGTTGCCGTCCCATACGGCGACCTCGCGGGAGGCGAGGGCGCGGGCGACCTCGTTGGGGGTGTGGCCGTCGACGAGGAACGCGAGCGTGGGCGCCCGGTCGGTCGTGTCGTGCGGGCCGAGCACGCGGACGTTCGGCATCGCGAGCAGTCCGTCGAGCAGCAGCGTGAACATTGCCCGCTCGTGGCCGGCGAGGGTGGTCATGCCCTCGCCGATCAGGAAGCGCGCGGCCGCGTCGATGGCGGCCAGCGATTCGTATGCGGGTGTGCCGAGCTGCAGGCGGCCGGGTCCGGTGGCCGGCGAGGGTCGTACCTTGTACACCTGCAGCTGGTCGAGGAGCTCGGGCTCGACCCAGGTGATTCCGGCGTGCGGGCCGTACCACTTGTACGACGACGTCGAATAGATGTCGCATCCGACGGCCCTGAGGTCGACCGGCGCGTGCGGCGTCAGGTGAACACCGTCCACGACGACCTTGGCGCCGACGTCGTGGGCGGCTGCGGTGATGGCGGTGATGTCGGGCATCGTGCCGATCGCGTTCGAGGCCCCGGTGACGGCCACCCAGCGGGTGCGCTCGCCGAGCCATGCGGTGACCGCGGCCGTGTCGAGCCGCCCGGTGCCGGTGTCGAACTCGGCCATCCGCACCGTCGCTCCGGTGTCGGCCGCGATCAGCAGCCAGGGCGAGACGTTCGAATCGTGGTCGAGACGCGTGCACACGATCTCGTCTCCCGGACCCAGCTCGCGGCCGATCGCACGCGTGATCGCGAACACGTTGTTGGTGGTCGACGGGCCGAACACGAAACCGGCCGGATCGGCGCCGAGCAACTCGCCCATCGTGTCCTGGGTGCGTTCGACGAGGGCGTCGCACGCCTCGGCAGCCGCAAACGCGCCGTGGCTGTTGGCGTTGTTGCCGCTGCGCTGCCAGTCGGCCGCGGCGTCGATCGCGGTGTCGACGACCTGGGTGCCGGCTGGTCCGTCGAACCGCGCCCAGCCGTTCGCCAACCCGGGAAACCGGTCGCGGACGTCAACCGCAGAACCGGACACGCCCACGCCGGACACCGTGACATCAGACACCGTGACATCAGACATGGCGCCGAACCTACTGCCGGCCGGGTATCTGGCCCAATGTCGCAAACCGGACGTTCCGTGACCGGTTTGTCCGGGATGATGGACCTTGGGACGGTGAGTCAGCTGCCGTCCGACAGATCAGACAGATCCGACAAAGGAGACCACCATGCCAGGACTCGTCGCCCCGATCGCCAACGAGCGCGAGGGCCTCCTTGCCTACTTGGCCCAGCAGCGAGACGCGTTCCGGATCGTCGCCTACGGCTTGTCCGACGAGCAGGCGCGCGCCACGCCGTCGGCCAGCGCCCTGAGCATCGGCGGACTGATCAAGCATGTCGCCTTCGTCGAGAGCGGCTGGATCGACACGATGCTGGGCCAGTCCCGGGCAGGCGGCGGCGACTTCGAGGCCTCACAGGACGAATACGCGGACAACTTCGTGTTGGGTCCGGACGAAACGGTCGCCGGTGTGCTCGAGGCGTACGCCGCGGTGGCAGCCAAGACGGAAGCGGCGGTTGCGAGCATCGACGACCTGGGCCAGGCCGTGCCGGTGCCACAAGGGGTGCCGTGGTATCCCGACGACGTCGAGGCGTGGTCGGTGCGGTGGGTCCTGTTCCACCTGATCCAAGAGACCGCCCGACATGCCGGCCACGCCGACATCGTGCGGGAGTCGATCGACGGCGCCACGATGTACCCACTGATGGCTGCCGTCGAGGGATGGCCGGCCTCGCCGTGGATGCAGCCGTGGGAGCCGGCCGACGGATGAGCCGCGCGACGACACCGCCCGCCGCGTCAGCCAGGTCAACGCCGACAGCTCGACCAGAGACCGACGTCGTCGCGTTCGGCGGCGCGGGCGGCCTCGACGAAACGATCAGCGAAGGCGCTGTTGGGCGCGATCGTGAGCGGGGTGGCATAGCCGTGCCTGATGATCTCGTAGTTCACGAAGATGCTGTCGCTCGCCCGGTAGACGTAGGCGAGGAGGCGGCCATAGTCGTCACGGCCGACGACGTCGCGCTCGAGGCGCACGGCCGTGCCCGGGGTGAGCAGCGACTCGGTGAACGCCGTGGCCTCGGGACCGAAGCATTCGACGGGGGCGTCTGGTTTCTTCGTTTCGGGGGTGTCGATGCCGATCATCCGCACCCGCTCGGTGCCACCGTCGATCGTGACATCGATCGTGTCACCGTCCACGACGAGCTCGACGACAGCGTTCGCCGAGGTGATGGAGCCGGACGACACGCTCGGCGTCGGGTCCGCAGTTGCATTGGCGCAGGCGGCGACGAAACCCACCGGGATCCATCGCCACAGCCGACGCCCCACGGCGTCTGTTCTACCGGCGCACCCACCCCGACGCGCCCGGCCCATCGGAAAGGCGAGCGTCGGAGCGATGAGTTACACAGCGCGGCGACGTCTGAACCGTTGCGGAGCGTCCGAGCGAGCGTTCCCACCGACCTCCCCCCAGCTCTCATGATGATTCGACCCCCAGAGGAGACACGATGACCACGACCGACTTCGCAGTACGGGCCGCAGCGCACCGGAACCGGACCGAGCCCGCAGGGGGATCTGACATGAGTTCCGCGATCCGATCGAGAGCGCTCGTACGTCAATACGGTGAGGTGACGGCGGTCGACGGAGTCGACCTCGACGTCGCCTCCGGCGAGATCTACGGGTTCCTCGGGCCCAACGGTGCCGGCAAGTCGACCACGGTACGGATGCTGTGCACGTTGATCGCCCCGACCAGCGGCTCGGCGACGGTCGCCGGGTACGACGTCGCCGCCGACCCGGGAGCCGTGCGGCTGCGCATCGGCGTCGCGCTCCAGGAGGCGGCCCTCGACCCGCGCCAGACCGGCTCCGAGTTGTTGCGGCTGCAAGGGTTGCTGTACGGCTTGACGCGGAGCGACGCCAACCGTCGCGTCGCCGAGCTGGCCGAGCTGATCGACATCGGTGACGCCCTCGATCGCCGGATCAGCACCTATTCGGGTGGCATGCGGCGCCGCCTCGACCTCGCCGCGGCGCTCGTCCACAACCCCCAGATCCTGTTCCTCGACGAGCCCACGACCGGCCTCGACCCGGTCGAGCCGCGCCGCGGTGTGGGAGGAGGTTCGCCGGCTCAACGTCGAGCTGGGGATGACGATCTTCCTCACGACGCAGTACCTCGAGGAGGCCGACGTGCTCGCCGACCGGGTCGGCATCATCGACGTCGGTCGCCTCGTCGCCGAGGGCACCCCGACCGATCTCAAACGGTCGATCGGGACCGACGTGATCGTCGCTCGGCTCGACCGCGATGCGTCGACCGTCAGCGCCTCGATCGAGCAGGTGCCGGGCGTGCTCTCGGTGGAGGCCCGGGGGACCGAGCTCATCGTGGCGGTGGCCGACGGTTCGACCGCCGTGAGCCCGGTCGCCGTCGCCCTCAACGCCTGCGACGTGTCAGTACGCGATCTCACGCTTCGCACACCAACGCTCGACGACGTCTTCCTCGAGCTCACCGGCAACCGATTCGAAAACGACGATTCCAAGGGGGTCGGATCATGACCATCGCAACCACGACACTCCGCGGCCAGGCGACGGCGGTGGAGCCTCGCGCCGCCGGGTTCTTCGCCGACACGTCGACGATTGCCGGTCGGGCGTTGCGGGCCGTTCCCCGCGACGTCGAGACGGTGATCCCGCCGATCTTCATCGCGCTGTTCTTCTTCCTCGTCAACATCGGCACCCTGTCGGCCCTCACCGAGGGCCAGATCGCAGGGTTCGACTTCACCGCCTTCCAGCTGCCGACGGCGATCCTGCTCGGCGTCACCGGAGTTTCCCGTGCCCCGGCCCTCGTCCTCGACGTGCAGAACGGTTACTTCGACCGCCTCTTGCTGACGCCGGTACGTCGCCTGTCGATCCTGCTCGGCCATCTCGTGGCCGACGTGGCCGTGGCGTGTGCGTTGATCATCCCGATCCTGATCGTCGGGTTCATCGTCGGGGTCCGCTTCGAGACCGGGCCGCTCGGGATCCTCGCCTTCATCCTCCTCGGCGCGATGTGGAGCCTGGCGTTCTCTGGGTTCGGGTACGCGATCGCATTGAAGACCGGTAACCCGGGAGCCGTGAACTCGAGCTTCTTGCTGTTCTTCCCGTTCCTGTTCCTGACCACGTCGTACGTGCCGCGCGACCAGCTGTCCGGCTGGCTCGAAACCGTGGCGACGTTCAACCCGGTCACCTACCTGCTCGAGGGGATGCGTTCACTGATCGTCGACGGCTGGGAGTGGGATGAGCTCGCCAAGGCCGTCGTGGCGATCGCGCTCGTGGGCGCAGTCAGCATGTCGATGTGTTTCGCCGCCCTCCGCGGCCGCATCCGTCGCGGCTGATCGCAACAGGACCGGCTGTTGACACCGCGCTCGTGACGGCGACGCTTGGCGGATGACCGAGTCGTGGCAGGGGAGCCGCCATCGGGTGTTCGTCCCGCAGGCGCTCGGCGCCGACGAGTTCCTCCGCGCGACGTGGCACGAGAGCGATCGCATCATCGTGTTCTCGCACTGGTCGGGCAACTCGTGCGTGGCCGCGACGCCAGTGCGGATCGCCGACACGCCCGAGTTGGCCGAGCTCCTCGTCACCGCTGTCGGTTACGCCGTCACTCACCCTGAGTCGGCAGTCGTGGAGCCGCCGACTCAGACGTGTTCGACGTGGCGGACGAAGGTCACTCGCCGCCTGCGCCGCACGCGTCCGGCACCGACGGATCCGGCCTCCGCCGATGTCGTCCCGTTGTGGTCGGACGCGATCGGCTGAATTGCGACGTCGCGCGCTGGACCAGTCAGCCGTTGATCGCTTCGTAGGTGCCGTTCCAGAAGTCGTCGAACACGGCGGGTGGTTCCGGTGAGGTCATCGCCCGTTGCGTGAGCAGGATGCCGCTGACACCGCGTACGCGATCGGAACGCCAGGCCGTACCGGAGCCGCCGGTCCAGCCGAACCCGCCCGGGATCACACCGGGAACGACGGTGGAAGCGTGGGGACTGTCGGCCGCCGGCACGGCCATGCCGAAGCCCCAACCGTCGTGATCGCCCAGGAACAACGTCGCCGGTGCCCGTTGCTCGGCCGTCAGGTGGTCGGTGGTCATCAGGTCGACCGACCGCTGGCTGAGGATCCGTTCTCCGGCGTGCGTGCCGCCGGCGAGCAGCATCGCCACGAACGCCCAGAAGTCGTCGATCGTGGATACCAGCCAGCCGGCCGCGTTCGGGAACGTCGGCGGCGCGCTCCAGTAGCTGTTCTCGACGCCGTCGAGCACATCGAGCACACCCGACTCGGGGTCGGGGGCGTAGGCGGTGGTGAACCGGGGGCGCTGGTGCGGCGACACACTGAAACCGGTGTCGGTCATGCCGAGCGGTTCGAAGATCCGTTCGCGCAGGAAGTCCTCGAGTGGCGTGCCGGCGGCGCGCTCCAGCAGCACGCCGAGCACCTGTGACCCGGTGTTGTACATCCACTGCTCGCCGGGCTGATGCATCAGCGGGAGCGAGCCGAAGTCCCGGATCCACTCGTCCGGCGTCTGCACTGGCGGGGGCCACGGCGGGCCGAGTGTGCACAATCCGCAGCTCACGTTCTGCGGTCTGGATCGGGTACGTGTCGGGCGGGGCCATCACGGAGCCGAAGCCGAGGCGGAACGTCAGCAGATCATCGAGCGTGATCGCCCGCGTGGCCGGCACGGTGTCGTCGAGTTGTGCGTCGAGACTTCGCAGCACGCGCCGATCGGCCAGCTCGGGGAGATACGCATCGACGGCGGCGTCGAGCGCCAGCACACCGTCGTCGACGAGGACCATCGCCGCCGCGGCGGCAATCGGTTTGGTCAGCGAGGCGATCCGGAAGATGGCATCGCGCGGCATCGATTCGGCGTCGCCGATCGCCTTCGTCCCGATCACGTCGACCTGTACGTCTTCGACGCGCCCAGGGTCGTGGCGGGCGACGAGGGTGATGAGCCCCGGCAACTTGCCGGCCTCGACGTGGCGGGCCATGCGATCGTGCAGACGCGCCAACCCCTCGACCGTGAAGCCCGACTCGGTCACCGTCCACCCACCTCGGCGAGGTACTTCTCGAGCCGATCGGCCAGTTCCTTCGGCCGGCTGAGGGCGACGAGGTGACCGCCATCGATCTCGTCCGGCGTGATGCCCAAACGCTCGTGGACGACCCGACGCATGAAGTCGGCCGGGAAGAACCGATCGTCGCGACAGAGCAGGAACTTGGTGGGCACGTCGGGCCACCCGTCGAGCGGCCATGGCTTCTCGAACGGCGCGACCGATTGATCACGCCCGCCCGCCATCGCCTGGGCGGTGATGTCGGGCGGAACGTCGTGGAAGAACACGGCCTCGAGGTCGGCGGCCGTTTCGAGGCCGGCGGGTGTGCCGTCACGCGCTGACTGCTCGGCCATCGCTCGATCGTGCCCCGTGTTCGCCCACCACTCGCCTGGCGACTCACCCGGCATCGGGATCATCGCCGCCAACAGCACGAGCAGGTCGACGCGGACGCGGTCGCACACGAGCGGAGCCGTGAAACCGGCCATCGACTGGGCGACCACGACAAGGTCGGTGCGATCGCCGATCGCCTCGACGACCACGTCGGCGTACTCCGCCAGCCCGGCGCTGTCGTCGTCGGCGGGGAGGTCGACGGCCACGGCGTCGTAACCGCGGTCGTTCAGCTCAGCGACCAACAGGTGCCAGTACCAGGCATTGCCGCCGGCACCGGGAATCAACACGAACGTCGTCATCCTCGACGGTCCTTTCTCGAACGGGACACATGATGAGACGACGCGGCGGGGCGAAACTCATCGGGCCCCGGCGACCGGACCCGGGAGCCGTGAGACGTTTAGAGCCGTTCGAGAAGAGTGCCGGTCCCGAGACCGCCACCACAGCACATCGACACCAGGCCGTACCGGCCGTCGATGCGTTCGAGCTCGTTGAGCGCCTTCGTCATCAAGAACGCGCCCGTCGCGCCGAGCGGGTGACCGAGCGCGATCGCGCCGCCGTTCGGGTTCGTCTTGTCGAGGTCGGCCCCGGTCTCCTTGGCCCATGCCAGCACGACCGACGCGAAGGCCTCGTTGATCTCGAACGTGTCGATGTCGTCGATCGACAGCCCGGACCGGGCGAGCAGGCGCTGTGTCGCGTCGATCGGTCCGGTGAGCATCAGGACCGGGTCGACGCCGACGAGGCACGTGTCGACGATGCGTGCGCGCGGAGTGAGGCCGAGCGAGGCCGCCTTGTCCTCGGTCATGATCAGCACGGCTGCCGCGCCGTCGGAGATCTGCGACGAGTTGCCGGCCGTGTGCACGCCGTCTTCGCGGCCGACCGGCTTCAGTGTCGCCAGCTTCTCGAGCGACGACTCGCGGATGCCTTCGTCGCGGGCCACGGTGTGGGTGGTGCCCGTCGGGTTGCCCTCGTCGTCGACGTCGGGCGCCTCGACCGGGATCCACTGCCCGTCGAAGCGACCCTCCGCCCACGCGCGAGCGGCCCGCTCCTGCGACGCCAGCCCGAACGCATCGGTATCGGCGCGCGTGATGCCCCACTTGTCGGCGATCCGCTCGGCGCCCTCGAACTGCGATGTCATCTCGTAGCGGGCGAAGTACGGCTTCGGGATCGGGATGCCGAGCCCGAGCTTCTTGGAGCTGTTGATGCCGATCGGGATGCGGCTCATCAGCTCGACCCCGCACGCCACGGCGACGTCGACCACGCCGCTGCCGACGAGCGAGGTCGCCAGGTTGGTCGCCTGCTGGCTCGACCCGCACTGCGTGTCGATGGTGGTGGCGGCGGTGGTGAGCGGGAGGCCGGCCGCCAGCCACGCGGTGCGGGTCACGTTGAAGCTCTGCTCGCCGACCTGGCTCACGCACCCTCCGACCACCTGACCGATCTCGGTCGGGTCGATGCCGGCGCGTTCGACGAGCGCCGACTGCACGTGACCGAGCAGGTCGGCCGGGTGCATGCTGGACAGGCCACCGCCGCGCCGCCCGATCGGCGTGCGCACGGCGTCGACGATCACGACGTTCGAGCTCGACATGCGGCCGAGCCTACGGCGAGGGCGACCGCCGCAGCGAGGCCGCGAGGTGGTGCTGCAACGGTTGGCCGACGGCCGCCATCCGCACCGTGTAGTCGATCGTGTCGCCGTCGATCCGGAACGAGCGGGCGACCGCGGTCACCTCCTTGGCCGAGGCGGTGCGCCCGATGACGGTGGCTTCCAGCTCGATCGCCATCACGTCGCCGTCCACCACGAGCGTGCCCTCGGCGAGCTCGGTGATCCCGGTCGGGTGGGCGACGAGGAACTCGATGCGGCCGGCCGCCGGCACCCGCCAGTACCCCGTCTCGGCGTGGAGCGGCCGGCCGTCGTCGGCGGCGCGAGTGCGTTGGGCGTAAGCGAGGAACGGCTTGCCGACGTGGCCGAACGTGATCGACTCGACGTAGCCGAACGGCTCGATCGTCGGGTACTCGCCGTTGCCGTCGCCTTCCCACGTGCCGAGCAACGGGGCGAGGATCTGGACGTCGGGGTGCAGTGGTGGCGACATGTCGGTGCTAGCCCGCCCGCGCCAGGCGCAGGCCGGAACGTTGCCCCGCCGACCAGTCGGCCATGAAGCTGAACCGGTCGCCGCGGATGAGCGTGATCCGCCACTCGATCGGGCGGTCGTCGAGCAGGCCGAGGCGCTGGAGCGAGAAGACCGCCTCGAGCCCGTCGAGACCGAGCAGGTTGCGGTCGGCCTCACCCGGCACGACCGGGCGGATGCGTTCCCATCCGCTGCTCGGGCGCCGCCCGGCGGTGCGCTCGAGCTCGTCGTACAGGGCGGTGTGGGAGAAGTCGACATCGAGCAGTGGCTGGCCGATCTCGAACGGCAGCCACAACCGGTCGATCGCCAGCGGTTCGTCGTCGGCGAGGCGCAGCCGGCTCAGATGCAGCAGTGGCGCGTCGGCGGCGAGCCCGAGGTGGGCGGCCGCTTCGGGGTGTGTCGCCCGTCCGAGCTCGAGCACCCGGCTGCGCTGTTCGACGCCGCTGTTCTCGACGAGCTGGAACAGGCTGTACAGCGAGCCGAGGGACTGTTCGAACTGCTGGTGATCGATCGAGGTGCCGATCCCGCGCTCGCGCTTGACGATGCCGTCGGAGCCGAGCTTGGCGACCGCGTGGCGGGCGGTGTGGCGGCTGACCTCGTAGATCTCGATCAGCTCGCGGTCGGTCGGGAACCGATGCTCGAAGTGGCCGACCCCGAGCCGGCGGCGCAGCTCGGACTCGAGTTGGGCCCACAGCGGCAGCGGACTCGACCGGTCGAGCGTCTCGGCACCCTCCCGGAACTCACTGGGGAACTCGCTCGTCACGATTCCACACTAGCTGGGTCGGGATTTGGGGCCGGGTCGGGTCCGGCGTAGAGGTAGGCGGCCGCCACCGGCTTCATCGGTCGGGCGAACCACAGCGGACGGCGCAGGTTGCCCGGACCGGGTCCCGGGCGGGTCTTGGCGAGCCATTCCTTGTACGCCTCGCGCGAGCGAGCCGTGTCGACGACGACGTCGCCGTACTCGTCACCGGCCAGCGCCGGGGTCACGCGCACCCGCTGGTGCCAGCAGTGCATGCCCGAGATCGGATCGGGCTGCACCGCGAACGTGAGGTTCTGGTGGACACCCGTGTCGTGCCACCAGATCCGGGCCGTGTCGGCGTCGTCGCTCCCGTACGACAGGTCACCGTGGGTCCGGCGCAGCGACCACCTCGTTCCATCGGTCGTGATGTTCGCCCGACCGGCGATCCAGGAGCGGGACGTCTCGTCGTCGAGCCGCCAGCGACCCATGTGATGGGAGGCGGCCACGACGCCCGGCCGGATCCCCTCGGTGCGCCAGGCCTGGATCACGAAGTGGCCGATGCGCGTCGTGATCCGCACGAGACCGTTCTCGTCGATGCCGAGCGCCTCGGCGTCCGACGGATGGATCCACAGTGGATGGCGGTGGCTGATCTCGTTGAGCCACTTGCTGTTCCCCGAGCGGGTGTGGATCAGCGTCGGGATCCGGAACGTCGGCAGCAGGATCCGCTCGTCACCCGCCAGGTCGAGATCCTCCCAGTGGACGTGCGACGGGATCCATCCCGGTGTCGCGTGCTCCGGCCAGCCCCAGTCGCGCAACGTCGTCGAGTACAACTCGAGCTTGCGTGACGGCGTCGGGAAGCCCTCCCGCGGTTCGCCGTCGACCTCGACTGCCGGCGAACCGTCGCCGAGGCCGGCCAGCGTGGTGCCCGCGAGTGCGTCGGCGCTGCCGTCCCATGATCCGGCAGTGCCCGGACGGCGGTAGACGCCGGTGGCGTCGGGCGAACACCCCTCGACGGCGGGGCCGCCGACGATCCGCTCGTACACCTTGTACGTGTCGCCCGGTACGGCGTAGGCGCCGCGGTCACGCATGTACTCGAGCGGCGTGACTCCGGCTGCGGCCGCCGCTTCGGCGAGGCCGGGGACACCGTCGGCGAAGAGGCGCCCGTAGTACTCGTCGACCCCGACGGGCGTGCCGGGACGCTCGTCGCTCTCGAACCACTTGCGGATGCCGAGCGAGCCGTCGGGATCGATCCGCCATGACAGGTCGATCCAGAACTCGTTCTCCTCCCACACCTCGCCGGGATTGAACTCGTGGGTGCGCCGCTCGGGCCCGACCGCTTCGCCGTTGAGCTCGGCGTAACGGCGCAGCACCGGTTGGCGGAAGCCGAGCCACCGTCCGGCGTGGGTCTCGAAGCTGGCGATGTCGTGGCGCTCGGCGCCGACTCCCATCGGGAGGACGTAGTCGGCGAACCACGCCGTCTCCGACCAGGTGGGTGTGAGCGCGACGTGACATCCGACGCGGGTCTCGTCCTTCAGCACCTCCAGCCAGCTGAACCCGTCGGGGTTGGTCCAGACCGGGTTGTAGACGCGGCTGAAGTACGTGTCGAGCCGGCCCCGACCGTCGAGCAGGAGGTGGGGGAGCAGTATCGACATCTCGTGGTACGCGAGCGGGTACTCGATCGGCCAGTTCAACTCGTTCCAGCTGTCGACGGCAGGAGCCGGCTTGAACGGATCGGCGACGAACTTGTTCCAACCGTTGCCGCTCGTGCCGCCCTCCGTGCCCACCGACCCGGTGAGCACGTTGAGGAAGAACAGGCACCGCGCCACCTGCCATCCGCCGAGGTTGCCGGCACCGGCGGCGCGCCACGTGTGCGACGCCAGCTTGGTGGGATGGCGGCCGATGATCTCGGCGATCGTGCGGAGCGTGTCACCGGAGACTCCGCACACGCGCTCGGCCCGCTCGACGGTGTAGTCGGCGTAGTGGTCGAGCAGCGCCTGCTCGAGCGATTCGAACACCTGGGGCAGGTCCGGTCGCATCTCGGCGAGGAACGTCTCCCAGTTGACCCAACGACGCACGAACTCGCGCTCCCACGTGCCCCGTTCGATGAGCAGGCGGGCGATCGCGAGCAGCATCACCGGCTCGGTGCCCGGCCATGGGGCCAACCAGAAGTCGGCCTTGGCGCCGGTGTTCGAAAGGCGCGGATCGACGCAGATGACGGTCGCTCCCTTGGCCTTGGCCTCCATGATCCGTTGGGCGTGCGGGTTGAAGTAGTGCCCGGCCTCGAGGTGCGACGAGATGAGGAAGATCACCTCGGCGTTGGCGAAGTCCGACGACGGACGGTCGTGACCCATCCACGACTGGTAACCGATGCGGGCGTTCGACGAGCAGATGTTGGTGTGACTGTTGTGACCGTCGACGTTCCACGCCTTCAGCACCCGCTCGGTGTAGCCGTCCTCGCCGGGACGGCCGACGTGGTACATCACCTCGTTGCGGCGGCCCTCCTCGAACGCCAGCCGGATGCGGTCACCGATCTCGTCGAGCGCCTGGTCCCACGTGATGCGTTCCCAGCCTCCTGCGCCGCGCTCGCCCGAACGCTTCAACGGATGCAGCACACGCTCGGGGTCGTGGACCTGGTTGAGCGTCGCCGGGCCCTTGGCGCAGTTGCGGCCGCGGCTGGCCGGGTGTTCGGGGTTGCCCTCGAACTTGGCGATCTCGCCGGTTTCGTGATCGACGAACGCGGTCAGGCCACACGCCGCTTCGCAGTTGAAGCATGTCGTCGGTACGAGCGTGTAGTGGCGTTCGACGCGATCGGGCCAGGCCTTGGCGTCGAGCTCGGTCCAGTCGTGCCACTGGTCGTGCGGTGGATGGTTGGCGAGCGACATCGGCGTCCTCAGCTCAGCGGCACCGATTGACCGGCGCCCACGAATGCGTCCTCGTAGCAGTACAGCCCGCTGACGATCAGCACGCCGGCGATCGCTGGGAGTGCGGCGCCACTGCCGGTGCCGAGCGCGACAGCGAACAACAGTGCCGGGATGACGACGCCAACGCCGATCCCGCCACCCCAGAACCGGGCGGCGTGACCTCCCTTCGTCATCTCGGCGATCGCCAGTTCCGCGTTGCGACTCCGCTGCGAGTGGTGGCCCGCCAACCACAACTCGGCGGCCGTCAGCACGGCGAGCGCGATGAGTGCCACGAGCGTCGCGACCCGGATCTGGCGCACGTCGGGGACTCCCATCACGACGTCGAGGATCGAGTACATGGCGCCGCCGGCGACGGTGGCCTGGGCGAGCAGGATCGGCAGGAGCATCGGCGTCTGCCACAGGTCGCGTCCCTCGCACTGCCCGAACAGGAACGCGGTGTAGCCCGCCGCGCCGGCCGCGAGCAGTGCCACCGGCAGCGCCAGCACCTTGATGACGGTTGACGCGTCGACGATGCCGGCCACACCCCACAGCGCGGTGACGAACGCGAAGCCGCCGAGGATCCACGCCCCGCGCACGAGCCACGACCTCGTGTTGGGCTTGGTGATCAGGAACCAGAAGCGCTTCGGCTGCTTGAGGTCGGCGACGAGCAGCACGCCGGTGATCGCCGTGAACAAACCGGCCACCAACGGCGCGACCAGCCCGACGGCGGCGCGCTCGCCGGCGTGGCCGAGGGCGACGAGCAGGGCGGCGATGAGCATCGTTCCCGCGGCGATCGCCTTGGTCACGAGGTACCCCGATACCTTCGTGCCCCACGTCGTCGGGTGCGCCGTCGTGTACGTCGTGCGCGCCGCGATCTCCTCCGGCGAGTGGTCGGCCATCGTCGGCGTGATCGTCGAGTGGCCGGAGGTCGTATCGGCCCAGATCATCCCGTCCGGGCGGATCATCGTCCGCGTCGGGTCGAGGGCCTCCTGCGACAGGCCACGGTAGAAGACCTTCGGATGCGTGCCTTGCTCCGGCGCCCGGACCGCCACCTGGTCGCGCGCCACGATCCGGCTGATCTCCGACGTCGGGTCGTCGAGGTCGCCGGTGATGATCGCGTGCGTCGGGCACACGGTCACACACGCCGGTTCCAAGCCGACCTCGACGCGATGGTTGCAGAAGTTGCACTTGTGGGCGGTGTTCGTCTCGGGGTTGATGTAGATCGCGTCGTAGGGGCAGGCGTTCATGCAGGCCTTGCACCCGATGCAACGGCTGTCGTCGAAGTCGACCACACCGTTCGGCGCCCGGTAGAGCGCCCGGGTCGGGCAGATCGCGATGCACGGTGCGTCGTCGCACTGGTTGCAACGCATCACCGAGAAGGCACGGCCGGTGTTCGGGAACTCACCGGTCTCGATGTACTTCACCCACGTCCGGTTCACCCCGAGCGGCACGTCGTGCTCGCTCTTGCACGCAACGGTGCACGCGTGGCACCCGATGCAACTGTCACTTGCGAGCACGAAGCCGAGGCGTGTCATGTCGTCGGATCCCGGCGGCGACCATAGCCTCGGCGTAAATGTACGGACGAACGGACGAAGCCCGCGGCGGCGCCCACCGGGCAACATCTCGGTCGACCGCGCGGTCGACATGGCTCGCCGACGGTCTCGCCGGTGGCTCGGTGGCGCTGGTGCTGATCCCGCAAGCGCTCGCCTACGCCGAGATCGCCGGCGTGCCCGCGTACATCGGGCTGTACGCCAGCGCCCTGCCGTTGATCGCGGCCGCCTTCTTCGCCTCGTCGCCGTATTTGCAGACCGGGCCGACGGCGCTGACCGCGTTGTTCACGTTCGGTGCCCTGACGCCCATCGCCGTCGCCGGAACCCAGGAGTACATCCTGCTGGCATCGCTGCTGGCGCTGGTCGTGGGAGTGGTCCGCCTCGCCCTCGGCGTGGTGCGTCTCGGATCGTTCGCCTACGTGATGTCGGAGCCGGTCGTGCTGGGGTTCACGGCCGCCGGCGCGATCCTGATCCTCGCATCGCAGGTGCCGACGATGCTCGGCGTGCCGGCCACTGGCGGCATCCTCGAGAGCGCGATCGACGCGATCCGCGTGCCAGCCGACTGGCAGGTCGACGCGGTCCTGTTGTCGGCGGTGACCGTGATCGTCGTGCTCGTCGGGCGGCGCGTGCATCCGCTGTTCCCGGGCGTCCTCGTCGTGGTCGTCGGGGGAGTGGTGTGGAGTCGCATCACGGGGTACGACGGGCTGATCGTCGGCGATATCCCGCAACGGATCCTCGATCCGACGCTCGACCTCCCGTGGAGTCGGGTCGGGTCACTGCTCGTGCCGGCGTTCGTGATCGCCCTCGTCGGATTCGCCGAGCCGGCGTCGATCGCGCGAACCCTCGCCGCCCAGGACCGCCAACCGTGGAACGCCAGCCGGGATCTCAGCGCACAGGGTGTCGCCAACATCGTTTCCGGGCTCTCGGGTTCCTTCCCGATCGGTGGTTCGCTGGGGCGCAGCGCGCTCAACCGGATGGCCGGGGCGCGCACACGCTGGTCGGGGGCCTTCACCGGTCTCGTCGTGCTCGCCGCGCTGCCGTTCGCGTTCCTCGTCGAGCCGTTGCCGCGGGCGGTGTTGGGCGCCATCGTCGCCGTGGTCGTGTTCAAGCTGATCCGGCTGGTGGCGATCGTGCGCCTGTGGGCGATCTCGCCACTGCAGATGCTGATCGCGGCCGGCACGCTGATCGCCACGTTGGCGACCGCGCCGCGGATCGAACGCGGCGTGCTGATCGGCGTTGCTCTGTCAGTGGTGACCCACCTCTACCGCGAGATGGACCTGTCGCTCGTCGCCGTCGGCGATGGCAAACGGGTCGTCATCGCGCCGCGGGGTGTGCTGTGGTTCGGCACCGCCCACAAGCTCGAAGGCATCGTCGTCAACGCGATCGCTGC
Organism: Ilumatobacteraceae bacterium; assembly: GCA_963776935.1. GTDB lineage: Bacteria > Actinomycetota > Acidimicrobiia > Acidimicrobiales > Ilumatobacteraceae > JALOLG01. The sequence goes on along the minus strand of CAVZOP010000010.1, from coordinate 70,436 downwards.
CCACGACGATGTCGAAGCGCTCGAGATCGACCTGACGGGAATCGGACGCCTCGACTACACCGGCGCCGAGGAGCTGCGATCGTTGTGCGCCGATATCGAGACCGGTGGCGTGGCCGTGTCCGTCGTCGGTGTGCCGGCGCACGCGCGGCGGATCGCCGGCAAGACGCTCACACGGTGGTGGAAGGAAGGGCCGGGGTAGACCGTCGCACGCCTGAAGTCAGGTCTTGCTGGTTTGACATGCTTGACCAGCCGCGATGGAGGCGTGGAGCCGCCGTCAAGCGCCGTGCAAGGCATCCGTGGGACAACGGTGACGTCAAATCGTCAACGCACGGAGGTACTTGTGAGGATCGGGATCCAGCTCGCCCAGCTCGGACGTCAGGCCACGCCCGCCGCGGTACGGGCATCGGCGGCCGCGGCGGAGTCGCTCGGCTACCACTCCGTGTGGGTGCTCGACCGGATGACGGTCCCGACCGAGCCGCGGTCCCCCAATCCCTGCGGCGTCGACGATGGCCTCCCGGAGGAGCAGCGGATCAGCCTCGACCCGATCACGGTGCTCTCGTTCGCGGCGGCGGTGACCGACCGGACCCGGCTCGGCACCAACGTCCTCGTCGCCCCGTGGTACCAGCCCGTCGCGCTCGCCAGGTCGCTCACCGCGATCGACGTCCTGAGTGATGGCCGGTTGACGATCGGTCTCGGCGTCGGGTGGTCCGTCGATGAGTACGACGCGCTCGGCGCACCGCCGCAACAGGCCGATGACCGGCTCGAGGAGGTGCTCGATGTCCTCGACGCGACGTGGAGCGGCGACGTCGGCTCGTTCGCGGGGTCCGCCGTCGGCATGCGACCGTCGACGGTGCGCCCCATGCCTGTCCCACGGCCGCGGCCGCCGATCCTGCTGTCCGCTGACACCCCGGCCGGTCTCGATCGCGTCGCTCGCCGCGCCGATGGCTGGGCTCCGGCCGGGGTTCCTGTCGAGATGCTGGCACCGACGTTCGCCGACATCCGCGACCGTGCCGCCGCGTACGGGCGGGAGGCCGACGCGTTGGAGATGGTCGTGCGCGCCAACGTGCTCGTGACCGACCGCGCCGTCGACGGCGACCGGGCGAGCTACCACGGCTCGATCGACCAGGTGCTCGACGACCTCGTCGCGACCGCCGCGGCCGGTGCCCACGAAGTCGTCATCGCGCCGGCGGGTGACCTGTGTCTCGACCAGACGTTGGAGATCCAGGCGGCGCTGGCCGAGGGCACCGAGTTGCGGCTTCCCGCCTGACCAGTGACCGACGCCATCCGCCCGCCGAGCGAGGCGGCTAGGACGACGTCCGGGAGGCCTCCGCGTACGCGTTGTAGCCGCCGATGATGTCGGACACGTCGGCGAAGCCACGCTGGCGCAACACGCTGGCCGCGACCGACGACCGGTAGCCGCCGGCGCAGTAGACGACGGTCGGTCGGTGCGGGTCGAGCTCCGACGTCCGTGACGGCAGCTGGCCGACGGGGATCGGGATCGCACCCGCGATCGCGCCGCCCGCGACCTCGCCCGGGTTGCGCACGTCGACGACCTGGAGGTCGGCGATGTCGCGATGACGTTCGTCGAACGCCGCCGCGGTGAGGCGCGACGCGATCTGGACCTGGTCGCGATGGACGAACATCGCCTTGTACGGGTCGTCGAGGCACCCGATCACGCGGTCGAACCCGATGCGGGCGAGGCGGTTCTTGCTCTGCAACTCGTCGCCACGTTCGACCATCAGCACGATGTCGACGTCGGGCTGGACGACCGATCCGGCAAACTCGGCATAGCGCCCTCCGAGGCCGATGTTGATCGCCCCGCGGAGGTGGCCACGGGCGAACTCCTCGGGGTCACGCCCGTCGATGAGCACCGCGCCGGCGGCGACGGCGGCCGTCATCTCGTCGTACGTCAGCGGGGTCGGCGGCGTGTCTTCGTCGAGCAGCTCGCGTTCCTGGCGGTTGAGCATCGCGTCGTAGCCGAAGTAGCCGGGCGCCGGCGGTTGGCCCTCGGTGACGAGTCGGATGAACGTCGCCCGGTCGGGTGCCTGCACTGCGTAGTTCGTCCGCCGCTGGTCGCCGATCGTCGACCACAGGTCGGTCGACAGGTTCTTGCCGCACGCCGAACCGGCGCCGTGCGCGGGATACACGCGGGTCTCGTCGGGCAACGTGAGCAACTTCGTGCGGAGGCTGTCGTACAACTGGTCGGCGAGCTCGTCACGCGTGCAACCCAACGACGACAGCAGGTCGGGGCGTCCCACGTCGCCGATGAACAACGTGTCGCCCGTGAGCACGCCGTATGGCGTGTCGTCGTCGGCGTGCTCCCAGACCACGATGCTCATCGACTCGGGGGTGTGGCCGGGCGTGTGGCGGAACTCGAGCACGACGTCGCCGAGCGAGTGACGTTCGCCGTCGGCCAGCTTGCGATGGGCGAACTCGGGCTCGGCGACCGCCGAGTAGGCGATCGTCGCACCCGTCGCGGCGGCCAGTTCGAGGTGACCCGACAGGAAGTCGGCGTGGAAGTGGGTCTCGATCACGAGCTCGATCGTCAGCCCATCGGCCTCGGCGTCGGCCACGTACTCGTGGATGTCGCGTTGCGGATCGACGACGACGGCGCGCCCGGTCGTCTCGTCCCCGATCAGGTAGGAAGCGTGCGACAGGCACTCCAGGTAGTACTGGTTGAACCGCATTTCGGATCCCCTTGTCCGTACAAAGGCTAGCAGTCGGCACTCACCGCCCCGGCGCTGTCGAACCCGATCGAACAGTTCGCCCGGGCTCGACACCTGTCGCGAATGAGATCGAACTGTTCGATCTGGCTGTCCGCCTCGCGTCGATCCACGTCGAACAGTTCGAACTGACTCGACACCTGTCGCGAATGAGATCGAACTGTTCGATCTGGCCGTCCGCCTCGCGTCGATCCACGTCGAACAGTTCGCCCGGGCTCGACACCAGTCGCGAATCAGATCGAACTGTTCGATTTGGCGGGTTCGCAGCGTCGCCTGCCGGCGGTGGGTGGACGCGTGGTAGAGATCGAGGGTGACCTCGTTCGTCCCGCTCGTCGTGCTGCCAACCGATCACCGCGGGGATGCCCTCTACGTGCACGTCATCGGTTCATCAGTGTGGCTGGAGCCGGCGATCGCCTCGCCCGACTGGACCGCCCATCTCGTCGGCATCGTCGGCGGCGTGGCCTGGTGGGCGGTCGACGTCCCGAGCGACGACGACCCGAGCGACGGAGCGGCCCTCGACCTGCGCGTGTTCCACGGCCGGGCGTCGGAGGACGAGTGGCTGGCCGCCGGGCGGGCGGTGCAGATCGTCGAGTGGGCCCGCACCCATCGCTACTGCGGCCGCTGTGGTGAGCCCACCGAGCTCGCCCGCAGCGAGCGGGCGATGCGATGTCCGGCGTGCTCGCTCATGGCGTTCCCACGCCTGGCGCCGGCGATGATCACGCTCGTCACGCGGGGTGAGCCCGGGCCCGACCAAGAGGCGCTGCTCGCCCGCGGCGTGCAGTGGACGGTGCCGATGTTCTCCTGTCTCGCCGGCTTCGTCGAGCCCGGTGAGTCGCTCGAGTCGGCGGTGATCCGGGAGGTCCGCGAGGAGGTCGGGGTGACCGTCGCCAACCCCCGGTACCAAGGCAGCCAGCCGTGGCCGTTCCCGCACAGCTTGATGATCGGGTTCCGCGCCGACTACGAGTCGGGCGAGATCGCCTGCGACCCGACCGAAATCGCCGAGGCCAACTGGTACCGGCGCGACGAGCTGCCGATGATCCCGCCCGGCATCTCGATCGCCCGCAAGCTGATCGACGGTTGGGTCGACGAGGGGTGAGTGCCACAGCTCACGTGAAGTAGCCGAACACGTCGGCGATCACGTGGGTGAGCGGTCCGTTGGTGGCGCCGTTCTCGTCGGTCGGGCTGAGCGTGACCTGGGCGGCCGCGTCGGGTCGGGTGATGCCGGCGTTGGCGACGGTCATCCCCGACGTCGGCCAGTTCAACGCCGACGTCGGCGGCTCGGCGCTGCCGGTCGCCCACGCCTTCAAGAAGCCGTAGCGGGTGGTGCCGGTGGCAGTGAAGTTCCACACCACCCCGGAGGCGCCGGGTGGGACGAACACGCCGGGCGCACTGTTGGCCGAGACGACGAGTTGGGCGCCGTCGTCGATCGTCGGCGCCACGTTGCGCGAGTCGTAGGCGCGGCCTGGCGAGACCGGTACGAACAGCCCCGTCGGTGCGGGCGCGGCGGCGGCCGACGTGATGTAGCCGGTCACGTCGGCGATCACGTGGGCGCTGCCGCCGGGGCCGAGCTCGGCGAACAGGCTGACGCCGGTCGAGGTGACCGGCACGATGACCGTGTTGGCTGCCGTGCTGCTGGGCGTGAGGTTGAGCGTCGACGTCTTGTAGATGTCGCCGTTGTTGCCGCCGGGATAGGCCTGCACGAAACCCTCACCGATCGTCGACGTCCCGGTGATGTTGACGACGAGCGCCTCGATCTGGTTCGCCGGCACACCGGACGGCAGGCCGAAGTTGATCGTGCCACCGGTCGCCAGCGGCTGGCCGCCATCGCGGCGCGTGTCGAGCACGCGCTGCGACGTGGGGAGACCCACGAACCGGCCGTCCGTGGTCGGACCGCCGGCCGCCGTGAAGTACCCGAGCACGTCGATGATCGCGTTCCCACCGGTGTTCGAGTAGACGCTGATCGAACCACCCTGGCCGATCGGGACGATCGCGAAGTTGGGCCGGGTCTGCGGGGCGGCGTCGAGGTTGAAGCTCGAGAACGCGCCGACGGGAGCGGCGAAGGTGGGCAGCGCCTGGCCGTACCCGGTGCGGGCGGCACCGACGAGCGTGAGGTTGATCGCCACCGCCGTGAGTCCCGCTGCCGGGATGCCGGCGACACCGGCGATCGGGACGTCGAGGATCTCGCCCGGCCAGAGCGTGCCGACGAGGTTGGCCGGACCGATCGGTCCTGACGGACGGGTGTCGAGGATGCGTGTCGGCGACGTGAGCGGCACGTATCGCGACGGCTGGTTCGAGACGGTCGTGGACGGCGGTGCCGCGAGACGGAACTCGCCGATGCCGAAGAAGTTGTCGGGGCCGCTCGGACCGCGGTCGACGACCGAGTTGCGCAGCAGATCGCCGAGCTCGCGTGCGCCGGCGGCCAGGTTGGCGCCGAGCAGCAGCGCCGCACCGCCGGCGACGACGGGCGCGGCGGCGCTGGTGCCCGAGAACTTGGCGCCGAACGTCGCACTGTCAAACCCCGAGACGGCGGAGACGTCGGGCTTCACTCGCCCGTCGTTGGTCGGGCCCTGCGAGCTGTACGGGCCGAGCGTTCCCGAGCCGGGCGGATCGACGGCACCGACGGCGACCACGCCCGCGTTGGCGGAGTCGACGATCGACGTGGCGGCCGAGAACGGGGCCTGGACGTGCTGCGCCATCCCGTCGCCGTAGTCGAGGATCTCGATCACGTCGCCGGACGGGTCGCCGGCGACGTGGTCGATCCGCATGTAGAACGAGTGGCCGGGCGCCGGACACGCAGCGCCCTGGATGACCTCGAGCGGCGGCGCTCCGCTCGTCTGGTCGGCGGTCCCCGAGTCGACGAGGTCGTTCGTGGAGGGGCTCCCGGTCGGTGAGTGGTAGAGGAAGACGTCGTAGTTGGTGCGCTGCGCGGGCGGGGTGTCCCAGTCGTGGACCCAGCGCACGCCACCCGGCGCGATGCAGCCGTTGAAGCGCAGCCACGTGTCGCTGCCGGCGGCACCGAACGCCACCGACGTGCCGATCAGCCGGACGGGCGAGCGGTAGTAGCGGTTGATCGCGTTGTTGCCGCCCGAGTTGATCCATGTGATCCCGCGATCGACGGCGTAGTCGGCAACGCCGTCGAGGGCGCCGCGCCCGTCACCCGGGCCGTCGTAACGGCTGCCGAGGGAGCGGCTGATGACCCGCACACCCTGCGCCGCGAACCAGTCGACCAACGCGTAGTAGTCGCTCTCGGTGGAGGCGCGCCCGATGTAGATCTGCGCCCCGGGTGCCATGTCCTTGACGATCTCGACCACGGCCGGGCCGTGGTTGTCGCCGCCACCATCCATCCCGTCGAAGAACTCGCCGGAGCAGTCGTTGCCCTCGGAGATGCAGCGGGCCGTGACGTTGGCGACCGGTGCGGGGCCCATCTCGCCGATGTTCCAGTACGCGTTGACGTCGAAGAAGTCGATGACGCCGATCCTGACGCCGTTTCCGATCAGCCCCGCGGTGTGCCAGGCGGAGGCGTTCGTGATGGCGACTTCCGAACCCAACGTGGGTCCGAAGCCCGCTCCGCCCACCTGCTCGGGTCGCACGTCGAGATGCACAGGCCGGCGCGCCCGCCCGCCGAGCTCGTCCCTGAGGTCGGCGGCGGCCACTGCTGGCACGCTTGCGAGCATCACCCCGCTCGGCGCGGTGTCGACGATCGTTCCCCCGGCCGTTTCGACGGCGCGACGCGCTGACACCGTGTCGGACTGCCGATGCGTTGAGGATCTCGACCGTGACCGTGCTGGCGAGGCGGTCGACGTGACGGACGAACGATGGCGAATCGGCCGACCCGTCACACGGCGCCGCGACCGAGACCGGGATCGTGGCCGTGGCGAGCGACGCGGCGACCACGACCGCGCCGACGGCGGCGGATCGGAGCGCCGCCAGCCCGACATGGTGGGACCGCTGACGCGCACGGCGCGTCCGGCGCGATCCCGCGAACGTCACGCAGTGTCCCGCCCGAGTCGTTCGGCGAAGAAGTCGAGGATGATCTCCGCCCGCATTCGGCGGTGCACCGGCGAACCGGACCGCGACAGCTCGTGGTTCTCGCCGGGGAAGCGGTAGAAGGTCACGTCGCGCTCGAGCAGCCGGAGCGCGACCCACAGCTCCTCGGCCTGGTTGATCGGGCAGCGGTAGTCCTCCTCCGAGTGGATGATCAGCATCGGCACGTGGATGTCGCGCACCCACATGGATGGCGACATCCGGAGGTACTCGTCGGGATCCTCGACCGGGTTCGGTCCGTGCTCGATCCGGAACACGGTGCCGATGTCGCTCGACCACTCCTCGTTGAGGAGGTTGTTGACCGCCCGTTCGGAGCAGATCGCCTTGAAGCGGTCGCCGTGGCGGGCGGCGAGCAGGGTGGCCATGTACCCGCCGTAGCTGCCGCCGAGCATTCCGACCCGGGCGCCGTCGCAGAACGGGTAGCGCTCGAGCGCGGTGTCGAGCACGGCGATCACGTCGTCGGCGTCGACCGAGCCCCAACCGGTTCCGGGCGCCTTCTGGTGCTTCGGCCCGAGGATCGCCTGCCCCCACGCGGTGTGGCGACCGCTGCCGCCCCTCGGGTTCGACATCAGCACCACGAAGCCGGCCGCGGCCTGCATCTGGGCCTCGTCGAAGAAGTACTCGCCGTACTGCGTGAACGGTCCGCCGTGGACGTTGAGCAGAACCGGGTACGACTTCGACGGGTCGAACTCGGCCGGTCGCATGATCCACGCGTCGATCTCGTCGGAGCCGTCGGCGCACGGCACGGCGAACTTCTCCCATCCGAGGAAGTTCTTGGTGATCGCCGTGACCGGGCCGTCGAGAGTGTGGATCTCGGCCGGCCGGTCGACCGTCGCTCGCGCCAATGCGACCGTGCCGCCGGCCGCGTCGAAGCCGTGAACGGTGATGTCGCCAACCGTGATCTGCTCGGGGTCGCGGCCATCGATGTGGAGTCGGTACAGGTGGGTGTCGCCGCGGTCCTCGGCCAGCGCGTACAGCGACTCGTCGTCGATCCACACGGGCGCCGGGTACCCGCCGGTCGGAGCGAACGTGCGGTCGAGTCCCGTGCTGATCCAGCGGTGCTCACCGCCGTCGACGCTGATCACGCCGACCTTGGGGTTCTGCGGATAGGTCGACGGGTCGTCGTCGCCCAAGAACGCGACGAGCCGGCCGTCCGGGGACACCGCCGGCGACGCATATCCGCCGGTGTGCTTGGTCAGTGCCCGGATCTCGCCGTCGCCGTCGACCGGCACGAGGTAGAGATCGGTGGCGAGGTCGCGATCCCAGGTGTCGTGGCGGGCGCTGCTCGTGACGATCGCCGACGAGTCGGGCAGCCAGGCGGTGCCGTTGTGCTCGAAATCACCCGGCGTCAGGTTGCGCGGCGTGCCCGTGCCGTCGGCGGCGACGACGTAGATGTGCTGGGGACGGTCGAAGATCCAGTCCTCGCCGTTGAGCCGCGAGAAGAATCGCTCCATCTTCCGCGGCGCCTGCCAGCTGACGTCCTCGGCCTCGTATCGCTCGTGGCGGGTGCGGCTCGTGAACGCGATCCACCGGCCGTCGGGCGACCAGTCGACGTCACCGAGGCCATCGGGCATCGTGCACAACGTCCGCGTCTCGCCCGGTCCGCCGACGGGCAGGACGTGGAGCGTCGAGTCGCCCTTCTTCTCGCCGCGCCTCGACGTGAACGCCAGGAACCGGCCGTCGGGCGACCACTCCGGATTGCGCATCGTGCGGGCCGGCGGTGACCGGGGCGCCGTCGAGCCACACCCGGGTGTTGGTGACGTTCTTCTCGAGATCGATCGACGCCACGACGAACGCGATCCGCGTTCCGTCGGGCGACACGACTGGGGCGCCGGCTGACGTACGTCCATCGAGCAGCCGCTCGGCGATCTTGCTGTGGTCCACCCCTCGAACCTATCCCGAACTGTCTGCTCCGAATCGTCGAGATCGGCGCTTCAGGGCAGACAGGTCGCGGGATGCCACAATCGGGTCATGACCGGCGTCGCCCTCATCACCGGAGCGAGCCGCGGGATCGGAGCGGCGACCGCGCGACTCGCCGCGACGAGGGGCATCGACGTGGCGGTCAACTACGTGAGCAGCTCCGAGGCGGCGGAAGCGGTCGTCGGCGACTGCCGGTCGGCCGGGGTGCAGGCGATCGCGGTGCAGGCCGACGTCGCCGTCGAGGCCGATGTGCAACGGATGTTCGACACGACCGCCGCCGAGCTCGGTCAGCTGACGGTCCTCGTCAACAACGCCGGGATCCTCCACGCCCAGGCCCGCCTCGACACGTACCCGTACGGACGGCTGCGGGAGGTGTTCGACGTCAATGTCATCGGGGCGTTCCTGTGCGCCCGCGAGGCGGTACGGCGGATGTCGACCCGGCACGGTGGGTCGGGCGGCTCGATCGTCAACGTCTCGTCGGCAGCGTCGTACCTCGGCAGCCCGGACGAGTTCATCGACTACGCGGCCAGCAAGGGGGCGATCGACACGCTGACGATCGGTCTCGCCAAGGAGGTCGGCGCCGAGGGGATCCGCGTCAACGCCGTTCGCCCCGGGCTGATCGACACCGAGATCCACGCCCGTTCGGGCGAGCCCGGCCGAGCGGCGCGCCTGTCGGCGAACGTCCCGATGCGCCGCGTCGGCACCGCCGACGAGGTCGCGGCGACGATCCTGTGGCTCGCCTCCGACGAAGCCGGCTACGTCAACGGCGCCATCGTCAACTGCTCCGGCGGCCGCTGACCCCCAACCCCCGTTCTGTCTGCCTCAGATGAGCTGACGGGCAGTCTGAGGCAGACAGTTCCCGTAGAGGGCATCTGGCACCGACCGATCAGAAGAGTTCGAGTTGTTCCCAGGTGGTGGCGACGTCGCTGACGAGCTGCCAGCCGAGGCGTCCCTTGGTGCCGGGGCGGCGGACTTCGACGCGTTCGGGGCGCAGCGAGCGGGCCGACCCGTCGGGGTCGTGGAGCGTGATGCTGCCGTCGGCGGCGATGCCCGCCACGCGCCCGACGATCCATCGCCCGCGGTCGCCGCGACGGAAGCGGATCGCCTCGCCGGCGCGCAGGCCGAGGCGGTGCAGCAGCGCCGGGTCAGTCATGTAACACGATTGTCATCGGTCACACATCGACAGTTCAGTCACCGAGCACCCGGCGCTGCAGCTTGCGCATGCCGGCCAGCCAGCGGTCGGGATCGGCGGCCTTGCGTTGCATGTACTCGGCGACCTCGGGGTGGGGGAGGATCAGGAACCGCTCGGCGCGGATCGCGTCGTGGACGACTTCGGCCACGTCGTCGGGTTCGAGCACGACGCCGGCGAGCCGCACGACGTTGCCGCCGAGATTGCCGCCCAGCCCCCCTCCCGCATCATCGGCGTCGCTGCCGTTCAACATCGCCGTGTTGACCCCTTGCGGGCACAGGCAGCTGACGCGGATCCCCTGATCGCCGTAGGTGATGCTCATCCACTCGGCGAACGCCACGGCCGCGTGCTTGGTGAGGCTGTACGGCGCCGATCCGATCTGGGCCAGCAATCCGGCGGCCGAAGCGGTCGAGCAGAAGTACCCCTCACCACGGGCGAGCCACCCCGGCAGGAGGTGTCGCGCCGCCCAACGGTGGGCGTGCACGTTGATGTCGAAGGCGGTGTTCCAGACGTCGTCCGGAGTCATCGGATCGCCACCCGTGCCGACACCGGCGTTGGCGAAGAACAGGTCGATCGGTCCGAACGCATCCTCGGCGGCGCCGATCAGGTCGATGTTGCCGGCCTCCGTGCCGATGTCAGCCGTCACACCGACCGAGCCGGCCAACTCGTCGACCGTGGCCGACACTCCCTCGCGATCGGCGACGACGACGCGTGCGCCGGCCTGGTGGAATCGCCGGGCGAGTGCCGCTCCGATTCCTCGGCCGGCACCGGTGACGACCACATGTTTCCCGTCGAGTTCCACGAGGGTCATCGTAGGTCCGCGCGCGAACGAGAAAAGGCGGATACCGTGTCAAGGGATGACCGATCAGGATCTCACCACGGAGTTCGATCCACTGCGGGGCGCAGCGCGCGCCGTGGGTGTGAGCGATGCGTCCGGGGCGAGCGAAGCGGTCATCCGGGAAGCGCTCAGCGTGATCGACCAGGCCCTCGGCCAGATCATGTCCCGCGAGCTGATGTCGTCCGGCGAGGTCGCCGACGTCCTGCTCGACGTCCGGACGCTGCTGACCGCCAAGCCCGTCGAACCCGTCTGACGCTTCTGTGAGCGGGCGGCGAAGCGCCTCCGGCGCCGCCTCCCGAACCGGGTGTTCGCCTCTGAACGACGCGTCCGGGCGACCGCGTCGGGTTCGCGTCAGACCTTGATCAAACCTTGAGCAACGCGCTCAGCGAGCGATCGAGGCAGCGCTTCAGCAGCGCCGGATCCTCGACCGCCGCGGCGTCGATGTTGATGCCCATGTCGAGGCTGCCGAGGTACGACAGCATCGTGACGTTGAAGGCCACGCCGGCGAGCGGGCCGATGGCGTAGTTCTCGAGCAGTTGGGCGCCCGCCACGTACATCTCCATCGGCGCGCCCCGTACGTTCGACGTGGCGAAGTCGACGGTCTGGGTCTGCTGGCGGGCGAGTCGGGTCACGACGCTCGTCGGCAGCGCCGAGGCGACCGCGGCCAGCGTGTCGATACCGGCCGACCGGCTCTGGTCCTTGGCGATCGCGGTGGCCTCGTGGATGGCTGCGAAGCGCTCGGCGATCGGCATCTCGGCGGTCGGGACCAGCATCCGGATCACCGAGAAGGCGTTGCCACCGGACGACTCGGTGCGCGTGCTCACGGCCATCGACGCCCGCAGCGCTTCGGTCGGGCTCCCCATCTCGACGTGGTACCGCGAGGCGGCGTCGGCGGCGGCCGTCACGAACGCCGTGTTGATGGTGCCGCCGAGTCGTGCCGCGGCGTCCTTGGTCTCGCGGAACGGTGCGCGGGTGACCTCGATGTGGCGGCGCAGCGAACGCGCCGTCCACAGCGGCGAACGGGCCTTGTCGGTGTCGCTGAGTTGCGACACGATGCCGCGCAACGTGTTGGCGGCCGCGGCGCCGGCGTTCGGGAGGCTGGTCGGATCGGCGAGCAGGTCACGAACCTGGCGCGCCACACCGAGCGGCAGGCGGAGGCTGCCGGCGATGAAGGCATGGACGCCGTCGCCACCGCTCGGTTCGGCCACGTCCGCCTCGTCCTCGTCCGGCGGTGGGAGCGGGGGCCGATCGGGTGCGTCGCGTTCGAAGTCGAGATACTGCAGCGAGAGTTGGACGCCGCGCTCGCCGTCGGTGACCGTGTGGTGCATCTTCTGGATGAGCGCCGACTTGCCGCCGCGGAGCCCGTCGACGAGCACGAACTGCCACAGCGGGCGCGTGCGCTCGAACGGATCGGCGACGATCAGGCTCGCCAGGTCGAGCAGCTGGCGGAGCGATCCGGGCTTGGGGAGCGCGAGGTGGCGGACGTGGTTCTCGATCGCGAAGTCGGGGTCCTCGACCCACGTCGGCGGTGACACGCTGCCTGGCGCCGGCTGCACACGTTGGCGCAGCCGCGGGATCGCGATGCTCGCCCGTTCGAACCGGCGCCGCATCAGATCGAAGTCGGGCTTGCGATCGAGGATCGTCACGTTGCCGAACGTCGACGTGAGGTACGGGTCCTTCTCGAGGCGCCACATCAATCCCTCGACGTCGCTCATCTTCCGGTCGAAGTAGAGCTCAGACATCGTCAGCACGTTAGGGCACTCGGCGGCCGATGACGCCCCAGCCCAGGCGGGACGGCGGAGTCAGGGTGGTGGCGTCAGCGACGAGTGACGGTGGAGTGGCGGCGGTTCAGCGCGGGATGCTGGTGTGCTTGAACTCGTTGAGGATCGGCCACTCGATCTGGTCGAGGACGCGCTCGATCGTGCGCGTGGCGAGCTCGCCATCACCCTCCGGCCCGTCGAGGAGCCGGACGAAGACGGCCCGCTCACCGACGATGAACGTCGGGACTCCCCACACCTGGTGGCTCTCGACGAACGCCGTGTGCTCCTTCTCGATCGTCGCCAGCGGTCGCCCGGAGTCGACCTCGGCCCACACCGCATCGGTGTCGACGCCGGCCCCGGCGAGAACGCCGGTCAGTACGTCGCGCTCACGAAGGTCGCCGGCAGCCGCATGGCGGTGCTCGAACAACGCGTGGTGGGCGTCGAGGAACTGGTCGGGTTGCGTGTCACGAATGGCGATCGACGCCTGCATGGCCACCAGGCCCGAATCCTTGTCGGGCTGCTCCCACACACTCGGCTCGCCCTCTTCGACGTGGTTCTGGCTCAGCGAGAACGGCAGGAACGTGACGTCCCAGTCGGCGCCGCCGCGAAGGGCGGTGACGACGTGGTCGCTCGCGATCCGGGCGTATGGGCAGCGGTAGTCGTATGTGATCGCGAACGAGTGGGTCATCGCTTCATTCAACCAGTGCGGTGTCAGCAAATTCCCGCTCGGCGCAGCAGGCGAGTGGCGATCGCACCGAGGCCGGCCCCGACGACGGCGCCGGCGATCACATCGGACGCGTGATGGATGCGCACGTAGGCGCGACTCGTGCCGACGATCGCCGCCAGCCCCCACCACAGGGGACGGCTGCGCTTGCCGTCCCACGCCCCGAGGATCGTCGCCGCGAACGCCGCCGCGCTGGCGTGGCCACTCGGGAACGCCGAGGTGCTGGGCTCGCGCACGGGGAACCGCGGGTCGCCACTGGTCGTCGGGCGGGCACGGCGGAAGATGCGCTTGATCCCCTGGTTGACGATCAGGCTCTCGGCCCCGAGCGCGACCGCGAGCGCGACGACCTGGTCGGGTCGTCGCTTGACGCCGCCGCGGACCACGCTGACGACGTGCCAGATGAGGCTGAAATCGCCGACGCGGCTGGCCATCTTGAACATCTCGTCGGCGACCGGATTGCCGCGAACGGACTCGAGCAGCGCGTCGGCGCGCGCGTCGAAACGTTCGACGACGGGGCCGAGCGTGCCCTGGCCGGGCGCACGCCCGACGGTCACGCGGGGGCCAGCAGGGCGTAGCGGGCGGTTGCCTCGACGGCCGCCCGCTCGGGGTCGCCACCGAACGCCGGGCACCACTCCTGGAACGCGCACCCGCTGCACAGCGGACCCGGCCGCGGCCGGAAGTCGCCGGTCTGGCAGGCCCGCTCGACCGCCTTCCACACGGCCTGGGTGCGGGTGGTGATGAACTTGACCGACTGCTCCGACGGCGTGGCGGTGATCGTCTCGCCCGACCGCAGGTACATCAGGCGAATCGCCCGCGGGCGGCGGCCGAACACGCTCTCGCAGAGGAACGAGTAGAAGTGCACGCCGGCCAGGCTCTTCTGCTCGTAGTTGACCGACGGCGCACGGCCGGTCTTGTAGTCGGTGACCACCAGCTCGCCGTCGGCGTCGAGCTCGAGACGGTCGATGATGCCGCGCAGGGTCAGTGTGTCGACCTGCGCCGACAGGCGCAGCTCGAGCCCGATCTCGCGAACCGCGGTGGGGTCCTCCATCCGCAGGTAGTTGGCGATCAACTCGCGACACTCACGTTCGAACTCGACGATCTCGTCGGCGCCGAGGGCGAGGCCGGTGAAGTCGGGATCGGTGCGGTACTCGGCCAGCGCCGAGTCGAGCGCGGTCTCGAGCCGGGCGGGCGTGCGCTCGGGGGCCGGCAGCGTGAAGAACAGCTCGAGGGCGCGGTGCACGAGCGATCCGCGCGTCATGTGGATGCCGGGCGGCTCGGGAAGCTTCTCGATGCTGGCGAACCGGAACGCCATCGGGCACGACGTGAACGCCTCGACCCGGGATGGCGACAGGCTGACCGGCACCTCGAACATGCGCTCATGGTACGCGCGGGGGTGTGACGATCCTGGTTGATCCACGATCGAATTGGCGATCGAACGGCGATCGAACGGCGATCGAATGACCTCGAACGGCGTTATTCGCGAGCGGCGCGATCGGCCGCATCGTCGACCGCTTCGACGATCAACGCCGACATCTCGTCGGGATGCGTGAACGGCGCGAAGTGGTCGAAGTGGGGGACATGGCGGAACGTCGCGTTCGGGAGCCGCCGTGCGATCTCCTCGCCGGTCGCCGCCGGACCGGGTTCGTCAGCAGCGCCGATCACGAGCAACACCGGCGTGGTGATCTCGGGCAGCAGGTCCCACACGCCGTTGTGCCGGCCGTTGAGGAACGTCTGCGCCTCGAGCTCCGGATCGCAGCGCAGCGTCACGCCGTCGGCCGAGGGGGCGAAACCGTGCTCGACGTAGTTGCGCAACGCGTCCGGGGTGAACGCCGACATCGGCGGCTTCGATCCGAAGTTGACGATCGCATCCTCGTACGAGCGGAACGAACGCCGGCGGCGGCGGGCGGCCTCGACCATCGACGTGAGCAGCGGGGGAGGTGGACCGTCGTCGTCACTCGGAGCGAGCCGTGGCGAGCCGATCGGCTCGAAGGCGACGATCAGATCGAACAGCGATGGATCGCGGTGCGCCGCCATCAGCAGCGCCGAGCCACCCATCGAGTGCCCGAACCCGATCAGCCCGCCGTCGGGAGCAACCGATCGGGCGGCCACCACGGCGTCGTCGCCGTATCGCCTCCACTCGACCTCCCAGCCCGGCATCGCGGCCGTGTCGCCGTGGCCACGGAAGTCGAGCCCGAACGTGTGGAACCGGTCGCCGAGCGTCGCCGTCATCGGCAGGTACGAGTGGGCGTGGAACCCGGTGGCGTGCGAGAGCAGCAGCGCCGGCCCACGCCCCCCGAAATCGTGGACTGCGACCGCAACGCCATCGCTCGATTCGACGCGCCTCACCGCCATGTTCGCCCTGTCAGATCCAACCCTGGGACGTCCGAACCTTCAGCCCTCGTTGCGTCGGTTCCGAGAGCGCCTCCACCAGCTGCTGAACAGCCGGTCGCAGACCACGCCCAGCACGAACGCCGTGGCCAACGCCGTCCACGTCCGGGTGTTGAGCTCGAAGAACAAGAAGTCGATCTGGTGGCGCTCGCGGTTCTGGAACACGAAGACGACCGTGAGGATGGCGACGACGATGAGCGCGATCAGCTTGGCGGGAGGGCCCGTTCGCCCATTGCTGGCGGAGATGTTCTCGTCGTCCGGCCTGTTCACGTTCGGTCTCCAATTCTCCGGTCTGGCAAGTCTCCGGTCTGGCGGATCACGTCGCTGTGGAGCCCGGTTTGGGTTCTCTGGGCAGCCCGAGCAGTCGTTCTCCGATGATGTTGCGCTGGATCTGGCTCGTGCCCCCGGCGATCCTCCCACCGGGTGCTGCCAGCATGCCAGACGCCCCCGACCCGGCGACGGTACTGGCGGCGCCGCCGAGCGCACCGCGCAGCATCGCCACGTCGAACATCATCTCGGTGATCCCGAGCTTCATCAGCGACGCCGCGGTCGAAGCGGCTGGACCCTGGCGGAGCGCCATTGCCCGATACGCGTGCCCACGCGCCAGGAGCCCGGCAAGCTGCTGCCGATCGGACGGCCCGAGGAATCCGTGATCGTCGCCATCGCCATCACCATCACCGGCGTCGGCGATCGCGGCGAGTTGTTCGAGCCGGCGCTCGAGCCCGATCACGGCCGTCCCGATGTGCCCGCGCTCGTTCGTCAGCACGGCCATCCCGACACCCCACCCTCCGTGCAACGGTCCGAGCAGGTGCTCGGCGGGCAGTTCGACGTCGGTGAGGAAGACCTCGTCGAACTCCGCCTCGCCCGTCATCTGGCGCAGCGGGCGGACCTCGACGCCGGGAAGATCCATCGGGAACAGGAAGAAGCTGATGCCGTCGTGCTTGCCGGCACCGGGATCGGTGCGGGCCATCAGGATCCCCCAGTCGCTGTAGCGGCCGCCCGAGCACCACACCTTCTGGCCGCTGACGACGTAGTTGTCGCCGTCGAGCACGGCGCGCGTGGTGAGCGACCCGAGATCGCTGCCCGCACCGGGCTCGCTGAACAGCTGGCACCAGAGGCGGTCGGCGGCGAGCGTCGGACGCAGGTGCGAGGTCTGCTGCTCGGGCGTGCCGAACAGCAGGATCGCGCCGCCGGCGAGCACGTGGCCGACCATGTTGAACGCCCACGGCACGCCGGCCGTCGCGCATTCGTACTGCCACGCCGCGGTGTGCTCGATCGTGAGTCCCTGACCGCTGTGCTGTTCGGGCCAGTGGATGCCGGCATAGCCGGCGTCGTGGATCCGGCGTTGCCAGTCGACGGCGTGGTCGACGAGGTGGGGTGGACAGATCGCGCCGTAGTCGGCGGGTGCGTGTCGGCGATGCTCGGCGATCCACGACCGCGCCAGGGCCCGGAAGTGCTCGACCTCGATCACGCTCAATCGTCCGATCGGCCGCGAGCCACCGGGGATGCGCACCGACTCGCCGGGGGCGAACCGCACCACGCCGTCGGGGGTCTCGATCGGCGCCCCGGGGGCGGTCTCGACCCGCACGGTGCACCCGTCCTGATCGACATCGACCGTCACCAACGCACCATGGCGCAGCAGCCGGAACGTCATGCCGTCCCATCCGGTGGGCAGCCGCGGTTCGAACTTCAGCCACTCACCGTTGTCGACCATGCCGGCGAAGCCGTGGATCAGTCCGGCCCAGACGCCGCCGCACGACGCGACGTGAACGCCGTCGGGTGTGTTGCCGTGAAGGTTCAACAGGTCGAGGAACAGCGCGTCGCGGAAGTAGTCGAAGGCCAGCTTGTCGTGCCCGACCTCGGCGGCGACGATCGCCTGCACGCACGCCGACAGCGACGAGTCGCCGGTGGTGATCGGGTCGTAGTAGTCGAAGTCGCGGCGCTTCTCGTCGCGGGTGAAGTGGCCGGTCCGCATGTACATCGCCAGCACCACGTCGGCCTGCTTCAGGACCTGGAAGCGGTAGATGACGAGCGGGTGGTAGTGGAGCAACAGGGGGAAGTTCTCGGGCGGGGTGTTCTCGAAGTCCCACCGCTCACGCTCGAGGAAGTTGACGTCTTGGGGATGGATGCCGAGCGCCTCGTCGTAGGGGATGAACATCGCGTCGGCGGCGCGATGCCACGCCGCGATCTCGTCGGGCTCGAGCGACGTGCGCCGTTGGAGTCGTTCCCACGACGACGCGTCCCACTCGGCGAGGAACTCCACCGATTTCGCCGCGAACCGAAGGTTGAAGCGCGCCATCATGTTCGTGTACGTGTTGTCGTTGACGACGGTGGTGTACTCGTCCGGCCCGGTGACGCTGTGGATGTGGAACGTGGCCTCGCCGTTCGGTGCGTAGAACCCGAGGTCCTCCCACAACCGTGCGGTCTCGACCATCATCTCGGAGCCCTCGTCGACGAGGAAGTCGACGTCACCGGTGGCGTTGAGGTAGCGCTCCAACGCGTACGCCACGGCGGCGTTGATGTGGTACTGCGCGGTGCCAGCGGCGTAGTACGCCGACGCCTCCTCGCCGTTGATCGTCCGCCACGGATACAGCGCGCCGCGCTGGCTGAGCTCGGCCGCCCGCCGGCGCGCCGCCGGCAGCATCCGCCACCTGAACCGCAACAGCTTGCGGGCGACGTCCGGGCTCGTGTAGGCGAGAAACGGGATGACGTAGACCTCGGTGTCCCAGAAGTAGTGGCCGTCGTACCCGCCTCCGGTGACGCCCTTGGCGGAGATGCCCTGCTCCTGGGTGCGCGCCGAGGCCTGGGCGAGCTGGAACAGGTTCCAACGGACCGCTTGTTGGACGGGCTCGTCGCCGCGCACCTCGACGTCGCTGTAGAACCAGAACTCGTCGAGCCAGGCTCGTTGCTGGGCGAGGATCTCGTCGGGCCCCTCCGATCGCGCCCGCGCCAGCGTGCGGTGACAGCGGTCGGCGAGCTCCTCGGCGGGCACGCCCGTCGACGAGTGGTACGACACCAGCTTGGCGATGCGGACGGTCTCGCCGGGAGCGGCATCGATGGTGAAGACGGTCTTGGCGAGGTCGGCGCCGATCGTCGTCTCGACCGTGTGCGGGCTCGACGTCTGCAACAGGTGCTGGTAGCCGCAGGCGAGCGTCATCCCGCTGTTGGCGCATTGGTATCCGAGCAACACCTCGCCGCCCGTGCTCGATTCCTCGTGGCGGCGCTGCAGTCGCGGCAACAGCACGCGGTGCCCGAACCGGCGTGCCTGACGGGGATCGCGACCTTCGCCGAGGGCGGCCGCGCGCACGTGGTACTCGTCCTCGCCGTCCTGGCGGTTCATGAGTTGCGACGAGATGACGACGGGTGCCGCCCCGTCGAGCATCGTGAACTCGAGCAGCATCATCGCCAGGTGGCGATGATGGAAGCTCACGAGCCGCTGTGACGTGACCCGGATCCGCTTGCCGGCCGGCGTGCGCCACACGACCTCGCGTGAGGACACGCCGGCACGGAAGTCGAGGACCCGCTCGTAGTGCTCGAGGTCGGCAGTGGCGACGAGCAGCGGCTCGTCGTCGACGTACAGCTTCATCAGCTTGGCGTCGGGGACGTTGACGATCGTCTGGCCGGTCTTGGCGAACGCGAACGCGTCCTCGGCGTGCTTGATGTCCCACGTCTCGTGGAAGCCGTTGAGGTAGGTGCCGTGGCTGTGCGCCTCGCGGCCCTCGGTGGCGTTGGCGCGCATGCCGATGTAGCCGTTGCCGAGGGCGAACAGGGTCTCGGTCACACCGAGGTCCTCCGGCTGGTACTCGCACTCGACGAGTCGCCACGGATCGACCGGGTACCGGACGGTGTCGAGGCTGGTCGGTATGTCGCGGAACCTCACGGCTGGTCGTCCTCGATCGTGTCGTCGATCGTCTCGCCGAGGTCGTTGACGATCGCATCGGCGCCGTGGGCGGCGAGCGCGGCGGCGTTGTCGCCGCGGTCGATGCCGAGCACGAAACCGAAGCCGCCGTCCTTCCCGGCCGCGATTCCCGTGACCGCGTCTTCGACGACGATCGACCGGTCGGGCGCGACGCCGAGCAGCTCGGCGGCCCGCAGGAACGTCTGGGGCGACGGTTTCCCGGCGAGCCCTTCGGCGGCCGCCATCACCCCGTCGACCACGACGGGGAAGTGGTCGTCGAGCCCGGCCGCGGCGAGCACCCGGTGGGCGTTCTTCGACGACGACACGATCGCCTGTGGCACGCCGGCCTGGTCGAGCAGGTCCATCACGGCCAACGAGCCGGGGTACGGCGCGATTCCCTCGGCCGCGAGCACCTCGTTGAACACGACGTTCTTGCGGTTCCCCATGGCGCAGATCGTGTGGCTGCCGGGCGGATCGGTGGGGAGTCCATCGGGCAGCTCGATCCCGCGTGAGTGGAGGAACGCCCGCACACCGTCGTAGCGCGGCCGGCCGTCGATGTGGGCGAGGTAGTCGTCAGGCGTGTAGTCGAAGTCGCTGAACAGCTCGGCCCACGCGCGCTCGTGGACTTCGGCGGTCGGCGTGATCACGCCGTCGAGGTCGAACAGCACGGCGCCGTAGTCGGCCCAGTCGATCCGAGGGGACATCCCGGCCGAGTGTAGAGCCGAGCGCGGCTACGTGAGCCCGAGGCGGGCAAGCGCTTCGGACCGGAGTTGGCGGTAGTCGAGCTTGCCGTTCGCCGCCCGAGCGACCGTGCTGACCGACAGCACGCGCTTGGGCGCCTTGAACGCGGCCAGCTTCTCCTTGACGTGGGCGATCAGTTCGGCCTCGTCGGCGGTCGCACCCGGGTTGGGCTCGACGAGCGCCGTGATCGCCTCGCCGAAGCGGTCGTCCGGGACGCCGACGACGGCCGCGTCATGGACCGACGGGTGGAGCTTGAGCGCCTCCTCGACCTCCTCCGGGTACACCTTCTCGCCCCCGGTGTTGATGCACTGGCTGCCACGGCCGAGCAGCCGCACCGTGCCGTCGGCCTCGACCTCGGCCCAGTCGCCGGGGATCGAGTAGCGCACACCGTCGATCACCTGGAACGTCACCGCCGACTTCTCCGGGTCCTTGTAGTAGCCGACCGGGGTGAACCCCCGCAGCGCGAACGCGACCACGTTCGCCCGAACCGGGCACGACGTCGCGGCCGTCGTCGGTCACGACCCGCGTGGTCGGGCCGAGGCTGAACCGGGCCGTCCCCGCCCCCTCGCCGGCCCGCGTCGTGTTCGTCGCCATCCCGATCGCCTCGCTCGACCCGAGCGAGTCGACCATGATCAGCCGGTCGTTGTGACGCAACAGGCCGTCCTTGGTCTCCTGTGACCAGATCACGCCCGACGAGACGATGACCCGCAGGCTCGAGATGTCCCACCGCCCGGGATCGGCGTCGAGGGCGCGCAGGATGGGCTTGGCGAACGCGTCGCCGACGATCGACATCGAGTTGATCGAGAACCCCTCGACGGTGTCGAGGAGCTCGACGGCGTCGAACCGCCGCCCGACCATCGTCGTGACGCTGCCACCCAGCATCAAGTTGCTCACCGCGTTGAAGAAGCCGGTGCCGTGCATCAGCGGTGCCGCGGGCAGGTTGCGGGGACCGGCCGTGACGACCCGTCCGCCGAACGCGTCGAGGTCCTGCTCGGGTGGCATCCGGCGCCGGTTGCTGGCGTCGAGGGCGCCGAACAGATCGTCCTGGCGCCACATCACACCCTTGGGCATGCCGGTGGTTCCGCCGGTGTAGAGCAGCAACAGGTGGTCGCCCGAGCGACCCCATGGCGCGATGACGCGCTCCGTCGCCGACGCGGCGGCCGCCTCGTACGGAACCGCCCACACCGGGCACGGCCCCGACCCGTCGTCGACCCACAGCCACAGCCGGACCCCCGGCACGCGATCGCGAACGGCGTCGCACTGCGCGGTGAACGTGCCGTGGAAGACGACCGCGACCGCGTCGGCGTTGTTCCAGAGGTACACGAGCTCGTCGGCCGCGTACCGGTAGTTGGTGTTGGCGATCGCCAACCCCGCCTTGAACGCGCCGTAGCTGCTCTCGAGATACTCGGGGCAGTTGTAGAGGTAGTGGGCGACCTTGTCCTGCTCGGCGACGCCCGTGTCGAGCAGCGTGGCGGCGATGCCGTCGGCGCGCCGGTCGAACTCGCGCCACGTGTACTCCCGGTCGCCCTGGCGCTGCGCCAGCTCGTTCGGGATGCGCTCGGCGACGCGCTCCCACGCGTCGGCGAAGTTCCAGCCGGCATCGGTCACCTGCCGCACGGTACTGGCTCAGGTCGTGGGAGGACCTTCCCGCAAGCGGTCGAGGGCGGCCGTCGCCGCCGAGTCCTCGCGCATCGCGTCCCACATCGATTCGATCCACCACGACGCGCCGGCGTCGTGCCACGCGGCCGGCGAGTGCTCGGAGCCGACGCCCTCGATCACGATGTCGTACGGCCGGTCGCCGACGAGGGCCCGGATCCCGGCCACCTCCTCGAGCGTCGCCGGGCGGACGTCGCCGTCGGTCACGACCTGGGGGATGAGTCCGTCCCAGCGCAGGGCGCGCTCCATCGACGTGCGGCGCCCGATCGCACCGACGCACCAGATCGGCACCCGCGGCTGTTGCACCGTGGCGCCGATCGTCGGGAAGTTGGTGGGCTTGACGTGGAAGTGGGTGCCGTGGAACTCGAACGGCTGGCCGTCCCAGAGGCCGGTGACGATCTCGAGGCACTCGTCCATCAGCTCCGCCCGGGTGCGTCGATCGCATTCCTCGCCGAACGCCTCGAACCCGGAATCGATCGCGCCAAGTCCGACGGACAGGGTGACACGCCCGCCACTCAGACGGTCGACCGTGGCCACCTGGCTGGCGAGCTCCCACGGACGCCGCCGCGAGGGCGGGGTGAGCATCGTGCCGAGGCGGATGCGCGACGTGCGGGCGGCCGCCAGCGCCAGTGAGATCCACGCGTCGACGCCCCAGACCGGCTCCCACACGAACAGGCCGTCCCAACCGGACTCCTCGGCGGCAGCGGCCAGCTCACCCACCTCACCTGCGTCGGCCCAGGGTACGACGAACCCGAACTTCAGGCGGTCCGTCGAGGCGGCCATTCACGTCAACCTAACGGCCCCGACTCCTCGCTCGGTCAAACGCCGTTCAAACCGGTGCCAGCGCCTCGAGCGTGCGGCGTCCGCTCGGTTGATCCAACGACGGCACGACGACCCCGATCTCGGTGATCCCGGCCGCCGCGTACTCGTCGATCCGCCGGCGCACGGTGGTCTCGTCGCCGATCAGCGCGACCGCGTCGACGAGATCGTCGGGGATGCGCGCCGCCAGCTCCTTCGGGTGCGGGCGCGTCCGAGCGAACTCGACCAGGTCGCCGAACCCGGCTTCGGCGAACATCTCGCCGTACCCCGGCGCCGGGAGGTAGCCGACGTAGCCACGTGACAGCCAGTGCCGCTCCTCGTCGGTCGGGTCGAGCGCCGCCGCCAGCCACACCGCCGTCTCGGCGTGCAGCGCGGCGAGGCGAGCCGCGGTCGCCACGGTGACCATGTTGAGCACCATGCGGTCGGCGTGAGCTGCTGCCGCCGCAGCCGCTCGCGGCCCGAACGCGGCAACCGTCAGTGTCGTGCCGGGCAATGGCTCGCGGAGCCGAAACCCGTTGACCCGACCGCCGTCGATCAGGGTCCGCACGTCGCGGGCGCATTGCTCCAGCAACGCCGCGGCGCCCGTCCGGTCACGACCGTGCCACCTGGCGACGACGTCGCTCGACGTGCCGAGTGCGATGTGCGTGCGCCGTCCGGTGGCGGCGACCGTCGAGGCCGCCAGCGCGATCTGCACCGGCGATCGGACGGTGACGGCGAGCGGACCGAGCACCGGTTCGATGCGTGTCGTGCGAGCGACGATCGTCGACGCCATCGCCGGCGAATCGAGCTTGGCCGCCTCGCCGATCCAGACCTGGTCGTAGCCGAGCCGGTCGGCTTCGACCGCGACGGCGAGGTCGGCGCCGATCGGCGCGTCGAGCCACTCCCCGAGCACCACGTTCAGACGCACGACGGCGAACCCTACGCGCGTGACCGCACGGGCCGGCTGGTGCGGCGAGTACGGTCGCCGTCGATGGAGATCATCGGACTCGAGCGCGACGGCGACGTGCTGATCGCAACGATCGACCACCCCGATTCGGCGTTGAACGCGGTCGACGCTCGCCTCCACCGTGAGCTCGCCGAGTTGTTCCGCACCCTCAAACAGGAGTCCACCGCGCGAGCGGTGGTGCTCACGGCCGTCGGCAAGGCGTTCTCGGCGGGCGGCGACATGGCGTGGTTCCCAGAGCTGCGCACGCCGGAGGCGACGCACGCCCTGCGACGCGAGGGTAAACAGCTGATCTGGGATCAACTCGATGTCGAGGTGCCGATCGTGTGCGGCCTGAACGGCTCGGCCGTGGGTCTCGGCAGCGTCGGTCGCGCTGCTGTGCGACGTGATCGTGATGGCCGACGACGCCAAGCTCATCGACCCCCACGTACTTGTCGGTCTCGTCGCCGGCGACGGCGGCGCCGCGATCTGGCCGTTGTTGGTCGGCCCGCTCGCCGCCAAGCGCCACCTGATGTTGGGCGACCCGCTCACCGCGGCCGACGCGGTTCGGCTCGGCGTGGCCGTCGAATCGTGCCCGGCGGCCGACGTGGCGACCCGGGCGCGGGCCTGGGCCGACCGCCTCGCCGCCGGCGCGCCGTTCGCGGTGCAGGGCACCAAGATCGCCGTCAACGCCCAGATCAAGCAGGCGTTGCTGACGAGCTTCGACGTCTCGACGGCACTCGAGATCGGATGCTTCTTCTCGAACGACCACGCCGAGGCCGTCGACGCCTTCGTCAACCGCCGGACGCCCCAGTTCAAAGGGCGATGAAGTCGGAAAGGGAGTGACCGGATGACGATCGACGCGATCGAGGCGATCATGACGACGCGGGCGATTCGCCGCTTCAGCGACCGGCTCGTGAGCGATGACGACATCGCGACGTGTCTGCGCGCCGCCCAGCAGGCCCCGAGCGGCGGCAACGTGCAGCCCCAGCAGTACGTCGTGCTCACCGAGCTGGAACCGAAGGCCGCGATCGGGCGGTGGTACCAGTCGGCGTTCGACCGCTACGAGCGATCGCTCCCCGAACCGACCGAGTTCCGGGACGAGGCCCAGGCCGAATCGTGGCGCCGCACGCGCGACGCCAGCCGGCACCTGGCCGATCACCTCGCCGAGGCGCCGGCGATCGTGCTGTTCCTCCAACCGTTGATCCCGTGGACTCCCGAGGACGAGGACGGCGTGATGGACATCGGTCGCCTCGACGCGAGCGTGTACCCCGCGGTGCAGAACTTCTGCGTCGCCGCCCGCTCGCTCGGGCTCGGGACCGCGCTCACGACGGTTATCCGCATCCACACCACCGAAGTGCTCGCCGCGCTCGGCGTGCCCGCAGCTCCCGACGGCTCGGCGCGGTACGAGATCGCCGCCCTCGTCCCGGTCGGCTGGCCGGCCGGGCAGTTCGGCGTCGCGCCCCGCAAGCCGGCGCACGCCGTGACGCACTGGAACCGCTGGGGCGACAAGCGCCGCGAACCGGCGGCAGCGGGCTGATCCGCGCTACACGCCGCCGCCGCGACGGTCGTGAGGAAGTCGAGCAGGGCGGCGTTGAACTGCCTCGGTCGCTCGAGGTTGGAGATGTGGCCGGCGCCGGCGATCTCGACGTACCGGCTGGCGGCGATGTGTTCCACGAGGTGCCGGGAGTAGCTCGGTGGTGTCTCGCGGTCGAGCTCGCCGACGACGACGAGGGTCGGTGCGGTGATCTCGGTCAGCCGGTCGCGCACGTCGTGCGACGGAAGGCACCGGACCGCGCCCTCGAACGCCTCCGGATCGATGCGTGCCATCGCTCGGGTCGCCTCGTCGACCGCGGTCGCCGCGGGAGCCATGATCGAACCGAACACGCCAGTGGCGATCGACGCCGGCGTCGCACCGCTGCGGATCGGGGCCAGGCGAGCCTCGACCCACGCATCCGCGGTGGTCGTGCCGTCGAGCCCGAACGCCGGGCTGGTGTCGCACAGCACGAGCGACCGCGTCAACGCCGGTTCGGCGAGCGCCAGATGGAGGGCCACCATCCCGCCCATCGACAGCCCGACGACGTGCGCGGCGCCGCCACCGAAGCCCGTGATCCAGGTCGCGGCTGCACCTGCGAGGGCCTCGAACGTCCACTGCGACGGGGGAGCGCTGACGCCGTAGCCGGGCATGTCCCAAGCGACCGCCCGGTACCCGGCCGTCGACAGCGACGCCAGCTGCGGCTCCCAGGCGATGCGGCTCCCACCGAGCCCGTGGAGCAGGACGACGAGCTCGCCTCCGGCCGGCCCGGCCTCCCGCCACGCGACCGGATGGGCGTCGTGGTCGCGCGCCCGCCAATCGACGTGTTCGTCGTTCGTCGACGGCATCGCGCCAGCGTACGCACGTCGTCGCCGCACGAGCGCAGGTAGGGTTCCGGGTCGTGCCGCGCGCGTTCGGGAGCCAGAACGACGACGAACTACGCGCCGCCGAGCGCACCGTCACCAAGGCCCTCGGCGACCTGCCCCTCGACTTCCAGGCGCTGCTGGCGGTCAGCAACATCTTCCGCGCCGCGACCGCGGCGAGGGCGCACCTCGAACGCACGGTGTTGTCGGAGCACCGCCTCTCGTGGAGCGCGTTCGTCACCGTCTTCGTGCTGAGGGTCTGGGGCGACCTCGACTCGCGCCAATTGGCCGAAGAGGTCGGCGTCACGCCGGGGACGTTGTCGGGGGTCGTCGACACGCTCGAGCGTCGGGGCTTCGTGCGGCGGGCACCGCACCCGAGCGACGGGCGGCGGGTCGTCGTGAAGGCGACGGCCAAGGGTCGCAAGGCGTTGGACTCGATCTTCGTGCGCTTCAACCAGGAAGAGATGTTCATCACGAAGGAGCTCAGCGGCGCCGAGCGCGCCGAGCTGGCGCGCCTGTTGCGCCGCGTGCTCCGCACCCTCGACGCCGCCGACGCCTGAACCGCCGCCGAACCCGCGCCCCCCGGGTTTGTGTCACCGCAACCGGCGAAGGTCGCCGATGTCGGTGACACAAACACGGGATCGGGGTACGATCGCGGATCGTTCGGTACCGAACGATTCTTCGATGAGGGGGCTGCATGGGCGAGATCGTGGGCGCGGCACTGGTGTCGCACATCCCGCCGATCGTGTGGCCCGATGCGGAGCGGATCGAGCTCTACGGCGGTGTCGACACGAGTCTTGTCGCCGGCCTGCAGCGCCTGCGCTCGGAATGCTTCGACCGGTTGCGACCCGACACCGTGATCGTCTTCGACACCCATTGGTTCACGACCGTCGAGCACATCGTCTCGGCACAGGCGCGGCGGACCGGGTTGTTCACGTCCGACGAGTTGCCGCGCGCGATGCACGACGTCGCCTACGACATGCCGGGCGATCCCGAGCTGGCACACGCGATGGCGTCGCTGGCGGACGGTCGCGACGACACGTGGATCCTCGCTTGCGACGAGCCGTCACTGCCAGTGCACTATCCGACGATCAACCTGCTCGGCTACCTCCAGGGCGACGAGCGCTGGATGAGCGTCGGGATCTGCCAGACGGGCACCCCCGACGACTGGCTGCTGTTCGGCGAGCTGCTGGCCGCCGCCGTCGCCGGGCTCGACCGGCGCGTCGTCCTGCTCGCGTCGGGCGGGCTCTCGCACCGCTTCTGGCCGCTTCGTGAATTCCGGCGGCATGAGACCGCCGACCCAGCCAACATCGTGACGCCGGACGCGAGGTCGGCCGACGAGGCGCTCCTCGCCCGGATGCTCGCCGGCGACCACGCCGCTGTTGTCGACGGTTGGTCGGACTACCGCCGCTGCAGCCCGGAGGGCTTCTTCGCCCACTACCTGATGATGGTCGGGGCGATCGGCGGGCGCTCGTGCGTGGCGGCCGGTGAGATGTACAGCGAGTACGAGTCGGCCGGCGGCACCGGACAGGTCCATGTCTGGTTCGAACGCCCGGCCTCCGGCTGGACCGCCTGATCTGAACCACTCGCTGCCACTCAGACGAGCGAGACCACCAGGCCCGCCTGCGCCAGGTGGTACGTGACCATGATCGCCACCGGCATCCACGGCCGTTGCGAGACGAACTGCCGCCAGCCGAGGATCGTGTCGGACGTCAGGAACAGCACCGCCCCGGCGACCGCCCACCAGTTGCCGGCCGCGGCCGCGGCGGCGACCATCAGCGAGATCACGCCGAGGTAGGACGCGACGGGCACCCGCAAGGCCGGACGGCGCGCGACCGCGCCCGCCACGATGCGACGCCCGAGCGTGACGGCGAGGACGGCCAGGCCGAGCCACGCCACGGCGAAGGTCCACCAACGCCACGGCTCGGCGAGTACGAACCCCACGACGTAGGCGAGGTGCCCGGCGAGGAACGCCGCCAGCCCTGGCACGAACCAGGAGTCGTCGCCGAGCAGGAACACGTCGCCGGCGAGTGAGAACACGAGCGCCACGACGAACCACGCCCGCACTACGGGATCGACGGGGTCGAGGGCGATCGCGGCGCCGATCAACGCCACGAGCGTGAGGGGTTTGCTCCACAGCTCGGTCGGCCGGTGATGCGACCAGCGGCTCCACCAGTTGGCGACGGCGCACACCGCAGCCGCGACCAACCACACACCGGTCGCCGACGTCACCTCCACATTGTGCTTTCACCGCGTGCGGCATCGTGCAAGCTCACGGGATGGCCCGTCTGTTCATCGCCGTCTGGCCGCCTGCGAGCGTCATCGAACAGCTGGATGCGCTGCCCCGACCCGACCAGCCTGGAGTGCGCTGGGTGCCGCCATCCAACTGGCACATCACACTGCGATTCCTCGGTGAGGCCGAGGCGACCGACGTCCAGGCCCGCCTCGCCGGCGCGTCGGTGCCCGCGGCCACCGCGATGTTCGGTCCTGCGGTTCGGCGGCTCGGCCGGAGCGCGCTGGTCGTCCCGGTCGCCGGACTCGAACGGCTGGCGGCCGTGGTCACTGCCGCCACCGCCGACATCGGCGATCCGCCCGGCACGCGTTCGTTCGACGGCCACCTCACGCTCGCCCGCCTCCGGCCCGGTTCGCGCGGCGACGTGGCAGGCGCGCCGATCGACGCCAAGTGTCCGGTGACCGAGGTCGTGCTCGTGCGAAGTGAGCTCAGCAGCGACGGTGCCACCTATCACGTGGTCGATCGCTGGTCGACCGGCGAGCCCGTTTGACCCGGCAATCCTCACTCGCCAGTGGCGATCGGGCGGTCGGGTTGGGACGACCAGTCGCTCCACGACCCGGGGTAGAGGCGGGCGTCGGTGACCCCGGCGATCGACATGGCCAGCAGGTCGTGACAGGCGGTGACGCCGCTGCCGCAGTAGACGACGGGTGCCGTTCCCACGCCCGCGAACCGCGCCGCCAGCTCGTGCATTGACCGGTGGTTGCCGTCGCCGTCGAGGTTGTCGAGGTGCGGCAGGTTGATCGCGCCGGGGATGTGACCAGCCTGCTGGTCGATCGGTTCGACCTCACCGCGGTACCGATCGGCGGCGCGGGCGTCGATGAGGGTCGTCCCGCTCTCGACGAGGTCGGTGATGTCGTCGGCGTCGACGACACCTCGCCAGCCGTCGACGACGGGGTATCCGGTCGGCACGCGTGTCACGACGACGCTCGTGGTCGAGTGCCCGGCCCGTTCCCAGGCCTGGTAGCCACCGTCGAGGACGTGCGTCCACTCGTGGCCGATCGACCGCAGCATCCACCACAGCCGTGACGCGACTGCACCACCGGCGCTGTCGTAGGCCACCACCGTGTCACTGCGGGCGATCCCGAGCCGGCTGAGGTGGGCGGCGAACCCGTACGTGGTCGGCAGCGGGTGGCGGCCGCCACCGATGCTGCCGGCGAGCTCGGTGTGCAGGTCGACGAAGACGGCGCCGGGGATGTGCGCCTCCTCGTACTCGCGGCGGCCCCGGTACGGGTCGGTGAGGTACCACCGCACGTCGCACACGACGAGGCCGGGTTCCTCGAGCCGCCCAGCGAGCTCATCGGCAGACATCAGCGGCGAGGTCGACGGCGACACCCCGCTCACGCTACGCGCGCGACAGTGTCCCTAGCGTGCTTGCCAGGCGATCGGCAGTCGTTTCACACCGTTGATGAAGTTGCTGCGGACGCGCTCGACCGGCCCCGCGATCTCGAGCCGGTCGACGCGTCTGACCAGCGCCTCGAGGAACACACGGACCTCCAGGCGGGCCATCCACTGACCGAGGCAGAGATGCGGCCCGCCGCCGCCGAACGTGACATGGCGGTTGGGCGTCCGGCCGACGTCGAAACGGTGTGGGTCGGCGAACTGCGCCGGGTCGAAGTTGGCCGCCACGTACCACGTGACGACCTTGTCGCCGGCGTCGATCGGGACGCCGGCGAGCTCCGTGGCGGTGGTGGCGGTGCGGCGGAAGTGCACCTGCGGGCTCGCCCACCGGAGCACCTCCTCGACCGCCGCGTCGAGCAACGTCGGGTCGGCGCGCAGCCGGGCGAGCTCGTCCGGGCGCTCGGCGAAGGCGATCAGCGCATGCGAGAGCGAGTGCCGCGTCGTCTCGTTCCCGGCGATCAGGAGCAGCAGGAAGAACGTGCCGCGCTCGCGTGCCGTCAGCGGTTCGCCGTCGATCGCCGCGTCGGCGAGCACCGAGATCACGTCGCCCGCCGGGTGCCGGCCGCGGGCGGTGATGAGCCGTTCGACGTAGTCGAAGACCCGCTCGCTGACGGGGCTGCGGAACGGCAGCAATCGGTACGGGTCGGTGTCGACGGCGTCGACCACGGCGGCGGAGTAGTCGGGGTCGGCGTGGTAGACGATCTGGTCGGCCCAGTCGAAGAGCCGCTCTGCGTCGCCGTCGGGGACCCCGAGGATGCCGGTGAGCATGCGGATCGGGAGCGCGCGTGCGATGTGAGCCACGGCGTCCAGCTCGGGCAGATCGAGTGCGTCGTCGAGCACCGTCTCGACGAGCCGGGTGGCCGAGTCGGCATACGTCGCGACCGTCGCCCTCGAGAACGCCGGGTTGACGAGCTGGCGCAGCCGCGTGTGGCGCGGCGGGTCGGTCTCGAGCATCGTCTTGCGGGCCTCGATCGCGTCGGCCGCCAGCTCTTCGATCTCCGTGCCGCCGACCTCGGACGAGTACGTGCGCCAGTCCTTGTGGACCGCGACCAGCTCGTCCCATCGCGTCACCGCCCAGAACCCCGCGCCGGTGTGACCGTTGGCGGCGGTCTCGTTGATCCACGCGACCGGCGCCTCGGCGCGCAGCCGGTCATATCCCGCGTGCGGCACTCCAGCGGCGTACACGTCGTGGGAGACGATGTCGACGTCCGGCACGGAGTCGGGTCGCGGGGACGGCCCGGTCATGGGTGCACGTCATCTCGCCGTGTCGTCGAGGAACCGGTCGAGCATGCGGTGGAGGTTGACGACCGCTGTCCCGCGATGATGAGCGAAGCCGCCGATCATCGCCTCGGCGTCGATGCCCTTGTGGGCGAACCATGCCGGGTCCAGCTCGGCGATCCAGTCCCGCACGATGTCGGGCGTGACCTCGGGATGGAACTGCACCGCGGCGCTGTTGCCCTGCCGGAACGCCTGGACGGAGACCTCGTTGCGAGCCAGCACGGTGACGTCGTCGGGCAGCACGCAGCGGTCGCCGTGCCACGTGAACCACGGGCCCGACGGAACGACCGCCTCGTCGTCGGTGTCGACCTCGACCCAACCGGCCTCGTACTCCGGCGACCGCTCGACGACCCCGCCGATCGCGACGCACAGCGCCTGGGCGCCGAAGCAGATGCCGAACACGGGGACCCCGTCGTCATGGGCGGTGCGCAGGACGTCGAGCTCGCGGTCGATCCACGAACCCACCGCGGCAACGTCGTACACGCTCTGCGCCGACCCGAGTGGCACGACGAGCTCGAAGCCGGTGGCGTCGGGTGCCCGTCCGTTGCCGTCGGCGCTCACGAGCCACGTTTCGAGCTCGTATCCGTGGTGCTCGAGGCGGTCGGCAACGAGCCCGGCCGGACCGTTGTGTCCGTGCTGGATGATCAACGCCCGCGGCACGGGCGACAACTTACTGGCGGGCCCTCGCGTGCGTGCGAGGCTGTTGTCGTGGACGGCATCCATGATCTCGGTGGACTCGACGGGTTCGGTCCGGTGGTGGTCGAACCCGACGAGCCGGTGTTCCACGAGGACTGGGAGCGCCGCGCCTTCCGGCTCAACCTGGCGGCGTCGATCGGGCTCAGGTACTCCGGTGGGGCGTTCCGTCATGGCATCGAGCGGATGGACCCGGGTCACTACCTCACGTCGTCCTACTACGAGCACTGGTTGACGGGCGTCACGACGCTGATCGTCGAAGCCGGCCTGGTGTCGCCCGAGGAGCTCGACCGTCGCGCGGGCGGCCAGTTCCCGCTGTCCCGTCACGACCGCGGAACCGTGCCCGCCCCACCGCAGCATGATCGGACCCAAGCTCGCTTCGCGGTCGGCGACCCTGTCCGTGTCCGCGAATGGCACCCAGCCGGTCACACGCGCGCGCCGCGATATGTGCAGGGCAAACGCGGGGTGGTCGTGCGGCTCGACGGTTCCTACAGCGTGCCCGACGTCGAGGCGCACAGCGCCGATCGCGTGCTCGAGCCGACCTACTCGGTGCGCTTCACCGCACGCGAGCTGTGGGGCGAGGGTGGCGCCGACGGCGACGTCGTCCACGTCGACCTGTGGGAGCGCTATCTCGAGGAGCACGGGTGAACGACGGAGCCGATCCACACGGCCACGACGAACACGACGAACACGGCCACGACGGCCACGACCACGACCACGACCACGGTCACACGCACCGTCCGGCGCCGCTCGCCCCGGTCGAGGCGCGGGTCGCCGCCATCGAGTCGGTGCTCGTCGAGCGCGGCATGTTCGACACCGAGCGGCTCGACTCGATCGTCGCCAACTTCGAGCACAACCTCGGCCCGCTCAATGGCGCCAAGGTGGTCGCCCGGGCGTGGGTCGATCCCGCCTACAAGGCGCGGTTGCTCGCCGACGGCACTTCGGCGATCGCCGAGCTCGGCTTCAGTGGGCCCGAAGGCGACCACATGGTGGTCGTCGAGAACACGGCGGACGTGCACAACCTGGTCGTCTGCACGCTGTGCTCGTGCTACCCGTGGCCGACGCTCGGCCTGCCGCCGACGTGGTACAAGTCGCCGGCGTACCGCTCGCGTGCGGTGCGCGAGCCTCGAACCCTCCTCGCCGAGATGGGCACCGTGCTGCCCGACGAGGTGAACATCCAGGTGTGGGACTCGAGCGCCGAGGTGCGCTACCTCGTGCTCCCCGAGCGCCCGGCGGGCACCGACGGCGCCACCGAGGAAGAGCTGGTGGCGCTCGTGACCCGTGATTCGATGATCGGTGTGCAACGGCTGTGAACACGCAGCTGCCCGACGACGTGGCGCTGATGGGCGGCGCCGAGCGCGCTCCCACGCGACAACGGGGAGCTCACGTTCGCGGCGCCGTGGGAGGGACGGGCGCTGGCGATCGCGGTCGCGATCGTGGAGCAGCTCGATCTGCCGTGGGACGAGTTCCGCCAACGCCTCATCCACGCCGTCGCCGCGGCGCCCGACCGGCCGTACTACGAGAGCTGGACAGTCGCCCTCGAATCCCTCGTCGTCGACTTCGGCCTCGCCACACCAATCGAGTTGGACGCCGCGACACCGTCCGCGCGCCCGCCGCTGTGAGCCGCGTCAACCGGCTGGGGTGAACTCGATCTCCTGGTCGCCGTCGGTCTCGACGACGAGCCGAGCGCCGTCGACGGCCTCGGACGTCAGGTATCCCACGAGCGCGTCCGCGTGCTGGCCCGGTTCGATCTGGTATTCGTCGCCGACCACGACCACGAAGCAGTACGGGGTGCCGACGGATAGGCCGTCGATCAGCAGCCTGTCGAACATGGTGTGGCTGAACCCGGTGTCGTCGTCGTGTGTGCCGTCCACCGGGACCGTTCGGTTCTCGAGCTCGGCGCGCAAGACGACCAACTTCTCACCCGATGGCTCGACGCGGTACCCGGCCTCCTTCACGGTGTAGGCAAACGACTGCGTGTCCATGAGTTGTACACCCGTTGCGCCGTCGCGGACCTCGATCGGTGTCCACGAGGTATCCGGAACTGGGCATTCCGTCAGCCTGTCGGGGAGCGAGTCGGCGCCGTTGTCGCCGTTGTCGTCGTCGTCTCCGAGCAACGTCCACCCGACGACCACGGCCACAGCGAGCACCCCCGCCGCTCCCGCCACGAGTGGCCACCGACGCCGCGGTGAATCGATCAGCTCTTCGCCCTCCAGCCGGCGGACGAGCGCGTCGACGTCCTGGTGCCATGTGGCATCACGCAGCGCGACTGCTTGGCGTTGGGCGAGCGGTCGCAGCACCTCGGGCAGATCCTCGGGAGCCGGGAGCTCGGCGCGATCGACGAGTACGGGCACCACGCGCACGCCGGCTGCCAGCGCCGCGCCCACCTCACGCCGCACGTAGTCGTCCGATTCGTCAAGCCGCCGCGTCCCGTCGGGTCCGCTCATCGCGAGCCAATCGGACCCGATCACCACGAGCGTGGCGTCGCACTCCGCGATCGCCTCGTCCACGCGCTGCGTGAAATCGGTGCCGGGCTCGATCGCCGTCACATCCTGGAACACGTTTCGTGCCCCGAACCGCGTGGCGAGGAGGTCGAACAGACGCCCGGCGCGGCCGGCTGTGTCGTCGCGTCGGTAGCTGATGAAGATCTTCATGGTGCCCCTCCGCCCGAGCGGATGAACCGAAGCTAATAGAGTGCGCTCGTTTCCAAGGGGGTACCTGGAAGGAGGCCCATTGACGCTGCAGGACCGCGCCACGAGGGGGATCGAGCTCCCGGAACCCGACCTGACTCCTGACGAGCTCGTCGCCCGCGCCTCGGCGATGCGCGACACGTTGCGCGCCCGACAGGACGAATGCGAGGAGCTCGGGCGGCTTCCCGACTCCACATCGCAGGACTACGTCGACGCCGGCTTCTTCCGGGTGCTGCAGCCGCGCCGCTTCGGCGGGTACGAGTTCGGGCTCGACACGTTCCTGCGCATCACGGCCGAGTTGTCACGGGGCTGCCCGTCGAGCGGATGGGTGTACGGCCTGATGGCCGGCCACAACCTCGTCACTGCACTGTTCGACGAGCAGGGCCAGATCGAGCTGTTCGGCGACGGCGACTTCCGCTGCCCGCTGTCGAACCTCCCCGCCCCGGCGATCAAGGTCGACGGCGGGTACGTCGTGACCGGCGGGTGGGACTACAGCTCGGGCTGTGACGTGGCGACTCACTTCATCGGCGGTGCGGTGATCGCACCGACGTCGAGCGACGAGCCCGTCGACACTCGATGGGTCGCGATGCGACGCGACCAGTACGAGATCATCGACAACTGGAACACGCTCGGCATGCGCGGCACGGGCTCGCGCCGCGTCGTCGTCGAGAACCTGTTCATCCCCGAGCACCACACGGTGCCGTCGCCCAACCCGACGCGGCCGGTCGTCGAGTTCCCCGGTCGCAACGTGCACGACAACCCGATCTACCGGGCCGGGCCGCTGGTGCCGCTGCTCATCTCGGAGCCGGCGGCGGTGGCGGTCGGTATCGCCCAGGCCGCGATCGACGAGTACATCGAGGTGATCACGACCCGCCATCAGTACGGCCCGGCGTCGCCGCTTCGCGCCGACCTCACGGTGTTCCAGCGGATCCTCGGCCAGGCGACGGCGCTCGTCGACACCGCTGAGGCGGCGCTGTGGCAGGTGGCTCACTCGTGGACGGAGCAGTCGAAGCAGTCGGCCGCGACCGGTGTGCCGGTCAGCGACGAGAACGAGCGGCGCCTGATCCTCATCGAGCAGCAGGTCATCGAGCTGTGCAGCCAGGCGGTCGAGCTCGTGTTCCGCACGGGCGGCTCGAGCGCGGCGCGCAAGGGCGAGCGGATCGAGCGGTACTTCCGCGACCTCAACATGGTGCGCACCCATGTGACGTTGCAGTACGAGCGCACGTGGGAGAACGTCGGGCAGCTCCGACTCGGGATGGCGCCCGCCTCGTTCTTCTGATCGGTACGCCTGCTCCGATGCCTGAGGCCGTCCGACCTCAGGCATCGGAGAAACCTCAGCTCATCCGAGGTGGAGGTCGTCGATGCCCCAGACACTTGCGTTCGCGCCCGTGAACGAGACGTCGACCGTGCCGACCGTCCAGTCGGACAGATCCCACAACCCGGTACCGAGGCTGGCCCAGCAGTACACGAGTCCGGGGTGATCGAACGGGCCGACCGGCGCCGCCGCGACCCAAGGTCCCTCGGGTGGCATCCGGTAGCAGACCCGCACAGGTGCCTGCAGGATGCGCACCTGCTCGAGCGTGAACGGCTGCGGCTTGTAGTCCGATCCGATCGGGTCGATGAGGTCGAGCCGGAAGTCGCTCGATGCGTAGTGCGGGTTGATGTGGCTGCGTGGCTCGGTGAGCGGATCGATCGGTTCGCAGTCGTCGCCACGGCTGAACACGCCGACCGATGTGTCGTACGGGTTGTCCGAGTCGAGGCACGGCGCGACGTCCGGATCGGAGTAGCCGAGGTGGTAGTGACTGTCCTCCGTCGGGTAGACGCGGGCGTAGTTGCCCCCGCACTTCTGGTTCCACCACGGCGAGTAGACGAATGTCCATTCGGCGTAGTTGTCCGGCAACCATGCGATGGCCTCGTCGTCGTCGAAGTCGATGATGCACGGATCACCCCCGTGGGCGCTCGCCCCTCTCAGCCGGTCGGCTTCGGCGCCACGTCAGGGGACGGAGACCGGCCGACGTGAGGCGTTGCGGTGCCGGCGGCGTCTTCGGTGCTCCGGTCGTGATGCCCCCGACGGTGCGGTGATGCGTCGTCGGTGTCACGACGTCGTTCGGCGTGGCCGATGATCCGGCCGCGCCCGGCCGGGCGCCGAACCCGATGAGGGTGAGCGTCATCGCGGCCGCCGCCACGGTGACGCCTCGACGGATGATCGTGGATCGGGAAATTCCCGCCATGGTGAGTGCTCCTTTGAACGCGACACCCCTTTGTGTCGTTCCCTCCAACCGTGAAGCATCGGGGCGCACCGGCACCACATCGCCGAGCGCGTGTCGTGTGGTACGGCTGGCCGTAGTCGCGGCGGGATATCAGCCGGTCCGGGCGGGGACCCGGCAGTACCGTGAATCGCGTGCCGGCACCCGTTCGGATCGTGATCGCCGAGGACAACGCGTTCCTCCGTGAGGGCCTGAGCAGGCTGCTGGCCGCCTCCGGGCGAGTGGAGATCCTCGCCGCCTGCGGATCGCTCGATGAGCTCCTCGAAGCCGTCGAAGCCCAGCAGCCCGACGTCGTGTTGACCGACATCCGGATGCCGCCGACACGCACCGACGAAGGCGTGCGGGCGGCGAATCTCTTGCGGCGCACCCATCCAGACGTCGGTGTGCTCGCTCTCTCCCAGTATCTCGAGCCGGTGCTGGCGCTCTCGTTGCTGAGTGAAGGTTCGAGCCGAAGGGGCTACGTGTTGAAGGACCGCGCCGACGACGTCGAGTATCTCGTCGACGCGATCACCGCGATCGCCGAAGGTGGATCGGTCGTCGGCGACGAGGTGATCGACTCGCTCGTGCTCGGTCAGCTCCGGCAGGTCGACTCACCGCTCGCTGTCCTGTCGCCACGCGAGCTGGAGATCCTGCGCGAGGTGGCCACCGGCCAGAACAACGGCGCGGTCGCGTCGACACTGGGGATCAGCGAGCACGCCGTGCAGAAGCACATCAACTCGATCTTCTCGAAGCTGGGTCTGGTCGACGACGGCGAGACGCACCGCCGCGTCGCGGCGGTGTTGCTGTACCTGTCGAACACGAGCCCGAACGAGCGCGACCCGATCGATGTCGGCCCGACTCGCCACGGCGGTCCGTAGGTGGGCTCGGCGATCCTGCCTCGTGTCGGTCCCGACCGCCGGCTCGCCCGCCTGATCGGGCTCGACGTCGCAACCACCACGGGGGCAACCGTCATGTTGCTGGTGGTGCACCGATTGGTGCTGGCGTCCAGCTACGTGTTGCTGCTGGCGGCGATGGTCGCCGGCACCGCGACGGTGATGGCGGCGGGCTACGTCGCCGTACGGCGCGGACGGGCGCGGGCGGCCGTCGCCCACGTCGCTATCGCCAACTACCTCATCGCCCTCGGGGCGACGGCGATCGCTCCGTTCGCCATGCCGGTGCTGCTGATCGCGACGATGCTGCCGGCGGTCCTCGCCGTTCCGTACGTCGCTCGGACGGAGCTCCGCCTCTACGTGCTCGGGTCGTTCGTCGCCGCGATCGGCGTCGCCGCGTTGGGGTCGTTGCAGGACGTCACGGGATTCAGTGCCGCGCTACCGGAGTGGATCGCGCCCGGCGTCGTCGTCGTCTTCACCCCGTTCATGGCGGCGATGGTGGCGACGATCGCCCTGACGAACGGCACGGTGCTCGACGACGCAGTCCGGCTGCTCGTCGACACGAACCGCCAACTCGTCGACGCGCAGTCGACGTTGGCCGAGAACGTCGACGAGTTGCGTGCGTCGCGGGCACGGGTCGTGGCGGCCGCCGATCAGGAGCGGCGCCGGATCGAGCGCGACCTCCACGACGGTTCGCAGCACGCGTTGCTCAACGCCGCGGTACGCCTCGCCGTCATCCGGCAGGAGGTGGGCGAAGTCGATCCCGCGCTCGCCGCCGCGCTCGGCGCCGTCCGCGACGACCTGCATCAGGCGATCGAGCAGCTGCGCGACCTCGCCCACGGGCTGTACCCGGCCGCCTTGGTCGACGGCGGCCTGGCTGCTGCGCTCCGACATGCCGTCGGGCGATTGCCGGCCACGGTCAGCTTCGATGTGCGCGCCGCTGGGCGCTATCCGCCCGAGATCGAGAGCGCCGTCTACTTCTGCTGCACGGAGGCGTTGCACAACGCGTGCAAGCATGGAGGCGGCGGTGCCAACATCCGGTTGTCGGTCGAGGCGGCCGGCTCGGAGCTGACGTTCGAGGTCATCGACGACGGACGGGGCTTCGACCCGGCAGCGTCGCGGGTCGGGCGTCGGCTTCGACAACATGACCGACCGGCTCGGCGCGGTCGCCGGGCGACTCGAGGTCACCTCGTCGGTCGGCGCCGGCACGCGTGTGCGTGGCATCGTGCCGGTCGAGGATCTTCGCTCCGACGAGCCGCTCGTTGCGGCTCACTTCGCGGCGGCCACCGCCTGACGTCAGCGGCCGGCGTCGCGCCGGTGTCTCGGCCGCGAGACCGCTTCGCTCACCGTTGCTCGGTCGGCGCTCGCCTA
Source organism: Ilumatobacteraceae bacterium (assembly GCA_963776935.1). GTDB lineage: Bacteria > Actinomycetota > Acidimicrobiia > Acidimicrobiales > Ilumatobacteraceae > JALOLG01. Next base: position 31,558 of record CAVZOP010000010.1, on the reverse strand, counting down.
TCGTGCCCGTAGCGATGATTGGGGGTCTCGTGATGAGGAAGCGACAGCTCGCGTGCACGGTGTTGGTCGGCGCGCTGCTCACGTCGGTGGTGGCCGCCGGGACGGCCGGCGCCGAGAAGGACGACGGCCGAGGCGACCGGCACCGAACGCCGCTGGTCAAGGTCGGCGCCGCGTCACGATCGGTGCTCCCGACCGTCGACGGCTCGCACGACTATCTCGCCGCCGTCGAGCCTGATCCGCTCGATCCGTTCTCACCCGGGCTCTTCGTGCCGGCATGGGACCAGGGTCGTGTGGCCGTCGGCAACGGTGCGGCCGACTCGCACTGGGTGCACGACGACATGGAGGTGACGGCGGTCGCCTTCCAGGACGAGCGGAGCCGGGAGATCCAAGTCGTCGTGGCCGCCAACCTGTACATGATCTTCGGCGTCGATGCCGACGTGATCCGGGCGCGGGTGGCCGAGCTGGTCGGCCGGCCGTTGGCGAACCGGCTGCAGATCGCGATCTCCGCCGACCACAACCACCACGGCCCGGACACCGCGTTCGACGTCAACCACGAGTGGTACGACCTGATGATCGACCAGGCCGCGGCGGCGATCGTCGAGGCGGTCGATGTGATGCGTCCGGCCCGGCTCGAGGTCGCCGAGACCGACCACTACTTCGGGCTGCGCGACTCCCGTGATCCACAGGTGTTCGACCCCACGTTGGGTGTGCTCCGAGCGACCGCGACCAACGGTCGCACGATCGCGACGCTGCTGTTCTGGGGCAACCACCCGGAGACGACGTTGTTCTGGGAGCCGCCCAACGACGCCATCATCGACGAGTGCGCCCAGATCGGGTTGTCGCCGTGCACGTTCGAGGACCGCTACTTCACGGCCGACTTCCCGGGCTGGGCGACGCGGATCATCGAGGACCAACTGGGCGGCGAGGCGCTGTACTTCAACGGGGCGATCGGTGACCTGATCACCCCGCTGGGCGCCAACGTCTGGGAGGTCGACGACGCGGCGCCGCTCGGGCTCGGTCTGATCCCTCCCGCGGGTGCGCAGCCGCCGCTCGGTGCCGCCGATTTCCAGCAGCGCAACTTCCGGCGTGCGTACCTGATCGGTCGCGAGCTGGCGGTGGCCGCGCTCGGCGCGCTGGAGTCGGCGAAACCGTTGAACAAGCCGACGATCGACTACGACGTGACGACGTTCTACACGCGGATGTCGAACATCGGTTTCCGCTTCCTGCTCGTCCCCGGCGACGACGGCTTCACAGCGCTCGGTCACACACCGGGGCCGCTCTACACGTGCCCGGCGACCGGGCCGAAGGATGACGGCACGTGCGCGCCCGACGACTTCGCCACCGTGCCCGATCCCCTGCTCGGAGAGGTTCGCGCCGGTGATCACACCAGGTCGCAGGCGGCCTACCTCCGCATCGGACCGATCGGCGTGATGTTCATCCCGGCCGAGATCGGTGCCGAATCGACGATCGGCCTGCCGGCCGGATACGTCGACGCGCCCGCCAACTGGCACCTCGACGACTTGTCGCTGCACGCGTCGGGAGCGGACTACGCGACCGTCGGTTACGTGAAGAACCGCATGTCCGACAAGTACCGGTGGATCGTCGGTCTGGGCAACGACGAGATGGGCTACGTCGTCCCGTTGGCGGACTACCGCGTCAAGTGCGTCGCCGACGAGCTCGCCGGTCCGGGCACGTGCGCGTTCCTCCACGCCGCGGGAGTCATCGAGTACCCCGACGCTGTCGCCGGGGCGACGTGCAAGGCAGTCACCGAGGACCCATCGTTGCTCGCCGGGTACGGCCCGGCCGCCGAGGCGGTCGCTGCCAGCTGCAAGTACGGCCAGGCGCTCGGGGAGGCCAACGACCACTACGAGGAGACCAACTCCGCCGGTTGGGACCTCGAGGCCGACATCCTCGCCGCGGTTGGCGTGCTCACCGGCGACACCAACCCGGCCACCGTCAACCCGGACTTCCCGGGCTGGTGGATGGGCTACACGCCGCCGGGTTGATCGAGCCAGGCGTCACCGAACCCCGGCCTACCATCCGAGCCATGGCGACGACTGCCGACGAGTTGCTGGGCACCGCCCACGATGCGCTGGCCGCGGGTGACTTCGAAGCAGCAGAAGCGGCGGCGCTGGCCTCGCTCCAGATCGACGAGCTGGCGGTCGCCCATCAGATCCTCGGCGGCCTGTACTACCTCGACGATCGGGCCACCGATGCGCTCCGCCACTGGGAGACGGCGTTCCGTCTGTTCCGGGACGCCGGTGAGCTCCGCGAGGCGGCCCGGGTGGCGATCGATCTCGCCAGGCTGCACGCGGGCATGCTCGGCCACGACGCCGCCGGGCAGGGTTGGGCGGAACGGGCCCGAACGGTGCTCGGCCGGGTCGGGCCGTGCGTCGAGTGGGGGTATCTCGAGCTCGCCTACATGGCCTGCGATCGACTCGACATCGATGCGTTGCTGGCGAGCACCGATCGAGCGCTGACGATCGCGCTCGAGTTCGGCGACTCCGACCTCGAGGTGCAGGCGATGGCCGACAGCGGCCTGGCGTTGGTGTCGCAGGGACGGGTGAGCGAGGGGTTCGCACGGCTCGACGCGGCCCTCGCCGCGATCTCGGCGGGTGAGGTCGGCCCGGTTGCCGCCGGCATCTCGTTCTGCTCGATGCTGACGGCCTGCGACCGCGTCGGCGATGTGCGCCGCGCCGAGGAGTGGACGGGCATCATCGCGTCCGTCCTCAGCAACTCCGGCAACCGTCCCCGGGTGTTGCACGTGCACTGCCGAGTCGCCTACGGCTCGGTGCTGTGCGCGGCTGGGCAGTGGTCGCGGGCCGAGGCGCTGATGATCGAGGCGCTCGGACCGGCCGACCGTCCGAACTCCGCCCATCGGGCGCTGACCGTTGCCCACCTCGCCAGCTTGCGCATCGAGCAGGGTCGGGTCGAGGAAGCGGCCGATCTGCTGGCCCCGTTCGAAGATCGCGTCACCAGTTGTGGTCCGCTGGCCCGGGTCCACCTGCTGCGCGGCGAGCTCGACCTCGCCGCGGCGATCCTGCGGCGCGGGCGCAAGGAGATGACCGGTGACGTCATTCGGGTGGGCCCGCTGCTGGCGTTGCTCGTCGACGTCGAGCTGCAACGTGGCGACATCGACGCCGCCCGGGCAGCCGCCGAGGAGCTCGCCGCACTCGCGTCCGACGCCGACGTCGCGGTGCTGCGCGCCGACGCAGCCGTCGCCGAAGGCCGGGTGCTCGTCGCCCTGGGCGACCACCCCGCCGCGATCCAGTCGTTCGAGCGCGCCGCCGGTCACCTTGCCGCCGGAGAGCGTCCGCTGCAGCTCGGGCTGGTGCGACTCGAGCTCGCCGAAGTGCTCGCCGAGGTCGGCGACACGCCGGGTGCCGTCGTCGCCGCCAGGGCCGCCCTCGCCTGCTTCGAACGACTCGGCGCGACGATCGCCCGCGATCGGGCGGCGGCGGTGTTGCGCGGGTTGGGCGACACCGGCCGCACGCGACCACAGCAGGCCGGTGAGCTGACCGCCGCCCTCACGCCGCCGAGCGCGAGGTGCTCCAGCTGATCAGCGCCGGGATGACCAACGCCGACATCGGCGAGCGTCTGTTCATCTCGGCCAAGACCGCCGAGCACCACGTCGGACGAATCCTCACCAAGCTCGGCGTGCGGAGCCGGGCCGAGGCGGCAGCGCTGGCGGTGCGACTCGCCGCCGTTCCGGCAACCCAGGCTCGCGACGAATAACGCAGGAGTAGGGGGAATAGGGGGCGAAGATCGGGGGATCGCCCGACGTACGCCGGCGCCGGATGCGTCAGTGTCGTCATCGTGATCGCAGCACGGAGCTGCGACGTTCGATGAAAGGCCAGACCGATGTACACCAAGATCGACGAGATCGCCCCCGACGTGTTCCGCCTCTCCACACTCGTGCCCGACGTGGCGCCGGGTGGGTTCACGTTCAACCAGTTCCTCATCCGCGACGAGCAACCGTTCCTGTTCCACACCGGCATGCGCCAGCTCTACCCGCTGGTGTCCGACGCGATCTCGAAGCTGATCCCGATCGAGGATCTGCGGTGGATCTCGTTCGCCCACGTCGAGGCCGACGAGTGCGGGGCGATGAACCTGCTCCTCGCCGACGCCCCGAAGGCCGAGGTCGTCCACGGAGGTTTGGCGTGCATGCTCTCGCTCAACGATCTCGCCGACCGTCCCCCGCACATCGTCGGCGACGACGGGCTCGACCTTGGCCGGCACCGCATGCGGTTCGTACCCACGCCGCACGTCCCGCACAACTGGGAGAGCGGGCTGTGGTTCGACGAGACGACTGCCACCTTGTTCGCCGGTGACATCTTCACCCACATCGGTGATGTGCCGGCGCTGACGGAGGACGACGTCGTCGAACCGGCGCTCGTCGCCGAGGACATCTTCCATGCCACCTCGCTCGGACGGGACCTGGTCCCGACGCTGGGACGCCTGGCCGATCTCCGGCCGACCACGCTGGCCCTGATGCACGGCTCGTCGTTCACGGGTGACGGCGCGACCCAGTTGCGGAGCCTCGCCGCCGGTTACTCGGCGATGCTGGCCGACGTCGCCTGAGGGCGGCCCTGGGCCGTACCCGTTCACCGGTGGTTGAGTCCTCGAACGACACGTCGAGCGTCTCCTCGATCAACCTCATACCGGGCGAGCGCGGCCAGAATCTTGCAGCCCGGACCGACCAGAGGAGCATCCAATGGCACGCATCGAACCGCTCACCCCGCCGTACGAACCGGACGTCGAGGAGCACCTCGCCCGGATGATGCCACCGGGTGTCGATCCGATCGGTCTGTTCCGAACGTTCGCTCGGAACATGGCGATGACCACCGCGATGAACGGCTGGGGTGGCTACGAGCTCGGCCGCACGCTGAGCCTCAGCAAGCGACAACGCGAGATCGTGATCGATCGCGTCACTGCCCGCTGCGGGTGCGAGTACGAGTGGGGCGTCCACGTGGCGTTCTTCGCCGGTGCGGTCGGGCTCTCGGATGAACAGGTGCGGTCGCTCACGGTCGGCACGCCGGCCGACGGCTGCTGGGACGATCCCGTCGAGCGACTGCTGATCGAGGCGGTCGACAGCCTCCATGACACGAGCGACATCGACGACGAGTTGTTCGCCCGCTTGTCCGGTGCGCTGACCGACGCCCAACTGCTCGACCTGTTCATGCTCACCGGCTGGTATCACGCGATCAGCTTCTGTGCCCGCGCCGCGCGTGTCGACCTCGAACCGGGTGCACCGACGTTCGCATCGTTCGGACGCCAGCCGGCTTGACGGTTCGAGGTCGAGTCAGGCGCGTCAGCGATTGCCGCGCTCGGGGAGCTCGTGGCGGAGCGCCGGCACGACGATGAGGGCGGCGACGACGTGGGTCAGGGCGAGGATGACCTTGGTCCCCGTCGTGGTGGCGCCGGCGAACGCGGGCGGCACGAGTGAGATGACGGTGAGCACGACGGCGGTGACCGTGAAGGTGTGCGCCGGGCGCTTCGCCCAACGGCCCATCGCCGCGGCCATCCCGATCCCGACGGCGGTCCAGAGCAGCGTCGCGAACGCGAAGCCGAGGACCGGGATCGGCTCCGCCGTATCGGCGCCGAACGAGCCCGCCTCCATCGAGACGTCGGCGGCGCGGGCACCGGCGGCGAGGAGCTCCGTGGCGACGGCGGCGGCAACGCCGGAGAGGGCGCCCGCACGCAGCAATGATCGGAATGTCGGTGTCGCGTTGTCGGCGTGAGACTCAGTGGTCAACGATGCGCTGGTGACGTTCATGGCTGTGCTCCCTTGCTGTGGTGGGCCCGTGATCGGCCTTCAGGAACACAACGAACGGACATCGACGCGATCGACAGCCAACGCGAAACTTTTTCGAGAAACCGCGTGGTCGACGGGCGAGGGCAGACGCGTTCGTTCGGGGCCGAACGAACGATGGCTGCACTACGCTGGGCGTATGGCGAGCAAGCCGCGCATCGCGATGACGACGTGGCGGCGGACGATGCCCACCTTTCTCGACCCCCGCACCGACCTCTACACGCTGGGCGCCGAGTATCCGCAGTCCGTCATCGACGCCGGCGGGTTGCCGGTCCTGCTCCCACACCACGATCCCGCCGATGCGAGGCGCGTGCTGGAAGGCTTCGACGGCCTGATCCTCGTCGGCGGCGACGACGTCGATCCGACCGTCTACGGCCAGGCCGACCTCGGTGTCAACAAGGGCGTGTCGGCGAGCGCCGACTCGAGCGACCAGGCCTTCGCCAGAGCCGCCCTCGAGCTCGACATCCCGTTGTTCGCGATCTGCCGCGGCTGCCAGGTGCTCAACGTCGCGATGGGCGGAACCCTCCACCAGGACATGACCGCCCCCGACACGTCACACCCGCCGATCAGCGACGAGCCGGCCGAGGTGATGGGGTTGCGACACCCGATCGTGGTCGATGCCGACAGCCGACTCGCCAAGGCGTACGGGGGAGAGGTCGAACGCGTCGTGAACTCGATCCACCATCAGGCGATCGACCGGCTGGCGCCCGGTTACCGAGCGGTCGCCTGGGCGCCCGACGGCGTGGTCGAGGCGATCGAGCCCGAGGACCGTTCGCGCCGCGTCCTCGCCGTCCAGTGGCACCCGGAGAAGATCAACGGTGAGGGCGACCACGTGCTGTTCGACCACTTCGTCCACGAGATGATCCGTTGAGCAGCCCCGCCGACCGCCGCGCGCTCGTCGCCACCGCCGCCGAGCTCGGCGCCGTGTTCGCCAAGCGCGCCGAACGACACGACCGCGAAGCGAGCTTCCCGTACGACGACTTCGCCGACCTGCGCGAGGCCGGCTTCCTCGCCCTGTGCATCCCCCAGCGATGGGGCGGCCTCGGGGCCAGCTTCGCCGACTACTGCCGAGTGGCCAACGAGCTCGGCCGCCACGCACCGGCGACGGCGTTGGCGTACAACATGCACTGCGTCACGATGCTCCTCGCCGGCCAGATCGCCGACGACCTGACGTGGAGCACCGAGGAGCTCGCCGCGCTCGACTCCCGGCGGCGGGTCTTGTACGGCGGCGTCGTCGACGGCGGGACGCTGCACTCCCAGCCGTTCAGCGAGGGCAACGCACCCGGTGCGACCGAGGGCATCGGCACCCGCGCCGAGCCGGTCGACGGCGGGCTACCTCGTCACCGGCCGCAAGATCTTCGCCTCGCTGTCGGAGGCCGCCCAGATCCACAACATCATCGCCTTGGTGCCCGGTGACGAGCGCGTCAGGTTCCTCGGCCTTCCCGCCGCCGGCGACGGTGTGAGCATCGTGGGGGAGTGGGATCCCGTCGGTATGCGGGCGACCCTGAGTCGCACGTTGGTGTTCGATCGGGTCTTCGTGCCGAGCGAGCACGAATGGCTGCCGCCGGGCGGCTTCGACCAGGCCGCCGCCCGCTGGCCGCACTTCTTCATCACGCTGTCGTTCAGCTACCTCGGGTTGCAGCGCGGCGTGCTCGACGAGACGCAGGCGTACCTCTTGCGGTCGGGCCGGGCCGACCATCCGATCAAGCAGCAGGGATGGGCCGAGCTGCAGCTCCGCTACGAGCAGGCCCGCGCCCTCCAACATGCGGCCGTCGACGAGGCGGGCGTCGATCCGTCACCGGAGCAGCTCCGGCGTGCGTGGGCGGCGATGGTGACGGTGATGGACGGCGCGGCCGAGATGGCGTCGTTGGCGATGCGCGTCGGCGGGGGTCGGTCGCTGCTCAAGCCCGAGCCGCTCGAACGGCTCTACCGCGACGCGCGGTGCGGCGCCACGATGCTGCCGTGGAGCGTCGAGACCTGCCTCGAACGGCTCGGCCGGTTCGGCCTCGTCGCCGACGGACCGCCGGCATGATGCCAGACATGCGCCTCGTCGCCACGTTCGCCGAGCAGTTCGTGGCGTGCGCCGTCACGCCCGGCGAGGTCGCGGTCGTGCTGTGCGAACGGGCGAGCCGTCGCCAGCTCGTCGACACGTCGGTCGCGGCGCTGACCCAGCTCGGCGCGCACCCGGCGGTGGTCGAGGTCCCGACGCCGACCGCTGCCACACCAGTGCCCGTGCGGTCGACGGGCGCCTCGCACGCGGTGGCCGGACACCGGGCCGCGATCGCGGCGTGCGCGAGCGCCGGGTTCGTCGTCGACTGCACCGTTGAAGGACTGCTCCACGCCCCCGAGTTGGGGGCGATCCTCGCCGACGGGGCGCGCGTGCTGATGATCTCGAACGAGCACCCCGAGGTGTTCGAGCGGGTCGCCGCCGACAAGGGCCTCGCCGACCGGGTGCGGGCCCACCTCGCCCGGTTGCGGGCGGCGAGCACCATGCGCGTCACGTCACCCGCCGGCACCGACCTGACGATCTCGCTCGCGGGGGCGACGTGCGCCGGGTCCGACGGCACGGTCACCGATCGTGGCGACATCGCCCACTGGCCGGGTGGGCTCGTGCTCGCCTTCCCCGCCGCCGGCTCGGTGAACGGCACGCTCGTGCTCGCACCCGGCGACATCAACCTGACGTTCAAGGAGTACGTGCGCACACCGATCCGCTGCGTGGTCGTCGACGACCGCATCGAGTCGATCGACGGCGACGGCCTCGACGCCGAGCTGTTCGAGTCGTACCTCGCGGCGTGGGGCGAGGCCGACGCCTACGCCGTCAGCCACGTCGGATGGGGACTCAACGAGGCCTGCCGGTGGGAGTCGCTGGCGATGTACGACAAGGCCGACACCAACGGCACCGAGCTGCGCGCCTTCGCCGGCAACTTCCTCTACTCGACGGGCGCCAACGAGATCGCCGGCCGCTTCGCCGTCGGCCACTTCGACCTCCCGATGCGCCACTGCACCATCACCCTCGACAACACCCCCGTAGTCACCAACGGCACCCTCCACCCCCTCTAACCCCTCCAACCCCCGTTCTGTCTGCCTCAGATTGCCCGTCGGCCCGTTTGAAGCAGACAGTTCGGGTCGTTTGGGGCCGAAGGATCGGGGAGGCGGCGGCTGCTACCGTGCGCGGCCATGGGGAATCGGCGTGTGCGGACGTTGTGGTGCGACCTGAACGGGTTGTCGCACGGGCGGTACATCCCGGAGCACCGCATCGACGAGCACACCCATCACGCCATCACGACGTTGGTGATGGGGATCGACGGGGCGATCCAGCCGGTCGATGGATACAGCGGCGACGTCGGGTACCCCGACATGAACGCGACCGCGGTCCCGGCGACCCGCCGGCCGGGTTGGGAGCCCGACACCGACGTCGCCGTCGCATCACTCTCGTTCGGTGACGCACCCGTCGCGATCTGCCCGCGGAACGCGCTCGTCCGGGCCACCGACGCGTGGCGGGCGATCGGGTTCGAGCCGCACCTCGGCTACGAGCTCGAGTTCTACGTGTTCACGGCCGACGCCGATGCGCCGGGGGGGTGGCGGCCGGCCGGCGGTCCCGCGCACCGGGTGTACGGCACCGGGCCGTTCAGCGACCCGACCGGTCTGCTGATCACGTACTACGACCTCGTCGAGGTGATGGACCTCGGGCTCGAGGGAGTGATGGCCGAGTTCAGCCCCGGTCAGATGGAGATCAACCTGCGTTACGGGCCGGCGCTCGACGCCACCGACCGGGCGTTCCTCTGCCGTGAGATGGTCCGCGAAGTCGCCGCCGGGCGCGGGTACCGCGCCAGTTTCATGGGGCGGCCGGATGCGACGATCGTCGGCAGCGGCCTCCACGTGAACCTGTCGGTGGCGCCCATCGGTGGCGGTCCGAACGCCTACTTCGACACGGCGGATCCACACGGGCTCAGCAACCTCGCCCGCCACAGCATCGCCGGCCTGATCGAGCACCACGACGCCATCGCCGGTTGGTCGGCCCCGCTCGTCAACAGCTACAAGCGCCTGCAACCAGGGCTGATCGCCGGGTACTGGGCGAACTGGGGCCTCGACAACCGCAGCAGCACCTACCGCGTGCCGGGCGAGCGGGGTGGCGCGACCCGGATCGAGAACCGGATGCCGTGCGGCACGGGCAACCCGTACCTCGCCGGTGCGGCGATGCTCAACGCCGCCCTGCTCGGTGTCGCCGGCGAGCTCGCCTGCCCGGAACCGCAGGCGGGCGACGGCGACAGCGAGCCGAACACCGACCGCCACACGCCGCACACGCTCGCCGAGGCGCTCGATGCCCTCGAAGCCGACGCGGCGATGGTTGAGGCGATGGGCTCCGAGCTGGTGCGGGCCCACCTCGCGCTGCGCCGCTACGAGCTCGGACGCTGGGAGGCGGCCGGCGAGAAGTGGGACCCCGAGACGATCGCCGCTTGGGAGCTCGAGGCGTACCTGCCCTACTACTGACCTGGATCGACTCGCTCCGGAACGACTCGACGTGCGGCGGCGGGCGGCCGGGCGCGTGGCCCTCGTTTCCTCTTCTACGATCTGGTCGCGCACAGGGGGCAGGAGGTGACGAATGCACAAGCCGACGCTGGCTGCCTTGGTGCTCGTCGTAGCCCTCGGTGCGTGTAGCGACGACGACGCGTCCGACAGTTCGACCACGGATGTCTCGGTGTCGACGCCGGTTGCGTCGACCACCGACCCCGTCGCCGTCACCGACCCGACCGATCCACCGACCACGTCAGCGCCGGCGACCACCACGACGTCGACGACGAGCACGACCACGACGGTCGCGCCACCGACGGTCGAGGAACAGATCGCCGCCGACTACCAGCTCATCTATGACGGCTACTGGGCATGCCTTCGCGCACCGCTGAACTGCGACACGTCGTGGCTAGTGGCCGGGAGCGAATCGGCGATTGCGATGACAGACACGATGCAGGCACTCGCCGATCGGGGCGGTACGTCGGTGACGAGGATCCCGGCTACTTCGTCATCGAGTCGATCACGGTCGGTGCCGACGGCACGACGGCCGAGGTGGTGTCGTGTTGGTGGTCTGACGGCGCGTCCTGTACGGGCCACCGGTCGACCCAAGCCGTCCGGTCGGTCCTGACAACCCGGCCACGCTTGTCAACAACACCCCGGCCAGCGGAGCAGACTCGACCGTCTCAGCTACTCGACGACGACGCGTTGGCGACTGGAAGGCTCACGACCGCCTGGACGAAGGCAGCGAGACAAACGTATGTCCACCCGAGCCGTAGATCGCCGCCGCCTTGTCGCGGCCTCTGCGCCTCGGCGATCGCCAACGGCCGCGTCGGCGCAGGAGCGATGGCGGCGAACCTGTTGTAGGTGAGGCGACAGCCTGGCCCTCCCGGTCCGGGTGCAGGTGCCGGGGACAACGGCAACGACACGTACATCTCGTCGTGGGCGGTCGGGGTGCCGGGTGGTGGGGTGCAGGCGCCGGCTGGGGTGGTGTGCACACCGTGGCGGCATGCGGCCGAGAACAGCGGCGAAGTCGACCTGGTCGACGTCGGGACGGTGGGTGTCGATCCCGACGGGGTGCGGCGCAACCTGTACTTCCGGGTGTGCGGGACGATCCTGCAATACGTGTGGGTCCGTGACGAGGACCCGACCACGATCGCCGCGATCGCGCTGTCGGATCTGCAGCGACGCCTGATCGTCGCACCGGTGCCGAACCTGTCTCCGCCGACGATCGGCTACGTCAACGTCGAGACGTGGCTGGCGACGGAAGACCCCGGAGCGCTCTCGGTGACGGCCGCGATCCCCGGGTTGTCGGTGACCGCCACGGCCACAGTCGAGACGACCACCTGGTCGACGGGCGATGGCGCGGACGACATCGTGTGCGACGGGGTGGGCGTCGCGTGGACGCCCGCCGCGGGTGACGCGGCCGCACCGTGCGGCCACACCTACTCCGCCCATGGCGCCGACGTGTACGGCAGCGACCCGTTCACGATCACCGTGACCCACACCTGGCATGTCACCTGGCAGGCCAGCACCGGTGAGTCGGGCGACCTCGGCACCATCGCCGGACCGACGGCGACGCTCACCTACGAAGTCCGCGAGATCCAGACCATCGGCGTCCAAGGCTGACCACTCCACCACCCATCCCCAACTCATGAAGTTTCGGCGCCCTGAGAACGCCGAAACTTCATGAGATCGGGGTGGGCGACGGGTCCTACGGTGGTGGGATGCGGATCGTTCGCGTGCGGTCCGGCGACGAGCAGTTGGTGCTCGATGCGGCGGCGTTGTTCGATGCGCCACCGGATCGGGGGTGGACGTCGAAGTTCCTCGCCGAGCCCGGTCACCACCTGCTCCTCGCCTACGTCGACGACGTAGTGGCCGGCTTCGTCAGTGGCGTCGAGACCACCCACCCCGACAAGGGCACCGAGATGTTCCTGTACGAGCTCGCCGTCGACGAGCCGTTTCGGCGGCAGGGTGTCGCCAAGGCGCTCGTCACCGCCCTCACCGAAATCGCGATCGACGCCGGTTGCTACGGCATGTGGGTCGGCACGGAGGCCGACAACGTCGCCGCGCTGGCGACGTACGCGTCGACCGGCGCCGATCCGCCGGAGCCATCGGTCACACTGACCTGGCGGTTCGACAACAGCGAAGATCGGTCGGCGGAGTCGCGCGAGGATCGGGTGTCATAAACCCCGCGTTCTGTCTGCCTCAGATGAGCCCACGGGCAGTCTGAAGCAGACAGAACGGAGGGTTTGGTCAGGCGTGGGTGCCGAGGTAGGCGGTGGCGACGGCGGGGCTGCGGCGCACTTCGTCGGGGGTGCCCTCGGCGATCACCACGCCTTCGGACAGCACGACGACGTGGTCGCTGATACGGGTGATGAACGCCAGGTCGTGGTCGATCACGAGGACTCCGGCGCCGACCGATGCGGCCGTCGTGCGGACCTGGACCACCATCGCCGCGCTCTCGTCGTCGCTCATGCCCGACGTCGGTTCGTCGAGCAGCAGGAACTCCGGCGAGAGGGCCGCGGCGCGGGCGAGCTCGAGCCGCCGCTGGTTGCCGTAGTCGAGCGTGCGGGCCTGCCGGTCGGTCCACTCCGCCAGCCCGGCGGCGGCGATCAGACCGTCGACGTCGACCGGCGGCTCGCCGCGGCGATAGCGGCCGGCGGCGAGGGCGGCGATCGTGACGTTCTCGCGCACCGACAGGTTCTCGAACAGGCGCAGGTTCTGGAACGTGCGGGCGAGGCCGGCGCGGGCGACCTCGTGCGGGTGGCTGCGCGACAGGTCGTGATCGCCCAGGCGCACGACGCCTGACTGGGATTCGACGAGGCCGGTGACGACGTTGAACAGCGTCGTCTTGCCGGCCCCGTTGGGTCCGATCAGGCCGACCACCTCGCCCGGTTGGACGCGTAGCCCAGCGCCGTCGAGGGCGGTGAAGCCACCGAACCGCACTTCGACGTCCTCCGCGACGAGCGCCGCCGACCGTTCCGGCGCCACGCGCTCCGGGACCGGCCGCGGGCGGCGGGTGACGCGGCGCAACCATCCGGCGAGGTCGGTGTCACCGAGCAGCCCTTCGGGACGCAGCAGCATCACCAGCAACAGCGCGCCGCCGAGGAACAGATCGGGGAAGCGTTCGATGTCGAGACGCTGCGGATCGCCGAGCTGTCGGAACATCTCGTTGCCGACGGTGACGATGACGGTGCCGGCCACGGCCCCGGTGACCGTTCGCATGCCGCCGACGACCAGCATCGCCAGCACCAGCACGGCCGCGTCGAGCGTGTACTGACGCGGGTTCGTGCTGCCGATCGTCTGCACCCGGAGTGATCCCGCCAGGCCGATCACCGCGATGCTGACGGTCCAGGCCGTCAGCCGGGCGCCGAAGATCCCGATGCCGAGCGACGGCGCGGCGATCTCGTCCTCGCGTGTCGCGACCGCGAACCGGCCGGCCCGGGTCTCGCCGAACCAGTGGGCGACGAACATCGCCAGCGCGGCGGACAGCCACAGCCACGTCGTGCCCGTCAGGATCGGCACCCCGGACAGTCCGCCGGCACCTTTCGTGAGCTCCTGCCAGTTCTTCACGACCTGGTCGACCACGAACAGCACGGCGAGTGTGATCATCGCCGCCGCCAATCCGCCGGTCCTCGCGACCGCGACGCCGACGAACGCCCCGAGGGCGAGCGCCGCGAGCACACCGATGAACGTCGCGCCAAGTGGCCCGAGGTGGACGTCGCCGAGCCCGAACGGCAGATCGGGGAGTTGCTGCGCCTTGGTCGCCACCGGGATCGTGCAGAGGGCGACGGCGTAGGCGGCGATCTGCGCGAACGCGAGGTGCCCGAACGACAGGATGCCGGTGTTGCCCATGAACACTTGCAGTCCGAGGACCAGCATCAGGTTGACGAGCAATTCCTTGACCAGCAGCTCCCTGGCCGAGCCACCGGTCGAGGTGTAGACGATGGCGGCGACGAACAAGGCGATCGACAGGATCGCCGTCGCCGCCGCCGAGCGGGCGATGCGCAACCACCACGGATCCGTCATACGCGCTCCGCGGTCGCGACCTTGAAGAACCCGGCCGGTCGCACGATGAACAGCAGCGCGATCAGGCCGAACACGAACGCGTCGGTCAGGCGCTGCGGTGTGCCATCTGGCAGGTACGACCGCAAGAACACCTCGGCGAGTCCGAGCGCCAACCCGCCGACCACCGCCCCGGTGAAGCTGCCGAGGCCGCCGATGATCGCCGCCACGACGGCCTTGAGCAGCCAGTCGGCGCCGAGCGTCGGCTCGGCGGTCGGGCTGCGCATCAGGATCAGGACGGCCGCGACGCCGGCCAGGAACCCGGCGTACGCGAAGGCCCCCGAGATCACCCGGTTGGCCCGCACGCCCATCAGCCGCGCCGCATCGAAATCCTCCGCCGCACCTCGAACGGCGATGCCGAACAACGTGCGCCTGAACACCATCGCCGTGAGCGCCAGCACGGCGAACGTCACGCCGATCGTCACAAGGTCCATGATCTCGAACCGCACGTCGCCGATCTCCAACGTGTTGAACGCCCACGCCGGGCCGGGGAACGACTTCTTCTTGGGTGACACGAGGACCTGCCACAGCGCGTGCGACAAGCGCTCGATCGCGAACGACGTGAGCAGCATCGTGAACGGACTGGAGTTGCGAACCCATCGGAACGCGACCCGCTCGATGAAGACCGAGGCCAGGATGGCCGATACGACGATCGCGATGGCGAGCACCCACCAGTTGAACCCCTGCGTCGACAGCCCGTAGGCGACGTAGGCGCCGACGGTGATGAGCTCGCCGTGGGCGAAGTTCACGAGGTGCATCACGCCGAAGATCAGCGAGATGCCGAGCGCCAGCAACGCGTATGTACTCCCACGACCGAGCCCGTCGACCAGGTTCTGCAGCAGCGTCGTCACTCGCCGACTCCGACGAAGGCGGCGAACAGGTCGGCCCGTTCGGCCAGGTCGGGGCCGGTGCCTTCGGCCACCACTCGTCCGGTGCGCAGCACGTAGCCGCGGTCGGCGAGTTGCAGGGCGCGCCGCGCGTTCTGCTCGACGACGAGCACCGTGCGTCCGTTGCGTCGGAGCTCGACGAGCAGGTCGAAGATGACGTCGACGAGATTGGGGGCGAGCCCGAGCGTGGGTTCGTCGAGCAGCAGCAGCCGGGGGTCGCTCATCAGCGCCCTGGCGAGGGCCAGCTGCTGCGCCTCGCCCCCTGACAGGTAGCCGGCCGACGTCGTCCACCGGTTCGCCAGGACGCCGAACAGCTGCCTGACCTCATCGAGCCGTCGCCGGCGATCGGCCTTCGACGCCGTGATCCCGGCCAGCCGGAGGTTCTCCTCGACGGTCAGGTCGCGGAAGATCCTCCGCCGTTCCGGCACCAGCGCCAACCGCGCCCGCACGAGCGCCGCCGGATCGCGCCCGGTGACGTCGTCGCCGTCGAGGCGAACGGTGCCGCTCGCCGGACGGAGGAGTCCGGCGACCGTGTTCAGCAGTGTCGTCTTGCCGGCGCCGTTGGGACCGACGAGGGCGACGATCTCACCAGCGTCGACACGGAGCGACACGGCGTGCAGCGCCGTGATCGCGCCGTAGCGCGTGGTGAGACCATCGACCTCGAGCACGCGTCACGGCTCGGGGATGAACGTCGGTCGCAGCGTCGTCTCGAGGGCCGGCTCGCCTCCGGCGACGGTCACGATCGCGACGTCCTTCTCGGGCACCCCGTTGGTGCCGGCGTAGGTGACCGAGCCGGTGGTGACGGGGAGATCGGTGATCTCGTTGATCGTCGAGATGAGCGTGGCGCCGTCGACCGAGCAGGACGACTCGGCGGCGAACGCCAGGATCTGGACCGCGTCCGAGGCGAGCGCGCCGAAGCTGATCGTCTCGATCTCGGCGCCGGCGGCGGCCGCCTCGTCGAGGAACGCCTGCACGCCGTTGTCGGCGGTCGGGAACGTGTGGGCGGCGAAGAAGACACCGTCGGCGATCTCACCGGCGCTCCACACCACCGTCGCGTCGAACGCGTCGGCGCCGATGACGGTCACGTCGCCGAGACCGGCCGCGTCCATCTGCTGGAGCAGCGTCGCGATCTGTGGCATCACCATCGCCGTGAACAGTGCTTGCGGGGCCGGATCGAGGCTCGCCATCTCGTTGACCTGCGACGAGAAGTCCTCGTCGGCGAGGCTGAACGAGAAGTCCTGGACGAGCGTGCCGCCGGCCTGCTCGAACGTCTCGGTGAAGTACGCCGGGTTCCCGGAGAAGTACACGTCGTCGGCCGACGAGAACGTGACGGCCGACGTCAGGCCCTGGGCGATCGCGAACTCGGCGGCCGCGGCCGACTGGACCGGATCGCTGAAGCTGGCGAGGAACGCACCTCTGGCGGGATCCGCGAGTTGGGGGTCGGTGGACGCCATGTAGATGATCGGTGCCTGGCCGTCGACCGTGTCGAGCAAGGGGATCCCGGTGTTGGCGAACGGCGGTCCGATGATCGCGTTGACGCCTTCGTCGAGCAGTTCCTGGGCCGCCCGCTGGGTGGCGGCCGGGTCACCCTGGATGTCCTTCACGACGTACTCGATGGGCAGTCCGCCGACACCACCGGCGTCGTTGAGGAGGTCGACCTGCACCTGGGCCGCTTCCGAACCGGGTTGGTCGGAGAACGCCCCGAGCTCGCCGAGGTCGGCGGCGAAGCCGATCTTGAGCGGTGTCTCGAGCGTGCAGTCACCGGGCGGCGGGTTCGTGCCGTCAGCCGCCGTATCGGCCGGTTCGGTCGGCGCCGGTTCGCTGGCGGCGGGCTCGCTCGTGGCGGGCTCGGTGGCCTCGGGCTCGCTCGCGTCGTCGTCGTCGCCGCACGAGGCGGCCACGAGGGCGATCGTCGCGAGCAGGAGCGGAGCGATCTTCTTGGTCATGTCTCCCCCATGTCTTTCGAAGCGTCCTGGAACGTCCTGAACAGCAGGCGCGTCCGGAAACGACTGTAGCTCACCCGGAAATCGTTCGGGGGCAAACGATCTTCTGCCACGGATGCGCGACCGTCACCGTCACGCCGGTGCGAACTCGACCGGCAGGCGCTTGACGCCGGCGATGAAGTTGCTCCGCATCCGTTCGACCGGCCCCACGATCCGGGCGTCGGCGACTCGCGGGAGGAGCTCTTGGAACAGGATCTTGATCTCCATCCGCGCCAGCTGGGCCCCGAGACAGAGGTGCGGGCTCATGAGCCCGAACGCCACCTGCGGGTTGGGGCTGCGGTGGATGTCGAACACGAACGGGTCGGCGAACGCGGCATCGTCGTAGTCGGCGCTGGCGAACCAGATCACGACCTTGTCGCCGGCACGGATCGGGCGTCCGCCGAGCTCGGTGTCACGAACGGCCGTGCGCCGGAAGTGCATCGTCACGGTTCCCCAGCGGAGGATCTCCTCGACGGCGGAGTCGACCACGATGTCGTCGCCGCGCCCGATCGCGTCGCGCAGCTCGTCGAGTTGATCGGGACGTTCGATGAGGGCCTTGATGCCGGCCGTGATCGTGTACCGGGTGGTGTCGTTGCCGGCGCCGACCAGGAGGACGAAGAAGTTCTTGAACTCGCGCTCGGTCAAACGGTCGCCGTCGATCGTCGGCGCCAGCAGATCGGTGATCACGTCGTCGGTCGGGTGCGCCCGCCGTGCCGCGGCCTGGCGCTCGGCGTAGCGGTACAGGTCGAGGGCGGCGGGGGACCGGAACGGGATCGCCTTGAACTCGTCGGTGTCGGTGAGGCCGACGGGGTGGTCGGTGAAATCCGGATCGAAGTTGCCGAGCAGCGCGTCGCCGCGCTCGACCAACCACGGACCGTCGGTATCGGGAACGCCGAGCAGGCGGCCGAGCATCCGCATCGGCAGCTGCTTGGCGATCGACTCCACGAAGTCGAGCCGAGCGACGCCCCCAGGCGGCAGCGCCTCGTCGAGCACGGACTGCGCCAGCAGGCGTATCGCGCCCTCGTAGGCGTACACCTCGCGGCGGCTGAACGGCTTGGAGACCAACCGGCGGTAGCGGGTGTGTTCAGGCGGGTCGTACTCGAGCATGTTGCGCCGGGCGGCGAAGTCCGCCGGATCCATCTCCTCGAGCGTCACGCCCTGCGCCGACGAGAACGTGTCGACGTTGCGGCTGACGTGGAGCAGGTCGGCGTGCCTCGTGACGGCCCAGAACCCGCGCCCACCCGGTTCGTCCCACCAACTGACGGGATCCTCGCGGCGCAGCCGCAGGAACGTCGCGTGGGGGACGCCGGCCGTGTACGTATCGGGGTCGACGATGTCGGCGTCGGCGGGGCCGAGGTCCCAGATCCCGTCGACGGGCGGCGCCGGCCCGGTCATCGACGAGTCCCGGATGGTGGTCCCGACATGTCCCGACTGTAACTCATTTGGTACCAAACGATCTCGGCGGCCACCGGTCAGGCCGACGAACCCTGTGCAGCCGTTGCACCCACCGGCACGCTCACCTGTGAGCAACCGGCGAGCGGCGATGGGCTCTGGGCGGTGTACGTGCCGACCGAGCGGCCGATGGTGGCCGCGGCGACGGCCGCGCCGGCGACGCAGAACACGGCGACGACGATCAGCGCCCGTTGATAGGCGTCGACGAACTCGTCGCTCGACGTATCGGCGGGTGCGCCGACAAGACCCGGCAGCAGGGCCGTCGCCAGTAGCCCGGCCGTCCGGGCGACGGCGTTGTTGACGGCCGCGCCGACTCCGACGTCGCGCTCGTCGGTGGCTGCCAGTACCGACGCGGTCAACGGCGGGACCATGAGTGCGAAGCCGACGCCGAGCACGATCGCCGCGGGAAGGATCTCGGTCAGGTAGTCGGCGCCGCTGCCGACCGGGGCCAGCAGCGCGAACCCGAGCCCGAGCACGACGGCGCCACCGGAGACCAGCCAACGCGGGCTGACGCGCTGCGACAGCCGGCCGACGATCGGTGATCCGACGATCATCACCACGTTGGCCGGCACCAGCGCCGCGCCCGCCACCGCCGGACTGAATCCCACGATCGTCTGGAACGCGACCGCGGTGAAGAAGAACCCGCCGTTGATCGCGAAGTACACGAGCGCCGTTGCCGCGTTGGCGCCGGAGAACTGCCGCGACCTGAACAGGCGCATCGGCACCATCGGATCCTCACGCCGCTGCTCGACCGGCACGAAGACGCCGATCGCGACCACCGCCAGAACCCCCGACACGATGACGACCGGTTCACCCCACCCGCCACGCAAGCCCTCGGTGAGGGCGACGACCGTCCCGCCGATGGCGACGACACCGATGACGCCACCGGCCGGGTCGAACCGGCGGGCGGTCTCCGACGGGGTGTCCGCATCGGGAACCAGGCGGGCGACGATGATGGCCGAGACGACCAACAGCGGGAGGGCGAGCGCGAACACCCATCGCCACCCGAGCGAGTCGACGAGGACGCCACCGATGAACGGACCACCGGCCGTCGTGATCGCCGAGCCGCTCGCCCACAAGCCGATCGCCCTGCCGCGCTCGTCCTCGGCGAAGCTGGAGTCGACGAGGGCGAGGCTGATCGGCGTCACTCCGGCAGCGCCGACGCCTTGGACCAAGCGACCGGCGACGAGCACGCCGACCGTCGGTGCCGCGAAGCAGATCACCGAGCCGACGATGAGCACCGCGCAGCTCGCCACGTAGACCCGTCGGCGCCCGAGCACGTCGCCGGCGGACCCGCCGACGAGGATCAGCGCGGCCATCGCCACGAGGTAACCGTTGACGATCCACTGCAGCCCGGTGAGGCCGACGTCGAGGTCGTCGCCGATGGCCGGGAGCGCCACGTTGACGACCGACGCGTACAGGAACGTCGCCGACGACCCGAGCACGAGGGCGGTCACGAGCATCCGACCCTCCGGCGACGACAGCGTCAACGTGGTGCTCGGCTGGTCCGGGGGGCGGATCACCTCCACGTTCGAACCGTAGCCAACGACACGTTCGTGGTTGCGCCCGTCACCCGTAGGCTCGGAGGGGATGGACAGTCCGCGAGTGTTGACCGCCGGGCGGTTGCGGCGTCTGACCGAGGAGCTGCTCGACGAGCGACTCGGGGTGATCGAGTCGACGTCCTCGCCCGAGGCGATGGTCGACGAGCTCGACTATGCGTTGCGGCCGCCGCGTCACGAGTTGCGCGTGCCGAGCTACGGGTCGTTGGTGCACCCGACGCGGCCGGTCGCGGAGTGGAACGAGCCGACCGGGCTCGAGTTCTTCATCAGCGAGGCGAGCGAGCGCGCCGACGACGACGTGCGCAGATACGCCGACGGCGTGTCGAGCTGGACGATCCGCACGATCGACGGCATCAAGGCGCTCGTCGTGTTCGACCGGCCGGCGGGGTCAGAGCGCGATCTGGTCATCCTTGCCGAAGCGACCGGGGCGACGATCGTGCAGCGTCATCCGAGTGGGCTCGTCCGCCTCGTCGGTGAGGAGTTCGGCGTCGCCAGATGGGATGGCGTGGGCTGGCATCGCGAGCCGCCGATCGGGGCGTGGTTGAAGCGGGCCAGTTGCGGGCTCGACTCGGACGACACGCTGACACTCGACCGGTTCTTGCGCTTCGCGGTGCACGACCTGGGCGCACGAGGTGTCGGCACGATCATCGTCTACCGACCCGCCGACCCCGAATCCCCGGCGTTCGAGCAACGGCTCCGGACGCCGCCGCCGCTGCGCATCGATCGTCCGTCCGACCTCGGACCACTGCGCCATGTGCTCAGCCAGATCGACGGTGCGGCGGTGTTCGACAGGTCGGGCACGTTGCGTCAGCTCGGCGTGCTCCTCGTCGCGAGTCCGGCGTCGGAATCGGAGGTCAACCCGTTCCGTGGTACCCGCCACACCTCGGCGCGCCGCTACAGCTTCGACGATCCGACCGCGATCCTGGTCGTGGTCAGCGAACAGGGTCCCGTCACCGTGCTGCGGGCCGGGCAGATCATCGGTCGATCACCGGTCGGCGCGGGGCTCGTCGAGCCGGAGAGGGTGCCGATCGCGGCCAAGGGCGCCTTCCACGACGCCGAGCACCTCTGAACGTGACTACCGTCGGCGCCCATGCCGGAGATCACCTCACTCGCCGAGATCGTGCGTGTCCACGGCGGCGACCGCGCCGACCACACCGCCATCATCCAGAGTGATCGAACCCTGACCTGGGCGGAGCTGTACGAGCGTTCCTGTCGCGTCGCACAGGCCCTGCAGGACGTCGGGGTCGGGTCACAGGATCGAGTGGCATTCCTCGACAAGAACGGCATCGAGCATTTCGAGGTGTTCTTCGGCGCGGCGCTGCTGAACGCCGTATGCGTCGACGTCAACTGGCGCCTCGCCGGGCCGGAGGTCGAGTACATCGTCAACGACTCGGCGGCGAGGGTGTTCGTGGTCGGTCCCGACTTCGTGCCGCTCCTCGACAGCATCGCCGCCAATCTGTCGAGCGTCGACACGATCGTCGTGATCGGTGGCCACGAGCAGCACGAGTCGTACGCCGACTGGGTGGCTCGCTACCCGGCTGTGGATCCGGGCGCGACGAGCGCGCTCGACGACGTGGCGTTCCAGCTCTACTCGTCGGGCACCACCGGGCGCCCGAAGGGAGTGATGCTCTCCAACAGCAACTTCTTCGGATTGCTGCCGGCCGCCAGGGAACTCTGGGAGCTCTCACCCGACGCCGTCAATCTCGTGGCGATGCCGCTGTTCCACATCGGTGGCGGCGGGTGGGCGACCGCCGGCATGTACGACGGCTGCACCAGCGTCATCGTGCGCGAGCTCGACCCGACGGCGTTGGTCGGGATGTTCGGTCAGTACGGGATCACCCACGCGTTCCTGGTGCCGGTCGCGCTCCAGTTCATGCTGATGGTGCCGGGCGTCGAAGACGCCGACTTCTCGAGCCTGCAGGTCATGGTGTACGGCGCATCGCCGATCAGCGACGACGTACTGGCGCGGAGCATCGAGGTCTTCAAGTGCAAGTTCTGGCAGGCGTATGGGATGACCGAGTCGACCGGCACGGTCGTCAACCTGCCGCCCGAGGACCACGACCTGAACGGCCCGAACACGCACCGCCTGCGTTCGTGCGGCGTGGCCGGGCCGGGTGTCGAACTGCGAATCGTCGATGTGGACGCCACGACGGACACCGCGATCGATGTTCCGACCGGCGAGGTCGGCGAGATCTGGGTTCGCACACGGCAGGTGATGAAGGGCTACTGGAACCTCCCTGAGGAGACGGCAAAGGCGATCACGCCCGAGGGCTGGCTGCGAACGGGCGACGCCGGGTACGTGGATGACGACGGCTACCTGTACATCCACGACCGCGTGAAGGACATGATCGTGTCGGGCGGCGAGAACGTGTACCCGGCCGAGGTCGAGAACGTGTTGATGGGGCATCCGGCCGTCGCCGACTGCGCCGTCATCGGCGTGCCGCACGACACCTGGGGAGAGACGGGGAAGGCGATCGTCGTGCGCGTCGCCGGCAGCGACCTGAGCGAGCAGGAGTTGATCGACTACTGCCGGGAGCGGCTGGCGCGGTTCAAGTGCCCGACCAGTGTCGACTGGATCGACGCGTTGCCGCGCAACCCGAGCGGCAAGATCCTCAAGAAGGACCTTCGCGAGCCGTACTGGGCGGGCCGCGATCGTCGGGTGTCGTAACGAGCGCCTGCTCCGCGATGGTCAGCGGAGCGCCTTGCGGAAGAAGTCGACGAGGGCGCCGTGGAGCGCCGCGTCGACGTCGGGCTGGTCGGAGTAGAACCCGTACCCGTGGTCGGCGTCGGGGATGGTGACCAGCGTCGTGCGCTTCGCCGACCCAGCGGTCGCCGCCTGGAACGCCTCGACCTGGCTGAATGGGATGATCTGCTCGTTCTCTCCCCAGATCAGCTGGACGCGCCCGTTGAAGTAGGAGATGTCGCCAGCGGGGTCGGCGGCGAGCGTCTCCTGGAACCACTCGAGGCTGGTGTGCTGAACCTGACCGAACGGCGTCGTGACGACGGCGAAGCCGTTCTGTTGCGCCTCGGCGTAGTACGCCTGGAACTGGGCGGCACCGAAGAAGCCCTCGAAGACCTCGGTCGGATCGGCGACTGGCCCCAGGAGCGCCACGGCCTTGTACGGGGTGAACGGGTGTCCCGCCTGCATCGCGACCACGGCGGATCCCTCGCTGTAGCCGAAGCCGCCGATTCGATCCTTGTCGACGGGAAGGTTGCGCACGGCCCACGTCAGGGCCGCGTTGGAATCGGCCAGCATCGTGGTGTAGGTCAGCTTGGTGAACGGCTCAGTGCTCTCACCGGCGCCTGCGAAGTCGAACCGGATGCTCCCGATGCCGGCCTTCGCCAACGCATCGGCCACGCGCGCGAGCCCGCCGTTCTCGTTGCGACCGCCGCCGTGCCCGTGATGGATGACCACGAGCGGGAACCGCTCGTGCTTCTTGCCGACGGGCATCACGACGGTCGCCGGGATCTCGATGCCGCGTGATGCGAGCGACAACTCGAGTGACGAGACGGGGTAGCCCGTGCCCTTCCCGGCAAACGCAACCGGCGCAACTGCGACGGTGAACAACGCGAGCGTCATGGCGAGCGCCACGGTGAGCCTTCTCACGATGCGTTCCTCCTCTGTCGGCCGTGCCGAGCTCGGCAGGGACCTCATCCGCTCGCGAACGGGACGTGTCCGGGCGGAGGTGGCGAGGGTAGCAGGGCTCTGACCTGGCCCTGTTCGGTGTGTGCGGTCGATCGACGAGCTCGGTCGGCTACGGGGTCGGGAGCGGGACGTCGACGGCGATCTCCGGTCCGAGCGTCGCTCCGCCGACGAGTTCCAGTCGATCGCCGCTCCAGAACTTCCCCGGGTCGTACCAGTTCACCGGCCGTTCTCGGTCGAGCAATCCCATCCGTTGGTAGGTCAGGGCGACGACTTCGGCGCAGTAGATGTCCTCGAGCGACACCGCCCGGCGGGCGCGCCCTCGAATCCAACGCGACATCAGGCGCAACGTCGTCGGAAAGCGCGTCCCGCTCAGCTCGGCGACGACGGCGAGCGCCGAGTTCTCCATGTCCGGCGTGGCGATCGGGTCGAGCTGACGGAAGTACGCCCGCTGGCCGTACTTGTTCACCCACGTGCTCGCCGCCTCGGTGAGCCGGTGCAGCTGGGCGCCGCGCTGGCGCTTGCCGGTCCACACGTCGATGGACGATTGTCCGAGCTCGGCGTGCCACAACAGCGGTGGCAAGTCGTCGATCGCCAGGACGACGCCGACGTGATTCACAGGGCTGTTCGTCGCCGCCCGGATCGCCCGATCGGCCAGCTTGCGCCCGGTGAACAGCCAGATGTCACCGCTGCGCGTGATCGACGCCGCCTCGTCGAGACCGATCCGGGTCACGCTCACCGGGCGTACTGTAGGTGCGTGCGTTGGTGGAAGTTGGTTGGTCTCGCCGGGCTCGTCGGCGCCGCCGCGGTCGGCGTCGTCGCGGTCAATCGCCACCGGTCCCGCGAGTGGACCGAGTACCCGGCCGAGGAGCTGCGGGACCGATTGCATGCTCGCCTTCGGGACGCCCCCGCAGTGCGTCGACCCCCGGCGTAACCCGCGGTCGCAGATTCGGGCCGGCCGGTAGCCTTCGCGGTCGCGGGGCGACATCGACCGGCGCCTGGATGTGTACTGACCGTGATTGAGCCGCCCTCCCGCTCGAACCGCGCCGGTGGCCGATCGTGGCGGATATTCCTGGTGGTGGCTCTGGCGCTGGCCGCGTGCAGCACCACCAACGATGGCGCGCGGGATTCATCGCTGGTTCCCATCGCCCCGCCGGCTGTCACGACGGTCGTGGCGACGACTGCGGTACAGGTGACGCCGGCAACCACGACGGCACCCACCACGACGCCGGCGAGCACCGAACCGCCGTTGCCGCCGACCACGGTCGCGCCGACCCCGCCAACGCCAACACCGACACCGACGTCCGTGGACCCGTCGGCGCTGCCGGCGGTCGATGCCGCCGCCTACGCCGTCTTCGACCGTTCCTCCGGCCGCTGGTTGGCCGAGGCCAACGCTGACACGCAACGCTCGGTCGCCAGCCTGATGAAGCTCCTCACCGCGCGTGTTGTGCTGCAGGCGGGCGAGCCGGAGCGGATCGTCACCGTTCCCGCGATGCAGTTCGATCCCGAGGAGTCGATCGTCGGGCTGTACGAAGGTGAGCGGATACGGCGGGATGTGCTGTTCCGGGCGATGATGATCGCCAGCGCCAACGATGCCGCGCGAGCCCTCGCCGGCGACATCGGTGGCGGCGACGAGTCGGTGTTCGTCGAACGGATGAACTCCGCCGCCGCCGACCTTGGCCTCGCCGGTACGCACGCCGTCAACCCGACCGGGCTCGACGTGTCCGGCGCCGTCTCGACCGCGCGGGACATGGTGACGCTGACCGCCGAGTTGATGAACGACCAGGCGTTCCGAGCCGCAGCCGCCCAGCCGACCGCTGAGTTGCACGGCCAGACGTTCCCGAACACGAATCAGCTCCTGAGCACCTATCCGGGCGTGATCGGTGCCAAGACGGGCAGCACGACCGAGGCCGGATCGTGCGTCATCGCCGTCGCCGAGCGCGACGGGCGGACGATGATCGTCGCCGTCCTCGGGGCGTCGACGAACCAGGCGCGCTTCGACGGCGCGACGAAGTTGCTCGACTGGGCCTTCGCACAACCCTGACCCACGCCGACCGGCAACAGGGTCCGCCAGCGCCGAGGTTCAGGGCAGAGCAGCTTCGATGGTTGGGCCGACTGGGGGTTCGCCGGCGGACCACCGGATGAACGACCTCGCGGTCGGCGGACGGGTCGTTGCGGGTCATGACGACGGATCGACTGACGGCGGCCGAGACGTCCGGTCCCTTCGTCCCGTGTGGCCAGGCGGTGTGAATGGCGTGCAGCGGGTCGAGCAGGCGTCGCATCCCTGTCGAGAGCGTCTCGTAGGCCGCGTACTGACTGGACCACAGCGTGTCGCCTCCGACGTCAGGCAGTTCCAGCGCGTAGAGCAGCGTCAAGCTCGGCGGCTCGTCGAGGAACGAGAAGTCGGAATGCCAGGTGCCGCCGAACGTGGCGATGTTGCGCTCGTCCGCTTCCTTCAGTACCGCGACGACATCCGGGTGCTCGGCGAGGTGGCTGATGTACGGCACACGCAGGATGGTCCCGAATCGCCGAGTCAGCTCGACCTGCTGCTCGGTTGTCAGGTGCTGGTCGCGCACGAACAGCACCGCGTGGTCGGCGACCGCTCGAGTCATCACCGCCATCGTCTCGTTCGACGGGTCGCGCAGATCGATGCCGGCGACCTCCGCGCCACAGGCAGCGCGACCGGGCGGATCGTCACGTGATTCGTCATCGCCACGCCAGTATGTCCGGCTCGCTGATCGAGTCTTCGTCGAGTTGACCGCCGACGCGTCACCCACGATGCTGCACCGATGGCCGAGACCCGCCCGATGCCGTTCGCGATCCACACGGCGATCGAGGACCTGACATTCCTGCCGAATCGGACGCCGACGACGACGGACGAGGAATCGGCGGACGCGTTTGCCCGGCTGTGCGCCTACCGCGACGGTGCGATCTTCGTCGGCCGTTGGGCCGGCAAGAGCGAGTGGGAACGCCACTCGGTCGGTGACGAGATCGTGATGGTCATCGGCGGCGAGACGACCATCACGTTCCTCGCTGGGGACGATGAAGCGTCGAGCCACCTGCGTGCTGGTGACCTCGTCGTGGTTCCACAAGGCACGTGGCACCGGTTCGAAACCCCCGACGAGGTCCAGGTGTTGAGCGTGACCCCACAACCGACCGAGCACCGGTCGGATCGGCCGAGTTGAAGCGTCACCGGTCGCGCAGAGCGCGTTCGGTGCTCAGAATCCTTGGGCGAGGCGGTAGTAGGCCTGGCTCCAACGCAGCTCGTTGGCGAAGCTCCGGGTCGTGGTCGCGGCGTCGATCACGACGAGCTCGGTCTGTGCCATCTGGGCGAAGTCCTCCAGCTCCTCGGTCCCGATCGCCGACGACAGCACGGTGTGGTGCGGTCCGCCGGCGGCCAGCCACGACTCGGTGGAGGTTCGCAGGTTCGGCTTCGGCTTCCACACCGCGCACGCGACGGGAAGTCGCGGCAACGCCGCGGTCGGCTCGACGACGTCGATCTCGTTGGCGACCAGTCGGAACCGGTCACCCAGGTCGGCGAGCCCGAGCACCACGGCCGGGCCCGGCATCGCGGTGAACTTCAGACGCACCGGGTCGTCGCGGTTGCCGATGGACAGCGGATGGATCTCGAGCGTCGGTCGCGCCGAGGCGATCGACGGGCAGATCTCGAGCATGTGCGCACCGAGGATCCGCTCGTTGCCGGGCGCCAGGTCGTATGTGTAGTCCTCCATGAACGACGTGCCGCCCGCCAGCCCGTCGGCGACGACCTTCAGCGTCCGCAGCATCACCGAGGTCTTCCAGTCGCCCTCGGCGCCGAAGCCGTAGCCGTCGGACATGAGTCGTTGCACGGCGAGTCCTGGAAGCTGACGGAGTCCACCCAAGTCCTCGAAGTTGGTGGTGAACGCCCGAAACCCACCGCCGTCGAGGAACGTTCGCAGGCCGAGCTCGATGCGCGCTCCGTCACGGAGCGATGCATGCCGGTCGCCGTTGCGGCGCAGTTCGGGCACGACGTCGTACATGTCCTCGTACTCGGCGACGAGGGTGTCGACGTCGGCGTCGGCAGCTGCATCGACGGCGGCGACGAGATCGTTCACGCCGTAGGTGTTCACCGACACGCCGAATCGCAGTTGGGCTTCGACCTTGTCGCCTTCCGTCACCGCGACGTCGCGCATGTTGTCGCCGAAGCGGGCGAGCTTGAGTGACCGCACCTCCGCGAGTCCGCGTGCCGCACGTACCCACGCCGCGATCCGTGACGACACCAGCGGATCCGATACGTGACCGGCCACCGTCTTGCGCGGTGCGCCGATACGGGTCAGCACATGGGCGAACTCCCGGTCACCGTGGGCGGCCTGGTTGAGGTTCATGAAGTCCATGTCGATCTCCGCCCACGGGAGCTCGACGTTCGACTGGGTGTGGAGGTGCAACATCGGCTTCTGCAGTGCGCCGAGGCCGTTGATCCACATCTTGGCGGGGGAGAACGTGTGCATCCAGGTGATGACACCGACGCAGCGTGGATCGGCGTTGAGCTCGAGGATCTTGCGATGGATCGCCACCGATTCCGTGAGCACCGGCTGGAACTCCACGGTCAACGGAATCTGGCCGCCCAGGTTGAGCTGGCGCACGATTCCCTCGGATTGATCGGCGACCTGCCGCAACGTCTCGTCGCCGTACATGTGCTGACTCCCGGTGAGGAACCAGATCTGGCGAGTGTCGTGCGTGGTCATGTCGGCCGACCTCATCACTTCTGCCCGTAGGCGTTCTGGTACCGCTCGTACAGGCTGTCGATGTCGGCCCGATCGAGTGCGACCGGATCGCCGAGCGTGCGGGCGTGGTGGATCGTGCGGGCGACGTCCTCACACATCACGGCCGCCTTCACGGCTGCCCTCGCGCTGTCGCCGATGGTGAAGACTCCGTGACCGCCCAACAGCACCGCCGGCGACCGATGGCCGCGGAGCGTCGACACGACGGCGCGCCCGATCTCCTCGTCGCCGATCGTGGCGAACGGAGCCACGGGGATCTCGCCGCCGAACTCGTCGGCCATCGCCGTGAGCACGCATGGGATCGCCTCGTGACGGGCCGCCCACGCCGTCGCGAACGTGCTGTGGGTGTGGACGATCCCGTTGACGTCGGGCATCTCGCGGTAGATGTAGGCGTGCGAGAACGTGTCCGAGGAGGGGACGAGGTCGCCGGCCACCGGCCGCCCGTGCAGGTCGGTGACGACCATCATCTCGGGCGTGAGGTCGTCGTACGCGATCCCACTCGGCTTGATGACGACGCGGTCAGCGCCCGGAACGCGACCGCTCACGTTGCCGCTCGTCCACGTCACGAGTCCCCAACGGATCAGCTCGCTGTGCAACGCGCACACCGTTCGCCGGAGATCGTCGACGGCGTCGGCCGTCGCCCGCCCGTTCATCGCCAGGCATCCCGCTTGATCGCCCGCAGCCGGTGCATGACGTCGTTCGTGCCCCGCCCGAAGTAGTCGTGTAGCACCGAGTACTCCGCGTAGAGCCGGTCGTAGACCGCGGCGCGACGCTCATCGGGGCGGTACACGGCGCGATCGACGCTGCCCATCGCGTGTGCCGCGGCGCGGATGTCGGGATACGCGCCGGCCGCGACCGCGGCGTGGATCGCCGATCCGAGCGCCGGGCCCTGGTCGGACCCGACGATGTCGATCGGCCGGCGGAGGACGTCGGCGTAGAGCTGCATCAGGAACCGGTTCTTGAGCAGTCCGCCGGCCACGATGAACTCGGTGACGGGGACCCCGGCATCCTCGAACGACTCGACGATCTTGCGGGCTCCGAACGCCGTCGCCTCGAGCAGGGCCAGGTACACCTCCTCCGGTTTGGTGGCGAGGTTGAGGCCGACGACGACACCGGACAGTTCGTGGTCGACGAGCACCGAGCGGTTCCCGCTGTGCCAGTCGAGTGCCACCAGCCCATGCCCTCCGACGGGGACCGCCTCGGCCAGGTCGGCGAGGTAGTCGTGCACGTTCCGGCCGGCCGCCGCCGCGGCATGCGCGTAGCTCACCGGGACCTGGTTGTCGGCGTACCAGGCGAAGATGTCGCCGACCCCGCTCTGACCTGCCTCGTATCCCCACAGTCCAGGGACGATGCCGCCCTCGACCACGCCGCACATCCCGGGCACCTCGCGCAACACGTCGGAGCTCATGACGTGGCACGTCGACGTGCCCATGATCGCCACCATCTGGCCGGGCTCGATCGCCCGCGCGGCCGCCGCGGTCACATGGGCGTCGACGTTGCCGGCACAGACCGCGATGCCTTCGGGGAGCCCCGTCCACCGAGCAGCCGTCGCGGTCAGCGAGCCGACGCGGGCGCCGAGTTGTGCGATCGGTCGCTCGATCTTGTCGACGACGAAGCTGGCGAACGCCGGGTTCAGTGCCGCGAGGAACGCGGGGACGGGTACACGCCGTCCTGGCGGATCGCCTTGTACCCGGCCGTGCACGCGTTGCGGACGTAGACGCCGGTGAGTTGCCACACGATCCAGTCGGCGGCCTCGATCCAGTGCGCGGTGCGCCCGTAGATGTCGGGATCCTCCTCCAAGAGTTGCAGACCCTTGGCGAACTCCCACTCCGACGAGATCCTGCCGCCGTAGCGCGCCAGCCACGGTTCGAGGCGCTCGGCAGCGAGGGCGTTGATCCGGTCGGCGTGGGGCTGGGCCGAATGGTGCTTCCAGAGCTTGACGTACGCGTGCGGCCGATCGGCCAACTCCGGCACCTCGCACAGCGGCGTGCCGTCGGCGAGGACGGGCAGCACGGTGCAGGCGGTGAAGTCGGTCCCGATCCCGATCACGTCGCGCGGGTCGATCCCGCTGTCTCGCACCGCTGCCGGTACCGCGACCTGGAGCACCTCGACGTAGTCGTGGGGCACCTGCAGCGCCCAGTCCGGCGGGAGCGATGCGCCCGTCGTCTCGCCGACGTCGAGGCTTCGCTCGAGCACACCGTGGCGGTACTCGTGCACCGCGTCGAGAGCTCCTCGCCATCACTGACCCGCACGACCACGCGCCCGCCCTGACAGGGTGCCGTAGTCGATGCCGATCACGTAGCGCTCGGGCGAGCTCATCGTGCGGAGCATCCTCTCTAGGCGTTCGCGGTCGGGATCCATACGCGCATGGTCGACGGCCCGCGGTTGGCCCATTCGTGGTATGGCGTCAAGGCGATGTCGGCCGACCCCGATTCGGTCGCGCCGGGTCCGGTGTCCGATTCGTCGCTGTACGGCCACGGCTGGTCGCCGACGTCGACGAATCTGGCGGACACCACCACCGTGTCGTTCTCGTCCCGCGGTGGGACCGACGGATCGACGCGGAGCACGTCGACGTGACGCCCTGCCGGCAAGTCGACCGACTCGGCGCACATCACGATCGGCCCGCGCTCGACCGCCACGCACCCGCGGACCGCATCGATCCTCGGGTCGGGCATCGTCCAGCGAGGTGTGACCGGGATGCTGAGCGTCACCTCGTCGCCGACGGCGAACGGCCACTCGACGACGACGCTGCCGGGTCCGGTGGCGCGCCGCGCGCCGCTCGGGTCGGTCACCTCGGCGCCGGTCGCCCAGTTCGGGATCCGCAGCGTGAGTGCCCACGGGCGTTGGTCCGACTCGGTGACCCGGACGGTCACCGTGCCCACCGCG
>CAVZOP010000009.1:0-347753 GCA_963776935.1 Ilumatobacteraceae bacterium | reverse complement strand
CGCCCGGACGATGTCGATCTGGTCCCTGCGTGGCTCGAATCGGAGATCGACGACAACGCGTGGGACGCCATCGCGTGGTTGGTCGCGTCGAAGCGCGCGGGCGCGCCCGTCCAGCGCGGCGTTCTGGTCGGCCTGCCGATCGCTATGCTCCCGGAGGCCGGGAGCGGCGAGCGCCGCTTCGTGATCTCCGCCACCGTTCGTGGGTTTGTCGTGCCATCCCACGCCGGTCGACGGCCCGGCTGCCCGGCCACGTGCTGCCGACGACACGGTTGTTGTCGATCTCAGTTCGTTGTGGGCGGGCCCACTGTGCGGTGCGCTGCTGGCCGAGTGCGGGTTTCGGGTTGTTAAGGTCGAGTCGACACAGCGGCCCGACGGCGCCGGAGCGGATCGGCGGCGTTCTTCGACCGGATGAACGCGGGAGCGCAGTGTCGCGCTCGACCTGCGCACGCGTGCCGGAACCGGGTGCTGCATGGCTGCTTGAGAACGCCGACGTGGTGATCGAGGCGTCGCGGCCACGTGCCCTGGCCCAGCTCGGGATCGATCCGCTGCAACTCATCGCCAGCGGGCCGCGAGCGTGGGTCTCCATCACCGGCCACGGCTACCGCGGTGAAGCCGCCAGTCGCATCGGCTTCGGCGATGACGCTGCCGTGGCCGGCGGTCTCGTCGTGTGGGATGGGCCGGATCCGTACCTCTGCTGCGACGCGGTCGCCGATCCGATCAGCGGTCTCACCGCGGCCGCGGCGGTGCTGAGCGCCCTGGCCGCGGGCGGGCGCTGGCACCTGGACGTCGCCATGTCAGCGGTCGCCGCAGACATGGCGGGACCGACGGTGCCCGTGCCGGCGGGCACGTTCGCGACGGCCCCCCGCGCTCCCGCAGTGGCGCATCCCGCTCCTGTGATGGGAGCTGACACTCAGCGCGTACTGGACGAGATCGGGCTTCGATGACGGCCGATGTGCTCATCACTGACGTCGAGGTCGAGGGTCAGGTGGTCGACGTCGTGGTCTCGCGGGGTCACATCACCGCCGTCGGGCACGGCGGTGAAGTGGCGGCGACCGAGCACGTCGAGGGACGCGGCGGTGCACTGATCCCCGGTTTGCACGATCATCACATCCACCTGCTGGCGACGGCCGCGGCCATGACGTCGGTCGATGTCGGTCCGCCCGCCGTGCGCGACGCGGCATCGCTGGCCGGCGCGCTGCGGCGAGCCGATCGATCCCATCCTGAAGGGGCGTGGATCCGCGCCGTGGGCTACCACGAGTCGGTTGCCGGACTGCTCGACCGCGAGCTCCTCGACGCCATCGTGCCGCATCGCCCACTGCGAGTTCAGCACCGCGGCGGTGCGATGTGGGTGCTCAACTCGACAGCACTCGATGTCATCGAACGGGCCGCCTCGACATGGCCGGCGGAGGGCGTGGACCGCGACGGATCGGGTCGTCCGACGGGTCGGCTGTTCCGCCTCGACCGGTGGCTGCGCGACGTGCTCCCGTTCGAGGCCGTGCCCGATCTCGGCACTATCGGGAGACGGCTGGCCGGCTTCGGGATCACCGGCGTCACCGACACGACACCGTACGACCGCATCGGCGACCTGCGTCCGCTCGTCGACGCGGTACGCGGCGGTGCGTTGCCGCAACGGGTCGCCGTAACTGGGAGCCCGTCGTTGGCCTCGGAGCGGTTCCCCGAGCCGCTCGAGGTCGGCCCCGTGAAGGTCGTTCTCGAGGACCACACACCTCCGCCATTCGACGACCTCGTCAGTTGGATCGAACTCGCCCACGCCCGTCGTCGTCCAGTCGCCGTGCATTGCGTCACGAGGGCGGCGCTGGCGCTCGCGCTGGCGGCGTGGGACGCCGCGGGCTTCGGCCCTGGCGATCGACTCGAGCATGGTGCCGTGATCCCGCCCCAGTTCGGAGCCAAGTTGGCAGCCGGTCACCTCACGGTCGTGACGCAACCCGGGTTCGTGTTCGAGCGAGGCGACGACTACCTGGTCGAGGTCGACCTGGAGGACCGACCGTTTCTGTACCCGTGCCGCAGTCTGCTCGATCGCGGCGTGCCGGTGGCGGGCAGCACCGACAGCCCGTACACCGATGGCGACCCGTGGTCCACGATCGTCGCTGCCACGTGCAGGTCGACCATGGGAGGTCGGCAACTTGTCCCGTCGGAGGCCGTTGCGCCGCATCGGGCGCTCGCCCTGTTCCTCGGTGAACTAGCGGCGCCGGGCGGCTCGGCTCGGCGGGTCGTCGTCGGTGCAGTCGCCGACCTCTGCCTGCTCGACGCACCGCTCTCCGAGGTGCTCGCTGCGCCGAGCGCCGAACGCGTCGTGGCGACGTTCCGCGCCGGTGGGCGAATCCACGGCGGTTCAGCCACTGTTGAGAGCGGATGAGGAGACCGAACTCCCGTCCCAGCCACGCGGTCAGTTCTTGCCCAAGTGGACATAGTCATGAGGCACGGCCCACGAAACGCGAGTGTCCACGGCACGTAAGGGCGCGCTCGCTCCTACTTCGAGCAGCAGTTTCGTGGTGGCCAGGTGGTCATGCTTCACGCTGCGGGCGCGATAAGCGGCGAAGTGCAGCGGGTCGGGCTGTGCTTGAGGTAGCTCATATCGCGATCATCTGGTGTGGTCATCAGAAGTCGATCTCGATACCGGGTCGTTCGAGCCGCGGGCCGTCGAACTCGACGTACGGCCGTTGTGGTGTGAGGTTGTGTTGGTCCATCCATGTGGCGAGTGGTGCGGCCAGCGCGACGTGATCGGCCCGATCGGTGTTGTGGAGGGCATCGACGGCGTCGGCGAGTCGCTCGGGAGACACGTTGTGACCGGTCGCCCAGTGTTTCCAGGTGTCAAGGGCATCGACGGTCTGCTGAGTGACTGCGACGGTCGTCTCGCGGTCGTCGAGCGCCTGCAGGAGTCGTCGGTCGACTGTGACATGTTGGTGGAGGCGGTCGCGTTCGTGGCGGAGTTGGTTGCGGCGGTCGAGGAGCGGGGCGGCTTGACGGCTGAGCTCTGCAAGGGCGGTCTCGGCGGTGGCAAGTTCGTCAGTCGTATCGGCGAGGTGGCGTCGTGCCGCTCGGCGCCCGAGCGGTCCGCTGTCGGTGACGGCTCGTTCGGCCTGTCGCTGGCGTTCGTGGGCTTCGCTCAAATCGTTGTAAGCGGCTGCGATCGCGGTGTCGTGGGGCGCGCAGCGAGGTTGGAGCTGGTTCAAGTCGTCCGTGAGATCCCGGATGCGACGTGCGATGCGAGCATCCTCACGGCGCAGCTCGTCCAACGCGTCGTGAGCGTTGGCGAGCTGTGCGGCGGCTTGGTGGTAGGTGTCGTAGAACCAGTTCGGGATCGCACACCTCGGTCGCAGTGTCGGTGCCGGCGGGACGGCGTGGGCGAGTTGGCGGCGTTGGGTGATGGCGGGGATGTCGGCGCGGTCGGTGGCGAGGACGGCTTCGAGGACGTCGCGGGCCTCGTCGAGTTCGTGGGTGTCGGTGACGACTCGGATCGTGTTGTCTTGTTGTCCGCGGGTGACGCCGACGTACAGGCCGCGGCGTGTCGTGGCGGGGGTGACGAGTTCGGTGCTGGCGGTGACGGTGTCGGCCTGGTTGCCGTGCTCGGTCGCCGCGTAGCCGAGCCGAACGTGTAGGCGCGCGTAGTCGGCTGGGAGGGTGACGGTGCCGTGTCCGGACAGGTGGGTCACGGTCACTTCGCCGTCGGGGTGGGTGTCGGTGACGGTCCACAGTTCGCGGTTGCGGACCGGCTCGCCGGTGTCGGTGAGGAGGTGGCGGTCGTTGCGGCGGGTGGCGACGACATCACCGGGATGGGCGTGCTCACCACCGCCTATCCCGACGCGCAGGTTGGGGTTGAGGTGCCTGGCGTCAACGCGGGCGTTCTGGATCGCTGAGTTGATGGCGTCGACGTGTTCGTTGGCACACGTCGTGATCGCGACGGTGTCGTTGTTGGTGTGGTGGCTGATCCATGCGGTGGCGATCGCCGCGGTGTGTTCGGTCAGGGTGCCGGCGATCACCCGGCCGTGGTCGAAGTAGGCGTCCAACCCGGACGGGTCGCCGTGTCGCAACTTCAGCGACGCCGCCGCCTCCCACAGGTGAACGAAGCGGTGGATGTGTTCGAGCTCGACGCTGCGAGCCGTTGCGCAGAGTTCGTTGAACATGCCGCCGCGTCCGACGGCTTGGAGCTGGCGGGGGTCACCGACCAGCGCCAGGCGCCAGTCGTGGGTGTCGGCGAGTTGCATCAGGGTGTGCAGGCTGTGGGTGCCGATCATCCCCGCCTCATCCACGATGACCGTCGCCCCACGGCCGAGCTGGTAGCCGGGTGACGGACCGCGGTCGGGTCGGGTGTGTTCCCACAGGAGCTTGGCGACGGTGTCGCAGCGCATCCGTGTCTCACGTTCCAAGACACGGGCCGCCTTCGCCGTCGGGGTGACGCCGAGCACTGTGCGGTCGTGGGTGCGGAGGTCGGCGACGGCGCGCTCGAGCATCGTCGTCTTGCCGGCACCGGCGGGGCCGACGACGACCACCAGCCGATCGTGACCGGCGATCGCCCGCGCCGCGTCGGCCTGGCACACATCCAACCCGACCACTCCCACCGACGCCGACGGGGCGGGGTCGGCGAGCTGGGCGTCGGTCGCCCACACCACGATCCCTTCCTCCTCCGCGACGATCTGCTCAGTGGTGAGGTGCGGGGCGAGCGGATCGACCCACACCGACCGGCCATCACCCCGCCGCATCGCCGTGGTCGTAACGGGCGGGTCGAGGTTGATGCCGTGTTCGAGGACCTTGTCGCAGGCCCGCTCCAGTGCCTGCGCCCAACGGTGTCCTGACATCTGTGACGCGGGCGGGACGAGATCACAGATCGTGCGCATCACCTCCGCCCGGGTCCAGGTCGACCCTGCGGCCGACAACACATCCACCACCTCGTCAACCGTTGGCTGGTGCCAAGCGGGTTGGGTGCGGCCGGCGGCTGTTAGCTGGTCGATGAGTGCCGGTGCGTCCCAGCCGAAATCGGCGGCTTCGTCCAGCCATCGTGACCGTAGATCTGCGACACCGTTCCCGGACTTGTGAGTCCGGGTGTCGACCGCCGCCTCGCGGGTCAATGCGGCGTGTTCCCAATGTGTCGGATCTCGGCCCTGCCGGGTCCGGAACTCGTCGACCTTGTGCTCGAGCGCGGCCTCCACCTCGCCGGTCCGTTTCGAGAACACCTCAAGCAGCTCGGGTGGTGTGCCGGCGATCTCGGCTTGGCCGTTCACGACCGGCTCCCAGGCGAACCCGAATTGGTGGGAGAGTTCGGCGCGTAGCACCGACTGGTAGATGCCGCCGATCATCCGCTGCTTGCGTTTCAGGTACCGGGCGTCCAACGCCCACCAACGACCATCCGCCGTCGACACCTTGGCCGAGATCACCGCATGGGTGTGGATCTGCGGATCATCAGCACGAGATGTCGTCTGACGAAACGCCGCGATCGTCAACCCGCCTGTGTCGACGAACTGACGGCCCGTGTTGACACGTATCCGTGTCGTCGATCCGGCGCGCTCCACATGTGCCAACGCCGCGGTGACCGCGACGTCGTGCGCCTCCAACAGGCGATCGTCGCCGGTCAACGCCCACAACACCGACAGCGACTTCGGTGCCGAGAACGTCGCATCGAACCCCGCCACCGCCCGTACCACCCGACCATCGCTGCGATAGCGATCCTCCAATGATCGACCCAATTGCGATCCCGTAGTCGGGTGACGGCCTTCAAGCAGCAGCTCCAACGCCTCGCCTGACACCTCTCCCGACAGACCGAGTGCGGCCGCCTCGTCGCCGGTCCACACTCCCGGGACCTCTCCCGGAGCCTCGGCCAGATAGCGCGTGTAGTAGGCCGCAGTCGCTGCAGCGGACGCTGTGTACAGCGTCGTCACCCGCAACACGGGACACCCCCGCGCCCCGCGGGCACTTGTCTGTCAATTCGGGTTGTGGGCTGGGTCGCGATCGGGAAGCTCATCGAAGGTCCCTACGCGGAGAACAGCCGCGGCGCGGCCGCGTCACGCGTTGTGCGGCGACCGGGTCGCGGATCGCGACTCGACTGGGACCGGTGGAGGAGTTGGCTCGACGACGGTGGCCGCGGGTGGGATCGGCCATGTGATCGGTACACCCAGCCAGTCCTCCAACAGCAACCGCGGAGTTCGCAGCTGGTTGCCGATGCGACGAACCGGCAGGCCGTCGGCACCGCCAGAGTCGACGTAGCGGCGGGCGAGCTCGTAGGCCTTGGTCCGCCCGACCCGCATCACCGCCGCCGCCTCGTCGATCGTCAACAGATCCGGCGCCGCTCTCTCGATGCTCGTGTCGTGTGAATTGGTCATCTCACTGCTGTCATGCCTTCCGAAACGCCCCTTCGTGACTAACCCCCACCCCTGAGTACGGGCCGCCGTTACCACAAAGCGGGAAATTCGTCCGCGAACCCGACCCGATATAGAGGATCTCGACGCCTCGAGCGCAACGCGCGGACCGGCCGCGACAAGGTCCGGATGCCGTTCGTGCAGGCGGTCCGGACGACTGGCCGTACGTCGTCGATGCGACCAATCCGGGTTGTACCAGCCCGTCCGACAGCGTTCGGGCCGTGTCAGGCCGCGCCGCCAGCGTCACCGGCGAGCGATCGGTCAGTGGCCGCCGTGCCAGACTATCGCTCTATTTCAGGTTGATATCGCTTGAATATAGGGCGATACTGTCGGCGTGAGACGCACCGCCCCTCCGCTCCTGCCGATCTTCCGATCTCGGCTACAGGGCGAGTTGCTCGCGCTCATCCTCGTCGACCCGTCACGCACGTGGACGATCGACGAGCTCACCGATCGTACGGGCGAGCCATATCAGACGATCGCGACGGAGATCCGCCGGCTCCAGGAAGCCGACCTGCTCACCGCTTCGACGGTCGGACGCACGAAGTTGCTGTCAGCCAACGCGACGAACCCCTACCTGCCGCCGCTCGCCCAACTCGCAGTGATGTCGTTCGGGCCACCGCTCGTGATCGGCGAGGAGTTCGCCGAGGTCGATGGGATCGAACAGCTCTACATCTTCGGTTCCTGGGCCGCCCGCTACGAAGGCAAGTCGGGGCCGACACCGAACGACATCGACGTCCTCGTCATCGGCCGACCCGACCGAGACGAGATCTACGACGCCGCCCAGCGCGCCCAACAACGGCTCGGCCGCGAAGTCAACGTCACCCAGCGAACCCCCAACGCGTGGAAGACCGCCACCGACGGATTCACCCAACAAGTTCGATCCTCGCCAATGGTCGAGCTTCCCTATCCTCGGGCCCGTGGCGCGGTGGAACAAGGGAAGTGAAGTCATCGAGCGGCTGCTCGACGCACGCCACCTCGAACGCGTCCCCGCCGATGCGGACACGGTCACCGCACTGATCGCGTCGGCCCGACGTCACGTCACCTCGGCGTCGACGACAGCCGCTGACGATCCCGAAGGGCGCGTTCGCGCTCGCCTACGACGCGGCACGCAAGACCGCCACCGCGCTCCTCGCCCACCAGGGTCTGCGCCCCACCTCCGCCGGCGGCCACATCGTGATCATCGAAGCGATCAACGCGCAGTTCCCCGGCATCGGCGGACTCAAGTCCATCGACCGACTCCGCCGACGCCGAAACCAAGCCGAGTATCCCGATCCACGCAACTACGACCCCGTCGCCACCGACGAGGTCCAAGACGCCATCGAAACCGCCGAAGCTTGCCTCGGAGCCGCCGAGAGGCTGGTGGCCGCGCCGCAACTCGGCATCTTCTGAGCAGCTCATCGCCCCGCTCGCGGACCGGCGGACGATGCATCTCATCGCGGTCTGATTCGGACTCGAGCCGGGCTCATTGTGGCGATCGGTTGCCCGCTGGCGGCCAGCAGACGCTGCCCGCTCACGGCCATCTCGTCACGCAGGGTGCTGGCGGCGGGTGACACGACAGCCCTGCCGGTTCCGCCCCGATCGCAGCACTTGGGGGCGATTTCCCGACGCCGTTGTGCATTGTCAAGGGCATTCGGGAACCATGCCTACGTCGCCGCGTCCCGAGCCGTCGATCTGGAACTGGGCCGACGCCCGCCTCTGCTCAGCGGTTGCGGGCGCAGCTCAGAAAGCGCGGTCCATCGTTCTCAAGCCGGACAACAAACCAGCTATCCCCCTGCGAGATGATCGGGCTCACCTCAAGCAGCACTTCGGTCCACTCGACCCCGGCTGCCAGAGCGATCGCAACAAGCTCGCCGAACTGCCCCGCGTACCAGCGCCCAGCTGCGATGTTCCGCGGCGAAGTGTGTCAGCGAACGACGAGACCCACGCGGCGTCCGTCAGCGTGAGGTCGAGGATCGTGAACGACTGGTCGAGCCAGCGGCGCGGCCGGGTCTCGGCAAGATCGTCGAGCACCGACTCGAGCCAGTCCCCAAGAACGCGCCGTGGTGGGTCCGGGTTCTCGCCTGCCTCGACTGCGAAGTAGTACTGGTCGAACGTGGTCGTCGACGAGGCCAGGTTGACGAGCAATTCAGGCTCGGGGCTCGGGCCACCGACGCCACCAAACAGATACGACCCGAAGATGTCGAGTTCGTCCACAGCATGCATACCGTCACCGAGTGGCAGTTGGCTGCGCCACTGCAGGTAATGCAGCAATTCTGCCGGACCGGCGAGCTCGGTGATCACACGAAGGTCGGTGATGAGTGCCGGCCACGGCACGCCAGGCGACTCAAACTCCACGAGTGACTGCAGGCGCGGAAGCTCGAAAGCGAAGACACCGAGTGTGTGCAACATCGGGTTGACGAACAGCACTCGCTCGGCCGCGGCACCCTCGACGCTGAAGGAGCGATCAGCTCGCTCACTCTCAAACGTGACGGTGCTAGTGCCGTGACCGGCAACGTTGGTGGGGTCGCGTCCACCACTTGAGGTTCGGGGTCTGCGCAGACTTGGTGGATGGCTGAACGTGTGCAGGTTCGTGACCTTGCGCCGGTCGAGGGGAACAAGTTGCTCGGGATCGTGCGGCGAGGGTCGGGGTCGGTGGTCAGGTGGCGTCGAGCGCAGATCGTGTTGTGGTCGGCGCAGGCGATGGATGTGCCGGCGATCGCTCGGATCGCGTTCACGTCCGAGGACCGGGTCCGCGAGGTGATCCACAACTTCAACGCGGACGGGTTCGACTCGTTGGCACCGAAGTACGCGGGTGGTCGACCGGCGAAGTTCACGCTGCCCGAGCGTCAGCAGATCAAGAAGATCGCGTTGTCTCGTCCGCAGGATCATCGCCTGCCGTTCTCGACCTGGAGCCTGTC
Source organism: Ilumatobacteraceae bacterium (assembly GCA_963776935.1). Classification (GTDB taxonomy): domain Bacteria; phylum Actinomycetota; class Acidimicrobiia; order Acidimicrobiales; family Ilumatobacteraceae; genus JALOLG01. Next base: position 338,485 of record CAVZOP010000009.1, on the reverse strand, counting down.
GAAGTTGGCGGAGTTCTTGGTCGCTGAGGGGGTGGTCGACGACATCAGCCATGAGGGCCTGCGCACTCTGCTCCGCGAGGAGGGCGTGTCGTTTCAAGTGATCAAGACCTTCAAACAGTCCAACGACCCGGACTTCGAAGCGAAGAAGAACCGGATCCTCGAGCTCTACGCGATCGCCGACGGCACCGCCACGCCTGGCCCGGATGATCCGACGGTGGTGATCTGCATGGACGAGTTCGGGCCGCTCAACCTGCAACCCCATCCGGGCAAACAATGGGCGCCGGTCGCTGCCGGCAAGGGCGACCGACGCAGCCTCGCCGGCGCCGCGGCGTGCGACCTACACCCGCCCACACGGTGTGCGCCATCTGATGGCCGGCTACGACTTGTCGACCGACCGGCTCTACGGCCACGTCGTCAAGACGCAAGGACCGCACCCGTTCTTGGCGTTCGCCCGCTACCTGCGCTCGCTGCACCCGCCCGAGGTGCGGATCGCGATCGTGCTCGACAACTTCAGCCCGCACCTGTCCACCAAGAACCGACCGCGTGTCGGCGAGTGGGCGGCAGCGAACAACGTCGAGCTCGCCTACACACCGACCTACTCGTCATGGCTGAACCGGATCGAAGCCCAGTTCCAAGCGCTGCGCTACTTCGCCCTCGACGGCACCGACCATCCCTCCCATCGCGAGCAGGCCTCGATGATCCGCCGCTACATCATCTGGCGCAACCGCAACGCACACGACCGAGCACTACGTGAACTCGTGAAACGCGCAAACGTTGCCTGACGCGGCACTAGCCGACGTCAGATAGCGCTGTACTCGTGCGCACTGGCTCCAGGCGTCTCGGAGCGAGTCGGCAATGTCACGACCGAGCCGCCTTAGGTCGCCGCGGTGCGACTGGTGACGGAACGTGTTCGCCTTCCCTTCGACGACGAGAACCCAACCCTCGAACACCACGATCCCGTCGGTCTCGTACCGCCGAGGTCCGTCACCATCGTCGAAGTGGTAGTAGGCACCGGGCCCAAAGACCTCGCACCCGGGCAACGCGCCAGCCAGGTACCCGAGAGCGAGTCGGTCGACAGCCTCGGCACGGTGCTTGCTGAACGTGTTCGAGGCCGATAGCAGTTGCTGCTCGAACACGTCGAGCGGTGAGCGGAGCGCGTGACCAGCGACTGGTAACACGTACTCCTCGCCCGAACGCAGGAACGGACGCTGCCAGAACGGGCACAGGTCGAGTGCGGATCGGTAGGCGCTGGGTTCGAGTTCGCCAGGCGTGAGGCTCATCCGTTCGAGAACGCGGGACGCAACGTCGGGCTCAAGGTCGCCGTGCGCCGCTACCTCGGGAGCTGTGAAGACCAGTGACCGAGGCAAGTCGTCGAACGCTCCCATGACCTGGGAGCCCAGTTCGAGCTTCTGCGCCTCGGTGAGGTCGCCAGTCGAAGCAGCTGCGACGCGAGCGAAGACTGCCGCCATGCGGCCGCTTTGGTCGTTGACGCGATCGACGACCAGGTGGTAGGCGGCATTCGCGACCGCAAGGAATTCGTCGATCGTGAACCCGAACTCCCTGCGCGTTCGTGCGTCGAGCGGTCGCAGGACTGCCACCGCCAAGTCCTGGCCGTGGCTTGCGTACGCCTCGCCCCGGACGGCACTGAGGCGCATCCGTCCGACCATTCGGAGGTAGCCGTCTTGGTCGTCTGGGTCGTTCCACGCCTGAATCACCAACACGAGCGGCTGTAGCCAGCGAATCGACTCGAGCAGATCCTCGATCCGCTGGATCGTTCCGGAGTCCGCCTGTTCGACGTGATCGGACGTTGGTTGACTGGCGAACAACGACGCCACGATCTCCACCGAGACCTCCGACCGATCGTTCGTCGGCTCGTGGTACACCCCAGCGACACCGACCGTGTGATTGAACGAGATCTGAGCGGTCGTGAGGAGCGGATCGAGCCCAGTCAACGCCGAGCGCAACTCGTCGAACGCTTCCGTCAGCTCGGCGAACACCCGCTTCCTCTGCCTCCGGAGCAAGACCTCGCAACTCGTCGACCTCTTGGGCGCTCAGCAGGTTCGTCGACACCAAGTGATCGCCCTCAAACTCGGCGGAGAGGCCGGACGCGATGAGCTCACCTAGACGGTCGCCACGCGGCGAGCATCCGTCGCTTCAACCGACCTTGCCGCGCTTTCATCGCCGGAAGCGCAGTACCCGCAACGAAGAAGGGATCGCCCGGAGGTACCGCAGCCGCGGCTTCATCCGCCAAGTCCCTCCACGCGGAGGGGTCGTCGGTCGGTTCGTCGGCTGCCGCGATCACACTGACCAACCTACGTAGGGGGTGCGACAACTCTCCGTGTGCAGTCGTGTCATTGGAGCTGGTCGATCAGAAGGACGCCCCGCGAGCAGGTGGAACCCACGCGCTGACCGGCGATTTCGAACATCGAGCAGGCGAACCGCCCGATAGCTCCACCCAGAATCCCAAACCTGGCGGAACCACCGCGGTGCAGTGCGGCACCAGTTGCACGGATCACCGACGGAAGTGTCACCAAACGATGCTCCTAGGGGTTGTCAAGGACGAGTTGGTGTCGTGGGAGGTGGTGGTAGATCTCGCGGGCGATGTAGCGCTTGAGGCATCGGATGGCTTCTTTCTTGGTGCGGCCTTCGTCGAGTGCGGCGGGCGATGTAGTCGCGGGTTCGTTGGTCGCAGACCATGCGGGTGATGACGATGTGCCAGAGCGCCGAGTTGGCTTGCCGGTCGCCGCCGCGGTTGAGCCGGTGGCGTTCTTGTTTGCCGCTGCTGGCATCGATCGGGGCGACGCCGCAGAGGTGAGCGAACGTCGCTTCGCTGCGGAGCCGTTCGGGGTTGTCGCCGGCAGCGACGAGTAGCGCGGTGGCGACGTCGGTGCCGACGCCGTTGATGGCGACGAGCTCGGGTGCGGTCTCGGCCACGAGCCCGGTGAGGATCTTGTCGATCTCGGCGATCTCGGTCTTCGAGCGCGATCGGCCCGACGAGCGAGGGTGCGCAAGCGCGAACTTGGTGATCGCGTTGACGTCGTGTCGTTGCCCGGGCCGGTAGCTGGCGGCGCGGTCGAGGAGCCGATGGACGTTGAGGTCGCGGAGTTCGCTGCGGATCTCGTCGGGCGCGGTGGAGATCAACGCAGCGCATCTGGTTCAACGCCTGGGTCCGTGACTTTGCGAGCTGAGCAGACGTGCGACACGCAGCACTCGCATGGCTTCGACGTTGCCGTCTCGGGTCTTCGCAAGCCCGCACGAATCGCCGGACTGGGCGGCGCGTGCGGCGCTGATCGCGTCTTGCGGATCGCTCTTGCCGCGACGGCGGCGGCGTTGCCGGTTCGGCCGGTCGACCTCGACCACAGCAATGTCGTGGGCGTGGAGGAAACGGGTCAGCCCGGCGCCGTAGGAGCCGGTGCCCTCGACTCCGACCAACTCGACGTCACCGAACCCTTGCAGCCAGCCAACAGCTCGCTGTACCCGGCAGCGGTCGTCGGGAACATCTCGACGCCGAGCAGGCCGCCGCGTTCGTCGAGCGCAGCGGCGACATGAACATCGAGGTGGGTGTCGACACCGCGCGGTGATTCGTGATGGCATGGTCATCGTCATCTCCTTCGTCGATGATTCGGTGGAGGTGACACCACACCGATCGGGACGACGGACAGGACAGCGATGGGCCTCTTGGACAGGCTCCTAGTAGGTCACCCCGTCCGACCGGCGGGTGTCGGGTGGGTGTCCAGAGCCGGGCCGACGGATCGTTTTCAAGACAGTCCGAAGACGTCAGCCGGCAAGGTTTGGGTCAGACCCGGCAGGACACCCACCCACACGCTGACCCAACCATCACGGCGAAATCAACGAGCCCTCACATCCTCGCTGCCGGCTACGTGCCCTCGCTGGCTAGGTTCTTCCGATGTTCCGACGGGAGCACGGGCGTGGTCGAGACTCGGACACCGTGGCGCACGCGTTCCTGGTGTTGCGCGAGCCACTGCAGCCGAAGCATCGGCATCAGCGTTACGAGGACCGTCTGTCGAGAGCCTTCCGACGCGGTGCTCCGGGAAGTGCTGTCGTCGGCGGAGGGACCGAACTCGGCGCCGACGGCGAGCCGACGAGCGCCGAGATCGAGGTGCGGCTCGTCGCCAACACCGACGTCAACGTCGACCTGGTCGTCAGCACCCTGGAAGCACGCGGCGCTCCCAGCGGATCCGAGCTCCGCATCGATGGTCGCCCTGCCGTTGCATTCGGTCGCACCCTCGGCGTCGGCCTCTACCTCAACGGTGTCGACCTCGACGACGAGGTCTACGCAACCTCTGACGTCAACGTGCTCATCAAAGACCTCGAGCGCTCGACGAAGCCCATCGGCGCCGAACTCCACTCGTGGTGGGAAGGACCCCGCGAAACGGCCGTCTACTTCTACGGTCACGACCGCAATCAGCTTCGCGATCGCATTGCGACGTCATCTGCTCGACACCGTCTCGCGGACCGCTCACGACTCGTAGACTTCTAGGCGTCCAATCGGCCCTTGCCGCGCGTACATCCGACTTGAGGCGTCGACAAGGGCGTCGACACGTCCCGTATCGCCGCTCAAGGAGTAGGGCATCCGGTGGACTGGTGAGTCCAGACCACGATGTCGGCGGCGCGGAGCAGGGTCATCTGTCGTCCGTCTTCAAGGGCCCACTGTCTCGCCCAGCCATCCACGAGAGCACGATGAGCGGTGAGATCTCGATGCAGCGCAACCATCGTGTGCACGCCCCGTCGCTTGCTGTGGTTGCTGATCCCGTAGAAACCGCTCACGAGCGAATCCAGGATCGGGATCAACTCCGGCACCTTCCGGTGGAGGATCTTCGTGAGCGCCACTGACGTCAGTCCCGGCGTCTCGCCGACCCGGTTCCACGCGTCCCAGAAGGCCACCCAGCCAGGCGTTGCCCCTTCACCTCCACCAGTCGCCAGTGCGACTTCGTCCAATTCGAGAAAGGATTCGTCCGCAGCGGCGATCTCGACCACGTCGGCAATCGCCTTCCGGAGACGGTGGTAGGCGTTGCCGTCGTTCGCAGACATGGACTGCAGAAACTTCGTCGGGATCGGATATGACAACCAAGCTGGCGCGAGGAGATCCCCTGGCACGAACCGCCCAGGGGCCGGGTCGATGTCGTAGTCGGGCCACCCGAACGCTGACGAGGGCGAGCAGTGCTCCTCGAGGTGGCGAGTGGCACAGTCAGTGAGTTCGAGAACGCTTCGCTCCCGACTGGTCACGCGAGCAACCTACTGGAAGAGCCGGGGCCCACATCCGAATCCTGATTCACCGTTCCGGAACGATGCTGATGCTCTCATCGCCCCCAGAGGGGCTGCCTCCAACCCCGGAGCCGGGAGCTACGTCATCGAGAACCTCCCTTCGCGCCGACCACACTCCGTAGCGGCCGTCATTGGGCACGCACTGGCCGCCTCGGGCAGTTTCAGATGGACACCAACACTCATCGGTGCCTCGCGATGTATCAGAAATGTATCAATCCGGGTTGCACCGACCCGTCCGGTGGCGTCCGGGCCGTGTCAGCCCATCCGCGGATCACACCTGCTAGCTGGCACTATTCGGCACGATCCGGCATGAGTCGACACCAATCAAAACAGGCTCCAGCGTGCTTTGGGAGCAGGGGGTCGGGGGTTCGAATCTCCCCTTCCCGACCATTGTGTGCTGGGGTGTTTGGTGACGGCCGTCCACCGCAAGTATCGATGTGATGCCGTCCTCGAACGTCGCGGCTCGCGGGTCCGCCTCCTGCGTGGGTGTAGTCGCCGGCGGCCGGTACCGTCCGGTCACGTCATGTCGCGGCGATCGAGAATCTGGATGACCGGGCTGGTGCTGGTGACGACCGGCTGCACCAGCCGGGCGGCGAGCAGCGCCACGCCAACGGATGCGGTGGCGTCGGTGCCGGCGGCGATCACGACGCTCGTGGCGGACTCGACCACCACGCCGCCGACCGCCCCCGCGTCGCCGAGCTCCACCACGTCCACGACGTCGACGAGCACCACGACGTCGACGACCACGACAACGACCGAACCGCCGCTCGACGTCTACGACCCGACGTGTGTCGTCGCGGTCGATCTGGGGGACTCGCTGGATCTGATCGCCGACCGCTTCGACGACGAGACCGTCTCGGGTCTGAGCGTCCAGGCGGAGAACGGGTTGCCCGACGAGACCATCTATCCCGGCCAGTTGCTCGACGTGTGTGTCGACAACGGTGTCAACGACGTCACCGGTGAGGCCATCACCGAACGCAACGCTGTCCTGCTCTCGCTCGACGTGCAAGAGCAGCAGGTGAAGTTGAACGAGCTGTTCGCGGGGCTGGGCATCCGGGAGCTGCAGGTCGACGGTGTCTCGGGTCCGGTGACGCGTCAGCGACTGTGCGCGGCGCGACTCGCGCTCGGTCTGCCGGTGAGCACCGCCGACATGGCGGCCGGCAGTGAGGAGGAGCAGGCGCTGATGAGTGCGACCTCGATCCCCGTGCCGTTCACGACGGCGATGCTGTCCGAGCGGTGGATCCTCATCGACCGCACGTGCCAGATCATGTTCGTCGGCGCCGGCGTCGACCAACTCGCCTTCGTCTTCCCCACCTCGACCGGCGAACCGGGTTATGAGACCAGGGACCAGGACCGGCAGCCGGCTGGCCGCTTCAACCCTGCCCTCGACAACGGGGGTTGGCACAACAGCTCCGTCTACCCGGTGGCTGACGACAACCCGCTCAACGGGAACATGTACAAGCCGCTGTACTTCGACCGTGGCCAGGCGATCCACGGTGCGAACAACGTGCCGACCACGCCGCAGAGCAAGGGCTGCGCCCGGCTGCGGGTCGAGCACCACGACATGCTCATCGACTGGCTCGGGCTTTCCGGCCCGACGACGAGTCGCGGCCAGATCAACGTGACGGTCAACGTCCAGGGCGCCTGGACCCCACGCTGACACGACAGACATCGTCCCGACGCAACGCCACCGTGTAGCTCACAGCTTCCAAGTGCCACTCGATGTCGCCGCCGTCGTGCGTGCCGTGACCGCTCTCCGCGCCGACACCGCCGTGTATGGCACCGACCGGTCGGGCAGCTCGGCCCTGCGCCGCACGCACTGTCGAACGGGTATTGATCTTGCGTCCGAGAGCGGGACTGCGGATCAGTCGTTCCCGTCGTCGTCTTTGTCGTGCTTGTCCTTGTCCCTGTTGTCGCGGGGTTGGTCGTCCGGGACCTGGGGTGTAGCACTCGTTTCGGGTGGCGGCGCGGGCGTCGTGGTGGGGATTGCCGCCAGCTCTGCTTGCACGTCGTCTGCTGCGGCGAGGATGCGCGCTGCGGCAGCGATCGTGAGGTCATTACTCGCCAGGAATTGGTCGACTTGTAGGCGAAGCTGGACGAGTCCCGCTTCGGCGCCCGCTCGGTCGTTGGCTGCCGCCGAGGTATGTATCTGTTCGACTTGCGCGGTGAGCCACGCCGATGCCGGTTCGCTGATTCGGGTGCCGTCGTCACCGCATCCTGTCGACGCCACAGCCAGCGCGGCGATCAGACCCATCTTGCGAATTCTCATGGCTGGACGGTCTTTCGCAGTTCGTCGATTGCTATCTGGAGGGGTGTCGGCGGAGATTCCTGGACTGGTACGGCCGTTGTCGACGGCGGGGGTGTTCCGACGAGTTCGGCAAGATCGTTGTCGCGGTTCGCGTTGAACGCGATCAGCGACGCGACCACTAGCACCACGCCAGCGGCTGTGATGATCCGTATGCGGGCCGGACTGCGCCGCGACGTAGAGCGAACCCGGCCCCGCCGCCTGGAACCCGTACCGTCATGCAGGTGCGCGGGCGGATCGTGCCAGATCGCGGTCGCCGCCGGCAGGTCGGCCATCGTTGCGTCGAGCACCCCAGCCGTGGAAGCCGACATAGCTTTCATCACGCCTGGGCTTGTCGCCCCAAGCGCGGCGGCCATGTCGGCGGCGGACCGGAACCGCTTACGTCGGTCGTTGGCCATCGCCCGTCCGATCAGCGCGACGAGCGACGGATCGACGTCGCTTCGCAAGTCCCCGAGCGGTCGGACCCGACCGTCCTGGATCGCGTTCATCACCGCGAATGGTGTGTCGCCGACGAACGGTTTCATCGCGGTGAGCGTCTCGTAGAGCAAGACCCCGACCGCGTACACGTCGTCAGCGGGTGTCGCCGGGCGTCCCGCGAGCCGGTCCGGCGACAGGTAAGCGGGCGTGCCGATCAAGCCCACGGTCATCGTTACGTCGTGGCGTTCTGCGACCTTGGCAATCCCGAAGTCGGCGAGCTTGGCGTCGCCGTGTTCGGTCAGCAACACGTTGCCCGGCTTGATGTCACGATGCACGATCCCCTGCCGGTGCGCCGTCTCGAGTGCGGACAGGATCTGCAACGTCAGCCGACAGGCTCGCTCGGGATCCAGCGGTGCGCCCGCGAGCTCGTCCGCAAGTGTGACGCCAGGCAGCCGCTCCATGACAATGAACGGCACCCCATCTTCTTCTCCCGTGTCGTACACGGCGACGGCATGAGGATGCAGCAGTCGCGCCGCGGCCCGAGCTTCAACTTCGAACCTGCGACGACTCTCTGGGTCCGCAGCCATATCGGCGCGCAGCACCTTGATCGCAACCGCTCTCCCAAGCCGCAGGTCCTGCCCGCCGAGGACGTCACCCATCCCCCCTCGCCCAATCACCGCTCCCAATTCATAACGTCCAGCCCAAACAGCGGGCACAACGGAGGACTCCATCGCGGGAGTATTCCCAGGTCGAGCGGCACTCACCCCGACAGGCGGCAAGGCGCGGCGGGGGACCGCGACGGCCCTCCGCCCGACATCGGCGAACCCAGCAGCGGCTCGGGGTTCGAATCCCACTTTCCGACCAGTTGTGACCGATCGCTGAGCCGGGAGTTCAGCCGCTCAACGCCGGACCCTTCGAACGGAACGAGACCACCAGGATATGGATGCTGAGCGTCAGGACCCATGCAGGGAAGACGATCTCGATCCACGGGACGACGCCGGCGCTCAACAGGAGCGTGACGCCGGTCGCCAGGCCGAGCACGGAAAGCCATCGCGGCGCCAGTCCGAGGCGGGTGGCGATGGTGGTCGTGGAGATGGTGAACACGGCAGCCATCCGCATGGCGTACACGGTGAGCAAGGTGAAACTCACGCGGCGACCGAACGACCACACGCCCGGTGCCGGATGTTCGCTTGACGTCAGCACGAGACCGCCGGCGATCGCGGCCGCGGCGAACAGCATCGCGATGAAGAGCACTCCGCTGCCCAAGAACACGGTCGCGAAGAACCGGTCCTCACCCTGACCGATCCGGTCCCGAACCACACCGATGAACCAGAGGAACGCGATGCCGGCGAACGGAAGCAGGTTCAGGGCGAGCACCACAGCATCGCGTTTGCCCTCGTCGGTCAGCCAGGATCCGGCTTCTTCTGGATCACTCGGGATTGCGAGACGCACGAGCACCAACGCGGTGGTGAACAGCAACGCGAAGGCGATGCCCGCAACCGCCGCCGCGCGCGGTGTCCGGATCGCCTGCCGTGTGAGCGAGTCGGCGCGGACCACGCGTGGGCCGGCAGCCACGAACGTGCTCTACTGACGAGCCATCGCGATCCGGAAGCGCTCTTCGGGATCGATGAAGTGGTCGTGATCGTCGACGCCGACGTCGAGTTGGACCCAATGGATCTTGCCGGTGAAACGGCTGGTGTGAGCCGTGTAGTCGGGGGTGACAGTGGTGCCGGACTCGTATCCGATGTCTGTCGTCTCGTCGGCCGAGAAGATCATCGGTTGGGTGGCGCCGACTCGGCCCGTTCCGACGGCAGTGCCGTCGTAGTAGAGAGTGACGTCGCCGCCTTTCGCGAGTCCGCCACCGTCGTAGGCGAACTCCATCCGCACCTGGTGCGTGCCCGACGGAATCGACGTCTCCGCTTCGGTGGCGAACTCGTGGATGCCGAGCACGTTGTACACGAACTTGGCCCTGCCATCCTTGGCATAGACGCACCATCCGCCGAAGCGCCCGCCTTGAGCCATGATCACGCCCTCCACTCCGGCCTCGGGCACGTCGATCTCGGCGGTCACGGAGAACGACTTGTTCTTGATGCTGACCACGCTGCTCTCAGAGAGTCGGCCCATCCCGGCAAAGAACAGCTGAGTGTTGCCGCGGATCAAGGTCGGCCGGCCGGCGAGTTCGGGGTTCAAGCGCTCCCCAGTCCGGTCGTCGAGTGGCAGCACATTGTACTTCGCGGCTTCGATCAGCCACAGGCGTTGCAGCGCGGTGAGCATCGCCGGATCGTCCGCCGCCAGGTTGCGAGCCTGGCTGAAGTCATTGCTGCCGTCGTAGAGCTCCCACACATCGTCGTCGAACGCGGGGAGAACTCCGCCGACCATCACCCACGGAGTCTTGTGCTTGGTGACCGCGCTCCACCCCTTGTGGTAGATCCCGCGGTTGCCGAACATCTCGAAGTACTGCAACTCGTGACGTTCCGCCGTATCGGGCTCGTTGAACGCATAGAGCATGCTGGTGCCCTCCATCGGCGACTGCAGCACGCCGTTCACCATCGACGGCTCCGGCAGCCCGGCGGCCTCCAGGATCGTGGGTGCGACGTCGATCACGTGCGTGAACTGCGTCCGCACGCCACCCTCCTCGGTGATCCCGGCCGGCCAGTGGACGACCGTGCCGTTGCGGGTGCCACCCCAGTGCGACGCCACCTGCTTGGTCCATTGCAGCGGGCTGTTCATCGCCCACGCCCAGCCGACCGAGTAGTGGTTGTAGGACTCGGGCGAGCCGAGCGCGTCCATCTTGCTCAGCATGAACTCGGGCGTCTCGAGTGCCGCCATGCCGTTGAAGTTGGCCATCTCGTTGAAGGCGCCGTTCATCGTGCCCTCGGCAGAGGCGCCGTTGTCGCCGATGATGTAGTAGATCAGCGTGTTGTCGAGCGCGCCGAGGTCGTCGATGGCGTCGATCAGCCGGCCGACGTGGTGATCGGTGTGCTCGAGGAACCCGGCGTACACCTCCATCTGGCGCGCCAGCACCGGCTTGAGCTCGGCCGGCATGTCGTCCCACGCCGTGATCTCCGCATGGCGAGCGGTGAGCTCCGTCTCGGCGGGGATGACACCCAGCTCGTTCTGGCGGGCGAACGTGCGCTCGCGCTGGACGTCCCAACCATCGTCGAACTGCCCCGCGTACTTGTCGGCCCACTCCTTGGGAACGTGGTGTGGGGCGTGTGTCGCTCCCGGCGCGAAGTACACGAAGAACGGCTTGTCGGGCATCAACGCCTTCTGCTGACGGATCCACCCCACAGCACGATCAGCGAGGTCCTCGGTCAGGTGATAGCCCTGCTCCTCCGTGGCCGGCGGCTCGACTGGCGTCGTGCCGTCGTACAGCGCAGGTTCCCACTGGTTGTTCTCGCCACCGATGAACCCGTAGAACGTCTCGAACCCACCACCACCCGACGGCCACGCATCGAACGGACCCATCGGGGACGTCTGCCAGACCGGCACCTCGTGGCATTTGCCGAACTGCGCCGTCGAGTACCCGTTCAACTTCAACGTCATCGCTAGCGGCGCCTTGGTGTTCGAACGCATCGAACTGTTGCCGGGGGCCGACGTCGCCGTCTCGGTGATGCTGCCCATTCCGACCGAGTGGTGGTTGCGCCCGGTCAGCATCGCCTGCCGCGTCGGTGCGCACAGGGCAGTCGTATGGAACCGGTTGAACCTCAAACCACCTGCCGCCAGCCGCTCGGCGGTCGGCATCTGACACGGACCGCCGAACGCGCTCGACGCCCCAAAGCCGACGTCATCCAGAAGAACGATCAGCACGTTGGGCGCCCCTTCGGGCGGGAGCAACGGCTCGATCGGCGGAAAGGCCGTGTCCGGGTCCTTGGCGTCGAAGGTCGTCAACCCCCGCGCGGGGCGATCCGGGATCGGCAACATCGTGCGGGCATGCCGGTCAGGCGAGGTCGTCATCAGAAACTCTTTCGTGCAGGAATGGGTGGTGTTCGTGGCAGCGGCCCGTCAGTGGGCGGGCACGGACGGTCCGTGAACAGCACGGTCTTGCCGTTCGGGAACGAGGTCGACAGTACGACCAGTTCGGGTGATCAGTCGTCACCTGTCACGGGTGATCGATCAGCTGCCGGGGTCCGCCCGCATCTCATCGCCGAGCTCGTCGCCGAATCCGTCGCGGCGAACGACCTCCAAAATCTTGAGACCCGTCGACTGCAGGCGATCCAGCAACCCGTACAACACTGAATCGTCCCGAACCCTGAGGCGCAGACGAGTCACGTCGCCATCGGCGGTCACCGTGACATGGTCGAAGTCCGCCGTCGACGCCGGGTCGAGTTCGCCCGCGACCGAGATCTCGACGAATCGTTGATGCACGACCTCTCCGTTCTGGGCCCGCAGTGTGTTCTGGCTCGCGTTGGTCGATTTGGAGTGATCTGCACCGTATGGGACATTGCCTCACATGTCGTCACCCGCTACCGGGTGATCGGTTGCAAGGATGATCGGCTGCCCAGATCGGGCGAGTGGCCTCGGGGAGAGGTTTGCTACCGTGAGACACCGCCCCTCGAACCGCCACATCTCAGCAGGCATCACCACATGACGAACACAGACGACCGCGTACGTCACGCCGCGGTCAAGCTGACGATCCCGACGTCAGTTCTTCCCACAGTGGCCCGTCCGCACCTTCACGAACGGCTCGACGGCGGCAACTACCAGATCGGGGTGGTGTCGGCGCCCGCTGGGTTCGGCAAGACATCACTCCTGTCGACCTGGGCCAGGGCGAACGAGGAATCGACGGCGTGGCTGTCGTGCAACCAGGCCGATGCCGAGCCGACGCGGTTCTGGGGCGGTCTGTTGTCGGCAGTAGACGCTCGATGGCCCGGTGTCGGTGACGACGCAGCGATTCTGCTCCAGCGCGACTCGCCGTGCGAGGACTTGGCGACCGCCCTGGCGAACGACATGGGCGAGGCCGACGTGCCGATGGCGATCGTGATCGACGACTTTCATCAGGCACCGCGGACGCCGGCGGTCTTCGGATCACTCGTGTCGATGTTGCCCAGCAACGTCCGAGTGGTGCTCGGCACCCGCGTCCACCCGCAGTTGCCCCTCGGTCGCCTCCGTGTCGCCGGTTCGTTGCTGGAACTGCACACCGATGAGCTGTGCTTCTCTCCTGAGGAGACGGCCGCCGCGCTCGAACTCAACGGAGTCGCGACGGACCCGAAGCATGTCAATCGGTTGCACGACCTCACCGAGGGATGGCCGGCCGGTGTGCAACTGGCGACGCTCGCGATGCGGCAGGCAACCCACCACGGGACGTTCCTCGACGCCTTCGGTCGACCGATCGCGCCGTCGCCGAGTTCCTCGTCGATGAGGTCCTGAACTCGCTCGACGGCGACCTCGTCGACTTCCTCTACACGACCTCGGTGCTCGAGGAGTTCGACGCAACGCTGTGCGAGGAAGTCACCGGACGTGCCGACGCGGCGCTGCTGCTCGACCGATTGGTGGCGCACAACTTGTTCGTCGTGCGGCTCGACCTCGGGAACGGTTGGTACCGATACCACCACCTTTTCGGGGCGTTCCTGCGTGCCCGTCTACGTGCCAGCGGCGGGTCGCGCTGGCGTGAGACGCACGAGCGAGCCGCGACCGCGCTGGAAAACCGCGGGAACACCGTGGCCGCGCTTCAGCAGGCCGCCGTCGGGGGCAACGTGGAGCAATCGGCCGCCATCGTCAGGCGGACGTTGGCCCGGTGGATGGATGTCGTCGATCCGGAGACTTCCATGTCGGTCGTTCGTTGGTGGCTGGACCAGTACGGCCGAGAGGTCGTCGTCACCGACCCCGAGCAGGTGCTCCACTTCGTCCTCGTCGCGGCAGCCACGGTGAACCCCGACGATTCGGTGTGGTGGTTCAACCACATCGATCAGACCCACCCCAGCCCGACCGCGACGGTCGCGATGACGCTGCAGGGCGTCTGGGCGGAACACTTCTGCGCACGCGGACAGGCGGAGGAGGCGTTGGTGCGGGTCCGGGACGCGCTGAAGGCCAGCGCCGGTATGCCGCTCGAGGGCATTCGATCGGGATTGCCGACGTTGCTCGCCCGCGCCCACCTGTTGCTCGGCGAAACTGTCGCGGCGGCAGAGATACTCGCCGCAACCGAGCGCCAACCGACCGGTCACCCCGTGACGGACAACGTTCGTGTACCCGGCCTCCAAGGATGGATCGCGCTACAGGACGGTGAGATTCGCAGGGCTGAGCAGCGCGCCAGGGCCGCGATCGCGTCGGCCGACCAGATGCGACTCGCACCGAGCGATGCGGGACGCATCTTCGCCGGCATCACACTGGCCGGCATCGCCCTCGAACGTCTCGACGACGCGTCCGCGCACGACCAGCTCGTGCGCACGAGTCACAGCGCCGATCTGGGCGGCCGCCCCCAGCTCAAGAGCCTCGTCGCGCTCCAACAAGCGGTCGTTGCCCGGGTCACCGGCGACGAGGAATCTGCCGCCGCCGGTTTGCACCTCGCCCGTCATTTCCTCTCGGCCGCATCGCCGGCTGTACGAGCGATGTTCGACGTCGAAGCCGCCTGCCAGGCGATGCAGTTCCGACCGCTGGTGGCGCCCGAGTTGATCGACGCCCTCGGCGACGACTCGAGGGCGCCCCTGCTTCGCCTCCGTTTCGCCCTCGCCAACGGAGACCTGCAAGGAGCGGCCGGCATGTTCGATCGCCTGCCACCGGCGATGTCCCTGCGTGACCGCGTGGTACGCAACGTCCTGCTTGCCCTGACGACGATCGATCGTGATATCGAAGGCGCCACCGCGGCATTCACGACGGCGCTGCTGGAAGCGCAGTCCGAGGGTCTCAGACGCACCGTGATCGACATCGCGCCCGACGTGCTGCGGTTGCTGATGTCCGTGACTCCGACACGGGGTTTGGAGCCGTACATCGACGAGTTGATCCACGCCGCCACCACGGCCCCGGCGGCACTCCGACCGCGTGCCGCGACGTCGCTGGTCGAACAGCTCAGCGACCGCGAGGTGACGGTCCTGCGTTACCTCTGCAGCCGGCTCACCTATCAGGAGATCGCATCCGCGCTGTACGTCTCCCTCAACACCCTCAAGTCGCACGTGAAGAGCGTCTACCGCAAGTTGGGTGTCGCCTCCCGGCGGGAAGCCGTCGAGGTCGGGCGCCAGCTGCGTCTGGTCTGAATCAGTCCGGCGGCTGGCCGCTCGCCGCGTCGCACAGCCGGAGCTCGATGAGATCGAGGCCGAAGTCCTGGAAGCGGTCGAGCACGTCGCGCAGCGCTTCCGGGCGAAATCGGACAGTCGTGATGCCCCTGCCAGCGACGATCACGCAATCGGTGAACGCAGCACGGAGCACATCGCTCATCTCGCCTCGCACCGAAGCTTCGTAAACCGTCACTGGGGTGCCGCCTCGGAGCGTTCGTTGATCTCACGACGCTTGCGCCACGGGACACACCGTCGAGCTCGATCTCGAGCGAGAAGCTGAGAAACGTACGCACCACCACGATCAACCCGAGTGCCACCGCTCGAGCGTCGGGTCGATCGTGATCGTCTGCACGATGTCGGCGATGATCAGCACCTCGAGCCCGAGCAGGATTGCCCGGCCGATGTCTTGCCGAGCTCGTTTGTACGCCTCCAAGCGTTCACCTCGCATCATGGCGACACCGGCACCGATGAGGGCGATGATCGAACCGATCGCGAGGATCACCACCCCGACACCTCGAACGCCTGCACGACGTGCTCCATCGACTCCTCGAAGTGCATCGCCGCAGTTCCTTCCGCGTTCAGCCACACCCACGTTGGCGGGTCTCGATGCTGCAACTCAACACCGACGTTGGATGATCCGCATCACCACCTCGCGGGTGATCGCGGTCAGATCACCCCTGCCGGGTGGTGACCATTCACCCCTCCGAGAGTTGAGTGGAACCAACCACTCGGACGAACGAAACGGGATGACGATGACAGACGTAACCATCAACGAGCTCGGACCCGTCGACTATCTCGTCGTCGAGTTCCCCGCCGGAGCGAGCAACTTCACCGGCGAGATGACCGAGGAGCTGCTCGCACTGGTCAACGCCGGGACGATCCGCTTGATCGACGTGCTGATACTCGCCAAGAACGAGGACGGCTCGGTCGATGCGATCGAGCTCGAGGACCTCGACGACCTCGGCGAACTGCAGACCCTCGAGGCCGAGCTCGCCCAGATGCTCGCCGAGGAGGACGTCGAGCACCTGGCCGCTGCCATGGACCCCGGCAGCGTCGCCGGCGTCCTGATCTGGGAGAACCTGTGGGCGGCCCCGTTCGCGTCAGCGGCACGCCGTGCAGGTGGGCAGCTGATCGCCAACGGTCGGATCCCGATTCAGGCGATCATCGCCGCCGTCGAAGCCGACGAAGCCGCCGACGCAACCACCACCGAAGGAGACTGACATGCCAGTGAGACCAGGACGAGTCGGACGAGTCGGGGTGATCGGTGCGCCGGTCGCCAAGGCCGCTGTTGTGGGCGCCGCGGTGTCACCGGGCCGATCACCCGTCGCCAAAGCCGCCGTCGTCGGCGCCGCCGTGACGCCAGGCCGATCGCCCGTCGCCAAAGCCGCCGTCGTGGGTGCCGCGGTGACACCAGGTCGGCGCCGGCGGTTCTAGATCCGAACCCTGACCCACCGACGGCGTCGGTGCGACACTGGTGCCATGGGCGAGATCGACATCGAGTTCGTGCTCGCGCTCGAGACCGAGGTCTGGGAGGCACTCGCCCGCGGCGACGGCGACACCGACCGGGCGTTGCTGTCCGACGACTTCGTGGGCCTGTACCCGACCGGGTTTGCCGATCGGTCCGAACATGCCGATCAGCTCGCCGACGGACCGACGGTGGCTTCCTACTCCATCACCGAGGCGCGGCTGATCCTGGTCTCTCCCGTCGCTGCGATGCTCTGCTATCGCGCCGACTATGAACCGGTGCGGGGTGGTGTCGCCCAAGGCCCTCGAACGATGTTCGTCAGCTCGTTATGGATGGAACGCGACGGCATCTGGCTCAACGTCTTCAGTCAGGACACACCGGCCATCGTCGTGCCTGACGAGTGAGCGTCACAGCCCTTCCGAATTGCGCGAGCACCCCCTTCGACGCGGCGTAGTCTGCCCGCGCACCCAGCTTCAGCGGGAGTGTTCTCGGCTCGTGCAAAGGAGACCACCATGGCCCAACGTCTCAAGGTCTGCATCGACAGATTGCTGCCCTCCGACCTCATGCGATATCAAAACACCGTGCGCCGTGGCGGCGGGACGCGTGCGATCATCCCGATCGGAAAGCTCTGGATGAATGGCACGACCTTGCGGGTGCGCTTCATGGGCGGCACGGCCGCCCAGCAGGCCACGGCACGAGAGCAGGCGCTGTGGTGGACACAGTTCGCCAATCTCAAGTTCGAGTTCGGCAATGCACCGGACGCCGAGATCCGAATCACGTTCGACCAGAACGACGGCGCATGGTCGTACGTCGGCACCGACAACCGAGGTATCCCAGCCAACCAGCCGACGATGAACCTCGGCTTCCTCGACGGTGGAACCGCAGGCCACGAGTTCGGGCACGCCATCGGTCTGGCGCACGAACACCAGAACCCGGCCGGCGGCATCGAGTGGAACGAAGCCAAGGTGATCCAAGACCTGTCCGGCCCGCCGAACAACTGGGACGAGGCACAGATCCGTCACAATGTGCTCAGGAAGTACCAGGTCAACCAGATCAAGGGCACGGCCTTCGATCCCGACTCGATCATGCTCTACTTCTTCCCCGGCAGTTGGGTGAAGAGCGGCGTCGGCACGCACGCCAACGAGATCCTCTCGAACGTCGACAAGAGCTATATCGGGTGCGCCGAGGCCTACCCCAAGTCAGCGATCACGGTGGACGATGCGAAGGAGATCAAGGTCAATCCCGCGCGACGCACCTCGGCCTCCATCGGCAAACCGGGCGAAGAGGATCTGTTCAAGTTCAAGGTCACGTCCGGTGGCAGCCACGTGGTCGACACGCGAGGCCCCACGGACGTGGTGATGAAGTTGTATGGACCCGACAGCCAGACCGCGCTGATCGCCGAGGACGACGACAGCGGTGTCGACACCAACGCCAGCATCGCCGCCGACCTGATTCCCGGGCTCTACTACGTCCAGGTGCGGCATTACAACAAGGCAAGCGGCGTCGGCAAGTACACGATCAAGGCGCGGCGCATGTAGCGCCGGTCGGCGCGGCGGTGGCCGCGTCGGCGCCGAGCGAGCCCACGGAGCGGCGCCAGTAGATTCCACGAAAGTGCGCCGGAGGTGTCCATCGGCGCGGCGCTCGTTCGTCCTTCCCATGTGTCGGGGAGTCCGGCCGGGAGAGAGAGGAATGAACATGCCCACCTACGTTGCGCTGATCTACGGTGAGGACGCCGATTGGATGGACGAGGCCCACCGCGACCAGATGGCCGAGTACGGCGCTTTCGGTGAAGCGGCGGCGAAGGTCCTCAGGGGCGGCCACGCGTTGCAGCCCACCAGCACCGCGACCACCGTTCGTGTGCAGGGCAGCAAGGGCGGCGACGTCGTCACCAGCGACGGGCCGTTTGCCGAGACCAAAGAGGTGCTCGGCGGCTTCTACACGATCGAGTGCGCCGACCTCGACGAGGCGATCCACTGGGCCGCCCAGATCCCCGGGGCGTGGCGGGGCTCCGTCGAGGTCCGCCCAGTGCTCGAATTGGGATAGCGCTGGACTGCCCGCCTGACCGGCTCGCCGAGACGATCCGGGTCGAGCGGGGGCGGGTCCTCGCCTCCCTGACCCGGACGCTCGGCAGTCTCGACCTCGCCGAGGACGCCGTGCAGGACGCAGCCGTCGTCGCCCTCGAGCGCTGGCCGCGTGACGGTGTCCCCGACGACCCGCGCGCCTGGTTGACCGTGGTCGCCCGCAACCGCGCCCTCGACCGCCTGCGGCGAGAAGCGAAGCGGTTGGGCAAGGAGGCCACGACCATGGATCTGTTCGGCAATGAGCCGTCGCCGCTCCCCGACACCGTGGTGCGCGACGACCAGCTGCGGTTGATCTTCACGTGCTGCCACCCGGCGCTCGCGCTCGAGGCAAGAGTCGCCCTCAGCCTGCGCACGCTGTGCGGGTTATCGACGGCCGAGATCGCGAGGGCCCTCCTGGTCCCCGAGGCGACGATGGCCAAGCGTCTGGTGCGGGCCAAGGGCAAGATCGCCGGTGCTCACATCCCGTATCGAGTGCCGGCCGACCACGAGCTCCCGGATCGTCTCCCAGCGGTGCTCGGCGTCGTCTACCTCGTCTTCACCGAGGGCCACACCGCGACCAGCGGCGAGCACCTCGTGCGTGTCGACCTCTGCGACGAAGCCGTGCGACTCGCCCGCTTGCTGCGCGACCTGTTGCCCGACGAGGCCGAGGTCGCCGGACTGCTCGCTCTGCTGTTGCTCACCGACGCCCGCCGGGCGACGCGGGTGACCGCGACGGCGAGTTGGTCCTCCTTGCCGATCAGGACCGTGGCTGCTGGGATCGCACGGCGATCAGCGAGGGCGCCGATCTTGTCGTCGAGGCGTTGCGGCGCTCGGCCGGCTCGCCGGGTCCCTACCAGTTGCAGGCCGCGATCGCCGCCTGCCACGCGACGAGCGCGACGTACGAGGCCACCGACTGGGTCGAGATCGCCGAGCTCTATCGACTGCTCGAGGAGCGCGCGCCATCGCCCGTCGTGTCCCTGAACCGCGCCGTCGCCGTGGCCGAGCGCGACGGACCGGCGGATGGACTGGCCCTGGTCGACGCGATCGACGGGCTCGAGCACTTCCATCTGTGGCACGCCGCCAGGGCCGACCTGCTGCGACGTCTCGGTCGCGGCACGGAGAGCGCGGCCGCGTACCGTGCCGCCCTCGACTGCGCGGCGTCGGGTGCCGAGCGCAGGTTCCTCGACCGCCGACTTGCAGAGGTAACGGCGCTGCCGCCCACATGAGGGGCAGATCAGGTCCATCTCAACGAGATTTCAGGCGCGCGGGTGCCCGGCGCCAACTCAGAGCGGGATCGGCCCGAGCGCCAACGAGCTCGCAGTCGCGTCGTCCGATGCCGGCTGCGGCCACCGACGGGTGCCGAGTGCCAGGCCGGCATCCGTGTACGCGGCCGCGAGCCATCTCCCGCGGTCGGATCCGAATGCGAAGCTCGCCAGGTCGACATGGGCCCGCCGGAACAGCTCGCCGTGACCGGCGTCGACACCAGCCAGCACGTGGGCCAACTCGTGGATCACCGTGGCCGGCGTCATCTGCGGGAGCCGCGAGATGGATTCGGCCGTGCGCGAGGTGTGCCGGGTCGTGGACGAGCGGGCGTCGGACCGGGCGCGCCTCACTCGCACGCTGGTCGCTCGACCACCATGTGCGGACATCACCCGCTCGGCGAGCGCGACCGACATCGTCGAAGGCGACGACCGCTTCGAGCTCGGTGCCCTCGAACGCCGCCAACTCGGCCGCGTACACCTGGGCTCGACCGTGGTCACCGCCGGTCACGACCCGGCCCCGATGGCCCGCAAGGCTCCGATCCCCCGCCGCCCGACGTCTGCTCGCGCCGCTGCCGTCTGCCCCGCCTGCCAACCGTGCACCGTCGCCGCGCTCGCCGGCCTGGCGGTGACGACTCGCCCGAACGCCGTGCGGGCGTAGTCGGCGACCTGGCGTTCACGCGCCCGCAGACGCGGGCAGGGCCGCGTCGTTCGGCTGAGTTCCCCTCGCGGCGGCCGCCTGTTCGTGGGTGCGCTGGAGCATCTTGCCGACCTGGTTCGCGTACCCGAGGAGGAAGGAACGGCGCCAACGTTGCGTGGCCGCACCCGTGGAGCGGCGCTCGGCCGACATCCGGCTCGACGCCTGGGCGTGCAGGGACGTGTAGAGCATCTCCGTCGTGTCGAGATCGCTCGCGAAGCCGGCGACGAGCGCCACCGTGCCCACTGGCCCGGCCTGCCAGACGAGCCGGCACGAGTTCGCCTCGGCGATGGTCTGGAGCAGCGCCAGGCGGGCCCTGACGTACGCGCCACGCCCGATCGGGAACGACCGAACGGTCAGCGGATCGTCGGCCGCGGCCACCAGCCGCACCGGATCGATGCGGTGGACGGCGATCAGCTCGGCGGCCTTGCGAGAGAACGCGTCGGCCTCGTTGGCGTTCGACGCGCCCTCGGCCATCGCCAGCAGCTTGCGCACCTTGACGATCAGGTTCCTGCCCGCCTCGTCCATGTCGGGATCCATCGACTCCATCATGGCCGCCGATCATGGCGGGAGGGTGTGACACCGGTCGTCGCCGCAGCGGCCGGGTATCGTTCTGACCGCTCACGCGGTGTAGCTCAATGGTTAGAGTTCCAGCCTTCCAAGCTGGCCATGCGGGTTCGATTCCCGTCACCCGCTCACGACAGAACCCCTGGTCTGACATCACGACGGCGGACTTGCACCGGCAGGACGCAGTTCCTCACCGACGCTGTTCGGCACCGGCGTGGGCGCTCACCGCTCGCTCATCGGCGGCGCCGTCGATGAGCACGAATGCCACCTTGCAGTCTCGGTTGGAGCGGTTGGACCAGGAGTGGCTGGTGGCCCGTTGGATCAGCACATCGCCCCGCTTCATCAGCTTCTCGCCCTCGTCCATCATCGCCCAGATCTCGCCGTCGAGAACGATGGCGTAGTCGAGGGTGTGGGTGGTGTGGAAGAAGAAGTGGCGGTTGCTCGCCGGTTGGTGGTCCTGGTCGGGGACGATCGTGGCGAGAAACCTGGACATCGCTTCGGTGTCGTATTCGGTGTCGGGCGGGAAGTCGACGATCCGCAGGATCGTGCCGTTCGGGGCGGGTGCGGCGGTGAAGAATCGGTCGGCTGGCGCCGGGTCGTCACCGTCGACGATCGCCGGTGTCGCGTCGGTTGCCCACATGACCTGGGCGACATTCGGTGAGTGCTCGGACTGGTAGCGGTGCGGAGCGATGCAGTCTTCGAGGATGATCGAGCGGCCCTCCGCGTTGTGGCCGGTGACGATGCGACGTGTCCGTCCCCGAGCCGACGCGTGACGACGGATCGGCAGGTTGCGGTTGAGCCACTCCTCCATGAGTCGGTCGAGGAGCGGGTCGGGTTCGGCAAATGGGAAGTGATCACCGTGGAGGATCGCCAGTTCCGGGACGCCCTGCGCTCGACGGAAGATCTCCAATGCCTCGGAGGTCGGCGTGACGCTGTCGTTGGCGCCGTGGTAGATGAGCAGGGGCCGCGGTGCGATCCGATCGATCACGTCGTCGGGGCTGAAGTCGTAGATGCTCTGCGCCGTGTCGACCGGGAAATCCATGATCCGGTCGGCCGGCAGCAGTGGGCGGAGGTGCTCTGGCACGGGGACGATGTCCCAGCGCTTGACCATCAGTGTCTCGCCGGTCTCCTCGCGCAGCTTCCGGCCGCGTTCGAGGAGGTCGAGGAACCGTTCCCATTCCCCCGGACCAGGGTGCTGGCCGCGCAGTTTGCGGGCTCCGTTGCCCCATCCGCCGACGGAGATGACCGCGGTAACGCGCTCGTCGATGCCGCCGGTGTACAGCGCGACGGCGCCCCCGAAGCTCTGACCGCTCACGGCGATCGCGTCTGCGTCGACGTACGGCCGCGCCGCGAGCCAAGTGAGCGCTGACTGCGTGTCGACGACCTGGTCATCGCACAGCACGTGGCCGCGGACGCCACCGCTCTCGCCGCAGCCGCGCATGTCGAACCGGAAGGCCACATACCCGAACGACTCGTACAGGCTCGCTTCGCCGACGTGGGTTGGACCGTCCTTGCTGCCGCCGAAGCCGTGCAGAACGATGATCGCCGGTCGGCGCTCGTCGTCGCCCAACCCGTCTGGGATGTGGACGACTCCCGCCAGTGTGAGCCCGTCCGACGCAAAGGTGACCTGGTGCTGCATCAGAACGGTCCTGCGAGAAAGGCGTGCGTCTCGCCCATCAGCTTCGACATCAGCGAGCGGTCGTACTCCGCCATCTGCTCCCACCGGCAGATCTGCAGCGATGCGTCGTAGACCTGCTTGACCCGCGGGAAGCGGGAGGCGCTGAACTCGTCGAGAACGTCAGGGATCGCCTGGCCGCTGGCGATGAGGCGTGAGAGCACGACCGCGTCTTCGAGGGCGAGACCGCCGCCCGACGTCATCTGCGGGGTCAGTGAGTGGGCGGCGTCGCCGATCAGCACGACCCGCCCGCGGTGCCACGGGGTGGGCATCAACAGGATGTCGAACGGCCGGTAGGTCAGGTTGCCATCGGTGATCGATTCGGCGGCGGCACACATCAGCGGTGCGCTGAACGCGGCGAGCCGGTCGGCCATCAACTTGGGGAGCTGGTCGTCGCCCATCCGGATCCGTTCGGCGGTGTTCTCGAGAACGAAGACGTAACACCATTCGTCCGACAGCGGGATCGCCCCGCCGGCCTGGCCGGCCTGGTTGCGCATCAGGACGAGACCGTGGAGGTGTTCGGGCCTTCGAAAGGTGATCCGCCAGACGCCTTGGCCCGCGTACTCGGGCGCCGATTCCGCGCCGAACACCGCGGTGCGTGTCGACGAGTAGGTGCCGTCGGCGGCGACGACGAGATCGGCGCGCAGTTGCTCGCCGGTCGACAGGGTGAGGTCCGCACCCGCAGCGTCTTGCTGGAGGGACGTGACCGTGCATTCGTAACGGAGACAGGCGCCGGCGCGCGCCGCCCCGTCGGCGAGCACCGAGTGGAGCGTCGATCGGAGAATGCCGAACGAGGCGGGCCGATCGGGGCGGAACGTGCGTGGTGCCCGGTCGCTCATCATCACGTTGCCGTCACCGTCGACGATGTCGATCGTGTCGAACCCGTAGCCGGCCTCGAGGCACGGGTCGGCGAGGTCCAGTTCGCCGAGGGCTCGCAACGCGTTGCCGAGCAGGCTGATGCCGGCGCCGGTCCGCTCCTGCGGCGAGTCGGCTTCGATGACGTCGACCTCGATGCCATGGCGGGCGAGGCCGACGGCAGCGGACAGGCCGGCGATCCCGGCGCCGATCACGACGACGTGCATCAGTGGCCCCCTGTATTGACGGGGCTGAGTCGTTCACTTGTCTTTGCCGGCACCGTGCCGTCGGGCAGGTCGGTGGCGTCGAACGTGACGTTCCATTCGACCTCTTCGGGGAGGAACGGCAGGATCTGACTGGTCCACATGAACCCGCCGAAGGAACGTTCCCACCGTCGCGGCACCCAGTTGTCGTCGAGGTAATCGGTGTCGGCGCCGTACTCCGCCATACCACCGCACGGAGCGAACAGGTAGCAGAACATCGCCGACGCGATGCGGTGCCGACCCGGCCCGCCGAACGGGTTGCCCCATCCACGTCGTGCCATGTAGTTCCACCCGGCGAACAGTTCGTCGACGTCTTCGACGCCGTAGCAGACGTGATCGAAGCCGGTGCGATGCGGCGGCGGGCCGAGCACGTCGAACTGTTGGAAGTAGACGAGGTGGTGCTGGCTCGTGCCCGGCGAACGGCCGAAGATGCCGGCGTCGATCTGGTAGTCGCTCATCTTGAAGCCCAGCCGATCGCGGAAGAACACCCACGAATCCTCGAAGTTCTGCACCCGCCAGACGACGTGGTTGATCGTCTTCGGGCGGGCCTTGACCCGCCAGCGCCGATGCTGGTTGAGCCGCTTCACGTTGTCGGCGGCGTTGACCGGGTCGGGCGAATACACCACTGGTGTGCGCTGCCACACCCGCACGCCGAGCGGGATGCCGCAGTCGGAGGTGAAGTGGATCGTGCCGTCGTCGTCCCGTCGGACCTCGCGGTCAACGGCGAGTGAGGCCGCGAGGGCGTCCAGTTCGTCGCCCGAGCTGATCCCGAGGATGGTCTCGCGTACGCCGTTGCCGTCGTAGTGCGGTGCCGGGAGCGACGGATCGTCGGCGAGCCGGATGATCACCCGCGACCCTTCCTCGAGCCGGTATACGGCTTCGGTGTCGCTCCGCGACCGCAACGCGAGCCCGAAGTCGTCGTAGAAGGTCACGGCGGCGTCGATGTCGTCGGTGCCGTAGACGACGCTTTCCACTGATCCGATGGGCATGTCAGTCCTCCTTGGGCTGCTGTGTGGTCGAAACGAGATCGTCATGGGTGCACGGGATGTCGGGGAGCAGACCCTGCCCAGCGCGGAGCCCGCGCACCACCTCGAACCCGGCTCGCGAGACGGTGAGCGGGCCCCAACCGCACAGGTCGAGCTGCGCTCGGGCCGCGGACTCGGCCAGTCCGGTCGCCATCAATGCGTCGACCCCGCGGTCCGGGTGATCGGCGAGCCAGTTCCGACCCGCCGCGAGGGCGGCGAGATACGCCCCGAGCGCCTCACCGATCACGCCGGCCCGGCGTTCCAGCATCGCGACGACGAGGCCCGGGTAGCTCGGAAAGAGATCCTCCACGGCCGTTGCCCGGCACAACCCGAACTCGGCGGCCGAGGCGGCGACGAACGGGGCGAGCAGTGCGACGTCACCGTCACCGGCGGCGAGCGCCGCCAAGCGCTCGTTGACTCCACCGGTGCCAACGACCTCCATCCGGTCACGTGCCACCCCGACCGACTCGACGATCGCGACGAGGGCGATCCCGAATCCGCTGGCGGGTGAATCGACCACCAGCCGGGGACGTTCGAGAGCTGCCAGCTCGGCCAGCGAACCGAGGCCGGATGCGAGGTACACGGGCAGCGACGTTGTCCGCTCGATCTGGGCAACGGCCCTGAAGTCCGAATTGCCGGGCTGGTTCCAGGCGAACAGGTTGTCGAGCGCCGTCACAGCGACATCGGCCTCACCGGCGAGCAGCGCGGCGCGTTGATGGAGCGATGAACGTGTGAACGTCGTGTCCACCTCGACGCCGTTGGCGCCGAACGCGCCGATCGCCTCGGCAGCGATCATCGCCGCGTTCGGCAGGAAGATGTTCTGGACGAGGTGCATCACGGTGTGCCGATACAGCGGTTGCGCTGCGCACCGAGCCCGGTGATGGTCGCCTCGATCACGTCGCCGTCACGCAGGAACCGCCCGTAGTGCGTGCCGTTCCCGGCCGGCGACCCTGTCGAGATGAGATCGCCGGGCCACAGCTCCGCGTACGTCGAGACGTACTCGATCTGGCGGGCGATGTCGAAGATCATGTCGGCCGTCGACTCGTCCTGCATCGCCTGCCCGTTGAGCGTCAGCAGGATCCGCAGATCGTGCGGGTCGGCGACGAACTCCGCCGGCACGAGCACCGGGCCGAACGGGCAGAAGCCGGGCTGGGACTTCCCCCGCAGCCAGTCGGTGCCGAGCATCGCGTAGTCGGTGCGCGGCACCAGGTCGCGTGCGGAGACGTCGTTGACGATCGCGTAGCCGGCGACGTGGGCCATTGCCGCGGAGCGGTGGATGTTCCGTCCGCCGCGCCCGATGACGACGCCGAGCTCCAACTCCCAATCGGGTTTGGTGGTGGTCGGTGGCAGCACCAGATCGTCGAACGCACCGATGATCGACGACGGCGCCTTGAGGAACGAGTACGGCACGCCGTTCGTGGCGCGCTCGTCCATCATCTCTTCGGCCCAGCGGCGGAGCTCGTCGCCGCTCAATCCTTCCGGCCCTACGTTCTGGTCGATCGTGAGCTCGACCACGTGCTTGCGGTAGTTGGCCCCGGTGAAGAACAGCTGGCGCGGGACGTCGACCGGCGCGTGCACCCGCACGCCGGACATCGGCACGCCCTCGTCGAACGAAGCGGCATCAGCGGCACGGTGCAAGCTGGGGAGGTTGGCGCCCCAGTCCTGCAAAAGGGCGAGCACCGACGACGCGGTGTCGAGCCGCACGACTCGGTCATCGCGAACGAGGCCAGGAAACCGGACCCCGTCGTCCGCCGAGAAGGTACCGAGCGCAAAGGTCATGCGGGAATCGCGCGCACCGGGAGACGAGCGAGACCGTGCAGAGTGTTGTTGAGCATCCACTCCGGCTCGCCGGCGAGCTCGAACCGCTCGACCAGCTCGGCCAGCTCCGCCAGGATCGCGTGTCCCTCCATCTTGGCGAGGTTGTGGCCGACGCACAGGTGGATGCCACGACCGAATGCCAGCTGATCAATCGGGTTGCGGGTGACGTCGAACCGGTCGGGGTCGGGGTAGTGGCGCTCGTCGCGGTTGGCGCTGCCGTACATCACGAGCACCCGCGTCCCCGCCGGCAGCGCCACGCCGCCGATGTCCTGATCCGAGGTCGCCACCCGGGTGAAGTGATGAACAGGTGCGTGCAACCGAAGGACCTCGTTGAACACGCTCGGGATCAGGGTCCGATCGCGCCGCACGAGGTCCCACTGGTCGGGATGCTCGGCGAACAGGTACACCGCCGATCCGACCGCGTTCACCGTGGTGTCGATGCCCGGCCACGTGTACGAGATGATCGACAGGGGCTGGCCCCCCTCGACCAGCTCGGCCGCGCGACATCCCGGGCGCAACGCGCCCGGTTGCGCCAGTCGCATGGTCTGCTCGACGAACACACCGAACGCCTGCATCCCCGCGCCGACGCGGTGGTTCATTGCGCCCATCACGTTGAAGGCCGACTCTGCGAGATGCGGCAACTCGGCGCGCTCCTCGTCGGGCAGGCCTGCGAGGTCGCCGACCACGGTCAGGCTGTACGGCCGCGCCAGTTCGGCGACACCGTCGAACGTGCCGGCGCGAAGCACGTGCTCGACCGCGGCGCGGGCCGTCGCTTGGATCGCCTCGGCGTCCGGTACCAGCGACGCAACGGTGAGCTGCGCAGCCAGCGGACCACGGAACGTCTCGTGCTCAGGTGGATCGGTGTTGATGATCGCTGGCGGGAGCGCGGCGTTCACCATCGGTGCCGAGCTCACGCCCTGGGCCGAGGTGTAGGCCTGCCAACGGGCCAACGCCGAGCGCACCTCGTCGAACCGCGGGAAGGCGGCCATTCCGTACCGGTTCAGCCACACCACCGGCCCGATGTCGCGCAACTGCCGGTACGCCGGATACGGATCGGCGAGTACCTCATCAGACCAGAGATCGAGATCGGTCGCCGGCATCCCCGGCGGGCTCGTCGGCAAGGTCTCGTCCATCAACTCGCCAGACATCGCATTCCCCTTTCGGCTGTCAGGTGGTTGAATCTAGTCGCTCCGTCTCGTAATGTCGAGAGCGCCGGCGAACATCACCTGCTCGATCAACAACACGGTCGATCATCAACATGGTCGATCATCAACACGGCAGTTCGGAGAAGCGATGACCACACAGGCCACTCGGGCGGCGCCGCGTCGGGCAGGCCGTCCCCGCAGTGAGACGACCCGCCGGAACATCCTCCAGGCAACCATCCAGCTGCTCGAGCACGGGACGGTCCAGTCCCTCAGCATCGAGGCCATCGCCCGCCAGGCCGGCGTCGGCAAGGCCACGATCTACCGCTGGTGGGATTCCAAGGCACTGGTCGTCATCGACGCCTTCATCGAGCACCACATCGTGAGGACGCCGATGCCCCGTGATCTGCCGCCCGCCGACGCCTTGGCGGTCCACTTCGGGGCGCTGGTGCGCGAATACGCCGGATGGTCCGGCCGCATCGTCGCCCAGATCATCGCCGAAGGACAGGCCGACCCGGCCGTGCTCCGCGAGTTCAGGGAGCGCTTCCACTACGGCCGGCGCGCTGTCGTGCGCGAGGTCCTCGAGCAGTGGCGTCGCGAGGGGCGCATCCCTGCACCGAGCGACATCGAGGTGCTCTCCGACCTCCTCTACGCGCCCATCTACATGCGGCTGCTCGTCGGCCATTCACCGCTGGACGACACGTTCGTCCATTCCCATCTCGGCTACGTGTACCGGCTGCTCGGCGCTCCGCCCCCGACGTTCGAGCCGGCAACGCCGTGAGCCGCGAGGTGCTCGGTCGAGGATGGTATCTGAGACGATGCGTCTCGCAACTCCTTCCGGTGCCGCACGTGAGTGGCACGCCCGTGTTCGTGTCGGCCGATGCGGCCCGCACGGTGTTCCGTTGGGCCGATGCCGTGGACGCGCTCCGAGTTGCCTACGGCACCGTCAACTCGGCGAGCGCGACTCCACCGCGGTCGATCGCCGGCGAAGGATCGGCGTGGCTGCGGGTGCTGCCATCGATGCCGTCCGGGAGCAGGTACTTCGGTGCCAAGTTGATGGGGAGCCCCGGCACCACCAGCCCGCCACGGGTCGAGTACGTGATCGTGTTGTTCGATCGGCAGACCGGCTCGATCGCCGCCTTCCTCGATGGGAACGTCATCACCGGGCTGCGCACCGCCGCCACCTCCGCCCTGGCACTCGACCGCCTGGCACCCCGGCGGCCGCTGCGCCTCGCCGTGTTGGGCAGCGGCTTCGAAGCCACGATGCACACGCGTGCCCTCGCCAGCATCCGTGAGCTGAGCAACGTCGCCGTCTTCAGCCCGACGCCGCACCGCCGCGCCGCATTCGCCGCTGCTGTCTCCGACGAGCTCGGAGTACCGGCTCGCGCTGCGGAAACCCCGCTGGAGGCGATCACGAGCGCCGACGTGGTGATCGCCGCCGCCCGCTCGCGTGGCGAGGCACCGATCGTCTATGGAGAGTGGCTCGCACCCGGCGCCGTCGTGGCTTCGATCGGCTCGACCGTCCCGCAACAGCGAGAGATCGACGTGAGCGTCGTGGAGCGCGCCGACCTCATCGTGTGTGACGTGCTCAACGAGGTACTCGACAGCACCGGCGACATGATCGCCGCAACAGCCGCCGGGATCGAGTTCCGCCACAAGGCGGTGAGCCTGACCGACCTGCTGAGCGGCGCCTGCGATCAACGCGTCGACGCCGCGGTGAACCTGATGTTCAAGTCGGTCGGCAGCGGCCTTCAGGACATCGTCGTCGCCCAGCTCGTGCTGACCAACGCCCTCCACGCCGGACTCGCGACCGAACTCCCGATCGCCTTCGAGACAAAGGACTGAACATGGCCACGTACACGAAAGGTGAGGCTCGAGACTGGGCCCGCGAACATCTCGAAGGTGTTGCCAACGTCGTCATCCCGACCGTGACCTCTGACTTCAAGCGGCTCAACGAACGGGCGATTCGCCACGACGTCGAGACGTGCATCGCCCACGGCTTCACCGGGACCCTGGCCGTGTCCGAGGTCGTGATGAGCATCGAGGAGTACGAACAGTCGGTGGCGATGATGGTCGACCAGGCAGCCGGACGGTTGATCATCATCCACCACGCCGTGTTCAACAATCTCGACGAGAACCTCGATGCCGTCGCCCGGGCCGAGTCGGCGGGCGCGGAACTCGTGCTCCTCGGCTACCCCCCGTACTTCCGCCCCTGCTCGCTCGACGATGTGTACGACTACACCAGGGCGATCTGCGATGCCACGAACCTCGCCGTGATGCTCTTCCCGATCCCGAGTTGGGGGTTCTCGCGGCTCCATCCCGCCGACATCCCGGTGCCGCTCCTGCGCCGCCTCGTCGACGACTGCCCGAACGTCGCAGCCATCAAGGCCGAAGGCGGCAACCCCAACATCATGGGCCTCATCGAGGTCCATCGCGCCTTCCACCGCGAGGTGGTGATCTCCTGCCCGATGGAGCACGAGTACATCCCGCTCGCCCAGCTCATCCCGATCCCGTTCTGCGGCACGAACTACGGCGCCTACTTCGGCGACACGCTCCCCCGGGTGTTCACCATGATCCAGGAGGGCCGGTTCGACGAGGCCACCGCCACGTTCCATCAACTCGACCCGGCACGCAAGGCGTTCGCGAGCGTGCCCAACTTCTCGAACGGAAGCATCAACCGCATGATGTGGAAGGCCGAGGGCTGGCTGATGGGCTACAACGGCGGACCGATCCGCCATCCCACCAGCCGCGTCTACGACCGCGACATCGCAGCGCTGCGCCGCGGCCTGCAACTCGCCGGGCTCACGCCCACCGACGACCCTGACGAAGCCTTCTACGTCGGCCGCCTCCCGATGTGACGTCGCTCACCCCGCCCGAAACCGAGGGCCCCGTGGGCGCCGGTCCATGGGCGCGGATCGGGCAGACTCGTACACGGTCACCACCATCACCGAGGAGCGGATCGTGAAGTCTCAACCGGGTGCGTCTGTCGACGAGCCTGCGCGGTCCACCCCGGTCTACGGCAGCTGCGATGTGCTGGTCATCGGCGGCGGGCCGGCGGGCACGGCGGCCGCCGTGGCAGCCGGCCGCCTCGGGGCCGACACGGTGCTGGTCGAGCGGTACAACCACCTGGGTGGGCTGTCGACCGGCGGCCTCGTGTCGTGGATCGACCGGATGACCGACTGGGACGGGAACCTCCTCGTGGCCGGCGTCGGCGCCGAGCTCATCGACCGGTGCGGCCCGGACGCGACCCTCGGACCGAGTCCCGAGATCTGGGGTTCCAAGAACCCCGTCGAAGCCGCCTACTGGCGCGTCCGCACGGCAGCGTTGCGCGACACGGTGCACTGGTCGCCGACCGTGGATCCCGAGGTTCTGAAGCTCGTCACCAACGACATCGTGCGCGAGTCGAACGTCCACACGCTCATGCACTGTTGGGTCGTGGCAGCCATCGTCCGCGACAACAGGGTCGAGGGCGTGATCTTCGAGAGCAAGCAAGGGCGGTTCGCGCTCACGGCGCCCGTCGTCATCGACTGCACCGGCGACGGCGACGTGTTCGCGATGGCGGGGGCCGGGTTCGACGACGACTTCGACGGCGAGAGCGCACACGCCCGCCTCACCACGAGCTTTCGCTTCGGCAACGTCGACATGCGCCGCTATCTGGATTTCCGGATGCTGCGTCAGACCGAGTTCAGCGAGACCATGCAGCGGGCGTCCCGCGAAGGCATCTCCCTCCTGGCGCACCCGACGCCGTACGACTCGGTGGCGCTGTTCCTCACGCCGAAGATGTCGGGCTACTCCGCGCTCAACGTCGCCGATCTCACCGAGGTGGAGTTCATCTCGCGGGACGTCGCCCGCAAGGGCTTGACGTTCTTTCGCGAGAACGTGCCGGGTTTCGAACGGGCCTGGATCCTCGACACCGCATCCCAGGTCGGCACACGCCACGCCAGGCGGCTCGTCGGTGCGGAGCGGATCACGATCGATCATTGGCGCGACGACGGCGGATATCCCGACAGCATCGGCCTGTGTCCCGGCATGACGCCGAGCTATCCGACGCTCGAGATCCCCTACCGCAGCCTGCTCCCCGCGAGCACGAACGGTCTCCTGGCGGCGGGTCGCAACCTCTCGGCCGACACCGCGTCACACGCCGCGCTGCGCGAGATCCCGGAGTGCTGGGTGATGGGTGAAGCAGCAGGGGTGGCGGCGGTGCAGGCCGTGGACGGCGGCATCGACGTGCGCGACGTCGACATCGCCGCGCTGCAGGCACAGCTCGTGAAGCAGGGCGGCATCGTCGACCGGCCGACCCCGCGGGGCGACGAGGGCAGCAGTACGGGCCCGGACTCCGGGCTGGAAGAGTCGATCCACTGGCAAGCGGTCAACGAGGCACGCGCGTTCGACTAGCTGCCTGACCAGGCGCGACACCCCCTACCAGCATCGTCGGGCCGCGGCGTTCTCTGGGCGCGCTCGGCGACCGCGCCCTTTCAAGCGTCGCGCAAGCCGCTTGCATGCCTCCGGCAAGGAGGTGGGCGCACTGTTGCCTCGTCGGACCATTCCGCACCCCGAACGAGAAAGGCATCGCGCCATGAAACCCTCGACCAAGCAACGCATCGCCGCGCTCGGCATCGCCGCCGTGGCGGTGATCGCGATCCAGGGCACCGTCTCCGGCGCCGGCGACGACGCGCCGGACTGCCAGATCTGGCACCCTCAGGGCGTCGTCGTCGGCGAGTACCAGCACACCTGGAACCCCTCCGACGCCGTCGACGGGCAGTACCAGCACACCTGGAACCCACCCGAGGCGGTCGACGGGCAGTTCCAACACAGCTGGAGCCCCGACGACGCCGGCGACGGCCTGTACCAGCACACCCTGAACCCGGAGAATCGCGCCGACCGGGCAGCATCAGCACAGCTGGACCCCTGTTGGCAACGACTCCGGGGCCTGCAACACGATGGGCGACTGACGCCACGCCGGACGCCGGCGGTTCATCCGAGGTCGAGCTTGTCGGCGAGACCGATGCGTTGGATCTTGCCGGTGGCTCCCTTGGGGATCTCGGCGACGAACACGATCCGCCGCGGCACCTTGAACGCGGCCAGCCGGTCGTTGAGGAACGTCCGCAGGTCGCGCTCGCTGGCGTCCTGTCCCTCGACGAGCACGACCGCGGCGCCGACCTCCTCGCCGAGCTTGTCGTGGGGGATGGCGAACGTGCACGCCTCGGCGACGGCGGGATGCCGGAGCAGCACCTCGTCGACCTCGATCGGCGAGATCTTCTCGCCGCCACGGCTGATCTGCTCCTTCAACCGGCCGGTGAGGAAGAGGTAGCCGTCCTCGTCGAGCATGCCCTCGTCGCCGGTTCGGAACCAGCCGTCCGTGAACGCGGCCTCGTTGGCGGTCGGGTTGTTCTCGTACCCGTCGACGATGGTGGCGCCCTTGATCGACACCTCGCCGCGCTCACCGGGCGGCAGCACTCGGTTCTTGGCGTCGAGGATCGCCACCTCGATGCCGGCCGCGAGACCCACCGAGCCCGGCTTCGCCACCGCTGGGGGCAGGGGGTTGCACGTCATCTGGTGCGAGGCCTCGGTCATCCCGTAGGACTCGATCACGGGAACCTCGAACAGCGCTTGGAGCTCCTCGAGGACGGGACCCGGCAGCGAGGCCGACGACGAGCGAATGAAACGGAGCGTCGTGGGACGCGGGGCGGGGGCGCGCGCCAGCACCATCTGGTGCATCGTCGGCACGGCGCTGTAGTACGTGGGTCGCAGGACATCGAGCCACTGGTGGAACTTGAACGCGTCGAACGCCGGGAGTGCACACGACCGATCCGCCGGCCGACAGTGGTGCGAGGAGCCCGGCCATGATCCCGTGGATGTGGAACAGCGGCATCACGTTGAGCGAGCGATCGGATGCGGTGAGCTCGAGCGACGCGGCGATGTTGCGCGCCGACCGGGCCAGGTTGCGCTGGCGCAACGGCACGATCTTGGGCCGCGACGTGGTGCCCGACGTGTGCAGCACGAGCACCTGGTCGTCGGCTGTCGGTCGTCGACCGATGGACGAGGGCTCGACGATCGACGGACCGGCGAGATCGATCGACAGACCCTCGCCGCGCACGGCGATCGCGATCGTTCCCTCTGGCGCCGCCGCGTGTGCCGCAGGCGCTCCACCGTCGCTGGTGATGAGCGCCGCGGCGTGAAGATCGTCGAGATAGAAGCGGAACTCGTCCTCGCGGTACTTGGGGTTGAGCGGGGCTGCGCAGCCGACCGACATCGCCGCCAACAACACCAGCGCCATCTCGGGTCCGTTGGGCAACACGATCGCGATTCGGTCGTTGGGTCCGAGTCCGGCCCGGCGCAGTTGCGTCGCGAGACGATCCAACTCGCCACGCAGCGCGGCGTGTTCCATCGTCTCGTCGCCGACGGTCAGGAGCGCCGGCCCGGTCGCCTCGGGCGACAGCAATGCCGCCACGGTGTCCGGCGGGGCCGGTTCGGGGGTGATGTTGCTGTCGGTCATCGGTGTCGCACGTGTGTCCGGCCCGTATCGCCGGTGCTCGCCACTATCGCGCAACGCGGCAGCGGCCCCTCAACGTGGCTGATCTAACGTGGACCGGTGCGCGTGTGCGTCGTGGGTGCCGGAGCGATCGGTGGCTTGTTGGCCGTTCGCCTCGCCATCTCGGGTCAGGAAGTCAGCGTGCTCGCGCGTGGCGACAACCTGGCCGCGATCCGTTCGGACGGCCTCCGACTCGTCGAACCCGACGGATCGGTGCTCGTCGCCCCGGACGTGGTGGCGTCCGACGACCTCACCCTGCTGGGCCCGCAGGACGTTGTCGTGCTGGCGCTGAAGGCGCATCAGATCGCCGACATCGCGGACCGGCTGTCGGTGCTGTACCACGACGACACGGTGGTCGTTCCCCTCCAGAACGGTGTCCCGTGGTGGTTCTTCCAGAAGTATCCCGGGCCGTTCGAGGGTCACCGCCTGCAGACACTCGACCCGGACGGGACGCTCGAGCGCCACATCCCGGCGGAGCGGATCGTCGGGTCGATCGCCTACCC
This sequence comes from Ilumatobacteraceae bacterium, assembly GCA_963776935.1. Lineage (GTDB taxonomy): Bacteria > Actinomycetota > Acidimicrobiia > Acidimicrobiales > Ilumatobacteraceae > JALOLG01. The sequence goes on along the minus strand of CAVZOP010000009.1, from coordinate 303,405 downwards.
GGCCGCCGATCGGGAAGGCCCCGGAGTCATCCGGCTCGTCGAGGGCGATCGTTTCCCTGTCGGCGAGCTCGACGGTGAGCGAACCGAGCGTGTCGCCACGATCGCCCAGGTGCTGACCGGTGCCGGGTTCAAATCGCGCGTCATGACCGACATCAGGTCGCACCTGTGGGTGAAGGCGTGGGGCAACCTGGCGATGAACCCGATCAGTGCCCTCACCGGAGCGACGCTCGCCGAGATCTGTCGCCATCAGTCGACGAGGGTGCTCGCCGCGCAGATCATGACCGAGGCATCAGAGGTCGCCGAGAAGCTCGGCCTGCACCTCAGGCTGTCGATCGAGCAGCGCATCGACGGTGCCGAGAAGGTGGGCGATCACAAGACGTCGATGCTGCAGGACGTCCTCGCCGGACGCCCCTTGGAGATCGATCCGCTCGTCGGATCGTTCGTCGAGCTCGGCCAGCTCACCCACACGGCGATGCCGGTCACCGAGACCATCTATGCCCTCGTGTCGCTGCTCAACTCGCGCTGTCAGCGAGGGGGCGCGGTGACCCCGCCACCATGACTCCGTCGCCATGACCTCATCGCCATGACAGAGGCATCGTTCGTCGACGTGGGTGGCTTGCGGGTCGACCGCGTGCTCTTCGACTTCGTGAACGACGAGGCGTTGCCGGGTTCGGGCGTCGAGCGGGCGCAGCTCTGGGACGGGCTCGCCGAGATCGTGGGCACCTTCGGCCCTCGCCACCGCGAGTTGCTCGCCGAGCGCGACCGGTTGCAGCAGGAGATCGACGGTTGGCATCGCGAGCGACGCGGCATGGCGCACGACGCAATCGGTCATCGCGCCTTCCTGGAGGCGATCGGCTACGTGTTGCCGGAGGGCGAGCCGTTCAGCATCGACACGAGCGGGGTCGATGCCGAGATCGCCGATGTGGCCGGGCCGCAACTCGTGGTCCCGGTCACGAATGCTCGCTACGCGCTCGAACGCGGCGAACGCGAGGTGGGGCTCGTTGTACGACGCGCTGTACGGCACCGACGCGCTCGGCGACGTGCCGGTTGCCGGTCCGTACGATCCCGCACGCGGCGCGCGTGTCGTCGAGTGGGTGCGGGGGTTCCTCGACGAGGTCGTGCCGTTGGCGCACGGCTCGCACCATGATGTCGTCCGTTTCGGCGTTCAGGACACACCGGGACTGCTCGTCGCCGATCTCGCCGACGGATCGACCTGCGGACTGCAGCACGCCGAGGCGTTCGTCGGGTACCGCGGCTCGCCAGCTGAACCGTCGGCGGTGCTCCTGGAGAACAACGGGCTGGCGATCGAGATCGTGATCGACCGTGCCCATCCGGTCGGCGCGACCGATCGCGCGGGTGTTGCCGACGTGATGTTGGAGGCGGCGGTCACGGCGATCATCGATCTCGAGGACTCGGTCGCGACGGTCGACGCAGACGACAAGGTCGCTGCGTACCGCAACTGGCTGGGCCTGATGAAGGGCGATCTCACCGAGTCCGTCACGAAGGCCGGACGCACGTTCACCCGCCGCCTCGCCGCCGACCGCACCTACACGGGGGTCGATGGATCCGTGATCACCAAGCGCGGGCGGTCACTGATGTTGGTGCGCAACGTCGGCCATCTGATGACGACACGAGCCGTCCTCGACGGTGAGGGCCAGCCGGTTCCGGAGGGCATCATCGACGCGGTGGTGTCGGCGCTCGCCGGCATGCACGACCTGGCACGCCCGACCGAGGTGCGGAACTCGCCGGCGGGGTCGATCTACATCGTGAAGCCGAAGATGCACGGGCCGGACGAGGTGGCGCTCACCAACGACTTGTTGGCGGCGGTGGAGCGTGTGCTGAGTCTGCCGGCGAACACCTTGAAGGTCGGCATCATGGACGAGGAGCGACGAACGACATTGAACCTGGCGGAGTGCATTCGCGCCGCCAGGTCCCGCGTGGTGTTCATCAACACCGGGTTCCTCGATCGCACCGGCGACGAGATCCACACCTCGATGCTCGCCGGCCCGATGGTCCGCAAGAACGACATGCGCAACCAGCAGTGGATCCTGGCCTACGAGAACTGGAACGTCGACGTCGGATTGGCGTGCGGGCTCCGCGGTCGCGCCCAGATCGGCAAGGGCATGTGGGCCGCGCCTGATCGCATGGCCGACATGTTGGAACAGAAGATCGGTCATCCACGCGCCGGCGCCAACTGCGCGTGGGTTCCGTCGCCGTCGGCCGCCACCTTGCACGCCACGCACTACCACCGCGTCGACGTCGAGCAACGACAGACCGAGTTGGTCGGCGCCAGGCGTGCCACGCTCGACGAGTTGCTCACGATCCCTGTTTCGGCCTCCGTCGACTGGTCGGCCGACGAGCGCCGCGCCGAGGTCGACAACAACGTGCAGGGCATCTTGGGCTACGTGGTGCGCTGGATCGATCAGGGCGTCGGCTGTTCGAAGGTGCCCGACATCAACGGCATCGCGCTGATGGAAGACCGCGCCACGTGCCGGATCTCGTCGCAACACGTCGCCAACTGGTTGCTCCACGGCATCGTCACCGAGCAGGAAGTCCTCGACTCGTTCCGCCGCATGGCCCTCGTCGTCGACGGTCAGAACGTCCACGACCCGGACTACGTGCCGATGGCGCCGGCGTTCGACGGCTGCGCGTTCAAGGCTGCCACCGAGCTGGTGTTCCAAGGAACCGCGCAGCCATCGGGCTACACGGAGCCGATCCTGCACGCTCGCCGGATCGAGCAGAAGGCGCTCGCCGAAGCGCGATCACCGGCCATCGCGACACCGCGCGACTGATCCGCCGGCGCCGACGTCACAGGTTGGTCGCGCCGTCGATCTGCTCGCGCAGGATGTCGGCATGCCCGGCGTGCCGAGCGGTCTCTTCGATCATGTGGGCCAAGATCCGTCGCAGCGAGTCGAGCTCGTCTTCGCCAGGGTTGACGATCCTCGCCATCGTCGACAGGTCGGGACACGCGCGCACGATCTCGTCGCTGCGGGCGCACGCCTCACGGTAGGCCGCCACGACATCGGCAGTCCTGACGTCCGGCGGGACGTCCATCGAGTCATCGCTGTCACGATCGGCGCCGAGGAAGACCCGCTCGAACCAGTGCCGCTCGACCGCGGTGAGGTGCTGGATGATTCCCAGGATGCTCGTCCCGGACGGCACACCAGGCGTTCGTTGCTGTGCCTCGGTCAGCCCTACCGAGGTGCGAACCACGGCATCGCGCATCTTGTTGAGGTAGTGCAGGAGCACATCGCGCTCCGACCCGACCAGATCGGGGGCGGTCGCGTCGGGCATGCCGCGCAAACTACGCGCAAACGTTGTCCCATCGACGATCACCGCCAGCGCTTGGGCAGAACCCGCGCGCTCGGCGGTGGTCGTTCGAGGTCTCGTCGAGGTCGGCGTCAGCGAGCGCTCTTGGCGGACGCTGACGTCTTCGACGCGGCGCGCTTGGCGGTGGAGGCCGTCTGCTTCGTCGCCTTCTTGGCGGTCCTGCCGGTCGTCGTGGCGGCGCGCTTGGCAGTCGTCTTCGTGGCCTTGGCCGACTTCTTCGCCGTGGTCGCCGTGGCCTTGGCGCCCGATGCCGCGGTCTTTGCGGTCTTGGTGGCGCCCGACTTCACGCTGCCGGCCGTCTGCTCGACACCGTCGGTAGCGGCGGAGGCGGCGTTGCGAACCTTCTTGGCCTGGTTGCGGGCGACGCTCGAACCGGTCGGGGACACCTTGGGCTTGTCGGTGCGAGCGACGCGTGCGACCAGGTCCTGCACCGCGGTCACGCCGCCTTGGGCAATGCCGCTGATGTTGTCGCCGACCCGGTCGACGACGCCGGCGATCGTGCCGACCACCGAGTTCCCGGGCGGGACGTCCGATGCACGAGGGTGCGGATGCGTCGGAGCGGACTTCTTGGCGTCGGCCATGGCCTGGCCGAGATCGGCCAGCGCAGTGCGACCCAGCTCGTTGCGCACCTTCGGGAAGAACTCGTCCTGCTCTTCTTCGACGTGATGGCGAACGTTCTCCATCAGCACGGTGACCTTGGCATCGAAACGCTCGTGCTTGGGATCCATGCCGTCGAGCTCGGACAGCAACCACTTGACGATGTGATGCTCCTCGAGGCTCTCGAGGGCGATGTCCTCGGTGTCGGACACGGTCGCCCGAGCCACCGGATAGAAGACCTGCTCCTCGATGGCTGCGTGAACCGACAGCTCCTCGATGATCCGGTCGACGATCTCGCGCTTCTCGACGTAGGCGCGGTCGCCCGCCTTTTCGAAGCGCTTGAACAGTTGCTCGACGGTCTTGTGGTCGTTGCGGAGAAGAGTGATCGCATCCATATGCGACACGACTACCCCGATCCCCTGTCGTGCTAACCCGTCGACGGCCGATCGTGTCCGATGACACACGGTGGTCATCGAACGCCGCGTTCCGGCCGTCTTGCGAGCGCGATCGCCAGAACGGATGTGCCGGCGGTGACGACCACCGCACCGCTCGAGCCGAAGACCGTGTACTGGGATTCGACGTCGATCCCGGCGGACGCGGTGATCGTCCAGCCGAGCGCCCACAACCCGGCGAGGACCGCCGGCCACACCCCCACGACGTGTCCGAGTCGACGGTGCAGGACGGCCGCTTGGGCGACGCCGATCACCGCGCCGCAGATCGCACCTTGGGTGGCGAGGGCCCTGGTGTCGGTGTCGTAGCCGACGGCCGCCGCGCCGGCTGCGAGGCCCAGGGCGAATCCGGCAGCCGTGGCGACGACCCACGCCACCGGCGACGGGCCGGTGCGACGCATGCCGAGCCATTGGGCGAACCCGAGGATCGTGCCGCTGATCGCCCCGCCGGCGATGGCGGGTGCGACGGCATCGACGGGCCCGACGATCAGGTGCGCCGCGTACCCGCCGATCGGGAACCCGAGGAACGTCGGCATCCAGCGCAGAGCCGTCCGCAGCCAGCTGCGGGAACGGGTGACGGCCGGTTGGACGCTGCTGGATCGACCGATGGTGGATCGACTGTCGAGGGACTTCGAGGTGTGCATGTCGGTCTCCATGATCAGGCCGGGACGAGCTCGCGCTCGGGCACGGTGACGTCGGGCGTATGGGCGGATGGGCCCTCGATGTCGAGGTGGGGGACGATCCGGTCGAGCCACGCGGGCATCCACCAGTTCTTGTCGCCGAGCAGTTCCATCGTCGCCGGGACCAGGACGAGGCGGATGATGGTGGCGTCGATGACGACCGCGGCGGCCATCCCGATCCCGATGATCTTGAGGAAGATCTGGGGATCGAGGATGAAGGCGCCGAACACGGCGGTCATGATCAGCGCCGCCGCCGTGATCACCTTGGCGGTGGCGGCGAGGCCGTCGGCGACGGCGGTCGTGTTGTCACCGGTGCGGAGGTACTCCTCGCGGACACGTGAGAGCAGGAACACCTCGTAGTCCATCGACAGGCCGAACAGGATCGCGAACATCATCATCGGGATGAACGCCGGGATCGGCGTGGGGGTGGTGATGCCGAACAGCTGGCCGAACCATCCGCCCTCGGCGGCGTAGGCGACCACGCCGTAGGCGGCGATGATCGACAACAGGTTCAGCACGGCGGCCTTGGCGGCGACGAGCACCGAGCGGAACACCGCCAGCAACAGCAGGAACGACAGCACGATGACCGCCGCGATGAACACTGGCAGGCGGGCCGAGATGCTCTCGGTCTGGTCGACGTTGGCGGCGGTGATGCCACCGATCGTCACGGTGAGGTCGGTACCGGCGAGGGCGGCGGGGACGATGTCGTCACGGAGCCGTGACAGCAGTTCGGTGGTCGCCGCATCTTGTGGGCTTGCCACTGGCGTGAGTGTGATGACGGCCGCGTCGGAGTTGGGGCTGGCGATCGGCGGTGACACCGCTGCCACACCGGGCGTCTCGGCCAGTGTGTCGTCGAGGGCCGCGAGCAGCGTCATCGCCTCCGCATCGCCGTCGTCGGCGACGAGGACGAACGTGCCGTTGAAGCCGGCACCGAAGCCGTCGGTCATCAGGTCGTAGGCACGGCGGGTGGTGAGGCTGGTGGGGTCGTTGCCGGCGTCCGGGAATCCCAGGCGCAGCCCGACGACGGGGGCGATCAGCACGCCGAGGGCAAGCGTCCCGGCAAGGCCCGTGACGATGGGGTGGCGTTGGATGGTCCGGCTCCACCGGTACCAGAACCCACGTCCGGCGTGATCGGCCGACGGGTGCCGGAACGGCAGCCGCAACCGGTCGATGTTGCGGCCGGCGAAGCCGAGCAGCGCCGGGAGAAGTGTCAGCGCGGCCAGCATGACCGCGAGAACCGTCGCCACCGCGGAGAAGGCGACACCAGGCACGTACGGCTGGTTCATCGTCAGCATGCCGAGCAGCGAGATCACGACCGTGAGCCCGGCGAACACCACCGACCGTCCGGCGGTGCCCATCGCGATCGAGACGGCTCCGGCCGGGGTGGCACCGGCGGCGAGCTCGCTGCGGTAGCGAGTGACGATCAACAGGGCGTAGTCGATGCCGACACCGAGGCCGATCATCGTCGCCACCGAACTCGCCCATTCAGGCACGTCGATGACGTTGGCGAGCAGCGCACCGCCGGCGAGTCCGACACCCACGCCGAACAATGCCGTGGCGAGCGGCAGTCCCATCGCCACGAGTGACCCGAACGCGACCAACAGGATGATCGCCGCGATCAGCAGGCCTGGCCCCTCGGCACCGATGCTGGTGGACTGGGCATTGTCGATCGCCTGACCGGCGAGCTCGACCTGCACCCCGGAACTTCGAGCGCCAGCGGCGAGCTCGATCATCTCGGTTGCCACGTCGACCGGAAAACTCGCACTCGTGCTGTCGAGTTGAACGGTCGCGAAGCCGATCGTGCCGTCACCGGACACCTGCCCGTGGCCGTCGGGATCCCACGGGGCGGTGACCGCCACGATGTGCGGCAACCCGCGGACACGCTCGATGAGCGGCTCGGCGACCGCGAGTACGCCCGGTGACGTCACACCGTGCGTCATCGTGGATGACGATCGAGACCGTGTCGCCTGCCTGGGCCGGGAATCGTTCGCCGAGCAGGTCGATGGCGGCCTTCGAATCCGTTCCCGGCGACAAGAACTCCTGCTTGTTCTCGCCCCCGATCGTCATCGCCGCGAGGTTGATGCCGACGAGAATCGCGACCCACGCGACGACGACGACTCGACGGTGCTGGAACGACCAGGACGTGATGCGCTTCAACATGGGGTGCCTGCTTTCGGTGACGAGGCGAGTGGTTCTGCCTGCTGGCACCGATCGTGAGTGGTCGCCGTGACGCGTCGATGACAGTCCCATCGACTCCGCCAGGTTCGGTGTCATCGAAGTGTCAGCGGTGCCGTGCATGGTCGGCGGCATGACCGAGGACGGCGTCGACACCGTGATCCGACACGCGATCGGCGGCGACGTGGATGCCATCGCCTGGATCACCGCCCACGCCGACACGACCGACGACGCGGTCACGATCGTCATGGCGGCAGTCCTCGAACGGCACCCCAGTCGACTCGATCGCGCTCGCGCCGTCGCCGCCACGAATCGGGATCGGCAGGTTGTCGCCGTCGCCCGGGCCCACCTGGACGGCAACCGCGAGCTCGTCGATGCCTTGGCCCGCGACCACCTCGTCGACTACCCGGACAGCCTGATCGTCGCCTGGATCGCGTCTGACGCGGACGCCAGCGGACGTCGCCGCGGCCTGCTCTGACCGGGCCCGTACAATCGCATCGTGATCTCGATCTCGGTGCTCGGACCGGTCGAGGTCACACGAGACGGCACGCCGGTATCGGTCCCGGGCGGCAAGACCTCGGAGTTGCTGGTGCGACTCGCGATCGAGGCGGGTGTGCTCGTCCGAACCGATCGTCTGGTCGACGAGCTCTGGGACGCCGATGCCGTCCGTACGAGTCGCAACACGCTGCAGTCGAAGATCGCCAGGTTGCGCCGCGCCCTCGGTGAGCCGTCGGTGGTCGTCGGCGGTGACGGCGGCTACATTCTCGACGTCGATCCGTCCGATGTCGACGCGTTCGCGGTGCTGCGCCATACCGCCGAGGCGTCGGTGCTGCTCGACGAGGGCGATGACCGAGCCGCCGCCGACCTCTGCACGTCGACGTTGAAGATGTACCGAGGTGAAGTGCTTCCCGGCGCCGGCGATTGGGTCGTCCCACACCGGACCAGACTCGAAGAGGCGCGGAATGAAGCTCGTCGAGATCGAGCTCTCGGCGCGGCTGCGGGTCGGCGACGTCGGTGACGTGATCGGCGAGTTGGAAGCGGCGGTCGCCACCTATCCGTTCCGTGAAAGCCTGTGGGTGCTGCTCATCACCGCCCTCTACCGCGATGGTCGGCAGTTCGACGCGTTGGCTGCGTTCCAGCGGGTCCGGAACCTGCTGGCCGACGAGCTGGGCCTCGAGCCGGGACCACAGCTGCAACAGATCGAGCGTCAGATCCTGGTCCACGACGCGTCGCTCGACGGTTCGCGACCGGCGACGATCCCCCTCGAACGGCACGAGGCGATCGGAAACCTGCCGTCGATATCGGCCGAGCTCGTCGGTCGCGATTCCGAGCTCGTTGCGCTGTCCGAGCTGCTCGCCGCGAGGCGGCTGGTCGTCGTCGTCGGGCCCGGCGGTGTCGGCAAGACGGCCTTGGCGATCGCCACGGCGGGCACGCTGACCAGGGACGGCGGCGTCTGGCTGGCCAGACTCGACACGGCGACAACGGCCAACGAGGTCACCGACACCGTGATCGCGGCGTTGAACGTCACCGGCGGCGAGGCCGCCCTGTTCGAGCGACTGAAGGGCACCGACACCGTGGTCGTCCTCGACAACTGCGAGCACGTCGTCGACGCCGCCGCCGATCTCGCAATCCGCCTGCTCGACGCCAGTCCCGGCGTACGGGTGCTGTGCACGAGCCAGGTGCCTCTCGATGTCGACGGTGAGACGGTGTTCGAGCTCGCACCACTCGGTCTCGACGACGCCGTCGAGCTGTTCAGCCGCCGCGCCATCGCCCAACGCAAGAACGTTCGAATCGAGGCCGCTCGCGACGCCGTGCACGAGCTGTGCCGTTCGCTGGATGGGTTGCCGCTGGCGATCGAACTCGCGGCGGCGCGGTCCAAGACCCTCTCGATCGAGGAGATCGCCCGCCGTCTCGACGACCGATTCACGGTGCTGAGCGATCCGGCCAGCCGCCGACCCGAACGCCGCCGGGCGCTCAAGGCCACGATCCGATGGAGCTACGAGTTGCTGTTCCCCGACGATCAGCGCGGCCTGTGGGCGCTCGCCACGTTCGCCGGCGGTGCACCGCTCCCCGCGGTCGAATCCGTCCTCGAAGCACTCGACGTGCCGGCGACCGCGGCGATCGACGTCGTCGGTCGCCTCGCCGCCCGCTCCCTCGTGATCGTCGACGACCACGGCGCTCCCGCGCCACTCCGATACCGCCTGCTCGACAGCATCCGCGCGTTCGCGCTCGAGGCGATGTCTGACGCCCAGCTGACCGAAGCGGCGCTCGCCGCCCATGCCAGATGGTTCGCCGAAGCAGCCGGATCGTCGACCGCGGGCGTCCGCAGCGACCGCCAGGCCGATCATCTCGCGTTCGCGCGGGCAGAGCGCGCCAACATCGACGCCGCGCTCACATGGTGCGCGAGCCGCGATCCTCTGCTGGCGCTGACCATCGTCAACGGGTTCGGGTGGGCGTGGGTGGTGCTCGGCGACAGCCGCGGTGTCGAGCGGATCACGACCGCGCTCGACGCTGCCGGCGCCGCCGCGCCGGCGAACGATCGTGCCACCGCACTGCTGCTCGCGGCGTGGCTCGAAGCGTCGACGGGCGACCTCGAGCGCGCCCGCAAGCACATCGCCGTGGCCACGCGGTTGGCGGAGACGAACGGCGATCTCGACCTCCAAGCGCGCTGCTGCTACTACCTCGCCTACGTCGTCTCGCACGACGGCGACGTTCCGGCAGGCCATGTCGCTCACCGACTCGAGTCGCGCGCTGTACGCCGGGCTGGACCGACCGTGGGATATTGCCGCGGGCTGGCTGTTCACTGCCCGCGCCGCGATCTCGGCGGGTGACCACGAGCGCAGCGTCGAAGCGTGCGAGCACGTCCAGCAGGCTCTGCGGGTGGTCGACGATCCATGGCTGCACGTTCGCCGAGACGCGATGCTCGGCGAGCTCGCCCGCATGGAGCACCGGTTCGACGACGCCGTGTCGCACATCTCCCGCGCCGCCGCGACCTCGGGGCGCCTCGGCTTCCTGCAGACCGAGGCGTACCAGCTGTTCAGCCTCGGGCGTGCCCAGTGCCAGGCGGGCGACTACGACACCGGTCGCGCGACCCTGGAGATCGCGATCGACAAGGCCGAGGCCACCGGTGACGTCCGCATGGCCGCACTCGCCCGGGTCCATCTCGGACGCGTCCTCCGCGCGCTCGGACGGCACAGCGCAGCACGGACGGTTCTCGAGAAGGCGACGACATGGCATCGCGGGGCGGGTGGCGGAGAACAGGCCGCGCTCGGCGAGTGTCTGCTCGCTGCGATCGATGCCGCCGACGACGTTGCGGGCGCCCACGATCGACTCGTCGAGATCCTCGACGCCGCCCGACTCAGCGGTGAGTCGCATGTCGAGGTCCTTGCGCTCGACGCACTCGCCCGCGAGGCCGCCGGGCGGGGTGACGTCGACAACGCACGCGCGCTGTGTGAGGCGGCGGACGAGCGGATGGATGCGGCATCCAACCTGATCACGGACCTCGACCGCACCGACGCACACGAGATCAGACAAGCCCTTCGTCGTTGACCGCGGTCGATCGACCGCCGGACTGCGACGTTCGGGGCGCGATCCATAGACTCGGTGTCGTGGAGGGGGGCGATCGCGACGCAGCCGTGTTGGCCGTCACCCAGCGCTGGTGGGACGAGATCTGGCGGGATGGCAACCTCGACGCGATCGACGAGTTGTTCGCCGAGCCGTTCATCCGCCACATGGGGAGCGGGACCGAGCGTGAGACCCGCGCCGCCTACAAGGCTCGTTTGGGCGAGTTCCAGCGCGTCCTGTCGCGGGCCGAGACGGTGATCGACGATCGCGTCGTCGACGGTGACAAGGTATGGACGAGGGCGACGAGCAAGGGAATCAACCGTGAGACCGGTGAACGCTCGGTCGTGACGTGGTTGATGATCCAGCGCGTCGAGGACGGCCGCATCGCCGAGCAGTGGGTCGCCAACTTCCTCGGCGTCGAGTGGTCTCACTGACGGGTGCCACCAACCGTCAGATGTAGTCGACGGCGACGACCATTCGACGGTGTTCGAGCCGCTTCCGCACGAACGCCGCGGTCACGACCAGCACGACGACTCCCATGGCCACCATCGTCACCTCGAGCGTGACCGCGTCGGCGAGCAGTCCCAGGGGCAGGGCGGCGAGCCCGAAACCGCTGAAGCCGAGCACGACCATGCTCTGCATCCGGCCGTGGTAGTCGACGTCCGACAGCGCCAGCATCAACGACTGCGTTGTCGTCTGGAACACCAGACCTGCCGCACCGACCGCGAGCAGCGCCACCAGGGCGAGCCAGAACGCACCGGCCAGACCGAGCACGATCAGGGAAACGCCGAGTGCTCCACCCGAGACGGCGACCGTCGGCCACGGTCGCTGCACCACCCATCCTCGGCGCGGCACCAACACGCCGGCGACGACAGCGCCGAAGCCGGCCACGCCTGCCATCAGCCCGTAGCCCCCGGCCCCGACGTCGTAGCGTTCGTCGGCCAGCGTCGGCAAGAACGTGAGGTACGGGAAGGCGACGACCACGACACCGATCGTCGTGATCGCGACGAGCCCGAGCCCGGGGCGGGCGCGGACGTATCGGACAGCATCGAAGATCTCGGCGATCGGCGAGCGCGTCGACGCCGTTCGAGGCTCGCCGCGCGGGAGCCCGAGCAGCACGCCGCAGGCGATCGCGCTCGTCGCGGCCGAGAGGAGGAACACTCCCCCGACCCCGAACCACGACAAGCCGATCAGCACGCCGGCCATCGCAGGCGCGATCACCCGCATCGCCTCCTGTGTGGTCTGGTTGAGCATCACCGCCGGCCCGATGGCTTCCGGATCGACGACTTCGGCGATGAACGCGATCCGCGTCGGAAGGAACAGGGCGAACGCGGTGGCTTGAATCGCGCTCGCGAGGAGCAGCATCCAGTACTCGATCACGTCGCCGACCACGGCCAGACCGACCAGCGACGACGACACGACCAGCAACGCGACCGAGACCAACAGCACGACGCGTTTGGGGAACCGATCGGCCGCAACTCCGCCCCACGGCGTGGCGACCAGCATCGCAAACCCGAACACCAGCATCACGCCACCCAGGCCAGTGTTGTTCCCGGTCAGGTCCCGCGCCAGCCATCCGCGAGCGACGGCCTGCCCCATCACGCCGAAGATCACCGCCGCCGAGCTGTACAACAACCGGCGGTAGGCCGGGGAGTCCATGGCCGACGACACGAACCCCCAGGGTAAGGCGCGTCGCTCGCCGCGGGTCGGTCTCCGTACCCTCACCTCACGCCGTTGGACAGGGTCCCGCGTCAATGCGTGACGTCGACGGCCGCCAACACGGGCGCGCCGACCGGACGGAACGACTCGGTGCGCCACCACTCGCGGTAGATCGCAGGTCCGAGCAGCTCGATGAGGGGTCGCGTCTGCGAAGCGTGGGCCGCGAGCGCCGTGACCTTGAGATCGAGCAGATCGTCGGGCAGCCGGGTGCTGCGGGCGAGATCGGCCGCCGTCGTGCACGGAGGCTCGGGCTGATCCGCCCACAACCCGATCTCGTCGTTGATCGATCCCCACCGCACGTGGAAGTCGGGGGTGACGGTGGCGTACCACAGCTCGGCGGTCGGCCGGTTGGTGATCCAGGCGTCGGTGGTCCAGCGACTGACCGCCCGGTGATCGGGATGCCCGGTCATGCCGTCGGGCCCGAACGTGACGATCAGGTCCGGCTCGATGTCGGCGATGACGCCGGCAATGGCCTCCGTGCCGTCGCCCAGCTCGCATCCGCCGTCCTCGTAGCCGAGCACGTGGAACTCGTCGACGCCGAGTGCGGCGAGGCTCTCACGCAGCTCGACGTGCCGCCGTGCCGCCAGCGCGGTGGGCGGCCATGTCGCCGGGTCGCTCGTACCGTGCTCGCCGAGCGTGGCGGTGACGACCACGACGCGATCGCCGCGTCGGCGGAACTCGGCCATCAGACCGGCGGATGTGTAGGCCTCGTCGTCGGGATGCGCCCACACGCCGAGCAGCGTGCGGCGGCGGGTGACGGCTCGTCGGTTCCGGGAGCGGCGAGCGCGCCGCGAGGCGCTGTCACGTAGGGGCGATGGTTGGTCGGCGGAGAACATTGGCGCTGGCATTCGTCTCTGGTGTGTGGATGGGCCGGTGGACGCGTCGCCGAGGTGGCGGCCGCGCGTGTCGAGGTGTGAGAACCGTACGAACGCCGCATTCCCCGCTCATTCCCCGTGCTCCCGACGACCAGGGAAGGCCGGAGGAAGGCGCCATCGACGAACGATCGCCGATCATGACCACCCCTGCCCGGCTGCGCCTCGCCGCCGGCGGTGGTGGGTCCTACGCTTGGGCGGTGATCGCCATGGATCTGCTCGCACGATGACCGCCGGTCCGACAGCACGCGCCTCGGCGACCGCGATGGCGTCGCGGCCGGCGACGGTCCAGATCGCGCTGCTCGGTCGATTCGAGGTCACGGTCGACGGTGTGCCGGTCGCCAGCTGGACGCGCCGGCACGCGGCGGCGCTCGTGAAGGTGCTCGCGATGGCGCCCGACCGGCGTCTGCACCGCGAGCAGATCATCGATCTCGTGTGGCCCGATGACAGCATCGACGAGGCGGCGCCGAAGCTGCACAAGGCGGCGCACTTCGCCAGGCGCGCCATCGCCGTGCCGAACTCGGTCGTGCTGCGCGATGACAACGTCCTGCTCTGTCCCGACGCCGACACGATCGTCGACGTCGTCCGATTCGAGGAGCTCGCCCGTCGGGCGCTCGCCGACGAGGACGTCGCCGCCGCCCGCGAGGCGCTGTCGACGTATGGCGGTGAGCTGCTTCCTCAGGACCGGTACGAGACGTGGGCCGAGGGGCGGCGCGAGCAGCTGCGCCTCCGCCACCTCGACCTGCTACGTCTCGACGGTCGCTGGGAGGCGGTTGTCGAGATCGACGCCAGTGATGAGGTCGCCCACCTGGCCCTCATGCGACGGTACGCGGCGAATGGCGACCGCCACGCGGCGTTGCGCCAGTTCGAACGCATGGACCGGGCGTTGCGACGTGAGCTCGGCGTCGCTCCCGGCCGCGACGCGCTGGCGCTCCGCGACCGTCTCCTGGCCGAGCACGAGGTCGTCGCCCGCCGCGACGACACATTGGTCGGCCGCGACATCGAGCTGGCGATCGCCGAACAGGCACTGCTCGACACCGCCGCTGGTCGGAGCCGAACACTGATCGTCGGCGGGCCCGCCGGCGTCGGCAAGTCGTCGCTGCTGTCCGCGATCACGGCACGAGCGAAGGAGTTGGGATATCGCGTCGGCCAGGGAACGTCGGCACCGGTCGAAGGGGCGTGGCCGTACGCGCCGGTCGTCGAGGCGCTCGCCGACCTGTGTCGCCGTCACCCGTCGCTGCTCGACGGGCTCCCCGACCACCATCGCGAAGAGATCGACCGTGCACTCGCCGGCGCGGAGATCTCCTGGTCCGGTGGAAGTTCGCACCAGCGGCTGTTCGTCGCCGCCGCCGAACTGGTTCGCTTGGCGTCGGCCACGAATGGCCTGCTGCTCACCGTCGACGACGTCCACGACGCCGACGACGCCAGTCTGCGACTCATCCACTACATCGCCCGTTCCACCCACGACGAACGGGTGTGCATCGTGCTCACTCATCGGCTCGCACCGATGACCGACACGCTGGCGGAGACGCGCCAGAGCCTCGTCGACCGACATGGGGCGACGGAGCTCGAGCTCGGGCCACTCGGCGACGACGACGTGGCGACCCTCATCCGCCGCCATGTCGCTGAACCCACGCCCGAATTGGTCGACCAGATCGCGGCATTCGGTCGCGGCATCCCGTTCGCGGTGAACGAGCTGGCTCGGCGGGCGGCCACCGAGCCGCGTTGGGTGCAAGCGCTCGACGCCAACATGATCGGTGGCATCGCGCCGGCGACGCGTGAGGTGCTGCAGCGTGTGGCGGTGGTCGGATCGTCGTTCGACACCGACGAGTTCGTCGCCCTCTCCGGGCTGCCCGAGACGGAGGCGTTCGATCACCTCGACGCCGCGCTCGACGCACTGATCGTCGAGCCCGCGAGCACCGGGTACCGGTTCCGCCACGGCCTCGTGCGCGACGCCCTCCTCGACGACGTCCCGCCGCACCGACGTCGCGGGATCCATCGCGACGCGGCCAGCCGGCTGATCGAGCTCGACGCCTCGGCGGCCCGCATCGGTCACCATCTGCTCCACTCCGGTGCAGCCGCTGACGCGGTGCCGTACCTCCTCCGCGCGGCGGAGACGGAGGCCGCGATCGGCGCCTACCGGGATGCATTGGCGCTGGTCGACGCCGTCCGGCCGCACGCAACCGGAGTGCACCGGGCCACGGCACTCTCGTTGCGCGGCGACCTGCTCAACGCGATCGGCGACCCGATGGCGACATCGGCCTACCGGGAGGCACTCGAAGCCGCCGATCCGAGGGCAGTGCGACAACTGCGCGCTCGGCTCGCCCGCTCGGCCGTGATGTCGGGCGACCTCGAGACCGCGGCCGCCGCACTCGACGGTCTCGAGACCGACGGTGGCGTCGACGATGCCGACATCCTCCTCGCCCGAGGCAAGTTCGCGTTCTTCACCTCCGACTTCGACCTGGCCCAGGCGGCCTCGGAGGAAGCGCAGGGTCTCGTGCTCGCCGGCGAACGCAACTGGATGGTGCTCGATCTCGTCGCCCTCCAGGGACTGCTGGCGCACTCGTCGGGGAACTGGTTCGATCGGATGCGCCTCGAACTGCGGCGGACTCGTGAGAGCCCCGAGATCGCCAATGCGATCTTCGACGGCTACCTCTGCCCGGCGGAGTACCTGCTCTACGGGCCGATGCCCTATGCCGACGTCATCGCCGTGGCCCGCGACCTGCAGACGACGGCGCGGCGCAGCGGCGCCCTGCGTGCAGCGGCGTTCGCGGCGGCGTTGATCGGCGAAGCGGCGCTGCTCTCGGGCGACCTCGAGCTCGCCACGGCCGAGCTGACGGAGTCCAGCGAGTTGCACCGCGATCTCGGATCGACAGCCGGTCAAGCACACTCCCTGCAGCGCCTCGCCGAGGTGCGCGTCGCCGAAGGCGACGGAGACACGGCGATGCGATTGCTGCAGCAGGCACTTCCACTGGCCCGCGAGTCGATGATCGCCAAGCACCTGCTGCAGCGGATCTTCGGCACCATGATCCTCGCCGCATCCGACCCGATCGATGCTCGTGCCATCGTCGATCGGGCCGAGTCGACGCTCGGCTGGGACGACGCCTGCGCGTTCTGTTCGATCATGCTGTCGGTACCGGCAGCGATCGCCTGCGCACGCGTCGGCGACCTACCGAACGCGCAACGCCACCTCGTCATGGCGGAGCAGTCGTCCATGCTGTGGCAGGGCACGTCGTGGGAGGCGGCGATGGCCGAAGCGCAAGCCATGGTCGCGGATGCCAGCGGCGACCCGGCGACGGCGCGGGAGCGAATGCAGTCCGCCATCGATCAGTTCCAGCGTGCCGGCCAACCACTGGATGCCGAACGTTGCCGTCGCGCGCTGGCGGACTTCCGAGTGGTCGGGCGTTGAACCACAGCCAACCGGCCTACGTACTACATCTCGCAGGACACGCCTGAACGACCCCCATCCAACGAGACGAAAACGACATGAACTACCACGCCTACTCATACGACATCGCCCACCTCGAACACCTCGCCCGAGTGCGTTCCGGCGAGCTGCGCGGGCGCCGGCGCCCTCGCCGCAAGCGCGCCGCGCCGGGTGCTGCGGCGAACCCGACTTCCGCCTGACCCCGATCGCGAGGTCGGACCTCGTCCACGACACGATCGAGGACAACTCACGACTGGTCGGCGAGGAGGCTCCTCAGCTCGGCCGTGATCCCGTCCGCATCGAGCCGGTAGTGCGCATACAGCGCGGCGGGTGGGCCGATCGGCACGTACTCGTCGGGAACGTCGAGGCGGCGGAAGCGCACCCCCGCGAATCCACCCTCCAGCAGCGCCTCGGCGGTCGCCGTGCCGAGCCCGTTGGTCCGGTTGTGCTCCTCGACCGTGAGCACGCGGCCGGTCGCGGCGGCAGCAGCGACCGCATCGAGATCGAGCGGCTTGACCGTGTGCATGTCGATCACGGCGACGTCGGCACCTTCGGTGGCGAGACGCTCCGCTGCCTGCAATGACGGATACACCTCCGAGCCCGTCGTGATGATTGTCGCGTCGGCGCCATCGCGCAGGCGGCTGGCCCGCCCGAACTGGACGTTGGGCACGCCCGGATAGACCTCCGGGATCGCGACCACGACCGAGGCGGATGTACATCGCGCCGGGATGGTCGACCGACGCTCGGAGGATGCCGCGCAGGTGGTTGGCGTCGGCCGCGCACACGACGGTGAGCTCGGCGATCGTGCGCATGATGCCGAGGTCTTCGAGGGCGTGATGGCTGGTGCCGTAGAACCCCATCGACATCCCGGCGTGATGCCCGATGACGCGCACCGGCAGGCGGGGATAGGCGCAGTCGGTGCGGATCTGCTCGCAGCCGAGCAGCGCCGAGAACGAGGCGAACGTCGCCGCGTAGGTGACGAAGCCCGACGCGGCCATGCCGGCCGCGACGCTGATCATGTTCTTCTCGGCGATGCCGAGGTTGAAGAAGCGGTTCGGATGCCTGGCGGCGAAGTCGTTGGTGCGGTTGGCCTTGGCGAGATCGGCGGTCAGCACGGCGATGCGGTCGTCATGGTCAGCGAGATCGGCCAGTTCCTCACCCAGCACGAAGGCGGGGATCGCCCGTAGTTGGTCGCTGCCATCGGTCGAGCGCTGGTCGCGCAGGCTGGTCCGGCCCGTGGCCGTGCCCCGGAAGACCTCGCTGGTGTCCTGGACGTCACGGGGTCCACCGTCCCGGTCGCTCGCCGGCGCCGCCGGGGAGTCGGCTCACATCGTCGCCTCCAGCTCGGCCATCACATCGTCGTAGTCGTCGCCGACGAGGTTGCCGACGTGCCAGTCGAGCGACAGCTCCATGCGCGCCACGCCGCGACCTTTGATCGTGTCGGCGATGATCACCTGCGGCTGGCCCGTGTCGGATCGGGGCAGATCGCGAGAACGTGTCAGGATGCTGTCGAGGTCGTGGCCGTCGATCCGTTGGGCACGCCACCCGAAGTCGGCGAAGCGGGCGTCGAGCGGCTCGACGGCCATGACGTCGTCGGTGAACCCGTCGATGCACATCTGGTTGCGGTCGACGATCGCCACGAGGTTGCCGAGCTGGTGGTGCCCGGCAGCCATCGCCGCCTCCCAGACCTGCCCTTCGGCCAGCTCGCCGTCGCCGAGCATGCACCAGGTGCGATGGTCGCTGCCGCGGATCCGACCGGCAAGGGCGATGCCGACGGCGATCGACAACCGTGGCCGAGCGATCCGGAGCTGAAGTCGATGCCAGCGATCTTGCGCATGTCGGGGTGGTCGCCGAACCGGCTGCCGAGCCGCGTGTAGTCGTCGAGGTCGGCGGGATCGAAGAACCCGAGGTCGGCGAGCACGGGATACAGCCCGATCGCGGCGTGGCCCTTGGAGAGCACGAACCGGTCGCGGTCGGGCCAGTCGGGTTCGGTCGGGTCGGATCCGCAGTTCGGCGTAGTACAGCGCGGCGAGCAGCTCGGCGGCCGAGAACGACGACGCGTAGTGCCCGGCGCCCGCGATGCGCGAGAGCCGGACTGTCTCGGTCCGCACGAAGCGAGCCCGATCGCGGAGCTGATCGAGCAGCGTCTCGCGGTTGCTGGCGGTGGTCATGGTTGGGCTCCTGTCTCGAATCGATCAGCAGGTCGAGCTGATGGTGGATCACTCTCGGGGATCTCGAGGCGGGTGAGCTTCCTCACGTCGGCACCGAGGGCGACCAGTTGCGCGTCGAGCAGCAGATCGATGCGCTCCTTGGTGAGCAGCTCGGGATACACGAGACCCTGCAGCCCGAGCCCGTCGACGAACGCCACCAGCACGTCGGTGATGTCGGCCGCCGAGCGCGTGGTGTCGATCGCTCCCTCGCGCCGCGCCTGCTCGACGCGTTCGAGCACGATCTCGCGCCAGACGTCATGGTCGCGGTGCTGCAGTGCCCGCAGCGACGGTTGGTTGAGCGCCCGGGCCCAGAAGTTGACGTCGAGCGTGAGCTCGACGGCGCGACGATCGTCGAGCGGGAGCGCTTCCTGCAGGACGTGGCGGAGGGCAGCGGCCGGGTGCACGTCGTCAGGGATCCGCTCGAGGCGCAGTTTGATCTCGTTGTCGGCCCGCTCGAGCGCCGACCGCAAGATGTCGTCCTTGGTGCTGAAGTAGTGGGCGAGCGTGCCGGTCGAGTACCCGGACTCGGTCGCGATCTCGCGGATCGTGACGTTGTCGATTCCGACGCGGTTGATCACCCGCCATGCCGCCTCGACCAGTTCCTGGCGTCGGCACTCGTGATCGACGATCTTTGGCAACCAGTCGCCCCCGCTTCGCTTGACACCACATCGGAGGTAGCGGCACTGTTATAACACGGACATCCGAAATAGATCGTCCGAGCAGATCGCCGAGTCGGTCGCACATTGATCGAGCGCTGGGGAGGACGTCATGGGTGTAATGGCATCGCATCGGTCCGGAGGCCGTCGCCGATGGTTGGCGGCTGCGGTCGCGGCGGGGTTGTTCGTCGCCGCCTGCGGCGGTGACGACGACTCGGGCGACGCCGACGACGTCGCAACGGACGACACCGATGCCGGTGGCGACACCACCCCGGATGCGGGGACGACCGCCGATGACGGGACCGATGACACGACCGGCGACACGACCGCTGCCACCGAGGCCCCGGACGACTCCGGCGAGCCGGCCGGCGACGCCCGCGAGCTCATCATCGCCCGCGACATGGACCTCACGACGCTCGATCCGCAGCGGGCGTATTGCGACACCTGCCAGATCTTCCTGACCGCCGTCTACCAGACGCTGATCGGCGTCGACCCGACCGACCTCACGGTCCTCGTCCCGCGCCTCGCCGACTCGTGGGAGGCCAACGCGGAGAGCACCGAGTTCACGTTCACGCTGAACCCCGACGCAACGTTCTCCGACGGCTCGCCCGTCACCGCCGCCGACGTGAAGTTCTCGTGGGACCGCCTCGCCGGCCTGGAAGGCTCGGCGTCGTACCTCATGAGCGGCGTCACGTCCATCGAAGCACCCGACGACCAGACCGTCGTGGTGACGATGGAGGCACCCAACTCGGCGTTCATCAACATCGTCAGCGCTCCGTACATGGGCATCGTCAGCCAGGCGCTCGCCGAGGCCAATGGGGCGACCGCCGACGAGACGGACAGCGCCGAGCAATGGTTCCTCGCCAACTCCGCCGGGAGCGGGCCGTTCGTGTTGGACTCCTACACCGAGGGCGACCAGCTGGTGCTCGCCCGCAACGACGCCTACTGGGGCGAGCCGAGCCCGTTCCCCGGCGTCACCCTCAAGCAGGTCAAGGACGCAACGGCGCAGCTGCAACAGCTCCAGCAGGGCGACGTCGACATCGCGATGCAGATCAACTTCGACTCCGTCGGTCAGCTGGAAGGTGTCGAGGGAATCACCACCGAGCTCGTCGACTCGTACAACTTCGTGTACGTCGCGGCGAGCGCCGGCGCCGTCGGCGGAGAGGAGCTCGCCGACCCGCGGGTGCGGAGGCGATCAAGTTGGCCCTCGACTACGAAGGGATCCTCGACACGACCGTCGGCGGGAACGGCAAGCTGCAGGCGTCGCCGATCCCGAACGGGTTCGAAGGCAGCGAGGGCCTGGCGCTTCCCGAGCAGGACGTTGCCGGCGCCGAGGCGCTCCTCGCCGAGGCGGGGATCGACGGGCTCACACTGAGGGCGGCCTACCCGACGGTCAACGTGTACGGCGTCGACTTCGACACGATGATGGCGAAGGTGCAACAGGACCTGTCCGCCGTCGGCATCGAGCTCGAGCTCGAACCGGTCGAGTTCCCGCAGTGGGTCGAGCAGATCACCGGCGACGGGATCCCGTTCACGGCCGTGTACTTCGCACCTGACCACATCGACTCCAGCCAGTACGTGCAGTACTTCGGCATGATCGAGGGCACGTCCTGGCAGGGGCGGTCGGGCGTCGAGCCCAACGCCGAGCAGCAGCAGCTGTTCGCCGACGCGCTTGCCGCTTCAGGTGCCGAGAAGACCGACCTGTACAACCAACTCGGCCAGTCGATGATCGACGACCTGATCATCTTCCCGCTCGTGAACCCCGGCCTCGTCCTGGCCTACGCCAGCGACATCACCGGCGTCCGTTACAGCGCCTGCTGCAACTTGGAGTTGGGTGGGCTCGGCATCGACTGAGCGCACCCCGATCGATCGGCCGTCCAGGACGTGACCAACTACGTCCTGCGACGGCTGGCGATCACCCCGCTGCTGTTGCTCGGCATCGTCACGATCGCGTTCATCGTGTCGCGGATCATCCCCGCCGACCCGGTGGCGTCGATCGTCGGCGAGCGGAACATGAACAACGAGGCCGTCGTCTCGGCCGCCAAGGAGCGGTGGGGGCTCGAGGGCGGCATCATCGAGCAGTACCTCACGTACGTGAAGAACCTGCTGACCGGCGACCTCGGGACGTCGTTCCGGACCAAGCAGTCGGTCACGTCGGACCTGTGGGAACGGTTGCCGGCGACTGCCGAGTTGGCGTTCGCGGCGCTGCTCGTCGGAGGCATCGGCGGCATCGCCCTCGGCATCACGTCGGCCCGCCATCAGAACAAGGCGGTCGACCACATCGCCCGGCTGGTGGGCCTCGTCGGCTCGTCGTTGCCAGTGTTCTGGCTGGGCCTGATCGCGCTGTACACGCTGTATGTCCGCATCGGGTGGTTCCCCGGTCCGGGTCGCCTGCCGGCGCGTGTCGATCCACCTCCCCATACGACGGGGCTCTACACGATCGACTCGGTGCTCGCCGGCGACTTCAGCTTGGCGTGGCAGTGCCTGCGCCAACTGATGCTGCCGGCGTTCGTGCTCGGTTGGAGCCTGATGGGCATCGTCTCGCGGCTCGTTCGGGCGGCGATGCTCGACGAGCTCCACGCCGACTACGTCCGCACCGCCCGCGCCAAGGGGCTCGCCGAGGGCGACGTGATGCGCCACCACGTGCTGCGCAACGCGCTCACGCCCGTGATCACGATCATGGGTGTCACGCTGGGAGTGCTGCTCACGAGCGCGGTGCTCACCGAGACAGTGTTCTCGTGGAACGGGATCGGCACGTACGCCGTCGAGGCGACGAAACGCCTCGACTATCCGGCGATCAACGGTGTGTGCATCCTGGGCGGCGTCATCTTCTTGCTGAGCAGTCTCGTCGCCGACGTGCTCTACGCCGCCGCTGATCCGAAGATCAGGTACTCGTGAGCACTATCCAGAACGCGCTCGACGTCGAACATTTCGTCGCTCCCGCCGACGCCGGCACGTGGGCCGCGATTCGCGGGGCGCTGCGGTCGTGGCCCGATCACCGTCGGCGGCGGCGTGCTCCTGATCTGGGTCGTGGTGGCGATCACGATTCCGCTGTGGGCGTGGGCAGGGCCCCGCGACACCGTCGGCGAACGGCTGGCGTCACCGAACGCATCGCAGCTGCTGGGCACCGACGCGCTCGGCCGTGATGTCCTGCTCCGCACGCTCTACGGGGCCCGCGATTCGATGCCGGCCGCGGCCGCCGTGATCGTGCTGACCGTCATCATCGGGTCGGTCCTCGGCGCCCTCGCCGGCTACACCGGCGGTTTCGTCGAGAGCGTGATCATGCGCTTCACCGACGTCGTGCTCGCGTTCCCGCCGATCTTCCTGGCGATGGCCGTCGCCGCCGCCCTCGGACCCGGTCTGCGCAACACGGTGATCGCCCTCGTGCTGGTGTGGTGGCCGATCTACGCCCGGCTGCTGCGGGGCCAGGTGATGACGATCAAGAACCGCGAGCACGTCGAGGGCGCCACCGCCGTCGGTGTGCCACGTCGGAGGATCCTGCGCCGCCACGTGCTGCCGCTGGCGATCACACCGGTCATGATCAACGCCACGATGGACTTCGGCCAGGTGTTGATCTTCACCGCCTCGCTGAGCTTCCTCGGTCTGGGCGCCACTCCCCCGTCACCCGAGTGGGGACTGGCGATCGACGACGGGACGCGGAACTTCTACCAGTGGTGGATCTCGCTCGGTCCCGGCCTCGCCATCCTCAGCGTCGTCCTCGCAGCCAACTTCCTCGGTGACGGGTTGCGTGACCACTTCGACGTCAAGTCACGGGGCTGAGCAGGTGGACGACACGCTGCTCGAGATCCGCGACCTGCACGTCAGCTTCCGCGCCAACACCGACCACCCGCTCGAAGCCGTCCGCGGCGTCGACCTCGACGTCGGCAAGGGCGAACGGGTGGCGATCGTCGGCGAGTCGGGCTCGGGCAAGAGCGTCACGATGCTGTCGCTGCTCGGGCTTCTCGGCCCGGGCGCCGAGTCGACCGGATCGGTGCGCTTCGCCGGCGAGGAGTTGCTCAACGCCCCGGCCGGGCGTCTGCGCCGGCTGCGAGGCAACCGGATCGGCATGATCTTCCAGGACCCGCTGACGTCGCTGAATCCTGTCCACACCGTCGGTCACCAACTGGCGGAGGCCGTGCTCGCCCACCACCCGCGAGCGACACGGAGCGCCAAGATCCGCGCCGCCGAGTTGCTCGAGCTGGTGTCGATCACCGACATCAACCGGCGATTGAAGTCGTACCCGCACGAGCTGTCCGGGGGGATGCGCCAGCGGGTGATGATCGCGATGGCGCTCGCCAACGATCCGGATCTGCTGATCGCCGACGAGCCGACCACCGCCCTCGACGTCACGATCCAGGCCCAGATCCTCGACGTGCTCGCCGACGTCCAGCGTGAGCGCGAACTCGCCATCGTGCTCGTCACCCACGACCTCGGGGTGGTCGCCGGGCTCGCCCAGCGGGTGAACGTGATGTACGCCGGTCGGATCGTCGAGCACGGCGACGCCGTCGGCGTGTTCTACCGCCAGAACCACCCCTACACCCGCGGCCTGCTCGCCTGTCTGCCGCGGCTCGACCAGCGCATCGACCTCATCCCCATCGGCGGATCGCCACCGTCGCTCGATCGGATGCCGGGTGGTTGCGCGTTCCACACCCGGTGCCCCCTCGCCATCGACCGCTGCGTCACCGAGATGCCCGAGTTGCGGGCGTTCCCATCGACGGCCGCGGCCTGCCACGTCGCGCCGCTCGAGCCGGCCGACCTGTTCGAGCCGGCCGAGGCACGGTCGTGACCGGACCGCTGCTCACCGTCGAGCATCTCGTCAAGACGTTCACACTGCGCGGTCAGCTGTTCCAGCACTCCACGGGCACGGTGCAGGCCGTCTCGGATGTGTCGTTCGCGGTCGACCGCGGTGAGACGCTGAGCCTGGTCGGTGAGTCGGGTTGCGGAAAGACCACGACCGCCCGCTGCGTGTTGCGCATCGTCGAGCCCGACTCCGGCTCGATCGTGTTCGACGGCGTCGACCTGCTGGGGCTGGCGGGCGAGGACATGCGACGGATGCGGCGCCGGTTCCAGATGGTGTTCCAGGACCCCCAGGCATCGTTGAACCCGCGCATGACCGTGCGCGAACTGCTGTCGGAACCGCTCGAGGTGCACGGCATCGGCGCCACCGAGCGCGAGCAGTCAGCACGCGTCGCCGAGCTGCTCGAGATCGTCCAGTTGCCCCAGGGTGCCGCCGGTCGCTATCCGCACCAGTTCTCGGGCGGGCAGCGGCAACGCATCGGCGTCGCTCGAGCACTCGCCGTCAGCCCCGACCTGCTCGTGCTCGACGAGCCGGTCTCGGCGCTCGACGTCAGCATCCAGGCCGAGATCATCAAGCTCCTCGAACGACTTCGCACCGAGCTCGACCTCGGGTTCCTGTTCATCGCCCACGACTTGTCGGTCGTACGCCACATCAGCGATCGAGTCGCCGTCATGTACCTCGGCCGCATCGTCGAGACCGGGACGGCGACCGATGTGTACGAGCGATCGGCCCACCCGTACACGCAGGCGCTGCTGTCAGCGGCTCCCATCCCCGACCCGCTCGTCGAACGGTCTCGCCGCCGCATCGTGCTCACCGGTGAGGTCCCCACCCAGACGGCCCCACCATCGGGCTGCCGGTTCAGGACCCGATGCTGGAAAGCCACCGACCGGTGCACCGAAGAAGAACCGCCGCTCGTCGACCCGGGCATCGGCCATGCCGTGGCGTGCCACTACCCGGAGCCGACCAACGTCATCGTTCAGCAATCCCGATTGACCACATCGCCGTGAAGGAGACCCAATGAACGACACCGATCCTCGCCCCCGCGACGTCGACACCGACCTGCGCCACCGCGCCCAAGCCGTCATTCCCGGCGGCATGTACGGCCACCAGAACGCGACGAGGCTCCCGCCGGCGCTGCCGCAGTTCATGGCCGAGGGCGACGGATGCCGGGTCCGCGACGTGGATGGCAACGAGTTCATCGACTTCATGTGCAGCTACGGACCGATCGTGCTCGGCCACCGGCACCCTGCCGTCGAGGCCGCGGCCCGTGACCAGCAGTCGCGCGGCGACTGTCAGAACGGCCCCGGCGCGGCGATGGTCGAGCTCGCCGAGCTGATGGTCGACGTGGTCGACCACGCCGACTGGGCGATGTTCTCGAAGAACGGGACCGATGCGACGACGATGTGCGTGACCGTGGCCAGGGCGGCCACCGAACGTCGCAAGGTGCTCGTCGCCGAAGGCGCCTACCACGGCGCCGCGCCGTGGTGCACACCGATCATCGCCGGCATCGTTCCGGAGGACCGAGCCCACCTGCTCCACTACACCTACAACGACCTCGAGTCGGTCGAGAAGGCGGCGTCGGTCGCCGGCGACGACATGGCGGCGATCGTCGCCTCACCGTTCAAGCACGACGCCCGCCACGACCAGGAGCTCGTCGATCCTGCGTTCGCACGGGGTCTGCGGTCGATCTGCGACGAGACGGGCGCGGCGCTCATCCTCGACGACGTCCGTGCCGGATTCCGGCTGGCGCACGGCGGGAGCTGGGAACCGATCGGCGTCGCGCCCGATCTGTCGGCGTGGAGCAAGGCGATCGCCAATGGATACAGCCTGGCCTCCGTCACCGGGAACGACCGCTTCCGCGACGGCGCCCAGAAGATCTTCGTCACCGGGTCGTTCTGGTTCTCGGCGGTCGCGATGGCGGCCTCGGTCGCCACGATCAAGGCGCTCGGCGACGAAGGCGCGGTGGCGCTGATGGAACGGGCCGGGCAACGGCTGCGCGATGGGCTCGATGCCCAGGCCGCCGCCCACGGCGTCGTGATCCGCCAGACCGGCCCGGTGCAGATGCCGTTCATGACGTTCCAGGGCGACGAGGACTTCCGGCTCGCCTCGTTGTGGACCGACGTCGCAGCGCGTGGTGGTGCGTACTTCCATCCCTGGCACAACTGGTTCCTGAGTGCCGCCCACACCGACGCCGACATCGACGAGGCGTTGATCGCGACCGACGCCGCCTTCGCGGCGGTCGCCGTCGCCCTGCCGAGGAGCTGACGCCGCGACACCCACCCCGCGCACACGGGTCCGCATCGCGTCCGACTCCGCGGTGTGTACGGTCGCGCCGCAGCAATGAGGGGCGCTGATATGGACGAGGTGACCAAACCGAGTCGGTTTTACGACGTCGCGACCGGCGATCCGATCCAGTTGCAGTTGCAACAGGACGGCGCCGATTTCCGGGTCCTGCGCCAGTTCGGATACCGAGATCCGAAGTACACGGAGGATTTCGTGGTGCCCGCCGACGTCAAGAAGTTCAGCACCGACCTGGCGTCGATCCCGCGGTACTTCACGTGGCTCGTCCCCGGGCTCGGCACCCACCTCCCGGCCGTGCTGTTGCACGACGCGCTCGTCGTCAAGCCCGGCGAGTCGCCGACTCACCTGGGCCCGGCGGTGGACCGGGAAGAAGCCGACCGGATCCTGCGCGACGCGATGGCCAGCCTCGCCACACCGCGGCTGCGTCGGTGGCTGATGTGGACCGCGGTCATCATCGCCACGTGCTGGAGCACGCTTCGCCCGCGCCTGTGGTGGAGGGTCAGGGTCATCGGGACGATCGCGATCGTCCTCGTGCTGGGGGCCATCGCGACGCTCGACCTCATCGACGCGTGGGACGTCCTGCCGTGGATGGGAGATCGTCCGTGGTGGGTCGAGGTCCTCAGCGGCGTCGTGTTCGCCGTGATCGTGCCGCTCGTCATCTCGATCGTGTGGGGGCACCTGTGGCCGGCGGGTGCGATCGCCGGTATCGCGCTCGCGTTCCTCGTCCACGTGACGTTGGTGCTGTTCGCGCTCTACTGCCTGTACTGGGTGTTCGAGACCGTGCTCTCGCGTGGCGAGGGAACCGGCCCGAACATCAAGAAGTCGCTCAACGCTGCTGCTCCTCCCACTCCTCCCGCGTGATCGCGTACTCGACGTCGCCGTGCTCGTCGCCGGGGATCGGATACGGCCAGTCCTGGTGGAAGGTCCGCACGACCCGCATCCCGGCCTTCTCCATCACTCGCCGCGAGCCATTGTGCGTCACCATCGTCTCGGCGATCACGCGACGAACACCCAACTCGGCGAACCCGCGGTTGATCAACGCGATCGAGCCTTCGGTGGCGTAGCCCTTGCCCCACGCCGACTTGCGGAGCCGGTAGCCGAGCTCGGGCTCGTCGTGCGGATGGCCCTCGTGCGGCCGGAAGTGGAACCATCCCAGGAAGTCACCCGTCGATCGCTCGACGGCGGCCCAGAAGCCGTACCCACCGGGCCGGTCGTAGTAGCCGAGGAAGGCTGGGAGCGTCTCCGTCTCGATCTCCTCGTGTGACGTCGTGAGTCCGCCGGTGACGTACAGCATGACGTCGGGGTCGCCGTCGAGCTCCACCAGGTTGTCGACATCGTCGGCGGTGAACTGACGCAGGATCAGCCGCTCGGTCTCCACGACCACGTGCATCCTCGATGCCTACCACCCGTCGCCGCACCCGCGTCGGCAGCTGTCGAGTGCGTCGCCGCCTTCCTAAGCTGCGGCGCGTGACGCACATCGACTACATCGCCGCCGACGGCCGCTACGACGCGATGAGGTTCCGCCGGTGCGGGCGCAGCGGCGTCGAGCTGCCGGCGCTGTCGCTCGGGCTGTGGCACAACTTCGGCCACGACCGGCCGTACGACACGCAACGAGCGATCGTGCGGCGGGCGTTCGACCTCGGGGTCACCCACATCGACCTGGCCAACAACTACGGGCCGCCGTACGGAGCGGCCGAGATCAACTTCGGACGGATGCTGGCCGACGACCTGAAGCCCTACCGCGACGAGCTGATCATCTCGACCAAGGCCGGCTACGACATGTGGCCCGGGCCGTACGGCGACCGTGGTTCGCGCAAGTACCTGCTCGCGTCGCTCGACCAGTCGCTGGCGAGGATGGGCCTCGACTACGTCGACATCTTCTACTCCCATCGCGTCGACCCCGACACGCCGCTCGAGGAGACCATGGGTGCCCTCGACACGGCGGTGCGATCCGGCCGGGCGCTCTACGCGGGGATCTCGTCGTACAGCTCGGAGCGGACCCGGGAGGCAGCCGCGATCCTGCGCGACCTCGGCACCCCGTTGCTCATCCATCAACCGTCGTACTCGATGGTCAACCGCTGGATCGAGGACGACGGACTGCTCGACACGCTCGAGGAGGTCGGCGCCGGCTGCATCGCCTTCTCACCGCTCGCCCAGGGCCTGCTCACCGACCGCTACCTGAACGGCGTGCCGGCCGACTCGCGGGTGGCCACGGGCGGGGCGATGAGTCGCGACATGCTCACCGAGGAGCGTCTGGCACGCGTGCCGCGCCCTCAACGAGGTCGCCGGCGGCCGCGGTCAGAGCCTCGCCCAGCTGGCGCTCGCCTGGGCGTTGCGTGATGGGCGGATGACCTCGTTGGTGATCGGCGCCAGCAGCGTCGCCCAGCTCGAGGACAACGTGGCCGCCCTCGACCGGCTGGACCTGACCGACGACGAACTGGCCGAGATCGACCGGCACGCGACCGACGCCGACGTCAACCTGTGGTCACGCTCCAGCTCGGCCTGATCGGCCGAGCCGATCGCCGAACCGCTCGTCGCCGTCGGTTCCGCTGCATGAGCCCAACGCGAATTCGGCGACGTCACCATCGGCAATACTTCGTTGCCGCGCGCCCCGAGCGGCGCGCGGTCGAGGAGGAGGTATCGCGCCATGAGTGTGTACAAGGTCGTCGAGATCATCGGGACGAGTAGCGAGTCGTGGGAGGACGCCGGCCTGACGGCGGTCAGGAAGGCCCGCGAGACGATCCGCAACCTGCGCGTTGCCGAAGTGGTCGAGCAGGACCTCGACCTCGACGACGCCGGCGGCGCGACGTTCCGCACGAAGTTGCGGATCTCGTTCAAGTACGACGATGGGTGACTAGCGCCGGTCTTCGACCGCGCGAGGCGCGCCGTCGTCGCCGCCCACGGAAGAGCTGCCTGAGACGTTCGCCGAACCGGCGTCGCGACGCCGGGGCGTGCGGTCGCGCGATCGCGTCGCACGCTGAGGCGACCGCGTTGGCGACGAGGTCGGGTTTCGTGAAAGCCGCCAGATGGGCGGCGTCGATCTCGATCGTGCGCGCGCCGGGGATCAGCTCTGCCAGCTGCCATTGCAACGCGGGTCGCACGATGCGGTCGCGTCTCGTCACGACGACCACCACCGGCACGTCGACCTCGCCGATCCAACTCGTCGACTGGAATCGACGGATCGCTCGCTCGGCCTCGTGGATGGCTCGCTCCTCGTGGCTGCTCACCGCCGCGAAGACCTCGTTCCTCAGCTCGGGATCGGAGACCAGCCCACCGACGATTGGACGCGCCACACGCAGTCGAATCGGCCGCGGGATCACGTAGGCCACTCGTCGAACTTTCTCGAGTGCCTGGACGAGGCGCCAGTGCTCGGGGGTCGTGGTGAAGTCGGCCGCGGTGGCGCACAACACGAGACCGGCAACCCGTTCGCGGTGGCGGCGCCAGACCAGCTGGGCGATCGGGCCACCCATCGAGTACCCGACGAAGATCGCCTTCGGCACACCGAGTGCGTCCATGAGCGCTACCGCGTCGTCGGCGCAGTCCTCGAGCGTGAAGGCGTCGTCGCTGCGGATCCCCCGCCCGTGGCCGCGATGGTCGAGGGCGATCACCCGGTAGCGCTCCTTCAGGGCGGCGATCGTCGCCGCCCAGTTGAGCGAACCGGTCGCCGTGAGCCCGTGCATCAGCACCACCGCCGGCGATTCCGGCGACGGACCGGGTTGGTCGAGGGCGAACGTGATGCCGCGTCCGATCAGTTCGACGCTCCGCCATCCGGCGCCACCGTCGGTCACGGTCGGTCGGGGCATTGCTCCTGACAATGGTGCGATCGACGTCCCCGACAATGTTGTGGTGCCGTTCTCGGTCATTCGCGTTCGTCCTCCGTCTGCCGTCGGCTCTCGCCGCCGACCTTCTGTGCTTACTTTCTATCTCGTTGTGCTCGCAAAAGTCAGCGGTCTGGTGAGCCGAGCGTCACACCGCACGTGACCTGCGGTGACGTGCACTCACTGTGCGACACGTCACGTCTCGGCTGACCCAGCGGGCGCGCCAGCGGGTCGGGGCAATAGGGTGCAGCGGTGCTGCTCGCCCACGCCGGCAACCGGATCGACGCCGACGATCGGCCCGAGCCACGCTTCCCGGCTGCTCAGATCGGCCGGGTCACGACGGTCCTCGCCAGGGCGCTCGGCGATCTCCAGCCGTCGTCGGTCGTGTCGGCGGCCGCCAACGGCGCCGATCTCATCATCCTCGCCGAGGCGCAGCGCCGCGGCATCGCGACCCACGTCGTCTTGCCGCTGCCTGCCGAAGAGTTCCTCGCCGCGTCCGTGGCAGGATCCGATCCGGCGTGGGTGGAGTTGTACCGCCAGGTGCTCGACACCGCCGACACCTCCCCCGACTCGACGGTCACCACCCTCGACATGGACGAGGAACCGGAGTGGTACCTCGTCGCCAACGGTCTGATCCTCGAACGGGCACGCGAAGTCGCCGGTCACGACGAGGCGATCGTCGCGATCACGGTGCGGCCGACCGAGGGCGAGACGCCGCCGAGCGCCACGGACGACTTCGCCCGTCTGGCGACGGAAGCGGGTCTCACGGTGCTCACCCTCGATCCGCGGCCCGGCCGCACCGGCGCCCTGCGAATCACCTGAACTACCGTTGCCCGATGCGTATCGACCCGGTCGTCGACTGCGAGGTCGTGGCCGAGCCGACGCATCCATGGTTCCGTTGGAAGGGTGGGCGCGGCACGTCCGGTGACGACTGGATGCGACATCCCGACCTGCTCGAGGACGGAAAGCTCCGACTCGGCTTCGGTGGGTTCCTCCTGCGCGGTGGACCGCTCGGTGACCGAGTCGTGCTCGTCGACTGCGGGAGCGGGCCCGGCGGCGACGACTTCATCCCGCCCGGAGACCTCGTGGGCTCGTTGGCCGCAGTCGGCGTCGGTCCCGACGAGGTGACCGACGTGCTGCTCACGCATCTCCACTACGACCACACCGGTTGGCTCGCCACCGACGGTCGACCGACGTTCGCCAACGCGACCGTGCTCTGTGCGGCGGCCGATCTCGCCTGGTTCAGCGATCCGGCCAACGGCCTGTCGGCACGGCTGTTGCCTGCCCGCGTCGGCCCCCTCGGCGACCGGTTGGCGACGTTCGACTCCGACGGGACCGTCCTGCCGGGGATCGACGCCCTGCTCGCACCGGGACACACGCCGGGCAGCACGATGTTCGTGCTCAGCGACGGCGACCGTCGGGTCGTGCTCATCGGGGACGTGGTCCACTGCCCGGTCGAGCTCATCGAGGACGAGTGGGCGGCGATCGGCGACGTCGACCCCGTCCTCGCCGCCCAGACCCGCGAGCGGGTCAGCCGCGAGCTCGACGGGGCTGAGGTCGGCGGCGCCCACTTCCCTGGCCTCACCCTCGGACGTTTGATCACCACGTCAGTGGCGCGCCGCTGGACGGTGCCGTGATCGAATCCCCGCCGCTCCTCCAGCGGATCGCGGCGGCCACCCGGCGCCGGCCGGAGCGGGCCAGCCTCGTCCTCGACGACGACGTGCTGACCCATGGCGACGTCGACCGGATGTCGTCGGTCGTCGCCCGTGGTCTGGCCGGTGTGGGGCTCGGCCGCGGGAACCGCGTCGCCGTGCTCGGCCCGAACCACCTGCTGACGATGGTGGCGACACTCGGCATCATCCGGTCCGGGGCGACGTGGATCCCGCTCAACCCGAGGGATTCGATCGACGCCATCGCCGCGCTGTGCCGGCGATTCCGCACCGACGTGTTGATCTACCACTCCGAGTTCACCGACGCGCTCGCCCAGATCCGGGGCCAAGCCACCACCCTCGCCGAGACAGTCGCTCTCGATGAAGGGCCTGGGCGCGCCCGCCCGACGTTGCTCGAATGGGCCACCGCCCACGACGAAGGGGCGGTGCTCACGGAACCGGCCCCCGACGACCTCGCCGCGGTGTTCGCGACCGGTGGCACCACGGGCGTCGCCAAGGGCGTGTGCTACAGCTACCGCACGCTGTCCGCGATCGCCGGCAACTTCGTCGACCTGCTCGACGATGCCGACCCGGTGTTCCTCGCCGCGGCGCCGCTCACGCACGTCTCGGGTCGGGTGTGCCTGGGCGTCATGGCGGCGGGTGGCACGACGGTCGTGTTGCCGCAGTTCGAGCCGGGCGCCGTGCTCGCCGCGATCGAACGTCATCGCGTCACGACGATGGTGCTCCCGACGACGATGCTCAACCGTCTGCTCGCCCACCCCGCGGCCGCTTCGACGGACACATCGAGTCTGCGGCGCGTGGCGGTCGGCGCGTCGCCAGTGCCCGTCGAGCTGCTGAAGCGGGCGATCAACACGTTCGGGCCGGTCGTCGCCCAGAACTACGGCCAGACCGAAGCGCCGATGCACATCAGCGCGATGCGGCCCGACGAGTACCTCGTCGACGGCGAGTTCGTCACCGACGCAAGGATGGCGAGTTGCGGTCGGGCCACCCGATTCTGCGACATCCGCACCGTCGACGACTCCGGCATCGACGTGGCTCCCGGCGAGGTCGGCGAGATCGTCGTGCGCGGCAACTTCGTGATGGACGGCTATCTCGACGACGAGGTCGCCACGTCGGCCACGAGGATCGACGGCTGGCACCGCACCGGGGACCTCGGCACGCTCGATCCGGAGGGGTACCTCACGATCGTCGGCCGCCTCAAGGACATGATCATCACAGGTGGGTTCAACGTGTATCCCGCCGAGATCGAAGGCGTGCTCGCGGAGCGCCCCGAGCTGCACGAGTCGGCGGTGATCGGGCTGCCGGACCCCGATTGGGGCGAACGGATCGTGGCCGTGATCGAGCCGGCGTCGGGGGCGGGAGTCGACATCGACGACCTGTTGCGTTTCGTCCGCAGTCGCCTCGGAGCGGTGAAGACACCCAAAGACGTGGTCATCGTCGATGCGCTCCCCCGCAACGCGAACGGCAAGATCCTCAAGACGCTGCTCGTCGAGCGCCTCGGTCAGACCGGTGGCGTCGGCCGCGGGAGGTAACGGTCCGACACGATCCGCAGCTGGATCTCGGACGTGCCCTCGAAGATCTTCGTCAAACGTGCATCACGCCAGTGCCGCTCGACGGCGAAGTCGGTGGTGTACCCGGCGCCGCCGTGGATCTGCACACCTTCGCTCGTGACGCGCTCGGCCATCTCGCTGGCGAGGAGCTTGAGCATCGACGCCTGGTGGTCGACGGTGACGCCGGCGTCGGCGTCGGCCGCGACCTGGTACATGAGCGCCCGGCAAGCCTCGATCTCGGCGGCCATCTGGGCGACCTTGAACCGCAGCGCCTGGAAGTCACCGATCGGCCGGTCGAACTGGCGCCGCTGCTGGCAATAGGCGACCGAATCCTCGAGCGCGCCGCGGGCCAGCCCGATCGCCCGGGCACCGGTGTGCACCCGCGCCTCGGTCAGCGTGCGCGACACCTCGCGGAAGCCCTCGGTGTCGTCGCGCCCGGTGTGCTCGCGAGCGAGCAGGTTGTCGGCGGGCACGCGCAGACCGTCGATCGACAGCTCCCACGTCTGCCAGCCGAAGTAGCCGATCTTTCGGATCGGCGTGCCGACGACTCCGGGTGGGAAACTGCCGCGCTCCTTCGGCACGTAGAAGCGCCGGATGCCGGCGTGCCGGTGGTGTGGGTCGTAAGGCGTCGTTCGAGCCACGACGATCAGGTAGTCGGCCTGGTCGGCGTACGTGCACCACATCTTCTGCCCGGTGATCACCCACTCGTCACCGTCGCGCTCGGCACGGGTGCGGATCGACGCGATGTCGGAGCCGGCGTCGGGCTCGCTGAGCGCGAACGCGCCCAGGTACTCGCCACGCACGACACGCGGCAGGATCTCCTCGCGCTGAGCGGCACTGAAGCCGGCGATCAAGCCGTTGCCCCTGGCGATGATGCTGGCGACGCTCATCCATGCCCGGGCCAGCTCCTCGGTCACCATGCAGTACTCGACGAGGCCGAGGCCGAGGCCGCCGTACTGCTCGGGCACGAGGATGCCGAACAACCCCATCTCGGCCATCGTGCTCACCAGGTCCTGGGGGATCAGGCCGTGCTGCGGATCGAGCTCGTTGGCGGCAGGGAGGACCACGTTCATCGCGAAGGTACGGACCGCATCCCGCATCGCCAGGCGCTCGTCGGTGACGTACGCGCTCGGCAGGGAGGCCGGCGCGGCGGGGAGGAGGGCCATCCACCACATTGTCCGCCACCGACATTTGCTTGTCAACCAACAAGTAACTCCACTAACGTCGTCGGGAGTGACGGTGCCGTTCGATCGTGCGTCCTTCGAGCCAGTGCCTCGTGGCCGGGCCTTCGAGGAGTTCGAGGTCGGCGACGTGTTCGTTCACCACTGGGGCCGCACGATCAGCGCCGCCGACAACACGTTGTTCTCGACGTCGATGTGCTGCTGGCTCCCGATGTACCTCAACGTCCCGTACGCCATGTCACACGGCCACCGCGACGCCGTCGTCCATCCGATGCTGGTGCTCTGCACCGTCGTCGGCATGTCGGTCGAGGATCTCAGCGAATATGGAGGGGCGTTCCTCGGCCTCGAGGACTGCACGTTCCATCGCCCGCTCTACCCGGGCGACACCCTGACCGCCAGATCCACGGTGACCGCGACGCGCCCGTCCAACAGCCGCCCGGGCGGCATCGTCAGCTGGCACACCGAGGCATTCGACCAAGCGGGCGAGCTCGTCGTCGACTTCGTCCGCACCAACCTCGTGGCGGCACGGTCGCAGTCGTGAGCACCGTTCCGTTCGACGGCGCCGCACTGGCTGGCAGCGGTGGGTACTTCGAGGACTTCAGCGTCGGCCAGCGACTTCGCCACACGCGTGGCGCAACGATCAGCGACGTCGAGAACAACTTGGTGACCAAGCTCGTGATGAACACCGCCGAGGGCCACTGGAACGACCACACGATGCGCGACAGCCCGCTCGGCACTGGGCGGATCGTGTTCGGGCTCGTCACCGCCTCGATCGTGTTCGGCCTGGCGAGCCAGGACACCGCCGAGCAGGCGCTCGCCGAGCTGGCGTGCGGTGGGTTGCGGTTCAGTGGTCCCGTCCACGTCGGTGACACGCTGTACTCGTACACGGAGGTGCTCGAGTGCCGCCCGGCCGACGCTCGAGACGATGCCGGCGTCGTCCGCTTCCACCACTGGGGCCTCATCGACGACGACCGCGTCGTGTTCGAAGGCAGCCGGACGGTCCTGATCAAACGGCGCTCACACTGGTCGGCGATCCCGTGAACCGCCAGATGGAGCGGTCCAGCCTCTCGACGCGGCGCCTGCTCGACGCCGCCGGCGAATTGATCAGCGAGGGCGGGTACGCGGCGATGACGCTCGCTGCGGTCGGACAGCGCGCCGGCTACAGCCGCGGGCTGGTGACCGCGCGCTTCGGGTCGAAGGGCGAGCTCGTCGAAGCGCTCGTCGATCGCATCACCACCGTGTGGAACGCCCGCAACGTCGAGCCGCACACCGTCGGCAAGAGCGGTCTCGACGGGCTGTTGCTCAACCTCGACGCCATCCGTGTGCAATCGGAGCGCGACCCTCGCCGCGCTGCGGACGCTCTACGCCCTGCAGTTCGAAGCGCTCGGTCAGGTCCCGGAACTGCGCGCCCACTTCGTCGAGTTCCATCGAACGATGCGGGCCGACATGGCGAGCTTCGTACGCCGGGGCGTGCGCGACGGGTCCGTGGTCGCCGGCACCAGCCCCAAGGCAGAGGGCGCGGCGGTCGTCGGGGCACTCAGAGGGATCGGGTACCAGTGGCTGCTCGATCCCGACGACATCGACCCGTCGGCGCTGCTGCGGCACCTCGTCGCCTCGACCGACCGCCGGTTGCGTGCCCCGATGGAGGCCAAGTCGTGATCCATCCGCACCGGTTCGAGGGCCGCGTGGCCGTCGTCACCGGCGGCGCCGGAGCGTTCGGAACCGCCATCACCGAACGGCTCTGCGCGGAGGGTGCCAGCGTCGTCGTGGCCGACCTCGACTTCGATGCCGCCAGCCGGGTCGCGGCGTCGTCCGGCGACCGGGCGGTGCCATTCCGGCTCGACGTCACGGACGCAACGTCGGTCGCCGAAACGATGACGTTCGCCGAAGAGCACTTCGGTGCGCTCGACGTCCTCGTCAACAACGCCGGGCTGACCCACCGCATCACGCCACTCGACGAGCTCCCCGAGGAGGCCTACGACCTCGTGTTCGACGTCAACGTCAAGGGCACGTTCCTGTGCTCGAAGCATGCGATCGCCGCCCTCCGGCGAGGCGGCGGGGGCGCGATCGTGAACATCTCGTCCGTTGCCGCCATCGCGCACCGGCCCGGAAACACCGTCTACAGCGCGTCCAAGGCGGCGGTCATCGCGTTCACCCGCAACCTCGCCCTCGAGCTGGCGCCCACCGTCCGCGTGAACGCGGTGCTCCCGGTCGCAGCCGACACGCCGTTCATGGTCGCCGCCTTCGGCGAGCGCCTGCCGGCCGAGGCGGCCGAGGCGATGCGCGCCGGTCTGCCGCTCGGCCGGCTGTGCGAACCGGCCGACGTGGCCGACGCCGTGGCCTACCTCGCTTCGCCTGAGGCGGCGTTCGTCACGGGCGCCTGCTTACCCGTCGACGGCGGTCGCAGCCTTGGCTGACCGCCGCGCCATGCGACGTGACCGGAGGAGATTCACATGACACGACCGATGCGCCTGCGCCGCTCCGAGCTCTCGACACCCGGCTCCAGCGACAAGATGATGGCGAAGGCGGCGGCGAGCGAAGCGGACCTGGTCTTCCTCGATCTCGAGGACGCCGTGGCGCCCAACGCCAAGGTCCCAGCCGCGGTGCGATCGTCGGCGCCCTGAACCAACTCGACTGGGGCTCCAAGACACGCGCCGTCCGGATCAACAGTGTCGACACGGTGTGGTGCCACGACGATCTCATCGATGTGGTCAGCGGGGCTGGAGCAGCGATCGACGTCATCATCGTCCCCAAGGTCAAAGCGCCGCGCGACATCTGGTTCGTCGACACGCTGCTCGACCAGTTGGAGGCCGAGCTCGGACTCGTCGCCGGTCGGATCGGGCTCGAGATCCTGATAGAGGAGACCGAGGCCCTCGCCCGGGTCGAGGAGATCGCCGGCTGCTGCCCGCGCCTCGAAGCGCTCATCCTCGGTGTCGGCGACCTGTCCGCCAGCCAGGGGATCCGGGCCGACCACGTCGGCGGGTCGGCCGAGCACTATCCCGGCGACATGTGGCACTACGCCCGGAACCGGATGATCGTGGCCGCCCACGCCAACCGCCTCGACGCGATCGACGGGCCAAACGCCAACTTCCGCGACCTCGACGGCTACCGCACCGACGCGACGTGGGCGGCCACGCTCGGCGCCGTCGGCAAGTGGGCGATCCACCCGAGCCAGATCGCGATCGCCAACGAGGTCTTCTCCCCCACCGCCGACGAGATCGCCACGGCCGAACGCGTCATCGCCGCCGTCCGCGAGGCGGGGGCCTCCGGTTCGGGTGCGGCGAGCGTCGACGGACACATGATCGACGCCGCGACCGCCCGGATCTTCGAGACCGTCCTCGATCGCGCAACCCGCGCCGGATGGCAGGGGTCCGAACCGTTCAACCCGTGACTCCACCGCGAACCGAGCGGGTCCGCAGCGTCTGCGGCTCAGGCGTTCACAGCCTCGATGAAGACCCGCAGCTCGCGGCGGAGATCGTCGCCCGCCGGCTGGAACGCGACCTCCGTCGCCCCAGCTGCGGCCGCGGCCGCCAAGCGCTCGCGCCAATGGGCCGCCGTGCCGCTGCGGCTCACCTCGACAGCGATCGGTCCCGTCATCACCACCCGGTCGTGACGGTTGAGCGCGGTGAGGTGACCGCGATGGTTCTCGAGATGCCGGATCGCCGGGTCGACGGCCTCGATCGACGCCCGCCACGCCGCGGCATCCGGGAGCGCGTCGAAGCCCGGTCGCCGACGCTGGTAGGACGCGTGGTAGGCGATCGCCGCACCCGGGCCTGCCGATCGCAACACGCGCTCGCCCTCGGGATCCTCGCCGTCGTCGAGCACCGTGCCGAACGCCAACCACACCGACCAGTCGAACCCTGCGATCGGGCTCGAGCCGATCACGCCGCCGCCCAGCTCGTGGGCGACCGCTTCGCCCTTCGGGCCACTTGCGCCGATGAGGAACGGTGGCTCGATCGGGCGCTCCGGCGCCTGCCCTGACCCGTGCAGCATCGCCACCATGGCGCCATCGATCTCGACCGTCTCACCGCGCAACAGCGAGCGGACCGTCCTGACGTACTCGGCGACCTCGGCCCACCTGAGCGGCCGCTGCCCGAGCGCGTGGCGGGCTGTGAAGCCGGTGCCGAACGCGTACGCCGTCCGTCCCGCCGCCAGCGATTCGAGATGGGCGATCGCCGACGCCGTGGTGAGCGCGTGACG
Organism: Ilumatobacteraceae bacterium; assembly: GCA_963776935.1. Lineage (GTDB taxonomy): Bacteria > Actinomycetota > Acidimicrobiia > Acidimicrobiales > Ilumatobacteraceae > JALOLG01. The sequence continues at coordinate 264,208 of CAVZOP010000009.1, read as the reverse complement.
GTTGCTCGGCACGAGCACGCCCGGGCCGAGCCCGATCCGCTGCGTACGGTCGGCCGCCAGCGCCAGGGTCATCCACACGTCGAGTTGCAACGGAGGCGTGTCGTAGATCCACGCCCGTAGATATCCGAGCTCCTCGGCATACCGCACCAGGTCGGGGGTCGCCGGCGTCGGCGGCAGCGCACACGAGATCTCGAGCATGCCCACGTTCTACTTGGCACGTTCGACGGACACATTGGCGGTGACCGTCGGTCGCGACATGTATTCCATCAACCGGCGCCGCCACTCGACCGAGCACTTGTCGGCCTGCACGCTGACGAGCGTCGTCTGATCGAGCGGCAGCACGCCGTCGAGCAGTTCGAGCATCCGCTTGTCCTCGGCCCCGATCGCCAGGTCGAAGCGGATGATCTCCTCGGCCGAGACGGAGAAGTCGTCGTTGCGCCACACGACGAACGTGAAGTACGACGTGACGTCGTCGACCGGCGTCGACAGCAGCAGCAGGATGTGCTCGAGCCCGCTGCCGTAGCTGATCGTGCTGCGAACGTCGAAGGGCAGGTGGAAGCCCGAGCTCATCGCCCGCTCGACCACGCCGGCCGCCTGGCCGCTGGCGAGCGTGCCGAGGTCGGCGTTGTTCGCCAGCACCTCGTAGCGGTAGCCGAACCACCCGTCGTCGAGCGGCTCCAACTCGAACCTCGGCACCCGCGTGTCCTGGGCCCGCCCGAACGTGCCGACGTGAACGAACGGGAAATGCGTGATGTCGAGGAAGTTGTCGGTCATCCGCGTGGCGGAGGTCCGCCACACGTCGACCGGGGTGTTGATGCGGCGGAACGCCGGATCGTGCTCGTGAGCGATCACGGGGATGCCGTCGGGACCGTCGACCGGAGTGCTGCCGAGGCACACCCACACCAGGCCATACCGCTCGGCGCAGCCGAACGTGGAGAGGTGGGCCCGCGGCGGCGGAGGTACGTGCTCGGCGGCCGAGGGAACTCGGACACATCGGCCCTCGTCGCCGAACGTCCAGCCGTGGTACGAGCACACCAGGCACCCGTCCTCGATCGTCCCTTTCGACAACGGTGCCTCGCGATGCGGACACCGGTCGGGCGCCGCAACCACCGCGCCGTCGCCGGCGCGGTACAGCACGACGTTCGTGTTCAGCAGCGTGACCGCCATCGGCGCTGCACCGACCTCGACGCTGCGGGCGACTGCGTACCACGCCTCGCGCAACACCGGATTCGCGCAGAGGACGCTTGTCCTCGACGACGCGTCGGAGGGCGCTGGTTCAGGGCCGCTGTAGGGCATGGTGTGGCAACCTCTCGGAATGGTGCACGGCGCACGAGCTGAGCGCAACCCGCAGGGGGACGAAGCGCGGGAGATCGACGCACCGGCGGATGTGTTGGTGCGCGGCGGCGATGTGGTGACGATGGACAGCGCCCGAACGGTGGTGCGCGATGGAGCGGTGGCTGTGCGCGGCGACGTCGTCGCTGCGGTGGGTTCGTGGCCGCAACTGCGGGCGCAGCACCCCGGCGCGCGCGTGATCGGTGATGCCGGATCGCTGGTGACGCCCGGCTACGTGAACGCCCACCAGCATCTGACAGGTGACCGCTTGGTGCACTCGTGCATCCCCGATGCAATCGATTCGCAGGACGCGATCTTCGGCTGGGCGGTGCCCGTGCACGCCGCCCACACCGGCGACGACGACGAGTTGTCGGCGACGCTCGGGGCGATCGAGGCCGTCACCAACGGCATCACGTGCACCATCGAGGCGGGCACCGTGGCGCACCCCGACCGCGTCGCCGCGGCAGTCAGCGCGGTGGGGATGCGGACGACCATCGGTCAGTGGGGATGGGACGTCGACGGAGTGCCCTTCGGCGCCTCGGCCGCCGAGGTGCTCGCGCGGCACAGCGACCTGCTCGACCGGTTGCCGACCGGAGGCCTCGTCGAAGGCTGGGTGACGCTCGTCGGCCACGACCTGATGAGCGACGATCTGGTCGCCGGGGCGAGCGAGCTGGCGCAGGCGCGCGGTGTCGGGCTCACGTTCCACATGTCGCCACATGGCGCTGACGCCGTCAGCTATCTCGAGCGCACCGGTCTCCGGCCGTTCGTCCATCTCGACCGGCTCGGCGTGCTCGGTCCCCATGTCCTCGTGGCGCACGCGGTGCATCTCGACGACGACGAGCTCGACGTCGTGGTGCGCACCGAAACGGCCGTCGCCTCGTGCCCCTGGGCATACCTGCGGTTGGCGCAGGGGTTCACGGTCGCCGGGCGCCACGCCGAGTTGCTGGCCAGCGGCGGACGGTTGGCGCTCGGGTGCGACGCCGAGAACGCAGGCGACGCCGTCGACATCCTGCGGGCGGCGGCGCTGTTCGTCGGCCTGGCGCGCGATCGCGCCGTCGATCCGTTCGGCCTCACGGCCCACGACGGCATGACCCTGGCCACGATCGGCGGCGCGCTGGCGATCGGGAAGGGCGACACGATCGGCTCGATCGAGGTGGGCAAGCAAGCCGACATCGTCGTGCACGATCGCCGCGGCCCGCAGTTCGTGCCACCCAGCACCGATCCCGTGCTGCAGCTGATGTGGGCGAGCGATGGACGATCGGTGCGTGACGTGCTGATCGCCGGTCGCCAAGTCGTGCGCGACGGTAGCTGCGTGACCGTCGACCTCGATGCGCTCCGCGACGAGGCGACACGTCGTCGTGATCACTTCCTGGCCGCGCGCCGCTGAAGACCGCACCGCCAGAGACTAGACCACGGCCTCCGCCGCTTGGTCAGACCATCAGTCCATCTTTGCTATGGTGACGAGGTGGAACCGAACACGCTGATCTTCGTCGACTTCCCGTCCGATGACGTCGAAGCCTGTGCCGCCTTCTACCACGATGTGTTCGGGTGGGAGGTCGAGGGCCGGCCGACCGGCGTGTTCCACCGCGGCGTGCCGGGCGGCCACTTCCCGCTCGAGGACGGCTCGCCGTCACCGATCGGCAACCTCCACGTCGGCTTCTCCGACGTCGCCAACTGCCGGCCGCATCCCGACCCGGCCGGAGTCGAACCACGTCAGCTCGCACGCGGCGGCCGCGGTCCCCGCATCTGGATCCTGGTCGGCGACGACACCGAGGACGCCATCCTCGACCGTGCCGAGCAACACGGTGCCAAGGTGCTCTGGCGCCATCACTACTGGGCCGAGTTCAACGGGTTCAACGGTGCCTTCGAGGACCCGTGGGGTACGACCGTCGTGTTGTGGACCAAAGGTGGCGCCGACCCCGTGATCCCGGAGGGCTACACCAGTGAGTGACGATCGTCGGCGCCCGCGGCTCGGTGCGCTGGACGCACATCGCCCTGCCGTGCACCGACATGGACCGCACGATCGACGTGGTACGAGACGTTCACGCCGCTCGAGCTGCTCGATCGGCGCGAGGACGCCGACGGCGAGGGTGCCTGGCTCGGCCACCCGGACCAGGGCGACAAGCCGTTCATCCTCGTGCTCGTCAGCTTCTTCCGCGACCAGGACAAGGGCCCGCAGCCGATCATGGCGCCGTTCGCGCACATCGGCATCGAGATGCCGAGCAAGGAGATGGTCGACGAGATCGCCCGCGCGGCGAGCAGGCCGGGTGCCTGTCGTGGCCGCCGACGCAGATGCCCGACCCGATCGGCTACATCTGCGCCCTCAACGATCCCGACGGCAACATGATCGAGTTCTCCTACGACCAGGGCGTGTACGAGAAGGCGCAGGAGGTCTGGGGTTCGGTGGCCGGGTGACGCCCGCCGAGCGCTGCACCGCCTACCTCGCGGCGTTCGCCACCGGTGACCCAGATGCCGTCGTCGCCCACGTCACCGACGACTTCGTCAACGAGCACACCGCGGCGCTGGGCAGCGGATGCGTCGGCCGCGACGAGTACGCCCACCGGGTGCCGGGCTTCCTCGCGTCGATGCCAGGGCTGCGCTACGAGGTCGAGGACGTCGTCGCCGACGGCGACCGCGTGGTGGTCGCGTACACGCTGCACACCACTGTCAACGACCGCGACGTCGCGGTGCGCGGCGTGATGCGGTTCCGCGTCGAGGACGAACTCATCGCGCACCGCGTCGACTACTGGGACAGCCTCGTCTTCCAGCAGCAGGCGGGGCTGGCGTGAGCCTGCCGACACGTCGCCTCGGGCACAGCGGCGTCGAGGTCACGACGATCGCGCTTCGGCACGATGATGTTCGGCCGCTGGGGCAACACCGACGTCGACGAGTGCCATCGCATGGTCGACCGGGCGCTCGACGCCGGCATCACGCTGTTCGACACGGCCGACATGTACGACGACGGCACGTCCGAGGAGATCCTCGGCGAGGCCCTGCGTGGCCGCCGCGACCAGGTGGTGCTGGCGACCAAGGTGGGCAACCCGATGGGCGACGACCCGCAGCGGAGCGGTCTGTCACGGCGCTGGATCACGCAGGCCTGCGACGACAGCCTGCGCCGGCTGCAGGTCGACCACATCGACCTCTACCAGATGCACCGACCCGACCCGGCCACGCCGATCGACGAGACGCTCGCCGCGTTCGGCGAGCTCGTCGCGGCCGGGCAAGGTGGGCGCGATCGGGACGTCGACGTTCTCGGCGGCACAGATCGACGAGGTCAACGCAACGTGCCGACGAGCTCGGCGTGCCGCGACCGACGAGCGAGCAACCGCCGTACTCGGCACTGGCGCGCGGGATCGAGCGCGAGGTGCTGCCGGCGTGCCGCCGTCACGACCTCGGCGTCATCGTGTGGGCGCCGTTGAACGGCGGGTGGCTGACCGGCAAGTACCAGGGCGTCGTCGACGACACTGCGTCGCGGGCGCTGCGCCAACCCGACCACTTCGACCACGGCAACGAGGTCATCCGCGCCGAGAAGCACGCATTGGTCGACCAGTTGGGTCAGGTCGCCATCGAGGCCGGGCTCACGCTGAAGCAGCTGGCGCTCGCCTTCGTCCTCGACGACCCGACGATCACCGCCGCGATCATCGGTCCGCGCACGCTCGACCAACTCGACGACCTGATCTTCACCGCCCACCTGACAGGCGGCCTCACCCTCCCCGACGGCGTCCGCGACGCGATCGACCGGATCGTCGCCCCCGCCCACAACGTCAACCCCGCCGACGCCGGCTAACCGGCGCGGCGTCAGGTGAGGCCGCGGACGAAGGGCTGGGCCAGGGCGCGGGGCTGGCGGCTGCGGGTGGCGAACACGGCCGTGATCGCCAGCGCTACGACGTAGGGAAGGCTGGCGGCCAACTGGGCGTTGATGCGGTGGCCGAGCACGGGGAGCGTCTGCTGCAGGGCGAAGAAGTAGCCGAACAGCAGGCACCCGATGATGGTGCCCCGCAGCGTCCATCCGCCGAAGATGACGGCGGCGATGGCGATGATGCCCTTCAGCCCCACGTGCCCCGTCTCGTAGCCCGAGATCGAGATCTGCCCCAGTACCAGCACTCCCCCACCCAATCCCGACGCCAGGCCGGCGAACATGATCGCCTGGCGACGGCGGCGGTTCACGGTGATGCCAGACACGTCGGCGGCCTGCGGGCTGTCACCGACCGAGCGGATCTCGAGGCCCCAGCGGGTGTGGAACACCAGCCACCACGCCAACGGCACGACCGGCACGATGAGGTACATCGGCCAGGGCTGACCGAACAGAGCGTCGCCGACGAGGGGGATGTCGCTGAGCAATGGCACCCGGGTCGGTTTGGCCACACTCGTGACCGCCTCCCACCGGCTGTCGAGGAACAACGCCAGGCCGAGCACGAACAGGTTCAGCGTGAGCCCCACCACGAACTGGTCGATCGACAGCCGGTGGCTGAGGTTGGCCTGCACCAACGACACCATGAATCCCGCCGTGGTGGCCGCGACGAGACCCACCGCCATCGCCATCGACGGGCTGGTCGACGGTGAGCTCGACGTGATCTGGGCGTACGTCACGCCGGCCGTGTAGGCGCCTCCGATCATCATCGCCTCGATCGAGATGTTCAGCGTGCCGGCGCGTTCCGCAACCCACTCGCCGGTGGCCACGAACGCCAGCACGATTGCGAAGCGAATCGCCGAGTTGTACATCGCCTCGGATCCGAGAACATCGCCGAGAACGTCGAAGACGCCTGCGATCATGGTGGCGATCACACCGGCGCGCCCTCGAGCGCCGTCGGGACCGGCGCATCAGATGGCACCGCCGGCGATGATGCCTCGAGCAGGGCGCGACGCCGGCGGATGGCGGCGACGGCCGGTGGGACGAGCAGCGCCAGCACCAACAGCGCGGCGAACCACATCGACGATCGACCGCTCGACCCCGGTCGCCGCCAGGAAGCCGGATCCCGTGCGGAGCGCGGCGAACAGCAACGCCACCGGAATGCACACGAGCGGCCGGTTGCGGGCGACGAGCGCCACGAGTAGACCTTCCCAACCGACGTTGTTGGCGAAGCCCGGCGTGTAGCGGTAGTTGGCGGTACCGCCGGCCAGCATCACGGCGCCCGCCAGGCCCGCCATCGCGCCTCCGATCATGAGCGCGGTCGCGCCTGTCCGGACGACCGACACGCCCGTGCGCTGGGCGGTGCGTGCGTTCCGCCCGAGCACGTTGAGCCGGAACCCCCAGACCGAGCGGTGGAGCGCGACCCCGACCATGGCTGCCAGGCACAGCACCGCCGGCACCGACCAGGGGAACTCGTTGCCGAACACGCGGATCTGACCGATGCGCGTCGACGGATCGACCTGGGCGCTCGTCTGGACGCGGTTGGGCTTGTTGGGATCGGGGTCGAGCAGCAGGAACGTCCGGGTGAGGAGATATCCCGTGAGCTGCGAGGCGACGAATACGAGCAGGAGGGTGCTGATCACCTCGGGCACCTTGCGCCAGTACTTCAGCAGGGCGGCGATGCCCGCCCAGAGCGCGCCACCCACGAACCCGCCGATCAACACCGCCACCAGCGCGAGGGGCCCGCTGTTGCGGGTGGCGACGAACGTGGCGAGGGCGGCGCCGACGGCGACCTGGCCCTCCTGCCCGATGTTGACGAGGCCGGCGCGGGTCGAGACGATCGCGCCGAGCGCCACCAACAACAGGGGCACCGCCTCGGCGAACGTGCCACCCCACCGGCCCGGGTTGCGGAAGCTCCCGTCGACGATCGCGCTGAGCACCTTCTGCCACGGACCACCGGTGACGGCAATGAGCACGGCCGATGCCACGAGCGCCAGCGCGATCGACACTGCGTACAGCGCGAGGAGCACGACTCCGCGCCGGGCTCGAGCCGCGTCGGCCGGGCGCATCTTCATTGTGTCGATGCTCCGTCCCCGGCAACGCCACCGAGCAGCAGGCCGAGGCGTTCGGATGTGGCCTCATTGCGATCGAGCTGACCGATGATCCGGCCACGCGACATCACGACGATCCGGTCCGACAGGTCGAGGATCTCGTCCAACTCGGTCGAGATCAGCAGCACCGCGATGCCGGAGGCGGCCGCCGCCCGAAGTCGTGCGGTCGTGTACTCGATGGCGCCCACGTCGAGGCCGCGCGTCGGTTGGGAGGCGACCAGCACCTTCGGTCGGTGGCTCAGCTCACGCGCCAGCACGACGCGCTGCTGGTTGCCACCGGACAGGCTCCGCATGGGTGCATCGGGCGCGGCGCCCTTGATCTCGAACTCGGTCATCAGCTCCTCGGCACGCCGGCGCAGGCGGGCCTTGCTGACGAATCCGAAGCGGGCGACGGAACCGGGTCGATCGATGAGCAGGTTCTCGGCGATCGTCATGTCGAGCACGCATCCCGAGTCGTGGCGATCCTCGGGGATGACGGCCACGCCGTGGGCCGCCATGCAGCCGGCTCGGCGCGTGTCGACGACTGCACCGTCGATCGTGACGGTTCCGCCGTCGAGGTGGATCAGGCTCGACATCACGTCGCCGAGCTCGCGCTGACCGTTGCCCTCGACACCCGCGACCCCGACGATCTCGCCGGCACGAACCTCGACGCTCAGTTGGTCGAGGACCGCCACGCCGTCGCGCACGACGCGTGCGTCGCGCACGACGAGCAACGCCGCTCGGGTGTCCGGTTCCTCGACATCCGTTGCGTCGACAGCACGCGTGTCGACCGCGGGTGGTTCGGTCTCCGGTGCGTCGAGCTCGCCGGTCTCCGTCAGCGTGATCGCTCCGAGCGCGGCCGCGCTCGTGCGCAGCGACACCTCCCGACCCACCATCGCCCGCGCCAACGCGGCCGCCGACGCGTCCGCCGTCCGGAGCCGATCGACCACGCGGCCGTGGCGCATGATCGTGATCTCGTCGGTGGCGTGGAGCACCTCGGCGAGCTTGTGGCTCACGAGCGCGACCGCCCGGCGCTCGCGGGCGATCACCTCCCGCAACGTCGTGAACAACTGCTCGCTCTCGGCGGGGGTGAGCACCGACGTCGGCTCGTCGAGGATCAGGATCGCAGGGTCGCGGCGGAGGCACTTGATGAGCTCGACGCGCTGGCGCAACCCGGCGGAGAGATCGCCGACGCGCCGGTCGGGATCGATGCCGAGGCCGTAGTGCTCAGCGGTCTCGGCCACCTGGCGGCGGGCGCGGCGGCGGTCGAGTCGGGTGTGGTCGCCGAGCAGCACGTTCTCCCACACGGTGAGCGACTCGACGAGGCTGAGATGCTGGTGGACCATGCCGATGCCCAGGTCGGCGGCGGTCTGCGGATCGTGGATCACCGTCTCGCGGCCGGCGAGGGTGATGGTGCCGCGGTCGGGTTGGACGAGCCCGATCAGGATCTTCATCAGCGTCGTCTTGCCGGCGCCGTTCTCGCCGAGGATCCCGTGGATCCGACCGGCGTGCAGTTGCAGGTCGACGTCTTCGCAGGCGACGACCTGTCCGTAGTGCTTGGTGATCGATGCGAGGTCGACAGCAGGGGTGGGCGCCGAGGCACCCACCCCCTCCAACGCTGTCGTCGTGGCGGACAAGCTCAGCCGCCCGCGTACGCCTGACCCTTGATCGCGCCGAACTCGTCGACGAAGTCGCCGGCGGCGATCTGCGCGTAGAGATCCTCCATCGCCGTCGCCTCCTCCGGCGTCGGATCGCAGATCTCGGCACCCGGCTGCGGGTCGACACCGACGCGGAACACGCGAACGTCACCCTCGTGGAAGGTGCCGGCGGTGATCTCCGCCAAGATCGATTCGATGTAGTCGCCACCGTCGAACTTCACCTGGATCTGGTAGTCGAGGTCGGTGCGCTCGCACGCCTTCGACGACCCTGCCGACATCGTGATCAGACCCTGCTCGTTGGCGATCTTCACGAGCGGCTCGTGGGCGCCACCGAGGTACGGGTAGACGGCGTCGGCGCCGTTCGTGATCGCGCCGTTCAGTGCTTCGGTCGCACCGGCGGTGTTGTCGAAGTCGAACGGGAACGCACCGGTCGGGATGTAGGTCATCGTGTAGCTGTCGTCGACCGCCTTCAGACCGAGCTCGTAGGCCATGTAGGCCTCCTTCTCGAAGTTCAGGTCACAGCATCCGATGAAGGCGACATTGTCGCCGCCCGATTCCTGCAGCAGCAGACCGGTGGCATAGCCGGCCGTGTAGCTGATCTCGGACGAGTCGTCCTGGCTCTGGGCCAAGCCCGGGTTCTCCGGATAGCCGGCGCCGCAGTTGCAGTACCAGAAGATGTCGGGGTACTGCGCGATCAGATCGGTCAGCGGATCGGCGATCTCGCTGGCACCCACGAAGATCGTGTCGACGCCCTGCTCGGCCAGGTTGGCGAGCTCGGTGGCGGCGTCCTCGGTCGTGATGTTGTCGACGACGATCGGGTCGCCGTAGCCGTTCTCCTCCGACACCGCGATCGCCTCGTCGACCAGCGCCTGGTAGTAGCCGCCGTCGTCCCGTGGTCCCGCGGCGGCGATGCCGAACACGACCGTACCGTCACCGTTGGTGTCGAGATCGAGTGGAGCGGCGGCTTCCGTCGACGGCGGTTCCGTGCTCGGCGCTTCGGTCGACGGCGCCTCGGTCGATGGCGCTTCCGTCGCAGCTGTGTCGGCCTCGGTCGCCTCTGTCGGCGCTTCAGTGGATGTGGACTCCTCGTCGTCGTCGCCGCACGCAGCCGCGACGAGGCTCAGAGCAGCGAGTGCTGCGATGAACTTCATGGATGATCTCATAGTGCTCCCCCGGAAAACCGGTGTCCTCTCTTGATGGTTGAGTGGTCTGATGGTCCTGACTGATCGTGACGGTTTGATGGTTCAGCTGGTGGTGGTCTTCGGCCAGTGGCGGCGGTAGCGGTCGACCAGCCAGCGGTTGAACTGCACGTGGCTCGCCTCCTGCCACGAGTAGCGGCCGCGCGCCGCGTAGCGGCTGTGCATGCCGCGCTGGACCTTGGTGGTGGCGTCCTGGTCCTGTTGCACGAACACCTGGACGCCGGCGTCGCTCATCTGGAACAGGTGCTCGAACATCGGATGCTCGAGCGCGCTCGGGTGGAGCAGGTAGCCGATCTCGAGGTCGATGGTGTCAGCCGTCTTGGGCCGGACGATGAAGAAGAAGGCCTGGTCGGGCGCAGTACCGAAGCACAACGTCGGCGGCATCAAGGCGAACGTCGAGCGCCACCGTTCCTCCTCGGTCAGCTGCGGGAACACAGGAAGCAGCGCCTTGGTGGTGGCGTTGAAGCCGCCGTCGATGTGCGTGTAGCCGTTGGTGCGGAAGATGACGTTCGAGTCGGGGGTCCACTCGACGGGAAAGGCGGCCAACTCGCTCGGGCAGAAGTCCTGGATGGTGTGGTGCAGCTTGTTGGCGTGGTAACCGTCGTTGAAGTTCTCGAACATCACCTTCCAGTTCCACGGCAGGCCCGGCAGCGTGAACGTGCCGGGACACACCGCGTTCTCGAGGTCGTAGTTGGCGAGGTACGGCTCGTACGTGGCGAGCGTGGGCGCCAGCGGTCGGGCATCGACGACGAAGTTGACGAACACGAACCCCTGCCACAGCTCGACCGACAGGGCGGGCAGCGGGTGGTCCTTCTTGTCGAAGGCCTCCGTGCGCTCCATCGCCGGCGCTCCGAGCAGGCGCCCGGTGAGGTCGTAGCTCCACTGGTGGTACGGGCACGTGAACTTCGTGCAGTTCCCCGCATCATCGACAACCTGCATGCCGCGGTGCTGGCACACCGCCGAGAACGCGCCAACGCTTCCGTCCTTGGCCCTGGCGACGATGATCGGCTCGCCGTTGACGGTGGCCGTGAAGTAGTCACCCACGTTCGGCACCCGGCTGACGCGGCCGACGCAGTGCCACTCGGCAGCGAACACCGCGTCGCGCTCGAACGCCAGGAACTCCTCCGACGTGTAGATCTCGGGCGGCATCGTGACCGCCTTCGCCACGTCGGTGACGCTGGCGTCGAAGGAGGCGAGCAACTCATCGGTCAGAACGGTCATGCGTGTGCTCCCTTTCTCGTGTCGACTGCTCGGCGTCGGGATCGCGGAGGAGGAACTTGCGGATCTTGCCGACGCTGGTGCGCGGTAACTCGTCGACGAGCGTGATGTCGCGGGGTCGCTTCGATTTCGTCAGGCGCTCCGCGCACCACGCGTTCAGCTCTTCGAGGGTGGGCACGTTCGCCGGATCGGCGGCCACCACGAACGCCACCGGTACCTCGTCGCGGATGGGGTCGGGCTGTCCCACCACCGCTGCTTCGAGCACGCCCGGGTGGGCGGCGAGGACCTGTTCGACCTCGACCGTCGACACGTTCTCACCGGCGACCTTCAACACATCAGCCCGGCGGCCGTCGAACCTGAACCGGCCGGTGGCGTCGCGCGTCGCCCGATCGCCGGTCAGGAACCAACCGTCCCGGAACGATGCCTCCGTGGTGACCGGATCATCGAGGTAACCGGCGAAGAGCGTGAGGAGGGGTATGCCGCCCACCACGATCTCGCCGACCTCGCCGGGCGCCGCCTCGGTTCCGTCGGCTCGGTGCACGCTGACCGAGCAGCCGGCCGTGACGAAACCCATCGACGACGCGAACGGGCGCGTCGGCGTGATCGGTGAGGACCGCCGGGATCGTCTCGGTCATGCCGTACAGCTGCCGTGGGCGACATCCCATCAGTGACGAAAGCGTCTCGTACTGGTCGTCGCTGATGTTGACGGCGTACCAGCAGTGCTGGAGTTTCACTCCCGGCACTGGTGTCGCGCCGCGGGCCAGGATCATGCGGATCGGCGCCGCGAAGAGACTCGCGTGGGTGGCGCCGTGGCGGGCCGCCTGCGTGAGGAAGCGGCTGGCAGAGAACGTGTGCATCAAGGCGACCGATGCACCGACCGCGATCGCCGACGCGAACGAGTAGTACTGCGCGTTGGCGTGGAACAACGGCAGCACCACCAGCTGGCGATGCTCCGCCGCCAGCCCGCACGCGCCGGCCATCGTGGCGCCGGCGAAGGCGTAGTTGGCCTGCGTGATCTCGACGCCCTTGGGAGCTCCGGTGGTACCCGACGTGAACATCACCGCCGCCCGATCGAGCGGACTGGGCATTGGCCATGGACCGAGGGGCGTGCGCCCGAACGCTGCGAGCTCACCGTCGGCTTCGTCGATCTCGACGACTGGCATCGCGCCGAAGACATCGTCGAGCGCGGCTCGGTAGGTGGCGGCGCGGTCGGCGGCCGCGAAGCCGATCACAGGGTGGGTTCGCGAGATGTGACCGTGCAGCTCGGGCGTGGCACTCATCGGGTCGCTCGGCACGATCCACGCTCCGAGCCGGATGGCGGCCAGCCACACCGCCACGAAGGCCGGCGAGTTGGTCAACACCAGGTGCACCGCGCTCGTGGGTGTCACGCCGTGACTCGCCATGAAGCGGGCGACGCGCGATACGACCGCGTCGAACTCGCCGTACGTCCACTGCACCACCTGTTCGTCCGGGCGCTCGAACACCAGGAACGGAGCGTCGGGAGAGTGCTCGACCACATGCCGCCACATGCCGGCGAAGGTGCCCGCGGTGATCGGCTCGTTCATGTCAACCGGCCCCTGCGAGCTGCTCGTCGATCGCGCCGGCGACGTCTCCATATCCGCCACCGCCGGGCAGATCGAGTCGGACGTGGTCGCCGGGCTGCAATGTGAATCGGGCCTGGGTGCGCACCGGTTCGCCGTTCACCGTGAAGGACCCCGCGGCGCCGGCCTCTCCACCGAAGATGCCCTGCGGCGCGTCGCTCAACCGCGACGTGACCGCGTTCAGCTGCCACGGCCGCTCGGTGTCGACGGTGAACTCGATGGTCTGGCCGAGGCCGCCGATCTGTGCCCCCGCGCCGCCGCTGCCCGTGCGCAGCTCCTTGCGCAGGAAGCGGATCGGCGCTGACGCCTCGACCACTTCCACGGGCACCGCTGCCACGCCGGTCGGGTACGAGCAGGCCGACAGGCCCGGCTTGGTCGCCCGTGCACCGACCCCGCCGGCGTACGTGAACATCGCCGTGATGAAGGGGCGGCCGTCGTCGAGGTTGCCGTTGACCTGCATCGTCCACACCGCGCCAGACCCCTCTGCCATCGCCTGGTCGGGCTTGATCTGGGCGAGCGCCTTCAACAGCGCGTTGGGCAGGAACATGCCCACGACGTGGCGCGCCGTGCACGGCTGGGGTGACACCGCGTTGACGATCGAGCCCTCCGGTGCCTCGACCTTGATCGGGGCGAGGCTGCCGTGGTTGTTCGGCAGCTCGGGGTTCAGCACCGATCGCACAGTGAACGTTGTGTAGGCGTGGGTGTAGTTCTTGACCACGTTGATGCCCGACGAGCTGGCGGGCGACGAGCCGGCGTAGTCGACGGTGATCTCACCGGCGTCGCTGTCGACGGTGACCGCGCACACGATGTCGATTCGACTGCCATCGGCCAGGTCGAGCAAGGCACTCGCCCGATACGTACCCGCCGGCAACTCGCGGATCGTCGCTCGCGTGGCCGCCTCGGACCGGGCGATGATCTCGTCGGCGAGGTCCTCGATGTCGTCGAGGCCGTGCCGGTCGCACAACGAGCGCAGCCGCTGGGCGCCCACCTCGCCACTCGCCATCTGGGCGTGCAGGTCGCCCGCCATGTGATCGGGCTGGCGCACGTTCGACATGATGAACTTCCACACGTCGGGGTTGCGCTCGCCGGCGATCATCAACCGGCAGATGGGGATCCAGAGACCTTCCTCGAACACATCGCGAGCGCCGGCGCCGATGCCATACCCGCCGACGTCGGTGTGGTGGATCGTCGACCCGAAGAAGGCGATCGGCTGGCCGTTGCGGAACACCGGGTACAGCACCGTGACGTCGAGCAGTTGCCCAGCCGTCTTGTACGGGTCGTTGGTGATCAGCACATCGCCCTCGACCAACGAGTCGGTGGGGTACTCGTCGAGGATCGCCGACGCGGCGCGGGCGAGCGAGTTGATGTGCCCGGGTGTTCCGGTGACCGCCTGGGCGACCATCCGCCCCCGTCGGTCGAACACGGCATTGGCGAGGTCGCCGGCCTCGCGCACGATCGGCGAGAAGGCGGCCCGCTGCAGGGCGCGAGCCTGCTCGTTGACCGTGGCGATCAGGCTCTGCCACAGCACTTCGAGCTCGATCGCGTCGAACGTGCGGCTGTCCGTGCCCGGCGATGTGGAGATCGTCATCGTGCTGATCCGTCCACGCGATTCGCGTCACCGCGTTCGGCGACGAGGGATCCGTCGGCGGCGACGGTGGCCACCCAACCGGCGAGGATGACGGCCGTGGTCTCGCGCTCCTCGACGATCGCCGGTCCGACGATCTGCTGGCCGAGTCCGAGGTTGCCGCGCCGGTAGACCGGCGTGTCGACCGGCTCGGCGCCGCGTGCGTAACGCACCGGGCGGGTGCTGAACACGTCGCCGTGATCCGCCGCCACGGTCGACATCGGCTCGACCGACGGCGCGTCGGCATAGGCCGACAAACGCCAGGTCACCGCCTCGACGCCGACATCGGGGATCGTGAGGCCATAGATGCGGCGGTAGTCGGCCTCGAACAACTCGACGACGGCGTCGTACTCCACCGGCCACTCGTCGCCCTCACCGACCCAGATCGTGATCTCGTTGCCCTGGCCGAGGTAGCGGGCGTCGACGCCGTAGCGGAAGCGGATGGCGTCGGGCACCACGCCTGCTGCCACCAACACGCGGCGGCCCTCGGCGCGCAGCTCGGTCAGCAACGCATCGCGCTCGTCGACGTCGACCGACTGCAGCGGCCGCACCATGCTGCGGGCGAGGTCGATGCGCACCGGGGTCACGAGTGTGCCGAACGCCGACAGCACGCTCGCATTGACCGGGAACACGACACGGGGCGACTCGAGCAACTCGGCGACTCCGCAGGCGTGCACCGGTCCGGCGCCGCCGAACGCCAGCAACGTGACACCGCGCAGATCGGCGCCCTGCTCGACTGCGTGCATGCGCGACGCCGCCGCCATGTTCTGGTTGACCAGCTCGTGGATGCCGACCGCGGTGTCGTGCGCCGAGAGGTTCATCGCACCTGCCACCGATCGCAGCGCGGCCGCGCAGGCGTCGGTGTCGAGAGCCATGTCGCCGCCGAGGAAGAACGACGCGTCGAGCAACCCGAGCGCCAGGTCGGCGTCGGTGACGGCCGGTTCGGTGCCGCCGCGGCCGTAGCAGGCGGGACCGGGGTCGGCACCGGCCGACTCGGGTCCGACCTTCAGCAGGCCGAGCTCGTCGACGTGGGCGAGACTGCCGCCACCCGCACCGATCTCGACCAGGTCGACCGACGGCGCCGAGACCGGGAACCCGGATCCCTTCTTGAACCGGTAGATGCGGGCCACCTCGAACGTGTTCGTGAGCTGCGGCTCACCATCCACGATCAGGCAGGCCTTCGCCGTGGTCCCGCCCATGTCGAAGCACAGCAGTCGCTCCTCGTTCATGCGGCGGGCGAACCAACTGCCGGCGAGCGCACCCGCCGCAGGTCCTGATTCCACGAGACGGATCGGAGCGCGGGCCGCGTCGTCGGCCGACACGACACCACCGTTCGACAGCATCATCAGCACCGAGCCGCCGAAGCCTTCGCTCGCCAACCACTTCTGCAGCTCGTCGAGATACGGGCCGATCACCGGCATCGTGGCCGCGTTGCAGGCGGTCGTGATCATGCGCGGGTACTCGCGGATCTGGGGCGAGATCTCCGCCGAGATGCACACCGGAACGACCGAGCTCGCGGCGCAGGTGCTCGGCGATCAGGCGCTCGTTGCTCGGGTTCGCATACGAGTTGATCAGGCACACGCCGACCGCCTCGACGTCGGCGGCGCGCAGCGCGTCGGTGACGGCCGCCAGCTGATCGGCACCGGGCACGCCAGTGACCATGCCGTGCGGATTGGTGCGCTCGGCGATCTCGACCACGCGATCGCGCGGCACGGGTGGAGCCGGGAACTCGATCTGCAGGTCGTACATGTCGTAGCGATGCTCGTTGCGGATCAGCAACGTGTCGCCGAAACCAGCGGTCGTGACGACGCCGGCACGGCCGATCTTGCCCTCGATGAGCGAGTTCGTGATCAGCGTCGTCGCGTGCACGATCGGTGCCGTGATGTCGGACGGATGCACGCCGGCCTTGGACAGCAGCTGGCGCACGCCGGTGCGGACTCCGTCGAGCGGTGCCGCCGGGGTCGTGAGCGTCTTGTCGACGACCACGTGGCCCGACACGCCGTCGAGCAGCACGACGTCGGTGAACGTCCCGCCGATGTCGACGGCGAGGCGCCAGTCGGCCGTCACGGTGCCGGCTCCGCGGGTTGGGTGCGGGGCGGGGCGAACACGTCGAGGATCCACACCTCGCCGTACTCGTCGTCGCCGATGAAGACGCTGTCGCCGTGCCAGACGAGGGCGGCGCCAGGTACAGGTCGCCGGCGTGGAGCACCTTGCGCGTTTGGTCCTCGGCCTCACCGATGCGGAAGTCGAGCGTGCCGCGCATGATGATGCCGAGCTGCTCGTTGGCGTCGTGGTTGTGCAGGAACGAGCCCTCGGCGCCGCCCTTGATCCGCCAGAACCACAGCTCCAGGTGATCACCGACGATCACCCGCCGGCGGAAACCGGGCCGATCGGTCTCCTCGAACTCGTCGTCGTCGAAGAAGTAGCAGTACTGCGACGCCGGGTTCAACGCCGCGGTAGCTCACAGCAGACGCTCCACCATCCGGCGCTCGACGTCGTCGAGGTGGGCGACCACGGCGGCCACCGCCTTGCGGGTGTGGCCCTTGACGACCGCGTCGGCGATCGCCCGGTGGGCCTCGGTCGCGACTGTCGATGATCTCGCTTGACCTCCGCCCGGTTCACCTCGGCGTAGAGCAGCGACGCGAACTCGCCCGAGCCGAACAGCGCGGCCAGCGCCTTGGCGTGGACCTCGTTGAGCAGCGGGTTGCCGCACGCCCGGGCGAGCGCCGAGTGGAACTGGCGGTCGATCTCGCGGAACTCGGCCAGGTTGCGCGTCCGGCGGGCCGCGAGCCGGGCGATCTCGGCGCGTTCGGCTCGTCGGTGGCCCGCCGTGTCGCCATCTCGACGATCGCCGGCTCGATCACCTGGCGCACCTCGAACAGTTGGGTCACGAGCGCCTTGCGGTCGTCGCCGGCGAAGTTCACCTCCGGCAGGTGCTCGGCGACGACCGACCGGTTGCCGCGACGCTCGAGGTAGCCGGCGATCATCGAGGCCCTGGATCGCCTCGCGCACCGACGTGCGGGCCACGCCGAACTCCTGGCACAGCACGCGCTCGGCCGGCAGCGGCGCGCCCGGGGCGAAGCTGCCCGGTGTGGATCGCGTCGGCGAGGCGCAGGCGGATCTCGGCCGAGACCGTACGGCGCGAAACGGGATGCGAAGCTGGCCGACCGTCACGCTCATGCCAGCGCCGACCGTTGGCGAAGTGGTCGCGTCTCGGCGTCGATGTCGAGCGGTTCGATGATCGCCTGGTGCTCGGCCTCGCCCCAGTGTTCGGCCGGGACGAGCCACATCACCTCGAACTCGAGCCCGTCGGGATCGCGGGCATAGAGGCTCTTGTTCGCCCCGTGGTCGCTGGCGCCGACGAGCGCACCCGCCTCTTGCAGACGCACGCGCATCGACTTCAGATCGTGCAGCGTCGGCACCTCCCAAGCGATGTGATACATGCCGACAGTGCGACGGCCGGCCTCGCTCGGCGCCGACGTTGCCGATCGCTGAAGAACGCGATGTCGTGGTGGTTGTCGCGATGCCGGCGCACGCATGAACGCGAACGCGCCCTCCGGGTGCTCACGACCGTGCTGAAGCCGAGCACGTCGCGGTAGAAGCGCTCGGTGGTGGGCGCGTCACGCACGTACAGCACGGCGTGGTTCATCCGCGTGATCGGCATGTGAGACCCCCATCTCCGATGTGATCGGGCACCGTCTTTGGACTGATGGTCAGACCATAACACGTTGGAGTTGAACGGCGTCGAGCAGGCGTCGCGTCACCGGACGATCGAGCGCGCGAGGCCGGCGTGGCAGCCGAGCTGCCGTCGACGACCTGTGTCACGCCGAGGTCGATCGGCGACCGAGGCCAGCGAGTACGCGTCGTCGGCGCTCAGGCCGAGGTGCGTCTTGCATCAGCCACAGCATCTGCTCCGCCGCCACCTCGCATCGCCTCGTCGAGGTCGGCGCCGAAGCCGTGCGTGAACCAGTGGTTGTCGGTCTCGAGCAGCGGGCGCTGTGACGCCGATCGCCCTTCACCACGAACACCTGGATCGTGGCGTCGAGCGACGCCTCGATCGCGGTGCCGCAGATCTCGCCGTCGCCCTGGGCGAAGTGCGGATCGCCGACGTACAGGTTGGCGCCCTCGCACGAACACCGGGTAGCACATCGTCGCGCCCGGGCCGAGCCGCCAGTTGTCGACGTTGCCGCCGAACACGCCGGGCGGGATCGACGAGTGTCGTCCGGGCTCGGCCGGCGCCACGCCCATCACACCGAAGTGCGGGCGCACGGGCACCTGCACGGGACGGCTGAACGGTTGCCGCGCCCCGAGGTCGGGTTCGGTGATCACGCCGGGAACGTCGTAGACCGGTCGGGCGCGTGAAGTCGAACCCGAACAACGGGCTCGCCGTGGAGCCGAAGCCGCCGTTCCCTCCCGCCGTCGAGCCCATAGATCGTGATCCGCTCCTTGCCGAACGTCGAGTAGAGCAGGCCCCAGTTGGCGGCGCAGTTGCGACCCGTACGGGAGGCGCGGCGTCATGTCGAGGATCCGCACGGCCAGCGTGTCGCCCGGCTCGGCGCCGCGCACGTGGATCGGCCCCGTCATGATGTGGACGCCCGGCCCGCGCCTGTCTTCGGCGATCGCCGACCAGATCGCCCGGATGCCATCGTCCATCAGCAGGTCCGGCGCGTCGCCGGCGTGGTGGGTGATCGCCTCGACGTGCACGATGTCGCCGCTGTCGATCTCGAGACACGGCGGTTGGTCGCGATCGATGTACCCCCAGTAACAGGTGTCGGCCGTGGCGGCCAGATGATGCCGCGCCGGTCCGCCCGGCGGCCGCACCGGCGGGGTGAGATCGAACGCCATGCCGCGCAACGGTAGGCACAGACCGTTTCTCGAATGTTTCGTCGACGTGTTCGCCCGATCTCGCACGGCGACCACCAGACGCTTTGCGGTCCGGCTCGTACCACAAACGCCCTGGTCAGGACCTCTGTTACACCCCCTGTTTAGGGTGGTTGGTGTCCGGCTTCCCCCGATCGTTGGTTGGTGTGATCGGAGGTTTCAGATGACCGAGACGATGCTCGGGATCGAGGAGTTGCTCGATCCTGGGGGCTTTGATGTCGAGTCCTTGAAGGGGCTCGACGGGCGCGAGTTGGCCGAGTTGTTCAAACACCTCGAACAGGTCCGCCGACGTGCCGAGGGTGCGTTGGCGGCGGTGATCGGCGAAGTCAGCGACCGTGGTGTGCATCGTGGTGATGGCCACAGCAACGTCAACGGGTGGTGTCGGGCGTTGGGCCGCTGGTCCGACACCGAGTGTCGTGACCGGATCCGCACCGCAGCACTGATCGCCAGCGATGTGCGGTTTCGGGATGCGGTGTTGACCGGTGAGATCGGTGTCGCCCAAGCCCACGAACTCGCTCGGGCGTTCGCCAACCCGCGCTGCGGATCACAACTCGTCGATGTGGCCGGGGTGATGGTCGACAATGCGACCAGGTTGTCGCATCACGAGTTCCGCATCACCGTCAGGCGGTGGGAGATGCTGGCCGACTTGGACGGCGCCCACAAGTCCGCCGAAGCGGCCCATGAGGGACGTCGGGCCGGGATCGCCGAAGTCGGCGAAGAGATCCATCTCCACGCCCGCGGCGGGTTGGCGCAGGGTGCGGTGATGACGGAGATCTTCGAACGGTTCTGCGACGCCGAGTTCAGCGCCGACTGGGAACACACCCTCGCCCGCTTCGGTGACGCGGCCTGCTATGCGTTGATGCCACGTTCGGATGCGCAACGCCGCTTCGACGCCATGTACGCGATCTTCGAACGTGCCGCCGCCACCGCACCGGACGCCACCGCCGCGGTGCCGCTGGTCAACTTGGTGATCGACGTCCCCACCCTCGAGCGCTACCTCGCCGGAACCGGCGACGGGTCGCACCAGCCGATCCGCGCCAGCGGCGGTGCGAGACGGTGTCAGGGATCCCGATCCCACCGAGCGATGTGGTGGCGGCGATGATGTGGGGACAGGTGCGTCGGGTGGTGGTCGACTCGGCGGGGGTGGTGATCAACATGGGACGCCGGCGACGGCTGTTCACCGGCAACGCCCGCCAAGCCATCTTGTTGCAGTCGAGTCGTTGTGTGGTGGCCGGGTGTGCGGCACCGATCCGACACTGCCAAGCCGACCACCTCACCGAATGGGGCCGACTCGGACACACCAACGGCCCCAACGGCGCACCCGTATGCGGCCGCCACAACCGGTTGAAGAACACCGGCTACCGCGTCCACCGCGACGACCACGGCTACTGGCACACCTACCGACCCGACGGCACCGAAATCAGCTGACCGCGGATCGACAACCGAAGGCGCGGCGAGTCAGGCGCGGTCAGTCGTCGAGCAGGGCCATCGCCTGGAGACGCCGGCGCGATGCCTCCGCGCGCAGCCGGTCGGCTCCGCTGCCGTCGCCCATCAGCTCCGCGGTGTCGGCCAGAGAGTCGAGACGGTCGGCTGCTCGCACCAGCACCCGCACGTCATCTCGCTGGGACGCGTCATCCACGCCGATTGTTCCTATCTTGCCGTGCGCCGTACCGCACCGCTGCTCCCCATGCTGTCATCGGCCCGTCAGCGCCGCGGCGCATTGAACATCGTGCTGGAGCATTTCGTGGCCGTAGGGCACAACGCCGGCTCCGGCGGTCAACACCTGGTGCAGGCTCGCCAACGTGATGCGATGAGCGTGCTGGTGGACCGGCCACGGGGCATGCTGGCCGTTCCGGTCGAAGTAGTCGATGCGCGCCGGGCGCGCCAGCGGGCCGGCATCGATGCGCACCGCGAGGCGCTGCCGGGCGCCCACCGCGTGCAGACTCAGTTCGTCGACGCCGGAGGGCGATGCAAAGCCGTTCACGATGACGTGCGCCGGCTGGTCGTCGGCCATGGTGGCATCCACCACGTAGTGCGTCGCCGAGAAGTGCAGCACGCGAACGGACGCGACGGCGCCGAGAATCGTGCGCACCGACGCCAGCTGTTCGACGAGTAGTGACGGGAACTCGTCGTGTCCGGTGATCGCGGATTCCAGGAGCGCGACGTCGCCACCCTCGAACGCGTCGATCGATTCCAGCGGTTCGAGCGCGGCCGCGAGACGAGGGGCGAACCGCGGCGCGGCCGCCACGATGCAGTCGTTGCGTGCAGCGGTCTCGACGGTCGCGCCGAGCTCATCTGGCGACAGCCGGCCGGGCCGGTCGACGACCACCGCCCGGGCTCCCTCGCCGCACAGCCGCTCGACGTCGGTCCCGTCGCCAGCTGACACGAGCACGACTTCGGCCGCTCCATCGGTGAGCCGGTAACGGTTGGGCAGGCTGGCCAGCACCGTCCGGTGCAGCACGGCGTCGGGGCCGGTGCCGTCGACGCGAGCAGTACAGGTCGTCATGACTGTTCACCCAGCAGCTGATCGACCTGGTCGGCGATGTCGAGGGCGAACACGATGTCGTCGACGACGTCGCCCAAGGCGGGCACCCGCTCGGTTGCTCCGAACACGGCGTCGTGCAGTGCCATCCACTCGTGCTGGTAGCCGTTGTCGTCGAACTCGAACACCGTCGTGCTGTCGCTGCCCAGCAACTCGGCGCGTGACGAACCGGCCAGCACGTACGACGGCGGGAAGCTGACGCGGAGCTCGTGGGCCCCACCGACGGCGCGGAACGTCCAATGGGGAGGCCAGCTTCCACCCATGTAGGCGAGCAACTGGATCGTGTGGTCGTCGTCGCTGACCACGATGTCGTACCCGAAGGGGTGCACCCACCGCGCCGACGCGACCGCTCCGAGGCGAGGGTGGAACTGGCGGATCAGGGGCAGGTTGTGGATGGCGAGGCCGATGATGCCGTCGCGCAGCAGCACGCCGTCGGTGATCGGCTCCCGGCTACTTCTCGCCGCGGCGACCGACGCCGGTTCCGTGGACTGGTCGGTGAACACGTCGTTGGATGGCAATAGGATCGTGGATTGCGTGAAGACCGCCTCCTCGCCGTGTTGGACCCACGCTTCCCGCGCGGCCCGGTAGGCCGGGTCGTACATGTGCATCGCGCCGACCACGACGGTGGTGCCGGACGCCGATGCGGCGGCTTCGATCTGTTCCGCTTCGGCATGGCTGACGGCGAGCGGCTTCTCGCAGAGAACCGCCCGCTTGCCCGCCTGGCAGGCGGCGATGACCTGCGCTGCGTGCGCGCGGTGGGGGCTGCCCACCACGACCACGTCGACGTGCGGATCCTCGAGGATCGCGTCCGGCTCAGCCGTGGATGTGGCGCCACACCGGCCGGCGACTCGGTCGGCGACATTGGCGTCGATGTCCATCACGCTCACGACGTGGAAGCGGTCGCCCAGGCTGGCCAGCGTCGGCAGGTGGATCGCCTGTGTGACGGGACCCGCGCCGAGGAAGCCAACCCCGAGAGAACTACTCATCACCCGCTCCCGCGCTCCGTGCGGGGGCGGCGAGCGCCGGTGGCGACGACCCATCGTTGAAAGCACGTACGGATCCCGCAGTTCTAATCGGGCGCACGACGCGGCACCGCACACAAGCCCGACGCGGACGTCAGGCGCTCATGGTGACCAGAGCGCAGCGTCGCGAGAGATGGAAAGTGGCCCGGACGCAGCCGTTTCCGACCGCCGCGCCGGGCTCGGGAAGGACGTCGCCGATGACAACCTCGGAGGTGACCATCCGCGCCGGCCCGTGGGCGCCGGGGCCGAGCAACATGCCAGGGGCGAACTCCGTCTCGTGGTCGAGCACGGCGATACCGTAGATCGTGACGCGCTGGCGGAGCGCGAGCCGGCCGGGCGGTTCGCCGTGACGGCCGAGCGAAACCGCCCCGCGCAGCGTGACCGTCGACGAGTCGGCCGCGGTGAGCCGGACCATCGTGCGGTGGTCGCTGCCGAGCACGCTCACCATCGGTTCGGGGCGCCAGTCGAGCGTCGCCCCGTCGCCGACCACGAGGTCGAGCGCCAGTTCGGATCGTTCACCCCCGGGCCCCGGCTGCGCCATCGCGGCCGCCACCGAGCGGACGACGACACGCGACCCCGGCTGCAGCTCGAGCCGGAATCGCAGGCGGTCGCCGCCGAGCGGGCCGGCCGCTCCGTTCACCATGGCGAGCGCGAGCGTGGGCGCGGCTGACTCGACGACGCGCACCAACATCGGTACCTCGCAGCGCATTCGTCGCACGACGGTGTGACCGCGAGCGTCCGTCCCGACTTCGATCTCGGTCGCGGCGTCGATCATGGCATCGGCGTTCAGCGTCGAGCGGCCGACTGCCAGGCGGTCAGCTGAGCGCGCACCCAATCCGCAACGGCAACGGCACCGTTCGGCTCGACGAGGGAGGTGAAGGCGATCGGCAAGGCGCCGCGGCCGGCCTTCGCGTCGCGGTCCATCACGCCGAGATCGGCATGCACGAACTGCGCCAGATCGGTCTTGTTGATCACCAGCAGGTCGGCCGTCGTCACGCCTGGTCCACCCTTGCGCGGCACCTTGTCGCCGCCGGCGACGTCGATCACGAAGATCTGGCGGTCGACGAGGGCGCGGCTGAAGATCGCGGTGAGATTGTCGCCACCACTCTCGATCAGCGTCAACGCCACCGGCGCGTTCGCCGCCTCGAGCTGTTCGACGGCGTCGACGTTGGCCGAGATGTCGTCGCGGATCGCCGTGTGCGGGCAGGCGCCCGTCTCGACCGCCCGGATGCGCTCGTCGGCCAGCACCCCCATCCGCCGTAGCGCTTCGGCGTCCTCGGTGGTGAAGATGTCGTTGGTGACGACGACGGTGCTCACCGAGTCGGCCAGCAGGCGGCACAGCGCGGCGACGAGAGCGGTCTTGCCGCTCCCGACCGGTCCACCGATGCCCGACGATGTCGCTGATCCTCGGCATGGTCGCCGCCGGGGAGCGCTCGACGAGCTCGATGGTCCCCGTCTCGACACGCTACGCGCCCGCTGCTGAGCGGCCATTTCGACGCCTCTGCGGCCCGAGGCAGGGACGTTCGAGGACCCGTTCCGGGTAGGGTGGGCGGACTGCTGGAAGAGTCGCCTCGTTTGGGCAGGACGGCCGCAGCGCTGTCGACCAGTGCAGGCTCGACGCCTCGACCTATTCACGTCGAGGAGCTCACGTTGCACGCGCGCCAAACATCCCGTTCCGCGATCAGGTCGTTCGAACACCTGGATCGGATGAGCGACCACCGCGGTCTCGCGTCGCACCCGGTCGGGGCCCGACGTCGCAAGGAGCGCGGGTACTGCACCGACGACAACGCCCGCCTGCTCGTCGTCAGCTCGCGCGAATCCGACGCCGGGTCCGCTCATCGGCTCAGCCGTCTCGCCCTCAGCTTCGTCCTCGAAGCCCAAGGCGTCGGGGGACGGAGTCGCAACAGGATGGATCGCAACGGTCATTGGATCGATCGGTACGACACCCACGATTGCTGGGGGCGCAGCTTGTGGGGGCTCGGCACCGCGGCGACCCAGCACACCGACCCGTCGATGCGGCAATGGGCACTCGGGGGTTTCGACAACGGTGCCCGGCTGCGTTCACGCTCGCCGCGGCGATGGCGTTCGCCGCGCTCGGCGCTGCCGATGTGCTGGCACGCGACCCCCACCACCGCACGGCCAGAGGTTTGCTCGTCGACGCCCTGGACGTGATCGGCACGATCTCGGGCAGCGACTGGCCGTGGCCCGAACCTCGCCTCACCTACGCCAACGCTGCGCTCGCCGAAGCGGTGATCGCGGCTGGTGCGGCACTCGACCGCGGCGCGGCCATCGATCGCGGTCTCACCATGCTGGCCTGGCTGCTCGAGCTGGAGACACCCAACGGGCACCTGTCGGTCACCGGGACCGGTGGGCGCGGGCCCTATGACGACGGCCCGCAGTTCGACCAACGCCCGATCGAAGCGGCAGCGATGGCCGACGCCTGCTGGCGGGCCTATTCCGTGACGGGCGATCACGCCTGGTCGCGGGGTGTCGCCGCCGCTGCCGGCTGGTTCACCGGCGACAACGACACCGGGCTGCCGATGCACGACGACGACTCCGGTGGCGGCTTCGACGGCCTGCAGTTGCAGGGCGTCAATCTCGATCAAGGCGCGGAATCGACACTCGCGCTCATCTCGACGATGCAGCGCGCCCGCTCCTTTGCCCCGTCACGCTGACGGCCCGCGTCGCCATCCGACGCTCGGTCTGGCGCAACGTCGCCCACGGTGACAACGTTGACATGGCAGGGAGGTGGCAGATGATGTTCATCGACCGCATCGACGCCGGACGTCGACTCGCCGCGCGCCTCGAGCCGATGCGCGGTCAGGACGTCGTCGTGCTCGGCCTGCCGCGCGGCGGGGTTCCGGTTGCGCTGGAAGTCGCCCGAACACTCGGCGCGCCGCTCGACGTGATCGTGGTTCGCAAGCTCGGGGTGCCGTACCAGCCGGAGCTGGCGATGGGTGCCATCGGCGAAGACGGTGTGCGGGTCGTCAACGACGAGGTGGTGCGCCACGCCCACATCACCGACGAGCAGTTCGCTGCCGTGGAGGCGACCGAACGGATCGAGCTCGAACGTCGTGCACGACGGTTCCGGGGCGAACGACGGCGGGTCCCGCTGATCGGACGCACCGCAATCGTGGTCGACGACGGCGTGGCGACGGGGTCGACGGCGCTGGCTGCCTGCCAGGTCGCCCGCGCCCATGGTGCGTCACGCGTGGTACTGGCCGTCCCGGTGGCACCACCTGGTTCGTCGGAGCGCTTCGGCGCCGTCGTGGACGAACTGATCTGCCTGGCGATGCCGGACCGGTTCGCCTCGGTGGGCCAGTGGTACTCGGACTTCTCGCCGACGACCGACGAGCACGTCGTCGAGTGCCTCGCCCGCGGGGCGACGTTCGCCGCCACCGGCGCATCCCCGCCCGCCGATCCGACAACGTCGCTGGCGCGCGACGAAGAGGTCCAGATCGTGGCCGGTGCGATCCATCTCGCCGGACACCTCACCGTTCCGGACGCGGCGACCGGGACGGTGGTGTTCGCCCACGGGAGCGGGAGCAGCCGGCACAGCAGCCGCAATCGATTCGTCGCCGAGGTACTGAACCGTGCCGGGTTGGGGACGCTGCTGTTCGACCTACTCACCGTCGAGGAGGAACAGGACCGGGTGAACGTCTTCGACGTCGAGCTGCTCGGCCGCCGACTCATCGACGTGACCCGGATGGTGCGGAGGGATCCCACGACCGCGGGACGCCCGATCGGGTACTTCGGCGCCAGCACCGGCGCCGCCGCGGCACTGTGGGCCGCCGCCACGCTCGGCGCGAATGTCGCTGCTGTGGTGTCGCGAGGCGGTCGGCCCGACCTGGCCGGCCGCCGGCTGGCGGCGGTGACGGCGCCGACGCTGCTCATCGTCGGCAGCCACGACGAGGCGGTGCTCGGGATGAACCGCCACGCCCAGGCCCAGCTCCGGTGCGAGAACCGCCTGGCCGTCGTCCCGGGAGCCAGCCACCTGTTCGAGGAGCCGGGGACTCTGGACCAGGTGGCGGAGTTGGCCCGCGACTGGTTCGTCGACCACCTCTAACACTCCAGGCTCTCACTCACTCCAGCCCGGAGGGCGGATGCTCCTGCATCGCCGCCCGCGCCCGTTGAAGTGCACTGTTGGCGGCGACGATCGTCGTATCGAGCAGCCCAGCGGTCTCGCGCATCGACCAGCCCAGCACGTCGCGCAGGATCAGCGCCGCCCGCTGCCTGGGTGGGAGCAGCTGGAGGGCGGCGACAAACGGCATGTCGATCGCTTCGCCGGTCGGAGCGGCGCCGACCGAACTCGGCGACGACGCACGGCGAGTGCTCGTCCCCAGCGCATCGAGGCAGGCGGTCGTCGCGATGCGATACAGCCAGGCCCGTAACCACCAATCGGACTCGAGACGATCGCGCTGGTGCCACGCCGTATCGAACACATCCCGAACGAGCTCATCGGCCGCTTCCAAGGACCCGAGCATCCGGTAGCAGTACACGTGCAGCTCGCGGCGGTACGGCTCGAGGCGCTCGGCGAAGGCGGCACCGGCGATCCCAGCGTTTACTTCGAGAAGCTGCGTCATACGAGTTGAAACCGCGTCGGACACGAAAACTCATCGCGGAACTCAAAACTTTCCGCACATGGCCGCGGCCATCTCCGGCGAACGAGGCGACGGGGATCGCCGAGGCGGCACATGTCCTTCTCCGGAGGACGGCCGGAGCGTACGCTGCGCGTGCCGGGTCCATCGCCGAACGGCGACCCGGCGGATGGGATGACCATGCCGAATCGCCACGATCCTGCTCGAATCAGCCGGCGCTCGGCGCTCGGCGCCGCGGCCGCCGCCGGCGCCGGCGTCGCCCTGAGTGGAGCCGGCGACGCGCTGGCCGCCCCGGGTTCCAGCGATACGAGCGGACCGACGACCGATCCGTCGTTCGTCACCGGAGCGGTCGACGTCCCGGAGGCCATCCCCGCTCCGACCACGCCCGGCACGCGCTACGTGAGCATCGCCGGGATCGACTTCAAGCCGTTCCAGCCGGTGCCGGATTACAACTCGGTCGTCGGCGACCTCCGTACCGTCAGCGGAGGCGGGTTCACGGCTTCGGTCGTGCTCCCCCACGGCGCCCGCATCACCGAGATGGTCGTCTACGCGACGCACCCCGACGCCGACAACACCCTCATTCGCCTTGTCTGCCAACGCTCATCCCTTGGTGACACCGGCTTCTTGCCTGTCGCTCAGGTGAACACGAACGCCCTGCCACCTTCGCCGCTCGTGCAGACCTACACCGCGCCGGTCGCCGCGGCGGCCGCCGGTGCCATCGTGGACGAACGGGCGGCGGCGTACTTCGTGATCGTCAACGCGCCCATGGACGCCACGCATCTCCTCTGGGGCGTGAGGATCGGGTACGTGACGGCGGACGCCGGCCGGTTCTTTCCGATCAACCCGGTCCGCGTCTACGACTCGCGGGCGACGGCCCCCGATCCGGGCCTGCTCGATCCGAACTCCAGCCGTCTCGTTCTCGTCAAAGACAGCCGCGCCAACGGCAGCGGGGCGGTCATCGCATCCGATGTCGTTCCGGTCGGCGCGACCGCGATCGCCTGCAACCTCACGGTGACCGGGACCACCGGCCCCAACTTCCTGGCCCTCACGCCGGGGGACGCGGGGACGTTCACGACGTCGGCGATCAACTGGTCCGGCGCCGACCAGTCGATCGCCAACGGACTGATCGCCAAGCTCGACGCCAACCGTTTCGTCAGGGTGTGGTGCGGCGACCAAACGGGTTCGACGCACGTGCTGCTCGACGTCAACGGCTACTGGCTCTGATCCTCGCCAGCCGCGGCAGGAAAATTTCGCCGCGCCGTCACCCGCGACGACCGCTCCGACGTCTGTCGGAGAAAGTCATCGAAAAGGGAGATGTGGTCATGAGGAAATCGCTCATCGGGTATGCGGCCGTGCTCACGGTCGTCGGAGGGGTTGTCGTGACGTCGACGGCCGGCGCCAACACGCGCGCCGCCAAGACAACGTTGCGTGACGCCTCCGGTCAGGAGATCGGAACCGTCAAGTTCGCCGACGCCGGCGGACAGACGGAGGTGCGGGTGGAAGTTCGTGAAGGGAGCGCCGTGACGGCCGATTCGTTCCATGGCTTCCACATCCACGCCAACGCCGAGGCTGCCGGCTGCGTGGCCGACCCCGCGCAACCGTCGAACACTTGGTTCACGTCGGTCGGCGGCCACTGGAAGTCCGGCACCCAGACCCACGGTCAACACCTCGGCGACATGCCGTCGGTGTTCGTCAACGCCGACGGCTCCGTCGTCACCCGCTTCACGATCAGCCGGATCCCGCTCGCCGATCTCGACGGGAAGGCGGTCGTCCTCCACGCCGGCGCCGACAACTTCGGCAACATCCCGCTCGGCGCGGCCGCCGACCAGTACAAGGAGAACGCGGTCGATGCCGTGACCAAGACGCAGAACACCGGCAACGCCGGTGATCGGATCGCCTGCGGTGTCATCGCCGGCAGGTGACCACGGTGCCGTCGTCGTCGTCGCCGAGCGTCACCGGTTCCGCCGCAACCTTGCCATCAGGAGCCGGTCGTTGCTGCTCGGCGGCGCGGCGGGTGCCTGGGCGGGCCTGCTCGTCGGTGGCGTCGGTGGACGGCTGGCGATGTTCGTCCTGCGCCTCACCTCGCCGAGCTACGTGCGCGGGATCAAGAGCGACGACGAGTTCGAGATCGGTCGCTTCAGCACCGACACGGTGTTCCTGCTGGCGTTGACGACGGTCGCGGGAGCGTTCGTCGGAATCGCGTACGTCGCGATCCGCCGTGCGCTCCCCGTCGCCTGGCGGGTGGGGGCGTGGGCGCTGATCGGCGCGACGGTCGGCGGCTCGCTGATCCTCCACGCCGACGGTGTCGACTTCAATCTGCTCGAACCGACCGGGCTGGCGGTCGCCATGTTCATCGCCATCCCGGCCGGCGGCGCGGCGCTGATGGCGCGGTGGGTGGAGCGGTGGGAGCGCTGGTGGTTCACCGATCGTCGCCGGACGATCGTGGCCGCGCTCCCGTCGCTGATACTCGTGCCCCTCATCCTTCCGCTGCTCGTCGCTGCCGCGACCGTCGTCGTGGTGTCCGTCGCAGCCCAGAACGCGACCGTTCGCAGCGCCGCCGCCCGTGTCGGGCCGCCGATCGGGCGGGTGGCGCTGGCGATCGTGGCAGCCTTGTCGTCGTGGGCGCTGTTCAACGACATCACCGAGATCCTGTGAACGTCCCTGACCGTCGCGATTAGCGCCTCGTGGATGTCCTGACGATCTCGTTGCAGTCGGCCATCCTGGCGGCACGCGCCGTCGGCGACGAGATCACGACCGAGGCGGAGGAGCTCGTCGTCCGGCTCTTCCAGCAGGAGGGGCGGTCGCTCGTACGCCTTGCCCGGTTGTTCGTCGACGACCGCGACGCCGCCGAAGACCTCGTCCAGGAGGCGTTCCTTCGGCTTGCCCGATCGGCACACCGGATCGCCGACATCGACCGTGCGCCCGCCTATCTCCGTTCCATCGTGCTCAACCTCGCCCGCGACCACAACCGGCGCGGCCTCGTGTCACTCCGCCACCATTCGACATCGATCGGGGACCGGCAGTCCGGCAAGCCGTCGTCGATGCCGTCCACCCCGGACCTGCTCGTCCAGTCGGAGGACCACCGGATGGTGATCGAGGCCGTTCGTTCGCTCCCCGTCCGCCAACGCGACTGCATCACCCTGCGCTACTTCGAGGAGCTCGGGATCGACGCCATCGCAACAACGCTCGGCCTCTCGCCGAACTCCGTGAAAACCCATCTCCAGCGCGGCCTCGCCGGCCTCGAACGTTCGTTGAGCGGTTCCCGATGACGGATCTCCCGGTGGAACGGCGCTTGATCGAGGAACGCCTGATCGAGGCGTTCACCGATGCCCGACGCACGGTCGAGCCCAACCGCGATCTGTTCGCTCGCGTGAACCGGTCGATCGCCGACGCCGCCGCCCGGCGGCGCTGGCGGATCCGGCTGGCACTCGGCCTCACGACCTTCGTACTGCTCCTCGGAGCGCTTGCCCTCGCACTGTCCGACGTCAACAACGGGAGGATCACCATGGAATGGTGGACCATCGAACTGATCACCAACATCGTGCTGGTGGCAATCGCAATCGGCCTCGGGCCGTTCATCAAACGCTTCGGGCGGGCGTACGCCGCCGACGTGTTCCGGGCCAACCCGCGGACCGGCAAGAGCTACCTCGTGCTCACCGACGTGGCCTACTACCTGATCTTCACGTCGTTCATCCTGTTCACGGTCACGTTCGTCGAGCCCGAGGACTGGAAGCTCTCGACGGGCGAGCAGCTCAAGGACGAGGTCGCCCGGGTTGGTGGGATCCTGCTGATCATGGGCATCCTCCACTCGCTGAACGTCGTCGCCCTCCCCGTGATCGGCCGCCTGCTGTCGCTCAACAAGCGACTCGACGACGACACGACGGTCGGTGAACCCCGCCCCTCACGACCGGCGACGGTGCCCGGGATTCCCCCGCTCGGACCCGGCACGTGGATCGTCCGCATCGAGTCGACACCGGACGAGTGAGCATGAGCTGGCTGAGTGGGGGATCCACCGGGTGATGTGCCAGGTGATCGTGTGAGGTGACTTGACGGAGGGTAGGGAGCCGGGACCTTCAAGACGGTGACGGCTTCGGAAGGCGTGGCGGCGGTGGCGTCGCGGATCAGGGTCATCCAGTCGATGGTCAACTTCGACCGCGGGCCCGCCGAAGTGACGTTCGATCTCGCCCAGGCGACCGACGACACGAGCGCCGGCAGCGGTGACTTCGAGGCGTTCGGCGCGGCCTACCAGGCTGCGCTCGCCACGACGGTGAACGCCCAACCCACTGCGCCGACGTCACTTCTACATATGGTCGCATGCTCGATTCGATCGAGCGACTCGATCCGCGGGCGCGTCGATCGGCCAGATCGGCGACTACGGGGCTGTGATCGCCGGCGCGCGCGACCACCCACGGCCGAGTCCCATTGCTGGAACGCCTGACGCCGTCCGGGTGCGGCACGCCAGCCGCGCGGTGTCATCGATCGGTTCTCGTGGCGTTCGGCGACGTGCAACCGATGCGCTCGAGGTCACGGTCGATCTTGGCGAGCGTGTCGGCGTCGTCGAACCGCGACCGTTGATCGAACAACTCGGAGCAGCTCGCGCCGCGATCGAGCGCGCTCTGGAAGGTCCGGTAGTTGTGTACGACATTGCCGGCGCATCCCGCCATGGTGAGCAACACGGCGGCGACAGCCGCGGCGACCAGGGCAGGCGCTCGGCGCCGTCTGTGAGAGGTAGTGGTGTTGGGGGTGGTGTTGGGGGTGGTGTGCATGTGGAGCTTCTGTTCATCGTCGGGTTGGTTGATCGGCCCCCGTTGATGCGGCGCAATCGGCAGCAGCGTTGGTGAGCCGTGTGAACACGATGATGGATCTCGCACGAGTTGTCGTCGGGCGAGGGGTGTGTTCCTGGCTACTCCCCCGGACGGATGAGGCCGCTCTCGTAGGCGATGACGACGAGCTGGGCCCGATCCCGTGCGTAGAGCTTGGTCATCACGTGGCTCACGTGCGTCTTGGCCGTCAGTGGGCTGACATATAGTTGGGCGCCGATCTCGGCGTTCGACAGACCCCGCCCGACAAGCGTCAGCACCTCACGCTCCCGGTCGGTGAGGATGTCGAGCTGCGGCGGCGCCGTTCGGTCGGGGTCGGGGCGTGATGCCAGCTCCTCGATGATCCGTCGGGTGACACTCGGAGCGAGGAGCGCATCGCCGCGTGCCACCACCCGGATCGCGTCGAGGACGTCCTCGGGTGGAGCGTCCTTCAGGAGGAACCCGCTCGCCCCGGCACGGATGGCTGCATGGACGTAGTCGTCGGCGTCGAACGTGGTGAGCACGACCACCCGCACACCCGACAGGGCCGCGTCAGCGGTGATCCGGCGGGTCGCTTCGATGCCGTCCAGCTGCGGCATGCGGATGTCCATCAGCATCACGTCGGGCCGGTGTCGACGGGCCAGCTCCACCGCCTGCTCGCCATCCGCGGCCTCGCCGACGAGCTCGAGGTCGGCGACGTGGTCGATCATCGCCCGCAATCCGGTGCGGATGAGCGGCTGGTCATCGGCGATGCCGACGCGCACGGTCACGCCCTGTCCCCGAACGGAAGACGGGCGGCGACACGGAAACCGCCGGTGGGACCCGGCCCGGCCGCCAGATCGCCGTTGTACACGGCGACACGCTCGCGCATACCAGCCAGGCCGTGCCCACCCGTCGGTGGTACCGAGCGCGTTCCCGGCGTTCCCGGCGTTCCCGGCACTCCCGGCCCCTCGTCCTCGACCTCGATGGCCACGGCGTCGTCGAAGTAGCGCACGACGACGGTTGCCCGAGCCCGGCCGGCGTGCTTGATGACGTTCGTCAGCGCCTCCTGCACGATGCGGTAGGCACACAGGTCGACGCCGGCTGGCACGTCGGGGCGGTCGCCTTCCACCCGGACCTCGACGGCGACACCGGATTCCACGACGTCGGCCACGAGGGCATCGAGCTCGCCGAGACCGGGAGCGGGCGCGAGGCCGTCCGGGTGCTCGCCATCGGGCCCGCGCAGCACACCCAGCAGCCGGCGCATCTCGACCAGCGCCGATCGAGTGGCAGTCTCGATCGTGGCGAGCACGCGGCGCGGGCGGCGGCGGGGTCCTCGTCGGCGACCATGCGTCCGGTGCCGGCGTGGACGGCGACGACGCTCATGGTGTGGGTCACGACGTCGTGCATTTCGCGGGCGATGCGCAGCCGCTCCTCGGCGACGGCCCGCTCGGCCAACTCGAACTGCATCTGCAGGAGCAGCCGGTTCTTGTGCTCCAGTTCTGCGGTGTACGTGCGGCGGCTCCCGACGTAATTGCCGAACAGCCAGGCCGCCACGATGAGCGCAGGCACGCCGATGTCCGTCGGCCCAGGGCTCCAGGTGGCCCCCAGTATTCCCAACACCACGGCGCCGACCAGGACGATTCGGGCAGGTCGTCGGTCAAGGACCGCCGCCGCCGTGTAGATCGGCAGCAGCACGACCGGGGTCAGCGCCGGCGGATAGTGGGCGGCGGCATACGCGACCCCGGCGACGAGGCCGCCGAACACGGCCACCACCGGCATCCGGCGGCGGATGATGGGCGACAGCGCTGTAGATCGCCAGCAGGACGACGGCGGCGACGTCAGGCTCACGAAGGTCGCTCGCGACCGTGTCGCGCCGGGCCAGAACGCCCGCGCTGACGGCGAACGCGGCCATCGCCACGAGCACGTCGAGCAACAGCGCGCGACTCCGCACGAGTGGACCGTACCGTTTGGTCAACCGGCTCCGCATCGGCCGCCGGGTGGCCGCGCACGTACACCCCGGGGCGTACGCGGTGCCGACACCCAGTTGTTCTGGGCTGCCGATCCTCGCGGTTGTCGCAAGTGTTCGCGGTTGTCGCAAGGGATGGCAGCCCAGACCTACTGGGTTCAGCGCGCGGACACCGTCGGGGGGCGCGGATCGGACGTTTGGGCCGGGTGGGCCGGTCGGGCCGGTTCGGCACCGCCACGGAGCCCGGCGAGAGGATGCCCACCCGCTACGACGTCGTCGTCGTCGGGCGGCCGGCGACCAGTGGATCAGCCGCCGACACCGTGCGCCGACTTCGCCTGGGAGCGCCACGCATGACGATCACGGTGATCGTCGATCCGCTCGATCCCCGCTCCGTCGCCGACGCTCTCCACGCGGGTGCGACCGGCGTGCTCTCCGACGGCGTGAGCGCTGACGACGCGGCGTCGATCGTGCAGATCGCCGCACGCGGGACTGCCGTCGTCGACGGCCGGGCGGCTGGTTCGTTGGCGTCGGCGTGGCTGCCCGGCTCGCACGATCCGCTGTCGACCCGCGAGTTCGAGGTCCTGCAACGCCTCGCGTCGGGCGCAACGAACGCCGCCATCGCGGCCGACCTGTACCTGTCACGCGAGACCGTGAAGTCACACGTGGCCCGGCTGCTCCGCAAGATCGGCGCTCCCGACCGCCGGGCGGCGGTCGACAAGGCCCGCCGTCTCGGCCTGCTGAGCGACGCCGATCGCCCACCTGCCGCCGTGGCCTGATCGCCTCCGACTCCTCCACGCTGCGGTCGCCGGGCTCGCCACCGCTCGGCCATGCTGGTACTCGTGGTCGTTGGAGGGTCAGACGTGTCCCACGACGAACTCACCCGGCTCGCCGGTGCCGGCCTGACCTCCGCCGAGGTCGCGGAGCGGATCGCCGCCGGCGCCGTCAACGACGTGCCTGCGGCACCGTCGCGCACGACCCGCCAGATCATCCGCGCCAACGTCTTCACCCGCTTCAACGCCCTCATCGGCTCGTTGTTCGCGGTGGTCGTCGCGTGTGGGGCCTACCGCGACGCCCTGTTCGGAGGGGTCGTCATCGCCAACACGCTGATCGGGATCGTGCAGGAGCTCCGCGCCAAGCGAACTCTCGACAGCCTCGTCATCGTGACCTCCCCCAAGGTCACCGCCGTGCGGGACGGCGCCGTCACGCCGCTCTCCGTGAACGAGCTCGTCCTCGACGACGTGGTCGACCTGAGCGCCGGGCAACAGATCGCGGCCGACTCGGAGGTGCTGGTCGCCACGAACCTCGAGATCGACGAGTCGATGCTCACGGGTGAGGCCGATCCCGTCGTGAAGCATCCCGGCGGGGAACTGCTGTCGGGCAGCTTCGTCGTCGCCGGTGCCGGCCGGGCGCGGGTGACCAAGGTCGGTGCCGATGCCTACGGAGCCCGGCTGGCGGCCGAGGCACGGCGTTTCACGTTGGTGCACAGCGAGTTGCGGGCCGTCATCGACCAAATCGTCACCGTGATCACGTGGCTGCTGGTGCCGACCGGGATCGCGCTGTTCATCAGCCAGCTGAACTCGTCGGAGGGGATCAAGGACGGGCTGGTGGCGGCCGTCGGTGGCGTGGTCGCGATGGTGCCCGAAGGCCTGATCCTGCTCACGAGCGTCGCGTTTGCGGTTGGCGTGGTCCGTCTGGCCAGGCAGCGAACGCTCGTCCAGGAACTTCCGGCCATCGAGGTCCTGGCCCGCGTCGACGTGATCTGCCTCGACAAGACCGGCACGATCACGTCGGGGGCGATGGACGTGACCCACGTCGACGTCTTCGACGACGATCGACGCGACGAGATCGAGCCGGCCCTGGCCGCGATCGCCTGGTCCGACCCGCACCCCAACGCCACGCAGGCGGCACTGCAGCGCCGGTTCACCGATCCGCCGGACTGGACGTTGGCGGGCTCGGTGGCGTTCTCGTCGGCCCGCAAGTGGAGCGCGGCGTCGTTCGACGGTCAGGGGACGTGGATCTTCGGCGCACCCGAGTTCGTGCTCGACGGTGATCGATACGCGTCGATCTCGACGGCCGTCACGGAGGCCGCCGACGAGGGCAAGCGGGTGCTGCTCCTCGCCGCGAGCCGCGAGGCAACGATCTCCGACACGCTGCCCGACGATCGCGACGCCGCGGCGCTCATCATGTTCGAGGATCAGATGCGCCCGGACGCCGCCGAGACCCTCGAGTACTTCGCCGAGCAGGGTGTCACGCTCAAGGTGATCTCGGGTGACAACCAGCGCACCGTCGGCGCCGTCTGCCGCCGGGTCGGACTGCGGGGTGCCGACGATCCCATCGACGCCCGCCGGCTGCCGACCGACGGGGACGAGTTGGCCGAGGCGATGGACGCCGGCACGGTGTTCGGCCGCGTGACACCGCATCAGAAGCAGGCGATGGTGAAAGCGCTGCAGGCACGCGGCCACGTCGTCGCCATGACCGGCGACGGCGTGAACGACGTGCTCGCACTGAAGGAGGCCGACTGCGGCATCGCCATGGCGAGCGGCTCCGACGCCAGCCGGGCGGTCGCCCAGGTCGTGCTCCTCGACAACTCGTTCACCTCGCTGCCCACGGTTCTCGGCGAGGGCCGGCGGGTCATCAACAACATCGAGCGTGTGGCAAGCCTGTTTCTCGTCAAGACCACCTACGCGTTGTTCTTCGCGCTCGCCACGGTCTTCCTCGGCGTGACGTACCCGTTCCTGCCCCGCCATCTCACGCTGGTCGGCACGTTCACGATCGGCGTGCCCGCGTTCTTCCTGGCGCTTGCCCCGAACCAGGACCGTGTCCGCCCCGGATTCCTCGGCCGGGTGCTGCGGATCGCAATCCCGGGCGGCTTGGTCGCGTCGCTGGCGACGTTCGTGGCCTTCCTCATCGCCCAGAACACCGCCGGGCTCTCGCTCGAGCAGGAACGCACCACCGCGACCTTGGTGCTGGCGTCCTGCGCGATCCTCGTGCTCGCCCGGGTGGCACGCCCGCTGCAGCCGTGGAAGGTGCTGCTGATCGTGGCGATGGTGGCGTTCCTCGCGCTCACCACCATCGTCGAACCATTGCGGGAGTTCTTCGAGCTCGTCGACCCACCCCGCGACACGATGCTGATGGCACTGGCGGTGATCGCCATCGCCGGCTTGCTCATGCAACCGGCGTTCGTTCTCGGCGACAAGGTCATCGGCTGGGCCGAACGACGACTGGCCGAACGGAAGCGTTGACGGATCGAACGCGAAGGACGCGATCGAACGCGATCGAGTCAGGCGACGCGGTTCGGGCACACCTCGCCGGCGGCGAGACAGTCGAGGTTGGCCAGCGTCGTGGCGGCGATGGCGTCGAGCGCCTCACGGGTCAGGAACGCCTGGTGGGCGGTGATGAGCACGTTGGGGAACGTGAGCAGCCGGGCGAACACGTCGTCGCCGAGGATCTCGTCGGAGCGGTCCTCGAAGAACAGGTCGGCCTCCTCCTCGTACACGTCGAGCGCGAGCGACCCGATCTGACCGCTCTTGAGGCCGTCGATGACCGCCAGCGTGTCGATCAGCGCTCCCCTGCCGGTGTTCACGAGCATCACCTCCGGTCGCATGCGGGTGATCACGCTCGGCGAGACGAGATGGTGCGTCTCGGCGGTGAGCGGACAGTTCAACGTGACGATGTGGCTGCGCTCCCAGAGCTCGTCGAGCTCGACGTAGCGGATCCCGAGCTCGACGAGCGGCTCGTTCACGAACGGGTCGTGGGCGACCACGTCGCACCGGAAGTGCCACGCCAACCGGGCGACGAGGGCCCCGATCTTGCCGGTGCCGACGACGCCGACGGTCTTGCCGGCAAGGTCGAATCCGACCAGTCCGTCGAGGGCGAAGTTGCCGTCGCGCACCCGGTTGTAGGCCTTGTGGATGCGGCGGTTCAACGACAGGATCAGTGCGATCGTGTGCTCGGCCACCGCGTTCGGCGAGTAGGCGGGGACACGGACGACGTCGAGGCCGAGCCTGGCCGCGGCGGCGAGGTCGACGTTGTTGAACCCGGCACAGCGGAGTGCGACATGACGCACACCCACCGCGACCAGCGCGGTCAGGGCCGCCTCGTCGAGCACGTCGTTCACGAACACGCAGACCGCCTGCGCCCCATCTGCGAGCGGGACCGTCGTCAGCCGCAGGCGGTCCTCGAGCTCGACGATCTCGTGGCCGGAGCGCTCGTTGGCGCGGCGAAACGCCGCCGATTCGTACGGCTTGGTCGAGAACATCGCGACTCGCATCGGGCAAGCATCCCATTCGCTCGGGTCGTCGGAGTAGCGTCACCTCGGAGCCACATGCAGGTGAGAAGATGACGGCAGACGACAGCGGCGACCAGACGGGCGACCAGATCCGGGTGTTCCTGCTCGACGACCACGAGATCGTTCGGCGCGGTGTCGCCGATCTGATCGACGCCGAAGAGGATCTGCTCGTCGTCGGTCAGTGGGGTGGCGCAGTCGGTGCGGTGGAGCGGATCGAGGCCAGCATGCCCGACGTCGTCGTGATCGACGTCCGGCTGGGCGACGGTTCGGGCATCGAGGTGTGCCGCGACATCCGTTCCAGCCAGCCCGACATCGGGTGCCTGATCCTCACGTCGTTCTCCGACGACCAGGCGCTCGTCGACGCCAGCCTGGCGGGCGCCGCCGGCTACCTGCTCAAACAGGTTCGCGGCAATCGCATCGTCGAGGCGATCCGGAGCTGTCGCCGGCGGGGCGCAGCTGCTCGACTCGGCGACGGTCCGCCTCGCCTTGCGCCGGTTGCGCGAGAGCGAGCCCGGCACGATCGCTGAACTGACCGCACGCGAGCGCGAGATCCTCGACCTGATCGGCGAGGGTCGTTCCAACCGCCAGATCGCGACCGAACTGTTCCTCGCCGAGAAGACGGTCAAGAACTACGTGTCGAACCTGCTCGCCAAGCTCGGCATGCAGCGCCGTTCCGAAGCGGCCGCGTTCGTCGCCCGCGTCGACGAACGCGCCCGCCACCGCTTCGACTAACCGGCTTCTGTCTGCCCCAGATGAACCCACAGGCAATCTGAGGCAGACAGAACGAGGGGTCGCCGCCGGTCACGTCAAGGGCACGGACCAGCGGACTACGGTGCCGCCTTCGTCGCGTTGGCGGACCTCGAAATCGCCGCCGAGTTGGAGGGCCCGGTGGGCCAGGTTGGTGAGCCCGCTGCGGCGGCCTGGTTCGCCGATGCCACGACCGTTGTCGACCACCTCGACGGTGACGTAGTCGCCGACGTCGATCGCGAGGTCGACCCGGGTGCCTCCCGCGTGACGGGCGACGTTGGTCAGCGCCTCGCGGACGACGTGGATCATCTGGTCGACGATCGCGTCGGGCACGGCGCCGTCGATCGGGCCGGCGAAGCGGACGTGCGGCTCGAAGCCGAGCGCCGGGGCGACCTCGGCGACGACGTCGGCGATCCGCTGACGCGGTCCACGCGACGCCTCGGCCTGGCTCAGCTCGTAGACGGTGAATCGGATCGCCCGGATGATCTGGTCGATGTCGTCGACCGCCTTGGAGATCCGGTCGGCGAACTCTGGCGTCGTGATCCGGCTCTGCAGACCCTGCAGTCCGAGGCCGACGCCGAACAGCTCCTGGATGACGGTGTCGTGGAGATCGCGAGCGATGCGATCGTGGTCCTCCGCCAGCGTCCGGCGCCGGTTGGCATCGGCAAGCTGTTGCTCGGACTCGACGTGTGACGTCACGTCGCGCACGGCGGCGAACGTCATGGCACCCTCGGCAGTGCCGATGCGCGCCAGGCTGATCTGGACCGGGAACACCGATCCGTCCCGGCGCAGCCCGAGAAGATGCCTGCCGACGCCCATCTCGCGTCGCCTCGGTTCCTCGACGTACGCCTCGCGTAG
Organism: Ilumatobacteraceae bacterium; assembly: GCA_963776935.1. Lineage (GTDB taxonomy): Bacteria > Actinomycetota > Acidimicrobiia > Acidimicrobiales > Ilumatobacteraceae > JALOLG01. The sequence continues at coordinate 223,953 of CAVZOP010000009.1, read as the reverse complement.
CCGGACGTGGGCATCGCGAGCGTCGGCGGGCACGAGCAGCTCGATCGTCGCGCCGAGCAGCTCGGCGGACGAGTAGCCGAACTGGCGCTCCAGCTCGGAGTTGACGGCGACGATCCGGCCGTCGTCGGCGACGATCACCATCCCGTCGGGGGCGGCGTCCAACACGGCGCGCGCGTCGAGCCCGAGCTGTGCGACGCCGTCGTCCATGGCGAGCACAGACTATTGGATGCGGGTCTCGCCGAGCCGTGGAGCCCATGGTGCAGGCGTCGGATGTGCATACGCCGTCGGCTGGTCGGCGAGCCGCTCGGCGAGCAGCCCGAGGAACCCGCGAATGACAGACACCGCGATCCGATGGGCGACACTGGCATCGGCAGTCCACCGTTCGACACCGTCTCCGAACTCGTACCGGCCGAGCAATTGGACGTCGGTGAAGTCCGGCCCGCACGACACGATCTCGAGGTCGGCATCCAGACCCGACACATAACGTCCACCGACGGGGGGCCAGGCGATCGGGATGATCGTCGCATCGTTGCGCTGGCGTGGCGCACCGAGCCATACCGGGACGATCGCCGGCGGCGTCAGGTCGAGCTCATCGACACCGGACGCGATCCACGTCGACATGTCGTTACGCCACGCGGCGGCGACCAGAACGCCGAGCCACGGATCGACGTTCGCGCCGAACCGGGCGACCACCTCCTCGTACGGGAGGTTCAGTCGCACGAAGTCGTGGACGAACACCGCAACCCACCGTCGAATGCCATGTTGCGATCGTCCACCTGGTGCGGTTGCGACAACAGGGTCCTACGTCACACGCTTGGTGAAGACGGGACCTTCGGCCCTGCTGAGCAGCCAGGCCTTGTCCGTACGGTCGACCCCATGGCTTCAGAAGACCGCTCCGTACTGGGTTGGACCTCGTTCCTCATCGCGATCGGAGCGCTCGTGATCGCGCTGCTGATCCCGATCCTCGACAAAGACGACGGGGTCAGCTCGGCCGCCGGGGCGGCGCTCACGGTGCTCGACGTCGAGCTCGGCGCGCTCGTGATCATCCCCGACCAGCTGACGGCGACGCCGGGTCACATCCAACTCCGCGTCACCAACGTCGACATGGTGGCCCACAACCTGAGCATCGCCGGTCAGAAGACGAAAGACCTGCAGAAAGGCGAGTCGGAGGTGCTCGACCTCGGCGTGCTCGGCGCGGGCACGTACGACATGCTGTGCGAGATCGCCGGTCACGCCGCAGCCGGGATGACCGGTGCGCTGACCATCGGTGACAGCACCGCGATCGACCACGAAGCAGACCACGACACCGCCGTGGCCGACTACCTGCACGGCTACGCGTCGTGGCAGGAGATGGAGACGGCGATGACGGATCGGGCGATGGCCTTCCTCGACCCGGCGATCAAGGGGGAGGTCGGCGGCCAGAAGCTGGCGCCCGAGATCCTGCCCGACGGCACGAAGCGATTCGAGCTCACGGCGGCGATCACCGACTGGGAGATCGAGCCGGGCGTGATCGTCAAGGCGTGGACGTACAACGGGGTCGTGCCGGCGCCGGAGATCAGCGTCGACGTCGGCGACAAGGTCCAGGTCGTGCTCACCAACAACCTCCCGACACCGACGTCGATCCACTACCACGGCGTCCGGGTCCCGAACGCGATGGACGGTGTGCCGCCGTACACCCAGGACTCGATCGCTCCCGGTGCCGTGTACACGTACGAGTTCGAAGCGGTCGAACCGGCAGTCGGGATCTACCACTCGCACAGCGGCGCCGAGCAGGTGCTGGACGGGTTGTTCGGTGCGTTCATGATCGGCGAGATGACCATCCCCGAGGAGCTCGTCGCACAGGGGTTGGACTCGGTCGACCAAGAGGTCAACATGGTGCTCAACGACGCCGGAGTCATCGGGTTGTCGCTGAATGGCAAGAGCTTCCCGGCGACCCAGGCCTATTCCGCCAAGGTCGGCGACGTGATGATGGTGCACTACTTCAACGAAGGTGTGCTGGCCCACCCGATGCACCTCCACCAGCCGATCGGATGGGTGATTGCCAAGGATGGCAAGGAGCTGCTCGTGCCGATGCCCGGTGACACGATCAACATCGCACCCGGCGAGCGCTACACGGTGCTCTACGAGATCCAGGACCCCGGTGTCTGGGCCTGGCACTGTCACATCCTGACGCACGCCGAACGGGCCGACGGCATGTTCGGCATGGTGACGGCGCTGGTCGTCGAACCGTGACCAGACGGCGATCACCGTCCGGTGCGACCACCCCTGCGATCGGTGTCATGATCGTCGAACGATGATCGTGGTCTGCGGGGTCGATGGCTCCGCCAACGCCCAGCACGCGCTGCAATGGTCGGCCGACCTCGTCGCCTCGACTGGGGGCGAGGTCGTCGCCGTCCACGCCCTGGGCCTGGTCGAGACGATCGGTGGAGAGCCCGTCCCGACCGCGTCGCACCGCAGCGAGATCGAGGATCTGTGTGTGACGGTGTGGTGCGCACGTCTCGCCGACAGCGGGGTGGCGTGGCGCCACGCGGTGCTCGACGGCCATCCGGTCGACGTCATGCTGCGCGCGGCAGACGAGTACGCGGCCAACCTGATCGTCGTCGGACGGCGCGGCCAGGGCAACGCCACGGCGATCGGGAGCACCAGCACCGAACTGGCGCGTCACGCCACCTACCCGGTCGCCATCGTCCCGTCCTCGGGGCTGTGACGACCGACCGTCGGATCGTTCAGCCGCTGGAACGCATACGTCGCATCGGCAGCACCGTCGGCGACAGCACTGCTTCGATGCGGCAGCGCCCGTCGACGAGGGCGATGCCATCGGGCGTCGCGATCACCGGGTTCAGGTCGAGCTCGGCGAGTTCTGGCACGGTGGTCGCGAGCGTGCCGATCCGCAGCAGCAGATCCTCGAGGGCCGCGATGTCGACCGGCGCGCTGCCCCGGTACCCGGTGAGCAGCGGGGCGCTCTTCGGCGCCCGGACCAGCTCGGCCGCGTCGACGTCGGTCATCGGCACGATCTGGAACGCCCGATCGGCGAACAGCTCGGCCGCGGTGCCGCCGAGACCGAACATCACCACCGGGCCGAACAGGTCGTCACGCACGATGCCGACGATGGTCTCGACCCCCGGATTCGCCATCGGCTGCAGCACCGCTCCGGTCATCGCCGGCACGCGCCGGGCCATCTCGTCGTACGCAGTCGCCACCGCGTCCTCGGTCGCCAGGCCGAGGGCGACGCCACCGACGTCGGTCTTGTGCACAACGTCGGGTGCGATCACCTTCATCGCAACCGGGAAGCCGACGACGGCCGCCGCCGCGGTGGCTTCGGCGACGGAGCCGGCCACCACGTGCGGCACCATCGCGATCCCGGCCGCGGCGAGAAGTGCCCGCAGCTGGTCGGGTGTCATCCATGACGACGGGATGCTCTGGGACGACGGGGTGCTCTGGGACGACGGGGTGCTCTGGGACGACGGGGTGCGATGGTCCGGCGCCGTACCGAGCGAGGCGCGGACCACTTCGCGGACGGCGGCCGCGTCGTAACCGTCGGGGACGGCGATGGTCCCGACGGGGCGTCGCCGCCACCTCGCCAGCTCGGCGATGCGACCGAGCGCTGCGGCAGGCGACTCCGGGAAGGGAAACACCGGCACGGCCCGCCGGGCCCCGCGGTCGTCGGCGGCGAGCTCGATCGCGGGTGGGAGATCGCGGGCGAGGAAGCACGCCAGCATCGTCTTGTGTGGCGATGTTGATGCGGCGCGACGCACCGCTGCGACGATCGCGTCCGGCTCGCTGATCATCGGATCGGTGTAGATCACGATGACCGCGTCGATCGCGTCGTCGCCCAGCACGAGGCGCAAGGCCTGCTCGTAGGCGTCAGCGTCGGCACCGGCCAGCAGGTCGACCGGATTGCGAACGCCGGCGTGCGGGCCCAGCAGGTCGGCGAGGGCCGTTCGCGTCGCGTGCGACAGCTCGGGCACCACGAGGCCGGCGCTGGCACATGCGTCAGCCGCGAGGATCCCCGGTCCGCCGCTGTTGCCGACGATCCCGACCCGGCGGCCGGCCGGCAATGGCTGGTGGACGAGCACACGCGTGACGTCGAACATCTGCGCCAGCGTGTCGACACGGATGATCCCGGTCTGACGGAACAGCGTGTCGGTGAGGATGTCGTCGGTGGCGAGCGCGGCGGTGTGCGAAGAAGCCGCCCGCTGACCCGCCTCGGATCGCCCGCTCTTGACGGCGACGATCGGCTTGTGCTGCGAGAACCGGCGGGCGAGGCGGTTGAACTTGGTCGGGTTCCCGAACGACTCCAGGTACAGCAGCGCGACCTCGGTCGCCGGATCGTCCTCCCAGTACTGCAGCAGGTCGTTGCCGGAGATGTCGGCCTTGTTCCCGAGCGAGACGAACGACGAGATGCCGACGCCCAGCGACTCCGCCGCTTCGAGCACAGCGATGCCGAGCGCGCCCGACTGCGACACGAACCCAACGCTGCCTCTGACGGGCCTGGTCGGCGCGAACGTCGCGTCGAGGCTGACATCGGGCGCGGTGTTGATGATGCCGACGCAGTTGGGCCCGATCAGGCGCATGCCGTACCGCCGCGCCAAACGCACGAGGGCGGCTTCGCTGCCGTGGCCCTCGGCACCGATCTCGCCGAACCCAGCGGAGAGGATGACGGCGCCGTGGACACCCGACTCGCCGCACTCGGCGAGCACGCCGGCGACGGACGCCGCGGGCACGGCGACGATGGCGAGGTCGACGTGGTCGGGCACGTCCGCGATCGACGGGTAGCACTTCAGCCCGCGGACGCTCGTGGCGCTCGGGTTGACCGGGTGCACGGTCCCGGCGAAGCCGTTCTTGCAGATGTTGTCCAGCACCGCGTTGCCGACCGACCCGGGCGTGCGGCTGGCGCCGATCACGGCGACGACGTTCGGGGCGAGCAACCGCGCGACCGACCGGGTCTCGGCGATCCGTTCACGTTCCGCGACCGCACCGTCGGCAGGGATCGACAGGTCGAACGCGAGGTCGAACACACCACCTTCGAGCGACCGGCTCACGGCGAAGCCGGCATGACGGAAGACGTCGAGCATCTGGCGGTTGTCGCCCAACGTGTGGGCGTCGAAGCGCTGAATGCCGTTCGACAGCGCGGCCGCGACGAGATGCTCGAGCAGCAGCGTCCCGATGCCCTGGGCGTGGTGAGCGTCGGCGACCGTGAATGCGACCTCGGCGCTCGCCAACTCGCCGTCGTAGTGGTACGAACCCATCCCGATCAGCTCGCCAGCCATCTCGACTCCGAGCGTGAACCGGTCGCGGTAGTCGACGTCGAGCAGCTTCGCCAGCTCGACGTCGGACGGAGCTCGCGGCGAGAAGAACCGCATGCGCAGGCTCTGTGGCGTCAAGCCGTCGAGCAGTGCCCGCACCGCAGCCAGGTCGTCGGGGCCCAACGGGCGCACCTGGACCACATGGCCGTCGGCGAGGACGACGTCGGACTCCCAATACCTGCGGGCCTCGGCGGCGCGGTCCGCAATCGTGTCGGACCCGTCGGTCGGAACGATGATTCGGTTGAACACAGACCCTCCAGTGAACTGGGACGATAGAGCGGCCGAACGTCCTGGTGACAGGGTCGTTCGGCCCTTGCGCGGAGGGTGACGACGCGGAGACGATGGCGGTGACCGGAGGAGAAGTCGATGGACACCGCCAACGAAGCCGAATACGTCATCAACTACGACCAGTTGGTCGATGATGTGTGCTGGCGACTGCTCGCTCGGTCCTCGTTCGGTCGAGTCGTGTACTGCGACGACGGGGAGCCGGGCGCGCTGCCCGTCAACTGCGCGATCGCCGACCAGACGATCGTGTTCCGCACGAGCGCCGACGCCCCCTTCGTCGAGCTGAGTCACGGATCCAGGGTGGCGTTCGAGGCCGATCACACCGATCACGTGGCCGAGTCGGGGTGGAGCGTCCTCGTGCGCGGAACGCTGCACGAGGTGACCGATCCCGCCGAGATCGCTTCGCTGGCAGTGCTGTCCGTCCACCCGTGGGCCCCTGGGACGCGAGACCGTTGGATGCGGATCGTCCCGGACAATGTGACCGGACGAACGATCAGCCGCCATCGGTTGGTGCCGGACGGGACACGGCTGCCGTACATGCCGCCGACATGATCGCCACCGAGCGCGTCAGTCAGCTGGCGTGAGCCGGGCGGCGTGGCCGATGAGTCGACCCTGGGCCAGGTCGACCCCGGCCGCGCGGAGGATCGCGTAGACCGAGTCGTCGGTGACGAATGGCGCGGCGACCTCGATGCCGAGCTCGTGTGCCGCGCCCGCGAGCACACCGATCATCGCTCGATCGGAGCCGCTCTGCTTGGCGCCCCTGACGTACCGGCCGGTGAGCTTCACGCGCGCTGCGCCGATGAGGCTGAGATATCGCACCCCGTCGGCGACCGAGCCATGCTCGTCGAGGCAGATGCCGACGCCGCTCGACTTGACCGCTTCGGAGAACGTGAGCGCTTGGCGGACGTCGTCGGCCACGTCGCGCTCGGTCACGGCCAGCAGCAGGTGCGCGGCGTTGACGGGATGCGCACGGATCTCATTCGCCAGATGATCGATGAACGCGGCGTCACCGAGCGTCGGCCGCGACACGTTGACCTCCAGCTCCAGGCTCGGGTCCGAGCGCAACATGTCGACCGCGTACGTGACCATCCATCGGTCGACGTCTGGAGCGCGGCCGAGGCGCTGCGCGAGCGGCTCGAACTTGGGGAGCGACACCCACTTGTGGTCGGGCATGACGAGCCGAACGAACAGCTCGAACCGCTGCAGCGCCTCGAGACCCTGGTGCATCGCCCGGAGCGGTTCACCGACGGCGATGTACGCACCAGCTTCGATCGCCGTCTCGAGCGCCGAGGCCCACTCGGAGACCTCCAACGACTGCGCGAGCAATGACTGTGCTTCCGACGACACCAGCGCCGAAGAGCCCGACGTGATCTCGGCGGCACCGCCTTCCGAAGTCGTCGCCGGATCCTGGGCCCGTTGTTCGACCAGCTGCACTGCCGCCGCCGGGTCGACATCGTTCCCCGCGACGGCGACCGCACCCAGCTTGTAGCCCAGGGCCGGCAGCCCGAGTCCGATCGCCGATGCCTTGAGCCCACCGAGAAGCCGTTCGACTGACAGCGTCGCCTGGCCCGCCTGCATGCCGGGGGCGAGGGCGACGAAGACGTCGGCTCCGACGCGCGCCACAGCAACCCCGACAGGAAACGCGGCGCGGATGCACGCACCGACGAGATACAGCGCGCGGTCGGCGGCGAGCGGGCCGAGGCGGTCGTTCACGCCACGGAAGTCGTCGATGTCGACGGCGAAGAGCGCGTACGGGGCGATGTTGCGACCTGGGTGGGCCGCGATCAGGTCGTCGAACTTCGCCATCAGGCCGTCCCGGGTGAGCAATCCCGTGACGGGATCGATCGCTCGGAGCTGAATGTCGCGACGTCTCGACGTCGTGTGATCGACCGACTGGACGAAGTACGAGTGTGTCCCGCCGTGCTCGAGCGCGACGATGTTGCTCCGCAGCCACCTGACCTCGCCGTCGGCGCGGATGACACGGTGATCGAGCGCCACCGGATCGCGATCCGATTCGAACTGCGCGAAGCGGGCGATCATGTCGACGTCGTCGGGATGCACCACCGAATCAGCCGTGCGGCCGACCAGCTGCTTCGCCGGGACCCCGACCGTGCGCGCCATCGCGTCGTTGACGTGCTCGATGACTCCGGCGGCCGAGAACACCACCATCGCGATCGGGGACTGGCGGAAGGCACCGGAGAGCGCCTGCGTCACCGGATCGACGTCGACCAGATCGACGCCCACCGATTCGGAGCGGTGGGGATCCGACTTGTCATGCATCAGCACGTTCCAATCACGCTTCACCCTAAGGGCGTACGGGCGTGATCCGGTCCTACGAGTCGAACGTCGGGCCGTACCACGGGACGTCGAGCCGCTCGCAGACGCGCGCGACCTCGTCTCGCACGTGTGCGTTGCTCACGATGAACACGGCCTGGAAACGCTCGGCGATCTCAGCGACGCGCCGGCCGATGTCGGGACGTCCCGACTCGGAGTCGATGAGCGTCACCCGCCCGCTCTCGAGGATGCGGCTGACGAGCTCGTCACCGATCGTCTCGCGGTGGTTCCTCCCGATCCACAGGCACTCGTAGTCGATGGTGGACGGATCGACGAGGTACGGGAGCACTGGACCGATCCCAGCACCGGTGGCGACGAAGAGGACTCGCTCGTAGGTCTGAGCGTGATACATGAACCCGTAGCCGCGCATGCGCCGGACGAACAGGTGGGTCGGACCCTGTCCGGACGCGGCGTCACGGCCCAACTTGGCGGTCCAGTCCCCGGCCCGTCGGATCACCAGACTGAACCGACCCTGGCCTTCGCTTCCCGTTGCCGCGACGGCGAAGGCGTGCCACTCCTTGCCCTCGCGACTCACACGGACGTATTGCCCGAGCGATCGCGTGCCCGGCAGCGCCAGCACGACGACGTCGTCGGTCACTCCGGCCACCTCACACGGAAGGCGCTTGACACCGAGCCACGGATGCACCACGAGCGCCACCATCACCACGAGCAAGACCACAGACGGTGCGCCGACGACGTCGACGATCCCGGCACCAGAAGGCATCGACGCCGCGACGTGGCGCATCACCAGCACCACGAGAGTTGCCAAGGCGGCCCACCCGCCATAACGGTGGACATGCTCGAAGCGGTTGTGGTGCGCGTGCCGGACGGCGTTGCGCGCCGTCCACATCATCGTGACGAGGATCATCAGAACGACGAGCCCGAGCGCACGCCCCAGGCCGTCGCCGTGCGCCACGGCGACCCCGATGGCGACGACGAACCATGCTGTACCGGCGATCGCCATCGCCCGGTGCAGCTGGCCGAGGTGGTAGGTCAACTGATGGAGCCGATACGACCTGATCTTTCGGCCGGTCGCGAACGCGAGACGCACGAGACCGTCGTGACGGGCTCCGATCGACACGCAGAACACCAGCAGCGACGCCTCCACGGCGTGATCGACGACGCGCCCGGTGCTCGCGGCCACGAGGGCGATCAGTCCGTTGACGACAACGGCCACGCCGAACCACACGCGCCGGGCGTGGGCACCTGGGTCCTTACGGAGCCTTCCCCGATGCCGATCGGCCGCGACGTGTGGGATCGTCTCCGAAACGTGACCGATCGAAGATCGCTCGAGGATCAACGACATGGCGCCACCGGCTCTCCAGGGGTAGTGGCGCGCGCCCCGCCGCTGTCGCCGGCATCACTGCCGGCACACAGACAAGGTTCGGAATCGGGTACCCCAGCCCGTCTCGGGAACCTCTGGGCGGCAGGTCCACGAGTCGCATCAGGGCTTCATCGGCCCGAGAACGGCGCGACTCCAGTGTCGTATCCGTGAACAAAACGTGCGCCGCACCGATCGCCCCCGCGGGTTCAATCGCCGATGTCGACGAGATAACGCCTGTTCGTGAGTCAAGCCGACCGCAGCACGCCCGATAGCAACTACGTGCCACACGACAGCCCGCGATCGTTCGAGGATCGGCTGCGGCGCGGGCTCTGGGGAATGCTGCTGCCGTGCTTCGCGGTCGCGCTGCTCGGGATCGTGAGCACGCTCGACTCGAACGCGGCGATCGAGAAGATCGCCAACCGAGCGGTCGGCGAGCGTCACGCCGTCGACAATGTCCGCCAGGAGTTGAACGACCTGCTCTCGATCGGCGAAGCCGAACTGCAGGGCGCACGGGTCGAGCGCACGTTTGCCAAGCAGGTCGGCACGGTGATGGCGGCATTCGACGAGGCCCGATCGGTGCTCGACCCGGACGACGACGAACGGCTGTGGGATGCCCGCCAACACGTGCTCGACCTCGTCGCCCATGACTCGGCACTGGACAGCGGTGAGCTCGATCTCGTCGGCTTCCGCGTTCTCGCCGACACGGACGCAGTCGAGGCGTTGGCCCAGCTGGACGCGATCAACCAACTGGGAAGCGAGCAGGTCGTCGTCGACACCGCCGCGGTGTCCCAGCGATCGAACCGGATCCTCGTGCTCGTCGGCGTCGTGCTGATCGCCGCCGTCGCGGCGACGATGGTCCTCCTCCGGCATCTGCGCCGGGCGCTCTACGTCCCGCTCCGCGACCTCGAACTGGGGCTCGAACAGTTCGCGGTCGACGGTCTCGGACACCGCATCGAAGTCGATGGCGACCGGGAGTTCCGCTCGGTCGCGGGCGTGGTCAACACCATGGCGTCGCGACTCGAGGACAGCCTCGCCGAACTGGCACACCGGGCGTTCCACGATCCGCTCACCGGGCTCGCCAACCGGACCCAGCTCGAGCGTCGGCTGGCGCGCCATCTCGGCACGACGCCCGACACCGCCCGATCACCCCTTGACCGATCACCCGTTGGCCGATCACCGATTGGCGCCATCGTCGTGGTCGACCTCGACGGGTTCAAGGCAGTGAACGACGCCTTCGGCCACCAGGCCGGCGACGACGTGCTCGTCGAGGTGTCGCGACGCCTCAGCGGGACCGTACGGCCCGGCGACCTCGTCGCCCGCATGGGTGGCGACGAGTTCGCGATCCTCCTGACGGACGCCAGCGACACGAGCGAGGTCGACTCGATCGTGGAACGCCTGTCGGCCGCGATCTCGAGGCCGATCGTGGTGGCCGGCCGACCCGTCGTGCTCGGTTGCTCCGCCGGCGCCGATCTCGTCCGTGACGGCGCCAGCCCTTCGGACCTCCTTCGCCACGCCGACATCGCGTTGTACGCCGCGAAGCGCGAGGGAAGGGGCCGGATGCTGGTGTTCGACCCGGCGATGGAAGTGGTCGTCCAGGACCGTCTCGCGCTCGAGGCAGAACTGCGTGTCGCGCTCGGCTCGGACCAGATCGAGGTCGTGTACCAGCCCGTCATGGATCTGGCGACCCTCCAGGTGTCCGGGTTCGAGGCGCTCGCACGTTGGAACCACCCGGTGCGTGGCGTCGTCGGCCCCAACGAGTTCATCCCGATCGCCGACGCGACCGGCCTGATCGTGCCGCTCGGCAAGCTGGTCCTCGAGACGGCGTGTCACGATCTCGCCACCTGGCGCAGCCTGGCCGGACAGGACGGTCTCCTCGTCGGTGTCAACGTCTCACCGAACCAGCTTCAGGACAACGACTTCGTCGACCAGGTCCGTTCGGCGCTGATCGCGACCGGCATCCCGTCCTCGGCATTGGTGCTCGAGGTGACCGAGACGGTGATGGCCGACCCGCAGGCGGTGACGTGCCTGCACGATCTCAAGCAGGTCGGCGTCGGCATCGCCCTCGACGACTTCGGTACGGGGTACTCGTCGTTGTCGTATCTACAGCAGCTCCCGATCGACGTGTTGAAGATCGACAAGAGCTTCATCGAAGGCATCGACACCCATCCCGATCGGGCGGTACTGGTGAACACCGTGCTGCGGATGGGGCGCGCCCTGCGGCTGCGGACGATCGCCGAGGGCATCGAGGATGCCGACCAACTGGAGGTGCTCCAACGGCTCGGCTGTCAGCGCGGGCAGGGCTTCTACTTGTCCGAACCGCTCCGCGCCGACGCCGTCGAGGGCTTCCTCGATCGGACCGCATCGGTCAGTGCATCGCCCGTCCGCCGACGCGTCGACAGCGATCTGGTGGCGGTGCGGATCGGACCGGTGACCGCCAGCTCGGCCAAGGTGTCGCTCGACTTCGCCGAGCATGTCGTCGAGATGCTGTCCGGCACGTCGGGCCGGGCGATCGGCGTCTCGCCCGGCGTGCTCGCACTGCTGCGCCACTACATGGACGCGTGGCGCGGTGTCACGGAATCGGGCCCGACGTTCACGTGGGAAGGCTTCGAGCGGGCGTCCGTGCTCCAGCTGCTCGCGCGTGAGTGGGTGCGCATCGCCGACGTCGCGGCCGTCGAGAACGGGCTGCTCAGCCCCGCTGACGCCGAACCTTTCCGGCAGGCGGTCACGTCCGCGGTGCTCACCGCCCTGGCGCCGACCGACGTGGAGTTCGACGACGCCGGGCACCTCCTGCGCACGTGGAACGAAGCGCGTCGCCAGCGTGAGCTGGCGGCGACCCCGGCCTGATCGGCCGGGTTCCTCACACGGCGGCGAGGACGGGCAGCCGGCGCTGGCGCAACGATGCGTAGGCGTCGAGGTAGCGGTGACACATCCGCTCGGCACTGAAGTCGAGTGCAGCTGCACGACACGCGTCGGGATCGATCTCGTCGAGCCGATCGACGGCGGCGACCATCGCGTCGACGTCGTCGCAGATGAAGCCGGTGACGCCGTCGACCAGTACCTCGGGCACCGAACCGCGTCGCAGCGCGATCACCGGAGTTCCCGCGGCGAGCGACTCGATCATCACGAGGCCGAACGGCTCCGGCCAGTCGCTCGGGAACAACAGCGCTTGCGCACCCGCGTAGAACTTGGGCTTCTCGAGCTCGCTGATCTCGCCGGCGAACACGATCTCAGTGCCGTCGATCAGTGGCTCGATCTGGGATTCGTAGTACTCGAGGTCGAACGGGTCGACTTTGGCGGCGATCCGCAGGCGATGGCCGGTGCGACGGGCGATCTCGATCGCCAGATCAGGCCGCTTCTCGTGGCTGATCCGCCCGACGAACGCGAAGTCGGTGTCGGCCGCGCGCGGCTCGGCGATGTAGGGATCGAGGGGCAGGCCGTTCGGCACGGTCGCCACCCAGTCGAGTTGAACCCCCGCCAGCGGCTGGCGCTGTGCGTTGCTGATCGACACCAGCGGCACCGTGGGGTACAGCGGGAACACCTGCTGGCTCGAGTCGGTGTCGAGTCGCCCGTGCAGCGTGATCAGCGTCGGCACGTGCGTCGAGGCCACGAACGGGAGCGTCAACAGGTCGACGTGGGAATGGATCACGTCGAACTCGTCCGCACGGGCGTAGATCTCGGCCAGCATCTGGAGATGCAGATGCGGCGCCACGTCGATCATCTCCTGGCGACTCATCCTCAGCCGTAGCGGCTCGGTCACGAACGGGACGAGGCGCGCCTTGGTGGTCGACGAACCCGCGCCGAACAACGTCACGTCGTGCCCCGCGTCGACCAACTCGTCACACAGCGCAGCGATCACCCGTTCGGTGCCCCCGTAGAGCGCCGGTGGCACCGACTCGAACAATGACGCGACCTGGGCGATGCGCATCACGCCACCCCCGCGTCGACCGTGCCTGGCAGGGCCAGCACGTAACCGAACCGCACGACGAACGCGCGGCCGCACCCGGCGCACACGAGCACATCGTCGGCGACACTCGCCGCTCCAGACGTGTCACCCGCCGGGCGCTGCGGGTCGAGCGGCGCCTCGCAGTCGGGGCACATGGTCGCAAATATCCCTTTCACGAAAACCTCAATCGTTCGGTGGGCCACTGTCGTCCCGCGCGGGCATGCCCACTAGCACGCCCGACTTGGGGATACCCGGTTGGGCCGGGGTTCAATCGATCGGGAGCCGATCAGGTCATGTTTTCCCGGGCCTGCTTGGCCCGTGAGGCGCCGATCGCCGTCTTCACATGCTTCTGCTCCTCCGGCGGCGGCAGGACGGCGTCGAGGCCGAGCGACTCGATCCACAGCTCACGGGTCCATCCGGTGGTGTGGTACAGGTGCTCGTCTTCTTCGTCCTCGACCTCGGAGTACGCCTCTTGGAGTGCTTTGGCCATCGTCCCGGTCGCCTTCTCGGCGGCGGTGCCGATGAGCTCCCAGTTGAGGTGGTCCTTCGTCTCGGCCAGGACCACGCATTCGCCGGCGACGAGCTGCGCCGCTTCCGGCGGCCCGGAGGCGAGCGCCATCTCCATCGCCGCGACGAGTGATTCACCGATGTGGCGGACGACCTGGCGACCGGGCGTCTCGGTCGAGGGATCGAGCCCGACGGTTTCGAACACGTTGCGCATGATCGCCTCGTGCCTGGTCGTCTGGTCGAGGTATTCCTGCCACTCCTTCGCCAGGTCGTCGTTGACCGCGCAGCGCAGTGCGGTCGTGTAGATGGCGATGCCGCCCTGCTCGGTTTCCAACGCCTGGTACAACAGTTCGTGGAGCTGTTCCTGTTTCATCTCGGTCCGATCGTCGTGGGTGGGGGTCGATACGAGGCGTGCTTGTACCCCGTGTCGCCTCCGGACAAACCCGGGGCCCTGGCTCTGGTCGAGTCCTGCACCGGCGTTCGGCATCGCGACGGGCGACACGAAAGTTTCTCGCGGATCGTCGTGTGATCGATGTTTAGACCACCACCGATCTGGGAATCACTCGGCGTCGTCCGATTTTGACCCCGCCTGAAGATCCCAGCCCCCAGGGACTCGGTCTGCGGGCCACCGGGATCGGGCCGGGGAGCTGACACCCCTGCCCGATCCCGGATCGGGCGACATTCGTCATCGGATCCGTGCCTGATACACACGTGTGTGATCCGGGTGACCAGGCCTGATAGCCAGGGGGCGTGGTGTCTGACCAGTGGGGCATCGATCCGTCCTACGTCGACGCGACCGGACGCCTCCAACAGATCTCGGACGCGACCGTCGCACGGCTGCGAGGCATCATCGGCCAGCCGACCGTCCGTCGGCCACCGCTCGTGTTCGGACCCGGCGAACGCATCGTCCTCGGCGCGGGTGAGCTGATCCTCGAGGACGGCACGACCGTCACCGTCGGCGATGAGGCGCCCGGCGACGTTCCGTTCGGGTACCACACGTTCGCCCACCGCGACGGCGGCTCGACGCGTGTGATCGTCAGTCCCCGCCGCTGCCACCTGCCTCCCGGTCGGCGTGACTGGGGATGGGCCGCGCAGCTGTACGCGACCCGCTCGTCGCGGAGCTGGGGGATCGGCGATCTCGGCGACCTGCGCCGGTTGGCGCGATGGTCGGGCGAGCTCGGGGCCGGTTTCGTCCTCGTCAACCCGATGGGCGCGGTGGCTCCGGCGGACACCCAGCAGCCGAGCCCCTACTTCCCCGCCAGCCGCCGGTATCGAAATCCGCTGTACCTGCGGATCGAGGACGTCCCGGGCGCCGCCGCCGCAGGCGTCACGCTCGAAGCAGCGGCGGCGGCCGGACGCGCCCTCAACCAGCGCCGGGAGATCGACCGCGACTCCGTCTGGCGGATCAAGCGCCCCGTCCTCGAGACGATCTGGCGGACTGGTGCGGCGGGCGACGAGTTCGATCGGTGGTACGACGAACAACCAGCCTCGCTGTGCCAGTTCGCCGTCTGGTGTGTGCTCGCCGAGCAGCACGGTCCGCGGTGGCGCGACTGGCCGGCCGACTGTCGCCAGCCCGACGGCGCCGGCATCGCGGGGATCCTCGCTCGACACACCGAGCGAGTGCGGTTCCATGCATGGCTGCAGTGGCTCGTCGCGCTCCAGCTCGAGGCTGCGGCGCGGGAGGTCACGATCGTGCACGACCTGCCGATCGGCGTCGACCCGGACGGCTTCGACGCCTGGGCGTGGCAGGACGTCCTCGCCCTCGACGTCTCGGTTGGTGCGCCTCCCGACGTGTTCAACCGGCGCGGCCAGCACTGGGGCCTGCCGCCGTTCATCCCGTGGCGGCTGCGCGACGCGGACTACCAGCCATTCATCGACACCATCCGCGCCAACCTCGCCTCGGGGGGGTTGCGCCTCGACCACGTGGTCGGGCTGTTCCGCCTGTGGTGGATACCGAACGGCAGCCGGCCGACCGACGGCGCCTACGTCCGCTACCTGGCCGACGATCTCCTCGCGATCGTCGCCCTCGAGAGCCACCGCGCCGCGGCGGTCATCGTGGGCGAGGATCTCGGCACCGTCGAGGAGACCGCCCGACGGGCGCTCGCCGAGCACGACATGCTGTCGTATCGACTGCTCTGGTTCGAGCAGGGCAAACCGGAGACCTGGCCGTCGAAGGCGATGGCCGCCATCACCACCCACGATCTTCCGACCGTCGCCGGTCTGTGGGACGGCAGCGATCTCGAGACACAACGCGGCCTCGGGCTCGACCCCGACACCGAGTCCACCGAGGCGATCCGGTCGCGCCTTGTCGACTCGGCCGGTCTCGACCCCGCCGCAACGGCCACCGAAGCCGTCGTGGCGGCCCACGAGCTCCTCGCCCGAGCGCCGGCCGTGTTCTTGTCGGCGACCCTCGACGACGCCGTCGCCGAGGCCGAACGGCCCAACATCCCGGGCACCGACGACCGACGGCGCAACTGGTGCCTCGCCCTCCCGATCGAACTCGATGAGATCGAGACACACCCGCTGGCGGTCCGACTGGCAGAAGTGCTCGGCGCTGCGACGTCAGATCCGCGACCGGGCGGGACGGTGACGCCAGACTGATTCGATGACGTCGCCCCTCGACGCCAGGGCCGAGTCCGTCCCGGTGGTCGGAGCACCTGGTGAGATCACCCTCGTCGACGGTCGCACGTTCGCCATCAGCGATCACGCCGGCAACTGCCTCGGCGGGACACACGGCGTCGTCCACGACGACCTGCGCCACGTCTCGAAGCTGCGAGTGTGGATCGACGACGGCGAGTTGCACACGCTCGCCAGCACCTCGCCCACTCCCCTGTCCTCGGTGTCCGTGCAGCGCCTCCACCCGCCCGGCAGCGACACGCCATCCACGTGCATCCTCGTCAGGCGACGCTGGATCGCCAGTGGTCTGCGCGACGAGGTCGAGCTGATCGAGACCGGACGCATGAGCCGCCGCGTCCACGTCCTGATGTCGATCGCGGCCGACTTCGCGCACCTCTTCGACGTCAAGGCGTCGCGTGGTGGCCACGATGGGTCGATCCGCGCGGATGAGGACCAGTGGCTGCTGGAACCGGCGGCCGACGACGTCGCCGCGGCGTCGATCCTCAGGTGCGAGCCCGTGCCCGACGAGGTCGACCTCGCCAACAACACGTTCGGGTGGTGGTTCGAGGTCCCCGCCCACGACCGGCTCCGGCTCACGCTCACGGTCGAGCCGCTCGTCGACGGCGTGCACGCCGGGCTCCCGTTCCCGATCGGCACCACACCCGCCGACGCGGTGCCGCTGCGCCGGCTCGAGGCGTGGCATGCCGCGGCGCCGACACTCGAGTCGAACGATCCGCGCCTCGTCACCGCGTTCTCCCAGGCGCTCGCCGACCTGGCCGCGTTGCGCATCGTCGATCGCGCCCACCCCGACCGCATCGTCGTCGCCGCCGGCGCGCCCTGGTTCATGACACTGTTCGGACGCGACTCGTTGCTGACGTCGTGGATGACCCTGCCGTTCGACGCCGAGTTGGCGCGCGGCGTGCTCCGCGCGCTCGCCGAGCTGCAAGGCCGCGAAGACGTGCCGGCATCCGAGGAACAACCCGGCAAGATCCTCCACGAGCTACGACGTCGCGGCGGCGGCGGACCGTTCGCCGAACGCAACCGGTACTACGGAACGGTCGACGCGACACCGCTGTTCATCGGCCTCGCCGCCGAAGCGTGGCGATGGGGCGCCCTCGACCGGAGCGATCTCACCGAGCTGGCGCCCGCCATCAGTGCTGCCCTCGGCTGGTTGATCCGGCGCGGCGACTCCGACGGCGACGGCTTCATCGACTACCAGAGCCACTCCAGCTCCGGATTGTCGAACCAGGGCTGGAAGGACAGCTGGGACGGCATCACGTTCGTCGACGGTTCGCTCCCGAAGCCGCCGATCGGGTTGGTCGAGGTCCAGGGCTACGCCTACGCAGCGTTGATCGGCGCGGCCGAGCTCTCCGAGGTGGTGCCGGTCGGACACGACGCGGTCGAGCTCCGGCAACGGGCCGCACGGCTGCGGGAGCGCTTCAACGACGTGATGTGGGATCGGCGCGGATGGTTCGTGCTCGGCGTCGACGGTGTCGGGCGACCGATCGACGCGCTGACGACGAACCCCGGTCACGCGTTGTGGAGCGGGATCGCCGAACCCGACCTCGCCGAGCTCTACCTCGATCGCCTCGGCGAGCCGGCGCTGTGGTCGGGATGGGGCCTTCGCACGCTCGCCGCGTCGATGGGTGCCTACGACCCGCTCAGCTACCACAACGGCTCGGTGTGGCCGCACGACACCGCGATCTGCGCGGCCGGCGCGGCCCGGTACGGCAGATGGGACATCGTCGACAGGATCGTCGACGGCGCACTGGCCGCGGCGACCCACTTCGGCGGGCGGCCGCCCGAGCTGTTCGCCGGGATCGCACGCGACGAGGTGCCGGTGCCGGTCGCCTATCCGGCGTCGTGTTCGCCGCAGGCATGGTCGTCGGCGTCGGTGCTGCTCCTCGTGCGGGCGATGCTCGGAATCCAGCCGACCCCGACCGGCGTCGAGCTGACGCGCCCGGAGTTCGGCGCGCTGCCCGCGATCAAGGTGTCGGGCTTGCGGTCGCGTGGTGGCCGGTTCGATGTCGACGTGGCCGACGCCGTCGCCTCGGTCGTGCCGCACGGATGAGACCGCGAGCGGATCGACTCGGCCGTCACCTGGAGCGCTTGAGCAGACGTAGGACCCTTCGCTCCACCGTCGTGATGCCGGCGGGCCTGGCACCGACAGGACGTCGCCACTGTGGCAGCAGTGTTCGGTCGAGGTATGCGCCGACGACGGCGGGGTGCACGTAACTGGCGCGGCACACTGCCCGCGTGTTGCCGAGCTCGAGGGCGACCTGATCGATCACCTCGTTCACGACCCGCGCCGACGGTTCCTCGTCGTCACCTGCCGCCTGTACGAATCCCTCGGACGCCAGCACCGTCGCGTTCCACGTGCGGAACGACTTGGCCGACATCGAGACGTTGCCGTGTTCGGCGAGGTAGGCGTTGACGTCGGTCGAATCGATCGCGCGGAGCCCACCGTCGGCCGTTCGGTACTGGAACAGTTGTTGGCCCGGAAGGTTCTGGCAGCGCCGGACGAGCCGCGCCAGCCGCGCGCTGTCGACACTGACGTCGAACTCGTGCGCCGACTTGCCCGTGAACGACAGGTTGATGGTCGAGCCGCGCACGACGGCATGTCGGTCGCGCAGGGTGGTGAGCCCGAACGACCTGTTCTCGCGTGCGTACTCCTCGTTGCCGACGCGCAGCCCGGTGAGATCGAGCAGGCGGACCACCACTGCGACAACGTGATCGTGGTCGAGCGTGGCTGACCGGAGGTCACGATCGACCCGTCGCCGAAGCCGTCCGAGCGCGGCACCGAACGCCACGAGGTCGGCGAACTTGTGCTCCGACCGCGACGCCGTGAAGTCGACGTGATACCGGTACTGCTTGCGGCCCTTCGCATCGCGGCCCGTCGCTTGGAGGTGGCTCGACGCGTCTGCTGCGATCCACACGTCGGTCCACGCCGGCGGCACGGCCATGGCGCGGATCCGCTCCAGGTCCTTCGTCGACGGGCTGCGACCGGTGCGCTCGTTGACGTACGTGAACCGAGTCCTCCCCCGACGCCGGATACCGGGCTCGGCGTCGGAGCCGAAGCGCAGGGTGCTCACCAGCCGTGTGGGCGGTAGTACTCGTTGTAGTCGGCGCGGCGATCCTCGACGTCGGACGCGTCGTCCCAACGTTCGGGGATGAAGTCAGGAGCGTCTTTCACCTGGTCCTTGGTGAGGTTGATCATCACCTTCTGGTTGTCGAAGTCGACTGCCGTCACGGCGCCGGCCGGGATCAGTCGCCGCTTGTCGAAGATCCAGAACCCGGTGTCGACCACGATGTGCGAGTCGTCCGCCTCGAACGAGTGGGCGTCGATCTTGCCGATGCCCCCATCGACGGCTTCGACGTCGAACCCGACGATCTCACGATCGTGGACCAGATCGTCGCGGTAGTTCCAGATGTTGGTCGAATCTTCGGTCATCGCTGCCCTCTTCCTGTTCGAACGCGGATCGTCATAAGGGATGCCGGCAATTACCCAGAACACGAACGTCATAGACATCGTTCGTGCAAACGGGCCGTGTCGAGCCGGGCATGATTGGGTACGTCATGGGCATGGCACGACCTGTGTGGACCGGCTCGATCAGCTTCGGCCTGGTGAACGTCCCGGTCAAGGCGTACACGGCCGTCCGCGACCACGACATCCACTTCAACCAGCTCCAGAAGGGCACCGGCTCGAGGATCAGGAACCGCAAGGTCGCCGAGAAGTCCGGCAAGGAAGTCGACGCCGACGACATCGAGATGGGCTTCGAGATCCGCAAGGGGCGGTACGTCACGTTCGACAAGAAGGAGCTGGAGGAGTTGCGTCCGGCTTCGACGCGGATGATCGAGGTGACCGACTTCGTCGCCCTCGAGGACATCGACCCGATCTATTACGAGCGCACGTACTGGCTCGCTCCGGACGGAGAGCCCGCGAAGAAGGCCTACGCGTTGCTCCTGGCGGCGATGGAGGAGAGCGGACGGGTGGCCATCGGGACCGTCGTGATGCGCAACAAGCAGTACCTCACCGCCGTTCGCCCACTCGACGGCGTCCTCGCCATGTCGACGATGCGATTCGCCGACGAGGTCGTGCCCCGAGCCGATGTCGACGGGCTCCCGAACCGGCGCACCAAGCCCGACGCCAAGACGCTCCGCATGGCAACCCAACTCGTCGAGTCGTTGGCCGCCGAATGGGAGCCGGGTCGCTACAAGGACACGTACGTCGACGAGCTGCGCAAGCGCATCAAGGCGCGCGACAAGGGCAAGGAGATCGTCGAGAAGGACGAGCCGGTGTCCGAGGGCAAGGTGCTCGATCTGATGGCCGCCCTCGAGCGCAGCGTCGAAGCGGCGAAGGGCCGCAAGTCGGCGACCGCGCCGGCCAAGAAGCGGACGACGCGCAAGACCCGCAAGAGCGCCTAGGACGTCGCGGTCCGATGGCGCCAGCGAAGAAGTCGCCAGTGAGCAAGACGCCGCCACGGAAGGCGACGGCGAAGAAGGCAACGGCGAAGAAGTCGCCCGCCAAGACGACGCCCGCGAAGAAGCGACGGCGAAGAAGTCGGCCGCCAAGAAGACGCCCGCGAAGAAAGCGACGGCCAAGAAGTGCGGCGGAAGTCGACGGCGAAGCGGCCGGCCGATCGGCTCGACACCTATCGCGCCAAGCGCGACTTCAGCGTCACGTCCGAGCCGGCCGGGTCGGTGGCCCCGGCCGCCGACGGGCGCCGGTTCGTCGTCCAGCGGCACCGTGCCCGCCGCCTCCACTACGACCTGCGCCTCGAGGCCGATGGGGTGCTGATGAGCTGGGCCGTGCCCAAGGGCCCAACACTCGATCGATCGGTGAAACGGATGGCCGTCCACGTCGAGGACCATCCCCTCGAGTACTTCGACTTCGAGGGTGTCATCCCGGCTGGCGAGTACGGCGGCGGCGATGTCATCGTGTGGGACTGGGGCACGTGGTCGCCCCCCGACGGCACCGATCCCGTGGCCGCCGTCGAAGCGGGCGATCTCCACTTCGACCTCTGCGGCGAGAAGCTACGTGGCCGGTTCGTGCTGGTACGCCGCGGCGGCGCCGACGCCAAGGAGCCGTGGCTGCTCCTCAAGAAGCACGACGACGACGCCGTTCCCGGCTGGGATCCCGAGGACTACCCACGGTCGGTCAAGACCGGGCGCACCAACGACGAGGTCAAGGCGGCGCCCGCCGCCAGTTGGTCGAGTAGCTCCCTCTGGGTCGCGCCGACGCCCGCCGAGCTCGACGCCCTCGACGCCCTGGGCAAGTCCGGAGAGTGGCAGCTCGGGGAGCACACGTTGAAGCTGACCAACCTCGACAAGATCCTGTTCCCGGCACGCCGACCACACCCCGCGCTGACGAAGCGCGACCTGATCCGCCACAACGCGACGATGGCGCCGGCGATGCTGCCGTACCTCGCCGACCGTCCGGTGAACCTGCACCGCTTCCCCGACGGCATTGCCAAGCCGGGGTTCTGGCACAAGGCCGTTCCATCGCACGCGCCCGACTGGCTGCGGCAGTGGCGCAACGAGGCTGCCGACCCCGGCGAGACCGAGTTGTACCTCGTCCTCGATTCCCCGGCCGCGTTGGCGTGGGTGGCCAACTACGGCGCCATCGAGATCCACCCGTGGACGTCGACCATCCGCGATGCCAATCGGCCCACGTGGGCGATGATCGACATCGACCCCGGCACCGACAGCTCGTTCGACGACGTGCTCGTGCTCGCCCGTCTGCACCGCACCGCCCTCGACCACCTCGGGGTCAAGGCGATGCCGAAGGTGACCGGCAAGCGGGGCATCCAGATCTGGGTTCCCGTCGCCGACCGCTACACGTTCGACGAGACCCGGGCCTGGGTCGAGGCGCTCTCGCGCGCCGTGGGAAGCACCGTTCCCGATCTCGTGAGCTGGGAGTGGGAGGTGTCGAAGCGCGGCGGCCGCACGCGGCTCGACTACACCCAGAACGCCATCAACAAGACGCTGGTCGCGCCGTTCAGCACCCGCCCGGTCGCCGGAGCTCCGGTGTCGGTGCCGATCGGCTGGGACGAGCTCTACGATCCCGACCTGCGACCCGACCGGTGGACGATCAGGACCATCGCCGACCGGCTGGCGACGACGGGCGATCCGCTCGCCCCGCTGATCGGCCTGCAGCAGCGACTCCCGGAGCTGTGACGACGTCCGGCGCGACGGGGTTCGCAGGATTCAGGAGCCCGGCACATGGGGACCCTTCGACGGTGAGCAAACACGTCGACGTCGATCGTGCCCAGCGACTCCTGCAACGACGAGCGCAGCTCGTCGACGTCCTACCGAGTTCGGTCTTCGCGGGGGAGCACCTTCCGGGCGCGGTCAATGTGCCGCTGGAAACGCTCGACGAAGCGAGCGTGGAGCAGCTCGACCGCGGCCGAGCTGTGCTCGTCTACTGCTTCGACCAGCATTGAGACCTTGCTGCCCGAGCCGCGTGCCGGTTCGAACTGTTGGGATTCGGCGAGGTCTACCTGCTCGAGGGCGGCCGCGCGGCGTGGACCGTGCTGGGGCTGCCGACGGAGGGCCAGGTCGGTGACGCGCGCCGCATCGGACCGCGCGCCGTCGAAGTGCCGACGGTGGCCGTCGACGCGACCGTCGGGGATGTCATCGCCTTGGGCGACATCCCCTACACCGTCGTCGTCCTGGCCGGCGACGACGTCGTCGTGGGAGCGCTCCGTCCGACGGTGCGCGGCTTACCCCCGCAGACTCGTGTCCGCGACGTCATGATCCCGGCGCCGGCGACCATCCGGCCCGACCTTCGGGTCGAAGAGGTCGCCCGTCGGTTCGACAAGGACGGGCTCGACCACCTGCTGGTGACCACCGCCAACGGTGTGTTGATCGGGCTCGTGACGATGGAAGACCTCGGTGGTGGCCGCGATGTCTGATACGTCCGGGTCTGATCGGTCCGGGTCTGACGCGGCCGCCATTGCGCCGGTGCGCCTCGGGTGGTGGCTGTCGAGCGAGGAGCACGATCCGCGCACCCTCGTGGAGCATGCCGTGCAGGCGGAGGCCACCGGCTTCGACACGGCGATGATCAGCGACCACCTGCAGCCGTGGACGCGCCGGCAGGGTCAGTCCGGTCACGTGTGGACCACGATCGGCGCCATCGCCACCGCCACCGAGGCGCTCGAACTGGGGACCGGCGTCACGGCGTTGATCCACCGTGGGCATCCGATCAACGTCGCCCAGGCGGCCGCCACCGCGGCGGTGCTGCTCGACGGCCGGTTCTTCCTCGGTGTCGGATCGGGCGAGCGGCTCAACGAGCAGCCGTTCGGGCAGCGGTGGCCGAGTGCCGGCGAACGGCTCGACCGTGTACGCGAGGGCATCGAGGTCGTCCGGCGATTGATGGCCGGCGACACCGTGAACCACCGCGGCGAACACTGGCGCGTCGAGGGGCTGACCCTGACGACCCGCCCGGCCGGTCCACCTCCGATCTATGTCGCCTCCTCCGGCCCGCGGAGCGCGGCGCTCGCCGGCGAGGTCGCCGACGGGCTGATCGGAGTGCGACCGGACGCGTCGGTCGTCGACGTGTTCCACGGGCGGGGCGGCCGAGGGAAGCGGTGCATCGGTCAGATCCACGTCTCGATCGCAGCGACGATTGATCAGGCGGTCGGTGTCGCCCGCGAATGGTGGGCGAACGGCGCGCTGCCACCCGCCGTCCTGTCCGAGCTGGCACGCCCGCAGGATTTCGAGGCCCTGACCGCGGACGTCGCCAACGACACCATCCGAACGTCAGTGGTCTGCGCGGTGGAGGGTGCACCGGTGATCCGAGCGATCGACCGGTTCGCCGGCGCCGGGTTCGACACGGTGTACCTCCACCAGGTCGGGCCTGATCAACAGCGCCTGGCCGACCTCGCCCACGCCGAGCTGCTCCCCCACTACCGCGGGGCGGCGTGACGGTCGGTCACTGCAGCGCGTCGAGGAGCTCGGTGCGCCAGAAGTCGGCGAACCCACGTTGATCGGGACCGACCTGGTGGAAGTGGATGTGGTCGAAGCCGGCATCCTCGAACGTGCGGACGAGCTCGACGACCGGTGAAACGTCGGGGCCGCACGGGATGCGGTCGGCGATGATCTCCTCGGTGACGAGCTCGGCGACGTGCTCGAAGTGCGTCCACGTCGGCAGGTCCTGCGACAACTGCCCTGGGTTGCCGGCGTTCGGCCACACCTCCAGCGCGGTCTTCACTGCGTCGGCGCGGTCGGTCGCCCAACAGAGCGTCACCTGGCCGTAGACGGGTCCGTCACCACCCGCCTCGCGATACGCCCGCACGACATCCGGATCGGGCGACGTCGACCACAACCCGTCGCCATGCTCGGCGGCGGCGACCGCCGACTCGGGGCCCGACGCCGCCCAGATCACCGGTATCGGCCCCGCCGGTCGGGTGAACAAGCGTGCGTTCTCGACGGTGTAGTGCTCGCCCCAGTGGTCGACGGTCTCGCCGGTCCATAGCTGGCGCATGACGTCGACCGCCTCGGCCAGCATCGCCCGCCGGATCTCGATCGCCGGCCAGGCACCGCCGATGATGTGCTCGTTCAGCCACTCGCCGGTGCCGACGCCGAGGAAGAACCGTCCACCCAGGATCGCCGAACTGGTCGCTGCGGCCTGGGCGACCATGGTGGGGTGGTTGCGCAGGATCGGGCACGTGACCCCGGTGCCGATCGCAACCCGGCCCGTGCGCATCGCGACGCCGCCGATCGTCGTCCACACGAACGGGCTGTGACCCTGGCTCTGCGTCCACGGATGGAAATGGTCCGACACCGTGAGGAAGTCGAAGCCCACCTCCTCCGCCATCGCCCCGAACTCCACCAGCTCGCGTGGGCCGAACTCCTCGCTCGACAATGTGTATCCCCAAGTCGTCATGCGCTGACGAATACCCGGAACCTCACACGGTCAGACACGTGTCGCGGCCGGTGATAGGAATGGGCACGGTCGTCACGGCTCGCGATCGAATGTCCCGAACACAACATCACGGAACACCACATCACTGGAGGGCAATCGGTATGGGTCGTGTCGAGGGAAAGGTCGCTCTGATCACCGGCGCCGCCCGGGGTCAGGGACGCAGCCACGCAATCCGGCTCGCCGAGGAAGGCGCCGACATCATCGCCGTCGATCTGTGCGCGCCGATCGGCACGCTGGAGTACGAGACCGCCACGGCCGACGATCTCGCCGAGACCGTCGAGCAGGTCAAGGCCCTCGACCGCCGAGTGATCGCCGCCGAGGCCGACGTCCGTGACACGGCGGCGATGCGGGGAGTCGTGGAACAGGCAGTCGCCGATCTCGGACGCCTCGACATCGTGGTCGCCAACGCGGGCATCGTGACGTTCGCGCCCGCCCTCGAGCTCACCGACGAGGCCTGGCAGGACGTGATCGACGTCAACCTGACCGGGGTGTGGCGCACGTGTGTGGCCGCTGCCCCCTCGATGATCGCGGCCGGCAACGGTGGTTCGATCATCATGACCAGTTCGGCCGCCGGCCTGACGCCGTTCCGGAACTCCGCCCACTACGTGGCGTCGAAGTTCGGTGTCGTGGGGTTGATGAAGTGCCTGGCGCTCGAACTGGCCGAGCACATGATCCGCGTCAACAGCGTGAACCCGACCACCGTCGACACGCCGATGGTGATCAACGAGTCGACGCTCGAGCTGTTCCTGCCCGAGTCGGCGAGCCCGACCAAGGAGGAGTTCGGCGCCGTCATGCAGGAGAGTCACGCCCTCCCGGTGCCTTGGGTCGAGTCGCGGGACGTCTCCAACGCGGTGCTGTTCCTCGCGTCCGACGAGGCCAGATATGTGACGGGCGTGGCGTTCCCCGTCGACGCCGGGTTGTTGATCCAGCGATAGTCCCGGTGGTGCCGTTCTCGGGACAAGATGGATGATCTCTCACGCCAGCACGACCTCCGACGATCACATTCGAGCGCTGCCGAAGGTCGAGCTGCACGTGCACGTCGAAGGTGCTGCGCCGCCGCACACCATCGCCGAGCTCGCCCGCAAGAACGGCGTCGACCTCGGTGTCGACGACCCTGCCGACCTCTACCGCTACGACGACCTCGCCGCGTTTCTGCGCGTGTACGACGTGGTGTGCCGCAGCCTTCAGCACGCCGACGACATCCATCGGGTGACGTACGAGGCGCTGGCGATCGCTGCCGCGGCAGGGGTGCGGTACCGCGAGATGTTCTTCTCGCCGACGTTCCTGCTGCGTCACGGCGTCGCGTTCGACACGATCTGGTCTGGCATCGCGGCCGGGATCGAGGACGCCCGCACCGACCATGCCATCGTGTGCCGCATGATCCTCGACGTCGACAAGCCGTCAGGCGCGGGCGCCGCCGCCGAGCTCGTGGAAGCCGCGGCGAGGTGCGATCGCGACATCCTGATCGGGATCGGCGGCGACGCCGGCGAGCGCGGCGTCGACCTGCCCGCCCTCGCCGAGCCGTTCCGCCACGCACGCCGGTACGGGTTCCACACGACGATGCACCTCGGTGAGGAGGGCCCCGCCGACGACATCCGGGCCGGGATCGAGATCATCGGAGTCGAGCGCGTCGACCACGGGTTCAGCCTGCTCGACGACCAGGCACTGGTCACCGACGTCGTCGGAACTGGTGTGCCGTTCACCGTCTGTCCGACGTCGAACCGCCGGATCGGTCTCGTCGACTCGGTCGCCGACCACCCGCTGATCCGGATGCGCGACGCGGGTGTGCTGGTGACGCTGAACTCCGACAACGCGGCGATGTTCGACATCGACCTGGCCGACGAATACGTCAACGTGCGAGATGCGTTCGGGTGCACGGTCGACGAGCTCGAGGACTTCTCGCTCGCCGCGATCGACGCGAGCTGGGCCGACGAGACGGCGAAGCGGTCGATGCGC
Organism: Ilumatobacteraceae bacterium; assembly: GCA_963776935.1. Taxonomy (GTDB): domain Bacteria; phylum Actinomycetota; class Acidimicrobiia; order Acidimicrobiales; family Ilumatobacteraceae; genus JALOLG01. The sequence goes on along the minus strand of CAVZOP010000009.1, from coordinate 196,756 downwards.
CGCGACTTCGTCGCCGAGATGGCGACCCTGCGAACCGCTCACGGGATGGCGGCGCGTGAGAGCGGTTCGTCGCCGCCGCCGGCCGCGACATGACCGAAGCGAGCGTCGATGTCGTCGTTGTGGGAGGCGGGCACAACGGGTTGACCTGCGCCGCCTACCTCGCTCGGGCCGGTCTCGACGTGATCGTGGTCGAGCAGAACGACGTTGCGGGTGGCGCCCTGATGTCGAGCGAGTGGCAGGGCCATGTTCTGGAGCACGGGGCGGTCGAGCACACGGCGGTGCTCACGAGCGGCGTCATCGACGACTTGGGGCTGGAGGACCTCGGTCTGGAGTACCGGACTCGGGACGTCGCCGCCATCCATCTCTTCGGCGACGGGACCCAGGTGACGATCGGGCGCAGCATCGAGGCCACGGCCGAATCGATCGCCACCATCTCCGCCCGCGATGCCCGCGCCTGGACAGAGCTGAGCGAGCGCAGCGCGCCGTTGCTGCGGGCGTTGGCGATCGCGTCCGACGGGTGGGTGCCGCCGATGAGTGTCGCCCAACGGGTCGCACGCACGATGGGCGGACGGGAAGCCGACGCCCTGGTCGAGCTGGTCCAGATGTCCGTGCTCGACGTGGCGATGCGCTGGTTCGAGAGCCCACAGGTGCGGGCGCTGGCGATCTTCCGCGCCTCGTTCCTGGGGCTGGCGCCGTGGTCACCCGGCACGGCCAACGCGTTCCTCCTCACGACGGGCGGCCACGGCCGGCGGCTCGGACGCCCGGTCGGCGGGTCACGAGCATTCGTCACCGCGCTCACCGCCGCCGTGACCGCCGGTGGCGGCGCGGTCCGGTGCGGGTTCAAGGTCGCATCCGTCGACAGGGCCGGTGCCGGTTGGACGGTCCGGTCGACCACCGGCGACCAGATCACGGCGCGGCGTGCCGTCGTGTCGGCGATCCCTCCGCAGGAGTTCGTGCTCCGGATGCTGTCGCCGGCCGACGTGGTGCCCGCCGCGACGCGGCGACGCCTCGAGGCACTCGAGATCGTCGCCTCGAACGTCAGCCAGTTGACGGTCGCCGCGGCGCTCGACACGACCGACTGCGTCCCGACGTTCGGCGACCCGGACTCCGATCAGTGCACGCTCTGGCTGCTGTCGGAACCGTCGGACGCGGTCGACACCTACACCGCGATCTCGCTCGGCCTCGTGCCGCGCTCGCCCGGCACGCTGGTCGCCTTCCCGACGTCGGTCGACCCCGGTCTGGCGCCGCCAGGGCGGGCCACGATGTGGGCCAACGCGGTCACTGCTCGCGAGATCCAGGGCCGGACGTGGGAGCACGCGGCCGGCGAGGCGACCGAGGGGATCTGGCGCACCATCGATGCCTGCCTCCCCGGCATCCGGTCGCACATCGTCCACGAGGTACTGACGAGCCCGAGCGATCTCACCGCGATGACGGGCGCCGAAAATCCTGGCAACCACATCGCACCGGTACCGGCGCAGTCGCTCGGCCTGCGGCCCACCCGTCGGATGGGCAACTACTCGACGCCGATCGACGGCATCTTCGTGACCGGCGCCGGCACGCACCCCGGCGGTGGCATCAACGGCGCGTCGGGTCGAGCCTGCGCGAACGCGGTCCTGCGATCGATCGGCACCCACCGGACGGTGCGGCGACTCGGTCGCGCCGGCTCGGTCGCCCGCCAGCTCGGCGCGTCGATCAGCGCGGCCCGTCAGCTGCGTTCGAGCCCCACCCCTCCCCCTTGAGGTTTGTGTCACCGACATCGGCGAAGATCGCCGGCGTCTGTGACACAAACGGGGGTGGCGTCACGTTGCCGGGACGTTGGCGGAGAGGGTGACCAGCTCGCGCAGGACCCGTCGCATCTCGAGCGTGATCCGATCGGCCTTGGAGTGGAACTCGACGGTGGCATCGAGCGGCACCGCCTTGCGCTGCAGGCGCTCGAGCAGGGCGCGGTCCTCGGCGGCGACGGCCTCCTGGAACGCGACCGCGGCAGCAATGGCCGCCGGTTCGTTCTCGATGTCGTTGCGGTAGTCGGTGCAGAACAGCCGCGTCGTTCGGGCGTCGACGGGTTGGTGGCAGAAGCTGATCGTGAGCACCGCCTGCTCGTCGGGATACGTGAGGCGCAGGTACACGTGGTGGGGCGGCGTGTAGACGAACCACGACTCGCGCTCGACGGTGCGGAACTCGTCGCCGGCCTGGAACGAGTCGGCCAACGCCTTGGCGAGGTGGCGGTAGCGAACCGAGAAACCCAGCCCGTCGCGCTCGACCTCGTAGTCGCCGATGTGCCGGTCGCCGGCGTCGCCGAACGTGGCGAGATGGAGGAACGCCAGATGGCCGAGGTCGAGGAAGTTGTCGGTCATCTGGGCCGCACTCGCGTTCCACGACGAGACCGGGAGCGGGCACTTCACGAACGAGTCATCGGAGTGCTCCGGCACGCTCGGCAACTCGGTGATGGGGTCCTCGGGGGCGATCCAGATGAGATCGAGGTGCTCGGCGACGGCGGCGGCCACACCACACCGTGCCCGCGCCGGGATCGGCACGTCCGGGCCGATGGCGGGGATCTCGACACAGGCCCCGTCGGCGGCGAAGCGGTAGCCGTGATAGACGCACTGCAGCGTGCCGTCCACGACGGTGCCGGCACTGAGCGGCGCCATGCGGTGCGGGCACGCGTCGACGAACGCCGTCAGCCGGCCGCCGAGCCGGGCGACGCACCAGCGCTCACCGAGCAGCTCGACGGCGAGTGGACCATCGCCCTCGAGCTCAGCGGCCCGCGCCACCGGGTGCCAGCACCGGCGGAGGGCGGCGTGTTCGTTGTCGAACCAGACCGCGTCGTGCTGGTCATCCACCGTGGGTGACCTCCTTGCCGGTGGCGGACGCGGATCGTCCCGACTCGTGCTCGGGGAAGATCTCGGCGTACGTGTCACCCTCGACGTAGGGGTGGGCGGCGAGCAGTGCCTCGTCGACGTCGACGCCGAGGCCGGGTCCGGTGGGGGCGGTGATGGTGCCGGCGACGAGATCGACGAGCGCCAATCCCGGGTTGTTGCCGATGTCGGTGATCATCGGTTGATGGGGATCGATGTCGTACTCGCAGATGCGAACGCGTGCGGCCGTCGCCCAATGAAGATTGGCCGCCAGGCCGACGACGGTCGGGCCACCGACGTGCGGGATGACCTCGATCGAGTGGCGGGCGGCGATGTCGGCGACCTGGAGGCAGGCGAGGATCCCACCGACGATCGTGGCATCGGGTTCGAACACCCGCGCCGCGTCGCGCCGGGCGAGCTCGGCGAACGACCGGGGCGAGTACACCCGCTCACCGACGGCCACTCTGACGGGTGAGTCTCGTTGCACCCGTTCGAGCCCCTCGATCTGGTACTGAGGGATCGGCTCCTCGAAGAAGTAGATCCCGTACGGAGCGATCCGCCGGCTGAGCTCGATGGCCGTGTCCGGATCGTGGAACCAGTACGAGTCGACGCCCATCAGCCGATCCGGACCGATGTGCTCGCGCACGACCCGGACGACCTCGACGTCGTCGTCGAGCTGGCGACCGAGGCGGACCTTGACGCCGGCGAAGCCGAGCTCGAGGCACTGGTCGAAGTAGTGCGCATGCCACTCGGCCGACTCTTCGAACATCGTGGTACCGGTGCCGTAGAGCGGGATCGGGTGGGCGGTCGATCCGAGGAGCTGGTGGACCGGTGCGTCGAGGGCTTTGCCGGCGATGTCCCACAGGGCGATCTCGATCGAGCCGATCGTCTGGCTCGTGAGGCCTTCCCAGCCGAGGTATCCATCGAGCGCGACCGAGAGCTCGGCGAGGCGGTCGCGGATCGCCAGCGGATCGCGTCCGACGAGGTGGCGAGCGCACACGTCGTCGACGACCGCCCGGAAGACCGTGGGGTACGAGTGCCCCCAGTTCGTGGATGCCTCACCCCAACCGACCGTGCCGTCGTCGGTCTCTATCCGCACGAGCGCGAAGCTGCGCTGCATCGGCGGGTCGCTCTTGCGGTAGCCGGCGAGCACCGCTCGCACGCTCTCGATCCTCATCCGTGCTCCTTGTCGCCAGTTCTCGTTCTACTCGATTCCGCGCACCTGATAGGTGTGGGTGATCGAGCTGTAACGCGGCGTTCACGCGTCTCGTTCACTCCGGACCCAAACAGAGCCTATGTTCGCCAGCATCGGGTCGGTGTTCGCCGGCTCCGACCATGCGCTACGATGATATGTGGGGGTTGATTGTGGAGGACCGGCAGCACCGAACGCGGACGGTTCGGTCGTTGCCCCTGCGGCCGCTCGCGGCCCCGGCCACCGGCCTCGCGCTCATCGTCGCCGTCTGGGTGTGGGGTGGTCGCGCCGGCTGGGCGAGCGGGATGATCGTGACGCCCACCGACGCCCTCGCCCCGATCGTCGGCGACAGCCGCGACGTCTACTTCCGCGCGACGCGGCGCAACCGTGTGGGCGGCCGCTCGCGGGCTCGCGATCGGCGGACTGCTGGCCTTCACGGCCGCGCTCGTCGCGGCCAGCGTGCCGGCGTTGCGCGGGTTCGTCGTGCGCCTGGCGGCCATCACCAACGCCGCTCCATGGGTCGCCGTCGCACCGTGCCTGCTGATCGTGCTCGGACGCGACAGGGGCCCGGTGGCGGTTGCCGCGATCGCCGTGTTCTTCTTCGTGTTCGTGTCGACATCGGTCGGCCTCGGGGCCGCGCCGCGGTCTGTCCACGACGTCGCCGAGGCCCTCGGAACGAGCCGCTTCCGACGCGTGTGGTCGGTCCAGCTGCCTGCGTCGTGGCCGTCGGTGGCCGACGGGTTGAAGCTGGCCGCACCGGCGGCCCTCGCCGGTGCGGTGTTCGGCGAGTGGTACGGAGCCGAGCGTGGGCTCGGTGTGCTCCTCATCACCTCCATGCAGGGGGCCCGTGCCGACCGGCTCTGGGCGGCGTCGTTGCTCAGCGCCGCTTGCGGACTGTTCGCCTTCGGCCTGCTCGCTGCGGTCCGAGTGTCGGCGGCGCGTCGCTTCGGTTCCGAGCTGGCCCAGCCGCCTGTCGCCACGCAGAACCGGCACGGCCGGCTCCGGCGCGTGCTCACCGAGACGGCCGCCGTCGCCGTGCTGCTCGGTGGCCTCGTCGCAATCTGGTGGGCGTGGGTCGAGGTCAAAGACATCTCGCCGATCGTCGTTCCACGCCCGTCCGCGGTGCTCGACGATCTCGTCGGCGCGCCCGGCGAGTACCTCTCGGCGACGCTGCGCACGCTGTGGACGGCGGCGATCGCGCTCGCGATCGGCACAGTTGTCGGTCTGACCGCGGCGCTGGCCGCGGCGCGCTACGAGTTCCTGGCGGGCATGACCGTGCCGGTCGTGATCGTCTTGGCCGCGACCCCACTGGTCGCCCTGTTCCCGCTCTTCGCCCGTGTGCTCGGCTACAACCCGACCACGGTGTGGGCGCTCGCATCGGTACTCGTGTTCTATCCGATCTTCGTGTTCGCACGATCGGGTCTGACCGCCGCCAGCCGGTCGGCGCTCGACGTCGTCGACGCCCTCGGCGCCGACGGCGGGGTGCGGTTCCGGCGAGTGGAGCTCCCGGCCGCCGTGCCGCACATCGCCAGCGGCTTCCGCATCGCGTGCGGGTCGGCGGTGATCGCCGCCGTCGTCGGTGAGAGCCTGATCGGCCGCGAGGGACTCGGTGTGGAGTTCGCCTACGCCTACCGGCTGCTCGACCTGCCCCGCGCGTTCGGCGCGGCGATCGTCGTCATCGCCGTGTCGGTCCTGGTGTTCTCGGCCGCCGGCCGCCTCGAACGGGCCGTCCACGCCCGTTGGACGTAGCCGACCGTCCGACCGAATCGTCACCCGTCAACCACCCACCAAACCCACCACCAACCACCAGCCAGCAATCCGCCAGGAATCCCGCCACCATCCCAGTAACGGAGGAACTATGTACACACGAAGGGCGTTCATCTCGAGATCAGCGGGCGTCGTCGGAGGACTGACCATCGTCTCGACGGTGCCGATCCTCGCCGCCTGCGGCGACGACGACGATGCAGACAGCCCGGGCACGACGCCAGGCACCGGCGGGTCGGCCGGCACGACGGCTGCCGCGTCGCCCGCCACCTCTGCCGCGACCGGCACCAGCGGTGCGCCGGCCGCGGTCATCGGCAGCGTGGCGTCGGTGTTCAACTGGCTTCCCGACATCGAGTGGTCGGCGTGGTACCTCGCCGAATCGAAGGGACACTTCGCCGGCCGTGGTGTGGAGTCGTCGCTGATCCACGGCGGCCCCAACACACCAGCGGTGGTGCAGGTGCTCGCGGCCGGCGACGGCAACGTCGGTCTCTCGGCGAGCGAGCTCGACATCATCAAGGCCAACCAGGAAGGTTCCGATTTCGTCGTGATCGGCGCGATGTACCAACGGAACCCGCTCGGGCTCACGTGGATGACCGCGACCGGCATCGAAACCGTGCAGGATCTCGTCGGCAAGCGGATCGGCGGGCCGCAGGGTGACCAGGTTCAGATCGACGCGCTGTTCAAGGTCAACGGCCTGGACCCCTCCGACTACGAGTTCATCCCGATGGGCTTCGACCCGCAGCCGCTCGTCGACGGCGAGATGGATGCGATCGCGTCGTACGTCACGAACCAGCCACTGCAGCTCCAGTTGCAGGGCCACGACGTCAGCGCCAAGCCGTACTCCGACCTGGGCCTGCCGTCGTACGGCGACATCCTGTTCGCGTCCAGGGCGTGGATGGACGAGAATCACGACCTCGTGGTCGCCTACCTCGCCGGTCTTCTGCAAGGGGCGTTGGACAACCGCGCCGACCCGACCGCGTCGCTCCCGATCCTCCTCGAGACGTACGCGGCCGACGCCGAGATCAACGAGGAGTACGCCGCACTCGCCAACCCCGAGTACATCGCGCTGATGGACAGCCCCTTCACCGACGAGCACGGAATCCTGTCCGTCGACCCGGCGCGGATGGCCGACGACGTGCTGCCGGCACTCGAGACGGCCGGCGAGACCGACCTGCCCACCGTCGAGGAGTTCCTCGACACCTCGTTCCTCGAGGAAGCACACGCCACCCTGTCGTGACCACTGATACCGCGGCGGACGGCGTCGACCAGGCGGGCTTCGAGCTCGACGCCGTCCGCAAGGAGTTCGTGATCGAACGTCGACCGCTCGTCGCCATCGAGCGGGTCGACCACGTCGCGCCCCGCGGCACGCTGACCGCACTGGTGGGACCGTCGGGTTGCGGCAAGTCCACGGTGCTGCGGATCCTGGCCGGTCTCGACGTGCCGACGTCGGGCACCGTGCGCGTTCACGGCAAGGCGCCGGCCGACGCCCGGGACCGGCACGAGATCGGCGTCGCCTTCCAGGACGCCGCCCTGTTGCCCTGGCGGACCGTCCGCGACAACATCCGCTTCGCGCTGCAAGTGACGGGCGCCGACGTCGGTCCGTCGGCGGTCGACGACCTCATCAAGCTGGTCGGACTCCGTGGGTTCGAAACGGCGCGTCCTCGCCACCTGTCGGGCGGGATGCGCCAGCGCGTCGCGATTGCCCGGGCGCTGGTGACCGAGCCGACGGTCCTGCTGCTCGACGAACCGTTCGGTGCGCTCGATGCGATGACGCGCACCAGGATGAACATGGAGCTGCAACGGATCTGGATGGAGCGGGTGACCACCACCCTGCTCGTCACGCACTCCATCGAGGAAGCCGTGCTCCTCGCCGACGAGATCGTGATCATGTCGCCGCGGCCGTCGACGATCGTGGCGACCGTGAACGTCGACCTTCCACGGCCCCGCACCACCGAGATGACCAGGAGCCCGGCGTTCCACTCGGTCGTCGATCGCGTCGCCGCCACGCTCTTCGTCGGGGACGACGAGTGACGGTCGACGCCCACGCCGACCCGATCCGCGCCGCGGTGGGTGTCTCGATCCGACGCGCTCGTCAGGCGAGCGGGATGTCGATGCGCGATTTCGCCGCCCGTTGCAGCCTCAGCCAACCGTTCGTCAGCGCCGTCGAGCGCGGCCTGTCGACACCGTCGATCGCCACCCTCTACCGGATGGCCGAGGTGCTCGGGACGGAGCCCTCGAACCTCCTGCCGAGCCATCCCACCGACGTCGTCGATGTCATCCGCGCCGACGACGGTCAGCTCGTACCGTCGAGTGATCGACCGGGATCGGCGATCGGGCGAGTGCTCCTCGCCGATCCCGGTCGGCGGCTCGAGATCTACGAGTACCTCATCGACCCGGACGACGACCTCGATGTCTGGTACGACCATCCCGGTGACGTCGTGCTCCATCTCATCGAGGGACGCTTGCGCGTGGAGCTGACCGGTCGCCCCACGGTCGAGCTCGACCGTGGCGACTGCATCGTGCACCCGGGCGGCGTTCCGCATCGCTGGTCGGTGATCGGCACCGCACCCGTACGACTCTTCCTCGTGATCACCCGCCCGCTCTCGTGATGACGCCGTGACGGACATGGGTGTCGACGAGCAACTCGAACGAATCCAGCTCGGGCGGACCGGGCTCATGGTCACCCGTCTCGGGCTGGGAACGGCGCCTTTGGCTTCGGTCTTCTGGGGCAACGACGAAGCGCGTGGTGTGGCGACCGCCCGGCGAGCGGTCGAACGGGGCATCCGGCTGTTCGACTCGGCACCGCTCTACGGGCTCGGGGAATCGGAGGCCCGGCTGGGCGCCGCGCTCGACACAGATCGGTCGCGACGATGTGGTGGTCGCGACCAAAGCCGGTCGGTCGCTCGTCACGTCACCTGGTGGCGACTCGGACGCCGTGTTCGACTTCAGCGGCGACGCGACGCTGCGCCAGCTGGAATCGAGCCTCGAGCGACTCGGCCTCGACCGGATCGACATCGTCCACATCCACGATCCCGAAGACCACCTGGCGCAAGCGATCGACGGCACGTACACGGCGCTCGATCGACTGCGCACCGATGGTGTCGTGCGGGCCGTCTCGCTCGGCACGAACGTCGTGGAGACGGCGCGCTTCTTCCTCCGCAACGCCGACCTCGATTGCATGATGGTCGCCGGTCGCCTCACGCTGCTCGACCACTCGGCCGCCGACGTGGTCGCAGAGTGCCGGCGCGCCGGGGTCGCCTACCTCGCGGCCGGCGTGTTCAACAGCGGCGTGCTCGCCGATCCGCAACCCGGTGCGTGGTTCGACTACGCACCCGCATCGGACGACGTACTCGAGCGGGTGGCGGCGACGCGAGCGATCTGCGAGTCGCACGGCGTGTCCCTGCGCACGGCCGCGCTGCGGTATCCGCTCATGGTCGACGGTGTCACCGCCGTGATCGTCGGCATGAGCTCACCCACCGAAGTCGACGACAACATCGCCGACCTGCAGTCCGCCATCCCTCCGACGCTGTGGACCGACCTCGCCACGCAATGAGACCACCCCAGGTTTGTGTCACCGACGCCGGCGAGGATCGCCGATCGCGGTGACACAAACAGTGGTGTGGGCGGGTCAGACGTCGGTGAGGCGGCGGTCGGCCTGGGCACGGAGCTCGGAAGCGAGTTGGGCGGGCTCCCAGCGCTGCGTCAGTGCGCGCCGCACGAGCTCGGCCTGGGTCTCGGGTGCCAGGCCGCCGATCGGTTGATCGCGATCGAGGTTGGTGGGGAACGAGTAGCCCTCGGCCGACGCCGCGATCGCATTGCGCAGCGTGGCTTCGGGGGCGCCGGCCCGGGCGCGGCGCAGGAGCGCCGGGAACAGGGCGTTCGACATCGCTTCCCGATCGACTGACTCCATCGCCCGGCCGAAGGCCGACGACACCTGGAGCAGGTTCGCCATCCGCTCGATGTCGGCCGAACGGTTGTGGCCGGCGGCGTGGAAGAGCGCCGGGTTGAAGAACACGGCGTCACCCTTGGCGAGCGGGAGCTGGACGTGGTGGGCGGCGAAGTACTCGGCGAAGTCGGGGCGGCGCCAGGCGAGGTAGCCGCTCTCGTACTTCTGCGAGTGCGGGAGATACAGGGTGGGACCGCTCTCGACCGGCATGTCGTTGTGGGCGACCGCTCCCTGCAGCGTGAGCACCGCCGACAACCGGTGAGCGTGGGCGGGGAACGCCTCGGCGATCTCGTCGGACTGGAACCCGAGGTGGTAGTCGCGGTGGGGGTCCTGGGCGGCGCCACCGGGGTTGACGACGTTGACCTGCGACGTGATCTGGTAGTTCGGGCCCAACCACGCCGACGACACGAGCTCGATGATCTCGTTGCCGTAGTAGTCGACGAACGCGTCGGGGTCGCGCCGGGCGAGCTTCTCGAGCGCGTTCCAGACCCGGTCGTTGGCACCGGGCTTGGCAAAGTGGTCGCCGGCGGCCTGCCCGGCCGCGTGCTGGTCGGCGATCATCGCCACGAACGCATCGGTCACCCGATCGACGATCGACGGGTCGGGGAACGCGCCGGCGAGCACGACCAGCCCGGGACCCTCAGCCATCGCCACGACCAGCTCGGCCTGGACGCCGCGCCGGCCGGCCGGTGTGCCGATTTCGGCGCGGAGCCGATCGCAGTCGTACACGAGCACGTTGTCGACGACGTCGGCGGCGTACGGGTAGTCGCCCCGGTCGGTGGTCACCTCGACGACGAGGCGCATGTCGTCGACGGAGCAGTCGTCGGCGTGCAGCCATGTCGAGCCGCGGACACCGGAGCGCTCGCCGATCGTCATCGCGGCCAATCCTAGGAGGCGGACTCGGCGTCACCCGCGACGAGCCGGACAGCGCCGGAGCAGCTGGGCGTTGAGGGCGACGACGATCGTCGACAGGCTCATCAGGATCGCCCCGACCGCGGGCGACAGCATCACGCCCGCCCATGCGAGCACTCCAGCGGCGAGCGGGATCGACACGACGTTGTACCCGGCCGCCCACACGAGGTTCTGGACCATCTTGCGGTAACTCGCCCTCGACAGCCGGATGACGCCCGCCACTGCCCTCGGGTCCGACGACGCCAGGACCACGCCAGCCGACTCGATCGCCACATCGGTGCCGGCGCCGATCGCCAGCCCCACGTCGGCGCGGGCGAGCGCCGGGGCGTCGTTGACGCCATCGCCGACCATCGCGACCGTCAAGCCGCGCTGCTTCAGTTCGATCACCGCCGAGTCCTTGTCCTCCGGCAGCACCTCGGCGAAGACTTCGTCGACGCCGACTTCGGCGGCGACGCTCTCCGCCACCTGGCGGGCGTCGCCCGTGATCATCACGACCCGCTCGACACCGAGAGCACGTAGCTCGGCGACGGCTTGGCGAGCCTCGGGACGGACCTCGTCCTCGAGCGCCAGCGCGCCCACGATCCGGTCACCCTCGATCAGGTGCAACACCGATGCGCCCCGAGCCGTCCATCGACCGGTGACGGCTGCGATCTCGTCGGGCTCGGTCACGCCGCGCTCGCGCAGGAGCGACGGCCCGCCGACCGCGTACCGGACGCCGTCGACGACGGCCTCGACACCGCGGCCCGTGAGCGCACGGAACCCGGTGGCCCCGGGGATCGGGCCGTCGACGCGGGCCCGCGCCACGATCGCCCGCGCCAGCGGGTGCTCGCTGTCGGACTCCACGGCGGCGGCGAGCGCGAGCACCTCGGCGTCTGTGCGATCGGCGCCGGCAACGTCGGTGACGACGTGATTGCCCTTCGTGAGGGTGCCCGTCTTGTCGAACAGCACGGCATCCACGGTGCGCATCCGCTCGAGCGCGAGACGGTCCTTGACGAGGATGCCGTGCTTGGCGGCGACCGCGGTCGAGAGCGCGATCACGAGCGGGATCGCCAGACCGAGCGCGTGCGGGCAGGCGATCACGAGCACGGTCACGGTCGTCTCGATCGCACGCTCCATGTCGCCCGCCAGCGACCAGCTCGCGAATGTCACCGCCGCCACCCCGGTGGCCACGTAGAACAACAGCGCGGCGAAGCGATCGGCGAGCACCTGGGCGCGGCTCCCACTGGCCTGGGCGTCGGCGACGAGGCGCTGGATCCCGGCGAGGGCGGTGTCCTCGCCCACCGCGTCGATCTCGACCCGCAACGACGAATCGGTCGACACGGTCCCGGCGACCACCCGGTCGCCGACGGTCTTGGGGACCGGTCGCGACTCGCCGGTGATCATCGACTCGTCGACCTCTGCCTCGCCCTCGATGATGCGGCCATCGGCCGGGACCCGGGCGCCGGACCGGACCAGCACGCGGTCGCCGGCAGCCAGGGCGCCGACCGGGACCACCTCGATCGCACCGTCGGCCTCGATGCGCTCGGCTTCGTCGGGCAGGAGTGCGGCCAGCGCGGCCAGGGCGCCCTGCGCCTGCCCGATCGCCTTCATCTCCTGCCAGTGCCCGAGCAGCATGATCGTCACCAGCAGCGCCAGCTCCCACCAGAACTCGAGGTCGAACCACCCCAGGCTGGTCGACATCGAGGCCACCCAGGCGACGGTGATCGCCATCGAGATGAGCAGCATCATCCCCGGTTGCCGGTTGCGCACCTCGGCGACGGCGCCGGTCAGGAACGGTTGGCCACCCCAGGCGAAGATGAACGTGCCGAGCACCGGCCCGACCCATGCGACGCCGTCGATCTCGTAGCCGAACCACTCCATCACCATCTCGCTGGAAGCGACGACGGGGATCGTCAGCAGCAGCGTGAGCCAGAACCGCCGCCGGAACGCCTCCGGGTCATGCCCGGCGTGCTTGTCGTGGGCGCCGTGGCCGTGCTCGTCGTGTCCACGGTGGTCGTGATGCGCTGCCGGCATATCGAGTTCCATGGACATGTCATATACCCTAGGGGGGTATGGGTATGTTGTCAACAGTCGGACCGCGACCGGATACGGTCCGGGCGGTGACTCCCTATGAGCGGTTGTTCCGGCTCGACGGCCGCACCGCGCTCGTGGTCGGGGCCGGGAGCGGGATCGGGGCGGCGGTGGCCGAGGGCCTCGCCGCCTTCGGCGCAGCGGTGATCTGCGCCGACGCACGGCTCGACGCGGCCGCGACGACCGCCGACGTGATCGGCTCGCCGGCGTCGGCGTTCGGGCTCGACCTCACCGACGGCGCCGCGGTGGACGCCGCTGCTCGCGACCTCGACCCGCCCGACATCCTCGTGACGACGCCATCGGTCAACGTGCGCAAGCGGATCGTCGATTACACCGACGACGACCTCGACCGGGTCGTCGATCTCAACATCAAGGGCACGTTCCGCCTGTGTCGGGCATTCGGGCGGGTGATGGCCGCCAACGGTCGCGGCTCGATGATCGGGTTCTCGTCGATCCGATCACAGACGACCGAACCGGGCCAGGGCGCCTATGCGGCGACGAAGGCGGCGACGGTCATGCTGTTCAAGACGCTTGCCGCCGAGCTCGGCCCGTTCGGCGTCCGCGCCAACACCGTCGCCCCGGGCGTTGTCGAGACACCGCTCACCACGCAGATCCAGGCGCAACCGGCGTGGTACGACGCCTACGCCGACAAGACGATCCTGCGCCGCTGGGCACAGCCAGCGGAGATGGTGGGAGCCGTCGTCTACCTTGCATCAGATGCGAGCAGCTATGTCACCGGCACGACGATCTTCGTCGACGGTGGCTGGACCGCAGCCGACGGTCGCTTCGAGCCACCATCTCCAGCGGCGACGTGAGTGGGGCGAGTGACGGACGCGCGATGAGTGGCCAGTTCGACCCCCCGGCGTTCGACCCCCCGACGTTCGATCCCCCGGCGTTCGATCCCCCGGCGTTCGACACCCCGGCAATCGAACCGCCGGCGATCGACGATGGCGACGACGGCTCCTCGTCCATCGCGGCAATCGACACCGATCGGCTGATCGCCTTCGCCCAGGAACTCGTCCGCATCCCGAGCGTCTTCGATCCCGATCGGGGGCTCGACGAGGAACCGGCGGCCCAGCTCGTGGCCGACCTGATGCGGTCGTTCGGCTGGTCGCCGACGATCGACATCGTCGCGCCCGGTCGGCCGAACGTGGTCGCCGTCGTCGACGGCGGCCGTCCCGGCCCGACGCTGATGTTCGAGGGACACACCGACGTGGTCACCGAGGGGGACCCGTCGACGTGGAGCGTCGACCCGTTCGGCGGCGACATCTCCGACGGCCGGCTGTGGGGCCGCGGCGCGGCCGACATGAAGGGCGGGCTGGCGGCGATGCTGTTCGCCGCCGACGCCGTCATCCGGCAGGGCACGTTCCCGGGACGGCTCGTGCTCGCTGCGCTCGTCGACGAAGAAGGAATGATGATCGGCGCCAAGGACTTCGTGACGCGCGGGCACGCCGAGGGCGTCGACGCCGTGATCTGTTGCGAGCCCGAAGGCGGCGAGATCTGTCACGTCGCCAAAGGGGCACTGCGCCTGCGGCTCGACTTCCACGGCAAGATGGCGCACGGCGCGATGCCATTCGAGGGCAACAACCCCAATCGTGCGGCCGCCGACGCGATCGCCGCGCTCCGTGTCCTCGAACGTGAGGTGCAAGCACGCCACGGCGCCCATCCGCACCTCGGCGACGTGTGGATCACCCCGACGGTGCTCCACGCCGGCGAGCCGGCGCAGATGAACGTCATGCCGGCGACGGCGTCGGCGTGGATCGACGTCCGCTCCGTGCCGGACACGCCGCACAACACGCTGATGGCCGACATCACGCGCGTCGTCGCCCACGCAGCGGCTGAGCACGGCGTCACCGTCAAGCTGTCGGTGATCGACGATCGCCCGTCGGTCGCCACCCCCGAAGATCATCGCCTGGTGCGAGCGGTGTGGGAGGCCCATGCCGCGATCACCGGCGACGAGCCGCGGCTCGGCGGCGTCCCCGGGTCGACCGATGGCACGGTGCTGACGTCGCGCACCGGAATGGCGTCGGTGGTGTACGGCCCTGGCGGGAAGTGGATCGCCCACCAGGCCGACGAGTACGTCGAGATCGACGACGTCGTCACCCACGCGCGCGTCTATGCCGGCGCCGCGATCCGTTTCCTCGACGACGCACTCTGGGACACGGCATCGTGGAATACGACTCTGGGTGACTCCGCCTGAGGCGATCGATCCGCGCCACCGGGCGACGCCGGACGGGTCACGCGACGGGGAGCTTCGGCACGACGCGCAGCAGGGCCGTGGTGTACGGATGGGTCGGGTTGCGGAACACGTCGGCGCTGGCGCCGCGTTCGACGACCTCGCCGTCGCGCAGCACCATGACGTCGTCGCACAGGTAACGCACGACACCGAGATCGTGTGACACCAGCACCAGGCTCAGCTCGTACTGCTCGGCGAGCTGGCGGAGGAGGTCGAGGATCTGGATGCGGACGGTGACGTCGAGCGCGCTCACCGGTTCGTCGCCGACGAGGATGGTCGGGCGAGGGGCGATGGCGCGGGCGATCGCGATCCGCTGTTGCTGCCCGCCGGAGAACTCGTGCGGATACCGCGTGCGCATCGACGGTTCGAGCCCGACCGCGTTGAGCACCTCGCTCACCCGTCGGTGATGGTCGCCCTCGACGTCGAGGCAGACGAGCGGTTCCCGGATGATGGAATCGACCGTCATCCGCGGGTCGAGCGAGCTCAGTGGATCCTGTAGGACGATCTGCGCCTCGCGACGGAACGCGCGCAGCCGGCGTGGCGGACCCGGGGCGATCGGTGCCCCCCGGAACCGCACCTCGCCGGCCGTCGCCCGATCGAGACCGAGCAGGATCCTGACCAGTGTCGACTTGCCCGATCCCGACTCTCCGACGATGCCGACGCTGCCGCCTGGCTCGACCGTGAGGTCGACCCCGCGCAGTGCCCGCCGCTCGCCGCGTGGCCCGAACAGCGACGTACGGGGCAGTCGGTACGTGCGGTGGATCCCGTCGGCGACGAGCAACGGTTCGCTCACGCCGGAACCTCATCGGCCGGCACGTCATCGACTGGTGCCTCGGCCCACGACGTCCGGCGGGCAGCCGCGACCAGCTCGACCGTGTACTCGTGGGTGGGCCGCCGCACCAGGTCGTCGGTCGGTCCGTGCTCGACGATGCGTCCGTCGCGCATCACCACGATCGACCGCGCCACCTCCGACACGAGGGCGATGTCGTGGGTGATGAACACCAGCGCGGTCCCCTCCTCGGCGATCAGCGTGTCGAGGAGGGCGAGCACCTCGGCCTGCACCGTGACGTCGAGGGCGGTCGTCGGCTCGTCGGCGATCAGCAGCGCCGGACTGCAGGCCAGCGCAATCGCGATCCCCACCCGTTGTCGCTGCCCGCCCGACAACTGGTGCGGATAGGCGTTGACGGCCCGGTCGGGGTCGGGCAGACCGACCCGCCGGCACCAGTCGAGCGCCACCGACGCCGCCTCCGAACGTCCGAGCCCGTGGTGGATGCGCAACGGCTCGGAGATCTGGCGGCCGACGCGCATCACCGGGTTGAGCGCGGTCATCGGGTTCTGGAACACCATCGCGATGCCGTCACCGCGGATCCGCGCCAACTCCCGATCCGCCATACCGAGCAGCTCGACACCGTCGAACATCACGCTCCCCGAGACGGTGGCGACGTCGGGACCCAGACCGACGATCGACAGCACCGACAGCGTCTTGCCCGACCCGGACTCCCCGATGATGCCGAGCCGCTCGCCGCGGCCGACGGCGAACGAGACGTCGTCGACGACACGGTTGCCGCCGATCTCGACGGTCAAGTGCTCGACCTGCAGGAGCGTCACGGTGAGCCCTCACCCGGGACGATCGGCCGGCCGGCCGTCGAGCCCGCCGGTCCAGCGGTGACCGCCGGGCCGGTGTTGACGATGCTCGTGAACGTGGGTGACGCCGTCGCCGATCGACCGCGCAGCTGCGGATCGACCGCCTCGCGCAGGCCGTCGCCAAGGAGGTTGAACCCGAGCGTCGCCAGCACGACGGCGAGACCGGGAAAGACGATCGCGCCGGGATGCACGGTGACCGACTGCTGCAGCCCTTCCAGCATCCGGCCCCATGACGGCGTGCCGACGGGTGTCAGATCCGAGATAGCTCAACGCCGCCTCGGCGAGCACCGCCAGCCCGGCGAACAGCGAGAGTTGGACGATCACGGTCGGTGCGATGTTGGGCAGGATGTGCCGCCACACCGTCCGCCACGTCGACGAGCCCGACGCGCCCGCGGCGAGGATGTAGTCGTTGGTGCACACGCGCGCGACCTCGCCGCGCACGACACGGGCGAGCACGACACCGAAGCCGATCCCGACCGCCAGCGACACCGTCCAGATCGAACCCTCGAGGGCGGCGACGAGCACGAGGGCGAGGATCAGTGTCGGCAGCGAGATCAGGACGTCGATCAGATGGGCCAGCCCCTCACCCGCCCAGCGGGGTGAGATCGCGCTGAGAACGCCCAACGTGAGCCCGATCACGGCGGCGATGAGCACCGAGCCGGCCGCCACCAGCAGCGTGGTCCTGGCCCCGACCAGCACCTGCGTGAACAAGTCCTTGCCGCCACCGTCGGTGCCGAACCAGTGGTCCCACGAGATCGGCTGCCACCGGTTGCCGGGATCGACCTTCTTCGGGTCGTACGGCGTCCACACCAGTGACACGAGCGCGGCGAGCACGACGCCGCCGACGAGCACGGCTCCGATCCGTCCCGACCACGACCGCCAGACGTATCTCATCGCGACCTCGACGGCATCGTCACGGACTCACATCCCCGCGCCTCACACCCCGCCTCACGACGCGGTCCGCAGGCGTGGATCGGCGAGGCGGTGGAGGACATCGACGGCGAAACCGATCACGAGCACGATCACGGCGATCAGCAGGACCGTGCCCTGCACCTTCTCCAGATCCCGCGAATTGACGTCCTTGACGAGCATCTGGCCGACACCCGGGAGCGCGAACACCCGCTCGATCACGACGACGCCGGCGATCAGGCTGGCGATCTGGACGCCGAGGATCGACACGATCGGCAGCGACGCGTTGCGCAACCCGTGGCGGAACAGCGCCTGGGTCCGCGTGAGCCCCTTCGCCCTGGCGGTGCGGATGTACTCCTGGTGCAGCACGTCGAGGGTGGCCGAGCGCACGAACCGCATCAGCACCGCACCCTGCGCCAGGGCAAGCGTGATCGTCGGGAGCACGAGCGACTCGATCGCACGCCCAGGGTCGCTCCACCCGTCGGGCGGGAACCCCTGCGCCGGGAAGATCTCCCAATGGACGGCGAACACGATGACGAGCATCAGGCCGACCCAGAACGTCGGGAGCGCGATGCCGAGTTGGCTGACCACCGACAGCGCCAGCCCATCCGCCTTGCGGTGGCGAGCGCCGGCGACGATGCCGAGCGGTACGGCGACCAGGATCGACACCACTGTCGACGCGATCACGAGTGGCGCGCTCACCTCCATCTTCTGCGCCAGTTCGTCGGTGACCGACGCGCCGTTGAGCGCCGATGTCCCGAAGTCGCCGGCGAGGATGCCACCGATCCAGTCGGTGTACTGCTCGATCAGTGACCGGTTGAGACCGAGCGACTCGCGCAAGGCCTCGATCCGCTCGGGCGGAGCATCGGTGCCTCCGACCACCCGGGCGAGATCGCCGGGCAGCAGGCGCAACAGCAGGAACACGACCACGCTCGTGACGAAGAACGCCACGACGAGCAAACCGAGCCGACGCAGGAGAAAGAGCGTCACTGGTCCACAATGTCACCGATGCGAGCGACGAGGCGCCAGCCGAGGAGCGGCCAGCGACTCCGCGGGCTGCTTGTGGCCTGGCCGGGGAACGCCGTAATGGATCATCGGCCCCAATCCTGGCGCATCAACCGGCGACGGTGATCCCGGACAGCGTCGAACCGCGAGGCGGTGTCGTTGAGCGGGTACCCCGTCACCCCCTGGTGCGCCACCGTGAGGTCGGCGCCGAGGATGAGCCAGTCGACCGGCGAGTCCTCGGAGATCTGCCGGGCGGCCTGCTTCAGCAACTCCGTCGCCTCGTCCTGCGTCGGCGCCACCTTGGCGTCGCCGATCAGCTGTTGGACCTCGGGGCTGTCGTAGCGCCAGTAGTACTCGGGGTTGGCGTAGTTGCCGATGTCGCGTGGCTCGACGTGGAGCACCGCCGTGAGGTCGTAGTCGGCGTTGGTGTACACCTGCTCCAGCCAGACGGAGAACTCGACGGTCTGGATCTCGACGGTGATCCCGACGTCGGCGAGTTGCGATGCCACGAACTCGGCGGTGGTCGTCGGGTAGATGTTGGGGTACACGAACACGAGGTCGAGCCCGTCGCCGTAGCCGGCGTCGGCCAGCAGTTGGCGCGACGCATCCGGGTCGAACGGGGCGATGTCGGTGAGGTCCTCGTACCACGGATCGGTCGGCGGCACCGGTCCGCCGATGATCGTCCCGAAGCCGTTGTAGAGCTGCTTGACACCCTCCTTGTCGATCGCCTGGCGGATCGCCAGCCGGACGTTTCGGTCGGAGAGCGCCTCGCGGGTGTTGTTGAACCCGAGCGTGAACTCGCCGTTGGTGGTGCCTTCGTTGACCACGTAGTCGGGGTTCTCCTGCAGCGGCCCGACGAGGTCGCTGTTGACGCCGGTCAGGATGTCGGCGTCGCCGGTCGTGAACGCGTTGACCGCCGCGTTCGGATCGGTGAAGTAGAGGAACGTGACGCCCGAGATGGTCGGCACGTCGCCCCAGTAGTCGGCGTTGACGCCGAGCGAGATCGAACTGCCGGTGTTCCACTCCTCGAAGACGAACGGCCCGGTTCCGATCGCCGAGTTCTCGAGACCGGTCGCGTCGGCCGGCAGCACGGCGCCGGCGCGACGGGTGAGGTTGAACAGCAAGTCGTTGTCGGGCTGCGCCAGGGTCAACTCGACGGTGAGATCGTCAGGGGCGGTGATCGAGGTGATCGCGGCGAGATCCTCGGCGCCGGCGCCGTCGTCGGCGGAGAGCGCTTCGAGCGACCACACGACGTCGGCCGACGTCAAGGGCTGGCCGTCGTGGAACGTCACGCCGTCCTGGAGCGTGAACGTGTACACGGTGCCGTCGGTGGACACCTCGGGGACCGCCGCCAGGCCGGGCTCGATGGCACCGGTCTCGTCGGCGGTGAGCAGCGTCTCGTAGATGTTGTCGAGCAGGATCTGGTCGAGCGCTGCCCCGGCGGTGTGGACGATGTCGAGGCTGGTCGGCTCGAGGACCGCGCCCACCACCACGTCGGCGCCCCCGCCCTCGTCGGGCGCGGCGTCGGTGCCGGTCGGTGCCGTGGCGTCCGTCGACGGTGCTGATTCGGACGGTGCGGACGTCGCGTCGGTCGTGCCGTCACTCGGCTCGGACGTCTCGACCGCGGTGTCGTCGGGAGAGCTCGAGTCGTCATCGTCGCCGCACGCGGCGAGGACGAGCGCGCCCACGAGGAGCGCAGCGCCGACGCGCCGGCGCCGGGCAACGGGACGTGTTGGGTCAGTGGTGCGCTGCATGACGACACCTTAGTTCCCCCCGCCCAAAAGTCGACCAACCCAGTCGGGATTCCCCCATCGTTCTGTCTGCCTCAGATGAGCACACGGGCAGTTTGAAGCAGACAGAACGGGGAGGTTGGTTCGCAAGGGTAATGAGTTAGGCTAACGATATGGGCCGGATCGAGAACGACGAGGGGCTTTCGAGCGCGCTGCGTGTGAGCGTGATGCGCCTGGCGCGACGGATCCGGCTCGAGCGGTCGAGCGAGGACCTGTCGCTCAACCAGTTGTCGGTGCTGGGCACGTTGCTGCGGTCCGGTGAGCTCACGCTCGGCGAGCTGGCGGCGATCGAGCGGGTCAAGCCGCCGTCGATCACACGCACCGTCAACTGCCTCGTCGAGGCCGGCCTCGTGACGCGCCGTCCGCACGCGACCGATGGCCGCCAGGTCCTCGTCGAGCTCACCGACGAGGCCCGCAACGTGCTCGACGAGGACCGTCGCCGCCGCGATCTCTGGCTCGCCCAACGACTCGACGAGCTCGGCCCGGCCGACCGAGAGCTGCTGCGGCGGGTCGCCCCACTCCTCGACCTCTTGGCGGGGTCGTGATCAGCCGATGAGTCGACCATGAGGACGACGTTCGCCGCGCTGCGGCTGCGCAACTACCGGCTCTTCGCCACCGGGTCACTGGTGTCGAACATCGGCACGTGGATGCAGCGCATCGCCCAGGACTGGCTGGTGCTCACGCTCACCGGCAGCGCCGGCGCGCTCGGCATCACCACCGGATTGCAGTTCCTGCCGATGCTGCTGTTCTCCCCCATCGCCGGCGTGCTCGCCGATCGCTTCCCCAAGCGGCGCCTCCTCGCCGTCACGCAAGCCACGATGGGCGTCACGGCAGGCCTGCTCGGCCTGCTGGCCATCACCGGGTGGGTGGAGGTCTGGCACGTCTACGTGATCGCCTTCCTGTTCGGCATCGGCACCGCGATCGACACCCCGGCCCGGCAGGCGTTCGTGCACGAGATGGTGCGGCGCGACCAACTCCCCAACGCCGTCGGCCTCAACTCGGCGTCGTTCAACCTCGGGCGCGTCATCGGACCGGCGATCGCGGGCGGGCTGATCGCCCTGCTCGGGTCGGGCGTCGGCGCCACCGGCTGGGTCATCATGATCAACGCCGCCAGCTACCTCGCCGTCATCGCGTCGCTGGCGCGCATGCGTGCCGAGGAGCTGTTCCCCACGCCGCTGTTGCCGAGGGCCAGTGGCCAGCTCCGCGACGGCATCCGCTACCTGCGCGGTCGGCCCGACATCATGCTCGTGATGGCGGTCGTGTTCTGTGCCGGCACGTTCGGGCTCAACTTCCAGATGACGACGGCGCTGATGGCGACCGAGGTCTACGGCAAGGGCGCCGGTGAGTACGGCATCCTCGGCTCGGTGATCGCCATCGGATCGCTCTCGGGCTCGCTGGTGGCAGCGCGTCGGGTGGAGTCGCGTCAGCGCCTCGTCATCGGCTCTGCTGTGGTGTTCGGGCTGTCGGTGACGGTCGTCGGGATGATGCCGTCGTACCTCACGTTCGCCGCCTTCTTGCCGCTGTGCGGGTTCTCCGCGCTGACGATGCTCACGGCCGCCAACTCGTTCGTGCAACTCGCCGCCGACCCGCACATGCGCGGGCGCGTCATGGCGTTGTACATGGCGGTCTTCATGGGCGGCACCCCCGTCGGCGCGCCGACACTCGGCTGGGTGGCCGAGCACTTCGGCGCCCGCTGGACCCTGATCGGCGGCGGCGCGCTGACCGTGATCGGCACCATCACCGCCGCGATCCTGTTCGGCCGGCGCCAGAGCGTCGTGGTCACACCGCGTCTGCGGCCCCGCCCGCATCTCGATGTCAGCTTGCGCGAGGTCGCCTTCGTCACCGAGACCGTCGCCGCCTGATCCTGGGTGCGACGCCCGTATATGCGCAGCGTGGGCTGAGCCACCGAAATAGGCTCACGACTGGTGCATCCTGCACGTTCGGCCGCCACGTTGTTGTTCGGCACCGTGGTCGGAGCGATGTGCTGCGTCGCACTCGCATCGCCGGCCGGCGCGTCTCCCGACGCCGGAGACGTGCTGCTCTCGGATGTCGGTCCCGGCTTCACGCTCGTCAGCGAGGCGACGAACACCATTGGGGCGGAGTCCGTCACCCGACGGTTCGAGCACGCAAACGCGATCCTCGAACTCACCGCCATCCCGGTGACCACGCCACCTGGCGTTCGCGCCGTGTTCGGCATCTTCTCCGCACAGGGAGACGGCTTCGACTCGGTGCCCGAACCCACACTCGACCTCGCCGGCTGGCTCGTCTCGCCCGGATCACAGGTGGGCGACGACGGCGACGCATCGTTGGTGTTCGCGAGCCGCGATCACGTCTTCGTCTCCGCGCTGTTCACCGACGAGGCCGCCGGGATCGACGCCCCTGCGTTCCTCCGCGAGTTGGCGCAACGTCAGGTCGAAGCCGCAGGTGGTCCTCCGGCGCCTGTCGACACATCGCGCGATCGCAGCCGCGACGACGAGCTCGTGGCGCTGTTGCCCGTCGATCCGCCGGCCGGTTTCGGCCTCACCACATCGGCGACGGCCACGGGGGCAGACGAGTTGCCCGATGCCGAGCTGCAGTCGGCGGTCGTCGACTTCTTGAACGAGAACTCGACAACCGCGACACGGGTCTGGAGCGATTCGGCCGGTGACTTGCCGCGGCAGTGAGCGTGACGCGCTACCCCTACGAGATCTTCGCCGCCGCATTTCTCGGCATCGTCATCGAGTCCACCGAGCACGTCGTCGTGTCGACCGACGCACTCAGCGACGTGCCCGACGTCGTGGCCTACACAGAACCCGGGACACCCAACGATCAGATCGGCACCGCGTTCCGTCGCGGCGACCACTTCGTGCTCGTCCTGACGAACCACTCCGACGCCGTGCCGGCGGAGCGGGCGGCGGCACTGGCGGCCGACATGACACGGCTGGTCGAGAGCGGGCTACCGCCCGGCGACACCGCGCCGTACCACTTCCCCGGAAGCCGCTCGAAGCTGGTCGGGCTTGGGTCTGAGCGCGGCGATCGTCACCGCCGCCGCCGCCGGTTCGGCGGCGGTCGCCCGCCTACGGGCGCGCCGGGTGCGGCGCCGGTGGACGGGCGGTGCGCTGCCAGCGCCGGTCGTGGTCGACAACTCCGGTTGCGGCACCGCGATCGCCCTCGACGCCGATGCCGAGCGGCTGCGGAGGAACGGTGCGGTGGTAACCGGCGGACAGCTCGCCGCCGTCAACATCATCATCATCGCCCTGGCTGGCGAGTTCGCGTGGCCCGGCGTCGCCGTCGCGGTGGTCGCCTTTCTCGCCGGGCTGCTGATGACGCGCTGGTGGCAACGCCGCGAGCTCGGCTTGCTGGGCTCGAAGGCACCGCCGCCGGAGTTCGTGCGTCCCCGGCCGGCCGGCGTTCTCGTCGGGGTTGTCGCGCTCGCAGTGCTCGGGTTTGGCATCGGATTCGCATTCAAGGGGCTCCAATACCTGGTCTTTCCGATCACGCTGGCGCAGCTCAAATGGGCCGACCTGTTCGGTGTCGCACCCCGCACGGTCGGCACCTTGTTCACCATCGGTGGCTTCGTGGTCGCCGCCTTGGGTGCCTGGCTGTTCCGAATCGCGCGTGCGCTGGGTCGCGCCCGTACGAAGAGCCTGCTCGAGCGCGACCACCGCCGGTCGGCGCTGTACCTCAGGTCGTTCGACGACGACGCCCTGCCGTTGCCGACGATCGCTTCGGCCCGGCGGCCACTGTTCGAGCTGTTCTCGGTGCGGGGTGCCGACCCGTTCGAGGAGTCGGTCGCCTGGGAGCTCAACAGCTACGGGCCGGTCGTCGCCGTCGGGCGTCCGGGGCGCTCGCTCGCAACGCTCGGCGCAGCCCGCGAGCACCTCCCCGACGAGACGTGGCGCGAGCAGGTGGCGACTCGCATGGACGAGGCCGGCATCATCGCCGTCGCCACCGGCGAGACCGATGGACTGGCATGGGAGCTCGGCGAGGTCGTCTCGGGTGGTCATCTCGCCAAGACGTTCTTCGTGTTCCCGCCCGTGGCACCGGATGCACTCGATCGTCGGTGGGCCCACACCACCGCCTCGCTCGCCGACCACGGTCTCGCCGTCGGCCCGCTGCCGGTGCCAGCCGTCGTTGATCCACACCGTGCGGCTCACCAGCGACGGAACGGCCACCGTGACGTACGCGACTCGGCGCGACGAGGCGACCTACCGGACCGCAGTCGACCACGCGCTCGACCCGGCGACGCTCGAGCCCGATCCGCCCGATCCGCCCGATTCCGACCGTCCCGATCTGCCCGATCCGGCAGCGCACGCCGCCGCGCAGTCGTGGGCCGCGCCGGCAACCGGAGGAACCCCATGAGCTCGCGCCGAGTACTCCTCGCCACGATCGCCCTCGTCGTCATGGCGTGCGACGAGGAGCACGCCACATCACCGATCGTCACCGACCCGCCGTTCGACACCACCACCGTCGACAGCAGCATCGACGCACCAGTCACGACTCCCGACACGGCACCGGGCACGACGACCGCGGCGACCACTGCCACGACCGCCGCGCCCGACACACTCCCCGTCGTCACCAGCACGATCAACGGAACCGCCGTGGCCGGTAACAGCGGTGGAGTCGGACCCGACCAGACCGACAGCTTCAGCGAAGCGGTGCGCAACGACGACGGCACGTGCAGCGGATGGGACGGGCCCGGCGGAGGCGCGTGGACCGAGGGTCTCGTGGTCGGCGCACCCGTGCGGATCCTCGACCGCGAGACCGACGAGGAGATCGGGACCGGTTCGGTCGTCTCCGCCAGCTTCACCGACGTCGATCCGGGCGACCGTCAGCAGTGGGTGTGCAACTTCGCCTTCACGGCGACGATCCAAGGCACCCCAGCCGAGTTCTTCGTCGCCGTCGCCGATCTGGCGCCGTGGGTCGCCCGACCTGACCCGACGCGGCCGGGCGAGTTCGTCGCGTCCGTGAACACCGTGGCCGACCCGTCGTTCTTCAGCCAGTGCACCGACGACGACTTCGGCGAGGAGGTCACGAGGTGGTCGGCGGCGGGCCTGTTCTGGTCGGACGGCATCTCGTCGGTGTGCTCGAACGGACTCCACATCGAGGCCCTCGACCGCCCGTGCCGGCCACCGCGACATCGGCAGCGATCACGTGATCTCGGTCGTCCGCGCCGACGATCCGTCGGTGGTGCTGGAGGACACGAGCGGCCTCCTGGTGGATCCGGCGACGTTGGAGCCCGGCACGCCCGTCATCGTGCGCATCGCCACCGGTCGTCCGTGCGGCTGACGAGCAACGGTCCTACGCGCAGACATCCGCATACGGCTGGGAGGCGAGCGCGCCGTCGGCGATCGAGGTCCACTCCTCCGGGCTGAGCGGACGACCGACGATCGCGCAGATCTCCGCCGTCGGGTCGGTGTCGAGCGACCACGCGAACGCCCGCCCGCCGGAGTCGACACCCACGACCGCCGACGTGTCACCGCCGAGCATCACGACGTCGCCGGCGAGCCCGCCGAGGGCTCGTCCGAGGCGGCGGCGTGTCTCGGCCTCCCAGACCTGCAACGTTGCGGATGCGCGGGTGTCGTCGACCCCGGCGACCACGACGAGGTCGGCGCTCGGGCCGAGCAACCCCACCGCGGCGACGTCGCGGTGGTCGGTGTCGAACTGGACGGGCGTACCGCCGCCGGCGGCGTCCCACACCAGGACTCGGGCCACCGCCCCCCGCCCACCGATCGGGCGGATGCCCGCCGCGATGGTGCCGTTGCGCAGCGCCAGCGACGTCACCTCGACGGCCTCACCGCCCAGCCGGACGTTGACCGCCACACCGAGTGCGAATCGCCCACCATCGGCGCGGTAGTACTCGACGATCCCATCGCCCCCGCCGAGGGCCACGTCACCGTTGTCATCGACGGCGACCGCACCGACCGGTTCGGCGTTGCCGTCGATGGCGGCGCCCGAGAACATGCTTCCGGTCGACGTGTCACAGTCGACGGTCGCGCCGGTACTCGCCTGGTAGGTCACCACGTAGTCGCCCCGCGGGCTCACCGCGAAGCGGTCACCATCGCAGCGCGCGTCGAGGTCGACGGGTGTGCCGTCCTCGGTCGCGAACAGGCGCAACCCGTCAGCGCCGTCGACCAGCAATCGCGAGCCGCCGGCGGTGAGCACGAGCCCGGTGATCGGGCCCGTCGGCACGTCGGTCGACACGCCGTCGACCACGACCTCGACCGTCGACACACCGTCGTACCGAGCCAGTGCCCGCCCCGCCGGGTCGACCGACGTCAATGGCCCCGGCGCGGCGATCTCGACCCGGCCGGTGTCGTCGATCTGGGCGGTCAGCTTCCACACCGCGACCGTGGCTCCCCATCCGGCCGTCACCACCGTCGACCCATCGCCCGAGATCGCCACCGCCTGGGCGTTGGTCTGATCGGCGAGCTGGACTCGACGCCCGGCCGCAGGATCCCACACGGCGAGCGATTCACCGGCGCTCACCAGCTTGCATGCGACGTCGGCATCGCATCGACCGCTCCACGCCAGTGCGTTGGCC
Organism: Ilumatobacteraceae bacterium; assembly: GCA_963776935.1. Lineage (GTDB taxonomy): Bacteria > Actinomycetota > Acidimicrobiia > Acidimicrobiales > Ilumatobacteraceae > JALOLG01. The sequence goes on along the minus strand of CAVZOP010000009.1, from coordinate 169,910 downwards.
GGCTCCGGAACGGCGAAGGCGCGCTGTCCGGTCACGAGGTCCCAGACCGTCAACCGGGCGCCGCCGATGGCCGCGAACCGGCCGGATGGGTCGATCGCGACGAGACCCGACGCACCGAGGTCGGTGCTCTCGGCGGTCCCGGTCGTGAGGTTGACGAGCGCCGACCCATCGTCGGCGGTCACGAGCACCCGTCGGCCGTCCGGCGACGCGACGAGCCGCCGCGGCGCGCCGATCTCGTCGGGCATCGTGATGGTGTCGCCGGCGACGAGCGAGTCGCCGTCACGCGCCCACGTCCGGATCGTCCCGTCACCGGACGCGCCGAGGACGGCCACTCCGTCCGTCGGTCCGACGGCGACCGCCGCCAGCGGTGTGGGGTCGTCGAGCGACGCCAACGCCTCGCCGTCGCTCGCGTCGAGCAGCACGACCCGGCCGGCCGATGCGACGACGACCCGGCCGGCCGCCAGATCGAAGAGCGGGCCGTCGGCGGGCGGCCCGGCGTCGGCGCCCGGGATCGACCCCGAGATCGGGCCCGCGACCGAGGTGGCACGTTCGACGTCGATCAGGTCGAGCGCTCCATCGGTCGCCAGCACCAGTGCCCGCTCGCCGGCGAGGTCGAGGGCGACGACATGGTCGCCGACGGGGATGACCGACCCACCCTCCTCCATCACGCCGACGGTCCCGCCGGTCGCGCCGATCACGATCCGCCCGGTGTCGCCGGCGAACGCGACCGACGGCGAGTAGCCGTCGGGGACGGCCACGGCGGTCGGCTGCGTCCGCGTGCCGCCCTCCCACGACAGCAGCTGGGCCGACCCGTCTGGCGACCAGGCCGTGGCGACGATCCGATCGCCGTCCGGGTCGATGGCCACCCCGCGGAAGCTGACCCCGACGCTCGCCTCCTCGGCCGGATGGAGCAGCGCCTCCAGCCGCGAGTACCGGCCGATCAGAGCGCGACTGGCCTGGAACCGGCTGGCGTCGTCGTCGCCTTGAAGGTCGGCCGCGGCGAGCGACAACAGGAGCGCCTGGTCGAGCTCGCCGGCCGGCACGTCGAGTGCCGCCAGGCCGAGTTGCCGCCCGAGCGCCTCGCGCGCCCGTCGTTCTGCCCGCCGGGCGTTCCCGACGGCGATGATGGCCGCCACGATCGAAACGACCGCGAGCACGACCACCGTCATGACGGCCGCGCGGCGAGCAAGCGGGCCCGGCGGTGCAGCCGGATGTCCTCGCCTTCGAGCTCGTCGGGTGGCAAACCGCGGATCGGCGACGCGATCTGGGCGATCGCGGCACGGAAGCCGGAGAGGCGCAACGACAGCTCGGGCGACTCACGCGCCCAGCGCAGGTCGAGGTACAACGGTTCCTCGGTGAACCGATTCCGCAGGGCCGCAGGGACGGCGGTCGATCCCTCCGTGAAGTCCCCCGCGTCCGAATCCCACGCCAGCTCGCCGCCGGTCACCACGACGAGCAAGTGGTCGGTCCCCTTCGTATCGCACCAGTGGGCGACCTCGCGGTTGACCCAGATCGACGCCGCCGACTCCGGACAGGCGAGGAGGATGAAGAAGCGCGATTCGTCGAGGGCAGTGCTGATCGTGCTCCACAGTCCCGGGGTCAGTGCGAGATCACTCTGGTCCCGGAACACCGATACGGCGCGGAGACGGTTCCACGGCTTCGCCAAGCGTTGCAGCCCGCGCTCGACGGCCGGTGCGATTCGACCGTCGGCGGCGTGGCTGTAGGAGATGAAGGCGTCGTGGCTCAGCGGTGACCACCACCTCGAAATCGGATGGGCGATCAGTTGGGAACGGTCAGATGGGCGATCAGATGGGATGGAAGCGTGGCAGGGCGGTGCCGTCCTCGGTCGGGGTGAAGACGACACCGACGCGTTGGCCGACGAAGATCGACTCGACGGGCGCGTCGACGATGTTGGTCATCAGCCGCGGTCCTTCATCGAGCTCGACGAAGGCGACGACGTAGGGGCCGGCGTCGCGGTACGAGCCGGCACCCTTGGCGACGATGGTGTACGTGTAGACCGTTCCGGTACCTGTCGCGTCGAACCACGACACGTTCCGCGACCCGCAGGCCGGACAGAGGCGCCGCGGGTACCAGATGACGAACTCGCAGTCGTCGCAGCGCGGCAACAGCAGGCGACCCTCGCGGGTCGCGTCCCAGAACGGCTGCGTCTCGAGCGTGACGCCGGGCGATTGGGCGGGCAGGTCGCCGTTCACGAGCCCTCCCGACCGAGCACCAGCGTGACGCTGCCCATCCGCCCCGAGAGCGTGCCACCGGTGCCGTGGGCGAGCGCGATCTCGCAGTCGGGCACCTGTACGGCGGGGTGCGCCTCGCCGCGCAGCTGGCGCACGGCCTCGATCACCTTCGTCATCCCGCCCCGGTTGCCGGGATGGTTGTTGCACAGCCCACCACCGTCGCTGTTGAACGGCAGCCGTCCGCCTGGCGACACGAGCGCGCCGTCGGAGACGAAGCGGCCACCCTCGCCCTTGGCGCAGAAACCCAGGTCCTCGATCGTCTCGAGCACGGTGATCGTGAAGCTGTCGTAGATCGACACGTAGTCGACGTCGGCCGGCGACACGCCCGCCTCCTCGAACGCGGTCGGACCCGACCGCACGGCGCCCGTCACGGTGACGTCGATCCGACCGTTGTCGGAGTGCTTCAGCGCCTCACCGTGGCCGAGCAACGTCGCGCTCCTGCGACCGAGATCGCGCGCGATCTCGGGGCGCACGACGACGAGCGCCCCACCCCCGTCGGTGACGACACAGCAGTCGAGACGATGCAGCGGGTCGGCCACGATGGGCGACGCGAGCACTTGGTCGACCGTGACCGGGTCGCGAAGGAAGGCGTTGGGGTTGTGCTGCGCGTGCAGCGACGCGGCGACCTTGATCTCGGCCAACTGGGCGCTGGTGGTGCCGTACTCGTACATGTGCCGCCTGGCGGCGAGTGCGTACTGGGCGGGAACCGTCGCTCCCCACAGCAGCTCGAAATCGGCCTCGGGCGCCTCCAGGAACGCCCGGTTGCCGCCCGGAGAGGCCCCGCCCGTCCGCGGCTTGCCAGCGAGCGTGATGAGCGCGACATCGCACTTTGCGGCCGCGATCGCGGCGGCGGCGTGGCCGACGTGCGAGAGATAGGACGAGCCGCCGAACTCCGTCGAGTCGGCGTACCGGCAGCGCAGCCCGAGGTACTCGGCCATCGACAACGGCCCGAGGCCAGGGGCTTCGCCGTCGCAGAAGTAGGCGTCGACGTCGGCCAGGGTGAGACCGGCGTCGGCGAGCGCGCCGAGCGCGACGTCGGCATGGATCTCGGCGAGCGTCGAGTCGGGGATCTCACGCAGCGGGTGCTCGAAGGCGCCGACGATCGACGCCGCACCGCGCAATGTCACGCCACGTCTCCCCACCCGCACAAGATCGCGCGCCGCACTCCGGCACCATAGCGATGCACCGCCGCGTGTCCGAAGCTTGGCGACGGCCGAGGCGTCCGCGTCGGCCGTCGCGTCGGCCGGCGGCGCTCATGCTGCGTCGTACGATCCGTACATGTCCGATCCGGCCGCTCCCGAACAGACACGTCTCGACGACTTCGAGCGCTACCCGCTCACGTTCGGCCCGTCACCCATCCATCCACTGCCGCGCCTCAGCGCCCACCTCGGCGGCCGCGTCGAGATCTGGGCCAAGCGGGAGGACTGCAACTCGGGCATCGCGTTCGGAGGCAACAAGACCCGCAAGCTCGAGTACCTCGTGCCGGACGCGCTCGCCAAGGGCTGCGACACGTTGGTCTCGATCGGTGGCGTGCAGTCGAACCACACCCGTCAGGTCACCGGCGTCGCCGCCCACCTCGGGCTCAAGTCGGTGACCGTGCAGGAAGCGTGGGTCGACTGGCCCGACGTCGTCTACGACAAGGTCGGCAACATCCAACTCTCGCGGATCATGGGTGGCGACGTGCGCCTCGACCCGGCCGGCTTCGACATCGGGATTCGCGACAGCTGGCAACGAGCGCTCGATTCGGTCGTCGAGGCGGGCGGCACGCCGTACCCCATCCCTGCGGGCGCCTCGGACCACCCGCTGGGCGGGCTCGGGTTCGCCAACTGGGCGCGCGAGGTCGCCGTGCAGGAATCCGAGCACGACATCTTCTTCGACCACATCGTCGTCTGCACCGTCACCGGCTCGACGCATGCCGGGATGATCGCCGGCTTCGCCCTCGAGGAGCGGACCGACCGACACGTGATCGGTATCGACGCCTCGGCGACCATCGACAAGACGCGAGCGCAGGTCGCGCGAATCGCGAGGCGCACCGCCGAGATGATCGGCGTCGGCCGCGACCTGACCGAAGCGGAGATCACCGTCGTCGATGGCTACCACGCGGGGATCTACGGGATCCCAGACGCGCGGACGATCGATGCCATCAAGACGTGCGCCAGGTTGGAGGGGATGCTCACCGATCCGGTCTACGAGGGCAAGTCGATGGCGGGCATGATCGGCATGATCACCTCCGGTGAGATCCCGGCCGGATCAAGGGTCCTCTATGCCCACCTCGGTGGGCAGCCGTGCCTGTCTGCGTACGCCGGAGTCCTCTGACCCGATCCCGTCGCGGCAGCGACCGGCTCGGTCCGGTGCCGGAAATCGTGCGTGCGGAGCCGTCGTACGATTCGCCAATGACCGATCTGCAACCGTCACTCCGGCCGAGCGACTACGTCGACCCGACCGTGTACGCAGTCGAGGTCGAGCGTGTGCTGCGGACCTCGTGGCTCCCCGTGTGCCGGGTCGACCAACTCGGCGAACATGGAAGTCGGTTCGGCGTCACGCTGGTGGGCGAGCCGGTCGTCGCAGTTCGTGATCACGGTGCGGTCCGCGTCCTGGCGAACGTGTGCGCCCATCGCGCCTCGCAACTCGTCGACGATGGCCCTGGACACGCGTCGACCTTGGTGTGCCCGTATCACCGGTGGGCGTACCGGCTCGACGGCTCGTTCATCGGCGCCCCGCTCGCCGAAGGAGGCGATCTCGACGGAGTGTGCCTGCGGGAGGTGCGGCACGTGATCTGGGAGGGGTTCGTGCTCGTCAACCTCTCCGCCGACGCACCAGAGCCGTTCGACGACCTGGCCGGGCTCGCCGACTCGATCGCACCGTGGAACTGGGGCGAGCTCGTCACCGTCGCCGAGAAGCGCTTCGAGTCGACATGGAACTGGAAGGTGATGGTCGAGAACTGGATCGAGTGCTACCACCACCTCGGGACGCACCGTGAGACGGTCGAGGCGGTCCAGCCGGCGCGCACCACCCGAATCGTCCCGAATGGCGGTGCGCCGTGGGTGGCGATGACGGTGGAGAGCATCGAGGAGATCGTCGGCGACCCGAGCACCTGGATCCCCGGCCTGCCGCCGGATCGATCGCGCGACCTGTCGGTGTGGTCGGCGTTCCCGCTGCTGCTCGGCGGCAGCATGTCGCGGTACGCGTTCTGGCTCCACGTCGTTCCGGTCGACGTCACGCGACACGTCGTGACGTGGTACCTGCTCGCCCATCCCGATCAGATCGCGGGGTTCGCCGCCGGCCAGGCGGCGGATTCGATGGAGACGCTCGCCGACGTCCATCGCGAGGACATGGCGACGTGCGCGCGTGTCCAGGTCGGCCTCTCCAGCGGTCTCATCGATCGCCTGCGTTTGACACCGCTCGAGGAACCCATCGCCGATTTCCAGCGCTGGATCAGCGCCCGCCTCGACTGAGCGGACGCTCCGGGTGATGGCGCGGGCGGCATCGGCACCAGGGCGTGACCACCAGGGCTAACCTCGGCGGCCGTCAGCAACGTGAGTCCCCGAGGAGCCCGCATGGCACAAGTCCAACTCGATGTCCCGCACAACGAAGGTCCGCGCAACCGGGGAACTGTCGCGATCCGCATCATCCTCGCCATCCCCCACCTGCTGATCGTCGGGGCGTGGGGGTACGCCGTCGAACTCGTATCCGTCATCCATTGGTTCATCCAAGTGTTCACCGGCAAGCGCAACCAGGGCCTGTTCAACTTCAGCAACAAGTACCTCGCCTACGCCAGTTGCGTGAACACCTACGCCGGGTTGCTGTTCGACGAGTACCCAGGGTTCATCGACGACGCCGGCAAGACGCCGGTGCGGTACAACCTCGACTACGACGAGCCGGTCAACCGTCTGACGGCCGGGCTGCGGATCATCTGGGCGATTCCCGCCATCTTCATCGCCGCCGTGCTCGGGTTCGCCAACTTCTTCGTGACGATCGTGACGTGGTTCACGATCCTGATCACTGGGAAGCACCCACGCGGCCAGTTCGACTTCCAGTTGAAGGTCAACCGGTACACGATGCAGACCAACGCCTACATCAGTCTGATGACCGACGACTACCCGAAGTACGCCTGAACCCGTCCGATTTCGCTGAACACGTTCGATACCGGGGCACTCGCGCACCTAGCGTGACGCCGTGGACCTGGCGCGGTACGTGGAGGTCGTGCGTCCTTTGTTCGAGGGACGCAAGGTCATCTTCGCCGGAGAGGTCGCGGCCGCGTTCACTCCCGTGGCCGGGTTGGCACGGGAACTCGGCGCGTCGTCGGTGCTCGTGATCGCGACCGGCGGGAATGGCGTTGGTCCCCTGCCCGACGATGTCGAGATCTTCGCCCTGGAGCCCGAACCGGCCACGTCGATGCTCGACGGTCTGCACCGGCACCTCGCCAAGCTCGAGCGCCCGCCGGCGATGCTCATCGATGCCGTCCGCGCCTTCGATCCGCGGTCGGAGGCACAGGTGATCGGCACCTTCTTGAACACCGCCACACACCTCGACGGGCGACCATTCCTCGCCTACCGGCGACCCGAGTGGGTGGCCCTCGAGGACAAGACCGTCGTCGATGCGTTGTGGGATCGCGCTCGAGTGGACCACGCTCCAGCCGTTGTCGTGCCCGCAGAGGCGGACGCCCTCGCACACGCCGCGTCACAGGTGGATGCCGGAGATGGCACCGTCTGGTCGGGGGACGCCCGGGAGGGCTTCAACGGCGGGGCCGAGTTCGTGCGGTGGGTTCGCACGGCTTCCGACGCGGATCGTGCCGTGACGTTCTTCGGCGCGCACTGCGACAGGGTGCGGGTGATGCCATTTCTCGAGGGCGTCCCGTGCAGCATCCACGGGATCGTGTTCGATGAGCACGTCGCCGCCGGCCGACCCGTCGAGATGGTGACATTGCGGCGACCGCCCGACCATCCCGACGGCGCATTCTTCTATGCCGGCTGCTCGACGTTCTTCGACCCGCCACTCGCGACCCGTACCTCGATGCGGGAGATCGCTCGCACGACTGGTGCGCTCCTGCGGGCGGAGGTCGGGTTCCGGGGCGCGTTCACGATCGACGGCGTCGCCAGCGACCGAGGTTTCCTACCCACCGAGCTGAACCCTCGCGTGGGCGCCGGATTGAACGTCATGCTGAGGGGCCTCCCTGACCTCCCACTGCAATTGCTGCTCGACGCGCTCGTCGGTGGCGTCGCCCTCCAGTACGACCCCTACGACCTCGAACGTGACCTTGTCGTCGCCGCCGACGCCACACGCAGCGGCGGCACCTGGCGCGCGTTTGCCGGATGCCGGTTGAGCGCCGTCGAGGACTGCCATCTCGCGTACGACGGTGAGTCATGGCATCCGGCCGCCGGCGGCGATCATGACGTCGAGTTCGGCACGGCGGTGGTGTCAGTTGGCTCCGGGCCGTCGGGCGCGTTCGTCCGTGCCGCGTTCGACTCCGACGACACCCCAGTGGGGAACTCGGTCGGCGAACGCGCCGTGCACTTCTGGCGGTACGCCGACCGCCACCTCGGCACCGAGATCGGACCGCTGGCATCGGCTCTGGCCGCATGACGCGACGTGGCGCCCGGCGGGAAGACCGGCGTTGCGAAGCGACGGACTCCGGCCGGCAGGCGTCACATCGGATAGCTGGTGACCTCAGACGCCTTGACGGCCGCCCAGACCGGATCGCCGGGTCGCAGTTCGAGCGCCACGAGCGCCGCCGGGGTGATCTCGGCGACGAGCGGCACCTCGCCCTCCAACGTGACGCGCACGCGGTCAGCGAGGCGGTCGACATCGGCCACCACACATCTCCACGTGTTGCGGGGACTGCCGTCGGGGTGTTCGAGGTGCAGCGAGATCGCCTGCGGGCGGATCGCCGCGAACGCCTCACCGTCGGGCTGGGCGGACGCGGTCACGATGGTCGCACCCGTCGGCGTTGTGAGCACATGGCCGGCGAGTGTGCCGGCGAGCAGGTTGATGCCCACGAGGTCGGCGACGTACGAGGAGCGAGGGTGGGCGGTCACGTCGGCGAGCGTTCCCGACTGCACCACGCTGCCCGCCTCCAGCACGATCACCCGGTCGGCGAGGGCGTGGGCGTCGATCGGGTCGTGTGTCACCAAGAGACGCATCCCGTCGAAGCTGGCGAGGTGGCGCCGCAGCTCGCGCCGCATCTCACCTCGACTGCCGGCATCGAGGGCGGCCAACGGTTCGTCGAGCAGCAGCAACCGGGGATCGCTCGCCAGGGCGCGGGCGAGCGCGACCCGTTGCGCCTGCCCGCCCGAGAGCGCCGGCGGCTTGTGACCGGCGTGGTCTGACAGCCCGACCCGCTCGAGCCACTCGCCGGCGCGCTGGCGCGCCTCGCGTTTGCCCATTCCCCGTGCGCGCAGCCCGAACGCCACGTTCTCGAGCGCCGTGAGATGAGCGAACAGCAGGTAGCTCTGGAACACGACTCCGATCGGACGTTGCTCGGGCAGCAGAAACACATCGGCCACCGGGTCGTCGAGCACCAACTCGTCGATCGTGATCCGGCCGTGGTCGATCGGCAGCAGCCCGGCGAGACATCGCAGCACGGTCGACTTGCCGGCTCCGTTCGGTCCGAACAGGGCGACGATCTCGCCCGCTCCGACGGTGAGCTCGACATCGAGATGGAGGGAGCCGAGTCGCACGTCGACGGACGCGTCGAGACTCATGCAGCACCCGACGCGACGACGCCGCCGAGCCACCGGTCACGGAGCCCGACGAGGACGGCGAACGAGACGGCGACGAGCACGAGGCTCAGGACCAACGCCTCCTCCGGGTTCGACTCGAGCGCGAGGTACGTCGCCAGCGGCATCGTCTGGGTCGTGCCGGGGAAGTTCCCGGCGAACGTGATCGTGGCGCCGAACTCCCCCAATGCCCGCGCCCACGCCAGCACACTGCCGGCCACGAGCGCCGGTCGCACCGACGGGAGCGTCACTCGACGGAACACGTACCAGCGCGACCCGCCGAGTGTCCGGGCCGCATCCTCGAACCGCCGATCGAGCTGGCGCAGGGCGGCCTCCATCGTCAGGATCAGGAACGGCATCGAGACGAACGTCTGCGCCAGCACGACCCCCTTGGTCGAGAACGGCAACGTCACCCCGAACCACCGGTCGAGGTATTGGCCGAACAGGCCGCGGCGCCCGAACGAGAAGAACAGCGCGACGCCGCCGACCACGGGTGGCAGCACCATCGAGAGCGTGCAGAGGGCGCGCACGATGCCGCGTCCAGGGAACTCGACCCGCGCCAGCAGCCATGCCAGTGGCACGCCGAAAACGAGCGAGAGCAGCGTGGCCCACAGCGAACAGCGGATCGACAACGCGAACGCGGTGCGAACCGACTCGGTGGTGAGCACGTCCCACGCCTCGCCCCACGGCACCCGCCAGAGCAGCCCGATGAACGGCAGCGCGAAGAACACCACGGCGATGCCGGCGAGCACCAGTGCGGGCAACGGCAGTCGCTGCGACGAGTCGCGCCGCGCCCGGCCCTTGGATGACAGCACACGTCGATGAAAGCAGCCGCCGCGCCCGGATTCGCGGATCCCGCGGGACGGCTCCGGAGTATTCGGCGCGGGGCCTCGTCGCCCGTTGGTACGTTTGCCCGGACGAGGGGCGTCCCGGGGCGGACCGACCGAGGAGGTGACTGTGGCATCGCGCGAGAGCGTCATCGGCGCCAAGACGCGAATCCCACGTATCCGCGCCCTCCAACGCGAGCGCATCGACACGCTGCTCGGTCGAATTCGCGAGGTCCGTGCCACACTCGTGGTCGCGCCGGCCGGCTCCGGCAAGACCACCGCCCTCGCCCAGTTCGCGACCGTCACCGACGCCACGACGATCTGGCTGCGCACGGATCCACTCGACGGTTCGGTCGAGCGGTTCGTCGCCCACCTCGATCACGGGTGGGCGACGGCGCTCGGCCGCGAGACCGCCGGTTGGGTCACGATCGACGACGCGATCCATGGCTTCGAGGCGGTCGCCGACCGCCCGATCGTGGTCGTCATCGACGACCTCCACGAGATCCGCGGCCGGCCGGCAGAAGCGGCGGTCGCCCGGCTCATCGTCGACGCGCCCGATCACATCGGCCTGGCGATCGGCACGCGCACCATGCCGACGTTCGATGTCAGCCGGTTGCGGCTCACCGGCGAGTTGCTCGAGATCGGGCCCGACGACCTCCGGTTCCGCACCTGGGAGGCCGAGCAGCTGCTGAACGAGGTGTGCGGGCTGCGCCTGTCGCCGGAGGACGTCGCCCGGCTCACCCAACGCATCGAGGGGTGGGCGGCCGGATTCCAGTTGTTCCACCTCGCGGTGCGGCACAAGCCGCCGTCCGAGCAGCGGCGCCTGATCGACGTCGCGTCGAGTCGCTCGTCGCTCGCCCGCCAGTACCTCACCCGCAACGTGCTCGACACGCTCCCGGACAATCTCCGCGCGTTCCTGCTCGACACGTCGGTCCTGGGAGTCGTCAACGGGGCGCTCGCCGACAAGCTCCTTGCCCGTGACGGCAGCGATGCCGAGCTCTGGCAACTCGAAGAGCTCGAACAGTTCGTGATGCCGCTCGACGACGGCACGTACCGGTACCACGAGGTGCTGCGATCACACCTCGAGACCGAGCTCGGCCACCTGGTCGGTACCAGTGCGCTCACGGAGCGCTTCGCGCTCGCCGCCCCGCTCCTCGAGGAAGCCGGCTACGAGAGCGAAGCGTTGCGCTGCCATGCCCGTGCCGGCCACTGGGACGACGTCAGCCGGCTCGCCGGCTCGGCAACCGCGGAGCCGTTCGCCCGCTCGTTCGAATGGCTCGACCTGTTGCCCACCAGCGTCGCCGACGACGACCCGTGGCTGGTACTGGCGAGGGCACGAGCGTCACTCGCAGCTGGAAAGTTCCGCGCCGCGATCGACTACTACCAGCGCGCCTCGCGGTTGTTCGGCGACAGCACCGACGGCGACTCGTGCCGGCGTGAGCGGCTCGACATCGAGAGCTTCCTCGACCCGTTCGCAGCCGAGCCGGCCGGCTGGCTCGGCGAGCTGCGACGCGGGTTGCGGGTCGACCCGTTGGGAGCCGCCCATCGGCTGGACCGGTTCGATGTCGCCCAGGGCGCGGTTGCGGCGGGCTTGCTGCACCTCGCCACCGGTCGTGTCGACGACGCCCGCCGGAGCTTCGACCGGGCCCTGCAACACGACCCCGCGCCGAGCTGGAGTCTCGCCGCGGCCCGGCTCGGGCGGGCGATGTGCGACGTCGCGCGCGACGGTGTGACCGCGGCCGCGATCGAGGAGATGGACTTCCTCGCCGACACGCTCGACAGCGAATGGCTGGCGCGCCTGGCCCGCATCGTCGTCTCGGTGGTCGACCGCCGCGGCGGCACCGACCGAGTCCGCCACATCGCCGACCGGTGTGAGCTCGACGGCGACCCGTGGGGGCGGATGCTGTGCGGGCTGTCGGTCGGTATGAGCCGTCTCGCCGCCGCCGCTCCGGCAGTCGAGGAGCTGGAGCGAACGGCCGAGATCGCCCGCCAACACGGAGCGACGTTGATCGAGTTGATCGCCCTCACCGCGCTCGCGACCGCCGATCCCGATCGCACGGCGCCGCGGATGCACCGTTCGATGCAGCTCCCGGACCTCCGGACCCATCCCCTGATCGCCCAGCTGGCGCGGCGCCGCGGGACGGACGGGGCATCTCACCGGCGCGCGTCCGACGGTCCGGGCGGCCGGGTCCGTACGGAGCCGCCGACCGACAGCGCCGTTGCCAACGATGACGACACCGCCGGCACTGACCGAACGGTGGCTCACGACAGCAGCCCAGGTCGTCGAGATGTCGTGGTCACCTGCCTCGGTGGTTTCGAGCTGACGGTCAACGGCCGGGCGGTCGACCTCAGTGTCCTACGACCCCGGGCGCGTTCGGTGCTCCACCTCCTGGCGACGCACGCCCCTCGCCCCGTGCACCGCGACGTGCTGTGCGCCGCGCTGTGGTCGGACAACGACGCCGAGTCGGCGCTGCGCAGCCTCCAAGTGGCCGTGTCGTCCGTACGCAAGCAGCTCGAACGCGCCGGCTGGAGCAACGGTGTCGAGCGCGCCGGCGATGGGTACTCGCTGGCCGTCGAACCGCATGACGTCGCCGACGTCCGCGCCTTCCGGCGAGCGGTCGACGAGGCGCGCCGGGCACACGGCGACGGCGACGTCGACCGGCTCGGCGCCGCCGCCCGTCAGGCGCTCGACTGGTACCGCGGTGATCTGCTCACCGAGGAGGGCTCGGCCGATTGGGTCGTCGAGGCCCGCGACGTGCTGCGAGTGGCGGCCGGTGCCACCGCCCGCTTGGCCGCCAGCGCCGCGTACCAACGCGGTGACACAGCCGAAGCGCTGGCGATGGCCGAACGTGGGCTGCAGCTCGATCGCTTCGACGACACGATGTGGAACGTCCTGATCGGCGCCCACACGGCACGCGGTGAGAGCGGTGCGGCGGCGCGAGCGCGACGGACCTACGACAGCGTGCTCGACGAGTTGGGGCTCGTCACTTCTCCCGCTGGAACTCCAGCTCGGTGATCGGGCACACGGTCATCGTCGACGGATCGGGGAAGCAGTCGACGACCTCGGTCTCGACGCTTGCGACGTCGTCGGTTCCGAGCTCGACCTTCTGAAACCCGTCGGTGTCCTCGAGCGTGGCGGTGACTTCCGTGATCGTGCCGTCGGAGGCGGTGAGGCGGAACAGCAGCGAGCGCGGTCGCGGATCGGGACGGACGACCTTCCCACCGTCTTCTTGCTGACCGGGGTGCACGAGGACGTGCTCGACATCGGTGGGTTCGACGAAGCCGACCGACACCGACGGGGTGGTGGCCTCCGGTGGGGCCAACCAGTACGTGAGCGTGTTGCCGTCGGCGACGTTGGCGGCCTCACCGCCCGGCGTCTCGCCCGATGCCGAGGTCACGCGCGCCGGGTCGACCGGGACGTTGGTGTACTCCGGGCTCACCGTTCCCTTGACCTTGTCGAATCCGTCGACCGCGGTGTCGGTGACCCACGTGCGGATGCTCGGCACCACGAACCCCACCCCGATCCCGACGATCGCCAGGATGGCCAGGATCCGCTTGAAGTCGGCGAACCGCCCGAGCACCTTGCCGCGTGCGACTCGCGCGCTGCGGCCGGCGCCGCCCCCGGACGTGCTGCGTCCGGGCCGCCCCGGACGCTCACCGGCGGCGACGACCTTCTTCTTCGAGCGACGTTGGTACCAGCGTGTCTTGGCGACGGTCGCCTCGGCGAGCGTCGATCCACACCGGCGGCAGTAGTTGCGTTGGGGATCGTTGCCCTCGCCGCACACGCCGCAGACGAGATCGCCCGGGTTGATCTTGCGACTCGGCGCCTGCTTGGTGACCTTCGGTCGCGGTGGCGCGGCCTGCGGCCGCTGCGCTTCGGGAGCGCGGGCCGTGACCGACTTTCCGGCGTCCGGTGGTTGCAGCGCATCGGGCTTGGCGACGAGCGCCGCCGCTCGTTCGTCGCCGGTTCGCGGCGGCGCCGGTGTCGCGCCGACCGGTGGGCCGCTCGGTGCGCCGGTCGGCGTCGAGACCGACGGCGCGCCAGCGCCGGGGGGACGTAACCCGACGGCCGGCGCTCCGCCGGCACCCGTCGGGGGCGGAAGGTCGGTGCCGCTGATCGCGTGCCGGATCCGCGTCGACCAGACCCGGTTGGGCGGCGGGGGCGGAGTCCTCCTCGGGCTCCGGTTCGGGACCACCGATCCGCTCGCCCGAGTACTCGAGGAACGCCGGGCAGTTCCCACAGAACAGATCGTCGTCCTCGTTCTGGTGCCCGCACTCCTTACAAACGATCACTGCTCGTTCTCCGACAGACGATCACTGCTCGTTCTCCGACAGACGATCACTGCTCGTTCTCCGACAGACGATCACTGTTCGTTCTCCGACGACCCATCGCTCTCGTTCTCACTCTCGCTCGGCGGCCCCGGATCGGCCGTCGGTGGTGGCGGCGGCAGATTGGCCGCGCGCCGCCGCCGGGGAGGACCGATCTCGATCCGGTGGGCGACGTGTGCCGGCTTGTTCGTCACCACCATATTCTCCAGCCGGCGGGCGTCGACGGAGCCCTCCTCGGCCTCGAGCCGAACGGTCACGATGGGCCGCCCGGCGCCCGGCAGGCCGGCGCCCGGCGCGGCCGACCACGCCACTCCCCCGCTGTCCTCGACGGTCGGGCGCACGCCGACGTAGAGCTCGATCAGATCGGCGAGCCCCTCGGCCGTCCCGCGCCGCTCGTAGAGCTTGATCGCCTGCGCCACGAGCTCACGCCGGCGCTCCTCCGGCCACGTCTGGTCGAGCTCGAGCCCGACCCAGCCGGCCAACCACTCGACGAAGTCGATCGGGGCGAGCGCCGGGTCGAGGTAGGCCCAGAAGTTGTCGATCGTCGACGGAACCGGTGCCAGCACGGAGTCGAGACCGTCGCAGAGACGTTGCGCGAACGCGTCGTCATGGAACATCGTCGGCAGCGCCTGTCCGATCGGCGTCCGCACGGCCAGACCGTCGAGCTGCCCCCTGGCACTGGTCACGACTCGACCAGGACCTGATGTTCGTAGCTGAACACGAGCGAGTTGCGGTCGATGGCGAGACGCTGCACGTGCTCGCCGCGCTCACCGGTGACCGGGTCGGCGGCGAACAACCGCGCGTCCTCGATGATCTCGACACCCGGCAACCGCTGCAACACCGAATAGACCTCGCCGACGTGGATCGGCCGTCCGAACGGCCAGCCCTCGCCGTCCGGGCCACCACGCGTCGGATGGAAGTAGCCGTACAGCGCGTCGAGGCACTCGTCGCGGAGCACGTCCGGCGCGAAGCGCCGGCGGGCTCGGACTCGAGCGACGACGGTGACGCCCTGGTAACGCGGCGGCTCGACGACGACCCGGGCCCCGATCGTGCGGCGCTGATCGAGCTCCGCCGCGATGCGCGTGAGGGAATGGTCGTCGGGCACCAGCTGCTCGAACCGCAGGCGTCCGTCGCCGCGATCGGCCACGGCCGGGACCACGAGCACCCGCACGCCGCCGGTGCCGTCGTCATCGTCGTCGACCGCCAGCGCCCGCACCCGTGCGATCTCGGGCGCTGCCTCGCGAGCGAGCTGCTCGTAGTCCTCGGCGGTGACGGCCCGGTTGCGCGTGCGCAACACGATCGGGCCGCGCACCTTGGCGTTCTCGAGATCCTCACCGTCGATCCCACCGACCGCCGCGAACCGGTTGATGACGCGGTCGACGGTCGGGATCGACGAGCGCAGCACCGTGATCGCGCCGGGCGCGACGTTCGCCCGCCGCCCGCCACCCGTGCGGTACTCACGGATCCGCATCGTGGCACCCTTCGGGGGCACCCCGCCGTACGAACGCAACGAGCCGTCGGCCAGGCGGACGGCTGGTCCGAAGATGATCTCGCCCGCCGTGGCGTCGAGCTGGAAGTGGTGGTCGTCGGCATCTGATTCGGCGAACGTCGTCACCGCCCGCCACTCCTGCCACCCATCGCCGGACGCGACGTCGACGACGACCTCCTGACCGGGCACGACCGGTGCCTGCTGGAGCTGGAAGCGCTGCCCCGGCACCCCATCGGACACGCCGATGACCTCGTCGGTCACGGTCTCGGCGTTCACGGCTTCGGCCGTGCCGCCCGACGTGAAACCCGACAGCGCCGCGATCCGCGGCGACGCCGAGTACCCCGGCTGGCCATCGCGGGCGGCGAGCACCCGGGCCCGCACCCATCCGGCGCGGATCGAGTCGATGACCGAGACCTCGTGGGTGCTCGGGATGTGGATCACGACGTCGCCGGCCCGGTTGAGCCCGCCCGTCGTGTCGCGCTCGACGTCGCACCGCCGCCACTCGTTGCCGGTCCACGCCTCCCACACCAGCGGCGGGTCGGTCGGGTCGACGCCGATCCCTTCGATCTGGCAGTCGAACCGCAACGTCACCACGCAGCGCGGCACCGCCTCCGACAGGCCCACGAACAGCACATCGTCGGGTTGAGGCACGTCGGCGAAGCAGAAGAACGGTTGCCCGCCCGCCCGTGCCGCGTCGTGGTCGCGCACGACACCGTCGGCGGACAGTGCACTGGCGACGTGGTCGACGTCGCAGGGGACGATCGCCAGGTCGTGCGTCGTCGTGAAGTCGATCGCCTCCTCGGCCGCCGTCCGCAGCGTCGAGATCTCGGTGCCGCTCGGGATCGTGAACCGGTCAGTCGCGGCCGCCGACAGCCAGAACGTCACTTCGACGTTGGCCGCCGTCGGTGGGAACAACTGCACGCCGATGAGCTCGAGGAACTTCACGAAATGCCGGTCGGGGACGCGGTTCAACCGGTACAGGAGCAGATCGGTCATCCACGCGAACGTTTCGATCAGCGTCACCCCGGGGTCGGACACGTTGTGGTCGGTCCATTCGGGGCAGCGTTGCTGGACGAGACGCTTGGCGTCGTCGACCAGGTCCTGGAACGTGCGGTCGTCGAGGTGCGGCGCGGGAAGGGCCACGGTCATTCCTCTCCGGGGATCGAGTAGAACGGGAACACGAGGTTGCGGGGGTCGTTCGTCGAGCGGATGCGGTAGCTGATGTCGATGTACACCAGGCTCGGACGGTCCTCGTCGAAGCCGACGTCGACGTCGATGACGTCGACGCGCGGTTCCCACCGGCGCAACGCCGAGCGGACGTCGTAGGCGATCATCCCCGCCGTCGTCGCGTCGGACGATCCGAACACGTGGTGGTGGATGCGACACCCGAACTCGGGCCGCATCGGGCGCTCACCTGGCGCAGTGCCGAGGACCAGGCGGATCGACTCCTCGATCTCCTGCTCGTCGGCGACCATCGCGATGCCGCCCGCGGCGTCGGTGCGCAGTGGAAACGCCCACCCGCGTCCGATGAACAGATCCGTCATCGTGACCCCCTCACGCGATCATCACCGTCGAGGCGGTGCCGGCCAGCTGCCCGGGGGCGCCGAAGCACACGATGCACGCGGAGCCGGTCCGCGCCGCCGGCTTGCCGCCGAACATCACCGTCGGGCTCCCCTGCATCACGGTGCCCTTCTGCTGTGGTGGTGCCATGAACGGGTCGCTGGGATGGAGCCCGACGTGGGGTGGGACGTTCAGCCCCCACGAGCCCTGGACGGCGGCCGCCTTGCCCCCGATGAGCACCGTCGGCTCGCACTGCGTCGTGATCGCCGCGCTGAACGGGAACGGCGGCCCCGGCTGCGGCGCGCCCGACGCCGGGTTGGGGATCTGGTGCGCCGCGCACGACGCCGTGATCTTGTCGCCCAACACCGCTGCGGGAGTTCCCATCGTCGATCCTCTCTCTGCTCGTCGTGTCGTGGGGGTTCGTGTCGTGCTCAGTTGAGCTTCACGACCGAGCCCTTGATCTCGGTCTGGCCGGTGCCCTCGAGCTTGGCGGTGGCGCCCTTCATCTCGAGCGCGCCGGTCGCGTCGAGCTTGATCTTGCCGCCGGTCACCGTGACGTCGCCGCCCTTGATCTCGATCCCGCCCGGCCCGTCGAGCACGATCTTGCCCTTGCTCTTCACGTAGATCTGATCGTCGGCCTTCGAGATCGCGATGCCGTACTCGTTGTCCTTGGTCTTGATGACGATGTGGTCCTCGTCGTCGTAGTCGCTGATCGTGATCTCGTGACCCTTCGCCGACGTCCAGCGCCGGAGCTTGACCTTGCCGTCGCTGGCGTCG
The DNA here is from genome assembly GCA_963776935.1 of Ilumatobacteraceae bacterium. Taxonomy (GTDB): domain Bacteria; phylum Actinomycetota; class Acidimicrobiia; order Acidimicrobiales; family Ilumatobacteraceae; genus JALOLG01. The sequence continues at coordinate 151,960 of CAVZOP010000009.1, read as the reverse complement.
ACGTAGTCGACCGCCGGCGGCTTGTCGACGCCGTTGTAGAGCCCACCGAGCACGTACGGCATGCGAACGTCGCCGTGCTCGAACACGACGAGCACCTCGTCGTCGACTTCCGGGACGACGAAGAACCCGCGCTCGGGGCCGGCGCCCGGATAGCACACCCGCGCCCAGTTGCTCTCGAACGTGTCGGACAGCCACGGGAACTTGACCTTGACCCGGCCCAGCTTGTCGGGATCCTTGGAGTTCGTCACGATCCCGACGACCACGCCGTAGACCGGTGTGGCGCCGGCGGCGGTGGCGCCGAGCGACGACAGACCGAGCATCGAGCGTTCCTGGCGCCCGGCAACCTCGAAATCGGTGTGGTAGCCGTCCTCGTCGAAGCGGTGGCGCGTGTGCGACACCGTCCAGTCGCCGTCGAACGGCGCGGCGCCGACGATCGTCACCAGCTTCCCGGTCGCCAGCCGGGGATCGCCGATCGCGGTGCCCTCGGCCTCGGCGTACGCCGACGAGATCTCCTCCGCCGTGGCGGCCGCGATCACCCGCGCCTCGGCTGCCGTGCCGATCGGCCGGTCACACGTGAGGTAGGTCGGCGAGCCGAACTTGCGCGCCAGTGCCTTCGGCTCCCACTCGCTCGTGTCGAGTGTGACGCTCGTCGTGCCGGCCGGCGCGGTGTGGGTCACCTTGTCCTTCGTCTTGTAGTCCCAGCCCCGCGCTTCGACTTCCTTGACCTGCTGGGCGCCGCTCACACGTGGCCGGAACGAGATCAGCTCGCGGCCGATGCCGAGCTCCTGCGGAGCGCCCGCGGGTGTGCCGCCGCCTTGGCGGAACGAGAGCTTGCCGTCGCGAACGGCCACGCTGAAGCCGATCTCGCGCCCCCGCGCCCGGATGAACTCCCAGTCGGTCATGTTGATCTGGCTGACGTGCTCGTGCACGGTGCCCGACGCGTCGACCGTCCCGATCGCGATCCCCGCCTCGCCGGCGATCTTCTTGACGATGTCGGAGTCGGTCTGCTTGTTGAACGACCGTGTCTTGCGGCCGGCGTGGAGGCGGTGTGACTTGTCGTAGCCACGCACGATCACGTACTGGGCGCCCTCGTCGAACACCGCCTCGATCGACGTGATCTCACCCTCGATCAGCTTCGAGTCGGGCGACTCGCCGAGCTGGCCGGCCTTGATCTCGACCGTCGAGCCGATCTTGGCCCGGAGCCGCTCGAACGTCTCGTCGACGTCGAGGATGAATCGCAGCATGAACGTGTCGGCGAGCACCAGATGATCGTCGACGACCGCTTCGATCAGCATCGACAGCTCGCGACCCGTGAGCGGGCTGCCGTCGAAGGCGACGAACGGGAGTTGGGAGCGGGTCACCCGCGCGCCGCCTTGGCGTCACCGCGCGAGGGGATCAGCAGATGCGTACCAGGCCCGACCGCGGTCGGGTCGTCGATGCCGTTCATGTCGGCGATCACCCGCCACAGGTTGGGGTCGCCGAGCTCGCGGTAGGCGATCGACGGCAGCGTGTCCCCCTCGACGACCCGACGCGAGCGCCGACCCGGCGGGCCACCCGAGGTCGGGTTCTGGCCGCGGACCTGCTCGGGTCGCTCGCGCATCGACACCTGCACCTCGGCGCGCGCCGGCGAGCCGTCGCGGCGGAACAGGTTGAACGTCGCGTTCACCGACTTGAGCTGCCCGGTGAACCGGAACTTGCCCCACACGAACATCGCCGTCGGCGGTGACGGCGGGTCGGAGTCGGCCTCGGGGTTGCACCACTTCTGCAGCGTGTCGACCATGCTGCCGACGTCCGATCCGGCCGGCGCCTCCCACTCGTCGAGCAACACCGAGAACGCCAGGGTGCGGGTCCCCGTGTTCGAGTACTGCTCCTGCCCACCCTCCTCGCTGCTGCGGGTGTTCGTACCCTGGTAGTTGGCCTCCTTGTTGAGCGTGAGCTGGGTCGGGTTGAAGCGGAAGTTCATCTCCGACTCGGTCCACACCACCGGTAGCATCCCGCCGATCCCGGCGACCGACGCGCCGAGCGATGCGCCCATCGACATCACGTCACCGAGCAGCCCGCCGCCGCCGCCTTCGACCTTGACCAGCTTGGCCTTCTCGAGCTTCATCGGGATCGCCATCAGCGCCTCCTCACAGCACGTTCGCTGCCATCGACATGTCGAAGAACCCCTCGTGGGCGATCACGAGCGTCTCGAGCAGCACACCGTTCCCAGCCGCGTCGACACCGGCCGCCGACCACGAGACGGGGAACACACCCATCAGGTTCCACGTCACGACCTCGGCACCGGTTGCGTCCATCACCGTGATGCGACCGGTCGAGCGCTTGACCGCGGCCTGGAACGACGCGAACCACCCGGCGAGCGCCAGCGATTCCTCGCTGACGTTGCGGACCAGCGTGACGTTCTCGTACGAGAGCCGCCCCGGGAGATGGTGCACGAAGTTGTTCTGCCCACCCTCCTCGTAGGTCTTCACGGCATACGTCGCCTTGAGGCCGTCGCACTTGGTGAACGAGCCGATCGGGAGGTTGTCGATCATCACCTTGAAGCGGTTCTGCTGCGCTGGGTTGGACATCTCACATCAACTTTCGAGCTCGCCCTCGATCACATTCATCACGTCACATCCGGCCGGCGCATCAGCGGACGTCGAACAGTCGACCGGAGCGCTCGCGGTCGGCGAGCAGGTCCTGGCGGAGACGGGTGCGGAATCGCGGGTAGAGGCGCCGGGCCAACTCGTCGAGCTGGGCCGGATCGTCGGATGGGGTCTCGGGCGTCGTCACCGAGGTGGTCGCGACCGGGTCGGTGCCACCCTGGTCGGGGAGCCGTTGGACGTCACCCGGCGGCCCCGCGCCACCCGACGCGCCGGCGGCGGAAAGCACGGTCGAGGGCGTCGATGGCGTCGATGGCGTCGGGGGCGTCGACCCGTGCCCGTCGTCATGGCGGTGGTCGGCGAGGGCCGGAACCGCGGCGATGCCGGCCGCGGCCGCCGCCGCCTGCACCTGGGCCGCCACGTCGGACGGCGACATCCCGCCGGCCGAACGGGACGCGAGGACGCGGACGGGCGGGGGCGGCGCCTCGCCGGCCAGCCGCTGCGGCGCGTTCGGAGAACGGCTCGGCGCGACGGGCCGGGCCGGCACAGCCGGGCCCTGCCGGGCGACCGCCCGCGCTTCGGACTCGAGCTCGGTACCCGCCGAGGACGCCTCGTCCGGGAGGGCCGAGCCGAGTCGCCGCTGCTGGGCGACGTGTGTCAGCTCGTGGGTGAGGATCGTGCGCGCCTCGCCGCCGCTCGTCGAGCCGTGCCAGTCGGGGAGGAACACCTCGCCGCCGGCCGTGAACGCCTTGGCGCTGAGCTGGCGGGCGGCCTCACCCGTTTCGGTGTCGCGGTGGACCTTGACGTCGGCGAGCGGTGTGCCGAGCACGGGCTCGAGCTCGGCGCGCAGATCGGCGGGCACGCCCTCCGGTGCGCGTTGCACGCCGCGCTGGGCGATCGGCCCCCAGCGGACGGGTACCGGCTCGTGGTCGCCCCCGGGACCATCCCCCACCGTCCGGTCGGGGGATGTGCCGGTGAGCACGGTGGCAGCGGTCGCCGTGCTGGCGAGACGCTGGATCGACGGCCGCGAGCCGACGAGCGGCCGGGCGTCGGCGCGCCCGGCGCCACCTTCGGTGTCGACACCCACGGTCACGGGCCGGCCGCCCGCCGGGACATCGATCGAAGCGACGGGCCGGGCGGTCCGATCCGGGACCGACCCGGGCTCGGGCTGCGATGGACGTGGCCGCTCGGCCGCGGTGTGCGGGAGCCCGGCGATCCCGCCGTGGCTGGCCGGCACAGCCTGTGGACGCGCCGCCGCTGGAGCGTCGACGGTCGGCACCATGCTCGCCGGCCGCTCGCGCAACGGCTCCCCGATGCGGCGCACGATGCGGGTGCGTCCGACGAGCGGCGACCCCGCGATGCCCGGCGGCGAGCCGGACCCGAACGTCGATCCGCTCGACGCGGGGCTCGGCGATGCGGCCGGATCCATCGACGACGCGGTTGCCGGCGCCGGATGCGACGGCGTCGTGGGCGTTGCCGACGCGGCCTGGGTCGATGCCGGTGCGGGGGACGGACCGGCGACGGCGACCGGCATCGACTCCCGGGGCGCCGCGACCTGCGGCGGGCGTTGGCGAGCCTGGAGTGGTCGGGGGGCGACCGTCGGCAGATCGCTCGACGCGGCAGGCATCCGCTGGGCGCCCGCAACCGTGACGCCGGACGACGTCGAGATCGATGTCGAGGTCGACGGCGACGGTGCCACCGCTGATCGAGCTCCGTCGGCACGGGATGCGGCCCCGGGCGGATGCTGCGGTGCCGGCGTGTCGGCGCTCACCGCCGCGGCGACCGGTTCCGAGCGGGGGTCGGACGTCGTCGCCGCGGGACCTCGGCGCAACGGCACCGCCAGTGCGCCGGCGACCGGCTCGGGCGCGGGTGCGGCATAGACCAGCGTCCCACCGCCGGCGCGCTCGCGGTGCGCCGCGCCACGCGGCTTCAGCAACCCGGCCACGGTGCCGGCCGGCCCGTCGGCAGCACGCGTGTGTCCGAGCTCGTCCTGGGTGACACCGGTGTGTTGGGTCGATGTCATCGTCTCCGCCAGGCGTTGCACCGGTGCCGTCAGCTCGATCGATGGTGCGCTCGGACGCAGCGGTGGAAGGTCGCGCCAGGCGTCGATCGGCGGGGTGGGCGCGGCGGCCCTCGGCGTGGCGTGCTCAGGCCGCGGATCGTCGCTCGGCGCGGGCGTGTCCCGCTTCCGACGCCCGAAGGGCCACCACGCCGACACCTGTCACCCCCCGGCCGTGATCTGCTGGTTGATCGAGCCGATCTCGTCGACGAAGCGCTGGCGCAGCGGGTGCTCGAGGTCGAGGATCCGATCGAGGTCCCAGTGGAAGTGGTAGGCGACGTACGCAACCTCCTGGTACAGGCGGCTGGCTGCGTACGTCACGATTCCCCCGGGGCATCACCGGCGACATCCACCTGGAAGTCGTGCCCGCAGGACGGGCAGGTGACGGCGGCCAGCGTGTGACCCTCCTGGTTGATCCGCCGGTACAGGTCCTGGAGGAACGCCAGGTCGGCCGCGAACAGCCGCTCGACGATCCCGGCGTGCACGTCGGTGATCGTCCCGAGTCGCACCAGGACGCGCGAGAGGAGCACCACCGACAGGTAGGCCTCGTTCTCGCGCACCCGCGGATCGCGCAGCGGCAGGATCTCGTCGCGCGCGGTGGCGAGACGCATCACGCCGTCGCGGTGCAACCTGCCGGCATCGTCGACGAAGCCGCGCGGCAGCACGAACGGGTACTCGGTCTGGAGGCCGCTCGCCGAATCCGAGACCGCCTGCGAGGCCGACATGTCGATCGTCGCGGCGCTCACGCTCACGCCAGCTCGAGGCCCTCGTGGACGATCGTGACCTCTTCCATCAGCACGTCGTTGCCGCCGGCCTGGAGGCTCCCGATCGAGGCCTTCGACGGCCACCCGTTGGTGAAGTTGTACCGGGAGATCTCACCGCCCGAGTAGTCGAACAGCACGATCGACCCGTTCTTGCGGGCCTCGTCGATCTTGCCCTCCATGACCGACTTGTGCCACTCCCAGATGATCTTGTTGTCGGTCTTGCCGCGCTTCAGGACGATGTCGCCCCACTTCTTCTGGCCCGGCAGCTTCTTGATCACTTCCTTGCCGGAGATGTTGTTCTCGCGGTGCTCGATGACCTGGACCTCCGCCGACAGGCCCGACACCTCCTTGAACTGGGCGATGACCTGGCCGTCGATCTCGATCTTGAACGTGTAGCCAGCTATGGCGTCTTCACCGATTGGCATGTCTCATGCGCTCCTTGTTCGTCGTTCCTTGGGCTTGTCGTTCTTTGGGTTCGGTTGGGTCTGTCGGGGATCGCCTGCGATCATTCGGTGAGCGCCGCCCCGCCCGAGAACTGGGCCAGGCGGAACACGACGAACTCGGCCGGCTTCACCGGGGCAACGCCGATCTCACACGTGACCTGGCCGGCGTCGATGAACTCGGCCGGGTTGGTCTCGTCGTCGCACTTGACGTAGAACGCCTCGCCGGGCGTCGCGCCGAACAACGCGCCGTCGCGCCACTGGCGGACGAGGAAGGCGGAGATGGTGCGGCGGATCCGCTGCCACAGGTCGTAGTCGTTGGGCTCGAACACGACCCACTGGGTGCCGCCCATGATCGATTCCTCGAGGTAGTTGAACAGGCGCCGGACGTTGATGTAGCGCCACGCCGGGTCCGATGACAGGGTGCGCGCACCCCACACCCGGATCCCACGACCCGGGAACGAGCGGATCGCGTTGATGCCGTTCGGGTTGAGCAGATCGTGCTCGCTGCGGGTGATGTTCGTCTCGAGCTGGATCGCGCCGCGCACGACCTCGTTGGCCGGTGCCTTGTGGACGCCGCGGGTCGCGTCGCTGCGGGCCCAGATCCCGGCCATGTGCCCCGACGGCGGCACGAACACGTTCTGACCGGTCGCCGGGTCGAACACCTTGAACCACGGCCAGTACAGAGCGGCCTGCTTCGAGTCGTAGCCGACCTTGTCGACCCGCCACTCCTTGATCTGCTGGGCGTTGAGGCCCGGCGGCGGGTCGAGGATGGCCAGCCGGTCACCCATCAGCTCGCAGTGCGAGATCATCGCCAGTTGCACCGCCTGCACGCCCTCGAGGTCGATCAGGCGCTGCTGGTAGGCGGCCATCAGGTCGGGCACCGACAGCATCGTGATCTCCTCGACGGCCTCGAGGCCGCCGAAGCCGGTGCGATCGGCCGAGTCGCCGACGTAGTCGTCGGGCGACAGCCGGGCGGGCAGCGTCGCCGCCTCGCCCCCACCCGACAGGCTGACCGAGGTGCCGGTCGGTGGGCGGCGCTGGATCGCACCCCTGACCGAGGTCTCCTCGAGCTGGATCAGGTTCGAGTTGGCGTTGACGATCGTCGCCACGTTCTGGCGGCCACGCCCGGTGACGAGGTTGTCGAAGTTCTCGAGCTCCTGGTCGCCACGCTTGACGACGAGCCTGAACGCCTCGCCGTCCTCGCCGCCCTCCGACGCGTCGTGGACCTCGACCGTCAGACCGTTGCCGGCGCCACCGCTCTCCTTCGCCGACACCACGTACCCGGCGACTTCGGCATCGCCGCCGCTCGGAAGCTCGGCGCGTGCCGGCACGAGCTGCGACGCGTCGGCGCCGTCGCCGTTGCTGCTGGCACCGACGCGGACGATGTAGGCCGAGCCGCCGCCGTTGTTGAAGTAGCCGTACACGGCGTGGGCGAGGTACGAGCCGTCCATGAAGTCACCGAACGTCTGCACGTACTGGGTCCAGTTGGTGACGAGGGTCGGGGTGTTCACCGGTCCGAACTTGGCCAGGCCGACGAACGCCGCCACCGATGTGGCGACGCCCTCGATCGGGCGGGAGCCCGCCTCGACCTCTTCCACGTAGACCCCGGGCGACAGGTATTGGGGCATGCACGTCCTCCTTGTTGAGCGTTGTCGCGAGCGTGACGCACGCACCCGACGGCCGCCCGGCTGCGAGGACCGTCGGAAGGGAACGACCAGTTACCCGAACGGGCAGAACCGCACAGGACGCAACGTCATGCCCGAACCGCGTCGTTCAGAGGTGAAGACCCGGTTCGTCCGGCGGCGGCGCCAGCCGCTTCGCCGGACGCACCAATGACGTCATGACCGGACCGCGTCGTTCAGAATCGAAGACCCGGTTCGTCCGGCGGCGGCGTCAGCCGCTTCGCCGGACGCCAAATAGAACGACGCATCAATAGATCCGAACCATGGGCCGAACTCGTGCTCGAGGCACAGCAGGCCGAGCTTGTTGTACTCACGGGCGACGCCACGGACGAAGTCGGTCATGGTCGCGTCGCGACCCGCTTCGGCGGCCAGGAACGCTGCCGTGACCACGACGTTGCGGATGCTGCCTCCGGCGATGTCGAACGACTCGGCGAGGAACGGCAGGTCGACGGTGTCGTCGAGTGGGAGCCGGCGGCCGATCAGATGCACCCACAGGCGCAGCCGCTCGGCCGCTTTCGGCTTGGGGAAGTCGACGGTGACGTCGAGGCGTCTGGCGAACGCGTCGTCGATGTTCAGGCGCAGGTTGGTGGCGAGGATCGCCAAGCCGTCGAAGCGCTCCATCCGCTGCAACAGGTACGCGACTTCGACGTTGGCGTAGCGGTCGCGCGCGTCGCGGACCTCGCTGCGCTTGCCGAACAAGGCGTCGGCCTCGTCGAAGAACAGCACCGTGTTGACCTGCTCGGCCTCGTCGAAGATCCGATCGAGGTTCTTCTCGGTCTCACCGATGTACTTGTCGACGACGGTCGCCAGGTCCACCGTGTGCAGGTCGACACCCAGCTCGCGGGCGATGACCTCGGCCGCGAGCGTCTTGCCGGTGCCACTCGGTCCCGAGAACATCGCCGTCAGACCGTCACCGCGGCCGCCGCCGCGGCGCAGCTGCCAGCCGTCGAGCACCAACGCCCGATGTCGCACGCGCGCCGTGACCTCGTGGAGGGCCGCCGACACCTGCGCCGTCACAACGAGATCCGACCAGCCGGCGACGGGTTCGATGCGCCGGGCGAGGCGTTGCAGCCCGGCCGCGTTCTGCAGCCGGGCGCCGGCGTGGATGTCGGCGGCCTCGAGTGGGCTTCCCCGGTGGCGCGCCGCCAGCCGGGCCGCGGCGGCGGCGCGTTCGATGCGCTGTGGGCCGAGCCGGAACGCCGACGTGATCGCCGCCGCGTCGCCGAAGCTCACCGTCGAGCGCCCGCCGCCAGCAGGCATCGCGCTCGACCTCGTCGAGCGATGGTGCGACGAGCGCGAGCGGAACGTGCCGTGACCACTCCGGGCGCCACCGACCGCGTCCGACGACGACCACCGGGAACGGCGCACCGACGAGCTGGTCGAGCGTGTTGGCGCCGGCGTCGACGAGCACGTTCACGTGGTCGATCACCAGCCCGCCGCCCGTGAGCATCGCCTCGCGGCGGGCGGCCTCGACGGCGGCGACCGGGTCACCGCCCTCGGAGAGCTCGACGACCACCGCCACACCCTTGGCGAGGACCACCGCCGACACCGCCATTGCCACCGCCGTCAGCTCGGGACGATCCTCGACGTGGACGAACGAGATCCCGGCCGCGATTGACGTGGCGAGGCTCGTGATCCACGGCATCGTCTCCATCATCGGCTCGACCGTGATCGTCAGACCGTGCGCGACACGCGCCGCGCCCGACCGATCGTGTTCGTCGTCCAGCAAGGCGGTGACGATCCGATCGGGCACGCGGAGCGGCCTGGTCAGGAACGGCCGGCCCTCGTCGACGACATCGACCAGACCGGCGCGGCGCAGTGGTGAGTCCGTGGCGAAGCGTCGCCGGGCGGCGACATCGGTGAGTTCATGACCGGTCAGGCGCAGCGACAGCCCGATCGACGCCCGGCGTTGCGTGACGTCGTCGTGCAGGTAGCCGAACAGCTGCTCGTAGCGCGGGTCGAGATCGGGTGCGGCGGCGATCAGGAGCAGGTCGAGGTCGACGGGGTCGAGGCCCAGTCGCCCGGCCAGATCCTCCAACGGTGAGCCGGCGAGCTGTCCCAATGAACCTGCCGCCAGTGGCGCCGAGGGACCGTTGCTGGCGATCCGCATCGCCTGTTGATCGGTCACCACCAGTCCGCGCAGCGCATCGACCGTCGTCGGATCGGCGAGTTGTCCGCCGGCGACGGCGGCGCGCACGCGGTCCTCCGAGCACCGCCAACCGGGCGAGCGTCGCCGCCCGTACCCCGCGACCGTTCGGCGCGCCGGCGTTCATCGTGACCTGGCGGTCATCGGCGTTCCGGCATCGCCCGGACCCGGAAGACCCGGCCCGGCTCGTCGTCGGCACCGGCGCGCACGACCTCGTCGGGCAGCGCCGGCACGGGCGCGGCCTCGGCCGCCGGCTCGGCGCGCCGGCCACGACCGCCCTTGGGGCGTGGAGCCGCTTCGATGACGTCGTCGGGACGCACCACCGAGATGCGCGGTGTCTCCGTGACCGGTGGCCCGACGGGCATCGACCGCGACACGTCGAACGGTGCGATCACCGCCAAGTGGATCGACGGCCGGAGCTCGCCACCGAGCGCGCCCCAGACCTCGGAGAACTGGTCGGCGCCCTCGGTCGAGATCGCCGTCTGCGTGATCACCGGCCGGCCGACGGTGGCGAGCGAACCGACGAGCAGGTCGGTCGGCAGGACATCGGCCGCCAGGAAGCACCCGAGCAGCGCCGAGAGCAGGCGGTGCTCGTCCTCGGCCCGCTTGGTCCAGGCCGACAGCAGGTACGCCAGGCGCATCCGGCGAGGTGGCTGGCGCCGCTCGACGACCCGGCCACCCTCGTCGCGCACCTCCTCGAAGAACACGTCGCGCCGCGTCGGATCCTCGCGGATGTCGAACAGGAAGACGTTGATCGTCGGCAGCGCGAGCTTGGCGGCCCACTCCTTCGTCGGAGCGTCGAAGCTGAGCTCGACACCCGGACCGTTCAGCACGTCGCGCTCGATGAGAGCCCGCAACGTGGCGTCGACGTCGTGGATCATGTGTCGCTCCCTCTGTTCACCGCGCGGGGATCAGATCAACCCGGCCTTGACCGCGTAGGCGACGGCGTGGGACCGGTTGCGCAGGTTCAGGCGCCGCGTCACCTCGTGGATGATGTTCTTGATCGTGCGTTCGCTGTACGCCATCGTCTGCGCGATCTCCGACGTGTCGCATCCGTCGGCCAGGTGCCGCAGCACCTCGACCTCGCGGTCCGACAGTCCCGCCGGGCCGAAACCCCGCGGTGCCAGGACGTCGCGCTGGAGGCGGCTCATCTGCTCGAGCAGCCGGCCGAGCAGGTCCGGCGCGAGCGTGCCGTCGCCCTTGGCCGCCGACGTCACCGCCGCGGCCAGGACCTCGGGGCTCGCCTCCCGGCGTCTGAGCATCGCCGACGCTCCGCATTCGACGGCCTGCAACAGCGAGGCGTCGTCGAGATGGTTGGCGACGAGCACGACGCGCGGGCATTGGTTGCGCTGCACGGCGCGGACGGTGCGGGCGGCCGTCTCGTCGATCGCCTCGACGACGACGACAGCCACCTCGGCTTCCTCGATGAACGGACCGTCGAGGATCTGCACCTCTGGTCGGCCGCGGAGTTGTGCCGCGACGCCGGCCTCCGAGATCGGGTCATCGCCGTACACGAACGTCGGAATCCGCCTTGTCATGTCACGCAGAATGCACGAGCGGCCTCAACGCGCACTCAACATCGCCTCAACGGGCAACGAATGCGGCCCGACTTCTCGGCGAAAGGGCATTCGGTCAACGATTACCGTCTGCGCGCATGGGTGCCTCCGCGTCGTTAGAACAGTCACAACTCAACGTCATCCCCGGCGAACACACCGAGACCCGGCTCCGCGTGCGCAACACCGGAAGCGTGGTCGACCAGTTCACGTTCGAGGCGATCGGCGAGGGCGCCGACTGGATCACCGTCACGCCGGCGGAGATCTCGCTGTTCCCGGCAGCCGAGGAGACCGTCGTCGTGTCGATCGACGCGCCGCGAGCGTCGACGACGCGTCAGGGGGCGACGCCGTTCGCGATCCGCGTGCTCGTCGCGCGAGGACCCGGTCGGCTCGATCGTCGAAGAAGGCGTGCTCGACGTGGCGGCGTTCGACGACCGGCGCCTCGAGCTGCTGCCGACGCTGTCGTCGAGCAGCCGTCAGGGCCGCCACGAGCTCGCCGTCGACAACCACGGCAACGCACCGATCCGCCCGGCCTTCGTCGCCCTCGACCCCGAGGATCAGCTGCGCTTCGAGATCGACCCGTCGGTGCTCACCGTCGAGCCGGGCGCGGCCGGGTTCACGACCGTCAAGGTGCGCCCCAAGCAGCGCTTCTGGCGCGGCCAGCCCAAGCGTCTGCCGTTCCAGATCGTCGCCGCCGAGGACGGCCACGATCCCGTCACGACCGACGGTGCGCTGCTCCAGCAACCGCGGCTCGCCGCGGTGGTTCTGGAAGGCCGTGCTCGCGCTCCTCGTCCTCCTCCTGTTGCTGTTCGTGCTCTGGAAGACGCTGCTCGAACCGTCGATCGAATCGACCGCACGCGACTCGGCGGAGGAGGTCGTGGCCGACGAGGTGGCGGCGATCGACGATCGGCTCGACGCCGCCGGCATCCCCGAAGCGCCGGGCGGCGGTGAGGAGCCCGGCGGCGGTGAGGAGCCTGGCGGTGGCGCTGGCGCCGGCGACCACAGAAGCGGCCGGGGGCGAGGTCACGTCGACGACGGCCGCGCCCGACACCGGCCCGACGACGACATCGATCGTCACCGCCACGACGGTCGCCGGCGGGTCGGCCGACCTGTCACCGCTCGGGCAGCCGATCGACTTCCGTCTCGCGCTCGTCGTCGATCCGCTGGCGACGGGACTGACCTCGTTCACGGTGCCGCCGGGGCAGGTGCTGTCGATCACCGACATCGTGCTCCAGAACCCCACCGGTGCCACGGGCGACCTCCGCATCAAGCGGTCGGGCACGACATTGTTCGAGACCCAGCTCGCCAACTACCGCGACCTCGACTTCCACTTCGTGTCGCCCTACCAGTTCGGGCCGGGGGCCACGGTCGATCTCGAGGTGATCTGCACGGTGCCGGGACCCGGTGCCGGGCAGTGTGGCGCGAGCGCCTCGTTCGCCGGGTTCCAGCGCGAGGTCGAGCCGTAGGTCGGCGCTAGCCGCGCGAGACGTGGTTGGTGACGAGCTGAACGAACCCGCCCGTTCCCTGCGGCTGGATCGTGCCGGCGACGATCAGGAGATCGGTGTCGACCTGCTCGAACAGGCCCGGTTGTGCCACCGCCGACACGATCCGCGGTCCGAGCAGGGTGTTCACCAGGATGAGCACCGGGAGCTTGAACGCGCCCGTCGCGTCGCTCGTGATCGAGAACACCTCGGGCCCGGCCTCCCACACCAGCTCGATGGGGGTCGAGGGTGGGAACCCGTCGCCGATGAGGGTGGTCACCTGGCCGGGTGCTGCGACGGGCGGGAACGCCTCGAGCGTGGGCGCGTAGAGCGCCGTCCCGGTCAGCGTCGCCGCCGCTGAGGAGCCACCCTGGCCGGTGGCGGTGAGCTGGGCGGTCCGGGCGCCGGCGTCTGTCGGCGTGAAGCCCAGTTCCACATCGCACGTCGCCCCGGCAGCGAGCACGGCGCCCACGCAGTTGGTCGACACGATGGCGAAATCGGCCGCGTGGGTTCCACCGATCACCACCCCGCTCACCGTGTTGGAGCTCGTCCCCGCATTCCGTACCCGCGCGACCTGGGTGGCCGACGCGACGCCGACCGTCTGCGCCTCGAACGCGACCGCGGCGGGGTCGATCGCCAAGGCGAGTGGTGTCGGAACGCCCGGCGAGGTGGTGGTCGTGACCACTACCGTCGGCAGCGTGGTCGTCACCGCGACCGATGACCCGGTGCCTCGGAGCGCACCCGAGTACGCCAACGGCACCGGCGCATAGGTGTCGTCGCGCACGGTCAACTGACCGGTGCTGAGCACGGGCGCGGCGGGGCTGTAGCGCACCGTCACCGTGCACGATTGACCGCGGTCGAGCACGTCCGGGCAGTTCTCACCGATCACCGTGAAACCTCCGCTGGCGGCGATCGACGTGATCACGAATCCGCTCAGACCCTGGTTCGTCACGGTCGAGGGGAGATCGAACGTGTTGCCGACCTGCACGATCCCGTAGTCGATCGGGCTGACCGCCAGCACCGGTCGTCGTTGCCGGGCGTAGACGTGCCATCCATCGAAGAACGCCGGCTCGTCACTGAGCAGATCGCCGGCGTACGAGTGGAACGCGACCCATCGGCCGCGATCGGAGATCGCCGGGCCCGACGCCGATCCGAACGTCGTGTTCGGTGGCCCGGCCGTGGAGTACGACACGAGATCGGTGGCGGCCGTGGCGAACGGTTGCGGCGACGTCGACGTGGCGACGTAGACGTCGCCGATCTCGCCGACGTCGAGGTTGTAGGCGATGTGACGACCGTCGCGGCTGATGGCGGGGTCACTGGCGTCGTTGGCGACGAGCCGCATCGTGGATGTCGAGCGATCGAACATCGCCACGAAGTACTGGCCGGCCGGCTGCGGTCCCACCGCCAGATCGCTCGCGAAGGAATAGAACGCGACGATGTTGCCGTCGCCGGAGATCGACGGACCGTACGAATTGCCGGTGCTCGGACCGCCGGCCGCGGTGCGCGAGATGATCTGGGTCGTCGACGGAGTGCCGCGGATCCAGACTCCGACGTTCGACGGTGTCGGGTTGTACTGGCCGCCCGGACGACCGGCGGTGAACGCGATGACGCGTCCGTCGTCGGACATCGACACGTCGCCGCCGACAACGTTGAGCAGCACCGAGCCAGGCGGAGGCAGGACCGTGGCGATCAACGCGTAGTTGTTCCCGGCCCGCTCGTACACGTACACGTTGTAACCATCGGACCAGGCGACCACCGAGCCATCGGCCGACACCGCTGGACGCGGGAAGGGGTTGGGCGAGTACTGGTACGAGACGACGGTCGAGACGCCGTTGCACCGGTCGTGCACGACCCACTGATAGCCACCGAACTCCCCGTTGACCACGTTGGCCGAGAACGCGATCACGCACCCGTCGTCGCTGATCGTGGGGTTCTGGCTGTCGGCGACGGTGGGTGGGAATGTGGGGTACGGAACGGCCGACGTCGTATCGCCGATTCGGTCGCGGATCGTCACGAAGTCGGGAGCACCCGCGGGGCTGGCGTTGAACACGACGAACCTGCCGTCGGCCGAGATCGAGGCGTCGGTGTTGAAGCCGGTCCACGGACCGCCGCCGCCCTGCTGGCGTGAGATCTCCTCCGCCGGTTCGTTGGCTTGCGCCTTTGCCGTGCCCCCTCCGCCCGGGAGATCAGTGCTCGTCACGGCGGCGACGACGAGCGCGGCGAGGGCACTCCCGAGCACGACCAATCGCGCCCGCGTCGATCGGCGGTGTACGGAAGTTGACGTGCCATGAGCGTACGCGGCTCGACATCGATCGACCAGCGAGAAACGGGTGTCCATCGCTGCCCGATCGGGCAACGATCGCCGGGGGTATCGTCACCGCAGGATCGGGGCCAGGGGCAGCGACGTGAGCGAGTTGATGGTGCCCCGTGGGGCCGACGATGTGGATGCCGCCTGGCTGTCGGCCGCCCTCGCCCCGATCGCCGGCGGGGCGCGGGTCGTGGAGGTCGAGCAACGACGGATCGGAAATGGCATGGTCGCCGACAGCTTGCGCCTCTCGCTCACGTGGGACCGCGCCACGGGCGCGCCGCCGTCGGTCGTCGCCAAGGTCCCGGCGGCCGAGGAGACCAGCCGCGTCGCGGCCGCAGCGACACGTACCTACCTGCTCGAAGCGACGTTCTATCGCGAGCTCGCCGACACGTTGTCGGTGTGCAGGCCGGCCTGTCACCACGCCCGTTTCGACGACGTGACCGGCAACTACGTCGTGGTGCTCGAGGACCTGGCGCCGGCGCGGGCCGGCGACCAGATCGCCGGGTGCACGGTCGACGAGGCGGCGTCGGTGATCCCCGAGCTGGCCGCCCTCCACGCGCCGCGCTGGGGTGATCCGGCACTGCTCGGGCTCGAATGGCTCGGCCGGCCCGACGCCGAATCCGCCGCCGGCTTCAACATGCTCGTCCAGATGCTGTATCCCGGCTTCGTCGAACGGTACGGCGACCGCGTGGAGCCCGACGTCGCCGCCCTCGCGCAGCGCTTCGTCGCCACCCTCGACCGATACCTCGCTCACCGGCCGATGCCGTGGACGGTCGTGCACGGCGACTTCCGGCTCGACAACTTGATGTTCGGCGGCCCGCGGGTGGCCGTGCTCGACTGGCAGACGGTGCGCCTCGGCCCGGCGATGTCGGACGTCGCCTACTTCATCGGTTCCGCCCTTCAACCCGACGATCGCCGGGCGAACGAAGCGGCACTCGTTCGCGAGTACCACGCCGCCCTCACTGCCGCCGGAGGGGACATCACCTGGGACGACTGCTGGCGTGGTTACCGCCTGCACGGCTTCGACGGCCTGCTGATGGGCATCATCGCCTCGATGCTCGTCGGGAGGACCGACCGCGGTGACGACATGTTCATGGCGATGGTCAACCGCCACGGCCGCCAACTCCTCGACCTCGAATCCGAGCGCCTGATCGGTGCGTGACGCCCAGCGATCGACTCCCGCTCACGTTCTGGGCTGCCATCGCCTGCGGGTGTCGAAAAATCCAGCAGCCCAGAACGGTCTGCCGTCGGACGATCGGGCATAGTGCAGCGCATGGTGCATCGAGAACTGGCTGTGGCGACACGTGCGGTGACTGCGGGGCGGGGACCCGGCTCCGCCGGCGACCCACTCAACGTCCCGATCGTTCTCGCCTCGAACTTCCTCGCCGCGCCTGCAGGTGACGGGCCGGAGTACAGCCGCGACGACGGGACGTCGACGTGGATCGCGTTCGAAGCCGCGATCGGATCGCTCGAAGGTGGCGCCGCCGTTGCGTTCTCGTCGGGCATGGCCGCCATCAGTGCGGTCCTGTCCGGGTTCGGGCCGGGATCGAAGGTCGTCGCTCCCGACGACGTCTATACCGGGGTCGGCACGTGGCTGCGCGACGCCGAGCAGCGACTGGCGTGGAACGTCACACGGGTGCCCGTCGCCGACACGTCGGCGTGGATCGACGCGTCGAACGACGCCGACCTGGTCTGGCTCGAATCGCCGTCGAACCCGCTCCTCGAGGTCACCGACCTCGCAACTGTCATCCCTGCCGCCAAGGACGCCGGCGCGTTCGTCGCCGTCGACAACACGTTCGCCACGCCGATCCTCCAACAACCGCTCCGGCTCGGCGCCGACGCCGTCGTGCACAGCGCCACGAAGTACATCGGCGGGCACGCCGACCTCCTCGCGGGCGTCGCGATCACTCGGGACACCGCGGTGGAAGGGCGTCTCCGCGGGCATCGGCAGCTGCACGGAGCGACGCCTGGCGCGCTCGAGATGTTCCTCGCCTTGCGCGGGATGCGGACGCTCCCGCTCCGTTTCGAACGGTCCCAGGACAACGCTCGACGACTCGTCGAGTTCCTCCGCGCCCATCCTCGGGTCCACACCGTCCGCTACCCGGCGATGCCGGATCCGGCGTCGGACGACCGCATCGGGTTCGGCGCCGTGATCTCGTTCGAGATCGACGGATCGGCCGCCGACGCCGACGACGTCTGCAGCGCCGTGCGGGTCATCCGACCGGCCACCAGCCTCGGCGGCGTCGAGTCGACGATCGAGCGGCGCGCCAAGCTCGCCGGACAGACCCACTTGCCCGCGACCTTGCTGCGACTCTCGGTCGGCATCGAGGACGTCGACGACCTGCAGGCCGACCTCGAGGAGGCGCTCACACCATGATCCGGCTGACGGCGATGGACGAGCTCTTCGTGCATCAGATCCCCGAACCGCTGCCCAACGTGGCGACGTTCCACGAACACTGGCGCGAGAGCCTGTTCTTCATCCTCCACCCGCGCGACGGGCTCGGCGACGTCGTCATCCTGACGCTCGCCCATTTCCCGGCTCGTCAGGAGATGGACAGCCTGCAGCTGGGCCGGATCGGCGACACCCCGACCATCGCCCACCACGTCCGACCGTACGGCGGTGACCCGCACACGATGGCCGTCGGCCCGGTACGCATCGACATCGCCGAGCCGTTCCGCACCGTTCACCTCCACGTCGACGACGTCGCCGAGGCGCCGGTCGCCCTCGATATCACGTTCCACGCCCGCACCGCGGCCTGCGGGCTGCGGCGCGGCACGATGCGCGCCGGTCACGAGCTGATCTGGGATCAGAGCCACATGGTGCAGTCGGGGACGTTCACCGGCACGTTCACCCACGACGGGACGACGTACGTCGTCGACGACTGGTGGGGCCAGCGCGACCACTCCTGGGGCATCCGCAACCATGCCCGCGTCCCGATGTGGATGTGGCTGGCCGTGCAACTGCCCGAGGGCATGGCCGCGCTCTGGCACTGGGAGTACGCAAACGGCGCGCGCGTCTACACCGACGGCTGCTTCGCCCCGGCCGACGGCTCCGATCCGATCGCGGTCATCGACGTGCGGCACGACCTGCGGTGGATCAACGCCGTCGGTGACGAGGTCAGCTATGAGCGGGACGGCATCGATGTCACCGGCATCGCGGGACGCGTCGAGCTCGTGCTCGAGGACGGGCGGACGCTCGGGCTCGAGGCAACCGGCCGGTGGGCGCAGCGGTACGGCGAGCTCGGCGGCGGCCTCAACGAGGTGACCGTCCGCACCGACGACGGCAGCGTGGGGACGGCGATCTACGAGCTCACCGGCGCGCACCACCATCGATACTTCCCGGTCCCCCGAGCCGAACGCCTCCCGCCCGACGGCTGACGGGACGCAGTGGCGGCCTGTCGACCAGGCCCGACGCGTTTGCCGGCCGGCGTTCCCGGGTACCCGTCCGATCCGGAGAACAGGACGATCGATGCCAGCTGACGCCCACACCGAGCCCCGCGCTGAGCCCCGGGCGGATTCCCGCTCCGACGCGCCGGACGGTTCCATCGATCCCGGTACCGTGCTCGATTCCGAGCGGCGCTTCGACGCGGCCCTGCAGGCGGCGACCGCCCAACTCGATCGTTCCGGCCTGCCGTGGGCACTCATCGGCGGGGTGGCGTCGGCGGCGTATGGCCGGCCCCGCTGGACGCAGGACATCGACGTGTTCTGCCGGCCCCACCATGCGCCGGAGATCCTCGCCGCCCTCGCCGACGGCGGGATGGTGACCGAGGAGACCAATCCGAAGTGGATCTTCAAGGCGTTCCACGACGACGTCCAGATCGACATCATCTTCAAGACCGCGGGGATGTACTTCGACGACGAGATGGAACGACGCGTTCGGCACCGCACGTTCCGCGAGGTGGATGTCCCAGTGGCGCCGCGGGAGGACCTCGTGGTGATCAAAGCGATGATGCACGACGAGGACACCCCGCGACACTGGTACGACGCGCTGGGCATCCTCGCCAACACCGGCGACGAGATCGATTGGGAGTACCTCTTGTTCAGGGCGCGGCAGGGATCTCGTCGCGTGCTCAGCCTGCTGCTCTACGCGCAGTCGTGCGACCTCGTCGTCCCTGACCGCGTCGTACAAGCGCTGTACGACCAGATCACCGGTCCGGCCGGGTTGGGTGTCTCCCTCGACGCCGGCGAGACCTCGGCTCCCGAGTGAGCGTCACCGTCGCCGCGGTCGGCGACATCCACGTCGGGGCAGATCGGCGCGGCATCATCGGAGCGTCCCTCGCTTCCGCAGCGACGCAGGCCGATCTCCTCCTGTTGGCAGGTGACCTGACGCGCTGCGGCACGGTGGACGAGGTCCACATGGTGATCGACGAGCTGTCCACGGTCGCGCTTCCCGTCATCGCCGTCCTCGGCAATCACGATCTGCACAGCGACATGGGTGACGAGATCGGCCAGCTCCTCGAGGCCGCCGGGATCACCGTGCTCGATCGTTCGGGAACCGTGGTCGAGGTGCGAGGTGAACGCGTCGGAATCGCCGGCGCGATCGGCTTCGGGGGTGGCTTCGACGGGGCAACCGCCTCCGACTTCGGCGAGCGCGAGATGAAGAGCTTCGTGGAACGGTCGCGCCGGGAGGCCGACGGGTTGGCCGACGCGCTCGCCGGCTTGGACTGCCGCACGCGCATCGCGCTCACGCACTACGCCCCCGTCGCCGAGACGTTGCAGGGCGAGCGCCTCGAGATCTACGCCTTCCTCGGGAGCCATCTGCTCGGCGATGCGATCGACAGCGTCGGTGCCGATCTGGCGCTCCACGGGCACGCCCACGGCGGGATCGAATGCGGCACCACACCAGGTGGGGTGCCGGTCCGCAACGTGGCGATGCCCGTGATCCGTCGCCCGTACTGCTTGTTCACGATCGGCGGCTGACCGCCCGAGCGTGCTACACAACCGTGCGACAGTGTGTCCGGCCCGACCGGGTCGACCGGTCGAGCGTCGCGCAGGGAGGGGTTGCCGTGGGGGCGAGGACAGGGGATCAGTTCCTGAAGGCGTTGGCGGCGCGCCGGCCCAACATCTGGGTCGGCGACGAACGCGTCGGCGACGTCACCGACCATCCGGCGTTCGCGCAGGCCGCGAGGTCGATGGCGGCCGTGTTCGACCGGCAGTTCGAGTGCGAATCGGACTGCCTGATGGACGACGCGGAGACCGGAGAGCAGGTCAACGTCAGCCACATGATCCCGCGGTCGAAGGCCGACCTGAAGCGCCGTCACGAAGGGCTGGCCCGCATCGCCGAGACGTCGATGGGACTGATGGGCCGCACACCCGACTACATGAACGTGACGTTCGCGGGATTCGCCGGCGAGCGTTCATGGTGGGAGGGTCCCGAGCGCACCAACGTCGAGGGCCACGCCAACCTCGTCGCGTTCCAACGACAGCTGGCGCTCGAGGACATCTCGCTCACCCACACGATCGTCCATCCGACGATCGACCGGGCGACCGACGCCAACCTCGTCGACAACCCGGTCCCCCTGCACAAGACCGGCGACACCGAGCACGGGATCGTCGTGCGCGGCGCCCGCATCCTGGCCACGCTCGCGCCGTTCGCCGACGAGATCGCCGTGTATCCCGGCCACCCGCTGGCGCCGGGTACCCCGCCCCAGTACGCACTGAGCTTTTCGATCCCGATCGACACGCCCGGCCTCGTGTTCTTGTGTCGCGACCCGGTGTCGACTCCCGGCGCCAAGCACTTCGATCGTCCGCTGTCGTCGCGCTTCGACGAGCAGGACGCGTTCGTGATCTTCGACGACGTCGAGGTGCCACGCGAGCGGGTGTTCATCGACGCCGATCTCGACGTCTACAACTCGGTGATGGGACCCACCGCCTGGTGGCCGAACATCATGCAGCAGACCACCATCCGGGCGCTCACCAAGCTCGAGTTCGCCTACGGGCTCGCGTCCCGCCTCGCCGAAGCCGTCAACGACACGTCGCCGGGCACCGAGGAGATGCTCGGCGAGCTGCTCGGCTACGTCGAGGTCACCCGCAACGCGGTGCTGCTCGCCGAGGAGCTCGCCTACGAGCGCGAAGGGGGCGTGTGGTTCCCCGACGCCCGGCCGTTGCACCCGATGCGGGGGATGCTCGCCACGTGGTTCCCACGCGTCGCCGAGATCGTCACCGTGATCGGCAGCCACAACCTGCTCGCCACGCCGAGCCGGGCGATGCTCGACGACGCCGAGCTGCGGCCGCTGATCGACGAGTTCCTCCACGGCGCCAACGAGGTCGACGCCGAACGGCGCGCGGCGCTGTTCCGGCTGGCGTGGGACTTCGTCGGTTCCGCGCTTGGCGCCCGCAACGACCTGTACGAGCGCAACTACCTCGCGTCCGCCAAGACCAACCGGATCGGCGGCCACAAGAACTACTCCGACCGCACCCGCCCCTACGACCTCGTCGAACGAATGCTGACCGACCCGGGCGCCTGATCCCCTCTGTTTGTGTCACCGACTTCGGCGAGGATCGCCGGTGGCGGTGACACAAACCGTTGGATCAGGGCGCGATCAGGCCCAGCAGTCGGGCCGCGTTGGTCTTCAGGATCTTGGGCTTGACCTCGGGCTTGATCTCGAGCGTGTCGAAGTCGCGGAGCCAGCGGTCGGGCGTGATCAGCGGGAAGTCGGAGCCGAACAACACCTTGTCCTGGAGCAACGTGTTGGCGTAGCGCACAAGGTTGGGCGGGAAGTACTTCGGCGACCAGCCCGACAGGTCGATGTACACCTGCGGCTTGTGGGTGGCGACGGCGAGCGCCTCGTCCTGCCACGGGAACGACGGGTGAGCGAGGATGATCGGCATGTCGGGGAAGTCGGCGGCGACGTCGTCGACGTCCATCGGGTTCGAGTACTTGAGCTTGATCCCACCGCCACCGCGGGCGCCGGCCCCGATACCGGTCTGTCCGGTGTGGAACAGCGAGATCAGGCCGCGCTCGGCGATCGCCTCGTAGATCGGGTACGCCATCCGGTCGTTGGGGTGGAACGCCTGGGTGTTGGGATGGAACTTGAACCCCTTCACGTGGAGCTCGTCGGCTTGCCGCTCGACCTCCTGCACGGCGGCCCGGCCCATGTGCGGATCGACCGTGCCGAAGGCGATCAGCACGTCGGCGTTGGCCGCCGCACCTTCGGCGATCTCGTCGATCGGGACCGGCGGCACCCCCATCGTCGTGCGGGAATCGACGGAGAACACGACGGCGGCCATCTGCCGTTGGCGGTAATACTCGGCCATCTCGCCGACGGCCGGCCGGTGCCGATCGACGACGCCGAAGTACTCGTTGGCGGCCTCCTCGAGCTCTGGCGACAGCGCGCCGCACCCGCTGACACCCGACACCTCGACGTGGGTGTGCACGTCGATGGCGACGAGCGAGTCGACATCGATCGCGCTCACCCGAGCGATCGTAGTGATCCCGGAACTGTCTGCTTCAGACGGGCCGACGCTTCATCTGAGGCAGACAGAACGGGAGGGGTGTCACGTTTGGGGGGGATGCGGCGTCGAGATGGTATGGAGACTTCGTTTGATGTCGTGGTGGTGGGTGCCGGATTGGCCGGGCTGGCGGCGGGGGCGACGGCGGCCCGGGCCGGTCGGCGGGTCCTGATCGTCGACGGGCACTCGGCGGGCGGACGCGCTCGTACGGACGAACGGAACGGGTTCCGCTTCAACCAGGGCGCCCATGCCCTCTACCTGGGCGGGCACGCCGCTCGGATCCTCGGCGATCTCGGCGTCGGCGTACCACCCGGCGCCTCGCCGTCGACGGACCAGTGGGGCGTCGCCGGCAGCAAGGTGTCGCCGTTGCCGTTCTCGGCTGGCAAGGCCTTGCGGTCGACGCTGGTCGACACGGTCGGCAAGGCGCAGCTGGCGCGGTTCGTGTTCGGGCTCCGGTCGGTCGATCCGGCCACCCTCGCCACCCGCAGCGCCGAAGCGTGGCTGACCGGCCTGGACCTCCGGCCCGGAGCCACCGCCATCCTCCGCACACTCGCCCACGTGGCGAGCTACGCCGACGACCTCACGGCGATCAGCGCCGACGCCGTCGCCGCCCAGATCCAGCTGGCGATCAGCGACGGGGTGCGCTACCTCGACGGCGGTTGGCAGGTGTTGGTCGACGGCCTCCAACAGTCAGCCCGCGAGGCCGGAGCGGAGGTACGGATCGGAGCGCCCGTGCTGCTCGTCGCCCCGGGAGACGTCGGCACGCGCGTCGTGCTGGCCGACGGCACGACCATCAGCGCCGGCGCCGGCGTGCTGGCGCTCGGCAGTCCGGGTGCTGCCGCGTCCGTGTTGCACGAACCGCCGGGCTGGGATCCAGTCGGCCCACCGACGACGGTGGCCTGCCTCGACCTCGGCCTGCGCCGGCCGCCGCCCAAGAAGGTCGTGTTCGGCGTGGGCGAGCCGCTCTACCTCTCGACGCACGCACCGGCTGCTGACCTCGCGCCCGCCGGCCGCGCGCTGGTCCACCTCATGCGGTACGGCGCGCGCGATGCGGCCACCGACCGATCGGAGCTGTGGGCGTTGGCCCACACCGCCGGGATCAGGGAGGATGATGTGATCGAGCAGCGATTCCTCGCCCGCATGATCGTGTCGAGCGCGGTCCCCGTGCCCGGCAGCGGCCTCGCCGGACGCCCCGGCGTCGACAGCGTCGGGATCGACGGTGTGTATGTCGCGGGTGACTGGGTGGGACCCGACGGCCTGCTGGCCGACGCCGCGCTCGCCAGCGGCGCGGTCGCCGGGTCGCGCGTGGCCCACCACGCCGGTGCCGCTGGACGGATCCGGGTGGCATGACGGACTCGAATCCACCCGACCGTCGATCCGGAGCGTTCGAGATCGAACGGCCCCGCCTGCTCGGGCTCGCCTACCGAATGCTGGGGTCGTTGGCCGACGCCGAGGATGTCGTCCAAGACGCTTGGATCCGCTGGTCCGGCACCGATCGGGATGCTGTCGAGAATCCCGCCGCCTGGCTGACCACGGCGACGACGCGGTTGGCGCTCGACCGCCTCCGCGCCGTGTCACGTCGCCGGGAGGACTACGTCGGTCCGTGGCTGCCCGAGCCGGTGGCACTCGCCGACGGCGATCCGGCCGCGGCTGCCGAGGTCGCCGAGTCGCTGACGCTCGGCTTTCTCGTCGTGCTCGACGCATTGTCGGGCATCGAACGCGCCGTGTTCCTGCTCGCCGACGTTTTCGGTGAGCCGTTCGGGGTGATCGCCGCGGCGGTCGGCAAGACGGAGGACAACTGCCGCCAGATCGCCCACCGAGCTCGCCACAAGGTGCGTTCCGCGCGACCGCCAGAGGTGTCAGCGGCCGGACCCGACCTGCTGCTTCGGTTGTTGGCGGCGACGAGCGACGGCGACGTCGACGCCTTGCTCGCGCTGCTCGACACCGATGTGGTGTTGCTCAGCGACGGCGGCGCCGAACGTCGGGCCGCCCGGCGGCCGGTGGTCGGGGCCGAGCGGGTGGCGCGCTTCCTGCTCAACCTGGCCCAGCGGCTCACGGCCTCGTCGTTCGACATCCGTACGGTCAACGGCGAGTCGATGGTCGTGTTCGAGCTCGAAGGAGGTGACCGGCTCGTGTTCGGAGCCGATGTTCGTGACGGTCGTGTGCTCGCCATCCACGCCCAGCGCAATCCCACCAAACTGAGCCACCTCGACGCGCCCGCCGCGCTGCGGTGACGCCAGCGATAGCGTCGCCGGTCATGCGACTCGCGAACATCGACGGCCGGCTCACCACGTTTCTCGACGGCGCGGCCGTCGACGTCGAGCGGGCGAGTACCGGGAAGTTCGGCGCCGAACCGCAGGCCGTGTTCGACCGCTGGGACGAGCTCGTGGCCTGGGGCGCCGAGGTCGGCGCCAGCGGCGGTGGCGACGTCGATCCGGCCAAGCTCGACGCCCCGGTCCCCCGCCCGCGGCAGGTGTTCGCGATCGGCCTCAACTACCGGGCCCACGCCGCGGAGGGGTCGTTCAGCGCTCCCGAAGAGCCGACCGTGTTCCCGAAGTGGCCGGCATGCATCGTCGGGCAACGCCACGACGTCGTGATCCCGGTCGACACCACCGACTACGAGGTCGAGCTGGTCACCGTCATCGCCCGCCCGACGTGGAAGGTCGCCGCGGCGTCGGCGTGGTCGCACGTGGCGGGCTTCACGATCGGCCAGGACATCTCCGACCGCACGCTGCAGCGCAAGGGTCCCGCCCCGCAATGGGGCCTGGCGAAGTCGTACGCCGGTTTCGGACCGACCGGGCCGTGGCTGGTGACGCTCGACGAGCTCGAAGACCCGGCCGACCTCGCCATCTCCGACCGCCTCGGCGACACCACGCTGCAGGACGCCCGCACGTCGTCGATGATCTTCGACGTGCCGTTCCTCATCGAGTACATCTCGAACATCCTGCCGATGTACGCGGGCGACCTGATCTTCACCGGAACGCCGGCGGGGGTCGGCTACGCCCGTACCCCACCGATCTTCCTGAAGCCCGGTGACGAGCTCGTGAGCGAGATCGAAGGCATCGGCCAGCTCGTCACCCGCTGCGTCGCGCCCTGAATCATTTCGGGACGATCATTCAGGAAGATCATTTCCCGACGATCGTTCGGTGACCGCGGCCGGTCACGGGGCCAGCTGGTTCTTTTGGATCTTGCCCATCGCGTTGCGCGGCAACTGGTCGACGACGTGCACCTCGCGCGGCCGCTTGTGGTGTGAGAGCAACCCGGCGACGAAGTCGACGAGCGTTGCGCCGTCGACGTCGTCGCCGACGACGAACCCGACGATCCGCTGCCCCAGGTCGTCGTCGGCGACACCGATCACCGCCGCCTCCGCCACACCCGGATGGGCGAGCAGCGCCGCCTCGACCTCGCCGGCGCCGACCTTGTAGCCACCGGACTTGATGATGTCGATCGACTTGCGCCCGACGATGCGGTGGAACCCGTCGGGTCCGATCGTGACCGCGTCGCCGGTGACGAACCAGCCGTCGTCGAACGATCGGGCGGTCACTTCGGGTTGGCCGAGATAGCTCGAGAACAGCGTCGAACCGCGCACCTGCAACTCGCCGATCGACTCGCCGTCGTGTGGTGTGAGCACGCCGTCGTCGCCGACCAACCGGGTCTCGACTCCTTCGATCGGCATGCCGACGTACCCGGCTCGGCGCTCGCCCGACGCCCGCGTCGACAGCGTGATGAGCGTCTCGGTCATCCCGTACCGCTCGACGGGCGACTGGCCCGTCAGCTCGGCCATCTGCTCGAACACCGGGACCGGCAGCGGCGCGCTGCCCGACACCAACAGCCGAGCGCCGCGCAGCTCGCGGGCGGCCGTCGGCTCGGCGCAGACGCGTGACCACACGGTCGGGACCCCGAAGTACAGCGTGCCGCGCGCAGCTGCGTACGCCGCCGGCGTCGGCCGCCCGGTGTGCACCAATCGCGATCCGACGCGCAGCGGGCCGAGCACACCGAGGATCAGGCCGTGGACGTGGAACAGCGGGAGGCCGTGCACGAGCGTGTCGTCCGCGGTCCACTCCCATGCCGCGGCGAGCCCGTCGAGGTCGGCGGCGATCGCGCCGCGGCTCAACACGGCGCCCTTGGGAAGGCCGGTCGTGCCCGACGTATACATCACGAGGGCCGGCGCGGCGTCGGACAGGTCAATCGTCGAACTCCCGCCTGGTTCCATGCCGCCCGCGCCGGCGGAGAGTTCGATCCGCGCCAACGTGACGTCGGGCCAGTCCGGCGCGCCGAGCACCGCCGTGGCGCCCGAGTCGCGCAGGATGTGCTCACGCTCCATCGGTCCGGCGTCGCCGGCGACGGGGACGACGACGACACCCGATCGCAGGCCGGCGACGATCGCCACGACCGTGTCGAGCGTCGGGGATGCCTCGACGGCGACCGTCTCGACGCCGGTCAGCCGCGCCGCGACGGCTCCGGCGCGAGCGGCGAGGCCCGACCACGACGTCGTCTCGGCGCCGAAGCAGACGGCGTCGGCCACATCGTCGTGTGCTCCGTCGAGTGCAGGGAGGAGTGAAGCAACCATGCCCTGATCAGATCAGACTCCGGGGCGCTCACCTCAACCGCCGGACTCGTCGTCGCAGAACGCGGCGACCTTCGGGACGGCGCAGGCGACGTGGTGACCGTGATCGACCGTGATCGACCGCGATCGGGCGCCATCGAGCGTGGTCGAACGTGCGCACCGGCGAACGCTGCAGTTGTCTCAGCCGACCACGAACCGACACGATGGCTGGATGGAGCTCCGGACCCCCCGTTCGGTCGACGTCAGCCGACCGCGATCGCGCCGGTCGTGACGGCCGAGGTCGTCGAGTCACGGTCCGAGGCACCGGATGCGCGGCGGAGGTCGGATCGCCACGTCGTCGTCTACCTCGCGTTCCTGTCAGCCCTCATGGCGGTCAGCATCGACACCGCGCTCCCGGCGTTCGACGAGATCCGCGATCACTTCGATCTGATCGCCGCCGACAACCGCGTCTCACTCATCATCACCTCGTTCTTCATCGGCGCCGCCCTCGGGCACCTGTTCTACGGCCCGTTCTCCGACCGGTTCGGACGCGGCCCGGTGCTGCGGGCCGGGATGATCGTGTACGTGCTCGGCGCGGCGGGCGCCACGTTCGCCCCCTCGATGACGGTGCTGCTCCTGTGCCGGTTCGTGTGGGGGCTCGGCGCGGCCGGATCGGGCGTGCTGCGGGTGGCGATCGCTCGCGACCTCTACGAGGGCAACCGCATGGCGCGCGTGATGTCGGTCGTCATGGCGGTGTTCCTCATCGCACCGGTGATCGCGCCGACGATCGGTGAGGGGCTCGTCCGGATCGGCGGATGGCGGCTCACGATGGCCGCCCCTGGGCTGATGGCGGTCGGCGCGATCGTGTGGTCGTACCGGTTCGGCGAGACGCTGCCGGTCGACCGGCGACGGCCCCTGGCGTTCGGACCGACGTTCAAGGCGTTCGGTGCGGTGTGCAGGTCGCCGATGACGCTCGGCAACACGCTCGCGTTGTGTTTCACGTTCGGCGCGTTCTACAGCTTCCTCGGCAGCTCGCAGCCGATCCTCGACGAGATCTACGGGCGCGGCGATCAGTTCGCGGCCTTCTTCGCCGTCGCCGCGGCGGCGATGGGAATCGTGCTGTACACCGGCTCACGAATGATGGACCGCCACGGCGCGACCCGGCTGGGCATCGGTTCACTCGTGGCGACGGTGGTGCTGTCGGCCGGTCAGCTCGTGATCTGCCTCGCCACCGACGGTCGCCCGAGCGTGTGGGTGTGGTTCGTGTTCATCGTGGCGATGATCTGCAGCACGTCGCTCGTCGGCCCGACGCTCACTTCGCTGGCGATGGAGCCGATGGGCCACATGGCGGGCACCGCATCGGCGGTCGTGGGGATGATGTCGACCGCCGCCGGCGCCGGGCTCTCGGCGGTCATCGACTCACAGATCGACATGACCGTGACCCCGATGGCCGTCGGGTTCGTCGTCTACTGCACGATCGCGCTCGGCTTCGCGCTGTGGGCGTACCGGTTCCGAACGACGCGATGACGTGCGCCGGGCGCGCTGCCGATGCCGTCGTCGTCGTTCAGACGCTGCAGTCGAGGACGAGCTTGCCGCCGGCGCGCCGGTCGAGGATCATCGTGTGCGCCTCGGCGGCCTGCGAGAGCGCCAGCACGTCGGCGAGTCGCACCCGCAGGTTGCCGGCCAGCATCGCCGCGAACAGCTCGTCGAGGACCTTCGCCTCGCCTTCGGGCGTCCCGATCAGACCGGAGTAGCCCAAGATGTTGATCGCCTTGCGGTACATCTGTCGCCAGTTGATCGTCACCGAGGGATCGAGCGAGGCGCCGTACACGACGAGCCGGCCGCGATCGGCCATCGCCGTGATGACCTGCTCGGGAAAGTCGCCGCCCAGTGGGTCGAGGACGACGGTCGGGGCGTACGCCGACGCGGCATCGGTGAGCCCGGCGGCGTCGGTCACCAGCACCTCGGCGGCGCCGTCCTCGGCGATCGCGGCCACGTTGGCGGCGTTGCCGGTCTGGCCCCACACCGTGGCACCTGCCGCAGCCGCCAGCTGGACCGCGACCGATCCGACTCCTCCGCTCGCACCGATCACGAGCACGCGGTCGTCGGGCGTCACCTTGGCGCACGTGTGGAGCGCATGCCATGCGGTCACACCGACCACGGGCAATCCTGCGGCCTGAGCGAGGTCGATCCCGTCCGGGAGCTCGTGGACAGCCGCACGCGGGACCGCCGCCCGCTCGCGGTAGAGACCGTGGCGCATCACGCCGAGCCCGGCGCCGCGCACCAGCACGGCACGGCCGTCGAGATGCCCGCTGGCCTCGGTCCCGGGTGTCCACGGCAGGTTGGCGGCGGCGACACCGGGGGCGCCGCGCGTGATCCAGATGTCGAGCGGGTTGACCGACGTGTAGGCGATGTCGACGACGACCTCGCCGTCTGCCGGCACCGGGTCGTCGACCTCGTCGACCTGCAGGGTGCCACCGATCTCGTGCAGTCTCGCGGCGCGCATGGCGGTCACCATACGCGCTCGCTCAGCTCACACCGTCCTCGCGACCTCGTACCACCGCACCAGGCAGTCGCGTAGATCGTCGAGTGATGCGAAGCGCCCAGTCGTCGCCACCTTCAGATGCGTGGCGCCGAGCGCCTGGTAGGCGCTCGCCTCGTCGTGCCACTTCTGCGGATCGTCGTCGGCCCGGACGCGCATGACGCACTCGATCCCGAGCTGGGCGGGGTCGCGTCCGGCGGCCACGGCGTAGCCACGCAACCGGTCGAGGGCGGCGGCGAGGTGATCGTCGGGCGGGAACTGGGGCATCCATCCGTCGGCCACCCGGCCGACGCGCTCGAGCACCGATTCGACGAGGTTGCCGAAGAACGAGCCCATCCAGATCGGGATCGGACGCTGAACGGGAAGTGGGTTGATGCCGACCCGGTCGAGGTGGTGCCAGGACCCTTCGAACGTCACCAGCTCCTCGGTCCACAGTCGGCGTAGGACGTCGACCTGCTCCTCGATGCGCTTGCCACGGTTCGTGAACTGCTCGTTGAGCGCCTCGTACTCCATCCAGTTGCGCCCGACGCCGACACCGAGGCGCACCCGCCCGCCGCTCAGCACGTCGAGCGCCGCGGCCTGCTTGGCGACCAGCACCGTCTGGCGCTGTGGCAGCAGCAACACCGACGTCACCACGCCCAGGCGCGGGGTGCATGCGGCGATGAACGACAGCAGCGTGAGCGGCTCGTGGATCGGCACGTCGTAGGTGTGGACGCGCTCGCCGCCCGCCCGGTCGGGGTGGCCACCGACGACGTGGTCGTTGGTGGTGACGTACGAGAACCCGGTCTCGTCGATCGCCTGGAAGAAGTCGCGCAACGCCGGCCAGTCGAAGCCGATGTCGCTCGCGGTGAGGACGACGCCCAGCTCCATCGGCGCCGACGGTAGCGCCCGACGTAACCTGGGTCCGAATGGCATCGCTCCCGTTCCGCCCCCTCGGATCGTCAGCGATCCCCGTCTCGGTGATGTCGCTCGGCTCGTGGCGCACGTTCGAACGAATCTCGCGTGCCCAGGGCGAGGCGGTGATGCGAGCGGCGCGCGAGGAGGGCATCAACTTCCTCGACGACGCCCGCTACAACGACGAGACCGGCACCGCACCCATCCCGACCGGGTACTCGGAAGTGGTCTTCGGCGAGCTGTTCCGGGCGAGTGGCTGGGTGCGCGACGAGGTCGTCGTCGCCAACAAGCTGTGGTGGGAGTTCTGGCCCGAACAGAGCGCCGCCGACGAGCTCGGCGCGTCGCTCGGGCGGATGGGGCTCGACCACATCGATCTGATCTACGCGACACCGCCGCCCGCCACGATCCCGGTACGCGACGTCGTGGAGTCGGCGTCGGGGCTCGTCGCCGCGGGCATGGCGCGCCACTGGGCGGTGGCGATGTGGTCGGCGCCACAGCTCACCGAGGCACTCGACATTGCCGCCGAGATCGGCGCCCCGCCGCCGGTCGCCAACCAGATGGCGTTGAGCCTCGTGCAGCACGAGAGCCCCGACGACCCGGCGATGACCGAGGTGATGACGAACCGCGACGTCGGCCTCGTCGCCTCGTACGTGTTGGCCGGCGGCACGCTGACCGGGAAGTACCTCGGCGGCGCCGACGGCCGGGCGAGCGACGACGACGCCCCGCCGTACAGCGCCGGCAAGCAGGTGGCGATGGCGCTCGCCGACCTGGCGCGCCAGTGGGGCGTGACGACGTCGCAGCTGGCGTTCTGCTACGCGTTCGCCCATCCCTGCCTCACCAGCGCGCTGTTCGGCGCGACCACGCCCGAGCAACTGCGCGAGAACGTGGCGTCGTACGCCGTGTACGAGTCGCTCGGCAGCGATCAACTGGCGGCGATCCGAGCCCTCGCGGTGTGAGCGGTCGCGTGAACTGAGCGATCAGCGACCGTCGACGAGTATGGCGAACCCCTCGGTCGCAGCCAGCCGCATCCCGACCACCTCTTGGTAGACGTCGGAGTGGTACCAGTCGAGGGCGGCCGCCCGGTCGGGGAACTCGAGCACGACCGCCCGCTCCCCCGCCGGCGTGCCTTCGATCGTCGTCGCGTCGTCGGTCGAGACGAGGATCTTGACCTCTCGGCCCTGGAACGAGGGCTGGACGGCGGCCCGGTAGCGCGCCAACCCCTCCGGGTCGGTGATGCGAGCGTTGACGATGAAGTAGGCGGCCATCCCGGTCACCGTAACTTCGATCTCGTGATGTTTCGGCGTCGTGAGAACGCCGAAACTTCACGCGATCGGTCTACGGTGCCGCCGTGTTCACGATCACCGGGTTGGCGGTCGGTGCCCTCGCGGCATTCCTCGTCGGGCTGTCGAAGACTGCGTTGCCAGGTGCGGCGATCATCGCCACACCGTTGCTGGCGACGGTGGTGCACGGCCGGGCGATCGCCGGAACGACGCTCCCGATCCTGCTCACCGCCGACCTGTTCGCGGTGGCGTGGTACCACCAGAGCGCGCGGTGGGATCTGCTCCGCCCGCTCTTCGCACCAGTTGCGGCCGGCTTCGCGATCGGCGCCCTGTTCTTCATCTCCGTCGGCACCGCCACGCGCCCGCTCGACGTCACGATCGGGCTGATCGTCCTGACGATGGTCGTCATCCAGATCACCCGATCGGTCCGCCGCACCGCGGCGGCCGAGCCGACCGTGGGCGCCACGGCCCTGTACGGGACCGCCGGCGGGTTCACGACGTTCGTGTCGAACACCGCCGGTCCGATCATGAACACCTACCTCGTGCGGCTCGGGCTCGACAAGCACGAGATGATCGGGACGTCGGCCTGGTTCTACTTCGTCGTCAACGTGACCAAGGTGCCGATCTACATCGCCCTCGGTAGATGGTCGGCCGGCGGCCACTTCTTCACGCGGGAGAGCCTGGCGTACGACCTGGTGCTGGTCCCGATGGTGGTGCTCGGCGCGTACGGCGGCCGACGGCTGTTCCCCCACCTCCCCCAGCAGCTGTTCCTCGGCATCGTGCTCGTCCTGTCGGCGGCCGGTGCCGTGAAGCTGTTGTTGCCGTGAGTCTGCCCACCCGCCCGCCGTGAGTCTGCCCACCCGCCCGCCGTGAGTCTGCCCACCCCGCCCGCCGTAGATGCGCGACCCGCGTCACTGACGTCGAGCAAGTCGATGTCACTGAACGTCGAGCAAGTCGATGTCACTGAACGTCGAGCAAGTCGATGTCACTGAACGTCGAGCAAGTCGACCGTGAAGATCAGGGTCTCGTTGGGGGCGATCGCACCGCCGGCGCCGCGGCTCCCGTAGCCGAGGTGGGGCGGGATCGTGAGCGTGCGCCGCCCGCCGACCCGCATCCCGGCCACGCCCTCGTCCCAACCCTGGATCACCTGACCGCCACCGAGCCCGAAGCGGAACGGCTCCATCCGGTCCCACGAGGCGTCGAACTGCGAACCGGTCGACCAGGCGACACCCACGTAGTGCACGCTCACCGTGTTGCCGGCACTCGCTTCGGCGCCGTCGCCGACGACGTCGTCGACGATCTCGAGCTGATCCGGCGGGGCGCTGTCGGGCACGGTCACGGTGGGTTTCTGCATCGTCATCGCCACATCATCGCCTCAGTTGAGCTGCCACAACTGGCGGGCCGCGACAACGGTCGGGAGCCCGATCTCGCCGGTCGACGCCGGTTCTGGCCGGTAGTCGACGCCGACCAGCGCGCCGAGCGTCGTGCCGACCGAGTGCGTGAGGGCGTCGAGGTCGTAGCCACCCTCGAGCACGACGACCAGCCGGCTCGTCGGGACGAGGGCCGCCAACCGCCGGGCGAAGTCGGCATAGTCGGCCGACGTCAGCTCGATCCCTGCCAGCGGATCGTCGCGGTGGGCGTCGTAGCCGGCGGAGATGATCAACCAGTCGGGGGCGAACGACTCGACCACCGGGACGATCACGTCGTCGAACGCGGCCCGGTACACATCGCCGCGCGTGCCGGCGGGGAACGGCAGGTTCAACGTCGTCCCCGGCGCCTGACTGCCCCCGGTCTCGGCGAGCCGTCCGGTCCCCGGGTACATCGGCGACTCGTGGGTCGACACGTAGAGCACGCGGGGGTCGTCGTAGAAGATGTCCTGCGTCCCGTTGCCGTGGTGGACGTCCCAGTCGACGATCGCCACCCGCTCGCCGTTGGCGGCCAGCTGCGCGGCCCCGATCGCGGCGTTGTTGAACAGGCAGAACCCCATCGCCCGGTCGGGCAGGGCGTGATGGCCCGGCGGCCGGGCCGCGGAGAACGCGACGTCGCACTCGCCCGCTCGCAATGCGGCGATCGACGCCAGCACCCCGCCGGCGGCGCGGCGGGCGGTGCCGAACGAGCCGGTCGACACCATCGTGTCGGGATCGAGGTTGCCGCCGCCGCACTCGCAGAAGCGACGGACGGCGTCGATGTAGTTCTCGTCGTGCACGAGTGCAAGTTCCTCGTCGCTCGCCTCGGGCGCCTCGCGCCACTCGGTGGCGTCGAGCAGTCCGGCGGCACCGACGCCGGCGAGCGCGGCGTTGATCCGCCGCTGGTGCTCGGGATGATGCGGGTGAGTCATGTGCGAGTCGAGATCGGCCGCGCTGTACAGCACGAGGGGTTGTCCCACCCCATGAGCCTGCCAGATGAATCGGGCATTGCGTGCAACACTTGGCATGTGATCGTCGATGTCGCCGTGTACGAGCACGGTGTCCGACTCGACGATGTCCGATCTCCACGCGAGGCGTGCGACGCGACACACGCCTGTCCGGGCCGCTTCACGTGGATCGGCTTGTCGGAACCGAGCGAATTCGAGCTGGAGGACGTCGCCAAGCTCTACGAGCTGCACCCGCTGGCCGTCGAGGACGCCGTCCACGCCCATCAGCGCCCGAAGCTCGAGCGGTACGACAGCTCCCTGCTCCTGGTGTTCAAGACGCTGCGGTACGTCGACCACGAGGAGGTGTTCGAGCTCGGCGAGGTGCTGATCTTCGTCGGCATCGATTACGTGATCACCGTCCGCCACGGTCAGGGCTGCGACCTCGCCGGAATCCGCCGCCAGCTCGAGTCCGAACCGCAGCGGTTGGCGATCGGGCCCGCCGAGGTGCTGCACGCGATCGCCGACCACGTCGTCGACGTGTACGAGGCGGCCGCCGCCAGCGTCGAGACCGACATCGACGAGATCCAGGCGCAGGTGTTCTCAGGTCCGAGCGCCACCCATGGAGAGCGGATCTTCCGGCTCAAGCGCGAGGTGCTCGAGTTCCGCCAGGCGGTGATCCCGCTCGGCGTCCCGATGGACTCGATCGCCACCGCGCCGTTCGCCGTGATCCCGGCCGATCGCCGCCCGTACTTCGCCAACGTGCACGACCACATCCGGCGCGTCTCCGACCGGATCGAGGCGATCGATGCCCTGCTCGACAGCGCCCTGCACGTCAACGTCGCCCAGGTCGGCATGCGCCAGAACGAGGACATGCGCAAGATCTCGGCCTGGGTGGCCATCATCTCCGTGCCGACGATGGTCGCCGGCATCTACGGCATGAACTTCGACCACATGCCCGAGCTCGGCTGGCAGTTCGGCTACCCGGGCGCGGTCGGGCTGATCCTCGTCGCCTGCTTCGCCCTCTACCGCAACTTCAAGCGCCGCGGCTGGCTCTGACCCACGGTTCTGTCTGCTTCAGATTGCCCGTGACCTAGTTTCAAGCAGACAGAACGGAAGGCCCCACGGTTCTGTCTGCTTCAGACTGCCCGTGGCTTGGTTTCAAGCAGACAGAACGGGAAGGCGTGGGAGTACGGTCGGCGGCTATGACGTCGACGCCGCCGGCCTTCCTCCATCCGTTCGCCAAGCCGACCCGTGGCCAGTTCATCTCGATCGTGCGGGGCGAGGGAGCGGTGCTGTGGGACGGTGACGGCAACGAGTACATCGACGCGATGGCGAGCCTGTGGTACTGCGCCGTCGGGCACGGCCGGCGCGAGATCGCCGACGCCGTGGCCGACCAGATCGGCAACATCGAGGCCTACTCGTGCTTCGATCCGTTCACCAACGAGCCGGCCGACCGCCTCGCCGACAAGCTCGTGACGCTGACGGCGATCCCCGACGCCCGGGTGTTCTTCTGTGGATCCGGCTCGGAGGCCATCGACACGGCGATGAAGCTCGCCCGCCTCACCCACGTCATGGCCGGGCACCCGGAGCGAACGCTGATCATCAGCCGGGCCCGCGGCTATCACGGCACCAACTTCGGCGGCACGAGCGCCCAGGGCATCGCTCCCAACCGCGACGGGTGGGGCCCACTCGTGCCCGACGTGCTGCAGGTACCGGGTGACGACGTCGAGGCGCTGTCGGTGCTGATGACCGAACGTGGTCACGAGGTGGCGGCCGTGCTCACCGAACCGGTACAGGGCGCCGGCGGCGTCTTCCCGCCGTCGGAGGGATACCTCGACGACGTCCGCCGGCTGTGCGACCAGCACGGCGCGCTCTTGATCTTCGACGAGGTGATCACCGGGTTCGGACGGCTCGGCACCTGGTTCGCCGCCCACCGCTACGGCGTGACGCCCGACCTGACGACGTTCGCCAAGGCCGTGACGTCGGGCTACCAGCCGCTCGGTGGCGTGTTCGTCGGAGCCGCAGTGCGTGAGGCCCTCGAGTCCGATCCGGCGTTCCTCCTCCGGCACGGCTACACCTACTCTGGTCACCCGTCGGCCTGCGCCGCCGGTCTCGTCAACCTCGACATCATCGAGCGCGAGGGCCTGATCGACGAAGCCAAGCGGATGGGCGCCCGACTCGGCGTGGGATTCGCCGCGCTGGCGGCCGACGGCGTGATCGACCACGTTCGCGGCGACGGCGCAGTGTGGGCGACCGGGTTGCGTCCCGACCAGGACGCGATGCAGGTCCGCGACCGGATGCTCGAGCTCGGTGTGATCACCCGCGCGATCGGCACCGACACGTGCACGTTCTGCCCACCCTTCGTGACGACCGACGCCCAAGTCGACCGCATCGTCGACGCCGTCGCCACCGCCTGTTCCTGACCGAATCCCCCGAACTGTCTGCTTCAGACGTCGCCACGGGCAGTCTGGAGCAGACAGAACCGGTGGTGTGGGTTCAGGTGGACCAGGCGGTGACGAGGGCGCGGATGCCGGCGGCGAGGCGGTCGGCGAACTCGTCGTCGCGGGCGGGGTCGCCCGAGTCGAGCCAGGCGCACACGCCGTCGTAGAGGTGGGCGACGACGCTGTTCGCTGCCCAGCGCCGGAAGTCGCGGTCGTGGAGATACGGGTGGATGACGGCCTCGGCGAACTCGGCCGACACCTCGCGGAAGGCCTGCGCCTCGGCCATGAACGTCGGTTCGTGGGATGCGTGGCGCCACAACAGGCGGAACGCGTCCGGCTGCTCACGGGCGATGCGGAGCAGGACCCCCGCGATCCCGCTGCGCTGACCCTCGGCGACCTTCAGCTCCGGCGACACCTCGTCACGCAGCCGGTCGGTCACCGATTCGAGCACGGCGCGGTAGAGGTCCTCCTTGGTGGCGAAGATCCGGTAGACGATCAGCCGCGTGACGCCCGCCTGCTCGGCGACGTCCTCCATCGACGTGCCGTCGAAACCGCCGCGCACGAAAGCGGTCGCCGCCGCCGTCAACAGCTGCGCCCGCCGTTCGGCCCGCGGCAGGCGTCGCGTCACCGCACCGGCCGGGGCGGCGTCGGTCGTCGTGCCATCCGAAGTGGACGTCGACGTCATCCCGCCAAGTCTCGCAGCCATTGACACATGTATACAAGGGTGTTTACATCGTGTGGTGCAGTTCGGCATCTTCTACGAGCATCAGATGGGCCGGCCGTGGGACGACACGAGCGAGCAGACGTTGATCCATGACGCGCTCGAGCAGGTCGAGCTCGCCGACCGACTGGGGATCCAGTACGTGTGGGAGGTCGAGCACCACTTCCTGGAGGAGTACAGCCACTCCTCGGCGCCGGAGGTGTTCCTCGCCGCCTGCAGCCAGCGCACGACGCAGATCCGCCTCGGCCACGGGATCATCCTCACCGCCCCCCAGTTCAACCATCCGGCGCGGACCGCCGAGCGGGTGTCGATGCTCGACCTCGTCTCGAACGGCCGCGTCGAGTTCGGCAGCGGTGAGTCGTCGAGCGAGGCCGAGCTCGCCGGCTTCAAGATCGACCCGCTCCGCAAGCGCGATGCGTGGCTGGAGGGCCTCGAGACCACGATCCGGTGCATGGTCGAGACGCCGTTCACCGGGGTCGACGGTGAGTTCGTGCAGATGCCCCCGCGCAATGTCGTGCCCAAGCCGGTCCAGAAACCGCACCCGCCGCTGTGGCTGGCGTGCAGCCGGCGCGAGACGATTCGCCTCGCCGCCGAGAAGGGCATCGGTGCGCTGACGTTCGCGTTCATCGATCCCGAAGAGGCGCGCACGTGGGTGCACGAGTACGAACAGACCCTCGACGAGAAGTGCGTGCCGGTCGGTCTCGCCGTCAACCCGCAGGTGGCGTGCGTGTCGCCGATGATGCTCCACCACGACGAGGACGAGGCGATCCGCCGGGGTGCCGAGGGCGCCAACTTCTTCGGGTACAGCCTCGGCCACTTCTACGTGTTCGGCACCCACCGGCCCGGCGTCACGAACGTGTGGGCCGAGTACGAGCAGCGCCGCGGCGCCCAAGGCTTCGATCCGGAGGCCGTCGCCAGGGCGGTGAAGGAGGAGCGCCTCGGCGCCAAGGTCGCGGCCGGCGACACCACCGGGCTTCGCGGCTGCATCGGCACTCCCGAGCAGACCGTCGAGTACCTCCGCCGCTACGAGGAGGCCGGCGTCGACCAGGTGATCTTCGTGCTCCAGGCCGGGCGCAACGAGCACGAGCACATCATGGAGTCGATCGAGCTGTTCGGCCGCGAGGTGCTGCCCGAGTTCGCCGACCGCGACGAAGCCGCGCGGGCCGCCAAGCAGCAGCGCCTGGCACCGATGATCGACGCCGCTCTCGCCCGCCGCGAGGCAGCCGTCGAACGTCGCGACATCGACGGCTACGAGTTCCCGGCGCTGCCCCGCCAGTGGGCCGATGCCACCGACTCCGAAGAATTGCGCCAGGTGCTCGACCGGTTCGCCGACGATCGAGCCGCCGGCCGTCTCGACCCCACCGCCGGGATCACGGGATGAGCTCTGGGATGGACCTCGACGGCCGACGCGCGCTCGTGACGGGGGGAGCGAGCGGCATCGGGAAGGGGACGGCACGCCGTCTCGTCGAACATGGCGCCGACGTCATCGTCGGCGACATCGACGAAGACGGTGGCCGTTCCCTCGCCGAGGAGCTCGGCGCCACGTTCATGCAACTCGACGTCGCCGATCCGGCGGCTTGGGATCAGGTCGTCGCAACCAGCGGCCCGTTCGACATCGCCTTCCTCAATGCCGGCGTCTCGACGAACTCCGGCAACGAAGCGGGACAGCCGCAGGGGTTCGACCTCGAATCGTTCCCCATCGTCGGCATGCCCGATGCGGCGTACCGACGCATCATGTCCGTGAACGTCGACGGTGTCGTGTTCGGGACCCGAGCGCTGTTGCCGGCGATGCTCGACGGTCGCCGCGCCGACATCGTCGTGACGGCATCGATGGCCGGCCTCGGACCGATCGCTTTCGACCCGGTCTACGGACTGACCAAGCACGCCGTCGTCGGCTTCGTCCGCTCGATGGCAGGCGCCCTCGACATGCACCCCGGCCACGACGCCCGCATCAGCGCGATCTGCCCGGGCTTCACCGACACCAACATCCTCACCCCCGAGCTGAAACAGCGGATCGAGGAGCGCGGACTCGAGATCATGACGCCCGAGCACGTCGGCGACGCGGTGCTGCGGGCACTGCGCGAGCGGGTCAACGGCGCTCAATGGGTGATCTGGCCGGGCGTCGACGTCGCACCGTACGAGTGGAACCCGGCGCACCCCGTCCCCCAGGCCGCGACATGAGCACCATCGGAGCCCCGGTCTGGGATCCGGCCGATCCTGCGTTCCGACGCGATCCGCACCCCTTCTACGACCGCCTGCGCGCCGAGGCGCCGGCGTGCCGGCTGCCATGGGGCGCGGTGGTGATCACGCGCTACGACGACGTGGGGCGCACGCTGCGCAGCAACGAGTTCAGCCGCGACGTCGAGGCCAACGCGCTGGAGCGCGACGATCCGGTGACCAAGCGCCGGCGCGACCGGCGGGCGCGTGGGGCCAAGACGATCCTCAATCTCGATCCGCCCGACCACACCCGGCTGCGCCGTCTCGTGAGCCAGGCGTTCACCCCGACGGCGATCGAGCGGCTACGACCGAGCATCCAGTCGATGGTCGACGTGGTGCTCGACCGGGCGGCCGAACGCGGTTCGATGGAGTTGATCGACGAGCTCGCGTTCCCGGTGCCGTTCCGGGTGATCTCCGAGCTGCTCGACATGCCGACCGAGCGCGCCGACGAGCTGCGCGACTGGAGCCAGGCCATCACGGCCTCGCTCGAACCCACGGCCACGCTCGACGACATGGACACCGCCGAGGCGGCGTTGGCGCAGTTGGTCCCATACC
Organism: Ilumatobacteraceae bacterium; assembly: GCA_963776935.1. Classification (GTDB taxonomy): domain Bacteria; phylum Actinomycetota; class Acidimicrobiia; order Acidimicrobiales; family Ilumatobacteraceae; genus JALOLG01. The sequence continues at coordinate 111,938 of CAVZOP010000009.1, read as the reverse complement.
TCCTGACGACGGTCGAGCAGCGGCGATCGAGCCCGGGCGACGATCTGCTCTCGGCGTTGCTGGCGGTCGAGGACGCCGGCGAACGGCTCTCCCCCGCCGAGCTGATCTCGTTCGTCGTGCTGCTGTACGTCGCCGGCCACGAGACCACCGTCAACCTGATCGGTAACGGTGTGCTCGCGTTGTTGCGCCATCGCGACCAGCTCGCGCTGTGGCGCGACGACCCGAGCATCGACGACCGGGCGGTCGACGAGCTGCTGCGCTACGACGGACCCGTGCAGCACACCGTGCGTATTGCGATGGTGCCGGTGAGCTACGCCGGCGCCGGCGACGACGTGGTGGACGTGCTGCCCGGCGAGTCGGTGCTCACCGTGCTCGGCGCCGCCAACCACGATCCGGCGGTGTTCGACGATCCTCACTCGCTTCAGCTCGAGCGGCCCAACGCCAACCGCCACCTCGCGTTCGGCGCCGGCATCCACTACTGCCTCGGCGCCTCGCTGGCGCGCCTCGAGGCGTCGATCGCGATCACGTCGCTGATCCGCCGCTTTCCGTCGCTCGAGCTCGTCGGCGAGCCCACGTGGCGTGACCGGGTCACGATCCGCGGCGTCGAGCGCTTGGAGCTCGACGTCAGCTCGCGCTGAGCGGACTACGGGTTCTGCAACAGATGAACCAGGCTGCTGGTGTCCCAGCGGCGGCCGCCGCGCTCGACGACGTGGGCGTAGAACTGGTCGACGAGCGCAGTGGCCGGTAGCCGGGCGCCGTTGCGGCCGGCCTCGTCGAGACAGATGCCGAGGTCCTTGCGCATCCATTCGACGGCGAACCCGAACTCGAACTCGCCGCGCGCCATCGTGCGCGCCCGGTTGTCCATCTGCCAGCTCTGGGCGGCGCCCTTGCCGAGCACGTCGACGACCTGATCGACGTCGAGCCCGGCGTGTTGGGCGAAGTTCACCGCCTCCGACAACCCCTGCACGATGCCGGCGATGCAGATCTGATTGACCATCTTCGTGAGTTGCCCGGCGCCCGCTGGGCCGAGGCGCTCGCACGCCCTGGCGTACGCCGTGATCACGGCGTGGGCCGCGTCGAACACCGATTCGTCGTCGCTGCCACACATCACGGTGAGCGCACCGTTCTCGGCGCCGGCCTGCCCGCCCGACACAGGCGCGTCGACGAACCCGACCTGGCGCTCGGCCGCGGCGGTCGAAAGCTCGCGGGCGAGGTCGGCGGACGCGGTCGTGTGGTCGACGAGCACCGCACCGGGGTCCATCGCGACGAGCGCTCCGTTGTCGCCGTACACGACGGAACGCACGTCGGCGTCGTTGCCGACGCACAGCATCACGAACTCGGCGCCTTCGGCCGCCTCGGCGGGCGTGGGCGTCGCGCGGTGCCCGTGCTGGGCGACCCACGCCAACGCTTTCGTTGCGGTTCGGTTGTAGACGGTGACGTCGTGGCCGGCCTTGGCGAGGTGCCCGGCCATCGGCCCACCCATGACGCCCAATCCGAGGAATGCAACGCGTGACATGGGCCGAGTCTCGCAGGCCTGCCGACCGGCCCCGGCCAACGACATCGCCGGGTGGGTGAACGACGACCGGCAAGACTGGCGGCGATGACAACGGTGGCTCGTACATGGACCGTGACGACATGGAACCTCCACGGCTCGGAGGGTCCACCGATCGCGTCGGTCGCGGCCCGTTTGCGCGCCCTCACGTCCGACGTGATCGCGCTCCAGGAGGTCCAGCGCCGCCAGGCGCAGTCGCTGGCAAAGACACTCGGGATGCAACACCATTGGGCGCTCAAGCACTACCCGTGGACACCGCTGCTGAAGTCGAAGGCGGAGGGGCTGGCGATCCTCACGCCACACACGTTGAGCGCGACCGGTTCGGCAGCGCTCCCTCCGAACCGATCGGAGTGGTCGTACAAGCGCCGGATCGTGGTGTGGGGCCTCGTCCAGCGCCCCGACCACTCCGCGTACCGCGTGTACGACGCCCACTTCATCGGCGGCGATGCTGCGCCGGACCGCCTCGATCAGGCGCGGCGGGTGGCCGCCCTCGCCGTCGAACACGGTGGTGCACCCGTCGTGGTCGCCGGCGACTTCAACGATGGGGACGAGCCGGAGGTCGGCGACGCCCTCCCGGGGATCGAAGGCGCGGCGACCGCCCTGACGAACCCGTCCGACACGCCGAGGCAGCGGATCGACCACGTCCTCGTGCCCGACGGGGCGACCGACATCGCCGTGAAGGTCCCGTCGGGTGGTGCCGAGTGGGCCGCCTTGTCCGATCACCTGCCGGTGACGACGACGTTCACGCTCGGCTGGGTCGAAGGTGATTTCCCGGTCCCATGACGGACCGGATCGGGCTCAGGCCTTCTTGACGACCTTGGCGGGCTTCAGCACGCCCTTCGCCAGTGCGTCGTCGAGGTACGCCTCGGCGTCCTCCGCCGAGACACGCAGTGCCGGCGAGATCTCGCTCACCAGGTTGACCCGCGCCCGCTCGTACATCGTGCGTTCGGCGGCCGAAAGGGATGCGTCGCGGTTGCGGGCGGCGAGGTTCCTCACCACCTCTGCGACCTGGTACACGTCGCCGCTCTTGAGCTTCTCCTGGTGGTTCTTGAAGCGCCGGCTCCAGTTCGACGGCACGCGAGGATCGGGCTTGGCGAGCACCGCCACGAGATCCTCGAGCTCGTCGGCCGAGACGGGCGGTCGGACTCCGACCTCGTCGGCCTTGTCGATCGGCACCTTCAGCGTCATCTCGTTGATGACGGTCTGCAGGATGAGGTACTCACGCTTCTCACCGAATGCGTCCATCTTCTTCGTGCCCTGCACGACGCAAGCGCCGTGCTGGGGGTAGATGACGGTGTCGCCCTTCTTGAACTTCAACACAAATGACCTCGCCGATTCCGGGGGGAGAGCAGTGTTCAAGGGTACCGGGAAACAGGCCGAATCCGGCCCTCCCGAACCTCCGTCGGCCGTGATGTGCGCCACGTCCGCGTCTCACCAGTCGGACTACTCGAACGGGCGGACGATGACACCGAGCCGTCGCGCGGCTTCGAGCGGGGTGTGGCCGTCGAGGTGGGCGATCGAGATCTCGGCATCGAGTGCCTCGCAGCGCATGTAGTCGACCGATTCGCACGGCACCGGGGTCCCACCGACGATGAGCATCGACTCCGGCGTCGCGGCATCCACCTCGCGCAGCACCCAGCTCCGCCGGTCGTACGGCGGGTAGAAGGTCGTCACGTCGTCGATCAGACCGGCGCACGCGTAGGCTGGGGTCCGCAGGTCGAACAACGCGTACTCGGTGCCGTTGGTGTGCGCCGCGTTCTCGACGCGATCGCACAGACCGACGAGCGCCGACGCGGTGGTGAGGGGGTAGTTCGGGTACTCCTCGGCCCGCGTCCGCAGATCGTCCACCCGATCCGACCACGTCACGACACGAACGGCGAACGTGACCGCGAGCAGCACGCACAGGGCGATCGTGACCTGCCGTCCGACAGCCCGCGGGGCGTCGCCGACCGGACGGGCGGGGCGGCGGCGCTCGAACGTGATGAAGGCGACGAACCACAGCGCCGTCGGGAGGGGCATCAGGACGCGGGCCGCCGGGTAGTACGGGGTCGGCAGGCCGTCACGTGACCGTTGCGACGTGAGCGCTGCGATCAGAAGCAGCAGGAACAGCGCCGACGCGATCCGCGTCCGTGCATCGCCCCGCGTGAACGCGACCGCCAGCACGCACCCGATCGCGACGAGCGCGACGACCGGTGATCGAAGGATCTCGAGCGAGTACGTGGTGAAGTGCCGCGACGGGTTGGACAGGTTGTCGATCAGGACATCGAGTTGTGGATGAAGGCTGGGCGACGGATGGAGCGCGTTCTCCGGATGGGCCCGGTACCAGAACCGGGTGAGGGCGAACCACCCCAGCGGCGCCACCAGACCGATCGCCACGGTTCGAGCGACGGCGACCCACTGGGCGCGCGACCGCCGATCCGTGACGCAGGCGGCGATCCCCACCACGAGCGCGGGCACCACCAACATCGCCGATGCGGTGTCGAACAACACCGCCAGCCCGCCCACCGCGCTGGCAACCGAGAGCACCCATCGCACACCCGGTTTGACGAGGATCGACGCCGCGCAGACGCACGCCATCAGGCGCCCGAGGGCGGTGTTGAACACGATCGACAGCACCGCGTACTCGGCAGGCAGCAGGACGGGAACGGCGACCGCACACAGGGCCCATCCGGGCCGGCCGCGCCGCCACGCGGCGAGCGCCAGCACCCACCACCCGGCGAGGTTCATCGCCAGGATCACGAACGGCAGTCCGGTCGGATAGCCGACACCGAGCCACGACAGGACCTCCGCCGGGATCGCTTCGAACGTGACTCCGTAGCGCTGGCCCCAGAAGTTGGGCTGCCGGGGCTGGAGCCGGCCCCACGACCTCGCCGCCGCCCACAACAGAGCCTGGTCCTCGCTCACGTCGAAGCGCAGCCAGCGCACGAGCAAACGAAGCTGCTGGGCGACGGACGCCAGCACGGTCACGACCAGTGCGACGACCAACCAGGGCGGAGCGACAGGGACCTCGCCGCGAAGAGATCCCCGCTCCATACGCGCCCCCGGCACGATTCGAACGTGCGCGCTACGGATTAGAAGGCCGTTGCTCTATCCGGACTGAGCTACGGGGGCCGGCGCGGAAGCCTAGCGACGCCTTTCAGTCCGGTCTCGGTGCGTCCGTGCTCGGGCACGCCGTCATCCGGCGATCAGCCGCCGGCGGAGCAGGTCGAGCGACGAGATCACCGAGAACTGGCGCATCTGCTCGCGTTGCCCCGGGAGGCGCAACGTCGTCGACGTCGAGCCGTCGGCATCGACGATGGCGATGCACAGCGTCCCAACCGGCATTCCGTCCTGCTCGGCCGGTCCGGCGACACCGGTCAGCGCCAATCCGACGTCGCTGCCGAGCACCCGACGGGCACCCGAGGCCATCTCGAGCGCAGCCTGCTCGGTGACCACCGGACCGTCGCCCACTCCCAACAGTTCGTACTTGACCTCGCTGGCGTACGACACGATCGATCCACGCAACACGTCGCTCGCACCGGGGACACCCGTCAGCCGGGCGCTCACCAGCCCGCCGGTCACGGACTCCGCCAGTCCGAGCGTGAGACCACGCCGGCGCATCTCGTCGAGCACGACCGATTCCATCGTGTCGCTGTCGAGGCCGAACACCAGCTCACCGAGCTCCGACCTGATCCTCCGCTCCAAGTCGTCGAGCTGCGCACCCGCCGCCTCGCGGGTGGCGCGCCTTGGCGGTGAGACGGACCTTCAGACCTTCCCAGCCACTGGCGAGGAACGCGAGCGTCGGTCCGCCCGGCTCGTCGAGCTCGGCGATGATTCCGTCGAGGCGCTCGTTGAGCCCGCTCTCGCTCTCGCCCCAGGTACGCACCACGCGGCTCACGATCACGGACGGATCGCCGCTGCGCCGGAGCAGCTCGGGCAGGATCGCCCGTTCGAACATCTCCTCCATCTCGTGCGGCACGCCCGGCACGGCGAACAGCACCTTGTCGACGCCGTCGACGGTGACCGGGCAGATCAGCCCCGGTGCCGTCCCGCGCGTCTGGGCGATGAGGGCTGCGCCGTCGGGCACCTGCGCCTGGCGGAGGTTGTTGTCGGCCATCCGCCGGCCGCGGCGCTCGAACATCTCCCGGATCACGTCGGCGACCGCATCGTCGTGGTGCAACCCGACACCCATCACGGCGGCGATCGCTTCGCGGGTCAGGTCGTCGTGGGTGGGCCCGAGGCCCCCACACACGATCACCGCGTCGGCATGCTCGAGCATCCGCCGCAGCTGCGCCTCGATGCGGGCCACGTTGTCGCCGACCTTGACCTGCAACAGCGAGTCGATGCCGCTCGCCGCCAGGTGTTCGCCGAGCCAGGCCGAGTTGGTGTCGACGATCTGGCCGAGCAGCAACTCGGTACCGACCGCGAGCACGTCACATCGCATCGTGGTCACATCGCGTCGTCGTCACACGCACGTTCGTACCGACCGCGAGCACGTCACATCGCATCGTGGTCACATCGCGTCGTCGTCACACGCATCACAATGCCGGGGCGGTGGCTCCGTCGGCCACTTCGGCATGCGTGCGGCGCAGGTACTGGGCGCCGCTCACCACAGCCAGCACGACGGCGATCCACAGCAGCGAGGTCCACAACCACTTGGCGTCGACGGCGAACCACGGCCACAGCGCAAACCCGACTGCCAGCTGCTGGAACAACGTCTTGTACTTCGCCAGCCGGCTGGCCGGCACGCTGACGCCCCTCGATCCGACAACGGTCCGGTAGACGCTGATCACGAACTCCCGGGCGGCGATGATCAGGACCGGGACGATCGGGAACACGTCACGGGCGACGAGTGTGAACATCGCGCCCAACACGAGCACCTTGTCGGCGAGCGGGTCGAGGAACGCGCCCGCGCTTGTCACTCCGTGCCGGCGGGCGATCCAGCCGTCGACCCCGTCGCTGACGCACAGCACGAACCACAGCCCGAACGCCGCCCACGAGCCCCGGTTGTGATCGGGGATCACGAGGAACATCAATGGCGAGAGCAGCAACCGGCCGGCCGTCACGGCGTTCGCCCACGTCGCCAACTTGGCTGCGTCGACCATTGTCAGCCGTCACCCTCCGCAGATGCCCCTACGGCGACCAGGTCGGGTCCGAGCGCGTCGATGATCTCGACGTCGGTGAACTCCCCCACCTCGCGATCATGCCTCACGTGCACCACACCGTCGATCTCGGGCGCCTCGCGGTGGCTGCGGGCGATGCCCGTCGAGTCGACCAGCACCCGTTGCACCGTGCCGATCAGATCGTCGCGCCTCGCCGCCGTGATCGCATCCTGCAACTCCCGCAGCTCGGCGAGGCGGTCGGCCATCAGACCTGGATCGACGACGCCGTCGAGCCCGACCGTGTACGTGCCCTCCTCGGCGCTGTAGGCGAAGAAACCGCACCAGTCGAGCTGCGCCGCTTCGACGAACGCCAAGAGCTGGTCGTGGTCGGCCTCGGTCTCGCCGGGATACCCGACGATGAAGTTGCTGCGGAACGCGGCGTCGGGCTCGCGATCGCGAATCTCGGCGATGCGGCGCAGGAATCGGTCGCCGTCCCCCCAGCGACGCATCCGGCGCAACAGCGGCTTGCTGACGTGCTGCAGCGACAGGTCGAAGTACGGCACACCGGAGTCGCAGATCGCATCGATGAGCGAGTCGGACAGATCGCTCGGGTACAGGTACAGCAGGCGCACCCGATCGACCCGATCGGTGACGGCCCGCACGAGCGGGACGATCGAACCGGCGCCCAGCTCGTCGGGCCGGTCCTTGCCGTATGACGCCAGATCCTGGGCGACGAGCACGATCTCGCGGGCCTCGAGCTGGTCGACCTCGTCGAGGATCGAGTCGACGTCGCGACTGCGTTGCGGGCCGCGGAAGCTGGGAATGGCGCAGAACCCGCAAGTGCGGTCGCAGCCCTCGGCGATCTTCACGTACGCCCACGGCGCCGTCGATCGCGGCCGTGGGAGGTTGAGCAGGTCGAGCAACGGGACCTGCTCGGCGGTCACACTGATGTTGTTGCGGCTCCGCTTGCGGCCGAGTGCGATGGGGACGCCGAACCCGGCGACGAGGTCGACCTCCGGCAGTGCCTCGGACAACTCGGTGCCGTAGCGCTCGGCCATGCACCCGGTGACCACGAGGCGCGCACCGTGTCGGCGCTGGCCGTCGAGGGCGAGGATCGTGTCGATGCTCTCGCGTCGGGCGTCGTCGATGAACGCGCACGTGTTGACGACGACCAGGTCAGCCATGCCCGGGTCGTCGGTCGCTCGCATCCCGTCGGCCAGCAACGTGCCGATCAACTTGTCGGAATCGACCTGATTCTTGGGACAGCCGAGCGTCTCGACGTAGAAGCGCTGCGACACGTCGACCCAGGCTACCGAGCGGCGATGCGGGTCACTGTCGGCCCTACGTCGGCCCGACGGGAGGCGCCGACTAGCTTTGAGGCCCACCTTCACCGATCGCGATGACCGAGTGGATCGCCGCGATCGACGATCAAAGGAGCCCACGATGGCGTCGGAGAAGAGAGTGCTCACGGACGACGAGATCGCCAATGCCCTTCGTGACCTCCCTCAGTGGAGCGTCAGCGGCGGCAAGCTCCATCGTGATCTCCAGTTCGGTGACTTCGTGGAAGCGTTCGCGTTCATGACCAAGGTCGCGATCGTCGCCGAGAAGCATGATCATCATCCCGAGTGGTTCAACGTCTACAACAAGGTCGTGGTCGATCTGAGCACGCACGAAGTCGACGGGATCAGCCCGCTCGATGTCGAGTTGGCGAAGCAGATCGACCGCTTCGCCGGGTGACGTCGGTTCGCCGGCTGCCCGATCACGTCACTGTCGAACGGAACTTCGCCATCAGGTGCCGGCCGGCCGTCACCGGCGGATGATGCGCCGATTCACCCGGCCCCACGATGCACGTCACCTCCGCATCCCAGTTCGCATTGTGAAAGAACGGCACGCTCACCCGCCGCCCCATTTTCGAATCTGTCTGCTCCAGATGAGCCGACGGGCAATCTGAAGCAGACAGAACAGTTGTGCCCCTCGGAACTGTCTGCTCCAGATGAGCCGACGGGCAATCTGAAGCAGACAGAACGGGGGTTGGGGTGACGACGCGGTGCATGGTGGAGCGCCAGCGGTCGTTGGTCCAGCGTTGCATCAGGTCGCCGAGGTTCACGACGAGTCCGCCGGGGACGTGGGCGACGTCGATCCAGGTGCCGTCGGCGACCTGCACCTGCAGGCCCGGCTCCTCGTCGATCGCCAGGATGGTCAGCGTGCCGTAGTCGGTGTGGGCGCCGGCGCGCAGCTCGCCCGGCCGTGGTGGACGATCGAGCGCCGGGTAGTGGGCGACCCGCAGCGCCGATCCGTGGCGGTCGATGTACGGCGTGAACCACCCGCTGGGCAGCTCGAGGGCGACCGCGAACACCTCCATCAGGCGGGCGGCGAGGTCGGCCATCGACCGGTAGTGCGCCTCGAGCGCCGGTCGCAACGCGGGGCATACCTCGTCGGGCCAGCGGTTCGGGGCGTACACGGCCCGCTCGTCGTCGTCCTCCATCTCGTCGAGCGGGCGCGGCGGCGGGTCGATCGGGCCGACGTTGAACGTCTCTTTGAGGTCGGGTGGCGCGTCACCGCCGATCGAGCGGTTGAGCGCCTCGATGTTGAACGGGTTGTAGCCGTAGGGATAGCCGGGGTATGGCATGGCGACCGTCATCCGCTGCTCGACCGGTAGATCGAAGAACGCCAGTGCCGCGGTCCATGTCGCTTCGAGTGTCTCGTCGGGGATGCCGTGCCCGACCACGGTGAAGAAGCCGACGTCACGGCATGCCGCGTCGACCGCGGCGGCGACCGCGCGACGGCTCGCCTCGTCACCGGTCGTGAACGGAGCCAGATCGATGACCGGAACCACTCTGTCGATGGTTCGCTCGCGGCGCTCGCTCACTGGTGCGCCAGCCGGAGCCCTTCGCACGGCCACGGCATCGACACCAACCGGCCGGTGCTCGACAATGTGATGTAGGCGGTGCGCAGGTCCTCGCCGCCGAAACAGATGTTGGTCGTGAGGATGTCGTCGGTCGGTACGTGGTCGACGGTGCTGCCGTCGGGCGAGATCACGGTGATGCCGCCGTTGAGGATCGTTGCCACGCACACGTTGCCGTCGCCGTCGACCGCCAGCGAGTCGAGCAACTGCATCCCCGGCAGCCCACACAGCACATGGCTCTGATCGAGCGGCACGAGCCCGGTGAGCACACCCGCGTGCTCGACGGTGCGCCGGAAGACGCGGCCGGTGTGGGTCTCGGCGTAGTACAGGGTTCCACCGTCCGGCGACAGGCCGATGCCGTTCGGCGCCTCGACCGGGAACACGACCTCGCGGATCGAAGAACCGTCGACCTTGGCGTAGTAGATCGCGGTCAGATCACTGGTTCGGGCGTTGTGGTCGCGGACGCCGTGGTCGGTGAACCAGAACCCGCCGTGGCCGTCCATCACCAAGTCGTTGGGTGCGCGCAGCGGGCGCCCATCGCACTCGGTGTACAGGTCGGTCACGGCGCCGGTCTTGTGGTCGACGCGCTGGATCCGGCCGCCGATGTAGCGGGCGGGATCGAACGGGCCGGGGAACATCATCCCGCCGAAGTCGACCCGCGTGAACACGCCGCCGTTGTTGCACAGGTAGATCTCGCCATCGGGACCGACGGCGGCACCGTTGGGACCACCCGGAACCTCGGCCACCGTGGTCGTCGTGCCGTCGGGGTGGACCTTGGTGAGACGTTCGCCGAACATCTCGACCAGCACGACCGTCCCGTCCGGCATTGCGATCGGACCCTCCGGGAACTCGAGGCCGCCGACGATCTCGCGGTACTGCGTCATCGGCGAAGCCTGCCATACGAGTCCCCGGTCCGATCAGACGAGGGCGGTAGCGTCGACCCGGCATGACGGCCACGTTGACCGACGCCGATCGCGCCGCCGGACTGCGGCGGATGAAGGTCGTCGCGACGGGGATGCTCGTCGGCGCCGCCGTCGTGTTCCTGGTCGCCCACACCGCCGACAGTGATGCCGCCTGGATCGGCTACGTGGTCGCCGCGTCGGAGGCGGCGATGGTCGGTGCGCTCGCCGATTGGTTCGCCGTGTCGGCGCTGTTCCGGCATCCGCTCGGCATCCCGATCCCGCACACCGCGATCATCCCGCGACGCAAGGACCAGATCGGGCGCAGTCTCGGCGAGTTCGTCGAGCAGAACTTCCTCACCCACGACGTGCTCGGTGAGCGACTCGCCGATGCCGGCATCGGACGCCGCCTCGGCACCTGGCTGGCGCAGCCCGACAACGCTCGGCGCGCCGCCGACGGCCTCGCTGACGCGTTGCGGGGCACGCTCGAGGTGCTCGACGACGCCGAGGTGCAGGCCGGGCTCGAGCGCGTCGTCGAGGCCAACGTCCGAGCGGTGCCGGCGGCGCCGATGTTCGGGCGGGCGATCGATCTCGCCATGGAAGGTGGTCACCACCAGCGCCTCCTCGACGCCGTGCTCGTCGGCCTCGGCGGGTTCCTCGAGGACAACCGCACCACGTTCCGCCACCGCCTCGAGACCGAGTCGCCGTGGTGGATCCCGGAGTCGATCGACAACCGGATCTTCGAGAAGATCTACTCGGCAGTCCACAGCTTCATCGGCGACGTCGGCGCCGACCCCGACCACGAAGTGCGGCACACGATCGACGCCCGCCTGCGCGACTTCGCCGCCCGCCTCGCCAGTGACCCGGTACTGCTCGCCAAGGGCGAGGAGCTGAAGGACGAACTGCTCGCCCACCCGGACGTCCGGGAATGGCTGGCGTCGCTGTGGGGCGAGGCGAAGCGGGCGATGATCGCCGCCGCCGGCGACGAGAACAGCGAGCTCCGGCTACGAATGACGTCGAGCCTGCGCGGCCTCGGTGAGCGCCTGTCCGTCGACGAGGAACTGCAGGGCAAGGTCGACGACTGGGTGATGCGCACCGTCGGCTACGTGATCGACCACTACCGCAACGAGGTGAGCGACATGATCGCCGGCACGGTCGAGCGATGGGACGCCGACACGACGTCGCGCAAGATGGAGCTGCAGGTCGGGCGCGACCTCCAGTTCATCCGCATCAACGGCACGATCGTCGGCGGGCTGGCGGGCGTGGTGATCCACGCCGTCGGCAACGTGCTCGGGTGACGGCGGTCTCGGGAGGTCTCGGCGTCAGCGCTCGCCGGCGTCGCGGAGCAGTTCGAACTCCTCGACGGTCATCAGCACCTCGCGTGCCTTGGATCCCTCGCTGGGGCCGACCACGCCACGCTGTTCGAGCAGGTCCATGATGCGCCCGGCGTGGGCGAAGCCGACCTTCAGCTTGCGCTGCAGCATCGATGTCGAGCCGAGCTGACTGCGCACGACGAGCTCCATCGCCTGGCGCAGCATCACGGTGTCGTCGTCGTCGCCACCGGACGAATAGGCGTTGTCACTCGACGTCACCATGTCGTCGCCGTTGGCACCCGTGCCACCCTCGACGTCGCTGACGTAGCTGACATCGGGCGCCTGGCGGCGCCAGTGGGCGACGACCTTGCGGACCTCTTGCTCGCTGACGAACGCACCCTGGATGCGTTGGGCGACCGACGAGTTGCCGGGGAGCAACAACATGTCGCCCTGGCCGCACAGCTTCTCGGCGCCGGATTGGTCGAGGATCACCCGCGAGTCGGTGAGGCTCGAGACCGCGAACGCCGCCCGGGCCGGGATGTTGGCCTTGATGACACCGGTGATGACGTTCACCGACGGCCGCTGCGTCGCCACGATCAGGTGAATGCCGACGGCGCGGGCCTTCTGGGCGATGCGCGTGATCGAATCCTCGACGTCGCGGGCGGCCACCATCATCAAGTCGTTGAGCTCGTCGACGACGACCACGATGAACGGCAGGCGCTCGTACTCGGCATCGCGATGCGGCTCGGATTCGACCTCGCCACGGTCGAAGGCGGCGTTGTAGCCGGTGATGTCGCGGAAGCCGACCTCGGACAGGATGTCGTAGCGGCGGTCCATCTCCTTCACCGCCCAGGCCAGCGCGTTGGCCGCCTTCTTGGGGTTGGTGACCGGCTGGGTCAGCAGGTGCGGGAGCCGCTGGTACTGACCCATCTCGACCTGCTTCGGGTCGATCAGGATGAGCCGCACCTGGTCGGGTGTGCTGCGCATCAACAGCGACGTGATGATGCAGTTGAGACCACTCGACTTGCCGGCACCGGTGGCGCCGGCGATCAGCAGGTGCGGCGTCGTGGCGAGGTCGAGGAACACGGCCCGGCCGGCGATGTCCTTGCCGATCGCGACGTCGAGCGGATCGGTCGACGTCTTCGCCTCGGGCGCCGCCAACAAGTCGCCGAGCGCGACGAGCTGGCGTTGGTGGTTCGGCACCTCCACCCCGATCGCCGAGCGACCCGGGATCGGGGCCAGGATCCGGACATCGGTGGCCGCCATCGTGTAGGCGATGTCCTTCTGCAAGGTGGTGACGCGCGCGACCTTGACGCCGGGGCCGAGCTCGAGCTCGTAGCGGGTGACCGTCGGGCCGACCGTCATGCCGAGCAGCACCGTGTCGACGCCGTGTTGCTCGAGCGCCTCCTGCAGCGTCTGCCCGCGCCGTTCGATCTCGGCGCGGTTGACCGCCTGCTCGGTGGGGCGGTTGAGGTACGAGAGCGGCGGCAACGTCCAGTCGCCGACCTGAATGCCTTCGAGCGGCAGTTGCGGTTGACCGGTACCTTCCGCCGCCGTTGCGGCACGACCGCGTCGCTTGCGCGGCTTGGCGGTTGGAGAGGGTGCCGCCCACGGGTCGCCGTCCTCGGCAGCGAGGTCGTAGAGATTGGGAGGCGCGAGCGCCGAGGGCTCGCCGGCCACGCTGCTCCCGTCGCGACCAGCGGCGCGATCGGCCTTGTCGCTGCTGAGCGTCGACAGGTCGGCGATCGCCTTCCGTGCGGCCCGTCCGAGTGGCCGCGCGCACCGATCCCACGCCACGGCCGGTCTGCGTCGCCATCGTCCGCAGCGAGGTGCTGGTGACGAGCAACAGCCCGCCCACGAACGCCGCCAACAGCACGACGATCGCGCCGCCACTGGCGAGCATCGCCCGCAGCGGTTCGCCGACGAGCGCGCCGAGCCAACCGCCGGCCGATCCGAGCTCGTCGAAACCGGCCGAGATCTTGTCGGGACCACGCACGAGGTGGAGGAACCCGAGCGCCGACAACGCCATCAAACCCCAGCCGAGGACGAGACGGAACGCGTTCGACGAGCGGCCCTTGTGGACGAGTGCGATCCCGACCGCGATCAGCACCAACGGCAGGACGAAGCGGCCGATGCCGGTGATCCAGCCGAACAGCTTCTCGATCCCGCGCCCGACCGGGCCGGCGAGGTTCCAGTACATCCCCAAACCGAGCAGCACCCCGCCACCGATGAGCCCGATGCCGATGAACTCGTGCTCGCGGCCTTCGACCGCGCCGCGGAAGTCGTCCTGCGCACGGGTGCGGCGGTTCCGTGACGTGCTCGGGGGCGTCGCGTCACGCACGCCGCCGCGGTTGGCAGCGGTGGTGCGTGATGTACGGCTCGCCGACGCGCCAGTCGATCGGGCGCGGCTCGACGGTGTCTTCTTCGATGGACCCCATGTCGTCATGGTCGCGCCAACGTCCAACGGTACCAACCGCCGTCGGGTCGGCGCGACCGGCACTCGTCAGCCTCGGATCCACGCCCAACACTGCACCGTCGGGGCCCAACAGGACGTCGAGGACACCGCCCGCTGACGAGGACACGAACGCCGAGTACTGGACCGCACCGCCGGGGCCACCGACGATCACGAACTGGGTGACGGACGGGTCGCCGAGCTCCTCGGCGATGCCGGTGAAGATGAGGTCGGGATCGAAGTCGACCGCGTCGGCCCGGAACGTCTCGCCACCCGCGACCCCACGCGGTGGGGCCGGCGGTTGGAGCTCACCGTCGAGGTACACGTACGCCGTGGCCGTGGTGCCATCGTCGCTCGCCACGAACACGTTGACGAGCTGGGGGGTGGCGTTGACCTCGAAGAAGTCCTGGGGGCCGCCCAGTTCGGCCTCGACGGCGGCGATCGCGGGCGAGATCTCGGCCACCAGCGGGATGCCGCCGGAAGGTCGTCATCGTCCCCACCGCACCCGCCGAGCGTCGCGAGCAGCAGGACCAGGAGGATCGGACGCAGGGCGGCTCAGGCTTCCATCACGACGGGGACGATCATCGGGCGTCGCCGCGTCCGGTCGTGGACGAACTTGCCGGCGGCCCGCCGGACGTCGCGTTCGAGCGCCTCGACGTCGCGCACACCGTTCGCCAGCGACCGCTCGACCGCCTCGGCGACCGTCGCGCACGCCTCGTCGAGGAGGTCCTCGGCCTCCGGCGCGTACACCCAGCCCCTGGTGATGATCTCCGGCCCGGTCAGCACCTTGCCGGTCTGCGAGTCGACGGTGACGACGACCACGACCACGCCCTCCTCGGCGAGCACGCGGCGGTCGCGCAGGACGCCCTGGCCGACGTCGCCGACGATGCCGTCGACGTACAGGTATCCGGCAGGAACCCGTCCGACCGCGGTCAGGCCGTCGTCGGTGAGCTCGAGCACGTCACCGTCCTCGCACAGCAGCACGTGGTCGTGGGCGACTCCCATCGCCCGACCCAACCTGGCGTTGGCGACGAGATGGCGGTACTCGCCGTGCACCGGGACGTAGTAGTCGGGTCGCACGATCGAGAGATAGGTCTTGATCTCGTCGGCCTGGGCGTGCCCGGTGGCGTGCACGTCGACGATCCCCGAGTGGATGACCTCCGCCCCAGCACGCAGCAAGCCGTCGATGACGCGGTTGACGTTGCTCTCGTTGCCGGGGATCGCGTGACTCGACAGGATCACCGTGTCGTGGTCGCCGAGCTTCACGAACTTGTTCTCGACGCGGGCGAGCAGGGCCAGCGCCGACATCGGCTCACCCTGCGATCCGGTGGAGATCACGCAGATCTGACCCGGTTCGTACCGATCGATGTCCTCGATGTCGATCACCGACGACTCGGGCAGTGTGATCACACCGAGGTCGAGGCCGAGGCGCACGTTCTTCTTCATGCTCAGCCCGAGCGTCGCCACCTTGCGGCCGGACTCGATGGCCGCGTCGGCGATCTGCTGGATGCGGTGGAGGTGGCTGGCGAAGCTGGCGGTGATGATGCGCCGATCACGATGCTCGGTGAACAGCGACCGCAGCACTCCCCCGACGCTCGTCTCGCTCGGCGCGTACCCGGGCTCCTCGGCGTTGGTCGAGTCACCGAGCAGGACCCGCACGCCGGACGCACCGAGTTGCCCCGAGCCGGGTGAGGTCGGTGCGGCGACCGTCGACGGGTGTGAGGTCGAGCTTGTAGTCGCCGGAGTGGAGCACGACACCCTGCGACGTGTGGACGATGATCGCGTGGGCGTGCGGGACCGAGTGCGTGACCGGCACGAACTCGACCCGGAACGGGCCGATGTCGACGACCTGACCGTCGACGACGGGCACCATCTCGGTGCGACCGAGCAGACCGGCCTCCTCGATGCGGTTCCGCGCCAGGCCGAGCGTGAGCGCGCCGCCGTAGATCGGCAACGGGCGATCGAGGAGATTGCCGATCCCGTCGTTGTCGCGCAGCAGGAACTGGATGCCGCCGACGTGATCCTCGTGACCGTGCGTCGCAACGAGGCCGGCGATGCGCGACGCATTGTTGCGCAGATACGTGAAATCGGGCAGCACCAGGTCGATGCCGTGCATGTCGGCGCCCGGGAACATCAGCCCGCAGTCGATGAGCAAGATGTTGCGCGCCCCTCCGCCGCCCTGCTCGAGGGCCATGCAGTTACGGCCGATCTCACCCAGCCCGCCGAGGAAGATGATGCGAACCGGCTCTGCCATCAGAGCGTCGGCATCATGGATCGAGGCATCACGACTGTCGGTGTGCCGGCCGCTGACGCGCTACGAACCGGCGTGATCGGGGCGTTCGGGGAACGCATCCCGCCAGCGTTGCAGGTTCGCCAGCACAACTGGCGCCATCTCGTCGACGAACGCCGGCGCCGGGCCCATCGGCAGGCGTGCCTGGCCGACGGCGAGACCGAGATGACGCATCATCGCCTTGGTCGGGATCGGATTCGGCGCCTCGTCGCCGGTCTCGAACGCGAAGCTCTCGAGCATCCGGCTGTTGACCAGCCGGGCGCCGACGGTGTCGCCTTTCTCCCACATGTCGAACATGTCCTGATGGTCGGGGGCGGTCCAGTGCGTCGCCACGCCGACGGTGCCGACGATGCCGCTCGCGAGCAGCGGCAACGTCATCGCGTCGTCGCCGCTGTAGGCCTCGAAGCCGTCGGGAGCCGAGCTGATGAGCGCCGCCGTCTCACCGGGGTTGGCCGCGGCGTCCTTGAGGGCGACGATGTTGGGCACCTCGCGGAACAGTCGCAACAGCGTCGCCGTGGTGATCTTGCGACCGGTGCGGATCGGGATGTCGTACACCATCACCGGCAGGTCGCTCGCCGCCGCGATCGCCCGCATGTGCGCCTCGATGCCTGCCTGCGACGGACGGTTGTAGTACGGGCCGACGGCCAGCACACCCGCTGCCCCGAGGGCAGCCGCTTCCTTCGTGAGGTGCACTGAGTGGCGGGTGTCGTAGGTGCCGGTGCCGGCGACGACGGGGATCGTCACCGCCTCGATCACGGCGGCGAACAACGACAGCCGCTCGTCGTCGTCGAGCACGGGCGCCTCACCAGTGGTGCCGGCGATCACGAGACCGTCGTGGCCATGCGCCTGGAGGTAGCGGGCGAGGTCGGCGGCCACGTCGAGGTCGAGTGCCCCGTCGTCGTCGAACGGGGTCACCATCGCCGACAGCACGCGACCGAAGCGCGCCATCAGAAGCTGCCTTCCTCCGTGCGATCGATGCCCTGGGTCAGGATCAGGTCTTCGTGCAACTCCATCCACACATCGTGGTAGCTGCCGCACATCACACCGGTGAACATATTCGTTTCACCACCGGTCACGCGCTGACACACCGTTTCCAGGCGTGGCGCGTACGGCTGCAGGCGCGACAGCGCGGCGCCGAGGGCGGCGACGATCGGCTGGGCCTCGGCATCGAGCTTGCCGAGCCGGGCGATCACCTCACCGTCGTAGCTGCTGTCGCAGTGGTCGTTCGGATCCCCGTTGCGGAGCTGCCAATCGCCGCACAGCGCCTTGAACCGCTCGTTGAGCTCGAGGAACTCGACGTAGGGGCCGGCGAGCTTCTCGCTGGCACCGGACGCCTCGACGTCGGCGGCGAGGCGCTCGGCGTGTTCGGTGCGGCCGTCGGGCGTCAACTGCCACAAGGCCCGAGCCTCGCGGAACATCGCGTGGCCGTCGTCCTGCAACCCGACCAGGTGCAACTCGACATGGTCATGCGGAAGTGCCGACAACTCGGCGAGCACGTCGACCTTGGCGAACCCCTTGATTCGCAACGCGTGCATCGTCAGGAATCGTGGATCGGATGTGTACCCCATGATCGGAGAATTGTAGAGCGGGCTCCGGTCGAGATACCGAACGCTGAACGCTTCAGCGTTCGCCCCTCAGCGCCACTCCGTCAGCTCCGGCCCCACATCAGGATCCGCTTGAACGGATAGAAGTAGGGCGCGCGCTCGCCGAGCCGCGCCAGCAGGGCACTGCGGTAGGCGTCGACGAACGGCTCGTGGAGCTCGGCCGGGAGACGCTTGAAGAAGCGCGTGAGCGTCGTGCCGCGCACCCACTCGACGACCGAGGCAGTCGAATCGAGCACGTGCCCGTACACCTGCAGTCGCACGACCTGTTCGGCGAACCCGAGCTCGTAGAGCAGCGTCGCGTAGTCCTCCGGGAGCAGCACGTTGGCGGCGACCTGATCGGGCGGTGGCGGTCCCTCGAACGCCGAGGCGAACGGCTCCGTGGCCGCGACCTCGGCGGCCAGCAGGTGTGATGGGTGATCGGCGTTGGCCGGCACCTGCACCGCCAGCTGGCCGCCGCGTGCGAGCGCCGCCGCCCATCTGGCGAGCACGCGTGGATGATCCGGAACCCAATGCAGACTGGCGTTGGCCAGCACCAGGTCGTACCCTTCGCCCGCCGGCTCGCCGGTCGAGCTGTCGACTCCCCACGCGCCGATGTCGCCCAGCTCGAACCGCACACCAGGGCGCGTCACGTGAGCCGCGTCGGCCAGCATCGCCGGCGAGTCGTCGATGCCGACCATGTCGGCGATCCCCAGTCGCTCGGTGGCCTCGGCCGTCAACGCCCCGTCGCCACAGCCCAGGTCGACGGCGCGGCCGATCGGTCGGTCGGCCGCGACCAGCCCGACGAGGTCCCAGAACGGCTGCGACCGCTCGGCCGCGAACTTCCGGTACTGCGCGGGATCCCAGTCAACAGGTGTCATACCTGTATCGTACTTGTATCTAACTTGTAGATGCAAGCCCCACCAACTCCCGTTCTGTCTGCTTCAGACGAGCTGCCGCGCAGTCTGAGGCAGACAGTTCGGGTTAGTTGGGGGCGGGGGCGTCGGCGCCGAGCTCGAACTTGATGTACTCCGAGCCGGTGTCTTCCCAGTCCTCGAACTGGATCACGCCCATCTCCTCGAAGCGACGGCGCAGCCAGGACTCGTTGCGGTCGAGCAGGCCGAGCTTCTTGCAGTTGGGGACGATCTTCGAGAACAGCATCTGCTGGAACAGCTCACGGGTCGGGTCGCGCAGGATCAGGGGGACGACGTCGCGCGGGTTGACACCGTGCTTCTCCCAGACCTCCTGCGACAAGAACCGGTCGCGCATGCGCACCGCGGCCTCGAAGGCGAACTCCTGGCGCTCCATCATCTCGGCGTCGGTCATGCCCTCGTAGACCTCGCGCAGCGACAGCACGCCGAACGCCACGTGGCGGGCCTCGTCGCTCATCACGTACCGCAGCATCTGCTTGAGCAACGGCTCCTCGGTCATCTGGTGCATGAAGCCGAAGGCGGCCAGGGCGAGACCCTCGACCATCACCTGCATGCCGAGGTACGTCATGTCCCAGCGCGAGTCGTTGATGATGTCGTCGAGGAGCATCCGCAGGTGGGCGTTGACCTGGAACCCGCCACCGAGCTTCTCTTCGATGTAGCGGTTGAAGACCTCGACGTGACGGGCCTCGTCGACGACCTGGGTCGCGGCGTACAGCTTGGCGTCGTACCACGGCACGGTCTCGGTGATCTTCGCCGTGCACAGCAGCGCGCCCTGCTCGCCGTGCAGGAACTGCGACAGTGTCCAGCGCCGCTGGTCGATGCCGAACTCGAGCCACTCCTGGTCGCCCCACTTCTCGACGACGGTGCCGTCGTAGTGGTCGGGCGACAAGCCGGCGGAGAAGGCCGCCTGGTCGCGGGTCACGACCTCGTCGAGCTCGACCTCGGTGTCCCACGGCAGGTCGGTAGTGGCGTTCCACTGCCCGACCTTGGCCTTCTCGTACAACTTGCGCAGCTGCGGCCGCGCCAACGTGTAGTCCCACGTGAAGATCGCGTCGGCGTTGTCCTTGACGATGTGCTCGACCTCGTCGACATCGGTGTTGGTGATGCTCAGGATCGCTTCGATGTTGTCGATCTCGTCGCGACCGATGATCGCCTCGTTGTCGGCGTGCGTGGATGTCATGGATGCTCCTTGAAGCGCTCGTCGTGTGTCATGCCGGATGGTTGGCCGCCACCGTGGAGGCGGCGATGAGGGGTCGGAGGAATTCCCTGGCGGAGTGTTCGTCGCCGAGGTCGACGTGGTCGCTCGGAGCGAGGAAGTACGAGATCACCAGCCGGGCGAGGATGTCGATCAACTTGATCGCGCTGGCCGGCCCGAGATACGGCTCGACGAGCGGCACGAGGTACGCCGAAGCGACACGGATGATGCGCGGGAGACCCTCGACCGTCAACTGGCTCAGCGTGTCGCCGGGCTCCGATCCGAGCATCAGCGCCAGGTGCTGGTCGGCGCGCAGTTCGCCGGTCGCGCACACGACGGTGCGCACGATCAGGTCCTCGAACGATCCGGCGCCTTCGACCTCGGCCCGCAACACGGTGAAGAACTCGTCGAGCCGGCGCACCCGCAGCGCTTCGAACAAGACGTCCTTGCCACCCGGGAACAGCCGGTAGAGCGTGGCTCGCGAGACACCGCTGTCGTTGGCGATGTCGTCGATGGTGACCTTGTCGAGGCCCCACCGCTCGCAACATCGCTCCGCTGCATCGAGGATCCGATCCTCGGCCGAGCTCATTGTGAGACGATAAGACGGTAAGTGTCTCATTGTCAATGGCTGATGCACGGCTGATCGGGGACAAACGTGTGACGCGGCGCCTACGCTCGGGCCTTCCAGCGTGAACCAGACTGAGCGAACAGCGACTATGACGCTGAGCGAACAGCGACTATGACAACGAATCGGGAGAGACCCATGCGACGTACCGCCATCGCGGCGCTTCTCATCGGCGGCGTGCTCGTCACGGCCTGCGGTGACGACGACGACAGCTCTGACTCCGCCTCCGACGGCGCGGCGTGCGACAACACGCTCACGGCGGACGAGCTCACGATCGCCACCGGCGAGCCGGCGTTCGAGCCGTGGGTGGTCGGTGACGCACCCGAATCAGGCGACGGGTTCGAGGCCGCCGTCGCCTACGCCGTCGCCCGCGAGATGGGCTTCACCGAGGACCAGGTGACGTGGGTGCGTACGACCTTCGACGAGGCGATCCAGCCCGGCGCCAAGAACTTCGACTTCAACTTGCAGCAGTACTCGATCACACCGGAGCGGGCCGAGAGCATCTCGTTCTCGGACCCGTACTACTCGAGCAACCAGGCGATCGTCGCCCTCGCCGGCTCACCGGCGGAGGGCGCCACATCGGTGGCCGACCTGAAGGACGTCAAGTTCGGCGCCCAGGCGGGCACGACGAGCCTGGGCTTCATCACCGACGTCATCGAGCCCGACGCCGAGCCGTTCGTGTACGACGACAACGTCGGCGCCAAGGCGGCACTCGAGGCCAACCAGATCGACGCGATCGTCGTCGACCTCCCGACGGCGTTGTACATCTCCGCCGTCGAGATCGAGGGCAGCAGCGTCGTCGGCCAGTTCCCGGCCGCGGCCGGCGACACCACCGACGACTTCGGGCTGGTGTTCGAGCTCGACAACCCGCTCGTCGAGTGCGCCAACGCCGCGCTGGCCACGCTGCGTGAGTCGGGCGAGCTGCAGGAGATCACCGACGAGTGGCTCGTCACTGCGGATGTCGCCCCGGTCATCGAGGTCGGCTGACCGAGGGGCTCGCGACATCACGCCCAACCGACGCCCCACCCGTCGTGAGGTCTACGCGCGACGGCAGCGCCGGCGTTCGGCGGCCATCGCCGCGACGAGCACGATCGTCGTCGTCGTCACGGTTGTCGTGCTCGTGCCACGAGCGTCGGGTTGGGAGAACGTCAAGCGGTCGTTCTTCAACGGCGAGGTCTTCCGCGAGACGTTTCCCGACCTGCTCGACGCGTTCTGGCTCGACGTCAAGATCTTCTTGTGGTCCGCGCCGTGCATCTTCGTGCTGGCGTTGGCGATCGCCGTCGCTCGCAACACCCGCAACCCGGCGCTGTTCCCGCTGCGCCTGTTCTCCGCCGGCTACGTCGACGTGTTCCGCGGCATCCCGGTGATCCTCACGATCTACCTGATCGGGTTCGGTGTGCCCGGTCTCGGCATCGAGCGGCCGTGGAACAGCCCGCTGCTGTGGGGGTCGGTGGCCCTGATCCTCGCCTACTCGGCGTACGTCTCGGAGGTGTTCCGGGCCGGGATCGAGAGCGTCCACGAGAGCCAGCGCGCGGCCGCCCGCTCGCTCGGCATGTCGAGCGGCCAGACGATGCGCAACGTCGTGTTGCCGCAGGCGTTCCGGCGGGTCGTGCCAGCGCTCATGAACGACTTCATCAGCCTCCAAAAGGACGTCGCCCTCGTCA
Source organism: Ilumatobacteraceae bacterium (assembly GCA_963776935.1). Lineage (GTDB taxonomy): Bacteria > Actinomycetota > Acidimicrobiia > Acidimicrobiales > Ilumatobacteraceae > JALOLG01. The sequence continues at coordinate 89,450 of CAVZOP010000009.1, read as the reverse complement.
GCCTCATCGGACCGGTCGAGATCCTGCGCCGGGCCGGCATCGAGAAGGCCCGCTTCGCCAACTTCACGCCGTACGTCGGCGCGGCAGTGATCTTTCTCGCCGTCACGATCCCGATGACACGTCTCGCCGACTACATGCTGGCGCGGCAGCGGCGGCGCACCAGCGGCACCGTCGTCGGCTGATGGGTGACCCGCCGGCCGCCAAGCTGACGCTCGAGGGTGTCGTGAAGTCGTTCGACTCGCACGTGGTGCTCGGCGGCATCGACCTCGCCGTCGAAGATCGTGAGGTGATCTGCCTCATCGGCGCGTCGGGATCGGGCAAGAGCACGCTGCTGCGCTGCGTCAACCTGCTGGAGTCGATCGACGACGGACGGATCCTGCTCGACGGTGACGACATCAGCGAACCGGGCCGCGACGCCGACCCGATCCGCCGGCGGATCGGGATGGTGTTCCAGAGCTTCAACCTGTTCCCCCACATCTCCGTCGTCGACAACGTCTCGATCGGTCCGCGCAAGGTGCTCCGTCGCCCTGCCGACGAGGCGCGAGCGGCGGCCGTTGAGCTGCTCGGCCGTCTCGGACTCGCCGATCGCGCCGACGCCTACCCCGACCAGCTCTCCGGCGGCCAGCAGCAGCGCGTGGCGATCGCCCGCTCGCTGGCGATGCACCCCGAGATCATGCTGCTCGACGAGATCACGTCGGCACTCGACCCCGAGCTCGTTGGCGAGGTCCTCGACGTCGTCCGCGACCTCAAGCGCGACGGCATGACGATGCTGATCGCCACCCACGAGATGGGGTTCGCCCGCGAGATCGCCGACCGGGTCTGCTTCCTCCACGACGGCCGGATCCTCGAGGAGGGCCCTCCCGACCGGATCTTCGACACCCCGACCGAACCGCGCACCCAGCAGTTCCTCCAACGCGTGGTCAAGGCCCGCCGGCTCTGATCGCGACGCGTTCGATCGAACGACTCGGCCGCTCGGGGTAGGCCGAGCCGCAGGACGTTTGGCCCTGGTATCGGGACGCTCCGAGCTGTACGAACGAGTTGAATCGGACATCAAAGGAGTTACCGGATGGTGTCTCTTGGGTTGCCGCTGCTGCTCCTCGCGGTCGTCATCGCCGTCGCCTGGGCCAAGTCACGTGACCGTACTTCTCGGCCATCCCGGGTTCAGATCGAAGGGCCACACCGCGAACCGGACCACGTCCAGTCGCGCGCCGCTCGCCGGAACGCCCGACACACTTGACGACGATCTGGAGCGGTGGGTCAGTTCCGGCCTACTCAGCAGGCCGCAGTCGGAGGCCATCCGGCGCCATGAGCAGGCGCGACTGATCGCACCACCGCCAGCACCCACCGACGCGCACAGGCGGGGGATCCCGGCGATGGCCGAGGCTCTGGGCTACCTCGGTGGCGCGTTGACGATCATCGGGCTGGCGCTCTTCGTCGGTCGGCGTTGGGCCGATATCGGCACGACGGGTCGTCTCGCGCTGAGTGCCCTCGCGGCCGCGGGCCTGTTCGTGGCGGGCGTGCTCGTGAACCGTTCGCCGGAGCCGGCGCTCGATCGGCTTCGGCAAGCGCTTTGGTTGGTCTCCACCGCGGCGACGGCCCTGTTGGCCGGAGTCGTGGCCGACGAAGTGCTCGAGATCGGCCGGGCCACGGGCGTCGCCGCGGTGTGCGCCGCGGCAGTCGCGCTCCAAAGCGGTCTGCTCTGGAGGTGGCGCGGCCCGCTCGTACAGCAGTGCACGTGCCTCATCGGTGTCGCGGTCCTCGTCGGTACCAGCGTGTCAGCGTTGTGGAGCCCGGGTCCCGCTGGCATCGCCCTGTGGCTCCTGGGCGTCGTCTACCTCGCGATCGGTCTCAGGAGGCTCATCGTGGTTCCGCTCCTCGTGGTTGGCGTCGGCGCGGTCACAATGGTCGCCGGTGCTGGGACCATCATGGGCGATTGGCAGGGCGCCGGCCTGCTCGCGATCCTTGGCACAGGACTCGGCCTGGTGACGCTCGCCGGAGTCGACGGCCCCGCCCGCGGGCTCGACGATCGGATCGTGCTCGGTGTGATCGGCGGCATCGCCTTGTTCCAGGCGACGCCGAGCACACTCGCTTACTTCGCTGCCGACGCCGGACTGATCACTGGTCTCTCTATGTGGCTGACCGGCCTGCTCCTGACTGCTGTCGCCACGCACCGACGGGTGCTCATTCCGCACGTCGCGCTCGTGTTCGGCAGCTTGGCCGTGCTCGGCGGCGCGGCGCTCACAGCAACGCAGACCACTGGGTTCGCAACGATCCTCGGCATCGCCAGCGCTGCGGGGTTGATCGTCGTGGGAACGGCTCCCGGACGTGTGATGACATCGATGCTCGGGTCGCTCGGACTGCTCGTGTTCGTGCCGTGGGCGATCGGATGGTTCTTCCCCGGCGAAGGCCGCGCACCATTGCTCCTCTTCGTCGCCGGCACACTCATCCTGGTGATCGCCATCCTGTTGACCCGCATGAGCTCGCGGCTGCGCACCGAGCTTGGCGGGCGCGCCGTGGAACCGCCGTCTTCGCCAGTCGAGGCGCCCGACGCCGCGTCTCATGAGCCGGCTCAGTCAACCTGAGCCGGCGACCAGGTGTTGATCGACGCGACAGGCTCTGATCAGCTCGGCAGGACGTACTCGGCGAATCGGTCGCGGAGGGTCTTCTTGGAGAACTTCCCGACGCTGGTCTTGGGGACCTCGTCGATGAACACGACGTCGTCGGGAAGTTGCCACTTCGCCACCTTCGACGACAGGAAGTCGATGACCTCGGCCGGTGTGATCGTGGCACCCTCCTCCAACACCACGCACGCCAGCGGACGCTCCGACCACTTCGGATGCGGCACGCCGATCACGGCCGCCTCCTTGATCGCCGGGTGGGCCATCAGCTCGTTCTCGAGCTCGACCGACGAGATCCACTCGCCACCCGACTTGATGAGGTCCTTGGTGCGGTCGACGAGGCGGATCCGGCCCCTCGCGTCCATCGCCGCCACGTCGCCGGTGCGCAGCCAGCCGTCTTCGGTGAAGCTCTCGCCAGCGCGCGGGTCGTCGTAGTACGTCGACGCGATCCAGTTGCCACGACATTGCAGCTCGCCACTCGACTCGCCGTCCCATGGCAGCTGGTTCGTGGTGTCCGGCTCCACGACACGGCACTCGACGCCGAAGTTGATCCGTCCGACCATCGTGCGCAGCTCGGCCTGCTCGGCGTCGGGCAACGAGAGCTCGTCGGAGTCGAGCCGGCACACCGCTGCGATCGGGCTCGTCTCGGTCATCCCCCACGCCTGCAGGATGGGTTGGCCGAGCTGCTCGCGATACGCCTCCGACAGCGCCTTCGGCACGGCCGAGCCGCCACAGGGGATCGCTCGCAACGACGACGTGTCGCGGCCCTTCAGCTCGGGCAGCACCTGCATCCAGATCGTCGGCACGCCGGCGGCGACCGTCACCTTCTCGTCGACGATCAGGTCGGCGAGGGCGCGGCCCGACAGGTCGGGTCCTGGCATCACGAGCGTCGACCCGGCGGCCACTCCAGCGTGGGCGAGCCCCCACGCGTTGGCGTGGAACATCGGCACGACCGGGAGGATCACGTCGGATTCGCGAGCGCCGAGCGAGTCGGCCGTGAGCGCGCCCATGGTGTGGAGGAACGTGCTGCGATGCGTGTAGACGACCCCCTTGGGGTTGCCGGTCGTCCCGCTCGTGTAGCACATGCTCGCGGCCCGGTGCTCGTCGTCGATGTGGAACTCGACCGGTGAGGCAGCAGACAGCAGCTCCTCGTAGTCCAGCAGCTCGTGGCCGTTGAGGTCGGCCGGGATGTCGCCCTTGCCGTCGTCCATGAGCACGAGGTGACGAAGCCGCTCGAACGTCGGCAACAACGGTGCCAGGAGGGCGAGCAGCGAACGGTCGACGAAGATCACCTCGTCGTCGGCGTGGTTGACGATGTACGTGAGCTGCTCGGGGAACAGCCGGATGTTCAGCGTGTGCAGCACACGCCCCGTGCAGGGAGCAGCGAAGTAGAGCTCGAGGTGCCGGGCCGTGTTCCACGCGAACGTCGCGACGCGGCCGTCATCGGAGATGCCGAGCGTGTCGAGCACGCCGCCGAGACGCCGCGTCCGCGCCGCCCAGTCGCCGTACGTGACCCGCTCGCGGCCGGCCGGCGTGGCGGTGACGACCTGCTTGTGCGGGAAGTACTTCTCCGCCCGGTCGAACAGGTGGGTGATCGAGAGCGGTATGTCCTGCATCAGCCCCTTCATGTGTACGGAAGTTACCGCTCATCGGCCGGGAGGGCCCCAACGGGCACCTCACGGCAGGTATCCGACGACGTCGGCCAACAGATGCGTCTCGGCGTCGGTGAACACACACACCGAACCGTTCACACCGACCTTGGCCACCAACTCGTTCGGCACCACATCACCCGGCCCGAAGTTCAAACTCGACGCCACCGGCACCGGCACCCCACACGGGAACAACGTCGCGAACCCAGCCGCCAACGGATCCACCACCGTCACGTTCACCACCACCGCCGCAGCACCCGCCGGCACACCACCACGACCAGCCACCACCAACTCCAACACCGAACCCGCACCACGCCGACCACCACCCGCGAACAACCCATCCACCGTCGAGTTCACCGACCGCGTATCCAACAACCGCGCCGGACTCAACGGCGCATACCCAGGCCCCGCCGGCAGGTATCCGACGACGTCGGCCAACAGATGCGTCTCGGCGTCGGTGAACACACACACCGAACCGTTCACACCGACCTTGGCCACCAACTCGTTCGGCACCACATCACCCGGCCCGAAGTTCAAACTCGACGCCACCGGCACCGGCACCCCACACGGGAACAACGTCGCGAACCCAGCCGCCAACGGATCCACCACCGTCACGTTCACCACCACCGCCGCAGCACCCGCCGGCACACCACCACGACCAGCCACCACCAACTCCAACACCGAACCCGCACCACGCCGACCACCACCCGCGAACAACCCATCCACCGTCGAGTTCACCGACCGCGTATCCAACAACCGCGCCGGACTCAACGGCGCATACCCAGGCCCCGCCGGCAGGTATCCGACGACGTCGGCCAACAGATGCGTCTCGGCGTCGGTGAACACACACACCGAACCGTTCACACCGACCTTGGCCACCAACTCGTTCGGCACCACATCACCCGGCCCGAAGTTCAAACTCGACGCCACCGGCACCGGCACCCCACACGGGAACAACGTCGCGAACCCAGCCGCCAACGGATCCACCACCGTCACGTTCACCACCACCGCCGCAGCACCCGCCGGCACACCACCACGACCAGCCACCACCAACTCCAACACCGAACCCGCACCACGCCGACCACCACCCGCGAACAACCCATCCACCGTCGAGTTCACCGACCGCGTATCCAACAACCGCGCCGGACTCAGGGGAATCGCGATCTGGGGCACGGCGGCTCCGACGACCGCCGTCTGAACCGGCACCGGGAAGCTCGACGGCTGCCCGATCTGGCCGTCGAAGTTGGAGCCCCAGCAGGCAACCGTCGCGTCGGCGAGCACGACGCACGTGTGGCGGTCGCCGAGATCGAGATCGCTCACCCCGGCGATGCCGATGACGTCGACCGGCGTGCTGCGCTGGAACAGCGAACCGTCGCCGAGCTGACCGTGGAAGTTCTGGCCCCAGCACTTCACAGCGCCGCCGGTGACGATGCCGCACGTGTGCGAGCCGCCCGCGCGCACTTGCGAACCGGCGATGCCGGACACTGCGACCGGGGTCAGACGGTCGAACGACGTACCGTCTCCCAGCTGGCCGCTGATGTTGTCGCCCCAACACATCGTCGCGGCCGCGCGGGCCGCGCAGGTGTGCCGGGTACCGGCGTCGAGGGTGACGAAGTCGTTCGGCACGGTCGCCACGAGCGTCGGTGTCGTCCGGTCGGTCGTCGTGCCATCGCCGAGTTGCCCGTCGCCGTTCTCCCCCCAGCAGGCAACGGCGCCGCTCGCGCCGCGAGCGCACGTGCGGTCGCCGCCAACCCCGATCACGGCGATGCTGTTGGCCCCGGCGACAAGCGTCGGCACGAGCTGATCCGAGGTCGACCCGTTCCCGAGCTGGCCCGGGAAGCCATCCCCCCAGCACGACATCGTGCCGTCATCGAGCCTCGCACACGTGTGCTCGCCGCCCGCTCCGGCTTCGGCGACGGCCGAGAGACCGCTGACGACGACCGGCGTCGTCGATTCGGTTCGAGTGCCGTCGCCGAGCTCACCCGCGCCGTTCGAACCCCAGCACCGCATCGTGGTGTCGACGAGCACGGCGCACGCGTGGAAATCACCCGCGGTCACATCTGTGACGTCGGTCAGGCCGCTCACCGTCGACGGTTCGGCCGACGTCGGGCGAGCACCGTTGCCCAACTGGCCACGGCTACCGGCTCCCCAGCAGCTCACCGTGGCGTCGACGAGATGGGCACACGTGTGGTCCCGACCGGTCGCGACGTGCACCGCGGCGCCGATGCCGCCGATCACCAACGGCTCGAGGATCTCCGATGGCAAGCCGGCCCCGGCCTCCCCGTCGGAACTGTCACCCCAGCACCACACGCTGGCGTCGACACGAATCACGCATCCGTGCTCGGCACCGAACGCCAGCGCAACAGCGTCGTCGACGCCCGTCACGGGGACCGGGATCGTGAACACGCTGCCGTCGCTCACGCCGTTGCCGAGGGTGCCCCGGAACGAATTGCCCCAGCAGTTCACCGCACCGCTCGCCGACATCGCGCACGTCCCGAAGTCGCCCGGATCAGCTGTCACCGCATCGGTCAACCCGACGACCGCCACCGGAACCAGCGACTTGGTCAACGTGCCGTTGCCGAGCTCGCCGGACGAGTTGTTGCCCCAACACATCGCCGCGCCACCCGCTCGGATCGCGCACGAGTGGGTGTCGCCCATCCCGATCGCCACCGCGTCGCTGAGCGCGACGACGTCGGCCGGCACATGCGAGTCGACCTCGGTGCCGTTGCCCAACTGGCCGAAACCGTTGAATCCCCAGCACCTCACCGAGCCGGTCTCGAGCAGCGCACACGTCGACTCCGAGCCGACCGCGATCGCCACCGAGTTCGCGATCCCGACCACCTCGACCGGCGATGGCGCGTCCGTCGTGGTCCCGTCGCCCAACCCGCCGTCGTTGTTGTCACCCCAGCAGTTCACCTGGCCGGTGGCACGCAGCGCGCAGGTGTGGTCGCCGCCGGCACGCACCGCGACGGCGTCGCCGATGCCCAGCACGTCGACCGGAGTGGTCGACGACGACGTGTTGCCGTCACCGAGCTGCCCCGAGAATCCACGTCCCCAACACTTGATCGATCGGCTCGTCAGCAGGGCGCAGGAGTGCGATTCGCCGGCGGACACCTCCAGCACACCCGTCAGCCCCGCTACCGCGACGGGTTCGACCGAGTACGTCTCAATGGTCGCCGCGCCGAGTTGGCCCGACGTGTTGTCGCCCCAGCACGAGACCGTGCCGTCGGCCAGCACGACGCAGACGTGGGACCCGCCCGCGGCGATCAGTCCAGGCGACCCCCCGGTCGCAGTGCTCCCGGAGGGTGCGAGCCGTGCCGGCTGGGGGGTCGCGCCGGCCTTCACCGCCCACGAGACGATCGTCACCGCGACGAGCGCGATCAACATGAGTGTCCGACCCGGACGGAACACGCGGCGGAGCACATGGCCAACCGCCGGGTGACGATGCGACACGCGAGGCGGTCGCTCGTCGTCGCTCCAACTGCCCGTGCGCGCACGACCGGCGCCCAATGCCTTGCTGATCTGCACCCATCCGAGCTGGTTGCCCATCCGAATCACTCCTCGCGACGCAGCGGGCACCGTCGCCCACTCGCCCCCGCACGACCCACCAGGCACGCGATGGATACGGGAATCTCGGGTCGGTGACGGAACCGGTCCGCGACGCGACATCGCCCGGGCATGCAGCCCGGGCGATGCTTCGATCAGACCGAGTAGTCGGGCTTCAGCACAGGATCGCTTTCCCCGAGCCCGGCGTGGTTGCGGTGACCGTCGGCGACATCGACGCGAGGGCGACGGCCACACCGCTCGGCGCCGACGACGGCGACGCACCGCACTCCGGCAGCGGCGTCGCACCCTGGCTGGCGATCATGTCCCAGGCGTCTCGGGCGTCGAGCTGGGTGATCGACATCTGTTCGGCGATCATGGCACCGACGATCGGAGCCGAGAACGACGAGCCGTCGACTTGGCCCTTGCCATCGAGGACTGGCAGGCCCTTCTCGAACGCCACGCCGATGACGTGGACCGTTGGCAGCGCCACGCCGGACGCCCACGCGTCGACCCAGTCGCCGTAGTTCGAGAATTCGGCCTTTGGTCCGGTTCGTGTCGGCGACGACCACGGGCTGCCGTCGGCATCGAGCGTGGTGTCGAGGGCCCCCACGCTGAGCACCGAGTCGAACGCCGCCGGGTACGTCTCTCTGGAGCTGTCCTGGTTGCCGGCCGAGGCGACGAGGAGGAGGCCGTTGGGCTGGATCGGGTCGAACCGGTCGGTCACCTCGACGACGGCTTTGAGGCCGACCGGTTCGAGCTGACGACCGGGCGCGGTGGGGTCGAAGTCGCAGGCCACGGATCCATAGGCGTTGATGGCCACCGACGGCCAGGACTGCCGTGGCGTGTTGCGCAGTGAGTCGGCGATGCGGCGAGCCGCGGAGACGTCGGTGGCGAGGCCGTTGCGGTCCGAGATTCGCGCTTCCACCACGACCGCGCCGGGAACCATCGTCGCGAACATGCCACCGATCGCCACTCCGTGTCCGGCGGCGGGATAGTCGACGACGATGTCACCGTTGCGGTCGATCAGCTCGTTGTCGACGGACGCGAGCGGTGTCACGTTCGGCAACACGCCGGGAAGGCGCGGCGCGATTCCGACGTCGTACACCCGTACCAGGGTGCCGGTCCCGACCGGCAGACCGCTGGGCGTGATGTTCGTGCGTGGTGGCGTCAGCGTCGAGATCGGCTTGGGGTAGCCCTTTGGCCAGAACGCGGTGTACGGCGTCGACGGTGTGAGGACGTAGTCGGGTCCGGCCTCGAGGCCGGGCTCGTGCCAGAGGCGTCGGGCAAGCGCCACGACGTCATGCGGAGCCCCATCCGACCGTGGGCTGAGCGACACCGAGAGCACCGGCTTGATCCCCGGGCCCGATGGCGGCTGCGGGAACGTGATCCGCTCGACGGTGGTCGCCCACGAGACCGAGGGGCCGCCGTACACCCAGTGCAGGGCGGTGTTGACGGCCGTCCTCGCGTCGGCGTCGGAGATCCCCGACCGCAACACGATGCGGTCACCGCGGTAGAACGCGGCGTCGGTCGCGCCGGCCATGCAATCGGTCGATTGGTCGACGACCGTGGCCGGATCGACCTCGTCGACCCACTCGGCCACGTCGCCTGTGGCGCTTCCGCCGGCGTGCACGAACTCGCCGCCAGTCGTCGCCGACAACGTCGACAACCCGGCGACCGCGGTGGCCAGTGCGACGTTGCGACGCCGCCGCGACAGATGTCGTCGTTGCATCCTTGCTTCCCCGTACATCTCAATTCCCCTCTGCGTCGGACCTCCGTCCGACCACGAAAGCCGTCAGATCGCGAACCAATCGGTTCGGACGTCGGCACCGGTCCCGACTGCGATACGCAGCCGGACGGCACCGGGTTCTGGATCGGGGAAAGAAAAATGACCGAGCTCGTCGACGGGCGCCGTCTCCGACTCCCCACCGGGGCGTTCGAGCACGATCACATCGACGTCGGTTCCGAGCACTTGGCCGGTGACGCCGCCGGCGGCGACGTCGACCTCGATCAGTACGGTTCCGTCAGCGACCTGAAACTCGAGCACCGTGTCCGACATCGACGCGCCTCGTGTCCCGGCCAGTTCGGCGCTCGACGTCTCGAGCAGCTCGGCGAGCTCCTCGTCGACATCGGCCCACGTCAACAACCCATCCGCCCGGTCGATGATCCCGACCGGCAACGGATCGTCACCCCACGCCTCGCCAAGCGCAGCGAGCAACTCACGGTCGGCGTCCGACATCATCTCGTCGGGACCGGGGCCGCCATCGTCGCTCACCTGCTCACCACCATTCCGTGTCGTTCCTGTCCGATCAATTTCTCTTGGCAATTTCTCTTGGCAATCTCTTTCGGCAATTTCTTTCGGCCAATCCGGCTTCATGACCCACGTCCGGGCGCGTGGATACAAACACGTGCACGCACGTGCTTGCCGGGGTACGCCGGAACTCGCCCCGCGGTTCACGAGGTCGCCTCCAGCCCGGCTGGGAGATGCCGTCGGAGCTGGCCAAGGCAACGCTGGCGGCTCGGCCCGATCGAGCCGCGGGGCCGGCCGGTGGCGGCGGCGATCTCGTCGTACGACAGCGGCGGATCGACGAACAACAACTTGAGCAGCTGCCGGCACTCATCGCCCAGGCGGGAGAAGGCGCTGCGCAGCGCCTGCGCCCGTTCGGACTCGATGAGCCCGACGTCGGTTGCCGGGCCGGCGTCGGCATACCGCTCCCATCCCTCGCCAACGGCGACGGTGCGGCGGCGGGTGACGAGGCGACGTGCCTCGTTGCGCACGATCATGCCGAGCCACGGACCGATCGACGACGGATCGCGGAGCTGGTCCATCCGCGACAGGAACCGCAGCCACGCCGTCTGCACCAGGTCCTCGGCGGTCTGGCTGTCGACGTCGAACGAGCGGGCGACGCCATACAGCCGTGGCGTGTGGCGGTCGACGAGCTCGCGCCACGCTGGCCCACGATCACGGCCCCCTGCCCGCACGAGACCGACGAGCTCAGCGTCGGAACGCACTGAGGTGACTATAGGTTCACAACGCGTTGCCGGGCGCGAGACGCCCGATCAACTCGACCCTCAGCTCAGACCCAGCGTCACGAAGCAGGCCGCTGCCAGGTCGTCCAGGGGATCGTCGTACACACGTTTCGCCAGCGAGACGGACGGTTCGACGCCCCGCGCGAGATCCTCGTGCAGGGCGACCAGCGCAGCGGTCGTCGTCGGGTCGTCGGGCACCAGGTTGACCGAGGCGACGATCGAGCGGGTCCCCATCCGCAGCAGTGTCTGCGACAGGCCGAGTAGCTGCTCGCCGCCGCGCGGCCCGCCGACGCCCGAGTCGCACGACGCCAGCACCATCGTCGGCGGCGTGTGTTCGAGCATCTCCAGCTCGTAGACCGAAAGCGGGCCGTCCGCCAGCTCGATGGTCGACCACAAGGGGTTGTCGTGCCGGAATCGACCGTGGGCGACGATATGGGCGAGCGGCGCGCCGACGAGGCCGTCGGTGACGGCCCGCGTCGTGGCCGACTCGCCGGTCAGCACGCGCGCACCCGTGTGGCAGGCGGCGACCGCTGCCGCCTCGGTGTCGGCCACGTCGAGGCGCGGTCCGGCGGCGACCAGGATCGGCCCCGGTCGCGCGGCTTCGAGGCGGCTGGCGTCGAGCCACCACCGCACGGACGGGGCGATCGTGATCGCCCGGCCCCGCAGTGACGGCAGCGCCCGCCACGGCACGGCGTGGAGGTCGGCCGGGAGCACGAGGACGATCTCGTGGGCGGCCAGCGCGAGCGGCTCGACGAGCCGCCGTTCGAGCTCGTCGACGGCCTCTCGCGCCGCCCGGCGCCGGGCCGCTTCGACCGTCGCCCCGGCACCCTTGGTGCGTGTCGCGACCAGGCCGCGGAACGCGGCGGTGGCCCGCTCGGCGGCTCGGCGCATCTCGACAACCGGTCCCAGCTCGACGACCGCCGTGCGGCGGCCGGTGACCACGACGGCGACCAGCTCCCCGCCGGCACCGGCGATCGACACGAGCTCGCGTCCGCCGAGCGACTGGCGAAGATCACCGAGTCGCAGGCGCGTGGCCCGGGTCTCCTCGGTGTGCGGCGACTCGCGCATCCAACGGTCGTGCAGCGATCGTTCGAGCCTCGCCTGACGTGATCGCAGCTCTTCCGACGGCGATCCGTCGAGCTCGGCCCGGGTGAGCTCGACCGCGTTCGCGTGGAGCTCGGCGAGCTCGTCGACGACGGTGGACGGAACGCTCGGCACGGCCGGTCGCGGGAGCGCCGACCCGGCGCGCACCCGTTCCATCCACATCAGCAAGTTCCACGCACGCGGGTCGGCGTGGGCGACGCGCATGGCGAGGTCGACGATGTCGCGGGCGTGCACCTCGATGGCGGCCCTCGCGTCCGAAGCACCGAGCGTCACGCGGTCACGCTCGAGCTCCTCGAACGCGGCGGTCAGGTGACGGCGGGCGGCAGCGCGGTCGCCAACCACCCACGCCGCCGTTGCCGACGCGTAGCGCGCATGGAGGCGCGTCTCGAGCATGCCGACCAGCTCGGCGCGCGCCGCCGCGGCTGCGGCGCAGCGCTTGGCGACGTCGAGCTGGCCCAGATCGGCGGCGACGGCCGTCGCCAGTGACAGCGCCGCGACCTCGCCGCTCGCGTTGCCGACCGCCGCCAGCTCGCCGGCGAGCGTCTCGAGGCGAAGCAGGTCCGACATCCCCAACTGGCGGGGGTCCATTGCCCGCCGGGCCTGCAGCAGCTCGAGTTCGGCGGCCCGCTGGCGACCGCCCGATCCCATCTCGGCGAACGCCGCGCGGGCCTGCTCGGCGGCTTCGGCGGCAGCGGTCGCATCGCCGTCGAGGCGCGCCGCCTGGGCGCGCGAACAGCCACGCCTCGGCAGCCGTCGCCCGATCACCCTCGGCGCCGAGCCGGCGCAACGCCTCGTCCGCCAACTCCAGCGCGTCCGCCGTGAGGCCGGCGGACAGCAACACTTCGGCCCGCGAGACGAGCGGCAGCGACGCATCATGGCCGAGCCGCAGGAACGCCTGGCAGTTCTCGTCGAGGATCGTGAGTGCCTGCGGGAGCTGGCCGAGGTTGGCCGCCGTCCAACCGAGGTTGTGACGCACCTGCAGCGCCATGAACTCGAGCCCGGCACCCGAGAACAGGTCGTACGCCTCGTCGAAGTCGGTGACCGCCTGACGCAGCTCACCGCGGCGCACGCGGATCCCACCCCGATTCATGAGGACGCGTGCCAGATCGACCGTCGCACCCCGCTGGCGGAGGTGAGGGATCGCCTCGGCGATGATCTCGAGCGCCTCGTCGATCCGTCCCGACCGCGAGTACAACGCGGCACGTTGGAGACGCCCGGCCTCCCGCTGCGGTTCCGATCCGAGCCGTTCGACATCGTCGAGATGCGCGAACGCGGCCGTCATCGTCGATCCGAGGGCGAGCACTCCCGCCAACGCCAGATGGGCGTCGGCTGCGGCCTCGGCGTCGCCGACCTGCTGCGCCGCGGAAATCGCAGCGTGGAGGGCCGACGCCGCCAGGTCGATCTCGCCGAGCAGGCGGCGGGCCCGCCCGAGGATGGCCAACCCCCGGCTGACACCGAGCTGATCGCCATCCGACCGGCACTGGTCGACGAGAGCGGTCGCCTCGACCGCGACGCGTGCCGGATCGCGCTCGAGCAACGGTGCGAGCTCGGCGAACGCGGCGAACCGGTCCGGTGCGATCCTGGGTCCGGCGATGCCGCGACGTTACGGCCTGCCGATACGACGTGACGACGCGACTCGGGCACCATCCGCGGGTGCAGCCGATACGGTCATCCCCCGTGGAAGCCACGGTCGCCGACCAGTCCGCCATTCGGCCGCCACGATGGGGACCGCTGGCATTGGCCGGGTTCGTCGGCCTCGTCGTGTGCAGCAACGTGGCGGGCGCAGTGTGGGCACGCTGGGTCGAGACCAACCCCGAGGGGTTGCTGATGCTCTCGTCGCGCAACCGGTACCTGGCCCTGACGCTCGCCGCTGGCGTCTCGGTCGGCGCCTACGTGGTCATCGCCACGCTGCGCCTGTCAGCCGCCTTCGTGGTCTGCCACCTGATCGGTCGGGCGTACCGCGGGCAGGCGCTCAACTGGTTCACCCGATACCTGGGCGTCGCTCCCGAGTCGCTCGAGGCGTTCCAACGCGGGTTCGAGCGGGCGCAGCTGGTGCTCATCCCGTTCTTCGCCGGCAGCAACATCGTGGCCGTCATCAGCGGCGTCCACCGCACACCACCGGCCAAGCTGGCGGTGCTACTGGCGGTCGGCATCGCCGGTCGTCTGGCGCTGATGTGGTGGCTGGCCCGGACGTTCGAGGAGCAGCTCGTCGACTTCCTCGGATGGCTGCAGCGCTACCAGTGGTGGGCGGTCGGGATCTCGATCGCGGTCGTGGTTCTCGTCAACATGCGCAACTTCCGTCGCGGCGCCGCCCGCTGATCACCCCGCCCACGCACATCGCGCGATCGCTTTGTTGTGGCTGCAATGGCTCAGGTGGACCTGCGCCTGATACAACGAGGCCCCATGGCTCAAGTAACCCTGGGGGGCAACCCCGTCAACACCGTCGGTGAGCTCCCAGCGGTCGGCAGCGCAGCGCCTTCGTACACGCTCGCCGGCGCCGATCTCTCCGACATCACGCCCGACTCGTTCAGCGGCAAGAAGGTCGTGCTCAACATCTTCCCGAGCATCGACACCCCGACGTGCGCGACCAGCGTGCGCACGTTCAACCAGGCCGTCGCCGACCGTGACGACGCCGTCGTGCTGTGCGTCTCGCAGGACCTGCCGTTCGCGCAGGCCCGCTTCTGCGGCTCGGAGGGACTGTCGAACGTGGTCACCGCGTCGGCGTTCCGCAGCCACTTCGGTGACGACTTCGGCGTCTCCCTCGCCGACGGCAAACTGGCCGGTCTGTTCGCCAGGGCCGTCGTCGTCGTCGACGAGTCCGGCAACGTCGTGCACACCGAGCTCGTCCCCGAGATCGCCCAAGAACCCAACTACGACGCCGCCCTCGCCGCCCTGTAGCCCGCGGTGCGCGCTTGCCGCGTCACCGTTCGCCGCCCTGGAGGACGTTCGGCTTCAGACGACAGGCACGAGGTCGTCGAGGCCGGTCGTTCGCCGCGGATCGTTCGACGCCGACGTCAGGCCGGCGCCCTCGTGGCCGGACTCGCGGACACGCTGTCCGTCGTGGACCGCGAGCCTGTTTCGGCCGTGACGTTTGGCGTGGTAGAGCGCCTCGTCGGCGCGTGCGACCAGATGGTCGGGGTCCTCGATCCCGTCCCAGACGGTCAGCCCGATCGAGCAGGTCTGCCCCTGGCTCACGGCGGTGCGCAACCGGTCGAGAATGATCGCCGCGGCATCGAGCGACGTATTGGGCAACAAAACGGTGAACTCCTCGCCGCCGTATCTGGCCACGAACCCGTGACCGTCGAGATCGAGCAAGTCCCGCCACGCCGCCGCGGTCTCTTTGAGGACGAGGTCGCCCATGACATGACCGTTCGTGTCGTTGAACGTCTTGAAGTTGTCGAGATCGAGCAACGCGACCGTCAGCGGCTGATCGTCGTCCCTGGCCGACGCGCACGCCCGCGAGAGCTCGTGGTCCCACGTGCGGCGGTTCGCGATCCCGGTCAATCCGTCGTTACGTGCCAGTGCCGCGAGCTGGACCGCCTGTGCCTGCAGCGCCCGCAGCAGCCCGGACATTCTCGCCAGAACGAGGACCGTGCCGGTGATCGCGCCGGCGACCAGGATGTACGGGTTCACCTCGACCCCCACGGCTCGTGCCAGGAGTTCGGTGAGCGGTGCGAGTGAGAGCGCGAGGCCGAGGGCGACCAGCCGGGCCGCGGTGACGCGTTCCGGCCGTTCGGGCGTCGGCTCCGACAGGTGATCGACGGACGGGTGCAGGGCGCTGAAACCGATGAGCAGATAGCCGAGCGACCATCCGATGTTGATCCAGAGTGGGAACCAGACTCCGCTGACGACGCTGAGCACGTATTGGATGTCGACCGCCATCGTGACCGCCAGCCCGCCGACCAGCGACCAGAACGACAGGCTGCGCGCAGCGCCGCTGGTGAACAACCGGATCAGGGCTGCCAGCAAGGAGCAGGTCGCCAACCGGGTAGGCACCCGCGACGATCTGGCTGAGGACGGACTCCCCGCCGCTTGCTGCCGCCGGGGCGATGACGAACACGCCCCCGACCACCGCGAACCCGGTACTGATGATCGCCGCGTCGAGGAAGGCTGCACGGTCGCGGCCGCGGCGCCGCCCCCTGATCAGCCACATCAGTCCGACCATCAGCAACGGGTACCTGGCCAGGTAGAAGGCATCGGCCACCGAGGGATACGGCGCGATGTGCAGGATCTGCTCGTAGATCACCCACAGCACGTCTCCTGCCAGGTACAACACCTGCCCGACGGCCATGATCACCCACACCCTGCGGCGAGAACCGCGCACGAGGCAGGCTCCGATGACCGACATCGCGACGCCGATCGCAGCCACGATGAGGTACACCACCGACTCGAGTGGTCCTGCGCGCAGAGTCAGGTACGCCAGACCAGTCAGCACCCCCAAGCACAGGAGGCTCCACGCGACCCGGTTCCGCATCGCTGTCACCCCTTTTTCGCTCGGTTCGTGAGACCTCATCGGCGTCCAGCGTCGGAACTGGAGGTCGGCGAGGAAATAACACCCGTGACCGGCGGTCGCTGGACCATCCGCCGCCATTCCGCGTCGGGGATACGGACCGCTGTCTGCGGGGTCAGTTCACCGTGTTGTTCGACCACGTGGACGACGGCCTCGTGCGAGTGGGGTCGCCGGACGGGTCGGGTCCGGAATGACCGAACCGCCACTCCTCGGCGTCGCACGGGACGTCCGAACCGGCACCCGCCTGGCGGTCGATGCTCGAACACAGCGTGACGGACGCGACTAGAGGCCGAGGAACGAGTCGAGGCCGAGGGTCACGCCGGGGTGGTCGGCGATTCGCTTGCAGGCCAGGATCACGCCCGGCATGAAGCTGTCGCGGTCGTAGCTGTCCTGGCGGATCGTCAGTGTCTGGCCGAGCGTGCCGAGGATGACCTCCTGGTGGGCGACCATCCCACGCATCCGCACCGAGTGGACGCGGATTCCGGCCGGGCCGAGCCCACCGCGCGCCCGGCGTAGCCCTCGCGCTCGGTCGGGTCGGGGGCCCATTCCGACGACGCCGCGGCGAGTCGTTCGGCGGTTTGCACGGCGGTGCCCGACGGAGCGTCGACCTTGGCGTCGTGGTGGAGCTCGATGATCTCGGCCGACTCGAAGAACGGCGCCGCCATCTCGGCGAAGCGCATCATCAGCACGGCCGAGATGGCGAAGTTCGGCGCGATCACGCAGTGCGCAGGCCCGTCGCCGAAGGCGTGGCGGGCGGCGTCGATGTCGGCATCGTCGAGTCCGGTGGTCCCGACGACGGCGTGTACCCCGTGCATCGCCAGCCACGGGAGCGTCACCCGCGCCGCGGCCGCGACGGTGAAGTCGACGACGACGTCGCAGGCCGCGTCGGCGAACGCACGGAGCTCACCACCGATCGTGACGACCGCGCCATCGGCGCTAGCCGGGATCGTGCTCCCCGCGACCCGCCGGCCCACGGCGGCGACCAGCTCGAGGTCGGGGTCGATGGCGACGGCACGGCACGCGGCCGATCCCATCCGACCACCCGCGCCGTTGACGCCGATCCTGATCGCCATGTCAGCGACGGTAGTCGGGTCCGAGCGCGACCGTCAGCGGCGACTCGGAGTACACACTGGCGATGACCCGACGCACGTCGTCGTGGGTCACCTTGTCCCAGCGTGCGAGTTGATCCTCGACGGATCGGACCTCACCCGTCGTCACGAGCATCCCGCCGATGCGCGCCATGCGTGCGCCCGAGTCCTCGAGACTCATCTCGTACGACCCGGCGAGGAAGCCCTTGGCGACCGCCAGTTCCTCGTCGGTGATGCCGTCGGCGACGAGACGGGCGAGCTCGTCGTCGATCAGCGCCCGCACCGTGACCGCGTGCTCCGGCAGCGTGCCGGCGTAGATCGACCAGGCCCCGGCATCGGAGTACGACGCCGTTCCCGAGAACACGCTGTAAGCGAGCCCGCGGCGCTCACGGATCTCGTCGAACAGACGGCTCGACAACCCGCCGCCCAACACATGGTCGACCACGTCGAGCGTCTCTCGGTCGGGATCGAGACGCGGCAGCGCCCGCCCGCCGACGATGAGGTGCACCTGTTCGGTGTCGTCGGGGATCGTCGTGTCGGGGCCGACCGCACACGGGGCCGCACGCGGGATCGTGCCGTCGCCCGACGGGAACGCCCCGAACGCGCAGTCGACGGCGCGCCGGATCTCGTCGGTGCCGACCGCCCCGGCGACGGAGACGACCGTGTTGCCGGCCCGGTAGTGGTCGGCGTGGAAGCGTCGGATCTCATCGGCGGTCAGTGAGCGGACGGTCGCCCGCTCCCCCGCCGTGTCGCGCCCGAGCGGGTGTCCAGCAAAGATCTGGCGGGCGAACTCGCGGTGCACCACGTCGTCGGGCGAGTCGTCGTCCATCGCCAACTCCTCGAGGATCACCTGGCGCTCGCTCTCGACGTCGGCGTCGCGGAGTGACGGCGACGTCAACACGTCGCCGAGCAACTCGATGCCCTCGACGGCGTAGCGGGCCGGGAGCCGGCAGAAGAACGCCGTGTACTCCTTCGACGTGAAGGCGTTGATGTCGCCGCCGACCCGGTCGACGGCGCGCGAGATGTCCTGGGCGGACCGATCGGCGGTGCCCTTGAACAGCAGGTGCTCCAGGAAGTGACTGACGCCCGATTGCTCGTGCGATTCGTCGCGCGCGCCGACACCCACGTACACACCGATCGACACCGTGCGGGTCCACGGCATCTCCTCGATCCCGACGGTGAGTCCGCTGGGGAGCCGGTCGATGCGCTCGCTCACTGGTGCACCATCACGCGGCCGGCCGTTCGAAGATCGCCGTGTACGTGCCGGCTCTCCCGCGGCGGGCCAGCGCGGCCGCACCGACCACACTCGCCGGGCCGAGCACCGGGAGCGCCACCAGCCCGAGGACGACCTCGGCCTTGCCACGGCCGTCGTACGTCGACAGGGGCTGCTTGCGCTTGAGCCGGTGGTACAGCGCGTTGTGGCGCTTGCCGATCCGGTTGAGCACGCTCTGCATCAGCCCGTACGGTCCGTACTCCGCTGAGAAGGGCACCGTCTCGACGTGTCGCACGCCCAACTCCTCGAACACGGTCCGCAGGGTACGCGACGGCGGGAACACGAGGTGACGCGGCACGTCGAGGTGGAACCAGTCGCCGCCGAACCGCTCGGCCTCGAAGCTCTCGACGTTGGGCAGCGAGAGCAGCAGCCGGCCGCCGGGCGCCAGCCGCTCGACCAACGCCCGGCCGAGCCGTCGTGGGTCGGGGACGTGCTCGAAGACCTGCCACAACGTCACCAGGTCGAAGCGATCGTCGGGGTCGAGATCGCCGACGTCGGCGACGCTCGGAACCGACGCGCCGGCGGCGAGCTGGCGGCCGTTCGCCGACGGCTCGACGCCGGTGACGCGTCGCGCTCCGGCCGCGACGGCGCGGCGGAGGAACTTGCCGTCACCGCTTCCGACGTCGAGCACGCTGCGGCCGGCGATCGGGCCGCACAGCCGCAGGCGGCGCGACAAGAACCACTCCTCGATCCGTTCGGTGTCGGAGCGACGCTTGCCGTAGAAATCGTCCGGATACGCGGCGTCGAGCACGTCGGCGGACGGCACCGGATCGACGAACACCGTCGCGCATGTCGCGCACCGGCTCATCGGGAAGTCCCGATCCGGGTCGCCACTGCGCCAGCGGGCGCTGTCGTCGGCGATGTCCGTCCCCTCGCACATCGGACAATGACGTGCGCGAGGGGCGGACATGCTGAGGACTGATGTGAGGATCAGCGGTGGCGACGACGGCCGCCGCGCCGATCGGCGCCACGGTCGCCGGCGTTGTCGTCGTCGCGGTCGCGACGGACACTCGCCGGTCCCAGATCACCGTGCTCGGTACGGAGCTCGGCGTCGAAGGAATCCTCGAAGTTCACGGTGACGATGTCGTCCCCGTTCGACCGGGGCGCGGGCGATCCAGACGAAGAAGACGCCGGTGCGGGCGTGCGCTCCGCACGCTCGGGGGCGCTCCCACCGTCCGATCCGGAACCGCTGTCGGCCACGTCGCCGGCCGGCACGAGGCTGACCTTGCCGCGGTCGTCGATCTCCTCGACCCTGACCTCGATCTCGTCGCCGAGCGACAGGACGTCCTCGACGGCGTTGATCCGCTTGCCACGACCGAGCTTGGAGATGTGCACCAGTCCGTCGCGGCCGGGAAGGATGTTGACGAACGCACCGAACTTGGTGATGTTCACGACGTGCCCGGTGTAGATCTTGCCGAGCTCGGCCTTCGGCGGGTCGACGATGGCGAGGATCGCGGCCTTGGCCGCTTCCATCCGCCACGCCTCGACGGCACCGATGGTGACGATGCCCACGGCGCCGTCGTCGTCGACGCTGATGTCGGCGCCGGTCTCGGTCTGGATCGTGTTGATGACCTTGCCCTTGGGGCCGATGACTTCACCGACCTTGTCGATCGGGATCGTGATCGACACGATCTTCGGTGCCGTGGCCGCAACCTCGGGGCGAGGTGCCGCGAGTGTGGCGTTCATGACGTCGAGGATCTTGAGGCGGGCCTCCTTGGCCTGCTGCAGTGCAGCCGACAAGACGTCGGCGGGGATACCGTCGATCTTGGTGTCGAGCTGCAGCGCGGTGACCGCGTCGGCGGTGCCGGCGACCTTGAAGTCCATGTCGCCGTACGCATCCTCGGCGCCGAGGATGTCGGTCAGCGTCGTGTACTTGCCGCCGTCGAAGACGAGGCCCATGGCGATGCCGGCCACCGGAGCGGTGACCTGCACGCCGGCGTCCATCAACGCCAGGCTCGATGCGCACACCGAGGCCATCGACGTCGAGCCGTTCGAAGCGAGGACCTCACTGACGAGGCGCAGCGTGTAGGCGAACTCTTCCTGACTCGGAACCGTGGGCAGCACGGCCCGGGCGGCGAGCGCACCGTGACCGATCTCGCGGCGCTTGGGTGAGCCGACGCGGCCGGTCTCGCCGTTGGCCCACGGCGGCATGTTGTAGTGGTGCATGTACCGCTTCGTCGTCTCGGGTGAGAGCGTGTCGAGCAGCTGGTTCATGCGCGGCATGGCGAGCGTGGCGACGGTCATCACCTGGGTCTCGCCGCGCTGGAACAGACCGGAGCCGTGTGCCGTCGGCAGCACGCCGACCTCGGCCGACACCGGACGCAGGTCGGTCGGGCCACGCCCGTCGATGCGGGCACCCTCGTCGACGATGCGGCGGCGGACCAGCTTCTTGGTGAGCGAACGGACGGCCTCTTTGACTTCCTTCTCGCGACCGGCGAACTCGCCGGGGGCGTCGGACGTGCCGGCCAGCTCGGCCAGGACCTCGGAGGTGACCTCGTCGGTGGCGGCGTTGCGATCGGCCTTGGCCGAGATCGTGATCGCCTTGGCGAGCTTGGTGGTGCCCAGCTTCTCGACCGCATCGAACACGTCGGTGCCATAGTCGACCTGCGGCGTGTAGGTGAGCGGGACGATCGGACCACGCGTGGCGATCACGCTGGCGACGAGCTGGCGCTGCAGGGCGATCGACTCCTTGATCCACACCTTGCACGCCTCGAGCCCATCGGCGAGCACTTCCTCGTCGACCTTGCGGGCGCCCTCGGCGTAGTACGAGAAGCTCTTCTCGGTGCCGCCGGCTTCGACCATCATGATCGCCACGTCGCCGCTGTCGAGCTGGCGACCGGCGACGACGAGCTCGAAGACGCTCGCCTCGGCCTCGGCGTAGGTCGGGTACGGAATCCACTCGGCGTCGGTGCTGTAGGCGATGCGCACGGAGCCGATCGGGCCCTCGAACGGGATGCCGCTGATCATCAACGCGGCCGAGGCGGCATTGATCGACAGCACGTCGTGCGGGTTCTCCTGGTCGGCACCGATGACGGTGGTCACGACCTGGGTCTCGTTGCGGAAGTCCTTGGGGAACGACGGGCGCAACGGACGGTCGGTCAGGCGGCAGGTGAGCACGGCGTCCTCGGTGGGACGACCTTCACGACGGAAGAACGAACCGGGGATCTTGCCGGCGGCGTATGCACGCTCTTCGACGTCGACCGTCAGGGGGAAGAAGTCCGTCCCCGGGCGTACGTCGCGGGCGGCGTTGGCGGTGGTCAGCACCGTCGTGCCTCCGATGCTGGCAACGACAGCGCCCTGACTCTGCTGGGCGAGTTTGCCGGTCTCGAAGGTGAGCGTCTTGTCGGTACCGGAAACGGCACCCGAGACGCGAATGGGATCAGCCACGAATGGCTCCTTTCCGACCTCGGGTTTTTCATTCGCCGGGTCGATCTGGAGCGGCCGGGCCGGTTCCCAGTTGGCGACCCCGTCGCACCGTGCAATTTCACGGCCACGGGATGGGCAACCGGTAACCGACGGCTGGCCGCTCGGTTCTGGTGGAGCAACGGACGATCCGCACTCCGAACGACAGACTACCCGTTACCGGCGCCAGAACGGTCACACGACCGTCATGCGACGTCACCCAGCGGTCACCCGGTGTGCTGTGACCAGCATCTCGTCACCCGCGTCGGCGTCACCCGGCGGCGGGGAGGGCGCGGCGGACGTAGTCGTCGAAGTGCGGGATCGCGAACTCGACCCATCCGTAGCGCGGCGAGTAGATCACCCCCTCGGTGATCAGACGTTCACGGAAGGCGGCGACCGCGGGTGTCGACTTGCCGGCCGCCTCGGCGACGTCACCGGAGCGGTGGGGGCCCGGCCCGAGCGACGCCAGGGCCTGCACGTAGGCCACCTCCGACGACGGGATGCGGGCGATGCGGGCCGCGAAGAACGACGTGTCGAGCGTGTGGTCGACGGCGGGCGACGGCGCGGCGCACGTCGTCGAGCGAGATCGGGTCGTCGACGGCGGCGTTCCACGTGTGGTACGCCCAGATCTGGACGAAGAACGGGAACCCGTCGGAGCGGTCGACGATGGCCTCCGTGGCGGCATCCGACCAGGTGACGCCGATCGTCTCGGCCGGGATCCGCACGGCGTCGACGACCTGCGCCGGGGTGAGCGGGCCGAGGTCACCGACGGTGAACATCCGCTCGGCGTAGGTGGCCGCCTTGGCGATCTCGCCGACCAGGTTGGGCAGGCCGGCGAGCAGGCACCACAGCGGCAGCCCGTCCTGGCTGCACCGGTGCACACCCGCCAGGATCCGGCGCAGATCGTGGTCGTCGACCATGTGCGCCTCGTCGATGGCGAGCATCACGCCCAGCCCTTCTTCGCCGGCCGCGGTGGCGAGGTCGGTGATGACGTCGGCGAGCGCTTCCCGGTCGGCGACCCGACGCGCCTTGTCGATCTTGACGCCGGTGCCCGCGATCGTGAGCGACACCGAGTCGATCGACCGCAACGCACGAGCGACCCGCGGCCCGGGCTCGAGGTCGTCGAGGATGCGGCGCGCCTGGCGCAGCAGCGAGGCGACGGTGTCGTCGCCACCGACCGCCTCGTGGCGGATGACGCGGAACCCGACGTGCTCGGCCACCGCGGCGAGCGTGCCGAGCAGCACCGTCTTGCCGACGCCACGCAACCCGGTGAGCATCAGGTGTTGCGTGCTGCGCTTGGCGATCAGCCGGCGCAGACTGATCTCGGCGGCCTCGATCAGCAGGTCGCGACCGACGAGGGTCGGCGGCGGCGTCCCCGCCCCCGGGGCGTACGGGTTCGCCACCGGGTCGTACTGTTCACCTGACATTCCGCTACTTTAACAAGTCTCGACAAAGTCCGTCATTCCGACCGTCACGCGCTCGCGAGTCGAACAGTTCACCCTCGTGCGCAGACGCCGACGCGCCCCGCCGTTCTGTTCGGATTCGGACAACGCGCCGGCGCGAGCCCAATGCGAACATGTTCTGTCCGGACTCGTGCGCACCGCCGGCGAGCCCGGTCGAACTGTTCGATTGGGCAACACGAACGCCCGAGCCGGCGGCGGACCAGCGGCGCAGACGAGTCGAGCGCCTGCGGCTAACGCCGCAGGCCGAGGTCGGCGATGATCTTGCGGTAGCGCTCGACGTCGATCTGGCGGACGTAGTCGAGCATCCGGCGCCGGCGGCCGACCAGCATCAGCAGCCCGCGGCGGCTGTGGTGGTCCTTCTTGTGGAACTTCAGGTGCTCGGTGAGATGCGTGATGCGCTCGGTCAGCAGCGCGATCTGCACCTCGGGCGAACCCGTGTCGCCTTCGTGCGTCTGGTGCTTCTCGATGGTCTCGTTCTTCGGCGTCAACGCCATGCTGTCTGCCTTCCGGGGACGGAGGTCGCGCCGCTGCGACGGCGCAGCGTTCGCATCGCGTCGGAGCACGTGGCCCGGACGGACCTGGCAAGGCTAGGGCCGGTCCGTCGAGGATCACAACCGGTACGCTCCCGGCGTGTTCACGGGCATCGTGGAGGAACTCGGCACGGTGCGCGACCTCTCCCCGATCGGAGACGGCCCCGACGCCACGGCGCGCCTCGTGATCGCGGCCACCACCGTGCTCGAGGACGCCACCATCGGCGCCTCGATCGCGGTCAACGGCTGCTGCCTCACCGTCGTCGACCTCGGCGACGGGTGGTGGGCGACCGACGTCAGCCGTGAGACGCTCACCCGTACCGTGACCGGTGGTCTCGCGGCCGGAGATGTCGTCAACCTCGAACGGCCGATGGCGCTCGGCGACCGGCTGGGAGGTCATCTGGTGCTCGGCCACGTCGATGCGGTCGGTGTGATCGTCGATCCGGCGCCCGACCTGCGCGTGCGCATCCCGCGCGACCTCGTCCGCTACCTGGTCGAGAAGGGCTCGGTCACCGTCGACGGCATCAGCCTCACCGCCTTCGACCTCGACGACGACACGTTCCGCGTCGCCGTCATCCCCCACACCGCGGCCGTCACCACGCTCGGCCGCAAGGGCGCCGGCGCGCCGGTCAACATCGAGATGGATGTGTTGGCGAAGCACGTCGAGCGGCTGCTCGAGCCGCGTCTCGGAGCAGCGTGACCGCCGTCATCCGGCTCGAACAGGTCGCCAAGTCGTTCGGCGATCTCGACGCCCTCGCGCCGACCGACCTCGAGGTCGCGGCGGGCGAAGTCGTCACGCTGCTCGGCCCGAGTGGTTGCGGCAAGACGACGTTGCTCCGGATGGTGGCCGGCCTCGAGCCGCCGAGCGCGGGATCGATCACGGTCGGCGACACCACACCGAGCCGGGCGCGGGCGGCGAAGATGATCGGGCTGGTGCCGCAGACCCCGGCGCTGCTCCCCTGGCGCACCGTCGAGGCCAACGCCCGCCTGCTGCTCGACGTCAACCGTCGCGCCAACCCGACGCCGGTGCCCGACCACGTCGACCTGCTCCGACAGGTCGGCCTCGGCGACTTCCTCGACGCCCACCCCCACCAGCTCTCGGGCGGCATGCAGCAACGCGTCGCGCTCGTCCGAGCGTTCGCCTTGGGGAGCTCGATCCTGCTCATGGACGAGCCGTTCGTGTCGCTCGACGAGATCACCCGGGCCGACATGCGCCACCTGCTCGGCCGGCTCTGCGAGCAGACCGGCGCATCCGTGCTCTTCGTCACCCACTCGATCGCCGAGTCGGTGTTCCTGTCCGACCGGGTCGTGGTCCTGTCGCAGCGTCCCGGGCGCGTCGTCGGCTCGGTGCCGATCGATCTGCCCCACCCGCGTCTCCCGGCGATCGAGGACGACGCCGCCTTCTTCGAACACGAGACCCGGCTACGGGCGCTGCTCCACGAAGGCGCCGGCCGAAGCGGGACGAGCCGATGAGCACCGGGCGCGGCCGCGCCGGCGGCTTCGGTCTGGTCGCGGCCGGGGTCGTCGGACTCGTCGTGTTCGTGATCGCGTGGGAGGTGCTCGTCCGGGCCCTCGACGTCCGGCCGTTCGTGCTCAGAGCGCCGTCGAAGATCGTGCCCGAGATCTTCGATCAACCACGGTTCTTCCTCGAGAACACGCTGATCACCGGACGCCACGCGCTCGTCGGGATCCTGATCGCACTCGTGTGCGCGCTGCTCGTCGGTGCGGTGCTGGCGATGTCGAGGTTCCTCGAGCACGCCACGCAGCCGGTGCTCACGCTGATCCTGGTCACGCCATGGGTGGCCTACATCAACTCGGTCGTGCTGTGGCTCGGAAGAGGCACGCCGCCGATCCTGTTCATGGTGGCGTTCGTCTCGTTCCCGGCGTTCACGTTCGCAACCGTCAGCGGGCTCCGGTCGGCCGACCCGTCGGCGCGGCGAGCTGCTCGCCAGCGTCGAGGCGTCACGGTGGGAGGTGTTGTGGCGGCTGCGGCTGCCCAGCGCACTTCCGTCGCTGTTCACCGCCGCTCGTTTCAACGTCGGCCTCGGCCTCGCCGCCGCCTACTTCACCGAGGGCGGCGCGTTGAGCAGCGAGGGCCTCGGTTGGATCGGGTCGCGGGCGATCAGCTTCAACAACGGCAACCTGCTGTGGGCGGCGATCCTGTGCACCGCGGTGCTCGGCGTGATCGGGCTGGCGCTGGTGAACGTGCTCGAGCGATTCCTGCTCGGCTGGCACGTGTCGCAGCGCTGAGCGCTCGTGTAGGATCGCCACCGCTCGATGTCCACGGTCGGTGCGTACCTTCTCGCTCCCGCTCCGACCGGTCGTGCGCTGGCAGATCCGACTGAACCCACCGCGCCCACTCGAACATCAAGGAGCACCCGTGTCCCCACACCAGCGTCCCGTCCGTGTTTCCACCGCCGTCGCGCTCGCCGCGCTCGCGATCGGCATCACCGCCTGCGGCGACGACTCCGACAGCGACGGCAGCGCCGGCGATGTCTCCGACGTCGAGAGCGCCGAAGCGTTCCCCGATGACCGCTGCGAGGCGAACCGGGCCGCCGGCACGATCACGTACCTGTCGAGCTTCGACTTCGCCGCCGCGGCGTCGATCGTCGAGGTGCTCGTCGCCGAGGAGCGCGGGTACTTCGACGAACTGTGCCTCGACGTCGAGATCGAGGCCAGCTTCTCGACCGCCAACTACCCACTGGTCGCCGCCAACGACGCCCAGTTCTCGTCGGGCGGATCGTTCAGCGAGATCGTCACGTTCGGCCAGGCCAACGAGGCCGAGTTCGTCGCCCTCGCGGTCGAGGGTCGCACGGCGATCGACGGCCTGATCGTGAAGCCGGGCGAAGCCACGACGCTCGAAGACCTGCGCGGGTCGACGATCGGCGTCAAGGGCAAGCTGCCACCGTCGATCGCGGCGATGCTCGCCGGCGCCGGCCTGATCGAGGGCACCGACTTCGACACCGTCCCGGTGGAGGGTTTCGACCCGACGGTCCACATCGCGATCCCGTCGATCGTCGGCTTCCCCGGGTACAAGAGCAACGAACCCGGCCAACTCGAGCGCGCCGGCATCGACTTCACCCTGTTCGACCCGACCGACGACGACGTCCCCGGATCGTTCGGTGTGCTCTACACGAACCGGACGTTCCTCACCGAGCACCCGTCGGCGGCGCAGGACTTCATGCGGGCGGCGATGGCGGGACTGGCCGACGCGATCGCCGACCCGGCGGCGGCGAGCGCCATCGCCGTCGAGCTGATCAACGGCAACGGCAACCCGAACTTCCTGTCACCGGAGGGCGAGACGTTCCGCTGGGAGACCGAATCGCAGCTGATCGTCGACACGACACCGGACGGAGCCGACATCGGTGTTCCCGACGCCGCGGTCCTGCAGGACGAGCTCGACACGTACGCCGAAGTCGGATTGTTCGGTGACGGCGAGACGCCGAAGGCCGACGACTGGATCGACGCGTCGGTCGTCTCGTCGGTGTACGACGACGACGGATCGATCATCTACCCCGGTCAGTGAAGACGGCCGAACATTCGGTTGATCATTCGGCGATCATCAGTTCGCGGGCGTGTTCGATGTCGTGCTTGAGCTGGGTGACCAGCGCATCGATGCCTTCGAACTTGCGCTCGCTGCGGAGGAAGTGGGCAAAGCGCACCTCGGCGCGCTCGCCGTAGAGGTCACCGTCGAAGTCGAGCAGGTGGGCCTCGAGCAACGAATGATCGGCATGCTCGTAGAACGTCGGGCGGCGCCCGAGGTTGATCGCGCACGGGTGCACGTCGCCGTCGGGTCGCTCGTACCAGCCGGCGTACACGCCGTCGGCGGGCAGGCACACCTGGTTGGGCACCTCGACGTTCGCCGTCGGCACGCCGAGCAACCGGCCGCGCTGATCACCGAGGACGACCTTGCCGCGCACCTCGTAGGGCCGGCCGAGCATCGACGCCGCCAGATCGACGTCGCCACCGGCCAGGGCGCGTCGGATGGCGGTACTGCTGACCGGCTCATCGACCCCGTCGCCGCGCTCGACCAGCTCGAGCGGCACGACGTCGAAGTCGAAGCGGCGCCCGAGGTCGCGGAACAGCGCGACGTTGCCCTCGCGGTTGCGACCGAAGTGGAAGTCCTCGCCGATCACGACGGCCGTCGCGGCCAACCCGTGGACGAACACCCGCTCGACGAACTCGCTCGGCGGCTCCTCCGACTGCCGCTGGTCGAACGTCAGCACGATGGTGGCTTCGATGCCGGTCTGGGACAGCAGCTCCAGTCGCTGCTCGGGGTCGGTGAGCAGCTGCGGGGCCGATTCCGGTCGGACGATCGTGGCCGGATGACGGTCGAACGTGAGCACCGCCGAGTGGGCCGAGTAGTCGGCGGCGACCTGGCGGACGTGACGGATCACGGCCTGATGGCCGAGGTGGACGCCGTCGTAGGCGCCGATCGTGATCACGGATCGCTCGCCGGGCCAGGCGGCCTCGGTCAGATCGGTGACGACACGCACAGCGGCGACGCTACCCGGCTGCCAGTATCGGGAGCACGACGGACGGCTTGGCTTCGTGCTCGCGGTACGCCTCGTACACCGCCAACAGCGCATCGTGCTGGTCGAACACGGCCCACGGTCCGTCGCCCGGCCACGCCTCGAGCACCCGCCCGTTGGCCACGACCGCGGCGACGTCGTCGGCGACGGTGACCGCCGGGAGCGATCGCACCGCAGCGGCGACCGGCAGCAGCACACAAGCATCGGGTGGTGCCGCCTCTTCGATCGTGAACGACCCGACCGCGATGCGCCGCAGGTTGCGCAGGTGCGCCCCACCCCCGAGCAGCCGGCCGAGATCGGCCGCCAGCGAGCGGATGTACGTACCCGACGAGCACTCGACGTCGACGTGCAACACGCCCGGCGCCGGCCCTTCGGAAACGTCGAACCCGAACACCGTGACCGGGCGGGGCGCGCGTTCGACCTCGATGCCCTCGCGCGCCAGCTCGTGCAGCCGCCGACCGCCGACCTTGAGCGCCGACACCATCGGCGGCACCTGGAGGATGTCGCCCGTCAGGTGCTCGGCCACGACGCGCCGGGCATCGTCGACGCCGACGCCGCTCATGTCGTGCACGGCGGTGACCTCACCAGCCGCGTCGAGCGTCGACGTCTCGGTGCCGAGCACGACATCGCCGATGTAGCGCTTGCGCGAATCGACGACGAACCGCAGCAGGCGCGTCGCCATCCCGACGCCCACCACGAGCACGCCGGTCGCGTCGGGGTCGAGCGTGCCCGCGTGACCGACCTGGCGCTCGCCGAATCGCCGCCGCAGCATGCCCACGACGTCGTGGCTGGTCATGCCGGCCGGCTTGTCGACGACCGTGACACCGTGGATCGTGGCTGGCCGCCGACCCATCGGAGCTATTCCGACCCACCGTCCGCAACGGTGTCGGGACCGGCCCCCGGCGCGGCATCCGGCGCGTCATCCGACTCGCGGGTCTGTCGGAGCAGTTCCTCGATGCGCTCCGCCGAGCGGATCACGTCGTCGGGGCGGAAGTCGAGGATCGGCGTCTTCTTGGCCCGGATCTGGCGGGCGATCGACGACTGCAGCCGGACGCGGTGCTCACCGAGGGCGGTCGAGGATGTCGCCGTCACCGTCGGGGCCGGCGAGCGAGTCGAAGAACACGATCGCCCGGTTGAGCTCGTTGTCGACCTCGATCTGGGTGACCGTGACGAGCACCAGCCGGTCGTCGTCGATGCGGACCAGCTCCTCGGCGATGATCTCGCGCAACGTCTCGCCGACCCGGGCCGAGCGCGGGTAGCGATGTCCTCCGCTCGAGCGTGAGCTCGACGGTCGGCGTCCGCGAGCGGCCATGTCGATCGATTCGGGGTTGATTGCGGTCAGGTAGCGAGCGATCTCGCGCTCGTCGAAGGTCTCGATGATGTCGCCCGGCTTGAGATCCTGGAAGTCCGACAGGCCGATGCCGCACTCGAAGCCCTCGCGGACCTCCCTGGCGTCCTCCTTGAAGCGCCGCAGCGATGTGATCTCGCCCTTCCAGATGATCGTGCCGTCGCGCAGGAAGCGGACCTTGGAGCCGCGGGTGATCACGCCGTACTGCACGTAGCAGCCGGCGATCGCACCGATCGCGCGGCACCCGGAAGATCTCGCGCACCTCGGCCTCGCCGGTGACGACTTCCTCGTACTCGGGGGCGAGCATGCCGACCATCGCCTGCTCGATGTCCTCGAGCAGCTTGTAGATGATCTCGTAGGTGCGGATCTCGACGTCTTCGGCGTCGGCCAGCCTCCCGTGCCTTGCGGTCGGGACGGACGTTGAAGCCGATGATCGTCGCGTTCGTGGTGGCCGCGAGCGTGATGTCGTTCTCGGTGATGCCGCCGACGGCGCGGTGCACGAACGTCAGGTCGACACCCGTCGCGGCCGAGCTTGCGCAAGCTCTCGGTGACCGCTTCGAGCGAGCCCTGCACGTCGGCCTTGAGGATCAGGTTGAGCGTGGCCGTCTCGCCCGACTGGATCTGGTTGAAGATGTCCTCGAGCCGGACGCCGGTCTTGACGCGAGCGTCGCCGCGCTGGGCGCTTGATCCGCTGGTGGTGCTCGCGCGCCTCGGCGACCGTGCGGGCGATCTTCTCGTCGGGCGCGGCCCGGAACTCGTCGCCGGCGCGCGGCACGCTCGACAGGCCGAGCACCTGGACGGGCGTCGACGGGCCGGCCGACTTGAGCTGGTTGCCCTTGCCTCGTCGATCATCGCCCGCACACGACCCCACGCCGCGCCGGCGACGATCGGGTCGCCGACCTTGAGCTCGCCCTTGTCGACGAGCACCGTGGCGACCGGGCCCCGGCCGTTGTCGAGGTTGGCCTCGAGCACGACTCCCTTGGCGCGCCCGGTCGGGTTGGCCGTCAGCTCCTCGAGCTCGGCGACGACGAGCAGCTGGTCGAGCAGGTCGTCGATGCCGAGGTCCTGCAGTGCCGACATCTCGACGACGATCGTGTCGCCGCCCCACGATTCGGGGACGAGCTGGTGCTCGGCGAGCTGCGTGAGCACGCGCTGCGGGTCGGCGTTGTCCTTGTCGATCTTGTTGACCGCGACGATGATCGGCACGTCGGCCGCGCGGGCGTGGTTGATCGCCTCGATCGTCTGCGGCATCACGCCGTCGTCGGCGGCGACGACGAGCACGACGATGTCGGTGACCTGGGCGCCGCGGGCGCGCATCTGCGTGAACGCGGCGTGGCCGGGGGTGTCGATGAACGTGAGCTGGTGACCGTCGCGGTCGACCTGGTAGGCGCCGATGTGCTGGGTGATGCCACCGGCCTCGCCCTCGACGACGTTGGCGGAGCGGATCTTGTCGAGCACCGTGGTCTTGCCGTGGTCGACGTGGCCCATGACGGTGATCACCGGCGGGCGCGGGGCTTGCAACTCCTCGTCGTCGTCGTCGCTGTCGTCGAACATCGCCTGCAGCTCGATCTCTTGCTGCTGGCCGGGATCGACGAGCAGCAGCTCGGCGCCGACCTCGAGCGCGAAGAGCTCCATCTGCTCGTCGGCGAGCGACATCGTGGCCGTGACCATCTCGCCGTTGTTGAGCAGGAACCGCACGACGTCGGCCGCGGTGCGGTTCAGCTTGGGAGCGAACTCCTGCGCCGACACGCCGCGCTCGATGACGATCGTGCCCTCCGGAACGGGCGCGTCGCTCGAGGTGTACGTGGTGAACTGCGGCTGCAGCTCGTCCTGGTCGCGACGGCGACGGCGACGTCCCTGCGGCGCGGCGGTCGGCGTTGCCCGCTCGGACGGCCGCCGGGACCGCCGGGACCGCCGGGACCACCACCGGGCCCGCTGGGACGACCGCCAGGGCCGCCGCCGGGACCGCCGGGACGGCCACCGGGACCGCCACCGGGGCCGGCGTAGCCGCCGGGACGGGCGCTGCCGCCACCGGGACGTCCGGCGTAACCGCCGGTGCGGCCACCGGGACTCGTGCTCGGGCCGCCGGGGCCGCCGAACGCCCGCTGGTCGGGCGCGAGCCGGGGGCGCGGGCCTGGCCGGGCGGCGGCGGGATCGGACGGCCGCTCGGCGAGAGTGGGCGGCCGGGCGGGGGCGGCACCGGACGGCCGGTCGGCGAGACCGGACGGTCGGTGCGCGCGGCAGGCGCGCGGACGTCGCCGGTCGCACGGTCGGTGCGGGCAGCCGGGCGGGCCGCCTCGCGGCTCGGTGGTGCCTCGACGGGCGGGCGCGGCGCGCCGGGAGTCGGGCGGCCGCTCGAGATCACACCGCGCTCCGAGACCGCGGGGGCCGGTGCCGACGCGGCAAACGCCGGGTCGAGCTCGCGTTCGACAACCTCTGGCGCGGGTTCTTCGACCGCCGCCGCGGGGGCCGGCTCGGCCTCGACGGCTGCCGGGGGCTCGGCGGTCACCGCCGGCTCCTGGTCGGGGGTCGCGGCGACCGCAGGCGTCGCCTTGGGCGGTGTCGGCGCCTTGGCAGGGGCCTCGACCGGTGCCTCGTCGACGGACTTGACCTCGACGGTCGGTTCGGCCACCTCGGTCGGTTCGACCGGCTCGGCGGCGCGAACGGGTGTCGCTTCGGCCGGTGCGATGACGTCGGGTTCCGGGACCGGGGCGACGGTCACGTCGGGCGCGGCAGTCTCGGCGGCCTCGACGTCGGCGGGAGCAGCGGCTGCCGTCGCGGCCTCGTCGGCAACGTCGGCAGGCGCGGCCTTGGCCGCCTTGGCGGCGGCCTTCTTGGCCGGTGCCTTCTTGGCCGGCTTGGGCTCCTCGGGCTGTTCGGGACGGGTGAGGCCTTCGCGTATCGGCGCGCCGGCGCACCATGTCGGCGTACGCCTCGTTGAGCGACGACGAGTGGCTCTTCACGGGCACGCCGAGCTTGATAGCAGAGCTCGACCGCCTCGGCATTGGTCATGCCGAGCTCCTTGGCGAGTTCATGTACTCGGATGTTCTTCGCCACGCTTCGGATCAACCTTTCCTTCGTCCTGATTCTCTCATCTCGTCTCGACGCTGTCGGGACGACTGTCCATCGCTTGCAACTCCTGCACGAGCGATTCAATCGCAAGAGCCGGCGATCTGCCGTCCGCCACGCCCGATCAAACGCTCGCGCGGCTGATCGCCGCCGTCGAGGCATTCGGCGCCGCACAGCCATGCACCACGCCCCGGAGCACGTGCGGGCCGAGTCGCACCCGTCCGTCGCTCGCCGAGCACGCACCGGAGCATGGCGTCGCGTTGCGAGCGGCGCCGGCACCCGATGCACGTGCGGATCGGGCGATGTCGTTCAGTCGTCGTCGTCAGCACCTTTCGTCTCCGGGTCGGCATCGCCATCGGATTCGGTGGCAGCGTCCTCGTCGGTCGCGTCGGCGTCGGTGTCCGCTTCGGATTCGGCGTCGTCATCGGATTCGGATTCGTCGTCGCCATCGGACTCGGCCACGGGCTCGTCGTCGGCACCGGCTTCAGTATCAACGGCCGGCTCGACGGCCGCGACCACCGGCTCGGCATCGTCGACCGCTTCCGGCCCGGCGTCCGACGCCGTGTCGGATTCGGTGTCAGATTCGGTGTCCGACTCGGATTGGGCGGCCCACTCGGCCTGGCTGATCACCGAACCGTCGGCGGCGTGCCACTCCATCTCGCCGGTCTCGGCGTTGGCGACCCACTCGCCCTCGGCGTACTCGACGTCGTCGACGATAGCCGCCGGCCGGGACGCCTTCGGCAACCTGGGTCTCGGACCGGATGTCGACGCGGACGCCGGTGAGGCGGGCCGCCAGCCGGGCGTTCTGGCCCTCGCGACCGATCGCCAGGCTGAGCTGATGGTCGGGCACGATGACGTCGGCCTGGGTGCCGTCGTCGCTGATGTTGACCTGGCTCACCTTGGCCGGCGACAGCGCCTTGGCGACGAAGTCGGGCAGGTCCTCGCTGAACGGGACGATGTCGATCTTCTCGCCGCGCAGCTCGGTGACGACCATGCGGACCCGGGCGCCACGGGCGCCGACGCAGGCGCCGACCGGGTCGACGTTGTGATCGTTCGACCACACGGCGATCTTCGTGCGGTGCCCTGGCTCACGGGCGCAGGCCTTGATCTCGACGATGCCGTCGGCGATCTCGGGCACCTCGAGCTCGAACAGGCGCTTGATGAGGCCGGGGTGCGTGCGGCTGACGACGATCTGGGGGCCCTTGGCGGTCTTGCGGACCTCGACGATGTAGGCCTTCGAGCGGTCGCCCGGCTGCGGCCGCTCGAACGGCACCTGCTCGGCCTGCGGCAGCAGCGCCTCGACGCGGCCGAGGTCGAGCAGCGTGTAGCGGGCTGTCGGTCTGCTGGATGATGCCGGTGACGATGTCGCCCTCGCGGTTGGCGTACTCCTCGAACTTGCGGTCGCGCTCGACCTCGCGGATGCGCTGGCTCATCACCTGGCGGAACGTCTGGGCGGCGATGCGGCCGAGCTCTTCCTTCTTCGGCGTGTCGTCGCGCTCGTTGATCCAGTTCCCGTCCTCGTCGAGGTCGTAGGCGGTGAACGTGAACTCCATCGTCTGCGGGTTGACCTCGACGACGACCTCGTCGGCCGCGCCGGGGCGTCGCTTGTAGGCGGACGCGAGCGCGTCGACGAGGACGTGCAGCAGCGCGTCCTCCGACAAGCCCTTCTCCTGGGCGAGGAGGCGGATCGCTTCGCTCATGTCGAGGTTGCTCACGACGACTGCTTCTCCTTGTTGCTCGATTCTGGGTTTCTCGTTTCCGGCGTGCTCGTTTCTGGCTTCTTCGAGCGGCTACCAGGTGTCGTGGCGCCCGCTTCGGCCCGCCCGGCTTCGGCTTGCGGACCCCACACGAACACCGTCGGGCACGGTCGATCTGGTCGTAGGCGATGACCCGGGCGACCGGCGCACCGGTGTCGGGGTCGGCGACCTCGAGCGTCGCCGTCGTGTCGTCGGCGGCGACGAGCACACCCTCGAGCCGGCGCTGCTCGTTGCCGACGTCGGCCAGACGGACGGTGAGGGTCTTGCCCGATCTCGCGCTGGAAGTGGGCAGGCGTGCGCAGAGATGCGCTCGACGCCCGGGCTCGTGACCTCGAGCGTGTAGTGGCCGGGCAACGGATCGTCGTGGTCGAGGTCGCGCGACACCAGCCGGGTGGCCAGGGCAAGCTGTCGAGGTCGACCCCGCTGGCCGATCCTGGAGGCGTGTCGAGCGTGACTCGCAGGGTGTCGCCGCGCTGTTCGACGTCGTAGACGTCGAGGCCGAGATCGGAGGCGATCGGGTCGACGAGGTTGCGCACGCGGGCGACGACGGGGCCGTCATCATGCGTGATCTTCATGCCGATCCTCCTCTCCTGCTACTGGCCTCCTACCGAGACCGGGTCCTTCCACAAACAAGGCGTGGGGCGAACCCCACGCCTTCCGGTTCCGCAAACCAAACAGCGGCCTCCGAGTATATCCGGGGCGGGGGGTATCTTGCCCGGGTGCTGCGGATGTCGACCCTGTTCCTGCGGACCCTGCGGGAGGATCCGTCCGACGCCGAGGTGCCGTCACACCGGCTGCTCGTGCGGGCCGGCTACATCCGCCGCGCCGCACCAGGTGGGTTCACGTGGCTGCCGCTCGGGTGGATCGTCTACCGCAACGTCGAGACCATCGTCCGCGAGGAGATGGACGCGGCCGGGTTCCAGGAGGTGCACTTCCCGGCGCTCCTGCCGAGGGAGCCGTACGAGATCTCCAACCGCTGGACCGAGTACGGCGACAACCTGTTCCGCCTCAAGGACCGCCGCGGCAACGACTTCCTCCTCGCCCCGACGCACGAGGAGATGTTCACGCTCCTCGTGAAGGATCTCTACTCGTCGTACCGCGACCTGCCGCTGCACATCTACCAGATCCAGACCAAGTTCCGCGACGAGGCGCGACCCCGCGCCGGCCTGCTGCGCGGGCGCGAGTTCGTGATGAAGGACTCGTACTCGTTCGACATCGACGACGCCGGGCTGCAGGAGTCGTACGCGTTGCACCGCGCCGCCTACATCAAGACGTTCGACCGCCTCGGCCTGCCGTACGTGATCGTGTCGGCGATGTCGGGCGCGATGGGCGGCTCGGCGAGCGAGGAGTTCCTCGCCCCGCTCGAGGTCGGCGAGGACACGTTCGTGCGGTGCACCAACTGCGACTACGCGGCGAACACCGAGGCGGTACGCATCCCGGTGCCGCCGCCGGTGCCGTACGACGGAGTTGCCGGCGGCGCGCGTCGCCGACACGCCCGACACGCCGACGATCGCCACGCTCGTCGACCTCCTCAACGCGCGCGACGACCTGCGGCGGATCTCGCCTGACGGTGACGACCGCGATTGGAACGCCGGCGACACGTTGAAGAACGTGGTCGTCAAGCTGCGCCACCCGGACGGCACCGTCGAGCCGCTCGCGGTCGGCGTTCCCGGCGACCGCGAGGTCGACCTCAAGCGGCTCGAGGCGCAGGTCGCCCCGGCCGAGGTCGAGCCGTTCACCGAGGACGACTTCGGCGCTCACCCGGCGCTCGTGAAGGGCTACATCGGACCCGGTGCGCTCGGCACCGATGGCACGTCCGGCATCCGATTCGTCGTCGACCCGCGGATCGTCGAGGGCACGCGCTGGGTCACGGGCGCCAACTCGCCCGGCAACCACGTGATCGACCTCGTGTACGGACGCGACTTCACCGCCGACGGCGTGATCGATGCCACCGAGATCGTCGACGGCGACCTGTGTCCGGTCTGCGGATCACCGCTCGAGATCGCCCGCGGCATCGAGATCGGCCACATCTTCCAGCTCGGCCGCCTGTATGCCGACAAGTTGGGGCTGACGGTGCAGGACGAATCGGGCAAGCAGGTCACGGTGACGATGGGGTCGTACGGCATCGGCGTGTCACGCGCGGTGGCGGCG
Organism: Ilumatobacteraceae bacterium; assembly: GCA_963776935.1. Lineage (GTDB taxonomy): Bacteria > Actinomycetota > Acidimicrobiia > Acidimicrobiales > Ilumatobacteraceae > JALOLG01. The sequence goes on along the minus strand of CAVZOP010000009.1, from coordinate 52,383 downwards.
ATCGCCGAGGCGACCTACGACGAGCTCGGGCTGTGCTGGCCGCGCGAGGTCGCCCCCGCCGACGTCCACATCGTCGTGGCCGGCAAGGACGGCGGACCACAGGGTCCGGCGGCCGAGCGGATCGCGACCGACCTGGAGGCGGCCGGCGTGCGCGTGCTGCTCGACGATCGCAGTGGCGTCTCACCCGGCGTCAAGTTCAAGGACGCCGAGCTGATCGGCGTTCCGACCATCGTCGTCGTCGGCCGCGGCCTCACCGACGACCCGTCGACGAGCACGATCGAGGTCAAGGACCGCCGCACCGGCACCCGCACCGACATCCCCCTCCCTCGAAATCGTCCCCCACCTGACCGAACTGTCTGCCTGAGACGAAGCCACGGGCAGTATGAAGCAGACAGTTCGGGGATTTGGGCGATGATCGACCGGGGGCGACTGGCAGAACTGTTCGCCCAGGAAGAATCGCGTTTCGTCGAGCTGCACCCGGGCTCGGCGGAGCTCGCCGAAGAGGCTCGTGAGCACCTGCTCGCCGGGGTGCCGATGCCGTGGATGACGCGCTGGCCGGGCGCGTTCCCGCTGTTCGTCGCCGAGGCCAACGGGGCGCGGTGCACCGATGTCGACGGCAACGAGTACGTCGACTTCTGCCTCGGCGACACCGGAGCGATGACCGGCCACGCGCTCCCCCAGGTGGCCGACGCCATCGCCCGTCAGGCCGAGCGCGGCATCACGACGATGCTCCCGACCGCCGACGCGGCGTGGGTCGCCGGCGAGCTCACCCGGCGGTTCCGGCTCCCGCGCTGGCAGATGGCGATGACGGCGACCGACGCCAACCGCTTCGTGTTGCGCTTCGCCCGCCACCTCACCGGCCGTCCGAAGATCTGCGTGATGGACTGGTGCTACCACGGCACCGTCGACGAGACGCTCGTGATCCTCGACCCTCACGGTGAGGTGGTCGCCCGCCCCGGCTCGATCGGCGCCCAGGTCGATCCGGCGCTGACGACTCGGGTCGTGCCGTTCAACGATCTCGATGCGCTCGACGCGGCGCTCGCCCACGGCGACGTCGCGGCCGTGCTGATGGAACCGGCGCTGACGAACATCGGCATCGTCCTGCCCGAGCCCGGATACCACGCCGGCGTGCGTGACATCACCCGTCGGCACGGCTCGTTGCTCGTCATCGACGAAACCCACACGATCTGTGCCGGGCCCGGCGGGTGCACCGCGGCATGGGACCTCGAACCCGACTTCTTCGTGATCGGCAAGCCGATCGCCGGCGGCGTGCCGGCCGCCGCGTACGGGATGACCGCCGACATCGCGGCCCGGCTCCAGGACCCGATCAACGGGCACGAGGCCGACGTGTCTGGGATCGGTGGGACGCTGACCGCGAGTGCGCTGTCGCTGGCGGCGACGCGGGCGACGTTGTCGAGCGCCCTCCTCGACGACGACTACGCCGTCATGATCCCGCTCGCCACCAGATGGGCCGACGGCGTCGCCGGCGTCATCGACGACGCCGGGCTGGCGTGGACCGTGCAGCGGCTCGGGTGCCGGGCCGAGTACTGGTTCTGCCCACCGCCGCGTGACGGTGCCGCGGCGGCTGCCGCCGTCGACGAGGAGCTCGACGCGTTCATGCACCTGTGGGCGATGAACCGGGGGATCCTGCTGACGCCGTTCCACAACATGGCGTTGCTGTCGCCGTTCCACACCGAGTCGACCGTCGACCGCCACACCGAGGTGTTCGCCGACGCGGTCGCGGCGCTGCTCGGGTGAACCGTCCGGTGCGTCTGGCGCGCCGGGTCAGCGCCAGGCGACGAGCGAGCGGTCGATCTCGTCGATCGTCCGGCAGCCGCTGAGCGCCATCGTCCTGACGACCCCGTCGTGCAGGATGCCGAGCATGTGGTCGACGCCACGCTCGCCCGCCGCGCCGAGCGCGTACAGGTAGGCCCGACCGGCGGAGCACGCGTCGGCGCCCAGCGCCAGCGCCTTCACGATGTCGCTGCCGCGCCTGATCCCGCCGTCGCAGATGATCGCGATCTGGCCACCGACCTCCTGGGCGACCGGCTCGACGAGCTCGATCGGGGTCGGCGCGTCGTCGAGTTGGCGCCCACCGTGATTCGACAGGGCGATCCCGGCGACGCCCGAGGCGACGGCCTGCTTGGCGTCGGCGACGGTCTGGATCCCCTTCAGCACGATCGGGCCGTCCCAGATCGACCGCAGCCACTCGACGTCGTCCCACGACAGCGACGGATCGAACTGGGACTGCACCTGGCCGGCGAGGGACACCGCGGTCCTGCCGTCGTCGACACCCTTGTCGACGACGTTCGAGAACGTGATCGGTTCGGCGCGGAGGAAATCGAGCGTCCAGCCGGGGTGGAACGCGCCGTCGAAGATCGTCTCGAGCCCGATCTTGGGCGGCAGCGTGAAGCCCCGGCGGACGTCGCGCTCACGCCGTCCGAGCACGGCCGTGTCGACCGTCAGCCACAACGCCTCGTACCCGGCTGCGGCCGAGCGCTCGACGAGCTCACGCACGAGACCACGGTCGCGCCACGTGTAGACCTGGAACCACTTGGGACCGTCGGAGACGGCGGCGACCTCCTCGATCGACCGTGTCGAGACCGTCGACAGCGAGTACGGGATACCGGCGCGTTGGGCGGCGCGTGCCACCGCCAGCTCGCCCTGCGAGTCGGCGATGCGGGTGAACCCGGTCGGAGAGAGGATCAACGGGAACGCCAAGCGGCGGCCGAACAACTCGGTGCTGGGATCGACCCGGCTGACGTCGCGCAGCACGCGCGGGCGGAACTCGATCCGTCCGAACGCACCGACGTTGCGAGCCATCGAGCGCTCGTCCTCGGCGCCGCCGTCGATGTAGTCGAACACGCCCCGCGGCAGTCGCTTCCGAGCGATCGCACGGAGGTCGTCGACGGTCGCGACGCCGTCGAGACGGCGCTTCACCCGGTCGAGCTCGATCGGCTTGAACCGGACCACCGATCGGAACGTCTCGATCATCCCCACGCCCGCCGACTCTAATCGTCGACCTCTTCCGATGACCCCTCGCCGCGCGAGACTCGGGTCATGAACCGTGTGACGATCCTGTACCCGACCACCGAGGGCGCTTCGTTCGACCTCGACTACTACACCACCTCCCACATGCCGCTGTTGGCCGAGCGGCTCGGCGACCACTGCAAGGGCTGGGGCGTCGACAAGGTGGTCAGCGGCCCGTACGAGGCCATCGGCTGGGCGCTCGTCGACGACATGGACGGCTTCAACGGTGCCATGAAAGAGCACGGCGCCGAGATCATGGGCGACGTCGCCAACTACACGACGATCCAGCCCACCCTGGTCATCAGCGACGTCGTCGTCTGATCGTCACAACCGTCCCCCGCCGCCACGACCGCTCGGGCGATAGCGTGGTCGTGCGGGGGCGGCCCCGGGGCTTGGTGGATTCGCGCTACTCGTGACGCAGCAGACCCTGGTCGATCACCAGGCGGTCGCCGACGGACGTCGTGAACACCGACTCGCCGTCGCCGGTCGTCCACATCCGCACGGTCAGGGCGTCACCCGGCAGCACGGGTGACGCGAACCGCGCTTCGATGTGGTGGAACTTCGCCGGGTCGCCGTCGCACAGCGAGTGGAGCAGTGCTCGGCCGGTGAACCCGTAGCTGCACAGCCCGTGCAGGATCGGGCGGTCGAAGCCGCCCATCGCCGCGAACGCCGGGTCGGAGTGGAGCGGGTTGCGGTCGCCGCTCAGCCGGTAGACGAGCGCCTGGTCGGGCGATGTCTGGTAGGTCACCTCGTGATCGGGCGCCCGGTCCGGCGGCTCGTTCTGAGGGCCGGACGGGCCACGGTCGCCGCCCCATCCGCCTTCGCCACGGATGAACACCGACGCCCGATTGGTGTACAGCGGCTCGCCGTCCATCTCGGCGGCGGTCTCGGTGACGACGACCGCCGCCTTGACCTTGTCGTACATCGCCGCGATCTTCGACCGCAGCGTCACCGTGCCGGCGACCGGGATCGGGCGATGCAACGTGACCGCCTGCTGGCCGTGCACGAGCAGCGCCGGGTTGAACGTCCCGATCGAGCGCATCGGGCTGTCGGCGCCCCACCCGATGACCACCGGGAACGTGGGGAACACGACCTGTTCCACGTTGGCGGTGTTCTCGGTGGTGAACGCCAGCTCGTCGGTCCCGGCGCCGATCCCGACCGCGTACAGCAGGGCGTCCTTGCTGGTCCAGCTGGCCTCGGTCGGTGAGCTCTCGGTCCCGACCGCATCAGGGTTCAACGGCATGTTCGCTCCTCATCTCCATCGACGCTTCATCCGTTCTGTCTGCCTCAGACTGCCCGCGGGCTCATCTGAGGCAGACAGTTCGGGGTTTCGGGGTTATTGGGGCTGGGGCCAGGTGCCGGGGCGGCCGTCCATGCCGGAGTTCTTGCGGGCCTTGCCGACGAGGTCGGCGACGACTGGACCGAGCTGGGTGGGGTCCTCGAGGGGGGCGACGGACGGGCCGCGCTGCCAGCCCTCGGCCACGGCGAGGAAGTCGCCGGACGCCTCGAAGATGCGGCCGGTGACGTCGGCCGATTCCTCCGACGCCAGCCACGTCACGATCGGCGCGATCCACCGCGGCGAGCGCATCTCGCGCTCCTCGTCGGTCTCGGGCGCCGGGCCGAGGCCTTCGGTCATGCGGGTCAAGGCGACCGGCGCCACGGCGTTCACGGTGACGCCGTAACGACTCAGCTCCAGGGAGGCGATGATCGTCATCGCCGCGATCCCCGCCTTGGCGGCGCCGTAGTTGGTCTGCCCGGGGTTGCAGTAGATGCCCGACACCGAGGTCGTGTTGATGATCCGGCCGCTCACCGTCTCGCCCGACTTGGCCCGCTCACGCCAGTAGGCGGCAGCCCACCGCGACACCGCGAACGTGCCCTTGAGGTGGACGTTGATGACCGCGTCCCACTCCTCCTCGGTCATGTTGGCGAGCACGCGGTCGCGCAGGATGCCGGCGTTGTTGACCACGACGTGCAGATCGCCGAACGTCTCGATCGCGGTGTTGATGAGCCGCTGGGCGCCCTCCCAGCTGCCGACGCTGTCGCCGTTGGCGACCGCCTCGCCGCCCATCCCCTTGATCTCGTCGACGACCTGCTGGGCCGGCGAGATGTCGCCGCCACTGCCGTCGACCGCTCCGCCGAGGTCGTTGACGACGACCTTGGCACCGTGTTGAGCGAGACTGAGTGCGTGCTCGCGGCCGATGCCACGGCCTGCTCCGGTGACGATCGCGACCCGGCCTTCGCACAGACGACTCATCCTGTTTCCTCCTGCTGCGCCCGGTGCTCCGCGGCGCTGATGTGGTTCGGCTCTCTCGGTTCCGGCCGCATCGTAGGGTCTGCGCACTCGTCCGCCGAAGGTGAGCCGACGATGATTCCGCTCCTCCGCCGGCCCGAGCACTCGCCGAACCGTCGGCCGTAGCCTCGATGCCAGTGTCCACCCCTCCCCAATCCGCCGCGACGGCCACCGGTTCTGACGCCGACCGGGCGACGCCCGCGCTCACGTGCGACGTGCTCGTCGTCGGGGCCGGGCCGGCGGGCACCGCGGCGGCGATCGAGCTCCATCGTGGCGGCTCTCACGTGGTCGTCGTCGACAAGGCGGTGTTCCCGCGCGACAAGTGCTGTGGCGACGGGCTCACCACGCTCGCGCTCCGCGAGCTCGAGCACCTCGGGCTCGACCCGTCGACGGTGACGGGCTGGCACGATGTGACCGCGGCGTGGCTGCGCTCGCCGTCGGGTCGCGAGGTCGAGCTGCCGCTCCCGAGCGACGGGAAGTTCGCCGCGGTCGCGCCGCGGCGCGAGCTCGACGACGCACTCGTGCGCCTCACCCGGGCGGCCGGAATCGACGTCCGCGACGGTTGCTCGTTCGCGGGCATGTCGACGGCGCCGAGCACGACAACTGGCCCGACGACCGCTGATGCGATCGACGTCGAGATCGACGGCGTCGGCACCGTGCGGGCCGGGTACGTCGTCGCCGCCGACGGGATGTGGAGTCCGGTCCGCAAGGCGCTCGGTGTCAACCAGCCCGGCTACCTCGGCGAATGGCACGCCTTCCGCCAGTACGTCAGCGGCGTCACCGGACCGGCCGCCGACCGCCTCTACGTGTGGTTCGAAGCCGATCTGCTCCCCGGCTACGCCTGGTCGTTCCCGCTCCCCGGCAACCGGGCGAACATCGGCTTCGGCGTCCTGCGCGAACGCAGCCGGCGGGTCGGCGAGATGAAGGACCTGTGGACCGACCTCCTCCAGCGCCCGCACATCGTCGCCGCCCTCGGACCGGGATTCGAGCTCGAGGACCGGCACACGGCGTGGCCGATCCCGGCCCGCGTCGACGACGTCACGCTCACCCACGGGAGGACGATGTTCGTCGGTGACGCGGCGGCGGCGACCGACGTGATGACGGGCGAGGGGATCGGGCAGGCACTGCTCACGGGCCGCCTCGCGGCGGAGGCGATCCTGGCGGCCGGGACGGGCGACCCGTCGACCGCGCGCGCCGCGTACGAGTCGGCCGTGCGCCACCACCTGTTCGCCGACCACACGATGTCGCGGGTGCTCGGCCGGGTGCTGCGCCATCCGCTCGGCGCGCGCGGGGCGATCCGAGTCGTCGCCGCCAGTGGGTCCTGGGGACGCCGCAACTTCGCCAGGTGGATGTTCGAGGACGAGCCCCGCGCCGTCATGCTCACACCGCGCCGGTGGCACCGTCGCTTCCTCGCCCGGCCGGGCGCTTACCGCCCGTGACCGGCGTCGGCGCCTGATCAGCGGTTGCGCCGGGCCTTGGCGGCCGGGAGCGGATCCTTGCGCTCGAGCGGTGGCGCGGTCACGTCGACGCCTTCGACCGTCATGTCGACCCCGTCGCGATCGAGGTTGTGCGGTTCGCCGGACGCCTCGACCTCGATCGGGATCTCCTCTTTGGTCGGGCCCTCGTAGATGTCGCGCAGCGCCAACATGGCGCCCGCCATCGCCGCCCCCGCGACACCACCTTTGCGGCGGCCGGCGGCGATCGAGCTCAGTCGCGCGTCGGCGATCCGGCGCTCGCGGTCGATCTCGTCGTCGCCGCGCTCGGGCATCGCCCGGTCGGCGACCGCGGCCGGGTCGTCCGGCTCCGGACTCGTGTTGTCGGACGGTTCTCCCACCGGGTCAGGCTAAAGGGGAGCGAGCGATCGACGGCGTCGGACACCCACGTCAACCGGAAACGGTGTCGGGCGACTGCCGCGTTGGCGGACGCCGCACTACCGTCGTCGTCTCATGACGAGCGGACCGGAAACCCTTCCCGACGGGCAGAACGCGGCCAACCCCGGCAATCCCGAAGACCCCACCAACAGGGCCGGCGGCCGGCCCGGCGACACCGCCGGCCGACCTGATGAGTTCGCCGGCGAAGCGATCGCCGACACGGTCGAACGCGTCTTCTTCGAGCTGCGCAAGGTCATCGTCGGACAGTCCCGCTTGCTCGAACGTCTGCTCGTCGGGCTGCTGTCACGGGGCCACTGCCTCATCGAGTCGGTACCGGGACTCGCCAAGACGCTCGCCGCCGAAACCCTCGCCGATGTCGTCGGCGGCACGTTCGCACGGATTCAGTTCACGCCCGACCTGTTGCCATCCGACATCGTCGGAACCCGCATCTACCGGGGAAGCACCGAGCGGTTCGACGTCGAGCTCGGTCCGGTGTTCGTCAACTTCCTGCTCACCGACGAGATCAACCGGGCGCCCGCCAAGGTGCAGTCGGCGTTGCTCGAGGTGATGGCCGAGCAGCAGGTGTCGATCGGTGGTGTCACGCACCTCGTGCCGCAACCGTTCCTCGTCGTCGCCACCCAGAACCCGATCGAGAGCGAAGGCGTCTACCAGCTGCCCGACGCGCAACGCGACCGGTTCATGATGAAGATCATCATCGACTACCCGACCGCCGACGAGGAGCTGGCGATCCTCGACCGGATGTCGGTACGGGCGCCGATCGCATCGCAGGTGATCTCGCTCGACCGGCTGAAGGAGCTCCAGGACGCGGCCGACTCGGTGTTCGTCGATCGCTCCGTCGCTCACTACGCGATCGACCTCGTCCAGGCCACCCGCCACCCCGAGCGTTTCGGGCTCGACGACCTGGCGCCCTCGATCGGTCTCGGCGTCAGCCCGCGAGCCACGTTGTTCCTCGTGCGCGGGGCGCGCGCGATCGCCCTGCTGCGCGGGCGCACCTACACGATCCCCCAGGACGTGTTCGACGTGGCGCCCGAGGTCCTGCGGCACCGGCTGCTCCTGACGTACGACGCCCTGGCCCGCGACATCACGTCCGACCACATCGTGCAGCGGATCCTCGCCAAGGTGCCGGCGGCGATGGTGTCACCCAAGCCCGGCCCGTCCGCCGGGCAGGTCTGAGGCGTGAGCGGTCCACCCCCAGGCCCGCTGGTCGCCAAGCAACATGCCGACGTGCCACCTGCCGGCGCGTTGGTCACGGCATGGCCGTCCGGTCCCCCGAGCGCCTCGATGGCCGAGCTGTTGCGCACGCTCGAGGTGACCATCACCAGGCGTCTCGACGGCGTGCTGCACGGCAACCACCAGGGCCTGACGCCCGGCCACGGCACGGAGCCGGGCGAGGCCCGGTTGTACCAGCCGGGCGACGACGTGCGCCGGATCGACTGGAACGTGACCGCCCGCACCCAGCAGACCCACATCCGCGAGCTGATCGCCGACCGCGACCTCGAAGCGTGGCTGGTGGTCGACGCGTCGGCGGCGATGCGCTTCGGCACCGAGCGCAACCAGAAGGCCCAGATCGCGTTGGCCGCGGCCGCCGCGGTCGGATTCCTGACGGCCCGCAACCAGAACCGGCTCGGCGCGATCCTGGTAGCCGGTCCCGAGCTGCACACCGTGCCGCCGCGCGGCGGGCGGATGCAGGTGCAGGCGATCCTGTCGAAGATCGCCGCGCCCCCGCCGTCGGAGGGGCGCGGGCGGGCCGATCTCGCCGGCGCCATCGACCGTGTCGGCGCGCTGTCGAAGCGCCGCGGTTTCGTCGCCGTGATCGCCGACTTCGTCGGATCGGCGTGGGTCGACCCGCTCGCCCGCCTCGGGCTGCGTCACGACCTGCTGGCGATCACCGTGTCCGACCCGCGCGAGCTCGACATCCCGCCGATCGGGCTGGTCGAGATGGTCGATCCGGCGACGGGAGCGGCCCGCGAGATCCGGGTCACGGCGTCGGTCCAGCGCCGCTTCGCCAAGCTGGCGGAGAAGCAGGCCGACGACCGACGCAGCGGGCTGCGACGAGCCGGGTGCGAGCTGATCGAGCTGTCGACCGGTGACGACTGGCTCGGCGCCATCGTCTCGCACGTCCATCGTCGGCGCCGCCAGGCCGTCCGCGGGGACACGTTGCGGCGATGACATCCGACTTCCTCAACCCCGGCCGGCTGTGGCTCCTGCTCGCCATCCCACTGCTGGCGATCGCCTACGTCGTGGTGCTGCGCTGGCGCCGCGCCGCCCAAGTTCGGTTCACCCAGGTCGAGCTGCTCGACGAGATCGCGCCCCGGCGGCCCGGTTGGCGGCGCCACGTCGTCGCCCTGCTCCAGCTCGCCGGGTTGGCGATCGGCCTCGTCGCCATCGCCCGCCCCGTCGACCGGACCACCGAGCGCGAGCGCAGCCAGGGTCGCATCCTGGTGCTGTTCGACGTCTCGCTGTCGATGATGGCAACCGACGTCGAGCCCGACCGGTTCAACGCCGCCCAACAAGCGGCGCGCGACTTCGTCGAGGAGGTCGACCCCGACGTCGAGGTCGGCCTGATCTCGTTCAGCGGCGTGGTGAACGTGGAGGTGTCGCCGACCCTCGACCGCTCCGAGATGGAGCGCGGCATCGACGACCTGGAGCTCGCCGAATCGACCGCGATCGGCGACGCGCTGGCGGCCGCGACACGTCTCCTCGAACGCGGCGCCGACGACCCGGAGGAGTCGGATGACGATTCAGCCGATGACGCTGACCGTCCGCCGCCCGGCGTCATCGTGTTGCTGAGCGACGGCGAGACAACGGTCGGGCGCGACACCGCGGTCGGCGCCGACGAGGCGGTCGAGGCCGGCGTCCCCGTCTTCACGATCGCGTTCGGCACGGAGGAGGGCACGATCGCCGACCCCGTCACCGGAGAGGTCGTGCCGGTGCCGGTGCGGCCGGCCGACCTCGCCGACGTCGCCGACCGGACGGGCGGGGCGGCGTTCGAAGCGGCGACCGAGCGCGAGCTGGCCGACGCCTACGACCAGATCCGCGACTCGCTCGGCGAGACCCTCGGCGAAGCGACCGAGACGATCACCGAGCTCACCTGGCGCTGGGCGCTCGCCTCGGTGGCGGTCCTCACCGCCGCCTGGCTGCTCGCCCTCTGGTGGCTCCGCGGCATGGTCTGACCCCGCCCAAACCCTCGTTCTGTCTGCCTCAGATTCGGCCCTGGGCAATCTGAAGCAGACAGAACGAGGGTTTGGGGGCTACTGGCCGTCGGGGATGGTGGTGGTGGACGACGTGGAGGGGGGCGGGGGGATCTGGGTGGCGTCGCCGGTGAGGGCGGCGAGCTCCTCGGTCACGAGGCGCACGACGAGATCGTCGAGGGAGAGCTCCTCGTAGTCGGTTGGGTCGATGTCGGTGCTGCCACCGGTCGCCGCACCGGCCGCGCCGTAGGAGAGGAACACGAACCGGGCACCGGTCGCCTGGGCGACCTGGCGGAAGACGGCCTCGGCCTGGTCGTCGCTCTCGGAGGAGGCGACAGGGAAGATCTTGATGCCGCGGGCCACGGCGTCGACGATCGACTCGGGGTAGCCGTTGCCCTGCAACTGCCGGCCGACCTGCGGCGGGGCGTCGGCGACGAGGAACATCAGCTGGATCGTCGACGCCGGGTCACGCCACGCGGGAGCCGCCAGGCTCTCGGCGAGACCCTCGTCGAGCGCTTCCGGATAGTCGCCACCGCCGTCGGCGACGACATTCGAAAGTGCGGAACGGAACGCCTCGACGTCGCTCGTGAAGTCGTAGGTCGACGTCACGAACGTGTCGTCGACGTCGCGGTACAGCGTCATCGCGAACCGGATGTCAGGAGCCGAGTCGAGCGACGACAACCGCGCCGCGACCGAGTCGATGCTCGTCTTCAGCTGGTCGATCTCGTCGCCCATCGAACCAGTGGCGTCGAGGAGGAACAGCACGTCGACGGCCACCGGCGCCGTCGCGCCGCCTGCGGCGTCGGCGGAGAACGCGGCGACTCCGCCCGGCTCGGCGCTCACCGTCTGGGCGCCGACCGTGAAGTCGAAGCTGGTCGCGTCGGGCGCCCCGTACGCCAACGGGTGGAACCGCGCCGTCCCGTCAGCGGTGGTGCGCAGGCGGGCGACCTCGACACCCGCGGTTGACACGACCACCTCGGCGCCGGCGACCGGCAACCCGGAGGTGCCGGTGACCGACACCACGATGCGACCGGTCGGGTCGAAGTCGCGCAACGCGATCCCGAACGAGTGGATCCGCTCGAGGTACTCGAGATAGCCGGCGAAATCGGCGTTGTCGTCGACGCTGCCGGCGCGCAGCGGGCCGGCCTCGGGAGGGGCGATGTCGTCGATGGGCGATGCGGCGACCTCGCTGGCGGCTTCACGCGGCGCGCCCGCGGCGAGGTCCGTCGCCGCTTCCTCGGTCGCACTCGGCGCGAACACATCGCCGTCGGCGCCGCCTTCACCGGACGACTCGGAGATCCACTCTGGCTCGCCGTCGAGCCAGCCCCCGCCGGTCTCGTCAGGCGCGGTCGAGCCGGGACTCGTTTCCGTCGGCCCGGTCGACGACGGCGCCGTAGGAACGCTGCCCGCCGTCGGATCGTCGGACCCGCTCCCACATGCCGAGAGGGCGAGGCCCGTGAGGATGGCGATGGTCGTGAGTCGGTGCCGCATGGACGTTGGACGTCGCCGTCACCGCATCGGTTCCCGACGATCGTCAATCCCCGAGCGCCGCAAGCGGCGAGGTTCGAGGCGCGGCCGCCGGCGGGTTGGAGCCGGTTCAGTCGACGAGCGAACGCAACTGCTCGATGGTGCGGACCGGGTCGCCGCCGACGGGGTTGACCTGGAGGTGCGTCACGCCGGCCTCCTTGTAGGCGGCGATACGTTCGCGGACGTAGCCGAGCGGTCCGACCAGGTTGGTGTTCTCGATCAGCTCGGCGGGCACCGCCTTGGCGGCCTCTTCCTTCTTGCCGTCGAGGTACAGGTCCTGGACCTCGATCGCTTCGTCGACGTAGCCGTACTTCTGGCAGATCGTGTTGTAGAAGTTCTTGTCGCGAGCACCCATCCCGCCGACATACAGCGCCATCATCGGGCGGGCGTGGTCGAGCACCCGGGACTGGGCGTCGCCGGTGAACTCGTCACCGATCGCCACCATCCCGCCGGCGGAGATCTGCAGCTGGCCGAGCGCCGGGTCGCGCTCGGCCAGCCCGGCCTTGATCTCGTCGCCCCACACGTCGTGGTACTTCTCGGGATCGAAGAACACCGGCAACCAGCCGTCGGCGTACTGCGCGGTGTTGGCGACGCTGCGGCCCATCAGGCTGGCCCAGAAGATCGGGATCGTGTCGCGCACCGGATGGTTGATGAGCTTCAGCGGCTTGCCGAGACCGGTGCCCTCGCCCTCGGGCAGCGGGATCGTCACCGTCGGGCCGTCGTACTCGACGCGCTCGCGGCGCAATGTCATGCGGACCACGTTGATGTAGTCGCGGATGCGGGGCATCGGCTTCTCGTACGGCACTCCGTGAAAGCCCTCGATCACCTGCGGGCCCGACGCGCCCAGACCGAGGATGAACCGACCGCCGCTCACGAAGTCACATCCGGCTGCGGTCTGGGCCATGCAGGACGCGGTGCGCGAGTAGACGTTGACGATGCCGGTGCCGATCTCGACCCGCTCGGTCTTGGCGGCGAGGTACCCGATCTGGCTGATGGCGTCGAAGGTGTACGCCTCGGGAATCCACACGACGTCGAGCCCGGCCGCTTCGAGATCGCTCACGCGGCGGACGTCGGCGTGGAAATCGCCCGAGTAGTTGATCATCATCGACAGCTTCATGCCGCGGGACGATACGTCAGCCGACCTCGCCACAGAGATCCCGGCGAGACCCCACCCAGCAGGCACGACGTGCGCGATCTCGGATCGTCTGGTTGCATGTGGACGTGCCCCCACGCCGCAATCCCTCTCGGCGCGCGGCCAGCGCGCGTTCCAGGCTCGCGCTGACCAGCATCACCGTCGCCACCACCATCGTCGCCACCGCTCTCGGATCGACGGTCGTCGACGGCCCCGCCACCGTCGCCGCGGCGCCGGTCGAGTCGTCGAGCGCGCAGGAGCCGACGAGCGCGTACGACTCGTCGGGCCAGTTCCGCCTCGCCGACACCCGGGTGACCGACTGCGGCTGCACGGTGCTCGACGCCACCACGATGCGCGTCGACATCGCCGGACGGTCGGGCATCCCCGACGACATCACTGCCGCGGTGGTCACGGTCACCGCGACCAACATCACGGCCGACTCGTTCCTGACCGCCTACCCCTCCGGTCAACCGGTCCCGAACGCGTCGACGGTCAACCCGCGACGCAACCACGACGTCGGCAACACGGCGATCGTCCCCGTCGGTCTCGGCGGCGCGATCGACATCCGCAGCACCATCGCCATCGGCTCCGCCATCGACGTGGTCGTCGACGTCACCGGCTTCTTCGTCCCCGCCGCGTCGGCGAACGCGGGCCGCTTCGTTCCGGTCCCACCCGAACGGATCCTCGACACGCGTCGACCCGGATCGCCGACTGGTCGGCTGGCGCCCGGCGGCAGCGTGTTGCTGCCCCGACCCGCCGGCGTGCCCGACGACTCCCTCGGCCTCGTCCTGAACGTCACCAACGTCGAGGCGACCGCAGCGGGATTCCTGAACGTCGCCCCGGCCAACGGGGCCGCCACCCCGACCTCGTTCATGAACCCCGACGGCAGCGGCGACCCGTTGGCGGCGTTCCTGATCGCGCCGCTCACGTCCGACGGGCTGACGATCACCGCCACCTCCGGCGGACACGTCATCGTCGACCTCGTCGGATGGTTCACCGGCCCGTCGGCCAGCCCGAGCTCGGACGGCCTGTTCGTGCCGATCTCGCCCACGCGCCGCCTCGACACCCGCGACGATCCGCGCAACGTCGGCCCGGTCGGAGCGATCGAGGTCGGCTTCGCGGGGCTCGTCCCGGCTCAGGCCGCGGCGGTCGCGACCAACGTCACACTCGACCGCGCCAACGAGGCCGGTTACGTGACGGCCTACCCGGCCGGCACGCCACTCCCCGACGTCTCGGCGGTGAACGCCACGCGACCCGACGACACGATCGCCAACGCTGCGATCACCCGGCTGTCGACACGCGGCACCGGCTACTTCTCGGACCGCGGCACCGATGTCATCGTCGACGTCACCGGCTACTTCACGGGCACACCCGTCGCGGCAACGCTTCCCGTCCCAGCGCTGAACAACGGCCCTTCTCGCGTGCTGCTCGTCGGCGACTCGACGCTGTTGGCGGTTGGCAGCTACGGGCTGCTGCACGTCTTCCAGGGGTTCGACGACGTCTACGAGGCGGCCTCGTGTCGCACGCTCGGCGTGCCGTCGTGTGGCCGCAACCCGGTACCGAACTCGGTGGCGACGATCAACGCCGCCGACGGACGTTTCGACGCGGTCGTCATCATGGCGGGCTACGACGAGTGGTGGACGACGTTTCCCGACAGCTTCGAAGCGGTGAACGCAGCTGCCCGTGCCAAAGGGGCGCGGCGGATCATCTGGCTGAGCTACCGCGAAGGCGTCGGGTACACGATGCCCGACGGGTCGACCGCCAACGAGGCGTTCGTGAGGAACAACGCGACGTTGCGCGAGAAGGTCGCGTCCGGCGACAACCCCGACGTCGTTCTCGCCGACTGGTACGGATACACCTCGGCGACGCCGACCTGGCTGCATTCGGACGGGATCCACCTCACGTTCACGGGCGCCCACGGCGTGGCCGACTACATCTCGCGCACGATCGCCAACCTCGAGGGCCGGCCGTGCCCGCAACCATGGGTCGCGGGCGGACCGATCGACGCGCCGTGCCCGGCCCCTGACGACCACGGCCCGCCGGCCGACGTCGTGTCGCTGTACCGGTGACAGTGACGGCGACGGTGACGCCCGTCGATCGGCTCACCCGTTGAGGTTGCCCGACCGGAACCCTTCGAGGTCGAGCGTCACGTACCGGTAGCCCGCGTTCCTGACGGCGGCGATGATCGCGAGGCGCTGCTCGACGGCTTCGACGAGCGCGTCGGCGTCGACCTCGATCCGGGCGGTGTCGCCGTAGTGCCGGACCCGCACCTGCTCGAAGCCGAGCCGGTGCAACGCCGCTTCGGCCCGATCGACGCGGCCCAAGATGTCGACCGACACCTCGGTGCCGTAGGGGATCCGGCTGGCGAGGCACGCCGCGGCGGGTTTGTCCCAGGTGCGCAACCCCATCCGCCGCGAGGCCTCGCGGACGTCGGACTTCGTGAAGCCGGCCACGACGAGCGGGAACACCGCACCCGCGTCCTCGGCCGCCTTCTGGCCAGGCCGGTGGTCGCCGAGGTCGTCGATGTTGACGCCGAGCACGACGGTGGCGTTCGACGCCGAGGCGATCGGACCGACGACGTCCATCAGCTCCGCCTTGCAGTGGAAGCAGCGGTCGGTGTCGTTGACGCGATACGCAGCACGCTCCATCTCGTGGGTCGCGACTGGCGTCCATGTGAGACCCCACTCGGCGGCGAGGGCCCGGCAGTCGGCCTCCTCGTCGCCGGCGAGCGATGGCGACACGGCCGTGACGGCGTGAACCCGATCAGGGCCCAACGCGCGATGTGCGACGGCGGCGAGGAACGCCGAGTCGGCACCGCCGCTGAAGGCGACCACGACGTTGCCCAGGCGACGCAGTTCACGCTCGAGATCGGCGACCCGCGTCTCGATGGATGCGTCGGACGGCCGTCGGCGTGGTGTGTCGCGGCGGTTGGCGTGCACGGGTCGAGTGTGGCACGGCCGCTGCACGGGCGGTCGCATCGCGTGTCACGGAGGTGCCGACGGCCACGTGACGGGCGCTTTTCGACATCGGCCCACTATCGTCGGCCGCCGGGCAGAGGAGGAATGAGGCGTGTCGTACCACGTCCCGGTAGCCATCCAGACCGCGAACGAACGCAGGCGCACGACCCGCTCACTCGTGGCCCAAGCCGTCACGTTTGCGTCGCTGGCGGTCGCATCGTTCGCACCCGGCCTCGTGTCGTCGGGATCAGTCAGTGCGGCCGCCGACACGAGCTCGTTCGTCGCCGTCGGCCCACACCGGCTGGCCGACACTCGATCCGAGCCGTGCGGGTGCGTTCGCGTCGACGAGTTCACGATGCGGGTGGAGGTCGCCGGGCGGTTCGACATCCCCGACGAGATCACCGCCGCGGCCGTCACGGTCACGGCGACGAACGTCGCCGCGGACGGGTTCGTCACGGCCTATCCGGCCGGGTCGGCCGTCCCCACGACGTCGACGTTGAACCCCCGCGCCCGTACCGATCTCGCCAACTCGGCGATCGTCGTCGTCGGCGACGACGGCGCCATCGACGTGCGCAGCACGCTGCGGATCGACACCGCCGTCGACCTGATCGTCGATGTCACGGGTGTGTTCGTGCCCGACAACAGCGCGCGCGCCGGCAGATTCGTTCCCGTCGCGCCCACCCGCATCTCCGATTCCAGAACACCAGGTGCGCCGGCCACCGGTGTCGCGCCCGGTACCAGCATCATCCTCCCGCTCCCGTCGGGCGTGGCCGCCGATGCGCGGGCGATCGCGATCAACGTCACGACCGTCGGTGGCCTGCGGGCCGGGTTCCTCAGCGTTCGCCCGGCGGGACCGGTATCGACGACGACGTCGTTCATGAACCCCGACGGCACCGGGCGCCCCCGTGCCGCATCGGTCATCGTCCCCGTGTCGCCCGACGGCTTCGTGATCACCACGACGGCCGGTGGGCACGTGATCGTCGACCTCGTCGGGTGGTTCACCGGCGCCGTCCGCGCCCGACTCCGACGACGGGCTGTTCGTGCCGATCGCGCCGACCCGGCTCGTCGACTCACGAGCCAACGCTCCCCGTCTGTGGCCGAACGGCACGCGCGAGCTCGACATCGACTACGACGCGGCCGCGATCGCCACCAACGTGACCATCGATCGCACCGACGACAGCGGCTTCGTCACCGCCTACCCGGCCGGAACACCGTTGCCCACCGCGTCGACGATCAACGCCTTCGGCGTCAACGACACCGTCGCCAACTTCGCCATCACCCCGATCTCGAATCGAGGCAGCGCCTACTACTCCGATCGCGGCACCGACCTCATCGTCGATGTGACCGGCTACTTCACCGGCACGCCGATGACGGCGACCCTCCCGGTCCCCCCGAACATCCAACCGCCGGCGCGCGCCCTCCTCGTCGGTGACTCCACGCTCGCCGGCGTCCGCTGGTACGGCACCACCGAGGCGCTGCTGGGTTACCCGTACGTGCTCACCGCCGAGTCGTGCCGGCGGCTCGCCACCGCGTCGTGCCGTGGGCGGGAGGGCTACACCCCGACCAACGCGGTCACCGCGATCCGCAACGCCAGTGGCACGTTCGGCACGGTCGTGATCATGGCCGGCTACGACGACTGGTGGACGGTGTTCTCGAGCAGCTTCGACCAGGTGGTCGCCGCGGCCCGCGCCAAGGGCGCCCGCAAGATCGTGTGGCTGACCTTCCGCGAGGGCGTCGGGTACGTCAATCCGAGCGGCGCCAGCGCCAACACCGCGTTCGTGAAGAACAACGAGATCCTGCGCGAGAAGGTCGCATCGGGCCAGTTCCCCGACGTGGTCCTCGCCGATTGGCACGCGTACACCGCGACGACGGCTGGATGGTTGGCCAGCGACGGCATCCACCTCACGTTGGCCGGTTCGTACGGTGCCGCCGACTACATCTCGCGGTATCTCGCCCATCTGGAGAACCGGGCCTGCCCGATGCCATGGGTGGCCGGGGCGGCGGTCGACAACCCGTGCCCCAACCCCGACGCCCACGGCCCGGTCGCGGACATCATGAGCCTGTACCGCTGAGAACCTGCCAGGATCGGCCCCCGTGAGCATGCCGGCGTGGTGGGAGCAGCGGCGCTACGGGCTGTTCGTCCACGCCAACCTGGCGACGGTGCCGGCATGGTCGCCGATCGGGCAGTACGCCGACTGGTACCGCAGCCATCTCGGCGATGCCATTCCTGACGTGCTCCTGCACCCGACCCCGATGGTCGAGGTGCTCGCCCACCACCGCGACCGCTGGGCCCACGTCGACCGGTTCGACGACTTCTGGCCGCTGCTGTCGTTCGAACGCTTCGATCCGGACGCCTGGGCCGGGCTGGCCCTCGACGCCGGCATGGGATACACGGTGTTCGTGGCCAAGCACCACGACGGGTTGTGCTGGTGGGATGCCCCGGGCACCGAGCGGACGGTGCTGCACGACGGGCCGGGCCGCAACGTGCTCGCCGAGTACGCCGCCGCGTGTGAACGGTCGGGACTCGTGTTCGGCACGTACTACTCGTTGCTCGACTGGGGTGACGACCGGTATCCCGGCGACGAGTACGTCAACGGCGTGCTGCATCCCCACGTGCTCGACCTCGTCGAGCGCTACGGCTCGAAGTTCCTGTGGGGTGATGGTCACTGGGGCCACGGACCCGAGCATTGGCGCAGCAAGGACCTGATCGACGCCGCCCGCGACCTCGACGCCGAGATCATCGTCAACGACCGGTGGTGGCTCGAACAGTCGGACGTGGCGGTGTACGAGTACCAGACACCCGACGGCATCGTCGACGAGCCGTGGGAGCTGTGTCGAGGGATCGCCTACAGCTTCTGCCACAACCGTGCCGAGCGCGCCGAACACCACATGACGGGCAGTGAGATCGTTGCGCTGCTGACCGAGGTCGTGGCGAAGGGCGGGAACCTGCTGCTCAACGTCGGACCCGCGGCGGACGGCACGATCCCCGAGCTCCAGGCGGCGCCGTTGCGCGATGCCGGCCGCTGGATCACCGCCCATGACGACGTCATCAGCGGGGCACGGCCGTGGAACGTCTGGGGCGACGCGCTCACCCGGTACACGGTCACCGGCGGGCGCCTGAACGCGATCGATCTGTCGGGCGCCGGGACGTTCGCGGCGCTCGGCCGCGCCGCTGGTCGGGTCCGAAATGTCGAGGCGTCCGATGGAGCACCGACGCTCTGGGAGCAGCACGACGACCGCCTCCAGATCCGCCGCCTCGACCGTTCACCGATCGACGCGGCGGCGGTGTACCACGTCGAGCTCGACACCCCGCCGGACGCACCGATCGAGCTGTTCACGACGCCGGTGGACGGCCCGATCGAGCTGGCACCGCTCCTTGCCGACGTCGCACCGGGCTCGATCGTGCAGCTCGGCGACGGGACGTATCTCGGTCCGGTACGAGTACCGGCCGGGGTCACGCTGCGCGGGCTCGGGCACGACCGCACGGTGATCGACGGACGCGAGAGCACGGCGGTCACGCTGGCCCGCGGGGCACGACTCGAGCACGTCACCGTCCGCGGTGGCGGGCAACGGATCGCCTGGTTCCCCAAGCGGGCAGTCAGCATCGTCGAGCCGCAGACGCTCGTACTCGGCTGCCACATCGAGGGTCACATCGTCGTCGGCGCCGACGACTCCCGGATCCGCGCCTGCCACGCGTGGGGCGTCGTCGCCACCGGCGTCGAGCGGCTGGTCGTCTCACGCAGCCGGTTGACGGGGATGCGATGGGACGTCGGCGTCGAGATCGTCGGTGGCGCGGGACACGTCGTCGAGAGCTGCGAGCTCCACCATCACCTGTGCGCGATCCGCATCACCGACGCGGTCGGTGCGACGGTGCGCGGGAACACGATCGTCGCCCGCTGGTGGGGCGTCCATCTCGTCCGGACCGAGGCCAGCCATGTGGTCGGCAACGCGTTCGCACACACGATGCGCGCCGTCGACGTCGACGCCGGAGCGCTCGCCCAGGTGACCGGGAACGCGGTGCGTGACGGCGACAGCGGCTGCGTCGCCGAGCACGGTGCGTCCGGCGTCGACGTCAGCGGGAACCGCTGGGAGCGCTGCCGGATCGGGCTACTCGGGTGGGACGTGACCGGGCTCAACCACCACGACAACGACCTGATCGACCTGCACGAGCCCGAGCACGCGATCGTCGTCGGGCCGTAGCCGCGCGTTGCCGGTCCAGTTGGGCTGGTTCGGTCGAGGCAGGAGTCGGTCGCGGTGGAGCGATCAGCCGGCCGAGACCGGTTGCGGCGCGGACGCCGACCGGCGGGCGGCGCGAACCCGGTCGAGTGGGTCGAGCTCGACCTTGCGCAGGCGGATGTGCTTCGGCGTCACCTCGATGCACTCGTCACCGGCGATGTACTCGAGTGCGTGCTCGAGCGACAGGACGCGGTGCGGGGTGAGGGTCACGGTGTTGTCGGACGACGAGGCGCGCATGTTCGTGAGCTTCTTCTCACGGCAGATGTTCACGTCCATGTCGCCGGCGCGTGAGTTCTCGCCGACGATCATCCCGCAGTACACGTCGGTGCCGGGGCCGACCATCATCGTCGAGCGGTCCTGCAGGTTGACCATCGCGTAGGTGGTCGTGGGACCCGATCGATCGGCGACGAGCGAGCCGGTCGAGCGGGCCCGGATCTCACCGGCCCATGGTTCGTACCCGTCGAAGATGTGGCTGAGCACACCGGTGCCCCTGGTCTCGGTCAGGAACTCGGTGCGGAACCCGATCAGGCCGCGCGCCGGCACGAGGTAGTCGAGGCGCACCCAGCCGTGGCCGTGGTTCACCATGTCCTGCATCCGCGCCTTGCGGGTGGCCAGCAGCTGGGTGACCACACCGAGGTGCTCGTCGGGGACGTCGATGGTGACCCGCTCGACGGGCTCGCAGACCGTGCCGTCGATCTCGCGCGTCACGACCTCGGGCTTGCCGACCGTGAGCTCGAAACCCTCGCGGCGCATCGTCTCGACCAGCACCGCCAGTTGCAGCTCGCCACGCGCCTGCACCTCCCACGCATCGGGACGGTCGGTGGGCGACATGCGGATGCTGACGTTGCCGACCAGCTCGGATTCGAGCCGGTTCTTCACCTGGCGGGCCGTGAGCTTCGTGCCGTCGCGTCCGGCGAGCGGCGACGTGTTGATGCCGATCGTCATCGACAGCGCCGGCTCGTCGACGGTGATGACGGGCAGTGGCCGCGGATCGTCGGCGTCGGCCAGGGTCTCACCGATCGTGATGTCCTCGAATCCGGCGACGGCGACGAGCTCGCCCGGTCCTGCTGAGTCGACCGCGACCCGCTCGATGTTCTTGGTGAGGAACAGCTCGGCGACCTTGGCGCGCTGGATCGAGCCGTCGGCGCGACACCAGGCGACCTGCTGGCCCTTGCGGATCGTGCCCTCGAAGACCCGGCACAGTGCCAGCCGCCCGACGTACGGGTTGGCATCGAGGTTCGTCACCCACGCCTGGAGCGGATGCCCTTCGGTGTATTCCGGGGCGGGGATGTGCTCGATGATGACGTCGCACAGGGGGCCGAGGTCGGTGCCCGGGGTGGCGAGGTCGAGGGTGGCGGAGCCGTCGCGTCCCGAGCAGTACACGATCGGGAAGTCGAGCTGGTGGTCCTTGGCATCGAGGTCCATGAACAGCTCGTAGACCTCGTCGAGCACGGCTTCGATGCGGGCGTCGGGCCGGTCGATCTTGTTGATCACGACGATCACGGGCAGGTCGTCGGCGAGCGCCTTGCGGAGCACGAAGCGGGTCTGCGGGAGCGGCCCCTCGGACGCGTCGACGAGCAGCATCACGCCGTCGACCATCGTCAGCGCCCGCTCGACCTCGCCGCCGAAGTCGGCGTGTCCTGGGGTGTCGACGATGTTGAGCGTGATCCCGTTCCACACGACCGACAGGTTCTTGGCCAGGATCGTGATGCCCTTTTCCTTCTCGAGGTCGGTCGAGTCCATGACCCGGTCGGTGAGCTCCTCATGGGCACCGAACGCGCCCGATTGACGCAGCAAGGCGTCGACCAGGGTGGTCTTGCCGTGGTCGACATGGGCGACGATTGCCAGGTTGCGGAGGTCAGAGCGGGTGGACATGACCCGAATGACGCTAACGCGACGATCGTGAATTCGCGCACGATGTCACGTTCGGTGGTCGCCGTGCGATCAGCGCCGTTCGCTGCTCGTGTCGAGCCAGACGGTGACGTCGCTCGGGATCGTGTCGGTCACGGGGAGGCTCGAGAGGACGACGTCGCCGGCTGGGAGCTCGATGTCGGCCTCGCTCAGGTTGACGATGCACGTGAAGCCCGAGGCGCGGCGGAAGCCGATGACCTCTTGTCCCATGTCGAGCCACTCGAGCTCGCTGCTGGTACCTCCAACAACGGGATGGGCGAGCACGGGATGGGACCGCCGGATCCGCAACGCGTCGCGGTACAGCGACAGCATCGAATCGGGGTCGCCGTCTTGGGCTTCCACCGACAACTCCGACCACGCCGCCGGCTGCGGCAGCCACGGCTTGGCATCACCGAAGCCGAGCGACGGCCCCGACGTCGTCCACGGGATCGGGACACGGCAACCG
Source organism: Ilumatobacteraceae bacterium (assembly GCA_963776935.1). Lineage (GTDB taxonomy): Bacteria > Actinomycetota > Acidimicrobiia > Acidimicrobiales > Ilumatobacteraceae > JALOLG01. The sequence continues at coordinate 29,772 of CAVZOP010000009.1, read as the reverse complement.
TCGCGGCCGCGTCGGGTGTGTCCGGACAGCTCCCAGATCGGGTCGGCGAGGACCGATTCGGGCAGATCCTCGACCTCCTCCAAGCCCAGCTCCTCGCCCTGGTAGAGGTAGACCGCACCGGGCAGGGCGAGCTCGAACAGGATCGCCGCCCGGGCACGTCGCCGCCCGAGCTGCACGTCGGGGACACCGACCGGATCGGAGAACACGTCCGGACCCTCCTCGCCGCGCCGCGGTTGCACACGTCCGTAGCGACTGACGTGACGGAGGATGTCGTGGTTGCTCAGCACCCATGTGACCGGCGCGCCGACCATCTGGTGTGCGGCGAGCGACGACTGCGCGGTCTCGAGCAGTGCGTCCGCACGCCACGGCGCACGGACCATGTCGAAGTCGAATGCGGTGTGCAGCTCGTCGGCTCGCAGATAGGCGGCCAACCGCTCGGCGGTCGCGACCCACGCCTCGGCGACGAACGTGCGCGGGGGGTCGAAGCTGTCGGCGACCTCGCGCCACTCGCGGTACACGTCGTGCACCTCCGGCCGATCCCAGAACGGGTGGTCGATGCGGTCGGCGACGACGGGCGTGTGATCCTCGGGCAGGTCGAGGTCGGGCAGCGCCGGATCCTTGATCAACCCGTGGGCGACGTCGATCCGGAAGCCGTCGGCGCCACGTTCGAACCAGAACCGGAGGACGTCGAGGAACTCGTCGCGGACCTCCCGGTTGTCCCAGTTGAGGTCGGGTTGCTCGACGGCGAACAGGTGGAGGTACCACTCCCCCGGCGTCCCGTCCGCTTCGGTCACCCGCTCCCAGGCCGGCCCGCCGAAGGTGGCCTCCCAGTCGTTCGGTGGGAGCTCGCCGTCGGCGCCCCGCCCGGGCCGGAAGATGAAACGGGCGCGTTCGGGTGAGCCCGGCCCGGCAGCCAGGGCAGCCACGAACCAGGCGTGCTGGTCGGAGGTGTGGTTGGGGACGATGTCGAGGATCACCCGGATGCCGTGGGCGTGGGCGTCGTCGATGAAGCGCTGACCGTCGGCGAGCGTGCCGAACGCCGGCTCGACGTCGCGGTAGTCGGCGACGTCGTACCCTCCGTCGGCCTGCGGCGACGGGTACCACGGGTTGATCCACACCGCGTCGACGCCGAGAGCGGCCAGGTACGGCAGCCGCGATCGCATCCCCTCGACATCGCCGAGGCCGTCACCGTCGGCATCGGCAAATGACCGGATGTACATCTGATAGGTCACGCTGGTCCGCCACCAGTCGGTGCGGTCTGGCGTGTCGGCGAGGTCGATGGGGGGTGTCGATTCGGTCACGGCGAGAGACTGTACGTGGTGGACCGGCAGTGCTCCTGAGCGCCGTCGGCCGTGCGACTGGGCGATGCGGGCACTGCGCCGGCAGGTGCAAGCGAACCCGTCCGCCCTCGACACGGCCGCGCGACGCCGGCTCCCGAGAGCTCGCGTTCAGCGCCCGGCGGCGACGGGCACGAGTAGCCGCGTGCGCGGCAGCCGTCCGATCTCGAGGTACTGCTCCCAGACCCACCCGCACGGCCGGAGTCCGCGCGACCGTGCCTCGGCGACCGCGGCGTCCTGGGCGACCGGCAGCAGCGCGTGCGCGCCGACGACGTCGACGGCCATCGCGGTGACGCCGTCGAGCACGACGGAACCCTTGCAGGGGCGCTCGATGTGGGCCGCGACGCGGGTCGCCATCTCGGGCGCCGAATCGAGCGGGAACACCGCGCTGTAGGTGGCCGGCCTGATCTCGAGGCGGCGAACGGCATCACGCCGGAGCCGCTGGAGCAACCGGCGGACGGTGCCGGCGAGCTCGTCCGGCGCGCAGGTTGCCTCGGTGACGAGAGCGTGGACCGATGCGACCTCGACGAGCTCCGGCGCGAGCGCGTCGCCACTCGTGGCGATCATCGCCTCGACGACCGCGAGGTGACGCTGCTGTTCGGTGATCGCGCTCACGAGTTGCGATCGATGTGCTGCGAGCGCCTCGACGATCGGCACGTCGTCGTCCAGGATCCGAACGATCGACGCCAATGGGAGGCCGGCCGCCTTCAACTGTTCGACCCGTAGGCCGCGGGCGAGCTCGGCGGACCCGTAGTAGCGGTACCCCGTGCGACCGTCGACGTGGGATGGCCGGAGCAAGCCGACCGCCTCGTAGTGCCGCAGGGCGCGTGGCGACACCCGCAGGCGGCGCGCCAGTTCGCCGATCGTCATCGTCACGCGACGGCTGCTTTCGCGTGTTGTCGGCGGAGCGCCGCCAGGCGGGCGATGTCGCGTCGTTCCAATGGCACCCGCTCGATGACGTCGACGACCGCACCGTCGGGATCGACGACCATCAGGTGCCGCTGGCCGAGCTCGACCGTCATCTCGACGGCGACGTCGAGTCCGAGCACGTCGGCACGCGCCGCCACGGACGGCGCATCGTCGACCTCGAACGACACCAGGACCCCGCCCGGTCGTGGACCCGCCTGCGGCGGCACGGTCTCGTGACCCGACTGGACGAACGCGACGAGTGTCGCCCCGCCAACTCCGAGCTCGGCATACCAGCCCTGGTCGATGACGACGTCGAGGTCGAGGAGCGCCCGGTACCAGCCGACCGACGCCGTGACGTCGCCCACGCACAGGTCGGGGAACGATCCGGTCACCATCGCGTCACCATCCGTTTTCACGCTCGCGCATGACGCGGCGGAAGAGTCAAGCCGGAGCCGTCGTCGGATCAGATCGTCCACCACTTCGTCCCGTCGAGGTCCTCGGCGCGGATCACCCGGGCTCGAACGGGATGTAGCCCTGGATGTCGACGATGAAGTGGGTCCGGCCGTTGCCCTCGCAACGCACCGAGAGGGCGTTCTCGCCGCCGACCGCGGTGAGCACCAAGTTGGCCAGGGTCTGGCCGTTCGTCGTCCAGTTGATGTTCGACGTCTCGGCCTCGGGCCGTTCGCCCGAGAGGTCGGATCCAGTGACGACGAGGAAGCCTGAACCCTCGGTCTGGGTGATCGTGACGTTGGCGAAGACCGCCATCGCGACCCCTGACTCGAATGCCGGAGACACGACGACAGCGATCGCCTCGCCGGACTCCAACTTCGTCCCGTTGGCCGGGAACAGGTTGCCGCGGGAGTCGAAGACGCGAATCGGCGTGAGCAACGTCACCACCGGTCCGGCGATCGGCGCCGGCGCCGACGCCGCCGTCCCCCGACCGGTCGCCGCCGGCAACAGCGCAGCAGCGCCTCCCGCACCGATCAACCACCGACGAGAAATCGAACGCAGCACGACGAACCTCCAAGGACGGGACGGCGCCGACAGTACCGCCCGCCCCGAGGTGGGCTCGCCCGTCGATGCGCCCGCAGCGTTCCCGGACTCGTCCCGACGCTCCGCGATGATGTCGGCGAGCATCGAGCGCGAGGAGACGTTGATGGACACCACCACGCCACGACCGGTCGCCGTCGTCACCGGTGCCGGACGGCGGCAGGGCATCGCCGCGGCGATCGTGGAACGACTCGCCGCCGACGGGTTCGACGTGGCGTTCTCGTCGTGGCGCCCCTACGACGAGCGCATGGACTGGGGCCCCGACGACGGGACCGCCGACGCGCTCGTCGCCGCCGTGCGCGGCGCCGGAGGGCGGGCGGTGCCGGTCGAGGTCGACTTCGAGGACGTCGCCGCTCCAGTCCGCTTGTTCGACCGTGCCGAGGACGAGCTCGGGCCCGTGCAGGTGCTCGTCGTCGCCCACTGCGAGTCCGTCGACATGACGATCCTCGACGCGACGGTGGACGGCTTCGACCGGCACATGGCGGTGAACGCCCGGGCGACGTGGCTGCTCGTGCGTGAGTTCGCCCGGCGGTTCCGGTCGCCACCCGGTTCCGGGCGGATCGTCGCGCTGACGAGCGACCACACCGCCGGCAACCTCGCCTACGGTGCGTCCAAGGGCGCGATGGACCGCATCGTGATCGCCGCCGCCCGCGAGCTCGCCGACCTCGGGATCACCGCCAACGTCGTGAACCCGGGCGCCACCGAGACCGGGTGGATCACGCCGGATCTGCGGGACCACATCATCGCCGCCACCCCCGGAGGCCGAGTCGGGCTCCCGGCCGACGCCGCCAACCTGGTGGCGTTCCTGTGCTCGGCCGAAGGCGGCTGGGTCAACGGCCAACTCCTCCACTCCGACGGCGGCTCGAGCGCGCTAGCCGCTTCGAACTGTTCGACCTGGCTCGACACCGTCTGCGCCTCAGTGCGAACTGTTCGAATTGGGACCCGACGGGGTGTGCTCCAAATCGAACTGTTCGAGTTGCGTCGACACCGTCTGCGCCTGTGCGAACTGTTCGAATTGGGTCGACGTGGGTGTGTGCTCCAAATCGAACTGTTCGACTTGCGTCGACACCGTCTGCGCGGCAGTGCGAACTGTTCGAATTGGTCGACGCGGTCGACGCGGTCGAGTCGGCGGACCGGCGATCGGTCAGTGATCGCGGCCGCGGACGCGGTCGAGTTGACGGCGGTCGCGTTTTGTGGGGCGACCGGCACCGCGGTCACGCACCGCGAACATGGGCTGGAACGGGTCCCGTTCGGGTGGCGGTGGGCTGTTGTCGTCGAAGCACTCGGCCGCGATCACCGCACCGACCCGCTTCGTGATCACCTTCGTGACGTCGACGATCCGTTCCCGCTGGTTGATTCGCGCTTCGACGTGATCTCCCACCTTCACGGGTGAGGACGGCTTCGCCGGCGTACCGTTGATCTTCACATGGCCGCCACGACACGCCACGGCGGCATCCGAGCGGGTCTTGGTGATCCGCACCGCGTGCAGCCACTGGTCGATGCGCACTGAGTCGATGCGAGCAGTCTGGCATCGACATGCCTCTGCTGCGCGGGCAACCGGCCCGGTCAGGGTCGTGGGTCAGAGGCCCGGGAACAGGGCGACGTGGGACAGCGCTTCGGCGCGGGCCTGGGCTCGTCGGGCGACGTCGCTCTCGGCCACCGCCGCCACCGGATCGAATGGGCCGAAGTCCTGGTCGCACACTGTGCCGATCGGGGGCGTGGTCCCATCGAGGAGGTACTCGGAAACGGCCTGGTCGGCACACGTCGAAAGGAACAGCGAGGTGTGCCCCCACCCCTCGACCGTGAGCAGCGACGACTCCGGCAGCAGTTCATCGACCACGACCGCACCCTCGTAGCGCGTCGCCGGGTCGTACCGAGTCCCGACCACGAGCACCGGGTTGGCGGTTGACCGATCGAACGGACCGAGATACCGGTCCTCGTCGAACGCTTCCCACACTGCACACGGACTGCTCGCCCACGTCCACAGCCGCCCGAAGTAGCCGAACTGATCGTCGGCTTCGGCGCCTGCCTGCGACCAGTAGGCGTGGTCGTCGGGGTTCACGCTGTCGGTGCAGATGACGCCCGGGAAGCCTTCGACGAAGTTCGGATAGCTGCGCTGGTGGCGCCCCCTGGCGGCCAGCCCGGACTTCTCCGCGGACACCTGCAGCGCCGCACCCAGCGTGGCGGGGTCTGCCGAGGCCTCGACGAGGGCTACGAACTCGGCGAAGAACGGCCAGCCCGCCGAGCCGTACATGTTGCCGAGCGTGAACGAGATGAAGTCGGAGTAGCCGACCAGGAACGTCTCGCCCGTCTCGGGATCGACGACCTCGACCGGGGCGGCACGCAGTCGTTCGGTCAACGCCGCGAACCGCCCCTCCGCATCGCCGGCGAGCGCGCAGCTCGAGGGTCCCGCCTCGTCGCACAAGCGGAAGAACTCCGACAACGTGGCCTGGGCGCCGGCGTCGCTGCGCAACCGAGTCGAGAACGGCAGCGTCGCCGCCTCGTCACCGCGCCCGGTCGTCCAGGCGATCGGATCCAACACCCCGTCGACGACAACCGCCCGTACGCGATCCGGGAACATGTTGGCGTAGGTGACCCCGAGGAACGAACCGTACGAGTACCCGGCATAGCTCAGCTGGGTGTCGCCAACTGCCTGGCGGAGCAGATCGAGGTCGCGGGCGACATCGGCAGTCGCCATGTGATCGGCGATGCTCCCACCTCGGCGTTGACACGCTCGGTTGAGCGTCATGTCCAACTGCTCCACGAGCGCTTCTTCGTCAGCAGTCATCGGAAACGCGAACGGTGGGAAGACGGAGAACGACTCCTCCAGCGACCGGAAGCACAACAGCGGGTCGCTGCCGATGATCCCCCGCGGATCGAACCCGATCAGGTCGAAGTGGGCTCGCACCTCGTCGCTGAACAGGAACGGTCCGACGCCCAGCACGAACTCCACACCCGATCCGCCGGGCCCGCCGGGATTGAGGAAGATCGAACCCATCTTGCCCTGCGGGTCCGACGCCGCCAGACGCACGAGGGCGAGTGAGATCTTCTTTCCTTGCGGCCGATCGTGATCGAGCGGCACCTCGAAGGTGGCGCACTCGAACCCCGGGCCTGCCTCGGGATGGCAGGCCCGCCAACGGATCCCAGACCTTCCGCCGGAGGCATCGGCGGTCGACGACACCACCGCACAGACGAACAGCCCGATCGCTACCAGCGCAGCCAACCGCTTCATCGTCTCTCCCCTCGAGCACGACGAGTTGTGGAGTGCAACCGTACTACCGCACCGACCACCCGAAGTCAGGCGCAACGGGCCGAGCACTCATGCGTGGGATGGGCGGTCTGTAGGCAGCGAGGACTCCGGACCAGGCGTCGACGTGCTCGCGGCCCAACTCGGATCGAGCTGAGTGTCAGCGAAGAAGTCGACGGTCGACCCGTCTATCGATACGTCTGTCGACGGGTTCGACAGATCCGATCACGCGTGCTTGTCGCCGGGGAAGACATCGGACTCGGAGGGGTGCCACACCGGGTGGTCACCCGCGGTCTCGACGTTGAAGCCATAGTCGTAGGCCAACGAGCCGCCGATCGTGCCGCCGAGGCCGGTGAGCGCTGCCCCGGCGAGGGTGAGTGCAAGTGCAACGACTGGTGTGGCCGGCTCGTCCCAGAAGGCGAACACGCGCACGGCGATCCCGGCGATCACCAGAAGCGTCACGGTGATCATCGTCACGGCGTGGGCGTTCACCGTTCGGCGGGCCTGTGTCCCCTTCTCGGTCGACTGCTTCCAGTCCCAGAAGCCGGTCAGAGCGGCGAACACCGAAACGACGGCGCCGCCGATGAGGGTGAACGACGCGGCGCGGTAGAAGTCGCGGGCCCACGCCTCGTCGTCGCCACCGACGAACGAGATCAGATCGAACGCGGCGGCGAGCACGTACGCCCCGACGGGCACGTCGGTGAGCGGTGGGTGCAGCGGCTTGCCGGCCCAACCTCGCAGGCCCTTGAAGGTGCGGCCTCGTAGCGTGAGCGCGGGGCGGAACGAGAACGTGCGCATGGTGTCTCCTCTCCCGGGCCGCACGGCGACCCGGACGGGACTCAAGCCTTGCGCGAATTCGCTTGGGACGTGACGATCGGGTCGCGACCAGCGGCCGGCCGTCGGCGAACTGCCGAGCCGGTCCGCGTCAGCCGGGTACCGGGCCGGAGGTGGCGCGTATCGACAGCGTCGTCGGGAACGTGCGGTCGAGGTCGCCGGACATCGGCGTGCCGATCGCCAAGCTCACGGCGAGCTCGGCCATCTCGCCCATCGGTTGATGGACCGACGTCAGTGGCGGGGCCGTGAACTCAGCGAGCGGGATGTCGTCGAAGCCGACGATCGACACCTGGTGCGGGACGCTGACACCGAGGGCATGGGCGGCATGGAGGGCGCCGATGGCCATCTGGTCGGTCGCCGTGACGATCGCCGTCGGAGGGTCGGGCATGCCGATCAGGTTCCGGAACGCTTCGGCACCTGACGCGACGTTGTTGAGGCCGGCGTGGACGTGGTCGTCGTGCGGCGGCATGCCCAACGCCGTGAGGTGTTCGATGAAGCCGGCCCGGCGTTCCCGGATGTCGCCGTGCGGGTAGCCACCGATGAAGCCGAACCGTCGGTGCCCGAAACCGGCGAGGTGATCGATCGCCGAGGCGATGCCGCCGCGGTTGTCGATGTTGATGGTCGCGACGCCGGGGAGCCCGGTGCCTTGCCACAGCGCGACGACCGGCACGTGCGAAGCGGCGAGGTCGTCGAGGAGGCGCGGTTGGTCGCGGACGTCGCCGAGGAGCACGATGCCATCGCAGTGTCGCGTCTCGAGCACGGCACGCAATGCGATCGCCTCGTCGGCGCGGCTGTGGGCGCTGCCGAGCACCACGTTGTAGTTGCGCTCGCGGGCCGACAGCGAGACAGCTTCGACCGCCGTCGTGAAGAACAAGTCGCTGATGTCGCGGACGATCAGTCCGAGCAGCATCGTCTTGGCGCCGCGCAGACCGCGGGCGAGCGGATTCGGGCGGTACCCCAGACGCTCGGCCGCCTCGAGGACACGCTGGCGCGTCTCGGCTGCGATCGGCACCGACGTGATCGAGTCGTTGAGCACCCGTGACACGGTCGACTGCGACACGCCCGACACCTGGGCGATGTCCTGCATCGTGACCGTCTTGGGCCGGTCGTCACGGTTCTCGTAGTTCGTCGCCACGGTTCGGCGCCTCGTTCTCCTCTATCGACTTCGGGTATCGACTGGTCGTATCGACTGTTGGGTATCGACTGGTCGGGTATCGACTGGTCGGGTATCGACTGGTCACCACGCGGACGTGGTGACGAATCTTACTGCATACGCTTGACTGAATTGGATTGTATGCATACGATTTCAGCAGGATCATGGCCGCCCAGGGCACTCCTGGGGCCGGTTCGAATGGGGGTAACTGGTGAAGACACATCGTAAGCTGTCGGCCTTCGTGCTCGCGGTTTCCTTGATCGCGGCCTGTGGGGGTGATGACGACGACGCGTCTTCGGGCTCCGACGATGCGTCGACCACGGCGCCCGCCGACGACGCCGCGGGCGACACCGCGGCCGACGAGCCCACGGCGACGACCGCGGCCGGGGCCGAGACCACCGAGGCCAGCGACACGACGAGTGGTGGCGGGGGCGGCGGAGGCGGCGACCTCGAGATGTGGGAACGGTCGGGCGGCAACGCACCGATGGTCGACGCGCTGGTCGCGGCCTGGAACGAGGCCGAGCCCGACCGCCAGATCAATCTGACATACATCCCGCACGCCGAGATGGTCCCCAAGCTCGCCCAGGCGATCGCCTCCGGCGACGTCCCCGACCTGATGGGGCTCGACCTGATCTACGGTCCTCAGTTCGCCAGCGCCGGCCAGCTCGAGGACATCACCGACCTCATCGGCGACGATCCGACGCTCGAGACGATCTCCGAGGGCCATCGTGCGGTGGCGACTTGGGAGGACCGCCTCTACGGCGTGCCGCTCTACCAGGACGTGTCCGTGCTGTTCTGGAACAAGGCATTGTTCGAACAGGCGGGGCTCGATCCGGAAGTGCCGCCGACGAACCTCACCGAGCTCCACGACATGGCGACCGCGATCACCGCCCTCGGTGACGGCAACTACGGCTACTACCTGCCGGGCAACTGCGCCGGGTGCAACATCTTCACGTTCGCTCCGATGATCTGGGCGTCCGGCGGAAAGATCGAGCCCGCCGAGTGCGGCGACGAGGCGCTCGTCGGCGACACCATCGCCGAGACGCTCGAATGGGCCCGCATGATGCACCAAGAAGGTCAGATCGACCCGGCCGCCCAGCCCGAGAACGGCGAGACGTTCGCCGAGGTCTTCGGGTCGGGCAAGGTCGGCATCATGGGCACCGGCAACTTCAACGTCGTGCTCGCCAAGGAGCAGAATCCCGACATCGACCTCGGCGTGACACTGCTCCCCGGCCTCGAGACCGGGCAGACGTCGTCGTTCGCCGGCGGCGACATCGTCACGGTCCCGAAGGGCTCCGAACGCATCGACGACGCCGTCGACTTCATGCGGTTCATCCTCTCTGACGAGGTCCAGGTCGAGCAGTACGCCAAGTTGGGCAACATGACCACGCGCGCCGACATGGCCGACAACGAGTACTCGAATCAAGACGAGGACGTGGCCGACACAGCGCAGGCGATCCCGGTCGCCCAGACGCCGTACACGTTGAAGTTCTTCGAGCTGATCAACTCACCGCAGGGCCCGTGGCTGCAGATGCTCCAACGTGTCTATTACACCGACGACCCGATCGATGAGATCATCACCGAGACCAAAGCGGAGATGGAGCGCATCTCCTGCGAGTAGGCGCCGAGACCTCTTTCCACCGAGCCCGATCGGCCGCGGCGTTGTGTGCAGCGTCGCGGCCGTCGGCCGCCATTGGGCCCGTGGGCGCTGACGAAACCTGGGGAACGGGATGCGTAGGACCAGACGAAGGAAGCTGATCGGAACCATCTATGTGATGCCGGCACTGCTGTTCGTGCTCGCCTTCACCGTGTATCCGTTCGCCCGCATGTTCTGGATCTCGCTCAACGACTGGTCGCTCATCACACCGCCCGAGTACGTCGGCCTCGACAACTTCTCGAGAATCCTCGACGACGACCAGTTCTGGACGTCGCTGCGCTTCACGCTGAAGTACACGCTCATGATCACGCCGATCCTCATGATCGGCGGCTATCTGGTCGCCCTGCTGACCGCCAGCAACACGAGACTCCGCCGTTTCACACGCACGGTCCTGTTCGTACCCGTCGTCATCGGGCTCGGGGCGTCGAGCCTGTTGTGGTATTGGCTGTTCAGCCCCCGCTACGGGCTCGTCAACAAGGTCTTGCAGGATCTCGGCATCATCGACGAGCCGATCCTGTGGATCGGCACCGACGCCGACCTCGGGAACTGGGCGGTGATCATCTCCGTGGTCTGGAAGGTGCTCGGGTTCGGCATGATCCTGTTCGTCGCCGCGATCCAGGCGGTCCCCACCGAGGTCAACGAAGCGGCGACGGTCGACGGCGCCAACGGCTGGCAACGCACGACTCGTGTGACGCTGCCGCTGACGAGGCGAACCGTGCTGCTCGTGACACTCGTGAGCGTGATCGGCTCACTGCTCGCGTTCGACCAGTTCTACATCATGACCAACGGCCAGCCGTTCAACCAGACGGCGACGTCGGTGTTCTACGTCTACCAAAACTCGTTCCCGTACCTGAAGCTCGGCTACGGCGCGGCCCTGTCGCTGGTCCTCGCCTTCATCATCCTGATCTTCACGGTCACACAGATGATCCTCACGCGTCGGAGCCAGGCGTGACCAGCGTCCCAATGAATGTGATGGCGCCGGGTGCTTCCGGCGTCGACATCGACGGGCTCGACACCGCAGAGATCACCGCGCGACGCCGCGCGTCCCGCTCGCCGCGCCCACCTCGGCCGACGCGATACCTCGTCAGCGCGATCTGTCTCGCGATCTGCGTCATCATGGTGCTGCCGATCGTCGCCTCGGTCCTCGCCTCGGTGAAGCCGACCGAGGAGGCAGCCCAGACGCCCCCGACCTACGTGCCGCACGGCCTGAGCTTCGACGCCTACCGCCGGCTGTGGGAGTACCAGTCCGGGTTGCCGACCTACCTGCTCAACAGCTTCGGCACGGCGCTGTTGACGGTGCTGTTCACGCTGTGCCTGACGACGTTGGCCGGGTACGGGCTGGCCCGCTTCCCGGTGCCGTTCAAGGAGCCGCTGTTCGTGCTGCTGCTCCTGGCCTTGATCATCCCGTACCAGGCGCTGCTGACACCCATCTTCCTGACGTTCGCCGATTTCGGTCTCACCAACTCGCTGATCGGTCTGGCCATCATCCACACCGCGATCCAGTTGCCGTTCAGCCTCTACATCATGCGCAACAGCTTCGAGGCGGTCCCTCGCGAATTGGAGGAGGCGGCGATGATCGACGGCGCCAACTCCGTGCAGATCCTCCGGCGGGTCTTCCTCCCGGCCGTCGTGCCCGCCATCATCACCGTGGCGCTGTTCGCGTTCATCACGTCGTGGAACGAGTACCTCGGTGCCCTCGTGATGATGAACAAGGACTCGAAGTTCACGCTGCCGCTGATCCTCGCGTCGTCCCGCACAGAGACCAGCCTCGGTGGCACCGACTGGGGGATGCTGCAGGCCGGGATCACGATCTCGATCATCCCCTGCGTCGGCATCTACCTGCTCCTGCAGAAGTACTTCGTCGCCGGGTTCCTGACCGGAGCCGTGAAGTGAGCGCCGACGCCCGGCCGGTGGTGCCGCGCGACGGCCGGTTGCGGCCACTCAGTCTCGCCGAGGTCGAGATCGTCGGAGGCGGTTGGGCACGACGTCAGCACGTCAACTCGTCGGCGACGTTGGCTCACTGCCAGAGCTGGATGGAGAAGCTCGAGTGGGTCGCCAACTTCGAGCGCGCCGTCGACGGCACCATCGCCGGCAACCACCACGGGATGATGTTCGCCGACTCCGATGTCTACAAGTTGATGGAGGCGATGGCCTGGGAGGTCGGGCGGTCCGGCTCGGCCGACGCCGACGGTCGCATCCGCGGCCTGACGGAGATCATCGGCGCCGCCCAGGAGCCGGATGGCTACCTCAACACCGTCTTCGGGCGACCGGGTCAGGAACCCCGCTACAGCAACCTCGAGTGGGGGCACGAGCTCTACAGCTTCGGACACCTGCTCCAAGCCGGCGTGGCGCGATCGCGGACGACGGGTGACGACCGGTTCGTGGAGATCGCGCGGCGCGCCGCCGACCATGTCTGTGCAACGTTCGGCAACGGTGGGATCGAACGCGTCGGAGGTCACCCGGAGATCGAGTTGGGCCTGGTGGAGTTGTTCCGCGTCACGGGCGAGCAGCGCTACCTCGACCAGGCCGCGCTGTTCGTCGAACGGCGCGGCCGCGGCACGCTCGGCGAGATCGGCTTCGGTCAGGCGTACTTCCAAGACGACATGCCGGTGCGCGAGGCGACGGTGTTCCGCGGTCACGCCGTGCGCGCGCTGTACCTGGCTGCGGGTGCCGTCGACGTCGCCGTCGAGACCGGCGACGACGAGCTCCTCGCCTCGCTCGTCGCGCAGTGGGAAGCGACCGTCGCCCGCCGCACGTACCTCACGGGCGGCATGGGCTCGCACCACACCGGCGAGGCGTTCGGTGACGACTTCGTGCTGCCGCCCGACCGCGCGTACTCGGAGACCTGTGCGGGCATCGCGTCGGTGATGCTGGCGTGGCGGCTGCTGCTCGCCACCGGCGAGCCCCGCTACGCCGACCTCATCGAGCGCACGCTCTACAACGTGATCGCCACGTCGCCGGCCCCTGACGGCCGGGCGTTCTTCTACGCCAACCCGCTCCACCAGCGGGTCCCGGGCAAGCTTCCCGACCCCGACGTCGAGAGCAAGCGCGCCTCGTCGAGCCTGCGCGAACCGTGGTTCCTCGTCGCCTGCTGCCCCACCAACGTGGCCCGCACGCTGGCCAGTCTGGCCGCGTATCTCGCCACCGCCGACGGCGACGGCATCCAGATCCACCAGTTCGTCGAGAGCCGCATCGGTATCGCGCTCGATGACGGACGGCGCGTCGGAGTGGAGGTGAACACCGACTACCCTCTTCTCAGTTTTTGCTATAAAAAACTATAGCCAACTTTTAGTCACTGGGCCGTCCAGTGCGTAGGCAACTGCCTGGTCCAGCGACATAGCCTGCCCTTCGGCCCAAGCAACAGCAAACTCGTTGCATACGCTACTTACAACTCGGCCATAAACTGGAAGATGGCAGTCTGGGTTGCCGGGCAACGCTTCGTGGCCAAAATCCGGGTAGATCAAGAGCGACTTCTTGGCCGTGATCTTGTTATAGGCGGCAAACTGGGTGGAAGGCGGACAGATCTCATCGGAAAGACTGCACCGCCATCAGCACTTCGCTGCGGATGCGTGGCGCCAGATGCTGCACATCGATATAGCCCAGCTTGGTCCAGATCTGCTCAATGCGTTGGTGACGTGGGTCAAAACGACGCAGATATTCTTTAAGTTCGGCATAGGCGTCTTTGGCCTTGTCGATCATCCAGACGCGCTGATAATCGGTCAAGAACGGGAAGACCGGTGCGGCGCGCTTGATCCGCGGCTCAAGGGCAATGCAGGCCAGCGTCAGCCCGCCGCCCTGGCTGCCACCGGTGGCGCCCACCCGGTTTGGGTCCACATTGGGCAGCGCCATCACGATGCGGGCCAGTTGCGCCGTGTCGAGGAAGACCTGGCGGTAATAGAGCTTCTCGGGGGCATCGTCGATCCCGCGGATGATATGCCCGCGCAACGTCCAGCCTTGCACGGCGCCATTATCTTCCGAAAGACCGCCCTGGCCGCGGCAGTCGAGTGCGGCCACCGTGTAGCCCATCGCCACATAACCCAACTTATCCACCCAGTCACCTGAGCTGCCCGAATAGCCATGAAACATGACAATGGCCGGCTGGCGTCCACTCTGATTTCTGGGTTGCAACAGCTTGGCATGGACACGCGCACCACCAACTCCGGTAAAATAGAGATGGCTGCACTCGGCAAAGGGCGTCTGAAACTCCGCCGGCTGGATCTCGATCTGGGGGTCCAGTGCGTGCATCTCAGCCAGACTCTTGTCCCAGAAAGCATCAAAATCCGCCGGGCGGGGATTGGTGCCTTGGTAGCGCTGCAACTGCTCAAAGGGCATATCAAACAGTAAGGGCATAGCGGTCTCCTCCTTTGGTTTGAACGTGGAATGTAGAACGTAGAACGGATCGGGAAGCCAAACTCTTCAAGTAGCGAACCAGCACCATCGTTTAGTGCCTATCCGAATACCTCTGTGACAGAGCAGATTCGCAGGTGAAATTGTCGGATTCACAACCGTTATTCGGATGGGTTCTTAGCAGAAAGTGCGATCTCCAACCCGTTCTACGTTTTGTTCCGCGGTTTGCCTGTATAGACCATCAGCACCGCAAACATGGCCAGTCCGAGCACCAGACAGACCAGGGTGGTCACCATGGTGATGCGCGGGCCGCTTGATTCAAACAACTGGCCGATAAACCACGGGAAGAACATCCCGCCCAAGCTGGCCCCGATAAAGAACCAACTGGTGACAAAGCCGGTAATCGTCATACGCCGCCCGGCCCAGGTGAGCATCACCGGGAAAATATAGGACATACAGAGCCCGGCGCCGACAATGCCCGCGGTCAAGACCGACGCCGAAGCCGGCCAGAGCAGCACAAGGCTGACAAAACCCACTCCGCCCACCAGGCCGCCATAGAGCAGTGTGCGTGGCCGCACACGGGCCGCGATCGGGATCGAAACCAGACGGCCTATGGTGAAGGAAAACCAAAAGAGCGAGGTCCAGTAGGCAGCCGTGAGTTCAGTAGCGTGACCCATAGCCAGCGCATACTTGTCGATCCAACCGGAAAAGCCACCTTCGACCCCCACATAAAGAAAGAGAAAAAAGGCCACCATCCCCGTCAACAGATAATTGGTCCCAGCCCGTTCTTCGCCCGGCGTTGCGGCCTCGTGCGTGGGGCTGGGCAGACGCGCCAGCCAGACCAAGATTGGCGCCAAGAGCAAACCGAGCCCCCAATACGGCCCAGGTGATGTCTCCTGTAGCCCCAAGCGCCGAGCTACCATGAGCGGGGCGATGATCGTGCCCACACCAAAAAAGAAGTGCAGCGCATTCATATAGGGCCCGTTGTTGGGCCGGTGTAGCCAGACGATCAAGGTGTTGACGCCGACATCCAATGTGCCCTCACCCAGGCCGAGGATCAAAATCACGGCGCCGAGCAGCCAGAGGGCAGGAATCACCGGCGCTACCAACATCATGACCAGCATCACCCCCAGCATCGCCGCCATGATCGGGTGACCTGGAAAGCGGTCATAGAGACGGCCACCTAATGGAGCCGACCAGATAACCCAGGGCGCACGCCGTGAACAGAAAACTGATTGCATTGAGCGGGGATTGCGTGTGTTCAGCCAACCCCGTGAGTGTTGCCCGAGTGACGCCGTCACCATACCCAGGCCGATAAAGGACGCATAGTAAGCAACTGTAATGGCTGTCTGGCGACTGCGCGCCGGGAAGAAGGCGCCAGGGTCGTAGCAGATGAGGTCATTCCGTCTTCCTCGTGATGAGATTAAAAGTAATTAACTAATACTACAACGAGACTTTGGAAAAAGGCGATGAATCTGGTAAATCCTCCTGGTGGAGGAAAAGACGATGAACCAGTACATCGAGACAACGCCGGAACTAAACCTATCGGTCGCCGAGATCGAAGCGCAACTTCTACCGGAATTGACGACGTATCATGGCATCTACAGCCCACTGTTCCAACGACGAGAACAGCGGGAACAGAGTGAGAAATATCTGCGAGGACTCTTGTCAGACCTAAAGAACAAGTCAGTCGAGTCAATCGTCTTACATTTTGACGGCGACAATGCAAATGCCATTCGAGCGGGCCAGCAGTTTCTCGGTCAGGGTGCGTGGGCAGATGCGCCGATTTTGCTGCGTCACTGGCGAGAAGTAGAGCAAGACCTGGGCGATGGCGAAGGCGTGCTGATTGTCGATGGCAGTGATTTTCCCAAACAAGGGCAAGACTCCGTTGGTGTCAAGCGCCAAATGTGCGGCGAGCTAGGCAAAATTGCCAACTGTAAGCCGGTGTCTTTTTCAGTTATGCCAGCCATACAGGCTACACCCTGCTTGATCGTCGCCTCTACTTGCCCAGAGAATGGGTAGAAGACGAGGCATACGCCGAGCGGCGGCGTGAGTGCGGTGTGCCAGCGAGATTGGCTTCCAGACGAAGCCCCAACTGGCGGCGGCGATGGTCAAAGCCGTGCAGGCTGCAGGCAGCTTGCGCTATCGTTGGCTGACTTTTGATGCGGCCTTTGGCCGGGATACCGCCTTTCTCGATGAACTCAGCGAGTCTGTCGCCTATTTTGCCGAAGTTGACTTTGACACCCACGTCTGGCCTACCCGTCCCTTGACAGCTGTTCCGGCGTGGGCAGGACAAGGGCGCAAGCCCACACACCTTAGACTGCTGGCTGGAGAACCAGCGTCCCAGCTGGCTGTCTCGCTTGCACAAGCCTTGCCCGCTACCGCCTGGCACCGCCTGACTATCAAAGAAGGCACAAAGGGACCGCTGGTGGCCGATTTGCTTGTCTACGCATCGTGACTGTCCGTGATGGTCTGCCCGACCAGATGGCTGGCTCATTTTTCGCCGCAGCCTTGACTTGCAGGAGTGTAAGTACTATCTCTCGAATGCGCCTGCTGATACCACCCTCCTTACCTTCGCTTGGCTAAGTGGCATGCGTTGGTCCATCCAACCTGCTTTGAAGAGGGTAAGCAAGAACTCGGCATGGGTGACTACCAAGTCCGCTCCTGGACTGGCTGGCATCATCATATGACCCTGGTCATTCTCGCCCATTTCTTTCTGGTTCGCCTGAAGCTCAAACTCAAGGACAAGGCACCTGCACTCACCTTACCGCAGACCGTTCTCTTGTTGCGCGCTATTTTGCCCAAACCTGACTTTGACGCCCAACTCGCTCTCGACATTGTCACTTATCGACAACGTCGTAATCATGAGGCCTATCGCTCCCATCGCAACAAGCGTCGGCATCAACTAAATCCTGTTACCGAAGTCTCGTTGTAGTACTAAGATGAACAGATGAACCCGTACCTATCCCCACAAGCTGACACGTGAGCGGCGCTGGCGCATGTCGTATAAACTTCCGGCCAGACGCTCATGGCTTTGGGGTACTTTTCATAGATGGCGTTGGCGACGGCCTGTTCGTCGCCCTGCGCTACCAGCGCCACCGCACAACCGCCAAAACCGGCGCCGGTGAGCCGGGCGCCTAACAACCGGGCGCGCTACGCATTGCCTCCACCATCATGTCAAGCGCCGGGCTGCTCACCTCGTAATCCGTCCGCAGACTCTCGTGGCTGGCATTCATAAAGCGTCCGACCTCGGCCAGATCGCCCTGTTGCAGCGCAGTGATCCGTCTTGAGTCACGCGTCATTTTACCCACCACATGCCGGCAGCGCCGGAAGACGACCGGCGACAGCAACGGCTGGTGTTCTTCCAACTGTTGGCTGGTCACATCGCGCAGGGCATGAACGTTTGGCAGCACAGCTTGCAGGGCAGCGACACCCGTTTCACACTCCTGGCGACGTTGATTGTAGGCACTGCTCGCCAGCGAGCGGCTGGCCTTGGTGTTGCCGATCACCAGGGGCGGCGTTTTCGGGGAAAGGCACCAACTGGTATTCTAGACTGCGGCAATCATCAACGCTTGCAGTTTTCTCCGCGCCCAACATGCTGATAAATTGGCCGATAATGCCGCCACGGCTTGTGTGCCACCCGCACTGAGCGGCGGTGAGGGGACTGGAACGGGTAGATGAGCATCACGCCCAGATTGCTGTGCCTGCTCATCGCCACCATCATCTTCGCCGTGGCCGCCCTGTGGACGCCCCCAGCCCCGCCCCGGCTCAATCTGGTGGCCGCCGGGCTCACGTTCCTGGCCCTGGCGTCCCTCGTCCCCGGGTGAGCTGCTTCGTCTGGCTGGCCCTCACCGTGCTGGCCGTGCTCATCGCCTGGGGGCTGCTCACCCTGCTGCAGGGACTCTAAGTGCCGTTAGGATGAACAACCTAATGCGGGCCGCTTCTCGAACAGCAAGCTTCCCCGTCTGGCTCGCCCCGCACCGCCGCCAGCCCGCCTGCTTGAAGCAGTACCCGGGATTGCGCGATCGCACCTCGGCGGTGTCCACGTAGGTGAACTGCCGCTCCCCGGGCCAGCGCGACCAGGCGAGCCCCTCCGCCTCCAGGATCAGCGCACTCGAGAGGTGTGGCCCCTCGTTGCGGAACAGGGCACAGCAGACCCCCTGCTGTCCGTCGTACCGCTCCACGGTGTTGCGGAGCCAGATGAACGCCGCATCGCCCGCCACGGTGAGGAGGCACAGCGGGGCCCCAGGGCCGGCGCAGTTCGTGTTCCCGGGTCGGCGCCAGGCGGCGTTCTTCTTCGCGCTGTAGTGGCGCTTGTAGAGCGCGTAGAGGCGGGGATCGGCGCGGTCTACCGCGTACCAGCGGGCCCCGGGGATC
Source organism: Ilumatobacteraceae bacterium (assembly GCA_963776935.1). Classification (GTDB taxonomy): domain Bacteria; phylum Actinomycetota; class Acidimicrobiia; order Acidimicrobiales; family Ilumatobacteraceae; genus JALOLG01. Next base: position 10,861 of record CAVZOP010000009.1, on the reverse strand, counting down.
AGCTCCATACCGTCACCAGAGAAACCGAGAGCTATGGCGGAGCATCTTTCATGAAGCGGCGGTGTCGGACCAGCTTTCGGCCGCTTGCAGAACAGCAGGCGCCCCGCCTTGCTCTCCCCCGCGTGCTTCCACCGGGCCCGGATGAAGCACCAGCCGGGAAGCCCTGACACCACGCACCTGGGATCAACGTACGTCCACAAGGTGACCCCCGGCGAGCGGGCCCACGCCAGCTGCTCCGCCTCCAGGATCAGCGTGCTACTCAGCACCTGGCCCTCGTTGCGGAAGACCGAGCACATCGGCCCGTCTACCTTGTCGAGGCGCATCTCCGGGCGGGCGTAGTGCCAGACGAAGAGGGCGTCGGCTGCTGAGGTGAGCAGCACCATGCACTGCCCCGGCGAGACGAACTGGGGTCGGTGTCCCCAGCTTCCGCTTGAAGGCCGAATAGTGCCGGAGATACAGAGCGCGGGCCCGGGCGTCGGCCCGGTGCGCCGGGTACCAGTGGGCGCCGGGCAGCAGGTCCACCTACCGCTGCCCCGCCTGGGTGGCCTTGACGAGCGGGCGCTCCTCCTGGAATGCCCGGTGAGAGCCGGCAACGGCGTCCGTTCCGGCACCACCTCACGCAGCTGCGGGGGCAGGGCGATGCCCAGGCGCTCGGCCTCGGCCCGCCTGGTGCGCCACGCCTGCTCTACCTGAGGCCTCGTAAACCGGCGCCCTTCGATGACGATGCCCTCCACCTGGGGCGAGGCGACCGGCATGGGTTCCCGGTGGGACTGGTCAACGGGGTCATCCACCTGACGTCTGGTCGGGCGCTCTGCTGGTTCATCCTGCCCCAGCTCCTCGAAGCTCACCATCCCCACGTTGCACAGGTCGCGCAGGGCCCTGGCCTTGGCCCGCGTCTCCGCCATGCGGATGAGCGCGGTGGCCATCATGCGGTTGACATTGGCCGGCGAGGCATCCCCGATCCCGCTGGCGCTGCGCTGCACCACGTCCGGCCGTACGGGGTCGAACACCTGGACGCGGGCGGAGCACACCGCCGTCTGCCCGTTTTCCGCCGTGGGCCTGCTCGATGCGGGTGTCTACGCTGAAGTACCCCCCGGAGACCTGTGCAAGGCGTCCACCAGTCCGGCGAAGAGGATGTGGTCGCGCCCTTGTTGGTCGATGACGTGCTTGCGGTCGACCCGCACATCCGGGAAGTCCGCCGGCTCAATCTCCCCTGTCTCCCGGTCGATCACCTCAGTCATCGCGGCCATTGTCATCCCCCCATACCAGTTGCGCACACCGCGCCTGCACGACCGACAGCGTCACGTCCGGCGCGGCGCCACCCCGGAGCTGTGCGTCGATGAGGCGCAGCAGCCGCTCCGCGAACCCCTCCGCCGAGAGGTACCGCGCGGGCACGCTCGCCAGCGGGTCGGGCGCCTCCAGGTGCATCCGCCGGTGCCTTCTGCTCCCACTCCTCATCCACCAACTTCTTGTCCCTCCCCCACTACGGAAAGCCAGAGTAGTACAGCCAACCGACAGACGCGCAGGGCTTCCTGCCTGGCCACGTCCTCCCCCAGGCGCCCCTGCTCCACGCCCACCAGTGCGTCACTGAGGTCAGCCCCGGCCTCGAACAGGGTGTCCGCCCGGTACACCGCCCCCGCCTCCCTGAGTGACGGCAGCTCGCCCGGCGCCGCCTTGCGCACGTGCGCCTCCAGGTCGTTGCAGAACACCAGCAGCGCGCCGCTAGACCGCTTCGCGAGGCGGACCGACACCTCGTCGTGCGCCGTCCACTCCGCTTCGGTCATGCGCCCTCCTCCCATCCGGCGTTCCAGCCCATCGCCGGCGGCCCGGTAGCGGTCGCCCCCCTGGCGCCGTGTCCCCTTCGATCCTTCGGTGAACGGGTTCCCCTCCCGCGGCTGGCCCTCGGCCCGCGCCTTCGCCCCGAGCCGGCGCCCCCCTTCGAAGAGCGTGACCGTCTCCGCCGCCGCTGCGCTCGCCCACCGCTGGTAACCGGCGAGGGTCACCACGCGCGCCATCTACTTGCCCCCCCGCTTCCCAGACTTCGCCTGCTTGGTCGAAAGAGAACCAGCAACGTCCTCCTCAGCGACCAGTACCCCCCCAACAAACACCCTGACCTTGACCACCCGCGGCTCGTTGCTCATGCTCTAATTCTACCAGAAATCCGGTGTCACTGTGACACTATGGTGGTAAGATAGTGGGGCAGGGACACCAACCCGCCGTTACACTGGTGCCGTGCCGAAAGGGAAGGTTGTGAGAGTGACGGTTCGTCTACCTGAAGAAGTCCACGCCGAGGCGGTGGAGGTAGCGCGGGAGCAGCGCCGCAGCCTCAACACCGCCATCGTTGTGGCAGTGGAGCAGTACGTCCGCCGGATGAAGGCGCGCCCACCCAGGGACGCCCGGGACGGGCGGTAGACGCAGAGAGCCTCCGGTGGCGTGAACCACCGGAGGCGATGCAGACCCTACCCGAGGAAGGAGAGACCCTGCGTGGCCATTCTACCCGGCCCGACCCCGCTCGCCCGAGGGGCAGCGTACCTGCGCAAGAGCGAGCGACTCCAGCGCCGACAAGACCGAGGTGAGCCTGGAGATCCAGGAGGAACAGGTGCAGGCCGCCATGGCCGCAGACGGCGTGGCCTGCGTGGCCGTCTTCCGGGACGTCCACCCCCGCTGGGAGTTGTGGGAGCGTCCCCGAGCTGTCCGCCCTGCGGGAGCTGGTCAAGCAGCGCGGGATCGACGTGGTGTATGCCTTCGACACCTCCCGCCTGGCTACGGGGGTCAAGCACCAGGCCATCCTGCTGGAGGAGGCCGAGCGCCACGGGGCCTCCTACCGCTTCGTGAACGAGCAGATCGACCACACCAGCGCCCTGGGGCAACTGATGTGGGCAGTGACGTCCAGCTTCAACGCCATGGAGCTGGAGCGCATCCGCGACCGCACCAACAACGGCAAGATGAAGCGCGTGGCCCTGGGGAAGCTGCTCTCCTACTCCCGGCCCAACTACGGCTACCGCTTCGCCAGCGAGGACCGGGAGGCGTTCGTCGTCTATGCCCCGGAGGCCGCCGTGGTGCACCGCGTCTATGAGACCCTCGTCGGGGGGCAGACCCTGGGCGACGTGGCGGTGGCCCTGTCCGCTGAGGGGGTCACTCCGCCGGCGGGGGGCGCGGCGTGGCAGACGTCCACGCTCAGCGCCCTGGTGCGCAACCGCTGCTACCGGGGGGAGGCCCAGGTGTGCACCCAGCACAGCTTCCGGGAGGACGGCCGCACCCGCCGAGTGGCCCGCCCCCCGGAGGAGTGGCAGACCATGCCCCCCGAGGTGTGCCCCCCCCTCGTGAGCGTCACCCTCTGGCTCGAGGCGCAGGCGGCACTGGAGCGGAACAAGAAGCGGGCGGCGCGGTCGATGGCCCCCGACCGCCAGACGGAGTTCCTGCTGCGGGGCGGGCTGGCGGTGTGCGCCCACTGCGGGCGCCCCATGCACGTCCTCACGGCCCCCAGGAAGCGGGATTGGGCCAGGACGGCGGAGAACCCGGAAGGGCGGATGCTGTACCGCACCTACGGTTGCGCCTGGTTGCAGCGGGCCCGCACGGACGAAGGGGAGCCCTGCCCCTCCCCCGGGCGTATCCGCTCGGAGGCCCTCGACCTGGCGGTGTGGCGCCGCGTGCTGGCGGAGGCGACGGCGGCGTACCGGCCCACCGGGGGCGCCGGCCGGCGGGCGAAGGCGCAGGAGGCCGAGCGGGCGGTGCGGGACGCGGAGCGAGCCGTCAGGAAGTGGAGCGGGTGCTGGAGAACACCGCCACGGAGCCGACCCTGGCCGAGACGGAGGACGAGAAGGCGAGCCTGCGAGCGCTGCGCCGGACGAGCGCGGCCGGGTCGGAGCAGGCCAGGGTGCAGCGCGACCAGGCGGCGCAGGCCCTGCTGCACGACCAGCGCCGGGAGGACGCGGGGGTGGCCGTGTTCCGGGAGCTGACGGCGAACGAGGCCGCGCTGGGCGCCCTGGTGCCGGGGCAGGTGAGCCCGGCCGGCTACGCCACCATGCGGGGCATCCTGGACACCTTCGGGGTACGGGTGGTGGTGTGGCACGCAGACGCCCCGGAGGCCCCACCCGAGCGCCACGCGGTGCTGCCGTGGGACGCCGCCCTGTGCATGACTGTGCACACCCCGTCTTGTGGCACCGCGCACAGTACGACACACGAGCCCGACCGGCTCGCTACCCTGCTGCTGCAGCTCACCCGTTCGTAGTGCGCATCACTTCCCCGTCCGGGGCTCTCCCCCAACCGTGCCGCCCGGGGCCTGGGTGGGGTCGAGCAAGAGGACGCCCCCGGCCCCGATGACCACGAAGTTCACCGCCAGGGGGGTCCCCGCGAGCCCCACCGGGGCGCCTACGGCTCCCCCGGCCAGGCCGCCGCCAGTGTCCCCGTCGCCGCCATGGCCAGCTGGCGTTCGTCCAGCACCCCTAGGGCCGCCCGCAGCACGGCGGCGAAGGTGGCCTCCAGCGAGGGCGAGGCCGGCGCCCCGCCGTGGACGTGCGGGTGCTGCGTGCCCCCGGCCCCCAGCATGGCCCCCGGGCTGCTGTAGCCGAACGTCATCGCCAGGGCGCAGGTCACCTCCGCGTCAGGCAGCGCCGTGCCCCCGCTCGATGTTGGCCACCGTGGTCAACGGCACTCCGCTCTTCTTGCTCAGCTGCCGGAGCGACCAGTGCTCCGCTTCCCGGTGCCGCTTCACCGCCTTCCCGAACGTCACTCCGTCCACCCGCAGCCGGCGCTGCGTCCGCTCGTAGGGCCGAAACGGCTGGCCCTCTGTGCCGTTGTCCGCCCCCTCCGGGTCCGGCCCCCCGGAGGGGGAACCTGGTTCGTCCTCCTGCAGCGGTTCGCCCTGCATGTTCATCGCACCCCCTCCTGTGCCCCTCCGGTATACCGCAAATTGGTCACGCCGCCAAGTGGGCCAGATACAAACAACGCGCGGCGGAGGACAGATGACGCACTACACCTGGGGGTAGTGGCCTGGCAGCGGTTGACACACTCCGGGGTCAGCGGCGTACCGTCTCGGGACACACGCCGTTGGCCCCCCGCTCCAAGGGGCGCACGGGGAGCGGGACGGGGGCGACGGTGCTCCACGGTGGGACACCATGGGGACGGGCGAGAGCGATGGCGATAGCGGCGGCGGTGGCCTACGTGGGCCCGCCGGGCGCGCCGAAGCCGGCGGAGCGGCCGGCCTTGCGGGCCTGGCGGGCGGAGCTGGAGCGCGAGCGCAAACGCATGGGCATCCCCACCCAGGAAGGGCTGGCCCAGTGGGCGGGGTTCGACCCGGGTGACCTGAGCAACTGGCGCTCGGGGAGCAAGCCGGTGCCGCGCAGGCAGGGGCGGCGCCTGGTGGCCCTGTTCGACCACAACCCCCGCTGGGAGGGGCTCTGGCTGCGCCTGGCTCAGGAGCAGGAACAGGTGGCCCTGCGCCGCGACCAGGGCTCGCGCCTGCGGCTGGTGGGAGCGGCGGAGGCCCCCCCGGCCCAGACCTGAGCGGCTCGCCTCCGCAGGCGTGTCCTGCGGGCCCGGTGAGTAGCGTTCCCGTCTGACCCGGTCAACGGGTTGCATCCCCTTTTTCACCCCAGGAGGCAGCAGACGATCGCCGCCGCACGCCCTCCGGTGCTCCTGCGCGACCCCAAAGAGACGTCCGAGGCGGCCCGCGCCGCGGAGGCCATCTGGCGCCTGGTGGTGGACGCTCAGCGCGATGACCTGCTCCTGTTGCGGCGCCACTGGCCCGACCGCACCTCACCCGAACCGGCCGCCGCTCTGGTGCGCCTGCTGCGCCGGGCGGCGCCGGACGGGGACGCGACGAGGCCATGGGTCCGTCCACGCCGCTCACGGGGGCTACGACCGGGTGCCCCAGGCGGTACGCCGGCGCCTGGAGCGCTACGTCAACGAGACGCTGGGCGCCACGCCCTGGCCGGAGCGTGACCTCTCAGAGAGCACCGATGAGCCGGCCCTGCTCCGCAAGCGGCGGCGGGCACGCGCCTGATGCCCGCTCGCCGAGACCTCACCATCGAGGACATCCGGGCGCAGGCCCGTGACCGGCAACGGCGGAAACGGGCACGGGATAAAGCGGTCGGTCACGGGACGCATAGCGTGACGGGTAGCGTGACGCCTGCCCCAGAGAACGGCCGCCTCTCATCTATAGGTAACGTGACACCCCCTCTCCCCCCAGACCCCCCGTTCTCCCCGGCCCTTTCTACGAAAAGGCCGCCGCTGGAGGAGCAGGCGGCCCGCATCGCCGCCCGCCTCCAGTCCTTCGGGCGGGGCTACAAGCACGACCCGGCCCGGCTGGAGAAGCTGATCCGAGACTTCCCCCACCTGGACGTGGAGGAGGAGATCGCGGACGGCCTGGACTGGCTCGACCGTCCGGAGAACAAGAAGCGGGTCAACAGCCTCGGCTTCCACCGCAACGGGTGCAAGCGGGGGGAGGCCGACGGTTGGCCGACCAGGCCAAAGCGGCAGCGCCGCCCACGAACGGGTACGGCGGGAACGGCAGCTACTACCCGCCCATCACGCAGCAGCACAACCGGCAACCCAACGCCCCTCGGCTGCTGGAGGGCAAGCTGGTGCCCATCAGCCGGGTGGACTTCGAGCGCTACAAGGCCGAGCGCCGGGCCATCCCCCTGGAGCAGCGGACGGCGCAGCTAAAGGGAGGCAAGCCGTGAAGCGCGTGGTGGTCGTCCACAGATGCGGCGCCATCGCCGAGCTGCTCTCTCCGGAGGGCGACGAGGCGGCGCTGGAGCGCAAGCGCCAGGAAACGGAAGCCCGGGACTGCCCCCATTGCGAGGGGGAGCGCCGGCGGGAGGGCGCCGTCCTCTCCGTGGGGGACGGGGTATTTGGGCTGTGGCGCTGGCACGAGCTCGCGCAGCAGGAGGCCAGCCGCGGAGAGGAGGACGAGGGATGACCGACGACGACCTGCGGGAACTGGGGCTGGCCCTCGATACCCACGGCAGGCTCAGCCTGGAGGACACCTGGCACCTCATCTCTGAGGTGCGCGGCGGGGGGACGTCATCGTCCAGATGCAGCAGGCCATCGACTACGCGGGCGACAGCATCCCCACCCAGCACGCTGACCAGCACTTCCCGCTGGGGGCCGAGCAGGGGGCGCCGCGGCTGCGCCCTGGAGAGGAGCGATGAGCGACCACGCGCTGTCCTCATCGTCCTGGGCGCCTGCTGCTGCGGGGCCCTGGTCGCCGTGGGGGTGCTGGAGTATGCGGTCTGGCGGATGGAGCGCGACGACGGGAGGTGGCGATGAGCGAACGCTTGGAGTGGCGGAAGCTGTACGCGGAGAAGAACCCGCCGGGCCGGGACACGCTCTTCCTGGACGGCATCGCGGTGGGGGACTACTACAAGGCCAGCGGTGACGTGTACCGCTGCCGCTTTTGGACGCTGGGTCGCCTCCAGGGAGGCTATGAGCGCCTCGTCCTCAGCGCCGACGCCGCCCGCTCGTATCTGCTGCAGCTGGTCGAGGGGGCGCGCCGGGAGGAGGAGGCGGCGTGATCCCCAGTGGCTGGCAGCGGGCAGTCTATGACGCCTTCTGCGACCTCAGCGGCCCTGGGTGCCCGTGTGTCTCAAGACACCACTTGCTGCAGTACCGCCTCATCTCGCTGATGGAGCAGGCCGGATCGCGCTCGCGCACGCCTGGGCAGGACGTGAGCCTCGCCCTGCAGCGGCTCCGGGACAAGGGCCTGGTGGAGTTCGTCGGGGTGGGGACGTACCGCCTCAAGGAACCAGGGACGGGAACGGCCGCCGGCTGGCACCGGCGGCCGCTACAGATCGAGACAGGAGTGACGATGACCGAGCAGATTGTAGGGCACAAGGCGATCACGGAAGCAGAGCGGGAGCGGCGGTTGCGGGTCGAGGCAGAGGCGAACGGCAGCGTGGTGCACGTGGTCCCGGAGGTGGTGCCGTTCCGTCCCCCGCGCCGACCACCCAGCGAAGGAGCCCCCGGCTGACCGCCTGCGCCGGATGCATCAGGAGCGCATGGCCCGCAGGCAGGAGGAGCGCACCGACCAGCTCGAGCGCCGGAGGCGCACCGCCGGCGCGGCGCGCGATGCGGTCAAGATCGTCTGGATACCGCTCAGCACGCTGCAGAAGGGGGAGATCAATCGCGAGCTGGACTACACCCTTATCTGGGATATCGCCCTCACCTTCGAGTGGGAGAGCCTGCAGGCGCTGACCGTCGAGGACAACAGAGACGGCACCTACAAGGTCAGGGAGGGGCACCACCGCTTCGAGGCGCTGGCAGCCCGGTGTTCGCCGTGGAGCCGGACACGCTGGTGCCCTGCGTGGTCACGCGGGCGCGGGGCGCGGTGGCCGCAGCGACCACCGTGGGCAACATCAACATCACGCGGTGGTCGTGGACGGGCCTGGGCAAGTTCAACCTGAAGGTGCACCAGGAGGACGAGGTGGCCGTGGCCGTCCGCGACGTCCGGCGGCAGCCGGGGGCCTGCGGCAGGCCGAGAAGGTGGGGCGGGTGGCCGGGGGGAGGGGGACGTGACGGGCATCGTGGCGGCGCAACGACTGCGCCAGGCGCAGCGGTGCGTCGGGGCCGTGCGGTCGGGCCTTCGTCATCCTGCAGGGAGCCTATGGGCGCGACCCGGACGCCTACCGTGTAGGGATGGTGCGGGGCACCCTGGGAGTTCCTGCTGCGCTACGCCCTCACCCGCCCCTACCGCGAGGACGTGTTGGTGAAGGCCCTCCATGGCACCAAGGTGCGGGCTGTCTATGACAGCGCCGCGGGCAAGTTCGCGGCGGCGAAGGTGCCGGCCGTGGTGGGCGGCCACCCCAACGCCCTGGACGAGCGGACGGCGTTCGCCTGGGCGATCTTTGAGGCCTACAACAGCTACATCAGCCCGAAGCACTCCATCGACCGCCTCCCGGAGTTCGGGCTGGCGTCGACGGCCTCGGCGGCGCGTCAGGCGCTCACCCGCCGGATCAAGGAGTACCAGGCGTGGGAGAGCAAGCAGGCGTGAGCGCGGCGCTGGCCCTCCAACATGGCGCCCCGCTGCTCGCCCGCGCCCTGTCCGAGGTCGAGAGGCAGATCGAACACGGGATGGGTGGCGGCGGCATCCGGGTACCGCGAGATCCGGGACGAGCAGGCTCTATGTGCAGGGGCCGTATGGCGATTTCGAGACGTATTGCCGTGACTGCTGGGGGGTGCGGCGAGACTACGTGGACAAGCTGATCCGTGGCCTTGAGGTCGTGGAGGTGCTCCATACAAATTGTATGGACGTGGCCCCGCCGGCCAATGAGGGGCAAGCGCGGGCACTCCTCCCCCTGCTCGACCGGCCGATGGAGATGGCCGCTGCGTTGAAGGAGGCCCGTGCGGAGGCTAAGGCGCACCACAAGAAGGTGACGGCACAGCGCATCGGCGCGGTGAGTAAAGAAGCGCCTGCCGGAGGCCCCGATGTCCGACGGCGTGCTCCGCGCGGAGCACGCCCCGGAGGCGGAGCGCTTCACCCAGACGCGGGTAGGGCTGCAGGGCCTGGTTGTGCGGCTCGCCCGCTTGTCACAGGGCCTCGGGGGCGCACGTCGACGCCTCAGACTTCACGCTCCGAGAACTCCGTGACCTCAGCGCCGTCGGCGGAAGAAGTGGAGTGGACGGGGAAGGGGAAGCAGGCACGCTGGCTGCGGTCGAGAAACGCCGCAGGCAACGGGACGGCCTGCCCATGCCCCGCCCGGGGCAGGCCGCAGCCCGCCCGGTGGGGCAGCAGTACAGCTTCGCCCCACGCCCTCCAGTCGGTTGGCGCCGCAACGACCCGGGAGGCGATGGCCCTCACTGGCCTCGAGCTGCACGTCGCAAGCAGCAGGCTCAGTGAGCTGCGCCGGGAGGGTCTGGTGATCGACACCGGGGAGCGGAGAGTGGGGACGGGCACGCAAGCGGACAAGGTGTACGCACTCTCCCCACAGGAGGCCACGCCGTGAGCATCCGCTACGTCCGCCGGGGCCTGCAGGTGGTGCGGGTGGTGGACGCCACCCCGCCCGTGCTGGAACCCCGACCCCACGGCGCGCCCCCTGACCCCCGCCCAGGCGGCGGGCTACCTCGCCACCGTCGCCGCCGGGCTGCGGGCAGGAGCACCCGGCGCACAGCAGGCCGCCGGGGCGGCAACGGCGGTGGCCCTGCCCAACAAACCAGACCCGGCACGTGACCTCCGCGGCAAGACCTCCGCACGGCCCGGCAGGCGACGGGCCTCTCCCAGCGCGAGCTGGCCGCCGAGTGCGGCCTCGCCCGGGGGCTCATCGGCTCCATCGAGCTGGGCTACCGCTCTGTGCCCCCTGGGCCTGGCCGCCTGGGCCAAGCACGTCCTGCGGACGACCCGAAAGGAGGAGAAGAGGTGACGACGAAGCAACGGGTGAAGCGAGCGGGGGTCTACCTGGGCGTCCTCCTCTTCGGGGTGGCGGTGTCCTTGACCCCGACTGACAGCCCGGCTGAAGCCGCAGTCCCCCATCGCCGGAGACGCCATCGAGTACGGCATCAGCCTGGGCCTCCCCCGGCGTGGGTGTACCGGGTGAGCTGGTGCGAGAGCAGACTGGCAGCCCCGGGGCCTACAACCGGTGGTCGGGGGCCAGCCGGCCTCTACCAGTTCATCCCCAGCACCTGGGCCGCCACACCCCAAGGCAGAGCAGGCTTGTCCCCCTTCGACCCCTACGCCAACGCGGGCGCGGCGGCGTGGCTTTTCCCGCACGGGCGGGCCGGGGCACTGGTCGCTTGTCGCTAGCACCCGCTGGCGTCCCTGCATGTTCTGCCCCGCCCCCAGGGGCCCCCTCGGGAGAGCGCGACCCGTCCGGAGGAACCCCGGCCACCAACACCTTCACCGACCGCTTCGGCTACGTCTACCTCC
>CAVZOP010000008.1:0-277098 GCA_963776935.1 Ilumatobacteraceae bacterium | reverse complement strand
GAAAACTGCGCGTTTGTGTCGGTCGAAAAGTGAACAGTTGATGTTCGGTTCGACAGGTTAGTTGTCGGTGTCGCTGGTGGTCGTGCGGATGCTGGGGAGGGTGTCGATGCCGCGGTTGCGGAGCCGGTAGCTGGCGCCTTTGAGGGTGAGGACGTCGGCGTGGTGGACGATGCGGTCGATCATCGCGGCGGCGACGGCTTGGTCGCCGAACACGCCACCCCAAGCTGAGAACGGCAGGTTCGAGGTGAGGATCAGCGAGGCGTGTTCGTAGCGTGACGACACGAGTTGGAACACCAAGTTGGCGGCGTCTTGCTCGAAGGGGAGGTAGCCGACTTCGTCGATGATGGTCAGTCCGTAGCGGCGCAGTCGGGCGAGCTCGGTGGGGAGCCGGCCGAGGCGGTGGGCTTCGGTGAGTCGGGCGACCCAGTCGACGGCGGTGGCGAACAGGACGCGGTGGCCGTGGTGGGCGGCGATCACGCCGAGCCCGGTGGCGAGGTGGGTTTTGCCGGTGCCGGGTGGTCCGAGCAGCACGACGTTGCGGGCCTCGGTCAAGAACGCCCCGGAAGCGAGCGCGGCGACTTGTTGACGAACGGCGGGTTGGTGGTCCCAGTCGAAGTCGTCGAGGGTCTTGCGGGCCGGGAACCCGGCCCAACGGATGCGCTGGGCGGCCCCGGACGCGTTGCGGGCTGAGACTTCGCGTTCGAGCACGGCGGCGAGGTAGTCCTCATGCGTCCAGCCGGCGTCACGGGCCTGATCAGCGAGACGGGCAGCGGCCTCGGTGATCCGCGGTGCTTTGAGCGCGGCGGCGAGGAAGTGGATCTGTTTGACCGAGTCCGACGGCGCCGGGTCCTTGGTGGTGGCCATCACGCGACCTGTCCGTCGGCCGTGTCGAGCCCGAACGCCCTGTCGTAGTCGCCGAGATCACGAACGAGCTGCTCGTCGTCGGCGACGACGCGTGGTCGGCTGAACTGTTCGCGCAGCAGCTGCGCGACGTCGACGTGGGCCGGGTCGGTGACCGTCAACCCGCGGGCCCACACCCGCTGGTGGTCAGCGACCAGGCGGCCGTCGAGACGGACACGAACGCGTTCGAGGTCAGCGGTGACAACGACCTGGCGGCCGATCGCGTTCGGGTCAACGGAGTAGTCGCTGGAGTCGACGCGCACGTAGTAGTCGCGCCCGAGGCGGATCTGGTTTCGCCAACCGAGCTGCAACGGCACCGGCGGCAACGCCAACATCGCCGCCCGATCGGCATCGACCAGATCGATCGGGCGGGCCTTGAGCGTGCGCACCACACGACTGTTGGCCCGCTCCAACCACGCCGTGAACTGGGCGTTGAAATCGACCGGCGAGTCGAACGTGCGACCCGGCATGAACGACGTCTCGAAGAACCCGTTGCGACGCTCGACCACCCCCTTGGACTCCGGGTCATGCGCCTTGAGCTGATGCAGCCGGGTCGCCAACGTCCCACAGAACTCACCCACGCCCGAAGCGAGTCGACCACGCCGGCCGATCCCGGACTCGTTGTCCCAGATCAACCGGCGAGGCACCCGCCCCAGGTCCTGCAGCAGCGACCAGGTTCCCAACAACAGATCCGGGGTCTGGCGCGTCGGCAGCATCCGCCCCGTGATGAACCGCGAGTACGCGGCCACGATCACGAGCACCGGCAACAACGCGGTCGTGCCGTCCTCGAGCGGGATCCGCTTGGGCGGAAACCACAGATCACACTGCGCCGCGTCACCCGCCGCCCAACTCAACCGATCCGCCGGATCACAGCGGCGATGCTCGGGGCGCACACGGCGCACGTTGTCCCGGAACCACGTGATCGAACCCGACCACCCAACTCTCTCGGCGAGCACCGTCGCCGGCATCTCCGGATGCTCCTCCAGCAACGCCCGCACCCGCGCCTCGAACGGCAAGAACGACGTCGCCGCCGGCGACCGCTCGTACTTCGGCGGCGCCGTCGACGCCACCGCCTTCACTACCGTCGTCCGCGAGATCCCCAACCGCTCAGCGATCTGCTTCTTCGGCACCCCCTCCGCAGCCAGCCCCCGAATCAACGCCCAATCCTCCACAGTGATCACTCTCCAATCGTCGAGTGTTCACTTTTCGAGCGTCGCTACTGACCAGTTTTCAAGCGTCGTCGACAGATGTTGTCGGTGGTACGACGGCTCGGGCGGTCGGCGATGACGCGGCGATCGCCCATGCCCGTCAATGCAGCACGAGGATGGAACGGCGGGCGTCGACGCACGAACGACGTGCTCTCGGAGCGCGGGCATCGACGACGCCCGCGCCTTGTCATCCTGAGAACCGTCTCACGTCACCGGGAGTGCGCGACGCTTCGGTGGGTGATCGGCGCGAGACCCGCTTCGGCGAGCGTTCTCGAAGCTGCCTCGGAACCAACCAATATCGCAAACTCGACACCGTTTTGTTGTCGTCGCAGAACCGCGAAGGCGAGGCCGGCCGCGGCGATGTCGTCGATCTCATCGGCGCCACGGAGATCGATCGTCGCCGCGCTGGCTTCTGGCACGAGAAGGATCGCGTCCCCGAGCGGATCGGCATCCTTCCCGCACATCGATCCTTTGGCGGACAGCTCGTACCGACCCAGATCGCAGAACATGAAGATCTCGATGGCGCTCTCCTCAGGTTGGCGAGTTCGAGGCAGCGGGCAGGAGGGGGAGACCTCACACATCCGCCGCCGCGAACTCTGACGACTCAATGCTCCACGCCCTCCGTAACGGCCCCAACTCGTTTGTGTTGTGGTTGTGTGCGCGCTCGTCATGCCAGGTTCGCCTCGCTTGCCGGCCGGTCGCTCGCGCCATGGCCACCGCAATCGGCGGCAGTACTGAGTCGCCAAGCCCGGCCAGAACCGCGCGACACCGGTCAGGGGCAGCGATCTCGTTGCACGTGGACGAGCGTGTTGTGGTCCTGCCAGCACACCTCGTCGTGGGCGCCGATGCCTTGGAGAAAGCTGCCGAGCGCGTCTTCGAGTTCGTCGGCGTCGTACAGGGCGAATGTCGAGTAGGCGCGACCTCTGACTCGCGCGGCCAGCTTGGTGGGTGTCGCACGGCGAGGGAAGCTGAACGATCTCGCGTCCACCGTCCCCAGGTGTTGCAGCGACGCTACGCAGCGTCGTTTCGTTGTACAGGCGGTTCTCACGAGCCGTGAAGTCCGGAAACGCTCGCCCCCAGATCGACTCGGCGTTCTGGTCCGGTGTGCGGGTGTAGATGAACAGGTGACCGCCGGGAGCGAGCACTCGTTCGGCTTCTTGAACGAACCCGTCAAGGTCGAAATGGTGCACTGCGTTGAACGTCGTGACGAAGTCGACGGAGCCGTCCGCGATCGGGAGCCGCTCAGCTTGACAACACGCGACGGGGAGTCGATCCGGCATCCCGTCGCGCAACAGCACGAGGAGCATGGCCGGGCTGAGGTCGACAGCGTGGATCGTTGCTCGATCGCCGAGGAGCTCAACGAGTCGTTCCGTGTAACGGCCCGTGCCAGCACCGACGTCCAATCCGGTCACCGGGCCGCTAGGGAGACGATCTCGAATCTGGAACACGGCCTCGTCATCGGTCTGGCGGAGCGATGTGTACTGCATCGCCACGCGATCGAAGTGTCGCTCGGTGAACGCATTTCGCCCGCCGAGACAACGCACGCTGTCTTCACTGCGAGCACCCATGTCGCACCTACAGTCCGCGGGACGCAGGACGGCTGTGTTCCAGTGTCGACCACAACGTCGGCCGGGTGGCCGCTATCCGCGGATGTTCTACGTGAGCGTCGTCGATCGGCGCGAGAGGGGTTGTACCCGCAGATTGGTCGCCGGAAGACAGCTCGTACCGGCCGAGTTCGCAGAACATGGTGATCTCGATGGCGATCTCCTCGCGATTGGCGAGTTCGAGGCGGCGAGCTGGTGAAGAACCGGCCGGATCCGCCGCCCCGAACTCTCGTCGTAGTGTTCACCCCCCCGGTGACGGGCGCGGCTCGATTGTGTTGTGGTTGTGTGGAGATACGCGCTTGCTGGGTTGCTTGACGTGCAGCATGTTGTTCTGCTTCCCGCTGTCGTCCATCATCGTCGACGTGGCGACGCGGATACTGGTGATCGAAGACGATGCGGACCTGCGTGCGCTGCTGCGGATGATTCTCGAGGACGAGGACTTCGATGTCGTCGAGGCAGCGGATGGCACGAGCGGGGTAGCGCAGGCGGACGACTCGATCGATCTCGTGCTGCTCGACATCAAGTTGCCCGACATCGGCGGGTTCGAAGTGTGCCGCCAACTCCGTGCCCGCAGCGGGATTCCGGTCGTGATGGTGACCGCCCAAATCGACGCCCACGACGTGGTCGCTGGGCTGTCGGCTGGGGCGGACGACTACGTGACGAAACCGTTCGTCCCGAAGGTTCTGGCGGCACGCATTCGTGCGCTGCTGAGGCGCGTGCACGCGGCCACGGACGACGCCGGTCGACTGCGATGTGGTGATTTGGAGATCTCGCCCAGAGAGGGATTCGCTGCCCGCGCCGGCGTGAACCTGCAGCTCACGAAGACCGAGTTTCGCCTGCTGTGTGATCTGGCCGAACATCCCGGTCGGGTGTTCTCACGGGAGCTGTTGCTCCAACGGGTATGGGGCTACGACTACGCCGGCGACGGCCGCCTTGTCGACTCCCACATCCGCCGACTCAGGACCAAGGTCGAAGCCGACCCTGCCAATCCGACGCGGATCGTCACCGTGAGAGGACTCGGCTACAAGTTCCTCTGTCAATGAGAGCCGCACGACGTTCGTCCACTTCGCTGTCGCTCAGGTCACGGCTGACGTTGACGTTCGCGTTGGTGACGATGTCGGCCACGTTGGCGGTCTCGACGACGACGTTCCTGTTGGCGAAGCAATACCTCGTCGACCAGCGCGAGCGGGCCGCGATCCGCCAGACCTTTCTGAACGCGCGCCTGGTGCGTGACCTGCTGCAAGCCGGCGATCAAGAACCACAAGCGATCCTCGACGACACCGTGGGAGAGGTCGGCACGCTCGCGCTGTTGCGTTTCGAGGAGCAATGGTACGCCTCCGGCGTTGCAGCCGATCCCGGTGATCTGCCGGCGGACCTGCTCGACGCGCTCGACGACGGCACCGCAGCCCACCAGCGAATCACTCGTGCCGGCAACCCACGTGTCGTGATCGGCGTTCCGCTGGCCGCTGTCGACGCCGAATATCTCGAGATCATCCCGTTGGACGTCCTCCAGAGAACCATTCGCACCCTCGTGATCTCGCTCCTGATCGGCTCGATCGGTACGACGCTGGCCGGGACGCTCGTCGGTGTCTATGTCAGCCAACGCGTTCTGCGCCCGGTGAAGAAGATGTCGGCGGTCGCCGCGGGCATCACTGAGGGAGATCTGCGGGCCAGGCTGGATGCACGGGGTGACCGCGACCTCGATCCGCTCGTCGCATCGTTCAACGAGATGGTCGATGCCCTACAGACGCGCATCGAGCGAGAGCAACGGTTCGCGTCCGATGTCAGCCACGAGTTGCGAACGCCCCTGACCTCACTGAAAGCCGCCATCGAACTTGTCGAACAACGTTCACCGGATCTCTCACCAAGATCGCGAGAGGCACTCGTCATGCTGGCACGCCAAGTCACCTATTTCGAGCGGCTGGTGCTCGATCTGCTCGAGATATCCCGCTTCGACTCCGGCGTCGAGCAACCCGATCTGGAAGATACAGATGTCGTCGAGTTCCTCACCGCGTTGTCACATGAGCACGGTGGCCCTCCGGTGATCACGAACTCGGAGACACCGATCCGTACCGGCATCGACCGCAGGAGAATGGAACGAATCTTCGGCAACCTGCTCGAGAACGCCGACCGGTACGCCGGAGGTGCAACAGCCATCACCGTCGACGCCTCGGAGCACGCCGTCACGATCGGCGTCCACGACAGCGGCAATGGCATCACCCCCGACGAGCGCGAACACATATTCGAACGCTTCTGGCGCGGACGCGATGCCCGCCACCAGGCCAGCAAAGGCAGTGGCCTTGGGCTGTCGCTCGTCGCCGAACACGTGCGGGTGCTCGGTGGAAGCATTCGCATCGAGGATGGCCCTGGCGGCGGAGCACGCTTTGTCATCGAACTACCGTTGGAGACGGGATGGTGAGCCGGGCGCTGTTGGTCGCGGCGACGTCGATCGTGGTCCTCGTTGGATGCAGCGTGTCCAGCCAGGACTCCGCGCAACGTGTGCCGGCTCGAGACGTGCCGTTCCAACTCGCCGAATCCACCCCCACCGGTACGCGCGGTGTCGTCACGAGCGATGCCGGCCAACACGTGAACGTGTTCCTCGTGCGCGATGACCGGTTGACGGTCGTCGACCGTACGACGTCGCCGGCTGACCCGCCGAACGTCCTTGCCTTGCTCGCCCAAGGTCCTAGCCAGGAAGAGACCGACGCCGGTCTTCGCACCGCCCTTGTGCCCGATCTCGCCGAGATCGTCGACATCGACGGCGAACTCATCACCATCGATCTCGATGACGAATTCAGCTCTCTCGTCCCCACCGAGCAGCGGCTGGCGCTCGCCCAGATCACGTTCGCGATGACACAGCTCGCCGCAATCAGCAACGTCAAGTTCCTCGTCGCCGGTCAACCGGCGAGCGTGCCGCGCGGCGACGGCTCGTCCACGGACGGGCCGGTCAGCCCAGACGACTACAGCGACTTCGCCCCGCTGTGAATGTGTCCTGCGCGCGTCGTGACCGCCTTGGCAACGGCCGAGATACTCGGCGCGGGATTCCCATCGTGCCGTCATCAATTCGTAACAACGGACGGCGACGCTTGGTATATGCAACTGTCAATGCATCGGCATTCCGGATTCTCGGTGGTCGCCGCGGACGGCGAGCTCTCGGCCTCCTCGGTCGACGGATTGATCGACCTGTGCTCGATGGTTCCCGCGGCGCAGCCGCTGGTCATCGATCTCCGTCGGGTCTCAGGCCTCGACCGTGCCGCTGCGGGAGCGCTTTACGACGAGGCCAGTCTTCGGCGCTGCGCGATGCCGGTCGCAGTCGTGGTCGACGATCCTGAGCTGATCGTTGATCTCGCGTTGCAGGGAGTCCACCGATCCGCCCGTTTCGTTCCCACAGTCGCGGCGGCCATCACGATGGTCGCGGGCACACCTACTGGAACGGCTTGACGAGGTGTCGAAGCTGGACGACCGCCTCGTCAACCTCGCAGCGGCGGAACATCTCACGATCGTGATCGACTCCATTTGGGACGATCCGCAAGACGGCGCCTCGACCCGGATCGACCAATCGCTGCAGCGGGCTCGACTGCTGCCGCGCACCGCCGTGTGGGACTGCATCAGCCCCGCAACACGACACGTGTTGCGACAGCCAGTGTCGCGAGGGCTTCGATTCGTCGCCAGCGGGAGCGAACAGGCCGCTGCGTTCATGTCGTCGCTGCGCGTCCGCGATTTCGGCGTGTCTGTGGGCTGCACCGCTGCCGGCGCCGCGCTTCGCATCGACGAGCTGGAGGAGCTGGCGTCGATCCTCGAACGGCTCGTTTCGACGAGATCGAACGTGCAGGCTCCGGATGCAAGTCGAACCCGGTCCCGGTCGCATGGGAGCCCGTTGCTGAGCCGGTGCGCACCGTTTCATCGACTGTAGGGACGATCGACTCGCAGCAGTCCGGGTCGGCGGTCGCTACGGGCGATCAATTCTCGCGTCGTGCTGCCGGAGGCGCATGCTGACCTACGGGCGGCATGTTCGCGTCTGTTCTACGACGCACGGTTGCGCTGATCGCCAATCGTCCACCTATTTCTTCGACGTGCACACTGGTGGCGATCGCGGCGACGACAGCCAGACCTCGACCGTCGATGCGATCCCGTGCGGGCATCCTCCAGTCACGGACTTCGGGCAGTCGACCGCGCCTGTGCCTGGCCTCTTCCAATCTGTCGAGACCAAAAGTTGTACAGTACACATATGAGTCGAGCGTTGACGCCCGACGAGCGACGGGTGCAGATGATCGATGGTGGCTAAGGAGCATGTGAGGGATCTCGTGGTCATGGCCAATCGGTTGCCCGTTTACTGGTCCGCCGACGAGGTCGGAGGTGGCGCGTGGATGCGCAGCCCGGGTGGCTTGGTGTCTGCCCTCGAACCGGCCGTTGCGGTGAGTCGGACGAGCTGGATCGGGTGGACCGGCTCGGTCGGTGAGATGGAGCCATTTCGCCGCAACGACATCGACCTGTATCCGGTCGATCTGACTGATGACGAGGCAGATGGCTTCTATGCCGGCTTTTCGAACGCGACGCTGTGGCCGCTGTACCACGACGCGATCTTCGAGTCGCGGTTCGAGCAATCGTCGTGGGATGCCTATGTCGACGTGAACCAGCGATTCGCCACGCGTGCGGCCACCGTCGCTCCGACCGGCGCGACAGTGTGGGTGCACGACTACCACCTGCAGTTGGTGCCGCAGATGCTGAGGGATCTGCGGACTGACCTGCGGATCGGGTTCTTTCTGCACATCCCGTTTCCCGCGCAGGAGTTGTTCTTGCGGATCCCCTGGCGTGAAGAGATCACGCGGGGTCTCCTTGGTGCCGATGTGGTTGGGTTCCAGACCGACGTCGGAGCGCAGAACTTCCGTCAGATCTCGAAGCGGTTGCTTGGTCGGCGACAAGCCGGCAAACACGTGTCGGATGGCGATCGCTCGACGCTGGTGGCGACATTTCCTGTCGGCATCGCCGCTGGGAAGATCCGAGAGATCGCGGGTGAGGCCACCACGATCGAGCGCGCTCGGCAGATCCGGGCCGAGCTTGGTGAACCGCGCATCGTGCTGCTCGGCGTGGACCGGATGGACTACACGAAGGGGATCACCATCCGGTTGGCCGCCTATCGAGAGCTGCTCGAGGAGGGGCGAATCGATCCGTCAAGCGTCGTGCTCGTCCAGATCGCCGAGCCGAGCCGGGGTGAGGTGCCCGGTTACGCCGACATCCGGCTCGAGGTCGAAAGACTCGTCGGAGGGATCAACGGTGATTTCGGCCGCTTGGCTGGCACGGCGGTCAAGTATCTCCACCAGTCGCAGCCGCTGCGCGAGCTCGTCGCGCTGTACTTGGCGGCCGACGTCATGCTGGTCACGCCGCTGCGGGACGGGATGAACCTCGTTGCCAAGGAGTACGTCGCGTCGCGCCTCGACGGAACCGGCACGTTGATCCTGTCGGAGTTCGCCGGCGCGGCGAAGGAGCTCACCGGTGCCGTGTTGATCAATCCATTCGACATCGGTCGCTTGAAGGCTGCGATCGAGCGCGCCGTCGCCGGCGAAGGCACGACGACGCGGCGTCGGATGCGGGCGATGGCGCGGGCCGTGCAACGCCACGATGCCGATTACTGGGCGCGCAGTTTCTTGGATGCGTTGTCGACGCCATGACTTGCATGCACAGACGGCGGAGGCAGACCGGAAGCGACGTACTGGGTGAGTCCGTCGAGACAACAATTGTAGTGTGCACAGGTGGCTCGACGGTCGACGAAACGCGAGGTGAACGAGGAGCTGGATGCGGTGACTGACGCCGTGTTGTTGGCTTCGCGGGCGCTGGTGGCCGTTGCGTCTCGGTCGATTGCGTCGGTGGACGAGGCCGTCACGTTGCCGCAGTTCCGAGCATTGGTCGTGTTGGACACCAACGGAGGGCAGCGGCGCGTCGGCGAGCTCGCGCAGGAGTTGCGGATCTCGCCGTCGACGGCGACGCGCCTGTGCGATCGTCTGGTTCGCAAGCGGCTTGTGCGACGTGACGTCGACCCGACGAACCGGCGGGAGGTTGCGATCTCGCTGTCGAACCGTGGCCGCGATCTGGTCCGCACGGTCACTGAGCGCCGACGGGTCGAGATCGCTTCGATCATGTCCAAGGTCCCGCCGGCGCAGCGAGCCACGATCATCGACGCGTTGACCGCCTTTCGCGACGCCGCCGGCGAGGATGCTTCGCTGCAGACCGTGCCGTGGTGAACCGCCGCGTCGGCAAGTTCGCGCCGACACTCGACCGGGCCGGTCGACAAGCGGCCGACGTGGCCCGCACGTTTCATCTCACCCTCGTGCTGTCGGCCGCGATCGGTGTGCTCACGGGACTGGGCGTGGCCGCCTTCGACGTCAGTGTCGATCACGTGTTGGGTGTGTTGTTGGATCAGAACATCGTCGTGCTCATGGCGGTCCCGGCGCTGGGCCTCGTGACGGTGGCCATCTTGAATGCGATCTGGGGCGATGGCGACACGGCGACGACCGACGCCTACGTGCGCGCGTACCATCAGCGCGGCGGACGGCTGTCGCTGCGGGCGTTGTGGCGCAAGGTGACGTCGTCGGCGGTCACGCTCGCGTCGGGCAGCGCGCTTGGGTTCGAGGGACCGTCGGTGCTGATCGGTAGCACGATCGGCTCGGCCGTCGACGAACGCTTCGCGTCGCGTGTCCGGCGCGACGACGCCAAGGTGCTGATGGTCGCCGGTGCCGCTGCGGGGGTGGCGGCGGTGTTCAAGGCACCGTTGACCGGAGTCATCTTCGCGCTCGAGGTGCCGTACCGGGCCGATCTGGCACGACGAGCACTCCTGCCGAGCCTGGTGGCTGCCGGATCGGCGTACGTCACCTACGTGGCGATCGTGGGCACGACGCCGTTGTTGGCGACCGGCGGGTCGGCGCCGTTCAACCTCACCGACCTCGGCGGCGGCCTCCTGCTCGGGCTCGTCTGCGGAGTTCTCGCTCGCATCGGGGCCTGGGCGATCGCTCACGCCAAACACCTCCCGCTGCCCCCGATCGCCAGCGTCGCCATCGCGGCCTCGGCGCTCGCGGCGCTCGCACCGCTCGCCCAGTGGTGGTTCGACGCGCCGCTGCACCTCGGGCCCGGCTACGAGGCGATCCACTGGGCCGCTGCCCCCGAACGCACCCTCGCCGTGCTGGTCGGCCTGTTCGCGATTCGAGCCTTGTCCACATGGTTGTGCGTCAGCGGTGGCGGAGTCGGCGGTCTGTTCATCCCACTGGTGACCCAGGGGGCGATCGTCGGGTCCATCTTCCAACACGTCGCTCCGGCGTCCAATGCCCAGCTGTTCCCGACCGTCGGCATCGCCGCCTTCCTCGGCGCCGGCTACCGCACACCCCTCGCAGGTGTGGCGTTCGTCGCCGAGGCAACGGGCCAGCCAGGATTCCTCGTCCCCGCCCTGCTGGCCGCAGCCGCCGCCCAGATCATCATGGGCCGCTGGTCCTTCAGCCTGTTCCAGCGCAACGAACGACTCCCCGACGTCGGCCCGCTCGCCCGGCTCCCGATCGGCGAGATCATGTCCCCCAACCCCGACACCATCGACGCAAACTTGACGCTCGACGAGGTCGTGACGACCATGCTCGCCCAGAACCGCCGCTGGGCCCCCGTCGTCGATGACACCGAATACTTCGGACTCCTCGCCGTCACCGACGTCGTCAACATCCCCAGCAGCGAGTGGCCCAACGTCACGGCGCGAGACATCGCCCGAACCGACCTCCTCCCGGCCGGTTCCCAGGACCCGGTCTCGAACGTCGCCATGCGCCTCCGCGCGGTCCGACAGCGGCGCCGTCGCCGTCACGTCCGATGGGCGGGTGATCGGTGTGGTCACGCTGCGCGACCTCACCAACATCGAGGTGCTGCTCGACCGACTCAACGACGACGTGCCACCGCGTTGACATGGGCGTGCCGCGATGCCAGCGAGCGGGGCTCAGACGACCATCGCTTCACCATTCACTCGGTTGGCGGTGCCGAGCGGCTGGTCAGTGGCCGAAGAGCGTGCGCGAGGTCTGATGTAAGTGGGCTCGATCGTGGTCGATGAGGTCAGCGTTGTCGACGTTGTCGAGGAGGAGTCGAGCCTGCGCCGTGAATGGCGCGACACGGTCTCCTGCGTCGTTTGCTCGCGCCGTGTCCGCGACGAGCGCGATCGTCTGCATCAGGTACACCGCGACCGTCGGCTGGCCGGCGCCGGCTCGGCGCAACTCGGCGAACGCAAGCTCGGCCAGATGGTCGTCGGTCAACGTGTGCGGAGCGAGCAGGCAACGACCGTTCTCGTCGTGATACGCGGTTGGCATCGGCGGCGACGAGAGGCGATCGATGAGCACCGTGCCGAGATGGAAGATCGCGTCCTGAGCAGTCGTCGGATCGTTGACGCCTGGCGACAACGCCCGCAGGGCGACGTCGACGAGCTGACGGACGCCATACGCGGCGTCCTCAGTCATCGTTCGCGTCGGACCCAGACGCACACAGCGCCTGGCAGAATGAGCGACCTCCTCGAGTCGTGCTTCGGCCACAGCCGGCCAGATGGTGCACAACGGCGTCGACCGAATGGCGTATCGGCCGGCGTCGATCTCGAGGCGAACGATGCCGCCCGCGCCGACGACGACTGAGGAGACCCCGGCGGTCGATCTGGCGGACCCATCCATCACCTGCGAAGCGAACAACCGTCACCGGGTCCCCCTCCGGGATGGACCGATCGGGCCGGGTCGTGGCCTGAATCTCATCGTCGGCATCCGGTGAGGTGGGCATGCCGGTCACCTGGTCGACGATGTCGCCGAGGATCACGCTGACGTCCATCTTGCGCGACGTGTGGTTGATCGCCGCCACGACGGCCAGCACCGCGAAGACACCGAGTAGAAGGCCGACCGCGACGGCGAGCTCAGGGACCACCTCCTCACCCCCCTCGGCGACCGGTCCACGAACACGCTGCAGCGACACCAAGCAGTACGTGAAGGTGCCGACGACGACCGCGATCACCCTCCGATTGAACGGGTCCCGAACGAGCCCGTGGATGACCCGCGGAGAGAACTGGCTCGAGCCCTGCTGCATGATCAGCAGCGACACCGAGAACGTGATGCTGGCGAACGTGATCGTCGCGGCCGCCGTCGTCGCCAGAACGGCCCGGGCGCTGTCCACCGTTGATTGGCCGACCCAGTCACCGACGTCGACACCCACGAGCAATCGTGCGCCGAGGAATCCGAGGACCACCGCGGCCGCGGGCAGAAAGAAGAAACTGGTCCGCAACGCGTCGGACGCGGCCCTAACACGGTGCACCACGGTAAGAGCGTAACGACGCATCGATCCGACCCTCAGTTCGGCGGCCGGGAACGCCGGACGAACATCGACGACCGCGTCAACAGCGAACGTTTCTACTGGCATGCCGTCGTCGGCAAGAGGCGATAGCCCTTGCCCTTGACGCTTTGGATGTCCACGTCAAATGCCCTGAGACTTCGACGCAACTGGCCGACGATCGAGCGGATCGTTCGAATCGAGGCCCGCTCGCTACGGGTCGCGCAGAGGTCGGCCAATGTGTCGAACGGTACGACCCGACCCGGAGTGGCGACCAGCGCGGTGACAATCCGGAACTGGAGGTGTGTGAGCGGCACGTTGTGCCCGTCGACAGTCACGAGATGCGAATCCAGATGTACGGAAATCATCCCGCTTTCCAACACCGTCGCCGGCGTGACACGGCGAGACTCGTGTCGTCGACGGGCCGTATCCATACGCACCAGCAAGAGCTCCGTCGGAGCGTCGAGGTCGACCACGTCGGTGGCACCGGCTTCGAACAGGATGGTCTCGATGTCGTGGTCGTGATTGGTCACGACCACGACTTCGCAGGCAAGTTCACGTACATCGTCGAGCGCCTGTCGGCAGTCGACCATCGGCGCCGACGGCGGCATGATCAGCGCCATGACGGCGGTAGCCGGAATCGAGCCACGGTCCGACAGAGAGCGGGTGGCGACACCATCGAACCGCGCCACGATTCGCGTCGGCGACCTGACGCGACGTGTCGTGGTCGGCAACGAGAAGCAGGATCCGCGCGAGGGGAGCGATCGCTGACCCGCGCCCGGTCACGGCCTCCGACCGTCGACATCCTCCGGGTCTCGTGTGTGGGAATCCACAACCGGTAGCCGACGCCGAACACGTTCACGATCGACGGCCGGAGCGGCCCTTGTCCAATCAGCTTCCTGATCCGGCTGATGAGGATCCGAAGACGACGCCGGTAGTGCGATGGCGCGTTCGGACCCCATAGTCGGGCGATCAGTTCGTCGTGCGTCACCGGTGCGTTGGGCCGCTCGGCGAGCGCCTCCACGAGGCCGAACTCTCGATCGCTACAGCCAAACCTTTCACCACCGATCGATAGATCGCGCGACGTGAAGTCAAGCCGCAGCTCGCCGACTCGAGCAGGAACGTCGCCATGACTCCGCGCGTCGGCCTGGTTCAGTACCAAACTGGCGCGTGCCATCACCCGGCGCGCCGCTCCGGCGCGTTCCAAGCAGTCGTCGACTCCGGCAGCGAACGCCGCGAGGCGACTCGGATTGTCCGCGGCACCTTCATCGCTGATGGCGATGATCCGTGCCGTCGACGTCGACCGGATGTCACGGCAGACACGCACGAGATCGAAGCCGTTCGAATGGTCGACCACGACTGCGTGGGGATCGAGGGCTTTGATCCTGGCCATCAAGTCTCGGTCCACGGTCAGGCCCTCGGCACGAATCTGTACCGCCCGAAGCGAATCGATCACCTCAGACGGACGATGTCGCGCGTGGACCACGACGACATCCGGGCGAACATGCGTCGAGTCCATGTCGGCTTCGGTGCTGCTCGGCGGGGGACGCCGCCGAGCGGATCGGAACAGCGTGTGCTCGCTGCTTAGTGCGGCATCGCTCGGTCTCCCCAACGTCGCCTCCATCGTTCAGGCACTCGACGTCTGGAGGGCATACAGCCGGCGAACGCGTTTCAGCAGTTCGCCGACCAGGCTTCCCGGCACACCAAAGACGCACAGTACGAACCGCGTGTTTCGACAGTCGACTCGCCGCGTGAACCGACCATTTCGAAGCGGTGCGTTGGGTGTTCGAGATCTCGGATCCGAATCGGGCAGGCGCATGCGTTGGTCACATGATGGAAACACGGTGGCGATGCCGAGGTAATCGGGCTCCCTTACCGTCGCCCGGGATCGGGGCGGCGAGGACCCTCCGACGCCCTGTTCATCGACCAAGGAGGGCCCTGTGCGTAGGCGCGTACTTCGAACCATCTCAGGCTTGGGCGGTGCTGTCGCCATCGTCACATTCGTGCCGTCGGTCGCGTCGGCCCAGGAGGGGCCCGACACCCAGATCATCTTGGACAACATCTGGGTGTTCATCGCCGGCTGTCTGGTGTTCTTCATGCAGGCCGGGTTCGCGCTCGTCGAAGCCGGGCTGACGCGGGCGAAGAACGTGGTCAACATCTTCGCCAAGAACCTGAGCGATGCCCTGATCGGTGTGCTGTGCTTCTTCGCCGTCGGCTACGGCTTCGCCTTCGGTAGCGACGACAAGCTGATCGGCACCGACGCCTTCTTCCTGCAAGGCGTCGACGGCACCATCACGGACGGTCTGAGCGGATATACCGTCTTCTTCTTCCAGGTGGTGTTCGCGGCCACCGCCGTGACGATCGCCTCGGGGGCAATGGCCGAACGGACCAAGTTCATCTCGTATCTGATCTTCAGTGCCGCGATGACGGCGTTCATCTACCCGGTGATCGTCCACTGGACGTGGGGTGGCGGCCTGATCGCCGACATCTCGATCGGCGACGCGGTCTACACCGACTTCGCCGGCTCCGGCGTGGTGCACATGACCGGCGGGCTGGCGGCGATGATGGGCGCGATCTTCCTCGGGCCCCGCATCGGCAAGTACGACGCGAACGGGAACCCGCGAGCGATCCCCGGCCACAACATTCCGTTCGCGATCCTCGGCGTGTTCATCCTGTGGCTCGGCTGGTTCGGCTTCAACCCCGGTTCAGAGCTCGCCGCCGACGCCACCGTCATCAGTGTCGCTGTCAACACGATGCTTGCCGGAGCGGCCGGCGGCGTCGCCTGCACGTTCGCGATCTGGTGGAAGTCGGGCAAGCCCGACCTGGCGATGATCGGCAACGGTGTCCTCGCCGGTCTGGTGGCGATCACTGCACCGTGCGGCGCAGTTACCCCGGGGATGTCGGTCATCATCGGCGCGATCGCCGGCGTTCTGGTCGTGTTCTCAGTGCTCTTCATCGACCGCCGGCGGATCGACGATCCGGTCGGCGCGGTGAGCGTGCACGGCGTCTGTGGGGCGTGGGGCGTGATCTCGGTCGGGTTCTTCGCCAAGTACGACGACGCCTTCCTGGGTCGCCCCGATGCCGGGCTGTTCTACGGCGGCGGCGTAGACCAGCTCGTGATGCAACTCGTCATGGTTGTCATCATCGCCGCTTGGACGATCGCCACGGCGAGCGTCTTGTTCTTCGTGCTCACCAAGACGATCGGTCTGCGAGTCAGCGCCGAGGAAGAGATGGAAGGCCTCGACATCCTCGAGCACGGCCTGGCCGGCTATCCGGACGACGTGGCCTATGTCTGACCCCGAATTGTGTGATCCCCAGTCGACGACGAGAGGAACCAACAGATGAAGCTGATCACCGCGATCGTCAAGCCGTTCAAGCTCGACGAGGTGAAGGACGCGCTCAAGGCCGGTGGCGTGGCTGGCATGACTGTCAGTGAGGTCCGTGGCTTCGGCCGCCAGGGCGGTCACTCCGAGACCTATCGAGGCGCTGAGTACCAGATCGACTTCGTGCCCAAGGTCAGCATCGCGATCGTCGTCGACGACGACGTCGCCGACACGATCGTCGACGCCATCGCTACGGCGGCGAGGACCGACAAGATCGGTGACGGCAAGATCTGGGTGACCGCTGTCGAGCGACTGATCCGCATCCGAACCGGAGAGGAAGGCGCCGACGCGATCTAGCCGAACGATCAGATCGGGTCCGTGTACTCGCTGATCGTGTACTCGCCTGATCGTGTATCAAAGGTGTGGGCGTTCGCGTCGTCAGCTGGTTCCCACTCGGACGCGTGCCGTCAGTCGAGGATCTCGTGTCGGAGCTTGAGCGCCCGTCCCTCGCGTGGGCTCAGGGGTTCGCCGTCCAACTCGAAATTCCTGGGCCGGCCGTACAGCGGCGCTCCCTCAGGTATCCGAACAACCGGGACGATCCATGTCAGAACTCCGTCGGGTGTTTCGTGGCGATGGATCTCGGTCCGGAGCGTTCTCGTGTCGAGGCCACCGATCCGCAGCGTGCTCACGTCGCGAGCACCGATCCGTACTCGGTGGCAAACATGATCGTGAGGCCGAGCAGCGTGAGCACACGCGTTGCTGGATCCGAGTTGGACGTGGCCACGGGGCGGCCTCCGAGGATTCGCCAGCGCGACCTCCGAGGACCAGAGAGACCACGAATCGAAACGACTGACTTCGCTGTCGACGACATGCCGGCGCTACTCATTGCCCGATTCCCACATCGGAGCGGAGCGAACGACGCTCTGGGCCGCTCCCGAGGGCTCGGGGGATGTCGAAGGTGGTGTCGTCCGCCATGAGCCGACACAACTACCCACACCACTCTCGGTTCACACCAGCCGTACGGCGATCCGGTCGTGCGTTCCGTCCGGTCGGACTGTGACACAATCACCGACCGTCTCGGTACTCCAGTCCACGCGGTGCCGTTGCACAGCGAACGCCCGCAGCCAGGAGTACCGCCATGACCGACCGCCCGCGACCGGACAAGCCCGACGAGCCCGACGACGAGGCACTGACTCGCGAGCTGCAGCGTGCCGCTGACATGGTGCAGGTCCAAGCGCTCGAGGCGCTGGTGCGTGCAGATGACCGCATCGCGGATGCCCAGTCCGAACTGGACGTTGCGTTCGGGCCGGTGCTGTGGTCGGACGAGTTCATCGAGCCCTCCGATCGCGTCGATGACGATGGGCCGACAACGTGATCCGACGTGTGACCGCTTCCGACGCCGATGAGTTCTGGGTGTCGGCGCCGTCTACATCTACATGATCGACCTCCATCCCGCCGCCCAGCGAACCGCCAGCCTGGTCACCTCGCTCGCTGATGACCAGCTCGACCGTCCGACACCATGTCCAGAGGCTCGCGTTGGTGACTTGATCGACCACCTCGGAGTGTTCGCGGTGCGATTCCTCGCCGCCGCCCACAAGGAGTCCGGGGACCGAACCACGCCACCTCCGCCACCCAGCCGTGCGAACCTCGAGCCTGGATGGCGCGATCGCGTCTCGCGGGATCTCCTTGCGTTGGCCGATGCGTGGCGAGACCCACAGGCATGGGAGGGGTCCACCTACGCCGGGGGATTCGAGATGCCCGCCGCCGTCGTCGGTCTCGTCGCACTCGACGAACTGGTCGTCCACGGGTGGGACATCGCGGTGGCGACCGCCCAACCCTATGAGCCCGCGACACAGGAGATCGAAGGCGCGATGTCGTTCGTGACTTCCTTCGACGCGCCGCGTGACGGCGAACTCTTCGGTCCGATCGTCCCAGTCGCTGACGACGCCGAGCCGCTCGACCGGCTGCTGGGTCTCACTGGCCGTGATCCCGCATGGCAGCCGTCGGGCTGACTCTTTGCGTCACGTGGCCCTCACGTTTCATGGGGCGCGACGCGCAGCCGGAGACAGGCGTCGATACCGCCCCCGGCACGCGTTGAAAGACTGACTTGCCCGCCGCTGGCCGCGGCAAGGTGGTGGACGATGGCGAGACCGAGTCCGGAGCCGTCGTGCTCGGCGTCGGGGGCGCGCCAGAAGCGATCGAAGGCGTGAGGAAGTTGCTCCGGCGTCAGTCCCTGACCGCGATCCAGCACGTGCACCTCAGCCCAGCCTTGATCCTCGCCGACCACGACCTCGATCGTCGTCCCGGCCGAGCACGCGTCCAAAGCGTTGTCGATGTAGTTGTCGATGACCTGTTCGGCCGCTCCAGCCACGGCGACGGCGAGTACTCGTGAGGGCAGGATCGTTTCGAGTTGGACGTCGCGCTCGCCAGCCAACGGCCGCCAGATGTCGGCCCGTTCGGCCGCGATCGCGGTGAGATCGATCTCGACGGTCGTCGCCGACCGATCGGTTCTCGCCAGCAGCAGCAGGCCCTCCACCATGCGCTGCAAACGCTCGGTCTCGGCGCTCGCCGCATCGACACGTTCGCGAGCCGCGTCGGGATCGCGCAGCGACAGTTCGCTTGCTCGCTCCAACTGCAACCGCAAGGCCGTCAACGGTGTGCGCAGCTGGTGCGAGGCGTCGCTGGCGAAGGAACGCTGTTGCTCGACCAACTCGGCCACTCGCGTCGTCATCGCATTGAAGGCCAGCGCCAGGTTGCGCACTTCAGGTGGGCCCTCATCGGTGTCGGCCCGCGACGAGAAATCTCCGGAGGCCACACGTTCGGTCGAGCGCTGCAACCGCCGGAGCGGGCGAACGAGTGTGCTCGCCATGAACAGCGCGGCGATGACGGCGGCGAGCAGCGAGATCAGGCCGACCAAGACCAAACCTCCGACCTTGCCGTTGGCCCGATCGTCGATGACGGCGACGGGATACGCGACGCGGACCGCACCCACGGTGCTCGCGCCCGAGAGGACCGGTACCGCGACGAACACGTTTGCGTCGCGCCCTGAGAACGGCACACCTGCGAGCGCGCTCATCACCTCTGTGGACGTAGAGAGGCTCGTCCCCGCATCGGCAGCGCCGTCGGACGAGACCGCGACCAACCCGGTCGCGTCGATGATCTCGACGAGGGCTCCGTCGGTGGACGCGTAGACGTCGACGCTCGACTGCAGGCTCGACATCTCTGCGGCCGCCCGACTTTCGTCTGGTGTGGACAGGGTGTCTTCGGCGGTTCCGGCGAGGAGGAACGCGTCGCGCTGGAGCTCGGCGGTCAACCGATCGACTTCGACGTCGCGCAGGTGCTGCACCAGTGGCACGCCCACCGCGACGAGCACGACCACCATCACGCCGACGAAGGCGCCGACGAGGCGCCACTTCACGCCGGCGGCTCCAGGCGAAACCCAACCCCACGAACGGCCGTGATCCACTCGCTGTTGCCGAGCTTCTTGCGGATCGACGCGACGTGAGCATCGACCGTCTTGGTCGGGCCGTACCAGTGCTCGTCCCACACGCTGTGAAGGATGTCGGTCCGGGTCCTGACCGTGCCGACGTCAGACGCGAGATAGGCCAGCACGTCGAACTCCTTGGCCGTCAACTGCAGCTCGTCCTGACCCAGATGTACCCGACGGGTCCGCCGATCGATCACCAGCTCGCCGACCTGTTGCGTCGCGAGGACCTCGCCGGGAGCATCCATGTCGTTGGTGCGCCGGCTGACAGCGCGGATGCGGGCGACCAACTCCCGGAAGCTGAACGGTTTCGTGACGTAGTCGTCGGCGCCGAGCTCGAGCCCGAGCACTCGATCGAACTCCTCGCTTCGCGCCGTCAACATGATGATCGGAGCATTGGTGCGGGCGCGGAGGGCACGGCACACGTCGCGACCGTCCATGTCGGGCAGCCCGAGATCGAGCAGCACCATGTCGTGGTCAGTCCAACGGGCCAACGCCTGTGTTCCGGTGCTGACGTGGGTGACGTCGTGACCGGCCGCGTGCAGTCCCTCGACGAGCGAACTCGCGATCGAGCGATCGTCCTCGACGAGAAGAATCCTCACGTTGCCATTGTGACCGTGATCGTTGCCGGGTGAGGCGACGACGCGGCGTCTTTGTCGACGCGCGGGCAGGATCTTGGATGTTTCTTGGACGTTCTCGCGGCAGGCCTTGGACGGTGCCCCCGTACCGTCGCTCGTATGAAGCCACGACTCGCGGCCATCCTTTCGATCGCGGGAGTTCTGTTTGCAGGCTCGGCGGCAGCGCTCGTCAACACCAAGGTGCTCGAGACCGATGGTGGAGCGACGAATGCTTCGCCAGCCCCGGCGAGCGCACCCGCCCAACCCTTACCGGCGTCGGTGCCGCTGCCGTCGGGCACGACTCCTCCCGCCACCGCTCCGGGCACGCCGGCCTCGACGGTCCCAGCCACGACGGTCACGGTGGCAGCGCCGCCGAGCGCACCCGTCGAGACGACCGTGGCGCAACCACCGGTCACGAACCCAGCCGAGCAGGCGACCGGCGTCTACCAGGTGGGCGACGGCGGAACGGTCACGTTGTCGACGGCCGGTGACGTCCTCACGATCGTGTCGGTCGACCCCGCGCCGGGCTGGTACGTGAAGGAAGCGGAGCACGAAGACGCCCACAACATCGAGGTTCGGCTGCGCTCCGATGACCGCGAGGTGCGATTCGAGGCCAATTTGCTGTTCGGTGTCGTCGGCACGTCGCTGAGGACCGACGACGATGACTGACGCCACGGCCGAGCCAGAGTCGACCGACGTCGACACGACCGGTGCGGCCGAGCGGGCGGCCAAGCTCGCATCGCTCCGGGCGCACACCGGGCCGCCGGCACAGGGGGCGCGGATCCTCACCGCCGGCATCTCGGGTTCGTTGTTGCTCGGGCTGATGGCGTGGATGGGATGGGCCGATCAGGTGGCAACGGTCGCGACGCCGGCGACCATCGCGAGCGAATCACCGATCGTGACCACGACACCCACGACCCTCCTCGCCCCCACACCGATCGCTCCGCCGCTCCCAACGGAGACCGTCGCGCCCGCCGACGCCGCGGCCGCCGCGCCGCCGGCCATGACGGCCCCGCCGGTCGCGCCCGCCGCGCCGATCGAGATCCCCGTGGCGACGCCGCCACCAACGCCGGTCCCGTCGACCGTGGCGCCGCCCGTGGCGACGACCCAGCCGTCGAGCTGAGGAGTCGATCCATGCCGACACGACATGACGACCGACCATCGCCGCGCGCTCGACGTGTCGCGCGTCGCCTTCCGGGCGATGGGCTGCCGTGCGACCGCGGTCATCGTCGGACCGGACGATCTGCTCACCGCGGCGCGTGAACACATCGACGATCTCGAACGGGCGTGGAGCCGGTTCCTCCCCGACAGCGACATCACGCGGCTGAACCTGGCGGACGGAGCACCGCGGCGCGTCCAGCCATCGACGGTGCGACTCGTCGGGGCGATGATCGATGCGTGGCGAGCGACAGGCGGAGCCTTCGACCCGACCCTGTTGGTCCCGCTCGTCGCGCTCGGCTACAGCCACAGTTGGTGCGCAGCCACCGGCTCGACATCGCTCGCCGCCGGCATCGCGTGGCGAGGGCGACCGGATCTGATCGGCGTCGACGTGCGGCACTCCATCGTGCAATTGCCGCCGCACACCGCGTTGGACGCAGGTGGCATCGGCAAGGGGCTCGCGGCCGACATGGTGGCCGACGCGATCATGTCTCGGGCGCGCGCGGCGTGCTGATCGACATCGGCGGCGACATCGCGGTGCGCGGCGACGCCGCCGAGAGCGAGGGGTGGCGGATCGCGGTCAGCCAGGACCGCAGCCATCACGGCCTCGACGCGAGCAACGGTGATGGGCGAGACACCCAGGAGTGCATCCGCCTGCTCGCCGGGGGGGTCGCGACATCAGGCACCGAACACCGGACGTGGATCACGCCGACCGGTGCGACGGCGCATCACCTGATCGACCCGCACCACGGCGTGCCGGTCGTCGGGGTCGCCCGGCAAACCACCGTTGTGGCCGGTACCGCGGCATGGGCCGAGGCGTGGACCAAGGCGCTCGTCGTCGCCGGAGCCGCTGGGCCATCGGCACTCCGCGACCGACTCGACGAGCTCGACGGCCTGGGGTTGGCCGCACGCGTGAGCCACGCCGATGGCACGGTCGAGCACAACCGCGCCTGGAACGCCTTCGCCGAGGCCACGAGCAGCACACCATGAACGACAAGATCTGGTGGTACCTGGCACGTGCCGGCGGGATGATGGCTGCCGCGCTGCTGGTCGCCAGCCTGGTCCTCGGCGTGCTCCTCGCGACACGGGCGATGAAGGCCGTCGACCGACCGGCGTGGCTGCTCGCGATGCACCGTTGGTTCAGCACGCTCGCCGTGGTCGGTACCGCGTTGCACGTCGCCGGTCTCGTCGCCGACAACTTCGTGCACTTCGGGTGGAAGGAGGTCCTGGTCCCGGGAACGTCCGCCTGGGAACCGCTTGCTGTGACGCTGGGCGTGATCGCCCTCTACCTCTTGGTCGTCGTCTACGGCACGTCGTTGCTGATGAAGAAGATCCCCAAGCCGCTGTGGCGGTGGGTGCACATGAGCAGCTACGGCCTCGTGTGGCTCGCCGTCGTGCATGCCGGCCTCGCCGGCACCGACGTGCGCAACCGCGTCTACCAAGCGGTCGCGATGGTGCTCACCATGGCGGCGGTGACCGCCGCCCTGGTCCGGGTGATCCTCGGCCGCCCCCGGCCGCGGCCCAGCCGTCCCGACCGTGCGCCACGTGAGCGACCCGTAGTCGCCGACGCTCCGTGAGCGACCGACCTCGTCAGTGACCAGCGGCCGAACGCCCATCCGCCCTCGAAACGGCGGCTCTCGGATGGTCGTGCAATCCTGGTGGGATGACCGATCGAGCGTTCCCGATCATCAGCGTCGAGGATCTCCCGGCAACGCGAGCGTTCTACGAACAGCTCGGCTTCACACAGACGTACCAGTTCCCACCCGACGGCGAGCCGGGGTTCGTGACAATGGAACGCGGTACCTCGAGCATCGGTATCGGGGCAGGAGGCGCAGTCGCCGCCGACCGTTTCGGGTTCTGGGTGTACGTCGAAGACGTCGACGGCACCCTGGCGCTGCTGGCGGCGGCCGGCGCGCCGATCGTTGCCGAGCCAGAGGACCAACGGTGGGGCGAACGTGTTGCCCGCACGCGGGATCCCGCCGGCAATCTGGTCTACCTCGGATCTGCCAACTGACGCGGCTGAACTCGTACGTGACCGGCCGTCAGGCGGATGGTTGCCTGCGCATGTCGGGCTCGATGTAGATCACCCGCGCCGCGGGCACCGCGTCACGAACACGTCGTTCGGCGGCGTTGATCGATCCGGTGAGTTGGGCGAACGTGAGCGTCCCGTCGAACTCGAGCTTGGCCGCGACGAGAATCTCGTCGGGTCCGATGTGCTGCGTCTTGAGGTGGATCAACGTCGTGACGTCTTCGGCGGCAGTGAGTGCGGCAACGATCGCGTCCTCGTCGGACGTGCTCGCCGACTCGCCGATCAGAAGCCCCTTCATCTCGATCATCAGCACGATCGCGATCACGATCAGCAGGACGCCGATCACGACCGATCCCGCTGCATCCCACCGTGGATCGCCGGTGACCTCGGCCATCGCGATCCCTCCGAGGGCTGCGAACAGACCGACCTCGGCACCGATGTCTTCGAGCAGCACGACTGGCAACTCAGGCTGCTTCGAGGTGCGGATGAACTGCCACCAGCCGACGCCCGCCGGTTTGACGTGTTGGACCTCCTTGATCGCCGTCCGCAGCGAGTACGTCTCGAGCGCGATCGCGAAGATCAGGATGCCGATCGCCACCCACACGCTCTCGATCTCGTGCGGATGACGCAGCTTCTCGATTCCCTCGCTGAGCGCGAACAAGCCGCCGATCGAGAACAACACCAGCGAGACGGCGAACGACCAGAAGTAGCGCTCGCGTCCATAGCCGAACGAGTGGACCGGGGTCGCTCGCTTGCGGGCCCGGCTGCCTCCGAGCAGTAACAGCGCCTGGTTGCCGGAGTCGGCCAGAGAGTGGATCGCTTCGGCGAGCATGCCTGCCGACTGGGTGATGACGTAGCCGACGAACTTGGCGATGGCGATCCCGAGGTTGGCGAACAACGCTGCCAGTACCGCTCGTCTGCTGCCGTCCGTCATGTCGCCAGAATCGCACATCGTCCACGGTGCCCCCGTGGTCTGCGTTCGAAGCGTCTCGCGTCGCGGTCAGGTCAAGCCACGTCGCGTGTGCGGAACGCGGTCGCGGCCGCGACCAACAGCGTGACGGCCACTGCGATCAGGAAAACGGCGGCGGCCGTGACGGTGCGGCCCGGAATGTCGCCGCCGTTGTTGCGTCCGGAGACGAACACGATGATGTTGCCCAGCAGCAGCCAACGACGCCACCGTTCGATGAAGCTGCCGAGGATGTTCTCGAAGACGATGACGTACGCGAAGCCGGCTCCGAGCGCGGCGGCCGTGTTGCGACCGAGCGTCGCGATGGCCAGGCCGATGCCTGACGCGAGAGAGGCGAGGGCAACGCCACGGGCGGCGGTGCCCGCCAGCTCGGCGAGCGTCGGATCGTCCGGTCTGAGCGGCGCTCCATGCAGAGCGAGCGCCGGCCACATCGCCAGTGCGAGGAGCACGAGCGCGACGAGCGCGAACAATGCGGTGGAGGCGATCACCGCGACGGTCTTGGCCACGAACACCCGCCAGCGCCGCGTCTCCCAGGTCAACAAGGTCGTCATGCTGCGCGACGCGAACTCGGCACCCACCAGCGAGGCACCGAGCGCCCAACCGACGACCGCGAGCCCACCGCTCGCCCCCTGGAGGATGCCGTTGAGGCGACTTCGACGGAACCGCGGATCGTCGACCTCGACGAACTCTTTGGGGAAGCACTGCTCGATGATCTCGTCGGAGACCTCGTCGCCGCGGTTCACGCCGTTGGCGTTCAGACAGGCTTCGGTCTCCTCCTCCTGGGTGTCCCGACGCGCCTCGGCGTCGTCGAGCCGTTGTTGGTAGGTCTCCTCGGAGAGGGAATCGCTCCACACGAACGCCGCGACCCCACCCAACGCGATCCCGAGAAGGGCGACGGCGACGGTCA
Organism: Ilumatobacteraceae bacterium; assembly: GCA_963776935.1. Taxonomy (GTDB): domain Bacteria; phylum Actinomycetota; class Acidimicrobiia; order Acidimicrobiales; family Ilumatobacteraceae; genus JALOLG01. Next base: position 251,580 of record CAVZOP010000008.1, on the reverse strand, counting down.
GGCGGACCAGCCGGCGCGCCGCGACCCGGCGCAGCTCAGCGGCCAACAGGCGCGTCATGGGTCTCCTTCGCTCGACTGGTCCGTGAGGGCGAAGAAGGCGTCCTCGAGGCTGGTCTCGACCGGGCGCAGCTCCGTCGGATAGAGACCGTCCGCCACAAGGGCCCGAGTGACGCTTTCTGCCCGCTCGACGATCACCTCGACGCGAATGCGGTCACCGTCGGGCTCGGCGCGTAGCCCGGCTCGCTGCAGCGTGTCGGTGCCGGCGGCGATGTCGCTGACCTTGACCCACATCGCCGATGGTCGAGTGCCGGCCAGCACGTCGGCAACGGAACCGTGGGCAACGGTGCGGCCGCCGGCGACGATCGCCACCTCGTCACAGACCTGCTCCACCTCACCGAGCAGATGGCTCGACAGGAACACGGTGCGCCCCTCCGCGCCAAGGCCACGGACCAGCTCGCGCACCTCACGGATGCCCGCCGGGTCGAGGCCGTTCGACGGCTCGTCGAGGACGAGCAGCTCAGGATCCTTCAACAGTGCGATACCGATCCCGAGGCGCTGTCGCATGCCAAGCGAATAGCCCCGCACCAGATCGTCACCCCGCTCGCCGAGCCCGACGCGTTCGAGCGTCGAGTCGACCACGTGACGTCCGATGCCGGCAGTGGTTGCCAGAACCGTCAGCGCCTGGCGGCCCGACACGCCCGGGTTGACTCCAGGGCCCTCGACCAGCGCTCCCACCCTCCCGATCACCTCGGACAGGTGATCGGGTGACTCGACACCGAGCACGCGGCACCGGCCGGACGTCGGGCGGGCGAGCCCGAGAAGACAGCGAATCGTCGTGGTCTTGCCGGACCCGTTCGGCCCCAAGAACCCGAACACTCCGCCCGCCCGCACCGACAGCTCGAGCCCGTCGAGCGCCCGCACCCGCCCGCCCCGGCGACGTCGGTAGCTCTTGTGCAGCGCGTCGATCTCGATCACCGCACTCACGGCATCCCCATGCTCCCGGCGGCGCTCAACTCGTCGGCCGGGGTCACACGACGAACGTACGACGAACGTCGCGCGAGCTACATCCGGGAAGTCCCTCTTTGAACCCTGAGAGCCGCCAAGGGGGATACCTGGCACCGCGTCAACGGGGGTGTCACCATCTGGTCGCGGCGGACACCACAATCACCGATTGAAACGGCGGCCGAGAGTTTCATCGGTCGCAACGCCACATGGTTGCGGACGCTGCCCGCTCAGACCATGCGACGTAAGAGCCCGTCGCGGTCGATCAACTGATGCTTGAGGATCAGCCCGACGTGGGCCGCGACGGCGAAGAAGAACGCGATGTGGCTGGCGACATGAAACGCCAGGGAGTCGTCGGAGACCAGCACGAGCCAGAGCCCCGTGAGCGGGATCACGAACAGCAACAGATAGAGACTGCGCTCCGTCCAGTCCGCGATGGTGCGCTCTGTGGCCGAGAGGCCTTCCGCCCACGGTGGCAGCGAACTGTGGTGTCGCCAGGAGAGCCGGACGGCAGCCAGGAGGAGGATCGTCCCACCGACGAGGACGTGGGCGGTGAGCAACCGGTCCTCACCGAACACGTCGAGATCGCCACCACGGCCCCTTCCACGACCGGAGTCGCCACCCCGGCCCCGGCCCCGACCGCGACCACTGTCACCGGCGTCGAGGAGGTATCCGATGGTGAACTGCGTGGCGAGGGCGGCCACCGTCAACCAGTGCAGAACCCGCGTGACCAGTCCGTAGGCCGGTTGGCGTCGCCGTGCGGGCTCAATCAGTGCGTCGGTAGCTCCGGCGATCGCACCAGTCTGACCGCTCCTCGTCGACTTCGCCGGACACTGCCGGCGGGGTCCGGTCAGCCGGGCTAGCGGAGGCCGAGGATGAGATCGATCACGAGCTGGTCGAGGCGTTCGTTGCGATAGCCGCGCTCGGCCATCGCGTCCGGCTCGAATCTCTCGGTGGCGAGCGTGCGAGCCACATCCGTCGAGTACGGACCGACGGTCGGCTCCGTGAGCTCGGTCGCTCCGCATTCCTCGAGCGCTTCGCGAATGTCGGGATCGTCGGCGAACCGCTTGGCCTTGGCGGCGAGGGCGAGGTACGTCCGCATGCACCCGGCCGCGAAGTCCCACGCGCCCTCGGCGTCCTCCATCCGGTACGGGCGGGCATCGAAGTGCCGCGGTCCGTCGTATCCCGACTCTTCGAGCAACTTGACGACGAAGAAGGCGTCCTTGATGCCTTCCGACCCGAAGCGCAGGTCCTGGTCGTAGCGACCGATCTGCTGCGCATTCAGGTCGATGTGGAACAACTTCCCGGCGTCGATCGCCTGGGCCAGCCCGTGGTACACGTTGAGCCCGGCCATCGTCTCGTGGGCGACCTCCGGGTTGAGGCCCACCATCTCGGGATGGTCGAGGGTCTGGATGAAGGCCAGCGCGTGACCGATCGTGGGCAGGAACGTGTCGCCGCGGGTTCGTTCGGCTTCGGCTCGAGCGCGAACCGCGTCGGGTAGCCGTGATCGCGGACGTAGTCGCACAGGAAGTTCAACGCTTCGCGGTATCGGACGAGCGCGTCGAGCGGTGGCTTGGCGGCAACGGCCTCGACGCCTTCGCGGCCGCCCCAGAACACGTGGGTCTCGGCGCCGAGCTCGACGCCGAGATCGATCGCTCGCATCGTCTTTTGGATCGCGAAGCGACGTACGTCGCGGTCGGCCGACGTGAACGCACCGTCCTTGAACACGGGGTGCCAGAACAGGTTCGTGGTCGCCATCGACACGACGATCCCGGTCGAGTCGAGCGCCTTGCGGAACTTGTCGAGGATGTCATCGCGTTCGCCGGGCGTGGCGTCCGGCGGGATGAGGTCATCGTCGTGGAAGCTCACGCCCCAGCCGCCGAGATCGGCGAGCCGGTACACGAACTCCCACGGTTCGATGGGTGCTCGGGTGACGTCGCCGAACGGATCCCGCCCCTGGAACCCGATGGTCCACAGACCGAACGCGAACTTGTGCTCTGGGGACGGCTGCCATGTGCTCATCGACCGGCTCCTTGTCGTGTCGTTGGACCTTCGCCCCGCCACTCGTCTTCGGGCGCCCGCCGACCGCCCACTTCGGGATCAATAGCGACGTTCTGAGCAGGAGAGGACACCCCCGCGTCCTGTCGTCCGTGCTGCAGTGCTCGCGGCGCTCATGACGGAACCGGACCGGTGGTCGAGCGCAGCTCCAAACGCGTCGGGAACACACGGTGCGACCCGTCGGGTGGCGGTGCGTCGACGATCAAGCTGACCGCCAACTCGGCCATGTCGCCGATCGGCTGGTGAACCGTCGTGAGCGGGGGAGCGGTGTACCGGGTGAGCGGGATGTCGTCGAAGCCGACGATCGACACCTCGTCCGGGACGCTGACGCCGAGCGCATGCGCGGCGTGGAGCGCGCCGATGGCGACCTGATCGGTGGCGGCGACGATCGCCGTCGGAGGATCGAGCATGCCGATCAGGTTTCGGAACGCGTCGGATCCTGAGGCCGCCTCATTGCTCGCGGCGTGATGATGAGCGTCGAAGGAAGGCATTCCCAGCGCCGTCGTGCGGTCTACGAAGGCGGCCCTTCGTTCGCGGACGTCGCCGTGCGGATACCCACCGATGAAGCCGAATCGGCGATGGCCGAGGTCGGCGAGATGATCGATCGCCGACGCGATGCCGCCGCGGTTGTCGATGTTGATCGTCACCACGCCCGCCAGCGCGGTTCCCTGCCACATGGCCACCACCGGCACGTGCGACGCGGCGAGATCGTCGAGGAGGCGGGGCTGGTCGCGCATGTCGCCGAGCAACAAGATGCCGTCACAGTGCCGGGTCTCGAGAACGGCACGCAGCACGATCGCCTCGTCGGCCTGGCTGTGGGCGCTGCCGAGCACGACGTTGTAGTTCCGCTCACGAGCCGACACGGACACCGCCTCGACGGCAGTGGTGAAGAAGGCGTCGGAGATCTCCCGAACGATGACTCCGAGCAACATCGTCTTGGCACCTCGCAGGCCACGGGCGAGCGGGTTCGGGCGGTAACCGAGCCGCTCGGCGACCTCGAGCACGCGTTCGCGGGTTTGCGCCGCGATCGGCACTGACGTCATGGTGTCGTTGAGCACGCGCGAGACGGTCGACTGGGACACGCCGGCGGCCCGGGCGATGTCCTGCATGGTGACCGTCCGGGGGCGGTCGTCACGGTTGACATCGGTCGCCACGCGGGCGACATTACCGCGTTGAAACGGGTCCGCATACGGTTGACGAAATTGGATTGTCCGCATACGATTTCATGCCGCCGAAGTGCGGTTCGTCCCTGTTCGCAGACGGCGCCCTTGCCACACAATCATGTGATGTTTAGACTCAGGGAATCATCACATGATTGCGGTCCACCGGGACCGGGTCGAAGGGGGACATGATGGAGCTGCACCGTCCTTTGCACTCGCGGCGCGAGGTCCTGCGAACCTTGGGGATCACCGCCGCGGCGGGCCTCCTGGTGAGCTGCGGCGGTGACGACGACGACTCGGCCGACGACGAGGGTGGCGGGGGCGGTGTCGGTGGAAACTTCCCGACCACTCCGGAGTGGAACTTCGTCTTCATCAACCACGTGACGACGAACCCGTTCTTCGTCCCGACCCAGTACGGCATCGAGGACGCGTCGGCCCTGCTCGGCACGGAGTTCCAGTGGACCGGATCCGAGCGGGCCGACAACGCCGAGATGGTCAACGCCTTCGAAGCCGCGATCGCCGCCAACGCCGACGGGATCGCGGTGGCGATCGTCGACCTCGAGGCGTTCAACGATCCGATCGAGCGCGCCCTGGCGGCCGGGATCCCGGTCGTCTCCTACAACGCCGACGCGCCCAACGCCCGCCTCTCCTACATCGGTCAGGACCTCTACGGATCGGGCTTCGAGATGGGCAAGCGGATCGTCGAGCTCGTCGGTGAGGGTGACGTCGCGTTGTTCATCGCCACGCCCGGCCAGCTCAACATCCAACCTCGCATCGACGGTGCGATCGCCGCCATCGAGGAGTCCGGCGCGGCGATCAACGTCGAAGACATCGCCACGGGAGCCACGCTCGAGGAGGAGCTCAGCACGATCGAGGCGTACTACCTCGGCAACACCGGCGTGGCAGGGATGTTCGCCGTCGACGCCGGCAGCACGCAGGGCGTCGGGCAGGTCGTCCAGACCCACGACGCCCGGGCGGCCGGGCTCAAGGGCTGCGGCGGGTACGACCTGTTGCCGACCACGGTCGAGTTGGTGTCCGAAGGCGTGCTCGACTTCACCATCGACCAACAGCCGTATCTCCAAGGCTTCCTCCCGGTGCAGTACCTGTACCTGTCCAAGCTGTCGGGCGGCGTCGTGCTCCCGCCGGAGACCAACACCGGGTTGGTGTTCCTCGATCCGACATCGGCGAAGCTGTTCCTCGACACGTCGAGCCGCTTCGAAGGCGACGCCGAGGAGCAGAAGATCGTCGAGCCGGCCGGCTGAGCGGCCAGCCGCGAGATGACGGAGACCATCGAGCAAGGAGACGTCAACGGGTCCCCCGTGGAGTCGCCGCCGGGACCGGTCAAGTCGTTCGCCTACCGCGCGAGCGACCTGATCGCCCGGCGGCGCGAGGCGAGCATCGCCTTCGTCGCGGTGGTGTTGTTCGTGTACTTCGCAGTGTCGACGCCGGCGTTCATGGGCGTCGACAACATGCGCGTGATCGCCCAGTACAGCGCATCGGTCGCGGTCCTCGCCATCGCCGAGGCGATGCTGCTCATCTCGGGCGAGATCGATCTCTCACTCGGGCACATCTACGCGATGACGCCGTTCCTCATGTACTTCTGCACCGAGGCCGGGCTGCCCCTTCTGGTCGCCGTCGTGATCGCCCTGCTCGGCGCCGGTTTCGTGGGCCTCCTGAACGGCATCATGACCGTCGCCAGCGGGGTTCCGTCGTTCATCACCACGCTGGGCATGCTGTTCTTCCTGAACGGCTTCACGCTCACGATCTCCGATGCCTTCCCGAAACCGGCGCCCGAAGGCGGCATCGCCGACATCCTCGGCGGCGCCCGGTTCTCCGGTTTCATCTGGGCGATCGGGATCATGGTTGTCGTGCACGTTGTCCTGGTGAACACACGATGGGGGATCTACACCGTCGCAACGGGCGGGAACCCCGTCGGCGCCCGCGAAGCCGGCATCCAGACCAAACGCATCAAGGTCGGCAACTTCATCCTGGCCGCGATGCTGGCGGGGTTCATGGGCATCAGCGAGGCGATCAGGGTGACGTCGATGGAGCCGCTCGCGGGTGGATCGCAACTGATGTTCTTGGGGGTCGCGGCGGCGGTCATCGGTGGGACCGCGCTGGCCGGCGGATCCGGCACAGTGGTCGGCGCCTTCCTCGGTGCACTCGTGCTCGGTGTGCTCCGCGATGGCCTCACGATCAAGGGCATCAACGCGGCCACGTTCAACATGATCCTCGGCATCGCGATCATCGCCTCGATGTTCCTCAACGCGGCGGCCAACCGCCTCCGCATCCGGATGAGGAAGTTCACATGACCGACGACGTCATCCGGGCCGAAGGAGTGGCGAAGCACTTCGGTCCGGTGGTCGCGCTGCGCGACGTCTCGATCCGCCTCGGTCGTGGCGAGATCCTCGGTCTGATCGGCGACAACGGCGCCGGCAAGTCGACCCTCATCAAGATCCTCACCGGCTTCCATCAGCCCGATGCCGGTCAGCTCTTCCTCGACGGGGAACCGGTGACGCTGCGCTCGGTGAGCGACGCCCGCCAACGCGGGATCGAGACCGTGTACCAGGATCTGGCACTGATCAACGACCTCCCCGTGTTCCTCAACATGAGCCTCAAGCGCGAGCTCACCATTGGCCGAACACCGTTTCTCGACAAGCGGGCGATGCGCGAACTAGCACGCGCCCGCCTGTCCGAGATGGCGATCAAGATCCCGTCGATCGACACCGACGTCGCACTGCTGTCCGGCGGGCAGCGCCAGGCCATCGCCGTCGCGAGGGCGGTGTTCTCCGACGCCAAGGTGGTCCTGCTCGACGAACCGCTGGCGGCGATGGGAGCCAAGGAGAGCATCGTCATCCTCGACCTCATCCGCGAGCTCAAGCGGCGAGGCGACGTCTCGGTGATCATGATCGCCCACAACTACGCCCAGATCGTCGACGTGTGCGATCGCGTCAACCTCCTGCAGCACGGACGCATCACGTACGACCGTGCCGTCGGCGACACCTCGGTGCAGGAGCTCACCGAGCTCGTCGCGTCGGAATACCGCCAGCGCGGCAGCAGTCTCGACGACCCGGCGACGACATGAGAATCGCCGACTCGATGGCCCATCGTCGTCGCCCCGCGTATCCTCCGGCCGGATGCTGAATGGTGGGACGACGTGAACGGGCTCGGCTACCCGCGGCGCGGTCTGCACGGCCGGGTCGTGAGCGATCTCGGCCTGCGGATCGTCGCGGGTGCGTGGCCCAGCGGTGCACCACTGCCCAACGAAGATGAGCTGGCGGCCGAGCTCGGCGTGAGCCGCACCGTCGTCCGCGAGGCGATCAAGGTTCTGCAGGCCAAGGGTCTGGTCGAAGTCAAGCCCCGCACCGGTACCCGCGTCCGGCCCCGCCGCTCGTGGAACCTGCTCGACGCCGACGTCGTCGCGTGGCAGTTCGCCGACATGGAGCGTGGCGAGGACCTACGCGAGCTGTACGAGATCCGGGCGACGATCGAGACCACGGCGGCGCGGCTCGCCGCCGAACGCCGAACGGACGCCCAGCTCTCCGAGATCGATGCCAACCAGCGCCGGATCGAGGCGGCATCGGCCGAGCCGCTCGCGTTTCGCGCGGCCGAGCTCGACTTCCACGACGCGGTGGTCGAGGCGGCGCAGAACTCGCTCTTGTCGCACGTCGGGGCGATGATCCGCGTCGCCCTGGAGGCCGCCGGCGAACCGCCACGGCCCGACGCCGACGGCAACGAGGCGTTGCTCCGAACGGCGGTGGTGACGGCGATCCGTGCCCAGGATCCCGACGCGTCCGAAGCGGCGATGCGCTCGCTCGTCGACCTCGGGTGGCGGCGGGTCGTCGCCGAGGACCGGCGAAGGGCGGCACGCCCGTGACCGACCCATCGCGGTCCAGCCTGCACGCAACCTCCTGAGGCGCATCGTCGGCGCTGCCGGGGGCGACCCACCCGTCGCCCCCGGCGTCAACTGCGCCGCGCCACCGTGCGATCAGCCGTGCGATCAACCGTGCGATCGACCGTGCGATCAACGGTGCGATCAACGGTGCGATCAGCCGTGGCGCACGCCGAACTTGTAGATCGTGGTGGTCTCGTAGACCTCTCCCGGTCGCAGCACGGTCGACGGGAAGTTGTCGTGGTTGGGAGAGTCGGGGTAGTGCTGGGTCTCGAGGGCGAAGCCGTAGCTCTGCCGGTACATCTGGCCGCTCGTGCCGATCAACGTGCCGTCGAGGAAGTTGCCGGCGTAGAACTGGATGCCGGGTTCGGTCGTCAGGACGTCGAGGCTGCGGCCGCTGTCGGGATCCACGGCGCGGGCGGCCAACACCAACTTGCCGTCACCCACCTCGCGGTTGAGCACCCAGTTGTGGTCGTAGCCGCGGCCGATGACGAGTTGCTCGAACGTGCCGTCGTGAATCCGGTCGCCGATCGCCTGGGCACGGCGGAAGTCCATCGGCGTTCCGTCCACGGGGTCGATGGCCCCGGTCGGGATCAGGGTGGGATCCACTGGGGTGTAGTTGTCGGCGTTGATCATCAGCTTGTGGTCATAGATGTCGCCGTTGCCCTCGCCGGCCAGGTTGAAGTAGGCGTGATTGGTGAGGTTGACGACGGTGGCCTTGTCGTCGAGCAGTTCCGCGCGGTACTCCATCCGGATCTCGTTCTTCGGGGTGAGGAGGTACACCACCTCGACCGCCAGCGTGCCCGGGTAGTTCTCCTCGCCGTCGGGGCTGGTGTAGGTCAGGCGGAGTCCGACGTTGCGATCGTCATGGATCTCCTCCGCCGCCCACACCCGCTTGTCGAACCCGAAGTCGCCGCCGTGCAGGTGGTTGGGATCGTTGTTGGTCGCCAGTTGGTAGGTGACGCCGTCGAGCGTGAACTGACCCAGTGCGATGCGGTTCGCGTAGCGGCCGGTGATGTTGCCGAAGTACGGGTTCTCGTTCACGTATTGATCGAGGTTGTTGAACCCGAGCGTCACGTTGGCGGTCCTGCCGCGCCGGTCGGGCACCTTGATCGACTGGATGATGCCGCCGTAGGTGATGATCTTGACTTCCATCCCGCGGCCGTTGTCGAGGGTGTACAGGTCGACGGCGAGCCCGTTCGACGGGCTGGCGGGGTTGTCGACGGTGCCGAACGCTTCCTTGGTGATGCTGGGATTCTTGTGCCGGCTGGATGCGGCCGACACGCTGGTGATGGAGCCGGCAACCACCCCCATCATCCCCAGTACCGCGACCAAACCGACGACCCCGCGACGCAAGCGCACTCCGTGCATGGGGACCCCCTCCCAATGTACGTGGGAACGCCCACTACCTGGGGTTCCTTGGACTGACTACGTTATCATCATATGATTTAGCTGTCTAGGTCGAATGCGGTTTCGGACGGACCGGCCGATGTGGTATGATTCGACAATTCCAGAAGGGTCGAATCATGGATGATCGTGAGTGTCGGGATTGGGCGGTGGCGGCGTTGAGCGCCTTGGCCCACGACTCGCGCCTACAGGTGCATCGTCTCCTGGTGCAAGCCGGCGACGACGGGTTGAGCGCCGGAGCGATCGCCGATCATCTCGACATGCCCGCCTCGTCGTTGTCGTTTCATCTGGCCCACATGCAGGCCGCCGAGATGGTGCGGCAACGTCGCGACGGCCGGTCGCTGATCTACAGCGTGAACTTCGAGTGCATGGACGCCTTGATGGAGTACCTCCGGGAGAACTGCTGCCAAGGCGTGTCTTCGTGCCTGGTCCCGGCAAACGCAGCCAGCAACACCTCGCCAGAAGGTCAGGTCTGAGCCCGATGGTCGGTCGACCACAGCGAGGCACGACGTCATGATCACGTCCCCCGCGCAACTGACGCGCTTCCCGTCGCGGTCATCGGGGCCGGCCCAGTCGGCCTCGCGGCAGCCGCCCACTTGGCCGCACGCGGCCTGCCGTTCGTGGTGTTCGAGCGCGGCCCGACGCCTGCGACGGCGGTGGCTGAATGGGGACATGTCACGTTCTTCTCGCCGTGGCGACACGTCGTGGATGACGCGGCGCGACGACTGCTCGAAGGCACGGGGTGGTCGATGCCCGATCCCGATCGCGATCCGACCGGACGCGAACTCATCGATCACTACCTTCTTCCGCTGGCGTCGCATCCGGCGATCGCGCCGCATCTGCGCTGTGACGCTCGTGTGGTCTCGGTGACGCGGTTGGACATGGACCGTGTGCCGTCGAAAGGACGCGAGGATCGGCCGTTCGAGATCGTGGCCACCCGATCCGACGGTCGCGAAGAGCGGCATCTGGCGCGCGCCGTCATCGACGCGTCGGGCACCTGGAGCACCCCGAGCCCGGCCGGCGCCAGCGGCGTTCCCGCGCTCGGCGAGCGGGCGGCGGCGGCCCACGTCAGTTACGGCATCCCCGACGTGTTCGGAACGCAGCGGCAGCGCTTCGCGGGCCGCCGCGTGATGGTCGTCGGCTCCGGACACTCCGCGATGGATTCGATCCTCGGCCTGACTCGCCTCCGCATGGAAGAACCGACGACGGAGATCCTCTGGGCCATGCGGTCGACGCCGACGGACAGGACATTCGGTGGCCTCACCGACGATCAGCTGGCGAGCCGCGGCGCGCTCGGCGAGCGGGCGAGGGCCGCCGTCGACAGTGGCGGCGTCCAACTCGTCGCACCATTTCGCGTCCGCGCCTTCCGAGTCGAGGCGAGCGCGGTCGCAGTGACCGGCGAGACCGACCGCGGTGCCGAGACAATCGCCGTCGATGAAGTGATCGTCGCCACCGGATTCCGTCCCGATTTCGCGACGCTGTCGGAGCTTCGGCTCGACCTGCATCCCTGGCTCGAATCGCCGCGGCGCTCGGCCCGCTGATCGACCCCAACGAACACAGCTGCGGCACCGTGCCGCCACATGGCGAGGACGAGCTCAAGCATCCCGAACAAGGCGTCTACATCGTCGGCATGAAGAGCTACGGGCGGGCGCCGACGTTCCTCATGATCACCGGCTACGAGCAGGTGCGCTCCGTCGTGGCCGCGCTGGCCGGCGATTGGGCGGCGGCGCGTGACACACAGCTGGTTCTGCCGGAGACCGGTGTCTGCCACGGCCCCGGCGTCGCCGACGCTGAAGATGCCGCTGGCGGTTCGGGGAGTTGCTCACTGAGCGCCGGCAGCGCCGACGGCCGGCAGCCCGTATCGGTCGCCCAGCTCGAGACGTAGCTGCCCGCGTGGATGCCGCCGCGGTACCGAAGCGGTTCCCGTATCGGCTCGTATCGGCCCTCGGCGTCGGACAACTCGTTGCGTGGGGCAGCTTCTACTACGTGTTCGTGTCGCTCACGGACCCGATGTCCGACGAGTTCGGTTGGACCAAGACGGAAATCGCCGGCGCCCTCTCGGTAGCGCTCGCCACGACTGGGCTCTGCTCCTACGTGCGGGGCCGGTGGATCGACCGATTCGGTGGCCGGTGGCTGATGACCGGCGCCGCGTTCTGCGGCGCCGCACTGCTGCTCGTTTGGGCTCAGGCGAGCGCGCTCTGGCATCTCTACGTCATCAGCGTCGGCATCGGTGTCGTCTCGGCGATGCTGCTCTACGACGCCGCGTTCGCCGTGGTCGCGCGAATGCTCGGCTCCGACTATCGCCGAGCGATCATCGTCATCACGCTCTTCGGAGGCTTGGCCAGCACCGTCTTCGTGCCCCTGACGCAACTCCTAGTCAGCTCGTTCGGGTGGCGGAACGCACTGATCTGCCTCGCCGTCATTCAGCTGCCCTTCACCGCCGGTATCCCGTACCTGCTGCTCCGCGGTCGCGAGACGGCGCACACCGCGGGTGCCCCTGGCGCGTCAGCCGCGACGACCTCGATCAAGCCGGCGCTGGCACACCCTGTGTTCTGGCTGCTCGCACTCAGCTTCGTCAGCTACGCCTTTCTGTTCACGTCGCTGATCTTCAACCTCGTGCCCATGCTCCGCGAGAGCGGCTACACGACGGCAGAAGCTGTCGCCGCCTACGCCTGCATCGGCCCCGCCCAACTCGCTGGCCGTGTGGCGGTGTTGACCATGGAACGGTTCATCAGCCTCACCGTCGCCGGAATGATCGGCACGCTCTGCCCCGTGTTCGCAATGATCATCCTCATGACGCTCGAACCCCACTCGCCGCTCGTGATCCTCTTCGCGATCGCGTTCGGAACCGGCATGGGCATCAAGACGATCGTGCAGGCGACTGCCGCGCCGGAATACCTCGGCCGGGCCGGGTACGGCGCTCTGCAGGGCGCGCTCATGCTTCCCGTCTACCTTGCCCAGGCGGTGTCGCCGTTCCTTGCTGCGTGGATCTGGCAGCTCGACGGCCGATATGAACTGCTCCAAGTCGTTCTGTTGCTGACGGCCGCGATCTCGGCCGCCGCCTTTCTCCTGGCCGCGAGACTGCGACCGGGCAGGATCGCCGCCTCGCCCGCCGGCCTGTCGGTCTCGTGACACCGTCACCCCGGTCGGGGCCGGTAGCAGCGCTCCCGCGCTGGTAGTCGTGCGGGTCGTCGATGACGGCGACGCGCTCGACACGCGTGTGCACCGAACAATTCCGCGTCGAGAAGTTTGGAATCGATCCAAGTCGGAAACGGTCGTCGCATCCACACCAGCGAGAGGGGCACGACATGGCGACTGCGAAGCGCGCACGGTCGAATCAGCGCAAGACGCAACGCGATCAGCAGGGGGCGAAAGGCCGCCTCGTTGCGGATCTCTCGGAGCCGCCGATCCTGTCGCCCCGATCGAGCAAGGTGCCGGCGCAGGACAGTGACTTCCTGACGACGGCGCAGGGCCAGCGACTGGCTCACACCGACGACTCGCTGAAGGTCGGCGACCGCGGACCGACGCTGATGGATGACTTCCATCTGCGCGAGAAGATCATGCACTTCGATCACGAGCGCATCCCCGAGCGTGTGGTCCACGCACGCGGCACCGCCGCCCATGGTGTGTTCGAGTCGTACGGCACGGCGGCAGGCATCACGAGCGCCGACTTCCTCCAGCCGGGTCGCGTGACGCCGGTCTTCACGCGGTTCTCGACCGTCGTCGGCTCGCGAGGGTCCGCCGACACGGTGCGCGACGTCCGCGGGTTCGCCGTCAAGTTCTACACCGACGAAGGCGTCTTCGATCTCGTCGGCAACAACATCCCGGTGTTCTTCATCCGCGACGGGATCAAGTTCCCCGACCTCATCCACGCCGCCAAGCCGGAGCCTGATCGCGAGATCCCGCAGGCGCAGACGGCGCACACGACGTTCTGGGACTTCGTGTCGATGATCCCCGAGTCGCCGCACATGCTGATGTGGGCGATGTCGGACCGGGCGATCCCGAGGTCCTACCGGATGATGGAGGGCTTCGGTGTCCACACGTTCCGGCTCGTCAACGCCGACGGCGACACGAGCCTCGTCAAGTTCCATTGGAAGCCGGTGCTCGGCGTGCACGGGCTCGTGTGGGACGAGGCGTTGACCCTCAACGGAGTCGATCCCGACTTCCACCGGCGCGACCTGTACAACGCCATCGGCGCGGGCGCGTTCCCGGAGTGGGAGCTCGGTGTGCAGGTCATGCCCGACAGCGACGACCAGTACTTCGAGGGCATCGATCTGCTCGACGCGACCAAGATCGTCCCGGAGGAGCTGGTGCCGGTGCAGCCGATCGGGCGGATGACGCTGAATCGCAATCCCGCCAACTTCTTCGCCGAAGTCGAGCAGGTCGCGTTCCACGTCGGTCACCTCGTCCGCGGCATCGAGGTCGTCGACGACCCGCTGATGCAGGCCCGCATGTTCAGCTACCTCGACACCCAGCTGACCCGCCTCGGGGGGCCGAACTTCTCGCAGATCCCGATCAACCGGCCCCACTCGCCGGTCAACGACAACTTCCGTGACGGATTCATGCAACAGGCCGTGCACCACGGACGCACGCCGTACCTCCCGAACGCGGTCGGCGGCGGCTGTCCGTTCCTCGCCGGGGCCGAAGACGGCGGCTACATCCACGTGCCGCGGATGGTCCAAGGCGCCAAGGTCCGCGAGCGCGGCCCCGACGACGAGTACGCCCAGGCGACGTTGTTCTGGAACAGCATGACCGAGGCCGAGCAGGACCACATCGCCGACGCCTACACGTTCGAGCTCGGCAAGGTCGAGGTGCCGGCGGTCGTCGAGCGGATGATGCTCCGCCTCGCCCTCGTCGACACCGAGCTCGCCCGCCGGGTCGGCATCGGACTCGGGATTCCGGTCCCCAGTGCCGCTGATGTCGCCGCACTCGCCGACGACGACGAACGGGGCGACGTGCCCGACGCTACGGGTGGCGTCGAGTCCTCGCCGGCGTTGTCGATGAACACCGACAACAGCTACCCGCCCGACGGACGGGTGGTGCACATCCTCGCCAACGACGGCGCCGATCTCGCCGGGATCAGGGTGCTGCGCGATGCGCTGTTCGCGGCCGGCGTGACACCCCACGTCGTCGCCACCCACAAGGGCGCGATCGCCGGCGGGGGGCGACGTGCCGACGAGTTGACCGTCGACCGCTCGTTCCACACGTCGAGCTCGGCCGAGGCCGATGCCATCGTCGTGGCCGGTGGCGCCGGTCTGGCCGCCAACCCGGCCGTCCTCACCTACGTTCAGAGCGCGTACCGGCACTTCAAGCCGATTGCCGCGTGGGGCGACGGATCAGAGCTGTTGACGGCGGCCGGCGTCGAGTCGGACGGCCCCGGCATCGTCGTCGCCGAACGCGCCACCAAGACGTTCGCCCGGTCGGTGCTCGAGACGCTCTCGGTGCACCGTCACTGGGACCGCGCCGGCGTGCACCCCACCCGCCCCGTCACTCAGGAGGTCTGACATGCCGAACGGAATCGAATTGATCCTCGCCGACCACCGCCGCGTCGAGCAGTTGTTCGCGACCGTTCGCCGAGTCCGGCGACGCCAGCATCATCGGCCAGGTGGTCGATGCGCTGGCGGCCCATGACGACGCCGAGCATGCCGCCCTCTACCCGCTCGCCGGCCACGTTCTCGGCGACCCGGCAGCGATCGAGCGGTGGGCGCAGGCGCACTCTGCCGTGAAGAAGCAGATCGACCACCTCAAGATGCAAGAGGGAGCGCCGCTCGCCGAATCGTTCGAGACTCTGCGGTTGCTTGTGCAGGAGCACGTCGAAGACGAGGAGAAGAACCTCCTGCCCGCCCTCCGCGACACGGCCACCGATCAACAACTCGACGGACTCGGAGCGCGGATCCTCCAGGCCAAACAACGCGGCGGCTGAGCGCACTCGATGGCCGGCGACGCTTGTCGCAGTCTGCCGGTACGGTTTGCTCGACGACGAGGCCGCTCTGCTCCGTTCATCGTCGAGCTGTCCGCCAGCTTGCTGAGCGCACTCCCTGCCATGGGCGGTCTCGCGACCTGCGCTCGATACCTTCCGGCGAGCAACACGGTGTCAGTTGGAGGTGACTGGTACGAAGGGCTCCTCCTCGACGGTCAACGGATGGCCCTCGTCGTCGGCGACGTCACCGGGCACGGCCTCCCCGCGGCAGCCGACATGGCGCTCCTTCGCGGAATGATCACAGCCCTGCTGTACTCCGGCGTCGCAGTCGCGGATGTCTTCACCGAGATGTCCGGTGTCTTGCTCCAACGTTCGGGACTGCTCCTCGCCACCGCTGCCCTCGTGGTCGTCGATGTCGCCAACGGAACCGTCACATACACCACGGCGGGGCATCCGCCACCGCTCGTCCAACTTCCCAGTGGCGAGGTCCGACGGCTCGACGCGGCGAACGCGCCGATGATCGGCCTTCCGTCGACACTCCGGGTCGCCGAGACCACACCATTTCCGGTGGGGTCTCGCCTGGTCATGTTCACCGACGGGCTCGTCGAGCGTCGCGATCGGCCGTTCGAGGTCGGCATCGAGCAGGTCGCCGCCTCGCTCACCACATTGTCGAACCAGCTCGCGCCGAGCGACCTCGCGGACGAGCTCGTCGACGCCCTTCTCGACGGCGGTCCAGCCCAGGACGACATCGCCATCCTCGTGATCCAACACGTCGCCTGAGGGCCAACCGACCGGAACATGTACGCCGCCAAGCGCAGCGGACGCGACCGCGTCGTCGCCTGACTCGTTCGCCCTCAGCGCACGGCCAGCCGCGACCGCTACCCGGTGGCCGCATTGTCGCTGCTGACGCCGGCCACCAGAGCGAGGGCATCGCGTGCGTGCAACGCGGATCCGGCGGCGAACGCCATCCCTGTAGACCTCCGGATCAGTTTCCTCCACCAACCGGGCGATCAACTCCGACTCGCTGTGTCGGATCAACGGCCACGCCCGCAAGCCCGCACGTTTGCGCAGCCCGTCGGCGGCACCGAGGGCCGTCGCAGCGCGCCGGTTGTCGGCGTCCGCGAGCGAGAGCTCGGCGTAGGCGATGAGCGCGAAGCTCAACGTGAGGGCGCTGAGTTGGGAGTCCTCGATCGCGTCCACCGACTCGACGAGCAACGCTCGGGCCTCGTCGAGTCGGCCGGCCCGCACTGCGAGTGATGCGAGCTGCGTTCGCGCACTCGACTCGAGCCAGGTGTTTCCGAACTGACGGCCGAGCTCGTTGACCTCGAGGAGGTACTCGCGCGCGGTGTCACCTCGGCCGCGCGTCGCCTCCAGCATGCCGACGGTCAGGGCCGCGAATGCCACGAACGGCTCGTTCTGCTGTCGGAATCCCGCCAGCGCAGTCGACGCGGCCTCGAGGGCACCGTCGAAGTCTTCGACGATCGGCAATGTCCAAGCGATCGCCAGCTGCAGGGCGCACTCCAGGTACGGATCATCGATGCGCCCCTGGAGCCGTCCGATGTCGTCGACTGCGGCCAGGGCGCTGTCGTCGTCGCCGACCTCGACGGCGGTGACGGCCCAGGTGAACAGCACCTCGGCGCGGGCGTTGTCGTCCAACGTGTCGGCTTTGAGGCGGAGCTCGTCGATCCAGGCGCGGCCTTCCGGCATCCGATCGTGCATCTGCCAGAAGAGCCAGAGCACGCGGAAGATGCGTGGTAGGGGCGTGGGGTCATGGCTGACGAACCATCGGATGGCGACGCGTACGTTCTCCTCCTCGATGCGCAGTCGTTCGGCCCACTCAGAGTGTCGTTCGGCGGGCCACTCGGCGTTGACGACGAGCGCGGCGAAGTACTCGGCGTGTCGCTGTTCGACATCGTCGCGGTCGGCACCTGCGGAGAGTCGCTCCGCGGCAAGCTCGCGCACGGACGTGAGCATGCGGAACCTCGGCCCGGCGTCGGTCGCGACGATGCTCACGAGGCTGTGCGCGGCAAGCGCATCCAGCAGGTCGAGCACCTCGTCTTCGGTGTGCTCGGAGACATGCGTCGCGGCGGCGATCGTCCACCCGTCGGCGAAGACCGACAGGCTCGCCAGGAGCTGCTGTTCCGCGTCGGCGAGGAGGTCGACACTCCATTCGACCGTTGCCCGCAGCGTGCGTTGACGCTCGGGGAGATCGACCGGGCCGGTCCCCAACGCGTCGAGCAGATTCTCGAGTCGAGCGAGCAAGGCAACCGGTTCGAGCAACCGGGTGCGCGCCGCCGCCAGCTCGATGGCGAGCGGCAGGCCATCGAGCCGCCGGCAGATCTCCGCGACCGCGAGCGCGTTGTCCTCGGTCAGGGCGAAGTCGTAGCGGACGGCCCGGGCCCGATCGACGAACAGCTGCACTGCCGGCAACGAGGCGAGCTGATCGATCGGCGGTCGCTCCGAGAACGCGGGCACCGTCAGCGGGGCGACCGGGTACTCGCGCTCGGCACGAAGCCGCAGAACGGCGCGGCTGGTGGCCAGGACCGTCAGCCCCGGGCAGCCCGACAGCAGCTGGTCGAGCTGGTTCGCGACACCGACAACTTGTTCGAGGTTGTCCAGCACGAGCAGCGTCGGGCGTGCTTCGAAATGCTCGGTGAGGGCGTCGACGGGCGGACGCGTTCCCTCGATGGTCGCTCCCACCGCGGCCGCGACGCGAGGCAGCACGAGGTCGGGCTCGGCGATCGAAGCGAGCGGCACGAACACGGTCCGGCGTTGATCGCGATCGTCGAGGTGCTCACCGACGGCGATCGCCAGCCGCGTCTTGCCGACGCCACCCGGGCCGGTGAGGGTGACCAACCGCACTTCGGACGACTCGAGCAGTTCGGTGACGGCGACGATGTCGTCCTCGCGGCCGATCAGCGACGTCGACGACACCGGGAGTGAACGTCGCGGGGGAGCGCTCGACACGGGCGCTGCGTTCGAGGCGCTCGACACGCTCGACACGTTCGACACGTTCGACACGTTCGATTCGGAACGATCCACGTGGCGCGTCGCCGTCGCGAACCGCTCACTCAGGAGTAGCGCCAGATCGTCTCGGACCAACCGACCGAGCTCGCGTGGAGTCCCGAACGATCGGTAGGAGTCGGTCCCCTCAGCCTGGAGCTCACCGATCATGGCCGTCAGCAGCGGTTCACGATCCGGCGCCGGTGACTTCACGTACAACAGCCGAGGGAGCGAGTCGGAGAGCCGGAACTCGTCCTCGAGACCCGAGACGTCCATGCCGGGCCCGATCCAGCCGTAGCGCTGCCAGTACAGGCCGATGAAGATGTCGGACTGCGCCAGGTAGGCGCGATACAGCTCCCGTGGCGGGTGCGGTCGGGCGCCGATCTCGAACATCACCGGCGTCAGGCGGAGCGCCGAGATCGCACGAGCCACCGCGGCGCGTTCCTCGGCGAGCTCGACCAATGTGGAGCTCACGAAGACGCGCAGCCGCTGATCCGGTGTCCGGATCGCGAAGCCACCTTCCTGCTCCGTCGTCATGAAACCGATGATCGCAGGTCCATGCGCATCGGCGAATCAGGTTCCGCTGGGCGTCCCTCGGTCACTCCGGCCGTTGGGCGAGGAAGACGAACTCGCGGCTGGGGCGGTCCGGGGCATCGCGGACCTCGGCGAGCCGGAACCCCTCCCGAGCCAATGACGCTTCGACCTGTGCTCGATCGCGGAAGCGCAGGGTCGACACCGACTCCAGCACGACATCGTCGCGCCGAAAGCTGGTCATCGACCGGAACGTGACGAGCTCGCCCACCACCTCGATGACCTCCGCCCAGGACTCGACGACGCCGACATCCGGCACGTCGACGATCGTGCGGGTGAGCTCTGGCGTCCACTCCTCCCAGGCGCGACGGGCCGGATCGCGCGTCTCGAACACGAGGACGCCGCCCTGGCGTATCGCGGCTCGGGTACCGCGCAACGTGGCGGCCCAGTCGTCGTCGGTCAGGAACACCTGGGCGACGTTGGCGGTCATGAACGCGGCGTCGACCCGGAGCGGCGGCAGCGAGGTGGCGTCGCCGTGCAGCCAGCGCACGGCCCGTGCACCGGGCTTGGCGCGGGCGACGTCGAGGCTGGCGCGTGCCGGATCGACGGCCGTCACGTCGAGGCCCCGCTGCGCCAGCATGCACGCGAACGTTCCGGTGCCGCAGCCGATGTCGAGCACCGATCGTGCGCCGAGTTCCTCGGCCAGCGCGACGTAGACGTCGAGGTCACTGCGATCTGGGTCGAGCGGGTCATACACGCTCGCCAGCCGGGGATCTTCGAAGATGGCGTCGGCCACGCCCTCATCGTGTCAGCGATTGCGTCGGTGCCCGCGTGCCAACTCGGTGGCGAGGGCGTCGAGGTGCTGTTCCCAGAACCGTCGAAAGTGTGAGACCCAGGCGTCGACCTCGCGCAGCGGCGCCGCATCGAGCCGGTAGTGCCGGCGCGTCCCCTCGGCTCGCACGTGCACGAAACCGCTCTCGCGAAGCACCTTGAGGTGTTGGGAGACGGCCGGCTGCGAAATGCCGAACTCGTCGCGAATCGTGTCGGTGACGGCGCCGGACGTCTGTTCACCGTCGACGAGGAGCTCGAGGATGCGACGCCGGACCGGATCGCCGAGGACGTCGAAGGCGTGCATGCGCGGTGAGTCAGCCGCCGGTATAGGCGGCGATCGTGCGGTCGGCGGCCGCCCGTGCCTCGTCGGCAGGCGTCCCGGCCTCGATCGAGGCCCGGCACCAGTCGTCGCTGCTCAGGCGCATGAACGTGATGAGCTCAGGCGAGGGCACCGACTCGTCGTGGTGCGCCGATGCGCCCTCGGCCAGGTATTCGGCGAGGCCGAGGATCGACAGGTCCCAGCCGACGCCGACGGCCCCCGGTCCGAACTCTGCCCAGCGGTCGTCGCCGACGTGTGCGGTGTGCTCGAGCCGCAGGTGAGTGCCGTCTTCACCCGCGTCGGTCAGGCGGACGTCGACCCAGCTCACGTCGCCGTCGTACTCCCACGTCGCGGCGAGGTGCCGTGGGGGCTCGCAGTCGGTGATCGTTCCGCCTGCATTTCCCTCGAGCTGGTAGCGCCCGCCGAGGCGCAGTTCGCCGGTGATCGGGACCAGCCAGCGTGGGATGCGTTCGGGGTTGGTGATCGCGTCCCAGACGTCGTCGGGCGGTGATGGATAGCTGCGCTCGGCGACGACGACGCGCGTCGCTCGGCCGTCTCGCTCGCCGGTGACGACCTGTCGGTTGATGGCTCCGATGCTCTCGACGATGTCCATCCGCGTACTGTATGAGTACAAGCTTATATAAGTCAACATCGATAATAAGGGACTCGGCGTGACGACGTGGGCGCTCCGAGCGCGTCCTGCCGGGTACTCGTTTTGTAGGCTGCCCGCCACATGCGCACCGTTCCCACCGACGAGGCCCAGCGTTCCGACCGGGCCACGCGCGGTACGACGACGCGGCGCCGGACGGTCGATCTGTCGGATCCGGTCGAGGCCGACAACGCGTTCCGCATCGCGATGGCCTGGCGTGAGCTCCGGCGGTGTGCCACGACGCCGGCGTTGCGTTACCAGTTCTTCGGGTCCAGCCACGACGCGCTCGAGCAAGGGCAGATGGACACCCTCGACCTCCTCCTGGTGCGCGACGGATGGCGGATGTGCGAGCTGGCGGAGGCCCTTCGCGTCGATCCCTCCACCGCGACGCGAGCCGTTCAGCGACTCGTCAACGACGGCCTCGCCGAGCGTCGGCACAGCACATACGACGGCCGTGTCGTGCTCGTCTTTCCGAGCGCGGAGGGCAAGCGACGCCACGCCGCTGTCGCGCGTCGCCGTGTCAAAGCCCTGTGCCGGATCCTGAGCGCCTTCGACGCCACCGAGCGGGCGCAGCTCGCCGGTCTGCTCGGTCGCTTCGTCGATGCGTTCGACGGGCTCGCCGGTGAACTGACGGCCGAGTCCGGCACGCCGGCGAGCACCGAGGTCGGTGAGACGGGCGACGTCGATCTCGATCCACGATCAGGCGCCCCCGAACCGGCCGAGGTGGCCAGATAGGGTCGCCCCTCGTGGCGTCCAGCGACACCTTCGCCGAGCAAGCCATGGAGTACGCGCCGCAGCTCTACTCGGCCGCGCTCCGCATGACGCGCAACCAGGCCGATGCCGAGGATCTCGTGCAGGAGACGTACCTGCGTGGCTTTCGCGGCTTTGGCTCGTTTCAGGAGGGCACCAACCTGCGGGCGTGGTTGTTCCGCATCCTGACCAACGCCTTCATCAACAAGTACCGCGCCAAGCAGCGTCGCCCCATCGAGACCGACCTCGCCGACGTCGAGGATCTGTATCTGTACCGCCGGATCGGGTCGCTCGAGACGGCCGCGACCGGTTTGTCGGCCGAGGACCAGTTCTTCGATCTCTTCACCGACGACGAGGTCAAGCAGGCACTCGAGGATCTTCCGGAGAACTTCCGGTTGCCGGTGATCCTCGCCGATGTCCAGGGTTTCAGCTACAAAGAGATCGCCGAGATGCTCGACATCCCGATCGGTACTGTGATGTCGAGACTGCACCGGGGAAGAAAAGCGATGCAGCGCGCGTTGTACCAGTTTGCCGAGGCGCGTGGCCTCGTGGAACACACTCCGGACCCGGTTCCAGACGGTTGAGGTTTGCAGAGGTTTGAGCGATGGCTGACGACGGCTGCGGAGAGACGATCCGCGAACTCGAGACTTTTCTCGACGACGAGTTGTCCGACGACGCCCGCGCCCACATCCACGAGCATCTCGAGGGGTGCGTCGACTGCCTGCAGGCGTTCGACTTCCAGGCCGAGTTGCGGGCCGTCATCAGGCGCAAGTGCAGCAACGACGAGATGCCGCCGGGTCTGGTCGCCAAGATCGAACGCTGCTTCGACACCGACTTCGACGGCGACGGCATCATCGGCTAGCCGTGCTTGCCGCGGCGTGAGGTTCAGCTCGCGCGTGGCGCCAGGCCGAGGGCGGTTCGGGCGAGGAAGTCGTGGGCGCGGTTGGCGCCGAGTGGATGCATGAACGCGCCAGCGCGCGCGTCGCGCCACGCCTTCGAGAGCGGGTGTCCGTTCATGTAGCCGGCGCCGCCGCTGAGCGCCAACGCCCGGTCCGTGATCCGCATCGCGGCGTCGTTGACGTGGGTCTTGGCTGCCTGCACCTCGGCGAACACGGCCTGGGCTGCCACGAACGGTGCACCGCCGGCGGGGAACTCGGCGTGGTACTGGTCGATCATCGTGGCGACCCGGTCGAACACGGCGCGCGTCGTCGCCAGGTCGATCACGTTCTCCGAGAGCCGCATCGCCGCATGGGTGTCGACGGCGACCTGTTCGGCGCGTCGGGCCAACGTGGCGACGATGCGCGTGTGAGCGGCCTCGGCGATCCCGACCGACGCCGCGGCGTGGAAGGCACCTGACGCGAGGAAGCGGTCGAGCATCGGCACGGAGTACATGCCGGTCGTGAACCCGTCACGGACAGCGTCCTGGCCGAGACGGACATCGTGGAACGACACCGACCCTGACGCCGATGCCCGCATCCCGAGCGCATCCCAGTCGTCGTGCAGTTCGACGCCCGGCGTGTTCACCGGCACGATGGCGAAGCCGTACCGCTCGGATCCGGCGGAGTCGTGATAGGTCACGGCGACGGTGACGGCCGTCGCGGCCGACGACATCGTGGCGAAGCGCTTGGTGCCGTTGACGACCCAGCCGCCGTCGACCTTGACTGCAGTGGTCGCCGGACGCGAGAGGTCCTGCCCGGCCGGCTCGCTGACCGCCGCCGCCAGAACGACGTCGGCAGCAACGATCCCACGGAGGACGCCGGCCAGCGCACTCGCCTTGGCGGGCTGGGCGAGCGAGATCGCGACCTGCCGCTGCCGGCAGATGTTGAGGATCGCCGCCAGGTGCATGTTCACGCCGATGGATGTCGCCACGTCGCCGCGCGCGAGTCTCGACATGGCGACGAGCACGTCGTGGGTCGACGCCACGCCCCCGCCGCCGAACTCGACGGGAATCGGGGCGACGAGGAAGCGACCGTGCCGGAGCGCTTCGAGGTGTTCAGCCGCGAACGTGCCGTCGCGATCGTGCTCGAGCGCACCCGCCGCGAATTCCTCGGCGAAGCGCTCCGCATCGGCGACCATCGCTGCGCCGGCTTCGGTGGTGGCGTGCAGCGCCGACGACGGGGTGAACGTGATCGCCGGGCTGGGTACCGCCTGACTGATCGGGAGCCCTGCGATGGCGAAAGGCGAGATCGGGAGCGCGGAGGTGGGGGTTGTGGTGGTCATGGTCGGAGCGTGGACGGGATTGCTCACGAACCGCTGGCGTCCCGCGTCAGCATCCCGCCAGCGCGATGCCAGTGAGCGCGCGGATCCTGCCCTCGAGACATCGATGAAAGGACCCACGAATGACGATCACCGACCGACCGACTGCCGACGCCATCCTGTCCGACGAACTGCTGGAGCGGTTCCGCGGCCGGGCGGCCGGCTACGACCGCACCAACACGTTCTTCCACGAGGACTTCGAGGAACTGGCCGCGCTCGGCTACCTGGCCGCGCCCGTTCCCGCCGACCTCGGTGGTTGGGACGTCAGCTTGGCCGAGCTCGGACAGCTGCAGCGGCGCCTCGCCCGCTACGCCCCGTCCACGGCGCTGGCCACCAGCATGCACTTCTACTGGGTGGGAATGGCCGCCGAGCTGCACCGCTGGGGCGACCCGACCCGCGACTGGATGCTGCACGACGTGGCCGCCGGCCACATCTTCGCCGCCGGTCACGCCGAGGCCGGCAATGACGTCCCGGTCGCGCTGTCGACCGCGCGCGCCGAGCGCGTCGAGGGCGGCTACAAGTTCTACGGCCACAAGCACTTCGGCTCGCTGAGCCCGGTGTGGACACGGTTCGGCGTCCATGCCATGGATGCATCCGACCCGGCCAACCCGGTCATCGTCCACGGCTTCGTCGACCGCAACGATCCTGGCTACGAGATCGTGCCGACGTGGGACACGCTCGGCATGCGAGCCACCCAGAGCCACGACACCAAGCTCAACGGCGTGTTCGTGCCCGACGACCGGATCGGGGCGGTGCTCCCGGCCGGAGACAACACCGATCCGTTCTTCTTCGTGCTGAACATCTGGCCGCTGACCCTGATCGCCAACGTCTACGTCGGGATCGCCGAACGGGCTTTCGAGGTGGCGGTCGAGGCTGCCAAGCGCAAGACGTCGATCGGGGTCGCGCGCGGCTCGCTCGCCTATCACCCGATGATCCAGCACCGCGTCAGCGAGATGTACCTCGAGCTCGACGCGATGCGGGCGGTCGTCGATCGCCTGCCGGCCGACTTCGCGGCCGGTGTCGAGCACGGCGAGCGCTGGGCGATGCAGATCCTGTCCGCCAAGTGGCGCGCCACCGAAGGCGCCAAGCGCGTGGTCGACATCGCCGTCGACGTCGCCGGTGGCCAGGCGATGTTCAAGACCAGCGAGCTCGAGCGTCTCTACCGCGATGTCCGGGCGGGCGGCTTCCATCCCGGCACCGTGGCGTTTACCCACGAGGTGGTCGGCAAGACGGCCCTCGGAGTCGCCGGCGATCAGCCTCGCTGGTGACTGTGCTGGTGACTGTGCTGGTGACTGTGCTGGTCAGTGTCTGAACCGGCGCGGCCGAGCGCGATCGTGGCCAACTCGACGAGCTCGTCATCGTCGAGTTGGCCGCCGCGTTCGACCGCCGCTTCGAACGCGCTCTCTCCGAGGTCGCGACGCAGGCGGCGATTCAGTGCCGACTGGCGGTACGCATCGGGACCGAACGCCGGCGCAGCGTCGCTCACCGCCACCCCACCGTGGAGGACGGCCGCGGTCTCGGCGTCGCCGACCGACGCGAGCACTTCCACCACGCCGCGCATGATGGTCACGCCGACCGGCCCGAGTGAGCCGATCTGCCACACATCGAGCAACTCGCGATAGGCGGCTGCGGCACGCCGTGGGTCTCCGTTGCGGGCCTCGAGCGATGCCGCGGTGAGGCCGGCGACGCCCTTGACGAACCGGCAGCCGCTCGCCTCGGCGTGCTCGAGGGCGGCGTCGATGTGACGGCGGGCGCGCTCTGGATCGTCGCCGGCGAGCACCTCGCCGGCGGCGTAGCGGGCCCAGCACGAGACGATCGAGTTGCCCTCCGATTGTGCCTCGACCGTCCAGCGCTCGGCATCCTCGGCGGCCGAGGCGTCGCCCGCCAGCCCTCGGAACAGCAGCTCCTGGAACCGCTCGACGGCGAACCAGACCGTGTCGCCGGCGGCGGCGGCAAGGGCGGCGGCTTCGATGGCGAGCGGGATCGCCACGTCGAGGTTGCCCGCCCGCCCTTCCAGGTTCATGTTGGCGGCGACGAGGCCCCGGTGCGCACGTGTGCCCGGCTCCGCCAACGCCAACCCCTCGCGGAGTGCGGCCCACGCGCCGTCGACATCGCCGAACTGCCAGCGGCCGTAGCACACCGAGTCGAGGAGCTCGGCGCGACGTGGGTCGTCAGCCGCAATGACGTCGAGGGACGCCTCGCCCCAGGCGAAGATCTCGGGCCGCATGGCTTGGAACGCGAAGTCGAACAGCGAGACGGCGAGCTCGACCAGCGCGTCGACGTCGGCGCAGTCGACCAGCCAGGCATGCGCGGCGCGGAGGTTGGCGATATCGGCGTCGATGGCGGCGAACACCCGGTCGGCATCGTTCGGTCGGCGCAACGCGGCGTACTGCTCGCTCGCCATTCGCACGAAATGGTGGGCATGGGCGAGCCGGACCGCGTCGAGCGTGCCCCGCTCCGTCAGGCGATCGATGCCGTATTGGCGCAACGTCTCGAGCATCTGGAAGCGCGTCGCCCCGTGCGCGTCGGGCGAAACCGTGAGGAGTGAGCGCTCGACGAGGCGGGCGATGACGTCGGCCGCGGCGACGCGGTCGAGTCCGGTCACACCGGCGACGGATTCGACGGTGGCCCCGCCCGAGAACACCGCCAACTGCTCGCACACCTCACGTTCGTGATCGTCGAGGAGGTCGAACGACCAGCGCACGGTCTCGACGAGCGAGCGGTGGCGTTCGGCCGTGCGGCGTCCCCCGGTCAGCAGACGGAAACGCTGACTGAGCGCGTCGGCGATCTCGCGGACCGAGAGCGCCTGCGACCGCGCCGCCGCCAACTCGATCGCCAACGGCAGACCGTCGAGTCGCTGGCAGATGTACAAGACGTCGGCTTCCTCGGCCTCGCTCGGCGTGAAGCCGGGTCGAACGGCGCGGGACCGTTCGACGAACAGCTCGCCGGCGAGCGCGTCGTCGAGCGGCTCGACGGCGCACACGTGCTCGCCGCTGACGGCGAGGCGTTCGCGGCTCGTCGCCAGTACCGACACGGTGGTTGTCGCCGCGACGATGCGCTCGACGAGCGCCGCCGCGGCGTCGATCACGTGCTCGCAGTTGTCGAGCACGAGCAGCACGCGCCGCCCGCGCAGCGCTTCGACGAGCCGCGACTCGATGGGGGCGTCGGACCTGGTGTCGACGCCGAGCGTGGTGGCGACGGCAGGGACGACCTCGTCGCTGCGCCCGACGGCCGCCAACTCGCAGAACGCGACATGGTCGAACTGGTCGAAACCGGGCGACTCGGCGTCGACCGCCTCGGCGTCGACCGTGTGAGCGAGTTCGATGGCCAGACGGGTCTTGCCGACACCACCCGGACCGGTGATGGTGACCGTCCGCGCGCTGACGAAGGATCTCGCGGAGCTCGTCGGCCAGTCGATCGCGGCCGATGAGTCGGGTGGCCGGGTGAGGCAGGGCCGACGCCGTTGAACCGATGGACTGCTCTCGCGGGCGCGGGACGTCGAGCGTGTGGTCGAGCATCGAGCGTTCGAGGTCGCGCAGCGCCGGAGACGGGTCCAGCCCCAGCTCGTCTGCCAGGTGGCGGCGGTGTTCCTCGTACGCCTGCAGCGCCTCGGGCTGGCGCCCGGCGCGATACAGCGCGGTCATCAGCAGCGCTCGTGTCCGGTCGCGAAGTGGGTGCTCCGCGGCAAGGCTGACGAGATCGGCGAGCGACTCCTGGTGGCGTCCGACGGCGAGCAGGGCGTCGAACCGCTCCTCGTTGGCGAGCAACCACAGTTCCTCGAGCCGTGATGCCTCGGCGTGGGCTGCATCCCAATCGACGAACTCCACGTAGGGCGAGCCGCGCCACAGCGCGAGCGCGGCATCGAACAGCTCGATCGCCTCGTCGGGCTTGGCGTAGCGGGCCTGGATCCCCTCGGTCACCATCCGGTCGAATCGGTCGCTGTCGAGATCGTCGTCCGACATGTCGAGGCAGTAGCCGCCCTCGCCGTAGACGAGTGCGTCGGGTGGGAGGACGCGCCGAAGTCGGGACGCGTGGGTCTGCACCGCACCGGCCGTGTCGTGGGGGAGCGCATCACCCCACAGCAGTTCGGCGACGGCGTCGGTCGAGAGCGGGCGGTTGACGTGCAGGAGGAGGGCGGCGACGAAGCGTCGCTGCAGATCGCCGCGCAGCGCGACGGGGATGCCATCGCTGCCCGACACGGCGAGTGGTCCGAGCACGCGATAACGGGGCTCGCGGTGCCCAGCCATGCCGGGCGAGTCTACGAAACGGGAGGCGATGGCGCTGGCTGTCGAACGTGCGTCGAATCAATCAGACCGAGTCGGCGACCAAACGTGCCACGAGCCAACGCAGGGTGAGCCGACTCAATCAGACTCGACTTCGAACGCGGGATGGCGGGGCGCGATGGCGAGGAGTTGTTCGTCGGTGGAGTCGGGGCCAACCCCGTCGAAGAAGGCGCCGACCTCGAACTTCCAGCGCTTCAGGTAGGCGCGGAGCACGGGGACCTTCTCGTCGTCGGCGAGCTCGCGGCCGCCGAACGCCTCGATCTTCTTGCCCACCCGCAACTCGCCGGTGCCAGCGGCCCTGAGGTTGCGGACCCATTGGCCCTCACCGCGCGGCGAGACCAAGTAGCGCCGACCATCGAGCTCGAGCAGGTTGACCGGGACCGTGCGCCACTCGCCGCTCGTACGCCCCTTGACGGCGAGGACGCGTGAGCCGGCGACGCTGACACCGCGGCGGGTCAGGAAGGCGACGAATCGGTTGAAGACGTTCCGGGTGAACCAACCGGGTGCCTTGTAGTGGGCCGCCATCGCACACTCAACCCAGGAGCGGCAGGCGCGGGTCGCTGTGGGTGGCCCGACCCGAGGCGGCCCGGATCCACGCCAGGTCGTCGCCGAGATCGGCCGGTCGACCGGCAACAGTGCGCCGGGCCAGCAACTCGTCGAGGATGCCCGCCGTGACCGCGATCCCCTCCGGGGTGGCGATGCACTCGCGTCCCGTCGCGTCGGTCAGGTCGATCCCGTGCACTACCGCCTCGACCACTCGGCTGGTGACGAACTCGTCGAGGCGCATCAGCGTGTAGTAGCCGGACCCGACCGTGTCGGGTGGTAGCGCACGCGACTCCGAGATCGACTTGGTGAACGTCTCGGCGAGAACCGCCGGCATCTCGGCGGGCGTCTTGCCCGCCACCATCGTGTAGGCGTAGTCGTAGACGCCGGGCGCGACCTCGGAGCGCGGGAAGATGAAGAAGCTGATCTGGTCCCGCCCCGGCTGGCCGTCTTCCTGGCTGGCGATCAGCATGCGGGTGAGCCCGATCGAGATGTCCATGTGCCCGGCCAGCTCGAAGACCGTCCAGCGCGGCCGATCGGGTTGGAACGGTTCGAGCAGTGTGTCCCTCGCCCACTCCTCGTCGGAGAGGCTCGCGAACACGTCGCTGACGCCTTGCAGTTCGCGCTCGAGCGTGTCGAGCACCTGTGTGTAGTTCCCCATCGCCACCTCCCCTTCGCGGCAGGCACGAACCTACCGTGGCCACACGTACCCGGGCGGATCGTGACCTGTCCGGCCGCCGTCGATCACGTGTCACGCAAACTCGCGGCCCGAGAATCCCCCTCGCTACGCTGTCGCCAATGCTCGCAGCCGAGATCTGGTTCTGGTGGATCGGCGTCGTCCTCGCGGTCGTCGGCGTGCTCTCGGTGCTGGGCCTTGTCGCCGGGTATCTCAAGAGCGTCTCGTCGCAGCGCTACCCGGGC
This sequence comes from Ilumatobacteraceae bacterium, assembly GCA_963776935.1. Classification (GTDB taxonomy): domain Bacteria; phylum Actinomycetota; class Acidimicrobiia; order Acidimicrobiales; family Ilumatobacteraceae; genus JALOLG01. The sequence continues at coordinate 222,055 of CAVZOP010000008.1, read as the reverse complement.
AAGCGCCACCGCGAGAGCGAACTCTGAACCCGACCTCCGACCTCCTCGACCAGCGAGCCGACCTTCTCGCACGCTGCACGTTCCCGCCCGGCGGCACGCGCGTCGCGTGCGCTCTCTCGGGCGGTGCCGATTCGACCGCGCTCGTGGCCCTGGCGATCGCGGCCGGTTGCGACGTCACGGCCCACCACGTCGATCACGGTGTTCGGGCCGGCTCCGCTGCCGACGCCGTCTCCGCTCGCGAGACCGCGGCGTCGCTCGGCGTCGCCTGCGTGATCCATCGCGTCGAGGTCGCGCCCGGGCCGAACCTCGAGGCCCGGTTGCGGCGGGCGCGCTACGACGCGCTCCCCGATGGCGTGCTGACCGGCCACACTGCCGACGACCAGGCGGAGACGGTGTTGCTCAACCTCCTGCGCGGCGCCGGCCTCGACGGGCTCAGTGCCATGGCGCCGGGGCCGACGAAGCCGTTGCTCGCCCTGCGCCGCCACGAGACGGTGGGCCTGTGCGACGCGCTCGGGCTCGCCGTCGCCACCGACCCGACGAACGCCGATCCGGCGTTCCGCCGTAACCGCATCCGCCACGAAGCGCTCCCGTTGCTCGCCGACATCGCCCAGCGCGACCCCGTCGACGTGCTCGCCCGCACCGCCGACGTCCTCCGTCACGACCTCGATCTGCTCGACGCACTGGCGGCCGAGGTCGATCCGACCGACGCTCGCCAGTTGGCCGCCGCCCACCCCGCGCTCGCCAGCCGAGCCGTGCGGCGGTGGCTGGCATCGGACGGCTATCCGCCCGATTCGGCGGCGGTCGAGCGGGTGCTGGCGGTCGCCACGGGGGCTCGCCTCGCCTGCGAGCTGACGGGTGGGCGGCGTGTGGAACGTTCCGGCCAGCGGCTCCGAGTAGTCGCTCCCGCCCGGTAGGCTCGCACCCTGGGATGACCAGCGATCTGCCGACAGGACGCATACCGAAATGCCGCCAAAACTGAGGGGCAAGTGGGCGCTCGGTATCACCCCGCGTCACTTCACGTGGATCCTGAAGGACAAGCTCGCCATCTGCGAGCGACCCGGTGGGTACGGCGACAGCCATCGCCGGGTGCGCCGTCAGGAGGAGATCATCTGGATCCGTGAGAACGGCTTCAACTACGTGATCTCGATCATCCAGGCCCCCCACAACCTGCACAACTACGACGAGCTCACGATGCCCTACCGTCACCGGCCGTTCAAGGCCGACGACCTCGAACCGTGGTTGCGCAGCTTCTACCGCGAGATCGACGACCTGATGAAGGCCGGCGCCAAGCTGATCGTGCACGGCGAGGAGCTCGGCGACCGGCTGGTCGGCATCATGGGCGGCTACATCCGCTGGGCCGACCTCGTCGACGACGACACCAAGGCGATCGCCGTCACCGAGCGCCTGACGGGTCGCCAGCTCGACCCGTTCGCCCGCAACGTCGTGATGATGGCCACCAGCCTCCGCTGACCCCGCCTCACCCTCACCCTCACCCCCGCCGTTCTGTCTGCCTCAGACGGCGCTGGGCGTAATCTGAAGCAGACAGAACGGGGAGATCAGGGCTTGGGGAGCACCTGGCAGGTGGTGGGGATCGAGAGCAGCGGCACGGGGTCGACCGGCACGTTCCCGGGCCGTACCTCGAAGTGCAGGTGGTAGTTGCCGGCGCCCGGGTTGCCCGTGTCGCCGACGTAGCCGATCAACTGGCCGGCGACGACCGTGTCGCCGGTGGTGAGCCCGTCGGCGAAACCGGACAGGTGGTAGTAGCGGTAACGCCCGTCACCCACGGTCGCTTGCAGCTCCCAACCGAAGCCGGCCGCGCTCGTGTCGAGGTACTGCCTGGTCAGCACGCCGTCCTCCACGGCGAACACGTGCTGGCCGAGCGTGCCCGCGATGTCGACGCCTTCATGGGCGCCGGCGCCGTAGAGCTTGCTCATGGCGCCGAAGTTGTTGCCGACGATGCACTTGGGCAGCGGGTCCATCGGGAACCGGAGCCCGGGCGGCGCGATCCGCTCGGCCGGCGACACGGCCTGCGCGCCACCCGACACGATCTCGAGCTCGTCGCCCGGCGTCGCCGCCGACACGGACCGGGCCGGGTCGATCGGGGACGATGCGCCCGACACCACGACCCCGATGGACACGAGACCGATCAGGAAAAGTCCGGACAATGCCACAGAAAGTGGCGTCTTCGAGCGCTGGAGCGGGGTAACGTCGTTGTGCATGGCGGTGGTTGGGCAGCGAGTGCTCATCAGCGGGATGGGCGGTGAGATCGGCTCGCGTGTCGCCAGTCTGCTCGAAAACGAGCCCTGGGTGGAATCGCTCGAGGGCATCGACGGTGATCCGCCCAGGCGACGACTCCGCCGAACCTTGTTCCACCGTATCGCTCCCGGGGACCACGACCGCGTCGTCGACGTCGTGACCAAGTTCGATCCGCACGTCCTGGTGCACCTCGCCGTCTGGGAGCCGCACTCGCGGGCCAACCCCGAGCGGGCCCGGCTGCTCACGGATGACGCGGCGACGTCGATCCTCGGCGCCGCGGCCGAATGCCGGTCGCTGGAGTCGATCGTGGTGCGCAGCGGCATCGAGATCTACGGGCGGGCGCGCGGCTCGGTCAGCCGGCCGGACGAATCGGCACGGATCAACCCGACCACCGGCTTCGGCAAGATGCTCGCCGGGATCGAGAGCACGGCGACGACGATCGGCGATCGGATCGGCGTGGCCGTCGGTGCGCTGCGGTTCGCGCCGGTGATCGGCCCGCACGTGCCGAGCCCACTCGGGCGTTACCTCCGCATGCAGGCGGTGCCGTTCAGCGCCCTGGCCGATCCACCGTTCGCGGTCGTGCAGGAGATCGACGTGGCCGCCGCCTTCGTCGCCGCCGCTCGTATCCGACTCGCCGAACCGGTCAACGTCGTCGCTCCTGGCGCGATCACCGCGTTCCACGCGATCCGCCGCGGCCGTCGGGTGCCGGTGCCGTTGCTCGGTCCCGACTGGGTCATCGCCCGGACGCTCTCCTACTTCGCCGGCGCCCCGATCCCTGATCACGTGCTCGAGCTGATGCACCGTGGACGCCTTGCCGACGGCGGGCGGGCGATGGAAGTGCTCGGGGTCGCGCCGACCAACACCACGCGCGAGGTCATCGACAAGCTCTACAGCTGGCCGAGCGTCGTGCACACACCGGCGCGAGTGGAGGTCGCGTGATGGACCGTCTCGCCGACGTCATCAGCCTGCCGGCCCGCCGGGCCGCCAGCTCGCTCGCCGGCGGGGCGCGGAGCACGCTGGAGCACGTGGTGGACTCGTCGCGTCACATGGTCGACGACTGGGGCCGCGACCCCGACTTCGTTGCCCGGGTCTGGTCGGTGTCCCACCTGCGCTGGAACGTCGCCGTCAACGGTCACGGTCGTCTTCCGAAGCGCGACGGTGCACTGATCGTCGTCAGTGCCCGCCGGTTCGCGCTGGCACCCGTGTTCGCGGCGCTGTCGATCGGCGGCGCCGTGGGCCGGCCGGTTCGCTTCGTCGGACGACCCGACATCGCGCCGATCGGCCCGGTCATGCAGCGACTCGGCGGGTTGTTGGCGCGGGCCGACGAGATCACCGGCGCGCTGCGCGCCGGCCAGCTCGTCGTGATGGGTGCCGGGCCCACCACGCACCCGCGGGCCGTTGGCCACATCGACCACCGACTCGTCGGAGCCGCTGTTGCAGCCGGTACCAAAGTGTTCCCCGCAGCCACCGCCAGTGCCCCGTTCCTGCGCGGCGCCCGCGTCGAGATCGGCCCCGAGGTCCGCCCCAATCGGGCTCGCCGGGGGCCGCTCGCCGAGCTCGAGCTCGCCGACGCACTCGAGTCGGTGATCCAGCAACTGCTCGACGAGCTCGGCGGTCCGGTCACCGGTACGCCGCTCGACTGGTTGCCGCTGAGCGGCATGGGCGGCAGCTGACATGGCCTACGCACGCGCTGCCGACGGCGTCCGCCTCCACTACGAGACGACCGGCCGCCGCGGTGGGCCGCCGGTGCTGCTCATCCAGGGCCTCGGTGCCGACAAGCACGGGTGGACGCTCCAACGTCTGGCGCTTGCCTCCCGGTATCGCACGGTGGCGCTCGACAATCGTGGAGCCGGGCGCAGCGACAAGCCGCATGGGCCGTACTCGCTCGAGCAGATGGCCGACGACGCGATGGCCGTGCTCGACGACGCCGGGATCGAATCGGCGCACATCGTCGGGGCGTCGATGGGCGGAGCGATTGCCCAGTTCGTCGCCCTCAAGCATCCCGAACGGGCCCGCTCGTTGACGTTGACCTGCACGTCGTGCCGCAACCACCCCTGGCGGCGCGAGTTGATCGGCGGCTGGGCCCACACGGCGCGCACCACTGGCATGGCGTCGATGACGAAGGAGGCCGCCCGGTGGGTGATCGGCCCGCGGTCGTTCCGGCGGTTGTGGCCGGCGATCGGCTGGATGGGTCCGTTGGCGTTCACGCGTCCCGCCCACGCGTTCGCGGCGCAGTGCGACGCGATCCTGGCCGTCGACGACTCGATGGCCGACCACCTGGTGAGCATCACGATCCCCACCCTCGTCGTGGTCGGCAACCAGGACATCCTGACGCCGCGCGGCGACAGCGAGGAGCTCGCCGAGTTGATCCCCACCGCCGAGTTGGTGGTGATCAGCGGCGCCGCACACGGTGTGATGATCGAGCACGCCTCGACCTACAACCGTTTGCTGCTCGACTTCCTGGAACGCGCCGAGACCGCACACCGCCAGCAGGCCGATGCCGACGGGCGGAGCGCGGCCGCGGCAAGCTGACCGGGTGCGCATCGTCGTCGTCGGAGCCGGGCTCGCCGGACTGACCGCCGCGCACTCGCTGGCTGCGCGCGGCCACGAGGTCCTCGTCCTCGACAAGGGGCGGTCGCCCGGGGGGCGCATGGCGACGCGGCGGATCGGCGACGCGACGCTCGATCACGGCGCCCAGTTCTTCACCGTTCGCGGCGACGCGTTGGCAGCGCGGGTGGCGGCGTGGCAGGCCGACGGCATCGTGCGGGTGTGGTGCCACGGCTTCACACCGGACGGCGACGGGTTCCCGCGGTACATCGGCACGCGTGGGATGAGTTCGATCGCCAAGCACATGGCGGTCGGTCTCGACGTGCGGTGCGGTGCGATGGTGTTCGCGATCCGCCGCGCCGGTACCGGCCGGAGCGGGTGGGAGGTCGTCGTCGACGACGGCACCGTTCACGCAGCGGACGCGGTGATCTCGACGTGCCCGCTCCCGCAGACGTTCTCGCTGCTCTTCGAGGCCGGAGTCGACCTGCCGCGGGAGCTGGTGGCCGACGACTACGACCGCACGATCGCGCTCCTCGCCGTGCTCGAGGGCCCCAGCGCCGTGCCACCACCCGGTGGCGTGCAGCAGCCTGACGGCATCTTCTCGTTCGTGGCCGACAACTGCGCCAAGGGCGTCAGCGCCGTTCCGGCAGTCACGTTGCACGCCGGGCCGGCCTGGAGCCTGGAGCACTGGGACCACGACCGAGCGGCGGTGCACGACGCGCTGGTCGAAGCCGCCGGACCGTGGTTGGGCCCAGCTCGTCTCGTCGACACCCAGGTGAAACGTTGGCGGTTCGCGACCCCTCGGGTGCCATGGCCCGAGCCGTGCTGGGTCGCGCCGGAAGGATCGCTCGTCGTCGCCGGTGACGCGTTCGCCGGACCGAAGGTCGAGGGCGCCTTCAACTCGGGGCTGGCGGCCGCGGCCGCGCTCATCAACACGTGACCGATCCGCGAAGCCTTCGGCACGAGCCGGTCGCCACTAACGTGGCGTGATGCCCTGGCATTGACTCACTGCGTTGAACCGCGCGATCCGCACGACGGTCGCCTTCCTCCTGATCGTCCGCCTCGTCGACGAGACGACCGGATTCCTTGCACCCGCATCCGTCGAACAGTTCCGCAGCGATCTCGGCATCGGCTACGGCGTCGCCGGCGCGATGTTCGTCGCCTATGGCTGCGGTGGCCTGTTCGGCGTGTTGGCCGTCGCCCGGTCCGACGGCAAGAGCCGCAAGACCGTCACGTGGACGGGCGCGATGGTGCTCGCGGCGTCGCTGGCGATCATCGGTGCCGCCCAGTCCGCGCCCTGGCTGCTCGTCGGGGCGTTCCTCGACGCGACCGGCGCGACGATGCTCGTCCACGGCGGCGAGATCAGCATCGCCAACGCTCTCGCGGCCGCCGGTGTCGGACACCAACTCGAACGGGTACTCGCGCGCTCCAACATCTACGCCGTCGCCGGCGATGCCGCCGGTCCGGTGATCGTGGCGGCGACCAGAGCGGTCGGGCTCGGTTGGCGACCACTGTTCTTCGCCGTCGCCGTCCTCGTGGCGCTGTACGGCATCGTGCTGAGCCGGTTGCAGTTCCCCGAGCCGGTCGTGGCGGTCGCCGACGTCGGCGAGCGGCTCGTCCCGGTCCATCGTCAGGCTGGGGTGTGGCTGGTGGCGCTCGCCGCCGCGGCGACGATGCCGCTCGACGAGGCATACCTTGCGACGGTGCTCGCCTTCGCCGAGGTCCAAGAGGGCTTCAGCTCCACGGGCGCGGCGTTGCTCGGGGCGACGTTCGTGGCGGGCGGGCTCGTGTCGCTCACGGCGTTGCCGGGTGTCATCGCCCGCACGCCGATGGCGACACTGCTGACCGTGTCGGCGTTGGGCCTGTCGGCGGTGATGGCGGTCGCCGCGATCGGGCCCGGCTGGGTCCTCGTTCCCGTCGGTGTCGTGCACTCGGGCCTGCTGATGGCGACGTGGCTGGCGCTGCAGACGACGGTGCTGCGCGCCAACCCCGGCCGCGAAGGCGCGACCAAGGTCATCGTGGAGGCGCTGGAGACCGCCAGCTTCGGCATCGTCGTGGCGATCGGCGTGCTCGCCGACCGGGCCGGGCTGCGCTGGGCGATGGCCGCCTTCGCGGTGTTGCCGCTGCTGCTCCTCCCGGTGGCTACCGCGTACAGACGACGTCAGTGATCTCGCCGTCGTTGAGTCGATAGATCGACACGAACGCGACACCGAGATCCTCCTGGAACGCCGCGAACGACTCGTAGTCGCGCGAGCACTGCCGTTCGAGAATCGGCGCGTACGGCAGTTGCCATCCGTTGGTCAGCGTTGCGAAACCGTCCTCGAGCGACGCGATGGCAGGCAGCGACACCGTTTGACTCGTGGCGAGCGGCACGATCGCGAACCACACCACACCGTCGCCGAGCAGGTCGGCGACCACTGCGCACTTGGCGATCTCGTCGAGCGCCGCGCAGTTCACCTCGCCCGCCGTGCCCGGGAGGATCCGCATCGTCCGCTCCTGGTCGAGCACGAGGTCGATCGACCCGGTCGTGAAACCGTCCTCGCCGATCGCGAAGTTCTCGGACGTGGTCGAGAACACGAGGGCGACGAGGTCGATCCGACGCTCCATCGGCTCCTGCTCGACGAACTCGGCCACCGAGTCGCCACCCCGGAACAGCGCCGTGAGCAACACGAAGAGGCCCAGCAACGCCCCGACGGCAGCGAAGAAGCGCACCGTGAAGATCTGCCGCATGCGCCCAAAACGCTACCGCCACCCCACCCCACCGTTCTGTCTGCCTCAGATTGCCCGCCGGCTCGTCTCGAGCAGACAGTTCAGGTGAGCACCCGGGAACTGTCTGCCTCAGATTGCCCGCCGGCTCGTCTCAGGCAGACAGAACGGACGCGGCGCGGTGGGCGGCGGCGGCGATCTCGTCGAGGACGTCGTCGGTGTGGGCGACGCCGACGAAGATCGCCTCGTAGGCGCCGGGGGCCAGCGCGACACCGTTGCGGAGCATGGCGTGGAAGAACCGGCCGTAGGCGGCCTCGTCGGTGCGCTTGGCGCCGGCGAAGTCGATGGGGCGGGGGACGTCGCCGCAGACCATCCCGACGAGCGTGCCGACGACGGGGAACTGGGCGGCGAACCCGGCGCTGCTGCAGGCGTCGCGCAGCAGCGCGGCGAGATGGCGGGCCCTGGCCATCAACTCGATGTAGGTGTCGGGCGTGAGCTGGTCGAGGGCGGCCAGGCCGGCGGCCGTGGCGATCGGGTTGCCCGACAGCGTGCCGGCGTGGAACACCGGGCCGAGCGGCGACAGCGTCTCCATCAGCTCGCGCCGACCACCGACCGCCCCGACCGGCAGACCGCCGCCGATGATCTTGCCGAACGTCGTGAGGTCGGGCAGCACGTCGTACTTGGCCTGGGCGCCGCCGGGGCCGATGCGGAACCCGGTGATGACCTCGTCGAACACGAGCACCGCACCGACCCGGTCGCACTCCGCCCGAAGCCCCTCGAGGAACCCCGGCTCCGGCGCGATCACTCCCATGTTGGCGGCGACCGGTTCGACGAACACCGCCGCCACGTCGGAGTCGAGCACCGGCACCACGTTGTACGGGACGACGAGCGTCTCGGCGACCGCGCCCGCGGGGACTCCCGCCGTGCCGGGGAGTCCCGAGCGTGGCGAGTCCACTGCCGCCGGCGGCGAGCAGCGCGTCGGTTGCGCCGTGGAAGTTGCCGTGGAAGATCACGATCCGATCGCGGCCGGTGTAGCCGCGCGCCAGGCGGACGGCGGTGCTCGTGGCCTCCGTCCCCGAGTTCATGAACCGGACCTGCTCGCAGCTCGGCACGAGCTCGGCGATCGCCTCGGCCAGCTTCATCTCGCGCGGTGTCGGTGCGCCGTACGACGTGCCGTCACGGACGGCGGCCGTGACTGCGGCGGTGATCGCAGGATGGGCGTGTCCGAGGATGACGGCGCCGTAGCTCTGGACGAGGTCGATGTAGCGGGTCCCCTCGACGTCCCACAGGTGCGCACCTTCGGCGCGAGCCACCGTGTACGGCCGGCCGCCCACCGACCGGAACGCCCGGATCGACGAGTTCACGCCGCCCGGGATGACGGCCGACGACCGCTCGAACATGACGTCGTTGGAGGGCAACCCGGCGCCGGTGCAGACCGTCGGAGTGCACCCGGCGGCCACGCAGCGGTCGGGATCGCAGAACGGGATCACAAGCGCGTGACGTTGCCGATCACGCGAGTCCGCCGGATGCGGAGTGCTCGGCGAACCAGCGGGTGAGGTAGGTCAGCACGATGTCGGCACCCGCCCGCTTGATGGCCGTGAGGTGCTCGAGAGCGACGGTGTCGTGGTCGATCCACCCGTTGGCCGCGGCGGCCTTGATCATCGAGTACTCGCCGCTGACGTGGTAGGCGGCGACCGGCACGTCGACCCGTTCGCGCACGGCGCGGATCACGTCGAGGTAGGCGAGCGCCGGCTTGACCATCACGATGTCGGCACCTTGGGCGATGTCGGCCTCGACCTCGACGAGCGCCTCGCGGGCGTTGCGCCAGTCCTGCTGGTAGCCCTTGCGATCGCCGCCGCCGACGATCGTCACGTCGACGGCCTCGCGGAACGGTCCGTACAGGCCGCTCGCGTACTTGGCCGAGTAGGCGAGGATCGCCACGTCCGGATGACCGTCACGGTCGAGCGCGGTGCGGATGGCACCGACCTGACCGTCCATCATCCCGCTCGGCGCGACGACGTGAGCGCCGGCCCTGGCCTGGGCGATGGCGGCCTTGGCGTAGACCTCGAGGGTGGCGTCGTTGTCGACTCCGCCGGACGCATCGAGCACACCGCAGTGACCGTGGCTCGTGTACTCGTCGACGCACAGATCGGCCATCACGACCATGTGGTCACCGACGTCGGCCACCAGATCGGCGAGCGCCAACTGCACGATGCCGTTCGGGTCGAAGGCGCCCGAGCCGATGTCGTCCTTGGCGGCGGGGATCCCGAAGAGGATCACGGCGCGCACGCCCAGCCCGGCGAGTTCGGCCACCTCCTTGCGGAGGCTCTCGCGGGTGTGCTGCATCACGCCAGGGAGCGACAGGATCTCGCGCGGCTCGTCGATCCCCTCACGTACGAACAGTGGGGCGACGAGATCGGTCACCGCGACGTGGTTCTCGGCGACCAGATCACGCAGCGCCGGGGACCGACGCCGGCGACGGGGACGCGACGCAGGGAAGTCGGCAGGTTGCTGGTGGCCGGCCATGCCAGCATCGTACGCGGCGCACCACGATCGGCCCACTTCGACCACGACGGTCGCACGACGGGCTGGACAGCCGGCCTGGTCCGGCGGCTGGCGGCGGGATGCCGGGTCCGGATCGGGCGCGACCGTTACTGTCAGTGGCCGTGTCGGTACAAGCCTGGTTCGCACAGGACGAGATCTCGATCCGGCCGGGCTCGACGACATCGCTGTCGCTGTCGATCGAGAACCTGGGTGAGCACACCGAGGCGTACACGATCATCCCCGCCGGCTTGACGGCCGCGTGGACCACGGTGACCCGCCCGAACGTCACGTTGTTCGGAGGGTCGCGTGACGTGGTCGAGATCGTGATCCGTCCGCCGGCGATCCACACCACGACCGCCGGGCCGACACCGGCCGCCGTCAGGGTGCTTCCACAGCAGCAGCCCGACGAGGCGATCGTGGCCGAGACGGTGCTCGACGTGCAGTCGTTCGACGATCGCCGGATCACGATGTTGCAACCGCTACGGCGCGGCCGGCGGCGCGCGACGTACGAGTTCATGGTCGAGAACCATGGCAACAACCTGGCGAGTTGCCGGTTGCACCTCGTCGACCGCACCGAGCGTGTCGACGGGTCGTTCGACCCGCCGGCGGTCGGGGTCGCGTCCGGTTCACAGAGCCTCGTACGACTGCGGCTGAAGGCCGAGAGCGGCCTGTTCCGGCGCAGCGAACGTCAGCTCGACTTCGAGATCGAGGCGACCGAGCAGGATCACGACCCGGCGATCGGGCATGCCGCCCTGATCCAGCAGCCGTCGATCTCGGCTCGCTTCGTCGGTCGCGCCCTCGTCGCCGCGGCCGTGGTGGCGGCGGCGGCGCTGGCGTGGGTCAACGTCGTGCGGCCCGAGATCCGCGACGCCGCGGAGCAGGCGGTCGACGACCGGCTCGCCGAGATCGACACATCGGCCACTCCGACGTCGCTGCCGCCCGAGAACGACACCGCCGTCCCTGTGGTCGAATCGACCCTCCCTCCCGCTCTGGTCGACGAGGGCGTGCCGTTCACGACGCGGATCCACGTCGACGTCGCCATCGGACAGACCGGCTCGCAGGGTTTCAGCATCCCCGCCGGCTCCGTCTTCGCGCTCACCGACCTGGTCATCCAGAACCCGAATCGTGATGTCGGGACCGCCGCCCTGCTGCAGAACAGCGACACCCTCTACGAGTGGAACCTGGTCCAACTGCAGAGCAACAACGAGTTCCAGCCGAGGGTCACCGAATTGGTCTTCCAGCCCAACGACACCATCGTGCTCCAGGCCACCTGCGAAGGCGCCGGCAGCACGGTCGGCACCGGCTGCTCGATCTCCGTGCTCCTCAGCGGCGAGATGCGCCCCGCCAACTGACCCACCCCTCTCATGAGGTTTCAGCGCCGTCGGGACGCCGAAACTTCATGAGATCGGTTCGCGCCGAGGCGGACTCGCTGCGCTCAGCCGAGGCCGTAGCCGGGGACGCCGGGCATCGAGCTCGGCGGGCGCACGACGAGCACGTTGGTCGAGGCGGCCACCTGGTCGGGGCTCGATGCGATCAGCACTCGCTCACCGGCACCCTCGGTGACCGGGACCTCGACCTCGATGAGGAAGATCCCGCTCTCGTTGGTCGTGGCGATGGCGAACGGGCGGATGCCGTCGGCGAAACGTAGGACGATGCCGCTGTTCGCGGGGAAGCCGGCTCCACCGATGCCGAGGACGCCACCGACTTGCACCGACGTCGCGGCGGTCGCGATCTCGGGCGTGTACGAGGCTTCGCCGGAGACGATCGCCGACGTGTACTCGCCGGTCGGCGTCTGCAGCAGCACGAGCGCGCTCCGACGCCCGGACGCCAGCGGTCGGAACTCGACCTCGACGCTGCAACTGGCGTCGGGGTTCAGGGCCCGGTTCGTGCAGCTCTGGCCGACGATCGCGAAATCGCCCGGGTTGTTGCCGCCGAGCCGGATCGATGCGATCGACGTCGGGATGAACGACACGTTCCTGACGTCCAGTGTCCGGCGGTCGCCGATGCCGTTGACGACGCTGGAGTGCAGGTCGAGCCCGGGCGGGTTGGCCTGGAGCGTCGGCTCGCCACCGACACCGCGTACGGACGACGTGACCGAGATCGGGTCGTCACCCACCTCCGACACGGTCAGCGCGCCGGCGAACACGATCGGTTCGGTCGCGTTGAACGTGAGATACACGGTGCAGCTACCACCGGCGGGAACGATGACACCTCGCCGGCACGTCCCGCCCGTGACGCGGAAGTTCGGTGACGTGCTCGTGACGACCGCCGGCCGGAAGGCGCCGGGTCCGTCGTTGAGCACCGACACGTAGATCTCTTCGCTCTCCCAGCCGACGAGCACCGTGCCGAAGTCGGCGGCCGCCATCGACACCGCCGGCTGCGACGTGATCGTCACGACGTGACGGCCGACGAGCGACTGGTCGCCGGCGACGCGCCCGGCGATCACCGAGTCGAAGGCGACCACCCGACCGGTGTCCGACAGGACGGGATTGTCGTGGGCGCCGGGGATCGTCCCGGTCGCCGGGTTGCCGGTGGCTCGCCGAAGCTGTCCCAACAGCACCTCGGCGACGACGATGTCGCCGTCGGTCGTCTCACCGCCGCCGCCGGCCCTCGTCGGCAACAGGTTCGACGCATCGGTGACGAACACGACCTGACTGCCGTCGGTGTTGACGGACGGCGACCACGACGCCAGGTTGCCCGCGGCCGGCTGCCGCGGCCGGCTGCCGACGCCGGCATCGACCGCCGACACGATCGTCAGCGGGATCCCTCGCGGCGGCTCGTCGAACACGCCGTTGGCGTCGGTGTCGCGGTCGAACCGGAAGATCTGGCTCGGACAGTCGCCGACGCACGGCGGGAAGGTGGCATCGACGAGGCTGCGGTCGATCGACGTGAACACGACGATCCGACCATCCTCGGAGATCGCCGGGTCCTCGGCACCGGCCGCGCTCGGCACGCCGTTGCGACCGGAGACCAGTTCGACGGCGGTGAAGCGATCCGGGTCGCCACGGTCCCAGACGTACACCTGCGACGTCGCGAAGCCACCTGGCACGGGTCCCGCCCCCCAGCCGGGCAACGGGTCCGACGCCGACGAGTCGGACCGGAACGCCAGTTGACGACCGTTCGCCGAGATCGCCGGCTGGGCTGCGCCGCGGTAGCGGAAGATCGAGTTGGGCGCTTCGATCGGCACACCGGCGACCGGCTGGCTGCGGCGGGGATCGCCGACCGGCACCGTCAGATCGACGACCGTGATCGTGGTGACGCCGTCGGGTGCGTCTTCGGCCGGATTGGTGAACGCCACGACTGCACCGCTGCCGGACACGGTCGGCGGGTACTCGACGACCACGTCGTCACGGGCGGTTCCGGTGTGCGGGGAGACGGACACCAATTCCCACGCGTCGAACTGACCTTCGCACTCGGGAACGACGAGGCGATAGACGTCCCAGCGCTCGTCGTTGTTGTCGTCGCGGAACAGGTCGAGGGCGAGCTGGGTCTGGACCACGACGACGCAGCCGTCGGAGCTGATGACGGGCGTGACCGTGTCGCCTGGCCGTACGTCCTCCGGCACGTGCGACAGCTCGATGGTCTCGCCCGACGAGCGGTCGGTGCGATAGACGGTCGACCGCGTCCCGTCCGGTGCGCGGCCCTCGAACACGATCCATCTGCCGTCACCGGAGATCGACGGGTGACCACCCTCGACCGTGAACGCTCTCGCGTTCGCCAGTGACCCGACGGGCAGGTCGCGCCGAGTGGGGCCACCGGGTGCTCCGTCAGCGCCGACCGGCAATGCGAGCGCACCGAGCAGCGCGGCGAGGCCGATCGCGGACGCGCCGACGCGACGGCGGCGACGGTGAGCTCGGCGGTACTTGGTGCTCATGTTGCTTTTCTGGCGCTGGATGACGTGACGAGTCTACGAATCGCCGGCGAGCAGCTCGGTGAGCGCGCGGGCGAGACCTTGCACGGTGTGATCGGCAGCAACGGCGCTGACCTTGAGGCCGGATCGCGTCGCAGCCGACTCGGTCGTCGGCCCGATCACGCACACGACCGGCGGCGTGCGCGTGCCGATCGCCTCGACCCACGCCTCGACCGCCGATCCCGACGCGAACGCGACCGCGTCCGCACCGAGGGCGGTCGCCGTCTCGGCGTCGGACGGCACCCGCAACCGGGTGGAGTAGGCGGCGCAGACGACCACGTCGCAGCCGCGGTCGCGCAGACCGGCGGCGACCGTGTCGGCGGCGCGATCGGCCTGGGCGACGAGGACCGACCATGGGCCATCCGGGAAGTCCTCGACGAGCGCGCTCGCGCGCTGCACGGTGGGGACGAGATCGACCGGCCGCCCCGTCCGCACGGCCAGCACGTCGGCAGTCGCCGTCCCCACCGCGGCCAGGCGGATCGGCGAGTCGCGCGCTGCCTCGGCGACACGGTCGGCGCCGTGCCGCGACGTCACGACGACCCAGTCGAACGTGTCGATCCGCCGAAGCGCGTCGGCCAGCGCCGCGCCGCCGTCGGATGCATCGGCGATCTCGATCAGCGGCATGTGCACGACGTCGGCACCGAGCTCGACGAGCAGTGCATCGAGTGCGCCCGGCTGGTCGCGCGTCGTGACGATCGTCCGGCCGCGGAGCGGCGATCCGGACGGTGGCGCCATCACGTGTCGGACACGACCTCGTGGGCATCGCGTGCCGCCCGACGGGCGATCTCGATGTCCTCTTCAGGGTCGCCGGTGAGCTCGATCGTCTCGGAGACGATGATGCTCGACACCTCACTGGCGAGAAACGTGTGCAGCTTGAGGGCGTCGACGTAGGCGCCGACCGGCAGCGAGCAGCCCGATCCGAGCTCGGACAGGAACGCCCGCTCGATCTGGACCTCGCGCCGGGTCGCGGCGTGGTCGATGCCGGCGAGCGCGACGGCGACGTCAGCGTCGTCGGCGCGACACTCGACGGCGACGCATCCCTGCCCGACGGCCGGCACGAACTCGGCGGGGTCGAGGATCTCGGCGATCCGGTCGGTCATGTCGAGGATCTCGAGGGCGGCCACCGCCATCACGATCGCCCCGTCGACCGGGATCTTCGTCAGTCGTGTCTGGATGTTCCCCCGCAGCTCCTCGAACTGGAGGTCGGGCCGGGCGCGCCCGATCTGGCGACGCCGGCGCACCGACCCGGTGGCGACCGTGGCGCCCGCCGCCATGTCGACGAGGCGGCTGCCGACGAGCGCGTCAGCTGCCGTGCGCCGTTCGCAGAACGCCGCCAGCAAGAGCCCGTGCTCGGGCGTCGATCGGAGATCCTTCGCCGAGTGCACCGCCAGGTCGGCGCGGCCATCGAGCACCGCCAGCTGGACCTCCTTCACGAACACACCCTGGCCGCCGATCGAGTGGAGCGGCACATGCTGGAGCGCGTCTCCACTCGTCTCGACGAACGTGAGCTCGACATCGATGCCGGTCGCGGCGCAGGTCGGCGGCGACGTGTTCGGCTTGCGTCGTCGCCTGGGCGCTCCCGCGTGTGGCGAGTCGCAGCGGCCTCATCGCGCCGACGGCCGGTTCAACCGAGGTCGAACAGGTCGACCACGGCGGCGGCGTTGCGCTCGCCTTGCGGCGTGCCGGCCTGCTCCTTGAGCCGCAGCGATGGCTGGTGCAGGAGCTTGGCGATGATGCCGCGCGTGAGCGCGTCGACGGCGTCACGTTCCGCGTCGTCGAGGTCGGCCAGTCGCGACGTGAACCGCTCGAGCTCGGCGGCACGGACGGTCTCGGCGTGCTCCCGCATGGCGGTGACGAGCGGAGCTGCTTGGAGCGCGGTCACGTGCTGGCTGAATCGCTCGACCTCCTCGCGGACGATCTCGCGGACCCGTTCGGCTTCCACCATGCGGTGGGACCGGCCGCGGTCGGCCCAGTCGCGCAGGTCGTCGAGGTCGAGGATCTGCACGTTCGGCAACCCGCTGACGGACGCTTCGACGTCGCGGGGTACGGCGATGTCGACGATCAGCAATGGACGTGCGGTCGGTCGCGCGCTGGCGAGGAAGTCGGCGGTGACGATCGGCTCGCCGGCACCCGTGCACGTGAGCACCACATCGGCGTCGGCGAACGCAGCGCCGAGGCGGTCGAACCCGATCGCCACCCCACCCACGCGATCGGCGAGCTCCGATCCGCGGTCGGCCGAACGGTTGGCGACGAGGATCTGGCCCGCTCCGGCGCGGTGCAACGCCACCGCGACACCTTCGCCCATGGTGCCGGCGCCGACGACGAGCACGCGCCTGCCCTCGAGACCACCGAGCTGGTCGACGGCCATCTCGACGGCGGCGTGGCTGACCGACGCGGTGCCACGGCCGATGCCGGTTTCGGTGCGGGCGCGCTTGCCGACGCTGAGGGCGTGGCGGAACAGCAGGTTCAGGCTGCCGCGGGTGCCGCCTTCGGAGTGGGCGATCTCCCAGGCCTGGCGGACCTGACCGAGGATCTCGCTCTCACCGATGACCGCCGAGTCGAGTCCGGACGCGACCTCGAAGAGGTGGGCGACGGCCGCATCGTCGTGCTGGGCGAACAGATACGGGTGCAGCTCGTCGGGTGCGAGGTGACCGATATCGCACAGGAAGTCGCGGATGTCGGCGTAGGCGCCGTGGAACTTCTCGGTGACCGCGTACACCTCGGTGCGGTTGCACGTGCTCAGCACGGCGACCTCGCGGACGTTGTCGCGGGCGGCGAGCCCGACCACCGCCTTGCCGATCGCGTCGGGGGCGAGTGTGACCCGCTCGAGCAACGCGAGCGGACCGCTGCGATGGCTCACTCCGATGACGAGGATCGACATGCGACACCCAGCCTACGCGCTCGCGCCTCGTCCCACATTCGTGGGGATGCTGTGGAGCGGAGCACCTTGCGATGCCCGCCGCTGCTCGTGGTAGCTGAGGATCTGCAGTTCGACGGCCAGATCGACCTTGCGCACCGTCACGCCGGCCGGCACCACCAGCACGACCGGGGCGAAGTTCAAGATGCTGGTGACTCCGGCGCTCACCAGCCGGTCGGCGGCGTCCTGGGCGGCGCTCGGCGGGGTGGCGATCACCCCGATCGAGAGGTTCTTGGCCTGGACGATCTGGCGCAGCTCGTCGAGCGGGCGGACTCGTACGCCACCCACGAGCGTGTCGAACTTCGAGGCGTCGATGTCGACCACCCCGGCGACGGGAAATCCACGCTCGCCGAAGCCGCCGTAGCCGGCGAGCGCCTGGCCGAGGTTGCCGGCGCCGACGATCACGACCGGCCAGTCATGGTCGAGGCCCAGCTCACGCCGCATCTGGTAGACGAGGTAGTCGACCTCGTAGCCGACGCCGCGGGTGCCGTAGCTGCCGAGATACGAGAGATCCTTGCGGACCTTGGCGGCGTTGACGCCGGCCAGCTCGGCGAGCCCCTCCGACGAGATGTTCCCGACTCCGTGCTCGCCCTGCTCGATCAGGATCTGCAGGTACACGGGCAGCCGGGCCACGGTGGCCTCGGGGATACGTCGCCGGGTGCGGTGGGGGGCCATTCGACTCCCCACGTTAGGCCGCTCGTGCATGATTTCACAAAGCTGCGAATCCCGAACTGTCTGCTTCAGACGGCCCGTGGGTTCGGATCAAGCAGACAGAACGGAGGGTTGGCGGTCAGGCGGACGGGTCGACGGCCGCCGCCGCGTTCTCCAGGGTGTCGCCCAAGTTGCCGAGATGGCGGCGCAGCAACTTGCCGCTCACGTTGTACGGCAACTCGTCGACGAAGATGATCTTGCTCGGGCACTTGTACCGGGCGAGGTATCCCTTGGCGTAGTCGATCAGTGTCTCTTCGTCGAGGGTGGCGCCCGGCGCCAGCACGACGTACGCCTTGACCGCCTCCCCGGTGTGCGGATGGGCGACCCCGATGACACCGACCTCGACGACCGCGGGGTGGTTGGCAAGGACGTCTTCGACCTCGGCCGGGTAGACGTTGAACCCCGACACGATGATCAGGTCCTTGGAGCGGTCGACGAGATACAGCCAACCGTCGTCGTCGACGGTCGCCAGGTCGCCGGTGTGCAACCAGCCTTCGGCGTCGAGCACCCGTGCCGTCGCCTCCGGCTCGCGGTAGTAGCCCTGGAACACGTTGGGGCCGTGGACCCAGATCTCACCCGTGTCGCCGACGAGCACGTCGTCACCGTCGTCGCCGACCAGCCGCACCTCGACACCCGTGCACCGAGTGGCCGACCGAGCCGTAGCGGGGTGGCATGCCGGCCGAGCTCGTGACGATCGGTGACGCCTCGGTGAGCCCGTAACCCTCTGCGATCTGCAGGCCGAACCGTTCCTCGCACCGCATCGCGATCGCGGGTGGCAGTCGCGATGCGCCCGACAACGCGATGCGTACTGATGCGAACGAGTCGGCCGGTAGTTCGTCGAAGTGCGCGAACGCGGTCCACATCGGCGGAGCGCCGGGCACCACGGTGATGCCGCGCGAGATGATCGACTCGACGGCCGTCGATGGATCGAACCGTTGCACGAGCACGAGCGTGGCCCCGACCGTCAGTCCGATCCCGAGCAGCACGTTGAGCCCGAAGATGTGGAACAGCGGGAGCACGCCGTACACGATGTCGTCGCCGGTCAGGTGATCGCGGGCGGTGAGCGCCTGCTCGATGTTGCTCGCCAAGTTGCGGTGGCTCAGCATCGCGGCGCGCGGCGCGCCGGCGGTCCCGCTCGTGAACATCATCACCGCCAGGGTGTCGCCGTCGACGTCGACGATCGGGCGTGGCGTGGCGGCCAAGAGCTCGTCGAGCATCCGTGCCCCGTCCGGCCGCTCACCTTCGGTGACGATGACGTGCTCGACCGACGGAACGGCGGTGGGGCTCACCTCGGTCCATGCCGCGACGACCGTCGGTTCGATGATGATGGCGACCGGCTCGACGACCGCGATCTCGTGCTGCAACTCGGGTGACGGGCTCGACGGGTTGAGTGGCACGGCGATCGCTCCGAGTCCGATCGTGGCGAGGTACGAGATCACGAAATGACGGTTGTTGCCACACACGATCGCAACGCGGTCACCCTTGGCGACGCCGAGGTCGGCGAGCCCGCCGCGCAGACGGCCGATCAGGTCGCGCAGTTCGCCGTATGTCGTCGAGCGGCTGCCGCTGATGATCGCCACGTCCGCGTCGGGGTGTGGGTCGAGCAGATGAGCAAGATTCATCGTCGCATCCCCCTCGTTCCCCACGATCCGCGGATCGTACCCGCGGCGGTTGCTCGGACCCCGAAGCCGGCCGCCGCCCGCTCCGCGGTCGCCACCCGATCAGAGACGGGCGAGCGAGATCAGACCGGCGACCAGGATGACCACCAACAGCAGCGCCAGCGTGAGCGTGGTGGCCGGACGCATGGCGCAAATGCTACTGCCGGTCAGCGAGTCGGGCCCAGCGTGACCCGGATCCCGGTGCCGCCCGACTGCTCCGTGAGCGGGGTGACCGCGACCTGGTCACCGGGGCCGATGCCCAGTTCGTCGGCCGCCGAGCGGCGATCGAGGCAGATCGCCAGCATGCCGTACGAGTCGAGCACCAATCCCACGCCACCGCCGATGTCGGCGAAGTTCGACGACCGAACCGCGGTGCGCGCCGTTGCACCGGTCGGTGCCGTCGGGTCGCCGAGGCGCAACGAGACCTGCTCAACGCTCTGGAATGCTGGATGCCCTCGAGATCGTCGGGTCCGAGGTTGAGCTGGCAGTTGCCGAAGCGATCGACCCACAGCACCTCGGCGATCACCGCATCACCGTC
Organism: Ilumatobacteraceae bacterium; assembly: GCA_963776935.1. GTDB lineage: Bacteria > Actinomycetota > Acidimicrobiia > Acidimicrobiales > Ilumatobacteraceae > JALOLG01. The sequence goes on along the minus strand of CAVZOP010000008.1, from coordinate 202,268 downwards.
GGTGCGCGGGAGCGGGATCGTGCCCGGTGTGAGGATGGCCGGGTCGACCTCGTCGCCGAGGTCCATCAATGCGACGCCGTTGCACAGGTGCGCGGCGGCGGGACCGAAGATGTCGCGACCTGCGAACGTGGCACCCGCGGCCTCCAGTTGGTACTCGGGGTTGGTGAGCTCGACGGCACGTTCGGCGCCACCGGCCATCGCCACCGCCGGAGCGAGCAATCCGTTGTCCGGCCCGACGACCACTCCCGCTCCGTCGGCGACCTCGATCGCGACCGGCGCGTCGGTTGGTGCCGACGCCGGGATCGACGACCGCGAGCACGACGCCCGATGGCACGTACCCGATGCACCTGGCGAGCGCGAGCGATCCACCGCGGACGTCGAACGGCGCGATCTCGTGGGTGAGATCGACGACGCCGACGTGCGGTGCGATGTCGCGGATCACAGACTTCACGACGCCGACGAACTCGTCGCGATTGCCGTAGTCGGTCAGGAACGACACGGTGTCGTAGCGCCGCGGGGTCGTCATCGGTTCACCGTGACTCGTGTCATCGCGCGGCACGATACCGGCGTTCGAAAACCGTCCCCGGACGCGACGAGGGCCGGTGCCAACCCCCCGATGGCACCAGCCCCGTCGGCGCTTCCGGTGGGAAGACCACCGGCGCGTCTCAACGGGCGTCACTCTAAGCGACGAATGGACGTGAGAAAAGAGTCACGTCGAAAAACTTGCGCTCGAGACGGCATGCGGTGGGCGCGAGGTGCTATCGGTTGCCGGTCACGACGGGGTGCTTCCCAGCTCACGGCTGCGTTCCGTCGCAGCGTGCACGGCATCGACGAAGGCCGATCGAACGCCTCGGTCGTCCAGGACCGCGACGCCGGCGGCCGTGGTGCCACCCGGGGAGGTCACCGTCGCGCGGAGTGAAGCCGGATCTCCCTGAACGGCGAGCAACGCGGCCGATCCGACGAACAATTGCGACACCATCGACTCGACGAGCGCCGGGTCGAGCCCGGCCGCCTCGCCCGCTTCGATCAGTGCTTCGGCGACGAAGAAGACGTATGCGGGACCGGAGCCGGTGAGCCCCGTCACGGCGTCGAACTGCGACTCCGGGGCGCGTACGGTCATGCCGACCGAGCCGAGGATCCGCTCCGCCCATTCGAGGTCGTCGTCGTCAGCGCCCGGACCGGCGGTGATGGCCGACACGCCCTTGCCGACGAGCGCCGGCGTGTTCGGCATCGCCCGGACGATGGCGGTCGATGGTCCGGCGGCCGCCGAGATCGTCGCCGTGGTGACTCCAGCGGCGATCGACAGCAGCCGCCGTGCGCCCGCGGCAGCAGCGTCGCGGGCCGCCTCGGCGACGTGTTGTGGCTTCACCGCGAGGATCGCGCCGTTGCACCCGGGGATCGCGTCGACGACCTCGGTGCCGGGGAACTGATCGCGCAGGACCGCCCGGCGCTCGGCGACCACTTCGACGATCGCGACGTCGGTGGCGTCGAACTCTCCCGACGACAGCATGCCCATCAGCAGCGCGGCACCCATGTTGCCGCCGCCGACGACCACCAGTTCGAACGCCACGGCGCGAACGCTAGTCGTCATGTCCGGGCGGATCCGGTGGAGGGTTTCCGACTTCCCCGACATCGATCCACCCGGACGCGAACCTGTGTGCGGCCAGGTGTTCGAAGCGGAACGTTCAGTCGGCGAAGCGACTGGCGAACCCGATCCGGAGCAACCCTCGGAACGTCTGCTCGACGGTCGCGTAGAGCGTGCCGAGGATCCGATCGAGCTCGGCCTCCGTCAGCACCGCGTTCGGCAACTCGCCGCGCAGGAACACCGCGTCCTCGATGCCGATCGCGAAGTGGGCGCCGACGAGGCGCTCGTTGCGGCGCAACAGGTGCTCGTAGAGCTCGGCGGCGTTCTCCTCCGGTGCCGGCATCACGTACGTCTCGTACCGCAGCGTTCGCTGGCCGAGCGTGAGCCACACGGTCGTGATGTCCTTGTCCTCGCCCCGCATCCGCACGAACCAGCGCGGGTCGCCCGTCATCGTGTCGTCGCTCGTCCCGCGGTCGATCGAGGCGATGGCGGGGTTGCCGGTGGCGATCCCCGCCAACCACGCGTCGATGCGGTCGGCCAACGCGGCGAGCTCGGCACGGCCCTGGTAGTCGGTCACTGTTACACCATGTCACCGATGCGAGCGACGAAGCGCCAGCCGAGGAGCAGCCACCAACTGCGCAGGCTGCTTGTGGTGTGGCCGGGGAACGCAGTCACGGTCAGGAACAGGCGACGAGTCGATTGACGCTGAGGTCGGCGTACAGGCGCCGCAGCCGGGCAGCGGCGAAGCTCCACGTGTAGCGCTTGGCGCGCTCTGCCGCCGCCAGGCCCATCGACTCCGCCAGCGTCGGCTCGTCGAGGATCCGGGCGATGGCCTTGGCGAACTCCTCTGGCGCCCGACCGCGCACCAGGAATCCCGTGGTGCCGTCGTCGACGAGTGTGAGCAGCCCGCCGACGGCGCTGGCGACGACCGGCACCCCGCACGCCGCGGCTTCGAGGGCGACGAGGCCGAAGCTCTCGCTGCGGCTCGGGACGAGCACCACGTCGGCGGCTCGGTAGTACGTCGACAGGATGTGATGCGGCTGGGGCGGCACGAACCGCACCTGGTTCTCGAGGCCCAGATCGGCGACCAGCTCGCGGGCCCGTCCCGGTCTCGCCGTCGCCGTCGACCCCGCTGGCGCCGCCGACGACGAGCAGCAGCGCGTCGGGCCGACCGAGCGCGGCGAGCGCCCTGATCGCCACGTCGGGTCCCTTGAGCGGCTGGATCCGCCCGACGAACAGCAACACCGGCCGGTCGCTCGGCAGGTCGAGCGCGGCGCGTGCACCGCCCTGATCGCCGGGTGCGAAGAACGCGTGCTCGACACCGGGCGCGACGATCTCGATGCGGCCCTGCGGATCGCCGTACAGCCGCCGGAACTGGCGCTCCTCCTCGGTGCAGCTGACGCAGATCGCATCGGCGCAGGTGATGATCTCGGCCTCCGCCCGATCGCGCCAGAGCGGCTCCGGGTCGCCGCCCTCCGCCTTGACCCGGGCGAGCGTGTGGAACGTCGACACGAACGGGATGTCGAGGATGTGCTTGATGCGGTGGGCGACGACGCCGCTCAACCAGTAGTTGGCATGGACGACATCGGTGCCGCCATTGGCCTCGAGATGGGCGAGCACCCCGTCGGTGAACTCGTCGAGGATGTCGGCGAGCGCCTCCTTCGGGAGGTGGTGGGGGCCGGCCTCGATGTGCACGACGCGGTGCCCGGGCTCGACGAACACCTCGGCCGGCAGCCCGGCCCGGTCGGCGCGGGTGTAGGTCGTGCATTCGACCCCTGCCTGGGCGAGCGACGACACCATCTCGCGCACGTACACGTTCATCCCACCGCTGTCGCCGGAGCCCGGCTGGGCGAGTGGCGACGTGTGAAGGGAGATCGCAGCCACTCGTTGCACAACCCGTGAAACGCTACTCAGCCGGTCAGCATTCCGCTATCTCTGATCCCGGCCGGCATTGTCCGACTCGGGGACTCGGCCAATCAGCCGGCGGAGCTCAAGAAGCTCTCGTAGACGTTGATCAGCGCCTGCTTCTGTTCCGGGCTCAGGACGGGGTCGCGCTCGATCGCCTCGATCACGGTGGTCTCGTGCGTCTTGCTCGGCTGGAGGATGCCGGCGCGCACGTAGAGCGACTCGACGTTGAGCCGCAGCGCTTCGGCGAGCTGTTGCAGGATGTCGGCCGACGGGCGCCGGATGCCGCGCTCGATCTGGGAGAGGTACGGGTTCGACACGCCCGCGACGTCGGCAAGTTTGCGGACCGACATGCGGGCGAGCTCCCGTTGCGAGCGAATGAACGCTCCGAGGTCGACGAGTCGGTCGTGGCGATCGTCGGCAGCGACACGTCGTTCATCGTCGATGTCGCCCCGATCCTCGCCCTCGCCGGCGACGCCCACCTCAGAACTCGCCGAGCAACCCGTCGACCGAGGCCTCTCCCTCGCGGTACCGGCGGACGAGTTCGGCGCTGAACGTGTCGAGCCGCTCGAAGCGGTCGCGGCGATCGGCCGACACCCGCTGCTCGTACTCGGCGAGCGCACCTGCGAGCGCGACGAGCTCCTCGGTCGAGAGCTCCTCGAGGCGGCTGAAGCCGAACTCGGCGCAGATCGCGTCGAGCTCGAGGGACAACGGGTCGTCGCTGAGATCGTCGGTGGGGCGTGGCGGTCGAGCGGGACCGCCGGTCAAGTGCTGCGACAACACCACCCGCAGTTCGCTCGAGAGGTCGACGTCGCGGTCGCCGCGCTCACGACGATGCGACTCGGCATGGACGAGATCGAGGCGCGCTTGAGCGACGCGGCGGGCGTACGACACCACGTCGTCTTCGTGCTGCAGCTTCGCTCGGATGTCGCGGAGCTCCTCGAGCGACAACGTCGTGGGGTCGTCGGGGGTCACAATGATCCTCCAGAAACGGGGGGCAGTATCGCGACTTCGTCGTGGGGGCCGATCGTGGTGTGGTCTTCGGCCGACTCTCCGTTCACCCAGATCCTGCAGGTTGTGAGCACGTCGCCGAAGGCTACGCCGTATCGCTCGCGAGCAGCGTCGAGCAGTTCGGCGACGGTGCGCCCGGGCAGCTCATCGCGGCCGGTGCCAGCCGTTTGCCTGGCCGACGCGAAAAGGCGCACGATTGCCACGGCAGCCAGCGTACCGGCACCAGTAGCCTCGCTCGGGATGCACCGTCCGGAGCGTTCACTGCTGCTGATCCGGCACGGCCAGAGCGAATGGAATGCCGTGAAGCGCTGGCAGGGCATCGCCGACTCGCCGCTCAGCGACCTGGGGCGGCGCCAGGCCGAGGCGATCGGGCGGGCCTTGGCCGACGATGGCAACGTTCGATTCTCGGTCGTGGCGTCGAGCGACCTGTCGCGGGCGACGGAGACCGCTGCGATCATCGCCGGTGCGCTCGGCGTGGACGGCGTGATCACGGACGCACGCCTGCGTGAGGCCGATGCCGGCCCGTGGGAGGGGATGACCCCTCGCGAGATCGCCGAGCGCTGGCCGGGGTTCCTCGAGACCCACCGGCGACCGGTCGGGTTCGAGACGACGGAGTCGGTGGTGACGCGCGCGATCGACGCGTCCGTCGACCTGTTGTGCGGCGTTGCCGAGGACGGGCTGCGCTCAGCCATCGCGATCACCCATTCAGGACTCATCCGCTCGCTGCGGCGCCATCTCGGCGCGGCTGACGAGCGGGTTCCGAACCTCGGCGGCGTGTGGGTCCATCTCGTCGACGACGACCTCCACCTGGGGTCGCTGTTCACGATCGACGGGCTGGCGATCAGCGGCGTCGACGGACCCGGGGAGGATCCCGGCGAGCAGGCCGAGGAGCCCGGCGATCGCGGTGGCGCCGAGCGCGGACTTGCGGGCTGACCGCTCCTCGAGCCGTCGCGACATCTGACAGCGGCCGGGCTCGGGCGGCGGCAGGTGCCGCAACGTCGCCAAGCCGCCGACGATCAGGAGCAGGGCGGCCGACATCGCGACGATCCGATCGGCGTCGGCCATCGGAGGGAGCCCGTGCGTCCAGCGATCGCTCAGACCGCGCAGGGCGACGGCGAGGTTCAGGACCACGATCGCGCCGGTCACGCCGGCCCACCTGACCGGCATCGCATCGGGACGCTCGATCGGTCCGACCGTCGTCCCGATCGACGCGAACGACCAGCGGAGACGGTCACCGGGTCGGATCGCACCGCCGGAGATCAGCATCGAGCCGACCGATGTGAGCACAAGGGCCAATCCACCGACACCGAGTAGCCAGGGCGCCGGACGGTCGAGCGGCGCGACCCCCAGCAGCATGCTCAATGCCAGCCCGACGATCAGGACGACACGGCGTGCTCCGTCGAGGTGCACCAACGCCAGCGCCCGGTCGGCGACCGGAGTGTTGCGGGCGAACGCCGGGCGCCACGCGCCGCGCACCGCTTCACGCAGATCAGGTTCGGTGGCGATCCCGAGCAGGTCGCTCACTGTGCTCACGTACCGGTCGGTGGCATCGCCACCGCGGGATCCGTGGTGGGCGGCCGTCGCGGGCGACAGCGGGCGGCGGGCGATCACCAGGGCGACGACCACGCCGGTGACGACACCGACCAGTTCGGCGACGAACAGGACGATCCACAGGGGGTGCGCACGGGCATCGGTCAGCCGTCCGGTGAGCCACGCTGCCCACGCCACGGTGCCGAGAGCAACGCCGACTCCGCCGAGCTGTCGCCCGGTGTGGGTCATGCGCGTTCCCGTCCTTCCGCTCCCGCCGGCCCCGCCGTGGACCGAACGTCTTGTCATCGGCATGTCGGCCGTCCGCCTTGAGCGCGGTCGGGGCGGATCCTCGGCCCGGTAGCCTCACTCGCTCGTGGGTACCGAGAAGCGTGAACGTCAGAAAGCCAACCGAGCGCTCAAGCAGCAGGCGGAGGTCCGCCAGGCACGCGCCGACAAGATGAAGCGCAACGGCCTGCGCATCACGCTGGGCATCGTCGCCGCCTTGCTCCTCGTCGTCGGGATCGCCTGGCTCGGTGGGTCGTTCGAGGGCGACGACGACGAGACGGCCACCGGCACCGACCCACTGTCGACCGACTTCGACGAGTTCGGCGACACCCTGCCGGTCGACAGCACGCCCGCCACCGTCCCGGCCGTCGAGACCACCTTGTCGCGGGCGTTGCCGTTGCCGCCCACCGATCCGTCGGAGTGCCCGGCGGCCGACGGTTCCGCCGCCCAGCAACGCGAGTTCACCGCGGCCCCGCCGTTGTGCATCGATCCGGCGAAGTCCTACACCGCGCTCGTGAGCACCAACCACGGTGACTTCACCGTCGAGCTCGATCCCGCAGCGGCGCCGATCACCGTCAACAACTTCGTGGTGCTCGCCCGTTATCACTACTTCGACGACACCGTGTGCCACCGGATCATCCCCGGCTTCGTCGTGCAATGCGGTGATCCGACCGGCACCGGTTCCGGCGGACCGGGGTACGCGATCCCCGACGAGCTGCCTGCCGAGGGCGCCTATCAGATCGGTTCGTTGGCGATGGCCAACAGCGGTCCCGACACGAGTGGCAGCCAGTTCTTCGTGATCTCCGGCGAGGACGGCGCCGCGCTGCCGCCCAACTACAGCCTCTTCGGCCAGGTCACCGACGGCCTCGACGACACCGTCGTCGCCCTCGATGCGCTCGGCAACCCCGATCCGGCCGCCAACGGCGTCCCCCCGCTCGAAGAGGTCCGCATCGAGTCCGTCACCATCACCGAAGCCTGATCCCCGGTTCTGTCTGCCTCAGACGGCGTGTCGGCTCGTTTGAAGCAGACAGTTCGGGAATTTGTGGACGGGGTTACCGGTGGGTAACTAAGATGGGTCGATGGCGGATATCAGCACGGTAGGGATTCTGGGGTCGGGCATCATGGCCGCCGGGTTGGCCGAGGTGGCCGCCCGCGCCGGTCACGACGTGGTCGTGCGATCGCGGACGATGGATGCCGCCTCGGCGATGTACACCACGATCGAGTCCGGTCTCGCCCGTCAGGTCGCCAAGGGCAAGCTGACCGACGACGAGCGAACCGCGATCCTCGGCCGGATCACGCCGACCGACCATCTCGGCCGGCTCGCCGAGTGCGACCTCGTGATCGAGAGCGTCGTCGAGGATCTCGGTGTCAAGAAGGCCCTGTTCAGCGAGCTCGAGCAGATCGTCAAGCCGAGTGGGATCCTCGCCACCAACACCTCGACGTTGCCCGTCATCGAGCTGGCGATGATGACGCAGCGACCCGACAAGGTGTGCGGGATCCACTTCTTCAACCCGGCTCCGTTGATGAAGCTGGTCGAGGTCGTCCGCCCGATCACCGCCAGCGACGACACGATCACGATCGCCCTGTCGTTCGCCGAACGTTGCGGCAAGGACGCCATCGAGGTCGCCGACCGGGCCGGGTTCGTCGTCAACGCGCTGCTGTTCCCGTACCTCAACAACGCGGTGCGGATGCTCGAGCACGGCACCGCGACGAAAGAAGCGATCGACATCGCGATGCAGGCCGGCTGCAACTTCCCGATGGGCCCGTTCGCGCTGCTCGACCTCGTCGGCCTCGACACATCGGTTGCCATCCTCGACGCGCTGTACGAGGAGTTCCGCGATCCCAACTACGCGGCCGTGCCGACCCTGCGCAGGCTCGTCGCCGCCGGTCGCCTCGGCCGCAAGAGCGGTGCCGGCTTCTACGAGTATCCCTGACCGCTCTGGCACGATGAGGCGGTGAAGTCCGCGGGTCCGATCGAGCCGCCCGCCAGCCGCTGGTCGATGCCCGACGCGGCGCCCGTCGACGACACCGGCCTGGTCGCGGTGGGCGCCGACCTGGAGCCGGGCACGCTGCTCGCCGCCTACCGCGCCGGCCTGTTCCCGATGCCGTTGGACGGCCGGCGGATCGCCTGGTTCTCGCCCGACCCGCGGGGGATCGTGCCGCTCGACGGGCTTCGCATCAGCCGGTCGCTGCGCCGCAGCGTGAAGAACTTCGACGTGACGATCGACACCCGTTTCCGCGACGTCATGCAACGCTGTGCCGACCCGTCACGTGACGGTGGGTGGATCACATCCGAGTTCGTCGACGCCTACACGGAGTTGCACCGGCTCGGCTGGGCGCACTCGGTGGAGGCGTTCCGCGACGGCGAGCTCGTGGGCGGCCTGTACGGCGTGCGCATCAACGGGCTATTCGCGGGTGAATCGATGTTCCACACCGCGCCCGACGCCTCGAAGGTCGCCCTCGTGCATCTCGTGCGGTGGCTCGTCGCGACCGGCGCGACATTGCTGGACGTGCAGTGGACGACGCCCCACCTCGTCTCGCTCGGCGCCATCGACGTGAGACGTGACGAATACCTGACACTTCTTTCCAGTGCCACCAGGCCCGTTGACCGATGAGGCCGAGAGGCGGCGACGTAGGAGCCTGCCGAGTCGCCGACCAGACGTGCAGGGCGCCGATGCAGGGTGAGGCGACTCAATCAAGCACGGCATTGATACTCGGTGCCGGCGGGCCGCCACCCGCCGGCACCGAGATTCCCGCCGACCGTTGTCCCTGAGACCGGCCGGAAAATGTTCCCGCCACGGTGAACTGTCTTCCACCAGTCGCACGATCGGACGCTCTTATTTCGGTCAGAACTGCCTTGACTTGAGTGATTCGTTCCGTGCGACGACACTTGAGGAATGAGCGACGGCGAGGGCACGCGGGATGCGCCCTGGCTGATGCGGACGTACTCCGGCCACTCGACGGCGCGCGCGTCGAACGAGCTCTACCGCAGCAACCTCGCCAAGGGTCAGACCGGTCTCTCGATCGCATTCGACCTCCCCACCCAGATCGGCTACGACCCCGACTCGCCGATGGCCAGAGGAGAGGTCGGCAAGGTCGGCGTGCCGGTCAGTCACCTGGGCGACATGCGCATGTTGCTCGACGGCATTCCGCCCGGGCAGATGAACACGTCGATGACGATCAACGCCACGGCCGCGTGGCTGTTGGCGCTGTATGTCGCCAACGCCGAGGAGCAGGGCACCAGTCCCGCCGAGCTACGCGGGACGACGCAGAACGACATCGTCAAGGAGTACCTGTCGCGCGGTACGTACATATTCCCACCAGGTCCTTCGCGCCGTCTGATCGTCGACATGATCGCGTGGTGCGCTGAGAACGCGCCGGCTTGGAACCCCATCAACGTCTGCTCGTACCACCTGCAGGAAGCGGGTGCCACGCCCGTGCAGGAGATCGCCTACTCGATGGCAACCGCGATCGGCGTGCTCGACGCGGTGCGCGATTCGGGACAGGTCGCACCCGACCGTTTCGGCCGCGTGTTCGCCTCGATCTCGTTCTTCGTCAACGCCGGGATCCGGTTCGTCGAGGAGATCTGCAAGCTGCGGGCGATGACCGAGATGTGGGACCACATCGGCATCGAGCGCTACGGCGTCGAGGACCCGAAGGCACGCCGGTTCCGCTACGGCGTGCAGGTGAACTCGCTGGGCCTGACCGAGGCCCAGCCCGAGAACAACGTGCAACGCATCGTGCTCGAGATGCTCGGCGTGACGCTGTCGAAAGGTGGCACGCGCGAGGTCGATCCAACTGCCGGCGTGGAACGAGGCGCTGGGACTTCCCCGACCGTGGGATCAGCAGTGGTCGTTGCGAATGCAACAGGTGCTCGCGTTCGAGTCCGACATCCTCGAGTACGGCGACATCTTCGACGGGTCGCACGTCGTCGAGGCTCGCACGGCTGAGCTCCGCGATGCGGCGCAGACCGAGCTCGACGACGTCCTTGCCCTCGGGGGCGCGTTCGAGGCGGTCGACGTGCTCAAGACCCGGCTCGTCACGTCGATGGCCGAGCGCACGCGACGCATCGAGTCCGGTCAGCAGGTCGTGGTCGGCGTGAACGATTTCGTCGAGACCGCCGCGTCACCACTCGGCGGCGACGCGGCGATCCTCCGCGTCGACCCGGTGGTCGAGGAACAGGCCGTTGCGGCCCTCGCCACGTGGCGCGCCGAGCGCGACGACGTTGCCGTCAAGGACGCCCTCGACGAACTGCGTCGCGTCGCCGAGTCGGGCGGCAACGTGATGCCGGCGTCGATCGCGCTGGCGAAGGTGGGTGGCACCACGGGCGAGTGGGGCGCGCTGATGCGCGATGTGTTCGGTGAGTACCGCGCGCCGACGGGGGTCGGGTCGGCCCAGCCCGGGCGCGGCGAGCTGGCGGCCGTCGCCGAGTTCGTGCGCACGATCCCGGGTGGACCACCCAAGTTGCTCGTCGCCAAGCCGGGCCTCGACGGCCACTCGAATGGCGCCGAGCAGATCGCGGTGGCGGCCCGCGATGCGGGAATGGAAGTCGTCTACGCCGGCATCCGGCTCACGCCCGAGCAGATCGCCGCTTCGGCCCGTGACGAGGATCCCGATGTGATCGGGATCTCGATCCTGTCCGGCTCGCACCTCGAGCTGGTGCCCGAGGTGATCGAGCGCTGCCGGGCCGAGGGGGTCGACGCGGCGATCGTGGTCGGCGGCATCATCCCCGAGGACGATCGAGCGCGGTTGCTCGCCGCCGGCGTCGCCGCCGTGTACACGCCGAAGGACTTCCGCCTGGTCGACATCATGCGCGACATCGCCGAGCTGGCGGCGGCACGCCGCGCCAACGACTGATCGGGCGCGTCACGCGTTCGTGCGTGGCCCGAACGTCGCGACGCGACCGGGCACGTCGTGGCCGACCACCTCACGGAGCACCGACACCGCTTCGAGCACCCGATCGAGGTCGATGCCCGTCGCGATGCCCTCGTCGTCGAGCAGGTGGACGAGGTCCTCCGTCGGTAGGTTGCCGCCGGCTCCCTTGGCGAACGGGGAGCCGCCGAGCCCTCCGGCCGAGGTGTCGAACCGGCTGACGCCGCCGCGGATCGCCTCGTAGGCGTTCACGAGCGCCGTGCCGCGCGTGTCGTGGAGATGGAGACCGATGTCGGTGCCACACTCGGCGAGCACGGCCCGCACCCGAGCCGGTGTCGCCATCCCGGTGGTGTCGGCGAGGGTGAGCTCGGTGACGCCGCGGTCGCGCAGTCGCGCACCGAGTGCCGCCACGTCGGTGGGTGCGGTCTCGCCGCTGTAGGGCGATCCGAAGCAGCACGAGATCACGGCGTCGACCGGACGCGAGCCGGCGATCGCAACGATGTCGCCGATCGCCGCCTCGCTGTCGGCCACCGACATGTGGACGTTCTTCTCGTTGTAGACGGGATCGGCGGAGATCGTGACCGTGAGCGCCTCGATGCCAGCCACGACTGCCATCTCGGCGCCGCGCCGGTTGGGTACCAGCGCCCACCACGTGATGTCGGAACGCCAATCGATCGCAGCCAACACGGTCTCGGGATCGGCCATCGCCGGCACCGCCTTGGGCGACACGAAGCTCACCGCCTCGATGTGGCGCACGCCGGTGGCGGCCAGGGCGTCGATGAACCGCGCTCGCTCGGCGGGTGCGATGGGTTGCTCCGACTGCAGCCCGTCGCGCGGCCCGACCTCCCTGATCGTGACGTAGCTGATCGCCGTGTCGGATCCGCTCGAGCTCATACGGGAGTGACGCCGTTGTGGCGCTCGGTGAAGCGCCGGGCCTTGCCCATCGACAACCCGATCCGGCGGATGATGTCCTCGCGGAGGTGCTCGGGCTCGACGACCGCGTCGTACACGAGGTCCGAGCCGAGGCGGAGCAGGTCGACGTCCGCCTCGTACTCCTCGATGCGATCGGCGACGTACGCGGCGCGCTCGTCGGGATCGGCGATCGCCTGGATCTTGTTGTAGAAGACGGCATTGACGGCGGGCTCCGGCCCCATCACTGCGATCTGCGCGGTCGGCAGGCAGATCGTCGCGTCGGGCTCGAACGCCGGACCACACATCGCGTACAGCCCGGCCCCGTAGCACTTGCGCAGCACGACGCAGATCTTGGGGACGGTCGCCTCGGCGACGGCAGAGATCATCTTGGCCCCGTGGCGGATGATGCCTTCGCGCTCGACCTGCGACCCGATCATGAAGCCCGGGACGTCGGCCAGGAAGATCAGCGGCACGTTGAACGCGTTGCACAGCCAGATGAACCGGGTGGCCTTGTCGGCCGAATCGGTGAACAGCACACCGCCCTTCGCCATCGGGTTGTTCGCCAAGATGCCGACCGGGTTGCCCTCGAGCGTGCCGAACCCGGTGACCAGCTCTGGCGCGAACGCCGGTTTGAGCTCGAAGAAGCTGTCGGCGTCGACGATGCCGTCGACGACGCGGTGCACGTCGTAGCCGGCCTTGTCGTCGAGCGGGATCACACCGTCGACGAGTGGCACCGCCGGCGGTTCCCACGCGTACGACGGTGGCTGGTGGCGGAAGTTGGTCGGCAGGTACGACAGATACGTGCGGGCCAGCTCGATCGCGGCCGCGTCGTCGGCCACCAGGTTGTCGCCGCACCCCGAGACCGACGTGTGCATGCGAGCGCCGCCCATCTCCTCGAGCGTGACCTTCTCGCCGATCACCTCCTCGGCCATGCGTGGCGAGCCGAGGTACATCGAGGCGTTGCCGTCGACCATGAACACGACGTCGCAGAACGCCGGGATGTACGCGCCCCCGGCGGCCGACGGTCCGAACAGGCAGCACACCTGCGGGACCCGGCCCGACAGCCGGACCTGGTTGTAGAAGATGCGTCCGGCGCCACGGCGGCCCGGGAACATCTGCACCTGATCGGTGATGCGGGCGCCTGCCGAGTCGACCAGCCACACCACGGGCGACTCGTCGCGCAGGGCGGTCTCGGTGAGGCGGATGATCTTCTCGACCGTTCGCGCGCCCCACGATCCGGCCTTCACCGTCGGGTCGTTGGCCATGATGCACACCGGGCGACCTTCGACCAGGGCCCGCCCGGTGACGACGCCGTCGGCCGGGAGATCGTCACCTGGTGCCGTGGCGTTCGCCAGCAGCCCGTCCTCGACGAATGTCCCCTCGTCGACCAGCAACGCGATCCGGTCGCGCACGAACAGCTTGTTCTGCGCGGCGAGCTTGTCGGCGCCCATCGCAAGGTTGCCCTTGGGAGCGCGCACCATCGCGTCGCGCAGGCGCTTGACGGCGGCCTCGTGATGTTCGGTCATGCGGGCTCGCTCGCGAGTGCGCCGACGCACAGCTCCTCGACCTCGCGCAGGTCGTCGAGGAGACGTTCGAGGTCGGCCTTGCGCGCTTCGGCGTCGGCGCGCTGGCGGCGTACGACGGGCAGCAGCGACTGGAGCTGGGTCGTGTGGTCGGCGATGTCGTACAGCTCGATGATCGCCTTCGACTCGGCGACCGACAACCCGATCCGCCGGCCCCGCAGTGCGAGCGCCAGGCGGGTGCGGTCGCGCTCGTGGAAGACCCGCCGCTGGCCGTGGCGCGTCGGCTCGACGATGCCGTGCTCCTCGTAGAAGCGGATCGTGCGCAGGCTGACGCCGAACTCGTCGGCGAGCTCGCGGATCGTCCAGGTCCTCATGCTGTGCGGGTGCCCGCCGCGTCGTGGAGGTCGAGCAGGTCGACCGCCTGCTCGCGCAACTTGAACTTCTGGATCTTGCCGGTGACGGTCATCGGGAACTCGTCGGTGGTCTGCACATAGCGCGGGATCTTGTAGTGGGCGATGCGGCCCTGGCAGAACTCGCGGACGTCGTCCGCCGTCAGCGCGGCTCCCGCGCGAACGGTGACCCAGGCCATCACCTCCTCGCCGTACTTGAGGTCGGGGACACCGATCACCTGCACGTCGGTGATGTCGGGATGGGTGTAGAGGAACTCCTCGACCTCGCGGGGTAGATGTTCTCGCCGCCCCTGATGATCATGTCCTTCGAGCGTCCGACGATGTTGACGTAGCCCTCGTCGTCCATCACCGCCAGGTCGCCGGTGTGCATGAAGCCGTCGCCGTCGATGGCCTCGGCGGTGCGCTCGGGCTCGTTCCAGTAGCCGATCATCACCGAGTAGCCGCGGGTGCAGAACTCACCGGTCGCGCCGCGCTCGACGGTGGTGCCGGTGTCGGGGTCGACGATCTTGATCTCGACGTGTGGGTGCACCCGGCCGACCGTGCCGGTTCGCTTGTCGACCGGGTCGTCGGTGGCCGACTGCGTCGAGACGGGTGACGTCTCGGTCATCCCGTAGCAGATCGTGACCTCGTCCATGTTCATCCGCTCGATGCACTGCTTCATCACCTCGATCGGGCACGGCGAGCCAGCCATGATCCCGGTGCGCAGGCTGGAGAGGTCGTACGAGTCGAACGACGGGTGGCCGAGCATGGCGATGAACATCGTCGGCACGCCGTACAGGCTCGTGCAGCGCTCTTGGGCGATCGTCGCCAGCGTCGCCTCCGGATCGAACGCGGGCGCCGGCACCACCATCGTGGCGCCGTGCGTCGAGCAACCGAGGTTGCCCATCACCATCCCGAAGCAGTGGTAGAAGGGCACCGGGATGCACACCCGGTCCTCGTGCGTGTACCGGCAGCCCTCGGCGACGAAGTACCCGTTGTTCAAGATGTTGCGGTGGCTGAGCGTGGCGCCCTTCGGGAAGCCGGTGGTGCCCGACGTGTACTGCACGTTGATCGGGTCGGCCGGGTCGAGTTTGGCCTCGATCTCACGCACCCGTTCGAGCGGCACGTCGGCGGCTCGCGCCAGCAGGTCGGTCCACGCGTCGGTGCCGAGATGGATGACCTGTTGGAGTTCGGGGAGGTCGGGCCGGACCTCGTCGACCATCGCCACGTAGTCGGACGTCTTGAAGGCGGTTGCCGCCACCAGCCCGCGGCACCCGGACTGCTGCAACGCGTAGCGCACCTCGTGGGTGCGGTAGGCCGGGTTGATGTTGACGAGGATCACGCCGATGCGCGCCGTTGCGTACTGCACGAGCACCCATTCCGAGCAGTTCGGGGCCCAGATGCCGATCCGATCTCCGCGCTCGAAACCGCTCGCCACGAGCGCCCTGGCGAGCTCGTCGACGCGGTGGTCGAGCTCGGCGTAGGTCCAACGAACGTCCTGGTGAGGGACCACCAACGCCTCGCGGTCGGCGTGCTGCCTGGCGGTCGTGTGGAGGTCGTCGCCGATCGTTCGCTCGAGGAGCGCGGCGTCGGTCGGTCCGACTGCGTGCGAGAGGCCGGTCTGCGACATGGATTCCACCTGTTCGACGGGGCTGACGCCCGCGCGGTAGCGGGTGACGTTTACGTGAGCGTAAGCTACACGACGATCGACGCCCGGGGAAGAGCTCGAGCACTCGTCAGGAAGGCACGCGATGGACTACGAACTCGACGAGACGCACGAGCAGTTCCGTGCCGTCGTTCGCGACTTCGCCATGAAGGAGATCGCGCCGCACGCCGAGCAGTGGGATGCCGAGCACACGTTCCCGGTCGATGTCGTGCTCGGCATGGGCCAGCTCGGGCTGTTCGGCCTGCCGTTCCCCGAGGAGTACGGCGGTGGCGGCGCCGACCTCACGACGCTGTGCATCGCGATCGAGGAGATCGCCCGTGTCGACAACTCCCTGGCGATCACGCTCGAGGCCGGTGTGTCGCTCGGCGCCGCGCCGATCCACCACTTCGGTACGGAGGCGCAGAAGCAGGAGTGGCTGCCGCGCCTGTGTTCCGGTGAGGCGCTCGGCGCGTTCGGTCTGACCGAACCCGACGCCGGATCCGATGCGGGCGGCACGCGCACCAAGGCCGAGCTCGTCGACGGGGAATGGGTGATCAACGGCGAGAAGGCGTTCATCACCAACTCCGGCACCGCGATCACGGCGCTCGTCACGGTCACCGCCCGCACGGGGCCCGGTGAGATCTCGGCCATCATCGTGCCGTCCGGGTCGGCGGGGTTCGCCGTCCAGCCGCCGTATCGCAAGATGGGCTGGCACGCGTCCGACACGCACGGTCTCACGTTCGACGACTGCCGGGTGCCCGAGTCGAACCTGCTCGGCGAGCGCGGTCGCGGCTTCGCCCAGTTCCTCCACATCCTCGACGAGGGACGCGTCGCGATCTCGGCGCTGTCGGTCGGCACGATCGAGGCGTGTCTCGCCGAATCGGTCCGGTACGCGTGCGAGCGCCACACGTTCGGCCGGCCGATCGGGTCGAACCAGGGGGTGGCGTTCCAGATCTCCGACATGGCGGTGATGGCCGAGAACGCCCGCAACCTCACGTACAAGGCGGCCTGGCTGCGCGATCACGGCAAGCCGTTCAAGAAGGCCGCCGCGATCGCCAAGCTCTACTCGTCGGAAGCCGCCGTCGCCGCCACCCGCATCGCCACGCAGGTGTTCGGCGGCTACGGCTTCATCGACGAGACGCTGGTCTCGCGCATGTACCGCGACGCCAAGATCCTCGAGATCGGCGAAGGCACGAGCGAAGTACAGCGCCTTGTCATCGCCCGCGAGCTCGGCCTTCCGGCGATTTGAGTCCGGCACCAGCCGTGTCGGCCGGGCACAACTCTCAGGGCGGAGTGCGGACGGTCACCGCCCGGTCGAAGCGGGTGGACGCCAGCCGGGCGAGCAGGCGGTCGGAGGTGCACACGATCTCCAGCGCGCCTCCCAGTTCGCGCGCCCGACCGGCGGCGGCGAGCAGCAGGCCGAGGGCGGTGTCGTCGAACGACACGACACCGTCGAGGTCGACGACGATCGTCTCACCGGGGTGGTCGAGCACGGCGCGCGTGAGCACGTCCTGGAGCATCGGCACCGAGCCGAGGTCGACGAGGCCGCCGAGGGCGACCGTGGGCGTGTCGCCGACCATGGCGACGCGCACCTGCAGATCCACGCCGGAAGGGTACCTGGCGGCGTCGATCGGTCAGGGCGGTTCGAGTGCCATCGTGACGCTGGCGCGCAGCTCGGCATCGCCGATCACGTGGCCGACGATGCGCGACGTCGGTGCGGTTGACGTAGCTCACCGTGACCGTGACGGTCGACGCGCCGACGGCGACGTCGACGCCAACCGGTCGGATCGTGATCGCTCTCTCGACGGCGGCGCGCGCGGCCGCCGCCGGCGATGACGACACGGCGGCCGCGCGTGCTCCTTCACGCGCGGCGAGCTCGATGGCCAACTGGTCACGGGCCACGAGCGCCACCTGGATGAGCCCGAGGACGAGGACCACGACCAGCGGGATGCACAACGCGAACTCGACGGTGGCCTGGCCGTCATCGCTCAGACCCGATCGATCACGGAGTCGATCACGCGGTCGAAGAGTCGTCCGATCTTGCCGGCGCCACCGCCAGCGGTGGCCCAACCGACGACGAGCAGGGCGATGAGCGCGGCGGCCAGCAGCACCAGCGCGTACTCGGTGGTCGCCTGGCCACGATCGGATCGCAGGCGGGCGCCCGGGCCCGGATGCTCGAGGCGGTCGAGGTGGTGCAGGCATGCCGCGTGGAGGCGGGCGAACAGCAAGGTGAGGTGGTCGTGCATCGGAGCTCCAGTGCGATGGGTGGGTTGGGTTCAGCTGGATCACGCGGCGTGTCCCCGCAGTGACGAGATGGTCCCCAGCACGGCGGGGACGACGGCGAGCAATGCGAACGAGGGGAGCGTGCACACCACGAGCGGGAACGAGAGCCGGACGGGCAGCTGGCGCGCCTCGGCCTCGGCGAGGCGGCGGCGGGCGGCGTGGGCCTGCTCGGACAGGCTGTCGAGCAGCGGTGCCAGCGGAAGCCCGTAGCGCTCGGCGGCGGCGATGCCGTCGGCGATCGGCCCGGCAGCCGGTCCGAGCTCGTCGATCAGCGCCGTGAGGGCCTCACCGAGACCCTGGCCGCGCTGCAGCCGGTGAGCGGTCGCGGCGAACCCGGCGCGGGTGGGAGCAGGCGCGTGCTGGGCCGCCTCGAGCACCGCCTGGGTGGGCGAGAGCCCGGCGTGCACGATCAGCACGAGGAACTCGATCGCGTCGGGCAGGGCGGCGGCGATCGCCCGGCGTTGTGCGATCGCCCGGTGCCGGCGCCTTCGCGCCAGCTCGAACGCACACGCGCCAACCGTCGCAGCGGCCACGGCGAACCCGGCGACGGCGACGAGCGCGCCCGTCGCCATGAACGCCGCCACGAGTCGTGTTCGGCGACGCGGGCCGGGCGCGTGCGTGCGCATCGCGACGGCGCGGCCGGCGGTCGGTACGCGCGCCGTTGGGTGACACGGCGCGAGGCGTCCGGCGAGCAGCAAGATCGCGGCCACGACGATCGCTTCGGCGACGACGTTCATGGCGATCGGCCGATGAGACGTCGCATCCACCACCATCCGGTTGCGTTCAACGCCGCACCCGAAACCAAGCAGAACACGCCGGACGGGCCGAGCACCGCAGCCCGGGAGGACGCGCTCGTGGCGAGGAGCAGTGCGAGCGCAACGACAGGGAGAAGGGTGAGCACCATCGCCGAAAGCCGGGCTTGAGCACTGTGCACGTGGCGTTCAGCCACGTCGGCGGCGCGAGCGCGCAGGGTCGCGGCGGTCCGGTCGAGCGGTTGGGCGGCGGGACCGCCGAGCTCGGCGCAGGCGCGCACCACACCGAGCGCCAGGCTGACGCTTGCGCCGTGCGGGCCGACGCGACGCGTCGCCCCGGCGACCGAGTCGCCGCGGTCGAGGGCCAGCTTGATCGGGGCCAGGATCGGTGCCAGCGCCGGGCCGGGCGACGCCGACCGCAACGCGGCGACGAGCGATGCGCCCGATCGCACGCGCCGGGCGAGGTCGTCGCACCAGGCGGCGACGTCGTCGTCGGACAGCCGGGCACGGCGGCACGAACACGGTGCCGAACCGGCTCACCTGGCGCGCCACGACCATGCCACCACCGCGCCGATGTGAACGGGCGGGGACCAGCCGACGCCGCCGCTCCGGCAGCGAGCAGCACGACCAGCGAGCAGGTCGCGGCCGTCACGATCACCGTCAGGATCGCCGGGCTCGCGAACATCACGTCCGCCTCCGTTCGAGCTCGCCGATCACGTGCGCACCGTCGACGAGCGGTCGCGCCGCGGGCGGCCCGTCACCCGCCACGACCTCGACGACGTCGACGATCTGGCGGGCTGCCCCTGCGGTGCGGGCGACGTGCACGATCACGTCGATCGAACGCGACAGCTGAGCGCGGATCGCGGCCAGCGGCCAGCTCGGTGCCGCCTGCATGACGAGCGTCTCGAGCCGGAGGAGGGCGTCGATCGGGCCGTTGGCGTGGCACGTCGCCAGCGACCCGTCGTGGCCGGTGTTCATCGCCTGCACCAGCCCGGTGACCTCGTTGCCTCGGACTTCGCCGACGACGAGGCGGTCGGGCCGCAGCCGCAGCGCCGTGCGCACGAGCTCGTCGAGCGGGATCGGACGGATGCCGTCGGGTGTCGGCGGTCGGGCCTCGAGCCGCACGACGTGAGCGTTGGTGGGCTGCAGCTCGGCGGTGTCCTCGAGGACGATGATGCGCTCGGCCGGTTCGGTGAGGCTGAGCATGGCGGCCAGGAGCGAGGTCTTGCCGCTCGACGTGGCACCGCTGACGACGACGTTGCAGCGGGCTCGCAGCACGTCGGTGAGCAGCTCGACGACGGCTGGTGTCGTGAAGGCCGAGAGCGGGAGCGGCCGCTGGCGGAAGCGCCGGATCGAGACCGCCGCGCCGTCGACGGCGACCGGACCGATCACCGCGCAGACACGCGAGCCGTCGGGCAGCCGGGCGTCGACGATCGGGTTGGTGCGATCGAGGCGCCGGCCGAGTGGCGCCAGCACGCGTTCGAGCACGATCGGGATCGACGACGGCGGTAGCGGCTGGGCGGCATGGAGCTCGCCGGCGCGCTCGATCCACACTTCGCCACCGGCGTTGACGAGGATCTCGTCGACGTCGCGGTCGGCCATCAGCGCGTCGAGCCCGTCGAGCCCGGCGAGTCGGGCCACGGCAGCGGCGACGAGCCGGGACTGGTGCGCCTCATCGGCGAGCGGCGCGACCGCCCGCACGTGGCGTCGCACGACCGTGTCGACGTCGCCGGGGATCTCGGCGACGCGCCGGCAGAGGGTGTCGACGAGCTCGAGGTCGCTCATGCGGCGTTCCTGAGCTCGCGCTGGATCAGGCGTGGGAGGCGGGCGGCGAGGAGCCCGGCGTCGACGGCGCGGGCGACGGCGGGATCGAGCGCGAGCGTGGCGACGACCGGCGCGTCGATCGCCGCTTCGACGTCGCGGGCACGCAGCGCCCGGCCTGGCTCGTGGACGAGCACGATGCCCGATGGCCGCACTTCGAGCGCGACGGCGCGCCGGAGGGCGAGGTAACAGGCGCGGGTGACGAGCAACGTGCGGTCGGCCGCGCTCGCCAGGAGCTGCGGCGGCGGCCCGGTTCCGGCATCGACGACGACGGCGGCCGGGTGTGCCCCGAGGGCGACGCCGAGTGCCTGCCAACGGTCGGCGTCGGCGGGAGCTCGAGCGACGCCGGCGCACACGACCGACACGCCCGGCGCCACGTGCATCGCCAGGTCGATGAGCCGGTTGGGCGCGGCGTCCGACAGCACCCAGTCGTGGACACCGGGCAGCGGGGACTCGGCGAGCCCGTACACCGACGGAAGATCGCCATCGAGGTCGACGAGCAGGACCGGTGGCTCGACCGACAGACCCATCGCGGCGACGACCACGGTGGTCCCACTGCCGCCCTTGGCGGCCCAACACAGCGTCAGCATGACGACCTCGATGCGATCGACGATCACAGGAGGAAGCCGGACGCCCGACCGTACCCCCGCCGCCCCGACCCCGCACCCCCCAACCCGAACTGTCTGCCTCAGATGAGCAGCTGGGCAGTTTGGAGCAGACAGTTCGGGGGGTGGGGCCGCTACGGTGCTCGGCGGAGGTGTCCGGGCACCTGGTGGGCTCCACCGCCTTCAAAGCGGCTGGGACAGGCGATCCCTGTCCGGCGGGTTCGATTCCCGTCCACCTCCGCCAAGAACCTCCAGGTCAGAGCAACTTCCAGGCCGTCACGGGCGTCGTTGTCGGGCCTCACGGGCGGCCCCGGCCGGCAGCCTTGCGGTCGAGCTCACCGATCGCTCAGCCGAACGATTCGGGGAGGATCGTCGGCTTGGTCTCGCCGTAGAGCCACTGCTGGAAGTAGTCGCCGAGCAGTGTGAGCTGGTCGCCGGAGAGCCCCGAGCGTTCCAGCGCCAAGTCGATGAACTCGACGGTGGAGATGTTCCCGTGGCGGAACTCTTGCTGGATCGCCCTGGCGAACTCGAAGAAGACGTCGTCACCGACGATCTCGCGGTAACCCTGCACCGTCATCGCTCCCCGTTCGTAGGTCGGGAAGAAGGCGAAGAGATTCGCGGGATCGCCGTCGAGGACCGCTGGTGCGATCTCCCAGTCCTCGTCGGGCGTCTCGGCGTAGACCTCGTCGAAAATCGCGGCCGGGTCGTCGCCACCGTTCTCGCTGAACTGCCAGTACCACTCCGCCCAGTTGGCCCACCCCTCGTTGAACCAGATGTCGCTCCAGGTCTCCAGCGTGACGCTGTTGCCCACCCACTGGTGGGCGAGCTCGTGGAGCTGGGTACCGATGTTGATCGAGGGGTTGCCAGCGGTGAAAGTGCCGGAGTAGTGCGGCTTGGTCTGCACCTCGAGCGCGTACCCGACGCCGGCCGCACGGTCGGCGACAGCACCGGTGGAGTCGAACGGGTACGGGCCGAACAGGTCGCTCAGGAAGTTGATCTGGTCAGGTGCCCGGGCGAGCGACGCGTTGATCGCCGCCAGCTGCGTCGGCGACGCAGTGCTGTCGATGGCGTTGTACACCGGGAGCGTGACGCCCGTGGACGTTTCGACCATCGACCCCACGGTGTAGGTGAAGTCGCCGACGGTCGCCGTCGTGAGATACGTCGCCGACGGGTCGTCCTCGTACCAGTGCCACGTGCTCGTTCCGTCGCGATTGTCGGTGCGTTCGACGAGCTCGCCGATCCCGAGCGCGGTCTTGGCGTTGGGCACGGTGATGATCGTGTCGAACGTCGCCTTGTCGGTCGGGTAGTTGTTCGACGGGAACCAGCTCTGGGCACCCATCGGCTCGTTCACGACGAACGCCCCGTCGCAGGTGCGGGGTGGGTTGAGCGGGAAGCAGGCCTGGATCCACCCCTCGATCGACGTGTCGGGATCGGTGATCGGCTGCGGGGTTCCCCGATACTGCACCACGACGGTGAACTCGCGCCCGGCCAGCGGTCGCGACGACGGGCGCGGTGTGACCACCAACTTCATCGGTTGAGTGACTTCGGGATCATCGCTCAGCTGGGGCGTGGCGACTTCGAACCGGAAGTCGGCGTCGCGACGATCGACCGTCACGCTGCGAACCTCGAGGTCGTCCTGGAAGTCGAGGCTGAACTCTTGGAGCTTCGCCGAGGCGACCGCGACGATCGTCGTCTTGGCGCTGTTGAAGCGATTGGCGACCGGGTCGTAGTCGAGCTTGATCGTGTAGTGCTGGACGTCGTAGCCGCCGTTGCCGAGTTGCGGAAGCAGCGGATCGCCGAGTGAACGAGCCCCGACCACCGGCTTGCCGTCGCCCTGGCCGCCGGGCGCGGCCACGCTCGTCGCAGGCGCGGTCATCGCCGCCACGACGATCGCGAACCCGGCCACCAATCTCGTATTCACCGTCTTCATCGTGCTCCCCCTTCACCGCGCGACAAGGCGGCGACGACGGTATCAGGATCGGTCGCGGTGCACGGACGGCGACCCGTCGTCGCGTTAAGTCCGATCGCGGGATCGGGCGCCCGAGTAGCTTCCCCGTGACGCACGACACGGATGTCGTGCACGAGCGGAGGTTTCTCGAACATGTTGACGATACGCATCCGATCGGTGATGTGGTTCACCGTCGGAATCGCCCTGACCATCATCGTCGTCGCGTCATTTGCGGCCTGGCGCGCCAACGCGGCGATCGGGCCGAACGAGTCGACGTTCGTGCCGGTGACCCCGGTACGCATCCTTGACAGCCGCGATCCAACCAACGTCGGTCTCGCCGGGCCATTCGTGTCCGCCGTGCCGCAGGACCTGCAGGTCACCGGCAGCATCCCGACGACGTCGGGCAACGTCATCGTCGTGCCGACCGGCTCGACCGGTGTCGTGCTCAACGTCACCGCGGTCTCACCGACGGCCAACGGGTTCATCAGCATCCGCCCCGCGGACGCACCGGGCGTGCCGTCGACGTCGAGCCTCAACGTCGTCTCCGGTGAGATCCTGCCCAACGCCGTCACCGTCAGCCTGCCGACCGCGGGCGCCGACGCCGGCAAGATCGAGATCACGTTCGACGCCTACGGCACGGCCGGACCGACGACCGACATCCTCATCGACGTCGTCGGCTACAACACCCGGGAGGGGATCGCCACGCTCGAGGCCCGCCAGGGACGCATCGCCAGGGGCACAGGGCCGACGAACCTCCGTCCGTCGAACGGCGAAGTCTTCGCCACGGCCACCTCACGGTGCCGGCCGGTGAGAAGCAGTTCGTCCACGTCACCGGTCAGGCGAGCATCTTCGGCAACGCCGTCATTGCGACGGCGTGTCCGGGAATCGGAGCGTGCAACGTCGGGATCGAGATCTTCGATGTCGAGGCCGGCACAGTCATCTCGTCAGGGACCGCGGGCTCGTTCTACCGCTACGTCGTGGACGAGATGTCGGGAGTCGCTGTCGATCGATGCGCTGGTCGCCGCTTCACCAGGCGTCCACACGTACCAACTCCGAGCCAACTTCAATGCGGTCGCGCCCGAGATCCTGTTCGTGCACGAGTCGTCGGTGACGGCGCAGACGGTTGCCCTCGGCGACGCCGGCGTCGCGCCGCTCGTCGTGGCGGAGTCGACCACCGTCGCCGAGGGCCCTGATCCGGCGCTGGGCGGCTGAGACCGATCGTCCGGCGAGGGGGCGCGAGTCCCCTCGCCGGGCGAACTCGGCGGCCCGGATGTCGCCGGACCGAACGCAGAGTGCCGTCAGTTGACGGAATTCGGGGAGACCCCGGCGGTGGCGCCGACGGCGAGCTCGGCCCAGACCACCTTGCCGCCGTCGACCAGGTCGTAGCCGGTGCGGCTGGCGATGGTGTCGACCACACGTAGCCCACGCCCGCTCGCGGCCATCCAGCCGGGATACCGCGATTGCGGCGAGTCGACACTCGAGTCGGCGACCGCGATCAGCACGCCGTCGCCACGGCGCGACAACGCCACTGAGAAGTCGGAGCGCGCGTGCACCACGGCGTTGGTGGCGAGCTCGGACACGATCAGCGCGGCGTCGTCGAGGAGGTCGTCGCGACCCCAACGTTGCAGCGTTTCGCTCACGAACCGGCGTGCCAGCCGAGGTCCCTGTGTGGTGCCGATGAACCCGCGAGTCGCTTCGGCGCCGGCCGGAGTCGGCGCGGTTGCGACCACGTCGGAATGGAGAAGGCAGAGCTCTGCGAACTCGTCGGCCGAACTCGCATCGGACGCGATGTATGCCGGATAGCCGCAGAACAACGAGAACGGAAGGTAAGCGCCGAGCTCGTTCCACAGGCGTTCGAGCTCGATCGCACCGGCGACGTCGCCGGCATCCCACAGCAACGCGACCATTTCGCCGTACACCCGCACGTGCCGGCCGAGTTCCGACGCCGGGCCGACGAGCGCACCGATCGACGCGACGAAGCGATCGGCGTCGAGCGAACCGTCGACCGTGAACCGGCGGAGCGTCTCGGCCGCGTCGAGCATGATGAGGCCGCCACCGATTCGGGCGGCTTCGGCATCGACGCCGGCCGCGGCGAGCGCGACACCGAACGCGTCGAGATGGGTCGGCGCGGCGATCACGATCACGACGTCACCATCGAGCACTGCCGCAGCCAGGTAGCCGCCCACCACCCCGACGAGGTCGTCTTCGCGATCGTAGAACTGGACGACGTGTTCACCGTTCGCGAGGCGTACGCCCGTATCGGCCGGCATGAAGCTCCCATCGGCCCGTAGTGTCCGATCACCCTACCCACGCCCTCGTCGACACGCGGCCTTTTCTGCTGGACGTCATCGACCGGTGAACCGCGCGGCTGCGCCCGCCGTACTGAGAGTCGACCGACCCATCCGGATCCACCGCCGGAACGAACGAAATACGTCGGCCCTGAAGGGAGGGATGTGTGATGACAACGATTCTTGCCCACGACCTCGAGCCGGGGGATGTCGTGGACTACCACGGACACCTGCACCGGATCACCCACATCCATCTCGGCAACGGGTGGGCGTGGCCGGTCGCCTACGACGACACCGGATGGGCGATGGCGCTCGGCCACAGCCCGGTCCTCGTGAGTCGCGCCAGCCGGTAGCTCGTCACCCGCTGGCGCACCGACGACGTGCGTCGACGCGATGTCGACGTGTCGCCGGACCGGCGTCAGAAGAACGTGCCGCAATACGGCAACGGACGGCTGGCGAACAGGTTGTCGGCATCGACCACAGCGTTCGGACGCTGCTCTCGCACGTGGCCGGCGGCATGCAGCGCCCACCACGGAGTACCGCCCATGTAGGCGGCTGACATCGTGTCGATGCCGACGATCAGGTCGGGCTCTCGATGACTGCGGTAGGCGCCGTGGGCGTCGATCTGCCAGGTGCCGGAGTTGTTGGCCATCAGCGGGTCGCGCACCATGATCGTGACGTTTCGATCGGTGGAGTTGTACGTGCGCGTTCCGAGCGCCACATCGACGTCGAGGAGACGCAACCATTGCTCGTCGCCAACCGCCTTCACGGCGTAGGCGCGCGAGTCGGCGACCACGAACTTGGCAACGTCGTCGAGGGGCCGCTCGTCGGCGCGCCAGATGTTCACCAGGTCGATGTCGAGCAAGTACCGCCACATCGCCACCTCGATGCCGGCGTCGGCGCCGTAGAGCTCGCGGATCCGGCCGTGCCCGGCCGGTGCCTCCGAGAACTCGTCGTGCCACGACACGTCGTAGTGCGCGTACCCGTCGGGGTAGCCGCTGATGTCGAGATGCACCGCGACGAACGACGCCGCCGAGCCGGCGATCGCCGTGTCGAGGTAGCGGCTCCAGAGCCAGTCCGGCCGCGTGATCGCGCCCGGCCGCCGGTGGGCGACGCGTTCGTAGAGGGCGGGGACGACGTCGAGGATCTCGCTGCGGTCGAGAATGCGGAACGAGCCCTCGATCTCCGCCGAGCGCAGTGGGCGCGACCGCCTGGAGTCGATCACGGCCGACGCGTTCTCGCCGGCGACACCGAACCCGAACCGCGGGTAGATCACGGCCTCGGTCGCCCGCAACGAGGCGAGCATCCGCCCGCGACCGCTCGCCTCGAGGACGAGGCGCTCCATCAACTGCCTGCCGATGCCCTGGCGGCGGTGCGTCGGCAGCACGCCGACGCGTGTGATCGCGGCCGTTGGGAGGAGGGCGCCGCCCGGAATCGTGGTGTCGACGAGGAACTCCGACACCGAGCCGACGCACGCACTGCCGTCGAACGCCGAGATCGTCTCGCAGGCACGCCACGTGGGTTCCGACTTGCCCCACAGCTCGTCGGAATGCGGTGCCTGGAGCAGCGCCACCGCCACGACCGCGCCGACGGAGCGGAGCTCGTCGGGTTCCGGAGGGCGATACACCACACTCACGCCAATACCTTCGGTAAATCAGCGCCTGAACATGAACGTCAGCATCGTCTCAAGACGTGGTGGAGCGCGATGTTTCGAGGGCGCACGCGTGGGCGAAATCGCGAATCAGACGGCGAGCAGGTCGCGAGCGCCGGTGTCGCTCGACGGGTGGCGCAGCTTGCTCATCGCCCTGGCCTCGATCTGACGGATGCGCTCACGCGTGAGGTTGAAGTGCTCGCCGACCTCTTCGAGCGTTCGCGGCTCGCCCCGATCGAGACCGAAGCGGAGCTTGAGGATCTCGCGCTCGCGCTCGTCGAGCGGCGCCAGCAGGCGAGCGATCTCCTCGGGCAGCAACGCCGTCGCCGCCACCTCGAAGGGTGACTCGGCCGAACGGTCCTCGACGACGTCGCCGAGCTCGGCGTCACCGTCCTCGCGCAGCGGCTCGCTGAGCGACAGCGGTTCGGCGGCGAAGCGCAACGCCTCGGTGACCTTGTCCTCGGGCATCTCGACCTCTTTCGCCAGCTCGGCGAGCGTGGCGGGACGGCCGTACTTGAGCTCGAGGCGCGAACGCGCCTTCTGCAGGCGGGCGAGCGTGTCGCCGGCGTGAACCGGGAGGCGGATCGTGCGGCCGGTGTTGGCGATGCCACGGGTGATGGCCTGACGGATCCACCACGTCGCGTACGTCGAGAACTTGAACCCCTTGCGCCAGTCGAACTTCTCGACGGCGTGCATCAGGCCGAGGTTGCCCTCCTGGATCAGGTCGAGCAGCGGCAGGCCCGAGGCCTGGTACTTCTTGGCGATCGAGACGACGAGGCGCAGGTTCGACTGCACGAACTGACGCTCGGCCTCTTCGCCGTGGCGGGCGGTGCGGCGCAACTCCCGCTTCTTGGCGGCGGTGACGTCCTTGCCGCCCGCATCGAGTCGCTCGATGGCTTCCTTGCCGGCCTCGATCGCTTTCGCGAGACGGACCTCGTCATCCTTGGTGAGCAGCGTGTACTGACCGATATCGGTGAGATACAAGCGGACGAGATCTTCATCGTCGCGTTCGACACGATCTTTGGCCACAGCGGCTCCTGGTGGGTCGGGGTCTGGTACGCACTCGGCGAAACTTTGGCGATCTCCGATGCGGCTCGAACCCTCAAATCCACCGACGAACGACCGATCACCGATCTCTCATCGCGGATCCACTTACCGCACGTGGAGATGGGGCTACGATACCGACGCGGTCAAGCGCCCCAACCTGGCCGGACGTGAACCTTTCTTGTATCGGCGTTCCAGATGCCGTTCCGACGGTCATCTGCGCAGACGATCGATGCATCTGCACTGACGATTGAAGCACGTCGGTCGAGCCACGTCGATAGGCCCGACGTGTGGGTTGTGTGAGTCTCCGGCGAACTTTCTCGAACGGGGCTAGCGTGAAGCCGTCAGTAGTGCGCTTCGCGCGTGCTTGAAGGAGGAGCGAATGCCCAACCCGATGTTCAACGAGTCGACGATGCGCAAGGCATCGCAGACCTGGGCACCGCCGCAGCCGGGCACCGACTACATCCCGCCCATCACCGACGGCCCCGTCACACCGTGGCGCACCGGAGTGATGACGGTGGGCGGCACGATCTCCGCGACCGCAGTGTTGTTCGGGCTGCTGCTCGTGTCCGCTGCGTTCGGGTGGATCGCGGCCGAGGGCCCGACCACCGTCGACGGCCAGGAGACCTACCAGTTCCCCGCACTCGGGTTGGTGGGCATCCTGGTCGGATTCGCGTGCGTGATCTTTCTGTACTTCAAGCCTCATCTGGCGAAGATCCTCGGACCGATCTACGCGGTGGCGCAGGGTTTCTTCCTGGGCGCCATCTCGAAGGGCTACGAGACGTACTACGACGGCATCGTCGTGCAGGCGGCCGGGGCGACGATCGCCGTGTTCGGCGTGATGCTCGTGCTCTACAAGACGGGCATCATCAAGGTCACCGACCGCTTCCGCCGGATCGTGGTCGGCGCCACGCTCGGCATCATGGTGTTCTACGGCGTGTGCCTCTTGATCCGGCTGTTCGCCGGCGCCGACTCGATCAGCTTCCTCGCGAGCCCGAGCCTGCTCGGTATCGGGTTCAGCCTGTTCGTGGCCGGGCTGGCGGCGATGAACCTGGCCCTCGACTTCGACTTCATCGATCGTGGCGTGGAGCAGGGACTGTCGAAGGACTTCGAGTGGTACGCGGCGTTCGGCATCCTGGTCACGGTCGTGTGGTTGTACCTCGAGATCCTGCGACTGCTGGCAAAGCTGCGCGAGCGGTGACCCCGGCGCCCGGCGCCGCCAGCCGAGGCAAGAGTCCCCAGATCGCCGAGGCCGCGATCACGGCCGTCGCCGGTGCGTCACTCGGCGCCCTCGCGGGGGCGCCGCTGGGTCTGTCGATCCCCCTCGGTGCCATCGCCGGGATCAACGGCGGGGTGTGCGGATGGCGCGCGACGTACGACTGGCGGTCGCCGGTCGGCGTCGTCGGGTTCGCGCTCGACTCGACGTGGGCGTTCGCCACCACCGCCGGATCACTCGTGGCGCACGTCGCGGCCGTGGTGCGCGGCGATCCGCAGTTCCACGACGAGTTGAGCCGCCGCCACAATCGCCACGTCTACGGGCGCGGCTTCCAGATCCGCCCCCGGTTCGCGTTCACGCTCGGCAACGTGGTCGCCGGCGGCGGTGACCTGTCGAGCGCGCGCCGGCGCCGGTTGATCACCGACCACGAGGACGTGCACGTATGGCAGGCGCGCTGGTTCGGGCCGCTGTATCCGGTGTTGTACGTCGGCTGGTTGGTCGGCGGGGCGGTGGTCGGTGGGGCCGTCTGGGTGGCCCGCCACCGCCGCGAGCCCTACGCCAAGGTGGTCGAGTCGTGCGCCTACTACCTCAACCCGTTCGAGTGGTGGGCCTACAGCCGCGACGACCACTGGCCACCGAAGGGTCTCATCGCCGGCATCGGGTGGAAGCGACCGGCCGTTCGGCCGTTCGGGCGCCTGACTCGCTGACGGCGATCAGGACGCGTACCAGCCGTTGATGTCGGCGATGAGGTAGGTGGGGGTTTCGGTGTCGAAGCAGATCTCGCCGTTGGTGTCGACGGGGACGATGACGGCGTTGGCGATGGTTTGGTTGGCGGTGTGGTTGAGGTTGGAGGCGATGGGGATGGGGTCGGTGCAGCGGTAGGCGGTGATGAAGCCGGTGGCGTCGGGTCGGTCGACGGTGAGGTTGAGTGAGACGGCGGCGACGCCGGTGGTGGGGACGCCGTTGCGGCCGGTGATCTTGATGCGTAGTGGTGCGTCGGGTTGGACCTTGCCGATCGGGAGTCCGCCGTGTCCGGATCGGGTGTCGAAGATGCGTTGGGGGGCGATGGCGTTGAAGCCGGCGCCTTCGGCGTACCAGCCGTTGATGTCGGCGATGAGGTAGGTGGGGGTTTCGGTGTCGAAGCAGATCTCGCCGTTGGTGTCGACGGGGACGATGACGGCGTTGGCGATGGTTTGGTTGGCGGTGTGGTTGAGGTTGGAGGCGATGGGGATGGGGTCGGTGCAGCGGTAGGCGGTGATGAAGCCGGTGGCGTCGGGTCGGTCGACGGTGAGGTTGAGTGAGACGGCGGCGACGCCGGTGGTGGGGACGCCGTTGCGGCCGGTGATCTTGATGCGTAGTGGTGCGTCGGGTTGGACCTTGCCGATCGGGAGTCCGCCGTGTCCGGATCGGGTGTCGAAGATGCGTTGGGGGGCGATGGCGTTGAAGCCGGCGCCTTCGGCGTACCAGCCGTTGATGTCGGCGATGAGGTAGGTGGGGGTTTCGGTGTCGAAGCAGATCTCGCCGTTGGTGTCGACGGGGACGATGACGGCGTTGGCGATGGTTTGGTTGGCGGTGTGGTTGAGGTTGGAGGCGATGGGGATGGGGTCGGTGCAGCGGTAGGCGGTGATGAAGCCGGTGGCGTCGGGTCGGTCGACGGTGAGGTTGAGTGAGACGGCGGCGACGCCGGTGGTGGGGACGCCGTTGCGGCCGGTGATCTTGATGCGTAGTGGTGCGTCGGGTTGGACCTTGCCGACCGGCACCCCTCCGTCGCCCGAGCGGGTGTCGAACACCCGCTGTGGAGCGATCGCGGTGAACCCACTCGTCGGCGTCACCGGGAGCGACGGTGCCGACGGTGGACCGGACCCGGAGGTGTTCGTGGCAACCACGGTGAACGTGTACGGCACGCCGTTGTTGAGATCGAGCACGGTGCATGTCAACGGCCCGCTCGACCAGACGCACGTCTTGCCGCCGGGCGACGACGTGGCGACGTACTGGGTGATGACCGATCCGCCGTCGGACGCCGGCGGCGACCAGTTGACGACGGCGCGCCTGCTGGCGGCCGCGGCCACGACCGAGATCGGGGGGCCGGGCGGTTCGGGCGCGGCGGGCGACTGCGTGGCCGCGAACACGGCAGCCCCGGCATCGATGACACCGGCACCGCAGTGGAGCGGCTCGGCGGGATCGCTCGAGCACACGAAGGCCGGGCCGAACTGGGACCCCGGGAACGGTTTCGCGGTGCTCCGCAACGTCTGCAGGACCTGCGCGGGGGTCAGGTTCGGGTTGGCGGCCAGCATCAGCGACACCACGCCGCTGACTTGGGGCGTCGCCATGCTCGTTCCCTTGTAGTGACCGTAGATCCATCCGGACGCGGTGAGGTCGGGATCGGTCAGGCCGGCGTTGAGAGTGGACAGGATCTTCTCGTCGTCCACCACCGGCATCGTGATCTCGTCGCCGCCCGGTGCGGCGATGTCGACCATCGACCCGACGTTGGAGTACTCGGCCCGGTCGCCGTAATGAGTCGTGGCGGCCACCGTGATCACGTTGTCGCAGTTTGCTGGTGCCGATGTCGACATCGGATCGTCGAGATCGGCGCCGTCGTTGCCGGCGGCGACCACGACGACGGCGCCCGCGGCGACGGCGGCGTTGATGGCGGACTGCTCGATCGACGGGCACATGCCCGGGCCGCCGAGGCTGAGGTTGATGACCTTGGCCGGCGTGGGGTTGATGGGCGCGTCGAGTACCAGGAGCCCGGCGGCCCACCGGATCGCGTCGGCCACGTCCGACGACACGCCGCCGCACGCGCCGAGGACGCGCACGGCCTGGATGCGTGCCTGCTGGTCGACGCCGGCGACACCGATGGCGTTGCCCGTCTCGGCGCCGACGATGCCGGCGACGTGGAGGCCGTGCCATGAGCTCGGGTTGCCGCCGCACGTGGAGCCTTGGTCGAACGGATCGGGGTCGCGCCCGTCGAAATCGCCGGCGATGGACGAGTTGCTGATCATGTCGTAGCCGGCGATCAGGCGGCCGTCGAGGTCGGGGTGCGGGAGGATCCCGGAGTCGATCACGGCGACCACGACCGCCGAAGAGCCGGTGGAGATGTCCCACGCATCCTCGACGTCGATGCCGTAGGCCGGTGCGCCGTGGTAGGACGAGGTGAGGTTCCACTGCTCCGGGTAGAGCGGGTCGTCCGGGGCGGCCGCGGCGTATCGCGGGTAGTCGGGCTCGGCGGTGTCCGCCAACCCTTCGGCGACGAGCTGGTCGGAGATCGCCTCGGCGCTGGTCGATCGGGATCGGCTCGGCGAGCGCGATCAGCCGGTATCCGTCGGCCAGCGCCGGCCCGGCCTCGGCCGACACTCCCGTCAGCGTGACGCGACGAATCGCGGCGTCGGCCGCCTGGCGTGACGAGGTGTGGACGACGATGCCGGTCACCGTCGACTCGGGCGGCTGGTCGGCCTGCTCCGCTCGCCGGGAACGTGCGGGCACGTCCAGCCCCGACGTCGCGTCGACCGATCCTGCCGCGATCGACGCCAACGCGATCGCGGACAGCGGCGAGGCCGTGAAGCACATGAACCCGCACTGACCCCCGGCGCATCTCTCCCCTTCTCTCGCATCCGGGTCACGGTCCGCCCGGACGTACATGTTCGTCGGCCCCGACCTGACGATCACGGACAACCGCCACATCATGGTCCAACCAGCCCGAGTGCGCCCCTGCCGCACGGCGGCGTAGGCGGATTCCGCCGTGATCGCGAGCCTCGCACGGGCGCGAAATTCGCCGCACCCGACGGGTCGCTCTCGTTACGGTCCGAATGAACGGGGGACACCTCGGACACCGAATGCGTGATGGGGTGTCGCGGCCACCCGGCTGCGGCACCCTGTCGCGTCAGCCGAGCGTTCGAAGGAACCCGAGCAGGGCCTCGTTGAACTCGCCGGCGGCCTCCTGCTGGGTCCAGTGGCCGGCCCCGTCGATCAGCGCCGTGCCGCGATAGTTGGGGAGCATCGACTCCATCGCCTCGACGTACCCCGGCCGGCCGGCGATCACCATGTCGTTACGGCCACCGATGAAGAAGCTCGGCATCGCGATCGCGCTGGCCGGGATGTCCTTCGTGAGCTCGTAGTTGGCGTCGAGGTTGCGGTACCAGCTGAGCGGCCCGAAGAACCCACTCTCGGTGAAGCACTCGACGTAGGTGTCGAGGTCGTCCGCCGTGAGCCACGCCGGGAGGTCGTCGGGGATCGGGCCGGCACCGTGCGCGATCGCGTCGAGGAATCCGCTTCCCTCGGCGGGGAGGAACTCGGTCGGGACGCCCCGGTACATCTCGCCCGACGCGGCCCACAACAGGTCGTGCAACGTGCGACGGATGTCGGCGCCGAGCTCGCGCTCGGCCGGGCCGACCTCCTGGAAGTACAGGATGTAGAAGAACCGGTCGCCCCACATCGCCCGCATCAGCTCGGTCGGCGGCGACGGCCACGCGGTGTACGGCACGCTGACCCCGACGACGGCGCGCACTCGGTCCGGATGCAGCTGGGCCGTGTGCCAGGCGACGAACGCGCCCCAGTCGTGGCCGACGACCACTGCGTCGGCGGCACCTGCGTCGTCGATGAGGGCGACGACGTCGGCCGTGAGGTGCTGGGCGCCGTAGCTCTCGACGTCGACCGGCGCGCTCGACCGCCCGTAGCCCCGTTGGTCCGGCGCGAGCACGTGGAACCCGGCGTCGGCGAGCGGCTGCATCTGGTGGCGCCACGAGTAGGCGCACTCGGGGAAGCCGTGGCACAGCACCACGACCGGATCGCCCTGTCGTCCGGATTCCGTGACGTCGAGCTCGACGCCGTCGGCGACGGAGACACGGCGTTGACGGATCTCGTTCATGACACCCCCAGTGTCGGAAACAGCGCCGCGGACCGCAGCGCGTCGAGCGCGAGTTTCTCGTCGTCGGTGAGTGCGGCGAGTGAGCGTTGCCGCGCGTCCAAGTCGGCGAGGACGGAGGTGAGCACCTCGGCCGTCGGCGCGTCGAGCAGCGGATCGATCGTCGCGAGCACGGCCTGGTACTCGCGCGCGAGCTCGGCGGCCGTGACGTCGACAACAACGAGACGCCCCTGACCCGACTCCAGCGCGTCGAACGCGGCGAGCGCATCGACCAGCGGAGCGAGTTCCGCGCGCGCTTCGGCGACGGCCGTGTCGAGATCGACGTCGGGGATCAGCGGGAACCGCGCCCGCCAGAGGTCGGCGTGCCGTGCGTGGCGCCGCGAAGCGGCGGCGAGGGCCGGCTTGGCGCTCGCATCCGACGTGGTCGCGATCCACCGTCCGAACGCCTCGAACAGCACCAGCTCAACGGCGATCGCCCGCGCCGCAACCCCCGCGAGGTCACGAATCCCGAGCGCTCTCGCCATGCGCCGTGAACCTACCAACCCCCTGTTTGTGTCACCGCTACCGGCGATCTTCGCCGATTTCGGTGACACAAACCAGGGATTTGGGCAAGGACGGTCAGGCGTGGGAACGGTCGCGACGCCAGGCGGCTTCGGCGGCGCCGAGCTCGGTGGCCGGCTCGCCGTCGGCGATGTACTCGAGCAGCATCGCTCGCCACGGTGCCGCGCGCTTCGAGCTTGCCCAGGATCGCGCTGACGCCCCACACGACCCGATCGAGGATCACGAAACTCGGCGGCATGTTGAGCTGCTCGATGACCCGGGCGTGCGGGCCCTGGATGTCGAAGATCACGCCGAGCGTGTCGCGCATCCACTCCCGGCTGAACGTGAACTCGTCGGTGAGGTACGGCACGTACGGGCTGCTGACGTAGTTGAACACGTGCTCGGGCTCGAGACCGTGCCCGCCGCGGAGGAAGCCAGCCGTCTCCATCGCCGCGACCAGCTGATCCGGATCGCGGTTGACGACGATCGCTTCGAGCGTCGGGCTCAGCGATTCCCACTCGCCCGGCGTCCAGCGCTTCACGAGGCCGTAGTCGAGGAACGTGATGCTGCCGTCGTGGTGGAACTTGTAGTTGCCCGGGTGTGGATCGCCGTTGAACATCCCGCACCGCAGCACGGCGTGCTGGGCGAACCGCCACAGGACCTCGGCGGCGCGCTGTTTGGTGGCGTACGACCCGGTGGTGCGGAACTGCTCGAACGACATGCCGTCGACCCACTCGGTGGTGAGCAGGCGCTTGGTCGACAGCTCCGGCACGAGGCGTGGGACGCGCACCCACGGGTGACCGGCGTACAACTCGGCGAACTCGATGACGTTGCGCGCCTCGAGCTCGTAGTCGAGCTCCTCGCGCATGCGCGCCCGCAGCTCGTCGACGAACGCCTTGGCGTCGAGCCCCTTGAGCATCATCGCCGAGAACATCGCGTACATCATCTCGGCGGCGTCGAGGTCGGATTCGATCGCCGCGCCGACGCCGGGGTACTGCACCTTGACGGCGACGTCGAGTCCGTCCGGCGTGATCGCGCGGTGGACCTGGCCGATGCTCGCGGCCGCGACCGGGAGGTCGGTCCAGTCGAGGAAGACCCGCTCGGGCGGGCTCCCGAGCTCCGACGTGACGACGCTCGCCGCCAGCGACGGCGCCATCGGTGCGGCATCGGCTTGGAGCGTGGCGAGGGCGGCCTGGGCCTCCTCCGGCAGGGCCTCGAAGATGAAGCTGACCAACTGACCGGCCTTCATCAGCACGCCCTTCATCTCGCCGAGCTCCTTGGCGACGTCCTCGGCGGTGCGGATCGCGAACTGCTCGTCGAGCTCGGCCCGGCGCTCCGCCGGTGTGCCCATGCCGCGCGCCTTGCTGACGGCGAAGCGGGCGGTGTTGCGCGCCGACAGCTTCCACACCCGGGCCGAACGGCTGAAGCGGCTGGTCAGTGGCGACCGTGTAGCCGCGTCCCGCGCCTTGACGACCACCGCCAGTCCGGCCGCAAGCGCGACGATCGACGCCATCGAGGCGAACTGGAGCTTCTTCATCGCCGTCTCACGACCGTCGTCTGCAGATCGTCACGGGGCGCGGCGGGCGATGGGGTCGCGTTCGAGGACGTCGTCGGGGATCGGACGGCCGTCGATCTCATCGGTCCAGTAGGTGCCGTCGTCGAGACGTTCCAGCGCGATCTCGACCCCGTGCAGGTCGCGCTCGACAGCGTCGAGGTCGAGTTCGTCGATCTCGACGAGCTGCTCGACTGTTGATGGATCGGAGGGGGCGGCGGGGATGTCCACGCACGTCGACGCTACCGCGCGGCACCCCCGCCGATCGCGTTGGCGGCAGCCCGGCCCGGCCGCGGTGAGCGGCGTGTGAGCGGCATCGCGTGCCGTCTCGTCACCTAAGGTTCGTCGGCGTGACCTCGACCGCCCAGCGGCGCCAGCGGTGGCGCAACCTGCCGGTCGCGCTGGCGATGCTCGCCCCGTCGCTCGCCATCCTGGTCACGTTCGTGCTGTACCCGCTCGGCAAGGCGATCGTGCTCGGTCAGCAGCGATGCGACGTCCAGGGCGAAAACTGCCGCTCGAACGGTTGGGACCAGTACTGGGACGTGTTCCGCAGCGACGAGTTCCAGCACGCCCTGCTCGTCACCACCAACTTCGCACTGATCACGGTGCCGCTCGGGCTGGTGCTCGGCATCGGACTGGCCGTGCTCGCCGACAAGTGGCTGCGCGGTGTCGGCCTGTTCAGGGCCGTGTTCTCGTCGACGGTGGCCACGTCGGTCGCGGTCGCCAGCCTGATGTGGTTGTTCCTGCTCCAGCCCGAGATCGGTGCGCTGTCGAACGTCGAGTGGATCAGCGATCTGTTCCCGGTCGTCAAGAACCCCGGGCTGCTGCGCGACCCAGGGACGGCGCTGGCGTCGGTCGCACTGTCGAGCGTGTGGGCGAGCCTCG
The DNA here is from genome assembly GCA_963776935.1 of Ilumatobacteraceae bacterium. Classification (GTDB taxonomy): domain Bacteria; phylum Actinomycetota; class Acidimicrobiia; order Acidimicrobiales; family Ilumatobacteraceae; genus JALOLG01. The sequence goes on along the minus strand of CAVZOP010000008.1, from coordinate 165,165 downwards.
GGTTCACGTTCATCCTCGTGACCGCGGCGCTGCAGGGCATCCCCAAGGACCTCCACGAAGCGGCGGCGATCGACGGCGCGAGCGGTACGCGCCGCTTCTGGTCGGTGACGCTCCCGTTGCTCGGCCCGACGTTGCTGTTCATCGTGATCGTGCTCAGCACCCGCGCCTTCCAGGCCTATGGCGAGATCGACCTGCTCACGAGTGGCGGACCACGGCCGGAGGACTCGACGACCACGATCACCTATCTCACCTACGGCCAGGAATCGATCATCATCAACAACGACGGGCTCCAAGCGGCAGTGGCGGTGTTGCTGTTCGTGGTGTTGTTGGCCCTGTCGCTGCTGCAGCTGCGCGGCATCGGGAAGCGGATCCACTATGGCAACTGAGAACATCAACTTCGAGTCGCCGCGCGGATGGCGCCGGGTCGGCCGGTACCTGCTCCTCGTGGGGATCGCGGTGGTGGTGTTGTTCCCCGTGTACACGACGGTGATCGGCGCTCTCAAGCCAGGCAGTGAGGTGCTCCAGAACCCGCTCGTGCCGGGTCCGTTCACGCTCGACGGTTTCTCCGACGCGTGGACGGAGGGCCACCTCGACAGGTATCTCCTCAACTCGTTCGTGGTCTCGATCGTCATCACGATCGCCCAGGTCGTGACCGCGCTGCTCTCGGCGTACGCGTTCGCGATGATCGACTTCCCCGGACGCGGCCTGTTGTTCGTCGTGTTCCTCGCCACGCTGCTGGTGCCGCTCGAGACGACGCTCGTCGTCAACCGCCGGACCGTCGACTCGCTCGGTTGGCTCAACACGTACCAGGGCCTCGCGGTGCCATTCCTGGCGACGGCCTTCGGGACGTTCCTGCTGCGACAAGTGTTCATCGGGCTGCCCGCCGACCTCCGCGACGCTGCCGCCATCGACGGCGTCGGGCACCTCGGGTTCCTCCGCCACGTCGGGATCCCACTCGTGCGACCGACGCTCGGGGCGCTGGCGCTGTTCAGCTTCCTCGGGAGTTACAACCAGTACCTGTGGCCGAACCTGATCACCACCGAGGACGACATGAACACGGTGCAGAGTGGGCTGCGCCTGTTGCGGTCGTCCGCCCTCGACGAACCGAACCTGCTGATGGCGGCCACGATCATCGCCGCCATCCCGATCGCCATCTTGCTGCTCGTGTTCCAGCGCCAACTCGTGCGCGGCCTCACCGCGGGGGCGGTCAAGGGATGAAGCGGGCGCCGGCTCGGCCAACGAGTCTCGTGCTCGTGGTGGTCGCCGGCTTGCTCGTGGCAGCGTGTGGCAACGGCGAGACGATCCTCAACGCCGGCAACGAACCGGCGACCACCCTGCCAGTGGAGGCGCCGGCGACGCTGCCTCCCGGCGAGACGCTCCCGCCCGTCGAGACGTTGCCACCCGGCGAGACGGCTCCGCCGACGTCGACACTGCCTCCGCCGAGCACCACGACGATCCCGTTGGAGGAGCTCGCCGAGTGCCCGGTCGACGCCCTCGACGAGGCGGCCGGCACGGTCGAGCTGACGTTCTGGCACGGGCTGAACGCCGAGAGCGAGACCGCCCTGACGAAACTCACCGACAACTACAACGCCTCCCAATCGCGGGTGCACGTCGAGCTCCAGAACCAGGGCAACTACTCCCAGACGATCGACAAGTATGCGCAATCGAGCCAGTCGAGCCGACCCGACGTGGTGGTGTTCCCTGAGTATGTGGTGCAGCGGATCGCCGACTCCGACTCCGTCATCCCGATCGCGGCATGCGTCGAGGCGTCCGGCTTCGACACCAGCACGTTCCAGCCCTCGACGCTGACCGCGTACTCCACCGGTGGCGTGCAGTTCGGCATGCCGTTCGCGGTGAGCAACCCGGTGCTGTACTACAACAAGTTGGTCTTCGAAGCCGCCGGCCTCGACCCCGACGTCCCCCCGGGCTCACTCGACGAGGTCCGTCAGTACTCGCAGCAGATCGTCGACTCCGGCGCCGCCTCCTACGGTCTCGCGATCGACAGTGGCACCGATTCGGGTGGCGGCTGGTTTCTCGAGCAGTGGTTCGCCAACGCCGGCGAGCTCTACGCCGACAACGGCAACGGTCGACTGGCGCCGGCGACGCAGGTGCTCTACGACGGCGAGCTCGGCGTCGAGTTGCTGACCTATGTGCAGCAATTGATCACCGACGGACTCGCCTTCAACGTCGGCGACAACTCCGGCGGCACCGACACGTTCTTCAAGCTCGCCGACGAATCGGCGCCGGCGGCGATGACGATCGGGACGTCGGCCGCGCTCGGCACGGTGATCGCCGCACTCGGCGGCGGGTTGATCCCGGGGCTGACGGTCGACGACATCGGCGTCGGACCGATGCCAGGACCAGGTCCGAAACCGACGGCGCTCGTCGGCGGCAACGCGCTCTACATCGTGAACGAGAAGGGCGATGACAAAGCGGCCGCGGCCTGGGACTACATCACGTTCCTCGTCAGCCCTGAATCACAGTCGCAATTGGCGGTCGACACCGGATACGCCCCGGTGCGGGCCGACGCGCTCGAGATCGAACCGGCGCTGACGAAGTATTCGAGCGACCCCCGCTTCCGCGTCGCCTACGACCAGCTCATCGGGTCGCCCGACGACCCGGCGCTGCAGGGCCCGATCCTCGGCCCCCAACGTGAGGTGCGCACGGTGACGGCCCGCGCCGTGGCCGAGATCTTCGACGGCGGTGACGTGCAGGCGGCGCTGTCGGCCGCCGCCGAGCAGGCCGACCTCCTCATCGCCGACTACGCCGCCCGCAACTGATCTCACCACAATGCGGCCGGTAGGGTGGCCGGCCATGGCATCCCCGTTCCCGCCGTTCGACGGTTCCGCGCCCAAGCGTCAGAAGTTCTCCGAGCCTCCCGAGATGGGGATCGATCCCGACAAGCGGTACACCGCGACGATGAGCACGTCGATGGGCGACCTCGTGATCGCACTCGACGCGGTGAAGGCCCCGAAGACCGTCAACAACTTCGTGTTCCTCGCCCTCAACCACTACTACGACGGCGTGATCTTCCACCGCATCATCAACGGCTTCATGTGCCAGGGCGGCGATCCCGACCGGCACCGGTCGGGGCGGACCCGGATACCGGTTCGCCGACGAGTTGCCGAAGTCCGGCCAGTACGAGATCGGCTCAGTCGCGATGGCGAACGCCGGTCCCGACACGAACGGCAGCCAGTTCTTCCTCATCTCGGGCAAGTCGGGTGTCCAGCTCCCGCCGCAGTACTCGCTTTTCGGCAAGGTCGTGAAGGGCCTCGAGATCGTCGACGAGATGCAACGCGTGCCGACGGGCGGTGGCGACCGGCCGAAGACCGACGTCGTCATCAACTCGGTCACGATCGCCGTCGCCGACTGACCATCGGCATGGCACCGGTGCAACTCTCGCTCGCCAGGGCGCGTCGTCTCGCGCTCGGCGCCCAGGGCTTCGCCGATGCCCGGCCGACAGGGCGGATCGACCGCCGCCACCTGCGTCGCGTGTTCGACCGGGTCGGAGTGATCCAGATCGACTCAGTGAACGTCCTCGTCCGCAGCCAGGAGTTGCCACTGTTCGCCCGCCTCGGACCCCACCCGCGGACCCTGATTGCCGACGCCAGCGACGCCGGGGAGGTGTTCGAGTACGGGGTGCACGAGGCCTCGTTCGTACCGTCCGACGACTATCACCTCTACCGATGGTCGATGCGAATGCCGCACCGGTGGCCGAGGTTGGTTCACCTCGCGGAAACCCGCCCCGACTACGTCGAGGAGGTGTACCGGCTCGTGGCCGACAACGGCCCAGTCGTGTCCGGCGAGCTCAACCAGCGGATCGGGCCCAAGGGTACGTGGTGGGATTGGGACGACGGCAAGATCGCGCTCGAGGCGCTGTTCCACTCCGGGAGGCTCACTGCTCGCCGGCGCCGCAACGACTTCGCGCGTGTCTACGACCTGGCCGAGCGGACGCTCCCAGCCGAGGTGTTGGCGCGGCCGGCGCTGCCCGAGATCGAGGCCCGCAAAGAGCTCCTCGTACGCGCCGCCAGGCACCATGGGGTGGGCACGTTCGAGGATCTCACCGACTACCACCGCCAGCGCAAACCGCCGTGCCGGCCGCTGATCGCCGAGCTGGTGGAGGAGGGCCGCCTGGTCGAGGCCACGGTCGAGGGATGGAAGCAGCCGGCCTACGTGCTCCCCGACGCGGTCGTGCCACGGCGGATCACTGCGCGGGCCTTGTTGAGCCCGTTCGACTCGGTGGTCTGGAACCGCGACCGGACCGAGCGGCTGTTCGGGTTCCGGTACCGCATCGAGATCTACGTGCCGCCGCCGAAGCGGCAGTACGGCTACTACGTGCTGCCGTTCCTGCTCGGCGACGAGCTCGTCGCCCGGGTCGACCTCAAGGCAGATCGTCCGCGGAGCACGCTGCTCGTCCAGAGCGCGTGGGGTGAGCCGGGCATCAACGAGCCCGAGGTCGCCACCGAGCTGCTCGCCGAGCTGCGTTCGATGGCGGGCTGGCTCGGGTTCGAGACCGTCGAGCTCGTCGGGCGCGGCGACCTCAGTCCGGCGCTGCGGCGGTCGGCCGGCGGGCCAACGCCCAGCGCAGCGTCCGTGTGACGGCCTCGCCGGCCGGCCGCAGGGCGACTCGCTCGGCGATCGGCAGGTAGGGCAGCCGCAGCGGGGCGCGTGCCCACCGCGGCAGCAGCGCGACCGCGGCGGCGCCGAGCAGGAGGTAGGCCGGGCGAGCGGCGACCGGCATCGGTGGCTGCACGAGCAGGTACTGCGCCACCTCGCGTGCCTCGCGCGTGCCCTTCATCTCCGGCCGGTAGGAACGGAGCTGGTCGCGCGAGCGCGCGTTCGGACTCCGGTGGTGCCGGGACGCCGACCTTGCGCGCCACGAACGCAGTCTGGGCGACGTACTCGTCACGGTCCGGTCCTTCGAGCGGGTGATTGCCGTAGTGCGTGTGGGCGGCGAGAAAGCTGTCGATCTCGGCGAGGTGCACCCACCGCAGCAGATGGGGATCGAGCGCCGAGTACGGCCGGCCGTCGGGCGCCACACCCTGGACGTGCTCGTGGACGCGCCGGACGATCTCGACCGCCCGTTCCGCCTCCGGCGCCGGACCGAACGTGGTGGCGGCGATGAAATCGGCCGTGCGCTGCAGCCGACCCCAGGGATCGTGCCGGTAGTCGCTGTGCTGGGCGACGCCCGCCATCGCCAGTGGGTGCAATGACTGCAGCAGCAGCGCCCGCAGGCCGCCGACGAACATCGACGCGTCGGCGTGGACTCGGCAGATCGGACTGCCCGACTCGAACCACCGCTCGCCGGGTGCGTCGAACAGCTCTGCCGCGCGTTCGGACGCCGACTCACCGACGACCCGCGACCGCACCTGGATCGCCAACCAGTCACGGATCGCGTCGCTCGGCATCTGCCCATCGTGGCATGGTCGGTGGATACGCTCCGGGCGGTGATGGAGGATCCTCCGAGCGACGAGCCCGAAGTACTCGTTGCGGCGGACGGCAGCCAGCTGATCGAGGAGGAGCCGTCGATCCTGGAGGACCTCGGGATCCACCGTCTCCCCGGATGGGTGCTCCCCAGCGTCGTCTTGTTCTGGGTCACCTACCTGCTGACGCTCATCGTGCGCAATCTGTGGGAGAAGCTCAGCGGGCTCACACTGATCCTGGTCATCTCGTTGTTCCTCGCCCTGGCGATCGAGCCGGGCGTCAACCGGCTGGCACGTCGCGGGTGGCGCCGGGGCCGAGCGACGGCGACGATCCTGCTCGGTGTGCTCGTCGTGATCCTCATCTTCATCGGCGCCATCGGAACGCTCGTCGGCACTCAGGTCGCCGACCTGCTGTCGAACTCCGAGACCTACATCACCGACACGGTCGATTTCATCAACGACACGTTCGACTCGTCGATCGACGCCCAGGACGTCATCGACCAGTTCAACGACCCCGACGGCGCCGTCCAGCGGTTCATCGACAGCCAGCAGGACAATGCGGTGCGACTGTCCGTCGCTGCTCTCGGCGTCCTGTTGCAGGTCTTCTCGGTGTTGCTGTTCACGTTCTATCTCGTCGCCGACGGACCGCGCCTGCGGCGCTCGATCTGCAGCCGCCTGCGCCCGGCGCGCCAGGTGCAAGTGCTCGCCGCGTGGGAGCTGGCGATCACCAAGACCGGCGGGTACCTGTACTCGCGGGCGTTGCTGGCGATGCTGTCGGCGTTGTTCCACTGGGTCGTGTTCCAGGCGGCTGGCATCCCGGCGCCGATCCCGCTCGCGCTCTGGGTCGGCCTGGTGAGCCAGTTCCTGCCCGTCGTCGGCACCTACATCGCGGGCATCCTGCCGGTGCTGATCACGTTCCTCGACTCGCCGCTCAAGGCGGCGATCGTGCTCGGGTTCATCGTGATCTACCAGCAGGTCGAGAACTACTTCTTCGCGCCGCGCATCACCGCCCGCACGATGGAGTTGCACCCGGCGATCGCGTTTGGCGCGGCGCTGGGCGGGGCGGCGCTGCTCGGACCGGCGGGCGCGGTCCTTGCCCTTCCCGGCGCGGCGATGGTGCAGGCGCTGGCCACCGAATGGGGGAATCGCCACGACGTTGTCGACAGCGACCTCACCCGGATCGAGGACCCGCGTCCGCCGCGACGGCGGCGCCGCGAGAAGACATGACGCCGTCGGCCGACGTCGTCCGCCACGCCCCGATCGCGATCGCCCGGCGGAGCGGCTTCGACGAGTGCGTCCACTTCGGCTCCGTCGTTGCCCTCGGAACGGACGGCGCGGTGGCGTTCTCGGTGGGCGATGCGGCGCTGCGCTTCTATCCCCGGTCGTCGCTCAAGCCGTTGCAGGCCGAGGCGATGGTGGCCGCCGGGCTCGACCTGCCCCCCGAGCTCCTGGCGCTGGTGTGCGCCAGCCACGACGGAACGCCCGCCCACGTCGCCGGTGTGCGGCGGATCCTCGCCGGCGCCGAACTCGACGAGACCGCGCTCGGCAACACACCCGATCTCCCGATCGAGCCGATCGCCGCCGCCGACGTGTTGCGGGCGGGTGGCGAGCGCCGGGCGATCCAGATGAACTGCTCCGGCAAGCACGCCGGGATGCTCGCCACGTGTGTGGTGAACGGCTGGTCGACGGCCGACTACCTCGACGTGAACCATCCACTCCAACGGGCGATCACGTCGACGGTCGAGCAGCTGGCGGGGGAGGTGGTCCACATCGGCGTCGACGGCTGCGGTGCCCCGGCGCACGTGCTGCCGTTGGGCGGTCTGGCGTCGGCGTTCGCCACGATCGCCGGTCGGCGCGACGCGGTGTGGCAGGCGATGACGACCCATCCCGAGATGGTCGGGGGCACCAACCGCGACGTCACCAAGTTGATGATGCGCATTCCCGGGCTGATGGCCAAAGACGGCGCCGAGGGCGTGTTCGCCGCCGCCCTCCCCGATGGCCGTGCCGTTGCCGTCAAGGTCGCGGACGGCGGGTACCGCGCCGCGCCGCCTGTGCTCGTCGATGCACTCGCTCGGCTCGACGTCGATGTCTCCGACGTCACCGAACATGTCGTGCAAGTGGTGCGAGGGCACGGGGAACCGGTCGGCGAGGTCCGTTCGATCGCGTTCGGATCATGAGCGCGCCGTCGTTCGAGACGCTCGACGACGTCGAGTACGGCCGCGTCGATCACATCGGCGATGGCATCCGGCGCGTGATCGCCGAGAACCCGTCGAAGTTCACGTACCGCGGGACGGGCACCTACCTGATCGGACACGGCGACGTCGTCGTCGTCGACCCCGGACCCGTGCTCGATTCGCACCGCGACGCGCTCGCCGCGGCCCTGGCAGGTGAACGGGTGCGCGGCATCCTCATCACTCACTGCCATTCGGACCACTCGCCGCTCGCCGCGTGGCTACGCGAGGAGACCGGTGCACCGACGTTCGCGTTCGGCCCGCACGGCACCCGTGGACGACGAGGACGGCGGCGACGACGGCGACGACGGCGAGATCGACGACGGCGTGAAGATCGAAGAGACGATCGATGTCGACTTCGTACCCGACGTGGCGGTGGCCGATGGCCAGGTGATCGACCTCGGACCGGGTCTCACCGTGACCGCGGTCTACACGCCTGGCCACACGTCGAACCACACCTGCTACGCGCTCGCCGAGCCATCCGTGCTGTTCACCGGCGACCACGTCATGGGATGGAGCACGACCGTGGTGTCGCCGCCCGACGGTGACATGGCCGACTACATCGAGTCGTTGCGCAAGGTCGCCGGCCGGCGCGACGGGATGCTCGTCCCGACCCACGGGTCGCCGCGCCGGACGGTCCCGAGTACGTGACGGCACTCGTCGAGCATCGGCTCGACCGTGAACGTCAAGTGCTCGACGCCGTGCGGCGCGGGGTCGACACGATCCCGTCGATCGTGGCCGAGCTGTACGCCGACGTCCGGCCCGAGCTGCACAAGCCGGCCGGACGGAGTGTGCTCGCCCACCTCGTCAAGCTCGTCGACGACGGCAAGGTCGCCGTCGCCGGCGGGCCACGGCCCCGTCTCAAGAGCCGCTACGTGGCTTCCTGATCCGTGCGCCGTGCAATTGGCGGCGGGTTTCGCGCCACCGATCGATGGGTACGCGCGGTACGACCGTGAACGCCGGAGCGGGCGAGGGCGTCGTCGAGTGCTGGAGGATGCGATGAGGACGAACGAGCTGGAACTGAAGGGCGAGTTCGAGGTGACGGGCTGGGACGAGACGCCGTACCACGAGGGCGGCGGCGAGAAGTTGACCCGCGGAGCGTCACCCAGAAGTTCTCCGGCGCGATCGACGGCGAGGGCTCGGTCGAGTGGCTGATGTGCTATCGACCCGACGGGACCGCCGATTTCGTCGGTCTGCAGCGCATCGACGCCACGATCGACGGTCGGAGCGGCACCGTGGTGGTGCGCTCGGTCGGCGTGTTCGACGGCGAGAAGGCCGTCGGCGGCTGGAGCGTGGTCGACGGTTCGGCGACGGGCGATCTGGCCGGCGCCACTGGCAACGGGCACTTCGAGGCGCCGATGGGTGGCACGCCGACGTTCGAGCTGGAGCTGGAGCTGGCAGCGGGCTGAGACCCCGCCGCCCGCGTCAGTCGCTGCGACCCGACAGGGCCAGCCTGGCGCCGAGGCCGATGATCACCGTGCCACCGACCGCCGTGAGGCGCTCGATTCGGGATGGCGAGTTGGTGAACCACGTCCGGGCCGTACCGGCCAGCAGTCCCCACGTGCTGTCGCAGATGAGCGCGATCAGGACGAAGACCGCCCCGAGCACCGCCATTTGCAGCTCCGCCGGTGCTCCGCCGCGCTCGACGAAATGGGGCAGGATGGCGGCGAAGAACACGATCACCTTGGGGTTGGCGACCCCGACGACGAATCCGTCGCGCAACAGCTCGGTGGGTCGCAGCACCCGTCCCGGAGCACCGAGCGCGACTCCTGTGGTCGCCCGCCGCTCGCGGATCATCCGGATCCCGAGGTACACGAGGTAGGCGGCACCGACGAGCTTCACGGCGTGATACACCGCGGCCGAACGCTCGACGATCGCGCCGAGCCCGATCGCCACCAGCAGCGCTTGCGTGTACGCGCCGCCCGCGTTGCCGAACACCGTGAGCACCGCCGCCCGCCGGCCGTGGGCGACGGCGCGGCTCACGACGAAGAGCACGCTCGGACCGGGGATGATGATGATCGCGAAGGCGCTGGCGGCGAATGCCAGGAGCGCGGAGGTGGGAGGCACGGTGCCAGGCTAGGGAGCGATCAGTCGCGCGATCGCACGGGTTCCGTTGTCGACGTCGATGAAGCGGGTCGTCAACGGGGAGCACCCGAGCCGGATCAGATCGGGCTCGCGGAAGTCGGCGATCACGCCGTGGTCGGCAGCGAGTGTGCGGGTGATCGCCGCGGCATCGGTGTGTCGCACCGAGAAGTGGCCGCCGCGACGCGCCGGATCGGTCGGGCTGGGTGACTCGAGTCCGAGTGCCTCGCAGCGGTCGAGCCCGTAGGTGGTGATCGCCCGGGCCTTGGCGGCGATCGCCGCGATCCCGGCCTCGGCGGACAGCTCGATTCCCGAACGGGCGGCGGTCAGTCCGATGATTCCCGGCGTGCCGACGAGCAGCCGGGCGATGTCGGGTCGGGGGACGTAGTCGGGACCCATCGCGAACTGGTCGACCTGGCTGAACCAGCCCCAGATCGGCTGCTCGATCTGTTCGATCAGATCGGCGGCGACGTACGAGAACCCCGGCGACCCGGGTCCACCGTTGAGGTACTTGTAGGTGCAACCCACGGCCAGTTGGGCGCCGGCGCCGCGCAGGTCGACATCGAGCAGCCCGGCGGCGTGTGACAGGTCCCAGATCACCAGCGCGCCGGCGGCGTGGGCGCGGTCGGTCTCGGCGACGAGATCCTCGACCTCGGCGGTGCGGTAGTCCACGAGCGAGCGGACGGCGACCGCGACGTCGTCGAGCCGTTCGAACCCGTGACGCACCTCGCAACCGGTCGACCGGGCGATGCTGTCGACGACGTAGCGGTCGGTCGGGAACTCGCCGGCGGCGATGGCGATGACCCGCCGATCCGGACGCAGCGCGAGCGCGGCGTGCACGAGTTGGTACAGGTTGATCGTGACCGAGTCGTGGACGGCGACCTCGCCGGGGCCGGCGCCGATTATCCCGGCGAGCGCGTCGCCGACGCGCTGCGGGCAGATCGACCCAGTGCTCCCACGAGCCGATCAGCCCGCCGGCCCATTCGTCGCGCATCAACGCCTCGACCCGCTCGATCGTGCGACGCGGCGTCATCCCGAGCGAGTTGCCGTCGAGGTAGGCCACCCGCGGATCGGCGATCAGGAACTCGTCCCGCCACCCCGCCAGCGGATCCGCCGCATCGAGCGCCACCGCCTCCTCGTCCGCACCCTCCACCTCCCCCATCCGCCCCATCATCCCCCAAAACCCGAACTGTCTGCCTCAGATGAGCCCACGGGCAATCTGAGGCGACAGTTCGGGTTTCAGGGTTCGGTGAGGCGGATGAAGCTGGAGTGGCGGACGAAGCCGTCGTTGGTGAACTCGGCGATCTCGACGGTCGCTCGCAGGACGGGTTCGACCCAGGTCGCGCCGCGCAGGTACTCCCGCGGCGGCGGGGGCTCGAACGGGCAGTGGTCGGTGCGCAGCCCCTTGAGCCGGGCGCCGAGGTCTTCGAGCGTCCGTTGGTTGAAGCCGGTGCCGACGCCGCCGGCGAACACGAGCACGTCGCCGTCGTAGCGGCCGACGAGCAGTGCCCCGAACGTGAACGCCCGGTTGCCCGTGCCCTCCGTGTACCCGCCGATGACCACTTCGACCTGCGTGCGATTCTTGACCTTGCGCCAGTTCGGCGTGCGCTTGCCGGGCTGGTAGGTGGTGCCGAGCCGCTTGGCCATCACGCCTTCGAGACCCTGGGCGAGCGTGGCGTCCACGAGCTCGGCGCCGTCGCCGACACGATGGGCGGGCACCATCCAGTTGTCGCCGGCGTCGACGAGGTCGGCCAGCAGTCGCCGTCGATCCTCGTACACCAACTCGATCGTGTCCTGTCCCTCGACCGAGAGCACGTCGAAGATGTGGTACGCGGCTTGCCGTTCGTGGCGCTGGATGAGCTCGAACCGGGGCCGGCCGTCGTCGTCGAGCACCACCAGCTCGCCGTCGAGGATCGCCCGCCCGGCGTGCACGTCGTCGGCGAGGTCCGCCAGCTCGGGCCACTTGGCGGTGACGTCGAGCAGGTTGCTCGACTGCAAGCGGACACGACCGTCGTCGACGAACGCGAGCGTGCGGTAGCCATCCCACTTGATCTCGTACGCCCACGTCCCGTCGTCGGGCGGCAGCGTGCTGAGCGTGGCCTTCATCGGGGCGACCGGGAACCGAAGCATCGTGCGCTCAGGGCCGTGACCCACGACTTCGGGGGAGGCGGCTCGACAGCACGCCGGCCGATTCGAGCCGGTCGAGCTCGGCGTCGTCGAGCCCGAGCAGCTCCGAGAGCACAGCGCGGTTGTCCTCACCCCGGTAGCGGGGCTCGCCACGGAGTGCCACGTCCGGGGCGTCGCTGAACCGCCACGGAGCGTTCGGCACGCGGATTGTCCCGCCCCGCGATCGCTCACGTCGACGACGGCGCCGCGTTCGCGCGCCCAGTCGGTGTCGCACACCTCGCGCACCGATCGCAGCACTCCGACGGCCAGCCGGTGCTCGGCGAATCGCCGCTCGAACTCGGCGGCGTCGGCGATGGTGGCCGCCGTCGCCTGGATCTCGTCGCGGAGCTCGTCGAAATGGATCATCCGGCTGCGGACGTCGACGAACCGCGCGTCGTCGATCAGGTCGGCCCGATCGAGGGCCTCGCGAACAGCTCGAACGTGCCTCGCTCCGCCGGATGGCCGCTGACGACGACGGACTCGCCGGACGCCAGGGTCGACACGATGTAGTCCCCGGGCCGGAAGCTGCGGATGACGCCGTCGTCGACCTGCCCGTCCCACAGGTCGTTGTGCACGTGCTCGTTGACGTACAGCATCGTCTGTGCCATCGACACGTCGATCCACTGGCCGCGGTCCGAACGCTGGCGCTGGACGAGCGCGGCGAGGATTGCGGTGCACGTCTCGAGTGACGTGTAGACGTCAGCGTGGCTGTGCGGGTCGTTGGCGTACGCACCACCGCGCGCGTCGCCCTGTGACTTCGTCATGCCGGTCTCGGCGCCGACGACCGGCGCGTAGGCGCGGCGGTCGACCCACGGTCCGGTGGCGCCATATCCGGTGATGGACGCGTACACGATCCGTGGGTTGCGCGCCGCGACGACGTCGTAGCCGAGCCCGTTCCGCGCCATCACCCCTGGCCGGAAGTTCTCGATCAGCACGTCGCAGCGCTCCGCCAGGTCGAGCACGATCTCCGCCGCCCCCGGCTTCGACAGGTCGAGGCTGATGTTGCGCTTGCCCGCGTTCTGCTGCACGAAGTACGAGGCGAGCCCGTTGATCCGCGGCGTCGAGAACCGCGTCAGGTCGCCGTCGGGCGGCTCGACCTTGATCACGTCGGCGCCGAGGTCGGCGAGCATCCGGGTGCAGTGGGGACCCGACAGCACACGCGTGAGGTCGAGCACCCGGATCCCTTCGAGCGGTGTCGTCACCGTCTCATCTTGCCTGGTCGGGTTGCCGGCGCCATCTGCCAGCGTCGTCCGACACGGCAGGATCGTGTCAGCCGGTCGGGTTGCGGGCCGCGTTGAGGAACTCGATGAGCGCCTGCTTGCCGTCGCGCTGGGCATCGCCGGTGAAGGCCTGGTCGATGCCGCCGCCGAGCGCGGCGAGCTTGAACTTGTGGTCGGCGGTCTCGAAGCGGATCTCGCCCGGTCCGGCCTTCACGAACTCCGACACCCCGCCGCCCATCCCATCGACGGATGACTTGCGGATGTCGGTGGGCGCGACCGAGATCGACTCACCCTTGGCCTCGAGCGTGCGACCGACGGGTTGCATGATCAGCCGCTGGGGCGTCACGCCGATCGCGTAGACGGTCGCCGAGAACGACTTGCTGTGCGTCGCCATCAGCCGGCCGAGCATCGTCTCGCCGGCGCCCAACTGCGGGTCGAGGACCTGCTGCAGCTTCTCGTCGGCCTTCTGCGAACCCTTGTCGAACACTCCCATCGGGCGAACGGTACGTGGCGTGAGTGACGGCGACCAGCGATTTCGCCGGATGCGGCTGGCCGCCGATCGGCGTGCTCAGCTACGACGATGACGAGTGCACTCCCGGACTACGACGATCTCCCCACCCGCGCCGGACTGCGAGCGGCGTGGGACGTGTGGGGCGACGGCGACGTCTTCGGCTGCCTCAACCTGTTGACGCCGGAGCGGGTGCTGGCGGCCGCCGGGCTCGTGCAGCGCGGCGCGGTGTTCGCCCTCAACTGGTCGATGGCACTTCCCGATCCGCCGTTGTTCGGGCGGGGGAAGTTCGAACACGAGGTGACCGGCACGGGGACCGGACACGACGACGTGCTGCACGGTTGGAACACGCAGTCGTCGAGCCAGTGGGACGGCTTCCGTCACATCCGCAACCACGCGGCGAACGCGGCCGAGCCCGGCACCGGCCACTTCGGTGGCGTGCCCGACGAGGAGCACGGGATCCACCACTGGGCGCGACGTGGCATCGCCGGTCGCGCCGTGCTCGCCGACATCGCCAGGTGGCGCCAGGCGACCGATCGCCCGCTGCGGTACGACGAGTCCGATGCCGATCGATCCGGGCGAGATCGCTGAATGTCTCGCGGCCCAGGGGACCACGCTCGCGGAGGGCGACATCCTCCTCGTCCGCACCGGATGGGTCGAGTGGTACCAGCGTCAACCGAGCGATGTCCGGAACCGCCTCGGCGATGTCGGCCAGCTCAAGGCGCCCGGGTTCGCGTCGGGGGAGGAGCTCGCCCGGACGCTGTGGAACCTGCACATCGCGGCGATCGGATGCGACAACCCGGGTGTCGAGGTGTGGCCACCGTCGCGATTGGCGCGAGCCGAGTACGAGGCGGCCCGCGAGGAGCAGATGCACCTCCACGAGGTCTTCACCCACTGCGTGCTGCTGCCCCTGCTCGGGCTGCCGCTCGGGGAGATGTGGGACCTCGACGCGCTCGCCGCCGACTGCGCTGCCGATGGCCGCTACGAGTGCTTCTTCACGTCGGCCCCGATCAACCTCCCCGCCGGCGTCGCCAGCCCCCCCAACGCCCTCGCCATCAAATAACCCCAAACCCCTCGTTCTGTCTGCCTCAGATGAGCCGGCGGGCAATCTGAAGCAGACAGAACGGGGGTTTGGCGGGGTTAGATGCCTTCGGCGGCGTCGATGTCGGCTTCGTCCGGGGCGGCGGCGGCGGACGACGACGACCTCGAGAACACTGCCGGGGGTTCGCGCCACGGGTCGGGGAGCGTGCCGGCCCTGGCGTCTCGCATCGCCGCCCACACCCGCTCGGGCGTGCACGGCATGTCGATGTGGCGCACTCCGAGGTGGGCGAGGGCGTCGATGACGGCGTTCTGGATGGCCGGTGTCGAGCCGATCGTCGACGCCTCACCGATCCCCTTGGCGCCGAGCGGGTTGAGCGGTGTCGGGGTCTCCGTCGAACGGGCGTCGAACATCGGCAGCTCCGCCGCCGACGGCAACCCGTAGTCGGCGAAGTTCGACGTGATCGGGTTGCCGTCGGTGTCGAAGCGAACCTCCTCGTACAGCGCCTGGCCGACGCCGGATGCGATGCCGCCGTGCTGTTGCCCCTCGACGAGCAGCGGGTTGAGCACCGTGCCGCAGTCGTCGACGGCGACGTGGCGGACGAGGCGGACCTCGCCGGTCTCGGCGTCGACCTCGACCACCGCGATGTGGGCGCCGAACGGGAACGTCGGCGCGCCCTGGTCGAAGTACACGTCGGCGCCGAGCGCCCCGAACGCAGACTCGTCGCTCTCCGGCGCCTGCGATGCCAGCTGGTCCCACCGCATCGCCGACGCGGGCACGCCGGCGACCCCGATCGTGCCCGCGCGTGACGTCGACCACGATGTCGGCGACGTCGGCCTCGAGCAGCTTGGCGGCGAGCGCCTTGGCCTTGTCGACGACCGCCTCGGTGGCTTTCTGCACGGCCGACCCGCCGAGCTGCAGCGATCGTGATCCGCCGGTGCCACCGCCTTGCGGCACGCGGTCGGTGTCGCCGTCGACGAGCGTGATCCGGTCGATCGGGATCCCGGTCTGCGCCGACACGAGCATCGCGAACGCGGTCTGATGACCCTGACCGTGGGCCGACGTCCCGGCGTAGACGGTGGCGGATCCGTCGTCGTGGATCTCGAGCGCGCCCCACTCGCCCCCACCGCCGCCGGCGGTGATCTCGACGTACGACGCGACGCCGATGCCGAGCAGCTTCGAGTCGCCATTGGCGCGCCGGGCCGCCTGGTCGGCTCGCAACTCGCGGTAGCCGACCGCCTCCGCCGCTGTGCGCAACGGCAGCCGGTACGCGCCCGAGTCGTACGTGTTGCCAGTCAGCGTGGCGAACGGGAAGACGTCGTCGGTGAGGAGGTTGCGCTCGCGCAGCTCGATCGGGTCGATGTCGAGCTCGAGCGCGGCGTGGTCGACGAGACGTTCGAGGAGCGCCGTCGCCTCTGGCCGGCCGGCGCCACGGTACGCACCCATCGGCGTCGTGTTGGTGACGGCGACGGCGACGTCGAACTGGATCGCGGGGAACGCGTACGTGCCGTGCGACATGCGACGAGTGCCGCCCGGCAGGAACGCACCGACGGTCGGGTATCCGCCCGCGTCACCGACGAGGCGCACCCGCAACCCGGTGAACGTGCCGTCGCGGCGGCAGCCGATCTCGGCGTACTGCACCTGGCCGCGGCTGTGGGGGAGCGTCTGCATGTCCTCGCTGCGGGTCGGCACCCACACGACCGGGCGTCCGAGTGCACGTGCCCCGGCCGCGACCACGGTGTACTCGGGGTGGAGCCCGGCCTTGCCGCCGAACCCACCGCCGACCTGCGGGGTCGTGACGTGGACGTCGGCGGCGTCGAGCCCGAGCGCCGCGGCGAGCTGGGTGTGCAGCCCGTGCGGCATCTGGGTCGACGGCCACACGCGGAGCCGACCGTCGGGCATGACCGCGGCCGCGCAGCAGTCGGGCTCCATCGGCGCGACCGCCATCCGCTGGTTGACGTAGCGGCCACGGACGACGACATCGGAGATCGCCTCGAGGTCGACGACCGACTTGTCGGTGATGATCATCGCCTCGTTCGAGCCGTGGTCCGGGAAGATCAGCGGCGCATCGTCGTCGAAGGCGGTCTCCGGATCGATGATCGGCGGCAGCGTGTCGATCTCGGCCCACACCGCGCCCGCCGCGTCCTCGCCCTGCTCATAGGTCTCGGCGAACACCACCGCGATCGCCTCGCCGACGAAGCGGACCCGATCGACGGCGAGCGGCGGGCGGGCGAAGTCATCGTGCACCTTCATGAACCCGTGGTGCGGCGCGACCCCGAGCTCGGCGGCGGTCCACACCGCGACGACTCCGGGCATCCCCACCGCGTCCTCGACGTGGATCGCGCTGATCGTGCCGTGGGCGACGCCGGACCGGACGAAGACGGCCTGCAGGGTGCCCTCGAGTTGGAGGTCGGCGACGTATCGCCGGCTGCCGGTGAGCAACCCGGGATCCTCGGTTCGCAGGACGCGGGTGCCGAGCACGGAGCCGCGAATCGACCCGTCATTGGCGTCGAGGTTCGTGGCGAGGGGTGTGTCGTGAACGGTGTCGTGAGGGGAACCAGCCATTGGGCGAACGTACCGTGCCGCATGACATAGTGCGGCACGGTGCACCCCGTCCCCCGTCCCCCCACGGTGAACGACGTCGACCCAGCGCCGTTGTACCTCACCGCGTTCCTCGTCGTTGGACTGTCGATCAGCATCCTCGGTCCGTCCCTCAGCGAGCTCCGCGATCGGACGGGGACGGATCTGGGCGGGATCGGCGTGCTGTTCGTCGCCCAGGCGGTCGGGTACATCGTGGGGTCGTTGAGTGGTGGCGCAGCGCTCGACCGGTTGCACGGGCACCGCCTGTTCGCCGCCTCACTCGTCGTGATGGGGCTGGCGCTCGGCACCGTGCCGCACGTCAACTCGCTCGTCGCGCTCACCGTCGTGTTCGGCGTGCTCGGAATCGGCGCCGCGGTCGTCGACCTCGGCGCCAACACGATGCTGATCTGGCACCGCGGCAGCGAGGTCGGCCGGGCGATGAACCTGTTGCACCTCTGCTTCGGGCTCGGTGCCCTGTCGTCGCCGCTGCTGGTGCAACTCGGTCTCGGTGTCGCCACCGCCGTCGGCGCGATCGCGGCGTTCCTCATCGCCGGCTGGGCACTGCTGGTCCCACCACCGGTCGCGCCGATCATCAAGCGTGACGAGCACACCGACGCGACCCCTGGCCTGCTCGCGCTGTCGGCGATGTTCTTCGTGCTCTACGTCGGCCTCGAAGTCGGATTCGCCGGATGGATCCACACCTACGGCGAGGAGATCGACTTCTCCGCCGCCGAGGCGACGTGGCTGACCGCGCTGTTCTGGATCTCGTTCACGACCGGCCGCCTGCTCGCAGCGTGGCTGGCGCACAAGCTGGTGCCCAAGGCACTCCTGCTCGGCGCGTGCACGCTCGCCGTCGCGTCGGCGTTGGCGATGGTGATCGGCGACGGCGCGCCCGCCGTCGTGTGGCCGGCGACGGCCCTGTTCGGATTGGCGGTCGCCCCGCAGTTCCCGGTGATGTTCACCTACCTCGAGCGCCGGATCAACGTCACCGGGTCGGCCACGTCGTGGTTCGTGTGCGGCGCCGGGCTCGGCGGGCTGGTGTTTCCGTGGCTGATCGGTCAGTGGTTCGGACGCTCGGGAGCGGAAGCGATGCCGGTGGCGACGACGATGCTGGCGGTCGCCACGTTGGCGTGGTTCGTGATGGTCAACCGCACGTTCGTCGCCCGATCCAGATCGCGGTCACTTCCGGCAGTGACGTCCCGCCCGGACCGGTCAGACGTGGCTCAGAACCTCGACCGGATCGCCCACAGATCGGGGAACACGGGGCGGCCCAGCGTGGTGTGAAGGTAGGCGGTCCCGAGCGAGCCGCCGGTGCCCGGCTTGGTGCCGATCGTGCGCTCGACCATCTTGACGTGGCGATAACGCCACTCCTGCAAGCCCTCGTCGAGGTCGACGAGGCGCTCGCACAGGCCGGCGGTGCTGGCGTCGGTTCGGTAGACGTCGAGCAGGATCGGCTGCAGGTCCTCGTCCGGTTCGGTCAACTGTCCCGGCTCGCGGGTCAGGCAGCGCGTCGGGACATCGAAGCCGCGGCGGGCGACGTGGTTGCAGAACGCGACCCACAGGGTCGGTGCCGTCAACCGGGCCGTCACCCGCTGCCGTGCCGGCGATCCGTCCGGGAAGTGCTCGACCACATCCGGACTGGCGGTTCCGAGCAGGGCCTCGAGCTCGCGGAACTGCGCCGACTGGAATCCGCTCGCCGAGTCGAGCCGGGCGCGGAAGCTGCCGAACTCGAGCGGCGTCATCGTCTCGAGCACATCCATCTGGGCGACCATCACCTTGAGGATGCGCAGCACGCGGTTCAACGTGTGGCCGCACGTGGGCTGGTCGTCGGCGTCGAGCAGGTCGACCGCGTGGTCGAGCTCCCACAGCACCTGTTTGAACCACAGCTCGTACACCTGGTGGATCACGATGAACAACATCTCGTCGTGCTCGGGGCCGTCGGATCGCGGTTGCTGCAGCGACAACAGGTCGTCGATCTTCAGGTACGAGGCGTACGTCAACGCGGGGTGGGTCACGCCCCCAGTGTCGTCGGAGCGGCGGCACAGCGGCCACATCCCGGTACGATTCCGGGATGCTGATCGCGGCTGAGGAGGTGCGGTCGGACTTCGCCGAACTCGATGTCCCCTGGTGGGCATGGGTCGCGCTCGTCGCCGTGATCATCGCGATGCTCGCGATCGACCTGGTCCGGCACCGCGGCGACAAGGAACCAACGCTGCGAGGTGCGCTCGCCGAGTCGACCGTCTGGGTGATCTGCGGGCTCTCGTTCGGCGTCGTGGTGCTTGATCGCCTTCGGGAGTCAGGCGTTCGGTGAGTACATCAGCGGCTACCTGATCGAGAAGTCGCTCAGCGTCGACAACGTGTTCGTGTGGTCGATGATCTTCACGACGATGGCGATCCCGCTGAAGTACCAGCACCGCGTGCTGTTCTGGGGGATCTTCGGCGCACTCACCCTGCGCGCCGTGTTCATCTTCGCCGGCAGCGCCCTGATCGCCAAGTTCTGGTGGCTGCTCCTCGTCTTCGGCGTGTTCCTCGTCTACACCGGGATCAAGGTGATCCGTCACCGCGACGACGAGGACCAGCAGAGCGCGCAACGCGGCATCGGCCTACTTCGTCGATTCATGCCGGTGACCGACAAGATCGAGGGCCACAACTTCTTCACGCGGATCGACGGCAAACGTGCCGCCACGCCGTTGTTCGCAGCGCTCGTCGTGGTCGAGGTCACCGACGTGATCTTCGCCGTCGACTCGGTGCCGGCGATCCTCGCCGTGTCACGCGAACCGTTCCTCGTCTTCGCGTCGAACGCGTTCGCGATCCTCGGCCTGCGGGCGATGTACTTCCTCCTCGCCGGCGCCAAGGAGAAGTTCCACTACCTGTCGCACGCGCTCGGCGGGATCCTGGTGTTCGTCGGCGTCAAGATGGCCGTCTCGCACTGGATCCACCTCAACACCTATGTGTCGCTCGTGATCATCCTCGGCATGCTCACCGCGGCCATCGTGTTCAGCGTGCGTCGAAACCGGTTCACGCTCGCGGCCGCGATCACCCACATGCCGGACGTGCCGCACGTGCCGGACGTGTCGGACGCGTCGGACGCGTCGGATCAGGGATCTGACGGGTTGCGCTAGACGCCGGCGCGCGCGGGAGCTCGTCGAGTCCGTGTGGTCGGCTCGAAGGCGATGCGGCGCTCGTCGAGGCGACCGAAGGCCTCGGCGGCCAGGCTGATGAAGCGATCGGCGGCCGGCGACAGCGTCCGGCCGCGTCGCCACACGAGGGAGATCACGCGCTCGGGGATCGGCGGGTCGAGCGCACGGAGCGCCACCGTCGCGTCGTTGAGGTCGAGCGCGAGGAGCGGCATCACGGCCATGCCCATGCCGGCCCGCACCATCGCCACGACGGCCGAGTTGTCATTCGTGCGGAACACGTACTCCGGGCTGCAGCCGACGGCCCGCAAGGCGGCTTCCATCGTGCGGTGACAGGCGTTGTCGTACTGGCCGATCAATGGCTCGCTGACGAGCCGGCGAACGCACATCGGTCCGTCGTCGACGGCGTCGAGCGGGGCCACGACGACGAATGGGTCGCGGTACAAGACCCGCCCTTCGAGCTGGTCGGGCAATGGCCCGACCATGAACGTCAACTCCAGCTCGCCGTCGAGGAGCTTGTCGACCAGCTCCTCCTCGTAGTCGGACTCGAACGGCCGCACCACGAGCCCGGGATGATCGCGGCGGAGCTCGTGGACGACGGTCGGGAGCACCGTGACGGAGATGCTCTGGAAGGTGCCGATGTCGAGGCGCCCCGAGTCGCCGCTGCGGAAACGGTCGACGTCGTCGGCGATGGCGTCGATCCGGCGCAGGATGTCGCGGGCGTGCTCGAGCATGATCTCGCCGAGCGGTGTGAGCTCGACCGGCCGCGGACCGCCTGGACGATCGAACAGCGATCCGCCGACGAGGCGCTCGAAGGAGGCGATCTGCTGGCTCACCGCCGACTGCGTGTACCCGAGCCGCTCGGCCGCGCGACCGAACGTGCCCTCGGTGGCGACGGCGTCGAGGGCGATCAGGTGTCTCGTTTCGAGCTCGCGGAACGACTGCATGTCCATCAGCATAGCTGATGAATAGCAGTAGTGATCATCGCTAGCGTTTGTAGACCCGTCTCCGTATGTTGGACTCCATGGCCCGCATCGTCGCTTCCGAATCAGTCTTCGAACTCAACCGCGACCTCGGCGTGCTCGCCTCGCTCATCGCCGAGCACGGCATCGAGGAGGTCGCCCGCAGCGGACGTCTCGATCCCGTCGTGCGCGCCGCTCGGCGGTCCGGCGCATTCGCGACACTCGTGGCGCTCGTCGCCGACGAGAACGCACCGGCGGTGGTACGCGAGCGGGCGTTCGGCCGGCTGGCGACGCAGCTCTCCGCGCTCCGCTCGTCGGCCCTCCCCGCCGTCGCTGCCTGACCGTTTCGCGGGTACGACGTGCCCCGTAGCCTGGGAACCATGAGCTCTCCGGTGATCCAGACGATCCCGCTGGGATTCCAGTGGCAGACCGTCGATCCGTACCTGTTCTGCGTCCACCACCTCGACCACTACCCGGCCGGCAACGACCGTCTCGGGCCGGCCGCGTCGCTGGCGGGACGCCAGCTCGGCCAGGACTTCGAGGGCATCGACGGATGGCGGATGTACCACGGCACCGAGGTGCCGGGCTTCCCCCAGCACCCGCATCGCGGGTTCGAGACGATCACGTTCGTGCGCCGAGGTCTGATCGACCACTCCGACTCACTCGGCGCGGCCGCCCGGTACGGACGCGGTGACGTGCAGTGGATGACCGCTGGGAGCGGCATCGTGCACGCCGAGATGTTCCCGCTCGTGGCGACCGACGAGCCGAACCCGGTCGAGCTGTTCCAGATCTGGATGAACCTGCCGGCCGTCGACAAGATGGTCGAGCCGCACTTCACCATGCTGTGGGACCACGACATCCCCCGCCACGTCGTCACCGGCTCCGACGGCAGGGCCGTCGAGATCACGCGTGGTTGCCGGCGAGCTCGGCGGTCAGGTTCCGCCCTCGCCGCCGCCGCACTCGTGGGCCTCACGCGCTGATTCCGACGTTGCGATCTGGCACGCACAGTTCGACCCGAACGGGCGATGGACGATGCCACCGGCGCGCAACTCCGACACCGTCCGCACGCTGTACGTCTTCGATGGGTCAGGGCTCTCGGTCGACGGGCACGCGCTCGAAGGATCGACCGGTGCCGTGGTGACCGCCGACGCACCCGTCGAGCTCGTGGCCGAGGCCGGGGCCGTCGAGCTGCTCGTGCTCCAGGGTCGCCCGATCGGCGAGCCGGTCGCCCAGTACGGGCCGTTCGTGATGAACACGCGCGACGAGATCGCCACCGCCTTCGACGACTACCAGCGCACGCAGTTCGGCGGGTGGCCGTGGCCGACCGACGATCCGACACACGGAGCGACCGCGACCCGATTCGCCCGACATGCCGACGGTCGAGTCGAAGAAGTCGTCGCGGCCTGAGCGCCGAGCCCCGTCAGGCGGCGGTGGCGAACTCGACGTCGGTCGCCCACGCGGTTCGGATGCGCCGCACCGGTCGCGATGTCGCCATGTGCACGAGCCGTGAACCGTTGGCCACCGCGGGCCCGATCAGGATCGCCACGATCAGCGTGCCCACGCCGACCGGCCCGCCGAGGAGCAGGCCGAACGACAGCCAGGTCATCTCGAGCCCGGCCCTGACGTGCGGTTCGCGCCGACCGGTGCGACGAGCAGTCGCGCCGGCGAGCAGCTCGCCGGTTCCAGATCCGAGGCCGGCCACGATGAGCGAGCCGGCGCCGATGCCGATCGTCGCCACGCCGGCGAGGTGCCATGCGATCGCCGCCGCGTGAGTGGGCGGTGGCACGGTCGACAGGGCCGATCGGATGACGCCGAGCACGGGTCCGACGATCAGTGGTGAGAGGAACGTGCCGAGGCCGGGTCGCCGCCCGATCAACGTGGCGGCCGTCATCAGTGTCCCCGCGATGAGCCAGACGACGAATGGCACGGCGAGGCCGGTACGCGTGTTGATGGCGGAGATGAGCACGTCCATCGGGCCGGCGCCGAGCCCGGTCCACAACGTGACCGCGGCACCGGTCGCGATGAGCGTCGCACCGACGACGAGGAGGCCGATCCGGGTGGTCAGCGCCGCGGTGCGGCGAACCCGGTGGACCGAGAAGACGGTGGGAATGGATCGCCGCGCGCGTGTCGTGGGGCTTGTTCGATCTTGCTGACGTTGGGGGTGCACGGTGCGGCTCCGATTCGATGGACGAGTGAGTATCGCCACCGGACCATCGCAGGATGAGCGCGTTCGTCTGTGACGTCGGCCACCACATCGTCCGCCGACGAACTTCTGGAGGAGATCAGGGACTGGCGCGGCCGTCGCTCATCGGGTGCCAGCTGATCACGGTCTCCTCCAACGCCGCGCCGATGAGCGTGGTGGACGCGAACCCGTCCGGCCCGTCGACCTGGGCGAGTGCCCACTCCGGGCTGGCCATGGCGGCGTCGTATGCCTCCTTGTTCTCGAACCAGTGCTCGGCGTGACCGTCGAAGTACGGCGCACCCTTCGGCTGGTGGGTGGCCGGATCGAGCGCGCTCACCCAGTGGCTCTGGACGTAGCGCAACATCCCCGGCGTCGCCTTGGCGACGTCGCCGTGGTGCCCACGCCACCATTCGAGGACTTGCTCACGCGGCAGATCGGGACGGAACTTGGTGAGCCAGATGACCTTGTACATGCGTGCTCCTGTGTGGTGCTGCGGTGACCGTTCGTCCGGTCAGTGGACGGGCGCCGCGGCCGACGGCGACCGGAACGGGTCGAACGCCTCGGTCGACAACGCCCGGATCTCGGCGTGCGCCTCGGTGAAGCACGCCACCACGGCGGCCTCGGCGCGGTCGGGATCGCCGCTGGCGACGGCATCGGCGATCGGGCGGTTGAAGCTCGCCCACTCGACGTCAGGAAGCGATCGCTGGGTGACGGCGATCACGAAGCGGATCTCCTCGGAGATCCGCAACCAGAGATCGAGGAGGCGACGGTTCCCCGACGTCTCCATGAGATGACGGTGGAACACCAGATCGGCCTCGACCGCGCCGAGCGGAGTGTCGTGGTGCTGCGCCGCGTCGAGGTCGTCGAGCAGTTCGTGGAGGCGGCGTACCTGTTCGGGCGTGGCGATCTCGGCCGCGGTGCGGGCGGCCATCCGCTCGAGCCCGAGCGAGACGTCGAACAGCTCGTCGATGTCGGTTCGCTCGAACGTGGCGACCTGCATCCCGCGACGGGGGACGGCGGTGACCAGGCCGACACGTTCGAGTTCCATCAGCGCAGTCCGGACCGGACCGCGGCTGACGGCGAACCGGGCGGCGAGCGCCGCCTCAGCAAGCGGTTCGCCCGGAGCGAACTCGCCGCCGATGATGAGGTCACGGATCTCGGCGCACACCACTTCCCACAGTTCACGGTGGGCGTGGCCGAGCCCCGCCGGGTGTTCGACCCGTCTGACCATCGTCGGGAACCTATGTGAGGCGCAGATGACTGTCAACGGTTGACGGTTAACCATGCCTGATTCGGTCGGCTCACTCCGGGCTGGAGCGGTGACGTTCGGTCGCCGATCCCCTTGTCGCCCCCATCGTCCCGGGTCGGTCTCGGCGGTGGTGCGTAGGTGGCAACGTGGATGGATGACCACACCACAGGACGATCTGCTTGCTGAGCTGCGCACGATCGACACCCCGACCATCACCAACGCCGTGGCGACGTACCCGGGCCACCCGCTGTGCCTCGGTCTGTACGAACCGTGGACCGAGGGCTGGTACACCGACAGCTCGATCCGGTGCGTGTTCCCCGAGCTCGGGCCGCTCGTCGGGTACGCCGTCACGTGCGTGTACGGGTTGCCCGATCCCGACGTGCCGGATCGTTTCACGTTCCTCGATGTGGTCGATGCGCTCGACGCGATGGCGAAACCGACGGTGCTGATCATCGAGCAACGCTGGCCACCCGAGCTCACGGCCAGAGCCGGGCTCGCCGGCGAGATCATGACGACGCAGATGCAACAGGTCGGGTGCGTCGGACTCATCACCAATGGGCCGTCGCGTGACGTCGATGCGATCCGCCGCCTCGGTTTCCAGCTGCTGTTGAACGGCGTGTCGGCCGGCCATGGTCCGATGGCCGTGCACGAAGTCAACGGACCGGTGTCGGTCGGGGGGATGGACGTGCTCCCCGGCGAGATGGTGCACATGGACGAGAACGGTGCCGTGAAGTTCCCCGCCGATCGGATCGAGGACGTGCTCTCGAACGCCAAGCGGATGCTCGAGCACGAGGCCGAGCAGTTGTCCCGGCTCAGGACCGCGACGACCGCCGCCGAGGTTCGCGCGGCCGCCGGTGGAGGGACCTACTCGCGGCCCGCATGAGCGTCGGCGGCGCGGCGGACCACGACCACCGGGATCTCGGCATGGGTGACCACGACGTGGCTCACCGAACCGAGCAGCAGCGTCTTGAGGCCTCCTCGGCCCCGCGATCCGACGACCACGAGGTCGGCGTCCTTGGCCGCCTCGAGCAGCGTCCAGGCCGGGCTGCCTTCCAGCAGCAGCGGCGTCACCTTCACGTCATCCTCAGGGTGGGCGGCACGGAGCTTGGAGACCGTCGCGTCGAGCAGTGCCTCGGCGCCGTCATGACTGGTCTCCCGGATCCTCTCGTCCATCCCTACGAAGTCGACGACGCCGAGGTAGGGGTACTCCCAGCAATGGACGACGACGAGGTCCGCATTCGTCGCCCGTGCCTGCCCGTACGCCCACTCCAGCGAATCGTCGGAGAACGGAGACCCGTCGACGCCAACCACGATCTTGCTCACGGGTTCAGCGTCGCGCATCGTCGCCTCCACAAGCCAAAGCCATCACCGCGGTCTCTTCGCCTCGGGCTAGGCAGCCTCCGTGAGTGCACCGTTGTGCCGGCGTACGAACCGGTGCACGCGGTGGATCCACGCCGGGGTCTCGAGGAACATCAGCGGACACGCACCCTCGACGAGGCTCATGTCGTGCTCGCGAGCGATCCGGACCGCGTCGTCCGACACAGCGCCGGGACCACCGATGCCTTTGAACAGCCAGACGCGCTTGATCCCACGCGTCGCGCAGTCGCTGACGACCGACGCCGAGATGTCGCGATTCACCATCACGAGCGCGCCGTCGATCACACCTGGCACCGATGCGATGTCGGGGAAGCACCGATCGCCGTCGACGCTCGTCGCCGTCGGGTTGACGGGCACGACGTCGTAGCCGTGTGAACGCAGCTCCCGGTAGACCGTCTTGGCGAAGCTCCCTTTGACGTCGGACGCGCCGACGACCGCGATGTGTTTCTGAGCGAGGAACTCGTTCACGGCCAGCATGCTCACCATGACAGGCACCTCCTGTGTGGGCGCCGGACGAGAGGTTCCCATCCGACCTGTTCTGGTTCCATGGGACCCACACGGGTCGGGAATCGGCCAGGGTCGAAGGTCATCGCGGTCATCAAGATTGTTCGGTTCCGGTTGCTTCCGTGGTCGAACGTGTGTACGATAGGAGGGTGGCGACGGGGACGCTGGAACGGCTGGAGGACCGCCTCGCCGACCTGTGTGGTCACCGCAACGTCCTCGACGCACGACTCGTTGAACTGGTCGCCGAAGCGCTTGCCACGGGTGAGTGGCAGATGTCGGGGATCGTCTCGCCGGCGCACTGGTTGGCGTGGAAAGCCGGGCTCTCCACCAGCCACGCCCGCCAGTTGGTGGCGCTCGCCCGGCGCAGGTCGGAGTTGCCGGTGACGTTCGCGGCGTTCGACGCCGGCCAGCTGTCGTTGGATCAGGTGACGCCGATCGTCGCCAAAGCACCGGGTTGGGCTGATGCCGAGTTATGTGAGTTCGCCGCCCTGGCGACCGTGACGCAGTTGCGGCGGGTGATGCGCTCGTTCGACTTCGCCCCCGATCCGGTGCCCGACGATGATCCCGGTGCCGACATCGGCGGTGTCGCGCGACCCCGGGGTGTGGTCGATCCGGTCGAGTCGGTGTCGTTGTGGCATCTCGACGATGGGCGCTGGGAACTACGCGGCGAGCTCGACGCCGACCACGGCGCCGTGTTGGACGCCGCCCTCAAAGAAGCCCAAGACGCCCTGTTCCAACGCGACGGCGTCGCCGTCTCGAAAGCCGACGCGTTGGTCGAGATCGCCAACCGCTCGTTGGATTCGATCGCCGACGTCGGGCGGCGGGATCGCTACCGGGTCCACGTCCATGTCGACGTCGACAACGCCATGATCGACGGGCTCGGCCACCGCCTCCCAGCCTGGCTGCGTGATCTGATCTGTTGCGACACCATCGTCAACACCGTCCACGAGCACGGCGGCATCCCCGTCAGCGTCGGACGCACCCAGCGCACCGTGCCCGAACGCACCCGCCGGCTCGTGATCCTGCGCGACCGCGGCTGCCGCGTCCCCGGCTGCGGATCGGATCGGGTGTTGCACGTCCACCACGTCATCCACTGGGACCCCAACCACGGCAACGGCCCGACCGATACCTGGAACCTTGCCTGCCTCTGCCCACGACACCACCGGCTCCACCACCAAGGCAAATTGGGGATCACCGGCAACGCCGACGACCCCCACGGGCTGGTGTTCACCGACACCCACGGCCAAATCATGAAACCCGCCGCGGTCGCCCGACCACCCACCGGGCCACCACCCCAACCGACGGGCCGCTACCAGCATCCCCTCGGCGAACGCCTCCAGATGCACTGGGTCACCTTCAACCCACCACCCAGATCCACACCCACGCCCCCACCCAGCCCCAACTAGCGACCTGGCGGTCGAGGGGGTGCGATCCGGCAGAATCCTCGGATGCGCTTCATGGTCATCGAGCGGTACACGTCGGGTCCCGGGCCGGTCTACGCCCGCGCCGCCGAGAAGGGCCGCATGCTGCCGGCGGGGCTTCGGTACATCGACAGCTGGATCGTCGACGACGGTGAATTCGATCGGTGCTTCCAGCTGATGGAGACCGACGATCCGAGCCTGTTCGACGTGTGGTTCGACAATTGGCGGGACCTGTGTGACTTCGAGGTGCATCCCGTCATCACGTCAGCTGACGCCGCCGACCGCGCCGGCGTGAGGTGGACCGACGGACGCTGACGCTCACCCGACGCTGTCGGGCGGACCCGCCAACGTGGTCGTCGTTGTCGTCGTCGAGGTCGTCGTGGTCGTGGTCGACGAGGTCGTGGTCGCCACGGGTGTCGTCGTGGTGGCGGGCGCGCTGGTGGTCGGCGCGCTGGTCGTGGTGGTGGTCGTCGAGCTCGACGGCGCGGTCGTCGACGTGGTCGAAGTCATCGGGGCCGTGGCGACGGTGGTGGTCGTTTCGGCCGGCGGGATGGCGGGCGTGGGCGGCGGCTGCGGGTTCGGGATCGGCTGGCCGGTGAGGAGCGCGGCGACCACCTCGGCGATGAACGCCGCACGGGCGCGCGTGCCGGTGCCGTTCAGATGCACGGTGTCGACGTACGACGAAGCGTCGGCGGCCGCCGCGGTGTTCGCCCATTCGGCGAGCACGCACAACCGCTGCCCGGAGCACCACTGCCGCAGGGCCGCGGCGTAGGTGCCCTGACGGGCGAACTGGGAGCTGCCGGGCCCAGCCTGGGTCGTGACGAACACGACCGGTCGTCCACCTGCGAGGCGCAGCGCCTCGGCCCAGTTGTGTTCCCACCGGGCCTTGTCGTACAGGCCCGAGTCGTTGGTCCCCAAGGCGATCACGACGACGTCGCCGAGGGCCGCGGCATCCGCCCACGAGGCGAGCAGCGTCAGCCCGGAAGGCGCACATGTCTCGTTGCCGGGGATGCGGTCCTCGAACAGCAGGAGCGGCCGGCGACCGTCACGATCCACACGGCACTGCCATCCGTACGCGAGCGACCGCCCGCCCTCACCATCGACCGCCGCCGCACAGCCAACGCGAGCGAGCGCATCGACGTGGAGTGGCTCGGAGCCGGCCATCAGCGAGTCGCCGATCACGGCGACCTGGCAGCCGTTGATGCCGCCCGCGCCGATGGTCGGGAGAATCACCTTGTTGGCTGCTTCGGCGAGCTTCCAACGGGTCACCGCGTCGGCGAGGCCAGTGGCGGGGACGCCGATCACGGTCTGGAAGTTCACGACCGCGGCGCGGGTCCCGGCGCCGTAGACGCCGTCCAGTTCGACGGCGCTGCCGGTGACGAGGTTCAGCTGGCGTTGGAGCTCGGCGATGTCGGCCTTCGGCGAGCCAGCGGTCAGGGTCGAGGCCGGCATCGTGGTCGTTGCGGCAGCCGCCGTGGCGTCGATCTTGGCGGCGACCGGGGCACCGGTCGTGGTCGTGACCGTGCTCGTCACCGTCGAGGTGGCGACCGAACGGCTCGTGTTGGTGCGTGTGTCCACGCTCGTTGCCGTGTTCCTCGTCGTGGACGACGTCGTCGTCGTGGACGGTTCGGTCGACGGGTTCGGCGCCGCGGTGACAAACAGTGCGTCGCCGCTGGTGAGCACGAGGCCGAGCCCGGCCGCGACGGATACGACGACCGCGATCGTCGTGCTCCACACCAACCGGCGTCGGCTCTCGGGGCGCGTCGCGAACCTCACCTACTGCACCGTACGCTGCGCAGCCCGTTTGTCCAGGTGCTCAACTGGCAATCACCTCAGCCGAGCAGCCGCTCCGTGTACTCCGCCACCGACATGCCGGGCCGCCACGGGATCCACGCCAGGGTCACCTGGTAGACGGCCGCGAGCGCGAGAGCGAATTGGACGCGACGTGACGGGTTCGCCGGCACGATCATCAAGGCCGTCGTGGCGAGGATCACGAGGCCCTGACCCGTCGCCAGGTGCAGCCCGAAGAACTGGATGAGGAGAACCGCGAGCGGCGGGAGGATCGGGACCAGGAAAGCCGCCCGGCGCCGGACGACGAACAACACGGCGACCACGACGTACACGGGCGTGATCGCCAACCGTTGGACCATCCATCCCAACTCGCGAACGAAGGTCGTCAGGACTCCGCCCGGGAAGTCCAGGAACAGCGGATCGGCCCGAAGGGACGCGTAGGCGCCGCCCGTGAAGCGCCATTCGAGGAAGGCCCATCCGGCGAAGGCCGCCACGGTCGGGAACAAGACGACGGCGAACGTGGCCGACACGGCACCCGGCTCGCCGCGATAGCGACGCCACGCCACGAGGGGCGCGGCGGTCCCGAGGAGCACGGCGAAGATCGCCGTCGCCGGGTCGCACATGGCGGCCACTCCCAGCGCCAAGCCGCACTGGAACCCGCCCTCGGTGTCGCCGTCGACGGCGAAGCGCAGCAGCCCGGCGAGCGCAACCGTGAACAACGACATCCCCAGGAACGCCGCCAGGTCGTGGGTCGACGAGAACAAGAACGCGGGAGTTGCACCCACCGAGAGCAGGAGGAGTGCCGTCGGAACTGCCGGCACGCTGCGCTGGTGCATCCGCTCCCAGAGCACCTGCAGGATCACGCCGGCACACACCGCGCCCACGAAGCCGAGCATGATCACACCGCCGGGCAGCAATGCCGCCAGCGCCGTCGGCACCGGTGGGTAGGCGTCCGCCACCCAGCTGAGCTCGTCGGCGCCCCAGTCGACCAGCGCACCGGCGCGCTCCAGGCGCATGTTCTCCGGGCTGGCGATGCCGCGGGCATCCGCGACGAGCACCATGAGGGCGTAGGGCTCCGCCAGAGCCAGACGCATCATCCATCGCCGCGAGGCGGTCGCCGGCCAGCGTTCGCGGGCTCCCGTCGTGGTGACGGTGACGGATGCGGTCTCGAGCCGACCGATGGTCGCAGTCATGCCGCCAGCCGTTCGGTCAGTGGAGATCCCGCCGGGTGAACGGTGCTCAACCCGTGCTCGGTCTTCTCCCAGTAGTGCGGTTTGCGGATGAGTTGCCAGACGGCCTTGTACGCCGCGAGCGAGTGCAGCAGCCAGTACAGCGGGTTGAGCAGGGCCCACACCGCGAGTCGGTAGCGGCGACGCCGGAAGGCGCCCATCATCGACACGTAGATCATCAGTGCGTTGCCGACCATCAGGTTCACGAGGCTCGCCCACATCACCCAGCCCGGCAGGTAGTCCGACAGCGTGTCGGGACTCGCCACCAGCGACCACACGAGGAGCGCGTACAGCGGTGGCGTGAAGAGGAACGACAGGGGCGTGCCCCCGATCAGCAACGCGAACCCGCACGCCTGACGAAGACCGATCGTGCGGGTCAGCACGACCGGGTGGCGGAGGTGGACGAGCGCGGTCTGCAGATAGCCCTTGATCCACCGCGAACGTTGACGAACGAAGTTCCGGTAGGCGCTGTTCGCCTCCTCGTACGTGGTGGAGCGGATGACGCCGATCGTTCGCCCGAGTGCCGAGGACCGGATGCCGAGGTCGGCGTCCTCGGTGACGTTGAACGGATCCCAACCGCCGAGTTCGTCGCAGGGCGCCGGTGCGGAAGTGGTTCGACGTGCCACCGAGCGGGATCGGCAGGCGGAGGAAGTCGAGCCCGGGGAGCATGTAGTCGAACCAGTAGCTGTACTCCAGGGTGAACATCCGGGTCAGTGCGTTCTCCTCGGCGTTCCAATAGTTGAGGGCCGCCTGAACGCACACGAGCGACTCGTCGCCACGACGAAAGGCGACGATCGCCTTCTTCAACTGATCGGGCTCGGGTCGATCCTCGGCGTCGTAGATCACGAGGTACTCGCCGCGGGCAAAGAACAGGCCGACGTTGCAGGCCTTCGGTTTCGTCTGCGGCTGGCCCGCCGGCACCACGCGGAGCGTGATCGTCGCCGGCGGCCGGGACGCCTTCGCCGCCTCGATGGTCTCGAGATCGTCCTCTTCGAGCAGCAGGATGATCTGGAGCTTGTCCTGCGGGTAGTCGAGGGCGGACAGGTTCTCGACGAGGCCGGAGACGATGTTGGCTTCCTTGTAGACGGGTACCAGCACGGTGTACACGGGCAGCCGGGCGGGATCGAGCGCCGCCACGTCGGCGTCGCTGACACTGTCGACGCGCTCGAGACGGGCGCCGACGAGACAGACGACGAACTTGAACGTCACGCTGACCAGGAACCCGAAGCCGACGATCGTCGACAGCACGATCAGCGTCGTGCGCGTGGCGACGATGAGTCCGACGAGAAGGATTCCGAGCGCGACGAGGACGATGGCGCGTTGCGAGCGGCTGACCACGGAACGCGCCGACCGGTCCGCATCGCGGTTCCACAAACCGAGGCACGCCTCGTCGACGATGCGACTGCGGAACGCGTGGAGCACCGCACTTTGGATGTCCCATTCAGAGGTCGCGTGCACCTCGACGGGACCACCGACTGCCGCCTCGAGGGTCGCGATGCGCGTCGCGTTCGGCGGCTCGGTGGAGGCGACCAGCGTCGGACCTTCGTCGAGGTGGCGCAGCGGGAACCAACCCTCGGCGACGAGGCGACCCGGTTCGAACTGCATGACCAACTCGTGGTCCCACGGCGTACGGCTGAGATCGCAGAATGGCACTGACCAGGCGGCGGCGAGAGCCCTCGCCAGGTCACGCACTTGCACCGTGCCGTCAGCGAGGAGGAGCGTCTCGACCTTGGAACCGCTCTCGGCGGCCGCCGTCCGTGCCCGCTCGACCTGATCGACGGTGACCAGACCGGCGTCCAACATCACGTCGACCGCATCCAGCGGGGTCGCATCGAGTGTCGGCCAGCCAGTGACCATCTGGTGAGTATCGCGGGTTTCGCGACCTCAGTCGCGCGGAGCGATGTTCTGTGACCGCTCCCCGCGGCCATTCCGGCCGGTTCTCAGGTCGTGGCGACCACTCGCGACCGTGCTCTCAGTCGCAGGCTGGGATCTCGATCGTGTTGGAGTCGAGCGTGATGGCGCCGTTGAGGGCGAGCAGGCGCCCGTCCAGTGTCGTCCCGGTGGTCGCAGTGATCGAGACATTGGCGATCACCGTGCCGGCGAAGGCGGTTCCGGTGCCGAACGTCGCCGACGAGCCGACCTGCCAGAACACGTTGCACGCCTGGGCGCCGTTGACGAGGACGACCCGGCTCGACGACGCCGTGACGAGCGTGCTCGCCGCCTTGAGCACGAAGACTGCGTTCGGGTCGCCGCCCGCGTCGAGCACGACGGTCCCGGTCAACTCGATGGTTCCACCGGCGTACACGCCGGGGCTGACCGTCCGCCCGCCGAGGTCGACGACAGGCAGCGGCGAGGCGGTCAGATTGGTCAGGAAGTCCTGAGCGGCCGCTGCGTCGGCCTGGGCCGCGGCACCGGTCGTCGGCGAAGCCTCGAAGATCTCACCGAGGTTCATCGTCAGCAGGCCCGTGATCGCGGCAGTGGTGTTGCCGACGTTGCCGGTGATCGTCGTCGGACCGGTCGACGTGATTGCCGCTGAGGCGAGGACGGCGAAGTTGGTGGCAGCGCCGAGCTGAACGAACGGAACCCTCGGCACTGTGGTCGTCGGCGCGGGGCTGACGACCACCGGTATCGATGGTGTCGTCACGCCCGGAAGCGTCGGCACGGTCACGCCCGGGAGTGCCGGCACTGTCACGACGGGCGATGACGGCAGCGTGACGACGGGCGTCGACGGCACTGTCCCGACGGGAACGGTCGGCGTCAGCCGCACGCCGTTCGGCGTCACGATCACTGCGGGGGCGTTGGACGGTGTCGACGTCGACGTTGTCGGAGCCAGTCCCATCGATAGGTTCGACTCGGCGAACTGCGCCTGATCCACGGACTGACCGCTGCCACTCGGGGCCGTGGTCGTGGACGTGGTTTCGGTCGGGGCGGGCGCCACGACGACGGCCGCCAGGCCGAGCGACTCTGTGACGTAGCCGTTGCCGTCGGCCTCGCGGAGAACCGACGCCTCACTCGTCGAGGCGTCGAGGAGATTCAAGGGCCCGAGCGTCGTCGCACCGACGACAGCGAGAGTGGCGGCGAACGTCGCCGCGTTTCCGCCGACAGCTCCCGTCAGCACCGACGTCGGGAAGAGCGGAACCTGGGCGATCCACGAGATCGGGCCCATCACCAGCCGCAGCCGGCCGATCGAGATGTTCAGGAATGCCCGCACGATCTCTGGGTCGAACTGCCCGCCGGCGCAACGCGCCAGTTCGGCGCGCGACTCGGCGGCCGAGACCGGCTCCTTGTAGGAACGTGCCGATGTCATCACGTCGAACGTGTCGGCGACGTTGACGATCCGCGCCGCCGAGCGCGATGTCGAATCCGGCCAGCCCGGCCGGGTAGCCGCCGCCGTCCCAGCGCTCGTGATGCTCCCACACGGCGCGGGCGGAGTCGCCGAGCCACGGGATCAGGGGCATGACCATGGCGTGGCCGTACTCCGGGTGCTTGCACACTTCCTCGTACTCGGCGGGGGTGAGTCGCCCTGGCTTGTTGAGGATCGAGTCCGGGATGAGCAGCTTGCCGACATCGTGCAGCAGGCCGGCCCACTGCAACTGGTCGAGCTCGGCGTCGCCGAGACCGAGCTCCTCGCCGAGCAGTCGGCTGTACGCGCGCACTCGCTCGGAGTGGCCGCGAGTGCTTCGATCGTGGAGGCTCAAGGCGGCGACGAGCTCGAGCACGCGCTCGGCGGCCTCGGCGGGCGTGCCACCCAACTCACCTCGGCGGGCCTCGGCGATGCGTTCCTTGAGCTGACGCGTCGAGCCGTTGCGAAGGGCGATCCGGAACCGCGGCGGTGCCCGGTCCGGGAACGTGAGACTCAGCGCGAGCAACGTCGCCATTGGCACCAGACGCCGGGTGAGACGCTCGGCGGCGACGAGCACGACGGTCGCTGCGGCGGCGATCATCAGCCACCGGAGACACGCGGCGGCGAATGTCGTCGGTACCTCGGTGAGCGAGCTCAGCGTCAGGGCTGCGGTGAACGAGGCAGCGATGGGAACGGCGACGATTCCGACGCGAAGCATCCGGCTGGCCCACGGACGGCCTGACCAGCGATGGGTCCCCGAAGGGACCTGAGCACCGATCCCAGTCGTCACGGCTCCCGTATCGGCACCACCCACTGCGACTTGAGGTGCATGCTCCGAATCCGCGCCACACCGGACACACTTGACACTGGTGGGTATCCGAATTATGGCGTTGGGCAGGGCTTTTGCAGTGTCGGGTGTCGCGAGGGGGTTATGTACGGACGCTCTGTGTGTGGCGATGCTCAAGCAGGCGAATTCCAGCGCATTTCTGCGTGCCCGTATCCTCAACGCGAATCGCGTGAGATTGCGCCCCGCCCCTCTAGCTCAATGGAAGAGCAGTGGACTTTTAATCCATTGGTTCAGGGTTCGAGCCCCTGGGGGGGCACCAAAACTTCGATCGCGTCGAGGGCGGCTCCCAGTAGGCCCGCGGTCGTCACGTGCGCTGGAGGCTCTGGGCGATTGCGTTCTGGGCGTACTGGACGACGGCGTCTCCCGACAATGCCGCGCCCTCGGCCTCGAGTTCGGCGAGCCTGGCGCCGCCGAGCGCGTCGGGCAGGCGTTCCAGGATCGCCGCCAGCCGGCGATGATCGGATGCCTCGATCGGCATCGCGAGGTCGGCCGAGGCGACGTGAAGGGCGCCGCGCAACACGGCGGCTGGTTCGAAGTCGCCGCGCAACGCGAACACGCCCGCGACGTGACGCAATGTGAGCCACTGGTTCGCCCAGTCGCCGGCCCGGTGCCACGTGTCGACGACGAGACCCGCCAGGTCGAGCGCGATGTCCAGGTCGCCGCGCCGCGCGGCCAGGGAGATCAGCTCGGTCCTCGCGAAGGCGACGATCCAGCGGTTCCCGACGGATGTGCCGTGCTCGACTGCTTGTTCGAGCATCGACGCCGCACGGCCGGGATCGAGCGGTTCGAGCGTGATCGCTCGGGCGTACAAGGCCGACGCCAGCGCGGTTGGGTTCTCGATGCGGTGGGCGAGGCTGAGCGCCTCCTCGGCCAACGATCGACTCTCCTCGGAGCGGGCTGCACTGGCGAGCCCGACCGCAGTCATGTACAGCGCGTGGACGAGGCGGGCGTCGTCACGGCTGGCGCGAGCGGCGCGGACCATCCGCTGGCACACGGCGGCGGCCTCCGTGCTGTTGCCCCGGTAATAGAGGACATTGCCCATCGTCCGCCAGTGGAGCCCGCACGCGGGGAGCCCGAGATTCTGTTCATCGGCGAGTGCCCGCTCCGCCATTGCCATCGCCGACCCGAGGTCGCCGCGGACGAAGCGTCCGTAGGCGGCGATGGCCATCACCAACGGGCCGAGCGGGTGTGCGTCGTTGCCCAGCGCGACGAGCGTGGTCTCGGCCCAGGTGAAGACCTCGTAGCGCATGCGGCGGAAGGCGAACTCGTGGGCGCCGGCGACGAGTTGAAGTGCGGCGTCGGTGTCGCCGTTGACCGTGGCCCATCGGTGTGTCACGCGCAGGTCGTCGAAAGCGTCGTCGAGCAGGTGCGTCCAGCGAACCTCGTCCGGGCCACCGAGCTCGGGTCCCGCCGCGACGACCCGCCCGACGTAGTGCGCAGCATGCCGTCGCTCCAGGTCGCGGTTCACGTCTTCGCGGGCGAGATGTTGACGGCCGAACTCTCGGAGGGTTTCCAAGAGCGAGTAACGCGTGGGAGAAGTGGCCGTGTCGGCCACGACCATCGACTTGTCGACGAGCGCCGGCAAGACGGTCCTCACGTCCGTCGCACTGACCGAATCGTCGGCGCAGACGTCCTCGACGTCGTCGAGCGTGAACGTTCCCGCGAATGCGGCGAGACGCCGGAAGACAGCCTGCTCGATCGGGTCGAGCAGGTCGTGCGACCACTCGACTGCGGCGAGCAGTGTCTGGTGGCGAGGCTCGGTACGCCGCCCCGCGGTGAGCAACGTGAAGCGCTGGTCGAGGCCGGTCGCCACGTCGGCCAGTGCCAACGTGCGGACTCTGGCGGCGGCGAGTTCGATGGCGAGCGGCACACCGTCGAGCCGTCGGCAGATCTCGACCACCGACGGGACGGCCGCCGGTGTGAGACGAAATCGGGGATCAGCGGATATCGCCCGGTCGACGAACAGCCCGACCGCCGCTGACCGCATCGACCGGATCGGGTCGGTCTCGCTGGCGTCCGGCACCGGGAGCGGATTCACGAGACGTACGTGCTCACCATCCACGGCCAGCGGCTCGCGGCTGGTGGCGAGTACCGACACGCCGGGACACCTGCGCAGGAGCGTCTCGGTCACCTGGCCGACCGGCGCCAATAGGTGCTCGCAATTGTCGAAGACCACGAGCAGGCGGCGGGCCTGGAGGACTTCGACAAGGCTTTCGAGTGCCGTACGGTCCTGGCGGCGTTGGACGTCGAGCGCGGTCGTGATGGCATCCGCGGCGAGCGCCGGTTCCCGGATCGTCGCCAGGTCGCAAACCCACACGCCATCGGGATAGCGCCCGGCGCACACCTCGGCGAGGTGCATCGCCAGCCGTGTCTTGCCGACGCCACCGGGGCCGATCAGCGTGAGCACGCGCCGCGCTGGCGAGTTCCTCGGCGAGCTCGGAAACGTCATCCTCACGTCCCAAGAACTTCGTCAAGGCCAGCGGAAGCGGCACGTTCGGGTGCGGCATCGGTGCGACAGGCTCTGCGGTCGCGACCGCGGCAGATTCACGGGAGTCGGCGTGAGGGGCGTCGAGCGACGCGTCGTGGCGGAGGATCTTCGCCTCCAGCTCGGCCAACGCGGGGGACGGTTCGAGCCCCAACTCGCTTCCCAACTCCGCACGGAAGCGGGTGTACGCGCGCAACGCCTCCGGATGCCTTCCGCAGCGGTACAACGCGAGCATGTGCTGAGCCCGGAACCGCTCGCGCAGCGGCCAGTCGGCGATGCACCGCTCCAGCACGCTGATCGCGCCAACCTGCTCGTCGAGTGCCAACCGTGCATCCACCAGGATCTCGAATGCCCGCTGGCGCACCTCGTCGAGGCGGGTCTGCTCGGCGGACAACGACGCGTCGTCGGTGAACTCGGCGAACGCTGGCCCGCGCCACCACTCCAAGGCGTCGGTGACGAGTTCAGCGGCCCGACCCGGGCTGGTCGGGAGTGCTGCCCCGGCCTCGGTCACCCGCCGTTCGAATCGGACGGCGTCGACGGCGTCGGGGTCGACAACCAGCACGTAGCCGCCAGGTCGGGTCTGCAACGGGGAATCGTCGCCGAGGTCATGACGCAAGCGCGACACGTAGCTCTGCACGGTGCTGATGGCTCGCGCAGGTGGGTCGTCGCCGTACAGGACGTCGACGAGTCGGTCGTTGCTGACCACGATGTTGCGGTGCACCAGAAGCGTGGCGAGGAGCAGGCGGCGTTGTGAGCCGCGCACCGGCACATCGACACCGTCTCGGACCACTTCCAGCGGCCCCAACACCCGGAACTCCATGCACGCCTCTCGTCCTCTTGCCGCACGGACAGTAGATCGCCACTCGCGTGCAGGACGCCTGCATCCGGGATGCATACCGAGCGGGTGATCGTGGGCGTCGTGAGCGAGGCACGCCGTCTCGCCCGATGACCAAGGAGATGCAAATGCCGCTCGTCAACGTCAAGCTCATCGAAGGTGTCTTCGACAGCACGCAGAAGGAAGAGATGATCACCAAGCTCACCGACACGATGGTCTCCATCGAAGGCGAGAACATGCGCGGGGTGACCTGGGTCGTGATCGAAGAGGTCAAGAGCGGCGAGTGGGGCGTCGGTGGCCGGCCGCTGGCCACCGCCGACGTGAAGGCCCTCGCGGCCGGCGCAACCCTCGGCTGAACACCTGCCGTGTGGCCGGTCCGGACGGTGTCTCCTGCAGGTCGGCAACGAGGCCGACCTGTAGGGCATCGTCCGGGCCGGTCGGACACCCCACCACTCGATGCCCAGCCGCGCGGCGAAGGCATCGACGAGTGCGCAGGCGGCGGCGTCAGAGCAGGTCGGCGATGCGGGCCGCGGTGCGTGCCGCGCCGTCCGGGTCGACCGGGCGGTAGTCGACGACGCGGTCGATCTCCAAGGCGATCGCGGTGGCGAGCGCGTCGGGATCGGATGCGTCGTCGTACGACATGTAACGGCCGGCGCCGTAACGCTCGAGACGGTGACGAACGTGGAAGTTCTGCTCGAAGTGGTTGCGCAGCGGGATGTAGACGAACGGCCGCTGGTTCGCGGTGAGCTCCATGCACGTGGTCAGTCCGCCTTGCACGACCGCCAGATCGCACGCGGCGAGGTGGCGATAGAGGTCGGGGACGTAGCGCTGGTACGTGACCCCGTCGCAGGTGGGCAACGTCGCGATATCGATGCGCGGTCCGGCGACGACGACGAATCGCAGTCCGTCGACGAGTCGTCGCGATGCCTGGGCGGCGTCTGCGACGCGCCGCAGCAGCGAGGCACCGACACCCGAACCGCCGACCGACACGATGCACACGCGCTCGTCGTCGCGGTAGCCGAGCTCGTCGCGCATGGCATCGCGGTCGGCGGGCCCGATCGGATCGAAGCCGGTGATGTAGCCGCCGAACTCGAAGTTCTGCTCGGTCCACTCACGGATGTCGGGCAGCCCGGGTCCGAAGCTCTCGGGCACGATGTCGTCGGGATCGCCGACGAAGATCGATCGATCACGGACGCGTTGGAAGCGGGCGCGCTGCTCGATCATCTCGGCGTTGTAGTCGGTCGTCACGCCGGCTTCGTGGCGGCCGCCACTCGGCATCGGGATCCATCCCACGAAGTCGGTCATCCAGACGAACGCGAACCGCTTCAGCTCCGGGTTCTCGTGGAGGAAGTAGTCGACGTCCCAGGCCTCGTCGCCGAGTACCAGGTCGTACTGCTGCTCCTCGACGACGTCGTGGAAGACCATGAAGTTGTTGACGAGGATCTCGTCCATCCGGCGGATCGCCTGGA
The DNA here is from genome assembly GCA_963776935.1 of Ilumatobacteraceae bacterium. Lineage (GTDB taxonomy): Bacteria > Actinomycetota > Acidimicrobiia > Acidimicrobiales > Ilumatobacteraceae > JALOLG01. The sequence goes on along the minus strand of CAVZOP010000008.1, from coordinate 125,085 downwards.
ACGCGTGCAAGTCGTGCTCGGCGCACTCGTCCTCGATGTGCGCCGACTCGTTCGCCAACCAGGCGGACGCAGGGTGGACACGCTCGCCGGCGTGCTCGAGGACGGCCGTCACGGGGTGCTGGGCGAGCCAGTCGATCTCGAGGTCGGGATGGTGCTTGCGCAGCTCGGCCACGATCGCGACATCGCGTCTGGCGTGACCGAGCCCGATCGGTGAGCACAGGTACAGGGCGCGCTTCGGTCGACGAAGTGCGTGCACCCAGGTGGTCGATGTCCGTGGCGGGTGCACCCGGTCGACGAAGTTGTTGATCAGGCGGTTGAGGGCGACCGGATCGCGTGCATGCGGACCGTGGCCGCCGCCCTCGATCGTGACGAGCTGTCCGCCCGTGAGCTCGGCCAGCTCCACACTCTGGCTGTGGGGGCGGATGGCGTCCTCGTCGCCGTGGATGACGAGGACGGGGCACCGCACGCGGGCACACGCGGCGCGGAACACGTCGGGGTCGCAGGCCCGCAGACCCCGTTGCGTGTCGGCGAGCGTGTGGGGCTCGATCTCGAGCCCCCATCCGACGCAGTCCTCGATCTGCTTCGTCGAGTGCGGCTCGGTGAACATGCGATCGAAGAAGAACTCGAGGAAGTCCTCGTAGTTCTCGTCCCAGTAGTGGCGGTTGTACTTCGCCCAGCCTTCGGTCGTCGTCAGCCGTTCCTCGAACGAATACTCCGCGCGCTCGGCACGGGCCGGCGCGAGCGGCACTGCAGCGCCGATCGTCACGGCGCCGATCACACGCTCGGGATGATCGGCCGCGACCTGGATGGCCCAGAGCCCGCCGGCCGACAGACCCACCAGCACCGCGCGCTCGGTGTTCGTTGCATCCAGCACGGCGATCGTGTCGGCGACGAACTGCTCGGGTGTGTAGTGCTCGGCTCCGATCGGACGATCGGAGCCGCCGCAACCCCGGCCATCGAACGTGACGACGCGGTGGTGCCGGGCGAGGTATGGAACCTGTGCCTTCCAGTGTCGAGAGTGGATGATCGACCACGTCGGGAGCAGGAGCACCGTCGGCTCACCGTCGCCGAACGTCTCCCAGCGGAGCTTGACTCCGTCACGCTCGGCGTAGCCGGAGTCGTCGGGTTGGCGCGCTCTCATCGGTCTGTCCCCTGTTGTCCTGACGCGGTGGCCGCCATCGCGGTCTCGGCGGCTTCCTCGGCCGCTTTGATGACTTCCCCGAGACGGCGCAGGCTGGCCCGGATCGGTAGGCGGTGACGATCGAAACCGAGCAGCAGCAACGCCTCCGATCCGATGAACACGTTGCCGATGAGCGTCGCCAGCTCAGCCGGCGCGAACGGTCCCAGGCCACCGAAGCGCTCGGCCGCGTCGGTCGCGACTTCGGTGAGCAGGTCGAACCAACCGGCGATGATCGACCGCGCCGCGGCGGCGATGTCGGGGTTCGTCCAGCCGGCGGCGATCATCTCTTGCAGAACGCGGACGAACCCCGATTCGAGGTCGTCCTCCAACACATCACACGCCTGCTCGTAACGTCGCCACAGCGGTATCTCCTGGGAGTACAGCGTCGCCTGGCGGCTGAGGCGGCGCTCGTTCTCGGCCTCGAGCAGGGCCAGCACCATCCCGCCTTTCGAACCGAAGTGGTAGTGCACCTGCGACAGCGGCACCCCCGCCTCTTGGGCGATGCGCCGTGTCGACAGGCCGGCGTAGCCGTCCTCGAGGAGCCGAGTTCGCGCCGCGTTGAGGATTGCCTGGGCGGTCGCAGCTTCGACGGGTTGGGTTGCCATCGGGTTCCTTTCGGCCTCGTTTCCGACTCTGCATCGGTCGGTCGACCGATATCAGGATCATGTCTGAACCCCAGAATGTCAAGGGTTGACACCGCGTGTCGGTTTTCATACGGTGTGAATCGGTCGACCGACCGAAATTCTGTTGCCGAGAGGAGCACAACATGACCACCACGACAGAGACCAGGACCGAGCCGCTGACCGAGGAGATGCTGACCCGCTTCGACGAACGGGCGCCGGCCTACGACCGCGACAACGCGTTCTTCACGGAGGACTTCGAGGACCTACGGGCGTCGGGGTACTTCACCGCATCGCTGCCCACCGAGTACGGCGGTGCCGGCCTGAATCTCGCCGAGATCAACCGCCTGCAGCGCCGCATCGCCTATGTCGCTCCGGCGACCGCGGTCGCCGTCAACATGCACCACTACTTCGTCGGCCTGTGCGCCGACCTGCACCGCGCCGGCGACCCTTCAGGCGACTGGGTCCTCAGCAAGGCCGCCGATGGTCACATCTTCGCCGCCGGGCACGGAGAGGCCGGCAATGACATCGCCGTACTGCTGTCGTCGGCGACGGCCACCCGCGTCGAGGGCGGCTGGGAGATCACCGGGCACAAGATCTTCGGCAGCCTGTCACCCGTGTGGACCTACCTCGGAGTCCACGCCATGGACGCGAGCGATCCCGCGAATCCGAAGATCGTCCACGCCTTCGTCGAACGTGATGCGCCCGGGTTGCGGATCGAAGAGACGTGGGACGCGCTCGGTATGCGGGCGACGGCGTCGCACGACACGATCCTCGACCGCGTGTTCGTTCCCGACGAGGCGACGATCCTCGTGTGCCCGGCGGGCTTCGCCGGAGCCGGACTGTTCCACGTCGCACTGTTCGCGTGGGCCTTGCTCGGCTTCGCGGGCGTCTACTCCTCGATCGCCCGACGCGCCTACGACGACACGGTTGCCCGGGTCCACGACCGCACGTCGGTCGCCCTCACACGATCGATGGCGTATCACCCCGGGGTGCAGCACCACATCGCCGAGATGCGCATCCACCTCGAGGCGATGACCGCCCATCTCGACCGGGTGTGCGACGACTGGGTGACCGGCGTCGACCACGGAATGGATTGGCCGGTCAAGATCATGGCGTGCAAGTACGACGTCGTGACCCGGGCGTGGTCCGTCGTCGACACGGCGCTCGACCTGACCGGCGGGGCGGGGATCTTCAAGCGCAGCCGGTTCGAGCAGATGTTCCGCGACTGCCGCCTCGGCCGCATCCACCCCGGCAACACGTTGCTCACCCACGAGGTGGTCGGCAAGCTCAGCCTCGGCATCAACCCCGACGAGATGCCGCGCTGGGGCTGACAGCCGCGAACGCGGTCAGAGGCCGAACGACGCGACGCGGAGCGCCGCGATCGCGTCGGCGGGACCATCGAAATCAACCAGTGCGTGGGCCTGTCGGCCGTTGATGAAGAGCGTGAGCTCTCCGACCGGCCCGCGCACCTTCACGTTCGGTGATGCGCTGTTGGCGACGATCGTCGGATATCCGTCGGTGGGCTCGAGCTCGATGCCGGCGGGTGCCTTGCGGGTCAGCAGCCGTGCCGAGCGCTTCGAGCGCGGCATGGAGATCGTCGACGAGCTCGCTGTCGAGCTGGCGGGCCGACCACTCCGGCTGGGCCCGCCGTACGTCCTCGTGATGGACGAAGAACTCGACGGTGTTCACGGCTCGGTCGACGGTCTCGATCCGCGTCGGTGAGAGGCGCGGCGGCCCGGAGCGGATGCGATCGACGAGCTCCGACCACGGCAACTCGGCGATTCGCCCCTGGACTTTCTCGGTGTAGCTGGCGAGCGGCTTCAGCAGCACCCCCGGAGCGGCGTCGGGTCGCCGCTCACGCACGACGAGGTGGGCGGCCAGGTCGACCGTCATCCATCCTTCGCACAACGTCGGCGCGTCCGGTCCGACCTCGTCGAACAGGTCGCACAGCTCGTGCCGCTCCGCGGTCGCCGACGTCGTCACGTGACCCACGGTACCGGCCGTCAGAACGGCTTGGAGCCCAAACGGAACTCGATCAGCGGTTGGTGTTCTCCTTGCGTTTCGGCACGAACACGGTTGCTGACGCCTCCGCACTGTTGCCACAGTCATCAGTCACCCTGTAGGTGATGGTGTACGTCCGCCCGTCGCCGTGGGCCATCCGCTCGGCGCGCAGCTTGAACGTGGTGTCGTCGACGATCACGATGTCGTCCTTCTTGTCCCCGCCCTCGCCGAGGTCGGGCTCGCTGGATGTCACCGACACGAGCGTCACGGTCGGGGTCGGATCGAAGTTGTCGCTCGCCACCACGGTCGTCTTGACCTTGCGGTGCTTGTTGTCGGCCGGCCAGAGGACGTCCGGGTCCGCCGACGCGGTGATCGTCGGCGCGATCGCGTCGCATACGGCGAGCCCCACCCTCACCGGGTCGTGATCCGACGACCGGTATGCGTTCGGTTCGTACAGCGCGTCCTGCGCCGGTGCCTTGAACTGCGTCAAGTAGTCCAAGAGGTCCGGCTCGTCGGCGTTGATGTGCCACGCCGCGGCACCGGTGATCTGCGGCGAGAGGGCCTCGTTGGCCAGCGTGTGGTCGAGGTACCCGAGCGCGCCGTCGAACAGGTATGTGTACGCGAACTCGCCCTCGAACGTCGCGTGTAGGTCGGTGTAGCCGGATGCTGTCAGGGCGTCGATCGGATCCTCTTTGTCGTACGCGTTGAGGTCACCGATGATCAGTACGTCTGGGTCACCGCTGCCGGTCGGGTCGTCCGCCAGCCAGTCGGCGAGGGCGGCTGCCGCCAGGGCGCGCGTGCCGTTGCAGTTGCCCTGTTGCGGATCGTCGTCGCCGGGACCACACCCCGAACCCTTCGACTTGAGGTGGTTGACCACGACGGTGAACACGCCGCCGGTCGTGTCGTCGATGAACGACTGGGCGAGCGCCGGGCGGTTCGCCGTGTCGACGAACCGTGGATCGACGCTGCTGTCGAGGATCGCTGCGGCGCCCACCGGGCTGACCGCCGCCGGCTTGTAGAGCAGGCCGAGGGCGATCTCGTCGGTGCCGATGACGGGTCGGCCGGGATCGATGAACGCCCACGTCCCGGCTCCACTCTCGTCATTGAGGCCGTTGACGAGATCCTGGATGGCGCTGAACTGGCCGTAGCCGTCGTTCTCGATCTCCATTACGCCGACGATCTCGGAATCGAGCCTCACGATCGCGTCGATGATCTTGTCGCGCTGGCGGGTGAACTCGTTCGGGTCGAGGGCACCACGCGACGTCGGGAACCCGCCACCCTGGCCGTCGCCGTTGAAGTAGTTGAGCACGTTGAAGCTCGCCACCTGGATCCCTCCGCCGACGTCGGTCGGTTCGGCCGGTCGTGGGTTGACGGATGTGAAATCGGCGCCCTGTGTCGGCTGGATCCGGTAGAGCGAGAAGCTGTGATCGAGGACACCGGTCGCGTTCTGCACCAGGTCGCCACCCCGGAAGAGGTTCGTCAGATCGAACGTCGCCCCGTTCGGATGGATCGCTGGATCGGGGTTCTGTGCGGAGCGGCCGTCGTCGAGTGTGATCCGGCTCCGTGCGTTCAGGTCGGCGAGCGCGGCGGCTTCGGGGGAGCCGGGCTCGAAGACCGCCGTGGGCTGGAACTGGCGGCCCACCGTGAGCACCATCTCGCCGAACCGGTCGTAGTTGAAGTACTCACTGATCGACAGCGCCTGCGGGAACGTCACGAACATCGCCTCGTAGCGCTCGAGTTCGGCGATGGCTGCGACCGGCAGCATCACGGAGGTGACGGCCGGCGAGATCGCCGGGGCGTCACACGGGGCCACCGCGGCTTCCGAGATCTCGGTGAGGCTCGGACCGGTGGCAGGGAACTCTGTGACCGTGCCGCGGACGCGGACGTGGTCGCCGACGAGCACGTCGGGGGCCGCTGGCGCGAACACGAAGACGCCCTCGGACGTGGCGGGGTCGGCGTCGGCGTCGGCGTCCTCCTCCTGGACGTAGAAGCCGTTGAGATCGCCGTCGTCCGGCTGTCCGTTGTTCTGGAAGTCACCGACGACGACGCCGTCGATCTCGACGATCGCGCCGACGATCGGGCTTGACAGACCATTGCCCTGGACGTCGTGGATCGCCGTGATCGTCGCGCCCGCGCTGCAGGTGAGTGGTGGGATCACGATCTCGCAGACGTTCGTCGCGCCCGGCGTGGGTGCCCATGTGGCGAACGTCGAGGTGTTGCGCGCTCCACCCGAACCGTTCGGGCAACGCTGGATCGAGTCGTCGGCGCCGGCACCGCCGCCGTTCTCGTCGACTTGCGGTTGCCCGGCATTGAGCAGCACCAGCAGCCCCGGGTCGTCGGCGTCGGCCGTGTCGTACACCACGGCGTCGACGAGGCCGGTGGTCGAGACAGGGGTGTTGATCGGGAACGCCGCAGCGTCCGCGGCGTAGACCGCGACGGCGTCCTGTCCGTTCTGCAAACCGTTGCTGGCGAAGACGATGTCGGGCGTCAGGCCGGCGTTGCCGAGCACGAAGTATCCGTCGGCGTCGGTGCTGAACCCGTCGAGGTCGAACGACGCGTACGACAGGTCGTTGGATCCGTTGTAGAACACGACGACGAGGCCGTCGAGCGCCGTGTTGCCGGTGCCGCCGTCGAACAGTTCGATGAACTCGGCCTCGTCGGTGCCGGGGGTGTCGGAGTCGAGCTCGTTGATCACCACAGCGGGGTCACCTGGGTCGCCATCGCCGTCGCAGTCGGACGTGTGGCTGCCGAGCCCGTCGAACGTGTCGGTGGCGAAGCCGTCCCACCCGACGGACGGGTCGAACACATCGTCGATCACGGTGTCACCGTCACAGATCGCCACCATGCGCCGGAGTGTGTTGTCGGCGGTGCTGAGGAGCCCGGAACCCCACTCGGTACCCGGGTCGAAACCGCTCTGACCGATCGAGTCGACGACCGCTGTGCCCTTGCGCAGCACGACGGCGTCGTCGCCGTTGAACCAGCCTGCCCCGTTCGTCTGGTCGGCTTGGGCGAGGATGGTCGCGTTGGCGGATGCCTGCGCCAGCACGAACACATCGCCGTCGGCCACGGTGCCCGTGAGGGGGATGGTCAGAGTCGGTGTGGGATTCCCGTTGAAGGACATCTGGACGCTGTAACCGGCCGCGGCGAGATCGATCGCGGCACCGGTTGCGTTGTAGACCTCGAGCGCCTTGTTATTGCTCGAACCCTCGATGTACTCACTGAAGAAGAGCTCGTCCGCTTCAGCAGTGACTGTCGACGACGGCAGGCTCGAGACGGTCAGACCCTCCGGTCAATGCCAAGACGGCGAAGACTGCCGCCCGTCGCGCTGCTGTCCGTCGTCTGTCCACACCGAACCCCCGTTGTCAATGAGCGAGCCCGTCGGCACCCGCTGCAACGAAGTTACACCGCCCGGCACCGGTGGAATCTCGGTCGCCTCAGCCGAAACGGCTGACCAGGTCCTGCCCGATCCCCGCCAGCTTGTCGGGTGAGTATGCGGGCAGCACGGCCTGGCTGACGCCGAGCTCGGCGAGGCGTTCGACGGCGCCGTACAGCGCGTCGCCCGGACGCTCCATCGCGCCGGTGTAGATCTCGATCGCGTCGGGGTCGCGGCCCGCTTCGGACGCCGCGGCTCGCATCCTGGCGATGATGTCGCCGAGGGCGTCGATCGACGCGCTCATCGGGAAGAACGCATCGCCGAGGCGCCCGGCGCGACGCGCCGCGGCCGCAGTATGACCGCCGATCACGACGGGCACCGATCCATTGACCGGTCGCGGCCGCGAGATGCAGTCGGTGAAGTGGAAGTAGTCGCCGTCGAACGACGCCTTGTCGCCCGTCCAGAGCGCACGCATGACCGCGATGTACTCGTCGAGCCGTTTGCCGCGATCGTCGAACGGCACGTTCAGGGCGCCGAACTCCTCGGCCAGCCATCCGGCGCCGACACCGAGCAGGACCCGACCGCTCGACAGGTGGTCGAGTGTCGCCACCGCCTTGGCCGTGACCACCGGGTTGCGCTGCGGCAGGATCAGGATCCCGGTGCCGAGCTTGATGGTGGTCGTTCGGGCGGCGACGAAGGCCAACCAGACCAGCGGGTCGGGAAGGTCGAACTCCTCGGCGCCACCGGCCATCTTGCCGCTCGGGTCGTACGGGTACTTGGACTCGTACCCGGACGGCACGACGACGTGTTCGACCGTCCACAGGGCCGCGAGCCCGCCGGCCTCTGCCGCCTCGGCGATGGCGATTGCACCGGCGGGCGGGGCTCCGTGACCAGTGTTGGCGAAAGCGATCCCGAACTGCATCCCCCGATCATCGCAGGGGTTGACTGGCGCGAGCGAGACGCCTACGTTCCGCTGTGAAACGGTGGCGTCTCACAGTCCCGAGGCGGCACGCATGACACGAGTCGATCGGACCCTCCGAAGATGACGACCTCCCCGGAAACGACGCCCCCTCGCCCGCTGCACGAGGATCCCGCCATCTACGCCAGGCGGTGGTTCCTGCTCGGGGTGATGTGTCTCTCGCTGGTGATGGTGGTGATGGGCGTGTCGGGGCTCAACACCGCGATCCCGTCGATCCAGCGCGATCTCGACGCGACCGCCACCGACCTGCAGTGGATCTTCGACTCGTACGCGATCGTGTTCGCCGGGATGCTGCTCACGGCCGGCGCGCTCGGCGACCGGTTCGGTCGCAAGAAGGCGCTGATGTTCGGGCTCGCGGTGTTCGGCATCGGCGCCGTCATCGGTACGTTCGCCAACACGTCCACGGCGGTCATCGTCAGCCGCAGCGTGATGGGCTTGGGAGCCGCATTCGTGATGCCGTCGACGCTGTCGCTGTTGACGTCGATCTTCCCTCCGCACGAGCGGCGCAAGGCGATCGCGCTGTGGGCCGGCTTCGCGGGTGCAGGTGGCGCGCTCGGCCCGCTGATCGTCGGGTTCCTCCTGACCGACTGGTGGATCTTTCCGGCCCATTGGTGGGGATCGACGTTCCTCGTCAACACGATCGCGGCCGCGGTGGTCCTCGTCGTGGTCGCCGTCCTCGCTCCCGAGAGCAAGGACGAGGAGGTCACGCCGCTCGACCCGGTCGGTGCGGTGCTGTCGCTCGTCGGCCTGGCGACCTTGCTGTACGCGATCATCGAGGGCCCGACGAAGGGCTGGTCGAGCGTAGAGGTCGTCGGTGGGTTCGTCATCGCCGCGGTCGCGCTGGGAGCGTTCGTCTGGTGGGAGTTCCACACCGAGCACCCGATGCTGCCGATGTCGTTCTTCCGCGAGCGCGGCTTCTCGACGGGCAGTGGCGTCATCACGTTCGCGTTCTTCGTGATGTTCGGGTTCTTCTTCCTCATCGGCCAGTACGTGCAGTTCGTGCGCGGCTACTCGCCGCTCCAGGCCGGATTGGCCCTGATGCCGTTCGCGTTCATGCTGATCCTCGTCGCCCCGCGCAGCGCCAAGCTCGGCGAGCGGTTCGGTCTGAACGCGGTCGTCGTCGCCGGCTTCTGCGGCATGACGGTTGGGTTCATCCTGTTCTCGCTCCTCGGGCCGGACTCGTCGTATTGGGAGATCCTGGCCGGCTTGATCGTGCTCGGCGGCTCGATGGGCATCACGGCCGCGCCGGCGACGGGAGCGATCATGTCGTCGGTGCCGCTCAACCGGGCCGGCGTCGGCTCCGCCGTCAACGACACGTCGCGCGAGCTCGGCGGGGCGCTCGGAATCGCCGTGCTGGGCTCGATCGCCACGTCGACATACCGGAGCGGAATCGACGTCTCGGGGCTCCCGCCTGCGGCTGCTGCCGCAGCTGGGGAGTCGGTCGGGGCCGCGGTGCGGGTTGCGAGTCAACTCCCCGCCCAAGAGGCGGCAGCGCTGGTCGATGACGCCGGCGCGGCGTTCACCGACGCGCTCAACACCACGATGGCGGCCGGTGCCGTCGTGGCCGTACTCAGCGCGATCTTCCTGTTCGTGTCCGGCCGACGCGACCGCCGGCGCGCCGCCGAGGGAACTGCCGAACGGGCGGCAGCCGATGTCACGGGTGGGATCACCCATGAGTGACGCCGTGAGCGACGCGCTGGCCGAGCTCGATCCGCGGGTCGAACGCTCGCGGCGGGTGATCCTCGAGGCGACACTCGACGAGCTCGGCGAGATCGGCTACGGCGCGATGACGATCGAGTCGGTCGCCCGCCGCGCCGGAGTTGGCAAGGCGACGATCTACCGGCACTGGCAGGGCAAGCTCGACCTCCTCAGCGACGCGCTCGAGACGCTCAAGCGCCCGATCCCGCCACTGACCGAGGGCTCGACGCGCGAGCGCATCGTGGCGCTGCTCGAGGCGTTGGTCGAGACGCTGGGAGAGTCGCGCTGGTCGAACTGCATGCCCGCACTGATCGACGCCGCCGCCCGCGATGAGACGGTGCGGCGGTTCCACCAGCAGTTCGTCTCGGCACGGCGACAGATCCTGGTCGACTTGATCGCCGAGGGCATCGCCGCGGGCGAGCTGTCGGCCGACCTCGATCCGGTGCTGACGTCGGAGGTGCTCGCCGGACCGATCTTCTACCGGCGCCTGATGACGGGCGAGCCGTTCGTTCCCGGGTGCCCCCGCCGGATCGTCGACCTCGTCCTCCCCACCCCGATCTCGTGAAGTTTCGGCGTTCCTACGACGCCGAAACCTCACGAGTTGGGGCTGGCGAGGTCGCGTTTGCCGGCGCGGCTGGCGTGGGCGGCGTGGCCGAGGATGTTGCGGGCCATCGACGACACCTGGTCGACGCTGCGGGCGGCGTAGACCTCGGCGCGCGCCTCGTGGGCTTCGGCCGAAGCGGGCTCGTACAGCACGGCGAACTCGACGAGGTGGCAGGCGAGGCGATGGTCGCCGGCTGCGGCCACCTCGCGCGCCCGGGCGAGCACGCGCTCGAGCCCACCCGCCAGCTCCACCCACACCCGGGCCTGCTCGGCGCGCGGCGCCGGGAGCAGGTTGTCGGGTTCGCCGTCGTACCAGCCGCCGTAGCGGCGCCAGACGTTGCGGACGATGAATTGCGGATGGTCGTACACCGGCTGCAGGTAGGGCAGGTCGCGTAGGTGCTCGGGGACCTCGACCTCATGGAGGACGCGGTCGAGCGTGACCCCCTGGTTCATCAGCGTCAGGGTCTGGGTCTCGAGGGAGTCGAGCAGCTCAGCGGTGTCGGTGAGTGCCCGCTGCACGCGATCGGCGCCGAAGATCGGCAGCCCGTGGCCGGACAGCATCACCTCCGCGCCGCACGCGGCCATCTGGCGGAGCGCCACCGCCCAGTCGCTAGCGAACCGCTGCACCTTCTGCGGGTTGCCGGCGTTCGGCACCGCCCAGATGAACAGGTCGCCGGGATGGAGCACCGCCAGCTCCGGCACCCACGTCCACGTCGCATCGTCGGTTTCCCCACGAGCGTGGTGCAGCTCGAACGTCAGGTCGCCGCGGGTGAACGTGAGGTGGTCGGAGTACGTCACGTCGGGATAGCGGTACGTGTCCGGCCACGTGAAGTTCTCGACCGGCAGCGCGAACTGGCGCTGGTTGATCGCTGCGTTCCAACCGAGCGTGCGCTCGTAGCGGCGGAAGTGGTCGGGGAGGTCCTCGTGGGCGTACACGGTCGGCGGTGCCCACCCCTTCTCGGCGGCTTCGGCCTCGAAGCGACGGGTGCCGAAGACGTGGTCGATGTGGTGATGGCTGTAGACGGCCGCCGTGAGTGGGTCGTCCGGTCGCCACGCCCGCACGACGTCGTAGAGATGGTCACTGTCGAACTGGCCGCCGGTGTCGAGCATGACGAGCCCGTCCGCCGAGTCGATCGCATTCACCGAGGCGACCGAGATGAACGTCAGGATGCCTGGTGCGATCTCCTCCGCCGCCCGTCCGAGCGCGGGTCGCACCGGGTGCTCGTCGCCGACCAGATCACCCTCACCGTTCCAGTGCCGCTCCGCCATCTGTCGGATACCACCGGCCTGGATCGAGTCAGTCATGGCCCGGGATCGTACGCTTGGGGCATGAGCGCTCAGCACGTGGACGTCACCCGTGACGGCGACATCGTCACGGTCACCCTCAACTGGCCCGAGAAGCGAAACGCCCTCGCCGCCGACGTGATGCGCGAGCTCACGGCGGCGCTCCGCGAGGTCGGCAAGAGCGACGCGACCGGCGTCATCCTCGCCGCCAACGGTCCGGTGTTCTCGGCTGGTCACGATTTCGGCGACATGAAGGATGCATCGCTCGCCGACGCCCGTGAGCTGCTCGACGTGTGCACGGCGATGATGAACACGATCCAGGAGATCCCCCAGCCGGTGGTCGCCAAGGTTCACGCTCTCGCCACCGCGGCCGGCTGTCAGCTCGTGGCTTCGTGCGACCTGGCGATCGCCGCCGAGAGCGCCGGGTTCGCGATCCCGGGTGGCAAGGGCGGTGTGTTCTGCCACACGCCGCTCGTCGCCGTCGCCCGCAACCTCGGCCGCAAGCGGGCCCTCGAGATGGCGCTCACCGGCGACGTGATCTCGGCGCAGACGGCGGCCGAGTGGGGGCTGATCAACCGAGCGGTGCCCGACGACGAGCTCGACGCCGCGGTGGCCGATCTGATCCGGCGCGCGACGCGGGGGAGCGTGCTGTCCAAGGCGCTCGGCAAGCGCGGCTTCTACGCCCAGATCGACCTGCCCCAGGCGGAGGCCTACGCCTATGCCATCGAGCTCATGGCCTCGACCGTCGTGACGCCTGACGGCCAGGAGGGCATCAAGTCGTTCCTCGAGAAGCGCAAACCGAAATTCACGCAGCGAGCGCAGCCTGACGCAACCGGAGGGTGACCCGATCGCTGTCGGTTGCGGATCGTGCGGGTCGTCACGTGGAGGTCGCGGGCGACCTGACCGGGTGAACCAGTCCTCAGCAGCCGCTGCACGAGGTCGAGGTCGGCGATCGGGATGCCTGCGGCGCGGCCGTCGGCGATCACACCAGCGAGCTCCTCGCACGCCGAGATCCGCCGTTCATCGGGCATCCCGGTCACCCGCGCCGGGTCGAACGTCACCTCGCCCGTCGACATCCGCCGTCCGGGTCGACAGAAGCATGCGTGGTCGGCCTGGCTGATCAGTGCCGCGGCCATGCACGCCGGCCGGCGGCTCGGGGCGAACGTACGGATCGCGATCCACGCCGCCGCGACGAGGTGCTCGAGCATGTCGTCGCCGAGGCGCGATTGGCGGCGGCGCACGAGCGCGAGGAGCCCGGGGAGCACCCGTTGGAGCACGATCCGGGCGGCGAGCTCGTCGTCGGCGGCCCGGATGACGAGTCGTCGGAGAACGGCTTCGGTGTCGTCGGTGGCCGCCGTGCGGAATCCGGCCAGCGCCAACAGCGCGTCGAGATCATCGAAGCCACGCTCGGTCACGCTCCACGCCCGAGCGTGGGCGACGATCGGTGGCCGGTAACGCAGGCGATCCCACTCACGCTGGAGCCGGGCGGCGACGCCGGGCCCGGTCGGTGCCGGCCCGCTCGTCGCTGGAGGTCGAGGTGCTGGTCGTCGAGTCATGCCGGGATCGTGCGCGGCGGAGCTCACAGCAGGTCTCACAGAGCAGCTCACAGGCCCGATGGCGCTGACAGCGCTTTCCGGACTGCCGGCCGATCGACCCACAGGTGAACGTGCGTCGCGGTCGACCAGCGCGCCTCGTCGTGGCCGGACCTGACGGTCGCGCCAGCGAGCAGTGGCCCGATCCGGCCACGGTGACGGTCGGTGAGCTCGCTCGTGCGGTCGGTGTCGACCCGGCGGCAGGTGTGTCGATCGACGGCGTCGACGTCGACCCGGCAACGACACTCGGCCGGACGTGTGTCCGAACCGGCAGCCTCGTCGACGGCACTACGGGCAGGCATCCGACCGACGACGTCTCCCCGGCAGCGCTGGTCATGGTCGTGCAGGTCGCCGGGCCGGCCGTCGGTGTGCCCCTGGGCCTCGGTCCCGGCCGTCACCTCGTCGGCCGTGCGCGTTGGGCCGCGGTGCGTCTCGCCGACCCCGAAGTCCAGGCCCACCACGCCGTGCTCGACGTCGGTGTCGACGGGGCGGTGACGATCCTCCAACTCGCCGGTCGGGTGCCCGTCATCGTGGGCGACGTCCCAGTCGAGGGGCCGACGCTCCTCCCTCGCCACGTGACCATCGAGATCGGCGCCAGCCGCCTGCTGGTCGCCGCGCCCCGGCCCGACCAGGCGGCGGTCGCAACCGGCGGGTCGGAGGGCGATCCGTGGCGGCGTTCGGTGTTGCGCGGACCTCGCCGGGCGGCGGCCGAGTCCGTCACCGCGGCGATGCCGCCGCCCCCACCCACCGAATCGGTGGTCGGTGGGTGGGGAGCGACCGGCGCCGTCGTGAGCCTGGTCGGGTCGATCGCGATCGCCGTCGTCCTGCGTCAGCCGGTGTTCGCGTTGCTCGGCGCGGTCGGCGCGATCGCCTCGTTGGCGACGGCCGGTACCGGACGTGCCCGCGAGGCTCGTGGTCGCCGGCGCAGACGTCGTCGCGACGACCAGGCGTGCCGGGAGTTCGCCATCGACCTGGCCGCGTGTGCCGACCAACTCCGCCACCGCGCCGTCACCGAAGCGATCGGGAGGCTGCTCCTGCTCGGGTGGGCCGAGACGGTCGATCTGTGGTCGCGCCGGCCTGCTCACGGCGATGCGTTTCGCGTCATGATCGGGTGGGGTTCGGCGCCCTGTCGGATCCCGCTCGGCGCCGACGTCGACACGCTCCGGACCGATCTGCGTCCCGTCGTCGACGCCGCATCGCTGTTGCGCGACGTGCCGGTCGAGGTCGACTTGGCGTCCGATGCAGGCGCGTCGATCGCGATCGTCGGCGACGACGCACCTGCCGTCGCCCGGTCGCTCCTCGTCCAGCTGGCGGTCCAGTGCGGTCCCGCCGACTGGCGGCTGGTCGTGGTCACCGACGACGTGACGCGTCACGCGTGGGCCGAGTGGCTCCCGCATGCAACGGCTGGTCCCGACGCTCCCGCGGTGTTCGCCCACGACGATGGACGGGCGCTCGCCGAGGCGCTCGCCCGGCTCGACGGGGACGCCCGCCGCGTCGTCGTTCTGACCGACGTCCCAGCCGCGCTGGCGACGCGCACGAGCCCGTTGCGCCGGTTCCTCGCCGGTGAGCGGCCGGTCACGACGGTCGTCACCATCGATCGCGGCGACACGGTGCCGGCGTTCTGCCGTTCGGTGCTCGAGGTGGGCACACGCGCCCGAGCCCGCTGGGACGACCACGGCAACGGCTCGGTCGGGTCGGATCGCCTCCACATCGCCGGGCTCGCGTCGGATACGGCCGGCTCGATCGCCCGGCACCTCGCCGGGTTGTCGGATCCCGAGGATCCCGCCGGCGCCGGGTCCGAACTGACCACCGACGTTCGCATCGACGATCTGGCCGACGTGCCCCGTACCGCCGCCGCGATCGCTGCGTCATGGCGAGCGGGCGGTGACGACCCGGCACCGGCGGCGCCGATCGGCGTGTCGCTCGACGGCGTGGTCGAGGTCGATCTCGTCCGCGACGGACCGCACGCGCTCATCGCTGGAACGACGGGCGCCGGCAAGAGCGAGGCGCTCCGGACGCTGGTCGTCGCGATGGCCGCGCGCGTCAGTCCCGACCACGTGACGTTCGTGCTCGTCGACTACAAGGGCGGGGCCACGTTCGATGCGTGTGCCGACCTCCCGCACACGGTGGGGCTGGTCACCGATCTCGACGACGGGCTCGCCGCCAGGGCGTTGGTGAGCCTCGAAGCCGAGGTGCATCGCCGCGAGCGGCTGCTCCGGCAGTCCGGCACCACCGATCTCGCCGGGCATCGGGCGATCGCCGGGTCACCTCCGCTGCCACGGCTGGTCGTGGTCATCGACGAGTTCGCAGCGCTCGCGGTCGATCTCCCCGACTTCATCCCGGCGTTGGTCGGGGTCGCCCAGCGGGGCCGGAGCCTCGGCGTGCATCTCGTGCTCGCGACGCAACGACCGGCGGGCGTTGTCGACGATCACATCCGCGCCAACACCAACCTCCGACTCGCGTTGCGCCTGCACGACCGCGCCGATGCCCTCGACGTGGTGGGCGATCCTGCCCCAGCTGGGTTGCCGCGGGAAGTGCCCGGCCGGGCGGTGATGCGACTCGGCCCGCGGACATGGTCGAGTTCCAGATCGCCCGATGCACCGCTCCGCTCGACGGCGGCGACACTGCGCGAACCGAGCTCGAGCTGCTCGTCGGCGAGACCAGGCGCGCGATGACCATCGCCGGCGTCGCCACTCCCCACCGACCGTGGCTCCCGCCGCTGCCGCCCGAGCTGCGCGACGTCGACGAGCCGGCGGCGGTCGGTGTGATCGACGAACCGGCGCTCCAGCGGCGCACACCGTTGCGATGGGACCGGTCGCGCGGCAACCTCGCCCTGTTCGGTGCGCTTGGTTCGGGCACCACGACCGCGCTGCGGATGATCGTGGCGGCCGCGACCTGCATCGATCCGCCGTGCGCCCTCCACGTGTACATCGTCGATGCGAAAGGGGACCCGTCGCTCGATGCGCTCGCCGGCGCACACTGCACCGACGTCATCCGAGTGCACGAGGTCGAACGCGTCGACCGGCTGGTTCGGCGGCTGGCGGGCGAGCTCGATCGTCGACGGTCTGAGTCGGACGTCGAACGGGGCCCCGACATCGTCGTGGCGATCGACGGGTTGACCGCCCTGCGCGAATCGCTCGAACACGTGGAACGGGGACCGTCGAAGGCCGAGCTCGATCGGGTGCTCGCCGACGGACCGGCTGTCGGAATTGCAACGGTTGCTGTCGTCGATGCGGCGCGCGGCGGTGGCGTCGTGCTGGCGCGGTTCGCCCAGCGCTGGGTGTTCCATCTCGACGACCCGAGCGACGCGCCGACGCTAGGCGTTCCCTCTCCGCCGCGTGCCGGCGGCCATCCCGGGTCGGCTCGTCGTCGCGGCATCCGGGCTCTCGGCACAGGTCGCGTTGCTCCCACGCGATCGGTGCGAGGGCGGCGGTGGACCGGCGCCGGTCGCGGTGCTGCCGCGATCTGTTCCGGCCCACGCACTCGGACCGACCCGGGGGGACACCGGACCCGTCGTCGCGTTGCCGGTCGGTCTCGACTTCGCCACGTTGTCGATGGCGGTGCTGCACCTGCCGATCGGCGAGCACGTGATCGTTGCGGGACCGGCGCGTTCGGGTCGGAGCTCGGCCCTGATCCGGTTGATCGAGGCCTGGTGTGAGCTGCATCCCGGCGCACCTGTGCGGGTGATCTGCCCGGTGCGCGGCTCACCGCTCGTCGAGCGGTACGGCGTCGCCGCCGAGCTCGATGACACGTTCGATCGGCAGGCGCTGATCGCGGTCGACGACTGCGAACGGTTCGACGATCCCGATGGCTGGCTGGTCACGCACCTCGGCCGAGCCGCCGGTGCGACGAGCGTGTTCGCCGCCGGTCGAGCCGACGCGATGCGTGTGGCATACGGCCACTGGACGGCGGTGTGCCGCCGCAGCCGGCTGGGACTCGTGATGGCGGCCGGCGGCGAGCTCGACGGGGACCTGCTCGGCGCCGTGCTCCCTCGCCGAACCCCGATTCCGGCGCGGCCCGGACTGGCCTGGCTCGTCGACGGAAGGGGCCAGTCGCTCGTCCAGCTCGCGCTCGATGAACTTGTGCCAGACCTGACCGTGGACGACACACTTGGCCGATGACGTGGATCAAGACCATCCCGAAGTCGCAGGCGTCCGGCCGACTCAGAGAAGCGCTGGAGGCCCAGCACGGGCTGTATCCGTCGGAGTACGACCTCCCCGTCAGCCCCGAACACGACGACGACGGGGCGGGCATCGTCGCCGCCCACACGTTGATCCCGGACGCCCTCGAACACGCCTTCTCGACGTTCGGTGCGTTGATGTCGCCCGACCTGCCGTTGACCCGCGCCCAGCACGAGATGATCGCCACGATGGTGTCGGTGACCAATCGCTGCCCGTACTGCAGCGAGTCGCACGCCGAGTTCCTTCGTCGAGTCACGCTCGACGAGGCGCTCGTCGCCGCGCTGCGTGACGACTACCCAGCCGCGCCGATCAGCGCGTCCGACCGGGTGATGCTCGACTACGTGGTGCAGGTGACCAAAGACTCGCTGCAGATCGGCCCGTCCGATCACGACGCGCTGCGGGCGGCTGGCTTCGACGACACCGGGATCTTGCAGATCACGCTGATCGCGTCCTGGTTCAACTACATCAACCGGGTTGCCAACTCACTCGGTGTCGGTCGCGACTGAGCGAACTCATGAAGTTTCGGCGCTCTCAGGACGCCGAAACTTCATGAGGTGGGGTTGGTGGGGTGATGGGGCGTTCGGCGCTGAGGACGTAGCGGGGGCCGGTTCCGAGGTCGGCGGCGACGTCGTCGGGGTTCCAGATCGCGCAGGACTCGAGCGAGAGGCACCCGCAGCCGATGCAGCCGTCGAGGTTCTCGCGCAGGCGCTGCAGCGTCGCGATCTGCTCGTCGAGGCGCGGACCCCAGCTGGCGGCCAGATCGGCCCAGTCGTGGCGGTTCGGGGTGCGCCGCTCGGGCAGCAACTCGAGCGCCGACTTGATCTCGGCGAGCGTCAGCCCGACCTTCTGGGCGACGCGGATGAAGCTCACCCGGCGCAGCACGTCGGCGTGATACCGGCGGTGGTTCGAGTCGGCCCGGTCGGACGTGATCAACCCGTGCTCCTCGTAGAAACGCAGCGCCGACGTGGCCACTCCGGCCCGGGCGGCGACCTCACCGATCGAGTAGCGCTTGACTTCAACCATTGTTGAAGTCTTACCGTGTGCCGACGTGACTACGGAAGTTGGAAACCTCGACTCGCTCGCCGTCGGCGCCATGAAGATGGTGCGCGTCGATGGCCAGCGTCTGTGCGTCGGACGTACCAGCGAGGGTGTGTTCGCCATCGACAACGCCTGCCCGCACGAGGGATATGGACTCACCCAGGGAGAGCTCGACGGCGACCTGCTCACGTGCGCCTGGCACAACTGGAAGTTCCGCGTGTCGGACGGGAAGTGCGTGCTCGGCGAGGAGAACGTGCGCACCCACGAGGCGACCGTCGCCGACGACGGCGCGATCAGCGTGACGGTACGCCGTCCCGATCCGGCCGTGCTGCGGCCGCAGCTGATCGACAGCATGCGGCGCGGGATCGAGAACGACTACATCGGCCAGGTGTCCCGCGACGTCGTGCGCCTGCTGCAGCACAGCGCCAACCCGGGGGAGTTGGTCTGGGAGGCGGTCGCGTACGGCGCGCCGCGAGCGGAGTTCGGCTGGGGCCACGCGATCGCGTCGGCAACCGACTGCCTGTCGATGCTGCACCTGTACGACGGCGACCAGCGGGCGCTTCCGATCGTGCAGGGCATCGCCGGGATCGCCGAGCAGGAACGCGGCCGGCCGGTGAACCCGCTGCCCCGGCCGGCGACGCCGATCGGCGACACCCGAGCCCGCCGCTGACTTTCGTCGGTTCGTCGAGACCGAGCAGGTCGAGCCGGCGCAAGCAGTGCTGCTCGGCGCGATCGAAGCGGGATGGGATGCCGAGCAGATCCGGCCGTGGTTCACCGGGATCGTCAGCGACCATCACTTGTCGTACGGGCACGCCGCGATCTACTCGCAGAAGGCGTTCCAACTGCTCGACATGATCGGATGGGAGCGAGCGGGCACGGTCCTGCCGTATCTGGTGCCGACGATCGTGTACGGAACGCGCGAGGACAAGCTCCCGTACATGCGCCCCTTCGTGAAGGCGCTCCGCGAGCTCGACCTCGCGGAACTGGCGAGCATCGAACCTGTCACCACCTGGCGCGACGACGGCCGGTTGCTCGAAGCGCTGCTCGGCGAATCGCGGGTCGAGCCCTTGCACGCAGCCGTCGCCGCGTTGCGGGCCGGTGCCGGCGTCGATCGCCTGCTCGACGTCGTCGTCGCCGCGGTGAGCGAGCGGATGCTGCGCTACGAGCCGGCCGGGGAGTTCGACTTCCACGACGACTTCGGATGGCTCGACATCACGCATGGCATCACGTACGCCAACGCCGTGCGCTGGCACCACGCGCATCTGCCCGGCCCGGACGCGGTGCGGCTCGCGCTGTGGTGCGTGTTCCAGGCCAACTGGACCGGTCGTCACGAGTGGCACACCGGCGTCGGCCGGCGCGCCGACATCGAATCGCGGTCCGACGATCTGACGACGTACGGCGAGGCGCTCCAACGCGAGGCGTTGCTCGATGGCACGACCGCTTTCATCGTCCACGCCCATGCGGTGAAGACGAGTGTGGCGGCGACCGAGGAAGCCGTGCGATCCGGCTCGCCGGCACCGCTCGACGCGGTCGCCCGGTTCATGGCCGAACCACGACTCGAGCGCTTCGTCGCCGCGACCGTGACGCGCTCCATCGACTTCCTGAACGGCAAGGCGCGGCGGGAGGACTGACCCGCGATCCCCCGCCCAAACCCACGTTTGTGTCACCGCTACCGGCGACCTTCGCTGATGTCGGTGACACAAACAGGGGGGATCGAGGGGATTCAGCGGGCGGCGGGAACCCACCAGCCGTTGAGGT
The DNA here is from genome assembly GCA_963776935.1 of Ilumatobacteraceae bacterium. Taxonomy (GTDB): domain Bacteria; phylum Actinomycetota; class Acidimicrobiia; order Acidimicrobiales; family Ilumatobacteraceae; genus JALOLG01. The sequence continues at coordinate 104,775 of CAVZOP010000008.1, read as the reverse complement.
CGACGATCAGGTTCGTGGCAGATGACGTGAACACGCACCCCGTCGCGCTCGCCCCGGCCGGCACGATCGCACCGTTGGCGACGGATTCGCCGACCCGCTGGTTCAACGTCGATGCTTCAGGAACCGATGTGCCGCAACCGAACGTGGTCGTGAACCCGTCCGTGTCGTGTCCGGTCGCGGTCACGTTGACGCTCACCGCCCCCGGGCTCACACCGGGTGACGGGACACTGAACGCGATCTCGCCACCCGCCCCGACCAGGCCGGTCCCGCGGGTGTCGATCAGACGTTGCGGGGTGGCTGGCAGGTACTCGAGCTGGCCGTTGAGTGAGAACGCGGCAGTCACGTCGACGATCACGTCCACGGTGGCGGACGAGTAGACGCACACCAGCCCGCCTGGCGCGACGGCGACGATCGTGTTGTTCGGGCGGACCTCACCGGCGGCGAAGTTGACGTTCGACGCAACGGGCGGCGCGGTCCCGCACGGGTACACCGTCAGGAACCCGGCCGCGTCGGCGCCGATCGCGGTGACGTTCAGGGCGATCGCCGAGGCGCCGACGTCACCGGTGGCGACAGTCAGCACGGATTCCGCAGGCAGCCGGCCGGATCCGCCGAGTCCGGAACGGGTGTCGGCAACGCGGCGTGGCGCGGTGGCCGTCATGCCGGCCGCCGCGTCGGGCGAGAGCCAGGCGGTGATGTCGACGATCACGTCCGTCGCAGCCGACGAGTACACGCACACCTCACCGTCGACGCCGAGCGTCGCGATCGTGGAGTTGGCGATGTCGCGGCCCGCCGCGAAGTTCACCGTCGACGTCGTCGGCACCGTGTCCGAGCACGGGAAGACCGTCAGGAACCCGCCGCTGTCCGGTCCGACCGCGGTCACGTTCAACGCCGCCGCGGTCACGTTGGCGGGGATGTCCGGCGTCCCGGCGACCTGCACGACGAGCACGCCGTCGACACCGAGACGGACGCTTCCGCCCTGCCCAGATCGCGTGGCGGTGAGTCGTACCGGCTGGATCGGGGTGAGCCGGACCTGACCCGGGAGCGCCGGCGCCGGTGGTGGATACTGGGTGCCGATGGCGACCGCCAGTCGGTACGCGCCGTGCGAGCCGTAGGCACTGAAGCCGGTCGACGGTGTCCCGAGCCCGGCCGGCCTGATCTCCACCGTGTATCGACCGTCGGGCACGACCGCGGTGGCGTGCGCAGCCCAGTCGATCGGACGCCGCCCGTTCCCCGCCAGCCCTGACGTCACAACGGCAGTCGGGGTGTCGGTGGCGACGATCGCGCCGTCGTCGTCGCGGATCGTGAGCGAGACGAACAGGTTCGACACCGTCGACGACGGCGTCACCCGGGCGTCGATGCCGCCGGCCGGGACGTCGATCGTGAACACGTCGACCGGATCGCCAACACCGACGAAGCCTGACGTCGTGGCGGACCCGGCGAGTTGTGTGGCCGTCGGCGCGGTGTCGCCGTGATCGTCGAACCGCAGTCCAAGGCTTTTCGCGATCACGACCAGATCGTCTTCGGGGTTGTCAGCCCCCTCGTATTCGCCTTTCGACCATTGGCCGAGCACGCGCGAGTAGCTGCTTCCCATGATCGGGCCCCAATCGCCATGCCCCGAGTAGTAGGGCTTCTGGGGGGCGCCGTCGTGGCGCAGGCCGAGGGTGTGACCGGCCTCGTGGGACGACGCGTCGCCGACCGTCTTGAAGCTGAAGAGGTTGTCGGAGAAAACGAACGCCGGGGTGTGCGACGACTTGAACGACCCCACGTAGGCGACCCCGCCGTAGTTGTCAACGCTGTACCAGGCGTCGGTCGGGGAGATGACGACCCTGGTCCCGTACTCGTCGTCGCCGCGACCGGAGAACCGGAGGGCGTCGGCGCCGGGGTCCTGTGTCGTGACGTCGACGTCGAACGGGGCGAAGTCCTCGGCGACGATCCGCCAGATCGCCTCGATCTCGGCGATCTCCGACGGTGACAGCGAACCCGGATGCCCGTCGCGGTCGAACGGGGTGGACACGATCTCAGCGTCGCGACCCTTGTTCCACCCGGTGCCGGTCGTGACGTGCCCGTCGACGTCCAAGAGGATCGTCAGCGATGCGTCCGGCAGTGAGTGCAGCGTGAGGATGGTGGAGGCATCGGCGGATGCCGCCGCGGGGTCGGCGGTCGTGAACTCGCCGGGGCCCGGCGCCTCGTCGGCGTACCCGATGTCGCCGTCGTCGGTGAGGAACAGCGTGTCGTCGGTCAGCAGCGTGTCGGCGAGCTCACCGGCGGTCCAGTCGACGTCGGCCGCGACGTCGGCCAGATCGCCGTCGAGCAGCAGGGACACCAACGCCTCGGTGCCGCGCAGCGACCCTGGCTCGTCCGAAGCACCTTCCGAGCCGTCGATCTCGACAACGGGTGGTTCGGCGGCGTCGGCGCGCGACGACACCGGAAGCGCCGCCACGACGAGCGCGGGGATCAGGACTCGGAGGACGCGGCACACGGCCTCGATGACTGTGCGCAGAACGTGTGCGGCATGCAATGAGGTGCGAGGATCGACCGCGACAAGCGTGGCGCGAACGGCGACACCGAGCTTGACGCGGTCAGATCGCGTCGGTGCCCTCCTCCTTCGTACGGATGCGGACGAGCCGGTCGACGTCGGTGACCCACACCTTGCCGTCGCCGATCTTGCCGGTCGACGCGGCGCCGACGATGACATCGACGACGCGCTCGACGTCGGCGTCGTCGACGATGATGTCGAGGCGTGACTTGGGCACGAAGTCGATCTGGTACTCCGAGCCCCGGTAGGTCTCGGTGTGGCCGCCCTGCCGGCCGAAGCCGCGGACCTCGGAAACGGTCATCCCGGCCACGCCGGCCGACTTGAGGGCGTCCTTGACGTCGTCGAGCTTGAACGGCTTGACGATGGCGGTGACGAGCTTCATCTGATGGTCCTCCGTGTGCGTAGGCGTTCAGCTGGGGCGGGGTTCGTTCCGGACACGGCGGTCAGTTCTGGGACACGAACTCTGGATAGGCCTGCACACCCATCTCGGGGATGTCGAGACCGGCGATCTCGTCGGCTTCCTTCGAGCGGATCCCGCCCTTGCCACGGGACTTGGAGATCGTGTCTTGGATCTTGAAGAACGCGTAGGCGATGCCGAAGATGACCGTCCACAGCACGGCCACGCCGAGCAGCTGGGCGCCGAACTGGCCGGCGTCGCCCCAGAAGAGGCCCTTGACGCCTTCGACGTCGGATCCGTTCCACGCCGCGCCGTAGCTGCCGTTGGCGAACAGTCCGACCGCCAGCACCCCGAACGTGCCGTTGACGCCGTGGACCGCGATCGGCGCCGACCGGGTCGTCGACCTTGAGCTTGCGCTCCACGAAGAACACGGCCTCGATCACGAGCACACCGGCGATGATGCCGATGACCATCGCCATCGCCGGCGACACGAACGCGCACGGAGCGGTGATGGCGACCAGACCGGCGAGCATGCCGTTGGCCATCATGCCCGGGTCGGGCTTGCCGGTCCGCTTCGTGATCCACAGCATGGCCGTGATCGCACCGAACGCACCGGCGATCGCGGTGTTGGTGGCGACCACCGCGAACTGGACGTCGGTCGCGGCGAACGTCGACGCGGCGTTGAAGCCGAACCAGCCGAACAGGAGGATGAACGTGCCGAGCATCGCCATCGGGATGTGGTGACCGGGAAGGCCTCTCGGCTTGCCGTCGGCGCCGAACTTGCCGATCCTTGGCCCGAGCACGATCGCACCGGCGAGGGCCGCAACACCGCCGACGGTGTGCACGACGCCCGATCCGGCGAAGTCGACGTAACCCGCACCGAGGCTCATCGTGTCCCAGGTCTTCGACAGCCAGCCACCGCCCCACGTCCACGCCGCGAACAGCGGGTAGTAGATCGCGCCGCAGAAGAAGCCCCAGATCACGAAGCTGCCCCACTTCCAGCGTTCGGCCATCGCCCCGGTGGGGATGGTCGCCACGGTGTCCATGAAGGCGACCATGTAGAGGAACAGGGCGAGGACGCCCGCGTCGATCCCGCCGCCGGACAACGCCCAACCACCCTTGAACAGGAAGATCCAGTTGTCGTCGCCGATGAGCGGGCTGCCGACCGCTTTGCCGATGTCGCCGCCGAAGTAGCCGGAGACGTCGAAGGCGCTGAGCGAGAGCGGGAAGCCGATCAGGAAGAAGCCGATGAACCCGAGCCCGAAGATGGCGAAGTTCGTGCTGACGACGTGGGCCGCGTGCTTCGCTCGACAGAACCCGGTCTCCACCAGGGCGAACCCGGCCTGCATGAAGATCACGAGGAGCGCGCCGATGATCACCCACAACAGGTTCAGGTTCCCGCCGAGTACGACCACGGGATCGGCCTGCATCGGCGCGAGACCGATCGAGAGAGACTGCATCCGTTACCTCCAGAGGATGGTGGACCGGGCGTGACGATTGTGTTGGCCCGGGCGCATCATGCAGAGGCGGTGTTTCGCGACAGTCGCGGCACTGTTTCTTCTTTATGTCGCGTTCGTGTCGACGATGTCGAGCACTGTCGCTGACTCGGTGTGCGGTCAGTCGACGACGCCGAGCGCTCGCCGGACCGCTGCCTTCCGGCCGGCGTCGAGCTTGCGGCCGTAGCGATCGGTGACCTCGAACCGGCTTTCGACGACACCGTCGTCGACCGCGATCGGTGAGGCGTGCGGCGTGCACGTCGACCTTTGCATCGTCGAACGCGGCGGCGATCGAGGCCAGCAGCCCGAGCCGGTCGGGCCCCGCGTGTGACGCAGACGGTGTACCACGGGGCGGCATCGTCCTCGAACGTCACCACGACGTCGATCGCGGCGGTCGACGCCTGCCTGCCACGCACCGCCCGCTCCATGCGCCCCGCCAGGTCACGAGGGTTCGGCCGTGACGCGCTCGAGACGACGAACGAGTCCAGCACGCCGCCGTCGGGCCACGTGACGAGCGACGCGGCGACGATGTTCAAACCGGCGTCGGCGATCGCGCGCGTCAATCGGGCGAGGATCCCGGCGCGGTCACGGCAGGCGACGTCGATGCGCCACCGATCCGGCTCGGGATCGGGACTCGACGGCGACGCGCACATCACCACGCCGCGGAGCGGTTCGACGAGCCGCGCCTGGCGGGCGAGCTCGACCGGGTCGTGGGCGAGCAGGAACGTCGGCGGAGCAGCTTCGAGCCGCGACCGAGCCAGCTCATCGCCCGGATCGAGACGCGCGAGCGCGGCCGCCCGACGGATCTCGGCTGGCGTCGACAGCCCGTCGAGCATCGCCGGGTGTGACAACGCGTCGACGACGAGTCGGTGGAGCTCGTCGTCGGCATCTCGTCGCCAGTCGCCCTCGGCGAGGTGGGCGGTGGCCAACAAGTGGGCGTCATCAGCGATTCGCGTCGACGAGAGATGCTCGGCGAGCTGCAGGATGCGGTGCTCGCTGAACGCATCCGGATCACGGGCTGCGGCGTGGAGCAGCGACGCTCCCTCGACAACGGCGACGATCTCCTCGGCGGCGCTCGGATCCAGGCGAGTGGCGAGAGACGTGGCACACCCAGGTGATCCGGTCTCACAGACGTCACTCACGAGCGCGGCGAGCAGCGCCAGCCGATCGGCGTCGCGTCCCACGATCTCGACGGTCGGGAGCTGCAGCACCCGTGTCGGATCGAGCTCGCCGACGTCGGTCCGCCGACGTTCGAGCGCCGCGCTGATCTCGGGCAGCGCCCGCTCCAGCACGCCGGTGACGTCGAGAAATCGCCAGCTGCGCGTGTCGCCGCCGCGCAGCACCTGGATGAGTCGATCCGTGTCGGCTGGCGTCCACGTCAACTCGACGTTGCGATGGCGGCCGAACCAGTCGATCACGCTGCCATCCGGGATCGCGGTCGGTGCGAGCCGGGCGACCTCCAGCGCGACGTCGAGCAGCTGCGACGATCCCGGTGCGCCGCGCAGCACGATCCGGTCTCCGACCGTGCCGACTTCCCACTCGCCGGGCACATCGGTCGGATCGTCGAGAGCGGCCACGTTCCCGACCCGCCACCGCAACAGGGGAGGAGTGAGCAGGGTCGTCGCCAACACCATGATGAGCAGCGCGGCGTACTGATCGTCGCCGAGCACGCCTTCGGCCAGACCGATCGAGGCGAAGATGATGCCCACCTCGCCGCGCGGGATCATCCCCAGACCGATGAGCAGCTTGTCGGCGCGCACGCCGACCGCTCCGACGGCAGACACCAGCTTCCCGATGATCGCCACGACGACCAACGCGCCCGCGAACCCGAGCACGGCCGGCCGGGCCATCGCCTCGATGTCGGCGTTGAGACCGATCTGCACGAAGAACACCGGGATCAGCAGGTTCGCCGTCGGTGCGAAGTCGCGCTCGATCCGGGCGTGTTCCGGGCTGCGGCCGATCGCCAACCCGGCGACGAAGGCGCCGATGATCGGCGCCAGCTTGGCGAGCGTCGCGGCCCAGGCGAATCCCAGCGTGAGGGCGAAGCCGAGCACGACGACGGTCGCCGCCGATCGGGTGATTCGTCGGAGTTGCTCGAAACACCACGGCACGATGAATGCGCCGACGAGCGTCGCCACGACGAGGAACCCCACCGCCGCTCCGACCGTCTCGGCCACGGTCCCAACGCCGACCGAGCCCTCGGTCACGACCTTGACGACGATCGTCAGGATCACGAGTCCGAGCACGTCGTCCGCCACCGCGGCGCCGAGCACGATTCGCGCCTCGGTCGTCGCCAAGGCGCGCAGATCACCGAACACGCGGGCGGTGATGCCGACGCTCGTGGCCGTCAGCGCGGCGCCAACGAAGAGCGCCGTGTCACCCGACTCGCCGAATCCCAGACCCACGAACGCACCGAGGGCGAACGGAATCGCGACGCCGATCAGGGCGACGAGCATCGACGCTCGGCCGAGCGCGCCCAACTCGGCCAGATCCATCTCCATCCCGACCTGCACCAGCAGCAGCAGTACGCCGAGCTCGGCCAGGGCCATCACCGGCTCGCTGTCGGCCGCCACCCAGCCGAGCAGCGATGGGCCGATGAGCACGCCGACCACGATCTCGCCGACCACTGCTGGCACCCGCACGCGCTCGCACGCTTCGGCGGCCAGCTTCGCCGCCACCAGGATCAGTGCCAGATCGGCGAGCACCGGCCGATCGTACGGGTCGACGCCGCGCGCCGATCCAACACACACGCTCGTCACATTGCGGAAACAACGTGACCGAACAACGTGACCGAGCGCGCGCTGACCTAGCCGCCGAGCATGCCGTACGCCGCGGTGGGACGTAGCCGCACGACGAGGCGGCGGTCCGACACCATCACGCGCCGGTAGTCGTCCCAGTCGGGATGCTCACCGGCGAGTGCCCGGTAGTAGTCGACGAGCTCGTCGACGGTTGCGTCGTCGGCGGCGGCTGAGACCGGGGACAGCTCGGCGTCGGCCTCGACGACGACGTAGGCCCAGAAGTCTTCTCGCGACACGTACAGCGACACGCGGTTGTCGCGTCGGATGTTGTTGGTCTTGGCGCGCCCGTCGGTGACCGAGATCCGCACGACGCCGTCGTCACCGAGGTGGTACGTGATGTTCGACAGCTGCGGTCGGCCGTCGCGCTTGTTCGTCGTGAGGACTCCGTTCTGCCGGGAGCGGATGAAGTCGAGTGCTGCGTCGAGTTCCATCTCCCCGGACTACCACCTCCACCGCCCATCTCATGAAGTTTCGGCGCCCCTACGACGCCGAAACTTCATGAGATCGGGTCAGGCGAGCAAATCGAGGACGACGCGTTCCCAGAGCTCGGTGGTGAGGCGCAGGGACTCGACGTCGACGCGCTCGTCGTGGCCGTGGAAGCGGCGGCCGTACTCGGCCGGGTCGACCGACGGGCTGAACAGGCCGGCGCCGTAGGAGATCGTGCCGAGCTCGCGAAACACCCTGGCGTCGGTGAACCCGACGCTGAACTGGGGGTTCAGCCGGGCGTCGGGGAACGGAACGGTGATCGCCCGGTGGAGCGCGTCCCACAGCGGCGTGTCGGTGCGGCTGATCGACGCCTGGTCGTTGATGAGCACGCTCACCTCGACCCGGTCGGCCAACTCGTCGCCCAGCGCGGCCCGCAGGTGGGCGGCGACGTCATCGCCGTCCTCACCCGGCAGTGTGCGCACGTCGACGTCGAGCTCGATGACATCGGGGATGACATTCGTCTTCATCCGCCCACCGGTCACGACGTTCGGCGAGAACGTGGTGTGCGTGCATGCGTGGAGGTGGGTCGCCATCCCGACCGACGGCATCGCGTCGAGCGCGGCGTCGATGCGATCGGGGTCGAGCAGCGCCTGCTTCAGGTCGTCGTCGAGCCCCAGTGCTTCGACCTGACCCCGCCACAGCTCATGGAACTGCGGTGCCGGGCGGTAGTCGGCGAGGCGTTGCACGACGCCGGCGGCAGTGATCAAGGCGTTGTCGATCCGGAACGGCATCGAGCCATGGCCCGGTGTGCCGCGGATCCGGAGTCGCCGCCACGCGACCCCCTTCTCGGCGATGGTGACGCCGATCTGCGGCGCCTCCGGGCTGCCGGTGTGGAGGCCGCCGCTCTCGGTCAGCAAGTACGTGGTGCGGATCGATTCGGGATGGTGGTCGGCGACCCACCGCGCACCGTGCGCGCTCCCGGCCTCCTCGTCGGCGACCGCGAAGTAGACGAGATCGCCGCGGGGACGGAACCCGCGCTCGGCGAGCGAGCGGAACACCACGGCCATCGACGACGTCAGGTTCAACATGTCGACGGCGCCGCGTCCCCACACCTCGCCGTCGATCAACTCGCCGCCGAACGGGTCGTGGCGCCAACCGTCCGGCGAGACCGGAACGACGTCGGTATGACCCATCAGGCACAACGACGGGGCCGCCGGATCGGTGCCTGGGATCCGGGCGACGAGCGACGTGCGCCCGGGCGTCGGTTCGTACCGCTCGATCTCGACTCCCGGCACCGACACCACTTGTTCCACGACGTCGGCATTGCGGAGCTCCTCGCCGGACTCTGGCGTGCCGTCGTTGACGCACTGGTTGCGGATCATCACCTGCAACAGCTCGACGGTCGCGGCGGTGAGATCGTTGGCGGCGGGTTGCATCACGTCGCAGTCTCGCACCGCGGCAACGCCCGTACGTCGCAGGACGTAGGAGCGCGATGCGTCGCCGAGCGGATGTGGCGCGGCTGGTTGCGCCGTAGCGTCAACGGGCGATGAAGCCCGGATCGGCGCGGTGGCAGATTGCGGTCGACGTCGCCGTCGCACTCGTCTTCACCGTGTTCTGCCTGGTGGTGACCGACCACATCCCGCCGGAAGAAGGCGAGCGGTACAACGGTTGGGGTGTCGCCACGATCATCGTCGTGGGCGCCGCGCTGCTCCTGCACCGGCGGCTGCCGTACGTCTCGCTCGGCATCGTGATCGCCGGGCTCGCCACATACACCGTGGCGAACTTCGCCGGCGGTCCCGTGTACCTGGCGCCCTTGGTTCCGCTGTACACGATCGCCCAACGTGGCGACCGGCGCCGGACATGGACGGCGGTCGTCGGGACGATCGCCCTGCTCCTGCCATTCGCGCTGATCAGCGACAACCCGGGCCAGAACTTCGTCTACTTCCTCGCCTTCGCCGGTTGGGTGGGCGGCGCGGTGTTCCTCGGTACCGCGCACTTCAGCCGCCGGGCGTACCTGGCGGAACTCGAGCAGCGCGCCCGCTCCCTCGAGGAGTCCCGCGAGGAGGAGGCTCGGCGCCGTGTCGCCGAGGAACGCCTGCGCATCGCGCGCGACCTCCACGACGTGATCGCCCACGGCATCGCCACGATCCACATGCAGTCGGGTGCGGCCTTGCACGTGCTCGAGCGTCATCCGGAGCAGGCCGCGCCAGCACTGGCCGCGATCAAGCAGCTCAGCAAGCAGACGCTCGACGAGTTGCGGATGACCGTCGGTGTGCTCCGCGACGACGAGGAGGCTCCGCTCGCGCCGACGCCGGGGCTCGACCAGCTGAGCGCGCTGATCGACAACGCCGCGCGGCGCCGGTATCACCATCAATCTCGTTTGCGACCCGCGGCCGTCGACGGTGCCGGCTGCGGTCGACGTCGCCGCGTACCGCATCGTGCAGGAAGCGCTGACGAACGTGATGCGCCACGCGGGTGCGAACGCGACCGCCACCGTCACCGTTCGCCACGTCGCCGACGAGCTCACCGTCGAGGTCGTCGACGACGGGCGCGGCGCGGCGTCGGCGGTCGACGCCCAGCATGGCGGCGGGCACGGCATCGCCGGCATGTCGGAGCGGGCGATCACCGTCGGTGGGTCGGTCGTCGCCGGTCCACAGCCCGGCGGCGGGTTCAAGGTCATCGCCCGCCTGCCACTGGCGGGCGCCACGGTCGGGTCGCCACCGTGACAGGTTCTGGGAAGCCTTCTGGGATCCGGGTCGTGCTCGCCGACGATCAGGTCCTGCTCAGGGCCGGTCTGCGGGTGCTGCTCGATGCCGAGGACGACATCGAGGTCGTCGGCGAGGCCGACAACGGCACGGCCGCGATCGAGCTCACCCGATCACTGCTTCCCGACGTGGTCTTGATGGACATCCGGATGCCCGACGTCGATGGTCTCGCCGCCACCCGCACGATCGTCGCCGATCCGTCGCTGTCGTCGGTGCACGTGGTGGTGCTGACGACGTTCGACCTCGACGAGTACGTGTTCGAGGCGATCCGAGCGGGAGCCACCGGGTTCCTCCTGAAGGATGCCGAGCCCGTCGACCTGTTGCGCGCGATCAGGTACGCCGCGGTCGGTGACTCGCTCGTGGCCCCGAGCGTCACCCGGCGACTCATCGAGCAGTTCGCCGCGTCGCCCGAGCATCGCACGGTCGATCCGACCGCGCTCGGCGTGTTGACCGAGCGCGAGCGCGAGATCGTCGCCCTGGTCGCGAGCGGCCTCAACAACGACGAGATCGCCGAGCGCCTGATCATCAGCCCGGCGACGGCGCGAACGCACGTGAGCCGAGCGATGATCAAGCTCGGGGCCCGCGATCGCGCCCAGCTCGTCGTGTTCGCCTACGAGTCCGGTCTCGTCGCGCCGCACTGACTATCGCGACCCTCCTACGCAGCTCGACGTAGCGCCGAGAGCCGTCGCGTGACGGACGACGCGGGGCGTCTCGAAGCGCACGATGAGACCATGACTTCGACCCCCACCGTTCTCGCCCCACCGCGTACGACCGTCGCCCGCGCTGCGGCGGCCACCAAGGTGTACGGCAACGGCGACCAAGCCGTGCGCGCGCTCGACGACCTGAGCGTCGAGATCCCAGGCGGGCGCTTCACCGCGATCATGGGGCCGTCCGGCTCGGGCAAGTCGACGCTGATGCACTGTCTCGCCGGACTCGACACGCTGACGTCGGGACAGGTGTTCCTCGGCGACACCGAGCTCGGAACGCTGTCTGACCGCGAGTTGACGGCATTGCGTCGCGAGCGGGTCGGCTTCGTGTTCCAGTCGTTCAACCTGATGCCGACGCTCACCGCCTGGGAGAACATCACGCTGCCGTTCGCGTTGGCCGGTCACGACGTGGACGCGGAGTGGCTCGATCTCGTCATCGGCACCGTCGGCCTCGGAGATCGCCTCCGCCATCGACCGTCCGAGTTGTCGGGCGGGCAGCAGCAGCGGGTCGCCATCGCCCGGGCGCTGGCAACTCGCCCCGACCTCGTGTTCGCCGACGAGCCGACCGGCAACCTCGACTCGACGACCGGTGCCGAGGTGCTCGAGTTCCTCCGCGCCGCCGTCCGCGACATGGACCAGACCGTGGTCATGGTCACACACGACCCGGTGGCCGCCGGGTACGCCGACGCCGTCGTCTTCCTCGCCGACGGTCGCGCCGTTGGCTCGATGGAACAGCCAACGCCCGAGCGCGTCCTCGACGCCCTCAAGACGATCGGATCCTGAACGATGTTGCGTCTCGTCATCTCATCGGTGCGCGCCCACATGCGCCGGCTGCTCAGCACGTCGCTCGCGGTGTGCCTGGGCGTCGCCCTGCTCGCCGGCACGATGCTGCTCGGCGACACCCTGCGGGCCAACTTCGATTCGTTGTTCCAGTCCGCGCTCGGCTCGTCCGACGCCGTCGTGCGCAGCGCCAACACGCTCACGACCGAGGGTGAGTTCGCCCAGGACCTCATCGACGGTTCACTGGCGACCGAGCTCGCCAGTATCGACGGTGTCGCCGTCGTGGCGCCGCAGATCGAGGGGTTCGGACAGCTCACTGGCGCCGACGGCGAGAAGCTCGGTGGCGAGGGTCCGCCGACGTTCGCCGGCAACTGGATCGACGATCCAGACCTCAACCCCTATGAGCTCGTCGAGGGGCGGGCACCGGTGGCGAGTGACGAGGTCGTCATCAACAAGGGCGCCGCCGACGACGGTGACCTGGCGATCGGCGACCGCACGATCGTCGCCACGCCCGAACCGGTCGACGTCGAGATCGTCGGGATCGCGACGTTCGGCGGCGAAGACGGTCTCGGACCGACGACGTTCACCGCGTTCTCCCTGGCCGGCGCCGAGGAACACGTGACGGGTCAACCGGGTGGAGTGACGGCGCTGCTCGTCAAGGCCGACGACGGTGTGAGCCAGGAGGCGGTCGTGTCGCGGATCGCCGACGTGATGCCGGACGGCGTCGAGGTGATCAGCGGCGACGATCTCGTCGACGAGGCCAACGACGAGATCAACGCCGACTTCGTCGGCTTCCTGCGCATCTTCCTGACCGTGTTCGCGGCGGTGGCCCTGCTCGTCGCCACGTTCAGCATCAACAACACGTTCTCGATCATCGCTGCCCAACGGCAGCGGTCATCGGCCCTGCTGCGGGCGATCGGGGCCGATCGCCGTCAGGTGTTCTGGTCGCTCGCCGGGGAGTCGATCGTGGTCGGCGTCGTCGCCTCGGCCGCGGGCCTCGGCCTCGGCTTCGCGCTGGCCCAGGGCCTGAAGGCGCTGTTCGACGCGTTCGGGTTCGCGCTGCCGGCCGGTGGTCTGACGGTCAGCACGACGACGCTCGTCATCGCTCCGCTCGTTGGCATCCTGATCACGCTGCTCGCATCGCTCGTACCCGCGGTGCGCGCCTCACGGGTCGCCCCGCTCGCCGCCCTGCGCGACGTCGCGGTGGACCGCTCGGCGTCATCGCGGTGGCGCATCGTCGCCGGCACGTTGATGCTCGCCGGCGGAGTGGTCGCGGTCGTTACCGGCGCGTCGAGCGGCGCCCTCGGCCGCGCCGGTCTCGGCGCGCTGCTCACGGCTGCCGGCGTCGTGGCCATCGGCCCGGTCGCGGCCCGGCCGGCGGGGTCGGTGATCGGCGCGCCGATCGCCCGGTTGCGCCGCATTCCGGGTGTCCTGGCCCGTCGCAACGCCATGCGCTCCCCCCGGCGCACGGCGGCGACGGCGTCGGCGTTGATGATCGGCATCGGCGTCGTGACCGTGTTCACGGCGTTCGCCGGGTCGCTCAAGTCGTCCGTCGACGACAACGTCAGCGCCGTGATCGACGGTGACCTGATGATCGCCGCCAGCCAGTTCGGTGGTGGCGGCTTGAGCCCCGGGATCGTCGACGCCGTCAACGCCATCCCCGAGGTCGACCACGCCGTCGGTATCGGCACCGGACCGGTGTCGATCGACGACCGGACCCGCCAGGTGACGGTGCTCGACCCGGTCGCCAGCAGGGGGCTGGTGGTGCCCGATGTGGTCGACGGGTCGACGGTCGCCGAGCTCACCGACGGACAGGTCGCGGTGTCCGAGCCGATCGCCGACGACTACGGATGGACGGTGGGCACCGCCCTCGACGTGCGGTTCACCGACGGATCAACGGAACAACTCGAGGTCGCGGCGGTCTACGAGCCGTCGACGACGATCCAGGACCTGGTCGTGCCGCGACCGACGTGGGAACGCCACGCGGTGCAGTCGATCGACACGATCGTCGTGATCGGCGCCGCCGACGGCGTCGACATCGAGGCCGCCCGTTCGGCGGTCGAGACGGCGACGGTCGAGTTCGCCCCACCCGACGTGATGACGACCGAGGAGTTCGTCGCCGACGCGACCGCCAACATCAACCAGATCCTCGGACTCGTCTACGTGATGCTGATGCTGGCGATCGTGATCGCACTCATGGGCATCGCCAACACGTTGTCGCTGTCGATCTACGAGCGGGTGCGCGAGCTGGGGTTGCTCCGTGCGGTCGGCGCCGATCGGGCGCAGGTCCGCTCGATGATCCGCTGGGAGTCGGTGATGATCGCCGTGTTCGGCACCGTGGGTGGGATCGCCCTCGGGCTGTTCCTCGGCTGGGGCCTCGTGACCGCACGAGGCGCTGGCTCGTTCCCGATCGAGTTCGCGGTGCCGGTGAGCCAGGTCGTGATCATCGCCGTGGTCGGGGCGATCGCGGGTGTCGTCGCCGCCCTCCGTCCCGCCCGCCGCGCCGCCAAGCTCGACATCATCGATGCCCTCGCCACCCCCACCTGAAAATCCCGTTCTGTCTGCCTCAGATGAGCACACGGGCAATCTGAAGCAGACAGAACGGGTGGTTTCAGGCGGTGACGGGGAGGCGGACCAGGAACCTCGCGCCACCGAGGGGGGAGGGGGCGCAGCCGACGGTGCCGCCATGGTGCTCGACCACGGCGCGGACGACGGCGAGGCCGAGACCGACGCCGCCGGTCGTACGGTCGCGGGACTCGTCGAGGCGGGCGAAGCGGTCGAAGATCCGTTGCTGGGCGTCGACCGGGACGCCGGGGCCGTCGTCGTCGACGGTCAGCTCGGCCCACCCGTTGGCGTGGTGGAGACCGACGTGGACCTCGCCGTCGGCGTGGCGCACGGCGTTGTCGAGCAGGTTGCGGACGACTCGGCCGAGGGCGTCGGGGCGGCCGCGCACGACGGTGTCGTCGATGCCGGCGGCCGTGATCTGAATCGGCGAGGAACGTTGCCGCGCGGTGATCTCGTCGGCGACGACGACGTCGAGGGCGACCGATCCGTTGGGCGGCGCCGTCGTCTCGTCGCTCCTCGCCAGCTCCATCAAATCGCCGACGATGCGCTCGAGCCGGATCGTGTCGGCCAGCACACCGGTCCGGATCTCACCACCGTCGATCGCACCGGTATCGCCGCCGACCTCGAGCTGAGCCCGGATGCTCGCCAGCGGGCTGCGCAGTTCGTGCGAGGCGTCCGACACGAAGCGCCGCTCGTGGTCCCGCGAACGCTGCAACCGCTCGAGCATCGTGTTCATGGTCGTCGCCAGCCGGGCGACCTCGTCATGGGATGGTGGGACGTCGACGCGTTGTTCGAGCGTCGAGCGCGAAATCGTCTCGACGGTGGCGCGCAGCTGCTCGACCGGGCGCAGGGCACGTCCGACGAGCAGCCAGGCGATGAGCCCGACCAACAACACGAGCACCGGGGAGCCCCACCACAGCGCGTTCACGAGGGTGGCCACACTCTCCCTGACGTCGTCGAGCGGCGAGACCCCGACCAGCACCGATTCGCCCCCGGGGAGGTCGACGACGCGGGTGACGATCTGGGCGCCCGGCGGGGGCACGGCCATCGCTGAGTCGAACGACATCCCGGCCGAGCCGGTCACGGCCGCCTCGGTGGCGTCGATCGGGATCGTGAACGGTACGGGTTGCTGGCTGGCGATCACCGTGCCGTCGGCCAGCCGCAGCACCATGAACACGTCGCCCGGCGCGGCACTCGACGCGAACACCGAATCGACAGCCACACCGGCCTCGAGCCGATCGGCGGCGTAGGCGACGGTCTGATCGGCGCGCTCGCGGTTCTCCTCCTCGAGCCGGTGCTTGACCGTCCGCGTCAGCACGATCCCGGAGACGACGAGGACGCCGCCGACGAGCAGCATCGCCACCAAGGCGACGCGCACGCGCACCGATCCCGTCACGCGGCGCAGACGGTCACGCATCCGCCACCATCCGATAGCCGGCCCCTCGCACCGTCTGGAGCGATTCGGTGGCGTACGGCAGGTCGATCTTCTTGCGCAGCGAGCGCACGTACACCTCGACGATGTTGCGGTCGCCGACGTAGTCGGGTCCCCACACATCGGACATCAACGCCTGCTTCTCGGCGACCATCCCGTCGCGGCGCAGCAGCGACTCGAGGAGTGAGAACTCGCGCGGGGAGAGCTTGATCTCCGTTCCACCGCGCTCGCAGCGTCGCCGCCCGAGATCGAGTCGCAGCGAGCCACACTCGAGCACCGGCCGGCCCTCGTGCAGCCGTCGTCTCGACAGGGCTCGAACCCGGGCCGTCAGGACGACGAACGAGAACGGCTTCGACAAGAAGTCGTCGGCCCCCGTGTCGAGCGCCTCGGCCTCGTCGTACTCGCCGATCTTGGCGGTGAGCACGAGGATCGGGGTCCAGTTGTCCTCGGCCCGCAACGTGCGGCACACCTCGAACCCGTTCATGCCGGGCAGCAAGAGGTCGAGCACGATCGTCGCGTAGGCCTGCTCGCGCGCCCGCCACAGGCCGGTCGGCCCGTCGCCGGCGACGTCGACGTCGAAACCCTCGGCGGTGAGGCCGCGAGCAATGGCGTTCGCCAACCGCTCTTCGTCCTCGACCACCAGCACACGCACGTCCGCATTGTGCACGTGCCACACCGTGAAGTGCATGCGGCCCACCTGAGAGGTCTCTCAGGTGTTCTCAGCTCCATCTCAGGACGCATGCGTCACGGTGCGCCACATGCGACGAGCACTTCGATCCAGCACCATTCTTCTCCCCCTCCTCGCCGTCGCCGCGCTCAGTGGGTGCGGCGGCGGCGACGGAGAGCTCGACGACGTGGCCAGTCTCGGCACGACTGCCGACGACTCCGTCGACGACGAGTCGCCCAACGCGGCCGACACGAGCGACCCGAGCGACACGTCCAACACGACGGACACGACCGAGGTCGATGACGCGTCGGATGGTGATGGTGGTCCGGGCGGAGGGGCGAGCGGTCCGGGCATGGTGGTGATGCAGAGCACCGCCAACAGCGACGACCCCGAGGTGCAGGATGCCTTCGTCCGTTACTCGCGTTGCATGCGCGAGCACGGCATCGACATGCCCGACCCGGGGGCCGAGGGACAGACGCGCATCGAGATCGACGATCCGGATGCGTGGGAGGAGGCCGAGGAGGAGTGCCGGCCGATCATCGAGGAGGTCGTGGGGACGTTCGAGCCGCCGAGCGAAGAGGAGCAGGCGCGGATGCGCGAGCAGGCACTGGAGTTCTCCAAGTGCATGCGCGAGCACGGCGTCGACATGCCCGACCCCCAGTTCGGCGAGAACGGTGAGGTCAGCATCAGCGCCGGCGCCGAGGAAGGCGATTCGCCAGGTCCAGGTCCCATGGACGACGACTTCCAGGCGGCCGCCGAGGAGTGCGGCGGACCCGGTGGCGGGATCTTCACGTCGGCTGAACCGGCGGGCGACTGATGCGTGCGAGATGGTGGATCGCGATCGCGATCGTCGGCACCGCGGCCGCGGTGACGAGCGTGGCGGTGACACGCACCGACGCCGGCTCTGACGAGCCGGCCGACGACGCCGAGGCGTCACTCGCGGCGGTCGAGACGGCGGTCGTCGAGCGACGTGATCTCATCGAGTCGGACGAGTTCGACGGCGAGCTGGGATACGGGCCGGAATCGAAGGTGACGGGTCAGGGCGGTGGCGTGATCACGTCACTCCCCGAACTGGGATCGACGGTCGGCCGCGGTGATCCGTTGTGGGAGGTCGACGGTGCGCCGGGTCCCCGGTTGCTGTTCGGCGACCGGCCGATGTGGCGTGAGCTGCGTCGCGGTGTCGACGACGGCGCCGACGTCCGCCAGCTCGAGGAGAACCTGTTCGCCCTCGGCATGGCGCCGGAAGGGATGGTCGTCGACGAGGAGTTCGATTCCGACACGACGACCGCCGTCCGCGCCTGGCAAGAAGCGCAGGGGGTCAAGGAGACCGGAGCGATCGGGCCCGCCGATGTGGTGTTCGCGCCCGGGGAGCGCCGCGTGTCCGCGCACCTCGGATCCGTCGGTGGCCCCGCCGACGGTGAGGTGCTCGGTCTCACGGGCGTGAACCAGATCGTGGCGCTCGACGTGGCCGCCGGCGACGTCGACCGGTTCGCGGTGGGCGACGAACTGTCGATCGAGCTGCCCGACGGAACGCTCGTCGACGGCGTCGTGTGGTCGATCGCCCAGGTCGCCACCGCCGGCGCCGACGGAGGCGACACGACGGTCGGGGTCGTCGTCGCCCTCACCGAACAGACGGCGGAACTCGACGCCGCGCCGGTCGACGTGATCGTCACCACGACGATCGCCAGCGGGGTGTTGACCGTGCCGTTCCGAGCGTTGCTGGCGCTGTCGGAGGGCGGCTACGCGGTCGAGAAGGTGACCGGCGCGGGAACACAGCTGGTCGGCGTCGAGCTCGGCGCCTCCGGTGACGGCGTGGTCGAGATCAGCGGCGACGTCGCCGAGGGCGACGAAGTGGTGGTTTCGCTGTGACCGTCGTCGAGCTCAGCGACCTCACCAAGTCGTACGACGGCGGTGTCGAAGCGCTGCGAGGTGTCGACCTGCGGATCGACGAGGGTGAGATGGTGGCGATCGTGGGGCCGTCGGGCTCCGGCAAGAGCACGTTGCTGCAGTTGATCGGGTGTCTCGAACGCCCGTCGTCCGGTGAGATCCACCTTCGCGGGCGCAACATCTCCCGCGACGGCGACCGTCGGCTCTCGGAGCTGCGTGGACGCGAGATCGGCTTCGTGTTCCAGCAGTTCCACCTCGTCGACGCGCTCGACGGCCGTCGAGAACGTCGCCCTCCCACTGCTCTACCAGTCGACCCGGCACGCCGAACGGCGTCGGCGAGCGGTTGCCGCGCTCGAGCGGGTCGGCCTCGGCCACCGGCTCCACCACCGGCCGGCCGAGCTGTCGGGAGGGGAGCGGCAACGTGTCGCGATCGCGAGGGCGATCGTCACCGAGCCGTCGATGATCCTCGCCGACGAGCCAACCGGCAACCTCGACTCCGTCACGGGCGCCGAGATCCTCGACATCTTCCGGATGCTCCACGCCGACGGCGCGACGGTCGTGGTGATCACCCACGATCGCGAGGTCGCGGCGGCGATGCCGCGCGTGATCCACATCCGCGACGGCCGCGTCGAGAACGCGTTCGAGGCGACCGAGACCAAAGAAGCGATCGAGAGAGGTGTCGTGTCCGATGACGCTCCGGTTCGGTGACGTGCCGCGGCTCGGGCTGACGGGCATGCGCTCGCGACCGGGCCGAACGGTGTTGACGGCACTCGGGATCGCGATCGGGATCGCCGCCCTGGTGTCGGTCATCGGGATCTCCTACTCGAGCCGCGCCGACCTGCTGGCCGAGCTCGACCGGCTCGGCACCAACCTGCTCCAGGTGAGGGCCGGGCAAGATGTGTTCGGCGAGGACTCCGATCTGCCGGAGGAGGCGCCCGACATGGTGCGCCGGGTCGGGCCGGTCGAGCAGGCGGCGGCCGTCGCCAACGTGTCGGCCACGGTGCGGCGCACGGATCAGATCTCCGAGCTGGAGACCGGGGCGATCTCGGTGATGACTGCTGAGGTCGATTTGCTCGACACGCTGGGCGCGACCGTGCAGACCGGACGCTGGCTCGACGAGGGTCTCTCGGACACGCCGACGGTCGTGCTCGGCGCGACCGCGGCGCGCCGCCTGGGCATCACCTCGCTGACCGGGTCGCCGCTGGTGTGGATCGGCGACCAGTGGTTCGCGGTGGTCGGCATCCTCGATCCCGTGCCGTTGCTCGGCAGCCTCGACTCGTCGGTGTTCATCGGTGGCGATGCGGCGGCCAGGCTCCTCGACTGGGACGGCAAGGTCTCGACGATCTTCGTACGCACCCCGCCGAAGTCGGTCAACGCCGTCCGCGACGTGCTCGCCGCGACGGTCAACCCGTTGGCTCCCAACGAGGTCGAGGTGTCGCGGCCGACCGATGCCCTCGAAGCCCGCACGGCCGTCGACCGCGAGCTGACGGCGCTCCTGCTCGGGCTCGGTGGGGTGGCGTTGCTCGTCGGCGGGATCGGCATCGCCAACGTGATGGTCATCTCCGTGCTCGAACGGCGCTCCGAGATCGGCGTGCGTCGGGCGATTGGCGCCACCCGCCGCCACATCCGCCTGCAGTTCCTGACCGAGGCAGCGATCCTCGCCTCGATCGGCGGCGTCGGCGGGGCGCTCCTCGGTTCGGCGGTGACGGCCGGGTACGCACGCGCGCAGGATGTCCCGTTCTCGATGCCACCGGTCGCCATCGCCGGCGGCGTGGGCGCGGCCCTGGTCGTCGGCCTGATGGCGGGCCTGCTCCCCGCCGGCCGCGCCGCCCGCCTCGCGCCGGCCGAAGCCCTCCGCCTGTAGCGAGCCCCAACCCCCGTTCTGTCTGCCTCAGATGAGCCGTGACCTCATCTGAGGCAGACAGTTCGGGATTTTCAGCGGGCGCGAGTCACGTGTTTGGCGACGAGGTTTTCGAGCATCTCTTGGTGGCCGGACACACGTGTCGGCTCGCCGGCGCCGATCGCCCGGTCGTGGAGGCTCGCCAACGTGGCCGTGCCGGAGGTGATGGAGTGGCCGAGCTCGCCGTCCCAGCCGGCGTAACGAGCGTTGCGCGCCTCGTCGAGCTCGCCGCTGGCGAGGATCGAGTCGGCGACGAGCAGGGCTCGCGCCATCGTGTCCATCCCGCCGATGTGGGCGTGGAACAAGTCCGTGCGGTCGATCGACTGGCGGCGCAGCTTGGCGTCGAAGTTGAGGCCACCGGTCGTGAAGCCGCCGGCGCGCAGGATCTCGATCATCCCCAGCGTCATCTGCTCGACGGACACCGGGAACCGGTCGACGTCCCAGCCGAGACGGTCGTCGCCGGCGTTGGCGTCGATCGACCCGAAGATGCCGGCGTTGACCGCGGCCGCGATCTCGTGGGCGAAGTCGTGCCCGGCGAGGGTGGCGTGGTTGACCTCGATGTTGACCTTGACCTCCTCGGCGAGGTCGTAGCGCTGCAGGAAGGCGTGGACGGCGGCGACGTCGTAGTCGTACTGGTGCTTCGTCGGTTCGAACGGCTTGGGCTCGATGAGGATCGTGCCGGTGAAGCCGATGTGGTGCTTGTGCTCGACGACCATCGAGAAGAACCGGCCGAGTTGGTCGAGCTCGCGCCGCATGTCGGTGTTGAGCAGCGTCTCGTACCCCTCGCGGCCACCCCACAACACGTAGTTGTGGCCACCGAGGCGATGCGTGGCTTCGAGGCAATGGGCGACCTGACCGGCCGCGTAGGCGAACAGTTCGGGATCGGGGTTGGTCGCCGCCCCCGCCTGGTAGCGCGGGTTCGAGAACAGGTTGGCCGTGCCCCACAACAGCTCCACCCCGGTGCGCTCCTGGTGCTCGGCCGCGGCGTCGACCATCTGGTCGAGCAAAGCGGCTGACTCCTTGAACGACGTGCCCTCGGGAGCGATGTCGCGGTCGTGGAAGCAGTAGAAGGGCACACCGAGCTTGGTGAAGAACTCGAACGCGGCGTCCATCTTCTGACGGGCGGCGGCGATCGGATCGGCGCTTGGCGCGAACGTCGCGTGCCATGGACGATCGAGCGTCGCGGCCCCGAAGATGTCGAACCCGTCCCAGGCGAAGCTGTGCCAATAACACACGGCGAACCGCAGGTGGTCCTCCATCCGGCGGCCTGCCACCACACGGTCGGCGTCGTACCACCGGAACGCCAATGGGTTGTCGCTGTCGGGACCCTCGTAGGCGATCGGTGCGTCGACGTCGGTGAAGAATTGTTCGCTCATCCCCACATCATCCCCCAACCGGTCTGTCTGCGTCACACGCGGCCATGGTTCATCTGGGGCAGACAGTTCGGATGGGGGAGGTGGGGGTTGGTTGTTTCTGGGGGTTCGAGGTGGTCTGATACGGCCTCGTGATCGAGGTGAGAGGGCTGACCAAGCGGTTCGGCAAGATCGTCGCCGTCGACGACCTCAGCTTCGACGTCGAACCCGGCCGGGTGACCGGGTTCCTGGGACCCAACGGATCGGGCAAGAGCACGACGATGCGATGCATGCTCGGGCTCGACCGGTACGAGCGCGGATCGGCGACGTTCGACGGCAAGCAGTACGGCGCGCTCCCGAAGCCGCTGTTCGAGGTCGGCAGCCTGCTCGACGCCGGCTATGTGCATCCGGGCCGGACGGCGCGCAACCACCTCCGCTGGCTCGCCGCGTCGAACGGGATACCTCGCGGGCGTGTCGAGGAGGTGCTGCAACTCGTCGGTCTCACCGACGTCGCCAAGCGGCGCGTGAAGGGTTACTCGCTCGGGATGCGACAACGGCTCGGGCTCGCCGGTGTGATGCTCGGCGACCCGCACACGGTGATCCTCGACGAGCCGGCCAATGGTCTCGACCCCGAGGGCATCCGCTGGATCCGCGACATCCTCGTGCACCTCGCCCAGCAGGGCCGCACCGTGCTGGTCAGCAGTCACCTGCTGTCGGAGATGGCGCTGATGGCGCAGGATCTCGTGGTCATCGGCCGCGGGCGGCTGATCGAGCAGTGCTCGGTCAGCGACTTCATCGACCGCCACTCGACGAAGTGGGTGCACGTTCGCAGCCCGCAGATCGATCAGCTCGTGGCGGCCATCGGTACCGCGGGCGGCAAGGCACGGCGCCTCACCGAAGCCGGGACGGCCGCCAACGCGGCCCAGGTGTACGAGATGCCCGTCGAGGCGGTCGGTGAGCTGGCCGCGAGCAACCAGTTCGTCCTCCATGAGCTGACGGTGCGCACCGAATCGCTCGAGGACGCGTTCCTCGCGGCGACGGCTGCCGATCAGGAATACCGCACTCAGGCGGTGCAGCCGTGATCCTCGCGATCCGCAGCGAGTGGCTCAAGCTGCGCACCGTCCGCGTGCACTTCGTGTTGCTGATCATCGCCGTCGCGTTCCCGGTGATCGTCACGGTGCTCGTCAGCATCTTCGGCGACAACCCCGACGAAGTTCGCAGTTACGAGCTCGCCGAGATGATCTCGGGAACGTCGGTGATCAGCGTGATGCTGTTCAGCGCCGTCGCCGCCATCAGCCTCACGTCGGAGTTCGCCCACGGCACGATCCGCCCGACCTATGCCGCGACTCCGAACCGCGTTCGCGTGATGACGGCGAAGCTGGTCGTCAACTCCGTCGTCGCCGGGCTCCTCTCGTTGGCGCTCATCGCGATCTGCTGGGTCATCGGTGCAGCCGTCCTCGAGAGTCGTGACGCGGAGATCTCGCTGAGCATGGAGGACGGCTCGATCGGCGCCCTCGCCGGACTCGTCGTGCTCGCCGTGATCCTCACCTGGTTCGCGTTCGGGATCGGGTTGATCGTGCGCAACTCTCCCGCAACGGTGTCGATCCTGCTGCTGTGGCCACTCGTGGCCGAAGGTCTGATCGCCGTGGTGTTCGCGCTCCTCGGCGCGGATGGGCTCTTCAAGTGGCTGCCGTACCAGGCCTGCCTCGCCGCGCTCGCCGCCACACCCGACGCCGACTCGCTCGGCCGGCCGGGTGCGTGGCTGTGGTTCGGCGCGATCTCGGCCGCCCTCGTCGTGATCGGTCTGGCGGCCAACCTCAAACGCGACGCCTGACGCCGCGTAGCGTCGTTGCATGCGCATCACCCTGCCGTCGGGCACCACCGCCGAGCTCGTCGTTGCCGACGGTGCCGAGGTCGGCCTCGTGATCACCCCCGACATCTTCGGGCTACGACCGCTCTACGACGACATGGCGGCGCGGCTGGCCCATGAGTGGGGGATGACGACGTGCGTGGTCGAGCCGTTCCCCGGGCGCGACCTCGGCCCAGACGTAGAACCTCGATTCGCCGCGGTGCCCGAACTGGACGACGACGACCACCTGCGCGACCTGCTCGAGGGCGCCGACGCCACCGGATGCGACCGGATCGGGCTGATGGGTTTCTGCATGGGCGGGATGTACTGCTTCAAGTCGGCGCGCTCGGATCGGTTCGCACGTATCGCGTCGTTCTACGGGATGATCCGGCTGCCGGAGGTGTGGAAGGGCCCCGGCCACCGCGAGCCGCTCGAATACCTGGCGGCGGGCGATCCGCAGCGGGTGCTGGCGATCATCGGCGCCCTCGACACGTACACCCCGCCGCCCGACGTCGCCGACCTCATCGCCACCGGAGCCAGCGTCGTGCAGTACCCGGACGCCGAGCACGGCTTCGCCCACGCACCCGAACGGCCGGCGCACCGCCCGGACGACGCCGCCGATGCGTTCGCGCGGGCGAAGGATTGGCTCGCTGGCTGATTCAGCGGGCGCGGAGGTCGAGCCGGTCGCGTTGGGCGATGCGGTAGTTGCGGTCGCGCTGTTCGAGCCAACCGAGCCGGATGAAGCTGGCGATCGCCTTGTTGACCCGTTCTCGCGACGCCCCGACCATGCCCGCCAGCTCCTCTTGCGTGACCGGGAGGACGAACTCGTCGGCGCCCGCACTGAGCTCGAGCAGGCGCTTGGCGGTGCGCCCGGTGACGTCGAGGAACACCGAGTCGGCGATCGCCTCATCGGCTGCCCGCAGCCGCTGGGCGAGCATGCGCGTCACGTTCCACAGTTGGCGGGGATCGCGTTCGTACAGGTCGAGCACCGGCTCGAACGGCACGGCGAGCACGTGGCTGGGCTCGATCGCCCTCGCCATCGCCGAGCGCGGGCCGCTGTCGAGCATCGCCAGCTCACCGATCAGGTCGCCGGCTTCCATCAGGGCGACCACGCTCTCGCGCCGGTCGAGCTCGTTGGCGATGGCGATGGCGATTCGACCCTGCAACACCAGGTAGATCGCCTCCGGCGGGTCACCGGCACTGAACAGGACGTCGCCGCGCACGAGGTGGCGCTCGGTGCCGCTGGCCGCGATCCGTTCGAGGGCGTCGTACGGCGCGTCCGCGAAGAAATCGGTCTTGGCGAGGATCTCGGTGTAGTCGGCCATCTTCCCGGCGCACCGTACTACCCTCCCGCGGCGTGTCACACCGCGGAAACGTGTGGACCATCGTGGTGGGCGGAGGCACCGGCGAACGGTTCGGGAGCGCCAAGCAGTACGAGTTGATCGGCGACGTGCGAATCATCGATCTGGCACGGACGACCGCCGAGGAGTGCTCGGACGGGGTCGTGGTCGTCGTGCCCGCCGCCGACGTCGACCGCGAGCATGGCGTCGCCGGCGGCGCAACGAGAAGTGCCAGCGTGCGAAACGGCCTGGCAGCAGTGCCGGCGGACGCCGACATCATCTGCGTGCACGACGCGGCGCGACCGCTGGCGTCGCCCGACCTGTTCCGATCCGTGATCGACGCCGTCGCCGGCGGGGCCGACGGAGCCGTGCCGGGCGTACGGGTCACCGACACGATCAAGATCGTCGACCGCGACGGTCCGACCGCCACGGTGGTGTCGACGCCGGCGCGCGAGTCGCTCGTCGCCGTCCAGACACCGCAGGCGTTCCGCGCCTCGGTGCTGCGCGCGGCGCACGCATCCGGAGAGGACGCCACCGACGATGCCGCGCTCGTC
Source organism: Ilumatobacteraceae bacterium (assembly GCA_963776935.1). GTDB lineage: Bacteria > Actinomycetota > Acidimicrobiia > Acidimicrobiales > Ilumatobacteraceae > JALOLG01. Next base: position 79,324 of record CAVZOP010000008.1, on the reverse strand, counting down.
GAACGCGTCGGCGGACGAGTGGTGGTGGTGCCGAGCGATGCGACGAACCGCAAGATCACCGACTGGGAGGATCTCGAGTGGGCGCGCCGGGCGACTCTGGAGCGGCGATGACGATCGGGGCGATCCGAGTCGGCCAGGGCTTCGACGTCCATCGCTTCGCCGACGATCCGGCCCGCGCGCTCGTCCTCGGCGGTTGCACGTTCGAGGGAGAGCGCGGCCTGAGCGGACACAGCGACGCCGACGTCGTCGCCCATGCCGTGGCCGAGGCGCTGCTCGGTGCGGCGGGGTTGGGCGACCTCGGCACGCATTTCCCCGACACCGATCCCGAGTGGGAGGACGCCGACTCGATCGAACTGCTCCGCCGCGTGACCGCGCTCGTCCGTGACGAGGGATGGGAGATCGGCAACGTCGACGTGTCGGTGGTGTGCGAGCGACCGAAGTTGGCGCCCCGCCGCGACGACATGCAGCGCTGTCTCGGCGACGCTGTCGGCGCAGCCGTGACGGTCAAGGGCCGCCGAGCAGAGGGTCTCGGCGCGATCGGCCGGGTCGAGGGCGTCGCCTGCTGGGCAGTCACCGTGATCCACCAGGATGCGCCATGAGCCCCCCGGGGCGCGGCAAGCCCAGGTCGTCGAAGCCGGCGTCAGGGGCCTCCCGGTCGTCGAAATCGAGGTCGTCGAAACCGGGGTCGTCGAAACCGGGGTCGTCGAAGGCCGGTTCTGCCAAACCGCGATCGTCGAAGCCCGGCAAGCCCGGCGGGCGCGCCGGCCCTCGGCCGTACCAGAGTCGTGGCGCTGGTCGGACGGGCCCGATCCGGACACCCGACGGACGCGACGGCCGCAGCGACACGAAGCCGGTCAAGAATCTCGGCGGCGAGCAGATCGAGGGTCGCCAGGCCGTGCGGGAGTTGCTGATCGCCCAGCGCCGCAAGGTCCACGAGGTCTGGGTGGCCGGCGACCTCGAAGGCGACGACTCGATCGAGGGCATCGTCGCCCTCGCCGCGGCGAACCGGGTGCCGCTCTCATACGTCGGGCGCACCAAGCTCGAGGCGTCGGCGCGCAGCGAAGCGCCCCAGGGCGTTCTCGCCCGGGCGTCGGCACTCCCCGAAGCCGATTTCGCGACGTTGATCCGGCGCCGTCAGGGACGGGCGCCGTTCCTCGTCGCCATCGACAGCGTCACCGACCCCGGCAACCTCGGCGCGATCATCCGCTCGTGCGACGGTGCCGGCGTCGATGGCGTGATCCTGCCCCGTCACCGCGCCGTGCACGTCACGCCGACCGTCGCCAAGGCTGCGGCCGGCGCGATCGAGCACGTGCCGATTGCCGTCGTGCCGGGTCTGCCGGCGGCGCTGTCCCGCCTCCGTGAAGCCGGTATCTGGATCGTCGGCCTCGACGACGACGCGGAGCAGACGCTGTTCGATCTCGGCGATCTGGCAGCCGAAGGCGTGTGCCTCGTGCTCGGCGCCGAGGGAACCGGCCTGTCGCGGCTCGTGCGCGAGCGCTGTGACACGGTCCTGCGAATCCCGATGCGTGGGCGGTTGAGCTCACTCAACGTGTCGGCCGCGGCAGCACTCGCGGTGTACGAGGTCGTCCGCCACCGCAGCACATGACGCCACGAGTTCTGCGACACTGCTGATCCGATGACGCCGCCGAGATCGCCAGGTTCCGTTCGGAGCGCGCGGGTCGATCGCCGCCAGTTCATCGCCGGCGCCGGATCAGTGGTGCTCGGAGCGGGACTCGCCACGGGTGCGTCGGGCGTGGCGAGCGTCGAAGCGGCGCCGGCCGGCGCGGCGTCGTTCCTGCCGCTGACGGCGCAGCGCCGGATCGCCGATACCCGCAACCCTGGGCTCTATCCGTTCGTGCGACTGACCGATCGCCGGATCCGGGTGGGGATCGTCGGCGTGCCAGGGGTCCCGGCGAGCGCCATTGCCGCGGTGCTCACCGTCACCGTCGTCAACCGGTCGGGCTACAACTTCGCGACCGTCTACCCGGCCGGTGCGGCCGTGCCCGAGGCGTCGAACCTCAACACCGCGGCCCACGATGAGGTCGCGGCAAACCTCGTGACGGTCCAGTTGGGCGTCGACGGTGCCGTCGACGTCGATGCGTTCGACCTGTGCGACGTCGTGGTCGATCTCGCCGGCGTCTACGTGCCGGCGCCGACCGGGCTCGCCAGGGGTGGGCGGTTCGTCGCCCTCCAGAGCGCGGTTCGTGTCATCGACACCCGTTCGACGGCCGTGCTGCTGCCCGGAGAGTCGGTGGTGGTCGACGTCTCGAGCGTCGTGCCGGCCGACGCCTCCTCGGTGGTCATCAACTTGACGACGACCGGAACGCTCTCGTGGGGCTACTTCACGTGCTACCCACTCGACGCCGCCGGGCCGTCCGAGACGTCGAACCTCAACGTCAACGGTCCCGACCAGACCCGCGCCGCCGCCGCGGTCGTGAAGGTGACGACGATCGGCGGTGTCCGCGGATTCAAGGTCTGGTCGTACGGCGGCGGCCACGTGATCGTCGACGTCGCCGGGTACTACACGGGTCCTGCCAGCGCCAACTTGTCCGACGGGCTGTTCGTCCCGATGCCGCCGCAGCGGATCCTCGACACCCGCAAGCCCGGCGCGATCGGCCGGCTGTGGCCGCGATGGATGGTCGAGACGGCGATCCCCGATCCGGCCCGCACCGACGCTCAGGCGATCGTCGCCAACGTCACCGCGGTCGATGCCAGGGGCGCGGGATGGTTCACCGTGCTCGCCGCCCGCACTGCGATGCAGGTGGTGTCGAACGTCAACGTCGTCGCCGAGCACGACAACGTGCCGAACCACGTGATCTCGCGCATCTCGACGGCCGGGTTGGCGGTGTACTCGCAGTCCGGCGCCCACGTGATCGTCGACATGGCGGGCTACTTCACGGGCACCCCGTCGATCCCGACCGAAGGCCCGTACGCGAATCCGCCTCCCCCTCCGATCGGTCCGCCGTGGCTGCTCAACGTGCCGCGGCTGGGTCTGAGCTCGTGGGTGTACGGCTCGCAGAACCCGTATGCGATCGTCGACGCCGGGCACAGTTGGCACTGGACCGGCACCGGCTCGATGGGTGAGTTCGCCCACGTGTCGGTGTTCGCCCATCGAACTACGCACGGTGGGATCTACCGCAACATCCACGTGCTCGGGCCCGGCGACGAGATGTTCGTCGATACGTCGGACAACCGCCGCTACCGCTACCGCGTGACTCGACGCGACCTGACGGACTCGGTGACGGACAACATCCTGTTCGCGACGCGGCAGTTCGAAGGCACGTCGCTGTCGTTGATCGCATGTACGCTGCCGAACTTCCAGCCGACGAGCACCGCCTACCGGATCATCGTGACGGGCGAGCTGGTCGACTGGGTCGAGCTGTAGCCGTCACGCTGTCGACTCGGCGGTGAGCTCGGCGAGTCGACGTCGGAGCTGGGCGCTCTCCTCGGCGGTCGCCGCGAGCGGGATCGCTTCGCGGTAGCGGGCGGCCGCGTCCTCGGTGCGACCGGCTCGACGAAGGAGGTCGGCCTGGGCAGCCGGCATGAGGCGAAAGCCCGCCAGCTGCACGCTGAGGTCGTCGAGCAGTGCGAGGCCGGCATCCGGCCCGTCACGCATCCCCACCGCGATCGCCCGGTTGAGCGAGATGATGGGCGATGGCGAGATCGCCAGGAGCTCGTCGTACAGCGCGACGCTGCGCGACCAGTCCGTCGACTCGGCGGATGCCGCCTCCGCGTGGCACTGCGCGATCAGCGCTTGGAGGACGTACGGTCCTCGCTCGCGCGCCGTCGCCAGCATCGCTCGGCCACGGTCGATGTCGGACCGGTTCCAGAGCGCCCGGTCCTGTTCCTCGAGCGTGAGCAGCTCGCCATCGGTGTTGAACCGCGCGATCCGCCGCGATCGTTGGATGAGCATGAGCGCCAACAGCCCGCGAGCTTCGGACTCGAGCGGCATGAGGTCGACGACGGCCTCCGTGAGGGAGACCGCCGACACGGCCACGTCGGTGAAGGCGACATCGCTATAGCCGGCGTTGAAGGCCAGGTAGAGCACGGCCAGAACCCCGTTCAGCCGTTCCTCGAGCAGCTCGGCGGGCGGAACCCGGTACGGGATGCCGGCGTGCTCGATCTTGCGGCGCGCCCGCACCAGCCGCTGCGCCATCGTGGTCTCCGACACGAGGAACGCCCGCGCGATCTCGGCGACCGGGAGGCCGGCGACCGTGCGAAGGGTCGAGCGCGACCCGAGTGGCGAGTGGGAGTGCCGGGTGGCAACACGTGAAGATCAGGCGCAGCCGATCGTCGTCGACGTCCTCGGCTTCTGCCGGCTCGAGCTCGATGCTCAACTTCCGAAACGTCGATTGCTCGGATCTGGCGGAGCGCAACCTGTCGATCGCCCGGTTGCGCGCCGTGGTCGTCAACCACGCCGCCGGCCGGTCGGGGATGCCGTCGTGCGGCCAGCGCGCGAGCGCGGCCGCGAAGGCGTCCTGGGTCGCGTCTTCGGCGAGCGTCCAATCACCGGTTCGCCGAATCAGCCCGGCGACGATGCGGGCCCAATCCGACCGGTGAGCGGCGGCGATCGCCCCGGTGACGTCCGTCAGTCCTCCCAGGGGTGAACTGGCCGGATCTCGATCCGTCCGAATCTGGCCATCGGATGTCGCGACACGTAGTCGATCGCCTCGTCGAGGTTGGCGCACTCGATGATGTCGTACCCGGCGATCCATTCCTTGGACTCGGCGAACGGTCCGTCGGCGACGAGCAGCTCGCCACCGCGCACCCGGACCGTTGTCGCGTCCTCGGGTGGCCGCAGGCGGTCGCCCTGCTTGCGAATGCCGCGACGTTCGCCCTCGGCGACCCATTCCTCGATGGTGGGGCCGTCGGTGCCCTCGGGTTCCGGGTCGGTGTCGGTCGCGATGAAGAGCAGGTATTCCATGGGTCCTCCTTGAGAGACGGTACGTGCATACGACGGATCCCGAGACCGCGGAAACGACACCCCTCCGAGATTTTCCCGATCGCCGTCATTCCGCCGATCGAATCTCAGCAGTCGTTCGTCTCACCGTCCTTCACCACGGACAGTTCTGCATCGCCCTCGCTGATCGGCGAGCCGGGTGCGGGCGTCTGGTCGACGACAACCCAGTTCGAGTCGATGATCTGGTTGCGCCCCTGCCCCGTTGCGTCGACGCTCCTCGAGAGAAACACGCCGTGATCCTGGATCTCGTCCTGGGCGTCCTGAAGGTTCATGCAGATCACATCCGGCATCAGACGATCCTCGGGAGAGTCGCCCCCCAACGGGTTCGCGCCGTCTTCATCGATCGGTTCGGTCGAGAACGAATCGTCGTCCCCTTCCGTTCCAGTCGCTGACGCGGCGCTCGCGGTGGCGGTGGACGCGGTCGGCCTGAGCTCGTTCGTCGACGCTCCCGGCCTGGATCCGTCAGTCGACGCCGTGGATCCGGGTTGGTCGTCGCACGCACCTACCACTAGACCGGTGGCGAACAGTACGAGGATCGTGATCCCGACCCTGAGTTGCCCGTTCGGCCATGACATGTGCCCTACCTCAGTGTCGGTGTCGAGTGGCCACCACGAACGGTCCGTTGGTGCTGGCTTGAGCCTAAGCGTGTTCGTCGGAGACCGAACGGTCGACGTGTCGTTGCCCGCGCCCGCCCCGTGCCCCCCGCAGGTCCTCCCACTAGCGTGAACAGCGTCGCCGGGTTAGCTCAGTTGGCAGAGCACTTGACTTGTAATCATGAGGTCGTGGGTTCGATTCCCACACCCGGCTCCACGACGCATGGCTCACCTCGGGTGATTCGGGGCCGATACAACAAGCTATGAGCAGTCGCCGAAGCACGATCGTGTTGCACGATCCAGCGGTGGCCGATGTCGTTGGGCTCGGTGACTTCGACCTGTTTCTCTCGCGCGAACACTTGCAGCCTGCGTTCCAGCCGATCGTCGACCTATCGACGAACAACATCGTCGCGTTCGAGGCGCTCGCCGCGTTGGCCAGGCCTTCCTGGTGCCACGCCCGACGCCGTGTTTGCCGCCGCCCAGTTGAACGGCTGCACAGCCGAGCTGGATTGGGCATGCCGCGTTGCCGCACTCGAAGGGGCGCTGGAGTTCGGACTGGGCAGGGAGCACATGCTGTTCGTGAATGTCGAACCCGAAGCGCTCAGGGCGCCACCACCATGGAACGCGGGCGCCGTTCTCGAATCTGCCCGGCGGGATCTGCGTGTGATGTTGGAGCTGACCGAGCGTTCGCTTGCCCGGCGGCCGGCGGACCTGTTGCCGCGTGGTGGAATCGGCGCGCGGCAACGAATGGGGGATCGCCCTCGACGACGTCGGTGCCGAACCGGCATCCTTGGCGCTGCTGCCGTTCCTCGCGCCCGACGTGATCAAGTTGGACATGAGCCTGGTGCGTGCTCGACCGACGCCCGATCAGGCATCGATCATGGCCGCGGTCATGTCGCACAGCGAACGGACCGGGGCCGTCGTCCTGGCCGAAGGCATCGAGACGTCATCACATCTCGAACAGGCGCTCGCACTCGGCGCGACGCTCGGGCAGGGCTGGGCGGTCGGCCTGCCGGGGCCGTTCCTCGTCTCTCCAGCTCCCTTCCCAGCGATCGCGTTGGCGCGTGACTCGCCGCCTATCGCGACGACGCCGTTCGAGGTGGTGGCGCTACTCGACGGCGTTCGCGTCGGGCGCAAGGGCTTTGTTGCTCGACTTGTCGCGCCACATCGAAAGCCAGGGCCAGCATTTGAATCCCGCTCCCGTGGTACTCGAGCGCGTTCCAGACAGCAGAGCGGCTCACGCCGGCCACAGCCACACGCTACCAGAAGCTGGCCGAGCGGTGTCCGTTGGTCGCCGCGCTCGCCGTGGGCCTGGAGATCGAGTCGGCGCTCGGTGTGCAATCGGTGTCGCTCGCGGCCGACGATCCGTTGGCGACCGAGTGGACGGTCACGACGATCGGGTCGCACTACGCGGCCGCACTGGTCGCGCACGCGACCTCGGCGACAGCGGCCCCGACCACGACCGTCGATTCGAGTTCGTCGTCACCCACGACCGCGAGATCGTCCTGGCAGCCGCCCGGTCGTTGATGTCACGACTCACGCGGAGCACTCGCACACAGAGCTGCCACCTGCCACCGATCGAGCGTGCTGTAACCAGCGCGTGAGGCCGCGCCGCAGTCACAGGACTGTGTTCTGATCAGGCCGCCCCGACCATGTTGCCGGCTGACGACGCGGCGATCGTCTTGAGTTCTTGGCGCGCTGCCCGTTCGGCGAGCAAGGGCAGGAACGTGAAGACCGTTGCGTCGGTCGCGAAGCGGTCGTAGTTGGAGTGCAGGAGTTGCTCGACGGTGTCGATGTCGACTTCGCGGAACTCGTTGCGAAGTCTGGTGGCGGCGGCTTGCAGGGCAAGATCAACGTCTGGTGCGGGTGCCTCGCCAACGGGCATATGTGCGCCTCTCATCAGTTCGGACACTGAGGATTGTGGCGACACCCGGCCCGCGACTCGGATGGCCACGAGCCCGAGCGCGTGGTGAGCCCCGCAACCTAGCAACTACTGCCGAGTTCGTTCAAAGAGGTCGACCAGCCGCACCGTGCACCGGTTCGGGGCGGGGTCGGGTGGACCGGAGATTTGAACGATTCAGTGGTCTCCCACGATTCGACCAGTCATTGACAGGTCATCGCCGCCAGCCCTATGGTGACGTGAACCGTTTCAAGAGTTGGGCCTCGACGTCGCAGGGGGTGACGATGGCTACCGCTGTGCCGTTGGCACGCGACCGAACCCGACGCGCTGCCGAGACCGTGGACATGACGGTCCACCAACGGAGGCCGCCCAAGCGCGGCCGGCACTACCCGCATTGGTTCTACGTTCCCGCAGCCATCCTCTTCATCGTGATGTTCGTCGTCCCGACGGCGCTGTCGCTGTTCTACGCGTTTACACGCTGGACTCTGTTCGATTGGGAGTGGATCGGTCTCGACAACTTCCGACAGTTCTTCCGGGAGCCGGCACTGACCAAGAGCCTCCGCAACACGGTCGTCTATGCCGTGGCCACCAGCGGACTCAAGGTGGTGATCGGTATGGCCCTGGCGGTGCTCTGCACATCCCACAAGTTGCACGTCAAGGGCACCGTTCGGTCGATCATCTTCTTCCCGGTCCTTGTCAGCACGGTCGCCGTTGGAGTCACGTTCGAGCGACTGATGCATCCATCGAAGGGGCTGATCAATCGAGGCCTCGGTGTCGTCGGAATCGACGGCCCCGCGTGGCTGACCGACCCGCACATCGCCCTGTTGTCGGTCGCATTTGTTGACGTGTGGCAAGGCGTCGGGTTGGCGCTCGTCATCTTCATCGCAGGAATTCTGTCGATCCCAACTGAGCTGTACGAGTCACTTGCAGTCGACGGGGGTAATAGTTGGGATCGGTTCCGATACGTGATCTTGCCGCTCAGCAAGCCGGCGACGTTCACCGTGATCTTGCTGTCGTTCGTGGGCGGGCTGCGTCGGTTTGATCTGATCTGGACGATGACCGGCGGCGGACCTGGTTTCACAACTGATGTCATCGCCTCGACGGTGTACAAGCAGTACCAGGCGGGGTTCTACGGGCTCTCGACGGCCGGCAATGTCGTTCTGTTCGTACTCGTGATGGCATTGGTGTTGCCGCTCAACTGGTTCATGCGTCGAAAGGAGCTCGCAACATGACATGGTTGAGGCGATTCTGGCTGGACATCCTCGCCATTGCTGTCGTCATTCTGGTGTTTGTCATTCCGTTTCTCTTCATCTTCGTCACGGCGATGAAGAGCCGCAATGAGGCATCACTTCTGGGGTTGTCCCTACCCTCCGAATGGCACGGACTCGAGAACTTCAGGGCCGTGTTCGAGGCCAGAGACCGCATTCTTCTGAGAGCGATGCGCAACAGTCTCACGATCACGGTTGCCTCGGTGTCGTTGCTCGTCGTCCTCGCTTCGATGGTGGGATACGTCCTGCAGCGCCGGAACGACCGCCTCGCCAAGGTCGTCAGCGCCTTCCTCCTGGCCGGCCTGATCGTGCCGCCCGCGGTCGTTCCCACCATCTACGTGCTCCAGAAGATCAACCTCTTCAAGTCGTTGTGGGGACTGGTTCTGATCGAGGTCGCATACCTGCTGCCATTCGCGGTGCTGCTCTTCAGGGCGTTCGCGTCGACGATTCCACGCGAGCTCGACGAGGCAGCGATGATCGACGGCTGCTCCGGCACGCGCACCTTCTTCAAGGTCATCTTTCCATTGCTCCGACCGGTCGTGATCACCGTCATCGTGACGAGCTCGGTGATCATCTACAACGACTTCCAGAACCCGCTGTACTTCCTGCCAGGCGCCGACAACACCACCGTTCAACTGACGCTCTACAACTTCCAGAGCCAGTTCAACACGCAGTGGAACTTGCTGTTCATGGACGTGCTCCTCATCACGATCCCGCCCCTGATCATGTTCATGTTCTTCAACCGCAAGATCGTCGCCGGACTGACTGCTGGAGCCGTGAAGGCATGAACGGTGCTGATACACAGACCGCGTCTGCCGTACCCATCACGGCGCGTCTCGGTGGTCAGCCCGAACGCCCAGTTCAGTTTCGCCGTGAGTTCACCACCGGCCCTGGCCTCGTCGGCGCCGAGCTGCGGGTCTCGGCGTTCGGCATCTACGTCGCTGAACTCAACGGTCACCGTGTGCACGACCACGTCCTCGCGCCCGGATGGACCAGCTATCGACATCGACTCCGTTGGCAGACGCGTCGATGTCTCGGCGCTCCTCCGCGACGGGCCGAACTGCCTGGGTATCAGCGTCGGCGAAGGGTGGTATCGCGGCCGCCTCGGATTCGGAGGCGGGGTTCGGGAGGTGTACGGCTCCGACATCGCAGCGATCGCCCGCCTCGTCTTGACGTATCCCGATCGTGTCGTCACGGTCCAGACCGATGCCGACTGGCGCGCCAGTTACGGACCCATACTCTCGGCTGGGCTGTACGACGGCGAGCACTTCGACGCTCGACTCAGCACACCCCGATGGTCGTCGCCTGGCTTCGACGACACATCGTGGAGCTCGGCGATCGAGCTCGCCTCGGTCGGCGACCGTCTCATCGCCGATGACGCACCGCCGATCCGCCGCGTCGAGGAACTTCCCGTCGTCGAAGTGCTCACGACACCGACTGGACGGACCATCTGCGACTTCGGGCAGAACATCTCCGGTCGTGTCCGTTTCACGGTCGATGGACCGGCGGGCACCGAGATCACCCTTCGTCACGCCGAGGTGCTCGAGCACTCCGAACTCGGTACCCGTCCGCTGCGGGCGGCAGCAGCGACCGACCGGTACATCCTCGCCGGCACCGGCCCAGAGACCTACGAGCCAACGTTCACGATCCACGGTTTCAGGTACGTCGAAGTCGACGGGCTGGCCGGGCACCCTCGATCCGGGCGCGCTCCGGGCCGTCGTGTGCCACTCCGACATGGCGCGGACCGGCTGGTTCGAATGTTCGGACGAGCGGCTCACGAAGTTCCACGACAACGTCGTCTGGAGCATGCGCGGCAACTTCGTCGACGTGCCGACCGACTGCCCGCAGCGGGACGAACGGCTCGGTTGGACAGGGGATCTGCAGGTTTTCGCGCCCGCGGCGTGCTTCCTCTTCGACTGCCGGTCACTGATCGTGTCGTGGCTCGCTGATCTCGCCGCTGAGCAAACCGAACTCGGGACCGTGCCTCCGTATGTCCCGTGGGTGCCGATCATGTTCCCACCGAAGCCGGCGGCGGCGTGGGGCGACGCCGCGGTCGTCGTCCCGTGGGTCCTGTACGAGCGCTTCGGTGACGAACAGGTACTTCGTGATCAGTACGACAGCATGCGAACGTGGGTCGAGCAGATCGCCTCACTGGCGGGCGACGACCACCTGTGGAACACAGGGTTCCAGTTCGGGGACTGGCTCGATCCTGCCGCCCCACCCGACCGGCCCGCCGACACGCGGACCGACCCCTATCTCATCGCCACCGCGTACCACGCCTACACGGCTCGCCTGCTGGCACGCGCCGCGGAAGTGCTCGGTCTCGCCGCCGCCGCTGAGCACCATGCCCTCGCGGACGCGATCACCACCGCCTTCGATCGTGAGTACGTCACTCCCTCTGGGCGAATGGCCAGCGACTCGCAGACCGCGTACGCGCTGGCGTTGGCGTTCGACCTCATCCCGGACGGGGACCGGCGGCGACGGGCGGCGGAGCGTCTCGCCCAACTCGTCGCATACGACGACTTCCGCATCGGGACCGGATTCGTCGGCACCCCGCTCGTGTGCGACGCACTCGCGAGGGAGGGATACCTCGACGAGGCGTACCACTTGCTCACACAGGACGCATGCCCCTCCTGGCTCTATCCGGTCACGATGGGAGCGACGACGATCTGGGAGCGGTGGGACAGCATGCTCCCGGACGGGTCCATCAACCCTGGTGAGATGACGTCGTTCAACCACTACGCGTTGGGAGCCGTCGCCGACTTTCTGCATCGGGTCGTGGCCGGGCTGGCCCCCGCCGAGCCCGGGTATCGCACGATCCTCATCCGCCCTCGACCCGGCGGCGGACTCACGTCCGCCTCCGCCAAGATCGCTACGAAGTTCGGACTCGCATCAGTCTCCTGGCGGCGCAACGGAACGATCCTGGACGTCGACGTGACCGTTCCCGACGGCGCATCCGCGACGGTCGACATCGACGGGTGTCCGACGACACGACTCGGATCAGGTACGCACACCCTGATCGGAACCTGCCGGGCGGCAGTCGACGACCCTGTGCGTCCCGCACGCCGCACACCGTTCGACGAGATCGCGTCGGACACAGCGTGAACGTTCACGCGTGCCGACATCTCCGTCGCCGTCGAGCGCGCCGGTATCTCACACGCTGGTGAAAGCGAATGACCCGAAAATCCGCTGATATTCGTGAAGTGGCGGCTCGGGCGGGCGTGTCGTTGGGCACTGTATCGAACGTCCTCAATCGCCCCGATGCTGTGTCCGACGCCACCCGCACAGCGGTGCTCTCGGCCATCGAGGAGCTCGGGTATATCCGCAATGGATCGGCGTCACGCCTCCGATCCACCCATAGCAAGATCGTCGGACTGGTTGTCCTCGACGCCGGCAACCCGTTCTTCACCGACGTCGCTCGGGGCGCCGAGGCAGCGCTCGAACGGCGCGGGTACTCGGTTGTGCTGTGCAACTCCGACGGGTCGCCCCAACGACAGCAACGCCACCTTCGCTTCCTCGACGAACAGCGAGTCGCCGGAATCCTCATCACGCCGGTCGACCCCACTCGGGATCGCCGAGAAATCGAGCGTCTGCGCTCCCGCGGTTTAGCGGTCGTCTTGGTCGACGAGGACGCCGACAGTGCAACCGCATGCTCCGTTGCCGTCGACGATCTACGCGGGGGTGAGCTCGCAGGCGAACACTTGCTCGAGATCGGAAAGCGAAGAATCGTCTTCGTCGGCGGGCCCAGCTCCGTACGACAGAGCGAGGACCGGTGCGCGGGGCTGCGTCGGGCCGTGGAGCTGACATTCCGACGGAGGAGCATCGATCGATGTCGTGCGCGTCGAAGCACTCAATGGCCGCACCGCCCACGCAGCAATGGAGCACATCCTGTCGCATCGCCCGGACGCAGTGTTCTGCGCCAACGACACCATGGCGCTCGGGGTGCTCCGCGGTCTGTTCGAGTGCGGGCTTGCCGTTCCCGACGACATCGCGCTCGTCGGCTACGACGACATCGAATTCGCTCGCCTTGCTGCCGTTCCGCTGACATCGGTGCGCCAACCCGCATCACAGATGGGTGACACCGCGGCGTCGCTCTTGATCGAAGAATGCACGGTTCCAGCGGACCACCGCCATCAGAAGATCACCTTCAGTCCCGAGTTGATCGTCCGCCGGTCGACCGGTGGTTGATCAGAAAGCCACCTCCGGGCAGGTCGCGGCCGGCGTGCCGTTGCGTCGGAGACCAGCAACGCTCCTCGGCGTGCACGTGAGCGTTGACATTGAACCGTTCCACTTGTATCGTTTCAATCGACCAGTCATTGACTGGTCGACGCGCTGGCGCTCCATGGGGATCGGATGCCAGCTACTCACGAAGGGGGAAATGTGTCCAGATCACTGATGCGACGCACGTCGCTGCTCTTGGTCGCGTCGGCGCTCATCGTCACCGCATGTGGCGACGATGATTCCGATGACCGAGGCACCGGAGGCGACTGACGCCACCGACGCCACCGGCGCTCCAACCGACGAAACGAGCGCCGGAACCGCCGAAGCCGACCCCGGCGACTCCGGCGAGCAGGTCACGCTGAAGATGTTCACGGGCAACGTCGAGGCAGGCGTCCAGACCGCGGAGGGGCTGATCGCCGCCTTCGAGGCAGCCAACCCGGACATCAAGATCGAGCTCGACAGCTCCGGCCCGCAGGGCACGGAACTCGACAACCTGGTCAAGACCAAGCTTGGCCACCGGTGAGATGGAGGACCTGTTCGTGTACAACACGGGCTCGCTCTTCCAGGCGATCAATCCCGACGAGTCGCTGCTCGACATGACCGGGGAACCATGGATCGACAGCCTGAACGAGAGCTTCCTCACCACCGTGTCCACTGACAACGGCGTGTACGGCGCACCCGCTGGCACTGCCATGGGCGGTGGTGTCTTGTACTACGTCCCCGACTACGAGGAACTCGGACTGGAAGTCCCGACGACGTGGGACGAGTTCATGGCCAACAACGCTGCCCTCAAGGAAGCCGGCAAGGTCCCAGTCATACAGTCATACGGCGACACGTGGACGTCGCAGCTGTTCGTGCTCGCGGACTTCTTCAATGTGTCCGCGAACGACCCGGATTGGGCCGAGAAGTACACGAACAACGAAGTCAAGTACGCCACCGACCCGGTTGCGATGGCGGGGTTCCAGCATCTCCAGGATGTCCATGACGCGGACTACCTGAACCCCGACTACGGAGTCGACGTCGTTCGACGATGCGCTCAACATGCTTGGCCGGGGTGAGGGGACGCACTACCCGATGCTGACGTTTGCTGTCAGCACGATCGTCGAGCTGTATCCCGACGCGATGGAGAATGTTGGGTTCTTCGCCATGCCAGGCGACGGGCCCAATGGGTTGACCGTCTGGATGCCCGGCGCCGTCTATGGAGCGGCAACCACGGAGCACCCCGAGGAGGTGAAGCGCTTCCTCGCCTTCGTCGCCAGCGTCGAGGGCTGTGACGCCATGACGGCGGCCGTCGTGCCCACCGGGCCGTATCCCGTCGACGGTTGCACGATCCCGTCCGATGTCCCGCGTGCAGTCGCCGACTTGTCACCGTACTTCGAGCAGGACGGAGCGACTGCGCCGGCGCTCGAGTTCCTGTCGCCGATCAAGGGTCCGCAACTCGAACAGATCACCGTGGAGGTCGGCTCCGGATTGCGGAGCGCAGCCGACGGCGCCGCGCTCTACGACCAGGACGTGGAGAAGCAGGCGCAGCAGCTCGGTCTTCCCGGTTGGTGACCATCGGTCACGTGCGCTAGATGACACGACGTGGGGGCGAGCCGCAGGGTCGCCCCCACGTTCGCGCCCACCGGCTCTCGGTACGAGCTGGTGTCGACCGCCGACCCGTCAATCGTCGTGGCCCTCCGCATCGGCAACGTGCGTGACTACCATCCACCCATCCATGTCGCCGATCGTGAATGTCGATGCCGAACCAACCAAGCGCGAGGAGATCCTCGACGTCGCGCTCGAGGTGTTCGCTCGGGACGGATATGACCGAACGTCGGTCCGCCACATTGCTCGGCTGTGTGGGCTGAGCCAGGCCGGAGTCCTGCACTACTTCAGCAGCAAGGAGGAGCTGTTCACTGAAGTCCTGCGAAGGCGCGACGTCGTCAACCGACGGTTGTACGACCAGCACGGGGATGATTCGGTCAATGTCGAACGCCTGATCTCCATCGTTCGTCACAACGCCGAGGAGTCAGGACTCGTCCGCCTCTACGTCTCGATGTCGGCCGAGAGCACCGCGGTCGACAGCCCAGCGCGAGAGTTCTTCGTGAGCAGGTATCGAACGTTGCGTGACGGAATCGCCGAGGATTGCCGAGCCAAGCAAGCGCACGGCGTGCTCGATCCTGATCTCGACGCCGACGTCGTGGCGTCATTGCTGATCGCTGCCGCCGATGGTCTGCAGATTCAATGGCTCCTGGATCGCGAAAACGTCGACATGGGAGATCTGCTCGACCAACTGTGGAGCGCGTTCGGCCGCGTCGGCGTTGTGTCCGACCACGGATTGCCCACGAGCGTGTCACCACAGGACGGCTCACCGCCGCAAGTGTGACGCGTGGATTCCGGCGTCGAGCGGTTGATCGTTTGGGGAGACTGACGCCGCGCTCGTCCGAGTGCTATGACAGTGCGATGCGTGCTCTCGTAGTCGGACTGGCCATGGCAATGACGCTCGCGACCTCGGCGTGCGGCGACGACGACGACACGTCGGACGACGCAGCAACGGAGGAAACCCTCGCGGTTGATGTCCCGGACGTGATCGGCGAGTCCGTCGAGGATGCGACGGCAACGCTCGAAGAGGCGGGGTTGACGCTGCGGGTCGTGCGACGTGACGGCGAGGACCTGCCGGGTACCGCCGACTTCCTCGACAACCGCGTGAACGTGGCGGTCGAGACGCAGGACGACGGCACCGAGGTCGTGACCGAGGTCGTGTCGATCGGCTAGCACGTCGCGGTCAGCGCGTCGGCCCGAACCCCGGCAGCCGTTCCTGATCCCATTCCGCCGCCACGGACCGTCGCGCGCGTTCGAGGGTGTCACCGGCGGCCACGAATTGGGCGACCTCCATCGCTGGTGCATGCCGACGAAGGTCATCGACGGTGAGCACACCTGTGACGGCGAGGGATGTCACGCCGTGTCCGTCGGCCCAGTAGCGCAGCGCGATGCCCTCAGGATCCGCGTCGCGATCGAATCGTCCCCGATCCTGCGCGCGGCGGGCGCCGACGACGAGGGGCTCGAACGCCGCCGCGGCCGCCGCCGGGTCGGGCAGCTCCCATGTTGCATCGAACATCACCCGGTACAGATCGGGGTTCGCCAGTGCATTGCCGACGTACGCCCTCCCCAACGCGGCAAGGTGCCGGACGGGATCACGTCCGCGTTCGACTGAGGCGAGCCGTTCGGCAAGGCGATGGAAGCCCTCCTGGCGGACCGCCCCCCAGAGCCCCGGCATACCGTCGAAGTACGTGTACACGGCCATGGTGGACACACCGGTGCCGTCCACGAGTGACCGGAGCGTCACCGGCTCACGCCGAGCCAGCAGCCCAGCAGCGCGATCGATGAGCGCTCGACGGATCTCCGGTGACAGCGCGGTCGTGGCATGTGACTAGCGTAGCATAAATATGCTATGCTACGATGGATCTACACCAACCAGGAGGACAGATGTCAGTTGAACTGCTCAACCCCGACGGGCTCCCGAAGCCCGATGTCTACCGACAGGTCGCCGTCGCGACCGGGTCCAAGCTCGTGTTCCTTGCGGGCCAGGTGGCGCGTGACGCCGACGGCGCTGCCGTCGGCGCGGGAGACCTCGCGGCTCAGGTCGACCAAGCGCTCCGAAACGTCGCCACCGGCGTGGCCGCCGCCGGAGGGTCCTTTGCGGACATCGCCAAGCTCACGATCTTCGTCGTGGACTGGAATCCCGACAAGATGGCCGCGCTCGGGGAAGGCGTTGCACGAGCGGCAGGCGCCCTGGGCGTCGACCCCACGAAGGCAGTCACGCTGATCGGCGTCGCGGCCCTCGGCGAGCCCGACCTCCTCGTCGAGATCGAGGCGATCGCGGTCCTCGACTAGCGCACGCCGTGCTGCTTGGTGAGCACTCCGCCGGGCAACTCCTCGAGTCGGACCTCCTCGGCTCGGTACTCCTTGGTGACGTTGACGGTCACGGCGACCAGTGGCACCGCGAGGACGGTGCCGGCGATTCCGAACAGCGCCCCGCCGGCGACGACGCTCAGCAACACGGTGACTGGGTGCAGGCTGAGTGATCGGCCGTAGATGACGGGGGCGAGCACGTCGTTGTCGAGTTGCTGCACGACGATCGCCACGATCGCCACGATCAGCGCCGCCACCGTCCCACCGGTGACGAGGGCGACGAGTGTGGCGACCACACCGGCTGCGATGGCGCCGATGATCGGGATGAACGCAGCCGCGAAGGTCAGCAACATGACCGGCACGACGAGACCTCCGCCGACGAGGAACAGCGTGATGCCGATGATGACGGACTCGACCAAACCCAACAACGCAGCTCCGCGCAGGTAGCCACCGAGCGCGGACCAGCCACCCTCGGCGGCGCGGCGCAGTTGCTGTCGTCGCTCGGGCCGGGTCTGGCTGATCACCCAGGTCTTGAAGCGGGCACCGTCGCGCAGCATGAAGAACGTGAGCAGGAGGGCGAGGATCAACCCGGCGATGACCTCGGCGACGAGCGTCGCGCCCTCGAGCACCGCGCCGTCGCTCTGGCTGAAGAGTGCGTCGACTCGCTCCCCGGTTCGTTGGCGCAGACGGTCGACGGTCTCGCGAGACACGTTGAAGGGTCCGTCTTCGACCATCCAGTCCTCGACGTCGTCGATCGCTTCGGTCAGCGTGGGGCCGAGGGACTCGGTCTCGTCGGCCACCGACGTCGCGATCGCCGCCGTCACTCCGGCGAGCACGACGAGGAATGCCAACAGCGAAGTGGCGGCTGCGATGCTGGCCGGCCAGCGGTGTCTCCGCAGCCACTCTGACACCGGTGACAGGATCCGGCTCAAGAACAAGGCGACGATGATCGGGATCACGACCGGCTGCATGCGGCTCAACAGCCACAGCGCCGCCACGGCGACCACCCCGATGCCGATCAGGCGCCAGCTGTACGCACCGAGTCGATCAACGATCGGATGCACGCGGCGGCCCGCCGGCCGAGGATCGGGTTCGATCGCTCCGTCCGTGCCGGGCACGACCAACGGGGCTCTGCCCATACTGACCTAGGCGCGCCGGCTCCGGAACACGCTGTAGCCCCCGGGACCGACCAGACAGCCCGCGACGATGAGAGCGACACCGAGCAGGATCTGCCCTTGTAGCAGCTGGACGATGCCGACGATCACGAGGATGGCGGCAACCACCCACAGAAGAACTCCGCTCATATTGATTCCTTTCCGAGATCAAACGGGACGACAAAGGCACCGCAGAGCATCACTCTGCGCACGCACACCGAGTACCCCACCCCACCGACGACCAAACGGCCCGCACGAGCGGGCGCCGTATGCTCGCTTGCGAAGGAGGCGGCATGGGCGCAGCGGCCATCGGATTTCGGCGGCTGGAGCATTGACAGAGGTCGGAGAGATGACGGTTTCGTTCATCTCTCTCGACGCGGGCATCGACCTCGGCCCGGCGCTCGTTGGCCTCGACGGCGACCTGTGCCCGTGCCCGCACTGGGGCTACATGCTGAACGGCACCCTGCGGATGCGCACCGTCGACGGCGACCACATCTACGCGGCCGGGCAGGCCTTTTACTGGGCGCCCGGGCACGCTCCCGTGGCCGAGACGGACTACGTCGACTTCTCGCCAACCGAGCAATTCGCGCCGGTGATACAGCACATCTCAGGCGGCTGACCGCCTGTCGGTGCCCCGCTCGCGACCGTCCGCACGTATGGTGGTCCGGATGCGTGGAGGTACGTGCGGGCCGGTGCGCACCGCCGGCCAGTTGGCGCTCGGTGGAACGCTTGTATTCGCGGGCGTGAGTCACTTGACCTTCCTGCGGGAGGAGTTCCGGGCGCAGGTGCCGCCGTGGGTGCCGTTGGACGCCGACCTCGTCGTGCTCGCGTCGGGGGTCGTCGAGATCGCGCTGGGCGGCGGCCTGCTGTGCACGTGGAGCCAGCCGCGCCGGGCCGCGTTGGGTGCGGTCGTCGCCGGGTTCTTCCTGGCAGTCTTCCCGGGCAACATCGCCCAGTTCGCCGAGCGGCGCGACGCCTTCGGCCTCGACAGTGACACGAAACGGTTCGTGCGGCTGCTGTTCCAGCCGGTGCTGGTGGCGTGGGCCCTGGCGGCGACCGACGCGCTCCGTGTTCTCACCGGCGCTCGGGATTCCCGGTCGACTCCCCGCTGAGGCAGCGCCGCGGCCGAGGTCACCATGGTCGGGCCCCGTTGAAGCGGGTCGGACGCGCCGGTCGTCACCAACCGCACGTAGCGTGTGCTCGTGGCAGACGCGCCGTGTCGGTTCGGCGGCACGGCGTGCGCCGTTGCCTCGATCGCAGGGATCGTGGCCGTGACTGCCCTCGTGATCGTTGGTCGTTGCTTCGTGGGCGACGGGAGGGCACTATGCGCTCCGTGACGAAGGCGCGACCGTTGGTCGATCACTCGTGAGGGCCGCGCTGATCGCCTTCGCCGGAGCCGCTGGAGCACTCACGCGCTATGGGATCGGGCTGGCCGTAGGAGTTCGAACGTTCCCATGGGCGACGTTCGGCATCAATCTCACGGGCTCGTTCGTGCTGGGATTCATCCTCGTGATCGGTACCGAACGAGGCTGGTCCGAGACGGCGGTCCTTCCGATCGCAGTCGGGTTCCTCGGGGCCTACACGACATTCTCGACGTTCTCGTACGAGACGTTCACGCTCGCTCGCACCGACCGGGCGACGACGGCGCTGATCTATGTCGCGGCCTCCGTCGTCGGGGGAGTGCTCGCGGCTGCCGCGGGTTACGTGACTGCTCGTCGAGTCGTGTAGCGACTGCTGCCGGCCGACCGCGGACCGATGAGTTCGGGGCATCGAGACGGTCTGACAACGTGGTCGAGGCGGGCAGGTTGGCAGCGTGAGGAGGCGACATGTCCGAGCGGATGATCGAGGCGAACGGGGTGGAGTTGTGCACCGAGACGTTCGGGGAGGCGACCGATCCGCCGATTCTCCTCGTGATGGGGCTGGGCGCCTCGATGCTGTGGTGGGAGGAGGGCTTCTGTCAGAAACTCGCCGAGCGGGGGCGGTTCGTGATCCGCTACGACCACCGCGACACCGGCCGGTCGGTGACCTACGAACCCGGGAACCCCGGCTACAGCGGATCCGACCTGGTGGCCGATGCCGCTGGGGTGCTCGATGCGTACGGTCTCGCGGCGGCTCACGTGGTGGGCGTCTCCGCTGGTGGCGCCTTCGCTCAACTCCTGGCGCTCGACTTCGCCGATCGCGTCCTGTCGCTGGTGCTCATCAGCAGCTCTCCCGCCACGCCTGGCGACCGGGAACTCCCGCCGCCGACCGCAGCGTTCGGCCGCTTCGCGGCGGGTGCAGAGGTCGACTGGTCGAACCGCGACTCGGTCGTCGACTACCTCGTCGGCTACTCGCGGGTCCTCGCCGGAGGCCAGCGGCCGTTCGACGAAGCTGCGGTTCGCGACCTTGTCCGGCGCGACATCGAGCGCGCGGTCAACGCAGCGTCGTTGCAGAACCACGATCTCATCGCCCACAGCGACCCGTCCCACCTGGAGCTCTCCACGATCACCGCGCCCACACTGGTCATCCACGGCACCGCCGACCCGATGTTCCCACTCGCACACGGCGAGGCGCTCGCCGACGAGATCCCCGGCGCGACGCTGCTGGCGCTCGACAGCGCCGGCCACGGCGTCGACCGAGCCGACTGGGACACAACGGTTGAGGCGGTCGTCCATCACACCGCCCGAGCTGCTCGAGCCATGTGATCCGGATCGAGTCTGGAAGGGGTGTCGCCCTATGGGTCGATCAGGACGCCGGGGTTGAGGATGCCGTTGGGATCGAGCGTCGTCTTCACGGCGCGCAGCGAGTCGGCGAAGAGCTCGGGTCGCTGGCGGTCGTAGCCGTCGGGTCGATGCATGCGACCGACCGCGTGATGGTGCGTGACAGTGCCGCCGGCGTCGACCACGACGGCGTTCGACGCGGCCTTGATCTCGGACCACATCGAGATCTCCGAACCGGGACGGCCGACGCCGGTCCACGTGTAGTACGGGGCAGGACCATCGGGGTACACGTGGGTGAACCGGCACGAGAGCGAGTGGTGGTCGCCGAACACTCTGCGCAACACGTCGGTCATTCGCGTCCGAACAGTGGCGTCGAACTCCGGCCATCGGTCCCATGTGATCGCCGTTTCGAACGTGTCGGCCACGAGGCCGAGGGACGTGTCGACGCCGAGTTGCACACCGATGAACGCGTCGCGCCAGGCGCCCACCGCGCCCCCTCGTCCGGTCGGGGTGCCGCCGCCGTCGTCGACGTTGATCTCGTCGTCGGCGACATGTCCGCCGGCGGCACGGGCGATGGCGACGGCCTCGGTGATGTTGTGCCGTTGCGAGAGAACCGCCGATTCGAACGAGACGATCACCAGGGCCTGCGTGCCGTCGAGACCGGCGGCGCGCCCCGCCTCGACTGGGTCGAGGATGCGCAGGTTGGCCGGCCACAACTTGGCCTGCACGATCATCCGAACCGCTTCGCACCCGGCCGACCACGAGTCGAACGTGATGCCGGCGGTCGACCGGAACGTCGGCCGCTTCTGGATCCGCATCCACGCCTCGGTGACGACGCCGAGGATGCCCTCCGAACCGATGACCATCCGGTCCGGACTCGGGCCCGCACCGCTGCCCGGCAGCCGACGGCTCTCCCACCATCCACGCGGCGTCAGCATCCGCACCGATTCGACGAAGTCGTCGATGTGGGTGTGATTGGTGGCGTAGTGCCCACCGGAACGGGTGACGATCCACCCTCCCAATGAGCTGAATCGGAACGACTGGGGGAAGTGGCGCAGCGTGTGGCCGCTCGGCTTGAGCTGCTGTTCGAGCGCGGGGCCGAGGACGCCCGCCTGGATGCGTGCGGCCCGGGAGACCTCGTCGATCTCGAGCACACGGTCGAGGCGGTCGAGGGCGATCGTCACGCATGGGCCGCAATCATCGGGCGGGTTCACGCCCCAGACGACCGACGAGCCACCGCCGTACGGGATGGCGATGTACCCGTTGCTGTCGCACCACTCGAGCGTGACCTCGAGCTGCTGCTCGTCACCGGGGTGGGCGACGACGTCGGGCGGGTTGGGGAACTCCAAGTTGAAGGCTCGGGTGCGGTCGGTGAAGCTGGCTCCGTAGGAGTGGAAGGCTCGCTCGTACGTGGAGTCGTCGCACCACGCCGACATCCGCTCCGGCACCGAGATGCGCGGTGGCCGCAACTCCGCATCCTCGGCACGGGGCACGGGACGAGCGGTGATCTCGGTGCCGTGGCGTTCCGACAGTTGCGCCGCCAGCGCGACTCTGTCGTTGTCGGTCGGCTCCTCCGACTCCATGCACCACGCCCAGAACGAACGTCGATCCCCCATGGTCGCAACCTAACAGTGAGTCGCGAACGGCAATTCGTCGGCGGGACGCCAACACGCCACCAATGGTCCCGACACGACGAGCAACCTTTGGAGACCGCTGGTGCTCTAATGCGGCATGGACGAGTGCGCCTCGCCACTCGTTGGTCGTGGGGGTCCCGTGCGCGTGTCGCCGTCGGATTCGGACTTCGTCGAAGCGGTGCGCCCTGAACTCCCTCGTGTGCAGCGCATCGCGCGCTTGTTGACCGGGAGCGCTGATGCCGCCGACGATGTTGTCGCCGAGGCGATCGCCCGCTCACTACCGCGATGGCGGGCGGGTGGCATCGACGACGGCCCGGCGTACCTGCGCCGGGTGGTGGTCAACCTCGCGACACGCCGTTGGAAGCGGCGCGCCCTCGCGTTGCGGCGCGATCACATGGCGTTCGACTGGCTGGGTCCTTCGCCGGATCTCGCAGACGACGCCGCCGAACGCGAGCGAACACTTCGCGCCGTGATGCGCCTGCCGGTGCGCCGCCGCGCGGTTGTGGTGCTGCGATTTTACGACGACCTCCCCGAATCGCGAATCGCCGAAATGCTCGGCATCAGCACAGGCACCGTGAAATCACAACTGTCGCGTGCACTCGAGCAACTCCGCGCCGACCTCGGGACTCAGTACTAGACATGGCCGACCCGTTCGAGTCCCGTCTTCGTGAGCATCTGTCGTCGGTCGACCGGGCGCCCGTGCTCGGGCCCGACTCGCTGGCGGCCGCATCCGAGCGCGCGGCGATCCGGTTGCGCCGCCGGCGCGGTGCGGGAGTGGCGATCGCGTCGGCCGCGCTGGTGTCGGGCGCATCGCTGGTGGCCTGGTCGAATCGGCCGCAGTCGTCCGATGTGGTCATCTCGCGGGAGGTCAGCGACGCCGCTCCCGCGGCGACGGAGCCAGGCCCGCCCGAGGCCGTGGCGACCTCGACGACGACCGTGCCGACATCGACCGTTGCGGCGTCCAGTACGTGGACTGCGATCGCGCCCGATCCGCGGGGGATCACGTTCTCCCCGTCCGTGGTGTGGACCGGTGACGAGGCACTGGTGGCGGGCGGCGTTGACGCCGCTGGCCTGCCGCGTACAGGAGCGGTCGCCTACGACCCCGTCACTGACCGTTGGCGGACGCTCGCCGACTCGCGTGGCGGCTCAGGTCGCATCAACCCTCTGGTCGCGTGGACCGGCAAGGACATGCTGGTGATCGGTGGCGACAACCCCGACGGCAGTCTGCTGGTGTCGTTCGGTGAGGCCTACGATCTGGCCGCCGACGCGTGGCGACTGATCGCGTCGCCGCCGGTCGGGTTCATCACCGAGCGGTCGCCGGCGGCGTGGACTGGCAGCGAGTTGCTCGTGTGGCCGTGGGACGGAGGTGGTTCGACGATGGAGATCTCACCGATCGCCTACGACCCGGTCGACGACATTTGGCGGGACCTCGCCGCGCCGCCGATCGCGCGGCGCCAGCAGGCCGCCTCGGTGTGGACGGGCACGGAGTGGATCATCTGGGGCGGCACCACCGGCGACACCGAGTTCGACGACGGCGCCGCCTACGACCCGGAATCGGACACGTGGCGGGTGATCGCCGACTCGCCGTTGTCGCCGCGTCGGGTTCGCGGGTCGTGGACCGGTGAGGAGTTGATCGTTGTCGCCGGTTCGACTGGCGGCGAGCCGGTGACCGGCAACGGCGAGTTGGCGCTGGCCGACGGCGCCGCCTACGACCCGGTCGCAGGTACCTGGCGGGCGCTGACCCCGGGGCCGGCCCATCCCGGCTTCGTCCCGTTGTGGACGGGACGCCTGTTGGTCATGCTCGCCAAAGGGAACGCCTTCGTGTACGACGTCGCATCCGACCAATGGCTCGACGAATGCTGCGTCGGTGAGTCCGGCACCGCCGGTGTGGGAACGCCGGTGTGGACGGGATCCGCAGTGCTGGCGATCGGTAGCAACGACTCCGGGATCGGTGGCGCGATGCTCACGCCACCGGCCGCGACGTTTATCGAGGAACCGACGTGCAGCGATCCCGCGGCGCCTGACCTGGACGTGGCGAACGAGCCGGACTGGCGGAAGTACACCAACTACCGCGAGTGGACACGCGACGGCTGTCTCGTTCGCATCGACGTCCTCGCCGACCGACCCGGCCCGGACCACTGTGGTTGGGAGTCGGCGCGAGTCATCGTCACCGGTGCCCCGCTCGGGAGTCGGTACTCGAACTCGGACGATGACGTCGAGTACATCCGCGACCCCTACGACGTGCTCGGGTTCGCAGCAGGGTTCGAACCGGATGCGACATTGCCACCGGGCGCGATCGACACGGCCTATCGGTCCGGTGATCTGGCGCTCTGGATCGTGCCCGGAGACAACTCGGCCATCTACGTGGTAAGTGCCGAAGGCGCCGAACGCTGGCCCCGCGGTGAATCTCCCCTCTGCAGATGACACGGATCGGCGAGATACGGGGCCACCCGCGAGCGACGCACTTCACGCGAGGGATGGTGTTCGAGTTCAGCGTGGCCTGACCGGTTGTCGGCTCGGGGCAAGGCGCCGGTGGTCCACCGCAACAGTCGGTACTACGACCATCGTCCGATGGTCTCGGGGGCGGGGAGGCGTCAGAGTGGGACTGTGAGCGACAACTGGCTCGACCACGGGCACGGCGGGGATCCGTCGCACCTGCCGTCCGTCTTCTCCCGGGCGCCCTCCGGCCCGGGAGACGCGGCGGGTCCGGCGGCGGGATCGATTCCGGGCCGACCCGGGCTCTGGATCACCGGTGCCTGGTCGGTTGCCATCGTGATGGCTGTCGTGGTGGTTGGATCCGTCGGCGCCGTGTACGCGGTCCGGGAGAGTCTGTTCCCGAGCCTCGGGGCGCCGACGCGGCAGTCGGTGTGGCAGAACCCCGTCGTGCCGGACGAGCCAGCACCCACGACGACGCCTCCTGTAACCACGGCGACCTCCACCACGAGCACCACGAGCACGACCACCAGCACCACCTCACCCACCATCGTGGTTCCCGTCGTCGACGGCGTGGCACCGACGTCGAGCACCACCGCCGGCCACGACGACGGCGGCGGTGACGATGACGACGACAACTCGGGTCCTGGCGGGCCGTCTTCGACGGCGCCGACCGCTCCCACCACGACCGACGACCACGGCGGCGACGACCGCGGTGGCGACGATCCGACCGACGACTCCGGCGGCGGGTCTGGCTCCGGATCCGGATCCGGCTCCGGGTCGGGGTCTTCTGACGACTCCGACGACTCGGGTGGCTCCGGGAGCTCAGGCAGCGGGAGTGGCAGCGACCACTCGGACGACGTCGTCGACGACTGACGGCGTCAGCGTCACCCGGTCAGGACAGGTGCTCGCTCGCCCACAGCGCCGCCTGCGTGCGGTCGGTGACACCGAGCCGCTGGAAGACGCTGGTCAGGTGGGCCTTGACGGTTCGCTCGGCGATGCCGAGCCGCCGGGCGATCTGCTTGTTGGCGAGTCCGTCGCGTACGAGCAGCAACACCTCGCGCTCCCGATCCGTGAGCTGCGGGCTGTCCCGGCTCGCTCGCCGTGATTCGACGAGCGCCCGCGCCGCCTTCGGATCGAGCGGTGATTCGCCGCTGTGGACGGCCCTGATGGCGTCGGCGATGTCGTCCGGCTCGGCGTGTTTGAGGAGGTAGCCGTCGGCCCCCGCCGAGAGCGCGTCGAGGATCCGGGTCTGGTCGGAGAACGAGGTCAGCACCAGCACCCGGCTCGACGGATGGTCGGCGGTGATCCGGCGCGTCGCCTCGACACCGTCGAGCTCCGGCATCGAAAGATCCATCAGGACGACATCGGGCTGCAGGCTGGCCACGGCGGCGATCGCCTCGTTCCCGTTGGATGCGGTTCCGACCAGTTCGATGTCGTCGGTGGTGGCGAGCAGCTGCTCCAGCCCGGACCGCACCACCATGTGGTCGTCGACGACCAGAACGCGGATCTTGTCGGACCCACCATCGGTCGTGGTCATCTCGGCAGCCTGGCGTCGATCGGGACGGAAACCTCCACCCGGGTGCCTTCACCCGGAGCGGACCGCACGGTCAGGGTGCCGCCGAGATCGGCGACGAGACCGGCGAGACCCCGCAGGCCGACGTGACCCTCGGCAACTCGTTCATCCAGTGTGTCGGTCGAGAAACCACGACCGTTGTCGTCGACCACGAGCCGGACCGCGCGCTGCTGGTTGGAACCGGCGACGACCCGCAGTTCGACGCGCACCTGGGTCGCCGCCGAGTGGGTGGCCACGTTGCGCAGTGACTCCTGGGTGGCGCGGTAGACGAGTCCGGCGGCCTCCGGATCGATGGTGACCTCGCCCAGATCGGCATCGAGACGGGTCTCGAATCCCCTCGTCGTGAGGCCGCTGAGCAGATCACCGATCGCCGACTGCAACCCCTCCTCCTGCAGGTTCGGTGGGTAGATCTCGACCAGCAACGACCGCAGCGACTTGATGCTCGTGCGGATCGCCGACGACGCGTCGAGAACCTGCTGGCGGCCGATCGACTCGCTCCGCCCCTGCGCCGCCAGGGCGAGCGACACGCCCGTCAGTTCCTGGACGACACCGTCGTGGAGATCGCTCGCGATTCGGCGCCGTTCGGCATCGGAAGCATCGAGGGCGTGCCGCAGCAGCCGCTCACGTTCGCGTTGACTGGCCTGCAGACGGCGTGCCATCGACCAGGCGAGGGGGATCTGCACCAGTTCGAGAATGATGAGGGCACCGATCGTGATCGGTGCGAACTGCGCCCACAGGTTGCGCCCGACGTCGGTCACGCCGCTGTACCGGAAGTAGGTCTCGAACAACAGCGGGGTGCCGGAAGGTGTCTCGGTTCGAAGGTAGACCTCGAGCAGCTTCGAATCGGTCTCGAACCGGTTCTCGGGTTTGGAGAGGTCGCTGACCTCGGCACCCTGTTCGTCGCTCGTGAAGATCTCCCGCTCGTCCTCGCCCAACTGGAACTTCTCGCCGATCAGCCGAGGTTCGTCGGAGTACAGGATCGTGCCGTCCTCGGACCAGATCTTGACCCGGACGAGCGAGCCGCGCAGCACGGATGACCGGACCGCGGCGTCGACCCGGTCGAGTGCCGCGCGGTCCATCGTGAGCAGGTCGTCGTCGAGCACCGGCGTGACGATGCCGGCCGAACTGACGAACGCCACCCGCTTGGCCTCGTCGATCGCCAGCTCGGTGCCGACCCGTCGACTGGCGAACGCGGTGAACGCCGCAACGAACACCAACGCCACGAGCCCGGCGATCGCGAACCGGGCAACGAGTGAGCGGACCGAGATCGGCTCGACGAGTACCCGGCCTCGAGGTTCCTCCACGTGGTGCCTCCTTCCGTCGCCGGTCTGAGCAGTCATGGTGAGCAGTGCTGAAGAGCAGTTTGGCCGTCGCAACGGCCGACGAGGCCGCACCGGATGGTGCGGCCTCGTCGGTTGGGGGAACCGTGCGATCGGTCAGTCGTCGCTGCCGTGGCCGGAGTTGTCGTCGTCGCCTCCGCCGTGATGGCCAGAGTCGTCATCGCCACCGCTGTGGCGCCCGGAATCGTCGCCGTCGCCGTCGTCGCCGTCGCCGTCGTCGTCGCCACGCCCGGAGTTGTCGTCACTCGGGGCCGCTCCGGTGCAGCGGGGGTCGTTGGCGTGCTCGGCTTCGTCGCACGGGCCGCTGATGTCGCCGGGCACGCTGTTGACCGTGTTGCTGGGAGCGGTGCCCACCGTCGTGTTGTCCGGGACGGTGTTGGCCGGGGCGGTGTTGGCGGGCACGGTGTTGGCGGGCACGGTGTTGCTCGGCACGGTTGCCGGAGTCGTGCTGCTCGGGACCGTCACCTGGGTGGTCGCGGCCGTGGCCGGTGTGACCGCTGCCGTCGGAGCCGGGACGTTCACTGTCACGCAGTTGGGGTCACCGGCGTGCTCGGCCTCGTCGCAGTTGCCGCGGACTTCGCCGGGGGTGCCGTTGTCGTCCGGTGTCGCGCCCGGCCCGACGGCGGCGAAGGCGGGAACCGCCAGGCCGATCGCAGCGGTACCGGCGATGATCCAGATCAGATGTCGTTTCATTTGGGGGTGTCTCCTCGTTCGGTGGGGTGACACCATCAAGCCCAGGATCGGCGGGCGCGTTGCTAGTGGACGTAGGTACTACGACTCCCGCCCGCTGGCGCGCGGTTCAGCCGGGATCCCGCCCGAGGAGCCCGAGCAACCGGTCCTGCGGCGGAGCGTCGGCGGGGACCGCGACCTGCGGACCGAACACGACGATGCCGGGGCCGAACGCACCCGGCGTGCGCATCTCGTCGCCCATGCTCATCGCCATCGGGAGCATCCGATCGACCTCGTCGGGGTCGATCGTGTCGTCCTGGCCGGTGGCCCGGGCGAGGTCCCAACCGTGGATGATGAGGTCGGTGCTCACGACACCGTCGATGTGTTGGGCGAGGGTCATCGGTCCCATCGGGGTCTGGCACTCGACGCCGGCGAGCTCCGGATCGTCGAGCACGGCCTCGATGTCGGCGCGGGCCGATCGGTAGGCGCCGAGTGGATCGTCGGAGATCGACGGTGCCTCCGTGAGATTGCGACCGAGCGGTCGGAGCATGACGCCGTGCATGTCGACGATGTGCCCGACCACGTCGCGCGCCTTCCAGTCGGCGCACGGCGACTGGTCGGACCAGCGATCGGGCGCCACGTTGGCGGCCGTGTGCTCGAAGGCGTCGGCGCGCCGGCGGTAGCGCTCGGCGATCTCGCTCACTGCTCGTGATATATGCCGTTGTCGTGACGAAGTCAACCGACGATCGGCGAACTGTCTGCTCCAGGCGCAGCGCCGGCTCATCTGAGGCAGACAGAACGGCTTGTCAGTGGCGGGAGGTGCGTTGCGGGATGAGGGCCGCGTCACACGGATCGCACAGCCAGAAGTCGGCGGTCGGCGACGGCCCGGCTGGAGCGTCGCCAGGGAACATCTTGAGGCAACGCCAGCAGCGACGCTCGATGAACGCTCCCGGTTCCGACGTGGTGTCGTCGGGTTCGCCGGCTGCGCCGATCTCGGCGTTCGGGGCGTCATTGGCTTGCGGCATAGGAATCCTCTCGGTCGGAGTGCGCCGTCACGCGGGCGTGAACGAACTCGAGCTTCGTGACGACGACGGGACTGAGCGTGAACGGATATGGCCGCGACGATCCGAGCCCGTCGGCGATGGCGTTGATCGTCTCGGCGACGGGCAACCACCGCTGCAGGATCGATGCGAACGACTTGACGTCGCCTGCTCGACGCCGCCGGTTGACGCGGCCGTCAGCGTCAGGGCTGGTGGCGGCCAGCCCGTGGCTGTCGGCGGTCTGCAGACCGTCGAGCGTGTGCAAGTAGTGGGCAAACGTCTCGGCCCAGTCCTCGAGCGGGTGAGCCGCTGCGTAGCCGGTCACGAAGCGGCCGAGATCGGCCGCTTCGGCACCGGTGCGAGCGAGTCGATAGTGCTCGACGAGTGCCGCCGAATAGTCGATGCGCTCGTCGCCGAACAAGGCACGGAACTCGGCGATCTCGTCGGCGTGCGACACGAGGTGGGCGAAGTAGTAGTGGCCGACCTCGTGTCGGAGATGCCCGATGAGGGTGCGAAACGACTCGCCGAGCGTGCGGCGGAGCTCGTCGCGGTGGCGGTCGTCCGCCTCGCTCAGATCGAGCGTGATGAGGCCCCGGTCATGTCCGGTGACGCCGGCCGCTCCTGGCACATGGACGAGGTCGAACGCCAATCCCTGTGGCGTCGTCGACGAACGTTGCTCGATCGGCAGGCCCAGCTCGCCGAGTTGGAACACCAGCCGTCGTTTGGCGGCTTCGGCGGCCGACCAAGCGACGACGGCCGCTGGGTCGGCCTCGTCGGGGCGGCCCCGCGTCAGCCGGCACGACAAGCACCACACGTCGCCCTCGTCGGCGGGCAGCATCCAATTGCACCCCCATGACGCGTTCAGGCATCGCCACTGCGCGGTGGGGTGGCCGTCGACGATGTACCTCGCTGGGCCGTCGGGGACGATCACCACGACCTCGCGCCGATCCGACACGTAGCCGACGAGGCTGTGACAGTTCGAACACGAGCTCGACTCGAAATCGAGCTCGTGGTGACACGTCGAGCAGATGAAGACCCGCACGCGGCCTCAGTCCTTGGCGCGAGCGGGGTCGCCGTGAGCGGCGAGGAATCGCTTTCCCTGCACCGTGACCTCGAGCTCGGCGTAGAACGGCGCCGGCCGGGCGCCGCCGCGCGCGCCCCAGATGAACTTGCGCTCTTTGGCCTCGGCGAGGCAGGCGGCGACGTCTTCGAGCGACCAGCGCAACGCCTTCGAAAGCGTCGCGTTGTCCGCCAACTGGTCGGCCTCGTCACCTGCTTGGATCGCGGCGAGCACTTGCGCGAGGCGCTCGTCGCCCGTTGTTGAGACGTCGGATTGTGTCATCGGCTCACCATGGACATGTCGGGCGTGATGTCCGGTCGTCCCATCGCCCGCAGCCAGCGACCGTGCGAACGGAGGGCGGCCCACACGCCCGGATGGAGACGGTAGGTCACCCCGGCCTCGCGACAGACGCGGTGGAACCGGGCGGCGATGATCGGATACACGGTGTGGGGAAGGCGCGGTGCCAGATGATGCTCGATCTGATGGTCGAGCCCGCCGACCAGCCAGCGGAACGCGTGACCGAGGACGGGGACCGGTGAGGCGATGTCGACGGTCGTGCGCAACTGGTGGGCGAAGAAGTCGCCACCGCGTCGCGGTGCCAGTTCGTCGTCGAACTCGGCGACGTCGACGCAGTGCGCGAGTTGGAACGTGACCGCCAGCACGAACCCGACCACCCAGGAGCTCACCAGGTAGAACGCGAGCACGCCCCACCACGGGTTCGTCAAGAGCGGGATCACGACCGCCCAGCCGAGGTGCAGCGCCTTGCCGGCGAACACCCTGGCGACGACCGCCGGTCCGGGCTTGGTGCGCAGCGGCTGGGTACCGATACGTGCCGAGGCGAGGGTCCGGAAATCACCGAAGATCAGGTTCTTCAGCGCGAAGAACCCGTAGAGGAACCACAGGTACACGTGCTGCCAGCGATGCCACGCCCGCAGCGGCTGCATCGGCGCCAAGCGAGCGAACGGGGCCTGTGAGATGTCGCTGTCGACACCTTCGACGTTGGGGTTGCCGTGGTGCAACGTGTTGTGCTTGAAACGCCACAACCATGAGCTCCCCCGAGCGCGTCGAGGCTGTAGCCGGCGATCCGGTTCAGCCAGGCGTAACGAGAGAACGAGCCGTGATTGCCGTCGTGCATGACCCCGGTCGCGAGCGCAACGATCCCGACGATGAGCGTGGCCGCGCCGAGGATGCGGTACGGCCAACCGAGGTCGGAGAGCACGACGGCCCAGTAGCTGCCGGCGAGGATGAGCGCGATCCAGATCGACTTGGCATGGAGTCGATGCCGAGCCCGGCGCAACTCGGCAGCGGTCGGCAGCACCGACCTCCACGACGTCGCGATCGCATTCCGATCGTCTCGTGACGTGTCGTCGGTCGCAGGTGCTCCGGCGGCACACTCGATCACGTCGTTCAGCGTGGACAGCGACCGCTCGTCCGTTCCGACGACCTGCAACATGGGGCACCTCCTGAGTATCAGCTCAGAGGAGACGGATGCCCCGTTCGCTCGATGTCGAACCGCCCTATCCAAGTTGGTCAACGGGCATCCTACCGGCGTGGCTGCTCGTTTCGCCGCCGCTCGCTGACTCCGGCCCCAGCGTGCACGGCGTCGTGACGGTCTCGTGACGGTCTCGTCGCAGCCGGCGTAAATCGTTGTTATCGACTCGGTGATCATCAAGGTGGAGGGACCATCAGCCGATACAGGGAGTCAACGAGTGCGACGAGGTCGACGTCCGGGCACTGATCCAGTCGGAGGTGTCGCGATGTCGAAGAGGATCACGATCGGAGTGCTCTCGCCGATGACCGGTGGGTCCTACTACGGCAAGATCCTCGCCGGGATCACCCGTGAGGTCGCAGCTGTCGGTGGACGCGTCGTTCTCGTCCAGACGCTCCACGCCGGGCTCCGCAGCGACGAGGTCGTGGGCGCGCCGGATTTCGTCACGCCGACCGCGTGGGAGCACATCGATGGGGTCATCTCGATCGCGACGGCCACGCAACGCAACTATCTCGACCGACTCCAGGCCGCGGGGAAGGCCGTCGCCCTCGCCAGCGACGTGATCGATGGGTTCGACGCGCCGTCGGCAACGCCGGACAACTCCACCGGCGTCGTCGCGACAGTCGACCACCTGGTCTGGCACGGCCACACCGCGATCGGCTTCGGCGCCAACCTCGTCCAACCCGACATGCGGGCCCGATACGACGCCTACCGAGCCGCCCTCGCGGCGCACGGGATCGAGCCCAGCCCGAAGTGGTTCTTCAGCGCCTTCGACAACGGCGAGGACGGAGGTCGCGACGTCGCCTGCCAACTCGTCGCAGGCGGCACTCCCGTCACCGCACTCGTGCTCGCAACGGATCGCAATGCGATCGGCTGCCTGGCGCAACTTGCCGAGCTGGGCGTAGACGTACCTGGCGATGTCGCGGTCGTGGGATTCGACGGGCTCGAAGACGGCACCTATACCGAGCCCACGCTCTCGACCGTGCGCCAACCGTACGACGAGATCGGTGCAGCGGCGGCACGGCTGGTGCTGGCGCAGCTCCGTGGCGACGACGTCGAGCATCGCGCCCACCTGTCGCCATCGGAGTTCGTCCCCCGCGGATCATGCGGATGTTCTGGCGAGGACGGCGCCATGGCGCCCGACGGTGGAGCCGGATTCTGGCGTGATGAGGCACGGATGCGGTTCGAGCGGACGACGCGTCGTGAGAACTCCATGCGCGAGCAGTACGAGATCGGCATCCAGCTGCTCGACCACGAGCGAGCCGACCCGAGAAGCCTCGAATGGCTCGCCGCGACCGACGTCCGCGGGGCGTGCCTGGCGCTCTGGGACGGCGATCCCTCGAACGGACGCCTACAGATCGTCGGTGCGTACGACCCGGACGCGGCACTGTCGGGCGTGCTCGGCACGACGTGCGGCGTCGAACAGTTCCCGCCGTCGAGCCTGATCGAGCTGGCCGAGCCGGAGGCGAACGAGGTCACGATCGTCGTGCCCGTGAACGTGCGCGGCCGCGACTTCGGTCTGCTCGCCGTGACCGGCGAGGTCGATGCATTGTCGGCCAACGGGCGCGAGACGCACAACCAATGGGCCGCGCTGCTGACGGCCGCGCTCGAGCAACAGGCCCTGCTCGAAAGCGTGCGCACGAGCGAGAAGCGTTACAGCCTGTGGGCGCTTGCCACCGACGACGGCCTCTGGGACTGGGATCTCACGACCGACACCATCTACTACTCCGGACGATGCATGCAGATGCTCGGCCACGAGTACCGCGGTGGCACCGCCGGGCAGGACGTGTGGTTCGACGCCGTGCACCCCGACGACCTCGAACGGGTCCGCCACGAGCTGCGGACGGCGGTTCGCAAGGTCGAACCGGTCCTGTTCGAGCACCGCATCCGCAGCGCCGACGGGAGCTTCCGTTGCATCTCGTGCCGGGCGTTGCCCGTCGGGCCGCCGAATGGGACAGCCGTGCGAATCGTCGGATCGATCCACGACAGCGAGCCCCGCAAGCAGCTCGAGGAGCAGCTCCGACAGGGTGCTCTCTATGACGAGGTGACGGGGCTGCCCAACCGCAAGTTGTTCCTCGAGCGGTTGACGCTGACGATCGCCCAGGCGCGCCGCTCACCAGAGCTGCGCTATGCGGTGGTGTTCCTCGACCTCGATGGTTTCAAGCTCGTGAACGACTCGCTCGGTCATCACGTCGGCGACCGGTTCCTGGCGAAGATCGGCGAACGGCTACGCGCCGGCCTCCGGGAGACCGACCTGGCGGCGCGATTCGGCGGTGACGAGTTCGCGGTGTTGCTCCACGCGATCGATCCGGGCGGCGTCGCACCGCTGGTGGAGCGGATGCAGGCGAGCCTGGCCGAGCCCATCGAGCTGGAAGGCCACGAAGTCGCGGTGACGGCCAGCGTCGGCATCGCGATGAGCGGACGCGGGCACACGAACGCCGAGGACGTGCTGCGCGATGCCGACATCGCGATGTACCACGCCAAGTCACTGCGCCGCGGCTCGTTCGCCGTGTTCGACGCCGGCATGCACGCCGGGATGATCACCCGCCTGGGATTGCAGGCCGAGCTCCGCACGGCGATGGACCGCCGACAGTTCGAGGTGCACTATCAGCCGATCGTCGACTTCGACAACACCGGCACCGACCACTTCGAGGCGCTCGTGCGTTGGCGTCATCCCGAGCTCGGTCTGGTGCCCCCCGTCGAGTTCCTGCCCGCCATGGAGGAGACCGGTCTGATGGTCAGGCTCGAGCGGTGGATCGTCGACGAGGTGTGCCGCCAGATCGCGCAATGGCAGGGGACGTACGAAGGCGCCGTGAACGTGAGCGTCAACGTTTCCCATCGCCTGTTCTGGGACACCAGCCTGCTCCCCCACATCCTCGATTGCCTCCGGCGCCACCGCCTCACGCCGGCCAACCTGACGCTCGAGATCACCGCCGGAGTGATCGTGCGCAATCCGGACGTCGCCGAGGGCATCATCCAGGCGCTCCACGCGGCCGGGATCGACCTCCAGATCGACAATTTCGGTACGGGTATGTCATCGCTCCACGCGTTGCATCGCTTCCCGATCCACGGTTTGAAGATCGATCGGTCGTTCATCCGCGACCTCGACGTCGATCCGCGCACGACGGAGCTGGTGCGGGTCATCCTCGAGATGGGCCGGGCACTTGGTGTCGACGTGGTCGCCGAGGGGGTCGAGACCGAGGCCCAGCTCGAGCTCCTGCCGCGCGATGGGCTGTCGCGGTGCGCAGGGCTTCTGGTTCAACGAGGCGGTGGACGGTGTCACCGCCGGCCAGCTCCTGGGACACGCCCTCCCGGTTCGTAGCGCGGCCTTGGAACGCGATGCCGCCCCGCTCGACTGACCAGGCGTCGCCCGACGTGACCGGCTCAGCGCGAGCAGGACACGCAGGTCTCGGCGTCGGGAATCGCCTCGAGGCGCTCCGGCGCGATCGCACCCCCGCAGCGCGCGCACTGACCATAGGTGCCGTCCTCGAAGCGTGCCATCGCACGGCGTCGCGGCCGCGGCGGTGACACGCGCGGCCTCCAGCAAGCGGCGTGTCGAGTCGCGATCTTCGAGGATGACACCGGGATCGGCGAGCAACTCGGCGTACTCGGCCTCGAGCCGGGCGAGGTTCGCCTGCGCGTGGTCGAGTTCGGCGCGCAGTGTGGCGTCGATCGGATCCGGCGCCGCGTCGGAACGGTCTGACGGTTCGTTCGACATGGTTGGACAACCCTACTGCTGGCCAAACATGCTCGGCGGAGATCGCCGCGGGCAGTGGGCGCGCGTCGTCGGTCGATGCGATGATCTGCGTCGACGATCGGTTCACGATCTCACACGATCCAGCAGGGAGGATCCGATGACGCCGCTCTACACCGCGACCGCACACGCCACCGGCGATGGGCGCAATGGACACACACGTTCCGACGACGGGATCCTCGACTTCGATGTTCGAATCCCCAAGGAGATGGGCGGCGCGGGCGGCGCCACCAACCCCGAGCAGTTGTTTGCGGCTGGCTATGCCGCCTGCTTCCACTCGGCGCTCAAGTTCGTCGCCGGCGCCGACAAGCTCGATGTCACCGACACCGAGGTCTCGGCCTCGGTCAGCATCGGTCAGATCCCGAGCGGCGGGTTCGGGCTGGCGGTCGAGCTCGACGTCCACGCGCCGAACCTCGACCGGGCGACGGCCGAGGCGCTGGTCGAGAAGGCCCACCAGGTGTGCCCGTACTCGAACGCCACGCGCGGCAACATCGACGTCAAACTGACCGTCGTCTGACGAGTCGGACGGTTGAGGGGAATGTCGAATTGACAGGCGTCCCCTTCACGTCGTCGCCGGACGCCTGCTGATCCTAGGGCTCGTGCCCGAGTGCTCGTCAGTGGATCGGGTGGGCCGGGTGGGTCGGTCTGCTCGCTCGGTGCGGGGCGTGCCCGTGCGACCTGGCGGCGCGGACGACGCTCGTAGTCGTCAGGACGACGAAGAACACGACGACCGACGTCAGCGCCATCGTCGCCCCGGCCGCCGTGCTGTGGTGCCAACTGACGAGCAGTCCGACGACAGCTGCGAGGGAACCGAGGCCGACCGATATCACCATGATGGTCGGGACCCGGCGACCGATGAGGCTCGCCGCAGCCGGCGGTGCGACGAGGAACGCGAACACGAGCAGGTTCCCGACCGACTCGAACGACGACACGATGGCGATCGCGACGAGTGCCAGCATCGCCGCGTTGGCGAGCCGAGGGCGGAGCCCGAGCAGCTGGGCGAGCGTCTCGTCGAACGTCATCACGAGAAACGCGCGGTAGAACACGATCACTCCGCCGACCGCGATCGCGGCCGCGATCGCCTGGCGCGTGATGTCGTCGCCGGTCACGCCCGCGACCGATCCGAACAGGAACCGGTTGAGATCTCCCGTGTACGACGCCCGTTGGGTCGACATGATCACGACGGCGAGGGCGAGGAACCCGACGAAGAGCACGCCGATCGAGGCGTCGTCGGGGAGCGGGCTGTGCGACCGGATCAGGCTGATCCCGCCGACCATCGCGCCGGCCGCGATCAGCGCCCCGACGGTGGTGCTGTGGCCGGCGATGAACGCGATCGCGATGCCGGGGAGCACGCCGTGGGCGAGCGCATCGCCGAGGAACGTCATGCCGCGCAGCACGACCCACGTGCCGACCATCGATGTCGTGATGACCGTGAGCAGGCCGGCAACGAGCGCGTCACGCATGAAGACGTTGTCGACGAACGGTTCGACCCACCACGCCCACGGGTCGGTGAGCCACATCACGACAGTGCGTCGACGATCAGTCCGGCGTCGGTCGCCAGCAGACCGAGGTAGGTGTCGGCGCCCGACCCGGCCGGTCCGAGCGAGTCGGTGAACAGCGTGACCACCTCGACGTCACCGATCGCCTCGGCGAGGGCATCGGCGTCGACGCTCGAGTGCTGGGCCTCGGTGAAGATGGCGGGGACACCGGCTTGCTCCACGAGATCCAGCAGCGCCTGGAGGTCGGCGGGGTTCGCTTCGGCGAGCGTCGACGGCGACGGGATCACGGCGCCGAGCACCTCGAAACCGTAGTGGTCGGCGAAGTAGCCGAGCGCCTCGTGGTTCGTGACCAGCTTGCGCCGATCGGCCGGGATCGTGTCCACGAGCGCGGCGATGTCGGTGTCGGTGGCGGCGATGGCCGATTGGTATTCGTCGAGGCAGGCGTCGACGCGACCGGCGTCGAGCCCCGCTCGTTCGACGAGCGCGTCGCGCAGCGCCGGTAACGCGGCCGCGACGCGAGTCGGATCGAACCAGACGTGCGGATCGCCGCCCTCGTGGCCGTCGTCCTCGCCATCATCGTCGTGCGTGGCGTCGTCGTGAGTGGCATCGTCGGCGTCGAGTGGGGTCATGTGATCGGCGAAACGGAACACCGGTGTGCCGTGCTGCTCGGCCGCGTCGATCGTGTCCGCGAGTGATTCCTCGAGCAGCAGACCGTTGGCCACGATCAGATCGGCGTTCTCGAGCACCTCCCGGTCCTGCAGCGATGGCTCGAACGAGTGCGGGTCGCCGCCGATCGGGATGACGGTTTCGATCTCGGCGAGCCCGTCGCACGCCAGGTTGGCGGCGACGTCGGCCCAGACACTGGTGGTGGCGACGATCACCGTGCCGCCGGCGTCGGTCGGCCCGTTCGTGGAGTCGTCGCCGCAGGCGGCGACGACGGTGAGCAGCCCTGTCGCGAGCGCGAGTGCGGTGCGATGCCATCGCTGCGTGGTGGGCAGCTGCATTGTCGGCCTTCCTGCTGTTCGCCCTGTTGATTCGTGTTGAGCTCAAAACTATACTGGGAGTCATTCCCATGAACAAGACACCGGCGAACGGGCACGAGGAAGACCTGGCCCGGCTGACCGGTGCGTCGGTGCGCTTCGGAGACGTGATCGCGCTCGCGCCAACCGACCTGAC
Source organism: Ilumatobacteraceae bacterium (assembly GCA_963776935.1). Taxonomy (GTDB): domain Bacteria; phylum Actinomycetota; class Acidimicrobiia; order Acidimicrobiales; family Ilumatobacteraceae; genus JALOLG01. Next base: position 40,965 of record CAVZOP010000008.1, on the reverse strand, counting down.
GCTCGAGCGCGTCGTCGTCGGTTGCGTTGGTGGGCGCCAACGGCAGCGGTAAGAGCACACTGCTCAAGCTGCTCGCCGGTCTGCTCGCTCCATCCGACGGCCGGGTCTGGCGCGCCGACGGCGTCGGCGTTGCATTCGTCGCCCAGCAGCACGGGCACCACCGTTGGTTGCCGCTGATGGTCGAGGAGGTGCTGCGGATGGGGACCTACCGCGGTCGGCCGCTCGTTCGGCGCATGGGGTCCGAACAGCGCGCCGAGCTCGACGCCATCGCCGAGCGTCTGGAGGTCGCCGATCTGCGCCGGCGGGCGTTCGGTGCGTTGTCCGGCGGGCAGCGCCAGCGGGTCCTCGTCGCCCAGGCCCTCATCGGCTCCCCCCGGCTGCTGCTGCTCGACGAGCCGATCACCGGGCTCGACCTGGCGAGCCAGCACACGATCCTGGGGGTCATCGGCAAAGAGGTCGCCAGCGGCTCGGCCGTCGTCTACTCGACCCACCATCTCGAAGAGGCCCGCCGCGCCGAACGTGTCGTTCTGCTCGCCGGCGAGATCGTGGCTGCCGGGTCACCGACCGACGTGCTGCGAGCCGACCTGTTGGCACAGGCGTTCGGAGGACGCGTGCTCCGACTCGACGAGACCACCGCGGTGCTCGTCGACGACCATGGCCACGGCGTTCACGACGGGAGCGACCACGATCACATCGACGGCGCGCACCACCTGCCCACCGAGGAGGGCCAGGCGCGTTCGGAGCGTGATGGCTCCGATGGGGAGCAACGTCGAACTCCACCGCATCGTGCGCGAGCGGCTGTCGGAGCGCGAGCAGCGGTACACCACCGGACGCCGCCGGATTCTCGACGCGCTCGTCGCGGCCGCGGGTCCGGTCACCTTGCCGGAGCTGCTCGCCGACCAACCGTCGCTCGCCCAGAGCTCGGCCTACCGCAACCTGTCGATCATGGAGGAGGCAGGCATCGTCCGCCGTCTCGTGCACGGCGCCGAGCACGCCCACTACGAGCTGGCGGAGGATCTCACCGAGCACCACCACCATCTCATCTGCGAGAACTGCGGGCTGATTCGCGACATCACCCTCAACGCCCGCCTCGAGCGTTCACTCGACTCGGCGTTCGACGGCGTCGCCCGGGCGGAAGGCTTCTCGCCGCGCCACCACGCGATCGACATCTACGGCAAGTGCGCCGACTGCGCCGCCTGACAGTCCGTCGGCGGTCGCCGGTAGCGATACCACCTGGCGGGGCATGTCCTCGACGGGCAGGCTGGGGCGATGGACGAACTTCTGCGGGTGGCGAGCGCGATGGCCGGCGAGTACGCGTCGTCGGTCGACGACCGGCGCGTCGCTCCCGACGGTGAGGCGTTGGCCGCCCTGGCTGCCTTCGACGAACCACTCGCCGACGGCGGGGCGGACGAGTTGGCGACGCTCCGCCTGCTGCACGACGTGGGGAGCCCGGCCACCGTGGCGACGGCCGGACGCCGGTACTTCGGGTTCGTGAACGGCGCCACGTATCCGGTCGCCCTGGGGACCTCGTGGTTGGTGAGCACGTGGGACCAGAACGGGCGCTGCCGGTGATGTCGCCAGTGGCGGCCAAGCTCCACGACGTCGTACGGGGGTGGCTGGTCGACCTGCTCCACCTCCCCGCCGACACGGCGGTCGCGTTCGTCACGGGTGCCACCGTTGCCAACGCGTCGTGTCTCGCTGCAGCACGGGATGCGTTGCTCGCCCGACTGGGCTGGGACGTCCAGTCCGACGGACTGTTCGGCGCGCCCGAGATCACGGTGGTCGTCGGTGAGCGCGCCCACTCCACGTTGTCGAAGTCGCTCGGCCTCGTGGGGCTCGGCCGGACGCGGGTCGTCGTGGTTCCGGCCGACGAGCAGGGACGGCTGCGCGCCGAACTGCTGCCCGACGTCGACGGGCCGGTACTGGTGTGTGCCCAGGCAGGCGAGGTCAACACCGGCGCGTTCGACCCGTTCGACGAGATCGCCGATTGGTTGGCGGAACGGTCGGGCTGGATGCACGTCGACGCGGCGTTCGGCCTGTGGGCGCTCGCCGATCCGAGCCGCGCCCATCTCGTCGCCGGCCTCGACCGGGCCGACTCGTGGGCCACCGACGGGCACAAGTGGTTGAACGTCACCTACGACTGCGGCATCGCCTTCGTTCGCCGGCCCGAGGACCTGCGCCGCACGTTCTCGGCGGCAGCCGGGTACCTACCGCCCGGCGGTGGCTTCGAGGCGATGCACCACACACCACAGTCGTCGCAGCGGGCGCGCCAGGTCGAGGTGTGGTCGGTGCTGCGGACACTCGGCCGGCGCGGCGTGGCCGATCTGGTCACCACGCGCCTGTGACGCGGCGGCGACGATCGCGGAGCGCCTGCGCGCCGGCGGGTTCACGATCCTCAACGAGGTGGTGCTGAACCAGGTGCTCGTGCGGCTGGTGGATGGACCGACCACCGAGGCGTTGCTCGCCGAGATCCAGTCCGACGGGCGGATCTGGTGTGGGCCGACCCAGTGGGACGGCGCCACGGCGATGCGGATCAGCGTGTCGTCCTGGAAGACCGACCTCGACGACGCGTCGTTCGCCGCCGACGTGATCCTCGACTGCGCGGATCGCGTTCGCTAGGTGCCGAGCTCGGCGCGCTCCGGTGAGAAGGCGAGCTCGCGGATGCGGGCGAGCAGCACTTCGATCGCGGGTCGGTTCAGGCCACCTTCGGGGATGATCACGTCGGCGTAGCGCTTGCTCGGCTCGATGAACCGCTCGTGGCTGGGTCGCACCGTCGTGAGGTACTGATCGATGATGTTCTCGGGTGTGCGTCCACGCTCGGCGACATCGCGGCGGAGGCGGCGGATCAGGCGCAGGTCGGCCGGTGTGTCGATGAAGATCTTGAGATCGAAGCGCTCGCGCAGGACCGGCTCCCACAGCACGAGGATCCCCTCGACCACGACGATCCGAGCCGGGGTGACGACGCGCACCTCCACCGAGCGGTCGTGGATGGCGTAGTCGTACACCGGCACCGGCACCGATGCCCCGGCCACGAGCGCGGCCAGGTGGTCGTTCATCAACGGCCAGTCGAACGCGTCGGGATGGTCGTAGTTGGCCATCCGGCGCTCCTCGATCGTCTCACCGTGACGCTCGACGTAGTAGGAGTCGAGCTTGATCAGCGACAGGTGATCGACCCCGGTGAGCTCGACCAGGCGTTCCGCGATCGTCGTCTTGCCGGAGCTCGAACCGCCCGCGACACCGATCAGGAATGGACGGTGGTCGAGCGGATCCATTGGTCGAACGATACGTGAGACAACGCGAGGGTCCTTGTGTCGCACCTACCAGGACGGCGAAGCTGTCGAGCGTGATCAGCGAACGCCATCAGGCCATGCTCGAGTTCGAACGCACGTGGTGGAACCACGACGAGCCGAAAGATGCACTGATCCGCGCGCGATTCCAGTGTTCGGCCGACGACTACTATGCCGAGCTGAACGATCTGGTCGCACAGCCTGGGGCGATGGATCACGATCCGCTCGTGGTGCGTCGGTTGCAGCGGCAACGCCTTCGGCGGCGCCGTCAACGGCTGGAGACCGGCACGGATGGGCAGGGAGGCGCAAACACATGAGCACCGACGTACCTGAGGGCTCCGGGCCGGGACCAGTTGGACGACGTCCACGAGCCGGCGACGGCGGCGCCCCGGCCAGCGGTGCGCTGGCCATCGTGCTGGCGGTCGTCGCGGTCGTGGCCGGGTTCTTGATCCTGCGTTCGATCAACGACGACGACGACGGCGACGTCGGCGAGGGGGCGACGGGCACGACGCTGCCCACCGATTCCGCCGCCGTGACCACGATCGGGAGCGTCACCACACTTCCGGGCACTACCACGACCACCCAGCCGCCGCTCGTGCTCGACCCGGCCGTCACCGTGGTCGTCGCCAACGCCAGCAACGTCAACGGATCGGCGGCCCAGATGTCGCGTGCGCTCGGCGTGGTCGGCTACACGATGGGCGAGCCGACGAACAAGGCAGCCTCGGTCGGCCAGCTCGACGCCACGGTCGTTTACTTCGACCCGGCGGTGCCGAACGCCGAGGCGGTCGCCGGCTCCGTCGCCCGCTCGCTCGGCGGTGTCGACTCGATCGCGGCGGTCGCCGTCCCGGCGCCCACCGAGTCGGGCGAGCTGGCCGGCGCGGGCGTGCTCGTGATGCTCGGCATCGACAAGGCCGGCAAGACGCTCGACGAGCTGACGGGGGTCTCGACGACCGCTGACACCACCGCGACCGGCGAGACCTCTCCGCCGGTGGCCGGCGACACCACGGGGTCGACGACCGCGCCCTGACTCGGGCCCTACACCCAGTCCAATCCGTCGTCGCTCAGGCGGCCGGCCAGCGGTCGGTCATCACCGCCAGCGCGGTCTGCTCGATGCACCACAGCGGTTCGCGTTCGGCGCGCTCGAGCCCGAACCGTTCGACGAGCGTGGTCGTGGGGATGCGCCGCCGGGCGTCCTCGTCGGCATCGCCGACGATCGCGTGCACGGCCGCACCCGCCTCGGTCGCGTACGCAGCGACACCGCCGACCACCTTGCCCTCGAAGCTCTGCTCGTCGAGGTGGCCCTCGCCGGTGATGACCAGGTCGACGCCCTCCAGCCGATCGGAGAGGTCGACCTCGTCGGCCACCAGTTCGAACCCGGGCGCCAGGCGCCCGCCGAGCGCCGCCAGCGCCCCGGCGAGTCCACCCGCGGCCCCGCTCCCCGGGATCGTGGAGACGTCGACGCCGAACTCCTCGCGGTACATCTGATCGAGGCGCTCGAGGCGGCGCGTCAACAACGCGACCTGGGCCGGCGTGGCGCCCTTCTGGGGCCCGAACACCCTGGCCGCGTCGACGAACAGCGTGGTGACGTCGCAGGCGACGAGCAGCACGACACCCCGCAGGCGGGCCGGGGCGTGGATCGCTCGCAGCGCGCCGAGTCCGCCGTCCGTCGTGGCCGATCCACCGAGGCCGACGATGATCCGGCCCGCCCCGGCGTCGAGGGCCCGATCGATGAGCTCACCGACACCGGTGGTCGTGGCGCCCATCGGGTCGTTGCCCTCTGCGCCGCCGGCGAGGACGAGCCCACTCGTGCGCGCCATCTCGATGATCGCCGTGCCGCGGTGCAGCCGCCATTCGGCCTCGACCGGGTCGCCGAGGGGGCCCGTCACGACGGTGCGGCGGTTCGGTCCGCCGAGCACGTCGAGCAGCCCCTCGCCGCCGTCGGCCAGGGCGATCTCCTCGCAATCGTGACCGAGCTCCCAGCACGCGTGCCCGATCGCGGCGGCCACCTCGGCGGCCGACGCGGTGCCCCGGAACTTGTCGACCGCGGCGACGACGCGCATCGCGGCGACGCTACTGCCGCCCCGGCCGGCGCCGAGCGGGGAGCGACGCCTCGAACATACCTGACCACGTCGGTAAGGTTTCGACGCTAGGATTTCGACCGTGGCCGTCACCGTGCGCATCCCCACCACGCTCCGCCCGCTGTCCGGCGGCGCCAAGCAGGTCGAGCTCGAGTCGGGCTCGCTGTCCGACGTGATCGCCGCCCTCGAAGCGACCCACCCCGGCTTCCGCGACCGCCTGCTCGACGACGACGGCGGGTTGCGCAAGTTCGTGAACGTGTTCGTCGACGACGACGACGTGCGCTACCTCGACGGCCTCGACACCAAGGTCGCCGACGGCATCACCGTCTCGATCATCCCCGCCGTCGCCGGCGGCTGACCGACCCAACCCCCCAATCTGTCTGCCTCAGATTGCCCGTGGGCTCGGCTGAAGCAGACAGAACCGGGTGAGCGTTTGCCGGTTAGCACTCTCGCTTGTAGAGTGCTAGCACTCGACCGAGTCGAGTGCTCACCGCTCATGATGGCGTAGACGTCCAACGGAGGACATGTAGATGGCGAAACAGATTGCTTTCGACGCGGAGGCTCGTCGCGGACTCGAAGCGGGCATGAACAAGCTCGCTGATGCCGTACGTGTCACGCTTGGCCCGAAGGGCCGCAACGTCGTGCTGGAGAAGAAGTGGGGCGCTCCCACGATCACCAACGACGGAGTCTCGATCGCCAAGGAGATCGAGCTCGAGGACCCATACGAGCGCATCGGCGCCGAGCTCGTCAAAGAGGTCGCCAAGAAGACCGACGACGTCGCCGGTGACGGCACGACCACGGCGACGGTGCTGGCCTGGGCGATGGTGCGCGAGGGACTGCGCAACGTGGCCGCCGGTGCCAACCCGATGAGCCTCAAGAAGGGCATCGAGGCCGCCGTCGAGGCCGCCGTCGAGTCGATCAAGGCGCAGTCGAAGGACGTCAGCGACGACAAGACCGACATCGCCAACGTGGCGTCGATCTCGGCCGCCGACCCGGAGATCGGGGCGATGATCTCCGATGCGATCGACAAGGTCGGCAAGGACGGTGTGATCACCGTCGAGGAGAGCCAGACGTTCGGCATGGAGATGGACCTCGTCGAGGGCATGCGCTTCGACAAGGGCTACATCTCGCCGTACTTCGTCACCGACCCCGAGCGCATGGAGGCCTCGCTCGACGACGCCTACGTGCTGCTCGTCAGCTCGAAGATCTCGTCGGTGCGCGACCTCGTGCCCGCACTCGAGAAGGTCATGCAGTCGGGCAAGCCGCTGGTGATCGTCGCCGAGGACATCGAGGGTGAGGCCCTCGCCACGCTGGTCGTCAACAAGATCCGCGGCACGTTCAAGTCGGCTGCCGTCAAGGCCCCCGGCTTCGGCGAGCGGCGCAAGGCGATGCTGCAGGACATGGCGATCCTCACCGGTGGCCAGGTCATCAGCGAGGAAGTCGGGCTCAAGCTCGAGAACGTCACGCTCGACCTGCTCGGCACCGCCAAGCGGATCATCATCACCAAGGACGAGACGACGATCGTCGAAGGTGGCGGTGGGGAAGACGACATCAAGGGCCGCATCAACCAGATCAAGGCCGAGATCGAGAACACCGACTCCGACTACGACCGCGAGAAGCTCCAGGAGCGCCTCGCCAAGCTGACCGGCGGCGTCGCCGTCCTCAAGGTCGGCGCGGCCACCGAGGTCGAGCTCAAGGAGAAGAAGCACCGCATCGAAGATGCCGTGTCCACCACCAAGGCCGCCATCGAAGAAGGTGTCGTGCCCGGCGGTGGCGTGGCGCTCCTGCGCTCGCAGGCCGCGGTGCTCAAGGTTGCCGACTCCCTGTACGGCGACGAGGCCACCGGCGCCCGGCTGGTCGCCAAGTCGCTCGAGGCCCCGCTCAAGCAGATCGCCGAGAACGCCGGTCTCGAGGGTGGCGTCGTGGTGCAGCGGGTCCGTGACCTCACCGGAGCCGAGGGACTCAACGCCGCCACCGGCGAGTACGAGGACCTCGTCAAGCTCGGCGTCATCGACGCCGCCAAGGTGACCCGCTCGGCGCTGCAGAACGCAGCCTCGATCGCGGCCCTGTTCCTCACCACCGAGGCCGTCGTGGCCGACAAGCCGGAGAAGGAAGCTGCCGGCATGCCGGGCGGCGGCGGTGACATGGACTTCTGAGTCCAACCAGACTCGATCACCGAACGAGCCCGGGCCGACGCGCCCGGGCTCGTTCGCGTCACCCCTCCCGTCCCAACCCCTCCGTTCTGTCTGCTTCAGATTGCCGGACAGCGCGTTTCAAGCAGACAGAACCGAGGGGTTTTCGGGTTTCAGTCGGTGACGTCGTCGATCGCGCCGACCGCCTTGTTGCCGCCCTTGGTGGCAGCGTCCCGGGCGGCGCGCATCGCACCAGAGTCGAGCATCGTGTCCTCGAGATTGGTCTCGTCGTCGATGAGGAGATACACCAGCACGCCCAGCACCGACCCGACCAGCGGGAAGATGATGAACACCCAGACCTGACCGAGCGCGTTCGGGTCGGTGTCGGCGAAGATCGCCGTCGCCAGGCTGCGAGCGGGGTTCACGCTCGTGTTGTCGACCGGGATGGTCACGAGGTGGATCAGCGTCAAGGCGAGGCCAGCGACGATGCCGCCGATCCCCCACGGGAAGCGGCTGGTCGTCGTCGTGAGCACGACCCAGACGAAGAGCGCGGTGAAGACGATCTCGACGAGGATCGCCGCGCCGAGGCTGCTGAAGCCGTCGCGGTCCCATCCGTTGGCGGCGAACCCACCGCGTTCGAAACCGTCCCGGCTGGTGGCGATCAGGAGGATGATCAGGGCGCCGATGATGCCGCCGATCACCTGTCCGATCCACGACACGACCGCCCGGCCGGTGTCGATCTTCTTCGTCAGCAGCATCCCGAGCGTGATGGCCGGATTGATGTGGCAGCCGCTGACCGGACCGATCGCGTACGCCATCACGAGCAGCGAGAGGCCGAACGCGAGTGCCACGCCGAGCTGCCCGATGCCGGGGGCGAGGATGGCCGTGCCCGGGTCCGCCCATCACCAACACAGCGGTGCCCACGAGCTCTGCCGCCATGATCCGGCCGCTATTGATGGGCTTGTCGTCCTGCTGCCATGCCAACCAACCCCTTCGGTTGTCGGGTCGTGATGACGCGAGCGTACGACCACCGTGCGCGTCGATCGGGGAATGCTCAGTGGTCGCCGGTGACGGTGTCGGAGGCGGCCTCGACGAACGTGTCGTCGAACACCGTGTCGTCGATCGTCGCGTCGTCGATCAGCAGCCACAGCACGAGCCCGCCGACCGCGCCGATCAAGGGGACGAGGATGAACGCCCACACCTGGCCGAGGGCGTTGGGGTCGGTGTCGGCGAAGATCGCCGACCCGAGGCTGCGCGCCGGGTTCACACCGCCGCCGTCGATCGGCAACAGGAACAGCATCGCCAGCGCATAGGCGCCACCGGTGAACGCCGCCACCGAGCTCGTCGACAGCCCTTGGCTGACGGCTGACAGCAGCACGATCACGACCACGACGGACAACACGAGTTCGGCCGCGAGCACGCTGCCCAGCTCGGCGAACCCGCTGTGGTCCCAGCCGTTGGCGGCGGATGGGACCCGGTTGGTGTCGTTGATGCCGAAGATGATCGCGGCGCCGAAGATCCCGCCGAGGAACTGTCCGATCCAGTCGCTGATCGCTTCACGCGGCGTGATCTGCCTGGCCAGATACAGCGCCAGGCTGAGGATCGGGTTGGCGACGGCGCCGATCACGCCGATCGCGATCGCCATCGCGACGCCGAAGCCGAGGGCCGCCTCGAGCGTGCCGATCGAGCCGCCGCCCAGGACGATCAGACCTGGCCCTCCGAGCATCACGATGGTCGTTCCGGCGAACTCGGCGGCGATCAGTCGGACTGTGCTGGGCTCGGCCATGGTGGGCGAGCGTACCCTCGGCATGTGCTCGCTCTCGTCACGTCGTCCGGCGGCCCACGCAGCTCGATACCGATCTGCCCTTGCTCCGCGCCGAGCTACCCGAGGCTCGGATCGTGACGTGGGACGATCCCACCGTCGACTGGTCGGTGTTCGGGGCGGTCGTGATCCGTTCGACATGGGACTACCACGCCCACCTCGACCAGTTCTTGGACTGGGCGCGAGCTGTCGCCGCGGTGTCGGCATTGTGGAATCCACCGCAGCTCATCGAGTGGAACGTCGACAAGCGGTACCTCCTCGAGCTGGCGGCAAGCGGCATCCCGATCGTGCCGACGCAGATCGTGGGTGCCGGCGACGAGCTTGCGCCGTGTGCAGGCGACATCGTCGTGAAGCCAGCAGTCGGCGCCGGCTCGATCGGCGTCCGTCGGTTCGAGGACGATCCCACCGGCGCCCACGAACACATCGACCTCCTCCACGCTCGGGGCTCGGTCGCGATGGTGCAGCAATACGTGTCGGCGATCGACGCACACGGTGAGACCGGCATGGTGTTCATCGGCGGCGTCTTCAGCCATGCGTTCCGTAAGGAACCGATCCTGGCCGTCGCCCGTCGAGTGGGAAGCCAGCGAAGGACATCAAGGCATGTTCGCCAGGGAGCAGACCGCCGCCGCGACGCCGTCGCCGGCGGAGCTCGCCCTTGCCGAACGGATCGTCGCCGCGTTGCCGGCGACGGCCTACGCGCGGGTCGACCTGCTGCCGACCGGCGACGGCCCGGTACTGCTCGAGCTGGAGGTGGTCGAGCCCTCGCTGTTCCTGCACCTCGACGCCGCCGCACCGGCGCGTGCAGCGGCCGTGTTCCGTAACCTGATGCCGTGATCCGCAAGCGCACCGAACGGCTCATCGTCACGAAGGTGACCGCCGGCGGCGTGCAGCGGGCGCCCGACGATCTGATCGTCGAGGAGCCGATGACGATCCAGCTCGACGGCACGGTGGTGTCGACGACGATGCGTACGCCCGGCAACGACTACGAGCTGGCGGTCGGCTTCTGCCACACCGAGGGGCTGCTCGGCGACGCCCTCGTGCTCGGTGTCAGGTATTGCGCGACCGGCACGGCCACCGAGACCGAGTTCAACGCCGTGACGGTCGAGACCGGCGGTCGGGCTCCGACGCCCACACCACGCCTCGGCATCACGTCGTCGAGCTGCGGATGGTGCGGCAGCGACCAACTCGACGACATGTGCGAGCGCATGGCTCCGATGCCGCCGCAGCCGCTGATGGCGCTCGACGTGCTGGCGTCGATGCCGCGGCGGGTCGCCGAAACGCAAGACCTGTTCGCGGCCACCGGGGCGGTGCACGCCGCGGCCGCCTTCGACCGCGACGGCAACGTGTTGCTCACCCGCGAGGACGTCGGTCGACACAACGCAGTCGACAAGGTGGTGGGCGCGATGCTCCTTGCCGGCCAGCTCCCGGCGATCGGTCGCGGACTGTTCGTGAGTGGCCGGGCGAGCGTCGAGATGGTGCAGAAGGCGTGGGCCGGCGGCTTCGGCACGCTCGTCGCCGTCAGCGCACCCACGTCGCTCGCCGTGCACGCCGCCCGACGGGCCAACCTGGTGCTCGCCGGGTTCGTCCGCGGCGATCGGTTCAACGTGTACGCGCCCGAGCGCCTCGCCACGTAGACGGCCGCCCTGAGCTGGGAGACCGACGGGTCGGTCGGGAGCACCGTCGGTAGCCTGACGACATGCGTCTCGACACTGGTCTCTGCGTCGTCCATCTGTTCTGCAAGCCGTCGCCGACGGTCGATCGCGAGGCCGTCGTTGCCGCCGTGAAGTCGGCCGAGGCCAACGACTGCCAGGTGCTGACGGCAGCGATCGTCGGTCACAAGTGCGATCTGGCGGTGATGGCGCTGAGCCCCGACCTGCGGGCGCTGCGCCAACTGCAGACGGCGTTGCAGTCAGCCGGGCTCGATGTCGTCGACAGCTACGTCAGCATCACCGAGGTGAGCGAGTACGCGAAGGGGATGCCGGCCGAGATGCTGCAGTCGCGCCTGTACCCGAACCTTCCGCCGCAGGGGATGAACGCGTTCTGCTTCTACCCGATGAGCAAGAAGCGCGAGGCCCACGCCAACTGGTACGCGACGCCGTTCGACCACCGTCACCACATGATGATCGAGCACGGCAAGAGCGGCCGCACGTTCGCCGGCCGCGTCGTCCAGCTCGTCACCGGCTCGACCGGGCTCGACGATCACGAGTGGGGCGTCACGTTGTTCGCGATCAGCCCCGACGTGATCAAAGACGTCGTGTACACGATGCGGTTCGACGAGGGGTCGGCGTTGTACGGCGAGTTCGGTGCGTTCTACGTCGGCTACCTGGCGATGATCGACGAGCTGATCTGAGCCGCGCTGCGTTCGACCCGCCGCGGGTCATTCGCTCGCGATCTCGAACGTCATCACCGATTCGTCGCGACCGTCCTGGTCGAACTCGAACTCCTCGAAGCGGGCGCGCGCCGGATCGCCCGTTCGCGTCGACAGCTCGGTGTTGCCCGAGGGTCCCTCGTAGTCGATCTGCAGGCCTCGACCGAGCCGCTCGGCGCAGTCGGCGAAGCTCCGGCACTGCGACCCTCCGGAGCTGACCGATGCCATCTGGGCGGCGATGCTGGTCGGGATCACGCTGCCCGCCTGGATCGCGGCGAGGGCGATCAGGTTCACGCAGTCGTAGGCGTTCGCCGCGTACAGCTCGTTCAACTCAAGGTCGTTCGGCGTGACCGCCAGCGGTGCGACCCCCCGGATCTGCTCGCGGAACGCCCGCGGGAGTCCCTGGATCACCTGTTGCGTCTGCGCGTCTCGGAGCGCGTCGTTCACCACGATCGTCGGCGGATCCCCATCGGCGGTTGCCTGGGCGACGGCGTCGAGCAGACGTGTTCCGTCGCCGGCATCGCCGAGGATGGCGACAACGCTCGGTGAGTTCTGGAGCAACGTCGCCGCTTCGCCGGCGAGATCCTCGTCGTCTCCACTGAACCCGACCTGGTCGAGGACGGCCAGACCACTCGTGCCGACCGCCGACCGCAGCGCGTCGGCGAGGCCCCGACCGTACGAATCGTCGAGGTAGCCGATCGCGATCGACGTCGAGCCGGTGCGCTCGGCGATGCTGGCGATGGCCATCATCTGCAGCGAATCGCTCGGGACCGTGCGGAAGAACAACCCGTTGTCGGGATAGTTGTCGAGGGCCAGCGCGGTGGCGGTCGGCGAGCACGTCAGGACGCCGGCGGAGACGGGAGCGTCGAGGTCGCTGAGAGCGACGATCGAAGAGGCCGGCCCGACGATCGCGTCGACGCCTCCGGTGATGAGCATGTCGAAGCCGATCGCGGCTGACGCCGCGGTCGCGCCCTCGTCGGCGTCGATCAACTCGACGTCGGCACCGTTGACGCCGCCGGCCTGGTTGATCTCCTCCACCGCGCGTTGGATCGCCTCGATCATCCCCTCACCGAACAGCGTGGCACCCGGCCCGGTGGTCGGGAGCAGGACCCCCATCACGAGCACGCCATCGTCGGGCCGAGCCGGTGTGCTGGTCGTCGTCACGACGGCCTGGGTGGTGGTCGGCGCGGTGTCGTCGTCGCCATTGCAGGCGACCACCGCCGCGACGACCGCGCCGAGACACAGCAATCGGCGCGCGCTCGGGTGGGTCACCGCTTCACGATAGAAGAACATTCCGGATCGCCCCCATCACATCGACTTGGCACATCGACTTGGCACATCGACTTGGCACATCGAATCGGGTCAGTAGATCCGTGCAGGCGTGGCACCGATCGGCGCACGCCCTACCCTCGGGCGGAATGAGGACGAGCACCGGCGCCTCGGCTCGCCAGGCGTTGATCGACGACATGGCCATCGGCGGTCGCGAGCTGTGCCGGGCGCTGTCCACGGCGACCGACGCGTGGCTGGTCGGCCTGCACGATGCCGCGGGCGAGCAACATCCGGGAACGCCGAAAGTGGCGCTGCTGGCGATCGGCGGCTACGGGCGGGGCGAGCTGGCCCCGTTCAGCGACCTCGACCTGCTGCTCGTCCACGACTCGTCGGCGCGCAGCGTCGAGGCGTTCGCGTCCGCCATCTGGTACCCGCTGTGGGACGCCGGATCGAAGCTCGGGCACGCCGTCCGCAGCGTCGACGACCAGCTCGATCTCGCCAAGACCGACCTCGACACCGCGACCGCACTGCTCACCGCGCGTCTGATCGCCGGCGACGCAGCGCTTTCGGCGACGGTGATCGAAGCGGGGTTCGCCAACTGGACGAAGCATCGCAAGCGCTGGCTCGGCGAGCTGCAGATCCGGGTTCGGGAGCGCCAGCACAACTCCGGCGAGGTCGCGTACACGCTCGAGCCCGATCTCAAGGACGGGCACGGCGGCCTGCGCGACGTGCAGTCGTTGTGGTGGGCCGCGCATGGCGGATTGGCGTTGCCGGCCGGCGACGCCGCCGCCCTCGACGAGTGCTACGCGACGCTGCTGCGCGCGCGGGTCGGGTTGCATCGCGCCACGGGCCGGCCGGGCGACGTGCTGCGGCTCGAGGACCAGGATGCGACAGCGGTCGCCTGCGGGTACGCCAGCGCGGACGCGCTGATGGCCGACGTGGCCGCCGCCGCCCGAACGATCGCGTGGATCGCCGACGAGGCGTGGGGTCGCTTCGAGCGCCCGCTCGGAGGCGAGCCTCACCGCGTCGCCCCGGGCGTCATCTGCGTCAACGGCGAGATCGAGTTGAGCGCCAGCGCCGATCCGGCGACCGATCCGACGCTCGTTCTGCGCGTCGCGTTGGCGGCGGCCCGACTGGGGTGCCGGATCGAGCGCCGCACGCTCGACCGCCTCGCCGACGACGTCCCCCCGTGGCCGCCGACGTGGCCCGCCGGCGCCGCCGACAAGCTCGTCGCGCTGTTGCTCGAAGGGCACGGGGCCGTGCCGGTACTGGAGGCGCTCGACCAGCGGGGCCTGCTCACGCGGCTGATCCCGGAGTGGGAGCCGGTGCGTTCACGCCCCCAGCGCAACGCCTACCACCGCTTCACCGTCGACCGGCACCTCTGGGAGGCGGCGGCCAACGCCTCCGAACTGGTCGACCGCGTGTCGCGACCCCGACCTGCTCGTGCTCGGCGCGCTGTTCCACGACATCGGCAAGGGCTACAAGGGCGACCACACCGTGGCCGGGATGGAGGTCGTCCGCGGCCTCGGCCACCGGCTCGGCATCGGCCTCGCCGACACCGACGTGCTGATCGCCATGGTCGAGCATCACCTCCTGCTGCCCGATGTCGCCGTGCGGCGCGATCTCACCGACAGCGCGACGTTGTCACACGTCGCCGACAGCGTCGGATCGGTCGAGGTGCTCGAGCTGCTCCATGCCCTCACCGAGGCCGACTCGAAGGCGACCGGCCCGTCGGCGTGGGGGTCTTGGAAGGAAGGGCTGGTCGACGATCTCGTGACCCGTGTGCGTCACGTCCTCGGCGGCGGCGACGTCAAGGAGATGACGTGGCGGCTGTTCCCCGACGCCGAAACGTTGGCGCGGATGGCGGAGTCGGAGACCTGCGTCGAAGTCGACGACGACCGCGTGACGGTCGTGACGTCCGACCTGCCGGGTGCGTTCAGCCGGGTCGCCGGCGTGCTGTCGTTGCACGGGCTCGACGTGCTCAGCGCGCGGGCACACTCGGACGAGCCGCAGCTCGGGCATCTGGGGATGGCCGCCTCGGAGTTCCGCGTCGACGTCCCCCACGACGACTTCGACTGGGAGTCGGTGCGTCGCCGACCTGCTGCGCGCCCTCAACGGCGAGCTGGCGATCGAAGCCCGGCTCGCCGAGCGGGCGCAGACCTATCGTCGCCGCCGGGCGACGCAGGCGCAGCAACCCGGACCGCCGAGCGTGGTGTTCCACGACGACGCGTCGAGCAACGCGACGGTGCTGGAGGTCAGGGCACCCACCAAGATCGGCATCCTCCACCGCATCACCAAGGCCCTCGCCGAGCTCGGCCTCGACATCCGCCACGCCACGGTGCAGACGATCGGCATGGAGGTGGTCGACACGTTCTACGTCCGGACGTGGTCGGGCGAGCTGGTGACCGACGACTTCCACCGCGCCGAGATCGTGCGCGCCGTCCTCCACGCCGTCACCTGATCGCGAGTCGGCACCTAGGTTGGACCGACGTGGCTGCCGCGCGTACCTCGACCCGCGTGATCTGGCTCGATGGAGCGAGACGCTGGCCGCGATCGCCCGGACCGGCCTCGGGTTCACGCAGAACCTGTACGAGAAGGAGCGCTTCGAGGAGGTGCTCCACGTCGCCGCCGACATCAAGGCGGCGGCCACCGAGCTCGAGGACGATGCCGCGTTCGAGCGCGAGACCGATCACTTCGTGCAGGAGTGGCTCGAGAGCATCGGCGAGGGGGTTCCCGGCTACGTCACGCCGAAGGTGGCCGTCGGCGCCATCGTCGGCAACGACCGCGGTGAGCTGCTGCTCGTCCAGCGGGCCGACTCCGGCATCTGGCTGTACCCGACGGGATGGGCCGACGTCGGCTACTCGCCGGCGGAGGTGGCGGTGAAAGAGGTCGCCGAGGAGACCGGCATCCTGTGCGAGCCGCACCGCGTGCTCTCGGTGATCGACGGGCAGCGCAAGGGGTTCTCGCGGTTCGGGATGTACATGCTCGTGTTCCATTGCACGGCGATCGGAGGCGAGCTGGCCGGCCATCCGCTCGAGACCGCCGACGTCGGCTGGTTCGGCCGCGATGCGCTGCCACCGGGCACTGCCGGCGCCCACTGGTGGGGGCCGATGGCGTTCGCCGCCATCGACGGCGAGGAGTTCCCGACCGACTTCGATCCCGTCCGCGCCCCGATGTGGCGCGCCGGTTGATCGGGGTTCCGGCGACCGATCAGCTCTCGTCGCGGTCGCGCAGGAACTGCTCGACTTCCTGAACCAGCTCGCCCGGATCCGACACGTCGAACGTGCCTTCGGGCGGCTCGACGGCGAAGCCGAACTGTTCGTCGACGTCGGCGTCGAGATCGTCGGTGCCGTCGATGTCGGACGGGTCGAGGTCGGGCTCGTCGAGCAGCGACTCGAGGCGCGACACGTACGTGGACAGGTCGTCGTCGTCAGCCACGAGGGAGGCGATTCGAGCGTCGTACTCGACCGACTGATCGGCGAGTACCGACACCGGCGCCGGGGTGCCCATCATCGAGCACGCCCGTTCGACGAGCGCCATCGCCGCCTTCGGCGACGGCAGCTGGGCGGCGTAGCCGGGCACCGCCGCCCACAGTGACGCGGCGGGGATGTCGGCCTGCGTGAACGCCGCCTGCAGCACACCGACGATCCCGGTCGGACCCTCGTAGCGCGAGCGCTCGAGCTCGTAGCGCTCCATCAGCGTGTCGTCGGTGGCGGTCCCGATCAGGTGCACCGGCCGGCTGTGCGGCACGTCGGCGAGCAGGGCACCGAGTGTGATGGCCATCGGCGCACCGAGGTGGCCGGCGAGACCGGTGATCTGCTGGCAGAACGATCGCCACCGGAGCGCCGGCTCGGGGCCGAGGACCAGGATCACGTCGGTGCCGGGCAACGACGCCGACCACACCCCGACCGTCGGCCAGACGATCTCGCGCTGGCGCTTCGCCGTCAGCCGCACGTGTGGGCGGACGGTCGCGAAATCGGTGTACGGATCGGGATCGATCTCGGCGAGGGCGGTCGCCGAGCTCGACTCGACGAGCGTGCGCAAGGCGGTGGAGGCAGCATCGCCGGCGTCGTTCCACCCGGTGAACGCGGCCACGACCACCGGGTTGCGCAGGGTCGGTTCGGCCAGCCAGCGGATGTGCTCCATGTCGCCCTCAACCCTACCGGTGCGCCGTCTGCCGTGTCGTCGGACGTGTTCGTCGGACGTGTCGTCCGGGGCGTTCAGAGGTCGGGTTCGACGACGTAACGGGCGCCACCACCGAGGGCCAGCACGTCGTCGATCCAGCTCGTGCCGTACACCTCTCCCGCCTCCTGGGTGAGGTCGTTGGCGTCGGCGCCCTCGGGGGTCGTCTCGAGGGTCCAGGCCTGGCGCTTGTAGGTCCAGTTCGAGCGGTCGAGGTCGTGTGCCTGGCGCCACCACGAACGCGCCGCCTCACGATGGCCGGTTCGCTCGAGGTGCTGGCCGAGCTCGAAGCAGGCGGTTGCCCGCGCCTGGTCGGCACCACGCGGCAGCGATCGGGCGACCACCTCGTCCGGCGCGAGGGCGAACCGCGACGCCGGCGCCGAGCTCGACCCAGTCGAGGATCGCGGCGCGGTACTCGGCCGAGTAGTCGGGGATCGCCTTGACCTCCGTGAGCGTCGTCGCCAGCCGGGGCGGGAGGTCGGCGGCGATCTCGATGTCGCGCAACGGGCTGCGCTCGATCGACGCCGACTCGGCGTTGCGCACGATCATGCCGTCCTCGTCGATCCACGTCGCCATCGGGATGTTGACGAAGCCGAACAACTCACCGGTGACGTGGCGCGTGTCGATCAGGCTCGGGTGGGTCGGGGCGGCCGCGTCGATCCACCGGTACGTGTGCTCGGGGAACATGTCGAGGGCGACCGTCACGACGGTCAGGCCCCGCGGTTCGAGCTCGGCGTGCAGCGCCTGCCACCCGGGCAGGCTCGCGCGACAGCCTCAATAGCTGGCCCACGCGACGAGCAGCACCTTGCGCCCGCGCAGCGACGACAGGTGGAACGTTTCGCCCTGACGGTCGATCAGCGTCGGGTCGGGCGCAACCGCGGTGCTGAGGACCCGCCCACTGGTCGTGCCCGGCCCGAGTGCCCAGACGCCGGCATCGGGGTCGTGAACGAGCGGCATGCCGAGCCGCTCGGCCGCGAGCGCGACGTCGATCGTGCCGTCGTCTCGGCGGGCACCTGGCGCGGGCACGCAGACCTCGCCCCGGCACAGGCCCTGCGGCTTGGGGTCCCATCCGGTCGCCTCGGCGAAGTCGTCGACCGCAACACTGTCGAGATCGGTGATGATCATCCGCGCCCTCCCAGGTCGTGCGGTCCGTTGGCGAGGTAGCCGCCGCCGGCCCGGACCGCGGCACCCCATGGTTCGAGGATCGAGCACAGCTCCATCGCGTCGTCGCCGAGGGCGTCGAGGGCCGGGCGCATCTGCGCGTCGGTCGCCACCTCGATCGCCTCGCGGGCGTCGCGCCCGGCGGTGGTGAACCCGTCGCGGTCGATCAGGCCGCGGGACCGGAGCCGGTGCGCGGCGGCATCGAACTCCGCATCACTCCACCCGCGCGTGCGCGTGTAGCTGCGCATCGGGATCCCCCAATACAGCTCCGTGAGCAGGCCGATCTCGGTCGCGTCGAACCCGGCCACAGCCCACGCCATCGTGTGCGAGTCACCGCGGTACTCGCGGAGTTGGTCGCCCAGACGCCACACCGCGGCGAGCGGCTCGTCCGGCACGCCGAGCGAACGGACGCCGGCGTACAACGGGCGCCCTTCCGGCCGCAACGGTTCGGTCGCGCGCCGCATCAGCTCGACGGCACGGTCCACTCCTTCCGGAGCGTTGCCGAGGATCCGACGCAGCTGAGCGACAGCACCGTCGGTGCGCGCCTTGCAGATCGTCGACGCGTTCGTGCGCTGCCAGCCGAGCTCCACGAGCGGCACGACGACGGCCGGTTTGAACACGGCGAAGGCGGCGGCGACGACATCGCCGGCGACCTGTCCCATCACGCTGCCGCGGCTCGTGAAATAGGCCGGTCCGTCGGGCAGCGCAACACCGCCGGCGGTTCCCGGGCTCGGACCGAAACCGAGCGCTTCATAGTTGGCGTGGCACTCTGGCGAGAAGTACACCTGCCCGACCACCGGCTCCAGCACGGAGCCGAGGCGCCGTGCGATCTTCGAGAGGTCCGAACCCGACGACATCGACCTCGACGCTAGGCACGTGGCCGGTAGCGTCAACGACTCGTGGGCGTGGAGATCGTTCGTGCCGAGGCCGTGACCGACGAGCTCGTCGACGCGTTCGCCCGGCTGATCCCGCAGCTTTCGTCGTCGTCGCCGCCACCGACCGCCGATGAGCTCGCCGAAATTCTCGCCGCCACCGACACGGTCCTGTTCGTGGCGCGCCTCAGCGGTCGGGTCGTCGGCAGTCTGACGCTCGCGTTCTACCGCATCCCGACCGGGCTCAAGGCGTGGATCGAAGACGTCGTGGTCGACGAGGACGCGCGTGGCGGCGGGATCGGCGAGGCGCTCAGTCGGGCCGCGATCGACGAGGCCAGGCGGCGCGGCGCGAAGAATGTCAGCCTGACGAGTCGACCCAGTCGGGAGGCCGCCAACCGGCTGTACCGGGGCATCGGCTTCGAGCCGTACGAGACGAACCTCTACCGCTACGAGCTCGAGTAGTCGTCGGGTCGAGACGGCCCGTCAATCGTCCCAGGCCCGCCACAGGTCTTCGGCGGCCTGGCGGACCTGCCAATCGCGATCTTCGAGGGCACGTTGGACGGCTGCCCGGACGTCGTCGCCGTCGAACGGCGCGAGGGCGAGGATCGCCCGCCGGCGGACGGCCGGCTTGTCCTCGCACGCGGCGAGGATCGCCGGAAGGCCGCGTGAGTCCCCGATCGCGCCCAACGCGGCCGCGCCCGATTCACGGACCAGCGGCTCGATGGCGTGCGTCGTCAACTCGATCAGGCGGCCGAGGACGGCGTCGCTGACCACTTCCCGCTCGCCGCACGACCACGCCGCGATCTCGACGACCGTGACGTCGTCGTCGGCGAGGAGCGGGAGCAGCTCGACGTCGGAGTGCGAAGCCGCCAGCTCGGCAGCGCGGCGCCGGACGCTCGCGGTCGGGTCCCGCGTCGCCGCCGTCAGGTCGGATGTGGTCAGCGCGCCGAGCCGATCGAGGGCGCCGAGGGCCGCGATGCGCACGCTCGCCTCCGGGCTGGCGAGCCCGGCGGTAGCGGTGGCGAGATCCGACGAGTGCCCGGCGATCACTACCTCGCGCCGGCTCGGCCCGGTCATCGCCGGACGTTCACGTCGTGGATAGGCACCGCTCGCCCCTCACCGTTTGAGCAGGCTCGTCAGGCGGACGACCGTCCATGCCACCCCGAACGCCACGACCGTGGCGGCGATCGCGCCGGTGACCACGGCGAGCCCGCCACTGGCGATGGCCGCAGCCACCCGGCGGATGGGTCCCGGCCGGCGGTAGAGTGGCGCCGGCTCGTGGTCGACGAGGATTGGCCTCCGCTCGCGCGCCCAGTGCCCGCGTGGCTGTCGGGACTTCGCTCTGGCAGGCTTACGCCATCCCGCGAGGACGAGGGCACCGACGGCGAGGCCGCCGATCCATGCGGCTTGGGCAGTGAGCCCATCGACGGAGAGCGCGAGAGTGACCGACACGCAGGAGCAAACGATAGCGGTGACCGCCCCCGCCGAGCCGCGCGCTGCGGTCCGTCTCCCGTCCACGCGACACCGCTGGTGGTCGATCCCGATGGTGGTAGTGGCGATCGGCACGTGCGCCGCCGTCGGTGCGGCGGGTCTGCTGCCGTCCGAGCTCGTGGCCGACGAGCTCAACGAGCGGATCGACGAGGTCCAGCCGACGCCGTACGCACGCGTGCCGTCGTCGGCACAACCCGTCGACGAGCGGGTCACGTTCGGCGAGCTCGAGGGCTTGGCCGAGCAGTTCCCGCCGTCGGGCAACTTCTACTTCGTCACCGTCACCGAGCCCGGTCAGACGGTCCTGTCGTGGCTCGTCGGTCGCGATGAGCCGGCCGTCGAGTTCCTCACCGAGGAGCAGAAGTTCGGCTTCCAGACACCACAACAGCGCCGCACGTTCGGGCTGGAGTCGATGCGGACGTCGGAGCAGGTCGCCCAATACGTGGCGTTGAAGGCCGTCGGGTACGACGTGACGATCGTGCCCGGCGACGTGCTGATCAGCGAGATGGTGTGCCTGGTCGCCAACGACGAGGGCACGGAATGCCTGGAGTCGAGCCCGTCCGACGAGATGCTCGACCCCGGTGACCGGTTGCTGGAGGTCGACGGCAAGCCGCTCGGCAACGTCGACGATCTCTCCGCCGCGCTCGCCGACAAGGAGCCCGGCGACCTGGTCGAGATCCTGCTCGACCGGCCCGAGGTCGGCGAGCTCACCGTCACCGTCGAGCTCACGTCGGCGCCCGACGATCCGGACCGCACGATCGTCGGCTTCCTCCCCTTCGACACCCAACGCGTGGAATTGCCGTTCGAGCTCGACATCGACACCGGCGCCATCGGTGGGCCGTCCGCCGGGCTGGCCTTCACGCTCACCCTGATCGACGAACTGACCCCAGGTGAGCTCACCGGCGGCCAGAACGTCGCCGTCACCGGGACGATCGAGCTCGACGGGTCGGTCGGCGCCATCGGCGGGCTGCGCCAGAAGGCCGCGGCGGTGGCACAAGCGGGTGTCGACGTGTTCCTCGTGCCGACGGCCCAAGGCGAGGAGGACATCGAGCGGGCGCGTCTCGCCGGGGGTGACGGACTCCGGATCATCCCGGTCGCCACCGTCGACGAAGCCCTGGCGGTGCTCGAGGAGCTGGGCGGGACTCCGATCGACCCGGTTCCGATTGCCACCAACGACCCGCCCTGAGTGCCTACGCTGGGCCCATGGCCGTCTCGATCTCGCGACCCGACCCGACGTCGCCCGCGTCCGTCGCCGAGGCGAAGTTCTCGACCGTGCGCCGCGGCTACGACCAGGACGAGGTGCGCGAGCTGTTGCAAGGGGTCGCGGCCGAGCTCGGCCGGCTCCGAGACCGTGAGGTCCATCTCGAGCGCGAGCTCCGCACGGCCCAGTCGCGGGCGGTCGACGGAACCGATCTGCTCGACGACGAAACCGTCGCCCGCCTCCTCGGCGAGGAGACGTTGCACGTGCTGCAGACCGCTCGCGAGAGCGCCTCGCAGATCAAGATCCGAGCCGAGGAGGGTGCCGCGCGCATCTTCCGCGAAGCCACCGAGGACGCCAACCGCACCCGTGAGCAGGCCGAGATCGACGCGTCACGCAGGCGCACCGACGCGGCCGCCGACGCCGAAGGTGAGGTCTCGCTCGCCAAGCAGCAGGGCCGCGAGATGGTCAACGAGGCGCGCGCCTACCGCGAGCGGGTGCTGTCGGAGCTGACCCGCCGGCGCGAGTTGGCCCGCCAACAGATCGAGCAGCTGATCCTCGGCCGCGACCGTCTCTTGCAGGTGTTCGAGCGGGCGCGTCTCGTGGCGGTCGACGTCGTCGCCGAGCTCACTCCGCTCGGCGAGCCCGACGAGTACGTCGACCTGTCACCGACCACCGGCCCGGTGCCGATGATGGTGCCCGCCCGGTCGTTGACCAGCGCGTCCGACCGGGCGACGGTCGAGACCCCCGAGACGTCCGACACCGCGGACACCGCGGACGACGCGGAGGGCGCGGACGATGTCGACACGTCCGACACCGAGCCTGACGGGGCCGATGCCGACGCCGAACCCGCGCCCGAGACCGACGAGGAGTCCGGCGATGGGTCCGTCGACGACGGCGCGGTCGACGCCGAATCCGACCCTGACCAGGTGGGAACACCGGACGCCTCCGAGCCCACGACGGTCGAGAACACCGAGGAATCGTCGGCCAACGTGGTCGCGCTGTTCCCTGGCAAGGCCGAGGCCGAGGCCCATCCCGACACCGGAGCGCTGTTCGCCAAGTTGCGGGCCGGCACGACCGACGCAAGCGTCGACGCCGATGCCGGTGGCACTGCGGAGTCCATCTTCGACCGCCGCGACGCCGCGCTCGTCCCGCTGATCGTCGCTGCCGCCCGCAAGCTGAAGCGGGTCCTCGCCGACGAGCAGAACGATGTGCTCGACGCGTTGCGGAAAAAGCCGGCCGTCACCGACCTGACAGCCATCCTGCCGTCGGACAGCGATCACACGAAGCGCTACGCCGACGCGATCGGCGACGATCTCCTCGCCGCCGCGGTCGCCGGCGCCGGAACCACCGGCGACGCGTCGCCGGCGGGGCTGCGCTCTTCGATCGCCAAGTCGACCGCCCTCGAACCGGTGCGGGCCGCGATCGCCTCCGACCTCGTCGGACCGCTGCGCGACCGGCTGGGCCGCAGCGTCGCCGACGGTGCCGGCGACAACGACGACATCACCAAGCGGGTCCGCGCCGTCTATCGCGAGTGGAAGACCCAGCACATCGACGACCAGCTCGACGACGTGTTCCGCCTTGCGTACGGGGCGGGCGCACTCGCCGCGGCCACCCCCGGGACGCGGTTGTGCTGGGCGGTCGATCCGCATGGTCCGGCGTGCCCCGATGCCGAGGACAACGCGCTCGCCGGGCCCGTCGAGGCGGGAGACGCCTACCCCACCGGGCACACGATGGCACCCGCCCATGCGGGGTGCCGCTGCCTCCTCGTCCCCGCGTCGAACTAGCCTCGCCGCCGATGCGGCGTCCTACCGATCTTCCACGTCGCCGCGCCTTCGGCAGGGTCAGCGGCCGCATCGTCCTCATCGTCATCGCCGTCCTCCTGTTCTTCCTGATCATCTTCGGGCGGGCACTCGCTCGCTTCTACGTCGATTACCTGTGGCACGACTCGCTCGGGCGCAGCGACGTCTTCTGGGGTGTGCTGTGGACGAAGGTCGTGTTGTTCCTGGCGTTCCTGGTCCTGTTCCTGGTACTTGCCGGCCTCCACCTGTACATCGCCGACCGGACCGCGCCCAAGGCGTTCCCTGCCAACGTGCACCCGTACGTCGAGCGCTTCCACGAGGTGTTCGGCCATCGCCTCCGCCTCGTGCGCTACTGCACGGCGGCAGTGCTCGCGCTTTTCCTCGCCCTCCCCGCCGCCGGTCACTGGCAGGACTGGTTGCTGTTCCGCAACAGCACGTCGTTCGGTGTGAAGGACGCGCAGTTCGGCGCCGACGTCGGCTTCTACGTGTTCGAGCTGCCGTTCATCTCGTTCGTCGTCGATTGGCTGTTCGCGGCGATGGTGGTCGTGCTGCTGCTCACGCTTGCCGCGCACCTGCTGAACGGTGGTGTGATCTTCGCCTCGTCGACCCCGAGCGTGCGCCCAGCAACGAAGGCCCACCTCGCCGTTCTGCTCGCGGTGCTGGCGACGCTCAAGGCGGCCGACTACTGGCTCACCCGCTATCAACTCACGAACGAGCGTCGCGGGTTCGTTCAGGGTGCGACGTACGCCGTCGTCAACGCCCAGCTCCCAGCGCTGATGCTGTTGGTTCTCATCGCCCTGCTCACCGCGGCGCTGTTCTTGTCGACGATCCGCACCAATCGATGGCGAGTGCCGCTGGTGGCGTCCGGTTTGTGGCTCGTCGTGTTGCTGATCGGTGGGCTCATCTTCCCGGCGCTCGTGCAGTCACTCATCGTGGAACCCAATCAGGCCGACCGCGAGGCGCCGTATATCGATCGCAACGTGATCGCGACGCGCCAGGCGATGGCACTCGATGACGTCCTCGTCCGAGATGTCGAATTCGGCACCCTGACGGCCGCTGAGGTCGAATCCGACCTCTCGCCGCTCCGCGACGTCCGGCTGCTGAATCCGGTCGAAATGAAGTCGCGGTTCCGCGTCGACGAAGGCCAGGTTGCCGGGCTCGCCATCGACGATCTCGATGTCGACCGCTACACGCTCGACGGGCAGCTGCAGGAGGTGCTCATCGCCGCCCGTGAGCTCGATCTCGGCGGGAGCGCCAACCAGAGTTGGCAGGGAAAACACCTCGCGAACACCCGCGGATGCGGTGTCGTGCTGGCGCCCGCGAGCCGGGTCACCAGCACGGACCGTCCTGACTACCAGGACGTCGAGCTGACCCGGCCCGAGCTGTATTTCAGCCCGAGCCTGACGAACTATGCCATCGCCCGCACCGACACCACCGAGCGCGACTGCGGCGACAACGTCGTCTACGAGGGGACGCGCGGCGTACGCATGTCGTCGTTCGCCCGCCGGGCTGCGTTCGCTCTGGCGTTTCTCGACTACAACGTCGTCGGATCGGGCGCGATCAATCCCGACTCGCAGATGCTGTGGGTCCGCGACGTTCGCGATCGGGTGGCGAAGCTCGCACCGTTCTTGTCGTTCGACGGCGACCCGTACCCCGTCGTGATCGACGGTGCCGTCACGTGGGTGCTCGACGGCTACACGTCCACGGAGAGCTTTCCGTACGCCCAGCGCATCGGCAACGTCGAGCTCACGGCGAACTCCGGGATCCCGCGCGATGCGAACTACGTCCGCAACAGTGTGAAGGCCACCGTCGACGCCTACGACGGCTCGGTCACGTTCTATACGGCCGATGACGACGATCCGATCCTCAAAGCGTGGCGGAGCGCGTTCCCCGATCTCTTCGAACCGATCGCCGAGATGCCGTCGGAGCTGCGCGACCACCTTCGATATCCCGAGGACCTGTTCCGGGCCCAGACCGACCTGTACTCCAAGTACCAACTCGCGCCCGAGAGCTTCTTCCAGCGCGAGGGGGCGTGGTCGGTCGCCCAGGCACCGAGCGTCGCACCTCGGGAGTCGACGACGTCGGTCTCCGGCGATCCGGAACAGGAGGTCACGGCGACGGAGTTCGCGACCGAGTCACAAGCCGCTCGTTTCGTTCCCTACTACACGCTGTTCCGCAACCAAGTGACCGGCCAGAGCGAATTCGTGCTGCTGCGCCCGTTTGTCCCGTTCTCGAGCGACGACCTGCGAACCGAGCTGCAGGCGTACATGACGGCATCCAGCGACCCTGAGTCGTACGGACGGCTGACCGCCTACGTGGTGCAGGGAGACCTCCCCGAAGGACCCCTCAGGGTGGCGAGCCAGGCCGAGACGGAACCGCTGATCAGCCGCGAGATCTCGCTGCAGGACAACGTGGAGAGCGGCACCCAGGTTCGCTTCGGCGACATGCAGCTCGTGCCGATCGGCGACGGGTTGGTGTTCGTCCGCCCGTTCTACATCGAGGTCCAGCAGCAGGGGAGCCAGATCCCCGTCGTCACCGAGTACCGATACGTGATCGTCTCGTACAACGAGCAGGCAGTGCACGCGCCGTCACTCACCGAGGCGTTCGCGTTGCTGTTCCCGGGTTTCGATGCCGACGTCGGAGACCGCGTCCCGGACACCTCGGGTGAGATACCCGACAACAGTGCGCCAGACGAGTCCACGCCCGGCGACGAGACCACCGAACCTGCGACCGAAGACACCCGTCCGCCGATCGATGACGGTGCCACGGCTGCCGATCTGCTCGCCGAGGCCGAGGCTCTGTTCACCGAGGCCGAGGCTCAGCTGCGCTCGACCGGCGATCTCGGCGCCTACCAGGATCGCGTCGACGAAGCCCGCGAGCTCATCGCCCGAGCACTGGAACTCATCGAGGAGGGGTGAGAGGAGGGCTCAGACCCTCCTCCACCTTTCGGCGATCTCGGCGAGGTCTTGGCGGAAGGCGATCTGGTAGCGGGCTTGTTCGTTGGCGAGGCGGGTCTGAGCGTCGCGGAGGTCGACGAGGGTGGCCTCGTCGATCGCCTCGGCTTCCGTGCGCTTGCCGAGGGTGTCGATGTCGTCGCTCAGCTCGCCGAGCTGGTTGGCGAGCTCGGTCGAGATGGTCGTGATCCGGCGATCGAGCGCCTCCAGGCGAACGGTCAGGCGGGCGATCTGGGCCCGGACCGCCTCGAGCTCGGCGGCGGCGACCGGCGGCGACGCGCTCGGTGCCGGCGGCTCGGGTGGCGGTGCCGTGATCGGGGTCTCCATCCGCTCGGTCAACGTGCGGATCTTGTCGACGAGGACGAGCTTGTCGGCGTCGGAGTCGTCGAGCCGTTCACGGAGCTCGCCCAGACCGGTCCGAAGGCGTACCAGCTCCTCCGGGTCGTCACTGCGGCGCTTGAACAGTCCCATGGCTCGATATCACCGTAGCCCGATCGTGCCCGCGCCGGGGTGAAGGCGGATCAGGGGCGGCCCGCAGGAAGATCGAACAAGTGGCGGGCGTTGTCGCCGAGGAACTTGACCCGATCGCGGTCGGAGAAGGCGCTCGCCAGCTCGTCGAGGTCGTCGACGTACTCCGGCGTGTGATCGGCGTGTGGGAAGTCCGACGCCCACATGAACCGCTCGACACCGAACCGCTGGGCGAGTGCCGGGATCGTGCGCTCGTCGGGGTCGCAGCTGATCCAGATCCGCTCCCGGAAGTAGTCGCTCGGCTTGTGGTCGAGCGGCACCCGCTGCCCGATGAACGTGTGGCCGTAGACGGCGTCGATGCGATCGAGCCAGTACCCGATCCAGCCGCCGCCCGACTCGAGCACGAGCACCTTGAGCCGGGGGAACTGGTCGAACACGCCGTAGTCGAACAGGGTCGTGAACTGGTGGCGCACACCGTCGGACGCCTGTACCGAGGCCAGCAGGCGGAGCTGCTTCACGTTCTCCCACGAGCCCATGCGGGTGCCCTTGGTCCACTGCGGTTCGAACGTGGGGTGGATCGCGAACGGCACACCGAGGTCCTGGGCGGCGGCGAACACCGGGTTGTGGTCGGGGTGACCGAGCGGGCGGCCGGTGTGGCTGAACGGCGCCACGTAGGCGCCCTTGGCGCCCTCGCCGACCGCCCGTTCGAGCTCCTTGGCCGCGGCGACCGGATCGGTGAGCGACAAGTGGGCGGTCGGAACCAGGCGTGGCGAGTCGGCACAGAACTCGCAGATCCATCGGTTGTAGGCCCGGGTGTACGCCTGCGAGAGCTCCGGGTCCTCCAGCTCGGCTTCCCAGAGCAGGCCGACGGTCGTGTAGAGGATGGCGATGTCGATGTTCTCGGCGTCGAGCACGGCGAGCCGCTCGTGCGGATCCATCGCACCGAACGGCGACTCGCGGAGGTAGGTGCGTTCCGGGTCGAACTGCATCGCGCGCAGATCGGGGTCACCCATCGCCCCGAGCGTCGACGGAAATCCCTTGCGCGCCATCGTCGACCGCTTGCCGTCGATGAGCAGCTCCTCGAGCCCGTTCTCGTCCACGACGATCCGCAGCGCCCGGTCGCGGTACTTCGGGGTCGATGTACGTCTCCCAGAGGTCTGGCGGCTCGAGGATGTGCCCGTCGGCGTCGACTGCGCCGTCGTACGCGAGCGGACGCGCGGCATGGATCGGCTTTTGCGCTTGCACGGTCAACGTCATCGTCGGCCCCAGTCGTGTCGCGTCGTTTGTGCCGCCCTGGTTCAGGCGATCGGACGAGATCTGATGATAGGACTGCAACAGATCGCGCCGCCCAGGCGTGAGAGAGGTAATGGACATCATCGTGACCGGCGCCAGCGCACCCCCGTCGGCGAGCGATTGGAGTGGCTCGGCAGCGGTGTACGCGACGGCGTACCGCCAGCTCCTCCGTGTCGCGTACGTACTGACGGGTTCTGGCCCGGTTGCCGAGGACGTCGTTCACGACGTGTTCTCCAAGGTCGGGCCTCGCATCGCCACACTCGACGAACCGCTCCCGTATCTCAGGGTCGCGGTCGTGAACCGGTGCCGGACGCTCCACCGTCACACGACGCGTGCGCCGAGCCCGGAGCCGGCTCGCGACGTCGAGCTCGACGTCGGGTTGATGGAGCTGCGCGACGCGCTCGCGGCGCTGCCGATCCGCCAGCGCACCGCGATCGTGTTGCGCTACCTGTGTGATCTCGACGACGCCGAGATCGCCGACATCCTGAAATGCCGGCGGGCGACCGTCCGCAGCCATGTGAAACGTGGCTTGGCCCAACTCCGTGAGGTGATCAAGTGAACGGCCCGACCGACTCGGACATCGGCGAGATCGAGACGCTGCTGCGGCGCCGTCTCCACGAGCTCGCCGATCACGCACCTGTCACCGTCCGCCAGCCCCACGAGATCACCGTCTCGTCGTCGTTCGTCGACGCCCCCAACCGACGCCGTCGGGCGGCCGGCATCGGCGCCACGATCGCGGTGATCGCGGGTGGTGTCGGGATCTCGACCCTGGCTTTCCAGGGCGCCGGCAACCCGGGTGGCGCCGATTCTCCCGAGGAGGCGGTGCAGGCGTTCGCCGACGCGCTCGAACGCGAGGACGTGCTCGGAATGATCGATGTCGCGCTCCCCGAAGAGCTGGGCGCGCTGCGTGCCGTGTTCGAGGACGCGACCAGCGAAGTCGAGCGGGTCGGAATTCTCGACGAGTCGTTCTCGCTCGCCGCGGTCGAGGGGATCGACGTCGCGGTCCCCGGTCTGACGCTGACCACCGAGAACCTCGACACCGCCCTGGCAGTCGTCACTGTCACCGGCGGCACGCTCGACGCGACGTTCGATCCGGCGGTGTTCCCACTCGGTTCGATCGTCCGCGAGGTGGTGGGCGACGACCTCGTGGCGAGTCAGACATCGGAACCGTTGTTCGGAACAGATCCGCCCGTGATGCTGGCGACCGTCGCCCACGATGGCCGGTGGTACGTGAGCCTCGGCTTCACCGTCGCCGAATACGTCCGGCTCGCCAATGGTGCCGAGTTCCCGCCACCCGCGGCGATCGAGCGGGTCGGCTCCGAATCGCCGGAGGCCGCGACGGTGGCCTTCTACGAACAGCTGGCGGCG
Organism: Ilumatobacteraceae bacterium; assembly: GCA_963776935.1. Taxonomy (GTDB): domain Bacteria; phylum Actinomycetota; class Acidimicrobiia; order Acidimicrobiales; family Ilumatobacteraceae; genus JALOLG01. The sequence continues at coordinate 11,223 of CAVZOP010000008.1, read as the reverse complement.
CTCGATCTCGAAGGCGCGATCGCGAGAATGGCGCCAGGTGAGGGTGACGCGCTGTTGCGCTATTCGTCGCTGTTCGTTCCCGAGGCCCAGGCCGCGATCGAGCAGGCACGCGCCGAAGGCCTCAACGTGTCGATCAGTGGTGTCGAGCTGCAGACGTCGGGCACTGGTGATCGGCGCACGATGACTCCCGAAGCGTTCGTCGTCGACGGCACCGTCCCCTCGACATGGGGCTTCGTGATGTACGCCGATCCGACGGTCCCGACGGTGATCTTCACCGACGACCGTGGGTTCGCCATCGTGCCCGCCGGTGAGCCGATCCCAGCGACCATCGCTGAGGTCGTGCTGGTGTCCGAGGACCCCGACGGCGTGCTGCAGGGGGCGTACAACACCACGTACGCGCGCCCTGACGGAACGATCGAACCGATCGAGTTCTCGACCGACGCGTCGGAAGCACCACAACCGTTCCGCGTGGCGCGGCGCGACGGGTGCACCGAGCTCACCGGTCCCGGCATCGAGCGGCTGTTCCCGGGGATCGATCAGCGGGCCGCGCAGGCCGGCAGCAACTACTCCGTCATCGAGGGGGGCCACCGAGTGTGCGAAGGGCCGACGCCGTTCGGTGGCGCGATCTTCTCGCTGTTCTTCGCGGCCGGCTTCCCGAACGAGTTGCCGAGCATCTCGGTCGTCGAGTCGGATGGCGAGTGGTTTGTCTCTCCGATCGGGACGATCGGTGGTGCCGTTGTCGAACTGTTCCAGTCGGTGCCCGACGATGCGAACGCGATCGACACACCCCTCGCCGGTGTCTTCTTCTTCGGGATGGGCCGCCAGGCGATGGACTCGACGCTCGCCGGGCTCTCGACGATCCCACCGGAGTGCGAGGCGGTCGCCGCGGTCGGCGCCGACGGAGTTCCGGCGGTGATCCCCGATCCGCCGGTCAGCGAGATCCGCGACTGTGTGCACGTCCTGTTCGACATCGGCTTCGACACCGCCGGTGACAGCGGAAGTGGCAGCTTCGCCCCGCCCGAGACAGTCGTGGCCGAGGTCCCCGCCTCCACCGCCCCGGCCCCGGACGCCGGCGCCGGCGGCTGACCCCCTCGGCCGGCGGCCCACGCGGCCCACGCGGCCCCCGCCGCCCTGGCGCGCCCAGTCGTTCTGTTCGATTTGGCGCGCCGACGGTGTCGCGTCTGGTCGTTCTGTTCGATTTCGTGCACACCGGACGCGCGAGGCCCGGCGACGTCCAGTCGTTCTGTTCGATTTCGTGCGCCGCGGGCGCGGTGACGGCGGCGGTGGATCGGTGTGGCGGATGTCGCTTGCGTTCCGAGGTTTGTTCGTTCAATGATTGAACGCAATGACCGGTGCCGACGTCGAACCTGCCGTATCCGCCCCCGAATCCTCCGCTCACCCACCGGATCCCGCTTCCGACCACGCGCGGCGGACGCTGTTGATCGCCAGCGTGGCCGCCTTCGCCGTGTTCCTGGACACGACGGCGCTGTTCGTCGCTTTCCCCGACATCACCACGTCGTTCCCCGACGTCGCGCCGTCGCAGTTGTCGTGGGTGCTCAACGGCTACACGATCGTGTTCGCGGCGCTGCTGGTGCCGCTCGGCAAGCTCGCCGACCGGCGCGGCCACAAGCAGATGTTCCTCGCCGGCGTCGCGCTGTTCACGGGCGCGTCGTTGCTGTGTGCGATCGCGCCGAACCCGGTGATGCTCGTCGCCGCCCGGGCCGTGCAGGCCGTCGGCGGCGCGGCGCTCGTGCCGTCGTCACTGGCGCTCATCCTGCGCTCGACGCCGCGTGAGCGGATCCCGATCTCTGCCGCGATCTGGGGTGCCACTGCGGCGCTGGCCGGCGCCGTCGGTCCGACGCTCGGCGCAGCGCTCGTCGAGTGGGGTGGTTGGCGTTGGGTGTTCGTCATCAACCTGCCGGTCGGTGTGGCAACGATCGTGATGGGACGCCGCTCGCTGCGCGAGTCCCGCGACCCGGAGAGCATGCTCCCCGCGCCGCTCGGCGTCGGCCTGCTCGTCACCGGCTCGGTGTTGCTGACGCTCGGCCTCGTGCGCGGCGACGACTGGGGATGGACGTCGGGCGCGACCGTTGCGTCGATCGTCGCCGGCGTCGCGATCCTCGCCGTCTTCGTCGCTCACCAGGCCCGCACGCCGGCACCGGCGATGGACCTCTCACTGTTCGAGTCACACAACTTCCGCTGGGCGAACGCGGCGACGATCGTGTTCGGCATCGCGTTCAGCGCGATGTTCCTGTCGAGCATCCTGTTCCTGACGTCGGTGTGGAACTGGTCGATCCTCGAGGCCGGGTTCGGCGTCGCACCAGGCCCGCTGCTCGTGGCCCTGCTCGCACCGGGTTTCGGCAAGCTCGCGGCGCGCATCGGACAGCGCCCGCTGGTCGTCATCGGCGGCCTCGTCTACGCGGCCTGGAGGCGCGTGGCGGCTCGTCACATTCGACGCCGAAACCGCATTCGCGACCGCCTACCTGCCGTCGATGCTGCTCACCGGCACGGGCGTCGCGCTCATCATCCCGCAGCTGTCGAGCGTGATCGGCCAGTCGTTGCCGCCCAACCGGTTCGGCGTCGGCGGGGCGGTCAACCAGGCGCTGCGGCAACTCGGTGGCACGTTGGGAGTGGCGATCACGGTGGGATTCGTGTCGGGGGCGACCGACATCGACGATGCGCTCGGTCGGTTCGATCGGATCTGGTGGATGATCGTCGCCGGCGGCGTGTTGACCACCTTGCTCTCCATCCCGTTGCGCACCGCGGCGAGGTGGACGCCGGCATCGAGTGCGAACGGCAGCGCCACGGTTGTCGACGCCGCGGTTGTCGACTAGGACGGTCGGTGTGAGACGCAAACCCCTCGACCGCATGGACTGCTCGATCGCCAAGGCGCTCGACATCGTCGGCGACCCGTGGACGATGCTGATCCTCCGCGACGCGTTGCTCGGTGTGAAGCGCTTCGAGTCGTTCTCGACCCGGCTCGGCATCCCGCGGGCGACGTTGTCGGCGCGGCTCGACCACCTGTGCGACCGCGGCGTGCTCGAGCAGCGGCGTTACCAGGACCGGCCGGAGCGTGTCGAGTACGTGCTGACGCAGAAGGGCCGTGCGCTGCGACCGGTCGTGCTCACGCTCATGCAGTGGGGCGACCAGTGGGTGCGCGACGACGACCCACCGACGACGATCGTCGACTCGGCCACCGGTGCGGTGATCGATCCGGTGCTCGTCGACCGCGGCAGCGGTGTCCCGCTCGACGAGATGCGCCTGCGCGCCGAGGGCCGGGTCACGAGCGGCCTGGAGCGCCCGACCGACGCCGTCCTGTAGGTCTGGGTGCCTCCTAGATGTTGGAGTCGCGCATCGAGCCCGTCATCAGGGCCGCGTCGTGGCGGCCCAGGACGCAGATGATCTCGCGGTCGTCGGCGTCGTTCCAGCCGTCGAGGGTCGGCACGAACCAGCTATAGAACAGCGCCGAGTCGAACGCGCTCACGCCCACGTAGGGCTCGAACGCGCCGAGGCACGCGGTCTGGGCGAACTGCTCGAGCGCTTCGAAGCCGGGGTAGACGTCGTCGGTGTGCTCCACGACGGCGAAGATCTCGTGGCTGTGCTCGACGGCGCAGTCGACGACGGGGAGCTCTTCGACCTCTGGACCGACGTCCTCGGCGAACAGCAGGCAGGTGCCGACACCGCCCTCGCCGAGATTGATCGGATCGGCGCCGTCGTCGTCATCGCTGCATGCCGACACGACGAGTCCACCCGCGAACACGTATCGCGCGATTCGTCCTCCCCGACCGACCATCCCGTCGACGCTAGTTAACCACGAGACGCGGTCGCGACAACTCCCGGCGTGGCAAAGGGGCCCGAGGTCGGCGGCGGGGACGTCCGACCACGGCGACGAGCGCGGTTGGCGCGACAGCACGGATCGCGAGCACGATCACGGGGAGTGCTTGACTGGGCACGTGGCGAATGCTGCAACCGCATTCGAGGCCGCGCCCGATCCGGCTCACGCATGGATCGAGTTCGGGCGCGCCGTCGTCGTCGACGCGGTCGTCGCCCGTCGCGAGGAGGGGGGCAACGTCGCGACCCCTGGTGTCATCGACGAGGCGCGCGCCCATCTCCACGCCGCGCTGTCGGAGCCGAGCCCGTTCTCGATCGTCGCCGCCAACGCCAGGCTCACGCTCGACGACGCCGAGGTGCTCGCCCTGGCGCTCGCCTGCGAGGCCGACCCCGATCTGCACCGGCTCGTCGGTCACCTCCAGGACGACCCCACGAAGAACCGCCTCACACTCGGGACGGTGATCAAGTTGTTCGGCGACGGCGGCGGCGCCGTGCTGGCGCTGTCGCCCGACTCGCGCCTGCGCCGGGCCGGTCTCCTCGACGTGCTTCCGGACGGGCCGTGGGCCGAACACGCCGTCGCCGTCCATCCGCCGGTCGTGTGGGCGCTGCTCGGTGACGCGTCGGCCGACCCCGACCTCTCACTCGATCTCACCGAAGTGACCAGCGACGAGCCCGACGGTCATCCGCTGCTCACCGTCTCGGGGCAGGATCGGATGCGCAACCGTCAGGACGCCGCGCACCACTGCGCGGGAACGCGGTTCATCGCGTCGCCGGCGCCCGACACTGAGGCGGGATGGACCGCGCTCGTTCGCGAGGCGACGATCACCGGCCGCGGCGTGATCGTCGAGGTCGACGACACGCTCCCCGTCGCCGGGCGGCGTTGGATCGAGCGTGCCGAACACATCCCGTGGGCGATCTCGTCCCGCACTGATCTCCCGATAGCGGAGCTTCCGGCGCGTCCGTGGGTCGACGTCGCCGTCGCCGCGTCGGAGGCCACCGACGACGAGTGGGCGAGCGCGTTCGGCGCCGGCGTCGAGCGCACCCATCGGTTGACGCTCGACCAACTCACCATGGTCAGCCGCGCGTATCCCGCGGTCGGCGACGACATCGACGCGGCTGTGCGCCGCCTGGTGAGCGGCCGGCTGGAGCACCTCGCCAGGCGCATCCGCCCGACGCGCACGTGGGATGACATCGTGCTCAGCGAGGACCGCATGGAGCTGCTGCGATCGATCGTCGAGCGGTACCGGTTCGCGGATCAGGTGTACGACGAGTGGGGGTTCTCGGCCACTCCGTCGCGTGGCCTGGTCGCGCTGTTCTCCGGACCGTCGGGCACCGGGAAGACGATGGCCGCCGAGATCATCGCCGGCGCGCTCGCCCTCGACGTGTTCAAGCTCGACCTGTCGGCGGTCGTGAGCAAGTACATCGGCGAGACCGAGAAGAACCTCGAGCAAGCCTTCGACGCCGCCAGCGCCGGCAACCTCGTGCTGTTCTTCGACGAGGCCGACGCGCTGTTCGGCAAGCGATCCGAGGTCAAGGACGCCCGCGACCGCTACGCCAACATCGAGGTGTCGTACCTCCTCCAGCGCCTCGAGAGTTACGACGGTCTCGTGATCATGGCGACCAACTTCGAGAAGAACGTCGATGAAGCGTTCCTCCGCCGGATCCACGCCCGCATCGAGTTCGCCATGCCGGGACCCGCCGAGCGACGTTCGATCTGGGAGCACAACCTCCCCGTGACGGCGCCGGTCGAGAATGTCGACGTCGAGTGGATCGCGGCGCAGTTCGAGATGTCCGGTGGCGGGATCCGCAACGCCGCCGTCCACGCCGCGTTCCTTGCCGCCGCTGCCGGCACACCGATCACGATGGCGTGCGCCATCCGCGGCGTCGCCCGCGAGTACCGCAAACTTGGGCGCCTGTTGAAGGCGAGCGACTTCGGCGAGTACCACCCGCTCGTCGCGACAATCGGCGAGGCGGAAGAGTCGGGTCGACCGCCCCGCCGACCGAGCTGAGCGACCCGCCGAGTGGGCGGCGGTTGTCAGCCAGCAGCGACACCTCTATCATTGATCCTCTTCACCGCGGGGTGGAGCAGTCCGGTAGCTCGTCGGGCTCATAACCCGAAGGTCGCAGGTTCAAATCCTGCCCCCGCCACCAATCTGTGTGTGAAGGCCCAGGTCAGCGACCTGGGCCTTCACACTTTTGAGGGTGTTCCCCCGGATCAGGCGGTCTTCCTCCGACGGTTCCCCCGACGTTCCCCCGTTGCCGCCTCGGGCGGGGGAGCGGGCTTGGCGAGCCGTTCGGCGGCGCGGGCTGCGTCGGCCTGCATGCCGGGCAGGACGTGCTGGTAGGTCTGCATCGTGAACGCGATGTTGGCGTGCCCGAGCCGCTCGCTGACGACCTTTAGCGGGATGCCGTCCTTGATGAGCAGGCTCCCGTGGGTGTGGCGCAGATCATGAAAGCGGATCCTCGGGACCGCGGCGTTGTGAACGATGCGGCGGAACGCCTCGTAGACGGCGTGGGGATGGACGGGCTGGCCGTCGCCGTCGGTGAACACCCACCTCTCTTCGTTGGTGATGCCGACCGCGGCGAACTCGGCGGCCTGGTGGGCACGCCATCCTGTGAGGACGGCGAGGGTGGTGTCGTCCAGCGCGATGGCGCGGCGGGCGTTCTTGGTCTTGCCGCGGGTCTGGTGGACCTCGTAGCCGACGGCGACGAGTCCGCGGTTGAGGTGCAGGCGCTTCTTGGCAAAGTCGATGTCGGGCCACTTCAGGCCGAGCACCTCGTTGCGGCGCATTCCGGTCATCGCCGTCAGCCACAGGAGTGGGAACAGCCGGTGTCCGACCGCGGCACGCATGAGTTGGCGCAACTCCTCCTCGGTCAGCGAGACGCCCTCGATGCGCTGGAGGGAACGCTGCTTCGGAGCTCGGGCAACGACGGCCACGTTACGGGTGACGAGTCCTCGCCGCAGCGCATCGGCGAGTGCACCCTTGATCAGGAGGTGGATCTCATAGACCGTCTTCGGTGCCAGCCCACGACTCGTGGTCGGGTGCAGCGAGCGCGTCGTAGAGCGCCTCGATCTGCTGGTACCGCAGCCGTCGGATGCTCACCGTGCCCAACGCTGGCAGGACGTGGCGCTGCACGTTGCGTTCGTAGCCGCGATAGGTGCTCGTGGCGAGATGCTGCTTCTTGGCCGGCAACCATTGGCTGGTGAGGTACGCACCGAAGGTCAGCGACCGCACCACGTCGATCCGGACCACCTCGGCGGCGGCGAGCTTGGCGGCGAGCCGCTCTGCCTCGGCGCGGTCTGTGCCAGCCGGGTGCCAGCTTCGGTGCTCCTTGCCGGTGACGGGGTCTCGGCCTTCGTAGATCACCGCGTAGTAGCGGTCGCCGCGCTTCTTCACGTATCCCTTCATCGTGTTCCTCCTTCAGCACTGGGTCCCGAAGGTCGGGACCCGGGGGACAATCGGTAGACCACACCTGACTCCGGGTGTCCATCGAATGGCCAGGCGCGAATACCCAGGTAGGCGCGCCCACAGCGCGAACCGGCAGTCGTGGGAACGGACCGCTCGAACAATGGCCCCGAGAATCACGGACGCCTGGGCGGTTTGCACCGGGACGCCCGACCTACGTCGCGCAGCCGGTGTTCTCGGCAACCTCACCGGCCTGTACCGGGCCGGGAATATTGACGCCGTCACATGGGCCGAAGTGCAGCACACCCACGACCCGAACGAGCGGGGTTATCGCCCGCGCATCATCAGTCACCCGCGGGTGCCAGGAGCGGCGCTTCTCCTGTCCGTCGTCGACCCCGTCGCGGGGCGTTCTCACCGATATCGCCACGCCGCAACGCGCCGACCGCTTGGGCCGCTCGGACGAACGCCAGCCGGCTGCCGCGGCGGGCGCGTAGTCGCGGCAGCCCGACGATGTGCACGCAAGCGTGCCGAGGGACTCCGATGTCGACGTAGTAGCGGATCGTCTTGGCGGTCCGGTCGCGGCGGCGAGTCCAACCCACCCGGGTCACGCACAGGCTCCGCGGTCCGACCGTCCTGTCGGTGACACGCTGGTCGGCGAGTTCGTCGCGGTCAAGGACGCGGGGCCATTCAAGTGGGCCGTCGGGGACGCTGACCGGGTCGGTCGACGAGAGTGCCCGGTCGTCATCCATCCCGTCATGCTGCCAGGATCCGAGATGTCGAGGACCGTCCTCGAGAACCGCGAGCTCGGTCCCGGCGGCCGCAGGCGACATCGCTGAGGTCGCCGCCGCCGGTGAGCGCGAACATCGGGCTCGTCAGCGACGATCACCCTGGAGGGGCCAACCATGAACGAGTACCAACAGCAGTTGTGCAGCGAGAGCACGTGGGACTTCAGTGACGTCCGGGCGTTGTTCGTCAACGGCACCCTCAAGCCCTCACCGGGTGTGTCCAACACCGAGGGCCTGGCACGGATCGCGATCGAGATCATGGAAGCCAACGGCGTCACCGTCGACACGATCCGTGCCGTCGACCACGACATCGCCGCCGGCGTGTACCCCGACATGCGCGACCACGGCGCGGCGAGCGACGAGTGGCCGGCGCTGTTCGAACGAGTGATGGCGGCCGACATCTTGGTGCTGATGACTCCGATCTGGCTCGGCCAGATCTCCTCGGTGTGCGCCCGCGTCATCGAACGGCTCTACGGCAACTCGTCACAGCTCAACGAACACGGCCAGTACGCCTACTACGGCAAGATCGGCGGCTGCCTCGTCACCGGCAACGAGGACGGCGTCAAACATTGCGCGATGGCCGTGCTGTACTCACTGCAGCACCTCGGCTACACCGTGCCACCCCAGGCCGACGCCGGCTGGATCGGCGAAGCCGGCCCCGGCCCCTCCTACCTCGACCCCGGATCGGGCGGACCCGACAACGACTTCACCAACCGCAACACCACGTTCATGACGTGGAACCTGATGCACGCCGCCCGGATGCTCAAGGACCGCGGCGGGATACCCGCGGACGGCAACCAGCGATCGGCCTGGGAGGCCGGCTGCCGATTCGACTTCCCCAACCCCGAGTACCGCTGACGCCAGCCGGACTACCTGGGCGGAAACGTCTCCCGCGAAGGCGACGCCTCGTCGATCCGCCGATTCACAGCGCGTGGTTTGAAATGCGGTCGGCGCTGACGACGATCCATCCCCGCATCGGCCAGACCGAGAGATCGATGGTGGAGCGCGCCTGGCCATCCGAGAGCTCGTCGTGAGCGTCCTTCCGACTCGGACCATCAGCTCGTCGTGATCGACCATCGGTGGATGCCCGGGCCCCCGCCGGAGGCTGCGATCACGAGGCGGCCGAGGAAGTGGCCCCATCCGATGCCGTGCTGGGGGAGTTGGTCTGGGGGGAGTTGGCTGTGGACGGCTCGAGGACGGTGGCCGCGCCGTCGGCTCGGAGTGTGATCTCGACGGTCGTCGATTCCGGCGGGTGGAATTCGTTGCCGGCGGCACCCCAACTGAACACGACCCGGTGTGGCGGTTCGACCGCCAGGTAGCGGCCACGGATCGGCACCCCGTTGATGTCGACGACGAATCGTCCGTCGGTGACGGGGTCGAGGTCGGCCCATCGCCCATCCATTCCACCATGAGTGCAGAGTCGGTCGAGTAGGGGAACACCTCGTCGGGTTGAGCGTCGATGCGTACCTCGGTTCGGTACTCTTCGATGCTCATGCGGGCCGAGATCGTCGCTTGGGTCGGCGTTCGTTCTCGACGGCTTTTTTCAACTTGCTGAGCGACGACGGCCACAGCTCCTCGAGGAAGTCGCGCACCGAATCGATCGCTTCAGGGCGGATCGAGTACAGCCGCCGCGTGCCGACACGGCGTTCGGTCAGCACGTCGGCGTCTTTCAGGACACGCAGGTGCTGCGAGACCGCTTGCGGGGTGATGTCGAAGTGCTCGGCGATCTCGCCTGCCGCCAGTTCCTTGCCACCGACGAGGCGCAGGATCCCGGACCCGCTGCGGCTCGGCGAGCGCCCCCATGATGCCGTCGGTCGTCACGGCTCGCGGCCGAGGTAGGCAACCAGACACGAAGTCGCGCCGGCACCGTCAGCCACGGCGATCGCGGGTCCGATCCGCGGCGCTCGCATACCCATGTCGTCGCCGATCGCCTGCTGGGCGAACGTGAGCATCGGTTCGGCGAGGTCAGGATCGATATCTGTCTCGTGCCCGATCGCTTTGGCCAGGTCCCACCCGTGGACGAGCACGTCGAGCACGGCGAACCCGGCGAGGCCGGCCCCGGGCATCTCACCAAATGGTGTGCCATGGGGTCGGCCGACCGATTCGGAGGTGGTTGCCGCAACCCAGCGCGGTTGCACCGGTCCGGTAGGCGCCGATCAAGTTGGTGCCAACGAGGTCTTCGACGGGGACCTCTCCAGGACCGGCGTGGACTGCAGGCATCTCGTCGGACAGCGACGCACGACCGAGCTCGAGCGTGGCGAGCAGATGGTTCGCAAGGTCGCGCACGGTCCATGCCGAACACGGCGTCGACATCTCGTAGTGCATTGGCTTCACTTCGTTCACGACCCGCGCAGTGGTATCGCAGACGGCTCTCATCATCTTCTCATCCATGCGCTTACTAAAGCAACGACTGTACAAACTGCCAAGCGGCTGGCCTGATCGTCGGGTTGTCAGTCGAGAGCAGCGATCAGGTCGCTGATCGGCGGCCACGCGTCCGGCGATGACGGCAAGGAGAGGTACCGGAGCATTCCCAGTTGCGGCCGATGACCGCGTCGGCACCGAGTTGGCGGATGTCCTCGGTGGGCCGACGGAGCCGTCGACCAGCGCGGATGAGTCGCGCATACATCCGGATCGTGCCTGGCGACCAGATCTGACGGTTCGTGCCACGTTCTGCACCGAGCAGTTCGTAGAGGACTCGGTCGGTGTCAGAGACGACATCGAAGGGAGCCGAAGGTGCTCCCGATAGGCGGCCAAGCGATCAGGGACGGCGAAGGTGACGACGGCGATCATTGCGTCACCGAACTGGTCGAGGCGATCGCGCACGGCGATCACGTGTTCTTGGCAGGGCAAGTCAAGCGAGGTGGCGGTGCAGGACCAGCACGAGTGGTCGGTCGCGCATCTCGAAGGGGTGCCACGGCCGACCCTCGTGATCGACGAGCTCGATGCTGGGGAACGGGTCACCGACGTTGAGGGTCATGTCGTGGGTCCATGGCAGGCCCGGGTCATGACGTCGCCCAGGAGAGGCCGAGGCGGCTGTGACACGGTCGTTTCGAACGATCACGTAACCCGGCCAGGCCCTGTTCTTCGTAGCGGCGTTGCCAGCGGTAGAACGGGTCCAGCTGATGCCGTAGTAGCGGCATGTCGCGGCGACCCCGCCGGTGACGCTTGCGGCTATTGGTCTGTTGACACGTCCTTCCCCG
>CAVZOP010000007.1:0-114184 GCA_963776935.1 Ilumatobacteraceae bacterium | reverse complement strand
GGTGTGTCCTCAAGCGGTCATCGCAACACGAACCTGATTGGCGGGCTTTGGATGTCGTCGATCGGGAGGTGTTGTGGTGGTTCGGTTTTCGGAGGAGGACAGGAAGACGATTTGGGACATCCGCGAGGCCGGTGTGCCGGTGAGGCGCATCGCCAAGCATCTGGGACGACAGAACTCGTCGCTGCGGAAGTTCATCGCCGATGCCGGCGGAAGGCGTCCGACCACCGGAGCACGGTGAGCTTCGGTTGTCGTTGGCGGAGCGGGAGAAATATCTCGGGGGCTGGCCGCTGGTTGCTCGGCTCGAATGATAGCTGGAGGATGGGTCGGTCCGCTTCGACGATCTGTCGAGAGGTGAACGTCAACGGCGGCCGGACTAAGTATCGGGCGTTGCTGGCCGATCGTGCAGCACAACGCCGGGCCCTGCGACCCAAACGAGCCAAGCTCGCTCAGTGCCGGCGGCTGCGCAACGTCGTGGAGCACAAGCTCGAGGACCTGTGGTCCCCTGAGCAGATCTCAGGGTGGTTGGCTGAGCAGTATCCGAACGACCCGGAGATACAGGTGTCCCACGAGACGATCTATCAGTCGTTGTTCGTCCAGAGCCGAGGAGCGCTCAGGAAGGAACTGCATTCGTGCTTGCGAAGCGGTCGGGCGATGCGCCGCGCCAAGGCGTATACGAAGGGCGGAACCGGCCAGGGTCAGATCCGCAACATGGTGATGATCTCGCAACGTCCGGCCGAGGTCGCCGATCGGGCCGTTCCTGGTCACTGGGAAGGAGACCTGATCTTCGGCAAGAAGATGACCGCGATCGGAACCTTGGTCGAGCGTCACAGCCGATACGTGATCTTGCTCAAGCTCCCCCACGGCCATAGTGCCAAGCAGTCCGCACGGCGATGACCAAGAGGATCTTGACCCTGCCCGCGCAGCTCGCCGCTCGATCACCTGGGACCAAGGCAAAGAGATGGCCGAGCACACTCAGTTCACGATCGATACCGGTGTGCAGATCTACTTCTGTGATCCGAAGAGCCCCTGGCAATCCGGCAGCAACGAGAACACCAACGGACTGCTTCGCCAATATCTCCCGAAATCAGCAGACCTCGCCCAGTGCACCCAGCGCGAGCTCGATGCCATCGCTCGTTCACTCAACACAAGACCTCGACAGACCCTCAGCTGGATGACACCATCTCACAGCGTTCGCCAACGCCGTTGCGATGACCGCTTGAGGACACAGGCGTTCGAGGGCAGTGGGGGACACGATTACCGGACGTTCTTATCGGGCACCTCGCCGGCGCCGTTCTGTCCGCGTTCGGTTGCCGCCGGTGTCGCCGCCGGGAGCCGCTTGGCGCCGAGCTGTTTGCACCGAGACATCCCGAGTGGCGGTCGAAGGGTCCGACGCCTCACTGATGCCGATCGATCTCGATGACCTACAACCTCCCTTCGGATACGCACCCGGCACGCTGGATTTCGCTCGGCTGCGGTCAGGGTCGGCAAAGGAGTGATCGCAGACGGCCAGAGGTCACTTCGAGCTTGGAGAAGTGCAGTGCATCGAGCTCGGGAGGTGTCACGGATATGCGTAACGCGAGGTGCCTTTCGCGATCACTACGCCCAGCTTTTCGTAGTTGCCTGTTTCCGCCTCGCTCCTGCGCCATCCCCCTGCCCGCGTCGCGATCGGTCAACTGCGGTCGTCGATGGTGACGACGAAGTCGTCGAACGTCGCGCCCGCTCCCTGGCCGAAGAGCCGCTCGCTGATCGGGATCGACACGCTCAACTCGGGTGCGTCGGGGTGTTGGAACGGGAACGCGTCGAGCAAGCTGAACAGGCCATGTCCGATTGTGACGTTGTTGATCCTGTTGCCGAGTTGTTCGCCCTTGCCGAGCGAAGGGTAGATGCCGGTATAGGCCCGCCTCTGGACATCGAGCGGCACCCCGATTTTCTCGACCCGAGCTACTCGTTTCCCGTCGAGCACGAAGTCGGCGTACGACTTCCCGTTGTCTCGGAAGAAGGTGATCGCGACTTCGTGCGGACCCGGGCCGATCGGCACTTCCTTGACGATCTGCGTGTACATGGTGTCGACGGTCCCACCGTTTGGTGAGCCGGTGACGCTGGCTGGTAGCCGCTCGACCAACGCGAACGCGGTACTTCCGGACACGAACCAATCGAACAGCTGCCCCGTATCGAAGTCGATCATGTGCAATGTCGCTCCGGCTTGCTGGCCCTCAAGCGCGAGACCCTCCCACGGTTCGGCACTTGCGGCACATGCTGGAGTGTCAGCACATCCCGGTTGTCCGTACACGCCTCGAATCATCCGACCCGCAGGCTCCGTACCGACCACCTCGGCGTCAATCGTCGCCGAGAATGTGATGGAGCCCTTGGTCGGGACAGCGAACGCCTCGTTGCTGAGCGCGAGATACTTGATGTGGTCAAAAACACTGAAGTCGAAGGCTGTTTGGAACGGCAACGCAGATATCGCGAACGTCGAACCGTCGAACGATCGGGTGTCCTCGAGCCCCATCTCACCTGGCCCATAGAAGTTGTTCCACTTCTCGAAGTAGTCCGCAATCGAGTACTCGCTTCCGTCGAACGAGTCATAAACGATTCGCGTCACCGTTCGCTGACCGGCCGAAACATGTGCGACCAATCCGGCCGACATCACGAACGCGACAACGAGCGCGACACCAACACGACCCCGACTAACGACACCCATGACAGTTCCCCTCCCGACCGTCCGCCCATTGGACTGCCGCGCGCAACGTAGCACCGGACCAGGAACTGGCCGGCGCCCGCTCGCGAGAACATGCCGCGAATCTCGGCCGGTCGGACGATCTCTTCGCGCGGATCGGCGCCGAGATATGACTGGACGCGTGTCCGCAGAGTCTCCAGTCGGTCCTGACAATGTTCCATCCGAGGCGTCACCAGCTCCTGCGTCCTGAACCGTCGACGCGACCGACGTGAACGACGCCGCACAGGTACCAGACACCCCACATCGACGCACCCCGCGAACGTCCTACAGACGTCGCGACCAAGCGCCGCTGAGCCTCCTGACCGGCTGCGCATCACGCGTTTCAAAGTGCCTCCTCGCTCTGTCGAGCGCTAATCGGCGCGTTCGTGGCACCTGGCTACGGCAGTCTTCGACCAGCAGCACGTCGGGCAGCGCCGCGACAAGACTGTGGTCATGACTTCCGCCGGATCGCAATTCACGCGATGGGTGTTCTCTCGACACTCGCACCCCTGGAGCGCGTGGACGCGGTGGGCATCAACACCGCTCGTCCTGGTCCCTGTCTGGAACCGCAGCGCAAGGCAGGGCGTTGTCGTCGCGACATGGTTCGCGCTCAATGCCGTCGTCTTCCCACCACCTCGCGATGACTCCGCCTACGCGACTCGGGTGGTTCTCGGCGAAGAGCGATGGCTGGAGGAGCGTCCAGTGTCGGGCGCCATGGCGATCGACTGCATGGCGAGCGCGGCCCTTCTGATCGCCATCGACAGCGCGCGTCGTCATCGTCGCTTGCAGATGACCATCGCAACGATCGCCACGAGGAGCGCGTTGCTCTGGTACTGGCGGGAGATGGTTCGCTTCTACGACATGCGCGGTGACGGCCAATAGGCGGCCGCGACCGCACCCACCACGTGATGGTGCCGTGAGCGTGCGTCCTGGGCTCGGTTGATGGGGATGGCCTCGGCGGTGGATGTGCTGCGCTGCGATCGGTACGGTCGACGGTGGCGTGGGCCTTTCTCCGGCGATCCTCACCCGTGCCGTTCTCGTGCAGACTGACGGTGTGGAGCAAGTCGGGTTCGCGTTGCCGGCGGGGACGGTGACGTTTCTGCTCACTGATGTCGAGGGTTCGACCCGGCTGTGGGAACAGCGACCCGACGAGATGCCGGACGCGGTCTTGCGCCACTACGAGATCCTCGGTGATGCCATCACGGGTTTTGGCGGCTCACGTCCCGTCGAGCAGGGTGAGGGCGACAGTGTGGTCGGCGTGTTCGCCCGTGTCGCCGATGCCGTGCAGGCCGCCGCGGCTGCGCAACGACGCCTCCAGGCCGACCTGCCGTGGCTCGCGGTCCGTATCGCTGTTCATACCGGGGAGGCTCAGCCACGCGACGACGGCAACTATGCCGGGCGAACCGTGATCCGTTGCGCCCGGTTGCGGTCGTGTGGCCATGGCGGCCAGATCCTGGTCTCGGAGGCGGCTGCGGCGTTGGTCGCGGATGATCTGCCGCCGGATCTCGGGTTGGTCAGTCTTGGAGTCGCCCGGCTGCGTGACCTGTCGCGTTCGGAACACGTGTGGCAGCTGGTCCACCCGGATTTGCGCTCGACCTTCCCGCCGCTGCGCACCCTTGACGGTGCGCCGCACAACCTGCCAATTCCGTTGACGTCGTTCGTTGGGCGCGACGCCGAGCAGCAAGCGGTGCTCGACTTGGTGCACACGCAGCGGTTGATCACGTTGGCCGGTTCTGGTGGATCGGGCAAGACCCGTCTCGCGTTGCACGTCGCGGCCGCCGCGGTGGATCTCCACCCAGACGGGACGTGGTGGGTGGAACTTGCCTCGATCGCGTCGGCGTCGGACGTCGTCGAGCGGATCGCCGCGTCGGCCCGACTTGTCCTCATGGCCGCTGTCGATCCGCTCGATCAGCTCATTGGTCACTGGCGTGATTCCGGACGTGTGCTCGTCGTATTGGACAACGCGGAACACGTGGTCGATGCCTCCGCTGCG
The DNA here is from genome assembly GCA_963776935.1 of Ilumatobacteraceae bacterium. Taxonomy (GTDB): domain Bacteria; phylum Actinomycetota; class Acidimicrobiia; order Acidimicrobiales; family Ilumatobacteraceae; genus JALOLG01. The sequence continues at coordinate 109,475 of CAVZOP010000007.1, read as the reverse complement.
GTGGCTCAGCGACTGCTGGCCGAGTGTCCGGGGTTGCGTCTGTTGGTGACGAGCCGTGAGCCGCTCGGGGTGCCTGGCGAAGTGGTGTGGCGGGTGCCGTCGCTGACCGTCCCGTCGTCATCGGATTCGATGTCGATCGAGACATTGACAACCTTCGATTCGGTCCGGTTGTTCATCGAGCGAGCCCACAGCGCGCGCCCCAACTTGGTCATCGATGATCGCGTCGCGCCAGATATCGCGTCGATCTGTGCTCGGCTCGACGGCATCCCTCTTGCTATCGAACTGGCTGCGGCGCGCACCCGCTCACTGCCACTCGACCGACTCGCGCTCGGCCTTGCCGACGCGTTCCGGTTGCTCACCGGAGGCGCCCGAACCGTGCTGCCCCGCCAACAGACCCTGCTCGCTTCGATCGCGTGGAGTGTCGATTCGCTGACCGATATCGAGCGGATAGTGTTTCGTCGATTGGGTGTGTTCCAATCCCGGTTCACTCTCGACGCTGCCGAGGCGGTCACCTCCGACGATGTGGTCGAACCGGTCGCCGTACTCGACGTCGTCGCTCGGCTCGTCGACAAGTCGTTGGTGCAGTTCTACGACGAATCGGGCCGCTACGGCTTGCTGGACACGATCCGCCAGTTCGCGCTCGACCGTCTCCGCGAAGCCGGCGAGCTGGCGGCGACCCGCCACCGGCACGCCCGCTGGTTCGCCGAGTGGAGCGATCAAGTCGGAAGGGGCATCCACGGTCTCGGGTCAGAGTCGTTGAGGGCGGATATGCCCGACGCCGTCGCGGCCCTGGAGTGGAGCTACGACTCCGACCCGGCGACCGCGGCTCGGATCTGCGCCGGGTTGGCGTACTTCCGGCCGGACCTCGGCGCATCCGCCTCCCTCGACCGTCAGTGCGATTGGCTGGTCCACTTCGACAGGAGCAGCGATCCAGCGAGCTGGGCCATCGGGGTCGCGGGCACCGCACTTGCCGCGTCCATCGCCCGCCGCGCTGACTTGTTGGCGATGTGCGCCGACGCCCGGGCGGCGCTCGACCCAGCCGACCGCTTCCATCACCGGATCCTCGCGTTCCCGCTCGCGTTCCTCGCCCAGATCCGAGGCGACGACTCAGAGATGGCGACCATCGCCGCCGAAGCGGTCGCCGCCGGCGACGACCTGACTGTCCTCGCCGCTGCCGGTTCGATGGCCCTCGTGGCGACGCGCAGTGGATACGTCTCCGAGGCGCGTCGATTCCTCGATCAGGTGGAGGTCGTGCTGCGCCGGCACGAGACCGAACTCGACCCTGGCGTGTCGGGCTTCGCATCGCAGGCAGCGCTCGAGCTCGCTGTGCTCACGGGGGACTTCGTCGCGGCAGACGAACTCGCCGCCACGATGCGTGCGAGTCGTTCGAACTGGGTGGTTCCGATTGCCTGCCACGTGGCCTACTTGGCCACGATGACCGGCGACGGTGCCCGCGTCCTTCAAGCCGCGTCCGATGTCGGCCGGGAGGTTCCGCGCACGTTCGAACCCGTCGTGCACTACCTCGACAGCATGGTGGCACGGCTCGACCGGCGCTGGTCCGACGCCGCCGACAGCGGTCTTCGCGGCTGGCACGGCAACAGCCGCAACGGCGCCCTGCAGGGGCTGTTCAGTCCGTTGGTCACGACCGCGCTGCTCGCATGTGGCCGGATCGACGAGGCCCGTTCCCATGTGTCCAACTGGGGAGGCGTGGTGGAGCGGCTCGGTCGGCGTCCCCTCCAATCCGCGACGTTCCATCTCAGCGGCGCCCTGGTCCACCTCGCGACGGGCCGCGACGGGCCCGCCGTCGACGAGGCACATGCTTTGCTCGACGTCGCAGACACGCACGGTTTGGCGCTGATGCGCGTCGACGCGCTCGAGCTCGTTGCCGAGGTCGCGAGCCTGCGTGGAAACGACGTTCTCGCGGCGAGACTGCTCGGTGCCACGTCCACTGAACGCCGGCGGATCGGGTACACCGCACGCATCCGGGCCGAGCCGGACCTGGCGATCGAGCGACAGCATCAGGTGGCGATCGATGAACCAGTGGCGTTCGCCGAAGGAGCGGCGCTCTCGATCGATCACGCCGTCGAACTGGCACAACGGGCACGCGGTGAACGAAACCGGCCAACCCACGGCTGGGACAGCCTGACCCCGACCGAACACAAAGTCATCGAGCTCGTCGCCGAAGGTCTGGCTAACTCACAGATCGGTGCGCAGCTCTTGATGGGCACCGCCACCGTCAAGAGCCATCTCACCCACGTCTTCGCCAAACTCGGCCTCACCAACCGCACCGAGCTCGCAGCCGAAGCACACCGCCACGTCGAATGAACGTCCGCACAACTGATCGAAGACACCGCGCCGCGGCGCCGACGCGACGAGGTTCCCAGGTTGCGGTTGCGGATGGTGTTGCACACCCCCGCCGCCCAGCGGCGTGACGAGGGGAACTACGCCTGGCGGGCGCGCTGGCCCCGATCCGAGTAGGCGAGCGGTCACGGTCGCCGGCGGGTACACAGGTCCCGTCCGCCAGCGACGACGGTCCGTGTACGACCTGCCCACTTGCCACCTCCGACTTTCGGGCGATGTTCGATTGGGGCGTCGGGCGCATCGTCGTCGCAGTGCCTGCCAAACAGCGGCGGGTACCCGACCCGAAGGACGGACCACCACCATGCTCGTGACCGGAACACTTCCCGATGTACAGCCAACCACCATCGCAACCGTCCGCACCCCCGCGGCCCGACGCCGTTGGCGCCGAACTCCCGACGTCGCCGCCGCGCCCACCGTGGTCCACTTCACGTGGGACAACCGTTGTCCGGGGACCGCCGGATTCGCCCGCTGGACCGCCTTCGTGGGTCAACGCATCAGTGAGCACGGCCTGACCGCCGCCGCCCGCGAGGTGGACACCCTCGTCGCCGTGGCCCGTAGGCTCGGCATCGCATCAGCTGCCGTAGACGTGTTGGCCGATGACACACAGCCTGAGCCCGCCCGCTGCCGCGCCTTCGCTCACACCGTGTCAGCGCTCACCCGTCCTGCCTGCCCGGTCAGCCTTTGAGCGTCGTCACCTCCACCGTCGAGTCCCACAACGTGAGGGCAGCCGAGTCTGCGCCGGTCAGCCCCTCGCGCGGCGACCACCAAGGCGGTCGATCCGCGCGAAACCGTTGGGTGACGGCCGTCAGCCCGATGACCTTCGCACCGAGCCACTGGTTCGTGGGCTTGTGCCGAGCGGGACCGCGGCCGCAATCCTCGAGCCGAGACGCCGTCCGTGTCGGCCCGACGCTTGCCCGAATCAAGCGTGAGCCGGTATGCCGATGTCGCTCGACACGGGAACGGCGGGACGGGCGCCACGGTCGTGCGCCTGAACGGTGGCCTCCACGCAGCTTCCTTCACGTCACTTTCTGAGCGCGCACGCGTCCTGTACCAATCCACACTCAAAGCGTTGCTCCTCGACTGTCCGAAGTCGGCTCGTCCGAGGCGGGACGCCCGGACAGCCTGCGGGTCATCCCCAACGTCGCCGCCGAATCCGCAACGCGCCAGGACTGCTCTCCATGCGACGGAAGTGGCCTTTGAGCCGGGCCCGCAACCAGACCTCATGATCCTTCGCTCGGTGTGCGATGTATTCGCGCGCGCTCGAGCAGACCGGCATCACCTTGTCGTTCGATGTCTACGTCTTACGAGCGGGCGGCGCCCGACCTCCGACATGTACGCCGCCGGGCGCGGGCTACATCACCTCGCGGTGGGTGTCCGGTGAGTGCTGACCGGTTCGCATCATCGGCCCGCTGGTTCGTCGTGCAGACTGAGGACGTGGGCGACTGGGCGTCGGGTGTGTTACCGGTCGGGACCGTCACGTTCTTGCTGACCGACGTTGAGGGCTCGACGCGTCTGTGGGAGGCGAATCAGGACGAGACGGCCGCTGCGATCGCCCGCCACTACGAGATCCTGGACGCCGCCGTGGGCGCAGCAGGTGGTGTGCGGCCGGTGGAGCAGGGCGAGGGCGACTCCATCGTCGCCGCGTTCGCCACGGCGAAGGACGCGCTGCGGGCCGCGCTCGATGCACAACGGGAATTGGGCGAGCTCGACGGGTTGCCGGTACGCATGGCCATCCACACCGGTGAAGCGCAGCTGCGTGACGAGGGCAACTACGTGGGCCGTACCATCATCCGGTGCGCACACGCCGCCGGCGACAAGCCGACCCGCGCGTACCTCAACGAGGAACTCCGCAAGAGATGGCCCGAGTACCGCGGCAGGAGTGACTACGCGCTGGACGAGCGCGCAAGGAAGGCGCGCAACCTCGAAGCCGCGAGGGCCTGGCGACCGCCGACCGAAGAAGAACGCCGGCAGGATCGAGCGGAGCGACCGTCAGCCGAGCCGCAATGGGACGAGCCACCCGTCGCCGTCATCCGCCCGCGCATCGAGCCGCGCCCGGTCGACACGACGAGCAGCGACACGCCAAGCCCGGCCACGAGCCCGACCACACTTCCCCCACAGGTTCCCCCACGGCCTCACTCGACCTGAGTGACAGGACCGCGAAAGCCCTGCTCATGATGGTCGGGAAGGGGGGATTCGAACCCCCGACCCCCTGCTCCCAAAGCAGGTGCGCTACCAGGCTGCGCCACTTCCCGAATGTGTTCTCGTCACCCGGTCCGCGTCGTCAGAAGCGACTCGGGGACCGAACCAGCGTAGCGGCCGGCGGGCGTGGGTGACCTCGTGGGCGACGTCGAGGACTGTCACGCACCATCGGCGGTGGCGACCGGGGGAGCCGCCGCCGGATCGATGCGCAGCGCGCCGACCTGGCCGGCCTGGGCGTGTCCCTGTACGTCGCACCACATCCGATACTCGCCCTCGCCGATCTCGCCGATCGGCAGCGTCTGGCTCTCGCCTGGGCCGAGCTGTCGGGTGCCCTTGCTGAATACGACGAGGTTGTGCACCAGTGAGTCGTCGACGTTGGTGACGTGCAACTCCACTTCGCCGGCCGGGGCGACGAGCACCGACGGCGTGATGGTGTATCGCCCGAGCTCGACCTCGAGGACGGTGGCGTCTGATGCGTCGGCATTGGAATCGTCGCCGCACGACGACAGCGCACCGGCGCCGACAAGAACGGTCGCGAGCAGAATGGATCGCCGCGAGTGGCGGGGGATGGGTCCGGTCGATGCCTTCACGCCCCCAGTCTCGGCGCACCGGTGCTCGACCCTCAGGGTCTTTGGACCCGAATCCGCGGCTTGGACGTTCGCGGCGCGTCGGTCAGCGAGCGGCCTTGGCCGCCTTGGCGGCCTCTTTGGCGAGTCGCTTCGCGGCCCGCCCGATGGGCTCGATCTGGCGGCTGTCGAGGTCGCCGAGCTCGGCGCCGTTGACGAACTGCACCCGGTACCGCTGCCACTGGAAACCGTTGGCCAGGATCACCTTGCCATCGGTCCCGATGGGGACGCCCTCGAGATCGTCGACGGCGCGCACCTTGTCACCCATGCGCAGATCGAGCTGATCGGTGTGCGGGTTGGCGAGGGCGTGGGGCTTCCAGAACGGCATCGCCGCCCATTCTGGCCGACGCGGACGCGCTTGGTCGCTTTCGTCCGGCGCCGCCGGCGAGCCCGCCAACGTCCGACCGTCGGAACCGATGCCATCGGTCGGGTCGCGACCCCCACCGATAGACTCGCCGCCCTGTGAAGAGTTCGGTTGAACCCCTCGAGGGGAACAAGGTCAAGCTGTACGTCGAGGTCGACGAAGACGAGTTCGATCGCGACATCGACCGAGCGTTCAAGACCATCGCCCGTGAAGTGAAGTTGCCGGGCTTCCGCAACGGCAAGGCGCCTCGCCGGGTGCTCGAAGCGCGCATCGGCATCGGCCCGGCGCGCGAGCAGGCGTTGCGCGACTCGATCCCGCAGTACCTCGCCAAGGCGGTACGCGAGCACGACGTCGACATCATCGCCACCCCGCAGATCGAGATCACGGGTGGTCAGGAGGAGGGGCCGGTCGAGTTCGACGCGACGATCGAGATCCGTCCCGAGATCACGGTGCCCGGCTATGGCGGGCTGCGCGTCGAGCTGCCGTCACCGGACGCCACCGATGAGGAGATCGACGCCGTCATCGAGGGCGAACTGCGTCGCGCCGGCGCACTCGACGACGTCGACCGGCCGGCCGAGAGCGGCGACTTCGTCACGCTCGACCTGTCGGCCTCGCGTGACGGTGAAGAGGTTCCCGGCCTCAACACCGAGGACTGGTCGTACGAGATCGGTCAGGGCTGGGTCGCCGAGGGATTCGACGACGAGCTCATCGGGGCCTCGGCCGGCGACGAGCTCGCCTTCACCGCCACTCCGAAGGGCACCGAGCAGCCGGCCGAGTTCGCCATCAGCGTGAAACGCGTGCAGCAGCTCGTCGTGCCAGAGCTCACCGACGAGTTCGTGGCCGACAACCTCGGCGAGTTCGAGACGGTCGACGAATGGCGGGCATCGATCGCCGAGCGCATCAGCAGCGGCAAGCTCAACCGGATCCGCCAGCAGCTCGTCCCCAAGGTGACCGAAGCGTTGACCGGGCTCACCGACATCGAAGCGCCGACGCCGATGGTCGAGAGCGACCTGCAGACGCGTGTGCAGAACACCGTCCGCCAGTTCTCCGCCCAGGGCATCGACCTCGAAGGCTGGCTGGCGGCCACCGGTCAGGATTCGAACAGCTTCGTCGAAGGACTGCGCGGGCAGTCGCAGCAGGCGGTCAAGGCCGACCTCGCGCTGCGTGCGGTCGCCGCCGCCGAGGCGATCGAGATCGACGACGCCGACGTGGAAGCCGAGTACGCCCAGATCGCGATGCAGGTCGGCCAGAAGGCCAAGGACGTCCGCAAGGCGTACGAGCGCAACGACGCCGTGCCCGAGCTGGTCGCCCAGATGCGCAAGTCGAAGGCGCTCGACTGGCTCCTGCACCATGTCGAGATCGTCGACCCCGACGGAAAGCCGATCGATCGTGAGCTCGTGCTCGGTCATACTCACGACGACGACGCCCACAGCGACCACGCGCACGACGGCCACACACACGACGACGACCACGACCACGACGACGACCACGACCACGACCACGATCACGACGAACAAACCCCCGACCCCGAAGACCCCGACACGGAGGCCGCCCCAGCATGAACCTCGAAGCAGTGAACTACCTGGTGCCCAACGTCGTCGAGCAGACGAGTCGGGGAGAGCGGGCGTACGACCTCTACAGCCGGCTGCTGAAGGACAACATCATCTTCCTGCAGACGCCGATCGACGACCAGATCGCCAGCCTGCTGTGCGCCCAGTTGATCCACCTCGAGTCGGAGAACCCCGACAAGGACATCAACATCTACATCAACAGCCCGGGCGGCGACATCACGGCACTGTTCGCCATCTACGACACGATGCAGTTCGTGCGCAACGACATCGCCACGATCTGCCTCGGCCAGGCTGCCTCGGCGGCGGCCGTGCTGCTCGCCGCCGGCACCAAGGGCAAGCGCCTCGCCCTCCCGCATAGCCGCGTTCTGCTCCACCAGCCGTACGGCCACGTCGGCTACAGCCAGGTCACCGATCTCGAGTTGGCGGCCAAGGAGATCATGCGGATGCGCGACCTGCTCGAGGAGATCCTGGCCGAGCACACCGGGCAAACGCTTGAGCGCGTGCACGCCGACACCGATAGGGATTTCGTGATGGAAGCAGAAGAGGCCCTCACGTATGGCATCATCGACACCGTCATCTCGTCCCGCCAGGCCATCGACCGCAGCGGGGCGATCCGCTAACCGTCGACGACACGTCGACTGGACTCGTGAGACTGGACCTGTGAGAGAGCCTGAGAAAGGGAAGGAGTGAGCATCCGTGGCCAAGTTCGGTGACACCGGCGAACTGCTGAAGTGCTCCTTCTGCGGCAAGTCCCAGAAGCAGGTCAAGAAGCTCATCGCCGGTCCCGGCGTCTACATCTGTGACGAGTGCATCGATCTCTGCAACGAGATCATCGAAGAGGAGCTCACCGAGACGAGTGAGCTGACGTTCGACAACCTCCCCAACCCGCGCGACATCTGCTCGTTCCTCGACGACTACGTCGTGGGCCAGGAGCAGGCCAAGAAGATCCTGTCGGTCGCGGTCTACAACCACTACAAGCGGATCCAGTACCAGCAGACGTCCGGGCTCGGTCGGCGCGACGACATCGAGCTCACGAAGTCGAACATCTTGCTGCTCGGACCCACCGGGTGTGGCAAGACCCACCTGGCGCAGACGCTGGCGCGCATGTTGAACGTGCCGTTCGCGGTCGCCGACGCGACGGCGCTCACCGAGGCGGGCTACGTCGGCGAGGACGTCGAGAACATCCTGCTGAAGCTGATCCAGGCCGCCGACTTCGACGTCAAGCGGGCCGAGACGGGCATCGTCTACATCGACGAGATCGACAAGATCGCCCGCAAGAGCGAGAACCCCTCGATCACGCGCGACGTGTCGGGCGAGGGCGTGCAGCAGGCGCTGCTGAAGATCCTCGAAGGCACGCAGGCCTCGGTGCCGCCCCAGGGTGGGCGCAAGCACCCCCACCAAGAGTTCATCCAGATCGACACCACCAACGTGTTGTTCATCCTCGGCGGCGCGTTCGCCGGCCTCGAGCCGATCATCGAGAGCCGCATCGGCCACAAGGGCGTCGGCTTCCACGGCGTCGTGCGCTCGAAGAGCGAGCGCGACCCGGGCGAGCTGTTCGCCCAAGTGTTGCCCGAGGATCTCGTCAAGTTCGGGATGATCCCCGAGTTCATCGGGCGCCTGCCGATGGTCGGCGCGGTGCGCAGCCTCGACCTCGACTCGCTCGTGCGGATCCTCACGGAGCCGAAGAACGCGCTCGTCAAGCAGTACCAGAAGGTGTTCGAGTTCGAAGACGTCGAGCTCGAGTTCAGCCCCGACGGTCTGGTCGCGGTGGCCGAGCAGGCGCTGTTGCGTGGCACCGGTGCTCGCGGGCTGCGGGCGATCCTCGAAGAGGTGCTGCTCAACACGATGTACGAGCTCCCCGGGCGCACCGACGTCGGGCGCGTGCTCATCGACGAGAAGGCCGTGCGGGAGAAGGTCAACCCCACGCTCGTGCCACGCGAGACGGGCCGGGCGACGCGGCCGCGTCGGGCCGCCTCCTGAGCGATCGCGACGGCCGAATCGTCACGATGCGCTACACCGACGCGCTCGCGTACCTCGACGATCACGCGTCGTACGAGAAGACGGGTCGGATCACGTCGCCCAGTCTCGGGCCGATCACGCGCCTGACCGAGGCGATGGGCGAACCGCAACATGCGTGTCCCGTGATCCACGTCACCGGCACCAACGGCAAGGGCTCGACGGTGCAGATGATCACCCGTCTGCTGATGGCGCAGGGGTTGACGGTCGGCACGTACACCAGCCCGCACCTCGAGCGCGTCAACGAGCGGATGTGCCGCAATGGCGAGCCGATCGCGGACGACGATTTCGCCGAGCAGGTGGCCGCGATCGCCGACCTCGAAGCGCTCATCGGGGTACGCCCGACGTACTTCGAGACGATGACCGCCTCGGCGTTCCGATGGTTCGCCGACATCGCGGTCGACGTCGCCGTCATCGAGGTCGGCCTGCTCGGGCGCTGGGACGCCACGAACGTGGTCGAGGCCCAGGTCGCGGTCGTCACGAACATCGGCATGGACCACAACGAGTTCGCCGGACCGACGCTCGCCGACATCGCACTGGAGAAGGCGGGGATCATCAAACCCACCAGCGCGGCGGTGATCGGTGAGACTCGCCCGGAGCTGCTCGAGATCTTCGCCGCGGCCGGGGCGGCCTCGTTGTTCGCACGTGGTGAGCACTTCGAGACGCTCGACAACTCGCTCGCCGTCGGCGGACGTCTCCTCGAGCTACGGACGCCGACGACGATCTACCCCGACATCTACCTTCCGTTGCACGGCATGCACCAGGGCGAGAACGCGGCGGTCGCGCTGACCGCGGTCGAGACGTTCTTCGCCAGCCCGTTGTCGCTCGAGGTCGTCGAGGAGGCGTTCGCGAACGTCGCGGTCCCAGGTCGATTCGAGGTGATCGGGGCCCAGCCGCTGGTGATCGTCGACGGGGCCCACAACCCACCGGGCGCCGACACCTGCGCACAAGTGTTCTTCGACGACTTCAATCCGGACGGCCGACGGATCCTCGTGATCGGCACCCTTCGTGACCCGGCCGAGATGCTTGCCGCACTTCGCGCCGACGAGTTCGACGTGGTGATCGCGTGCACCGCGCCGTCACCGCGGGGCGTCGATTTCGCGGATGTCGCCCGCGCCGCCAGAGCGCTCGGATGCGACTCCGTGCTCACCGCCGAGACCGTCGAACGGGCGTGCGCACTGGCGTTGCGGATGGCCGACATCGACGACGCGATACTCGCGACCGGCTCGCTGTACCTGGTCGGTGATGCGCGCACGGCACTGCGGCGCCTCGCCCAGTGACTGGCGTCACCTCGTCGCGACGACTCGAACGCTGACAGCGAGTGCGGTGGCTGCACCCCGTTCGCAGCCGTGCCGCCGGTAGCCTCGCCGGACATGTCAGATCGCACCCTGGTCCTGCTGAAGCCCGACGCCGTCGAGCGCGGCCTCGTCGGCCAAATCGTCCAACGGTTCGAGCTCAAAGGCCTCCGGATCGTCGCCATGGACCTGCGAACCCTCGACACCGACACCTTGGCTCGCCACTACGAAGAGCACGTCGGCAAGGGGTTCTACGACGATCTCGTGAGCTTCATGGGCCGCGGCCCGGTCGTGGCGATGGTGCTCGAAGGCCCCGAGGACACGTGGGAGGTCGTGCGCACGTTGGTCGGCGCGACGAATCCCCGCAAGGCCGACCCCGGGACCATCCGTGGCGATCTCGGCATCCTGTTCACCGAGAACCTCGTGCACGCCAGCGACTCGCTCGCCAGTGCCACGCGCGAGGCCAGCATCTTCTTCCCGGATCTGTAGCATTCGTAACATGGCCCGCAACAACCCGCTGAGTCTCGGGCGCGACCTCGCCATAGATCTCGGCACTGCCAACACCCTGATCTATGCCAGGGGGTTGGGAATCGTCCTCGACGAGCCCTCGGTGGTGGCCATCAACGTCAACGACGGCCGGCCGGTCGCGGTCGGACTCGAGGCCAAGCGGATGATGGGGCGCACGCCCAACCACATCAAGGCCATCCGCCCCTTGAAGGACGGCGTCATCGCCGACTTCGAGGTCTGCGAGAAGATGCTGCGCTACTTCATCCAGAAGGTGCACGCCAGCAAGTGGTCCAAGCCCCGCATGGTCATCTGCGTGCCGTCGGGCATCACCGGCGTCGAGCAACGCGCCGTGCAGGACGCCGCCGAGTACGCGGGCGCCCGCAAGCCGGTCCACATCATCGAAGAGCCGATGGCGGCGGCGATCGGTGCCGACCTGCCCGTGCACGAACCGAGCGGCAACATGGTGGTCGACATCGGGGGCGGCACCACCGAGGTCGCGGTCATCTCACTCGGTGGCATCGTCACGTCGCAGTCCGTCCGCGTCGCCGGCGACGAGCTCGACGACGCGATTCTGCAGTACGTCAAGAAGGAGTTCTCCCTGGCGATCGGCGACCGGACCGCCGAGGAGATCAAGATCCAGATGGGCTCCGCGTGGCCGATGGAGGAAGAGCTCACCGCCGACATCCGCGGCCGCGATCTCGTCAGCGGGCTGCCGCGCACGATCCAGCTCACGACCGAGCACGTTCGTGAGGCGCTGGCCGAGCCCGTCGCCGCGATCGTCGACGCCGTGAAGACCACGCTCGACAAGACCCCGCCCGAGCTGGCTGCCGACATCATGGAGGACGGCATCACCGTCACCGGTGGTGGCGCGCTGCTCGGCGGTCTCGACGAACGCCTCGCCCACGAGACGGGCATGCCGATCCGGATCGCCCACGAGCCGCTGTACAGCGTCGTGGTCGGCTCGGGACGGGCGCTGGAGAACATCGACGCGATGCGGGGGCTGATGTCGCTCGGCGGCGACGACTAACCCCGGGCGCCCGCCGTGGCTGTGTACTCAGTCGGCCGTCGTCGTGTCATCCTGCTCTTGCTGCTGACGTCGGTCCTGCTCCTCACGATCGACCTGCGTGGCAACGCGATGTTCGATCGGGCGCGGATCCTGTTCGATGGCGCCCTGTCGCCGCTCGAATCGGCGGCGCGCGTGGTCACCAACCCGGTGCGCGACGCCTGGCGCGGCATCACCGAGTACGACGATCTGGTCGCCGAGAACCAGCGCCTGCAGCAGCGTGTCGATCAGCAACTCGGCGCCGAGATCGCGGCCCGCAACGTGATCGTCGAGAACCAGCAGCTGCTGGCGCTCAACGACCTGGAGTCGATCGCCAACCTGCCGACCGCCACGGCCCAGGTGATCGGCCAGGCGCCGAGCAACCTCGACCAGCTGATCGAGATCGACATCGGGAGCGACCAGCAGGTCGCGGTCGGCATGGCGGTGGTGAACGAAGCCGGACTCGTCGGCAAGGTGCACCAGGTGTCGCCGACCTCGAGCCTCGTGATGCTCGTGACCGACCCGCGTTACTCGGTGCAGGTGAAGGTGCTCTCGGAGGAGAACCCGGCGCCGTCGACCACCGTCGCCGAGACCGTGCCGAGCGGGATCCCGGTCGACGATGTGACCACCACGACGTCGTCGACCACCACGACGTCGACGACCTCGACGACGGTGCCCGGCGCGGCGACGCAGTCCACGGATGTCACCGACTCGACCGACCCGGACTCGTCCGGACCGCCGAACAGTGGCGACGTCGCGTCCGGTACGACGACCACGTCGACGACGCTCGTGCCACCGAAACGTGACACCGGTGGTCTGCGCGGCCGCGGCGCCGATCGCCTGCCACGCGTCGAGTTCATCGACGAGAGCGCCTTCTTCGGTGAGATCAAGCCCGGCGACGCCGTCTACACCACGGGCGGACGGGCGAGCCTCGCCCCACCCGACATCCCCGTCGGCGTGGTGGTCAACGAGATCCCCGGATCCAGCACGGGCGGCGTCGAGCTCGAGGTCGAGCTGCTCGCCCAGCTCGACCGGCTCCAGTTCGTCCGGGTCGTGCTGTACAAGCCGCTGGCGGAGCGCGGCGGATGATCGTCGCCCTGTTGCGGAGCTCGATCGTCCGCGTCGTCGCGGTCGGGATGATGCTGCTCGCCCTCCAGAACACGATCTTCTCCGACATGCGCCCGGCCGGCGTCGCCCTGCAGGTCATGCTCGCCTTCGCGGCCGCGGCCGGTGCCGCCGGGGGCTCCGAGAACGGGCGCCACGGCCGGGTTCATCCTCGGCCTGATGTACGACCTCGGCACGGGTGCACCCCTCGGGTCGTCGTCGATCACGATGGGACTCGCCGGCTACGTCGCCGGCTACATGTCGCTGATCAACATCGAACGCCAGTGGTGGTTGGCGGCGATCTTCGTCGCCGTCGGGGCCGCCATCGGCGAGCTCGCCGTCCCCGTGGTCAGGAGCTTCATCGGCGACGCCAACGTCTACAGCGATCGGCTCTACACCATCGTGCCGCTGGTGGCGTTCGCGGCCGCCGTCGCCAGCCCGGTGCTCGTGCCGGTCAGCCGGTGGTGCCTGCGGCTCGGCACTCCCGAGTGGAAGGCGCCGGTCGAATGAGCAGCCGCGACCCCAACGACGAAGTCAGCGCGCGCGCTCCCGGAGCCGCCGGCTTGCCAGACTGGGGACCCATGGCTGTTGACAAACGCGCGACGCGCCTCGGCATCCTGGCCCTCGTCGGGGTGATCCTGTTCAGCCTCATCGGTGTCCGGCTGTGGTTCCTGCAGACGGTTCGGGCCGAGGAGTTGCAGGCGCGGACCACGGCAGCCAAGACCCGCACCGTGCCGTTGCTGCCCGAACGGGGCCGGATCTTCGACGTCGACGGCCGCATCCTGGCCGGCAACAAGCGGATCCTGACCGTCGGTGTCGACTGGCAATTGCTCCGCACGCGGTCCGACCGGGAAGCGATCTTCCGCCGCCTGTCGGGCTGGGTCGGCGTGCCGATCGAGGAGATGGAGGCGCGCTACGACGCCAAGGTCGACAGCCCGTTCCTGCCGATGCCCGTCGCCCGAGACGTCAGTGAGGAAACCGCCCTTGCGCTGCTCGAACGAATCGAGGACTTCCCCGGCGTGTCGGTGCTCAAGGAGTGGGAGCGCGTCTACCCGTACGCGCCGCACGCCGCCCACGTCGTTGGCTACATGGGCGCGATCACCAAGGAGCAGAAGGACCAGTACCTCGCCCAGGACTACGTGCTCAACGAGCGCGTCGGCCAGTTCGGTGTCGAGCTGAGCATGGAGTCGGTGCTGCACGGTACGTGGGGCAAGCGCGTCTACGAGGTCGACGCCGCCAAGCGACCGGTTCGCCTCATCGAGGAGGTGCCGCCGATCGACGGGTTCGACGTCCAGCTCACGATCGATCTCGACATTCAGCAGTACGCCGAACAGGCGCTCGAGACGACGCTCGAGGTGCGCCGCACGAAGATGGCGCCGAACCCGAAGGTGCTCAAGCCCGACGGCGAGCGCGAGAAGATGGACCCGGCGCTGCCCGACGAGGTGCCGTACAAGGCTCCTGCCGGCTCGGTCATCGTGATGGACTACACCACCGGTCAGGTGCAGGCCATGGCCAGCTACCCGACGTTCGACAACCGCTGGTTCGAGGCCGGCCTGTCGAGCGAGAAGTTCAAGCAGATCTTCCCCGACACCGACGGATCCCGACCTGTCGATCCTCGTCAACCGCGCCGTTCAAGGCCGCTACAACATGGGTTCGACGTTCAAGCCGTTCACGGCCTTCGCCGCGCTCAACACCGGGCTGATCTCGGCGGGCGACTGTTACAACGACGTCGGCGAGTACACGCATGCACAGTCGTCAACCAGGATCGCTGCGATGCCGGGCTGGTGCGGTGCGAGTACAAGAACGCGACCTGCGCCGGCACCCAACGCCCGTGCAGGTACGGCCGGTCAACGTCGACCGATGCGCTCGCCATCTCGAGCGACTCGTTCTTCTACCGCATCGGTGAGCCGATCATGGTCCGCAACGACATGCGGGCCGGTGCTGCAGGAGCAGGTCGAGCTGTTCGGATTCGGCGCCGACACCGGGATCGACCTGCCGTTCGAGTTCGACGGCGCCGTGCCCGACAAGGAGCTCAAGCGCGCGTTACGCCGAGCTCGGCGTCATCAGCGAGGACGAAGGACGCGGCTACTTCGCCGGCGACAACGTCCAGCTGGCGATCGGGCAGGGCCTGCTGTCGGCGACCCCGATGCAGCTGGCGGCCGGCTACGCGACGATCGCCAATCGGGGCTTCGTGCTCAGACCCCAGATCGTGAAGGCGATCTGGAACCCGGGTGTGCCCGACGGCGAGCCGGGCGTGGTCGACTTCTCCAAGGGCACGGTCTACGAGGTCGTTCGGCACTCCCGAGCTCGATCCGCCAGATCGCGATGCCCGGCGCGAGGTGCGCCTGCCGATCGTCGACGGCCTGCGGCGCGTCGTCACCCCTGGCGCTGCGGCGTCGAGTCGGACTTCTACCACTAGACGACCGGCGAGAATCTGTTCTACGACTACCCGATCGAGGCGATCCCGATCGCCGGCAAGACCGGCACCGCCCAGGGCGCCAGCAACTATCCCGTGGAACGACTCGTCGGTGTTCACCGGGTTCAGCATCGACGAGCACGCGCCCGATCGTCGTGACCGCCTACCTCGAGAAGTCGGGCTACGGGTCGCAGGCCGCGGCGCCCGGTCGTCAAGTGCACGTTCCTCGCCGCTGTCGGGGATCGCGCCGACGGACCCGGTCGTGCAGTCGGACCCGCTCGACCTCAACAGCACGGCGCGCCGCCTCGTCGC
Source organism: Ilumatobacteraceae bacterium (assembly GCA_963776935.1). Taxonomy (GTDB): domain Bacteria; phylum Actinomycetota; class Acidimicrobiia; order Acidimicrobiales; family Ilumatobacteraceae; genus JALOLG01. The sequence goes on along the minus strand of CAVZOP010000007.1, from coordinate 93,662 downwards.
ATGGAGCTCGCCGACACGACGTGCTAGAACGCCAGGATGGCAGCGCGGATGCAGGACCACCGAACGCATCGCCGCACTGAGTCCTGGATCACCTGCATGGGCGTGACGTTCCTCGCACGCCGGCCCGACAGCGGCCTCGGCAACATCCGCTCGAGCCCCGGCGACCCGGCCCGCAACGTCGACTGGGTGCTGCTGCTCACCCAGGGCGCGCTGACGGTGATCGGCTGCTTCATCGTGTTCTCGGCGTCGCGCACCCGCATCGTCGACGATCCGCTACGCGTTCGTCACCCGCCAGGTCGTGTTCGCGCATCATCGCCTGCGTCGTGATGTTCGCCGTGATGTCGGTCGACTACGAGTGGCTGAAGGAGCGCGCGGCGTTCTTCTACGGCCTCACGCTCGTGATCCTGTCGCTGCTGTTCCTCGATCGGCCTGGCTCAACGACCGCGACCGGATCTCGTTCGACCTCGGGCCGTTCAACTTCCAGCCCGCCGAGATGGCGAAGTTCACGACGCTGCTCGTGCTCGCTCGCCTACCTCGCCGACGAGCGCAGCGACGAGGTCAGCTACCCGCGGTTCCTCGGCGGCCTGATGCTCGTCGGCGCGCCGGCGGTGCTGGTGATCGCTCCAGCCCGACCTCGGATCGGCGTCGGTGATCGATCTCGATCGCGATGGGCGTGCTGCTCGTCGCCGGCGCCAAGCCGAAGTACATCGCGTTGATCAGCGTTGCTCTCGTTGGCGACGGTCGCCGCGGCGTTCGTCGGCCGCCTCGTCAACCAGTACCAGATCGAGCGCCTGCGCGTCTTCGTCGACCAGTCGACCACCGACCCGGAGCTCCAGGACGCCGTCTACCAGGTGCGCAACGCGGTCCGGGCGGTCGGCACGGGTGGGGTGTGGGGCAAGGGATGGCTCGAGGGCCCGCTCACCAACGGGCGCTACATCCCCGTGATGTGGGCCGACTTCCCGTTCGCCGCGGTCGGCGAGCAGTTCGGCCTGGTCGGGTGTGCGGTCCTGCTGTTCCTGTTCGTGATCGCCCTCGCCCGGATCTGGCGGATCGCCTCGCTGTCGCGCGACCTGCTCGGCACCTACCTGTGCGCCGGCGTGTTCACGATGCTGCTGTGGCAGGTGTTCCAGAACGTCGGGATGACGCTCGGCATCATGCCGGTGACCGGGCTGCCGATGCCGTTCATCTCGTACGGCGGATCGAGCCTGATCACGTACTTCGCGATGTTCGGGATCGTCCAGAGCGTCCACATGCGGCGGATGCGCTAGCCGCCACCGGTCCATGGGCGTCGTGGCGCCGCGGCGTTAGACTGTTGCGGACATGTCTTCACTCTGGGCGCGGATCGAACCGCTCCTGGCCCGGGTGCAGAAGCCTGCTCGATACATCGGGTGCGAAGACGGTGCCACAACCCCCCGGCACGACGAACACCGGGTGGCGTGGCTGCTCGCTTACCCCGACACCTACGAGATCGGCTTGCCCAACCAGGGGCTGCAGATCCTCTACGAGATCCTGAACGAGCGCGACGACGCCGTCGCCGAACGCACGTACGCGCCGTGGCGCGACCTCGATGCGCTCTTGCGCGGCGCCGGACGTGCCGCTGTTCTCCGTCGACACCCACCGCGCGGCCAGCGACTTCGACATCCTCGCCTTCAACCTGTCGGCCGAGCTCGTCTACACGAACGTGCTCGAACATGATCGACCTCGCCGGCATCCCGGTCCGGTCGCGCCGACCGCGGTCCCGAGCACCCGCTGGTGATCGATCGGCGGCCACTGCCGCGTTCAACCCCGAGCCGCTGGCCGACTTCGTCGACGTGGCGGTGCTCGGCGATGGCGAGGAAGTCGGTCGGCGAGATCACCGACGTCGTGCGCGACTGGAAGGCATCCGGCCGCACGGCTCGCGAGCCGCTGCTCCGCGAGCTCGCCAAGGTGCCCGGCGTGTACGTGCCGTCGATGTACGACGTCGAGTACGACGGCGAGCACCTCGTCGTCGGTGCGGCCCCGCTTCGCCGACGTCCCGGCGACCGTCGACAAGCGCACCGTCGCCGACCTCGCCGAGTGGCCGTACCCGAAGCGCTCGCTCGTCCCGCTCACCGAAGTCGTCCACGACCGGCTGAGCGTCGAGGTCTTCCGAGGGTGCACCCGCGGGTGCCGCTTCTGCCAGGCCGGCATGATCACCCGGCCGGTCCGCGAGCGTCCCGCCGAACAGGTGCGCACCATGATCCGCGAGGGCCTGCGCCGCACCGGCTACGACGAGGTCAGCCTCACGTCGCTGTCGACGGCCGACTTCTCCGACATCGAGCCGGTGGTCAAGGGAGCCGCTCGAGCGACTGCCGCCGCGCTCCCTGGTTCGTGCGGCACGACGACGATCAACCTTCCGTCGCTGCGCGTCGACGCATTCACCGTCGGTCTCGCCGGCGAGGTCAGCAACGGTCGGCGCAGCGGGCTGACGTTCGCGCCGGAGGCCGGCTCGTGGCGGTTGCGGCAGGTGATCAACAAGCTGATCACCGAGGAGGACCTCTACGGCGCCGTCGAATCCGCGTTCTCGCAGGGCTGGACCCGGATGAAGCTGTACTTCCTCACCGGACTGCCGACCGAGACCGACGACGACACGCTCGGCATCGCCGAGCTGGCGAAGCAACTGCGCCGCGATCGGCAAGCCGCCACACGAAGCGGGCGTCGGTCACGGTCAGCCTCGGCGGCTTCGTGCCCAAGCCGCACACACCGTTCCAGTGGTTCGGCCAGAACACCGAGGCCGAGCTGCGCCGCAAGATCAACCTGGTGCGCACGGCGCTGCACAAGACGCCGTGGCGTCAACGCTCAAGTGGCACGACCCGCGCGGCCACCGTGGCCGAGGGCATCGCCAGCCGCGGCGACCGCCGCATCGGGCGCGTCGATCGAGCGCGTCTGGCGCGCCGGCGGCACGTTCCAGGAATGGGGCGAGTTCTTCGACCTCGACCGCTGGACGGATGCGATGGACGGCCGAGGGGCTGTCGCTCGACTGGTACGTGCACCGCCACCGTGGCGAGCGACGAGATCCTCCCGTGGCAGCACCTGACGGCCGGGCTGCACGCACGACTTCCTGTGGGGCGACTGGCAGGCGGCGCTGGCCGGAGAGCGGGGTCGAGGACTGCCGCTGGACCCCCTGCTATGACTGTGGGGTGTGCACCGGCTACGGCATCGAGCACGTCGTCGCGTCGACCGATGCCGCCCGCCGGCGGCAGCCAGGGCACCGGCCAGGACCTCTACGCGCGGCGGCGAGGTGCCCGGTCACGCTCCTGACCCGACGACCGGCGTTCGCCGACCGAGCCAGGCGGAGCCGAGCGTGCGCATGGCGGGTACGGCGTCATGAAGCTGCGGATCCGTCCACCAAGCTCGGCAAGATCCGCTTCGTGAGCCACCGCGACGCTGCCCGCCTGTGGGAACGGGCGCTGCGCAAGCGTGCCGGCCTGCCGACGGCGCACAGTCGCCGGGTTCACCCCGCGTCCGAAGATCAGCTTCGGCCTGGCGCTGCCGACCGGCGCCGAGTCGATCGCCGAGTACGTCGACATCGATCTCCGTCGAGCGCCTCGACCGGACCTCGATCGCGGCCCTCCGCTCCGAGCTCGTCCGATGCGCTCCCGACGGCATCGACGTGACTCGTCGTCGTCGAGCGCCATCCCGCCGAGCGGGTCTCTCCAGGAGATCGTGACGTCGTGCACCTGGGAGCTCTGGAGCGACCTCCTCGCGCCGGCGGACATCGAGGCGGCCACCGGGCTGCTCGACGCCGGCCGACTGATGATCGAGCGGGAACGCAAGGGCCAGCGTCACACCGACGACGTCCGCCCGGCCGTCTCGATCTCCATCCCGACGTCACCGGGCAGCGCCTGGTGGCCGACACTCGCCACCATCGGCCGGGCGTTGCGCCCGTCCGAGCTGGCGTCTCTCGCGTTCGCCGACGTCGACCCCCTCGACGTGCGGGCGCTGCGGACACACCAATGGATCAGCCACGACGGCGAACGGCGCGAGGTGCTCTCGCTGCCCGCCGCGTTGGCGGCGCACACCCAGGGGTGGGCGCATGAGAAGGGAATTTCACCCATGGACGACACGAACATCGAGACGGGTGGCGCTGCTGCCGAGCGGCCCGACACCGCGGTCCAGAACATCCGTCGCCGACGACCGCCCAGCGCACCGACGACGGCGACACCGCATCGCGGACCGGCGACGCCGGCGAGGCGCAACGCCGCCGGCGACGGGCTCGCGTGGCGGGCAACGCCGCCGCAAGGGCACCGGTCCGGGAGCATCGGGCGACGGCGGCGACGGGACGACTTCGAGGATGCCGATGGCGGGGACGACGCAACCGTCGCCTCGCCCGTGAGCAACGACACGGTCGCCGCGGCGAGGCGCGATGGCTGGCGGCGACGGGTCCGACGCCCCGGTCGGCACGCATCCCGACGAGTTGCCCGAGCCGATGCGCGAGGGACGGGCGATGTCGGTCGAGGCCGCCGACAAGGCGCTGGTTCGCAAGCCCCAGATCGGCGACACTCGCCCGGCGCCGGCGACTCCCGACCGCGGCGACGCCGGGCAGCCCGACCATCCGGCGCGGGGACGTCGAACCGCAACGCATCGCGCCGCCGCAAGCGCCCCGCCGAAAGAGGTTGTCGCCCAGCCGGAACGCCGCCCCCAGGAACAGCAGAAGAAGCGGCGCCGCGGCGCCCGCACCAAGCAGGAGACGTTCGAGCTCGACCCGGATCTGATCGAGAACCGGCGCGGTCGCGAGCGCAACGGCAAGCCGATCGGGCGCTTCTTCATGTGCGTGCAGGTGCGCCCCGGGATGGCCCAGGTCGGCGTGCTCGAGGGTCGCAACCTGATCGAGCACTACGTCAGCCGGCCGGCCGACGACGTCAGCCTGATCCACGGCAACATCTACGTCGGCCGCGTGCAGAACGTGCTGCCCGGCATGGAGGCCGCGTTCGTCGACATCGCCACGCCGAAGAACGCCGTGCTGTACCGCGGTGACGTCCAGTACGACGCCGAGGACATCGAGGAGAAGGCCGACGACGCCCGCATCGAGGACATCCTGCGCGCCCGCCAGCTGATCATCTGCCAGGTCACCAAGAACCCGATCGGCGCCAAGGGCGCCCGCCTGACGCAGGAGGTGTCGCTGCCGGGACGGTTCGTGGTGCTGATCCCGAACTCCAAGACCTACGGCATCTCCAAGCGACTTCCCGACGACGTGCGCAAGCGGCTTCGCGCCATCCTCGACCGGGTCAAGCCCGACCAGCACGGCCTGATCGTGCGCACCGCCGCCGAGCACGCCACCGAGGACGAGCTGCGGGCCGACATGAAGATCCTGCTCGACCAGTGGGAGGAGATCGCCGCCAAGGCGGCCAAGACCCAACGTCCGGCGCTGCTGTACCGCGAACCCGAGCTCGCCGTCCGCGTGATCCGCGAGGAGTTCAACCCCGAGTACCGGGGCGTCGTGATCGACGACCGGCGGCTGTTCGAAGACGTCCGCGACCTACGTGTCGGCGTTCAACCCGGAGCTGGCCGACCGCATCGAGTACTACGACTCCGAAGCCGAGGGTCTGCCGCTGTTCGAGCGCTTCCACGTGCACGAGCAGGTGCACAAGGCGCTCGACCGCAAGGTCTGGTTGCCGTCCGGCGGCTCGCTGATCATCGAGCACACCGAGGCGCTTGACCGTGATCGACGTCAACACCGGCAAGAACGTCGGCAAGTCGAACCTCGAGGAGACCGTCTTCCACAACAACATGGAGGCGGCCGACGAGATCGCCAAGCAGCTCCGCCTCCGCGACATCGGCGGCATCATCGTGATCGACTTCATCGACATGGAGATCCGCGAGAACCGCGCCAAGGTCGTCGCCGCCTTCCGTTCGGCGCTCGCCCGCGACAAGACCCGCACCCAGGTGTTCGACATCTCCGATCTCGGCCTCGTCGAGATGACCCGCAAGCGGATCGGCGAGGGCCTGCTCACCGAGTTCTCCGAGACCTGCCCCGACTGCGAAGGCCGCGGCGTGAGGGTGGACCACAGTCTGCTCGACTGAGTCTGATTGAGTCGGCTCACTCCACGGCAATCAGCTCCACGTTTGGTCGCCGACTCGTCCGACTGAGGGCTGACTCGGCGTGTACCCCATGGGCTGATGTCAGCCTGGGTGCTATCTGAGTACGGTCGGGTTGATGGCGAGCGACTCCGGCGCGTGGCTCGACGAGCGGCGGAGCTGGGGGATCGTCAGCGCCCTCGCCGCAAGCGTCGTCGGCGCCATGAGCCTGATCGACCTCGACGTGGTCTTCTGGCGCGACATCGTCACCGTCATCGCGGCTGTCGGCGTGTACCTGGTCTACGGCGCCGTCCCGCGGTTCCCCGCGTGGGCGCCGTTCGGTGTTGCGTTCGTCGCCGTCACCACGATGAACACCCCGGAGCTGCGGACCGAGGGCGCGCTGTTCTTCGTCGTGTTGGCGCTCGCCCATCTGGCGCTGACCGAGACCCGGCGTCCGATCGTCTTCGTGTGCGGGGTGACAGCCGTCGCCGTGCCGGCCATCGTCGCCACCTTTCGAGGTACCGACTGGGGATGGCAGTACTGGATGATGGGATTCGCGTTCGGCTGGGGGTTCGGCGAGCTCGGCTACCGGTTCCGCCTCGCCCGCGACGAGTTGGCGAGCGCCCGAGCGGTGATCGCCGACCAGGCCGCGCTCGACGAGCGGCAACGCATCGCGCGTGACGTGCACGACGTTCTCGGGCACTCGCTGACGATCGTGATGTTGCAGCTCACGGCGGCCCGGCACCTGCTGCGGCGCGATCCCGACGAGGCCGACGCCGCCCTCGCCGACGCCGAGCGGGTCGGCCGCGAGAGCCTCAACCAGGTGCGGCGCACGGTCGGCATGCTCCGCGTCGGCGCCGAGGACGGTTCGGCGGACGATCGAACGGGCCCGTCGCCCACCTTGGAGGACCTCGATCAACTCCTCGCCGACTACCGCTCCGCCGGCATCTCCGTTCGCGCCGAAGTCGGCGGGCCGATCGCATCGCTCGATGCGTCCCGATCCGTTGCCGGCTACCGCATCGTCCAAGAGGCGATGGCGAATGTGTCGAAGCACTCACCGAACGCCGAGACCCTGGTCACGATCGACGTCGACGATGTGGGGGGCGCGTGCCGGATCCTCGTCGACAACCGGGGCGGTGGCCATCACGCCAACGGGACATCCGGCGGCTTCGGCCTGGTCGGGATGCGCGAGCGTGCTCGATCGGTCGGTGGCACCGTCCACGCCGGTCCGTTCGGGGACGGCTGGCGAGTGTCGGCCGAGCTGCCGCCACTGAACGAGATCGCCGGCACCGACGCGTGACCAGCACTGACGCGATCCGCATCGTGCTCGTCGACGACCAGGACCTGGTGCGCGCCGGGCTGGAGCGCATCCTCGGCTCCGAGGACGATCTGATGATCGTCGCCCAGTGCTCCGACGGCGCACAGGCGCTCGACGCGGTGGAAGCGACCCGACCCGACATCGTCGTGATGGACATCCGGATGCGAGTGATGAACGGCATCGAGGCGACCCGCCGGATCCGCGAATCCGACGGACCGCCGGTGCTGATCCTCACCACGTTCGACGACGACGAGACGCTGTGGGGGGCGATCGACGCCGGCGCCGCCGGCTTCGTGCTCAAGGATTCGTCGGCGGCCGATCTCATCCGGGCCGTGCGCACCGTCGCCAGCGGGGCCGCCTGGCTCGATCCGCAGGTCACACCTCGGGTCCTCGCCATCTACCGCACGACCGTGCTGCCACAAGCCCGCGAGCAGGGACGGGCGGAGCAACTCACCGACCGTGAGCACGACGTGCTCCGGCTGATCGCCGACGGGGCAACGAACGGCGAGATCGCCGACGCCCTGCACGTCAGCGGCGGAACCGTCAAGAGTCACGTCGGGTCGATCTTCACCAAGCTCGGCGTGCGCGACCGGGCGGCGGCGATCGTGTACGCCTACCAGCACGGCATCGCATCCCCGCCCGGTCCCACTTGAGGATTGGACCGCAGGCCGACGACGCGTTCGGACCTCATCCCTAGCGTCGTCGGTATGGCCCCCATCCTCGAGGTGCAACAGCTCAGCAAGCGGTACGGCGACATCACCGCCGTCGACGCCGTCGACCTCGCCGTCGGCGAGGGCGAGATCTTCGGCGTCCTCGGTCTGAACGGTGCCGGCAAGACCACCATGATCGAGTGCGTCCAAGGGTTGCGCCGGCCCGACGGCGGTTCGGTGCGGCTCCTCGGGCGCGATCCCCGACGCGAGCGCAGCGCGCTCGCGTCGCGAGTCGGCAGCCAACTGCAGGACTCGAACCTGCCGGAGCGGATGCGTGTCAGTGAGGCGGTCAAGCTGTTCGCCGACCGTCGGGTGTCGCGCGCCGCGGTCGCCGAGTGGGGGCTCGACGAGCTGTGGGGCAAATCGTTCGGCTCGCTCTCGGGTGGGCAGCGACAGCGGCTGTTCATCGCCCTGGCGCTCGTCAACGAGCCCGAGATCGTGTTCCTCGACGAGCTGACGCAGGGGCTCGACCCCTCGGCGCGGCGCGTGGTGTGGGATCTCGTCAAGCAGATCCGCGACCGTGGGACGACGGTCGTGCTCGTGACCCACTTCACCGACGAGGCCGAGATCCTGTGCGACCGGGTCGTGGTGATGCGCGACGGCGGCCTCGTCGCCCACGGCTCTCCGTCCGAGTTGGTCGAGCAGCACGGCCCCGGCGTGGGCATGTCGTTCACCGACCCGCAGGCCGAGGCCGCCGAGCTGCGCTCGATCTGCGGTGTGCGCTCCGTCGGGTTGTCCGGCGAACGGGTCGAACTGCGGGGCGACCGCCGGATGCTCGCCCACGTCGGCGCCCACCTGGTCGACCGGAGCCGGGCGCGCGGCACCCCGGTCCCCGACGATCTCCACGTCGACGAACCATCGCTCGAACACGCCGTGCTCGAGCTGATCGGCCCTGGTATCCCGACAAGGTCGTCGGCAGCATGAACGCGACTCGTCGCCTCCTCGGATCCGAGCTGCGGCTCCTGCTGCGCGAACCGCTCGTGCTGGCGTTCGTGTTCGCGTTCCCGGTGATCACGGTGCTCGTGCTCGGCGGCGTGTTCGACGACGACGATCCGGCCTTCGAAGGCGCCCTCCCGAGCGACTACTACATCGCCGCCTACTTCGCCGTCGTGATCGCGGCCGTCGGGCTGATCATGCTGCCCGTTCACATCGCGTCGTATCGCGAGGCGGGCGTGTTGCGTCGCTTCGAGGCGGCTGGTTTCCCGCGGTGGTCGTTCCCCGTCAGTCAGTACGTCATCGGTGCCGTGTTCGTTGCGATCGGTGCGGTGATCCTGCTCGCCACCGCGGCGCTGGCGTACGGGCTTCCCGGGGTCGAGGATCCGGCGCGGACAGCGGTCGGGATCGTCGCCGGCTCGCTGGCGTTCATCAGCATCGGCGTGCTGCTCGGGACGCTGTTGCCCAACGCCCGGGCGGCCCAGGGTGTCGGGCTGCTCCTGTTCCTGCCGATGTTCCTGCTGGCCGGCGGGGGACCGCCGCCCGAGGTGATGTCGCCGGTGATGAACGACATCGGGACCGTGCTCCCGTTGACGCACGTCGTGCGGGCGATCCAGGAACCGTGGCTCGGGCTCGGGACCGGCACCGACCACCTGGTCGTCGTCGTGGCGATGTTCGTGGTCGCCACGCTGGCGACACTGGCCCGTTCCGGGTCGTTCGGCTCGGTGCTGACCGGCGGGAGCGCAGTTGGCGGGCTCGCGACCCGGCGGTAGCCTTCCACGAGCTATGTACGCAGTGATCGCATCCGGTGGCAAGCAGGAGAAGGTGGCCGAAGGCCAACTCGTGCGTGTCGAGCTGCTCGACGCCGAGCAGGGGAGCGAGATCACCCTCGCCCCAGTCCTGGTGGTCGACGGTGACACCGTCCTCGCCACCGCCGACCAGCTCGGGAAGGCGTCGGTGAAGGGCAAGATCGTCGGCACCGCCAAGGGCCCCAAGATCAACGGCTTCACGTACAAGAAGAAGACCAACCAGCGCCGGCGCTACGGTCATCGCCAGCACTACACGGTGGTCGAGATCACCTCGATCACGACGAGTTGAGGAGACCGCACGATGTCGAAGACCAAGGGTGGCGGTTCAACCCGCAACGGCCGTGACTCGAACTCCCAGCGCCTCGGCGTGAAGGTGTTCGACGGAACGAAGATCACCGCCGGCACGATCATCGTGCGTCAGCGCGGCACCAAGTTGCACCCCGGCAAGAACGTCGGCATCGGTGGCGACGACACGCTGTTCTCGCTGGTCGACGGCGCCGTGAAGTTCGGCGAGCGCAAAGGCCGCAAGGTCGTCGACGTCAACCCTGTCTGATCCAGTCGCTGCTGCCCCGGCTCTCAGAACCCGACGCCGTACACGTCGGTAACTCGTGGAGTTCACGGATTCCCGGATAGGGCGGGGCGTGTTGGCTTGCCAGCATGGATCTGTTCACGGAAATCTGGGTGCGGAACGAGCGACAGTCACTCGACGTCCTGTTGAAATCGGCAGAGAGAGTCGGGCCCCACCTCGCTGAGGCTCGCAATGCTCGTCGTCGTGTCCGGAACGCAGGTCGGCGCCGACTCTTGAGGCTCCGACGACCGCGCCCGAGGCCGAGGCAACACTCCCGGACGCTCGAGACACCCGGCTCCCGCCACGACCTGCTCACGTCGGGGCGCTGAAATGACACGCCACGCGTTCGGCCCAATCGTCGTCATGGGATCCCTGCTGATCGCCGCCTGCGGCGATTCGGACGGGGACGACGTCCTGCAGCAATCCAAAGCAGCGGCTACGGGCGATACGACAGCGAGCCGCGAGGTCGCAGTCGACGAGCCCACCTCGGTGGTGACGACGCCCGATCCGGCGACCACACTCGACGAGGTCACGGATACCGTGGCCGCGACCACGACGGCGCCGTCCGAGCCGACCAAGCACCCGGGCGAAGGAGTTCTCGACCCGAGCGGTCGGATCGCGTTCGGTCGGATCATGGCCGGACACGAGCGGAACGATCAGCTCATGGCGCTGTACGCGATCGACCCGGACGGTAGCGACCTCGTTCAGTTGACCGATGGCGACTCCGCCTTCCCCGCTTGGTCGCCCGATGGGTCGCGGCTGGCGTTCACCCTCGTCGACTCCGACCAGGCGCGGCAGATCGCCACGATCGCCGCCGACGGCAGCGACCTCCAGGTGCTGACATCGGGGGCGGGTGTGCACGAAGCGCCGAGCTGGTCTCCGGATGGCTCGTGGATCGCGTACGGCTACTCACCGATACCACCTGGTCCCGGCTTCCACACCGTTCTCTACCGGATGAACGCAGACGGGTCGAACCAGGAACCGCTCGGCGACCCCGACGCCGACGACTACGAACCGAAGATCTCACCGGACGGGCGGAGCGTGTTGTTCCAGCGCTGGACCGGATCCGAGGAACCGGTCATGATCCGCGACCTCGACACCCGGCAGGAGCGCACCGTGCTGAGCGCCGGCGGCCACAACGCCAGCTGGTCCCCAGACGGCGAGGCGATCGTCGTCCAGACCGATCCGTCGATCACCGATCCGTCCACGACGGGCTGGATCTGGGGTCCGATCGTGCGCATCACCGTGAACGGGGCCGAAACCGAAGCGACCGAGCTGTACCCCGGCGGTGGTGAGAGCGGAGGATTCAAGCCGGTGTACTCACCGGACGGGAGCCGCATCGCCTTCGGCTGCGGACACAACGCAGGAACTCCCGACTACGACGAGGCGATCTGCGTCATGAACGCGGATGGCACCGACGTCAGGATCCTCGTGGACGCCGTCGGCGAATGGGACAATGAAGTCGCCTGGGGCGACACCAACTCCTGATTACGTACCCGGCTGCGGCGTGTTGAGCTCGGACGCGACCCGGTGGGCCAATTCCGTACGCGAGCGGACGCCCAGCTTGCGGTAGATCTTGGACAGGTGGTCCTCCACGGTTCGACGGCTCATGAACAGCTCCGCCGCCACCTCCGGATTCGAGCGCCCGGCCGCCACCAGCTCGACGATTCGGCGCTCACTGACCGTCAGCTCGCGCGGTGCCGGCGCACGCCCACCGATCCGAGCCAACTCGCTGTCCGCCTTGGCGATCCACAACGGGGCACCCATCCGCTCGAAGCTGGAGCGGGCGTCATTGAGTCTCCGGCGTGCCTCGGACCCACGGCGGGCGCGCCGCCCGACCGTCCCGGCGACGAGCTCGGTGCGAGCCAGCTCGAATGGCATCGGCACACCGGCGTGGTGCTCGAGACTCTCATCCAACACGGCGAGCGCACCACCGGGATCGCCGCGGGCGCTGATCAGCAGCCCCCGGCAACGCGTCGCAACGGCGATCGGCCAGCGCCCTGCGGCGGTCCCGGCCTCGCGCTCCAATCTCTCGACGGCGGCGTCAGCTGCGTCGAGGTCACCGGCACCGATCAGCGCCTCGATGTGGTCGCCGGCGCATCGCAGCACACCCGGATCCTCGACACCACCCGACAGCTCGGCGACTTCGGCCAGATGGTCGAGCGCCGGGCCCGGGCGAGACAGGGAGAGCTCCAAGAATCCTAGGACGTGCAGGTTCTTGACCATCTCGTCGGCACCTCCCATCGCGCGCCCGATGGCCAACCCCGCCTTCGCGTGCGCGCGCCCATCGTCGATGTGGCCCTGGTGGACCTCCACCGCGGCGAGCGCCGCCAGCGCCGCCGACAGGTCCCACTGGCGGTCGGCCAAGCTGTGGATCTCGACGCTCTGCTGCGCGTAATGCCGAGCCAGCACCCAATTTCCGGCCCAACGCTCCAACTCGCTCAACTCGTACAGCAGCTCGCCGGCAGATGATTCGTCGCCGAGGTCGTCGGCCTGCCGAAGCAGTGGCTCCAGCCGTTGGCGCGCTCCGTCGAAGTCATCGGCCCAGCGCGACAGCGTGCCGATCCACCCGCTCGGCAGCGAGGCGATCCGCGGACGCTCGATCTGGCCCTGCATGGCCACCGCCCGTTCCACGAAGTCGATTCCGCCGCGGATGACCTTGAATCACCTCCAACCGACCCCTCATGACGAGCGCGCTCGTCAGCGTCGCCACGTCGTCACCGCGTTCCGCTGTCAACAAGGACTCGCGTGCGCAACTCGCGGCGGCCTCGACGTCCCATCGTCCGAGATGAACGGTCGACAGGTCCCGCAAAGCCTGGGCCGCTAGCACCGGATGCTCGCTCGCGTCGTGCAACGCCTGCCCGAGCACTTCGAGTGCCGTCGGGAGGTCGTCTCGCAGGTCGACCCCACCGAGCAGGAGGAGCGCCTCGGCCCGCGCGCCGCCGGGCGGGGCGGTCGACGCGACACGCTTTGCCAGTTCCCGCCCGCCGCGGTGTTTCCCGACATCGCGTGGCAGCGGGCCGCGCCGAGGCAGCGACGCCGGACGCCATCGTGGTCGGCCCGAGGCGTGAGTCGCTCCGCCTGCTCGTGGAGCTCGGCTGCGGTCGACGGCGCACCGCGGCTGAGAGCGAGCCCGGCTGCCCGGTCCAGCGCCGATGCCACAGCGGCGTCGGGTTCGTCGATCGACAGCCCGAGGTGGCGCGCTCGCTCCTCCTCGTCGGCGACGATCTCCGCCAGCCGGCGGTGCGCTTCCATGCGACGTGTCCGGGAGGCGTCGGCGTACACACCGGATGCAAGGAGCGGGTGAGTGAACTCCACGTTGTCCCGATCGACCACGAGCACTCCCGCCCGTACGGCGCGTTCGACAGCGGCGGCCGTCGAATTCCCGACGGCTGCCTCGACGAGGCTCATCGTCGGCCGGGCGAGTGAAGCGACGACGAGCAACATCTCACGGGTGGCGGCGGTCAGCCGTCCGATCCGTCTGTGGACGAGCGCGGTCAGCGTCGTGGGGATCGGAAGCGGTTCGTTCGCCGCCGGCATCACCGATGCGGCGGCCAACGCCCGTGCGATCTCCACGGCGTACAACGGGTTGCCGCCCGACACCTGATGAACACGCGTCAGCACCGGCCGCGTGAGCGAAATCCCGACGTGCCGCTCGATGACGACATGAAGCGCGCCCGCGTCGAGGGGGCCGACTGTTAGCCGACGCACCCGTTCAGGCCACGGCGACCGGTCCAGTCCGAGCGCCGCCGGCGCGGCCGACTCCATCCGCGACGCCAGCACCAGAGCGACCGGCTCGTCGGTGAGCCGACGCGCCACGTACTCCAGGACCAGGGCGCTCGGATGATCGAGCCATTGCACATCGTCCACCGCGACCGCGACCGGCCCCGCCGCGGTGAGCAGTCGGACCGTCTCCAAGGCCGCCCGCGCCACCGTCCTGGCATCGGCGCCAGAATCACTGTCGGGTCCCCGGAGCAACACCGTGTCGAGCGCTCGCCGCTGAGGCTCTGGCAACGTGTCCCCGACCTCGTCGACCACGGGGCGCAGCAGATCGTCGAGGGCGGAGAACGACAGCTTCGTCTCGCTTCGACCCGGGCGGCTGGCGAGCACGCGAAATTCCTGTTCGGCGGCCTCGGCCGTGGCCGCGTTCCAGATGGTCGTCTTCCCGGCCCCGGCCTCACCCTCCAAGATCAGGGCACCGGGACCCGTGCGCGCGCTCGTGAGGAACTCTGCGACTGTCGCGAGCTCCGTGTTCCGCCCGACGATCTCGTCCGTCATCCCCCCTCGTGCGGAGCCGCGACTCTCGCGCCCATACCGCGCCGAGAGACATATTGGCGAGGACGAACCCCGCGTTACGAGTCGCAGCGGCCCACCATGGTCACTCCGAGTCGGTCAGCACCCAGGGATGCGCCTCCCACAGCGTCTCGAACGGCGAGTTCTCCGGCCCCACATCGGTGAAGACGAGTTGGTGTCCGTCGAACGACCAGGCTGCGGTGACCGTGTCGATGCCGTCGCTCACGTCGATCAGCTCAGCGGTGGCGGCGTACTGGCCCTTGAACCCAATGTCGCCATTCGGATCGAGCAGCGTGATCGAGGAGTTCGAGATGACCATCGCGAACTCGTTCGCCGACTCGTACCGCCCGGGCGTGACCCAGACCTCCCCGTCGGTCGCCGTGGACGAGCACTGCGCGGAGTCGGGTGGCACACCGAGCCGGCTCTTTAGTGCTGAGATTGCGTCGAGGTGCGTCTTGGTGACAGGGTCCGCCGCCAGCTCCTCATAGACCGGTCGGAGCGCACTCTGGAGCGCGGCGATGTCGGCGTCGGTCGCCGTCGTGAACGTCATGCCTTCACAGAGCGCCGGCACCGATTCGGTGTCTTCGGCCCTGGTCGCGTCGAGCGCGTCGTCGATGATCGCCGCCGCGGCGTCGCGAAGGACAGCCTGGTGTTCCGACGACAGGGCGGCGAAGGCGTCGGCATTCATGAAGATCACGGAGGGACGCGGCCAGAAGTTGAGGTTGGCGGTGACGTGGTCGGCGAACTCTTCGTAGTGGTTGCCGACGATCGAAGCGAGGTGCTGCTCGGAACCGTCGAGCCCGTCGAGTGCGGCCCCCGTCTTGCGGACATCGGCAGCCGCGCCGAGCGTGGCGAGCGTCTGGCGGACGAGCGCCGAGTCCTGGTACCCGATCGTCGTACCGATGAAGTCGGATGGATTGGTGAACGGCTTGGAGACACCCAGTAGCTTCCGCAGAGGCCCAGGTACGACGCCGATGCCGGCCAGTCCGACATCGCCGAGGCCATTCAGCATCTGATTCGGGATGCCCGCCTCGAACACCGCAGCCTGGAGGTCATGGCTGTCGACGAGGAGTGGAGCGAGCATGGCCTGGAAGCTGTCCACGCCGACCTGGTCGAACACACGCGCCCCCAACCATCCGACATCGAACTCGCCGGCTTGAACGTCGGCGACGGTCGCCGCCTCGAAATCGAGGTCGTCCATCCGCCATTCGGGATGGAATGCGATCGTCAATGTGCCGCCCGAGCGGACATCCACCTCGTTCGCGAACGTGTCCATCTGGTCGTTGTTCTGATGGCTGTTGTGCACTGCGACAAGGCGGACCTGCTCGATCGGGAGTCCTGCCTGCGTCGGACTCGCCGTGCTCGCCGGAGAGACCGTCGTCGGCCTCTCGTCGATCGTCGTTGGCGTCGTCTGCGATCCGCTCGTCGCTGGGCTCGTGGACGCGGCGTTCGCCTTGGTGCTGTCGTTGGAGTCACCGCATGCACTGACGCTCAACCCCGCGATCACGGCGAGTCGTGCGTACCGGTATCTCTGCCCCATGCGACGATCAAACGCGTCCGATCCCCGTCGGGCATCCGTGAACTCCACGGATAACGAAGAGTCACCGGGACTGTTCGCGTTCGCGATCGCGTCAGACGTCGATGCCCGCCGGCAGGCGTCCGCGTTCCCAGCCGAGTAGCGCCATCGCCTGGCGGCAGGCGAACCGGTCGGTCATCCCGGCGACGTAGCTGACCGCGGCCCGTAGCGCCTCGGGGCTGCCCGCATCGACGGCGATCGCATCGGGCAGCAGGTTGGGCCGGTCGGCGTAGTGCTCGGTGAGCGCCTGCAGCAGGGCGATCACCTGCTCGCCCTGGGCGCGGCTGGCCGGGCGCAGGTAGACGTGCTCGTAGTTGAACCGGCGGAACTCGGCGAGCGCCTCGGCGCCCGGTGGAGTCATGCCGATGCGCCCGGACTCGGCCGTGGCGTCGATCATCGCCTGCACGAACGTGCCGAGCTGCAGCGATCGGTCGGCCCCGCACCGGTCGATCACGAGTGACGGCAGCATGTCGACCGACACGATCCCGGCGGCGACGGCGTCCTCGAAGTCGTGGCACACGTAGGCGATGCGATCGGCCCACGACACGACTTCACCCTCCGGCGTGCCCGGTGCGGGCCGGCTCCACGAGTGGTTGCGGATGCCGTCGAGCGTCTCGGCGCACAGGTTGAGCGGTACCAGCGTGACATCGGCCCCCCACACCGCGTGGTCGTACCCCTCGGCGACGTACGGCGTCAGGGCGTCCTCGCTGGCGTGACCGCCCGGTCCGTGGCCACAGTCGTGGCCGAGGGCGATCGCCTCGGTGAGCGCCACGTTGAGGCCGAGCGTCTGGCTGACGGAGCGTGCCACCTGGGCCACCTCGAGGGCGTGGGTGAGGCGCGTGCGCTGGTGGTCGTCGGGGAACACGAACACCTGCGTCTTGCCGGCGAGTCGCCGGAACGCGTTGGAGTGCAGGATCCGGTCGCGGTCGCGCTCGAAGCAGGTGCGGTAGGGGTCTGGCTCCTCGTCGACGACGCGATCGCCGCCGCCCACCGCCCGGGTGGCGAGTGGCGCCAGGTGCTCGTCGTCGTGCTGCTCGCGAGTCGCCCGGTCGAGCGTGGACATCGAACCCGGGCCCGCCCACGACCCCTCGTGGGCGAGACGCACGTCGCCGGCGCGCATGCCCGCGCATCGTCGACGCCCACCGTTCGGCCCGATCCTGCGCCGTCACATCACTCACGATGCCCACCCTACGGAGTGGGTGCGCGCCTTTTCCCCGGTTCTGTCTGCCTCAGATGAGCACACGGGCAGTTTGAAGCAGACAGAACGGGGTTGGGGGTGGCCGGTAGCGTTGATCTGGTGTCCAATTTCGTCGACGAGTGCCAGCTCAACGTGCGCGGCGGCGATGGGGGCGCGGGATGTGTGGCGTTCCGGCGTGAGGGCCCCGTCGTGATGGGCGGGCCGAACGGCGGCGACGGCGGCAAGGGCGGCGACGTGTGGCTCGTCGCCGACCACAACGTGGCGTCGCTGCTGGCGTTCCGCGACCATCCGCACCGCCGAGCGCAGGACGGGGTTCACGGCAAGGGCAAGGACCTCCACGGCAGGCGCGGTGCGTCGATCGAGGTCACGGTGCCGGAGGGCACCGTGGTGTCCGACCTGTACGGCGGCGACGTGCTGGCCGAGTTGCTCCACCACGGCGATCGCTGGCTGGCGGCAGCCGGTGGGCGGGGCGGGCGGGGCAACGCCAAGTTCCTGTCGAACAAGCGCCGGGCGCCGAGCTTCGCCGAGCAGGGCGAGCACGGCGAGGAGCGGTGGCTCAAGCTCGAGATGCAGCTGATGGCCGACGTCGCCCTCGTGGGGTTCCCCAACGTCGGCAAGAGCACGCTGATCAGCGTGATCTCGGCGGCCCGGCCGAAGATCGCCGACTACCCGTTCACGACGCTCGAACCGAACCTCGGTGTCGTGCGGTTGGACGAGACGACCGAGTTCATCGTCGCCGACATCCCCGGGTTGATCGAGGGCGCCAGCGAGGGCAAGGGACTCGGTCACCAGTTCCTCCGCCACGTCGAGCGGGCACGAGTGCTGTGCCTGATGCTCGACCTGATCCAGATCGACGGTGTCACGCCGGCCGAGCAGGAACGGATCCTGCTCCGCGAGCTCGGTGCCCACGAGCCCGAACTGCTCGAGCGTCCGCGCGTCGTCGTCGGCACCAAGGCCGATGCCGTGCAAGCCGACGAGCTGCACGCCTTGGGTTGGGACGGGCCGGTGATCTCGGCGGTCACCGGGCAGGGCGTGCGCGACCTCGTCGGCCGCCTCGCGGCGCTCGTGCACGAGGCGCGCCAGGCCGAGCCGGCGACCGAGGGCATCGTCGTGCTTCGTCCCGAACCGACCGGAGCGCTCGTCGAGCGCCTCGGCGAGGGTGAGTTCCGCCTCATCGGGCGCGACGTCGAGCGTGTGGTCGCGCTGAACGACGTGACGACCCCGGAGGCGCTCTCGTTCATCGACCAGCGTCTCGAACGGCTCGGGGTGCCGAAGATGCTCGCCCGGGCCGGCGCCCGTGAGGGCGACGTCGTGTGGATCGGCGAGTTCAGCTTCGAGTACCAACCGGACCTCTGATGCGGATCGTCGCCAAGATCGGCACGTCGTCGTTGACGGGTGAGCACGGTGCGATCGTCCGCGGCGCGATCGCCAAGCTGAGCGACGAGGTCATCGCCGTGCGTGAGGCGGGTCACGAGGTGCTCGTCGTCTCGTCGGGCGCGGTCGCGGCCGGCGTGGCGGCGCTCGGTTTGACGACTCGCCCGACCGACATGCCGACGCTGCAGGCATTGGCGGCGGCCGGCCAGAGCCGTCTGATGGAGGTCTGGAACGCCGAGCTCGGGCGCCACGGTGTCGTTGCTGCCCAGGCCCTGCTCGACCCGCACGACTTCGTCGACCGCAAGCAGTACCTGCACACACGGCAGACGCTCGTGCGCCTGCTCGAGCTCGGCTGCGTCCCGGTGATCAACGAGAACGACGCGATCGCCAACGACGACGACCGCTACGGCGACAACGACCGGCTGGCCGCGCTGACGGCGCACAACGTCGGCGCCGACGTGCTGGTGCTGCTCACCGACCTCGACGGTCTCTACACGTCCGATCCTCGGCTCCACGCCGATGCCGAGCTCGTCAGCCACGTCCGGGCGGACGACCCGCTGCTCGCGATCCGAGCGGGCGTCGGCGGCAGCGGTCGCGGCAGCGGCGGGATGGCGGGCAAGCTCGCCGCGGCGCGGATCGCGTCGTGGTCGGGTGTCCGAACCGTGATCACCAACGCCGCCGGCGACCGGGCGCTCGTCGACGCCGTTTCTGGTGACGTCGTCGGCACGGTGTTCGAGGCCCATTCGCGCCGGCTGCCGGCCCGCAAGCTGTGGATCGCGTTCGCGTCACGGGTCGCCGGTGCGGTGGTCGTCGACGATGGTGCACGGCGGGCGCTGACGGAGCGGACGACGAGCCTCCTGCCGGCGGGCGTCACCGACGTCGTCGGCCGATTCGGGGAAGGCGACATCGTCGACGTGAGGGGGAGCGACGGTGCGGTGTTCGCGCGCGGCATGGTGTACGTCGACGCCGCCGACCTTCGGCGGGCGGTGGGAATGCACACCCGCGACCTGCCCGAAGGCATGGTGCACGAGGTGATCCACCGCGACGACCTCGTGCTGCTGCCGGCCTGACGTCGCCGCCCGACCGATCGGCTGAGCGCGATCAGACCGGCGGGACGCCGCCTTCGACCTGTGGCGTCGCAGTGGTTCCGCTGTCGAGGCCGAGCTCGGTGCGCAGCTCGGACAGGCGGCTCTGGGCGGCGACGTTGGCGGTCGCCTGCTCGACCTCGAGCACCCGCGACTCGACCGATGCCTCGTTGAGCTCGGAGGCCGCCGACGCCTTCGCGTACCGGACCTCGATCTTCTCGCGCACCTCGTTGAGCGTCGGGACGTCGTCGCCGACCGTCTCGCTGAGCTGCGACATCGCCTTGTTCATCTCCTCTTGCATCTTCGCCTGCTCGAGCTGGCTCAGCAGCTTCGACTTCTCGGCGATCTTCTCCTGCAGGAGGCGGCTGTTCTGCTGCACCGCGGCCTTGGCCTGGTCGGCGGCCTGGGTCGAGTCGAGCACGAGCGTCTTCAGGCTCTCGACGTCCTTTTCGACCTGGATCAGCTGGTTGGCGATCGACTCGGCGGCGCTGGTGTACTGCGCCGACTTGTCGGCGTTGCCGGCCTTCTCGGCGTCGGCGGCCATGATCAGCGCCTGACGGGCCGTCGAGTTGAGCTTCTCGAGCTCGGCCATCTTGCCGTTGAGACGGATCTCGGCCTGCTTCTGGCTGGCGATGACGTTGGTGGCCTGTTCCTTGAGCCGGCGGTGCTGCCCCTGGGCCTCGGCGATGGCCTGCTCGAGCTGGATCTTCGGGTCGGCCTTCTCGTTGAACGTCCCCGTCAGCTTCGCGGTCAGGTACTTCCACCACTTGCGTGCGAGCTTGAACATGCGCGCAGCCTACTGGCTCGCGCTCCGCCTCGATCCGGGCAGCCGATCGCGGACGGCGGCCAGCTCGGGGATGCGGAGGGCGATCAACAGCCCGACGTAGACGGCGATCCCGATGAGTCCGCCGACGACGACGCGCGACGCCGCGCCGGTGCCGCTGTTGCTCCCGATGGCACGCGCGACGAGCCAGACGACCTCACCCATCACGACCGCGGCGAGCAGCATCGGCCACAGGCTCCGCAGGACGTCGCGCACCGGGAACCCGGGCACCTTGTAGCCGATGATCTGCAAGGCCCAGACCGCCGCCAGGATGTACGCGACGCCCAGGGCCAGCCCGAGGCCGAGGACGCCGTAGCGGTCGACGAGGATGATCGCGAGGACGACGTTGATCGTGTTTTGGACGACGTTGACGACGAACGGCGTGCGGGTGTCCTGGTGGGCGTAGAAGCCGCGCAGGACGAACAGGTACAGCGAGAACCCGACCAAGCCGAGCGCAAAGCCACCGAGCGCCCGCGATGTGGCGAGCGCGTCGTCGGCGCCGTACTCGCCGTGTTGGAGGAGCGCGCCGACGATCGGTCGGCGGAGCACGAACATGCCGATGCCGGCGGGAATCGTGAACAACGCGATCAGCCGAATGCCAAGCGACGTGTGGCTGATGAACGATGCGCGGTCGTGGCGGGCGACGGCCCGCGCCATCTCCGGCTGGAACGTCGTCGCGATCGAGACCGCGAGCAAGCCGTGCGGGAGCACGAAGAAGATGAACGCGTCGAAGTAGGCGGCGGCGTCGCCCGACCCGGGATCGGCGAGGTTGCGCACGACGATCAGCGCAACTTGGTTGGCGGCGACGTAGCCGAGCGTCCACGCCGACATCGTGAGCAGTCTCCGCACCGCCGGGTGGCGCCAGTTCCAGACCGGTCGGACGTGGAAGCCGGTCCGCAGCACGGCCGGGATCAGCGCCAGCGCCATCGTGGCGATGCCGGCGGTGGCTCCCAGGCCGAGCGTCCAGCGCAAGCGGTCGTCGGTGAGCACGTCGTCGAGCTGCCAGCCACCCCCCTCCGGTGACGGCAACGACAGCAGGGTGACGGCGATGATCAAGTTGGGCAGGATCGGGCTCCACGCGGCGGCGAAGAACCGGCGCCGGCTGTTCAAGAACGCGTTGGCGAGCCCGGCCAGGCCGTAGAAGAGGATCTGGATCAGGAAGATCCGCGTGAGTGTGGTGCCCACGTCGTGGAGGACGTCGGCGTCGACACCATCCGCCGGCGACAGCGTGTACAGCCGGAAGATCAGCGGTGCGGCGATCACCGCGACGAACGTCAAAGCGGCCATCAGCGTCGTCGCAACGGTGATCACGACATTGGTCGCGTCGTCGTCGTCGTTCTCGACGAACGCCGAGAACAGCGGCACCAGCGTCGCCGACAACACGCCGCCGAGCAGCAGTTCGTAGACGATGTTGGGCGTCTCGTTGGCCAGCTTGTAGGTGTCGGCGAGGCGCGGTCCGCCCGATGACCGCGCCGAACACGACGACGCGCAGCAAGCCGGTGATCCGCGAGAGCGCGGTTCCGACCGCGACGGTGACGTTCGACTTGAACAGGTCGCTCACACCGCGCCCGCTCAGGTCGGCCCGCTCACGTAGGCGGCCACGTGCTCGGCAGGCCCTCGCTGCCGGGTGCCTCATCGGCCGCGTTCGTCTCCTCGAGTGCGGCGCGAAGCGATTCGAGATCGCTGACGAGCCCGTCGACCTCGTTGCCGAACACGTCGGTGTCGCCAGAGCCGATGCTCACCTCGACGCCACGCGCGACGAGCTCGTCGAACCGGGCGTCGAGCAACCGCAACCGCGACTGGGCGTCGTCGGACGTCGCCTGCAGCCGTTCGGCCGACGCGATCTGCGCCTCGAGTGCCTCGATCGTCTTCGCCGTCGAACGCTGCGGCATCGCGTTGCCGGTCGTCGCCTGCAGTTCCGCCAACTCGGCCCGGGCACTCACCGTGTCGAGTCGGGCGAGCGCCCCGGAGATGTCGTTGCCGCGGCGCGCGATCCGCCACGACTCGGCCACACCGTCGTCGAGCCGAGCGGCGAGATCGGCGAGCCGCTCCTTCAGAGGCCCACTGGCCATGTCGTGGACCATTCGGTCGAAACGTTCCTTCGACTGCTGGGCGCCGATCACGTACGACTTCCACGGATCATTGAGCGTGGATGGCTCGATCCGATCGCCACGACTCGGATCGCGTGGCACGGCCGCCAGCACACGCCCACCCCATGCGACCGCACCGATCCCGGCCGCCGCCACGATCGGTGCGCCGATCAAGATCGCCCCCGCCGCGGCGGCGCCGAACAGCACGATGCCGAGCGGCGACATGATGGCGCGGGCGACCGGCGGGGTGAGGAAGCGATCGCGGAAGCTGGATCGGGCCATGGTTGCGGGTGACGCTCTTAGAAGTTGGAGATGACGCCGGTGAACACCTGTTCGATGGTGGCGGGGTTCGAGGCGTCGTAGTGGGCGGCCGACGTCGCCTGGGCGATGGCCCGCAGCGTCACCACGTCGGCGCCGTCGCCGTAGGAGATCGTGAACACGCGCACCGGTCGCGAGCTCGCGCCTTCGCTGCCCGATTGCAGCTGGGCGATGAGTGCGTCGAACTCCTCGTCGTCGTCGCCGAGGTTGCCGTCATCGTTGACGCCGTCGGTGAGCAACACGATCGCGTTGATCTTCTCTGGGTCGTAGGTCTCGAGCATTGCCGTGTACGACTTCGATGTGACGTCGTACAGCGGGGTGCCGTTGGTGGGGAACTGGGCGAGGATCTGCTGCTCCAGTTGGCTGCCGTTCTCGCCGATCGGCGCCACCGGCACGGCCTCGCGGTAGTTCGGGTCGTCTCCACCCAGGTCGGTGCTGAACACCCACAGCCCGACCTCGTCGGCGTCCTTGAACTGGTCGAGCGCGGTGACCGCCGCCTGCTTGGCGAGGTCGAGCTTGGTCTCGTTGTCGGTGGCCGGCTCGCCCATCGAACCCGAGATGTCGAGCACGAGCAGGACACGCGCCTCCTTGCGCTGCTCGGCCCACGCATCGAGGATCCGCACGAGCACCTCCGGCGACGGCACTTCGAGCTCGGCGGTGGGCTGGTTCGGGTCGACGCCATTCGCGGCGCTCACCGGATCGGCGAGTGGGACGCTCGGGTTGTTCGGCCGGAACCCGAACTCGAGCACCTTCGCCTGGTTCTCCGGCCGCTGCACGTACTCCTCGAACGCGGCGGCCGCGATCTTCTGCTCGGGCGTGACCCACTCGGTGTCGAGGATGATGAACGGATTGTCGGAGAAGAGTGTGCCCTCGCTCGGGTAGATCGCGACGAGCGGCACGCGTGGTTCGCGAGGTGTCTCACCGGCCGCCAGGACACCGTCGGGGTTGCCGAGGTTGTAGTCGATGACACTCTTCTCCTCCACCGCCACCGCCGACGCATACGTGAGCGATGTGCCGCGGACGTCGGTGGCGAACCAGTTGTTGAGGAACGTCATCGTGATGTCGCCGTAGTGCACGACGGCCGATTCGACGTTCTCGGCGAACTCGATCACCTCCGGTCGATTGAGATCCTCGGTCGTGAGGCCGCGGGACTTGCCGGTGGCCGCGTAGTACTCGGCGATGGTGAAGTTGAGACCGCTGGTGGAGAAGTTCGGGTTGGTCTTGCCGAGTCGGAACGGACCCCATTCCGGGTGGCCGAGCGATGCCCAGCCTTCGGGGTCGTTGGCCAGCTCGACGATGTCGGCGAAGCCGATCGGCGTGTCGGGCCACCCAAGGGCCTCGGCCATCGGTTGGGGCATGGCGATGACGAGCGGGGTGAGCATGAACGGCGTGCCGGCCGGGGCAAGCTCGGCGCCGGCCTGTTCGTTGACGATGCCCGCCCACCCGGACGCGGCGGGCGACCAGATCACGGGCCGGGTGCCGTTGGCCTCCGGGTTCGGCCAGCCGTCGACGATGAGCTGCGCCGCTCCGCCAGAAGCCTTGCTGTAGGGACGAACGAACACGCATCCCTCGTCGATCTCGGCGTCCTCGCTGTCGTTGAACTCCTCGGCCAGCTCGGTCAACAGCGCGATCTTCTCGCTGCTGACCGCCATGTCGACGGTGATGCAATCGCCGGGATCGGCACCGGACAGGTCGCCGGAATCGGCGGAGTCATCGTCGGAGCCGGCACACGCCGTGACCGCGATGCCGGCGACGATGGCAGCCGCGAACCAGCGACGTCGCGTCATGAGAAATCCTTCCATGCCTCACGAATGGCGAGCATGTCTCGTGCGCTCGGGAGCGGGTTCGGATCGGTCGATGAGGCGATCCCATCTGCCCTCGGTCACCAGCAAGCGCTCCAGTTCCGTCGATGAGACCGCTCGGCGCAGAGGCTCCTGCGGGGACCGCCACGACGACATCTGCACGGATCATCGGGTCAGCGTATTGGGGGGTGACCGGCACAACGCTCGTATCGGACATCTCGGCGACGGCGCCGACGGCGATGTCGAGTGCGACTCGGACGCGTCTGGATCGTGGTGATCGCGCTGCCGCCGGACAGCGCGGTCGCCGGGACCGCGCGCGCCAACCGCCTCGCCCACGAGACGAAGCCGGGATCGTCGACCTGAATCGGACTCGTCCCGAAGTAGCCCGACACCGCGTCGGCAACCCCGAGCAGTCCGATCGCGCTGTCGATCGGGGAGAACGCGGGTCGGACGTCTCGCCAGTCCTCATCGCCGCCGATCTCCGCCCAGGGGTTGCCGGCGGCCTCACCGACACATTGCCAGTCCAGCGGGTCGCCGCACGCCGTTGTCAAGGCGGCGGCCCGATCGGCGAGCACGACGAGCGCGATCGGCGACGAGGCAACCGCCGTCTGCTCGGTCTGCAACGGGTCGCGCGCGCGCAGCCGCGCGCAGGTCGTCGACCATCGCCGGGAACGGCTCCATCGTGATCCAGATCGGCGCCTCGGAGGGGTCTTCGAGCGCGGCCAGTGCGTCGAGCGTCGCTCGCCGCGTCCTCGATCCGAATGTCCAGGTCGAGCTGTCGGCGAGCGCGTCGCACGCCTCGCGAAGGTCCTCGACGCACACGATCTCGCGGTCGGCTTGCGGCTGGTCGTCGTTGCCGGAGTTGTCGTTGTCCTCGATCACTCGATCGCGGATCAGCCACGCTCCACCGATCAGGACCACGGTGAGGGCGATCGCTCCCAGGCGTTTGAGGATCATGCGCTTCGCGTGTCCTCGACCGCCAACCGCATCGCCTCGATCTCGATGATGAGGTCGTCGACGTCGTTGGCGTAGGCGTCGGTATCGCCGGCGCCGATGCTGACCTCGGCGGTGCGTGCCACGAGCTCGTCGAGGCGGGTCTGGGTGAGGCGCAGCCGGCCGGCGGTCTGCGCCGACAGCTCCTTCAGGCGATCGGCCGAGGCGAGCTGGCCCTCGACCGACGTGATGGCCGCCGCCAGGTCGTCCGTCGGGCCGGCGTCGAACTTGGCTCGCAACGTGGCCAGCTTCGAACGCAGCGCAGTCGGGTCGAGGCGGGCGACGGTGCCGTCGATCGAGTCGCCGCGGCGGGCGATCTCCCAGCTCTCGGCGAGGGCTTGGTCGAGCCTTCCGACGATCCCCTCCATGCGGTCGCGCAGCGGACCGCTCGGCGTACCACGCACCGTCTCGTGCAGCTGCTTGGCGGCGCGCTGTGCACCTTGCACCATCTGTCGCCATGGCTCGCTCAACGTGAACGGATCGATTCGTGGGACCGCCGGTCCGCGTGGCATTGCCGCCGCGACCGAGCCGGCGTAGACGAGCACGCCGATGCCGATCGCCGCCGGGACTCCGATCGGTGTGAAGGCCAGGGCGATGGCGACGCCGATGCCGAGCAGGATCCGCCACGACAGGATCGCCTTCGCCGTCCGCGGTGTGAAGAACCGATCGCGCAGGTTCATCAGCGGCTACACGCCCCTGATGTCGGCCGCGACGAGTTTCGTGAGCTCATCGTCGGTGGGTTGTTCGACGGCGGCGAGGCGCATTGCCTGCAACGACACCGCCTGCTCGAAGACGTTGCGCACGAAACGGGCATTGCCGAAACCGCGGGTGCGTGGCTCTGCTGCGACGAGTGCGGTCAACGCCTTCCTCGCATCGGGATCGAGGTCGTACCGCTTCTTGGAGCTCATCGAGTCGAAGATCGCGACGAGCTCGTCGTCGGTGTAGTCGGGAAAGTCGATCGTCCGTGTGAAGCGGCTTTCGAGCCCCGGATTCGCCTCGATCAGCTTGCGCATCTCCTCGGGATATCCGGCGGCGACCACGGCCAGGTCGTCGCGATGGTCTTCCATGAACTTGACGAGTGTGTCGATGGCCTCGAGGCCGAAGTCGTTCTCGCCACCCCTCGCGAGTGCGTACGCCTCGTCGATCAGCAGCGTGCCACCGAGCGCCGACTCGAGAACGGCGCGCGTGCGAACGGCGGTCTGGCCGACGTATCCGGCGACGAGCTCGGAGCGATCGGTCTCGACGAGATGTCCCTTGGTGACGACGTCGAGGGTGCGGAAGATCTGACTGAGGAGCCGGGCGACGGTGGTCTTGCCGGTGCCGGGGTTCCCGGTGAAGACGAGGTGGTGGCTGGTCTCGACGGTCGGGAGATCGCGTTCGACACGGATCCGCTGGATCCGCAGCAAGCTCGTCAACCGGCGGATCTCCTCCTTCACGTGATCGAGCCCGATCAACTCGTCGAGCTCGGCGAGCAACTCCTCCAACGGACGCTCCGGCGGGAGCTCGGGCTCAGCGGCCGTGGCGCCGGGCGGGGATCCGGCGGTGCGGACTTTGGACGACGTGACGCTCGGGTGGCCGGGTCGTGCGACGCCGGCGCCGTCCATCGCGGTGAGCAACGTGGAGCGGAAGCGATCGATGGCATCGATCTCGTCCGGTGACGGGATCAGGTCGATCGCCGCGGTCGCGTGGGCGAGCTTGAGCGCCAGGTCGTAGTAGCGGTTCGCGCGCGGCGTTCGCCGTCGCGGGCGTCGGCCTTCAGGAGCAGGTCGAACAGCGTGCTCGGACGTTCGATCCACGCGACCATGCCGTCCAGCATCTCCCCGTCCCGGAGCCGCTGGGGGGTCACGATCATCGGCGGCGTCAACAGCGAGCCGACGTCTTCGACCCACGCCCGCAGCTCGGCGTCGGTGAGGCGGCCGTCGGCATCGAGCAGCGCGCTCGACGAGGTCGGAGGCCTCGCGCAGGCAGTCCGTCGCGGTGCGACTCGCCCGCCAGCGCCGTCAGATCGTGGTCGATGGCATCGACGAAGGCCGAGACGTGCTTCTCCAGCGGCCCTGCCATCGCCGCCGAAGCGTACTGTCTGCTTCAGATGCACCCGCGGGCCGTCTGAAGCAGACAGTTCCGCGGGCTGCTCCGAACTGTCTGCTTCAGATGAGCGGATGGGCAGTTTGGGGCAGACATATCCGATTGACCCCCTGGTCAAGAGGGGCGGTAGCGTTCGATGCATGACAGCAGAGCGCTTCGAGAGCGTGCAGCAAGTGCGAGACGGGCTCCGCGATGTGCACTACCTGGCCGACGACGGGATCGCAGGTGTGGTGTTCCTCGCCGACCGTCTCGGCAAGCCGGTGCTCGTCGAGGGTCCTGCTGGTACCGGCAAGACGCAGCTCGCCAAGTCGGCGGCGGAGATGACGGGCGCCCGGCTGATCCGCCTGCAGTGCTACGAGGGGCTCGACGAGTCCAAAGCGCTGTACGAGTGGAACTACAAGAAGCAGCTGCTGCGGATCCAGGCCGACAAGGACTCCGACTCGTGGAGCGAGGTCCACGACGACATCTTCTCCGACGAGTTCCTCCTCACCCGCCCGTTGCTCGAGGCGATCAGCGCCGACGATCCCGTCGTGCTGCTGATCGACGAGGTCGACCGGGTCGAGGTCGAGACCGA
Source organism: Ilumatobacteraceae bacterium (assembly GCA_963776935.1). GTDB lineage: Bacteria > Actinomycetota > Acidimicrobiia > Acidimicrobiales > Ilumatobacteraceae > JALOLG01. Next base: position 65,077 of record CAVZOP010000007.1, on the reverse strand, counting down.
GGCGCTGCTGCTCGAGATCCTTTCCGACTACCAGGTGTCGATCCCCGAGCTGGGCACGATCGTCGCCAAGCAGATCCCGCTCGTGTTCCTGACGTCGAACAACACCCGCGAGCTGTCGGAGGCGTTGAAGCGGCGCTGCCTCTATCTCCACGTCGACTACCCGACGCTCGAGCGTGAGAAGGAGATCGTGCTCACCAAGGTTCCCGGGGTCACCGAGAACCTCGCCGATCAGATCGCCCGCATCGTCCGCTCGATCCGCCAGCTCGACCTCAAGAAGTCACCGAGCGTGTCGGAGACCCTCGACTGGGCGCGCACGCTGATGCTGCTCAACATCGAGACCATCGACGAGAAGGTCGCCAAGGAGACCCTGCACATCCTCCTCAAGTACCAGACCGACATCGCCAAGACGGCGAAAGAGCTGTCGGTCGAGACCTGAGCGCTCGCCACCGTCCGCCATGCTCGACCTGCTGAACGGGTTCGTCGGTGAGCTCCGCAACGCGGGGCTCCCCGTCAGCCTCACCGAGAACCTCGACGCGATGGAGGCGGTGCAGCACATCCCGATCGACGACCGGGAGGCGTTCAAGTACGCGCTCGGCGCCACGCTCGTCAAGAACAACGCCCACTGGCGGGCGTTCGAGACGGTGTTCGAGGTGTACTTCAGCCTGCGCGGTCCCGAGTACCGGCTGCTCGACGGCGAGGAGACCGACCTCGACGAGATGTGGCGCGAGATGCAGGACCAGATGCGCCAGGGCGAGGGGCGCGGCGCCGACGGTGGCGGGGCGATGGACAACCTCACCCCCGAGGAGATCGCCCAGCTGTTGATGCAGGCGCTGCTCAACGGCGACCAGGCGATGATGCGGGCGATGGCCCGCCAGGCCGTGCAGCGCTTCGCCGGGATGGAGCCGGGACGGCCCGTCGGCGGCACCTATTACCTGTACCGCACGCTGCGCAACCTCGACCTCGACGGCATGCTCGAGAAGCTGATGGAGGCCACCAAGGAACAGGTCGGCGGCGAGCTGACGTCGCTCGAGGAGCGGCTCGAGAAAGAGGAGTACCAGGACCGGATCGAGAAGTTCAAGGCCGAGGTCGAAGCCGAGATCAGGCGCCGGCTGGTCGCCGACCGCGGCGCCGAGGCGATGGCCAAGACGCTGCGCAAGCCGCTGCCAGAGGACGTCGAGTTCATGCACGCCTCGCGCGACGAGATGCAGTCGCTGAAGAAGGCGCTGTACCCGCTGACCCGCAAGCTCGCCGCCCGCCTCACCCGCAAGCGCCGCCACGGGCGCAAGGGACCGCTCGACTTCCGCAACACCGTGCGCCACTCGCTGAGCTACGGCGGCGTGCCGGCCGAACCGAAGTTCAAGTACCCGCGCCCGGCCAAGCCGGAGCTGATGGTCGTCGCCGACATCTCGGGCTCGGTCGCCGCCTTCGCCCGCTTCACGCTGATGCTCGTGTACGCGATCCAGAACCAGTTCTCGAAGGTCCGCTCGTTCGTGTTCATCGACGGCATCGACGAGGTCACCGACTACTTCAAGGCCACCGAGGACATCACCGAAGCGATCCATCGCGTCAACACCGAGGCCGACGTCGTGTGGGTCGACGGCCACAGCGACTACGGGCACGCGTTCGAAGTGTTCTGGGAGCGCTACGGCAAGGACGTCGGTCCCAAGACCACCGTGCTGCTGCTCGGAGACGCCCGCAACAACTACCACGCCAGCCAGTCGTGGGTCGTCAAGGAGATGCGCCACAAGGCGCGCCACGTGTACTGGCTCAACCCCGAGCCGCGGTCGTACTGGAACACCGGCGATTCGATCGTCGGCGAGTACGGCACCCACACCGACGGTGTGTACGAGTGCCGCAACCTGCGCCAACTGGAAGGCTTCGTCGAGAAGCTGGCGTGAACCCGCGGCGGCGTCAGCCGCTTCGCCGTCGGGGATCAGATATGCCACCGGTCACGGTCGGCGATGAAGCAGGTTCGCTCTCGTAGTGTCTTTGAGCGGTGCGGTTCGAAGTGATGGGTCCACTTGTCGTCCGCGACGGCGACGGCATCGACGTGACGCCGCGCGGCATCCAGAAGCGTCGCCTGTTGGCGGCGCTGGTCGCGGCCGTACCCGACCCCGTGTCAGCGGATCGACTGGCCGAGGTGCTGTGGCCCGGTCGTCCGCCCTCGGCGAACGCGATCCAGGCCCAGATGTCGAGGCTCCGACGTGACATCTCGCCGGCGAAGATCAGGTCCGACGATCGGGGCTACACGCTCGCCGTGGCCCAGGACGCCATCGACGTCCGGCGATTCGAGGAGCTCCTCGCCCGATCGGCCGCCTACGTGGACGACGACCCCGCCGAAGCGAGGTGCCTGCTGCGTGCCGCGGAATCGCTGGTGCGTGGCCGTCCCTACGACGACATCGCCGACACCGAGCTCGGCCGCGCCGAGAGCGTTCGCCTGGAGCGGGTGACACGCTCGGCGCGGGTGCGGCGGCTCGAGCTCGAGCTGCACTCCGACGAGCACGTCGACGCGGCGTGCGCCGAGCTCGAGGCGCTCGTCGTCACCGAACCGGTCGACGAGCACTGGTGGGCGCTGCTCATGACGGCCCAGTATCGCCAGGGTCGCCAAGGCGAGGCACTGCGCACGTTCCAGACCGCTCGCAGCGTGCTCGGCGAGGAGCTCGGGCTCGAACCGGGTCCCGAGCTGCGCGAGCTCGAGCAGCGAATCCTCGCCCAGGATCCGACGCTGCGGCCGGCCGGGACGCGCTCGAGCGAAGCGCCGCGCCACCACGACCGGCGGATCGGCCGCATCCCGAACCGCCTGACGTCGATCATCGGCCGCGACGACGTGCTCGCCGACCTCGGTGAGGAGCTCACCAGCGCCCGGTTGGTGACGTTGCTCGGGCCCGGCGGGGCCGGCAAGACGACGATCGCGACCGAGCTCGCCCGGCGCGCCAGCACCCGTTCGGTGACGTTCGTCGAGTTCGCTCCGTTGACCGATCCCGACTCGGTGATCCCGGCGATCGCGTCCGAGCTCGGGATCTCGGCGGGCGACACACCCGCTGCCGCGGCCGGGCTGTCGACGCTCGATCGTGTCATCGATGCGATCGCCGGCGCGCCCCACCTGCTGGTGCTCGACAACTGTGAGCACGTCGTGGACGCCGCAGCGAAGGCCGTCTACGAACTGCTCGAGTCGTGCCCCGACCTGGTCGTGCTGGCGACGAGCCGGGAGGCGCTCGGAGTGCCCGGCGAGACCGTCCGTCCGCTGCCGCCACTCCCCGCCGATGCCGCGGCCCGGCTGTTCGTCGAGCGGGCCCGCGTTCGCCGCGCCCGACCTCGACGACGCCGACCTCGACGAGGCGGTCGTCGCCGAGATCTGCGCGCGTGTCGACGGGCTCCCATTGGCGATCGAGTTGGCGGCCGCACGCATCCGGTCGATGCAGGTGACCGAGTTGCTGGCTCGGCTCGACGACCGGTTCACCGTGCTCGCATCCGGTCCGCGCACGGTGGATCCCCGGCAGCAGACGCTGCGGGCGGTCGTCGACTGGAGTCACGACCTGCTCGACGAACGCGAGCGCACGGTGTTCCGCCGCCTGACCGCGTTCGCAGGGGGAGCCACGCTCGACGCCGCCGAGGTCGTGTGCAGCGACGACGACATCGTGCTGGTCGACGAGGTGGGGGCGATCGTCGAGCGTCTCATCGACAAGTCGTTGGTGATGGTCGACCGGTCGTCCGGTCGGGCCCGTTACTCGATGTTGGAGACGCTCGCCGAGTACGGGGCGGAGCGCCTCCGAGAGTCCGGTGAGATCGAGCGCGTCTGCGACATTCACGCCCAATACATCGCCGACCTCCTCGAACCGGCGCTGCGCGGGCTGCTCGGGCCGGAGCAGCGCACGTGGATCGCGACGATCAACGCCGAACGCGAGAACCTCCGGGTCGCGCTCGAGGTTGCGGTGGCGCGGGGTGACGCCAACCTCGCCCTCCGCCTCACCGCGCCTGTCGGTTGGTACTTCTACATGATCGGTCAGGCCGATCTCGGCACGTTGGCGTTGGAGGACGCGCTCAGCTGCCCCGGCCCCGTCGAACCCGATCTGCGGGCGATCGTGCTCGCCCACTTCGGTTGGCTCAGCGCCAACGGGACCAACCTCGCTGTCGCGATCGACGCCAGCGCCGAGGCCATGCGGCTGGTGGCGGGAACGGATGATCCATGGGTGGAGTCGTTCGTCGCCGTCACCCGGATCATGGCGTTGCTGTTCGGTGGGCGGATGGACGAGGTGCCGGAGGCGATGGCCATCGCCGAGGACGCCACCCGGCGATCGGCCGACGGTTGGACGGCGGCAATCATGGCGCTGGTGCGCGGGGTGGTCGGGCAGTACCAGAGTGAGCCGCATCTCAGTGAGGCGGCGTTGTGGGAGGCGGTCCGCCTGTTCGAGGAGGTCGGCGACGAGTTCTCGTTGGCGATCGCTCTCACCGAGGCGTCCGAGATCGTCGAGATGTACGGCGACTACGACGCCGCCCTCGAGATGCTCCGTCGTGGGATCGAGCTGAGCGAGCGGGTCGGGTTCTCGGTCAAGCTGCTCGCGATGCGGGTGCGGTTGGCCAACGTCGAGACGCTCCGCGGCAACACCGAACGAGCCGAGCAGATGCACCTCGATCTGCTCAGTGAGGTCGCCGACGAATCCGTCCCGTGGTTGCGCACGATGTCGTACACGGGACTGTCCTCGATCGCCCGCCGCACGCAGCGTCCCGAGCAGGCGCAGCGCTGGATCGAACAGGCATGGTCGGTCTCGCGCACCCGCGAGGTTCCCGTCACGCAGGCACTCGTGCTCGTCGGGCGTGGCTACACAGCCGACCTCGTGCGTGACTACGAGCAGGCCCTGGCCCACCAGCGACACGGCCTCGAGGTCGCACTCGCCCACGCCGCCCCTCGTGTCGTCGCCAACTCGCTGGAAGGGATGGCCGGTGCACTCGTGATCGCGCCCGACCCGAGCCTCCACGCAGCTGGCGCGCGGCCTGCTCGGTGCCGGCGATGCGCTCCGGCGCCGATCGGGCGGGCCGATGCCGCCCGCGGAGCGGTTCGACGTCGACCGCGCCGAGCGGCGCGGCCGCCGATCGCTGGGCGATGAGGCATTCGACGCCGAGTTCGCGATCGGTGCCGGGCGCGATGTCCAGGAACTGGTCGACGAGGTGCTCGCACTGCTCTGACGACGACCTCGTCGATGCGGTGATCGCACCGCTCTGACCAGGGAGGATGCCGCATCAGCGGCCCGTCAGCGGGCGTGTCAGCGCGAGGTCGGGCGCACGTCAGCGTGGTCCCGTTCGATCGTCGGGTGAGCCGCGTTCCGTGCGGCGCTGACGTCCACTCACCTCTACTCATTGAGGAGCATCCAAATGTCCAAGATCCTGTACCGGTGGGGGCGGGTTGCCGCACTGCACCCATGGCGGATGATCGGGGCGTGGATCGTGATCGCGGTCGCGGTCGTCGGTCTCAACGCTTCCGTCGGCGGCGAGACCAGTGACGACTTCACGATCCCCGGCACCGAGGCCCAGCGCGGCATCGACCTGCTCGAGGAGCGCTTCCCGACCCAGGGTGGCGTGAGTGGTCAGATCGTGTTCGCCGATCCGGACGGTGACATCACCGATCCGACTGCTCGGGCGGCGATCGCCGAGACGCTCGGCGAGATCGCGTCCGGCCCCAACGTGCTCGCCGTGACCGATCCCTACGACCCGGCGAACGCGTCGGTCAGCGCCGACGGGCGGATCGCCTACGCGACGGTTCGCTACAGCGTCGATCCGCCCGGCCCGGAGGAAGGCGAGGCAGCCGAAGCGGCCGTCGAGATCGCACGCGACGCCGGTCTGCAGGCCGAGTTGTCACGCTCGATCGTCAGCGGGTCCGAAGAGGTCGAGGGCGGCGAGATGGTCGGCCTGGCGGTCGCCATCATCGTGCTCCTCGTGGCATTCGGTTCGGTGATCGCGGCAGGCATCCCGATCGGTTCGGCGCTGTTCGGCATCTTCATCGGGCTGGGCTTGGTCGGAGTGATGTCGGGCTTCACCGACGTGCCGTCGATCTCGCCGATGCTCGCCACGATGATCGGACTCGGCGTCGGCATCGACTACGCACTCTTCGTCGTCACCCGTCACCGGGGCTTCATGCACGAGGGCCGCTCGCCCGTCGAGTCGGCGGCGCTCGCCAACGCAACGTCGGGAACCGCCGTGTTGTTCGCCGGCACGACCGTCGTGGTCGCACTGGCCGGCCTGACGCTCGCCGGGATCCCCTCGATCGCCGTCATGGGATACGCGTCGGCCGTCACCGTGCTCGTCGCCATGCTCGGCGCCGTCACGCTGCTCCCCGCCTTCTTGGGACTGGCCGGCTCGAAGATCGATCGGCTGCACATCGGTCGCCGGCGCTCGGCGGCGGAGGTTGCCGCCCACACCACGCTGTCGGGTCGCTGGGCCGACCACGTCGGCCGTCATCCATGGCGCTACGCGATCGGCAGCTTCGTCGTGCTGACCGCCATCGCCGCTCCGGTGCTGGCGATGCGGACCGGCATGGCGGACGACGGCACGGCGGCAACCGACAAGACGTACCGCAAGGCGTACGACCTGTTGGCCGACGGGTTCGGGCCCGGCTTCAACGGCCCGCTGACGATCGCCCTCGAGGGCGTCGACGGTGGTGACGTCGACCAGTCCGTCGCCGAGGAGGTCCGTGCCTCGGTCGCGGCGACGGAAGGGATCGTGTTCGTCACCGATCCGGTGTTCAACGCCGAGTCCGACACGGCGGTCGTGACCGCCTTCCCGGCGACGTCGCCGCAGGAGCAGGAGACCGAGGCACTGGTTCACACACTGCGTGACGACGTGCTCCCCGAGTCGCTGACGGATTCCGGCGTCGACGCCTACGTCACCGGTCAGACCGCGAGCTACATCGACATCAGCGAGAAGCTCGGACTCGCGGCTGCCGATCTTCATCGCCGCCGTCGTCGGTGTGTCGTTCCTGCTGCTGATGCTCGTGTTCCGGTCGGTGTTCGTGCCGTTCAAGGCGGCGATCATGAACCTGCTGTCGATCGGCGCCGCCTACGGCGTGGTCGTCGCAGTCTTCCAGTGGGGATGGGGCAACGGCCTGATCGGCGTCGAGGAGACCGTGCCCGTGAGTCCGTTCCTGCCGATGATCATGTTCGCCATCCTGTTCGGGCTGTCGATGGACTACGAGGTGTTCCTGCTCAGCCGGGTGCGTGAGGAGTTCGTGCGCACCGGCGACAGCCACCAGAGCGTCGTCGACGGCCTGGCGGCGACGGCGAGGGTGATCACGTCGGCGGCGCTCATCATGATCAGTGTGTTCGCGGCGTTCCTGCTGTCGTCCGACGTCGAGGTCAAGATGTTCGCCGTCGGACTGACGGTCGCGGTGTTCGTCGACGCAACGATCGTGCGGATGGTGCTGGTGCCGTCGACGATGGCGCTGATGGGCGACGCCAACTGGTGGTTGCCGCGGTGGCTCGATCGGGCATTGCCGCACATCGACGTCGAGGGTGCTTCGGTGATGGAAGCGCTCGAGGTCGTCGTCCCCGACGATGCCCGCGAGTTGGACGACGACGACGATCGCGAGCTCGTCGGAGTCTGAGGGTGCCGGTTCGGCTGTCTAGAGCATCCCGTTGTCGTTGGCCGCGGTCTCGGGGATCTCCTGGATCACGTCCCAGTGCTCGACCAGCTTGCCGTCCTCGAGGCGGAACATGTCCATCGACACCGCTCCGCGATCGTCGGAGGTTCGCTTGGCGAACACGTGGGCGGCGACCAGATCGCCCTCGGCGATCACTCGCTGGATGCTGACGGTGAAGTCCGGGAAGTCCGTCGTCAGCTGACGCACGAACGCCGCGAGACCGTCACGGCCGTCGGCGACCTCGGGGTTGTGTTGCCGGTAGGTCGGGCCGACGCATCGGTCGAACGCCTCGTCGAGGCGCTTCTGGTTGAACGCCAGATCGAAGAACTCGATCACGGTGCGCTTGTTGCTCTCGAGATCGGGCATCGACACCTCCGGTGCCTCGGGTCAGCGGACGACGGGTGTGATCACGAGCGTCTGCACCGCTCGACCGACCGGGCCGTGCTCGTCGAACAGCAGCGAGTCCGACATGCCGATCCCCGACGGCTCCCATCGCGACACCGACGAGGCGCCGAGCCATTCGCCGATCGGATCGCGGTGGAGCACGATGGTGAGGTCGGGATTCACGAACGTGTAGTCCCACGGTTCGCCGTTGCGGGAGAAGGCGTTGCCGCAGTCGGCGAGCGGGCAGATGCGTTGGAACGGTGAGGGGTTCTCGTCGTCGAGCAATGGAACGGTGCGCATCCAGGCAGTCGTCGGTCCACCAGCGATGCCGTTGCCGGGCGGGTATCGCACGGCCACGCCGTCACCGGTGAAGTTCGGCAGCGGGTGGCGGCTCTCGCGGATCGGGAACAGCCCGGCGCCGGACTTGGCGAGCTCGGGTGGGTTCCACGCGGTGGTCGGCAGCTCGACCGGCGATTGTTCACGGACGTGCAGCGCCCGTGCCGTGACGATCGCTTTGCCCTTGCGGTCGACCAGCGTGAGCGCCGTCGTCGACACCGTGCGGCCGGCACGCACGATGACCCCTTCGACCCGGAACCCGGCGAACGGGATCGGACGGGTCAGATCGACCGTCAGACGGACCAGGCGTTGGTCGGGCACCAGTCGTTCCGTGGCGCGGGCGATCAGCCCGCTCGGCGGGCCGGCGTGGCACGAGTCGGGGTCCCACGGGCCGCGGCAATGGTCGGTCGGTGAGAACCAATCGTCATCGCTCGTGAAGAAGCTGTCGGCCATCCGGACCACGACTGTATTGAGCGGTCGCTCGTTCGGGCGCTTTTGTATCGTCATCCTGTGGAGGTCTTCACGATCCGGCACGACGGTTGGTACCGGTGGATCGCGGTCGTGTGCGGGCTCGTTCCTCGGTGGAGTCGGGTGACGATCGACGGCGACCAAGTGGTCGTGTGGATGAGCTACGCGTTCAGGTCCGCGTTCGACCGCTCCGCGGTCAGCTCGGTGACGCCGTGGACCGGTCGCGTGTGGAGCTGGGGGGTGCACGGGTGGCGACAGCGATGGCTGGTGAACGGGTCGTCGCACGGGATCGTGGTGCTCGCCATCGAGCCTCCGGCACGGGCGCGCGTCCTCGGTGTGCCGATCCGTGTCCGCGAGCTGGCGATCAGCCTCGACGACCCGGTCGGTCTCACCCGCGCGCTCGGGTACGAGCCCGCGACCCAGCCCGGATGAGCGGGGCTGTCTAGCTGCGCTGGTAGTTGGGGGCTTCCTTGGTGATCGTCACGTCGTGCGGGTGGCTCTCCTCGCGGCCCGCGGTGGTGACCCGCATGAAGCGGCTGCTGGTGCGCAGCGCTTCCAGGTCGCCGGCACCCGCGTAGCCCATCCCGCTGCGCAGCCCGCCGACGAGTTGGTAGATCGTGTCGCCGAGCGGTCCGGCGTACGGCACCCGTCCCTCGATGCCCTCGGGGACGAGCTTGCGGCTGGTGGCGGCCACGGTCGACTGGGCGGTGGCGTAGCGGTCGGCACCGAGTCCCTGCATCGCACCCAGCGAGCCCATGCCGCGGTAGCTCTTGAACCGGCGCCCCTCGAACAGCTCGGTCTCGCCCGGGCTCTCCTCGGTGCCCGCCAACAGCGAACCGAGCATCACGGTGTCGGCGCCGGCGGCGATCGCCTTGACGATGTCGCCGGAGTACGTGATGCCACCATCGCCGATGACCGGGACGCCGCGCCGGCGGGCCCGCCGCGTCGTGAACCAGATCGCCGAGAGTTGCGGCATCCCCGCCCCGCTGACGACGCGGGTGGTGCAGATCGAGCCGGCCCCGACGCCGACCTTGATGGCGTCGGCTCCGGCGTCGGCCAGTGCGTCGACGCCCTCCTCGGTGACGACGTTGCCGGCGGTCACGGCGAGGTCGGGCCACGATCCCTTGATCCGCTCGATCGTCTTGATGACGCCGGCGGAGTGGCCGTGGGCCGTGTCGATCGCGACCGCGTCGACCCCCATCGCCACCAGTGCCTCGACCCGTTCCTCGACGTCGTCGCCGACGCCGACCGCCGCCGCGCAACGCAGGCGGCCGAGGGTGTCGCGGGAGGCGTTCGGGTATTCGAGGCGCTTCTGGATGTCCTTGACCGTGATCAGACCGGCCAGCCGGCCGTCGTCGTCGACGAGGGGGAGCTTCTCGATGCGGTACGTCTGCAGCACCGCTTTGGCCTCGTCGAGTGACGTGCCGACCTTGGCCGTGATCAGCCGCTCGTGGGTCATGAACTCCGACACCGGCCGCTCGAAGTCGCCGCCCTCGCAGAACCGGATGTCGCGGTTGGTGAGGATGCCGACGAGGCGGCCGTCGGGATCGGTGATCGGCATCCCGGAGAAGCGGAAGCGGTTCATCAGCTCCTCGGCCTCGTGCAGCTTCGCCGTCGGTGGGAGCGTGACCGGGTCGGAGATCATCCCGCTCTGGCTGCGCTTGACCTTCTGCACCTCGGCCGCCTGCTCGACGATCGACATGTTGCGGTGGATCACGCCGATCCCGCCGTGACGCGCCATGGCGATCGCCATGCGGGCCTCGGTCACCTTGTCCATCGCCGCCGAGACCAACGGCACGGCGAGCTCGATGTCGGCGGCGAACGTGGCCGTCGTGTCGACCGAGTCGGGCAGCGTCTCGGAGTAGCCGGGGACGACGACGACGTCGTCGAACGTCAGCGCCTCGAAGCGGTCGAAGAAGTCGTGGTTCGGGTGCGTCATGCGCGTCAGCTCCTTCAGGCACATCGTGCGGAGGGTATCGACGAGCAGGCGGTGCTCGGTGGCGTGCACCCGCTCGGTGAGGGTTTCTAGGGTGTCGTCGGGTCGGATGGGGACGGTTGCGGTGGCGAGTACCGGACCGTCGTCGACGCCTTCGTCGGGGACGAGGTGCACCATCACGCCGGTCTCGGTGCGTTCGCCGGCCAGTGCTTCGTGCCACGCCCGCTCGATGGCGTGGGTGCCGGGGAGCTCGCCCGGGCGGGCGGGGTGGAGGTTGACGACGCGCTGGGGGAACCAGCCGAGGAAGCTCATCGTGAGCACGCGCATCCACCCGGCGAGCACCACCAGGTCGGGACCGAACCCGGCCACGACGTCGGCCAGGCGGGCGTCGTAGTCGGCCCGCGACTCGTCCGGCTGGGCGCCGACGTGCACCGCCGGCACCCCCGCTGCGTCGGCGCGTTGGAGGGCGAACACGTCGGCCCGGTTCGACACCACGGCGACCACCTCGGCCGGCAGTTCGCCGCTCGCGCAGGCATCGAGGATCGCCTGCAGGTTCGACCCGTCACCCGAGACCATCACGACGATCCGAGTCGGGCGGCGGCTCGGCGGCTCCATGTGGAGACCGTAGGCGCGGGTCCCGTCGATCGCGGCGACCATGAACGAAAGTCAGCCCCCCGGGACAACCTCCGGGGGTCGTCGTACGTTTCCCGGGTGTGAGCGAGTCGGCCGGGTTCGTCGATCAGTTCGGGGAACTGTTCGCCGTCGCCTATCGGGCGTCGTTCGCGATCCTCGGCGAGCGGGGTGAGGCAGAGGACTGCGCCCAGGACGCGTTGGCGAAGGCACTCGCCCGGTGGGGTCGCATCGAGGACCGGGCGACGCCGTGGGTCGCCCGGGTGGCGACGAACGGCGCGATCGACCGCTGGCGCAAGCGATCACGCTCGCACCCGCACGAGCCCCCCGACGGTTCTGACGACCCGCTCAGCCTGCGGCGGGCCGACCTCGTCCGTGCCTTGCGAGCGCTGCCGCGCCGACAACGCGAAGCGGTGGTGCTCCGCCATCTGCTCGACCTGACCGAGCGCGACACGGCGAGCCGCGATGGGATGCACGACCGGCACCGTCAAGAGCGCGACCTCGCGTGGCCTCGCCGCGCTCCGGATTCACCTCGGCCCCACGTGGGCACTGGAGGACTGACGTGTTCGACGACCTCATGGACCCCGACCCACCCCGACCCGGCCTCGACACGCTCGCCCGCGTCTCCGAGCGCGCCCGGCGCCTCCGCCGCCGCCGGGAGGCCACGCGAGTGTTGAGTCTGGGCGCGGTCGTAGGACTTCTCGTCGGGTCGCTCGCGTTCGTCGTCGACGGTGACCCCGACCAAACCACGGAGGTCGCCCAATCGCTCGATGCCGGCGAGGAGGTGGTCACTGACCTCGGTGAGCTCGTGAACCCGACCGAGTCGACCTCCGTCAGCGAGCCCGTCCCGACCACCACGAACACCGCGACCGAAGCGTCCGCTCCGACGACAGATTCGACACCGGCCGGAGCGACGACGACGACTGCGACGACTGCGACGACCGCGCTGCCGCTGCCGCTCGAACCGGTCCCGTACCTTGCGGTCGGCGACTCGGTGATGCTCGGCGCGGCGCCATCGCTCACCGCCCACGGTCTGGTCGTGGATGCGGCGGTGAGCCGCCAGATGATCGACATGATCCCGGTGCTCCAGCAGTTCCGTGACCAGGGCCTGTTCGGCCGGGTCGTCGTCGTGCACCTCGGCACCAACGGCCCGATCAGCCAGGTGACGCTCGACGCCTTCCTGGCGACGATGGACGACGTGCCGAACGTGGTCCTCCTGACGGTCAGGGCCGACCGGGGCTGGACCGCCGAGAACAATGCACTCCTGCGTGCCGCCGATCACGAGGGCGACAACAAGATCCTGTTCGACTGGGAGGCGCGATCGGTCGAGTGCCCCGGCGAGTGCTTCTACGAGGACGGGATCCACCTCCGACCCGAGGGCCAGCAGTACTACGCCGACCTGATCGCCGACATCCTCGGGATCTGATCCGTGCGGGTGGACTGGAGTTGGTGTTGGCGGGGGCTGATGCCGTGGACGCGCTTGAAGGCGGTACTGAGCGCGAACGGGCTGCCGTAGCCGACCCGGTTGGCGACCGAGCCGACGGTCGCGTCGGTCTCACGCAACAGGTCGGCGGCGAGGGCCAGCCGCCAGCCGGTGAGGAACGTCATCGGTGGCTCGCCGACGAGGTCGGTGAATCGGCGGGCCAGGCCGGCGCGGGAGATGCCGCACTCGGCGGCGAGCTCGGCCACCGTCCAGGGATGGGCCGGGTTGTTGTGCAGCAGTCGCAGTGCCTTGCCGACGACGGGGTCAGTGTGCGCCCGATACCACGGGGGCGCCTCGGCGTCGGGCCGCGCGAACCAGCTTCGGACGGCGGCGATGACGAGGAGGTCGAGCAGCCGGTCGAGCACGACTTCCTGGCCGGGCTCGTCCTTGACGATCTCGTCGGCGAGGAACGCGACGAGCGGACTGTCCCAACCGTCGCGCGGCAGGACGGCCAGCGCCGGCAACGCGCCGAGAAGTCGTTGGCCGATGGCCGACGCACCCTCGTACGTGCCGGTGAGCATGACCGTGGACCCGCCGAGGTCGTTGCCCCACGTCCTGACACCGAGGTCCATCGCCTGTGCCAGATCCGTGCCGTCGAGTGTGGTGCAGTGCTGGCCGGGGTGGATCACGATCTGGGGCGCGGTGCGTGGGTCATCGGCGACGGTGTACGGGTCGGGGCCCCGCATCAGCGCCACGTCGCCTGGAACGAGCAACACCGGCGTGCCGCCGTCGTGCATCACCCACGCCTCGCCCCGAACCATCGCCAGCAGGGACAGCGGCGCCCGGTCCTCGATCCGGATCGCCCACGGCGGCGCCATCACGGATCGGAGCAGGAACGCCCCACGGGCTCTGGCACCGTCGAGCAGACCGGCGAGCGCGTCCATCGACCGAATCCTAGACGCTCGATGATGGATCTGAGCGAATCGGCTATGGAACGTCCAACCCACTTGGCGTTCACTGACGGCATGAGCACAAACACATCGACCTCCCACACCACCCTCGTCCTCGGCGGCACCGGCAAGACCGGCCGCCGAGTGGCACAGCGCCTCGCGGCCCGTGGAGTGCCGACCCGGATCGGGTCGCGCTCGGGCACGCCGCCGTTCGAGTGGAACGACCCCGCCACCTGGGCGCCCGCCTGCGCGACGTGACCGCCGTCTACGTCGTGTACTACCCCGATCTGGCGTTCCCGGGCGCGGCCGACACCATCCGCTCGTTCGCCGACCTCGCCGTGTCGAGCGGTGCCCGTCGGCTGGTGCTGCTGTCCGGCCGCGGCGAGGACGAGGCCCAGGTCAGCGAGAAAGCCGTGCAGGAGTCCGGGGCCGACTGGACGATCGTGCGGGCGAGCTGGTTCTCGCAGAACTTCAGCGAGCATTTCTTGCTCGAGCCCGTGCTCAATGGTGTGATCGCTCTGCCGGCCGGCGACGTGGCGGAGCCGTTCGTCGACGCCGGCGACGTCGCCGACGTCGCGACCGCGGCGCTGACCGACGACCGACACGTCGGGCAGGTGTACGAGTTGACCGGACCACGGCTGCTGACGTTCGCCGACGTCGCCGACGAGATCGCCGCCGCGATCGGTCGCGACATCCGCTTCTACGACGTGACGCCGGAGCAGTACGTGGCGGCGGCGATCGCAGCCGGGGTGCCGGTCGAGGAGGCGCAGCCGCTCAGCGAGTTGTTCACCACCGTGCTCGACGGCCGCAACGCCCACCTCACCGACGGTGTGCAACGGGCGCTCGGGCGTGAGCCTCGCGACTTCACCGAGTACGCCCGCGCCACCGCCGCCACCGGCGTGTGGAATCGCTGAGCGGGGTCACACGATGCTCGATCGATCTCTGAGCACGTTGACCACGCTGGCGGCGGTCGGCTGCGGCGTCGTCGGTGGTGTCTTCTTCGCCTTCTCCGTGTTCGTGATGAAGGCCCTCGGTCGACTGCCCCCGGCGAAGGGCATCGCCGCCATGCAATCGATCAACACCGCGGCTCCGACGCCGTGGTTCATGGCGGCACTCTTCGGCACCGGCCTGGCGTGCGTCGCCCTCGCCGTCTCAGCGCTGTTCCGGATGGACGAGCCGGACGCCGTCTACCACCTCATCGGCGGCGTGTTGTACCTCGTGACGATCGTGCTGACCGTCGTGTACCACGTCCCCCGGAACGACGCCCTCGCCGTGGTCGATGCCGACAGCATCGACGCCGTCAGCCACTGGGATCACTACCTGTCGGCGTGGACGGCCTGGAACCACGTGCGGACGATCTCGGCGATCGCCGCCGCCGGCACACTGACGGTCGCCCTGCGCGTCGGCGCTACGACGTGATCAGGCGCACAGTGCGACTGCCGGGTGTGCCCGGCACGAGCGAGCCGATCACCCAGGTCTCCTCCGGGATCGACGCCTGGATATCGGCCACCGCAGTCGGGTGACACACCACGACCATGCCGATTCCCATGTTGAGCATCCGGTGCAGCTCGTGGGTGTCGACGCCTGTCGCCAGCTCGCGCACGAGTTGGAACAGCGGCGGGACCGGCCACGAACCGAGCCGCACGTGAGCGTCGATGCCGTCGGGCAGCACCCGCGGGAGGTTCTCGGGGAGCCCGCCGCCGGTGATGTGGGCCAGCGCTTTGACCATCCCGCTGTCGATCACGGGGCCGAGCACGGCGAGGTACGAACGGTGCGGTTCGAGCAGCGCTTCGCCGAGCGGGCGGTCGAGCCCGGCGGGCACCGAATCGAGCGGCAGCCACTCGAACAGTTTGCGGAGGAACGAGTACCCGTTGGTGTGCGGGCCGCTCGACGCGACGCCGATCAGCACGTCACCGGCGGCGAGATCGTCGCGGGGGAGCAGCCGTGACCGCTCGGCCACGCCGATCAGCGTCCCGGCGATGTCGAACGCGCCCGGCGTGTACACGCCGGGCATCTCGGCCGTCTCGCCTCCGAGCAGCGCGCACCCGGCGGCCTCGCACGCTTCGGCCATGCCCGTGACGACCTCGGCGACGAGCTCGGCGTCGAGCTTGCTGGCGGCGATGTAGTCGAGGAAGAACAGCGGCCGCGCCGACTGCACGAGGACGTCGTCGATGCAGTGGTTGACGATGTCGGCGCCGACCCCTCGCACCATCCCGGCGCGGGCGGCCAGCTCGACTTTGGTGCCGACGCCGTCGGTCGAGGCCACGAGCACCGGGTCGTCCATCGCCATGATCGACTTGGCGGAGAACACGCCGCCGAAGCTGCCGACGCCGCGCAGCACGTCGGGCCCGAGCGTGCGCTCGATCGCGCCGGTCATCTTGCGGACCGCGCGGTTGCCCTCGTCGATGTCGACGCCGGCCGCCGCGTACGACGTGAGCATCGCGCCCGGCGCCCGCCATCCGATGTCGCGACGCACCTGCATGCCGTCGAACCGGATCGACGCCATGCGCTCGTACGCCGCGGCACGCGCGGCCGCGAGATCGGCGCCGAGCCCGGTGACGGCCAGCACCCGACCACCCGTGACGCGCCCCTCGACGATGCCCGCAGGGAACAGGATCGTCGAGGCGTCCTCGGTCGGCGAAAGTCCACCGATCTCAGCCCCGGCGATCGGCGCCTCGGGATAACCGGGCGCGGCGGCGACCACGGTGCAGGCCACGCCAGCTCGCACCCGCAACGGCGCATCAGCGAGCTCACCGCGCGTGCACGCCAGCAACAGCTCGGCGAGGTCGGAGTCGACGAGGGGGAGCACGGCCTGCGCCTCGGGATCGCCGAAGCGGCAGTTGAACTCGATCAACCGGGGGCCGTCGGCGGTGAGCATCAGCCCCGCGTACAACACGCCCACGTACGGCGTGCCGGCGGCGGCGAGGTGATCGAGCACCGGTTGGACGAACGTCGCCACCAGCTCGTCGGCGCCGTACGGCACCGGAGCGGGCGCGTAGGCACCCATCCCGCCGGTGTTGGGCCCGGTGTCGCCCTCGCCGATGCGCTTGTGGTCCTGGGCGATCGGGAGTGGCCGGCCGATGCGGCCGTCGCACAGCACGAGCAACGAGCACTCGGGCCCGGAGAGGCGTTCCTCGACCACGAACGGACCCTGCTCGGCGGTCGCCCGGATGGCGGCGACGGTCTCGTCGGCGTCGGCGGGCACGATGACGCCCTTGCCTGCCGCCAAACCGTCGAGCTTGACGACGACCGGACGTCCGACCGACCGGAACCACTCGATTGCCGGCTCGGCCGAATCGAACTGCCGGTAGGCGGGTCCGGGGATCCCCAACCGCTCGCCCAGTTCGCGCGTGTAGCCCTTCGACGACTCGAGCCGGGCCAGCTCGGCCGTCGGCCCGAAGCACGCCACACCGCGGCGGGCGCACTCGTCGGCGACGCCGGCGCTCAGCGCCGCCTCCGGCCCGACGATCACGAGATCGACCGTGGCCGGCGAGGCGTCACCGAGGTCGGCGGCGAGCTCGACTTCGTGCCCGTGACGGCGGCACGCCCATGCGATCGCCTGCTCGCGGCCGCCGCCGCCGATGACGAGGACGCGGACCACTACGCCAATGCCCCCTCGAACGAGAGCTTGGCTTGGGCCTCCTCGACGGCGATCGGGTACCGACCCGTGAAGCACGCGTTGCAGTACCCGGACTGCGAGTCGATCGCCCGCATCATCCCCTCGAGCGACAGGAACGCCAGGCTGTCGGCGCCGATCTGGGCGGCCATCTCGGGCACCGTCAGGCGGGCCGCCATCAGGTCGCCGTCGTGGCCCATGTCGACGCCGAAGTGGCAGGCGTGCGTGATGGGTGGGCAGGTGATCCGCATGTGCACCTCGGTGGCACCCGCGTCGCGCACCAGCTTCACGAGCGGTCCCGCGGTCGTGCCGCGCACGAGCGAGTCGTCGATCATCACGACTCGCTTGCCGGAGAGGTTCTCGGCGAGGGCGTTGAACTTGAGTGCCACGCCGCGGTCGCGGATGTCCTGGGTCGGCTCGATGAACGTCCGGCCGATGTAGCGGTTCTTGATGAGCCCGTCGTTGAACGGCAGGCCGCTCTGGCGCGCGTACCCGATGGCGGCGGGGATCGAGGAGTCGGGCACGGGGATGACGACGTCGGCGTCGACCCCCGACTCGGTGGCGAGCTCGACCCCGAGTCGTTGGCGCACGTGGTGGACGCCGCGGTCGTCCCACACCGAATCGGGGCGCGAGAAGTAGACGAACTCGAACGTGCACCTGGCCGACGTCGTTGCGGGCGCGAGTGCCTGGTGGCGACGCACCTCGGCGCCCTGCAACGTGACCATCTCGCCGGGGCGCACCTCGTCGATGTCGACGCAGCCCAGTGTCGACAGCGCGCACGTCTCGCTGGCGACGGCGTGCCCCCCGAGTGGCAGGCGGCCGACCGACAGCGGCCGGAACCCCCACGGGTCACGCACCGCGATCACCTGATCGCGCGCCAGTATCACGAGCGAGAAGGCGCCCTTCCATGCCGGCAACGTGCGCTCGACCCGCTCCTCCCACGTGCGACCACCGGCAGCCGCCAGCATCAACGTCAACACCTCGGTGTCGCTCGTCGCGGTCAGCCCGAATCCCTTCGCCAGCAGCTCGTCGCGCAGCGCCGTCGCGTTGACGACGTTGCCATTGTGGGCGAGTGCCAGCGGCCCGTGCATCGTCTCGACGAGGAACGGTTGGAGGTTGCGCTGGGCGTTCGACCCGGTCGTGCTGTAGCGGGTGTGGCCGATGGCGTGGTAGCCGACGAGCGGCGCCATCGTGTCGCGGGTGAAGACGTTGGTGACGAGCCCGGCGTCCTTGTGCACGCGCGCCCGGTGGCCGTCGCTGACGGCGATGCCGGCCCCCTCCTGCCCGCGATGCTGCAACGCGAACAACCCGAAGAACGCCAACTCGGCGACGCCGTCGCCGTGCGGCGTCGAGATGCCGAGAACCCCGCACTCTTCGCGCGGCTTGGAGTCTTCTAGCGCCGCCGATCGAGGCGTGCGAACGAACACCGGTGTGGTCAAAGGATCCCCGCTTCTGTCAGGTTGGCGACGATGCGCTCGGCGACCGGGTATGAGCCCGGCTCGAATGCGGCGCCGGTCAGGCGCTCGAAGGCGTCGATGTAGCGCGCCGAGGTGGCGGCCCACACGTCATCTGAGAGCCGCGGCACAGGGCCATCACCGCGGTAGCCGATCTCCGCGAACGCCCGTCGGACGACCTCTTTGTCGAGGCTCTCGGGCTCCTCGCCGGCGGCGAGACGGTCGTCGTAGGTGGCGGCGATCCACCACCGCGACGAATCCGGGGTGTGGACCTCGTCGATCAGCAGCAGCGAATCGTCAGATGCGAGACCGAACTCGTACTTCGTGTCGGCGAGGATCAGCCCAGCCTCGCGCCCCAGCACGCTCCCGCGGTGGAACACCTCGAGGGCGGCTGCCATCACCCGCTCCCACAGCTCGGCGTCGAGGAGCCCGCGGCTGACGACCTCGTCGCACGTGACCGGCTCGTCGTGGCCGCCGTGCTCGGCCTTGGTGGTGGGCGTCACGATCGCGTCGGGGAGCGGCGTGTTCTTGGCCAGCCCGTCGGGGAAGCGATGGCCGTAGATCGTGCGCGCCCCGTCGTGGTACTGGCGCCACAACGACGTGTCGGTGACACCGGTGATGTAGCCGCGCACGACGACTTCGACCGGGAGCGGCCGCGCCGCGCGGGCGATCAGAACGTTCGGGTCGGGCACACCGACGACATGGTTGGCGACGATGTCGGAGGTCCGCGCGAACCACCATGCGGACAGCTCGTTGAGCACCTGCCCCTTGTACGGCACCGCGGCGATCACTCGATCGAAGGCCGACAGGCGATCGGTGGTGATCATCAACCGTCGCTCCGAATCGAGCTCGTACGACGCCCGCACCTTGCCGTCGCGTCGATCGGCGAGCGGGAGCTCGATCTCGATGAAGGGTTCGATCGTGTTCGTCTGCATCGATCCTCCTATGCAGCCCTCGCGTAGTCGACGCCGTTCTCGAACACCCGCAGACCGAGGTGGGCAGAGCCGCCACCACCGCGCCGGTGGTGCGGGTGCTGGCGGGCGACGACGTGGTTCTCGGGATGCGGCATCAGCCCGAGCACCATCCCGGAGACGTCGCACACCCCGGCGATGTCGGCCATCGAGCCGTTGGGGTTGGATCCGCGGTAGCGCAGCGCGACCTGACCGTCGGCCGCCAGCGTGTCGACGTCGGGGTGCACGTAGCGGCCCTCGCCGTGGGCGATCGGGCAGTGGACGGCCTCGTCGAGGCCCATCGTCCACACGCACCTCGACCCGGGCTGCGGATCGAGCTCGACCCAGCGGCAGTCGAAGTGCCCCTGGGCGTTGTGGCCGAGCGCTCCCGGGAGCAGGCCCGTGCGGGTGAGCACCTGGAAGCCGTTGCAGATCCCGATCAGCGGGCGACCGGCGGCGACGAAGTCGCGCAACGCGTCGCCGAGCCCGACGGTGAGGTCGAGGGCGAGCATCCGACCCGCACCGAGTGCGTCGCCGTAGCTGAAACCGCCGGCGACGACGGCGAGACGCGCGTCGTGCAGCAGGCCCGGACGTTCGACGAGCTCGGTCGCCGACACGATCGTCGCATCGGCTCCGGCCAGCCGGAGCGCGAGCGCCGCATCTCCGTCGCGGTTGGTGCCCGGTCCGCTGATGACGATCGCCGGCAGTGGTGTCACGCGCTCATCCCGATCCGTTCGAAGGCGGCGACGAGCTCGTCGACGTGGAGTGGTGCGACGCCGGCGATCGACAGCTGGCCATCGTCGGTGACATGACCGAGGTGGTGGATCGGCTCGGCCATCAGGTCGCGGAAGCGGTCGACGTCGGCCGGTGCGACTTCGACGACGAGCCGGCTCGTCGACTCGGCGAACAGCGCCGTGGTGATGTCGTCGTGCGGGAGCGCGGTGACGGATGCACCGAGCCGGCCACCGATGCACATCTCGGCGAGGGCGACCGCCAAGCCGCCCTCGCTCACGTCGTGGCACGCCCGCACGAGCCCGGCACGGATCGCCCGGTGGAGGTTGCGGTAGCGCGCCGGCGCGTTCGGATCCGGGCGAGGCACCGAGCCCGCCCTGGCGGGCGCACCGAGCACGAGGTCGAGGTGGCTCCCCGCGAACTCACTGTGCGTGCCGCCGAGCAGGAACAGGGCGTCGCCGGCCGTCGCCAGATCGGGGGTGACGCACGCATCGGCGTCGGGGACGTGGCCGACGGCGGTGATCACCAGCGTCGGGGGCACGGCATGGCGCTCGCCGTCGGCGCCCGTGTACTCGTTGTTGAGCGAGTCCTTCCCCGACACGAACGGCGCGCCGTGGTCGATGGCCGCCGCGCAGCATCCGTCGACGGCGGCGACCAGGTCGCCGAGTGTCGACGCCCGCCGCGGGTCGCCCCACGAGAAGTTGTCGAGCAACGACACTCGATCGGGGTCGGCACCGACGGCGACGATGTTGCGGATCGCCTCGTCGACGACGGCGTAGGCCATCGCCCACGGGTCGTGGAGTCCGTACCACGGATTGACGCCGATGCCGATCGCCATGCCGTCGACGTCGCCAGGATCGGCGAGGACGACCCCGTCGGCCGGCGCATCCGACAGCACGCCGACGAGCGGGCGCACCGCCGTGGCGCCCAGGATCTCGTGGTCGTAGCGGTGGATCGTGGTTGCCTTGGACGCGATGTTGCGGTGGGCGAGCAGGGCGAGCAGCGCCGAGTTCGGGTCGTCGACGGTGCGACCGATGCCGGCCGTTCGGTCGGGCTGCGGCATCGTGGCGGTCATCCGCCGCGGTGGCCGGCCGTCGTGCAGGAAGCCGGTGTCGAGATCGAGCACGACATCGCCGTGCGAGCGGACGACCAGCCGGCGGTCACCGGTGAACGAACCGAGGTCGGCCAGCTCCACACCGTGCGCCCGGCAGCGCTCGCGCAGCTCGCCGAGGCGGTGCGGGTCGACCGCCACGACCATCCGTTCCTGCGCTTCCGACAGCCAGATCTCCCACGGTTCGAGGCCCGCGTACTTGAGGGGCACGAGGTCGAGCTCGACATCGGCACCGACACCGTCGGCCATCTCGCCGACCGCCGACGACAGCCCGCCTGCGCCGCAATCGGTGATCGCCGTGTAGAGGTCCTCCGCACCCACCAGCACGTCGATCAGCAACTTCTCGGTGACCGGGTCGCCGATCTGCACGCTCGCGCCCGCCACCGAACCGGTGGTGGCGTCCATCGTCGCCGACGAGAACGTCGCACCGCGGATGCCGTCGCGGCCGGTCCGGCCACCGAGCACGACGACGCGATCGCCGGGGTGCGGGCCCGTGGAGGCGGGTCGATCGTCGGCGACGCCGATGCATCCGGCGAACACCAACGGGTTGGTGGTGAAGGCGGGGTCGTAGAGGACCGCTCCGGCGACCGTGGGCAGACCGATCTTGTTGCCGTAGTCGGCGACGCCGTCGATCACACCCTCGCGAATCCGTAGTGGGTGGAGGGCGCCGTCGGGGACATCGGCGAGGGGGATGTCGGGCGGTCCGAAGCACAACACGTCGGTGATCGCGATGGGACGGTGGGCGGCCCCGAGCACGTCGCGGATCACGCCGCCGACGCCGGTGTTGGCGCCGCCGAACGGCTCGACCGCCGACGGGTGGTTGTGGGTCTCGGCCTTGAGCGCGATCGTCGTGCCGGCTCGGTACGACACGATGCCGGCGTTGCCGACGAACGCCGATCGCACGAACGGGGCGGCAATGGTGTCGGTGCACCGGCGAAGCACGGTGAGCAGCGGTGGCCGTTCGTCGCCGGTGTCGGTGACGAGCGACGCCCGGAACGTCTTGTGCGAGCAGTGTTCGCTCCACGTCTGGGCGATCGTCTCGAGCTCGACGTCGGTGGGATCGCGACCCTCGGCGACGAAGTGCTGCTGCACGGCCACCAGCTCGTCGGGATCGAGGGCGAGGGCGCGATCGATGCCGACCTGCTCGAGCTCGCGGGTTGACAGCTCGCGCACGGGAACGACTGCGGCGGTGCCGTCGGATCGCCCGCCCGACGTGAGGTCGGGCTCGATCGATCCGAACGCCCACCGCTCGATGATCGGGTTGGCGACGACGCGGCGAACGATGTCGTCGGCGGTCGCCGGATCGATGGCCCGACCGAGCTCGACCCGGCGACCCGTCGCGGCGACCTTCACGGGCACTCCGAGCTGGGCCGCGGCATGCATCAGGGCGGCGGCCGCTCCGTCGGTGACGCCGGCGAGGTATGTGATCTCGATGCCGGGTGCCGTAGGTGTGGACCACGTGCCGCGCTGCAGCAACGGATCGACGAGGAAGTCTTCGAGGGCGACCAGGTCGTCCCTGCTCAGCGGCCCATCGACGAACACGAGGTCGGCGACGGCGACCTCGTCGGGATCCGGCGCGGGCAGGCCGAGCTGGGCGATGGCGGCGACGAGGGCCCGGCCACGGGGGTCGGGATCGATCGACGTGATGGTCAGTCGGTGCCCAGCGGCCACTGCGCCGACCCTAGGAGTCCTGGCCACTCCGCACGTGACTTTGAACGAAATGTTTGCCGGCGGGCCCGCGTAGCCTGACCGCGATGAGTCGGATCCGTGTGCCAGGCCGGATGATCGAGCGGGGGTGAGTGGGGCCGGATGAGTGAGTTCGATGCGCCCGACTACGTCCAGACGCGCCTGGTCCTGGTCCGCCACGCCGAGTCGATGGTCACCGTCAACCGGGTGATCGGTGGGCCGCGAACCTGCGTGGGACTGTCGCCGTTCGGGCGCCGGCAGGCAGAGGCCCTCCGGGACCGACTTGCGACGACGGGCGAGATCACCGCCGACGCGCTGTACGCCAGCGCCTACCCGCGCGCCATCGAGACGGCCGAGATCATCGCCCCGGCGCTGGGTGGGCTCGACGTGAAGGTCGACGAGGGCTTCGGCGAGCACGATCCCGGCCCCGACTGCGACGGGATGACGTTCGAAGCCTTCATCGAGGCCCACGGGCGGCCGGACTGGGAGGTCGATCCCCACGCGGTGACGTTCCCTGGAGGTGAGACGGTCGCCGCGTTCCACCACCGTGTGGGTGTCGCCCTGCGCGCTGTGCTCGACCGCCACAGCGGGCAGACGCTCGTGGTGGTGTGTCATGGCGGTGTCGTCGACGCCACCCTGAGGATGGCGCTGCGTACCCCGTCGACCGGGATCTTCGAGATGCGCACGTCGAACACCTCGATCACCGAGCTGTTGCTGGTGGGCCCGGGCCGTTGGAGGCTCGAGCGGTACAACGATCACGCCCACCTCGCCACGGTCGAGGCGTCGTCGCCGTGACCAGCGACCGATGATCCATCCGTCGACCGTCCTGCTCACCCCCCGGTGACGTAGACGATGACGAAATCGACGGCGCGGTGGACCATCGTCGGAGGCGGATCGGCCGGCTGCGTGCTCGCCGCCCGACTGAGCGCCGATCCGTCGAACGAGGTGACGTTGCTCGAATCGGGCCCGGCGCGCCGATCCGGTGCCGAGGGCGACGCCGGCGAAGCGGGAGCCGGCGGCGCGCGGCAGCGCCGGCAGCCGGAGCTTCTTCGACGATCTCGCCGACCCCGATCGCACTCATCGCGACCTCACCGCGGTTCGCGTCGACGGTCAGGCGCCGACCCGTTACCTGAGTGGGCGGGGGCTCGGCGGTTCGGGGGCGGTCAACGCGATGATCGCGCTGGAGGGTGGGCCGTTCGTCGCCGACCACCTGGTCGCCACCGAGCTCGTTCCCGAGTACGAGTGGGGTGCGGTCGACCGGGCGCTCGTTGCCGCCGATCCCGACGCCGGGCCGGTCCCGCTCACCCGTCGTGGTGGCCGGCGCGTCACTGTGGTGGAGGCGTACCTCGATCCGATCCGGTCCCGGCCGAACCTCGACATCATGGGTGACGTCCACGTCGACCGGGTCGTCTTCGACGGCCGGCGGGCGGTCGGTGTCGAGACGGCAGCCGGCGTCCATCTCGAAGCAGACCGGGTGGTCGTCAGCGCCGGTGCGATCCACAGCCCGGCGATCCTGCTGCGCAGCGGCGTCGAGACGCCCGGGGTGGGGGAGGGATTGAAGGACCACCCGTCGGCGCCGATCGCGCTGAAGCTCATTGCCGATGCGATCGCCGATCCGTCGTCGGCAGTAGCGACGACGATGCTGCGTCGCGACGGCCTGCAGGTGTTGCCCATGAACCACCTCGGGCCGCGGGCGCGGGGTTACGGGTTGCTGATGCCGGCGCTGATGAACGTCAGCAGCGCCGGCCGGGTCTCGCTCGCCGACCCCGATCCGCGCGTCCATCCGCACGTCGAGTTCCGCATGCTCTCGGATCCCGCCGACGCGGCGGCGCTGGTGCGGGGCGTCGAGTTGACGCTGGGGCTCCTGCGTCATCCGGCGTTCGAGGCGATCGTCACGTCCGCCTACATCGACGACGTGGGCACCACGATCGATGAGCTCGACTCCCCGGTGCGCATCGCCGAATGGCTCGTGGAAAGCGTCGGCGACTACGTGCACGCGTCGTGCTCGTGCCGGATGGGTGTCGTCGTCGACGACGACTGCCGCGTCAACGGCTATGACGGGTTGTTCGTGTGCGACGCATCCGTGTTCGCCGACATCCCTCCGGTCAACACCCACATCCCGACGGTGATGCTCGCCGAGACGATGGCCGCGCACTGGTTGCGCGGCGGAGCCGCCGCGACGTGAGCGCCGAGTCCGCCGCCGGCGCCTTCCCCCACGTGTTCGCGCCGCTGCAACTGCGCCACCGCACGCTGCGCAGCAGGATCAATTTCGGCGCTCACACCGCCAACATGGGCGAGGACGGTCTCGTCTCCGAGCGGCACATCGCGTACTACTGCGAACGCGCCCTCGGCGGTGTCGGGATGATCGTCGTCGAGCCGATGCCGGTACACCGGACCGCCGTGCTCACGCGCGGCAACTTCCGGCCCGACGACGACTCTGTCATCCCTGGCTTCCGGCGACTGACGGATGCATGTCGAGATGCTGCCGACGGCGACGTCGTCATGATCCACCAGCTGTACCACGTCGGTCAGCACGGTGATGCCGACAACTCGTTCGCGCCCAACTGGTCGCCGTCCGGCTTGCCGTCGTACCACGACGCAGACGGCAGCCACGCGATGACGGAAGCCGAGATCCTCGAGCTCGTCGAAGCGTTCGTGCGCGCCGCCGGGCGGGCCCGGTCGTCGGGGTTCGACGGCGTCGAGCTGTTCGCCGCCTACCACGCCGTCATCGATCAGTTCTGGACGCCGTGGTCGAACCGCCGGACCGACCGTTGGGGAGGTGCACTCGAGAACCGCGTGAGGTTCTCGGCGACGCTGCTGGAAGCGATCCGCGAGGAGGTGGGTGACGACTTCATCGTCGGTCTGGCCGTCAACGTCGACCCCGAGTCGGACCCGTCGCTGTCGTTGGAGTCGATGCAGGAGATCGTCGCCTGGCACGACGAGCGGGCGTTGATGGACTACGTCACGTGCGGCACGGGGAGCTACTTCGACTTCTACAAGTTGATGCCGACGTCGCTGTATCCGGCCCGCCTCGGAGAACCGTTTGCGGCGGCGCTGAAGCAGGTGACGTCGCATGCGCTCGTGCAGGCCGAGAGCCACATCCGAACGCCTGAAGCTGCCGAGGAGGTGCTCGCCGCCGGCCATGCCGACATGGTGTCGATCGTCCGCGGTCAGATCGCCGATCCGCATCTGGTCCGCAAAGCGCGGGAGGGTCGTGCCGGCGATGTCCGCCCCTGCATCTCGTGCAACCAGTTGTGCTGGGGGCGTCGCTCCCGCGACTACTGGATCTCGTGCCTGATCAATCCGTCGGCCGGTCGTGAGCACATCTGGGGCGGGGACCGGTTCGTGCCGGCAGAACGGCGCCAGACCGTGCTCGTCGTCGGTGCCGGACCGGCCGGCCTCGAGGCGGCGCGTGTCTGTGCCGAACGGCGCCACGACGTGATCCTCGTCGAGGCGGCACCACAGATCGGAGGCCGGTATCGGCTGGCGGGATTGCAGCCGACCCGCCGGCAGGTGCTCGACCACATCGACTGGTACGGCCGCCAGCTCGCCCAGCTCGGCGTCGACCTTCGGGTCGACACACACGTCGACGGTGCGTGGATCGCGGCGAGCGGGGCGCAGGTCGTGATCGTCGCCACGGGTGCCTCGCCGGCGCGGGCCGGATTCCAACGCGCGGCACCGATGATCGATCGACTGGTGGGCATCGACGATCGGCACGTGGTCTCGATCGACGACATCCTCGACGGGCGCGACCTCGGGTCGTCGATCAGCGAGCGGGTGCTCCTGCTCGACGACCTGGGCGATTGGCAGGGGATCGGAACCGCGATGTTCCTGCAGGAGCACGGCTGCGACGTGACCATCGCGACATCTGCGGCAGCCGTCGCCGCTGGCCTGTTCCACAGCGCCGCCGACGTCCCGGCCCGCCAACGCTTCGCACGCGCGGGCGGGGTCATGCGTCCCCACACCGTCGTCGACGCGTGGCACGGCGACAGCGCCACGTTGCGTTCGACGCTCACGGGACTGGTGGCGTCCGAACCGTTCGACTGGTTGGTGATCGCCGAGACGCCCCGCGCCAATGACGAGTTGGGCCTCGAGCTCGGACGTGCCGGTGTCGCCGTCCATCAGATCGGCGACTGCGTCGCCCCGCGCCGCGCCAGCCTCGCCTTCTACGAAGGTCGCGCCCTCGCCCTGACCCTGTGAACCCCTGTTTGTGTCACCGACACCGGCGAGGGTCGCCGGGCGCGGTGACACAAACAGGGGATTACACGAGGGCGAGCAGCTCGTCCATCGACTCGTGGAGGAGCTCGGTCATCGCCCACACGTCGGGGACCAGCTCGCGGTCGGCGAGGAACCCGAAGTCGAGGTTGCCGTTGTAGCTCTGCACGGTGATGTTGAGGCCTTGACCGTCGGCCAGCGCCGACACCGGGTAGAAGTGTTTGAGCTTGGCGCCGGCGGCGTAGAGCGGGGTCGGTGGCCCGGGCACGTTGGAGATCACGACGTTGAACGGCGGGTTCATGCGATCGGCGATCCGCAACCGGCTGTACATCCGCATCGCCCGCGCCGCGATCGCAGGCGGCGCGAACTGGGTGAAGTCCTGGAGCGTCTCGGCCGGGATCGCCCTGAAGTTCTCCTTCGCCGCCGTCATGCTGCGCTGCACCCGCGCCAGCCGCTTCGCCGGGTCGGCCTCGTCCGTCGCCAGGTCGCCGAGCATCGCCGACACCCGGTTCGAGTAGCTGTCGGACTCCGACCCCGATCGGACGCTGACCGGCACCATCGCGATCAACGACTCCTCGGGTAGGCAGTCGTGCTTCAGGAGGTAGCGCCGCAGCGTCCCGGAGCAGATCGCCATCACGACGTCGTTGAACGTGCAGCCGGTCGCCCGCCGCACCTGCTTCGCCGACTCCAGGTCGATCGTGGTGTAGGCGAACCGCCGATGCGGTGAGATCGACTTGTTCCACGGTGTCCGAGGCGCGGCCGTCGGTGGCAGGTGCGGCGGCCGGTCGACCTCGGACTCGGAGCCCCGCCGCAGGCGCGTTGCGCATCAGCGATCCGAGCGGTCCCGGCATCGGCTGGGCGATCAGATCGGCGAGGATTCGCAACCCGCCGACCTGCGTCGACGCCGCCAGTTCCCGTAGCGACCGCACCGACAGGCGGATCAGCTTCTCGGGCCGCCGCACGTACTCGGCGAGCGTGCGCTGCAGCAGCTCTTGGTCGGTCGGGATCCGGTCGGGCGACCACGGGAGTGGCAAGCCCGTGGGACGCGCTGTCGGGATCGGAGTCGAGGATCGCGGCGAGCATCAGCGCCCCGGCCGCGCCGTCGATGGCGGCGTGGTGGACCTTGGTGAGCTGGGCGATCAGGCGGCCGCCATCGACACCTTCGATGACGTACAGCTCCCAGAGTGGGCGGCGACGGTCGAGCGGGCGCCCGTGGATGCGACTGATCGCCTCCCCGAGCTGCTCGGGGGTGCCGGGCGGTGCGACCGCGTGGTGGCGGACGTGGAAGTCGATGTCGAAATCGGGGTCCTCGATCCAGTACGGCAGGTCGAGTCCGAGCGGAACCTCGACGAGTCGCCGCCGGAACGGCGCCAGCTGGTCGATGCGTTCGAGGATCAGTTGTTTCATCGCCTCGACGCCGGCCCCGCCGGGTACCCCGGTCGGGTCGTAGATGTTGAGCGACGAGACGTGGCCGTAGGTGGTCGACGTCTCCATGTTGAGGAAGGTCACATCGATGCCACTGAGCTGTCGCATGCCCCGATCGTACGTGCTAGGGAGAGGCCGTGAATCAGCCTCTCGTTCAGCGTCACGGCGAGCTCGATGAGCTCGGTGACGGGTGCTTCGCGTACATCCAGGGCAGCGGCGGCTGGGGGTGGAGCAACGCCGGTCTCGTCGTCGGTGACGGGGCATCGCTCCTGGTCGACACGCTGTTCGACCTCCGGCTGACGGAGGCGATGCTGGCGGCGATGGCCGATCACACGCGTGCGGCGCCGATCGGCACGGTGGTCAACACCCATGCCAACGGCGATCATTGCTACGGCAACCAACTCGTCGGCGGCGCCCAGATCGTCGCCTCGTCGGCCACCGCCCACGAGATGAGCGAGGTACCGCCGTCGATGCTCGCCGCGCTCAACGCGGCGGAGGGAGAGGTCGGCGACCTGTTCCGCAGCTTCTTCGGTGAGTTCGAGTTCGACGGGATCGAGCCGCGACTCCCGGACCGCACGTTCGACGGTCGGCTCGAGCTCGACGTCGGCGGCCGTACCGTCGAGCTGATCGAGGTCGGCCCCGCCCACACCCGCGGCGACACCCTTGCCTACGTGCCGGACGCGGCCACCATCTACACCGGCGACATCCTGTTCATCGGTGGCACGCCGATCGTGTGGGCCGGGCCACTGTCGAACTGGATCGACGCCTGCGACCTGATGCTCGGCATGGACGTCGACACCGTCGTGCCCGGCCACGGTCCGGTCACCGACAAGGCCGGCATCACTGCCGTGCGCGACTACCTCGCCTTCGTCGATCGCGAGGCGACCGAACGTCACGCCGCCGGGATGGACGCCTTCGAGGCTGCCCGCGACATCGGGCGCAGCATCCGCGCCACGGAGGAGTTCGGCGAGCTCAGTGAATTCGGTCGGATCGCGGTCAACGTCGACGCCGTCTACAGGGCGCTGGACCCCGACCACCGTAGCGCCGACGTCGTCGAGCAGTTCCGGCGCATGGGGGAGCTCGACGGGATTCGTTGAGCCCGCTCGATCACGCCCGACGGCGGGTGGCGATCGATCGGCGGACGGCGAGCACCCATCCGATGGCGACGCAGATGGAGAATATGAACCATTGCACCGCGTACGACAGGTGCGGCCCTTCGCCGAGGGGTGGTCGGGGCACCGGTTCGGGAAGCCCGGCGGCTTCCGGCGGATCGGACGTCTGGAGGTCGATGTAGACGGGTACGACCTCGCCGGGCAGTTGCGGCGCGACGCGTGGGATGTCGAGGCGCTGCACCTCGGTCAGGTCGCCATCGGAGGGGTCGGAGAGCTGTCCCGTGCGGCGCTCCTGGGACTGCCGGATCCGTCCGGTGATGGCGACGTCTCCATCCGGCGGCGGCGGAGGCTCGTCGCCCAACGGGATGAAACCACGGTTCACGATCAGCGTTCGGCCGTCGCCCAGATCCAGTGGCGTGACCACGTTGTCGCCGGCGCGCCCGCCCTGTGAGCGGTTGATGACCACGAACTGCTCGTCGGCGAGGTACCGGCCGTCGACCGTGACGAGTCGCCACTCGATCTCGTCGGGCGAGCCGCTGGCCACCACGTCGTCCAGAGGCTCGGGGGGCAGCTCGCTGCGAACCTCGACCCTGGCGTTGAAGTCGCGCCGCTGCTCGAGACGGCGGAGCTGCCAGAACCCGAGGTTGACCATCGCCACGATGCCGGCGACGACGAGCAGGTGGAACCCGATCCACTTGGGGCGCAGGAGGAACCGGTACATCTCGTGGCGACGGTAGCTGCGGTCGTGCGGGTCGCGGCCGCTGGTAGGAAGTGCCGATGGAGCTGCCCGACTTCCACATCCCACACGCCGAGAAGATCGAATGGATGATCGAGACCAACGGGTGGGCGCTCGAGGCGATCACGCCCCGGACCGACACGGATCCGCCGACCCCGGCCTACGCGTACACGATCGGAGTCCCTGCCGCGGTGGGGTTCGCCGAGGTCGCCGTGTTCGGGCTGACCCCGGCCGCGGCCAACGGTCTGCTCGAGCTCGTCGTCGACGCCTGTCGGGGCGGCACCGAGATCCCGCTCGGTGTCGAGGTGGTCGGCCTGCTCGACAACGACCTGCGGTGCGCGTTCGGACGCGTCGACCTCGCGACCTACGGCGCGTTCTTCCCGACCGCGATCGCGTGGTACCGGGGTGAGCCGTTCGAGCTGGTGCAGCTGCTCTATCCCGACCGCAACGGGTTCATGCCGTACGAGACCGGCTACGACCAGCGGATGCGCCTCGCCCAGCCGGTCCTCGGCACGCTCGACCCCATCTCGTGAAGTTTCGGCGTCCTGACGGCGCCGAAACTTCACGAGATCGAGTCAGCCGAGGGCGAAGTCGCCGACCAGCGCGACCCAGTGGTCCCACATCTGCGGGGGGTAGTCGTGGCCCATGCCCTCGATCACCTCGAGCCGGGCGCCTGGGATCAGCTCGGCGGTGCGCCGACCGCCCTCGACGCCGATCAGCGTGTCGCAGTCGCCGTGGATCACGAGCACGGGGAGGTCGATCTTGCGGAGCAGTTCCGCCCGAGGGGGTGAGGCCTCGATGGCGAGGAACTGGCGTCGAGTGCCGGACGGGTCGAAGCAGCGGTCGAAGGCTCGTTCGGCGTCGGCCCGCCAGCGATCGTCGTCGGCGTAGGCGGGGCTCCCCCAGATCCGCATCCCGGCCACGTGGCCGGCGACGTACTCGTCGCGGTTCGTCGCCGGTGGACGGGTCAGGTGGGCCCACGCCTCCGGCGACGCGCTCCGGCGGTCGGGCTCGCTCGTGTCGGACATCACCGACGTCATCGACAGCAAGCGGTCGGGGTGCTCGATGGCGAGCGTCTGGGCGATCATCCCGCCCATCGACAGGCCCATGATGTGCGCCTGTTCGACGCCGTTGGCGTCGAGGACCGCGATCGCGTCGTTCGCCATGTCGGACAGCACGTAGGCCTCGCCCCGCCCACCGACCGGCGCATCGTTGAAGTGCGTCGACAGGCCCACGTCGCGGTTGTCGAACCGGATGACGTGGAACCCGCGGGCGACGAACTTCTCGCACCACGCCTCGGCGTAGTTGATGCACTGGCTGCCGAGTCCGTTGATGAGGAGCAGCGTCGGGTCGCTGGGCGAGCCGAACGTCTCGTAGTACAGCTCACAGTCACCGTTGCGTGTGAAGGGCATGACGGGGGAACGTAGCCGCCGCCCCGAGTCGGTCAGAATACGGACGTGGAGTTCCTGGTCGCCGCCGATGACCGAACCGGTGCCCTCGAGACGGCGGGCGCGCTGGCCCACGACGGTGCCGGTGTCGTTCCCATGCTCACCAACCTGGGCGAGCTCTCCGGCGTCGGGTCGCGCGCGGCGGTGATCGACATCGCCACGCGTCACGTCGTGGCCGACACGGCCGCGTCGCGAGCCGTGAAGGTCGGCGTGATCGCAGCCACCCGCTCTGCCCACAAGATCGACAGCACGCTGCGCGGCAACTGGGCGAGCGAGTTGGTGGCGCGACACGCTGCGTCTGGCCATCCGGTGCTGGTGATCCCGGCCTACCCGGCGCTCGGCCGGACGTGCGTCGGAGGGATCGTGTACGACGATGGCGTCCCGGTCCACGAGGGGGCGGCCGGGCGCGACGTGCGGGCACCGATCAGCACCAGCCGCCCGGCCGACTTGTTGAAGACTGCGGGGGCGCTCGATGTGGTCGGCTGCCACGATCTCACCGATCTCGTCGACTGGCTCGAGGTGCCCGGCGGGATCGCCGTCGCCGACGCGGCGACCGACAACGACCTGGCCGCCATCGCCAACCGGTGGGTCGGCGTCGAGGGTGTGCTGCTCGCCGGCACGTCGGGCGCCATCGGCGCCGCCGGGGCACGGCTCTTCGACAGCGAGGAACGCAACGAACGTCCGAGCGTGCGCGGTTCCGTGCTGGTCGTGTGCGGCAGCGCCCACCCGCGGGCCGTCGAGCAGGTGGATCGGACGGCCGAACGCGGGGCGCGGGTGCTCCGCGACGGTTACGAGCTCGCCGTGGACGCGCTCGCCGCGGGGGATCCAGTGGTGCTCGCACCGCCCGCAGCGGACGAGCCGATGTCGCCCGACGTGGCCGCTCGGGCGATGGCGGAGATGGCGCGGGCGGTGTCCGCGATCTCGGCCGCCCACGAGCTCGGCGCGATGGTGGTGATCGGTGGCGACACCGCCGACGCGGTGCTCGGTCCGGAGCGTCTCGACGTCGGTGGGTTGGTGGTCGATGGCACACCGTGGTCGCTGCGGCCCGGCCGGGACCGGCCGCTGATCGTGACGCGGGCGGGAGGCTTCGGGGGCCCGGACGCGCTTGTCGATCTCATCTGGGGCACACTCACGCCATGACCGTGCAGCCGGCGCCGATGGCCATCACGATGGGGGATGCGTCGGGCGTCGGCCCCGAGATCGTCCTGCGGCGCGCCGCCGACGGCGACCTGCTCGACGGCTCGGTCGTCGTCTACGGCGACGCCGCGATCCTGTCGCACGGCTGCGAGCTGCTCGGCGTCGACGTCGATGTGCACGCCATCGCCTCGCCCGTCGACGTCGAACCCGGACGACTGGGTGTCGTCGACCTGAAGTGCCTGACGGCCGACCAACACCGGCCCGGCGAGCTCGACGGTCGCAGTCGGCGCGGCGGCGCGTGACTACGTCGAGCGGGCGACGGCCGACGCCCTCGATGGGCTGGTCGCGGGCATCGTCACGATGCCGATGAACAAGGAAGCGACGCAGCTCAGCGATCCTGCGTTCGTCGGTCACACCGAGTTCATCGCCTCGCTGTGCGGCGCCTCGAAGGTCACGATGATGCTCACCAGCGGCGATCTCGCCGTCACCCACGTCAGCACGCACTGTTCGCTGCGCGAGGCCATCGAGCGGGTGCGGCCCCAGCGTGTCCTCGACGTGATCGAGTTGACGAACGCCACGTTGCGGCGGTTCCTCGACGTCCCGCGGATCGCCGTGTGCGGGCTCAACCCGCACGCCGGCGAGCACGGACTGTTCGGCGACGAGGACGCCGAGCACATCGCCCCGGCGATCGAGCACGCGCGAGCGGCGGGCATCGACGCCAGCGGTCCGCACCCCGCCGACACCGTCTTCTACCAGGCCGTCCACCAGAAGCGGTTCGACGCGATCGTGTGCATGTACCACGACCAGGGCCACGGACCGATGAAGCTGCTCGCGTTCGACACCGGCGTGAACGTCACGCTCGGCCTGCCGATCATCCGCACGTCGGTCGACCACGGCACCGCCTTCGACATCGCCTGGCAGGGCATCGCCTTCACCGAGTCCCTCACCCACGCCCTCGCCTACGCCCACAAACTGACGCCGTGACCTGACCCCCTGACCGTTCTGTCTGCTTCAGACGGGCCGGCGGGCAGTCTCAAGCAGACAGTTCGGGGGGTGAGGCGGTCGGGGCGGCGGGGGAGGGGGCGCGGTCGAGGTAGTCGTCCCAGTCCCACTCGGTGCCGTGGTCGTCGAGCAGGTCGAGGAACGGCTGGGCGGGGAGCGCCTCGGGCCCGACGATGCCGTTCCCCGACCACACGCCGTGGGCCATCAGCTCGATCGCGACGGCGGGCATCACGGCCGTCTGCCAGACGACCGCCTGGTGGCCGAACTTCTTCATCGACCAGGCGTTGTCGACCACGTGGTACACGTACACCTCACGCGGCGCACCGTCCTGCCCGATCCCGCGCACCCAGGAACCGGCACACGTCCGCCCTCGCATCTGGGCGCCGAGCTCGGCCGGGTCGGGCAGGATCGCGGCGACCACGTCGCGCGGCGAGACCTTGACCCCGCGTACGTCGACCACCGTCGTCTGGTCGAGCGACAGCTTGTGGAGCGTCTTGAGGACGTCGATGAACTCCTCGCCGAGCCCGTACTTGAACGTGACCCGCTCGACGTCGATCCAGCGCGGCATCAGGATCACCTCTTCGTGCTCGACGTTGACGCACTGCAACGTCCCGATGCCGTCCGGGAACGTGAACATCTCCGGCTCGCTGAACGGCCTGGTGGTGAACCAGCCACGCTCGCGCTCGTAGATCACCGGCGGGTTGAGGCACTCCTCGATCGTCGTCCAGATCGAGAACGTCGGCGCGAAGTCGTACCCCTCGACGACGAGATCGGCACCGTCACGCACGCCGATCTCGGTGATCGACGAGAACAGTTCGTCGGCGGCGTAGCGGGCGGCGACATCGGAGAAGCCGGGCTCGACACCCATCCCGACGAGCGCCATCAGACCGCGGTTCTTCCACACCGGGTGCTGCGCGAACTGGCCGTCGCCGAGGCGGATCCCGCACTTCTCGTACGGTCGGGTCGGGTGTGGCTGCGACAGGTTCATCGCCATGTCGACGTAGTGGCAGCCGGCCTGGAACGCACCCTCGAAGATCGACGGGTTGAGGCGCGGATCACAGGCGTTGAGGATCACGTGGGCATCGACCGAGCGGGCCAGTTCGGCGACGGCCTCTTCCGACGAGGCGTCGATCTGGGCGGCCACGACACGACTGCCGCGGTCGTTGTTCTTCGCCGTCGCCACGGCGGCCTCCGCCTTCTTGACGTCGACGTCGGCGATCGTGATGTGCTCATAGGCATCGCGACTCGACGCGATCGCCACGAATGCCGAGCCGACCCCGCCGGAACCCACCACGAGGACTCGCATGGGGAGACGTTAACCGTGTCCCCAAACCGCGTGCCTGACCGGGTGCCGGGTCCGTGCATCCGTGGCGGACCACCCCCGGTTACGGTCCGCCACGATGAGTGCTACCGCCCCGCCCCTCCCCGGTGATCGCCTGCGTGCCCTGCTGACGACCGGCGAGCCGACCGTGCTGCCGGGTGTGTGGGACGCGCTGTCGGCGCATCTCGCCGTCGAAGCCGGTTTCCCTGGCGTGTTCGTGTCCGGCTTCTGCGTGTCGGCGAGCACGCTCGCGATGCCCGACGTCGGGCTCGTCACGCAGACCGAGATGGCCGACGTGGCACGGCGAGTGTGCGTTGCCGTCCCGGGATCACTCGTGGTGGTCGACGGCGACACCGGATACGGCAACCCGATCAACGTCATCCGCACCGTGGAGATGTGGGAGGCGGCGGGGGCGGCCGGGGTCTTCCTCGAGGATCAGGTGTGGCCGAAGCGCTGCGGACACATGGCCGGCAAGCAGGTCATCGCGGTGGACGACTGGCTCGCCAAGCTCCGGGCCGCGTGTGACCACCGAGTGCACCTGCACGTGACGGCGCGTACCGACGCGCTGGCGGTGAACGGGCTCACCGACGCGATCGAGCGGGCGAAGATGGCGCGCGACGTCGGTGTCGACGCGGTGTTCGTCGAGGCGCCCGGGAGCATCGCCGAGCTGGAGGCGATCGCGGCCGCGCTCCCCGATGTCGTACTCGTCGCCAACATGGTCGAGACGGGGAAGACACCGTTGCTCACGCCCGACGAGCTCGGACAGCTCGGCTTTCGGTTGGTGGTCTCACCGGTGACGGCGATGTTCGCCGCGGTCCACGCCGTGCAGCGGGCGCTGACGATCCTCCACGACCACGGCAGCCTCCGTGATCACCTCGACGGGCTCGTCGCGTTCGAGGACTTCACCGCCCTCGTCGGCCTTGCCGCGATCGCCGAGCAGGACGACCACTACCGGAGTTGATTTATGCGTCGTCGGCGGACGCACACGCGCTGTACGCTCGGTGCAGCATTTCGAGCGGCCCGCACAATGGGCCCGGCAACCTGGATGAACGCTCCAAGGTGCCTCCACCGGCAACGGTGGGATGTGGCCGGATCCGTCCGGCAACCCGGCGTTCGTGCCGCTCGCGATGCACTGCAAGACACGACGAGACGCGCGCTGAGGAGGCGACGTGAGCACTGAGCCGCTCCCGGTGACCGGGGCCTGGCAACCGACCGATCCAGCCGGATGCCGCCGGTTCTTCACGTTCGCCAACGACCACCCGTTCGCGCTCGAGAGCGGCGTCGCCCTTCGCGACGTCGTGATCGCTTACGAGACGTGGGGCGTGCTCAACGAGGATCGCTCGAACGCCGTCCTCGTCTGCCACGCGTGGACCGGCGACAGTCACGCCTCGGGCCGCGCCGGCACGGGCCACAACGCACCGGGCTGGTGGTCCGATGTCATCGGACCCGGACTGGCGCTCGACACCGACCGGTGGTTCGTCGTCTGCGCCAACGTGCTCGGCGGGTGCCAGGGCTCCACCGGGCCGGCGTCGCCACACCCCGTCGACGGTCGCCCGTACGGATCGCGCTTCCCCGTTGTCACGATCCGCGACATGGTTCGCGCCCAGGTCCGTCTCATGCCGTACCTCGGAATCGAGTCGTGGCACGCGGTCGTCGGCGGATCGATGGGTGGAATGCAGGTCCTCGAATGGGCCATCACGTACCCGCGGCGCGTGCGCTCGATCGCCCCGATCGCGGCGTGCATGCAGGCCACCGCCCAGCAGATCGCGTGGGGCGCGATCGGTCGCCGTGCGATCCGCCTCGACCCACGGTGGCGCGGTGGCGACTACTACGACGCCGAGCCCGGTGACGGCCCGTCCGAGGGTCTCGCCATCGCCCGCCAGATCGCCCAGGTCACGTTCCGCAGCGACAACGTGTTCACCGATCGATTCGGCCGCGATCTGGCCGACCGGCCGGCGTTCGGCGACACGTTCGGGCTGTGGCAGCAGTTCGAGGTCGAGCGCTACCTCGAGTACCACGGCGAGCGGCTGGTGCACCGTTTCGACGCCAACAGCTACCTCGTGATCGGCAAGGCGATGGACCTGCACGACATCGCCCGATCGCGCGGGTCGGTCGAGAGCGCGATGGCGCGCATCACGGTCCCGTCGCTGGCGATCGGGATCTCGAGCGACATGCTCTACCCGTCCTACCAGCAGCGCCTGATCCACGAGATGCTCACCCGGCAGGGGACTCCCAGCTCGTACGCCGAAGTCGACTCACCGCACGGTCACGACGCGTTCCTGATCAACGTCGATCAGGTGAGCGCACCCCTCGGCAAGTTCCTCGGCCGCGTCGGCTGAGCGCCCAGGGTTGCATCAGTTCGCGCGCAGGCGCATCGCTTCGAGGACCGGGACCGCTCGACTCGACGCGGGCATTCGAATCGCCATCTGGTCGGTGTTGTCGCTCTCGGCCGACGTGAGCAGGTAGACCTCACGCTTCTTCGGCGGGTTGTCGGACTTCGCCGCGACACGCCAGACACCTTCGGCGCGGCGGGTCCATCGTGAACGGCGCCTGCCGAAGATCCGCTTGTCGTCGATGACCTCGAAGCGATACTCGCGCCAGTTCTGCAGCGTGTTGCCGTGCCGGTCGACGAGTTGGCCGTGGCAGATGAACCGTCGCCCGTCCTTCGACACCCAGTGCGGATCGACGCGGAACGCGGCGTAGTACATCCCGCCGAGCACGGCGACGAAACCGATGACCCACAACCAGTCCGTCATGACGACGCGAGTGTGCCGCACCTGCGCCGGTCAGCCACACTCGCAGCGTGCCCGAGGGCTTGGAAGTCGAGTTGTACCGACGAACCGCGCTCGGCGCCATCGGACGGGTTGTCGCGTCCGTCGCGGTGGACGATTCGCTGGCGCCACCGGACTTCGCCGACGCCGTGGCCTTTCGGGAGCTCACGTCCGCCGACCGTGTGGGGAAGCTCTTGCTGATCGGGACCGACGGACCCACGATCGGGCTCCATTTCGGGATGACCGGCCGTCTCGTACTGGACGGCGCGGCGCCGATCGAACGGCTCGAGTACGGCAGTCGTCGCGACGAGCCGCGTTGGGATCGGCTGCGCATCGAGTTCACGGATGGCGGCGTGCTGCGCGTCAACGATCCGCGGCGGTGGGCGCGCTTCTCGATCGATCCCGACGCGGCGCCACTCGGGCCTGATCTGTTCGACGTGACGCGGCCGCAGTTGGCTGCGGTGCTCGGCCGCCGGCGGACTGCGTTGAAGGCGGTGTTGCTCGATCAGCACGCCATCGCAGGGCTCGGCAACATGCTCGTCGACGAGCTGTTGTGGCACTGCGGGCTCGACCCGCGACGGATCGCCAACACCGTCACCGCACGGCAGGTTGGCCGGCTGCACGCGGCGATGCTGGAGCACCTGCCGGCGATGCTCGAACGCGGCGGAAGCCACACCGGAGTGCTGTCGCCAGACGTCCGCGCGGCCCGGCCACCGTGCCCACGCGACGGCAGGCCGCTGCACGTCGCGCAGATCGGCGGTCGAACGACGGTGTGGTGCGCCTACCATCAGAGGTGACCTGCCACCTTTGCGATCCGACGATGCCTCTCCTCCCGTTCCCCGCTCGGTCTTCCGCGGCGCTCGTCGCCGTCGGCGACCCCAGCCGCGACCGCACGGTGTACGCGACGATCGTGCTGCTCGTGGCGCTCGGGTTCACGATGATCATGTTGGCCGTCTGGCTGGTGCGGAACACCCGGCCCGACCCCGAGGTGCTCGCGCCGCTCGAACGGATGGGGCAGCGCAAGTGGCGGCGCGCTGACCCGGTCTGGCAACGCCGGCGCCTCGACGAGGTGCGACCAGGTGGTGCCGATCCGTTGGAGCCGATGAGCGCGCCACCCGACACGGATGCCGAGTTCGAGCGCGGCCCGCAACCGATCGGCTTCGACGACCTCGTCGTGTCGAGCGATGCTCCGGACGCGCCTGCGACAGAGCTCCCGGCTCCGGCCATCGGAGCGGTCGCGGTGGAAGGGCCCGGCGACGTCGACACGAACGCTGGTGATGCGGCGGCTGCCGCCGAGTCGGCGACCGACACCCCGGAGCCTGTTGACGCGGTCGGCCCCGCCGAGGGCGTCGACGAGCATGCGGACGGCGTCGCGGCCGACGGCGGCAGTGAGGGCGATGACGACGACGAGGACATCACCGGTGAGCAGGACACCGACGATTTCCTCGCCGTGCTCGAACAGGCGGACGAGCGCGACCGAGATGTCGAGACCGACGAGTCGGTGGTCGCCGAGGAGCCGGAATCCGAGCCGGTCGACGAAGCCGTCAAGGAGCCGGAATCCGAGCCGGTCGACGATGCTGTCAGCGAGCCGGAAGCCGAGCCGGCCGTCGCGTCCGACGGCGAGCCAGAGGCCGATTCGGTGAGCGAGCCCGGCGACGACCCGCACGTGAGCGATCCCGAGGTCGACCCTGCGAGCGAGCCCGATGTCGAGTCGGCAGGTCGAGTCGATCGATCCTGCGAGCGAGCCCGATGTCGAGTCGGAGGACGATCGTTCGGACGATCCCGACGTCGACGAGCGTGACGAGTCCGGCTGACGCCGGGTACCCTCGTTGCCGATGGCCACCCTCGACGTCGATGCGATGATCGCACGGTTCCGAGAGCGCGCCGCCGCCGTCAAGCGCCGCCCGTTGCCCCCGGTCGCGGGGGAGGAGCGCCAACAGTTCCTGAAGCAGGCGCAGCTGGATTTCCAGGACTTCGCCCTCGTCGGCGACGCCGAGGCGAGCATCGATGACGGCATCCTCACACTGCGGGTTGATCTGCGACCTTCCGACGAACGCAGCTGATTGATCACCCTCGCCACCCGCCTGTTCATGCACGAACGGATCCGTGGTCTGCACTACCTCGTCGCCGGGGTGGCGGTGGTGGGGATCATCGTGGTGGTCGTGGGGGCCGGCAAGACCGCGGGCGCGGCCTTCTCGGGCGACGCGCTCGCGGTCGTGAACGTCGTGGCTTTCGCCATGTACTTCTTGGCGGTGAAGCGACGCCGCGACTCCGGTGTGCACTCCTGGGCGCCGATCGGAGCGATCACCGCGATCGCAGCGTTGCTCGCCGTCCCGGTGTGCGTGTTGATCGCCGACGACCTCGGAGCGGTTGCCGGATGGGACTGGTTGTTCCTCGCCGGAATGGTGGTCGGACCCGGTCTGTTCGGACACGGATTGATGACCTGGGCGCAACGCCACCTCGAGGTGTCGGTGGCGTCGCTGCTCACGCTCGCCAGTCCGGTGATCTCAGCGGTGGGGGCGTGGTTGTGGCTCGACCAGCCGATGGCGGCGCTCCAGATCGGCGGCGCGGTCGCCGTGCTGGCTGCGCTGGGGGTGATCGCGGTCAACGCACGACAGCCCGAGGTGGTCGAGTCGCGGTTGTCCGCTCCCCTTGAATGATTGGTAATCTGGCGACCCACGCGGACGTGGCTCAGTGGTAGAGCATCACCTTGCCAAGGTGAGGGTCGCGGGTTCGAATCCCGTCGTCCGCTCCACACGAAGTACCTGTTCAGAGGACAAATCTCGGACCGGATCCAAGCGTTCGTGGCCTTCGGTTGGCGACAACGCTAAACCTCTGCGAACGCGTCGAGCCTGGCAGCAGCCCATTCTCGTAGAGCGTCTCAGATTCGGTCCGGTCAGGTGATGCTCTACCGAATCGGTGCTAGGCGGCCGGGTACCCAGGTTCACGTCGTGGGTGAGCCGGCGACTCTTTTGAATAGCCTCGAAGCAGCGTCAAACGGCGGTAGCGACTGGTCAGCCTCGAGACGAAGGCGCGGCGCTACTGATTGCCCGACTCTGGAGCGCACACCGCGGGGCCGTGGCCACCGCCCGAGTGGGCTGCATGGTGTACGTGCTGTGTCGCTCGCGCAGAACGCCGGACGAGCACTTCTGGCACCGCAACACCCCGCCGACGCCCGATCGCACCACCTCAACCCGGTGTGCAGGCCGACCCCTTGCAGCCAGGCATCACCGCCGCCGCGGCACGCGCTTGCTCGACCTGCAAGTCCGTCAGTTTCGTATCGCAGGGAGACGGCATCATCAGCGACGCAGAACATGCCGGAGGCGGCGACGACTGCTCATCCTCACCGCTGCCGAGCGGATCGCAATACTCGTCGTAGCGACGGAAACCGTCAGTTGGCGTCGCCGTTCCATCATCATTGTTGTCGACGCCGTCGCCGTGACCGACGTACAGCACATGACCGAGTTCGTGAGCGATGTCTTCGTCACGGCGTCGCGTGCCTGAGTACAGCGCGAAGTCCTGGATGACCATCCAACCGCGATCGGACGATGTGTGGTGCCCAATGTCGAACACGTCGCTCGCTGACAAGGCACACGGCTCGGCGCACAGATCTCCCCAGCGCGGACCATTTCGCCGCATCGAGAACGGGGGCGGCGGCGCCACGCCACGCGTCAGCCCCAAGCCGACGAATCGCCGGGCAACGACCGCGACGGGGCCAGAGGCGCCGGGACCGAGCTTCCTCCATACCTGATCACATTCCTGAGCCGCGATCTGCGCCTCGAAGAGATCACCACCCTCGGAGTAGATATCTCCGGTGTCCTCGCCCGGGGCATGAAACGAATCGAGGTCCACGATCACCGGCACGCCTTTCACACCCGATCGTTCGGTAACGACTGCGATCAGTGCGATGTCGGCCTGAGCCCAAATCTCGCCGGCCGAAAGCGTCGCAGCGGCGATGTCGGGATGAGACGACACCAGTTCGCCCGGCGCTCCGAGGGCGATCGACGACCCTTCGAGAGCGCACCAGCGCACGGGTAACACCATCAGATTCCGGGGCACGTCCTCACATCCGGTCACGGACGCGATGATTCCGCCCAGAACGATCGCCGACCGGAAGGCGGCGAACCGGCTGGTCGAGGAGCCGCGCATCGCCGTCAGTGTTGCCGATTGTCCCGGCCTGTGCGCTCTCCGCCTGGGAGTAGGCACCACTTCCGGGCGAACCGTACGCCCAGCGCGCTGCTCTCTATTGCAGCTATCCTATGGAACAGCAACAAGGGTTGATCGAATTCCCTCATCAGCGAACACCTGAGGAGCGGGTTGAGCGAAAGAAACTCGCCAATCGAAGGGTGATGCTCCGGCATCGTCAGCATGAATCACGGTCAAGTCGTTCCGCCGACGATAAACCCCGACGTCGCGTACTTCGTGGTCGCCCTTTTGATAATTCAAGTCGAATCCGGTGAGCATAAAGCTGCCGCGACTCGGGGTTGCCAAAGGAACGGTCTGTAACCCTGTCGCACCTTTGCCCTTAAGTTCACCCTCGTTCAAATTCAACCCCAAGCTTGGAATTACCACGAAGTCGACGACGTATCCGAAGGTGTCGTCGTCGTTCTTGTCATTAAATGCAACCTTGAGCTTGTTTTCTACAAACCAGACACCTATTCGATCGATGTTGTGCTCGCGCCCGCCGATGAAATACAGCTTGAACCCGACGAGAGCGAGGAGTGGTCGACTGACCGCACTTATTCCTCCCAGGACAGAGAAGGGGAGAACGCGAGTACAAACACCCACGCAACCCACGTCACGGAGTTGATATCTCCGTGCCCCTGGGATGCGAACGGCGGAATGTGATACCTCGTATGAAAACTCGTCGCCCTCCGGATGGGCGTCCTGGAGGTACACATAAAGTCGCCCATCGGGTACCTCCACCGGCCCTGGAGCGACTGGTCCGGGATCATCATCCGTGTCTGGCGGCGTTGCGGGATTTAGGTCCTGCGATTCGCCTCCAGGAAGGACACCGATCAGCGCCAGTTTTCGGTGCGATCCAAAAGTCAGGCGAAAGGTCCGCAACGCCGGTGTCCGTGCACCGAAGGTGCCATAGGGTTCTCCGTCCTCGTCAAACGGCGCAGTGAAGCCGTCTCCGGATATTATCGCCATCACTGATCCCCTCTCTCGGCACTTTCGTGCTGCGGCTTTCATGGTGTACCTCACGCGTGGGGCTGTCAAGGAAGCGTCGTCGCGGTTTCGCATACAGACAGGGCGACGAAAGCGATCGATGGGTCGCAGCCTCCACTTCGTTCCGCAGCCACGCACGACGTCGCCATCCCTGCCGGTCTGTCGAGGGGGGTTCATCGAATGTCGCGTTTGGTGCTCAACGAACTCGCGCTGACTGAGCTCCTCCCGCGCCCGCCTGGAGGTCTTCGACGAAGCCGTTACGGGACCCGTTGGTCTGCGGCGGTGGCGTTCGACTAGGCCGTGGCGGCGAAGCTCGACACTAACTGTCCGATCACCGACGCCGTGATCGGCGGCGATCTCGTTGATCGACTTGCCGGCGTCGATCGCCGCCAGCGGGTTGGCGCGCAGATTGCCGGCTCGGACTTGACGAAGATGCCGACGTCTGCGAGCCATATCGCGGCCGTTGTCGGCGCTACCTCGAAGCGGCGAGCCACCGCGATGATCGTGCCATCGGCGCGCCAAACTGCCTCGAGTTTCTTCCGGGCGGGTCGCCGTAGCCGAATGGTATCGCGTCGAACAGAGACGCCGTTTGGAGCGCGGCGACGAGTGGACCAGTCGCGGTCGATCTGTGCGGTAGTTCTGTATCCCCGATCGGCACTCGGGGACATCGCCGATGGTATTCAGATCGATCCTCCTGTGTTGTCAAGGAACCTGTGGCGCGGTTGGTCGGACACGACAGAGATGGGCCACTCGAGTGAGGGCAGGCTCCTGTTAAGTCACGGCCCGCGCCGGTGTTGGCGTCGTGTCGACAATTCGTTCGTCGAACAGCCTGGTGGGCGTTGGCCGGTTCAGGGGTCAGACGCGACGCTGTGTTGCGGTTCAGCCGATCTCGGTGCGGAGGTGTGGCCTCCAACGAAGCCAGGGCGGTTCACTCCGGAGGAATCCGACAACGAGGTCTGGCACGGCCAAATGCTCCGGCCGTCTCACGATGCAGGCGCCCCAGCACCCGGCTCGCGGGCGCACGC
Organism: Ilumatobacteraceae bacterium; assembly: GCA_963776935.1. Lineage (GTDB taxonomy): Bacteria > Actinomycetota > Acidimicrobiia > Acidimicrobiales > Ilumatobacteraceae > JALOLG01. Next base: position 20,407 of record CAVZOP010000007.1, on the reverse strand, counting down.
CGATGCGCCGATATGGGCGCTCCTGGCGATGCCGAGTTGAACCGTTCTGTGTGCGCGATATGCGTGACTCCGGTCGAGTGCCCCGGAGATGGTCCGGTCCGCCGGGACCCTCGAATGAGGCGCGTTCAGCTTGAACGAAGCGCGCTTGAGTTGCATGAGGTCCTCGGCGGCAAGGCGCGCTCCGCCCCGCACGTTCGACGCTCAACAGCTCGCACGCGCCGAAGCTCCAGCTGGTCGCCCCGCGTCAAGCCCTAGATTGGTGGCCATGTCTAACGGGCGCGTCGTGACATGCAGCCTCAGGACCTTGGCTCGGGGGCGCCTCGGTGATTTATCCGAGTGAGAGCGTCCTCTCGGAACACAACCTGCACTTCGTGCGTCTGATCGATCGAGTGCGGGGAGCCACGGCGGTTTCGCTCGTGCTAGGTCCTGGTGTCGCCGCAAGTCTTGGGCGACCAGATGACGTCGAGTTGGTGAGGAGGGCACTGGTCGATGAGATCTTTCGGGTCGACCGCACTCACGCGCCGTCCGTCTGGGAGGACGAGCTGGAAGCGCTCGAGTTCTTGAGCTCGACACCCTCGGGACCGTTCTTGAGCTCCATGAACCACCGAGTGACCTGTCAGCTTCAGATCCAGCCTCCTGATCAGCCGCATCGCTCGGCTTGCACTCGTAACACCTGGATTCGGATAGCGACCACATCGCGAACCCTCGAGATCGAGGACGCTCTGGGCCGAACAGCTCACTCCGTCGCCAGAGGCGAAGTGAGGATAGTGCCCGTTCTACCGGCTGAGATCACGCCGCCCAATGATGTAGAGGTGGATCTGCTTGGTCATTTGAGTGTGCTGCATCTCTACGGGATTTCCGGGCCCGATCGAACCGGCCGTGCGCCGGTCAAATCTTGTCCAGACCCTGCCGCCTGAGATCGACGAGGGGGCGCTCATTTGGATCCTCCGCGCCGATGTATGCCTGCTGCTTGGTTTCCCAGTGCTGCATCCACTCGTGGCGAAACTTGTACGGCGCCTTCCAGACCCCAATTGCGCCGTCAAGCTGTTCGTAACGCAGCGCAGGCCAGATGACCGGACTCCACAACTACACCGACTTGTGGCCCAAACACTCGGCCAGCGTGGAATCGACGTGTTTAGTCTTTCGACGTACGGCGACATCGCGGAAATCGTCAATGAACTCACGATCGCCGCCGTCGCAGGCCACGACTACTGGCCAGAGTCATTTTCGAAGCGCAAGGAGGTTGGTACAAGTCTCTAGATCGTCGCTTCGCCGACGAGCGCAGCCTCAGTCTTATCTTCCAAGAGTTTCATCGCCTGCTCTTTGGTGCGCTTGCATCGCTTCCGAGGCCGCCGAGCAACGAACAGATCGAACTGAGCGCGTGGATTAACGGGTCCAACGCATGTTGAGCAGTGGGGGTCGAGCGCTTTCGTGGTTAAACATGCGAGGACGGTTCAGGCGTTTTCACTTCATCCGGACACCGCCAACCTTGCGGCGCATTCGGTACTCTTCGGCGAGACGATGCAGAAAAACAGCGGCCACGGCGGCGAACGCTGGGCCTTTCAACGTTCCATCCCCATCGTGCGAGAAGAGGCCCCCGAGAAAGGGCTTATCGTCGGCGCGCTTGTGCTGTCCTCCACGGCTGCGTACGACTCGTCGGTACTCCGAGCTATCGGTCAGGGCGACGATCTAGCAAGTATGATGTGGGATCTTGGACAGCGGTTGACGGACGTGGGGCTGAAGGTGGCTGAGTACGACGTGGCTTTATCGTTTGTGGCGCGCGGCAACGTGATACGTCGAGCGCGTGGCGACGAAACTGAAGGCCCGGAACCTTCGAATCTTCTACGACCGAGATGCGCAGACCGAACTTTGGGGCAAGGATCTCGCTGAGCACCTCGACGGTGTGTACCGCCTTCGCTCGAGACATGTGGTCATGTTCATCTCAGCGGAATACCGCACGTGGATGTGGACTGTGCATGAGCGGCGCAGCGCACTCTCAGCTGCATTGGAGAACCAGGATTCCGATTACATTCTTCCGGTTCGGTTCGATGACACTGAGTTGCCCGGAATCCGACCAACGATCGGGTATCTCGATGCCCGCCGGATGTCACCAAAGGTCCTGGCAGAGCACATAGTCAAGAAGTGTTCGCTGAACTGAGGAAGGGCCTGCCGACGCCGGGCGCGGCGATGGCTGAGATGTCGATGATGTGAGGCTTCAGCCGCCCATCTCACCGACCCGTTGAATGTCGAGAGCTTCAGCCCGCGCTTCCTGGGTCACGCGTGGGCCGACGTAGGGTGCCGGCGCTGCCTCCGCACCGGGAGAGTCGCTAATCGATCGCTCAACTACGCAACCCTGTCGAGGGACGCTCAGACGCGACGCGCACTCAACGATTGGTCTCCGTGAGCGTCCGATCCACCGAACAACCCGGTCGCTTTGAATCCGAGGCGCCGATAGGACGCGTCGTCCGTCAATGACGGTGGCGTCGTTCTGCGCCGCGTGTTTCTGCGCTGATCGCCGATTTCGTGGCTGGCACAGATCGGTCTGCTCGCGAACGCCCTGACTGCGGTTCCTGCCGGTCCACTGAGCAAGGCCTGAGGATTCGACTTGCGCGTGTTCAACGACTTGCCGTCAGCCTCGACGCGTTTCGCAGCGCGTAGCGTCCTGGCCCGTCGAAGCGCCTATTGCTGTCACACCCTCGTCGTACGATCGATCTTGAATGCCTGACAACGATGACATCGACCTTCTGCTGGGCAGGATGCTCGTCATGCGTGCCGACGCGTACAGGTCACACAGCGTCGGCGCCGATTTCACCGCCGAAGCCCGGCGTCGCGTTCCGGCACGGCTCATCGTGCCACGACCGACAAGTCCCTGCCGATGCCCGGCATCTACGAACAGCCTGTTGGATCTCTTCGACAATCCAGCGCTGTTACGGGATGGTGGTGGGTGTGCGTCGCTCCTGGTCACAGAGCTTTTCGACGCTTTCCGAAAAAGTTCATGGTGCTCTCGCATGTCGCCATACGACGGGTCGATGAGTAGCGAGGGACGAGCTAGTTATCGAGTCGCCGTTACTCAACTCCGCTCATGGATCATTCGACTCCGCCTCCGACCGGCCGAACGAGCCGTTCTTATAACCGGAGGCGGGGCGCCCTACGAGCCGAAACTCACTGATGCGGATCGGGTCCTTTATCTTCAGTTCGAGCTCAGCGACGGCAACGAGGACGGTCCGGCCTGGACCGAGATCAAAGAGCACGTGTGGCTGTACACGACGAAGGTCGTCGCCTCCATGATCCGCAAAGGGAACGTCTGGTCGTGGTACGTGCAGCTCGGCGGTCATCCAGCACTCGATTTGCAGACGCCGGCGAACGGAGTGCCGCACGACGCTGCGCAGGCCATGGCCGAACGCACCGTGCAAGCGATGATGCCTGTACTGCGTGATCAGCTCGCGACAGGGATGTGGACGGTGGACGGAGGCGCCGCGATTCGGACGTGGGCGACCAACCTCGCCGTGCTTCGACTCCCCACAGCGTGGCGAGCCTGGCGCACCCAGATGCGTCGCGAGCGGGAAGCGATGCAACAGGTCTCAGGATGCCGCGGCGACATCGTCGGACAACCCGACGACGTGCTCGGCGCCGTCGAGTTCGACCGGTACATGGAGTTGGTCGGCGAGGAGATCGCGGAGGTGCTCCGACTCGACTGCAGCGGCTGGACCGACCCGGAGATCAGCGCCGAAGTCGAAATGACGGTGCCGCAAGTGGAGTACCGACTGAAGAACGGCCGCAAGACCATCAAGCGACGCATGGTCCTCGAGCAACAACTCGACCGCCGTGTCAGCTGAGAAACCTGCTGGCGAATCGTCGCTGCCAGACATAGGTCCGTCACAACAACCCAACGGTGAAAGGACATCAGACCATGGCGACCAGCCGCACGATCACCCGAACCACGACCCGCAGGGTGCCGGTCCGTACCTCAACCGGCACGCGATACGTGCCGGTCAAGTTGACCACCCGCGTCACCCTCACCCGCCGCTGATCAAGGAGAACACACCACCATGGCCAAAGGACACACCGTCCACCGCAGCGCATCGACCGGACGTTTCGTTACTCGAGGGACCGCCCAGCGCCACCCGGCCCGCACGACCACGGAGCGGGTCGGCGGGAGCACCCGGAACAACACGCCCGTCAGCCGCTCGGCGAGTACGGGCCGCTTCGTCACCGAAGCAACCGCACGCCGCAACCCCGGCGGAACCATCACCCAGCGCGTCTGACGTGCCGCCGCTGGCATGACCCGACGACGCGTTGGGTCGTGCCAAGCGGGCATCACGTGTGGACCTTTCGTTCATCGTCCAACGTGAAGTCCAGCCCCTGAAGGGGAGACATCAATGCACCATCTCAAGTTCAATCTCGGCCACATCGCCGCCGGCACCACCGTGACGGTCGAGCTCGACAAGCAAGCGAACGTGCACCTCGTCGACAGCTACAACTACGCCCGCTACACGCGTGGCCTCAACTACCGGGGTTACGGCGGCCGCCAGGTCAAGTCACCTGCACAGCTACGCGTCGAGAGCTCTGGCAATTGGTTCGTCGCCATCGATCTGGACGGCCGCGCCGACGCGGTGCGGGCAGCGGTCAGCACGATCAACTAGGCTCAGTTGCCGAGGAGACCACAGCTCAGCTGCCCGCGATGCGTTTGTTCGCGCGATTAGCCGCCGACGAGGTTGTCGGGGCACTCCGTTCGCTGCGTCGCAGTCGAGGCCGCGCATCCGCAGCTCTTCGCGAAGGTCTGCGTCGTCGCCGAGAGCACGGTCGATGAAGTTGAGTAGGGCGACGACGTCGGCCGCACTCAGAGTGGCAGAAGTCGTGGTCGTTCATGACACTGATGGTCGTGCATCGGTGCGACTCGATGATCGACCGCCTTCGGATCCACGCCTCGAGCTGGTCACTGGAAATTGAGCGGCACGGCGCCGCCCGCGCCATCATGAAGTACAACGCTGAGTTCCTCGATCTGCGCCCGGATGGACATCGCAACGTCATAGGTGACGAGGACGACTCGGCGGCCGGTGGTGTTGCGCAGATGCACGGCTCGGCGGATGAGTTCATCGTCGGCACGCGGGTAGCGGACGTGACCCCCGGGCGGATCTTCGAGCACCTCAACGGTGGGCCGCGCAGCGACGACGTACTCGACGGGTACCTCAGTCGGCTGCGTGGGCAACATGCGGGTGGCGAACAGCGCTGCGAGGTCTCGCAGGGCATGACGAGCCTTGACGCGCGGGGAGTGCTCTTGACCTTCTTGTGCCTTGTTCTCGCCGCGGTCTTTCTGGTTCTCGAGCTCATCGAGGACGACGAGCGGGATGACCACCCGAACCGGATCTTGCTTGCCGGCGCCGACGAGCTTGAACCACTCAATGCTGGCGATCGAACCCTGGGCGCGCAGGATCACGGACGTGTCGGAGACAATCATCATCGCGTTGCTCGATGAGCCACCGCTGGCGCCATGCCTTGAGCTCATCGAATTCGCGTGTCCACCGGTGGTAGGCGTCGTCGATCTCGGCCAGTGCGAGTCGACGGTCCCAGCGTGCCAGTACCTCTCGGTGTAGACGAGTCGTTGCACCTCGCTGGTCGGAATGATGCCGCGAAACCCGGCCTCGGTGTTGGTCGCCCACTCGTGCAATGCCCGAATCGGTTGGCCCGCTGCCCGCCGGTTACCAGCATCGGTCGCCACGTCTTGAACAGTGCGCATAATAGCGTCGTTAAGTCGACGGCCAGGAAGCATCTCGAGCATGTGCGCCGTTCTACTCGGGAGGTGTGACGTTGCCGATGCATTCGCGTGCGATTACCGGTGTTGATCGATGTCTCAACGTGGCCGTCGACGACAGCGTGATCACCTCGATCCAGTTTGTTGGCTAAGTGCGGGGCGTGCCAGACTTACCGATGCGCGCCCACCGCCGAAATACGCGATCCAAGAACAACACACGCTCTGCAGATCATCCGTGCGTACCAACGCGCACTGGTATAGATGCAGATAGCATCCGGCGATCCGCTTATGAGAACGAGCGCGTGATCCGGCGATCTGTGCGCCTCGGCGACCAGGCGGAGCTGCGTTGCTTCCCGGGCGTTCGGCGAGGACGCACGCTCTGCGAGTTCGTGGTGGTTTAGCGCGCTAAACGGTTGCGAGGCGACAGGGGTGCACTCTGCGGACTGGGGAGACTAGCGAGGAGACGACACGCTGCTCGGGAGACTGGTGAGACGGGGGAGACCATTTTCATGACCTTGCCAAGGTGAGGGTCGCGGGTTCGAATCCCGTCGTCCGCTCCACAGGAAATGCCTGTTCAGAGGCAAATCTCAGACCGATATCCAAGCGTCTAGTGGGCTCCGTTTGGCGACAACGCTAAACCTCTGCGAACGCGTCGTGCCTGGCAGCAGCCCAGCGGGTCGTCACGCCGACGCCAACGAAGGCTGGGTGTCGGTTGGTGATGTCGCTGACACCGCCGAGTTCGCGGCCGAATCGATCCGGGCCTGGTGGAACCAGATGGGCAGCACCCGGTTCCCGAACGCGACGCGGCTGTTGATCACCGCTGATGCCGGCGGCTCGAACGGCTACCGGCTCGCGCCTGGAAACTCCACCTCGCCCGCCTCGCCGCTGAGAAAGGACTGACGATCACGGTCTGTCACTACCCGCCCGGCACCTCGAAGTGGAACCGGATCGAGCACCGCATGTTCTCGTTCATCACGATGAACTGGCGCGGACGGCCCCTCACCAGCTTGCGCACCATCATCGAACTGATCTCCGCAACCACCACCTCCACCGGCCTCACCGTGCAAGCCGCACACGACCCCGAGTGGTACGCGAAGGGCGTCCGGATCACCGACACCGAACTCGCCGCCGTCCCACTCCACCCACACGACTTCCACGGCGAATGGAACTACACCATCAACGCCCAATCAGACCTGTCGTGAGCCCTTACCGAATGACGGCATCGCCGTCGGCGGTTGCACCTCGGCGAACTCCGAATAGCGTTGCGACCAGAACGCTGTGCCACGCCTCGTTGAGTGCGTCGACCGTGCTATGGCGAGCCTCGAGCCACTCCCGGAACGTGTCGGCGCTCGTTTCGCAATAGCAGTGGCTCACGTGGCAGCCGTACTCGTTGTTGATGTGCCACATCGCGAGTGCTGGATGGTCGGCGTAGCGTTTGGCGATCTTGGACGCGAGCCGCGCCACGAGCCGGCGGTACACGGGCGAACTCGGGCAGTATTGCTGGCGGCTGCCTGCCGACAGGCGCACGCCATCCTTCGTGACTGGCAGTACCTCGGGGTAGCGATGCGTGAGCCACGGCGGCGGCGATGCGGAGGCGGTCGCGAGGTCGACGCGCACGTCCACAGCGTGCAGCCCATCCATGACGCGGTCCAGCCACCCGAACTCGAACTCACCCTTGCGCGGCTCGAGCATCGCCCACGAAAAATGCCGAGGCTCACCATGGTGACGCCCGCCTCTTGCATGAGTCGTGTGTCCTCGGCCCGAACCTCTTCCGGCCACTGCTCGGGGTTGTAGTCCCCGCCGTACCAGATCACGTCAGCCCTTCACACCGCCGGTCGCGAGACCGGTTTGCCAGAACCGTTGCAGGTACAAGAACGCGATGACCAGCGGGATGATCGACACGAATGCGCCGGTGATCACGGTCGAGAACAGCGCTTGTGCGCCACCGCCCGCCGCCGAGGTCGCCTGCTGCTGCGCGAGTCCAACCGTCAGCGGCAGTAGATCCCCGCTATTGAGCATGATGAGTGGCAAGAAGTAGTTGTTCCAGGTCGCCACGAATGTGAACAGCATCACCGTGCCCATGCCAGGCGCGAGCAGGCGGAGGGACACCTGCCAGAAGATCCGGAATTCGCCCGCGCCATCCACTCGTGCAGCCTCTATGAGCGAGTCAGGTACGGCATCGGCCGTGTACACGCGCATGAGGAACACGCTGAACGGACTCACTAGCGAAGGCAGGATGACAGCCCACGGCGTATTGGTGAGGCCCGCCGACGAGAACAGCAGATAGGTGGGGATCGCCAGTGCCGTGAGCGGGATCATGATCGCGCCCAAGGTGATGCTGAACAGCAACTTGTCACCGGGGAACCGATACTTCGCGAACGCATACCCCGCCATCGTCGCGAGCACGGTCGCGCCGATCGCGCTCATGCCCGCGTACATAATCGTATTCAGCGACCAACGCAAGTAAATGCCGTCCTGGTACGTGAACACGTCAACAATGTTCTGGAACAGGTTGAAGTCCTCACCAAACCACAGCCCGAAGGTTGTGAACAGGTCGCTGTTGTCTTTCGTCGAGGACATGAAGAGCCAGATGAGCGGCACGATGAAGTAGAGCACACACAACCACATCACCACCGTGAGCAGGTTGCTGCGGCGCTTCGCGCGGTTGGACGGCTTGCGGGGCGGCGCTGTGGCCGGAATGGTCGCCTGGGCAGTCATTGCTGGAACTTCCTTCTCTGGGCGCTCAGTTGCACGACGTACGAGACGATCATGATGATGAAGCCGAGCAGGAATGCGATCGCCGCGGCGTAATTGATGTCCTGGTTCACGAACGCGAGGTTGAAGGCGTAGTAGTTGGGCGTGAACGACTGCGTGATCCCGGTAGGCGCGATCTCCACCAGAAGTTTCGGTTCGTTGAAGATCTGGAAGCTCCCGATGACCGAGAAGATGGTGGTCAGGAGGATGGCGGGCCGAATCATAGGAATCTTCACGCTCCAGGCCAGTTGCCATTGGCTCGCTCCGTCGATCTCGGCGGCCTCGTACAGTTCGGTGGGAATCGACTTGAGCGCCGCGTACATGACAATCATGTTGTAGCCAACGAACGCCCACGTCACGATGTTCATGATCGAGAACAAGATGAGAGAATCCGACAGGAAGTTGGTTGGAGGCAACCCGGTTGCGTCGATGATCTGGGCAACGAGTCCGAACTCTTGCCCGTAGAGGTAGCCCCACATGAGCACAACGACGACGCCGGGCACCGCGTAGGGCAAGAAGATGAGCAGCCGCAGCGTCTTGCTGCCGCGCGCTCGACCGGAGTCGAGCGCGAGCGCGAAGAACAGCGCGAGCCCGAGCATGATGGGCACCTGTGTCACGAGAAACAGCGCGGTGCGCCCGAGGCCATCGAGGAAGCCGGGATCTTGGAACGCGCGCAGATAGTTCTCGAAGGCGACGAAATTCGCGTCGCCGACGAGCCGGTCCACGAAAAACTCAGGTAGCCCGAATAGGCGAGCGGTGCGATGAACATCGCCGCGAACACGGCAAAGAATGGGAGGACGAATCCGTAGGCAACGAGGCGGTGCTTCCGGTGGATCGCGCTGGTCATCTCAGGTTCCTTCGCTCAGGTGATGGTGCAGCGGGGGCGGCCCGGGTTTTGATCCCCGGGCCGTCCGCGTGCTACTCGTTGACCGTGAAGCCCTGCTGGGTCGCGTACTCTTCGAGCGCGGCCTGCCAGGCATCCAGGCCTGCAGAGAGATCGCCCTTGGCCGCAACCTGGGCCCCGAACGTTTCGTTGAAGCTCGTGTAAGCGAACTCCATGAACGGCAGCCACTCCCATTCGGTGTCGACCGTTTCGGAGATTCCCGCGAACAGCTCGTTGACCCTCTGCCCACCGTAGAATTCAGGCTCTTGAGCAGCGAACTCCGGGTCCTCCAGCACGGAGATCTTGGTTGGGAAGAAGTGCTGCTGGGTCGCGAACAGCAACGCAGGTTCCTGTTCGTAGTTGATCCACTTCGCCAACTCGTAGGCCGCGATCGGGTTCTCCGAGGTCTTGAGCACCGCGTTGACTGAACCGCCCCAGTTGCCCGAGGCTTCCTCGCCCTCATTCCACTGCGGCAGTGGCGCGGCGCGCCACAGACCCGACGTGTCAGCCGCGGCACCGGAGAGGAAGACGGGAGCCCACGCGGCCGTGATCCAGCCGGCGTACTTGCCCTGGTTGAGACCCTGGTACCACTCGTCGGTGAAGTCCGGGTCGACCGAGACGAGATCGTTCTGGATGAGGTCCTGCCAGTAGCTGACCACTTCTTTCGCCTCAGCGCTGTTCACGCTGATCGTGACACCCTCGCCGCCGTCATAGCCGAACGGCTTGACGCCCGCCTGCCACAGCAGCCCGACCCAACCGGCGCCCTGGTTCGGCGCCATGTTCGAGATGTACGAGTCCGTGTTCGCGCGCACCAACTCCGCGGCGGTCTTGTAGTCCGCCCACGTGGCGGGCGGCTCCGTCACACCTGCCGCCGTCAGGATGTCCTCGCGGTACAGGTTGCCCAAGGGGCCCGAGTCCTGCGGGATCGCCAGGACCTCGCCGTTGGCGACGACCTGATTCCAGACCCATGGCACGTACTCGTCCCCGATGTCTGCCGCACCGTACGGCGTGAGATCGAGCAGCTCGCCGGTCACGGCGAACGACGTGATGAACTGTTGCTCGAGCTGGACCACGTCGGGACCGCCGCTACCGGCCTGCGAAGCGGTGCGCACCTTTGAGTAGTGATCCAGTCCTTGGCCGACGTTCTCGACCGTGACGTTGATCGCCGGGTACTCCTCCATGAACATGTCGACCTGATCCTGAATGTCGGGTACCCATGTCCAGAAGGTCAGCTCGGTCGGCGTGTTCAACGCCTCTTCGTGTTGCGCATCCGTGATCTGACCGTTGGTGTTGCCCGTGCCATCCGTGGGCTCACCGCTGGTGCCGCCCGTGCCCCCGTTGGACCCGCAGCCGCTGAGCGTGAATGCTGCCACGGTAGCGATCGAGGTGATCGCGACCGCGGCCTTGCGTGCTCCTTGCCTCATGATTGCTCTACTCTCTTTAGTGTTTGAGTGAAAACGCCCCAGATTCGGGATCGCGTTGCTCGACGAGGACGGTGACGTCCCACGGTTCGAGAACGATCGGTTTTCCGCCGCGCCGCTGCGGCGGGTGAGCGGTGGCGGGCTCGGGCGACCAGTTGCTGATGAACCAGACGCGCCCGCCGCTACTGCTGCCCGAGGTGACCGTGACCGAGGCATCCAACCGCCAATCGCTCGCTCTCGTGATCGGTACGGCCCAGCGAAGAATGGATGTCGCAAGCGCGAGGTCGGGCAGCGTGCCCACGTAGGTGACGCGACCGGCACCGTGCTCGCGCGAGGTCACCGCGGGTCGGCCCGCGTAGATGCCCGAGGAGTTCACCGCCACAACGTCGGCGCCGTCAGCGACGAGCGTGTCGGCCCAACCCTCAGCCTGGCCGCCACCGAAGGTGGTGCCGTCGATGCCGACCGGAGCGTCGAGCGTCGAGTACTCGTCGTACCAGACCCCCGCTGCGGCGGCGAGACGCCCGGGCGCTCGCTCGGGCCGGGCCCTGGCGAGTTGGTCGCCGTAGCCTGTTCGGATGCCGACCACGAGGTGCCCGCCCGACTCCGCGTAGCGCACGAGGGCGTCGAGCATGCCGTCATCGGCGACGTAGAGCGTCGGCACGACGAGGGTCGGGAACTCGGCCACGAAGTCCGCCGCGTCGCGCTGCCGGAACTGGTCGGCGTGCACGATCCGACTCTGGATACCCGCCTCGAAGGCCGCGGGTAGTAGCGATCGAAGATCCGCAGGTACGACCTGGGATCCGGGCCGCCCTCGGCGTCTGCGAGCGGCGGGTAGAACTCGAAACTGTGTTTTGTGTCGATCGAGTAGAGCAGGGCGACATCGGCATCGGGCGTGAACCCCTCGAGCAGTGGCCCGAGGTCGCGCAACCGGTGACCGAGTTCCGCGATCTCACGATAGATTCGACCGGGTCGGCCGCTGTGCGGCAGGACCCCGCCCCAGTAGGTTTCGATGCCGTAGTGGGGTGTCTGCCACTGCCAGTACTCGATCATCCGAGCGCCGCGGGCCACTAGCGCGAGGCCCGCAAGCGCGATCTGGCCCGGGTACGGTGTGTGGTGCTGCCAGTGTGACTGCCCGATGGACTGCGCGTTCGTCTCGGTGACCAGGAATGGGGCCTGGGCTGAGCTGAACATGCGGTCGCCCTGCTCGTAGAGTGCCCACACCCCGGACGTCCACCACATCCCGGTTCGCGGCATCTCGCCCCCGATGTGGAGTGCCTCCTGCATCACGTAGTACGGGTTGCCCGCCGTGACATCGAGCTCCTGCACGAGCTTCTGGTCGTCGATCGCCGGGCGCTCGTACGAGATGCAGGTCGTCACGAACTGGCGGGGATTCGCGTACTCGCGGACGATGCGGGCCTGCCACGCGATGAAGTCGGTGACGAGCTCGGCCTGGTAGCGGCGCCACTCGAGCTGGTACTGCGGCGAGTGGTTGCCATCGGGACGCCAGAGCTCGTCCCAGCTGCGGATGCGCTGCGACCAGAACGTGAGCCCCCACTCGCGGTTGAGCGTCTCGACATCCCCGTAGCGGCCTTCGAGCCAGCGCAGGAACCCGTCGAACACGCGCTGGTTGTGCAGCAGGAACGGGCCGGGCTCGTTGTCGACCTGATAGCCGATGATCGCGGGGTGGTTGGCGTACCTCGCGGCGATCGCCCGGATGACGCCCTCCGCGTGCTGCCGGAACAGGGGATGCGTGATGTCGACCTCCTGGCGCCACCCCCAGGGATGGCGCACCCCGGTGGCCGTCTCGCCCGCGAGGTCAGGATCCATCGCGCGCAGCCACGGGGGCACGGCATAGGTCGGCGTGCCGAGCACAACCGAAATGCCGCGGGCGTGCGCACCGTCGAGCACGGGCTGCAGCCAGTCGAGGTGGTACACGCCCGGCTCTGGCTCCCACGTCGCCCACACAGACTCGCCAACGCGAATGACCGAGAAGGATGCCTCGACCATCAGGTCGAGGTCGCGGTCGAGGTCACCGTTCACGCGGTACTCGTCGTAGAAGGCCGCTCCGAACAGGATTCGGTCGGGTAGCAGGTGCGCGTCGGCCAAAGGCTCACTCCGTTGTGGCTGGCTGCCGGATTGTTTCCGACAACATTGTTGTGGCTGGGTTGTCGAATGTTTCCGGCAACATGTCGTGGGGACCATCATGTTGCCGATAACATGACGGTGTCAAGTCACAACTTGCGTCGGAGGAATGATGACCGAGGCGCAACCAAGCGTCGAACGGCCAGCCACGATCTATGACGTGGCGCGCGCTGCCGGGGTGTCCCATGCGACGGTGACCAGGTTGCTCAAGGGCTACCCGGGCATCCGCCCCGACACGCGCGACCGCGTCGCCAAGGCGATCCGCGAACTGGGCTACCGACCCAATCTCAACGCCCGCTCGCTGACGACGGGCCGCTCGCACCGCATCGCTGCGCTCACCCATGAGATCACGCAGGTTGGTCCGAACAAGATCCTGGAGGGCGCCAACATGGCCGCCCGCGACGCCGGCTACTTGCTCGACGTCATCACCCTGGATGTGCACGACCCCGCAGCGATTCGCGAGTCCATCGACCTCGCACAGCAGTTCGACCCCGCAGGGGTCCTCGCGCTCTCATCGACCGACGAGGTGACGAACGCGGTGGAGACCACGACGTTCCGGGTGCCGCTCTACCTGGCCACAGGCCACGACAAGCTGCCAACCGACCCCACGCCCGCCGTTAACGGTCTCCTCGCCGTGCTGCGTCACCTCGCCGATCTCGGTCACCGTGATGTCGTGCACATCGCCGGCCCGCGCACCTGGGTGGGGGCGCGCAACCGCACCCGCGAATACGAGGCAGCCGTCGTCGAGCTTGGCCTGCGCTCTCGGGGCGTCATCGACGGCGATTGGTCCGCCCGCTCCGGATATGAGGCGATCGCATCGCTGCCGGATGAACTGCCCGCGACGGCGTTTGTCGCAGCCAACGATCAGACTGCGCTCGGTGTCATCCTCGCCCTCAACGAGCGCGGCCACCGTATACCGGACGACGTGAGCGTGACGGGAGTCGACGACACTCCGGAAGCTGCGTACTACTCGCCGCCTCTCACGACCCTTCGGCTCGATTTCACCGCCCAGGGCAGGGATGCGGTGCAGCAACTGCTGGCGCGCATCGACGGCGTAGAGCCCCCGCCACTGTCGCCACGACGCCCCGAGCTGATCGTGCGTCGCTCGACCGGCCCAGCCCGGCCACGCGAGTAATGGGCTGGTCATACGACCGCGGTCATGCCCCCGTCGACGTAGAGGATTTGACCGTTGACGAAGTCGGAGGCGTCGCTGGCGAAGAAGATCGCAGCTCCGGCAAGCTCGTCGACGCGGCCCCAGCGCCCGGCGGGGGTGCGTCGCGACACCCAGGCCGAGAACCCCTCGTCGGCTACGAGCGCGGCGGTGAGCTCTGTGGCGAAGTATCCCGGTGCGATGGCGTTGACCTGGATGCCGAGCGGGCCGAGATCGGCGCACATCCCTCTGGTCAGGAGCTTCAGTCCACCTTTGGTCGCGGTGTAGGGGGCGATGGTGGGTCGGCCGAGTTCGGACTGGACCGAGCAGATGTTGATGATCTTGCCTCGGTGCCGCTCGACCATGCGGGCGGCGACCGCCTTGCCAACGATGAACGCTGACACCAAGTTGACTTCGATCAGTTGTCGGAAGTCCTCGATCGCGAAGTCGAGCATTGGTGCACGAATTTGCATGCCGGCGTTGTTCACGAGCACGTCGATGGGCCCGATCTCATCCTCGATCGATTCCACGGCTGCACCGACAGCGGACGGGTCGCACACATCGAACGCACGGTGGTGGGCATCGTGACCTTCGGCGCGGAGCGTCAAGGCTGCTGACGCAAGTGCGTGTTCTCCGCGGGCGTTGAGGACGACTGAGGCTCCGGCACTCGACAGTGCGCGCGCTAGCGCGAGGCCGATGCCCTTGCTGGAGCCGGTGACGAGCGCGATACGCCCAGAAAGGTCGAATAGAGCTGCGGCGCTGGAGGTGCTCATGCCGCGTCGCTCCCGGACGGGGTCGAGTGGTTGGACACCGTCACTCCTGTTGTGGATATCGCGACCGGCGTCGAATGTGTGCGGCGGGCTCCATCAGGCACAAGTGGAGCACACGGCCGCGCCGTCGCCGTGAACGTTCGCTCGTCGGTCTCCCAAATGTTCCCTTGATTCACTATTTGTAATACGATATGTTAAATGTCTCATAGGGGGCCGCGCCCGGATGCGCCCAGCGGGTGCAAGCCGGCGTCGCAGCAGACCCACGATGCGCGACCGGGGGAAGCAAACATGATCAAACACCGCCACGCACGGCTGGCACTCGTCGTCGGCCTCGTCCTCGCCGCAGCAGCTTGCGGCGACGATGACGACTCAGACGCCGATGCGACGAGTCCACCGGCGGCCACGGCCGGCGACACGAGTTCAGAAGAACCGGCACCGACAGAACCGCCTGCCGAAGATCCGGCCGAAACTGATCCGGCCGAGCCGACCGAATCGACGGAGTCAGGTTCTGGTCAACAGGTCGCTGAGACGTCGGGCGACGGCTGCACGGTGGACGCCTATGCCGGCGGCGGATTCGATCAGGTCGACCTCGCCACGGCCACGATCGGGTTCGCCCAGTCGGAGCGCGAAGCGAACCCGTTCCGGATCGCCGAAACCCAGTCGATCCGCGACGAAGCTGAGGCACGCGGAATCGATCTGATCGTGACCAACGCCGAATCCGATCTCAACAAGGAGATCTCCGACATCCAGAGCATGGTCGACCAGGGAGTCGACGCATTGATCATCTCACCGTTGAACAGCGAAGGACTCGACCCGGCGCTGGACTACGCGAAGGAGAACGGTGTGCCGATCATGACGATCGATCGCCTCCTCACCACGAAGACCGCCTGCGAGGACTACATCGGCTGGGTCGGCTCGGATTTCGTGGAGCAGGGCCGGCGAGCCGCCGATGCGATGGTCAGGGAAACCGGTGGCGAAGGCAGGCTCGCGATCCTGCTCGGCGCTCCGGGTGTGAACGTTACGACTGATCGCAACGATGGCTTCCTCGAGCGGCTCGAAGAGCTCGACACGAACATCGAGATCGTCGCCCAACAGGCAGCCAACTACGAGCGAGCACTCGGCCAGACAGTGACCGAGCAGCTCATCGCCAACGATCCCGACATCAACGCGATCTATGCACACAACGATGAGATGGCCTTGGGCGCGGTCGCCGCGTTGCAAGCGGCCGGATACTCGCCCGGCGACGTCAAGATCATCACGATCGATGGCACGCAAGGTGCGGTCCAAGGCATCATCGATGGGTGGATCTCAGGCGTGATCGAGTCCAATCCCCGGTTCGGGCCACTGGCATTCCAGGCGCTCGAGGACTTCTACGGCGGCGCTGGCGTACCGGCGGTCACGATCATCTCCGACAAGGAGTACACCACCGAAAACGCCGAGGCCGAACTGGTCAACGCCTACTAGTCGATGTGCGCGGATGGCCGGCCCTCTCCGGCCATCCTCGCCATCGGCTCGTGTGTCGGGATTGAACCACGCTGATGGAGCCGGTCCTGAGGGCAGTCGAAGTCTCGAAGCGGTTTGGTGGCGTTACCGCGCTCGACCGGGTCACGCTCGACCTCCACGCCGGCGAGGTGCACGCTCTTGTCGGGGAGAACGGTGCCGGGAAGTCGACACTCATCAAGTTGCTCGCCGGCGTTCATGCCCCCGACCAGGGCGACATTACCTACCGAGGTCAGAGCGTTTCGATGGCGGCCCCACGCGATGCGTGGGACATGGGCATCAACACGACCTTCCAAGAGATCAGCCTCGTGCCCTTGATGTCGGTCGCCCGAAATCTCTACCTGGGCACGGAGCCACGAACGCGGTGGCGTCTCCTCGCCGTCGAGGAGATGAACCGCAACGCCACTGCGCTGTTACGCCGATATGGGATCGAGATCGACGTCCGGCGCCCGGTGAAATCGTTCGGCGCCGGCGTGCAGCAGATGATCGCGATCGTGCGAGCGGTCTCGACTGATGCTCGTGTGGTGATCCTCGACGAGCCGACCGCGTCGCTCGAGCCACGTGAGGTCGAGCAGGTCTTCGGAATGATTCGGCGACTGACAACAGCCGGGGCCGCGTCTGCTCTTCGTCAGTCACAACCTCGATGAGGTGTTCCAGATCTCCGACCGCATCACGATCCTGCGCGATGGTCGGCTCGCCCAGAGCAAACTCGTCACGGACACGACCAAGCTCGAGGTGATCGCCACGATGCTCGGTCGTGACGTCGCTCAGGTTCGTTCCGCGGGGCGAACCAGTTTCACGCGGGAGCAGCAGGTGCGCGACGCGGTCGTGCTCGAAGCGGTCGGGCTGAGCCGCCGCCATCAGTTGCAAGACGTTTCGCTTTCTGTGCGAGCGGGTGAGGTGCTCGGGTTGGCCGGATTGCTCGGCTCGGGGCGCTCCGAGACGGTGCGAGCCATCTTCGGTACCCAACGGATCGACGACGGCAGGGTGCAGGTCGGCGGCAAACGCGTACGAACCGGCTCACCCCACGCGTCATTGGAAGCTGGGACCGCGTCTGTTGCCGGAGGATCGCAAGGCGGAGGGCATCGTCCCCACGATGTCGGTTCGCGACAACATCGTGTTGATGGCTCTGTTCAAAGTGAGTCGTTGGGGTTTCGTCTCCCCGGGTCGGGTCGACCGTCTTGTGACCGAGTACGTCGGTCGGCTCGGAATCAAGACGTCTGGAGCCGGCCAAAACATCGGACAGTTGTCGGGTGGCAACCAGCAGAAGGCGCTTCTCGCTCGGCTGCTCTGCATCGAACCGAGGGTCCTTCTCCTCGATGAACCGACTCGAGGCATCGACATCGGTGCGAAGGCGGAGGTGCAATCGATCATTCAGGAGCTCGCCGACCAGGGACGAAGCATCGTCCTCATCTCGTCCGAGTTGGAAGACGTCGTCGAGGGTTCGAATCGGGTCGTCGTGCTGAAGAACGGGACGGTGGTCGGTGAGCTCGGTCGCGACGAGATCGATGAGCAGCGGATCATGGAACTCATGGCCGCAGCCTCCGTCGACGAGCGGGGGATCGACGACCGGTCGACCGACGACCGGTCGAACGGTCTGGCGACGGACACGCAGGACGACTCATGACGACGACTGCTGAACAAGCAGTGCGGTGGCGCCCGCAGCTCGGCCTTCGCACGCACGGCGTGTACGTCGCGCTTGCGGCCATGATCGTCTTCAACCTGCTGTTCACGCCGAACTTCGCGACGTTGAGCAATGTACGACTGCAGCTGGTGCAAGTCACCCCCGTCGTGATCGTTGCGCTGGGCATGGCGCTGGTCGTGGCGACGGCGGGAATCGATCTGTCGGTCGGGGCGACGATGGCCCTCGCTGCCGCCTCGCTCGCGGCCACCCTTGATCGGGGCCCGTCAGTCGCGATCATCGTTGCCTTGCTCGCCGGAGTGGTCGCTGGCGTGTTCAACGGAATTCTGGTGGGTGTGGTCCGGATCCAGCCCATCGTGGCGACCCTCGGGCTGTTCATCGCAGGGCGAGGTTTCGCGTTGATGATCGCCGACGGGCGTCTGACTGAGATCTTCGATCCAGCCATCGGAGCGATCGGAACCAAACGCCTCGTCGGCGGCTTTCAGGTGGGCGTGTTCGTTGCCCTGGGGCTCACCGTGATCATCGGGGCGGTCGGGCGATACACCGTCTTCGGCAGGCGGTTGGTAGCGATCGGTGGTAGCCCGGACGCCGCTCGAACAGCAGGCCTCCCGGTACGCCGATCGCTGATAGTCGTGTATGCCCTGTCCGGTGCGCTGGCCGCAGTCGCGGGAATTCTGGCCACGGCACGTTCGGGGGCCTCCGATCCGTCGTTCGTCGGTTTGCTCATCGAACTGAGCGCCATCACCGCCGTCGTCGTCGGCGGCACTCCGTTGTCCGGTGGCGAACTCAGGATCGTCGGCACAGTCGTCGGCGCCCTGCTAATGCAACTCATCTTCGCGACCCTGATTCGCCACGACCTGTCCGACGCCGATGCGCGGATGGTGCAGGCGTTGATCATCCTCGCCGCGGTGTACATCCAGCGGGAGCGACTCCGATGACGCCCGACCTCGCGGCCCGCACGCCGGACGACGGCTCTCAGGAGCAGATCGCCGTGTTCGGATCGGTCGGCACGGTCACCTCGCTCATCCAGCGATCGGCGGCGGGTCTCGTACTCGTGGTTGTCGTGGCGGTGGGAGTGATCGTCTTCGGCTCCGACTTCGGGAACACCGGCAACTTCTCGAATCTTGCTGTTGCCTCATCCTTTCTCGCGATCATCGCGATCGCGATGACTCTTGTCATCATCAGTGGGGGGATCGACCTATCAGTCGGCTCGATGTACGCGCTCGCGGCGGTTCTCGCCGCATACAGCTCGCGGTGGGGGTCGCTGACCGGCATCGTCGTGCCGATTCTCGTGTGCGGAGTGATCGGGTTCGCACAGGGCGTATTTATCGGCAAGCTCGGGATGCCGGCGTTCATCGTCACACTGGCTGGTCTGCTGTTCGCACGCGGTCTGGCGTTCAAAGTGTCTGACAACGGCAACAAGACACACCTCATCGCGAGCGATCGTTGGATGACCGCCCTCGGTCAAGAACGCGTGCTCGGTGTGGGAATCCCCGTCTGGATCTCGTTCGTCTTGTTCGGCGGGGGCCTCGTGCTCCTCAATCGGACACGATTCGGCCAGGCCGTCTTTGCGATCGGGGGTTCGAAGGACGCTGCGGTGTTGATGGGCATTCGGGTCGCACGAGTGAAGATCGTGCTGTACACGACGACCGGCATGCTCAGCGGATTGGCCGGGATGCTCGTTGCCGCAAGGTCGTCCTCGGGCCTCTCGACGATCGGCAGCGGTCTCGAGCTCGAAGCGATCGCTGCCGTCGTTATCGGTGGCACCCTGCTCAACGGCGGAGCAGGTGGTCTTGTCGGGACGATGACCGGCGTTCTGTTGCTCGGAGTCATTCAGAACCTGATCAACCAGGTCGGAACACTGCGGTCGTATCACCAGGAGGTCGTGAGCGGCCTGTTCCTCATCGTCGTAGTCACCGCACAGGCGATCGTCGGTCGCCGGGATCAACCGTGACACGCGTGTGCGGCGGCCTCGAGGTCCCACCCATCACAGCAATACAAGGAGATCCCCGATGGGACAGCTGACGACGAAAGGTGCTCGAGAGCAGTCCAGCAACCGACTCCGCGTGGCCGTCGTCGGCACCGGCGACTGGTGGGGGCGCGAGCACGCCCGTGTCCTGTCGGCGCACCCCGATGTCGATCTGTGTGCGATCGTCGGAAGGTCGAGCGAGAAGACGGAGCGAAGGGCAATCGAGTTCGCCACCACACCGTATGTCGATCTGGACCAGATGCTCGACGACGAGGCCCCCGATCTCGTCTCGCTCTGCCTGCCCAACGAGCACCACTTCGAAACCACGCTGAGAGTGATCGAGGCCGGATATCCGCTCCTGGTCGAAAAGCCCTTCGTCTTCGACCTTGGTGAAGCCGACCGGTTGCTCCGCGAAGCCGATGAG
>CAVZOP010000006.1:0-400659 GCA_963776935.1 Ilumatobacteraceae bacterium | reverse complement strand
TCGAAGGAGATGACCATGCGACGCTTTGCACTCGCCATGCTGGCATGCCTGCCGGCATCCGATGACGCTGGCGCAAGCCCCGGCGCCGGCGCCACCGGCGCCGCCGCTCTTCTCAACCACCAAGGTCGAGGGCACCAAGGGCGTCTACATTTTCCGCTACCAGGGCCATCAGGCGATGTTCGTCGTCACGCCCGAAGGGCGTGATCGCCACCGACCCGATCGGCTTCCTCCGCCCCATGCGGTCGACAGACCTATATCGCCGAGATCAAGAAGGTTACCAGAGCGCCGATCAAATACGTCGTCTACAGCCACCACCACTAGGACCACATCGCCGGCGGCAAGCCGTTTAAGGATGACGGCGCGACCTTCGTCGCGCACAAGCGCGCCAAGGCGCGCCTCGCCGGCGTGAATGCCCCCGACGTCATCATCGCCGACGAGGCCGTCGACGACGAGCGCAGCATCGCGCTCGGCGGCAGACGCTCGAGCTGCATCTATGTCGGGCGCAACCACTCCGACAACGACGCTGGTGATGCGGCTGCCGAGGGAGAAGATCATCTTCACGGTCGACTTCCTGACGATCAACCCGGTCAATTGGCGAAATGCCGGACTCTGGCCGATCGAGGGGAGGACGGCGATCAAGAAGGTGCTGGCGATCGAATGGGACCGCATGATCCCGGGCCATCCCTGACCCGGCGGCCGACTTGGCACGCGCGACGACGTGAGCAACCTGCTCGCCTATATGCACGACCTCTCCGCGGCGGTGAAGAAAGCCGCCGACGCCGGCAAGTGCATCGACACCGCGATGCGCGAGGTGAAACTGCCGAAATACGCGACGCTCACCAACTACGAGAACTGGCTGCCGATGAACGTGGAGCGCTACTGCCTGTACTATTCGGGCGGGATGTGAGTTGTCCTCATCCATGTCTTAGCTTCAGTGCAAGAATGACCAGCATCAGTGCGAGGGTGATGGCGCTCGAGCCGATCAATGGCCAGTCGGCGAGCGCCATGCCGTAGACCAGCCAGAGGAACATGCCCGCGCTGAATTCCGATGTCGCGGTGAGCGAGATCGCGCGCGTGTCGCGTTCGCGCACGATCTGCACGGCCTGCGGCAGCCAGCACGCGGTGGTCAGCACCGCGCCCGTTGCACCGATCGCGTCGACGAGGTTCATCGCCGTCCCGGTTAGCCCTGATTTGCTGAAAGCCGTGTGACAACGCGGCTCAATCCTTGGTCGCCAGAATTCGCGGCCAGCGCCGGATTGCCCTCGTCGGTCAGCTGCTCGATCTGTCGGCGGCACCATTGATAGGCCGCCTCGAACACCTCGAAGTGGCGATCGAAATCCATGAAATTCGCGCCCGGCAGCGCCGGCACCGTAAGCACGAGGTCGAGCGGCCCGACCGGCAGCAGTTCGGGGCTCTGGTGCATCACCAGGCAACGCTGCAGCACCGCTAATGGGATTGGGCACAGCGGGCAGTTTCCGCCGTCCGGACGGCGTGAGCATCTGGCGGAGCAGGCCCCAGCGGCCCGGGATGCTCATGTAGTCCACCTCGAAGCGCTGCTGCATCGTCGCGCATGCCCGAAATGCACGACGAGGTTCGGGCCCCGCCTTGAGCGTCTTCATCGACCGCAGTGGGATATTGTCGACCACCCCGCCGTCGACCAGCATGCGCCCATCGTCGGTGAAGACCGGCGGCAGCACCGCCGGCAGCGAGCCCGATGCCCGCACCGCCTTCCAGAGCGGGCCGCGACGGATCAGATAGGGCCCTTGCCCCGAGCCGTCGAGCACGGTCGCGACCGCGAAATACGGGCGCCAGGCGTCCTCGACGCTGACTCCCTGGAACTGCCGCCGCAGCGCCTCGATCGAACGGCACATGATCGAGCAGCGCGTAACGCGGAAACGTGAAGCGCTTGAATCCCCGGCTGGTCACGAACACGTCGTGGCGTGCCGATGTCGACCTCCTCGGGCGTGAGCAGCATGCGAAAAGCCACCAAGCACGGCCGCGCCGACGCTGGCGCCGCCGAGGATATCGAAGTGTACGCCGCGCTCCGCAAAGGCCTTGAACACGCCGATATGGGCCGGGCCGAACCCGCCGCCGCCGGCGGCGACGTAGCCCACCGCACGCCCGGTCAGGAAGCGATGCAGGCTCTTGAAGTCGAGGTCGTCCTCAATCGACACGTGGTGGTGCATCCGCACGTCGCGCTCGATCGAGCCAGGCGGCGGTGCCCTCGACCCAGCCGGAGCGCGCTCGTGCAGGCACACCAGCCGTGCGGCGCGCCGGCGGATGGGTGGCGAACGCGAACGCCTCGACCGGATTGAGGTTCTCGGGCGCCGCGCCGGAGACCACGATCAGCACCTGGTCGGCCTGCCGGATCGCCTTGCGGGTCCAGTCGCTCAGCGTGTCGTCGGCGAGGTAGGCGATCAGCTCGTATTCGTGCTCGATGGCATTGAGCCAGTTCGGACACCGTCGGATCGTCGGGCGCCCGGCCGGGAAAATGGCGTTGCAGGTAGTCGCGGGTGAGCAGGCGGCCCTTGCCGCGGCGTCCGACCACGTCGTCGAGGCGATCGAAGAAGCTCTGCGGGATCGGCTGGTTGCCGCCCGCGATGACCGCGACGGTGCGCGCAGCCGCGCGCGCGGCTCCTGGTCGCAGCCGCGGCAGTGCGGTCGGCGAGCCTGCGGGCAAGCGCACGGAGCAGTGTCTGATAGATCGCCGGCACTTCTGCGCGCGACGTCGTCGAACGAGGCGCGATCGAGCTCAAGCACGACCGAATCGCGCGCCGCGACGATCGTTGCGGTGCGGGGAGCGCCGGAGAAGAAGCCGGTCTCGCCGATCGGTTCGCCGACGCCGACTTCAGCGAGTGGCGGCCTTGCCGCCTTCGACCCAGATTTCGAAGCGGCCGGAGACCACGACGTAGACCGAGTCGGACGGCGTGCCTTGCCGGACCAGGACGTCGCCGCGGGGCAGATTGTGCATCTTGGCGCGCGACCAGATGGCGGCCAGTTGATCGTTCGACAGCTCGCGGAAGATCGCCGTCGAGCGCAGCAACACCGCCGCAGCGTCCGGTTCGCTCGCCATCGCGGTATCCTTGCAGATCGATCCGCGACCGGCGAACCGGAGATTGAACGAGCGGCGCGCGCGGGGCGGCGCGCGAACGCCTCATCGCAGGGAAGAGATGAGTCAGCGCACCGCGGCCTGCACCGATGCGGCGGTCTGCCCGAACAGGATCTTCCGCTCCTCCTCGGTGCGGATACCCCCCGGGTTGGGATTGATCTCCTTCGCCTTCGCGTAGGCACGTTCGACCGCGGGCCGCGCCTTGATGGCGTCGAGCCAGCGCTTGATGTGCGGGAAATCGTCGAGCTTCTGGCGCTGGCGCTCGTGGATGATCGACCCACGGATAGCTCGCCATGTCGGCGATCGAGTATGCACCCGCCACATATTCGTGGTCGGCGAGCCGCCTGTCGAGCACGCCGTAGAGGCGGTTCACCTCGTTGCGGTAGCGATCCATCGCGTAGGGAATCTTGTCGGCCGCGTAGTTGCTGAAATGATTGTTCTGCCCGGATTTCGGACCGAGCTTGCCATCTGCCAGAACAGCCATTCGAGCACCGCGGTGCGACCGCGCAAAT
This sequence comes from Ilumatobacteraceae bacterium, assembly GCA_963776935.1. Taxonomy (GTDB): domain Bacteria; phylum Actinomycetota; class Acidimicrobiia; order Acidimicrobiales; family Ilumatobacteraceae; genus JALOLG01. The sequence continues at coordinate 397,038 of CAVZOP010000006.1, read as the reverse complement.
CCTGCGGAATGAATTTCTTGGTCTTGTCGGCGAGGTAGAGCAGCATCGCGCCCGACTCGAATATCGGGATCGGCGCGCCGCCGCCTGTCGGCGCATGGTCGACCATCGCGGGGATGCGGTTGTTGGGCGCGATCGCCAGGAAGTCCTTCGCGAACTGCTCGCCCTTGCCGATGTTTATCGGGAAAATCTGTAAGGCAGCCCGGTCTCTTCGAGGAAAATCGTGATCTTGTGGCCGTTCGGCGTGGTCCAATAGTAGAGGTCGATCATCGTGGGCGTCCTTCGAATGGTCAAGGTGCGGATCTATATAGGCGCCGGCATGGGGGGTCGCATATGGGTCTGACACGGATTTTACCGCGCAGGCGGCGCTTCCATCGCGCCACCCACTCGGTCATAGTCGGCCGATGAGTGTCGTGGCGAAACCCCGCTCCCTCACCTGCGCGCGTTGCGGCGCCGCGTTCGAATGCGGCGTCGCGGTCGGGAATCGGCGAACTCGCCGACGTGGCCACCGTGCTCCTCGTCGACGGTGATGTGGATCGTGTGGAACGCGTAGTCGTCGGGTTGGAGGACGTCGGTGTAGTGCTCCCGGAAGCCCTTGACGGCTTTGATGTAGGCGTCGGGGATCTGGTTCTCGATGCCGAGGATGGCGCCGAACTGGAACTCGTGCCACGGGCGCTGGTGGGCGAGGTTGTAGAGCAGGCTCTCGGATGCGACCGCCGCGACGTTGGGGGTGGCCTCGGTGATGACGGTGTCGGGGGCGCCGAGGGCACGGGTGAACTCGAACAACCAGTGCAGGTGGCTGTGACCCGACTTCGACTGGGTGCCGAGCACCTCCTCACTGATGTTCTCGATCAGGGCGTCGGTCATCTCGTACGGCACCCGCGCCAACCAGATGGAGAGGAACCGGCGGGTGTGGTACGTGACACCCCAGTAGTGCTGGCGGGCCCACCCGACGAGCTCCTGCGGTGTGGCTTCTCCGGCCGGACACGTTCGACCCAGTCCGCCTTGTCGAGCGTGCGGCCCGACGCGAACAGTTCCGCGCGCATGTCCTGCACGAACGCTTCACCATCGAAGCTCATGTCGAAGTCCCCTCTCGAACCGCGGGCCGTCCCCGACGCGCCCTGCAGCCCGCGACCTTGCCACGCCGCCGACCACGGCGGAAGCGTGCCGTTGCGCAAAGTCGAACGATGGCCGACGAGAACCTTGTGGCACGTGCATGCGCTCGCGGAGCGCCTACGGCGTCGGCAACGTGACCGGCGTGGCGTCGACCAGGGGGCTGACATCAGCCCGCACCGTCGCGATCGCCCCGTTTTGGGTCGACACGTACGTGATCGAACGCAGCGTCGTGCCGTCGATCTCGAGCGCCACGTCGACGGGACCGTCGCCCGCCAGCGAGAGCGCCGACGCCGGATAGGTGCCCGTGAGCCCGGTCGGCCCGTTGCCTAGGTCTGAGGGCGACGGTGGTTTCGCTGTGCGCAGGGACGCCGACCGGATGACCGCAGGCGCCGGCTCGTCGAGCTCGGCCCAGATGCCGTCGGAGAACACCCAGGTGCCGTCGGGCGTGATCGCGTACCAGACCGAAGACCCGCGCGTGCTGGCCTTGACTCGTGTCCTTCGCCGACACGATCGCCTTCGGCGGTGATGGCGACGACGTCACCGACGGTCGCCGTCGTGACGAATGGTAGCCGCCCACGATCGCGTCCGAGCGGTGACGTGACCAACGCCAGCGGGTCTGTCGGGTGATCCGTCGTGGCCGGCGCCTCGTGGCCGACCGTGAAGATCGGCGCGGCGGTGTCGAGTGGGATCACGATCGTCTCGGAAGATCTCGCCCGACCGGCTGGCTCGTCGGGACCGCTGGCGTCGGCGATCTCGGCGTGCTCTTCTCGATCGCTGCAGCCCGTGGTTGGCCCTGACGATGAGCCTGAGCGCGAGTTCGACGTCGACATTGACGACAGCACGCGCGCTCGGACGTACGGGTCGACTGGCGACCCGCTCTGTTCAGTCATCGCCACCTTGTTGCGCTGTTCCCGCGATCTTCGTCGCCGCCTATGATGCCCGTCACGGGATTGGTCGTCATGCGAGACGTCGTCACGATAGTCGCCGCGATGCTCGTTGCGGTCACCTCGATCGCGCGGGCGCCGGTGTCGGCGTAGGCCGCGATCTCGGTGTTGACGGCAGGAGCCTCCGGCGTCGCAATGGATGCGCTCGTCGGCGCCGACCTGGAGTTGGGCATCCTCGGCGGACGTTGATGCGCACCGACGCGCCAGTGGCGAAGCGAACGCCGACTCCGTGCTCGCCGGACGCGATCTCGGCACCCTCGGCTGGTGGGGTGACTCGGTGATGGAGCCGTCTTCACCGATCGGTGTAATTGATGGTCGCGTTCGCGCCGTCGCAGAGCATGACGCTCCACGAGTGGGCGCCGACAGCGTCGCCGTCAGAGACTTCGGCACCCTTGATGCGCGACAGCCCGATGCTCAGGTTGGCCGAATGTTTCTCACTGGTCGTAATGAGACCGTAATATTACGCCGAACAATACTTGCGTGGTCGGGCGACCCCGATCGTCACCCTCAGTCGGCGCGGATCTGCGCCAGCAGGTGGCGGAGCGTGTCGCCGTCACCCGTGCCGACGACCGGGATCGAGAACTCGATCCGGTCGACTCGCGTGCGGTACCGCTGGCGGAGTTGATCGGCGATCGTGGCGTGCGTCCCGACCGTTGCGACCGTGTGGAACATCTCGTCGTCGACGAGTGCCGACAGTTCGTCCCACCGGTGCGCCTTCGACAGGCGGCGGCCTGCTCCGCTTGTTCATCCATCCGTGAAGGGCGAACACGCGGCGGTACGTGGGAGTCGACAGGTAGAACGACGCGCCCGCACGGTCTCGCTCACCCGGGCGAGCGAGACCTCGTCGGGAGCCGTGGCTACGAGCGGCTTCATGCAGAACTCGATGTCGGCCAGCGCCCGGCCGCCGCGACCGCGCCGCGTTCGACCGCCGGCTTGACGCTCTCGTCGATGAAGCGGGTCGTGCAGATCGGATGGAGGCGCACGCCGTCGGCGAGCTCGCCGGCCACGCCGCACATGTTCGGGCCGATCGCCGCAACGTGGATCGGGATGTCGGGGTGGGCGATCGGACCGGGATCGAACAACGGCACCATCAGGCTGAGGTCGTAGTGCTCGCTCTCGAACCGCAGCGGCTCGCCGTTCTGCCAGCACCGCCACACGGCCCGGATGGCGCCGACCGTGTCGCGCATCCACGGCGCCGGCGCGTGCCACTCCATCCCGAATCGCCGGCGGACGTGTCCACGGACCTGTGTGCCGAGGCCGAGCGTGAACCGGCCACCCGACAGCCGCTGCAGCGTCCAGGCCGACATGGCAGTGACGGTCGGGCTCCTCGGGAACGCCATCGCCACCGAGGTCGCCAGCCCGATCCGGGTGGTGCTCGACGCCCCGAGGGCGAGCAGTTGGTACGGATCCCACTTCGTCTCCTCGACGAGCACGGTGTCGAGTCCGAGCGCCTCGGCCTGCGCGGCTCCCGCTGCGAACGCCGTCGGGTCGAGCGGTGCTTCCGGTTCGCGTAGGCCCGGATCGAGCTTTCCGAGCGGGAGCAACGACTCGACCTTCACGACGCCGGCGCGCCTCCCCCGATCGTGGCGAAGGCCCGCACCGTGAACGTGCCGGCACCTTCGATCTTCGGCGGGACCGCGGTGAACGTGAACTCCCGATCGGGCAACGCCGCCAGGCCGGTGAGGTGCTCGATGATCGGGATGCCGGCGGCCAGCAGGATCGAGTGCACCGGCCGTTCAGGAGTCGACGTGCCGTCGATGTTCAGCGAGTCGATGCCGACGCAGGCGACATCGGCGGCAACGAGCGCCTCGGCGGACGCCGCGGACAGGTGCGGATGGCCCGCCAGGTACGCATCGGTTCCGAAGTGGGCGGAGTGGTCGGTACGCACCAACACCGCGTGCCCGGCGAGACCCGCCACCTCATCGGGCTCCAGATCGATGGTGGCGATGCCACGACGGTCGAGGCAGACGGCGGGCACCGCCGCCACCCGTTCCAGCGGGAGCTCGGTGAGGTCGTGGCCGTCCGCGTACCGGTGGAACGGCACGTCGAGATAGGTGCCCGTGTTCGTGCACATCGTCACGACGCCGATGTGGAACGTGATGCCGGGCCCGTACACCTGCTCGGCGATGTCGCGCGACAGGTGGGTCGCGACGATCGGGACGGGCAGGCCTGGATACGTCACCATCCCCGCCGTGATCCGATGGCTGAGATCGATCAATCGCGTGTCGGCGTTCGTGGCTCCCATGCGAGCGACCGTAGTTCGGCGAGCCCGCCGATCGAGCCCGCCGATCGGCCTGCCGATCTATTGGCGTGATTGAATCGGCGCCATGGCATCGAGCAGGGCGACGACACCGACGACGGGGACGACCCCGACCGCCACCATCCAGCGGCTCGACGTGTCCGAGCACGCGCTGGCCGTGCATTGGGACGACGCGGTCACGTCCGAGTACCCATGGTTGTGGCTGCGGGACCACGCTCACGACGCGGCCACGTTGCACCCGGTCACCCAGCAACGCCAGCTGTACACGGCGGGCGTCGACCCCGATCTGCGCGGTGCTGCGGCGCGCATCGACGGCGACGACGTGGCGGTGACGTGGGAGGACGAGACGCCGCCGTCGCGACTACCGATCTACTTCCTGGCCAGCTTCCGCCAACCGCGTCCGGCTCGCGTGGCGGTCGACGTCGATCGCGTGCTGTGGGATCGCGCACTCATCGCCGAGCAGTGGCCGACGGTGCAGTACCGCGAGGTGATCGACGGCGACGATGGTGTCGCGGCGTGGCTGAGTCGGGTCGCCACCTACGGGTTCTGCATCGTCGAGGGCACGCCGGTCACCGTCGAGGCCAGCCAGGAGCTGATCCGCCGCGTCGGCTACATCCGCGAGACGATCTTCGGTGGGTTCTGGGACTTTCAGGCCGACCTGTCGAAGGCCGACACCGCGTACACGAACCTCGAACTGCTACCGCACACCGATGGCACGTATTCCCACGACGCCCCGGGCTCCAGCTCCTCCACTGCCTCGCCTTCGACGGCACGGGCGGCGAGTCCACCATGGTCGACGGATTCCGGATCGCCGACGAGCTTCGACGCGACGAGCCCGGCCATTATGAGGTGCTCTCGACCGTCGCCGTCCCGGGCCAGTACATCGGTGACGGTTCGCACCTCGTCGCCGCCCGGCCGGTGTTCCGCCACGACGCGACCGGCATCCTGGTGCAGGTGTCGTTCAACAACGCCGATCGGGCACCGTTCCTCCTGCCGGCCGACGAGATGAACCACTTCTACGACGCGATGCGTGCGTTCGAGGTCCGCGCCAACGACCACCGGATGCAGTGGCGTCGGGTGCTGCGGCCCGGCTCGGCGATGTTGTTCGACAACTGGCGTGTCCTGCACGGGCGCACGTCGTACACCGGCCATCGTCATCTGTGCGGCGGCTACGTGAACCGCGAGGACTTCGAGAGCAGACTCGCGCGTCGTGCTCGACCGTTGAGGAGCGGGGCGCCGTCGCAGGGATGGACGCCCACCCGCCAACCACCCGCGGCGTGTATGCAGCGTCCGCGAGCGGTGGCGTCGCGACCGCAGCGCGGAGTCTGCCGGCGAGAGCCTTGACCGACGGCTGACGGGGGCAGTGGACGGCAGCGGTACCTTGGCAGGCGAGAGGGAAGCATCGATCCGCGGGACCCAACTGGTCGCTCGTCCAGCGGGGAGCTACCGCGAACCCACCCCACTCCGTACCACGGTCCCGACACCAGGTCGAGACCGTGGAAACCGGGAGGGAACGGGCGATGCGGATTCCAGGCGGACGCGACAAGACCTTTCACGCAGGTGCGGGCGCGTGCCTCGCCGCGGCGATCGTCGTCGGTGCGTGCTTCGTGTCGAGCGCGGCCGGCTCGACCGCGGCCCAGGTGGCCGAGCCAACCGGCCTCGCGGCGACGACAACGACGACGACACCGAGCGATGGCACCGGTCGCGCCCGTGGAACCAGCTGCCACGGCGACGCCCGTCCACCGATGGAAACGTCGCCACCGATGCCGGTCGCGGCGGTCGCCGAACAGCCGGCGCGTCCCGTCACGACGGAGAACGCCACCGACGTCACGGCCCCTGCCGACACCGCCGTGGAGACCACCGTGGCGACACCCACAACCGTCGTCGCACCCGAGCAACCGATCGACATCCCGGAGACCGTGGAGCCCACCGTTGCGGAACCGACCAACCAGTCGACCTGCCGGACCGACCTGCCCGGTGCCGTCATGGCGATCGCGATGCCGGACATCTCGTACTGGTGTCCCGTGTACGCCGGTGGGCAGTCGGTCATCGACGCTGGTGTCGCCACCGTGATCACCGCCAACCAGTCGAGCTTCGCACTTGCCGCGACTCCCGGCGCAGCGGGCACGTTGTGGATCACCGGCCACCGTTCGTCGCACGGCGGGCCCTTCGCCGCGGTGCCGGACCTCGTCGATGGAGCGATCATCACCGTGTCCGACGAGGGCGGCAGTGCCTCGTACGTCATCGTCGGTCGGAGCTACGTGGAAGTCCGTGACGGCCTCGCCGTCGACGCGTCCGGTCAGACGACGGAATCGGCGACGCTGGACGCGGTACTCCGACCGGACCGCAACGCCGACCTTGCGCCGCGCCTGCTCCTGCAGACATGTGACGCCGAGAACTTCCGCTGGATGATCTACGCCGACCTGATCGAAGGCTGAGCCCTCGACATCCACCGCCGTCCGGCCGTGACGGTCACGATGGTCCGAGCAGATCCCACCGGTTGCCGGCGATGTCACGGAAGACCGCGACTCGGCCGTACGGCTCCGAGCGCGGCGGCGCCACGAAGTCGACACCGGCGGACACCATTCGGTCGAATGTCGCGTCGAAGTCGTCGACGCGCAGGAAGAAGCCGACCCGGCCCGCCACCTGCTTTCCGATCACGGCCGACTGCTCGTCGCCGTCAGCGCGGGCGAGGAGGATGCCGGTCTCGCCGCCGGGAGGACGCACGACAACCCAACGCTTCGGGCGACCGTCGTTGGTCAGCGATGGAGAGTCCTCGATCAGATCGAAACCGAGCACGTCGACGAAGAACTCGATCGCCGGGTCGTACTCGTCGACCACGATCGCGACCAGATGAACGAATGACATCCCGAGAGCTTGTCGTGCACCGCAATGTCGAACGGCATCCGACCGTGATGCGTCGTGCGGCTCACTCGGGTACGAGCTCGATCAGCGAGAGCGACGGCATCGGCAGCGATCGTCACGCCGGCCGCGATGTGCTGCAACGACGGGCCGCTCGTCAGAGGGAAGCTCGTCATGGTCGACCATAACGCCGTCGATCGGTGAAGCGTTCTGAGACGTGTCCGCCCGGGCGAGGGCTAGCTGTGTTCGCCGGGGAGGTTGTCCCTGAGGTGTTGAGGGTTGCGGCTGGGGTTGACCATCCGAGCGCGCCGTGGGCGCGGTGGTGATTGTAGAAGTGGATGAATCCGTCGTAGGCGAGGCTGCGTTGGCGGTCGGAGTTCCAGGGCCGGATGTAGGCCCATTCCTCGAGCAGGATCCGGTGGAATCGTTCGATCTTGCCGTTGGTCTGGGGTCGGCGAGGCCGGGTCTTTTCACGGTGGTTCCGGTTGCGGCGCAGGCGCGGTGCCAGAGCCGGAGCTGTAGCAGGAACCGTTGTCGGTGATCACACGTTCGCAGTCGATGCCGTGAGCGTCGAACCAGGCGGCCGCCCGACTGCCAGAACGCGGCGGCTGTGATGGCTTGTTCGTCGTGGTGGATCTCGGAGTAGACGAGCCGGGTGCGGTCGTCGATGGCCGAGTGGATGTAGCGGTAGCCGACACCGCCATGGCCGTTGATAGGCGTCGTTGCCTCGGCCGTGGAGCCGCCAGCCGCCACCGTCGGGGATGCCGCCGATCTTCTTGACATCGACGTGGATCAGCTCGCCAGGGCGTTCGCGTTGGTAGCGGCGGACCGGTTCAGTGTGCGTGGCGCGGTCACCGCGGTCGAGGCGGCCGCACCCGGCAGCGTTCAAGATGGCCTGCACGGTCGAGGCGGCCAGGCCGGTCTCGTGAGCGATGTGGTCGGCGCCCCAACGATGCCGGCGACGTAGTCGCAGCACCTTGTTGCGCAGCGTGGCCTTGGTCCGCTTGGGCGACCGATGCGGACGAGAGCTCCGATCCTGCAGACCGGCTTCGCCCTCGGCCAGGAACCGGTCGCGCCACTTGCGCACCGTCTTGGCATCGACCTGGAACCGGTCCGCGGTGACTTCGATCGTCCAGTGCTGCTCGATCACGCAGGCCACCATTCGGCGTCGACCTTCGCGGGGTCAGCGGCGCGTTCGGTGCTGGTTCTAACGTTGGACACGAGTCCTCCCTTGCGAGTGTGAGTTGTCGAAGACCCACAGCCTCGCAAGGAGGGCTCACCTCAACCGCGGACCACCAACACCACCCCGCCAGGGACAACGTGTCCGGTCGTCACAGCTAGCCCGCGCCGGTCCTCAGTCGATCGAGCATCGCCCAGAGCGTGGCGTCGAACGTCGACAAGCGCGGGGCGCGTTTCCGGGTCTGCCTTGTCGCCGAGTCGGGCGACGACGAGATCGAGGTCTCGCGACATGTACAGCTTCTGGTCGGCCTTGCCGAGCGCCGCCACGAGATCCCGGGCGCGGTCGGGATGAGCGATCCCGGCCGTGCGGGCGGTGTCGGGCCGGGCAGCATGAACGATTCCTGACCGTTCAGCCACCAGAGGTAACCATACGACGCGTTGAACGGTTGGCTCGGCGCCAACGACTCGTCGAGCCACTGATCCGGCCAGCCCGGTTGCAACCGATCGAGGACCATCTGGCCGATCGCGACGAGGTCGTTGGCGGTCGCCCGCATGCCGATCGGGGCGTACCCCTCGTCGGTGCGCCGTTCGTAGAACCCGGCGCCGCCGGCGCCGGCCGGTTCGAACAGCCACTCGGTCGCGAGGTCGTCGACCGCGCGGCCGGTGGTGACGCTCAGGACGGCGAACAGCTGCGCGAAGGCGCCGCTGTACAGCCAGCTGGTGCCCGGCGCCGCGACCAACGCGAGGCTGTCGTCGAGGCCGCTCGTCATCGTGAGCAGATGTCGCACGGTGACCGTCGACGACTGTCCATGTGGCGTCCAGCCGGAGCCGAGCACGTCGTCGACGAGTGTGTCGAGACCGATGAAACCTTCCGCGGTCGCCCGGCCGACAAGCAACGACAACACGCTCTTCTGCGCCGACGCGATGTCGCGCGTGTACGTGTCGTCGGTGCGGTACCACTCGTGCACCTTGAGCCCGCACTCCACGATCGAAAACGCCTCACCGTTGGTGACGGACAGGAACTCGTCGAGCTCGTCGAAGTTCGCACCCGACCAGGGTGCGGTCGCGGCAGTCGACGACGAGGTCGACGACGCCGGGGACGACCCTGTAGTGGTCGATGGGTCGGGCGGTGTGTCGATCGTGGTCGTCGTGGTCGTGGTCGTCGTGGTGGCCGTGACGTCAGTGGTCGTCGGATCGGACGTCAGCGTGACGGATTGCTCATCGCGACATGCCGCCAGCAGCCCTCCGAGCGCGGCACCGCCGGCGGCACGCATGAAGGTCCGACGTGAGTACACAACCAACCTCTACCCGACGTTGATAAGAAAAGCCTGTGGTCGATGTGTGGGTCATCCGTCGCCGCGCTCCTCGAGCGGCATCGGCCGCAGTCGCCCGCCGGCGATGGCCAGCGCGGACGTCACGATCCAGATGTCCGTCGCCGTGAGCCCCACGCGTTGGAACAACCCAGTGGGCAGGCCGGTGGTCGTGAGGACCAGCGAGATCGCCGACACGGCGCCCGCGACCACCCCGGCCGCGGCGAGCGCACGTTGCCCCTGCTGCGACAGCGGGCGGGCAGCCAGCAGTGGGGTCGCGGCGAGCGTGACGTAACCGATCCCGGCAGCAACGCCGTGCCAGGTGTCGACCGTGGCGGAGCGATCGAGCGGGGTCATCGCCACGGCCAGCGTGGCGATGCCCGTGGCGGCGGCAGTCATCCACGCCGAGCCGCTCACGACCCTGCGGAGCGCCGATGCGTACACCGGAAGGCCGATACCGAAGGCGACGAAGCCGGCAGTCATCAATGCCCGCGTGTCGGCACCGACTGCGGCGAGGCGGCTGATCGCGTCGTCGATCGACGAGTACTCACTGGTGGTGACCGCGGCGCCAATCGTCCACGCACCGATGAAGGCCGCCGGACCGATCACCCCACCGAGCGCAGCCGCGCGGACCCTTGACGATGGCTTTGTCGGCGACGGTTCCGGCGACGCCCTGATCTCCGACGCGCGCATCTTCGACACGGTACGGGGAGCGGAGCCGAATCGAGACCGGCGGTTCACCTCGCGCAACTGATGCACGTCCGCGTGCTCGGCAGCGCGAGCAGTCGGTCGAGCGCGATCGGTCCACCGCACACCGCGCATCTCGGGTCCGTCCCACCATCGATGCGCACGAGCGCTTCGTCGAGGGCAACGAGGTCGTCGCGGGCCTGGCGCAGCAACGCCGCAACCTGGGCGCGCTCGTAGGCGATCGTCGCTCCCTCGGGATCGTGCTCGTCGTCCGTCGAGGTCAGCTCGGCAGCCTCCACGATGCCGGCGAAGCTGCGCTCGAGAGCTGCGATCTGATCGGACGTGCGGTCCCGCGCGACCTCGATCGCGGTTCGCAGCCGGATCGCATCCGCCGCGCCGTCATCCACGATGAAAGCCTGACATACCCATGCGAGTCGCCCGTTGGAGAAGGATCCGGAGAAATTTGGCGGGTCCGTGTTGACAGCTCGAATCGAACGTATGTACGATAGGACGTATGTTCGAGAAGGGGATCCGGACAACGGTCGAGTCGTTGTTGGCGCTCGACCCGACGGTGTGTGACCGGCGCGACCTGGAGCGCATCGTCGAGTTGAGCGCACGGGTGCGCGGATGGGTCGACGCGATCGACGTCGCCGTCGCCCGACGGGTCGCCTCCGACGCCACCCCGGGTGTGGATGCCTCCCCCGCCGAGGTGTTGGCACGACGCGGCCGGCGCTCCCGCAAAGACGCCAAAGCCGCCGCCGACCGTGCCGCGGTGTGTGATCAGTTGCCGTCGTTCGAAGATGCCCTGGCCGACGGCACCGTGTCGGCCGGCCACGTCGACGCCCTCGCCAACGCCACCCGCAACCTCGACGACGCCGCCCGCTCAGAGCTCACCGCGCTGGAAGCCGACCTGTTGGCGGCGGCGTGTCGCGACACGATCGCCGAGTTCGACAAGGACTGCCGCGATCTCGCCCGCCTGCTCGCCGGTGACGGCGGCGTCGGTGAGCTCGACCGTCAGAAGTCGAACTCAACGCTGCGACGCTGGATCGACAAGATCACCGGGATGTGGCACCTCCACGCCGAACTCGACCCCGAGACCGGCGCCAAACTGTGGACCGCGATCGACGCTCAACTCGACACCGTCCAACAACGCCACGGCAACACCGAGATCCCCCTCGAACGCCTCACCGTGGTGGCCCTCGCCGAAATCGTCGCCGGCACCCCGAACGACACCGGTGATCGCCGCGTCCCCGAAGTCTGCGTCCACGTCGACTGCTGACCTTGCTCAATGGGTTGCATGCCCGCAGCATCTGTGAGACCTCCAACGGTGCCGCGTTGCCGGTCGACACCATCCGGCGGCTGTGCTGCGAAGCCGCGATCATCCCCATCGTGCTCGGCGCCGACGGCGAAGCACTCGCCGTCGGACGCCAACAGCGAGTCGCCAACCGGGCCCAGCGCCGAGCATTGCGGGCGATGTACCGCACCTGCGCCCACCCCCACTGCGACATCGCCTTCGACCACTGCCAGATCCACCACGTCATCCCCTGGGAACGATTCGGAGTCACCGACCTCGAAAATCTGCTCCCGCTATGTTCGAAACACCACCACCACGTCCACGAAGGACGCTGGCACCTCACACTGCAACCCGACCGCACGATCACCCTGCACCGACCCGACGGCACCCACTACTACACCGGATCCACCATCGACCGACGACCCAACCTGCACCGCACCGACGACGACCTACGACCCGCCCGACCACCCCGAACAACTACCACCGCCGCCTGACGAGAAGCGGTGGCAGTTCGACTCGTGGCTCAGCCGAAGCCGGCGGTCTTGACGACGAAGCGTTGGTGGGTGCCCTCCGAGAGCACCTTGTCACCGCTGTGACGCGGATCGTGAACTCGAGACGGCGCCGATCGATCTCGGTGAGCTCACATGTGACGACGACGTCCTCGCCCGCCGCCGCGGACGCGGCGTGGCTCACGCAGACGTGCGTGCCGACCGTGGTCTCACCGTCGTCGAGGTGCAGCTGCGCGGTCTGCAGGCAGGTGGCCTCGATGAGCTGCACCATGCTCGGTGTCGAGAGCACCTTCGTCGGAAGGTGTGGAGGCGACATCTCGGCGGTCACGGTGTACGTGGCGGTTCCTTCGACGCCCGACTGCAACGACGGCTTCATCGTGTTTCCCTTCGCTGGTGACGGCGTGAGCGTATTGGCCTGACAGCATCCACGCATGACATCAGGGACCTTCCGCATCGCCGCCGTCCAGGCCGCGCCGGTGTTCGGCGATGCCGCTGCCTCCACGGCGAAGGCGTGCGACCTGATCGCCGAGGCGGCCTCGCTCGGCGTATCGATCGCCGCCTTCAGCGAGACCTGGCTGCCGGGCTACTGCCGATTCGTGAACGCGCCGCTGGGCGCCCCGGAGAAGCGGGCGCTGCAAGCCACGTACATCGAGTCGGCGATCGGCGTGCCGGGGCCCGAAACGGACCAGCTCTGCTCGGCAGCGCGGGAGTTCGGCATCGACGTCGCGATCGGTGTGGTCGAGCGCGATCCGCTCACGTACGGCTCGGTCTACTGCGCGCTGGTGTTCATCAGCAGCGACGGCGAGATCATCGGCAAGCATCGCAAGCTGAAACCGACCTACGCCGAGCGCACGGCGTGGGCCGAGGGCGACGGGAGCGGCCTGCGCGCGATGCAACGCCCGTACGCCCGGATCAGCGGGCTCAACTGCTGGGAGCACAACATGGTGCTGCCCGCCTACGCCCTGATGGCGGACGGCACGCAGGTCCACGTGGCGGCGTTCCCCGGCTACGAAACCACTCCTCCGGCCAAATCGGGTACCCGGCAACTGCTCCTGTCGCGTGCGTTCGCGTCGCAGGCGGCGGCCTACACGATCCTCGCCGGTGGGCTGCTCCGCCCGTCGGACGTGGCGGACGTAGGCATGCGGGAGGCGGTCGCGATGCTGCCGCCGCTCACCGGCGACAGCTACATCATCGACCCGTTCGGTGACGTGATCGCCGGCCCGATCGAGGGTGAGGGGATCCTCGTCGCCGAGGCGTCGCTCGACCACGTCCGCGAGGCGAAGGCGATCTGCGATGCGGCCGGGCACTACTCGCGCCCGGACGTCCTGCAACTCGTCGTCAACCGCCAGCCGGCTGTGCGTGTGATCGAACGTTCCTGATCCGCAAGACTCCGCATCATGGGAGCACGCACCGGTCACGAGATCCTGGCCCGTCTGAAGGAGCGACCGCCTGCGCTCTGGATCGAGGGTGAGCAGGTCGCCGACCCGACCACCCACCCCCGCACCACCAACGTCGCCCAGTCGCTGGCCGCGCTGTACGACCTCCAACATCGCCCCGACCTCGTCGACGTGATGACCTACGTCGAGCCGTCGACCGGTGAGCGGATCGGGCTGAGCTTCATCGTTCCGACCACCAAGGACGACCTCGCCCGCCGCTCGGCGATGAACAAGGTGTGGGCCGACGCCACGCTCGGCTTCATGGGTCGCACGCCCGACTACCTCAACGTCAACGTGATGGCCGCCGGTATGGCTGCCGACTACTTCTCACAGTGCGATCCACGCTTCGGGCCCAACGCCCTCGCCTACTTCCATCACGTGCGCGATCACGATCTCGCCCTCACCCACGCCCTCACCAACCCGCAGGTCGACCGATCGAAGTCGGTGAGCGAGCTCGACGATCCGTTCGTCGCCCTCGGGGTCGTGCGCGAGACGACCGACGGGATCATCGTCCGCGGCGCCCGGATGCTCGCCACGCTCCCGATCTCCGACGAGATCCTGATCTTCCCGTCGACGGTGTTGAAGGGCGGCGACGACCTCAAGCCGTACGCGCTCGCGTTCGCGATCCCGAACGACACGCCGGGGCTCTCGTTCCAGTGCCGCGAGCCGCTCGACATCGGGCGCAGCCACGCCGATCATCCGCTCGGATCGCGGTTCGACGAGATGGACGCGATGGTGTTCTTCGACGACGTGCTCGTGCCGTGGGACCGGGTGTTCCTGATGAACGACGTCGAGCTCGCCAACCAGGCCTACGCCAAGACCGGTGCCGTGCTCCACATGGCACATCAGGTGGTCAACCTGAAGATCGCCAAGACCGAGGCGTTCCTCGGCGTCATGCAGTCGGTCGTCGACATGATCGGCACCGGCGGCTACCAGCACGTGCAGGAGATGATCGCCGAGGTCGTGATCGTGCTCGAGATCATGAAGGGCCTCAAGGTTGCTTCGGAGTCCGGCGCCACGATCAACGACTACGGCGTGATGACGCCCGCCCGCGGCCCACTCGACGCGGCCCGCAACTATTACCCCGGCGTCTACCACCGGATGGTCGAGATCCTGCAGCTGATCTCGTCGAGCGGGATGATCATGATCCCGACCGAGGACGATCGCACCGGCCCGCGGGCGGACGACATCCACAAGTACCTCGGCTCGGCGGGCGGCTCGTCCGACGACCGGGTGCGCCTGTTCCGCCTGGCGTGGGACATGACGCTGTCGGGCTTCGGCGGCCGTCAGTCCTTGTACGAACGCTTCTTCTTCGGCGACCCGGTGCGCATGCGCCAGGCCCTCTACACCGTGTACGACCGCAGCGCGTATGTCGAGCGGGTTCGCCGGTTCGTCGCCGGGAGCGACGAGGTCCTGCCCGCGGTCACCGGCGACTGACGGTCACCCGGCCGCGCTGACGCCGTCGATCGGGGCTGGGCTGACGGCGTCGCTCGCGCCGAACCACGACGGCGTGCACAGCGTCGGCAGCTCGATCTCGACGCCGCGGCCGCGATACGTGAGCACGGCGTGCTCGCGGTCGGCGTAGACCTTGATACGCACGTCCTCGACGTTGTGCGGCTCGCCCGGATCGTGGCCGACGGCGCTGGCCGCGATCGCCCGGATCGGGCCGGAGTGCCCGCACATGTACAGCTTCAGGTTCGCCGGACCCTTGTTCAGCTCGGCGACGATGCCCTGCCAGTGACGGCGGACGACCATCGCCGGGGGCTCCGTGTAGAGCATCGGCGTCGACAGCCACGACGTGATCGGATCGCCGCCGGCCGCCTGGATCTTGTAGAAGCGATCGAGCTCGACCATCCATCCCGGCCGGTCGCCCGTCGATCGCCGTTCGTGCTCCTCGCGCAGCAACGCCATGTCCTGGAAGGCCGCCGTGACGTCCATCTCGATGCCGCCCCGCCAGAACTGGAAGTTGCGGAAGTCGTCGTTCGGTTCCGGTCCCTCCACGGTGACGCCGCCGATGCCGTACCGGCCGAGGGCCTGCTCGATGCCGCTGCGGAGCGAGTCGGCGGTCTCCTTGGCGCGTGCCGTGGGTGCGTGCACGACGCGAGCGGTATCGCCTTCCTTCAGACCCTTGGCGAGGTCCTGGCCCTTGCGATGGGCCTGCCAGTGACCGAGTGCTGTCAGCCCGCCGTCGGTCACGTACCCCTGGGTCTGACCGTGACGGATCAGCCGGACATCGACGGCGGTGGCGAGACGAGTACGGAACTGCTCGGGGAACTGGAGCTCGCGGGGCGACACGGTCTCGCTGGCGAAGGCCACCGTGCGCCCGGGAGGCGCCTCTGGCAGCGCCATCTCGGTGATCGCCCGCTGCGTCGCCCTGGCGCGGGCCCGCGCCATGAACGGCGGCTCGTCGTGCTCGGCGGGCTGCTCGAGCAACGCCCGGGCCCGGCGCTCCTGGGCGCGCAACATGTAGGCGGGGGCGTCGTCACGTGAGGTGGGTGCGGCCATGGCGCGTGCGTGCTCTCCTGTCGGCGGTCGGTGTCAACTGGTTCAGCTGTGGATCGTGACGAACGACTCGATGATGCGGTTCTCGTAGTAGAAGAGCGCCTTGCCGAACTGGTCCTCGGTCCACGTGATCACGTCCCAGTCGGGGTCGACGTGGTAGCCGCCCGAGAACACCTCGTTGCGGTTGCCGACCGGGTCGAAGAAGTAGATCGTGTGGCCGCGGGTGATGCCGTGGCGGGTCGGACCGACGTCGATGTCGATGCCGTTGAGGCGCAGGATGTCGGCCGCCCGCCCGACGTCGGACCAGCTGTCGAGCCAGAACGAGAAGTGGTGGAGCCCACCGTTGGTGCCGCGGGTGAACGCCACGTCGTGCGGTGAGCGCGACCGCTCGAGGAAGGCGATCAGTTGGTGGCCCTCGTTGCTGACGAGTTGCTCGGTGAGGCGGAAGCCGAGTGCCTCCTGCATGAAGTGCGCAACGTCACCGACATGTTCAGTGGTCAACAGACAATGGTCGAGCCGGGGCGGGGCGATGCCGACGAGGTCCATCGGCATCGGCGGCGGGTTGAACAACGGCAACCCGTTGCCGACCTTCTCCATCTTGGCGTAGATCTCCATGATGTGACCGCTCGGCGTGTCGAAGCGGATCGCGTCGCCCATGCCGCGCTCGGTCTCGGGTGCCAGGCGCTGCACCGTGCAGCCATAGCGTTCGAGGGTCGTCTCGTAGCCGGCGAGGTCCTCGACCGACTCGGTCTTCCACCCGATGTGCTCGACGCCGTACCGCGACGCCTCGGTCAGGATCACCGAGTGGTGGTCGTGCTCGTCCCACCCCTTCAGGTAGACGTGGCCCTCGTCGCGCTCGACCTCGCGCAGCCCGAGGACCTCGGTGTAGTACCCGACGCACAGCTCGAGGTCGGGGACGCGCACTTCGATGTGACCGAGACGGAAGATGCCCATGCCATCGATCTTGGCCCGCGAACGCGGCCAGCGATAGCTCTCCGTTCCAGATTGTGCAACGATTCAGTTGCGCCACGCGCTGGTCGACCTGCATCGTCGCAGGACCAGCCGCACTCGAGACTTTGGGGGTCAACATGGCATTCGACGGTGAGCAGTTCGTCGCGGATCTGCGCAACGAGCTGATCGAATCGGGTCGAACCCTCGACAAGGCGGTGTGGGTCGAGCGCGTCGTTCAGGGTGAGGCCAAGCCCGAAGAGCTCGTCGGGTGGGCGCGCCAGCACTACTGGGGTGTCACGTACCACACGAGGCGCGTCCTGTCGGCGTGGGTGACCAAGATCCCCTACGAGATGACCGACAGCGTGATCGAGAACATCTCCGAAGAGGTCCTCGGCACGCAGTCGAAGTCCGGCCACAGCCACATCCACTGGCTGTTCGAGTTCACACGCGCGCTCGGCGCGCCCGACGAGGCGATCACGCACGCGGTGCCCAACGTCGAAGCCGTGGCATGCGAGAGCTTCCTCTACAACATCGCCCTGCAACGCCCGTGGTATGAGGTGCCGTTCGGCGGCATCCTCGCCATCGAGAACCAGATCCCGGCCGCCTACATCCGCGTCGTGCAGGGGTTCAAGGAGCACTACACCGACGTCCTCGATCCCGACGACTACGCGTTCCACACGATCCACATCACCGTCGACGAGGAGCACGGTGGCCACGTCGGCGAGTTCGCCGAGCGCTACCTCGACACCGACGAGAAGCGGCGCTCGGCACGTGGCGCCTACATCGCCGGGGCCGAGCTCACGCGTCGCTGCTGGGACGCGTTCGAGGGCGTCACCTGGTGAAACGGCGGGGGTGACGGCAGGGCGTGGGCGAGCCCCGATCCGGACCGAAGTCGTACTCGACCGTCACCAAGGCGACCGACGTCCTGTCGTCGTTCAGCTTCGCCGAGCCGGTGCTCGGCGTGTCGGAGCTAGCGCGCCGACTCGGGATGGGCAAGTCGACGGTGTACCGGTTGCTCACCACGCTCGTGCGGGCGGGCTGGGTGGAGCAGACGCCCGACAGCCGCTACCGGCTGAGCCTGAAGGTGTACGAGCTCGGCCAGCAGGTGGTGGCCGGGCTCGACCTGCGGGATGTCGCCCACACCCCGCTCGAGGCGCTTCGCTCGCAGACCGGTCTCACCACGCACGTGGCAGTGCTGTCGGTGCCCGACGTCGTCTACGTCGACCGCTTCGAGAGCCCGGGGATGGTTGCGGTCTCGGCGCGCCTCGGCCGCCGCCGCCCGGCCCACGGATCGTCGGCCGGTAAGTGCCTGCTGGCGTTCGGCGACCGCACTCAGGTCGACGCCGTCGTGCGGGCCGGCCTGCAACGCCTCGGTCCGCGAACCATCCGGTCGCGGTCGTCGCTCGAACGGGCGCTGGCAGAGGTGCGCCGCGTCGGCCACGCGGTCAGCGTCGAGGAGTCGGCGGCAGGCATGTCGTCGATCGCCGCCCCCGTGTTCGACTCGACCGGCGCATGCACTGCGGCGGTCGCGGTGTCGGGTCCGCCGATCGCGCTCCCAGAGGAAGACCACCCGCGGATCGTCCGCATGGTCGTCGCCACGGCGGCCGAGATCTCGCGCGGCCTGACGGCTCGCCAGCGAGCCTGAGCCGCGCTGGCGAGCCGTCGGACGCGTCTCACGACGCGGGCTGGAAGTAGTGCGTGTCGAGCCAGCCGGCGACCTGCTCGCCGATCATCGCGCCCTGGATCTCGGCGGTGCGGAAGTGGATGCCCTGGTACACGCGGGCGTCGATGGTGTCGTCGACGACATCCGCGAACTGTTTGTAGACCCGTGTCACCTCCGGCTCGTTGGGCACGATCCTGACGACACGGAACGGTCGTCTTGTTCCTGCCGAAGAAGTCCTCGGCAGTGTGCATCATCGCGCTCGCGACGCAGTTGTATCCCGACGGATGATCCGGATACGGCGGTGTCGCGATCAACGACGTCCACCCTGGGTCGCCGAGCGGTCCTGGCGTTGCCGTCGTCGTCGCCGTTGTGGATGGCGGTGATCGGACGCCAGAAGCTGAACGCCGCCTTGTCGCTCCAGCAGTTGATCAGGCCATCCGCCCCTGACATGTTCACCATCGCGAAGAGGCGAGCTTCCTCGACGAGGCTCAGGCCGCGCTCCTGCGCGATCACGCGGAATGTGCGGTTGAACAACTCCACGGGATGGACGGTGTAGAAGCGGGCGATCGCCTCCTGTCTGGGCGTGCGCGCGCTGGCCGGCGCTCCGAGCGCTTTCACCTCGTCGTATTCCTTGGCGTACGTCCGACTCCCGAGATCGGGCGGCCCCTGCGACCGGAACTGCGATGGGCTCTCGAGCAGGAACGGCTCGACGTTGGCCACCCATGCGAACGGGTCGCTGCCGAGTCCAGGCGGTGCCGGACGCCACTGGCCCGCCTCCAGCCCGGCCGTGAACGAGAACGGGAGGTACCGGCCGTCGGTGGACCGTGCGGACAGCATGGCCGCGGCCGCAGCAGCCCCGGCCGCGATCCCGTCGGTCTTGGCAGCGCCGTCGGGGATACCTGCGAGCGCACCCGCGTACAGGCCGTCGAGTCGATCGCGGACCACCTGCGGCAACGCGGGCACGGGCGCGATGCCGAGGCCGACGAGCACATGGTGGGCGGCGGTGGCGACGGCGGCCTCCTGCGATGCTGACGGCGAGGCGGGTGGGACTCCGTCGAGATACGGCTGATGCCCTCCGTCGATGGAGTTGACGGCGTCATACACCGCGCCGTGCACCATCGCCAGATGGAGTGCCGAGACCTGTGGTGGCTGACCGGCTCCGGGAATCGGCGCGGTGGGCGCGTTGATCAACGCGCTCGTCGCGTGGAGGTTCCAGTCACGTACGACGCCGGAGTTGTCGTCGCCGGATGCCGACGCGTGAGCGCCCGCAACCGGCGCGGCGGAGAACGCAATGAGGGAGGCAAGCGCAGCCAGCAGGCCGCGTCGCCTCCATTTGACGGGGAAATGTTGGATGTCGGTGGTTGTCATGCCGCCGAGCACATCGCATCCGACTTAACAGGAACTTAGGGCCCGACGACCGACGGGCGAAGCCCTGTCGATCGAGCGGGAAACGACTCCAGCGCTCTCAGACCGCGAACATCGAGCGGCGAGGCGCCGGCGTCTCGATCACGACGCCGTCGAGCGACGCCGACGTCATCTGGCACAGCCGCGCCTCGACGCCGTCGACCTTCGACTCACACGATCCGCACAACCCCATCTCGCAACCGCGGCGCGGACGCGGGTGGCGGGCGACGTCGCGGATCGTGCGCAGGGCCGACAGATCGGGCCACGCATCCACGCAGAACTGCTCGCCGTCGACGGTGAAGGTGACGCGCAACACGTCCGGCTCCGCCGTCAGTTCGAGCTCGGTGGACATCGTCGGCACCGTACGCACGACGGCGCGTCGAACACCAGGCTCGCGTTGCCCGATGTGCAACGAAGTCTGGTGTCCGACGCGCCGTCCGTGTGGCCGGGCCCCTGCGGGCCCGGCCACGGGTTGGTTCGGATCAGTGCGCCACGGCGGCGGTGGCGTTGATGATGCCCTCGCCGTACAGGCCGTTGTCGGCGGTCGTGCCCTCGCAGACCGAGTTGAAGTCCGGTGGCCGTCCTTCGTCCTCGTAGATCTCGACACCCCCAGCTGGGCACGCATGGTCGGTGGCCGTCGTCTCGATGATCTGGCGAACCGTGTCGGGATCGAGGCTGTAGCCGCCTCGCGCCCGGGTCCCGTGCGACTGCACGACCAGCGCGGCCTCGCCGGCGACGTGCGGCGACGCCATCGACGTGCCCTGCAGGTACACCCACGCCCCGCAATTGCCACGCCCGTCGCACGCGGAGTACGTGTCGGGCAGGAGTGGCACACCGTTGGCGTCGAGCCGGCCCTCGTCGATGGCCAGTTGATACGGATACGACGACAGGACCTGGTTGGAGTTGAGGCGGTAGTTCGGGGTGCCGATCCAGTCACGGAACCAGCCGCCCGGTGCCGAGACCTCGACGTCGCCGAGCCCGTAGTTGGAGAAGTCGGACTTGGTGCCCGACGGTCCGACGGAGCTGACGCTGATCACCTCGGGGGCCTCCGACGGCAGGTCGAGGCAGCTCTTGAGGACGACACGCTCCGCCTCGGTGCCCGGCGGGTAGTCGGGGCTCGTGGCGTCGGCGCGAGTCGGCGCGGCCAAGTTGGTGTGGCCGTTGCCAGCGGCCGCCACCAGTGTCACACCCCGCTCGTGCGCGTACGCGACGCCCGCGAGGAGGCCCTCACGGATCATCGCCTGCTCGGCGATCTGCTCCGGAGTCACGGCGCCCGAGACGTAGTCGGCAGCGGACGCGCAGTTGTACAGCCACGGGTCGGTGTAGAAGCTCATGTTCACGACGTCGAGACCCTTGTCGCCCGCGTACAGCAGAGCGGCGACGGTCTCGAAGAAGAAGAAGTAACCCGAGTCCTGACCGGCGCGGATGTTGACGATCGACACGTCCGGCGCCACGCCGGTGATGCCGATGTTGTTGCGGGCGGCGCCGACGGTGCCGGCCACGTGCGTGCCGTGACCACCCTCGTCGACCCAGAACGGGTCGACGCACGTGGGCGTTTCGCAGGGACCGTCGACGTCGGGCCGGTCGTGCGTGAAGTTGTGGCTCAGCTTCCAGTTGAAGTTCGGCGCGATGTCCGGATGGAACGCGTCGACACCGGTGTCCATGATGCCGACGGTCACCTGCTTGCCAGTGGCCGTCTTGTGCGCGCCATCGAGCGTCGCACCGATCATCGCCATGTCCCACTGCAGGTGCTCGAGCGGCTCCGTACGGGTGCCGCGACGCTGCGCAGATCGAGCCGCAGCTGCTCCAGCCTCGACGACGGTGAGCCGCTCCGTCGCACGAACCTGGGCCATGCCCTCACGGGTGGCGCCGATCGACACGTCTTGGATCGCGCCGGTGACACTGGCGTCGGCCTCGACCGCCGTTGCGAATCCGGCATCAGCCGAGACGAGCGCCAAGCCGACGGGCGCGAGCACGTCCATCACGACACCACCGGCGTCGGCGATCGCCTGCAGCGCCTGATCCTGGTTGGCGGTGTCGAAGGCGACGACGTACTCGCCGCCGGTGTCGTTCTCTTGCTGGGATGCTGCGGCGGACGCGTCGCTTCGAGCGGCGGCGCCTGCCACGGGGATAAGGGCCGTCGCCGCAACGAGTGCGGCGGCGACCGCTAACCGGTGATTCCTCATGAAGGCTCCTCTTGGTGTCTGGATGTCGAACAGCCCGCGCTCGGGCACTGTATTTCAAAGAACCGGCCCGCCGGAACAGTCGCTCCAACTCGCGGCGAAACGGGACACGATCGGGACGCGATCGGGACGCGGGACACCGGACGCGATCGAGCGTTCGCCCCAGCTAGTGCACAATGCGGCAACGCGTCGACATCGGCGAGCGCTCCGATGGAGCATGATGCGGTGACGTGCTGCAACATGCACGGGCTGCTCCGTCCACCGCTCGAAAGGGTGCTCGATGACGATCGCGGATGACCGCAGGACCACCGCCGACTTCTCGTTGCGCGACCGCTACACCGCCGAGGAGGGCGAGATCCTCGCGACGGGCATCCAGGCGCTCGTCCGCCTCCCGATCGATCTGATGCGCGCCGACCGCCGCGCCGGGCATCGCACCGCGGCGTTCATCGCCGGCTACCAGGGTTCGCCCCTCGGCGGCTACGACCGCGAGCTGGCGTCGCAGGCCGAGATCCTGCGCGCCCTCGACATCGTCCACCGCCCAGCCGTCAACGAGGAGCTCGGGGCGACGGCGGTGATGGGAAGCCAGCTGTCGATGACGTTCGATTCGCACTCGTACGACGGCGTCGCCGGGATCTGGTACGGCAAGTCGCCCGGCCTCGACCGCGCCGGCGACGCGATCCGTCACGGCAACTACGCCGGCACCAGCCGGCTGAGCGGCGTGCTCGCCCTCGTCGGCGACGACCCGGCGTGCAAGTCGTCGACATTGCCGTCGCGGTCGGACGTGACGCTCGCCGGGCTCGACCTCCCGATCGTGTACCCGGGCACGATCCAAGACGTCATCGATCTCGGCCTGCACGGTTTCGCACTGTCGCGGGCATCGGGCTCGTGGGTGTCGATGAAGATCGTCACGTCCGTCGCCGACGGTTCCGGCCTGGCGACCGTCGCCCCCGACCGCGTGCGGCCCACGATCCCGATCATCGAGCTCGACGGCGGCGGGACCTGGCAGCCGACGCTCACGTATCGCATCGGCCCGCCCCACTCGCTCGTCGTCGAGCAGGAGCTCGCCGGGCACCGGTGGGAGATGATCACCCGCTACGTCGCCGACAACGGCGTCAACCCGATGCTCGTCGACCCACCCGACGCCTGGCTCGGCATCGTCGCCGCCGGCCACATCGCCGAGATGGTGATGGAGGCCTTGCGCATCCTCGGGCTCGACGAGCGGGCGCTGCACGACCTCGGTGTTCGCGTGTTGAAGCTCGGCGTGCTCAATCCCCTCGACGAAGGGTCGACGCGCCGTCTGGCCGCCGGCACGTCGACCGTGCTGGTGGTCGAGGACAAGCTCGAGTGGCTCGAGACACGGGTACGCGCGGCGCTCTACGGCAGCGGCTCGACGCCGGCGATCGCCGGCAAGAAGGACCGCGACGGGCGGGCACTCGTGCCGGCGACAGGAGCGCTCACCGCCGACTCGCTGATCGAACCGCTCCGTCGAGTCCTGCTCGAGCGGATTGGCGCGGAGCGCCTCGCCCCGCCGAAGGAAGCGGAGTCGTTCCGGCTGGTGCTCGGTGCCGAAGCGCAGCGGACGCCGTTCTTCTGTTCCGGATGCCCCCACAACACGGGACTGCTCGTGCCCGACGGTTCGCTCGTCGGCGCCGGCATCGGGTGCCACGGCATGGTCAGCATGATCGGGCGGCCGCAGACCGGTGAGGTGGTCAGCATCACGGCGATGGGCGGTGAGGGCGCGCAATGGGTCGGCGTGGCGCCGTTCGTCGGCGATCGCCACATGTTCCAGAACATGGGCGACGGCACGTTCTTCCACTCCGGGCAACTGGCGATCCAGTACGCGGTGTCGGCCGGTGCGACGATCACGTTCAAGATCCTCTACAACGCCGCCGTGGCGATGACCGGCGGCCAGGACGCGGCCGGCGTCCGACCCGTGCCGGATGTCGCCGCCAAGCTGCTCGCCGACGGCGTCAAGCGGGTCGTGATCACCACCGACGAGCCCGACAAGTACCGCGGCGTCAGCGTCGCCCGTGGCGTCGACGTGGTCCACCGCGACCGCATCGTCGAGGTCCAGGAGGAGCTGCGGGCGATCGACGGCGTGACCGTGCTGATCCACGATCAGCAATGCGCGGCCGAGAAACGTCGCGAGCGCAAGCGCGGCCGCGTGAAGCAGGCCAACTTCCGGGTGATGATCGACGAACGGGTCTGCGAGGGGTGCGGCGACTGCGGCGTCAAGTCGAACTGCCTCTCGCTCCATTCGATCGACACCGAGTTCGGCCGCAAGACGGTGATCGATCAGGCGAGCTGCAACATCGACGCCAGCTGCCTCAAGGGTGACTGCCCGGCGTTCGTGACCGTGGCGGCCGACAGCATCTCGGCTCGATCGGGTGGTGCGGCGAGCCGCCCCGTCGATCCCTCCGCACTACCCGATCCGACGCGACTGCCGGCGTCGGCGACGATCCGCATGCCGGGCATCGGTGGCACCGGCGTGGTGACCGTGAGCCAGGTGCTCGCCACGGCCGCCAAGCTGGTCGGCAAGCCGTCGAGCTCGGTCGACCAGACCGGTCTCAGCCAGAAGGCCGGTCCCGTCGTGTCGACCCTGACCGTCGGGGAGGTGACGCCGGGACGCGTCGACGTGCTGCTGGCGTTCGATCCGCTGTCGTCGGCGACACGGGCGAACCTCGGCGGGCTCGACCCGGCGACGAGCGTGGCGATCGTCTCGACGAGCGTCGCGCCGACCGGGCGGATGATCGGCAAGGTGGCGTCGATGGGCATCGACCTCGATCCGGTCAAGGCCGAGATCGACGCCCGCACCGTGAGCGCCAGCAACCGCTACCTCGATGCAGCCCGTCTCACGACCGGGCTGTTCGGCAACTCGGTGACCGCCAACGTGTTCGTCGTCGGCGTCGCCTACCAGGCCGGCCTGCTCCCGCTTCCGGCCGACGCGATCGAGCGAGCCATCGAGCTCAACGGGGCCGCCGTCGAGGCCAATCAGGCCGCGTTCCGGTGGGGCCGGTCGTGGTACGTCGACCCGGAGGCGGTCGAGCGACAGGCCGATCGCACCAACCGTGCCGCAGACGCCAAGCCGTTCGACGTCGGGAGGTTCGACGATCCGGAGCTGCATCGGCTGGTGGAGGTCAGAGCCGCCGACCTTGCCGTGTACCAGGACGCCAGGTATGCCCGCCGCTACGTCGCGGCTGTGCGCGAGGCCGCCGACGCCGAGGCGGCGGCTGCTCGTAGTGGGGGTGTCACCGCGGTTGACGTCGAGAGCGACGGCTCGTTCGCTCGGACGGTGGCCCGTCAGCTGCACCGGCTGATGGCGTACAAGGACGAGTACGAGGTCGCCCGGCTGCTGCTCGACGGCCGGGCGCAAGTGCGTGAGGTGTTCGGCGACGACGCCAAGGCGACGTGGAACCTCCACCCACCGGCGCTGCGGTCGATGGGGCTGAAGCACAAGCTCAAGTTCCGTCCGTGGACGGCGCCGGCGATGAGGAGCCTGCGTTCGATGAAGCGTCTGCGCGGCACGCCGCTCGACCCGTTCGGCCGGGCCGAGGTGCGCCGGACCGAGCGCGCCCTCATCGACGAGTACGTCGCGCTCGTTCGGTCGCTGCTGCCGACGCTCGCCAGCGATCACTCCCGGGCGGTGTCGATCGCCGGTCTCGCCGATCAGATCCGGGGCTTCGAGTCGGTGAAGATGCGCAACGTCGAGCAGTACCGCGAGGCGGTCGCGGCGGCCACGCGCCAACCCTGAACAACGTCGTTGCGAGCGTCCTCGAGCCCGGCAGCTCGTCCGGGACAGGGGTCCGGCCACGAGGTCTACATTGGGCATCGTGACCGGCAGCAACCGACCGGCCGCCCACGGTGGTCGACATTCGGTGATCGCCACGCTGCGCGAACGGGCCGTCGTGCTCCTCATCGCAAGCGCCGTGGCCATTGCGATCGCGTTCACGATCGCCCTGCCCAGCCCGGTCGCCGCCGACTACGACTCGGAGTGCCAGAACCCGACTCAGATCTATAACGCCGCCAACATGCCGGCCTCGCTCAATCTGGTGGCGACCGACCGGGTGCTGTTCGAGTCGGGCACGTTCACCGGATCGGTGAACAACCAGGGTGCTGTCATCTGCGTCGCCGCGCCCGCCACCTACAACCCGTCGAACCTCAACGGTTTCTCGCGGTTGTTCGTGCGGGGCGTCGCCAACCTGCCGGCGCTCGCCGCCGCGTCGGGCGCCGAGTTGGACAACGAGGGAACGGTGACGTTCCTCGGCTCGATCAACACCAACGGAACTGCGGACGTGATCAACCGTCCGACGGGCACGATCGTCGTCTTGACACCTGGCTTCGCGCTGGGACCGGCGGCGGTCGTCACCAACCTGGGAACGATCGACATACGTGGCGCGGTCAACCTGAACGGCAGCACCGTGAGCAACGACGGTCTGATCACCGCCGTCGGGCCGCTGACGATGAGTGGCTCGCTCACGAACGCGGGCCGGCTGGTGGTCGAAAGCACGGTGACGGTCAACTCCAACAGCACGCTGGCCAACACCTGCCGGCTGGAGTCGTCCGGTCTCATCAACAACGGCACGACCTCGAACGCCGGTGTGATCACGCTCGGGTCCGGTGCGCTGTTGATCAACGGTGGCGCGGCGATGTCGCAGACGTCGACCGCGATCGCCGTGGGTGGGAACTTCACCAACAACGGAAGCGTCTCTGGGGCAGGTCAGTACCTGTTCAGCGGGGCGACGACGAACCAGGGCACCTTCGCCGGCACGAGCGCGGCCGACCCGATCGTGTTCTACGACACGACGCAGTCGAGCGGGCAGATCTTCGACACCCAGACGGGCCCGGTCACGAACACGATCCGCCAGGTCGTCACCCCGCCGGACAGTTCGGTCTGCTCCGTCACCCCGCCGACCCCGACGACGACGACTTCGACATCCACCACCACGTCGACCACCACGACCACGTACCACCACGTCCACCACGACCACGTCCACCACGACCACACGTCCACCACGTCGACCACGACCACTACGACCACGTCCACCACGTCGACCACCACCACGTCGACCACCACCACCACCGAGCCGCCAACCACCACCACCACCCACCACCACCACCGAACCGCCAGCCACCTCCACCAGCAGCAGCACGACGTCGACCACCACCACGGTGTCGTCGTCGTCGACGGATCCGTCGACCACCGTGCCGGTCGCTTCACCGACGACCGGGCCGGTGGTACCGCAAGTGCCGG
Source organism: Ilumatobacteraceae bacterium (assembly GCA_963776935.1). GTDB lineage: Bacteria > Actinomycetota > Acidimicrobiia > Acidimicrobiales > Ilumatobacteraceae > JALOLG01. Next base: position 369,490 of record CAVZOP010000006.1, on the reverse strand, counting down.
CCCCGCCACCGACGTCGTCCGTGCCTCCGACGGTCGATCAATCGGGAGGCAGTGGCGACACCCTGCCGCCGACGGGTGGACGTTCGCCCGCTCGATCGCTGGCGATCGTTGCGCTGTCGACCATCACCGGAACGGTGCTGGTGTTCACGGCCCGCCGCCCTCGCCCCGGCGCCGTCTCACGTCGGTCGTCCGAGAAGTAGCGAGGGACGAGGTCGGTCAGGCCGTCGACAGCTCCGCGTTCACCGAACTTCGTCGTCCGCCGGCGCCTCGAGCTCCGTCGGGGCGTCCAGCACGAGGTACACCAGTCGCACCGCGAAGATCTGCCGGAGGTCGTCGGCGACGTCGATGCGGAACTCCTCGCGGTAGGTCGGATCGGTGACGAGGTACACGGTGAACGCGAGCCCGCTGAACGCCGCCAGGAAGGCGGCGACCCGCAGCAGCTGCTCGGTCAGCGCGAACGTCGATTCGCCGAGTGAGAACTCGAACAACACGTTGGGCTCGACGCCGATCCATGCCGTCGCCGTGTCGGGATTCACGGCAACGAGACCGAGCAGCACGAAGAACGCCCACACGGTCGAGGCGACGACGGTGATCTGCACGGCCTGCGTGGTCAATGCCAGCACCAACATGTTGGTGCGCTGGCCGCGATTCAATGGCGGCTCGGTGGGGTCGCCGTGTTCGGGGAGGGCCACCGAGTCCGCCGGCGTCTCGGCGAGGAACGGTCGCACGCTCGGCCAGTCCTCGAACTGCTCGATGGCGGCGATGTCACCGGGCGCCCTCGTCAACAAGAAGCCGCCGCCGGCGACGACGAACACGAGCAACGTGGCGACGAACGAGACCCCGGCGAGCCGCGACATCATCTGCCATGTCTCGCTCGTCAGGAACACGGCAACGGTGATCAGGAGCAGCAGCGGCACCGCGCGGGTGGTGATCGAACCCAGCAGACGCAGCTGGATCCCGAGGCGCCCGAGTACGAAGCGGCTGATCGACACGACCCCGTAGCTGGTGGCGACGTAGACGACGCCGAGAGCGGCGAGGCCGACGGCGATCGTGCCGATCGCACCGGTGGCGCTGCGCTCGACGACGATCGCGACGGCAACGGGGACGCCGACGAACAGCACCAACTCGACGGGGCCGACATGCTCCGGCCGCTCGAACGGGCGCCGCCCGCGCACCCGGTTGACGCCCACCAGGAGGGCGAGGACACCTGCCACCCCACCGGCGACGAGCAGCGCCGAGAGGCCGGCCCCGAACTCGCTTTCGAGCCCCAGCTCGGCGGCGATGCCGACCACGAACAGCACAACCAGGGCCGGGAAGGCACGGGTCCACACGTTGGTCGTCGCCCGGTAGTCGTCGATGAAGTGCGGGACACCACGACGGACGAACCAGCGCTCGATCGCCTCACGATCCGCGCTCGTCGTCACCGCATCGGAGGCTAGTCCCGCGCACCCTGCTGCCGGTCCGCCGCGACCGCGGGTCGGACGGGCCCAGCGAGCGGCAGCACTGCGCTCGCTACGGGCCAGCCGAGTCCAGATCCCGTTCGAGCCGTTCGTAGTGGTCCCGCTGAGACGGGTAGTAGTCGTCGAACGAGGGAAGCGGTGAGTTCTCGCGTGAGGCGACGAGGTTGTCGAGGTAGAACTCCCAACCCGGGCCGACTTCGGTGACGTTCACTGCGTCGTCGAGGTGTTGGGTGAAGCGCAGCTCGGTGGCGCCGTCCGTCCTCGGTGAGCCGCGCCTCGAGACGCCACGATCCGTAGTCGTTGAGCGCCGAGACCGCCAGGTGGTGTGGCGGCTCGCACGCGTCGATCCTCATGTCGGCCGGTTCGCCCCCCTCTTCGAACGTCATCGTGTACCGAATCGTGTTGCCGGGCGCGGCGTCGCCGGTCCAGCTGGCGAACCAGAGCGCCGTGCGTTCGGACTCGGTGATGCTCGCCCAGACGTCGTCGATCGGGGCGCGGAACGTGCGGGTCAGCACGAGGTCGCGGCCATCGGGGGTCCGGATCAGACGTCCGGTCGGTGTGGTCGTCATGCCGTGTTCTCCTTGTGGTTCCCGCCCGATACGCCTCGGTTCGAGGGCGACTGAGCAACGCATTCTCGCGCACCCCATCTGGGCCAGAATCTGGCGATGACGACATCGAACACCCACCTCCCCCGGATGGGGGTGGTCATGCGCGCGGGCGAGCGGGTCAGTCCACTCGAGTTGTTCTTCGATCTCGTCTTCGTACTCGCCATCACGCAGTGCACGGCGTTGATGGCCCACGATCCGACGTGGCGTGGCATCGGCCAAGGCCTCGTCGTGCTCGGTCTGCTGTGGTGGTCGTGGGTCGGGTACGCGTGGCTGACCAGCGTGGTCGACCCCGAGGAAGGCGGCGTGCGCCTCGTGATCTTCGCCGCGATGGCAGCGCTGCTCGTCACGTCCTTGTGCGTCCCGGACGCATTCGGCGATCTCGGCCTGACACTCGCACTCGCATACGGGGGTGTGCGTGCCGCACACATCGCGCTGTTCATGCTCGCCAGCCGCGACGACCCGGGGCTCCGCCACTCGGTCCTCGGCCTCTGGGTGAGCACCGCGATCGGCGTGGGAATTCTCGTGGTCGGCTCGCTCTTCGACGGTGACGTCCGGCTGGCGGTGTGGGCGACGGCGCTCGTGCTCGACATGTCTGGACCGCTGTTCATCGACACCAGTGGATGGCGGCTCGTGGCCGGCCACTTCGCCGAGCGCCACGGCCTCATCATGATCGTCGCCCTGGGCGAGTCGATCGTGGCGATCGGCGTGGGTGCCGAGTCCGGTGTCGACGGCGGTGTCATCGCCGCGGCGATCCTCGGAATCGCCGTCGCGTGCGCGTTCTGGTGGACCTACTTCGACGTCGCTGCGCTGGCGGCGGCCCGGCGACTCGCCGAGATCGAATCGATCCAGGAGCGCAACGAGCTGGCCCGCGACGGCTACTCGTACCTCCACCTGCCGATGGTCGCCGCAGTCGTCGTCGTCGCCCTCGGGATGAAGGTCACCCTCGCCCACGTCGGCGACCCCCTCGACTGGGAGACGGCGACGGCGCTGGCCGGCGGCGCGGCGCTGTACCTGTTGGCCCACGTGGCCTTCAAGTTCCGGTGCCTCGGTGTTCTCAGCGTGCAGCGGGTCGTCGCCGCGGTCGTCCTCCTCGCCGTGATCCCCATCGCCCACGAGGTCGACGCGCTGGTGACGGTCGCACTGGTCGGCGTCGTGATGTGGGGCCTGATCGCGTTCGAGGCCGTGCGCTACGCCGAGGCGCGCGATCAGGTCCGCCACGCCGATCTCTCCGAGACCTGACCGCTTCGGGTCCGGCGACCGGTCGTGTGCCAGGCTGACCGCGACGGCTCACGATGGCCGGACGAAAGGGCAGCGCCGATGTCACGAACCGATCTGGTGGAGGCCGCCGAGCGGATCCTCAAGCCGATCCAACAGTTCTCGCGGGGATGGATGCTCGACCGGTCGACGGCGGAGTTCGGCGTGTCGCTCGGCCTGCGCACAGGCGAGGAGTACTGGATCGTCGGCAGGGCCGGTGCACTCGGCGACGTCGACCCCGAGATCGCCGCCGCCGCACTCGCGTTCATCGCGCCCGGCGCGGTGCGTGAGGCGTGGGAGCACATCCCGGCCGGGATGACGCCGAGCCAAGTGGCCGCGACATACGCCGCCCGCTGCACCGGGTGGGGAACCGACACCCTCGCCGGGTTCGATCCGGCCCGCATGGAACGTCTCGACCGCCTCGGCCGGCGGATCGCCGACGGCGCCAGCCCGGCCCTCGGCGTGCTGTTCGCCGCCTGGCGATCGGTCGCCCAGCCGGACGAGGTCGGCGCCCGTGCCACGCTCACGATGCAGGTGTTGCGCGAGATGCGCGGCGCCGCCCACATCGTCGCCATCCAGGCGTGCGGCCTCACGCCGCTCGACGCCGTCCTCGCCTCGCCTGCTCCGGCGCCGCGCTCCGGACCGCCGTGGGCCGAGCACCTCGGTTGGCCCGGTCCCTACCGCGACCCCGAGGAGGTGCGGTTGGCGCGAATCGAGGCCGAACGAGTGACGACGGAGATCATCGCCACCCACCTCGCCGTGCTGTCCCCCGACGAGCTCGCCGACTTCGCCGAGCTCGCCGAGACCACCCGCAACTCCATCGACATGTAACCCCCCGAAAACCCGAACTGTCTGCCTCAGATGAGCCCACGGGCAATCTGAAGCAGACAGAACGGCGGGGTTGGCCGGTCAGTGGGGTCGGATGAACCCGAACATCATCCGCAGGGCGCGGACGCGGTCGGAGAGCGTGTGGGCACCTGACGGTTCGAACATGTAGAGGACGCGGAGTGCATCGAGGCGTGTCACGTGCGCCGTGCCGGAACCACCACCGTCGGCCGCGAAGACGGTGATCGACCACTTACGGAGCGCTCGCCAGCACGACCTCGACGCGGCACCTGCGGGCAGGGTCGTGGACATCGCGATCCGGACGTCTTCACCGTCGACGCGGATCGTCGCTTCCAGCTCGACCAGCCGGCCGGCATCGACCGTGGTCACGGTGGCCGAGCCGCCGACGAACGGCCGGTACCCCCATTCCGCGCTGTCGATTCCGCCGACGACGTCGACGCCCTTGGCGGGGTCGGCGACGAACTCGCGGATGTCGGTCACCTCGACGATCGTGGACGCGACGAAGCGGCCGCGATCGCCGCTGGGGGTGGCGATCGAGCCCCGCATCCGCAGGCTGATGCGACACCCGAGCGGCGCCACCCGCATCTGCGTCGCCGTGACGTCGAGCGGCACACCTGCAGCCGATCGCGTGCCGAGATACCTCCAGGCGTCGCGGTACCCCATCGCGACGAGCGCTTCGGCGCTGATGCGGCCGGCGACGAAATCGGGGTCAAGGGGCAGCGGCAGATCGGGCTTGACGACGTGCAGCACGATCGGTTCGGTGCTGCCCATCACCTGCTCACCGTTCGCTCGACGGGCGTTGATGTCGGCGATCTGATCGAGCTCGGCGAACACCGCGCTGTTGGCCGACAGCTCGATCATGTGCACGTACTGCTCGAGCGGACCATTTCCCCACAGCGGCGTGTTCCCGATGCACCAGATCAACCACAGCTCCGTGCAGCCGCGACGCACCGCCTCGAGCAGGTTGGCGTCCTTGATCCAAACGGCGTCGGTCCACGTCCGACCTCCGCTCTCGACAGCCGGGAGGAAGATCGGCAGCGACACGCCGGCGATCAGCCGGTCGAGATCGATCTCGTCGTGGGGAATCGCGACGCAGATCTTGTTGTCGAAGTCGGCGACGTTGAACGTCCCGGTCATGCCTTCGTGGCTGCGGATCGCGGCGACATCGACGCCGAGATGCGGGAGCACGCCGGTCCGGACGCCCGACGCCCCCCCGAACGCGGACCAGTTCGTCGGGAACCGGGCGTAGCTGCGGAGCGGGAGGAACGAGATGAAGCGCCGCACCTTCAGCGTCCTCCAACGCCGTCCGAGCTCGCTCGGGCGAACTCCGGACATCAACATCCCGAGGGTGAAGATCCCACCCGACGTGCCGTCGCCGTGGGCGAACGTCAGACCGGCCTCATCCAGCGCCTGCACCACACCGGCCTGCCACGCGACGCGGATTCCACCGCCCGCCAGCACCAGCGCACGCTGTGGTTCGTCGGGCACCGGAGCTACGTATCCGTGAGCATGACGGCCGCGATCAGCACCTGCGGCGGAGGCATCGAACGCGGCGAGGGCGAGGCCCTGCTTGCCGAATCGCTTCGAGCGAACCCCGCAACCCACCGCGATCGCGGCACCGATCTTGGCCACCATCGCCCACCGCAACGCCACCCGTCCCGCGCCCGTGCGATTCGAGATCGTTGCGCGCGGTTCCGTCGACGAGCAGGCCCCCTGACACGGCCATGAACATGCCGATGATCCGGAACAGGAACGGCGCTGGTTCGGCCCTCCCGGCGCCCAGGATGCACAGCACCTGCCGGGGTGCCGCGATCAGGCACGAGCCCGGACACGGCCGTCGCCCCACCGATCGCGATCGCCGCCTTGTGCAACAGACCCGCCTCCGGGGCGAGCTCAGACTCCGGACGAGCCGCGGGCACGCTGGTCATGTCTCGGCCCCGTCGTGCTCCCTGACCGCGGCATCAGCACCTCCAGCGGCGAGGCGCCCGCCGGCGGAGGGAGGATCGAGCCACTCCGTGCTGTTCGGGAGGCCGAACACGGATCCCAGGTCGTCGCCACCCCAACGTTCACCGGGCTCGACCGCGTTCGGCGACGTGATGAACCACGATTCGAAATGATCGTCGAGCACTCCCTTCGAGTGCGGAAGGCAGGCGGTGAACAGTGCCTTGCTCGACATGTCGAGGGTTCGCAGGGGATCCATCCGTGGATGATCACCGATGAGCAGCTTGGCCTTTGCAAATGGCCCGACCGCCACCTCGGCCCGGTCGGTGAAGTAGATCGACGACTTCATCAGCATTCCGCGGAACTGGCACCAGTTCACGGCACCCACCTTGCTGAGTGGGATCTTTGGCCCATGCGGTCGATCGACGGTGATGCGCATGCAGAGTTTGCCGTCGAGGTCGTACTGGCTCGACATGGAGTGGTCATCGACGCGGAAGTCGAGATTTGCTTGATGCTTCGGCATCCCCCAGATGCCCTTGCCACCCTTCACCGAGATCAGTGAACTGACAGGAAGGTCCCACACATACTGTCCGGTGCCGGCGTGTTTCATACGCACGACCGACCGGATCAGACCACGGGGCTTGTCGCCCTTTGTGCACGCCAGTGCGATGCTGTACTCCACATATCGGCCGATATCGGTGGTGCGATAGTCGATGACCGTCACGATGAACATCCCGCGACCGTTCGGTAACCGGAGCGCGTGCAATTCGTTGCCGGGCAGCAGCGCTTGGGCTGCGTCGCCATCGCACGTGAAGCCGGCCATCAATGCCGGCGAGTCCTCGGAGTTCACCGGCAGCACGAACGGGATGCCGTCGACGCGGGCGTGGCGCCCGGCTTGTTGGGTCTGACGTTTGGGGATGCTCATGCCGACAACTCCTGCAGGATCTGGGGAAACACGTCGATGTGGGCCCGCTCGCCGAAGAACATGTCGAGGTGGCCGTAGTTCGGCACGACGTGCAGGGCGTGGTAGCCGCGCCGGTGGCCGTCGAGGAACTCGAAGGTCGCTTCCTGACTGTCCGGCAAGAAGCACTTGTTGTCGCGCCCGGCGAACAGCACGAATCGAGCATCGGTCTGCGGAGGGCCGGACGCGAACGAGCGCGGCAACTGCGGAAGGTCACCCACGCTCACCATGTGGCCGCGGCGGACGCTCTCGGCCATCTGCGTGAAGAACGCGATCGAGACGTCGGCGAACTCGCCGGCGATCCAGTCGTGGACCTCGTCCGACAGGTTCTCGTGGGACCACAGGCAGGGGTAGCCGACGCCGTAGGTGAAGCTCACCAGCCGGCACACGATGTTGTCGCACTCGTGGTGGGTCAGCCGCACGACCGCCACCACGGTCTTGGCGAGCAGGTTCGGCGCGTCCAGTCCCCAGCGGGGACTGATGTACGTCGTGAGCTTGCCTACAGCGGGGGTGAAGGTCTGGATCTTGGCGTTCGAGATGCCGGGGATCCGCGGGTGCAACGAGACCGCGTTGGACACGATCGTCGTCACCTCGGGTAGCAAGCCCGCCGCCGCCGACATGGCAAAGCTCGTCGAGCCCTGGCAGTGGACGACGGCTTTCACCGAGTCGGCCCCGGTCTCGGCCACGACGGTGCGGATCAGGGCGGGGTGGTCGTAGACCGCCGCTTCGTCGAGCGTCCACGGGCTGGGCGGGAGGTCGATGCTGGCGCGCCAGTTCTCGAGCCACACATCCCATCCGTCGTCGACCAGCATGTCGACCAACGTCGTCTGCCCCGGCGGCCGGAAGATGTTGGCTCGCACGCCCGCTCCGTGCACCAGCACGACCGGGCCGCGAGTTGCCGGTCGTTCACCGGTCACATGGTGAAGGTTGAGCACCGTGCCATCGTCAGCGGTCACCGGGATGACTTCGGTGTGGGTCGTGGTCACGGGATCCTCCAGACCGGGCTACTTCTCGCGACCGCGATAGGTGCGCCACAGAGCAGTCATGAACATCCCACCGAACCGCGTGACGCCGCCGGCGGTGCCGCGGAACGTGGTGAGCTGGCGGGCGAAGTCACGGGTCCGGATCACCAGGATCCCACGTGCCCGGATCAGTGCCGGATCGTCGGCGACCGGTCGGCCGTCGGCAGCGCGGGGCGCCTCCTCCACATGGCCGGTCAACAGATTGACGAAGAGCGATGTGGTGTCCTTCCACATGTCGAGACCCGGGTCGTCGCCGACGTCCTTGAAGCCGTTCATCGTCAGCGGTTTCCCGGCACCGTCACGGAACCAGAGGCGGTACCGCATCGTCAGCCTGCCGTCGGCGAACCCGGGTGCGAACAGGTTGAACTCACCGCGTTCGACCGGCATGTTCGTCGGCCGACAGCGGCGGACACCTGACCCAACCGATCGCCGGAGCGGTGTGATCGGGATCATCCGCGAACCGGTCGAGGTCGGCGACCGAGATCGTCAGGTGGAACATGAACGGGCAGGTGGACGCGACGCCCAGCTCCCACCCCTCCCGATGGGTGGCGGCCCCGAAGCCGACGGCGCCGTGCATCTCCTCCGTGAAACGGACAGTCGCCGGCTTCTTCATGCCGGAACCTTCTCCACGTGCATCTCATCGCACATCCAGCGCGGCGAACGCGGCGATCGTGAGCGACGGATTCGCGCCCACGGGTCCCGGCATCACCGCACCGTCGGCGACGTACAAGCCCGGCACGCCGTGCACCTGTCCGAACTTGTCGACCACCCCCTGGTCCGGGTCGTCGCTCATCGGACAGCCGCCCAGTGAGTGGACCGTGATCACACGATTGAGGAGGTAGTGCGGGTTCACCTCCATGTGTCCGCGAAGCGCATCGCTGACCTTTCTCATCTGGGACTGCACGTGATCGAAGTAGCGCAACGATGTCTTCGTCGTCCACGTGCTGTCCATCCATTTTGAGTTCCCGTCGTTCAGGTAGAGACGGCCGTCGGGGACGTCGCGGCCCATCGCCAGGAGCGGCAGCGACGATTTGGACAGCACACCCTCACCGAGCAGCCGCGAGAGCTCGCCGGAGAGAAGCGACTTGCGCTGTCCGGTGAAGCGTTCCTTGAGGCGGGCGTACGTGAAGATCGCAGTGCGCTTCACGGTCGCGCTCAACTGCGTCGCCTCGACCAACCACTGCATGAACGTCGGGAAGCCGGCGTCCTCGAGGTACATCCCGAAATCCTCGGGCTTGCTCGTGTCGACGTTGTCCGGCCAGCGGATGTACGACGAGATGACGGGACCCTTCGAACCCTCGAGCGGAAAGGGCGCCCCGTCGCGCTCGGACTTGAGGATGAAACCGAGGAGGTCCCCGTTGCCGCAGAACCGGGTGCCGAGAGCGGGCGTCGAGATGCCGAGTGACGCTCGGTTGCGGAGAAGGAGATAGGTCGAGCCGATCGCACCGGCGGCGACGACGACACGACGCGTCCGCAGAACACGCGGCCACAACGCGTCGGTGTCGGTCTTGTGCCCTTCCCGTTCGGGATCGTGCACGATGAACTCGACCTCGAAACCGCCGGCGCCGCGGCGCAGCGCGGTCACCTCCGACCGGATCGAGATCACCGCACCGAGGTGGGCGGCGGCCGACACGTACGTGTGATCGAGCGTGTTCTTGGCGCCGTCGTTGCACCCGACGTCGCACTCGCCGCAGAGCCGGCACGTCCGGCGTGCCTTCCCGCCGGCACCGAAGATGTTCGGGTACTCGGTGCTCTCGAGCGGCTCACCCGGGTTGAACGTGCCACCCGGACCGACGAAGCGCACGGCCAAGGGTGCCTTGTGGAACGCGTCAGCCATTCCGATCTGGCGCGCCGCGTCCCGCATCGCGGCCGCTTTCGGGATGTCGGCGGCGTCCGGGAACGTCTGCACGTCGAGGAACTTCTCGATCGCGGCTGTAGTGCGGTTCGAGATCCTCGTAGCAGATCGGCCACTTCTCGGTCACGTCCTTGCGGTACGGATGGTGCTGCACGAACCAGCTGGGATCCTTGCGCAACAGGACGTTGGCGTAGATCAGCGACCCGCCTCCGAGCCCACTCGCCGTCAGCGCGTCGATCCCCTTGAACGACCACACGTTGAACATGCCGTGGAGGCCTTCGCTCGGGTCCCACAGGTTGTGGGCCATCTCCGACGGTGTGCGGGCGAACGAGCCCGGCGGGAACGCCTTGCCCCGTTCGAGCAGGCACACGCGAAGACCTCGTGACGCCAGCTCGTACGCCGACACGGACCCACCGAAGCCCGACCCGATGACCACCACGTCGAAGTCGTCGTCGTCGAAGTCACCCATGAAGAGCGGACCGGGTTGCGACCGCGTCTGCGTGCCGCTGCGTGCACGACGATTCTCGGTCTGCGACACGATCGTCACCTCCGGCCCATCACGGTGTCGAGTGCTCCGTCGCTGTCCCGACCGAGCATCGACGAACTGTAGTTCCTGCCAGAACGGGCCCGTGAGGCTGCCGAGTTGTGGCGGGCTCAATGAGCGGAATCGTGAACGGAGCGGAGAGCTACGCTCTGCTCGACCCCGAGGAGGTCATTCCATGCGCGAAACGCTGTTGACCATCAATGTGGTCTACTTCCTGTTCGGTGCAACGATCTACTGCGGTGTGATGTGGTCATTGCGCTTCTTCTTCTATCCCAGTTGGGCGTCGATGACCGTCGACAACGTCCAGGACCATTTCATCGTCCCCACGTCGGCAGCGACGCGGTTCTTTCTCGTCGTCGTACCGATCATGTTCTTCTCGGGCATCGTGATGGTGATCACCGAATGGGGTGACGGTCAAACGTTCGTGGCGACGCTGATCGCATTCGCCGGAATCGCCGTCAGCACATATGTCGGTTGGATCCACATCATCCCGGTCAACCGCACGATAAAGGCCGGCGTCCCGGACACGATGACGCTTGTTCCTTTGCTGAAGAAGTGGATGATGCTGAACAACATCCGCTGGATCACGGTCACCATCATGTGGGCCGCGACCGTGTGGTACATCATCGCCAAGGGCGACTTCCCCGACGCGGTATAGCTCGCTCGTCAGATGGAGTACAAGCCCGACGCTCGCCCGACCTCGCTCGATCAGCTGCAGTTCGAGCAGCGTCCCGCGGTTCGCTGGTTCAGCCCGAGTGTGCTCGCGCGCTCCGGGATCAAGGTCGTGCTCGCCGGTGCCTTCGGCGATTACCTCGACAAGCGCGAGCTCCAGTCCGCGTTCTCGGCCGGGCTGACACTCGACGCGCGCGCCGACGGCGAGATCTGGTTCGATTTCGTCGCCGACAGCGGTGATGGCTTCAACGCCACGTACACCGTCGCGTGGGCGGTCTCGCAACGCGAGCTCACGGTGCCCGCCAGCGCCGCGGACGCGGCGCCGGTGCCCGAGCAGCTCACGCTGCCGCGCGGCCGGCTCGTGATCTTCGGCGGCGACGAGGTGTATCCGGTCGCCCGGATCGACGACTACCAGGACCGGTTCGTCGGCCCGTACAAGGCGGCGCTCCCCTGGACCGACCCGCCGGCGTCGCCCGCCGGTGACGCGCACCCGCGACTGCTGGCGATCCCCGGCAACCACGACTGGTACGACGGGCTCACCGGGTTCATGCGCGTGTTCGGGCAGCAAGCGTGGATCGGTGGCCGCCAGAGCGTGCAGACCCGCAGCTACTTCGCGGCCGCGCTCCCCGGGCGCTGGTGGCTCTGGGGGATCGACATCCAATCCGATGCCTATCTCGACTCGGCACAGATCCGCTACTTCCGCGACGTCGGCACGGAGATCAAGGCCGGCGATCGGCTGATCCTGTGCACCGCCAAGCCGAGTTGGGCCGAAGGCCACGAGCCTGACGCCTACCGCAACCTCGCCTACGTCGAGCGCAATCTGGTGCCCAACCGTTGCGAGGCGGTGCTGATGATCTCGGGCGACTCGCACCACTACGCCCGTTACCGGTCCGACACCGGGCGCGAGAAGATCACCGCCGGTGGCGGCGGGGCGTTCCTGTCGGCGACCCACACGTTGGAGAAGGAGGTGGCCGTCCCGACCGCGCCCGACGGCGATCTCTCGAGGCACGAGCTGAAACGGTGCTACCCGGATGCGGCGACGTCGCGCCGGCTCGGTTGGAAGGTGCTGGCGCTGCCGTTCAGGAACCCGTCGTTCATGTGGGTCCCTGGAATCCTGCAGGTGTTGCTGTTCATGGCCAACCAGTTCGGGCTGCGCAGTTTCCAGACGGGGTCATCGGACTTCGAGGCCGCCGCCACCGGGTGGACGTGGTTCGAGCTGGCACTCGGACGGCTGCGGAACCCGTTGACGCTCGTCGTCGTGCTCACCTTGTTCGGCCTGTTGACCGGCTTCGCCAAACCACCGGCGTCGATTCGGGCGCGGTGGGCCAAACTCGGCGCCAAGCTGGCGATGGGGTCGTTCCACACCGTCCTCCACATCGCCACGGCGGCAACCGTGGCGTGGGTCGCGACTCGCATCTTCGAATTCGCCGACGGGTTCGCGTACGTCACGCTCGTCGTCGTGTTCATCGCCGTCGTGGGGGCGATCTGTGGGTCCGTCGCCATCGGCCTGTACCTGTTGCTCGCCCTGACCCTGCTGGGGTGCCACCAGAACGAGGTGTTCTCGGCCATCCGCGAGGAGAACTACAAGAACTTCCTCCGCGTGCACATCGAGCCCGATGGACGACTCACCGTCTACGCACTCGGGATCGACCGGGTCGTCAGGAACTGGGATCTCGACCCCGACAACCCCGACGCCGAGTCCTCCTACCTCAAGCCCGGCGCCGGCGAGACCGTCAACGTCCGCCTGATCGACCAAACCTCCTTCGACCCGCCCGAGTAGCCATCAGCCCCACACCACCCGTTCTGTCTGCCTCAGATGAGCCCACGGGCAGTCTGAAGCAGACAGAACGGGGTGGTTGGGCTGTCGCGTAGCCTGGCGGGCGTGCAGGTGACGGTGTTGGGAGCGGGGTCGTGGGGGACGACGGTGGCGACGTTGCTGGCCAGCCGCCACCAGACGATGCTGTGGGCGCGCAACCCCGACACGGCCGAGGAGATCGAGCGCGAGCACACCAACTCGGCGTACCTGCCGGGCTTCCAGCTCCCGGAGAACCTGCTGGCGACGGCCGACCTCGAGAAGGCCGTCGCCCAGGCCGAGCTGCTGATCGTCGGCGTCCCGACCACGGCGTTCCGCACGACGCTCGAGCAGGCGCGGACCTGGATCCATCCATGGATCCCGGTGGTCAGCCTCGCCAAGGGCCTCGAACAGGGGTCGCTGCTGCGCATGACGCAGGTCATCGCCGAGGTGATCCCGGGCCATCCGGCGGCCGCCCTGACCGGACCCAACATCGCCCGCGAGATCATGAGCGGCCAGGCCGCGGCAAGTGTGATCGCGACGCCCGACCTCGCCGTGGCGCGCGCCCTCCAACACGTGATGCGTCGCGGTGTGTTCCGCATCTACACGAACCACGACGTCGTGGGCTGCGAGCTGGGCGGCGCGTTGAAGAACGTCGTGGCGATCGCCTGTGGAATCGCCCAGGGACTCGGCGTCGGCGACAACACCCGCTCGATGGTGATGACGCGAGGCCTGGCCGAGCTCACCCGGCTCGGCGTGGCGATGGGCGGCGAGGCGGTGACGTTCGCCGGGCTGGCCGGGATGGGCGACCTCGTCACGACGTGCATCAGCCCGCACAGCCGCAACCGCACGGTCGGCGAGCAGCTCGGTGCCGGGCGCTCGCTCGCCGACATCACGTCCGAGATGAACATGGTGGCCGAGGGCCTCAAGACCGCCGTGACGGCGCACGACCTGGCCGAGCGGTACGAGCTCGACCTGCCGGTGCACGACGCGATCTATCGCGTCGTGACGGGCGAGATGGACGCCGGGCACGCCTACCGCGGCCTGCGTCGCCCGGCCGGGCACGAAGCCGAGCCCGGCTGATCAGTCGCCGGACGGCTCGAGCGACGCCAGCAGTTTGCGGCTGACGCGATCGAGGGCGCGCGCATCACGCTCGTCGAGTGCCGACAGGAGACGATGCTCGTTGGCGACGTGGGCGGTGACCGCCCGGTCGAGCACCCGTTTGAAGGTCGGGCCGGTCGAAGACCGTTCGGCCTATTCGAACGGTGGGACGTGTTCGCCGGTCAGGCGGCGCACGATCTCGACCCCGATCGGCAAGGCCGCGGTGGCCGCCGGCGACGGCGCGTTCAGCACGTGCAGGATCGCCGGATCGTTCTGCACGAACAAGAAGTCGTCGACCAGCCCGCCATCGCGGCGCACGGCCTGGGCGCGGACGCCGGCTCCCGCCCGTTCGAGGTCGGTCGCGCGGATGTCCGGGAACATCCGCTGCAGCTGCTTCACCATCGCCGTTCGTGACAACGATCGGTGGACCTCGCCGAGCCCGTACCGCCAGTGCTTGCGCGCCAGGCGGAGGAGGCCCGGGTAGGCGAGCGTGCGAGCCAGCTCACGCGGCTTCACGATGCGCCACGAGTACCCCTCGCGCGCCAGCGCCAGCACGGCGTTCGGGCCGACATGGACGTGGCCGTCGATCCCGCGGGTCGCGTGCACGCCGAGGAACGGGAACGCCGGGTCGGGGACCGGATAGACGAGACCGCGAACGAGGCCGGCGGCCGGTTCACGCACGTTCGAGTACTCGCCCCGGAACGGGACGATGCGGACCTGCGGATCGGCGCCCGAGGATCTCGCCAGTTCGTCGCAGCGCAGCCCGGCGCACGCCACCGCCCGCCCTGCCAGCATCTCGCCCCATGGTCCACGGACGACCACGTCGTCACCACGCCGGGCGACAGAGTCCACCGGGTGGTCGGTGTGGATGTCGACGCCGGCGTCGGCGAGCAAGCTCCCCAGCTGCTCGGTGACGAGACGGAAGTCGCAGATACCGGTCGACGGCACGTGGAGGGCGGCAATCGCCCGTACGTTCGGCTCGTACCGGGCGAGCTCGGTGAGCGTGAGCTCCTCGACCTCGACACCGTTGAGGCGGCCGCGGCGTGCGAGCTCCGCCATCCGCGGCAGCTCACCGGTCGACGTGGCGACCACGACCTTGCCGCACACCTCGTACGGAAGATCGTGGGCGCGGCAGAACGCGACCGTCTCTCGGTTGCCCTGCACGGCGAGCTTGGCCTTGAGGCTGCCGGGCGCGTAGTACAGCCCGGAGTGGATGACGTTGGAGTTGTTGCCGGACTGGTGCGTCCCGAGCGCGGCTTCCCGCTCGACGACGGCGAGCCGGCGCTTGGAGTCGGCGCGGTGCAATGCGAACGCGGTCGCCAGACCGACGATGCCACCACCGACGACGATCACGTCGTAGCGCCCCGTGCTGCTGGTCAAGTCCCCATCATCGGTTGCGGGCGTAGGCGGCCGTGCGATCGAGCCACGCCACCAGCTCGTCGGCCGGCAGTCCCGGACTCCAGAGATACCCCTGGCCGAGCTCACATCCGTACTCGCAGAGGGCATCGAGCTGGAGCTGGGTCTCGACACCTTCGGCGATCGCGGTGAGGTCGAGTGCCGACGCGAGGCTCAAGATCATGCGCACGATCGACGTGTCGTTGGGGTCGGTGCCGAGCCCGTCGACGAAGGACCGATCGATCTTGAGCACGTCGATCGGGAGCTGCTTGAGATACGTGAGCGACGAGTAGCCGGTGCCGAAGTCGTCGATCGCCAATCTGACCCCCATGTCGCGCAGCGCTTGCAGCGTCTTGAGCGACCGGTCGTCGTCGAGGATCAATGCCGTCTCGGTGATCTCGAGGTGGAGACGGCCCGGCTCGATGCCCGCTTCGGTCAGCGCCGCCTGGATGATCCCGACGAGCGACGGCGTCGCCAGCTGTCGGGTCGACACGTTCACGGTCATCCACAGGTCGTCGATGCCGAGCTCGCGGTCCCACGTCCCGAGCTGGCCCACGGCCTCGGCGATGACCCAGGCGCCGATCTCGACGATGCTCCCGGTGTCCTCGGCGACAGGGATGAAGTCCGCCGGGCTGACGGCGCCGAGCGTCGGATGGTCCCATCGCAGCAGCGCCTCGAAGCCGACCGGCGCGCCGTCGGACAATGCGACGACGGGCTGGTACACGAGCCGGAACTCGGTCCGATCGAGTGCGTGGCGCAGCGAGTTCTCCCAGTCGAGGCGACGCGTGGCCCGCTCGCGCAACGTCTCGTCGAACACCGTGGTCCGTGACCGTCCGCCATCCTTGGCCTCGTACATGGCCGAGTCGGCATCGCGGAGGAGGGTCTCGCTCGTGTCGTGATCCGTGGCGTGGGAAACGCCGACGCTCGCCGTCAGGAACAGCTCGTAGCCGTTGACGGCGATGGGTCGTTCGAACACGGCGTGGACGCGAGCCGCCAGCACGTCGGTGTCGATCCAGGTCGGCGCCGAATGCACGAGGACGAACTCGTCTCCGCCGAAGCGAGCGATGAACTCGTCGGGGAACGCCGCGGCGAGACGTTGGGCGGCGGCCCGGAGCACCTCGTCACCGGTCTGATGCCCGATCCCGTCGTTGATGACCTTGAACCGGTCGAGGTCGATGAAGAGCACGACGACCGCGTCGCCGTGCAATTCGCGCCGGACCAGGAGCTCGTCGAGCCGGTTGACGAGGAGCAGCCGGTTCGGGAGATCGGTCAGCGGGTCGTGCAACGCCAGCCGGGCGAGCTCGCTCTCGGCCAGCTTGCGTTCGGTGATGTCGGTCGACACACCGACAACGGCGAGGAACTCGCCGGCCGCATCGCGAACGGGGGTCGTGGTCATGAACACCTGGACCAGCGTGCGATCCTTGCAGCGGATCCACAGGTCACCCGACCACGTGTCGCCACGGGCGAGGCAGGCGGTCAGCTCGACCATCTGGGCGTCACTGTCGACCGGCGGGACGACGTGCGGGACGAAGCGACCGACGACCTCGTCGCGGGTGAACCCGTAGATTCGCGTCGCCGCCTTGTTCCAGAACATGATCCGTCCGCGGCGGTCGGTGCCGATGATGGCCTGACCGGCGGCGTCGAGCAGGTCGGCCTGGAAGCGGATCGAGTACTCGGCGGCGCGGCGGGCGGTGACGTCACGGTGGTTGAAGACGATGCCGTCGACCGCCGGGTCGTCGAGGTGGTTGGTGACGCTGAACTCGAGCCAGCAGTCCTCGCCTGACGCCTGGCGAACGTTGACATCGGCGTGGACGGTCACGCCAGGCTGTTCGAGCACCTTCGCCAACACGTCGAGCATGGTCTGACGATCGGCGGCGTCGAGGTGGTGGAAGGTCAGCCGCCCGCCATCGACCAGCTCCGACGCGGCGGTGACCAGAGGGTTCGCCTCGAGCACCATCCCGTTGGTGTCGACGACGTGGTAGCCCTCGGCGGCATTGGCGAGCACCAGCTGATGGCGGTGCTCAGCGGCGGCGACGGCGCGCTCGGCCAACACCCGAGCGGTGATGTCACGCACGGTCGACACCACGGCGTACGGCAAGGCCTCACCCGTGAGGAACAGCGGGCGGGCGTCGATCTCGATCCACTTCATTGGGTGGCCGGGCGAATGCAAGCCGAACACCTCGTCGATCGACGGCTGTCCGGTCTCGATGCACCGGCGTCCCGGCCGATCCCCGGGCGCCACCGCAACCCCGTGTTCGTCGACGATGTCCCACGGGACTCCTGCGGTGCTGTGCCCGGGCAGCGTCGTCACGTCCATGCCGAGGATCTCGGCGGCCGCGTGGTTGACGCTCAGGATCGTGCCGGACCGATCCTGGACGAGGACACCTTCGCTGAGCGCCTGCACGACGCGGCGGTAGTGGTTGCGGCCCGCCAGCAGCTCGAGATTCGATTCAGTCGAACTCCGGACGGTGGCCACGCCGTTCGGGACCCGATCCGAGACCGGTTGGCTGGAGGCGGCGGGATCGAGAGCCGCACCCTCCTGCTCGGTCTCCATCGGCTCGTTCTCCATGCGCGTCAGCGCGGGCGCAACCGTCCGTGCCGCTACGTATCGGCCGCCCGCCACTCCGCCTTGACGGCAACGCGCGCTATAACGCGTGCAATAGGCGTTAAGCGTCTCGCAGCGCGCTCGATCGGGTCCAGGACCCGTCGTTCAGAATCGAAGCCCCGGTCCGGCGGCGGCGGCGTCAGCCGCTTCGCCGCCGAATCAGAAGTGGCGAACTGGGTGTGGTACAGCTCGCTGTACCGGCCGCCGGCGGCGAGCAACTCGGAGTGGGTGCCGCGCTCGACGACCCGTCCGGCGTCGATCACGAGGATCGCGTCGGCGGCCCGGATCGTCGACAGCCGGTGGGCGATCACGAGCGCAGTCCTGCCCTCGAGGGCGGCGACGAGTGCCTCTTGGACGGCAACCTCCGACTGCGAGTCGAGATGGGCGGTCGCCTCGTCGAGGATCACGACCCGTGGCTTGGCCAGCAGCAATCGGGCGATCGTCAGACGCTGGCGCTCACCGCCCGAGAGCCGGTAGCCGCGCTCGCCGACGACCGTGTCGAGCCCGTCGGGGAGCGAGCGCACGAGGTCGCCGAGGCGGGCGCTGTCGATCGCGTCCCACAGCTCGCTGTCGGTCGCGTCCGGAGCGGCGTAGCGCAGGTTGGCTCGGATCGAGTCGTGGAACAGGTGGCCGTCCTGGGTCACCACGCCGACCGTCGCCCGGATCGACTCGAACGAGAGGTCACGCACATCGGTCCCCGACAAGCGCACCGCACCCTCACCGACGTCGTAGAGCCGCGGCACGAGGGACGCGATCGTCGACTTGCCCGCCCCTGACGACCCGACCAGTGCGACCGTCTGTCCGGGCTCGACCCGGAACGACACCCCGTGCAGCACCTCGGTGGCGGCATTGTCGTCGAGGACGGCGACCTCCTCGAGCGAGGCGAGCGAGACCTGGTTCGCCGTGGGATAGCTGAAGTGGACGTGGTCGAACTCGACCGCCACCGGTCCGTCGGGCACGTCTGCGGGGTCGGAACGCTCGACGATCATCGGCTCGATGTCGAGCACCTCGAAGACCCGCTCGAAGCTGACGAGCGCGGTCACCACGTCGAGGCGGGCCGTGGCGAGCGCGGTCAGCGGCGCGTAGAGCCGGTTCAGGAGCAGCGCCATCGTGACGACCGTGCCGGGATCGAGGTTGCCCTCCAGGGCGAGGTATCCGCCGAGCCCGTAGATCAACGCCTGGGCCAGGCCGGAGACCAGCGTCAGCGCCCTGAGGAACACGACCATCGCCATCGCCGACCGGATCCCGATGTCGTTCACGCGCTGCGCACGGCGACCGAACTCGCGCGCCTCGTCGGCGGGGCGGCCGAACAGCTTGACCAGCGTCGCTCCCGGAGCCGAGAAGCGTTCGGTCATCTGCGACGTCATCGCCGCGTTGTGCTCGGTGGCCTCACGTTCGAGGGCGCCCACCTTGGCGCCGACCCGGCGGGCCGGGATCACGAAGATCGGGAGCAGGACCAGCGCCAGCACCGTGATCTGCCACGACAAGCTCAACATCACGGCCGCCGTCAGGACGAGTGCGATGAAGTTGGTGACGACGCCCGACAGCGCCGAGGTGAACGCCCGCTGCGCTCCGATCACGTCGTTGTTGAGCCGGCTGACGAGTGCCCCGGTGTGGGTTCGCGTGAAGAACGCGATCGGCATGCTCTGCACGTGCTCGAACACCCGCCGGCGCAGATCGAGGATCAGCCCCTCGCCGAGTCGCGACGACTGGAGCCGTTCGAGGAGGCCGACGATCGAGTCGACGAGGGCGATCACGCCGATCAGCACCGCCAACCCGACCACCGTCGATGTGGCACGGTTCTCGACGATCGCGTCGACGGCGCGCCCGGCCAGCACGGGTGCGGCGACGCCGAGCACCGCGGATCCGGTGGCCAGGACGAGGAAGGCGACGATGGTGCGCAGGTGCGGCCTGGCGAACGCCGCCACCCGCCGCAATGTCTGGCGGCTCACGGATCGACGGTGCTTGCCGTCTTGTTGCATCGCGCTCTCGAGCGCCATCCACATGCTGACGTCGGTCACGTCATGGTCCTTCCCGTCGGTCGCGCGGCCGGTTCCGAGCGTCCCTTGCCCACGGTAGTTGTTAAAGTTGACTTGAAGTCAAGGTGTTTCGTGCGTAGCGTTCGTCACATGGACACCGGGCGATGGACACGTTGACGATCGGGGCGCTGGCCGACCGCACCGGTGTCGCCCCGTCGGCGCTCCGTTACTACGAGGCGGAGGACCTGATCCGCGCCACCCGCTCAACGGGCGGCCAACGGCGATACACCCGCGACACGTTGCGGAGAGTGTCGTTCATCCGCGTCGCCCAGCAGGTCGGCCTGACGCTCGACGAGATCCGGGTCGCATTGGCCTCGCTCCCAGCGAACCGGACACCGAACCACAAGGACTGGGAGCGCCTCTCCACCTCGTGGCGTCCCCGCCTCGATGCCCAGATCCGCATGCTCGAGCGGTTGCGCGATCGCCTCGACGGCTGCATCGGCTGCGGCTGCCTCACGCTCGGCTACTGCAAGCTCGCCAACCCCGACGACGAAGCCGCATCGCGCGGTCCCGGTCCCCGATTCATTCTCGAGGATTGATCGGGCGCTGGGTGTGCCACACCGGCGGGTCGGCCGGGATCCGTGGCAACCGCGAGTTCACGGTGCCGAAGCGCTCGCTGGCGGCGGTCCAGTCGTCGTACGCCTCGGAGATCTCCGAGCGCGTGCGAGCGACGAAGTTCCACCACATCAGCAATGGCTCGTCGAGCGGGATCCCGCCGATCAGCAACCCGCGCGCGGGAGCGGTGATGGTCAGCGCCACCTCGTCGCGCCCGGTGCCGAGGTAGGCGAGACCGCCGGGTTCGACATCACGGACACCGACGCGCATCGCGCCGGTGGCGATCACGAGCGCGTACTCGGCCATCGGGTCGAGCGGCACCACGCTCGTACCCCGACGGAGGTCGAGCTCGATCCCGACGTGGTCGCTGTCGCGCCTGGCGGGCGACGAGACATCGCCGACATGGCCGACGATGACCGTCGCGACGCCATGCTCGAGCTCGAGCGCCGGGAGGTCGGCATGGTGCTCGAACGCCGCTGGACCATCGCGCGTCGCGTCCGGTTGAGCGACCCACAGCTGCATGCCGTGGAGCTCGCCGCGGTACCGGCCCGTCGCCTCCTCGGCGTGGGCGACGCCGCGGCCGGCGGTCATCAGGTTCAGCTGGCCGGGACGGATCACCTGCTCGGAACCGAGGCTGTCGCGGTGGAGGATCTCACCGTCGAACAACCACGTCACCGTCTGCAGCCCGATGTGGGGGTGCGGTCCGATGTCGACACCGCGCTCCTCGGTGACGGCTGCTGGTCCCATGTGATCGAGGAAGCACCACGCTCCGACACTTCGGCGAGCTCGCCGGGGCAACGCCCGGCGGACCCGCAACTCACCGACCCGCGTCTCGTGGCTGGGCGTGAGCTCGACGCACGGATGATCCTCGGGCGGCGTCCCTCCTCGGTCGAGCGGGGCGTCGACGGGCGTGACCGGACCGCTCATCGGCCTGTCCGTCGCAGGACCATGCCCAAGCTTGGCACGGACATCGCCGTGCCCGCGCCGCCGATGGTCAGATGATCTCCCGGGCCTCCCGGTCCGGCAGCTGCGGGTACGCCGCGAGCGGCAGCGTCTGGTACCAGTAGGCGACCGTCGAGATGTCGTCCTGCAGTTGCAGGTACCGCCCGCCGCGCCGCCATCCCAGTGCCTGCATCGTGACGCGCAGATCGGACCGGAAGCGGATCGGATCGGTGAGGTGCCAGCGGTAGAGGCTGAAACGCTGTTGCGACCGGTACGTGCCGTCCGGTCGCACGACCAGCGGCATCCCGGCGTACGGCGTCGTGAACTCGACGTACCGCCCGCCGATGTCGAAGTTGTACGAACCGCCGAAGTAGTCCTCGGTGCCGGTGCCGCAGATCGTCGGGAACTCACCGTCGCCGTCGAGGTAGAACTTGAGCTCGCCCTCCCCCCACCAGCCGTTGTTGTTGACACCCCACGAGCACGACGTGCCCACGTAGTGCCCTCGCCCTCGCACGCCGTCGACGATCGTGACGACGTCGCCCTTGGGCAACGGATTGACGCGTCGGAACTGGGCGCAGAACCTGGCGGCGTCGGACGGCACCTCACACAGCGTGTAGTCGATCTGGTAGTAGAGACGACGGTCCGCTTCGGACTCGTTGGTGATCGTGATCCGAGCACGCGACGAGAACGGCATCTCCCAGTAGCAGTTGAAGGCACTGCCGGGGTTCACGCAGACCGCGAGCGATGAGATGTGGGCGTACTCGCCCCACCCGAGCCCGAAGAAGTCACCGATCGGGCACTCGACCGCCGGCTGCGGATCGTCGTCCCAGAACATCCGCAGGACCTGGTTGCGCCATCCTCCGGTCGGGGTGAGCCAGATGTGTTGGATCGCCCCGGAGCCGCGGATGTCGGCGAGCACGAACTCGGCACCGGGCTCGATCACCACCGACGGCGAGATCTTCCACCCCTGCCCGAGGTCGCGACCGGGCTCGGCACCCGTGCCCGCGGTCGCCATCCCACCGCGGCCCTTCTCGCCGGTGAAGTTCTCGGGGCTGATCGAACGACTCTCGCCGTCGGCGATCCGCCACAGGTTCGAGAGGCCGACACCCAATCCGTTCCATCCCATCGAGCCGTTCTCGTCGAGCATGCGATAAGGATGGGGGGTGGACGATCTCGAGAACAAGACAGCGGTCATCACCGGAGCGGCATCAGGTATCGGGCTCGGCCTGGCCGTCCGCTTCGCCAAGGCCGGGATGAACGTCGTACTGGCCGACGTGGAAGAACCGGCGCTCGCCGACGCGGTCGCCACCGTCGAGGCAACCGGCGCCGCGGCGCTCGGACTGCGCGTCGACGTCCGCCGCCTCGACGACGTCGAAGGGCTGCTCGCTGCGGCGATCGAGCGGTTCGGTCGGGCCCACCTCGTGTGCAACAACGCGGGGATCGCCGGTCCGTTCGGAAAGACGTCGTGGGAGCTGTCGGCGTCGGACTGGGAATGGGTGATCGGCGTCGACCTGTGGGGCGTGATCAACGGGGTTCGAGTGTTCGCCCCCCACCTGGTGGCCCATGGCGACGGCCACATCGTGAACACCGCCTCGCTGGCCGGACTCACCACAGGCACGGTCGTCCCGGCCTCGTACCACACCGCCAAGCACGGTGTCGTCGCGCTCTCCGAGTGCCTGTTCGGGGAGCTCGCCCAGCGCGCTCCAGGAGTCGGCGTCACCGTGCTGTGCCCCGGGTTCGTGAAGACCAGGATCAACGAGAACACCCGCAACCGGCCGGAGGACGTCGCGCCGTCACCGTTCGAGCCCGAGAGCCCACGGTCGGTCGAATTGCGCAAGGCGCTGGCCGAGATGACGCTCGGCGGGCTCGAACCCGATCAGGTGGCCGACCTCGTCCACGACGCAGTGCTCTCGCGGCAGTTCTACATCCACACCGATCCAGCGGCGATGCCGTTCATCCGCGCCCGTCACGAAGCGATCGAGGCAGCGACCGACCCGCCCCCCGGCGAGCTCGACTGAGCGGAGCGCGCCAGGAGCGCTCGGCGTCGGCGTTCGGGACCGAGCACACCGCACGCCTCGGCGCCCTGAAGGTCGCGCTCGACCCCGCCGACCGGTTCTGCCACGGTGTGGCCGTCGCCCAGGCCGTCGCCCGTCGTGATCACGCCGCCGTCGCCCAGTCGTCACCGCGCCCGTCGTGATCACGCCGCCGTCGCCCAGGCGTCACCGCGCCCGTCGTGATCACGCCGCCGTCGAGAGGCAGTTCAGCACCGCCCGGCGCACGAACGGATCCATCTCGTGGCCCTCGTTGAGCAGGCGTTCGGCGACCTGCTGGACGGGAGTCACGAGCGTCACCTCCCAGTCGTCGCCTGCCAGGGCGCGGACCGTTCGTGCGAACGCAGGACGATCGCGCTTCGACCCGGCGCCGACCGGCTTGTAGGTGTGATGCACGATGAGGCGAACGAGCCGCCGTTGCCACGGGAGCATCCTGGCCATGACGTCGGCGGCGTAGGCGGCGTAGAAGCTCTTGTGTGCCGACTCGTGCGCCCGCAGCCGGCGGAACAGGGTCTCGTGGAGCGCCTGCTCGTTGCGTTCGCGCAGCATCGCGTCCATCCGCGCGTAGGCCGCCATCGCCAAGTGCTCGTTCATCGCCCCGGCCGTCCCCCACACCGCCTCCACGACCTGGTGCATCCGCGACGACATGCGGCTCATCGCCCCGACCAGGTGGTTGTGGAACGGCAGCGTCGGGTCGCTGTCGGGCGTCGGGGTGAGCCCCAGCAGCCGCATCAGCTGCGCGAGGGCGAGGCCGTGCCCGACCTCATCGGCGGTCCACACCACCAGGAACCTCTGCACCCGTTCGTCGTGCCGAGGTATCAACGTCTCGATACCGAGCGCGGCCACGACCGATTCGACACGCTGCGCGTACTCCAGTGGGGCGGCGAGTGCAGTGCTGACCCAGCGCGGGTCGCGGACCGTGAAATCGATGTCGTCGAATACCAGCGGCGCCTTCGTCTCGACGTATGCGAGACGATCATCTACGTCGTGCAATCTGTGCCCCGTTCGGATCGCAGTCTCCTCCAGCTTCGCATGTTCGGCCCTGCCGATGAAAGCAGCACGGCCCCGTGGACGCGACCGAATCCGCAGTGACGGACCCGTAGCCTCTGCCCGGTGAGCGACGGACGCATCGAGATCCGCGAGGCCGTCAAGTCGTTCGGCCTCGTCGAGGTGCTGCGGCAGGTCTCGATCGACGTCGCCGCCCACGAGACGTTGGCGCTCCTCGGGCCGAGCGGGTGCGGCAAGACGACCTTGTTGCGGGCGATCGCCGGGCTCGAGCGGCTGGATCACGGCCGCATCGACATCGACGGCACGATCGTCAGCGACGACGGCACCCACGTTCGGCCCGAGGACCGGCGCATCGGCATGGTGTTCCAGGACTGGGCCCTGTTCCCCCATCTCACGGTGCACGAGAACGTCGGCTACGGACTACGGCGGCCGGAACGACGCACCGGCCGGGTCGATGAGGCGCTCGAGATGGTCGGCCTCGGCGGGCTCGGCGATCGGATGCCCGCCACGTTGTCGGGCGGCCAGCAGCAGCGCGTCGCGCTCGCCCGGGCACTGGCGCCACGCCCACGCGCGATCCTGCTCGACGAGCCGTTCTCGAACCTCGACACGACGTTGCGCGTCCATGTTCGCACCGAGGTGCACCGGCTCCTGTCGGAGCTCGGCATCACCACGATCTTCGTCACCCACGATCAGGAGGAAGCGTTCGTCCTCGGTGACCGGGTGGCCGTGATGCACGGCGGCGCGATCGAGCAACACGCCACGCCGGCGGAGATCTACGACCACCCCGCGACGCGTTGGGTCGCCGAGTTCGTCGGCGAAGCGAACCTCGTCGACGGCGACGGCCGCGGCGACCGTGCCGCCACCGAGATCGGCGAGGTCGCGTTGCGCGCGCCATCGAGCGGCCGGGTCGAGGTCCTGCTGCGACCCGAACACCTCGTGATCGAGCCAGGCGACATCGCCACCGTCGAACTGGTCGAGTACTACGGCCACGACCACGTCACGATCGTCACGCTCGATGGCGGGAACCGGCTGCGGTGCCGGACGCCCGGGCCCCCACGATTCGCACGCGGTCAGCGCGTCGGCGTGCGGATCGACGAGTCGTCGGCCGTCGCCTTCCCAGCCGGCTGACCGCGCCGCTCTGCCTCGCGCAGCACCAGCACGGCCATCGGGAGCGACGAGAACAACACCAGTGCCAGCGCCGGCGCCGCGGCGCGGGCGAGGAACGCCTCCGACGACGCGGTCCAGACCCGCGTGGCGAGCGTGTCGAACCCGGTGGGCGACAGCAGCAAGGTGGCCGGCAGCTCCTTCATGCACGTGAGGAACACAAGCGCGCCCGCGGCCACCACGCCAGGTCGCGTCAGCGGCAGCACGATCCGGGCGAACGTCGCCGTCGGGCCGGAACCGAGCAGCCGCGACGCCTCCTCGAGCGAGGGAGTGACCTGGAGCAGCGAGGCGCGGATCGCGCCGACCGCCTGGGGCAGGAAGAGGATCATGTAGGCGAACACCAGCATCCCCATCGTCTGGTACGCCCACGGCAGCCGTTGCGCCCCGAAGAACACGAGTGCCAGGGCCACGACGATCCCCGGGAGCGCGTGCCCCGACCACGACAGCCGTTCGACGAGCCGCGACCAACGACTCGGGTGACGCACCGAGAGCAGTGCCACCGGCCACGCCGCGGCCACCGTGACGATCGCTCCGAACGTCGACGCCTGCAGGCTGTTGACGACGAGCGAACCCGCCGGCAGCAACGGCTCGCCGACCCGGGCACCGCGCCACAACCAGTAGCCGATCACCGCCATCGGCACGACGAGTGCGACCACGACGAGCGCCGAACACGCGCCGAGCGCGGCCCACCGCCAGCGCCCGAGGCGCGCGACACGGGCGTGGCGAGCGCCGCCACCGTGGAGGCGGTGGACGTGCTCACGCCCACGGAAGCGTTGTTCGACGGCGAGCACGCCGATCGTCAGCACCACGAGCACCAGACCGAGGACGGCCGCCGACCCACGGTTGAGGGCGCCTCGGTACTGCGTGTAGATGGCTCGTGTGAACGTGTTGTAGCGGAGCATCGACACCGCCCCGAAGTCCGACAGGGTGTAGAGCGCGACGAGCAACGCGCCGGCAACGATCGAAGGGCGCAGTTGGGGGACGACGACGCGGATGAACGTGGGGAACGAGCCTCGACCGAGCGTTCGGCTGACCTCCTCGAGGCTCGGATCGAGCCGGCGGTACGCGGCCCGCACCGGCAGCAGCACGTACGGGTAGGTGAACAGCGTGAGCACCACGAACGCTCCGCCGAACCCGTAGATCGACGGCAGCCGATCGACGCCGAGTGGCTCCAACCAGCCCTGCACGAATCCCCGTGGCCCCAGCGCGCCGATCATCGCGAAGCTCCCGACGTACGTGGGGATCGCCAGCGGCAAGGCGGTGAGGATCACCCACGCCCGCCGTCCCGGCAGGTCGGTGCGGGTGGTCAGCCAGGCGAGCGGCAACGAGATCGCCACCGCCGCGGCGGTCACGGCGACCGCCAGGCGCAACGTGTTGGCCAGCAATCGCCATGTGCGGGCCGAGCTGATGATCTCCCAGGTCTCGTCCCACCCGAGCTCGTACGCCCGCCACACCAGATACCCGAACGGCAGCGCCGCGCTCAGTCCCACGAGCAGCCCGAGCATCGTGAGCACGGGCGCGTCGGGCCGGGCCGGGCGTCGTTTCGGACGCGCTGGCTCGGCGAGCGTCGGGCGCGGTGCGCGTTCGAGTGTGGCCGTCACAACGCGCCGACGTCGGTGAGCAGATCGATGGTGCCCTGCAGGTCGAGCAGCAGGTTGAGGTCGAAGTCGGGCAGCTCGGACGGCTCGAACGAAGGCAGCTCGACGGACGGTTCGACACCGTCGACCACCGGGATCTCGAACGTCTCTTCGGCGAAGTACGTCTGCGCGTCGACCGACAGCATGAACTCGATGAACGCCGTGGCGAGCTCTGGTTCGTCGGTGCCGGCGATGATCCCGGCCCCGGCGATGTTGATCAGCCCGCCCGGGTCGCCGCCGCTGAAGAACTTGTTGGCAGCCGGATAGTCCGGGTCCTCGGCGAGGAACCGGTACAGGTAGTAGTGGTTGACGAACCCGACCGACACCTCGCCGGCCGCCACCGCTTCGACGACGAGCGTGTTGTTCTCGTACGGGATCGCCCCGTTGGCGAGGATCCCCTCCAGCCAGGCGCGCGCGGCGTCCTCGCCCTCGAGCGCGCGGAGCGCGGTGACGAAGTCCTGGAACGAGGCGTTGGTCGGGGCGTAGCCGATGCGACCGTCCCACGCCGGGTCGGTGAAGTCGAGGATCGAGTCGGGGAGGTCGGCTTCGGTGAGCTCGTCGGTGTTGTAGACGACGGTGCGCGCCCGGCCGGAGAGCCCGACCCAGTCGCCCGCCGGTGATCGGAGCTGCTCGGGGACCTTGTCGACCAGCGCCGGGTCGAGGACCTCCAAGCCGCCGACGGACGACAGTTCACCCAGGAACCCGGCTCCCTGCGAGTAGTACACGTCGGCCGGCGAGTTCTCGCCCTCCTCCTCGATGAGCAGCAGCATCTCCGCCGAGTCGCCGTAGCGCACCTCGGTGTCGATCCCGGTGGCCGCGGTGAACTCCTCCACCAGCGGGCCGACGAGGTCCTCCGTGCGCCCCGAATAGACCGTGAGGGTGCCATCCGGCGCCGTGCCATCGGGCGCCGGGCCGTCTGTCCCCGGGCCTCCGGTGTCGGGCGTCGACTCGGCGACGGAGGTCGCGTCGGACGCCTCGTCGTCGTCACCGCACGCCGCGACCACCAGCGATGCGGCCAGCGCCACGGCCACCAGTTTGGTTGTCCTTCGCATGGGAGAGCGTCCTCGGGTGGCTCGTCGTTAGGACAGCCTAACTGTCGCGAGCAGGTTGCGTTCGTGTCAAGGCGACGGCGTGCCCGACCGATCCCCGCGGTGGCCGCTGCCGTCAGTCGTGCACCGTCTGAAAACCCGAACTGTCTGCCTCAGACGGGCTGCGGGTTCGTCTGAAGCAGACAGAACGGAGGAAATCGGGGCGGACACGTCAGATCGGCGGGCGCGGGATCGGATGGCGTTGCTCATAGGCCATGGCCGCGCGCAGGACCAGGGCGTCGGCGAACATCGGACCGACGAACTGCAGCCCGATCGGCAACCCGTCACTCGTCAGACCACACGGGATCGTGCACGCCGGTTGTTGGGTGAGGTTGAACGGATACGAGAACGGCGTCCATCCGAGCATCGACACCGGATCGAGCGGCGTATGGCCGGCCGGCCGGGCCTCGAACGCCGGCACGGCGACGGACGGTGTCACCAGCAGATCGAAGCGCTCCATGAACTGACGCATGTGCGATCCCAACTCGCCGCGCCGGGCGTTCAGGCGTTGCACATCGAGGTTGGTGAGCATCGAACCGAGGGCCGCCTCGGCCGCGAAGTCGGGATCGGTCACCGCCTGTTGCTGCTCGCTGAGCTGGTTCCACAACGTCCAAGCGCCCGTGAACCACAGCCCCGTCGTGATCTCCAACGGGTCGGAGAACCCCGGGTCGACCATCTCGACACGCGCACCGAGCCCCGCCAACTCGCCGGCCGCTACGTCGACCGCGGCCGCGATCTCGGGGTCGACCCGGTCGGCATAGCCGAGCGTCGGGGAGTAGGCGACGCGGAGACCGCCGATGCCGCCGTCCAGGCCGTCGAGGTAGTCGGAGGTGTCGTGCGGCAGCGACGTCCAGTCCCGCGCGTCGGGTTGCTTGAGAACGTTCATCATCAGCGCCGCGTCGCGCACGCTCATCGTGTGGGGGCCGAGGTGCGACACCGTGCCGAACGGCGACAGCGGGTAGGCGGGGACGCGGCCGAAGCTCGGTTTGAGCCCGAAGTTGCCGCAGAACGCGGCAGGGATGCGCACCGAGCCGGCGCCGTCGGTGCCGACGCTGAGCGGACCGAGACCGGCGGCCACCGCGGCGGCGGTGCCGCCCGACGAGCCGCCGGGCGTCCTCGACCGGTCCCACGGGTTGCGAGTGATGCCCGTCAGCGACGAGTTGGTCTCGCCCTTGCAGCCGAACTCGGGCGTCGTCGTCTTACCGACCAGCACCGCGCCGGCGTCGCGCAGCCGGGCGGTGGCCGGAGCGTCGACGTCCCACGGCTGGTCGGGGTCGACGGTGTGGCTGCCGCGTCGCGTCGGCCAACCGCGGGTGAGGATCAGGTCCTTGATCGACGTCGGGACGCCGTCGAGCGGGCCGATCGGTTCGCCGCGCCCCCATCGCGCCTCGCTGGCGGTGGCCGAGACGATGGCTTCGTCGTGGGCGACCAGGCAGAACGAATTGAGTTGCGAGTCGATCGTGTCGATCCGCTCCAGCACCGCCCGCGTCGCCTCGACCGGGGACGCTTCACCGCGGCGGTACAACTCCAGCAACTCGGAGGCAGAGCATCGTGTGAGGTCGGTCGGCGTCGCGATCCCCCATGATCGCACCCCCAACCCCCGTTCTGTCTGCCTCAGATTCACCGACAGCCCGGATGAAGCAGACAGAACGGGTGGGTTGCGGGCGAGGGAACGAATGGTGAACGTCGCGCTACAGTCGGGCGAATGCTCAGTTATCTCGATCCCGGCACCGGCAGCATGATCATGGCTGCGTTCGCGGGTGGTTTCGCCGGCCTGTTCGTGCTCATCAAGATGTACTGGCATCGCTTCCTCGGGATGTTCTCGAAGAAGCACCGCGCCCAGGCCGAAGAGGTACGGGCCGCGCTCGTCGCCGAGGCAGACGCCGAAGTCTGACCACGGGTTGTCGTCGATCCCCTGCGAGCCCGTCTCCTGCCTGAATGGTGCGCCGAGCTGACCCCGGGTCCTTCCGGGACCCGATGTCGCGCGTGTTCGTCGACGACGACGGGGTGTGGCGGGGCTTGTCGGAAGAGGCCCTGGCCGACTTCGAGAAGCTCGCCGCGTCGGCGTTCTTCCGCGATGCCATGGCAGGCGGCGACATCGTCGGCACCGAGCGCGTCGACGACGTCGTGCTGCCCGGCGAGTGGGCCGGCGTGCTCCGCCACGATCGCATCGACGTCCTGTCGTACCCGTACGAGTGGCCGTTCGAGATGCTGCGCGACGCGGCGCTGTTGCAGCTCCGGCTGACCCGCGGCGCGCTGACCGAGAAGCTCATCACCAAGGACGCGTCGGCGTACAACGTGCAGTTCGTCGGGACCAAGCCGGTCTTCATCGACGTCGGCTCGTTCGAACGCCTCCGTGGTGGCGAGCCATGGCCCGGCTATCGCCAGTTCTGCGAACTGTTCCTCAACCCACTGCTCGTCCAGGCGTTGCGCGACGTGCCGTTCCAGCCGTTGCTGCGCGGCAGCGTCCACGGCATCTCGCCAACCGCGGCGGCCGACTTGCTGCGCGGTGAGGGCCGGTTCACCAAGGGAGTCTTCACCCACGTCAAGCTGCACGCCCGTGCCGAGCGCAAGTACGCCGACGCCGACCGCGAACGAGACGTCAAGGCCGAGCTGCAGCGGGCCGGGTTCGGACCTGGGCTGATCGATGCCCAGCTGAAGAACCTCGAGAAGGCGATCGCCGGCCTGAAGTGGGACAAGCAGGAGTCGACGTGGTCGGACTACGCCGATCGGGCGCACTACGACCTCGAGGATCTGGGCGCCAAGGAGCGGTTCGTCGCGGCCGCGGTCGTGGCCCGGTCCCCGAAGCGGGTGCTCGACCTCGGCGCCAACGACGGTCGGTTCTCCCGGGTCGCCCTGCAGGCCGGGGCCGCGTTCGTGGTGGCCGTGGACTCCGACGATCTCGTCGTCGATCGCCTGTATCGCGACCTTCGGCGCGACGGAGAACAACGCGTCCTCCCGCTGGTGCTCGACCTGTCCGACCCCTCGCCAGGACTCGGGTGGCGCTCACGAGAGCGCCCACCGTTCGTCGAGCGCGTCCGACCCGACCTCGTGCTGTGCCTGGCGGTCGTCCACCACCTGGCGCTCACCAACACCATCCCGCTCGACGAGATCGTCGGATTCCTCGCCGACTTCGGAGCCCCGCTCGTGGTCGAGTTCCCTCACCACGACGACGTGATGGCCTCGCGCCTGCTCTCCCGCAAGCGCTCGGGCGTGTTCGATGCCTACAACCGCGAGAACTGGGAACGCGCCCTGCGCTCGCGGTTCACCGTGCTGTCATCCGAGACCCTGGCCGGCGGCACGCGCACCCTGTACCACTGCGACACCCTTTCCGATTGAGCCGGCTCCCCACACGGCGGAACGATGCACGTTTGGTCGCCGGCTCGGGCCTGATCGGCCCGTCGACACTGCGTGCCAGATGACGTCATGTCGCCTGATGCAGGGTGACCTCGTCGCCGGCGCGGGTGACCTCGTACAGCGCCACGTCGTTGCGACCGGCGACGTAGAGGTCGGCGACGTACCCCGTGAACGCCCAGCCGTCTCCGTCGCGCCGGTACCCACCGACCACGCCAGCGATCGTCCCGTTCACCGCGGCGAGCAGCTCGGGCGGTTCCGAAGACCCGCCCGTCACCCGTCCGGCGAGCACGAACGGCAGCTCGCCGTCGTCGGTCGGCAGGTCGTCGAACTGGCCGGCCTGGTCGAACGCTCCGCTCCACTCGCTGGGTTCACCGATCGTCTGATCGGCGACGGCCGTGCCGACAAGGTCGCCGTTGTCGCCGACCGCGGCCAGCGCCATCCAGTCGTCGCCGTGGGGGAAGTCGTCGCGCCGCCGCTCGGCGATCGCGATCGCGTCGTCGACCTCGGTGGACACCTTGGGCGCGGTGTGGGCGGTGCTCCCGTCGTAGAGGGAATGACCGTCGAAGTCCCAGTCGACCTCGGCCCCGAGGACGTCGACGATCGACGGGAGCACATCGAGGTTCTGCGCGCTGTCGTCACGGATCTCTCCGCTGACCTGGCCGGGCACCTTGATGAACAGCGGCACGCGATACACCTCCTCCCGGTTGGCGTCGGTCACCTTCATGCGGCCGATGTCGGGTGGCGTGATGTTGGTGCCGTGGTCCGACGTCACGACGAGCAGCGTGTCGGACCACGCCGGCGTGGCCCGCAGATGGTCGACCAGCTCGCCGACGAGCGTGTCGGCGGCACCGACCTGCATGCTGTGGAGCTGATACTCCATGCGGGCGGCGAACGTGTAGCCGGCTGCGTCCGGGTCGGTGATCAGCTCGGGGGAGAACGAGGTCCCGACGCCGGTACGGGAAAGCACCCACGGGCGGTGCGGCAGGGCGACGTGGACGAAGTGCACGGCGGGCGATCCGTCGATGGCGTCGGTCATCTCGCGCAGCACACCCGCCTGGCCGAGCGGGCTGCGCTCGTCGGCATTCAGCCCCTGCCACTTCGCGTATGCCTTCTCGATGAGCGACGTACCCGCATCGTCGTCGGCGGCCGCGCCCACCTCCTGGCGCACCAGCTCGTCCGAGCTGTCGGCGTCGTCGTCCTCGGCGCCGTACGCGCCCCACGAGTTGTCGATGGCGGGCAGGCCGTCGCGCAGATCCTCGGGCAGCACCCGGTGGCCGTACACCACCGAGGCATCCTCGATCGCCTGGCTGAGCGGCTGCCGCGGCGGCGGCTCGCACACCGTCGGCGGGCACAGGTCGGTCACCGATTCGTAGCGGTGGACCGGCACGTCCGGGCCGAGCAACGTGAACAGGTTGCGCGGATGGTCACCCCACGTCGGCAGGTCGTCATCATCACCCAACGTGCCGTCGAGGATCGACGGCACGGCGCGGTGGGTCAGGTTGTACTGGCTCGACGCGTTGCGGAACCACGTGCTCACCGACGCCAGCTCGGCGAAGCCGGGGTAACGCTCGTCGTTCAACGAGCCGTCGGCGCGCATGAGCGTCGCCGCGGCGAACTCGTCGAGCACGATCACGACGACCGGACCACGGAGCGCGGGCACGTCGACCTCCCCGACGTCAGCTGACGACCCACCGGCGACCAGCTCCGACGTCGGGCTGAAGAACAGGAACGAGGCGAGGAACAACACGTTGGCGACGGCGAGGTACGAAACGAACAGCTGCGTGCCGCGGGTACGGAGCACCAGCACGACCACGCCCGCACCGACGAGTAGCGCCAGCACCAGCACGACCAGGACCTGATCGAGCCCCAGCGTCCGCAACAGGGCCAGGCCGAACGCCGTCGCCAATGCGGTTACGACGACGGCGAAAACGATCGTGCCGAGCTTGCGGTTGATCAATGACGCGCCCGCCGTTGCTGCGATGCCGACAAGGGGTGGGACCAACACGATCAGGAGCGCGAACCACACGATCTGGGCCCGGCTGTAGTTGCCGGCGACGAAGAACTCGGGGTTCTGTCCGAACAGGTCGAGCAACGGCTGGGTGACCGCCAGTCCGCTCAGGCCGAGGATGATGAACGCGCGTGTGCGCATCTCCACTGACATCGGTGGCGGCACCTCGGGGGACACCGCGTCGCAAGCTACCGGCGGGCGGGGCCTCCCAGTTGTCAGGCGAGGCGCCGGGCGGTCGAAACCTGGTCGTGCGAGACCCGCACCATCACCACCATCCCTGGCGTTTCGTCCAGCGGAGCAGCAGCCCGCTGACGGCACGCCATCGCGAGGAGGACGTCGCGATGTACGCCGCCAAGGGCCAGGGCAAGCATCGCTGGCAGTTCTTCAACCCCCATGTCCACGGCCCGATCGTCGATGTCGCGTCCGTGTTCGGCGATCTCCGCACCGAGGACCTCGAGCCGTCGCCGATGACTTGACGCACCCTCCGGGGCGGTTGCGGTGGCTTCCTCTACGATGGCTGACCTATGCGAGTCGTGGCCTGTCGCCGGGCCCTCTCGACCGCGAATTCGTCGTCCGCGAATTCGTCGTGGAGATGACCGACTGAGCGGCGAGGAGCTCCGGTGCTGACGTTCCTCGGGCTGCTGGCCGTCGCAACGTTGATCCTGGCAACCGGCCTCTTCGTCGCGGCCGAGTTCGCGTTCGTCGCCGTGCGGCGGGGACGTCTCGAAGACGCCGCGTCGACGGGCGACGCCAAGGCCGCCCGGGCGGTGGAGGTCCACAAGCGCCTCAGCTTCATGCTGTCGGGAGCCCAACTCGGCATCACCGTCACGACGCTCGTCGTCGGGTTCATCGCCAAACCGACGCTCGGGCGAGCACTCGAGCCGGTCGTCGGTGCCCTGGGCGTGCCCGAGAGCGTCAGCTTCGGCGTGGCGGTGACGATCGGGTTCGTCCTGGCGACCGCGGCCCAGATGGTGGTCGGCGAGCTGGCCCCGAAGAACCTGGCGATCGCCAAACCCGAACCGGTCGCCAAGGCGCTCGCCGGCTCGACCTTGGTCTTCTTGCGGGTGGCGTCCCCGCTCATCCGGTTGTTCGACGGGTCGGCGAACCGCCTGTTGCGGGCGCTCGGCATCGAACCCGTCGACGAGCTCCACAGCGGCGTCTCGGTGGAGGAGCTCGACTTGATCGTCGAGGAATCGGTGGCCCACGGCAAGTTGACGACGCGCCAGGCCGCGCTCCTGGAACGCTCCATCGACTTCGGCACGTTGCACGCGTCGGAGGCGATGGTCCCGTGGAACCGGGTCGTCACGATCACGTCGGACGCCAACGGCGAGGACCTGCGGCGGCTGATGGCATCCGCCCACTCGCGGTTCCCGGTCGTGGCGGCCGACGGCGGCGTCGCCGGGGTCGTGCACGCCAAGGACTTGTTCGACATCGCCGACGACGCCTTCGGGACCACGACCGTCGGTGCGCTGGCGCACCCCGCGCTGGTCGTCCCCGAGAGCGCACGGTTGCGGTCGGTGCTGGCTGCCCTCCGCCGCGATGCGACCGAGATGGCGATCGTCGCCGATGAGTACGGTGCGCCGGCCGGGGTGGTGACGCTCGAGGACCTCGTCGAGGAGCTTGTCGGCGACATCGCCGACGAGTACGACCCGGCAGCTTTCGAGATCCGACAGGAGTCCGACGGGTCGTGGATCGTGCCCGGGTCCTGGAGGATCGACGAGATCGAGCGCGCCACCGGTGTGGTCCTGCCCGGCGACGGCGCCTACGACACCGTCGCCGGTCTCGTCCTCGCCCGGCTGCAGCGGATTCCGTCCGTCGGCGACCACGTCGAGGTGGCCGAGTCCATCCTCGAGGTGCTCACCATGGACGGCTGGGCCGTGACCACGATCCGGCTCACGGCAATCGAGACCGACGAGTCCGGCGACCCCGTCGAACACGGCGACCAAGGTGACGACGGTGACGTCACGGGCCGTGAAGTGCCCGAGCACGGCGGCGACGCGTCATGACCACGGCGGCCGCGATCGTGGCCGGAGTCGTTCTCCTCGCCGCCAACGGGTTCTTCGTCGCCGCCGAGTTCGCCCTCCTCGCCTCGCGCCGATCCCGGATCGAGCAGCTCGCCGCGGGTGGCGACCGCCGCGCCCGCCACGCGCTGGCGGGCATCCGCGAGCTCTCGCTGATGCTCGCCGGCGCCCAGCTCGGCATCACGATCTGCTCACTGCTGCTCGGCGCCGTCGCCGAGCCGGCGATCTCGCACGTGGTCGAAGCCGCCCTCGCGGGCGTCATCGACGTGCCGGAGAGCGTGTTGCGGGCCATCGGGTTCACGGTCGCGCTCTCGATCGTCGTGTTCCTCCACATGGTGGTCGGCGAGATGGCGCCCAAGTCGTGGGCGATCTCGCACCCCGAATCGTCGGCCGTCGCCCTGGCCGGGCCGTTCCGGGGATTCGCGCTCGTGGTCCGCCCGGTGATCCGGCTCCTCAACATCATCGCCAACAGCCTCGTTCGCGCGGCTGGCGTCCAGCCTCAGGACGAGCTGGCGATGGCGCACTCTCCGGCCGATCTGCTGCTGCTCCTCCAGGAGTCGGCCAACCAGGGCGACATCGCCGCCGACGAGCACCGCCTGCTCGCGCGCAGCCTCGAGCTGTCCGGGCTCGATGCGGCAGCGGTGATGACCCCCCGCCGGTACATCGTCGCCGTCGCTGCCGATCAACCTGCCACCGAGATCGCCGCCGCGGTACGCGCCTCGGGCCGATCCCGCGTGCTGGTCCACGAAGGCGACCTCGACCGCGTGGTCGGCCTCGTGCACGCCAAGGACGTACTGCTGCTCGACCCGACCGCGGTCGACGACGACCGCCCGCGACCTGATGCGGGCGGTCGCGGTCACCCACGAGAATCGCCTCATCGAGGACCTGCTCGTCGAGATGCGTACCGGTCGGCAACACCTCGCCGTCGTGGTCGACGAGCACGGTGTGGTCGGCGGCGTCGTCACCCTCGAAGACGTCGTCGAGGAGCTGATCGGCGACTTCGAGGACGAGACCGACCGTCGCGACCGTCGCTGCCGCCGACTCGGCGATGGGTCGTACAGCCTCGTCGGCCACCTCCGGCCAGATGAGCTCACCCAACGCACGGGCATCGCCCTTCCGGATGGCGACTGGGAGACCATCGCCGGCTTCGTGATCGGCACGCTCGAACGGATCCCGATCGAAGGCGACACGATCACCATTCCCGGAGTCGTGTTCACGGTGACCCGTGTCGACGGCTACGCGGTCGCCGAGGTCCGCATGCAGACCGGACCGCTACCCGCGTCGGGACGGCCCGGTCTCGGGTGACTCCCCCGTCTCGACCAGGTTGGCGGCGACCTCGCGGAGCTTGATGTTCATGTTCTGGGACGCTCGACGCAACACGTCGAACGCCTGATCGGCGGTGATCCGTTCGCGCTCCATCAGGATCCCCTGCGCCTGGCCGACCAACTCACGGGTGCGGAGGGCCTCGATGAGGTTGCCGGTCCGCTGCTCATCGGAGGCCCGTTCCTCGGCGGAGTCGAGCGCGAGGCGGGCGAGCGTGGCGAACAGCTGGCCCTGGGCGCGGTCGGTGGCTCCGAAGGCGGCCGGCAGTCGCGAGTAGAGGTTGAGCGCGCTCGGCCGAGTGGCAGACAGCGAATATGCGAGCACGCTGCGGATGCCCGCTTCCACGGCCAACGGGGCGAACGTGACCCAGCGCGGGTCGTCGATCAGATCGTCGGCGTAGTACGTCGACCCGCTCGTCGACGCGTCGAGACACGGCCCCTCGTCCGCGTCGATCTGCATCTGGTCGATCGCCACCACGAGCGCGCTGCTCGCGGCTGCCGTGGTCACCTTGCCGCCGTCGACGATGAGGATGCCGGCCGCCTCGCAGCCGTCGACCGCTCGCTCAGCAAGATCGACGATCCGCTGCAGTGTCTCTCGAACGTTGCCGGCCTCGAACAGGGCCAGCGCCACCTGCGAGAGGTTGTTCTCGAGATCGATGAACTCGTCGGCACCGGGCACGCGTCCTATTTCAGCACGCTCTCGGTTTCCAGGCGTTCTCGACGTCCTCCGCGGTAGATTGAATTCGCTTTCGACAGTGAGGGCTCCTCGAGGTGTTCGGCGTTCCGGACGCCCGGTGTCAGAAGGTGACCTCGTGCAAGAAGCTCCGCTGTCGACGATCACGATAGTTGGGATGTCCGCCACGACCGGGGAGCGACGGCGGTGACCTCCGTTCGGTTCGGCGACTTCGGGATCAGCGTGAGCTTCCACGTCGAGCATTCGATCGTTGCCGTGCGCGGCGACATCGACGCGCTCACGGCGCCAACGCTCGGCGCGATGTTGGGTGTGCTCGTCGACCAAACCCACGCCGACCTCGTCCTCGACCTCTGGGCGCTCACGTTCATCGATGCGGCGGGGCTCGGTGTCATCGCCGACGTCTCGGCACGCCTGGCGACGTCGAACCGGGTGCTCACGTTGCGGGCGACGCCCGCCCACGCATGCCGGGTCCTCGGCATCACGGGCGTCGATGCGCTCGTCCGTCTCGAAGCGTCGCCACCGACCCTGGCCGCGCTGGGCGCCGAGCAGCGCTCGGACGACCATTCCGGAGCAGTCGTCATCGAGGCGGCCGATCTGTCCGCCGACCTCGCTCGGGTCGGCGTCCAGCCCAACGACGCGGTGATCGACGCCGCGCTCTGCCTCGTCACCGTGCTGGCCGGTTCGACCGTCACGGGTGCCGACGGTGTGAGTGTCACGCTGCAACGCGGTGGCCGGTTGGCGACAGTGGCCTCGAGCAACGACACCGTCCGGCGCATGGATGACCACCAATACGCAACCGGTCAGGGGCCGTGTCTGGCGGCGGCGGCGGAGGGCCGCTGGTTCCACATCGAGTCGTTGGCCGACGAGCAGCGCTGGCCGAACTTCGTCCCGCGTGCCATCGAGGAGGGCATCGCCAGCATCCTGTCGACCCCCCTCATGACCGCCGAGCGACCGGTCGGCGCGCTCAACATCTACTCCAACTCCGAACGCGCCTTCGGCCCCCGCCAGCAGGAGCTCGCGGCGTTGTTCGCCTCACAGGCTTCGGGCATCCTGATCGACGCCGGCGCCGACGTCGACGACGACGAGTTGGGCCGGCGCATCCTGGACGGCCTGCGGGCCCGGGAGACCATCGCCCGCGCCGAAGGAGTGCTCATGGCGCGCAAGCACGTCACCCCCGACGAGGCTGCAGCAGCACTCCTTCGCAGCGCCCGCGCGGCCGAGGTCGCGGTGTTGCTCCACGCCAGTGAGATCGTCGCGTCGGCAGGCGACGAAACGGGCACGGATTCGTGATGATCCGCCGTGGATGAGGGGCTCGACGTGCTCGAACAGGCGCGCCGTGAGGTCGGGCTCTCGATCGCCGATCTGTGGATGCGGTACTTCACCCTCGGCGGAATGAGCACCGCCCTGGAGATGGAGGCGATCCTGTACGGCGCGCTCATCGGCAACGACCACAACCGCGACGTGATCGCGGTAGCGCTCAACGAGCGTTTCGCCGAATTAGGTGGCGATCACCCCGTCCCGTACTCCGGCGACGACCCAGACGATCGCTGACCAGCGGCCACCGGCCTACGTTGGTGTCCATCCCCGTCAAACTCCGCCGCTCACTCGCCGCCCTGTCGGGCGCCGTGCCACCGCGCCTGCGGACCGCGACGCGTCCCATCGCCCGCCGCCTCGGACTCGCCGCCGCGGAAGGTGACTGGTGGCTGGCGACGACACCGCCGTGGGTGATGCCGCCGGACTCCGGGCGTTCGCTCGGCGCGTGGTGCATCGTCTGTCGATGGACGGGTGAACGGTTTCTCGGTCGCGAGGACGGCGAGTCGGCGAACTGTCCGCGGTGCGGCTCGATCGCGCGCGATCGATTCCTCTTCTGGTGCTTCCTGCGGCGCACACCGAACCCGTTCGGTATCCGGGTTCTCGAGACCAGTCCGCGGCTCGGCGAGCACTACCGGGAGCGGATGCGACGCTGGTTCGACTACACGTGCAGCGACTTCGACTCGAACTCCCATCGATCCGAGTTGGATCTCGATCTGCAGGCCATCGACTTGCCGAGCGAGTCACTCGACGTCGTCTTGACGCCCCACGTGCTCGAGCACGTTCCCGACACGGCGCTGGCGCTGCGTGAGCTCCACCGCGTTCTCAAACCTGGTGGCAGGATGTACCTGCAGGTGCCACTCGTCTACGGGCAGACGTCGGTGCCGGTCGTTCCGGAGTTCCACGAGGACAACACCCCCGTGTGCTTCAACTTCGGATGGGATCTCACCGACATGCTGGGCACCGCCGGCTTCGATGCACGGGTCCTCATCCCGGCCGGCTACTTCGAGATGCTTCACGGCCGGCGCCCGTTCCCGCCGTCGCCCGCGGAAGGCTTCCACGTCGATCAGCTCGCGGCGGCGGTTCGTCTCGACGAGATCGAGCCCGTCATGGACGACACGCAGGCGACCCACCTGGGCATCCGGCCGCCCTACCACTTCTCGACCTGGGAGGCGATCCGACCCGCGACCGGCGCATGAGCGGCAAAGGGCTCAGGCGCCCGCGTCGGGCACCGCGCTGAGCAGTTCGTGGACCTCGGCGTCCGACAGCCGCCAGAAGAAGCGGCGGGCGACGAGCAGGTGGTCGTCGAGCTCGCCCAGCTCGCACCACTCCTCGTCGTCGAGCCAGATCCCGTACTGCTCGGCGGCGAATCGCCAGAAGTCGAGCTCGCGACTCGATTGTGACGTCGATGATTCTGTCCGCTCGGCGCAAAGCGTCGTCCCGAACGTCTTTTCGAACGTCGTTCCGGGCGTCGTTTCGGGCGCTCTCTGGATCGATTCAGTCATGTTCATCACAATACTCTGGATCGATCTAGAACACAAGGCGCGAGGAGTGATTAGGCTGGCGATGTGACACGTGACCGGGCGACGCTTGCCACGATCGCCGAACGCCTCGGCGTGTCCCGCAGCACCGTGTCGAACGCCTACAACCGGCCCGACCAGCTGAGCGCCGAGCTGCGGCAACGGATCCTCGCCGCCGCCGCCGAGGTCGGCTACGCCGGGCCCGATCCAGCGGCCCGATTGCTGCGTCGCGGTCGCGTCGGCGCGATCGGGCTGGTCCAGCACTCGCTGCGCTACACCGTCGGCGACGCCGCCAACCGGATGCTGCTCGACGGGGTCGCCGAGGTCTGCGAGCAGGAGGGCTTGGCGCTCGTGCTCATCGACCGCCGCCCGCCGCGACCCGACCGCCCCGATGTGCTCCGCAATGCGCTGGTCGACGGGCTCATCATCCACTGCGACGCGCTCGACGCCGACCGTCGTCGGCTGATCGACGACCGCCAACTGCCGACCGTGGTGATCGACTCCGAGGCGATCGGCGACGGCCTCAGTGTCGGGATCGACGACGAGGGTGGGGCCCGGGCCGCGGCGCAGCACATCGTCGACCTCGGGCATCGGCGCGTCGCGATCCTCACGTTCGACAGCCCCACCGGCGACACGACCAAAGTCATCACCGGGGCCCGGCAGCGGGGGTATCTCGGCCCGCTCGACGACGCCGGGTGCGAGACGACGATCGAGCCCGCCGGTGGTCTCGAGCCCCCCGCCTTCGCGAGCATGGTCCGTGAGGTTCTACAGCGTGATCCTCCACCGACGGCCATCCTCGCGATGTCCGACGACATCGCCGCCGGCGTGGTGCGGGTCGCCGACGAGCTCGGCGTGGCGATCCCCGAACAGCTCTCGGTCGTCGGGTTCGACGACACCGCCGTGGCGAGCGGGCTCGTGCCGCCGCTCACCACCGTGCGCCAGGATCACGCCACCAAGGGACGCCTGGCCGCCCGGATGCTCCTCGGACAGGTTGAAGCCAAACGCGTCCGGCTGCCCGTCAAGCTCGTGATTCGAGGGTCGACTGCACCACCTCCTGCGCCACCCGCCGGTTCCAGCTGACGCCGCGCCTCACCCGTCGCCGTCGTCGTGGTGGTCGGCGTAGTGCCGGCCGAGGACATCGCCGCCGAAGTCCGATTCGAGATCGCGCCACACCGTGTGGACGTGGTTGACGCCGCGCTGGGTGTTGTCGTACTCGGCGAGCAGGCGCCGGCCCTGGACTCGGTAGTAGTGCGGCTCACCCGGCTCGACGCCACCCGCCCACACGAATCCCAACGCATCCAGGTCGGCGTCGGCGCGGTACTTCGCCGCCTCGGCGTCTGCCAGTTCGTCGGGGATCCGATGCACGTAGACGTCGAGGAGGGCGCGCAGGATCTGGCGCTGGTCGGATCGCAGGTCCGCCGCCATGATCCCCCGTGGTGCCGACGTGAACGTGACCGCCGCTGAGTGCTCGGCCGTCACGCCCCCCTGCTGCTCTGCCGTCCGCTGGATCGCCTGCACCATCGCGCCGACGTCCCCCGTGAACCGCCCGCGCCAGATGTCGGTGAGAGGGAGCGCCTGGTCACCCTCGGACAGGCGAGCACGGTTCCCGGTCACGAGGTCGACGGGGGCGACCGGTGACAGCATCGCGGCCGACAGCTGAGCCTCGTCGAGCGAACGGACGAGCTCCCTGCCGAGGTCCTCGGCACCGGCGAGCGGGCGGAGCGGGTGGGGGCCGAGCAGCGGCGACGACGCCGGGTCGGCACCGAGGAAGCATGGCGTCGAACCGGCGACCTCGCCGGCGACGATGGTGTGGTTGATCGACACGTGGTGCCCGCCGAAACGCCATGCCCACGTTCCGCCCTCGACCGGGTCGCCGAACACCCGCAGGTAGTAGAGGCCGGGGTCGCGGCCCCGCTCGCGCTCCCATCCGACGCCCCAACCTTCGAGCTCGTCGAGCACGTTCTCCAGGCCCATGATCGTCGAGACCGTCACGTACGCGGCTCGTGACAGGCCGGCCGCGGACGAGCCGCATCGCGTGTCGCTGCTGCGCCGGCCGCATGTCCGACATCGGCAGGCCGCCGTGATCGGTCGGTGTGTAGAACCAGAGCAGGCGTTCGTCGTCAGCGGGGAACGGCCATCCGGCGAGCGCCCGCTGCTCGGTGCTGAGCGAGTCGAGCAACGTCACCGCCGCCTCGCTCATGCGCTGCGCGATCTTCGCGCCGAGCGTTCACCGGCCCGGCTCCCTGAGGCCGAAGACGAGTTCGGGATCGCGCGGATCCCACGTGCAGGTCACCTGGGAGTGAGTGCCGATGCGCCGCGTCCGTTCCAGGAGCTGGCGACCGAGCTCCATCTGCTCGCGCTCGTAGTCGATCAGCGCTTCGGGCACCGAGGCACTGTGTTCGAGCGCGTCGACGAGCGCCCAGCGCGTCGGCCGCCGCCTTGGCGGTGCCGGCGGCGGCGTGGGGGCGAATCACCCAGGCCGCGTCGCCGATGAGGCAGGTCCGATCGAACGCCATGCGCTGGCACCTGCCACGTCGTAGATCACCTGCATGAACGGTTTCTCGACGCCCGTCACCACGGCGGCGAGGAGCCTC
This sequence comes from Ilumatobacteraceae bacterium, assembly GCA_963776935.1. Taxonomy (GTDB): domain Bacteria; phylum Actinomycetota; class Acidimicrobiia; order Acidimicrobiales; family Ilumatobacteraceae; genus JALOLG01. Next base: position 326,123 of record CAVZOP010000006.1, on the reverse strand, counting down.
GGGAGACGGGCCCTGGCTGTCGCCCGGAGCTCGGCGACGTGGTCGACCCGGGCGCTCCCCGGTGGCAGCGACAGCTCGCGACACTGGCCGTCGGCATCGGTCAGCACGTCGCCGAGATCATCCCCCGCCAGGTAGTTGCGGTACCAGACGTAGTTGAAGAGCCGCCGGCCTGGCTGGACCGATCCGTCGAGTCCCGGGATCGGGTACACGAGGATGTGGCTGTTGGCGAACACGTGGTACGTGATCGCGTCGCCGAGCGCGGCGACGTCGGCCGGCTCGAGCTGTGCCTCGGGCACCATGCCGCGCCACGCCACGTAGCCGGCGTACTCGCGGGTGGCCTCCGGGATCAACTGGCTGCGGAAGCCCGACCCGATGCCGTCGGCACACACCAGCAGGTTGACGCGTTCTGCGGCGTGCTCGGCGAAGTGGACCACCACGTGATCGGTCGCAGGCGTGAGCCCGGTGGCCTCGTGCCCGAGCAGGTACCGATCGTGCCCGAAGCTCACCAACAGCGAACGGTAGATCGTGTTCCACGAGCTGAACCGGTACGGCTGCGCGATGTCGTGCGTAACGGTGCCATCCCGAGCCAGGTAGCGGATGTGCTCGGTGGAGATGCTGATGGCGTCGAGGTCGACCTTGGCACGTTCGACGAGGTAGCGCGCGCTGTCAGGGAGGAAACCGATCCCGGCGCCGCGCTGTTCCAACACGATGGCGGAGCGTTCGTAGACGGTGACGTCGAATCCCGCGTCGCGCAGGACCAGCGCTGCCGTCAGGCCCCCGAGCGACCCACCGACGACCGCGACCCGGCCGGACGTCACCATTGGTCCGGGGTTTGGCTACTGAAGCGCGTTCTGCACGTCACGGCGTGCCGAACGTCGCGATCCGGTCGACGTCGCACTCGAACAGGATCCGCCGCTCGTCGATCGACGGGTCGCGCAGGCCGTACGGGGGGTCGCTGCTCGTGTACTTCGTCCAGATCCGGTCGACGTGCTCGGTGACCCGCGGACCCTCGTCCGGATCGTCCTCTGAGAGCTCGCGGGCAATGGTGCACTTGATGCTCACCCAGTGGTAGGCGTTCTTGGGGTTGACGAGCAGGAACGACAGCTTCCCGTTGTTGCGGATCCATTCGACCTTCTTGCGGTGGGCGGCGACGTTCAACAGCACCTGGCTGCCTTCGTAGGAGAACCACATCGGTGTCATGTTGACCCGACCGTCGTTGCCGATCAGCCCGAGGACGCACGCGATCGGTTCGTCGAGCAGCTGCTTGTAGGTCGGGTCGAGCTCGTCGAGTGACTCGATCGTGCTGTGCGACCCGACGGTGAACTGGTGGGGCTGCAGGCCGGCGGAGACGTCGAGGAACTTGGCGACGGTGATGGACATGTTGGTGTACCCCCTCGGTGTGATTCTGCCAGCTACCGTGCGGCGCATCGACCCGTTGCCACGATCGCGGCGTGCCATGGCGCTCGACCTCGTGTCGGCGTGGCGCGATGCCGGTACCGCGTTCGCGTTCGGCGTTCCGGGAGGTGGTTCGAACCTCGATGTCGTTGGCGCCGTGCACGAGTGCGGGATGCGTTTCGTGCTCACCCACACCGAGACCGCGGCCGCGGTGATGGCCGGTGTGGTCGGCGAGCTCACGGGTGCACCGGGTGCGTGCGTCGTCACCCGTGGTCCCGGCGCCGCGAGCGCGGTGAACGGCATCGCCCAGGCGCTGCTCGACCGCCAGCCGATGGTGCTCGTCGCCGACTGCGTCGGCGCGTCCGATCGTCGCCGCGTCTCCCATCAGCGCATCGACCAGCTCGCCCTGATGACGCCGGCCACACTCGCCTCGGTGTCGTACGGCGGCGAGCCGGGCGATCTGCCCGGCGCGATCGTCGCCCGTGCCCTCGGCCCGCGACCTGGTCCGGTGTACGTCGATTTCGATCCGTCGGCGCCGTCCAGCGCTCTCGCCCACGCACCGGCGGGCGGTGGCGGGCGCGACCTCGGGCACGTCCGCGACGTACTCGGCGACGCGCAGCGCCCGGTCGTCGTCGCCGGCGTGGGAACGCGTGCCCACGGCGGAGTGGTGGCGCGCAAGGTGGCGAGTGCGCTCGACGAGCTCGGACGGCGAACCAACGTCCCGATCCTCACCACCTACAAGGCCCGCGGGATCGTCACCGACCATGCCGGGTTCACCGCCGGCGTGATGACCGGCGCGACGATCGAGGCGCCGGTGCTCGACGCGGCCGACGTCGTCATCGGTGTGGGGCTCGATCCGGTCGAGCTGATCCCGGCGCCGTGGCCCTACCGGGCGGCGGTGGTGCTCATCGGCTCGTGGTCCGTCGACGACAGCTCCTTCTTCGGATCGGCACTGCATGGTGAGGTGGTCGGCGGCGCCGACGAGCTCTCCGAGATCGTTCGCGAGCTCACCGAGGTGCTGGAGGCGACCTGGGTCCCCGACGCGGGGCAGCGGTTTCGGCGCGCCTCGCTCGACGAACTGGCCGCCGCGGTGCCACCGTCAGCCGGAGCGCTGACGCCGCTCGAGGTCGTGCGCGTGGCGCGGGCGGCGTCACCCACCTCGACGATCGCCACCATCGACGCCGGTGCCCACATGCTGCTGGCGGTCCCGTTCTGGGAGGTCGAGGAGCCCGGGACGCTGCTGATCTCGAACGGTCTGGCGACGATGGGATTCGCACTCCCGGCGGCGATCGCGGCGGCGCTGGTCGAGCCCGAACGCAACGTCGTCTGCTTCACCGGCGACGGCGGCCTCGGGATGACACTCGCCGAGCTCGAAACCCTGACCCGTCTCGACCTGCCCGTCGTGGTGGTCGTGTTCAACGACTCGACACTCAGCCTCATCGCCGCCAAGCAGTCTCCGCAAGGTCACGGCGGCGACGACGCGGTCCGTTACCGGAACACCGACTTCGCGGCCATCGCCCGAGCGTGCGGCATGTGGGCCGAATCGGTCTCGGACGCCAAGGCCTTCGACGGGTTGATCCGCGCTGCGCTCGCGAGCCGTGGTCCGGCACTGCTCGACGTGGCCGTCGACCCGTCGTGCTATCCCGCCGTGTTGGACGCCGTGCGCGGACAACGCGACTGACACGCAGGCCGTCTACTGTCGAAGCCACCCCCCGGCAGCGGCCGCCACGTAGGCAGCCGCCAGTCGTCGCTGTCCCAGGAGACGAGAACATGAGCGCAGGCGCCCGGCTCGCCTCGACACCCGAGCCCATGCAGCACTGGACGGGCGCCGGCGGGCTGGGCATCGCCGGCGATTCGTGGGGCGATCCGAACGGTCCGCTCGTCGTGCTGCAGCACGGTGGTGGTCAGACGCGTCACGCGTGGAAGGGCGCCGGCGAGACGCTCGGCGCGGCCGGCTACCACGCCGTCGCGTTCGACGCTCGGGGCCACGGCGACTCCGACTGGGACGCCAACGGGGTGTACGGACAAGACGTCATGGTCGAGGATCTCGTCCGCGTGATCGCCGCCCTCGGTGATCGACGGCCGGTGCTGGTGGGAGCGTCGATGGGTGGTGGCACCAGCTTGGTCGCGGTGGGTGAGGACCACGTCGATGCGACCGCCCTCGTGCTCGTCGACATCGCGCCCCGCATCGAGATGCGCGGCGCCCGCAAGATCCAGGCCTTCATGAACGACCGCCCCGAAGGCTTCGCGTCACTCGAAGAGGTGGCCGATGCGATCGGCCGCTACCAGCCCCATCGCGAGCGGCCCAAGAACCTCGACGGCCTCGCCAAGAACGTCCGCCTCGGTGACGACGGGCGCTACCACTGGCACTGGGACCCCCGCTTCCGCGCCGGGCACCGAGACCTCGACCAACGCCAAGCGCGGCTCGAGGCGTGCGCCGCGCAGTCTGACGCTTCCGACGCTGTTGGTGCGGGGCGGGTTGTCCGACGTCCTCACCGAGCAGGGCGCCCAGGAGTTCCTCCAACTGTGTCCCCACGCCGAGTACGTGAACGTCGCCGGGGCCGCCCACATGGTCGCCGGCGACCGCAACGACGTCTTCGCGGGTGCGGTGACGGACTTCCTGTCCCGCTTCGTGCCAGTCGACGGCGCCCCCGTCCAGCCACCCCACGGGCCCCAGCCCCACCGCCTCGGCCCACCCGGCGACATCATCGACGTCCCCTAGCGCCCCCCACCCCCCCACCCCTCGGTTCTGTCTGCTTCAGACTGCCCGTGGGCTCATCTGAGGCAGACAGAACGGCGGGGTCGCCCACGCCGACCGGTCGCCCGAACGTCACCGCGTCGCGGACCGGCGCCGGCACGGCGTCGCCGAGCGCCCGGTCGGGCCTGGCACCCAGCGCGTCGTTGACCGTGGAGAAGGCGATGCGAATTGCGACGAAGACCGTGATGGCGAAGATCTGGGCGTCGTCGTACCCGGCGTCCCGCAGTGCTTGCACGTCGCCGGCGGTAGTGGCGTTGGGGTCGCGGGTGACGTTCCGGGCCCATCGCGCCAGTGCCCGCTCCGAATCGTCCAGCTCGTCGTCATCGCCGCGCAAGACACCGCCGGCGAGATCCGCGCCCGCTTCACCAGCCAGCTTGTTGCCCCACGCCAGCGAGCAGTACGAGTCACCCATCGTCGACGCGCAGGCGGTGACGAGGATGCCGCGCTGGCGAAACGTGAGCGAACCGGCGCGGACCGCCTGCCCCAATACGTCGAACAGCCCGACTTGGGCGCCGGGCTGGTGCGCCCAGAGCTTGGAGACGTTCATGACATATCCGACTTCCTCGACGTCGTCGTCGAACAGGCGCTGGGCCTCGGCCGACATCTCGGCGGCGCCAAGGAAACCGGCGTCCGTCGACCGGTGGGTGCTCACGCCGGCCGCGGCGGGCTTGCGGGCGATGTAGCCGACCACGGCGATGGGCGCACGTAGGGGGAGCCCGTCACGGACGCGCTCGTGTGCCAGTTCTGTCGCCGACTTGAAGAACGCCTCCTCGCCGACGGCCTGGATCGCCTCGTACGCCGGGCCCGTCGACGCGAGTGCGCGGGCGTACTCGTCGGGGTCGGCGAACTCCCAGACGAACGGGATGTCGATGCGCTCGATGTCCGCGAAGCCCGCCTTGGCCAGGAGCTCCTCGCCAGCCCCTGGCCGGCCGAGGGAGACCATCGCCGCCTGGTTCGCCACCTTCGGTGGGCTGGCCAATGTGAACGGCATCAGGGCCCACGCCCCCGGTGACGCCTTGATGTGACCCCAGACCGTGATCCCCACGCGACCGCCCGGGGCGAGCACGCGGCGGACCTCGGCGACGGCATCGGGCGTCGTGCCCCAGATGCCGCGGAAGCTGGTGACCACGTCGAACGTGGAGTCGTCCCACGGCAGGGCGTGCATGTCGCCGACGCGAAGGTCGGCTGCCGGGTTGCGGTCGCGGGCGATTTCGATCAGTCGAGGTGAGGCGTCGAGGCCGGCGCACGTCGCCCCCCGGGCGGCCGCCAACTCGATCGCCAGCCCCGCCCCGCAGGCGACGTCCAGCAGGCGATCCCTCGGTCCGACCGCCAGCTGTTGGTGCAGGGCGACGTACTCGCGACAGTTCGACGGCTCGCTCAGCGTCGCGAAATCCACCGCCCGCCGCCCCCAGCCCTCGTCAACGAGGCGCCATCCCGGCGCGCCATGGTCGTCGCCGGCTGCATCGGTCGTCATGGCGATCGAAGCTACGCCGTCCGGACGCCGCCGTCGATGTGACGACAGCCGGAGCGGCCCGACGTTCGCGCCTCCGCTGGAATGGATGGGGGGTTGACGTGTGACACTGTCGGGACGTTGCGGCGTGCAACGATCGCCGCTGTCTCGGAGGTCCTGAATGACTACTGGTAACGGATCAAACGAGTTGCGTCCTGCCGATTCGGACGTCGAGGCACACGGGATCGAGGTCCCGGATTTCGATGTCGTGGTGGGAGGCGCCGGCTTCGCCGGGCTCTACCTCCTCCACCGTTTGCGGGGCCTGGGGTTCTCGGCCAAGGCGTTCGAGGCGGCCGGCGACGTCGGCGGCACGTGGTACTGGAACCGCTACCCCGGCGCCCGGTGCGACATCCCCACCACCGACTACACGTACAGCTTCGATCCCACCCTCGAGCGCGAATGGACGTGGTCCGAGAAGTACGCGACGCAACCGGAGATCCTGCGCTACGCGCAGTACGTCGCCGACAAGTACGACCTTCGGCGCGACATCCAGTTCGAGACGCGCATCGAGTCGGCCAGATGGGACGACGACGCGTTGCTGTGGCGCGTTCGGACGGACCGCGGCGACGATGTCAGCTGTCGCCACCTCGTGATGGCGAGCGGGTGCCTCTCGATGCCGAAGACGCCCGACATCGAGGGCGCCGAACGGTTCGCCGGCGAGGTGTACTTCACGAGCACCTGGCCCCACGACGGCGTCGACTTCACCGGCAAGCGGGTGGCGGTCATCGGCACCGGGTCATCGGGCATCCAGTCGATCCCGCTGATCGCCGAGCAGGCCGCCCAGCTCACCGTGTTCCAGCGCACACCCAACTTCTCGGTGCCGGCGCACAACGGCCCGGTCCGGCCCGAGAAGCGGGCGGCGCTCGATGCCGACCGTGACGACTACCGCGAGCGGGCGCGCTGGTCGCGGGGCGGGATCCCCTGGGAGCCGTTCGAGCTCGGAGCGCTGCAGGTGTCGGAGGAAGAGCGGTTGGCGCGCCTCGAGGCGGCGTGGGAGGCCGGCGAGCTGTTCGAGATCATCGGCGTGTTCGCCGACGTCCTCGTCAACCGGGCCGCCAACGACGTCGTCGCCGAGTTCATCCGCGGCAAGATCCGATCGATCGTGACCGACCCGGCGACGGCCGAGGCGCTGTGCCCCACTGATCACCCGTTCGCGACGAAACGTCCGTGCCTCGACACGAACTACTTCGCCACGTTCAACCTGCCCCACGTCCGGCTCATCGACCTGCGCAAGCATCCGATCGCGACGATCACCGAGGGCGGCATCGACACCGTCGACGAGACGCTCGAGTTCGACGCCATCGTGTACGCCACCGGGTTCGACGCGATGACCGGCGCCCTCGTCTCGGTCGACATCACCGGACACGACGGAGCCACGCTGAAGGAGAAGTGGGCGCACGGTCCCCACACCTACCTCGGACTCACGACGGTCGGCTTCCCGAACCTGTTCACCATCACCGGCCCGGGCAGCCCCTCGGTGCTTTCGAACATGATGGTGTCGATCGAGCAGCACGTCGACTGGGTCGCCGGCTGCCTGAACGACCTGCGCGACCAGGAACTGTTGACCATCGAGCCCACCGAAACGGCGCAGGATGGTTGGGTGCAGCACGTGAACGACTGCGCCGACATCACGCTCTACCCCACCGCCAACTCCTGGTACATGGGCGCCAACGTGCCCGGCAAACCGCGTGTCTTCCTGCCGTACGTGGGCGGAGTCGACGTGTACCGGGCCGCGTGTGACGAGGTCGTGAGCAAGGACTACCTCGGGTTGCGCTGCACCGGCCCGTCGGGGTCGCAGTGCAACGACGGCGTCGTGCGCCGGCTGCAGCCGGACGTGATGATGGTGCTCGACCTGATGGCGGGCATGGGCCTCCCACCGCTCGAGTCGATGTCGGTCGAGGACGCTCGTGCGTTCGTCGTCGCCATGGGGGCGCAGAGCCCGCCGGGGCCGGAGGTGGGCGAGATCGTCGACGGTGTCCTCCCCGGTGCCGGCGGCGATCTGGCGTACCGCCTGTACCGTCCGCCGACCGACGGGCCGCATCCGGTCGTCGTCTACTTCCACGGCGGGGGATGGGTGCTCGGCGGGCACGACTCCGACGATCCGCTGTGCCGCGACCTGTGCGTTCGTTCGGGCGCGATCATCGTGTCGGTCGACTACCGCCATGCGCCGGAGGCTCGCTACCCGGCCGCCGTCGACGACGGCTTCGCCGCGGTCAAGTGGATCGCCGACCACGCCGTGGAGCTGGGTGGCATCCCCGGCCAGCTCGCGGTCTGCGGTTGGAGCGCCGGCGCCAACGTGGCGGCCGTCGCCTGCCATCGGGCACACGACGCCGGCGGGCCCGACATCGTGAGTCAGGTGTTGATCACGCCGGTGACCGACTGCGACATGACCCGCGAGTCGTACGTCGAGAACGCCGACGGCTTCGTGCTCACGACGGCGCTGATGGAGTGGTTCTGGGATCACTACGCCGATACCGACGATCGCATGCACCCGCACGCGTCGCCGCTGCGGTGCGAGGATCTCTCGAACCTCCCACCCGCGCTGGTGGTGACGTGCGAGTTCGACCCGCTCCGCGACGAGGGCGTCGCCTACGCCGAGGCGATGGCCGCGGCTGGTGTACCGGTGCGCCAGCTCTCGGCTCGCGGTCACACCCACACGTCGCTGACGATGGTCGACGTGATCCTGTCCGGTGCGGGAGTCCGGGCCGAGATCGCCGAGGCAATGCGTCAGTTCTTCGGCGCGTCGGTTCCGGCCTGACGCGGCGCGGCAGGTCTTGCTGACACCGAACTGTCAGCGCTGAGCGAGGTACTCGGCCCGACGGCGGTAGAAGTCGTCGATGGGGCCGAACTCGGGCTCTTTCGAGAAGTGCGCCCGGGTCGACTCGACGATCTCGTCGTTCGACAGATCGAGGTCGAGTGGCTGGCCCTGGGGCTGGCGGACGTGCCAGGGCGTGTCGATGAACACCTCGACACCGTTGAACTCCGGGTCCCGGAAGTACACCGACCAGGCATTGCCGTGGCACAGCGGAATGATCTGGGTGACCTCGACGTCGGCTTCGAGTGACTTCTTGAGCGCCCTGAGGTCGTCGAGCGAACCGGTCGAACGGAACGCCACGTGGTGGACGTTGTTGGAGGGATCCGGAGCGTCGCGCCCGGTGATGAACGCCACCTGGTGGTGGTGGTTCGCGGTCTGCGAGAGGAACACGATCTCGACGCCGCCATCGGGGTCGCCGAGCGGTCCCCGGTCGGTCACCTCGAACCCAAGGGTGTTCGCGTAGAAGTCGATCATGCGCTCGACGTCGTGCACGAACAGCACGGCGTGAGCGACCTCGAGTTGGAGTCCGGTTGCCACGAGCGCACGTTACTCACCCTGGCACCACGCCGTCACGGCTGCGACGATGCGACCATGAAGGTCGCTGTGGTGACGGGAGCCGGATCGGGCATCGGCCGGACGGTCGCCGTGCAACTCGGAACGGATGGGTTCGACGTGGTGCTGGCAGGTCGCCGGCGCGACCCGCTCGACGAGACCGCGGCGCTGGTACAGACCGCCCGGTCCGACGCTCGCACGTTGACGGTGCCCACCGACGTCAGCGACGCGGCGTCGGTGGCCGCGCTGTTCGACGCGACCGCGGCCGTCTTCGGCCGGGTGGACGTGCTGTTCAACAACGCCGGCGCAGGGGCGCCGCCCGTTCCGTTCGAGGACCTGACGCTCGCGCAGTGGCAGGCCGTCGTCGATGTGAACCTCACCGGCTCGTTCCTCTGCGCGCAGGCGGCGGTCCGCCTCATGAAGCGCCAGTCGCCGGGCGGCGGGCGCATCATCAACAACGGCTCGATCTCGGCCCACGCGCCGCGTCCGAACTCAGCGCCGTACACGGCCACCAAGCACGCCGTCACCGGGCTCACCAAGTCGATCGCCCTCGACGGCCGCCCACACGGCATCGCATGTGGTCAGATCGACATCGGCAACGCCGCCACCCACATGACGGCGCGCATGTCCGGCGGAGTGTTGCAGGCCGATGGCAGCCGCAAGCCCGAGCCCACGTTCGACGTCGCCGAGGTCGGGCGTGCCGTGTCGTACATGGCGGGCCTCGGTCCCGACGTCAACGTGCTGTTCCTCACGGTGATGGCCACCGAGATGCCCTTCGTCGGCCGTGGATAGGGCCGCCGCGGCGCCGTCTACGATCCGGCCCGTGCTCGACGAACGTCTTGAGCTGTCTCCCACGGTCGACGAGCGGACGCTGCTCACCTGCTTCCTCGACTTCCACCGTGAGGCGTTGCTCCGCACATGCGCCGGGCTCTCCGACGCGCAGTTGCGGATGCGGGCGGTGCCGTCGTCGAACCTCACGCTGCTCGGCTTGATGCGGCACCTTGCCGGCGTCGAGCGGTGGTACTTCCAGGCCGTGATCGCCGGCGACTTCCCGGGCAGCCTCTACACCGCGACGGATGACGCGGACGAGGACTTCAACGACATCGATTCGGCGACCGGTGAGTCGACGCTGGCGATCTGGCGGGCCGAGGTCGAGGAGTCCCGCCGAATCACCGCCGAGCATCCGCTGGAGGCCATCGGCACGGTTCCCGTCGATCCGATCGCGGTCGCGTCCGGCACGTCGCATCCGACCGCCGGCCACCAGTACTCCCTGCGCTGGGTGCTCAACCACATGATCGACGAGTACGCCCGTCACAACGGTCATGCCGACCTGATCCGCGAGGCGATCGACGGTCAGACGGGCGAGTGACGGCTACTGGTGGGCCACATACGCTTCGCCCATGATCACTTCGATTCACACCTTGATCTACTCCGACGACCCGCCGGCGACGAGAGCGTTCTTGCGTGATGTGATCGGCTGGCCCTTTGTCGAGCACCCCGAGTCGGAACCCGGCTGGCTGATCTTCGGCACCGGACCCAGCGAGATGGGAGTCCACCCGACGCACAGCGTGTGGGACGGTCAGGAGTACAACAGCCCGCGCCACCACGAGATCTCCCTGATGTGTGACGACATCGCCGCGACCCGATCCGAACTGGAGAGCAAGGGCGCCACGTTCAGCTCACCGATCACCGACGAGGGGTACGGCCTCACCACCCTGCTCGACCTACCGGGCGCTGACCCGATCATGCTGTACCAGCCCCAGCACCCAACCGCTTACGGGCTCTGACGGTCGCACCGTCGACGAACCGGGTTACGCCTTCCGGTCTCGAAGGTCGGTGACCGATTTGGCGATGCGCCGAGCGCGAGTCTCGGCCGACTTGGTGCCGGTCACCGACAGCACGATGCGTCGCTGCCGGCTGTACGAGAGGGAATCCCAGAAGGACTGCGCATCGCCGTCGGCCGCGATCGCGGCGGTCAGGTCGTCCGGGACCTCGAGCACCCGCGGTTCGGTGTCGAGCTCGATTTCCACATCGACGTCGTCCCCAGCGGCCACGCCGGCGGCTTCTCGGTTCTCGGCGTTCAGCGGGATCATGTAGCGACCCCCCATCACCGCGACGGTGCTGCGATACGTGTGCCCTCCCAGGGTGACCGTCACCGGCGGGCGCTTGCCGCTGGCCAGCCCTTCGACGACCTCGTCGGGCACCGCGAACCCCGTGGCCGTCTTCCCACCCAGCTCGATCCGCGTGACGAAGCGCACGCATCGAGTCTCGCACCTCGATCTCTCCCGATCTCCACAAACCCTCCACATCGTCTCCAAGCACGAACGCGGCCAGTTCCTTACCGTGCCGAAGGGTCACCGGAATGCGGAAGTGACGGGGAAGGACGGGAGAAGGCCCGCTCCGTACCGTCGCCACGACCGTCCGACCGACAGCAAGCCAACGGGCATCACGCTCAAAGAGCCCAAGAGACCAGCCCAAGAGTCCATCCCAACAAACGAGCAAGGAGACCCACATGACCGTCACCGAGAACCCGATGCGCAATGGCGTCGACACGGCAACGCTGTTCGCCACGATCGACGCCGTCCGGGCGACCCCCGAGATCGCCAAGTTCCAGTTCCGCGCCACCAACCGCTGGGTGAGCGGCACCCACAACCAGTCGACCCTGCACGGCTTCTTCGGCGCCACGCAGGAGATGACCCACAAGCAGCCGTTCACCTACGACGCCGACCACCCGGCCGTGCTCGTCGGAGCGGACCACGGCCCGACGCCCGTGGAGTTCCTGCTCCACGCCATCGCCGCCTGCCTCACCTCCGGCATCGCCAACATCGCCGCCGCCCGTGGCGTCAAACTCGACTGGGTCGAGTCGAACGTCGAGGGCGACATCGACCTGCTCGGCATCCTCGGCCTGTCCGACGAGGTTCGCAACGGCTACCAGGCGATCCGCGTCAGCTTCACCATGCGCGGCGACGACCCCGACAAGCTCGAGGCGATCGTCGAGCAGTCCCGCAAGCGGTCCGCCGTGTTCGACGTGCTGACCAACGGCGTCCCCGTCACGATCTCGGTCGACGCCGGTTGATCCCGCATCCGCTGACGCGCCCGGCCAACAAGCCGGCCGGGCCGCAGCGGACGCACCCCCTACAGGAGCCCACCAACATGCCCACTACCCACACCCTCGTCATCGGCGCCGGACCAGCCGGGCTGGCGGTGAGCCGGTGTCTCACCGATGCCGGCGTCGAACACGCTGTGCTCGAGCGCGGTCGCATCGCCGAGCGCTGGCGCAGCGAACGCTGGGACTCGCTCCGGCTGCTCACGCCCAACTGGGCCACCCGTCTCCCCGGATGGGCGTACCACGGCCCGCACCCGGACGGCTTCATGACCGCTGCCGACCTCACCGACTTCCTCAGCTCGTACGCCGGTTCGTTCGATGCGCCGGTCGAGGAAGGACAGGACGTCCGCGAGCTTCGCAGCGCCGGGAACGGCTTCACGGTGCGCACCTACGAGACGTCGTGGTCCACGCGCAGCGTCGTGATGGCCACCGGCTGGTGCGACCGGCCGCGCGTGCCCGGCATCGCGCAGCATCTCGATCCGTCGATCGCCCAGGTCACCCCCAACAGCTACCGCGCCCCGGATCAACTGCCGGACGGGCGGGTGCTGGTCGTGGGGGCCGCCGCCACAGGGGTGCAGATCGCCGACGAGCTCGCCCGTGCCGGCCGCGACGTCGTCATGGCCGTCGGCCACCACAACCGTGTGCCGCGCCGATACCGCGGGATGGACATCTGGTGGTGGCTCGACCGGATCGGTGCGTTTGCAACGACCATCGACGAGGTCAAGGACCCGACCCGGTCGCGCAACGAAGGCGCTCTCCAACTCGTCGGCCGCGACGACTCGCGTGACGTCGACCTCCCCGCGCTCCAGCGGCTCGGGGTCCGTTTCGCCGGTCGGCTCACCGCCATCGACGGACAGCATCTGGCGTTCGCCGACGACCTCCTCGCCACCACCGGCACCGCCGACGACCGACTGGCCCGGCTCCTCGCCCGCATCGACGACCACATCGCCGCCGCCGGCCTCGACCGGGAGGTGCTGCCCGGCGTCACCCCGGACCGTCTCGTCCCCACTGCACCGATCTCGCGTCTGCACACCGGGCGCGACGGCATCACGGCGATCGTGTGGGCGACCGGGTATCGCCGCTCGTATCCATGGCTGCGGGTCCCGGTGCTCGACTCCACCGGCGAGATCGTCCAGCGGTGGGGCGTCACCCCGGTCCCCGGGCTCTTCGTGGTGGGGCAACGCTTTCAGCACCGGCGCGACTCGAACTTCATCGATGGCGTGCGGTACGACGCCTCGCACGTCGCCCTCCGGATCGCTGGACGCCTCGGCCGCCAGGCACTCGCCCCTTCATTCACCCACGGCGACGCGTCATGAGCACGTCACCATCGTCCGTGCACGACGTCGTCATCGTCGGTGCCCGCGCCGCCGGCGCGGCGACGGCGATGCTCCTCGCCCGCGCCGGGCTCGACGTACTCGTCGTCGACCGCAACCGATACGGGTCGGACACGCTGTCGACCCACGCCCTGATGCGCTTGGGGGTCCTGCAGCTCCACCGTTGGGGCCTGCTCGACGATGTCGTCGCCGCCGGCACGCCGGCGGTGCGCTCGACGACGTTCGCGTACGCCGACGAGGAGGTACGGATCACGATCAAGCCGTCCCACGGTGTCGACGCCCTCTACGCGCCACGGCGCACGGTGCTCGATCCGCTCCTCGTCGATGCCGCTCGCGCGGCCGGCGCGTCGTTCGCCTACGGCACGAGCATCACGGACGTCGTGCGCGGCCGCACTGGTCGGGTGGTCGGCGTCGAGGGCTACGACACCGTCGGCCGGGCGGTGCGCCATGACGCACGGTTGGTCGTCGGGGCCGACGGCCTGCGCTCGGTCGTGGCGGAAGCGGTCGGGGCCAGGATCGAGCGGCGAGGCACTGCCACCTCGGCGACCGTCTACGGGTACTGGTCCGACCTCCCGACGGACGGCTACCGGTGGGTCTTCCGACCCGACGCCTGCGCCGGCCTCATCCCGACCAACGACGATCGCACGTGTGTGTTCGCGGCGTCGACGCCAGAACGAATCGGTCGTGGCGGCATGGACGTCCTGCACGAGGTCGTTGGCGCGGCAGAACCCGAGCTCGAGCGCCGGCTCGTCGCCGCGATACCTCCGCGCGGAGTGCGGACGTTCGGCGGGGTGCCCGGCTACATGCGCGTGCCGTGCGGGCCGGGCTGGGCACTCGTCGGCGACTCCTCCCACTGGAAGGACCCGCTCGGTGCGCACGGGCTCACGGACGCCCTCCGCGACGCCGAGATCCTCGCCCGAGCAGTGTCCGCGATCGTGTCGGGCGGCGCCGCGGAATCCGACGCTCTCGATCACTACCACCGGACCCGCAACGACTTGTCGCGACCGCTGTTCGACGTCATCGACACGATCGCCACGATGCGATGGAACGACGCCGAGATCCCGGCGCTGCTCCGCCAACTCAGCTCGGCGATGAGCGACGAGGTCGAGCACTTCGCCCGGCTCGACGAGGAGCCCGCCATCCCGGGAGCGCGGCGATGAGCACGCCTTCGCATGCCCACGCGGCCGGCATGGTTCGCGACCTCCAGCGCAACCTCCCCTACACGCGCCTCTTCGGCTCCCACTTCGTCGTCGACGACGACATCACCCCGTTCCGCCGTGCCCGGCGACGGGAGCGTGAACTCGAGCCGTCGCCCGCTGCCAGCCGCTAGTTGATCGGCTGCGTCCGCCGCGCGGCAGCGCGGTCGTTCGCCGGGCGGACGCCGACCGCCCGCTCGATGCCGTATTCGGCGAGCGCCGCGACCGCGTCGCGTGCTCGCCCGCGTCGCATCGCGTCGGTCATCGCGTCCGGGTCGAGCTCCTCGCGCAACAGGCGGTCGAGGACGGCGCGATACAACACGTAGTGCGCGGTGGCGTTGAACCGACCGTGCATGGCGGTCCCGACCAGTTCGGCCGCGGCATCGAACTTGCCGGCGCAGATCTCGGCGTAGGCGAGGACGAGCACGCAGTCGGCGTCGGCGTGGTAGCCCTCCCGGTTGGCAAGGGCGAGGGTACGAGTCAGGATGGATCGGACGTCGCTGCCGTCGATGGCGTCACACATCGCGGTCGAGAACGACGTGATCCACGTTTCGACGATTCCCGTGCGGTCGAGGAACTCCTGCTGGAGGTTCATCCACCGTCGCGCTGCGACGTCACGCTCGGCCAGCCCCAGCATCCATCCGGCCCAGTCGAGGATGAAACGGTCGTACGAGTCGTCCGACGCCGACCGGTGGAGCCGCGTGACGGCCTCCCGGACCTGGTCGTGGTGGCCGGCGGCCAGATCGGCGACGGCCAGGAACGCACCGATCAGCGTGATGAGGCGACCGTCGCCCGACAGGTGAGCGAGATCGAGCGCGGCGCCGAGCCTGCTCTTGGCCTGGTCGGCGTCCGTGAGATGGGCGAGCGCGCCGTAGTGGGCGACGACGCACGCCCCTGCCGGATCGTCGTCGCTGTCGACGAGACCTGCGGCCGATGCGGCGGCGTCGAACATCTGGAGATGGTCACCTCGTCCCTGGCCGACGTCGGCGCGCAGGATGTTCACCCACACCTGGTGGTGACGAGACAGCGGAAGATCGAGGAGCTCGGCGATCCACGTGTCGCCCTCGGCACACCCCAACGCCTGCCGCCAGAGGAACGACGCACCGATCGCGATCTCGACCGCATCGTCGACGCTGCCGCTCTCCAAGCTGAGCCGGAAGGCCTGTCGTGCGTCATCCAGATGGGTACGGAACTCGGCGCCGAGTCGCGCCGACAACCACCGGTCCAGCCGCGACGTCGATCCGATCCGCTCGCGCACGTGGCGACGATGTCGCTCGAAGGCCGATGTCTGCTCGCCGGCTTCTTCGAGGCGTTCCCTGCCGAACACGCGGATCGTCTCGAGCAGCCGGTAGCGGCCGGAGCCAGGGAGGCGCACGACGAGGCTCTTGTCGACCAGTTGACCGAACACCGCGACCGCCGCCGCATCCGGCAACAGAGGTGCCGTTCCTTCCATCGCCCGGATGTCGAACGAGGACGGGAAGACGCTCAGGTGACGGAGCAGGCATTGCTCGGTCGCGTCGAGGAGTCGGTAGCTCCAGTCGATCGCCGTCTCCATCGTGGCGTGCCGCTGCGTCTCACCCGACGTAGGACCCCACTGCAGCGCCAGGCGATCGTCGAGGCGCCGGTTCAACTCGTCGAGATCGAACCGCCGCAACTGACCGGCCGCCAACTCGAGCGCGAGTGGGACATCGTCGAGGCGCCGGCAGAGCTCGACGACGGCGGGGTCGTTCGGATCCCACTCCACGCGAGGCTCGGCCGCTCGCGCCCGCTCGACGAACAGCGCCGGCCCGGCGTCGTGGAGCGGGCCGAGCGGCCAGATGTGCTCGCCGGCGACACCGAGTGGCTCACGACTGGTGGCGAGGACGCGCGCCGTGTCGCCGCGCTCGAGCATCCGGTTGACGAGTGCGGCGGCAGGTTCGAGGACGTGCTCGCAGTTGTCGAGCACGAGCAGGACCGGCCGGTTCGACAGCAGATCGGCGACCAGTTCGATCGTCTCCGATGCCGCGCCTTCGACCCCGGCGGCCTCGGCCACGGCCCTCGTCACATCAGCCTGCGGCGGCACCGGCGAGAGATCGGCGAACACGACCCCGTCGGCGAACTCGCCGGCCATGTGCTCGGCGGCGGCCAAGGCGACCGTCGTCTTGCCGATGCCCCCCGACCCGATGATCGTCAGCAGCGGGGCGGCACGGATCCGCTCGACGACGCTCGCGATGTCGGCGTCACGGCCGATTGGTGCGTTGCGCAGTCGCGGCAGCCCCATGCGGACTCGGCTGGCGTCGGTGCGCACCTCGGCCACGAAGTGGTATCCCCTGGCGTGGACCGTCTTGATGACTCGCTGCGCCTGTCCGTCGTCGCCGACCGCCCGCCGGGCGGCCTTGACGCGCGACGTCAGCGCCGACTCCGACACGAACCGGTCACCCCAGATCTCGTCGAGCAGCTCCTCCTTCGACACGACCCGGTCGCGGTTGACGACCAGGTGCCGGAGCAGGTCGAACACCTGGGGCTCGACGTGCACCGGTCCGGCCGGCCCGGCGAGCGTGTACCGCTCATCGTCCAGCTGGAACTCCCCGAACTCGAACCGCACGTGGTCATCGTTCCACAGGAGGCCCGAGCCCTGGTCGGGTGAAGATTCCCGGCCGCGACGCGATGCTGCGGCGGCGGTCCCGCCATGGTTACGTCGTCGTGACGGTGACGTCGGAGATCCGGAACTCGAGCTCGTCGTCGACCGCGTTGAGGTCCCGGTCGGCGCGTACGGACAGGGGGTAGCCGAAGTCGGGGTCGTAGCGGACATCCACCCGCTCGGCGCCGACCTGGCGCTCCAGGCGGTCCAAGACCTCGTCGATGCTCCCCGGGAGCTCATCGAGCGAGTCGGCGGCCTGCGCGCTCATCGTTCTGTCTGCTCCAGATGAGCCGACGGGCAATCTGAGGCAGACAGAACGGGGGAGGGGTGCCGTCTCGACACTCGGCATCGTCGCCTCAGCCGTCGACCCGTTGCCCGTGTCGTCGCCACACCCGGCGCCGAGCACGGTCGCGACGACGAGTGGCACGATCGCAGATGGAGCTGATTGACGTACCACGACCACCTCGCCGTTCTTGGTGCTTCATGATCTCATGACCGGTGTGCTGCCGGAGGTTGGGTACGGGTGGCATCGAATGTCGCAGACTGTGGCGATGGTCGCGATCGTCATGCTCGGCACTGGCACGCCGAACCCCGACCCGGCGCGCGCCGGTTCGGCGGTGGCCGTGACCGACGACGACCGCTGGGTGCTCGTCGACTGTGGGCGGGCGGCGACCCATCGGAGCTTGGAAGCTGGACTCGACCTCGCCCGCCTCGACGCGGTGTTCATCACGCACCACCACTCCGACCACGTCAGCGATCTGGCGACTCTCGCCATCGCTCGGTGGGTCGGCGGGGCCACGTCGCCGTTGACCGTCATCGCCCCCCACGGCCCGGCAGCGCGTTACGCCGAACACTGCCTCGACGCATACGACGACCAGTCGTTCCACGGGCAAGCTCGCCCATCCTCCGGTTCGCGACCTGCTATCGCCGTCCACCCGTTCGACGCCGCATCGACCGTCACCACGGTGTACTCCGGCGGTCCGTGGACGGTTGACACGGCACTCGTCGACCATCACCCGGTTGCGCCGGCGGTGGGCTACCGCGTGCGTCACGGCGAGCTACGCGTTGCGATCAGCGGCGACACCGCCGTGTGCGACGGGATGCGCCTGCTCGCCGAAGGAGCCGACGTGCTCGTCCACGAAGCGCTGCTGGGAGACTCGGTGCGGCCCGCGGTGCTCGAATGGAACGCGAGCGCGTCAGCGGTCGGTGAGCTCGCCCGATCGGCCGGCGTCGGACGGCTCGTGCTCACGCACGCGATCCCGGCCCCGGACACCGAAACGGTCCGACAGCGCTACATCGACGACGTCACGGCGAGTGGGTACACCGGCCCGGTGCTCGTCGCATCCGACCTTGACCGGCTCGAGCACTGATCGCCGTCACGACCGTTGGCGCAGGCGGAAACGCTGGATCTTGCCCGTCTGCGTCTTGGGCAGGCCATCGGTGAACACGATCGACCGCGGGTACTTGTAGGGCGCGATCGCCGCCTTCACGTGCTCCTGCAACGCCACGATCGTGGCCTCCGAGGCATCGACACCGTCGGCGAGCACCACGTGCGCTTGTACGATCTGACCACGGGCCTCGTCCGGCACACCGATCACGGCGCACTCGACGACATCGGCGTGTGACAACAGCGTCGCTTCGACCTCGGGCCCGGCGATGTTGTAGCCGCCCGAGATGATCATGTCGTCGGACCGGGCCGCGAAGTGGAAGTAGCCGTCGTCGTCCTGCACGAACGAGTCACCGGTCAGGTTCCAGCCGTCACGCACGTACACGCGCTGACGATCATCGGCGAGGTAGCGACATCCGGTGGGACCGCGCACGGCCAACCGGCCAACGGTGTTGCGCGGCACCTCCTGCATCTCGTCGTCGACGACCCTGGCCACGTAGCCACGAACCGGCGTACCGGTGCACGCCGGCTTGGAGTCGCCGAACCGGTTGGAGATGAAGATGTGCAACAGCTCGGTGGCGCCGATCCCGTCGAGCATCGGCTTGCCCGTCTTCTCCATCCACGCCTCGTAGACCGGAGCCGGGAGCGTCTCGCCGGCCGACACGGCGGCGCGCAACGACGACAGGTCCGCACCCTCGTCCATCGCCGCCAGCATCGCCCGATAGGCGGTGGGAGCCGTGAAGCACACCGTCGCTTTGTAGGTCTGGATGATGTCGATCATGTTCGGTGGCGTCGCGTTCTCGAGGAGCGTCGCCGCGGCACCGAACCGCAGCGGGAACACCGCAAGACCGCCGAGACCGAACGTGAACGCGAGCGGTGGCGAGCCGACGAACACGTCGTCGGGGGTCACACCGAGTACGTCGTTCGCATAGCTGTCGGCGATGATCAACAGGTCGCGATGGAAGTGCATCGTCGCCTTCGGTTCCCCCGTCGTCCCCGACGTGAATCCGAGCAGCGCGACGTCGTCGCGGCCGGTTGCCACGGCGTCGTACCGCACCGGCTTGTCGAGCGCCGCCCGATCGAGCTCGGCATCGTGGTTGGCCGTGCCGTCGAACCCGATCACCTTCGTGAGGAACCGGCTCTCCTTGGCGCACGCGACCAGCTCGTCCATCAGTCGCGTATCGCACAACGCGATGCCGACCTCGGCCTTGTCGACGATCTGCGCCAGCTCGCCGGCCCGCAGCATCGGCATCGTGTTCACGACCACGGCGCCGGCCTTCGTCGCTGCCAACCAACACGCGACCATCGCCGGGTTGTTGGCCGACCGGATGAGCACGCGGTGACCGGGCAGCACGCCGTAGTCCTCGGTGAGCGTGTGGGCCAGGCGGTTGGTCCAGTCGGAGAGCTCCTTGTAGGTGCGTCGCCGCCCGTTGCCGATCAGCGCGGTGTGATCGCCGAGGCCCTGCTCGACCAAGCGATCGGTCAGCTCGACCGCGGCGTTGAGACGCTCGGGGTAGTCGAAGCCGTCGAGCAACAGCTCGGGCCACTCGTCGAACGGCGGCAGGTTGTCGCGAGCGAACGTGTCGACATGAGCTGACGCCCCGAGCTTCATTGCGGCACCACCGCCGTGGCTTCGATCTCGACCTTGGCCCTCCGCTCGACGAGCGCCACCACCTGCACCAGCGCCATCGCCGGGAAGTGCTTGCCGATGATCTCGCGATAGACGCGACCCAGCTCCTTCTGACGTGCGACGTACTCATCGCGATCGATCACGTACCAGGTCAGCCGCACGAGGTGCTCAGGAAGGGCGTCGCCCTCGGCAAGCACGTCGACGATGTTGCGCAGCGCCTGCGCCACCTGCTCGATGAAGTCGTCGCTCTCGAACTCCTGCTGGCCGTTCCAGCCGATCATGCCGCCGAGGAACAGCATCCGTCCGGAAGCGGCGACCCCGTCCGAGTAGCCCCGTGCCGGCTTCCAGCCGGCGGGACCGAGGAACTGGTGCGGGCTCATCGGTCGCCCCGATGTACGAGCTCAGCCATCGACGTCATGGGTTGCCGCCTTTCGTGGGGATCATCCGTTGCAGGAGCTCTTCGAGGGCGTCGAGATCGGACGGCGACACGCCCGAGAACAGCGAGTCGACGTGGGCCTCGTGGTCGACGGCGAGCTGCTCGAAGTGCCGCCGACCGGCGTCGGTGAGGGCGACGTGGAGCACCCGCCGGTCGGCGGCTGACGGCGTGCGGGTGACGAGCCCGTCGTTCTCGAGCCGGTCGACCACCGTCGTCGTGTTGCCGTTGGACACGAGCAGCATCCGCGACAGCTCGGTCATGGTCAGGTCGACGTTCGAACGGTGCAGGGCGGCCAGCACATCGAACCTCGGCAGCGTGGAACCGTGCTCGACCCGCAGGAACTCGCGCAGCTGGGCCTCGGTGACCCGGGTGACACGCAGCAGCCGGAGCCACAGACGCAGCCGCCGCTTCGACAGCTGATCGGTCACAGCTCGCCACCGGCGATGGCGATCGCCTGCCCGTTGATCGCCTCGGATCCGGGGCCGCACAGCCACAGCGCGGCCGCCGTGACCTCGGCGGGCTCGATCAGGCGACCCTGCGGGTTCGTGCGGGTGAGCGCCTTCAGCGCATCGGCGTGGCTGCGCCCGGTCGTCTCGACGATGTTGGCGATCGTTCGTTCCGTCATCTCCGTGTCCAGGTAGCCCGGGCAGAGCGCGTTGGCGGTGATGCCAGAGCCGGCCACCTCCTGTGCCACCGCCCTGGTCAGGCCGACCGCACCGTGCTTGGCCGCCGAGTACGCCGAGACGTACGCGTAGCCCTTCAACCCCGCCGTCGAGGCGACCGTGATCAGTCGGCCCCAGCCGCGTCCTTCCAGCTGTCGGAGACCCTCGCGCAGGGTGAGGAAGGCGCCCGTGAGGTTGACGGCGAGCATCCGCTGCCAGAGATCGGAGGTCGTCCCGATGAATGGGGCGCTCTCCGCGGCGCCCGCGTTGGCGACGACGATGTCGACCGGCCCGGCCTGGGCGAACACCGTCGCCACGTCGGTTTCGTCGGTGACGTCGCCGACGATCGGAGTGATGCGCGCATCGGTGGCCGCCACGGCGTCCAACGGCTCTCGCCGGCGACCGACGACGACCACGGCGGCGCCGGCCGCGGCGAACCCCCGCGCCAGGTCGGCCCCGACGCCGGTGCCGCCACCCGTGATCAGCACCCGGCGGGCGTCGAGCGTCACGCGCGGATCACTTCCTGTGCTCGCGCGGCCAGGCGGAGCGCCTGGTCGCGGCCCTGCAGATAGGGCAGCGGCCACTCCACGTCGTCGTCGCCCAACGCCAGCGCGGCCCGCAGCGTCCAGTACGGATCGGCGAGGTGCGGGCGGGCGAGACAGACCAGGTCGGCGCGACCCGCCATCAGGATCGAGTTGGCATGGTCGGGCTCGTAGATGTTGCCGACCGCCATCGTGGCGATACCCGCTTCGTTGCGAATCCGGTCGGAGAACGGCGTCTGGAACATCCGCCCGTACACCGGTTGGGCGTCGATCGAGGTCTGTCCGGCCGACACGTCGATGATGTCGGCGCCGGCCCGCGAGAACAGCCGGGCGATCTCCACTGCCTCGTCAGGCGTGACGCCGTCGTCGCCCACCCAATCGTTGGCCGAGATCCTGACCGACATCGGCTTGTCGTCGGGCCAGACCGCACGCATCGCGTCGAAGACCTCGAGTGGGAACCGCATCCGACCGTCGAGGTCGCCGCCGTACTCGTCGTGGCGCTGGTTGGACAGCGGCGAGATGAACGACGAGATCAGGTAGCCGTGGGCGGCGTGCAGTTCGATCATGTCGAAGCCGGCGCGCTGCACCATCTGGGTCGACGCCACGAACTGCGCCGTCACCGCATCCATGTCGGCCCGGTCCATCTCCTTGGGGATCGCGCTCAGCGGCGACCACGGGATGGCCGAGGCCGACATCACCGCCCAGTTGCCGTCGAGCAGCGGCGTGTCGATCTGCTCCCAACCGAGCTGCGTCGAACCCTTGCGGCCCGAGTGCCCGACCTGGCAGCAGATCTTGGCGTTGGTCTCGGCATGGACGAAGTCGGTGAGCCGCGCCCACGCCGCCTCGTGCTCGGGCGCGTACAGGCCGGTGCAGCCGGGCGTGATGCGACCTTCCGGCGACACGCATGTCATCTCGGTGTAGACCAGACCGGCACCGCCCTTGGCCCGTTCGGCGTAGTGGACGAAGTGCCAGTCGGTGGGGCAACCGTCGATCGCCTTGTACTGCGCCATCGGCGACACGACGACACGGTTGTCGAGCTCGAGACCACGGAGGCGGAACGGCGCGAACATCGGCGCCCGCCCCGGCTTGCCGCCGGCTTGCTCCTGGAACCAGTCCTCCGCCGACCGCAGCCACTCCGGATCGCGCAGCCGCAGGTTCTCGTGCGAGATCCGCTGCGATCGGGTGAGCAGCGAGTAGTTGAACTGCACCGGGTCGAGGTCGAGATAGCGCTCGACCTGCTCGAACCACTCGAGGCTGTTGCGCGCCGCCGACTGCAGACGGAGGACCTCGATGCGCCGCTCTTCCTGGTAACGCTCGAACGCGGCTTCCATCGTCGGCTCGCTGTGCAGGTAGTCGGCGAGCGCGATCGCGCTGTCGAACGCCAGCCGAGAGCCGGAGCCGACCGAGAAGTGCGCCGTCGCCGCGGCGTCGCCCATCAGCACCACGTTCTCGTGATGCCACTGCTCGCAGATCACCCGCGGGAAGTTCATCCACACCGCCGAGCCGCGCAGGTGGGTCGCATTCGACATCAGCGAGTGCCCGCCGAGATGTTCGGCGAAGACACGCTCGCACGTGGCGATCGTCTCCTCCTTCGACATGTGCTCGAAGCCCCACGCGTCCCACGTCTGCTGCGTGCACTCGACGATCACCGTCGCCGTGTCGGTGTCGAACTGGTAGGCGTGGATCCACATCCAGCCGTGCTCGGTCTCTTCGAAGATGAACGTGAACGCGTCGTCGAACTTCTGGTGCGTACCGAGCCAGATGAACTTGCACAGACGGTTGTCGACGTCGGGGCGGAACACGTCGCGGTACTCCTGGCGCACGAGTGAGTTGATGCCGTCGCACGCCACGACGAGGTCGTAGTCGTGGCGGTACTGCTCGGCCGACGTGAACGGGGTCTGGAACCGCATGTCGACGCCCAGCTCGCGGGCCCGGTCCTGCAGGAGTCGGAGCATCAGCATCCGGCCGATGCCCGCGAAGCCGTGACCACCCGACACGGTTCGCTGGCCGTGGTGGATCACGGCGATGTCGTCCCAGTAGGCGAAGTGCTCGCGGATCGCGGCGGTGCTCTTCGGATCGTTGCGCTCCATGTTGCTGAGCGCGTCGTCCGACAGCACGACGCCCCACCCGAACGTGGCGTCGCAGGCGTTGCGCTCGAGCAGCGTCACCTGATGGGCGGGATCGCGCAGCTTCATCGAGATCGCGAAATAGAGGCCGGCCGGACCACCCCCCAGGCACAGAACCTTCATCGCACCGCTTTCCCGCGCCCCTCGGTCGAACAGCGCCGTTCCAGTGTGCCATCGCCGGAAAAGTATTTCAAGCTCGAAATAATCCAACCCGTGAAGCCTTGCCGAGATCTCTTTGCAAAGAATACTCTGCACTGATGCGTGAGCGCGAGATCACCGACCTGGCGTCGCTCCAGGCCTTCACCCACCCGCTGCGGTTGCGGCTGTTGACGATGCTCCGACTCGACGGACCGCTGACCGCCAGCGACCTCGCCCGGCGTACGGGCGAGTCGTCGGGCTCGACGAGCTACCACCTCCGCCAGCTCGAACGGTTCGGATTCGTCGAGGACGCGGCGGACGCAGGATCCGGCCGCGAACGACATTGGGTGGTCACGTCGGACGCGCAACGCGTCCGGGGTGGCGACTTCGTCGACGATCCGGCCGGCTGGGCGGCGCTCGGTGAGCTGGTGGGTCTGGAGCTCCGCCGGTGGACGAACGCGCTCCGTGCGTTCATCGCCGAGCCCGACCGCTGGCGTGGATGGCTGGGTGCGGTGTCGACCAGTCATTCGGCGGTCCGGTTGTCGGTCTCTCAGCTGGCCGACCTGACCGCCGAGGTGCAAGCGGTGATCGACCGCTACGAACAGACAGCGGTCGGTCCTGGCGACGACGACGAGATCGTCGTCGTGTACTTCGGGGCGGTACCGGTGGACGATCCGTCGTGATCGATGCCCGGTCGACGCTGCGCCGGCGGTTCGTCACCCTCACTGCGCTGCGATGGCTGTCGAGCGGGATGCTCGTTCCCGTCTTCGTGGTGTTGCTGAAGGCACGCGCTCTCTCCGTGTCTCAGATCGGTGTGATCTTCGCCGTGTACACGGGCGTCGCCGCAGTGCTGGAGGTTCCGACCGGTGGCCTGGCCGACACGTGGGGGCGCCGCCCCACCCTGCTCACGGCGAGCGCGACGACGATGATCGGATTCATCGGGCTGTCGATGTCGACGGACGTGTTCATGCTGGCCGCGTCGGCGAGCATCCTGGCCGTCGGTCGCGCGCTCGCCAGTGGACCGCTCGACGCGTGGTTCGTCGACCACATGCGGACGGCCGAGCCGGGCCTCGACCTGACCACCGATCTGGCGGCCGGCGCACGCGCCCAGGGACTGGCGCTGGCGATCGGAACCGTGGTCGGAAGCGTTCTTCCGTATGCCGGCCGCGGGCTGCCCGCCGAGGGTGACGCGCTCGTATTGCGATTCTCGATCCCGGTACTCGTCGCGGCTGCACTCGCGGCGATCGAACTGGTCTGCGTGAACGCCTACATCGACGAACCGCACGCGCGAGGCCACGCATCGCTGCGTCCCGCGGGCTCGATCCGAGCGGCCGCCCGGATCGCCACGACCGACTCGACGGTGCGACGAATCCTGATCCGCTTCGGACTCGTCGGTGCCGGAATGGCGGCGTTCGAGATCCTGATCCCGCTCCGACTCGCAACGCTCACCGGATCCGGATCGTCGGCGGCGACGATCTACGCCGTGTCGTTCGTCGTCGCGTTCGCCCTCGGCGCGCTCGCAGCACCCGCGAGCGTTCCCCTGGCCCGGCGCCTGCCGACGCCGTTCGCGGCAGCGGCCGTGTCGACTGCCGCCGCGGGACTGGTGGCGATGGGAGCCTCGATCCCGGCGACCGCCGCGGCCCTGCTCGCAGTCATCGGGCTCGAGGTTCTCAGCAGCCCGGCAGGACCGGTCCTCCGCAACCTGCTCCACGACCACGCCGACGCAACGACCAGGGCCACACTTCTCTCGCTGCTCTCGCTCGCCGCGATGGCGGGTGCATTGGCCGGCAGTCTTGCCTTCCCGTTCGTCGTCACCCACTCGTCGATGAGCCTCGGACTGCTGCTGGCCGGCGGCGCCATCGTTCTCGCCGCCGCACCGCTCGCGATCCGGACGCCGGCGGCCGTCGAGCCATCGACACCGGAGCTTGCGAACCACCACTGACCGCAGCATCCAGTGCGAGGATCGCGGCGTGGTCGAAGGTAACTGGGCCGGCAACGTCGAGTACCGCTGCGCGACCGTCGATCGGCCCACCTCGGTGGACGAGTTGCGCGACGCCGTCGCGCGGTCGAATCGCATCCATGTCTTGGGCACCCGCCACTCGTTCAACGACATCGCCGACGCCGAACGGCTGATCAGCCTCGAGGCACTTCCCGACGACGTGGTGATCGACTCCGCCGCGGGCACGGTCGAGCTGAATCCGGCGATGACATATGGCCGACTCGCCCCGATGCTGCACGCGCGTGGGCTGGCCCTCCACAACCTCGCGTCGCTTCCGCACATCTCCGTCGGCGGCGCGATCGCCACCGGCACGCACGGCTCCGGCGACCGCCTCGGCAACCTCGCCACTGCGGTGAGTGCCATCGACATCCTCCGCTCCGACGGCGAGATCGTGCAGCTGCAACGCGGCGACACGGACTTCGATGGAGCCGTCGTCGCGCTCGGGGCGCTGGGTGTCGTCCTCCGCGTTCGTCTGGATGTCGAGCCGGAGTACCAGATCGCCCAGCACGTCTGCGAAGGGCTCGCGTGGGACGAGCTGGCAGCTCGTTTCGACGAGATCACCGGTGGCGGCTACAGCGTGAGCCTGTTCACGACGTGGGGCTCACAGGTCGACCAGGTGTGGATCAAGCGACGCCTCCCCTCCGATCTCGGCGCAAGGTGCTTCGGCGCCCGGCCGGCAACCGTCGACCTCCATCCGATCGCGGGTGTGTCGGCCGAGAACTGCACACCACAACTCGGTGTGCCGGGGCTCTGGTCGGACCGGCTGCCTCATTTCAAGATGGGCTTCACGCCAAGCCGCGGCGACGAGGTGCAGTCGGAGCTTCTGCTCCCGCGGCGGTCGGCGCTCGACGCCATCGCCATCGTGCGCGGGTTCGCCCACGACATGACGCCGCATCTGCTCGTCAGCGAGATCCGCACGGTCGCCGCCGACCCGTGCTGGATGAGCCCGCAGTACGAACGTGACACGGTCGCGTTCCACTTCACCTGGCGACCGCACGCCGACGAGGTCACGCGACTCGTGCGTCGCCTCGAATCTGCTCTCGGATCGTTCCAACCCCGCCCACATTGGGGAAAGATCTTCGATGTCGACGGCGCAACGGTTGCTCAGCGATATC
Source organism: Ilumatobacteraceae bacterium (assembly GCA_963776935.1). Taxonomy (GTDB): domain Bacteria; phylum Actinomycetota; class Acidimicrobiia; order Acidimicrobiales; family Ilumatobacteraceae; genus JALOLG01. Next base: position 298,802 of record CAVZOP010000006.1, on the reverse strand, counting down.
CGCGCCACGCCGATTTCGTGGATCTCGTCGACCGCTACGACCCGCGGGGTGCGTTTCGCAACGCCTGGCTCGAACGCAACGTCCTGATGTGACCCGTCAGCCCACAGGTGTGAGGTGCTCGTGCACCGAGCGGATCGCTGCCGAGCCCTCGCCGACTGCGGCGGCGACGCGCTTGGTCGAACCAGACCTGAGGTCTCCGACGGCGAACAGGCCGGGCCAACTCGTCTCGTACGGCAAGGGACGACGCCCCATCGCCGACCACTCTGCGCCGAGCGCCGACTCGTCGAGCGAGCGGTCGGTCAGCACGAAGCCGTGCTCGTCGACGGCGACACCGTCGAGCCACGAACTGTTGGGCTCTGCTCCGATGAACGAGAACAAGGCCGTGCAGTCGACTTCGAGCTGTGCGTCGGGACCGCTCACGGTGACGCGCTGCAGGGTCGGCTCACCGTGGAGCGCGGTGATGGTCGTGCCGACGTGGACCTTCACGCGTGGATGCGATTCGATGCGGTCGACGAGGTACTTCGACATCGTCGCCGCGAGCGGCCGGCGCACGACGATGCACACCGACGCACTCTTCTCGGCGAGGAACATGGCCGCCTGGCCGGCGGAGTTGCCGCCCCCGACGACGACGGTCGGCACATCGACACACCGTCGCGCTTCGAGCTCGGTCGCGGCGTAGTAGACGCCGGCCATCTCGTAGTCCTCGAGCCGTTCGACGGGGAGCTTGCGGTAGTGGGCGCCCGTCGCGGCGACGAGAGCGCGGCCGCCGACCTGGATGCCGTCGGACAGGGTGGCGACGATGTGACCGGCGACGTCCTCGAGCGACGTGACGGCACAGGGTGTGGTGATGACTGCCCCGAACTTCTGGGCCTGGATGGACGCCCGCGACGTCAGATCCTGCCCGGCGATGCCGACCGGGAACCCGAAGTAGTTCTCGATCCGGGAGCTCGTCGCGGCCTGGCCACCCACCGACACGGCATCGACCGCCAACGTCTTCAACCCCTCGGATGCGGCGTACACGGATGCGGCCAGCCCGGCCGGACCGGCACCGACCACGACCACGTCGTAGCAACGCTCGGGAAGGGCGTCGACGGTCATACCGAGCTGGAACGCCAACTCGCCCGGCGTCGCCCGCTTGAGCAGCCCCCGCTGGGTGATCACGATCGGCAGATCGGTCGCCGTCACACCGAGGCTTTCGAGCAACGCAGTCACGTCGGCCTCGGTGTCGGCGTCGATCCAGTGGTGCGGCAGTCGGTTGCGGGCGGCGTACTCACGCAGCGCCATCGACGCCGGCGTGTACTCGGACCCGATGATCTTCAAGGTGTCGGCGGCGCTCGACATCAGCGCCGCCCTACGGGCGAGGAACGCCTCCAACACGGTGTCGCTGAGCCGCGGATCGGTGAGCACCCGCGCCCGGAACACTTCGGCCGGCACGACCACGACCTCGCCCGACTCGGCGACCCTCGTCGACAGGTACGGGCGCTGCCGGGTGACGAGGTTGACCTCGCCCAGGAAGCGCCGAGCCCCGTGACGGGTGATCAACTGGCCGTGCGGGCCGAGCACCTCGACGGCACCGCTCAGGATCACGATCCAGTCGTAGTGGTCGTCGGCGGGTGAGAACAGCACCTCGCCGACACGGACCTGGCGGCGCTCGCCAAGCTCCAGAACGACCGCCATCTGCTCGTCGTCGAGGTCGGGAAAGGCCACCGCATCGCCCACGGAGTCGGTCACGACACGACGGTACCGGGTCCGTGGCGGCCGCCTCGAGATCCGTTCCGAGAACGCAGCCGCCAACAACAACCGCGGCAGCCGCGCCAATGCCAACACCCGCGACGACTGGCCGAGCTTCAACCGGGTCGACGGTGACTTTGCCGGCACGACCGACCAGATCATCCAGTGGGCCGCCTGCAAGTGGGGTATCGACGAGGACATCGTGCGCGCCCAGATCATCAAGGAGTCGTACTGGTACCAGTCGGGCATCGGCGACAACGCCGAATCGTTCGGTCTCGGCCAGGTGCGCAACACGGCCCACCCGTCAGCGTTCCAGTACTCGCTCAACGCCCGGACGTCGTCCGCGTACAACCTCGACTACACGTACGCCTCGTGGCGAGCCTGTTACGAGGGCGTCTACACCTGGTTGAACACGGTCGAGCACAACGGCACCTACGCGGCGGGCGACGTCTGGGGCTGCGTCGGCGTGTGGTTCAGCGGACGCTGGTACGTCAACACCGACTCGTACCTCAACCAGACCGGTGACAGCGTGCGCTGGCACTACAACAACAAGACCTGGTTGACCTCCGCCTTCATCAACGGCTGAGAGTTCGGAGCCGCGCCGGGCGATCGCGCCCGGCGCGGCTTCGGTGTTACGCCGCTCGGTCGGTGACGACCGATCGATGCCGGGCCACGATGCCCACGATCGGTCCGGTCCTCTACCCTGCTGTTCGCACCGGCGATCGCCAACCGCGATTGTGCTGCCGCGAGGATCCGGAGGTCGAGGGTGGACGAGGGCGCAGGAAGGCTGTCGCGACGTGGGTTCCTGGCGGGCACGATCGCAGCCGCGCTCGCGGCGTGCAGCGACGGTGGCGGCGATGGCAGCGACGGCGACGAGGCCACGACGGCATCGTCGCCTGCGCCGACCGAGAGCACCGACGCCACGACGACCACGTCACCGCCGTCGCCGTCGCCGTCGTCGCCGTCGGCTCCACCGTCGACCGATGCAGCCACGACCACGACCGTCTCGGTCGTCACGTCCGATCCGTTCACGCTCGGCGTGGCGTCTGGCGACCCGCTCCCCGACGCCGTGATCTTGTGGACCCGCCTGCTTCCCACCGAGCCGCTCCCCGACACCGACGTCGACGTCGACTGGGAAGTCGCGACGGACGCCGAGTTCTCCGATGTCGTCGCCGCCGGCTCAGCTGTCGCCGCCGCCGCGCTCGGTCACTCGGTCCACGCCGACGCCACCGGGCTGGAACCGGACACCGAGTACCACTACCGGTTCAGCGTGGGTGGGTTCACGACATCGGCTGCTCGCACCCGCACGTTCGCCGCGCCCGGCACCACACCCGATCGTTTCCGGTTTGCGTTCTCGTCGTGCCAGAACTGGGAACACGGCTACTACGCCGCCTACCGCGACCTCGTGGAGCAAGGCGACCTCGACGCGTTTGTGTTCCTCGGCGATTACATCTACGAGAACCCCAGCGGTGGCTACTCGGACCCGCGGGCGCGGACGACCGGACAGGACTTCGAATGCGAGACCGTCGAGCAGTACCGCGAGCGATACGCGCTCTACAAGGGCGACCCACTGTTGCAGGCCGCCCACGCCCTCGTGCCGTGGGTCGTCACGTGGGACGACCACGAGGTGGACAACGACTACGCAGGAGCGAGCAGCGACCTCGACGTCACTGCCGATGCGTTCCTCGCCCGCCGCGCGGCCGGGTACCAGGCGTGGTACGAGCACATGCCGGTGCGCCTCGGGCCACCGAGCGGACCCGACTTCGACATCTACCGCTCGTTCGCCCATGGCGACCTGATCCGCTTCCACGTGCTCGATACCCGCCAGTACCGAGCCGACCAGCAGCGCGAGGCGCCGTTCGTCGAGGCGCTCGGTGACGCGGTACAGGTGCGTAACGACGTGTTGGCAGCATCGGCCGACCAGACGATGCTCGGGGCGGAGCAGCGCGAGTGGCTGCTCGACGGGGTCGCGACGTCGAGCGCGATCTGGGACGTGATCGCCCAACAGGTGTTCATGTTCGGCGGTAACGCCGTGGTCGGTGCCGACCCGCCGGTCGTGGTGGTCGACACGTGGGATGGCTACGACGGCGAGCGCCGGGTGCTGCTCGACGCCGTCGGGGCCGCGGCCGACAACCTGGTCGTACTGACCGGCGACTTCCATGCCGCGGTGGTGGCCGACCTGCGCGTCGATCCGTTCGATCCCTTGCTGCCGGTGGTCGGAACCGAGTTCATGGCATCGAGCATCTCGTCGTCGTTCTTCGATGACGACGCCGCGGTGGAGTCGCTCGTCAATGCCGCCCTCAGCGCCAACACTCAGATCAAGTGGTTCGATTCCCGCCGCGGCTACACCGTCTGCGAGGTCACGCCCGACCGGCTGCTCGCCACGTACCGCGCCGTGACCGATCAGTTCGACGAGGCGTCCCCTGTCGAGCCGGCCAGCACGTGGGAAGTCGGTGCCGGCAAACCCGGCGCGAACCAGGTGTTCTGAATCGATCACACGACACGGAAGTCGCGCTCTCCAGCGGGCGTCTCGTCGATGATCTCGACACCGCTGACGACCGCGAGTGGCGGCCCGTCACGACACCACGCGATGAGGTCGCCCACCGCTTCACGAGAGCCCTCGGCCACGACTTCGACGGTGCCGTCGCCGCAGTTGCGCACCCATCCTGTAACGCCGAGCTCGCGAGCGACCGCCCGGCACGTGCCGCGGTAGTACACACCTTGGACCCGACCGGAAACGATCACTCGACAGCGGACGTCGCTCACGCCACCATTCTCCGTCTTGAGCGACGATGACGAGCGCACGCGGCGCAGCGATCCAGCGCAGGAGCCGGCACCGCGCTTCGTCGGCATCGTCGCGATCGAACTGGTGGTGGGCGACATCACCGATCAGGACACCGACGCCATCGTCAACGCCGCGAACACATCGCTGCTCGGCGGCGGCGGCGTGGACGGCGCCATCCACCGCGCGGCCGGCCCGGAGCTCCTGCAGAGTTGCCGCCTCCTCGGCGGCTGCGACGTCGGTGCCGCCAAGGCCACACCTGGCTTCCGACTCGACGCCCGCTGGGTCATCCATACCGTCGGCCCACAATGGCGAGGCGGCAACCATGGCGAGCCAGAGCTCCTGGCCTCGTGCTATCGCCGATCGCTGTCGCTGGCGGATGAGATCGGCGCGGCGAGCGTCGCCTTCCCGGCCATCTCGACCGGCGTCTACGGCTATCCGGCCCCGCTCGCTGCCGGCGTCGCCGTCGAAACCATCCGATCGACGCCGACGGCCGTCCGACTGGTCCGGCTCGTCTGCTTCGACGACGACAATCGACGCGCCGTCGCAACCGCGCTGTCGCGTTCGCAGCCGTCGGCCACGTAGCGCACGACCCGCCGGGTTGGCCGAACGCCAATGGCCGGTGTGCGAGGATCCCTGCGCACCACGCGAGACCGGAGGGACGTATGGCACAGACAGCGACCGCATCGACGCGGCTCCAGTCGGGCAACCCAGCGCTGAGCGAGAAGTTCGTCGAGACCCATCTCATAGCGAGCGCGGCGCGGTCCATGACCGTCGCCGGCGTGAGCGTGAAGACGCTGATCCTGTTGGTCGTGCTCGTCGCCGGTGGAGCATGGGGATGGGCGAGCGCCACCGAACCGGTCGGGGTCGACGTCGGCGGCGGTTACGCCAACACCACCGTCACCATCCCCGGCGGGTTCTGGCTCGCCAGCTTCAGCGCCTTCCTCCTCGGCATCTTCATCGCCGTCCAGCCCCGCCGGGCGGCGTTGCTCGGCGCCCTCTACGCCGTATGCGAGGGGTTCTGCCTCGGCGCCATCTCGGCGGCGTTCGACGCCCAGACCGACGGCATCGTGGGTGCCGCGGTCCTTTCGACGTTGTGCGTGTTCGTCGTCGCCCTGATCCTCTACATGACCCGCATCATCAAACCGACCCGGAAGCTGGCGTTCGCCGTCATCGCCGGAATGGGTGGGCTGGCATTGCTCTACACGTTCGTGTTCATCCTGTCGATCTTCGACTGGGGCTGGCTCTACAGCGACAGCTTCCGTTCGGTCGGAGTCGCCGTCACGATCCTCGCCATCGTGCTGGCGGCGCTCAGCCTGGTGCTCGACTTCGGCACCATCGAGGCGGGCGTACAGGCCGGTGCGCCGAAGGAGTTCGAGTGGTACCTCGCCTTCGGGCTGATGGTCACGCTCGTGTGGCTCTACATCTCGATCCTCAAGCTGCTCGCCATCTTGTCGCGCAACCGCTGATCGAGCCATGTCCACAGCTGGGCTGAGCGAAGCGACCTCGGTTCGGAATCGAGTGTTCGCCGCACCGGCGGATGACCCTCGGGCACGCCGGCCGGTCGATGCGGCGACGCTCGTCGTGTCCGTGATCGTGGTGGGCCTGGTGGGACGGAGCTACGAGGCGCGAAGCGATGTCGATGTTCGCGTGCTCGATCTCTTCGCGGGCCAGTTGCCGGGATGGCTCAGCGGGGTCGCGACGATCGCCTTCATCGTCGGCGGGCTCTACGTCGCCGGGTTGATGATCGGCATCCTCGTGCTCGGAAAGGGGCGGTCGGCGGTCGCCCGCGACATGCTGCTCGCCGCCGCGCTCGGCTTTGCCGCAGCGATCGCGGCCGCGTATCTGTTCGGTCCCGAGTTCCCCGACGTGCTTCCGGAGCTTGCCGAGCGCGAAGGCTTCCCGTCGTTCCCGGTCGTGCGGCTCACCATCGCCGTGGCGGCGATCAGAGTCGCGGGACCGTACCTCGCGGTGCCGATGCGCCGGGTCGGGCTCCGCCTCGTCGTCGCGATGTCGCTTGCCGCGCTCGTGTTGAGCTACGGCACGGTGTCGGCCGTCGTGGGCGGCCTGGCGATGGGCGTCGCCGCCTCATCGGCCATCCATCTCATCTTCGGTTCCGGAATGGGCATCCCGAGCCGCGCCCGCATCATCGCCGCCCTCGAGGAGATGCACCTCGACGTGGTCGATGTGGAGTACCTCGATCGCCGGCAAGCACGGGCGACGGTCATCCGTGCTCAGGTCGCAGACGGCGGCGATGTGCTCGCCAAGGTCTTCGGACGGGATGCGGCCGATGGTGCGTTCGCCGCACGCCTGTGGCGCTCGATCTGGTACCGCGACGGCGCCCGATCACTGACTGCGAGCAGTGAGCAGTTGGCGGAGCACGAGAGCCTCGTGCTGCTGGTCTGCGAGCGCGCGGGTGTGCCTGCGCACCGGCTGGTCGGGTGGAGCCGAGCGTCGACGGGCGACACCCTCGTCGTCGCTCGGTGGCTCGGCGGCACGCTGATGTCGGACATGGCCGGCGACGACTTGGATGACGCAACGCTCGATCGAGTGTGGCGCGCCGTCTCGGACCTGCACGCGGCGGGCATCGCCCACGGCGACATCGACGCCAACCGGATCGTGATCGGCGAGAACGCGGTCGTGTTCGTCGACTTCGACGCCGCCACCGTGCTCGCCGACGACGTCGACCGGCGGCGCGATCGTGCCCAGACGCTGGTGGCGACGTCAGCGGCGGTCGGCGACGATCGGGCGCTGGCGGCCGCTCGTCGGATCGTGGGTGACGAGTTGTTGCTCGACGCCTTGCCGCTCGTGCAAGCGGCGGTCATGGGCCGCGGGTTGCAGCAGGACGCGAGGTCGGCGAAGTTGAAGTTCGGGCGGCTGCGCAGCGACGCCGCCGACGCGCTCGGGGTCAAGCCGCCCGAGATCGAGCGCCTCCAGCGGGTGTCGTGGGGCAGCGTGGCGATGGCCGTACTGACGCTGTTCGCCGCCTACTCGTTGATCTCGGCGTTGACCGACATCGGACTCGACACGATCGCCGAAGAGATGTCGAACGCGTCGTGGAGTTGGGTCCTGGTGGCGCTCGTCTTCGCGCAGCTGACCAATGTCGGCGAGTACTTCAGCCTTTCGGGTGTGGTCGGTTCTCCCATCCCGTTCGGTCCGACGATCATGTTCCGGTACGCGCTGTCGTTCATCTCACTTGCGGTGCCCGCTGACGCCGGAGCGATCGCGATGAACATCCGGTACCAACAGAAGCTGGGCGTACCCGTCGCGGCTGCGGTCGCCCAGGGTCCGTTGCTGACGCTGTTCTCGAAGGGGTTCGACGTCATCTTGCTGCTCGTCTCGGCGAAGTTCATCGGTGAGGCACTCGACACTGACTCGCTCGACCTCGGCAAGATCGTCCGGCTGGTCGCCCTCGTGGTCGTCGCCGCAGTCGTGGCGTGTGTGATCGTGGTGGCAGTCCCGCGCCTGCGGTCGAAGATGCTTCCGCACGTCACGGCCGGCTTCAGTGCCGTGAAGGGCAGCGTGACCGACCCGGAGCGGTTGATGAGGATCGTCGGCGGAACGCTGACGCAGAAGATCCTGTTCGCGCTGACGCTGGCCGCGTCGGTGGCGGCGTTCGGTGAGAGCCTGTCGTTCGGCGAAGCGATCTTCGTCAACTGCACGGTGTCGCTGTTCATCGGCCTGGTTCCGGTGCCGGGCGGCATCGGCGTGGCCGAGGCGGCGCTGACGGCAGGGTTGATCGCCGTCGGCGTGCCCGACGCGGCTGCCATCGCGGCCGCGATCAGCCACCGCATCGTGACCGCGTACCTCCCACCTGTGTTCGGGTGGTGGGCCTCGCGGTGGCTCGTCGCTCGCGACTACTTGTGACGATCCTGTGGCCGGCGGCGCCGACCCGGCCGACGGCGTCGCGTCGGCGGCGTCAGGCGTCGGCGGCGAGGCGTGCGCCGTGGACTGCGAGTCCGTACACGACGAGGAAGCCGGCGAGGATGTACATGAGTGACCACACCGGGTAGTACGGCATCCACCAGATCGCCGAGATCGACAGCACCGCGCCGGCGATGATCCCGATCCAGCGCGCGAACTGCGAGCGATACAACACCGCGAACGACGACACGATCAGGACCACCCCGACCACGAGCCACACCCAGCCGTACGACGTCAGACTCGTGCCGAGAACCGCACCCTCGAGCTCGTCGGGGACGATGCCGTCGTAGCGAAATGCCCACAACGCGTCGAACAGACGCATGATGCCGGCAATGCCGAGGATCGTGCCGGCGAAGAACAACCAACCGAACCCGGGCTCCATTACGTCGTTCGGGTCGTAGTTCGTGTTCATGGCGTACCTCCCTGTGAGAATCTCGCATCGGTGAGATGGCGTGCGCTGAGAATATGCCCGACGTCCGACTGCGCAGGGTGATGCTCACGGGTCACGCTGCAGTTGCAGCTGCGACATCGGCACACGATCCGATCGGGCGATGATCAGGCGTTGGCGTCGGGCTCGTCGGTCCATGCGAGGACATGGAATCCCCACGGAGCCAGCTGGACGTAGAGCCCACCGGTCGCGATCTCGGTCCCGTCGCGTACGAACACCCGGTCCGACAGGAGGTCCTCGAGCCTCCACGTCCGTCCGGCCAGATCGTTCCATGGCGGATGGATGCGCGCCGCGGCCGGTGCGTCGGCGAAGTTGATCACGATCAGTGATCGCTGCTCGTCGTCGATCCACGACCACGCCAGGAGTTGGGCGGCGCTGGAATCCTCTGGCCACCCGCTGGCGCCGCACAACGCCCAGTCACCACGGCGCACGAGAGGCCGTGGCGCCGATCAGCTCGACGTGGAATCGGTGGAGCTCCTCGTCGAGCGGCTCTACCGGCCGCCGGCCGAGGAACACGGGAAGCCGCACACGCCAGCCGTCGAACTGGCCCTCGTGCCACATGGTCGCGCCCGGGCAGTGTGGCGATGACAACGGACGCCGCCCGCTCCTTGGCTGGAGCGAACTCGGTGGCGGCACGCGGCTCGTCATGGTTCTCGAGGAAGCGCACCAGTCGACGTTGGTAGTCGAGGTCGGCGTGCAGATGCCCGCGTATCCCGTCAGGCCCGGCGTGGATGAGGCGGTCGTACAGGCGCTTGTCGTAGCAGTAGTCGAAACCGAGCTGCTGGAGGTTCCACTCCAGATCCCAATACGCCTCGGCGGCGAAGACGAAGTCGGGATGCACGGCTCGTACCGAACCGATCACATCCGTCCAGTACTCCTGCTCGGGCACGCTGCCGGCACGCTCGCCCCACGTGCCGGCGAAGACGTCGTTGAGCAACAACATCGCCATGTCGCAGCGGACACCGTCGGCCTGATCGGCGATGTCGAGCAGCGTGTCGGTCAGCGGCCCGCCGCAGACCGGGCGCGAACGCGTTCAGTTGGGCGACATCCGACCACGGCGGGAAGAACGGGTCGCGGCCGCGGGCGATGACCGAGGCGCCCATCGCCAGGTAGCCCGCTGGATCGCTGGCGATGTCATCGGCGCTCCCCTGGACGAAGTACTCCGGGTGATCGACGAGCCACGGGTGATCGGGAGCCACGTGGTTCGGCACGAAGTCGACCAGGAGTCGAACCCCGCGCTCGGCGAGCGCCGCCCGGGCGACGGCGAGACCGCGACGGCCGCCGAAACGGGCGTCGACGTCGTATCGGCGAATGCAGTAGGCCGAACCGATCACGTCGGCGTCGTCGAGATCCGGGAGGGCGGCGTGGAACGACGCCACCTGGTCGGCGGATTCGAGCGCCAGTTGCACGCCAGCCGGGCTGCGTTCCCACACGCCCATCAGCCACACCGCGTCGACACCCGGTGGCGTGACCTCGTCCCACTCGGCCGTGGGGACGTTGGCGAGCGTCGTACCGACCCCGGCGCGGCGGCCGACGTCGTGGAGCCAGGCCGCGGTGTTCAGTTCGTAGATGACCGAGTCGGGACGCAACGGATTCATCGCTCTGGAACGCGGTAGACCAGGTTCCCGCGCATCGCGGACGACAGGAGATCCTCCGGCCGGAGGTAACCGCGGACTTGGATGACACGGGCGACGAGACCCGTCCAGCCCGTCTGGTGACTGGCCCCGAGTCCGGCGCCGTTGTCGCCGTGGAAGTACTCGTAGAACTGCAGCATGTCCTTCCAGTTGGGGTCGGTCTGGAAACGTTCCGACCCTCCGTACACCGGGCGGCGGCCGTCCGCGTCGGGGACGAAGATCGACGACAGCCGCTGGCCGAGCTCGTTCGCCACCTCGAACAACGTGCACTGCCGTCCCGAACCGGTTGGACATTCCACGGTGAAGTCGTCGCCGTAGTACGAGTACAGATGCAGCAGGGCGCGCAGGACCAGATAGTTCACGGGGAACCACACCGGGCCGCGCCAGTTCGAGTTGCCGCCGAACATCCCACTGTCCGACTCGGCCGGGAGGTAGCGGACCTCGTACCTCTCGCCGTGGACCTCGAGCGAGAACGGATGCTCCTCGTGATAGCGCGACAGCGCCCGCAGACCGTGCGGGCTCAGGAACTCGTCCTCGTCGAGCATGCGGGCGAGGACCCTGCGGAGCTTTCGTTCGTCGAGCACGGCCAGCATGCGACGTCCGTTGACCCCTGTGTTGCGGGCGTCGTGGATCGTGGCGAGCAGCTCCGGCATCGACTCGATTCGTCGCCGCAACCGAGCCAGCAGGTCGTCGCCGAGTTGCACTCCTTCGAGCGGCAGGATCGTCGTCGCGCACAGCGGCAGGAGTCCGACCATCGAACGCACCTTGAGCCGCGTCGCGCTTCCGTCCGGGAGGCGGAGCACGTCGTAGAAGAACCCGTCCTCCTCGTCCCACAGCTCATCGTCGTTGTCGCCGATCCGGTCCATCGCCGCGGCGATGAACAGGAAGTGCTCTGCGAACTTGAGCACCATGTCCTCGTAGACCGGGTCGTGGGCGGAGAGCTCGAGCGCGATCCCGAGCATGCACTGCGAGAAGAACGCCATCCACGCCGTGCCGTCCGACTGCTCGAGATGACCTCCGGTCGGCAGCGGCGCACTTCGGTCGAACACGCCGATGTTGTCCAAGCCGAGGAAGCCCCCCTCGAACACGTTGCGTCCGGTCGGGTCCTTGCGGTTGATCCACCACGTGAAGTTGATCAGCAACTTCTGGAACGCACCCTTCAACCACGCCACGTCTCCCGCGCCGCGCTGCTCGAGCTCGGTCTCGTACACGGCGAGCGTTGCCCACGCGTGCACGGGCGGGTTGACGTCGCTGAAGTTCCACTCATAGGCCGGCAGCTGCCCGCTCGGGTGGAGATACAGCTCGCGGAGCATCAGCTCGAGCTGATTCTTGGCGTCGTCGACGTCGACCATCGCCAGCGCGACCGTGTGGAACGCCAGATCCCACGACGCGTACCACGGGTACTCCCACGTGTCGGGCATCGAGATCACGTCCTCGTTGATCATGTGGAACCAGTCCCGATTGCGGACGTTGGAGGCGTCCGGATGCCGGAGCGGGTGGACGTGATGCTCGTCGAGCCAACGATCGAGATCGAAGCTGTAGAGCTGCTTTCCCCACAGCATCCCGGCGAGTGCCTGGCGCAGGACCACTGCCTCATCCGGCGTCGTCGTGGTCGGCGTGATCGACGTGTAGAACTCGTCGGCATCGGCGATGCGCGCCGCGAACACTCGGTCGACATCGTCGCCGCCGAGTGCTGGAGCGTCTGCTCGACACAAGCGGAGTTGCACGACGCTCACGCCGCTGGGTGCGACGTCGAGCACGTAGCGCGCCGCTGCCTTCGTGCCGGTACGGGCCGGGTTGACAGCGCCGTCCTGTCCGTGAACCACATAGTCGTGAAAGGCGTCCTTGACGTACGGCGACGAGTTCGCCACGCCCCACAAACGCTCCGTGTTGGTCTCGTTGTCCGTGAACAGCAGCGTCGGTTCGCCGTCGCACCGCAACTCGAGCCGGCCCAGGTCGGGGTGCTCAGCCGCGATCACTGCGCCCGCCGAGTCCTCGACCGCGTGGAGCGTGCCCTTCGGCTGGTCCATCCACCAGTTGTTGCGGAACCACAGCGACGGCAACAGGTGCACCGTCGCCCGGTCGTGGCTGCGGTTGACGAGCGTGATGCGCACATGCACGTCGTCGGGGGTGTTCTTGGCGTACTCGACGTCGACGTCGACGTAGCGATCATCGTCGAACACGCCGGTGTCGAGCAGCTCGTACTCCAACTCGAGGCGGTTTCGAGCGCGGTTCGTGGCGACGAGATCGGCGTACGGGAACTCGTTCAGCGGGTACCGGTAGCGGTACTTGAGGTACGAGCTCGTCGGAGTGGCGTCGAGGTAGAAGTAGTACTCCTTGACGTCCTCACCGTGATTGCCCTCCGAGTTCGTCAGCCCGAACATCCGCTCCTTCAGGATCGGATCGACTCCGTTCCAGAGCGCAATCCCGAAACACAGGCGCTGGTGGTCGTCACAGAATCCGGCGATCCCGTCCTCTCCCCACTTGTACGCACGCGAGCGGGCTTGGTCGTGGCTGAAGTAGTTCCAGGCGTCGCCGTTGTCGCTGTAGTCCTCCCGCACCGTCCCCCACTGCCGCTCGCTGAGATACGGGCCCCAGCGCTTCCATGGAACACCCGCTCTCGTCTGCTCGAGGCGATCCGCTTCGACTCCGTCGGCCATCCAACCCCCATCGTCCGTGTCCCGGCAGATTCAACCACGTTGGGCGATGGCGGCAAACCGGCTGCTGCTTCGTTCCCCGAACGAGTGCCGTCGCGGTCGCGACCCTGACGTATCCGGTCAGTCGCTCGAGGGTCGTGGTGTGACCAATTCAGGTAGACCAAAGGAGTACAAGAAATGTCATTCACATTCGAAGAGTTCAAGACCGCGGTCGAGACGTATCCCGAGTCGTTCGTGACGATCGAAATCGTCGATGTCACGCTCGAGGGTGACGTCATGAGCACCGGCGACACCGGAGGTTTCGCGGTCAAGATCGTCAATACCGGCGCGTTGCACATGGACGATGTCACGCTCATCGTGTCCGGGCTCAACGGCATGCGCGTCCGCGAGGGACTGCCCAACTCGTACACCACGCAGTTCGAAACCAGCGTCATCGAGCGAGTCAACGCCCACGACACCAACGGTACGACCTTGCGGGGGTACCTGTACGAGGCACCGGCCGATGCGCAGCCGGCCAAGAACCTGATCAAGGCGACGCTCGGCGACTGGAACGCCAACTTGGAGCACATCACGATCGGCCACAGCGACCCGCTGACGACGGTCAAAGGACTGTTCAACTCGGAGGTCAATGCTGAGTAGGGCGTGTTCTCGTCCGCTCCGCGGCACGCCACCGTTCTCCGGTTCGGTGGCGTGCCGTCGGCGCCGGCGGTGTCGCCCGATGAGTCGGACGGGTGGGCAGAACCTATGACGGGCGGCGATCGAGCGCTCGCAGCGCCACCAACATGGCTGCGGCAGCGAGAGCGAGCATGATGCCCGATTCGAGCAGCTGGAACGTCCAGAACCGGTCGCCGGGGTGGTAGCGGATGATGCGGTGGACGCCGAGCTGCTCGAGGCATTGCTCGACGTCGCCCTCACGGGGTGGGTTCGCCGGCGATGTGCCTGCGAGCGCCGGGCAGTAGCGCTCGAGCCCGGAGATGTTGAGCGAACCGTCCCGCCCGATCACGAGACCGTCGCCGGTGACCGTGTTGCTCGACAGCACCCACGCGCCGGTGCCACTGAGTGGGTCGTCTGGCCCGAATTCCGTCGTCAGCGTCTCGGCCGCCGCGAAGTGCGGGCGGAGCACGGTCGCCGTCGTGAGTCGCACGACGATGAAGATCCCGATCGTCGCGATCATCGCCGGCAGTGTGCGGCGCATGATCAGCCCACAGGCGATCCCCACGGCGACGGCGAACATGCCGGCTGCGATCGGCACCAGACCCTGGAAGTCGTACATCTGGCCGAAGCGATCGTCGGTGACCTTGTTCGTGAGGTCGAGCCACGCGGCGGCGATCAGCGAGTAGAGCGCGCCGGCGACGAGCGCCAGCCCGAGCGCGGCGCCCGCCATGTACCCCAACCAGCGCCGACGGGTGATCCCCTGCGTCCACAGGAAGCGGTGCGTGCCGTGCTCGAGCTCGCGGGCGACCAGCGGAGCGCCGACGAACGCGCCCAACAACGCAGGGAGCAGCACGAGCGGGAGGATCAGGATCTGGAGCGAGCTGAAGCGGTTGCCGAAGCTGTCGATCAGGTCGTCGCAGGCGGACCGCGAGCTCGTCGCCAGGCAACCAGCGAGCCCGCTGTCGTGGTACTCGTCGCTCATCATCCGACCCGTGACGAGGGCCAACAGGCCGACCGCCAGCAGGCCACCGGCGATCGCCATCGATTCGAACCGGAAGCGGCGCAGCGAGACGGTCAGCATCACACCACCTCCAGGTGACGGGCCGAGCGCAGCTCGGGTTCGAGTTCGAGATGGGCGAGCACGATCTCGTCGAGGGTCGGGACGGCCTGCTGCCAACCAGGATCGATGATCGGTGCGCTGAACGAAACGAGATGTTGGTGAGCACTCGCGATGCGTTGCCCGCCGACGATCGTCACGCCCCGCGGGAGTGTTCGATCGGGTGGCCCGGCGATGACGGCGTGACGGCCGACGATGTCGTCGATCGAACCCGACAGCAACAGCGATCCCTGGCCGATCACGACGAGGTGGTCGCACGTGCGCTCGAGGTCGTCCAGCAGGTGGGTCGAGAACATGACGGTCAGACCTCCGCCCGCGACGGCGGCCATCAGCGATTGCAGGAACGCCCGCCGAGCGAGCGGATCGAGGCTGGCGACGGGCTCGTCGAGAAGCAGCAGCTTGGGACGCTTGGCGAGCGCGAGTGCCAACGCCAGCTGTGCACGTTGGCCACCCGACAGCTCGCCGATGCGGTGACCTCGGTCGAGGCGGAGTGCGTCGATCCGCTGCCCGACCAGCTCGTCATCCCAGCGCACGTTCATCGCCGCCGCCATCGCCACGACCTCACGGATCCGGGCCCGTTTGGGCAGCGGTGAGTCCTGGGCGACGAACGCCACGTCAGGAAGCACGGGCTGGCTGCCGGGAGATCCACCGAGCACGCTCACACTCCCCTCGCTGGCGGTGATCAGTCCGGCGACGAGGTGCAGCAACGTCGACTTGCCTGCGCCGTTCGGGCCCACCAATCCGACCACCGAGTGTTCGGGGATGTTCAGGTCGAGCCCGCGCAGCGCCCACCGCTTGCCGTAGCGGCGACCCAGCGAACTGGTCTCGACGACGTTCATGCCACGATCCCGTCGCTGACCCGCGCCTCGCCGGCTTCGTTGACGACCGAACGCAGCAGGCCGACCATCGTCTCGGTGTCGAGACCAGCGCCGGTGGCCCGGTCGACCCAGCGGGCCAAGTCGGAGCGCAGCTTGGCCTGCACGTGCGGCGACGGTGACGTGAGGGTGCGGGTGACGAACGTGCCGACGCCCGGGCGGCCGGTGCACAAGCCCTCGTGCTCGAGCTCGCGGTACGCCTTGAGCACCGTGTTGGGGTTGATCGCCAGCTCGGCCACCACCTCTTTGACCGTCGGCAGCTGATCGCCCTCGCGGAGTGCCCCGAGCTGGATCGCCTGACGCACTTGCTGCACGAGCTGCAGGTAGGTCGACACCCCGGACTGGGGCTCGAGACGCAGCGAGATCATCGGCGACCGCTGCCGTCGGACCATTTATCTAGTTGCATAGATAAATAGACTACGGAGCGCCAACCTGCAGGTCAACCTCCCAACCTGAGAGCCTCTTCAGTAACGACCGGGACGATCGGACCGCGAACAACCGGAGCGTCACCCGCGCGGGCTGATCGCCGACGGCTGGCACGACTGACGCACGCTGGGCAGTCCGGCCCGGGCCGGATTTACACTCCCGACCGTGGCCGGGGATGCGACGTTCGGAGCGATGCTTCGGCGTCATCGCCGCCAGGCCGGGCTGAGCCAGGAGGAGCTCGCGGCTCGGGCGTTCGTGAGCACCCGCGCGATCAGCGACCTCGAACGTGGTGTCAACGCCCGACCTCGACTCCACACCGCGGTCGCGTTGGCCGACGGCCTCGGACTCGCGGGTGAGGAGCGGGTCGCCTTCGAGCGGCAGGCCCGCCCCGACGTCGACCCCGCCGCTGCACCGTCTCCCGTCACTCCCCGGGCACGCCCGCCACTCGCGCTCGATTCGTTCGTGGACGACGGCTCGAGCCTCGATGAGCTCCTTGCGCTGGTGGGAGATCGCCACAACCGACTGGTCACGCTCATCGGTCCGGGCGGCGTCGGCAAGACCCGCCTGGCCCTCGAGATGGCGCAGCGTCTCGACGGTCCGGTCGCGTTCGTCGCGCTGGCATCGCTGAGCGATGCCACGCTGCTGGCGGCGACCATCGGTGATGCGTTGGGTGTGGAGCACGGACCGACGCGGACCCACCTGCAGTCGCTCGTCGAGCACCTGGCGTCGCTCTCGCTGACGCTCGTGCTCGACAACATGGAGCAGATACCGGACGCCGCCGGCGACGTCGCAACCCTGATGCGATCCTGTCCCGATGTGCGCATCGTCGCAACCAGCCGGGTCCCGCTGCGGATCGCCGGCGAGGTGCGATTCGTGGTCCGAGCCCTCGACGGCAGCAGCGACGACATGGCCAACCGGCCGGGTGTGCGCCTGTTCCGCGAGCGCGCGGCGGCGACCGGGTTCGGTGTCGGGCAGGGCGATGACGACCTCGCCGCGGTCGCCGAGCTCTGCGTCCGGCTCGACGGTCTGCCCCTGGCGATCGAACTGGCGGCGGCTCGATCCCGGATCGTGGCTCCGACGGAGATGCTCAGGCACCTCGACCAGGTCCTCGACCTGCTCAGCAGCGGTCGCAGTGACGCCCCAACGCAACACCGGAGCATGCGCGCCGCACTGGAGTGGAGCTTCCGGCTCCTGCCCCCGGCGGCGCAGGAGGCATTCGCCGCGCTCGGTGTGTTCGCAACCGGAGCGTCGACGGAGGCGGCGATGGCGGTATGGGGATTGCCGTCCACCTCGACGCCGACGTTCTTCGACCTCGTGCAGATCCTGGCCGAAGCGCACCTGATCGCCGTCGAACCGGCAGGGTCCGGCCCCGGCATCCGGATCGAGATGTTCGAGACGACGCGCCAGTTCGCACGACTGAAGCTGGACGAATCCGACGGTGCCGAGCTCGCCCGCACGCGACTCACCGAGTGGGCGGTCGATCTGGTCGAGCGAGCCGAGCCGGCCTTGTTCGGACCGGACCAGGGCGAGTGGCTCGACTTGCTCGACCAGGAGCTGCCGAACCTGCGAGCTGTGAGGCGGCGGCTGGCCGCGCAGGGCACCGATGAGGCGATCGATGCCGGCCTGCGTCTCGTCGGCGGCCTGCAGCGGTTCTGGGACATCCGATCGCGGTGGAGCGAGGGTGTGGCGTGGCTGAGCGACGCGTTGGCGCCGCCGGGCGGTACCGCCGCCAGCCGCGGGAAGGCCCAGAAGGCCTTGGGCGTGATGAATCGCTGCCTCGGCCACCTCGACGCCGCCGAGGTGGAGCTCGAGCGGGCCGTCGCCCTGTACGAGGCGGCCGGCGACGAGCCCGGCACGGCATCGTGCCTCAACAACCGCGGTGTGATCGCCCTCGACCGAGCGGAGTACGAACGGGCGGACGCGCTGTTCCGCCAGTCGCTCGACATGTGCGAATCGCATGGCGACGACCGGCTCGTGGCGATCGTGCTCAACAACCTGAGCCTGACGACCGTCGAGATCGGTGAGCTCAGGGAGGCGCTCCGCCTGTGCCGCCGCAGCCGCCGCTTGCTCACCGAGCACGGCAACTTCTTCACGCTCAGCTGGGTCGACGACAACCTGGCTTCGGTGCTCACGATGGCCGGCCATCCGCACTGGGCAGTGCCGATCCACGAACAGGCGATTCGGCGGCGGCTGAATCTCGGCGATGAGAACGGCCTCGTGTGGTCCCTGGAGGCGCTCTCCGCGGCGTGGACCGCGATCGGCGAGACCGAGTTGGCCGGCCGCGCCCTCGGCTTCGTCGCCGCCCACCGCCGGCGGCTTGGCGCGGTTCCGGTGCCGTACCTGACGGCGTTGACGACGCGGCGCTCGGACGCGCTCGTCGCCCGCGTCGGCGCGGCCCGATTCGCCGAGCTGTGGGACGAGGGAGCCGCCCTCGACCCCGGGGCGGTCTGGGGGTGGTTCACGGACTGAGCCCACGCCGTCACACACGTGGCGCACGTCACGCACGTGGCGGAACTGTGGGCGACATGTGGGTGACCTTCATGGCCTGGAGCAGGCCGTTCATCGAGAGTCGTCGCTACCGATGGTCGTCAGACCCAAGCGAAAGGACATCCGATGTACACGCCACCAGCCCCCTCGCCAGTCGGCGTCAACGCCCCGTACCGCGTGGCGCCCGACACCTTCGTGATCCCCGAGCTGGTGCCCGGGCCGCCCGGCACCTACGTCTCGATCAACTCGATGGTCATCACCGGTGCCGAGCCGGTGATCGTCGACACCGGCAACGAGCTGTCGCGGTACGAGTGGATGGAGGCCGCGTTCTCCATCGTCGACCCGGCCGACGTCCGCTGGGTGTTCCTGTCCCACGACGATCACGACCACATCGGCAACCTGCCGGCCGTCCTCGACGCCTGCCCGAAGGCCACGCTCGTGACCAACTGGTTCACCGTCGAACGGACCTCGCGCGCGATGGAGCTGCCGCTCGACCGCATGCGGTGGGTCAACCCCGGTGAGTCCTTCGACGCCGGCGACCGCACGTTCGTCGCCGTGCGTCCGCCGATCTTCGACTCGCCCACGACCCGCGGCCTGTACGACTCCACGACCGGCGTCTACTGGGCGGTGGACAGCTTCGCGTCTCTCCTGCCCGGCCACGTCACCGAGTCCGACGATGTCCCCTACGAGATGTGGAGGGAGAGCTTCACGTTCTTCGCCCAGATGATCAGCCCGTGGGTGGCGATGACCGATCCGGCGCGATTCGTCGCGACCGTCGACGAGATCGCCCGCCTTCGTCCCACTGCGGTGGCCGGCGGCCACATGGCGCCCCTGGACGGCGACCGGTTCCAGGAGGCGATCACACTCCTGCGCGAGCTCCCGACGGTCCCGATGGCGCCGCTGCCGGGGCAAGCCGACCTCGATGCCATCCTCCTCGCCGCCGCGACCGCGGGCGACGCCAACCGCGACAACGACACCGTCCAGACAGACGACGACGACACCGCGCTCGTCGGCGTCGGGGCGTGAGCGTCCGCCATGGAGATCGGACTCGGCATCGCCCAGATCGGGCACTTCGCCGGCCCTGACCACGTCGTCGCCATGGCCGTCGGGGCCGAGGAGCGCGGGTATGCCTCGTTGTGGGCGCTCGACCGCCTCCTCGCCCCCGTGGCACCCCGTTCCGCGTATCCCGGCAACCCCGAAGGCTTGCTGCCCGCGGCGATGGCCGTCGCACTCGACCCGCTCGTCACCCTGGCGATCGTCGCCGCGTCGACGACCACGATCCGGCTCGGCACCAACGTGCTGGTCGCGCCGTGGTACCGGCCGGCGCTGCTCGCCCGGTCGCTCGCCTCGCTCGACGTGCTGAGCCGGGGCCGGCTCGACGTCGGGCTCGGCCTCGGGTGGTCGGTCGACGAGTACGACGCCGTGGGCGTGCCACAGCGTGAACTGGCGAGCCGGCAAGACGACCTCCTCGACGCGTTCGAAGCGCTCTGGCGACCGGGCGTCGAAGCGGTCAGCTACGAGGGCCGCGACTTCCGCGTCGCGCTCTCGAGCTTCCGGCCCCGGCCGGTGCAGCAGCCCCGTCCGCCGATCCTGCTCGCCGCGTACACGCCCGTGGGACTCGAGCGGGCCGGACGTCGCGCGGATGGCTGGACCCCCACCGGCCTCGACCTCCCGACGACGGCAGCCATGTGGGCGATGGTGCTGTCGGCCGCCGAGACGGCGGGCCGCAACCCGGGCCGCCTCTCGATGGTGGTGCGCGCCAACGTGCACCACTCGCTGGTGCCGCTCGGCGCGGATCGTCCCACGTACCACGGCTCGGTCGAGCAGATCGCGGCGGACGTGCGCGGGGCATTCGAGATCGGTGCGCGGCAAGTGATCCTCGACCTGCAGGCGTCGACGAGCGAGGTCGAGGAGTACCTGGATCTCGCCGACGCCATCACCGCCGCCGCCCGAGTGGGCGTCGCGGCGTGACCACTCACCCCCATCACGAACATCCCACCGCACGAAAGGCATCGAACCCATGACACGCTCCACCACCCAGCGGATCGCGACTCTCGGCCTCGCCACAGTGGCCGTGATCGCCATCGGAGGCACTGTCTCGGGCGCCGGCGACGACGCTACGACCACCTGCCACACCTGGCACCCCCGCGTCGTCGTCAGCGGCCGCCAGCACACCTGGAACCCCGACAACGCGATCGACGGCCGCTACCAGCACACGCTGAACCCCGACGACACCGTCGACGGCTACGAACACACGCTGAACCCCGACGACGCCGTCGACGGCCGCTACCAACACACGTGGAACCCCGACGACGCCGTCGACGGCCGGTACCAACACACGTGGAACCCCGAACGCTCCGACGCCTGCCCGTCGCCGTCCCCGACGATCCCGTGAAGACGTCGAACGGCGACCGTCCCCCAACCCATCACCCCAACCCAACCCAACCCACAGTCCAACCCAACCCACCAACCCAACCCAACCCAACCCAACCCAGTCCAACAAGGAGAATCCAATGAGCAACGAGTCCCGCACCGTGACCACCCGCAGGATCCGGCGGACCACCGTCTTCGGCCTGACTGTCGCCGCTGCCATCACCGGCACCGCGATCGCCGCCTCCGCCCAGCAACGACCCGACCCGGCGGGCACCCTCACCGGCGCTCAACGCAAGGTGATCACCGAGGCCACCGCCGCGTACCGCGACCCCGCCGCTGCGATCGCCGCCGGCTACCTACCCACTGACGTGTGTGTCGAGCTCCCCGGCGTGGGCGGCATGGGCTACCACTACGTCCATCCACAGCACATCGGCGACACCAACATCGATCCGACGTTGCCCGAGGTTCTGGTCTACGCGCCCGACCGCAACGGCCGACCCCGCCTCGCCGCGATCGAGTACCTCCGAGCCGACGCCGACGGCGACGTCGCCACCGACGACGACCGACCGACCCTGTTCGGAGAACCGTTCGAGGGACCGATGGAGGGCCACGAACCCGGCATGCCGGTCCACTACGACCTCCATGCCTGGGTGTGGAAGAACAACCCCGCCGGCGAGCTCGCCGCCTGGAACCCCGCCGTCGACTGCCCCTGATCCATCGCCGATGGTCGATCAGCCAGCCGTTCACCCGGCTGGCTGATCGGTCCGGGCTCCCAGAGACTTTCGGGTCATGAACGCGCTTCCCCGGGGTCGGTGCGTGGGTCAGGACGTATGGGCCGGCCGGGCGCGATCGACGATGCAGCGGGTGTCGACGCCGGACGGCAGGGTGCCGAACGTGCGACCGCCGTCATCTGCCAGCCGCGAGGCGCAGAACGCGTCCGCCACCGCGGACGGCGCATGCCGAACCAGTAGTGAGCCCTGGAAGACCAGCGCGAGGCGCTCCACGAGACGGCGGGCGCGCGCCTCGGCGTCACCGAGGTCGTTCATCTCGGTGCGCAGGTCGGTGAGCGCCCGGTCGAAACGGGGATCACCACCAGCCGCAGCGCTGACCTCCGCCCAGTAGGCCGTCAGCGTCTCGGGAGCTCGCTTGAGTGCTCGCAGTACGTCGAGGCAGATCACGTTGCCCGATCCCTCCCACACACCGTTGACCGGGCTCTGCCGGTACAGGCGGGGCAGCCCCGATTCCTCGACGAACCCGGCGCCACCGAGACACTCGAGCGCTTCTGCCGCGTGCTGCGGCGCCCGTTTGCACGTCCAGTACTTGATGACCGGCGTGACGAGGCGCTTCAGCGCCATCTCGTGCTCGTCATCGGGAGCGGCGTCGAACGCTCGAGCGAGACGGAGGGCGGCCGCAGTGGTCGCCTCCGACTCGATGGCGAGGTCGGCGAGCACGTTCGCCATCAGTGGCTGATCGTCGAGCACCGCACCGAACGCCTGGCGGTGGTGCGCGTGCCACGTCGCCTGTGCCACGCACTGGCGCATGATGGCTGCCGAGCCGAGCGTGCAGTCGAGACGGGTGTGGCTGACCATCTCGATGATCGTCCGCACGCCCGCACCTTCGTCGCCGACGAGGACGCCCCAGGTGTCGAGCAGCTCGATCTCGCTCGAGGCGTTCGAGCGATCGCCGAGCTTGTCCTTGAGGCGTTGGATGGCGATCACGTTGCGCCCGCCGTCGGGAGTCCACCGCGGCACCCAGAAGCACGACAGCCCGGCCGGCGCCTGGGCGAGCATCAAGAACCCGTCCGACATCGGGGCGGAACAGAACCACTTGTGGCCGATCAGCAGGTATTCGCCGTCGCCGATCGTTCGGGCAGTCGTGGTGTTGGTACGGACATCGGACCCGCCCTGCTTCTCGGTCATGGCCATCCCACACGTGGCGCCGGTCTTCAGTGATGCGGGGCGGTCGGCCGGATCGTAGGAGCGCGAGCAGATCCGAGGTTCCCACTCGGTTGCCAGCCGTGCGTTGTGTCGCAACGCAGGGATCACCGAATACGTCATCGAGATCGGGCAGACGTGGCCGCCGTCCACCTGATACCAGGTGATCACCTTGGCCGCCCGTGCCACATGGGCGCCGGACCGCCCGTCCGACCACGGTGCGGCATGCAGGCCATGCCCGATCGCCGTCGTCATCAATTGGTGATAGGCGGGGTGGTACTCGACGACATCGATGCGGTTGCCATACCGGTCGTGGGTCTGCAGCACCGGCCGGTTGGCCTCCGCCAGGCGGCCCTGTTCCAGCGAGGCAGGTGCGCCGGCAAGCCGGCCGAGCTCATGCAGGTCAGCTGACGCCCAGCTCGCACCGTTCCGGTCGAGCGCCTCGACCAGCGCCGCGTCAGCGCCGAAGACGTCGTATCCCGCGAGTGGAGGGACCTGATTGGCGACGTCGTGGGTGCGCAGCACTGTGCTCATGGCCGGAGGCTAGGCGTGCGCGTCGCGGCCGCTCGACGCCATCGTGGTGGTCACCGCGCCGGCTACCGGTCGGTCGCCTCGACCTCGGCCGCGAAGCCGTCGAGGTCGGCAACTGTCGGCTCGTGCGTCCAGATCTCGACCCCTGCGAGCTCGTCGCGGTACCGATCCGCCTGCTCGGGCGTCGCGACCACCCTGATGGGCAACCCCTCGCGACCGAGCTCGCGGTACCGCCGGACGATTGCCAGGTGCTGCGGCTGGTCGAGGTCGAGCTCGAACACGATTCCGTGTGCAGCCTCGAAGTCGGCGCAGCCCTTGCCATCGAGAAGTGGGCACAATGAACCCTCGTGCGGTCCGTGACAGACCACGGCCGGGTGCCCAACCTTTTCGAAGAAGGATCGCTCGAATGCCTCACCCGCGCCGGGTGACACGTCGAGCAGTACCACCCCATGCATCGGCTCTTGCATCTCACACCTCTTTCACTCGTCGCGGCTTCGTTGGTTGTCTTGTTCCGCTCTCCGTCTGGTTTGACCCCTCGTGTGAATGTCCATCGTGCGCGCATCGCAGGGAAACGAGACAGAGGCGATGGTCACGAACCACTGGCCACATGCGCGTACAGTCGGGGCCGATCCATCGAGCGGAGGTCGCCGACGTGACGCAGCCGTCCGAGCACCCACGGGAGCGGATCCCGCGCGATGCCACGAACGACTACACGGCCGAGCAGGCGGAGCGTCGGCGCGCCTTCGTCGAGGAGCACTCCGGCGCCCGCCTCGACCACGTCGGGCAGTACTCGTGCGATCCCGCCACGCTGCCCGGCAACATCGAGAACTTCCTCGGCGTCGCGCAGGTGCCGATCGGTGTCGCCGGTCCGCTGCGCATCAACGGCGAGCACGCCCGGGGCGACTTCTACGTCCCGCTGGCCACGACCGAAGGCACGTTGGTCGCCAGCTACAACCGTGGCATGCGGGTGCTCAGCGAGTCCGGTGGCGTCACCACCACCGTCGTCGGCGACTCCATGCAGCGCGCTCCCGCCTTCGTCCTCCCCGATGCGCTCCGGGCCCGCGAGTTCGGTCTGTGGGTCGACGCCCACCTCGATCAGATCCGGTCCGCGGCCGAGGCCACCACGCGTACAGGGCGGCTGACCCACATCACGCAGCACGCCGTCGGCCCCATCCGCTTCCTTCGCTGCAACTACACCACGGGTGATGCGGCGGGTCAGAACATGACGGGCAAGGCGACGCTCGCCGCCTGCGAGTGGATCCTGGCGAACTACCCGGCTGAGCTCGAGTACGTCCTGTCGGGGAACATCGACACCGACAAGAAACACTCCGCGATCAACACATTGCTCACGCGCGGCAAGCGGGTCGTCGCCGAGGCGACGCTCGACCGGCATGTGCTCGCCGAGCTCATGGGGGTCGAGACCCGCACGATGTTCCGCTGGCGTCAGGTGTCCAACGTCGGCGCCTTGCTGAGCGGCGCAGCGAACAATGGCGCCCACGCCGCCAATGGCATCGCGGCGTTGTTCATCGCCACCGGTCAGGACGTCGCCAACGTGGCCGAATCACACGCCGCCATCACGTACAGCCAGTTGCTCGACGACGGCGACTACTACTGGTCGGTCACGATCCCATCGCTCGTCGTCGCCACGTACGGCGGCGGCACCGGGCTGGCGACGCAGCGCGAATGCCTCGAGATGCTCGGCTGCTACGGCGCCGGCAAGGTCGCCAAGTTCGCCGAGATCGTCGCCGCCGTCGTGCTCGCCGGCGACATCTCGCTCAGCGCCGCGGTACTGCACGGCGACTGGGTGTCGAGCCACGACACGCTCGGCCGCAACCGCCCGTGAACCGCGGGCCTGACGCACGGCCGCGGGCCCGACCTGCCCACGACCGTGCGGAAGCGCCGGTCAGTCCGCCGCGGGGAACTCGTACGCTTCGGCCGCGGGTGTCGTGAAGTTCGTCGCCAGCGCACCGAGCGCGAACGGCTTGCTCGTGTCGACCGCGAAGATCGTGCTGCCACGCGGTGGGTCGCGATCCTCGGGCGGGCCGTAGCCGTAGGCAGGGCTCAGATCACCGAACTCGAGGGAGGACAGGCCGTTCATCGCGTTGATGATGCCCTCGCGGCTGAGGTCGCCGTCGGCGACAGCGGCCTCGAGCAGCTGATGCGTCGCCCACGCCTGCAGGTAGCCGAACGTGAAGTAGTAGTCGGGCGACTGGTCCGGCTTGTAGACCGCGACCCGATCGACCAGGTCGGTCATGTCCTTCGAGGCGGGGTCGCCCCACTCGCGGCCGAGGGCGACGATCCACACGTGCGCCTCGAGGTAGTCGGCCAACGGCGTGGCCGCCAGCTCGTCGACCCACGCCGGCGACTGGGCGATCCACCGCGGCTCGAACGCCCGCTGGGCGGCGGCGCCGAGGATCCCGGCGAACTCCGTCGGCAGCGCGGTCGCGAACACCATGTCGCAGTTCGTGTTCGCGAGCTCGGTCACTTGGGCCGTGAAGTCCTGGTCACCGGCGGCGTAGCGCGTCACGGTCGCGATCTCGAAGCCGAGCTGGTCGGCCGCGAACTGCAAACCCTCGAGACCGGCCTCGCCGTACACGTCGTTCTGGATCACTGCGCAGATCGTGTCCGTGGCCGACCCGCCGCCGTCGCCGACGTAGTACGACATGGCGTTGATCACGTCGATCTGATACGGCTCGATGACCGGGAAGAGGTTCTGCTCGCGCACCCAGAAGGCGTCCTGCGACGCAGGCGCGGCGACCATGTCGTCCTCGGCGAGCAACGGCAATGCGGCGGAGATCGAAGGCGTGCCCATGATCTGGGAGAACATCACTACGTCGTTCTTGATCTTCCCGTACTTCTGCACGGTCGTCGCCGTCTCGTACTGGTTGTCCTCGAGCACGATCTCGACCGGGTACTTGCCGGCGATGCCGCCGAGCTCGGCGTTCAAGTAGTCGAAGTAGACCTGCTGCCCTGCGGCCAGCGGAGTGCCGATCAGCGCGGCCGGGCCGCTGAGCGCGGTGAGCACCCCGACCTTGATGGTCGAACCGTCGAATCCCGGGCCGGGCTCGGGATCCTTGGCTGCCGGCGCCTCGGTCGTCTCGGGTGCCGCGGTCGCATCGGTCGCGTCGGTCGCTGCTGGCGCTTCGGTCACCTCCGTCAACTCGCTCACGGCCGGCGGCTCGGTCGCGTCCGAGGCTTCGGTTGCCACTTGGCGCCTCCGTCGAAGCCGCGCCATCGTCGTCGTCACCGCACGACGCGACGACGAGCGCAAGTCCGGCGACGAGCGCAACGCCGCGCCGGACCGACCGCCGACCTGGTCGTTCAGAATTCCCTCTCATATGGATGTCCTTCCTGTAGTGCTCACGGGATCTCTCACGTGATGCTCAATACGAGAACGGCCAGGCCTGGAAGTAGGTCTTCAACCGCACCCAGAGCGCGGCGAGGCCTCGCGGTTCGAACAGCAAGAAGCCGATGATCAGCAACCCGAAGGTCGCCTGGTTCAACGCGAACACGGTGATGCCGGACTCTCCCGGCTGGGTGGCGACGCCCGGGATCCGGTCGCTCAACTCCTCGATCAAGAAGGGCACGGCAGTGATGAACAGCGCTCCGAGCACCGACCCGTAGATCGTTGCGACGCCGCCGATCACGATCATCGCCACGTACTCGATCGAGAGGAACAACCCGAACTCGTCGGGGTTCACGAACCGCTGGTACGACCCATACAGCGCGCCCGCCATCGCAGCCAGAGAGCTCGAGATGACGAACGACATCACCTTCGTGCGCGCCAGGCGCACCCCGATCACCGCCGCCGCGGCATCACGGTCGCGAACCGCCTGGAACGCTCGCCCCAGGCGGGAGCGCATCAGGTTCTTGACCACGAGGGCGACGAGCGCCACCAGGCCCCAGATCAAATAGAAGTAGCCACCGTTGCGAGTGAACGAGTGACCGAACACGTCGAGCTCGGCGAAGTCGATCGGCCCGACCTCGACCGGGAGGGTCACCGACTTCCCGTTGAGGCCGCCGGTCACCGAATCCCAGTTCTCGAACACGTGCTGGCCGATGAAGACGAGCCCGAGTGTGATGATCGCCAGGTAGCTGCCGCGGAGGCGGAGCGCGAACGGCCCGATCACGGCGCCGACGAGCGCTCCCGCTGCCCCGGCTGTCGCCAGCCAGAGGGGCAGCGGAAGTGACAGCTCGCTGCCGACGTACGCGGCGGTGTACGCCCCTGCGCCGAGAAAGAACCCGTGGCCGAGCGAGATCTGTCCGGTGTACCCGGTGAGCACGTTGAGCCCGATCGCGCCGATCGCGGCGATGCCCGCATAGTCGACGATCGTGAGCTGGAAGTCGGAGAGGTACAGCGGTGCAACGACGAAAACGAGGAGCCCGATCACGAGCCCGGCGCGACGCCAGTTGGTGCGCCACAGCGCGGTCGTATCGAGGTGGTCGCGGAGCATCGCTCGATTGGCCGAGTCGCGGCCACGCAGCGCGGCGGTCATAGCCGTTGAACCTCCTTGGTGCCGAACAGGCCGTACGGACGGAGCATGAGAATCGCGATCATCACCACGTACGGCGTGACCGCTTGGAAGTCGTCGCCGAGCCATTCGGCGTAACGCGGCTGATACCCGGCGGTGAGCGTCTGCGTGATGCCGATGATGAACCCACCCACCACGGCACCGAGCGGCGAGTCGAGGCCACCGAGGATCATGGCGGGGAATGCGGCCAGGGCGATCAGACCGATCGTGGGTCGCAGTGCTGCGGGTCCGGAGGCGAGCGTCACCCCTGCGATGGCAGCCACGGCGCCGGCGATGCCCCACGCCACGGCGACAACGCGACGCACCGAGATCCCGCGCGCCATCGCCGCCTCCTCGTCGATGGCCACCGCACGCATCGCGAGCCCGGTACCGCTGTAGTGGAAGAACACGAAGAACGCAGCGACGACCGCGAACGCCAGTGCGATGCTCCACAGGTCCTCGACCGCCATCACGATCTCGCCGGCGGTGACGGTTCGGATGCCCCATGGGTCACCGAGGTTGTGGGCATCCTGTCCCCACACCATCGTGATCGCCTGATCGATGACGAACAACAACCCGATCGTGAGCATGATCACGGAGAACACCGGTTGACCGGACATGCGGCGCAGCAAGAAGTGCTCGACGAACACCCCCACGGCTGCCGTTCCCACGACGGCCAGACCGACGGCGACCACGAACGGCAGCCCCCAGGTCTGGTGGGCGCTGAACGTGAAGTAGGCGCCGAGCGCCACGAGCGAGCCCTGGGCGAAGTTGATCACGCCGGTCGCCCGATGGATGACGACGAAGCCGAGGGCCACCAACGCGTAGCGTGCTCCGAGCGCGAAGCCGCCGAAGCAGTACTGGAGGAAGTCGTTCATCGGTACATCTCCTCGATCAGGTCGGCGAACTCCTCGGCGACGGCACGGCGCTTCACCTTCTGCGTCGCGGTGAGCGCGCCGCCCTCGTGGTCGAGCTCACGGCGCAGCAGCCGGAACGTCTTCACTTGCTCGACCCGGGCGAGGTCGCGGTTGACGTGGTCGACCCACTCGTCGATCAACGCCACCACCTCGGGCTTCGATGCCAGGTCGGCGTAGGTCGTGTAGGCGAGCTGGTGTCGCATCGCCCAGTCGCCGACGGTGTCCAACTCGATGCCGATCAACGCGGCGAGGTGCTTGCGCTGGTCGCCGATCACGATCGCTTCTCTGACGAACGGCGACACCTTGAGCTGATTCTCGATCTCGCTCGGCGAGACGTTCTTCCCGCCGGCGGTGATGATCAGGTCCTTGACCCGGTCGGTGATCGTCAGGAATCCCGCCGCGTCGAGCTCGCCGATGTCACCCGTGTGCAGCCAACCGTCGGCGTCGAGTGTGGCCGCGGTCGCGTCCGGGTCCTTGAGATATCCGAGGAAGTTGCCCGGCGTGCGGGTCAGGATCTCTCCGTCATCGGCGATCCGGATCTCGACGCCAGGAAGTGCCTTGCCCACCTTGCCGATGCGGACGTCCTCGGCCGGCGTGTAGGTCGCCACGGCGGTGTTCTCCGTCTGCCCGTAGCCCTCCCGCACGGGCACACCGAGCGCCCAGAAGTATTCGAGGAGCTGGGGCGCGATCGGGGCCGCACCGGAGAGGGCGATGCGCACGCGGCGCAGACCCAGCTTGTCGCGGAGCGACCGGAACACGAGCACCCACGTCACGCCCATCAACACCCGGTGGACGAATCGCATGTCGCCGTCCATGCGGTCGCGCGCAAGGCGACTCCCGCGGTGCACCGCCCAGTGGTACAGCCGACGCTTGAGCCGAGACGGCGTCGTTCATCTTGATGTCGACAGTTGCCGCCATCTTCTCCCACACTCTCGGAACCCCGAGAAAGATGGTCGGCTGGACGTCACGCAGGTCTCGGTTGAAGAACGGCCCGCCGCGGCCGAAGTTGACGACGTACCCGACGCTCAGCGCATTGATCGCCGAGTTCAGACGCTCGGCGATGTGACACAGCGGGAGGTACGACAACACCTCGTCGCGGGGGCTCGACTCGAACGCCTGACCGAAGGTGGCCGCCGCCGACACCAGGTTGCTGTGGCTGAGCATCGCCCCCTTGGGTGGACCGGTGGTGCCCGACGTGTACACGATCAGGGCCACGTCCTCGGGTCGAAGGGAAGCGACGCGTTCCGACCACTCGTCCTCGTGCCCGCTGCCGAGCGCCTCGAGCGCTTCGAACGACATGATCTGCGGATCGTGCATGTGGTGCAGCACGGTGCTCGCCTCGATCACGACGATGTGCCGGAGGTGTGGCAGGCGGTCGCGTACTTCCAGCACCTTGTCGAGCTGCTCCTCGTCCTCGGCGATGAGGACGACCGCCTCACTGTGACCCAGCAGGTACTCGACCTCCGACGCCGGCGACGTCGGGTAGATGCCGACGGGTACGGCGCCGATTCCTTGAGCGCCGATGTCGGCGAACAGCCATTCCGGCCGGTTCGCGC
The DNA here is from genome assembly GCA_963776935.1 of Ilumatobacteraceae bacterium. Classification (GTDB taxonomy): domain Bacteria; phylum Actinomycetota; class Acidimicrobiia; order Acidimicrobiales; family Ilumatobacteraceae; genus JALOLG01. The sequence goes on along the minus strand of CAVZOP010000006.1, from coordinate 268,245 downwards.
TGTGGATCGCGACAGCATCGCCGGCACCGACGCCGAGCGCGTCGAGGGCCATCCCGACCCGTGCCGCCCTGGTCAGGTAGTCACCCCACGTGTAGGCCGCCCAGATCCCCAGCTCGTGATGGCGGATTGCCGTTCGGCCGCCCATCTCGGCGGCCCGCGCCACCAGCATTTCCGGCAACGTCGACGCGCTGGCGGTGGTGTCCGACCGCGGCACGTTCCGCGGCACGGTCGTGGTCATGGCGCCTCCACTCCCAGGTAGACGGCATGGACCCGCTCGTCGAGTTGTATCTCGGCGGGCTCGCCGATGGCAACGACGCGACCGAAGTCGAGCACCATGACCCGGTCCGCGAGGTCCATCACGAGGTCCATCTGGTGCTCGACCAGGATCGTGGCGACGCCCAGCTCACGGCGGATCTGCAAGATGTGGTGGGCCGTCTCCTCGGTCTCCTCCTGGTTCATGCCCGCCACTGGTTCGTCGAGGAGGAGCAGCCGGGGTTCCATCGCCAGCGCCCGCCCGAGCTCGATCCGCTTCTGGACGCCGTAGGGCAGGGCACCGACGGGCATCGCGCCATAGTCGGCGAGGTCGAGGAAATCGGCGATCTCGGCGCAGCGTCGGCGGTGGGTCTGCTCCTCGCGACGCGCCTTGCCGTACCACAGCGGGCCGGAGATCGGGCCGGCACGTAGTAAGTGGTGCCGCCCGAGCATGAGGTTGTCGATCACCGACATGTTCGTGAACAGCGCCAGGTTCTGGAACGTGCGCGCCACACCCAGCGCCGCGGTGTCGGCCGGCCGCAGGTCGAGCAACTCCACGTCGTCGAGTCGCGCCGACCCGCTCTGCGGTCGGTACACCGCGTTCAGGCAGTTGAACATCGACGTCTTGCCGGCGCCGTTGGGTCCGATGATCGCGAACAGCTCGCGTGGAAGGACCTCGAAGCTCACGTCACGAAGCGCCACGACGCCACCGAACGTCAGCGAAACGTCCTCGACCAGCAGGAGCGGCGTCGGCGAAACCGGGTCGGTGGGAGCCCTCACTATGAGCTCCACTGCTTCTGGCGGCGATAGCTCTTGACCTCGTGGAACCGGGTACGGCCGCGGGCGCCCATCCCGAGGTAGAACTCCTGGATGTCGCGGTCACCACGCAGCTCGTCGGCCGATCCGGCCTTGGCGATCTTGCCGTTCTCGAGCACGTACGCGTGGTCGGCGATCGACAGCGCCATCCGTGCGTTCTGCTCGATGAGGAGCACACCAGTACCGAGTCGGTTGATGTCGGCAATGACGTCGCGGATCTGCTCGACGATGCGTGGCGCGAGGCCGAGCGACGGCTCGTCGAGGAGGAGCAGTCGAGGCTTGGCCATCACGGCCTGACCGATGGCGACCATCTGTTGCTCCCCGCCGGACAGGTAGCCGGCCGGGCTGTCCCAGCGGTCTCGTAACACGGGGAACAAGTCGGCGACCGTCTCGTACGCGGCCGCCAGCTCATCGCGGCTCGGGCGCCGTACGAGGGCGCCGGCGCGGAGGTTCTCTTGCACGGTCAGCTCGGCGAACAGACGGCGCCCCTCCATCACCTGGACCACACCGTGGCCGACGAGGCTCGCCGACGACCGCTCGTTGACCACCGTGCCGTCGAGGCTGATCGATCCCTTTGTGATCCGACCGCGATGGGTCGGCAGCAGCCCGCTGATGGCCCGCAAGACCGTCGTCTTGCCGGCCCCGTTGGCGCCGAGCAGGGCGACGATCGCCCCCGTCGGCACTTCGAGGCTCACGCCCCGCAGCGCCACGATGACATCGCTGTAGACGACCTCGAGGTTCTGGATCGACAGCACCGTGTCGGTCGCCACGCTCATACGACGCCTCCTCGACCAGCGAGCGAGCGGACGGGGGGATTGCTGGCCTCGTTTCGACCATAAAGACGCAGCATCAAGACGAACAGGGGCGTAGGTCCCGACCCGGCAAGATCGCCAACGGGCGCCCCGCGACTCGCGGCGGAACGATCGTGCCGCCCGTCGCCGCCCTAGGTGTCGACGGAAGATGTGCGGATGATGGAGGGGATGAGCAGATCGAGCGTGGCCGTGAGCTGCTCACCGAGGGCGAGCTGATCGGTCTCGTCGAGAACCCAGCGGTAGAGGACTCCGAGGTACGCGTCGAAGAGGATGAGTGCGGCACGATCGGGATCGACGCCGCGGGGAATGTCGCCGGCGAGTTGTCCAGCGCGCACGCTGTCGGCCACGAGTTGGGGTGCGTCCGATTGATCGGCGAGCAGGGGGCCTCCAGCGCGCTGCCAGGCGCGCACCATGGCACGTCCGGTCGCGGGGTCGTCCTCGTAGAGGTCGGCGAGCACGCGAAACGCGCGGCGGAGCCGGCTCGTCGAGTCGAGTGTGTGCTGTTCGTCCTCGGCGAGGGCGCTGGCGAACTCGGTTCGTAGTCGTCCGAACCACTCGAAGACGATGTCCTCCTTCCGGGCGAAGTAGTTGAAGACCGTCGCCCGTGACACGTCCGCGCCCTCGCCGATCTGCTCCATCGTCGTCGAGTCGTAGCCGTGCGTAGCGAACAAGGTGACGCCGCTCTCGAAGATGCGTTCCCTGGTCTCTAGCTTCTTGCGTTCACGGCGGCCCGTCTTGATGGGACTCACATCGTGGTCAGGCGTCGACACTTGACAACTCCTAGACTCAAGTCTAAAAATAGATCACGGAGTAAGTATAGAAGGTGGGCGTGCGGAAGGCGCCCGATCGTGGGGTGAGCATTGAAGTGGCCGTGGGACGTGTGGAGTTGAACGTGGAAGCCGGTAAGAGACCGCAGGGGCCAGCCGTCCGCTCGGGTCTCTGGCTGCCGCTGTTCGATGAGCTGTCGGATCCGTTGGCGGTCATGCGCCTGGCTGTCGACGCGGAGGAGGCGGGCTGGCATGGGTTCTTCGTGTGGGACCAACTGCGCTGGAGAGCACCGGTGCGCCAGGTTGGCGACCCGTGGATCACGCTCGCCGCGATCGCGACGGCGACCGAGCGGCTGCGGCTCGGCCCCATGGTCACACCGCTGCCACGACGCCGACCGGTCAAGGTCGCCCGCGAGACCGCGACATTGGACAGGCTCAGCGGCGGCCGCCTCACCCTCGGCGTCGGGATCGGCGGTGACAGCTTCGCGGGCGAGTTCTCGAAGACCGGCGAGCAGCTCGACGACCGGGCCCGGGGCGAGATGCTCGACGAGGCGCTGGACATCCTCACCACCGCATGGAGCGGTGAGCCGGTTCATCACCACGGCGACCACTACACGGTCGACGACATCCAGTTCCTCCCCCGGCCGGTGCAGCGACCCGGCATCCCGGTGTGGATCGCTGGCTTTCCCGGCAACGTCAAGCCGATGCGCCGGGCGGCCGGTTACGACGGATTCTTCCCGGTCAATCTCGAGCATCCCGATCAGCTCGCCGAAGCCGTCGCCACGGTTACAGAGTTGCGACAGGATTCGAGCGCGCCGTACGACTTCGTCGTCGGTCTCCCCGTTGGCGTCGATCCGTATCCCTGGCAGCAGGCGGGTGCGACGTGGTGGCTTCCGGAGATCGAACCGGAGCGGGCGTCGTCGGACCGTGTGCGCGGCGTGCTTCGCGATGGCCCGCTGGCGCACTGATCATCGGGACCCGGAGCGAGTCCAACAGCTGACTGTCCGCTTCGCCGCAGTACCCCCGCCGTCTCACCCCATCGCCATGAAAGGAACGAGACATGTCCCACGCCGAGCCTCAGTCTGCTGAGCCAATGGTCGCCGGTACCGCCAACCCGACATCCTGGGCGACGGCGCAGGACGTCCTCCGGGAGGCAACGACCACCTACTGGTTGGCGACCGTGCGACCTGACGGACTGCCCCACGTCGTGCCAGTGTTGGCCGTGTGGGTGGGCGGGGGCCTCTTCTTCAGCGCGGGACAGAGCACGCGAAAGGCCAGGAACCTCGTGTGGAACCCACGTTGCGTCGTCACCGTCGAGAAGGAACCACTCGACCTCGTGGTCGAGGGCACGGCGAGCAAGGTGCGCCATGAGGACACGCTTCAGCGTGTGGCCGGCGCATACGCGTCGATCTATGACTGGCACGTCACCGTGCGCGACGCCACCTTGCACTACGTCGCCGGAGCCACGACCGCAGGCCCACCCCCCTATGACGTCTACGAGGTGATACCCACCACGGCCTTCGGCTTCGGCACAGACGGGACGCTCACTCCGACGCGTTGGCGTTTCGGCGATCAGCTTCATCACGGATGATGCGCGCGTTCGCCTCGGCGGGACGCGATTCCCAAGTCCTCCGCCGGCAAGATCCACCGTCGCCCGCTCCGCGACCGCTGACGAAAGAGCCGGCCATCTGCCCGGCCAGGCGCGGATGATCGAGCACACCCCCAACGTTGCCGCGGGTGCGCATTAGCGTCGAGTCGTGACCACGGTGCTCACCCGACTCCGAGTCGCGGCGGCGTTGGTGGGACTCGTGTTCATCGGCGGCAGCATCGGTTACTGGCTGCTCGGGCTGTCGCCGGTCGATGCCGCCTACCAGACGGTCACCACCGTCACCACCGTCGGGTTCCGGGAGATCGGCGAGTTCGGCGCGGTCGAGAAGATCTTCACGATGCTGCTGATCATCGTCGGCGTCGGCACGGTGCTGTACACATTCTCCCTCGTCGTGCAGATGGTGGTCGAAGGGCAACTGCAAGAGATCGTCGGGAGGCGACGGATGGACAAGAAGATCGCCGACCTGCGGGGGCACGTCGTGCTGTGTGGGTGGGGGCGCGTCGGTCGCGCCGTCGCTGCCGACATCGAGCGCGAGGGCCGACAGGTCGTGGTGGTGGACATCGACCCGACCAGGGTTTCCGACGTCACGCAGCCCACGATCGTGGGCGATGCGACCCACGATGCCACGTTGCGAGCCGCCGGCATCGAGCAGGCGCACGCGCTCGTCGCCGCGCTCGCCGACGACGCGGACAACCTGTTCGTCACGTTGTCGGGACGATCGCTCAATCCGGCGCTGTTCATCGTCGCTCGCGCCCGGCAGGACGAGAGCATCGACAAACTCACCCGCGCCGGCGCCGACCGCGTCGTCAACCCCCAGGAACTTGGTGCAGCACGCATGGCCAGCTTCGTCGTCCGTCCTCACATCGCCGAGTTCGTCGACGTAGTGATGCACGAGCGGAGCATGGAGTTCCGCATGCAGGAGGTCGAGATACTGGCCAACTCACCCCTGCACGGCCGAACCTTGCGCGAAGCCAACTTGCGGCAGGACACCGGCACGCTCGTGCTCGCCCTGCGCGATGACACTGGTGCGTTCACCACCAACCCCGATCCTGACACCGTGCTGCGCGCCAACCACATCGTGATCGCAGTCGGCACCGAGCCCGACCTGCACCGGCTCGTCCAGCTCGTCAACCCGCAAACTGGATGAGTGACATCAGTGTCTCCTCCAGCAGCACCGTCACACGGGAGCTCGGCCCACGCAGCGGCTAGCGGAAGAACCGATCGTTTGCGGGCGGCGTAGTACAGCGTCGACGCACCATCGCGCTCGAGGTGGCACGGGTCCTCACGTTCGCGCTCGTACCTCCGACTGTGGTCGCGACGGCAGGCGCAGACCCAACATGCCACCGTCGACAGCCAGCACCGTGCCGGTGGTCGACGCCGATCGGGGCGATGCCAGGTACGCGATCGTGTGGGCGACCTCGTCGGCGCTCACCAGCCGCCCCATCGGTTGGCGCGCTTCGAGCGCTGCTCGCTCGGCTTCGGGATCGCTTGACGCCGCCAGTAGCCGCGCGATCCAGGGCGTGTCGGCGGTACCCGGCGCCACACCGTTGACTCGGATCCCGTCGGCGATGTGGTCGGCGGCCATCGCCAACGTCAGCGCGTAGAGCGCACCTTTGCTGGCGCTGTACACGGCGCGTCGCGGCAGCCCGGCCCAAGAGGCGATCGAGCACGTCACGACGACCGCCGCAGCCGACGATTGACGCAGGTGAGGCACGGCGGCGCGCACCGTTCGAGCGACGCCGACGACGTTGACGTCGAGCACCCGGTGCCATTCGTCGTCAGAGCTCTCCTCGACCGTGCCCTGAGCGCCGATTCCCGCATTGGCGACGACGATGTCGAGCCGGCCGAGCAGCCGGGCGGCGGACGCGATCGCACCTCGGACCGAGCGATCGTCGGTGACGTCGCAGTGGACGTGATGCGTGCCATCAGGCGTGTCGCCCGGCGACGCCACGTCCAGCAGGACAACCTGAGCGCCTCGTTCGGCGAGTTGCGTTGCACAGGCGAGACCGATGCCGGATGCTCCACCCGTGACGCAGGCCGCCAACCCATCGAACTCGCGCTGGCCGTCGTGTGGTGTGCTCACGCGGTCCACTCCGGGCCACCGGGGAACTCGAACCGGGTGACGCTCGACGCGTGCATCCGGGCGCCGAACCCCGGCAGGACCGGGGCCATGTAGCGGCCACCCTTGACCTCCACCGGATCGACGAAATGTTCGTGCAAATGATCGACGAACTCGATGACGCGCCCGTCCATCTCGCCGCTGATCGCCACGAAGTCGGCCATTGCCAGATGTTGGACCAGCTCGCACAGCCCGACCCCGCCGGCATGTGGACACACCACGACACCGAACTTGGCGGCCAGCAGCAGTATGGCCAGGTTCTCGTTGACACCGCCGACTCGGCAGGCGTCGAGTTGCAGCACCGAGATCGCCTTCGCTTGCAGCAACTGCTTGAAGATGATCCGGTTGGCGACGTGCTCGCCGGTGGCGACCGCGATCGGTTCCACCGCGCGAGCGATCTTCGCCATGCCGAGCACGTCGTCTGGCGAGGTCGGCTCCTCGATCCAGCGCAACCCGTGCCGGGCGAGGCCACGCACCCACTCGATTGCCACGTCGACATCCCAGCGCTGGTTGGCATCGATCGCCATCTCGACATCGGGCCCGACGGTGTCGCGCACCAGGCGGAGGCGGCGTGTGTCGTCCTCGAAGTCGGCGCCCACCTTGAGCTTGATCAGTGTGAACCCATCGGCGACGGCTTCCCGAGCGAGTCGTACGACTTTGGCGTCGTCGTAACCGAGCCAGCCGGCCGAGGTGGTGTACGCCTGATAGCCGTGCTCGAGCAGATAGGCGACGCGTTCGGTGCGGCCGGGCTCGGCGCGTCGCAGGATCGCCAACGCGTCGTCGGACGTCAGCACGTCGGTGAGATAGCGAAAGTCGACTTGGTCGACCAGTTGCTCCGGCGAGAGCGTCGCCACGTATTGCCAGAGGGGCATCCCAGCGCGCCGGCTGGCGAGATCCCACGCTGCGTTCACGACGGCCCCGATCGCCATGTGCATGGCCCCCTTCTCAGGCCCGAGCCAGCGCAGTTGCGAGTCGCCAACCAACCGCCGGTACAGATCGGCAAGGGCCGCCGGGTTGTCGGGCGTCGGCATTCCGACGACATGCGGCGCCAGCGCCCGCACCGCGGCGACGGCCACGTCGTTGCCGCGACCGATCGTGAACACCAGCCCGTACCCGTCCTCGCTGCCGTCGGCTGCACCATCGCCCGGGCGCAAGGTGACGTAGGCGGCCGAGTAGTCGGGATCGGGGTTCATCGCGTCTGACCCGTCGAGCTGGCGCGATGTCGGGAAGCGCACGTCGACGACATCGAGGGCAGCGATCACGCCCACGGGTGGCAACTTCCGTCAAGACGATGTCTGCCGCGAACAGTCGATCACGGCAACTGGCTCATCCGGTCCGTGGTCGAGTTGGAGCTCGTGCACACGTCCTCCTAGTGGTCATCGATGCTTGCGGTTGGCCGGTGACCCCGCACGACCCTTCAGCGGACGGCGCACGCGGAGCGTGGGGCGGAACGCCTGTGGATCGCCGTGCCGCTGGCCACGGCGGGTACGTCCGCCGTGACCAGCAACCGGGGACTACTGGAACGTGAGGAACTGGTCGGCGTTGTCGACCGTCACCAGTTCGGTGCCGGTGTCGATGAACGCCTCGACCGGGTTGCCGCGCACCGCATTCACGGCAGCTTCGACACCAAGCGTCGCCATCTGGCCCGGGAACTGGGCGATCGTCGCTGTCATGTCGCCGTCGAGGATCGCCTGGGCGGCGGTCGGCAACCCGTCGTAGCCGACGACCATCACCTGCTTGCCCTGATCCTTCGCCACCTTGGCAGCAGCGATCGCCGGATCGTCACACGCGGAGTAGATCGCCGTCAGGTTCGGCTCGCGGGTGAGCAGGTCCTCGGCCACGGTGGCGCCTTGTGCCGAGTCGCACTTCGTCTCAGCACCACCGAGGATGACCTCCACACCAGTTCCTTCGAGCGCGTCCTGCACGCCCTGGATGCGGGCATCGAGGGCAGGAACCCCACGCACGCCCTCCATCAAACCGATCGTGTCGCCTGATTTGAGGACTGACTTCAGATACTCGCCGGCGAGCTGGCCGCCAACGACGTTGTCGGTGGCGGCTACCGCCGTCTTCTTCGTGAAGTCGGCGAGATCGTTGTCGGCGAGCACGACGACCAGGCCGCTGTCGGCTGCCGCATCGAGGGCCGGGATCACCTCGTTGCCCATCGGGGTGATGACCATCGCGTCGAAGCCTTTCACCACGGCGTCTTCGATCTGGGCGATCTGACAGTCGACGTCCGACGGAGTCGCGCACGAGAAGAACTCGATCTCGATCCCCTCGTTGGCATCCGCATATGCCTTGGCGGCGTCTTCCATCGCGGTGAAGAACTCGACCTGGAACTTGGTGACGAAGGCGACTTTCACCGGCGCCGCCTCGGGTGGTTCGGTGGCCGGTGCCTCGGTCGCGGGCGGGCTTGTCGCCGGCGCATCGGTGGCTGGCGCATCGGTGGAGGCTGGTTCGGTCGCTGGTGCTTCGGTGGCTGGCGCCTCGGTCGCAGACGGCGATGACGCGTCCTCGTCGTCGTCACCGCATGCGGCGGCGGTGAGCGATAGGACAGCCGCCCCGATCATCAGCAAGGTTCGTGGTCTCATGTGTCTCCTCCAAATGGGTGGTTGCTTGTCGTCAGTTCCGGTGACCGTCCGCGGCGCCGACGATCCACGCCACGAGCTGTTCGAGGTTCTCGGCGGTCGGCTGCAGCTCTCCGACAGTGCGGCCGCGGCGCAGCACGACGGCGCGATCGGCGACCGCCAGCACGTGATCCATGCTGTGCGAGATCAGAATCACGGCGACCCCGTCGTGCTTGAGGCGCCGGATCAGGTCGAGCACACGCGCCGATTCGCGCAGGCCGAGTGCCGCTGTCGGCTCGTCGAGGATCACGAGCTTCGAGGAGAACGCGACGGCGCGGGCGACGGCCACTGCTTGGCGCTGGCCGCCCGACATCAGCGCCACCGGTGCCTCGAAGTCGGGGAGCGTGATCTGTAAGCGATCCACCAGCTCGCGGGTGCGGTCCGACATCGCTCGACCGCGAAGCACCCGGCACGGACGTGGCAACCACCGCGGTCCGGCGATCTCGCGCCCGGCGAAGAAGTTGGCGGCGGGGGCGAGATTGTCGAACAGGGCGAGGTCCTGGTACACGGTTTCGATCCCGAGCCCGCGTGTGGTGTAGGCGTTGGCGTGCGTGATGTCGACGCCGTCGAGCGTGATCTGTCCCGAATCGAGTCGGTGCACGCCACTGATCGCTTTGATCAATGTCGACTTGCCGGCGCCGTTGTCGCCCAGCATCGCCAGTACTTCGCCACTCGCGCAGTGCAGTGACACACCGTTCAGCGCCGTGACCGCGCCGAACCGCTTCGTAGCGTCTCGCACCTCGAGCACCGGGAGGTCGATCGCCGTCATTCGGCAGCCGCCGCTTGCAGGCTCCGGAACCGCGACTCGAGCCGGCCGCGCACGACGTCGAGTTCGACGGCCACCACGATCACCGCGCCGGTGGACATGTATTGCCAATTCGGATCGATGCCGAGCAGGTTGAACCCGTTGCGCATCACGGCGATGATCAGCGCGCCGGTAATGGCGTTGACGACGGTGCCGCGACCACCAAGGAAGCTCGCACCACCGATGATCACCGCAGCGATCGCGTCGAGCTCGGCGAGGCTGCCTGCTGTCGGTGAGCCGGCGTTGGCCTTGCCCATCGTGAGCAGCGCGGCAACACCCGCCAGCAGCCCACACACCGTGTACACCGAGATCAACACGGCGGGCACCGGGATCCCGTTGCGCAGCGCAGCCTCGGGGCTGCCGCCAACGGCGTAGATCCAGCGGCCCCAGACCAGGCGGCGCGTGATCGCCGCAACCACCACCGCCATGACGACCACGACGATCGTGGCGGTCGGGAACCATCCCGCGGGCCCGCCGCCTGGCACCGACGCGATTCGACCCGATCCGATCTCGTTGACGAACGGCGGGACCCCTTGAATCGTCTTGCTGTCGGCGAGATACAGCGCCAGCCCGCTCGCCGCTGTGAGCATCGCAAGCGTGGGGATGAAGGGATGCGGCAGGCGACCCTTCACGTACAGCAGGCCGTTGATCAGCCCAACCACCGTTGCCGTGCCGAGTGCGGCCAGCACCGACAGCAACGCCGACCCGTGATCGCGCCACACGATTGCGCCCACCACCGCACTCAGCGACAGGTTCGACCCCACTGACAGGTCGATCCCGCGCGTCAGGATCACCAGCAGCTGGCCGAGCGCCAGCACGGAGATCACCGCCGATTGCTTGAGCACGTTGCCGATGTTCTCGATCGACAGGAACACGTCGGAAGCGATTCCCATCACCAACACCAGCAGCGCCAGGATCACCACCGGACCCACCTCGAGCGCCTTCAGGATGAGGGTGATGCCGCGGGCGCCGGTGGATGACGGCTCGCGGGTCGCCCGCTCCTCGCCAGGCGAGTTGACCGCGGCGCCCGGTTCGTCGCTTCCGACGGCGCGGGCATCGCTGCCCGGCATCTCCGGCTCATCGGCGTGCGTACGCCCCGACTCGACTCGTCCCGTTGTCACCGTGCCCCCTTGCGTGCGAACGGTACTTTCGCCAGATCAGATATGCAAGATCCAAGATCCTATATTCTCTATCTCTGTGCAACAGTGCTACCCTTGTCGCAGCGAGATCACGTGGCGACGGGGAGGACCGTGGAACCGATGGACATCGAGGGCGTTCGTGCCTCGGCCGCCGGCCGCCGCCTCACCGAGCGGCAACCGCTCACCGACGACGTCCACGACGTGCTCGTCGACATGCTCATGAACCACACCCTTGGCCCTGGCAACCGCCTGAACATCGACGCCGTCGCCAAGATGCTGGGGGTGTCGCCCACGCCGGTTCGGGAGGCGTTGGCGCGGCTCGAGGCCGAGGGCCTGATCGTCAAGGAACCGAGGCGCGGGTACCTTGTCGCACCGCTGATCAGCCTCGACGACCTGCATTCGTTGATCGACTTCCGGCTGCTGGTGGAACCGGCTGCGGCCGCCGCGGCCGCAGAGCGGGCGACACCCGAGCAGGCCGCTGCCCTGCAGGCACTGGCACGCAGTGGTGGGAGCGACGACAGCGACGACCCGGCGGTCAACCGGCGAGGGATGGTGTACGACGCCACGTTTCACGACACGGTCGCCGCGCTTGCCGGCAACCCGTGGCTGCGCGAATCGCTGGTGCGACTACGCAGCCACCTGCACATGTACCGCCTGTACCACCACGCCCGGCAGGGCGCCGCGACCAACGTCGAACACGTGATCATCGCCGACGCCATCGCCGCCCACGACCCCGTGGCAGCCGAGGCCGCGATGCGCAATCACCTGCACACCGCCATACGTCGAATCGACGACGTGTTCGCCTCGGGCAAGGTCACGATGCCGGCGTGACCCAGCCGCCCACCCCGGGCGGGACGCTTTGGGACGCCACGACTCCCGCTGCTGCCGACGATGTCGTCGACAGCCACGTTCACGTGTGGGACGCCGATCGCGTCGACTATCCGTGGTTGGCCGAGGTGCCACAGTTGGCACGCCGGTACGACCTCGGCGACGTCGAGGACGAGCACACAGCCGCTGGCGTTCGCCAGGTGGTGTTGGTGCAAGCGGCCGACGCCCTCGGTGACACCGAGTTGATGCTCGCCACCGCCGCCGCCAATCCGGCGGTGGCCGGCATCGTCGCCTGGGTGCCGATCGATGACGCAGCGGCGGCCGACGCCTGCCTCACGCGCTGGAAGACGGCGCCGATCGTGGGCGCCCGCCACCTCGTGCACCGACATCCCGACCCCGCGCTCCTGACGCATCCCCGGGTCGCCGAGGTGCTCGACCTGCTCGCCGACAAGCGACTGGTGTTCGATGTGTGCGCCGAGTCCGAGTCCCTGCTGCGACTCGTTCCGCTGCTTGCTGAGCGCCACCCTGACCTCGTGCTCGTCGTCGATCATCTCGCCAAACCACCGATCCGCCAGCGCGGCTGGGAACCGTGGGCGTCGCTGCTCGCCGACGCCGCCAGCGCTCCCAACGTGATGGTCAAACTGTCCGGGCTCAACACCGCAGCCGCTCCCGGTGACACGTCGGAGGTGCTGCAGCGGTACGTCGATCACGCGCTCGACGTGTTCGGTCCCGATCGCATGATGTACGGCGGTGATTGGCCGTTCGCATTGCTGGCGGCCACGTCCTACACCCAGATCTGGTCCGACCTCCGGGGCTGCCTCGACCAACTCGAAGCGCCAGCCGTACGAGCCGTGTTGGCAACGACGGCCCGGCGTGTGTACAAGTTGCCCGACGCGGGAAAGGGTGTCGCCGAAGGCGTCGTCGCTATCCCTTGACGGCGCCCGCCGTCAGACCGGACTTGATGTGGCGCTGGCCGAGCACGAACACCACGAGCACGGGCAGGATCGTCAACACGACGTCGGCCGACACCAGGTTCCAGCTCGACTCGTAGATGCCGAAGAAGTTGTACACGGCGAGCGTCATCGGCCACTTGTCGGAACTGCTGAGGAAGTAGAGGGGCATGATGAACTCGCTCCACAGGTCGAGGAACGTCAGGATCCCCACGGTGATCCACGCCGGCCGCAGAAGGGGCACCATGATCCGCCAGAAGAGCTGGCGCGGCGCGCAGCCGTCGATGATCGCCGCCTCGTCGATCTCGATCGGCACCGTGTGGACGAACGCGTAGATCACGAACACGGCGAAGGGCAGCTTGAACGCGGCGTACAGGATGATCATCCCCAACTGCGTGTTCACCAGATGCGTCACCTGCATCACCTTCGTGAGAGTGACGTAGTTGACGGGCATGGCGATCCCGATCACCAGGAAGAGATAGAGCAGACGATTGAGCCTGGTTCGGTTCCGCGCCAACACGAACGCAGCTGCCGTCGCGAGCAGGACGCAGAGCACGGTCGCGAACACCGTGTAGATCATGCTGTTGACGAACGCCTGCGTCAGCTTGCCCTCCTCGATCACCACGTCGTAGTTGTCCCAACGCAGCTCCCTCGGCAAGCCGGCGCCCATCGACCGTGCCTGGGCATCGGTCTTGAAGGAGTTGACGACGACCAAGTAGATCGGGATGAACATCACCAGGCTCACCGACGTCGCCACCGGCGTGATTCCTGCCACGGCGCAGCGAACGACGCATCTTGATGCTCTCAGGCATCGTCGATCTGCCTGTGCATCGCTCGGATGAGGAACAGACCCGCCGTGGTCATGACGAGGAACAACACGGTCGAGAGCGCCGTGCTCACCGCATAGTGACCTCGCGCGAACTCCTTGAACACGATGGTGTTCACCGTCTCGGTCGCGTAGCCGGGCCCACCATTGGTCAACACCCACACGCTGTCGAACACCTTCAATCCGTACAGCAGATTCAGAACGGTCGTGACGGTGAGCACCGGCTTCAAGAGCGGAAGCGTGATGTAGCGAAGCTCGGCGAATGCATTCGCTCCGTCGATTCGCGCCGCCTCGTAGTACTCACGCGGAATGGATTCAAGGCCTGCCAGAAGGAGCAGCATGATGAACCCAACGCCCTTCCATGTGTCGACTGCGACGATCGAGTACAAGGCGAGACGCGTGTCGGTCAACCAGCGCGCTGTCAGGAAGTCGAGCCCGACGGCGTCGAGGAACCGTTGAGGATTCCTGTCGACGGATGGAGAATCGACTTGAAGACGATCCCGACGACGATCATCGGCAGGACCGAAGGCAGGTAGATCACAGCGCGATGCAGCGTCGCGAATCGATGGATTCCTCGGGAGACGAGCAGAGCGAGCATCAGCCCGATCACCGTCTTGGTGATGATCGTGGCGCCGGTGAAGAGCACCGTGTTCTTGACCGCCTGGAACATCGCCCCATCGGACCCGAAGACAGACCGGTAGTTGTCGAGCCCAACGAAATCGATATCGGATGAGAACCGGCTCCAGTTCGTCAGCGAGTAGAAGATCCCCATGACGCTCGGAATGACGATGAACACCATGTGGAGCACGATCGCCCCCAAGGCGAAGTACGTGGGGTAGCTCCGCGCCGTCGCCTTCGCTCGTCTGCCGCCGCGATCAGGCTGCATGCGAATCGGCGGGCGGGATCGCGGTCAGTGCGTTCACTCCCACCCGGGATCGCCGGCGGCCATGGCCATCTCGGCCCGGCGACCGTCGATCGCCTCGAGCACCTCGACCGGAGTCTTCGGCCCCGGTGAACATGGCGACGATGTCCTGACCCATCTCGATCCATTGCGGGTTGACGTAGTTGACCGCGGTCTGCAGCACGGTGCCCTGGTCCGGGTGGGCGTCGACGAATGCCTGTTGCGCCTCGCTCAGTTCGGCGGTCACGCCGTCGAAGTTGAGCAGCACGAACTGCGGCTCGTTGTCGAGCACGAACTGGAGGTTCTCCGGCCTCGCCAGGAACTCGAAGTACGCCTTGGCGGCGTCGATGTGCTCGGAGCCCGTGTAGATGAACTTGCTCGGTGCAGCGGGGTTGACGTTCCAGATCTGGTTGTCGGCGAGCGGCATCAGGAAGAACCCGTAGTCGTCGGCTGACGCCGTGGGATCTGCGGCTTCGATCTGGGCCGGCAGTCCGAGACGGTTGACCGTCATGGCGTACTCGCCACTGGCCATGTTGGCCTCGGTGTTGGCGAACTCGTCCGACAAGGGGTCGTCGCCGAAGCAGCCGTTCGAGTACAGGTCGTTCAGCTGACCGAGTGCGAGCTGCATCGTCGGATCATCGGCCATGCGTCGACCTCGTTGGCGTTGAGTTGGTCGACGAGGCCTGGCGACGCCGCCTCGTACGCAGGTCCGAGCTCCGCGAACCACAGCACGTGGTGCCACCCGTCCGACACCGGTTCGTAGATCGGCGTGACACCTGCGCTCGACAGCGTCTCGCAGGCGGCGGCGAACTCGTCGTACGTCGTCGGCACCTCGATGCCGTTGTCGGCGAAGATCGTCTTGTTGTACACCACGACCCACGAACCGCCGACGGTGTCCCAGATCGTCTGCCCATACACGGTGCCGTCGAGGCTGATCTGCTCGGTCGACAAGGGGTCCATGCGCTGCACCCACTCCTCGTCGGTGAGAGGAACGGCGTTCTCCTCGACCCCGAGCTGGAGCTGGATGTCGGTCTTGCCACTCTGCCCGCCGAAGATGTCGATGCCTTCACCACCGGCTTCGAGCTTCGTCTGCAGCACGCTGAAGTACTGGTCGGCGGGGATGATCTGGTAGTCGACGTGAATCCCGGTCTCGGCCTCGAACTGAGCGGCCAACTCCCTCTCGGAATCGAGCACCCAGTTCTGACTGGCGAGATAGGTGATGGTCGCCGGCTCGACGTCAGCGACCGTCCGCTGGGCTCGGCGGTCGCCGAGCTCTCCACGCTGTCGGACATCGTGTCCGCCGTGGTTGCGGCGGAGTCGTCGTCGTCAGAGCCGCACGCGGCGACGAAGAGCGCGGCGGCAGCCGACAACAGGACGGCGCGCACGCACCTTCGGTCTCGGAACATCATTGCTTCTCCCCTCCTGGGTCACGGGTGACGTGACGGTTGGTTCTGTTCGGACGCCGTCTGCACGAGCACACGACGAACGGTGAGATTCGTGCGGTCGACGATCGCCGTGCACTCGGCTGGATCGCTTCTCTCACCGGCCCTGCCGCCGGCGGCTCGTGCTCGCGCGCACGGTCAAGGTCGGATCCCAGAGGATCTCCTTCACAGTCGTGTCGACGCCTTGCAGCTCGTCGATCATCATCCGGCCCGCCTCGTAGGCCATCGACCATGCGGGGAACTCCATCGCTGTCAGGGCCGGACTTGTCAGCTCAGGACCACGCGGCGTCGTCAGGCCGAGCACCGAGATGTCGTCAGGCACACGGAGTCCGGCGTCGTGAACGGCGCTGAAGAGCGCCGTCTCCACCATTTCCCGCATCGTCACGAGTGCCGTGATCTCGGGGTGCTCCTGCAACATGTTGGTCGTCATGAGACGGATGTGACGCAGGTCCTGATCTGCGTGGTAGTGCAGTTGAGGGAGCTCGAGCTCGACGCAGGCGTTCGTATACGCACGGAGCGCTCGCATTGTCGGTCCGTGTTGGCTCTCCTGGGACGGCATCGGTGACACGTACGCGATGTGCCGGTGGCCCAGTGCGACCAAATGATCCAGGCCAATCCGAACCGCAGCCTCGAAGTCGTAGTCGATGAAGCTGGCGCCGACCGGCTCCTCGGTGTGGCCGAGCATCACGAATGGAAGGCCCATCTCTCGGAGGAGGTCGACCCGCCAATCACTCAACTGCACCCGCATCAAGACGGTGCCGTCGCTCTTGCTCGAACGGTAGAGGTCGAGGAGATCGCGCTCGTCGAGCGAACGCATGATGAGATCAAGTCGATAGTCACGTTCTTCGCAGGCCGACGTGACACCGGCGATGAAGTCCAAATAGATGTGGCTCGGGTTCGTGTCTGTGTGCGGAAAGAGCAATGAGATGGCGCGGGTCTTGCCCGTGGTGAGCTGTTGCCATTGGGTGCTTCGGGCGTACCCCAGCTTCGAGATCGCATCCTCGACCTTCTCGCGTGCCAGGGAGGATGCATCGGGCTTGTTGTTGAGCACTCTCGAAACCGTCGCCACCGAAACGCCGGCCTCGCGTGCGACGTCTCTGATGGTGTGGTTCCTCATCGTCCTGCGCCCTCTCCCCCTGATCGGGCTTGTACTCACCAGACGGTTTGCTACGCTCACCGTCAGTGTCGGTATAAGTTCCGGTACTAGTTACGAACCTAGTTCTGACTGATACAGCTTGTCAAGACGATCTCCCTCGTGGAGAGGTGTTCCGACGGAGGGGAGAACGCTCAGATGCCCAGCATTCAGAGGTTTGCTCTGACGCGTTTCGATGTCGAACTGGACCGAATCATCGGCGATTCGCAGGTGTCCACCGGGCATCTCTCGATCGGGGTCCTGGAGCTCGAGGATGGGGACGGACACGTCGGGACGGGCTTCTTCCACGCCGTCACGGACTCGCTGCCCTCGCTGTCGGAGCTTCAGGCACGGTTTGAGCACGAGCTTGCCGCACAAGTCATCGGTGCGAGTCCTTTCGCGTGGGTCAACCGTCTCGAACGCCCTCGCGGCGGTCGGATCAGGGCATCGGTCTTCTCCCCGAGCGTCGAGCAGGCCATGTGGGACATCCAGGGCCACATCCTCGGACTGCCGCTGTACAAGCTGCTCGGAGGCCAGCGTCAACGAGTGCCGGCCTACGCGAGTGGGCTCGAGTTCCATCTCACCGACGAGCAGGTCGCCGGTTTCTACACTCGCGCGAGGGCTGCGGGCTTCTCGACGTTCAAGGTCAAGGTCGGTCACCCTGACCAGAGTTGGGACATTCGACGACTCAAACTCGTACAGGAAACCGTGGGATGCGAGTGCCTGTTGATGGCGGATGCCAATGAGGCGTGGGCGCCCAAGGAGGCGATCCGACGGCTGCATGCATTCCACGACGCCGGGGTTCCGCTCTATTGGATCGAGGACCCGTGCTTACGCGGCGACATCGACGGGCTGCGATCGATATCCCAGGCGGTACCAGACGTTCTCGTCAACGCCGGTGAGTATCTGAACCTGTCGGGAAAGCGCGAGCTGCTCGAGCGGCGGGCGGTGGACGTGCTCAACATTCACGGCTCGATCGACGATGCCATGAAGCTGGGCTGGCTGGCCGCGGAGCACGGCGTACCGATCTCCGTCGGGAACACCAATTTCGAGATCGGCGTTCACATCGCCGCCGCGTTGCCCGAGGTGAGCTGGCTCGAGTACTCATTCCTGTCGTACAACCACCTGATCGAGACACCGATCGAGTTCCGCGACGGATATGCGTTGGTACCCGACCGCCCGGGCCACGGCCTGCGCCTCGCAGAGGCGGCCAGGAGCGAGTTGGCCCGGCCTTCCTAAAAGATGCTGCCACGATCAGACGGGGACCAGTACGGCCATGCCTTCGTCGAGTTGATCGCTCTGTACGGCGACGTCGCCGCCGCTGACGGCGAGCACGGTGACCGGCAGGAACTCGTGGGGTCCATCCGGTGAGCCGACCTGCACGGCGTAGGTACCGTCGAGACGCGACACGAGCGCTTCGGCGGGCACGATCGTCGCGCCGATCGCGCTCGTGACTTCGAGGCGGACGGCGACCACGGTTCCGGTTGGGTCGTCGAGTGGCGCGGTCGGTGTGATGAGTGCCTGGACGACGGTCGTCGAGTCCCGCTCCGCCGACCGCAACACGCTGACGACACCCGCCGTTCCCGCGATGTCGACGTCGAGTCCGGGCGTGACGATCGTCTGGAGCTCGGTCGGCACTTCGATCACGACATGCAACGAGCTTCCTGCCAGGCTCACGATCGCGGTTCCGTCGGTGACGTCGTCGCCAACTGCGGCGAGCTGCGCGGTGACGGTGGTGTCGGCGGCAATGAACACGACGGACCCGAGCTCGACTGTGCCGGTGGGGTCGACACCGAGACCCTCCTGCCAGCGTTCGATGGCGGCCTCGGTGTCGCCGTCGAACGAGTCGTCGATGGTGACGGTGGCGTCGGGGTCGTATCCGAGGTCGACGAGGCTCTGCTCCAGTTGGCGCACATCGGGTCCGTCGTCGACACCGGACTCGAGAGTTCGCCAGGCCGGCTGGTTGCCGTGGAGCGCAACGACCGGCTCGCCGTCGACGGTGTAGATCACGTGGCCGTTGGCGATCGGGGAGCCGGTCGCCGCGATCGACGTGATCATCTGTGTCTCCGGTTCGCTCGCGGTCGTCGGCGTCACCGGTCGTGCTCGGCCGGCTGGACGGTCCGCCCAAACCACCTGGTGTCGACCCGACGCGGCCGCTGTCGCCCGCCGGTTCCGGTTCCGACCCCGCCGTCGGAATCGTCGTCGCCGTCGTGTCCGGGACCGTGGTGGTCGGGATCGTCGTCGTGTCCGGGGTCGTCGTGTCCGGGGTCGTCGTGTCCGGGGTCGTCGTGTCCGGGGTCGGTGGTGGTCGGGGTGGGGTCGCATCCGTTGTCGACGGGAATCGTCACATCGGGTGTGGTGGTAGTTGTGGTTGTCGTCGTGGGTTCGCCGACCGGGGGGCACTCCGGCTCGGGAGCCGCGTCGACGGAGTTGGCGCCGGGTTGCGTTGCGTTCACCGATGAGGCGAACGACGCCAGACCAACGCGGTACCACGTTCGCTTCGGTCGACGCGTCAGCGGCCGAGTCGTCGGTCGATGGCTGGGTCGGGGAGGTGGCTGATGATTGGCCCTCGATGCGGTGCAACACGGTGATGCTCTGGGTTTCCTCGATCGTGCCGTCGATCCGTTCTGTGCTCGTGAGGTCGCCGACGGTGATCGGCACCGCCTCGAGGACTGGCGCGGCGTCGATCGTGGACTCGATTCCAGTGCCGGCCCACCGGGCGATGCCTTCGGCGGTGGCGGCGATGCACGCGATCGACAACGAGACGAAAAGGATCCACCGCAGTTTGGGTCGGGTCGTGGCGGTCATCGTGGCGTCCCCTGCTCGATGTGTGATGGTTGGCTGTGTGGCGGTCCGATGAGTTGTCACGATGAGCGCAGGGCATCGGTGGGTGGGAGGCGAGCGGCGCGTGCGGCCGGGTAGAGCCCGGCGATCCCACCGATCACGATCGCGGCGAGAATGCCGCCGCCGATCGCGGCTGGGGGGATGACGATCTGCCAGTTCTCGATCGACGCGTACACCGCGGTGACCGCGGCGCCGAGCGCCACGCCGACCAGCCCGCCGGCGCCGGCCAGCAGCAGCGCTTCGGTCAGGAATTGGCGTCTGATGTGTGCCTTGGTCGCCCCGAGGGCACGTCGCAGACCGATCTCGGTGCGCCGTTCGATCACGGCGATCACCATGACGTTCGCGATTCCGATGCCACCGACGAGCAACGCGACCGCGCCGAGTCCGAGGAACAGCGACGTGAAAGCGGTGTCGGCCGCGTCCTGGGCGGCGAGGATGTCGGTGGGCCGCGACACCTCGACCTCTTCGGGCGTCTGCGGGTTGACGGTGGCGGCGAGCACGCCGCGTACCGGGTCGACGGCGTCGTCTTCGGTGCGCACGTAGATGGTCTCGGGAACGACGTCGTCGCCCACGATGTACGCCTCGGCTGCGGCGAACCCGATGATCGCTGCTCGGTCGAGTCCTTCGGCGGCTTGCACGGGTTCGAGGATGCCGATCACCGCGAACCATTGATCACCGATGTAGACGCGCACGCCGTCGGCGACGTCGGTGATGCCGAGCGTCTGTGCGGCCACCGCGCCGAGCACGGCGGCCGGGTAGGTGCTCGTGGCGTCGTCGAGGAACTGGCCGTCGGCGATCCCGGTTCGCAATGTGTCGAGCAGGTCGCCGTCGGCGGCGAACACCGAGATCCCGCCGTTGATGCCCTCCGAGATGGTGTCGGTGCGCCGTACCGTTGCGTCGATCGTGGCGATCGAGCTCACGCCGGTGACGGGCGCGATGCGGCTGACCATTGCCACGGCGGTATCGGGCAGTTCGCCGCTGCCGCGGCCGAACCCTTGCCCGGCCTGCACCTGCAGCAGATTGGTGCCGAGCTGGCGGATCTGGGCTCGCAGCTCCTCCTGCGACGACGCCGACAGTCCGAGCACCGCCACCATCGCGGCGATGCCGATCGCCACGCCGATCGTCGACAGGCCGGTGCGGAGCCGGCGCGTCCGCAAACCGAGCGACCCGGTGCGGATCACATCGAACGCGCGGAGCCGCGACGGACGCAGTGCCACGACATCGACATCGACGATCGTCGCGCCCGTGGTAGTGGCGGTCGCTGTCATGCTGCCCGCCCGGTGTCGTGGTCGTCGGATTCGACCCGCCCGTCGCGCATCGAGATCTGCCGCGGGAGTGAGCCGGCGAGCTCGCGGTCGTGGGTGATGATCACGATCGTGCGCCCCTCGGCGTGGAGCTCGCGGAGGAGCTCCATCACCGAAGCGCCCGACCGCGAGTCGAGGTTGCCGGTCGGCTCGTCGGCCAGGACGATCGACGGCCGGTTGACGATCGCCCTGGCGACGCCGACCCGTTGACGCTCGCCGCCGCTCAAGTGGCTCGGTATGTGCCGGAGCCGGTGTGCGAGGCCGACGCGTTCGAGGGCCGCCGTCGCCTGGCGCCGGCGCTCGGCGAGGCCGACGCCCTGGTACAGCAGGCCGTTGGCGACGTTGTCGACGGCCGACATGCCGTCGATCAGGAAGAACTGCTGGAACACGAACCCGATGAGTCGCGATCGCACCGCCGACAGCTGTCGATCGCTCATTTGCGATGCCTCGATCCCGGCGACGCGGACGATGCCGGTCGTCGGCCGATCGAGGGTGCCGATGACGTGGAGCAGCGTCGACTTCCCGGAACCCGACGGCCCGACGATCGCCGCGATCTCGCCGTGCTCGACGGTGATCGACACATCGTCGAGGGCGGCGATCGGCGGGCTGCCGGGGTACTGCTTGCAGATCCCGATCAGTTCGAGTGCCAGCGGTGGTGCGGTCGCGCCGACGATGGGCGGGACCGTGCCGGCGATCGCTGTGGGCTTGATCACGTCGTTCACGTCGTTCACGACGGCACCACGACCTCGAGCCCGGCGGCGACGTCGGGCCCCGTGACCACGACGAAGCCGTCGGCGAACAGCCCGGTCTCGACGCCGATCAGCTGCGTGGTCGGCGCGCCAGTGGCATCCTGTCCGGAGACGACCTCGAGCGCGTATCCGCCTTCCGCGAGCGCGACCAGCGCGCTCACGGGGACGACGTAGGCGTCGGGAACCGAGTCGTCGACGACACGCAAGGTGACCGGGATCGACACGAACGAGTCGACCGACGACGGGATCTGCTCGACGTGGATGTCGATCGTCACCGTCGGCGTGTCGCCCGGAGCACCACCGGCGGTAGCGACGTTGCCGACCGCGACCACGGCGCCGGGCTCGATGGTGCCGTCCGGGAACTCGACGTCGATCGAGGCCCCGAGCGCGAACGTGTCGTCGTCGATCGGCGCCGTCGTGCTGACCACGCGAGCAGGCGAGGACAGCGCCATCACGACCGAGTCACCGACCAGCGTTGTGCCATCGGCGACGGTCGCGTCGGCGACCTCGAGGCCGTCAGGGACGACGACGAAGCTGCCGATCGGGACGACGACATCTTCGACCGCGAGCTCGATCGTCGGATCGAACGACTGCCACCAGGCGAGCACGGCGGTCGATGTTCCGAGGTCGTAGTGGTCATCGACGATCATCCACCCGTCGGCGTCGAACCCGCTGGCGGCGAGCATCTCCTCCAGCAGCCGGACGTCGGCACCGTCGGCGACACCGTCCTCCAGGTCACGACCGAGGGCCGGTACGGCGGCCGGGTCGCCCTCGATCGCGGCGATCGGCAGGCCGTCGTTGGCGAACACGATCGTTCCGGTCGACACCTCGGTGCCGGGCTCGGCGAACGACGAGATCACGCTGGCGCCTGCCGGTGGACAGCAGGAATCGACGTTCGGTGACGCGTGCCGTCAGCAACGGGCTGCCCGCGCTGGCGGCGCCGCCGACGGTGACGTCGACGGTGTCGACGAGCAGGTTGCCGGGGACGAACACGACCTGCTGCTCGGCGACCTCACCATCGCCGTCGAGGCCGAGCGAGTCCTCCCACAACGTGACCGCATCTTCGGTCGCCTCGTCGAACTCCTCGTCGATGACGATCTCGCCGTCAGGGTCGAACCCGAGCGTGACGAGGTTGGCCTCCAGCTGACGAACGTCGACACCGTCGCTTGCCGACGTCGACAGGTCGCGCCACGCCGGAACGTCACCGATCAGCGCGACCACCGGAACGCCGTCGATGGTCGCCACGACCGTGCCGGCCTCGACGACCGCCCCCTCGGCGAGGATCGTGGTGACGGTGCCGGTGACCGGCGAGGCGACGATCGCCGAAGCGGTGAATCCGAGTGTCGCCGTCGTCTCTTCGTATGTGGTCACGTCCTGTTGGGTGATCGCGATCGTCGACAGCGACGCCGCGGTCGTGTCGGCGGTCGCCGTCCCTTCGGGGTTGCCGCCGAACACGACGATCGCTCCGACGCCCGCTCCGACCATCACCGTGACCGCGACGAGCGCGACGAGCCAGCGGCTCACGTGCCCTCCGTCTCGTCGGCGGGCGCGTCCTGGGTGGGAGTTGTGAACGCATTCTCGAGAACCGCTTGGCAGGCCTCGACGGCGGCGGTGACGGCGGGGTCGTCCTCGTCGAGCTCGAGCTGCTCGATCAGGCGGCCGGTTGGGTCGAACCCCTCGCCACCCGGACCGCCTTCGGGGATCGAACCACCCGGCGGCGGACCGCCCTGGAAGCCACCGTCGGGCACCGAACCGCCCTCCGGTGGTGTCCCGGCGGCGCCGTCGGGCCCGTCGCCGATGGCGCCACCGCCCGGTCCGACACCGAACTCGATGTCGTCCACCTCCAAGCCTTCGTCGCGGAGACACTCGGTGAACGCATTGAAGGCGTCCTGGATCGCCGTGGCGTCGAAGTTGCCTCCACGGGGCCCGCCGCCGCCCGGGCCGATGGCCTCGATGAGATCGCCACACGCCTCCAACGCGGCTTGCGTCGCCTCGTCGCCGAAGTCGATGCCGGAGTCGGGACCGAAGCCGCCTCCCTGCACGTTGCCGTCGGCGTCGAACGTCGGATCGTCCATGTCGACGCCGTTGTCACGCATGCACTGCGCGAAGGCGAGGCTCGCCTGCTGGGTGTCGGCCGGCGTCGACGTCTCGGTGGTGGCTGCTTCGCTCGTCGAGTCGACGTCGAGCGACGCGACCTGCGAACCCGACGCCTCGCCACCGCACGCCGTGGCGAAGCTGATGAGCGCGCATCCGAGCGCCAGCCCGGTGCCTGTCGAACGTGACCTTGGGGAGATTCGCATGCCGCCACTCTCGGCAGCGAACCTCAGAGTTCGCTGTGACCGGCCCGCCAGTTCGCCGAGAATCAACCAGCCCGCAGCGACGTCCGCTCGGTTGCCGGCGGTCAGGCGGCGCCGACCGGCAGCGTGATCCGCACCGTCGTGCCGACGCCCGCGACGCTGTGGACACGAATGTCGCCGCCGTGGGCGTCGACCGCGGTGTCGGCGATCGACAGGCCGAGCCCGCTCCCGCCGCGATGGCGTGTTCGGCTGGGATCCGCCCTGAAGAAGCGCTCGGTCACACGCGCCGCGATCTCGGGCGGCATGCCGGGGCCGTGATCGACGACGTCGACCACGGCACGGTCGCCATCGCGTCGCAGCTGCAACTCGATCGCGGCGCCGCTCGGCGTGTGGACGAGCGCGTTGCCGACGACGTTGGCGAGCACCTGCCGCAGGCGGTCCTCGTCACCCGTCACCACGACCGAGCCCTCGATGTCGGTGCAGATCGACCGGCACGGATCGACCGCCGCCGCATCGCGGGCAGCGTCGGACACAAGCACGGCGAGATCGACCGACCTGGTCTCGAGCGGCCGATCCTGGTCGAGCTTGGCGAGCGTCAGCATGTCGTCGACGAGACGGCCCATCCGGATCGCCTCCTGCTCCGTGCGTCGCATCGCCTCCTCCAACTCGGACGTCTCGCCGAGCCCCCCGCTTCGGAACAGCTCGGCGTACCCACGGATCGTGGTCACCGGTGTGCGCAGCTCATGCGACGCATCGGCGACGAACTGGCGGAGCCGATCCTCCGACCGCGCCCGCACGTCGAAGGCATCCTCGATCCGCTCCAGCATCTGGTTGAGCGCGACACCGAGTTGCCCCGCTTCGGTCGACGAGGCGGACTCGGGGACACGGTGCGAGAGGTCGCCACCCGCGACCGAGCTGGCGGCCTCGGTCATCCGCTTGATGGGGCGAATACCGAGTCGCAGCACCCACCACGTGACGAGCCCAAGGGCGGCGAGGATGATCCCCGTCGCGATCGTCTCCACCGCGATCAGCCTCGCGACGGCGTCGTCGACATCGGACAGCGGGAGCGCGGTGACGAACACGGACCCGTCGGGCACCTCCCTCGCCGACACCCGGTAGCGCAGGTCGTCGTCGCCGAGACTCCCGGTCGTGAACAGTTCCCCCGCGGCCGCGGCGTCGCGGGCGGCATCGGGGTCGATGTCGGGGATCGGAAGGTCGCCACCGCCCAGGTTCGAGGCGAAGATCGTGACCAGCTCGTCGTCGGTTCGAAGGGCGCCCATGTACATGTCGCTGAAGCGCTCCGGGACGTCGGTGAAGCGCTCCGGCGATGGTCGGGTTCCCTCGAGATCCGCGTCGGCCGCGTCGAGGCCCAGGCCGGGCATCGGGTTGCCGATCGAAGCGAGCCGATTGTCGACCTGGTCGAGCAGGTGCGCTCGGGTCGTCGTGGTGATGACGATGGCCACGATCACGAGGACGAAGGCGACCGCCGACATCGCCGCGACCACCCGCGCACGCAGCGACAAGCCCCTCACGGCGCCGGTGACACGCGCAACGTGTACCCGACGCCGCGAACGGTTGTGATCAACCGAGGCTCCGTCGTGTCGACCTTCTTGCGGAGGTACCCGATGTAGGTCTCGACGATCCCACCGTCTCCGCCGTAGTCGTACTGCCAGACGTGGTCGAGGACCTGTGCCTTCGACACCACCCGGCCCTGATTGACGAGCAGGTACCGCAGGAGGTTGTACTCGGTGGGCGACAACGACAGCTCGCGGCCACCACGCGTGACGCGATGAGCGTCGTCGTCCAACTCGAGGTCGAGGTATGACAGCACCACCCGGTCGCCGGCACCCTGGCCGACACGGCGCAGGATCGCGTTCGCCCGGGCGACGAGCTCTTCGAGGCTGAACGGCTTTTGCAGGTAGTCGTCGCCGCCGAGCGTCAACCCCCGCACCTTGTCGCTCGTCGAGTCGCGCGCCGTCAAGAACAACACCGGGGTCCCGTCACCGTCGGCGCGCATCCGGCGGCACACCTCGAACCCGTCGAGGTCGGGCATCATCACGTCGAGCACGACCAGGTCCGGATGCGGCGGGCCGCCCATCGCCTTGAGCGCCTCTCGTCCGGTGCACGCCGCCGACACCACAAAACCGTTGTGCCGCAACGCCGCCGCCAACATCGAGCGCAGGTTGTCCTCGTCGTCGACGATCAACAGGTGTTCACCGGTCACGCCCGAACCCTGACACCCGTTGTTGAGAGTTCTCCGAGAATCAGCCGAGAATGAGGCGTGACCTTTCAGCTCGCCTCCACCCAGATGTCGAGCGGAAGTGCCCCTCGCCTCGCAACCGTGGCAACGAGCGTCGTCGGGGATGGCGCGGTCAGCTCACCCGAGAAATGGCAGAGAGTCGGACGCTCCCAATAGTGTCGCCGTGGCATGCAGTTCCACGTGGACGGCTTCCAGGTCGGTGACCCGCGAATCCGGCCGGCTGATCCGGTTGCCGCTTCCCGACCGGCCGCGCTGCCCGCCGAGGTCGACGTGCTCATCGTCGGTTCCGGTCCGGCCGGGCTGGTGCTCGCCGCTCAGCTGGCGGAGTTCCCGGCGATCAACACGCGGATCGTGGAGCGCAGGTCGGGTCCGATCGAACTCGGGCAGGCCGACGGCATCGCCTGCCGCACGGTGGAGATGTTCGACGCGTTCGGGCTCAGTGGGGACCTGGTCGCTGAGGCCTATTGGGTGAACGAGACCGTGTTCTGGCGGCCCGACGAGAACGATCGGTCGCGGATCGTGCGCACTGGGCGCGTGCAGGACGTGGAGGACGGCCTGTCGGAGTTCCCGCACGTGATCGTCAACCAGGCACGGGTCCATGATTACCTGCTGGAGTCGATGCGGCGCTCGCCGAGCCGGCTCGAGGTCGACTACGGCCTCGAGTTCGCCGGCCTCACCGTCGACGAGAACCACGACCATCCCGTCGCCGTCACGCTGCGGCGCAGCGATGCCGCACGCGACGACGAGGTCATCGTGCGGGCCAGGTACGTCGTCGGCTGCGACGGCGCTCGCAGCGCCGTGCGCGAGTCGATCGGGCGGGAGCTGCGCGGTGATCCCGCCAACCATGCCTGGGGCGTGATGGACATCCTTGCCGTCACCGACTTCCCCGACATCCGGATCAAGGCCGCGATCCAATCGGGCAACCAGGGCAACATCGTGCTCATCCCGCGCGAGGGCGGCTATCTCGTGCGCCTCTACGTCGATCTCGGCGAGGTCGACCCGACCGCTCGCGCCGCGATACGCGCCATGTCGTTCGACGAGGTGGTCGCGATCGCCCGGCGTGTGCTGCATCCGTACATCCTCGAGGTGAAGGAGGTCGCCTGGTTCTCGATCTACGAGGTCGGCCAGCGGCTCGCCGACAAGTTCGACGACGTGCCGGCCGAACTGGTCGGGTCGCGCACGCCGCGTGTGTTCATCGCCGGCGACGCCTGCCACACGCACAGCGCCAAGGCCGGTCAGGGCATGAACGTGTCGATGCAGGACGCCTTCAATCTCGCCTGGAAACTGGCGGCCGTGCTCGAGGGTCGCAGTCCCCAGTCGCTGGTGCACACGTACTCCGCCGAGCGTCATGCCGTCGCCAAGATGCTGATCGATTTCGACAAGGAGTGGTCGACGATCATGGCCTCGCCGCCCAAGGACCCGGCGAACCCCGACGCAGGGGGCGTCGATCCGACCGAGCTGCAGGCGTACTACGTGCAGTCACTTCGCTACACGGCCGGCGTCGCCACGCACTACACGCCATCGACGCTCACCGGCGAGGCCACCTACCAGCATCTGGCCAAGGGGTTCACGATCGGCACGCGGTTCCACTCGGCAACGGTGACCCGCCTCGCCGACGCCAAGCCGATGCATCTCGGTCATTGCCACCGCGCCGACGGGCGGTGGCGGCTCTTCGCGTTCGCCGACGCCGCCGGACCGGGTGATCCGGCGTCACGACTGAGGGTGCTGTGCGAGCACCTCGCGCAGTCGCTCGTACCTCGCTACACGCCGACCGGCGCCGATCCAGACGCCGTGTTCGACGTGCGCGCCGTATTCCAGCAGCACCACCGCGATCTCCGGCTGGAGGACCTACCGTCGCTGCTGCTGCCGCGGAAGGGCCGCTACGGCCTGATCGACTACGAGAAGGCGTTCGCACCCGACTGGACAACCGGTGCCGACGACATCTTCGACCTGCGCGGCATCGACCGCGAACAGGGTGCGCTCGTAGTGGTGCGGCCCGACCAGTACGTCGCCGACGTTCTCCCGCTCGACGCGTACGACGAGCTCGACTCCTACTTCGCCCCGCTCCTTCTGAAAGCCTAGTTGCGGATGCCATGACCGTCGAGTCGCTGCCAGTGAACGAGCTCTGTAACCGCTCCGCGATCGAGCTCGCGGCGATGATCCGCTCACGCGAGGTCTCGAGCCGCGAGGTGATCGACGCCCATCTCGCGCGGATCGAGGAGTTCAATCCCGTCGTCAATGCGATCACCGTCGTGCTCGGCGATCAGGCACGGGCCGCGGCGGACGCGATCGACCGCATTCCCGCGACCGGCCCGCTGCACGGCGTGCCGATCACCGTGAAGGAGAACATCGACCTGCTCGGTACGCCGACCACGAGTGGGCTCACCGTGCTCGCCGAGGCGCTGCCGTCGGCGAACGCGCCGATCGTTGACCGGATGCTCGCCGCCGGTGCCATCCCGATCGGCCGCACCAACCTGCCCGAGCTCGGGCTCCGCATCGACACCAGCAACCGCCTGCGCGGCCGCACCGGCAACGCGTGGAACCCGGCGCTGACACCGGGCGGCTCGAGCGGTGGGGAGGGTTCGGCGATCGGGGCGCGGATGTCGCCGCTCGGGCTGGGCAACGACATCGGCGGGTCACTGCGCGCCCCGCGTTCTGCAACGGCGTGGTCGGGATGCGACCGACCATGCATCGCGTCCCCCACGCGACCACGATCGAACCGGTCGACGGCGCGCTGTGCGGCCAATTGATGGCGACCGACGGACCGATGGCACGCACCGTCGCCGACGTCCGCCTCGCACTCAGCGTGCTGAACGGCTCCGATCCGCGCGACCCGCTCTCGGTCGACGTGGCCCTCGATCAGCCCCCGCTCCAACGGCGAGTCGCCGGGATCGTCACCACCGGTCTCGACGGTCCGCTCGCGCCCGCGGTCGAGACGGGAGTGCGGCTGGCCGCCGACGCGCTCGCACAAGCCGGCTGGGAGATCGAGCCGGTCGAGCTGCCCGAGTTCCAGCACGTGTTCGAGGTGTGGAATCGGATCATGTGCGACGACATCCCGGCGCTGCTCGACGCAGTCGCAGCGGTGATCGATCCGCGTCTCGTCGCCGCGCTCGAGGGTCACATCGCCTACCCCTACGTCACGGATCTGGTCGCGCATGGCGATCTATCCGGAACGGCGCCGGCTGATGCGGGTCTGGCGCTCGATGTTCGCCACCACCCCGGTCGTCGTCACACCGGTGTGGCCCGAGCCGCAGTTCCCCGGTGACGATGACCTCGAGCGCGGCATCGACTTCATCGCTCACATGCTCCAGTTCGCAACCCCAGCACCGCTCCTCGGGCTCCCGTCGCTCGCTCTGCCGACCGGGCTCGTCGACGGTCTGCCGGTCGGCGTCCAGATCCACGCTGACCGTTGGAACGACACCCACTGCCTCGACGCGGGGGACGCCATCGAGTCGATCGTCGGCACCTTGACACCGCCAATCGTCACCCGTGCGTCCAACGCCGGCTGAGCTACGCGCTGTCGACGGCGACACGCCGCCCGCGTTCCGCGGTTCAGCCGGAAGCCCACGCGATGGCGGCCGGCAGTTCTGCGAGGGGGAAGTGCTTCACGTCGCCTGGTGTCATCCAGCCGAACATCGCTGTCATGTGACTCATCCACTCCACGTCTGTGACGAGCGCGATGCGCTTCCAGACCCGCAGGTGCTGGACACCCATCTTGAGGTCCTCCCAGAGGGCGCCGGCTGACAGCCCGTCGAAATCGCGTATTGCGATGACGACGCGGACATCGCCACTGGTGGCGGCGCGCTCGATCGCCGGGAGCAGGACGTCGCGGTAGTCCTCGGCCTGGAGCTTGCCCGTGGCCTCGAATCCGATGACGCCTTCGGGCAGGTCGGTCAGCTCTGTGATCATGACACCCCTCATCGAGACGGCAAGTGTTGTCGCCAACGTAGGCCACCTTCCAGCGCGCGTGTTGCGCTTCAGCCGGCTGTCCTGCAGCCGACGTACGATCCGAACTCGTGACGACCGACGGCGACGAGACGCCGATGCCACGGCCGCGCTTCAACCTGTCGGCGCGGCGCCAGTTCGTCATCATCACCGCCGCCGTCATCGTGTTGATGATGACGGTCGTGTGGACGTCCGAGCGGGTGCCATCGATCGGGGGACGGCTCATGCTCACCGCCCTCGTGATCATCGTCGTCCCCTGCTGGTGCGGGGGAAGACCTGACAACGCTCACCCCAAGTCGTTGCGGCAGCCCTTCGGTGAGCAACCGCCACGAGCCGCACTCATCCCGATGAGATGGCAGTTCGTGCGTGCCAGCGAACACGTCCGGGCGTCAGCGGCGCTCACGTCGGCGAGCGATCCGGAGCCGAGCTACGAGGCCAGGGTGTTCATGCGTCGACGGCGCTACCAGCGGGTGTCCATGTGGCGTTGGCGAGCGCCTAGTCGAGCGCCCGGTCGGCGATCTCCTCCCAGCCTGGACCGGCCACCATCAAGTGCGGGCGGCCCTCGTAGGTGGCCGATCAGCTCCACCGCCGCCAAGAGTATGAGGGACGACGCCGGCTGCGTGGTGCGTCCGAACTGCGGGGAGGACCATGGCAGATCCGCCGCTCGGCATCGTGCTCACCCGCCGGCGCTGTCCGCTCACCCCGTTCGGCCGACCGGTCGGATCGCGATGCCGTGGGCGTCGGCGTGTTCGACGCCGCCCGCGTCGACGTTCGTGATCGGGGCGAGCCCACGCACCGTGCCGGTCCGGCCGTCGGCGCGAACTCGGATGACCATCAACCCGGGCGTCGATCCCCTCGAGGCGTGAGGATCACCCGACAGCGGGTTGGGTCCGCGCAGTGACACGTACATGTACTGACCGTCCGGGCTCGTGACGGCGAGATCGGGCGTCGGGTCTGCGCTGTACGCCGACTCCAAGCGGACGACGCCCGACGCTCGACCGGTCCGTGCCTTGTAGATCTCGACCTGATTGCCTGCCCGATCGAAGAACCGAGGTCGACCTGCTCGAGCGGCGGCGCCGCGGCGTCACGCTGCAGGTCACGTCCGCGGTAGATGTACAGCATTCCGCCGTACGCCACGCCTGACGAGTTCGACTGGTCGACGAGCCACACCTCGTGGTCGGAACTGTGGTGAGCCGCCCGACCTGAGCGCGACGCCTCCGACTTCGACTCCGACAAGACACCACCCGCGGCGACCGCTGCGATCACGACGGAGACAACAGCGACAACTCTGACTGCGACGCGCACGACGACGATCCCCTCGACAGCGAACCATTTGCCCGTCACCTTCGCGAGCTGTGGTAGCGATCCGGTTCCGGCGCGGTAGAGGTTTGAGCGTTCGGCCTGGTCGGGGCGATTCCCGCTTGGCCCTCATCTCTGATTGGGCGGCGGGGGCAGGATTCAGTTCCTCGAAACTGTGTGAGGGAAATGGTGAGACGCCCGACCCCTGAGATGCCCTCTCCTGAGATGCCCTCTCCGATTTCTCGGAAAGGGGGTCGGCGAACTGGTCACTCGTTGTCGAGTTCGGCTTCGGCGACGGCTATCGCGAAGCCGAGAGCGCGTGCGATGTTTCCCGCTGCGGACACAACCCTGGCAGTGCCGACGATAGGCGCCACGGCGACGAGCACGTCTTGCACGTCGTCGAGCGTCACGCCGGCATCGCTCGAGACCCCGGCGTTGGCGAGATATGACAACGGTGGGGCGTCGGCCGCCACCAGCGCCGCGAGTCGAACGAGCATGTGCTCGCGTGCCCCGAGATTGCATTCTGCGATCGACGCGGCTGTCATCACCGCAATCGTGTCCAACACAGGTCGATTGTCTTCTGACATCTTTGTACCTCGTCATTTGGGGAGATGTGGTGTTCGGGTTAACCCTCGACGGATAACCGTCGCGCCGAGCTACGCCGCTACGCACCACCCGCCCGCGGGTGGTCTCGATGTCACCATCCGCCCGTTCGCCGACAACCAACGACTTGGCGACCTCGGCGATCGTCTTCGGCGCGAGCCCGGTTCCTGTGCGGCGCGACGGCCAGACCTCGGGATCATCCCCCTAGGTGCTCGTGGCGACGGACATCGGAGCGACGGCGGTGAGTGCGGTACTGAGGCGGCGGGAAGCGAGCAGCAGTGCCACGCCGATTCCGATCAGCACCAGTCCAAGGCCGGCTGCCATGAAGGCGACGCCGAAGGCGACGATCGAGGTGAACAGTGAGGACCGAAGGAACGACGCAGTCATGACGGTCTCGCGCGTCGGGTCCTCGCGGTCGAGCTCTGCGTAGGTCTTGCCGCCGCTCGCGTCGAGGGCGTGCTTTTCGATGACGTTCGCTTCGGCGTAGGCGGTGAAGGGTCCGTTGACGTCCCACCCCCCGAAGTTGTCGGCGTCGTCGGAGACGACGATCTTCTCGTCGGCGAGTTGGTCTTGTACGACGAACCAGGTGACGACGCCGGCGACGATGAAGACCGCACCGGCGACGATCACCAGGATCGAGAGGACCCGGATGGTCCGGGTGCTGCGGTCGGCGGCATCCCTCGGCGCGGTACTGACGGCTGACGGTGGCGGGCTATCGGGGGCGGGCATCGACATCGTGTCCTCCTTGCTCGGCGGAATTCCAGCTTCGCGTGGACCTCGTTGGTCACCGCCAGGCCTCTCCACACGGCCAGAAGACGCCGCCCGAATCGACGGTTCACGTGTCGGCTACTGCGAAGACGCGGCGATTCGGCCTTGGCGAGTGCCATGGCCTCGGCGACCGGGCGTTGACCGAGGCCAGCGGCCAGTACGCCGACATCGTGTTCTTCGCTGACGAGACGGCGGTCGAGCAAGTGATGGCAGCCGAGCAGACCAGCGAGGTGTGCCACCAGTTCATGTCGTTGTGGGACGGCGACGAACCAGTGATGTATCGAGTGCTGCAAATCCACGAGTGACCGTGCGCCGTTGATCACCCTCGGCCGAGGTTCATGACCGTCGTCCGACGCATCACCGAGCTGCCCGCTGACCGACCATGCTGGCCGCGACCCGGTTGTCGATGAGCAACCATTGTTCGTCGAGCCAGATGATGCGCTCGGCGTCCCCGCCTGGGATCTGCTCTCGTGGAACTCGCCATGCGGTGACGTGGATCGGGTCGTGGAGCGGGACGGCTTTGGCGAGTTCGGTGAACGACGCGTACTGATCGAGTCCGGTGTGGGCGATGAAGACGACATCGGCGTCGATGATGTCGACGAGCGCGAGGACCCCGCTGGGGCGGACCGGCAGGACTTGGCCGAGCGATGCCAGTCGTACCGACCGTTCGGGGTTCTCGAGCGCGAGGCGTGTCTTGGCTCGCTCGAGGCGGTCGGGGCGGAACAGTCGGCCTTCGGGAAAGATGACGATTGCAGTCGTCGGGTCGATGTTCCGGCCGAGCTCGCGGATCATGGCAACGGCCTCGGGGCCGTTGTCGCGTGGGATGAACACAGACCCGGTTCTGCTGTAGATGAGGTCGAAGCCTGGGTCGGCGAGCAGTTCGGCCATGATCACCCCGCGGGTGCGATAGCCGAGCCGCTGATAGAGCAGCGTCGGCAGCGAGGCGTCGACGATGTTGACGTGGCGGCACAACACGATCGCCGGGCCAGGGGTGAGGGCGGACGCCGAGGCGGGGTCGATGTCGAGCCGCAGTCCGAGCAGCTGTTCGGCGCGTCGAGCGAGGATCTCGATCGACCAGCGCTGCAGTCGTTCATGGCGGGCGATCGACGACGGTTGGTCGAGTCGGGCGCCGGAGCCCGCCACGATCCAATAGACCGGAGCGAGCAGGATCTCGACGCTGTCGTTGATGCCGTACTGAAGCAGGAACAGCGCCACGCGCACGGTGGGCAGACGGAAGCGACCCTTGACGAGATCGACGGCTGCCGCGGCGACCAGGATGACGGGGCTGGCCAGCAGACCGACGACGGTGGCGCTCAGCATCAGCGGGATGGTTCGTGCGCGCCGTTTCCAGCGCGACGCGAACGGTTCGGCGATGGTCACGTGGATCGGGTGTTGCCGGAGGCGAGTTCGGCGGCGAGCGCTTGTAGCCGTTGCAGTGGTTCATCCGCAATTGGGGCCGAGGTGTCGGCGAGTGCCAACTTCAGGTGTCGGTAGTCATCGGCCGTGAGTCCGCAGCGGCGACAGGCGTGGAGGTGGCTGGAGACCTTGGCGGCGGTGGCGGGGTCGAGGCCGTCGTCGAGGTAGGTCTGGATTCGTCGGCCGATCTCGATGCAGCGTGAACCTCCTTTGCGTCGGAACATGTCGAGGGCGTCGCGTGGGTTCATCTGTGTTCGCTCCGGAAGTCGGAATCGTGTGCGAGGTGGGCGCGGATTCGGCGGCGGGCTCGGTGGAGGCGGCTCATCACCGTGCCGGCGGGGATGCCGAGCGCGGCGGCAGCTTCGCCGTAGGTGAGGCCGTCGATGTCGACGAGTTGGACCACCTGCAGGTGCCGGGCGGACAGACGTCCGAGCGCATCGGCGATCCAGGGTGCCTGGGTGCGACCAGTGGCGACGTCCTCGGCGCTCGGTGCCGGCGGGTTGCGCCGGTCGAACTCGCCGGAGAGGTCGGTGGCGTCGCGGAGCAGCCCGGGTCGCCGTCGGCGGTGACGGTTGATGTTGGCGTTGCGCATGATCGCCAGCAGCCACGCCCGCGGGTAGGCGCCGTCGAACGTGCCGAGACCGTTGAAGGCGCGCACGAGGGTGTCCTGCACCAAGTCCTCGGCGTCGTGAGGGTTCCGGCACAGCGAACTGGCGACCCGGAGCAACACAGCAAGGTGAGGGCTGACGAACGCGTCGAACGACCCTGCGACGGGCGGGGCAGGGTTCGCTGCGCTGGTCTGTGACTCGTCGGCCATCGCGTCCAAGTCTCCTCCTTGCCGGTAGAGACCCGGTTGGCGGTCGGATTCTTCCATCTGATTTTCGAATGATCGCGATGGAACGGTGGACGTGGTCGGTGGGTTCCGGTGCGGTTCGTCCACGGTGGACGAGCCGCAGTGAAAGGACCACGTCATGTCGACCTCGACCACAGCAAGATCCCTCAACGCGGCGGTCACGCGGGGTGCCGTCTCCGGGATGATCGGCGGTGCCGTCATGGCGATGTACGCCATGTTCGCCTCGGTCACCTACCAGCACCACGGGTTCTTCACCCCGCTGTTCCACATCTCGGCGCTAATCGGATCACCGGACGCGATGATGCGCTCGGTCGCTGAAGCGATGGCAGGCAACAAGTTCTGGTTCACCGCCGGACCCGCCGCGCTCGGACTGGGGATCCACATGATGACCGGCGCCGTATACGGGATCGGGTTCGCGTACCTCGCCCACCACCTCCGCCGGGCCCGGCTCGTGCCCGCCGGTGCCCTCTACGGTCTGGCCGTGTTCGTGGTTTCGGTCTTCGTCGGCCTGCCGGTGGCCGCCAAGGTCACGGGCACCGGGACGACGATCTCGGAGATGGCGAGCATGGTCGGCTGGGTCACCTTCGCCGTCGAGCACGTGATGTTCGGTCTCGTGCTCGGGGCGGTCGCGCTGCGGAGCACATCGGACGACGGCCACACCGTTACCGAGATCGGCGCACGGTCGGCGATGCTGTCGCGATGAATTCCCCCGACCCGGCGACGACCCGGCGGATCGTGCGCCTAGTGGGGGTGTACGACGCCGACGGCAGTTTGCGCGGCGAACTCGCCTACTGGGTCGGTGCCCGCCTCGGTCGACGGCATTGCTCGCTGTGCGAGATCACCCACGGATCGGTCCGCCAACGACCCGAGTGGAAGGCGTGCCAGGCAGACCTGCCGGTGCCATTTGACACCTACCATCGAAACGATCAGCCCGACCCGATCCGCAGCGTCGCGGGCGGACAGGCACCGGTGGTCGTCGCCGAAACCGACGCCGGCCACATGGTGATGCTCACATCTGACGATCTCGAGACTTGTGATGGTTCGATCGATCTGCTGGTCGAAGCGATCGAGCGAGCGGCCGAACGCCTCGGCCTCACCTGGGTGATGCCGTGACCATCCAGATCGGCGACATGCTGCCCGATATCGAGCTCGTCGATCACGAGGGTCGACCGTGGCGCACCGCCGAGATGCGTGGGCAACCACTCGTGCTGGTGCTGCATCGGCACCTCGCTTGACTGCCCTGCCAGGAACACGTGATCGCCGTGCGCGATCACCTCGACCAGTTCGGCGACGCCAACATCGTTGTCGTCACCTTTGCCGCTCCCGAGCGGCTCGCCGCTTATCGGGCGCACCTTCGGCTCCCTTTCGATGTCGTCGCCGACATCGACCGGACGCTCTACCGACTGTTGGGTGCCGAGCGAGGCACCAACCGCCAGGTGTGGTCTGTCGGCACGATCCGGATGTATGCGCGACTGATCGGCGCCGGTCGCCGGCTCCACCGGCCGACCGAGGACATTCACCAACTCGGCGCCGACGCCGTCGTCGGCCGCGACGGCACGCTCCGGTACCTGTCGTTGCCGTCAACGCCTGACGCGAGGCCACCGATCAGCGACCTGATCGCGGCACTCGACTGACAAACCGACGGTCGAGACGATCACCCTTGACACCTAATACACCGATACCTAAATTAAGCACATTCTCAACCAAGGAGCCGAGGATGAGCACGGATGATCCGGTGGTGTTGTTCGAGCGGGCGACCACACGAGCCGCAGCCGTGATGGCCGAAGTGTCGACACAGCAGCTGGGCGGTCCGACGCCGTGTGCCGACTGGGATGTGCAGCAACTGATCGATCACATGGTCGGCGGAACCGATTACCTGCTGGCAGGGCTCGCCGGGTGAAGCGCCTCCAGAGCGTGCCGGTCGCACGGCCGAGGACTACCAACGAGGGCTCGAGCAGCTCCACAGCGGACTTCGCGCTCCGGGTGGGTTGGACCGGATGTGCATGTCGCCGCTCGGCTTCGAGTGGCCGATCGCGCATGCCGTCGCCGGGACATTCATGGACGCCCTGATCCACACCTGGGACCTGGCCACGGCGACCGGCCAAGACGCGTCGCTCGATCCTGAACTGGTCGACGCATGCATCGCCATGTTCCTGCCCGACATGCCCGAACGCGGCCGGGCGAGCGGCCTCGTGGGTCCGGCCGTGGCCGTGCCCGACGACGCATCAGCACAGGATCAGCTGCTCGCCGCGATGGGACGCCGACCGTGACACCAGAGGTGTCCGACGACGCGCTCCGAGCCATCGCCCACCCCGGCCGACGAACGATGCTGCGACTGGTGTGGGACGAAGAGCGCCCCGCCACCGAACTCGCCGACGCGGCCGGGATGTCGAAGTCGGCCGCCAGCCAGCACCTCAAACTGCTCCGAGACGCCGGCCTGGTGACGGTTCGAGTCGACGCCAACCGCCGCCTCTACCGGGCAGACCTTCAGCGTGTCGGCGAGATCGCCTCCTTCCTCGACGAGTTCTGGGCCGCACCACTGCAACGACTTCGTGCGACCGCCGAGTCGATCGCCACTCAACCCGCGAAGACGCGGCCCAAGAAGCGGACAGCGTCATGAAGCTCGTCGTCCAAGAACTCGAAGTGCACGCGCCCGCCCAGGTGCTGTACGAGTTGCTGACCGACCCGGCGCTGTTCGTGCAGTGGATGGCTGACGACGCAACACTGGATCCTCGTCCGGGTGGCGTCGTGCGCTGGACCCACGCCAACGGCG
Organism: Ilumatobacteraceae bacterium; assembly: GCA_963776935.1. GTDB lineage: Bacteria > Actinomycetota > Acidimicrobiia > Acidimicrobiales > Ilumatobacteraceae > JALOLG01. Next base: position 230,112 of record CAVZOP010000006.1, on the reverse strand, counting down.
ACACCTGCTCGGGCGAGTACGTCGAACTGGTGCCGGCACGTCGGGTTGTCTTCACGTACGGGTGGGAACGCGCCGACGTCGAGATCCCGCCCGGCTCGACCAGTGTCGAGATCGATCTCACCGCCACGACCGCCACGTCCACCGTGTTGCGACTGGTCCACCGCGGTCTCGACGATCTCGCCGCCGGCGCCCACTCACGCCGGATGGACGCATTATCTCGACCGGCTCCGCCGCCGCGCTCGAGGGCGCGAACGTCGGGCCCGATCCGTTCGCGACCGAGCGCGTTCCCACACCTGCCGAGCTGCGCCGATGAACGAGGCGATGCTTCCCGGTGAGTCCAGGTTCTGGGACCTCGCCGAGCCGTTGCTCGGACGCGCCGACGTCACCCGTTCGACGATGATGGGGCTGCCATGCCTGCGCTGGAACGGCGCGTTCTTCGCCTCGTGTGATCGACGAACCGGCGACCTGCTCGTCAAACTCGCCGAGAGTCGCGTCGACGAGCTCGTCGGATCCGGGCGGGCGAACTCGTTCGCGCCGGCCGGTCGCAGGTTCCGCGAGTGGGCTGCTGTCCCGGAAAGCCGATCACGAACCTGGAAGCGTCTGCTCGACGAAGCCCTCCAGTTCGCGATCGAACATCCCGCACCCGCGAAGAAGACCACGAAGCGGTGACCGTGTTCACTGGCTTTCCGGCCGAAGCGTGGGAGTTCCTCGACGGCCTCGCCGCCGACAACACCACCGAGTACTTCGACGACCATCGTGAGCAGTACCGCGAGTGCATTGCGATCCCGTCCGCCGCGTTCGTCGACGCTTGACTCCCGCGCGTCGCCGCCGGCTCGGAACTCAGCGACCCCAACAGGGCGCGCGTCCCATCCCCGTACCCACCCGGCCACCCGAACGCCGACCTCTTGCGCCGAGACGGATTCCACCTCACCCACACCAGCCGACACCCCGACGAACTCGACGACGAACGCTTCGTGACATGGACAGCCAACGAACTCGCCCATACGCGCCGCTGCTCGCCTGGCTCACCGCCGCGCTGTCCGTGGACTCTTTGCAACGAGGTCATCCTCGTTGAGATTCGAGGATCACCTTCAGCTTTGCGAGGTCCTTGCGGTTGGCGCGGCGCATCGCCGGCTTCATCAGCGGCGCCATCACCGTTGAGAACCCGGCCGGTTCGCCACGGTTGCGCAGTGTCATCCGCGTCGCCTGATCTGGTGCAGGTTCCCACGTGTAGGAGGTCTCCATCGGGAATGGGCCCTGCTGAGTTCGCATCACGACTCGCTCTCCCGGAACGAATTCCGCGAACTCGTATGTGTAGCGCAAGGTTCGTCCGAAGAACCGGGCGACGAACTCGACCTGCGAGCCGACCTGCAGCGGCGGTGACGTCTTCCAGTCGACCGAGTCGATGTTGTCGTACCAGTCCGGCGCGTTGGACGGGTCCGCGGCGTACGCAGCGACGACGGCGGTCGGGCGCTGGATGACGATCTCGGTGACGACGTCGACGTTCATTCGATCCGCCCCTCATCGGCGGCATCAACCAGGAGCGGCAGGAAGTGTGACCATCCGGACGCGTGCAGGTCGGCGAACGCCGCCGGGATGCCGGTGTGGCGCAAGGTGAGGATCGTGTCGCCGGCGTCGTCGATCAGAGTGACCTCGACGCAGGCTGGCGCCCGGAGCGATCTCCGGCGTGCCGTCGGCCTGTTCCCAGCCGAAGCTGAACACGAGCCGTTCGTACGGCACCAGTTCCAGGTACTCGCCGACCATGACCGGCCCGCCGCCCATCTCGATCCGGCAGACGCCGCCCGGGCGCGGGTCGAGCTCGGCTGCGGCGCCCCACCAGTCGCACATCCGTTGTGGGTCGGTCCAGTACCGCCACACGGTTTCGGGGCGGGCGCTGATTCGCACCGTCTGTTCGACCACGTTGCTGTTGGTCTCTGTCATTTCCGGGTTCCCTTTCGCTCCTGGCGAGGTGAGGTTCGTCGCGCACGTGTCCGCTCCGGCCATTCCTCACGTTCGGCCGCGACCTTGAGCCGCGCCAATCCGTCGGCCCACATCTCGTCGAGGAACGTCACTGCATCACGCAGCCCTTCGCGGTGCCAGCGATACATGCGCCGGTTGCCGTCGGGGCGGACTGCGACGAGTCCAGAGTCGGCGAGCACGCGCAGATGCTGCGACACCGCAGGACGACTGATCGACGGGAAGTGGCTGGCGATCTCCCCCGCAGCCAGCTCTTGGTCTCGGACGAGACGAAGGATGGCGCGCCGAGTCGGGTCGGCGACCGCCCTCAACGCTTGATCCATCGATGCACCTCCTGTCATCGGCTTGCAATGTCGCGCGAACCCGGCGACTATGTAAGCAGCATCTTACATAGATTGGAACCCTGAATGGAACTCATCGACGCACTCGAGCAGACCTTCCAACACGCCGACGGGGTGATCGGCAACGTCCGCCCCGACCAGTACGACGATCCCACACCGTGCTCGGAATGGGCCGTTCGCGACCTGCTCAGCCACACCATCGGCGTCGTCTCCGGTCTCGGCGCAGCAGCGGCCGGAGACCCTCCCACCGAGTTCGCGCTGGGGACCGACCCGGCCGCTCAGTTCCGTGAGGCGGCGGCGGTTGCGCTCGCTGCGTGGCGCACACCCGGCGTGCTCGACAAGATCGTCGACGCAGGTCCTGGCCCGATGCCCGGCCGCGTGCTTGCTGGCATCAACCTCCTCGACACCGCGACACACACGTGGGACATCGCGACCGCCACCGGCCAACCTGCACAGCTCCCGGTTGGCGTCGCCGAGGCCGCCCTCGAGGCCGGCCGTGCGACGATCTCACCGGAGATCCGTCCAGGCCGCTTCGGTCCAGCAGTACCCGCGCCAACTACCGCGGGACCGACCGAGCAGCTCGTCGCCTTTCTCGGCCGGCAACCGTGACAACGCCAAACATCGGCAGCCGCGAAGACTGGATAGAGGCACGCACGAAACTGCTCGACCGCGAGAAGGACCTCAACCGTGTACGCGACGAGCTCGCCGAACAACGGCGCCAGCTGCCTCACCGAGTGACTTCAACGCCGACTTCGGCGTCTCCTTCACACCGGAGCAGCAAGAGCACGGCGGCAACTACAACTTCACTCGCCTCGACCACCCACCCGACGAAGCACCCGGACTGAGCGCGTTCGCCATCGACGAACACGGTCAGGTCTTCCACACCTACTCGACCTACTCGCGAGGTCTCGACCCACTCAACACCGCCTATCAACTCCTCGACCTCGCGCCCCGCGGACGCGACGAGGACAGCCTCGACTGGCCCATGCAATTGCTCCGGCGGCACGACGCCTATGACGACTCGAAGACCAACGACCACTGACGGACGCGGGGATGCGTAGACGTGTACCGCTCCCCAGTCGAACTTCGGCAAAGCGCAACGAGATCGGAGGCGGGCCCCTGGGCAGGTGATCGGCACTCCGTGACGCGACCGTGACGGTCGACGTCTGACATGCGCCTTGACATGCTGGAGCGCTTCCGGTACTTTCCGCTGTAGTTAATTAACTAGGATGGCAAGTACTGAGAGAGATGCAGAGGTAGTCAGTGGCGGCAGTCAGCACGATGGTCGACGAGGAGCGACTCGACGAAACCTTCGCGGCGCTGGCGAACTCGACTCGCCGCGCGATCCTCGCTCGTCTCGCCGAGGGCGAGTCCAGCGTCAACGATCTGGCGGCACCCTTCAACCTCACCCTCCCCGCGATCTCCAAGCACATCAAGGTGCTCGAACGCGCAGGACTGATCAAGCGAGGCCGACGAGCCCAGTTCCGTCCGTGCACGATCGACCCCAGCCCGCTCGTCCAGGTCGCGGATTGGGCGGAGCAGTACCGACACATCTGGGACCGCCGTTTCGATCGCATCGACGAGTACGTCCGAGACCTGCAGCGCCCCCACGACACGAAGGGCACGACGAATGACTGAGAACGAGCACGTCCGGATCGAGCGAACCTTCGATGCACCGATCGATCTGATCTGGTCGATGTGGACCGAGGCCCAGCACTTCGCCAACTGGTACGGGCCTGCGGGCGCCACGGTCCCGAAGGCCGACATGGACGTTCGAGTCGGAGGCCGCCGCCACATTGCCATGGAGATCGCGACTCCACACGGCACGATGCAGATGTACTTCGTTGGCGAGTACCGCGAAGTCGAACCGAAGACCCGCCTCGTCTACACCGAAGCCATCGCCGACGCCGACGGCAACACCATGCCCGCCGAGCGAATGGGCATGCCTGCCGGCGCGCCGACGGAAACGTCCATCGTGGTCGAGCTCGAAGACCTCGGTGACAGGACCAGAATGGTGCTGACACACATCGGCATTCCCGCCGACTCTCCCGGCGGACATGGCTGGGCCATGGCAATCGACAAACTCGACGCACGAGTCATCGAACTCCGCGACAGCGGACGAACCGCGCTCTAACGATCCGCGCCCTCGGCGAGATCGTGCAGCGACGCCGAGCGAACGTGGCCGACTGTGCCCACGCCGACTTTCGGGATGGCTCCGAAGTGGTCGATGACGATGGATGACCTACATCGTTGAACGCAAGTCACGCTTCTCGTCGTCGCCGACGACGGACTCGACCCGCTCAGCGATCGCGAACGTCGCCGGTGAATCTCGCTCGGCCATGACCGTCCCGACGCCGATCCGACCGCGACCAAGTCGGAGTCGTGGTCTCGCGACGCCACGAAGTGCACAGTCAGTTTCACAGGACGACTGGCGTCCTCGACCGCCGTGAGCGCGAACATCGGTCACGTCAGTAGGCGCCACCTTGGAGGGGCAACATGAACGAGTACCAACGACAGTTGTGCAGTGAGAGCACGTGGGATTTCAGCGACGTCCAGGCTCTGTTCGTCAACGGCACCCTCAAACCCTCACCGGGTGTGTCCAACACGGAGGGGCTGGCACGGATCGCGATCGAGATCATGGAGGCCAATGGCGTCAACATCGACACGATTCGTGCCGTCGACCACGACATCGCGGCCGGCGTGTATCCCGACATGCGAGACCACGGCGCGGCGAGCGACGAATGGCCGGCGCTGTTCGAACGAGTGATGGCGGCCGACATCTTGGTGCTGATGACTCCGATCTGGCTCGGCCAGATCTCCTCGGTGTGCGCCCGCGTCATCGAACGGCTCTACGGCAACTCGTCACAGCTCAACGAACACGGCCAGTACGCCTATTACGGCAAGGTCGGCGGCTGCCTCGTCACCGGAAACGAGGACGGTGTCAAGCACTGCGCGATGGCCGTGCTGTACTCACTGCAGCACCTCGGCTACACCGTGCCACCCCAGGCCGACGCCGGCTGGATCGGCGAAGCCGGCCCTGGCCCCTCCTACCTCGACCCCGGATCGGGCGGACCCGACAACGACTTCACGAACCGCAACACCACGTTCATGACGTGGAACCTGATGCACGCTGCCCGGACGCTCAAGGATCGTGGCGGGATACCCGCACACGGCAACCAGCGATCGGCATGGGAGGCCGGCTGCCGATTCGACTTCCCCAACCCGGAATACCGCTGAAGTCGAGCGTCGCCGGTCAGTCTCGCCGGACACCCAATCCGGGCGCGCTCGTGAGCGAGCGTGTCACTCGTGACTAGATGGTGGCCATGACTTCCACCGGACCGCATTTCAAGCGGTGGGTGTTCTCGCGGCACTCGCACCCCTGGAGCGCGTGGACGCGGTGGGCATCAACACCGCTCGTCCTGGTCCCCGTCTGGAACCGCAGCGCAAGGCAGGGCGTTGTCGTCGCGGCATGGTTCGCCCTCAATGCCGTCGTCTTTCCACCACCTCGCGATGACTCCGCCTTCGCGACTCGGGTGGTTCTCGGTGAGGAGAGATGGCTGGAGGAGCGTCCAGTGTCCGGCGCCCTCGCGATCAACTGCTTGGCTAGCGCGGCCCTTCTCATCGCCATCGACGGCGCACGTCGTCATCGTCGATGGCAGATGACCATCGCAACGATCAGCACGATGAGCGCGTTGCTCTGGTACTGGCGGGAGATGGTGCGCTTCTACGACACGCGCGGTGACGGCCAATAGTCGGCCGCTACCGAACCCACGTCCGGCTCGCGCTGTTGCTCCTCGCGAACTACCTTCCGCCGAACAAATTTCCGACGCATTCTCATGTCCCCTGAATCGAGTACGCAGTCCCCTCGGATGCGGTTGTGCGGCGCTCGATGGTGTTCCGGCCGCACCGACGATCGACCTGCGCGTCAGCTCAACGCGGCGGCGCCGAAGGCCGAGTTGAATCGGTCGCACCAGATCACGACGCTCGCGTACCGCGCCAGCTCGGTGCCGGTCGGGATCACGTAATTCGAACTGCCGATGTTTCCTTCCAATCGGCCGAGGTTGACGTACTCGTCGTCGAACTGATCCTCGGGGCCGTCGGGCGGGTTGGTCGACAGGTACACGAACAGGTCCGGGCCATTCGTGGTGTCGAGGTTCTCGAGACGGAGGAATTGCGCTCCGGCCGCATCCTGCAGCAACACGACCGTTCCGCTCGTGCCGTGGTCGATGGAGATGAACTCCGCACGGGGAATGCTCGCAATAGTGGTCGGCGTCACCGTCGTCGGTGTGGTGGTCAGCGCAACGTTCGTTGCTGGGGGTGTCGCCGGGCCGGCCGGCGTTACGTTTGGCGCGTTGGTTGACGGGGCGGTCGTCGGCGTCGCCGTTGGAGGTGGGTCCGTCGCCGTTGGCTGTGGGTTGGTCGCCGCGGGCGGGCTGATCGGGACGGCGCCGGCCGGCGCGGCTTCGTTGACCTTGTCGTCGACCCACAGTTTCCACGGTTGGAACAACGCGAGCACGACGGCAGCGGCCGTCACGAGGATCGCAGTGGAGGCCAGGATCGGCCATCGCCGCCGACGCGCAGCGGGCGTCGGTTCCGTGGGCTCAGCGTTGTCGGGCATCGAGTGTCTTGCCTCTCACGTCGTGTGCGTCGCCACTGTTGACATCGAATCGAATGTAGGGTCGACGGCTCCAGAAGCCCATAGGGTTCGGAACGAGTTTCGAATTCGTTTCGGAGCGTGTGCGTGGGCCGATGCAATTGGACGTCAACGTGGCGATGTGACCAGGACGATCGAGGCGGATGCCGCTGGATCGCACGCCCGCCGCCGCGGCGTGAAGGCATCGTGAGCCCCGCCGCATCGTGACGGCGACCGAGCTGCCGGTCGAAGCGTCGTCGGCCCCGACTGTCGAGGCGGCGGGTTGGATCAACACCGACCCGCTGTCAAGCGCCGACCTTGACGGCAAGGTCGTGCTCTACGACTTCTGGACGTTCGGCGCGTTGAACCGGCCGCGGGAGCTGTGCTCGTCCGTTCTGGACGTCCTCCTTCTGACCGGGACGTACGCCCGCATCGTCGGCCCGCTGGCGCGCGTGTTCCCCGGCACCAGCTGACGCAGCCACATCAGGGCGAAACCTGCCGGTGAAGCGCCACGTCGGCACGACTCGGGCAAGCAGTCGGCTGGCGGCAAGAACTCCGGTCACAACTTCGGGTTCATCGCCTCTAACTCATGGACGACACGCCATTCGGCGTGACCGAACCACGAGGAGATGAGCACTTGTCCACGCACGACACTCAAACCATCCAAATCGGCGCCGATCCGGCACGAGTGCTGGCCTTCATCGCAGACGGCGCGACATTGCCGCGTTGGGCGATCGGGTTCGCGAAGGACGTGGAATCCAGTGGGGAGCAATGGATCGTCACGACCGGCTCCGGTGATCGGATCCCGACCGCCATCGTCACCAACCCAGTGACGGGTACCGTCGACTTCGTGATGTCGCCAGCCCCCGGGATCACCACTACCGCGTGGACTCGGGTCGTTGCTGTGGATTGCGGCGCACTGTTCACGTTCACGCAGGTGCAGCCCAGCGGGATGGCCGACGACGTGTTCGCCGCCCAGGTGCAGGCGCTGTCGCACGAGCTCGTTGCGCTCAAGGCGCTGCTCGAGGTCGAGTGTCCATTGTGAGCGATGCCGATGTCGTGGAGCGTGCCCGGGACGGCGACCGCGAAGCGCTGGGCAGCGTGTTGGAATCCCTGCGCGGTCCACTCCATCGGCTGGCGACGTCGATGTTCTGGGATCGCGACGACGCAGAGGACGCCACGCAAGAAGCGCTGATCGCGGTGATGACGAACCTGGCCGGCTTCCGCGGCGAATCGACCCTGTCGACGTGGGCCCACCGCGTCGCGGTTCGTCTCTTCCTGCGGAGGCAACGATCGACAACCGAACGAGCGGGCCTGACGTTCGATTCGTTCGCAGCTGATCTACTCGACGGGCTGGCTACCTCCGACTCGACGCGCCCAGACGCCGAGCTGTTGGCCGAGGAGGTGAGGATCAGCTGCACGCTCGCGGTGATGCAATGCCTCGACCGAGACGAACGCCTCGTGTTCATCCTTGGCGACGTCCTCGCACTGAACGGCGAACAAGCCGCCGAGATCGTCGGCGTCACCCACGACGTCTACCGCAAGCGGCTTTCCCGCGTGCGAGGAAGGATCAGAGACTCCGTCACCCGACACTGCGGCATCGTGAACCCATCGGCCGCATGTCGATGTCAACGACGCGTCGACGTTGCCGTCCGAACCGGGCGCGTACAACCGAACCGGCTGCGCTTCGTTGAACGATCCGCCGTCGACGACGCGAAACGCCAGATCCAGGACCTCCACGATGTCGCCAACCTCTTTCGGTCCGCCGGAGCGTTCGACAGCCCAGTCGATCTCACCACACAGGTCCTGCGCGTCCTCGACAGCAGTCCCGGCCCCTTGCTCCAATGAGCGATCGGTCCGGACCCTGCTCAGGGCCTCGTCGTCGAGGGTCAGTGACGCGTCGATGGTGTCGCGCCCGTTGTGACCAACCGCAGCGGAAGTGGGCGGCGTCGCGGCACTGTCAATCCGTCGTTTCGGTCGCCCAAGCGTCCGGGCCGGGGTCGCCGCCGCTGGCGGAGATGATGAGACGGTCGAGAAAGTGTCCCCATCCGATCCCGTGCTGGGGTAGGTCGTCCGGTGGGAGGTGCCGGTGGACCAGTTCGAGCACGGTGGCGTGGCCGTCGGGCCGCAACGTGATCTCGACCGTCGTGGACTCGGGCGGGAGGTGGTCGTTGCCAGCCGCACCCCAACTGAACACGACCCGATGAGGGGCTTCGATCTCCAGGTAACGACCGCGGATCGGGACGCCGTTGATGTCGACGACGAAGCGCCCGTCGGCGACCGGGTCCAGGTCGGCCCAGTCGCCCATCCAGCGCACCATGAGCTCGGAATCGGTGAGATACGCGAACACCTCAGCTGGCAAGGCTTCGATGCGGACCTCGGTCCGATAGTCGTCGACGGTCATGCAGACTTCGCGCGCCGCTTTGATCTGCGATCACCCTCGACCGCGGACTTCAACCGACGGAGCGATGAGGGCCACAGCTCGTCGAGGAAGTCGTGGACGGACTCGATCGCCTCCGGGCGAATCGAATAGAGCCGCCGGGTGCCGTCGCGGCGCTCGGCGAGCACGTCGGCGTCCTTGAGAACACGCAAATGTTGCGAGACCGCCTGAGCGGTGATGTCGAAGTGTTCCGCGATCTCGCCGGCGGCGAGCTCCTTGTCGCCGACGAGGCGCAGGATTCGGACACGTTGCGGTTCGGCGAGAGCGCGCATGATGTCGTCGGCGGTCATGGCGTGCGACCGAGGTAGGCGACCAATTGTGCGGTGAGATCGGCGTCGGCTGCAACGGCGACCACTGGTCCGATGCGAGGCGATCGAGAGTCCATCTCGTCCCCGATCGCCTGTCGGGCGAATGCGAGCATCGGCTCGGCGAGCGTGGGTTCGATCGTCGCGATTCGCCCGGTGGCTTTGGCGAGGTCCCACCCGTGGACGAGCACGTCGAGGGCAGCGAAGCCCGCCAGTCCGGCGCCGGGCATCTCGCCGAACGGTGTGGCGTGCGTACGACTCACCGCCTCAGGAGTGGTGGCCGCAACGAGCGCGTTCGACCCGTCTCGAAAGGCGCCGAGCAGGTCATCACCGACGAGGTCCACCGTCGGCACCTGCCCGGGACCCGCTTGCACGACGGGCATTTGATCCGACAGCAGGGCGCGCCCGAGTTCGAGCGTGGCCAGCAGGTGGTTGGCGAGATCGTGGACGCTCCATTCCGAGCATGGGGTCCGAAGCTTGTAGTGCGTGGGTTCGACGTCGGCGACGACGCGTCCAGTGGCGTCGCAGATCTCTCGCATCAGATTCTCATCCATCCGCTTACTAAAGCTCAGACTTACACTTCTTGTCAAGTCGTTGCTTTATATAGAGGATGCTGCCGATAGCGCAGGTGAAGCACCCGGTTGCCCTGAATCACCACGTCGGGATCCTCCAACAGGTGCTGGGCGTGGATCGACCCGAAGTAGCGCTTGCCGGACCCGAACACGACGGGTACGACGTCCATGCGCACCTCGTCGACCAGGCCCGCGGCAAGCACCTGGCCACCGACGTCGCCGGCGGCGACCTCGACGATGCGGTCACCCGCGAGCTCCTGCGCCTTGGCCACGGCTGCCTCGACGCCGTCGACGAAGTGAAACGGCGCCTCGGGGTCCCAGCCCTCGGGCTTCGGCCGGTGCGTCACGACGACCACGTGGTCGATCCCGCTCGGAGGCTTCCCGTCCCAGCCGTCCGTCATGTCGAAGACGTGGCGGCCGGTGATGGTCGCCCCGATCTCGTCCCAGTACGGCCGGACGTAGTCGAACGACGTCTGCGACACGTTCAAGAATCCGCTGTCGTCGAGCGGCACGTCACCGCTGGTCAACCAGTCGAACAGGGGTCCGGGCTGGTCGTTCTCGTCGGCGATGAATCCGTCGACCGACACTGATGCGTACATGACTACCTTGCCCACGGGGCTCGCCTTTGTTTGTGACATGGCGTCATGTTGACGGGTCGTGAACTGGGGGTCTTGTAAGAAATCAATCGGCCGGCAGCGGCCAGCCATCCAGGACGTGGCCGGGATGATCGCGCAGGAACTGCTGCCGGACTTCGACGTACCGGGTCGGCGTGAACCCGGAGAATTCCCGGAACTCGTGTCCGAAGTGGGCCTGGTCGAAGTAGCCGGCGCCGGCTGCGACATCGGCCCAGTCGATCGGTTCGGCCGGGTCGAGCGCGAGCACGGTGGCGGCGAAGCGGTAGTTGCGGGCCAACCGCTTCGGGGTGACGCCGACGAGTTCCTTGAACCGCTGTACCAAATGCGTTCCGCTCACCCGGGCCGCCACGCTGAGGTCGCCGACCGCCACCGCCCCGCTGGTCTCGGCGATGACGGTGCTCGCATGACGGACCAGTGCCAGGCCGGGGGTCTCGCGCTGCCGTCGCATGAGTTCGTCCTCGAGCAGCGTCAGCATCTCGTGCGGTCCGGCCGCCGTGGCCAGCCGGTCGCGTAGCTCAGCAACGGCGGGCCGGCCCCACACCTGCTCGACCGTCGCCGGCCGGTCGCACATCTCGGCCGCGGGCATCGGCAGAAACGGCCCCAGCCCCCACGGCTTGAAGTGCACGCCGACGGACCGAGTTCGAGGTGGGTAACCGAACTCCCACGCGCGGGTGGGTATGGTGACCACGCAGCCGTCGGCGTACTCGACCGTCTCGACGTCGGTGCTACCGCGGATGCGGAACGGCGCCCCCAGGTTGACGATCAGCAACGGCGCCGGCGCCGCCGGCAGGGTCAGCCGGGCGTAGGGCGGCGCACCCTCCAGGTAGTAGAGGTCGTCGATCAGGCCGTCCAGGGGCGGTCGCGGCACTCTGGACACGTACTCCATGCCCACAGCATCGCCGATGCCCCGCCTGGCACGGCGCGCCGGGATGGACCAGCGTCGCACAACGTTCTTCCGTTGAACACGGTCCGAGGCGGAGTGAGGCGGGTTCGCCCGCGAGTGAGCCCAGGGGCTGACACCGCAACCACGGTGTGGCTTCGGCAGGCGTCCGGCGGCCGTCTCCGAGCGTCCGTTAGACTCTAGAACTGACGGAGATCGTTGACACTCGGGTCGTCTCGTGAGAGGCGGACCTGATGGCTGAGCATGCCCGCACTCATCATCAACCCGCGCTCGGGCGGCGGGAAGGCCGCTCGCTTCGACTTGATCGCGCAGTGCGCGAAACGAGGTATCGAGACGATCATCCTCGAACCGGGCGACGACCTCGCCGGATTGGCCGAGATCGCCATCCGCAACGGTGTGGACGCCGTCGGCATGGCTGGCGGCGACGGATCGCAAGCCACGGTTGCGGCTGTCGCGGCTGAGCACGACGTTCCCTTCGTGTGCGTTCCCGCCGGGACACGGAACCACTTCGCGTTCGATCTCGGGATCGACCGCAACGACGTCGTCGCCGCGCTCGACGTCTTCGACGATGGAACCGAGCGACGCATCGACCTCGGCCGCGTCAACGGGCGCGTCTTCGTCAACAACGTAGCGATGGGTGTCTACGGCGCAGTCGTGGAGTCGCCCGCGTACCGCGACCACAAGATGCGCACCGTGATGGAGATGCTCCCCCAGCTGGTCGGGCCACGCGCCGAGCGGTTCGACCTCCGCTTCGCAGGGCGAGACGGCACCGCCCACAACAGCGCGCTGCTCATCCTCGTTTCGAACAACCCCTACACGTTCGATCCGCGGCCGCAGTTCCAAACGAGGGGAACCCTCGACCATGGCGTGCTCGGTGTCATCACCGTCCCTGGACCGCCTCATGGCCCCGAGGAGTGGTCGACTCCGACGTTCCGGGTCGACTCGGCGACAAGCGTCGCGGTCGGGATTGACGGCGAAAGCGTCGCCATGTCACCGCCGCTGCTATTCGAGTCCGATCGGCGGGTGCTCCGCGTGCGGCTGTCGGCGCGCCGGCGATGAGTCCCGGGCCTGGTTCCTACTCGCGTTCGGTCGCGTCGCCGATGACGTGCTGGTGGATCTCGGTCGTCAGCGTGTGGATCGCGCGCGTGAGCTCCGTATTCGTGCGAAGTTCGTCGGCCCCGGTTGTGAAGTCATGGTCTGCCTTGGCGCGCTGAAACTCGGCTTGGCGGTTCTGGCCGATCATGACGAACGTCGAGAGGAAGATCGCTTCGAGTGACACGATGAGGGTCAGCTTCGGCCAGGGAGCGGATTCGACGAAGAGCATCCAGCCGGCGAACAAGACGGTGTGGAGGTAGACGAACGGCATCGATCCTGCGAACGCCGTAATCGAATCGGCGATGCGTAGCTGCCCACTCGCGGCGCGGCGCGCGGCGTGCTCGACGACGACCGGGTGGTGGGCCCGCACGGCCGCCGCCGTCTCGCGCACAGCGGCGGGCCCTGAGAACTCCTCCATGGTTTCTCCTCTCTCTCTGTCTCTCTGGGCGAGATGAGCGCGGTCCTGCGCCGCCCGTGTGGACGAGCGGCGCAGGACGACGCGGGTGGGTCAGCTGACGACCTGTGCGGGCCGCGACGTGTGGACACGGGTCTGCGTTGTCGCTTGGTGCGTCTCGCGCCGGACACGGGCCGCGAGCCACAGCTCGAGGACTCCGAACACGAACGTGAGCGACCCGATCGCCCAGGTGATGCCGATGGCGCCGACGCCGGGGTCGGCGAGCAGCAGCACGCCGAGCAGCACGAGCAGGGCGCCGCCGAGACCGACCACTCCAGCACCCGACAGCTGCTTGCGGGTCGAGATGGCGAATGCGATCCGGGAGCTTCCGATGATCAGCGACCAGGTCGCGATGACCACGAGCAGTGCGACCGCCGTGATCGAGGGCCACAAGAAGGTGACGACGCCGGCCAAGATGCCGGTGACGCCCGAGAAGGCGACCCACCCTCGGTGGACGAGCAGTGGGTCGGCGATTGCGGCCGACACGGCGGTGACGCCGTCGACGACCGCAAATGCACCCCACAGGAGCACGAGGCTCCAGAGTGTTATTCCCGGCCACACAAGCGCGGCGATGCCGAAGAACACTGCGGCCGCACCGTGGACGGCGAGCCGCTTCCAGCTACCGATGTAGGGGCGCATCATGACGTCGCTCCGACGGTCGGGGCCTGGTCGGTGGCGAGGTCGTCGGCGGCCATGCGGGCGAGCGCGGCGTCGATGATGGCGTACTCGGCGACGTTCAGGAAGTAGTCCGCAACCTCGATGGCCGCGGCGGCGTCCTCCTCGGCCGCGTCCGCAGCGCGCAGCGCCCGATGGAGCTCGTGCTCCGACTGGCGCTTCTCGACGCGGGCACGGACCTCGTCGAGCGGACGCTTCATCGAGGTCTTGGTGTCGTTCCACCACGTGCGACCTGCTTGGGCGGTCTCACGCACTGCGGAGTCGAACTCGCTGACGTCGTTCTTGATGGCGTCGTCGATCTCGTGGCGGCGTTGCTCGAGTTTGGTGCGGTCCGCCTCGAACGTGGCGGTCGCGGAATCCTCGAGCACCTTGACGCGAGCGGCGAGCTCTTCGAGGGATTGGGACAGTGGTTTCATGGGTTCCTCCATTTCGTAGTTTTGTAGTGTACATTACAAAACCTTGATTGGAATGTCAATTACAAAAGTGTCACGTGCGGCGAGTAGCCTCGGGCGCATGAGCGACGAGCGCGGATCCGTGACGCCAAACCGACGCGGAGTGAAGTCGCGGGAGCTCGTGCTCGACGCCGCCGAGCGAGTGATGGCCACCGAAGGATTCGAAGCGGCGACGATCGCCCGGGTCGTCGACGAAGCCGGCGTGCCGCTCAGTTCGGTGTACCACTACTACGGCTCCAAAGACGGCGTGCTCCTCGCGGTCATGCAGCGAGGTGTCGAACAGTTCTTCGCCGACGTCCCCGACTACGACCGGCGGTCCGGTACCGCCGTCGAGCACCTACGACTGGTCATCTCCGATGCCGTCGGCGCGCTCGAACGCCATCCCAACTTCCTTCGCCTGGTCATCGCCTTCGCCGTGCAGCCACCACAAGCCGGCGACGGTGAGATCAGCGACGTCGTGCGCCACGTCCGCGAACTCGCCCTCAAGCGACTCCGGCGACAGATCGCCATCGCCTGCGACGACAACGCCCGCAGCCGCGTCGTCGACAGGGTGGCGCGGCTCGCGCTGGCGGCGATCGACGGCGCCTTCGTCGCCACCAGCGCCGATCGGTCGGTCACGCTCGCCCAGATCCTCGAGCCGCTTCCCGACGCGCTCGTTGCCGCTCGGCGAGCGCTTCTCCCGAAGGGTCGGAGCTGACGGCTGTCTCTCACAGGTCGTCGTGGAGCGCGGCAGCTGCTCGTGGGAACGAAGAGGGATTCGAAGAGGTAGCTCTGTGTCGCAGTCAGTGTCTCGTGACGGAGAACGACACGGATGTTCTGGCGCGGGACGCGATCCGCAGACAGATGCTCGTCGGGTTCTCGGATTCGCCGGGATGATCTGGTCCCGGCGATCCGCGGACTGGACGGCGTGATGATGTCGCCGAGCGCCGAGCCGCCGATCTGATCGCGTCGACCCTCCGTCAGTTGGTGCGGATCTGAGCTGACGATCTGAGCGCGCGTGCATGCGTGTGACGGGCTCGTGCGAGAATAGGTAATTCGACGAGGGATTCCGTGAGCGTCGAACGCCGCTTCGCCGCCGCTTTGAGTGAGGTGGAGTCCCTGCGCGCACAGAACTCACGGGATCTCCATCAAACCCGGCGGGATTCAGCGCCGTGTTTAGCCTCGGTTCAGGGACCACAGATCGACGCCGGTATCGGTGTCGAGTGTCGCGAGAACGACGGTGTTGAGATCGTCCGGGTCGGTGTATGCGAACTCGACAGCGTCGGTGGTGGTGTCGGAGAGCGGTGAGCTCGTAAGGGGGTCGCCCGTCGCGAGATCCCAGAGATGAAGGAGGCCGCCAGCAACTGATGCGACGGTTGCGGCATCGTTCGGCGACGGATCGTTCAACGCCGCGACAGCTCGACCTCCGGGTTGCAGCACGTTGATCTGCGCTCCCGTGTTGGTGTTCCAGATCCTGATCGTGCCGTCGTCGCCTGCGGACACGACCGTGTTGAAGCTGGGCAGCACGACGCTCGTCACAAAGGACGTGTGACCGGTCAAGGGGTCCCCGCTCGGCTGGCCGCTCAACGACAAGTCCCACAATCGGATCGTTCCGTCCGATGCGCCCGCTGCGAGCGTTCCGTACGGGACCACGTCCAAGTCCAAGATGTACGACCCGTCCTCGGTTCCCGGGGCGGACAGGGGGGCTCCGCTCTGCGACACCCAGGCTTCGGGAGCAGCCGGATCGGAGACGTCCCACAGATTGATCGCCCCACCCTCCAGTCCTGCCGCGATCAGGTCGACGGATTCGGATGGATCGTCGCTGAACTCGAGCGCTGTGACGCGTTGCCATTCATAGCTGTGGAGTGGTGGACCGATCGGTGTCAACGTGCCGACGTCCCAAAGTTGGATCAAGCTGCCGCCGACGCCATCCGGGTTGACCGTGGTCGTCGCGAGCACTGATCCGTCATCGTTGAGCGCCATCAGATCGACGGATGGTCCGACCGAGCCCGAACGAAGTTCGGATCGAGTGGCAAGGTCCCAGATCCGAACGAAACCGTCGCGAGGAAGGCCATTCCTCGCACGACTTTCCCCGGTCGCGAGCACCGCAGACCTGGAGTTGACAGCAAACTGCTCCGTATTGGGCGCGTCCAGCGTACCGACACGCTCGAGTGTGACGCCGTTCGCTGCGACGCTCGAGGCGGCGGTGCATGGTGAACGGCAGGCCTGGGTGCTGCTCGTCGCCGTGCGCCGTGAGCTGGAGGGCGGTCGCGGGTCCGGGTGACGCGCCAACACGGACGTTCGATCTGCGACTGACGCCAAGGCAGCGCCGGGTGATCGCGGCGTACATCGAGCCGTCGCGTCGTGGTCGTCTGGAGCCGGCGACGCATCGTGAGGTGGCTGCGGGGCTGTCGTGTCATCCGAACTCGGCGGGTGAAGCGCTGCTTGAGGTGTGCACCAAGCTGTTCGCCGCCGGGATCCCGATTCCCGACGTCGCCGAGAAGCGTGTCGCAGTGGCCGAGGCCGCCCGTCTGCACCGCCTCCTCGAGGGGGATGGCGGTGAACCGCCCCGGGATTCGTGGAGGCTCTCGTGTGCCGCCGGTTTTGCGGTTGATCGGTCCTTTGTTCTCGTGAGTCTCGACAGAACGGCGTCGGCCACCGATCTTCTTGATGGGCGTGAAGTCACCTCGGCTTGAATCGGGGAACACCCCGGCGGGCGAGCCTCTCGCGTCAGTCGAGGGTCGGTGGTTGGCCGAACGCCACCGCGAGACGGGCGTCGAGGAAGCAGTTGATGGCCGCGATGCGGCCGCCTCGAACGTGGAGCACGTCGACGGAGAGCGCGGCGAAGGTGCCGCTGCTGGTTGGGCGGAGGTAGTTGACGACTGCTGGTCGGCCGTTCGCTGATGTCGGAACGAGTCGCCAGTCGCCCGGCCGCTCGACGCCGAGGATGTGCTCGAAGAATTCGAGTGCCGCCGGTCGACCGATGCAGGCCGGTTCTGGCGGCATCGTGATGTGCACGTCGCGATGGACGATCTGTTCGAGTTGGGCCACGTCGCGCCGCTCGTGCGCGTCGACGTATCGGGCGAGGAGTTCGGCGGCGACAGCATCGCTCGATGGTCGTGGCACATCGACCATGACCCGACGCATCACGGTGCGGGCGCGTTGAAGGAGGCTGTTGGTCGCGGGCACCGAGGCGTCGACCAGCAAGGCCGCTTCGGCCACCGACCAACCGAGCAACTCGGTGACGATCAAGACGGCGCGCTGGCGTGGGCTGAGGGCGGTGAGGGCAGCTACGAAGAACAGTTCGGTCGTCTCTCGCGCCTCCGCGGCGTCGGCGGGATCGCCACCGACGCCAGCGGTCGTCGATCGGCCGTCGGGGTACGGTTGGAGGTGCCCGTCGCGCTCCAAGATGTCGGCCACGTTGCTCACGACAGATGTTCGTCGCTCGTGCCGCTTGAGGTGATCGAGGCTGGCGTTGGTGGCGATCGTGTAGAGCCATGTGCGCATCGATGCGCGTTCCTCGAACGCCGAACGGTTGCGCCACGCCCGCTCGAAGGTCAGTTGCGTCAGCTCTTCGGCATCCCAGAACGAGCCGGTCATGCGGTAGCAGTGCACATGCAGCTCGTGACGATGGCGTGCGAACGCCGACTCGAACGCCGCTGCATCCATCGCCCGACGGTAACGGTCGCGGGTGCGGCCATCGGCCTCGGCGGTCGTCACGGGTTCGTGAACGAGTGATGTTCGTGGTCGATGACCCAACCCGCCTCGAGTCGTCGGAGTCCGAGCGTGAGACGCAACCTCCTTGCGGGACGTTCACGGAGTTCGTCTGCGCTTCCGCATCGGAGGAGTGCCCACGCGAAGGCAACGTCGTCGCCGCCGACCACCTCGAGTTCGTCGATCTCGAACGACGCGCCCGACGACAACCACTCGAAGAATGGCGGCCACGTCGCTTTGTAGTCGGCCAAGCCGCGTACTCCCCGCTCGGGCGGTGGTACATCGAACATGACGATGTCGTCGGTGTGCGCTGCGACCACTCCTTCCAGATCGCCCCGAACGATCGCTTGGTGCCAGTCGCCGATCACACGGCGGACGTCGGCATGTTCGTTCGTCGTTGATGTCATGGCGTCAACTCCGTCGCTGCGAGTCCGGTGGTCGGGTCGATCGGGAACGAGACGTGTTGATGGGTCATCAGCCATCGGCCACCGGATCGTTGGAACACTCGGGTGCGTCGTGACCAGGTGACGTCGTCCGAGCCGTCGGGCAGCCGGTCGGCCATCCGATTGAGTCCCCAGGTCACCGCGAGGTCGCCGGCGACGACCACGCTCAGCTCTGGCACCGTCCATCGAAAGTCGTCGCCAGCGCGCTCGAAGCCGCGACGGCACTCCTCCCGAATCAGGGCGATGTCGTCGAACTGCAACGGGCTCGAGTGTTCGTACGACACGATGCTCGTAGCGATCGGTGCCATCGACCGGTCGAGGTCCTTGGCGGCCGACGCACCGAACCACTCGTCGCGCAGGCTACGAATCGCCCGCTCCGCCTGTAGGTGACCGTCGCGCAGCTGAGCGCTGGCAGCAGTAGCGGTGTCGTCCATGTTCGTGCTCCTCGTCGTTGGCCGCCACGAACTTCGTGGCTCCACATACCGACGACCGAGTCGACCGAACTCATCGCGCCGTTGTTGGTCACACCGATAGAGACGCACGTCCCCGAACGGACGGGTCCAAGCGGTCTGACGCAGCGTGTTCTCGGGGTGCGGGTGCCCCACGCGTGTTAGCAGGTCCGTGGATGGGGCGCCCATCGGCGTGCGCATGATGTGCCGAAGATGGGCGAGCGCACGGGTCCAGGACCGCTGCCCGAACATGGGGCCTCGTCCTGCACTGGTTCGAGCGTCGTGCGGCTCCGAGACCGGTGTTCGGGCAGGCCGACGCCTTCGTCGAGAGATCTCGCCCTAAAGGGTCGACCGCGCTCTCAGTCAACGAGCATCGCCACCGCTCGAGCAACCGCTTGGGCCACGTGCGATCAGCTCGGTCCGCAAGTCATGGACACCATGACCCTCGCAGAACCGGAGAGCGTGCGCCCTGCGAATCCTCAATACGGGCGATTCGAAGCGCGTCGTCGCTGGCGCGCCTCGAAGGCGACGAGCCTGAACGTCGCGTAACCGAAAGCGGCTGCGCGCCCATGAGTCCGATGGTCCGGATACCGCTCGCTGTGTCCGGACGCGCCAGTTCGTGTGATCAGCGTCGACGAACGGCGTGGGCCACATGACCGTCAGAGCCGAGAACATCGTCATGCCGACACAGATTGCGGCGTGTAGTCGGGGATGCCGGCGCAGCCACTGCCGCTGACGGGCCCGCCATGACTGTGGCGGAGCCGGCTTCGTCGATGGTGGGGGGAGTCCGTTGGCGGACCGTATGTCGGCGAGGTGGCGAGTGCAGTAGAGATAGCCGCTCATCGCCGGCTCGTCACAGCCCGCGCTCGGCAGGCTGGGACCTCGGCGGACGCCATGTACGGCACCAACCCATTGTGCCTCTCACGCGCACCGCCTGACCGTGGCGCTGGAACTTCGCTGTCGTCGTCACAGCCAAACTTGCCGATGGCTTGCCACGCGACTCGCCGGCTGGCCCGGGGCGCACCCCCCATAATCACGCGTCGCCACTGGAGTTCGACACGTCCGAGTTCGCCGGTGTGGGGTCACCAGCGAAGGCGTCGCCCGACGACGAGTGTCGGGTATCGCCCAGCGCCGTCGGTCGGGGACGCTCTGTCCGACGTCACCCGCGCGTTCGGGGCACATCAACGATCGCGTGCCTGCCGAAACCGAGCGCTGGTACTTGGAGAGTCTCGGCTCGTTGGGACGTCGGAAAAGGCCGAGATGCTGCCTTCGTACGACGCGTCTCGGCCCGGTTGCGTGACGACAGCCGAGCGATTTGCACCGTTGCTACGACGGAGCGAGTGTGCTTTGGTAATGGTGAGGTCTGCCGGCCGACGCCGTGGTAACCAAACGTTCGATACGCGTCGCCGCATGCCGGCCAGTCGACGCCGGATCTGCGGGGTGTGTGTGAGTGCGCTCGATCGACATCACCGGTGTGGACCGGACGGACGACGATGCAACCTCGGCGGTCCGCTGGTGTCAGCCGCGCCTGGCTTCCGCCTGCGGCGACGGCGGCGGGGACCTTGAGATTGTCGCCCAGAATCCGCAGCCGTGTCCTGCAACCTGAGCCGGCTCGCGACGAGCGCGGCACCTCGCTTGAGGGCGGAACTTGGTATCGGACCGCTCGCTGTCACGTCGAACTCAGGGCTTGACGGATTGCATCGTCGTGGGCGATCTCTCGGCGGCGGAGCTGGTCGACGATCGACACAATCCTCCCGTCGGGGGACTGTCCGATTCTTGCGAGGTCGCCGAGAGGTCTGCACGTAGTGGCTGGTGCGGGTATCCCAACGAAGTCGGCAGAGCCGATGCGGTAGATCTCCCGCATCACCGCTGTCAGTCGGGGTGGCTCACGGCAGGACGGTCGGTGGTCGCCCGTCGTGGGAGGCCGGGCATGTCGGGCGGGTACGGAAGCATGTCGGCGTCGAATCGTTCCGCCTCGGCTCGGAGCTCGGCCACGAGTTCGGGATGATGTGGTGCGAGATCGGCCTTCTCGCGGCCGTCGACGGTGACGTCGTAGAGCAGGTGGTAGTCGCCGTCGGTGACGGGCCAGGCCCCGAGGCGCGGGCGTGGTCGTCGGTCGTGGAGGTACTTGAGGTCGCCCCGCCGGATTGCGATCTGGTTGGTCGTGCGCCACCGCAGATCGTGGCCGGGGTACGGCGCACCTTCGACCAGGTACGGCAACAAGCTCGGGCCGTCGAGGGGGTACGCCGGGTCGGGGGCGACGCCGGCCGCGTCGAGCATGGTCGCCGTCCAGTCCATCGTGATGTTCGGCCGGTCGCAGACCTGCCCTCCGTCGATCGCTGCCCGCCATCGGATGAGAAAGGGCACGCGGATGCCGCCCTCAGCGAGGTCGCCCTTCTCCCCCACGAACGGCCAGTTGTTCGCCCACCGCTCGCCACCGTTGTCGGAGCTGAACACGATCAGGGTGTTGTCGGCGTTGCCGCGCTGCTCGATGGCGTCGAGCACCTCACCGATCGCGGCGTCCATCACCTCGACCATCTCGCCGTACTTGGCGAGGGATCCGCTGTGGAAGTCGCACAGGGGGTCGGAGGTCGGTGTGTCCAACTCGGCGTACTCGGCTCGGATGCGAGCGCCGGTCTTCGCGTCGCCAGGTCCTTCCCACGGCCAGTGGGGCGCTGTGTAGTTGAGCTGGACGTAGATCGGATCGTCATCCGCGTCGCGGATGTAGGTCGACGCCTCGCGGGAGATCATGTTCGTGACGTAGCCGACGTCGTCGATCTCCGTCTCGCCGTCCCAGAGGTCGTGCTCTCCGAGCGTGTCGATGTGCTCGAAGTAGTCGATCGCCCCGTCGAGACAGCCGTAGAACCGCTGGAAGCCGGCTCGGATCGGGCTGTACCAGGGCAGCCAGCCACAGTGCCACTTGCCGAACATCGCCGTCGAGTAGCCGGCCGCGGCGAGGAGTCTCGGCAGCGTCGGATGATCGAGGGGGATCCCGTTTCGTTCGTCGCGGGTCCGCATCGGCTCTTCGAGCCCGGCGTGGAGACGACACGGGAACCGCCCCGTGTACAGCCCGATCCGGGTGGGCGAGCACACCGACGACGCCGAGTAGGCGTGGGTGAAGCGCACCCCCTCCCGAGCTGCTCGATCGAGGTTCGGGGTGCGGATCGTCGTCGATCCGAAGCACCCAAGGTCTGCCCAACCCAGGTCGTCGGCGAAGATGAACAGCAGGTCGGGTCGCCCGTCGGGCCGGCCGTCACTGCGGCTCCTGAACCACCGCTCGTCGCCGAACAAGCCGGTCGCCGTGGTCATCGCGGCCTCCGTTCCACGGCGTCGGTCGGCAAGGGGATCGGCGAACGGCGGTGGCTCATTCGGTTGGGCTCCTGTCGGAATGTCATGCCACGGTCACGCTGTGGCGGCTGTCAGATGGTCGGACACGTTGGCGCCGCCCAGCGTGGGACCCGAGGTGTGGGCATGGCACCGCACCGTGCCGCCGTGCCAGGCCTCCACGGCAGGAGGTGGCTCGATCTTGCACACGTCCATCGCGAGCGGGCACCGGTTGGCGAACGGACAGCCGGGCGGCAGCGCGGCCGGGCTCGGAGGCTCGGCGTCGATCGTCACCCTTTGCCGGCCTTCACGCCGCTTTGACTGCTCGGTTGGGTCGGGGACAGGGATCGACGCGATCAGCATCGCGGTGTATGGATGAGTCGGGCCGCGATAGAGATCGTCTGCTCTGCCGCGTTCGACGAGACTCCCGAGGTACATCACTCCGACCTCGTCGCTCATGTGGCGGACGACCTCGAGGTCGTGGGCGATCACCAGCAACGCGACGCCGTCGACGTGCTGCACATGGCGGAGAAGATTGATCACCTGGCTCTGGATCGACACGTCGAGCGCACTCGTGGCCTCGTCAGCGATGATCAGCTCCGGCCGTACCGCCAGAGCTCGGGCAATGGAGACGCGCTGGCGTTGGCCCCCGGACATGTGGGCGGGGTAGCGGTGCAGGAAGTCGGGGCTGAGGTTGACCTCGGCCAACAACTGGACCACCAGCTCGTCGCGCTCGCTGCCCACGTCGGATGCCGCGGTGCACCGTGATGGGGTCGCCGACGATCACCGACACGTCGTGCGCCTGGTTGAGTGAGGAATACGGATCCTGGAGCACCGCCTGGACCCGACGGCGATAGGCGCGGCGGTCGCGGGGTGCGACCGACGTGACGTCGGCACCGTCGAGGCGGATATGACCGGACGCGATGGGCACCAGCTGGAGCAAGGCGTGGGCCAGCGTCGACTTGCCGGATCCCGACTCGCCGACCAGGCCGAACGTCCGGTGTCGGTCAAGCTCGAACGACACCCCGTTCACCGCGGATCGGCGGCGGTGCACGTCGGAACAGACGCTGCCGACCCGGATACGTGACATGCACGTCGTCGACCTGGAGCAGTGACTCGCCGGTCACGTCGCCACCGCCTCGGTCGAACGCTCCGCCGGATCGCGGTGGACGAGCAGGCACCGGACCAAGCGTTCTGGATCATCGCCGGGCTCGGGCCGGACGCTCCGACACGCATCGACAGCCTCCGAACAGCGCGGATGGAACCGGCACCCGGTGGGCCACGCGTACGGCGACGGTACCGATCCTGGGATCACTGTCAGTGCGTCGTTGCGGTCGTGATGCTGCAGCATCGAGGTGAGCAAGGCGCGGGTGTACGGATGCCGCGGTGACTCGAACACCTCGTGCGAGGTCCCGGTCTCGACCACCTGCCCCGCGTACATCACCGCGACGCGGTCGGCGACCTCGGCTACGACACCGAGGTCGTGGGTGATGAGGATCAACGCCATCCCGAGCCGATGCTGGATGTCGGCCAGCAGGTCGAGGATCTGGCCCTGGACGGTGACGTCGAGCGCAGTGGTCGGTTCGTCGGCGATCAGCAAAACGGGATCGCATGCCAGAGCAAGCGCGATCCCGACCCGCTGTGCCATGCCTCCCGAGAACTGGTGCGGGTACTCATCGATCCGCCGCTTCGGATCGGGCACCCGGACCAGCGCCAGCAGGTCGAGCGCTCGAGTTCGCGCTTGACCGCGGCCGAGGCCGACGTGAAACCGGAGCGTCTCGACCAGGTGGGCGCCGACCGTGAGCCCCGGGTTCAGCGCGGCGACGGGCTCCTGAAAGATCATCCCGATCTTGCGTCCTCGGACCTCCTGCCATTGGCGTTCCGAGAGCGCTCCGAGATCACGGCCCTCGAGACGAATCTCACCGGCGGTTCTCCGGCCGGGAGCCGGCGTCAGTCCGAGTGCAGTCAGCATCGTCACCGACTTGCCCGAACCCGATTCACCGACCACGCACAAGGTTTCCCCCGGGCGCACCGACATCGTGACGCCATCGAGCACGTGCGCCACGGCGCCGTCCTGCCCGGGGAACTCGACGCTCAATCCGCTGATCGACAGCAATGCGTCGTCGGGATGCTCGACGACCGACTCCTCGTCCGGCCCACGGCGGTGGATGCGTCCGCGCCTGCGGCGCTCGGGCGCCGGCGGCGTTCCTCGTCCGAGGGCATCGCGAACACCATCGCCGATCAGATTGAACGCCAGCACCGTCAGCACGATCGCCGTCGTCGAGGGAACCACTTGGTACGGGTGCTCGAGGATCTCCAGGCGTCCCTGGTTCAACATGGCTCCCCAGTCGTAGCTGTCGGGAGCCGAGCCCACGCCGATGAAGCTCAGGACCGCACCGACGAGCAGGATGACGCCGGAGATGATCGCGACCTGAACGATCACGACCGGCAGCAGATTCGGCAGGATGTATCGCCGCAGGATCGTCGGGGTCGACAGACCACTGATCCTCGCCGCGTCGACGTACAACTCCTCCCGCTCACCGAGCGCCACACCACGTGTGAGGCGGGCGAACCTGGTCGCGAGGAGGACACCGACGGCGATCATCGCCGGGACGAGTCCCGCGCCGAGTGCACCGACGATCGCGAGGGCCAGCAGGACCAGCGGGAGCGATAAGAACACGTCGACGACCCACATGATCGCCCGGTCGACACGGCCGCTGCGCCAGCCCGAGAGCAGGCCAAGCGGGATGCCGATCGCCGTGGAGAGGCCGAGCGCGATCAGGATCGCCGTGACGGTCAGGCGCCCGCCCCACACGATCCGTGAGTACAGATCGCGTCCGTACGCGTCGGTACCGAGCCAGTGCTCGGCGCTCGGGCTCTCACGGAGTCGAGTCAGCGAGACGTCTTGACGAACCGGGTCGTGCGTCGCCAACAGCCCCGGCGCGACGAAGCACACGATGAGCAGCAGGATCCAGATCATCCCGAACACCGCCAACGGATTCCGCAGCAGCAGCCGCCAGCCGTGGCCGCGGCGTCGGCCGGGCGGCGCCGTCGCAGCTTCGAGGGCGACCTCGTCGAGCCCGGTCGGCGAGTCGTCGGTCGTGCCGACCACAGTCACGACAGTCGGATCCTCGGGTTCAGCCAGCCGTACGCGAGATCGACGAGCAGGTTGACGAACGCGACGATGAGCGTCGCGACCATCAGGCTCCCCTGTACGATCGGGATGTCGCGTTGGGAGACGGCCTGGACGAGCAGCGAACCCATCCCCGGAATCGCGAAGACACGCTCGATCGCCACCGTCAGCCCGATCGCGGCTGCCGCCTGAAACCCGATCACGGTGATGGTCGGGATCATCGTGTTGCGCATCGCATGCCTGCGAACGATGTGCCCGGTTGGAAGGCCTCGGGCGCGAGCGGCGAGGACGTACGGCGACGAGAGCGCGTTCGTCATCGACGACCGCAGCTGACGTTGCACCACCGCGACGATTGGGAAGGCGAGCGCGATGCCGGGAAGGACGAGGCTCTTGAGCCAAGCCCACCAACCATCTTCTCCGGGCCAGCTGTACCCGGTCGGTTCGAACCATCCGAGCTGCACGGCGAACACGATGATCAAGAGGAGGCCGAGCACGAACCCGGGCGTGGCGATCATCATCGCGGACATCACCGACAGTGACCGGTCGGCCAGCCCGCCCGGCCGCAAGGCGGACACCAACCCGAACGCGATCCCGACCACCGACCCGATCAAGAGACCTACCGCTACGATCGACAGTGTCGGCCAGATCCGCTCGCCGATGAGCTCCGTGACGGAGGCGTCACGGAACAACAGCGAGTTGCCGAAGTCGAGCCGGATCGCGTCGCCGAGCCAGTCGAGGAACCGGATCGGCAACGGCTTGTCGAGGCCCAGCTCGGCCTCGAGTGCCGCGACGGCAGCGGGGTCGCCCGCTCCCTCTTGGAGGATCTGCTCGGCTGCGCTGCCGCGCAGCTCGAGCAGACCGACCAACCCGAACGAGATGACCGCGACGGCAAGGAGCAGCGGGATGACCGCTGCGATCCTGACCGCGAGGTACTTCAGCACGTGGTACGCAACGCGACGTCGGCTGAGCAGGCCGGCTCAGCCGTCGACCCGCACTCCCTGGGGCCAGTAGTGCAGCGGAATGCCCGGCACCCGCTCCACACCGGTCACCGCGTCCTGCGCCTCCCATCCGTCCTCGAGCACGAACACCGGGATCCAGATGCACTCCTCGAGCATGATCTTCCAAGCCCCCTCCACGTCGGCCTCGGCGTCCTCGGGGCTCTTGGCCAGGGCCGACTCGACGAGCTCTTGGACACCGTCGGGCACGGCGCCTGACGGGTTGAGCGTGCCGTCGGGAAGTGCGCGCTGGGCGAGTGTGAGCAGTGGACTCGGCTCATTGATCGGGATCGTCTGAATCGGGTAGCGGGCTTCCAGGAACGCGCCGAACATCTCGCCACCGGAGGGCGGGTCGAGCGCCTCGTTCGCCATCGTGATCCCGAGCTCGTTGAGCGCTCCGGCCCAGGCCACCGAGGCCGTTTCGAACTGGGTGTTCCCGAGGTAGCCGTTGTTGAAGCTGAAGCCTGCGCCACCCGCGGCCGCGTAGTTCCCCACGGCCGATTCGATGTCGAACTGCGGGACGTCGAGATCGTCGATATACGCGTACGAACTGGATCGCCCTGGTACTGGTAGCGGACCGACTCGGGAGACTGGCCGAGCTGGGCGACGATGCCTTCACGGTTCATCGCCTCGGCCATTGCACATCGGATGTCCTTCTCCGCCAACTCGGCGATGACCTCGCCCTGCCAGTCGACGACCGTGAACGAGATGATCGTCGCCGGGCCGATGATCTGCCGGCCGACCGATGGGGGGCCGAGCGCCAGGTTGTCGGTCACGAGGTCGTACTGTCCCGCCTCGAACGCCTGTCGACGGGTCGGGTTGTCGTTCACGACGTCCATCTCGACCCGTTCGACGCCGACGTCGGCGGGACGCCAGTAGTCGGGATTTGCATCGAATACGAGATGGGTCAGGTCGGCGCTCGACTCGTCGTCGTTGAAGATGTACGGGCCGGTGCCGATCGGCTCGGCAGCCGCGTTGCCGAGCGCATTCGGGCTCACCATAAAACCCGAGTTTCGCGCCAGCCAGGTGATGACGGGTGTCGGGCTTGGCGTCGCGAGGTGGAACACGACGGTGAGGTCGTCGATCACCTCGACCTCGGAGACGTTCGACATCTGCCCGGCGACCGGTGGGATCACCTGGTCGGCCGGGCCGGTCTTCACGAAGTCGATGTTGGCCTTCACCGCTGTCCGTGTTGAAGGGTTCGCCGTCGTGGAAGGTCACGCCGTCGTGCAACGTGAAGGTGATGGTCATCCCATCGTCGGAGACCTCCCACCCCTCGGCCAACCAGGGCACGAAACTGCCGTCGACGTCCTGGCGAACGAGCCCCTCGTAGGTCCAGGCGTAGAAGCTGAACGTCGCCGGCGTCTGGTCGTCGAACGGATTCAGCGTGTTGACCGCGATCCGATTGCCGATCCGTAGCGTGCCCACTGGGTTGTACTCGCCATCGGACATGACGGCGGTGGGTTCGGTGGCGGGTTCGTCGGTGGTGTCGGGTTCGTCGGCCGGCTCGTCGGTGGGTTCGGTGGGATCGGCCGCCGGCGCGTCGGTGGGTTCGGTGGGTTCGGCGGTGGGTTCGGCGGCGACATCGTCCCCCGAGGTGTCCGCGTCGTCATCGCCGCCGCAGGCACCCGCGACCAGGGTCCAGGTCGCCAGGAGCGCGATCGGCACGAGGTGCTGTCGTCGCATTGTCTACCCCCATGGTGAGTCGATCGTGCCACGCGTTGCGGCGTAAATTACTCACGATCGTTAGTATCTTCACGATAGGCCGCAGACCGGCACGTGTCAACGCGATCGTTTCCCGCTCGTTACCGTAAGCACGCCAACAAGACAGGATCATCGTGACTGCGCCACGAAACACCAAGCACCTCGATGTGACCGCGGCCGAATCGATGGCACTCCGCGACGCGCGCCATCACGGTCCTGACGAACCTCGTCAGCGCGCCGTTCTACATCAACTCGCAGATCCCGTACGGGATCTCGCTTCCCGAGTGGCGGACGCTGCGGGAGATCTACGCGTAACCAGGGATCACCAAGACCGAGATCGCCGAGCAGACCGCACAGCACATCATGACGCTGTCGCGCTCGGTGCGTCAGCTGACCGCCAAAGGGCTGGTCGAGGGCCGCGTCGATCCGGACGACCGCAGGCGAACGCAGTTGTTCACGACGTCGATCGGCAACGAGATGGCCGCGGAGATGCGGCACCGCGAGGCGGTACAGGTCCGACACATCGTCGACGGGATCACCGACGGTGAAGCCGACCAACTCGTCCGCATCGTCGATAAGCTGATCGACCACGTGCGCAGCACCGATCGTCCCGTCCCGCCTCCGGTCAGCCGCGACTGGCGGGCGATCGTCGAGTCGGATTCGGAACGCTGACGATCTGCACCGACCGCGGATGCGTCGGGACCCGCCGCTCGGATTCTGCCGGGCACCGTCGCAGGAGATGACAACCCGCACCGGTATGCCTTGCGTGGCCGCGGCTGGGTCGATCGTGCCGGCCGGCGTCGCTGCCCGCATCGCATTGACTGATCGAGTCGCCTCGATCGGCGCTGCGGGCGCACTGATGCGCCGCTGACATCCCCTCGAAGATGTGCGGGATGCCGTCGTGTTCGGTGTCGCGCCAGAAGCAGACGGCGAGGTACTGCCAGGGATCGAGCGTCACGTCGACGTAGGCCGTGCGGCCGGCCGACAGCCTGCCGAGGATGTTGATCTCCTCGCCGGGGATCGACTCGCCGTCGCCGTTCACGATGAGGTCGATCGCCTCGTCGGGTGTCAGTCCCGGGTCGAGTTGCACGAGATCGATCTCGTGGCCCTGTTCGCCGTCGTTCGTGTCTCACAGACGCTCCCGCAGGGATCCGCGCGGGCAGCTCGAAGGCGAAGTCGATCTCGGAGATCTGGACGTCGGCGTCCGGGGCGTCGCCGACAGGATCACCCTCGGTCGCCGAGAGGGGACTGTCAGAAATTCTGTGTGAGCGGTCGTGGTGTTCATGTCAGTAGCTTGCGGTGATCCGCTCGCCGTAGTGGATGGTGAGTGCGTTCAAGATCTGTTTCCAGCCGTTGACGTGGCCGACGAGGTCGGCCCGGTTCGGTCGTTGGTGGTTGGCGACAAGGTAGAGCACTTTGAGCGCGGCTTGTTCGTTCGGGAAGTGGCCGCGGTGTCGCACCGCCCGGCGGAAGCGGGCGTTCAAGGACTCGATGGCGTTGGTCGCGTAGACGACCTTGCGCAGCTCGGGCGGGAACTCCAAGAACGGCACGAACTCGTTCCACGACGACTCCCACGAGCCAATCATCGCCGGGTAGAGATCCCGCCAGCGCTCAGCGAACTCGACGAACAACGCCTCCGCCGCCGGCAACAACGGGGCGGTGTAGATCTCGCGCATCTCACGCGTGATCTGGGACCAGTACTTCTTGGAGACGTAACGCAATGTGTTGCGCACCAGATGCACGACACATGTCTGAACGGTGGCGTCGGGCCAGGTCGCCCGGATCGACTCCGGCAATCCCTTGAGGCCGTCGCAACACACGATCAACACGTCGGCGACGCCGCGGTTGCGGAGCTCGGTGAGCATCGTCGCCCACTGCTTGGCGCCCTCCCCGCCAGACGGACCGACCACAACCCCAACACGTCGCGTTGACCGTCCATGTCGACGCCGATCGCCACGTAGACCGGGCGGTTGGCGACCTGCGAGCCGCGGATCTTGACCACGATGCAGTCGATCAACACCACCGCGTACAACGCCTCCAGCGGACGGTGCTGCCAAGCCTGCATGTCGTCGACGATGGCGTCGGTGATCTTGGAGATCGTCTCACGCGAGATCTCGGTCCCGTAGATCTCAGCGAGATGAGCTTGGATGTCGCCCGTCGTGAGCCCTTTGGCGTAGAGCGAGATCACATGCCCGGTGAGACCGTCGAGGCGGCGCACGTGCTTGGGGACCGTCGCCGGCTGGAACGTCCCCAACCGGTCACGCGGCATCTCGAGCTCGACCTCGCCGATCTCGGTCGTGACCGTCTTCGGATAGCTGCCGTTGCGGTTGTTGCCCGAGGTTGGTTACCGGCTCGCGAGGGATCTCGGTAGCCCGAACCATGGGAGCACGCTGTTCTCGAAGCGGGTCATAGCGCAGATCTGGTCGCCGGTGAGGGTGAGGACGAAGAGGCCCACCCCGTGGCTGATGCCGTGAGCCTCGCGCAGGTATGCCCCGAACGCCGGCTGACCGTTGGCTCGCGTCGCCACGAGGTCGAACCTCCGGCCTGAGCCGAAGATGGCGGCGCAGAAGCGGGCGACGGCGTCTCGGCCCTCGTACTCGAAGGGCATCGGCGGCATCGACATGAACACGTCCTCGGTCAGAAGGGCCACCAGCGCGTCGAGTATCGGCGGACTCCCACGCACGTGACGAACTTCGCCACGATCGCATCCTCGGAGGGTGAGTCGGCGGGCGGGAGGCGGTTCGCTATCGGCGGCCGGCGGCCGTCGTCGCTGCAAGCTGGCGCGCGCCCGCTTGAGCGCGCTGTTGACCGATTCGACGGTCGAGCCCAGCATGTCGGCCACCTCGTTCGGCGTGGAATCCGAGGACATCGCGCAAGACAAGCACGGCGAGCTGGCGAGGTGGCAGGACCTGAAGGGCGGTCACGAACGCCAGGGAGATGGATTCGGTCTGCTCGTAGCGGGCCTCCGGGCCGAGCGGCACATCGATCGCACCCTCGAGGAGGGCGTCGGGATACGGCTCGAGCCAGACGACTTCGCCGAGCCGGGTCGGCTCGGGCGGTTCGACCTTGGGCACGTCCCACTCCTTGGCCGGGCGTCGGCTGGCCGACCGACGCGCGTTGAGGCACCGGTTGGTGGCGATCCGGTAGAGCCAGGTGCGGAGCGAGGCCCGTCCCTCGAACCCTCCGAAGCCCTGCCAGGCGGCCAGCAGCGTGTCTTGGAGGGCGTCCTCGGCATCCTGGAAGGATCCGAGCATCCGGTAGCAATGCACCTGGAGCTCTCGGCGATGCGGCTCGGTCAGCTCTCGGAACGCGTCACCGTCCCCGGCCTGCGCCCTCGAGATCAGGTCGGCCGTCACCACCCGTCAACGTCGTCCTTCTTCCCGCATGTCGTCGCGCTTCCACCCTGTACAGACACCGGCCGAGGGGCGAACTGGGCGGTCGGTGGGCGCCCAATCTCCCGATGTCGCGGTGTCTACACCACTGACAGCTGACAACGCCGACGATCAGGAGAACCGAAATGGGAAAGATCGTGATCAGCACGAACATCTCGCTCGACGGAGTCGTCCAGGACCCGGACGGTGAGGAGGGCTTCAGGCTGGGCGGCTGGTTCGGCCAGTTCGGGGGCAAGGACCTCGAAGAGTGGGCCAAGGTCGAGCTCGACGAGGCGCTGGGCACCGAGGCCCTGCTGCTGGGTCGGCGGAGCGACGAGTGGTTCGCCGCGCGGTGGCCATCCCGGACGCGGCGAGTTGGCGGACAGGTTGAACAGCCTGCCCAAGTACGTCGTGTCCTCGACCCTCGAAGATCCCCGACTGGAACAACTCGACGGTCCTGACAGGGCGACGTGGTGAACGAGGTCTCGAAGCTCAAGCAGGAGCTGGACGGGGACATCGTCGTCTACGCCAGCTATCAGCTCGGGCGCACGCTGATCGAGCACGACCTGGTCGACGAGCTGCGGCTGTTCGTCTTCCCGGTCTTGCTCGGGGCGGGCGAACGCCTCTTCGGCGAGACCAGCGACAAGAAGGCCATGCGCCTCGTCAGCACCCGGACCATCGGTGACGGCCTCGCCTTCCTCACCTACGAGGTCGTCCGAGACGCATAGATACCCCCAGTGGCTATCGGTGCGTGTGCGAAGCGGCTGAGGTCGCTTCGCACACGCGCCGCCGCGCACCGGGGCACTCGGTGCAAACGAAGGCACAACCCCCCGCGGGGTGGGTCTGTCAGGCCCCGATCAAGGCCCGCGACTTCGACGCAGGGGTGTGGTCGGTGTTCGTCGACGCGCCACCACCCTTAGGCATGCCCACGCCCGACAGTGATCTTCGGGTTGGTTCCGAAGTTGGCCGATGATCGGCTCATGACGTACATCGTGCAACGCCAGGACCGCTTCTACGTCGTCGCCTACGACGGCCTCGACCCCTCAGCGGCAAGGAGCGGCGACGCTGGCATCCCGTCGGCCGCGACCGCGATGAAGCCGAAGCGGTCCGCCAACACCTCGACTCGTGACCGCGTCGACCAACGCCCACCGGTCACCGGACCGATCACCGTGGCCACGTTCTTCAATGAGACGTGGCTGCCACGGAAGCGACGCCAGGTCCGAGCCACGACCGCATACCGCTACGCATGGTTCATCGAGCGTTACATCAATCCCGCGATCGGCGATGTCCCGTTGCGACGGTTGCGTGTCGACCATCTCGAAGCCTTGTACCAGCAACTCGCGGTGACCGGCGGCCGGCACGGAGCGGGAATCGCGCCCAAGACGATCCTCGAAGTGGACATGATCGTCCGAGCAGCCCTCGGCGTGGCCGCCGACCGGCAACTCGTCGTCAGCAACGTCGCCGCCAGCGCCCAGCTGAAACTCCCACGCGCGGGAGGGCCGATCGCCCGATCATGGACCGCCGTGGAGCTGGCCATCTTCCTGGCCACGTCACGGCACCATCGTCTCTACCCCGCCCTGCACCTGGCCGCCCACACCGGCATGCGCCGAGGCGAGATCGTCGGCCTCAAATGGTGCGACCTCGACACCGGCGCACGACGACTCTCGATCCGGCGCACACTGCAATGCGTCGGTGGCCAACCCGTCGAGTTCGGCGTCAAGACCCGCACCAGCCGACGAACCGTCGAACTCGACGCAGCAACCATGACCCTGCTCCGACGCTGGCGGCAGCGGCTCGAACGCGACGGCCTCCCGAGCGGCATCGACGACTGGATGTTCTGCAACCCCGCCGGCCGCTACCTCAACCCACAATCACTGTCCCAACTCTTCGACCGCATCGTGCGCGGCACCCAGCTGTCACGGATCCGATTCCACGACCTGCGCCACACCCACGCATCACTCCTCGTCGCAGCCGGCGAGTCGGTCAAAGTCGTCAGCGAGCGCCTCGGACACGCCCACCCCGCGTTCACCATCCACACCTACCAACACCTGCTTCCCGGCATGAGCGCGGCAGCAGCCGACCGGTTCGCCACCATGATCGCCACCGCCAACCGGTAGACGTCTACCGGGTTGCTCACCGATAAAATCCCAGGTCAGCAGGCTCGACCTCGCAATGGCCGGTAGATGACACCGGTGACGCGTCCCCGACAACGAGGAAAGCCCAGGCCTTGTGACCTGGGCTTTCACTTGGTGGGCGGGGGCAGGATTTGAACCTGCGACCTTCGGGTTATGAGAACAATAGTCCTCGTCTGTTTCTGTTGGCGCTCATCAGCGTCAGTCCAGTTCAGACGATGTTTTTCTCATCCTAGACGCTTCGTTCATAGATTGCAATAGGCGGGCGTCGGTGCGAGTTGCGTTGACACATCGGTGACAACCCTTAATGTCTTACCCCGACGGTCACGCGACCTGCACGGCATCCTCCAGCTTCGCCGAAAGCTTCTCAGGGAACGACACAATCAGGTGCCGGTCCAGCGCTGCAGCCAGCTGGCTGAGCGGGTCGATCCGGTTCCGTGCGTCGCCGCCTTCCTCGAGCCCCGAGATCACCGACTGCGTCGTACCCATCCGCTCGCGCGAGCTCGCGTTGGCTGAGACCGGCTTTGGTCCGCAGGTCGTAGATCAGCTGACCGAGCGCGAGATCCTGCTCGACCACCGCGCCCGCCTTGTCGGCCGGCGAGCGCTGACACCTATGCGTCGTCGACAGCGAACATCTCGTTCAGGCCGACGATTGTGAGAACGCGTACAACTTGGGCTGAGGGGTTGACCAAGACGAATCGGCATCCCATATCGTCGAGGTAACTCCGGATTTTCAGC
The DNA here is from genome assembly GCA_963776935.1 of Ilumatobacteraceae bacterium. Lineage (GTDB taxonomy): Bacteria > Actinomycetota > Acidimicrobiia > Acidimicrobiales > Ilumatobacteraceae > JALOLG01. The sequence continues at coordinate 195,650 of CAVZOP010000006.1, read as the reverse complement.
AGCATCGATATGCCGCTCGAGTCGATGAAATCCACGTCGCTCAGATCGAGCGTGACCGCGTCGCCGGGAAGCGCGTCCGCTCTCATCACCAGATCGAGGCCGGTGCGTGCGTTTGACGAATCGATCGCACCGTGCAAGGCCAGGCGCACATGGGGTGTTGCGTCCAGGTCTGACATGTCAGGCGACCTCCGAGGTCTAGAGAGATCACAGATTCGGACGTCCTCGCGGGAGGACATCGATAACGATATGAGCGGAACCGGGTCGAGAGCAACGGGAGAAGTCACCCGAATTGATGATCCTGAGTCGAGTCCGGCACGTGGGCCGGGCTTGCACGTCCGCCCCGGGCGCGGCGCTACCGCCGCGCATGCGGCGTCACACCGAGTCCAATCGCGGCCAACCGAACCGCAGCCTCCGAACAGCCGACCTCGCTCGGCGATCGTTGGCGCCGACTTCGCTGCGGAGAACTGAGCATCGAGCCACACCGCGTCATGCAGCTGTGGTTAGGTGTGCTGGTGGCGGATCGAGATGTCGAACTCGCGGAACCGGCGGCTCACCGTCCGATCGGATCGGGCTCCGATTGGCCGCTCCCCACACACCGACCGTAGTGCGGTGTGTGGGGAACCGACCTTTCGGGTCCGCCGCCGGACACAGCAATGCCCGCTTGAACCGGTCGCAAACCATCGCAACTTCACCACGCGAGTGCCGCGCAACTCGCGCCGGCGGCAGCAGCAGCGCAGAGCGTCAGCGGGTGTTGTACGTGTCGTCGCGGACGGTGACGACACGGTCGGTGCGCCGTCTTCCACCGAGGCCGAGCAGGCCCAGGAGGCCGGCGAGACCGATCAAGCCCCAGTCGTCGAAGCCCTCGTCGTCGTTCTCGTCGATCGGGTTGTCGATCGCCTCGACATCGTTCGGGTCGTCCCGGGGGGCTCGCGAACGCTGCCGTAGCCGGCAGTGCCGACAACGCGGCTGCCATCGCGAGTGTGGTCATTGTCTTGCGCATCTTGTCGCTCCTTTGGGTGTCCAATACGCGCCGGTGCTCGGCGACGGTCCGCCCCTATACCCGGAGTCGCGCATGTCAAACCGATCCATCCACGAAGACGAAACTCACGCGACGTGACTTGCCCAGCGCCGGTCGCGGTCACTGATTTACGCGTTTAGTAGAAGGCAGTTTCAGGGGTTTGTTCGCACGGCGCTTGGGTATTGGCAGGCAGCGGCGCGACCGGCACCGCGCTATTCCGAGGAGGACCACACATGGATAACGCCTGGCAGACCAAGTGGGAAGGCCGCTGGGACCAGTTCAAGGGCAAGGTCAAGCAGACATGGGGCGACATGACCGACGATGATTGCGACGTCGCCGAGGGCCAATACGACGAGATGGTCGGTCGGATCAAGACTCGCACCGGTGAGCAAGAGGAAGCGATTCGCGATCGGCTGAGCGTCCTCTAAGACCACCTCGGCGCCGGCCTGACGGGGCCTCTAAACCTTGCTGTCGGATCGCCCCGTCAGGCCGACGATCGTCGAACGACCCGAGCGGGCTATCGCGCCCGCGTCATGGGTCGAGGCATTGCTGCTTCGCGCAGTCCCCGGAGCGAGAAAGTCTCACATGAATGTTGTACGACTCGACCACAGTGCAGTTCCATGCGGCGGAGATCGCTCGCGCGGCTGTGCCCGCTCGGGATGGTGGATTCTTGTCGGAACACACCAGGAATCACGCCGATGGCTCACCTCACGGCGGACCCACCAAACCCCACCACGCCAAGGGACCTCATACTACCCGGGGGGTCGAGAGCATCGCACGCTGTTCTATCGGCGCGGAAGGTAGTTGTGACCGGATACGCGTGTCGAAATCGCCCAACTGACAACCCCGTTCACGACCGACCGGCGGGTGCACGTCGGTTCGACATGACTCGGGGTCCCGAGTTGTGTCGAATTGACGCCAAGTCGCGACTGTGCTTCAAGCGTGAACGGCGTGCAGCCGCCACCCCGGCCCGGTTTGGCCGTGATATTCCGGACGGTTTCAGGATCGGCGATGGCTGGTCATCGACCGAGCGGTCATGCGTTGGTCATGGAGGCACGAGTCGCAGCGCTTTGGCGGCGAATAGTCGCGAGTGCCGGAAGGGCGGTGGCTGCTGTGTGACTTTGGGCCCTACCGGCCGGTATTCGTTGGCGCGTCGATGGAGGTTCGCCGTTCGGAGAGCGAGCGGCAACAGCTCGGTGGTGTCAGCCATGAGGGGGTGCGCGATGCAGTCGGTGGTGATCAAGCGATACGGCGGACCTGAGGTGGTGGAGGTGTTGGAGGTCGATGATCCCGTACCCGGGCCGGGTGAGGTGCTGGTCCGGGTGTTGGCGGCCGGCGTGTCGTTTACCGACGCCCAGATCCGGGCCGGGACGTACATTGGCGGCCCGAAGCCGCCGTTCACGCCCGGCTACGAGCTCGTGGGGGTGGTCGAGGCGCTCGGTGCGCGTTGCTCGCGTGTGCGTGTGGGGGACCGCGTCGGCGTCTTGACGGTGTGGGGCTCGAACGCCGAGCTGGTCTGCGTGCCGGAGAAGTACGCCGTGGAGGTACCCGAGGATCTCGATCCGGCCGAAGTCGTGAGCGTCGTCTTTCCGTACATGACCGCCTACCAAATGCTGCATCGGACGGCGAGAGTGGCGCGAGGCGAGTCGGTGCTCGTGCATGGTGCGGCTGGCCGGGTTGGAACCGCTGCACTGGAGCTGGGAGCGCTCGTCGGGTTGCGCATGTACGGGACCTGCTCCCCCGCGGATCGCGCCGCGGTCGAACGGCTCGGTGCCGTGGCGATCGACTACCAAGACGAGGACTTCTTGACGCGGATACGCGAGCTCACCGACGGCGAGGGTGTCGATGTTGTGCTCGACGGGATTGGCGGCCCGGTGGCGCTTCGCTCGTTCCGTGCGCTGCGGCGTGGCAATCCGATCACTGGCGATCCAGGGGGACGGCTCGTCACGATGGGCGCGTACAACACCTTGGTGAACGGCCGCAAGAGCGTCCGGGGCTGGCTCAAGTGGTATCCGGCGATGGCGCTCGTCACCGTGTGGGGTCAACTCTCTCCCAACCGTCGCGTCAGTGGCTATCGCATCCAAAAACTGCCGCGATGATCACCAGGACTGGTTCCGCGAGGACTTCTTCGTCCTTCTCGAGTTGCTGCGCGCCGACAAGATCCATCCGGTCGTGGCCGAGCGGCTGCCGTTGTCAGAGGCCCGCCGGGCGCATGAGCTGCTCGAGCGCTCGGCCGCGAAAGGCAAGCTCGTACTCACGCCGTAGCCGCCACTCCGACGCGTCCGCGCCAGGCGTTCGCGTGAACCGCGAGCGCCAAGGCGACATGGGAAGCAGGGCACCCACAAGCCCTATGGCCGTGACCGGCTAGTAGTGCCGAACTGCCGCGTTCCGCGTCCCGGCTCAGATACGCGACGGCCGTTCACATCCGACGAGATCGCCGAGGCGTTCGCGGCCAGCCGGGCGGTGACGGTTCCATCGCAGGTCCGATCGCTGCTGCGGGCCGCCGATGCGGACGCGGAGGCTGCGTTTCGCGCCCTCGCGCCCCAGCGCGGCCGTGTCGTGATCCAGCGCTGGACCCTGCGCCGCTTCGGGCTCACGTTCGCCGTGGAGGTGGCAGGATTCGTCGCCGTGTCCCTGATCATCGCCCACCTCCGTCTGGCGGGCCCGCTGCGAGCTGGCTTTGGCCGCGGTCGTAACGGTTGCGGCGCTGACGGGGTGCGCCGATGACGTGACGATGCCGGGGTGCGACGCTGACTCTCGCCTCGCGATCATCGCCCAGTAAGTGCCCGAAGCGTCGTACGTGCCGTACATCAGCGGAGCTGTCGGCCGGCTGGTCGTACGAGGGCGTCGACGTCGACGAGGAGGGCACCACCATCTCGCTCGAGTCCGACCGCGCCGATCGCCCGGTCAACATCACCCTGACCGGCTCCTGCGACGTCGCCTACGCCACGCCGATCGCGCCCAGCGACGAGGGCACGAGGACCTACCAGCTCATCGAGTCGATCGACCCCCGCTACGCCGGGAGCTTCATCGACGTGTTCCCAGGTGGTTGCATCGTCTCGAGCTACGACTTCGAGCGCACCGCGCACGTCGCCCTCATCACCGAGCTGCAGAGCGCCGTCGACGTCTACTCGAGTCGTCAGCTCCGCCAGGAGCTGCGCGCTGATCTCGGCGTGTCACTCGATCCGAGATGGCGAGTCGGGGTGCACCCCTCGCCCGCGAGCAGGCGGACTCCCCGTTCCGTACCGATGCCGGGAGCGATGCCGCCGGCGATGTCGAGGGGCAGATGAGCGCTGACGTAGACACGAGTCCCGCCGATCCCGAGCGCGGCGAGCCAGAGCGCCGGTCGCAACACCCACGGCAGAGGCGGTGCGGCCGCCGCCACCATCGCCAACACCACGCCGGCATGCCCTGAGGGATAGCCCAGACCGGCTTGTTCGGAATCGAGAACCCGAGCGACATCGACCTCCGTCGCCGGCCAGCCACGTCCCACGAACGGTTTGACTGCCTTCGAGCCCAGCCATGTGGCGCCCCGACCACCGCTATGCGGCGACCGAGGCGGGGCTGCCCAGCCGCAGCAAGGGCCGCCCCGTGGTGATCGCGCCGCCGAGGCTGCCGAGCTGCATGACCGTCCGCGCCGGTACGAATGCGCGGTCGTCGAGACCGTTGAGGACAGCGAAAACGCGGGACTCGATCCCTCGGAGTGTGCCGGCAGCGCGGCGCGGGCGCCGGTCACCACGACGGCGGCGACGACAGTGACGCACTGTTCGCGACGGCGGCAGCGCACAGCGTCGGTCATGCTACGGACACGAGCGGTAGCGGGATGTCTTGCGAGTCGAGACGAAAGTCTCTATGACAATCGGGCCAACTCGTCTTGCCTGGAGTGCGATGACGCAATTTCGATTCCCAGAGCGACAACTGGCACTCATCGTTCGCGAAACCGGCTCGCTCGACAACGTCGATGATTGCGTCGACGAGGTGCGCTCGAGCGTGGTATCGGTACGCCGGGTGTTCGATCATCGGACCGGTTCAGTGAGCGAGGAACCGCTGTGATTCAGCGCACGATCTCGGTGCCGCCAGAGCACCTGTTCCCGCCGGACGAGTGGCGGATCGTCGAGGCGCGATGGACTCCCGAGTTCGCGGCCCGAGCCGAGACGGCGCTGGCGCTGTCCAACGGCTATCTCGGTGTCCGCGGCTGTCCGGACGAGGGGCGTCCAGTGCTGGCGCCGGGCATGTTCATCAACGGTTTCCACGAGACGTGGCCCATCATCCACGCCGAGGATGCGTACGGTCTGGCACACGTCGGCCAGACCATCGTGAATGTTCCCGATGCGACGATCATCGAGTTGTACGTGGACGACGAGCCACTGTTCTTACCGACGGCCCGAACACCCGAGTATCTCCGCGTCCTGGACATGCGCAACGGCGTCCTCACTCGGGATCTCGTGTGGGCGACGCCGTCGGGCAAGCATGCGCGTGTTCGCAGCACGCGGCTCGTTTCCTTCGAGCACCGTCATGTGGTCGCCGTCTCCTACGAGGTGACCATGGACGAGCGCGCGCCAGTGATCATCCGCTCACGCGTTGTCAACCGGGCGAATCCCGTGGCGGAAGGTGCCGAAGCAGAGGGCGCCCGGAACGATCCGCGCCTCGGCACTCGGCTCGGTCGCCGCGTGCTCGACGCGCTCTTGGTGGAGCAGGAGGGAGAACGTCTGGTGCTGGGCTATCAGACGCTCCAAAGTGGGATGACGCTCGCCGTCGTCGTCGATCACGTCCTCGATGTATCGAGTCCGCACCAGGTCTCGGTGAACATTGACCCTGACGCGTCCGAGTTCGTCGTGGCTGTCGACGCCGAGCCCGGCATACCCGTCCGGCTCGTAAAGTATGCCGCCTACCAGAGCTCGCGCAGCGTCGAGGTCGAGGAACTCGCCCGGCGGTGCCGACACACGCTCGGGCACGTCACCGCGGCCGGCTTCGAAGCGCTGGTAACCGCCCAGCGGAGCTGTCTGGACCGGTTCTGGGATCGTGCCGACGTGACCGTAGAGGACACCGTCTGGCATCCGGTCCGAATTCAGCAGGCGGTCCGCTGGAACGTCTTCCACCTCGCTCAGGCGACGTGGCGTGCCGAGGGTGCCGGCATCCCGGCCAAGGGCCTGACCGGCGACGCGTACGACGGGCACTACTTCTGGGACACCGAGACGTGGGTACTGCCGTTCCTTGCCTACACGCAGCCGCGCATCGCACGGAACCTGCTCCGGTTCCGCCAGAGCATGCTGCCGATCGCGCGTGCGCGGGCACGCGAGCTCGACCTGCGCGGAGCCTTGTTCCCGTGGCGGACGATCCGCGGCGACGAGGCGTCGGCCTACCACCTGGCCGGCACCGCGCAATTTCACCTCAACGCCGACATCGCGTACGCGATCCGGCGCTACATCGACGTTCGCGGGGATCTCAGTTTCCTCGTCGAGACCGGCGCCGAAATCCTCGTCGAGACCGCGAGGATGTGGGCCGATCTCGGCTTCTACGGTGATGACGGGCGCTTTCACATCCACGGCGTCACCGGACCCGACGAATACACGACGATGGCCGACGACAACGCCTTCACGAACCTGATGGCTCGTCTCAACCTGCGCTACGCCGCTTCAACGCTTCGGCGCCTCGAGGCGGAGAACCCAGCTGCCTACGCAGGAATCGTGGCCGAGGTGGTGCTCGATCCGTCAGAGCCCGACGAGTGGGAGCGCGCCGCCGATCAGATGTACGTCCCGCACGATCCGATCAGGGGGATCACACCACAGGACGCCACGTTCCTCACCCACGAGCGATGGGACCTGGACGCAACGTCGCCCGAGAGGTTTCCGCTCCTGCTGCATTACCACCCCCTCACCCTGTACCGCCGGCAGGTGCTCAAGCAGGCCGACGTCGTGATGGCGATGTTCCTGCTCGGCAACGAGTTCACGATCGAGGAGAAGCGACGCAACTTCGACTACTACGACCCGATCACCACCGGGGACTCGTCGCTGTCCGCCAGCATCCAGTGCATCGTCGCTTCGGAGATCGGCAACGAACACGCAGCATGCCGCTACTTGGACCTCGCGCTGCTCATGGACCTGGCCGACGTCGCCGGGAACGTCTCACAGGGCGTGCACATCGCGTCGGCAGCCGGTGCCTGGATGGGCCTCGTCTTCGGCTTCGGGGGCGTCCGCGACTTCGACGGCCAGCTCACGTTCGACCCGCACCTCCCACAGCGGTTCCGCTCCCTGGGCTTCTCACTTCGCTTTCATGACCGCCAGCTACACGTCCGGCTCGCCCACGACGTCGAGCACTTCGCGCTGGTGGAAGGCGAACCACTCGAGATCGTCATCCGAGGCAAACCGCACCTGCTCACCACCGAGGCCGCCGTCGAAGTCCACCGACGGACAACGGGGTGAACCCGGTCTCGGTGAACCAGTCCGAGCACTCACCAATGTGCGAACAGCCCGACCAGTTCGTCGACGTCATGGCGACACCGTCCGCGCCCCCACACCCCCGACCGATTGAGCCTCGCACGGCCCTTCACCTCCCACCCCACGCTGTCCTACCAATCGGTCAGGGTACACCTCAGTCACGGGATACCGAGGAGGTGCGGTGATGACCGATACGACTGAGGCGACGCGACACGACTGCAGTCCTCCGCGACAACCGGGATCATGGCGGCCCGAGCTGACGGGCTGACCAAGATCTACGACGAGGGAAACACACGGGTGGTGGCCCTCGACCACGTCGACATCGGCGTCGACGTCGGCAGATCGACGGCGATCATGGGGCCGTCGGGATCCGGCAAATCGACGCTGTTGCACTGCATGGGCGGGGCTCGACTCGGTCAGCGACGGCGAGGCTCGCGTCGGCGACACGGTCATCTCCGAGCTGTCCGACAAGCAGCTCACGCTGCTGCGCCGGCAGCGTCTCGGCTTCATTTTTCAGAAGTTCAACCTGGTGCCGACAGTTGACCGCAGAGGAGAACATCCTCTTGCGCCGTGATCTGCTCTTCCTGAACGGCAACCCGAATGCCGCGTGGGGAGACGGCGGCACGTGTTTCGGTGACTCCGAAGGCCCGGTCTTCGAGGGATCGGGACCGGTCATCGTGGCTGTCTTCAGCTTCATGCAGGACCCCTGCCACAACACCGAAGGAAACGTACGCCTCGACACGGTGTCGGCCCGGTCCTTCGTGGGGCAGGTCGTGGAGCTGCCCTGACGACGTCCGACGCCCTTCGCCACGCATCTCTGGAGCCCAGACAGTGAATCGAACCCTGGACGACCTGCCCCGCGTGGCCGGGGCGTCCGTCGCCGGTCCGCTTCACGGTCCGGATGACGAGCAGCGCCATGTCCGAATTCGCGCGCCCGATAACGCGCGGCGTGAGACCTCTACCGGGCGTCCGGGAAGTGCCGGTATCCCCGCTCGCGATCGCGAGGGCGCCGTCGGTCGCGACCTCGTCGGAGCGATACATATCGCCGCCCACACGCTCGCCGCTCGCGCTGTCCATCACGCCCATAACGACGTCGGCGGGATCGCCGTTGCCGCGCCGAGAACCGGCGTTCCGCGCTTGCTTCAACCGACTCCGCACTTCGGGTTTTCGACCCGACGTGCGACCGTCGGGTTTGCAGACGTCAATTGGACCTGGGGCGATGCGGGACGAGCAGGGTTCGCGGCGCCGCATGTTGCAACGGGTCCGAGCTGCCCGGCGACGTCGGGACGAGTGTTGATGTCAAGCCCCGGTACCCGGCCGACGGTCTGACCCCGGTTGCTGGCCGACAGGTTGAACCTCTCAGGCGGCGTTGATGCGGTGGGGGCGGCCGCCGGGGTTGGCGAGGGCGCCGTGTTCGCGGGTGCGGTCGTGTCTTGCGCGGTGGCTGCGGATCAGTCGCTCGCCGATCGAGATCTCGACGGTGTCTCCAACGACGGCGACCTGCACTTGGCGGCGGCGATAGGCGTTGCCGACGCGATAGTTCGCGCCAGCGAAACACACGTTGCCGGACGAGTCGACCTTGCGGGTCACCGACGGCGACGACGCCGACGGCCGTGACTGTCTCGGCTTGCGGCCACGCTCGACGCCGGCGGTCTGCTTGTCGATCGGATGACGGCGAGCGTGCGTCGCGACCAGCACACCGCGATGGTGGATCTGAACAAGCCCACCCTCGCAGGTGACTTCGACGGTCTGCCCCGCAAGTCACGCTCCAACCCTGTAGCCGACGGTCGCGAACCCGATCGTGCCCTTGGCGCTGACCCGCCTCTAGACACATGGCGGCTCGATTCGCCGGGATGCTGGTCGTCCCGGCGATCCGCCGATTGGACGGCGTGATGATGTCGCCGAGCGCCGAGGCGCAGTCTGATCGCGGCGACCCTCCGTCAGTCGTTGCGGATCTGAGCTGACGATCTGAGCGCGCGTGCAGGTGTGTGACGAACTCCTGCGAGGATGGGTAATGCGACAAGGGCTGGCGTGAGCGACGAAGGCCGCTTCGCCGCCGCTTTGCGTGAGGTGGAGTCGCTGCGCGCAGAGAACTCCCAGGAGACTGCCGATGGGTGACGTGATAGTGGTCGGAGTGACGCACTATCCCCCGTTGTCGCTGCTCGACGCCGACATGGCCGGCATCCTGCGTCGAACGCTGCAGGATCCGGGTATCCCCGACGCCGTGAAGGATCCGGCGTCGTGGCCCGCGGCGATGCGCGCCGAATGGGGCGACGACGAGGCCGTCACATCGGCCGCCTCCCACCGGGCCGCGTTGGTCGACGGGCTGCGCCGCGTGCGCGCCGCACTCGACGAGTTCGACCCCGACGTCGTGCTCGTGTGGGGCGACGACCAGCACGAGAACTTTCACGACGACCTCATTCCCCCATTCTCGGTGCTGTGCTACGACGACATCGATGTGCGCCCGTGGGCCCAAGCAGCCGAGTCGGCGATGACGGCCGGCAAGCCCAACGCGTGGGGCGAATCGAGCGACCTCGTGCGCACGATCCGCGGCGCTCACAACACCGGCCGGTGGCTCGTGGAGAAGTTGATCGGAAGCGATTTCGACGTCGCCTACGCCTACCGCCCGCTACACCACCCGGGCCTGGCCCACGCGTTCTTGAACACGGTGCTGTACCTCGATTACGACCGCACCGGGTTCGAGTGGCCGGTCATCCCCATGCCGCTCAACTGCTACGGCCGCAAGGTGGTGGGCGCCAAGGGCTTCATGACATCGATGGCCGACGACATCCCCCCCGATCCACCCTCACCGTCACCACAGCGACTCCATGCCCTCGGCGCCGCCGTCGCACGCGCGTTCGCGTCGTCCGGTCACCGCGTCGCGCTGATTGCCTCGTCGTCGTGGTCCCACGCCTTCCTGGTCGACCACACGTATCGGCTACGGCCCGACACCCCCGCCGACCGCGACCTCTACGCGCCACTCGTCACCGGCGACCAGAACGCGTGGCTGGCGGTGACCTTGGCTGACATCGAGCATGCCGGCCAACAGGAGCTGCTCAACTGGTTCACCGCGATGGGTGCGGTGCAGGAACTTGGCCTCTCGTTGGAATGGAGCACCTTCGTCGAAACCCACTGCTTCAACAGCAACAAAGTATTCGCCATCTGGCGGTGACTCTGACCCACCAGCGGAGCCCGGCATCGAGCCTCGCAGGGACAACGATGACCCGCGGCCGCCGGGAGCATGGTTCGGTTGGTTTGGTGCTTGTCGTCCGGCGGAAGATGTCACTCGGCCAGGAAGCTCATGACGAGCTGGTTGAAGTCGTCTGGGCGCTCGAGTGGCACTACGTGCGATGAGCCGTCGCCGCTGATGAGCTCGAATCGGGCTCCGGGGATCCCGCCGGCTACCTCGCGGGCGACCCACGGCGGTGTCAGCAGATCCTGCTCACCGACGATCACCAGGGTCGGGGCCGTGATGCCGCTAAGCCGATCGAGGGCGTCGAACTGCAGGTAGGCCCGAGCTTGGCGGTCGTAGGCGTCCGGCTCGATCGGGTTCGGATTGGAGGCCAACAGCGCGATCGTGTCCTGCACTGCCTGCTGGTTGCGGAGAAAGGTCGAGGAGAACAGCCAGGTGAACTGCTGAGCGCCGAACACCTCTCCGCTGGGGTCGTTGGCTTTGACCCAGTTCCAGATCGAGATCGGGTCGACGACGCTCCGTGCGGGCGCTGCGCCCGGTCCGGCGAGCACGAGGCGATCGAGACGGTCCGCATGTCGCAGCGCGAACTCAATGCCGATCATGCTTCCCATCGACAAGCCCAGCAGATGGGTTCGGTCGATATCGAGGGCGTCGAGCAGGCCGGCGACGTCGCCAGCCATGTCCGCGATGGTGTACGCGTGATCGGCTCGGGAACTGCGGCCGGCGTCGCGGTTGTCGAGGAGGACGACACGGAATCGGCTGGAGAGCTCAGGGACCTGTTGCAACGTCCACAGCGACGAGTCGTATCCGATCCCCATCACCAGCACGAGTGGTGGGCCGTCTCCGTGTATCTCGTAGTACAGGTCCTGGCCGTTGGTGTGGACGGTTCCCGATCGCGGGATGTGCTTGTCGTTCGGGGACGTCGGTTCTTGCGTCGACGTGGTGGTTGCGTTCGTCATGGGTTCTCCTCGGTGTTGCCTGAGTGCTGTGGGGGACTCGTGGTCTCCAACAGAGGTGCGTAAGGAAGACTGTTACGGCGGTAACCGTCACGGTTACGTTCGGCGCCGGTTGATCCCGGAGTCCGATCGGGTCACGGATTCGGGAGGCAGCGATGAGCGATGGCGCAGGTCTTGGCGTCGTCGACCGCGCTCGTGCCGCGGCCACGCATGGGGACTGGCAGCAGGCATTCGACTTCCTCATGGAGGCAGACGCGGACGGTGTCCTGGCCCCCACCGATTTACCGCTGCTTGGCGAGGTCGCCTACGCGGCCGGTGATCTCGATGTGACCATCGATGCGTGGGAACGCGCCCATGCGGCCGACATCCAGGCTGGTGATCAGGTCGCGGCCGCGGGTGCGGCCGTCCGTCTGGCGATGCACCTGCTCTTCGACACGGCGCTGATGGCACCGGTGCGCGGCTGGCTGGCACGCGCTGAGCGGCTGCTCGAAGGCTACGGCGACACGCCGGCCCACGCCTGGTTGGCGGTCGTCCGCGCTTACGAGCGGATCCTGACCGGTGATGTGCCCGGCGCTCGGCGGTGGGCTCGGCGGGCGATCGAGGTGGGTGCGACGTGTGACGCGGCGGCGTGCGCCATCGGACGGGTGGCCGAAGCCCGACTGCTGATCTTGGACGGCGAAGTCCGGCAAGGCCTGGCGTTACTCGACGAGGCCGGCGTCGCAACCATTTCGGGGGAGCTCGATGCGCTGTCGACTGGGGTCGTCTTCTGCGAGCTCGTGTGTGCCCTGCAGGGCCTCGCACTGTATGACGTGGCCGAGCAATGGACGGAGGCGATGGAGCGGTGGTGCGAAACGAACGCCATCGGCAGCCTTCGTGGGCGCTGCCGAGTGCATCGCGCCGAGATCCTCAGGCTGCGCGGGTCGTGCCACGAGGCGCAGACTCAGGCACTGATGGCGTGCGAGGAGCTGCGCCCCTACTTGCGGCGCGAGCTCGGGTGGCCACTGAACGAGCTGGGACGGATCCGGCTCCATCAGCGCGACATCGCCGGCGCCGAGCAAGCCCTGCTGGCCGCTCATCGCGCCGGGTGGGATCCCCAACCGGGACTCGCCCTGGTGCGTCTTGCCCAAGGCGACGTGGACGCCGCGGCGGCTTCGATCCGAGACGCCCTTGAGCACCCCGTGCGGGTGCCGTCCAAGGAACGACCACCGAACACCGACTTGCAGCGCGCCCCACTGCTCGAAGCGCAAGTCGAGATTGCGATCGCGGCCGGCGACATCGACCGCGCCCGATCGGCCGCAGACGAACTCGATTCCATCGCGGCCCGATTCGAAAGCAAAGCACTGGTCGCCAGCGCCGCCTACGCCCGAGGGAAGCTGCGGCTCGCCGATGGCGACGCGACGGGCGCAGAACAGTCTCTGTCCGAAGCGGTGCGACTCTGGAACGAGGTCGGCGCCCCCTATGAGGCGGCCATTGCCCGCCTTGGCCTCGCCGACACCCACCATGCCAGCGGCAGCCACGAGCGGGCCGACTTGGAGCGCCAAGCCGCTCGCACGATCCTCGACGAGATCGAAGGCGCGCCGCCAGTCGCCCCGGCAACCGACGTCGCGGAGCGCGACGTTCTCGACGATCGGTCCGGCAGCGTCAACGCCTTTCGTCGCGAGGGTGACTATTGGACACTGATCTTCGACGGGCACACCGTCCGCGTGCGCGACCTCAAAGGCATGCATTATCTCGCCCGGCTCCTCGCCGACCCAGGCCGCGAGTTCCACGTGCTCGATCTGAGCGCCGCCGAGACCGGCAGCGTCGCACACATCGACAGCGGTCAAACCGCTCGCCTGCCGCAATCCGCATTGGGCGACGCGGGCGAGATGCTCGACACGCGAGCCAAGAACGCGTACCGCCGACGCCTCGCCGAAATCGACGACGACATCGAGCAGGCACGCGCTATCGGGGACGGCGAGCGAGCCGCCCAGGCCGACGCCGAACGCGACTTCCTTCTTCGAGAACTCTCGCGCGCCGTGGGCCTGGGCGGTCGGGATCGACGAGCCGCGTCCGCATCCGAGCGCGCTCGAGCCGGTGTGACCCGAGCCATCCGCCAAGCGATCGCCCGGATCGCCGACCACCACCCCCAACTTGGCGAGCATCTCAGTCGCACCATCCGCACCGGCACCTACTGCGCCTACATGCCCGACCCTCGCACCCCCACCGGGTGGGACTCCTGACGCCAATCAGCAGTAACCGCGAATCGGACCCCACCGCGGCTTCGAGCGCGACCATGTCGAGCGTCGAGACGACCGCCGCCCGCCGATGCGCCCCTGCGAGTCGGCGCCGTCGGCGGAGCCTCACGCCTTGCTGCACCTGATCGATCTTGACGAACCCGTCCGGTACAGCGTGGTCGAAGCGATGGCATGCGGCGCACCGGTGATCGCCTACGCACGCGGCTCGATGCGCGAGATCATCGTCGACCCCGCAACCGGATTCCTCGTCGGCTTTCGGCCGTGCCTGGCAGAGCCGTAATCGGCCTGCTTGCGGTCGGTTTCCGAGTGTCCGTGCGTCCCCGTAGTTCCCCGCCATGATTGAGACGGCTTCACCTGTAGACCACAATCTCACTGACCGCCGCGACGTACACCAGCGCTGTGATGTTCGGGTTGCCAACGACTTACCGCTGTTCCGATCACTCGTCGGCAGCGCAAACGTTGGCACGCCGCTGGCGATTGCCGGGTCGACGCCGACGCGATCGCAGCACGACTCGCGAAAGACCGGTCCGACACGCCGAGCGCGGCAGGTTCACGACTGACGCTCGGGCGATTCGTGACCGAGCAGTGGACGCCACGACGTCGACGCGAATTCCGACCATCGACCGCGAACCGGTACGCGTGGTGATCGAGAACTACATCGTCCCACCGTCGGCGCAGTCGTTGTCAGCTCGCTTCGCGCCGACCATCTCGATCGCCTCTACACAGACCTGATCGACCACGGCTCCGCCACCACCAATGGACCACTCAGCACCAAGACCGTCTACGACGTCCACGTCGTGATTCCGCTCGGCGCTCGGACACGCCGTCCGGATTCGCCTCGTCGGCCACAACGTCGCGCTCGACACTCGACCACCGCGACCAACGACCCGATCACGCCCGAGTCCAGAAGTGTGGACAGCCGAACAGCTCGCGCACTTCCTCGAGAACACTGCACATCTCCGGCTGCACGCCGCACTGCATCTCGCCGCCACCACGGGCATGCGTCGCGGAGAGATCGCAGGACTCCGCTGGGCCGACTGGAATCGCGCCACGCACCGCCTCTCGATCGCACGCAGCCGACAAAGTATCAGCGGCCGATCCATCGAGATCCCGACGAAGACATCGTCCAGCCGTCGATGCATCGACCTCGACACGACGAACAACGAGCTCAACGCGCAGGGCAATCCACATGGCGTTCGTCGAACTTCGAGATCGGCTCCATGACCTCGTGTACCGCTACGGCCTGTTCGAAACACTCGACCGCGACCACTTCTACGACTCGGTCGACGAGGGCTCAGCGCAAGACCCGCAGGACCCTCCCGCTGGGCATCGGTGAGACCCGGGGTCGATCACCGAGGTTCGCGGCGTCTGCAAGGCTCGACCGTGTGACTCCCGATCTTCCCAGCGACGGAGACGGCGTCGCCGATGGCGATCTCACCATCGCGCCAGTCGGCATGACGACGCGCAAGCTCGTCACGCGCGTCCTGGTCCTGGTGATCGGCCTCGGGGTTGCCGGCGCGCTCTTGTGGTTCACATTCGACGACCTCGATCTGAATGCAGTCCTCGACGCCGTCCGGTCGCTCACCGACGCCGAGATGCTGTCCTTGGTGAGCACGACGGTCATCATGGTGTGGTCGGAGGCATTGCTGCTCGCGACCTTTGTGCCCGGACTGCCGGCGCGCCGCGGCGCGTTGGCCTGGCTCGGCCCGACGGCCGTCGGATCGGTGGTGCCGGGGCCGTCCGACCTACCGATGATCCACCGGATGTTCACGTCGTGGGGTCGCTCCGGAAAGGACGCGGCCACGTCGGTCGCCGCAGCCAGCCTGCTCAACATTCTCCTCAAGCTGATACTCCCGGCGATCGCCGGCGTCACCCTGGCGGTCGCCGACATCACCATCGACGGGCTCTTCGCCACGATCGTCACAACGACCGTCATCCTCGCCGTGTTGCTCGTGGTGGCGGCGGTCGTGCTCGGCTCGGAGTCGCGCACCGCGAAGGCCGGCCACCTGATCGACCGGCTGTGGCGGCCGACACTGCGGCTGCTGCGTCGTCAGCCGTCGGGTACGCCGCTCGCCGAACGACTCGTCGTTCAACGTGCGGAGTCGTTCGACCTGCTCGGAGGGATTTGGAAGAAGTCGCTCGCCGCATCGCTGTTCGTCACGGCCACGCGTGTGGCTCTGTTCGTCATGTGCATCCGCTTCGTCGGAGTACCCGAGTCGGCCGCCTCGTGGGTGGCGGTCTTCTGCGTGTGGGCGATCGTCCGCGGGCTGACCGTCGTGCCGCTCATGCCCGGCGGTGTGGGTGTGAGTGAGGTCGCCTACGTCGCCATGCTCACGCCGATCGCCGGGACGCAGTACGTCAACCAGATCACCGCGGGAGTGCTCGTCTATCGCATCCTCACCTGGCTGCTGATGATTCCGGCCGGAGGCGTGGCGATCGGTCTCTGGCGCATCGGTCTACGTCGCAGCGAACCCGCCACGAGCTGACGGGTGCGACGCGCGAGACCCGGGCATGTTCGACACGCGCGTCCGTTTGCCGAAGCAGACAATCCCGTGATGGACGCGTGTGGAACCGGAGGGCGGCGCAAGATTGCTCAGCATCCTCTTCACCGCGCGGAGGCTGCTGGCAGGGCCGTTTCAGAGGCGGTCGGACGCGGCGCCGGCGCCGGAACTTGAAACGAGACCCATGGCTGAACAGCGCTACGCCGCGACGCTCGTCACCGAGCGCGGTCGCGTCTTCGTGCCGGTGCCGTTCAACCCTGACGCGAACTGGGGTTTCAAAGTCGAACACCACGTGCGAGGAACGATCAACGAGATGGACGTCCGAGGTGTCCTCGAACCGCTCGACGACGGCCGGGGACTCGTCCTTGGCCCCGTATGGCGACGTGACCGCCATCTTGAGAGCGGGACTGCTGTTGAGGTGATGCTCGAACCGGGAGGGCCACAGCGCGACGACCTTGCCGACGACATCGCGGAGGCGTTGGCTGGGAATACGGCTGCAGGAGCATTCTTCGACTCGATCGCGCAGTTCTACCGTCGTGCGCATCTTCGCTACATCGACGCCATCAAGCGGCGGCCAGATGAGCGCACTGCGCGCATCGCGGAAGTAGTGGAATTGCTCGCGGCCGGGGTGAAGGAACGACCCAAAGCTTGACCGACGTCCGACCCATCGAACCGCAGGCTTCAGCCTTGTGCTTGATGAGCGTTGCCGCTCGTGGTCCCCTACATCGGAGGTAGTTGCTCGATTGAGTCGACTGGTCAGCTCAGCGAACCGTGTTCACCGAGGGTTGCATTCTCGTCTGCGAGTTGGCGCATCCGGGTCCAGGTGTCTTCGAGGCCCCAGCCGGCCGTCGCAAAAGAGAAGAAGAACACGTCGTCGATGCGCATCGTTCGTCCAGCCGGCTCGAGCGCGACGAGCACGGCCAAACAAACCGACGACCGCGACGACGTTGCCGACAATCGCCGACACACCGAAGCCGGTGATTGTCATCGCGGTGAAGATCGGGTTGCGGACCCGGCAGCCAGCTTGCTTGACCTGCGGTGATCCCTTCCTTCTACCGATGTCTTCCACCGACCGGCAGATCGCCGGCGCTGAAGGAGGAGATCCATGAAGGGTTACGTGGCACGCAAGGGCAACTGCTACTACGCAGTGATCTATGAGGGCACCGATCCCCTCACCGGCCGTGATCGCCGGCGCTGGTATCCCGCCGGCACTAACAGGGATGCGGCCGAGGCGCTGGCATCGGATCTCGCCGATCGACATCGTCGCGGTGGCGGCCGTGAACGGTCGAGTCTGACCCTTGCCGTCTACCTCACCCAGCGTTGGCTGCCAGCCAAACAACTGGCGCTGCGTCCGAGCACCTTCGATGCCTATCGGCGGAACATCGACCTGCATCTCGTTCCGCGGATCGGACGGATTCCACTACGGCATCTGCGACCCGATCACCTCGAACGGCTCTACGCCGACCTCCTCGACGCCGGACGTGCCGACCGCAACGGAGGACTCAACAACAAGACGGTCGTCGAGATCCACATGATCCTGCGCCGCGCACTCAACGATGCCGTCCGACGCGGATGGATACTCACCAACCCCGCAACTGTCGCTCACGCTCCGAAGCGTCGGCCGCTCTCGAGCAACACCTCACGGGTCTGGACTGCTCAGCAACTCGCAGCCTTCCTGAGCTCGGCACAAGATCACCGCTACCACAGCGCCCTATGGGTCGCTGCCAACACCGGCATGCGACGCGGCGAACTCCTGGGCCTCCGCTGGGGCGACGTCGACTTCGACACCGCCCACATCGCCGTCACCCGTTCACTCGTGTCCGTCGGCTACGAACTGCATGAAACCCGCGGCAAGTCCCGCACCACCCGACGGCCGATCAACCTCGACCCGCGCACCCTCGAAGTCATCGATGCCTGGCGCCGCGTGCGTGAGCGAGAGGACCCCGAGTTCGACCACGACAATCCCGATGCCCACGTCTTCGCACGACCCGACGGACACCCCACCCACCCACAACTGCTCTCCGACGCCTTCCAGAAGCTTGTCCACAAGTCCGGGCTGCCTCGCATCCGGTTTCACGACCTCCGACACACCCACGCCACGCTGCTGCTCAAGGCCGGCGTCCCGATCAAAGTCGTCAGCGAACGACTCGGGCACTCCACGCCCGGCTTCACGATGGCGACGTATCAACACGTCATCCCGGGCATGCAATCGCAAGCTGCTCAGACCTTCGCCGGGATCCTCGCTCACGCAACCGAACCACAGGATCTACCGACTTCTAACCGACAGAGGTTGTTGACACTCGGGTCCTTCTTTGAGAAGGAGTCCTGATGACCGAACAACAGCTCACACGGCAAGCTCAGCGGCGGTTGGCGATCTTGCGTCACTCTGAGGAGGTGACCGGCAACGTCGCTCGAACATGCCGCTATTACGGCATCAGCCGGCAGTGCTTCTACACCTGGAAGCGTCGCTATGACGATGAGGGTCTCGACGGTCTGCGTGATCGATCGAGCCGGCCTCACCACAGCCCGGGAGCAACGCGAACCGACGTCGTCGGCAAGATCGTCTACCTGCGCCAGCACTATCACTTCGGCCCCTCGAAGATCTCGATGTACTTGGCCCGCTACCACGACATCTCGATCTCGAGCTCTGGGGTGTGGCGAATCCTCAACCGCCTCGACTTGAACCGGCTGCCCGCCAACCAACGCCACAAGGCTCACGATCGACGCTGGAAGCGATACGAGAAACCGCTGCCCGGTCATCAGGTTCAGATCGACGTCAAGTTCATCGAACCGATCGCCGGCGCCCGAGCCAAGAAGTACTACCAGTACACCGCGATCGACGACTGCACACGGCTCCGGGTGCTGCGGATCTACCCACGCAACAACCAAGCCACGGCAATCCAGTTCCTCGACCATGTGCTCGAGAAGCTCCCGTTCCAGGTCGAGTCGATCCAGACCGACAACGGCGCCGAGTTCCAATCCAAATTCCACTGGCACGTGCTCGACCGCGGCATCCGCCACGTCTACATCAAGCCCGCCACACCTCGCTTGAACGGAAAAGTGGAGCGCTCACACCGCACCGACGCCGAGGAGTTCTACCGAATGCTCGACCACGGGATCGTCATCGACGATGCCAACGTGTTCAACGACAAGCTCCAGGAGTGGGAGGACTTCTACAACTTCCACCGACCCCACGGAGCTCTCGGTGGACAAACCCCCTACGAACGACTACGACAGAAGACAACCCGGACCCGGATGTAACCGGCCTCCGTCGGTTGCACGTCACGCCACGGTAGAAGGGCCCCAGACGCGAATCGACCCTGGCTCCGGCAGCTGCCGTGACCAGGGTCGATTTGGTGGCGGGGGCAGGATTTGAACCTGCGACCTTCGGGTTATGAGCCCAGGTCCAGAGGTTTCGGCCGTACCTGGTAGAGATGCTGTCGGCCTGCTCAGACCGCGTTTCTTCGTGTCCGTGGTTCCCCGTGGCTCCCCGGTGTTTACCGTGGTGCTGGTACATGGTTGATACATGCGACCCTCCTGCACGCCACCACTCACGGTGGCCAGAAAGTTGGAAACCGGAGCCGACCGAGCCGCTCGATGATTCGATCGTACCGAGCCCCCGCAGCAGGCCGCGGTGCGAACACGATGAGTCGACCCAAACCCTCAATCCGTCAGCCGGACAACGCCACACCGATTCCTGGCCCAGCCGTGGGGTTCGCGGGGCAGACCCCGACGCGCACAATTGATGTTGTCGCCCGCTCTCGAGACGCTTGCTTGACGCGGGTTGTCAGCGTCGGGGTCAGAGGTTGGTTCGTCGTTCTTGTGCGTCGGGGTAGCGGGCGCCGACGATCGCGATGTCGGCGGATGCCTGGTCGATCTGGCGCAGGTCGTCAGCGGCAAGCTGGACAACCGCGCCGCCGACGTTCTCCTCGAGTCGTTCGATCTTGGTCGTCCCAGGGATCGGGACGATCCAAGGGCGTTGGGCGAGCAGCCATGCGAGGGCGACCTGGCCGGGGGTCGCGTGGAGCCGCTCGGCGACGGTGCGGAGCAGCTCGACCATCGCAAGGTTGGCAGTGCGGGCGTCGGCCTCGAACCGCGGGATCGAGGCGCGGATGTCGTGTTCGGCGAAGGTGGTGGCGGCGTCGATCGTGCCGGTGAGGAAGCCCTTGCCGAGTGGGCTGAACGGCACGAACCCGATGCCGAGTTCCTCAAGGGTCGGAAGCACTTCGTCTTCGGGTCGCTTCCACCACAGGGAGTACTCGCTCTGCACTGCCGTGAGTGGAAGCACGGCGTGGGCGCGCCGGATCGTTCCTGCGGCCGCTTCGGATAGTCCCCAGTGCTTGACCTTGCCGGCTTCGACCAGATCCTTCACCGCGCCAGCAACTTCTTCGATCGGGACGTCGGGATCGACGCGATGCTGGTAGTAGAGGTCGATCGAGTCGACGCCCAGTCGCCGAAGCGAACCTTCAGTGGCAGCCTTGATCGTTTCCGGCCGGCTCCCCGCGGCCTGGCCGTCGGCGTCGACGAGACCGAACTTCGTGGCGATGACGACCTCACCGCGGTATGGGGCGAGCGCCTCGCCGACGAGTTCCTCGTTGGTGAGTGGTCCGTAGACCTGGGCGGTGTCGAAGAAGGTGACGCCGAGTTCGACGGCGCGGCGGATGACGCCGATCATCTGGTCGCGTAGTTCGCCTTCGGCGACCTTGCGTCCGAGGCCCATGCAGCCGAGCCCGAGCGCGGAGACCTCCAGTTCGTTCGGGCCGAGTGTCCGCTTGTCCATGTTGTCGCTCCTGTCGTCGGTTTCCGGGCTGTTGGTTCAGGTGGTCATCCGCGTTACGTGTGGCCGTGCTAGACGGTTTGGCCGCCGTCGACGACGAGGGCGTGGCCGATCGCGAACGAGGCGTCGGTGGAGCAGAGCCACAGCACCGCGCTGGCGATCTCATCGACGGTGCCGAGGCGGCCGATCGGTGTTTGTGACACGAAGGCGTCGCGCAGACCGTCGACCTCGTCGACCAGTCGGTCGATCATGTCGGTGTCGATCACACCTGGGCAGATGGCGTTGATGCGGATGTTGGACGCGGCGTAGTCGAGCGCGGCGCACTTGGTCAGCCCGATCACGCCGTACTTCGAGGCGCCGTATGCGGCTCCGCCGGCGAAGCCCTTGGCACCCGCGCCCGAGGAGGTGTTGACGATGGCGCCACCGCCATTGTTGAGCATGACGGGGATTTCGTGGCGCATGCACAGGAAGACGCCACGCAGGTTGGTGTCGAGGACACGGTCCCATTCGTCCTCGGTGATGTTCGCGGCGGGCGTGGGTGGCTGCGCGACGCCGGCGTTGTTGAAGGCGACATCGATCCTGCCGAACGCCTCGACGGCCTGGCCGATCGCGGCTTCGACCTCGGTGTTGCTGGTGACGTCACAACCGACGGCGAGACCTCGTCCCCCGTCGGCCTCGATCGCTTCGATGGTTCGCGTGGTGTGAGCTTCGGTGCGGTCGACGGCGACGACACTGGCGCCTTCGCGGGCGAACGCGACGGCGCAGGCCCGGCCGATGCCGCTGCCTGCGCCCGTGACGAAGGCAACTTTGCCGGCGAAGCGAACGTCGTTGGATGAGGTCATGGGGTGGTCCTGTCGGTGTGGGACGGCTGGTCGGTCGGGCACGGGTGCCGCCCGGCTTGGCTGCCAATCAACCGCTGGCCGGTGGCTCGTTCGAGCGTGTCGAGCAACCGGTCCTGGAAACCGGCGTCGTTGACGGCTGTTGCGGGTGTGCTGACGCGTCGGTGATGCCAGTACTGGCCGGTGCGGGCAGCGGCGGGTTCGTCGCTGGTGGCGAGCCAGACTTGTGTGTCGTGGCCGAGGGCGAGGTCGTCGGTGGCGTGTCGGCCGCCCATGCGTGTCGGGACCCAGCCGGGGTCGACGGCGTTGCTGCGCACGTCGGGCCAGTGCCGGGCGACGGCGGCGGCGAGCGTGGTGACGAGGAGTTTGCTGTCGCAGTAGGCCTGGACGCCATCCCATGGGCGTTCGTTCCAGTCGAGGTCGTCGAGGGCAGCTTGTCCGGAGGTGTGCATTCCGCTGCTCAGGTAGATCAGTCGCGCGGGTCGGTTGATCAACGTCGTCAGGAGGTAGGGCGCGAGCACGTTGACGGCGACCACCCGTGGGTGGCCGTCGCGTGTGGCGTTGCGTTCGGTGTCGGTGTAGATGCCTGCGTTGTGGATGACGGCGTCGACGCTCCCCAGCGCATTGACCGACTCCGCCATTCTCCGGGTGGCGTCGAGGTCC
Organism: Ilumatobacteraceae bacterium; assembly: GCA_963776935.1. Classification (GTDB taxonomy): domain Bacteria; phylum Actinomycetota; class Acidimicrobiia; order Acidimicrobiales; family Ilumatobacteraceae; genus JALOLG01. The sequence goes on along the minus strand of CAVZOP010000006.1, from coordinate 173,029 downwards.
GAGAGGTCGCCGATCACGACGCCGGCACAGGCGTGTGCCAGCGGGCCGAATGCTTGGGCGCGCTCATCGTTGCGGGCGTGGACGATGACGTCGTGGCCGGCGTCGAGCAGCGTTCGTGCTGCGGCGAGTCCGAGCCCGGTGGTCGATCCGGTTACGAGGACTCGTGCCACGAGGCGTCCTCGATGGTCACCTCGTCCGAGGTGTGCTGCGCTGCTTGCTCGGTTTGTTGTGATGCGGCCCAGGAGCCGAGCAGTCGAAGTCGTTCGTCAGACGGCGAGCCGGGCTCAGCGGTATAGATGGTGAGCGTGAGGCCAGGCTCGGCGGCCATCTCGAGGCCCTCATAGGCGAGGACGAGTTCGCCAACGACGCGATGGTGGAACCGTTTGGTTCCGGCGCCGTGGTGGCGGACGTTGTGGCTGCCCCAACGGGTACGGAAGTCGTCGCTGCGGGTGGAGAGCTCGCCGACGAGGTCGTGGAGCAGCCTGTCGTGCGGGTTGCGTCCGGCTTCGGTGCGCAGGATCGCCACGCAGATGTCGGCAGCAGATTCCCAGTCGGGATAGAAGCGCTCACCCGCCGGGTCGAGGAACGTGAACCGGGCGATGTTCGGCGGCCGGCGAGTGTCGGCGTACATGTCGCAGTAGAAGGCGCTGGCGAGCCGGTTGGCGGCGAGCACATCCATGCGGCCGTTGCGCACGAACGCCGGCCCGGCGGTGACCGCGTCGAGCGCCCATTGCAGGCTCGGCCGGGTCGTCGATTCGAGCGACGAACGCTTCGATCGCCGACGCACCGCAGCTGCGCCGTCGGTGGTCCGTGCGAGCAGCGTGAGGTGTTCTCGTTCGGCGTCGTCGAGTTGCAAGGCACGGGCGATCGCGTCGAGAACCTGCTCGGACGCGCCGTCGATCGCACCCCGTTCGAGCTTGGCGTAGTACTCGACGCTCAGTCCGGCGAGCGCGGCGACCTCGCTGCGTCGTAGTCCAGGCACGCGCCGGTTGTGTCCGGCGGGCAGTCCGACTTGGTCTGGGGTCACCTTGGCGCGGCGTGACACCAGGAAGTCACGAACTTCGTCACGGCGATCCACGAAGTCAAGCGTAGGAGCCGGTCGGCGGGCGTGGGGTGCCCTGTCGGTACACCCCTCGACGTGGCCTCCCACACCCAGCAAATTGCTGGTGTGATGGTCAACACAACACTGCTTCGACCACCAGGTCAGCGGTGCCGCCGATCGATTGAAGGAGTTCCAACATGCGAGGTGCAGTGCTGCACGGCCCCTACGACGTCCGCCTCGAGCAGCGTGACGACCCGACGATCATCGAGCCCACCGACGCCATCATTCGCCTCTCGGCGACCTGTGTCTGTGGCTCGGATTTGTGGCCCTACCGGGGCACCGACGACTACGGCGCAGGCGGCGCCGATGGGTCACGAGTACGTCGGCATCGTCGAAGCCGTCGGAGCCGACGTCACGACGATCAAGCCGGGCCAGTTCGTGATCGGCTCGTTCTTCGCTTCCGACAACACCTGCGAGATCTGCCGAGCCGGCTACCAGAGCTCGTGCATCCATCGCCAGCTGATGGGTCAGATCGGCACCCAGGCCGAGTACGCCCGCATCCCGCTCGCCGACGGCACCCTCGTCGCCACACCCGACCTGCCATCCGCGGATCTGATCCCGAGCTTCCTCGCGGCCTCGGATGTGCTCGGCACTGGATGGTTCGGTGCGGTCGCCGCCGAGGTCGGCCCGGGCAAGACCGTCGCCGTCGTCGGTGACGGCGCCGTTGGTCTGCTCGGCGTGCTCGCCGCCCGACAGCTCGGCGCCGAGCGGATCATCATCATGAGCCGCCACGAATCCCGCCAGCAGCTCGCTCGCGAGTTCGGCGCCACCGACATCATCGAAGAACGCGGCGACGACGGCATCGCCCGCATCAAAGACCTCACCGACGGGTTGGGCGTGCACTCGGTCATCGAGGCCGTCGGCACCCGCGAATCGATGCTGCAAGCAATCGGATCGGTGCGTCCCGGCGGCCATGTCGGCTACGTCGGCGTCACCCACGGCGAGCTACCCGGCGATCAGCTGTTCTTCAGCCACGCCCACCTCCACGGCGGCCCCGCCCCCGTGCGCCGATTCCTGCCCGAGCTGATCGACCTGATCTCGAACCGCACCATCGACCCCGGCAAGGTCTTCGACCTCACCCTCCCGCTCGACCAGGTCGCCGATGGCTACCGGGCGATGGACGAACGACGCGCCATCAAAACCCTCCTCACCGTCTGACCAACCACCCGAAAGAACCCGCCACATGAACCCCGTCTACGACTTCTCCGGCCAAGTCGCCCTCGTCACCGGCGCCAGCTCCGGCATGGGCCTCGCCACCGCCAAAGCCTTCGCCGAGGCCGGCGCCGCCGTCGTGCTCGCCGCCCACCACGAACCCGAACTCCGCACCGCAACCGAAGACCTACGGGCCTCCGGGCACCAGGTCCTCGCCGTCACCTGCGACGTCGCCGACGAGACACAGGTCGCGGCGATGATCGACCGCACCGTCGCCACCTTCGGGCGACTCGACATGGCATTCAACAACGCCGGCATCCAAGCGCCACCCACCGACGCCGCCGACGAACCAGCCGACCTGTTCGACCGCGTCAACGCCGTCAACCTCCGCGGCGTATGGGCATCCATGAAGCACGAACTCCGCCAGATGCGCGAACAAGGCTCCGGCGCGATCGTGAACTGTTCGTCACTCGGCGGGCTCGTCGGCCTCCCCGGCCGCGCCGCGTACCACGCCTCCAAACACGGCGTCATCGGCCTCACCCGCAGCGCCGCCCTCGAATACGCGCCACGCGGCATCCGCATCAACGCCATCTGCCCCGGAACGTTCGACACCCCAATGGTCGCCGCCATGATCGCCTCGGGCGAACTCGACGAAGCAACAGCGGTCGCCAACCAACCGATCGGCCGCCTCGGCCGCGCGGACGAGATCGCGTCCACCGTGCTGTGGCTGTGCAGCCCAGGAGCGAGCTTCGTCGTCGGCGTCGCCCTCCCCGTCGACGGCGGCTACACCGCCCAATAGACGACCCATCCAAAGGAGCCCGAGCATGAAATTCACCCCAAGCGGCAGCGCAACGATCGTCGGCCCACAAGATTGGTTCACCGGAACGGTCTACATCGACGGCATCCGCAACCCCGACGAACAGTCATGCGTCGGGTGTGCCCACGTCAGGTTCACACCCGGCGCACGTACCGCATGGCACACCCACCCTCGCGGCCAGACGCTCTACGTCACCGATGGGATCGGCTTCGTCGGCCGTCGAGGCGGCGAAGTGCACGAGATCCGCCCAGGCGACGTCGTCTTCATCGAACCCAACGAAGAGCACTGGCACGGGGCGACACCGGATCGTTTCATGGCACACGTCGCCATCCAAGAAGCCGACGAGAACGGTCAAGTCGTGACCTGGGGTGACCACGTCACCGACGACGAATATCGATCATCGACCTCGTGACGGCACCCCGAACGCTCACGCTTGATCGCTCATCATCCTCACGGCCGAGCTGACCCCGACCATGACCACGAATGGAGCGGCACCACCAACAAGGCCAACGGAAGGATCCCATATGTATCGATCCGTCATCGCAGGAGCGACGACGCTCCTCCTCGCCGTAACAGGCTGCGCCAATTCGTCAGATGAGACCACCACCGACTCGGCCTCCTCGATCGTCGCCTCGCCAACCAGCACGTACACGGGTACGGCAGCAGAAACTGCACCGGCAGCAACTCAACCGTCCGCAAGCGCCCCGACCACCGATCCGGCGTCAACCACGATCCGCCGCAGTCTCCGCTCCTACGCCGCGTTCGGAACCGACTACATCAACGAGAGCACCCGACGCCATCGTGGGCACGATCGTCCGCTTCACCGGGCCGGACGCGGAGGTCGACGTCACGATCGTCGAAGACAACGCCACCGTCCGCAGCTTTCTGGCTCGGCTACCGCTCACGATCGAGTTCGAGGAGTTCAACGGGCGAGAGAAGATCGGCTATCCGCCGGGCGGGCTCGACGTCGTCGAACCCGGACACGACTCCGAGAACGGCGACCTCATCTACTTCGTGCCGTGGGGCAACCTCGGCTTCTACTACAACGCCGATGGCATCGAGTTCGACGACAGTGTCGTCCTCATCGGCAGGTACGAAGCCACACCCGAACAGCTCGTCGGGATGGAGGGCGACGTCTCCATCTCCATCGTCGGCTAGAGCGACGGGTGGCCGAAGGTCGAAGGCATCGTCTAACACCGACGGGAGGCAGTGACCTCGCACCCGTGCCGCATCGAGGATGGGCCCCGCCACGGCCCAAGCACTCGCCAAGGCGTGATCTTCGGGTTGGTCCCGAAGTTTGCCGATGCTCAGCAATGAGCTACATCGTCCAACGCAATGATCGCTTCTACGTCGTCGCATACGACGGCCTCGACCCGCTCAGCGGAAAGGAGCGTCGACGATGGCATCCCGTCGGCCACGACCGCGATGAAGCCGAAGCAGTTCGTCGGCGCCTCGAACTCGAACCACGCGCATCAACAACCGGCAACGGGCTGGCCGATCACCGTATCGACGTTTCTGCACGAGACGTGGATGCCACGCAAACGACGCCAAGTTCGAGCCACCACCGCATACCGGTACGCCTGGTTCATCAAGCACTACATCACACCAGCGATCGGCGACATCCCGCTGCGCCGCCTCCGCGTCGATCACCTCGAGCACCTGTACCAACATCTGGCTCGTGACCGGCGGCCGACACCACGACGGGCTCGCACCCAAGACGATCCTCGAAGTGCACATGATCGTCCGAGCCGCGCTCGGCCTCGCCACCGAACGCCAACTCGTCATCCGCAACGTCGCCGCCAGCGCACAACTCAAACTCCCACGCGCAGGAGGTCCGATCGCCCGGCTCATGGACAGCGTCTGAGCTTGCAACTTTCCTCGCCAACTCTCGCCACCATCGCCTCTACACCGCCCTGCACCTCGCCGCTCACACCGGCATGCGCCGAGGCGAGATCGTCGGACTCAAATGGTGCGACCTCGACACCGACCGCGCGCCGGCTGTCGATCCGACGCACCGGTGCAATGCGTCGGCGGGCAACCCGTCGAGTTCGGCGTCAAGACCCGCACCAGCCGACGCACCGTCGAACTCGACCAAGCAACGATCGACCTGCTGCGACGTTGGCGGCGACGACTTCACACGCGACGGCCTTCCGAACGGCATCGACGACTGGATGTTCTGCAACCCGACCGGCCGCTACCTCAACCCACAATCGACTGACGCAACTGTTCGACCGCATCGTCGCGCAGCAGCGACCTCCCACGAATCCGATTCCACGACCTGCGCCACACCCACGCCTCACTGCTCGTCGCCTCCGGCGAATCGATCAAGGTCGTGTCCGAACGACTCGGTCACGCCCACCCGGCGTTCACGATGCACACCTACCAACACCTGCTACCCGGCATGAGCGCCGCGGCCGCCGACCGCTTCGCCACCATGATCGCCACCGCCAACCGGTAGACGTCTACCGGCACCAACCGCCGCAACACCCCAGGTCAGAGGCCTCGCGATCAGCACTGGCCGGTAGACGACGCCGGTGACGCGCTGCCTGACAACGTCGAACGCCCAGGCCGTGTGACCTGGGCGTTCATCGAGTGGCGGGGGCAGGATTTGAACCTGCGACCTTCGGGTTATGAGGGTAGATGCGTGTTCGCCCTGCTCACGGTCGATTTTCGGGGGCCGTGAGTCCCCGTGGTTCCCCGTTGTTTACCGCTGTGCTGGTACATGGTTGGTACATGAACGCCCTCCTCGACATCACCACCGTGGGTGGCCAACAGAAGATCCGGGAGCCACGTCATGGCCAGCTCGATGATGAGATCGTAGCGATCTACGACGTTCACGTCGGCTAGAGCTGCGTACGTCAGAGCCCGCCGCGGCGGCGAGGCTGAGGGTGGGCACTCGCGGAGGATGAGGTCGGTACCCCCGACTTGCCTCCGGCGACCCCGTGACATTTGCCGCCGAGAGCGCCCGCGGTCGTTCCCCGCGTCCGGCGACGAGAATGGCCACATGGCACGCGTCTTGATCACTGGATCGACCGACGGACTCGGCCTCGCTGCAGCACGGACCCTGGTCGACGAGGGGCACACGGTCGTCGTTCACGCCCGGAACAGAGCACGCGCATCCGAGCTTCCGTTCGATCTCGGGCCAATCGTGATCGGCGACCTCAGCAGTGCCGATGAGACTCGGGACCTCGCCCGGCAAGTGAACGAACTCGGGCGCATGGATACCGTCATCCACAACGCCGGCATCTACGTCGAGTCGACACGAGCCGCGACGTCCGAGGGGCACGCGCGAACGGTCGCAGTCAACACGCTGGCGCCGTACATGCTCACCGCCCTCATCGACCGGCCCGATCGGCTGGTCTATCTCAGCAGCGGAATGCATCACAGCGGCACTGCAGCTCTGAACGACATCGACTGGAAGCGAAGAAGGTGGCACGGGACACAGGCGTACTGCGACAGCAAGCTTCACGTGACCGCGCTTGCGTTGGCCGTCGCGAGGAACTGGCCGGACACGCTGAGCAACGTCGTCGACCCCGGTTGGGTCCCAACGAAGATGGGTGGCGCGTCAGCTACCGATGATCTGGAACTAGGTCACCTCACGCAGACGTGGCTCGCCGTCCGCAATGACCCTGAAGCCACCGTCACCGGCGGTTACTGGCATCACCGCCAGCAGCAGACTCCAGCTGCGCCCACTCGCGACCCTAAGTTCCAGGACGAACTGATGCGGCGTCTTGGACAACTCACCGGCATCGTGTTGTTCCAAAGCTGAACAGCGTCGGTGCGGCGATCGAACTCCCCGCGTCTCGAGTGGATGAACCTCGTGTCCGACGGGAGCGGAAAGGGTGGTGCCACAAGTCCCTGGTTCAACTCGACCTTTACTCCGGATGGGACACCACGCTAACGCAGAACGAGATCGCACGACACGTCGCCGAGGCGCGAATACCAGGCGCTACGGAGCCGCCGCGACCACCCCAGAGTGGGCAGGGTCCGCCCGGCAACGCGCGTCCGCCAGCCGGCGGTATCCGAGTGTCAGTTGGAATGAGCGATATCGGTCGCGATATTCGGACGCTCCGGGGCGGTCAGCTCGGCGCGTACGAGATGGCTCGAGTGTCAGCCGTGACGTACAGGGGATGGCGTGGTTTGCCGCTGGCGGTGACACCAAGGCACACCGGTCGGTCGAGGAGGGCAACTACCTCGCGGCCGCGTCCGCCCAGGCTGCCGTGAGCTCCCCACGCTGCCAGCGTGATCGCAGAGCGCTTGCTCATCTCAGCGATCACCGCGTTGGTTCGACTGCCGACGATGTCGTGCGTGATCGCAGCGCGCTTCAGGTCGGCGGGTTTCGTCGCCCGCCAAGAAAACAGGTTGACCACGATGACTGCGGCGAGCCCGGACTCCTTGGCGCGGGCCACGACCTTGCCGAGGGTGGGTCGAGGCCGCCCCGTCGTGTCGCCGGTGCTTGGGTTCAGTCCGATCCAGCACATCCCGGGGCCGTCTGCCCATCGGCGTTCGTACCACCACCGGTAGAGCCCATCGTCGCTGTAGCCGGCGGTGTCTGCAAAGTCATTCGTCACGGCCACCTGGTTATCGGCGTGGCGGCAGGCCGGCAATTCCTCATCGATTGAGTCCTGCCGTGAGCGGGATCGGAACGAGCAGAGCTTCGACACCCGTCGAGAGCTCGGTTGGTTGGAGTGGCATGACGTCTCGCACCCGCTGGAACTCACTTCGAGTACCTGCCGCCTGGTATCGATCATCGAGATCATCGAGCGTTCGCAGAAGCGGTCGCTGACCTGGCGTCACATGCTGTGACCAGGTTCAAAGGGATCGAACGGATGACGGTTCGATTATCCCGCGTCCGTTGCGTTTTGAAGGTTTGACGGGACAAGCGACGGGGCGTTGGAGCGAGCCGGACGGAAACCACTCCCGGACCATGCGATCAGACCTGCCAGTCGTACTGACTGAAAATGAGGCAGTCTTCGTGCGATTTTCGGTTGTACGTGAACAGACAACCCGTCGCGCGGTCCAGCGCAGTTGTCCGACAAGTTTCTGGGCCCGCTGGCGGTTGCGAACCGCGGAACCGAAGGTCAGGCGAACTCGGTTCGTGCGAGCGCTACGAGGTCCCTCATGTCCATACTGCCGCTGGCGCCGTTGTCCGAAGTGGTTTGCCACGACTGAACCGCGACCGCACGTGGCCCGACGTCACCATCCCAGAAGCCGAACACCGGACCGCCCGATTGACCCGGGAATACGTCCGCTTGGTGGAGGATCGACTGCGCCGACGCATCGGTTCCGTCGATTCGGAAGCCGCCTTGCCACGACGGCCGTTGACCGCTGTTCAGGTCGCCGGGGTAGCCCATGTGCGACCAGGCAGCGAGATCATCCCAGTCATCGTCGTACCCGCGTGCGCCCATCCAACCGGTCGTCTGACCAAGTCTCCGGTCGAGTACCACGACGACGTAGTCGAAGTCACCCTCGCTGCCGGTGATGAAGCCGTCACCATCCTCCTGGACGTACCAATAGATGTGGATGCCGTACGCCTCGCCGAACGGTGCACCTCCGTCGAAGAACGATGGGGTGAACCGGACCCAGTCAGCTGCGAATCCAGCAGGCGCGGTCCAGTCGATGACATGGCTGACCGTCAGTAAGTGACGTGGACCGATCATCACGCCGGATCCGGAGCCGCGGTTTGTCTCGACGAGACCAACGGTCGACCAGGGGTACGAGGTGTCCTGGAAGATCAAGCGGTTGTCCGTGCCGAAGATGGTCGTGGCCACCCGGCGACGCGACGAGGGCCGGATCGTTCGGAGCCCCTTGATCCGCTGGTGTGGCGTGGCGCTGAATCCGAGATGGTCGGGGACGAACGCGGTCAGCTGTTCGGCGAGCCGCTCCTCGCTGACCCTGCGCTTCTTGATCCTCGTGGCGTCGCCGCGCAATGCCGGGGGCTGAGCCCTGACATCGGTCCGGATGCCGTCGATCTCCACGATCACTTCCCAGTGGGCCTCTCCGTCACCGCGGTCCACCGCCTCCACCCGGCTCTCAACTCGCGGTGGGCGATCGGCGGCCACGTGGAAGCGACGTTCCACGGCGATCGCCCGGTCATCCTCAGGCGGGCGGTCCTCAAAGTACTTGGACAGCTTGTTCACTGGGATTGGGCTCGGTGCCTTGTCTGCCATTTCCGTCCTCTCTCATCTCTGCTTTCTCATCAAGTCTGTCGAGTCGCCCCACCGCGTGCGCCGGAATTGCTGCTCAGACTGCTTGTGTCTAGTCCCTCCGGGCCTGGCGTGTAGCGACTGCCCCACAAGCAAACGGCCCAGTACGCCCTTCACGCATCCAGTTCGCGCTCGACTCGGTGATTCTCAGTATGTGCGTGCCGGGACCGCGTCAGTAGCGGTGCCCCAGCCGACGCAGCCACAGCGAGCAAGACGTCGGCTCGCTCGCCCCGCCCTCTGTGCGCATGCCTGCCTCCAATCGTCGAAGCGCAGACGCGTCGACCGAGTCGTCCTTCATGCGCCTGCCGCCCACCACCACTCGACCTCCTCGATGTCCTCCGCCAGCGCTGCGCGATGAGAGTCTCTCCGGTCTCGACTTGTTCACGCGTGTGATCAACACAGGGGTGGACGCGTTGGCGGCGGTCGACGGCGGTGAAACGCTGCTGGCCTTGAACGACGCCCTGTTCGCGACCCGCGACTGGTGGTCCCCGAGGCCGGCGGATCCTCGTCCGCGATCGCACGAGTCGCAGACGCGCGAATGATCGCCTCGCCGGCATCTCGGCGCCGGGTTAACTCGAAGGAAGATACTTAGCGGGGGGAGGGCGGGCCCTCCGCACGGCCGTTCTACGCAAACGGGCACATCTACTACGAGGTGACCTTCTACAACGCCGTGAACCGGGTCAGCAAGTTCGACCGCGTCATCGGTTTCACCGACATCGAGATCACCGACAAGTACGCGGCCAGCCTCGTCCTTCAGAATGACTCGATCGACGTACTCGGTCAGACGATGCCGATCACGATCATCTGTGAGTGGGAGGTGTCGATCCGTCCCTGCGAGCTTGACAACTTCGGCCGCATCTTCGGTCACAGGATCAAGACCTCGTCGGGTAGCTCCGAATAGCGGAAGCTCATGCAGCACTTGACGACAATCTCGTCGAGCTTGTTGGACATCATGGACATGAGCGATTCTCAGTACGATCGGTTGCGCACCTGGGCTACGGAGCGATCGCGGACGGTGCAGATCTTCCCCCTGCTCGATGAGGCTCGTCAGATCGTCAAGTCGAAGTCGGCGGGCCACAACGTCATCCGCTACCTGATGCTGCGGATGAACAACCAGATCATCAAGCTGCAGTACACACCGACTCCGTGCGGTCTGCTGTCGAATCTGCGCCTCGAGTACGGCTGCAACCCGTTCGAAGGAATGCCGTTCTGCACCTCGCTCGTCCACCACAACCCCCGATTCGCGGACCTCGTCGAGAGCCTCGATCTCGCCGGGCGCACCCATGAGTTGCTCGCCCGTCGTGTGAAGAACAACGTCGAGGACCGCGGCATGCTCTACACGCCGATCGCCGACCTCGAACCACTTGGAGACCTCGACACGCTGATGTCGGCCTACAACGGGCACGTGTAGGAACGGACCACCCTCGGGACTCTCCCACACGAAGTCATCCTGACGCTTGCCGGCGACCTGCACGGCGAGTTCGTCGACGAACGACTGGGGGATCGGCACCGATCGGCGTTCGTACGTCTTGGTCGCCACGATCTGCAACTTGCCGTACGCCTCCGACGCCGACTGGTGGACGTACACGCGTCGTTCCACCAGACCCGCGGCAAGGCCAAGAACGCCCGCCGCGCCATCGCCCTGGACGACACCACCCTCGCCGTCCTCGCCGGATGGCGTGCCCACCAGGCCGCCGAATTCACCGCAGTCGGCATCACCAACGAAGAGAGGGGGTGTTCACCGACGGCGACGGCCAGCCCGTCCATCCCCACACCGTTTACGAAGCGTTCCGCCGCATCGTTCACAACGCCGCGGTCCCGAAGATCCAATTTCAACCGGCCAGGCCGGCGGTGACCAGCATCGCCCCAACCTCATTGCGGTCGAGCCCGGTGGCGTTGGACTCATAGTCGAGCCGCGGTCGACGCACATGCACCGCTGGCGAGCGGTCAAGCAGTCCTTCTTCGACGGCGTAGCGGTACAGCGAGGTGATCGTGCACAGCCGCCGCGAGATCGTCGCCCGCGCCCGACCGCGCTCCTCGAGTAGACGGGCGAAGCCTTCGATGTCGTGCCGGGCGACGTCGAACAACGCCAGGTGACGTTGCTGACACCAGGCGGCGAACTGGCGCAGATCCAAGGCGTAGGCGTCGCGGGTGAGACCCGAGTAGCCGCCCAAGAAGCCGAGCAGCGCCTGCTGCTCGACATCGCTGAACATGCCATCCGCGCGGCGCTCCACAGACAGGTTTGTTGTGTTCATCGTGTGTGTTGATCTCTCACGAAGGCAGGAACACGACAATCGATGCGACGAGCTCCCGCACCGGATGAAGCACCCGAACCTAGACACATCGAGCAACGATCCCGCTCGGAGCGCTGTGCACGTCTTCGACTGTCAGTGACAGGGTTCATGTTCGCGGTGGCGGTTGATTCGTTGGGCGTCCGCGCCTCGGCCGGGGCGTGGGATTCGCCGGGGCGGGGCGACCTTGTTGGGCTGCCGGCTGAGTTGAACCGCAGCCGGCAGCCCGCGGGCCTCAATCGGGTAGGCCGAAGGAGTACAGCTTGTTGTTCGGCGTGCTGAAGAGCGAGTAGCCCGATCCCCAGAACAATCGCCCTTCCGATATGGCGGCGCCGGAGAGGCACCCGCCGCCACTGGCGAAGCTCCACAAGATCGCTCCTGTGGCCCCGTCCAAGGCGTACATGTGGCCTTGCGCGTCAAGGGTGCACCCAAACACGACGCCGTTTGCGGTGGTCACCGGGCCGGACGAACCGCCGCCGAAGAGCGAGCCAGCCTCGTTGGGCGTCTGCCACAGCAGCTCACCCGTGACCGCATCGATGCCGCTCCAGACGCCCTCGGTCGAGTCTGTGGCACTCCCGAGTGGTCTGAACGGGATGTGGTTGCTGTTCGGGTTGGCGGTGTAGATCCGCGTGCCGTCGACCGCGGAACCCCACTGCAGACCGCCGGCCGTGCCACCCGGGCCGGCCTGTGTCACCCAGCGAACCGCTCCCGTGTCCGGGTTGAGGGTCCAGTACTGGCCGCTCTTCTGCCCCGCGCCAACGACGTCGACCATTCGACCGTGGTCCTTGACGGTAAACAGAGCGGGCGCCTGCCCGAAGTCGAAGTCAGGCCCCGCCGGTTCGGGACAGTTGGTCCCCTCGCCGATGAATGGGATGCAGTCCACTGTCCAGGCGTCGAAGCCGATCATGCGTGTCACCCACCGAACCGCGCCGGTTTTCAAATCGAGTGCGAGTACCGAGTCGAAGTAGTTGTCGGCTGGAAGGCACTTCTCCTGCTCAGCCGGATCGTTCCCTGCCTCCGCGATGCAGTCGAGCGTGGCCTGCGGTGCGTCGTAGTTGTTCCCGGTGGCGATGTAGAGCTGTCCGCGCTTGGCGTCGATCGCGGGCGAGCTGCCCCATACAGCGTTCCCTGGGAAGCCCTCGGGCGTCATCACGGTTTCCCACAGGATGGCGCCGGTGTCGAGGTCGAGCGCTGCCATCTTGCCCCGGAACGAGCAGCACGGATAGCCGGGAATGAGGGCGGCGAACCCTTCTTCCTGCGACGACGTGCCGACGTACACAACCTTGCCGTTCACGGTGGCCGACTGCGTGATGATCGCCGCCGGATGGTCGTCGAGCGTCGTGCTCCAGATCAAGGCACCGGTCTTCTTGTCGAAAGCCAGCACCTTGCCACCCCCGCCAAACGGACCCTGGGTGCCGATGATGAGCTTGTTACCAGCGATCGCCGGAGTGGCACGCGCCTTATCGCCGGGAATGCCCGTGGCGGAGACGATCGTGGTGCTCCACTTCTGTTGGCCCGTCCACTTGTCGACGGCGTACAGATTGCCCGCCCAGTCCGGGAAGTACACCGTGTCGCCCTCGACTGCCGGCGTGGCCGACACATCGCCTCCCGTGGTGAACTCCCACTTCTTTTCGAGCCCGTCGACAGTCTTCACGGAAAGCTTCTTCTCGCCGGCCTGGAAACGCGTGTTCTGCAGGTTCCCACCGGCAGAGTTCCAGTCGCTACCGCTGACTGCAGCGGAAGCAATCCCTCCCATCAACACTCCCACCACCAAGATGGCGATGGCTCCTGACGCCTTCGTCCTGCGTCGCATCGTGGCCCCTCTCACGAGAACGGGTACGCGCAGGTGACAACAACGACGAAGCAGACTTCAATCATCGTCCCGCCCTCTGGGTTCCCCCGGTGCCCTACCCCAGGGCACGTCCGAACAATAGCGCATCCATAACGGCGTACAACGAGGCGGCCGAGCACCATACTCAGCTCGGTGCGAGCGGGCTGACCCGGTACTGGTTTCAACACTGGGCGACAGGCGGCGCGCCAGATCCTCGCCGTGATGCGCTACCCGGGGACCTGACCGTGCGCAGGTAGCCGCACAGATCAGGGCCACGGAGCCGACGTTGTGGGACGTGATTGGCGCGACGTTCGGTCGGTGGTCGAGGAGGTCCGCGAGAACGTCGCCCGTTCGCGAGGTGTGCACCGGAACGGCGGCCGCATTCGTGCCGGTTCGGCGCCAGTCGTTGGTTGTTCGTGCTCTGTCGCGTGACAAGATCAAGTTGAGTTGGCTGGCTCGATCGGAAGGCACGGATGACCATCAAGGTGATCGTGGAACTCAAGGCACACCCGGGCCGGCGGGACGAGCTCCGTACCGTGTTCGAGAGCATGCTCGCCGCGCACGGTTCCGACGTGCTCGGGTTTCTCGGCAGCAGCCGGTACGAGAAGCTCGATGATCCTGATGTGCTCGTCGAGATCGCTGACTGGGTGTCTGCCGAAGCGCGTGAAGCACACATGAACGACGCGGCTGCGGCGGGGAGCTACGCGCCACTCCTCGAGTTGGTCGCGGAACCGTTCCGGGTCACCGTGCTGAGTGCACTAGCCTGAACAATCGTCGACCGCGCCAGTTCCACGAATTGGTCAGCTACCACCTCGTCCCGGCGAACTCCGGATACTCGCGCTGAGCGGTATCGGGCGCGGTCGGAGCGTTTCTCGCGCCTCAGCGAGCCGCGCAACGAGCCCGGCGGAGGCCGCCAGGTGGAGCACGACAGAACCGTCCGATAACGACGGCGACCGCGAGATTGGCAAAGCCATCCGAGTTCGCGGGATCGCGAGCACGCCGATGCGCCGATCTCGGCCCGCGGTGGTCGCGACAGTTGTCGATCTGCGTGCATGTTATGGGTGCCCTCAAGCAGGCACTTCGGGGCGAGGCAGGTTTCCGGGCCCGTGTGACGCGACTCGCAGAGTGAGGATGCGACGACGGGATGGATGAGCGCGAGTCGGCCCGCCTTCCTTGCCGAGGTGTCCTGCGGTGCTCGCCGGGCGGTTGATCGAGAGGAAAGCGACGCAACGGTCGTCGCGCCAGACGAACGGTCCCCGGGAATCTCACCGGCGTTGATCCGGCTGAAGACTGTGGCGATGTCGGCGAGGGTGGCTTGCGGGCTGCCTAGTCCAAATACTCCTGCTTGGCTGGGAGTTGGACCGGGTAGTGCCCTTTCTCGGGCGGACACCATCAGGGGACAATTTCAACGGCGGGCGGAAAGGGGACATCGTGTCCAACAATCCATCTACTCGTCGCCGCACGTTGGCCGGCCTCGTCGCCGGCGCTGCGCTGGTCGGGCTGCTCGTACCTACGACAGCCGAAGCAGGGCCGGGGCAGCAGGCGTGCGAGCGACGTAACAACAACCAGTACGACAAGCTGCTCGAGTGCGTCACCCTGGCGGGTGTCAGGGAGCACCAGGCGGCACTCCAGGCGATCGCCGACGCCAACGGCGGCACCCGGGCCGACCAGACGCCGGGCTACGAGGCGAGCGTCGACTACGTCGAACAGACGATGCTGGCGGCCGGATGGGAGGTCGAGCGCGTGCCGTTCGAGTACGTCGCCGAGACCGACGCCGGCATCGAGCAACTGACCCCGGTTGCGGCGAGTTACACGACGGGTGGGTACGTCGGCAGTGGGGGCGGCGACGTGACGGCCGACGTGTTCGCCGTCGACATCAACCTGGTACCCCCGCGGGCCAACACGAGCGGATGCGATGGCGCGTTCACCGAGGCCCTCGTCGGCGCACCCCTCGTCGCCGACCCGGGCGGTCCGGACGACTTCGCCGGCTTCCCTGTAGGTGCGATCGCCCTCATCCAGCGGGGCGGATGCAGCTTCGCCCTCAAGGCCCACAACGCCCAGGCCGCCGGCGCTGACGCCGTGATCATCTTCAACCAGGGCAACACACCCGACCGCGAGCCGCTGTTCATCGGCACCGCCGTCGCGCCCAACGTGGACGAGCTCGGCGACCTGACGATCCCTGTCGTCGGCGCATCGTTCCAGGATGGCTCCGCCCTCGCCCAAACCGGGTCGACCGCCCGCGTCTTCGTGGTGCTGACGACGTTCACGGCCGAGAACGTGATCGCCGAGCTGCAGGGCAAGAACGACGACAACGTCGTGATGGCAGGCGCCCACCTCGACTCGGTGCCCGCCGGGCCGGGCATCAACGACAACGGCAGCGGCTCGGCGGCGTTACTCGAGATCGCCCAGAACCTCGCCAATCACCACCCCGTCAACACGGTGCGATTCGCGTGGTGGGGCGCCGAGGAACTCGGCCTGATCGGGTCCACGCAATGGGTCGCTCAGCGATCGCCAGAGGAGCTCGCAGAGATCGCGCTGTATCTCAACTTCGACATGATCGGCTCGTCCAACTACTTCATCGGCGTCTACGACGCGGACCAGTCCTCGTACACCGCACCCGTCGCCGTACCTGACGGATCGATCGCCATCGAGGACGTCTTCGAGTCGTATTACACGCTCGTCGGTGAGCCGTACGACGACACCGAGTTCAGCGGCCGCAGCGACTACCAGGCGTTCATCAACAACGACATCCCGTCGAGCGGACTGTTCACCGGAGCGGAAGTCCAGAAGACCGCCGAGCAGGCGGCGACCTGGGGAGGCACGGTCGGCGCCCAGTTCGACCCGTGCTACCACCAGGCGTGCGACACCTTCGCCAACAACGCCGACCACGCGCTCGACGTCAACGCCGACGCCGTCGCCTTTGCAGTCCTGACGTTCGCCTTCTCGACCGAGCCGGTGAACGGCGTCGTCGGCAAGCAAGTGCCCGGCAGCGCGCCGCTGCCGACGCCTGCCGGCCCCGAAGGGACGTGTCCCGCCGGACCGACGGTTCCCTGCAAGCTGTAGGGAAGCCTGACGTAACACTGGCGCGATGAGCGTTGTGCGGGCGACACGCCGCACAACGCTCATCGCGCCCCCGGCGAACCGATACGTCCGCTACCGCCGGGTGGCGACCCTCGCCCGGCCGCATGGAGCGGCGCGAGGACGAAATGCCGGGGTCAGACCTGCCAACTTTCGAAGGCCCCGGCGACCACCCCAACACCACCCGAGACGATCACCACCCCAACGCGCCGGCCGCTACCGAACGGCTTGTGCTCGATACCGCCTTCAGCAAAGACCGCACCGTGGCAACGCCGATCACCGGATTCGGCGACACCGTGCTCTCCGACGTCAGGAGAGGGCCGCTGCGCGTAGTCAGCCCTTGATAGCGGTGCCGATGAGCGCGTCTCGATGGCTGTCGGGGCCACCCGGGTCCGCCAGATCCCACCCCTCGCCCGACCGGCGATCAAGATCGTGAACTGGCAACCGACGGCGCGACTGATGGTCGCTGGACTCGCGTTCGTGACCATCGGCGGCCAGGCCGGTGTCCAAATGCGACTATCGATCGCCGCCGCCGGCGTCGCGGCAAGCAGCGCCTTCCTACTCGACGATCACGCTGCCGTCACGCTCGCTTCGTCACCCACGTCGCTGCCGATCCGCCGCCTGCACCGCGTCACGGTCGCCGCGCTCGCCGTCGGACTGTGGTCGGTCGCCGTCGGCACGATCGCGGCCAACCGCGCCGGCAGCTTCCCGATCGTCGGACGCGCGCTGGAGCTCTGCGTGCTCGTCACCATCGCGCTCGCCGCGTCAGCCGTTGCCTCATCCGTCGGGGATCGCACCACCGGCGGAATCGCCGGGGCAGCGTGCAGCATCGCTTGCTATGCCACGACCTTTCTGCCCCCGCAGCCGTGGCTGCCACTTCCCGCCCATCCCGACGCACCCGGTGCCACACCGCGCCTGCTCGCGACTCTCGCCTGCGCGATGGCTGTCCTCGCGTACTCCTCGCGCGACCCCGCCACACGCAAACTACGTAACCCGGCCCGGTGGGCAACGAACCAATGAGTCCGACGCCGGAAGAAATCGCAGCGGGACACGCGTTCTAGCACGCGACGATCGCTGGCGGTCTACGACGTCGCCATCCTCGGCTTCTTCTCCCGGATGGCATGGCGGTGCCCAGCGCATCGCATCGTCACCCACTACGACCAGCACGTCTCGGCCAACCACCTCGACGTCGGCGTCGGCACCGGCTACTTCCTCGACCACTGCAGTTTCCCCAGCGAGACGCCACGAGTGGCCCTGCTCGACCCCAACGCCAACTGCCTCGAGGCGGCAAGTCGGCGCCTCACCCGATTCAACCCAGAGATCATCGAAGCCGACGTGCTGCAGCCCGTCGGATACTCCGGCGACCGATTCGACTCGATCGGTCTGAACTACCTCCTGCACTGCCTGCCCGGAGACCTCACCGCCAAGGGCAGAGTCTTCGATCACCTGCGACCAATCGCCAACCCTGAAGCGACCGTCTTCGGCGCCACGCTGCTCCACGACGGCGTCCCCCGGAACTGGCTTGCCCGATCTGTGATGACCCGCAACAACGCTCACGACATCTTCTCCAACACCACCGACAGCCTGAACGGCCTTCGCGCCATGCTCGGAGCACACCTCACGGAAGTGACTGTCGAGGTAGTCGGATGCGTCGGCATCTTCGCCGGCCGACTCTGACCGACCCGGTCACGGGTCGGCGCACGACGTCAACATCAACGAGGACACCGGGATTCCGCTTCGCGTAGAGCGCCGCGTTCGGGCCGGCGCCGAGCCAGGCCGGGTCGACCGGCGCGTTCGCGCTCGCCGACAATGGCAGCGGGGCCTCCCTCGGTTGTGACACGTTCGTGGGCTTCCCCGCCCGGCGCGATCGCGATCGTCGACCGAGAGTCTGCGGCTTCGCGGTGAAGGTCGCCAACGCCCAGGCGGCACGGGCGGTCGGCGTCATCGTCGCCAACAACGCACCAGGAACCCCGATCACGATGGGTGGCGTCGACCCGACAATAACAATCCCTGCGGTCATGGTCAGCCAGGCCGACGGCGCCACCGTCAAGGCCGGCCTGCCGGCGACGGGAGGCATCGCGGCCAACGATCCGCCGCCCGTGTGCGCTACCGGTCTGCACATGATCAACATCGACGACCCGACCAAGCCGACCTTCGCCGGGTGCTTCGACGGACACGGCACCTCCACGACACCCAGTGCATCGTGTACGACGGGCCCGACGGCGACTACCGCGGCCGCGAGATCTGCTTCAACTCGAACGCGACGAGCAGCGGAGCCGGCGACCTGCACAGGCTCTCGATCGTCGATGTGACCGACAAGGCGAACCCGGTCGCGCTGTCACGGGTCGGGTCGGCGAACGATGGGTACAGCCACCAGGGCTGTTTGACGCCGGACCGGCGTCTTCTTCCTCCACGGTGACGAGCTGAACGAGGTCGGCCGCGAGACGGCCAATAGGCGGCCGCTACCGGACCACCACGTGTGGTGCCGTGAGCGTGCGTCCTGGGCTCGGTTGATGGGGATGGCCTCGGCGGGTGGATGTGCCGCGCTGCGGTCGGTACGGTCGACGGCGGCGTGGGCCTTTCTCCCGGCGATCGTCACCCGTACCGTTCTCGTGCAGACTGACGGTGTGGAGCACGTTGGTTTCGCGTTGCCGGCGGGAACGGTGACGTTCCTGCTCACTGATGTCGAGGGTTCGACCCGGCTGTGGGAAGAACGACCCGACGAGATGCCCGACGCGGTTTTGCGCCACTACGAGATTCTCGGCGATGCCATCGCTGAGTTTGGCGGCTTGCGTCCTGTCGAGCAGGGTGAGGGCGACAGTGTGGTCGGCGTGTTCGCCCGTGTCGCCGATGCCGTGCAGGCAGCCGCGGCTGCCCAACGACGCCTCCAGGCAGACCTGCCTTGGCTCGCGGTCCGTATCGCGGTGCACACCGGGGAGGCGCAGCCACGCGACGACGGCAACTATGTCGGGCGAACCGTGATCCGCTGCGCCCGGTTGCGGTCGTGTGGTCATGGCGGCCAGATCCTGGTCTCGGAGGCGGCTGCGGTGTTGGTCGCCGATGATCTGCCGCCGGATCTCGGGCTAGTCAGTCTTGGAGTCGCCCGGCTGCGTGATCTGTCGCGTGCGGAACACGTGTGGCAGCTGGTCCACCCGGACTTGCGCTCGACGTTCCCGCCGCTGCGCACCCTTGACGGTGCGCCGCACAACCTGCCGACTCCGTTGACGTCGTTCGTTGGGCGCGACGCCGAGCAGCAGGCAGTGCTCGACTTGGTGCACACGCAGCGGTTGATCACTCTGGCCGGTTCTGGTGGATCGGGCAAGACCCGTCTCGCGTTGCAAGTCGCGGCCGTCGCGGTGGATCTCCACCCAGACGGGACGTGGTGGGTGGAACTTGCCTCGATCGGGTCGGCGTCGGAGGTCGTCGAGCGGATCGCCGCGTCGGCCCGACTTGTCCTCATGGCCGCTGTCGATCCGCTCGATCAGCTCATTGGTCACTGGCGTGATTCCGGACGTGCGCTCGTCGTGTTGGACAACGCGGAACACGTGGTCGATGCCTCCGCTGCGGTGGCTCAGCGACTGCTGGCCGAGTGTCCGGGGTTGCGCCTGTTGGTGACGAGCCGTGAGCCGCTCGGGGTGCCTGGCGAAGTGGTGTGGCGGGTGCCGTCGCTGACCGTCCCGTCGTCATCGGATTCGATGTCGATCGAGACATTGACAACCTTCGATTCGGTCCGGTTGTTCATCGAGCGAGCCCACAGCGCGCACCCCAACTTGGTCATCGATGATCGCGTCGCGCCACATATCGCGTCGATCTGTGCTCGGCTCGACGGCATCCCCCTTGCCATTGAGCTGGCTGCGGCGCGCACCCGCTCACTGCCACTCGACCGACTCGCGCTCGGCCTTGCCGACGCGTTCCGGTTGCTCACCGGAGGCGCCCGCACCGTGCTGCCCCGCCAACAGACCCTGCTCGCTTCGATCGCGTGGAGTGTCGATTCGCTGACCGATATCGAGCGGAGAGTGTTTCGTCGATTGGGTGTGTTCCAATCCCGGTTCACGCTCGACGCTGCCGAGGCGGTCACCTCCGACGATGTGGTCGAACCGGTCGCGGTACTCGACGTCGTCGCTCGCCTCGTCGACAAGTCGTTGGTGCAGCTCTACGACGAATCGGGCCGCTACGGCTTGCTCGACACGATCCGTCAGTTCGCGCTCGACCGTCTCCGCGAAGCCGGCGAGCTGGCGGCGACCCGCCACCGGCACGCCCGCTGGTTCGCCGAATGGAGCGAACAAGTCGGAAGGGGCACCCACGGTCTCGGGTCAGAGCCGTTGAGGGCGGACATGCCCGACGCCGTTGCGGCCCTGGAGTGGAGCTACGACTCCGACCCGGCCACCGCGGCCCGGATCTGCGCCGGGTTGGCGTACTTCCGGCCGGACCTCGGCGCATCCGCCTCCCTCGACCGTCAGTGCGATTGGCTGATCCACTTCGACAGGAGCAGCGACCCAGCGAGCTGGGCCATCGGGGTCGCGGGCACCGCACTTGCCGCGTCCATCGCCCGCCGCGCTGACTTGTTGGCGATATGTGCCGACGCCCGTGCGGCGCTCGACCCAGCCGACCGCTTCCATCACCGGATCCTCGCCTTCCCGCTCGCGTTCCTCGCCCAGATCCGAAGGCGACGACTCGGAGATGGCGACCATCGCCGCCGAAGCCGTCGACGCCGGCGACGACCTGACTGTCCTCGCCGCCGCCGGTTCGATGGCCCTCGTGGCGACGCGCAGCGGCTACTTCTCCGAGGCGCGTCGATTCCTCGACCAGGTGGAGGTCGTGCTGCGCCGGCACGAGACCGAACTCGACCCTGGCGTGTCCGGCTTCGCATCGCAGGCAGCGCTCGAGCTCGCTGTGCTCACGGGGGACTTCGTCGCCGCAGACGAACTCGCCGCCACGATGCGCGCGAGTCGTTCGAACTGGGCGGTTCCGATTGCCTGCCACGTGGCCTACTTGGCCACGATGACCGGCGACGGTGCCCGCGTCCTTCAAGCCGCGTCCGACGTCGGCCGGGAGGTTCCGCGCACCTTCGTACCCGTCGTGCACTACCTCGACAGCATGGTGGCCCGGCTCGACCGACGCTGGTCCGACGCCGCCGACAGCGGTCTTCGCGGCTGGCACGGCAACAGTCGTAACGGCGCCCTGCAGGGGCTGTTCAGTCCGTTGGTCACGACCGCGCTGCTCGCATGTGGACGGATCGACGAGGCCCGTACCCATGTGTCCAACTGGGGAGGCGTGGTCGAGCGGCTCGGTCGGCGTCCCCTCCAATCCGCGACGTTCCATCTCAGCGGCGCCCTGGTCCACCTCGCGACGGGCCGCGACGGGCCCGCCGTCGACGAGGCACATGCTTTGCTCGACGTCGCAGACACGCACGGTTTCGCGCTGATGCGAATCGACGCGCTCGAGCTCGTTGCCGAGGTCGCGAGCCGGCGCGGCAACGACGTTCTCGCGGCGAGACTGCTCGGTGCCACGTCCACTGAACGCCGGCGGATCGGGTACACCGCACGCATCCGAGCCGAGCCGGACCTGGCGATCGAGCGACAGCATCAGGTGGCGACCGGTGAACCAGTGGCGTTCGCCGAAGGAACGGCGCTCTCGATCAATCACGCCGTCGAACTGGCACAGCGAGCCCGCGGCGAACGACACCGGCCAACACACGGCTGGAACAGCCTGACTCCGACCGAACACAAAGTCATCGAGCTCGTCGCCGAAGGTCTCACCAACTCACAGATCGGTGCGCAGCTGTTGATGGGCACGGCCACGGTCAAGAGCCATCTCACCCACGTCTTCGCGAAACTCGGCCTCACGAACCGCACCGAGCTCGCAGCCGAAGCACACCGCCACGTCGAATGAACGTCCGCACAGCTGCGTGAAGGCACCGCACCGCGGCGCCGACGCGACGAGGTTCCCGGTTGCGGCCGCGGATGGTGTTGCGCACCGACGACGCCCAGCTGCGTGACGAGGCGAACTACGCCTGGCGGGCGCGCTGGCCCCGATCCCGGGCTGGCGGACAGTAACGGCACCGGAACACAGGTCCCGTCCGCCAGCGACGACGGTCCGTGTACGACCTGCCCGCTTGCCACATCCGACTTCCGGGCGATGTTCGATTGGAGCGTCGGGCGCATCGTCGTCGCAGTGCCTGCCAACTGCGACGGGTACCCGACCGGAAAGACGACCACCACCATGCTTGTTACCGAAGCACTTTCCCGAGGTACAGCCATCCACCATCGCAACCGTCCGCACCCCCGCGGCCCGACGACGTTGGCGCCGAGCGTCCGACGTCGCCGCCGCGCCCGCTGTCGTCCACTTCACGTGGGACAACCGTTGTCCGGGGACCGCCGGATTCGCCCGCTGGACCGCCTTCGTGGGTCAACGCATCAGATGAGCACGGCCTTGACCGCCGCCGCACGCGAGGTGGACACCCTCGTCGCCGTGGCCCGCAGGCTCGGCATCGCATCAGTTGCCGTAGACGTGTTGGCCGATGACACACAGCCTGAGCCCGCCCGCTGCCGGGCCTTCGCTCACACCGTGTCAGCGCTCACCCGTCCTGCCTGCCCGGCCAGCCCTTGAGCGTCGTCACCTCCACCGTCGATTCCCACAACGTGAGGGCCAGCCGAGTCTGCGCCGGCCAGCCCCCGCGCGTGCGACCACCAAAGCGGTCGAATCCACGCGAAACGGTGGGTGACGGCCGTCAGCCCGATGACGTTCGCACCGAGCCATTGGTTCGTGGCCTTGCGCCGAGCGGAACCGCGGCCGCAATCCTCGAGCCGAGACGCTGTCCGTGTCGGCCCGACGCTTGCCCGAATCAAGCGTGAGCCGGTATGCCGATGTTGCTCGATCACGGGGACGGCGGGATGGGCGCCACGGTCGTGCGCCTGAACGGTGGCCTCAACGCAGCTTGCTTCACGTCACTTTCTGAGTGCGGGCGCGTCCTGTACCAATCCACACTCAAAGATTTGCTCGTCGGCTGTCCGAAGTCGGCTCGTCCGAGGCGGGAGCACGAGCTGGTCGTTCGATGTTTACGTCAACGAGCGGGCGGCGCCCGAGCTCCGACATGTACGCCGCCGGGCGCGGGCTACATCACCGTCGCGATTGGTGTCCGGTGAGTGCTGACCGGTTCGCATCATCGGCCCGCTGGTTCGTCGTGCAGACTGAGGACGTGGGCGACTGGGCGTCGGGTGTGTTACCGGTCGGGACCGTCACGTTCTTACTGACCGACGTTGAGGGCTCGACGCGTCTGTGGGAGGCGAATCAGGACGAAACGGCCGCTGCGATCGCCCGCCACTACGAGATCCTGGACGCCGCCGTGGGCGCAGCAGGTGGTGTGCGGCCGGTGGAGCAGGGCGAGGGCGACTCCATCGTCGCCGCGTTCGCCACGGCGAAGGACGCGCTCGCGGGCCACGCTCGATGCACAACGGCAATTGGACGAAAAATCATCGTCGCCGCGTTCGCCACGGCGAAGGACCGCTGCGGGCCGCGCTCGATGCACAACGGCAATTGGACGAGAAGCTCGACGGGTTGCCGGTACGCATGGCCATCCACACCGGTGAAGCGCAGCTGCGTGACGAGGGCAACTACGTGGGCCGTACCATCATCCGGTGCGCACGGCTGAGGGCCTGCGGTCATGGCGGCCAGGTGCTCGTCTCCGAATCGACCGCCGCATTGGTGTTCGACGACCTGCCCGAGGGCGCGGCGCTCGTCGACCTGGGCCTGGCCCGATTGCGGGACCTGTCTCGCCCCGAGCGCGTGTGGCAGCTCGCGCACCCTGAACTGCGCCGCGACTTCCCCGCTCTGCGCTCGCTCGAGGCGACGCCGAACAACCTGCCGACGCCCACCACCAGCTTCATCGGCCGCAGCGTCGAGCTGGAGGCGGTCGCGTCGCTTATCCATGACCAACGCCTGGTCACCCTCACGGGCTCGGGGGGGTGTGGCAAGACCCGGCTGGCGGTGCACGTGGCCGGCGAGCTCGTCGATCACCATCCGGGCGGGGTCTGGTGGGCTGAACTGGCGCCGGTTGCGGTCGGGTCACAGGTCCCTGACCGCATCGCGGCCTCGATCGGCCTGCCGTCGCCGTCGAGCGGCGATCTGGTGGGTGACGTGGTCGCCCACCTGCGGGGTCAGGGTGCTGTCCTGGTGGTCGTCGACAACGCGGAACACGTCATCGACGACGCGGCGCGCATGGTCGAGACGATCCTCTTGGGGTGTCCGGAAACGCATGTCCTCGTCACGAGTCGCGAGCCCCTCGGCGTACCCGGCGAGACCGTGTTCCGCGTGCCGTCCCTCGCCGTGCCGAAGTCCATCGGAACGCCTCACCCTCGAGCGTCTCCAATCGTTCGATGCCGCCCGCCTCTTCCTCGACCGAGCGCGTCAGGCGCGAGGGAACCTGGTGGTCGACGATCGGACGGTGCCCACGATCGTCGCCATTTGCGCTCGGCTCGACGGCATCCCGCTCGCACTCGAGCTCGCCGCAGCCCGAGCCCGATCCCTGCCGCTCGACCGGCTCGCTCGAGGTCTCGACGACGCGTTCCGCTTGCTGACCGGCGGTGCACGCACCGCGCTGGCCCGACAGCAGACGCTCCTCGCGTCGATCGCTTGGAGCTACGACCTTCTCGACGAGACCGAGCGGGCGCTGCTTCGCCGCCTCGCCGTGTTCCAAGGCCCCTTCCCCCTCGACGCAGCCGAGGTTGTCGCTACCGACGGAGCGCTCGTTGACGAGTTCGAGGTGCTCGACCTCATCGGCCGGCTCGTCGACAAGAGCCTCGTCCAACTCGACGACGAGACCGGCCACTACCGCCTCCTGGAGACGCTCCGCCAGTTCGGCCTCGACCGTTTGCGCGACGCCCATGAGCTCCTGCAGACGCGGGCCCGTCACTGCGAATGGTTCGCGCGGTGGTGCGAGGCAGCCGACCGCGGCGTCCACGGGTTCTCGTTCGACAGCTCGCATCCCGTCGTCCACGACGTCCTCGCCGCGCTCGACTGGGCGTACGACAACTCGCCGATCCACGTGTATCGCATTACCCGGGGACTCGGATGGATCCGCCAGCACTTCGGTCACTTCGCCGAGATGTCGCGACAGTACGACTGGATCGCGAACCGGGCCGACGTCGATCCCTCATCCGAGTGGGCGACCGCCGTCGCCGGACTGGTCTGGTCCTCGTTCTACCTGGGCCGCCCGGATCACGCCGAGCTCGTCGAGCGCGCCGCCGCCCTGCTGACGCCGGGTGACCGCGCGACCGCTCGGATGCTGGCGACCTTCGCGGCGTCGCGTGAGGCGCTCGACGTCGGCGATGTCGGGGGTCTTCAACGGGGCATCCGCGACGCCATTGATGACGGCGACCAGTTTGGTGCCGTCCTGCAGGCCCGCATCCTGTCGCCCCATCTGATGGTCGTCGGCCGGTTTGACGAGATCACCAGCGTGGTCGATTTCGTGCGGGCGGCGCTGGCGGAACACGGCGAGGACCTGACCAGCGAGAACTCGAGCATGATCTACGCCGCGTGGATGAGCGCCCTCGTCGAGCAAGGCGAGCTCGACGAAGCCCGGCGCCTCGCCCTCGCCATCCGACCCGAGCGGCAGTCCGTCACCGCGGTCGTGTCCGGAAGTGTCATCGCCCGCCTCGCTCACGTGATGGACGACGGTGAGCTCCTCCGCCAAGCAACCGCCCTGAACCGATCCGAGCTCCCGCCACTGCTCGTCGGCCCGGGCCTGGTAATCCGTTGCCACACGTTGCTTGTCGACGGTCGGCCCGAGGAAGCCGTGGCGATGGCGCGCGCCGCCTACTCCCAGTCGCCCGGTGCGCCGGGCACGCGCAGCGCACCGTTCCAGCTGCTCGTGCTGTCGTTGCTCGCCACCGGCCATCGCGACGAGGTCGATCCGTACATCGCGGAGTTCCAGGCGTCGATCGAGCACCTCGACGACGTCCCGCTCGCTGTCGCCGACTTCCACCAGGCTCAGGCATTGGTGGCACGAGCTGACGGGCAGCCCAGCCAGATCGCGGTCCACGCACATGACCTCGTGACGAGCGCTCACCGTCACGAATTCGTGCTGCTCACGATCGACGGACTCGAACTGCTGGCTGAGGCAGCAGCCGGTCGAAATGACATCGTGACAGCGGCTCGCCTCCTCGGTGCTGCTTCAGGGCACCGTGATAGGATCGGCTACGCGGCGCGGATGGTTCCCGACCCAGCCACCGTTGACGCGCTGGTCGCGACCCTTCCCGATCGGGAGCCGGCAGGCTTCGCCGAAGGCGCAGCACTGACCCTGTCCGAAGCAGTCGAGTACGCGCAGCGAACACGTGGCGCGCGAGGCCGGCCATCGCACGGTTGGCGCAGCCTGACGCCGACCGAGACCAAGGTCGTCGAACTCGTTGCCGAAGGATGCACGAACGAAGACGTCGCCCGCCGCCTGCTCATGTCCCCCGCCACAGTGAAGACCCACCTCACCCACGTCTACGCCAAGACGGCGACCAGCAACCGCACCGAACTGACCGCGAGATGGAAAGACCTCTGATCGACGGCGCCATGCCACCCGGCGCCACCCGACCCCATGACCTCACACGACCCGAGTCAGGGGTACCAAGCGTGTGTCGCTGTGCCAAGCGCGTCACGCCAAACGTCCCCGCGAGTTTCTGCCTCGCCGGTCCGCTCGAGGTGATGCCGCACAACCTGCCCCGACGCCACGAGCCTCGTCGTCCGCGGAGCCGCGATCGCAACTGTGCGCACGACAACCCGGCCTCGCTGATCGCCTGAGCGCTGTGCTTCGAACGCGATGCCCTTGTGGCACCCAGGGACGCTGGCGAAGCCGCCAACAAGCCACATCTGGTGGGGCACCATCAAACCGACCACACCGAACAGCATCGACGCCGGTCTCAACCAACGCGCTCGAAGGTCGGACTCGCCTCCGGCGAGACCCCCCTTGACATGCCCGGCTCCTTTAGAGATCACACAAAGAGGCGTCGTTCGGGGCTACTCGCCGCCGCCGATGGGAGTATGCGCCGATGTTTGTGCGGGGCGGGCACGACGTGTGGTCGCCAGCACCTGCAACACTCGGTCGTGGACCGAATTTGGGTGGCGGACAATGAACCTAACGAACGTTTCACTCTGTACACGCGCGGCAACGTCGGCGAGGTCTTTCCCCACGTGATGACGGCGCTGACCGGCACGTTGATCGGAGATGCGATTCAGAAGGGGCAGGTCGACCTCTTTGTCGAGATGGGTGTGCTGCGGCCTGATGAGGTCGTAGGCCCGTCGGTCGGAACGGGTGTGTTCGGTGGCTACCTGTACATGAATGCTTCCGCGATGCGGCTGTTCGGTGTCCGCATGCCGGGCATGTCTGCCAGCGATGCCGACGAGCAGGTCATGGGCAGCGCGACCGACATGCCGCCCTACCGGCGCGCCAAGGGTGATCGCAGCGTGCGGGCATCCCTTCGCCTCACGCGCTATTTGCTGAAGATGATGCGCTCGCCCGACCTCGAACCACTGGCCCGGGCTCGGGTCGACGCGCGGGCGTGGTTGACGACGTTGCCCGACCTGAACGATGCCTCCGACGAACAACTGCTCGAGTGGTTGGAGACGTACCCGCCGCGTATCGGCGCCAGCATGAAGCGCCTGCTGTTCTTCAGTGGGCTGGCTGCCGCGCCTCGAGGTCTGCTCGATCGCGCACTTGATCGTCCGGGCATGCCGGTCGGTCTGGCCAACCGCATCGTGGGCGGCACCGGCGACATCGATTCGGCCCAGCTTGCGCAACGGGTGTGGGCACTCAGCCGCCTGGTGACTGGCGACGAGAGGGTGTCGGCTGCATTCGATGACGGACTCGACGAGATCGCGATTCGCACGCAGGACAGTCCATTGAAGGCGGGCATCGATGGCTTCCTGGCCGACCATGGCCATCGAGGCAACGACGAGTACGAACTGGCGACGCCCGCGTGGGCTATGGATCCGTCACCGGTCTATGCACTCATCGATCGGCTGCGCCGCACGCCCGCCAATAGCGACCCCGTGGCCATCGCCCGCCGTCTCGCCGCCGATGCTGACGACGCCCTCACGCAAGCGGTCGAGCTGTTGCCGCGCCACTGGCGCTGGATGGCACAGCGTTGCGCTCGCGTCTCCCGACAGGGATCGATCGGGCGTGAACGGGCGAAAGACATTCTCGTCCTGGAGAACCTGGGGGCGCGGTTGGCGTTGCATGAGCTCGTACGACGCGCGCGCGCGGCGCGGCGGACCAACCGATGTGCGCACCGCGTTCTGTGTCACCGCGAGCGAACTGCCAGCGTTCGTCGCCGACCCCGACCAGTTCGCCGACACGATCACTGAACGCGCCGAACAACATCGCTATCTCGACGAGCGCTTACCTCCGGAATGGTTCGACGGCAACATCCCGGACCCATCGACTTGGACGCAACGCGGCGAAGCCGAGCCGGACGTCCCGGCGGCAGGCTCCGTGCTCTCGGGCATCGCCGTCAGCGGCGGGCGCGCATCGGGCCCCGCCCACGTCATCCACGACCCGAACGATCCACGTGGCCTCGAGCCGGGCGAAGTCCTGGTTTGTGCGATCACCGACCCCTCCTGGACACCACTCTTCCTCACCGCGGCCGCTGTCGTGTGCGACACCGGAGCCGTGCAGAGTCACGCCGCGATCGTCGCACGCGAGCTTGGCATCCCCGCCGTACTCAGCGTTCCCGCCATCACCGCCGTCAGCGACGGAACGATCCTCCAAGTCGACGGTGATGCAGGCACGGTCCAAGTCGGCTGACGCCGTCGCCGCCATCGAGCTACGGTCTCAGCCGGATGAGCCTGTTTGAGCCCCGACGCCCGGACGAGTCGGCGGTGCTTGACGATGCGCTCCGGGTTTCATGGAGGCTGCCGTCGCGGTTGGCTGGAGTCGGCTCGGTGGAGGAGCCCGCCGCTATTTCGTCACGGTCACCGTGACGATCGCGGTGGCCGTCCATCCGTTCCCGTCGCTGATCGTGTAGGTGAATGTGTCGGTCCCGCGGAAGTTCTCCTTCGGCCCGTAGCGAAGCAACCCGTCGACGAGTCGCGCACCGGCGAGGCCGGCGGTGACCAGCATCGCCCCAACCTCGTTGCGATCCAAGCCGGTGGCGTTGGACTCGTAGTCAAGACGCGGTCGACGCACATGCACGGCCGGGGAGCGATCCAACAGACCCTCCTCGACGGCGTAGCGGTACAACGAGGTGATCGTGCACAAACGCCGCGAGATCGTCGCCCGCGCCCGACCGCGCTCCTCGAGCTGACGGGCGAAGCCTTCGATGTCATGACGGGCGACATCGAACAGTGCCAGCTGGCGTTGCTGGCACCACGCCGCGAATTGACGCAGATCCAACGCGTAGGCGTCACGCGTGAGACCCGAGTAGCCGCCCAGGAAGCCGAGCAACGCTGCTGCTCGACATCGCTCAACACGCCATCAGCACGGCGCTCCACCGACAAAGTTGATGTGATCATCATGTGTTCCTCTCACGAAAGCAGGAACACGACCATCGATGCGAGCTCCCGCACCGGGTGAAGCACCCGAAACTAGACAGCTCGAACACTCATTCCGCTCGACAGAACGAGCGCGGAGCGGGCATTAGGTGCGGGTTGTTCGGGGACTGGCTGGAGGTCGCGGAGCCTCAGCCGGTCAGGGCCGTGCAGGCTCGCTCGATCTGCCACTCGCTCCGGTCGCGTGGCTCGAGGATGGCTTCACCGGTGTCGAGGTCGATCTTGAGGACCCCCGCGAAGCCGGCCGGGACCTGGCCGATGATCTGCAGGATGGCAGTGCCGTCAGGTTCGATCCGCACGAGATCGGCGCCCACATCGCGGAATCGGAAGGTCCGATCGCCGGCCGTTGCCGTCAGGGCCAAATTGATCGTGTTCAGCGAGACGACGCCGGACCCGCCTTCGTCGAAGGTTCGCAAGATGATGTGGCCCTGGATTCGAGTCGTCACGGGCACGCCACACTCCTCCGACAGGAGCTCGTCCTCGAACTCATCGTCCACGACGATTCGTTCCGACACCGGCGGTGCCGCTCGCACCACCGCCGGGCCGGACAAGGCCGCTCCGACCAGGGCAACCCCGCTCAACGCCAACAGGCACCGTCGCGTCACGTCGATCTCCGTCCGCTCGTTCGGGCAGAGAAAGTTCCGCCCGGCGATCTGACGTCTTACCATGGCCGCTTCAGCGCGGCAAGTAGTTGATCCGCCGCACGCGCCTCGGGGCCCCCACTAAGTCGTGTGCAGCTCGTCGCGGGTTCCCACGGTGCGCCTGCCTCGATGCGCCAGCCCAACGACAAGCGACGTCGGCATCAATACCGAACTGCCGTTCCGCGTCGTGGTCCAGATACGCGATCCGCACCGAACGCGCGCACCGAAGTGCGAGCGCAGAACGACGCACGTCAGCGTGTTGGCAACGCGAGCCGAACGGCGCGTAGGCGTGCTCGCGAACCGGCGGTACAGGACGCTGGCGTCCGGCATTATCACGCGTCGGTATCGGATACCCCGCCCGTGCATGATCTGTGCGGTGACGTCGAGTGGCTCGTCAGCGCGAACCAGACGGGGGCGGTCTTCATCCTGGCCGGGGCGTCGTGCGCCGGGTTGACGCGAGCCGTGCTGCCGGAGCGTCGCTGAACGTGCCGTTGACGACCACCCGGTGCGCCTGGCGGTGGCGTACGACTCGGTGTGGGTCAGCGCACTGGGAAGAGGTCGCGGGCCTTCACGACCGCACCCCGATCAGCGCCTCGGCGATGGCCGTGACGTGTTCGTGGTCGGTGCCGCAGCAGCCGCCGACCACCCTTAGGTCGGGCAGGATCGAGTGCAACTGCCCGTACCAACCGGCGAGATTGGTGACGTCGCCGCGGTCGAGCTCGGTCGCCACGTCGAGCTCGGCGTGGCTGCAGCGCGAGGCGTTGGCGCGGATCGCCTTGATCCGTGGCAGCCACTCGGCGCCCGTTGAGAGCTGCTCGGCGAAGTGCGTCGGGTGGGCGCAGTTGACCATGTAGTAGACGGGTGCGCCGTCGGTCGCGTCGTCCGAGCGAGCGATCGCATCGGCGAGCTGCTCGCCCGACGGCAGGGTGCCGTTGGTTTCCACCGTGAATGAGATCACGACTGGCAGACCGACCGAGCTGGCGGCTCGGGTTACGCCGATCGCCTCGTCGACGTAGGTCATCGTGATGCCGGTCATCATCGCTGCGCCGGCCTCCGCGAAGGCGCGTGCCTGCAGGCCGTGGTATGCCGCCGCCTCGGATGCTGACATGGTGTCGCCGATGACGTAGCCGTCGCCGCGCGGGCCGACTACGCCGTCGATGACGTGTTGCACGGGCCCGCCGGGGCCGCTGGTCGCCAGCTCTCGTACGAACTCGACGGCGCGCCGGTTGATGGCGGCGAGCCGGATCGCGTCGTAGCCGAGGCGGGCGCCCCAGTCCAGGTTCGCCCGCCAGGTCGGCGTGTCGACCACAACCGGGATGCCAAGCCGGCGTCCGATCGCGAGGTACGCCTCGTAGTAGGCGGCGAGCGCGACGCGACCGGGTTCGGTGTCGAGCAGCGGGAAGGCGGCGAAGTCGGGCAGTTCGATCCCGTGCTGGTAGACGAGCACTGTCTCGAGCCCGCCGTCGGTGACCGTCAGCGGTGCAGTGAGTTGGGGAAGCATCATGGTATTCCTCCTTGTCGGGGCCGGCGGATGGCCGGTCGTCGGTGTCGTACGTGAGGCGTGAGTTCGGATCGCACGACGTGAGGTCGGCTGTCACGCAACAGGGGTGTGGTCGACCACGGCCACGTCAAACTCACACCAAGGAGCACCCGACATGTCCATCCGCAAGTTCATCGTCGCCACCGCCGCCGCAGGCGGTTTGGCGTTCTTCACCGCTGGCGCCGCCGACGCGTCGTCCACCAACGAGAGCGCGCTGGATGCGCTCAAGGAGCTGTGCGAGGCCCGCGGCGGCCTGCCAGTCAACAGTCCGTACGCGATCTCCCGCTGCCAGGGCGCGCGTGCCAACAAGGGCTTCGAGGCCGAGCGACTGATCTGTGAGGGTCTCGGCAACGCGAAGTTCGTGGTGACGATCCACACGACACACATGAACCGCGCCTCGTGGGCGTGCACCTCGACGGTGCCCGTGGTGTGATCCTGTCCGGGCCGGTCGGGCGGTGCCGCAACCGCTCCGGCCGGCCGGTCGCGTGTTCCGTAGGCTGGCGCCGTGATGGGGATGCGGCTAGTTGGTCGTGACCACGAGCTCGACGACGTCGACCACCGGCTACAGGCCGGGCGTCTCGTCACGGTGATCGGGCCGGGCGGGGTCGGCAAGACGGCACTCGCCAACGAGGCGGTGGCGCGGGCCGCGGATCGGTTCGCGCTCGGCGCGCGCAGCGTGGACTTGACCCGCGTCGATGATGCCGACGCCGTCCCGGGCGCGCTGGCGGCGCAGCTCGGCTTCGAGTCGTTCCAGGCGTTGCTGGACGCGCCCGGCGATCGCAAGGTGCTGCTGCTTGTCGACAACTGTGAGCACCTCCTGGAGGCGGCGGCCCGCACGATCGGGGGCATCCTCGAGGTCTGCGAGCAACCGACCGTGCTGGCCACCAGCCGGTCGCCGCTGGAGCTGCCCGGCGAGTCCGTGGTCGCGCTGGCGCCATTCGAAGTGCCGCCAATCGGCACCCCCGATCCGCTGGTGTGGCCGGCGGTGGAGCTGTTCCTCGAACGCGCCCGGGAGGCCGGGGTGAACATCGACGGCGGCGACCTCGATGCCGTCGTGGACCTGTGCGGGCGGCTGGACGGGCTCCCGCTTGCGCTCGAGATAGCCGCTGCGCGAGCACGCACGATGAGTCCTGCCGAGATTGCCGCACGCCTCCGGCAGGGCACTGACGTGCTGGATCGACCGAGGTTCCGCGGGGCGACGCGCCACAGCGGCGTGGCCGAGACGATCCGATGGTCCTACGACCTCCTCGGCCAGAACGAGCGCGAGCTGCTCGAACAGCTCGCTGTGTTCGCCGGGCCGTTCGATGTGGTCGCCGCCCGCCGACTGGCGGGCTTCGACGGCGAGCACCGGCGCTTCGACGTCCTGGTCGACGAGCTTGTGCATGCCTCGCTGGTGGTGGCCGACACGTCCGGCCGCTCGACGCGGTACCGGGTGCTGGAGAGCGTGCGGCGGTTCGCGCTGGACCGGCTCGAGGAGCGGGGTGGGCGCGACGCCGTCTTCGACCGATTTGCCGATCAGGCGCTGCAGCGCGCTCGCGAGACGCTGCGCGGCTCGACGACCGCGTGGCGCCCGGAGATGGTGCGCGAGATGGTGCGAGCGTACGACGACCTCGCCGAGGCGCTGCGCTGGTGCAATCGTCACGACACCGACCCGCAGCGTGCGTGGCGGCTGTGCGCGTCAATGTGGGCGGTCGTGCATCAGGGCCGCGCCGACGACGTGGTGATGCTCGGGCGCCAGACGATCGAACGCTGGCCATTCGACGAGAGCGCGGTCGCCGGCGCCGCCGTCGCCACACTGGCGACGGCGGAATACGTGGCGGGCGAGCCGCACCGTGCCATCGCACTTGCCGAGTCGACGTTGTCCTCGCTTGCCACGCCGTCGTTGGCTGTCGTGACACTGAGGCGGGTCCTCGGTCAGGCCCGTCGCGCTGTGGGCGACGTTCCAGGAGCGCTGGCGGCATTCCGCGAGGGCGCCGACGTGGCCAGGCAGCTCGACATGCCAGCGATGGCCATCGAGCTCGACGTCGCCCACGCGCAGGTGTCGGCCGACGACGGGCTCATCGAGGAGGCGCTCCAAGCGCTCCGTGCCAGCGTCGACGAGTCGGTCCGCATCGGGTCGGTCGTCAACGAGGCATGGGCGCGGTCGTGCCTGGGCTGGGTGCGTCTGCGGGTCGATCCCGCCTCGGCGCTCGAGGTGATCGCGGGCGCGCTCGAGATGTCGCGGCTCATCGACTATCCGATCGGCATCGCGGTCAACCTTCGATCACGCGCATTCGGCGAACTCCTCCTCGACGACGTCGACGCGGCGCGCCGCGACCGTCGCCGAGCTTCTCGACGACGTGCTCGAGCGAGGCGCCATCTCACACGCCCGTCTCGTCGTCGACGTCGCGGCGGTGCTCGCCAATCGGATCGGTGACGCCTCCTGGGCACAGCTCGCGAGCACGGCGGCGGCGCTGCCGACGGCAACCCTCGTGGGCGCCGGCTACGACCTCGCCCCACTCCCGGCCAGCGCCGCACCACCTCTGCCCCGGCGAGAGGCCATCGCCGTCGTCGTCCGCCTCCTCGCCTCCTCGCCCCCCGTCGCTGATGCCGCCCCTCCCGACCGGGCGCCCGGGACGGATGAGGCGTCGCCGTCACTCGTCGAGCGTGGGCCGGTATGGGAGGTGGGCTACCGCGGTCGAGTTGTCACAGTCCGCGCCTCCAAGGGCGTCGCCGACCTCGCAGTGCTGCTGGCCTCGCCGACCCGCGAGCACCACTGCCTCGACCTCACCGGGGCAGGCGCGCAGGAGGCCTCCACCGGCGACGTGATCGACGCCGCCGCCCGGCGCGCCTACGAGACCCGCATCCGCGACCTGCAAGAAGAGCTCGACGACGCCGAGATGGCCCACGACCTCGCCCGCGCCGAGCGCGCCCAGACCGAGCTCGACGCACTCGTGGACCACCTCACAGCGGCCATCGGCCGCGGTGGCCGCACGCGGCGGGCATCCGGGACCGCCGAGCGGGCCCGCACGGCAGTCACGCAACGGTTGCGCAGCACCATCCGCCAGCTCGCCGACGCCCACCCAGAACTCGGTCGACACCTCCGCGCGTCGGTCACCACCGGGCTGTACTGCAGCTACACCCCACCCGACGACACGATGTGGCACGTCGAACGGGCACCGTCGCCCTGACCGACACGGGCCATTCCCCCCGAAGCACCGATCGGTACACAGAACCCGCCCGGCACAGAACGACGCGACCACGATGCCCATCGGGTGCACCGGCGCTTCGGTATCCCCGAGACGCAGCGACGAATGGCAGACGTCTCCCGGCACAGCGCGTCCGCCACCCGGCGTTCGAGGGCGGTGGACGACGCGATTACAGGACGCGATTAGCGGACTCCCGCCGGGTCGAAGTTCGGTGCTCGTGTGACCGGGCCGGCGCTCGCGGCCTACTGACTGGTGGGTAGATCCTCGGCATCTGCCAGCAGCCGACGATCTCGCTCCGCCGTCCTCGTCGCCGTGACGGCGCTGGCGTCGCGCTCCCAGGCCTGTTGGTGGTGACTCTGGCACGATTGGCGTGATGAGCGGGCCGTTCGTGGGTCGTCGTGACGCACTGCGCGTCTTGGCGACCGCGATCGAGGCGGCAGGCTCCGGCGACGGGCGGGTGGTCGTCGTCGCCGGCGAGCCGGGCATCGGCAAGACGAGGCTGGTCGCCGAAGCGGTGACCGGTCACGAGGCGCGCTGGGCGAACTGCTGGCAGGGCGACGGGGCGCCGGCGTTCTGGCCCTGGCGCCAGCTGCTAGTGACGACGCCCGCGCTGTTCGCAGCCTCCGACGAACCGGACGCCCGGTTCGCCCTGTTCGACGCCGTCGCCGATGCGCTGGCGTCGGCTGCGGCAACGCGGGCCCCATTGGTGCTGGTCATCGACGACCTGCAGTGGGCGGACACCAGCTCGATCCGGTTGCTGCAGTTCCTCGCCCGTGACCGCCGCTGCCGAGACGTGGTCGTGATCGCCACGGTGCGCGAACGCGAGCTGGGGGCCGACGGCGCGCTGCACGCGTCGATCGGCGACCTCGGCAGCCTGGCTCGCCACGTCCACCTGGACGGTCTGGACGACGAGGACGTCGAGACGCTCGCTCGGGCGCTTGCCGGCGAAGAGGTGACGCTGCCACCTGCGGCGCTGCTGCAGCGGCGCAGCGGCGGCAACCCCCTATTCGTCAACGAGCTGGTCGCGATGTTGTCGCGGACTCGCGTTGCGAGCGGCGTGCCGATGGGCGTGTGGGCCGTCGTCGGCCGGCGTCTCGACGAGCTGTCGCCCGACGCAGTCGCGGTGCTGTCCGTCGCGGCCGTCATCGGCGCGGAGTTCGATCTGCTCGTGCTGGAGCGCGCCGCTGGCGCAGCGTCGAGCGACGTCGCACGTGCGTTGGACGAGGCGGTGGCCGTGCAGCTGGTCCGTCGCGATCGCAGCCGACCCCGGTTCGCGTTCGTCCACGTACTGGTCCAGGAGGTGCTGTACGAGCGGCTCGGCCTCGGCACGTGCAACGCGCTGCACGATCACGTCGCGACGGTCCTGGAGGAGTCCGGCGGTCGCGTCAGCGAGATCGCCCACCACCGGCTGCGCGCGGCGACGGGAGACGACGACACGGCAGCCATCGAGTGGGCGGTGCGGGCAGCCGAGCAGTGCTTCGCCGACCTTGCCTATGAGGACGCGGCCGACTGGTACGGCCGTGCGCTCGGGCTGGTGACCTCGCTCGACCGGGAGGGCGATCTGTTGATCCGCCGCGGCGAGGCGTCTGTCGCCGCGGGCGACCTTCCCGAGGCGCGTGAGGCGTTCCGCCAGGCGGCGGTCGTTGCCCGCCAACGCGGCGACGCCGATCAGCTGGCACGCGCTGCGCTGGGGCTTGGCTCCGGGCGAGGCGGCTTCGAGGTCCCGAGGAACGACGCCTTGCAGATCTCGCTGCTGGAAGAGGCCGCCCATGTGCTTCGATCGACCGAGCGGGGGGCGCTGCGGGCGCGCGTCCTCGCCCGCCTAGGCGTGGCGCTGGAGCCTGGCGGCGGCCAGGGAGCACGACGCAAGGCGCTCACCGAGGAGGCGATCGAGCTCGCCCGCGGTACTGGCGACCCGTCGACGCTCGGATACGCGCTGGCCGTCCACTGCGACGTGAGCGCCGGTCCCGACTGGTCCGAGGCGCGCCGTGACGCTGCGAGCGAGGTCGTGGCGCTGGCCCGCCAGACCGGCGACCGGGAGCTCGAGCTGCTCGGTCACCGGTTGCGGCTGGTCGCGCACCTGGAGCTCGGCGAGGTGGCGGGCGCCGATCAGGACATCGCCGCGTTCGCCACCGTCGCCGAGCAGCTCAGGCAGCCGCAGCACCTCTGGTACGTGCCGCTGTGGCGAGGGATGCGGGCGCTGATGCGGGGCGATGTCGTCGAGGCCGCCCGCTCGGAGGCCGTCGCCGGCGAGCTCGGCGAACGGGCGCACAGCCACAATGCGCTCGCCCTCGTCAGCACGCAGCGGTGGGTGCGTCAGCGGCAGGAAGGCCGATTCGCCGAGGCGGCTGCCGATTTCGAGGAGGTGCTCGGCTTCGGGCCCGGCGCTACCCCGCTCGTCCAGGGCGTCGACGAGCTGCGCTTGCGCGCCGTGGTCGCCGCCCACGCCGGTGACGTCGACGCGACGGCGCGCTTGGTCGCCCAGTGGGCGGCCACGGCGCTGGGCGACCGTCCGTTCGACTCGGAGTGGCTCCCGGAGACGGCACAGCTTGCTCAGCTCGCTGCCGAAGTCGGGAACGGAGACGTCGCCGAGGCGCTGTTCGAGCAGCTGTCGCCGTACGCCGACCGGTTCTGCGTCGAGGGCATCGGCGCGGCGTTCACCGGCTCCGTCCGCTGGTACCTCGCGGTGCTGGCCGGTGCGCTCGGTCGCCGCGAGGAAGCCGACCGGCTGCGGGCGGCGGCTGTCGCAGCTCACCGCCGGGTCGGCCTGGCCGTCGATCCGCCAGCGATGACACCGGGCGCTGCTGCGCCGTCGCCGGCGCCGGGGGACCGAGCTGCGTCGTTCGCTCGCTCGGGGTCTCGCTCGACTCACGCAGCGAGCCTCGTGCACGAGGGTGCCACCTGGGCGATCACGTTCCGTGGGGTGACGCAGCGCGTGGCGGACGCCAAGGGCGTGCGCGACCTCGCGTTGCTCCTGGGCCGCCCTGACGAGGAGGTGCACTGCCTCGAGCTGGCCGGTGGATCCGACGTCGGAGGTGGTGCGGGGCCGATGATCGACCAGCAGGCGCGGCGGGCCTACCAGGACCGCATCCGAGAGCTGCAGGAGGTCATCCAGGACGCTCGTGAAGCGAATGATCCGTACCGCGCCGAGCGAGCCGAGGACGAGCTCGATGCGCTCGTCGGCCAGCTGGCCGGCGTGTTCGGCCTGGGTGGTCGGGAGCGCACCACCGGGACGGCGGCGGAACGGGCTCGATCGACGGTCACTTCCCGGTTGCGGGCGGCGATCCGCAAGATCGGTGAGCTCCAGCCCGAGCTGGGCCGGCATCTGCACAACGCCGTCAAGACTGGGACGTGGTGCGCCTATCGACCCGAGCCAGGGATCAGATGGCGGGTCGACGGGCCGACGCATCCCACGTTGTGAGATCGGAGCCCACGCCCTTCATGTGATGCCGCCGATCGGGCGGCCGAACAGGAAGGAACAGCGATGTCCCGTCGTCGCATCAACGGGTTCGACCTCTACTACGAGCGCCAGGGCGACGGTGAGGCCGTCGTGCTCGTGCATGGCAGCTGGAGCGACCACGCCAGCTGGACGTTCGTGGTCGACGATCTCGCCCAGACCAACCACGTGGTCACCTACGACCGGCGCGGCCACTCGCGCAGCGAGCGCGCCGCGGCTGCCGTACCGCGGCGCGTCGACGAGGAGGACCTCGTCGCCCTGATCGAGTCGCTCGGTCTGGGGCCGGTCCATCTCGTCGGCAACTCCTACG
Organism: Ilumatobacteraceae bacterium; assembly: GCA_963776935.1. Taxonomy (GTDB): domain Bacteria; phylum Actinomycetota; class Acidimicrobiia; order Acidimicrobiales; family Ilumatobacteraceae; genus JALOLG01. The sequence continues at coordinate 133,886 of CAVZOP010000006.1, read as the reverse complement.
GCGCCTCGATCTCCCTCGGGGTGGCCGCCCGGCGGCCCGATCTCGTGCGCTCTGTGACCGCCCACGAGCCACCACTCATCGGCATCGCCACGCCGGGCACGGCGTTGGCCACAGCGCTCGTTCCCGTCGTCAGCGCGCTGGCGACGGTTGCCGCAGCTGTCATCCGGGGCGACGCCGAGGCCGCAGCCGAGCAGTTCGTCGAAGAGGTCGCCCTCGGGCCGGGCGTGTGGCAGCTGCTGCCCTTCGCGATCCGCCAGACGATGGTCGCCAACGCGCCGATGATCCTCGACATCGTGAACGACCCGCAGTGCAGCGAGCCGCCCGAGCTGGCCGAGATCGCAGCATCCGTCCTGCTCACCGACGGCGCCGCCAGCCCTGCGTGGCTACCGGCGATCGTCGAGGCACTCGCCGCCACGGCCGACGTCGCCCGCCACACGTTCGCCGACGCCGGCCACGCGCCGCACCTGACCCACCCGGCCGAGCACGTCGCCGTCGCTCGGTCGTTCATCGAGTCCACCAGCCCTGTCACTGCCTGAGGAGCAACCATGTCCACCACCACCAACACCACCAACACCACCGGACCGATCACCGCCGGCGACGTCGCGCTGTACGTCGACCAGCGCGGGAGCGGACCCGACGTCCTGCTCATCGCCGGGCTCAGCGATCCCGCCGAAGCCTGGACATTCCAACTCGACGGGCTCGCCGACCAGTACCGCATGACGGCGTTCGACAACCGTGGCGCCGGCCGCTCGCCCATGCCACCGCAGAGCTGGAGCGTCGCCGGCATGGCCGACGACGCCGCTGAGATCCTGCGTGCGCTGGGCATCGACAGAGCCCATGTGTGCGGGTTCTCCGGCGGCAGCTGCACGGCGCAGGAGCTGGCGCTGCGCCATCCCGAGCTGGTGCGCAGCCTTGTGCTCGTCAGCACGTGGGCCAGGAGCGACGTCTTCCTTCGGGCCGTGACGTCGGCGTGGACCTGGCTGCCGGCTGCTGCACCGAGCGAGCGGGCGATGCTCGAGGCGTTCTTCACCTGGATCTACACACCGCACGCCCACGAGTGCGGGATGGTCAACGCGATCATCGAGGAGGCGCTGGCCTTCCCCCACCCACAATCGCCGGAGGCGTTCATCCGCCAGCTCGAAGCGTGGATCCCCCACGACACGTTCGACCGGTTGCCTGAGATCAGCGTCCCGACGCTCGTCGTCGCCGGCAACCAGGACATCCTCACGCCACCCCGCTACGGGCGGATCGTCGCCGACCAAATCCCCGGCGCCGAATTCGTCGCCCTCGAGGGCGAAGCGCACCAGCCCTTTCAGGAGAGCCCGAAGGCCTTCAACCAGTTGGTCGCCGACTTCTGGTCCCACACCGATCAGGCGTCATCCCGTCCGAGTGCCTGATCGCATCCGGGGCCACCTCGTTCGTACGAGCGACCCGGGGACCACCGTCCCAAGAACCACTCATCTCCCGCCGACGGCGGGAACACACCAACAGGAGAACACGAAATGTCCATCACAGTCTTTCAGGATTCGATCGAGCAGATCTGGAACAAGGCCGATTCCAGCGCAATCGAACGGTTCATCGCGCCGAACTACTTCGGCGTCGACCCGGCCGAACCGGAGGTCATCTCCGGGATCGAGGGCTACAGACAGCACTTCTTCAGGCTCACGACCGCATTCCCCGACGCGCACATCACCATCGACCACATCTTCGGGGTGAACGACCAGGTCGCCGCCCGCTACACCGTGGAAGCGACCCACACCGGCGACTTCGGCGGCATCCCGCCCACAGGACGGCGGGTGCGCGTCACGGCCATCGCGATCGCCAAGATCACCAGAGGCAAGATCGTTGCCGAGCACGCCAACTCCGACGCCCTCGGGCTGCTCACGCAGCTGGGTGTCATCGAGGACCCCCCCAAGGTTCCCGCACTGTTGTTCTAACTCAACCACCTCCGGTCGCGGGCCCTCACCGAGGCCTCGACCTGCCCAACTTCGCCACACTCCTCCGCCGCCGAGTTGGATCGCGGCGACATCGACGAGCTCGGCCGGCTGTACGCCGCGCTCGCCTCGGTGGTCGACCTGCGGGTGATCGGCGGGTGCTGCGGTACCGACCACGAGCACGTCGCCACGCCGTTCGTGCTGATCAGCGCTGAGATCAGGCCAAGGCCCATAGCCTCCGATGCCCGATCAGCTTCCAATGCGAGAGCGCGGGGCGAGCCCGGCGTTCGATGACAGTGCCGGTGGTCGAGACGAGACGGTATCGAACAGCTCGGGTCTCGGCCGTGCACGTAGCAGCGGCCGAGACGCCGGGTGGGCAGCCGGTTGCGAGGACTGGCAGTCTGCGTCGGTGAGCGCAGGCGACCCTTCGATCGATCCCGTTCAGCGGTCGGTCGCCGCGTACAGCGCGTACGCAGACGAGTACGAGGCTGCGTACGCGTCGAAGTTCGCCGACATCGTCGCCAGGTTTGCCGCGTCGCTACCTACGCCGTCGTTGATCCTCGACGTCGGGTGTGGTCCCGGTCGCGACCTAGAGCGTTTCATCATGCACGGGCACGTCGCCCGAGGCGTCGAGTTGAACCCCGAGTTCCTCGCGCGAGCCCGTCGCCATGCACCCACGACGCAATGCGATCTGCGCAACGTTGCGGGCTGCTACCCGAGCGAGTTCTTCGATGGGATCTGGGCGTCTGCGTCGCTCGTGCACCTGCCGGCATCCGACATGTTCGACGTGCTCGGCCAACTCGGCACGCTGTTGCGGCCAGAAGGAAAGCTCTTCGTGAGCGTGATGTCATCGGGCCGGACGGGGTGGCTCGACGAGCCTGACGGACGTCGGTGGTACACGGTGTGGGCCGCCGATGCCCTTGCCCACGCGATCACGGATGCCGGCTTCACAGTCGACGACATCAACCCGGGCTTGTACACCGAGCTGTGGGCCACCCGAGACCGCCACGACTGAGCATTCGCGCCGCCGTCAAAGGTCGGTGTCCGACCGGCGTGAGAACGCACGACCCGGATCATCCCCAATGTGCCGGTCCCGGCGCACCCAACCCGCGCGACGCGATGTCCGACTCGCGCCGTCCGATACCACGCGGGCGGAGCCCGGTTGGGGTATCCGATACGTGCCGTTCTTCCCGCACCCTGGGCTCCGAAAGCGATGTCCGAATCGCGCCGTCCGGATAACGCGGTGGCTCGAGGCGGATTGGGGCAACCGCGGTCAGGGTGGTGGATCAACCAACCCGACCCGTTATGGACGGCGATACACCACCTGAGGGTTTGGATCCGGAATCGGTTGATGGCTTCGGTTCGGGAGAACTCGATGTCGAGGTTTCGGCCGTTGAGTCGCTTGCGAAACTGGCTGTCGAGAAAGAACATCGCGCCGACGTACGACAGGTTCCGTCCCGACGCAGTCGCTGCCGCCAGCGACTGATCGATGAGGTCCTCGCCGTCGATCCTGCATGAGTTGACGAGACGGACGTCGACGTCGCCCACTCTGTCGCGGCTCGCGTCGTTGAAGCTTCCGAACACCTCGACTGTCTCCACCCAGAACAGTCCGTTCGGGTCGGCGTTGACTTCGCTCACCCGATCGACGAGAGCGTCAAGTGATGCCCGGGCCTTCGCGCGTGGGATGGGTTTGCCGATGCGCGCCTTCGCCAGGCGATTCCCATCCAACGTCGCACGCCACCACACGTGGCCATGGCCGATCTCGACCCGCACGATCAGGCCCGCCGACTCCAGCGCTGCCACCACCGAAACCGGCTCCGCGTCAGTCCCTCTCACGACGTGTTCGACGCCTTCGAAGGCGAGCCCATCGCCGCCTTGCATCGCGCGTACGACATCACGGGCCACCACGACGTCGACCCCCGAAACCGTTTGCCCGCGTTCGATCAGCACCGGCCCAGCAACCTACCGATCGGCACACCAGACGTGTTCCACCGAGTCCAAGTCGCGGGCAGCAACCCGTTGACCAGCGCTGTTGATGTATCGGCCGCCGCGGGTATCGGAGTGGCTGGGTGTTCTGTCGAATGTTCCTCCGGGTCCCGATGGCCGGGACCGATCGAAGGAGGACACTCATGAACGGTTACGTAGCCCAGCGGCGAGGCCGTTTCTACGCCGTGATCTACGAAGGCCGAGACCCAGTCACCGGAAAGGAGCTGCGACGCTGGCATCCCGCCGGCACCGACCGCGCAGAGGCCGAACTGCTCGCCCGCAAGCTCGCCACCACCGAACAGTCACGAATCGGTCCGACCCGATCGTTGACGTTGGGCGCCTACCTCACGACCCAGTGGCTCCCAGCCAAGAAGCTGCACCTCGCGGCCAGCACGTATCGGGGCTATGAGCGCAACGTAACCCTCCACGTCCTCCCCTTGCTCGGCAAAGTCGCACTACGCCGGCTGCGCTACCAGCAGATCGAAGCGCTGTACGACAAGCTCCTCCACCCCGCCGATGGCCGAGGCCTCCACCCCAAGACCGTCTACGAGATCCATCTGCTGATTCGGGGTGCACTCACCGACGCGGCGCGGCGTGGACTCGTGACGCGCAACGTCGCGACCATCGCCCAAGCACCCAAACAACGCGCGCTGCAACGCACCGAAGGCCAATCGTGGACCGACGGCGAACTCCGCCAGTTCCTGCGCACCGCGGCAGGTCACCGACACTTCCCGATCCTGTGGCTCGCCGCGAACACGGGCATGCGCCGCAACGAGCTCCTCGGTCTCAAGTGGCCCGACATCGACTTCAACAAGCAACGACTCGCGCTCAACCGTGGGCTCGTCTCGATCGGCTACGAAGTCCACCAGACCCGAGGAAAGACCAAGACCGCTCGACGCAACATCGCGCTCGACAACACCACCCTTGCTGTGCTCGACGGTTGGCGCGCCCTCCAAACCGCCGAGTTCGCAGCCGTCGGGATCGATAACGACGAGCAATGGGTCTTCACCACCGGCAACGGCACCACCGTCCACCCGCACGCCGTCAGAGAGTCGTTTCTCCGAATCGTGAACAACGCAAACGTGCGCCGGATCCGATTCCACGACCTGCGCCACACCCACGGCAGCCTGCTCATCCAAGCAGGCATCCCAGTCAAGGTCGTCAGCGAACGGCTCGGCCACGCCAACATCGCCTTCACGATCCAGACCTACCAACACCTCCTGCCCGGCATGCAAGCCGACGCCGCCACCACCACCGAACGTCTCGCCACACCCGTTCCCACGGCCGCCACCCACACGGTGGAACATCGCAGGAACGCCCGGAAGACGCCCGCCTGAACCGAGAGAAGACCCCGGCAACGATGAAGACCCAGGTCGCTGACCTGGGCCTTCATCACTCAAATGGTGGCGGGGGCAGGATTTGAACCTGCGACCTTCGGGTTATGAGCCCGACGAGCTACCGGACTGCTCCACCCCGCGTCGTTGAGACCGTCATTCTAGACCCTGTTCCGGACGCCGACAACCGGCTGACGTCCAGGCCGCATCTCGGTGCGTGTCGGTCTCGGCTTCCGAGACGGAACGCCGCCGAGAACGCGCACGGGTGAGCGCCGGGTCGGTGGGCGTCGGCGTTCTCGGTGCGGTGGTTTCGGCTTCCGAGACGGGATGTTGCCGAGAACGCGTGGACGAGACGATCGCTGAGCGTCTAGAGCGCGGCGTCGGGCGAGCGATCGAGGCCGGTCGTGACCCGGCCCCGGGCTTGGAGGCGGAGGGCGTCGAGCGGGGTCCCGCTGCGACGGTCGACGAGGACCGGGTCGACGACCGCGCCGGTCTCGGTGTCGACGATCGTCGTCGGCGGGTCGTCGTCGCGCACCCACTGGTCGCCCCATTGCATCAGCGTGACCACGACTGGCCGCAACGCCCGACCCTTCGGCGTCAAGACGTACTCGACGCGCTCCGGGCGGTCCTGGTACGGGCGCTGTTCGAGCACGCCCCGCTCGCACAGGTGGTCGAGCCGGGCCGACAGCGTGGCCCGGGGGATGCCGAGGCGGGTCGAGAACGTCTCGAAGCGCTTCACGCCGAGCAACGCGTCGCGCAGGATCAACATCGTCCACGGGTCGCCGACGATGTCGAGCGCCTTGGCGATCGAGCAGTCCATGCGGTCGAGTGGCTTGCGTTTCATCGGCCGGCCTCCTAATCCGACCACCGCGACGGCGACGACCGACGGCGTCGACATCGAGCGGGTCGGCCGCCGATCTCGGCACCGTCCGCAACGGAATCGACAGCAGCGTCGTCAGCAACCCGCCGGCGACGATCATCCACCAGATCCGATCGAACCGGGCCGAGCGCATCGTCGATTCCGGTCGCTCCCGCCACGAACCCGACCGCGACCGCCACACCCAGCGTGCCACCGAGTTGACGCAGCGCCTGGTTGACCGCCCCACCGACGCCGAACCGGTTGGGCGGCAACGACTGGCCGATCACGCTCGACAACTGCGGAATGATGAGCGCAACGCCGGTGCCGGTGAGCAGCATCGACGGCAGGTACGCGGTCAGGAACGCGGGCTCGGCGTCGAACGTGAACAGCCGCCACGCCCCTCCAGCCGCGTAGACGAGCCCACCGGCGACGACCAGCGGCCGCTGTCCGATGCGCGCCGCGAGTTTGCCGAACCCAGGTGCGAGCACTGCCACGAGGAGCGGGCCCGGCGCGACCCCGAATCCGGCCTCGAGGATCGACCAGTTCCAGACCGAGGTCAGGAACAAGATGCTGGAGAGGAACATCGCGCTGAACGCGATCCCGAACACGATCGTCGCCGCGTTCGCCCAGCGGAAGTTGTGCGACTCGAACAGCGACAGGTCCATCGCCGGCGCCGACGTGCGGGCCTGGTGGGCGACGAACACACAGAGCACGGCGACGCCGCCGAGGATCGACGCCACGGTCGCGGTCGACGTCCATCCCCAGTCGTCGCCGCGGACGAGTCCGAGTGTCAGCAGCACCGAACCGGCGACGAGGAGTCCGACACCGAGCGGGGCGGGCAGCTTGCTCTCCGGGTCGCGCGACTCACGCAGCGACCGGCGTCCCATGACGATCGTCGCCACGCCGACGGGCAGGTTGATCACGAACACCCACCGCCAGCCACCCCATTCGACGAGTGCCGCGCCGAGTGTCGGTCCGACAGCACCCGCCAGCGCGGCTGTCGCTCCCCAGATCGCTGCCGAGATCGGGATCCGCTCACGGGGCGTCGATCGCAGGATGAGCGCCAGCGATGACGGCACGAGCGCGGCGCCCCCGACGGCCTGCATGGCTCGGGCGGCGACGAGCATGGCGGGTTCGGCGCGAGCGCACACAACATCGAGGCGGCGGTGAACAACGCGACGCCGGCGAGGAACATCTGCTTGTGACCGCGCCGGTCGGCGAGCTTGCCGAGCGGCACCAGCAGCGCGGCGAACACGATGGTGTAGCCGTTGAGCACCCATGACAACTGCGACGGCGCCACGTCCGGGAACGAAGTCGTGATGTCGGGGAAGGCGACGAACAGCGCCGTCGTGTCGAGGAACACGGCGAACGCGGCGACGCTGGCGATCAGGAGCGTCCGTCGGGCGTGATCGGACGAGGGCGGTGGTGACACGGCAGCCGCGACAGAGGTCATTGCGTTCAATTATTGAACCCAGCGACCCCGACCGCAAGCGACATCGGACACACCCGCGTGCAGGAACCCGTTCAGAACGCCCTGGCGCGCCGACGTACGTGCACGCACGCGTACAGAACGCGAAGGCGCCCGGCCGGTCGTGTCCGTCGACGCGTGCCCAAATCCGGACAGAACGAATTACTGCACCGACGTCGGTGCAGAAATCGGACTGTCCGGATGTGGGTGACGGCTGCCGGAGGCCGGGCCGACCGGCGCCGACTCGTCGGGGCGGCGCGACGGGGTCGACTTCGGCGACGGAGACGGCTTCGGCCGTCGACCGTTGGCGCGGGCATGAAGCTGCCGCTCGCCGCTGCCGCTCTGGAGTCGACCGGTGAACAGCGCGTTCACGCAGGCGCGGATCTCGCCCACGGGTGGATCGGGGATGACCGTCGGCGACCCCGTCGGCGCCGACCGTCACGACCGGATCGCACTCCGGTGGGACCGTCTCGCCGGCGGCGAGCGTCGAGTCCATCGTCTGGCGACCCATCCCCTGGAACAGCCACGGGGCCAAGGGCGTGTCGATCAGGTTGGCGTCGTCGGGCACGGACCGGAACATGCCGACGACCGCCGCACCGACGGTCCCGATCGGCGAGACGTACCACTGGCCGTCCGACTCCACGACCGAGATGCTCGGCAACTCCGTCGGGAGACCGGAACCGAACAGCAGGCCGATCGAGCCGGCGAACAGCTCCGACCCGCCAGAACCGGTGACCGCCCTCGACCTCGGAGCGCGGTGCTGCCCGCCGACGAGGCCCACGTGCCGATCCCGGGGAGCAGTGTTCTCGATGCCGGGACCGGTGAGGTCGGTGCAGCCGTCGCGCCGCTCGACCCGGAACGGCTGAGGTCCTTCCGAGCCGTCCGACGGGAACTCGAGCGGCTCGATCGTCCCGTCCGGCATCTCGTACGTCTGGTTCGTGCACCGAGCGCGCCCCGGGAATCGCTGACACAGCTCGAGCTCGTCGATCGTGGCCGGGACTTGCTCACCTGCGGGCACGACCGCGTACCGGCCGTCCATGGAGTAGACGATGGTCGGGAGCGTCGGGTCGGCGACCATCCCCGATCCCCACGTCGACGGCACGGTGCCGTCTACGACGAACGACACGGGAGTCAGCGTGCGGTGATCGCCACTCCCCGACGTCTCGAACTCGACGTCGCTGATCGACACCGTCAGGCCGTCGGCGCGGCCGCCCTCGATAGCGGCCGGCCGCGTTCGGGAGGAAGAGCGGGGAGTACCGCAGCAACGCGTCGCCCTCCCCTGGCGCCATCGTCGCCATCGCACCTTCGAGGTCGAGCGCGGCGAGCCGTTCGTAGAAGTTCAGCGCCGCGGCCTCCGGCGAGTCGAGCCCGACCCGCTCGATCGTGATCGGCGGCGGGAACTCGGCACCCGCCGCGACCCGTGCGTACTCGGCCACCGTGAAGCCGAGGCTCACGTACCAGCGGCCATCGCGGGCGACGGTCGCGAGCATCACGCTGGGGTCCGTGGCGCCAAGCGGATGCGACAGCTGGCTGGCCGCCAGCTCGTCGCCCAACACCTCGCGGACGACCGACCCGAGTGGGAACACCGTCGGATCGAACGTCGCGTTGGCAGTGCCCCCGGTGGCCGTCACGACGGCGAGGTCGGCGCCGACGTTCTCCGTCGTCAAGGTGAGACCGGGGAGCGTGATGTCGATGCCCGCGACCGCGGCGAGCGAGAACGACTCGTCGAGGATCCCGACCCGCTCGACCTCGTTGGTGGCGTCCTCGAAGACGGCGCGCAGCGCGGTGACCTCCTCGGGCAGCGCGACATCGATCATCCCGAGCACGTCCTCGCGTTCGGCCGCCTCGGCAAACTCGCGGACCGCCTCCTCGGGCGAATCCGCGCCGCCGGGGTTGCTGGCACCCTGGAACGCAACGGTCGAGATCCCGATCCCACCGGCGATCACCGCGATCGTGGCGCCGATGCCGGCGGCCCGCCGACGTCGGTTGGGCACGGCGTCGGTCGACGGCGAGACGGTGAGCTCGTGGGGTTGACGGACGGTGACGGGAGCATGGTCGGCGAGCTCGTTGAGACGGCGCCGCAGCAACGTCTCGATCTCGCCGAGTTCGGGGTCGATCGCGCGGTTCACTTGATCACCTCACGGAGTTGGGCCAAGCCACGCTTGACGTGGCTGCGAACGGTCGCCCGACGGCAGTTCAGGATGGTGGCGATCTCGGCGTCGTCGAGATCACACAGGTAGCGCAACACGATCGCAGTGCGCTGCCGGATCGGGAGCGCGGCGAGCGCGTCGCGCAGTTCCACCAGCGCGACATCGAGCTCGACGTCGCGGGCCGGCTCCGGACGTGGCGCACGGACGGTATGGCGGTGGAGCGACCGGCACCGGTTCACGACGGCGACCCTGAGATACGGAACGGGATCGTCGAGCGTCGCGATTCGAGGCCCGACGACGGCGAACACGTCGTGGACGACGTCTTCGGCCACCGGGCCGGAACCCGTCAGCACGAAGGCGACCCGCAGCAGCTCGCGGTACGCACTCGCGTACACGACCGCCGAGCCGGTCCAATCGCTCGCCGCCGAGGGTGCGCTGGCGCCGGTCACGGTGATGTCCATTACCTCTCTCACGCCTGGGCAACGCGATCTGTTGCAGTCCTATCATCAGATTTCGTCAGGGCCACCTTGACCAGGGCCGACGCAAGTGACGAAACGACGACGACTGGGGCCGACGATGACATTGACGATCCAAGCGCAAAAGCCGATCCACGCCGCCCATCCCCTTGTGCACGACGGCGCGGTCGACGCCGACGGACACATCCTCGAGCCGCCCGACCTCTGGGAGACCTACATCGATCCGAAGTTCCGCGACCGTGCGCTGCGGATCGTGATCGACGAGAACGGGCTCGAGGAACTGGAGATCGACGGCAAGCGATCGCAGATGGCCCGCAAGGGGTTTCCGTCGACGCTCGGCGCGATGGGCGATCCCGACCTGCGCTCGATGCAGTTCGATCCCGAGCGCACCTATCTGCGCGAATCGCCGTACGGCGCGATGGATCCGAACGAACGGCTCGATGTGCTCGACGCCGAGAACATCGACATCGCCATCCTCTACACGACGGTCGGCCTGCTCTGGGAGGCCGAGCTCGAGGACCCCGAGCTCTCGCAGGCCTACACGCGCGCGTACAACCGGTGGATCTGCGAGTTCTGCGCCGACTCGCCGCGCCTCGTGCCGACCGCGCACCTGTCGCTGACCGATCCGGTGGCGGCGGCCAAGGAGCTCGAACGCGCGGTCGGCGAGGGCGCCAAGGGCGCCTACGTCGCCCCGTTCAACCACAACGGTCGGCCGCTCGGTCATCCCGACAACAACCCGGTGTTCGCCGCCGCCCAGGACCTCGGCGTGCCGTTCGCGATCCATCCGACGTTCGAGCCGCAGTGGACCAAGGGCACGCGCATGGGGTCGTGGGAGAACGTCAAGCAGCTCCGGCTGCTGGCCTCGGTGCAGGCGTCCGATGGCGTGCGCCACCAGTTCACGACCCTGTTCGACTACGGCGTGTTCGACCAGTTCCCGCGGCTCAAGGTGCTCGTGCTCGAATCGGGCGGCGGATGGATCGGGTACTGGCTCGACCGCATCGATGCCGTCTACAGCCACACGTTCATCGGTCAACGCGTGCCGCTCGAACACAAGCCGAGCGACTACTTCCGCGAGCGCGTCTGGATCAGCTGCGATCCCGACGAGCGCACGATCCCGGCGCTCGCCGAGCGGTTCGGCGTCGAGCGGTTCATGTGGGCGTCGGACTTCCCGCACGCCGATCACACGCCGGAGTACGTCGACGACCTCGACGAGCTGGCGAGTGCGTTCCCCGAGAGCTGATCGGGCCAAGTTCCTCGGCGACAACGCGCGTCAGTTGTTCGACCTTCCTGCCGGACGCCCCTGAGCAGGCTCACCCCGGAGCGGTCCACGCGGGGGCTACGGTGATACCCGAGCCATGGGACTGTTCAAGCGCCGCAGCGAGGACCCGGGTGAGCTGGAACGCCTCCGGACCGGCCTCGGCGAGCTCCGCGAGCGGCTCGACGAATCCGACGCCGCCAAGGCCGAGCTCGGCTCGAAGATCCGCTCGCTGACCGAGCGGATGGAGACGCCGATCACCGCGCCGCCACCCGAGCCGCCGACGCCGAGCGCGCCACCGGCGGTCGGCGCCGCCGAGCTCGAGGCGGTCCGGGCCCAGATCGCGCGACTCACGGTGCGCCTCGAAGCGCTCGACCGCCGGATCACGACCATCTCGACCGAGCTCGCCAACCAGCTCGGCGAGCTCAGCGACGACATCGACACGCTCGGCAAGCGCACCGAGGCGGAAGCGCATCGACGAGGCCACCCTCGGCGCAGCTCCGCGACGCCCAGACCCGGCTCGCCGGCGAACAGGCCCGCTACCAGATCGCCTTCCGCCAGGACCTGGCCGAAATCGCCGAGCGCTGGCGACGGGGCTAACCCAATAGTTCCAGGGCGCGGGCGATGAGGTCGCGGGCTTCGTCGACGCGTTGCTGGTAGGCGCCGAGATCCCCGTTCGAGCGCAGCTGGGCCTCGGCCTCGGTGAACAGGGCTTCGGCCTCGGCGAGCAGCTCGGCGGCCGTCGCACCTTCGTCGATCGGTGGCCGGGTGGTGTCGGTCTCGGGTTCGGTGGGCTCGTCGGCGTCGGTCTCGTCGGGAACACTGTCGGGCACCTCGCCCGAGGTGTCGGGAACGCGGTCGCCGACGTCGGCATCGAAACCGGGGAACAGCAACGCGAACGCCTCGCTGAGCGACGTCGCGTGCACGGCCTGCTCGTTGTAGGAGACGATCACGAACCGGTACTCGGTCACGAGCGGGATCTGGCCCTGCTGCTGGACCTCGATGTAGAACGGCCGAACGAACACCAGCCCGTCACCGATCGGGACGAGTTGCATGTCGCCGAAGCGCACCTGCGTGCCGCTCTCCTCGTTGTCCTGCAACGAGATCTCTCGGCTGATCAGCGGCTCCGACTCCGCCTGGCTGGACACCCTCAGCGGTCCCTCTGGAAGGTCGCCCTCCACGACGTACGCGGTCAGCCGCCCGTACGACTCCGGGTCGCTCGACGCCGTCATGAACGCCTGCAGCTCGGTGCGGAGGTCGTCACGCGAGAAGGGGACGAACGGGCGCAGCAGCACGAACTCGTCCTCCTGGGTGACGCGGTTACGGAAGAGGGTGTAGTACGGCACGAACCGAGCGGCCTGTGATTCCGTCGCGAACTCGGTCGCCGCGGTCTCTTCCGCCAGGTCACCGGAGAGGGACGACGTGGAGATGCGTGGCGCGACGTTCGGCGCCTGCGCCACCGACCACGCCCCCTCACGCTGGAAGAAGTTCTCAGGCGCCAGCTGGTACTTGGAGTACAGGTCGGTCTGAACCCGGAACAGGTCCTCCGGATAGCGCAGGTGCTCGCGAAGCTCCGCCGGCATCTCGCTGATCGGGGTGAACAGATCGGGGAACGCACCCTCCCACGCCTGCAGGATCGGATCGTCGTCCTCGGCCGCGTAGAACGTGACGGTGCCGTCATAGGCGTCGACGGTGGCCTTCACGCTGTTGCGGACGTAGTTCGCGTCACGCGGGATCCCGGAGTTCGTCGTCAGCTCGACGTTGCCGATGCGCTGGGCATACGGGAAGCTCGCGGTGCTCGTGTAGCCATCGAGCACCCACGTGATCGCACCGTCGATCACGACCGGATACGGGTCGCCGTCGAACGACAAGAACGGCGCCAGCTTCGCCACCCGATCGCGCACGTCGCGGACCCACAACATCTGCGAGTCGGCCTTGATCGCGCCGGATCCCACGACGTTGTAGTCGAGAAAGGCGAGCGCGAACGCGGCACGGCGGGCGAACGACGACATGCGAACCCCGCGGTTGCCCTCGTAGACGGCGTCGTCGCCACAGCCACGCTCGGCCTCGTCGGTGCGGGCGATGGCGTAGCTCGTCATGCTCGGACTGAAGTACAGCTCGGGCCGTGTCAGCTCGACGTCCTGGTAGGCAGGACGATCCGTCTGCGTGACGCGGCTGGCAGGCGCCAGCACGACGCCGCACCCGCGGGTGTTCACGAGGTGCCGTCCCTGCCAACTCTGGTTGGCGCTCCCCTGGAGGTCGAGCTCGCGGGCGGCGATGAGCACCTCCTCGACGCGCCCGTCGAGCATGTAGCGGTCGACATCGAGATCGTCGATGGCAAGGCCGGCGACCTGGCCCTCGTCGACCCGGAAGCGGGACTTCATCTCGACCGGGTTCAGCAGCCTCACGTCGCGCAATCGGCCCGAGGTCGGCTTCCACCTCCGCCGCGGTGAGCGTGCCGAAGCTGATCGGCTCGACGTCGACGTCGCCGAGCCCCATCGCCTGGCGAGTGGCGATCACGTTGCGCTCGATGTACGGCGCCTCGCGGTCGGCCTGGTTGGGCTTCACGACGAGCGATTGCACCAGTGCGGGGTAGATGAGGCCACCGATCAGCAACACCACCAGCCACAGCCCGGACGCGACCAGCGGCAGGCGCCAGCGGTTGGTGCGGATCGTCGACAGGAACAAGCCGGCGGTGAGCAGGGCGATGAGGATCAGCAGCATCAGCGCGGGGAGCTGCGCTTTGACCACGGTGTAGGTCGCGCCCTGCACGAACCCGCGATTCTCGTTCGTGAGCTCGTAGCGGGTCAGCCAGTAGTCGGCGGCCTTGAGCGCCGCGAGGACCGCGAGCAGCACGGCGAGGTGGGCCTTCGTCGCCGCCCGCACGCTCGGGGTCGACGACGCGAACAGCACGCCGCCGTTCAGGAGGTGGGCGGCCAGCGTGAGCAGCAGCACGACCACCATCGCCGCGAACAACCAGTCGATCACGAACGAGATGAACGGCAACTCGAACACGTAGAAGCTGACGTCGGCACCGAACTGCGCGTCCTCCACACCGAACGGCGTGCTGTTGCGGAACAGCATCCAGTCCTGCCAGTGTCCCGAGGCGGGGAGCGCGAGGATCAGGGCGAGCACGGCCGCGGTGCCGTAGCGCACGAGACGGAGGCGGTGCCCGAACACCTCGTGGAAGCGTTCGACGTACGGGTGCACGTTGGCCGGGAACGTCTTCGGCGCGGTCCGATCGGCGATGTACAAGTTGAGCCCGGCGAGCACGAGGAACATCGCGAGGAACGCCAGGAACAGCGCGATCTTCGTCCACAGCACGCCCCAGAACACGTCGCTGCGTCCGAGCGAGTCGTGCCACAAGTAGTCGACGTAGAACCTGGCGAGTGCCCGTCCGAACACGATCAGGGCGAACAGCAAGACGGCGACGACGATGAGGACGACCCGGGCACTGACCCTGCCAAAGGCGCGACGGCGAGGAAGATCGGAGGGACGCCGCATCGGCGGCGAGGCTAGTTCGGCACGGGGGCGAGCAGGCAGCGGCATCCGGCGTGGGCAGGCGCCAGTGTGTGCCCGGTCGGGTACGCGTCGCCGGCCTCGACGGGTCCGGCGAGCGCGTTGTCCTCGGCGTCAGGACACGGCGGACCGTGCGGATCGACCATCCAGCACAGCCGCGTGCCCGCCGATGCCGCGGCGAGCGCACCCGCCCCGTACGCGAGCCGGAACACATCGTCGAGCTGGTCGTCGATGTGCTGGGTCTTCCACTCGCGGTAGACGGCGCGGACGCGCTTGGTGATGTCCTCGTTGTCGCCTGAACCGTCGGCGACGCAGCGGCTGAGGCGGTCGCGGAGCGGCCCCACGAGATCAGCCGCGATCGCGACACGCACCGGGTCGAGGGTGGAGGACTTGCCGACCGACTTGCGCAGCGCGCTCGGCGTGCCGGCGCCTGTGGTGCCGGCGCCGGCGACCGCGGCCGCGAGGAGCTCGTCGCCGATGGCATCGGCATAGCGGCCGGCGTGCGTGCTGTCCGGCGGAAGGATGGCCGACAACTCGGTGACCGCCACCGCCTTGCGCAACGCGTCGAGCACATCGTTCTGCTCGTCGGCGAGCACGCGCTTGAGCTTGCGGGCACCGGCGACGATCAGCGGCACGAGCGCCGCGTCGCGCCGGTCGAAGATCGTCTCCGCGGCGCTCGTCGACTTCGGCGGCGGCCGTCGGTCTCGCCGTCCGCCTCACCGGCGGCGCTGTCGGACGAGCCCGCTCGCAGGCGGGCGAACAACGCGCCGGTGTCGGGATGGGCTTCGGTCTCGGCCTTTCGGTTCGGCCTTGCCGGGAACAGCTCGACCACGTTGGCCGACGATGCGCCGCCACCGTCGTCGGGAAGCGTCGGTCGTCGTGCGTCCGACGTCTCGACGGGCGGCGAATCGTCGGGCGGATCCAGCTCGCCTTCGACCCCGCCGCTCGGCCGGTCGCCGGGTCGGTTTCCGCGTCAGTCGCGGTGTCAGCCTCGGCGTCGGGCTCGTTCTCGGTCGGTCTCGGTCGGTCTCGGCGTCGGCGCCGTCGTCGGCCGCGGCGCCGTCGTCGTCGGTCGTCCGCCGTCGCACGGTCGGCCGAACCCGTCAACGAGCGGGCGGGCACCATCATCGGCACCGGTCCGGTGGTCGGCGAGAGGTCGACGTACTCGTCGGGCTCGCCGAGCGGCGTGAGCTCCGCAACCACGTCGACCGCGACCAGGCGCGCCCGCTCGAACACCTGCAGCAGTCGATCGCGCCCGAGGATCAGCTGCTCGATCTGCTGGCGGGCCAGCTCGCGCCGGCGGGTCAGCTCCGACAACACCCGCTCGCGGTAGGCGCGTGCTTCGTTGACCATCTCGCGGCCCTGCTGCTTGGCGAGTGACACCTCGCCCTCGGCGTCGGCCGCGGCATCGGTGCGCTTGCGCGAGGCGTCGATCTCGGCCTGCTCGCGCATGCGGTTGGCGTCCTCGGTGGCCTCGCGCAGGATGCGCGCGGCACCCTCCTCGGCACGGATCTTGATCTGCGATGCGCTCTCGCGGGCGGTCTGCAGGACGTGCAGCGTCTCCTCGCCGAGCACGCGGGCGACGGTCTCGTCGTCGAGCCCTTCGGTGCTGTCGACGGAGCGCGACTGGGCGATGCGCAGCTCTCGCTCGAGCTCGACCTCGCGCTCCTGGAGCGTCGGAGCTCGGCGGCGACGCTGCGCAACAGCTCGCGCACCTCGTCCTGGTCATACCCCCGACGGGCGGTGGAGAACTTCGCCTCGGCGACGGACGCGGGCGACGTCGGGTCGGGTCGCGAGATCGAGACGGCCATGGGCCCAGCGTAGGCACTCAGGGCTGTTCGTTGGTGGCAATCGGAACGGCGTCGATCGGCGCACCACCCAGCTCCTCGAGCGCCGCCAGTGCCTCGTCGACGGTGGCGACCGGGATGATGCGCAATCCGTCGCCCCCGGCTTCTCGCGCTTTCTCGATGTCGTCCTCGCCTTGTGCCGCAGGCACGAGGAACACGTCGACCCCGGCCTGGGCGACCGCCGATGCCTTCTGGCGGAGACCGCCGATCGCCCCGACGCGTGCCGTCGAGCTCGATCGTCCCCGTGATGGCGATGTTCTGGCCGCCGGTGAGCTCGCCGGGCGTCAACTCGTCGATCAGCGTCAGCGTGAACGCCAGCCCGGCCGACGGCCCGCCGATGCGGCCGGTGTCGATGTCGAGCTCGAACGGCAGCTCGACCCGCTCGCGTGTCGAACGGGAGGAAGCCCACGATCGTCCGGTCCGGTTCGTCGGAGGCCGACGTCAGCTCGACCGTGACGGTGAGCTCGCCGACGTCGGGTCGCTCGAGCTTGATCTCCACCGTGTCGCCGGGTTCCTTGTCGGCGAGCGCCGCCGACAGATCGTCCACGTTGTTCAATGGCACGCCGTCGACCTCGAGCAACCGGTCACCGGGATCGAGCACTTCGTCGGAGGGGCTCGACTCGAGGCATTCCGTGCCCTCGTCGTTGGCGACGAGGCACACCATCTCGCTGATCAGCACATCGCCCGGCACGATCGTCACGTCGTACCCGACGGCCTTCAACGCCACGTACTGCGCAACCTGCTCGGAGGTCCGCATCGACTCGAGCCCGAACACGCGGCGTTGCTGCGGTGTCTGGAAGCCGAACTTCTCCTCCTCGGTGAGGAACTCGATCGCCGGCTCGTCGCGACCGACGAGCCACGACAGGATCGTCTGCGACGGTTCGGTGACGGTCACGAAGTAGAAGTTGCCCGTCGGAGGGTACTGCTCGGCGAGACCCTCGAGCTCGCCGAACGTGATCCGCTCGTCGACCGGCTGGGCCGACGACGGCACGCGCGCGTACGGCGTCGGCTGGACCTCGTCGATCCGCTCGTTCATCTCGTCGGCGACGAGCTCGGACGGCAGCAGACTCGCCAGGCCGACGGCCGCGCACGCGACGAACGCCACGGCCACCATGGGGATCGACCACCAGCGGTGTCGTGACGACGGGAGCCGCACGCGGGCGCGCGGAACCATCGGGGCGGGCACCGCTATCGTTTGTTCCTCCGTGTCGGTCACTCTCGCGCTCTCGGTCGACGGGCTCACTGCCCAAGCAGCATGGATCGCCGGCCTCGCCGTCGGTGCCCTCGTCCTCGCTGGGTGGCGTAAGCCTGCCAGAGCAAAGGGCCGTCCACCACGCGCGCCGTGGGTGCGCGAACGGCAGCCGATCGCCGTCGACCACGACCCGGCGCCCCTCTACCGCCGCCCAGGACCCATCCGTCGGATCCTCGCGGCCCTTGCGAGCGGCGGGCTCGCCGTCGTCACGGGTGCCATCGCGGCGACCGTCGTTGTCGTTCGGCGTGGCCTGGACGGTCGTGCGGCTGACGAGCCTTCTCAAGCGGTGACGGTCCAATGGGGATGGGCCGGCGATGACCGGGCCGAGCCGCCGCGACGTCGTCATCGCCGGGCACTCGTCCGATCCCGCCACCGCCACCGCCGGCCTGACCAGCCCGGACCCCGCGGTGCGGCTCGCCGCACTCGGCGCCCTCGACCGGCTCGGACGGCTGACCGCGCCCGATCTGACCACGGCGACCGATCGACCCGGCCGCGAGCGTCCGCCGGCGGGCGGCCGAACTGGCGGCCTCGCGTCCCGAGGTCGAGCTGCTCCCGCTCCTCGCCGACGACGACGTCACGGTGGTCGAGATGGCCGCATGGTCGTGCGGCGAGCGTCAGGACGTGAGCGACGCGGTTCTCGGTCGACTGATCGAGTTGACGA
This sequence comes from Ilumatobacteraceae bacterium, assembly GCA_963776935.1. Lineage (GTDB taxonomy): Bacteria > Actinomycetota > Acidimicrobiia > Acidimicrobiales > Ilumatobacteraceae > JALOLG01. The sequence continues at coordinate 115,145 of CAVZOP010000006.1, read as the reverse complement.
CACGCGCGACCGAGCCGCTGGTCCGTGAATCGTGCGCCGCCGCACTCGGCGCGATCGGCGACGTGCGCGGACTCCCTGCCATCCTCACCGCGTGCGAAGACAAGCCGACCGTCCGGCGACGCGCCGTGCTCGCCCTCGCTCCGTTCGACGGCGACGACGTCCGCACCGCCATCGAACGCGCCCTCGACGATCGCGATTGGCAGGTCCGACAAGCGGCCGAGGACCTGTGGCGCGAGTGGAGCGGATGACGATCGAGAGCACACTGACGTCGACGGCCGGCAGTGACCCGAGCGACTACTCGAAGGTGTAGCGGTAGACGTTCGTCTGGTACTGCTCGAAACCGATCGCCTGATACAGCCGGTTGGCCGCGTCCGCGGCTGGCGCGACTCGTGAGGCTGACATGCTTCGCGCCACGCCGGCCGGCCTCCTCGACGGCGGCCCGGCTGAGCGCCTCGCCGATCCCGTTGCGACGTGCCTCGTCGTCGACGACGACGTCTTCGATCCACGCCTTGAACCCGGTCGGGATGCGATACAACGCGAGCGTCAGAGCTGCCGACGATGCGCCCGTCCAACCGCGCCACGAACAGGACGGAGTCCGGAGCGTCGACGATCGTCGGACAGCTCGTCGGCCGTGGGCGGCGGTGACGACGACGACAGTTGCGGGATCAGCCGGGCGAAGGCCTCGACCAGCTCGTCGGTCACGGTCTCGACTCGAAGGATCTCGACGCTCACGAGTCGTTGACGCTACCGGGCACGTGCCTAGCGTCGGGGCCCATGCCGCCCACTTCCGAACTCTCGCAGACCGCACGGCGCCTCGGCTCCGTGCTCGAGCCGGTGATCGGACAGGTGTACTTCTCGCCCGAGTGCCACGCGAACTACGTCGCGCTCGGGTTCGATCCGAGCCCGGGGGTCGCCGGAGGCGTCGCCCTCCCCGATGGGCCGGCCTACTTCACGAGCCGTGGCAGCGTGATGGGGCAGGTCGCCGGCGACGTGATCGCGGCGGCGTTCGCCGTCTTCAACCCGGCTGTGGTCGTGCCACTCGTCGAGATCGGGTGGGGGCGCACCGACGCGCCGACGATCTGCCAGGCGCGCACCGAGGGCGCGGTCGCCCAACTGCGGCGGATCCTCGGCGACGATCCGGCCGGCCTCGACCGCGCCGTCGAGCTGATGCGACGCGCCGTCGAACCGTTGCGACCGGAGGGCCGACCGCTGTACGCAGGCGTCCGTTCGCTCGGCGTTCCCGAAGAGCCGCTCGCCGCGATGTGGCGGATGGGCGACCAACTGCGCGAGTACCGCGGCGACTCGCACACGATGGCGTGGGGTGCCGCCGGGTTCGACGCCACCGAGATCGGCCTGCTCACCGAGCTCTACTGGGGGCTGGCGATGCGCACGTACACCCGGACCAGAGCGTGGAGCGACGCCGACTTCGACGCCGCCGAGGACCGCCTTCGTTCCCGCGGGCTGATCGACGGCGAGGGGTTCAGCCACGTCCGGACGTGAGGCTCGGGAGGCGATCGAGGTGGCGACCGACGAGCAGATGCAACCGGCCCTCGACGCGCTCGGCGACGACGTCGGCCGAGTTGTGCTCGATCCTCGAAACATGGGGAGCCGCGGTTCGGGCCGCCGGCGGCTATCTCGCCAACGGACCCCACGATCTGGGAGGACGCGGATGATCATCACCGATCTCGACGGCAGTCACGATCGACGCCTTCGCCGAATCGACCGGATGGACCCCGAAGCCGCAGGGCCTGTGCCGCGGCGAGGTCTGCGTGCCGGCGCCCGGCGCCTCCCGCGACGACGGCACGATCGACGTGGCGCTGGCGGCCGAGCGGCTCGGAATGCCACTCGTGCACGATGCCGACGCCGGCGTCTGGGCGCTCGGCCCGGGCACCACCACCGGACGCGTGCTCAGCACCGCCATCGCAGCCCGACCCCACGCTGATCGACCGCGACGGCGCACCGTTCCGCCTGTCGTCGCTGCACGGCCGCAAGGTGCTGCTGGTCGCCTGGGCCAGTTATTGAGGCTGCCGCGCGAGCCTGCCCGGGTGGCAGGCGTTGCACGCTGAACTCGAACCGCGGGGCCTGACCGTCGTGACGGTTGCGCTCGACATGTTCCCGGAGCACACGTATCGCTGGATCGACGCGGCCGCGCCGACCCACCCGAGCCTGATCGACACCCGCCACGCGACCGGCGAGTTGTTCGGCTTCATCAACATCCCGATGGCGGCGTGGATCGACGAGGACGGCACGATCGTGCGCAACGCCGAGTCGGCCTCGATCGAACGGAGCCCACTCCGCGACATCGAGATCCCGACCGACATCCCGGCCCGGCTGGCGACGACGCTCACCGAGGTCAAGGCGATCCCCGACCATTCGGCCGAGTACCGGGCGGCCATCCTCGACTGGGTGGAGCTCGGCGCCGAGTCGCGGTACGCGCTCACACCCGACGAGGTGGTCGCGCGATCGCAGCCGCGCGGCGCCGACCAGGCGCGGGCGACCGCGTGCTTCGAGCTCGGCCAGCACCTCGAGCGGACCGTGGGTCGTGAGGCGGCGCGTTCGTGGTGGCGGCAAGCGCACGACCTCGACCGTTCGAACTGGACGTACAAACGCCAGGCCTGGACCCTCGAGACGACGCCCGAAGGCGCCGACGCCAACGACCTGACGCAGGAGGCGGGCGCGGTCTACGGCACGAGCTGGATCGACGACGTGCTGGCCCTCGGTGGTGGCGCCCACTACGTCGTCGAACCCCAGCTCTGACACGCGAGCGGCGACGCCGCACGCACCCGGCGGACGACACGGCAGACGGCGCACCGGTAGGGTTGACGGTGACATGGAGCACATCCGTTGGCTGGCCGAACCGACGCTCACGAACCCGGTTGTGGTGGCCGCCTTCACGGGGTGGAACGACGCCGGTGATGCTGCATCGACGGCGTTGCGCACCCTCGTCGAGTCGAGCGCGGCGACAGCCCTCGCCGAGATCGATCCCGATCCGTACACCGATTTCGCGACGGTGCGCCCGCATGTGCGACTGACCGCGCAGCGCCAACGCGAGATCGTGTGGCCGACCGTCGGGGTGTGGTCGGCGTCGCTGCCAGGTACCGACGTGATCCTCGTCCTCGGGCCCGAGCCGGCGCTCCGCTGGCGATCCTTCTGCGAGCAGATCACCGGGCTCGCCGCGCACCTCGGGGCACCGATGGCGATCACGCTCGGCGCGCTGCTCGCCGACGTGCCGCACAGCCGGCCGGTGCACCTGATCGGCACCGCCACCGACAACGCCTTGATGGAACGCTACGAGCTCGAGCGCTCCCGCTACGAGGGCCCGACGGGGATCGTCGGAGTGCTGCAGGCGGCGTTCACCCAAGCCGACATTCCCGCCGCGTCGCTCTGGGCCGCGGTGCCGGGCTACGCCGCGCAGCTGCCGTCGCCGAAGGCGGCGATGGCACTCGTCGAGCGGGCGTGTTCGATGATGGGCACTCCCGCGCCGGTCTCGGTGCTGGCCGACCAATCAGCCGAGTACGACGCGCGGGTTGCCTCGCTCGTCGCCGACGACGACGATCTCTCGTCGTACGTGTCGCGCCTCGAGTCGATGCTCGACGAACCCGACCTCGATCCGATCGACATCGACGATGTCGACGAGCTCGACAGCGCGGTCGACGAACACTTCGGCATCGACGCCGATCCGCCGGCTGGCACGTTCGACGTGTCAGACCCGAGCGAGTTGGTGCAGGAGGTCGAACAGTTCCTGCGCGACCGCGACGAGGGCTGAGGTCCGGTCGATCGCCAGAATCGTCGACGCACGACGTCGACGTGATCAGCCGGCCCGCCACATCGGCGCCCGCACCGGCGTCGAAGTGGGTCGGGAAGTCCTCGCCGTCGATGGCGGCGAACGCCATCGGACCCCACCAGTGGGCGCCGGCGGTCGTGACCGGGAGCGCATCGCGGCCGAACCAGCCGACGTCGGCGGTCTCGAGCGGGTGGCCGTCGAGCTCACCACCGATCGCCGTGCAGTGGAACACGAGCATGTACATCCCGAAGCGCGAGAACCCCATCCGCTGGCCGTCGATCACCGACAGCACCCGTTGCGGTTCGCACAGGATCCCGGTCTCCTCGGCCACCTCTTTCACCGCGACCTCGGCCGGCGAGTAGCCGACGTCGGCCCACCCGGTCGGGTACAGCCAGATCCCCGAGTCGGCGCGCTGGACGAGGAGCAGCTCGCCGCGTTCGTTGCCGACGATGGCGCCGATCGCGACCTTGGGCGTCACGTAGCCGGGCACGCCTTCGCCGATGCTCTCGAGCCATTCCTGCACGAAATGATCGGTCTCGCGCTCGAACGCGGCGTCGTCCTCGAGCTCGATCGCGGCCGCCTTGATGTCGGCCGCGACGTGGAGCACCTCCTCGAAGCGCTCCTTCTCGTAGAGGTTCTGCGTGAACCCGAGACCGGTTCGTGCGATCGCGGCCAGCGTCTCGCTCCATCGAGCAAGATCGCGGGGGTCCATGTCGCGGGTTGCCACGCCGGTCAACCTATCCGACCCGATCTCAGGTGACGGCTTGCAGCACGGCGCGCTTGATCTCGGCGCGGTGGAACTCGTCGGTGACCAGCTCACCCGACCACGTGCGCACGTAGAACGTGTCGACGACCTCCATGCCCATCGTCTGGACGGTCGCGTGGCGGATGTCGAGCCCGAGCTCGGCGAGCGCCTTGGTGATGCGATGCAGGATGCCGATCTTGGTGGTCGCCCGCACCTCCAGCACGGACGCGTTGCTCGATGCGTCGTCGTGGAACACCACGCTGGGAGGTCCTGGCTGCTGCGCCTGCATCGCCTTGCGGCGCCGGTAGGTGCGGGCCCGTTCGGCGAGGCGGGCTTCGATCGCCAGCTCGCCGGCGAGGGCCCGCATCAGGTCGGCGCGAACGGACTCCCAGTCGAACTCCGTCGCGAGGCACGTCGACGCGGAACTGCGAAGCGGCCATGCCCACGCGGCCCAGCTGCGGTTCGTCGGAATGCGCCTGGGCGCTGAGAACGTCGAGCCCGTGCAACGCCAACACACCCGCGACCCGACTGAACGACCCGGGCACGTCGGAGGTCACGACCGTGACACGATCGTCCTCCACTCGCACGTCGGACTCCGATCTGGCCATCAGCGCCAGCGTGTCGGCGTCGGGGAACAGCCGCCACGTCAGCTCGCGGACGTCGCCGCCACCGAGCACGTGGCGCACGCGGGTCACGAGGTCGTCGACGAGGCCCTCCTTCCACGACCCCCACGCCGACGGGCCGGTTGCCTTGGAGTCGGCCTCGGTGAGGGCATGCAGCAGGTCGAGCACTTCGACCGAGCCGACGCTCTCGGCGACGTGCGAGAGCGTCGCACTGTCGGCGAGATCACGCCGCACGGCGACGTCGGGGAGCAGGAGGTGGTGCTCGACCATCGCGATCAACACGTCGGTGTCGGCGAGCCCGATGCCGAGCCGGTGACCGAGGCCGCGGACGACCTCCATGCCCGCCTCGGTGTGATCACCCTGGTAACCCTTGCCGATGTCGTGGAACAGCGCGCCGAGCACGAGCAGGTCCGGTCGGGCGACGCGGTCGACGAGCTGGGCGGCGTTGGCCGCCGCCTCCCAGAGGTGCCGGTCGACGGTGAAGCGGTGATAGGCGTTGCGCTGAGGCCGTGAACGAACCGGCTCCCACTCCGGGAGCAGCCGCGTGAGCAGGCCCCGCTGATCGAGCGCCTCCAGCACGGGCACCGCGGCGTGCCCCTCGAGGAGCAGTGCGACGAGCATGTCGCTGGCACCGGCGCGGCCAGGTCGGCGGCCACGGCGCGACCTCCTCGGCGAGTCGATCGAGTGTCCGCCGCTCGATTCGACAGCCGAGGCGCGCCGCGGCCAGGGCAACGCGGAGCACGAGGGTCGGATCGGTCGTCGGGTCGGCGCTGGCGCTCAGCTCGATCTCGCCGTTGACGCGGATCACGCCCGGGGCGACGCGATCGGGCTCGCCACCGAGCGGGCGCTCGAACCGGCCCCACGCCTCGTCGGCGATCCACGCGATCGTTCGCGCCGCCGCCGCGACGTCTGCCATCAGCGCGTCGGCAGTGGCGTGCCCGGATCGGGCCGCCGCCGCGTCCTGATCCTCGAGGCGCAGCACATCGCCGGCCCGACCGGTGGCGCGATGCAGCGCGACCCGCGCCCGGACCAGCGTGGCGTAGCACTCGTCGAGCGCCGCGGCGTCTCCGCTCGGCAACGCCAGCCCCGCCTGCGCCGCCCACCACAGCGATTGCACATCGCGCAGGCCACCATGGCCGTCCTTCAAGTCGGGCTCGAGCGTGTACGCGACCTCGCCGGCACCGAGTTGGCGTTCGCGGACCCGGAGCTGCAGCTCGCCGAGCCACCGCTTGGAGTGCTTGCGTCCAGTTGGAGCGCCCGGCGTCGATCACCTTCGCCGCCAGCGCCGCGTCGCCGGCGATCAGACGCGCGGTGAGCAGCGCGGTCGCGGTGTCGAGGTCGCTCTTGGCGAGGTCGACCTGATCGTTGACCGTGCGGACGGCGTGACCGAGCTTCGATCCGGCATCCCACAACGGGTACCAGATGGCAGACGCGAACGGTTCCACGCGAGCCGCCGTCGACGCGTGCACGAGCAGCAGGTCGAGGTCGCTGAACGGCGCCAACTCGCCGCGCCCGTAGCCGCCGATCGCCAGCAGTGCGGCCTGTGGTGCACGGGGGTGTTCGTCGCGCGCTGCGTCGTACAGGGCGACGAGCCACTCGTCGGTCGCCGCCGAGAGGGCCCGGCACAGGTCGCGCCCGCCGAGTGCCGTGTCGTCGATCACGGCCTGGCGAGCGGCAGCTCCGGTGCTCGTCTTCATTGCGCCCGAGGGTAGGGCGTGCACCGATCAGCACCACACCTGCACATGCACCGCACGTGCGCCGCACCAGAACGCGCCGACCTGATGGGGCAATCCGATCCGTTCTTCTATCGTGAGGCGGTGATCCACGGGCGACGCGCGACGATTCCTCTGCGTCGGCGCCGTCGCCGTGGCCGCGATCAGCTGTTCGGACGACGACGACAGTGCGCCGACCACCACCCAGGCCGTCGGTGACGACCACCAGCTCACCGGCCCGACTCGAACGACGGCGTCCTCGGTGTTGGGTGTGCTGCTCCCGACCACCGGCCCGGGCGCGACGCTGTTCGGCGAGGGGATGGTCGATGCCGTGGAGCATGGCGACGGAGCAGATCAACGCACGCCGGTGGTGTCATCGGCTCGGAGGTGAAGTTGATCAAGGCCGATGAAGGAGCAACCGCGGCGTCGGCGGCGATCGGCCTCGACTCGCTCATCACCGGTGGCGTCGACGCGATCATCGGACCGGCCTCATCGATCGTGGCGCTCAGTGATCTCGACGTGCCGGTCGTCGGCCGGCATCCTGACCTGCTCGCCCACCGCCAGCGCGCTGGCGCTCGACGACTACCCCGACGACGGATTGTTCTTCCGGACGATCCCGAGCGATTCGCTGCAGATGGTTGCCATGGCCCACGTCGCGGAGCGCACCGGTTCGACCTCGATCGCGATCGGCTATCTCGACGATTCCTACGGCCGCGGCCTCGCCGAAGCGCTGAAGTCGGCGGTCGGCCCGCGCGGACTGTCGGTGCTCGCCGAGGTCGCGTTCAGTGGTGACGACGAACAGCTCGCCGACGAGGCCGCCGACTTGCTCGCCGACTCACCGAGCGTCGTCGCCATCCTCGGCGATGCAGGTGACGGCACCCGGTTGTTGGACGCGGTCGCCCAGGCGACGGGCGACGCCGACCCGCCCATCATCGTCGTGAACGACGCGCTGCGCGACGCCGCAATCGCAGCTCGTGATCCAGGGTCTCTCCGAAGAGGTGCGCGAGCAGATCAGGGGTGTCTCACCGCTGGCGATCACGCCGAACGATCTCACGCTGACCGAGTTGTACGCGGCGAACGCCTACGACTGCGTCAACCTGGTCGCCCTCGCCGCGATCCAGGCGGGCACCGACTCGCCCGCCGAGATCGCCGCCCAGATGGTGTCGGTCAGCACCGGCGGGACACAGTGCCGGAGCTTCCTCGAATGCTCCGAGCCGCTCGCCCGGGGCCTCCAGATCGACTACGAGGGACCTTCTGGCAACACCGAGCTCTCGATGCGGACGGGCGATCCGTCAACGGCCCGCTTCGAGGAGTTCGAGTTCGACGGCGACGGTCGCGACCAGTCGGTGTCGACGTTCGAGATCTCGAGCGACTGAGGCCGCCAGGAGATCGACCCGAAGTCGGAACCCGAACAGATGCGGTTCAGACGAGCTCGTCGATCATCGCCAGGTAGCCGACGTAGAACGCTCCGAACTCGCCGTACAGCGCCGACCCCTCGTCGAACCGCATCGTGTAGACGACGTCCTTGATGACGTCGGGGCTGAGCGCGAACAACGTCACACCCCACTCGTGATCGTCGAGCCCGGTCGAGCCGGTGACGAGCTGGACCACGCGGCCGGCGAAGGTGCGGCCGCTCTTGCCGTGCTCGATCATCATGTGGTGACGGTGATCGAACGGCGTCGCGTACCAGTTGGCGTGACCCTCGCGCTTCTTGCTCATCGGGTAGAAGCAGAACGTGTTCATGCCGTCCGGCGGCAGCTTCGGGTACAGGCGCGTCTGCAGCATCTCCTCCGGCATGCCCTTGGCGTACTCGCTCACCTCGGTGATGCTGACGTAGCTGTCGACCACATCGAGCCCTGCCCCCTGCAGTGCGGTCTGCAGCTGGCGCAGCGCCCGGAGATCGGGGCTCAGAGCCATCACTGCCACGTCGCACTTGTGGCCGACGATGGCCGCCGTCAGGACCTGGCATTCGTTGGCTTCGGCTGCCTTCACCGCGGCGACGACGGCTTCCCGATCGACCGATGGCGATGGCTTGCAGAACAGATGGACGACGCACAATCCGGTGTCGAGACGCATGTGGTCAGGTTATCGACGGGTGCTCCCGACGGGCCCTCGGGGTCGGTGCCGTCTCAGGTCGCCAGACGCTCCGGGGCGTAGACGTTGAACCGGTCACCGCGGACGAACCCGGCGAGCACGAGGTTGGCCCGCCGCGCCGCTTGCACGGCGAGCGACGTCGGCGCACTGACGGCGACGACCGTGCCGAACCCGCCGGCCCACGCCTTCTGGACCATCTCGACGCTCGCCCGGCCGCTCACGAAGAGCCCACGGCCGTTGGCCGGGAGCTCGCCCGGCGAGCAGCATCGCGCCGATGACCTTGTCGACCGCGTTGTGACGCCCGACGTCCTCGCGGGTGAGCAACACGTTGCCGTCGCCGTCGAACGCGGCGGCGGCGTGGACCGCGCCAGTGGCCGCGAACAGCTCCTGCGTCTCGGCGACGCGCTGCGGCATCGACGCCAACATCTCGAGCGACATGAGTGGCTGCGCGGCGAGCGGCGCCAAACGCCCACACATGTCGTCGAGCTGGTCGCTGCCGCACCATCCGCAGCTCGACGACGTGACCCCGAGGCGTGGTGTCGGCGTCGGCGCCCTTCCGCCCGTCTCGACGGTGACGACGTTGAACTCGGCGTCGCTCGCCGCGCCAGTGGCGCAGTACCTGACCGCCTTCACGGGTGCGTCGCCGAGGAGGCCCTCGGTGTGGCAGAAGCCCACCGCCAGCTCGTAGTCGTTGCCGGGTGTCCGCATCGTCGTCGACACCACCGTGCCGTCGAGCTGGATCGTCATCGGCTCCTCGACGATCAGCTCGTCGGGCACACGCTGCACGCGGTCGGCGGTCACCTTGGTGACGATCAGCCGTTCGGTGCGCTTGCGGATCACGTCACCAGGTTACGGAAGACGGCAGCGGCGCGTGCCGGGGCGGCAGGGTCGAGGTGCAGGAACAGCGACGGCTCGACCACCTCCAGCTCCGAGCACCACCGGACCGTCGTCGGTCGGCAGCAGGTCGACCCGTGCGTAGGCCGTCGCCGGCAACGAGGCGACGACCCGCTCGGCGACGGCGAGCTCCGCCCGCGACGGAGTCGTGGCCGCCGTCTGCTCTCTCGCGAACATGCCGGTCTCCCCTTCCATGGCCTCCCATTCAACGGTCGAGGCGAGGATCGGTTCCTTGCGGAACGCGTGGCTGAAGACGCCACCGATGAACACCATGCCGGTCTCACCGTGGGTGTCGACCGCCGACACGTACTGCTGCACCATCGCGACCGCACCCCGAGCGTGGAGGACGTCGATGTGTTCGTGGGCGCCGGCGGGGTCGTCCTCGAACCGACGCACGCCGATCGAGCCGGCCCCGACCGACGGCTTCACGACGATGTCCCCCTCACACGGCGGACGTTCGTCGCCGGCACCCACGATCTGCGTCGGCACGATCGGGATTCCATGCGCCGCCAGCTCGAGGAGGTAACGCTTGTCGACGTTCCACTCGATGAGCTGGGGCGGATTCCAGAGTGCCGTCACCGCGGCGACCCGCGCCCGCCCAGGCCAAGAACTCGCTCGAGGTCGGTGAAGTAGTCCCACGTCGAACGGATCACCACGGCGCCGAACGCCGACCAATCGACCGTCGGGATCGTCCCACGTGACGATCCTGGCTTCGGGCAGCTCGGCGATGAGCAAGGGGAGGTCGGTGTCGAGCGTGCGAGCCGCCGAGCAGGTGACGAGGCCGAGCACGTGCCGAGGGTACGCTCGCCGACGATGGCCGAGCTCAGCACAGTCCGACTGGTCGCCGCCGAGTTCGCCGGAACGACCATCGTGATGCTCGGCGGCCCAGGGCTGATCGTCCTGGGCGGTGAGTCGATCGGCACGCTCGAGGCCGCCCTCGGCTTCGGCCTCGCGATCGCGATCGCGATCGGCGTGATCGGCGCCGTCGCCAACCCGATCCTCAGCCTGGCGCTCTACCTGGCGAGGCAGATCACGCCGCGTGAAGCGATCAGCGACTGGATCGGGCAGTTCCTCGGCGGGATCTTCGGCGCCGCGATCATCTTCGGCATCAACGACACCAACCGGGTCCCGTCGGCGGCGAACGGCTGGGACCACAGTGGGTTTGCGGAGCTGGGCAGCGTGCTCGCGGCCGAGCTGGTGCTTGTCGGTCGTGGTGGTGATCGTGCTGCTGTCAGCCGTCAGCCAGCGGCTGTCGACGACGCTCGGTGGCGGCGTTCACCGGTGCCGCCTACGCGCTGGCGATGCTGTTCCTGTTGCCGATCGACGGCGGCGGTGTCAACCCGGCGCGCAGCCTCGGGTCGGCGATCTTCGCCGACACCGACCCCAACGCCCTCGGCCAGGTCTGGGCCTTCATCCTCGTACCGGTGATCGGCACGTTCGGCGGGCTCGTGCTGTGGCTGCTGATCGACGATGCGACGATCGACGACACGGTGTTCGACGACACGTTCGTCGAGGCCGCCTCCGACACCGTCACCGGCGACCACTGATCATTCCCCATTCGACGCGCACGGTGGTCGTACGCTCGCGCCATCACGACCCGACAACCGAAGGGGGTTGTTGATATGGCATCGGACGACAACGCATCAGCAGTGGCCAGATCATGGCGGCCGAGCTCGTAGGCACCGCCGTGTTGGTGATGGGCGGGCCGGGCACCGCCATCCTCGCCCCCGAACATCGGGCAGCTCGGCGTGGCGCTCGCGTTCGGCCTCTCGCTGCTCGTGATGGCGTACGCGATCGGTCCGGTCAGCGGCTGTCACATCAACCCGGCCATCACGCTGGGGATGCTGTTGACGAAGAAGATCGACCTCGGCCGGGCGATCGTCTCGTGGATCGGACAGGTGATCGGCGGCATCATCGGCGCCCTCATCATCCTCCTGATCGCCACCAGCCGGGACGGTTTCGAACGCGGTGGGTTCGCCTCCAACGGATGGGACCGCGACGGCTTCAGCAGCCTCGGCGCGACGATCCTCGTCGAGATCGTCTTCACCGCGCTGTTCGTGTGGGTCGTGCTCACGACGACGACCAGCCGATTCCCGTGGGGGATCGGCGGCATCGTCGCCGGCCTCGCGCTTGACGCTCATCCACCTCGTCACCATCCCGGTCGACAACACCAGCGTGAACCCCGCTCGCAGCCTGGCGACGGCGATCTTCGCCGACACCGACCCGAACGCGCTCGGTCAGGTCTGGGCGTTCATCGTCTTCCCGCTGGTCGGGTCGGTCCTGGGCGTGCTGCTGTATCTCCTCATCGACGACGACACCAAGCTCGAGGACACGATGCTCGACTCCGGTCCGATGCGCGCCGCCCGGGACGCGGCCACCAAGGGCGGCAACAAGGCGGTCGGCGCGATCGACGACGCCACCGACTGACCCCCAAACCCCACGGTTCTGTCTGCTTCAAACGCGCTCGTCCGGCGTCTGAAGCAGACAGTTCGGAGGGGTTGGCCGGTGAGCGTGACGCGAACGAGCCCGGGCGCGTCGGCCCGGGCTCGTTCGAGATTCGGGCAGTCGGCTGGACTCAGAAGTCCATGTCGCCGCCGCCTGGCATGCCAGCGGCTTCCTTCTCCGGCTTGTCGGCCACGACGGCCTCGGTGGTGAGGAACAGCGCCGCGATCGAGGCTGCGTTCTGCAGCGCCGAGCGGGTCACCTTGGCGGCGTCGATGACGCCGAGCTTGACGAGGTCCTCGTAGTCGCCGGTGGCGGCGTTGAGGCCCTCGGCGCCGGTGAGGTCACGGACGCGCTGCACCACGACGCCACCCTCGAGACCGGCGTTCTCGGCGATCTGCTTGAGCGGGGCCTCGAGCGACTTGGCGACCAGGCGGGCGCCGGTGGCCTCGTCGCCGAACAGCGAGTCGGCAACCTTCAGCACCGCCGCCTGCGAGCGCAGGAGCGCGACGCCACCGCCGGGCACGACACCTTCTTCGATGGCGGCCTTGGTGGTGGACACGGCATCTTCGATGCGGTGCTTCTTCTCCTTGAGCTCGACCTCGGTCGCCGCGCCGACCTTGAGGACGGCCACGCCGCCGGTCAGCTTGGCGAGGCGCTCCTGGAGCTTCTCGCGGTCGTAGTCGGAGTCGGTGTTCTCGACCTCGGCCTTGATCTGGTTGATGCGGCCCTTGATGTCGTCTTCCCCACCGCCACCCTCGACGATCGTCGTCTCGTCCTTGGTGATGATGATCCGCTTGGCGGTGCCGAGCAGGTCGAGCGTGACGTTCTCGAGCTTGAGACCGACTTCCTCGCTGATGACCTGGCCACCGGTGAGGATCGCCATGTCCTGCAGCATCGCCTTGCGACGCTCGCCGAAGCCGGGGGCCTTGACGGCGGCCGACTTGAACGTGCCGCGGATCTTGTTGACGACGAGCGTGGCGAGCGCCTCGCCCTCGACGTCCTCGGCGACGATCACCAGCGGCTTGCCGGACTGCATGACCTTCTCGAGTGCCGGCACGAGGTCGCGCACCGACGAGATCTTCGAGCTGACGAGCAGGACGTAGGCGTCGTCGAGCGAGGCCTCCATGCGCTCCGGATCGGTGACGAAGTACGGCGAGATGTAGCCCTTGTCGAAGCGCATGCCCTCGACGAGGTCCATCTCCATGCCGAACGTCTGGCTCTCCTCGACGGTGATCACGCCGTCCTTGCCGACCTTGTCGATGGCATCGGAGATCATCGCCCCGATCTCCGGGTCGGCGGCCGAGATCGACGCCACGTTGGCGATGTCGGTCTTGTCGTCGCTGACGTCCTTCGACTGGTCCTTGATCGACTCGACGGCGGCCTCGACGGCGGCCTCGATGCCCTTCTTGAGGCTCATCGGGTTGGCGCCGGCGGCCACGTTGCGCAGGCCCTCGCGGACCATCGCCCATGCCAGCACGGTCGCCGTGGTGGTGCCGTCACCGGCGACGTCGTCGGTCTTCTTGGCGACCTCTTTGACGAGTTCGGCGCCGATGCGCTCGTATGGGTCCTCGAGCTCGATCTCCTTGGCGATCGAGACTCCGTCGTTGGTGATGGTGGGCGCGCCCCACTTCTTCTCCAGCACGACGTTGCGGCCCTTCGGGCCAAGCGTGACACGTACGGCGTCGGCGAGCTTGTTCATGCCCGCTTCCAGCCCGCGACGGGCCTCCGCGTCGAAAGCAATCTGTTTCGCCATCTAGTAGTCCTCCGTTGGACGTCTGCGATCGTTGGGCGGGTGAGCACTCGACTCGGTCGAGTGCTAGCACTCTACAAGCGAGAGTGCTAACGGGCAAACGCAACCCCCGGTTCTGTCTGCTTCAGATTGCCCGTGGCGCGAATCTGACGCAGACAGAACGGGAGGTGGGGTGGGGAGTCAGCCTCCGGCGACGGCGGGGATGATCGACACTGTGATGCCGTCGGCGACCTTGGTGTCGAGACCGTCGAGGTAGCGGACGTCGTCGTCGTCGACGAACACGTTCACGAACTTGCGCAGTCCGCCGTCGTCGTCGAGCAGGCGGTCGCGGAAGCCGGGGTGGGTCGCTTCGAGGGCGGCGATCACGTCGGCCAGCGAGCCGGATTCGAGCTCGATCTGCTTGGCGCCGCCCGACAGCGGGCGCAGCGTGGTGGGAATTCGGACGGTGACGGCCATGCCCGAAATGCTACCGCCCCAGTCAGGTATCACCGCGGGCGATAGCGTCGTCGCGTGCGGGTCGTGGCCGCGGTCGACAAGTTCAGGGGCACGGCCTCGGCCGCCGACGTCGCCGCCGCGATCGGTCACGCGTGTTGGGAGCTGGGACACGACTGCGAGGAGATCGCCCTGGCCGACGGCGGGGAAGGGCTCCTCGACGTGCTCGGCGGGCCCAACCGCCGCAACGTCGTGACCGGTCCGCTCGGCGACGCGATCGAGGCCGACTGGCGGCTGCACCGCGGCACGGCGATCATCGAGATGGCGAGGGCGAGCGGACTCGTCCTCGCCGGTGGAGCCGACGGCAACGACCCGATGGCGGCCACCACCACCGGCGTCGGCGAGCTGATCGATCGCGCCCTCGACGGTGGAGCGACCCGCATCATCGTCGGTCTCGGCGGGTCGGCGACGACCGACGGCGGCCTCGGGGCGCTCCGGGCGATCCACGCCCCGGCACGTCTGCGCCGCGTCGAGCTGCTCGTCGCCTGCGACGTCACCACCTTGTTCGTCGACGCCGCCGAGGTGTTCGGACCCCAGAAGGGCGCCACCCCGGCGCAGGTCGCGTTGTTGAAGCGTCGACTCGAACGGCTGCATCAGATGTACCGCGACGAGTACGGGGTCGATGTCGCGACGGTGCCGGGGAGCGGGGCGGCGGGCGGGCTGGCCGGCGCGCTGGCGGCGCTCGGCGGCCGGCTCGTACCCGGGTTCGAGCTGGTGGCCGACGAGATCGACCTCGCCGATCGGCTCGCCGGAGTCGACCTCGTCATCACCGGGGAGGGACACCTCGACGAGCAGAGCTTCGAGGGCAAGGTGGTCGGCGGCGTCGCGGCATACGCATCCGAAGCCGACGCCCCGGTCCACGCGATCGTGGGGACGCCGACGACGACGCACGCCGGCGCATCCCGACGACCACCCTCGTCGAACGGTTCGGACTCGAGCGCGCCGAGCGCGAACCGCTGTGGTGCATCGAACAGATCACGCACGCAGTGCTGACCGACAGGTGGCCGGCCATCCAGGCAGACGACGCCTGAGCCGAGACGCCTGAGCGGCCGGACCGATCGCGGATCAGGGTGCGGTGGTCGACTCCGTCGTGTCGCCCGCCACCGGCGGTGAGGTCGCCCCCGTCCCGGTGGTGTCGGCGGTCACCGTGCCGGTCAGCTCGTCGAGCGTCTTGCCGGCCTTGTCGATGCCGAGCATCACGAGCACCCCGGCACCGCCGAGCTCGCCCGACTCGGTCGGCGCGGGCACGGCGACGGCGGCGATCGAATCGACCCCGCCGAGCGATCGGGCGACGGAACCCGCGACCTGTTCGGCGTTGGGCACCGCCGGGTCGAAGTAGATGACGGACGTCTCGAGCTGGCCGACCGAGGCCGCCTTGTTGGTCGGCTCCCCCATCGTGTAGCCGACGACGCCAAGGGCACGCGACATCTGCGCCGCCGAGCCGTTGACGTTGCTGGCGTTGGCGACGATCACGGTCACCGCCGGGTCGAGGATCAGCGGCGGCTCGGTGGTCGTCGTCACGACCGCAACCGTCGTGACGCTCCCGATGGTGGTCACCGTCCCGGAGTCGGTCGACGCGATCGGAATCGGTCGGCGTCTCGCCGGCATCGCCGTCGTCGTCGTCGTTGATCGACCGCAGGATCAAGAACCCGGCGACGACGGCGACGATGGCCAGCACGATGGCCAGCGCGCCGCTGGCGGGCGCACCGCCGTCGCCGGCGTGTGGACGGCGGCCAACGGGTCCCGGCCCGGCCCCCTCAGGTACGTCGGTGCTCATGTGTCTGCGCCTCCCTGGCCATCCGTGCCGGTCTCGAGCCGTTCACGGCGCCGCCGAAGGCGATGCCGCTGCAGCCGACGGACCACGAGTGGATCGTGTTCCATCGCCCCAGGCTGTGCGACCAGATCGTTCAGCTCGGCATAGTAGTCGTCGGCCGAACACTGGAATTGCGCGTGGATCAGGACTTCTTTCGGCTCGTCGTGGTTCCACCACGTGCGTTCGAACTCGAGCATGGCCTGATGGCGTTCGCTGATCACGTCGACAGCTTCGCCGTCGGGGCAGGTGCGACACAAGCACCCTCGCCTTCGCTCACCTATCGTTCACCCGATGGATTCGCTCGACCACCGACCGTTCTTGATCGGTGTCGCGGGCGGATCGAGCTCGGGCAAGACCACGATCGCCGAGCGCCTGGTCGAGCTCACCGGCGTCGGCCACCTGTCGCTGATCAAGCTCGACTCCTACTACGTCGAGCGTCCCCACGAGACGATGGAGCAGCGCCGCGCCGCCAACTACGACCATCCCGACGTGTTCGACTGGCCGTTGATGAACGACCATCTCGCGGCGCTGGTGGCTGGGGCGTCGGTGCCGGTGCCCGTCTACGACTACGCCATCCACGATCGCTCGAAGGAGGTGCGGATCGTCACGCCGGCCCGCATCGTGGTCGTCGAGGGGATCCTCGTGCTGTGGGAGCCGACGCTGCGCGAGCGGTTCGACCTCAAGATCTTCATCGACACGCCCGCCGATCTGCGCCTGATCAGGCGGCTCCGGCGCGACGTCGCCGAGCGTGGGCGCACGCCGGAGAACATCATCGAGCAGTACCTCACGACCGTGCGGCCGAGCCACGAGCGCTTCATCGAGCCGAGCAAGCGCTACGCCGACGTGATCATCCCCGAAGGCGGGCTCAACCGACCGGCCATCGAGGTGTTGCTGGCCCGGATCCGCGAGCTCGCCTTCTCGCCCGAGGGCGCCGAGCTCAACACCTAGCGCCCATCGCAGCGGGCTCACGACGCGCGAACACGCTCCGCGCACTCCAGGATCACGTCGGCGGCGAACACCGCGTCGTCGAGGTCGGTCTTCCATGACGACACGCTGATCCGCATCGCCGTCGCGCCGCCCCATTGGGTCGGCCCGCACCAGATCCGGCCGTCGGACTGGATCTCGGCGATCAACGCCTCGGTGGTCGGGCCGTCGACCAACCGCACGAGCACCTGGTTCAGCACCACGTCGTTGAGGATCGAGAGCCCGCCGGCGCGCAGCCGCGCCGCGATCGTCGTCGCCACGTCGCACGCGCGCGTGATCAGCTCGGCGACGCCTTGGCGACCCAGCGTCCGCAGCACCGACCACACCTCGACCTGGCGGGCGCGTTGCGACGACTGAGGTGTGTGGTGCATCGCCTCGAAGCCCTCGTCGGGCGGTAGGTACCCGGCCGACGCGGCGAACGTGCGCCGCAGGTCGGCGGGCCGGCGGACGAACGCGATGCCACAGTCGTAGGTGACGTTCAACCACTTGTGGGCGTCGGTCGCCCACGAATCGGCCCGGTCGAGGCCACGCACGAGGTCGGCCCGGCTCGGGTCGGCGAGCGCCCACAGCCCGAACGCACCGTCGACGTGCAACCATCCCGACCGCTCGGCCAGCCAGTCGGCGATCTCGTCGAACGGGTCGAACGCGCCGCTGTTGACCTCGCCCGCCTGTGCGCACAGCAAGCACCGGTCCGTCGATGTCGGGCAGCAGTTCGGCACGCAGACGTCCCTGGTCGTCGGCGGGAACGACGACGACACGCGTCCGGCCGAGCCCCACGAGGCCGAGCGACTTCGACAACGTGGAGTGGGCGCGTTCGCCGATGACGACCTGGATCTCGGGCGCGCCGAACAGCCCGTCGGACTGGACGTCCCAGCCGAGTTCGGCGAGCAACGCGTCCCGGGCGGCGGCGAGGCACGAGGCGTTGGCGACCGTCGCCCCGGTGACGAACGCGACCCCGGTGCCGGCCGGGAGGCCGAGGAGATCGACGAGCCACCCCTCGACGACGTCGTGCAGCGTGGCGGCCACCGGTGACATCACCGGGAGCGCGGTGTTCTGGTCCCACGCGCTCACCAGCCACGAACTGCCGAGCGCCACCGGGTACGTGGCGCCGTTCACGAAGCCGAAGTACCGACCACCGGTGCTGGCGACGGTTGCCGGACTCCCCACGTCGTGCAGCAGTTGCAGCGTCTCCAGCTCGTCGAGGCCGACGTCGGGCAGCGGCTCGTCGAAGGCGGCCAGCGCCGCCAGCGCCTGGCCGTCCGGCGCGACCCGGCGGCCGTCGACCGACGCCGCGTACTCGAGCGCCGCGGCGCTCGCCGCGTGCAGCACGTCGACGTCGCGACCTCGGACCCGCGTGTCCATCACCTCAGCCTGCCCCGCAACCTGCTCAGGCGGCGCAGTCGGCGCAGTGGCCGTAGATGTCGATCGCGTGGTGTCGCGGCGAGAAACCCTCGGCGCGCGCCACTCCGTCGAACGCCGAGTCGAGCGAGCGCTCGAGGCGCGGGTTGAGCGTGATGTCGCGGATCAGCCCGCAGTTCTCGCAGATGAGGTGGTGGTGATGCTGGGTCAGATCCTCGGCGAGCTCGTAGTGCGCGTGCTCGGCGCCGTGGACGAGACGCCGGACGATGCCGGCCTCCTCCATGATCGAGAGGTTGCGGTACGCGGAGCTCTGCGAGAGCACCGGTTGCTTGGTCAGCAACTCGGGCAACGTGACCGGGCCTTCCGCCGCGACGAGCACATCGACGATCCGGCGCCGCCCCGTGGTGTAGCGCTGCTCGCGGTCTGACAACCGTTCGCGGACGGTGCGGTGGAGTTCGACGTTGCTCCCCATCGGAGTCATCACGCTACCGCGACACGCTATGTCGACTCATTGGCGGGCAAATGGTGCGCTCCGTCGATGTGGGCGTGGTCGCTCCCGTCGTGGACGCCGTGCCCGTGGTCGTCGACGAGCATCGCCTGGTCGTCGATCCGGAGCACCCGCCCACCGAACGCGAGCGCCAGCAGGTCGGCGCGCAGAACCTCTGACGGGCGGGCCGGCCGCGACCACCTCGCCGGCGAGGAGGACGACCCGCTCGGCGCGGCGCGCCTCTTCGAGATGGTGCGTCGAGTACACGACTGCCGACCCGCCCGCGACCTCTTCGCCGATCACCGTCAGGATCCGCTGCTGGCTCGCCAGGTCGAGTCCGGTGATCGGTTCGTCGAGCAGCAGCAGCCGCGGCGAACCGATCAGGGCCTGCGCCACGAGCACCCGCTGACGCTGGCCGCCCGACAGTTCGCCGAACGCCCGCCGGCGCAGGTCGCCGACCTCGAGGCGGTCGGCGATCGCATCGAGCTCGGCCCGCTGTTCGGACCGGATGCGTTGCACGAGCGGACGGCCGCGGTAGGTCCCCATGCGCAGCACCTCGTCGACCATCAGCGGCAGCCAGCGATGGTGTCCGTGCTGCTGGGCGACGAACGCGACACCGACACCGTCGGCGCGCTGCGACCCGACCCTGCGAGGGGGAGATCAGGCCGGCGAGCAGCTTGAGCAACGTGCTCTTGCCGCTCCCGTTGGCCCCCACCAGCGCCATCGACGTCGAGGCGAGGACGGTGAGATCGGTCGGCGCGAGCGCGAGCACGTCGCCGAACCGGACCGACGCGGCCGCGACCCGAGCGAGTTCGGTCCGTCGGGACGCCGTCGCGTTCCGGGTCTCGCTCGTTGGTCATGGGAATGACTCCCAGTATAGTTTCGGATCCGAGCGTCTGACCAGGAAGGCCGCAATGCAGCGACGGTACCGCACCGCACTCGCGCTCTCGACGGCGCTGATCGCGGCGCTGACGGCGTGCGGCGGCGACACGACGAGCGGCGCAAGTTCCGACGCCGACGCACCGGTGATCGTCGCCACGACGAGCATCTGGGCCGACGTCGCGGGCAACGTGGCGTGTGACGGGCTGGCCGAGATCGAGACCGTCATCCCGATCGGCGGTGACCCGCACTCGTTCGAGCCGTCGCTGCGCGACCGGCAGATGCTGGAGGATGCCGACCTGATCGTCGCCAACGGGCTGCTGCTCGAGGAGTCGCTGGAGGACACGATCGACGCCGCCGCCGAGCACGGAACACCGGTCTTCCGCTTCGCCGACGAGATGACACCGCTCGCGAGCGACGACCCGGAGCACGTGGACGGCGATCCGCATGTCTGGTTCGATCCGACGCGCGTGTGCCGCCGCGCTGCCAGCGCTTCGCGACGCCCTCGTCACGCGCGTCGGGCTCGACGCCGGTCGCGTCGACGCGTGCCTCGACGACTACCAGGCCGCGATCGCCGCCACCGATGCCGAGGTCGCTGGACTCCTGGACACGCTTCCGACAGATCGTCGCAAGCTGGTGACCAACCACGAGGCGCTCGGCTATTTCGCCGAGCACTACGGTTTCGAGGTGCTCGGCGCCGTCATCCCGTCGCCGTCGACGCTCGCCGAGGCGAATGCCGCCGACCTCCAAGCACTCGTGCGTCTCATCGAGGAGGCCGACGTGCCCGCCGTCTTCGCCGAGGCCCAGCACTCGAGCGTCGAGGCCGAGGCCCTCGCGACCGCGGTCGGCGACGTCGAGGTGGTCACGCTGTTCACCGACTCGCTGGGACCCAGCGAATCGGGTGCCGACACGTACCTCGGCCTGCTGTCGACCGATGCCCGACTGATCGTCGACGCCCTGTCATGACGTGGCTGAGTGACCCGTGGTCGTGGTGGGTCGAGCCGTTCGTCGACAACGGGTTCATGCGCGACGCGCTCGTGGCGGGTCTGCTCACCGTCATCACGACATCGATGGTCGGAACGTGGGTCGTGCTGCGCGGGATGAGCTTCCTCGGTGACGCCCTCGCCCACGGTGTGCTGCCCGGCATCGCGATCGCCTTCATCATCGGCCAGAGCACCACGCTCGGCGCGCTGATCGCGGCGGGTGCGATGGTGGGCGGGATCAGCCTCATCCGGTCGCACAGCCCGCTCCCCGACGACGCGTCGATCGGCGTGCTGTTCGTCGGGTTCCTCGCCCTGGCGGTGGTGGTGATGTCGACCCAGCGAGCGTCGTACACCGGCGACCTGAACCGGTTCTTGTTCGGGTCGGTCGCGGGCGTGACGAACGACGACATCACCCGTCAGGCGATCGCGGCGGCGATCGCGGTCGGCGGGGTGATCGTCTTCTACCGCGCCTTTCTCGTGATGACATTCGACGAGACGCTCGCCAGCGTGCTCGGGCTGCGCCCGCGTCTCGCCAACGCCGCGTTGCTCGCCCTCGTCGCGATCGCGATCGTGTCGTCCTTCGAGTCGGTCGGCAACCTGCTGGTGTTCGCCTTCCTCGTCGCGCCACCGGCCGCCGCCAGCCTCATCGGTCGCCGCGTCCCGACGATCATGCTGATCTCGATCGGACTCGGTTCGTTGGCCGCTGTCGTCGGTCTCCTCGTCAGCTGGCACCACCGCACGGCCGCCGGGGCCACGATGGCGCTGACGTCGGTGATCGTGTTCTTCTGTGTCCTCGCGTTCACCAGCGTCGTCCGCACCGCCCGATCGCACCGCCACGCCCCGCACCGCACGAGCAGACCGACGCGACCGGCGCACCCGATCCACTGACGAGCGGTCGCGGACGAGCCCTAGGATCGGCGCCCATGGTCGATCGAGCCAGGTGGGGGGCGTACGTCCACGCCGTCGTCCCGGTCCCCCTGCTGGCCGAGCTCGCCGCGGCCGCCGAGCAGCGTGGTGCGGCGGTCGTGATCGTGCCCGACGAGGGAACCGACCGCGACGTCTACGTCACGCTGACCGCGATGGCGCTGGCGACGGAGCGGATCCTGCTCGCCACCGGGATCACGAACCCGCACAGCCGCCATCCGGTGGCAACCGCCGCCGCGTTCGCCTCGCTCGCCGAGGTCGCCCCGGGACGGGTCGTCGTGGGGCTCGGCGCCGGCGGCACGATGGTGTTCGGCCCGATGGGGTTGCGGCCGGCGCGTCCCTTCACGTCGCTCGTCGAGTCCGTTGACGTGATCGACGGGCTGCTCGCCGGTCGATCCGTCGATCACGACGGAACGTTCCGAACCGTCGGTGCCGCGATCCCGTGGTCGCCCGGCCGGCTCCCGATCGCGATCACCGGTCGTGGCCCGCGCGCCGAGGGATTCGCGAAGACACGAGCCGACTGGGTGCTCGTCGCCGGCAAGCCGCTCGAGCGACTGCCCGGTCTGGCCACCGAGGTACGCGAGGCCGCTCGCGCCAACGGACGCGACCCGCTGATCGTGTGGTCACCGATGGCAGCGTGGACCGACGAGGGCTTCGAGCACATCCGTCCGTACTTCGCGTTCATGACCGTCGACATGCCGCCCGCCCTGCAACAGCGCCTCGGCGTGACCGAGGAACAGGTCCGGCGAATTCGCGAGACGCTGCAGCACGAAGGACTGGCCGCCACCGCCCCGCTGGTCCCACAGTCCGTGATCGACGCCTACTCGATCACGGGCACACGCGACGTCGTGATCGAACGGCTGGCGGCGACGGTCGCCGCCTTCCGACCCGACCTCGTCGTGTTCGACCTACTCCGCCACACGACCGAGTTCGTCGCCGAGCTCGCCGACCTGGCGGCCGACGTCGGCCTGGTGGCGTGACGAGCGACGGTGCGTCACGGCATCGTCGAGGCGGGCAAGCTCCCGAACCGTCGATCCGAGCGCAGCGCCGGGAGCGAGGTGCCGACCAACGTCTCGACGGTCCGCAGCGATGACTCGTCGTCCTGGCCTGGCACGAGTGAGATGTCGGTCACGCCGAGATCGGCGAACGCCGACAGCTGCTCGGCGATGTGCTCACCGTCGCCCCGGATCGCGTCCCATTCGACCGCCCCTCCCCCGATCGTCTCGGCGGTGACGGAGACCCGGACCCGGGCGGCGAGCAACCCGCCGCCGCGGTCGAACCACTCATCGCGCGAGCGGTGCGAGCCGGTCCGGTGGCGTTCGCGACGCCTGGAAGGGCAGGCCGTGGCGGAGTGCTCGTTCGAACGTCGCCCGCTCGCCGGCCAGCCACACCGACACCGAGCCGGGTGGCGCGATCGGAGACACGCGGGCGTCACCTGGAACGTTTCGCACCTCACCGTGGTGCTCGGTGCCGTCGAGCGCCGCCCGCAGCGCGCCGAGCTCATCTTCGAAGCGAGCGCCACGCGCCGCAAAGTCGAGACCTCTGAACGCGAACTCGCGCTCCCAGTATCCGGGCGCCACGCCGAGCACCACGTCGCCGCCTGAGACGTGAGCGAGGGACGCCGCCTGCTTGGCCAGCCACAACGGATCGCGCAACGGCAGCACCGCGGCGGCGACCCCGAGCCGGACACCCGGGTGGGGTGCCCCGAGCCATGCCAACTCGACGAACGGCTCCAGCGCGCCGGACCAACGCGGGAAGTCGGGGACTTCCAGCAAGCCATCACCGAGCCACAACGTGTCGATGCCACCATCGACCGCGGTCGACACGACGCGGACCGCGCCGGCTCGCGTGGTCGCGAACGGCGAGATGCCGATCCGCACCCGTGATGCGACGTCCGATCCCGATGCTGCGGTCATTGCGGCACGGCGGCGAACGAGTCGTACGTCGTGGTGTCGATCTCGTGGAGCAGGCCGAGCCCGAGCGCGACCCGGTTCGTGTAGTTGAGGTGCGCCGTCTGGTTGTTGACGTGGAGGATCTCGACGTCGCCCAGGCCCGCGTCGCGCATCGCCGTGACGAGGTCCTCGTCGATCGCCGCCGGATCGGTGGTGAGCGCCGCCGCGTAGCGGGCGATCGCGGCGTCGACTGCCGGCAGCTCGTCGTAGCGCCCCGACTCGATCGCCGCCAGCTCGTCGGGATCGATGCCGAGCTCGCCGAGCTTGGCGCGCGTCTGCGAGGCGCAGTACGCCGTGCGGTTCAGCACCGACACGACGTGCCCGACGATGTTGCGTTGCCGCGGTGTGAGCGCCGACTCGATCCCCTCGCTCGCCTTGTACAGCTCGAGCCGGATCCGTACGAGCTCGGGCACCAGGCTGCCGAGCATCGTGAACTCACTCGGCGCGCCGAGGCGTGACGCCTGCCAGTCGTAGGCGTCCTTGAGCGGTCCCGTGGCGGCGTCGGGCTGGACGATCTCGATCCATGGCATGGGCGGTCCTTTCACGTTCTCGGACAACGATATTCAGGGCGATCGATCAGGCCGGCCGAGACGGCGTCTCGGCCACGTGGCGACGGGCCCGGCCGAGGACGTCGGCGCCGCGGTGGACGGTGCCGATCGGGTCGTCGCCGGGGTGCAGGGTCAAGCCGATGCTGGTCGGTTGGAGGTCGAGGACGAGATCGGCCAGGCCGCGGCCGATCCGGTCGCGGTCGCCGGCCAGCACGAACTCGTCGAGGATCCGGTCCTCGATGACGGCCCGCGCCGGGCGGTCGTCGCCCGCCGCGAGCGCGCGGTCGGCGGCCGCCGCGATCGTGTCGTCGATGCCGAGGCGCACGCGCGTCGCCAGCGGTCCGTCGAGCAGGGGGCGGAGGAGGACGCCCCGCAGGTGTTCGCGCTCGGCCGGGTCGAACGCGGCGTTCACGTACACGGCGACTTCGACTCGTCGAACGCTGCGCGCCCACCCCACCGCCTCGGCAAGTGAACCGCGCGGGATCCCGCCGAGGAACACGCCGTCGGCAGCCGACGAGGCGAGGCGGTTGAGCCGTTCGCTGCGGGCGCCGATGTAGATGGGTACGTCGGATCGCGGCAGCGTGTGCGGCGGCGGGTCGTAGCCGGCGACCGGCACGGCGGTCGTGACGCCACGCATCACCCGAACGGCTTCGGCGACGCGCGCGAACGGCTGCTCGCGGGCAATGCCGACGGGGCCGAGCGCGAGGTCGCCGCCGGTGCCGATGCCGAGCACGACGCGACCGCCCGACAGCTCCTGAACCGTCGCCGCAGCCGCCGCCGTGGCTGCCGGATGCCGCAGGTACGGGTTGGTCACGGCGACGCCGAGCAGGATCCGTTCGGTGACCATCGCGGCGGCGGCGAGCAGCACGAACGGGTCACGTCCGACACCTTCGTCGCCGAGCCAGAACTCGTCGAGGCCGGCCTCCTCGGCGGCCCTGGCCGCGTCGACGATGGCCGGCGACGCCGCGTCCGGGAACAGCCACACGCCGGTGCGCACGGCGCCCGGCAGTCCGCTCACTTCCATGCAGATTTCTTGGCCGGTCATTCTTGGCCGGTCACGGTCGGACCTTCATTTGGGAACCGCTCCCCTGGCGTGCGCCTCGGGGATCTCGCTGAACAGCCCCAGCCCGTTGGCGACCCGGTTGATGTAGGCGTAGTAGGCGACGATGTTGTTGAGGTCGACGAGGTCGACGTCGTCGAGGCCGTGGGCGCGCAGGCGGTCGAGATCTCCGGCGACGATCTCCCACGGGCGGGCGGCGAGAACCGCGGCGTGGGCCGCGATGGCGTCGAGGCGGGCATCGCCAGAGGCGAGCTCCTCTGGCGTCGTTGCGGCCCGCTCGACGACCTCGGCAGTGAGGCCGAGGTCGTCGAGTTGGCGCTCCAACCCTGACGAGCAGTGCGGCGTACCGTTGCGAGTCGACGTCACGTAGGCGGTGACCCGGCGCTCGAGCCGGCTCAGGCCCGACTCGACGTTCTCGACCGTGCGGTAGAGCTCGAGTCGCAACCGCACGATCTCGGGAGCGAGGCTCCCGAGCATCGTGAACTCGGTCGGCTCACCGAGGCTGGCCGCCTGCCAGTCGTAGGCGTCGCGCAGCACACCGCTCGACTCCTGCCACGCGACGGTGGCGATCCACGGTGGTGTGCCGGGCGGCGTAGCGCGACTCACAGCGAGATGTACGGGTCGAGGAACTCGTCGGTGGCGAGATCGGCCGGCGTCAGGTCGGCGGACGGACTGGTGCCCTTGGCCTCGAACACCGGAACCAGCTGGTCGATCACCGTCTGCAGACGGTCCTGATCGAAGCTGCCGAACACACCGTCGGGACCGTTGGCCACGATGCCGTTCTCGAGTTGCTTCACCACCGCGTCGGCGGCCTTGCCGGCGCTGAGCGTGAACCCGCCGCCTTCGATTTGCGACACGAAGTCGACGAGGGCGGCGTTGATCGGTTCCGGATCGTTCACGTAGTCGATCGAAGCCTGTTGCAGCAGCGGCACCAGCAGGGCGAGGCACTCTCTGTCGCTCTCGAGGCGGTCCGTACGCACGGCGACGGTGTTCTGGTACACCGGGTACTCGTCGGACACGAGCAGGAACTCGACCGGCTTGCCCCACTCGGGCACCTCGAACTCGAGCGAGTACGGCTCACTCGTGAGGAAGCCCTGCTGGACCACGTTGCCGTCCTCGGCGACGAACCGGGCGGGGCCGCCCTGGTAGGACGTGTCGATCTGGGCCGGGTCGAGGAGACCCTGGCCCGTGAACACGTCGAGGTAGGCGGACCCCTCGAATGCCAGCACGGTCGCCCCCGACTCGCCGATGTCGGCGACGCTCTGGAAGTCCCAGTCGGGATTGCCCCAGATGAACACCTGTGGCGACACCTGGTACCAGGCGAGCACGCCCGTGGTCGCCTGGGCGCCCGAGAAGCTGACCTGCTCGTCGGTGCCGATGAGGCCGAGCAGGATGTCGTCGTCCTGATAGAGCAACGAGCTCACCGGCTGGAAGCCGAGGGCGGGACCGCCGGCACGGATCTCGAGGTCGACGCCGGTGCTCCCGAGTGGGCCGCTGTACGAGTTGGTCGACGTGTCGACCTCTCCGTCGGGGCCGATCAGCTGATACGCCAAGGCGTGGTCGGGCTGCGGCCACCAGTTGGTCTGGAACACCACCGTGTCGGGGCATACCCCTGCGAGCGGTGTGTTGTACCGCTCGGCCGCGGTCGTGCCGTCACCTTCGGGCGCGGTCGTGCCCGACGGCTCGGTCACCGCCGTCGTGTCGGCCGGTGCGCCAGTATCCGGCTCGGTGGCCGCCGGGGCCTCGGTGGCGGCGGGAGCCCCAGTGTCCGACGGGGTGGCGGTCGGGGCGTCGGTCGCGACCGGCGTCGACCCGACCGTATCCGAGGCGCCGGAGTCCTCATCGTCGTCACCGCAGGCCGCCACGACGAGTGCGGCCGCGGCGCTGAACGCGAGCAGGCGTCGGAACCGCCGTCCGCGACGCGCGCCGGACGCGGCGGGGTTCGAAACGGGTGGGAAGGTCATGGTGGGTGCTCCGGATGTGTGAGGTGGTTCGGGTGGGAGAGTCGGTGAGGGGTTGGCCGCGATCACTCGGGCATGTCGGTCCGCGCCGAGTCGTGCCACGACCCGACGACGAGGCGTGAGAGCAGCCCGAACGCCCAGAACACGGCGAGGCCGAGCAACGACGAGCAGATGATGGCTGCGAACAGTGCCTCGGACTGCAAGCGCGCGGTGTAGCCGTCGATCAGCCGGCCGATGCCCGGCTCACCCTGACGGAAGAAGAAGTCGCCGACGATCGCACCGATCACTGCCAGCCCGGCGGAGATCCGCCAACCGGTGAAGATCGCCGGGAGGGCGCCCGGGAACTGCAGCATGAGGAGTCGCTGGGGTCGGGTCGCCCCGTACAGCGAGAACAGATCGTGGTGGGCGCGATCGGCCGACTTGAGGCCGAACAGCGTGTTCGTCACGATCGGGAACAGGGCGATGAGGACGCACACGAACACGCGGCTGGCGAACCCGTACTCGAACCAGAAACCGACGAGTGGCACCAGGGCGAGGATCGGAATCGTCTGGAGCACGACCGCCCACGGGTAGAACGAGCGCTCGACCCAACGCGCCTGGCTCATGGCGACGGCGAACGCGGTGCCGACGATGATCGCGATCACGAGGCCGGTGAGCGCGACCTTCGTCGACGCCCACAGCGCGCTCAGGATGTCGCCGAGGTTGTCGGTGTCGAAGAACCCGGTCTGCAGCACATGATGGGGTGGCGGGAGCAGGAACCGGCGGCGCGGCTCGAGCAACAGGTACGAGAGCGCGTACCAGATCGCCACGACGACGACGAGCACGAGCAGGGGTGGTATCGCGCTCCGTGCGAACGCCACGACACGCGACCCCTTCGTCGCGGTGTCACTGCCAGTCGTCGCCCCGGCCGGATCGTCGTCGATGCCTGGCTCCGGCGCGACCGGTTCGTCGGGCCGCTGCGGTCGCTGTGGGGCGGGTGTCGTGACCGTCACGTCACCTCCCGGCGGAGGTCGTCGGAGACCGCAGCCGCGATGGTGGCGAAGTCGGGATCGAAGCGCAGTTCCGGGACGCGTGGGTACGCGAACGGGACCGCGGTCTCCGACACGACGCGGCCGGGACGTGGCGACATCACGATCACGCGGCTGGCGAGGTACACGGCCTCCACAACCGAGTGGGTGACGAACACACCGGCGAACCGCTCGTGCACGAACAGTTGCTGGAGCTCGTCGTTGAGTCGTTGTCGAGTGATCTCGTCGAGCGCTCCGAATGGCTCGTCGAACAGGAACACCTGTGGCTGCAGCGTCAACGCCCTGGCGAGCGACACCCGCATCCGCATCCCTCCGGAAAGCGCCCGTGGGCGGTGGTGCTCGAACCCGGTCAGGCCGGTCAGCTCGATCGCCGCCGCGGCGCGGCGACTGCGCTCGTCGGCCGGGAGCCGCCGCACCTGGGCGGGCAGCTCGACGTTGGCCTGCACCGTGCGCCACGGCAACAGCGTCGGATCCTGGAACACGAATCCGACCTCGGCGGTGCCGGTATCGGCGACCCCGGCCGTGGCGTCCGTCAGACCGGCGGCGATGCGCAGCAGCGTCGACTTGCCGCAACCGGACGGGCCGACGACGGCGACGAGCTCACCCGCGACGACGTCGAAGCTGACGTCGTCGACTGCTCGGGTGCCGTCGCGGAACACCTTGGACACGCCGCGGAACCTGACGCCCGCCCGGTCGTCGGTGCCCGCCTGCCCAAGTCGCCCACGTTCGTGTGATGGCGTCAGCGCACCGGCCACTGAGACCGTCTCCACACCGGGCGCGGCGACACAGCCATGTCCAACAGTATTTCGACCCGAATCCTGACCTGTCAAGTCGACATTCCGCCGCGACGTCAGGCCAGGCGTCACACGACGGTGAGCTTCACCTCGATGTTGCCGCGTGTCGCGTTCGAGTACGGGCACACCTGGTGCGCCTTTTCGACCAGTGCCTCCGCCGTCTCCCGGTCGAGGTTCGGCGCGTGGACATCGAGCTCGACCGCCAGCCCGAACCCGCCGCTCGGAAGCGAGCCGATGCCGACCGATGCCGAGACCTCGGTGTCGGTGACGTCGACCTTCTCCTGCCCGGCGACGAACTTGAGCGCAGAATGGAAGCAGGCGGCGTAGCCGGCCGCGAACAGCTGCTCGGGATTGGTGGCGCCACCCGCCCCACCCATCTCCTTCGGGATGCGCACGTCGAGATCGAGGATGCCGTCGTCGGAGCGGGTGTGTCCGTTGCGCCCGTCGCCGGTTGCGTGTGCGGTCGCCGTGTACAGCGGTGTCATCGAAGCCTCCTTGCCAGATCGTCGACCGATCGTCGACGCACATCTTCGCACCGGTCGGTCGCGGGCAACTGGTCGGCGGTCTTCCGCGCCCGGCAGTAGGGTTGTTCAACCATGTCGAACGAACCGTCAGACCGTTCCGCCGCGGCGCTGGCTCCGACCGACGCGACCCTGCGGGCCGAGCTCGACCACGCGCTGGACGAACCTCACCCGACTCGAGGCGGAGTACGCCGAGTTGCTCGCCGACCCCGGTGTGATCCTCGAAGATCGCGACTCGACCCGCCGGCTGTTGGAGGCCGCCCGCGTCACCGCGGCCGCGGCCGAGCGGGCGTTGGCGCGCTTCGAGGACGGCACGTACGGCCAGTGCTCGCGTTGCGGTGCGGCGATCGACCCCGAGCGACTGGAAGCGATTCCCGACGCCGAGACGTGCGTGTCCTGCTCGCGCTGAGCCGCGACAACAGGATTTCGACTCAGTCGCCCGCGCCGACGCCCGGTTCCATCTGCCACGCGATCGCCGATTGGGATCGCGTGGCCGAGCAACTGCGCCGCCGCATCGCCATCGACCGCGGCGGTGAACCAGAAGCCCTGCGCGGTGTGACAACCCATCTCGCGCAGCAGCGCCAGCTGCGCCTCGTTCTCGACGCCCTCGGCGACGACGTCGACACCGAGCGCCCGAGCCATGGCGATGATGATGCGCACGAGCTCGGTGGTTCGCGGATCGACGTCGAGCTCACGGGTGAACGAGCGATCGATCTTCAACCCGTGGATCGGGAAGCGATGCAGTGCGTGCAGTGACGACATGCCAGTGCCGAAGTTGTCGATCTGCAGGCCGATCCCGGCGGCGTGGAGCTCCTCGATGACGACGCGGGCCACATCCGGATTGCGCACGATCACGCCGGCGGTGATCTCGAGCGTCAGGTTGGCGGGCGTGAGCCCATGACGATCGAGGCAGTCGAGGATGTGCGGCAGCAGGCTGCTGTCCCAGAACAGACGGTGTGACACGTTGACGCTCACGTTCACGACGCCGTCGTAGGTCACCTGCCAGTGCGCGATCTGACGGCACACCTCGTCGACGATCCAGCGCTCGAGCTTCACCATCAGGCCGGTCTCGTCCATGGCGGGCAGGAAGTCGAGGGGCGGCACGAGTCCGAGCTCGGGATGACGCCAGCGCACGAGCGCCTCGAAGTGATCCGTGCGTTCGTTGTCGAGATCGACGATCGGTTGGTAGTGCACCTCGAACTGCTCGGCGTTCCATCGCCGAGCGGAGCTCGGTCTGCAACCCGAGACGGGTCACCACCCCGGCGTGCATGGCGGTGTCGAACACGGCACTCGAACCACGGCGGCGCGACTTGGCGTGGTACATCGCGATGTCGGCATCGCGGAACACGTCCTCGGCGTTCGAATGGGTGCGGCCGCTGATCGCGATGCCGACACTGGCCGTCGCCGCGACCTCGTGCCCGTCGAGCTCGATCGGCGCCGCGATCCTCGACTGCATCCGCTCGACGATCGGCCCGACCGCGCTCGGTTCGATGCCATGGAGCAGCACCGCGAACTCGTCACCGCCGAACCGTGCCGCGACATCGGTCTCGCGCAGCCCGGCGCGCAACCGCTCGCCGATCGTGGCCAGGAAGCGATCTCCCACGTTGTGACCGAGCGAGTCGTTGACGAGCTTGAAGCCGTCGAGGTCGAGGAACACCACGGCGTAACGCAACTCGGGCGACTGGCGGGCCTGGGCGATGGTCAGGCTCAGCCGCTCCAGGAACAGCTTGCGATTGGGCAAGTCCCGTCACCTCGTCGTACAGCGCGCCCTGGCGCAGCAGCTCCTCCATCTGTTTGCGCGGCTCGATGTCGTGGATCGAGCCGACGATGCGCGCCGCCGGACCCTCCGGTGGACCGATCGGCAGAGCTCGGCACGAGACGTGGTGATACACGCCATCCGCGCCGCGGAGCCGGTGCTCGATCCCGATCGGCAACGGCTCCCCGGTCACTGCCGCGCCCAGCACGTCGCGCAGACGCGCCAGATCGTCGGGATGAACGGAGTCGAACCACACCGATGGTCCAGCCGTGGCTCCCCGGTACTCGTGGCCGAGCATCTCCATCGACCGCCCGGAGTAGTAGATCGTGTCGGTGGTCAGATCCCAGTCCCACAGACCGTCCTGCGTCGCGACCGCCCACAGGCTGTAACGCTTCTCGCTGGTTCGCACGCTCTCGAGCAAGGTCTGTTGCTCGAGCGCAGCGGTCAGCAGCGCGGCCCATTGGTTGTGCGTCTCGCGCCCGTTGGCCGACAATGCGTCGACCTCACCGGTCACCGCGAGAAGACCGAAGTCGAGGCCCCGCGCGTTCACGGGCACGACGATCGTCACCTCGTTCGCCTCCGGCTCGGCCAGCTCGATGAGGCTCGCCGGCGGGAACTGTTCGACGCCGCACGTCGTGCCGACCACGCTCGACAGTGCGTTGTCGGGGTCGTACGCACCGACGATCCGCAGACGTCCAGTCGAGGGGTCGCCGTCCCACAGCGCCAGGCACGCCCCGCGGACGTCGGTCGCGGCGAGCCATTCGAGGCTTCTCGGGTCGGCTCGCTCGTGGTCGAGGAGTTGGATACCGATCTCGTACTGCTCGCGCATCGAGTTCTCGCGACGCGTCGCCCGCTCGAACCGCATCCGTGCCTCGTTGCGCCAGAACCCGGCTCCACCGTCGGGCGCCATCGCTCCGTCCTCGCCAGGGCATCCGCATGATCCGCGGGGGACGAACTCCGACGGCGACAGGTGGACGCGGAACTCGACGTCGTCGCCACGTAGCTGCGCCAGCACCACCCGTGCGGCCGCCGCACCGATCTCGTCGTACGGTTGGCGCACGGTCGAGAGCGTGGGCTCGGTGTAGGTGCCGTCCTCCAGCCCGTCGAATCCCACGACCGCCACATCGCCTGGAACGTCGACGCCGAGCTCGGCGAGTTGCGCCATGCAGCCGATCGCGTTGCGATCCGTTGCCAGCACGAGTGCGGTGATGGGAGTGCCACCCGCGACGAGTTGGCGTGCGACGTCGCGACCTCCGTCCTCGCCGTTGTCGAAGGCGCTGAAGAACCACTTCGGATTGGGCTCGATCCCGTGCGCCGCGAGCGCGCCCTGGTAGGCCTCGTACCGGGCCCGCATGTCGGGCTGGACCAGGTTGGCGCCGAAGCCGATCGCTGTGTGACCGTGCCAGACCAGGTGGTCGACGGTCGCGACGACGCCGGTGGAGTTGTCCGGCGTCGCCGACGGCGCGCCGAATCCCTCGATCACGTCGCTGGCGAGGGCGACGGCCTTGCCGGCGGCCTGGAGTCGTTCGAGATAGTTGCGTTGCGTCGCCGTCGCGATCGAGATCACACCATCGATGTGCTCCCACGCGGTCGGCGTGACGAAATCGGGCGCGCCGACGACCTCGTCGCTGCGGAGCCCGGCCTGGAGCGTCTGGACGAGGACGACACGCCCCCCGACAGCTGCGACCTCACGGGTGATGCCGGCGAGGATCTTGCCGTAGTAGGACCCGCCGGTCATCGGCGAGAGCACTCCGATTGTGATCCTCCTCGACATCGCGACACCTCCGACTGGATCAGTGCCCGGACGTCGACTCGTCGCACCTGCTTGATCGTTGTATCGGCGGGTGGCGACCCGACCTTGACGACGACCTGACGATCACGATCGCAGAAAACGTGGATTTGGCGGTTCGACCGCCCCCGAACGGGGTATTCCTCTCCGCTGGGCTCAGCGCAGGAGGTGCCATGCCGCAGATCGTCGTATCTGACGAACGTTCGCAGACAACGACGATCGACCAGCCCACATCCGGAACCGGCAGCCGCACCGACAACGGCACGGTCGTCGACAATCCGGCCGACGACGGACGTGTCATCGCCTCGTCGTGGCGCTCCGTGCTGCCCACGGCCGCTGAGGTGCTCCGCGCCCGGCGTCGGCTCCACGGCAAGTCGATCCTGATCGCGCTCATCCTCGCCGGCAGTTACTGGGCCGTCGTGCTGTCCGAGGTCGGTTGGCCATTGCGCCTCATCGGCGGCGCATCCCTCGTGGTCGGCCTCGTCGCCCTGGCGACCGGCGTCATGCACGACGGGAACCACGGTTCGTTCTCGCGCCATGCGTGGCTCAACCACGTCGCCGGCTACAGCCTCGACGCGCTCGGCGGCAGTTCGTGGCTGTGGCGCTTCAAGCACAACACGCTCCACCACGGCAATCCCAACGTCGAAGGTGTCGACAGCGACATCTCGCAGGCCCCGTTCGCCCGCTTGGCACCGATGCAGCCATTGCGTCCGTGGCACCGGTGGCAGCACGTGTACCTGTGGTTCCTGTACGGGTTCTTCGCATTGAAGAACTTCGTCTTCGGCGACTTCCGCACACTCGCCGCGGCGCGCATCGGTCCCAAGGCGCTGCGCACCAGGCCAGGACCAACAGTCGTCGCCCGCGTGCTTGCCGGGAAGTTCCTGCACCTAGGCTGGGCCGTCGTGATCCCACTCTTGACGAATCCATGGTGGGGCGTGCTCGGGTTCTATCTGGTGAGCTCCTGGCTGGTCGGGTTCGTGTTGGCGGTGACGTTCCAGCTCGCGCACTGCGTCGACATCGCCGAGTTCGACGATGAGTTGGCGCCACGACGTGGCCCCGACTTCTTCGCCCACCAGCTCCGCACGACCGTCGACATCGCCTCGCCGGTTCCGGTCCTGGGTCACGCCTTCCGCTGGTTGGTCGGCGGGCTCGACCATCAGATCGAACACCATCTGGCCCCGCGACTTCCCCATACGGTGTATCCGATCGTCGCCGCCCGGTTCCTCCGCGCCTGCGACGAGACGGGAGTGACCTACCGGCGTCATCCCGGGGTGTGGGCCGCCCTCCGTTCGCACGGCCGTTGGCTGCGGGCGATGGGACGACCTGACGTCGTCGTGGCGAGCCCGATGACACCGTCCGAGGTCTCCACATCGGGTGACGAGCGCTTGGCGCGGGTGCTCGCCGCGATCCAGGCGGGCGACGAGGCCGACAAGCTGGCCGACAACTCGACCCTCTCGAAGTCGCTTCGTTGGTCGCTCGAGGACGTCGCCGCCTGCCTCGCCGAGGCGAAGGAACGCAAGTTCATCTGGGGAGCACGCGGCGGCGCCAAGCCGGCGCCGTACTACGCCGAGCTCGAGGTCACCGTGCAGGGCAACAGGTTTCTCGCCGCCCACGGCGCGCCCGGCCCCGCCCAGGACTGACGCCGGGTGCGGGTCTTCATCTGCTCGACGTGCCGTCACGAGCTCCACTTCGAGTCGATGGCGTGTCCGAACTGCGACAGCGTGGTCGGCTACGTGCCGGAACGACGCGACGTCGTCGTGCTCGTCGACGAGGGCCCCGCCCGGTACACCGTCGAGGGCGACGCCAGGGCGCACTGGCGCTGCCTCAACGCGTCGTGGGGGTGCAACTGGATGCTCCCCGCTGACGGCGATGACGTGTGGTGCCTGTCGTGCCGGCTGACACGGGGCCGCCCGGACGAGTCCGATCCGGCCGCCGTCGTCGCGTGGTCGGCGGCCGAGGCCGCCAAGCGGCGGCTCGTGTTCCAACTCGGCGAGCTGGGCCTGCCGATCCAACCCCGTTCGTCGGCGACGCCGCAGGGATTGGCGTTCGACCTCGTCCATGTGCCCGGCGCATCCGCCGTCACCGGGCACGATCGGGGCCTCATCACGCTCGATCTGAGCGAGGCCGACGAACGACACCGCGACGAGCTCCGCCGCCAACTCGGCGAGCCGTTCCGAACCCTCATCGGGCACCTGCGCCACGAGGTCGGGCACTACTACTTCGCCCACCTCGTCAGCGCCAGCGATGAGGTCGACGGTTTCCGTTCGTTGTTCGGTGACGAGCGCGCCGACTACTCGGCGGCGCTCGACGAGCACTATCGAGGTGCCCGAACAACCGTCGACGAACCTGATCTCAGCCGCTACGTCACCGCCTACGCGGCGTCTCACCCGCTCGAGGACTGGGCCGAGACCTTTGCCCATTACCTGCACACACGCGACGGCCTCCAGACCGCCGACAGCCACGGACTGCACGCCGCCGGCCGCCCGGACGGGGCCCGCACGGCGACACCACGACGGGTCGGAGACGACCGCTCCTTCGCCGCGATCCTGGAGCGTTGGCTGCCGGTGGCCGAGACGATCAACGCCATCGCCGACGGGCTCGGATCTTCCCGTCCCTACCCGTTCACGTTGAGTCCGACGGTCGTCACCAAGCTCGAGTTCGTTCACGCCCGGGTGATGGCCCACTCCGATCGAGAGGACCTCTATGCCGCACGCTGACTGATCCGCCCCCCACAGACCGAACCGACAGCAGTCGAGTTCGCCGAGCGTCGATGCTGGCGGTGCCTGAAGATGTTCCCCGGCGACGCTCCCGCGGGCCCGTCGCCAACCGCTGACTTCTGGCTGTGCGACCCGTGCGACGCCAGCCTGATCCCCCAACGCGCCGAGCGCCGCTGACACGCCTGGCACGGCCCCATCCGGCGTCCGGCGCTGACGACCCGGCGCGGACTTGAACGCCTCCGCGAAGCGGCCGATCGCTGCGTCTCGGGCGAGCACGTCGTAGTACCTACGTCCACTACCAATGCGCACGTCGATCGTGGGCTTGATGGTCTCACCCCACCACAAGGAGACCACCCCCCATGAAACGACACCTGATCTGGATCATCGCCGGGACTGCTGCCATCGGCCTCGCCGTTCCCGCCTTCGCCGCCGGCGGGCCGAGCGCGAAGCCCGACGACAACGGCACGCCCGGTGAGCTCCGGGGCAACTGCGACGAGGCCGAACACGCCGGTGACCCCGAGTGCCGGACCGTGACAGTCTCGGCCCCAGTATCAGCATCAACGACACCGACGACGATCGCGATCACGGTCCCGAGCGCCACGACCCCGCCGGCCGTCCCGAGCACCACCGGGAACACGGTCCCCAGCACCGCCACCGGCAACACCGTTCCCGACAACACCGTTGCGGGCACCGTCGCCTCCGACACCGTTCCCGGCAACACCGTCGCCAACAGCGTGCCCGGCGACATCAGCGGGCCGTGCGACGAGGCCGAGCACGCCAACGACCCACGATGCACCGGTGCGGCGACGGGCGATGACGACTCCAGCGGCCACCGGAGCAGCGACGACGATGCGGGCGACGATTCCGGGCACCACAGCGGTAGCGACGACTCCGGCCACCACGGCGGCGGTGACGACAACTCCGGGCATGGCGGCGGCGACGACTGAACGACCGATTCACGTACGCACCGCGCCCGGGCGACGAGGCCGCACCACCCGGTGCGGCCTCGTCGGCCTTCACCGCAGCAGACTGCTGACACCTGACGACAGGAGACACACCGTGGAGGAACCTCGAGCCCGAGTGCTGGTCAAGCCGATCTCGGTCGGCCGGCTCGTCGCCCGGTTCGCCATCGCCGGGCTCGTCGCGCTGGTGTTCGTGGCTGCGTTCACGGCCTACGCCAGCCGGCGGGTGGGCACCGAGCAAGCGATCGCCGAGGCCAAACGGGTGGCGTTCGTGAGCTCGACCGGCATCGTCACACCGCTACTCGGCGACGACGTGCTCACCATGGACCGCACGGCGCTCGACCGGATCGACGCCGCGGTCCGGTCGTCCGTGCTGCGCGGCTCGCTCGTCCGGGTCAAGATCTGGTCCGAGGACGGCACGATCCTCTACTCCGACGAACCCCGATTGATCGGCGAGCGCTTCGAGCTCGGCGACGACGAACGGGCGATCTTCACGAGCAACGAACAGGGCGCTGAGGTCAGCGACCTCGCCAAACCGGAGAACCGGTTCGAGACCGATTCGAAGCTGCTCGAGGTCTACCTGCGCACCGAGACACCGTCGGGCACACCGCTGCTGTTCGAGGCGTACTTCCGCTACCGCGGCGTGACGGAGGTCGGGCGCCACCTGTGGGCCCAGTTCGCACCCATCACGATCGGCGCCCTCGTCATCCTCGAGCTCGTGCAGATCCCGCTCGCGTGGTCGATGGCACGCCGTCTCCAGGCGAGTCAACAAGAACGCGAACGGCTGCTCAGGCACGCCCTCGACGCCTCGGATGCCGAACGACGCCGGATCGCGAGCGATCTGCACGACGGCGTCGTCCAAGAGCTCACGGGCGTGTCGCTCTCGCTCGCCGCCCAGGGGCGGAGTGAATCCATCGGCCGTCAGCAGGTACTCGATGCCTCGTCGGCCATCCGCACGAGCATCAAGTCGCTGCGGTCGCTGCTGGTCGAGATCTATCCACCGAATCTGCAGGAGGAAGGGCTGCAGTCGGCCATCGGCGACCTGCTCAGCGGACTCACAGGGAGGGGTTTCGACACCCGCCTCGAGGCCGATCTCGGCGAGGCCGTCGTCGATCCCGAGACTGCCGGTCTGATCTACCGGGCGGCCCAGGAATCGTTGCGCAACGTGGTCAGCCATTCGGGGGCGACACAGGTGCGCGTCGACCTCCGGATCGTCGCCAATTCGAACCAGCAGAGCTCGGTGCAGCTGCGTGTCGACGACGACGGCCGTGGCTTCTCTGCCGAGACGCTCGACGAACGAGCCGCCGACGGGCACGTCGGTCTCCTTGCGCTCGCCGGCCTGGTCGCCGACCTGGGTGGCGTCGTCACGGTGCGCTCGGCGCCCGGCGAAGGAACCCGGGTGGAGGTTTCCATCCCGAACGACGCCAGGCTTCCGCGATGACAAAGGATCCGGCTGAACACCGCAGGATCCGCGTGCTGGTCGTCGACGACCATGTGGTCGTCCGGTCCGGACTGGAACAGCTGCTCGCCACCACGGACGACATCGAACTGGTCGGAACCGCATCGAACGGAAACGAGGCGATCGCCGCCGTCGCCAGCCTGCACCCCGATGTCGTCCTGATGGACCTGTCGATGCCCGAGCTCGACGGCGTCGAGGCGACCCGCCGCATCACCGCCGACCACCCGTCGAGCCGGGTGCTGGTGTTGACCTCGTTCTCCGACCAGACCCGGATCCTCGACGCACTCTCGGCGGGCGCCGACGGCTATCTGCTGAAGCACGCCGAGCCCGACGACATCGCCGACGCGATCCGAGCCGTTCACAGCGGCGGCGCGCCGCTCGATCCGAAGGCGGCGCGCGCACTCATCGAGTCACGACGTGCCGGCAACAACACGCCGCAGCTCACAGATCGGGAGCGCGAGGTGCTGTTGCTCGTCCGCGACGGGCTCGCCAACAAGCAGATCGGGCGACGACTCGGCATCGCCGAACGGACGGTGAAGGCCCACCTGACCAGCGTCTTCCAGCGACTCGGTGTCACAGATCGCACGCAGGCCGCACTCTGGGCGAGCGAGCACCTGACCGGACCCGAGTAACACTGGAAGTTCGTCAGTCGTCGGGACCTGAGTCGTCCGAATGATCGTCGCTGGACCCCGATCCGGAGCCGCTGCCCGACCCGTCGGACGACCCTGATCCGGAGCCGCTGCCCGACCCGTCGGACGACCCTGATCCGGAGCCTGATCCGGAGCCCGAACCCGAGTCGTCGTCGGGATCGGGTCCGGGTCCTGCGCCGTGGTCGTCGACGGTGGTGGGAACGCCGGACGCCGTCGACGGCGGTCCTCCGCGACCCGAGTCGTCGTCGCCGTCGTCGCCGTCACCGTCGCCGTCCCCATGACCCGAACTCGTCGTGCTCGACGGTGCCGTGGCGTCGGGGGCCGGCGATTCCTCGGCCACCACGACGACTGGGAGCGTGCTCGTCGTACTGGTCGTGCTGGTGGTGGGGGTGCTGATCTCGACCGGCGGGCCGACGGGCGGCGGCGGGTCGGGAGCCACGGGATTCTGCCAGACCGACTGCGTGGTCGGCGCTCCAAGGCTCGGGAAGAGGTTCTCGCGGATCGCGTACGCGGCACCGAACGATCCGACCACGGCGACCGCGGTGACGATGGCGACCACCCAGGGCCCGGCGACCCTGGCCCCGCGTCCGCCGCTGAGCGGACCCGACCGACGTCCACCCGCGTCTTCCGGGCCGGAGGGCACCCGGGAGAAGACGGGCGGCAGGCGCGACGGATCGTCGCCGTGACCGTGGTCGAGCCAGTTGTCGCTCACGAGCTCCACTCTGACGTGCGGGCCCCTCCGGAGCCATCGGACGATGGTCGTAGTACCTCGCCCAACGACCGGTTGGGTCAGACCACGCTGAACTCGTACACCATCCCCCGCATGAAGTGCGGCTCCCCTGTGCCCTCCATCTCCTCGCTGTGGGTGCCCTCCGGGACGAAGCAGAGCATCGCGTACCGACCGGCCGTCAGATCGGCGATCGTGTACTCCTCCTCGCCGGGGACAGCACCGGTCTGGGCAACCATCGTCGTCTTCGTGACGACCTCTTCCTCGGGCATCGCCAGCAGCTGCTCGAGCGTTTCGGTCACGCCGTCGTTGACGCGGAAGAGGACCATCTCGTGGACCTCGGTCCCACCGTTGTTGAACTCGAAGCTCGTCACACCGGCATCGACCTCACTCGGAACGCCCTGGAACGCATAGTCGGCGGCGCGGACATCGACGGT
Source organism: Ilumatobacteraceae bacterium (assembly GCA_963776935.1). Lineage (GTDB taxonomy): Bacteria > Actinomycetota > Acidimicrobiia > Acidimicrobiales > Ilumatobacteraceae > JALOLG01. Next base: position 74,816 of record CAVZOP010000006.1, on the reverse strand, counting down.
GTTCCACTCGCACGTCTCCAAGTCGTGCGCATGCATACGGTCCAGCGCGGCTTCGAACTCGGGATCCCCGAAGGCAGCCTCGAAGTCGCCGGTCTCGGCCAACCTGTTCACTGCCGCCATGCCGATCTCGACGTCGGCGCTGATCTCGTCCGGCGGCCACCTCCTGCAGTCGCTGCGCGAGCGGCAAGAACGTCTCGGCGGCGTACGCCTTGGTCGCGGCAGTGATCTCCTCCGGCGTCGCCGACTCGAAATCGATGTCGGGTTCCGGAGCCGTTTCGAGCGCCAGGCTGGCCTGGCAGTAGTCGCTGGCCCCCGGCGCGTCGGCGTCATCGTCGCCGCAGGCAGCCGCGAGTGCCGTGATCGCCACGCCGGTTGCGGCGAGCCGAATGATTCGTCCACGTTGCTTCATTGGTTCATCTCCCTCGTTTGGTGTGGCGCGAGCGCACCACGACGTCCTAGGGATGATGAGTGAGCGGGGACCCGGCGTCGTCCGCAGAACTTACGTATTTCGCGGGGTCGTCGATCAGGAGGCGAGCAGCCCGAGTCGCGTGGCCTCGGTCGCCGCCTGCCGCCGGCCGTCGACGCCGAGCTTGGTGAGGATCCGCCCGACGTGCGTCGTCACCGTTCGGAGGCTGATCGTCAACGCGCCGGCGATCTCCCGGTCGGTGTACCGCTGCACCAGGTATCCGAGCACCTCGAGCTCTCGGGCGGTGAGCCCGAGACGCTGCGCGGCGGGTGACAACGACACCATCGACGGGCGAGCGGCGCGACGACGTCGACGACGGGAGCCGACGACACGACGGATGCGATCTCGGACGCCTCGGCCACCGCCTGCGCGAGCGCCCACGTCTCGCCCTCGGCGATCCCGGCGGCCAGCCCCTCGGCACCCACGACGCCACGGACGGTCGCGTAGATCGCGTCGGCTTCTGGTTCGCCCTCGCTCGGCCGAGCCCCGAGGTCCCGCCGCAGACGCCGCTGCCGCGCCCAGCACCCGCGTCGCCCGTCCACCGAGGCCCGCGTCAGCCGCGACACCGGCGATCAACTCGAGGCACTGGGCGAGATCGAACAGTTCGTCCGTCGCGTGCTTGATGGTCAGCGCCTCGCCCGCCATGTCGGCCGCCTCCGCCGTTCGTCCCTCGGCGCGTGCCAGGAGCGCCATGTTGTACAGGCACGCACCGATGTCGCGCTCGATCCCCAAGCTGCGCAAGCGGGCCAACCCGTCCTCCAACACCACCCTCGCTCTGACGAGGTCGCCCGTGCCCTTGATGGCGTTGCCGAGGTTGACGAGCGTCTGGGCGGTGCCGATCGGGTCGGCCAACTGATGGCGGAGCTCCAGCACCTCCTCATGTCAGCGTCACGGCGGCAGCCGGATCGCCTCGCAGCGCCGCCAACTCGGCCAGGTTGTTGAGGATCGACGCCAGGCGGTTGGAGTCGCGCGACGCCCGGTAGAACGCCGCCGCCTCGGTCCAGTGCTCCTCCGCCCGTTCGTAGTCGCCCTGGAAGTACGCCACGCTGCCGAGGTTCGAGACCGAACCGGCGATCACCCCATCGTCGTTGCAGTTGCTCACCGAGCGTCCGGCCTTCACGTACCACTCGATCGCCTGGGCGTACCTGCCGCGTCCGAGATCGGCGTTGCCGAGATGGCGTGAGGCGAGGGCGATGCCCATCGCGTCGTCGAGCGCCTCCCAATCCCGCAATCCTGCGAGATACCGGAGCTCGGCCGCCTCGTCGTCACCGATGGCTTCGTACATCGAGCCGGCACCCAACATCGCCCGGGCCCGAACGGTGGACGGCGAATCGCTGGCGGCGTCGATGGTGCGCTCGAGCCACCCCAGGCCTTCCTTCACGTAGCCGCGCAACACCCAGAATCGCCACAGCGTCCCGGCCAGGTCGAGGGCCATCTCGGGATCCTCGGCGAGGGACCACCGCGAGCGCGGCGCGAATGTTGTCGTGCTCGGTCGCGACCGCGATCCAGCCACGCCGCCTGATCGGCCTTGTGGAACTCGCGCTCGGCGTGTGCGCGAACGCGAGGAAGTACATCGCATGACGACGCGCCACGTCTGCCGCGTCACCGGCACTCACCAACTCTTGTCGGCCGAACTCGCGAACGGTCTCGAACATCCCGAATCGGGATTCGGCGCCGGTGTCGTCGCGTTGGACGAGATGGTGGTCGAGCAGGATCGCCAACCCATCCAGCACGGAGACGGCCGCCGGCTCGCACACCGCCTCCGCCGCTTCCACGCTCCAGCCGCCAGAGAACATCGACAACTGGCGGTAGAGGCCCTGGACGTCGGCCGGCAACGCGTCGTAGCTCCACGAGATCGTGGCGTGCATCGAACGAAGCCGCTCAGGCTGATCGCTGGGCCCGCGCGTGAGCAGTTCGAGACGGCTGCCCAGCCGAGAATGGAGCTCGGCCGGCGAGAGCACCTTGCTGCGTGCCGCGGCCAACTCGATGGCGAGGGGCAACCGATCGACCTCGACGCAGATCGACTCGACGATCGGCGTCGTCGTCTCGCCGAGCTCGAATGCCGGGTTCACGGCCCGCGCCCGTGCCGAGAACAGCTCCACCGCGGCGTCGGGACCGAGCGGCGGAACGACGATCTCGTGCTCACCGTGGAGGTGCAAGGACCGGCGGCTGGTGACGAGGATCGACAGCCGTGGTGCGGCGGCGAGGAGCTCGGCGACGAATCGGGCGTTGGGCGTCACGTGCTCGAAGTTGTCGAGCACGAGCAGCATGTCGCGATCCCGAATCGCCTCGCACATGCGCTCGACGTCGTGTCCCGTGCCCATGTCGACGATGCCGATGGCACGGGCGACGGTGGCCGGTGCCAGATCCGGATCGTTCACCGAGGCCAGGTCGACGAACCACACGCCGTCGGTGAATCCCGTTCCGTCGTGCAGCTCCCAGGCGACCTCGACGGCGAGCCGGGTCTTGCCGATCCCGCCGGGACCGAGCAACGACACCAGCCGCACGTCTGGGTTCCACAGCAGGTCGGTGATCTGGGCGAACTCGATGGCCCGGCCGAGGAGCGGCGTCGTCGGCGCCGGGATCACGGCCACAGCCACTCGGGGAGAGTACCCAGCGTCACCGACTCGCCAACCGTGGGTCGCCCGGACTCGACGCGAGTCGAGCGAGTACTTTTCGCGGCGTGACGCCAACAGTCATCCTGCGCGTCATCGGCGCTGTCGCGGCACTCGTCGGTGGCTACGCACATCTGTCGCTCTACAACGACGGCTACAAGGACATCCCCATCGGCAACATCGGCGAACAGTTCCTGGCGAACGCGCTGGGAGCAGTCGCCATCGCGCTCGGGCTCGTCGTGCCGCTGTTCGTCAAGCAACTGCCCGACCTCGTGTGGAAGCTCGCCGCGGTCGGCGGGTTGGCGTGGGCCGTGATCTCGCTCGTCGCGTCGTACTTCGCCAAGCGGACCGATGACGGCTGGTTCGGGTTCGTCGACCAGCCGGGCCTGAAGCCCGCGCCCGGAGGCGGCGCTGTCGCTGATCTCCGAAATCATCGTCCTGGTCACGATGGTCGCCCTGCTGGCGCTCGCCTTCCGTCCTCGGAGCGACGTCGCGCCAACCGAAGGTTGAACCAACCAGGCCGAAAGTTGACCAACTAGGTCGGCAATGCGATCGGCGGGGATACCGTACGGTCGATGACCGCGATGTCGGACGTGTTCAGCTTCCCCAATCCGGTGAACGAGAAGACGGCGCGCGTGGTCGCCGGTGGAGTCGCCATCCTCGCCGCCGTCATCTTGCTGACCGGCTGGCACTGGCTCCTCGTCGTGGTCGCGCTGGGTTTCCTGGCGCGGGTGGTAGCGGGACCGACCTTGAGCGTGCTCGGCCAGGTGGCGAATCGGGTGATCGCGCCGCGTCTCGGACCGCCGAGGTACGTCGCCGGACCACCCAAGCGCTTCGCGCAGGGCATCGGTTTCGTCGTGAGCACGGCCGCGGCCGTGGCCAGCCTCGGCTTCGGGCTCACCACGCTGGCCAACGTGCTCGTCGCGCTCCTCTTGGTGTTCGCCACGCTGGAGTCCGTGGTCGGCTTCTGCACCGGGTGCTGGCTGTTCGCCCGGCTGATGAGGGCCGGCCTGATCCCCGAGGCGACGTGCCAGGCCTGCAACAACATCACGTGGGGTGAGCATCGCGCCGCCGACGCCGGGATCGCTGCTGCCGATCAACAGCACCGCCGTCCCGGTCCACACGGGCGCGCCCACGCCGCCGGCACCGGAGTCGCCGACGCAGCACGGGTCGATCCACCGGTCGGTGACGACGTCGTACACGGATGCGGCTCCCTTGGCGACCATGATCATCTCGCTGCCGGTCCACAACGGCTCGAAGCCCGGGATGGGCCGGTCCGGACGTGATCGACCGCCATGCACCGGTGACGGGGTCGTAGGCGGCGCCGTCGGACAACGCCAACTCGCCGTTGCCGGTCACGGGCGCGCCACCCGTCGAACCGGCGACGATGATCAGCTCCTCACCGGTCCACACGCCGCGAACCCGCCGCGGCGACAACGGTGAGTCGGGAAGCGCGCGCCACGTGCCGGATGTCGGGTCGTAGGCGGCGCCGTCGTCGAGCTCCCTGTCTCCGGTGGTGCCACCCCAGACGATCCACTCCGTTCCAGTCCACACCGACGCGGCCTGCTGGCGCCGCTCGATCGGTGGCGCGGCGAGCTCCCGCCAGCTGTCGGTGGCGGGGTCGTAGGCGATCGGCGTGATCTCCATCGTCGAGCCACCACCGTCCCCCGGCCACACGAGCAGCTCGCGGCCGGTCCACGCGGCCGGAGACCGGTCGGTGATGAATCCGACAGGAGGCGACGCAATGCCTCGCCACACATCGGTGGCCGGGTCATAGGCCTCGCCGTACGACACCAGCAGACTGCCGTCGGGGTTGTCGCCGCCGATCAACAGCATGTCGGTGCCGGTCCAGGCGACGAGCGGGTTGATGCGATCCGAATCGGTGGGCGGGTCGGCGAGCGTCCGCCACGTGTCGGTGACGGGGTCGTAGGCGGCCGCCGCCGGACGGGGCTGGCCCGCGGGGTCGACGCCGCCGACGACGAGTGCCTCGCTCCCGGTCCACACCACCGACGGGTAGAACGCCGTGCCCACGGGGATCGGGCGCGATCGCAGTCCACGTGCTCGACGCCGGCGACGTCGTCGAAGTCGGCAACGGCCGTGGACGCCGTCGGTGCCGCAGACCGCCGGCGAGCCGTCGCGGACGCCGGCACCAGACTCCGTTGCCGCCGGAGCCGTCCGGAGCTCGCGTCGCCGGGAACGACCGCATCGGACGACCCGGGGCTGGTTCGACCACACCACGATCGACGCCACCGCCACGAGTCCGACCGACGCGACGCCACACCGGCACCGCGCCGACGCCGCAGGCGGATCTCGGCTCGCTTCGACGCGCCGCGATCGTGTCGACCCCGACCACCGGCGCCCGGTCGACGGCGGACAGATGCTCACGAAGACGCGATTCGACCGAGTCGGGATGTACCTGGTTCGGACATATCTAGTACTGAGTCCCGAGGTCGGCGCGGAGTTGCTCGAGCGCGCGCGAGAGTTGCGACTTCACGGTGCCCGTGCTGATGCCGAGCACCTCGGCGATGCGGGCTTCGGGGAGGTCGTCGTAGAACCGCAACACCACGACGGCACGCCGTCGCACCGGCAGGCGCATCACGGCGCGAAGGGTTCGGTCACGCTCGGTCGCCACCGCTTCGAGATCCGGCGGCTGTTCCAACCAGTCGAGCGCGACGGTGATCGCGCCGCATCGCGAGTGCGCGCCGGCGCCATCGGCGTGTCGACAGGTTGACCACCACCCGGCGCAGGTACGCCGGGCAGTCGTCGATCCCGCCCGCCCGCCATCGTGGAAGGGAGCGGGCGATCGCCTCGGCGACGACGTCGTCGGCAGCGTCCGCGCTCCCGGTCAGCAATCGGGCGATGCGCTGCACGCGTGGCAGCTCGAGGCGCACCACTTCGACGAACTCCGCGTCCGACGTCGGCACCTGCACGGACTCACCACCATCAACCATCGGCGAGGCAACGAGTGGTGGGGCGCACTCGTCCATGCCGCATTAGAGCACCACCGGTCCACGAAGGTTGCTCGTGACGCACGGGGCAGAAATGCTCACGGGACCGGCAAGTAGGGTTCGGTCATGGGGGATCGGCGCTCGTTCTGGGCATGGTGCATGGAGTCGGAGGAGCCGACCGACGCGGACCGCGCCGCGCTCGGCGGCACAGCTGTCGGAACGGTACGGCACCGCGATCACCGCCCACCCGGTGCCCCGAGCCGAGGATGCGCAGTTGCGCGAGCCGCGCATCTCGGTGCCCGATCACCTGTCATCGTGGTGTGACACGTCGACGTACGAGCGGGCCTTCCACGCCTACGGCGCGAGCTTCACCGACCGCACCCGGGCGTTCAACCTGCAGTTCCCGAATCCCCCGGACGTCGTCGCCCATCCCCGTGACGAGCAGGAGCTCGAGATCACGCTCGAGTGGTGCGACAGCAACGGATACGTCGCGATCCCGTACGGCGGCGGCTCGTCGGTGGTGTGGGGGGTGAACCCGCCCGACGACTGCGGCCCGTGCGTGACGATCGCCCTCGACCGTCTCGACCGCGTGCTCGAGATCGACGAGGTGTCGCGCGCGGCACGGATCCAAGCGGGCGTGCTCGGTCCGGCCCTCGAACAGCAGTTGAAACCGAGCGGCCACACGTTGCGCCACTTCCCGCAGTCGTTCCGATTCAGTTCCCTGGGCGGATGGATCGTCACCCGGTCTGGCGGGCACTACGCGACCAACCACACCCACATCGACGACTTCGTCGAGTCGATTCGGATGTTGACGCCGCGGGGGTGGTGGGAGAGCCGCCGGCTGCCCGGCAGCGGCGCCGGACCGAGTCCCGACCGGATGGTCATCGGCTCGGAAGGCACGCTCGGTGTCGTGACCGAGGCGTGGATGCGGATCCAGAAGCGGCCCGCGTTCCGTGCCACGGCCGGGATCACGTTCGATTCGTGGCCGGCGGGTTGCGAAGCGGTGCGCATGATCGTGCAGGCCAAGCTGTGGCCGGCCAACCTCCGCATCCTCGACCCGGTCGAGGCCGGCCGCGCCGCCGGCCTCGACGGGAAACAAGCGCTCGTCATCGTCTCGTTCGAATCGTCGGATCTGTCGCAACGGCACAACATCAACGAGGCCGTCGCCATCGCCCGCGCCGCGGGTGGCCACGTCGCCGACGACGAGGTCAATGTCGACGACGGCGGTGGCAGCCCGACGGGACGCGGTGGCGCGGTGGGCGCGTGGCGCGACGCCTTCATCGGTGTGCAGCTCGGCGTCGACACGTCCCTCGGCCTCGTCGCCGACACGTTCGAAACCGCGATCACGTGGGACAGGTGGCCCGACTTCGACGCAGCCGTCCGTTCGCGGATGACCGACGTGTTGCGCAAGGTGTTCGGCGAGCATCACTCGCTGTCGTGCCGGTTCACGCACGTGTATCCCGATGGACCCGCCCCGTACTACACGTGGTCAGGCGTCGGCCGCCCCGGTTCGGAGATCTCGATGTGGTCCGAGATCAAAGCGGCCTCGAACCTGATCGTGGTCGACGCAGGTGGCACCGTGACCCACCATCACGCCGTCGGACGCATGCATCGACCCGACGGCTACGACCTCCAGCGGCCCGAGCTCTTCGCCGACGCGCTGCGCGCCGTGAAGAAGACCCTCGATCCCAATGCGATCCTCAACCCCGGAGTCCTGATCGATCCGTAGTCGCGCGTTGACACGCGCGGGTGTTCTGCGAGCCCGTCTAGCTCACCGTGACGGCGTAGACCAGGATGCGCTGACCACCGGGTGCCGACGTCTGGAGCACCAGGTCACCGTGGATCACCGATGGCGGCGCCGATCCCGGCACGGTGACCACGTCGGTGACCGTGTAGGTGTAGGTCTGGCCATGGAAGTGGATCTCGATCAGGGCCCCCGCCGTGATCTCGGGCAGGCGGGCGAAGACCGCCTGGTGAGTGGACCGATGGCCCGCCAACCACACCGTGCATCCGTCTCCGGGAAGGCACGAGGTCGGATAACCCTCTGACGACCAATCGACCGCAGTGACGTGGCCCTGGTCGATCTCGTCCTGCTCACCTGCGACGACCGGTTCGTGGAGGTCGAGGGACTCGATGTCGAGGACGTACTCCTGCGCGGGCCGTGGTTGGCGTTTCGACGACCACCGTGTCCGACGCCGGCGGCGACGTCGTCACGGAAGGCAGGTTGGCTGGGGCGACGGTGGCGGACGTCGGCGGGCGGGCGGCGACCGTCGTCCTGTCCGACGGCGCGGGGGACGCCGCGCCAGGCCGAGGTGCGTGGGAGGCGACGATGGTGACGGAGGTCGGCGAACTGACAACACCAGTCGTCGTGCGGGTCTCCTCTGCCGTCGTAGGGATCCGTATGGAGCCCGGAGGACCTCTCCTGCAGTGGCCACCCCGCGATCGTCAGCGCCGCGATCGATGCCATGCCCGACGCCACGACGACCGCTGAAAACCGACGATTCATGACCGCCCCCAGTCGAGTACCACTTAACTCGCTCCGTCGGTCGAACGCAAACGGCGCGCGTTCTGCCACTCACGGCGCACAAGGAGTGTCGCAGACCACTCAACGCGACAACCCGAGTCGTTTCAGTGTGACGGCGAGCGGGCATCTCAACTCCAGGCGACGGGGCAGCTGAGCCCTCCTAGCCTCAGCTGAAGCCGCTCGGCGTGGCGGCTCCAACCCCGGCCGCAGAACCGCCCGCCCAGCTGACAGGGCGGGCGGTTCGCTGATGCGGTGCACGAGTCACAAGGCGCACCGGGAGGAACAGACGATGACGACCGTTGAAACGACGATAGTTGAAGGTGAGGGCGTGCCGCCGGCCAGTCCTCGAGCGGCCCGCCGCCGGGCCCGCCCGGTCGTCGATCGGCTCGAGGCGAACACCCGGCGCATCTTCGGCATGCGAGTGGTCGCCGTGTTGGCGCTGTGGCTGTTACGCCGGATGCCGGTGATGGCCTTTCCGATTCGTCTCGCCCGCCTCCTGATCGGAGCCTTTCCGGTGTTTCTGTGGTTCCTACGACGCGCCGATCGTCGACGGGCCGTCGCGCCGCGTGCGCCAGCGCTCTCGGTGCAGTCTTCGGACGGCACACTCGAAGACCATGTCGACCGCTAATTCTTCCCGATCGGAGCAGGCGCGACCGTGGCGCCGATCTCCACCTGGCGGTGGGGCTCCAACCAGGAACTCTTGGCGCCACCCTCCGGTTCTCCCCAGAGAACCGAGACGTGCGTCCCCGGCTCGGCGTACTCGGGCTCGACGACTGCAAGTGAGAGCATCGCCCGTTCGTTCCAACTGAAGCCGGTGTAGGTCGACGCACCGACCGTTCGCCCCTTGTCATCGTGGACCGCGTCGTACTGCCATGTCGCGTACGTCGCTCGCGGGAACTCGATGTACAGCGGCGGGGTCTCCTCGGGCCGCATGTACGACTCGACGACTCGAGCAACGTCAGCGGGGTCCCACACGAGCGTCACCTTCCGGCGGTGGTCGTCGTCCTTCATCCGTTCGAGCGCTTCTCGCCCGACGAAATCGTGGTCGTACTTGATCACATTGCCGTACCCGAGCTCCCACGGCGTGAAGTAGTAGTCCTCGATGTCGGGTAGGTAGAGGCTGCCGCCGAGACCCCAGGTTGCCTCACTGCTGGTCGACGGCAGCCACTCGCGGAACGGGCGGAGCTCGTCGCCGGTGAAGATGGCCGGCATCGGGCGTGGGATCCAGCCCAGCTCCAGAGCGTTCGTGAAGTAGGCGAGCGACCCGACCCGGCGCAGATCGAATGCGGATCCTGCCTCGAGGATCGCCTCCTTGACCGCCGGACCCTCATCCCATGGCCCGAAGAACTCGCACCCCGGGTTGCCGGCCATCGTGTGCCGCTGAGCCCAGACCTGATGGCCGGCGATGGTGACCGGAAAGATGTGCGACCACGGCGCCTCGGGCAGCGGAGCACCGGTGAGCCGATCGGCGAGCTCCAACGTGTGAGCTCCTTCGATTTGATACCGGTACACGGTGCGCCGGCCGGCGGGGTTGTGGGAGAAGATCTCGTCGGCCTCGATGGAGACATCCCAACCGCCGGTCTCTGCGCAGAACCGCACCCAGTTATGACCGGCCGCCCGACCAACCAGCACCATTTCCTCGGGGGCGAGGCTGTACAGGATCCCGTCGCCAACGAGGTAGCCGTCGGGGCTGCAGCAGACGAAGTGTCGTGAGCGACCGACACCGAAGGTCTCGAAGCTGTTCACGGCCAGGCTCGACAGGAGCCGCTGAGCGTCTGGGCCGCGCAGGTAGGTCGTCGTCATGTGGAACGACTGGTCGTAGAACGCAATCCCGTCGCGCCACGCCAGTTGCTCGTCACGCCACGTCGTGAACTCCGGGGCGACGAACTCGGAGGGCTGGCGCAGCACGGCGTCCTTGAGGACCGATCCCTTGCGGTTGCTGTAGAGGTAGTCGACGAAGTTGGGAACGGAGTCCAGGAGATCCTGGAGCGTTCGGGTGTCTGTCTGGGCGGTCACGTCGTCTCCTCGAGTGTCGGCGTCTGGGCCGGCGCCGCGCGCCGGCGATCGGAGGTCACCGCCTGACCACGATGCCGATCTGCACCCGGACCCGACAGACAACCCCGTCCTCGGAACGTACACGTGGCGCCTGGCCGCGCAAGAAGAAGCGTTCCGCGGACGTGAACACCCCGCGCGCGGGGTTTCAGCATGGTGAGATGGAGCGATGGATCTGTCGACCAACCCGGACGCCGGAATGGCGCGCCGCGAACCGTTGGCGCGATCGGCCCTGTGGTTGCCGCTGTTCGACGAACTGTCCGACCCGACGGTGTGCGCCCGTCTGGCAGCCGAGGCCGAGGAGGCGGGCTGGCATGGGTTCTTCGTGTGGGACCAGCTGCGCTGGAACGCGCCGGTGCGCCAAGTTGCCGACGCGTGGATCACGCTCGCCGCGATCGCGGCTGCGACCGAGCGGCTGCGGCTCGGGCCCATGGTCACACCGCTGCCACGACGCCGACCGGTCAAGGTCGCGCGCGAGACCGCCACGTTGGACTGGCTCAGCGGCGGCCGCCTCACCCTCGGCGTCGGGATCGGCGGGGACAGATTCGCTCGCGAGTTCTCGAAGACCGGCGAGCAACTCGACGAACGGGCCCGCGGCCAGATGCTCGACGAGGCACTGGAGATCCTCACCGCCGCCTGGAGCGGTGAGCCGGTTCACCACCACGGCGACCACTACACGGTGGACGACATCCAGTTCCTCCCCCGGCCGGTGCAGCGCCCCGACATCCCGGTATGGGTTGCCGGGTTCCCCGGCAACGTCAAGCCGATGCGGCGAGCCGCCCGTTACGACGGGTTCTTTCCCGCCAATCTCGAGCACCCTGATCAACTCGTCGAGGTCGTTGCCGTCGTTGCCGAGCTGCGCGACGACACGACGGCCCCGTACGACATCGTCGTCGGCCTCCCCGTCGGCGTCGATCCCGCGCCGTACGTCGACGCCGGTGCCACGTGGTGGCTCCCGGAGTTCGCCCCCGAAGCGCTGTCGCTCGACGGAGTGCGGGGCCTTCTCCGTCAAGGACCCTTCGCACCGTGAGCACGGACTCGTTCGACTCCACCGACTTCTACGACGCCGAACTGCGCTGGTACGACCCGCACTTCCGCGCGGCTGCGGCGGTGCGTCCGGCCGATCACGTGCTCGACGTCGGCTGCGGTGCCGGTCAGACCACGCGTGAGGCGGCCGGCGCGGCGTTCAACGGAACTGCGGTGGGAGTGGACATCTCCGCAGCCGTGGTCGAGCGCGCCCGCCGGCTCAGCGACGCTGCGGGCACACGCAACGTCACCTACGAAGTCGGGGACGCCCAGACCCACCCGTTCCCGGAAGCACGATTCGACCTCTGCATTAGTCGGTTCGGAACGATGTTCTTCACCGACGCCGTCGCCGCGTTCGCCAACATCGGGCGGGCCTTGCGCCCCGGTGCTCGTCTCGTCCTCCTCGTCTGGCGGCACGCTGAACAGAACGAGTGGTTCACCGCCACCCGCCGGGCGCTCGCGGATTCGGGCCCGGCCACGCCGACCGAGCGCGACCTGGAACCGTTCTCCCTCGCCGATCCGTCTGACACGCGACGCATCCTGACCGCGGCCGGACTCGACGACATCGACTTCACCGACGTCCACGAACCCGTCTACTACGGCCCGGACGCCGCCGCCGCCCACGAGAACGTGCTCCGCCTTCTCCACGCCCGCGACCTCCTCGATCGCCTCGACGCCACCGCCGCCGAGAACGCCCGCCAACGACTACGCGCCACCCTCGACGCACACGACACCGGTCCCGGCGTCCTCTTCGACGCCCGCGCCTGGATCATCACGGCCCGCCACCCGGGGCCGCTGAGTCCTCGTCGAATCGGGCGTCTTACGAGGCCGGTATGAGGACGTCGAGGTCGGTCGCGGACAGACCGGTCGAGACCGGTCGGTCCGTCAGACCCGCGCCCTCGTAGCTGGAGACGCGGACACGCTGTCCGTCGTGGACCGCCAGCCTGTTCCGGCCGTGTCGTTTGGCGTGGTACAGCGCCTCGTCGGCGCGTGCGACGAGGTGATCGGGGTCTTCGATCCCATCCCATATGGTCAGCCCGATCGAGCAGGTCTGACCCTGGCTCACGGCGAGCGCTGGACGTCTCGGCGGCCGATTCGGCCGTTACGACTCGAAAAGATCATCGACGCACGCCACGACGGCGCCGACATCGCCCTCGACCATTCCGCACGCCAGGAAATCGAACGTCTCGTCACGACTGAACCCGGGCCCAGTGTTCGTCGCTCGACAGGGAGCGTCGCCGCCGGACACAAGCGACACCTGCACACGGCCGAGGGTCGCGTCCTCGTAGAAGATAGGGCCGCCGGAATCACCGTTGCACGTGCCGTTCTCACCCTTGGCGATGTTCATCGAGAGCCGCAGCACATCGTTGACCGGGTTGTGGGCGTTGTACGTGAGGCCGTCGGCGATGTACCGCACGAGGAACTTGGACGTGTTAGTACCCGACGGAGTGGCCGGTCCGGTCTCTTCCCCGGGAATCGGGAACTTCTCGCCCGTCCCGTAGCCGACAGCCGTGAACCGCAGATTACGGGTCGGGTCGCTGACGGTGCTGATCACACCCGACAAGTATCCGGCATCAGGCGCCACCTGGACGGGCGTGAGCGCGCCCCAGCGTTCCTCGATGGTCTGGCCGACCGCGTTCTCGCCGTCGGTGGAAAACACCACGAGTCCGTAGTCGAAAGTCTCGAACGGAGCGTCCTTCGCCGGGTAGCTGATCGGAACACCACCTCGGACGTAGAACGTGGCATTAGTCGTGGTGCCATTGACTTGGTTGTTCTGATCGAACGACACGCCGACGGAATCGATGGTGCCAGAGGCAATCGCACCCACCCACGCATCGGTGCAGTGGGCGGCGGTCAGGATCACCACCTTCTCCTGGTCTCGGTGGAGCAGACTGCCACTACAGCTGATCTGCGCGGTGTTCGTCACCTCGACAATCCCACGAACCGAGGCCACGTTCGGATACTCATTGTTGGCATCCGGACGCCCCCACGTGATGGCGCTCGCGCTCGAAGACATTGCGAGCGCCAGCGAGCCGACAACGAACAGTGTTACGACTCTCGTTCTCACGGTCGTTCCTCCATTCTGATGCGCGTCCACCCTGTGGTCGGTACAAAACCTAGTCTCGGCGAACGGCAACAGTTCACGGGGTGGGCACATGTCGACGGTCTCGACGGTCCACCGCCAGCACAATCGAGGTAACTGGAAGCGCGCTTGCGCTTCTGATCGCCGCCACACCTAGTGACGGTCGATCAGGCAGCGCATAGCTGCCGTGATGCACTGGGATGTCCTGTGCGCTCGTCGTTACGTCGTGAGCGACGAGCGGGCATTGTGAGCGCTCGAATCAAGTGGCGAGCGCTATCAACGACGTACCCTTCGCGGAAATCCCGTCATCGCGGTAGCGGGTTCGGGCCGGTCGCCGTCACGAGCCGCTGGGGCACCCAGTCGTCGACGTGATGGAACCCGTCGTCGAACGGGCCACCATCGAGCTCGACGGATGCTTTCAGTGAAAGCCGATAGAACTTCACGTGGGTGAAGTCCTCGAACAAGATGTAGACGGGGTCGGGTGTGCTGTTCGGACCCTGGAATTGCTGTCCCGTCAGAACCGGCTTGTGGGCTTCGACGAACGCGTCGAACGTGTCGCCGACCACGACGCCGAGGTGCTCCAACCCCATCTTGTAGACGCGCTGGTGCAGGGGCGGGATGAGCTCGATGAGCGGGACGACCTTGCCGTCGAGGACTTCGAGCGGCTCGGCGGGAACGATCAAGGAGATCGGGCGGCCGTTCCAGACGTTCTCGCGATTGGCGACCGCGTCGCGTTCGATGAGCCCCCGCACACGCACGTACTGGTCCCACTCGGGGACCCGGTACGCGAGGTGGCTGAGTTCGTATGGGGTGATGTCGATGCCGCGTGTGGCCAGCCGGTCTCGCTGCTGCGCGGCGAATGCCCGGTAGTCCCCGATGATGTCCTCGATCGGATCCGCCATCAGCCGTCTCCTTCTGACGTCGTACAGGTGGTTGACGCCGTACGCCGCGTTCGTCAATGGCGACGCAACGATAGCCGGGGCGGTTCGCCGCCGATCGTCGAAGCATGTCGAGACGGAGAGTGGCGCGTGTCGGGACGTCCATCTTCGAACGTGACACAGTCGCCGACTTCTCACCCCTCGCGCGTCTCCGGATTCCGCTTCTCCTCGCCACACGCGTTCAATGGCCCAGCCGCGATCGGTTCCGAGTCATCCGTGGACACTGACCCCGTTTCAAGGCGGTGCGTCATCAGTGGCTAACGCCCTGAGCTGGACCTTTGTCGAGCCGGAACCTTTGTCGAGCCGGGTGTGGGAATCGAACCCACGACCTCATGATTACAAGGGACGTCTGAGCCGTCCACACAGTGTCGTTCTTTGACGTCTCGTACCGCCTGAGCAGGCGATTCGCGACTTCGTCGTCCAGCCTATTCCGTCTCGTGACGTCCTGTGGTGACACGTTCGTGGACAATCCGTGGACACTCGGGGCGACACCAGCCGGCGTCGGGGCGGCAATGCTTTGTCCGCCCTCCGTGATTGTTCTCAGGTTTCAGGGCGGGGATCTGCGCCTTGCGCTTCGGCGCGTGCGTTCTGGGCGGATCGCGTGTCGCAGCGGAAGCGCGGATCGGCAGTTCTGCGCCTCTCCCAATGCATTTGGTTGGGCAGTCCGGCCGATGACCTTCAGGTCATTCAGGCAACAGGCCAAGCTGCGCGTAGATCGCCATGTTGTCCCAGTAGTTCCGCTCCGCTGTGATCGCACCATCGCGTAGCTCGTAAACGACCACCGTTCTGACTTCGACGTCGCGCCCAGTAGCGGGGAGCGTGGAGCCGTCGGGCATCACCAACGGCCCGGTGTTCTTGCCGGTCACAACCCCCTCCGCAATCGCCCAGCCCTCGCCGTCGTAGATCGACTCGACGTCAAAGCTCATCCCGGGGAACGGGACGAAGACTTCCTTCACGTGAGCCAGCACAGCATCGACCCCGGTCCACACGCCGTCGGGGTCGACGTAGCGGACGCCCTTCGCATAGCACTCAGTGAGCTTGGCGTAGTTCTGGGAAAACGCTGCTGAGACCTGTTGCTCCACTAGTTCCCGTTCGCCCGACACGGCCGTCCCTCCCGAGCCGCCATCCGGCGACACCCTCGGCATCCTGTCAGAAGCACGGTGGGCGGCTTCGCAACACCCGCACCTAATGCCCTGATGGTATGTGCGCTTCGAACAAGGGTCACTTGACCGCGTCGGAGAGCGTGGTCAGGCTGCAGGTGTGAGTGCGGAATCCGGCGATCTTGTTGATGTCGTGCTCGACGGCCTCGCACAGGGGGCTGCGCTGAGCGACCTACACGGCTCGGTCGGCGACCGGTTCATGTCCGATCCTGCGATGTCTCCACGGCCGCTGCTCGATCTTGCCGCCGAGGCTTTCGCTGCGTGTCAGGTGTCGCGGGATGCCCCGCTCGAGTTGGAAGGACTGGATCGCCGGTTGCTTCCGGAGTGGCCAGCTCGAGGGAACACGGCCCATCGGAAGCGTCGCTATGCGCTGCAGGCGGCGATTCTGATCGCGGTGGGCGTCGAGCCGGAGGACACCTCGTGGTGGCGCCATGACGACTTGTGGTCGCATGCGTTCGATGCGGTGGTTGTGTTCGTTCGCGCTGCTGCGGAGCGGCGGGCCGTGAGCGTCGCGGAGATCTGCTCCGAGTTGCGCCGAAGCTCGCTGACATCGAGCGATTGACCCGCCCGGCGCGGGTCCGCTCGTGTGGATGCCCTCAACGACTAGCGAGTTGGAGGCATCGTCATGTTGGAGTCGAGCGGGGCACTCGCGTGCACCCGAGATGAGTTGTTCACCGATCCCGAGACGCTCGCATTGAGCGGCTTCTTGGCCGGCTATTCCGGCCTCACCCGCGACGCCTATGCGCTCGACCTCCGCCAGTTCGCGGCCTGGGTGACAGGCGTCGGGATGCGTCTGTTCGAGACCCGGCGGGTTCACATCGAAGCGTTCGCCCGCGAGCTCGAGGCACGCGGCCGGTCGCGGGCGACGATCGCACGCCGGTTGGGCACGATCACCTGCTTCTACCGATACGCCGAACAAGAAGGTCTGATCGAACACTCACCTGCGGTGCATGTGCGCCGACCCAAGTTGGACTACGAGTCCCACGCCGTCGGACTGGACCGCAACGAGCTCGGTGCGATGCTGGTCGCCGCCGGTCTCGGCGGTGCCCGCGACCACGCCTTGATCTCGCTGCTGGCGCTCAACGGTCTGCGGGTGTCCGAAGCGATCGGCGCCCGAATCGAGGACCTCGCCCTGGAACGCGGCCACCGCACACTGACCGTGCTGCGCAAGGGCGGCAAGACCGTCGTCATGCCGCTCGCCCCACGCACCGCACGGGCGATCGACCTCGTCGTCGGCGAACGTTTCGAAGGCACCATCATGTACAGCAACGACGGCGGTCGTCTCGATCGCCACGCCGCAGCCAGGATCGTGAGACGAATCGCCAAGGCCGCCGGGATCGTCAAGCACGTCGGCCCGCACACCCTGCGCCACGGGTTCATCACCGCCGCCCTCGATGCCGGCGTACCCCTCCGAGACGTCCAAGAAGCAGCGTCCCACGCCGACCCGAGAACCACGATGCGTTACGACCGCGCCCGCGTCTCACTCGACCGACACGCCACCTACATCGTCGCCACGTTCATCGCCGGCGCCGCCCGCTGAGCCTCACCCCGCACATAACGCCCTTGAACCGGCCGCACATCAGGGCAATCGGCGCTATCCGATGGTCGCTCATGCAGTGTGTGGTCTGACGGCGAAGTCCAGCGCGGATGCGCCGATATGAGTGGATCGGAGTAGGCCGATGCGCGTCGTTCTGTGCTCGATGTTCGGTGCGCCCGTTCTGAGCGCATCGCGTATCGGGGCCCGGCGCGAGATCGGCAGCTCGATGCGCCTCCGGCGACGGATCGCGAGCCGCGATGTCGGGCGGTCGATCCGTGGTCACCGTTAGCCTGCGACGCGTGGACCAGCTTGAGCACTACCTCTCGTCGCGCTACTGGTCGGAGGACACGCTGCTGCAAGAGTTGCGCGCCGATATCGAACGACGCGGTCCCGCCATTCAGATCAGCGCCGAGACGGGACGCCTGATCGCGTTGCTCGTGCGTGCGGTCGCGGCGACGCGGGTGCTTGAGGTCGGCACACTGTTTGGCTACAGCGGAGTCTGGATCGCCCGCGAGCTACCGCAGAGTGGGCGGTTGGACACGATCGAGATCGAGGCGTTGCACGCCGATGCCGCTGAGGGTTGGTTCGCGCGAGCTGGCCTTGCCGATCGCGTGACCGTCCATCGTGGCGCCGGAGTCGACGTGTTGGCCACGCTGCCTGGTCCCTACGACGCGGCGTTCATCGACGCCGACAAGGACAACTATCCGCATTACACGCGGCTTGCGCTCGAGCGTCTGCGGCCGGGCGGGATCATGATTGCTGACAACGCGATCAGGCGCGGCCGGATCGTGGACGCCGTTGTCAGCGCCGACATCGACGGCATCCGCGCCATGCACGACCTGCTCGCCGACGATCCCGGCTTGATCGCAACCACCGTCCCGGTCGGAGATGGAGTGGCGATCGCCGTCAAACGCAGGTGACCACCGCCCGCTTCGGGCGACGCACGCCCAATGCCGTCCTCGTTCAAGAGCAGGGCTTCGAGCGATGGGCAATCACTCGCGCCGAATGGGAATCGCCTCGAGCACCCGTGAACCGCGGCAGGAAACCCGGAGCGGAGTTGGCTGTGGTCACGGCCGACGATCCGGCTGACGGAGTCGACGTCCAGTCCGCTGCCGCGCACGCCAGCGTCGTCGGACACCTTGGCTGTCTTCCTCAAACGTCTCCACGGCGAATTTGCGACTCAGGATCGATTGGAGCAGGCCCGCCGCCAGGACTCAGACCTGCAACGGCGAGTTCGGGAGCGGATCGCGGAGCGTCGGCACGAGCGCGGCTGGTAGCCAGCAATCGGCTGCATTCACGCAGGCTGCCAAGGTTCGGCCGAGGGATACTCACGGCCCTCGCTCGAGGTCGCACCGCACTTGACAGGCTCGCCGACGCAAGAGCCGCGCAACCGCCGTCCCGCTCGTACCCGGCGGTCGACGCCGTGGCCAGAACCCGTCACAACCGAGCACGCACCGCAGTGGTACACCCGGCAGCCTTAGGAGGGAGCGGCTGGCCGCCGACGGCGCGCGCTGTGGGACGGTCGGCCTCGCCCGTAGGCGCCGATCTGGGTGCTCGAGAGCTGGGCGGGCGAACCCGAGCGGTATCCGTGCCCCAGGCGCGCACGTCCGGTCGTGCTGCGCTTGCCCGTTGCAGGGTCATACCGAGAGCCGCCAGCGTTGGCTCGACCACGGTCGGGCGCTGACCTGCCGCGGAGTACGTTCCTTACATGCAACTCAACAAGGTGCTTGAGCAGCACATCGCAGTGTTCGGCGAGAGCGGCAGTGGCAAGACCGTCCTGGTCTCCTCGTTCTACGGAGCCATGCAGGAGCCTGAGTTCCTGAAGTCGAGTCTGTTCGATGTCACCGCGGACGACGCTGGTCAGGGCCACCGGCTGCATGGGAACTACCTGGGCATGAGAGATTCGGCGCGCCGCCCCGACCCGACCCGGTTTGCCTCCACCCCCTACGCGTTTTCAGTGAAGCTGAGGGACAAGGGCGTCAAGGCGAACAATCCCAAGTCGTTCGACGCCTTGCGTCTCGTCTGGCATGACTACCCCGGGGAGTGGTTCGAGCAGGACGTAAGCGGGCCAGAGGAAGCCCAGCGCAGGGTTGACACGTTCAAGTCTCTGCTCGGCTCTGATGTCGCCTTCTTGCTCGTCGATGGTCAGCGGTTGCTGGACAACGCTGGAGAAGAAGAACGGTACCTGAAGTCGTTGCTGGGCAGTTTCCGCACCGGACTGCTGAGGCTCGAGGATCAGCTGTTGGAGGACGGCAAACCACTCGTCAGGTTTCCGCGGATCTGGATCCTGGCGTTGTCAAAGGCCGATCTGCTGCCGGAACTCGACGTCTTCGGGTTCAGAGATCTCGTCATCAGCAAGGCTTCCGATGACCTCGACGAACTGCGCAAGGTGCTGGAGGGGCTCGTGGATTCCCCCGACGCCCTCGCCGTGGGTGAGGACTTCGTGAGGCTCTCGTCGGCGAAGTTCGAGCCGAACAGGATTGAGGTGACCGAGCGCATTGGCCTCGACCTGGTCCTGCCACTGGCCGCCATGCTTCCATTCGAGCGACACATCAAGTGGGTCGAGCAGAAGCAAATCGGTGCGAAAGTGGTCGAGGAGTTGCTGGGCGGCGCCGGAGCTCTGGCTGCCGCGTTGATCGGCAAGGCCAAGTTTGCTGCGGGCCCCAAAGGCCTCCTTGTGGCGTTGGTCGGTCGCGAAGTCGTGAACGCTGCGATGGACGCTGCGATCAAGCTCGGCGGCGACCAACTCAGGAAGATGAACTCCGAAGCCCTGGCCAAGCAGGACTACATGGCAGCTGTGCTGACCCGCTTCCGGCTGGACTTGGATGACGGCGAAGAGAAGCGGGTCCTTCTCAGGAGCCGAAGATGAGCTTGCGTCCGACAGACGAGAACGCCAGATTCATCTGGGCCACTCGGGGGCGAACCTGGGGCTTCCGGTTTCTTCGTAGCGGCGGACTCGAGGACCCGCTCGGCGTGTACGAAGACACCTTCTCGCAGGTCGGGGATCAGCCGGAAGCCTGGCGTCGGGTCGCCGACAAGGTGGCGTTGCGCTTCCCAGATCCTGACGAGAGGCGAGACGCGGCCGGCAGAGTCATCCCACACGACTTCGTCCTCCTCGGGCCCTGGGCCGATGGGATCAACTCGCTTGAGGATGGTCGTCAGCGGATCTGGCATGAGGTCGCCGACGAGTTCGAAAGCGTCTGGGACAAGACCGAGCCGCCGTCGGCCCGGGGGTGACTTCCGAACGGCGACTTGGCCAGTGAAACGCCGCATCGAAGCTCGGCGGGCGGCCGGCTGGCACCGTCACCGATGTGCCGGTCGACGACAGAGAGGAGCGTCATCGATCCGGCGGTCGGGGGCGGCCGGTCGGCTCCTACGGTCTGAACATTCGGGGACACTGAAGGCCGAGGTTCGGAGCGCCCTCACGGCTCGGTGAAGCGAGCACCTACCGGGCATTAGGGGCGGGCGCCTCCACCATGCGCCGAGGATTGTTCGCATGATTATGTTGCGTTCGAGTTCGGCCGGACTGTGCGGGTCGACGCTGCGTCGTGGGCGAGCTATCGATCGGTGCCATCGGGTGCCCTCGACCGGCACATAGGGGCGAGGCCAAGAGGACCGTTTTGCGTGGCGACGTTCCGGGACACGCAACATGAGAAACCAACCCACCCAGAGCCGCCGAAAAACAGGCGGATTCAGCGGGTCAGGCGCCGCCTCGCCGTGGTCAGCCATGAGCGGTTGAGCGCATTGGTCCGGTACGGGCGGAGCTCATCGCCGTTCTAGGGTTTGGCGTGATTGAGGACAGGCCCGAGGCGTTCCCGCCAGCTCCTGATTTCGGCCGGCTGCTGCTCGACGCCAAGCTTTCGGTCCCGCAACCTGGCCGAGGAGTCGTCGAACGTGCCGAGCTGATCAGGACTGCTCGTTCGAGCGACTGCCGCGTCGTGGGGGTGACGGCGCCAGCCGGCTACGGCAAGTCGACCTTTCTGGGGGATTGGGCGCGTGCCGAGGATCGTCGTGTGGCCTGGGTCTCCCTCGACCGGCTCGACGACGATCCAGCGGCCCTGGTCGCTTTGCTGGCGCACACGTACGCTCGGGTCGATCCGGCCGGCGCAGACCTGGTCGCCGGTATGAGCGGGCCCGGAATGTCGGTCCTGGGCCGGGCGGCGCCGCGGCTGGCCGCGGCGTTCCACGCGAGCCCGACTCCTTTCGTGTTCATGATGGACGATCTTCACGAGCTCGCATCGCCGGCCTGCCACGACGTGCTGGGCATCGTGATCTCCAAGGTCCCCAAGGGATCCCAGTTCGTGGCCGCAAGTCGTTCCGAGCAACCGCACCTGCCCCGTTGGCGCGCGTCGGGCGATGCGGTGGAATTCACGGCTGTTGACCTGGCGTTGGACGCGGCCGGCGCCCAGCAGATCTTTGCCGCGGCAGACGTTGGCCTGACGTCTGACCAGGCCGCTGCGGTGACCGAGCGAACGGAAGGGTGGCCGGCCGGTCTCTACCTTGCTGCTCTGATCGCCCGGGAGAGCAACGGCCAGGTGATCACCGTCACCGGCGACGACCGTTACCTCGCCGACTACCTGTACCGCGAGTCGATGATCCAACTGCCCGAGAACCTCCATCGGTTCCTGCGGTGTACGGCGGTGCTCGATCAGCTGTGCGGTCCGCTCTGCGACGCCGTTCTTGAGTCGTCCGGCGCGGCCGACCAACTTCGTCGCCTCGAGGCCTCCAACTCATTCCTCGTCCCGCTCGACCGTCGGCGGGAGTGGTACCGCTACCACGGGCTGTTCCGGGAGTTCCTGCTCGGCGAGCTTCGTCGCATCGAGCCCGACGTGGTCGCGAAGCTCCACCTGCGAGCGGCCGACTGGTACCAGGCCAATGGTTCCCCGGTGCTGGCTCTCGAGCACCTGTTGAACACGTCCGAGCGCGACCGGGCCGCTCAGCTGGTGGCCGAACTGGCCGTTCCCACCTATGACGCCGGCCAGGTGTCGACGGTGCAGCGCTGGTTCGGCGCGCTCGGAAACCGGGACATCGAGGGCTACCCACCGCTGGCCGTACTCGCTGGTTGGGCGAGCGCGCTGACCGGTGACTCGATCGCCGCGGAACGTTGGGCGGCCGTCGCCGAGGCAGCCTCGTTCGGTTCCGCGCCGGGCGATGGCTCGACCTCCTTCGAGTCAGCCCGCGCGATGTTGCGGGCGATGATGTGCGCGAGTGGACCCGAGTCGATGTTGGCCGACGCCACATTCGCCGTCGTCCACGAGCCGGTGTGGAGCCGGTGGCGCCGCACCGCGCTGATGGAGCTCGGCGAGGCGCACTTGCTCATCGGCGATCGTGAGGCCGCTCGCGCCGCTTTCGTCGAGTCGTGCGGACGCTCGCAGGTCATCGATGACACGAGCTCGGCGGTCTCCCAAGCCGAGCTCGCCTTGCTCGCGATGGATGCCGGTGACTGGCAGGAAGCTGCCGACCGCGTGCACGCGGGCGCTCGCCATCGTCGACCACAGACGATTGCACGACTACCTCCAAGGTCTCTTGACCTTTGCCGGTGCGGCCCGGCTGGCCCTGCACCGTGGTGACCTCGATGACGCGCGCGTTCAGCTCGGGCGGGCGATGCGTGCGCGCACGTCCGCTACCCACGCCGTTCCGTTCGTCGCGGTTCGGCTGCGGCTGCAGCTGGCCATGGCGTATCTCGACCTCAGTGAGCCGAAGACGGCCCGCCACCTCCTCAACGAGATCGACGACATCTTGATCCACCGCCCCGCGCTCGGGTGCCTCATCGACGAGGTCGACGCCGTCCGGGTCCGCGCGACGCACGCGAACGTCGGAGGGGCGGGCGCTTCGCCGCTCAGCCCGGCCGAGCTCCGGCTGCTTCCGTACTTGCAAACACACTTGACCATTGCGCAGGTCGCGACCCGGCTGTTCCTCTCCCGCAACACGGTCAACTCCGAGTTCCAGTCGATCTACCGCAAGCTGGGCGTCTCGTCGCGCCACGACGCGGTGGAACAGGCCACCGTGGTGGGACTACTGGGCGATTAGCCCGACTCAAGGCCCAGAGGGTTGTTCCAAGGCCTCTCCGGTGTCATACCCCACTGCGAGCGCCAAGGCAGGGGCGGCGGCGACAACGCGAGGCAGGCCGACAACGGGGATGACACCGACGAGTACGTCGACGATCTCGGCGGCCGTGGCCCCCGCATCGACTGCCGCGTTGGCCTGCGGCGCCGTAGGACGCGACCGCGCCGCCGACCGCGACCAACGCCGCTAGCCGGATGAGGGCGATCGTTTTGGGATCGAGGACCGCCGAATCGAGGCCGGTGTCTTCCTCGTACGCCGGCGCGCAGCGCGAGTCGTTGAGCGCCAGTAGACGCAGGCGGTCGGTGTACTCCACGTCGAGTCCCCCTTTCGAGCAGCCCTCCACCGGCTCGACCAGCGACGCGCTCAGCCTGTCGCCGGGGCGCCCTTCGCGTCGCTCAGCTCCTTGTCAAGGTCGGCTTGGAGGTTGCCGGCAGTCGTTTCGATGACCGTGGACTTCTCGGCGTTCGAGAGCAGGGGCGTGATGTCGGTGTCATGCTTATTGACGGCGACGATGACCAGTCCGGACTGGCGGTGCTCCCCGAGGGCGGGCGCATCATCATCAGCTCGGCGTGGCCACCCGGGCCGGAGCGCCCGGCTCGACCGACTTCGCCGGCACCAAGGCGGCGCTGGAGGGCTACAGCCGGGGCGCGGCGCGTGACCTGGCCCAGCGAGGCATCACGGTCAATGTCATCCAGGCAGGGGTGGTGGACACCGACACGAACCCCGCCGACGGCCCCGGAGCGGCGCGTTCTTCCCCCGCCGTCGCCATGGGCCGCTACGGGCGACCGGAGGAGATCGCCGCCGCTGTCGCCTTCCTCGCCAGCCCCCAGGCGTCGTACGTGACGGGCGCGGGCCCGAGTCGACGGCGGATACGGCGCCTGACTCCATCCCCGCTTCGCAGCTCGGGAGGCCGAGACGACCGTCCAGGCTGTGCGCGATACCCGCACGGGTGGGCCTCTGGAGCATCGGCTGCGCCCGGCGGGCCGACCGGAGATGGAGAACGCCGCCAGTGAACTGGACGGGCTGGGTATCTGGGTGTTGGGGATCCCGGGACCGCATGACACGCTCTTGAACACGTCGCCGGCGATGTACCAACGATGTACCAAGCCATCGGTAAACAACGGTAAACAGCGGGGAACAACGGGGACTTGAAACCGCTGTACTACTGTGCAGAAAATAGGCGTCTACCAGGGAAGATGTCTCGTTCGGCAACCGTCTCATAACCCGAAGGTCGTGGTGGCTCCTGCGGCGGCCAGGGCCGTTCGCTGTCGGGGGCGCTTGACTGAGCAGGCAGTCGTTTGAGCGCGCGAGTAGGCGCGACCCAACTGGTCGGCAGGGCCGCCGGACGTCCTGGAACCCTGGCGCCCCTCGCGGAGTGCCCGTCGAATTCCCAAGTCCAGCGGTCCGTGAAAAGTCCGCGATCCACGCGGACTCGGACGGACTGCACGGACGGGAGCGCACGCGAAAGACCAGGTTGACAGGCTTCTGGGACATCTGCCCAGGTAAGAGAATGCCCACTACACGTTGAAGCGGATCTCCAGCACGTCGCCGTCCTGCACCTCGTAGTCCTTGCCCTCGACTCGCAGCTTGCCTGCCTGCTTGGCCTTCTGCCACGACCCGATCTCGAGCAGGTCGTCCCAGCGGATCACCTCGGCGCGGATGAAGCCACGTTGCAGATCGCTGTGGATCCGACCGGCCGCTTCGGGCGCGTGGGCGCCGGCCCGGACGGTCCAGGCCCGGCTCTCCTTGTCGCCCGTGGTCAAGAACGTGCGCAGCCCGAGCAGGTGGTACGCGGAGCGGATGAGGCGGGGGAGCGCCCCCTCGCCGAGGCCGAGCCCTTCGAGCAGCTCGGCTCGCTCGGAGCCATCGAGGCGCGCCGCTTCGGCCTCCAGCTGGACGCAGCTCCCGAGCACGTCCGCCACACCATGCAGCTCCGCCTCCACCGGGGCGACGACCTCTGCCGCCCGATCGAGGTCGTCCTCGCCCACGTTCACCACGGCCAGGACGGGCTTGGTGGTCAGGAGGAAGTACGGCCGCAGCAGAGCTCGCTGCTCGGCGTCGAGGCCGGCCCGGTACAGCGGGACCGCGTCGTGGAGCCGGTCGAGGGCGCCCTCGAGGGCCTCGACCTCGGGCACCAGGCTCTTGTCGGCGCGGGCGGCCTTCCGGCGCTTGTCCACCTGGCCTTCGACGCTCGCCACGTCGGCCAGGACGAGCTCGAGCTCGAGCGTCGAGAGGTCGTCGAGGGGGTCGTTGCCGCCGGGGACGTTCTCGTCGGCGAAGGCGCGCAGCACGTAGCAGATGGCGTCGACCTCCCGGATGCCGGCGAGGAACCGGTTGCCCAGCCCCTCACCACGGGACGAACCGCTCTGGAGCCCGGCGATGTCCACGAACTCGGCCGTGGCATGCACGACCTTCTTCGACTCGCTCATCACCGCCAGGGCGTCGAGGCGCGGGTCGGGTACCTGGGCGACCCCGACGTTGCTCTCGGTCGTCGAGTACGAGTGGGCCGCCACGAGGGCGTTGTCACCGGTGAGGGCGTTGTACAGGGAGGACTTGCCCGCGTTGGGCAGGCCGACGAGACCGAAGCGTTCCATGGCCGCGTCGAGGCTACGGCGTCCCGAGGCGCACGAGGTCCTCGCCGTCGAGCCGGTTGACGGTCCAGTCGTCCATCGAGCGGGCGCCGAGGCCCTGGTAGACGCGGATCGCCGGCTCGTTCCAGTCGAGCACCCACCACTCCAGGCGGCGGTAGCCGTGCTCGACGCAGATCGCGGCCAGGGCCCGCACCAACGCGACGCCCAACCCCTTGCCGCGGTGCGCCGGGCGGACGTACAGGTCGTCGAGCCAGATGCCGTGCCTCCCGGTCCAGGTGGAGAAGCTCAGGTACCAGACGGCGTGGCCGACCACCTCGCCGTCCTCCTCGGCGACGTGGCAGAACACCTTCGGGTCGGGTGCGAAGAGCAGGGCCCGGAGGTCGGCCTCCGTCGCCTCGACGGCGTCGGGCTCCCGCTCGTACTCGGCCAGCTCGTGCACCATGGCGAGGATGGTCGGGAGGTCGCTGGGCGTGGCGGGGCGGATCACCGGCCCAGTCTCGCCGCCCTAGCCTGGCGCCGATGACCCCCGTCGAAGCGCTCGAGCGCGTCATGCACCTGCTGGACCGCTCCCACGACACGGGCCACCGCACCCGGGCGTTCTCGCGGGCGCTGCAGGTCGTGCGCGACACCGACCCGGCCGAGCTGCAGGACCGGGCCGCCGCCGGCACGCTGACCGAGCTCGACGGCATCGGCGACGCCTCGGCGCGGATCATCACCGAGGCCCTTGCCGGCGAGACGCCCGCGTACCTCACGAAGCTCGAGCCCGAGACCGGTGTCCCGCTCACGCCGGAGGGAGCCGCGTACCGGGCCCGGCTGAAGGGCGACTGCCACAGCCACTCCACCTGGAGCGACGGCGGGGCGTCGATCGAGGCCATGGCTCGCACCGCCAAGGGGTTGGGGCACGAGTACCTGTGCCTCACCGACCACTCGCCCCGCCTCACCATCGCCCACGGTCTGAACCGGGAGCGGCTGGAGGCGCAGCTGGTGGAGGTCGAGGCGCTGAACGTCGAGCTGGCGCCCTTCCGCATCCTCACGGGGATGGAGGTCGACATCCTCGAAGACGGTGGGCTCGACCTGGACGACGACCTGCTGACCCGCCTCGACGTTGTGGTGGCCAGCGTCCACTCCAAGCTGCGGATGGAGCGCAAGGCGATGACCGAGCGGATGGTGCTGGCCGTGGCCAGCCCCCACGTCGACATCCTCGGTCACTGCACGGGCCGGCTCATCGGCAAGCGCCCGCCCTCCACCTTCGACGCCGACTACGTGTTCGCGGCCTGTGCCCAGTTCGGCACCGCCGTGGAGATCAACAGCCGGCCCGAGCGCCTCGACCCGCCTCGCGAGCTGCTCGACATGGCCGTCGCCTACGGGTGCTGGTTCTCCATCGACTCCGACGCCCATGCCACCGGCCAGCTCGAGTGGCAGCCCCACGGCTGCAACCGCGCCGCGGAGTGCGACGTGCCGATCGAGCGCGTCGTCAACACGTGGGGAGCCGACGAGCTGCTGGCCTGGACCGCCTCGCACTGATCGCCGCCCTCGGCCGTCCCGCGGCGACGGAGCGCTCGACCCTGGTGCTCGCGGAAGGCGAGCCTGCCGGGCGCCGCGCCGGGGGCAGCACCGGGCGTTGCGGAACTCGCCTTGGCCGAGCGGTGAAGTCTCGGTGAACTGTCCCAGGTG
Source organism: Ilumatobacteraceae bacterium (assembly GCA_963776935.1). Taxonomy (GTDB): domain Bacteria; phylum Actinomycetota; class Acidimicrobiia; order Acidimicrobiales; family Ilumatobacteraceae; genus JALOLG01. Next base: position 47,136 of record CAVZOP010000006.1, on the reverse strand, counting down.
GTGCGCGACCCCGTCCTACCCTCCAGGCCGCGCCGACTTCGGGAGGGACGTGTGGACATCAGGATCTATGTCGCCAAGTGTGAGGTCGTGGCCCACGCCGCGGGCGATGTCATCTTCAAGCGGGGTGATCCTGGCGATCTCATGTACGTCGTCAAGGACGGCGAGGTGGCCATCACCTATGGCGAAGGCACCTATGGCGAAGGCACCTATGGCGACGGCCAGTCCGTCACGGTCGGGCCTGGTCACTCGTTCGGGGAGATGGCCCTGATCGACGGGCACTCCCGCAGCGCCGACGTCGTGGCCGCGACGGATGTCGAGCTGTATCCCGTGAACCGCTCGCTCTTCCTGGTCCTCGTCCAGGACACGCCGTTCTTCGCCCTCGAGGTGATGAAGTCGCTGACCGAGCGACTGCGTCGCGCCAACACGGTGAGCTGATCGGTCCCTCGCGACACGCCGGGGGTCGTGGCGTAGGTTGGGTGCGCGACGGCGCACGCACCCGCGGCGCCCGACAGCCAAGGAGACCGGGATGGCTGACGACACACCGCTCCTCGACACGTTCGCGGCCATGACCGCGGCGTCGCTCGAGAACTGCAACCTCGAGCCGCGTGATCTGATGTTGGTTCGCCTCGCGGCGCTCGCCGCGGCGGGCGCGCCACCGGCGGCCTACCTCGTGAACGCGGGCACCGCCAGCGATGTGGGGATCACGGTCGACGACGTCCAAGGTGTCCTGGTCGCGATCGCTCCCATCGTCGGCACCGCCCGGACGGTGCTGGCGGCCGGCAACATCATGCGGGCCCTCGGCTTCGCGATCGCCGCTGTCGAAGCGGAGCTCGAGGCCGAGCTCGAGGATGACGCCGGCTGACACCAGCTTCGGCCCGACCCGCCGAGTGCCCATCGGGACCGTCAGGGTGTCGTGGCCGCCAGGAGCGCGTCGACGGCCTGGATCACGCCGTTGGTCGCGGCGAGGTCGGTGGGCTCGACGACGGTCGCACCGCCGACCGTGACGTCGTCGCCGGCCCGCTCGACGGCCAGCGACGCCCCGGTGATCGTGGTGAGCGGGCCGGTGTCGAGGTCGTCCAGGAGAAGCCGTGCCCTCGACCACGTGGTCGGCGAGGAGCTCGGCGAGGTCCTCCGGGTCGGTGGGCAGCGTCGCGCTGGCGAAGGCCGCGTTCACCGGCGCGAAGACGGTGTACACGGCGCTGTCGGAGAAGTCGCCCTGGAACCCGGCGGCCCTCAGCGCGGCCACGAACTCGGAGAGCTCAGGCTGGGCCTGCAGCACCTCCCACAGGTCGCCGGCTGACTCGGGTGGCGGCGCCTCGGTGGTGGGCGGTGCCGTCGATGGAGGCTCGGTCGTCGGCACCGTCGTCGTCGGGGGCGGGGGCGCGGTGGTGGCCGCGCCCGTCGTGACGCCGCGCTGGTAGATGGCCTGCAGGGTGGCGACGTCGATCATCCCGGTCGGTTCCACGCCGAGCGCGGTCTGGAACGCCTGCACGGCGGCCACGGTGGCCGCCGAGTAGGTGCCGTCGATCGGGCCGTCGTAGAAGCCAAGGTCGGCCAGGGCCTGCTGAAGTCCGGCGATGGTCGTGTCCAGCCCGCCGGCCATCGAGGCGGCTCGAGCGCGCAGCGCCTCGTCGGTCGCGGCGTCGTAGACGCCCGTGGCGGGAAGCCCCACGGAGGTCTGGAAGGCCGCGATGGCCGCGGTCACCTCCTCGTCGAGGATGCCGTCGATCGGACCTTGGTAGAAGCCGAGCAGGCGCAGGGCGAGCTGGAGCTGGGTCACGAACGCGGCTTCCGCGACGATGGTCTGGTCGCGAGCCTGTGTGGCGAGGTCGATGTCCTCGGAGCCGAGCTCGACGAGGTCACCCGCCTGCGAGGTGCCGGTGGTGAACCGGCCCGAGGTCGGGTCGCCGTTGGCGTCGAACGCGATGCGTCCGCTCGGCCCGTCGTAGTCGATGTCCTCGCCCGCCCGGAGCATGTCGATGCAGTCCGTGAACGAGCTGCACGTCTGCCCGCCGGCCGTGACCGTGACGAGCGCGGCGGCGACGTCGGCAGCCTCCGTCGACCCGGCTGCTTCGGCGGCCAGCGCCAGGGCCACGGCGCAGTCGTAGGCCTGCGCGCCGTAGATGAGCTCGGTGATCGACGGGTCCTCGGCCATGCGTTGCAGGAAGGCACGGTTGCCGGTCGAGCCGATGAGGGTGATGCCGTCGATGGCGGCGAGGTCGTCCGGGAACGTGCGCTCGGCGAGGCGCGGCGTGACCATGCCGTCGAGCCCGACGACCGTCCGTCGCGGGGATGCCTCCGTTGACGAGGGCCCGGAGCAGCGGCACCCCCTCCTCGTAGGACACGAGCACGACGGCGCTCGCACCGAGCGAGGTCACCTCGGCGACCTCGTTGGTGAAGATGACCGTGCGGGGGTTGTAGTCGACCAGCGTCGCGTCGATCCCACGCGCCGCCAACGCGCTGATCAGACCACCACTGACGCTCATCCCGTAGTCGTCGCTGCGGGCAACCACCGCGACGGACCACGGTTGGTCGGCCGGCACCTGCGCTCGCTGCTCGGCGAGGTGGTCGGCGACGAATGACACCGTGTTCGTGTCGGGCAAGGCGGTCCGCACGAACCGTCCGGCCGGGGCTGTCGTCGCCTTCCTGGGCGACGGTCAGCGAGTCGGCAGTCGCCGACGCCGAGCACGTGACCACGTCGGCCGCGGCGAGCCCACCGCGCAGGGACGCGGCGGTGCTCGACGACACCGGTCCGACCAGCATCCTGATGTCCGCGTCGACGACCGCGTCCACGGTGGCGGCGGGGTCGTCGGTGGCCTCGTCGACCGTGACCACGCGGACCGCGCCGCCACCACCGTTGATGTCGTCGGCGGCCAGGCTCATGCCGGCGGTCTGGGCCTGGGCCAGCTCGTCGAGCAGCCCCGCGGGAGGGTTCAAGAACCCGATCGTCGTGGCGTCGGCGGGAGGCGCCGACGTCGCCTCCGTCGTGCCCGCCCCGGTCTCCGCCGTCGTCGGCGGTGAGGTCGTCGTCGTCGCCTCGTCGTCACGGTCCCCGCTGCAGGACGCCGCCACGAGGAGCGTCGACGCCAGCAGGACCGAGGTGGTGAAGCGCATCCCCCGAGTATCCTCCACCGCGCCGATGCCGAGCGTGAGGCTCGCTCAGGCGTGACGGGACCGAGGTGACCGGCTCCTCTCGCTGTGGTTCACGCCGGCCTCAGTTGCTCTTGGGCCCAGTCGCCGCGTCCAGGTCGAGCGACGTGAGCAGGGCTTCGACGTGGACGCGGATCTCATCGCGGATCGCACGGACAGCAGCGACGTCGAGCCCCTCAGGGTCCGCCAGCTCCCAATCCTCGTACCGCTTGCCCGGGTAGAGCGGGCAGGCGTCGCCGCAGCCCATCGTGATGACGACGTCGGCGGCACCGACGATCTCCTCGGTCCACGGCTTGGGGAACTCATCGGTGATGTCGATGCCGACCTCGGCCATGGCCGCCACCGCAGCAGGGTTGACCTCGACGCCGGGTTCGGAGCCGCCGGACCAGGCGATCGCCTGGTCGCCCACGAGGTGGTTGAACCAGCCGAGAGCCATCTGGGAACGGCCGGCGTTGTGGACGCAGAGGAACAGCACCACCGGAGCGCCGTCACTGGCGAGTCCCTCTACCTTGGCCAACGCCCGCAAGCGCTGTCGGGCGAACCGCTCGGCCATGAGGGGCAGGAAGTTCGTGAACTTCGCTCGGTCGGCGAACTGGTCGTAGCTCGTCTCGAGGAAGAGCTCGATCGTCTCGGCCGCGAACACGCCCTCGAACTCACGGTGGAGGGTGGCCGCGGCCACCCGGAGGGCGTGCCTCTGGTCAAGGGAGAGGGTGTTCAGGTCGGGCATGGTGGCTCCTAGGTCGGGTCAGCCGGTCGACGCCCGGTCGGCGCTGGTGGGTGCTGGTGGGTGCTGGCCGCTTCGATGCACGGGCCCGGTGGATCACGAAGCAACCAGCCTGGACATTCGCGCCCCAAGCTCGCTGATGACGTCATCGAAGGCTCGTTTCGAGGGCCGCTGGACGGGGTCGGGCACCGACCAGTGCAGGTGCTGGCCGTCGACGAGTTCTTCGTGGGCTCGGTCGCAGACCGTGACGACCAGGCGGGGGCGATGGGCGAGCTCGTCGAGAGGGCGTGGGCGGCATCCGGCCAGATCAAGGCCGGCGCGCCGACCGGCCGCGATGGCCCCAGGATGCACGCGAACAGCCGGGTGCGTGCCGGCACTCTCGCCAGAGGTCCCGGTGAGCCGTTGCCACAGTGCCGCCGCAAGTTGCGACCGAGCGGAGTTGTGCGTGCACACGAACAGTGCTGGTTCCGCGCGAAGACGGGCGGCTGGCACGAGGGTGGCGAGAGCATCGCCATGGAGGCGGATGTAGCGCCGCCGGCCGTCGCCGCTGGACCGGGAGCGGCCGATCAGCCCGACGGACTCGAGGACGTCGAGGTGGTGAGCGAGCAGGTTCGACTCGATCGTCAACCGCCGTCGCAGCTCGATCGGCGACCGATCGGAGTTCATCGAGCGCGTCCACGATCGCCAGCCGGATCGGATCCCCTAGCGCAGCGTGACGAGCGGCGCGTACGTCGCGCTCCTCGACCAGACTCATTCCATCACGATATGACTCAGGGAATGATGAGTCAATGTTCGCTGAGTCTCATGAGGACCGGGTAGACGACAACGAGGGGAGCCATCCTGGGGCTCCCCTCGTCGTTCCTCGCTTGCGACGGACCGACCTGAGGGTCGCTCCTCGTCTGGTGGTCGCGGTGTACACGGCCGGGTGGTGGGGCCCGGTCCCAGCGGACCGTGCCTCGTCGGCCCTTACCGCTCCGTGGAGACCCGCCCGCCGTAGACGGCGAGCCCGTAGATCACGAAGATCCCGACGAACGTGTACATCAGCGACCACACGGGATACACGGGCATCCATGTGATCGCCGAGATGGCCATGATCGCGCCGGCGATGATGCCGATCCATCGGGCCAGCTGTGAGCGCTGGAACACGAGGAAGCCGGCGCCGATGAGCACGATGCCGACGATGAGCCAGAGCCACCCGTAGCTGTCGAGGTCGTTGCCGAGAACGGCCTCTTGGAACTCGTCGGGCAAGACGCCGTTGTACCGCCAGGCCCAGATGGCATCGAAGATGCGCATGACGCCGGCGACGATCAGCACGATCGACGCGAACACCAGCCAGCCTGAGCCCCGCTCGTCATCCATAGCAACTCTCCTTGTTCGATGGCAGCGGCATTGTGCCGGAACAGCGGGTCGGCCGCTGTGACTGTTGGGTCAGCTCGTCGTCGCGAGCCTGAGGGTTCGCGCAGCGTCCAGCAGGCCAGCACGCGCTAGCGGGGGCTCAAGACACAGAACTCGTTGCCATCGGGATCGGCCATGACCACCCAATCGACGTCGCCTTGGCCGATGTCGATGCGGGTCGCCCCGAGTGAAACGAGGCGGTCGACCTCCGCTTGCTGATCGACGTCGCTCGGGCGGAGCGATGTCGAGATGAAGCCTGTTCTTCCCGACCTTCGGGACAAGCGGAGGACCCCAGGTGATGAACGGACCGGTGCCGTCCGGCGCGCGGATCGCGGTCTCCTCGTCCTGATCCCAGACCAACGGCCATCCAAGCGCTTCGCTCCAGAAGTATCCGACCTCCGGCGTGCCGTCGCAGGTGATCGATCCGAGGCGTCCGCAGCCGGCGAGGAAGGAGTTGTCCGGCTCGATGACGCAGAACTCGTTGCCTTCGGGGTCGGCGAGCACGACATGGTCGTCGTTCGGACCCTGGCCGATGTCGATGTGGCGGGCGCCGAGCTCGACCAACGTCTCGACCGTGTCCTGCTGGTCCTCGAGCGACGTGGTCGTCAGATCGAGATGGATGCGGTTCTTGCCCGCCTTCGGCTCCGGGACCGCTGCGAACTCGATCCGGAACCTGGTGCCATCCGTCGGCACGAGCACGATCTCAGCCTCGGTCTCGTCGTCGACCTCCCAGTGCAGCGCCTCGGCCCAGAAGCGCGCCAGACGGAGCGGATCGTTCGCATCGAACGTGAGCGCGATGAGCCGAGAAGTCATCCCGCTGCGCACCGGTGTCGTTCGATGGTCAGCTGCGTTCCTGCCACGGCCACGTCGTACCAGAACAGTCTGTCGAGCACGACCGATTTGGGCGGCACGTGTCAGCACAGATTGCGTCGGGTGAGTGGGAGATGTACCTCTGACGTGGCCGCCTCCGCGTCATGCGAGTGAGCGTGTGCGGTTCACTCGGCGCGCAGCACGTCGGCCGTGCGGAGCCGGGCCGCGTGCCGCGCCGGCCACAGCGCCAGCACGCCGAGCACGGCGAGGGCGGCGGGGACCAGGACCACCAGCAGGGTGCCGGCGAGGGGCCCGACGTAGACGAAGGACAGGGAGTCGGCCAGCGTGTGCCACACCTGGCGGCCGACCAGGACACCGAGAGGGATGCCGATGAGCAGCGCGATCACGCCGATGATGGCGGCTTGCCACGTGACGCAGGAGGCCGCCTGCCCGGGCGTCAGGCCGAGCGCGCGCAGCACCGCCAGGTCGTGGGATCGGGACCGGGCACCGGTGAGCAAGGCGTGGGCCACGGCACCGATCGCCAGGAGGAGAAGGAAGCCAGCGAGGAACAGCGGCAGGCTGCGCACGGTGCGCAGGTTGGAGACGTCGGGCGGCGTCTCGGGCGTGGCGATCCACAGTCCCTTGGCGGACAGGTCGTTGGCCACGGCCTCGGCGGAGGCGCCGCTTCGCAGCCGGATCAGGCCCTCGTCGTCGCGCTCGCCCGTGCAGCACACCGTGCCCGTCACCGAGTCGAGCCCGTTCGGTGTCAGCCAGGCGCCCTCGTCGAAGGAGGTGTGAGGTGTCTGGGCCAACAGACTGATGCCGACCACCTTCATCATGCGCGCCGACGGGCCGACCCGAACGGTGTCACCCACGCCGACGCCGAGCAGGGACGCCGAGCGGGGGCCGAGGGCGAGCTCGTCGTCGCCGTCGGGAGCGCGACCGCTCATCACCACGAACCTCAGCGAGCCCTGGAGGTTGAGCAGCGAGTACAGCGGGAGGTCCCTGCCGTCGACGACGCCCGGCACCCGCGACCGCAGCGCGAAGGCGTCGACGTCGGCGTTGCCGGCGACGAGGGCCTGCGCGGTGGGAAGGTCGATCTCGTCCGGGGCGGTCGCCTCGAGATCCCATACCCGGCCGACCCGCTCGGGCGTGTAGAGGGCGTCGTCGATGCCGCTGACGAGCGTGACCGCACCCACCACCCCGAGGACGCCGACGACCGCGGCGACGAGGGCCGGTCGAGTGGTCGCCGCCGATCTCATCGGCGCGGACTCGAGGGCGAGGCTGGCGCCGACCGCCGCCGGGACCGGGGCGCCGGCCCGGGTTGCCGCCCCTACGAGCTGCGTCCTGGCGGTGCGAGGGCGCCCGACCACGCGTCTCACCGTCGACCACGCCGCCAGCAGGCAACCGAGGCCCATGACGGCCACGGTCAACGCCACACCGATGGCAAGGAGAGGCCCGTTGACGTGAACGCCGACGCTCGGGATCGAGGTCGCGGCCGAGCCCGATCGGGAACCGTGCCGACAGTGCGACGGCGGTGATGGCCGCCGTGACGCCCCCGACGGCGACGGCAAGGACGTGCGGCGACCACGAGTCCGGCGGTGAGCCCGCGGCGGTCGAGCCCGATGGCGCGCAGCACCGGGTAGCACCTCGGCGCCGGACCGGACCGACCGCACGACCGCCTGCCCGAGCAGCACGATGGCGGCGAGCACCACCGCCCCTGCGAACAGCAGGAGGCCGGTCCGCTCGACGTCGAGTGAACGCTGGACCCGCTTGATGTCGTCGCTGAGGTCCTTCACCGGGATGTCGCTCCGGCCGTACAGCCGGGCCACGCCGGCCTGGAACGCAGGCACGTCGGCGGCGCCGTGACGAAGGCGCACGACGGCGTTGACCCACCCGAACGCCGCCGGCCGGTCGGGGCGGCTCCTCCCGCGGCCAAGTGGGCCTGGGCCCAGGCCGGGCTGGGCAGGAGGAGGCCGGTGCTGGCGAACGACACCACCGACTCCATCGGGAGGCGCACGACGCCCACGATCCGCAGCTTGGTGACGGGACCGGTCGCCGTCGTCCAGTCGAAGTCGTTCGGCGGTTCGCCACCCACCGCCTCGAGGTCGGCCGGCGAGAGGTTGCGCCAGGTGAGCACCGAACCCACGCCGAGGCCCAGCGCCTCGCCCTGGGGTACCAACGCGGACGTGATCACCGCCTCGTCGTCGCGGTTCGGATCGGGCAGGCGGCCCTTCAGCACCGTGGCTCGCTCGATGGTGGTGAACCAATCCGACCCCACCGGCACGAGCGGGCCGCCGTCCGGGACCTCGTCCAGCACGCTGAAGGTGTTGGCGAAGCCGGCCCACGCGGCGACCTCGGGCAGCTCGCTCAGCCGCGTGACGTCGAGGTCGTAGACCCCAACTTGGCTCGGGAAGAAGACCACGTCGGCCGCCAGCTGCTCCGCCCGCATGCGCTCGTAGGCCGTCTCGGTGCGATTCGCGCCGTCGACGGCCGCCATGGCGAGCCCGGCGGCCAGCCCGCCCAGGACGCCCAGCAGGATCAGTGCCGGCCAGCGGCGACGCAGCTCCGACCGCGACCACAGACGAACGGCTGCACCATCGGCGCCCACGTCGCCAACGTACGCCGGTCCGTCCACGACAGGGACCCGGGCACCCTGCGTCTGGTGGTGGTGCTAGCCCCCTGCTGAAGGCCGCCGATGAGCGGTCGGGCGATCGGTCAGGACGCGAAGTCGGGCTGGTTGACCCGGGCGTTGGCGGTACGGCCGGCGGGCTGCTCCCAGTCCTCTTGCCGTCCGAGGGCGGTGAGGTCGAGGAAGTAGTAGGAGCCGCCGGTGCTCTCCAGGCCGCGGGCGTACACCGAGTAGGTGCGGTACACCGTGCCGTCCACGTCGAGGAAGCAGGTGCGGCCCGGCATGTCGTAGGGCTGGGCGGAGCTCTTCATGCTCTCCTCGCCCATGGCGGCGTACTCATCCAGGGTGCGGTAGTTGTACTCGTCGTAGCCGCGTGAGGCGTCGATGGTGGCGCCGAAGTCGTAGCTGAAGTCGCCGTCGTTGGTGGAGTACCACGGGATCGTCCAGCCCTTCTTGGCCTTCCACCGCTCGAGCTTGGCGAGGGGAGCGCGGGAGACGAGGGCGTAGGTGGTGTCTCGGGTGTTGAGGTGCTCGATGAAGCCGGGCGACAGCTCGTCGGTGCCGGCGGTGCAGCTGGGGCACCCGTCGTCCCACTCGGGGTGGAACATGAAGTGGTACACGATCAGCTGCGGCCGGCCCTCGAACAGCTCGAGCAGCGACCGCGTGCCGCCGGGACCCTCGAACTCGTACGGCTTGGTGACCTCGACCATCGGGAGCTCGCGACGCTCGGTGTTGAGCCGATCGCGCTGGCGGGTGAGGTCCTTCTCCTTCTCGAGCAGCCCGCGGCGGGCCGCGGTCCACTCATCCTGCGAGACGATCTTCGGCAAGCTCATGGGGGATCTCCTTCGACGGCCTGGGCGATATGCCCACCCGGTTGAGACTTCCGGGGACCGGTCGACTCATCGGTGCCGCACCCGCAGCCTCGTCGGCGCCTCGAGCTCCTCGGCTACGAGGGGGTCAGCTGGTCCACGAGGAGTCTTGCCAGCCACTGTTCGTAGCGCTCCGGCGGCCAGCCCCGGTCGATGACGAGCAGCCGGTAGAGCTCGGGGGACATGAGCGCATGGATGAGGTCGGCCGCGTCGCGTTCTCGGAGCCCGGGCCGGAGTGCGCCGGTGCGAGCGAACGAGCGTGCGATCCGGCCTTGGCCGTCGTCTCGCTTGTGCTGGTAGTCGGCGAGCAGTGCGGCCGCCGCGGGATCCGAGCTCGCGGCGCTCGAGAGGATGCGGTACACCTCGGCTGATCCGCGCGTTGATGGCGACGGTGATGCTGGCGAGCCCGGCGAGGAGCTTCTCGGGGTCTGGCTCGGCGAGGAGCGCGGCCACCTGGGGCCGCTCCTGCACCGACAGCGCCTGGTCGTCGCCGGCGATGGACACGTCGAGCAGGGCCTTGAGGATCCCGAGCTTCGAGGAGAACAGCCGGTAGACGGTCGCCGCGGGGACGTCGGAGCGGTCGCTGATGGCGTCGATCGTCGTCGCCTGGTAGCCGCGCTCGAGGAAGAGGGCCCGGGCTGCGTCGACCACCGCTCGGCGGGCGAGACGGGTGCGGGCCTGGCTGCCGCCCCCGCCCTGATGGGGAGGATCCCCCTTGACTCTGGTCGCCACTGGTTGTGATACTAGCACTCTCGAATTGATAGTGATACTCTCAACTTGAGAACACGTGCCATGGGGCGACCGACACCCGTTTGACCGAGCCAGGCACGCCTCGACCGGACCCACGACTTCAGGAGTGACCATGACCGGCTCTTCGACCCAGGGAATCAAGACCGTGCTGCATCCCGTCTCCGACGTGGCGGCGGCCAAAGCGGTGTACGCCGCCCTGCTCGGCATGCCGCCCCAGACCGACGAGGCCTACTACGTCGGCTTCGAGGCCGCCGGCCAGCACATCGGGCTGGTGCCGGGCGGTGGCGCCGCAGGGCATGACCTCACCGGTGGCCTACTGGCACGTGACGGACATCGAGGCGAAGCTGGCCGAGGTGACCGCCGCGGGTGCCACGGTGAAGGAGCCCGCGCACGATGTCGGTGGCGGCCGCCTGGTGGCCACCGTCACCGACCCCGATGGCAACGTCCTCGGGCTGCTGCAGGACCGATGAGGGGATTCGTTCGGCGCACGGAGGTGCTTCGCAATGGCTGAGAAGAAGGCTGCAAAGAAGAGCACGGCGCGGTCCGCCAAGAGCAGCACCGCGAGCGGCGGGACGTCCAAGGGGTTCACGCCCGAGGAACGAGCTGCGATGAGGGAGCGCGCCCAAGGAGCTGAAGGCCGAAGCGAGCAAGGCGGACGGGGAGAGCGCCGTGCTCGAGAAGATCGCCGAGATGCAGGGATCGGATCGCGCCATGGCCGAGCGGCTCCATGCGATCATCAAAGCCAGCGCGCCGGACCTCTCGCCGAAGACCTGGTACGGGATGCCCGCGTACGCCAGGGACGGCAAGATCGTCTGCTTCTTCCAAGACCGCGGAGAAGTTCAAGGCGAGGTACGCGACGCTCGGCTTCAACGACGCGGCGAACCTCGACGAAGGCACCATGTGGCCGACCTCCTTCGCGCTGAAGGAGCTGACCGCCGCCGACGAGGCAAGGATCGGCGCGCTCGTGAAGAAGGCGGTGAGCTGAGATCATCGGGCAGTGTGTGCGTCCATGACCTCCACGACGCGTTCCGAAGGTCTGAGCCACGTCGCGATGAGCGTGGCCCTGGGGACGCTGACACCACGGTTCCGAGCGGACGTGCTGGCGTTCTACGGCCGCTACTTCGGATGGACCGAGATCGAGTCGTTACGGCAGCCCGACCGCATGACGCTGGCCGTCGGCGGTGGGGACTATGTCAACATCCGTGAGCGTCCCGACCCGATGACGTGCAGCGGCTACGAGCACGTCGGTCTTCTGCTCGCCACGCCGGAAGCGGTCGAAGACGCGTGGTCGGAGCTCGACCGCGCCGACGAGGACGTCCACCTCGAAGAGCTCCAACGAGGTGGCAACGGGTACCGCAGCTTCCGGTTCCGACACCTTCTGCCACTGACGGTCGAGGTGCAACACCTGCCGTAGCCGTGAAGGGTCAGCGCGCCGGCCGGGACGCTGCATGGGCGATCTGGGAACAGGTTGCCGAACGGGTCGCGCACCATCGCCCGTCGATCTCCATAGGGCGTGTCGAGAGGTTGCTCGATGACCGTTGCGCCGGCGGTGACCGCGCGCTGGAAGGCGGCGTCGGCGTCATCGACGTAGACGTACAGGAACGCGGCGAACCTGGCGCGTTCGGACACCGGACGAGACCATCACCAGCGAATCGCCGATGTGGACCTCGACGGGGCGCCCCGGCTCGATGTCAGCGGTGGCGCCGAACACCTGTCGAAGGAAGTCCACCTGGGCGGCCACGTCGTCAACGACGATCCGAGGCGTCACCGACCGGTAGCCGTCCCGTGGTCTGTTCACGGTCACCAGGAACCCACGCGCACGTCGCCGAGCTCGGGCGCATCCTCCGGAAGGGACTGCGCCAGATCTGCCGGATCGATCGGCGGGGGTGAGGCGGATCGGGCAGGATTCGCGCGAGGGCGGCCGTGTGGTGCGGCCGAGCGGTGCTCCGGCAAGGTGGATGGGGACGGTTGGAGCGTCGTCGAGCGAGAGACAACGTGAGCCGAGCATGACACGACAGCGAGCTTGCCAATGACCGCACGTTCCTTGCCTGGCTTCGCACCGGCATCGCTCTCTACGGGCTCGGGTTCGGCGTCGCGAAGGTCGCGTTGGTCGTGCAACCCAACGCGACCGTGTCGAACTGAAGCCCTGTATGCCGCGGTCGGCATCATCGTTCGTCCTCTGCGGTGAGCGCGCTCGTCCTCGTCGGCTACCTCCACCACAAGACCGTGCTGGACGCAGCTCAGAACCGACAACGCGGGGCCTCGACCCCGGTGGACCCTCACGATCACGGCCGCGGCCGTCGGGGGCCGGGCGTGTTGCTTGCCGTGCTGGTCGCCGGTGTCGAGCTAGGACGGCCGACATCTGGGCTCTCCGAGCCCGCCGTGCTTCCAGTCACGCCTTCGTGGCTCGCCGATGTCGCGCCGGGCTGCGTGCCTTCAGCGGGCTGGCGGCTCGGACTCGGTCTGCAACGGCGGTTCCCAGATCAGCTCGGCGACGTCGAGGGAAAGCTGTTCGGGACGCACCTCGCCCGTGCCGACGCACACCACGTCGTTCAGCCAGCGATAGCGGGGGTCGTCACTGACGTGGGTGAGCCAGCACACGATCTGGCGGGCGCCTTGCGGATAGGCCCGGCCGTACCCACCGCAGTCGAACAGCACCGTGGCGCCGTCGACGGTGGAGATCACGCCGTGGAAGTCGGGACAGTAGGTGCCGTCCCCCCGCCGGCGAGGGTGGTTGGCCCCCCGGAGGGGACCGCTGATCCGGCCGTCGCACCGACCTTCAGCAAGGAACAGGTGCTGGCTCTCGGCTCCTCCCGTGCCCAGGGCGACGCTCCACTCGTGTGGGTAGTCGAACACCATGCGGTACAGCGGCTCCAGGCGCATGCACGGAGTTCAACACACGAGGTGCGCGGGACTCGCCGGCGGGCAGCGACACCACAGTCGGGTGCGAGCTCGCCCTCACCCCGCGGCCCTGCCATGAGGCGGCATGATGAGTCCCGACCAGCGTCACCAGGGTGCAGCACGCTCGATCGGGCCTCGTGCGCTGCATCGCGTCATGCCAACAGGGGTCCACGATGGCGAGGCCCTCCACGAGGGAGTGGATGTGCGAGTAACCGGAGTCACGGCGAACCTGCCGGTCGCCGACATCGAAGCGGCGCGCGGCTTCTACACCGACTACCTCGGACTCGACGTGGAGGGTCTGAACCTCGGATGGGTCGCGCGCTTCGTGTCGCCAGACGGGCGAGCGAGCCTGCAGCTCGTGACCCGAGACGCCACAAGTCCTCAGGACTCCGTGCTCTCCGTGCACGTCGGGAGCGACGTCGACGAGGCCTACGCCGAAGCGCAGCGTCGCGGCTACGAGATCGTGCATCCGCTGACCGACGAGCCGTGGGGCATCCGCCGGTTCTTCGTCCGCGATCCCGATGGGAACGTGATCAACATCGCAAGCCACCGCGACGAGTAGCGCTTGGTCCGAACGCTGGCTGTGGAGGCGCGGCGGGCTGGATGTTCTTGTTGTTGTGGAAGACGTTCTCGGGGTCGTACGTGGCCTTCACCTCGGCGAGGCGCCGGTACGTGTCGTCACCGTAGGCCTCGCGGACGCGGCTCGAGCCGTCGTCGGAGTCGAGGAAGTTCACGTAGACGCCGGCGCGGTGGGGTTGCAGAGCGTCGAGGAAGGCTCGGGCCCACGCCATCTCCGATGCCCTGACGGTGGCGTCGTGCTCGGGGAGCCAGGCTGCGTCGATGACGATGTTGTGCTCCACATCGCGCCCCGGGTAGGCCGTGGCGTCCCGCGGGGCTCGGGCAACGGCGCCACCCATGTGGAACATCGCCGCGTACGACCTTGGAGACGTCGCGCCGAAGGCGTGGGCGGCGACGATGTCGATGACCGCGTCGGACAGGTCGGTGAGGTTCGTGGCCTTCCAGTAGTAGTGCCAGCCATGGGGGACGGTGTCGTCGCTGCTGCTCTGATGGTCGACGTACAGGGTGGGTCCGACCAGATCCACGAGCGGGGTCCCGAAACGGCGGAGCGCACGGACGGCACGCTCACCGTCCTCGACGGGGCCGGCGTAGCAGCTCGCCACGGCGATGGCCGGCCGGAAGTGGAGGTCCTTGTCGACAACCGGCAGCGGCGGGATCGTCCCGAGCCGGACGACGTTCCCGAGCTCGTCAGGTGCGCCGGTGACGAACTCGCGGTAGAAGCGCAGGACGTCGGTGGTGTCCTCGGCCGCCCAGAACACCGGCCCGGCCATGACGGTGGGGCCGACCGGGTGCAGCGCGAAACGGAACGAGGTGACGATGCCGAAGTTCCCGCCTCCGCCTCGCAGGGCCCAGAACAGGTCGAGGTGATCGCTGGCCGACGCCGCCACGATCTCGCCCTCGGCGGTGACCACTTCGGCCTCTATGAGGTTGTCGACGGTGAGACCGTGCTTGCGCATGAGCCAGCCGATGCCGCCGCCCAGGCTGAGGCCGCCGACGCCGGTGTGGCTGATGATGCCGCCCGTGGTGGCCAGCCCGTGTGCCTGTGTCTCGTGGTCGACATCTGCCCACAGGGCACCGCCCTGGACGAGGGCCGTGCGCTCGACAGGATCGACCGAGACGGCGCGCATCGCCGACAGGTCGATCACGATCCCGCCGTCGCACACCGCGGTGCCCGCGACGTTGTGACCCCCGCCGCGAACGGCGATCACGAGATCGCGGTCGCGGGCGAAGCGCACCGCGGCGGCAACATCGGCGCTGCCGCGGCAGCGGGCAATGAGCCGAGGTCGTCGATCGACGGCGCCGTTCCACACGGTCCGTGCGTCGTCGTAGGCATCGTGGTCGGGGGCGATCACATCGCCAAGGAACCCGGGGATCTGCATCGTGGTCGCTGCGGTCATCGTTCCTCCTCTGGTCGACGAGCTCATCGCAACATCGGCAGGTGACCGGGGAGAAGGCCGCGATCTGGACTTCGAAGTAAGGAATCTGGACTTCACGGCGGCCGGGTGGAGCGGGACACTGCGCTCATGAGGACCTACGGCCAGTACTGCCCGATCGCCCGTGGCGCCGAGATCTTCGCTGAGCGTTGGACGCCCTTGATCATCCGCAACCTGTATCTGGGCTGTGACACCTTCGGTGAGATCCTCGAGGGTGCACCCGGACTCTCCCGCACGTTGCTCACACAGCGGCTCAAGCAGCTCGAGCGCCTCGGCGTCGTCGAGTCGGCACCCAAGGCGCAGGGGCGCGGTCACCGTTACCAGCTCACGAGCTCCGGCCACGATCTGTTCAAGGTCTGTGAGACCCTCGGCGAGTGGGGGGCTCGGTGGCTCGAGCTCGCCCCCGAGAACCTCGATCCCTTCGTGGCCCTGTGGTCGATGTGCAACGCGCTCCGTCGTGACCGGCTCCCGGACCAGCGGGTGGTCGTCCGGTTGGACTTCACCGGCTACCGGCCCCACGAGCGGTACTGGCTGCTGTTCGAGCGCGGCGAGGCCGAGATCTGCAAGACGTATCCCGGTCTGGACGAGGACCTGTACATCACCGCCGACGCCGAGGCGTTCGTGAAGTGGCACGCCGGGCAGCTCTCCTGGTTAGAGGCCACCCGCGACGCCCGGATCCAGCTCCACGGTCCGTCATGGCTGGTCCGGGCCTTCCCGACCTGGAACGGCCGCAGCATGTTCGCCCACATCAGGCCCGACGCCGCCGCTGGCAGGGCGGACGCAGGGCGTAGGATGGTCCCTCATGTCGAAGAAGACCAAGAAGAAGAAGGCGCGCATGCGCCGCTCGAAGGCCAACCACGGCAAGCGCCCCAACATGGGCCGCTGACCTGCTGATCTCGCGTTGATCTCACCGGTGCCGCCCGCCCGCCGGGACGAGGTGGTCGATGTCCTCCACGGCATCGAGGTCGCCGATCCCTACCGGTGGCTGGAGTCGGGCGACGCCCCCGACACCCGCACGTGGGTGGCGGCGCAGAACCAGCGGAGCCGCCAGGCGCTCGATGCTCTCCCCGATCGTGGGGCGTGGCACGAGCGCCTCGTCGCGTTGCTGGCGGCGCCGATGTCCCGCTCGTGCCGCGTGGAGGGCCCGCGGGTGTTCTCACTGGAGCGGGCCGAGGGTGCCCCGCAGTACTCGCTCGTGGTCCGGTCGGCCACCGACCCGGCGTCACCGGCACGCACCCTGGTCGACCCCGGCGGCCTGGCGGCCGATGCCACCACGGCGATCGACTGGTACCACCCGTCGGCCGACGGAGCGCTGGTCGCCTACGGGATGTCGGAAGGGGGAGACGAGCGGAGCGTCCTGCGCGTGCTCGACGTCGAGACCGGCCGGCACCTGGGCGACGAGATCCCCGAGACCAGGGCCGCGACCGTCGGCTGGCTCCCCGACGCCTCGGGCTTCCTCTACACCCGCTATCCCGAAGGCGCCGAGTACGGCCGGATGGTCTACGAGCACCGGCTCGGCACGCCATGGAGCGAGGACCGCCTCGTCTGGGGCGACCTGCCGACGCCGGAGGCCTGGACCGACGTGTCGGTCTCGAGGGACGGCCGCTGGGTGCTGGTCCACGCCTCGGTCAGCTGGAGCCGCACCGACGTGCACCTCCTCGACCGGGAGACCGACCAGTGGACGACGGTGATCGAGGGCATCGAGGCCACCACGGCGCTGAGTGTCGACGGTGATCGACTGCTCGGCGTCACCAACCTCGACGCCCCGCGCGGACGCGTCGTCACGGCTCCCCTGACACAACCTGATCACCTGGACACCCTCGTGCCCGAGCGGCAGGCGGTCATCGATGCCGTCGTGCCCGCGGGCGACGTCTTCTACGTCCTCTCGACGGACCGCTCGATCGCGGTGCTCGAGCAGCACCACCGCGACGGTGGCCAGGTGGGTGCGGTCACCCTGCCCGACGTCGGCACCTTCGCCGGCTTCGACGCCGACCCCGCCACGGGTGTGGCCTTTCTCCAGCTCGAGTCGTTCACGAGGCCGCCGGCGCTGCATCGGGTCACCGGGCGCGGCGGCGTCGAGGCTTGGGGTGAGGTGGGCGGCGCCGCGGCCACCGCGTTCTCCGTGACGCACCAGACCTACGTCTCGCGCGATGGGACGGCGATCGGGCTGTTCCTGGTGCACCGGTCCGACGTGGAGCCGTCGCCCGGCACGCCGGCCATCCTCACCGGCTACGGCGGCTTCGCCATCGCCTCCACGCCCGTGTGGTCGCCGGTCGCCGCGGCGTGGTGCGAGCAGGGCGGCCTCTACGCCGTGGCCGGCCTGCGGGGCGGCGCCGAGGAGGGGGAGTCCTGGCACGAAGCGGGCATGCGCGAGCAGAAGCAGAACGTGTTCGACGACTTCGCGTCGGCTGCCGACCACCTCGTCGCCTCCGGGTGGACGTCCCGGTCGCGCCTGGCGATCACCGGCCGTTCGAACGGTGGGCTGCTGGTGGCGGCCGCCCTCACCCAGCGTCCCGACCTCGCTCGCGCCGTCCACTGCGGTGTGCCGCTGACCGACATGGTGCGGTTCCCTCAGTTCCTCATCGCCCGGCTGTGGGTGCCCGAGTACGGCGACCCCGACGTCGCCGAGGAGCTGGCCTGGCTGCACGCCTACTCGCCCTACCACCGCGTCGTCGAGGGCACGTGCTACCCGGCGGTGCTGTTCACGACCGCCGAGGGCGACAGCCGGGTCGATCCGCTCCACGCCCGCAAGATGGCTGCCCAGCTGCAGTGGGCATCGACCTGCCAGGACGACCACCCGATCCTGTTCCAGGAGGAAGGCCGGGCCGGCCACGGGGTGGGCAAGCCGCTGCTGAAGCAGGCCGACGAGGGCGCCGACGTGCTGGCCTTCCTGGCGTGGCAGCTCGGGGCCGAGCGCGACTGACCCGGTAGGTTCCGCGCCGTGACCAGCATCGCCGAGCTGAACGTGGCCGATGATCCCGAGAGGTGGCGGGCGGCCGGCTTCACCGTCGACGAGGACGGCGTCTGCCAGATCGGATCGGTGCGCCTCCGCATCGCGCCGGGGGCGGATGGCCGGTCGGGGGTGCTCGGATGGGTGCTGGCCGGGACCCCTGACGAGGAGGTCAGCGATGTCGACGGCATCCCGACGTCGGTCGGTGAGCCGTCAGCCGCGCCCGCCGGCGACCACCCGATCGGCGCCCGCGTCATCGACCACGTCGTGGTCACCACGCCCGACCTCGATCGCACCGTCGCCGTGATCGAGCGGGCCCTCGGCCTGCCGTTGAAGCGGACCCGCGACGGCGAGGCCTACGGCCGGCCGATGCGCCAGGCCTTCTTCCGCATGGGTGAGGTGATCCTGGAGGTGGTCGGCTCGCCCGAGCCCGATCCGTCGGGAGGTCCGGCTCGGTTCTTCGGCATCGCCATCACCGTCGACTCGCTGGAGGCGGCGCGGGCGATGCTCGGTCCCGATGTCGTCGGCGAAGCGAAGCCCGCGGTCCAGCCGGGCCGCTCGATCGCCACGGTGCGCTCGACGGCCGGCCTCTCGGTGCCCGTGGCCCTGATGAGTGCGTAGCGGCGCTCAGCCCGACTTCGTCGGCTGGCGCACGACGGCGGGGGAGCGGCGCAGGAACTCCTCGAGGTCCTGGCCGCCGCGGCCGGACGACGAGCCCTGACCGAGCGTTCGCCGCAGTCGGATGGCGCTGACGTGCTCGGCCACCGCGGCTGCGGTGTCGTAGAGGTACTCGAAGCCGGCCTGCTTCAGCGCGCTGTTGTCGACGCCGCGGCCGTAGCGGAGCAGGCCGAGCAGCTCGGACGAGATCTTCACCACGCCGGCGAGGCGCAGGCTGCGGGCCACCTCTTCGGTCGCCACCGCCGGGAGGGGCCACCGTCGCCGGCCCGCGATGGCCACGACCTCGCTCCACGGGAGCGACCCGTCCCCCGCCACGTTGAAGGTGCCGCGCAGGCCCTGGTCCATGGCGAAGCGCAACGAGCGGACCACGTCGTCCTCGTGCACGACCTGCAGCAGGGGGTCGAAACCCTGGATGGAGGGGACGAAGGGTCGGGCCAGCAGGCCCGCCAGCGAGCCGGTCATGTCGGGTCCGACGACGTTGCAGTAGCGGAGGATGCTCACCGCCGTCTCGGGATGGTCGAGGGCGAAGTCGTCCACGTAGTGCTCGACCTCGGCCAGCGATCGTTCGAGACGGGTGCGGGGCGGGTGGCTGCGAGGGGTGCTCTCGGCGAAGAACGCCGGGTCCTGGCGGCTCGCCCCGTAGACGATCGTCGACGACTTCACCACCACCGTCCGCACGGTGGAGCCGGGTGCCCCTGCGGCCGCACACAGGTTGGAGGTGCCGATCACGTTGATCTCGTCCATCGACCGGGCCTCGGGAACGGAGGCGTCGACCACCAGGAACGTGTGCAGCACGGTGTCGACCCGGGTCGAGCGCACGATCCGCGACAGGATCGAGTAGCTCGGATCGGAGCGGATGAACTCGGTGCGCTCCAGCGGCACCTGGGGGTCCCTGGTGTCGAGGCCGACGATCACGTCGATGGCCGGGTCGGCCTCCAGGGCCTGGGCCAGCCGCCCGCCCCAGAACGTGGAGAGCCCGGTGATGAGGACCCGGCGTCCCATCAGCCGAGCCAGATGCTGCGTCGGGTGCGGAGCATGTCGTAGAGGGCGGCCTGGAGATCGAGGCGGATGGCGTCGGCCGCGTCCATCACCCGGCTGCGGGAGTAGCGCGGCTGCCCGGATGGCTCGTCGAAGGTGACCGGTGGGAGGACGCGCAGCCGCAGCTTGGCGGGGAACCACGTCATGGCGCCGAGCGGCCCGAACACCAGCTGGTTGGCGGTGAGCGGGAGGTAGGGGAGCCCGAGCAGGCGGGCGCTGTCGGGGAAGCTGGCCACCGAGGGCATGGCTTCCTCGGCGCCGACCACGGCGATGGGGATGATCGGGACGCCGGCCCGCATGGCGATCTCCACGAAGCCGCCCCGCCCGAAGCGCCGCAGCTGGTAGCGGTGGCGGTAGGTCTTGGCCGGCCCCTTGGCGCCCTCGGGGAACACCAGCACCAGTGCGCCGTCGTCGCGGAGCAGCCGTTCGGCGTTGTCCGGATGGCCGACCACGCCGCCGACCCGGGACCACACCGTCCCGACCAGGGGCAGGTCCCGGAAGAGGTGGTCGGCCAGGCCATAGACCGGCCGGCCGAGCTCCTCCTCGATGCCGTGGAGGATGACGGCAGCGTCGGGCGGCAGGGCGCCGGCGTGGTTGGCGACGAGCAGCGCGCCACCGGTGGCGGGCACGTGCTCGAGGCCCTCCCACTCCACGCGGAACCACCAGCGGTAGACCGGGGCGAAGACCCAGCGGGCCACGGCCCGGAAGCGCTCCGACCGCCCGAAGGCATCGACATCGGACTGGCGCCGGCCGCGGTTCTGCGACGCGCGGCTCGGGGCGCGGCTCGGTGCGGCGGACCGCGGCGCGGCTCTGCGACGCGGTGCGGCTCGATGCGCGCGGGGGTGCCGGCACGTCGGAGGTTGCCACCCTCCGTAGCGGCGTCACACGCGCTGCGGCCATGCCCCCAGGGTAAGGGCCGAGTGTGACGGCCGGATGGTCAGCGACTGTCGACTTGCTGTCAGCGCAGGAGATGTCGTCGTCCTGCTCGTCGTTCCTGCTCCGCACCGGATCTAGGTGTCGCCACCTCCTTCCTCGGCCGACCAGAGCCACGACTGGCCCTCGACGCAGGTGTCGGCGATCGGGCACCACCGACACGACGGACCGGGGACGAGGGTCGGCTCACGGCCGTTGGCCAGCGACACCATCTTGTGGATGCCGTCGATGGTCCGGGCCAGGGCCGCCTCCAGGAGCGGGACGGTGACCTCCTCGGGCTGGGCCCTGGCCGCGTCCAGGTAGTAGCTGGCCAGCATGCGGGGCGGGACCCCGAGGCGGAGCGTCTCGAGCAAGGCGTAGAAGCGCAGGTCGTCACGGTGAGCCGGGGCCGGGAACCCCGACTTCAGGTCGATGATGACCTTGGTGGCGCGGCCGGGCTCGTGCTTGCCGAGCGTGAGGTCGACCTTGCCCGACAGCACGACGGCGCCGTCGAGCAGGTCGACGTACACCCGGCTCTCGGTGACGGGGCGCCAGGCCGACCGCAACGGCGGGAAGCACTCCTGGAACTTGGTGACGAGGTCGGTCGCCTCGCCCCGGAGCTGGGCCCGATCGGCCTCGACCAGCCCGCCCAGGAAGCGCGACGCGCTCGACGTCGCCGTCGGCCAGGCGCGCCACGGCCTCGTCGACCAGATCGCCCGCGACCGGCTCGCCTCGCCAGTTCACGGCCAGCTCGATGGCCTTGTGCGCCACCTGGCCCCGGACTGTCGCCACGCTCCAGGCGAAGTCGCCCTCCTGGGCGAGGTGGCGGGCCTCGCAGCCGTGCACGCCGCTCAGCCCGTGCTTGCTCACCCACAGCTTCGGCGGGAGGCGGTCGGCCAGCGGTGCGACGGCGGCCTCGAGCTCGGCCTGCAGGTGGTCGGCGAGGTCGGCCGGGAAGGTCGGCTCGACGTCGCCGCGGCCGAGGAGCTCGATGACCCGCTGCTGGGCTGGGTTGTAGACGGGCACGTCGGCGACCCTACGCAGGGGGTGCGCGGGAGTTCGCGGATGCGGATCGGGCCGGCACTAGCCTCGGCCCATGAGCGATGCCGGCGCCGACCACCGCGAACCCGTGATCGTGGCCACCTTCCCCGACGCCGGCGAGGCCGAGGTCGCCCAGGCCAAGCTCCGGGCCTTCGGGATCGAGGCCATGGTGGTCAACCAGGCCGAGATGATCCCCACGGTGGAGGCGGCCGGCGGCGTCGGCGTGGAGGTCCGAGCGGCCGATGCCGACGACGCCCTCGCCATCCTGAACGACGGCGGCGGCGAGGCCGAACCCGCCTGAGGTCTTCCCTGCCCGTCTTCGGTTTGGGAGTCCGTGGACGCACATGGCGCGGTAGGTGACTCCGAAAGGTCGGTCCGCTTGGGCGCGGGGTTCCGGAGTCAGCGGTCGCACATGGCGCGGTGTGCGACTCCCAAAGGCGGTCGCGGTGGCCCGAGCGAACTGTCGCGCACCCCCGGCGTTGAATGGGACTCGATGGAGTCCGCCACCACCCTGCACTTCGCCCGGGCTGCCCGGGTGCTCGCCAGCGAAGCCCGCCGCCTGGGCCTCGACGTACCCAGCTTCCGATGCCCGCCTCGACTGACCGGTGCCGATCGCACCCTGCGCCGGCGAGGGCAGTCGGCGATGGTGGCGGTGCGGGTGCGGGGTCGACCATGGGTCGCCGTGCTCGGCGACCTGGTCGAGGGCATCGTGGTCGCGAACCGACTGCAGGGCAGCGACGCCGATCGCGCCCGGACCGCGCTGTGGGCCGCGGTCGAGCAGGAGGTCGAGCTCCCCAAGCTGCGGGTGGCCTGATGCCACGCGCGCGTGCTCGAGCGCCCGGGTACCGTGCGCGTGCCCGCCCGGGTGGCGGAACAGGCAGACGCAGAGGGCTTAAACCCCTCAGGTGGCGACACCGTGCGGGTTCGAACCCCGCCCCGGGCACGGACGGCGATGCCGTCATCGCCTCGGTCTCCCGGGCACACACCGTGCTGGTCGCAGGTGCGAGACTGGCTGGGTGAGTCCGGCAGGAGCTCTCGAGATCGGTGGGCGCGTCATCGATGCGGCGCGGCTGGCGGACGTCTGCCGACGGTTCGGCGTCGCTGAACTCGCCGTCTTCGGCTCGGCTGTTTCGCGGCGACACGAGGCTCGACAGCGACGTTGACCTCCTCTACGTCTTGTCGCCCGGCGCGCGGCTCGGGTTTGATATCGACCGTCTGGAGGACGAACTCGCGGACCTCTTTGGTCGGAAGGTCGATCTGGTGTCGAGGAAGTCGTTGCACCGCCTCCTCCGGGACGACGTCCTTGTCGAGGCGCGCACCTTGTATGCGGCGTGACCTGCTGCTGCTCGCCGAGATCATCGACGCAACCGAGCGGATCGTGGAGTTGACCAGCGGTCACGAGGCGGCCGACATCGACGGCGACCGTGATCGACGCGAACGCGGTGTTGTGGAACTTCACGGTGCTCGGCGAAGCGGTCGCGAGGGTGTCCGATGAGACGAGGCGTTCTCATCCCGAGGTGGAGTGGGGTGCTCCGGTCCGGATGCGCAACCGCATCGTTCACGGCTATTGGTCGATCGATGTCGACGTGCTCACGGCGACCGCTCGCAACGACCTGCCCGCGTTCCTCGCGGCAGTTCGCGCGATCGAGCTGCCTCAGTAGGTTCCCCCAGCGGACCACGTGCGGCCACCGCGGACTTGCGGAGCCGTCCGTCGCACGACCGGGGGCGATCGGCCGGCGTCGCTTCACACCTCCCCGAGCGCGCCCAGGCGAGGCCCTCCGTCCGGCTCGTGAGAAGGGGAGCGTGCGCGCACGATGTGCACAGGACTCGCCGGTACGGGCCACCGCGGAAGCGCACCCGACGCACGGCACTGTCGCGAACGTCCAGATCAGGCGGCACGTGCCGGACGAGAGCGCACCAGCCGGACGATCTTGACCAGCTTAAACCCCTCAGGTGGCGACACCGTGCGGGTTCGAACCCCGCCCCGGGCACAGACGTTGACCTGGTACTGCACCTGAAGGGCCGTCTCCGCTCGGGTGTCTCCATGCGATGCCGGTGAGCGGGCGGGCACGACGGCGGGGACAACGCTCGGATCCACCAGGAGAACCGGGAGTTGCGCAGAGCGAAGGAGGTTCTCTGGTCCGAACTACGGAACTCCGTGGTCGCAGCCCGATGGAACCACGTGACCGTCAACACTCCGGGCAGCAGCTGCCGAGTCGGCGCGAGCGAGCCGCTATGCGGCCGTCTCACCTCCATCGGCCACGATCTGGGTGCCGGTGATGAAGCTCGCGTCGTCTGAGAACAGGAAGCAGATGGGTGCGGCGATCTCCTCTGCTTCTGCGAGCCGGTTCTGCAGGTTCGCCTGACCGAAGGCCGTCGCCCCCTCTTCGTAGCTCCCACCACCTCGAGCGGTGATGAGCGGCTCCGTCATGCCCGTTCGTGTCCTCCCGGGGATGATCACGTTGACGCGAACGGTCGGCGCCAGGTCTCGAGCTATCTGTCGAGAGAACGAGATGATGGCTCCCTTGGCTGCCCCGTACGGGGCGTTGCCGTAGTTCGCCGTGAGCGCCGAGGTCGAGGCGACGTTCACGATCGACCCACCGGCCTGCTCGCGCATGATCGGTGCGACCTCCCTGCAGACGAGAAAGGTGCCCCCGGCGTGGACGGCCATCATCTTCTGCCATCGTTCGAGCGTCCACTCTTCCAGCAGCCCGAACTCAGCGTGGCCTGCCGAGTTGAGCACCGCGTCGATGCGTCCGAGCTTGCTCGCCGCGGTCGCTACCGCGTGCTCGACCGAGCGTTCGTCGGCAACGTCCGCGGCCAACCCAATCGAACCTTCCAGCTCGTGAGCAACAGACTCGGCGCGCTCGAGTTGGAGGTCGACCACCGCGACCCTGCCACCGTCAGCCGCGAAGCGCCTCGCCGTCGCGGCGCCGATCCCGGCCCCGCCGCCTGTCACGAACAGCACCCTGTCCTCGAATCGTACGGCCACAGCTACACCTCTTGGTCCGACTCGCCGCAGGGTTGCTGACCGTAACAGCCAGGCTCGTGGTGTTCGATGTTGCTGTCAGGAGGGGACTGGTCGGGTTTGGCAGCCCGCGCCTGGAGCTTCGCCGTCAGCCAGCCATCGCCGCGATCATGTGGTCCATGACCTCGGCGTGTTCGACCTGTGGGCTGAAGAGGATCACTTCGGCGTCCTTCACGACCCGCACGCTGTGCCCGGGCGGCCAGTAGAAGAGGTCGTCGCCCACACAGGTCTCGTCGTCCCCGTTGGTGTAGGTGACCACGACCTCTCCCGACACGATGAAGCCCCAGTGGGGTGCGTGACAGGCGTCGTCGTCGAGACCTTTGAGCAGCGGCGCGATGTCGGTGCCCGCGCCGAGCGAGAAGTACTCGGCGGCCAGCGACCCGTAGTCCGACGCGTCGCCGAAGTTGATCGCTTGGCGAGCGACCGCGCCCGGGACGTCGATCTTGGTCGGGATGTCGTTCTTGGTGATGCGCATCAGTCCTCGTTCCATCAGCGAGTGAGCTGTCCGTCGGGTCCCTGCTCACACAAGCCCGCGGAGCGCGCGCCGTCCAGTTCCAATACTGAACTGTGGCAGGGTGACCCGATGACGACGTACGGCCAGTACTGCCCGATCTCCCGATCGGCAGAGCTGCTCGGTGACCGCTGGACGATCCACATCGTTCGGGACCTGCTGACCGGTACCTCTCGGTTCAACGAGCTCATCCGTGGCAACCCCGGGCTCTCCCGCGCCTTGCTCAGCCGACGGCTCCAGCAGCTGAAGCGAGCGGATGTGATCGAACAGGATGAGGACGGCAGCTATCGCCTCACGTCGTCGGGCCGTGATCTCGAACCGGTGGTGTTCGGGCTCGCGACGTGGGGTGCGCGCTGGGCCTTCGGCGAACCCGCACGCCGAGGAGCTCGACCCCGACCTGTTGCTGTGGTGGCTGCACCGCCGCCTCGATCCGAGCAAGCTGCCGGGACGCCGCTTCACGATCTCGGTCAGCTTCACCGACCATCCCAAGCGCTACTGGATCGTTGTCGATCACGAGACCTCACTGTGTCTGGCTGACCCACGCTTCGACATCGACGTCGCGATGCGGAGTGACCGGTCGACGCTCTACCGCATCTACCTCGGTCAGGTCCCGCTCGCGGAAGCCCATCGCTCCGGGCGGCTCGAGCTCACGGGGTCGAGACCATCCGTTCGACGGTTCATCGACGCCTTCCAGCCATCGCCTGTCGCATCGATCGTCGCCGCCGAGACGCCTCCGTGACAAGGCGTGGCCGCCGCCGAGCAACGGACGCCCATGCTTGCCCTGGCTGCCCCACTGGGACCGGTCCGCGGCGGTACGTTGCCCGGCTGGTGGGAGTTCAAGCGACGCCGAGGCACCGAATGGGTGGACTGGGGAGTCTCGTCGTCGTCGTGTTGCTGACCGCAGGATGTGCTTCCGGCGCCTCGTCGCTGGCGGCACCGACGTCGTCCGACGGAGCGGTGTCCACGGCGTCGACCGGTTGCTTCGAGCGAGGCGCCGACCACGGCCACCACTGCCATGTCGCCGCCCACGTCCGGATCACAGCCCACCGTCGACGACATCGAGCGTGGCACCGGTGGTGGAGCCCGGTGCGCTTGCCGGCATCTCGATGACCTCGGTGCCGCCGGATGTGATCGTGCCGACGAACGCAGCTTCGTTGGACGAGGTGACCAACCCGATCAACGGCCGCCGCGGCGCCCGTCGCCCGCTGCCCGAGCCGCTCGACTGCGAGACCGGGACGACCGGGACGACCGTGTTTGCCGGGACGACCGGGACGTGTCTGACTCGGACGCTGGACATGCTGGGCTTCGACGTCACCAGCGGGTCGAGCGACGACCGGCTGCGCCGTGTGCAGCGGGCGACGGCCGTCGTCCAGCTCGACGCTGACCTGCCGGTGACGGGTCAGGCCGACGATGCCTTGCTCCACTACCTGGACATGACCTCCGACGGCGCGCCCGACGCGCGAGCGAGGAGCGACGCGCCAGATCGGCACCTCGGCGCAAGGGAAGCCGATCATGGCGTTGCGCCTCGGCGACGGGCCCAGGACGGTGCTCGTCGTCGGTCAGACCCACGGTGACGAGGAGGGCGGCCTACGGGTCCTGCTGCGAGCGCGGTCGCTGCCGGTGCCCGACGGGATCACGCTCTGGGTCGTCCCCACGATGAACCCCGACGGCCTCATCGGCGACACCCGCTTCCTCGCCAATGGCGCCGACCCGAACCGGCGGGCACCGAGCCAACCCGAGCAGCAGGCCGTTCACGACTTCGCCCTCGCCATCCGGCCGGTCCTGACGGTCTGGTACCACCAGAACTACGGGTGGGTAGGTGGTTCGGGCGCATCGATGATGCCGGCGAAGCAGCTACCAGGCCCTGACCGGGCTGGGAACGTTGAAGCGCAGCGGCGACTGCGCCGTGGGGTTCATGTGGTGCCCGATCGACGAGGCGCTCGGCAGCAGCTCGATCCTGGTCGAGCTGCCCGATGTGCTCACCCCCGCCGACGTCCAGGTCCATGCGGCCGCGCTGCTCGCGGTCGCCGCAGGCGACGGGCCCTGACCAGGCAGTGGCTCCGCAGGTGCGAGTGCGCCTCCGACCGCGCCCATGCGCGCCTCAATGGCTTCATCGCCATGCCGGACGGCGAGCGGGTGGGAGGACAGACTTGCGTCGTGCTCGACTTCGCAGCTGCGGGACTCGGTCTGCAGTACGGGACCGTTCGGTTGGTCCCGGCTGAGGACGCGTGGGCAGGCATCGCGCGCGCACTGGCCGCGGACATCAGCAGCGTCCTGGTTGATCACGCGATCGAGGTCGAGCACATCGGGTCCACGGCGATCCCGGGTCTGCTGGCCAAGCCGATCATCGATCTGGCCGTCGCCCTTCATCCGGGAACGGTCGTCGAGGAGATCGCCGAGCACCTGTCCGGGCTGGGATGGATCTATCGCGGTGACGCGGGCGAAGACGGGGGTTGGGTGTTCGTCATGGACGATGCCCCATGGCACCGGGTGGCACACGCCCACGGTGTCCCGTTCGGCAGCTCGCAATGGGTTCGATACCTGCAGCTCCGGGACCTCCTCGCGCCAGAGCGCGGCGGCGCGCCAGACGTACGCGGAGGCAAAGCAGCGCCTCGCGGCGCGCTTCCCCGACGATCGCAGTGAGTACACGGCGGGCAAGGGCCCGACGGTGCAGCAACTGCTCGCGACCATGGCGTAGGGAGGTTCAGGTGCTCGGCGCGCCGGCCGCTCCGCCCCACCACGTGCCGGTGCTGCCCGACGCATGGTGTTGCGCCTGATGCGCCCGGGCCTCAGGCTCTGACCATGGGGATCCTCACCGAGGACATGCAGCGGGTCGTCGAGGCCGAGCTCGGCTTCATCGCCACCGTCTGCCCGGACGGCACGCCCAACCTCTCACCGAAGGGCACGACCGCGGTGTGGGACGACGACCACCTGGTGTTCGCCGACATCCGATCGCCCGGCACGGTCGAGAACCTGCGATCCAACCCGAGCATCGAGATCAACGTCGTGGACCAGCTCATCCGCAAGGGCTACCGCTTCAAGGGGACGGGGACGGTCCACACCGAGGGCGACGTGTTCGAGCGCGGCGTCCGGTTCTATGACAGCCGTGGGACGGTCCGGGCTCGTGAACGCATCCAGGGGATCGTGATCGTCGCCGTCGAGCGAGCCCTGCCGGTCACGTCACCGGCCTACGACCTCGGCGCGACCGAGGACGAGCTGCGCGAGCTCTACCTCGGGAGGCTCAACCGCTCCGCCGGGCGGGGCTAGCCGGCCAGGTACCAGAGCGGCGAGAGGTCCGACGCAGCACGCTGGGCGAAGCCAGGCACCACCACGCAAGGGTTCGACTTCTCTCCGATGTTGACACGACCATGAGCTCCGGCGCAGGGTGACACTCAGGTTCCGACGGACGATCGAGGTGACGGCGACCAACCGCTTGGCGCCGACGAGGGCGGCGCCGCCCTTTGGTGGCCCGACCACCGCAAGCAGATCGTGCGATCGGACTCGTCAGGAGGGGAAAGCCCATGGCCAAGCCAGACCAGGGTGGCGTCGAGCTGCTCGAGGATCCTGCCGCGCAGGCGCTCCTGCAGTCCCGCCAGCCGGCGCATCTCGCCTACACGTGGACAGATGGCACGCCGCGGTGCACGCCCATCTGGTTTCACTGGGATGGCACCCAGGTCGTCATGGCCGGCCCCGCCAACGCTCCCAAGGGTCGGGCCCTCGCCGACGGGTCGCCCGTCGCGGTGACCATCGACTCCGACGAGTGGCCGTACCAGGTCCTGATGATCCGCGGGCAGGTCCGCGTCGATCAGGTCGAAGGGGTCGCTCCCGAGTACCGCGCCGCTGCCACGCGCTACTTCGGCGAGGACGAGGGCAACGGGTGGTGTGACCAGCTGCCGGCGGAGATGGTCATGACCCGTTTCTCGGTGCGGCCCGAGTGGGTCGGCCTGCTCGACTTCGACGGCATGCGCCGCCTCCCGAGCGCCATCGCCGGCTGACTCCCTCCGTCGAGAGACCACCGACGGCCGGGGCTGCGCCGCGCCTCGTTCAGGCCGGCCGCGTGGAGCTGTGATCAGTCGGCTGCGGTGTGACGCTCATCAGCTTCACCCTGTCGGGCGTCTCGAACCGGTGCCACGTGTTGCGCGGGACGACCACGAGGTCGCCGGCACCGAGGACGCCCGAACGCTCGCCGTCCACGGTGAGGAAGAAGATCGTCGTGTTGCCCTCGACCACCATGACGATCTCGTCGCCGACGGGGTGACGCTCCCACTCGCTGCTCCCCGCCCAGTGAGCAACGAAGACGCCGCCGTCGCGATAGGGCGCCAGCTGGCCGAACGCATCCTTCGCATCCTCGTCCGTGGTCGACGGCAACCGGTCGGGCAGGAACTGCAGGTTGGCGATCGCCTCCGGAACCGAGACTGGCTGGGGAGCGGACATGCCCAGCAACGATATGGCGTCGCGGCGACGGTCCTGGACGGCCCGGCCGGACGGCTCCGAGCGACGTCGTGGTTCCCTGTGCGACGATCGGCTCGATGCACCGGTATGACGTCACCGACGCCCTCGACAGCGGGCTGCTCGACGTGGGCGACGGACACCGGGTCTTCTGGGAGATCGCGGGCAACCCGAACGGGAAGCCGGCCGTGATCCTGCACGGTGGCCCCGGAGCGGCGCTCCCATCGCGGATGCGGCGGCTGTTCGACCCGGACCGCTACCTCATCGTGCAGTTCGACCAGCGCCAGTGCGGCCGCAGCACGCCGCATGCCGCCGAGCCCGTCGTCGACCTGTCGACGAACACGACGGCCCACCTGATCGCCGACATGGAGCAGCTCCGGGTCCACCTCGGGATCGACCGATGGCTGCTCTGGGGTGGATCCTGGGGCACGACGCTCGCCCTCGCCTACGCCGAGACCCATCCGGAGCGGGTCACGGAGATGGTGTTGGCCAGCATCGTCGGCACCTCGCGCGCCGAGGTGGTGTGGGTGACCAGGGACATGGGCCGGGTGTTCCCCCAGCAGTGGGAGCAGTTCCGCGACGCCCTGCCCGCCGGCCGAGTGGGGCAGCGACCTCTCGGCGGCGTACGCCCGGCTGCTGCAGAACCCTGACCCGGCGATCCACGAGCCGGCCGCCGCCGCGTGGTGCGCCTGGGAGGACACCCATGTCGCCACGGTCCCGGGCCACACCCCCGACGAGCGCTACGAGGACCCCCGCTTCCGCCTCTGCTTCGCCCGCCTGGTCACCCACTACTGGAGCAACGCAGGCTTCCTCGAAGACGGAGCGCTGCTCCGCGACGCCCACCGCCTGGCCGGCATCCCGGTCGTGATGGTCCACGGCCAGCTCGACATCAGCGGACCACTGGACATCCCGTGGCAGCTCGCGAAGGTGATCCCGGGCGCCGAGCTGGTCGTCATCGGCGACGAGGGACACGGCGGGGCGAGGTCGAGCTACGACGTCATCGTCGCCGCCACCGACCGCTTCGCCCGATCAACCTGACCCGCCAGCCAGCCCGTGTGCCGGCGTCGATCTAGACCTCGGCGTAGGCCCGCACGGTGAACGTGCCCGCCCCTTCGATCTTCGGTGGGACCGCCGTGAACGTGAAATCGTCGGCTGGCAGGGCGGCGAGGTTGGTGAGGTGCTCGATGATCGGGATCCCCGCCCGCAGCAGGATGGAGTGGACGGGGCGCTCGCCCGTCATCGTGCTGTCGATGTTCAGCGAGTCGATGCCCACGCAGGCCACGCCGGCCGCCACGAGGGCCTCGGCGGCAGCGGCCGAGAGGTGCGGGTGGTCGACGCGGTAGGCCTCGGTGCCGAAGTGCCGGGAGTGGTCGGTGCGCACCAGCACCGCGCTGCCGGCGAGATCGCGTAGCTCGCCGGCGTCGAGGTCGATCGTCGTCTGCCCTCGCCGGTCCAGGCAGACCGCCGGCCGGCGGGCCACCCGCTCCAGGGCCAGGTCGGCGAGGTCGTGGCCGTCGGCGTACCGATGGAAGGGCACGTCGAGATAGGTGCCGGTGTTGGTGCACATCGTGATGAGACCGATGTGGAACGTGATGCCCGGGCCGTACACGTCCTCGGCCGCCTCGCGGGAGAGGTGCGTCCCGATCTCCGGGACCGGCAGGCCGGGGTAGGTCACCATGCCGTCGGTGATGCGGTGCGAGAGGTCGACGAGCTGGGTCATCCGCGCAACCTACCGAGCGTGCCGCGTCGAAGGGCGAGGGAACGACGCGGTCGCCCAGGTCGCTCAGGAGGCCGTCCCCGCGCCCAGCTTGACCGAGACCGGCAGCTCGAGGACCGAGCCGACGCGGTAGGCCTCGAGGTGCTCGACGAAGGCGGCGCGGATCCGGCGGCGAGTCGCCTCCGGCTGGCGGACGACGAGGGCGGCGGTGCGCACGGTCCCCTCCATGATGCCGTCCCACACGACGCCGGCATCTCGAACCTCGTGGACGAAGGGCACGGTCTCCACGGTCACGTTGCCGAGGCCGCGCCCGGCGAGCAGGCCGCGGAGCTCGTCGTCCTGGGAGAAGCGGAAGAACGGCGGACCCGCCGGGATGTCGTCGGGCACGTCGGCTCCGACCGCGACGAGGGCGGCGGCGACCGCGCCGAGCAGGGGCACCCGCTCGGGTTGGTCCCAGACCGTCACGGCCACCCGGCCGCCCGGTACCAGCACCCGCACCATCTCGGCCACGGCCCGCTCGGGCCGCCCCAGGTGCAGGATGGCGAAGCCGGACGTGACGGCGTCGAAGGAGCCGTCGGGGAAGGGCAGCGTGTGGGCGTCGCCCTGGCGGAAGCGGGCGCCGGGCCACGCTTGGCGGGCGATGGCGACCATGGCAGCGGCGATGTCGATCCCGGTGGCGTCGGCGCCGCGCTCGGCGGCTGCGCCGGCGACGTAGCCAGGACCAGTGCCGACGTCGAGGAGGCGGCTGCCGCGCCGCACCGCCGCAGCATCGAGCAGCGGCCCGACCGCAGCGGTGGTCACCGATCGGAGGAAGGCGTCGTAGCCGGCCGCCTGGCGCTCCCAGCCGGCGGCCTCGAACGCTTCGAACGGCCTGGTGTCGAGATGGTCGGTGGCGAGATGGTCGGTGTCGAGATGGTCGGTGTCGAGATCGTCGATCGGCATGGGCCGATGGTGGGCTGCGCTCCTTTCGAAGACCTTCTGGTCCGTCAGCGGAGCAGGGTGCGCAGTGGACCCTCGACCGAGCGGACGATCCGGGCGCGCCACTGATCGGCCTCGCGAGCGTGGAGGCCGCCACCGCCGAGCAGGTCGGCGGCCTCGCGGTGGGCCCGTTCGGCGAGCGCGGCGAAGCCGTGCTGCTCGGCCAGCGTCGCGGCGTCGCGGAGCTCGGCCAGGGCGCGGTCGTGCTCCCCGGGGCGGCGCGCCAGCACCAGCCCTCGCAGCAGGCCGGCCCGCACGACGTACTTCGGCGCCTCGTACTGCTCGGCCATGGCGGCCACCTGCGCGGCGTCGGCCAGCGCGGTGTCGAGCTCGCCGGCGTGGAGGTGCAACAGGCCCTGCACCCAGTGGTAGCGGTTGAGGAAGCGGAAGCGGGCGTATTCGGCCTCGACGGCGAGTGCCTCGACCTCTGTCAGGCAGCGCGCGGCCCGGTCGGGATCGTCGAGCCGGAGGTGGTCGGTGGCCAGGTTGAGCAGCGTCTGGATCTGCGGCTCGACGACGCCCGCGCCCTGGTCACCACGGGTGATCTCCAGGCTCTCCTCGTCGGCGTCGAGGGCCATCTCCACGAGCCCCAGGTCGAACAGCAGCGACGCCCGCGTGTTGGGCACCCGACCCCTGACCACCGCCTCCTCGCCCCGCCCGATGGCACTGACATCGTCGAGCACCGCCAGCGCCTCGCCGTAGCGACCGAGCGCGCCGAGGGCCCAGGCCCGCACGACGCGCTCGAAGACCAGGGCCCGCTCGTCGTGCTCGACGAGGGCCAGGTCGCGGCACCACGCCAGTGCGGCCAACGCCTCGACCTCTCGCCCGCGCTGGTGGTGGACGAGACCGAGCCGGTACACGACGATCGCCGGTGGTGGCCGGCCCCGCCGGCTGGCGAGCTCGAGTGCGGCGTCGATGTGGCCCATCGCCTCGTCGAGCTGCCCGAGGCTGCCGTACGGGTTCGCGATGAAGGCGTGGACGCGACCCTCGAGCTCGTCGTCGCCGAGCTCGACCGCGAGCCGCAGCGCCTCTTCGGCGGGCGCGAGAGCTCGGGTCGGCTTCCAGGCCGCCCAGCCGCAGTCGGCCTCCACGAGCAGTCGCTCCACCTGTTGGCGTCCGGTGGTGGCCGGGAGCCGCTCGACGAGGGCGCGGGCCTCGTCCGTGCGGGCCAGGACGATCAGTGCCCGCGCCTCGCCGAGCACAGCCCGCCGAAGCAGGCCTTCACCATCGGCCGGACCGGTCGGCCGCTCGTCGCTCGGCCCTGTCTCGAGCAGCTCGCGGGCGCGCCCGTAGTGCTCGACGGCCTCCCTGTTGGCGTAGGCCTCGAAGGCCCGGTCGCCGGCCGCCAGGCTGTGGTCGATCGTGGCGGTGTGGTCGCCGGCGCCCAGGGCGTGGTGGGCGAGCTCCGCTGGCGCGGCCCCCGAGGCTTCGAGGTGGGCCAGGGCCCGGCGGTGCCAACGCCGCCGGGCGGCCGCCGCCAGGTCGGCCTGGATCAGCTCGGCGATCACGTCGTGGGGCACGCGCCACAGCCCGCCCTGCTCGACGAGCAACGCCTGGCGGACCAGCCGGTCGGCGGCGACGCGTGCCGCAGCCGGGGTCAGCTCGGCGAGCGAAGCCAGGTCGGCCAGGGGAGCGCCCCGGTCGAGGATCGCGGCCGCCCTGACCAGCTCGACCGCCTCGGCCCCGGTCGCGGCGGCCCGGTGCAGCACCAGCGCGGCCAGGTCGTCGCCACCGCCCTGCACCCACTCGGTGAAGAGCAGCGGATGGCCGCCGGTGCGCTTCCAGTCCTCGAACGTGTAGCCGCCCGCCACCACCTCCTCGACGGTGAGCGGTCGCAGCGTGACGGTGTCCGCCAGCCCCAGCCCGGCCGCGAGGTCGAGCAG
Organism: Ilumatobacteraceae bacterium; assembly: GCA_963776935.1. Classification (GTDB taxonomy): domain Bacteria; phylum Actinomycetota; class Acidimicrobiia; order Acidimicrobiales; family Ilumatobacteraceae; genus JALOLG01. The sequence goes on along the minus strand of CAVZOP010000006.1, from coordinate 12,708 downwards.
CTGCTGCGCCGCCCCGTCGGGCGCCAGCTCGGCCTGGCGGGCGGCGAGGAGGACCCGCAGGTCGGGCGGTCGCCGCCGCAGGACCAAGCCGAGGACGGCCAGGCTGGGCTCGTCGGCCCACTGCAGGTCGTCGATCACCAGCGTCACGGCCCGGCCGGCCAGGGCCTCCGACCACTGCGCGGCGAGGCGCGCGGCGTGGCCCGCGGCCGCCCCGGCCGAGCCCTCGCCGTCGGGGAGCAGCTCGGGAGCGAGGTCGGCGAGCACGGCGTAGGGCACCGGGGCGACGAGCCGGAAGCACTTGGTGGCCCGGACCTCCCGGGAGCCGATCACGGCGAGCGCCTCGTCGAGCAGGCGGCTCTTGCCCACGCCTGGCTCGCCGAGCACGACGCGCACGTCGCACCCCGTGCCGGCCGTGGTCAGGCGGACGAGCTCTGGACCCCGCCCCAGGAAGGCGACCGAGCTCCTGGTCCGGGGGGCGACGCCGGCCCGCTCGGGCGTGCGTCCGCCGAGGATCTGCTCGTAGATCGCCATCGTCTGCGGAGAAGGGTCGACGCCCAGCTCCTCCCGCAGCATCCGGCGGCCGTGTTCGTAGGAGCGGAGGGCCTCGGCGGGCCGGCCGAGCCGGGCCAGGCTCGCCATCTGGCCGCGGTGGCCGTCCTCCCGGAGCGGCTCGACGGCCAGCGCGGCCGAGAAGCGCTGCAGCGCGGTGGCGTCGTCGCCGCGTGCCGCGGCCGCCTCGGCCGCGCCCACCAACACGTCGACCCGCCGTCGCGCCAGCTCTCGCCGCTGGCCCTCGACCCACTCGGAGCCCGGGTCGGACGCGAGCAGCTCTCCGTCCCACATGGCCACGGCCTCGTCCCACCGCCCGGCGGCCACGAGCTGCTCGACCTCGTCGACGTCGGTCGGGCAGCGCAGGCAGTAGCCCGGCCGCTGGGTGACCAGCACGTCGCCTGCCGAACCGAGGGCCCGACGGGCCAGGCTCACCGCCGTGTCGACGGCGGCGGCAGGGTGCTTGGGCAGCTGGTCCCAGAGCCGCTCGATGATCACGTCCTTCGCGACGACGTCGCCCGAGGCGAGGGCGAGGATGGCGAGCAGCCGTCGCTCCCGGACCCCGCCCAGGGCCGGCCCGCTGAGCTCAGTACCGTCGCGCTCGACCGTCAGTGGCCCGAGCAACCGGATCCGCACCGGCACGACGCCAGGATAGGACGCAGAAGGTTCCGCGAAGGAGGACGCGTCAGTGTTCGGACGACGGCTCGATCCCGGGCCGTCCTACGACCAAGGAGGCCACGTCATGGCATCGGAGCAGACGTTGGAGAAGGCGATCTCACGAGACGGCACCGCCGTCGGGTACTTCCGCAGCGGCGCAGGACGTCCGCTGGTCCTGGTGCACGGCACGACCGCCGACCACACCCGCTGGGACACGGTCCGCGACCTGTTCGAACCCCACCTCAGCCTGGCCGCCATCGACCGCCGCGGCCGTGGTGCCACCGGCGACGCCGACGCCTACGCCTTCGAGCGCGAGGTCGAGGATGTCGTCGCAGTGGTCGACGCCCTGGCCAGGGAGACGGGCGGGCCGGTTGACCTGCTCGGGCACTCCTACGGCGGCCTGTGCTCGCTCGGGGCGGTGCTCCAGACCGACAACGTGCGCCGGCTCGTGATCTACGAGGCTCCCGTGCTCGGCGAGGGCGTCGTGCCTGACGGCTTCCTCGACCAGGTCGCGCCGCTGGTGGACGAAGGGCGCTCCGACGAGGTGCTCATGATGTTCTTCCGCGAGGTCGTCCTCATGCCCGAGGACCAGCTGCGGGCGTTCCGCGAGCTGCCGGCCTGGCAGGCCCGGTTGGGTGCCGCGCCGACGATCGCCCGCGAGCTCGCGACCGCATCAGCGTGCCCAGTGAACCTTGAGCAGCTGGCGGCCTGCTCGCTCCCGACCTTGCTCGTCGCCGGTGGGGACAGCCCCGAATTCCTCCGCCGCTCGATCGAGGCCTTGGCCGCGGCCTTGCCCACGGCGCGGGTCGAGGTGCTCGCAGGCCAGCAGCACGCCGCCATGGACACGGCACCGCAGCTGTTCGCCGACGCCGTGCTCGGGTTCCTCGCCGAGGGCTGAGGCCGGGGCTCCGCAGTACGGTCGGGAGCGTGCCGACGCTCGAGACCGGTCCCGCCAGCATCGTCTACGAGACCTGGGGCGAGGGGCCGCCGGTCCTCCTCCTCGCCCCGGGTGGCCTGCGGCGATCCCGCATCGAGACCTGGGCGGAGGCGCCGTGGAACCCGATCGATGCCCTGGCCGGGCACCACCGCGTCGTGGCCATGGACCAGCGCAACACGGGCACCTCCTTCGCACCGATCACCGCCGGTGACGGCTGGCCCAGCTACGCCGCGCGACCAGATCGCGGTGATGGACCACCTCGGCATCGACCGCTTCGCCGTGCTCGGCATGTGCATCGGGGGTGCCTTCATCATGGAGCTGCTCACCGAGGTGCCCGAGCGCATCACGGCCGCCGTCGCCCTCCAGCCCGTCGGCCTCGACGGCAACCGTGACGAGTTCCGGGCGATCTTCGACGCCTGGCGCGAGAGCATCGCCGCCGACCACCCGGAGGCCACCGACGCCGACTGGGAGGGCTGCTGGACGAACCTGTTCGGCCACGACCACCTGTTCTGGAGCGTGCCCGAGGAACGGGCCGCGACGATCGAGACGCCGATCCTGGTGCTGCAGGGCGACGACGTGCACCACCCGAAGAAGGCGTCACGCCAGCTCGCCGCCCTCGCGCCGGCGGCCTCGCTGATCGAGCGCTGGAAGGAGCCGGCCGACCAGCCGGCGGCCCGCGCTGCGGTCGACGAGTTCCTGGCCGCCCACGCGGTCTAGGGGACGACGTTCAGGTCGCCGGAGGCGCGGGCACCGCGGGGCCAGCGGCGACCTCGGCCACCTCGGGGACCGCTGGTACGGCCGGCACCTCGGCAACACCCGACGAGACGCGGATCGCGAACCCCAACGCCACCAGCACCACGGCCATGCCCAGGCCCTTGCACCGCGGTGACGGCTTCGTCGAGGAAGATGGCCGCGGTCACGGTGGAGATGACCGGGATGCTGAGGGTCATGGTCGACGACGCCCACAGCGGCAGGTGCGGGATCGAGACGCTCATCAGGAAGTGCCCGCCGACGCCGGCCACGACCGCCAGCAGGATGATCCAGCCCCACGACGACCAGTCCGGCCACGACAGGTCCTGCCGGAAGACCGCGGCGGCCGGCCAGGCCACGAGCGAAGCGACGATCGCGGTGATCGTCGAGTACTCGAGGGCGCCCATGCGCCCGCGGGCCATGCGGGAGGCGACGAAGTAGCCCGTCCACACCAGCAGCGTGAGGGCGGCCAGGGCGTCGCCGGCGACGCTCCATGCCGGCAGCCCCGCGGCGCCGAAGATCACCAGGGCTGTTCCCCCGAGGCCGACGAGCGCCCATGTCGCGGCGCCCTTGGCGACCTTCTCCTTGAGCAGCGGAGCGGAGATGAGGATGACGAGCGCGGGCTGCAGCGCGCCGATCACGGTGGCGTTGGCCACCGTCGTGAGCTTGACGGCCGAGAAGAAGAACACGAGGTCGAGGCCGAGGAACACACCACCGGGAGCGGCGGCGCGCACGTCGGCCCACGTGACCCGGCGCCCGGTCACCAGCAGCGCCGTGACCAGGACCACGGCACCGACGGTCGTGCGGTAGGCCGCAAGGGCCATCCCGCCCATGTCGACGGACTTGGCGATGACGCCGGTGACCCCCCACGCCACCATGGCGACGGAGAGCGCGACGAGCGCTCGGCCGCGGCGGTCGTGCGCCCCCAGCTGCGCTCGCGCTGCCGCCTCGGCCATGGTGTCAGTCTGGCCGCGGCGCCCCGCCCCGCCCAACCTTTGCCCCGTCGGGCGGCGCTCGGCCGGTGGGCGCAGCGCTCGCAGCAGCCGGTCACGCCGACGGCGCTCGGCCGGCGGTCGCCTTGAGACGGCTACGCGCCTGCGACGACTCGGACACCCGCACGAGGTTGGACGCCTTGCCCAGCCCGAACGGCGGCATGTTGCCGTAGATCGCCTCGTACTCCCCGGCCCGCACGAGGTAGGTCTCGTGCCAGATCCCGGTGCGCCCCGACGTGCCGACCCGCTTCCAGAACTGGCGCCATGCCTCGAGGTGGGGATCGTCCCGGTCGCGCGCGAAGGCTTCGAGGTGCTCGAACGAGCGCCAGTACTGCACGATCGTGGGCAGCCCGAACTGGTACCCCAGCAAGCCCTTGTCGGGGTGGGCCACGAGGTAGTCGAGCATGTGCTTCATGCCGCGGCGACCGCCGAGATCGACCGCGCTCCGCCACGGCCGCAGCTTCTCGAAGCGGGCGCCGATCAGGAACACCACGAAGTCACCCTCGATCTCGGCGGTCCATCGACCCTGCCGCACTGAGCTCGCCATCACGGGACCCCTTCCACCGGTTCAGGCCTCGACCGGTTCCGGCCCAGTGTGGCACCGCGTCAGACGCTGACCAGCCGGAAGGTGGCGCCGGTCGGGTCGGCGGCCACGGCCAGCCGGCCGTACGGCGTGTCCTCGGCGGGCATCAGCACGGTGCCGCCGAGGTCGACGACCCGCTCCAGCGTCTTGTCGGTGTCCTCGACGCCGAAGTAGATCGCCCAGTGGTTCGGCACGCCCTCGGGCAGCTCGGTGTCGAGCATGATGCCGGCCAGCGTGTCGTCGCCCTCCCCGAGGGTGCTGTAGCGGAACTCGGGCGTGTCGCTCATGACCGAGGTGTCCCACGCGAAGACGTCCTGGTAGAAGCGGACCGAGGCGTCGTAGTCCCGGGTGTGCAGCTCGAACCACGTCGGCGCGCCGGCTTCGGCGATCAGGCCGAACCCGCGATGCAGGCCGGGCCGCCAGGCGCCGATGGCCGCCCCGCCGGCGTCGACGAAGACGGCCATGGTGCCGAGCTCGCCCACCTCCGTAGCGGGGACGATCACCTGCCCGCCGTGGGCGGCTGCGGCGTCGGCGGTGGCCTTGGCATCGGCGGTGGCCAGGTAGAGCGACCAGACGTCGGGCGTGCCCGACTGGCCGTCGTTCTTCATGGCACCGGCGATCCGGGTGCCGTCCTTGGAGAAGTTGATGTAGCCGCCGAAATCGTCACCGGCGCTCTCCGAGGTCCAGCCGAACAGCTGGTTGTAGAAGTCCTGGCTCCGGTCCGGGTCGGAGGTGAAGAGGTCGACCCAGCAGGGGGCGCCGAGGGGGGCTTCGTCACGCTTGGGCACGAGATGCTCCTTTGCGAGCGGTCGGATGCTGTCGAGGTGTTGGACCGTCGGACGGCGACGAACTCATCGCAGGTTCCGCGGATTCTCGCGCCGTCGCTGCCGGTCCCCCGTTCGGGCTACGGCACCAGCACGATCTTGCCGACGGCGCGCCGCTCGAGCAGGTCGAGCAGCGTCGCGGCAGCGTCGTCGAGGGGCCGCTCCACGGGGGCGACCGGGTGGAGATCCCCGGCGGCGATGGCGGCGACCACCTCGGCGACCAGCTCCCGGTTCTCCTCCGGGTACCGCATCACCCAGCCGCCCCACTCCACGCCGATGACCGTCCGGTTGTTCAGGAGCACCAGGTTGAGGGGGACCCTCGCGATCCCGCCGGTGAAGCCGATCACGCAGAACCGACCGTCGAACTTGAGCGCACGGAGGGCGGCCTCGGAGACCTCGCCGCCGACGACGTCGTAGACCACGTCGATGCCCTCGCCGTCGGTCAGCTCGCGGGCCCGGACCTTGACGTCCTCGTTGGCCGAGTCGATCGTGGCCTCGGCACCGGCGGCACGGGCCAGCTCGCGCTTCTCCTCGGTCGATGCCACCGCGATCACCCGGGCACCGAGCGACCGGGCGACGTCGACGGCCGCGAGGCCGACACCGCCCCCGGCTCCGGTGACGAGCACGACCTCACCGGGCCGCACGACGGTCCGGTGCTTCAGCGCGAACCAGGCGGTGCCATAGACCTGGAGGAACGACGCGCCGCGGCCGAAGTCGAGGTCGTCCGGGAGCCGGACGAGCTGCTTCGGCGCGGCGATGACGGCCTCGGCGAACCCGCCGGTGCCGGTGGTGGCGAACACGCGGTCGCCGACGCCCCAGTCGGTCACGTCGGGCCCGACAGCGTCGACCACGCCGGCCGACTCGCCGCCCGGCGTGTACGGAGCGCGCAGGGGGAACTGGTAGCGCCCCGCCGCGATCAGCCCGTCCACGAAGCTGGCGCCCGCGGCACGGACGGCGATGCGCACCTGCCCGGGCCCGGGCTCGGGCGTCGGCACCTCCTCGACGGCCAGCTTGTCGACGTTCCCGATCTCGTGGCACAGGACGGCTCGCATCGGCCCGAAACTACCGATCCGCCTGTGCTGACGGCGGATCGCCGGCGGCGGCGCCCTCAGCCGAAGCCCGCGATTCGCTCCTGCGCGTCGGCGATCGGGTAGCTGGTGGTGAACTCGTAGGTCAGGCCGTCCTCGAGACCGACGTCGAGCGCCCGGCGGTAGAGGTCCTTGTAGGCGGCGATGGAGCCGGCGCTGTTCTCGACGATGGATGCCGCCAGGTCGGCGACGGCGGCGTCGAGATCGGCCAGCGGGACCGAGCTCACCGCCAGGCCCCACGCCGCGGCCTCCTGACCCGAGAACGTGCGGGCGGTGAACGACAGGTCGCGAGCCCGCGCCACGCCGACCGCACGGATCAGGCGCTGGCTCATGCCCCAGGTCGGACGGAGACCCCACTTGGCGTGGGTGTCGCCGAGCTTGGCCTCGTCCGCCACCACGATGAGGTCGCAGGCCAGTGCCAGCTCGAGCGCGCCCGTGAAGCAGAACCCGTTGACCCGGGCGATCACCGCCTGGGGGATGGTGGTCAGCAGGCGGATGGCGTTGCGGGCGTTGCCGTTGAGCAGGTCGCTGACCGAGCCGCCGTCGACCCGGCCGGCGGCGAGCGCCTTCAGGTCGACGCCCGCGCTGAAGGCGCGCCCCTCGCCGGTGAGCACGATCACCCGGACGGAGCTGTCGGCCGAGAGCGCCTCGAGCGCGGCGCCGAGCTCGGCCAGCATCTCGTGGGTGAGGGCGTTGAGCGCCTTGGGCCGCGTGAGGGTGAGGGTGGCGACGGCGCCCGCCCGGGTGGTGGTCACCGTGGTCTCGACATCGGTCATCGGCGGCAGCGTAGAGGTCGGGCGCGGCGAGGTCGGGGCCCGCGGCGGCGAGCGATCACCCTCCTGGCCCGCTCGCGCCGTCCGGCCTCGCCACGTCGTGCCGGCCCCGCCAGGTCATGACAGTAGGTTCGCCTCCGTGCCTGGACCGCCCGACCCGCGCATCGAACGCCTCAGCGCGCTCGTCACCGAGCACTACGTCTTCCCCGACGTCGGCCAGCAGGTGGTCGCAATCCTGACCGAGCAGGTCGCCCGGGGCGCCTACGCCGGCCTGGACGACGAGGCCTTCGCCGCGGCCGTCACGGTCGACCTGCAGTCCGCCAACGCCGACCTGCACCTGCGGCTCCAGCACAGCCACGACGAGCTGGTCGAGGGCGAGGGCGAGCTCTTCGACGAGGAGGCCTACCGGTCGGAGATGGAGCTCGACGGTTTCGGCATCGCGCGCGTCGAGCGTCTCCCCGGCAACGTCGGCCTCCTCGACCTCCGGTTGCTCCACTCGGCCCGGTGGGGCGGCCACGCCGCGGTGGCGGCGATGAACCTGCTGGCCCACACCGACGTCCTGCTCCTCGACCTCCGGCGCTGTCGGGGTGGTGACCCTGCGATGGTCGCCCTGCTCTGCAGCTACCTCTTCGACGACGACGTCCACCTGAACGACCTCTACCACCGGGCCGACGACAGCACGGCCCAGTTCTGGACGTTGCCCTACGTGCCCGGCAACAGGTTCGGCGGCACCAAGCCCCTCTACGTCCTGACCAGCAGCACCACGTTCTCGGGCGCCGAGGAGCTCACCTACAACCTGCAGCAGCGGCGAAGGGCGACGGTGGTCGGGGAGACCACCCGCGGGGGAGCGCATCCGGTCCAGGCCTATCGGGTCGACGCTCATCTGCGGGCCACGGTGCCGATCGCTCGGGCCATCAACCCCGTCTCGGGCACGAACTGGGAGGGCACGGGCGTGACCCCCGACGTCGAGGTGCCTGCCGACCGAGCCTTCGAGGAGGCCTACCGCGTCGCCCTCGAGCACGTCCTGACACTGGGCGCGGCCGGCGTCCGGCGGGCCGTCCACGACGAGGCCGAGGAGGCCCTCGGCCCGGCGCGGCCGGGGGAGCCCCCGGCGCGACGGCTCCGGCAACCATCTGACGCCCTGACGCCCTCCGTCCTTGTCGGGCCGCGCAGCGTCATGGGGGCGAACGACCCAGCCGCACCGGTCGGAGCCGTTCGTAGCGTCGCCGCGATGGTCGCGATCGTCGTTGGTCTGGTGGGCATGGTGGCGGGCGCCATCGGAGCAATGCAGACGGGCTCGCCCATCGGGCTGCTCATGTGGGTGCCCAGCGTGGCGCTGATCGTGCTGGGCTACGCCAGCGGGTACTCGCGCTTCCCGGAGCGCTGGGGTCACGTGGCGCGCTCCCGCGCCCGCCGGCCCGACGAGGCCCAAACCCCGTCACGCGCCGCCTGAGCGGTCCTGGGCTTCCTCAGTCCGCGAGGGACCGGTACGTGTCCGGTCGTCTGGTGGTGAGGAAGGGGAACAGCTCGAGCCAGTCGCGTCGGGCGTCGAGGTCGAGGTCGGCCACCAGGACGGCGGGCTCGTCGCGCGGCGCCTGGACGAGGATCCGACCGTAGGGGTCGGAGATGAACGACGACCCGTAGAAGGTGATACCCGGGTCGCCCGGGTGCGGCGCGGGCTCGGTGCCGACACGGTTCACCGCCACCATGAAGGTGCCGTTGGCGATGCCGTTGCCCACGATCACCTGCTGCCACAGCGGCTGGGTGTCGAAGTCCGGGTGGTCGGGCTCGCTCCCGATCGCGGTCGGGTACACCAGCACGTCGGCGCCGGCGAGCGAGTAGGCCCGGGCCAGCTCCGGGAACCACTGGTCCCAGCAGGTCGGGAAACCCCACGTCGCGCCGGCGATGTCGTACACCGGGTGGCCGGTGTCGCCCGGGGCGAAGTAGCGGTCCTCGTGGTACCCCGCGGTGATCGGGATGTGGAGCTTGCGGGTCCGAGCGAGCAACGAGCCGTCCGGCGCCACGCAGATGGCGGTGTTGAAGCCGAGCGGCGCCACGGAGGGATCGGCCTCCCACAGCGACGCATGCACGGGCACCCCGTGCCTCGCGGCGAGCTCGCGCGCGAAGCAGGACGTGGGACCGTCGTCGAGCGGTTCGGGCGCGGCTCCGCCGGGCTGCGGACCGTCGGCGCTGACGGCGAAGTAGGGGCTGAGGGTGAGCTCCATGAGGCACACCAGCTGGGCGCCGTGCTCGACGGCCGTCTTCACCCCGCCGGCCAGGGCGTCGCGGTGCTCGGCCGGGTCGGGATGCCAGCGGTGCTGCACCGCGGCGACGCGGACGGGTCGCCGATCGGAGGCGTGGACCCGGGCCGGCGACTCCAGCGGTCGGTCGATGCGGGCGACGACCTTCATCGCTGCCCGATGGTAGGGGTCGCGACGTGGCCCGACGGCTGGGCGGGCCGTGTCTTGGCCCGACGGCTGGGCGGGCCGCGTCTTGGCCCGACGGCTGGGCGGGCCGTGCCGACGTGCTCGCCGTGGGAAGGCGTCAGCACGAACTCCTGCCAGAGGAGTCAGGAAGCTGCTCACATCCGCAGGACATGGAGCGGTACTGGTCGAGGACGGCGCCGGCTCGGACCGCGGAACCGTCGGGTCAGCCTGTCGGTGGGGTGAGCTCCTGCTGCATGAGCAGCTCCACGAGCTTCTGCGCGGCCGGCTCGGTCCAGTGGACGCCGTCGGGGCGCAGCCCCTGGTCGGTGGCGATCTGGGGGTTGCCCTCCACCCACGCCGCCAGGTCGATCAGGGCCACGTTCGGGCGCCCGGCGGCGACCTGGCGGAGCACGTCGTTGGTGGCCCGGCGCTGGGCGTCGTCGGTCGAGGGGTCGGCGTTGGCGCTGCCCGTCTCGCCCCAACCGGGGTTGACCGGGGCCCCGGTCACCCACACCACCTTCCGGCCGCCGGCGCTGAGCACCTCGGTGGCCGCGGCCAGCTCTCCGGCCAGCTTCTGCTGGTAGGCGAGGTCGGTGGGCCGCACCCAGCCGTCGGACCCGGTCCAGCGCCGTGGGATCCACTCCCACGGTCCGATCGTCACGACCACCAGCTCGGCCTGGTCGGCGCTCAGCTGCTGCGGCCAGCGGGTCGCCCAGTCCGAGCACCCGGCCGGCACGTCGAGCTCGGTGCTCCTCGGCCCGAACCGGATCGAGCCCTCCCGGATGAGGCCGCACCCGTCGATCGTGCGCATCGTCACCGTGGCCCGACCGGTGGCCGAGCCCCAGTCGGTCAGGCCCTTGCCGAGCGAATGGGCCGTGGAGTCGCCCACCACCGTGATCCGCACGGGCCGGGCCGGCAGCGTGGTGGTCGGCGGCGGTGGGACCGTGGTGGGCGCCGCGGTCGTGGCGGCCGTCGAGGGGGTGGTACCGACCGAGGAGGGACCCGAGCCGGCCGAGGCCACGACCGTGGTGCTGGGCAGGGTGATCTCGGCCGCCGTCGTGGCGGGTGCCGGGGCCGACGTCGGTAGCTGCGGCGGCGGCCAGCACCTGGAGGTCGTCGTCGGCCGTGCCCGAGACCGGCGCGACGACGAACGCCGCGACACCGACGAGCGCAACCGCGGTCGGCGCCAGCACCTTGGCCTGGCCACGACGGGGCCAAGCACCCTTGCGGACCGGCTGCTCGAGCACGCGGAACGACACCTCGGCGAGGGCGAGCGTGGCCAGCAGCGCCCACCATGTGGACCAGCCCTGGTTCTCGAACACCAGGTACAGCGGCCAGTGGTACAGGTACACGCCGTAGGAGCGCAGCCCCAGCCACACCAGCGGTGACAGGGACAGGACCGAGGCGACCGGTCCGGGCGTGACCGCGGCCGTGACGAGGAGCGCGACGACCACCGCGAAGGCCAGCAGGCCGCCCTCGAACAGCGGTGACCAGTCGAGGGGGATGAACGCGAAGGCCGCCACCACCGCTCCGAGGGCGGCGAAGCCCCCGATCGTGAGCCCTGCCGACGGTCGCACCCTGATGCGCGTGGAGCAGCAGGGCCAGCGCCGCTCCCACCAGCAGCTCGGCGGCCCGGCTGAACGTAGCCAGGTAGGCCAGTGCCGGCGAGACGAGCATGCCGCTGACGAAGGCACCCACGATCCCGAGGCCGACGGCGATGACGAAGGCCCGCCGCGACCAGGCCAGCAGCACGGCGACGGCGATCGGCCAGATGACGTACCACTGCTCCTCGATGGCCAGCGACCAGAAGTGGGCGACCGGCGAAGGTGCTCGCCACAGGGCGTCGTAGCCACCGGTGGCGTAGACCCTCCAGTTCTCGACGTCGAACAGTGCGGCCAAGAGATCGCCGCGCAGGGTGGGTGTGCGGGGCAGCCACTCGAGCGCCACGAAGGCGATGACCATGGCGATGCAGGCCAGCGAGGCCGGCAGGAGCCTTCGAAACCGGCGAGCCCAGAAGGCCATGCGGTCGACCCGGCCGGTGCCGTCGTGCTCGACCAGCATGAGCGAGGTGATCAGGTAGCCGGAGAGCACGAAGAACGCGCTCACGCCGAGCCAGCCACCCTTGGCCCAGCCGACCGGGAGGTGATAGAGGAGGACTGCGGCGACGGCGAGGGCGCGCAGGCCGTCGAGGGCAGGCCGGTAGGTCAGGCGTGGCGCATGGGTCACTGCCACCAGCCCGTCACGTCGAAGAGGAAGTACGCGTGGCCGTTCGACAGGGTGGCGAGGTTCCGGCCAGGGATGGTGGCGGCGTTGGCCGTCGGCGTCCAGGCCGCGGGGTTGAGGTTCGAGGCCACCGGAGCACCTTGGCCCGCGGGGTAGACCGTCACGAAGGCCTCCCGGTCGGTGATGGCCGTCGCCGTGCCGATGAGCCCGGTGGCCGAGGGCGGGATGGCCGCACTCAGGTCGACGGTGACGGCTTGCAGGAGGCTGGCCGAGCCCTGCCAGCCACCGACGCCCGGACGGGTGTCGAGGATGCGCGTCGGCGTTGCGGGCACGAACGACGATCCGCCTCCGCCGAAGCGACCGGCGATGTCGACCACGACGTGGACGGGGACCGAGGCGAAGATGCACACCTGGTTGCTCCCGTTGGCGGCGACGGTGGCGGCGTTGGCGGTGGCCTGGGGGCCGGCGAGGTAGTTGACGTTCGACACGAGGGGGATGGTCCCGCCGCACGGGTACGCCGTCAGGAAGCCCCCGGCAGCGGCATCCACCGCGGTGATGTTCAGCCACGCCGCCGCGGCGCCGACGTTCACGACGAGCGGCGAGCCCGGTCCAACCCGCGCGCCGAGGGTGCGGGAGTCGGCCAGGCGGCTCGGCGTGGTACCGGTGAAGCCAAGGGTGCCCCCGCCGCCGCGGTAGGTGCCCTGGACGTCGACCACGAGGTGCGTGGCACGGAGGCTGAAGATGCAGACGTCGCCCTGGGCGTCGACGCCGACCGTGACGCCGCCGCCGACCGGAGCGGCCCCCTTGTAGTTCAGGTTCGAGGCGAACGGCTGGGCCTGGCCGCATGGGAAGGCGGTGAGGAAGCCACCGCCGTCAGCGCCGACGGACGTGAGGTTGAGGGCCGCG
>CAVZOP010000005.1:0-132803 GCA_963776935.1 Ilumatobacteraceae bacterium | reverse complement strand
TGACGCGGAGCGGCAAATGAGCGACGCGTTGATGTTGGACGTGTTGATGTTGACGGCGATCGTCGCGTTCTTCGCCCTGTGCGTCGCATACGTGTCGTGGTGCGACCGGATCATCGGGCCGGACCCCTTCGAGGCCGACGGCGAGATCGGGACGCGCGACGAGGCGATCCTCGTCGCCGAGGGGCCGGAGGACGTGTGGGAGGAGGTGCCGGTGCGATGATCGCCACCTCGATCGACAACTGGATCGGTCTCGGACTGGCCGTCCTCCTGACGATCTATCTCGTGATCGTCCTCGTCACGCCGGAGAAGTTCTGATGAGTGGCGCGGGCTTGTTCCAGTTCGTCGCGCTGCTCGTTGTGCTCGCACTCACGGCACCGCCGCTCGGCAGGTACATGGCCGCCGTGTACGGCTCTCGCGCTGACGGCACGGCGCCCGGTGACCGAGTGTTCGCGCCGGTCGAACGAGCCATCTACCGCGCTGCTGCGGGTGGATGAGAAGCGCGAACAGCGTTGGAACGTCTACGCCATCGCACTCCTGGCGTTCAGCCTGCTGTCGTTCCTCGTCGTGTACACCATCCAGCGGCTGCAGGGCAGCTTGCCGTTCAACCCGACCGACCGCGACGGTGTTGCGCCGCTCGGCGCCTTCAACGTCGCCGTCAGCTTCATGACCAACACGAACTGGCAGTGGTACGGCGGCGAGGGCACGATGAGTCACCTCACCCAGATGGGTGCGCTGACGGTGCAGAACTTCGTGTCGGCCGCGGCGGGCATGGCGGTCGTGGTCGCCATCATCCGCGGCATCGTCAGGCGCGGGCACCGTACGTTGGGCAACTTCTGGGTCGACCTGATCCGGACCACGTTGCGGATCCTGTTACCGCTCTCGTTCGTCATCGCCGTACTGCTGTCGCTCGGCGGTGTCGTCCAGAACCTGCACGGCTACACCGACGCGACCCCGGTCGACGCAGCAGTCTCCGCCGAGGTCACCCAGTCGATCCCCGGTGGTCCGGTGGCGAGCCAGATCGCGATCAAGCAACTCGGGACGAACGGCGGCGGGTTCTACAACGTCAACTCGGCCCACCCGTTCGAGAACGGCACCGGTCTCACCAACTTTGTCGAGACGTGGGCGATCCTGATCATCCCGCTGGCCCTGGTCGTGACATACGGGATCCTGATCGGGTCGAAGAAGCAAGCGCGCGTCCTGCTCGCCGTGATGGTCGGCATCTGGATCGCGATGTCCGTGTTCGCGATCGTCGCCGAGCAGTCGGGGAACCCGAACCTCACGACGCGTGGCGTGGACCAGGGGACTTCGACCGAACTCGTCGGCGGCAACCTCGAGGGCAAGGAGGTGCGCTACGGCCCCGCCTCGTGCGGGCTGTGGGCGGCGTCGACGACCGGCACGTCGAACGGCTCGGTGAACTGCATGCACGACAGCTTCACGCCGATCGGGGGGATGTTCCCGATGGTCCACATGATGCTCGGCGAGGTCAGCCCGGGTGGGGTCGGTGTCGGACTGATGGGCCTCCTCGTGTACGCGCTTCTCGCGGTGTTCATCGCCGGCTTGATGGTCGGCCGGACTCCCGAGTATCTCGGCAAGAAGATCCAGGCGGCCGAGATGAAGCTCGTCGTGTTGTACCTCATCGCGATGCCGCTGGCGTTGCTCGGGTTCGCGGCTGCAACGGTCGTGATCGATTCGGCCTCCTCCACGATCCTGAATCCTGGTGCGCACGGCCTGTCGGAGGTGCTCTACAACTACGCCTCGACCTCCAACAACAACGGCTCGGCGTTCGCCGGGCAGGGCACGGGAACCGACTGGTACACCGTGACGCAGGGCATCACGATGTTGATGGGCCGGTTCTTCCTGGTCATCCCCGCCCTGGCGATCGGAGGGTCACTCGTCCGCAAGCAGCGCGTCCCAGTCACCGCGGGGACGTTCCCGACCGACTCGCCGCTGTACGGCGCGCTCATCGCCGGTGCGATCGTGATCGTCGCCGGCCTCACGTTCTTCCCCGCGCTGGCGCTCGGCCCGATCGTGGAACACCTGTCGCTGTGAGGTCGACGCCGTGACGTCATCACCGCAAGCCGCAACCATGAAAGACACTCCCGCCCCACGTGCGCCGAAGGTGCGCAGCCGCCCACCCGGCTCGGGGTCGTTGTTCGACACTGCCATCGCCCGGCGCGCCGCGCTCGACGCGCTCCGCAAGCTCGATCCGCGCACTCTCGCCCGCAACCCGGTGATGTTCGTCGTCGAGGTCGGGTCGTTGCTCACCACGATCCTCTTCCTCCGCGATCTCGGCGACTCGACCGGCGACGAGAACCTGTTCGGCGGCCTCGTCGTGGTGTTCCTCTGGTTCACCGTGCTGTTCGCCAACTTCGCCGAAGCGATGGCCGAGGGGCGCGGCAAGGCACAGGCCGCCACGCTGCGCAAGACGCGCGGCGAGACCGTCGCCAGGGTTCGTCACGCCGACGGTTCGGTGGCGGAGGTGCCGTCGTCACAGCTCGACCTCGGCGACGAGTGTGTCGTGATCGCCGGCGAGGTGATTCCCGGCGACGGTGACGTGATCGAGGGCATCGCAACGGTGGACGAGTCGGCCATCACCGGTGAGTCGGCGCCCGTGATCCGCGAGTCCGGCGGAGACCGCTCTGCTGTCACCGGGGGAACCCGGGTGCTCTCCGACGAGATCGTCGTGCGGATCACTGCTCGGCCGGGCGAGACGTTCCTCGATCGCATGATCGCGTTGGTCGAGGGTGCGGATCGCCAGAAGACACCGAACGAGATCGCGCTGTCGATATTGCTCGCCGGCCTGACGATCATCTTCCTGCTGGCCGTCGTGACGTTGCAGCCGTTCGCCATCTACTCCGGCGCCGAACAGTCGATCATCGTCCTCGTCGCCCTGCTCGTGTGCCTGATCCCGACCACGATCGGGGGACTGCTCTCGGCGATCGGGATCGCCGGGATGGATCGCCTCGTCCAACGCAACGTGCTGGCGATGTCGGGACGTGCCGTCGAGGCGGCCGGCGACGTGACGACGCTGCTCCTCGACAAGACGGGGACGATCACGTTCGGCGCTCGACAGGCAGCCGAGCTGCTGCCGGTGCACGGGGTGACCGAACAGGAACTGGCGGAGGCGGCCCTGGCATCGAGCGTCGCCGACGAGACGCCCGAGGGTCGATCGATCGTCGAGTTCGCGGTGACTCGCTACGGGCTGTCAGTGCCGACGACGCCGGGCGCCGTGATGGTCCCGTTCACCGCCCAGACCCGCATGAGCGGGATGGACTTCCCGAACGTCGGCGGAGAACCCGGCCGACAGGTACGCAAGGGCGCTGCCGAGTCGGTCCGCCAGATCGTGGAGGCCGAGGGTGGAACGGTGCCCATCGAGATGCTGCCGCTCGTCGAGATGGTGTCGCGCGACGGTGCCACACCGCTCGTCGTCACCGTCCGACTCGACGGTGAACCACCGCGGATCCTCGGCGTCATCCGTCTCAAGGACACGGTCAAGCCGGGCATGACGGAACGCTTCGACCACATGCGTGCGATGGGCATCCGCACCGTCATGATCACTGGCGACAACGCTCTTACCGCGGCGGCGATCGCCGAGGAGGCGGGCGTCGACGACTTCCTCGCCGAAGCGACCCCCGAGGACAAGATGGCGCTCATCCGGCGCGAGCAGGAGGGCGGGAACCTCGTCGCGATGACGGGTGACGGCACCAACGACGCACCGGCATTGGCGCAGGCCGACGTCGGCGTGGCGATGAACACCGGCACCCAGGCCGCCAAGGAAGCCGGAAACATGGTCGATCTCGACTCGAACCCGACCAAGCTCATCGAGATCGTCGAGATCGGCAAGCAATTGCTGATCACCCGCGGTTCGCTGACGACGTTCTCGATCGCCAACGACGTCGCCAAGTACTTCGCGATCATCCCGGCGATGTTCGCCGGCGTCATCCCGGAGCTCGACCGGATCAACGTCATGGACCTCGACACGCCCCGGTCCGCGATCTTGTCGGCCGTCATCTTCAACGCACTCGTGATCGTGGCCTTGATCCCGCTCGCCCTCCGGGGCGTGAAGTTCCGCGCCGAATCGGCGGCCATGGTCCTGCGCCGAAACCTCCTCCTCTACGGCGTCGGTGGCGTCGTCGTGCCATTCGTCGGCATCAAGCTCATCGACCTCGTCGTCTCCGCACTCGGAGTGTCATGACATGAAAGCGTTCATCCGCCAGCTGCGCCCAGCGATCCTCGCCATGGTCGTTCTGACCCTGATCCTCGGCGTCGCCTACCCACTGGTGGTGACCGCCATCGCCCAGCTCGGCTGGGGCGACCGGGCCGACGGCTCGCTGATCGAGCGCGACGGTGTCGTGGTCGGCGCCGAGCTGATCGGCCAGCCGTTCGTCTCGCCGCAGTACTTCCACCCCCGCCCGTCGGCCGCCGGCGACGGCTACGACGCATCGGCGTCGAGTGGTTCGAACCTCGGTCCGACCAACCCCGACTTCCTGGCTGCGGTCAGCGAGCGGGTGGCGGCGTACCGGAGCGAGAACGGGCTCGGCGAAGACACTCTCGTCCCGGTCGACGCCGTCACCGCCTCAGCATCGGGACTCGACCCACACATCTCGGTGCGCAACGCCGAGATCCAGGCTGTCCGCGTCGCCTTCACCCGGGGCATGAGGGTGGACGACGTGCTCGCGTTGGTCGGCGAGCACACCACCCACCGCGCGCTCGGGATCCTCGGCGACCCAGGGGTGAACGTCCTCGAGCTCAACCTCGCCCTCGATGGTGCCCAGTGACGGGTAGAACGTGAGTCGATGAGCGTCGACGACCGCCAACGGACCGGCACGATGCGGGTCTACCTCGGTGCTGCCCCGGGGGTCGGCAAGACGTGCGCGATGCTCAGCGAGGGCCGGCGGCGGCGCGATCGTGGCGCCGACGTCGTCGTCGGCTACGTCGAGACCCACGGGCGGGAGTTCACCAAAGCCCAACTCGACGGGCTCGAGGTGGTGCCCCGACGCGTGCTGGTCCATCGCGATCTGCATTTCGAGGAGATGGACCTCGACGCGATCATCACCCGGGCGCCGAAGGTCGTCCTCATCGACGAGTTGGCGCACACGAACGTGCCCGGCTCGAAGCACGAGAAGCGATGGCAGGACATCGACACGATCCTCGACGCCGGCATCGACGTGATCTCGACCGTCAACATCCAGCACCTCGAGTCGATGAACGACGTCGTCGAGCAGATCACCGGGATCCGCCAACTCGAGACGGTTCCGGACGCGTTCGTCCGCCAGGCCGACCAGATCGAGCTCGTCGACATGACGCCGGAGGCACTGCGCCGTCGCTTGGCGCACGGCAACGTGTACCCATCGCACAAGGTCGACGCCGCACTCGCCAACTACTTCCGGCCGGGCAACCTCGCCGCGCTTCGCGAGCTCGCCCTGTTGTGGGTCGCCGACCGGGTCGAGGACGGGTTGCGCAAGTACATGTCGCTCCACGACATCGATCATCCGTGGGAGACCCGCGAGCGCGTGCTCGTGGCGATCACGGGCGCGCCGGGCGGCGAGCACGTGATCCGGCGGGCAGCCCGGATGGCGGGGCGATCCGCCGGTGAGCTGCTCGGCGTGTTCGTATCGGCCAGCGACGGTCTGACGAGTCGCGCCGGGCCCGGCCTCGACGCCCAACGGCGCCTGCTCGACGAGCTCAACGGCCGCTATCTCGAGGTCGTCGGTGACGACGTGGCCGCGTCGCTCGTCGGCGTCGCCCGCGCCGAGCGTGCGACCCAGCTGGTACTCGGCGCCAGTCGTCAGTCACGAACTCGGCAGCGCTGGGGCGGATCGATCGTTGCCGCGGTACTACGTGCTGCCGGCGACCTCGACGTCCACGTGATCTCGTCCGATGTCGAAGCGGCGGAACGATTCCGGCACCGACGCCCGCGTCACGACGGTCGGGTCAGCGTTCGCCGCCGCGTCCTCGGCGCCATGCTCGCCGTCATCGGGCTCCCGGTGCTGACGATCGTGCTCGACGCGGGTCGCGACGTGATCGAGCTGCCCTCGGTGCTGCTCGTCTACCTCGTCGCCGTGATCGCGATCGCGACGATCGCCGGCGCCTCGATCGGCATCGCCGCGGCGCTCATCGCGTTCGGCCTCTCGAACTTCTTCTTCACCGAGCCCAACGGCTCGCTCCGAGTCGATGATCCAGACCACGTCGTCGCGCTCGTCGTGTTCCTCGCCGCGGCGGGCATCGTCAGCACGATCGTGGGAGTCGCCACCCGCCGATCCGAAGAAGCCCGCCGCGCCCGCGCCGAAACCGAGGCGCTCGCCCGCTCGACGGCCTCGCTCGTCACCGAAGCCGATCCGGTACCGGCTGTGCTCGAGCATCTCCGGCTGGCGCTCGGCGCTACCGCGGCCCGGCTCGAGACCCGGTCGGGTGCGATCTGGGCCGCGACGGCGTCCGCAGGCGGGAACAACGGGCGGCCCGAGCCACGACGCAGATGATGAGGTGCCCGCGCCGGTCGTCGTCGAGCTCGATCAGACCAACCGCCTCGTCATCCTCGGCACCACCCTCAACGCCGACGATCGGCGCCTCGTCAGCTCGTTCGGCAACCAGTTGGTCGCCGGTCTGCATACCCGCGCCTCGAAGCACGACTCGGAGAAGGCCGAGCGGCTGACCGCCGTCGACGAGCTGCGGACGGGCCTGCTGCGCGCCGTGTCGCACGACCTGCGTACCCCCCTCGCCACGATCAAGGCATCGGTGTCGGGACTCCTGTCCGACGATGTCGAGTGGCCGGACACGGAGCGCGACGAACTGCTGCACGCCATCGACGACGAGACGGACCGGCTCGACCGGATCATCGGGAACCTGCTCGACATGAGCCGTCTCGAAACCGGCGTGCTCGCCGCGCGGCGATCACCGGTCGCCGTCGACGACGTCGTGGCCGCCGCGCTCGCCAGCCTGACCGGTCTGGGAGCAGGATCGGTGATCGTGTCGATCGATCCGGAGCTCCCCCAAGTCGTTGCCGATGCGGCCTTGCTGGAACGGGCGGTCGCCAATCTGGTGTCGAACGCCGTCACCGCCTCGTGCGGGCACCATCCGGTCGGAGTAGAGGCCGGGCTCGTCTCATCCGACCGCCTCGACGTGCGCATCGTCGACCGTGGCCCGGGCCTGCCTGAAGAAGATCGGATCCGGCTGTTCGAACCGTTCCAGCGACTCGACGATCGCGGCGGTCCGAAAGGCCTCGGGCTCGGTCTCGCGATCGCCCGCCGCTTTGTCGACTCGATGGGTGGCGAGCTGGTGCTCGACGACACCCCCGGCGGCGGCGTGACCGCGACCATCCGGCTGCAGGTCGCCCAGTGACCCGCGTGCTGGTGGTCGACGATGAGCCGCAGATCCGCAAGGCGTTGCGGCTCAACCTCGTCGCGCGCGGCTACGACGTCGAACTGGCGGCGAGCGGGGAGGAGGCGCTCGTCGTCGCCGGGCAATCGAGGCCCGACGTCGTGTTGCTGGACCTGGGTTTGCCCGGGATCGACGGGGTGCAGGTGATCGAAGGGATCCGCGGCTGGTCCGACATGCCGATCGTCGTGCTGTCGGCGCGCGGCGCCGAACGCGACAAGGTCGACGCTCTCGACGCCGGCGCCGACGACTACGTCACCAAACCGTTCGGAATCGAGGAGCTGCTCGCCCGGCTGCGGGCCGCCGTTCGTCGCCACCGTCCGGCGTCGGAGACCCCGATCGTCGTGACCGACGACTTCACGATCGACCTCGTCACCACCAAGGTCACGGATGCCAACGGCGAGGTGATCCACCTCACACCGATCGAATGGCGGCTGCTCGAGAACCTCGTGCGCAACGAGGGACGGCTGGTCGCCCAGAAACAGCTCCTGCAGGAAGTCTGGGGGCCCGCCTACGGCGAGGAGACGAACTACCTCCGCGTCCACCTCACCCATCTCCGCCACAAGCTCGAACCCGACTCGTCGCGCCCCAAGTACCTGATCACCGAACCAGGCATGGGCTACCGCTTCCTCTCCCACCGCGACAACGAATCGATCTCATGAAGTTTCGGCGTTCCCACGACGCCGAAACTTCATGAGATCGCAGGTTGGTCAGGTCGAGATGTCGAGACCGAAGGCGTCGCCGAAGGCCTTGATGTAGCCGGCGTCGTCGGGCACCAGGCCGATCGCGACCCATTCCTCGTCGGTGATCCGCGCCCGGCCTTCCACCAGCTCCCGGCCACCCCAGCTCACCGTGTACCGCAGGCGAGGCGCGTCGGTCTCGATCGCGTGGCGAATCGTCTCGGCGACCTCGAACGGGTCGGTGGCGTGGTTCAGCCCGGCGGCGTACATCTGCAACATGCGGCGGTACTGGGCGTCGTAGGCGCCGGTCGTGTTCGGCGTGTCGATGTTCTTGGCGAAGATCGCCGACTTGGTGACGCCCGGCTCGATGATCGCGACGCGGATCCCGAACGGCGCCAACTCCTGAGCCATCTGCTCGCTGACACCCTCGAGCGCCCACTTCGAAGCGACGTACGGCGCCTGGGCGATCGCCCCGATCCGGCCCGCCACCGACGTCACGTTGACGATCGTTCCCGAGCCCCGCTCGCGCATCTGCGGGAGCACTGCCTGGGCGCAGCGGGTGGCGCCGCACAGATCGACGTTCATGACGTCGAGGAACAGCTCCGCCGTGCACTCCTCGACCACTGCGTTGCCCCCGACGCCCGCGTTGTTCACCAGGTGATCCACCCGGCCGGCAGCACCGAGGATCCGTCCGAAGCCGCTCCGCACCGACTCGTCGTCACCGACGTCGAGCTCGACGAGCTGGACCTCGACCCCCTTCGCCTCCGCCATCGCGTTCAGCTTGTCGGCCTTGGCGACCGAACGAACGGTCCCGTACACGGTATGTCCGGCACTGGCGAGGTGAACAGCGGTCGCCCGACCGATGCCCGAGTTGGCACCGGTGACGACGGAAACGGGAGCAGTCGGCATCCGGCGAGGTTAGGGCACGTGCCGCGCGGTGCTCGCCTCCCCATAGCCTGACCGATCATGTCCGGGGTACGGACCTTTGCATCGACGGCATTGATCGGTGCCCTCACCACGCACGACGATCCTGGCGTCGACCTTGGCGGTCGTGCCGATCGTCGCCTTCGGACCGACGACCGTCGCCGCCAGCAGTGCTCCGACGATCGTTGGTGCGCCGTCGAGCTACGCACCGATCGGCCCGCTCCGTCTCGCCGACACCCGGGCGCCGGCCTGCGGGTGCGCGCCCGTCGACGCCGGCACGATCCGGGTCCAGATCGCGGGTCGGGACGGGATCGCCGCCGGGATCACGGCCGCCGCCGTCACGGTCACCGCGACTCGAACGGCGGGCACCGGTTTCGTCACCGTCTACCCGGCAGGGCACGGCGCGGCCGGAGACGTCGATCCTCAACCTCGTCGCCGGGAGCGACACCGCCAACTCTGGCATCGTGCCGGTCGGCGCGGACGGCGCGCTCGACGTCTACGCGAGCGTCCAGACCGACCTCATCGTCGACGTGACCGGCACGTTCGCCGCGGCGCCGACCGCGACAGGCCGGCCGCTTCATGCCGGTCACCCCGTCGAGGCTGCTCGACACACGCGCTCCGGGCGGAGCGGCGATCGCACCGGGCGGCCGGATCACCATCCCGTTGCCATCCGGCGTCGCCGGCCGATGCCTCCGCGGTCGCCGTCAACGTCACGAGCGTCGGGGCGCCGGTCGCCGGGTTCTTCAGTGCGTTCCCAGCCGCCCTCGACGGGTCGAACGCCTCGTTCATGAACCCCGACGGCAGCGGCAACCCGCGCGCCGCGCAGGTCATCGTGCCGGTGTCGCCCGGCGGCTTCACGATCGCCACCACGTCGGGGGGCCACGTCATCGCTGATCTGGTCGGCTGGTTCACCGGGCCGTCGGCGCCCGCGTCGAACGTCGGGCTGTTCGTGCCGACCGCGCCGACCCGCTCGCTCGACACCCGCCGCGACCAACCCCGCGTCTGGCGCGGCGGAACGCGCGAGCTCGGCCTCCAGATCCCTGCCACGGCCGCGATCGTCACGAACGTCACGCTCACCCGCACGGACGAGGCCGGATTCGTCACTGCGTACCCGGCCGGCACGGACCTGCCGACGACGTCGAGTGTCAACGCCACGACACGCGACGATTCGGTGCCGAACCTGGCGATCACCCGGACCTCGCGAGCGCGGCACGGCGTACTTCTCCGACCGCGGCACCGACCTGATCGTCGACGTCACCGGCTACTTCACCGGCACGCCGGTCGCCTCGCCGCTGCCCGTCCCCTCGAACGACCGGCCACCGTCGCGGGTGCTGATCGTCGGCGACTCGACCCTCGCCGCCGTGCGGTTCATCCCCGGCGCAGCGGGCGCGATGCGCGGGTTCGACCCGGTCCTCGACGCCGAACCGTGCCGCCGGCTCGTCTACCCGTCGTGCCTCAGCAACACCACCTTCCGGGTCCCGAACACGGCCTACGAGGCGATCACGTCGACCCCGGGATGGGTCGACGCGGTCGTCGATCATGACGGGCTACAACGACTGGTTCGACGACTTCGGGTACCTGTTCGACACGATCGTGAACGCCGCGCGAGCGAAGGGCGCGCGGCAGATCGTGTGGCTGACCTACAGCGAGGGCGGTCAGTCACCGACCGCCAACCACGCCTACCAGCTGAACAACTCGGACCTACGCCGAGTCGCCGCGCAGCCCGCGTACGGCGACGTGCAGGTGGCCGACTGGAACGCCTACAACCATCGCGGCGACAACTGGGTGTGGCCGGACGGCATCCACCTCACCAACCGCGGCGCGTTCGGTCTCGCCGACTACTTCTCGCGCTGGTTGGCGCACCTCGAAGGCCGGCCATGTGCAGCGCCGTGGACAGGTGGCGGCCCGCTCGACGACCCGTGCCCGAACCCCGACGGAACCGGCATCGCCGCCGACATCCGCAGCGTCTACGGCGTCTGACGCGCCAGCCCCTTCCCATCTCGTGAAGTTTCGGCGCCGTAGGAACGGTGGGGTTCAGGAGATGGGGTTGGTCACGGGGTGACGCGGCGTTGGAGCTCGGTGATCCAGTCGTCGGCTTCGCGCCACCGGGCGTCGGCGTGCTGGCGGGCGTCGTGGTCGGCGGCGTCGGCGGCCGGGTACGAGCCGAAGAACTTCACGTCGCCCTGCTTGGCGTGGAGGGCACGCATCGCGTCGGCCAGCAGGTCGTCGGTCACGTGGCCATCGGCGAAGATGATGAAGCAGTAGTCGCCGAGCCCGCCATGCTTGGTCGGCCGGCTGATCAGGTTCGACAGGTTGATGCGGCGGGCGGCGAACTCCTGGAGGATCGAGATCAAGCTGCCCGGCTCGTCGGCCCGCTGGTAGACGACCAGCGCCGTGCGGTCGTGGCCGGTGCGGGGAGGGATGCCGTCGCGGGCGACGGCGACGAATCGCGTCTGGTTGCCGTCGTGATCGGCGATGTCGGCGGCGATGACCTCGAGGCCGTACAGCTCGGCCGCGGCCCGCGGTGCGATCGCGGCGACGCCGGGGGTCGGCTCCTCGCTCACGGTCTGTGCGGCCGATGCCGTGGAGTCCGAAGCGCGTACGACCGCGCCAGGCACACGCTCGCGAAGGAAGCGGTGGCACTGGGCGGTCGCCACCGGGATCGACAGCACCTCCTTGACATCGGCGAGGGTGGTGCCGCGGCGGGCGACGAGGCAGTGCTCGATGTCGAGCACCACGTCGCGGATGATGATCAGGTCGTGGTCGAACGCCAGCGCGTCGAGCGTGAAGTTGACCATGCCCTCGATCGAGTTCTCGATCGGCACGAAGCCGACCCCGATCTGACCGGCGGTGACCGCGTCGAGGATGTCGGGCACCGACCGGTAGGCGACCAGCTCCCGGGCGGCGAAGTCGGGCTGCGTGCGCACCGCCTGCTCGGTGAACGTACCGAACGGCCCGAAGAACCCGATCCGCTGCGACGGGTCGGTGGACGCGGTCGGATCGATCGGCTCGGTCGTCATGGGCACTCAGGTTACGAGTCTGCCAGCATGGGCGCTGTGGACGATTCCGCGCTGCGGGCGCTGATCGATGGCATCCGGTCCGGCGAGGTGACCGCCGACGAGGCCGTGGCGCGGCTCTCCCGACTGCCGTTCGCCGACCTCGGCGACACGCTCGTCGATCACCATCGGGCGCTGCGCCAAGGGATGCCCGAGGCGGTGTACGGGCCCGGCAAGACGCCCGAGCAGTGCGTTCGCATCATCGCCGAGTTGCTCGAGCACGGCACCGGTCCGGTGCTCCTGACCAGGGCCGACGAGGGGCAGGTCAAGGCGGCCACGGCGATCTACGGCCCCGGGATCCAGTCGGGCGGTTGCGTGCTGTGGCGTGAACCATCCCCGACGACGCACCCAACGCGTGCTCGATCGCCAGTGCCGGCACGGCCGACATGCCCGTCGCCGACGAGGCGGCGATCACGCTGCGCGCCCACGGCTTCGACGCCGACCGCTTGCACGACATCGGAGTCGCCGGTCTGCACCGGCTGCTCGCCCACATCGATCGTGTCACCGGTGCCGATGCGGTCATCGTCGTCGCCGGGATGGAAGGGGCGCTCGCCAGCGTGATCGGCGGCCTCACCTCGGCCCCGGTGGTCGCCGTGCCGACGAGCGTCGGCTACGGCGCCGCCCTCGAGGGCGTGACGGCGTTGCTGGCGATGCACGCCTCGTGCGCCAGCGGCGTCACGGTGGTCGGCATCGACAACGGCTTCGGAGCGGCCTGCGCGGTGGCGCGGATGCTGCGCCGATGAGTGCCCGCACGGTCTGGTTCAACTGCTGCGCCGGCGTGGCCGGCGACATGTTGCTCGCCTCGCTCGTCGATGCCGGTGCCGACGTGGACGCGATCGTCGACGGATTGGCCGGGCTCGGCGTCGACGGGTACGCGCTCGCGTTCGAGCGAGTCCAGCGCTGTGGTGTCGGCGCGACGTGGACGAACGTCGCCGTGCACGATCGCACTGACTCCGGCCACGACGGCCCGGACACGGCTCACGCTCACCGTCGGGCCGGCGAGGTGCTCGAGCTGATCGGCGTCGGCCGATCTTCCCGAACGGGTCCGCGACCGGGCGCTGGCGGTGTACCGGACGCTCGCCGAGGTCGAAGGCGAGATCCACGGCGTCGACGCGGACGCCGTCGAGCTGCACGAAGTCGGCGCGCTCGACTCGATCATCGACGTCGTCGGCGTCTGCGTCGCGCTCGAGGTCCTCGGGATCGACTTCATCGTCTGCAGCCCGATCGCGGTCGGCCACGGCACCGTCCGCACCCCGCACGGCGAGCTCCCCAACCCGGTACCGGCCGTCACCGCCCTGCTCGCCCGAGCGAACGCCCCGGTGGTCGGCATCGACACGACGATGGAGACCGCGACGCCGACCGGGGTGGCGCTGATGACCGTGCTCGCCGACCACTTCGGCGCGTTCCCACCGATGACCGTCACGGCCACCGGGTTCGGCGCCGGCACGGCCGATCCGCCGGGCCGCCCCAACGTCGTCCAGGCCGTCGTCGGCGATGCCGTCGTCGGCGACGTCGGTCGGTGACACCGGCCGGCCGGCCCGACTGCTCGAGGCCAACGTCGACGACGTCACCGGCGAGGTGCTCGCGCACACGATCGCCGAGCTTGCTCGCCGCCGGCGCGTACGACGCGTGGGCGACGCCGATCGTGATGAAGAAGGGCCGCCCGGCGCACACCGTGCATGCGCTGTGCGACGACGCCACGTTGCGACCGTCAGCGGCGGTGATGATCGCCGAGACGGGAACGCTCGGCGTGCGTGCGACGACCGTCGAGCGCTGGCCGCAGCGTCGCGAGGAACGCGAGGTCGACGTCGACGGCCACCGCGTGCGGGTCAAGGTGAGCGGCTCCCGGGTGAAGGCCGAGCACGACGACGCCGTCGCCGCGGCGGCTGCGCTCGGCATCCCGCTGCGCGAGGTCCTGCGCCGCGCCGAAACCGCCGACGACGACGGCCCGTCGTCCGCTTAGCGTCGGACGACCGTGGGATCGATCCAGATCAGCCATGTCGGCTGGAAGTTGCCGAGCGGCGTCGAGCTGATCCGCGACGTCAGCTTCGCGGTCGGCAACGGCGAACGGGTGGCGCTCGTCGGCGCCAACGGGGTCGGGAAGTCGACGCTCGTGCGCATCGTGTGCGGCGACACCTCGCCCACGTCCGGCACGGTGTCGATCGAGGGACGGCTCGGCGTCATGCGCCAACTCGTCGGCACCGCCGGCGCTGGAGAGTGCCATCCGCACCGTGCGCGACCTGCTCGTGTCGATCTCCCCGGAACGCATCCGCCGCGGCGGCGATGCGGCTCGACACCGCGCACGCCAACGCCGCCGCCGATCCGATGCGCTACGCGACGGCGCTCGCCGAGTGGGGCGACGCCGGTGGCTACGACGCCGAGGTGCTCTGGGACGAGTGCGCCGGCCGAGCCCTCGACGCCGACTTCCGAGACGTCGCCGACCGGCCGCTCACGACGCTGAGTGGTGGCGAGCAGAAGCGACTCGCGTTGGAAGCGCTGCTTCGCGGCGAGGACGACGTGCTCGTGCTCGACGAGCCCGACAACTTCCTCGACGTCCAGGCCAAGCGGTGGCTCGAACGCGAGCTGCGATCGAGCCGCAAGACGGTGCTGTTCGTGAGCCACGACCGCGAGCTCCTCGCTGCCTCGTCGACCAAGATCGTGACGGTCGAGGCCGAGGGCACGTGGACCCACGGTGCCGGCTTCGCGACCTACGCCGAGGCCCGGGCGGCGCTGCACGAACGCCTCGAACACGATCGTGCCGTCTACGACGACGAACGCAAGCGGCTCGAGGAGCTGGTCGCCGAGATGGCTCGCCGGGCCAAGATCAGCGACACGTTCGCGCCGAAGCTCAAGGCCGCCGAGAGCCGGCTGCGCCTGTTCATCGAGAAGAACGAGCGGCCGACGCAGGCGCGCGCGCAGAAGATCGACGTCCGGTTGCGGGGCGCCCGCACCGGCAAGCGCGCCGTGATCATCGAGGGCCTCGAGCTGCTCGGACTCACCGATCCGTTCGACCTCGAGCTCTGGTACGGCGAGCGGGTCGCGGTGCTCGGGGGCAACGGTGTCGGCAAGAGCCACTTCCTCCGCCTGCTGGCCGGCTACCCGACCGAGCACGACGGGAAGTGGCGGCTCGGCGCGGGTGTCGTGCCCGGCCTGTTCCACCAGACCCACGACCATCCCGAGTGGATCGGTCGCACGCTCGTCGAGATCCTCCACGACCACGACGTGGTGCTCGGGCCGGCGATGGGCATGCTCCGCCGCTACGAGATCCAGGCGTGCGCCCACCAGCCGTTCCAGACGCTGTCGGGCGGGCAACAGGCGCGATTCCAGATCCTGCTGCTCGAGCTCTCGGGCGCGACGTTGCTGCTGCTGGACGAGCCGACCGACAACCTCGACCTGGTCTCGGCAGAGGCCCTCGAAGCCGGACTCGATCGCTTCGACGGGACGGTCATCGCCGTCACTCACGATCGCTGGTTCCTGCGGGGCTTCGACCGCTTCGTCGTGTTCGGCGACGATTGCGCGGTCACCGACCACATGGAGTGCCCGGCGGCCTGGCGATGAGCGCGGCGCCGACCGCCCGGTTCGTCCCCATACTGTTGAACGATGGAGCGCGAGTCGCCGCGAGCTGCGCCGACCGAGGTGTTGATCGACGCCATCACCGACCCGGAAGGCTTCGTCTCGGCCACGTGGTCGGGTGCGCTGCCGGGGACGACTCCGGCGGCGGAGCGGGTCACGTTGCGCCCGGTCGATCTCAAGGCGGGGCGCCGCTTCCAGCTTTCGGTGTTCGACGGGCGGACGACCGTCGTCACCAACCTCGAGCCCGCCGAGCTCGAGCCACGGCTGGACTGAGCTGTTCGAGGCCGGTTTCGCGTCCATCTTCGTGCGCACGCTCGCCGCCGACTTGCAGCTCAGCCACTCCCGCGCGGGAGCGGCACGACTCGTACGCCACCGCCCCAGCGCGAGCACCATCGCCACCGACCACGACCGGCCGAAGTCGCGATTGATCGACGAGGCGTCACCGTTTCTCCGGGCGGTCGGGATCACGGACGAGCACGGCCGCATCAAACCGACGGCACGGGCCAAGCACCGCCAGGTCGAACGCTTCGTGGAGATCCTGTCGCACACGCTCGAGGACCGGAACGTGGACACCGGTGACGGTGCGACGATCCGTGCCGTCGACCTCGGCATGCGGCGCAGGCGTGCTGACCCTCGCCACCTACCACTACTTGACCGAGATGCGCGGCTGTGCGGTGACGATGACCGGCATCGACACCAAGACAGATCTGATCGACCGTCTGAACGCCACGGTCGCGGGTCTCGGGTGGGACGGACTGCGATTCGAGTCAGGGGCGATCGCCGACCACCAGCCGGCCGAGCCACCCGACCTGGTGCTCGCCCTGCACGCGTGTGACACCGCGACCGACGACGCGCTCGCCCGCGCCATCGACTGGCAGTCGCGCTACGTGCTGGCGGCACCGTGCTGCCAACACGACCTGCAGGCGCCAGATCGACAACGCAGCCGCGCCGCCCGAGTACGCGCCGCTGCTGCGCCACGGCATCGTGCGCGAACGCCTCGGCGACCTCCTCACCGACTCGCTGCGCGCCGAGCTGCTGCGCGCCCACGGGTACCGCACCGACGTCATCGAGTTCGTCTCGACCGATCACACCGCCAAGAACCTGATGATCCGCGCGATTCGCACCGGCCGTCCCGATCCCGCCGCGGCCGCCGCGGCGGAGCGTCTCGCCGCGCTGTGGGGCGTCACCCCGGCGCTGGCCGCGAGGGTCGGCTATCGACCGTGAAGGGGTCGACGCCTACGCCGCGAGCGCGGCGTCGAGCTTGGCGATGAAGTCGTCGGGGTCGGACTCACCCGACCACCTCCCGTGCACGGTGCCATCGGCGCCGACGACGACGATGAACGGGAAGCCGCTGACGCCGAGGGCACTGGCACCGACGAAGGTCTGGTTCGTGAAGTCGTAGCCGTCGGCCATCACCGGCCATGGCCAGCCCGTGTCGACGATCCACTCCGACGGTGGGAAGTTCGGCCGGTCAGGGCTCACGGCCGTGCTGAGGGCGACGATCGCGAGGTCGTCGGGGAAGCGTCCGGCGTCCTCCAGTTCCAGCAGTCGAGGGATCTCGTTGTTGCAGTGCGGGCACCAATGGGCGACGACGACGACCATCACCGGCCCGCCCTCCGACGCCGTCGTGACCGCCGACCCGTCGAAGCTCTCGCCGGTGAGCACAGGAGCGGTGAGTCCGACGGCGGGGTCATCACCCGACTGCGGCAGCGGCGGGAGCGCCGACCCTTCGACGGTGACCGGGCGGATCTCCCCGACCAACTCGTCGGGAAGCGACCCGGTCCCGCCATCGGTTGCGGCCGGTGATTCGCCATCGTCGTCATCGCCGCCGGTCACGACGACGGCCGCAACCGCGACGATGGCGACGACAACGAGAACGATGGCGACGACCAGGGGCGTCTTGTTGCGGTTCACGGGAGCTCCGATCGTTGACGGGGATCTGGGTGGCTCGCGTCCGGGAACGTCACGAGCGAGAACACGATGATGGTGATGAAGCCGGCGAGCGCCATGAAGGCGAGCGTCACGAAGCCGAACTCACGGAACCAGATGTCCGCGCACGCCGGCCCGACGGCCGCGCACGCACCGCCCTCGAGCGACGGCTTCCACTCGAGCAGGTAGTGGTACGAGGCGACGAGCGCCCCGATCGCGGCTAACGGGACGACGTAGAAGCGCGCCCCTCGGTCACGGCGGATCGCGGCGACCAGCAGGATGACGGACAGCGGGTACATCGCGGTGCGCTGGAACCAGCACAACCGGCACGGCACGAAGTTGGCGACCTCGGAGAAGTAGAGGCTGCCCGCAGTGGCACCGGCGGCAACGAGAAACGAGAGCCATGGTGCGGCGTCGGCGACGGCCGAACCGGCCTGGCGGGCAAAGGCAACACGAGACGACAGCAGGCGGGCGACGACGAGCAGCACCGCGCCGCCGAGCGCGACGATGGAAAGCATCGAGGCAAAGATCTCGACCGCTTCGACGTCCACGGGCACCAAGTATGGGGCGTGATCGCGGCTCCGAGACCGCACGACCGTCGCGTCGCGCGACGATCGGCGAAGGTCGACGCCCTGATCCTCACAGGTAACGTTCGGCCCGCATGCACGACGCGCTCTCCGACCTCCGGCGCACGCGGCGGGCGCGCCGGCTGGGTGACGTCGAATGGTTCGATCTCGCCTACCGGGTCTACATCGCAGCGATCTTCGGCGGGAGCGCGGTGATCGTGCTGAGCGACCAGGTCGGCGACGCCGAGGCCACCCCGTCGCAGATCGCAACGGTGTTCAACGACGGCCCGGCCGTGGTCGGCATGGTGGCCGTGCTCGCCGCCGCCCTCGGCCTGCGCAGCGGGAGCGACGGTGGCCCACTCTCGATCGAAGCCGCAGACGTGCGCCACCTCCTGCTCGCACCCATCGCGCGGCGCAGCGTGTTGACCCGCCCGCTCGTGCAGCGGCTGCGTTCGGCCGCGTTCACGGCGTCGATCGTCGGCGGCATCGGGGGGGTGCTGGCCGCCCAACGGCTGCCGGGGTCGGCTGCGGCGTGGACCGCGAGCGGCGCCTTGGCCGGCGCGCTCGTCGGCCTCGTGTTCGTCGCCGTGGCCACGATCACCCATGGGCTGCGGGCATCGCGCCCGATCGCGACCGCACTGGCGATCGTGTTCGTCGTGTGGCAGGCGGTCGCCATCGTCGGCGATGTCACGGGCCCTGGCGACCGCTTCGGGCAAATCGCGCTCTGGGGGTACGACCAGCGATCCGGCGATCTCGTCGCCGTCGGCGCGACGCTCGCACTCGTCCTCATCGCCTGTCTCCTCGTCGGCCGACTACGGGTCGAGCCGCTCGCCCGCCGCGGCGACCTGGTGTCGCAACTGCGGTTCGCGGTCACGATGCAGGACCTCCGCACGGTGGTGCTCCTGCGCCGCCAGTTGCGCAACGAACGTGCGCGGCGAAACCCGTGGCTGCGCCTTCGCCCAGGCTCGCGGAACGGCCCGCGGCGCGATCTGGCGGAGAAGCTGGCACGGCATCGCCCGCACACCAGCCGGTCGGCTCGGTCGGATGACGGGTCTTGCCGGCGCGATCGGCCTGGCGGCGGTCGCCGTTGTGCGCGGCACCACGCCGGCGTTCGTCGCCATGGGCATCCTGCTGTTCCTGATCGGCCTGGAGGCGGTCGAACCGCTCTCACAGGAAATCGATCAACCGGGGCTCACCGACGGACTCCCGGTCGCCCGCGGTTGGCTGCACCTCAACCTGCTCGTCGCCTCGGCCGGCATGCTCGTGCCGTTCGCCGCACTCGGGGCCGGAGTCGTCGCGGTGATCGAGCCCGACGCCGCGGCAGCCGCGTTCACGCTGGCCTATCCGGTCGCGCTGCTCGGCATGGCCGGAGCAGTCGTGAGCACCGTTCGTGACGCTCCGAGTCCCGTCGTCGCCGAATCGGCGTTCGTGCCTCCCGAGTTCGCCGGGTTCAGCAGCGCGATGCGGGTGATCATTCCCGTGGCGGTCAGCACCCTCGCCGCGCTCCCGGTGCTCGCCGCGCGGGAGCAACCGGGATCGGCGACGGTCGTCCGCTCGATCGTCGGGATCGCGCTCGGCGTGGCAGCCATCGGCTGGTGGGTGACGCGCCGCGATCGATGGCGCGTCGCGTGGGAGCGTTTTGTCGCCGGAGCGAAGATGTGAGCGCATCCCCGGTCGCGATCGCCACCGACGGGCTGACGAAGGACTACAGCGGAGCCCTGGCGCTGGCACCGCTCGACCTCGTCGTCCCCGCCGGCCAGCGCGTCTCGCTGATCGGACACAACGGAAGCGGCAAGACGACGTTGATCAGGCTGCTCAGCGGGATGCTCGAACCGTCGGCCGGCAGCGCGTTGGTGGCAGGACATCCGGCAGGCTCGATCGAGGCGCGAGCCAGACTCGCCCACCTCGCCGATCAGCCGGTCTTCTACGACGATCTCTCGGTGCGCGAGCACCTCGAATACGTCGCCCGGCTGCACGGGAGGGCGGAGTGGCAGCCGCGCGCCGATGCGCTGCTGGACGCGACCGGGCTCACCGAACGCGCCGACGACCTGCCGTCGACGTTCAGCCGTGGCCTACGCCAGAAGGCCGCGATCTGCCTGGCGTTCGTCCGCCCGTTCGAGGTGATGGTCGTCGACGAGCCGTTCGTCGGACTCGACCGAGCGGGCCGCGAGGCACTGCTCGAGCTGTTCCGTGTCGCCCACGGCGACGGCGCCACGCTCGTGATCGCCACGCACGAGCTCGCCACGATCGCCGAGAGTGAGCGGCTCGTCGCACTGCGCGACGGCGCTCTGGTGTTCGACGGCACGCCCGGCGACGCCGACCTGGACGACGCACTCAACTGACAGAGTCAATCCAGGCCGGGGGGTGTGACGTGCCCTCGATGGCCTCAACAGTCGCTAGGGTTCCGAGCCATGCACGAGTTCACCTCGATCAGCGTTTCGTCGTACGACGCGGCGTCGCTTGCCGACAAGCTCACCGAGAAATCGGCCGCCGGTTGGGACGTCGTTGCCATCGTGCCGGCGGGCACCAACATCACTGCCTACCTCAGTCGTGAGGGGAGTGCCACCGAGCCGGCGCCGTCGTGGGATACCGGTTCGGAAGACACCGCCACCGCCGTTGGCGACACCGCCACTCCAGTGTTGGCGGTCGCGGCCGACGCGACCCCCAGCTACGCCGCCGAAGAGGTCGAGGAGATCGAACCCGTCGACGAACCGGCACCCGTGTGGGAACCCGAGCCCGTCGCCGAGGCGCCGGCGGTGGAGGAACCGGCCGGTTGGGCCGTCGCTCCCGAGCCGGCCAGCCCGCCGGCCGCCAGTGTCGGGGTCGCCGAGGCGTCGCCCGAACCCACGCCCTACGTCGACACGTCCAGCGGGTACGGCGACACCTCGGAAACTGCGGGTGCTGACACCGGCGCCGCCGCCGAACCGCAACTCGGATCCACGACCGCCGGGTACGACACCGCGGCAACGGGCTACGACACCGGCACCAGCTCCGGCGCGGTCGCCGCCACCGGCTACGACACCGGCGAGACCACGGCGGCGACCCCCGACGCGGCCGACACCGGCTACGAGTCCGGGGCCGCGGCCACCGGCTACGACACCGGGGCCACCGCCGCCGCCGCCACGGGCTACGACACCGCGGCCACGAGCGATTCCGGTGCCGGCTCCGAAGCCGCGGCCGCCGAGCAGACCACTGCCGCCGCCGCGTCCGCAGCACCAGCGGGGTGGTACGCCGATCCGTCCGGTCGCTTCGAGCTTCGGTACTGGGACGGCAACCAGTGGACCGAGCACGTCTCGCGGGCCGGTCAGCAGTACACCGATCCGCCGGTCGCCTGACGCGCCGGCGCATGCGCGCGACCTCGATCGGCCACGCCGGCATCCTCATCGAAACCGCCGCCGGGTCGATCCTGTGCGATCCATGGTTCGTGCCGGCGTTCTTCGGTTCGTGGTTCGTGTTCCCGCGCAACGACCAGCTCGACGACGAGCTCCGTGACCGCATCGAGCACGCCGACTATCTCTACGTCACGCACCTCCACGCCGATCACCACGACGAGGCGTGGCTGCGCCAACACCTGCGCCGCGACATCCCGATCCTGCTGCCCGGCTACCCGACGCGGGAACAGGAGCGCACGCTTCGCCAGCTCGGGTTCACGGAGTTCATCCGCACCACCGACGGTGAGGAGCTCGAACTGGCGCCCGGGCTCACGATCGCGATCCACGTCGAGACGTCGATCACCGATGGCCCGGGTGGCGACTCGGCGATGGTGGTGTCCGACGGCGTCACCCGCCTCGTGAACCAGAACGACTGCCGGACGTCCGATCTCGACGCACTCAACGCCCATGGTCCGGTCGACCTGCACTGGTTGCAGTACTCCGGCGCGATCTGGTACCCGATGGTGTACGACATGCCCGACGCGGAGAAGCGGGTGCTGTGCGAGGCCAAGGTCGAGAGCCAGTTCGCCAGAGCGATGCGGTACGTCGAGGCGATCGACGCCCGAGCCGTGGTCCCCAGCGCCGGCCCGCCGGTCTTCCTCGACGACGAACTGTCGCACCTCAACATGATTCGCGGTGACGAGCTGTCGATCTTCCCCGACCAGCGGGCGTTCATCGATCGGCTCGCGAACGCCGGCCGTCATGGCGTGCTGGCGATCCCCGGCACGACGATCGAGATCTCCCCGGATGCGATCGAGGTCGTCCATCCGATCCCCGCCTCCGACATCGACGCGATCTACGACGACAAGGCGGCCTACCTCGACCGCTACCGAGCCGACTGGCAGGGATGGCTGGACGAGTTGCACCACAGCTGGGACACGCCGAACACGGACCTCCTCGCGACGTTGAAGGCGTGGTGGGAGCCACTGTTGGCGATGGCGCCGACACTGCGGAACGCGGTCGGAGCCAACTGCCTGTTCCGCGCCGGCGACCTCGAGTTGTTGATCGACTTCCCGGCCGGCGAGGTGCGCGCCTACGACGGTGACGCCTATTCGTTCCGGTTCGAGATCGCCCGCGACCTCGTCGAGACGGTCGTGGCACGGCGCGCCGTCGACTGGAGCAACTCGTTGTTCCTGTCGTGTCGCTTCAGGGCGTGGCGCGACGGCGAGTTCAACGAGTACCTCTACAACTTCTTCAAGTCGCTGTCGGTCGAGCGCATGCGCCGCGCCGAGGCCGAGGCGTTGTGGAGGCTCGATCCCCCGACCGAGGTCGAACCCGACATCGAGCTCGGCGACTGGATCGTGCAACGCCGGTGCCCGCACCGCAACGCCGACCTCGCCGTGTTCGGTGAGATCGAGGGCTGCGAGCTCGTGTGCACGCTCCACGGCTGGCGCTTCGACCTCGAGACGGGCCGCTGCCTGACGGCCGACGACCGCGCGTTGCGCGTGCGCCGGCGGGAGTCGACGGTTCCACGCACGGAGTCGTGACGTGCTGATCAGGCGCGACGCGCTCGACCGGATCGTCGGCGGCGAAGTCGATCTCGCCTTCCGCAGGTGGCGCAAGCCGACGGTCCGAGCGGGCGGCACCCTGAACACCGCGGTGGGGGTGTTGGCCATCGATGCCGTCGACGTCGTCGCCGAGTCGGAGATCACGGTCGATGACGCGCGCCGGGCCGGGTACGGATCGGTCGAAGCGCTGCGCAACGACCTGGCGCGACGAACCGAGGGCCTGGTGTACCGCGTCCAGCTCCGTCACGTCGGCGACGATCCCCGCATCGCGCTCCGCGAGGACGCCGACCTCGACGCCGACCAGCTCGCCGCCATCGGTGCGCGTCTCGATCGCCTCGACCGAGCCCGGGACGAGCCGTGGACACGGGCGGTGCTCGAGCTGATCCGAGCCCGACCGGCGATCCGCGCTCCGGACCTGGCGGCATCGCTCGGTCAGGAGACGAAGGGCTTCAAGGCCGACGTCCGCAAGCTCAAGGCGCTGGGCCTCACCGAGAGCCTCCTCGTCGGGTACCGGTTGTCGCCGCGCGGCGAGACGTTCCTCGACCGGCACGACCCGGCACCGCCCGATCGCCAGCCACCAAGCGGTACGTGAACCGGTACGTGCCCGGCGTGACCCGGTAGCGCTCGAGGATGTCGGGCCCGCAGCTGGCGGTGCCGAGGCCACGGTGCGCGACGTCGGCGTGCACGACCACCTCGCGCCGCGGCACGAGGTCGGTCTCGTGGGGGGCGGCGAAGAGATCCGCTGTCGTGTAGTGCGTCGCCGAGCAGTGCAGCGCGCCCGGTGACAGGGCCTCGATCCGCACCACTCGGTCGGACGCCTCGTCGACGCATTCGAACCACCGGCAGTCGGTCCGCAGCCCGAACTCCTGTGGCACCAGGTACGGGGGATCGTCGATCGGCCCCGACCACACGCCGAGGACTGCCCCGCGGTTGCGATCCGGGTAGTTCTCGAGCGGCCCCCGGCCGTACCAGCGGACCGACCGGAACCGGCCAGGCAGTCGGAACGTCACCCCGACGCGAGCGAGGTCGTCGAGGTCCGGCGGCACGACCACCGTGTGAGCGTGGACCTCCGAGCCGTCATCGCCGACCTCGACCCGATGGACGTGCTCGACGACCTCGTCGGCCGGACGCTGGTCCAGCCCGCTCGCCAACCACTTCTCGAGCGACGTGCCACCAATGCCCATCCGCCGGCTGAGCTCGCGCAGGATCTTGTAGCCGTCGTTGTCGATGGGCGCGCGGAAGATGCACAACTCCACCGGCGATGCGAGCTCGCGTCCGACCGGACGCGACGCCACGAGTGTCGGCGTTCGCCGCGCTGGAGGCCGGCGCAGCTCGACCTGGTCCCACGCCACGAGGTGACCGGCGTCCGCCCACGGCGTCGCCCCGCGCTGGGTGAAGCGGATCGACAGGTGGGCGTCGGCGCCGTCGGGTACCTCGCACGGGAGCGCGACCGTCGCGACGCCGAGCGCTTCGACGTCGGGGATCTCGAGCGTTCCCGATCCGACCACGTCGCCGTCGACGATGAGCTCCCACGTGGCGGCGAGCCAGTCGAGACCGGTGAAGGCCTGGCGGTTCTCGACCCGCAGTTTGCCCCGACCCGCCCTGGTGACGGCGACCGGCCGGTAGACCCAGGCGACCTCCTGCATGCCCGGGTGCGGCACGAGGTCCGACGACATCAACCCGTCGGCGACGAAGTTCCCGTCGTGCGGATCCTCGCCGAACTGCCCGCCGTACGCGAACCCACGCTTCCCGTTCGGGAGCACGGTGCGGATGCCGTGGTCCTTCCACTCCCAGATGAACCCGCCCTGCAGCCGCGGGGTCGAAAGGATCACGTCCCAGTAGTCGGCGAGCGACCCGTTCGAGTTGCCCATCGCGTGGCTGTACTCGCACAGCACGAACGGGCGCTGCCCGTCGTAGGCGGCGACGTCGGCGATCGGCGGGTACATCGGACAGACGACGTCGGTGACGTTCATGCCGCCCGTCGTCCAGCCGCGCTGGCGGATCGCGTCCTCGTAGTGCAACGGCCGCCCGGGGTCGGCGGCACGGATCCAGCCGGCGAGGGCGTCGTGGTTGACGCCGTAGCCGGACTCGTTCCCGAGCGACCACATGATGACGCTCGCGTGGTTCCGATCGCGCTCGACCATCCGGGACCCGCGCGCCAACCACGCCGAGCGGTAACGGGGATCGTCGCAGAGGCTCGTGTTGTAGGCGTGGCTCTCGATGTTCGACTCGTCGATCACGTACATGCCCAACTCGTCACACAGGTCGAGGAACCGCGGGTCGTTGGGGTAGTGCGAGCAGCGCACCGCGGTGATGTTGTGGCGACGCATGGCGAGCAGGTCGTCACGCATGTCGTCGACCGTCACCGCCTTGCCGCGGTCGGGGTGGTGGTCGTGGCGATTGACGCCGTGGATCCAGATCCGCCGACCGTTGACCAACAAGTCGCCATCGCGCGTCTCGACGCTGCGGAACCCGATCACCTGGGCGTGGACCTCGGCCACGACCCCGCCTGGATCGATCAGTTCGGCGACGACGCGGTACCGGGTCGGCCGCTCGGCTGACCACGGATCGACGCCGGCGAGCTCGAACCGGCTCGACGCGACGTGACCGCGGAACACGTACGGCTCGGCGAAGCGATGCGGGACCCTCGTTGTGATCGAAGGTGCCAGCCGGCGGCCGCCGAGCGTCTCGACGGTCGTGCGGACCACCCAGCCCTCCGACGGCGCGTGCGTCCCTCCGACGGTGGCCCTCACGTCGACCGTGCCGGCGCCGTCGGCGACACGGAATCCCGCGTCGCAGACCAACGACGCCAGGGTCGTCGTGCCGCGACTGATGAGCGCAACCTCGCGGTGCAGGCCCGCCATCCACCACTGGTCCTGATCCTCGACGTAGCTGTCGGCGCTGTAGCGCACGACGACGATCGCCAGATCGTTGCGGCCGGACACCAGACGCGACGTGATGTCGTACTCGCTCGCCAGCCGGCTGTCGGTTCCGTACCCGGCGAACTGCCCGTTGACGTAGATCGCATGCACACTGTCGGCACCGCCGACGTGCAACACGACCCGCCGGCCGCGCCACTCCCGCGGCACCGTGAACGTTCGCCGGTACACACCGGTCGGGTTGCGGTCGGGCAGCCGCGGTGGCGGCCCGTCGAACGGCATCTGGACGTTGGTGTAGTGCGGATGATCGCCCACCCCCTGCACGGTCCAGTTGCCGGGCACCGCCAGCGTCGTCCAGCGGCGGTCGTCGTCGACGGCGCGGCCGACCCACGCCGCCGGTACCCGGTCGGGGTGCTCGGCGAGGCGGAACTTCCACCGACCATCGAGCGACCGCCAAAACGGCGAGGCGGCCCGATCCGCCACCCGGGCGCTCGCAACGTCGGCGTAGGCGACGGTCGGCGGCCGCATCGGGAGGCGACCGATGCTCACGACCTCAGGGTCGGTCCAGGGTCTCAGTTCACCGATCTCGGGCAACACACATGGCAGTCTGCCCCATCCGCGACCAACTCTCATCTCGTGAAGTTTCGGCGTCGTCAGGGCGCCGCAACTTCATGAGATCAGTGGGTTACGCGCCTTCGTGGACCCAGACGGGGGTGCCCTGCGGCATCAGGTCGACCTCCCAGACCCAGTCCATCGCCGGCACGCTGACCCGCACGCAACCGTGTGACGCCGGGTAGTCGGGGATGCTGTTGGATCCGTGCACGGCGGCGCCACCGCTGAAGTACTTGGGCCGGTAGATCTCGCCCAGATCGCCGGGCCACCAACCTTCGGCGCGCTCGCGGTAGACCTTGTGCAGCCCGTTGGGCGTGATCGACACACCCTTGATCACTTCGCCCGGGGTGTTCTTGTCTTCCTCCTCGTACGGCTCACCGTTGCCGGTCGACGTGTTGAGGATCCACTCCGTGCGCCCGTCGATCACGAAGAACAGCAGTTGCTTGGCCTTGTCGATCTCGACGAGCGTGCCGGCATCGGCGCGCGCCCGTGGGCGTTCGGTGATCGCCGTCAGCCACCCAGCCGTCTCTTCGCCGAGCACGCCGTCGGTTGCCAGGCCGTAGTACTTCTGGAACGCCATCACCGCCTGGCGGGTGGTGAGGCCGTACTCGCCGTCGGCGTTCTGCACCCAGAACCCGAGCTCGAGCAGCCGCCACTGCGCCTTCGCCGTGTCGGCCCCGCTGCGCGTGCCAACGGCCACGATCGGCTCGGCGGCCGCCGCAACGGGGACGACGCCGGGTGGCAGCGTCGTCGTCGTGGTGGTCTCGACCACCGCCGTCGTGGTGGTCTCGGCCACCGTCGTCGTGGTTTCGACGATGGTCGTCGTGGTCGGCACCGCGGTGGTCGTCGGTGGGTCGGTCGGGGCGACCGTCACGAGGTCGGTGACCGGCGCCAGCGGCACCGTCGGCGTCGGCGCCGCATCGGCGTCGTCGAGCCCAGGCGCGGTGACCGACGTCGTTGCGCACGCTGCCAGGGTGAGGAGCGTCGCGCCGATCAAGGGGGGCATCAGGACGCGTACTCGCACGGGCTTCCAGCCTAGCCCGGGCGTCACCCGATGGTCCGGGCACCTCGAACACGGCGCCGGCGTCAGCTCCCCAGCAACTCGCCGAGCGTGACCGGATTCCGCGGCAGCATCGACGGGTCGAAGTACTCGAGCAGTTCTCGCACTCCGAGACGATCCACGGGCTCCGCAAAGCCGAGCGACCTGGCCAGCCGGGTGGTGACGTCGGACGCGGAGACGTCCCGTTGCGCGAGCTGCGACAGCGTCACCGCACCGTGACGCTTGGCGAGACGCTCGCCGTCGGGCCCGAGCACGAGTGGTACGTGCATGTACTCGGGCGTCGGCAGCTCGAGCAGTTGTTGCAGCAACACCTGGCGCGGCGTCGACGACAGCAGGTCGTCGCCGCGCACCACCTGTGTCACGCCCTGGGCGGCGTCATCGACGACCACGGCCAGGTTGTACGCCGGCACTCCGTCGCCCCGCTGCAGCACGACGTCGTCGACCCTCCCGCGGAAGGTGCCCGCGACCAGGTCGACGACCTCGACCTCCTGGTGTTCGGTGCGCAGCCGCAGCGCGGCCGGTCGACCGACCGCCTCGCGCTCCGCCCGTTCGGTGCTCGTCAGATCGCGACACGTCCCCGGGTAGCCGTCGGGTGGCAGCACTCCGTGCGGCGCGCTGGCGGCGGCCTCGATCTCCCGCCGGATCTCGCGCCGGGTGCAGTAGCACGGGTAGACGAGCCCCCGTTCGTCGAGCACTCCGATCGCCTGGCGATAGCGCTCGAATCGCTCGCTCTGACGCACCACGTCACCGTCCCAGTCGAGCCCGATCGCGGCGAGGTCGGCGAGCTGTCGACGCTCGTGCTCGACCGACGACGTCACCCGGTCGAGGTCCTCCATGCGGACGATGAACCCGCCACCCGTCGAGCGCGCCGCCAGCCAGGCGACGAGCGCCGTGCGGAGGTTGCCGAGGTGGAGCTCACCAGTCGGCGAGGGCGCGAATCGGCCGGTCATGAACGCCGAGTCTGCTGAGATCCGCACGCTCGGATGAAGCCGACGGACAACTGGTGCCCGAGGCCGCTTACCATTCGGACCATGTTCTGCCATCGGTGCGGCGTGGAGGTGCAGCCGAAGCAGCGGTTCTGCGGTGACTGTGGCGTCTCGCTCACCGGCGTGACCGACCCCACGCAGGAGCTCATCCGGCCGTTGCCGGCGGGTCCCGACCCGCTGATCAACCCGACCATCACCCCCTCGATCACCGGACAGTTGCCGGTCACCCAGGCGGTGACGGGCGTCGTTCCCACCGTCACTCGTCAACGCGAGCAGCCGAAGCAGGTCTACGACTTCGCGTCGGACGTACCGGACGACATCACCCACCCGACGGTGCGCCCGGCACCGGCCGCGCCGCCCACACCGACCGCACCCGCGACGTCGACCGCGCGTTCAGCACCCCCCGTGGCACCGCATCGGGTCCCGGTCACCGCCGAGCAGGTCACCGCCGCGTACGCCCGCCCGGCGCAGAGCGCCACCAGGACCACCGAGATGCCGATCATCGATCCGGAAGAGCTGCGGCGCTACCGGTTCCGCTTCGGCGTGGTGACGGGGACGAGCATCGTCGCCGCGATCGTCGCCCTCGTCGGCG
Source organism: Ilumatobacteraceae bacterium (assembly GCA_963776935.1). Taxonomy (GTDB): domain Bacteria; phylum Actinomycetota; class Acidimicrobiia; order Acidimicrobiales; family Ilumatobacteraceae; genus JALOLG01. The sequence goes on along the minus strand of CAVZOP010000005.1, from coordinate 103,633 downwards.
TGTTCGCCACCCTCGCCACGATTGCGACCGACGCCACCACGCCGACCTTCGAGACCGGCGACTGGCTCGTCGACGATCTCGGCTCGAACCTCCAAGTCGCCGGCCTGATCGGCGTCGCCTCGCTGCTCGTCGGAGCCGTCGTCGCCGGGTTCGGGATCCGGTGGGGCGCCGGGCTGGCGGGCGGGGCCGGGCTGGCCCTCGCCGGCTGGGCGGCGCTGGTGATCGGGCTCGTCGAGCAGCCGCTGCAGGCGGCCACGATCGCCGTCGACGCGCCGACGACCGAGTCGTTCACGGTCACGATCACCCGTGATCTGGGGTACTGGCTGCTGCTGGCGACGATCCTGATCGGGGGCGCGGTGTTCGTGGTCTCGTTGGCGTACGCCGGCAACGACGGCCGTTCCGGTCTGAACCCGTGGATCGCGGCGCTGGGTGCGGTCGAGCGCGCTGATCGCGGCCGGCGGCCCACTCGTCCCCGAGGGAACGGCCACGTTCCGCAACAACTGGAGCTCGGCTGGTGGCACGTTCGACCAGCCCACCGCCTACCTCGCCGGCCGCCTCGCGCAGGTCGCCCTCCTTGCCCTCGCCGGCGTGATCGGCTTCCTGCAGGTGCGCCGATGGGGCCTCGGCGTCGCGATCGGGGGGATGTTGCCAGTCGTCTGGATGGCCGTGACGGCACTGCTCGAAATCGGAGATTCTCCCGTCGGCCCAGCATTCGCCAACCCCGGCGATGCCGACGGCGACCTCCACGCGGTGACCGTCGTCGGCATGACCGCGCTCGTCGGCCTGGCGATCGTCGCCGTGATCGCGGCGTACGACCAGACCGTGCGCGAGAGACCATGACGGCGAGCCGCGGCAGACCGCGTCGCGGCGTCGACCCGCCTCGTCAGCCGTAGAACCCGATCAGTCGACCGGCGAGGAGCATCGCCGCGGCGACCATCGCCCAGCGCAAGAACTGCTCCCCGCCCCTGACCGCGGCGTGGGCACCCACCCATCCGCCGGCGGTGAAACCAGCAGCCAGGATCAGGGCCGGGATCCAGTCGACCTCACCGCGGGCGATGAAGAACGGAAGCGCGACGACGGTGATGCTCAGGTTGACGACGACCTTGATGTTGTTGGCGAGGACGAGCTCGTACCCGGCGCGGGTGAGTGCGGCGAGGAGCACGAGGCCGATCCCGGCCTGCACCGCGCCGCCGTAGAGGCCGATCGTCGTGAACACGACGAGCGTCGCCCGGCGGCTCCACGGCTCGGCGTCGACGCGCACCTTCGGTGTTCGCAGCGACAGGATCACCAACGGGAAGACGAGGAACCCGAAGAACCGCTCGAAGCCCTCGTCGGTGACCCTCCCGATCGTGAACGAACCGACGATCGCGCCGACGACGACCGGCACCAGGATCGGGAGTGCGGCTCGCAGGCCGCGCACACCGAGGCGCCGGAACGACACCGCGGCGGCGGCGTTCGAGGTGAGGATCCCGACCCGGTTCGAGCCGTTGGCGGCGTTGCCAGGAACCCCCGCGAGCACCAGCAACGGCACGGTGAGGATCGATCCACCTCCGGCGACGGCGTTGATCGTGCCGGCGAGCAGACCTCCGCCGACCAGCAGCAACGCCTCCCACCATGTCATTGGCGTCGGGGTCATTGGCGTCGGACTGTAGGCCCGTCACCCGGAGCGATCCTCTGAACGTCGCCCGGCTACCTTCGCGCCGATGGGCAGCATCGTGGCGTGGACCGCAACGGGACTCCTGGCGGGCGTCCTGGCGCGCTGGATCGTGGGCGACGAACGCAGTGGCTGCATCTACACCGTCGTGGTCGGGATCCTCGGTGCCCTGATCGGCGGGGCGCTGATGCAAGCCGTCGACGGGCGCGCCCTCGACGAGTTCTCGATCCGCACCGTGCTGGTCGCCGCGGTCGGAGCGGTGCTCCTCCTCCTGGTACTGCAAGCCATCGCCGGACGCGGACCTCGCACCCACCGCCGCTGACCCGACACCCGCTTCACGCTGGACGGATGCGCCTGTTCCGGGGCCTGATCGGGACGCCGACGCTTCAAGTGATGCCGCCGCACGGCCGATAGAGAATGACGAAAGAGTGCATCACCACGAAACCGAGGGCGAACGGGCACCGTTCCCACCGGTTGTCAGCGGTGTATCAGGGCGCGATGCGCCGCCTTGTTCGGCGACTTCGCCGTGGTTGTCCCAGAACTGCTGGTACACCCTGCCGCTCGAGCTGTAGATCTCCAGGTCGACGAGTCCCCGACGCGTGGTCGACGACTTGACCGTGACCGACACCGTCGCGGTGGTACCCCGCGGAACACTGGCAGGACTCGCCGTGGCGTTCGTCGTCCATCCAGCGGAGTTCAGCGGCGCCGCGTTGACGCCATCGCGAGGTAAGGCGACCGCAGAACCGAAGACTGCAACGAGAGCAGCTCCGTCGGTCGCACCTCGCCAGTGCCGACACACACGACGTCGTTGAGCCACCGGTACCGATCGTCGTCGGCGACCTCGGCCGACCACGCCTCCGGATAGGTGAACCGAGCCCGGTACAACGGCGTCAGCTGCATCGAGCGTCGCACTGTAGCGGTCGGCCAGGGGCTCTCGAACTGACGGTGGGCGAGGGGATTGAACTCTGATTCGGTAGAAGTCGAGGCCGCTCGCGTGTTCGATCGGTTCCTTTCACCCGATCCGTCTTCGTTAAAGGTTGACGTGTTATCCTTTGATCAAGCCCGACCTGGTACAAGGATCCTTGAATGGCCACATGGGAACCGGCTCACTGGGAGTCCGACGTCGCCTCCGGCATCCCGCGTTCGCAACAGCGTTCGGGGACATACCACCGGTACGTCCCCGACATGATTGACGGGACTGCGCTGGCCGTCGACCCCGACGTGTCCAGGCGGGTGGCCGCCGTTGAACGAGGCATCCGCGGCCTCAACGGCGAGGGAGCCGAGAGTCTCGCCGGCATCGCCCGCTTCCTGTTGCGGTCCGAGGCGATCGCCAGTTCACGCATCGAGGGCATCGCACCGTCGGCGCAGCAGGTGGCGCTCGCTGAGCTCGGGCAGTCCGAGTCCGTCCGCGGGATCAGCGACCAGGCCATGCTCGTCGCCAACAACATGACGATCGTTCGCGGGGCCACCACCGAGCTGGCCGAGGCACCGACCTTGACAGTCGACCACATCGTCGATCTGCACACGTCGCTGCTGCCCGACGACCCCCGCCATCACGGGCTCCGCTCCGTTCAGAACTGGATCGGCACGTCGAACTGGTCGCCGGTCGACGCCACGTACGTGCCGCCCGATCCCGACCGCGTCCCAGCGCTGATGACCGACCTCGTCGGCTATCTCAACGGTGCGGCGCACGCGCCTCTGATCCAGGCCGCCGTGATCCATGCCCAATTCGAGACGATCCACCCGTTCACCGACGGCAACGGTCGCGTCGGGCGCGCCCTGATTCACACCGTGCTCGCCCGCCGCGGCCTGACCGATCGCGCGGTGCTGCCGATCAGTCTGGTGCTGGCAACGCTGCGTGACGGCTACATCGCCGGTCTCACGTCATTCCGGCACTCGTCACCGCCCGGCAGCGACGCGGCGACCGCATCCACCAACGAGTGGCTGGCCACGTTCGTCGACGCAGCAGCGATCGCGGTCGAACAGTCCCAGGACCTCGTCACCAAGATCGCCGCGCTCCGCGACGACTGGGCCGCGCGGCTCAGCGCTCATCGAAGCGCAGCCGGCTTGCGCCCGATACCGCGCGCGGACTCCGCGGTCGCCCGGCTGCTCGCGCAGCTGCCCGAGTCTCCGGTGGTGACTGCGACGACGCTCGCTCGCATCCTCGGTGTGTCGTTCCCAGCAGCGAGCGCTGCGCTCGACGAGCTGCGTCAGGCGGGCATCGTCACCACCCTCTCGATCGAACGGGGAGCCACCGCGTACATCGCCCGCGAGGTGCTCGACGTGATCACGCTCTCCGAACGAGCGCTCGCCAGCACGCAGTTCGACACGCGCGCCTCACCACCCAGCCGCGCCGCGCCGGCGCGTCCGCAACGGTGACCCAACGTGGCGGTGCTTTTGGTGGGCGAGGGGGGACTTGAACCCCCACGAGGTTGCCCTCACTGGCACCTGAAGCCAGCGCGTCTGCCATTCCGCCACTCGCCCGAGTGGAGGCTTGAACGCTAGCTGTTCGCGCGCGGTCGCCCAACCCAGTACGCCAGTAGCCTCGACCACCACGATGGGCATGCAATCTCTCGAACGGCGGCTAGAGCGTATGGTCGAGGGCGTGTTCTCGCGCCGTGCCAGCAACACCATCCGGCCGATCGAGCTCGGGCGCCGATTGATCCGCGAGATGGACGATCAGCGGTCTGTCGACGTCAAAGGCCGCCGGATGGTGCCCAATGAGTTCACGATCCACCTCTCGCCGGAAGACCACGCCGGGTTCGCCGACATCGAGGATGCGCTGCGCACCGAGCTCGTCGAGGCCGCCCGCGAGTACGCCCGCGAGGAGGGCTACCACTTCATGGGGCCGGTCAGCGTGGTGCTGCGGGTCGAGAACTCGCTCAAGCCGGGCCGGTTCGGCATCGCGTCGCAGCTGCGCCAGTCTCCGGGTGGCTCGCCGCTGGGCGCCCTCGTGCTGCCATCGGGTGAGCGGATCGAGTTGCGCGACAAGCCACTCACCATCGGACGCTTGTCCGACAGCAACCTCACCCTGCCCGACCACAACGTCAGCCGCCGTCACGCCGAAGTCCGGCGCTCCGGGAACGGCTTCTCGGTCGTCGACCTCGGATCCACCAACGGGACGATGATCAACGGCGTGCGGATCTCGGGCGAGCATCGTTTGCAGGACGGCGACATCGTGAGCATCGGGTCGACCCACGTTCGCTTCGAGGCGTCCTGACCCTGGTCCGACACCGCCATGACGGAACAAGTCCTCGACATCTTGAAGCTTGTGCTCCTGGCACTGCTGTACCTCTTCTTCGCCCGCGTGCTGTGGGCGGTGTGGAGCGAGGTCCGCTCGCCCGGCAACGCCCGCGCCGCCGGCCCCATCCAGTCGCCGATGCCAGATCCCAACGCACCCACCGTGCCGGCGGTGCGTCCGGCGCACCGCAAGCGCCGCGAGGTTCGACCACCAGCGGGTCGTGCCGGGCGCGCCGCCCGTCTCGTCGTGCTCGAACCGAAGGCCGCTCGCGGCCAGGCCTACGCGCTCAACCGCGAGATCACGATCGGTCGCGACACCAAGTGCACGATCACGATCCCCGACGACACATTCGTGTCGAGCCTCCACGCTCGCGTCTTCGACCACGAAGGACAGCCGGTGCTCGAGGACCTCGGTTCGACCAACGGCTCCTATCTGAACGGCAGCAAGGTGGCCGGCATCAAGCTGCTCCACCCCGGCGATCGCGTGCAGATCGGGTACACCGTCTTGGAGGCGCAGTGAGCAGCGCCCGGCAACACCCTCACGTGTCGGATGGTGACGGCGATGGCTGAGCTGCGGTGGGGCTCGGCCACCCATCCGGGACAGCTGCGGCCGCAGAACGAGGACCAGTACCTGGCGACGCCGGGCCTGTTCGTCGTCGCCGACGGGATGGGTGGGCATCAGGCCGGCGAGATCGCCAGCCGGCTGGCGATCGAGCGGATGGCGAGCCTCGCCGACGGCGTCACGATGTCCGATCTCGTCGCGGCAATCGGCGAGGCCAACGGCGACATCTTCCGGGCCGCCATCGCCAACTCCGACCAGCAGGGAATGGGCACCACCGTCACGACGCTGGTGGTCGTCTCCGACCCCCACGACGGTGAGGTGTTCGCGCTCGCCAACGTCGGCGACTCACGCACCTACTTGATCCGCCACGGCAAGTTGCGCCAACTCACGATCGACCACAGCTACGTGCAGGAGTTGGTCGCCGAGGGCCACATCAGCCGCGACGAGGCGCGCAGCCACCCGCGGCGCAACATCGTCACCCGTGCCCTCGGGATCGAGTCGGCCGTGCGGGTCGACTCGTGGACGTTGCCGATCATCCGTGGTGACCGGTACGTGTTGTGCAGCGACGGGCTCGTCGACGAGGTGGTCGACGACGAGATCGCCAGCGTGCTCATCGAGACCGCCGACCCCCAGCGCGCCGCCGACGAGCTGGTCCGAGTCGCCAACGAGCGAGGTGGGCACGACAACATCACGGTCGTCGTCGTCGACGTGCTCGAGGGGCTCGACCCGCCCGACCCGACCGAGGAGCTCGACATCATCCCGGCCTGGGCGCCGCCGCAGTCGAGTGGCGACGTCGACGTGGACACCGGTGAGTTCGAGCCGGTGATGATCCCGCCGACGATGCCGGCACCGGCCGACGTGGAGATCCCGGTCGCGGTGCCGCGCAAGCGCAACCGCTTCCTCGTCTTCCTCGCCGTCGTCGGCATTGCCGCCGTGCTCGTCGCCGGGTTCACGATCCTCGCCGCCTGGGCGCGCGACGGGTACTTCGTCGCGTTCAACGACGAGGGCACCGTCATCATCTACAAGGGTCGTCCCGATGGTGTGCTGTGGTTCGATCCGACGGTCGAAGCCGTCACACAGTTCTCCCGTGACGAGCTCGACGACGCATCGATCATCCTCGTCGAAGAGCGTCAACGATTCGAGTCGCAGCGCAACGCCGCCAACTTCGTGCAGGACCGACTCGAGTCGACCACCACCACGACCACGACGACGACCACCACGACAACGACGACGACGACCACCACCACAACGACGACGACCGTTGCGGGCACGACGACGTCGGGACCTTGATGGCCGCGACCTCATTCGCCGGCACCTCCCGGCTCGTCAGGAGCCGCCGCACCACCGAGCTCACGCTGGTGGTGATGGCGGGCTTGATCACGTGTGCCGCCTACGTGATCGCCTCGCTCGGCGCCAACGCCGTCATCCCCGCACGGGTCGTGCCGTTCCTCGCGATCATCCTCGGGCTCGTCGGCGCCGCCCACATCGCGGTGCGTCTCCTCGCCCGCGGCGCCGACGGCACGCTGCTGCCACTTGTCGCCCTCCTGCACGGCGTCGGCTACGTGATGATCACCCGCCTCGACCAACGCCTCGCCAGCCTGCAGACCACGTGGAGCCTGATCGCGATCGGCGCCTTCATCGCCACGCTGCTGTTCGTGCAGCGGGCCACGGACCTGGCGCGTTACAAGTGGACGCTGTTCGCCGGCGGCGCCGTGCTCCTCCTCATGCCCATGGTCCCCGGCCTCGGTTACGCGGTCGGCGGCGCCAAGATCTGGGTCAACCTCGGACCGATCAACTTCCAGCCCGGTGAGTTCGCCAAGCTGTCGTTCGCGATCTTCTTCGCCGGGTACCTCGCCGAGCGGCGCGAGCTGATCGCCGCCGGCACATGGAAGATCGGCCCGATCCGGCTGCCCGAACCGCGCCACATCCTGCCCATCCTCGTCGCCTGGGCGTTCTCGGTCGTCGTCATGGTCGGTCAGAAGGACCTCGGCTCGTCGTTGCTGTTCTTCACCCTGTTCGTCGTGATGATGTGGGTCGCCACCGAACGGGCGTCGTACCTCGTGCTCGGCGCGGTGTTGTTCGGCGGCGCCGCGTTCGCCGCGTGGCGGACGTTCGCGCACGTACAGACCAGGGTGGACATCTGGATCGACCCGTGGTCGCGGTCGCTCGACAAGGGGTATCAGATCGTCCAGGCGCTGTACGGCATCGCCGACGGCGGCGTGGTCGGCACCGGGCTCGGGCGCGGCAGCCCCGACAAGGTCCCCGAGGCGCAGAACGACTTCATCTTCGCCGCCATCGGCGAGGAGCTCGGACTGATCGGCGCCACCGCGATCCTGATGTCGTACCTGCTGATCATCGGTGCCGGCCTTCGCATCGCGCTGCGAACAGACCGCACGTTCGAGAAGTTGCTCGCCGTCGGTCTCACCACGATCGTCGGCGTCCAGGCGTTCATCATCATGGGCGGCGTCATCAAGGTCGTACCCCTCACCGGGATCACGCTGCCGTTCGTCAGCTACGGCGGCTCGTCGCTGCTGTCGAACTACATCCTGCTGGCGTTGCTGCTGCGCCTCAGCGACGCCGGTGCGCGCCGACTCGGTGAGCTACCCGACGACCCGACGCCACGGGAACGTTGGGCGGCGTGGCGGCTGCGGCGCCACGAGCGGCGCTACGGCCCCGCCATCGAGATGCCGAGCGAGATGGGCGCATCGTGAACCGCAAGATCCGGCAGCTCGCGGTGGCGCTCATCGCCTGCTACGTCGCGCTGTTCGCGGCACTCAACTACTGGCAGGTCAATCGCGAGGAGCAACTCGAGTCGCAACCCGACAACACCCGCAAGCTCATCCGCGACTTCGACAAGCCGCGCGGCCCGATCGTCACCGCCGACGGCGTGATCGTCGCCCAATCGGTGCCGGCCGAGGGCGACAGCGACGTGAAGTTCACGCGGCGATACCCCACCGGCGACCTGTTCGCCAACGTGACCGGGTACCACACGTTCGCCCTCGGCTCCACCCAGGTCGAGCGCACACGCACCGAGATCCTCACCGGCTCGACCGCCGAGCAACAGCTGCGCGCCATCCCGGCACTGTTCGGTGGGGATGCCGACACGTCGGGTTCGATCAAGCTGACGCTGCGTCACGATCTCCAGCAGACCGCCAAGTTCCTGCTGGGACCGCGGGAGGGATCGATCGTCGTGCTCGAGACGGCCACGGGCGCGGTGAGGGCGATGTGGAGCTACCCCAGCTACGACCCCAACCTGATCGCCAACCCCGACTACGACGCCGCCTTCGCCGCGCTCACCGAGCTCCAGGCTGATCCCCGCGATCCACTGCTCGCCAACGCCTACCAGCAGCGCTACATGCCAGGCTCGGTGTTCAAGGTGTTCACCACGAGCGTCGCCCTCGACGACGGTGTGGTCAACCTCGAGAGCTTCTTCCCCGACGAGAACCAGTACGTCCCGCCGCAGACGACCGACCCGGTCGAGAACTACGGCGGATCGACCTGCGGTGGCGACCTCGCCACGGTGTTCGCGAGGAGCTGCAACACGCCGTTCGCACGCATCGCCGTCGATCTCGGCCCGGAACGATTCGTCGCCGGAACCGGGCGGTGGGGATTCGGTGAGCCGATCCCGATCGACCTCCCCCGCCCGGTGGCGAGCACGATCGGCGACACGTCGAACCTCGCCGAGAACCTGCCGCTCCTCGCCATCCGTGGGTTCGGCCAGAACGAGGATCAGCTCGTCCCGATCCACATGGCGATGGCCGCAGCCGCGGTCGCCAACGGTGGCGTGATGATGAAGCCATACGTGGTCGACGCCGAGCTCGACCACCAGGGTCGGGTCCTCAAGCGCACGCAGCCGGAGGCGTGGAAGACGCCGATCACGCCGGCGACCGCGGCCATCATGACCGACCTCATGGTCGGGGTCGCCCTGCGTGGCACGGCGAGCTGCTGCATCGCACTCGAGGGCGGCATCCCCGTCGCCGCCAAGACCGGGACCGCCCAGCTCAACGCCGCCGGCGAACCGGAGGCCTCACACCTGTGGATCACGGCGTTCGCGCCCGCCGACGCGCCGAAGTACGCCGTCGTCGTGATGTTGAAGGGCACCGACGAGGAGATCTCGGCCGGCACCGGCGGGCGGGTGGCGGGGCCGATCGCCAAGGCCATGCTCGATGCGGTCTTCGCCGCCGACGCCGCAGCGCTGCTGCCCCCGACCACCGAACCGACCGACCGCATGCCGCTCGACGCCGGACTGCGACCGTCCGCTGCCTGCCGACGGAGCGGGCTGATGAGGGCCGACGCGGTGACCATCAACCTTGGATCGAGGTCGATAACCTCGGACAACGTTCCTCGCTCGACATCCTCCACCAGGATGAGGTGGGGGAGGCATAACCAGTGAACAACAGCGGCGAAGCGACGGTCATCAACGACCGCTACGAGATCCACAAGCGCATCGGGCGCGGCGGAATGGCCGACGTTTTCCTCGCGCGCGATCTCCTGCTCGACCGCCAGGTGGCGGTCAAGGTGCTGTTCCCCGAGTTCGCCATCGACCCCAACTTCGTCGAGCGCTTCCGGCGCGAAGCCCAAGCGGCCGCCAACCTGAGCCACCCCAACATCGTCAACGTCTACGACTGGGGCAAGTACTCCGGCACCTACTTCATCACGATGGAGTACGTGCAGGGCCGCACGTTGGCCGAGATCCTGCGCACCAACCGCCAGCTCACGGCCAAGCAGGCGGCCGAGATCGCCAGTGAGGTCGCGGCCGCGCTCGGCTTCGCTCATGAGGCCGGTCTCGCCCACCGCGACATCAAGCCGGCCAACATCCTGATCGGCTCCAACGGCCAGGTGAAGGTCGCCGACTTCGGCATCGCCAGGGCGATGAACGCGCCCACCGAGTCCAACCTCACCCAGGCCGGGGCGGTGATGGGCACCGCCTCGTACTTCTCACCCGAACAGGCCCAGGGCGCCCAGCCCGACCCGCGCAGCGACCTCTACTCGCTCGGCATCGTGATGTACGAGATGGTCGCCGGGCGGCCGCCGTTCACCGGCGAGAACCCGGTCAGCATCGCCTACAAGCAGGTCCACGACCCGCCGCAGCCGCTCAACCAGATCGTCGCCGACATCCCCCGTCCGTTCGAGGCGATCATCGCCAAGCTCCTCGCCAAGGACCCCAAGCTGCGCTACCCGAGCGCCCACGCGCTGCGTGACGACCTGCGCCGGTTCCGCAACGGCGAGCAGGTACAGGCGCTCGTCTCGGCGGTCGCCGGCTCCCTGGCGCGAACCGCCGTGGGGCCGGTCACCGCGCCGCCGACGACGGTCACGACGTCATCGGCGCCCACACGCACGGTCAGCCCGACGGGGATGCCGCTGGCGACCACCGCGATGGCGGCGACAACGGCCCAGTCGAACATGGCCGGATACCCGCCCGGCGCCTCACCGGCCGCCCACTACTACGAGGACGGTCACTCGCGCACCGGCTGGTACGCGCTGGCGGCCTTCGTCGCCCTGATCGCGCTCGTCGCCGGCGGCGTGTTGTTGTTCCAGGCGCTCAACAAGGACGACTCCGAGACCGTCGGGATCATGCTCGAGGACTACACCAACCAGCGCCTCGACGCGGTCACCGCCGCGCTGCGGGCCCAGGACCTGGCCTACGAGGTGATCGCCGAGGAGAACCCGGTCGTCGCCGAGGACTTCGTGCACCGCACCGACCCGGTTGCCGGCACCCTCGTCACCCCCGGCACGATCATCAAGCTCTACTACCGCCCGACCCCCGATCTGGTCCAGGTGCCCAACGTCGCCGGACGCACCGCCCAGGAGGCGCGCGACATCCTCGGTGCCGAGGGATTCGCGATCGACGAGGTGAGCGAAGAGAACGAGCTCGACGAAGGTCTCGTGATCCGCACCGAACCGGCCGGCGGCGAGCGGGTCCGGCAGGACACGCGGATCACCGTCGTCATCTCCGGCGGACCGCAGCAGATCGCCATCCCGGCCAGCGTGATCGGCGATTCGGTCGACGTCGCGACCCAGCTCCTCGCCGGGGAGCAGTACGGGTTCGACGTCGTCACCGAGCCCCAGCAGGACGCCGAGATCCCGGCCGGCACGGTGATCGCGACCCGTCCCGAGCCCGGCACCCTCGTGCCGCGCGGGAGCACCGTCACGTTGATCGTGAGCTCTGGCCCCGGTCAGGTGAACGTGCCACCGGTCGTCGGTCTGACGGAGGCCCAGGCGCGTAACAGCCTGGCGTCGAACAACCTCGCCGCGTCGGTCGAGTACCGCGAGCTCCAACCGGGCGATCCCAACGACGGACTCGTCATCAGCCAGAGCACCCCGCCCGGCACGCCGGTCGATCGCAACACAACGATCGCCCTCCTCGTCGGCCGGGCGACTGCGCCGGCCACCACGACCACCACCACGACCACGACGACCACGCTGCCTCCGGAGACCACCCTCCCGCCCGAGACCACCGTCCCCCCGCCCTGATCCCATCTCGTGAAGTTTCGGCGTCCTGAGGGCGCCGAAACTTCACGAGATCAGGCTGCGCGGGCGAGGAAGTTGCGCAGCAGGTCGTGGCCGGACGCGGTCAGGATGCTCTCGGGGTGGAACTGCACACCCTCGACCAGATGTTCACGGTGGCGCAGGCCCATGACGGTGCCGTCCGACGTGTGCGCCGTGACCTCGAGGCAGTCGGGCACCGTCGCCGGGTCGATGACCAGTGAGTGGTAGCGGGTGGCCGTCAGCGGCGACGGCAACCCGGCGAACACTCCTTCGCCGGAGTGCTCGATGGGCGAGGTCTTGCCGTGCATCAACTCCGGCGCTCGGACGATCGCCGCGCCGTACGCGTGACCGATCGCCTGAAGGCCGAGGCACACCCCGAGCACGGGCACGCCGGCGGCCGCCATGGCCGGGATCACGTCGCAGAGGATGCCGGCGTCCTCCGGACGGCCGGGGCCCGGCGAGAGCAACACTCCATCGGGTCCGAGGTCGACGGCCTCGGCGACCGTGATCGCGTCATTGCGATGGACCACCGGCTCGGCCCCGAGCTCGCCGAGGTACTGCACGAGGTTGTAGACGAAGCTGTCGTAGCTGTCGATCACCAGGATGCGCGGCACTCCGACAGACTGCCCGCCGAGCGCCACCGGTGTCGAACGGGTTGCCGGCCCGTCGACCGTCGCTCGGCAGACTCGGACGACCTCCGATGGCGCGCGGTTGGCGACGACCTAGACTTCAGTGCCGTGGCACCCCCGAAACGCAAGACCGGTGGACGGACGACCCCCAAGACCACGCGGCCAGGTGAGCGTCCGTTGGTGAACCCCGACGAGAGCAAGTCGGGAGTTCATTCGTCCGCCCGCTACACGCCGCCCGTCCCCCGCGAGATGCGCATGAGCAAGCCGTGGGTGCCGGTGCTGATGCTCGCCCTGCTGATCCTCGGAGCGGTCATCATCATGGCCCGCAACTTGGCGTTCTCGGGCAACAACTGGCTGACGCTGATCGGGCTCGGATGCATTCTCGGCGGGCTCTACACCGCCACCAAGTGGCGATGACGGGCGTTCCGGCTACAGCGATGCCGGGTGTCCTGGAACTGGCGGTGAGCTTCGGTTGTCGTTGGCGGAGCGGGAGGAGATCTCTCGGGGGCTGGCCGCTGTTGCTCGGCTCGCTGATCGCTCGAGGGATGGGTCGATCGCCGTCGACGATCTGTCGAGAGGTGAACGTCAACGGCGGCCGGTCTCGTATCGGGCGTTGCTGGCCGATCGTGCAGCACAACGCCGGGCCCTGCGACCCAAACGAGCCAAGCTCGCTCAGTGCCGGCGGCTGCGCAACGTCGTGGAGCACAAGCTCGAGGACCTGCGGTCCCCTGAGCAGATCTCAGGGTGGTTGGCTGAGCAGTATCCGAACGACCCGGAGATGCGGTGTCCCACGAGACGATCTATCAGTCGTTGTTCGTCCAGAGCCGAGGAGCGCTCAGGAAGGAACTGCATTCGTGCTTGCGAAGCGGTCGGGCGATGCGCCTCGCCAAGGCGATACGAAGGGCGGAACCGGCCAGGGTCAGATCCGCAACATGGTGATGATCTCGCAACGTCCGGCATGACGGGCCTTCCGGCTACAGCGATGCCGGGTGTCCTGGACGTGGCGCTGACGGATGTTCCGGCTGTGGACGCCGGGCCACCTTTCCACATGACGTGAATCACATCTCTGTCATTCTCACACAGAGTTATCCACAGGTTGTGGAGAGCGGTGCGGCCGCCGTCGTGGGCCGCTCGGACGCTCACTCGTAGAGCGGGGCGACGACGTCCATGTCCTCGAGGCAGTGCCTCGGAGGTGGTGGATCCTCGTCCGGGGCCATCGTCAACCTCAGCTCCACCCCGCAGACACCACACCGATACCTCACGTTCACGCGACGCATCTCACCGGCGGGTGGCGGCGGCGGCAGCGGCCGGCTGAGGGCGCGGCAACATGCCGATCCCGACCTTCCAGAGCACCACGCCTATCAACAACCCGGCGAGCGTCCACAGGACTGTCGACAGCTCCACGTCCCCAACCTAGCGACGGATATCCACAGTGCGTGGCCGGGTCAATTCCGGGCGCGGCGGACGCTCAGCCAGTCGTTTCAGCCGGTCGTTTTCAGCCCAGGCGTTCGAGGATGGTCGCGTTCGCCATCCCGCCGCCCTCGCACATCGTCTGCAGGCCGTAGCGGCCGCCCGAGCGCTCGAGCTCGTTGAGCAACGTCGTCATCAACCGGGCGCCCGAGCAGCCGAGCGGATGCCCGATGGCGATCGCCCCGCCGTTGACGTTGACCCGCTCCATGTCGGGGTGGAACTCCTTCTCCCACGCCAGCACGACCGACGCGAACGCCTCGTTGATCTCGACCAGGTCGATGTCGTCCATCGTCATCCCGGCCCGTTCGAGCACCTTGTGCGTGGCGGGGATCGGCGCCGTCAGCATCAGCCGCGGGTCGGCACCCGCAAGGGCGAACTCGACGAAGCGGGCACGCGGCGTCATCCCGAGCGCCGCGGCGCGTTCTTCACTCATGATCAGCAGTGCGGACGCGCCGTCGGTGATCTGCGACGAGTTGCCGGCCGTGACCCGGCCGCCCTCCTCCTCCGACCGGAACGACGGCTTGAGCTTGGCGAGTGACTCGACCGTCGTCTCCCTCAACCCTTCGTCGACCGTGACGGTGCTCCCGTCGGCGCCACGCACGGCGAGGATCTCGCGCTCGAAACGTCCCTCGGTGGTCGCCCGTGCCGCACGCTGCTGGCTCTGCGCGCCGAACGCATCCATGTCGTCGCGGCTGATTCCCCACTTGTCGGCGATCAGTTCGGCGGAGATGCCCTGCGGCACCAACCCACCCTGCTCCGCGTACCGCCGCCCGATCGCCGGCCCGAACGGGAACCCGAACTTGCCGTCGGCGAACGACGAGCCCATCGGCACCCTCGTCATCACCTCGACGCCGGCCGCCACGACGACGTCGTACGCCCCGGCGATCACGCCCTGGGCAGCGAAGTGCGCCGCCTGCTGACTCGACCCGCATTGCCGGTCGACCGTGGTGCCGGGCACGTGCTCGGGCCACCCGGCGGCGAGCACCGCGTTGCGAGCGACGTTGGCGGCCTGCTCGCCCACCTGCATCACACACCCCATCACGACGTCGTCGACGAGTGCCGGGTCGAGACCGGTGCGCTCGACGAGGGCGTTCAGCGTCTCGGCGGCGAGGTCGACGGGGTGCCACTCCTTCAACTTCCCATTCCGTCGGCCGAGCGGCGTCCTGATCGCGTCCACGATCACTGCGTTCGTCATGTCGACTCCCTCGATGGCTCGGGCCGCACGCACCCGCGTGTGGTGGATCGAGTCTGCATTGCGGCTCGGCTCGAACCCAAACCGGAGGGCCAGCTTTCGCACGACGCGTGGAACCAAGATGGAACGTCGTTCCCGGCAAGGTGGAACAATGGATGGATGACCGCCCGTTCATCCATCGCCGAGATCGACGCGCGCGTCGTCGGCAGCACCGTGCCCCGCCAGTTTCTCGACCTGGTGGCGGCTGATCCGTCCGTGCCGTTGTTGCACTCGATGGCCGATGGGGGCGGCTGGAACGCGTGCAGCGTCGGCGACGTCGAAGCGGCCGTGTCCCGGATCGCGGCCGGGCTCCAAGCCGACGGTGTGACGACCGGCGACCGTGTCCTCCTCATGATGCGCAACCGGCCCGAGTTCCACATGTACGACCTGGCCGCGCAGTTCCTGCGGGCAACGCCGGTGAGCATCTACAACTCGTCGTCGCCCGAGGAGGTCCAGTACCTCGCCGGCCACGCCGGTGCCGAGGTGGCGATCGTCGAGGACGCTCGCTTTCTCGCCCGAATTCTGGAGGTTCGCGGCGAGTTGCCGCGGCTGCGCCGGGTCTACGTCATCGACGCGGACGGCGACCTTCCGGACGGCGCCGCGCCCGCATCCGAGCTCGAGTCGCGGGGCACCGCCGACCTCGCCGCGCTCGCCGCCGCGACCGAACCGGCCGACGTCGCCACGCTGATCTACACGAGCGGCACCACGGGACCGCCGAAGGGCGTGATGATCAGCCAGTACAACGTCGTCTACACGGTCGAGCAGCTCCGCGAGTGCCTCCCCTTCGACGACTACGCCGGGATGCGGGTCGTGTCGTATCTGCCGATGGCGCACATCGCCGAGCGGATGACGAGCCACTACCAGCCGCTCATCGTCGGATTCAGCGTGTACTGCTGCCCGGATGCCGGTCAGCTCACGACCTACTTGAAAGAGGTGCGCCCGCAGATCGTCTTCGGCGTGCCGCGCGTCTACGAGAAGATCTACAGCGGCGTCAACGCCGCCCTCGCGGCCGATCCGGAACGCAAGCAGCAGTTCGACGACGGCGTTGCCGCGGCGGTCGAGATCAAGCGCGCCGTGCGCGCCGGCACCGCCACCCAGGAGCAGCTCGACACGTGGGCCTTCCTCGACGCTGTGGCGTTCAGCCAGGTGCGGGCGCTGGTCGGCCTCGACGAAGTGGTCACGGCCATCACGGGTGCGGCCCCGATCCCGGCGACGATCCTCGAGTGGTTCGAGGCGATCGGCGTGCCGTTGTCTGAGATCTACGGCATGAGCGAGTCGAGCGGGCCGATGACGTGGTCGCCGGAACGCAACAAGCCGGGCTCGGTCGGACAGGCGATCCCAGGGTGTGAGGTGACGACGGCTGACGACGGAGAGGTCATCTGCCGGGGCGGCAACGTGTTCCAGGGCTACTACGAGCAACCCGAGAAGACGGCCGACACGTTGATCGACGGGTGGTTGCACACCGGCGACATCGGCGAGATCGACGACGAGGGCTACCTCCGCATCGTCGACCGCAAGAAGGAGTTGATCATCACGTCGGGCGGCAAGAACATCAGCCCCGCCAACCTCGAGGCATCACTCAAGATGATCCCGCTCATCGGTCAGGCGGCGGCGATCGGCGACAACCGCAAGTTCGTGTCGGCGCTGCTCGTGCTCGATCCGGAGTCGTGCGCGGTGTGGGCGGCGGCCCACGGCAAGCCGGGCGCGACGCCCGGAGAGCTGGCGGCCGACCCGGACGTGATCGCCGAGGTGCAGGCCGGCGTCGACGAGATGAACCTGCAGTTCGCCCAGGTCGAGCAGATCAAGCGCTTCGTGCTGCTCGGCGAGGAATGGCTCCCCGACAGCGACGTGCTGACGCCGACGTCGAAGCTGAAGCGACGCGGCGTCAACGTCCGCTACGCGGCCGAGATCGAGGCGATGTACGCCGACCTCGACTGAGGTCGCTACCACTCCGGCGACTACCACTCCGGCGTCAGGTCGACCTCGTCGGGTTCGGTGAGCCGGTCGATCACACGGTGCACGGCCGAGATGTCGGCGTCGGCCATCAGGATCGCGAAGTGGCGCTGCACCGCCCGCCGGTAGGTGACGTTCATCTCCCGCCACAGGTTGCGGCCGCGGCGGGTCAGCTCGACCTCGACGGCGCGCTGGTCAGGGTCGACGCCGCGGTGCCGTTTGACCCATCCCTCCTCCTCCAACCGATCGAGCCGGCGGCTGAGGCTGGACGGCGGCAGGCGCATCTCGGCCGCCACGTCGAGCGGCCGCGCCCGTCCACCGAGACGCTGGAGCGCGGCGAGGACGTCGAACCAACCGAGTGGGATGTCCCACTCCTCCATCAGGTCGACGTCGATGCGGCGGGTGAGCTCGGCCGACACCGTTTGCAGTCCGCGCCACGCGCTGACTCGCGTCGAATCGAGGCGCGGCATCGCTCAGGCGGTGGCCTTGAGCGCCGACGCGAACGCCTGCACGCCCTCGTCGATCTCGGCGGCACTGACGACGAGCGGCGGCATCCAGCGGATGTCGCGCCCGTAGGTGCCGGCGTTCATCAGGATCAGACGACCCTCGCGCAGGCAGTGGCCGATGATCGCCGGCACGCGGGCCGCGTCGGCGAAGCTGCTGGCCACCATCAGCCCCGGTCCGCGGATCTGGCGCAGATCGGGATGCTGCGACTGGAGCTCACGCAGCGCGTCGGACAGTTGCTCGCCACGCGCCCGAACGTTGTCGAGGAAGCCGGGCTCGCTCATCACCTCGATCGTGGCCAGGGCCGCCGCGCATCCGATCGGGTTGCCGCCGTAGGTACCGCCGTGGCTGCCCTTCGGCCACTGGTCGTCGAGCTCGCGGCGGGTGCCGAGCGCCGAGAACGGGAAACCCGACGCGATCCCCTTCGCCATGCAGATGATGTCGGGCTCGATGCCGAAGTGATCGACGGCGAACATCTTCCCGGTCCGTCCGAAGCCGCTCTGCACTTCGTCGGCGATGAACAAGATGCCGTGGGCGCGGCAGCGCTCGACGAGACCCTCGAGGAACTTCTGTGGGGCGGGGATGTAGCCACCCTCGCCGAGCACCGGCTCGAGGATCATCGCCGCCGTCTCGTTGGGCGCGGTCTGGGTGAGCAGGAGGTGGTCGAGGCCCGTCAGCGCCTCGTCGATCGCGACGTCCTGATCGGGCGCCAACGGGTCCGGGAACGGAGCCACGTACACGCCACCGGGCAGCGGTGCGTGACCGGAGCGGTAGACCGTCTTCGACGTCGTCATCGCCATCGCCAGATGGGTTCGGCCGTGGAACGAGCCGCTGAACACGATCGTGTTCGGGCGCTTCGTCACCTGCTTCGCCAACTTCACCGCGGCCTCGGTGATCTCGGCCCCGGAGTTGGCGAAGAAGAACGTGTCGATCGAACCGGGCGCCAGCTCGGCGAGCTTGGCGGCGAGCGGCTCGAGCAGGTCGTGGGTGAACACGTTGGCCTGGGCGTGGATGAACCGCTCGGCCTGCTCGGCGATCGCCCGTGTCACCGTCGGGTGGCAATGCCCGGTGGAGTTGACGGCGATCCCGGCGGCGAAGTCGAGGTACTCGACTCCGTCGACGGTCGTCACCCGACAGCCACGTCCTGACGCCACCTGCAAGTCGGTGACCTTGAACCACACGTTCGACAGATGCGACATGGCCGCGAGCCTACGCACCCCACGTTCTCGTGAAGTTCCGGCGTCCCTACGGCGCCGAAACTTCACGAGAACGGGTTGGGTGGGCGGGGTTGCTGGCGTTGCAGGCTGGGCGAAGGGTTGAGGAGAGCTTGAGTCCGGCTCGGTGAGGACGCGCCCGATAACACCGTCATGCGAATTCGCGTGGTGTACGGGTTGGTGGTCGTTTCAGGGATGCTGGCCGGAGCCGCGCTGGCCGCGTTCGACGACGCCGACGACGCCGGTGCGAGTCAGGGCGCCGACGTGATCATCAACGAGCTGATGATCAACCCGCAACGCACCTACGACTCGCGTGGTGAATGGATCGAGCTCTACAACCGTGGCGACGAAGCCGCCAATCTCGAGGGGTGGACGATCGGCGACGAGATCTACGACGACATCGTCCTCCCGTCGATCGTCATCGAGCCGGGTGACTTCGTGCTGCTCGCGTGGAACGGTGACGCCTACCGCAATGGTGGCGTGCCCGCCGACCACGTCTACGGCAACGCGATCATCCTGTGGAACAGCGACGACCTCCTCGTGCTGCGCGACTCCGAAGGGATGTCGCGTGACGTCGTCGATTATCGCAACGCCGGCTTCACCGTTCCCGACGGCCGCTCGATGGCGCTCGTCGACCCGACGCTCGACAACGGCGACGGAGCGAGTTGGTGCGCGTCGACCACCGTGATGGCGCGTGGCGATCTCGGCAGCCCGGGCGCCGCCAACCGGTGCACGCTGACCGTCAATCCGTTGGTCATCACCGAGGTCCTGCAGAACCCTGGCGCCACGTCGGACTACACCGGCGAGTGGTTCGAGGTGCACAACCCGGGCACCGAGCCGGTCGACATGGCGGGCTACACCATCAAGGACGACGACCACGACCAGTTCGTCGTCGATGGCGCGGTCGTCGTGCCTGCCGGTGGGTACGCGGTGTTCGGCGCTCGGCGACTGACAACGGTGGCGTCACACTCGACTTCACGTACGGCTCTGGCATGCGCCTGTACAACGACACCGACGAGCTCGTCATCGCCGACCGCGACGGCGTGCAGGTCGATCGAGTGCGGTGGGACGACGGTCGGTCGTTCCCCGACCCCATCGGCGCTTCGATGTCGCTCACCGATCCCAGCGCCGACAACGCGCTGGGCGAGAGCTGGTGCACGGCGACGACCTCGTGGGGGGTCGGCGACAAGGGCACCCCCGGCCTCCCCACGTGGTGCTCACGCGGCGGGACAGCAGCCGATCGTGATCACCGAGATCATGTTCGACCCCGAGGTCCCCAAGAGTGAGCGCAGCTCGGAGTGGTTCGAGATCGCCAACCTCGGCGAACAGCCGGTCGACCTCAGCGGCTGGACGATCACCGGCGGCGACTACCTCACCCACACGATCTCGACCCTCGTGGTCGCACCTGGCGAGTCGGCCGTGCTGGCCGCCAACGGCGACACCGCGGTGAACGGTGGTGTCGACGCCCACTACGTGTACGGCACCGGCGTGCCGCTGTACAACAACAGCGGCCGAGTCGTGCTCAAGTCGGCGAACGGCGCCGTCGTCGATCGTGTCGACTGGAGTGCGGCGAAGGGGTTCCCGATCCCAAAGGGCAGTTCGATCGCGCTCGGTTTCGCTTCCGGCGACAACGCGCTCGGCGCCAACTGGTGCGAGTCGGTCGACCGCTTCGGCGCCGGCGACCTCGGCAGCCCCGGCGCGGCCAACTCGTGCGAGCAACCAGCGGCGCCTGCTGAGCTCGAGATCTCCGAGATCATGCGCAACCCCGCCGTGGTCGGCGACAGCGTCGGTGAGTGGATCGAGATCCACAACCCGACCGCCACCGACGTCGATCTCGATGGCTGGGCGATCGACGACGGCGCGTCGGACTTCCACACCATCCGCGGCAGCCTGATCGTCGGCGGTGGGGACTACGTCGTGATCGGCCGGTCCACCGACACGGCCCGTAACGGCGGTGCGACGGTCGACTACTCCTACGGCGGCTCGTTCGTGCTCGGCAACGGCGCCGACTCGATCGCCCTCCTCGACGCTCACGGCCTTGCGGTCGACGAGGTGAGCTGGGACCGCGGCGCCACGTGGATCCGACCGAACGGCGCCTCGATGGCGCTCGTCGACGGCGGCTGGTGCGAGTCCGGCCCGCAGTTCGGCGCCGGCGACCGCGGCACGCCCGGGGCGGCGAACGACTGCACCCCGCTGCCCCACCGCAACGTCGTCATCAACGAGGTCCACTCCGACCCGAATGCGGTCAGCGACACCGCCGGTGAGTGGTTGGAGCTGTACAACGCGACGGACTCGGCGATCGACGTCAACGGCTGGGTGCTGCGCGATGACGACTACGACGCCCACACGATCTCGGCCGGCGGCGCGCTGCTGATCCAGCCCGGCGAGGCGATCGCCCTCGGTCGCGACCTCTCGACCAAGGTCAACGGCGGCGCGACCGTCGCCTACAGCTTCGACTCGGACTTCCCGCTCAGCGATACGACCGACGAGATCTCACTCCTCGACGCCGACCTCGTGCCGGTCGATCGCGTCACGTGGACGGCGTCCCACCCGCTTCCGGCGGTGCCCGGAGCGAGCGCGTCGCTGCGTGATCCGGGGGCCGACAACACGGACATGGCGAACTGGTGCACGTCGGTGACCACGTATGGCACGTGGGGCGATCTCGGGACCCCCGGCGCGGCCAACACGTGTGAGATCGAGCCACCGGCGACGTCGACCACCACCACGACCACGCTGCCGCCGACCACCACGTCGACCACCACGTCGACCACGACGACGACAACGACGACGGCGCCCACGACCACTTCGACGACATCGACCACGACGACCACGACGCAGCCCCCGGTGACCACCCTGCCCGTCGCTGCCCAGGGGTACGCGATCCTCGCCACGGCGTCGGCCGTGTGCGGCAACGGGTTCCAGCTGTCGGGCTCGCAGATCGACATCAGCGGGAACGTCCGGACCAACGGCAACATCAACATCAGCGGCAGCCAGATCGCCGTGCACGGGGCGATCTCGTACGGCGGCTCGGGTCACGTCGGTACCGGCGTCAGCGCCGATTCGGTGACCCACTCACCGCAACCCGTCGTGCCCGTGGTGCCTTGGCTGCTCGCCGACTTCCTGCCCGGTGGGCGCTGGTCGACCGTGCCCGGGTACACGGCGCACCTCGGTTCGTGGACGGTCAGCGGCGGCGGCGCGGCACCCGGCATCCACTACGTGGCCGGCGACGTCACGATCTCGGGGAACGCACCGGCGCTGACCGGTGTGACGATCGTGGCAACCGGCCGCATCCAGGTCAGCGGATCGGCCAAGATCAGCCCGGCCCGCACCGACATGCCGGCCCTGTTCTCGACGGGTGGTTCGTGTTGGAACTCGGGCATCAACCTGTCGGGCAGCAGGATCGAGTGGTCCGGTGTGATCGCCGCCCCGAACGGCGTGGTGCAGGTCAGCAGCTCCAAGGTCGACGGCGGCCGGATCATCGGTGGGACCGTGCAGATCTCGGGCTCCGACATCGAGCTCAGCTGAGCGCGGCGGCCAGAGCAACTCCCTCGTCCAACGTCGCGCGTTGGGCGAGGAGGGGCCGGAACTTCATGACCACTCGCGGCAGGTTCATGCCGAGTACACCGTGCAACCGCCCGGCGCGGCCGTACAACGCGACGAACGACCGCTCCTCGATCGAACCGCTGACGACCAGCACCTCGTCGTCGGGCGCGGCCCGACCGAGGAACTGGACGCGCCGGTCGTACTGATCGCTCCAGACGAACGGCACCGGCGCGTACGGCTCGCCCGGCTCGCCTCGCGCCTCGGCCAGCAGGTTCGACGCCGCCACCGCACCCTGTTCGGCGGCGTTCGTCCAGTGCTCGACCCGCATCTCCTCCTCGAACAGTTGGTTCGGCCAGCGCGCCACGTCGCCCGCCGCGTACACGCCGGGAGCACCGGCGTTCAGCATCGAGTCACACACGATCCCGTCGCGTATCTCGAGTCCGCTGCCGGCCAGCCAGTCGGTGACCGGGGCGACACCGATGCCGACGACGATCACGTCACCCGGAACCAACTCGCCGTCGCCCAGCACCACCCCCCTGGCGTCGATCGACGCGACGGTGATTCCGCACCGGATCGCGACACCGTGGTCGGCATGCACCGCCGCACACGCGGCTCCCATGTCGACGCCGAGCCCCCGGATCAACGGCGCCGGCGCGCCCTCCAGCACGACGACGGAGTTGCCCAGCCCACGTGCCGTCGCTGCCACCTCGAGCCCGATGAAGCCGGCGCCTATCACGACGACGCGGGCATTGCCATCGCGGAGGCGGGCGCGCAGGTCGAGGGCGTCGTCGAGCGTGCGCAGCTCCACCACGTGCGGCCAGGCCTCCTGGCCGGGCAATCGTCGTGGCGCCGACCCGGTCGCCACGACGATCGCGTCGAACGCGACGTCGGACCCGTCGGCAATCGTCAGACGCCGCGCCCCGACGTCGAGTGCGGTGGCCGGCGCACCGAGTCGCCATGTCACGCCCAGCGAGTCGAGGTCGTCCGGCTTGCGGAGCTCGATCCGGTCGGGCTCCCAGTCGCCCGCCAACAGCTTCTTCGACAGCGGGGGCCGGTCGTACGGTCGATGTGACTCGGCGCCGACGACGACCACTTCGCCGTCGTATCCACCGGCGCGCAACGACTCGACGGCGCGCAGGCCGGCGAGCGAGCCTCCGACCACGACGATGCGATCGAGCATCCGCAAGGCCTAGCAGGACGGGCCGGTCGCCCGGCCCAACCGTGTCGTCGCGTCAATGTCGTAGCGTCGAAATGATGACGACAGGAGTCACGGTCGAGGCCGTCAACGACATGGTCGCAGCGCAGTTCGCGGGCACACCGAACCGCTGCGCCGAGCTCGGCACGGGGTACGCGGTCGCCCGGTACGACGTCGACCAGACGGCATTGCGCCCGGGTGGCTTCATCTCCGGGCCAGCTCAGTTCGGTCTCGCTGACGCCGCGCTCTGGTACCTCGTCTTCGGCGCGATCGGGCGGATCGAGCCGATGGCGCTCACGTCGGAGCTCTCGATCCGTTACCTGCGGCCGGCGCAGGGCTCGGTGCTGTGGGCGAGGGCGACGCTGGAGTCGGCCGGACGCCGCAACGTCGTGGGCACCGTACGCGTGTGGTGCGACGATCGCGTCGACAAGCCGACGGCGACCGCCCAGGGCACGTACGCCCTGCCGTTTCCGGCTCCGTCATGACGCCACCTCGACGTCGCTACGGCGCGTCGAATCACCCTCACGTCGTGACACCTCATGTCATCGAGAAGTCGCCCGTGCCATACCTGAACGTGATCGACAATCGCGGCCCGCTGACGTGACGCATCTTCGGCACACAGTGTTCCCAGTCGTGCTGGCACGCCCCGCCCATCACGAACAGATCGCCGAGCCCGAGGTCCCAGCCGCGCGACGACCCCCCGCCGCGAGGGCGGATCCGTAGCGGGCGGGCGGCGCCGACGCTGACGATCGCGATCACCGGGTTGACGACGTTGTGGCGGTGCCGGTCGCCGTGCCAGGCGACCGAATCCTCGCCGTCGCGGTAGAGGTTGAAGCCGATCGAGTCGAACACCTCGCCGTAGCGTTGGCTGAGCGCGCTGCGCATGTCGGCCAGGAGCGGGAGCGGCTCGGGACCGCCCCTGTTCGACTCCGTCCACCACGCGACGAGGCGCGGCTCGTCGACGATCGAGTCGAACATGCGCACGTTGCGGCGCTGCCGCCACGGCAACGAACCGTGGAGCTCGTCGAACACGGCATCGGCCCCGCGTAACCATCCGGGCGCGAAGTCGATCCAGCTCGTCTCGTCGAGCTGGGTGCGCTCGACGGCGCCGAACGAGGCGTCGAACTCGGGCGCCAGACACCCGAACAGCGAACCCTGCAAGAACACGTGTTCGATGATCGCGCGCCAACTGGCGGCCGTCAAGCCGCCTCCGCGTCGCGGCGGCAACACTGGGCGAGTGCGTGTCCCGATCGACGATCCCGCCGACCCGCGGCTGGCCGACTACGTCGACCTCACCGACGTCGCCGGGCGACAACGTCGCGAGGGCGACGAGTTCTTCATCGCCGAGGGACCGGTGGCGATCGAGCGGCTGCTGCAATCGGACCACCAGGTGCGTTCGGTGCTCGTGTCGTCGCAGAAGTACGAGCGCCTCGCTCCGCTGCTCGACCCGCTCACCGTGCCGGTGTACGTCGCCGCAACCAGCGTCTTGAAATCGATCGTCGGGTTCGACATCCATCGCGGCGCGATTGCCGCGGCCGATCGGCGGTCGTTGCCGACGCTCGACGTCCTGCTGCCGACGGTGCGACGCATCGCCGTGCTGGAAGGGCTCAACGACCCCGAGAACCTCGGGGCGATCGCCCGATCGGCACGGGCGTTCGGGATCGGCGCGCTCGTGCTCGACCCGACGTGCATCGACCCCTACTACCGGCGGACGGTTCGCGTGAGCATGGGCGAGATTCTCTTCATCCCCGTCACCCGGACCGCGAGCTTGGCGGCCGGGCTCGACACGATCCGGGCCGCCGGCTTCGAGATGTGGGCGCTGACACCGCGGCCCGGCGCCACTGATCTGTGGACGCTGCCCGTCCCCGACCGGCTGGCGCTGGTGCTCGGCGCCGAGGGACCCGGTTTGAGCCGAACGGCGATGGATGCTGCGTCGACCCAGGTCAGGATCCCCATCGCGCCGGATGTCGACTCACTGAACGTGGCTGCGGCCGCCGCCGTGGCGTTCGCCGCGATCGGCCGCGAACCGCACGCCGGTTCGAAACGTACTGTTGAGACGTGAACATGAAACGTGGATCCCTCGCCGCTGTTGCGGCCATCTCGCTCCTCCTCGCGGCATGTGGTGACGACGACACGGAGTCGTCCGGCGCCGCCGCGACCGAACCGGCGGCCGCCGACGCCACCAGTCCCCCGGCCGAGACCACCGGTGGCGGGCGAGGCGACTACGGCCCGGCCGAGAGTGAGGCCAGCCCGCCGGCGACCGAGGCACCGGCCGGAGACGCGGCAGGTGCCGCCGAGATCGTGATCTCAGGGTTCGCGTTCAGCGAGGACCTCACCGTTCCGGTCGGTACGACGGTCGTCGTGCGCAACGACGACAGCGCCGGCCACACCTGGACTGCCGACGACGGGGCGTTCGACTCCGGGTTCATCGACGCCGGTGCCACGTTCGAGTTCACGTTCACCGAGGCGGGCACGTTCACCTTCCATTGCGAGGTGCACCCGGCGATGACGGGCACGATCACCGTCACTGCCTGACAACCGAGCGCGCGGGCTCCGACGCCCGCCGGATCACTCCTTTCACGTTGTCGGTCTGACGATCTCTCAGCGTGACGACGTCTCTGGGCGCCGATCCTCGATCTCCCATGCGTGATCGAGAACGTGCCAGGCGATCCGGCGGGCGGCGTAGCGCACCGGCCACGCCGTGTCGTTCGGCCGGGCCCTGATCGCAGCGACGATGTCGGCCCGCAGGTCGGGGCGCTGGTTCGGCTTGCCGAGCCCGAGCTTGCGGGCATACGCCTGCTCGGCCTCGACGACGTGGAGCACCATCTTGTCGCGATCGCGTCCACCGCCCCGGGGCCCCTTGCGCAGCTCGGCCGGCGCCGTGGCGACGACGTCGGCGAAGACGTCCCACGACGCGCTGACGAGCGACGCGATCCGCTCCGCCTCCGGTCCGGTGAGAGGCCCGTGCTCGCGCTCGGCAATCGCATCCGGCGCGCCGAAGTCGGTCGTCGCCGAGCCGGCCAGCCGCTCGACGACGTCGATACGGCCGGGACGGAACTCGACACCGGCCCGATTGGTGACGACCCGGTAGCGCTCGACGTAGTCGAGCAACACTTCGATCGCGGCGGCTTCGTCCTTCCCCGATCGCGACCACCCCGGCCAGTCGAGCGCCGAAGCGAACGACTTCTTCTTCCCCACCTCGACCGCGACCTGGACGACACGCTGCCGCGCCGGACATCGGCGAGACCCTACCGAGCACCGCGTTCCCCGCCCGATCGAGCGCACGGTACGGTCCGGGCTGGATCGTCGCCGAGCAACGGGAGGCGCAGTGGAGTTCGACCTGATGAGCGGCGGGAGCACGTGGAGCGAGAGTGCCCGCCTCGCGGCCGAGCTCGAGCGCGTCGGGTTCTCCGGCATGCTCTACACCGAGACCAGCCAGGTGCCGTGGATGCAGATCGCCGCCGCCGCGACCGCGGCGCCGACACTCACGTTCACCACCGGCATCGCCGTCGCGTTCCCGCGCAGTCCGATGGTGTCGGCCGCGATCGCGTGGGAGCTGGCGCACAACACCGACGGCCGCTTCCGCCTCGGTCTGGGGAGTCAGGTGAAAGCGCACATCCAGCGCCGTTACAGCGCCGAGTTCGCGCCACCCGGCCCACGGTTACGCGACTACGTGCTGGCCGTGAAGGCCTGCTTCCGCGCCTTCCGAGGCGAGGAGAAGCTGAGCCACGACGGGCCGTACTACCGCCTCAACCTGCTCCCGCCCCAGTGGGCGCCACCGCGCCACTCGTTCGGCGACATCAAGGTCGACATCTCGGCCGTCGGCCCGTACATGACGCGAATGGCCGGCGAGGTCGCCGACGGGGTCCACGTCCATCCGTTGCATTCGATGCAGTACATCCAGCAGCGCCTGCTCCCCGCGGTGACGACCGGTGCGGCGCAGGCGGGGCGCGACCCGGCCGACGTAGGTCTCATCGTCCCCGTGTTCGCCGTCCCCGGCGACACCCACGAGGAACGGGCACCGCTGGTCGAGATGGCCAAGACCCAGATCGCGTTCTACGGATCGACGCCCAACTACGCCTTTCAGTTCGACGATCTCGGATTCGAGGGGACGACGGCGCAACTCGGCGAACGGTTGCGGGCCGGCGACATCCCGGGCATGGCAGCGCTGATCACCGACGAGATGCTCGAGCACTTCGCCGTCATCGCGCCGTGGGACGAGATCGCCGACCGGCTGCTCGAGCGCTACGACGGTGTCGCCACGCGCATCGTCTCGTATCTCGCCGCCGAGTCGATCCGCCGCGATCCCCCGTTGGTCGACCGGTGGGGTGAGGTTGCACGGGCCGTGCGTGGGGCAACCTGACCACACCCGCGCGGTCGCCGGGTCAACGAACTGGTATCCAGTGATCGGCCACGCTGGCGTCACCCCGACGCCGGCACGACGAGAGGAAGGCGATGAGACCAGCCATTGGGCGCATGGTGGCTGCCGGCATCGTGCTGGTCGGCACCGGTCTCGCCGGTCTCGGGTTGGCGGGTTGCGGGGGGTCCGACGACGAGCCTGAGGGTGATCCGTTGCCGGCCGAGGCGGGGGCGGTCCTCGCCGCGTCGGCTGAGTCGATGGGCGATGTCACGAGCGTGCGGTTCACGCTCAGCCGCTCGGGCGCACCGGTCTACATCGACACGTTCGAGTCGCTCGCGCTCGAGTTGGTCGACGGCCGGTTCGCCGCGCCCGCCTCGGCCGACGCCGTGCTGACGGTCGAGGTCGACGGATCGCTCAAGACCAAGCTCGGCGCGATCGCCATCGACGACACGGTCTGGCTTTCGAACCCGGTCACCGGTGTCTTCGAACCGCTTCCGAGCGGCTATGAGCTCGACCCGTCGTCGTTCTTCGATCCCGAGCTGGGGTGGCGACCGCTCCTCGCCGGGTTGCAGGATGCCGAGTTCGTCGGTGAGGAGGACCGCGGTGGCACGCGGTACCACGTCCGCGGCGTGGCGCCGGCGGAGCAGATGGAGATCATCAGCGCCGGGCTCGTCCGCGACCAGGACGTGTTGATCGACTTCTGGATCCACCCCGTCACCGGCCTCGTGACGGCCGCCGAGTTCACGACCACGTTCGACGGCGCCGACTCCGACTGGGTGCTCGAGCTCCGGGACTACGGCGACACGTTCGAGATCGACCCGCCGCAGGTCGATGGCTGAAGCACCGCCGCCGGACTCGTCCGCTTCGCCGACCGGTCCGGCCACCTCGGCGACGGACGTGCGGATCGCCGGGGGCCCATCACCCCGCGCCGTGCTGGCCGTCGTCGGGTTCGGTGTGTTCATCGCCGCCGACGACCTGACGGTCGTCTCGACGATGTTGCGGCCGATCATCGGTGACCTCGGCCTGGTGCTCCCCGACGGCCTCGACGACGCGGCGTGGATCGTCAACGCCTATCTGATCGCCTACATCGCGGTGATGCCGATCGCCGGGCGGCTCAGCGACGTGATCGGTAGGCGCCGGACGTTCCTCGGCGCCTACGCGCTGTTCCTCGCCGGTTCGATCCTCATCCCGCTGACGTCGTCGCTCGGGCCGTTCCTCGTCGGGCGGGTGCTGACCGCACTCGGCGGAGGCGCGATGGTGCCCGTCGCGCTCGCCGTGATCGGCGACGTGTATTCCGAGCGCGGCCGCGCCCGAGCGCTCGGCACGCTCGGCGCGATCGACACGTTCGGGTGGGTGTGGGGGCCGATGTACGGCGCCGTCTTGGTGCGGTTCCTGTCGTGGCAGTGGCAGTTCTGGCTCAACATCCCGCTGGCGATCGTGGGCATGGTCGCCGTGTGGTGGGCGCTCGCCGAGCACGACCGCCCGGCTCGCGGGTCGCGCGTCGACTGGGTCGGTGCCGGGTTGCTCACCGCGGCACTCGTCGCCCTCAACCTGGCGTTGCTCGGTAGCGCCGAGATCCAGAGCGTTTCCGGGCTCGACGAGCTGACTGGTTCGGGCGGCACGGAGCTGCGGTGGCTGTACCCGGTCGCCATCATCGCCGCGATCGCGTTCGTGTGGCACGAGCGCCGCTCCGACCACCCCTTGGTCGAACGGACGGTCTTCCGCGGCCGCAACGTGCGCGCCGCCCTCGTCGTCAACTTCGTGGTCGGCGCGGCACTGGTCATCGCCATGGTCGACGTGCCGATCTTCATCAACGCCGTCGAGGTCGACGTCAAGCGGTCGGCGGTAGCCGCCGGGTGGGTGCTGTCGGCGCTCACCGCGGCGATGGCCGTCGCGTCGTACGTGGGCGGGCGCATCGCGGAGTCCACGTGGTACCGACCGCCCGTACTGCTCGGAATGGCGGTGACGACCTCGGCGTACCTCACGATGGGGCTCACGTGGGGGGCCGACACCTCCTACGTGGTGTTGGCGATCCAGCTCGCCGTGCTCGGTGCGGGATTCGGGCTCGTGCAGGCGCCGACGACGCTGGCCGTCGTCGACCACGCCCCCGCCGACGCACGCGGTTCGGCCGCGGCAGTGGTGATGGTGGTCCGCCTGCTCGGACTCAGCGTCGGGTTGTCGGCACTGACCGCGTACGGGCTCGCCCGATTCAACGCGCTCCGCCGGGACATCGAGCTGCCACCGCTCGTCGACCCCGGTTTCGAGGACGCGTTGCGTGCCGCGCAGGCGACGCTCACCGCCGACGCCATCGCCGAGACGTTCCTGATGTCCGCCGCCGTCACCGCCATCGGCGTTGCGGCCGCACTGATGATGCGACGTGCGGGGTCGTCAGTCCCCCGCGAAGGCAACGCCGCTGATCCCAAGTTCGCCGAGACAGGAGAAGTCATGCAGACCTGGATGCAACGCCACTTGACCGCCGTGCTCGGCGCATTCGGCGCACTGCTCGCGCTCGCGCTCGTGCTGATCGTGTTGCTGTTCACGCAGTTGAGCGCGACGCGCGACGACCTCGACACGACGCGCGCCGATCTCGAACGCGTCGAAGCGGGGGCGGCGCTGTTCGCGTCGCAGGTCCAGGGCTTCCAG
This sequence comes from Ilumatobacteraceae bacterium, assembly GCA_963776935.1. Taxonomy (GTDB): domain Bacteria; phylum Actinomycetota; class Acidimicrobiia; order Acidimicrobiales; family Ilumatobacteraceae; genus JALOLG01. The sequence continues at coordinate 72,946 of CAVZOP010000005.1, read as the reverse complement.
GAGCAGCTGGTCGCGCTCGAACCCACCGTGTCGGCGGGGATCGACGAGGCGATCGCCGGGTTGGAGTCGTTCAGCTCGTCGACGCTCGAGTTCAACGTGGCGATCGACCAGAACCTGCCGATCAACACCGAGATCGTGATCGACCGGACGTTCACGGTGCCGATCAAGACGTCGATCCCGATCAACGAGAGCTTCGAGACGACGATCGAGGTCCAGGGCCCGTTCGGGTTGACGGTGCCGGTCGACGTGACAGTGCCGGTCGACATCGACGTGCCCGTCGACATCGAGTTCGAGTTGCCGGTGAACGAGACGATCCCGGTCGAGGCGAACGTCCCCGTGAACCTCGACGTCCCGATCAACGTCGACATCGCCGGAACGGAGCTGGCCGCGCTCGCCGACTCGCTCGCCGCCGGACTCGAGTCGTTCCGCGATGTGCTCTCCGGCCTCGGCGGCGACTAGCGATCTCGTGAAGTCTCGGCGTTCTCAGGGCGCCGACACTTCATGAGAACGTGGTGGGGTCAGCTGGTGCGGACGGATTGGACGATGTTGTAGACGAACGACGCACCGAGGACGACGCCGGCGATCAGGGCGATCTTGCCCAACCCGGTGACCGACTTGCGCCACACGAAGATGGCGGCGACGCAGGCGACGATCACCACCACCAGGAACGACGTCTCACTCTCGAACGCGATGTCCCACAGCTCGAGGGCGTGGACGTCGCCGGGGAACAGCGGGTTGTTCTGCCGGGTGAACGTGTTCCAACCCAGCCATCCGGCCCAGAACGCACCGATCGTCACCGGGACCGACACGTACCACTTGGCCTTGATGTTGACGAGGGCGATGATCGCGACCGTGGCGACGATCAACGCCGTCCCGGTCTGGTAACCGTTGTTGCCGAGGTTGTCCCAGATGGTGCCGATGGTGGTGCCCGCGTCGCTGCCCGGCTCGCCCGGAAGGGGAGTGACGAGCGGGTGCAGATACCCCAACATCGGACCCATCCTGACACGAAGAGGGACGCCGGCGCGGGACTTCGGGTCGCGCGCGTGCGTCTGACGGGGTCGAACCCGTCCTCAGCTGTGTTCGGTGTCAGTGCTCGATGGGTACCGCGGGGAGCTCGTCCCACATGTCGGCGGGGCGCCGGTAGATGCGTCGAGGGAGCCGTTCGAGCAGTTCGATGATCGGCTGTCGCACTCCCGCGTGCTCAGCGGCGGCCACGAGGTCTTCCTTCGTGAGGGGTGCCTTCTTGAAGGCCGTTTCCATGGCGTCGATCACCTCGACTCGGGTCACGGTGATCGTGGTGTGCCCGGTGATCTCGCTCATCGTCGCCTCTTCATCATCGTCGTACCGTCGACTCTACCCCGGCGATGGGTAAGGTTGTCGGTTCCCCGCCAACGATCGTGACAGCGGCGTGAAGTGGGACGTTGTGCTCTGGCGCCGGGCCCGCTGATCGGTGAGCGTGGCACTATGCGACCGGAGAACATGATCGATCCACAGATGACGTTGGGTGCGCTGGTGAACGCGAATCCCGGCCTGGCACGCGAGTTCGAGCGCCGTGGGCTCGACTACTGCTGCGGCGGCGGAACCTCCCTGGCCGAGGCGTGTGCGAATGTCGGTCTCGACCCGGCGGCCACCGTTTCCGAACTGATCGCGGCGTCGACCGCGGCCGACGAGGTCGGGTGGTCGACAATGGGGCCGGCCGCCCTCGTCGATCACCTCGAGGCGACCCACCACCGCTATCTGTGGGACGAGATGCCCCGGCTGTCGGCGCTGATCGCCAAGGTCGTTGCGGTTCACGGTGCGCGGCATCCCGAACTGCACGCCATCGCGGCGTGCTACGAGGAGGCGCGTGCGGACCTCGAACCGCACATGCTCAAAGAGGAGCAGGTCCTGTTCCCGATGATCCGTGAGCTCGCCAGCGCGTCATCTGTGCCGTCGTTCCCGTGTGGGTCGTTGCGGAATCCGATCTCGGTGATGATGCGCGAGCACGATCAGGTCGGTGAACTGCTCATCGAGCTGCGACGGCTCACCGCCGGCTATCAACCACCGGCTGACGGCTGCGCGTCGTATGTGACGTGTTTCGCCGCGCTGGCCGACCTCGAAGCCGACACGCACCTGCACATCCACAAGGAGAACAACTTGTTGTTCCCGTTGGTGGTGCACATGGAGACCGAACTGTCCGGCGCGCTGCGATGACACGACCGGTCGACGAGGGTGGAGATCCGGCGTGCTGGGCGCACCTGTTCGAGACACCCGAGTCCGACATCGCTGATCGTGACGACGTCGAGCACTTCGTCCGTGACTTCTACCGGCAGGCGGCGATGGACGATGTGCTCGGACCGGTCTTCGCCGCCACCGAGATGAACTGGAACGCCCACATCGAAACGCTCGTCGACTTCTGGTCGTGGCAACTGTTCGGCCAACGCGGCTATGTCGGCAACCCGCTGCGGGCCCACGAGCCCGCCAATGCCCGCACCCCGTTCGGGGCCGAGCACTACGCGCGCTGGCTCGAACTGTTCGAGGGCACGGTCGACAACCTGTTCGCCGGTCCCGTCGCCGATCTCGCCAAGGCTCGGGCACGCAAGATGGCCACCGCGCTGAGTCGTCTGCTCACCGGCGTCTCGGACGTCGGAGACACGCCCGTCGAGGCCAAGCTGGTTCTCGGCGGCGACTGACCGACCGCGTGCCGTTCGGCGCGAGAGGCCGGCGTCGGTGCGGGCCGGTCTGACGTTCAGGTCGATGGGTCGGGCGAAGCGGCGAAGATGCGCTCGATCACCGCCATGTTGGCGACGGCGTCGGCGGGCGGGATCGGAACGGGTGAACCGTCGCGCACGGCGGCCGAGAAGGCGTCGCACTGCGCGCCGTACGGGTCGGCGGCAGGTACCTCGATCACGTCGATGCCGGGAGCGACCGGCGGATCGCCACCGGCCGCGTGCACGATGCGCGTCGGACGGTCGGGAGGGATGTTGAACGGGATCTCCACGAGCAGTCGGCCGGTGGTTCCGACCAGGTGCACCCGCTGATCACTCTCGATCTGCGTCGAGCACGTGAACGTTGCCTGGCGCCCGCCGAAGTCGAGCACGGCCGAGGTCAGGACGTCGGTGCCGAAGGCGGGATCGCGGCGCACCGCTGCCGACACATCGGTAGGTTCGCCGTCGAACATCCACCGCGCCACGTTGATCGCGTAGCACCCGATGTCCATCAAGGCGCCGCCTCCGTATTCGGCGATGTTGCGGATGTTCTCCGGGTCGACGTTGCGGTACGAGAAGAAGACCTGGATCGCCTCGAGCTCACCGATCGTCCCCGTCGTCACGAGCTCTCGCACTCGATGCCACATTGGGTGGAGCCGGTACATGAACGCCTCCATGAGGAGGACTCCGGCGTCGCGACAGCCCTCGACCATCGCGGCGGCCTGGGTAGCGGTGAGCGCGAGTGGCTTCTCGCACAGCACGTGCTTGCCGGCAGCAGCGGCCCGCAGCGTCCACTCGGCGTGGAGATGGTTGGGCAACGGGATGTACACGGCCTCGACATCCGGATCGGCCAGGAGGTCGTCATACGAGCCGTGGTGCCGGGGAATCCCCAGCCGCTCGGCAGTGGCGGTCGCCCGTCCGGGTTCCCTCGAAGCGATCGCAATCACGTCGCAGCGTTCTGATCGCTGCATCGCCGGGATGACCTTGTCGGTCGCGATCGCAGCGCACCCCATCACGCCCCAACGCACCTTGTCCGGCTCGGTCATGACAATCCATCCCTTCTTGCTGTGCAGGTCACTCCGCGAATCCCCGGGGAGATCCACGGGCGTGGCGATAGTACGACCTGGCTCTGGCGTCGCTCGTCGGCGAAGCTCAGGGTCGATGACAACGCCCGATCAGTCGCCCCTCGCCATCGACCGGACGAACACGGTGCTGTACTGCGCTCACTGGTCCGAGACCGTCACGTTCTACCGGTCGGTGCTCGGCCTGACCGTCGTGTTCGAGAACGACTGGTTCGTCGAGTTCCAGCTGACCTCGTCGTCGTTCCTCAGCATCGCCGACTCGTCGCGGGCCACCGTCGCCGCCGTCCAGGGACAGGGCGTCACGTTGACGTGGCACGTTCCGGACCTCGACGGCACCCGCGCACTGTTGCAGGCCCACGGCGTCGACGTCACCGAGATCCGACGACGGTGGGGAGCGGAAGTCTTCTATTGCCACGACCCCGAGGGCCATCGGATCGAGCTCTGGACGGACCCGGATCTGAAGGTGATCGCTCCGTGATCGGCGACGATCTGACCGATGGAGCGCCCATGGCGGGTGCCGACACGAGCGGCGGCAGCGCCGTGCCCGCCGGCGACTTCTCGGCCTGGCTGGCCGAGATGCAGAGTGCGCTACGCGGCGAACAGGGGTCGGACGTGCCGTGCGATGGATGCACGGCGTGCTGCACGTCGTCCCAATTCATCCACATCGGGCCGGACGAATTCGAGACCCTCGCACACATCCCCGTCGAACTGCGGTTCCCCGCGCCCGGACGACCGAGCGGCCACGTCGTGCTCGGCTACGACGAACACGGGTGCTGCCCGATGCTGATCGACAACCAGTGCTCGATCTACGACCACCGCCCGAGCACCTGTCGAACCTACGACTGCCGGATCTTCCCGGCCGCCGGGCTCCGACTCGACGACGCCGACAAGATCCTGATCGCTCAGCGGGCCGACCGGTGGCGGTTCAGCCATCCCACGCAGGCTGACCGCGACGAGCACGCCGCCGTTCGAGCCGCGGCGACGTACCTCCACGACCACGCCAACCTGCTCCCGCGCGCCTCAGCGCCCACGACCACCACGCAGCTCGCGGTCGGTGCGGTCGAAGTCCACGCCGCGTTTCTTCGACGCGACGAGGCGACCGACGAGACGGCGGTCATCGATCCGGATCCCGAGGTCGTCGGCGTCGAGCTGAAGCGCCGAACGTTGCCGAACGGTTGACGGGCGGTAGTGCGCGCCGGTCAGATGCGCGACGATCGTGCGGGTCAGGTTCACGTCGCGGTTGCATGGGGTTCAGCCGAGCGTCATCACCATCCGCGATCGTGGCGCTGTCGCCGCCGCATCGAGGAGGATCCATGAGCGCCCCGTCCATCACGTCATCGTCCGTCGACCGCCGCCGGTTCCTGGAGTACCTGTGGTGGGGTGCCGGTTCAGCCATGGCCATCGCGCTCATGCCTGGCAGCACGTTGAAGGCCGCCCCTCGGTTCGCCACCAATCCGTTCACGCTCGGGGTCGCGTCCGGTGATCCCACCGCGTCGGGCATCGTGCTGTGGACGCGCCTCGCACCCGAGCCGGCCGACCCGACCGCCCTCGGCGCGGCGAAGATCCCGGTGCACTGGCGGATCGCTCGCGACGATGCCATGCGACGAATTGTTGCGCAGGGCACGGCATCGGCGACACCGGAGCTGGCCCACTCGGTGCACGTCGAGGTCAAGGGTTTGCGCTCCGGCGCCGACCACTTCTACCAGTTCCACACGGGCGCCGAGGAGAGTCCGATGGGTCACTTCCGCACCGCGCCAGGGCGCGACGACTGGGCGCGTCAGCTCACGTTTGCCGTCGCCACTTGCCAGGACTTCCCGAGCGGCTACTACACGGCCTACCGCGACATGGTCCAGAACGATCTCGACCTCGTCCTCCACCTCGGCGACTACTCCTACGAGTACGGCTTTGATTCGTGGAACCGGGCCGAACCCGTGGTCGCGCCGTTCAACGAGGAGACGATCGACCTTCGCACCTACCGCCTCCGCCACACGTTGCACAAGCTCGACCCGGACCTGCAAGCGGCCCACGCCGCCTTCCCGTTCGTCGTGGTCTGGGACGACCACGAGGTGGCGAACGACTACTCGGGACTGGCGCCCGAATGGGGATCCCCATCGCCAGAGTTCAGCGCCCGGCGAGCTGCCGCGTACCAGGCGTTCTACGAGCATCTGCCGATCCGCCTGGCGCGGGCCCTCGACCCGGCAGAGGAACTGCGGATCTACCGCCGCCTCGACTACGGCCGCCTCGCCGAGTTCACGATGCTCGACGACCGCCAGTACCGCACCGACAATCCGTGCGGCGACGGCGAGTCGTTGCGTTGCGCGGCCGCTCTCGGCGACGACTACACGATGCTCGGGCGACGGCAGGAGCGGTGGGTCGAGGAAGGGCTCGACGACTCCCGTGCCCGCTGGAGCATCGTTGGCCAGCAGCTGTTGCTGGCCGAGCTCGAGCACCTCCCGTACGAGGACGAGCGCTACTGGAACGACGCGTGGGACGGCTACCCGATGGCGCGCCAGCGCCTGCTCGACGCCGTCGTCGACGAGAAGGTGCGCAACCCCGTGTTCTTCACCGGCGACTGGCACTCGACGTTCGTCAACGACCTCAAACTCGACTTCAAGGATCCGGCCGCGCCGACGGTCGCGACCGAATTCGTCACGCCGGCGATCACGACCGGCGGCGACGGCACGCCCTACGGGCCGTACTACGCGCCGATGGTGCCGTTCAACCCACACATCAAGTACTACGAGGGCGACCGCCGCGGCTACATGAAGGCGACGGTGACCAAGACCCAACTTCAGGTCGACCTGCGGTTCGTGACGAGTGTCGAGGACTCCGGGGGCACCGGGTACACCGAGCGCACGTTCTACGTCGAGGACCGCACGCCCGGCGCCGTCGTGTGACCGGCGCCGTCACCGTCGATCTCGATCGCTGATCGACTCCGCACCATCGGTGCGCGAGAGTGGTCGGGCCATGGCATCGGTCGGCGGTTTCGACGAGCATCTCGCGACGGCGCAGGAGCAGCTGCGCCGCTTTGCCGACGCGCCGCTGGGGCATTTCATCAACGGTGAGCTGGCGCCCGGCATCGGTGGTGAGACGTTCGAGAACCACTCACCAGTCGACAGTGCGTTGTTGGGTGTGGTGGCTGCCGGTGATGCCGCCGACGTCGATGCGGCGAGCCGGGCAGCGGACGACGCGTTCGGCGACTGGGTCGGACGGTCCGGTGCGCAGCGTCAGAAGATCCTGCGGGCGGTCGCCGACCTGATCCAGCGTCGAGCCGCCGAGATCGCGGCGGTGGAGTGCATCGACACCGGGCAGGCGATCCGTTTCATGAGCGCGGCCGCGATCCGTGGCGCCGAGAACTTCCGCTTCTTCGCCGATCACGCGCCCGACGCCGTGAACGGACGCTCCACACCCGACATCGATCACCTCAACTACACGATGCGACGGGCGGTGGGGCCGGTCGGTGTGATCACCCCGTGGAACACACCGTTCATGTTGTCGACGTGGAAGATCGCGCCGGCTCTGGCTGCTGGTTGCACGGTGGTGCACAAGCCAGCCGAGTGGAGTCCGTACACCGCAGCGATGCTGGCCGAGATCGCGTACGAAGCGGGCCTACCGCCGGGGGTGTTGAACGTCGTGCACGGCATCGGCGAGACGGCCGGCAAGGCCCTCACCGAGCACCCGGCGATCCGGGCGATCGCCTTCATCGGCGAGTCGACAACGGGTTCGTTGATCCAGGCCCAGTGCGCGCCGACGCTGAAGCGGGTTCACTTCGAGCTCGGTGGGAAGAACCCGGTGATCGTGTTCGACGACGCCGACTTGGATCGCGCCTTGGACGCCGTCGTGTTCATGATCTACAGCCTCAACGGCGAACGCTGCACATCATCGAGTCGGCTGCTCGTGCAACGCTCGATCCACGACGACTTCGTGGCCCGACTCACCGAACGGGCCAAGAACTTGAAGGTCGGGCATCCGCTCGATCCGGCCACCGAGATCGGTCCGCTCGTGCACCCGTTGCACCGCGACAAGGTGCGTAGCTACGTCGACGTGGCCGAGAGCGAAGGCGCCACCGTGATCTTCGGTGGAGGTGATCCGGTCGACCCTGACTCCCACTACGTGAACCCGATGCTGTTCGTCGGCGCCCAACCCACGATGCGCATCGCCCGCGAAGAGATCTTCGGCCCGGTCCTCACCGTCGTCGCCTTCGACGACGAGACAGAGGCGCTGGCGATCGCCAACGACTCCGACTACGGACTTGCCGGCTACATCTGGACCGGTGACACCGGTCGCGCCCACCGCGTGGCGCGCGACCTCGACGTCGGCATGATCTGGGTCAACTCGCAGAACGTCCGTCACCTTCCCACACCGTTCGGCGGTACCAAACGGAGCGGCATCGGCCGCGACGGCGGTCCCGAGTACTCGTTCGACTTCTACATGGACACCAAGAACGTCGCGATCGCCTACGACACGCACTCGATCACGGCGCTCGGCGAAGCCCGAACCTGAGACCTCCGACGGCGTGCGGGCGAGCAGCCTCCGTTGCGGGGTGGTTCGACGGCTCAGCGCCGCGCCGGCGTCGTGGTGGCGTGGCGACTGGGGAGCTGGTCGAGGAAGCGGAGCGCGGCTTGGGAGAGCTCGCGACGCCACAGGGCGACGACGTCGATCGAGGCGTCGTCGTCGATCTGACCGCCGAGGGCCTTGGCCAATTGGTCGATGTGGTCGTACTGCTCGTCGAGCATGCGGCTGACGTCGATCTCACACAGCTCGGCGATGATCAACTTGAGGAGCAGTTCGCTGCGCAGGTCGCGCAGGTGGGCGACCGGCGTGTTCAACCATTTGCGCAGCTGCGCCCGCCCGCTGCGCGTCGCCGCCAGGATCGTGCGATTGCCGCCGGCAATGCCCGGTTCTTCGCCCACTGCGTGCACGTAGCCGCGGCTGGTGAGCTGGTCGAGCGACCGGTATGTGAGCGGGCGCGACAGTGACCACACCCGGCCGACGTCACCGCCGGGCTTGAGCCGAGCGGCGATCGCGAATCCGTGTGTCGGAGCCGGGTAGAGGATCCCCAGGCACGCCCATTCCCCCAGCAGGAGCTGCTCCTCGGTCGATCTGATCACTGCCCCATCGTCGCATCTGAAGCGGACCGGCCGGGCGATCGCGCTCGGTCGCCGCGGCGCCGTTCACGGAGCGGTGAAGCCGTAGCCGGCGAGGATCTTCTGGCCCTGCTCCCCGATCACGAAGTCCACGAACGCTTGCCCGGCGGCGGCGTTGGGGGCTTGTTCGGTGACGACCATCGGGTACTCGGCGACGAGGTTGAGATCGGGGGGGATCTCAACACCTTCGGCCCGATCACCCGCGGCGGTGACGTCGGTCGTGTAGACGATGCCCGCATCGGCCTCACCGAGCGTGACCTTGGTGACGATCCCGCGGACGTTCTCCTCGAACGACGCCGGTGTCACCGTCACGCCGGCCTTGGTGAACACCTCCTGGGTGTACGCCCCGATCGGCACCTCCGGCGCACACGTGACGAAGATGATTTCGGGATTGGCGAGATCGGCGACGCCGGTGATCCCTTCGGGGTTGCCGGGCCCGACGATGATCTCCAACGAGTTCGTGGCGAACACCACCGGCTCAGCACCGTTGTTGCCGGTGTCGGTCAGCTTGGTCATGTTGCTCTGGTCAGCCGAGGCGAAGACGTCTGCCGGTGCGCCTTCGTTGATCTGGGTCACGAGCTCTGACGACGCGGCAAAATTGAACCTCACGGTCGACTCCGGATACTGGGCCATGAACGCCTCACCGATCTCGGCGAACGCGTCTGTCAACGACGCCGCGGCGAACACCGTCACATCCCCCGCCACCGCCGGTTCCGCCACCTGCACCATGGCTGTTGTCGTGTCAGCGGAGCCGGCATCGTCGTCCCCGCACGCACCGAGGAGACCCAGAACGACGACTGCCGAGACCACGAGTCGAGACGTTCCACCCATGTCGGGCACATTAGTCATGACCTGACTAAACGGGCGTCATTCGCTGACCATCCCTTCGGCCAACGGTCAGCCACACCTGCAGCGCCGAGTTGGGGCTCGCGATCGGTTAGTCGCCCAGGGCGACGCACGACGGCCCGTCACCCGGGAGCTCAGCGAGTCGGTGCAGGATTCCGTTCGTCACCTCGATCGAGATCGCGGTCACACCGTCCACACCTGCATCCGCACCGGCCGGATCGACGACCCCGTCGAGGATCAGCTGGTACTCCCCATCGTCGGCGGGCTGCCAGAGCAGGGTCAGACCCGGATGCTCGCCGAGGTTGTCCGCTGTGCGCTGGCCGACGCGGGTACGCAGCCGACTGTCGGTCACTTCGACGACCGTCGACACGACGTGTGGCGTGCCCGACGTCGTGACCGTGATCAACGTGGCGCGATCACCGAACTCCGCGACATGGCGGCGCACGTCCGCGAAGTCGACCGCTCGGCCCATGCACCGAACCCTAGATCAGGCTTCGAGGTCGGCCGGTCGTGTCGATCGCGGCTTGCCCGTAGGTCGCCTCGAGCCAGTCACGCCACCGGTCGAGTTGATCGTCGGGATCGCGCAGCGGGCACGACGTGCAGTAGCCCTCGCCGCGCGGATCGGGCGCGTCGTGCGTCTTGTCGTAGAGGCAGCACGTCCCGCGCACGACCACGCCGGACACGCCGCCCGACCACTCGAGCTCTCGCAGACGCGGGCGGACGCGCATGAGTGGCGTCCGCGCCGCGATCGCATCGAGCAGTTGCATCGCCTCCCGCCACGTTTCGCTCACATCGATTCCACGATTGACGGCATCCAGCGCGGCGCCGCCGCCGAGACCATCGGCGAGCGATCCCCACATGCCTCGCAGCCCGAACGGCGCACGCGCCCGCACGGCACCGAACACGACCGTCAGGGTGGCGACGATCTCCGACGCCACGAGTTCGCTCAGAGCGTCGAGGTGGGCCACGACCTCGGAGTCGGGGTGGGCTCGGGCCGGATCGTCCGGCAGCACTCGGATCGTTGGTCTCCTCACGGCGAGCCCGTCGATCCAACCGTGGGCGTGCCGGTGAACGAGCCCCTCCCAGCATCCCGCCCGGACGCGAGAACCCGAACACTATACGTTAGGAGTGCCTAATGGTGAGCCGTCCAACGGAGACCGATCGAGACCGCGCTGAGCGCGCCCACCGGACGCGATCGTCTGACACCGACGACATGCACAAGCCGGGGCTGGGGTGAGACGTTGATGCCGGGTGAAATGACCGCGTCGTCACGCGAGTGCGATGATCGGCTCGAACTGGAGCGTGGAGGGCTGTATGAGCAACGTCGACGTACGCGGCCGGATCGGGCCCGATGGCCCACAGCTGTTCCTGCTCTACACGGGCGGCACGATCGGGATGGGCCCCGGGCCTGATGGTTCGCTCGTACCGCTCGATCTGCGCGAGCTCGGTGCCCATCTGCCGTTCATCCAGCGACTGCCCCTGGGGCTCACCGTGGCGACGCTCACCGATCCCCTCGACTCCTCTGCGATCGGTACGTCCGACTGGCTGCGCATCGCCGACGCGATCGTCGATCAAGCGCCCGGTCACGCAGGTGTGGTGGTCCTCCATGGAACCGACACCATGGCCTACACCGCATCGGTGCTGAGCTTTCTGTTGGAGGGCATCGAGATCCCGATCGTGCTGACCGGTGCCCAGCGTCCGGTCACCGAACTACGTTCCGACGGACGCGAGAACTTGGTGACGGCGCTGGCGATCGCCGCCGGTCACCTCCGAGGCGCTCACCTCGTACCGGAGGTCACGATCTTCTTCAACGACGTGCTGCTGCGCGGCAACCGGGCGGTGAAGGTGCACGCAGACAGCTACCAGGGGTTCGCGTCGCCCAATCACCCACCGCTGGCGACCGCCGGGGTCACGATCGACTTTGCGCACTCGCTGACGCGAAAGGCAGGCGTCGGCCCGCTCCGGCGCGAGGGCGGAATCTGCGACGCCGTGACCGGACTGCGCCTCCACCCGGGCATCGACGACCACATGATGCGTGCAGTGCTCGACCGGCCCGGCCTGCGCGGCCTCGTGATCGAGGCGTACGGAGCGGGGAACGGACCGCCCGACGCCTGGTTCCTCGAGCCGTTACGCACAGCCGTCGACACCGGTGTCACAGTCGTCGTGACCACACAATGCCGTGCCGGCGGTGTCAGCGGTGGGCTGTACGCCACCGGATCCGCTCTCCTGGCAACGGGAGCGATCCCCGGGGGCGACATGACCTTCGAGGCTGCACTCACCAAGCTGATGGTCCTCGCCGACCGTCACCAACCCGACGACCTCCGCCGGCTCATGCAACAAGACCTGGCCGGCGAACTCACCGTGTGAGATCGCCCGACCCCGGCCTCGTGAATTCACGGCCATGCTCGGGACGAAACCACCCGGTGGCGGGTGGTGCGAGGGGACGGAGCGTCTGATTTCGTGACGTCCGGACGGTCTGCAGGCCCTGAGATCGTGACAGGGTCGAACTCATCCGCCCGCCGCATATCGATTCGGCCATTCGACGCAGTGATTAGCATCAACGAGCGAGCTGGTCACCACGGCCTCGCCGGTCAGCAAGGAGACGATGGGTGGATACGACCTTGATTCTGTTGCAGGGGGCGGTGGTGATCATCGCGATCCTGTTGGGGGTTCGGATGGGGGGGATCGGTCTGGGTCTGTGGGGCCTGGTGGGGCTGGCGGTCCTGGTGTTCGGCTTCGGGCTCCCTCCGGGCGACCCGCCCACCACGTCGATGTTCATCATCTTGATGGTGATCACGGCGGCGTCGACGATGCAGTCGGTCGGTGGCATCGACTACCTGGTGGAGGTGGCCAAGAAGCTCCTCAAGCGCAAGCCGGCGTACATCGCGGTGGTCGCGCCGATCGTGGCGTTCGTGTTCACGATGGGCGCGGGGACCGGGTTCATCTATTACTCGTTGATCCCGGTGATCTTTGCCGTGGCGTACGCGAACAAGGTGCGTCCGGAGCGCCCGTTGGCGGTGGCAGGAACGGCGTCGCAGTTCGCCATCACCGCCAGCCCGGTGAGTGCGGCGATGGCGACGCTGGTCGGGCTGTTGGATCCGGTGGGGTTCGGGATCGGTGACATCTTGATTTGCGTGTTGCCGGCGAGCATCGCCGGCTTGCTCGTCGCCTGCTTCGTCCAGATGCGGGTCGGTAAGGAGCTCGACGACGACCCGGAGTACCAGCGGCGCGTCGCCGCCGGCGAGCTCCCAGCGTTTGACGAGTCGGTGCTCGAGGAGCGGGAGCTGCCGCCGTACGCGAAGCGCAGCACGATGATCTTCCTCGCCGGGATCGGGGTGATCGTCGTGCTCGGCATGGTGGAGCGGCTGCGCCCAGCGTTCCCGGACGAGGCCGGCAACCTCGTTCCGATCAGCACCGGGATCGTCATCCAGATCGTGATGGGCGTGGTGGCGACGGTGATCGTCCTGACGTGCCGGGTGAACATCAAGAACGTCGTCGGGCAGAGCACGATGATGTCCGGACTGATCGGTCTGATCGCGCTGTTCGGGATCGCCTGGTTGGCTGACACGTGGATCGCGGCGAACGAGACGGCGATCGTCAACGCGATGGGAGAAGTGGTCGCAGAGGCCAGGTGGACGATCGCCCTGGCGATCTTCATCGTCGGTGCGTTGACCACCAGTCAGGCCGCGGCGCTGGCGGCGATCGTCCCGATCGGCCTGGCGCTCGGGGTTCCGCCGCAGTTCCTGGCCGTGTTCTCCACGGCCTGCATCGGCATCTACTTCTTCCCGGCCAACGGCTCGCAGGTGACGAGCATCGCGACCGACGAGACGGGCACCACCCACATCAGCAAGTACGCCGTCTGGCACTCGTTCTCGTTGTCGATGTTCATCATGTGGCTCGTGTCGACCGCGGTCGGCATGGTCGTCGCGATCGCCGTCTACGGCACGTCGGCCGCGCAGGTCGTTCCATGACACCGCGCTCGAGGCTGCGGGGCTTGATCGCGCTGGCCGCGCTCGGGGCGTTGCTGATCGTGCCAGCCATTGTCGACGCCCAGGACGCCGCCGGTTTCGATGGATACGTCCAAAGCGGCACCTGTGCTGCGCCGACTGACGACCTGCGGGTGAGCCTCGAGAGCGACGGGCCTCACGATGTCGAACCGTACGTCGCCAAGCTCGAGGGCGGGGATGACACGGTCGTTCTCGGATACCTCGGGTCACCGGGGTTGCCGGGTTTCGGTGTGTCGGCGATCTACACCGATCAGGACTTCTCGCTGGTGATCTCCGACACCGACAGCGATGACCCAGTCGCTTGCGGCGACCTCCTCGAACCGGACAACGACAAGTTCGGCGAAGCAGGGCTGGCGTTCGCGCAGCTCCTGCCGGTCGGAGAGTCCGGTGTCGAGGGCGTCGCCGAGATCCAACGGGCCAAGCCGCAGCGCGAGCAGGATGTGACGCCGACACGGGTACGCATCGTGCTCTCGACGGGCGATTCCGCAAGCACACCCGCGCAACCGGTGGCCGGCTACGACGGCTACATCCAGGGCGGCTCCTGCGAGACGCCGAGCGCCCGGCTCCGCGTGAACTTGAAGAGTCGCGACGATCAGGACATCAGCCCATATCTCGCCAAGCCCGACTCCGGCGAGGCGGTCACGCTGGCCTATTACGGGGCGCCCGGTGCACCCGGATTCGGCTTGGCCGCGGCGTACACCGATCAAGACTTCTCGGTGGTGATCGCCGACGTCGATGGCGGCGATCCGGTTGCGTGCGGGAACATTCTCGAACCCGATGACGACAAGTTCACGGAAGCAGGTGTGGCACTCGTGCAACTCCTGCCAGTCGCCGATTCCGGCGTGCAGGGATATGCCGTGATCGAACGGATCAAGCTCCAACGCGAGCTCGACGTCACCCCGACACGAGTCCGGATCGTGCTGTTCGCACCACCAGTCACCGGCGAGTGACGGCGGCCGCTCCGCCACTGATCCGGAGCGGACATCAACAGTCCCGAGGAGGTCATCAACATGCCAGGTCACATCGTCCCCATGGGTGCCGGGCTCGCCGTGATGCAGCGACGGAATGATCCCTTGCACGACTACGTGCTCGAGCTCACCGGCAAGGACGACCCCGTCGTGCTTTTCCTACCGACGGCAACGGGCGACGACGCCAGCTACATCGTCTCGTTCTACGAAGCCTTCCACTCGGGCCGTTGCCGTCCGCGGCACCTACGACTGTTCCATCGTGACTACGACGACCTGACAGACATCGTCGTCGGTGCCGACGTGATCCACGTCGGCGGTGGCAACACGGCCAACATGCTCGACGTGTGGCACCGCCAAGGCGTCGACGAACTGCTGCACCGTGCCTTGGCCGCCGGAGCGGTGCTCACCGGAGGGAGCGCCGGCGGGCTGTGCTGGTTCGAAGGCGGCACCACCGACTCGTTCGGTCCCACGCTCCAGTTACTGCACGAAGGTCTCGGCATGATCAAGGGCAGCTACTGCCCGCACTACGACGCCGAGGATCAGCGGCGCCCGCTGTTCCACGCTGCACTGCTCGATGGCTCGCTGGAGATGGGATACGCGTCGGGGAACCGGGTGGCGATCAGGTTCACACCCGAGGGCGAGGCCGTCGAGGCCGTCACCTCCGAGGAGGGAGGGCAGGCCCTCAAGGTCTACGCGCTGTGACGGCAAGATCATCGAGGAGGAGATCCCCTGCCGTCTCCTCGAGGAACGCGTTCACAGCCGCACCGTGTCAACGTGAACCGCCGATCACACGCCAAACGGGTGATGTAAGCGGTCGTAAAGATGAGGTCTCATGAGTTCTAGCGACGTAGCCCACATCGATTGGATCCCCGAAGGCACCTCGTTCGGCGTCGACGAGATCACCTACTTCGTTGGGAGGGGTGAACGGTCCGTCGACGACATCCTCGCCGAGGTCGACCTGATCATCACTGGCCCCCACGCCTCGGCGGCGTTTCCGGCAGAGATGCAGCCCTTCGTCGAAAGCCGTCTCACCAAGCGGCTCCAGTACGACTTCACCGACATCTCCACCAGCCCCATCACTCGGCGCTGGGCCCAGATCGACCCCCATGTCCTCTACATCGAGGACCCCCACCCCCGCGCCGTGCGCGACGCCAACCGCAGTCGCCCCACCGACCTCCTCCCCGGCCTGCGCGAGGCGTTCGACCGCCTGGACGCCGATCCTGGCGGCCGGCCACCCCTCCAAGGCATCGACGCCGTACGGCCCGTCACGTTCGGCTACCTGCCGGTGCTCCGCAAGCCCGAAACCGACGAGGCCTGGAACCAGCTCGTCGCCGCCCTCGTCCGAGCCGGAGCGCTCGGTATCGACCAGTACGAACGCATCCGCGACGATCTCGTCGAGCGGGTCATCGAGGCCAAGCTCCGCCGCCTCGCCACCCTCGACCCCAGCCAGTGCACGGTGTCGCAGTGGAGGGCGGCGACGCATCTCGACCTGATGTCGATGCACGACACCATGAACCACACCGCCCGACCCGACGGAGCCGTTTGCCTCGAACGCCAACCCGTCGACCGGCTCCCCGCCGTCGTCGCCCTCTCCAACCACGGCGACGCCGACGGCGAGCTCGCGTCCGGCGAGGGTGCCTCGTTACGCGAGCCGTCCAGCGTGCCGTCCATGCGACCCGACCGCCTCCGCACCATCGGCCGCGCGTATCAGATCACTTTCGACGCGTGGGGAGCCGACGACGTCGCATACAACCGTCCGTACCCGGGCGGGCACGAGACCGCAACGTTCGGGCCGCTGTTCCGTGAACTCGAGCCGCGTGCCGTCATCCGGTCCACCGACGGCATCTCCCGCCGCCTCCGTCTCGGGGTCTGGCAGAACGAGTTCCTGCGCGAGTTTCTCCTCGGCCCTGAAGCGGCCGCCCAGCTCGCCCAACCCGGGACCGACTGGGTGTTCCCGCCCGATGACCGGGTCGGTTGGATCGCCGAACGTCTCCGCCACGCTCACGACCTCGTCCGCGTCTGGGGCGGCGCGCTCATCCGATGACCGATGCTGCGTCGACCCTGCGCGCGGTCAGGCCTCATCGAGGGTGTCGGTCGCGGCGTCGACCGCGACGAGGGCTTCCTCGATCGAGTCGTAGAAGTGGTCACGGTCGAGGGTCTTGAACAGGCCGTACCGGTAGACGAGGTCATGGAGCCGGCTCCGCAGCTCGACGAACGCGACATGGACGCCTTCCTCGTTCAGCTCGCGATCGAGGCGCTCGAGCATGTCCGCCGCCGTGACGTCGATGTCGGTGATCGCCTCGCACTGCAGCACCACCCAGCGGGGCCGGCGTTGGCGGACGTGGTGACGGAGCTGCTGGCGGAATATCCCGGCGTTGGCGAAGAACAGCGGCGCCTCCCAGCGGAACACGAGCACGTCCGGCCGCTGCGCGGCGTTGGGTGACGCCCGCAGACTGTGCCAGCCCTCCTGCCCCTCGACGCGGCCGAGCACCTCGCCGTGCGGCCACCAGCTGCGCCGGAAGAACAGCAGGATCGACACGACGACGGCGAACAGGATGCCTTCCAGAACGCCGAAGAACACGACGCCGCCGGTGGCGACGAGCGACAGCATCAACGACGTCTTGCGGATCCGCGGAAGCGACGGACGGTGTCGAGGTCGGCAAGCGACAGCGCGGCACCGATGACGACCGCCGCCAGCGCGGTCTGCGGCAGATCGGCGAGGAGTCCGCTGAAGAACAGCAGCAGGAGCGCCACGAGGAAGGCGCCGACGAGACCGGTCAGTTGGCTCTTCGCACCCGACTGCTCGGCCACCGCCGTGCGCGACCCGCTCGTCGACACGGCGAAGCCCTGGAAGAACCCGGCCGCCACGTTGGCGGTCCCGATGCCGATCATCTCCTGGTTCGGATCGACCTCGTCGCCCCGGCGGGCGGCGAAGCTGGTCGAGGTGGCGATGGTGTCCGTCAGCGAGACCAACGTGATGCCGATCGCGGCGATGAGCATCGGTCCGACGTCGCCGAACTCGGTCCACGGCAGCGCCGGCCGCGGCAACCCTTCGGGAAGGGCGCCGACGGTCGGGATGTCCAGGTCGAACGCCGAGGTCACGACGGTGGCCCCGACGACGGCGACGAGGACCGCTGGCACGGCACGGGTGACGCGCGGCAGCCCGACGAGGACCACCAGGGTGGCCAGGCCGAGCAGGAGCGCGGTCGAGTTGCGCCCGTCGAACCCTTCGACGAACGCCCGCACCTCGTCGACGAAGCCGTCGGCGTCGGTGGAGAAGCCGCACAGCTTCGGGAGCTGGCCGACGAGGATCGTGATCGGCCAGCCCGTTCATGTAGCCGACCTGGACCTCCTTCGAGAGCAGGTCAGCGACGAAGCCGAGCTTGCCGACGCCCAGCCCGATCAGGATCAGCCCGACCAGGATCGCCATCATCCCGGCGAGCGCGATCGCCGTCGACGGATCGTCGCCGGCCACGACCAACGGTGCGAGAGCGGCGAAGATGAGCGGCGAGACCGAGGAGTCGGGACCGAGCACCAAAACACGCGACGGGCCCACCAGCGCGTATCCGACGAGGCACGCGATCGTCGTATATAGACCCGTCACGGGCGGCAGGCCGGCCAGCTCGGCGTACGCCATGCCCTGCGGCACGAGGATCGCGGCCAGCACCACGCCGGCCACTACGTCGTGACGCAGCCACGTCCGCCGGTACGAGCGCGCGACGCCGACACCGGGCACGAGCCGGGCGAGGCCCGCCACGTCGGGTGAGCCGTCAGCCAACGGCACTGGCGGTGACCGCCACGGTCGGCTCGGCCGCGGCCCGTTCGGTCATCGCCATCTCAACGCCCTCCCTTGCTCGCTCACGATCGAGTTGACTCATGATCGAGCCCGGTGTTCAGAACAGCGTGGGGACAGAGCGAGCCGTCAGGTCAGGCTCGACGTAGCTCCCGGCATCTTGGCGTTCGGGGAACATCGACCGTCTTCGGAGAGAGCGGTTCGTAGGGCACCTGGCTGAGGAGGTGTGTGATGAGGTTCAGCCGCCCGCGACGCTTGTCGTCGGTGTGCACGACGTACCACGGCGCCCATTCGCGTGTCGGTGGCGGCGAACATGTCGTCGCGGGCCCGGGCGTAGTCGTACCACCGGCTGTACGACTTGAGGTCCATGCCGGCGAGAGCTTCCAGATCTTGCGCGGGTCATCGACCCGGCCTGCAACCGCTTGGTCTGCTCGGCCTCGCCGACCTCCAGCCAGTACTTGAACAAGCACGATGCCCGAGTCGACCATCGCCTGCTCGACCCCTGGAGCCTCACCAGGAACCGCTCGGCCTGCTCCTCGGTGCAGAATCCCATCACCGCGTTCCACGCCGGCGCGGTTGTACCAGCTGCGGTCGAAGATGACGACTTCGCCGGCGGCAGGCAGGTGCGGCATGTAGCGCTGGACGTACATCTGCGACTTCTCCCGCTCGGTCGGCGACGGCAGCGCCACGATTCGAAACACGCGAGGACTCACCTTCTCCGTGATCGCCTTGATCGTGCCACCCTTGCCGGCACTGTCCCGACCCTCGAACACGACGCAGATCTTGGCGCCCGTCGCCTTGACCCATTCCTGCATGGCGACGAGCTCGGCGTGCAATCGGCGCAGTTCGACCTCGTACTCCTTGCGCTTCATGCGAGGCGCAGATTCGCTGTCGGTGTGCTTGTCCTTCTTGGCCATCGACGTCCTCCTCAACGATCGGCGGGAGCCATGATCAGTCGTTCCATTGCGACCTGCAGGCTGACGCGAGCACATCATCACACGCCAGCGAGTACAGCGTCACCGCGATCAGCAGGATGAGCAGGCGTCGCAACGGCTGACGCGAAGCGCCATCACTGGGTGCATTCGGAGAGTCCCTCCAGGACCCCTTCCCAGGCCGCCCGCGACGTCTCGTTGACATCCTCAGCGATGTTGTCGGCACTGCGCTCGAGCACCGCCAGATCCTGTTGCGCCAGCTCTGGCTGGCCCTGGATCACGTGTTCGTAGAGGTCGGCCAGGTTGTTCTGCACGTCGGCTCGATCCTCCCCGGTGTAGAAGGCGTACTTGTTGGAGAGGTCGTCGAGCTCGTTGTTGACATCATCGGCCGCCTCCTGGGCGTCGTCCTGGTCCTCTGCATCGCGGAGGTCGCAGATCGCTTCACCGAGCTTCTTGCCGTCGCGTTCAGCCGCGTACTTCTGGCTGCAGCCGGTCATGAGCAGGAGCGCGATCGGGAGTGCTGCCAACGCGGGGATGCGGTGCTTGGTCATGGAATGTCCTTGTTCACGAGGCGCGGCTGTGGCCGCGGAGCTGGAATGCCAAGACGATCTCGGTGATGCCGTGCATCAGGGCGCCGATGCCGACCCAGAGCACCAGCAGCCAGGCGGACCGACCGGGGTAGCCGACCGCCCACACGCCGATCGCCAACTCGATGACTCCGGCCGCCAGGCCCAGCCCCCATAGAGGCAGCTCGT
This sequence comes from Ilumatobacteraceae bacterium, assembly GCA_963776935.1. Classification (GTDB taxonomy): domain Bacteria; phylum Actinomycetota; class Acidimicrobiia; order Acidimicrobiales; family Ilumatobacteraceae; genus JALOLG01. The sequence goes on along the minus strand of CAVZOP010000005.1, from coordinate 52,729 downwards.
GCCGTCCGAGGATGCTGAAGATGATGCCGAACAGGCCCTTGAACATCAGATACCAGCCGATCAGCAGGGCCAGGTAGCCGAACGTCTGGAACGGCGACATCAGCGCCATCACCCCGGCGATCACGAACAGAGCGCCCAGCACGCCGTGCAGCCACTTCCAACCTTCGACGAACGCGATCGCCACGACCTCGTTCACACCCGCCAAGAGGAGCACGAAGCCGGCCAGATAACCGATCGTCGCCGGCGTCGTCGGGTCGAACGACAACACCATGAACGAGATCAGCACCCACGCGATCCCCGTGACGAGAAAGAGCCACCACATGCGAGTGGCGCCGAACGCGGGCTCGACCGCATCCTGCTCGATTACGACGTCCATGCCGATCCTTTCGTCATGACCTCGGGTGAGGAGAAATTGGTGGCGTGGTCGCGGAGCACGGCCGCGACCACCGCGGTCACCTTGCGGGCGGTGGGCACGTGGAGGAACTCGTTCGGTCCGTGGGCGTTGCTACCGGGTCCGAGAACGCCGGTGACCACGAACTGGGCTTCCGGGAAACGATGACCGAGCATCCCCATGAAGCTGATCGAGCCGCCCTCGCCCATCGCCCGCGCCGGGTTCCCGAAGGCGGCCATCGAAGCCTGCTCGAGCGACGCGTTCAACCATGGGGCGAACGTTGGCGCGTTCCAGCCGGTCGACTTCTTGTCGGCCCGGTACGTCACCGTTGCGCCGTAGGGCGGTTCCTCGGTCAGGAGTTGCTCGAGTGCATCGCTGGCCATCACGGGGTCGACGGTCGGCGGGATACGGAGGGAGAGGTACAGCGACGTGATCGCCCGCAGCACGTTGCCGGCCCGGGTGGTGGGCGGCAGCCCATCGGCACCAGTGATCTCCAACTGGCTGCGGAACGTGCGGTTGAGCAGCTGCTCGGTCGGATCGTCGGTGACGGGTTGGGCGCCGTCGAGGAACGGGAACTTGTCGGCCAACGTGCCCGTCATCTCGCGCGCCGTCGCCGCCGCCTGCTCGACCCGATCGGGCGGCATCGGTACCCGAACGGCGGGTAGCAGCACTTCGCCCGTTGTCTCCTCCTCGAGGCGGGACAACAGCATGCGGGCGATGCGGAATGTGGACGGGATGACTCCACTGGCATCCCCCGAGTGCACCCCTTCCTTGGCGATCGACACGTCGAGCTGGCCGGCGAGCAGGCCGCGCAGCGACGTCGTGACCCAGAGTCGGTCGTAGTCGAGGCAACCCGAGTCGAGGCACACGATGAGGCTGGGGGTGCCGATCCGGTCGGCGAGGGCCTCGACGTGAGCCGGCAGGTCGCGACTGCCGCTCTCCTCGCTGGCCTCGATCAGGACAACGCAACGGGCGTGCGGGAAGCCGGCCTCGCGGGCGGCCTGGATAGCCGTGAAGGCGGAGAACGTCGAGTAGCCATCGTCAGCGCCGCCGCGGCCGTAGAGCCGATCACCCTCCACGACCGGTTCCCACGGGCCGAGCCCCTCACGCCAGCCGGTGAATTCGGGCTGCTTGTCGAGGTGGCCGTACAGGAAGACCGTGGTGTCGGCAGGGCCGCCGTTGGCGGGCGGGATCTCGGCGAACAGCACCGGCGAGCGGCCCTCCAACCGGTGGATCTCGAACGCCATCCCCTCGATCGGGCGGGTTCGCGCCCAGTCGGCGAGCAGCGTTACCGCCCGCTCCATGTGACCGAGCTGCTGCCACTCGGGCTCGAACACAGCCGAAACGTTCGGGATTCGGATGTAGTCGTGCAGGGTCGGGGTGATGTCGCGGTCCCAGACCTCGGTCACGTAGTCAAGCAGCTGCTGATCGTTCATCGCTGCTCCTTTCAAGCGGAGGGTCGAAGTGTTGCGCCTTCAGTAGAGGATGGTCGCGATTGCCGCGCCGGCGAGCGCAGTGGTGAAGCCGAGCAGGAGCACCGGGATGATGAAGGAGTGGTCGACCAGTTTCGTGCCGAGCTTGGTGGTGCCGGTCTCGTCGAAGTTGGCGGCGGCGATCTGCGAGCCGTTCGTCGGCAACGTGAACACACCGGCGAACCCGCCCGCCCACATGCCGCTGATCAGGGCCGGTGAGAGCCCGGCCGCGAGACCGATCGGCACGATCGTCCGGGTCGCCGTCGACTGACTCGTGGTGAGGGCGGCCACCAGGAACACGCCGATGAAGAACACGGACTTGTAGTCGTTGACCCAGCCGCCGACCGTGTCGACGATCTCCGTCTCCCACTCACCGATGAACGTGTCGGTCAGCCACGCCAGACCGAACAGGGCGATCGCCGAGACGATGCCCGCCTTGAACACCGACGACTCGGGCACCACCTTCATGTCCGGCTTGGAGATCAACAGGATCAACGCCGCCACGGTGAACATCACCATCTGGATGATCGGCGTCACGGCGATCGGCTCCGAGAGCCCTTCGGCGCCCTCGATCTGGGGTCGGATGTCGGGGAAAAGGCCGAAGATCACGATCGTGACCACACCGAGCAGGAAGATGTAGGCGGCGTTGCGTCCCGCCTTCGTGAAGGTCAGCTCCTGCGCACTCGAGCTCTCGGGCTGAGCGGTCAGCCGGCCGTCGGCGAGCCGAGCCTGGTATTCGGGGTCATCCTCGAGCTCCTTGCCCCACCGCATCATGACGAGACCGGAGACGATCATGCCGATGATCGCCGCAGGAATCGTCACCGACAAGACTTCGACCATCGAGAACTCGTACGGCGCGACATCGGTGAGCGTGATCATCGCCGCCATCGCCGCCGACACCGGGCTACAGGCCAGTGCGATGCCGGAGGCGACCACGGTCATCGACAACGGGCGTTCCGGGCGCACTTTCGCCTGGTACGACACGTCGTAGATCACCGGCAACAACGGGTACACGATGTTCCCGGTCCCGGCGCCCAAACAGAACAGGAACGACATGAACGGCGCGATGATCGTGACCTGCTTGGGTCGCTTGCGGATCGCCCGCGCCGCCATCGCCACCATCCAGTCAATGCCACCTGCCACCTGCATCGTGGCCGCCGCGAGAATCACCGCGAGGATGATCAGGATCGCGTCGATCGGCGGCGAACCCGGGTCGACACCGAACACGAACACCAGCACGGCGACGCCGACGCCGCCCCAGATGCCGAGCGCGACACCGCTCGACTTGGTGCCCATGACGATCGCCCCGACGACGACCAGGGCTTCGACTGCGAACAACAGACCGTCCACGTGCTCTCCTCGCTCCTGAGTTAGGTTCCCGACGTTCCGGACGATTCCGATGTTTCCGAGCTCGCTGGCTCACAAGACGGCCGGATCGTTTCGTCGACCTGCGCGGCTGCATCGGCGGCGAGTTCGAGGTCGTCCTCGACCAATGGGCTCCACGTCTCGTACTCGGCGTCGGCCTGAACCGATTCGAGCGTCAACAACACGTCATTGACGGCCGTCTCGAGGTCTTCGATCTGCTGGCCGTAGCGCCCGTCGGCAGCCTGCTCGAGGCGTCGCACCCCCGCGAGATAGTCCTCGGCGATCTCAATCGCGTCGGCGGCGGTCTCGTCGGTCGGATCGATCGTCTGGATCTCGGCGCGCGCGGCGAGGAACTCGTCGAACGCCGTGCAGAGCGATGCGTCCTCCGGCGTCCCACAGGCCAGTGGAACGAGCGTTGCCAGAGCCATCGTCACGGCAAACGCGTGGCGCACACGTCGAACCGTCGCATCGCGCGGGGTGGAGGGGCACCACCCGTGAGGGGGTGGTTCCATCGGTCCACTCGAATGAGTGACCTGACGTGATGCTTCGGGAGCTCTCATCGAGCGAGTGAGTCGCCCCAGGACCGGACGAGGTCGTGGGCGTGGCGTAGACGACCGGCCAACCATTCCACCCGTTCTTCTGGTGGCGACGTCCATTCCGTGCCCGGCTGCATCAGGATCTCGGTGGACTCGGGCCCCAAGAGGAATTCGCGTAGGAACTCGTTCTGCCAGGCACCGAGACGGAGCCGACGTGGCTGCCCGCCGGCCGGTCGCACGACGGCCAAGGGCTCGATCGAACGGAGCATCGGTCCGGCCGTCGTGGTCTCGTGGCCTCCAATGTAGGGACGGTTGAAGGCGACGTCGTCGGGCCCCCAGGCGCCAAACGCCATCCGGTAGGCGTTGGCGATCGCGCGGAGATGCGTCGGTCGCATTGTTGGCACGCCGATCTCGTCGCGAAGCGTCGCCCGGTCGCTCGCGATTACGTCACCGTTGCCGTCACCGCGATTCGACATCGCCACCACCTGCGGGAGCCGATCCACCGGCTGTCGCTCGAGGCAGATCGCGCCGTCGGGCCGGGCCGTGTGGTTCATCGTGTCGTGGATCGACAGGACATCGAGCGTCGTCGCCGAGTTCCAGGCAGCAACCGAACAGCTGGTCGGATCGATGGTAGCGAGGCGCCGCAACTTGGCCTCGATCACACGCTCGACGAGATCGTCGCGGACGCGTTCGTACTGGTCGATGCCCAGCTCGCCGGCTGTCGCCAAGGCGCCGCTGAACTCGTTCCAGTCCGAGTCCGTCTGAGGCTTTTGGTAGACGGGCAAGTACCCGAACGTCACGGGGCGCACGGCATCCACTCCGGCCAGCGACGGCCGGCTCTCGGGCTCGACCGTGTCCAGCCGCTCGAACGCCTCACGGAGGCCGGCCACCAGGTCGACCGGACGCGGCCGGTTGGCGTCGCGGACAGCGCGAGGGTGTGGGTCCTCGATGTAGAGCACGTGCGGGTCGATCTGCGCCCAACGCCGCGCCACCGGGCTGGTCGACACGTCGGTGAAGTCGTATTGGAGCCGTCTCGTGAACCTGACGTCGACGAAGGGTTGCAACTCAGCCGGCATGGCAGCCGAGGCATGCGGGCCCGTCACCACCAGGTCGACGTCGGCGAGCGCATCGTCGATGTCGCGCTCCCCGTGTCCGACGAAGAACGCCATCTCGTCGACCCCGAATCGGGTTCCTGGTGGGATCCAGTCGATGTGGGCGATGTCCATGTCTCATCCTTTCCGCAGGCGCGCTACTGGAGGCCCTGCCATGTCGTCTTCACCTTCGAGACGTCGCGAACGATCCCCGACCCGACGAGCACGCCGAGCGAAATGGAGAACATCGCCAACCCGGTCGACACCAGCGATTCGACCCCACTCCCCACCTGATCCCCCCTCGCGGCTTCACTGATGCCGACGAAGCCCAACGCTCCGGGCACCAGCAGCCACAGGGCAGGGAGCATCGTCACCGCCGACGAGGGACCGCGGGGAAGCAACTCGATCGCTCGGGTGAGCGGGATGATGACCAACGCTCCGGCGAACCCCGACAGTTCCGGAGACAGCAGTTCGCTTCCGATCCGCTGTGCGGTGTGGACGGTGAGCAGGACCACGATGAACCACGGGAGCGAACCCTTCGGCGCGCCGGAGAACAACGTGTAGCCGACCGCGGTGAGCAGCACGCCCACCAGCGGCGCCCACCAACCGAGCTGGTCTGACGATGCCCTGGAGGTGATGTCGCCGACCACCGCGATGCCTGCGACGACGCCGAACGCGAGCACGACGAGCTGCGACAGTCCGTACACGACTCGGCTCGCACCGGCAATGACTTGGCCGTGCGTCAGCTCGATTGCCGCGATCGTGAGCACCAGGCCGGGAAGGAAGCTGACGAGCGACGGCGTGATGACACGCACGGCGTCGTCTCGAACGGTCTCCTCGAGCAACGTCCCCGTCAGGACTGTCACCGTGAACGCGGCGACGATCGGCAGGGAGTCGCCGATGATCGTGCCGGGGCGCCCGACGAAACGCAGGAACCCCACGACGGCACCGAGCACCGCATAGGCGGGGAGCGCCGCGGTCGTCGGGTCGAGCGCCAGCCCGAATCCGAGCGTGAGCACGACGTGACCGATCAGCTTGACGAGCGGGTGGAATCTCGGTGCCGACTCCCTGATCTCGTCCAGGCGTCGCAGAACGTCATGAGGCTTGAGTCCGCCCTTGACCGTCTCTACCACGAGCTTGTCGATGGCGCCGATCTGATCGAGCCGCAACGGTTCCGTCTCGATCGTGTCGATCTCCGTCGTCGTGGTCTCACCGACGAGTTGGATGATGATCGCGGTCGGCATGACCAGACTTCGAATCTCATCTCGCCCGTAGGCGTGGGCGATCCGGTCGAGCTGCTGGTCGGTGTCGTTGGTCGCTCGGCCCGACTGGACCATCGCCACACCGAGCGCTCGGAGCATGGCGAGAACCGCGGGGTCGCGCGCCGTCGGATCGACCGGTTGGTCGTGGGCGTCTTGGCCATGAAACATCTGTCGGACGAACGCGTCCAATCGGTGCCACCACGCGACCGCCATCAATACCGCTCGCCGCTCGACGAACCGATCATGCCGTCACCTCGTGAACGCGACCGGATCGGGCCTTGGGAACGTGTGGGAATGGGACGCTGCCGCCACCACGTAGTCGATCCGCTCTGGCTTCGGCACACGATGCCGACCGGCGGTCATCGCCAACGGAATACCAAGTGCGGATACGATCGCGAGCACGAGCGCGACCCGGCCGAACGCGGTCGCGAGCGCATCGTCGGGAGCTTCGCCTGCCGCGATCCGGTCCGAGCTGACCGAGCTGTAAATGGCGGCTGCGACCGACGTCATCACCGCGGCCCCGACATACCTGGCCATGTTCGAGATGCCGGACGCGGCCCCGACCTGCTCCTCGGGTACAGCGCTCGTCGAGACCGACGAGCACGGCCCGTTCGACATCGACATGCCAACCGCAGCAACCAGGAACGGCAGGACGAACGCCGCATAGCCCCACGACGACTTGACGGCCATCAGCACCGCGAATCCGCCGGCGGTGAGCGCGAAGCCGATTGCGACCACGGTACGCGTGCCGTATTTCGTCGCCCATCTCGGCACGAGTGGCGCCGAGATGACGAGCCCGACCGTCGCCGGCAGTGTCGCCAGGCCGGCCTCCAGGGGCGTGAACGCGAGCGCTGATGGGTCCTGGAAGTAGAGGCTGACGACGAACATCAGTCCGTTGATCGTCCCGGCGCCGATCAGGATGCCGACCGTGGCTCCGATCAACAGTCGGTTCCGCATGAGCGCCAGGTCGACGAGTGGCGCCGCCGATCGTCGTTCGACGGCGATGAACGAGAACACCGAGACGATCGAAACCACGAGGCTCAGCAGGATCCGCGGCGACGTCCACCCCCATTCCGAGCCCTTGCTGACGGCGAGGATCAACGGCGCCAGAATGGTGGCAACAAGTACGGTGCCGAACCAGTCGATCGAACGCGGACGGGTCGGATCGAGCGACTCCTCGATCGAGCGAAGGGTGATCGGTATGCAACAAGCCGCGATTCCGGCGTCGATCCAGAACAGTCCCTCCCATCCGGTCGAGCCGACCAAGACGCCCCCGACGAGTGGCCCGGCAGCGGCCCCGACCGCGGACGCCGCGCCCCAGAGCGAGACGGCGCGCATACGTTCCGACCCTGACGAGGCGACTGTCAGCAGGCTCAGGCCGGAGGCGAGGATCGTCGAGCCAGCGGCACCCTGGATGCACCGCCCGACGATGACGCCGACGGAGCTGTCGGACAGCGCAATGAGCACGCATGACGCGATGAAGAGGAGCAACCCCCCGAGGAACACCTTCCGGCGACCGAACACGTCGCCCAGTGCGCCCGACGTGACGATGCAGGCGGCGCCCACCAGCGAATAGCCGGTGACCGCCCACTGCAGCGTGCTGATCGACGCGTTCACGTCCTCGGCGATCGCCGGAAGCAGGATCGTCACCGCCGAGGTGTTGGCGTTCACGACGAGCGTCGAGACGCACGTGGCGAAGAGAACCCCGGTGGCCGCCGCCTGTCCGACGTCGGTGGAGCCTGTGCCCCTCATCCATCGCCAGCCTGTGCTCGACGATCCAGGGGTGCGGTGCGAGTGTCCGTCGACGTCGCGACCGCTCGATCGACGAACCGCCCCTTGAGCAGGTCGAACTCATCCCGCGACAGCAGGTCGCGTGCGACCAGGTCGGCGAGCTCGCTGAGCTGAGCGATCGGGTCGATGATCAAGCGACTCCAATCCACGTTTCGGTCGGCCACACCGCACGGCGGGCGGACCAGCAGATCAGGTCCGTCATGGCGCGACGGGCGCAGTTCGGTCGTCATTCGGACTCCTTCGGAGGTTCCCATCTCGCGGCGAGGACGGTGTCGAGCCGCTGCGCCGAGATCCGATCGCCGCCGACGATGCGTCCCCCCGCGCCGAGCGCCGCCGCCGACAGGGGTTCTGCCCACCGATCGTCGACCACGACGATCACGCCGGCGGCGTAGGCCAGCAGTGCCTGCGCCGCGAGATCGATGTCGTGGTCGGTGAGCCAACGGGCCATGCGGGCGTCGAGGTGGCTCAACGCTCGGGTGCTCTCCAACGAGCCGAGCTCTCGCGTCTCGACTCGCCCGTCCGCGGTGCGCTCGACGAGGACCACGTCCAGAATGCGGACGCTGCCTCGCTCCGCCATGAGCAGTAGGGCTGTGGACACGCCGGCGAGTTGGTCGAGATCGGGTACGCCGATGACGAGGTACTCGACGAGGTTCGCGCCGAAGCCAGGCTGATCCGGTTCGGCTCGCTGCGAATCTGTCATCTCACCCATCCGTCGCTCTTGCGGGCTCCCCTGGATCGTGAATGCCGATCGGGTCGTCAGCACCACCCCGCCGGGGGTGGTCTGGCGGCGCGGCTCGATCCCGACGCCAATGCGCTTTTCTCGGCATCGAGTCGGCATGTCACCGACCGTGACATGCTGCAGTCATGAGCGAGCACGAGGCTGCGGTCGTGTCGGATGAGTCAGCGCCGAGCAAGCGACTGCCGATCCTGCTCGCGATGGCGATGTTCGTGCTCGTCGTCGACACATCGCTCATGAACGTGTCGATCTCGTCCGTCGTCGAAGACCTCGACACGACCGTCAGCGGTGTGCAGTCGGCGATCGCGCTTGAGGCGCTCGTGTCCGCGGCCTTCATCCTGATCGGCAGCAAGATCGGCGACCTGTTCGGTCGCAAGCGGGCCTATGTGCTGGGCTTGCTCGGGTACGCCGTCGGCGCCCTATCGATGGCGTTCGCTCAGAACTTGACCGCGATCGTGATCTTCTGGGCGATCTGCGGCGGGCTTGGGGCGTCGCTCCTGCTGCCTTCGATGCAGTCGCTGATCCACGGAAACTTCGAAGGCGCCGCTCAGAAGCGCGTGTACGCCCTGGTCGGGGCGGCGGCGGCGATCGCGGCCGCGGTGGGCCCGCTGATCGGCGGCTTCATCACGACCTATCTGTCGTGGCGGGTCGCCTTCCTCCTCGAGGCCGTCGTGATCGCGATCGTCCTGTCCGGTATCGGTCTCGTCCGCGACGTCCCGTTCACCGGCGACCGTCGAATCGACATCGTCGGGTCGATCTTGTCCGTTCTCGGTATGGGCGGGATCGTGCTGGGGATCCTCGTCTGGCAAGAAGGCGGTGAGGCGGTCGGGGCACTGCTGGCCGTCGGTGCCGTCGCCCTCGGTTCACTCGCCTACTGGCTCGTCCGTCGTAGACGGCAGGCCAAGCCGGCACTGCTCGATGCCGGACTGTTCAGCTCGAAGCACTTCAGACTCGGCATCTCGGGCCAGATGATGCAACAGATCGCGCTCGGCGGAACGATGATCGCGTTGCCGATCTTCCTGCAGATGGTGCTCGAGTACAACGCAATGCAGGCCGGCCTGTCGCTCGCCCCGCTGTCGCTCAGCATGTTTGCCGTGGCGCTGGTCGCCGGCAAGAAGGCGATACATCATCGTCCGCCCAACGTGATCGCGATTGGGTTCGCGCTGCTGCTGGCCGGGCTCGTCGTGCTCCTGCCGATCGTGCCCCGCGCCGAATCCGGCTGGTACCTCGTGATCCCGCTGATCATCGCCGGATGTGGACTGGGGCTGCTGGTCTCGCAGCTCAACAACTACACGCTCTCGCCGATCTCCGAGGAGCGGGTCAGCGAGGCGGCCGGCGTCAACTCGGCGGCGGGTTCGTTCGGATTGTCGTTCGGATTGGCCTTCGCCGGCGCGATCATGCTGGCGACGCTCGCGTTCGTCTTCACCCAGATGACCGAGGACAGCACGGTGATCCCGCCGGCCGAGCAGGAACAGATCGCTGACGCGCTCGAGGACGATGCCGAACTGATGAGCAACACGCAGCTCGAAGAGGTGCTCGTCGGTCAGCCCGCTGAAGTCCAGGACGAGGTCATCCGCATCAACACCGACGCCAGGCCGCGCGCCCTTCAGGTCGCCCTGCTCGTGCCGATCATCGCCGCCTCGGTCGGCTTGATCGACGCGTTGCGCATGAGGCGTCTGCCGGACCTGCAACCATCGGGCGCGGTCGAAGGCATGCTGTTCGATTGATCACCCGGGTCGCGGACCGCGATCCAGGTCGATCGTCTCGGTCAGACGTGACTACCCGTTGCCGAATCGCCGGAACAGCACCTTGCCGACCTCGGCCAGCACGAAGTAGCCGGCGACGGCGATGAAGCACGCTCCCCATTGGTTGTCGTTGAGGTCGACGGTAGCGAAGATGCGCTGCAGACCGTCGACCGTGGTCACGACGAACGTCAGCACCACCGCGACCACGATCAGCAGGTTGAAGCGGCCGTTGGCGATCGTCGCTCGATTGAACACGCTGTGCGCCGGATCGCGCCACTCCACGGCCGCGATGATGTGCAACAGCGACGTCGTGACCAGACCCATCGTCGTCGCCACAGCCAATCCGTAGCGATCCTCGCCCCACGCGACGACGGCGAGCGTGCCGATCGCGATCAGAAGACCGGCGAACCCGAGTCGAACACCGAGCGCGGGAGCGATGACGGGCTCGTCGGACGGGCGTGGCCTGCGCCGCATCAGCCCCGGGGTGGCGGCGTCGAAGCCGAGACCGACCGCGAGCAGGACGTCGATCGCAAAGTTGATCCACAGGATTTGGAGCGGTAGCAGCGGCGACCCGTTGGCGATCGTGAAGATCCCGGCACCGACGAACGTCAGGATGAAGCCGGCGAGCATGATCATCTGCACCCGCACGTACTTCATGAGGTTGTCGTAGAGAGCTCGTCCCCCCTCGACCGCCGTGACGATCGTTGCGAAGTTGTCGTCGGTGAGGATCATCTCAGCGGCGTCCTTGGTGACCTCGGTGCCGGTGATCCCCATCGCTACTCCGATGTCGGCACGCGTCAGCGCCGGGGCGTCATTGACGCCGTCGCCGGTCATTGCGACCACGTTGCCCTGCTGCTTGAGCAGGCTGACCAGTCGGACCTTGTCCTCGGGCGCGACGCGCGGCCACGACCCCGATCTCGGCCAATTCGCCCAGCAACTGATCGTCGGGCATGGCGGCGAACTCGGCGCCGGTCAGCGCCCGGCCCTCGATGCCAAGCTGTCCAGCTATCGCTGCCGCTGTCGTGGCATGGTCACCGGTGATCATGCGGACTCGGATGCCAGCCTCCTTGCAGAGGCCGATGGCATCCTTGGCCTCCTTGCGGGGTGGGTCGACGATCCCGACCAGCGCCAGGAGCTGGAGCTCCTGGACCAGAGCCAGGAGATCAGCCGACGGATCGAACGTCGCGGGATCGAAGTCACGTCGCGCCAGCGCCAGCACCCGGAGGCCCTCGCCGGCCAGACGGTCGTTCTCCGCCAGCACACGACCTGAGTCGTCAGGCGTCATCGCGGCCGACGACGCCTCGGCGTTCAGGTACGTCGAGGATCGCGCCAGCAGCACGTCTGGTGCGCCCTTCACGTAGGAGCGGACGATCGGCGATCCGTCGTCGCCGGTCACCTCGTGGAACGTGGCCATCAGCTTGTACTCGGCGTCGAACGGCACCTCTGCGATACGTGGGAACGTGCTCCTCGTCTCGAGCACATCCAGCCCGCCCTTGGCGGCGAGCACGACCAGCGCACCCTCGGTCGGATCCCCGATGCACGTGCCGTCGTGGATCACTGCGTCATTGGCGAGCGCCATCGGCAGCACGAACTGCTCGAGCGGGACCTCGCTGCTCCCGCCCACGTGGAGGATGCGGCCCTCGGTCGAGTACCCCTCGCCGTCGACCTTGAAGCGGCGCCCAGCCACGACCAGCTCGCGGGCGGTCATCTGATTGAGGGTGAGGGTACCGGTCTTGTCGGAGCAGATCGCCGACGTCGATCCCAGCGTCTCCACCGATTTGAGCCGCTTGATGATCGCTCCCTGCTCCGCCAACTGACGGGTTCCCATCGAGAGCAGCATCGTGACCACCGCCGGCAGCCCGGTGGGGATGGCGGCGATCGCCAAACTGATCCCGATCAGGAACAACGTGTCGAAGTCCTCGCCTCGCGGAGTCCGAGGATGACGATCAGCACGAGCGCCGCCGCGGCCATGATCGTGATCACGACCGTCAACTGGTCGAGCTGCTTGGTCAACGGGGTCTTCTCCTGTTCGACCGAGCTCAACATCCCCGAGATGTGACCGACCTCACTCTCCATCCCCGTGGCAGTCACGATCATCTCACCGCGGCCGCGCGTCACCTGCGAGTTCATGTACGCCATGTCGATGCGGTCGCCGAGAGCGATGTCGGTTCCCGTCACTTCGTCGACACGCTTGGCCGCCGGAGTGCTCTCGCCGGTGAGGCCGGCCTCCTCGATCTCGAGCGTCGCCGCCACCAGCAGCCGCCCGTCGGCCGGCACCTTGTCGCCCGCCTCGAACCCGACGATGTCCCCGGGCACCAACTCCTCGGCTGGAACCTGGACCCGCTGCCCATCCCGTCGGACGTTGGCCGTCATGATCAGCATCTGCCTCAACGCGGCGACGCTCTCGGCGGCCTTACCCTCCTGATGCAGACCCATCAGTGCGTTGAGCACAGTCAGGGCGAGCACGACGATCGCGGTCGAGAAGTCCTGCAGGGCGACCACGCTGACGACCGCGGCGCCTACCAGGACCAGCTGCATCAAGTCGCGGTACTGCCGAAGAAATGCCTGCCAGCCCGGCTCCTTGGCTTCTTCGGCAAGCTTGTTCGAGCCGTATCGCTCGCGCCTCGTGACCACCTCGGCCGCGGTCAGACCGAGCGCCGGATCGACGCCAAGTCGTTGACACACCTCCTCCGCCGGCAGGCGATACCAGTCGACCGCCTGCTCGTCGGGCGTCGGGTTGGCGACGGTTGCGGTCATGAGCGACGGCTCCGACTCGTCGCGCGGAGACACTCGGTCGCGTCACGGCTGTCGACGAGCAGGGGTGAGCGGGTCTCGGAGTTGGGTGCCGAGGAGAGCACCGGCGAGGACTTCTTGGCCACAACTACCTCAATTTCGTTCGAACGGGCATTCGCCATCCAGTACACCAGGCTCGGATCCTAAGCTCGCGCCGAGTGGGGTCCCGCCACCCACCCCGCGAGGGGTGGAATGCACATACCCCGCTGCCGTCTCGTGACCGGCAGGCTTGGCGGTGCACAGAACCTCGACTGTTGTCCGTTGTCCGGGTGGCGCCGCGTTAGCGCTACGGTCGCGCGAGTCGCGGGACAACTACGGCCTCTCGAACACGGAAGGAAGACATGGGTGACACGGGCAGCACCGCGATGTCCTCGTGGCGCGGGCCCGCTGCATCCCCGTTGCTACGCGCCAAGCTCCGTGCGCCGGGCCGACCCAATCACTTCGTGCGCCGTCCGCGCCTCTACGGACTGTTGGACGAGCTCGTGGCGTCGCCGCTCACGATCGTGGTCGCCCCGGCGGGTGCAGGCAAGACGCTTCTGTTGTCGGGCTGGCTGGCCGAGTCGTCTCCAGCGCATGCATGGTTGTCGCTCGACGAGTCCGACCGCGAGGGCTTTCAGTTGTGGTCCGGCATCATCGCCGCCCTCCAGCCGATCATTCCCGGTTGCGGCCAAGGGGCGCTCGCCCTGTTGCGTCGCCCGGCTCCTCTGGCCGAGGTCGTCATCGAGCTTCTGAACGATCTCGAGGACGCGAGTTCACCGGAGTGTGTTCTGGTCCTCGATGACCTACACCTGATCGACGCCGACGAGGCGTCGATCGCGTCGCTCGGATTGTTCCTGCTTCACCTCCCCGAGTGGCTCCACGTGGTCGTGCTGTCGCGGCGAGATCCGAATCTGCCGATCGACAGGCTCCGAGGTCGCGGTCAGCTGGCCGAGGTCCGATTCGCCGAGCTACGGCTCGCTCCGCACGAGGCGGCCGAGATGCTGTCGCTACTGGCGCCCTCGATGTCCGCTGACGAGATCGACGACACGATCTCGAGGAGTGACGGCTGGGCAGCGGGCCTTCAGCTGATGGCGTTGGCGGCCCGCTCGAGCCGGGCTCAGGAATACGCTGAGACGCACGACATCGGTCGGGACCTGATGCTCGACCAATTCGTCTGGCACGAGGTGCTCGGCGAGAACGCGGACGAAGTCGTCACGATGATGCTCGAGATATCGGTCGTCGAGCGCGTCAGCATCAGCCTGGCTCAGGCCCTGACCGGTCGCCTCGACGTGGGCCAGCTCCTCAACAAAGCCGAGGCACGGGGCCTGTTCGTGACGGCGCTGGGTGGCGCCGGTTGGTTCCAGATCCACGCACTCGTTCGCGCCGCCTTGCTCGCCGAGTTGACTCGGCGCTCCCAGCAGCGGCTCGAGGAGGGGCATGCCCGTGCCGCGAAATGGTTCGAAGACTCGGGCGAGATCCCGCTCGCGCTGGAGCACTGGTTGCTCGCCGGTCGGCCTCGCGAAGCGTTGCGGGTGCTCACGGCCAACCACGCCGCGCTGTACGACGCCGGGCGCGAAGCCACCATCAGGCGCACGATTGCCGCCATCCCCGCCTCGGTGCGAACGGCCGGTATCGACGAGATGTTCGACTACGCCTGGTGCCAGTTGCTCGTCAGCCGACGCGGGTACATCGACGCCGTGCAGCAGGCGGGCTGGTGGTTCGAGCACGGTGAGTACGACGCCTCGATGCGATGCCGGCTGTCCATGTTGCGTTCCGTCGCCAGCAGCCTGAACGGCGATTGGACGACGGCCGGCGAGCTGGCGCGGGAGGCAATGCTCGGGATGGGCGAGGGATGGTTGCGTGACCCCCTGGGGCGGTACGCATGGAACCAGATCGGCCGGGCGGTTGCCTACTCGGAGGCGTGGTCCGAGTCGTGCGACGACGTCCGTGATGCCGACCTTGCGCTGAGCCGTGATCTTGAACGTCGCGCGGCGCTCGAGGGTACGCGGGCGGTGGGTCTCGCGTTCGCCGGGCAACCGGTCGAGGCGCTGCGCGTCGCGGCCGGCGTTCGGCGCGCCGCCGAGGTCTCCAACATGACGATCCTCCGCATCGAGTTGGCGGTCGCCGAAGCGATCGCCCATCGCGAGCTGGGAGACCGATCGCGCGCGCTGTCCGAACTCCGTGCGCTGGCCGAATCGCCGATGGAGACGATGCTCTTCTGTCGAGTGCTCGCGATCTTGGAGCTCGTCGAAGCGTTGGTCGACTCCGACGACCTTGCCGCCGCGGCGACGGAGTTCGAGCGTGCCGAGGCCCTCATTGCCGAGGAATCGCTCGGCGACGGAGTCGAGCAACGGCTGGCTCGAGTCGGGACGCTGCTCGAGCTCAGGCGCGGGGAACCCGCCGAGGCCAGACGGTGGGCAGAACGGCTCGACGATTCGTTCTGGCGCAACATCAGCATCGCTCGAGTCGAGCTGACCGCTGGCTCGGCAGCAAATGCGGTCTCCCTGATCGACGCAGCGTTCCCCCGCTGCGTCCGCCACGAGGTCATCAGGGGTCTCCTGCGAGCCAGGGCCGGCGACGATTTCGACGAGTCGGTCAAGCACGCCGCGGTGGCGATCGAGTTGGCCGCCGCCAACGACCTGCTGCAGACCGTCGGCTCGGAGGGACCGGACGCGTACGAGCTGATCGAGCGGGCGGCGTGGCGCGTGCCGCCGGCGTGGATGGACCGCTTGCGGCGACTCGTCGCCTCCGGAGCTGGACGCCCCGGCGCCGACCGCACCGAACTCGTCGAGCAGCTCACAGACCGTGAGCGCGACGTGCTGCGCTACCTACCGAGTCGGCTCACGATTCGTGAGATCGCGGACGAACTGTACGTGTCGGTCAACACCCTCAAGTTCCATCTCAAGGTGATCTACCGAAAGCTCGGCGTCGCATCTCGCGCGGAGGCGGCCGCGAAGGCGCGCCAGATGATGGCGAAATGATTGAAGGCAGGGGAGTCTGATGAAGTCGATCAAGGTGAATCTGATGTTCTGGGTGGCCGGTTGGGTGGCCGGAGTCGTTCTGATGGAGAGATGGCGACGTCATGGCGGTCGCTACGTCCCGGTGGAGAGCGTGGAGGCGGACGCGGCCTCTTCAGCGAGCACGGCTCCGTCGGCGTCAGTCGACAAGCCGCGGATTTCCGCATTGATCGTCGCGGGCGCCAAGGCCGACGCCGAACGCGCCCGGCGCTTGCTCAAGCAGGCGATGCCGTCGCGATCCGACAGCGTCGGCGCAACGGCATCGTCAACCACTCGCACCGACTGACGCGTGTACACCTCGGCGCGATCGGCCAAGACTGAGGCTGGAGTCTGAGCCGCCGCGGGAACCACCCCGCGTGGGTGGTTGCGCGAGCGCGTACTGGCGCGAACATTGATTTCGTGACGATTCATCGAAGTGATCCGAGCGAGCGCGTGCAAACGAGGTTCAGTACCAGTAGGCGCCGGTCCGTGGCCGCCTTGGTCGCCGTCGCCCTGATGGCGTCGGCGTGCAGTGACGACGACGACGCTGACGAGGTCGCGACCGAGGAGACGGCAGCGCCGGAGGATCCGGTTGCCGCAGCCGAGGCACGGGTCGAGGAGGCGGAGTCGGGCGTGACCGATTCGCAGGAAGCGCTGGAAGCGGCCCATGAGCAGTTCTGCGTCGACGCCGAGAGCTACATCGAGGTGCTCGACCGCTACGGCAAGCTCTTCACCGATGATGTCGCCACCGTCGGCGATGTCGAGACGGCCGGCGCCGATCTCGTCGAACCGCGCGAGACGGTGGTCACTTCGGTGAACGAGGTCGAGGCGGCGAAGACCGCCCTCGCCGAAGCTGGGCAGGAGCTCGCCGATGCCGAGGCAGCACTGGCGGAGGCGATCGCCACCGCTTCGAGCGTGCCGATCAGCTCGACGACACCCGAGTCCACGACGACGACAACGCTCGTCCCCCAGGCCACGATCGAGCGCGTCCAGCAGGCCGAGGACGATCTCGCCGACGCCGGTGAGGGGATCACGGCGGAGACCCCACTGACGGAGGCGACGGCGGAGTACAACTCGGCGGCGTTCGCGCTCCAGATCGCATGGCTCCGGCTGTTCTACGATGCGGGCTGCTTCAGCGACGAGCAGCAGGCCGAAGCGGTCGAGCAGGTGACCGCCTACACGACAGCGCTGCAGACCGAGCTGCAACAGGTCGGCTACTACGAAGGTCCGATCGACGGGATCTACGGCCCGGCGACCGTCGATGCCGTGAAGCGGCTGCAGGCCGACAGTGATCTCACCGAGACAGGCTTCGTCGATCGGGCCACCGCCGAGGCGCTCGACGCGCTGTTGGCCGACCTCGAACTGCAAGCGGCGGCCACCAACCTGACCCACACCGCATCCGTCCAGACCGTCCTCACGTTGACCGGTTTCTGGCAGGGACCCGTCGACGGCGTGTGGACCGACGAGCTCACCGCCGCCCTGCAGGACTTCCAGACCGCGCTCGGCGTCGAACCCACCGGCGTCGTCGACGCGGCGACGCTGGCCGCCTTCCAGCAGGCACTCGCCGGAGAGCAAGCCCCGCCGACCACCGAGCCGGCCAGCGAGCCGACCACTCCCGCCGCAACCACACCACCGCCGCCCACGGCCCCGGCCCCCGATGCGGAGGCGACCGTCCTCGTCGCCGACTCCAGTCTCGGCCAGATCCTCACCGCCGCCGACGGAATGACCGTCTACCTGTTCATGCCCGACGCCCAGAGCGCCCCGACCTGCACCGATTCCTGCGCCGAGGCATGGCCACCGTTGACCGTCGACGAGGCCGGCCAAGTCACCGCTGGCGACGGCGTCGACGCAACGCTGCTCAGTACCGCCGAGCACCCGACGGCAGGCACCCAGGTCACGTACAACGGCTGGCCGCTCTACTTCTTCTCAGGCGACTCCGCCCCCGGCGATACGAACGGTCAGGCGCAGGGCGATGCGTGGTACGTGCTCGACCCGACCGGCAACGCGATCGGCAACGCCTGACCCCGCGTCAGCTGACGGCGAGACCACCGGTCCGTACGCACTCTGACCTGGAGGTTTCCGGTGGAGACGATGGGACTCGAACCCACGACTTCCTGCTTGCAAAGCAGGTGCTCTAGCCAGCTGAGCTACGTCCCCGGCGACCTCAAGGATAGCGCTCAGGCCGCCGGATTGAAGCTGGACCGATAGCCGCTCGGCGTCGATCCGACGAGGCGGCCGAAGTGTTGCCGCAGCGCGGCGGCCGAGCTGAAACCGCACGACGCGGCGATCTCGTCGACTCCGAGACGCGTCGTCTCGAGCAGGCGCTGCGCCTTGGCGACACGTTGATGCAGCACCCACTGCAGCGGGGTCGTCCCCGTCGATTGCTTGAAGCGACGGGCGAACGTGCGGGTGGTCATCGCCGCCCGCCGGGCGAGCTCGTACACGTTCAGGTCTCGGTCGAGGTTGGCCTCGACCCAGCCGAGCACGGCCCGCAGGTCGGCGTCGGCGTCCTCGCTCGTCGGCACCGGGACCTCGACGAACTGCGCCTGTCCGCCGCCGCGGTGCGGCGCCACCACCATTCGCCTGGCGATGACGTTGGCGACCTCGGCGCCCCAGTCGTCACGAACCAGATGGAGGCACAGGTCGATGCCGGCCGCGGTGCCAGCCGACGTGAACAGGCGGTCGCCGCCGACGTACAGCACGTTCGGATCGAGCTCGACGTCCGGGAAGCGTTCGCGGAACGCGTCGGCGTAGGTCCAGTGCGTCGTCGCCCTGCGGCCGGCGAGCAGCCCCGTCGCGGCGAGCACGAACGCGCCCGAGCAGAACGTGGCGATCCGGGCACCCCGTCGGTAGGCGGCGCGAAGAGCACGCGCCACGGCCTCGTCGACGACCCGATCGACGATCGGCTTCGGCGCACCGGGGATCACGATCGTGTCGGCCCAGCGCAGCGTCTCGAGACCGTGGTCGACATCGATGCGAGCCCCGAGCTCGGTCGTCAGCGGGGTGCGTTCGGGCGTGCACAGTCGGAGCTCCGAGGGCGGGACACCCGCCGCCGTGCGGTCGATGCCCCACACCTCGCAGGCGATGGCGGTCTCGAACAGCGCCGGACGGTCGAAGATCAGCACGGCGACCCGGTGGACGGATCGCCTGGTGGAGTCAGGCAACGACATGCCGCCATTGTGGCCGTGGCGGGAATCCGATGACCAACTCGATTCAGCCATCTCCGACGTCGACACGCTCCCGTTGAGTCAGATTCGCCCGCACTCTCTAGCGTGCGATGGGTGCCACGGCTCCAGTTCGGATCGTTCCTCGCGCCTCACCACCCGACGGGGGACAACCCCACGCTGCAACTGCAGCGCGACCTCGAGTTGGTCACCCACCTCGACCGCCTCGGCTACGACGAGTTCTGGTGCGGCGAGCACCATTCGTCGGGCTGGGAGACGATCGCCTCGCCCGAGATGTTCCTCGCCTGCGCCGGCCAGCTGTCGAGCACGATCCGACTCGGCACCGGTGTGGTGAGCCTGCCGTATCACCATCCGTTCAACGTCGCCCAGCGCATCGTCCAGCTCGACCGCCTCACACGGGGCCGGGCGATGTTCGGTTCGGGCCCGGGCGCGCTGCCCTCCGACGCCCGCACGTTCGGAATCGATCCGGTACTGCTGCGCGATCGACAGGACGAGGCGCTCGGCGTCATCGTCCGCCTCCTGCGTGGCGAACCACGGTTCTCGTACGAGTGCGAATGGTTCGAGCTGCACGACTGCGAGCTCCAGCTGCTGCCGATCCAAGACGACATGCCGATGGTGACGGCGTCGTCGATCTCCCCGTCGGGGATGCAGATCGCCGGCAAGTACGGGATGGGGGTGCTCTCGATCGCGTCGCACTCGACGGAGGGCATCCTCGCACTCCCGACGCAATGGGGTTTCGCCGAGGAGGCTGCGGCCGCCAACGGGACGACCGTCGATCGCGCCGACTGGCGGGTGTTGATGGCGTTCCACATCGCGGAGACGCGAGAGCAGGCCCGCGCCGAAGCGGTCGACGGCTTGCATCGATGGCACAACGAGTACAACGTGTGGACCCTCGGGCGCCCGGGCGCCACGCACGTCGACGACAAGTGGGAGCTGCTCGACCAGTCGACCGGCGCCGACGCGACCGCGGCCGGGGCCGCGGTCGTGGGGACACCCGACGACCTGGTCGCCGCGATCCGTCACATCCAAGAGCTCACCGGGGGGTTCGGTGTGGTCATCGGGTTCGCTCACGACTGGGCCAACCGCGAGGCGACGATGCGCTCGTGGGAGCTGGTCGCCCGGTACGTGTTTCCCGAGTTCGACGGCTCGGTGACCCGGCTCCGCGCCTCGCAGCAGTACCTCCACGACAACCAGGCCGATCTGATGGCGGGTGCCAGCCGAGCCGTGATGGCCAAAGTGATGGCGCACGAGGGTGCCGCGGCGGCGATGGGCGTGACGATGCAGCAGATGGCGGCGCGCAAGTCCACCGACGGTGCGCGCGAACAGTCGGAATTTCGCCCAGGAGCCGGCCTGCCGGCGGCCGACTAGCGCAGCTCCGTCAGTGTCGAGATCTTCAGCGTGCCACGCGGAGCACCTCGACGCAGGCAGCGCGGGTGGCCGTTCAGTCCTCCTTGAGGGCGACGGCGTTCGGCGTGACGTTCATCTTCGGCTCGTATTCGGCGACCTCGACGACGCGAGCGACACGGACGAACTTGGCCCGCAGGTCGTCGCGGCAGCTGTCGCACGGTCCGTAGAACCGGGCGTCGACGGTCTGCGCGCAGCGAGGGCAGGCGAACTCCACGACGTGCGACCCTAGTTTGCCTACGCTCCGTCTCGATGTCGTCCGATCTGCCGCCACCCAAGCCTGGCGATCGGGCGTCGCGACACGAACCGCTCGGGCCGAACTACGCGGTGCGGCGGGCGATGGTGGCAGGGGCTGCTGTCATCGTGACCGCGTTGGCGGTCGCCGCCGCGGCGATCGCGATCCGCGGCGGGAGTGACAGCGACGCGGGTGGGACGACGACCTGGGACGCCGTCGCCCTGGTCAATCGCGACAACGGCGCGGTGCAGGTGGTCGACGAGGGCGGCGAGGAGATCGCGACGATCCGCGGCACCGGTCGCGTCGAGGACGTGTTCAGCAGTGGCAACCGGCTGGCGCTCGTCGGCGCGACCCAGATCGCGCTCGTCGGCATCGACGGTGCCGACCCGATCGTGGTGCCGATCGAGGAGGGATCGACCGTCAGCCGCGTCGCCACCACTGGTTCGTTCACGCTCGTCGTCGCGCCGGCGGCCACCGGCAACCTCACGTTGATCGATGCGACCGACGGGACCCAGCTCGACGTCGGTGCGCTCGCCGAGCAGACGAACCCGATGCTGCTGGCTGATTCGATTCGGGCCGACAGCGACGGCACGGCGTTCGCGATCGGCGACGGTCGCAACTTCCAGACCATCGTCGTCCGCTTCGGTCACTCCGACGCCACGTTCTTCCCCGACGTCCCGATGGCGGTCGCCGACGACCTCGTGGTGACCGCGCAGACCGTCGGCCGCTCCGCCGAGATCGGGCTGTTCGGCGCCGACGGAGAGCGGCGGGCATCGGTCGCCAGCGACGAGCGTCCGATCGGCGGGATCATCGACGGCGAACGGTTCGTGTTCGTGAGCGAGACGGGCGCCATCTTCGAAGCGACCGACGACGACGAGTCGCCGCGCCGGCTCGGCGCGATCGCACTCCCCACGGGTGACATCGTCCAAGCCGTGTCGCCGGCACTCGACGGCACCCGATTGGTCGCATCTGGCAGCGGCTTCCAGGCGATCGTCGACCTCGACGGAACGACGTTGTTCCAGACCACGTTCGCCACCCCGACCGTGGCCCTCACACCCACGCCGACGTGGCGCTGCGTCCCGGTCGGCGGGACCGGCGTCTTCACATCACTCGTCGATCTGACCAACGGCGGCACGGTCGCCGATCTGCAGGGTGCCGACGTCACCGGAGGCAGCGCTGATGGCTGCGGCGTGCAGCTCACCCAGGACGGCGGGCGATCCGTCGTGACACCGGTGGGCAGCACGGTGCTGCCGGCCGCCGTGAGCACGGCCTGGATCGCACCCGACGCCTCCGCCGTCGTGCTGGTCGACACCGGTTCGATCGCGTCGCTCGTGCGAATCGGCGACGACGCGGCCGACGACGCGGCCGACGCCGAACCCGTCGAGCTCGGCTCAGTCGACGGGCTGGTCGCGTTCTTGGACCGGTGAGGTGGTGCAGCGTCAGACGCCGCTGCGCAGCAGGCGACCGGCGAGGGCGCCGGTGTGCTCGCCGCGTTCCATGAACACCTCGCCGTTCACGAGCGTGTACTCGTAGCCGGCCGCCCGCTGCACGTACCGGCCGGCGCCACCCGGGAGATCGCGCACGTACTCCGGTTGGTGCAACTCGAGCGCATCGAGGTCGATCACGTTGATGTCGGCGAACGAGCCGACGCACAGCCGGCCGCGACCGACGATCCCGAACAAGTCGGCGGTGTCGGACGTGAGGCGGCGGATCGCCTCCTCCAGCTTCCAGCGTTTGCGCTCCTGCACCCAGTAGCTGAGCAGGAACGTCGGCTGGCTGGCATCCATGATCTGGCCGACGTGGGCACCGGCGTCGGCGAGGCCGAGCGTGACGAGCGGATCGTCGAGCATCTCCTCGACCGCGGCGAGGTCCTGGTTGAGGATCGGCAGGTTGCAGTTGACCACGCCGTCGGATTCGAGCAGCAGCTCGATGAACGCCGCCGCCGGGCTGACGCCGCGTTCCTGAGCGATCGCGGCGAGCGACGTGTCGGCAGGGCAGTCGTACCGCGCCGGGCCGTCGAACGGCAGCACGTAGAGCTTGGCGAGGTCGACCTTGGTGCCGTGAACGTCGGCGTCGGCGATCAGCCGTTGGCGGAACGCGGCGTCGCGGATGAGTTGCATCTTGCGACCGTTGGTCGCCGCCCGCAGCTCCTGCCAGACCGGCGCCCCGTCGAACGGCGTGCGGCTCTCGAGCCCGAACAGGACCCCGATCCCCCTGGCCGTCGTCTGCGGCCGGATGCACGCGCCCGTCGCGTTCTCGTCGCGGCAGAACTCGATGACCCTGCGGAACAGGTCGGGGCGGCGGTCGCTGTGGGTCAGGCCGAAGCTGATCGGGCGGCCGCTGCGCCGGCTGGCCTCACCCATCCACGCGATCTCGGCGCGCGTGCTGCTGAGCTCGTCGTCGTCGCGCTCGCCGAGGCGCATCGCCCCCTCGAACACACCCGTACCGGCCCGGCCGAGCACGTCGGCGAACGCCAGCAACTCGTCGGCGGCGGCGTGGGTGCCGGGTACCGGTCGCCCGTCGGGCACGCGGTGAAGGAACGTGCGGCTGGTCGAGAAGCCGAGCGCACCCGCGGCCATGGCCTCCTCGAGGAGACCCGCCATGGCGTCGATGTCGTCCGCCTTCGCCGGCTCCGTTCCGAGGCCGCGCTCGCCCATCACGTAGGTGCGCAGGGCGCAGTGGCCGACGAGTCCACCCGCGTTGGGGCCTTTCGGCATCCGATCGAGCGATGCGTAGAACTCGCCGTAGGTCTCCCAGTCCCACGCCAGTCCATCGAGGATCGCGTCGCGCGGGATGTCCTCGACGCTCTCCATCATCTCGGCGAGGTAGGCACGATCTTCGGGCCGGCATGGTGCGAACGTGACACCACAGTTGCCGAGGACCACGCTCGTCACACCGTGCCAGCAGCTCGACGTGGCGATCGGGTCCCAGGCCAGCTGGGCGTCGAGGTGGGTGTGGATGTCGACGAAGCCGGGCGTGACGATCGCACCGCCGGCATCGATGTCGCGTCCGCTCGGTTCGCTGATCGACGTCTCGATGGCGACGATTCGATCGCCCGTGATCGCCAGATCGCCGCGGTACGGCGGCGCACCGGTGCCGTCGACGACGACGCCTCCGCGAATCACGATGTCGTAGCCCATTCCGTCCGCTCTCCCAGCAGGCGCCCGCCCGGCGCCCTTACCTGGCCGGATGACGCCGTTATTTGACCACGCAACCGTAGGGGCCGCAACCAGCGGGGCAACCTGTGTCACGGGACTGGAACTCAGCTGCAACACGCAGTCAAATGCGCGCTCAGAGTGGCTTCAGAAGGATCTCGCTGCCGACCGGCACGAAGCCGCAGGCGAGGAACGCCCGCAGAGATGCCGCGTTACCAGGTGATACCTGGGCCCAGACCAAATCGCCGGGCGGAGCGGCGGCGAGGCCGGCACCGATCAGGGCGCGGCCGGCGCCATCGCTGCGCCCGGTCTCGTCGTGCAGTTCGACCGAGAGCTCCAACCGCCCGGCGAGGCCCCGGCCGAGCGTGAGCAGCCCTCGCTCGTCTCCGTACACGCGCACCTCCCGACGATGCGCTCGGGCCCGCTCGACGCGCGGGTGGTGTTCGAGGTCGCGCCGTTCCGCGAGCTGCTCGCCGGGTCGAGCGGCGGCCACCAGCACGGCGTCGAGCGAGCCGATCCACCCGCCCGGCCCGGCCAGCCACCGCAGCACGTCGGGGTGCGTGCACCCGCCGAAACCGTCGGCTCCGAGCGCCAGCAGGTCGAGCGCCGGGCGGTCGGTCAGCACGAACGAGTGACCCGTGAGCTCGACGACTGCGTGGGTGCCGTCGGCGTCGCGTGGCAACACGTCGACCCCGCCGTCGGCTGGAGGGAAACGCCCCGCGGCGGCGGCCGTCAGGATCGCGGCGAGCGGATGCGAAGACCCCGTCGGCACCGCCGCGACCCTACGCCCCCTCCGTTCTGTCTGCTTCAGACTGCCCGTCGCCTCATCTGAGGCAGACAGGTCGGGGAGTTGGCCGGGGGATACGTTGCCGGGCCACCGGTGGGGTTTGGGTCAGGTGATCTCGGAGGTGGGGACGGGGCGGTGTTCGCGGAGGGAGCGCCAGGCGGCGAGGCCGATGACGAGCGGGGCCCGGCCGTCGTGGGCCGTCACCGGCGACGGGCCGTCGCCGTCGACGTAGTCGCGGAACGCGTCCCACTGGGCGATGTACGACGGGATGTAGCGGTCGAGGAAGAAGAACGGGAGCAGCGGTGCCGACGTCCCGTCGGCGGTGCGCCGTAGGCCGGTGTGGGCGAGCGGGTTGTACGACGCTGCCATCCCGCCCGATCCGAACGCTTCGACCCGCTGGTCGTAGCCGTACACCGCCTGGCGGCTGTTGTCGATCGTGGTGATGCAGCCGTTCTCGTGACGCAGCATCACGGCGGCGGTGTCGACGTCGCCGGCCTCGCCGATCGCCGGATCGACACGCACGGCACCTTGGGCGTACACCTCGACCACCTCACTGCCCGTCACGTAGCGAGCCATGTCGAAGTCGTGGATCGTCATGTCGAGGAAGATCCCGCCCGACAGCGTGATGTAGTCGATCGGTGGCGGCGCCGGGTCGCGGCTCGTGATGCGGACGAGGTGGATGTCGCCGAGCTCGCCAGCTGCGACCGCATCGCGGACCGACTTGTGGGCGGCGTCGAAGCGGCGGTTGAACCCGATCTGGATCGGCACACCGGCCTCGCTGACGATCGCCAGCGCCTCGTCGACCTGAGCGAGGTCGAGCGAGATCGGCTTCTCGCAGAAGATGGCCTTGCCGGATTCGGCCGCCTCGATCATCAGTGGTACGTGGGTGCCGGTCGACGAGCAGATCGCCACCACGTCGACGTCGTCGGAGCCGAACACGGCATCCGAGTCGGTGGTGTGGGCGACCCCCAGACGGCCACCGACCTCGGCCGCCGCGGCACCGTTGACGTCGTGCACGATCGCCAGGTCGAGGCCATCGACCTGATGGGCGATCAACTCGGCGTGCATCCGCCCGATCCGCCCGGCCCCGAGGATGGCGACCCGCAAGCCCGGCGTGTTCGACGGGCGACCTGTCGCCCGAGTCGTCGCCGTCATGCCGGAGTCTCCTCAGCACTCGGGACAGGCGCGAAGCCGGCCCCGTCGACCGTCTGGTCGTAGTCGACGACAGTGCCCGT
Source organism: Ilumatobacteraceae bacterium (assembly GCA_963776935.1). Classification (GTDB taxonomy): domain Bacteria; phylum Actinomycetota; class Acidimicrobiia; order Acidimicrobiales; family Ilumatobacteraceae; genus JALOLG01. The sequence continues at coordinate 26,571 of CAVZOP010000005.1, read as the reverse complement.
CATCATCCCCGACTCGTCGTCGGACAGGTAGAACGCGATCACCCTGGCGAGCTCGGGTGGCTTGATCAGGCGGCCGTACGGCTGGGTCGCCTCCGCCCGTTCGAGCCATCCGTCGGTGGCGTCGTGCCAACGACGTTGCACGAGGTCCTCCGACTCGGTGTCCATCCAGCCGGGGTTGATCTGGTTGACCCGGATGCCGTGGCGCATCAGCGAGAAGGCCGCCGACTTGGTCATCACCGCCAGCGCTCCCTTCGACACGCTGTACGCGAGCAGCCCGGTCGGGCCGCCGTGGGCGCACACCGATCCGATGTTGACGACCGATCCGCGGACACCCTCGCGACGCATCAGCTCGGCGGCGTGCTGCAGCACGAAGAACGGCGCACGGAGGTTGATCGCCATCATCCGGTCCCAGTGCTCGGGCGTGGCGTCCCACACCGTGCTGCGATCGGTCATCGCGGCGACGTTCACGACACCGTGCACGACACCGAACCGCTCGTCGCAGGCTGCCACGATCCGCTCCGGCGCGTCGACGTCCTCCATCTCGATCTCGAGGAAGACCGTGGGCGTGCCGGTGGCGGAGAGGTCGGCCGCGAGCGCGGCGCCGCGCTCGGCCGAGCGGCCGGCGATCACGAGGCCCGTGGCGCCGCGGCCGGCGAGCTCGCGAGCCGTCGCCTCACCGAGTCCCTGCGTGCCTCCATTGATGATCGTGACGCTCACACCAACCTCTGCGCTTTCTTTCCGTCGTCCATCGCCTGCCGTGCGTCGCGCACTTCGGCCCGATCGCTCACTTCTGGCACACCGACCTCCCAGAAGATGCCACCCTCGGTCCAATCGCTCGGGCTGGTCTGCAGCGCGATCACGTAGGTGCGCTTCGACAGCGCGGGCTCGCCCGAACGCCGACTCGAGCTCGGCGATCGACGACACCGTCTCGGCCTCGCACCCCATCGCCCGCGCGTGGGCGGCGAAGTCGACGCGCACCAGCTCGTGGTGGCGGATGTCTTCGAGCAGGTTGTTGTAGCCGACACCACCCTGGTTCACCTGCAGCCGGTGGATCACCGCGAACCCGCCGTTGTCGCACACGATCACGATCAGCTTGTGCCCCGCGAGCACCGACGAGTACAGGTCGGAGTTCATCATCATGTACGACCCGTCCCCGACGAAGCTGATCACCTCGCGGTCGGGGAGCGCCATCTTCGCCCCCCACGCGCCCGAGATCTCGTAGCCCATGCACGAGAACCCGTACTCGCAGTCGAAGCTGTCGAGCGCCTTGGCGCGCCACCCGTTGTTGAGCTCGCCGGGGAACCCGCCCGCAGCCGTCGAGCGCGTAGTCGTTCGGTTCGGCGAGGCGGTCGATGGCGCCGACGACCTGGGCGTACGTGGGCAGGCCGTCCTCGGCCGGCGCCGCGATCTTGTCGATGTAGGCGTGGTACGCCTCGGTCTCGCGGGCCGCCCGATCGGACCACTCGGACGGACCACACCAGTCGTCGACGATCGGCGACAGCTCGCGGAGGCACCTCGCGGGCATCGCCGACGACCGGGTGCGCAAGTCGCTTCACGGCATCGAAGCCGGCGACGTTGATGCCGACGAACCTGGCGCCGGCGGCGAACGCCGTCCACGAGCCGGTGGTGAAGTCCTGCAGGCGGGTGCCGACGGCGATGACGACATCGGCCTCGGCAGCGAGTGCGTTCGCCGACGTGCAACCGGTGACGCCGACCGGGCCGGCGTTGAGCGGATGGGCCGCCAACGATGCAGGCCTTGCCCGCCATCGTCTCGACGACGGGGACATTGTGGATCTCGGCGAAACGGGTGAGCTCGGCCTCGGCGCCGGAGTAGTGGACGCCTCCCCCGGCGATGATCAGCGGGCGGGTGGCGTGGCGGATGACGTCGGCGGCGCGGCGCAGCTGCTCGACGTCGGCCCGCGGGCGGGCGATCTTGTGCACCGTTGGCTCGAAGAAGCGCTCCGGGAAGTCGTAGGCCTCGGCCTGGACGTCCTGGGGCAGGGCGATGAACGCCGGCCCGCAGCTCGCCGGGTCGAGCATCGTGGCCACCGCGTGCGGAAGGGAGTGCACGACCTGTTCGGGCCGGGTGAGGCGATCCCAGTAGCGGGTGACCGGCTTGAAGGCGTCGTTGACGGTGATCGTCGGATCACCGAAGTGCTCGACCTGCTGCAGCACCGGGTCGGGGATCCGGCTCTGGAACGTCTCACCTGCCAGCAACAACACGGGCAGCCGGTTGGCGTGGGCCACACCGGCCGCGGTGACCATGTTGAGGGCGCCGGGACCGATCGACGACGTGGCGACCATGATCTGACGCCGCCTGGTGGCTTTGGCGAACCCGACCGCGGCCAGCGCCATCCCCTGCTCGTTCTGACCCCGCCACGTCGGCAGCGCGTCGCGGACCTCCTCGAGTGCCTGACCGAGGCAGGTGACGTTGCCGTGCCCGAAGATCGCGAAGACGCCAGGGAACAACGGCGCGTCCGTCGGCCATCGACGACGGTCCGCTGGGCGACCAGGTAACGGACGATGGCCTGCGCCGTCGTGAGCCTCACGCGTCATCCTCCGTCAACGATCGGTGGGCTCCGCCCACCTGCGAGTTCGCCGCCTCCGCTGCGCTTCGGCGCTCACCGAACCTCACGCGTCATCCTCCCTCAAAGAATGTACGTCCTCCCATTTGCCGGATTCCCAGCTGCGCAGGATCGCGTCCTGGACGCTCACGTAGGCAACGGCCTCGGCGAACCCGGGGACGTGCGCCCGACCGGCGGCGACGGACGTGAGGAACTCGTGGTCCTCGATGCAGATCAGGTCCTCGAAGCCGATCCCGTTGGCCGAGCCGGGCACGAAGTTGCCGTGGTGCGGGAACCGGTCGCCGCCGTACACGTTCGTGAAGCCGGTGTGCGGGTCGTCGCCGGCGATGTACACCTGGAGTTGGTTCATCTCCTCGAAGTTCCAGCGGATCGAACCCTGCGTGCCATAGATCTCGAACAGGTTCTGGCTCTCCGGACCGACCATCGACCGGCACGCCTCGAACGTCCCACGGGCACCACTCTCGAACACGCACATCGCCCCGATGTAGTCCTCGTTCGTGACCTGACCGGTCGGGTCGCCCGGGCGACCGCGGTCGTAGTGCGTGCCGGCGCCCGTCGGAAGGGGACGATGCTTGATGAACGTCTCACCGGTCCCGACGACCCTGGTGATCGGGCCGGCGGCGGCACCGATGAGGAAGTGGGCGAGGTCGACGGAGTGGCTGAGGATGTCGGTCGAAACGCCGTGGCCCGCCTCGTCGACCAGGAACCGCCACGACAACAGGCCGAGCGGATCCGACCCGTACATCGAGAAGAACCGCCCGTAGTAGTTGGTGACCTCGCCGATCGCACCGCTGTCGACGAGGTGCTTGGCGTACTGCACGAGCGGCGCCCAGCGGTAGTTGTACCCGACACCGGAGACGACGCCGGCGCGCCGCGCCGCCAACTCCGCCGCGACCGTCTGCGCCGGGGTGCCACCGACGGGCTTCTCGCAGAACACGTGCTTGCCGTTGGCCGCCGCCGCTTCGACCATCTCGACGTGCACCATGTTCGGAGCGGTCACGAACACGACGTCCACGTCGTCGTGTTCGACCACGCTGCGCCAGAACGCGACCGCCGTCTCGAACCCGAACGACCGCACCGCCTCGTCGCGCCGCTCCTCGACGGTGTCGCTGACGACCACCAACTCGGGTTGGTAGTTGCGGTCGGGAAAGTAGCTCGGCGCCCGCCGGCAGCCACGGCTGTGGGCCTGGCCCATCCACCCGAAGCCGATCACGCCGATCCCGACCCGCTTCGTCGCTGAACCTGTCCCTGCACCTGTCGTCGCGGTCACGGTGCCACGACTCCCTCGTGGCTCGTCATCGGGACCCGCGGATCGGTCGCCATTCCTGTCCAGGAGTCGCGGACCCAGTGATGGGTCGGGTCGTCGCAGAACGCCATCGATCGAGTGCCGGCCGGGCCGGCGAGCACGTTGAGGTAGTACATCGTGTAGCCGGGAGCGGCGATGCAGGGACCGTGGTACCCGCGCGGCACCAGGAACACATCGCCGTCACGGACGACCACGTTCTCGTCGATCGATCCGTCGGGCGTGTAGGTCCTGTGCATCCCGAACCCCTCGGTCGAGGACTCGGCGCGGCCGGCACGACCGATCCGGAAGTAGTAGATCTCCTCGTTGTTCACCGGGCACTCGGGCGAGTCGTCGTGGCGATGCGGTGGATAGCTCGACCAGTTGCCGTCGGGTGTGAGCAACTCGACGCACATCAACTTGTCGGCGTGCTCCCACACCTCGGGACTCATGAAGTTGGTGACCTGGCGCGTCGCCGGGCCGGCCCCACGGGTCTCGACCGCGACGTCCTCCGCCGGCCCGTATCGAGGAGCGAGCCGCCGCTCACAACGGGCCGTGGCGATCGCCACCTCGCCGCCCGACTCGGACCCGATGGTCAGCGTCGCGTCACGTGGCACGTACGCGAAGTCGGTGACCCTGGCGAACACCGACGCTCGTCCGGCGAGCAAGAACTGCTCGCCGTCGCACCGCACTGTCACCTCGGTCGCCGACAGTGGAAGCAGGCACGCTTCCGATTCGCCAGTGGAGATGGAGCGCTCGACTCCCGCAGCCAACGAGAGCACGCGAAGCCCGGTGAACGACCACCCCGCATCGGCCGAGCCGAGGGCGACCGGATCGGCGCCGTCGGCGAGCGAGCCATGGGGGCGGTGCAGGCTCATGTCGTGATCCCGGGGCGCACGATACGAGCCGCCCGGTCGATGGCACCTGCGACATCGCCGTCGGGTGGGTACAGCAGCGCCCGCCCGACGACCAGCCCGCGCACGTTCGGGACCTCCATCGCCGCCACCCACGATGCGTAGGTCGCTTCCGGATCGGGGCCCGGTGAACCACCGAGGATCAGCGCCGGCAGCGTCGTGCAGGCCAGCATCCGCGCCGGGTCCTTGGCGGCGGGGACCTTCAGCCACGTCGACGACGCCGTGTGGCCGAGGCTGGCACCGACGGCGACCGCCCGCAGCAACGCATCGTCGTCGTCGAGGAGCCTCGCCCGGCCCGGCGACTCGTGGTGGTACGGCAACGGCTCGACCATGATCGGCAGGCCCCGGCGAGCGCACTCGCTCACCGCACGGGCGCACGCCTCGATGGTGGGTGCCGTCCCGGCGTCGTCGTCGGCGATGCGCAGCAGGACCTTGCCGCCGTCGAGGCCGAGCTCGGCGATCGCCCGCGCGTCGTAGGCCGTCATCCGGTCGTCGAGCTCCCAGCTCGCACCCATCAACCCGCCGCGGTTCATGGTGCCGAACGCCAGCTTGTTCTCGAGCGCACCGAGCAGCGCCAGTTCCTCGAGCACGTCGGGGCTTCCGAGCACGCCGTCGACACCGGGATGGGCGAGCGACACGAGCAGGGCGTCGAGCGTGCGGCGCCGGTCGGCCATTGCGAACGGATCGCCGGGCACACCGAGCATGCCTCGCGCCGTGTGATCGGCGGCGACGATGAACAACCGGCCATCCGTCAACAGCGGCCGCCGGGCACGTCCGCGAAGCGCCGCGAGCGCACGCTCAGGATGGTCGCCGCGCTCGGCGATCAGCTCCAGCCAGCGGTCATCGGTCAAGGACGTCATCGATCTCCTCCTCGAACGGCATGTCGTCGGCGCACATCAGACGCGACGCCACGATCGCGCCCGCCGCGTTGCCCGCCCGCGCGGACCGTACGAGGTCCCAGCCCGACAGCAAACCGTGACAGAGCGCACCGCCGAACGCATCGCCGGCACCGAGACCACACACCACTTCGACCGGATACGGCGCGACCCGTTCGCGGGTCCCGTCGGCGGCGGCCACCAACACCCCGTCGCCGCCCATCTTCACGATCGCCGCCTCGAGACCGCGGGCCAAGAGCGCATCGGCGGCCCGATCGGGATCCGACTCGCCGACCGCCACCTCGCACTCCGCCCGGTTCCCGATCGCCATCGTGACCTTGTCGAGCACGAGGTCGAGCTCGGCCGTCGCGGTTGCCGCGGCGGGCCAGAACTGCGACCGCCAGTCGAGATCGAGAACGGTGTGGGTGCGGCGACCGCGCCACGACAGCAGGTCGTGGATCGTCGTGCGGCTCGGCTCGTCGGAGAGGCACGATGTCGTGAACCACAGCACGGGCACCGTCTCGACGACGTCGCGGTCGACCTCGGCACTCGCGATGTTCATGTCGGGAGCCTTCGGTTCGCGGTAGAACACGATGCCCGGTTCGTCGGGATGCTCCAGATCGGCGAACGCGAGCGGCGTCCGCAGGTCGGGATCGGCGCTGACGAAGCGGGTGTCGACGGCGAACGTGCGCTCGAGCGCGCCACGTACGTAATCGCCGAACGGATCGTCGCCGACGCGTGTGAACACCGCCGCCCGATGACCCAGCCGGGCGCACGCCACAGCGACGTTGGTCGCCGTGCCACCGATCGACTTGCGGAAGGTCTGCACATCGCGCGAGCGGCACGAACAGCTGCTCGGCGTAGAGGTCGACACTGATCCGGCCCACCGTGAGCAACTCGAGGTCCGGCATCGGAGCGTGCGCTCAGCGTCCACCGAGCTCGTGTTCGAGCGTCGCCAGCTCGGCGCCGCCCGCCATCAGCCGCGTCAGCTCGTCGCGGTCGATCTCGTTCTTGGCGAAGTCACCGAGCGATCGGCCGCGGTTCAGCAACAGGAACCGATCACCGACCGGGTAGGCGTGGTGCGGGTTGTGGGTGATGAAGATCACGCCCAGACCGTGCTCGGCGGCGGCTCGGATGTACCTGAGCACGACCCCCGATTGCTTGACACCGAGCGCCGACGTGGGCTCGTCGAGGATCAGCACTCGCGCGCCGAAGTACACGGCGCGTGCGATCGCTACCGACTGGCGCTCACCACCCGACAGCGTGCCGACCGGCTGGTCGATGTCGCGGACATCGATGCCCATCTTGCCCATCTCGACCTTGGCCGTCCGCTTGGCGAAGCTGGTGTCCATCCACCTGATCGAGCCGAAGCCCTTCTGCGGCTCGGCACCGAGGAAGAAGTTGCGCCACACCGACATCAGCGGCGCCATCGCCAGGTCCTGGAAGACGGTCGCGATGCCAGCCTCGCGCGCCTCGCGGGCGACTCGAACGTGACCGGCGACCCGTCGAGCATGTACTCGCCGGCGCTCTGTTGGTGCACGCCCGACAGGATCTTGATGAACGTCGACTTGCCGGCGCCGTTGTCGCCGAGCACGCACGTCACCCTCCCCGCCGCCACCGACGTCGAGATGTCCTCCAGCGCCGTCACGTTCCCGAAGTACTTCGAGACGTTCCTCAGTTCGAGCAGCTCCGTCATTCTCGATCGGCTCCCTTCGGTCGCCTTCGCGCTCGCCGGCTCCGCTGCGCTTCGCCGGCTCGCCGAAACTCATGAATCCCCACCTACCGCGCCTCCTGTGCCTTACGTCGCACGAAGTTGTTGACCAGGACGGCGAGCAGGAGCACGCCGCCGATGAACACGTAGCGGCCGTCCTGGTTCCAGCCCGCGAACGGGATGCCGATCTGCGACATCGCCATCACCATCGCGCCGATCGCCGCGCCGGTCGCCGATCCGTAGCCGCCGGTGAGCAGGTTCCCGCCGACGACCGCGGCGATGATGTACTCGAACTCCTCGCCGAGGCCCTGGCTCGACTGGACCGACGTGAAACGCAGGGCGATCATCATGCCGACGAAGCAGCCGGCGAGCGAGGTGGTCATGAACAGGCCCAACTTGACGTTGTTGGCCGGCACACCGATGGCCCGCGCGGCCTCCTTGTTCCCACCGACGGCGAAGATCCAGTTGCCGTACTTGGTGCGCAACAGCACGAACGAGGCGACCGCCGTGGCGACCAGCCACCACAGCACCGAGATCCGGAAGTTCTCGCCGGTGAAGAACAGCCGCACGAAGAAGCCGATCGCCACCAGCCCAGCTCCCGCGTAGCCGAGCCGGGCACCCAGCTTGTCGGCCGCCGCGTCAGCATCCCTGCGCTTGCGCTGGCCGGCCTCGACGAACGTGTTGGCGGCGATCCCGATCGCCCCGAGGATGATCGCCGAGAACAGGCCGGATCGAAAACGCTCGGCGCCTGAGCCGGCGCGAGTGGCGAACGCCAGAACGACGACCGCAGCGGAGGTGAGCAACCCGACCGCAAGCTGGCCCCGCGCCGAGTGCGCACCGACCCGTCCGTGGGCGCGAAGCAACGTGAGCACGCCGAGCAGCGAGAGGATGACGGCGACGAGTGTGCGGAACGCCTGCATCGTCACCAGCTGGGCGAGCGCCAGCACGGCGACCATCGTCACCAGCCCGATCATGAGGACGAGGAGCACGATGCGCACCCACCCGACCGGGCTCACCTTCTTCTGCGACTCCTCGTCGTGGACCGAACGGGTGAGAACCTTCGCCGCCAGTCCGAGACCGACCACCGCGGCGACGACCCCGAGCACGACCCGAGCCCAGCTCGGCAGCCAGGTCAGCACCTCCTTGTGCTCCTCGCGGTCGATCGCGAAGATGGCGAAGACCGCCAGCGCCACGAGGCCGACGCCGAGGCCGATCTGACGCTCACTCCCGGCGATCGACAGGCGCCCGTCGTCACCACGCGGCTCGTAGCGCCACCTCGCGAAACCGGCGATGGTGGCGATCACGCCGAGCCCGCCGAGCAGTGAACCGAGGACGTTGGCGCCCACTCCGTCGGTCTTGTGGAGCACGATCAGCCCGGCGACGGCGGCAACCAGACCAACGCCGAGTACGGGGAGCGCTGCCGCGTGCGGCGCGTCACGTCGCACGAGCGACTGCTCGAGCAGGCTCCAGCAGATCAGCGCCGCACCCGCGATGCACAAGCCGAGGAAGAGCGGGTCGCGGAGCGCGAACGTCTCCCTGCTGTGGACCGACGCGAACACCTTGCGGAAGAACTCGTAGCCGGCCGCGTCGTCGACGCCGTCGACGGTCACCTTGCCGGCGAGCCGCTTGGAGAACACCAGATTGGCGCCGCGAAGCACGAAGAACGTGGCGAGGGTCACGATGAAGCTCGGCAGTCCGGTGCGGTTGACGAGCGTTCCGTTCAGCCATCCGATGCACCCGGCAACGACGAAGGCGGCCGGGATCGTGTACCACAGGCTCGCCCCGTCGCCCATGAAACTGCGGGCCATCAGCGCTACGAGGATCCCGGTCGCTCCGGTCATGATGCCCGCCGAGAGATCGAACTCACCGCCGATCATCAACAGCGCGACGGCGACCGCCATGATCCCGAGCGGCGCGGCGACGTCGAGGACCGACGCGAGCGTCGACACGTTCCCGAACTTCTCACCGGCGCCCCAGAAGAACGTCCACACGACGACCGCACCGATCATCGCCCCGATCTCGGGCGAGAGCAGCAGCCGTTGGATCGGACCGCGGTACGCGACCCGCTCGTCACGCGCCGGCTCCGTCGCGGCCGTGGCCGCGGTGTCATCGCTCATGGTCCCCCCTCGACCTGCTGTGTGCGACGAATGTACTGAGAACGTGTTCGGGCCGGGGACTTCGACGCGTGTCCCCGGCCCGAACCTCCCGATCACCACCGTGGCAACCACGGCGGCGGTCGTTTACGAGCGGATGCTCAGCGGGTGCCCGCTGCCACCAGATCCTTGACCGCGGCCACGTTGCTGGAGTCGACGAAGCCAGGTCCGGTGTAGACCGGCTGGCCGCCACCCGTCGTGTTGGCGTTGGTGATGTTCAGGTACAGCATCACGACCGGCAGGTACCCCTGCAGGTACTGCTGCTGGTCGATGGTGAACGCGATCTCACCGGCTTCGATGGCGTCGAGCAGGTCGGTCGACAGGTCGACGGAACCGATCGTGACCTCGCGGCCGGCATCGGCGACGGCGTTGCGTGCGAGCACGGCGCCCACCGGACCGGTGGCGAAGATGGCGTCGATGGAATCGTCCGCGTCGAGCGCGGCCGCGATCTCCTGCTGTGAAGTCGTCGGGTCGGCATCGCCCGACGTCGTGATGCGGGTGACGGCGCCACCGAACGTGTCCTCGGCGCCGTCGCAGCGGGCCTCGAGGCCGACGTTGGCCTGCTCCTGCATGACGCACAGCAGGTTGGTGCCACCTGCCGCGGCCAGCTTCTCGCCGGCGCCCTGCCCGGCGATGAACTCGTCCTGGCCGACGTGGGTGATCGCGCCGAAGTCCTTGTAGACGTCGGACCCGGAGTTGATCGTGATCACCGGGATGCCGGCGTCGACGGCGGCGAGCACCGAATCCTGGAGCGCAGCGGGGTCGGCGAGCGACACGACGAGCCCGTCGACGCCCTGGCCGACGGCGGCGTCGATCATCTGCGCCTGCCCGGGGCCGTCGTTGTTGGCGCCCTGGTACTGCACTGTGATGCCGAGATCGGCTCCGGCGGCCTCGGCACCCTTCTGGGCGACCGACCAGAAGATGCCGTCGTCGCCGTGGGTGATGACGGCGATCGTGATGTCCTCGCCTTGGACCACGTCGACGGTGTCGCCGGTCGAACCACCCGTGGTCTCGCCGGGCGCAGCGGTATCGCCGCTGGTGTCGTCGGTGGTGGTGTCTCCGGAAACGGTGTCGTCCCCGTCGTCGTCACCACCACACGCTGTCGCGAGCAGACTGAACGCCGCGAGCGACGCCAGTGCGATGCGAGATTTCTTCATGGTGTTGTTCTCCCCCTCGTGGAGTGTGAGTTGGTTGCCGACTAGGTCGGCCTGTGTACCGATCCAGCGGATGTCCCCAACAGGGATCGGAGGTACTCGAGGCTGGTTGCAACCCCGAGCACCGGGCCTTCTCCGACTGGCGGTACGCCGTCGGTGATGGCCACATCTTGCTCGATGACGTATCGACCGGTGTACCCCCGGTGGATCAGCGTCTCGATGACCTGTGCGATCGGCACGATGCCGTCGCCGAGCGGTGGGAACAGTCCCGCCTGCGTCGCCGCCATCAGACCGAGCTCACCCTGACGCAGGCGGTCGGCAGCGGCTCCGTCGACGTCCTTCAGGTGGACCAGCCCGATCCGAGCGGCCTCACGGTCGGCGATTGCCACCGGGTCGCTCCCGCCGATCGTGAGGTGGCCGGTATCGAGGCACAGGCCAACGTCGCACCCCTCGAGGAACCGATCGACCTCGTCGGCCTGCTCGATCAACGTGTCGACGTGCGGGTGCAGGACCTGGCTGACACCGTGGTCGGCGACGACGGCGTCGATCTCGTCGAGGCCGGTCAGCAACGTGGTCCACGCGTCGGCGTCGAGCGCCAGGCGCGACCAGTCGTCGAGATCGGCGACGAGAGCGGTCACGAAGTGCTGACCACCGGCCGTGGCGATCGTCTCGGCGATCTGCCCGGCGCGCTCACGCATCTCCCGCCGGCGGGACGGGTCGTGGAGGACGAGTGGGACGAACCCACCCACCAGCGACATCCCGTACCGGTCGAGGGTGGACCGCAGTTCGTGCGGATCGGTCGGCAGCCATCCCAGCGCTCCTTGCTCCATCGCCGTCAGGCCGAGCCCGGCTGCCTCGGCGAGCACCCGGTCGACCGGCAGTTGCAGGCCCCAGCCCGGAACCTCGCAGATCCCCCACGAGATCGGCGCGCCGGCAACACGGTCCATCAAGTTGGTCATCTGGATCCATCCACCGGGCGGGTAGTGTTAGAGCGCTCTAACACTAGACCACTCGTCGAGCGTGTCAAGCACGCGACGCCGGGTAAGAATCACGCCGTGGCCGACGATCCGACGATGGACGACGTCGCCGCCGCGGCGGGCGTGTCGCGGGCGCTCGTGTCGCTCGTCATGCGCGGGTCGCCGCGGGTCAGTGATCGTTCGCGAGCGGCCATTCGCGAGGCCGCCGAACGACTCGGATACCGGCCCAACCTCGCCGCCCGGAACCTCGCCAGCGGGCGTACGTCGACGTTCGGCGTGTTGCTCAACGATCTCCACAACCCCTGGTTCGCGGAGATCGCTGACGGGATCCACGACGCCGCCGAAGGCGCCGGGTACCAGATCATCATCGCCAACGGCCGTCGTTCGGCGGCGACCGAGGACCGCGCCGTCGAGTCGTTCCTCGCCCATCGTGTGGACGGCATGATCCTCGCCGGATGCCGCCTTCCCGCCGGGCGCATCGATGGCCTCGGCGCCAAGACGGCCGTCGTGTCGGTCGGCCGACCGTTGCGTTCGAGTCGTGTCGACACCGTCAACACCGACGAGCGCCTCGGCTCCGAGCTGGCGGTGCGACACCTCGCCGGTCTCGGCCATCGCGACATCGCCCACATCGACGGCGGGCGCGGCGCCGGGGCGGCGCCGCGGAAAGCGGGCTACCTGGCGGCGATGAACGCCGCCGGTCTCGGCGACCGGTGCCGCGTCGTCGCGGGCGACTTCACCGAGGAGGCAGGTGTCCATGGCGTGGAGGTGCTCCTCGCGGCCGGGCGGTTCCCGACCGCCATCTACACCGCCAACGATCTGAGCGCGATCGGCGCCCTCGACCGACTCGAGGACGAAGGGATGTCGGTTCCGGGAGATGTCTCGCTGGTCGGGTTCGACAACACTGCGCTTGCCGCCCTGCATCACATCGGATTGACGACGATCGACCAGCCGCGAGCGACGATGGGCGCACTCGCCGTCGACCTGCTGCTGGAGCGGCTGGAGCGCCGCACGACGGTGCGCCGGGAAGTGGTCCCTCCCTCGATCGTGGTGCGAACGACGAGCGGCGCCGCACATGCGTGACCTCGGCGTCGGCTCCGATGCCGGGGTCGGCCGCTTCATCGCGCTCGTGCTCGTCGTCACGGCGGGACTCGCGGCGTGTGGCGACGACCCCGACCCGGCGCTTCCGATGCACGCCGCGGTCGAGATCGTGACCACCGGCTGCGGGACGGTCGATGGCCGCGGTGACGGTCTGGTCGTCGCGCCTGGCCGGGTACTCACCGCAGCCCATGTGGTGGCCGGCGCCGAGCACGTCCAGGTCCGCACCGTGTCGGGAACGACGACTGCCGAGGTCACCGTGTTCGACCCGTTCAACGACGTCGCCGTGCTCGCCATCAACCCCCTGTTCGCTCCGGCGATCCCGATCGGTACCGCCGACGCCAACGATCGCGGGGTCGTGGTCGTTTACCGCGACGGCGAACCGACGAACGTGCCCGTCCGCATCGTCGACGTCGTGACGATCCGCGCCGAGGACATCTACCTCGACACGATCCACGACCGCCCCGGTTACGAGCTCGAGGCCGTCATCATCCCCGGCGACTCGGGCGGCGTCGTCGTGGTCGACCACCGGGCCGTCGCCGTCGTGTGGGCGCGCAGCCGGCGGGCGGACACCAGGGCGTGGTCGGTCGACGCCCTCGTCGTCGCCGATCGACTCGACAGCTCGGAACCGGTCGACACCGGCGAGTGCACGACCTAGCGCCGTCGGCACGCCATTCAACCGTCGACCGACGTTCTGGGCTGCGGCAATTTTCGGCCGGTCAGGCGTGGAGTTCGGGTTCCGACCAGAAGCCGGTCAACGCCGTCGCCTGACCACCTGCGTAGCGTGCGAGTCGCTCGAGGGCGGCCGGATCGAAGACGTCGATCACGTCGAACAGCGCCTCCGATCCGGCCGACCGCAATGCCAGGTCGAACTCACTCCGCGTGCGTGGGATCGCCGACGTGAGCACGAGCACGCGCTCGCCCGCACCGCGTAGCGCGTGCGCCCGTCCGAGCGTGCGCCAGACCGCCTCTGTCGACGTCAACCCGCCGCGATGGGTGACGAACGGACCGCCGAGCTCGATGACGAACCGGCGCCCGTCGGCGGCGGCGACGACCGCCGGCACGACCACGCCGGTGCCCTTCAGCCTGGAGTCGCGGGCCTCGATCGTGAACCCGGCCCCCTCCAGTGCCCGTTCGACGACGTCCTTGCCGGACGCGCCATCACCGTGGGAGCGGTCCACCGGATCGCCCTCCTCGAGCACGCGGGCACGCGCGAGCTCGACGTACCCGGCATCGAGGTCGTAGCCGACGTACCGCCGGCCGAGACGCGACGCGGCGACGAGCGTCGAGCCGCTGCCCATGAACGGGTCGAGGACCAGGTCGTCGGCGAACGTGTAGAGCTCGATCATCTTCTCGGGGAGCTCGACCGGGAACGGCGCCGGATGACCGACTCGGCGGGCGCTCTCCGAGGGCAGTTGCCAGACATCGAGCGTCAGCGCCATGAAGTCCTCGGCCGAGATCGTGCTCTCCGACGGCAACCCCTCCGCGCGCCGCTGGTCCACTTTTCGGGCCCGCTCGAAGCGCCCCTTGCTGGCGACGATGATCCGCTCCGTCACGTCGCGCAGCACCGGGTTGGTGGGACTGCGGAACGACCCCCACGCGCACGATCCGCTCGCACCGACACCCTTCTGCCACACGATCTCACCACGCAACAGCAACCCGAGCCGGTCCTGCAGGATGTGGACGACGTCCGACGACAAGCTGCGGTAAGGCTTGCGGCCAAGGTTGGCGACGTTGGCCGCGATCCGACCGCCGGGTTCGAGCACGCGAACGCAATCGGCGAAGACGTCGGCGAGCAGCTCGAGGTATTCGAGGTACGAGCTGGGCACGCCGTCGCGCTCGAGCTCCTCCTCGTACTGCTTGCCGGCGAAGTACGGCGGCGACGTGACGACGAGGGCGACCGAGTTCTCGGCGAGCGTGTGCATGTTGCGGGCATCCCCGCACACGAACGGCTCCTCGACGGGCTTGGGCGGCAGCACGGTCGTGTCGTCGTCGAGCACCGGCGGCTCGAACCGTCCGTAGAACCCTGATGCGTCGTGCGACTCCCGACGGCTCACGCCGAAGTTCGACGTCGTCGTCCGTCGCCGCTCGTCCACGCGGGGAATCGTACGGGACCCTGCCCGCGGCCGACGGACATCCGTCCGGCATCCGCAGGATCTTCTGCCTAGGGAACCGGTGTCCCGAGCACCCGGTCGAGGTACTCGTTGCGGAACGTCCCACCCGGATCGAGCTCGGCCCTGACGGCTGCGAACTGGTCCCACTGCGGGTATCGCGTCTGCAGCGTCGCGGCCGACTGGTAGTGCAGCTTGCCCCAGTGCGGCCGTCCGGCGTAGTCGTCCATGATGGCTTCGACACCCTGGAAGTACGACTCGTACGGCGCCCCGTGGTACTGGTGCACGGCGATCCATCCGTTCGCCCGGCCGTGACCGGTGGACAACGGGATGTCGTCGGCCGCGGATACCCGTACTTCGATCGGGAACAGCGGCGGGAACGAGAGCTTGGTGGTGAGGTCGCGGATGCGCCGGACGGCGTCGGGGATCGCTGCGACCGGGATGCCGTACTCCATCTCGACGAAGCGGACGCGGCGCGGGCTGCAGAAGATGCGATCGCTGCGGTCGATCAGGTCACGCTCTGACGCGGCCGAGGCGACGAGCTTGGAGAGCCGCGGCACCTGCGACGGAAACCGCCGGCCGATCCGGCACACCACGGCGAACGCCGCGTTCTCGGCGACGTACTTGTCGCGCACATAGGCGAGCCGCGACTGCGGGCGGGCCGGTTCGGTGGTGCGGTGGTTGCGTTTCACCTGGCAACGCCTGGTTCCGGGCATCCAGTAGAACTCGACGTGCTCGGCGCTCGTCGCGAAGTTGTCGAAGTCGTCGAGCACCTCGTCGAGCACCTCGATCGTCTCGCGGGCGTGGAGATCGAACGCCGGGACGCACTGGATCGTCACCTTGGTGATGATCCCGAGGGCACCGACACCGACACGCGCGACGCGCAGCAGATCGGGCCGGGCAGTGGCGTCGTCACACGTCACCACGTTGCCGATCCCGTCGACGAGCTCCATCCCGACGATCGTCGTTGCCAGGTTGCCGAGCCCCGTACCCGTGCCATGGGTCGCGGTGCTGATCGCGCCGGCGATCGATTGGGCGTTGATGTCGCCGAGGTTCGGCATCGCCAGTCCCACCGCGGCGAGCTCGTCACAGAGATCGCGCAACCGGATCCCAGCCTGGACCGTCACGCGCCCGGCGGAGGCGTCGACGCGTTCGACGGCGTTCATCGCGTCGAGTGCCAGCAACACTCCGTTGGTCATCGCCGCCGCGGTGAACGAGTGCCCGGCGCCGATGGCCTTGACGCGTCGACCGGATCGGCTGGCTTCGGCGACGATCGACGCCACCTCGTCGGTGCTCGTCGGCTTCCGCACAGCGACGGGGATACAGGTCTGGTTCCTCGCCCAGTTGCGCACGGTCGACTTCGCCGGCATCAGCTTCGAGATCACGCCGGCGACGGTAGTGCCGAGCGCGGTCGCGCCGTCAACGGTTGTCGGGCCCGGTCTCGGCGACTCGCCGGCTCATCCACCTCGCCGGCTCGGCGAGCGGTGAGTAGCCGAATCTCGCATACAACCCGTGTGCGTCGGCGGTGGCGAGGATCTGCAGCCGGATGCCGCTCACGGCCGGGTGCTCGACGATCAATCGCACCATCGCCGTGCCGAGCCCGCCGCCGCGATGTTCGTCGAGCACATACACGTCGCACAGCCAGGCGAACGTCGCCAGGTCGGTGACCATGCGCGCGAACCCGACCTGAGCACGTCCGCCCGCACTGCCGTCCGCCCCGGCACTGGCGTAGGCGCCGACGACGAGCGGGCTGTTGGCGATCGCGGCCGATTGCACGTCGAACGGCCGGCCCCGTGCCCAGTACGACGATTCGCTGAGGAAGCGGTGCACGGCGTCGACGTCGACCCGGGCCGGATCGGTGCTGAGCAGGTATCGCCCGTGTTGCCGTTCGATCACTTCGCACGCCACACGCGACATCGTGTGGCGCCGGTCCGCCGGCGCGCAAACCGGTTGATCGCCGTCCGGATCCCACCGGTGTTCGCTCGGGGCGTCACGTACGATTGCTGGATGCGCACCGTGCACGGCACCTGTCACCACGACTGCCCCGACTCCTGCGGGTGGACGGTGACCGTCGACGACACGGTGCCGGAGCCGGTGGCGGTGAAGTTCCGCGGCGACCCCGAGCACCCGTTCAGCAAGGGTGAGCTGTGCCCCAAGGTCAACCGCTTCCTCGACCGCGTGTACAGCCCCGACCGGATCCTTGCACCCGCTCCGGCGAACCGGGCCGAAGGGCAGCGGCGAGTTCGAACGCATCTCGTGGGACGACGCGCTCGCCGAGATCGCAACCCGATTGCACGACGTGATCGACACTCATGGCCCCGAGGCGATCCTGCCGTTCAGCGACGCCGGCAACCAGAGCCTGCTCGCCATGCAGGGTGTCAGCGGTCGCTTCTTCAACCACCTCGGGGCGAGCCGGCTTGTTCGCGCGATCTGCGGTCCCACGGTCGGGGCGGGCGTCTCGATGACGAACGGCTCGGCGCTCGGCATGGATCCGCTCGAGATCCGCCACGCCAGGCTGATCATCCTCTGGGCGACGAACACCAAGCTGACCAACCGTCACCTGTGGCCGACCATCGAGGAGGCCCGCGCCGACGGCGCCAAGATCGTGGTGATCGACCCGATCCGCACGGCCACCGCCGATGCCGCCGACTGGTTCCTGCAGCCCCGTCCCGGCACCGACATCGCGCTGATGCTGGCGATGACGCACGTGCTCATCCGCGACGGCCTGGTCGACGACGCCTGGGTGACCGCCCACACCACCGGCTACGACGAGCTCGCTGAATCGGTCGCCGGGTGGACGCCCGAGCGGGCCGCCACCGCGACTGGCCTCGACGTCGCCGACATCGAAGCGCTCGCTCGCGACTACGGAACGACCCGTCCGGTTGCGATCCGCACCCTCATCGGCGGCGAACACCACGAGAACGGGGCGATGTTCTTCCGCACCCTCGCCTGCCTGCCCGCGCTGGTCGGCGCATGGTCCGATCGTGGCGGCGGGCTGGCGCGCAGCGTCGGCGGGTGGCAGGACCAACTCGTCGACGACCGCGCCCTCGACCGCCCCGACCTGCTCGGCGACCGCAGCCCGCGTTGGTTCAACATGAGTCGCCTCGGCGAAGCGCTCACCGAATCGGACCCGCCGGTACACGCGATGATCGTGTGGAACTCCAACCCGTTGGTGGTCGTGCCGAACGCCGAGCTGACCCGGCGCGGCCTCGAGCGCGACGACCTGTTCACGATCGTGCACGAGCAGTTCCTCACCGACACCGCCCGGTACGCCGACATCGTGTTGCCGGCGACGACGCAGATCGAGGCGACCGATGTGGTGCTCGCCTGGGGGCATCTCTGGATGGGATGGAACGAGGCGGCCATCGCGCCGCTCGGCGAGTCGGTCAGCAACGCCGAGCTGTTCCGTCGGATCGCCGGCGCGATGAGGCTGGAAGAACCGTCGCTGTACGACGACGACGAGACGATCCTTCGCGACTCGCTCCCGAGCGTCGACATCGACGCACTGCGACGCGACGGATGGGTGCGCGTGCCGTACCCCGACGACGGCCGTCCGTGGGGAAGCGGCCAGTTCCCGACGGCGTCCGGCAAGGTCGAGCTCGCCAGTGATCGACTCGAAGGCATGGGCCAGCCCCGCGTCGCGACCTACGTCGCGCCGCGTGAGAGCCCCGACGGCGACCAGGCGTTGGCCGCCCGCTTCCCTCTCCAGTTGCTGACGCCGAAGCACCACACCCGCTTCCTCAACTCCAGCTACTCCCCGCTGCCGAAGCACGGCCCGCTCGAGGGCGCGCCGTTCGTCGAGCTCGACCCGGTCGACGCTGCGTCACGCGGCCTCGTCGAGGGTGACTGCGCGCGGGTCTGGAACGACCGAGCGAGCGTCGAGGTGCCGGTTCGGATCAGCGAGCGCCTGCGCCCTGGGGTGACGGCGATTCCGTTCGGTTGGTGGATGAGCCAGCACCCCGACGGCAAGGTCGCCAACAGCCTCACCAACGACACCCTCACAGAGTGGGGCGGCGGTGTGGCGTACAGCGACACACTGGTCCAGATCGAGCGCGCCCACGCCGGGTAGCGTCCGCCCAGGATGGGCATCAGGCGACTCGGCGTCGCGACGACGATCGCACTGTTCGGGATCGCTACTGCGGCCTGCAGCGGCGACGACGACGCAAGCTCCGACACGACCGACGATCCCGCCCGCACGTCGACGCCGGAGGCAGCGTCGACGCCGGTGACGCAACCGCCCGCACCCCCCGAATCGGCGACGACGGATCCCACGCCAACGGCGCCACCGACCACCGAGTCGACGTTCGCGTACGAGGCCACGATCCGGCGGACGGCGCACAACATTCCCCACATCACGGCTGACGACTTCGGGAGCCTCGGGTACGGCTACGGCTATGCGTTCGCCGAGGACCATCTCTGCTCACTCGCCGACGTCGTCGTCCAGGCGAGGAGCGAAGCGGCCAGCTTCTTCGGTGCGGGGACCGACGACATGTGGCTCGAGCAGGATCTCGTGTACAAGGCCCTCGACCTGTACGAGCGGGCAGCGGCCGACCTCGATGCGACCGATCCAGAACCGCGGGCGGTGATCGAGGGCTATGCGGCGGGCTACAACCGCTATCTCGCCGACACGGGAGTCGGTGCCGTGAACGGCTACTGCGCCGGCGAGCCATGGGTCCGTCCGATCGACGAGTACGACCTGGCGGCGTACTACAAGTCGCTGTCGTGGCGGGCGAGCGTCGACCCGCTGCTCGGTTACATCGCCTCCGCCACGCCACCGACGAGTCCCGTCGAGACGGACGACAGCGGAACGCCAGCCGACGAGGACGCTGCTGGGGCATCCGACCGCGACGGTTTGGAGCAGGCGCTCGCCGGGCTCGTCCCCGACGCCGACCAGCTCGCCAGCAACGCGTGGGCGATCGGTCCCGACCGCACCGCGGACGGCACGACGATGCTCGTGGGCAACCCACACTTCCCGTGGCAGGGTGCGCTGCGGTTCTACGAAGCGCACCTCACCGTGCCCGATGGGCTCGACGTGTACGGCGTGTCACTGCTCGGCTCCCCGGCGATCAACATCGGGTTCACCGACGGTGTCGCCTGGTCGGCCACGGTGTCGGCCGGGCGCCGGTTCACGGCCTACACGCTCGACCTCGTACCAGGTGACCCGACGCGCTACCGCTACGGCGACGAGGAGCGGGCGATGACGAGCCGCACCGTCGATGTCGATGTGCTCGCCGATGACGGCACGACCACCGCCGTCGAGCGGACGTTCTGGTTCAGCCACTACGGACCGATCATCGACTTCCCCGGCCTCGGTTGGACAGATGAGCGCACGCTCACGTTCCGCGACGCCAACGCCGACAACGACGAGTTGATCCCCCAGTTCATGGCGATGAACCGGGCCCAGTCGATGGACGATCTGATCGACGCTCATTCCACGTGGCAGGGCATCCCGTGGGTCAACACGATCGCCGCGTCGGCCGACGGGCGGATCTGGTACGCGGACACCTCGGCGACACCGAACCTGTCCGACGCGGCGATCGCCGCGTGGCGTACCAACGTCGCCGCCGACCCGATCACCAAGGTCGCCCTCGACAACGGCGTCATCCTCCTCGACGGCAGCGACCCGCTCTACGAATGGGTCGACGATCCGGGCGCGCGCGACCCCGGTCTCGTGCCGTTCGACGAGATGCCTCAGCTCGAACGCAGCGACTTCGTGTTCAACGCCAACGACCCGTTCTGGTTCGTCAACCCCGATGAGCTGCTCTCCGGCTACTCCCCCGCCCACGGGCTCGAAGAGACGCCGGTCTCCAACCGAACGCGAATGAATGCACGGCAGCTCTCTGTCGATGGTGGCGACGCCGGCACCGACGGTCTGTTCACGCGGGAGGAGCTCCGCGACTCGTCGGTCAGCAACCGCGTCTTCACCGCCGAGATGCTCGTCGACGAGGTGGTGGCCGAGTGCAACGCCTACGCAGCGCTCGTCCGCGATCCGAACGGCATCTGGCAGCCGGCGTGCGACACGTTGGCAGCGTGGGACCGTCGTGTCGATGTCGACTCGGTCGGCGCCGCGCTGTGGCGCGAGTTCATCGACACGTACTCGGGGGCGGACCTGATCGACGCCGGGCCGTTGTGGGCCGTCGGCTTCGATCCCGCCGACCCGCTCGGCACGCCGAACGGGCTCAGTCCCGACGCCGAGGTTCCGACTCGGATCGCGGCTGCAGTCCTGCGCCTGCGCGCCGGCGGCTTCGACCTCGACTCACCACTCGGCGAGCTCCAGGTGGCCGATCGGAACGGCGAGCGCATCGCCGTGCACGGCGGCACGGGAGCCGAAGGCGTGACCAACGTCGTCGGGTTCGGCACCAACGACACGACGACCGAACCCAGCGCCGAGCGCGGCCAACGGATCGAGGGATCGCGCTCGCTGACGACGCTCGGCTACCCGGTGAGCAACGGCACGAGCTTCATCTTCGACGTCGAGTTCACCGCCGAAGGGCCGGTCGCCGAGGCCGTGCTCACCTACGGCGAGACCGGTGATCCGACGAGCCCGTTCTTCCGCGATCAGACGGCGATGTTCGCCGCCAAGCAGTGGCGTCCGATCCTGTTCACTCCCGACGACATCGCCGCTGACCCAGCGCTTCGCGAGTACACGATCAACGAATAGTCAGCGACCGATCGCGACGTGAAACCCGTCCGAGTCGGCGACCCAAACGATCGCCCGACACGACGTGGAGTGAGCCGACTCAATCAAGTAGGGCAACCGGTCGGCCGTCGGGGTCCAGCGCTAGCCTGCGACCATGGCAAGCGAGCTGATCTACGCATTCAGGGTGATGCGCTTGCCACTCCTCGACGCCGGCGGGGCGCCGATCGGCAAGATCGAGGACATCGTCGTCGTGCCCGGTCGGCCTGGCGCGGCGCCACGAGTCCTCGGCTTCGTCGCATCGAGCCAGCGGCGCCGGATCTTCGTCAACGCCGCTCGCGTCGCCGAGCTCGACAGCGACGGTGCACGGCTGCGGAGTTGGGACGTCGACCTCAACCCGTTCAAGCCACGACCGGGCGAGGTGCAGATCGGCGCCGAGCTGATCGACAAGCACGTCGGTGACGAGACGGTCAGCGACGTCGCCTTGCGCGCCGCCACCGACGGCCGGTCCAACTGGTGGGAGATCGCCAAGATCCGCCTCGCCAAGCGCAGCATGCTGAGGCGCCGCCCCAGCTACCGCCTCGTCGACCACGACGAGCTTCCCGGGCTGTTCGAAGCGCCGAGCTCGATGGTCGCCGAGGCCGCCCGCCTGCGCGACATGCACCCGTCCGATGTCGCCGCCGTGGTGCGCGCCCTCCCCGTATCGCAGCGGCGCCAGCTCGCCGAGGCGATGGACGACGAGCGACTTGCCGACGTGCTCGAGGAGCTCCCCGAAGCCGAGCAGCTCCGGCTGATCGAGGACCTCGACCTCGAGCGGCTGATCGGCGTGCTCGACGAGATGGAGTACGACGACCTCGCCGACCTGCTCGGCGAGATGCCGGTACACCAGCGCACCGCGATCCTCGCCGCGATGGACGAGGACGAGGCCGAGGTCGTGACCCGTCTGCTCTCGTACGAGGAGGCGACGGCCGGCGGACTCATGACCCCGGAGATCGTGATCCTCGGCCCGACCGCCACGGTCGCCGACGCGCTGGCCGAGATTCGCAACCCGGACTGGACGCCGAGCATCGCCAGCCAGGTGTTCGTTTGCCAGGCGCCGTACAAGCCGCCCACTGGCAAGTTCCTCGGCGTGGTGTTCATGCAGCGGCTTCTGCGCGAGCCGCCGCGGATCGAGCTCAGCCGGTGCGTCCACACGGTGCCGACGGTCAGCCCCGACGTGAGCGACATGGAGGTGTTCGAGCACTTCGCCAGCTACGACATGCTCACCCTCGGGGTCACCGATGACGGCGGCCACCTGCTCGGCGCGGTCAGCGTCGACGACGTGGTCGACCGGATGCTCGGCGCCGGATGGCGGCAACGGCATCGGGGGGTGGCGACCGCGACTGGGGCCGCGTCGTGAAACGGCGCAGCGACCTCACCTCGCCGCGCCACCGGTACCGCTTCGACGTCTCCTACGACGCCGAGGCGTTCGGTCAGTTCAGCGAATCGATCGCCCGCTACCTCGGCACGGCGCGTTTTCTCGTCTGGCAGACCGTTGTGGTCATCGTGTGGTTGGCCTTCAACCTGCTGCCGCCCGAGCGCTATCAGTTCGACCCATGGAATCGCGGTCTCGTGCTGCTCACCTTGGTGTTGTCGCTGCAGGCCTCGTACGCGGCGCCTCTGATCCTGCTCGCCCAGAACCGCCAGGAACGCCGCGACCGACTGGCCTCCGACTACGACCGCGAGGTGGCCGAACGAACGCAGGCTGACACCGAGTTCCTTGCCCGCGAGATCGCCGGGGTCCGCCTGGCCCTGTCCGACGTCGTGACGGGTGAGGAGCTCGGCGATCAGATCGACCGCATCACGATGGTCATGGGCCGCATCGTCGAACGCCTCGACGCGATGGAGGCACGCGCCGAAAAGCAGGCGAGATCGCCGGCCTCTGACGCGGTCCGTCCCGCCTGGCCTGTTCTCAGCTGCGCTGGGCGACGCCCGTGAACTCCTGGAGGCGGACACCGTGCCGTTCGACGCCGGCGAGCAGGCTCACGGTGTCGAGTGTCGCATCACCGCTCACGACCACACCGGACGGAAGCCGGCCGGCGGCCGCCTCGGCGGCGAACACGGCCGCCGTCGCGGCCGCGGCAGTCCCCGCCCGCTCGGCGATCCCGGCGATCAACGTCTGGCGGCCACCACCACTGTCGGCACCGCGGACCTCCACCCGCAGGGCGCCCTCCAGTCCCTCCGCGTGCGGGGTCCGGAGCATCGGAAGGCTCGACGTCAGACGGTCTCGGCGGGTCGCCGACACGCGGGCGCTGATGCGCGCCGCATCGGAAAACGATCGGTGGAGCAACAGCGGGTCGGTGAGCTCGGCGCGGTAGCAGTCGCGCGCCCCCACCGGTTCGGGAAACCAGCACAGCTCCCGGCCGCTGCCGGCCCGGCGCTCGATCCACTCGCCGTCGTGCCAGCCCGGCGCGAAACCGTCCAACGCGCGGTGGTGCTGGCGAGCACACGCCGGCCCCGCCGTCCCGTGCACGGCGACGTGGATCTCGTCGCAAAAGGCGAGCTGCGACGCGAGATGACGGGCGATCAATCCCGACAGCCCGGGTGACATCGCGGCGCCGACGACGAGCGTGCAGTCCGTCTCGCGGAACACGTCGTCGAGGGCGAGCAACTCGTTGGTGTCGTCGAGCAGGTCGCCCACCGACACGACCGAGACGCCGAGCTCGACGAGCTGCGCCGCGGGCGGCGCGTGCTCGCCCGGGATGGCCATCACCACCACGTCGCCCGACGAGACCGGCCACGCCGAGGCATCGAGCGCCGAATCACGGGGACCGCGCACGACCGGATGGTTGTCGTGGGCGGTCAACAGGCGGGTGATCCGCCGGCCGACGATCCCGTCGCCGACGACGATGATGGTCAACGACCCTCTGGCGGAAGTTCGAGTTGTCGCCACCCACCGTGCTGGGGTGGCGTGCCGCCCTTGCCCCGCACCCGCAACGCTCCGGCGACGGCGGCCGCGATCGCCAGCGCCCCGAGCACCCTCCGCAGGACCTTCACGAGCAGCTCGACCGCGGATCGAACGGGGTGAACCGGGAGGTACGCATCGGTGGCGAAGCATGTCATCGGCGTGGCCGGCGAACAAGCGGCGGACGCCGGGCAACGTGGATGGTGCCTGCCGTGGCGACAGCGGTCGGGACGAAGGCAGAGCGGCAACCCTCGCCATGTGTCATCGAACTGTCATGTTGTAAGATGTCCGCAACATTCTTGTCAGCGTCACCCCGGGACGAACTCCGCCACTCAAGATCCCCTCAGGATTGGCCGATGGACTTCGAGGTTTTCGGGCACGACGGTCCAGAGCCGAACCATCGGGAGATCCTCAATGAGACGAGCCACCTCAGTGCTGTTGACGTACGGGGCACTGGTGGTGCCCGCTGTCTTCGTCAATGCCGGCTTGACCGACGCCGCGCCCCGCCCGGCGGGGACGACGCTCGAGTTGCAGGTGACCGGTCAGGCAGGTGTGCCCGCCGACGCCTCGGCAGTGGTGCTCAACATCACCTCGGCCGGGGCCCGCGGCACC
The DNA here is from genome assembly GCA_963776935.1 of Ilumatobacteraceae bacterium. Classification (GTDB taxonomy): domain Bacteria; phylum Actinomycetota; class Acidimicrobiia; order Acidimicrobiales; family Ilumatobacteraceae; genus JALOLG01. The sequence continues at coordinate 1,521 of CAVZOP010000005.1, read as the reverse complement.
GGCTACATCACCGCCTGGCCGTGCGGCGCGACACGTCCCAACGCGTCCAACCTCAACTACGGCGTGGGCGCGCCGATCGCCAACAGCGCCATCGTCAGGATCGGAACGGGCGGCAAGGTGTGCCTGTTCACGGCCGATGCTGACACCGAACTGATCGTCGACATCAACGGCTGGTTCCCTGCCGGCTACCCGTTCACCTCGACCACACCCGCGCGCCTGCTCGACACCCGGCCCGGCCTCTCCACCGTCGACGCCATCGCCGCGGGCGTCGGCCTTCGCCGCGCCGGTGGAACCTATGAGTTGCAGGTCACGGGACGCTCCGGTGTCCCGAACAACGCCTCATCGGTGGTTCTCAACATCACCTCGGCCGAAGCGGGCGGCACCGGCTTCATCACCGCCTGGCCATGTGGCGCGGCACGACCGACCGCCTCGAACCTCAACTACGGCGTCGGCGCACCCGTCGCCAACAACGCCATCGTCAAGATCGGAACCGGCGGCAAGGTGTGCTTGCTCACGGCCGACACCGACACCCAGTTGATCGCCGACATCAACGGCTGGTTCCCCTCCGGCACCGACTACGTCTCGGCGTCACCCGCGGCGCCTGCTCGACACCCGCCCCGGCCTCACCACCGTCGACGGCGCCAGCGCCGGCCAAGGTCTGCGCCGCGCCGGCCAGACGTACGAACTGCAGGTGGCCGGGCGCGCCGGCGTGCCCGCCAACGCTTCGGCGGTAGTGCTCAACCTCACGTCAGCCGAAGCGCGCGGCACCGGTTTCCTCACCGCCTGGCCCTGCGGCACACCCCGTCCCAACGCGTCCAACCTCAACTACGGTGTCGGCGCACCCGTCGCCAACAGCGCCATCGTGAAGGTCGGAACCGGCGGCAAGGTGTGCCTGTTCACGGGCGACACCGACACGGAGCTGATCGCCGACGTCAACGGCTGGTTCCCGGCCAACTCGGACTACTCCGCCATAACACCGCAGCGCCTCCTCGACACCCGGGACGTGACGTTCGGTACGCAGTTCGCCGAGACGTTCTCCGACGGCGAGAGCTGGCGCGCCCGCTGGGATCTCGACGTCCACCATCGCGACGACGTCTGCTGCAACAGCCAGAACGTGAACACGACATCGACCTGGCGAGCCGACCACGACATGAACTGCGGAGGGGCCGACTCGATTCGCATGATCAACGCTGGAGGAGACCGCTCACAGCACTTCTGGGTGTGCGGTCCGCCAGGCGTCGGCAACGCCCACGTGATGACGTCGATGGGCGACGTCGACGGCTATTCGACGCTGTCGATGGCGCCGAAGCAGACCTTTGAGACCGTCCGTCGCGTGTGCTGGGACCAGAACGTCACCGACTCCGGCGGTCGGCAGTGGACCGAGGTCGTCATCGTCCCAGCTTCGAAGGTCGCCGACGGCGATCTGACCCACGTCAACCCCGGGTTCGTCGATGTCGATGAGTTCACCAAGCAGCACGACGCGACAACGTGGGGCATCATGGTCCACGGCAGGTACCACGG
>CAVZOP010000004.1:0-106604 GCA_963776935.1 Ilumatobacteraceae bacterium | reverse complement strand
CACTGATCGGTCAACTCGACGCGACTCGACGCGACCGAACGCGACTCAACCGTGGGCTGTTGCGACTCCGTGCTGTTCGGGGTGTCGTTCGACGCCGAGGTCGGCGGCCGCGGCGGCGAACGCCTGCCGCTTGTCGGCCAGATCGCCGTGTCGCGACCAGAGCTCGTCGGCCCAGACGAGCACGTGCTCGAAACCCTCGGCCTCATACCTGGCGAGGTCGGCTGAATCAGGGTGGGCGGCGCGGACGTAGATGGGGAACTCACCGTGCTTGCCGGCCATGTCGCGCAACTCGACGACCCGGTTGCGGAGCCCGACGGCGTCCTCGAACGAGGGGGTCCCCGAGCTGAACCAGCCGTCGCCGGCGGTAGCGGACCGACGAAGTGCCCGTTCGGTGTTCCCGCCGAGGATCAGCGGCACCGTGACCGGCGCGGGTGAGAGTCGAACCTTGCCGAACGAGAACAGCTGGCCGTCGTGTGAGATCACGTCACCGCTCCACGCGGCACGCAGGATGGCCAGCGTCTCGTCCATCCGGGCGGCACGGTCACCGAAGGGCACGCCGAGCGCGTCGAACTCCTCCTCCAGCCACCCGGACCCGACCCCGAGGAGGAAGCGGCCGCCGGCGACGTCCTGCAAGGTGAGCGTCATGCGGGCGGTCAGCAGCGGGTGACGGAGGGGGAGGATGAAGATCCCGGTCGCCAACCGCAGGTGGGTGGTGACGCTGGCGCACGCGGCGAGGGCGACGAGCGGGTCGAGCAGTTTCGTCGACGGATCGACGATCGGGCCCGTGTGGTGCTGGTGGGCGGTTTCGCCGCTGGTCGGGTGCTCGCTCCCGTACTCCGACGGCAGCACGATGTGCTCACCAAGCCACAGCGATTCGAATCCGGCCTCGTCGGCGGCTGCCGCCAGTTGCACGAGCTCGGTGCCGGAGATGTCGTACACCGACAGCCCGATGCGCAAGCTCATCGGCCGACTCCGGCCAGGCGGTCGACGGTCATGTCTGTCCTTTGGGCGTCATTCGGGTGTTGCATCATTCGGGAATCACCATTCGGATCGGGTGGTCGGAACGATGTCTCTGGTCAGAGACTGCTGAGCGCCTTGCTGCCACCGACCATCACGGCGATGACGACACCGATCGCGGTGACGAACGACATCACGAGTGCGATGGCGGCGACGAGGGGATAGCCGCCGTTGCCCCAGTAGTCGAAGAGCACGGTGCCCATGACCTGCGTTGTCGACGATCGGACGAGCACCGATGCCGCGAACTCGTGGGTGAGGAGGACGAACATCAGTGCCGCTGCTCCGCCGAGGGCCGCCCGCATGAGGGGGAGGACGACTTTGACGTTGGCACCGACAACGCCAGAGCCGCTCACACGGGCGGCCTCGACATATCCCTCGCCGAGAGACACGAGGGCGGAGAGCTGCATGCGCGTCGCGAAGGGCAGCATCAGCGTGACGTAGACCAAGACGATGACCCACCGGGTGCCGTAGAGCACGAACGGTCCCTCGGTGTAGGTGAGGAGGAAGCCAGCACCGAACAACACGGCGGGCACGCCGAGGGGGATCGCGACAAGGAAGTCGGCCGCCATGCGCAGGGCGCGATAGCGCGTCCCGCGCAGGATGATCGAGGCGGCGACGAAACCCAAGGGGAGGCTGATGGCGACGGCGAGCAGCGAGATCGTGACGCTGTTGTAGATGGCGTCGGTGACGTTGGACTGGTCGAAGATCTCGCGGAAGTTGTCGAGCGTGAAGCCGGCGACGTCGATGTCGGCGCTCCAGAACGGCGACAGCGACACGACGACGAGAGCACTCACGGGCAAGACGGTGGCGACGAAGGTGTAGCCGAGGAGGGCGACGGCGGCGAGCTTGGACGGGCGCCCTGGGGAGCGGAACGCCTTGCCGCCATGGGTGACGAACCGGTTGCGGTCGCGGAGGAAGAACTTCTGCAGCCCGACGACGACCACGCCGAATACGAGCAGGGTCGAGCCCAGCGCAGCCGCACTGCCGTACTGCACCGGTGTCTGGGTCATGTCGCTGTAGATCTCGGTGGTGACGACATCGATGCCGGCGGTGCGCCCGAGGAGCAGCGGCCCGGTGAACTGCCCGAGGCCGAGGAGCAGCGCGACGCCGCCGCCGTACAACAGGGTCGGGCGCAGTAGTGGCAGGGTCACTCGGAAGAAGACACCCATTGGCGATGAGCCGGCGACCTGGGCGGCCTCGAGGTGTTCGGCGCTGATGCTCTCGAACCCGGCGGCGACGAACAGGTACACGAACGCCGTCAACCCGATCCCGGTGATGATGACGATCCACGGCATCGTGTACACGTCGATCGGCCCCTCTTCGAGGTCCGACCACCACGGGAGCCATCGGAGCGCAGCGTTGAGGTAGCCAGGGCGAGGCGACAGGAGGAACGCCCAGCCCACGACGCTGGCGATGGCAGGCACCACGATCGGCAGGACGGGGACCACGCGCAGGATGCGCAGCTTCGGAGGCAGCCGCGTGGCGGCCCAGGCGAGCAACGTGCCGAGGACCAGCGCGATGGCGAGCGATCCCAACGCGAGGCCGACGGTGTAGGCGATCGTGCGCGCGATCCGGTCGGCGGTGAACGCCGTTCGGTACCCGGCTGCGCCGTCGGCGAACGCCTTCGACTGCAGCCGGACGAGCGGGCCGAGCACGAAGTAGGCGAGCACGCCGACGAAGGCGACCAGCGCGAGCGGTTTGAGCAACCAGCGTGCGGTCGAGCCGACGTCGACCGAAGCCACGCGAGGAGAGGCCACTGCTGTCATCGCTCAGACACTCACGGCCTGTGCCGGCACATCTGATGTCAGCTCGCCGACGGCCTCGGCATCGGCGCTGCGGTCGGCTTCGGCCTCGTACAGCGTCGCGTCGGTGGGCCGGAACGAGATGGTCACTCGTTCGCCGGGGGTGAGTCGACGGGCGAAGCCTCCGCTGTCGCCGCTCGGGATGCGAGCGAAGATGCGCGTGTCGCCGAGGCGAGCGACGACGTCCATGGTCTTGCCGCCGTACTCGGAGTCGACGATCGTCGCCGTCGCCGTCGTCCGATCGGCGGGCACCATGGTAGTGCTGGGGTGGATGTCGACGTCTTCGCTCCGCAGGCGGACGGCGACAGTTCCACCCAGTGGGGCCGCTTGCAGCGGCGCGCCGGCGAGGACCTGACCACTGCACGCCCAGCCGTTGTCGGCCCGCTCACAGACCAGCCGGTTGGACATGCCGATGAACGCCGCGACGTACTCGGTCGCCGGACGCTCGAAGACATGTTCGGGAGTGTCGTATTGCTCGATGCGTCCGTGGCGCATGATCGCCAGCCGGTCACCGAGGGCGAGCGCCTCCGACTGGTCGTGGGTGACGAACACGGCCGTGAAGCCGAGGCGACCGTGGAGCTCGTGGATCTCGGCCCGCACCTGGTCGCGGAGACGGGCGTCGAGGTTGCTGAGCGGTTCGTCGAACAAGACCAGGTCGGGTCGAGCGACGAGGCCACGGGCGAGCGCGACGCGTTGCTGCTGGCCACCGCTGAGCTGTGCCGGATAGCGGTCGAGGAGCGTTCCGCAATCCACGAGGGCCGCCGTCTCCTCGACCCACCCGCCGTTCAGGCCCTCCTTGATCCGCCGCGCCTTGAGGGGGTACTTGATGTTCTTGCGCACCGTCATGTGCGGCCACAGCGCGTACGACTGGAACACCATGCCGATGTTGCGCTTGTCCGGCGACAGGTTGACCCGGTGTTCGGCGTCGAACACCGTTGTCGGGCCGAAGCTGATCCGGCCCGCGCTCGGCGTTTCCAGGCCGGCGAGGCAGCGCAACGTGGTCGTCTTGCCGCACCCGCTCGGACCGAGGAGAACGAGGAACTCACCCTCCTCGATCTCGAGATCGAGGTCGTCGACCGCCTTCGTCGGCGGCTTCCCGTCGAAGTGCATCGTCATCGATTGGATACTGACGTGGGACACGTGGGTCACCTCACTTCGATCGCTCGCGGGCTTCGAACAGTCGTTGGCGGAACGGTTGGCCGGCCTACTTGAACAGATCGTTCCACTTGGCCTGGTACTCCGCCACGAAGTCCTCCGTCAGAATGCTCAAGTCCTGCACACGGACCTTGTCGACGGTGGTCACGGTCCCTGCGACGTCGGGCAGCACAGAGGCTGCCTTGCGGGCGATCGCCTCCTGGCCGGGTTCGGTGATGATGAAGTTGGCCAGGACCTGGGCCGCGTTCGGGTGCGGGGCGACCTGCAGGATCGAGGTGTTGAACCGCGCCCCCCACACCTGGTCGGCCAGACCGGATTCGACCGGAGCGCCCTGTTCCTTCTCGTCGACGAGCACCTGGACGAACGAGCCGGCGGAGATCTCGCCGGATGTGAGAGCCTGAGCCATCGGCAGCGAGCTCGGGTAGATCTTGGGCTCCTGGGCCGCGAGCTGGGTCACGAAGTCCTCGCCGTAGTTCTCCTCGAGGTACAGCCAGAAGTCGACGATCGAAGGGGCCGCTGGCTCGATGACGCCGATCCGCCCACCAGCGAGCTCGGGATCGAGGAGGTCGGAGTAGTCGGTGAGCCCGGAGGGGTACTGATCAGTGTTCCACCCGAAGGTGAGCACCGCAGCCGATGACGTGAAGTAGCCGGTGTCCGAGACGTTGGCGGCACGGTCGTAGGCCGGATCGTCGAAGGCCGGGCCCACGGGTGCGACGAACCAGCCCTCGGCGCCACGTTGTTCCGACCACGACGCGCTGGCCTGGGCGATGACATCGGCGATGCCGCTGCCGGTTTGCTGCTCGGCTTCGACCTTGGGGATCAGCGCCGAGTCGATGTCGCGGACCACCTCCAACTCGATGCCGTACTCGTCGGAGAACCGCTGCGCCAGGTCGTTCAGCTGGTCCAGACCCTGCGAGGAGTAGAAGGTGACCTTGCCCTCCTCCTGGGCGGCGGCGACGATCGCGTCCCAGTCCGCTTCGCTGATCCCGGCCGGCGCCGACGTTTCGGTACCAGCAGTTTCGGTCGTCGCGGCAGCCGCCGCGGTCGTGTCCGTGACTGCATCGACCGTGTCGGTGGGCGCCTCGGTCGTCGCCGCCTCTGGTTCGGTGGTGCCGGCCGTGTCGGTCGAGGCCGGCGCGTCGTCGGCAGCGTCGTCGTCGCCGCAGGCGGCGGCGATAAGCGTCAACGCCGAAAGGACGGCGAGGCCCCGGATCAGGCGTCGCGAACGAGGCTTGGATGTCATGTCGATCTCCCCTTGCGTTGAGCGGCGCACTGTCCCAGCCGAAACCGGAGGCCGCTATTCATCATGAGATTAAGGTGATCTCATCGATGTGTCAATGGGCACGGCACATTTCTCATGAGAAATGGCCCGCCAGGGATTGCCTCGGCGGAAGATGTTCCTCATGATGTTGCCGTGGGGATCCTCGACAGCAAGATCGTGCTCGTGACAGGTGCTGGCAGGGGTCTCGGCGCGTCCATCGCCGACCGCTGCGTGCGCGACGGCGCCACGGTGCTGGTCGGCGACATCGAGTTCGTCGACGAAGCGTCGGGTGCGGTGCGTCAGATCGAGCTCGATGTCACCGACCGCCGGGCGTGGTCCCGGGTAGCAGACATCGTGCGCGATGACCATGGTCGCCTCGACGTGCTCGTGAACAACGCCGGGATCCTGCGCGCCGCTCCGCTGCGCGACGTAACGGTCGACGAGTTCAGGCAGACGCTCGACGTGAACGTGATCGGCGCGCTGCACGGCATCCAGACGTTCCTCGAGTTGCACGACGCCGCAAGCGGCGGTGCGGGTTCGATCGTCAACATCGCGTCAGTACGCGGGCTCGTCGGGGGCCACGGCCTTGGCTCCTACTCAGCCAGCAAGTTCGCGATTCGCGGGCTGACCAAGGTCGCCGCGATCGAACTCGGGCCCGTCGGCGTGCGGGTCAACGCCGTCTGCCCGGGCCCGGTGGTCACCGAGATGATGATGGCTGACCAGCTCGGCCACCTCGACTGGGATGGGTACCTGGCGCAGGTCCCCGTCGGGCGATTCGGTCGCCCCGACGACATCGCTGCCGCCGTGTGCTGGTTGGCCTCCGATGACAGTTCGTTCGTGACCGGCACCGAGATCGTCGTCGACGGCGGGTTGACCGCGGGCGGCATCTCCCCCCAACCGCGCGGGCCACACTGATCCGGCCTTCACCCCATCGATGCGGGCTCTGGGATCTCGGTCTGGGCGAGCACGCGGCGCATCGTGGCGACGACCTCGTGGGCGGTGGCTCCGGGGGTGAGCACGGCGGCAATGCCGGCGTCGAGGAGGGCGGCGATGTCGGGGTCGGGGACGATGCCGCCGACGACGACGGGGATGTCGACGCCGCGTGCTCGGACGTGTTCGACGACGAGCGGAGCCAGCGTGAGGTGGGCTCCGGAGAGCATCGAGAGCCCGATCGCGTCGACGTCTTCGTCGACGGCCGCGGCGGCGACGGTGTCGGGGGTCTGGAACAGGCCCGTGTAGACGACTTCGTAGCCGGCGTCGCGCAGGATGCGGGCGACGACTTTGACGCCGCGGTCATGTCCGTCGAGGCCGACCTTGGCGACCAGGATTCGCTCAGCCATCACTCGGGTGCCTTGCACCTCACCGTGCACATCGGCGTGCACATCAGATCGTGGGGACCTCGACGTGGCGGCCGAACACCTCGCCCATCGTCGCCATCAGCTCGCCGAGGGTGGCGTAGGCGGACGAGGCGTCGATCAGGGCCGGCATCAAGTTGATCTCCGGGTCGGCTGCTTCGGTGCGCAGTCGATCGAGGGCGGCGTCGACCGCCTGCTGGTCGCGGCGGTGGCGGACGCCGTCGAGGCGCTTGAGCTGGCGGGCCTCGTCCTCGTTGGTGATCTGCAGCAACGACATCTGGGCCTCGTCGTTGCCCTCGGTGAAGCCGTGGACGCCGACGATCGTGCGCCGCCCCTGGTTGAAGAGGCGTTCTTGCTCGTAGGCGGAGTCGGCGATGCGGCCCTGGAACCAGTTGTCCTCGATCCCGGTGATCACACCGTCGAGCATCGAGCCGTGACCCAGGTCGTCGATGTGCGCGAACAACTCCTCGGCCCGCCGTTCGATCTCGTCGGTCAACTCCTCGACGTACCACGACCCGCCGAGCGGGTCGGCGACGTGGGCGACGTTGGTCTCGTTGGCGATCACCTGCTGGGTGCGTAACGCGATCCGTGCCGCCCGCTCCGTCGGCAACGCCAACGCTTCGTCCATCGAGTTGGTGTGCAGCGACTGGGTGCCGCCCAACACGCCGGCGAGCGCCTCGATCGCGGTGCGCACGATGTTGACCTCGGGCTGGGTGGCGGTCAGCGACACGCCGGCGGTCTGGGTGTGGAACCGCAGCTGCATCGAACGCTCGTGGGTGGCGCCGTAGCGGTCACGCATCCACCGCGCCCAGATCCGGCGCGCCGCGCGGTACTTGGCGATCTCTTCGAAGAAGTCGATGTGGGCGTTGAAGAAGAACGACAACCGCGGCGCGAACGCATCCACCGCCAAGCCGGCGCCGAGAGCGAGCTCGACGTAGGCGAACCCGTTGGCGAGCGTGAACGCCAACTCCTCGGCCGCCGTCGAACCGGCCTCGCGGATGTGATAGCCGGAGATCGAGATCGGATGCCAGCGCGGCATCTCCGCAGCCGTGAACGTGATCGTGTCGCGCACCAACCGCATCGACGGCCGGGGCGGGAACACGAACTCCTTCTGCGCCTGATACTCCTTCAAGATGTCGTTCTGCAGCGTGCCACCCAACGCCGCCCGCCCCACACCGGCCTTCTCGGCCTGGGCGACGAACATCGCGAAGATCACCGCGGCGGGCGAGTTGATCGTCATCGACGTCGTGATCGACGCCAGATCGATACCGGCGTAAAGATCCTCCATATCGGCCAGCGAGTCGATCGCCACGCCACAGCGACCGACCTCGCCCAACGCCATCTCGTCGTCGGAGTCGATCCCCAACAACGTCGGCATGTCGAACGCCGTCGACAACCCATCACCACCGGCCTTGATGATCTCCTTGAACCGCCAATTCGTGTCATCCGCGGTGCCGAACCCGGCGAACATCCGCATCGTCCACAACTTCGACCGATACATCGACGCATACGGGCCCCGCGTGTACGGGAACCGACCCGGGAACTCGCCCTCGTCAGGGCCATACACCGGTTCCAGCGGGATCCCCGACATCGTCGAGAAGTCGGCATCACGATGCTTCGACGCCTCGAACGCCTCCAACCAACGCTCACGATTCGTCGTCATGCGGCGATGATACTTTGACGTCAAAGCAAATGCGAGGGGTTCACGAGAAGTCGCCATAGGCCCGTCGAAGGTCTCGGAGCAATCGGTAGAGCTCGTCACGGCCGTCGCCCGACATCGGCAAGGCGGAGAAGACTCGTTCGTTGAGGACAGCGGTCGCCGCCTCCGCAACCTCGGCGCCCGCCGGGGTGAGCGAAGCGAGCACACTGCGTCCGTCGTCGGGATTCTGGGTGCGCTCGACCAAACCGTCGCGCTCGAGGCGGTCGACCGCGTTCGTGACGCTCGCCGGATGCACCTGGAGCCGTGCACCGATCCGGCCCACCGGCAGCGATCGACGGCGGGCGAACCGCAGCAGCATCAGCACCTCGTAGCGGGCGAACGTCAGACGGAATGACTTCAGGAGGGCCTCGACGTCTGCCAGCAGGATCTGCTGAACGCGCATGATCGACGTGACGATGGCCATCCCTTCGGCGGCATCAGGCCAACCGCTGGCGCACCAGTTGTCACGAGCGAGGCCGATCGGATCGTCGCGCAAGGGCTCGCGTGTTCCCATTCTGCGACGGTATGCCGTCCGCACCGACCTGATTACGCACCGTCGAGGCGAATCAGCGAGACCCCGTTCAATGGCGGCACTCTTGGAGGCGCCCATCACCGGCGAGAGACGCAACCTTTTGGTGCTGAAGTCGGCCGCCGTTTCACCCAGGCCGTGCCTACTGCGTGCCGAGAACAACGGGGAAGAAGGGTCAACAGGATGCACAAGACGCCATACCCGCTCGGCCAGGAGGTGGACCGCTAGCTGGTATAACAAACTCCTACCAGCCACGTTGTGCAGCGCCTTTGCTAGCTTCCCAAGCTGAATACGGGGGTTCGATTCCCCTCGTCCGCTCGGTGTGACGGGAGGGAACCGAGAGCGGCGGTTTGCGTGGCGTCGGCTCCGGGTACCGCGCAGCGGTGAGCACTGATCCCCTCCAGCCCTCGTCCGACCAGCCCTTGCCGGACGAACCCGATCCCAAGACGCAGAGCACCCCCGCCGGAATCGTGGAAGATCTCGAAGAGGAAGCGGAAGAAATCGGCGCGACGACCGAGCCCACGCCGCCGGTGAAGCCACCCGAGTAACGTCCCGAGGGTGGCGCCGAGCTCGCTGATCGGGCGCGAGGATGAGCTCGCAGAGCTCGCAGAGCGTGGGATGCGCAATCGCCTCGTCACCGTGGTGGGCCCCGGCGGTGTCGGCAAGACGGCGCTCGCCCGCGCCGCGGCCGAACGCCTCGCGAGTCGATACGCGATGGGCGTGCGCGTCGTCGATCTGACCCGCGTCGACGACGAGGCCGTGGTGCCCGGCACCATCGCCGACCACCTCGGCTTCGACTCGTTCGACGCGCTCCTCAGCTCGCCCAACGATCGTCCGGTGCTACTACTCGTCGACAACTGCGAGCATCTGCTCGACGCGGTCGCCGCCGCGGTCGTGCAGGTGCTCGGCGCGTGCAATCAGCCGACGGTGATCGCCACCAGCCGCGCCCCGCTCGAGGTGCCGGGCGAGTCGATCGTCTCGCTCGCGCCGTTACCCGTTCCGCACGGTGACGGCGACCCGCGGGCGTGCCCATCGGTGCAGCTGCTGCTCGAACGGTGCCGCGACGCTGGCGCCAACGTCGACGACGAGGATCTGCCGGTCGTCGTCGACCTCTGCCGCCGGCTCGACGGCCTGCCGCTCGCGATCGAGATCGCCGCGGCACGCGCGCGGACGATGGGCCTTGCGGAGATCGCCGCACGACTTGCCGACAGCGTCGACGTGCTCGACCGACCACGGTTCCGTGGCGACCCACGGCATCGCAGCGTCGCCGACACGATTCGCTGGTCGTACGACCTGCTGGCACCGCAACAAGCCCAACTGCTGGAACAGCTCGGCGTGTTCGCCGGCCCGTTCACGGCGGCGAGCGCCCGGGCGATCGTGCCTCACGACCGGGCGGGAACAGTCGACGCAGACCTCGAAGAGCTCGTGAACGTCTCCCTGGTCGTGGTCGACGCCGGCGGGCCGGAGACCCACTATCGCCTGCTCGACACGGTTCGTCGTTTCATGCTCGACCAACTGCGCCGCCACGACGCGCTGGCGGCGACCTACGACCGATTCGTCGACCACGTCGTCGAGGCGGTGCAGCGCACGGTCGCTGGTTCGGCCGCGACCTGGCGGCCGTCCGTCGTCGCCGAGCTCGTGGCGAAGTTCCACGACATCGCCGAGGCGTTGCGGTGGTGCATCGCCCACGACGCGACCCCGAAGCGGGCGTATCGGCTGTGCGCCATCCTCTGGGCGATCGTCCATCAAGGCCATGCCGACGACATCGCCGACCTGGCACGGCGAACGCTCGATCGCTGGCCGGGCGACGGATCGCAGCCGGCGGCACAGGTCGCGGCCGTGCGCGCCACCGCGGAGTACGTGACCGGCCATCCGGATCGTGCGCTCGAGATCGTCGCGTCGACGATGGCAGGGCTCACCGCACCCGGTCCGGCGTCGGTCACCCTCCACCGGGTGCTCGGCCAGGCTCGTCGTGCGCTGGACGACCTGCAGGGTTCGGTCGAAGCGTTCCGTGCGGGCGCCGCGATCGGCCGCGAGCTCGACATGACAGCGATGGCTCTCGAGCTCGAGATCGCGGCCGCGCTCGTCGCTGCCGACGCCGGCGAGGTCGAGCAGGGCATCCGCGAGCTACAAGACGTGATCGAACAGGCGGTGACCCTCGAGTCGGTGATCACCATCGCGTGGGGGAGGGCGGCGCTCGGGTGGGTGATGCTGCGGCACGACCCGGCGGCCGCCAGAGGTGTCATCGATACGGCGCTCGCCGAAGCCCAGCGGATCGACTATCCGATCGGCATCGCGGTCGGCCTCCGTTCGCCGCGGTACGCCGAGTTGATCGCCGGCGACAACGCCGCCGCCGTCGCCAGTGCTTCCGACCTCATGCGCGATCTGCTCCAGCGCGGTGCCCTGTCGAACGGTCGCCTGCTCCTCGACGTCACGGCGGCCATCTCCCACCGTCTCGGCCACGAGGCGTGGGAGCAGGTGCTGGCGACGGCGCGATCGCTCCCTGTCACGACACTGGCGAGTGCGCAGTTCGAGTTGATCCCCATGCCGACCACATCGGTGCCGCCGGTGCCCCGTCACGACGCGATCGGCCTCGCCTGGAACGTGCTCGCCGAGCTGTCGACCACGGGGGACGGCATCGATCGCGACTCGTCCGCAACCGCCGTCGCCGCGGCCTCGATCCGGCGGTTGGGCGACGTTTGCGAGTTCTCGTTCGCCGGTCGGGCGGTCACGGTGCGCTCCACCAAGGGCGTCGACGACCTGTTGCGTCTCATCGAAGCCGACGGACGTGAGATCCACTGCCTCGACCTCGTCGGCGTCACGATCGAGGAGTCGTCGACCGGAGAGGTGATCGACACCGAGGCGCGTCGCAACTACGAGCAACGCATCCGCGACCTGCAGGCGGAGATCGACGAGGCCGAGGCCAACAGCGACTTCGCCCGCGCCTACCGGCACCAGGCCGAGCTCGACACCCTCATCGAGCATCTCACCGCGGCGCTCGGCCACGGCAACCGCACACGCCGAGTGGCGGGTTCCGCCGAGCGAGCGCGGTCGGCGGTGACCCACCGGCTGCGCACCACGATCCGGCAGGTCGGCAGGGCCAACCCGCTCCTCGGCCGTCACCTGACGCACGCAGTGAACACGGGGACGTACTGCAGTTACCGGCCGGAGCAGCCGATCGTGTGGCGCATCGAATGAATCGCCTCACGACGTTCCACCGGCTGGTCGTGAACACACCCGATCTGAGCGACCGATCCATCCTCAGCCGTTCGGGCGACAATCGGCTCCCGTGCAGCGAGCTAAGGTGCGTGCGCCCAGCTCCGAGACAGGAACACCATGGCCGTCTACGTGATAGGGATCGATGGATCCGAAACTGCTGCGAAGGCGGCGGCACGGGCGGGTGAGATCGCCGCCGTGACGAACGCCGAGATCCTCGTCGTGTGCGCGTACAGCGGCGGCCGATCGGCCACCGTGCAACTCGGACCCGATTCGTTCACGTTCTCGGGGTTGAGCGACGCCGAACAGACCGCCGAGGCGCAGGTCGCCAAGTATCGGGCCGCCGGGCTGACGGCGACGTGCGCGGTCGGCGAAGGCAAGCCGGCGGCCGTGATCCTCGACCAGGCCGAAAAGGTCGGTGCCGCCCTCATCATCATCGGCAACGTACGGATGCAGGGCGCCAAGCGGGTGCTCGGCGCGGTCGCCAACGACATCATCCATCACGCTCCCTGCGACGTGCTCCTCGTCAAGACCGTCTGAGTCGTCGACGCCGGTCGCCGCGTCTCGCACGCGAACGCGTCGTCCGATCCACGGCGAGCGCACGACGTCGACGTCGACGTCGAACCAGCTCGGGTAGAACGCGCGGAAGTCACGCTGCATCTGTTCGAGGGGGAGATCGTCGAAGCTGCCCCGCTCGTTGATGTACTCCATGTGCCGGTTCCCGGCTTGGTCGAACGGGTGCATCAACGCATCGGATGGTGCCATCGAACTCGAGCACCTTGACGCCGAAGCGCTCGCACAGCTCGATGTTGAACGCCGAGCTGAGCTTGAACCACCGGTCGCCGAGCAGCAGCTCGCTGTAGCCGTGCCACATGAACACGTCGGTGCCCATCTGGGCGCTCAACTTCTCGCTCGTGAGGTGGTTCCGGACGTCGGCGAAGCCGAGCCGGGCGGGGATCCCACGGTTGCGTGCCGCGGCGGTGAGCAACACCGATTTCGGCACGCACCAGGTACTTGACGACGTGGCGACCGTGCTCGCCCGGTACGACACGGGATCCGACTGCGTGTTGTACGGGTCGTAGCGGATGCCGTCGCGCACAGCGTGGAACAAGGCGACGGCCGTCGCGGTCGGTTCGGTCGCACCCGCCGCGGCCGTCGCCGCGAAGTCACCGACGATCTCGCTGTCACTGTCGATGAACCATGTCGGTGAGAGCCAGGCCGGATCGATCTGCACGGTGCCGAGCCTACGAGTGATACCGATGGAGCATCACGCGTGGCGCCCATGCATCATGGCGCCCATGAACGCGCGTCTCGACGGCCAGCTCGCATCGGCGCACGAGCGGTACGCCGCCAAGCGCCCACGGAGTCAGGCACTGTTCGAGCAGGCCTGCAAGGTGCTGCCCGGCGGCTCGACGCGCTCCGTGCTCGACTTCGACCCGTTCTCGTTCCGGGTCGCGCGCGCCGAGGGGTCACGGATCGTCGACGTCGACGGGTTCGAGTACATCGATTTCCTCGGCGACTACTCGGCCGGCCTCCTCGGCCACGACCCGGGTCCGGTGGCCGCCGCCGTGAATCGCGGCGCTGCAACGTGGCTGGAGCTTCGGTGCCACCCACGTCGACGAGATCCGTCTCGCCGAGCTGGTGTGCCAGCGCTTCCCATCGATCGACCAGGTGCGCTTCACCAACTCGGGAACCGAGGCCAACCTGATGGCGCTCCAGCTCGCCCGGTACTCCACCGGACGCGACCGGATCGCAGTGTTCGACGGCGCGTACCACGGTGGCTTGCTGTACTTCGGCCACGGCGGGGAGGCGCTGCAGGCGCCGTTCGACTACGTGCGCGCGCCGTACAACGACCTCGACGGAGTGCGGGCCGTCGTCGACGACTCCGTGGCGGCGCTGATCGTCGAACCGATGATGGGCGCAGCCGGCTGCATCCCGGCCGAGCCGGGATTCCTCGCCGGGCTCCGCGACATCTGCGATCGCACCGGCGCGCTGTTGATCTTCGACGAGGTGATGACCTCGCGCATGAGCGGAGGTGGAGTGCAGCTGCGCTCCGGCGTGCAGCCCGACCTCACGACACTCGGCAAGTACCTCGCCGGCGGCATGACGTTCGGCGCATTCGGTGGTCGCGCCGACCTGATGGCCGCGTTCGACCCGCACCGCGGCGGCGAGCTGACGCACGGGGGGACGTTCAACAACAACGTCGTCACGATGGCGGGTGGCGTGGCTGCGTTGAGCGAGCTGTTGACGGCCGACGTGCTCGACGCGTTGTTCCGGCGCGGCGAGAGTCTGCGCGGCAGGGTCGCCGGCGTCCTCGACCAATCGTCGTTGCCGCTGTGCGTGACCGGGATGGGCTCGATGTTCACGATCCACACGGTTCCCGGACCGGTGCGCTCGCCGGCCGACCTCACCGGCGCCGACCCGCTGCTGAAGGAGTTGCTCTTCCACCAGCTCGTCGACCGTGGCATCTTCCTCGCCGGGCGCGGCTTCGTCGCCATGTCACTGGCCATCACCGACGACGACTGCGACCGCTTCGTCGATGCGCTCGCCGACTCGGTGACGGCGATCGAGACCGCGACCTGACCGCCAGCGGGTGTGCCGCGGCGCTCGGCCGCGAGCGTTGCCGACGAGTTGGTAACCGAGCTCGAGCTCGGCCGCCCGACGCACGTGAGCGCTCATCTGGGCCCGGCTCATCGTCCGCGAGTGCAGCACGACCTGCAATCCCAGCCCGTCGAGCAGCGAACACAGCCGCCAGGCGGCGGCGACCGGGTCGTCGGAGTGGAACGCGCCCGATTCGACGCCGGCCGCGATGACCTGGGCGAACACGTCGACCCAGCCGTCGTCGAGCTCCTCCGAGATCCGTCGGATCTCGGGATCGCGCAAGGCCTCGCCCCACACGTCGATCCAGAGCGCCCAGCTCTGGTCGCGACGCGGTGATGGGAGGTAGGCGTCGATCATGTACTCGAGTTGCGCGGTCGGGTGCTCGAGAGCGCCGATCGACAGCAACACCGCGCTGAGCTCCTCGGCGGCGGTGTCACGCAGCATCGCCTCGAGCAGTTCGTGTTTCGTGGCGAAGTGGTAGTGGATCAAGCCGGTACTGACGTCGAGCTCGGCGGCGACGTCGGCGACCCGCAGGTCGTGCAGCCCACGCGCGAGCGCCACCTTGCGGGTGGCGGCGATGATCTGAGCTCGGCGTTCCACGGCACTGATGCGCGTGTGCGTGGGTCGGGACACTGCCGCGAGCGTAACGCTGATCGTCGCCCCTCGATCAGACAACGCGTCAACGATTCGATGTGACGGAGCGGTCAGCTGAGGGCGGCGAACAGCAACTGGTGAACGTGAGCGACCCCGTTCTCGTGCTCGGTCGACAGCACACCGTTGGCCGACAGGCCGGCGTCGTACGTGCCTTGCACGGTCTCGCACATCGTGAGGTCCTGCTCGACCACGACACGCGTCGCGGCCAGGTCGGCGTCGCGTCGCTCCGCCGGTACCGACGGGTGCCAGAAGTACTCGCGCTCGACACGCGTCGTCGACGGTCCCGACGGCGTCAGCCGGAACGTGGCGGCGAACCCGGCGAAGCACGAGATCGCAGTGTTCGGGAACAGCGCGAAGTACCCACCGTTGTTGAACGACTCGGGAGCGGCGAGGTCGGCGACGGCCGCCCACCCGGCGTCGCCCGGGCGGCTGTCGTGCAGCGCCCGTTCGGACGCGTCGCGGGGCGCGAGCGGACGATCCCAGGCGAACACCACCGGACCCTCGGTCGCGATCGGGTACTCGTAGCCGGTGTTCGGGAGCTGCGAATGCACGAACGGCGTGTGGTAGTTCTCGCAGTAGTTCTCGAGGAGCACCTTCCAGTTGAACGCGCAGTCGTAGGCGGTGCGTTCGCCGAGCTCGAGGTCGTCGAGCCGGTACGGATCGAGCGCGGCGCCGAGCGGACCGGGGTCGAACGGTGCCGCGCCCGGGTCGAGGTTGACCAGGATCGATCGGGCGAACGTGGTGACCGCGACCGGGTACAGGCCGTAGTCGGCGGGATCGAACCCCTCCGGTTCGCCGACCCCTGCCGATCGCGCCAACGACCCGTCGAGCCGGTAGACCCAGGCGTGATAGGGACACGAGAGCGCCGCTGCGGTGCCGCATCCGGCGGCGAGGGGCGAACCGCGGTGGCGGCAGACGTTGAGGAAGGCGCGCAGGCAACCCTCACGGTCGCGCACGACGAGCACGGGCGTGCGGCCGGCGGCGGTCGCCAGGTACGACCCGGGTGCCGCCACGTCGTCGGCGGAACCGACGCCCACCCACGACCGACCGAAGACGGCCACCATCTCACAGGCGTGGTGATCGGCGTCGGAGTACCACGCCCCCGGCAACGTGCGGGCTCTCGACAGCGGCTCACCGAGACGGTTCTCGATCATGGCCCTCGTCCTTCTTACTGACTGATGAATCAGTAGACTAGCCTCGGCGGCAGTGGCCATCAACGCAGCTCCCGCCGGTGACGGCAGCGCGGCTGATACCGACACCGGTCACGCCAACGCGGACCAGGGCGACCCCAACCATGCCAACCCCAAGCGTGCCTCTCCGAATCATGCCAACCCCGATCATGCCTCTCCGAATCATGGGGGCCGGATCGAGCTCGCCGGGCTACGCAAGGAGTTCGGCGATTTCGTCGCCGTCGACGACATCGACCTCGTGATCGAGGCGGGCGAGTTCTTCTCGCTGCTCGGCCCATCGGGATGTGGCAAGACCACGACGCTGCGGATGATCGGCGGCTTCGAACAGCCGACCGGCGGCAGCATCCGCCTCGACGGCGTCGACCTCGTCGACACCCCGCCACACCGGCGACCGGTCAACACGGTCTTTCAGTCGTCCGCGCTGTTCCCACACCTCAGCGTCGCCGACAACGTCGCCTACGGTCTGCGTTGGCGACGCGACGGCGACCGGATCGGCCGCGCCGAGCGCGACCGTCGCGTCGGTCAGGCGATCGAGCTCGTGCGACTCGGCGGTTTCGAGAAGCGCCGGCCGGCGCAGCTGTCGGGCGGACAGCAGCAACGCGTGGCGCTGGCGCGGGCACTGATCCTCAAGCCGTCGGTGCTGCTGCTCGACGAGCCGCTCGGTGCGCTCGACGCCAAGCTGCGCAAGGAGCTGCAGCAAGACCTGAAGGCGTTGCAGGTCGAGGTCGGCATCACGTTCGTGTACGTCACCCACGACCAGGAAGAGGCGCTCACGATGTCCGACCGCCTCGCCGTGATGGACGGCGGCCACATCGCCCAGGTCGGGACACCCGAGCAGGTGTACGAGCAACCGGCGACTGCATACGTCGCCGACTTCCTGGGTGTCGCCAACCTGCTCGACGCCGAGTGCGTCGGTTCGCCCGGCGACGGTGTGCGTTCGATACGGCTCGGCTCGTTCGACCTGCAGGCGTCGGGGGGCACCGCCAACGGCCCGGTACGGCTCGTCATCCGGCCCGAGCGGGTCAGGGTGCTGAGCGCGGATGGCGGCCCGACGGACGAGAACTGCGTGCCGGCGATGGTCGAACGCGTCGTCTACGTCGGCTCGATCACGCAGGTCTACCTGCGGCTGACCACCGGTGCATCGCTGCAGGCGCTGGTCGCCAACCACGACGGTCCGCCCGACTGGCCGGAGGGAACGCCCGTCCACGTCTCGCTGCCCGTCGACGGTCTGCGCGCCCTCGCCGTCTGAGCGCGGCCTGCGTTCGGTCCGCCGTTCAGATGTCGAGTCGGGCGAAGTCCTCGACCGCCGAGCCCCGCGCGCCACGCCGGAACAGCCGCAGCGACACCACCGCCAGCGCGATCGCCACGGTCGTGCCGACCAGCATCGCTGTGGCCAGCGCGTTGAGCGCCGGCGTCGGTGAGCCGCGGACGTTCGAGTAGATCTTGATCGGCACCGTCTCGCTCGACGCGTCGGACGACAGGAACGCCGAGATCACGAAGTCGTCGATCGAGGTCGCGAACACGATCATCAAGCTGGCGAAGATGGCGGGCCCGAGCAGCGGCAGCAACACGGTACGCAAGGCCTGGATCGGAGTCGCGCCGAGATCCTGGGCGGCCTCCTCGACCTCGCGCCCGATCGACAGCAGGCGTCCGCGCACGATCACCACCACGTACGACACAGAGAACGTGATGTGACCGAGCAGCATCGCCGGACGCCCGAGCGGGATGCTCGTGTAGAGGTTGTCGAACACGAGGAACAGCATCGCCCCCATCACGATCTCGGGTGTCGACAGCGGCACGAGCATCAGCAGGTTCGACGCCCGTGCGGTGCGACCGCGCCAGCGCGCCAGCCCGAGCGCGAGCCCCACACCGAGCGGGGTGGCGATCAGCATCGTGAGTGCCGCCAGCGTGAGGCTGTTGATCATCGCCTGGCGCAGCGCCGGGTCGTGGAACAGCGAGCGCTGGTCGTCGCCCCACCACCAGCGCATCGAGAAGCCCTGCCACGCGCTACGCGACCGACCCGAGTTGAACGAGAACTGGATCGCGATCAGCACCGGCACGATCGACCACAGGATGTACATCCACGTGATCGTCCGCAGCATCACGGGTGGTCGCCACGGGTCGTTCACCCACGCACCGATGCGTCGCGTGATCGCCCGCATCACCGCACCTCCCGCGTCGCCCGATCGGTCGACCACATGTAGTACGCCATCGCCACCATCAAGAACACCGACAGCACGACGACGAGCGAGGCACCGGCGTTCTTCTGCGAGCCCTCGAACAGGTAGAACTCGATCTGGTTGCCGACCATGCTCGTGCGCGGCGAGCCCGACAACAGATCGGCGGTGTAGTAGTCGCCCATCATCGGGAGCGCCGTGATCACGGCCGCGGCCAGGATGCCTTGGCGCGACATCGGCAGCGTCACTCGCCAGAACGTGCGCGCCGGACCCATCCCGAGATCACGGGACGCCTCCAACACCCGCTGGTCGATGCGATCGAGGGCCGCGAACAGGGGCAGGATGAGGAACGGGACGTAGCCGTACACGAGCCCCATGATCACGGTGAACGCACGCCCGTCGAGCCAGCTGCCGCGGTCGAACCCGAACAGCACCGCGACGTCGTTGACGTAGCCGTCCTCCTGGAGCAGGTTGACCCACGCCAGCATCCGCATCAGGTAGTTGATCCAGAACGGCGCCAGCAACAGGCCGAGCAGGAGGCCACGGCGTCGCCCAGCCTTGCGCGAGACGTAGTACGCGACCGGGTATCCGATCAGGAAGCAGATCGTCAGGGCCAGGCCGACGTAGGCGAACGTGCGGATGAACACCTTGCCCAGCTCGCCGCCGAACACCCGCCCGAGGATCTCGTTGAACAGCGTGAAGTTCCACGCCAACGGGTTCCAGACCGGCACCGCGTTGCCGAAGATCGGGTCGAGGCCACCGAACGCGACGGCGAGGATCGCGTAGAACGGTACGAGAAAGAGCAGGATGAGCCAGACGACACCAGGGGCGGCGAACGCCGGCCACAACCGGCGGGTCGAGGCAGATCGGTCAGGCACCTGCGATGAACTTCGACCAGGCGTCGTCCCAGATCTTCTCGCCGGGCAGGCTCAGCTGGAGCAACTGATGACCCCGGTCGAAGTCGTCGGGCCGGATGATCGCCGACGCGAGATGCGCCGGTACGAACCCGTCCGCCACCGCCCGGTCGGGATCGAGTCCGTTCTGGGGCGGCTGGTAGCCGAGCCAGCTGTAGTTCTCGATCGAGTGGGCGGCGTCGAGCAGGTAGTTGATGAACGTGTGGGCGAGCACGGGCCGCTCCGCACCGCGCATCACGGCGATCGCATCGCTGCCGATCATCCCGCCACCATCGGCCGGGTACCAATAACCGATGTTCTCGATCGTCTCACCCTCCGGCAGGTAGTACTGAGCGTTGACGACGTCGCCCGACCACGCCTGGTGCACCCACGTGCGCTTCTCGGGCAGCACGGTGTAGGCCTCCGCCCCGAGCTTCACGCTGACGAGGTCGTTGAGCTGCGACACGTCGGCGAGGGCGGCGTCGATGAGCTCGGCGTCCTCCGTGTTGACGTCGGTCTGGCCGCTGCGCAACAGCGCCATGCCGAAGACCTCGCGGTCGTCCTCGAGCAGGTACACCTGACCACTGTTGGCGGGGTCCCAGAAGATGTCGTACGGGTTGTCGAACATGTCGGGCGTCTTGGCGACGGCGTCGATGCGATAGCCGATGCCGGTCGAGAACAGCGTGTACGGCACCGAGTAGACGCCACCCTTGTCGTAGAACGGATCCTGCAGCGACTCCCAGACGTTGGTGATGTTGGGGATGTAGCTCTTGTTGAGCGGTTGGATCAGCTTGCCGGCGGCGACCTTGCCGATCACGTCGGCCGTCGGGAAGAACACGTCGAACTGGGTGTCGCCGGACGACAGCTTGGCGATCGCCTCGTCCATGCTGATGAACGTGGTGACCTCGACCGTCACCCCGAACTCGTCCTCGAACGCGGCGAGCACGTCGGGCGAGATGTACTCCTGGTAGTTGAAGACCTTCAGCGTGCCAGACTCGATCGGCAGGCCGTCCTCGATCGCCGGCACGTCGTCGAACGTCGGGAGTGTCACCGGGTTGTCCGGTCGCGAGAGCTGCACCCCACCGCTCGACGTCGAGTCGTCGTCGCCCCCGCACGCCGCGAGCAGGGCCGGGCCCAGGCCAGCCGTCGCGGCTCCCATCATCGAGAGCCGGATGAACTCGCGACGTGGGATGCCTGCTCGCCGCGGCCGCCGAGCACGCCGCTCCCGTGGATGGAACACCATCGAGCCTCCTGGAAAACGTGACCCTGGTCCTGCGGAATGCAGCCTCTGGCCGTGCGAAATGCGAAATCTGGCACGTGCAGAACACGAACGTGGCGCAGACGAACAACGTGCCGACAATTCGTCCGCAACCAGGACCCTGGCTTACTGACTGATCAGTCAGTTACACTAGCGCGATCGGCCGGCGCATGTCGACACGATCGTCGAAACCGTACCGCCGCGAATCGGAGGAGCTGTGACCGCATCACTCGGGGCCATTCATGACGTGACGCCGCGACCCGCCCATGACGCCCGTGACGACGCGCCCAGCGATGTCGACGCGCTCGTGGTCGGCGGCGGACACAACGGCCTCGTCGCCGCCGCCTACCTCGCCCGCGCCGGCCTGCGCACCGTCGTGCTCGAGGCCAGATCGACCACCGGTGGAGCGGCAACGACCGAGACGCCGTGGGGTCCCGACTTCAAGATGACCGCGCTGTCGTACGTCATGAGCCTGATGCCGCCGACGATCATCAACGACCTCCGACTCGAGGCGCACGGGTACCACGTCGTGCCGATGGGCCCGAGCTTCGTCGCCTTTCCCGACGGTCGCTACCTGTACGTCCACGACGACCCGACGCGCAACGTCGACGAGGTCGCCAAGTTCTCGCGCCGCGACGCCGAGCGTCTTCCCGAGTACGAGGCCTGGTTGCACGGCGTCGCCGACGTGCTCGCGCCACTGCTGCTCCGCACACCGCCCCGCATCGGGTCGCGCCGTCCCCGCGACCTGATCGACCAGCTCCGCACGGCGTGGGGGCTGCGCGGTCTCGACGTGCGCGGCACCGCCGAAGCGACGCGCCTGTTCACGATGTCGATCCGCGACCTGCTCGACGAGTGGTTCGAGTCGCCCGAGTTGAAGGGCGTGCTCGCCATCAACGGCGTGATCGGCACCTGGGCCGGGCCCGATGAACCGGGCACCGCGTACGTGATGATGCACCACACGATCGGTGACGTCGGTGACGGCCAGCTCGGTTCGTGGGGGTATCCGATCGGCGGCATGGGCGCGGTCAGCGATGCCATCCGCCGCTCGGCCGAGTCGTTCGGGGCGACGATCCTCACCGACTCACCCGTCGCCAGCATCGATGTGCTGAACGGCAAGGTACGCGGCGCCACGACGGCCGCCGGTCGGACGTTCCGCGCCCCGATCGTCGTCGCCGCCACGCATCCGCAGATCACGTTCCTGCGGCAGATCGACCGGGCCGAGCTCCCCGCCGACTTCGTGCGCGACATCGAACGTTGGCGCTCGCGCTCCGGAACCGTCAAGGTCAACGTCGCCCTCTCGGCGCTCCCGAACTTCACCGCCTGGCCGGGCGACGAGCCGCACGAGAAGTACACCGGAGCGATCGAGCTGTGCCACTCGATCGACTACGTCGAGCGCGCCTTCCAGGACGCTCGTGAAGGTCGCGCCGCGGCACGCCCGTTCTCCGACAGCGTCATCCCGTCGACACTCGACCGCACGCTGTGCCCCGACGGCACGCACGTGATGTCGATGTTCACGCAGTGGGTGCCGGAGTCGTGGTCCGACGAACCACACCCCGCCGAGCTCGAGGCCTACGCCGACCGGGTGATCGCCGGGTACGACGAGCTCGCCCCCGGCTTCGCCCGTTCGGTGCTGCATCGTCAGGTGATCGGGCCCTACGAGATGGAGCACGAGTACGGGCTGATCGGCGGCAACATCTTCCACGGCGAGCTGACCCCCGACCAGCTCTTCCACATGCGTCCGGCGCCGGGCTACGCCGACTTCACCACGCCGATCGATGGCCTGTACCAGTGCTCGTCGGCCACCCACGGCGGCGGCGGGGTGACCGGTATCCCGGCCTTGCTGTGTACCCGGCGGATCCTGTCCGACCATCGCCGGGCGCGGTTGCTCCGGCGCTCGGGGCGCGCCCGCCGTGGGTGAGCCGATCGATCCGGCGGTGATCCACCCGGTCGAGCTCACCGACGTGCTCGATCCGACGATGAGCGGCTGCATGTTGCCGGCCGCGGCGTACCGCGACGACCGCGTCCTCGCCTGGGAACGTTCGAACCTGTTCGCCGGCGCATGGGTGTGCGCGGGGAGGTCGGCCGAGCTCGCAACGCCAGGGGCGCGCGTCGCGGTCGTGGTCGCCGACGACCAGGTGGTGATCGTGCGCGGCGACGACGGCGGGCTGCGCGGCTTCTTCAACGCCTGCCGTCACCGCGCCCACGAGCTGATGGCGTGCGGCGCGACCGACGACCAACGTTCGATCCAGTGCCCCTATCACGGGTGGCGGTACGGGCTCGACGGGTCGCTGCTGTCGACACCGCACTTCGAGGCACCGGACGGCTTCGACCGCTCGCTGTACGGTCTCACACCGGTCGCGGTCGAGGAGTGGCACGGGTGGGCGATGGTCGACGTGTCGGGTTCGGCACCACCGCTGCACCGCTTCCTCGACGGGCTCGAGGCCCGGATCGCGCCGTACGAGCCCGAGCGCCTGACCGTCGGCGGCACCCACTCGTACGAGATCGTGGCGAACTGGAAACTGATCGTCGAGAACTACCAGGAGTGCGTGCACTGCCCGCGGATCCACCCCGAGTTGTGCGCGGTGAGCCCGGCCGCGAGCGGCGAGAACCACACCGGGCACGACGGCATGTGGGTCGGCGGATGGCAGGACCTGCGCCCCCACGCCGACACGATGTCGCTGAGCGGGGCCAGCGGCGGGGCGGTGCTCCGTGGCCTCGACGACCTCGCCCGGCGCCGCATCGACTATCTCGGCCTGCTGCCGAACCTGCTCGTCAGCCTCCACCCCGACTACGTGATGACCCATCGGCTCCACCCCGTCGCCCCCGACCGCACGGCGATCGAGTGCCAATGGCTGTTCGATCCAGGTGCCGCGGCGCGGGACGACTTCGATCCGTCGTACGCGATCGACTTCTGGGACATCACCAACCGCCAGGACTGGGCGGCCTGCGAGGCGGTGCAGCGCGGCGTCGGCTCGCGGGGCTACCGGCCGGGCCCGTTCGCCACCGACGAGGACACCGTCGCCAGCTTCACCCGCCTCCTCGCCCACGCCTACCTCCACGGCTCCCTCCCCATTTCATGAAGTCTTGGCTCGTGAGGTTTCGGCGTCCCCAGGGCGCCGAAACTTCACGAGATGGGGAGTGATAACTCTGTTCCGTCACGGTTCCGTCACCGATCGACCATTGCCACGACGGGGTCCCGCGACGTAGACTACTGACTGACGCGTCAGTAGGAGCTGACGCTGACACAGGAAGTCGATCAGTTCCCATGGCGCTCGCCACTCCGCTCACCGATCCCGGCTCCGACGCCCTCGACGTCCTGATCGCACGAGAGGAGGACAGCCTCCTCGCCCGCACGACGCAGTCGCACGAGCTGCACGCGACCGCATGCGCCTCGCTCGCCGGCGGCGTCGCGTCGTCGTGGCAGGACGCCCCACCGTGCCCGGTGTGGATCAGCCACGGCAAGGGCTCGCGCGTGTGGGACGTCGACGGCAACGAGTACGTCGACCTGCACGGCGGCTTCGGCACGATGGTGGTGGGTCACGCCCACCCGGCCATCGTCGAGGCCGTGAGCCGGCGGGTGGGCGTTGGCACCCACTTCGCCCAGCCGGTGCCCGACCTGATCCCCGTCTCGATCGAGCTCGCCCGGCGCTTCGGCCTGCCGTTGTGGCGCTTTGCCAACTCCGGCACCGAGGCCACGATGGCCGCCCTGCACCTGATGCGCGCCGTCACCGGGCGCCAGCGCATCATCAAGGTCGAGGGCAGCTACCACGGTCACCACGACGCCGTGCAGGTCTCGGTGTACCCGGAGACGATCGACGCCGGGCCGGCCGACCGACCACGGCCAGTTCCCGAACACATCGCCGTGTCACGCTCGCTCGCCGCCTCGACCCATGTGGTGCCGTACGGGCGACTCGACGCCGTCACCCGGATCCTGCTCGCTCATCCCGGCGAGATCGCGGGCATGATCATCGAGCCGGTGATGATGAACATCGGCGTCATCCCACCGCCCCCCGGCTACCTGCAGGCGCTCGCCGATCTGCTCCACGCCCATGGCGCGCTGCTCACGTTCGACGAGGTGAAGACCGGGCTCACGATCGCGGCCGGCGGCGCCGTCGAGCGCTTCGGTGTCGTGCCCGACATCGTGTGCCTCGCCAAGGCGCTCGGCGGCGGCATCCCGTGCGGCGCCATCGGTGGCACGGCGGAGGTCATGCAGGTCGTCGTCGACGGCACGTACGACCAGGTCGGAACGTTCAACGGCAACGCGCTGACGGCGGCGACGATGAAGGCCGTGCTGCTCGACATCCTCACGCCGGCCGCCTACCGGCACTTCGACGAGCTCCGCAACCAGCTGTCCGAACGGGTCCACCACACGCTCGGGCGGTATCGCATCCCCGGGTACGTGAGCGCCTTCGGCGCCAAGGGCGCCGTCGTGTTCTCGCCCACACGGATCCGCAACTACCGCGACTTCTGCGCCTACGACTCGCGCTACGGCCACGCCCACTGGCTGTACCAGCACAACGGCGGAGTGTTCCTGCCGCCGTGGGGCAAGGCCGAGCAATGGACGCTGTCGGTGCAGCACACCGCCGCTGACGTCGACATCGCCGCCCTCAACGTCGAGCGCTTCGCGCGCGACCTGCGCGGCTGACCGTGTCGATCCACGGCGCGTCCAGCGCTTCGATCCACGATCGGATGGGCCGCGTCGGCTTGCCGGCTCCGATCTCCGAGCTGTCGCGACGGGTGTGGGACGTCATCGTCGTCGGCGGTGGCCACAACGGGCTGGCGTGCGCGGCGTACCTCGCCCAGGCCGGCAAGTCGGTGCTCGTGCTCGAGAAGCGCGAGCGCCTCGGCGGCGCGTGCACGCTCGACGAACCGTTCCCCGAACCCGGCTACAAGGTCAGCCCGTGCGCCTACGTGGTGGGCCTGCTCGACAAGCGGGTGATCGACGAGCTCGAGCTGCGTCGCCACGGCTACAAGGTGTACGTCGCCGAGCCGCTGATCTGGTGCCCGTTCGACGACGGCACCTCGTACGCCCAGTTCCTCGACCACGGGCGCACCGTCGCCGAGATGCGGGTCAACGGCTTCTCCGACGCCGACATCGAGGGGCAGTTCGCCTACGAGGACTTCTTCGACCGGATGCGCAAGGCGTTGCGCGAGGGCACCCGCGACACATGGATCGGTGACTCCCCCGTTCGGGCCGAGCTCGAGGAGCTCCTCGGGCACGACCCGGAGCTGATCGACGCGCTGTTCGAGACGTCGATCGCCGACGTCATCGACCGGTACATCGCCGACCCGCGGCTGAAGCAGGCGCTCTACGGCCAGGGCGTGATCGGTGCGTGGGCCGGGCCGCGGAGCCCGGGTACGGCGTCGATCAAGTTGATGCACTTCCAGGGCACGCTCGAGGACACACCGATGGCGTGGGGGTACGTCGAGGGTGGCATGGGCCGCATCTCGTTCGCGATCGGGGAGGCCGCGGCGGAGGCGGGCGCGGTGTTGGCCTCGGGCGTCGGCGTCGCCGAGATCCTCCCCGGCGACGGGGTCGTGCTCGAAGGGGGCGAGATCATCCGCAGCCGGGCGGTCGTGTCGAACGCCGACCCCAAGGTGACCCTCGGCCTGCTCGGCGACGCGGCGCAGCCGGCGTTCCGGTCACGGATCGGTGCCTGGCGCACCACGAGCCCGGTCGTCAAGCTCAACTGCGGGCTGTCGAGGCTGCCGCGCTGGACCGCGCTCCCCGACGCCGAGTGGCCCAACCGGGCGCCGGTGTCGATCACGGTGCCGATGGACGACGCCCAGGCCGCGTTCGACGACTGCCAGCGCGGCATCCCCTCGCCCGGTTTCGCCGAGCTCTACTTCCAGACCGCCTACGACCCAACCGTGGCGCCACCCGGCAAGCACACGATGTCGGCGTTCGTGCAATACGCGCCGTACCACCTCGCCGATGGCACGTGGGAGACGCGCCGCGACGAGATCGGCCGGCGGATCATCGGCCTGATCGGGCGCTACTGCGACGTCGAGGAGATCATCGAACACGTCGAGGTGCTCGGCCCGCCCGACATCGAGGAACGGGTCGGGCTCACCGACGGCCACATCTTCCAGGGCGAGTGCACCCCCGACCAGATGTGGTGGCGCCGGCTGGCGCCCCGCTCACCCGGCGACGGCGTGTACCTGTGCGGTGCCGCGACCCACCCAGCCGGCAGCGTCATCGGCCTCAACGGCCGCAACGCCGCCATGGCCGTCCTCGCCGACCTCCCCTGACACCCCCCACGTGATCTGTCTGCCTCAGATGAGCACACGGGCAATCTGAAGCAGACAGAACGGAGGGTCACGTGAACTGTCTGCCTCAGATGAGCACACGGGCAATCTGAAGCAGACAGAACGGAGGGGTCAGGTGTCGAGGAGCTCGGAGCGGAGCTCGCGCTTCAGGAACTTGCCGCTGGCGTTGCGTGGGATCTGCTCGTTGCGGAACCACATCCGCGACGGGATCTTGTGCTTGGCGATCCGCTCGGCGAGGAACTGGCGCAGGGTGTCCTCGTCGAGCGCCGAGCCGGGACGTGGCACCACGACCGCCGCGACCTCTTCGCCCAGTCGCTCGTCGGGGATGCCGAACACGGCCGCTTCGGCGACGTCGTCGTGCTGGTAGATCGCCGTCTCGACCTCCGAGCAGTAGACGTTCTCGCCGCCACGCAGCACCATGTCCTTGGCGCGGTCGACGATGAACACGAAGCCCTCGTCGTCGAGGCGGGCGATGTCGCCCGTGTCGAACCACCCGTCGCGGATCGCCTCGGCCGTCGCCTCCGGCCGGTTCAGGTAGCCCTTGATCACGATCGAGCCGCGCACGCACAGGCGACCGATGGAATCGGGACCGGGCGGAAGGTCGTCGCCGGCCTCGTCGACCAGCTTGGCATCGAGCGTCGGCACCACCGGCCCGCACGACTCGGGCTTGGCGAGATACAGGCCGGCCGAGTTGGCCGTCACGATGCCGTGCGTCTCGGTGAGCCCGTAGCCCGTGGCTGGCGAACCCTTCTCCAACGACTTCTCGATCTTGCCGACGAGATCGACTTGGACGGCCGCACCACCGCCCGCCATCCCGATCATCGACGACGTGTCGCGCCTGCTCCAGTCGGGATGCGACAGCAACTCGCGGCTCATCGTCGGCACGCCCGAGAAGTTCGTGACGCGCTCGCGCTCGATCAGCTCGAGCGCCCGACCGGGATCCCACTTGTACGTCAGCACGATCGTCCCGCCGATGAGCGTTGCGGGGTGGAGGATGCAGTTGCACGCCGTGACGTGGAACAGCGGGGTCGGTGCCATGAACACCGGTTCGGCCGGCACGGCGCTCGGCGCCGCACTGCCGTCGCCGCCCGCCGCCTCACGCGCCCGAGCCTCGGCGGTGCTGGCGACCAGCCCCATGAACAGCAGGTTCATCAGGTTGTGCACCGAGCCGCGGTGCGTCAGCTGGGCGCCCTTCGGGAAGCCGGTCGTGCCGGACGTGTAGAAGATGCAGGCGTCGTCGTCGGGATCGATGTCGGCCGCGGGCAGGGTCGCCGGCGCGTCGTCGACGCTCACGATGTCGTCCCAACGGGCCGAGATCGAGGGCGGATCGTCGGGCAGCTCACGATCCGAGCGCACGGCGACGACGTGCAACGGCGCCGTGGCACGGAGCCCCGCCAGGATCGGGATCACCCGCTCGAGGCGCTCGTCGTCGGCGATCAGCACCTTCGGCCGCGAGTCGGCGAGGCCGTACTCCATCTCGGGAGTCGTCCACCAGGCGTTCATGCCGACCACCGCGGCCCCGAGCGACACGACGGCCCAGTAGGCCACGACCCACTCCGGGTAGTTGCGCATCGCGACCGCGACCCGATCGCCGCCCTCGACGCCGCACGTCTCGCGGAGATAGTGGGCGAGCGAGCGCGACATGGCGCTGATCTCGGCGAACGTGTAGCGCTCGTCCTCGTAGACGACGTACGTCTTGTCGCCGTGCAGCGCCGCCAGCTCCCACACCGATCGCATCGTGGGCGGCGCCGAGTCGAAGACCCGCACCGGGACGCCGCGCACGTCGATCTCGGTCATCGCGAACGGCGCGCCCGCTGCGGTCATCTCCTGCCAGACAGCTCGGTAGTGCTCGATCACGAACGCCGATGATGGCCGCGTCGACCCGTCCAGTGCGAGACGGGCTCGTCGCCGGTCAGTTCGAGATCGACCAAACCGGATCGTCTCGGCCGACGAACACACGCCGTGAACTTCGACATCGACCGCTACATCGGTTCCGTTGCAGCCCTCGACGACTCCGACATCGACTACGACGACTTCCGACGCCAACCGTTGCCCGACGACGCCCTGCGCTGTCTGCGCTACATGCACGACGTCGAGCACCACACCGTGTGCTACCTGCGCGACCTGCTCGTGACGCGCGCCCATGACGACCCGGTCATCACCAGCTTCCTCACGATGTGGGCCTACGAGGAGTTCTGGCACGGCGAGGCGATCGGCAAGGTGCTGCGCGCCCACGACGAGATCGCCGGCCGGCCGCGCATCGACGCCGCCCGCGATCGGGTGGGCAGCGGCCGGCTCGGCACGTTGGGAACGATGTTCGCGTCGGTGCTGACCGAGCACATCGTGGCCGTGTCGCTGACTTGGGGTGCCGTGAACGAATGGACCACACAGGCCGCCTACGTGCGGCTCGCCCAGCGGGCCGGGCACCCCACCCTCGCCGAGCTCGTTCGCCGGATCGCCAAGCAGGAGGGACGACACATCGACTTCTACGCCAGCGAGGCGACGCGGCGGCTCGAGAACCGGCGTGCGCAACGCCTCACCCGCTTGGCGCTCACCCGATGGTGGACACCGGTCGGATCCGGCGTCATGCCGCACGCCGAGACGGTGCACCTCATCACGTACCTGTTCGGCGACGACGAGGGCGCCGAGATGGCCCGGCGGATCGACCGCCGGATCGACCGCCTCCCCGGCCTCAGCGGGCTGGGGCTCATCGATCGGGCCCGCCGCGACTACGCCGTGGCCGGATCGCCGGCCGGCGACGCTGCGCCCGTCGGCATCGGGATCGCACGAGCCGACGACGTACAGTCGGCCGCGTGATCCGGACATGATCCGACTTCGCCAGGTGGCGCTCGTCGCCCGTGACCTCGACACCGTCGTGGCCGAGCTGTCCGCGGCACTCGGACTCGAGGTCTGCTACGTCGACCCGGGCGTCGCCGAGTTCGGCCTCCACAACGCGCTGATGCTGATCGGCGACCAGTTCCTCGAGGTCGTCTCACCGACCCGCGACGGCACGACCGGCGGTCGTCTACTCGAACGGCGCGCCCGCGACAACGGGAACGGCGATGGCGGGTACATGGCGATCTACGAGGTCGACGACCTCGACGCCCGCGTCGAGCACGTCCAAGCCGCCGGTGTACGGGTCGTCTGGTCGGTCGATCTCCCCACCATCCGGGCCAGGCATCTCCATCCACGCGACGTCGGCGGCGCGCTGGTGTCGATCGACCAGCCGGCCCGGCGCGGGCGAGTGGCCATGGGGCGGCCCGACCTGGCGCGCCCACGACGGCAACGGTGTCGTCAGCGCGATCGCCGGTCTCGCGATCGGTGCCGCCGACCCGGACGCCATGCGCGCACGGTGGGCCGAGCTCGGTCTCGACCACACGGTGAGGTTCGTCGCCGCCGGCGAACGGGGTGAAGGGATCGACGGGCTCGACCTCGTCGCGACCGACCGCGACCGCGCCGGCGAGACGATGGATCTCTGCGGCGTGACGATTCGACTCGTCTAGGCGCGACTCGTCGAAGCCGCCTCGTGAGGCGCGGCCGTCGAGTGAGCCGCTCAGCTCCCGCCGACCGGCTCCGGCACGTCGGCACCGATCGGCTCGTGCACACGGACGCGAGCGTTCTTCTCGAGCGGCGGATGAGGATCAGCCAGCAACTCGAACGCTCGCGCCTTCTCCTCGGGCGTGAACGGCCGGGTCGTGTGGCAGAACTCGACCATGTTGTTCGATGGATCGCGGATGTAGATGCTCACGCAGAACTCGTGGTCGACCTCGAGCACCCGGTGGCCGTGACGTTGCCAGCGCTCGCGGTGGGCGTCGAGCGACTCCTGAGTCGGTGCGTCGAACGCGATGTGGTTGACCCACCACGGCAGGCCGGCGGCGGCGTTGATGTCGACCGGGAAGTCGTTGCCGATCTCGGAGTCGTGGAGCTCCCAGAAGGCGATCATGCCCTGGTCGGGGGATCCTTCGAACGCGCCGCTGGTGTCGTAGAAGAAGTGCTTCGAGTACCCACCGTGCTCGCCCGGGTTGGCGGCCGTCACGACTTTCACGAGCTCGAAACCCATCACCTCGGTGTAGAAGCGATGGGTCGCCTCGGTGTCACGGGTGGCGAGTGCGACGTGGTGGAATCCCATCCCTCCAGTCTCGCGCGCCATCATGACGGGATGTTCCTCGGAGAGGATCTGTTGGCGTGGCTGGTGCTCGCCCTCGGCGGCGCGCTGTTCGTCGGAAACGTGATGGCGCTCGTGCGGCCACCGGAGGTTCAACGCGACGATTCGAACCTCACGCGGGCGCCCGTCGGGCGCAGCGTTGCGATGGCACTCGTCGGGTTCATCGCGGCCCTCTGGGCGCTTGGTTCGCTCATCGCCGGCTGATGGACGACCGGCCGCTCCGACTCCAATTCGTGACGTCCGCGACGCGGGTCGCTCAGCTCCCGACGTCGACCGCCGAGGTCGCGTTCGTCGGCCGGTCCAACGTCGGCAAGTCAGCGCTCATCAACGCCCTCGCCAACACCAAGCAGCTGGCCCGGGTCAGCAACACACCGGGTCGCACTCAGTTGATCAACGTGTTCGAGCTCGACGGCGGCGGCACCCTCGTCGACCTGCCGGGCTACGGCTACGCCAAGGTCCCCGACCGGATCCGCAAGGACTGGCCCGAGATGATCGAGGGCTACCTGCTCGAACGCGAGGAGCTGGTGCAGGTGTTCGTGCTGGTCGACGGCGCGATCGGTCCGACACCGCTCGACGAGCAGATGCTCGACTGGCTGCGCGCCAACATCGTGCCCCACACCGTCGTCGCCACCAAGCTCGACAAGGTCAAGTCCTCGAAGCGCCCGGCGCGCCGCCGCGACCTGGCCGCCGGCTGCCGTCTCGACCCCGACGACATCGTCTGGACCAGCGCCACCAAAGGCGACAGCATCGACGCCCTCCGCCACCTGGTGCGCTCCCATCTGACGACGACGTGACCGGTCGGCGAAGCGCCTGACGGCGCCGCCTCCCGACCCGGCTTCTTACCTCTGACCGACGCGTCCGAGCACCGCCGAACGCCGCGCGGGTGGCTCACGTCCCGGACCCGTCGTTCAGACCTGAACACCCGGTTCGGTACGCCGGCGCCGCCAGGCGCTTCGGCGGCCGCGTCACAAACAGTTGACTTCCCGTCCGATGGGGATATAAACATATCCTTATGCCCATATGGCAGCGGCACGAGCCGCCTTCCCCGCCACCCGTTCCACGGCTGCCGTTCGACGCGGTGTACGAGGCGTTGAAGGCGGCCGGGGAGACGACACGGCTGCGGATCCTGACCTTGCTGGCCGAGACCGAGCTCACCGTTTCCGACCTCACCGAGATCCTGCGCCAGTCCCAACCACGGGTCTCGCGCCACCTCAAGCTGCTCACCGAGGCCGGCCTGGTCGTCCGTTCGCCAGAGGGGTCGTGGGCGTTCTTCCGCCTCGCCGACATCGGGCCGGGTGCTCGCGTCATCCGCCGGGCGTTGGCCGACCTCGACCCCGACGATCCGACGATCGCCCACGACCGCCAACGCCTGAGCGCGGTCCGTGCCGAGCGGTCGAAGGCGGCCCGCGAGTACTTCGCCCGGCACGCCGCCAGCTGGGATCGGATCCGCCGCCTCCACGTCGCCGACCAACGGATCGAGCAGTCGATCATCGCCGCCCTGTCCGGCCAGCCGTACCGCTCGGTGCTCGACCTCGGAACCGGCACCGGCCGGATGCTCGAGCTCCTCGGACCGCGAATCGAGCACGGTCTCGGCCTCGACCAATCGCTCGAGATGCTCGCCATTGCCCGCGCCAACCTCGACCGGGCCGGATTGCGGCATTGCCGGGTCCGTCAGGGCGACCTCTACTCCCTCGGCCTGCCGCGCAACATGTTCGACGTCGTCGTCATCCATCAGGTCCTCCACCTGCTCGACGACGCCGCGGGCGCGATCCGCGAGGCCGCCAGCGTGCTGCGCCCGAACGGGCGGCTCGTCGTCGTCGACTTCGCACCGCACGACCAGGAGTTCCTGCGCGTCGATCACGCCCACCGGCGTCTCGGGTTCGCCAGCGAGACGATCAACCAATGGATGGACACCGCCGGGCTCGACGTGATCACCCACGAGAGCCTCACCCCCGACTCGGATTCGGCCGCCAAGATCGCGATCTCGCTCTGGGTCGGGCGCGACCGACGCCCCGCGGTCGACGACGGATCCCCCTATGAGGAAGAGGTCGCCTGATGCGCGTCTCGTTCGAGATCTTCCCGCCCAAGACGCCGGACGGATCGGACGCCCTGTGGCGAACGATCGGCCAGCTCGAGCCGCTGCGGCCGAACTTCGTCTCGGTCACCTACGGCGCCAACGGCTCGGATGCCGAGCGCAGCCATGCGACCGTCGAGCGCCTCGTCGGCGAGACGTCGTTGACGACCGCCGCGCACGTGACCTGCGTGGGTCAGCCGCGGTCGACGGTCGACGAAGTCATCCGGCGTAACTGGGAGGCCGGGGTGCGCCACATCGTCGCCCTGCGCGGCGATCCGGCGGGCGGCGTCGGCAACCGCTACGAGCCGCATCCCGACGGGTACAGCAACGCGGCCGATCTCGTCGCCGGCATCAAGCGGGTGTACGACGCCGAGATCTCGGTGTCGGCGTATCCGGAGAAGCATCCCGAGAGCCCGACGGTCGACACCGACCTCGACATGCTGGCCGCCAAGGTCGACGCCGGCGCCAGCCGCGCCATCACGCAGTTCTTCTTCGACAACGACCACTACTTCCGGTACGTCGATCGCGTCCGAGCACGCGGCATCGACGTACCGATCGTGCCGGGGATCATGACGGTTCAGAACTTCGAGCAGACGAGCAGCTTCGCCGCCAAGTGTGGGACGTCGATCCCGCCGCGGCTGGCCGCTCGCTTCGCCGGGCTCGAGAACGACCCGCACACACGCCAGCTCGTCGCGGCCAACGTTGCCGCCGAACAGGTGCTCGGTCTGGTCGACGCGGGTGTGACCGACCTGCACTTCTACACGATGAACCGGGCCGATCTCGTCTACTCGATCTGCCGACTGCTCGACGTCCACCCGACGCCCGTTGCAGTCGACGAGCGGCACGGGATCCAGCACCAGGCGGTGCCGGCGTGAGCATCAGCGCCTTGCGCCAGGCCGCGGCGGAGCGGATCCTCGTCCTCGACGGGGCGATGGGGACCATGATCCAGGGCCTCGGGTTCGACGAGGACGCCTACCGCGGCGCCCAGTTCGACGCGTGGAACCGTGCGGTGCACGGCAACAACGACCTGCTCAACATCACCCAGCCGGATGCGATCCGCAGCATCCACTACCGCTACTTCCGTGCCGGTGCCGACATCGTGTCCACCAACACGTTCTCGTCGACCGCGATTGCCCAGGCCGACTACGGCATGAGCGAGTTGGCGTACGACCTCAACCGGGCCGGGGCCGCGCTCGCCCGCGAGGCCGCCCTGATGGCCGAACGCGAGGACGGCCGGCGGCGCTTCGTCGCCGGCGCCGTCGGCCCGACGAACCGCACCGCCTCGATCTCACCCGACGTGTCCGATCCCGGTTTCCGCGCCGTGACGTTCGACGAGCTGGCCGCGGCCTACACCGAGCAGGTCCGTGGGTTGCTCGACGGGTCGGTCGACGTGTTGCTGATCGAGACGATCTTCGACACGCTCAACGCCAAGGCCGCGATCCACGCCATCTCCGAGCTCGTCACCAGGCGCGGCACGGTCGTGCCGATCATGATCTCGGGCACGATCACCGACCGCTCGGGCCGGTTGCTCACGGGGCAGACTCCGGCCGCGTTCTGGCACTCGGTCCGCCACGCGGCGCCGTTCTCGATCGGCTTCAACTGCGCGCTGGGAGCCGCCGAGATGCGAGCCCATGTCGCGGACGTCGGGCGCTACGCCGACACGCTCGTGTGCGCCTATCCGAACGCCGGCCTCCCCAACGAGTTCGGCCACTACGACGAGACGCCGGAGTTCATGGCGGGCCTGCTCGGCGAGTTCGCCGATGCGGGTCTGGTCAACATCGCCGGCGGGTGTTGCGGCACCACGCCCGAGCACATCCGCGCCATCGCCGACGCGGTCGCCGGCAAGGCGCCGCGCCGCGTCCCCGAGCCCGATCGGAGGCTGCACCTCTCGGGCCTCGAGGCGTTCACGCTGTCGAGCGACATCCCGTTCGTGAACGTCGGCGAGCGCACCAACGTCACCGGCTCGGCGCGCTTCCGCAAGCTGGTGACCGGCGGCGACTACAACGCCGCCCTCCAGGTCGCTCGCGACCAGGTCGAGAACGGGGCGCAGATCATCGACGTCAACATGGACGAGGGACTCCTCGATTCCGAGGCGGCGATGGTGACGTTCCTCAACCTGATCGCCGCCGAGCCGGACATCTCGCGCGTGCCGATCATGGTCGACTCGTCGAAGTTCTCGGTGATCGAGGCCGGCCTGAAGTGCATCCAGGGCAAGGCCGTCGTCAACTCGATCTCGATGAAGGAGGGCGAGGAGTCGTTCATCCGCCAGGCCCGGGTCGTGCGCGCCCACGGCGCCGCAGTCGTCGTGATGGCATTCGACGAGCAGGGTCAGGCCGACACGCTCGAACGCAAGACGTCGATCTGCAAGCGGGCGTACGACATCCTCGTCGACGAAGTGGGGTTCCCTCCTGAGGACATCATCTTCGACCCCAACATCTTCGCCATCGCCACTGGCATCGAGGAGCACGACGGCTACGGCTTGGCGTTCATCGAAGCGGCGCGCTGGATCCGCGAGCACCTGCCGCGCACGCACGTGTCGGGCGGTGTGTCCAATCTGTCGTTCTCGTTCCGCGGCAACGAGACGGTCCGCGAAGCGATGCACTCGGTGTTCCTGCTCCACGCCATCCGCGCCGGGATGGACATGGGCATCGTCAACGCCGGGCAGATGGCGGTGTACGACGACCTCGACCCGGAGCTGCGAGAGGCATGCGAGGACGTCGTGCTCAACCGCCGTCCCGACGGCGCGGAACGCCTCCTCGCGCTCGCCGAGCGCTATCGCGACCAGAAGAGCGAGCACCGTGTGCCGGACCTGGCATGGCGCGAGCTGCCCGTCGAGCAGCGGCTCTCGCACGCGTTGGTGCACGGCGTCACCGACTTCGTCACCGACGACGTCGAGGAGGCACGACTCGCCGCGGTGCGGCCGCTCGACGTGATCGAGGGCCCGCTGATGGCCGGCATGAACATCGTCGGCGACCTGTTCGGCAGCGGAAGGATGTT
The DNA here is from genome assembly GCA_963776935.1 of Ilumatobacteraceae bacterium. Lineage (GTDB taxonomy): Bacteria > Actinomycetota > Acidimicrobiia > Acidimicrobiales > Ilumatobacteraceae > JALOLG01. The sequence goes on along the minus strand of CAVZOP010000004.1, from coordinate 70,291 downwards.
CCTCCCCCAGGTGGTGAAGTCGGCGCGGGTGATGAAGCAGGCGGTCGCCCATCTGCTCCCGTACATGGACGCCGAGGCCGATGCGTTGGGCACGCGAGCGCCGGTGGCGAAGATCGTCATGGCCACCGTCAAGGGCGATGTCCACGACATCGGCAAGAACATCGTCGGCGTGGTGTTGCAGTGCAACAACTACGAGGTGATCGACCTCGGTGTGATGGTGCCGGTCGACAAGATCCTCGACACGGCGCGTGCCGAAGGAGCGGCGATGATCGGGCTCTCCGGCCTCATCACCCCCTCGCTCGACGAGATGTGCCACGTCGCGTCGGAGATGGAGCGCCAGGGTCTCGACATCCCGTTGCTGATCGGTGGCGCCACGACGAGCCGAGTGCACACCGCCGTCAAGATCCACCCCAACTACCAGCGCGGTCAGACGGTCCACGTGCTCGACGCCAGCCGGGCCGTCGGGGTGGCGGCGGCGCTGCTGTCGGACGACCAGCGGCCGGCGTTCATCGCCGACACCCGCGAGGAGTACGCACGGCTCGCCGCGTCGCACGCCGGAGGACGCCGGACGACGCCCCGGGCGTCGATCGGAGACGCTCGATCGAACGCACTCGTCCTCGATCCGTCGAAGACGCCGATCGCGCCGAGCTTCATCGGCACGAAACTGCTCACCCACTACTCGGTCGCCGACCTGGCCGAGGTCATCGACTGGTCACCGTTCTTCACGACGTGGGATCTGGCCGGACGGTTCCCGGCGATCTTCGACGACGAGCGTTACGGCGAGGCGGCCCGCTCGCTGTACGACGACGCGCGCGTCATGCTCGATCGCATCGTCGACGGCGACTGGTTCGACATGGGTGCCGTGGTCGGCTTCTGGCCGGCCGAGTCCGACGGCGACGACATCGTCGTGTTCGCCGACGAGTCGCGGCGCCAGCGGCGCGCCGTGTTCCACACGCTGCGCCAGCAGATGACCAAGCGCGACGGTGGCCCCAACCTGGCGATGGCTGACTTCATCGGTGGGGCCGGCGCCGGCGACCACATCGGCGGCTTCACGGTGACCACCGGCGAGGGTGAGGATGCGATCTCGGCGCGGTTCCAGCTCGAGAACGACGACTACTCGTCGATCATGGTCAAGGCCCTCGCCGACCGACTCGCCGAGGCGTTCGCCGAACGGTTGCACCAGCGCGTGCGCACCGAGTTCTGGGGCTACGCGCCCGGAGAGTCGCTGACCAGCACCGAGCTGATCGCCGAGCAGTACGTCGGGATCCGACCCGCGCCCGGCTACCCCTCCCAGCCCGACCACACCGAGAAGGGCACGTTGTTCGACCTGCTCGACGCCGAGGCGCAGCTCGGCGTGCGGCTCACCGAGAGCTACGCGATGTGGCCGGGCTCGTCGGTGTGCGGGCTCTACATCGCCCATCCCGAGAGCCGCTACTTCGGGATCGGCAAGATCGATCGCGATCAGGTGGCCGACTACGCCGCCCGCAAGGGCTGGACGGTCGCCGAGGCCGAGCGCTGGCTGGCCCAGTCCCTCGACTACGACCCGACACCGCCGCTCGTCGACGCCGGCCTGGTCGTGTCGGGCGCTCGTTGACGTTGCCCCGGCCTGATCGTGTCGGGCGCTCGTTGACGTTGCCCCGCCCTGGTCGTGTCAGGCGCTCGTCGACCGGTCGAACTTGCGGGTCGCCAGCGCAGCGAACACGACGATCAGGCCGAGCGACCATCCGAGGCTCCACCACACGTCGTTGCCGGGGTCGAGACCGTTGTAGAGCGCCCGCGCCGCGTTCGTCACCTTCGTGAACGGATTCGCCTCGGCGATCGGCTCGAGCCAGTCGGGCATCGTGCTCGGGTCGACGAACGCCGACGACACGAACGTCATCGGGAACATCCAGATGAACCCGGCCGAGTTGGCGGCCTCGACCGACTTCACCGAGAGCCCGATCAGCGCCTGCACCCAGCTCAGCGAGTAGCTGAAGAGCAGCAACAGGAGCGTCGCTGCGGCGGCGGCAGCCAGGCTGCCGTCGAAACGGAACCCGATGATGAACGAGACACCGAGCATCACGAAGAACGTGAACACGTTGCGGACGAGGTCGGACACCGTGCGCCCGATGAGCACCGCCGACCGCGCCATGGGCAGCGAACGGAGCCGGTCGATGAGGCCCTTTTGGAGATCCTCGGCGAGGCCGACGCCGGTGAACGCCGAGTTGAACACGAGCGACTGGCTGAAGATCCCCGGCAGCAGGAACTGGATGTAGTCGTCGTAGCCGTCGACCTCGATCGAACCGCCGAACACGTACACGAACAGGACGACGAACATGATCGGCTGGATCGTCGAGAACAGGAGCAACTCGATGTTGCGCGGCACGATCCGCAGGTGGCGGCTGGCCTCGGTCCACGAGTCCTCGAGGGTGAGGGCGACGGTGGTCATCGCCGCGCTCCCACCGGCTCACCAGCCGTGTGGTCGGCGTCGTCTTCGACGGACGCGTGCCCGGTGAGTGTGAGGAACACATCGTCGAGGGTCGGCCGCCGAACCTCGACATCGAGCACGTCGACGCCCGCGTCGTCGAGCGCTCGGATCACGCCCGGGACGACCCGGTTGCCCGTTCGGATCGGCGCCGAGAAACTGCGACCGCCGGCGTCGACGTCGACCTTGCCGGTGCAGATCGGGGCGAGCACACCGATCGCCGTCTCGCGGTCGGCGGCGTCGGCGATCTCGACGGTGATGCGGTCACCGCCGATGTGGTCCTTCAACTCGTCGGGTGTGCCCTGGGCGATCACCCTCCCGTGGTCGACGACGACGATCCGCTCGGCGAGCCGATCGGCCTCGTCGAGGTACTGCGTGGTGAGCAGGACGGTGGTGCCGTCGTGTTCGAGCTCCTCGATGAGGTCCCACATCGCCAGCCGGCTGCGCGGGTCGAGCCCGGTGGTCGGCTCGTCGAGGAACAACACCTTGGGCCGGGCGATCAGGCTCATGGCGATGTCGAGCCGCCGCCGCATGCCCCCCGAGTAGGTCTTGGCGACCCGGTCGGCGGCGTCGACCAGGTCGAACCGCTCGAGCAACTCCTCGCCTCGTCGGAGACGCTCGGCCTTCGGCATGTGGAACAGGCGGCCGACGTATTGCATGTTCTCGCGACCGGTGAGCCGCTCCTCGACGGCCGCGTACTGACCGGTGAGGCCGATGCACCGGCGGACGCCGTCGGGATCGCGGGACACGTCGATGCCGTCGACCAGGGCCACGCCGTCGTCGGGGCGCAGCAGCGTGGTGAGCATCCGCACGATGGTGGTCTTCCCGGCACCGTTCGGGCCGAGCAGTCCGTACACCGCGCCGTGCGGGACCACCAGGTCGACGCCGTCGACGGCCGTCGTGGATCCGAAACGCTTGACCAGCTCGCGCGTCTCTACGGCGTGGGGGGACATGACCGACAGTCTGGGCGATGGGTGCGCGAATCCAAATGTGGGTATCGGGAACGCGCCCTGATCAGGGATGACGATCAGGCACGCGGCGGAGAACGGCCTGGGTCTGGGTGACCTTGGCGACCAACCGACCGGCGTCGTTGCGCACATCGGTCTCGACGACGATCGTCGTCGAACCCACGTGCAACGCGGTCGATCGTGCCGTCACCGAGCCACCCTTCACCGCACCGAGGAAGTTGGTCTTGGATTCGATCGTCGACGTGCCGATCGCGCCGTCGGGCAGGTTCAAGAACGCGCATCCGGCACCGGCGGAGTCGGCGAGCGTCATGATGACCCCGCCGTGGAGGATGCCGTTGCTCGTGCACAGATCCGGTCGCCATTCGAGGTCGAGCACGACCTCGTCGGAGGTGAACTCGCGTGCCGTGACCCCGAGCGTCGCGCACAACGGCATCATCTGCTGGACGAGCTCGGTCGGCGTTGTCATGGCTGGGCCACCCCGACGAGCTCACGCGTGACCGCGCAGCGCATGTTCGGTGTCGGCGTCGGCGGGGAAGAACAGCTCGAGCGCCAGTTCGTCGAGCGTGACGTCACGCGGCGTCCCGAACGTGGTGATCGTCGTGAACAACGACAACTCGGTCCCGGCGACCGTGAGTCGCATCGGGATCAGCAACGGTGGATCGTCCCACTCGATCGTCTCGAACCCGTCGAGCAAGGTAGCGACGGTCGGGTACGACTCGACCTCGACGAGCAACTCCTCGAGCTCGGGGTCGCCGGTCAGCACCACCGACCGTCGCAGCTGCCGCAACAACGGGGGCGCCCATTCCGCCACGTTCGAAGATCGCCCCGCGAGCCCGTCGGGATGCAGGCTCACGCGGTACACGTTCAACGGGAGCTGCAGCAGTTCGTCCGGCAATCCGGCGGTCATCAGCGCCGCTGCGTTGTTGGCGAGGACGACGTTCCACGCTCGATCGACGACGACGCCGGGGTACGGGTCGTGGGCGTCGAGCATGCGCTGCAACGAGGCGCGGGCGTGGACCATCGACGGGTCGTCGAACGAGCTCTGGCTGTACCGGGGCGCGTAGCCGGCGGCCAGCAACAGCGTGTTGCGCTCCCGCAACGGCACGTCGAGGTGCGTGGCGATGGCGAGCACGAGCTCGGGGCTCGGGCGCGATCGGCCGGTCTCGACGAAGCTCAGGTGTCTCGGTGACACACCGATCTCGAGGGCGAGGTCCATCTGACTCCTGCGCCGCCGCGTACGCCACTCACGAACCAATTCGCCGACTCGGGGTCTCGCCATGGGATCACGCTAGAACGCCCGCACGGGCGGCACGACTACCCGCGAGGTAATGAGAATCAGCTACCACACGGGTAATCGCCATGCGCCGACTTGGCGACGATGGTGGACACCATGACCCAAGCCACAACCACCACCACTGACGCCACCCCGGCGACGGCACCGTCCGTGACCGCCACCATCGACACCTACATGGACGCCTACAGCGAGCCCGACGACGCCGTGCGAGCCGAGCTCGTCGCCAGGGCGTTCGCACCCGACGCCGAGCTGATCGATCCGCCGATCGACGGCAAGGGCCACGCCGGCATCACCGAGATGATGGGTGCCGTACTCGGGCACTATCCCGATCATCGCTTCCGCCGCACCACGGGCATCGACGCCCATCACAACGTGGCTCGCTACGGGTGGGAGCTGGTCGACACGGCCGGCGCCGTCGCCCTCAACGGCACGGACGTCGCCGAGTTCGACGACGGCGGCGCGATCAGCCGGGTCCTCGGATTCCTCGGCGACCTTCAGCCCCGCGACTGAATCCGCTCGGGCTCCAACGCTCGCCAGAAACCGAACAGGTGGAGCGGCGGATCGTCGATCAGCCAGTCCCGGTCGGCCCGACGTTCGAAGCCGAGCCGGACGTAGAGGCGATGAGCGCCGCGCATCCACGACCCCGAGTGGATGAAGAGAGCGGTTCGTCCGGCGCTCGTCGCCTCGTCGATGCAGCGCCGAACGAGCGCCTCGCCGACACCGCTCCCCCGCGCCGCTGGCGCGACCGCGAGCATGCGGAAACTGGCCTCCCCGGCCAGCATGTGCTCGGCGTACGCGCTCAGCTCGTCGGCCACGTACGTGACGCACCCGAGCGCACCGCCTTCACCGAAGGCGCCGAAGACGACTGCGCGCTCGACGCGTGACCCGACGTCGGCGAGCTCGGCGTAGTACTCGGGATCGTCGGGGGAGTCAGGCAGCGACTGGTACCCGTCGACGAGGAGGCGGCCCATGCCTTCGGCGTCGTCGTCGGGCGTGAGCGCCCTGATCATCAGGTCCACGGCGGAGCACGGTAGCCAGCCAACCGATCTGGGATATTATTGGATTGTGTCCAACATCTCCGGCCATGTCGAGCGCATCAGAGGGTTCAACCGGCGCTGGACCGAGGTCATCGGTCTGCTCGACGCCGGGCTGCTGGAAACGCCGTACTCACTCCCCGAAGCTCGCGTGATCTTCGAGCTCGGCCGGCGCAGCGACGCCGCACCGTGGGAGCAGGTCGAGCTCCGCCACCGACTCCGGATGGACCCGAGCTACCTCACTCGCATCGTCGCCCGGCTGCGCCGCGCCGGCCTCGTCACGGCGCACCGCTCCGACACCGACCGGCGCCGCGTGCAACTCGCACTCACAACCGCCGGTCGGGCGGCATACGCCGACCTCGATCGCCGCTCGGTCGCGCAGATCAGTGCCCTCCTCGATCCACTCACCGCCGACGACCTCCGGCGGGTGGGGGTGGCGATCGACACCATCGAGCAGGTCCTCGACACGGAGTACCAGCGGATCGTGACCGTCCGTGGCCTCGACAGCGGAGACCTCGGCTGGGTCGTCCAACGCCACGGCGAGATCTATCGCGACGAATACGCGTGGGACATCACCTTCGAAGCGCTCATCGCCGAGATCGTCGCCAACTACGTCGCCAACCACCGGCCCGGGCGCGAGCAGGCGTGGATCGCCGACGTCGACGGGTCCCGCGCCGGCTGTGTGTTCTGCTGTCAGCGCGACGACCAGACCGCGCAGCTGCGGATCCTGATCGTCGAGCCGAGCGCCCGCGGACTCGGCATCGGACGTCGCCTCGTCGACGAGTGCATCGACTTCGCCCGCGGTGCGGGGTACCGCACGCTCATGCTGTGGACCAACGACGTGTTGGTGTCGGCCCGGCGGATCTACGAGGCAGCCGGCTTCCGCCTCGTCGACGAGGAGCCCCACCACAGCTTCGGCCACGACCTCGTCGGCCAGAACTGGGAGCTCGCCCTGTGAACACCGCGAGCAAACACCGCTCCGGACCTCGACGGCGAGCGATTCAGACGCCGCGGGCGGCGTTGTCGAAGCGGGTGTACTGGCCGAGGAACACGAGGCGCTTGGTGCCGATCGGCCCCGACCGGTGCTTGGCGATGATCACCTCGGCCGAGCCCTTGTCGGGTGACTCGCTGTTGTACACCTCGTCGCGGTAGAGGAACATCACGACGTCGCTGTCCTGCTCGAGCGAGCCCGACTCGCGGAGGTCCTGCAGCATCGGGCGTTTGTCGGATCGGGCCTCCAGGTTCCGGCTCAGCTGGCTGAGGGCGACGATCGGCACCTCGAGCTCGCGAGCCAGGATCTTCAGGTTGCGGCTGATCTCGCTGACCTCGAGCTGGCGGTTCTCGGAATAGCCGCTCGTGCTCATCAACTGCAGATAGTCGATGACGATCAGACCGAGGCCCCCGTAGCGGGCCTTGATGCGCCGCGCCTTGGCGCGGATCTCCATCACCGTGACGCGGGGGTTGTCGTCGAGGAACAACGGCACCTCGAGGCGCCCGATCGCCTTGCCGATCTTGGCCCAGTCGGCCTCGGCGAGCCGCCCCGTGCGGATCTTCATCGAGTCGACCCTCGCCTCGCTCGACAGGATGCGCTGGGTCAGCTCGGCGTGGCCCATCTCGAGCGAGAACACGAGCACCGGCTTCTGACCGTGCTGGGCCACGTGGGTGGCCATGCCGAGCCCGAACGCGGTGTTGTGCACGTAGAAGTCGGCGGCGACGAAGTTGTGGAGATCCGGAACCGTGAAATCGATGACCCGTGTCGACCCGACCGGCTCGATCGCCACGATCTCGTCCCACAGCACGTCGGGCGACGCCCACCATCGCAGCCGGTCGTCGTCCAGGGCCTCGGCGAGTTGGGCGACGGTCTCCTTCGACACCCAACCGCGGTAGGCGTGCCAGTCGTGCGAGCGAGGCTTGCCGCACAGGTCGTTGAGCTCGGCCCACGTGAGCTCGCCGGCGGCCTTGACGATGTCGTCCCACACCGCGACGGGAACCGGCGTCGATCGAGCCGCCGAACGTCCTCGCCGTGGCGTGGGCGCGCACGATCGAGACCGTCGTCTCCTTGCCGTGGATGCCGATCCGGTCGGCGAACGTGATCAGCGACGCGCTGTCGATCACCTCGACCTCGAACGCCGCGTTGTCACCCGGCCGATCGGACGGCCCTTGGCGCCGCTTGGCGCGGATGCCGAACCGCAACAGCAGGTGGGCGACATCGGCGGCCAGGCGATCGGATGCCGTCGTATACCCGATCCGGCAGCTTCCGAGGCTCGCCATCCACGAGGTCGCGTCGCCTGCGAACAACCGGTTCAAGAACCGGGCCACCCCGTCGGGCGTGAGACGGAAGACGGCCGGGGGAACCCGCGCACCGGATCGGTCGGGATCGACACCGCCCGCCAACACGTCGATGTCGTGGTCGGCGAGCTCGTCGTCACCGAACACGGCGAGACGGGTCGGTACGGCGACGACCTCACCGACCCTGATCGATTCGAGGGCGCGCCAGCCCCTCGCGGTCAGCAGTGGATGCGACGCGGTGATCGTCACCTCGCGACCGGAACGGGTTCGTACCCGGAACACCGGCTTCACGCCATCGTCGAGACACGCCGACGCGATCGAACGCGCCTGGCGACCCTCGGCGTCGAGCGACAGCATGTCGAGACCGCCACGAGCCGCGGCGCGGTCCATCAGTTCGGCGGCGGCGACCACCTCGCCGGTCGACACGTCGACCATCGGCGTGTCCCATGCGACGCACTTCCCCATCGCGGGTCGGGCCCCCACGATGTAGAGCGAGCTCGGCTGGAGCCCCGACAGCAGCTCGTCGATGTCGGTGTAGCCGGTGGCGACGCCGGTGATCGTGTCGCCGCGATCGAACGTCTCCTGGAGGCGGTCCATCGCCTCCGACAACAGGTGGTCGAGCTGGCGAACCGAGTCGGTGACCCGCTGCTCGGCAACCGCGAACACCTTGGTCTCGGCCTCGTCGAGCGCCTTGGTGACGTCGTCGGGCTCGCTGTAGGCGAGCTCGGCGATGTCGCCCGCCACATAGATCAGGCGGCGCAGCATCGCCGTGTCCTGGACGATCTTGGCGTAGTGGCTGGCGCTCGAGATGGCGGGCGTCGCGTTCTGCAGCTCGTGCATCGCCTCCGAGCCACCGACCTCTTCGAGCAGCCCGCCGCGGCGCAGCTCGTCGGCGACGGTGACCGTGTCGACCGGGCCGCCGCTCGAGTACAGGGCGCGGATCGCGTCGAAGATGTGCTGATGGGCCGGGCGGTAGAAGTCGGCCGGATTCAGCCCCTGCTCGCTGACGACGCCAATCGCCTCACGTGACAGCAACAGCGCCCCGAGCACCGATTCCTCGGCCTGCAAGTTGTGCGGGGGCACCCTCCCCTCGCTCCGGCGGGTTCGGTCGGTCGTTCGCTGACCGTTCGGCTGTCGTTCACCTGGCATGGGGTTCCCACTCTTGCCCTCACCACTTGGGGATCGCTAGGGGCACAAGCTGTGAATCTCCGGGGGAAAAGCACGGCCCCTGCTGTGGACACAGCAGGGGCCGCGACGATCAGGGCGCTCGGTGGCGCCGAGGACGGTGGGCCTAGGTCGGGACGACTTCGATCGTGATCGGGAACGAAACGTCGGAATGAAGCGATGCGATAACGGTGTGCTGACCGACGGTCTTGATCGGCTCGGCCTGTAACTGTCGGCGATCGAGCACGACACCGGTCTGGGCGCGAACGGCGTCGACGACGTCGGCGGTCGTGACCGATCCGAACAGCCGGCCCTCGGTTCCGGCCTTGGCGGCGACGGTGATGATCTTGGGGACAAGCGTGGTGGCGACGGTCTGAGCCGCCTCACGGTCGCTGGCGTCGCGCAGGTCTCGGGAGCGACGCATCTTGGCGGCCTGGTCGGCCGCACCCGACGTGGCGACGAGCGCCAGCCCCTGCGGCAACAGGTAGTTGCGGGCATGACCATCGGCGACGTCGACGATGTCGCCGCGCTTGCCGAGCCCGTCGAGATCGGATCGCAGGATCACCTTCATCGGTCAGGCCTCCACGCCGTCGTCGGCGATGACCGCGTCGTCGGCGATGACCACGTCGTCGGTGGCGTCGAGGGTCAGCTCGTCGGCACCGAGCGCCGCGACCGGGCTCTCGGCGACGTCGGCTTCGGCGGAATCGCGCGAGCGGCGGCCGCCGCCGTCACCGTCGCGGGACGGGCGCTGACGGCTCGCCGAGGCGACCCGCCTGGCGTACGGCAACAGGCCCATCTCGCGAGCGACCTTGATCGCGTTGGCGATGTCGCGCTGCTGCTGGACGTCGTTGCCGGTGACGCGGCGGTTGCGGATCTTGGCCCGGTCGCTCATGAACCGGTTGAGCAGATCGACGTTCTTGTAGTCGACGTAGTCGATCGACTCGAGAACGAGCGGGCTGGTCTTCTTCTTGTACTTGCGGGGGTTGGCGTCCTTGACGCGAGCCCGGGGCTTCTTTGCTGCCATCGTGGGTCCTTCTACGTGCTCGTCAGGGGGTCAGAACGGCTCTTCGTCGCCGTACACGGGATCGGGTTGACGGGAGCCGCCACCGCTGCTCGCACCGGCGCCGCCGCCCCCACCGCCGCCGCTGCCACCGCCACCGAAGCCGCCTTCGGTGGACGACCGCTCGTTGCGCTCGATCTGCGCCTGCGCCCAGCGCAGGCTCGGGCCGAGCTCGTCGGCGACGACTTCGACGACGCTGCGCTTCTCGCCGTCCTGGGTCTCCCAGCTGCGCTGCTCGAGGCGACCGAACACGATGGTCCGGCTGCCCTTGGTGAGCGTTGCCGCGGCGTTCTCGCCGAGTTGGCCCCACGCCACGACGTTGAAGAACGAGGTCTGTTCCTGCCATTCGCCGTTGACCTGGTAGCGCCGGTTCACGGCGAGGCCGAAGCTGGCCACTCCCCGCCCGCCGGTGGTGTAGCGCAGCTCGGGATCGCGGGTCAGGTTGCCGACGAGGGTGATTGTGTTGTCTGCCATTGGATGGCTCCTTCGTGGAGTGCTGCGCTCAGGCAGCAGCGCCCGTCATGCCGCGGCGCTCGGCCTCGGCGTCGGGCAGACGGATGAGCTTGTGGCGGACGATGTCGTCCGCGAGACGAAGCGAGCGCTCGAGCTCGTCGAGCGCCCCACCGGGAGCGATGCACTCGACGACGAGGTAGTAACCCGACTCCTTCTTGTGGATCGGGTAGGCGAATTGACGCTTCCCCCACCAATCGGGCTTGCCGTGGATCGAGCCACCGGCGGCGACGATTCCGTCGGTGATCGTCTTGATCCAGGACTGTGCCTTCGGATCTTCGACGTCACGGTCGATGATGACCATCAGTTCGTACGCACGCGTCATGCGTGATGTTCTCCCTTCGGACTCGGCCACCTGCTGGTGGACCGGGGCCCCGCGAATCCAGAACATGCGGAGCAGGGTGGACGTGGACCCGGGGAGTGTACCGGCAGGATGCTGCTCACACCGACGAGCATGACAAGGGGGTGTCACGCGGGATTTCGTCGACGGAAGTTGTCACATCAAGCGGTCTGAGACCGATTTTCCCAAGTCAGTGAGGGCATACAACTGTTCATGCGCCTGGGACCTGCGTGTTCCGGCACATCCGGCCGGTCGTCGCGGCGAGACGCTCCGCACCGCGCCCGTTGATAATGATGCACGGCGAGGTCGACGAGAGCGTTCCGCCGAGCGATGCCCGTCATCTTGCCGAAGCCCACGGGAGCGCCGAACCGAGGCTCATCCAGGGGCTGGGCACCGCCTACGCCATGACCCACGCGCCATCGCCATCGTGCTCGGCTGGCTCGCCCGAGTCCGCGGCATCCGCCTGAACTGACCGACATGCGGCTCGCGGGCTGCGGCTCGCGGGGTGCGCCACACGCGCGTCGGTAGGCTACCGGTGTCATCGGCAAGTACCGTGACTACACGGATCCACCAGCCCGGTCGATGTTCCGACGTCGGTGAGAGGTGCCGTCGCCTTGTCCTGCTCAATTCCGCTCCTCGAGGTGCTCTGATGCGTGTCGCAGTTACGGGTGCTGCCGGCTTCATCGGCAGTTCGCTCTGCGACCAGCTGCTCGACGACGGACACAACGTCGTCGGAGTCGACGTGTTCACCGACGACTACAACCGGGACGTGAAGGAGTCCAACGTGCGGCGGGCTCGTGGCTTCGACACGTTCTGCCTGGTCGAGGAGGATCTGTTCGAAGCCGACCTCGATCGCCTGCTCGACGGGATCGACGTCGTCTTTCACGTTGCGGGATGTCCGGGTGTGCGCGCTTCGTGGGGCTCGAATTTCGAGACGTACTTGAGGGGGAATGTTCTCGTCACGCAGCGGCTGCTCGAGGCGGCCTGTCGGGTGCCCGTCGATCGCTTCGTCTACTCCTCCTCCTCGTCGGTCTATGGGGCGCCCGAGCACTTTCCGACCTCCGAATCGGACCTGGCGCAACCGCGCAGTCCGTACGGCGTCTCCAAGCTGGCCGGCGAGCATTTGTGCTCGGCGTACCACCGTAACTTCGCGGTGCCGACCGTCGCACTCCGCTACTTCACGGTTTTCGGCCCCCGCCAACGCCCCGACATGGCGATCCAACGGCTCATCCTCGCCGCCAACTCCGGGCTCGAGTTCGAGCTGCTGGGAGATGGTTCACAGGTCCGCGACTTCACGTTTGTGACCGATGTGGTGCGGGCGAACGTGCTCGCAGCGACGTCGCCGAGTGCCGTTGGAGAGGTTGTCAACATCGGTGGTGGGTCGGCGGTGTCGATGGTAGAGGTGATCCGGATGGTCGAGCAGCTGACCGGCCGCCGGCTGACGATCAACGTGTCGAGCGTCGCCAAGGGCGATGTGCCTCGAACGCAGGCAGACATCACGCGCGCCGGGTTGGTGCTGGGTTGGATCCCGATCGTCGATTTCCAGACCGGGCTCGGTTATCAGATCGCGTCGCTGATCGACTGAACCACCCACGACGACGCGGTCGGATCGGTCATTCACATGGCGGGCGTACTGACGGGAGCCGACCGTCGGTAGCGGCGTTCGACCGCGCTGCCGAGTCCGAACAGCACGGCATCGGCTGCGATCATGGCGATGCGAAATCCCAGCACTCCCATGACGACCGCCCGGTTGTCGAGATCGAGCATCAGGACAAAGACGGCCTCGCGTACGCCGACTCCCCCCGGAGCGCCAGGCGTCAGATAGCCGACCACCCACGCCGCCGAAGCAGCGGCGACGACGGCGCCAATCGGTTGACCCGGCAGCGTGAGCGACTGGGCGACCCCGGTCGCGAGGAAGAACAGGAGGTACAGCGCGACGACGGGGATCATCAGGCCCCGCCACGATCTCAAGTGCGTCCTGAACGCAACGGCCCACTTCGACAACAGCGCGGCGGCCCCACCGGCGACGAGAACCACGATCGCAGCGGCCACCAGCAGCTCCGGTGGAATGCCGAACTCGAGGTCGTTCACCCCGTGGTCGGCCCCGAGCAGTCCCGCCGCGGCGACGACCGTGAGCGCCACGAGGGGGAGCACGAACAACTCGATCAGCGTCGCGCCCGCCGCGGATGCCTGCGGCCATTCGAGGCGGCTGACGAGGACGTGACGGCCGGCGAGGTGGAACACGTTCCCGGGGAGGTACTTCGCGATATGCGCCCGGCAGCTGATGGCGAATGCTCGCAGGAGGTTGCGTCCGCCGTCGACCGATCGTTCCGACACGAGCAGGGCCCATGCCACGTGCACTCCGATGAGACCTCCGAGATACAGCACGAACGCACCGATGAGTCTCCACACATCCGAACGAGAAATGCCCTCGCGACGGACACTCGCGCCAAGTCCCTGGAGTCGGGTGGCCAGAAATCCGATGCTGACGACGAGGATCAGCAACCCGCCCGCCTGCGCGATTCGCCGGCGCGAGATCACTTCCGTCCGGTCGCTACGCAATTCCAGGCGAGGCGCGAGAACGTCGGCCGGCGCGCGATCCAGCGGTCGGCAGCGACCGCAAGTCGGGCCAGGCGTGCGGTCACGGCGGGAATCGGCAGCGGTACTTCGGCGAAGGGCGTGCTCAGGTATCCCTGGGGCAGAGTCTCGACATCGCGAAGACCATGTCGCACGAACATCTCCCGCAACTCGGTCGGCGTGAACTCGAGCTGATCCTCGGAGTAACTCCGGTCGACCCGCTTGCGCAGCCGGCGAGCCACGCGGACAAACGGGTTTCCGGGTTGTGGCTCGTTCACGGCAATCCACCCGCCCGGGCGCAGCGCCGCGACGATTCGTTCGAGCGCTCCGTCGATCTCGTCGAGGTGATGGAGCACTCCGATGACAAGGACGACATCGAACACTTCGACTTCGGCGAGGTCGTGAATGCGGGTTGCCCTGAACTCGACCTCGGGAGCTTGATGTCGCAACCGGGCGTACTCGATCAACTCGGTCGAGTGGTCGACGCCGAGGTATCGTCCGAGCCGATCACCCATGTACTCGACTGCGAATCCGGCGCCGCAACCCACCTCCAGGACGTGGATCGGGCCATCGTTCGGAACGGCGTCGAGTGTCGACGTGAGGCGGTACCGGCGGGCATCGCGGCTGGCGGGAGCGAGATCCTTGCGCGCGTAACTCGATGCGATCCGGTCGAAGAGCACCCGATCGTCTCGCTCGCGCATGCCGAACTTCGAAGCATCGGCGTGCTGCACGGACGAGAGGCTACCGTTCCGGGCTCGCGTACGACCTTGGTCTCTCGTAGACACACAGCTGCGCGGCGATCATCGGCACAGCCGGGAGAGGACTGATCAGAAAATGACCGCGCTGGCGGTGGTGATACCCGCGTATAACGAAGAACTCTCACTCTCCGAGACTGTGACGGAGGTACGGCGGGTTCTTGTCGAGGCTGACATCGAACACGAGATCATCGTGGTCGATGACGGGTCGAAGGACCGTACGGCCGAGATCGCCGACGATCTCGATGTACGCGTCGTCCGCCACACGCGCAATCGAGGTTACGGGACGGCACTCAAGTCAGGCATCCGCGTCGCGGCGGCGACATATATCGGAATCGTCGATGCAGACGGCACATATCCGATCGAACGGTTGCCTGATCTCTACCGCGAGGCCGTGACCACCGGAAGTGAACACGTGATCGGGGCACGAAAGGGTGATCAGGTGCACGACACCCCTGGTCGCTGGGTCGCCCGGCGAATTCTCCGACTCATCGCATTCATCGCCACCGGTCGCTGGATCGACGATCTCAACTCGGGAATGCGCGTGTTCACTCGCGCCGTCGCACTGCAGTCGTGGAGCCTGTTCCCGGCGGGTTTCTCGTTCACATCGACGCTCACCATCGCGACGCTCCAATCGGGCGTCGACGTTCGATTCGTGCCGATCGACTACTTCGCGCGTGAAGGAAAGAGTCACATCAAACCCGTCCGGGACTTCTTCCGGTTCTTCTCATTGATTGTGAGGATCTCGTTTCTCTATTCGCCGCTGCGGTTCTTCGTGGTGCCGGGATCTCTGCTGTTCCTCACCGGGATCGGCCTGCTAGTCGGTCAGATCGTCAGAGACCGCAACGTCGCCGACTCGGCCGTGCTCATGACACTGTTCGGAGGGCAGCTCTTGTTGAACGGCCTCGTCGCCGAGTCGCTCGCCCGCCTCCACCTCCGTCCGCTCGTCGCGTGAGACGCACGAATTGATCGAGTGGTCCCGTTAGCTCCGCACCCGGTGTGGGGCAGGGCTGTTACGCATCGCTACCGTGCGGCATTCAGACATCGGGTGCGTTGTGAGCACGCGCCTCACGTGGGATCACCCTGGACACGAAATGTATGGAATCCGGAGATTGAGACGTGTCGCAACTTGGTAGGGGCGGCGCGTCGATTCTGGTCGGACCCTGGAGCTGGGGCCAGCTCAGATCGTGGTCGGGCCGCCCAGGCTGTTGCCGCTAGGTGCTCGAGCAGCCCTCGGCGAACAGCTCCAGTACCGACCCGGGGCCGATTCCGAGTCCCGCCAGCCCACCTCGTGGCACCTCGATCGCAACCACGAAGTCAGTGGGCGTCGGGTAGGACGGGCACGGTTCGGCGACGCACGGCTCCATGTCGAACTCGTCGAGATGGGCGCCGTCGGCATCGAAGAACACGATCGACAGCGGCATCACCGTGTTGCGCATCGTGAAACTCGTCGTGTGCGGACTGTCGTAGCGGAACGCCATGCCGTCCAACCCGCCGAGGTCGGTCACCTGCATCAGCCCGCGACCCACGTGTCGCCAGGTCGTCGGCGAGCCAGAGGCACAGCTCGCAGATCTCGCCGTCCGACGCGGTGACAAGCGCGGCGATGGTGCCGAACCCCTGTGGCACCACACCCGGCACGGCACCGGACGACGCCGGCGGTGTCGCCGACGACGCCGTGCGGTCTGTCGTGGAGCTGACGGCGGGGGCGTCGGACGGGCGGGTCGTGGCTGCGCCAGGTTCGTCCAGCGACGTCGGCGGGTGCGTCGTTCCCGCATGCCGATGCGACGAGGATCAGCATCACCACCCAGCAACGGCGCATCCCGACGACGCTACGCCAGCCCCTTCGTGGGCCGGGATCACGCGCTGACGTCGAACCGACACGCGCATATCGTCGGGCCCGTGACGTGCGAGAGCTGCGGTGCCACCGACGAGGAGCTCCACCCAGTCCGCCGCATGTACGTCACGCCGGCCGACTGGGACACCGACGGCTCGGAGGTCACGTTGCCGGACACGGAGCGGTGGTGCTTCGCCTGCTGCACGATGTATCCCCACGCGCCCGTCGGCCCGTGATCGTCGAGCGAGCGGGTGGCCCGTAGCGCGTCCGGTCCGACGCATCGTCCGGTGCGCCACCGCTTCGTCGATCGGCCTACGTTGACCATCGACGAGGCCGCGACCCCAGCTGCCACGACACGCAGGAGGCACCATGTCATCACTCGCGAACGATCATCGGCTGCGCTTCGGGATCTTCATGGCGCCGTTCCACCCCGCCGGCGAGAACCCGACCCTGGCGCTCCAGCGTGATCTGGAGCTGATCGAGCACCTCGACGCGCTCGGGTGGGACGAGGCCTGGATCGGTGAGCACCATTCGGCCGGTACCGAGATCATCGCCTCGCCGGAGATCTTCATCGCCGCCGCCGCCGAGCGCACCAAGCACATCAAGCTCGGCACGGGCGTGATCAGCGTCGCCTACCACAACCCGTACATGGTCGCCGAGCGGGCGGTGCTGCTCGACCACCTCACCAAGGGGCGCTTCATGCTCGGTGTCGGGCCCGGGTCGCTGCCGACCGACGCCATCATGCTCGGGCTCGATCCGACGGAGACGCGCCCACTCCTCGAAGAGGGGCTCGACGTGATCATGCAGCTGCTCACGTCCGAGGAGCCGGTGACCAGCAGCACGAAGATGTGGAACCTGACCGATGCCCGGCTCCACCTGCGGCCGTACTCGAACCCGTTGTTCGACGTCGCGGTCCCGGCCGTCGCCTCGCCCGCCGGACCGCGCCTCGCCGGCCGGTACGGCATTGGCCTGCTGTCGATCGGCGCCACCCAGGCCGTCGGGTTCGACCTGCTGGGCCTGCACTGGGACGTGATGGAGGAGCGGGCGGCGAAGTTCGGCACCGTCGCCGACCGGGCGCTGTGGAGGCTGGTCGGGATGATGCACATCGCCGAGACCCGTGAGCAGGCGTATCGCGACGTCGAGTTCGGCATGGCCGCCTGGTTCGACTACTTCCAGCACACGGCCGCCTTCCCGCAGATGGACGTCGGGAGCTCCACCGCGGTGCGCGAGATGGTCGACTTCGTCAACGAGTCCGGGCTCGGCTCGATCGGTACCCCCGACGACGCGTGCGAGCAGATCGAACGGCTGCAGAAGCAGTCGGGCGGCTTCGGCTGCTACATGACGCTCGCCCACGAGTGGGCCAACCCGCTCGCCACCAAGCGCAGCTACGAGT
Source organism: Ilumatobacteraceae bacterium (assembly GCA_963776935.1). GTDB lineage: Bacteria > Actinomycetota > Acidimicrobiia > Acidimicrobiales > Ilumatobacteraceae > JALOLG01. Next base: position 52,609 of record CAVZOP010000004.1, on the reverse strand, counting down.
TGATCGCCCAGCGAGTGTTCCCGCACTTCCAGGGCCAGGCACTCTCGACGCTCGACTCCAAGGCGCGCGCCCGCGAACAGCGCGAGCGCCTGGCCGAGCGCAACATGCAGGCGGTCAACGACATGGTGGCCAAGCACGAGGCAGAACTCGCCGCCGACGCCAGGTGACATCGGTCGCGGAGGGGTCCTGGTATGGCGCGGCTGGTTCGAGGGCGCCGCGCCCATTTCGTGTCTTCGGTCGCGCCGGGTTCGTGGGCGCTGGGTCCGGAGGAGTTGCCAGCCACCGACAATGGCCTGATCGCTGATCGATGAGCGACGATCCCGACGTGGAGGTTGGCGACGCGCCACTCGAGGTAGTCGCACCGTGCGCGGCGTTGGCTGGGTGGGATCGCCCTGGGATTCGTGATCGCGGCCGCCGCCTTGCTCGCCATCTTGTTGCACCGCAACGGTCACGCCCGGGGTGACGACTTCGCGCTGTACCTCCGCCAAGCCCGCAGCCTGTTCGACGGCAACATCGGCGAAGTCGTCGCCGACAACCGATTCGCCGTCATCAACTCCACCGGCGCCTTCAGCCCGTACGTGTATCCGTGGGGACTGCCGCTGCTCCTGTCGCCCTTCGTGCACCTGTGGGACCTCGACTACAACCGCTCGAAGCTGGTCGAGGTGGCGGCGTTCTGCATCTGGCTGGTGCTCGTGCACGGCATCGTCCGCCGGCGTCTCGGCCGGGTCCTCGCGTCTGGCGGTCACCGCCGTGATGGCGACCGCGCCGGCATTGTTGAGCCACACCGGACAGTTGCTGTCGGAGTTCCCACATGCGGCCGCCGTCGCCGTCGTCATCTGGTGGCTCGACCGGATGCGCAACGCGTGGTTGTCTGATCGACGCCGCCACGCGCGATCTGGTGGTGCTCGGCGTCCTCGTGACGGTCGCCTACAACTTCCGACGCGAGGCGGTCGTGCTGATCGGTGCCATCGGCAGTGGTGCAGCTCGTCGAGATCGCCGGTCGTCTCCGCCACGAGCGCTTCAGCAGCATCCCGTGGCGCAATGTCGCCGTCCCGTACGTGTCGTTCGCGTCGTCAGCGACCGTGTTCCAGTTGCTCCTCCCGTCGATGCTGTTCCCGGACAACGGCAACAACCCGGGATACATCGACGATCGGCTGGGTGGGTACCCGCGCGTGCTGACCCAGCACATCGGGATCGGTTCGCACCCGGCGATCGGGGTGCTCATCCTCGCGCTCGGCCGTCGATCGGCGCGGTGATCGGCATCCGACGACGACCGGGACTCGATGGTCCACCTCGCCGCCATCGCCGGCCTCTCGGCGATCGCCGTCAGCACCCACTTCCGAATGGTCGGGCGATACTACTTCCAGATCACGCCCTGGGTGTTGTACTTCGCGTCCGTCGCGGTCGCCGCAGCCGTCGCCATCGTGTGGGGGCACCGCGATCGTCGTCTCGTCTCGGTGTTCGCCGCGGTGCCGCTGCTGTATCTCGTCGCCGTTCACGCCGCGGTCCTCCCGGGGGACATCGGCGACGCCAGGGACTTCAACCGGACCTCTCAGCAACCGTTCGGGCCGACCGACCCGCGCGTCATCCCGGTCTTCGACGCTGTCGAGCGCCTCACCCGGCCCGACGACATCATCGCCTTCTACCGGGCGCGGATGATGACGCTCTACACCGACCGGCGCGCCTTCCAGACGACCCTCATCGATCGCATACGAGACCGCGCCGACTACTTCGCACAACAACGCGGCTCGGACTTCTTCCAGCCGAGGTTGACGGAGGCGCAAGGCCGTGACCTCGGCTTCGAGATCGTGTGGTCCGACGATTACTGGATCCTGTGGAACGTGGGAGAACAGGGTTGAACCCGCGCTTGATGAGGCCGGCGTGCCGATCCCGCACCCACGCCTGAATCCGATAAACACGAAACGGCATCGAATTGCGCCGGGCGCGACACCAAGCGGTAACTGCTTCAGGTCGTTCGGATGTCGCTGTCGTACAACCCTCGAGGGTCTTCCGCCCGGCAAGGCTCACGTTCCTGACGATCGGCATGGGCAAGCTCGTCTTCGACTGGATCGACAAGGACTTTCGCCTCGCCGCCGACACGCTGCTGATCCTGATGGCGTCGTTTGCAGGCGATCACAATCTGCCTGCTCGCCGATCTCGTCGTACGTGCGACCAAGCCACCCACGCAGGTGCCGCCTGCATGAACACGGGGACCACCGACGTTCCGACTGGCAACACGTACGACAAGTACGCCACGACCAACCCCATCGCGCAGCGGATGATGCGCGGCTTCCTCCGCGCTCGACGGGATGCGCGACGGATCGTCTTCCCCCGTGTACTTCGGCCGCTTCGTTACCGGCCGCTTCGACCTGAACAGGTCAAGAGTCCGTTGCCATGGACGATGGTGCGTGCGATCGTGCGCGCCCGCGACGCCTGACGTCACTCGTGCCAGTCGAGGGTGGTGCGCATCGCCGCTTCGAAGTCCTCGAACGACATCGCCGCCTTGGCGTCGAGCACCAGCGTGGCGTCGACCCCCACCGGCCACCGCAACCGCGGCTCGGTCGTGGTCGCCGCCTCGTAGATGACGTCGGCCACCAGCCGGGCATCCGCCGGCTCGCCGCCCACGAGCTGTCGCATCCGACCCCGGAACGCCTGCCAGCGCACATACTCGGCCGACTCCTCGGGCATGCCCGCGGCGATGACGGAGTTGCCGGACAGCCCGGTCGCGAACTGCCCCGGTTCGACCACCGCCACCCGGATGCCGAGCTGGGCGAGCTCGAAGTGCATCGCTTCGGTGATCGCCTCGACGGCATGCTTGCTCGCCGCGTACAGACCCGAGTACGGCACCCCGACCTTGCCGGCGACGGAACCGACGTTGACGATCGCCCCGCGGCCCTGGCGCACCATGTGCGGTACGACCGCTCGTGCCACGCGCACGATGCCGAGCACGTTGGTGTCGAGCTGGCGGGTCGCCTCTTCGTCGCTGACCAGGTGGACCGCCCCGAACAGTTCGATGCCGGCGTTGTTGACGACCACGTCGAGGCTTCCCCTCGATTCGACGACGGTGTCGACAGCGTGCTGCACCGATGCGCTGGAGCTGACGTCGAGCTCGGCGACCTCGACGGCGACGCCCGAGGCGGCTGCTGCCCCGAGCAACTGGTCAGCCTTGGTGGTGTCGCGCATCGTCGCCACGACGTGATGCCCGCGCTCGGCGAACAGCACTGCCGTGAGGAGGCCGAACCCGGAGCTGCATCCCGTGACGAGGACGGTCGACCCCGCACCGTTCGTAGCCGAGTCGGTCGATGACGCGCTCACAGCCGGATCACCGCGATGGCTGGGTCAGGAGTTGCCGCCGACGGGCAGCACGCGGAGCAAGTGATGCCAGCGACACTCGACGCACGCCTCGACCACGTATGCGGTCAGCTCGTCGGTCCTCGATCCGAGTCGCCGCATCTCCTTGGCCGTCGACACGCAACGACCGTGTGCCGGCAGCCGCGACCCGAACACGTACGTGACGAGCTTGAGATCGCTCTCTTCACAGATCGGGCAGCGGGTCTTGGTCTGCGTTCCGACGTTCTTCGCCGCCCGGATCAGCTCGGGGTGCGCGTCGCACACGTGTTCACGCGAGATTCGCCCGACCCGGACCTGGTTGATGAGCATCCGCCGGGCGAGCCGGTGGTCGACGACGCCGCGACGCTCCGGACCACCGCGTAGTGCCCCGACAGAGAAGCTCATGGCGCAAGGGTAGCCACGTCGGGATCGAGCGCCGTACGACGACTCGGTTGCGAGCATCCGTGCACCGGCCGGACGGCCGGACCACACTGGAAGCGTGAGCGCCGACACGTACTCGAGCGTCATGTACGGCAGAGACCTCCCGAGCGACCACGACCTGCGCCTGTGCGGCGACGTCAGCGAGGGGAAACGGGCGCTCGAGCTCGGCGTGTCGAGCTATTACAACGCGATCGCGTTCGCCCGGGCAGGTGCCAAGTCGCTGGCGGTCGATCCCGACAGCGGGCGGATCGCCAAGCTCCGTGAGAAGGCCGGCGAGGCCGAAGTCCGGGTCGAGTGCCACATCGCCGAGCTCGCCGATCTGGAGTTCGCGACCAGCGGTTCGGTCGAGGTCGTGCTCGCCAACGGCACACTCGAAGCAGTCGAGGACCTCGGTCGGCTTCTCCGTCAGGTCCACCGCGTGCTCAAGCCGAGCCGGTCGTTCGTGATCCGCTTGCGCCACCCGTTCGCCGACGTGTTCCAGGGCGAGGTCGCCGCCCCCTACGGATCGAGCTCGCGCACCGTCGAGGACTGGTTCACGGCCCTCGGGCGCGCCAACTTCCGCGTCGACGTGATGCACGAGCTCGGCGTCACCGAGCGCTCCCCGGTTCCGACAACACTGCTCGTCCGGGCACGCAAAGAAGGTTCCTGAGTCGCGGGGAGTTGTCGATCGCCGGCGGGTACCCTGACGGTGACACGAAAACCGTCCCGAACGTGTCGGACGCTGTGTGCGGACAGGGTCCGGGGGTGCGTTGCTCCAGTCCCTGGTGGCGCCTCGCTTGACGCCGTCGACTGGTAGGAGCCGCCATGAGTGCACCCACGATCGCTGCTGCGGAACTCCCGAGCGCGACGTGGCGGATGCACCCCTCCAAGCTCTCGGTCATCTTCGCCGTGATCCGCCGGATGGTGCCGTTCCTCATCGAGGCGACGCTCATCCCGACCGCGCTGTTCTACGTGTTCTTCCTGACGTTCGAGCTGAAGTGGGCGATCCTCGCTGCACTGTGCTGGACCTACGGCGCGGTGGGTCGTCGGCTCGTCACCGGCAACCCGGTGCCCGGCCTGCTGGTGCTGGCGGCGTTGGGGATCTCGGTCCGCACCGCGGTCTACCTGTTCAGCAACAACGACTTCGTGTACTTCTTCCAGCCGATCCTGCGCACCGTCGCCACGGCCGCGTTCTTCGCCATGTCGGTCGTGTTCGGTCGACCGCTCGTCGCACGCTTCGCCAACGACTTCTGTCCGCTGACCGCTGACGTGCTCGACCGACCAGCGGTGACCCAACTGTTCCGCCGCCTCACTTATCTGTGGGCCGGCGTCAACGCCCTCGCCGCGGCCACCAGCCTGACGCTGCTCTTGACCGTGCCGGTCGTGGTGTTCGTCGGCACCGCCACCGTCACGGCGTGGATCATCACGTGCAGCGGAGTCGTGCTGACGGTGTCGGACTCCGTCCGAACGGCGCGCCGTGAGGGACTCGCGACGGCGGTGTCACCGAACGGCGTGCTCCACGCCTACGTGACCGCACCCGTCTGAATCGAACCAGGCCGTCGCCGCGCGGTCACCATCCGGGACGCGTCGCCTCCACGAACTGCCGGCAGGTCTCGATCTGCTCGTCGAGCGATCCACCCACGATCCGGTTGGCGAAGCTGAAGTGGCTGACGCCGAGACCGTTCGCCCACTCGATCACACCATCCCAGTCGGCCGGAACGACCGCCTGGGCGATCATCCGCACCTCGATGCCGAACTGGTCGGGATCACGACCTTCCGCGGCGACGGCGGTCCGCAGGTCGTCGACGACCCGGGCGACCTCGTCGCGTTCGAGGAACGTCGGCGCCGCGAACTTGAACCCGTCGGCGATGCGGGCCGCCCGCCGCACCGCGAAGTCGCTCGGGATACCGCCCTGGTCGATGCGTCCGGCACCCATCCACAGCGGGATCGGCGCGGCCGGGCGAGGGCTGATGCCCACCTGGCGCAGCTCGAAGAACCGACCCGCGTGGTCGACGACGCGCTCCGTCCAGAGGCGACGCATGACCTCGATCTGCTCTTCGAAGCGTGCGCCGCGGGTGGTCGGGTCGACCCCGAGTGTCTCGATCTCGCGGTGGTTCCAACCGATGCTCGTGGCCACCCGCAACCGGCCGTCGCTCAGGCCGGCGATCTCGGCCAACTGCTTGGCGGCGAGGACCGGGTGGTAGAGCGGCATCAGCATCATCGATGGGTTCACCTCGATTCGCTGTGTGACACCGGCGACGAACGTCGCCATCGTCACCGTCTCACGCCATGGTTCGTCGAACGTGAAGAACGGCGCCGGGAACTGCGAGTCGACGGTGCAGCAGACGTGCTCGGAGAATCCGAGGTGATCGAAACCGAGGTCCTCCATCGCCTGCACGTACCGCCGAACATCGTGTGGTGCCGCCAGGTAGGGGATGTCGACGCCGACTCGCACGTGCTGCCTTCCTTGTACCTACGGGTTGAGCAGTCCGTCGCTCTCGTTGATCATGAAGTTCATCCCCCGGCGCAAGAAGTCGCCGACCGTCTCGGCGAAGGCCTCCGGCCGGTCACCCTGGATGTCGTGGGCGGCGGAGTACACGTACTGCAGCGTCGAGTTCTTCATCAGCCGCCGGTACGTGCGCCCGTTGATCGGGTTGATCACGCCGTCGTCACGACCGAACAACACCAACGTGCGAGTCGGTGAGGCCGCGAGCCGGGCCGAGAACGCCTCGTCGACCGTTCCGTCGCCCACCAACCGCTCGACCGTCGGCCACACGCGGGCGAGGAACTCCGGGTCGAGCGGCTCCATGGGGGGGATCCGCTCTGGGTGGGTGCGGAACGCCTTGACGAATTCGTCGGGCGCCAGGTCGGCCGGGTTCACTGACGCCTCGCGGAACTTGGCGGGCGCTTCGAGCACCATCGAGAGCACGCGTTCGGGGTACAACGTCGCCAGGTGCAGTGCGCACGCGCCGCCGAGCGACGTCCCCATCAGATGGAACGTGTCGAGCCCGATCGCGGTGGCGATCAGCGCCACCTGCTCGGCGAGGCCGTCGAAGTCGGCGACATCGTTGGGTTGGTTCCCCCACCCGGGGAGCTCGAGCACGATCACGCGGTGCTCGTGCGCCAGCAGATCGAGGGCGATCCGCATATGTGGTCCGCCGGCTCCCGGTAGACACAGCAACGGCTCGCCCGCCCCGGCCTCGTAGTAGGTCACGTCGAATCCGGCGGCGGTGATCGTCTGGCGCCGGAACGCGGCGCCGACGGCCGTGCCGTCCGTGTCGATGGTCGCGGTGTCAGCCATCATGTCTCCTCACCATTTCTCGGCGTGCACGACCGGAACGACCTCTTCGCCGATCAGTTTCAACGTCGACAGCATCGTGTCGTGGGCGAGCGGGTTGACACCGCCCACCGAGATCTCGAGCCGTCCCATGCCGAGCACGCGAGATGCCTCGGCGATCTCCGCGTTCACGGTGTCGGGTGATCCGTAGAACGCGGGTGCCGGCACCATCGGCGGGGCCATGCCCGGCTCGATCTTGACGTGCTTCGGCACACCTCCCATCGCGGCTCCGATCTGCATCATCGTCAGCATCGTGTCGGGCGTGGCACCGCTGAAGATGCTCATCAGGCCCTTGCCCTCGAACGCCGGGCGAGCCTCGGCGACGTCGGCATCGGTCGGGGCGACGTACATGAAGTGGCGGTACTGGATGTTGTCGGCAGTCGGCTCCCAACCGTTGGCCCGTGCCGTCTCGCGATAGAGATCGGCGTGGACCGCGCACTTCTCGGGCGCCATGTACGAGAAGCCGAGATCGAAGCCGTGCGTGCCGGCGAAGATCGCGCCGTCCTTGCTGTTGCCGGAGATCAAGATCCGCGGGTGCGGATCCTGCACACGACGCGGCCACACGGCGATGTTGCGGAAGCGGTAGTAGCGACCTTCCCAGCCGAACGGTTCGGGCTCGGTGAAGCACGCTTGGAGGAGCAACGTGCCCTCCTCGTAGCGCTCGCGCGACTCCCATGGGTTCGAGCCGTACGTGAGGTACTCGTTGGGCGTGCCGCGCAGCATCGCGATGCGGAGCCGTCCGTCGAGGAGGTTGTCGAGCATCGAGTACTCCTCGGCGATTCGCACCGGGTTGTTCAGCGGAAGGTCGGTGCCCATCACGCCGATCTGGGCGTCCTTGAAGCGCTGTCCGGCCAGGGCGGCGAAGAACACCGGGTTGGGTGTCAGTTGCTTCGGCGAGTAGTGGTGCTCGGCGAAGTTCAACGAGTCGAACCCGGCGTCGAGCGCAGCCGCGCACTCGTCGAGCGAGTGCTCGTACGTGAGCTTGGTCCACTCGCTCTCACAGGCGCGCGGTGGTGCCGGCCACGAGTCGACGTCGAGCGGCCCGTGGTAGTTCATGGTCTGGAAGAACTCGATCTTCAATGTCACCCCTCAGAGCTGCGCCGTGGTCTGGCGCACTTCGTTCACTATATACGACACTTCATCGAACTGGAAGAGGCAAATCTGTCGCTCATTGGCCGGCCGTCGGCACAGTGCTCGATGCCGTACTCGAGGCGCGGCGGGCCAGTGCGGTGTCGTCGATCGGCTCGTTGCACTCGAACGACCTGACCTCGCCGGCGAGCGTGGTGTCGTGGGCACCGATGTGTTGCGTGATCCGCAGCGCGGCCAGCGGACCCAGGCCGTCGTACAGCTCCTCGAAGAGCTGACGAGCGATCGCTCCCAGCCAGTTCGCCGGCAGCAGCGCCTCGGGGAGCTCGGTCTGGCTGTTGGCGAACGCGAACCAGCGGTACGTCAGGCGGGTCCGCGCGATCAGCGCCTCGGCGGCGCTCACGCGGCCTCGGCGCAGCGCCTGGGCGACCGGCCGGAACTCGTCGATGAACTCCGAGTACGCAGCACGCGCCTCGTCGAGATCCCACGCGGCGAGTGGATCGAGACGGTCGGGTCCGGGCACCGGATCGGCCACGAACACGGCACACGACCCGACCCCGAGGTCGGCGAGCGCCTCGTGCAGCTGCGCACCCGGCGGGCGTGGCGAGATCCACAGCCCGTCCTGCAGCGGTGCGAACCCCAGCCAGCGCAGGCGGGTCCGCAGCAGCGCCCGCTGGGCGCGCCGTTCCTGGGCGATGGAGTAGCTGACGAGCGTCCAATGCCCGTCCCACGACCGCAGCGCGCCGGTGAACTCGAGCGTCAGGCGCCGGCCTTCGGCCACCATCCAGGCGCACCGCTCGGTCATCGCGTACGCGGTCGTGCGGCCCGACCTGGTCGGCACGAGGATCCCGCGACGGGCGAGCCTGGCGATCGCCGCCCTGGCCCCGGCCTGAGTGACGCCGAACTCGCCGAGGATCAGCACCAGCGACGCCGACGGGATCGGGTCGCCGATGTGCAGGCCGTACTCGCCGATGAGCGTCAACAGCACGTGCTGGGGCGGGAAACCGGACTGGAACCTCGGGAGCTCGCTGGCCTCGATCGCGGTCAGCACACCACCGGGCGCCAGCCATGACTCGGCGCCAGGCGGGTTCGGATCGGTCACGTTCGACATGGCGGTCGTCCGAGCGTTGATGCCCGGACGATAGACGACGGATCCTGTTGCGCCGGTAGTGGAACTAGTCGCTCTTCGGCACTGTTCTCGAGACGAGTCGGTGGCATGATCTGGCGATGGAGTTCTCGATCCTGAACGCGGTACGCAACCACCCGGCCCGACCACGCGACCTGAGCGAGGTGTACGCGGAGTTCATCTCCGACGCGGTGCTCGCCGAAGAGCTGGGCTTCATGGCGTCGTGGTACGGCGAACACCACTTCCGCGAGTGTCAATGGACCGGCTCACCGATGCTCGTCGCCACCGCCGCGGCCGCCCGGACCGAACACCTGCGGATCGGCACGGCGGTGACGTTGCTGCCGTTCCACGATCCGATCCGCGTCGCCGAGGACGCGGCCATCGCCGACATCCTGTCCGGCGGGCGGTTCGACCTCGGCGTCGGTCCCGGATCGCAGTACGAGGAGTTCGTGACGTTCGGTCGCGACCCGGCCGAGATGAACCAACGTTCGTGGGAGTCGATCGACTTCATCCAACGCGCGTTCCAGGAGCCGGGCGAGTTCAGCCACAAGGGTCGCTACTACGACATCCCCGACATCACGTTCACCACCAAGCCCGTGCAGGATCCGATCCCGATCTGGTGGGGCGGGATGGGACCCCGCAACCAGCGCCGCGCCGCCGAGCGCGGCTTCAACTTCATCGGACCGTTCAACCCCGGCTACGACGCCCACCTGATCGACTGCGGCCGCGATCCGAACGACCATCAGGTGGCCTCGATGCAGATGATCTGCGTGGCCGACACCACCGACAAGGGGTGGGACATCGCCGGCGCCGGGCTCGAGTACTTCGTGAACTTCTACGAGACCCGCAAGGACCTCGAAGGCCGGCCGGCATCACCCGACAAGGCCGTGACCGCCGACATGATCCGCTCGGGGAACGCCGGGTTCTGGAGCGCAGCCGTCGGCACGCCCGACGACGTGATCGCCGCCCTCGCTCCCATTGCCGGCGGCCAGCTCGGTCGCATCACGCAGCTGGCCTGCCAGTTCCGCCACCCCGGCATGAGCACGGCCGACACGCACCGCTCGATGCGTCTCTTCGCCGAGCATGTGATGCCGGCGTTGTCCTGACGCCCGTCAGTCCGAGACGGACGGCTCGAACTCGTTCGGGGTCACGCCCGGCTTGACGCGAAACCCCGGGAAGCGCCGATGCGGGTCGTACTCGTCACGGATCGCACCGAATCGCCGGAAGTTGTCGGCGGCCATGAACGGTGCCGGGCGGCGCAGCAAGTCAGCGTCGCCGAGATAGGTGCCCTTCGAAACCGGTTCGAGGGCCCGGTACCGGTCCGAAACCCACCGCATCACCCGTTCGTCGTCGGCCGGGTCCGACCACACCGCGTACGTGGCCACGTAGACGTTGGCCTCCATCGAGAACGCCATGTCGGGCAGCGGCCGGACCGGGTTCCAGCCGTACCAGATCGTGAACGACTGCGGTGTCGGCAGCGTCGTGTAGAGGTCGCGTAGCAACGGGGCCAGCTCATCCGCGGAGGCATCGGTCCACGCGCAGTCCGCGGCGTAGCGATGACCGCTCGGACTCATCGCCTCCTGGATCGCGCCGACGATGTCGAACGTGACCGGCGCCGCGAAGTCACGCATGTACGCGTCGTCGAGGCCCGGGCAGCTCTGCAGCGGCCGCATCAGCCGATCGGCCTCGTCCTGCGAGTCGAACAGGCCGGTGGCGAGCATGATCATCATCGGTGCCCCGCCGATGTCGACACCATCCGGAGGCACGCGCGTGCCGACGATGACCGGCTCGACGCGTCGATCGAGGGTCGGGAGCACCTCGTGCGCCCAGCGCACGACGTCGTCGAAGTAGTCGATCGGCAGCGCGTACGCGGTCTGCACGAACACCCGCGGGAGGTCGAACAGCTCGAGGTGGAATCGCGTGGCCACACCGAAGAACCCGGGTCCGGCGCCGCGGGCCGCCCAGTACAGATCGGGGTGGGAATCGCCGCTGGCGTGCACGAGCTCGCCTTCGGCGGTGACCACGTCGACTGCCAGGACGCTCTCGCACGCCCATCCCCACCGACGGCCGTTCCACCCCTGACCACCCTGGAGCAGGTAGCCGCCCAACCCCACCGTCGGACAGTGGCCGCCCGGGAACAGGTGGCCGTGCGATCGGATGAACGGGCTGAACTCCGCACCGCCGCGGATCGACGGGCTCACGATCGCCACACCCGGTGATGCGATCGCCATCTCGCGCAGGCCGGACAGATCGATCAGGATGGCGTCGTCGTGGAGGCTCAGGGCCGCCCACGAATGCCCGCCGGATCGTGCCGTCACTCCCCAGCCGCGGTCGCGCGCGAGGCGGACGCCGGCGACGACGTCGGCCTCGCTGGCAGCCTCCAGCACCGCGCTCGGGAACCGTTGGGGACAGCGCCGGTTGAAGATCGCGTCGACCCGTGCCGCCTCGTAGTCCCCGGTGCCCCGCTCGATCAGACGGCCGTCGAACACGGCGCGGACCCTACCGATCGCCGCCGCGCGTCCCGGATCCCGACGACTGCGGCGGGTACGCTGATTGCGTGGCGTCGACCGCGAACGGGCCGATCAACCCGCCCGACACGGCGCTGGCGATCGCCGCTCATCAGTTGGTCACGGCGACGTGCCCCACCCACGTCGTCGCCCATTGCGAACGCAGCTTTCGGTTCGCTATGGCGCTCGCCCGAGCTGACTCGATCGACGTCGACGCAGAGGTGCTCTATCTCGGCGTGATCATGCACGACCTCGGGCTGGCGCCGCGCTTCCGCAGCGGCGCCCGTTTCGACGTCGGCGGCGCCAACGCCGCACGCGACTGGCTGCTCGAGGCGGGGATGGACCAACGCCGGGCGGAGATCGTGTGGGACATCGTGGCGCTCCACGCCTCGAGCGCCATCGCCCAACACAAGAGCCCCGAGACGGCGGTCGCCAATTCGGGCATCAGCATCGACGTACGGGGTGCGGGGTTCGAGCGGCTGCCGGCCGACGAGGTGCGCCAGATTCTCGACGGGTTCCCGCGGGCCGGCTTCCCGGAGGCGTTCCATCGCACGCTCGTCGACGAGGTGCGCCGCAACCCGGACGCGCTACGGCTGTCGTGGATGGAAGGCATGGCGGTCCGTCATGTCGACGGCTACCGGGCCGCCGACTTCGAGGCCGGGCTGCTCGACTCCTCCGGCTTCACCTGATCACCGGGAGGGTGCGCCGCGATCGCGTGTGGAGACAGGTGCGGGTCAGTCGTGCCACGCCGTACTCGTAGTTCATCTTGGTGACCTGTCAGTGCAGGGGAGCGGCGCAGGGACCGAACTCACCCCCGCCGTCTCACCGGCGCGACCTACCGTGTCGCGGTGGCACGCCGAGTGCATCAGGCAGCTGGACGCGAGTACCTGGAGCTGATCACCGCATTGCTCCAGCGGGCGCGGACGGACAACGCGGCCGGCGCGTCGTGTGAGGCCGCCGACCTTCAATGGTGGTCGCGGGCGCGACCAGCACCCAGACCCCGCTCTGCAGACCTTCTGGCTCGACGACGACGGAAGCGCCGGTCGCCGCCGTCGTCTTCACGGACTGGAACGGCCGCTGGGGTTGCGACACGTTCGACGCGACCGGTGATCCAACGCAACGGCGACCACGTTGCACAACGCCTCGCCGAGTACTCGCTCTATCGTCCCGACCTCGACCTCGCGGTGTACGCACCGAACGGCGACGTCGCCGCCTACGGGCTGTTCTGGCCCGATCCGGTGACCGGCGTCGGACTCGTCGAACCGATGCGGACCGAAGACGCCTACCAGGGCCTCGGCCTCGCCCGTCACGTGTTGACGTCTGGTCTCGTCGGCCTCGCTGGACACCGCTGCTCGACGCTCAAGGTGTGTTACATCGAAGGGAACGAAGCCGCCCGTCGCCTCTATCTCGGCGCCGGCTTCGAACCCGGCGCGTCGAGCCGCACCTACCGGCTCGCCAGATGACACCGTGCGGAATTTGTCCGCCGTCGTGTATCCCCACCGTTCCGCGTGGCTCCTTATAGCGTGGGTCGATTGGGCGGGTCGCTCCAGCTCAATGCGAAGGCCTCAGGATTCAAGGGTCCTCACGGTTCGAAGGACCTCTGCATTCGAAGGAGGATGCGATGACGACGATCTATGCCGACGACCTCCAACCCGGGGACGTCGTCGACTACCACGGGGAACTCCATCGGATCACGCACATCGAGCGCTGCGACGGGTGGGCATGGGCGGTCGCCTACGACGATGCCGGCTGGGCGATGGCGCTCGGCCATGACCCCGTCGATGTCTGTCGCTCGGGTGTGCGTGCGGCGCGCGGATCCGGGCGCAACTCCCTCTGACACCGTCGACCGCCACACGCACGACGTGACGCCAGGAAGCGTCGCCGGTCAGGCCTCGACGTGTTCGCTTTCGATCAGGGCCGCCGGCCGTGGTCGCCCGAACAGGTAGCCCTGCCCCTTGTCGCAGCCGAGGTCGCGCAACCGCGACAGTTGCAGCGGTGTCTCGATGCCCTCGGCGATGACCGCCAGGCCGAGCGCCTGGCCGAGCTTCACGACGGCCTCGACGATGGTGGTGTCCTCGTTCTCGATCCCGAGTCCGCTCACGAACGCCCGGTCGACCTTGATCGCTTCGACCGGGAACCGCTTGAGGTAGGTGAGTGACGAGTAACCGGTTCCGAAGTCGTCGACCGACAGGTGCAGACCGAGGCTCCGCAGCTCACGCAGCGTCACGGTTGCCGCCTTCACGTCGGCCAGCAAGGACGTCTCGGTGATCTCCAGCCACAACGAATCGGCGTCGATACCGGTCTCACCGAGCAGTTCGCCGACCAATTTGTAGAACGCCGGATCGAGGAGTTGGCGGTTACCGACGTTCACCGACAGCGAGCAGTTGGCGAAGTCGTGGCCAGCGGCCCGCCACGCTGCGAGCTGGGCGAGGGAGTTGTGCAACATCTCGGTGCCGAGATCCACGAGCAAGCCGGTCTCCTCGGCCAGTGGGAGGAAGTGGTTCGGCGTCAGCAGACCACGATCGGGGTGCAACCACCGGGCGAGCACCTCGTAGCCGAGCACCCGGCCGCTCTCGAGATCGACGATCGGCTGGAAGTACGGCACGATCTCGTTGCGCTCGATGCCGCGCCGGAGCTCTCCCGCGGTGCGCAGCGCCTGGACCCCGGTCTCGTAGCCACCGGCCTCGAACGCCTCGACGCAGTCACGCCCGCGCGCCTTGGCCCGGTACATCGCCGCATCTGCGTCGCGCAACAAGTCGTTCGGCGACATCCCCGCATCGACGTTGGTCGAGTAGCCGATGCTGGCCGTGACGAACAGCTCGTGGTCGCCGATCGTGACCGGCTCGTGCAGGGCGCGCCGGATGCGTTCGGCGACCTCGGCCGGATCACTCTCGTGGGCCACCCGTGAGAGCACGACGATGAACTCGTCGCCACCGAACCGGGCGAGCAGATCGTGGTCGCGGACGACACTGCGCAGGCGGCCCGCCATCGTCGTCAGCAGCTCGTCGCCGACGCCGTGGCCGAGACTGTCGTTCACGACCTTGAAGTGGTCGAGGTCGACGAACAGCACCGCCACCGAGGAAGGCGGTGCCCCTTCGAGGCGTTCGCTCAGCAGGCTCATCAGCGAGGAACGGTTCGGCAGACCGGTGAGCTCGTCGTGGTTGGCCGCGAACGTCAGCTGCTCGGCGGTGCGCTTCTGCTCGGTGACGTCTTCGATGTGGGTGATCGCCAGCATCGTGCCCTCGTCCTCGGTGAGCGACACCCGCGTGCGGGCCCAGACGAACTCGCCGTCGCTGCGCAGGTAGCGCTGATCGAGCCGGTACGAGTCGACGATGCCGAGCTCGAGCCGAGCCCGGTGCGGCACCGCCGCCCTGACGTCGTCGGGGTGGGTGAACTCGCGCAGCGTGTGCCCGACGAGCTGGTCGATCTCGACGCCGAGCATCTCGGCGAGCGACTGGTTGGCGTCGACGATGCGGCCGTCGTCGATGCGCACGAGCGCCATGCCGGTGGGTGCGGAGTGGAACGCCTGCTGGAACCTCCGCCGCGCCTGCTGGAGCGCCCGCGAGTGCTGCTCGCGCTCGGAGAGGTCACGGAGTCGCAGCACCATCCGCCGGTTGTTGCGGAGCTGGTCGGGCGCAACCGAGTCGTCGGTGTCGCTGCGGGGAGCAGGCACCCGGTCGTCCGACTCGTCGCCGTCGTCGCGGTCGTCGCTCTGATCGTTCTGGTCGTTCTCGTCCGGATTGCGAGCACGGTGGAACGTCGCTTCGACGAGCACCGACCCGTCGTCGCCGGAGAGGCGGACCGGGGCGGGCTCGACGATCTCGCCGGCCATCGCCCGGCGCCACCCGGCGCGCAGCTCGTCGCGGTCGGCGTCGTCGAAGAGGTCGAGGAAGAACGATCGGATCAACGCCGTCGGTTCGACGCCACACAACTCGGTCGCCGAGGCGTTGGCGGACAGCACGCGGCCTTCGGCGTCGAGCAGCATCACCGCCTCGGGCAACTCGTCGAGCAGCCGCCGCACTCCGGCTTCGGCGGCGGCGACCCCGGCCAGGCGCTCGCGGAGTCGGAGCTCGACCCGGCGCGACGCGAGATACGTGAGCAGGATCGTGGCAATCGAGACCAGGCCAAAGACGATGACCGCGACGTACGACTCCACGGTCGCGTAAGTTACTGGCCGTCAGCAGGACGATCGCGCGATCGCCGCTCGTCGCCCGCCCGTCCGTTCCCTGCCGGCTGCTGCTGCTCCGCCTCGTACCACGCCTGGAGTCGCTCGCGGATCGCGGCCTCTCCGAGCAGCCCCTCGTCGAGGCGGACGTCCAGCAAGTAGGCCAACGCCCTCCCGACGAGCGGACCGGGCGCGATGCCGAGTTGCTGCATCACCTGCTCGCCGTCGAGCTCGGGGCGGATCGCGGCGAGCTCCTCCTGTGCGGCGAGGGCGGCGATGCGAACCTCGAGCTCATCCATGCGCCGACTGAGCACGGCCGCTTTGCGCTCGTTGCGCGTCGTGCAGTCGCAGCGGGTCAGCACGTTCAACTCGGCCAGGTGCTCACCGGCGTCGCGCACGTACCGCCGCACCGCTGAATCCGACCACCCGAGCCGATACGTGTGGAACCGAAGGTGCAGCGCGACCAGCTCGGTGATGGCGTCGATGTCGTGGTTGGAGTACCGCAGCTCGGTGAGGCGTTTGCGCGTCATCCTGGCCCCGACCGCGTCGTGGTGATGGAACGTCGTGCCCTTGCCGGGCTGGTAGCCCCGGGTGCGCGGTTTGCCGATGTCGTGGAACAGCGCCGCCAGCCGGGTCCGTCGGAAGTCGAACGGCGGGGGCGTGAGATGTTCATCGGGCGGTCGGACGTTGTCGACCACCGCGATGGTGTGGCTGAGCACGTCCTTGTGCCGGTGGATCGGGTCGTGTTCGAGTCGCAGCGCCGGCAGTTCTGGGAGGAACTGCTCCGCCAAGCCGGTGTCGACGAGGAACCACAGTCCGGCCGCCGGATGGTCGACGGTGATCAGCTTGTCGAGCTCGTCGCGGATGCGCTCCGACGAGACGATCTCGAGGCGACTCGCCATCCGGGCGACGGCCGCGACCAGCTCGGTGTCGGGCTCGAGCTCGTACCCGGCGATGAAGCGGGCGGCACGCAGCATCCGCAGCGGATCGTCGGTGAAGCTGACCTCTGGCCCGAGCGGCGTGCGGAGCACGCGTGTCACGAGGTCGGCCGCACCACCGAACGGATCGACGAGCTCGGGCATCTGCCCGCCGGTGAGCTCGAGCGCCATCGCGTTCACTGTGAAGTCCCGACGTGCGAGATCGGACTCGATCGCGTCGGCGAACTCGACGTGTGGCTTGCGCGAGTCGTCGGTGTACGACTCGGCTCGGAACGTCGTGATCTCGTAGATCTGCTGCCCCGTACCGGTGTCGCGCTGGGCGCCGATCGTTCCGAACTTCTCGCCCTGGGTCCAGATCGAATCCGCCCACCCATCGAGGCATCGCTTGATCTGGGGGGGCCGGGCATCGGTGGTCAGATCGCGGTCGTAGTCGGCCGACCCGGCACCGACGAGCAGATCGCGGACCGTGCCACCGACGAGGTAGAGCCGGTGACCCGCAGCCGCGAACCGTTGCGCCAACGGCGCCAACTCGGCGAGCACGGGCGCGAAGCGGTCGGGGATCACGACCGGCCAGGCTACGGAACTTGGCCCCACCAGCGGTTCGAGGTTCGATGGAGCGGTTCGAGGTTCGATGTCTGGTCGTCGAATCGCCCGACTACGGTCAGCGCTGGTGAGTTCCGCCCGACCCGTCGCTGCGCTTGGTCGTCGGCGCGGCCGATCCGGGCGCACCGAGGTCAAGTTGCGACGCTGGCCGGGCGATGAGACGGTCGGTCATCTCGTCCTTCTGGACCACGGGGCCATTCCGTCGTCGGTCGACCTCGACCAGTGGATCGAGCAGGCGCGGTCGAGCGGGTTGCGGGCGGTGCGCACGGGCGCCATGTTCCCTCGCACGGCGGAGGTGTTCGCCGACGCCGGCTTCGCGACGATCGACACGCTCGCCCTGCTCGAGCTCGACCTGCGGGCCTCACGTCGCCCCGCCATCAGGCTCCAGACGAAGCGCCTGACACGCCGGCACACACGAGAAGCGGTCGCCATCGATCGCCGCGCGTTCGGCGCGCCGTGGGCCAACGACGCCGCCAGCCTGACGGCCATTCGCCGGGCGACTCCTGCATATCGTGCTCGCCAGCTGAGTGTCGACGACCAGCTCGTCGCGTTCGCGATCAGCGGCGTTGCCGGACAGACCGGTTACTTGCAGCGCCTGGCGGTCGATCCCCGCCACCAGCGCGGCGGGCGGGGCAAGTCGCTCGTCGCCGATGCGTTGTGCTGGATGCACGACCGTCACCTGGCCAACGCCCTCGTCAACACCGCCGTCGGCAACGTCGCGGCGCTGGCACTGTACGACCAGTTCGGGTTCCGTCAGCGACCGGATCGGCTCACGATCGCCGAGCTCGACCTCACGAGGCGGGGCTGATGCATCGGACCGCGGGCGCGCTCGTCGCCGCGATCGCGATCGCGGTCCTCGGTGTCACCTCACACGCGGAAACGGGCCGGGCGGGCGCGCAGGACGACGCGATCGAGCTCGCCCTGACGGCCCAGACGTTCAGTGTCGCGCCGGGTGGGGTCGTCCGCCTCGAGTACGAACTGGTGGGGACGATCCCGGAGCCGACGGCGACGACGGACCCGACGCAAACCACGGTGCCGACGACCGTCGCCACCACCGAGCCGGGTGCGTCGCCTGGCCCGGCCGCGACTCCTGACACGACGGCGACTACGGCGACGACGGCGACGACCGTGCCGGCCGCCAACGCCGAGCTCACCGTCCTCGTGACCGCACTCGACCCGATCACGCTGCGGTCCGAGGTGGCCGAGATGCTCGACGGCGGCTTTCGGTCGGCGATCGACAGCGCCGAGTACGACCTGGCCGACGTGGTCGGTCCTGACACCAACGGCACCGCGGCAAGCCCTCGCCAGATGATCCTCGACGTGCAGACGGCGACCAGCGGCGAGGTGAGGAGCGAGCTGGCACTGCCACGAGCGGGTCTGTATCCCGTCACGGTCGCCATCCGCCAACGCTCGCGAACGCTCGCCACGCACGTCACGTTCATCGAACGGCTGGCGACGCCCGACAGCGGAGCGCTCCCCCGATCGACGCTCAACTTGTCGATCGTCGCCGGGATCCCCGACCCTGGACCCGAGCCCGACGCGCTCGACCTCGTCGAGTCCAACGCCCGCGTCACCGAGCTCGCCCAACTCGGCGAGGTGATCGCGGCACCCCTCACCGCTTCGGTGCCGCCCGTCGTCGCCGCGTCACTCGCGGATGACCCCGCACTCGAAGCGAGGTTGCAATCGGCACTCGCGGGCGACGAGGTGCTGGCCCTCCCCGAGTCGGTGCTCGATCCGTCGTCGGCGGTGGCAGCGGGCCAGGTCGAGGCGTTCACCCGCGAGCTGCGTGAGGGCGAGGACACGCTCCGACGAGTGCTGCCAGCCACCGCGACACGTTCGCGTCGCGTGGCTCACCACCGATCCGCTCAGCACGGGCGGCGCATCGATGCTGCGCGATCTCGGCGTGCAGCTCGTCATGGTTCCGTTCGACCTCTACCTCGCGCTCGACAGCAACTACAGCGCGACCATCCGCTCCGACTTCTCGGATCCGACGTTGCTGCTCGCCGGCGAGCTGTCGGGCGGCGGTGAGCTCGCCCTCACCGTCGTCGATCCGATCAACGAGCTCCTCGAGACCGACCGTGACGACGACGGAACTCCCACCGAGGTCGCCGTCCACCTGTTCGCCGACCTGATGGCGATGCGCTTGCAGCTCGGACCCAACGCCCGCAGCTTCATGCTCGCGACACCTGATCTCGGGATCCCCGATCCGGACGTCCTTGCCGTCATCGAGGCCTTCGTCGCCGAGCATCCCGACGTCGACTTCCAGACGCTGTCGTTCGTGCCAGGGACGACGGGTCCATTCCTCATCAACCACGAACGGGTTCGCGTCACGTTCCCCGAGACCGCCGGCCCCGACATCACCGACCGCGTCCACCAGATCGATCTCGTCCGGCTGCACATGGAGCACGTGGCGACGATGCTTCCAGCGGATGACCCGCGGCCACCGCGGTGGCGGACGGAGCTCGAAGCGCTG
Organism: Ilumatobacteraceae bacterium; assembly: GCA_963776935.1. Lineage (GTDB taxonomy): Bacteria > Actinomycetota > Acidimicrobiia > Acidimicrobiales > Ilumatobacteraceae > JALOLG01. The sequence goes on along the minus strand of CAVZOP010000004.1, from coordinate 32,624 downwards.
ATCTCGACCGGCATCGACGACGCCGAGGTCACCAGCCGGCTCGATCGGATCGAACGCGAACTGGCGGCGATCGAGGAGTCGATCCAACTGCCGGCGCCGTTCACGTTCACGCTCGCCGGGGAGGCCAGCACGATCACGTTGCGGTTCGGCAACACGAGCACCACCACCCTGCGCATCGGCGTGCGGGTGAGCGGGCCCAGCCGCCTCGCGTTCCCGCAACCCGACACCGAGGTGACGCTCGAGCCCGGAGTGATCACCGACGTCACGATTCCGATCGAAGCCAGGTCGAACGGCACGTCGGAGGTCTCGGTCGAAGTCCACACGCCGTCCGGGGAGGTGATCGGCGAGCCGATCGTGCTCACCGCCCGCGTGAACGCCTTGAGCGGCCTCGGTCAGTTGCTCACGGGCGCCGCCCTCCTGGTGCTCGCAACATGGTGGTTCAGCCACTTCCGCCGGACGCGGCGCGAGCGTCGCCAGCGCGACAGCGTGCCGTCACGCAACGGCCATCCCAGCAACCGGCCGGCGGGCACGGAACAGGAATCCACGGCGGCGGCGGCGGCGTCCGACACGACCGACCCTGCGGCTGCCACGGCCGTCGCTTCCGGCGCCCACTCGCCGGCTTCCTCCTCCGTTCCGTCCAACGGCGACGACGTGTCACCCGACGCGGCGGTGGCGTCCTCGTCGCTCGAGCAACCCGACGGGTAGGCTGTCCCGCCCGTGGCCGTCCGCATCGTGACCGACAGTGCGTGTGATCTCCCGGAGTCGGTCGCGACCGACCTCGGCATCGAGATCGTGCCGCTGTCGATCCGTTTCGGCGACACCGAGTTCATCGATCGTGTCGAGCTCTCGACCGCCGAGTTCTGGGCGAAAGCGGCGACCACCTCGGGGCTGCCGGAGACCGCTGCCCCGGCTCCGGGCGCCTTCGAGACGGTGTTCCGTCAGGCGGCAGCCGACGGTGCGACAGGAGTCGTCGTCGTGTCACTCTCGGGCGCGCTGTCGGCGACGATGCAGAGTGCCGAGCTGGCCGCCCGCTCGGTGGCCGACGAGATCGTCGTGCGCGTGGTCGACAGCCGCAGCGTCAGCCTCGGTCTCGGCACGATCGCCGTCGCGTGCGCGCGCCGCGCCGCCGAAGGTGCCGACGTCGACGAGATCGCCTCGCTGGCGACCGACCTCGCGTCGCGCACGAGGGTGTTCGGTGCGCTCGACACGCTCGAGAACCTGAAGAAGGGCGGCCGCATCGGCAACGCCAAGGCGTTGCTGGCAACGGCGCTGGCGATCAAGCCGATCATCGAGGTGATCGACGGCAAGGTCGAGCAGGGTGGCAAGCAACGAACGCGATCCAAGGCGCTGGCCTTCCTCGTCGACAAGGTGCGCGAGTACGAGGGTCGGATGTCGGGGCTGGCGGTGCTGCACGCCGATTGCACCGACGTCGACCAGTTCGTCGACATGCTGCGTCCGCTCTACCCGGGCGAGATCATCGTCGGCGAGATCGGACCGGTGATCGGCACCCACGCCGGGCGCGGCACGATCGGCGTCGCCTTCACCGAGTCGACCCAGTAGTACCGCGGCCGCGCCACCGTTCCGTTCGTGCGTCGCGCTCGGGCGCGAATGCCCAGAACCTGGGGGTCGGCACAACTAGCGTGAACTGGCGGTCATGCCCTCACCCGCCTCGCCCCCTTCACCGTCGGCGCCCGTTCCCGACGCGTCCGTCGAGCTGCTCGCGAGCCGATATCGCCTCGAGCGGCGGATCGGGCACGGCGGGATGGCCGAGGTGTGGGTCGCGACCGACACCCAACTCGATCGTCGAGTTGCCGTCAAATGGCTCAAGCCGAACCTCGCCACCGATCCCGTGGTCGCCGAACGGTTCCGGCGCGAGGCGATCGCCGTCGCCCAGCTGAACCACCCCAACATCGTCGCCGTGCACGACGTGTTCGAGCACGACGGTCGCCAGGCCGTCGTGATGCAACTCGTCGACGGCAAGAGCCTGCGCCAACTGCTCGACAGCCAGAAGCGCCTCGGGCCCGAGCTCACCATTCACATCGGGGCGGCCGTGGCGAGCGCTCTCGACGAGGCCCACCGCTCCGGCTTCGTGCACCGCGACGTCAAGCCCGCCAACATCCTCGTCACGTCCGATGGCCGGGTGCTCTTGACCGACTTCGGCATCGCCAAGGGTCTCGACATCGCCGACACCGACCTGACCAGCGACAACGTGATGATGGGGACGGCCAAGTACCTGTCGCCCGAGCAGGTCAGGGGTCGCAAGCTCGACGGCCGTGCCGACCTGTACTCGCTCGGGTTGGTGCTCTACGAGTGTCTCGCCGGACGTGTGCCGTTCCAGGGCGAGACCGACGCCGATACCGCGCTCGCCCGGCTCCAGCGCGACCCGACCGACCTCGCCCGGCTCCGACCGACGCTGCCGGTCGGTCTGATCAACCTGATCCATCGCACGCTCGCCCGCAACCCGGCCCACCGGCCGGCGACGGGCGCCGACCTGCGTACCGCGCTGCTCGCCGTCGACACCACACCCCCAACCATCGACGGCACGCCCGCCGAACCACCTCGCCGCGGTCTGGCCCCGGCCACCGCGGCCGCTCCGCCCCCGCGTCCACTCATCCCCGGCGAGCCACCCGCCACCGTCGCGATGATGCAACCGCAGGCGCCCGCGCCACGCACGCGGGTCGGGATCCGCGGCCGCCAGAGCGGCGACAGCCCCATCGGCGATCGCACGCCGTCGACGCAAGGTGTGATCCGCGCCCGACCGGCCCGCGGGTTGCAGCAACGATGGACCCCCTCACTCGTCGTCATCGGGGGGCTCCTCGCCGTCGCCGCCATCGTCGGCGCGATCCTCTGGATCATGCTCAGGACAGACGGCGGTGAAGAAGTTGGTCCGCCGGAGGTCACCGTGCTGCCCGAGGACGTCGCCACCGACGTCACCGACGTCCCCACGACCGTCGCGGTCGCGGTGCCGCTCGAGATCACCCAGATCGCGGCGTGGGATCCCGACGGCAGCAACGGCAGCGAGAACGACGCCCAGGCCCCGCTGGCGCTCGCCGACGGGAGTGGAGCGACGTCGTGGTCGACCGAGTGCTACTCGTCGCAGTACATGGGCGGCAAGAGCGGCGTGGGACTGATCGTCACGCTGTCGACGGCGTCGACCGGGCGCCTCCACGTGGAGTCTGTCAACGCCCCGTACGCGTTGCAGGTGTTCGCAACCGCCGACGCCACGCCGCCGGCGACCCTCGACGGGTGGGGCCAGCCCATCGACGACAAGGCGTTCGCCGCGAGCCCCGGCGTCATCGAGACGGTGGTGTCGACGCCGGCGACCCACCTGCTCGTGTGGCTCACCGAGCTCGGCCCCGACACTGGCTGCAGCACGGCGAACCCCTACCGTGGGCGGCTGGCCGAGATCACGTTCACGGCCTGACGGCGATGCCCGCCGACGACGCCGAGCTGGTGGCTTCCGCACAAGCGGGCGACCGGGCCGCGCTCGATCAGCTCCTGCGAATCCACTTCGACCGGGTGCACGCCGTGTGCCGGCGCGTCGTCGGCACCTCGCACGACGCCGACGACGCAGCCCAGGAGGCGATGATCCGCATCGTCAACGGTCTCCGGTCGTTCGACGGGCGATCGTCGTTCGGGACCTGGGCGTACCGCGTGGCCAGCAACACCGCACTGGACGAGCTGCGCAAACGACGCCGGCGGCCACTCCTACGAATCGTGGGTGAGGACGGCGAGGTCCCCGAGGTCACGGATCAGCTCGCCGAAGGTCGCGTCGAAGCGATCGTCGAACGGCTGCCACTCGACGCCGCGATCGCCGGCCTGCCGGACGACTTCCGAGCCGCGGTCGTGCTCCGCGACGTCGCCGACCTCGACTACCGCGAGATCTCCGAGGTGCTCGGGGTGCCGATCGGCACCGTGAAATCGCGGATCGCCCGGGGCCGGTCGCTGCTCGCCGACCATCTCGGGAACCGCGGCACCCCCGATGAACGTCCAACACAGGACACGAGCACACAATCTGACCTGAACTCTGGCTCCGACGTGCCCCAACGACCTGAACCGCGACCCGAAACACGACCCGAAACTTCATGACCGACGACCTCACCCTTCTTGCGAGCACGTATCTCGACGGCGAAGCGACGCCCGACGAGCGCGCCCGTGTGGAGGCCGACGCCGACCTGCTCGCCGAGGTCGAACGGTTGCGCACCGCCCGCGCCACGCTGCTCGACGCCCGGTGGTTCGAACGACCTGGTGACGACGCACGCGAAGCCGCGATCGCGGCCGCCCTCGCGGCCTGGGACGTCGCCGAGGCCGGCCGCACCGAAACCGTGCCAGCCGGCCGACGCTCACCCGTCGTGACCTTCGAACGGCGCCGTACGCACACGCGTTGGCTCACCGCGGCCGCCGCGGCCGTCGTCGCGGTCGCCGGGCTCGGTGTGATCGCCGCTCAGTCCGGCGGCGGTGGCGAGGACGAGAGCTCGACCGCGTTCGACGCCGCGTCGGCGAGCACCGAAGCACCGGCCGACGCGGCCAGCGAGTTCACCGAACAGGGCGGGCCGCCGTCCGCTGCCGCCGACACGCTCGCCGGCAGCGGTGTCGCCGCCGACGACGCCGCGGGCGATGCCGATTCGGCTGCCGTGGCCGAGGAGGCGCAGAGCCCGGATGCGACGGAAGCGCCGGCCGCCCCGGAGGAGACCGCGCTCTCGCAACTCGCCGCCCAGCCGACGGCGCTCGCCGTGATGCAGACGCCGGAAGACCTCGGTGTGGCCGCCGCCGACGCCAAAGCCGCGGTCGAGCGCGACACCGGCAACGACGTCCTGGCCCGACCGTGCAGCGCGGCGACGTTCGACGACATCGACACGTACGTCGCGATCGGGCACCTATCGCGACCGGACGGTGCTGATCGGCATCGACGACGAGGACGACGTGGCGTTCGCGGTCGATCCCGTCACGTGCGAGATCGTCGCCGAAGCGCCCGTGCCCTGATCCGGCTATTGTCGGCTCCCGCATGCCGGGCAACCCACTGACCGACCCGAACTGGGCTCCCGAGCTCGCCGACACCGTCGAGCGCGTCGTCGGCACAGTTCGCGAGAAGACCACCGACAACGCGGTGAAAGCGGCCCGCGCCGTCGTGTTCGGTCTGCTCGGCGCGGTGCTCGGAATCACCGCCTTGGTCCTGCTGGTGATCATCCTCACGCGCGGGCTGCAGTCGTTGCTCGACTTGGCGGTCACGTGGGGCCAAGCCGTCTACCTCAGCTACTTCATCATCGGCGGAATCTGCTGCCTCCTCGGAGCGTTGTTGATGAAGAAGCGCCACTCAGACGAAGTCTGAAGCCTTCGCCAGCGGTCATGTCCGCTCCTACACGAACAGCCTGGAGTCTCCCCACACCATGAGCAGCGCGCGCAACGTCATCATCATCGGGTCCGGCCCCGCCGGCCTCACCGCCGCGATCTACGCCGCCCGAGCCAACCTCGCTCCGTTGGTGATCGAGGGTGAACCGTCATCGTCGAGCGACCAGCCGGGCGGTCAGCTGATGTTGACCACCGACGTCGAGAACTACCCCGGCTTCCCCGACGGGATCATGGGACCCGAGTTGATGTTCAAGTTCCGGGAGCAGGCGATGCGCTTCGGTGCCGAGTTCCTCACCGAGAAGGTGACGTCGGTGGACTTCTCGGAGCGACCGTTCCGGGTGTCGGTTCGAGACACCGAGTACCACGCCGAGTCGGTGATCGTGAGCACGGGTGCCCGTTCGTTGATGCTGGGGCTCGAGGCCGAGAGCCGACTCCTCGGACATGGCTTGTCGACGTGTGCGACGTGCGACGGGTTCTTCTTCAAGGGTCAGCACATCGCCGTCGTCGGCGGCGGTGACTCGGCGATGGAAGAGGCCACGTTCCTCACCAAGTTCGCCGACAAGGTGAGCATCCTCCACCGGCGCGACTCGCTGCGGGCATCGAAGATCATGCAGGACCGGGCGTTCGCCAACCCCAAGATCGAGTTCGTGTGGAACACGACCGTCGACGACCTCGTCGGAGAGGACCGGCTCACCGGAGCCGTCGTCCGCAACGTCGTGACCGGCGAGACGTCGACGCTGCCGGTGACCGGGATGTTCGTCGCGATCGGACACTCGCCCAACACCGATCTGTTCAAGGGCGTGCTCGACATGGACGAGAACGGGTACCTGATCACCAAGCCGGACTCGTCGTACACCAACATCGACGGCGTGTTCGCGTGCGGCGACGTGCAGGACCACACCTACCGACAGGCGATCACCGCCGCCGGCTCGGGGTGCATGGCCGCGATCGATGCCGAGCGGTGGCTCGAGGCCAACGTCCACTCCCACGCGTGACGCCTCCCGTCCGCACCCCCGCGTTCTGTCTGCTTCAGATGAGCTGCCGCTTCGTTTGGAGCAGACAGTTCGGTGGAATTGTTGACCCCGGCGGGCGGGAATAGCCGACCCCGTACTCGTTGTTGACATCAGTACACTGCAACCGCTCATACGAGAGGAACCACCCCAATGGCCAACGGCATCGTGAACCTGTCCACCGCAACATTCGACGAGACTGTCAGCGGTTCCGACACTCCCGTCGTCGTCGACTTCTGGGCCGAGTGGTGCGGGCCGTGCAAGATGATCACTCCGGTGCTCGAGGAGCTCGCCGGCGAGTTGGGTGATCAGGTCACGATCGCCAAGCTCAACGTCGACGACAACCCCGAGGTGGCGATGCGGTTCAACGTGATGAGCATCCCGACCCTGCTCGTGTTCCACGGCGGCGAAGTGCGCAAGCGCCTCGTCGGTGCCAAGGGCAAGAGCCAGTTGCTGCAGGAGCTCGACGAATTCCTCGCTACTTCCCGCTGACCCCCGGTCAGCGCGGCGAAGCCATCCGCGATCTGCAGCGCCGTCTGAGCGCTGCTGGGTTCCCGCCAGACGGAACCGAATCGGGGGTGTTCGCCGCGTCGACGGAGCGCGCCGTCGCTGAGTTCCAAGGTGCTCGCGGCCTCCACGTGCACGGCCGCTGCGACGAGCCGACGTGGACGGCTCTCGTCGAGGCGTCGTACCAGCTCGGCGACCGCACGCTGGTGCTCTCCGCTCCGAACATGCGCGGTGACGACGTCGCCGCATTGCAGTCGGTGCTCGCCAGACTGGGTTTCGACTGCGGCCGCGTCGACGGGATCCTGGGGCCGACGACAACCCGAGCGCTCGAGGACTTCCAGCGCAACTGCGGGCTGACGCCCGACGGAGTCTGCGGACCCGAGACGGTTCGGGCGCTCGACGTCCTCGGCCGCCAGAGCGGCTCGGGACCGGGCGTCGCCGCCCTCCGCGAGTTCGAGGCGCTGTCGGGATCGTGCCGCCGGCTCGACGACCTGCGGGTCGTCATCGGCCAGTTCGGGGGGATGAGCTCGCTGACGCGCCAGGTCACGCACGCCTTGAGACAGCGCGGCGCGACGGTCACGGCGACCGATGAGCCGGACGCCCCGGCACAGGCCGCCACCGCGAACCGGTTCGCGGCCACCGTCTACGTGGGGTTCGAGGCCCGGGCCGAGACCGTGGCCACGGTGTGTTACTACGCCGTGCCCACGTTCGAATCGGCGGGCGGGCGCTCGCTCGCCACTCGGCTCGTACATATGTTCGAGAAGCGGGTTCCGAGCATCCCCCTGCAGGCGCACGGGATGCGGCTGTCCGTCCTGCGCGAGACGCGGATGCCGGCCGTGCTGTGCGCGATCGGCCCCGTCCAGACCGTGATCGACCTCAACGTCGGCGTCGCCGCCGCCGTCGTCGAAGCCCTCGAGAGCTGGGCCGACGCGCCGTTCTTGTTGGCGGGAGGCGAAGCGCCTGCGGCGCCGCCTCCCGAACCGGGGCTGCACCTCTGAACGACGGGTCCGGGCACCGACTCACGCTCGGCGACAAGCGGCGCCGCCAGGCGCCTGGTGCTCGCGTCTTACGCGGCGGGCCAACGCCGCTCAAGCGTGAACAGCGGGTATCCGCGGCAAGTCCAACGCTCTTGTGGACAGTCAGTTCACCTTCATCCACAGGGTTCTGCACACCTGTGCGTAACCCTCACGCGAAGCTTCAATCGGGGTCGTGGGTGATCTGGCGGTAGATGCGTTCGAGATCCTCCAGATCGGCGAATTCGATCGACACCTTGCCCCGCTTCACCCCCATCTGGACCGCCACTCGGGTGTCGAGGTAGCCGGCGAGCAGCTCCTCGAGCTCCAGCAGACCAGGAGGCCGCAGCTTCGTCGACGGTGTCAAACCGGCCCCGTCGATCGTGCCGTTACCTGGCCGCGGTCCGCCGTTGCTCGCCTCGGGAACCTCCGCCGGCAGCACTCCGCCGTTGCGGACCGCTTCCTCGACGGTGCGGACCGTCCAGCCCTCCTCGACGATGAGGCGGGCGAGCTCTTCCTGCAGGACCCGGTCGGGCGTTCCGAGGAGCGCCCGGGCATGGCCGGCCGACAGCTTGCCGTCGGCGAGGTAGTGCTGCACCGTCGGTGGCAGGCCGAGCAACCGCAACGTGTTGCTGACCGCCGAGCGGCTCTTGCCGATCCGGTCGGCCACTTGTTCGTGGGTGAGACCGAAGTCCTCGATCAGTTGTTGGAAGGCGGCCGCTTCCTCCAACGGCGTCAGGTCCTGGCGGTGGAGGTTCTCGATCAGCGCTTTCTCGACCGAACCGAGATCGTCGCCGGTCCGCACGATCGCCGGGATCGTCGCCAGCCCGGCGCGACCGGCCGCCCGCCAGCGTCGTTCGCCGGCGATCAGCTCGAACCGGTCCTCGTCGACGGGGCGCACCAGGATCGGCTGCAGCACGCCGATCTGGGCGATCGACGAGGCCAGCTCGATCAGTGACTCTTCGTCGAAGTGGACACGCGGCTGGTGCGGGTTGGGGCTGATGTCGGCCACCGGGATGTCGGTGAGGTAGGGCCGATCGGAACCGTCCGACGTCACCCCTCCCTCGACCGGCCCCGGCGGAATCAGCGAGCTGAGTCCTCTGCCGAGTCCGCTACGCCGCGCCATCGTGGACCTCCTTGGCGACATCGCGGTAGGCGATCGCTCCTCGGGACTTGCTGTCGAATGTGATGATCGGTTGCCCGAACGACGGGGCCTCCGACAGCCGAACGTTGCGCGGCACCACGGCCTTCACGACCTTGTCGCCGAAGTGGGCGCGGACCTCGTCGACCACCTGATCGGCGAGCTTGGTCCGGGCGTCGTACATCACGCACACGATCGTCGAGACCTCCAGCGTGGGATTCAGATTGCGGCGCACGAGATCGACGTTGCGCAACAACTGCCCGAGCCCCTCCAGCGCGTAGTACTCGCACTGGATCGGCACGAGCACCTCGGACGCGGCTGCCAGGCCGTTGACCGTCAACAGACCGAGGGTCGGTGGGCAGTCGATCAGGATGTAGTCGTAGTCACCGAGCACGGCCTCGATCGCCCGGCGAAGACGGGTCTCACGGCTGAACGTCGACACCAGTTCGATCTCGGCACCCGCCAGATCGAGGCTCGCCGGCGCCACGAACAGGTGCTTGACATCGGTGGGCTCGATCACGTTCTCGAGTGGCACGTCGTGCATCAACACGTGATACATCGAGCTCTCGAGGCCGCGGTTCTCTATGCCCAGCCCGGTGGAGGCATTGCCCTGCGGATCGAGGTCAATGATCAGTGTGCGCAGACCGAGCTCGGCGAGGCAAGCGCCGACGTTGATCGCCGTGGTCGTCTTGCCCACTCCGCCCTTCTGGTTGGCGACGGCGATCACCCTCGGCAGCGCTCGCCCACTCGTGGGCGCGTCGGGCTCGTCGGGTTCAGGCTCCATGATGTCCACAGACTGGTCGGTGGGCCCTTCCTGAAGCAAGGACTCCCGGCGACCGAACCACGCGTGACGACCCACACCGAAATTGTTTCACGTGGAACACCTCGAACCGCGGACACCCCCTCGAGACCGGCCCCCGACATCGAAATCCGCGCCAATTGTTCCACGTGAAACATTCCGCCACGGTCGACACGCTGGGGCAACGCCGCGACTCGCCCGATGCGAGCCCATTTCACACTCGGTCCGGACTCGGGCACACCCCACGGTGCGACCCCACCTGTCCGGACCCGGGCACACCCCCACGGTGCGACCCCACCGTTCTGTCCGGACTCGGGCACGTCACGTTCCCGCCGTCGGCGGGAGCCGGGTGAAGATGACGACCGCACCGTCGCGATGGTGGGCAAGGCCCAACGCTTCGACCTCACTCGACGACCAGCGATCGCCGACTGGTGGCTCGCTGATCACGATCCGGCCACCCGCTCGCACGAGCTCGGCCGCCACTCTGAGCGTCTGCGAAGGCGGTCCGAAACCCCTCGCGGTCACCGCGTCGAACCGCTCGCCGGCTTGGATCAACACACGGGTGTCGCAGCACCGCACGGACACTCGATCGCGGAACCTGAGCGCCGCCACCGATCGCTCGAGGAAATCGGCGCATTTCTGCCGTCGGTCGACGAGCGTCACGGCGAGGTCCGGGCGGTCGTGGGCCACCACCAACCCCGGGATCCCTCCCCCGCTGCCGATGTCGACCACCGTCGGACGAGCGCCTCGGGTCGACTCGTCCGCGACCTCGTCGGGCGCGACCGTCGTCGCGAGCGCCCGGACGAACTCGCGGGCGTGCTCGACGACTTCTTCGACCGGACGTGCGCCGAGGAGTCCCAGCCGCTGCGCCGACCGCAGCGTGTCGAGCAGGTCACCGATCGAGCCGTCGGCGCGGCGGCCACCCGCGTTCAGGACAGCGTCACCACGACTCGGCGGGTCGGGTCGTCGCCTTCGGAGTGGCTCCCGACGCCGTCGATGGTGGCCAGCACGTCGTGGATGACCTTGCGGTCGGCCGACGGCATCGGCTCGAGCGCCAGGGCATTCCCTGTCTCGACCACCTGAGCGGCAACATTGCGGGCGAAACGCTCGAGGGCGGCGCGGCGCCGCTCGCGGTACCCGGCGACGTCGACCCGCAGGCGGGTCTCGTGGTCGCCGAGCCGGCGTTGGGCGGCGACCCGAGCAAGATCCTGAACGGCGGCGAGCGTGCGACCGCCGGGGCCGATCAGCAGGCCGAGGTCGTCACCCGCCACGGACACCTCGAACTCGCTGTCGACGGACGTGAGCTCGGTCGTGCCGCTGAGGCCGAACGCATCGACCAAACCCTCGACGAAGGCGACCGCCGCGGCACCGACGGCAGCAGGATCGACCGGTGGGTCCTGCGGCCCGTCCGAGTTGGCGGGTTGGGTGCCATCACCGCTGCGCGGGCCGCGTTGGCGATCATTCGAACGTGGCGCCCGTTCGCGTGCGGGACGGTCGCGTCCCGCCTCGGACGGCCGGCGCGCCGGCCGGGACTCCGGCCGTGGCTGTGCACCCGGCTCGTCGCTGGTGCCATCGGCGTGGGTGTCGGTGCGCGGGCCGGGACGGTCGCCGCGCCCGCGCCGACGCTCCTGCTTCGGGCGCGCCTCGGTCGGCCGGATCCGGGCCCGGACCCTCGCCTCACCGCGGATGAGACCGAACAGGCCGTTGCGCGGCTCCTCCAGGATCTCGAACTCAGCGTCGTCGTCAGCCACCCCGAGCCGGTCGAGGGCGGTCTCTTTGGCCTCGGCGACCGTCTTGCCCGTCGTCTCCACCCATTCCATGATTGCTCCGTTCGTACTGACTCTCAGCGCTTCTTGCGGCTCTTGGGACGATTGCCACCAGGTCGCGAGGATGACGCGGCGCGATTGGTCGGTGTCGGACGACTCTTGGGCGCGGTGGTGCGCCTGGTGTCGGCAGGTCGTGCCGGTCCACCGTCGTCCTTGGCCTTGCCGGCGGATTGCTTGCCGGCCGGCTGTTTGCCACCCGATTGCTTGCCAGCAGACTTCTTGGGATCGGCCAGGTCGCGGCGCGCCTGCGCCAGCATCCCGCCGCCACCACCATCTTGCTTGGCGATCTCCCGGGCCTGTTCGCCGGCCCGCTGAGCCTGTCGGCCGAGGGCCTCGTCGTGGCCGTAGAAGCGCTTGGTGATGTAGACCTGCTGCAGGATCCGCAGGATCGACTGCACGATGTAATAGATCACCAGGCCGAGCAGGAAGAAGATCTGGAAGATCGCGAACACGACCGGCAGGTACTGCATCAGCTTCTGCTGACCGGGCGACATCGTCGGGCTCACCGAAGCACGGGCGGCGACCATCCGCTGCTGGAAGAAGTACAGGGCACCGAGGACGACGACGAGCGCGGCGTAGATCAGGCCCCGGGCGAAGTCGTCAGCCAGCGCTTCGGCGGGCGACAGGGCCAGATCGAGCCCCAACGACTTCATCTCGGTCGCACGGACGAGCGATTGGTAGAGCTCGGAATCGAAGGAGAGATAGCGGGGGAGGAAGCCGACCCGATCGGGGTTGGGTGCGTTGCCGGCGCGAAGGACCGCCTCGGCGATGACCTGATTGCCCCCGCCGGGCTCGTAGGTCAGGCCGTGCAGGATCCGGAACATGATGATGAACACGGGCATCTGGGCGACCAGCGGCAGACACGAGGCCATCGGGTTGACCTTGTGCTCCTGGTAGAGCTTCATCATCTCTTCGTTGAGCTTCTGGCGATCGCCACGGTGCTCGGCCTGGAGCTTGCGCATCTCGGGCGCCAGCCGCTGCATCTCGAGCATCCCCTTGGTGCTCTTCAAGTTGAGCGGGGTCACGAGGATCATCACGAGCACCGCGATCAGCGCGATCGCGGCGGCGTAGCTGTGGGTGAAGCTGTAGAACCAGTCGAGCACCCACGCAGGGACTTCGAACACACCAGCGATCATCGGATCAGGCTTTCTGACGAGAGGCGACGTCGGGGACGGGGTCGAAGCCGGACGGTCCGAACGGACGGCAGCGCGCCAGCCGGCGCAGGGTCAACAGCAAGCCGCGTGCGGTGCCGTGGACGTGGAGCGCCTCGTGGGCGTAGCTCGAACACGACGGGTAGAACCGGCACGGTGACGGCCGGCCCTCGGCGGCGCGCTGATACCAGTTGATCGCCGCCAGCAGCCACGCCTGCGGACGCGTCACGGCATCGTTCATGGGCAGCGCGGCAGCCGATCGAGCAGCTGCTCGAGCTCGGCCCGCAGCTGATCGAACGTCAGTTCGGCTGCGCCGGGCCGGGCGCCGATCAGCAACAGGCCCGGGGGAAGGGGGTCCGATGCTTGGCGCGTCCTCAGCAACGCCCGCAGGCGCCGGCGGAACCGGTTGCGCGCCACCGCCGGACCGAAGGCGCGGCTGATCGCGAACGCCGTGCACGACGGCGTCACCAGTGGATCGGACAAGAAGTTGCACCACAACGACGTGCTCTGGACCCGCGTACCGTCACGACGGAGGCGATCGAACGCGTGGCGTTCGCGGATCCGGTTCGTCAAGCCGACAGGCGAGCGCGGCCCTTGGCGCGCCGGTTCTTGAGCACGGCGCGCCCGGCGCGTGTGCTCATCCGGGCGCGAAAGCCGTGCTTGCGGGCACGACGGCGATTGTTGGGCTGGAACGTACGTTTCAACGCCGACCTCCTCGACGGCCTGGTCACGATGACCAGGCGGGCTGGCCAGCGTCGCTGACCAGGCTCGACCAGGGGTGCGCACTGCCGCGCACCCCGACCTTTCAAGGCTAGGGGTGACACGGGCTACCTGGCAACCAGGGACCAATTCGCGGGCCCACAACGAGCCGACCAGGGACGTTGTCGGGTCTCCCCGGAGCCGTGCTACGGTTCGTCGGCCTTACCCGGCGCATTGTTGTCCACAGCTGTGGACAACCGTGTGGACGTGCCATCACGCTGGTCGAATGCCCCGACGAACCGTGAACGGAACGCAATCGGATCGCAACACGAAGGCACCCGAACACCCAAGGCCCGCGGAGGTACACGTTGATCGACGAAGAGGAGGTGTGGACCGCCGTCGCACAGCTTCTGCGCGCTCAACTGACCGAATCGGTGTGGTTCTCGACATTCCAGGATGTCGTGCCGGTGCTCTCCGACAGCTCCGCACTCGTCGTCCAGGTCCCGAGCACCCTCGCTCGCGACCGCATCCTCAACCGGTACCTGGCGATCGTCACCGCGGCGATGGAGGAGATCGGGATCGGTGGCCGCCGGTTCGACGTCCAGATCGGGCCCGGCGAGTCGGGCGCCGAGGCGTCCTTCGACGAGCTCTTGGTCGACCCCTCGGTGTACAGCGCCGACAACGGCAACGGCCGACGGTCGACCGACGGGTTCTCGAGTGACGCCGCGCTCGACGAGGCCGGACTCAACCCGCGCTACACGTTCGACACGTTCGTCAAGGGAGCCTCGAACCAGTTCCCGTTGGCGGCCGCCCTGCGCGTCGCCGAGACGCCGGCCCGTTCCTACAACCCGCTGTTCATCTACGGCTCGGCGGGGCTCGGCAAGACCCATCTGCTGCACGCCATCGGCCACTACGTGCATCACAACTACCAGCACCACGAGGTGCGATACGTCTCGACCGAGACGTTCATGAACGAGTACGTCGACGCCATCCGGTCCAACGCGATGGCCGGACTGCGCCGCCGCTACCGCGACGTCGACGTCCTGCTCATCGACGACGTGCAGTTCCTCGAAGGCAAAGAAGGCCTGCAAGAGGAGTTCTTTCATACGTTCAACGCGCTCCATGGGGCCAACAAGCAGATCGTCATCTCGAGTGACCGCGTGCCCGACGCCATCCCGACGCTCGAGGAGCGATTGCGGGGCCGGTTCAAGTGGGGCCTCATCACCGACATCCAGCCGCCCGATCTCGAGACCCGACTGGCGATCTTGCGCAACAAGTCAGAACGCGATCGCGTGCCGGTCCCGGCCGAGACGCTCGAGTTCATCGCCAGCCACATCAGCACCAACATCCGTGAGCTCGAAGGGGCGTTGATCCGCGTCACCGCCTTCGCCAGCTTGAACCAGGTGTCGATCACGACCGAGCTCGCGCAACAACAACTCGCCGACCTGCTGTCGGAGTCGACGCTCAAGCCGCGCACCGACGCCGAGCTACTCGCTGAGATGGCGAGCATCTTGGGGTTCGAGATCGATGCGCTGAAGGGCAAGAGTCGTCAGCGGCCGCTCGTGACGGCGCGCCAGATCGCGATGTACGTGTTCCGCGACATGACCGACCTCAGCTACCCGAGCATCGCCAGGCTGTTCGGCGGGCGCGATCACACGACCGTCATCCACGCCGTCGAGAAGATCCAGCGCCAGATGGGCGAGCGCAAGCAGATCTACGAACAGGTCACCGATCTCCAACAGCGTTTGAAGTCATGACCACATCCGCGGTCACAGACGACGACTGTGGACGGTGTGGTGAGCACGGGCGCGATCACAGTGCACCGACAAGTGGACAACTGTCGGTCGTCCACCGAATCACAGCTGTGTCATCTGGAACCTGGGGACGAACGGGGACAACCGGCCGACAACCATCCACGCTCTACGCTCGGTCGATGGTGGGTTGTCCACAATCCACAGCACCTACTACCACCACTGTCTTGTCAGAACACTGCACGAGGGGAAGGGCGGCACTGTGAAGTTCCGTTGCGAGCGCGAGATCTTGGCCGATGCTCTGGCCACCGCGGGACGGGCGGCCACCAGTCGCACTGGCACACTTCCCGTGCTGTCCGGGGTTCGCCTCGACGTCGTGGGTGATGAGCTCACGGTGACCGGCACCGATCTCGAGTTGACGATCCGACTCACGGTTCCCGTCGGTGGCGAACAGGACGGGTCAGTCGTGGTGCCGGCGCGACTCGTCGCCGACATCGTCAAAGCGATGCCGAGCGGGGCGGTCGAGGTCGCGCTCCGCGACGACGAGATGAGCATCACGGCTGGCCGATCACAGTTCTCCGTTCGCCCTTTGTCACTCGGTGACTATCCGACCCAGGCCGAGCCGGATGCCGAGCCGGTCACACTCGAAAGCGCACAGGTCGCGGATGCGTTGCGCCAGGTCGTCCGTGCTGCGAGCGGCGACGACGCGCGCGCCGTTCTCACCGGTGTGCTGCTGTCGTCGGAGGACGACGGCGTCAAGATGGTCGCAACCGACTCCTACCGGCTCGCCGTACGCGATCTTCCGCAGTCGTCGATGCTGTCCGCCGGCCAGAAGGTCCTGGTGCCGAGTCGCGCCCTGAACGAGCTCCAGCGGATCCTCGGCGGGTCGCCGTCGCTCGTGGTGCGGCTCGGAGCGCGTGAGGCCGTGTTCGAGGCGGGTGCCACGAAACTCACGACGCGCCTGATCGAGGGCGAGTACCCGAACTATCGCAACCTGCTGCCGTCGTCGTACCCGAACACGTTGAAGGTCGGTCGAGAGGCGCTGCTCGAGGCGCTGCGCAGGGTCAAGATCCTCGCCCAGGACTCCACGCCGGTGCGCCTGGCGCTCGGTGGCGACACCATGCAGCTCACCGCCATCACGCAGGATGTCGGCAATGCCGCCGAGGAGATCGACGCCGACTATTCGGGCACCGAGATGACCGTGGCGTTCAACCCCGACTACCTCGCCGCTGGTGTCGAGGCGGTCGAAGGGGACGAGGTGACGCTGTCGACGCTCGACCCCATGAAGCCGGCGGTGCTTCGAGGTGTCGGTCACGACGACTACCTCTACCTGTTGATGCCTGTTCGCGTCCCGTGACGTGATCGTCGAACGCCTGGAGCTCGTCGACTTCCGCAACTACTCCGCCGCTACGTTCGATCTGACCACGGGCGTGACGGCGGTGATCGGTGACAACGGGCAGGGCAAGACCAACTTCGCCGAGGCCCTGGCGTACCTCGCGACATTGTCGAGCATGCGGGGTGCGCCGGCGGATGCGATGGTCCGTGTCGGTGCCGGCGCGGCGGTGATCCGAGCGACCGTCCGCGACGAGACCGAACGCGAGTCGCTGATCGAGGCCGAGATCAATCCCAACGGTCGCAATCGAGTGCAGGTGAATCGCCAGCACCTCGGCCGCGCCCGTGATCTTCTCGGCATCGTCCGCGTCACCGTCTTCTCGCCCGACGATCTCGTGATCGTGAAGGGCGCACCTTCGGAACGCCGACAATTCCTCGACGACACACTCGTTGCACTTGCAATCAAGTATGACGCGTTGAGGCTCGAGCTCGACCGCATCGTGCGGCAGAGGAACACGTTGCTCAAGCAAGCGGGTGGGCGATCCACCGACGAGATCGAGATGTCGCTCGACGTCTGGGACGCCAAGCTCGCCGATGCCGGCGAGAAGTTCGGTCACGCGCGGGCGACACTCGTCGCCCGCTGCGAGCCGATGGTCGCCGAGGCCTACGAACAGCTCGCCGGTGCTCCAGTCGCCGTCGGGCTCGGGTACGAACCACCGTGGCGCCGCGCCGGGCTCGCCGCCGCGCTCGCCGAGGCGCGGTCCGATGACTTGCGGCGGGGGGTCTCGACGATCGGTCCGCATCGCGACGAGTTGGTGCTGACGCTCGACGGGCTCCCGGTGCGCACCCACGCGTCTCAGGGCGAGCAACGAACGTTCGCGCTGGCGTTGCGGTTGGCCGCCCACCGGCTGGTCGCCGAGCGGACCGGTTCGACACCAGTGCTCGTGCTCGACGACGTCTTGTCGGAGCTCGATCCGCGGCGTGCTCGCGCGTTGCTCGAGCACCTGCCACCCGGGCAAGTGGTCATCACGACCGCCAACCCCCTCCCGGAGGCCGCCCGGCCCGATCGCGTGCTACACATCGAGGCAGGAGCCGTGATTCCGTGACCGACCGTGACCCGATCCCGATCTCGGCCTCGCTCGACGAGGTGGTGCGATCGTTGCGGGGTCCGGGTCGCCGCGAGGTCGGGGGAGTCTTCGGGCGCTGGGAGGAAGCTGTCGGGCCGCAGGTCGCGGCGCACGCCCGCCCGGTGCGTCTGGACGCCGGCGTGCTCGTCGTGGAGGTCGACGAGCCGGCCTGGGCGACGCAGATCGCACTGCTGTCGAACACGATCCGCGAGCGCCTGTTGACCGTGACCGGTGTCGAGGTCAGCGGCGTCGAAGTGCGCGTCTACCGGCCGCGTTAGTTCCGGGAAGCGAAGCGCCTTCGGCGCCGCTTCCCGAACCGGGTCTTCGGTTCTGAACGACGGGTCCGAGCCTGCCGGTGCGCCCGCGAGGTCTTCGGCGCCGCTTCCCGAACCGGGTCTTCGGTTCTGAACGACGGGTTCGGGTCTGGCGTTGCGCCCCGCGAGGTCTTGGGCGCCGCTTCCCGAACCGGGTCTTCGGTTCTGAACGACGGGTCCGAGCCTGCCGGTTCAGCGGCGTTCAGTCGTGGCTGGTGCTGGTGACTCGGTCTTGGTCGAGCCGGCGGAGTCGAGGTTGTCGGCGATCCAGCTGGCGAGTGGAGGACCGGCGGCGACGCCGATCGCGATCGCGACCACGAGCATCGCGATGCGGCGGATCCGGCGCCGCTTCTTCACCTGGCGGCGTTGCTCGGCGGCCTGGAGCGCGGCGGGGGAGGGCTCGCCGGCGCGTGGCTTGGGCATGACCCCGTAGGAGGCGTTGGCGGCCGGATTCGCGCGCAAGGGTGGCAACGACATCGGGGTCGCCACCGCCACGTCGGCGGTCGGCGTCGCAGGGAGCACGGGTGCCGGCGGCAGGGTCGGAAGTGTCGGCAACGTCGGGACGCCGCTGGTGGCGCCGTCCTCGCGGTCGTCGGTGATCGTGTCCGTCAGATCCATGTTCGTTATATCGGGCTGGTGGCGCGGGTCTTGAGCGCGCTCGTCTGGGTTTCGTCGATCGCACGGCATGCTTGATCGATGAGCAGGCTCGAGGACCAGTTGCAGCACGATCTGACGGCGGCCATGAAGGCCCGTGACGAGGTCGTGACGTCGACACTGCGGATGCTCAGAGCGGCGCTGATGAACGCCGCTGTCGCCGGGACCGAGGCGGTCGAGCTCGCCGACGATCAGGTGATCGACGTGCTCCGTTCCGAGGCCAAGAAGCGGACCGAGGCCGCCGAGGTCTACGCCGCCGCCGGGCGCACCGAGTCGGCGTCCAAGGAGCTGGCCGAGCGAGGCGTCATCGAGCGCTACCTGCCCGCCGCGATGGGCGACGACGAGCTCCAGGCGATCGTGGCCGAGGAGATCGCCCGGGCAGCCGCCGACGGAGTCACCGGCCCCAAGGGCACCGGCGTGGTGATCAAGGCGGTGCGCGAGCGGGTCGGCACTGGCGCTGACGGGGCTCGGATCGCGGCCGCCGTGAAGGCGTCGCGGGACTGAGAAATGGGTCTCAGAACGCACCGGGAACCGCGATCGACGTGACACCCCGCTGGTAGGATGAGAGGCGTTGCGATCACGTCGTTCGTTCGCCCCCCTCGGCCCCCCAGAGGCCCGAATTCCGCCAGCGTATCGACGGTGTGATCGTCCGAGGCGAGCACCCCAGTTCGCGAGCTCCAGCAGTCATCGAGGTACGCGTGTCAACCGCCCCTGAGTCCCCGAAAAACGGTCGGAAAACGGTCACCGATTACGACGCGAAGGACATCCAGGTCCTCGAAGGGCTCGATCCGGTGCGCAAGCGACCGGGCATGTATGTCGGTTCGACCGGCCTCGCCGGGCTCCACCACCTGATCTGGGAGGTCGTCGACAACGCCGTCGACGAGGCGATGGCGGGGTACTGCACCCGCATCGACGTCACGTTGCAGGCCGATGGTGGCTGCCGGGTCGACGACAACGGTCGCGGCATCCCCGTCGACGCCTACCCGAGCGGTCCCCACAAGGGCAAGAGCGCCGTCGAGGTCGTGCTCACCGTGCTCCATGCCGGCGGCAAGTTCGGCGGCACCGGCTACAAGGTCTCGGGCGGTCTCCACGGCGTTGGCGTCAGCGTCGTCAACGCCTTGTCCGAGCGCTTCATCGTCGAGATCGACCGCGACGGCACGCGCTACCACCAGGAGTACGCCAAGGGTGGCAAGCCCCAGGGCCGGCTCCAGGCGGTCGGCGACACGCCGAAGTCGGGCCGCTTCCGCCGCACCTCGGGCACCACGGTCACGTTCTGGCCCGATCCCACGATCTTCGCCGCCGAGGGGGTCGAGTTCGTCTCCCGCACCGTGCTCGAACGGCTGCAGACGATGGCGTTCCTCAACAAGGGCCTCGAGATCGTGTTCACCGACGAGCGCGAGGGCAAGGAACAGAAGGTCACGTTCCAGTACAAGGGCGGCCTGATCGACTTCGTCAAGCACCTCAACGGCTCCAAGGAGCCCTTGTTCTCGAAGGTCTGCTCGTTCGAGGACGACGACGGCGAGGGTGGTCAGACCCTCGACATCGCGATCCAGTGGAACACCGGCTACTACGAGGGCATCCACGGCTACGCCAACGGCATCTCCACCATCGAGGGCGGGATGCACGTCGAGGGCTTCAAGACGGCGCTCACGTCGGTCATCAACAAGTACCCGCGAGCGAAGAACCTGCTGAAGGAGAAAGACGACAACCTCCTCGGCGAGGACATTCGCGAGGGCCTCACGGCCATCATCTCGTGCAAGCTGCGCGACCCGCAGTTCGAAGGCCAGACCAAGGCCAAGCTCGGCAACGTCCCGATGCGCTCGTTCGTCCAGAAGGCGACCAACGAGCGACTCGCCGAGTGGCTCGAGGAGAACCCCACCGAGGCCAACAAGGTCGTCAAGAAGGGGATCGCGGCGTCCCTCGCACGCCTCGCGGCCAAGAACGCCCGCAACGCGATCCGGCGCAAGACCGCGCTGTCGGGTGCCGGCATGCCCGACAAGCTCAAGGACTGCGCCAGCAAGAACGCCGACGAGAGCGAGTTGTTCATCGTCGAAGGCGACTCGGCGGGTGGCACCGCGCTCGACGCCCGCAACCCGTTCAACCAGGCGATCCTGCCGATCCGCGGCAAGATCCTCAACGTCGAGCGGGCCCGCGTCGACAAGATGCTCAAGAACAACGAGATCCAGGCCCTGATCACGGCGATCGGTGCCGGCGTCGGCGAGGAGTACGACGTCACCAAGGCCCGCTACCACAAGGTCATCGCGCTGTGCGACGCCGACGTCGACGGCTCCCACATCCGCACGCTGCTGCTGACGTTCTTCTTCCGCCAGATGCGCGACATGGTCGAGTCGGGTTACGTCTACATCGCGCAGCCGCCGCTGTACTCCACCGTCGTCGGCAAGGAGAAGGTGTACCTGAAAGACGACGTCGCCAAGGCCCGCTTCCTCGTCGAGCGACCGAACCACAAGAAGGACTTCCAGCGCCTCAAGGGTCTCGGCGAGATGGACTGGGAGGAGCTGAAGGGGACCACGATGGATCCCTCCACGCGCACCCTCCTGCAGGTCAACGTCGAGGAGGCCGCCGAGGCCGATCACATCGTGAGCACGCTCATGGGTGACGACGTCGAGAGCCGCCGCAACTTCATCACCACCAACGCGCGCGACGTGCGCCACCTCGACTTCTAGATCACGGAATCCTCGCCATGTCTGATACCCCGATCCCCCCGACCGACGACGATCTGATCGGCACCGCTGACGACCCGATCCAGCCGATCCAGCTCCAGGACGAGATGGAGAACTCGTTCCTCGAGTACGCGATGTCGGTCATCATGTCGCGCGCGCTCCCCGACGTGCGCGACGGCCTCAAGCCGGTCCACCGCCGGATCATCTGGGACATGGAGCAGCAGGGGTTCCGCCCCGATCGCCCGTTCGTGAAGTGCGCCCGTGTCTCGGGCGACACGATGGCGAACTACCACCCACACGGCGACAGCGCGATCTACGACGCCCTCGTCCGGATGGCGCAGCCGTTCTCGCTCCGCCACCCGCTGGTCGATTTCCACGGCAACTATGGCAGTCCGGATTTCGGACCGGCCGCGAGCAGATACTGCGTCACCGGCGACACGCGCATTCGTCTCGCGAATGGTTCGAGTGTGCGGATCGGCGATCTGGTCGACGCACCGCTCAACTCTGAGCGCGATGTCGATTTTGAAGTACTCGATCGCGACGGCAAGCCGGTGCGCGCCAGCAAGGTCTTCAACTCCGGCGTCCACCCGACCAAACGGCTGACGACGAAGTTCGGATTCAGTCTCCGGGGCAGCCACAACCACCTCCTGTTGTGTCTGGTGCCGGTGGCCGGTGTTCCGATGTTCCAGTGGCTGCAACTCGACGAGATCACCCCCGGCACCGTCGTGTGTGTCGCCCGGAACGCATGGACGAACGTCGTTCCGACCGCCCAGGAGTCGATGCTGGGTGTCCTGTGTGGCGCGTGGGTCAGCGAGGGGTGGGCGTCCTCCGAGCGGGCCGGCTTCAACAACACGGACAAGTCGTTCTTCGATGATGTCGTCTTCGCCTACGACGCGCTCGTCGGCGGTCAGCGGTATCTCTCGTCGCGTCAGACCCGTGTCGACCGTAAGGAGATTCACGAGCTCGATATCCAGAACCTGGAGAAATTCCGATCGAGTCCGCTGGCTGAGATGATCGGTAAACGGGCCGCTGACAAGTTCGTGCCCGAAGTCGTGTGGCGCGGCGGACCGGGAGTCAAGCGGGCGTTCCTCATGGCTTGCTTCGAAGGCGATGGCAGCCCTCGAGTGGCCGACGACGGCTTCACCGTGCAATACACGACGTACAGCGAGACGTTGGGGCGTGAGCTCCAGGAGATGCTCGCCGAGTTCGGCATCATCGCCTCGCGTCGGCAGTACACGCGCTCCAGCGGCGCTATCGAACACCGTCTGATCATTTCCGGGTTGCGCAACTGCCGAGCGTTCGCCGAACGGGTCGGATTCCTCGCCACGAAGCAGGCCAAGCTCAAGTCGCTGATCTCTCATGCGCCGGTCCGCCCGCATCGCCTGAGCTCCGACCACGTCCCGTTCGTGGCCGCCTTCGTGCGTTCCGAGCTTCCGTTCGACACGCGGGTCCGGTCGCAAGTGGCTGGTTCAGCACAACTTCGATCGCGTCGAGCGATGGGACAGCGAACGGCTGCGGATCATCGACCACATCAAGGATCCCGACATCCTGAGCACGATCCTGCCGGTGATGGATTCGGGCTACCGGTTCGAGACCGTTGTTGCGGTCGATGATGACGAGCCGGCCCCCGTCTACTCGGTCCGCGTCGACAGCGACGACCACTCGTTCCTCGCCGGAGGGTTCGTCAATCACTACACCGAATGCCGGCTGCACCCGTTGGCGATGCAACTCCTCGCCGACATCGACGAAGACACCGTCGACATGATTCCCAACTACGACGGCCAGACCGAGGAGCCGGTTGCGCTGCCGGCGCGGTTCCCGAACCTGTTGGTCAACGGTAGTCAGGGCATCGCCGTCGGCATGGCGACCAACATCCCGCCCCACAACCTCGGCGAGGTCATCGACGCCACGATCCACCTGATCGACAACCCCGACGCCACCTCCGACGAGCTGATGCAGTGGGTCAAGGGACCTGACTTCCCGACCGGCGCGAGCATCCTCGGACGGGCCGGCATCATCGACGCCTATCGCACCGGGCGCGGCAGCGTGAAGATGCGGGCGACGGCCACCATCGAGGAAGGGTCGCAACGGTCGCTACGAGATCGTCGTCACGGCGCTGCCGTACCAGACGAGCTGCTCGTCGATCGCGGCACGCATCCAAGAGCTCGTCGACGGGGGAGACCTCGACGGCATCGCCGACGTCAACGACGGCTCGGCCGGCGGCAAGACCCACCTCGTCGTGTCGCTCAAGCGCGACGCCAACGCCAACGTGGTGATGAACAACCTGTTCAAGCTCACCCAGCTGCAGTCGTCGTTCTCGATCAACATGGTCGCCCTCGTCGATGGCGTGCCGCGCACGCTGGGCTTGCGTGAGGCGCTCGTCGGTTACGTGAAGCATCAGATCGAGGTGATCACCCGTCGATCCAACTTCCGGCTCGACAAGGCCCGCCGCCGCGAGCACATCCTCGAAGGCCGCCTCAAGGCGCTCGACGTCATCGACCAGATCATCGCCCTGATCCGGGCGAGCGACGACGCAGTCGCGGCCAAGACGGCACTGATGGCCGAGCCGTTCGAGTTCAGTGAGGCGCAGGCGGTCGACATCCTCGACCTGCAGTTGCGTCAGCTGACCCGACTGTCGCGGATCGATCTCGAGACCGAGCTCACCGACGTGCGGGCGCGCATCGAGGACCTGATGGCGATCCTCGCCGACGACAAGCGTCTGCGCACCGTGATCAAGGACGAGCTGAGCGCGATCCGCGAGGAGTTCGCGACACCGCGCGTGTGCACGATCAGCCTCGAAGACGGCGAGATGTCGATCGAGGATCTCGTCGACGACAAGGAGCTCGTCGTCGTGATGACCGAGGCGCAGTACGTGAAGTCGGTGCAGGCCGACTCGTTCAAGACCCAGGGCCGGGGTGGTCGTGGTGTCAGCGGCGCCAGGCTGAAGACCGACGACATCGTGCGGCACGTGATCTTCACCACCGCCCACGCCCACCTGTTGTTCTTCTCCAACCGCGGCCGCGTCTACCGGCTACGGGCGATGGACATCCCCGAGCGTGAGCGCACCGCCAAGGGCATGCCGATCGTCAACCTGCTGCCGATGCAGGCGGGCGAGACCATCCAGGCGATCATCGACACCCGCGACTTCGCCACCGAGCGCTACCTGTTCTTCGCCACCCGCAAGGGCACGGTGAAGAAGACGTCGTTCGACGCCTACGACTCGAGCCGGCGCGACGGTCTGATCGCCATCAACCTCAACGACGGCGACGAGCTCGTGCGGGTCATCGAGACGTCCGGCGAGGACGACATCTTCATGGTCAGCCGCAAGGGCACGACGATCCGGTTCGCCGAGAGCGACGTGCGCCCGATGGGTCGCGCCGCGGCCGGCGTGCGTGGCATGAAGCTGCGCGCCGGCGACGAGGTCGTCTCCGTCGATGTCGCGCGCGACGACACCGCGATCCTGATGATCACCGAGGAGGGCTACGGCAAGCGCACCCAACTCGACCGCTTCAATCGTCAGACCCGCGGCGGGCAGGGCGTGATCGGCATCCGGCTCACGGGCAAGAAGGGCGAGGTCGTGGCGGCGTTCATGGTCGGCCTCGACGACGAGATCGTCGCCGTGTCGTCGGGTGGTGTCACGATCCGCATGGAGGTTCGCCAGATCTCGTCGCAGGGTCGTGATGCCACGGGTGTGCGCGTGATGAACCTCGACGACGGACAGACGGTCGCCTCGGTCGCGCCGATCCTGTCGGGCGACGACTGATCGCCAGCACCTCGGGCGTACGGCCCGCCTCGCAGCACGGCCTGCCTCGAATCGAGAAGATCGGAGGGGCTGATGTCGAGTCGCGATCGCGGGTCGGCGGTGGTGATGGTCGTGATCGTCTCGGTGGCGTTCACCGCCGCCGGCGGAGCCGCGCTCGCGGCGTTGTCGGGCGACCTGCTCGATGCGAGTCGCGCCCGATCGGCGGCCGATGCGGCCGCGCTGGCGGCGGTGGAGGGTGGGCCGGCAGCGGCGATCGAACTGGCGACGGCCAACGGGGCGACGCTCGTGAGTTGGGCACAAGTGGGTTCGGACGTCGTCGTCGAGGTCCGGGTCGGAGATGCCGTTGCACGCGCACGCGCGACGAATGTCCCATGACGGGTGCCTACACTCGACCTGGTGAGTCCGAGCGAACGCCGGGCGGCGGAGGTGGGTGAGGCGGACGCGACGACGGCGCCTTCCGAACGAGCTTCCGCGTTCGAGGCCGCGCTCGACTCGACGCTCGACAAGAAGTCCCGTGCCGACGCCGCACCGCCCCCCGATCCGGCGCCGGGCACGGTCCGACCGATCGACATCCCCGAGATCATTCCGGCCACCGTCGACGTTCCGTCGGAACCAGAACCTCGTCCGCCCCGCGCGGCCGCGCCACGCGTCGTCGTGGAACCGGATCCCCGGCAGGTCGTGACGAGCCCGCGCCACGACGCGCTCGATGGATGGCAGAGCGCGACGAACGCCCCGGTCGTCGTGCCGATCCCGATGGTCGCAGGAGGCCGGACGGCGGCACTTCGTACCGTCAGCCGGCGGCCGCGGGTCCGCAAGGTCACACGCGTGGTGCGCCACATCGACCCGTGGAGCACGTTCAAGGTGGCGCTGATCTTCAGCATCGTGCTGTACGGCGTGCTGCTGACCGCCGGGGTGCTGTTGTGGAACGTGGCGTCGAACACCGGCACCGTCGACAACGTCGAGCGATGGTTCACGCAGTTCGGGTGGGAGAGCTACGAGCTCAAGGGCGGAGAGATCTTCCACAACGCCTGGATCGCTGGGCTGTTCGGGGTGATCGGGCTCACCGGACTCGGCGTGTTGAGCGCGACGCTGTTCAACCTGATCAGCGACATGGTCGGCGGCGTGCGCGTGACGGTGCTCGAGGAAGAGGTCATCGAGCACACCACGTCGCGCAGCGACCGGTTCGTCATCCGCCGCCCGCCGGACGGCCCGCCGCCGGCCGCCGAGTTCGATCTCGACGGTGACCTCGATCCGCCGGCGAACGGGGCGCGCAGCGGTCCGGCCCGCCCGTCGAGCGTCACGCCGCCCGGTTGAGGAACCGCCAGGGGGGCCGGTAGCCTCGCCTACTTGCCGGGGCTATAGCTCAGTCGGTTAGAGCGCATCCCTGATAAGGATGAGGTCACAAGTTCGATTCTTGTTAGCCCCACCCAAAAATCCCGTGCCTGAGGGACGAACGGCCGCCTCCGGGCGGCTGTTTTCGGCCTCGGGTCCGCGTCAGTCCCACGCGACGGACTGGGGCCGCGGACTGGGCCACCGGGATGCGTCTGACCGCCTGGCCCACGGAGATGGGACGAGACGCCGTAGGACGTTTCGGGCGAAGTCGACCACCTCACTCGGGTGTCAGGTTCAGCACGCGGCGGCTGGTCAACTCGTAGAACCCATCCGTCCGATACGTCAACACGGTGCGGACGGTCGTGGTTCCGGAGTTCCGCGCCGTCGCCGTGAAAACGAAGTTGCTCGTCGATGGTTGGGTGCCGACCGTGATGAGGAAGTTGTTCGCCTGGGCTGACGCACCGGCGACGAGTTCGGACACGACGGCGCCACCGGTGAGTGCGGCGACCGCGTCGTTGGCGATCAGATCGAACTCGAATCCGGTGTGCGGAGCCCACACGAGGCCTTGCACCGAGAGCTGTTTGTTCGTTCCCGGTCCGGACCGCACGACCCGTTGGTCGCCGGTCAGCGAGCTCGGCAAACCTTTGGACTCCAACGTCTGGATCGCGATCCGGTAGTCGCCCTGGTCGGCGCCCGAGATCTCGAGCGCGGAGTTGTTGTCGAGAGTGATCGAGCTGTTCCCGCCCATGTACAGCGACGCGCCCGTTGGCGAGTCGGCCTGCCACGCGGCGTTGCAGGGGTTCGTGGAGAACGTGTCGCTGTTGTTGTATCCGGGGATGCTCTGCCCGGTCGCACCTGGGTAGCCGAACAGGACGGACGCGTTGCCGATCGTCCAGTTCCCGATGTTCTCGAAGTAGTAGTTGCCCGACTTGAAGTAGTTGTACGTCTGATTCGCGAGTGCCGGGGCAGAGGTGTAGCGCCCCGGTTCCCAGACCTGGCATCCGAATGCGTCAACGGTCGGGGTGCTCGTGCCCGACGTTGTGAGTGTGTCGACGTCGAACTCCGGTGGACGCAGGCTCCCGAAGAGCGTCTGCCAATCGTGCGAGACACATTGCGTGCCGTAGCCCGCGGGCGTGATGCTCAGGTGCGGGTCGGCCGCGAGCGTCGGATCGTCTGGGCACGCACCGGTGTACCAGAGATCGCCGTCCTTGATGGTGAGATTGGCGCTGAACGATGTCGACGACGAGTTGGGCGTGCGCGCCAGGTAGACGGGTCCCTCGAACGTCTTCTGTGCCTGAGCGGAACTGCCGCCGTTGGCGATCGTCAGGAGTGGTCCCGTCTGCCCGCCGGCTCCCGTCATGATGACCGCGTAGGCGTCAACGGCCTTGACACCACCACCGACTGCGGTGCAGTTGATCGTGGGATCGATCCCATTGATCTGGTCGCCGAGTTGGTAGGTGTAGCCGCCCGGCTGGGACGACAACGCCGACAGGGCGCACAGCGACGTGTTTCGGCTGAGTGCCTCGAGCGCATTGTCCGTCGCCCCGTCGACGGTCGCCAGCCGATCGGCCGACTGCTCCACCACCTGGCCGTGTCGAAGAGCGGCGGATGCATACGTTGCGACCCCCACGACCACGAGTGCCAGTACGACGGTCACCACGAGGACCATGGGCAGGATCGATCCTCGATCCTGTTGCGAGTCGTTCATCAGGTCACCACCAGCCGTTCCATGTCGATGCTCGATCCGTTCGCGCCCTGCTGCAGGCTGAGTGGGTGCCCGGGGAACCCGACCGCATCCCAGACGTAGTCGTTCTTGCCGATCGTCACGGACGTCCCGGACTCGAACGCGAGCTGCTCTGGTACCGCGTTGTCGTCGTCGGGGTCGGGATCGAACGTCAGCACCAAGGGGGCACACGCGCCGTTCTGGGCGATCGTGACGACGACGTCCTTGTTGAGATGCCCCTGGCCTGTGCGCTGGACCGATGCCGGCGACACCGAGGTGATCGACGCCGCGCAGGGCAGGGTGGTCGTGGTCGTCGTCGTGGAGGTCGTCGTGGTGGTCGAGGTGCTCGGAGGCGTCGTCGCTTCGACGATCGTGACGTGCACGGTTCCTGACGCCGTGTGGTTCGCATCGTCGGTGACCTCGTAGTCGAAGTCGTACGTTGCACCGAGGGTGGCGCTCGTTGCCAGCACCCTGACGTCGAGACCGACCAGCGCGGACACGTCGAGCACCGACGGCGCGGAGATGTCTGTCACGGTCAAGGGCTGGCCTTCCGGATCGGTCGCGGGCACGGTGATCGTTTGGGCGACGTCGTTCGATGCTGTCATCCACAGTGCTGCGGCCACCGGGGGGTCGTTTGGTGGCCCGCTCGTGGTGGAGGCGGGAGGCACGCTCGTGGTGGGCGTCGCCGGCAGTGTCGTGACCACATTCGCCGTCGTCGCGTCGAGACTGATCAACTCGCGCCGGGTGCCCGATACGGGATCGACGATCTCCACCTCGAATCGGACGCCGCGGTGGCCGGGCGAGCCGGCCGCCGTCGTGACGGCGACGAGCTCGATGTTGACCGGCGCCGGGGCTTGCGTGGTACCCGTCAGGTCGCGCAGGGTCGGCGTCATCGTGAGTGACGTCGCCGGTTGACCGGCGGTGCAGCTCAACCGGCTGATATTTCCCATTCCACTGGTGCCGTGGCGCACGTACCGATAGTCGACCACGTAGGCCGATGAGCCCTCGGACCACCGGAGCTGGACCAGACCGACCGAACCGGCCGGGATCGAACCAGCTGCGCAGCGCGCGGTGTACGGACCCCGCTCGAACCCCGTCTCCGCAGCCGAGAGAACGTCCTGGGGCAGCCAGTTCGTGAGCCCGAGCTGAGCTCGCGCGTCATCGACGCGGGCCTCGGTAGGAGGGAGGCCGCGGACAATGACGGTGAACGTCGCGCCGATCACGACGGCGATCAGGCCAATGAGGCCGAGGACGATCATCGTCTCGACAAGGGTGAAGCCATCGTCACCGCACCTGCGGTCACGGCTGGTCACGTTTCACCACTTCCACGGTCTCGGTGATCGTGCCATCGGGGCTGATGACCTTGATCGTTAGTCGCTGTTGGCGGAGCAGCTTGTCATCGAGGCACTGGCTCTGGTCGGCGAACTTCACCCAGGCAATGCCGTTCCACACGTCGGGGACGTCCACGATGATCTGGCCGTCGTCGAAGCCGTACGGCGTCTTGGCGCCATCGGGGTTGGTCACCTCGTCGTAGTCGATGGCTGCTTGGTAGGTATCGCGGATCTCGTCGCCGCTGATCGAAACCGACGTGCAGTCGCCGAAGTCGACATCCTCGATGATGCCGGCCGCTGACTGCAGCCACTGCTGGGCCTTGGAATGATCGCGCTCGATTCGGGTGCCGATCACCGACGCTCGAAGTGCGGTCAGCGTTGCGGTGACGGCGGCGCCGAGCAAGGCGATCGACACGAGGATCTCCACGAGGGACACGCCTCGATCGTGGTGCCGGTCACGGTGTCGTGGTTCGGGGAACGCTTGTGGTTCGGTCATTACGTCCTCGTGCGGTCTCAGGGAACCAACTGGCCTGATGACACACTTCGAGCCGGTTCCCGCCGCTCTGCATATGAACGTACGCCTCATCGTGCGGGGAATCACCACAGACTGTGGCAAGGATTCGCGTTCTCAACACGCAGGGTGATTAGCAATTTGCCCCGCAGCGCAGCCATACTGATTCTTGCCACTCCAGGTGGTCCGACACCGATGAGCACGCCGACGGTGCGGCAGCCCCCGCCGTCCTTTGCCGTCGTTATCGACCACGGTCAGGCCCCGGGGCCGGTCGGTCAGTACGTCACGAGAGCGCATCGCGACACCTTCCCAAGAGCGCTCGTTGATCGTTGAGGCGATGCAACCGAAACGCATTCTTCGGTCCGCATCGCGCGGGTCGCTGCGGCGGAGCCGGTCCGCCGACGACCCAGCGCCGCGCATCGCCGCGGATCGCCGTCGTGGTCGGTCAGAACGCGCACGTCTGCCACGCACGGTCCGCGGTCCATCTGGCCGGCCGGGTAACAACTATGGAAATGGCAGCGCGTGTGTCGGGCCTTTCGCTGCCCCAGCCAGTCGGGGTCTAGACTGATCCCGTACCCCTGATAAGGATGAGGTCACAAGTTCGATTCTTGTTAGCCCCACCATCACGCCCGGTCAGAGCCCCACTTCGGCAAGCGATGCGACCGGCTCGTTGTCGCTCGCTGGGTAGTCGATGGTGCCGTCGCGGTTGATGGCCACCCGGTTGCGCCCACTGAGCTTCGCTGCGTACAGGGCCGCGTCGGCGGCGTTGAGGGCTCCTCGGGCAGCGGCATCGGTGCTCACCGCGCCGCCGACACTGATCGTGACGCTCAGCTGTCCGGCGGGACCGACGGGAACCGACACGTCGGCGACGGCCGCCCGGAATCGTTCGGCGGCGGCGGCGATGTCGTCCCCCGACGTGGCGGAGACGACGACGAGGAACTCTTCACCACCCCAGCGGCAAACGACGTCTTCGACCCTCGCTGCCGCGCGCAGCGTGCGGGCGACGGTGCACAGCACCCGATCGCCGGTTTCGTGTCCGTGGTTGTCATTGATGTCCTTGAACCGGTCGATGTCGATCATCAACACGCCGTAGGGCTGTGAATGCCGTGCTGCGGACGAGGCGGTTCGATGGAGATGCTCCTCGGCGGCGCGGCGGTTGGGCAGTTGTGTCAGCGCGTCGAGTCGGGCCGAGTCGTCGGCCACAGCGTGGGATCGGGCGAGGCGGAAATAGAGGATGAGCCCGACGAGGCCGCTGAATGCGAACGCCGCGAAGAGCAACCACGAGACATCGGAGCCGTCTTCGACCGGCTCGTACAGGAGTGCGCTCGGGGTCGTGAGAATGACGTGCCACGGAGTACCAGGGACCCGCTCCCGGACGTAGGTCACGGCGATCCCGTCGGTCTCGAACTCGCCGGACGCCGCGTCGAGTCGTAGGAGCGCGCCCGCCGTCAGTGCACGCGTGACGTCGATCCGCTCCCCGGAAAGGCCGCTGACGACGATGTTGCCCAGCTCGTCGATCAGGTATGTGCGGCCGGCGAGTGGGACGACGGTGTCCAAGTAGATCCGCAGCGAGCCGGTGGCCGGGCGGATCGCGGCGCTGAAGACGCGGCGTCCGCTCGGTGTCTCGAACGGCACGGCGACGGCGACGACGGGCGAGTCCACCACGGTGGATGCCACGACGCCGGATACTCCGATGCGCCCAGTCAGCGCGGTGGCGATGTGTTCGTAACGATCGGCGAACGGTTGACCGAGCAGTTCGGGACTGGGCGGCCACGACGCGAGCATGCGGCCCTGGGCGTCGAACAAGCCCGCCACGTCGAGGTCGAAGGCGAGCACGACCGTCTCGAAATCCGTCGCCGAGATGTCCGATCCCGAGAGTAGGCGCACCGCTTGGTCGTGCTCACGCGCGGCGAGGTCCTCCACGTACCCGTTGACGAACGACGCGGTCAGGACGGCGCGCGACTGGAACCGCTCGATGAGTGCTGCCCGGCTCACCGTGGCATCGTGCGAGATCGATGTCGCGAACACCGTCAGCAGCGAGATCATCAGCGACGCTCCGATGATGATGCTGAGTCGGCCGCGACGCTGCAATCGGGCCCGCCGGCCGAGACGCGGGTCTGTGATATCGGGCGTCCGGTGCAGCAACCGCGCCATCGTCACCCCAGGTCTTCGGCGTTCGGCCGGTCGACTTGAGGAAGTCTTTACCCATATGGCCGCTGTACGGCACGCCCTTCGTGCGTGGTGGGGGGTGGTCGGCGGCGATCTCACGATCGCCGTCAGGTCACTGCACGGTGACGTTGTCCCAGTGCCAGGTGGTCCGGCAGCCGGTGAGGGCTCCGACCGTGCGGCAGTCCTCGCCGTCCTTCGACGGGGTGTAGGCGTGCTGTTCGAGGATCACCCGGGCGTTGGCGGGGAAGTGGCCACTGAAGGTCCGTTGGTAGAACCCGTCGACGCCCTGATCGATGACGACCGACACCGTGCCATTGCCGTTGTCGGTGACGCAGTGCTGACGACGGATCGAACGGGACTCTTGGCCAGCCCTGTCACGGCCCATCTGGTAGTACTCGTCCGCTTCGTAACCCCCGCCAGCAAAGACCTGCAACCAAACCC
>CAVZOP010000003.1:0-368905 GCA_963776935.1 Ilumatobacteraceae bacterium | reverse complement strand
GGCTCTGTGCCGGGCATTGGAGAACGGCTATCGAGCCGGTCAGCGCCGGTGGATTGTGCGGGGCGTTGCCGCCGCTCGCTGCGGTCGGGCTCAAGCCGGCGATACTCGCGGAGCCAGGTCGCGGTGTCGGGCACGATACGACCGCTTCCTGACCGGCGTGGGGCGACCGGTCGCGGGTGGGCGGTGGGTGCCGTCGGACCCGCGACGCGGTCGTCGTTGCGAGCCCTGTGATCGGTGGAAGTGGTGGGCGAGCACCCAGTTGGCGACGTGTTGGCCGATCTTGACGCCGTCGTCGACGGCGGCAGCCAAGTGGATGCTGCCCCAGATGCGAGCGTTGCCGACCTCGTATCTCAGCTCCCGGACGTTGGCGAAGTGACGATCGCCGAGGCCGGTCAGGCTGGGGACCGTGAAGTCGATCCGATGGCGTCCCGAGGAACCTGGCGATGACACGTCCACCGGCCGGCGTGATGCACGAGTGCGCGCTCGGGTACTCGGGATGGTTCGGCGTGCCCGCCAGCAGCGTCGTCCATGCGGGGTCGGCGACGGTGGCGTCGTTGCCGTCCGTGTCGCGCGCTCGGATGGCGGTGATCGGCCTCCAGAACGTGTACGTGTACTTGGCGTCGAAGCAGGCGATGAGGGCGTCGGCGTAGGTCACCGACCACATCGTGTTCGAAGCGTGCCGCGTCGACGATGTCGAGCTGGTGGTCGAGCACGAACCTGCGGAACGAACCACGGGCCGTGCCGCACGGGGTGCTTCACCCCAGAACCGTGCGGACAGCGTCTGCTCGGCGGTCCGCGTGGTGCTCGTGGCGGAGCCGATCTCTTTGACCTCGTTGTAGTCGCGTGCCCACCGCCCGCTGTCGAGTGGTGGCGGCCCGCCCGGTCGGAACTGGTCGGCGAAACGCAGGCTGAACGGATCCATCAGCCCGAGGTACGGACCGATCGGCGGCGTCGGTGCCGTCGGCAGCCACACCCCCGCAATCGGTGGGTTCGGCGGCGTGTAGGTCACCGGAGCCCGGAAGCCATCGCCGTATTGTTGCTCGATCAATCGCCTGGCGATGTAAGGTTACCGGTTGCGACACCATCCGTCTCGGCTTGGCCGTCGGCGATGGTGGCCAACGATGCCACGTAGGCGGGCTCGATGATCGAGGCCGCCTGCGCAGGCAGGTAGTGCGCGAGGAATGCCGGCGTGCCACCGTGGCGCACCGCCGCTTGGGACGAGGCGCCGTCCGGGGCGTCGAGATCAACGGCGAACGGCTCGTAGCCACCCTCCACGGCCATCACCGCGTCGTAGACGGCGACCCCCAGGTAGGCAAAGATCGTGTGCCCCTCGGCCGGCGACAACCCGGCGGCACTGAAGGCCTGCACGCCGACGGCATCCCACGCCGCGACGTAGGTGTCCGGCGGCCCGTTGCTGCGACGCCCACCATCACCCGCGACGGGCTCGCCGAGCCCGACCACCGACACCGTGAGCAGCACAGGTGCAATCGACCAGGCTGCTCTCGAGAACTTCCGTTTCATGTCATCTCCCGCTTTGTCTTGTCGGGCTCGTGCCCGCTGATGAGATCACCGGCGGCGGCGGGCCGGATCGGCTCGGTTCGGTGTTCACCACGAATCTCGTTCGGGGCGAGACGGTCCGAGTCACGGGTTCGCGTCGGGTGTTGGAACCGGTTGGTTGTCTTGCCGTAGGCGGCCATGAACGTGGCTGTTGGTAGCCGACGGTTTCTGCCCACTGGCGAATGACAGAGGTGCCCGTGTTGATGTTCGTCGTCCCGGTGGCGTGGTCCGCGCCGCCACTGTTCCTCCGAAGTTGACGGGATGCAAACGCCTGTGCCGGTGGTCGCGGAGCCACAGCATGCCCTGGACCGCCCCTTCGATCAGGTCGAAGGCGCGCTGCGGTTGTCGTCGCCAGCTGCGTCACGCGGGGGACCATTACCCGCTACGTGTGGAAGAGGCCCAGGGCCACGAAGCTGATCGTGAGCGGACCCTGCGGTGTGTCGAAGCTGGTTTCACCACTGCACCGCCACTCGGACTTGCCGACACCGGGCTTGACGAAGTTCTCCCCTTCGGGATCAGCCGCGACATCGATGGTCACTTCCAGCGCCAGCGGCTGGAAGATGCCCGTCCCCGTATGGGCGATACCATTGCCGTTGCCGACCACCGTGAAGTCTGTGACGAGGGCGTCCTGCTGCCCTATCAACCCGAGACACTCGACGTCCTCGAACGTGAGTGAGCTCGGAGAGCTGCTGGGGCCGGCGCTCGCAGCGTTCGCGACTACCCCTCCCCCGATCGCAGCGCCCGCGAGGGCAGCACCTACGAACAGCTTCTTCATGATGGCCCCTTTCTCTTCTCCACCCCCGTGGAGAATTGACAGAAAACATATCACAGGGGCGGGACTGCGGAGCGAGGCCCCAGGCGTGATCGCAACGGGGGCGCACGTACACGATGTTCGGTGCGGTTGGTCCGCGAGGCGAGGACGTGGTCCCCGCCTGGGACCGCGCCGACGGTCGATGTTCGGAACTCCAACCTGGGCGACCGAACAGCGGCCCGCGAGTTTCGGGAGTCCGACTGCCGGCGATAGGGGGCAGTGCCTGCTCGCTTTCCTGTGGTGTCCGGTTGCCGGGTCTGCGACCGACGTGGTGTCATCGTGCGCTGCGCTGCGCGATGATCTGGTCGGTCGTCGCATTGCGGACGCACGTGCGGGGCAGGCTCCGTGGACTTGCCACGCGGAAACGACCCGCGTGGCGCGGCTATTGGAGAGGCCGCCTTGACGGGCGCGTATGAGACGTCGCCGTGACACCCGGTGCGTATGGTCGCGGGATGGACGCTGGAGCGTTGGTTCGGGCCCGCCAGTTGTTCGCTGCTGGCCCGGCACAGGACATCGCCAGGGCACTCGGCGAGAACCTGCGGCGGTTCGGGGCCGGCAAGGTCTTGACGAAGACGGCGGAGTTCTTCGCCGACACGCAACACCTCGCGCTGGTCGTCGGGAGCCATGAACGACAGGTCGACATTGATCGCGCCCTGGGATGGGGGTTGGCGTGGGCCGGGGATCGCGAGTTGTGGCTCGCACTGCCACGGGCCCGCGAGACGCCGACGTTGCGACGGGCCGCGTTGCTCGACACGACGGTGCGGGTGTTCGTCCACGACGACACCGCGTTGATCGAGGAGCTGCTCGTGCCCGACCGCTCGACGGCACTCACCGCGTACATCGACGCGGTCGTGCTCGCCGTCCACGATCTCGGCTCGAAGGACGCGTGGGTCGACGATCTCGTCGACTGGGCGCAGACTCACCCGGACCTGCGGGCGGCGCATCGTCCCAGCTATCGGTCATGGCACTGCCTTGGCCGCATGGTGCTCAAGATCGCCCGACGGCACGGCGGCCTGCGGGTGAGCGCCGGCGTCCATGCGCTCGTCCCGTCGGATCAGTACGTGGCGAAGGTGGTGATCGAGCTCGACGGCCCGATCACCATCGCGGAACGCTCGACGATCCAAGACGCAGCCAGCGCAGCGATCGCGGCGAGGTTGAGCGGCGCCGATGGCGGCCATGCCGAGCACTTCCTGCAGGCCCGCCTCGGTGATCATCCCGACGTCCTCGGACTCGTGCCCGAGTCGGTGCGCCGGGAGTTCCCGTGTGTGCGGCCTGGCGGCGAACGGGCCTACATCGACCTCCTCGGCGTCGACTCGACCGGGTCGGTGCACATCGTGGAGACGAAGATCGGCAGCGACGTGATGCTCGTGCTGCAAGGGCTCGACTACTGGGCGTGGGCCGAGGCCCACCGAGCCGAGCTGACCGCAGAGCTCGGCGTCGCTTCGAACGCGCCGATCAAGCTCGATTTCGTCGTCGCCCGGCCGGCGAGTACGGGACTGCCACTCGGCCCGTATACGGCGCCGCAGACCGAGGTGTTGCCGTGGGATCTGAAGTGGCGCTTCGGACTCGTCGAGGGGTGGCGGCTCGGTGAGGGCCCGGTGTCGGTGAAGTTCGGGGAGTCGGGCGTCGTGCCGTCTGACGTCGCCGGGTCGCCGAGTTCCCCGACCCCGTTATCGCCGTCGCCTCGAGGCGCATCTGCGCAAGCAGTTCGCCGGCCAGCTGAAGGGATCGTCGATGACGGTCAACGACGCGGCCCACATCGTTCCCGAGGCCCGGCCGGCGTGGGACGCGATCGGCGCCAGCAAGCTGTTCCACAAGTGGGCCCACCACGTCCGCTCGTCGCAGGCGTTCGCGGTCAATCTGTTCGCCCCGCTCGCTCCGGACGCCGTCGCCACGCTGCTCGGCTCCGCGTTCCGCACGGAGATGGTCAGCGCCGACCCAGCGACGTTCGAGTACTCCGATCCGCTCGACGAACTGCGCGAGTCGGCCAGTCCGCACGGACACCGCACGCAGGTCGACGTGCTCCTCAGCGGTCAGTCGATCGAGGGTCCCGTCGCCTTGCTCGTCGAGGTCAAGCTGGCGGAGACGGACTTCGGCTGGTGCTCCGCGGCCACCAGCGCCAAGAACGACCGCACCGACATCTGCGCACGGTCGGGCCCGTTCGGCCGCGATCCGGCCGGCTGCTTCCAGCTGCGCAACTTCAACGCCGCAGAGCGCCGCCGCTACGACGAGTTCGTCGAGCCGAACTCGTCCTACTCGGCGCCCGGCTGCTGGTTCCGACGGTCGGCGTCACAGCCGATGCGCAACGTCGCGTTGGCCGAAGTGCTGCGCCGCCGTCACGGGGGACGGGTCGCGGTGGCCCTGTGTGCGCCCGCCGAGCACCGGGCGATGTGGACACGCTGGGACGCCATCCGTCCGGCGTTCGATGAGGACGCGCTCGTTGACCTCCCCGCTGAGCACGTGCTCGCAGCACTTCACGACGCCGTCGCGACCCGCGTGCGCGACATGTACGGGTTGGGCGCCGCACAAGACGGCCGAGTCGTCGCCGATCTCGAATGGCAGACCTGGACCATCCTCGCGTCGCTCGTCGAGCGCTACGAGACACCGCCGATCGTCGTCGAACTGCACCCGGGCGGCGGAACGTACAACTGCATGTCCCTCGCCACCGGCCCCGGTTGGCAAGGGCCAGTCGTCGATCTCAACCGCGGCGGCGGGATGCACACCCACCATCCCGACGGCGGCATGGTCAGCGTGCGCGACGGATGGCGCCGGGCAGCCCGGTGGGGATGCGATGAGGTGGCCGACGAAGTCGCCCGAGCGGCCGGCTTCGCCACCCGCCGCCCACCAGTCGCCTCGGTGCTGCGTGACTTCGCCGCCGACGTGGCCACCGAACTTCACGCCGGCCGGCGGGCAGGCTGGCTCAACGGCATGCACGACACATCGGGGTACGGCGCAGGAGTCCGCGCCGAGCTCTTCGAGTGGTTCCCCGAACTCACGGCCCCGCGCAGACCCTGGCAACGACGGCCTCCAAGCCGACGTCTACCGCCACTGGTTCCTCGTCACACCGAACGAACGACCCCT
This sequence comes from Ilumatobacteraceae bacterium, assembly GCA_963776935.1. Classification (GTDB taxonomy): domain Bacteria; phylum Actinomycetota; class Acidimicrobiia; order Acidimicrobiales; family Ilumatobacteraceae; genus JALOLG01. The sequence goes on along the minus strand of CAVZOP010000003.1, from coordinate 363,456 downwards.
GAAACACCGCTACCTCGAGCAGTCGTCCCCACTCGCTCAGTCCCCGGTCTGACAGCCAACCCGACGAGGACATTGAACCGCCCTGGGATGCGTGGAGGCTCCTGACCTTGGAAACGAGGATGGAGTCATGCCGACATGAGAGGCCCCTGGGGAAGCCGACGACGCGTCGGTACTAGCGAGGCGGAGAAGGAACGAGCGGTGCGTGCGGTGCGCCAGTTGCGCAAGGAGACTGGGCACGGATCACGGGACGATCAAGCGGGTCGCTGATCAGCTTGGGTATCGGGGTCGAGTCGTTGCGCGGGCTGGGTGAAGCAGGCGGAGATCGATGACGGCGTGCAGCCGGGGGTGACCTCGGCCGAGGCGGCCCGGATCCGTGAGCTGGAGCAGCAGAACCGGGAGCTGCGGCGGGCGAACGAGATCTTGAAGTCAGGCGTCGGCTTTCTTCGCGGCGGAGCTCGACCGCCCACAGAGGTGATCGTCGGCTTCATCGACGATCATCGTGACGAGTTCGGGGTCGAGCCGATCTGCAGGGTGTTGCAGGTCGCTCCGAGCACGTACTACGCCGCCAAGCGCCGGAGTTCTCGCCGTCGGCGAGGGCGGTGCGAGACACCGTGATGATGCAGGTCCTGATGGTGCTGTGGGTCACCAACCGCAAGGTCTACGGGGCGCACAAGCTGTGGAAGGCCGCCCGCCGGGCCGGACATGACGTCGGCCGTGACCAGGTCGCTCGCCTGATGCGTCAGATGGCGATCGAGGGCGTGAGCCGGCAGCGGCGCAAGGTGTTCACCACCCGCCCGGATCCCGACGCGCGTGCGGGCGCCGGATCTCGTCAACCGCCAACTTCACAGCCGACCAGCCCGACGCGTTGTGGGTCACCGATCTCACCTATGTCCCGACCAGGATCAGGGATGGCGCTACGTGTGCTTCATCGTCGACGCGTTCTCCCGCCGGATCGTCGGGTGGCGAGTCGCGGCGAACATGCGCACCGCGATGGTCCTCGACGCGTTGGAGATGGCCCGGCCGGTCACGCGGCGGCCGTCGCCTCGTCGGCCTGGTCGCCCACTCCGACGCCGGGTCGCAATTCACGTCCGTGCGGTTCACCGAACGGCTCGACGAAATCGGCGCCCGCCCATCGATCGGCACCGTCGCCGACTGTTCGACAACGCGCTCGCGGAGACGACGAACGGGCTCTACAAGACCGAGTGCGTCTACGGGCCCGACACCCGAGGGCTGGGACGACGTCGACGAGCTCGAGCTCGCCACCCTGTCCTGGGTGCACTGGTTCAACGAGCACCGCCTCCACGGCCACTGCCAGACGTCCCACCCGCCGAGTTCGAAGCAGCGTTCTACGCTGCCCAACAGCCCGCCCCGCCGGGGTTGGAAACCAATAACCCGAGCCTCCAACGAACCCAGGGCGGTTCAGGCCTTGCGGGAGGTACGCCTCGAGCTCCGCCGCCACGACGTACCGAGACGCAAGGGTGCACGCCGCGGCAGCGTCCCATAGGCGAGCCGCACCGTCCCATCGAAACGCGCGGTGGTCTGCCTCCATGCATCCCACGGCGATTCAGTCGTGCCGCCCGGCAGTGCTGCGTCGGGTACGTCGAGAACGACCAGCACCCGCGCCGGCTCATTCCTTCGCAGCTGCAGCCGGCTGGACAGCACGCGAGCTTCGCGAGGCGCGTCATCGAGCTCGACGATGTCGCCAGCCTGCCGCCACAGCGCTCTCGGCACGACTGCGACCACGGCCTGCTCGTCGGGCTCCTCGATGACGGTCTCCACGGCGTCCGGGCGCAGCGGCTCAGTGCTCACCGGATCTCCGGGCGTTCGACGCCTGCGAACGTGACCTGTGCCTTCGCAGATCGTGAGCAGGTGTGGGTGGATGGCATGGCTCGGCGGATCAGGTGTCAGGCACGTCGAGCGTGCTGGCCGCGATGGCACCTTCGGCATGCTCAAGAAGCTGCTCAGTTGTTGTCGACCCGTCGTCAGCGGTCTCAGGACCCTCGCCGACGCGAGCTGGATCGCTGTTCGGGTCGGGCTTAGTAGTCATGATCTCCATTTACCCAAGGCCGATGGCGTCATAGCAGCCCGCAGAGCCACGACCGCTGAGGAAGCGCACGCGCGCCTTGACGCTCGGCCTCTCGTCCCGGCGGTCGAGGACGTGCCGCACGCTCTGTCGGTCGGGTGGTAGAGGACACACACGGATGCCCTGGGGTCGGCGGTTTCGGACTCGTGATTCAACGTGCCGCTCGTGGCCGCGAGCCACGGATGCGCCGGTGGTTGATGCTCGTGCTTCAGCGATCGGGCCGAGCGGACGACGTCGTCACCGCGTCGCCTACCGGTTCCTGGAAGCGGATGAACGTCAGCTCGTGGCGGTTGTGGTGCAGGTGGAGCACCCGCCCACCAGGGATGGCCTGGAACTCGTGGACCACTCCTTGGTCGGTGACGCCCTGGAACTTGATCGTGCAGATGATGTTGCGAGCGGCGACGGCGTCAAACCACCGCTGAACAAGCCGGAGTAGGCGCTGCGGGTAACAGATGATGTCGCTGCACAGCCAGTCGACCGGCGCTTCGCGCTGGAGGGTCGAGGGCGAACGCCGAGCCTGCCGCCAACGCACGTCGTGCATGCGAGCGACGTGGTCGGCCAGCGGCGCCTTGTCGACTGCCACGACCGAGGCTCCGGTCTGTGCCAGTAGCCACGTCCAACCGCCAGGGCTGGCGCCGAGGTCGAGGCAGGTCTCCCCGGCCTTCGGCCAGCGACGCATCCGCGAAGGACTTGTACAACTTGAGGTAGGCGCGACTCGGCGGGCCTTCACGGTTTTCGACCAGCTGCGCCTCGCCGTTCGGGAACGGGCTCGAGCAGTCGCCGGCCGCGAGGATCAGGTCGGGTTCGACCAGTGTCCACGACCCAAGCGGCGCGTCCGGCACGGCCCCACCGATGGGCACCGGCTTTGCCGACACTGACGGCAGCTTCTCGGCGATCAGCCTCGCTCGTCCAGCGTGGAGTGGCGCGGTACAGCGCCCAGTTGCGTTGACGGCCACGCAGCTCCTTGGCGGCGTGACCGATCGACGTGATCGGGACCTTCTCGACGTTGTGCCACACGTTGGCCGCCCACACCGACGGCAGCGGTTCGTCTGCACTGACCACCAGTCGCCCGTGCGGATGCTGCGAGACGTGGCCGGCTGGCCGCCGCCATCTCGTCGCGCAGCTCGTGCTCGAGGTCGACTGGTGCGAGGTAGCCGGTGAGGCTCACCTCGTCATCCTGTCCACGCCGTGACTCTGGTTCCGAGGCGGCCACCGCAGCATTGCGGTCCAGCTCACCGCGGTCGGACCCGAACCCGCGACCACGCTCTCGTCATTCACTCTCTCCATCGTCGAGCGCGACGGCACCCCCTTCGTCGAGATCGACACCTCGAACGCAGCTACACCTGAAGCACCCGAGTTCTGGGAGATCACCATCAACGACCGCCTCCGATCACGTGCCACCGCCCACACCGGCAGCTTGCTCGGCGTCCGACCACCTCAGACGAAGCCCGCGACGGTGTCGACGTCTCAATCCAAGGCGTCTCCACGCCGGGCGACATCCTCGCGATTACCAACTGAACCCCGAAGCGCCACTTGGTCGATGGGACATCGGCGGCGATGGACACGCAACCGGCCGTGACGGAACTGCCGTTCGGTACGCCGTCGCTCGAGGTGAACGCTGGCGTTCGGTGCGCGGATTGGTACCTGGTACCGGCGCTTCTCCCCGGCGCCGCTGCGTGTCGTCCCGGTGTTCTCGTGCGTCGCCAACGGACACGGCAACTCGGACGTGCGATCCTGAAGGCTCAGCGTTGGCGCGCGCTGGATCATCGTCGACCGGAGCTTTGCCGTCGACCGATCGACGGAGCGGAACGTGGAAGCTCTCGGGCAACGGGACATGGCCGGACCCTTGGTCTCGGACACGACCACGACCGTCCGGACCGTGGCGTATCGCGTTGATCGAAGCCAAAGCGTCCGAGACCTCCGCTGCAGCACGCCGAGCACCGCACACGGGATCACCGGGGCGATGGCGAGAGCTCGTGGCGGCGAGGCTCGGATCCGTGAGCTAGGACAGCCGGTAGATCTCGTACTCGACGCCGCCCGGGACGATCCGGCCCTGCGCGACGAAGACCGTGGTGTTCACCCAGCTGTAGCGGGGGTCGCCAGTCTCGCATCGTGGTGTCGAGCGGAAGTACTGGTCGTCGTAGTCGGTGGAAGAGCCGCCGGCCACGGCTGCCTGCACGGCATCGTTCAGCTCCAAGATGCCGGTGTAGGTGAGGTAAACGAGCGCTCCGTCATCGGTGAGAAGTTGGGTTCGCACCTCCAACCGGCCGAACCCGTCGGCGCCGGCGATGATCCAGTCCGCACCGGGCCCCGTCACGGTTCCGTTGAGCCTGGCGCCCTTTGCCCATCCGCCCGTCACCGGGACGATCATGCGTGCGCCGGCGGGGCCGTCACCTACCACCAGGGCTGCGGCGGTGTCGGCGTGGAAGGTGCACTCGTGTACGAGTTCCATGAGCGTGCATGGTGCGCTCGCCAGGACGTGAAGTAAAGACATCGCGCGCTGTCTTGGGAGCGCCGAAGTCAGCACCACACCGACGTGACCACAGACTGACGCCACTCGTGCGCAAGGTGACCCCGGGCCATCCGGAGTCGCCGGATGCCCCTGCCCACAGGCGCGGCACACATGCCGTTCGGGCGCGCTCGCACGCGACGCAATGCCGTCGTTCGGGCGCGACGTTCTGGCGCGCAATTCGGTGTAGCCACCGTCCCGCCCGCCGCAACTCGACGTGGCGTCGGCCGTAGCGGCCGTCACTTCGGCTGCCGTGTCACCGGCGTGGCTGGAACTTCGGCGGGTGCGCGTATCGGCAGCTCGGCTGCGCCTCCGGTCCTCGCGAACTGAACCGGTCCACGTCTCGCCCGTGTGCCGAACGTCTACTCGGTGCGCTCGCGCTGAGCAAGCGCGACCGACGGCGAGTGATTCGTGAACGCGCCGTCGACCTTGGCGGTAGCGGACGCGGACCGCCGCGATTACCGGACGCGATTGTCGGGCACCGTTCGTGACGCGTTCGGTGCCGGCCCGGGCTGGCGGGGCAGCGCCCATCACGGGCAATACGTGCTCGGGTTCATCCGCGCTCCTCGACGACCAGTGGCCACCCGATTGGTGCTTCGGTGGCAGAGGTCCGCGGGTGGTGTGCCGCCCTTGCTTGCCACGGCGAGCGTGGTCGGCCGGCGCTCTGTCAAGCTTGGGCGCATGGGGTTGTTGGACGGCAAGGTTGGGCTGGTCACCGGTGCGGGCCACGGCATGGGACGTGCGCACGCAGTGCGTATGGCCGAGGAGGGAGCGGACGTCATCCTGTGCGACATCTGCGCGCCGGTCCCGCAGACGAGTGCGCCGATGGCCACCTACGAGGAATTGAGCGAGACAGCCGATCTCGTCGAAAAGGTGGGTGGCCGAGCCGTGTTCGGTGTCGCAGATGTCCGGGATCGCGGCGCGCTTCAACGTGTCGTTGACGAGGGCCTGACGATGTTCGGACATCTTGATGTGGTGTCTGCCAATGCCGGGATCTGGCGACCGAACTGGTTCTTGGACATCGACGACGACGAGTACCGGGCGGTGATGGACATCAACGTCGGCGGGGTGTGGAATACGTGCAAGGTGGTGGTTCCCCCAATGGTCGAGCGGGGACGTGGGGGATCGATCGTCATCACCAGTTCCGCGGCTGGTCTGCGCGGGCAGGCTCCATGGTCGCACTACGTGACTTCGAAGCACGCCGTCGTCGGACTGATGCGGGCATTGGCAAACGAGTTAGCTGTCCACTCGATCCGCGTCAACACCGTTCATCCCACCGGCGTCGACACGTTCATGGCGCACCAGCCCGACGCGGCGTGGGCGTTCGAGCAGCCACTGGCGCAGGCCAGCGGTACAAACATGCTGCCCATCCAGTTCCTCCAGGCCGAAGACGTCTCCAACGCCGTGGTGTGGCTGATGTCCGACCAGGCCCAATGGATCACCGGGGTCACGCTGCCGGTGGATGCCGGTTCGACCAACAAGCCGTGACGCCGGGCTGCCGACCGTCTGATCTGGAAGGAGACGGCAATGCGCGTGATCGTTGCGCAGCTTGACATCGACCCGCAGGCTCGGGACGCGTTTCTCAGCTATATGGCCACCTACATCGACAAGACGCGAGCTGAGCAGGGCAACGTCGGCTTCGATCTGACCGCTCACCTCAGCCAATCTTCGAGATTCACGATGGTCGAGCAGTGGGCCGACGACGATGGTCTGCGAGTCCACTTCGCCCAGCCCTACGTGCAGAAGTTCCTTGCGTGGCGCGCCGAGGTCGGTCTCGAGGTCAGCGGTACCGCCTTCGAGGTCATCGATTCGGGTCCGCTGATGGACGTGCTGGCATCACTCCTCAGCCCACCGGCAAACGTGACGCAGTCGCCGGGATCAGCGCACGAAGAGCGCCCAGGACTCCCGTCACTATTTCATGGGCACAGTGAGGTACGGCCGGACCACAGGGCGAACTGCCGTCCGCTACCGGCATTCAGTGATTGCCCGGTACCGCCGGCTCGATGACGCGCGTAGAAGACGTCGACGTCCCTCGCGCTTGCTGTCGCGAGCGCACAGAATCGATGCTCGGAGTGCTGTCGCAGCCGTCGCTCGTCGAGCACCGTCCTGTCGGTGACGCGCCCAATCTGCCGGACCGTGCGCTCATCGAAGCCTGATGAACCCGCACAGAACGGCAGCGGCACAGCCGGCGTTCGGGGGCAGCTACAGATCTGATGATCTCGCGCGACCGCGACTTGCGACGCTCGGTCCACGTCTTGTCGGTCACGACTTCCGGGCAAACGCGCCGGCGGCGGGCGAAGCGGGTGGGATGATCGACGTTCCGTGTGAGGGTTTCGATCAGTGGTGCGGTTTCTCGACTACAACCGAAAGAAGCTTCTGGAAATCCGATCGACGGCATCGCGACGGTGGGGACGAGTTTCGCGGCGACGCGCAGACCCGCTTTACGCAGTGTCGCTCGGTCGACGCGTCGTTCAACGATGCGGATTTGCCATGTTTGCCGGGGCGGGGCAACGCCCCCGAGGCGTGCTGCGGTGCAACAGAAGCCGTCAGCTCAAGCGTGCGAACACCGGGACGGCGTCGACAACCTCGAACAGCGCCCATGCGTCGTCGAGCCCCTTCAGCGATCGTTCCCCGCGGCGTGCGGAACTCGATACCCGCGCCAGCACAGAGTTGCTTCACCGTGCTCGACACGAGCACCTCGCCGGCCACCGCCTGCGACGCGATTCGAGCGGCAGCGTGCACTGCGACACCGCCGATGTCGTCGCCGCGTCGGTCGACCTCGCCGGTGTGGAGACCCGCCCGGATGCCGATCTGTTCGTGTCGCAGATCGTGCTGGATCGCACGAGCCGCGCGGATCGCACCGCTCGGCAGGTCGAAGACCGCGAGCAGCCCATCACCCGTCGACTTGACAACCCGCCCTCGGTTGCGCTCGACGGCGGACAGCCCAATCGCGTCGTGGAGGTCCAACCGATTCTTCCACGTTGCGTCACCGAGCCGGGCCGCCGACTCGGTCGACCCGACGATGTCGGTGAACAGAACCGTGGTGAGGAACCGATCGTGCACCGAGTGCCCGCTCGAACCGACGACGAACCGCTCGACCTCGTCGAGCACCGAATCCTGATCACCGATCCACGGCACGTGGTCGACACCCGGCAGGATCACCAGTCGCGCGTTCGGAATCCGTCTGGCCAGATAGCGGGCGTTCTCGACGGACAGCCAGTCATGATCTCGGTGGAGCACGAGCGTCGGGACGTGGATGGACGGAAGGATCGCGCGGACGTCGATCTCCGCCATCAGGCCCATCAACATCGTGAGACTGCTCGGCGTCGCCGACTGTCGCTCGTAGCGGGCCGCCCAGCGCACGTACTCCTCGTCGTCCACCATCGACGGGGCGAGTGTTGCGACACTCACCCGACCCGTACCCCACGCCGCCGTCGCTTGCTGTGAAACCAGATGCCACTCCTCGGCGGTCGGCTGCCATGGCATGTCGTCTCGACGTACCCAACTCGCCGTGGATCCGAGAATGGTCAAGCCGAGCGTCCGCTCCGGGTAGGACGCTGCGAACAGCGCCCCCATCGTCCCGCCCTCGGAGTTTCCACCGATGAAAGCCCGGTCCATGCCTGCGGCATCGAGCACCGCCCGCATGTCGTCAATCCGCTCCGCGAACGAGGAAGGAGCCTGGCGAGCCGACATCCCCGTACCGCGCTTGTCGAACAGCACCAACCGGCAGAACGCCGCGTGGCGTCGGAAGAACCGGGCGGCACGCGGCTCCTCCCACAGGATCTCGAGGTTCTGCGCCATCCCCGACGTCATCAGGAACCCGACGTCACCGTCACCGAACACCTGATACGCGACCTCACCACCTTCGACAGGCGCGTACCGGATCGGCGGGATCTGATCCACCGACGTGCACCGTAGCCATTCCGCTCGACCCCGTGACGCCCGAGATCGGCGCGCAGCCCCGCACGTCCACTGCAGCAGCACCCGACACACGTGGCATTGCTCGAGCGATCGATCCATGAGCCCGGTCGCGAACCCTCGCGGTTCGCGACCTAACTTAACCCGACACGCAAAGACGCTCGGATCCGCAGTCTCCTCGCACAGCCCCGCACAACGAACCGGACCGCGGGGCACATCCTCGAGAGCCTTCGGGCTGCGACCAAGTCCCGCCGCATACCCTGGGACGCGCTCCGAAGAGCAAGAGTTAACGGCCAATTCCGGACCGTCGGCCCGGAAGCGGCGAAGAGGGATCACGACGGTCGATCCTGACCCGTCGCCGAAACACCCAGCCGGCGCGTTCAGACAGCGTCAGTGACAGCCCCTCACCTCGAGCCAGGGGCGCATCGCCACCTCCCGGCGTTAGGTGGCACGCCTCCACGCTGCGCTTGGTGAGCGATATGGGGCACCCGATAAGGCCGCACTGCGGCGGGACGTCCACCGATCGACGGTGGATCATCGGGCGGCGATGCCGAGTGGTTCGGACAACGGTCCGATGCTTGCGATGGGCGGCCCTATCAGGGCAGTCTGAGCGGGCGATTCCGACGCACGTTGTCTTTGGCGTTCGACCCGGTAGCAACGGCGACTATGAGCTGACCGGCTCGGTCGATGAGGTCGCTCCGAGAGGCGGCGTCGCCCGGAACGGCGTGAACCTGGAGGGCGACGCCGTCGAGCACGGATGTCATGAGTCGCGCTCGGATCGCAACCTCGCCAGGGTCGAGCTTGCTGTCCAGGCGGAGGATGATGCTGCTCATCTCGGCGTAGAACCGTTCGTAGATCTCGCGGTTGAGCGCCGCGAATCGCTCGCTTCGGTAGGCGAGCGAGGCGAGCGTCAGGAACGCAACGCCACTTGCGGCGCACCAGTCATGCACGAGACGGCGCGAGAGCTGGGCGAGCTCATGGTTTTCGGCCGGGTCTGCGGTGACCGTGTCACGAACGCTGTTCAGGTCCCGTTCGAACTCGGTTCGGATCACCGCTTCGAGCAGGTCGTCGCGGGTGGCGTAGTAGTACTGCAGATTTCCGAGGCGCATACCGGCGCGAGCGGCCACGGTTCGCATCGCGAACGTGTCGAGCCCTCCTTCGACGAGCAGGTCGCGAGCGATGCCGATCAGCTCGGCGCAGCGAGCCTCACCGTGTCGGCTCCGGGTCGGGTTCATCGAGTCATGCTACGCGGGTTGCGCGCGGATAGGTCATCGACCTAGCATTGGGTCAATGACCTATTCCGTCGATTCCTGCCTTCGGCCAACGTGATGACCGGTTTGAGATCCCGCGCCGAACGCGAACGGTTCCTTGCCGATGTCCACGTCGGCATCCTGCACGTCGCCGACGCCGCCAGCACCCTGGGCGTACCGGTCTGGTACCAGTACACGCCGGCCGCCGGGGTGTCCGTGATCACGAGCAACTCCTCGCGTAAAGGCCGAGCGATCCAACGCGCTGCGCCGTTTCGGGCTCGTCGCCCAGGTCGAAGAAGTTCCGTACCGGTACGTCAGCGTCGACGGTCCCGTCGTGGAATCGCGGCCATGCGAGTTCGAGCGTGACCTGGTACCGATGGCCGTTCGCTATCTCGGTGAGGAAGCCGGCACCCGCTACGCGGCCGCGTGGCGCGACGCCGGCATCGACGACACCTACGTCTCGGTCATGCAGCCCGCGCGCTGGTTTGCCGTCGATCTGGTCGCCGAGTTCGCCGCGCTCGGCATCGGACCCCGACCAACTACCTCCGTGTCTCAACGATCAAAGGACCCCGAAGCGCCATGAACCCACTCCTCCAACCCGTGTCGATCGGCAAGCTCGACCTTCCGAACCGTCTCGTGATGGCGCCGATGACACGCAGCCGCGCCACCGGCGATGGCCTCGTGACCGCACTGCACGCCGAGTACTACGCACAGCGTGCCTCAGCCGGGCTGATCATCAGCGAGAGCACACAACCCAGCGTCATCGGCCAGGGCTACATCCAGACACCGGGCATCCATGCTCCGGCTCAGGTCGAAGCGTGGCGGCTCGTGACCCGTGCGGTCCATGACGCCGGCGGTCGAATCTTCAACCAGCTCACACACACCGGACGGATCGGCCACCCGAGCCTCTACCCCGACGACGCACCCCCCGTCGCCCCTTCGGCGGTTGCATCGGGCGAGCAGCTGTTCAACGGAGCGGCGATGCTCGATCATCCGGTGCCGCGGGCGATGACGCACGCCGACATCGCGACCACGATCGACGACTTCGCTCACGCAGCACGCAACGCGATCGAGGCTGGCTTCGACGGCGTCGAACTCCATGGCGCCAATGGCTACCTGCTCCACCAGTTTCTCGCCGACAACACGAACGTCCGCGACGACGACTACGGCGGCTCGACGACAACCCGGATCCGTTTCGTCGTCGAGGTCGTCGAGGCGGTGGCGGTGGCCATCGGCCCTGAGCGAACAGCCATCAAGGTCTCGCCCGCCAACCCGTTCAACGGAATCGCAGAGCGCGACTCAACCGAGCTGTACCGAACGCTCATGCAAGCGCTGGGTTCATTGCCGTTGGCCTACGTCCACGTCGGCGAAGTCGGCGACCGTTCGCTGACCCAGACCATCCGCGACGCGTGGGCAGGCCCGCTCGTGCTCAACCCGCATCCAACACTCGACTCGTTCCCCGCCACGCCCGAAACCGCCGGGGCGGCGGTGCGCGACGGTGTCGCCGACGCCGTTGGCCTGGCAACGATGTGGTTGGCGAACCCCGACCTGGTCGCACGAATCCGAGCCGGCGGCCCCTTCAACCAGGCCGATCCCGCCACGTTCTACGGCGGCGACCACCGCGGCTACACCGACTACCCGACCCTCGGAGCCCACGCGGCCGCCAAAGTCGAGCGCGCCGAATGATCGCAGCGTCAAGCCTCGACGCGTCAGTTGCCTGACGCACTGCGAGCGGCGAGGCAAGACGACCCGTACGCCGCCGCTCGACATCCTGCGCGACAACCAGCGCGGCGCTGTGCGGTCCGACAGCAACGCGTAGTCACCGATCGCCGTGCGAGCCGATCCTGGGGGGTGGTGGCTCGCACGTGGAGTGAGTCCGAGATCGCGGAGCTCGCCGACGTCATCGCCGGGTTGACCGATGAGATCGTGCATCGCCCGTCGCTCCTGGCCGAGTGGACAGTTGGACATGTGCTCGGCGAGCGGGCCAGCTCGTGGTCGCCGTTCGGTCGGCTCGTGCCGAGCCGCGTAGATATTCCGGTAGTCGAACAGCCCGCGTAGGGCGCGCCGATAGCGCTCCGCTCGATGCGATCCTCGACACCCACATATCCGGCGTTGGAGGGCACCCTCGCGATGTGGATGGAGAGCACGTTCTGGGACACCCTCCTTGGAGCCGAGACGCGAGCAGATGGCGGGAGTGTGGCCTTGCGAAAGCGACGGACGACTCGCGCCGGTATCTGGACGTCGCCGAGCCTGCGCTCCCTCACCCGTACGGACAGTGCTCCCGTCGCGCCCACGAGGACGTAGCGGAGCGCTGCCCAGGCAACCTTGCTCCCGGGGCTCGAGGTCGGGAGCTGTCGTTGCCTCGGGGCGATGTGACAGCCTCCTGTCCGCTTTAGCACGCGACCTGGTTGATTATCGCGCCGACGAGCACGAGCGGTCGTGACGGTCACGCGTTACGTCTGGCGACCTTGAATAATGCGTTCGGGAGGTCTCGTGCGTCTCGGATACTTCTCGCTGAACACCGACCGCGGTATTCCGCCAGCGATTCTGGCAACGGAGTTGAGATAATCGCGGATACGACTTCGATTTGCTTGCCCGAACACAGCCACATCCCGGTTGTCCACGAGCCGGTGCCGGTCCTCGGCGACGAGGAGTCCGACAGTTACGTCCGTCTGATGGACCCACTCATCTCGTTGGCAACGGCGGGGATGGCCACGACCGACTTGGTCCTCGCGACGGGAGTATCGATGATCCTCGAGCATCACCTGCTCGATCTCGCGTGCCAGGTCGCCACGCTCGAGTTCTCCCGAAATGGTCGGCTCCGCTTCGGTGTCGGCTGGTTACCTGAGAAACTCGCCTACCCCCTGGACGTCCCGTTCGGATCCCGGTACAGCGCGTTGTTCGAGCGGGTTCGTGCCCTTCACGTGATCTGGACGGAGGACGAGCCCGAGTCTCACGGTCGCTGGGAGAACTTCAAGAGGTCTCGGGTGTACCCGAAACCACGTCAGTCTCCGCTGCCAATCGGCTTCGGTCGATCAGGCTTGCTCGGCATGCGCCGCGCCGCCGAGCTTGCCGACGAGCGGTACCCGATCGATGTCGCACTCGGCCAACTTGGCGGCGTCGCGGTGGCCATCGCGAAGTTCGAGGAACTCGTGAGCACCGCAGGGCGAGACCCGGAAAGCGTCCCAATCACGCTGTTCGCCTGGGGGTGGGATCCGCTGGGTCAGCCGTCAGTGTCTCTGGTCGCGAGCGACGAGGAACTCGGCGTAGAGCGCCGCGTGATCAGCCGCCGTCTATAAGCGTCACCCAGCGTCGGTGACCCTGCGTCGGCGAGACGAGTTCGCGCCTCTGGTGACCGCTCCGGCCTGACGCCATCACGACACCGACTCACGAACAATGACGCTGCGAGGACTCGCCACAAGGGTTGAAATCACCGACAATCAATCGGCACTCCTCACACCTCAGACTGGCGCCTGGCCTGCCGCGGCCGTAGACCGCGGAAGCGCCGCGGCCGTGCTCCGAGCATGTGACACGACAATAACTCGCCGGTTTGCTCCGCACACATCGACGACGATCGGGCGCTCGAAGGGACGCAAGCCACCGGCACTCATGCAGCTGAACGTTTCGAACCCGGCCGTTGTGGACATCTGCACGGCCACGCGTAGTCATCGTCATGCCTGACGAAGACGTGCTCCGTGGTCTGCTGTCTCCATTACGCGTGAACGGGTCGAGCGCTGCAGTGCCGGGTGCTCGGCGCGTCGTCGCACCGGCTGCGGAACAACGTCCTGGATCCGCGGCGCTCACGGGAAGGGGGCCATGATGCCCAGCGCTGCTGCTTCGGCAGAGGCTGTGGCGTACAACTCATCGGCGTGCTCTTGATCGTTGGCTGCGCCACGCGTGCGGAGGGCGCCGGCAAGGTCCCATGCACCGTGTACCGACCACGCGCGATGTCCCCAGTCTGCGTAGAGGTCGAGTGCTCGCTCCAAGAGCGACACCGCGTCGTCGAGGTCTCCGAGCAGCAGTTGCAGCCGTCCGGCCCAGTGCGCGTTCGCGCCCATCGAAGAGATTTCAAAGGCGGAGGCGGGCGCGCTGGGCCATCGCAGAAAACGCGGAAGCAGAGCCTGCGCAGAGTCCGTGTCGCGCAGGATCACGGCTGCCCGTGCAGCGTACACCGGCCACAGGTAGGTGGTTGATACGTCACCTCGCACGAGTGATCCCGGTATCCCGTGTTGGAGGCGTGAATCGAGTACGTCGCGATCGTTCGACTCGACTGCGGAGATGACCGGCCAGATCCCGGTCGGCTCTGCGCTGACCGCCTCCACCTTGTCGCGGACCTCGTCGAAACGATGCTGTACGGCCCGGAGGTTCAGCAGAATGCTCACCCGGTAGTACTCGGCAATGACGTCGCCGAAGCAGCTGGCGGCGGCTGCAACGACTGCGGGGATGTGCTCGAATTCGACCTCGTCGAAACGACCAGAACTCAACGCGCTGGCAGTTCGGCGCATCGCCGCGGACCACAGGTATTCCGGTCGCCGGAGTCGCACCGCGAGCTCGTCACGCACATCGAGGTCGGCATTTGCGCCGGTGACGTCGCCGACTCGCAAGCGAAGTCTTCCTCGCCACTCGTGCGCCAACAGCAGGAATTCGAGGTCGGGAAGACGTGTCGCGCACGCGACGAAGTCGTCGGCGACGCGCAACCCCGAGTCGCTGCAGTTGTCGATGATCTCGAACGCCCAGATCACCCGGAAGTATGTCGACGCGGCCGCTCGCGGGTCGATGTTCGGGTCGATCGCGGAGAGCGCAGAGTCTGCGAGCTGGACGCGGTGGTCGGGCGCGAGGGGTGGCGTGGGCCTCGAGGCCAGTGATGCGGCGAGCTGTGCTCGTCGACTTTGATCGGGAGCGACCGGGAGTGCTTCGGTCAGCAACTGATGGCCGCGCAAGTCGTCGGGATCGACCATGAACCCCCAGAACCCCCCGTACGCCAGCGCCGCGTCGGTGAGCAGCTCAGGGTCGCGGAGCTGTCTCGCATGTTCGCCCGCCGCCCACACGGCGTCGTTCCCGCGAGGTCGTTGACCAGCCTTGTAGCACGCGCGGCCGATCATCAGGAGCAGCTCGGCCCGCGCTCTCGTCTCGTTGGCAGGGACGAGCTCGAGCGCGTCCCGTAGCAGGTGCTCCGCCTCCTCGTACGCGACCCGATCGAGGGCGAGCTCGGCGGCGCGCCGCATGAAGCGGATTGCCGGCTCGACGACGCCTGCTTCCCGCCAGTGCATCGCGAGCTCGGGAACGACGTCGTCAATGTTCCGAGTGTTCGTCTCGAGCGAACGCGCGACCTGCTCGTGCAATCGTCGCCTGCGAGCCGAGGTGCACTCACCCAGTACGACCTCTCGCACGATTCCGTGGCAGAACGCGAATCGATCGCCGCCAGCGACCTCGACGAGGAGGCCGGAACGAGTTGCCGCGTCGATCGAGTCCAGAACTGCATCGCGACTCTCGTGGGAGACATCGATCACGAGCTCGACGTCAGCTTCCCGTCCTGCCACCGCGATGACCTGCAGCACGTCGTCAGCACCCTCGGGCAAAGCCGACAGTCGCCGCCCGACCACATCCCGAACGCTCTCCGGCAATCCAACTTGTTCGAGCGGGACATCGAGCCGCCATCGCCCATCCACGTGCACCACCACACCGCTCTCAGTGAGATGCCGCAAGACCTCGGTCACGAAGAACGGGTTACCACCGGTCTCGGCGTGGATCCGCCGAGCGATCTCGGCGCCCTCGGCGTTGAGTGTCTGCTCACCCAGAACACTGATCAGCTGCTCGACACTCTCGCCCGTCAAGCCGCGGAGCCCGATCCGCGCGGTCGACCCGTGCCGTTGCAGGCCCGAGACGAGCTCAGCCAGCGGATGCCGTCGACCAATCTCGCCGTCGCGATACGTGAGAACCAACATCAGCCGCGCCGGCGTCGCATCGCTCACCAAGTAGTGAAGCATCAAAAGGGTTGCACGGTCAGCCCAGTGAACATCGTCGAGCACGAACAGCACGGGCCGATCGTCGGCCAATCTTCCAAGTAGCACCGTGAGCTCATCAAAGATCCGAACACGCTCCGGCCCAGGGTCACCTGCAGACCTCGCCCTCGGAGCCCGCGACCCACTGCCGAGACTGGGAAGGAAACCGCCAAGCTCGTCCAACCCGGCCAGCAACTCGTCCCGATGCCGCGCATCGAGTGTGCGGAGATGTTCCGACACCGCGACAACGACCGGCGCAAGAGGATGTGCCGCAATCGGTTCCGCTCGCCCCGCGAGCACAATCGCCCCCGATGCGACCGACAACGCCAGTTCTCGCGACAGTCGAGTCTTGCCAATCCCGGGGTCGCCCGCAACCAACAGGACTCGACTCGACCCGGTCTCAAGCACCGTACGCCACACATCCTGCGCGCGAGCGAGATCAGCGTCACGACCGACGAACGGCGCCCTCCCAACCTGATCGAGCACGGGTGGAAGCTGCGGCGCGTCGTCGACCAGATCCCACGCCACTTCACAAGCCGCAAGCGGACCGGCCAACCCCTTCAACAGCAACTCTCCGACATCGATCACCCCGTACGGAGAACGCGATCCAGCGACCGCACTCACCAGCGCGTGCTACACAAGATCTGTCCCGGCTGCGCAGCCGAACACAGACGCGCAGCCTCAACGACAGGCGTGCCCTGCGGATCATCATCTCCGATCACCACGTCGCCGACGCTGAGCCCCACACGCAACAACGATCCTGCCGCCCAGCTCTGCAGACCCTGACCATCAACCTGACAGCCGACCGCCGCATCGAGCGCATCGCTCGCGCTCGCGAACACGGCCATCACACCATCACCCGTGAACTTCACAACTCGACCGCCGCTGCGCTCGACCGTCCGGGTGGTGACCCGAACATGTTCGCCGATGAACCTGTCGTACTCGTCGTCTCCCACTCGCACGCGCCGCGACGTGGACTCGACGAGATCAGTGAACATCACCGTCCACGTCCCTCGAACGGGCTTCACCGTCCCCGGCACCGCGCAAACTCTACGGCAGCAGCTCACCCCCGTCGTCCAACCACCCCTGGGCCACGGAGCAGCCGGCCGTCCCACGTGACGCCATCAGTACGTCGATACATGAACCGAACCCGGCACCATCGAGCGCTGTTCGTCACAGACTCAGAGAGATATCGTGCCGAGTGGCGATCATCGCGGGTGATCGGAGGTCAAAGAAGGCAAGGTGTCGTTCATCCTCCTGAGGAGCCGGATCGCAGCAGGTTCAGCAATCCCGCGTCCGCATCCCGGCGTTGTGGGACAGCTACAGATCGGATGATCTGTGCGCGATCGGGCTCGTCAGCACGAGCGCGGAGCGGCATTCGGCGTTCCTCGCGATTCGGCCAGGCCGTGAGTGCGGACGCGCCATCACCGTCGTTATGCGCACGTCTCGTTCGCACGGCGTCGGCGGCGCATCGACTTCGGCCTGGTGACGAACCGGATTTCTCGGACACGTGTTATGTCGCAAATTGAGCCCGCACGTCGCCGGGAGCGGATGGCGACTCGAGAGTCGGAATCTGCCGTGCCTCGATGGCGACGAAGCGCTTGGTCGAGTCCAGCACGTCGATCGGGAGGGCGTCGCCCACGACCTTGAACGTCGTTGCGGACCTGTTCGACACGGGTTCGAAGGTGCGGTCGCCGCTGTCGCCTCCCGCGCATCCCGGCGGCGAGTGGGTCGCCAGCCCGTGGAAGGCGAAGACACCGTTGTTGCGTGGCTCCCAGGTTCACTTGCCGAGGAATCCATGCATCTAGTCCGGCACTTCGAGGGCCCTGACCGTTCCGCGCTGTGCTCGACGAGCCGTTCCCAATCAGTCCAGGGGCAGGCGCCAGATGGTCTCGTCGAGGTAGTCGGAGACCCAGACGGCCTGGTCGTCGGCGTCGACGCCGCCGCTGCTGGTTGGCTGCGGCCCGTAGCGGGCCACCACGATGTCGGTGGTGGGGTCGATCTGGGCGATGAGGGCGTCGGCGATCCGGGCCCAGACGTAGCCGCCGCCCACGGCGATGTCGCCGTGGTCGACGCGCCCTCCGGTGGGGATGGTCGCTACCACGGAGTTGGTCGCGGGGTCGATGTGGGCGACCTCACCGGTCGCCGTGCCCAGGGTCCAGACGCCGCCCTCCCCGTAGGCGAGGAAGGTGCTCTTGGGGGCGATGGCGATCTCAGCCAGCTCTTGACCCGTCGCCGGGTCGACTCGTAGCAGCTGGCCGGTGCTGGCTCGGGTGATCCACAGCGAGCCGTCACCGGCCCGCATGGCGGTGGCGCCGTGGGGCGCTGGGAAGGTGTTCGCCACCTCGTTCGTTGCCGGGTCGATGCGCACGAGGTCGGGCTGCGTGCCCGTCGACATCATCCAGACGCCGTCGTCGCCCACGGCCACGGACGACTCCCCGGCGATGCCGGCAAAGGGGAGGTCGATGGTCGCCACAAGCTCGCCTGTGGCTACGTCAATTCGCAAGAGCGTGTGGTCGTCGCAGTCGCCGACCCACAGCGAGCCGAATCCTTCGTCCATGGCGAGGCAGATGTCGTGCGTCATCTCGACTTCGCCGAGCATGTCGCCGGTGGCCAGGTCGTAGCGGGTGATCCCCGTCCCGATGTTGGCCAGCCAAGCCGAGTCGCCCGCGATCGTCACCCAGTCGGCGTTTCCAGAGGTGTTGATGGCCAGGGCTCCGGCTTGCTCGATGTCCCGGATGAGGGCAAGCGCGGGTGGCTCCATCGTCGATGTCGGTGTTGTCATCGTGGTGGGCGGTGCCGTGGTCGTCGCTTCTGTGGTCGGAGTGGACAGTGGCTCCGTGGTCGTGGTCGATGTCGCCATGGTTGAGGCGACAGTGCTGCCTCCGTCATCGCGTCGGTGTCGAGCACGCCCGTCTAGTCGTTCCCCCAATGACCTCCTCATCCAGCGCGAGTTCGTGCTCCACGTGGAGCACTGCGTGATGGGGCAACGGGGTACGAGAACGCGGTGACGTGGAGACGGTGGTGTCGATGCCGATGGCGACGGTGCACTGCGCCGACTCTCTCGAGGCGAACCTGCCCGACGTGGACGTTCGCGCCGCAAACTCGACGACGGAGGCGGTGGGGCCGGTGCACGAGGGCTCTCCGCGAGCCGGAGCGGACGCGGCCGCGACGCGTGAGCACGCCGACAGCGGCTGGCACGAGGCCGACGACTGGATCGACGGGATGCGAGGGATGATCGGGTGAATTGGTCGCCGCCCGATTCACCGACGCCGCCAGCCGAGCCCGGCCGGGCTCGCCAGGTCGCCCGAAAGATGGCCGACTTGACGCGAGAACGCGCCGCGGAGGTCGTGGCGATGGTCGGCTCGTTGTACGACCGAGCGATCGACGCGGTGCTGGGCCGCGACGATCGTCCGGTGACTGCATCACAGGCGAAGAAGCTCCTCAAGGGCGGGGCGACTGACCAGCGCGAGATCGCCGACCAGATCCAGAAGATCGCGATGGTCGCGACGCCCGTCATCCGGCGGCTCGCGATCGTCCGCAAGATCCCCGGCGTGAAGCGGGTGCCGCTCGTGTTGACGGCCACGACCACAGCGGCCGTGGCGGCGCGGCTGCGGGTCGGCGTGCGCGAGGTCCAGGTCATCGGGTCGTACCTCGCGTCGCGCATCGAAGCGGTGACCGGACGCCCCGCCGACCCGGCGTTGGTCAAGCGGGCGGCGGTCGAGTTGTACATCAAGCCGGAGCGCGCGCCGACGCTCGATGCCCGGCGGATCCCGCTGACCCGCCTCGCTCGCATGTGGCTCGTGCGCGGCTTCCTCGGACGCGACTCGACGAAGAAGGCGACCAAGGCGATCGACGCCATCGACCGGCTCGACGTGCACGGACTCCTCCACGACTGGTCCATGCGCCACGCTGCCATCGACGTCGGCGAGGCGCCCGCACCCGGCCAGGTGCTCGGCACGGCCAGCAACGATGCCCGGCATTGACATGGTGTAGCTGCACACCCTCGCTCCCGAGAACCGCCCCGGCCAACCAGCCTCGCCCACACCGGAGCATGGACGATGCTGTCCGCGGCGCCGGCGTCGTGGTTACGGGTGCAGAACCTGGCGTTCTCCGACAACCAGGTGTCGGCCATCTACGACTGGGACTCCGTCGCCCTGGTCCCCGAACCAGCGTTGGTCGGCAGCGCATCGGTGATGCACCCGATCGACGGGCGGCTCGAGCGGCCCGACCCACTGCCGACCCTGGCGCAGCTCGACGGCTTCGTCGCCGACTACGAGGCAGTACGCGGTGCGCCGTTCAGCGACCACGAGCGCGAGTCCTCGCCGCCGGCCAACGATGGATCGCCAGCTATGGCGCCCCGCTGCCAGCACTCCGACGACCTACTCGGCATCTTCCCCGACGTCGATCAGTCGCGGGGCTGGCCCCGCATCCTCCGCGATTTCCTGGATCGGTCCGCCCCGGCAGCCGCACCGTCGCCCTCCGCCGCCCGCAACCGGCGTTCTGGGGCACCTACAGATCGATCAGGATGATCTGTGCGCGGCAGTGGCATGCGAGCCGCGCCCCACCGGGCACCATGTGCGAGCGCGAGCGACCGAAGGTCGCCCTGTCGGCCGAGGACATGGGCACACTAACTGAGGCCGACTGGGTGTGGCTCCGCGACCGTCACGAGTACCTGTGCGCCTATTGCGGTCTCGTCGGCCCACTGGCGGCGGAGCACGTCCTCCCGATCGCCCGTGGCGGGCGCCACACGCTCGGCAACATCCTGCCCGTGTGCAGGTCGTGCAACAGCAGCGAGGGTCGCCCATTCTCCGAATGGCGCTATTACACCCGCAGGAGACGGGTTGCCGAAAGGCCGTCCGTGCTGGCACTGCGCTACCGGCCCAAGTCCCTGGGCAGTACGGCGCGGAACGCTCCAAAAGCGTGCCGCTAGCTACTTCGACCTGAAAAAGTCCTGGTAGTCGGTCCGCGAGGTGCTCGCGTTGGTGGGTGTGATCGGGGATGATGGCTCCGACCCGTAGTACGAGTACGGATCGGAGCCATCGATGTTGCGGACGGTAGGTGATCAGGCGACGTTGTGGGAGTCGTTGTTGCCGGTGGAGGCGTTGGTGATGCCGGCCGAGCTGGTGCGGGTTGATCGGCTGTTGGATGACGCCCGGTTCTTCGCGCCGTATCGGGAGTTCTTCCATGCCTCGTTGGGGCGGCCGTCGATCCCGATCGAGACGTACCTGCGCTTGATGTTCTTGAAGTACCGGTACCGGTTGGGGTTCGAGACGTTGTGTCGGGAGGTGACGGACTCGATCGGTTGGCAGCGGTTCTGTCGGATCCCACTCGGTGGCCGGGTGCCGCACCCGACGACGTTGATGAAGATCACGACGCGCTGCGGGGAGCAGGCGGTCAACGGGTTGAACGAGGCGTTGCTGGCCCGCGCCGTCGAAGCGCGGGTGTTGAAGACGAACCGGGTGCGCGCTGACACCACGGTGGTGCCGGCCAACGTGGCGTATCCGTCGGACTCGTCGCTGTTGGCGAAGGGTGTGGCCAAGATGGTCAAGAACGCCAAGAAGCTGCAGGCGATGGGGTTGGCGACACGCACTGCGACTGGCCGACAAGACGCGCACCGTGCAGTTGCGGGCACGGTCGATCAACGCCAACCTGCGACGCCGAACCGACGACAAGCTCGCCGAGGTGCGCCGGATCAACCTCGACCTGGCGGGGATCGCCGAGCGGGTCGCCGGGCAGGCCGACGTAGTGGTGCGCAACGCACGACGCACGCTGCGCAGCGTCGGTGCCCAGGCGTCGGGCCGGACCCGTGCGGTGATCGCCGAGTTGGAACAGACCGCCGCGTTGACCCGCAAGATCGCCGCTCAGACCCGTCAGCGCCTCGCCGGTGAGATACCGGCCGGCGCGACGCGGGGTGGTGTCGTTGCACGACGTCGATGTCCGCCCGATCGCCAAGGGTCGCTTGGGAAGCCGGTCGAGTTCGGCTACAAGGCACAGCTCGTCGACAACGAAGACGGCGTGATCTCGATCACAGCATTGAGGCGGGCAACCCGCCCGACGCGCCGATGCTCGCCCCGGCGATCCAACGGATCAAGCACCGCGCCGGTCGAGCACCGAGGGCGGTGACCGCGGATCGCGGCTACGGCGAACACGGCGTCGAGATCGACCTTCGCGAAGCCGGTGTGCGCTACGTCGTGCTACCGACGAAAGGCAGACCGACCGCCGCGCGACGCGCAAGTCGAGAACCGTAGGGCGTACCGCAAGATGGTCCGATGGCGCACCGGTTGCGAGGGACGGATCAGCTGCGCCAAACGCGACTTCGGGCTCAACCGCACACGCATCGACGGGCTCGCCGGCGCCCGCACCTGGTGCGGCCACGGCATCTTCGCCCACAACCTGGTCAAGATCAGCGGACTCATCGAATGACCGAACAACGACAAGATCGAGCCCACCACCAGAACAGACCGACCACCCCCCGAGCCGGCCCGACCCACCGACACCGAGCCGTCAGACGTCGGTCTCCACCGAGTTCTTCAAGTCGAAGTAGCTAGGTGGGCGGGACAATCCAGCGGAAAACGTAGCCCGCGCTCGCCTCGACGTTGTTGCCGCTAAGTCCGTACACCATCGTGAGCCAGACGTCGTAGGTCCCCGCGGTCGGCGGGACCAGATGGAAGCTGTTCGGGCCGAGCTGCTCGACCGTCAACGGTGTCGTGGCGCCGCCGGGCACCGCGGCTTGTGCGACCAGGGTCCACCCGCCGATCGGGTAGTCGACGGTGACGTCGGCATCCTCTACGACGACCGTCGGGCCATCAGGCGGGAGCTCCGTCCCGTCTGCGGCCGACCTGTGGGCGCTATACGAGTGTGGGCCGATGGCGATGATGTCAGGACCGCTCCGCAGCGTGACGTCGGGCGGGTGATCGGCGAAGTCCGACGGCACTCCGATCGAATCGTCGCCGCCGCACGACACCGCGAGCACGACGGACACGGCGGCGATCGTCGCACAGCGAACACGTCTCACGGTGCGACTATGAAATGAACCTCTCGGGTCGACAAGGCACCAGGATCTCTCCGCTCGCCCGCGCTCAAGTACCACTGGGACCGATTGCGTCGCTCTCCGCCTCTCGTAGCGCCGCTGAGCGGGCGCCGAACTGCCATGATGCACTACCTGGACGACCGCGAGGTAGCCGCACAGATCGGCGCCCGGGAGCCGGCGATCAGGGATACCCGCGCCACCTTGTCTCGCCGTGCGTTCTGGGACACCATTCGGTACTCGCCACTCCGAGCAGATCGCCGACTCCGGATCGCTCGCGAGAGATACCGTGCACCTGGTCG
Organism: Ilumatobacteraceae bacterium; assembly: GCA_963776935.1. GTDB lineage: Bacteria > Actinomycetota > Acidimicrobiia > Acidimicrobiales > Ilumatobacteraceae > JALOLG01. The sequence continues at coordinate 340,362 of CAVZOP010000003.1, read as the reverse complement.
AGAAGGGGCTCCACGCGTCTCACGTCCGGGCTCGAGGACGACCGCCGCCGGCGCGTCGAAGCCGCTTGCGCACGAACCTCATCCCGTCGCTGATGACACGTGAGCCCGGCCTGCAAGCCCGACCCGGTGCCGGTGTGGTGATCTGCTCTGTGACGACGAGACCGTCCTCATCGACAGCCGGTCGGCGCAGGCCGAGCTGCCCGCTCGACGGCGACCTGCGGCCGCAGTCACGCCCCGGGCGGTGCGTACTCGAGCTTGCGGCCGGCGGCGATCGCGTCGACTTCGTCCACGGTCAGCAACGCCACGGTCGTGACTGACACCCGACCGCTCGATGAAACCGTCATCGCCACCGTGGCCGCGGCCTTGTTGTCGGGCAAGTCACAGATCACGTAGGCGTCGTCGTCACCGAAGGCGAAGTGGTACGACTCGACTGCTCCGCCGAGGCGCTTGGCCAGATCGTCGGCCACGGCACGGCGAGCGGAGCCGCCCTCCTTCATCACCCCCGCTAACCCTTCTGGGCTGAACCGGGCCTTGAGCAGGTACTTCGGCATGGTGCCACCCCTCTCAACAAACCGCACCGCTGATGGGCGGTATGGCTCACCCTCGCGCCGTCGCTGCAGCGAGACAAGGGCTTCGACGACGCCCGAGCTGACGTCCGACGACCGGCAGCACGACACCCGCACGGCGACGGTTCCCTCGCCGCCACCAACACGCCCGCCTGCACCTCAGACTCCTGCGTCATCGACGGTCGGCGGTCGCCGGTGTTGGCTTCGCGTCCAGGGCGGCGAGGACATGGTGGGCGATCGCGTCAGGATCGAGCGTCGAGCTGTCGAGCGTCAGGTTGACGACCGGGACCAGATCCGGCTCGCTGGCAGAGGCGGCAATCGCGCCGTTGAACCGATCTGCTCGAGCTCGTCACGATGTGGTGGGCCGAGGCCGCGAGTACAAGTGCTGCCGCTCGACGACCGGGCGCCGAGCCGGCGTTCTGGGGCAGTGCGCGGATCGAATGACCGGTGCGCACCGGGCTCGCCAGACCACGCACCGAGTGGACAATCTGGGCGGGTGACTTCCTCCCGTACCGACCGGCCCCAATTTCCGCCAGGTGGTGGGTGATGCGGGTGGAGTCGCTGCGGCTCGAGTGGATCGAGGCACTGATCGACAGCGACGCTGCGTTCACCGAACGATTCGGCATCGCTGTCATCGAGGGATGGGCCGGATTCCCCGAAGCTCTCGCACACGCCCTCGACGCCGCCCGCCGCCACAACGCTGACCCGTGGGGATCCCATCTCTTCTTCGACGGCGACGGCGCCCTCGTCGGCTTCGGGGGGTTCAAGGGGCCGCCCACCGGGGGAGAGGTCGAGATTGGCTACGCCATCGCCCCCGCCCGCCAAGGCCGAGGCCTGGCCACCACGGCGACACGAACGCTGATCGACTGGGCCCGTGGCCGCGGAGCCACCCGTGTCGTCGCCCACACGCTCGCCACCCCGAACGCGTCCACCGCTGTGCTCGTTCGCTGTGGGTTCACCCGCACCGCCACCATCGCCGACCCCGACGTCGACGACGACGTATGGCGCTGGGAACTCCAACTCCGCTGACCTCTACAACGACCAGACCGCTCGGATCCATAACAGTGCCGATCTGCCTCGGCGCCAGCTGGTTGACCGGAGGTACCCGCACAGATCAGCGCCCGGGAGCCGGCGTACTGGTGCATTGCGCAGATCGAATGATCGGTGCGCGATCGGGCTCGACAGACCACGCACCGAGGCATTGTGCGGCACTGGGCGGGTGCGTCACGCTGAGGCCTGCGTCACCAGTAGCGCGCTCAGCTCCGCCGGCATGGTCACGAACGCGAGGTGGCCGACGAACAGTTCGTGGCAGGCCCATCCGTTGCGGTGCGCCCGCTCGGCAAACGGGGCGAACCGTGCGGGCTGGCCTGGCGTCGGGCAGATGATGTACGTGTGCGGAAGGCCAGCAGCGTCGAGATTGCCTGTCACCACTTCGTCGTACAGGGTCTTCGCCGGATGCGGCGTGACGTGCGCGGGACCCACTCCAGATCGGCATCAGAGAGGGGCAGCGGGTACTCCGGCCCGCCCGGCGTCGGCACCATCCAGCCGTCGCCACCGGCCTGAGTCAACGCCTCCAATGGTTCCAAGAAACCAGGCGAATATCGGTGGGCCAATTCGGCCATGGAGCGGTCATCGTCGATCGGGAACCAGCCGTCCACGTAGACGACGCGGCCAACGCGGTGAGGCACGCGCTCGGCGACGCCGGTGACGACCAAGCCGCCATAGCTGTGGCCCACCAGGATGACGTCGTGCAGGTCCTCGAACTCGAGCACGTTGACGATGTCGTGGACGTGGGTGTCGAGGCCCACGTCCCGACGGAGCAGATGGCTGCGCTCGCCCAAGCCTGTCAGGGTCGGGGTCACGACGTCGTGGCCGGCAGCGCGGAGGTGCGGCGTCACCCGCTGCCAGCACCAGCCGCCGAGCCATGAGCCGTGGACGAGGACGAAGGTGGCCATGGCAGTCTCCTTACGGCTTCGGCGTTTACGTGCGGAGCGTGAAGTCCGCGAGCGGCACGGCGCGGAAGCTCGCCGGACTTCGCAGCACGCGGGTGACGTGTCCGCGTCCGGTCGTGTCCTCGAACAGCGCGAAGCCGCCTGGCGAGAACGTCTGACGATCGCCATCGCTGGTCTCGATCTCGAACTCCCCGTCGAGCACGATCACGACCTGACGGAGCGGCGCCGGGTGCAGCACCGTGGGTGTTGACGTCGTCAGGCATCGTGACGACGACGAGTGCCTCCACGGGGAGGGTTTGCGACACGAAGTCCGGTGGGACGTTCTCGGCGTACGGCCCCTCGTGTTGCTCGATGTCGATCTCGCCGAACCTAGATTCACCGTCCGGCAACGCGATGACCTTGACGCACCTCATGAGTGCCCCCTTCCGGCATCAGCCTCCATCGCAGTCTCGCGCTCGTGCACCCCGTACCCGAACGCCCGCGAGTATTCGTGACCAACGTGTGAACCACACCCATCCGATCCGACCCGTGGCCTCCCGGCTCTACTCCAACGGTCACGATCAGGACGTTGTTCGCAGCGTCGAAGCGCATCGCGAGGCACCGCTGAAATTCCCGAGTGGGGTCTCCTTCGACGCCGAACTGCCGTGATGCGCTACCTGACGGTGCGGAGGCACCCGCGCAGATCACCGCCGTCGAGCCGGCGTTCGGGGGCAGCTACAGATCGATCAGGATGATCTGTGCGCGACCCGCGGCTTGCGAGCCGCGCCCCTACCGGGCAATCGGAGCTCGTCGAAAGATCCCCGATTCGTTGCGACGGTGGGTGGTTGACGTGTCGAGATCAGGCTGTCGCGTGGGCGGCGCGCGAGCCGTAGTGACGCTCGTTATTGGCCGGTTTGAGGCACGGGTGGCGCGGGGACATTGCCTTCGACGATGTAGCCCTCGGTGTTCGGGCAGGCTCCATCGCTGCCGATCATGACCGCTGTGAGCCCCTCGTAGGCACCCTCGCCGACCAGCACGTACTGCAAGTCGTACTCCATGAACGTACTCGGATGGTCCGGGGTCCCGACGACCACGAACGATCCCTGCCACGCCCCGTCGTCGTTCTCGATGCGGTGGGTCTCCGTGGCCAAATGTGGCCCCGAAGCTCCCCCAGGCAGGCTGTACTGGTCTGCGTCGGCGCTGTTGTACCACGTGCCGTCGAGGCGCGGGTCGGACACGTCGCTGACGTTCAACTGCCAGGTGTCACCTCTCGACCGGACGATCGTCATCGTGCCTTCCGGAACGGAGACGCTGCTGCTCTCCGAGGTTCCGCCGTGAACCAACGGGCCGGGGTGCACGCATGCGCTGACCTTCACGGGCGCCTGAGCCACGGTGGCGGGTTGAGCCATGGTGGTAGGTGCACCGGCCGCGGCCTCGCCGGTTGCTTCAGGGTCACGCGTGGCGATCACGAGGCCGCCGACGACGATGGCTCCGACGGTTGCTGCGGCCACGGCGATGATCGGCCAGCGCTGACGCCGCGCGGGTTGGGTCGGGGTGGATTCGAGGGTCATGGTGATGCTCCTTCTGCCTCGCGTGGCGAGGTCATCGGTGCCGTCGCTGCTAACGCCGAACGTCGTTGAACCGGGCCAGTCCACAGGAAGTTGCGGTGCGAGCTCGGCGTCGGCTCGGAGCGCCTCGCGAAGGGTCCTGTCGAGCGCGTCGTCGGCACCAATTCGGTTCATTGCAGCTCCAGACGAAGTCGACTAAGCGCTCGACTCAGGTGTGAACGGGCAGTCCCTGGCGGGATGCCCATCGCTTCCGCGATCTCATGATCATGTAGTCCGCCCCAGTACTTGAGTACGACGGTGGTGCGCTGGTCCAACGACAAGCTGGCGACGGCATCGAGCACTCCGCCGGTCGGCCCGTCCAACGTGGTGGGCCGAGCGGCGATCACGATCGCCTCGCGCCGATGCTCGCGCCCGCGCCTGCGAATCCGCTCGTATACGCCGTTGACCACGCTTCTCCGCAGGTACGCCGCGGGATTCGTCACCTCGCCGAACACTCGGTACAACCCGAGGAACGCATCTTGAGCGACGTCCTCGGCGATCGCGGCATCATGGGTCAACAACCAAGCGAGTCGCGTGGCCTCGGCCCGCTTGGTCCGATAGAAGTCCTCGAACGTGCTCGCCGCTGCCGACTCGCCCCCGCCCTCAACCGACATGGAGACCCCCACACCACTATTGATGCCACGGGATCCCATAACGTTGCGAGTGCCAACGCTGTCCGCCCCGGCTGCTCGACGAGCGCGCCATATCTGCCAGTGAGAATGGGTTTGCTGGTTCGCCGGTATCCCGTTCGTCGTTGGCGGGGGATGTCAGGCTGATCTGACTTCGGGGTTCGACACGCCCCGTTCCGGAGGGCGACTCGAGTTGCTGCGACAACAGCTGCTCGGTCACTGGTCTCCTTCACGGGACGTGCGTGCCTGCCCCTCAACTTAGGAAAGGGGTGGCCGTGGCCATCGTAGATTCGGCGCGCCCGGTGGTGGGTGGGGTCGACACGCATCGTGATGTGAACGTCGCTGCTGTGGTCGACATGAACGGCGGCTTGCTCGGAGTCGAGTCGTTCCCGACGACCGCTGCCGGGCATCGCTGCTTGTCGTCGTGGATGTCCGGGTTCGGTGCGATCGATCGGGTCGGCATCGAGGGCACTGGCGCGTACGGAGCGGGCATCGCGCGCCAGTTCCTCGCGAGCGGGGTAGTGGTGATCGAGGTTGATCGACCGGACCGCCAGAAGCGCCGCCGGCATGGCAAGAGCGACCAGCTCGACGCGGTTGAAGCCGCCAGGGGTGCATTGTCGGGTCGTTGCGCCGCTCGAGCGAAGTCGGGTGACGCGGACGCGGAAGCGTTGCGGGCGTTGCTGGTCGCGAAACGATCGGCGCGCTCGACACGGATCCGCACGATCGTCCAGCTCCGCCATTTGATGTTCACTGCACCCGACGAACTCCGCTCACGGCTGGGCGCGCTGAGCGCGACGCAGCTGGTCAACGAGGCCGCCAAGCTCCGACCACGCCCCGGCGGTGATGTCGCCTTGCACGGCATCAAGACCGCGGCGGTGATCCTGGCTCGCCGGGTCCACACCCTCGACGCCGAGCTCGCCGCGATCGACGAACAGATCGGACCGCTCGTCAAAGCCGCCGCCCCCGCACTGTTGAACATCTACGGCGTCGGGGCCGACACCGCGGCGGTGCTCCTCGTCACCGCCGGCGACAACGCTGAACGGATCAGTTCCGAAGGCGCCTGGGCGAGCCTGTGTGGCATCGCCCCGATCCCCGCCACGAGCGGCCTGATCGACAACCGGTTCCGGCTCAACTACGGCGGCGACCGCCACGCCAACAACGCCATCTGGCGGATCGTGATCACCCGCCTCGGCCAACACGAACCACGCACCATCGCCTACATGAACCGACGCCTGGCCGAGGGAAAGTCCAAGCGCTACATCATCCGCTGTCTCAAGCGTTACGTCGCCCGAGAAACCTTCAAGGCGTTGCCGCGCTGACAAGAACGCGGTGACGGGACTGGCCCGATAACTGCCTGACACCCCGAGGGGTTGTCCTTCGAACGACATGCCGTCCCGTCACCGCACACCACCGCCGGACCGTGGCCTCATAAGAGCCTGCCCTCACCCGAGTGGCCCATCACTGGCCTGCCCGACCACCGGCAACAACAGCACCTTGACAACACATAGGAGCGTCGATCGGCACTCGACAGAACGAGCGCCGAACGCGCATTCGGCGCTACCGGACACTTGTCAGATGCGTTGGGTCGGCGCACTATTCGGCCATGCTCCGACCGGACGGCACTGTCGTCGCGCTGATGATCATTTGCGCAGCGTGCGGAAGCACAAGTGAGATCGAGCCGCAGGCTGAGCCAACTGGCTCGATCTCTACCGTGTCGAGTCCAAGAGTCGATGAAGCCACCACCTCGGTCGCTCCTACGGCGACACTCGGTCCAACGACGACTCTCGCACCGACCACAACCGAGGTGGCGACAACCGTTGCGCCGACCGAACCGCCTGAGCAGACGATCTATCACCCAGAACCAATCTGGGAAGGCGATCAGGTCACAGCCATGATCCAGCCCGTCGAAGGCGTTGTCCTCGACAACTCGTCGGTCAAATTACGAATCGTGGAGTTCCCGGACGGGCGGTTCCTGGAGGCAAACCTCACGGACGCTGTCGTGCCAGAAGGCGCCGCCTTCTGGACAACTGACGTCAACGGGCGACTGAAGCTGAAGGCCACTGCGAGGCAAGGCAGCACGCAAGTCTCGCGCATAGATCGAGACGTCTATGGGGACAGCTTCACCGTCCGCTTCAGCGGCACAACGGCGGAAGGTCAAGTTCTTGCGACGACGGGTGACATTCAGATCTCCGAGTGAGAGAGAACTGCCGATCCGCGCTCGCGATGTTCTGCGCTCACGACGGTCGTTGCACCGTCGTGTTGGAGCGGGCAATCTGGCGCGATGACGGCGCATGTCATGGACGCTGACGGCGTCCTTCGCATTCTGTCGTCGCTTCAGCGAGCAGGGGTCGAAGCAACCGTCGGTGGTGGCTGGGCGATCGACGGGCTGCTGGGCGAACAGACTCGGCCGCACTCGGACCTCGACCTATGGGTGGCAGCAGAGGACTTCGAGCCGTTGATCAAGACCTTCGTCGAACTTGGGCTTGACCGCCTGTTTCCGTGGGGCGATGACCGACCCTGGAACCTCGTGGTTCACAATGGGGGCGAGCTTCGCGTCGACCTCCACCTGTACGAGAAGGTGTCGGACCGTCGGGTTCACTATGGCAGCATCCGCAATGGCGACGAGTTCGACGACGCGTACTTGCGGGGCGTCGGGACGATCGCAGGGACGGCGGTGGTTTGCGAATCTCCGGAGTGGGCGCTGCTGTGCCACACCGGTTATCCACCGCGTTCAGTTGACCGCGAGGACGTGAAGCGCCTCTGCTCGAAGTTCAGGCTGCCGCTCCCGGAAGCCCTTCGCTAGACAGACCTGCGTCGGCGCGTCACACGTCGTCGCGCAACTTGCGCACCCACACCGATCTGCCGTGATGCGCTAGCGGCGTTCTATGCGCGGGGTCGTCGTTGCATCGACGTGCCGGAGCGGGCATTCTGCGCTTCTACGGTGACGGTTCAGCGCTCGCCGAGTCGTCGAGCTCTGTGCTCGGCGCAGGATCAGCCAATGCGACGCCAGCGGCCTGTTCGACCCGACGAAACGCGTCATCCGGTAGGCGCCACACCCACACGTTGGCGAGAGCGTGTCGGAACGGCTCAGATCCGCCAGCCTGATTCTCAATCCATGTCAGCCGGGACTCGTCGACGCTGATGAAGTCGTGCATCGGTCCCGCGCTAACCATGCCGAAATCATCCTCGGTCCGCGCCGCTTGCACCAATCGAAGGATGCCCGCGCGAAGCCGTTCTTCGTTCTCCCACCAATGGTCGTTCATCCACAGATCGAGTGCCCATTGATCACGCAGGCGCGTGGGACTGTGCTCGTCCGTGTTCTGGTATCGCATCCATGTCTCGGCGATCGAATCGAGGGAGTGCACCGTCACAAGCTCAGTGAAGCGGCCCTCATCAGCCAAGCGAGCCAACCGGGCCGACTCCATCGGGAGCAGCGCAACGATCGGCTGCGACTCGCTCGGTTGGAGCCACGACAGACTCGCATCAAGAAACCCGGCCGCCTCGTCGACGGTTTCGAACCAGTCGACATAACCGTGCCAACCATGCGGATGGGGACCCGCTGCGCACAAGTAGACGCCACCCATTGCACCATCGCCGGCGCGGTCATCGATCAACCACTCGAAGTGCCCCTCATACCGACCGGACTCAATCCGCCCAGCGACACCGACCGGCGACACATGCACAGCCAGACACTACGGTGGCGCATCCGGCGCGAAACTCGTGCATATCTGCCTGATTGTGTTGGGTGGTGTGGCGTTGCCGGGGCTTTCGTAACGTCGGAGGTCCTGGCGGTCGTTGCACGAGGGTGGGCTCGACTCCAGTCTCCGTTGGCATCTGCCCTGTGTCGTCCATCCGTTGTGTCCGCTGGATGACAGGGTGTCCTGTCGAACCGGGCAGGGTGTCCTGTCACACGGTGACATCGGCACCCCTGGTCGACGAACGCACCACGCAGCTCGTGACGTTCACTTCTCGCGCGATGTCGGAACGACCTACCCTCGGGGCCGTGCGCAGCCCCAGGGACTTCTTCCGGCCGCTCGCGGTCGGCGCCCCCGAACCGCTCCGCGAGATCCCGTTCCGACCCAGCCGGATGATCCACTTCTTCCCACCTCAGAACGCCAAGGTGGTGGCCAAGCTGCCCGACATCGCGCCGACCGTCGACGTGCTGCTCGGCAACCTCGAAGACGCGATCCCGGCCAGCGACAAGGAGGCGGCGCGGGCCGGGCTCGTGGACGCCGCCAACACCGTCGATCTCGGTGAGACGCAGTTGTGGACGCGGGTCAACAGCCTCGACTCGCCGTGGGGACTCGACGACCTCGTGACACTCGTGTCCGAGATCGGCGACAAGCTCGACGTGATCATGATCCCCAAGGTCGAGGGACCGGAGGACATACACTACGTCGACCGCCTGCTCGCCCAGCTCGAGGCCAAGGCCGGGCTCGCCGCGCCATTGCTCGTGCACGCGATCCTCGAGACCGCAACCGGTGTCGCCAACGTCGAACAGATCTGCACGGCGTCACCGCGCATGCAGGGGTTGTCGCTCGGCCCGGCCGACCTCGCCGCCAACCGGCGCATGAAGACCACCCGAGTCGGTGGTGGGCACCCCGACTATCTCGTTCGCGAGGACCCTTCGGTGGACGATCCCGACGCACCGCGGCGGATCCACCAGCAGGACCTGTGGCACTACACGATCTCGCGGATGGTCGACGCGTGCGTGTCGGCCGGGATCCTGCCGTACTACGGGCCATTCGGCGACATCGCCGACACCATCGCCTGTGAGGACCAGTTTCGCAACGCCTACCTGCTCGGGTGCGTCGGGGCGTGGAGCCTGCACCCGGTCCAGATCGACATCGCCAAGCGGGTGTTCTCGCCCCGCCCGTCGGACGTGGCGCAGGCCCAGCGCGTGATCGACGCGATGGGCGACGGAACCGGGGCGATCATGCTCGACGGCAAGATGGAGGACGACGCCTCGGTGAAGCAATGCCGGGTGGTGGTCGAGCTCGCTCGCCAGCTCGCAGCCCGCGATCCAGACCTCGCCGCTACCTACGGGTTCGCGTGACATGACCATGACTGACTTCCGACCACGCCGGTCCGTGCTGTACATGCCCGCCGCCAACGAGCGGGCCCTCGAGAAGGCCAAGACCATCGCTGCCGACGCGTTGATCTTCGACCTCGAGGACGCGGTCGCACCGGATGCCAAGCCGGCGGCGCGCGACCAGGCCTGCGCGGCAGCCGCTTCCGGTGCGTACGGGAATCGCGAGATCACGATCCGCTGCAACGGGCTCGACACCGCGTGGGGTGCCGACGACCTCCGCGCCGCGGCGACGAGCGGGGCGGCAGCCGTCGTGATCCCGAAGGTCGGCTCGATCCTCGACCTCAATGCCGTGTCCGCCGAGCTCGACACCGCCGGCGCGCCGGCAGCGATGTGGATCTGGGCGATGATCGAGACGCCGACCGCCGTCCTCGACGTGCGGGCGATCGCCGCTCATCACCGGGTCGGAGCACTCGTGATGGGCACCAACGACCTCGCCAAGGAGCTCCGCGCGGCGCTGGTCCCCGGCCGGGCACCGCTCGTCCCGCACCTCGCAACAGCGTTGCTCGCTGCACGCGAGGCGGGCAAGGTCATCCTCGACGGTGTCTACAACGACGTGCAGGACGCCGAAGGGTTCCGCCGCGAATGCGAGCAGGGAGCCGCGATGGGCTTCGACGGCAAGACCCTCATCCACCCCGGACAGGTCGACATCGCCAACGCCGTCTGGGCGCCCGACGACGAGGAGATCGCCTATGCCCGCCGGGTCATCGAGGCGTTCGAGACAGCTGTGGCCGACGGTCGCGGGGTCATCACGGTGGACGGCCGGATGATCGAGAACCTGCACGTCGACAACGCCCGGCGCACACTCGCAGTCGCCGACGCCATCACCGCCCTCGGGTGAGCGCGGCGAGCCGGCCGTTCAGCGGTTGAGCAGCACCGGCACGAAGCGCGGGCCGCGCACCTGCCCGCCCACCCATGTGGTCTCGCGAGTCGGGTCGACCTCGTAGTTCGGGAACGCCGCCAGCCACTCCTGCAACGCCACGAGCAGCTCGAGGCGGGCCAGGTTCGAACCGACGCAGCGATGGACCCCGAGCCCGAACGCGGCATGACGGTTGATCTCCCGGTCGATCACGAACTCGTCGGCCCGCTCGAACACGGCGGGATCGCGGTTGGCGGCGGGGAACGTGAGCAGCACCTGCTCGCCCCTGCGGACCGGACACGCGCCGACCTCGGTGTCGGCGATGACCTGACGGGCCATCGTGACCGGCGAGTAGAACCGCAGTACCTCCTCGCACGCCATCCGCCACAACGGGTCGTCGAACGGACGTCCCGCCAGCCGATCGCGATCGCCCGGGTTCGTGCCGAAGTGCCACAACCCGGAACCGATGGCACTCCACGTGGTGTCGATGCCGGCGAGGATCATCAACGACAGGTACCCGCGTTGTAGCTCGCGGGGAATCGGCCGGCCGTCGAGCTCGGCCTGCGTGACGAGCGTCGCCAGGTCGTCGGCGGGCACCGCGAGCCGGGCGTCGAGGAGCTGGTCGAAGTACGCCGCCATATCCTCCTGGAGCCGCACCTTGGCCCGGGGGTCGATCGGCCCGAGTTGGAAGTTGCGGAAGATCCAGTCGCGGAACACATCGGCATCGGACTCCGGGACACCGACGAGTCGGGCGATGAGGTGCACCGGGATGTGCTGGGAGTAGTCGCCGGCGGCGTCGGCGTCGTCCCGGCCGTCGAGGTGCCCGATCAGCTCGCGGCAGTAGCGGCGGGTCTCGTCGGCGAGGGGATCGATCGCCTTGGGGCTGAACGCCGGCAGGAGCACCCGGCGGTGCTCATGGTGCTCCGGCGGATCCGACGTGATCGGTGGCGCCGGGCGAACCGGCGAATCGGGGTGTGACACCGACACGCGAAACGACGAGAAGTGTTCCGTGTCGTAGGCAACCTCGGAGATCGCGTCGTAGCCGATCGGCATCCAGGCCCGGCCGTAACGCTCGGTGAAGGCGACGTCGCAACCCGCGTCGCGCAGCGACTGCCAGATCTCGGGCGCGCCGGCGCCCCACGCCGGGTCGAGCCAGTCCCAATCCCCCGCCCAGTCGGTGACCGGCCGGCGCACCATTTGATCGTCGGTGTGATGGTCGGTGTCGTACGCCATGACTCCCCTGTCGTCACCGGGGATCGTAGGCGTCCGACGAGTGCTAGCGCCCGCCCGGGAGCACGCCCGAGCCGACGATCGAGCTGATCGGCGGGCGGGTCGCGAGGTTCAGCTGGCGGTGCTCCCCGCCGGCACGGATCAGGTCGACCATGCCCGACGACGGATCGAGGCCGGCCCACCGCAACCCGGTGACGAGCACCTCCGCCGCCTGCAACGCCAGCTGTTCGAGCTGGTGGTGGCGGTGGCGGCGCTCGCCGAGGTCGACCTCGGCGATCGCCTCGACGCCATGACGCTTGGCGATCTCGAGCAGCAGCGTGAGCTCGACACCCCACCCCTGCACGAACGGAATGTCCTCGAGCACCGAACGCCGACCGGCCATCTCGCCGGCCAGCGGCTGGGCGATGGCCGCCAGTCGTGGCTCGATGAGCGACAGCAGTGGGCGGGCGACGAGCTCGGTCGTGCGGCCGCCCCCGCCCTGATCGTCGGGCCGGTGGTAGCGGGCCTTCACGAAGGCCAGTTCGGGTCGGGCGAGGAGCGGCGCCACGAGACGCACGATCCAACTCGGTTCGAGGGTGGTCACGTCCCCGTCGCACCACACGACGATGTCGCCGCTCGACGCCAGCAGGCTCGCCCACAGGGCGTTGCCCTTGCCGTGCCCGATCCCGACCGAGGCGTGGATCGAGTCGATCGGCACGACCCGCGCACCGGCGTCGGCAGCGCGCCGAGCGGTGTCGTCGGACGACCGGTCGTCGAGCACCACGATCTCGTCGACCAGGCCATCGGGACCCCCCAACGCGTCGCGGATCGTCTCGACGATGTTGCCGATGGTGAGCCCCTCGTTCAACGCCGGGATGCACACCGAGATCGTCGAACCGGCCTTGTGAGCGAGGGCATCGCCGAGAGTCCAGTCGGCGGCGGGGAACAGGAAGTCGCCGGACGCGGGTTCGCGGATGGTCGCGCTCACAGCAGGTCGAGCCGCCCGAGCGACCGCAAGCCGGCCATCATCGACGGATCGTCATCCCAACCGGCCGGAACTCTCGTCGGGGCGATCTCGGCGAGCGGCGCGAGCACGAACCCTCGCCCTGCCAGCCGTGGATGAGGCACCACGAGCTCGGGGCTCTCGATGCGGACGTCGTCGTAGAACAGCACGTCGACGTCGAGAGTCCGGGCGCCGTGGTGGGTCCTGCGGACGCGCCCGGCCGTGATCTCGACGCGTTGGCAGCGCCGCATGAACGCGAACGGGTCGTCGGCTGTCTCGACTGCGATCACCATGTTCAGGTACGGGCCCTGACCGGACGGACCACCGACGGGCTCGGTCTCCCACACCGACGACTGCAGGACCGGCGCCAGGCGTCGCACGGCGTGGCGGAGGTAGTCGGCACGGTCGCCGAGGTTGGACCCGAGCGCGACGAGCACACGGTGCGGCCCGGCCGACGTGCTCGCCGTCCGGCCGGCCTGACTGCGCACGAGTCGGACGCCCGTGTCACCGAGCAGCACCGGAACGGGCGGGCGGAGCTTGCGCACCGTCACCTCGACGGTCTCGACCGCGGTCCAACCGAGCACGGTCTCGGCGACGCGTCCGGCGAGACGCTCGAGCAGCAGGTCACGGCTCTTGGCGACGACCTCTTCGACGGCCATCGACACGGCGCCGTAGTCGACCGTCTCCTCGAGGCGGTCGCTCTCGGCGGCGCCGGACAGGTCGACCTGCATCACCAGGTCGATCTCGATCGGCTGCGACGCGGCCCGCTCGTGATCGAGGACGCCGACGGTCGCCATCAGACGGAGGCCGCGTACCTCGATCCGATCAGTCATGTCTTCCTCCTTCGTCGTGGGCTACCAGGGCATCCCCTGGGCAACTCCGAAGAGGCCCGGCACGCACCGATCCTCAGCCGTGGGGCGGAAGTGTATCGACACTTTTCGTCATCGTTAGAGCGGCAACGGGCGAACAGGAGTGACGATCGTCGCTCGTCGTAGGCTCGCCGCCGATGCTGCGGCTGCGCGATCGGACTCTCGTCGCGCCGGCCGGCGAGCCGCTCATCATGGGGATCGTCAACGCCAGCCCGGAGTCCTTCTCCGATGGTGGGCTGTTCGACGGGACCGCTGCCCAGGTCGCCCGCGCCGAGGAGCTGGTCGCCGCCGGCGCGGCGATCATCGACGTCGGCGGGGAGTCGGGCGTCACCGGTGTGGATCCGCTCGTCCCCGACGAGGAGATCCATCGCGTCGCGCCGCTCGTCGCGCGTCTCGTCGGGCTCGGAATGATCGTCTCTGTCGACACGTGGAAACCACCGGTGGCGCGCGCCGTGCTCGCCGAGGGCGCCCATCTCATCAACGACGTGAGCGGCCTGCGCGACACCGATCTGGCGATCGCCTGCGCCGAGAGCGGGGCCGGGATGGTGCTGATGCACACGCGGGCCGAGCCGAAGCGCAAGGAGTTCCCCCACTACGACGACGTCGTCGCCGACGTCGTGTCGTTCCTGCGCGAACGCATGGCGCTGGCGCTCGAGGCCGGCGTCGCGCTCGACAGCATCGTGCTCGACCCGGGTCCCGACTTCGCCAAGACGCCGGCCCAGACGATCGAGGTCCTGAACCATCTCGACGCGGTCGTCGCCCTCGGCCGGCCGGTTCTGCTGGCGGTCTCGCGCAAGGACTTCGTCGGCGCTCTGACGCTGAGGCGACCACGCGAGCGCGATGCGGGCACGCTCGCCGCGGTCGCCGACGGCGTCGACCGCGGCGCGTCGATCGTCCGCGTCCACGACGTCGCCGCCGTGCACGACTACTTCACCGTCCGCGCCGCGCTGCGCGGCGAACGGCCCGTCGATCCGGCGTTGACGCTCCCGATCGAGCTCCGCAAACAGCCACCGGACTGACGCGTACCGGCGGGAGATGCGTTGCCGTCCGCGGTGGTACCGTCGCCCTTCGCCGACCAGCACGTTGCTTTTGGGGGTAGCCATGTTCACCCAGCCGCTCGAGGAGGCGATCGCCTCGACCCGCTCGGTCCTCGGCAACATCACGCCGGACCAGCTCGACGACGCCACACCGTGCGCGTCGTGGAAGGTCCGCGACGTGATCAACCACGTCGTCGGGACGCACCTCTTCTTCAGGGGTGCCCTCACGGGTACTCCACCCGGCGGCGGCGACCCTGCGTCGGGCGACTTCGTATCGGCGTTCGACGACGCGACTCGCGCCTGCCTCTCCGCCTTCCAAGCGGACGGCGTCGCCGAGCGGACGTTCTCACTTCCGTTCGGAGAGCTACCCGGTGCTGCGGTCGCCGGGCTGGCGGCGACCGACACCCTGACCCACGGGTGGGATCTCGCCCGGGCGACGGGTCAGGGAACCGATCTGGCACCTGACGCCGCGGCAACGCTGCTCACCGCCGCCCAGCAGAACATCCCGGACGCGTTCAGGGGGCCCGACGGCAAGGCTCCGTTCGGTCCGAGGCAGGAGGCGCCCGAGAACGCCACCAACGCCGACCGGCTTGCCGCGTTCCTTGGACGCACGTTCTGAGATGGCGCCTCGACGCACCGTCAACGACATGGTCGCCGAGGCCAAGGCGCGCATCGAGGAGCTGTCGGTCGAGCAACTCCAGGCCGAGCTCGACGCCGGTGGCGTCAAGCTCGTCGACATCCGCGACTTCCGCGAGCGGGTCGATCGCGGAACGATCCCGGACGCCATCTCGGCGCCACGGGGCATGCTCGAGTTCTGGTTCTGCCACGACAGCAAGTACTTCCGGGGTGGGTACGAGTACAACGACCGCATCGTCCTGTATTGAGCCGGCGGGGGCCGTTCGGCCCTCGCCGCCGACGTGCTCGGCGAACTCGGTTACACCAACGTCGCCCACCTCACGGTCGGCTTCAACGGCTGGGCAGAGGCCGGAGGCGCGGTGGTCGACGCCCCCGAGAAAGCCCAGTGGACGCGTACCTGACCACCCAGCCGGGTGATTGTCGGGCACGGCGATGATTTCGGCCTCTCGCGGCGCCTCGCGAGTGCCGATACATGGTCATGAGCTCCGACGTCTCGCGCCCGCACGGCGACACTGGTGTTGACCGTGCGTCCTCGCGAAGCCGCGGGCACCGGGCCCTCGGAGTGACAGCCCTCCTCGTCGCGACGGCACTCATCGCCGTGCACGCCGCGTTCGCCGAGGACAACATCGGAGACTGGACCTATCTCGCCGTCGTCGTCGGTTCCGGGGCCGCGGCATGGGTGGGCGCTCGTTGGAGCAGTTTTCACATCCCCCTCACCCTGATCGCACTCGGCGTGACGCTGTCGGCTGCGGCCGACGTCGGATGGCAGTACTTCGTCTGGACCGACGGCGAAGCACCGAACGTGTCGGTGGCCGACGTCGGCTGGCTCGGCTCCTACGTGGCGATCGGCCTGGCCCTGTTGGGAGCGGCGCGCCGCCGGAGCGGCCTGCGCGTCGACCGCGACGGGATCGTCGACGTCGTTGTCGTGTTCATGGTGGCGATGCTCGCCCAATGGGAGCTCGCGCTCCATGACATCGTCACTGATACATCGGTGTCGGTGCCCGTTCGCGTCGTGTGGGCGCTGTACCCGACGTTCGACGCCGTGCTGCTGGCGCTCGTGGTGCGAGCCGTGATCTCGCGCCGGCTACAGGGCTTGGCCGCCTGGCTGGTGGCCGGCGGCGCCGCCTGCTGGTTGATGTCGGACTTCGCGTACACGCTGTTCGCCGCCGAGGGCGGCTTCGTCGTGTGGATGAACGTGGGCTGGATGGTCGGTGCCGTGCTGCTCGCGTCGGCGACGTTCCGCGGCCGTGACTCGATCGCTCGAGTCGACGGTGCCACGAGCGGTGCGACCTACAGCGGGATCATGGTCGCCCTCGTGCCGTTGCTGCTGCCCGGCGGCATCGCAGTGATCCAGCACGTGAGAGGAGCCGACTCGGACCCGATCCTGCTGTACATCGCGACGCTGACACTCCTCGGGTTGGCGTTCACGCGCGCTGCCCGTCTCCTGAAGGCGGAGAAGGACCTGCGCGAGGTGATCCGGTCGCGGGAACGCTACGCACAGGCGCTCGCGGCCAACTCGTCCGACGCCGTGGCGGTGCTCGGCGCGGACGGCACGATCCTCCACGACGCCCCGCAACTGGCCGAGCTCACAGGGCATGCCGGGGCCGTCACCCGCGGCCAGGACGTGTTCGGGCTCGTGGCACCCGTCGACGTCGACAGCGCCCGGGCGATGTTCAAGCGCTGCCTGACGCGCCACGGTCAGACGTTCGACGCCGATCTGCGGGTCCTCAACGGTCTCGGCGTCCCGCAGTGGCTCAGCGCCCGCATGGTCAACCTCACGAACGATCCCGACGTGGGTGGCGTCGTCGTCAACCTGCACGACATCACGGACCGCAAGACGGTCGAGGAAGCGCTCAGCTACCAAGCATTCCACGACGGTCTCACCGACCTGGCGAACCGGGCGCTGTTCATCGACCGTGTCGAGCACGCCCTCCACCGCAACTCGCGCACAGCGTTCGAGGCCGCCGTTCTGTTCCTCGACCTCGACGGGTTCAAGACCGTCAACGACAGCCTCGGCCACGTCGCCGGAGACGTGCTGCTGAAGGAAGTCGCCCAGCGGCTCAACCAGGCGGTGCGCGCCGGCGACACTGTCGCCCGCCTCGGTGGCGACGAGTTCGCGATCCTCATCGAGCAGAGTCCGCACCCACTCGACGAGTCGGAAGCGGTCGCCGAGCGCGTGCTTCAGGCGCTCGCGACCCCGATCGTGCTCGAGTCGCAGGCGGTGACGGTGTCGGCCAGCATCGGCATTGCCACCAGTGGCGCCGACACCACCGCCACCTCGCTCCTGCGCGATGCCGACGTCGCGATGTACCGAGCCAAGACGTCGGGCAAGGCCCGGTGGTCCGTGTACGACCCCGACATGCGAACCGCCGCCGTGGAACGCCTGCAGCTCGAGACCGACCTCGTCGGAGCGCTCGAGGCCGACCAGTTCGCGTTGGTGTACCAGCCCGTCGTCACGCTCGAGACCGAGCGGATCGTTGGTTTCGAAGCGCTGCTGCGTTGGCACCATCCGACGTTGGGACTCGTGATGCCGGACCGGTTCATCCCGATCGCCGAGAGCAGCGGGCTGATCGTGAGCATCGGCGAATGGGTGCTCGAGGAGGCATGCGCCACCGCCGCTCGCTGGCACCGCGACTACCCGGCCCACGGCAACCTGTCGATGGCGGTCAACATCTCGGCCCGCCAGATCGCCTCGTCCGACCTCGTCGACCATGTCCGCAACGCGATCACCACCTCGGGCCTCGACCCCCGGTCGCTCGTTGTCGAGATGACCGAAACCGCGCTCATCCAGGACACGTCCGTGGCGGCCGCACGGCTCCATCAGCTTCGCGATCTGGGCGTCCGCCTGGCGATCGACGACTTCGGCACCGGCTACTCGTCGCTGAGCTACCTCCGCCAGTTCCCGGTCGACATCCTCAAGATCGATCGCTCGTTCATCAACACCATCACCGACCGCGGCGACATCCCGGCAATCGTGCGGGCGATGCTCGATCTCGGCCGGACGCTCGAGCTCGAGACGGTGGCGGAGGGCATCGAGCTGGGCGTCCAGCTCGACCAGCTGCGAGAGCAGAACTGCGACCTCGGCCAGGGCTACCTGTTCTCGTTGCCACTCGAACCGGTCGACGCCGAGATGCTCCTCGTGCAACTCACGCCAGCCAGCGCGCTCGGACAGGACCCGCCCCACCGCAACTCGTGAAGTTTCGGCGTCCTGAGGGCGCCGAAACTTCACGAGATCAGTCGGGGAGGCGGCGGTAGTGGGGCGTCCTGCCGGTGTTGCCCCATGCGATGCCGACGAGTTGATCGAGGTGCTTCAAACGGTCGCTGTGCTGTGTGAGGCGCGGGCCGGCCGCGGTCAACGCGCCGTCGGCGACGATGTGGGCACCCGACACGAACCGGCTGTCGTTCGACGCCAGCCACGTCGCGACGCCTGCGATGTCGGATGGCTCGCCGCGGTCGGGCCACGGTTGGAGAGCCCGACGCCACTCGTCGGCGGCATCGGGATCGCCACGGTGGAGCAGGTCGGTGTAGACCGCTCCCGGACAGATCGCGTTGACACGGATCCGGTGCGGCGCCAGTTCGACCGCAGCCGACTGCGTCAAATTGATCACCGCCGCCTTGGCCGCCGAGTACGCCTGTGGTCCGCCGCCCCCACTCAACCCGGCGACCGATGCGGTGTTGATGATCGAGCCCCCTTCACCTTGGGCGATCATGATCCGCGCCGCGTGCTTGATACCGAGGAACACCGACCGGGTGTTGACGGCGAACGTGGCGTCCCAATCGTCGACTTCGAGCTCGGTGATCCGACCGAATGCGCCGCCGATGCCGGCGTTGTTGAACATCACGTCGAGGCGGCCGAACGACTCGACCGCGAGTGCGATCAACGCCTCGACGTCCGGTTCGATCGAGACGTCGGCCGGCCAGAACCGCAGCCGGTCGGCGACACCGTCGGCCTCGGCGGCGGCGAGAAGCGCGGCACCACGGTTGGTGTTGAGGTCGCCGACGACCACGCTCGCTCCCTCGCCGAGGAAGCGCTCGACGGTGGCGAGACCCATCCCCCCGGCGCCGCCGGTGACGACGGCGACGCGCTCGGAGAATCGGTCCGTCATGGCACGAAGCATTCCGTCATGACACGTCAGATCTCGAGCTGCCGGGCCAGCCCCTCGACGGACTCGATGAACTCCTCGATCATGTCGTAGACGACCTGGGCGGCCGGCTTGGAGACGTTCATCGTGCCGACGATCTGGCCGACGAAGTAGTTGGCGAGCTTCTCCGCACCCGAGCCGGCCCGGTACGCGGACCGGTCGATGCGGAGGATCGCGTCGTTGATCAGCACCGGTTGCATCGGCATGCCGAGCGGTTCGGGCGTGGCAGGGTTCTCCCACTCGTCGGTCCACGCCGACTTCAACTGGCGGGCGTGCTTGCCGGTACGTGACCGCGAGCGGATCGTGTCGGCCGACGTGGCGGCGAGGAACTTCTGCTTCACGACTGGATGCGTCTCGGCCTCCTCGGTCGTGAGCCACACCGATCCGCACCACACGCCCTGGGCGCCGAGCGCCATCGCCGCCGCCATCTGCCGGCCCCTGCCGATCCCGCCCGCTCCGAGCACGGGAACCGGCGCCACGGCGTCGACGATCTCGGGGATCAGCACCATCGTGCCGATCTCGCCGGTGTGTCCACCGGCCTCGTACCCCTGGGCGATGATCACGTCGACTCCGGCGTTGACGTGTCGTTCGGCGTGCTGCGCCTTGCCGGCCAGGGCGCCGACGAGCCGGCCTTCCTCCTTGACGCGTTCGATCATGTGGGCCGGCGGTGGGCCGAGGGCGTTGACGACGAGCGCGCTGCGGTGGGCCAGCGCGATCTCGAGGTTCGGCGCCGCGCTCTCGGCCGAGAACGGCGCCGCCTGATCGCCACGGCCGCCGCCGAAGCCATGACCCTTGTCGTCGTCGGAGAGGTCGGGCACCTCGTACCGGCGGAGGATGTCGTCGACGAACGCGATGTGCTCGGGCGGGATCAGCGCCCGGACGTCGTCGAGCGTGAACTCGCCGGCGTCGGAGCCGGCGTACTTGGCCGGCACGATCAGGTCGATTCCGTAGGGGCGGTCACCGATCTCGTCCTCGATCCAGTCGAGGTCGATCTCGAGCTGGCGCTGCGAGTGAGCGACCGCGCCCAACACGCCCATCCCGCCTGCTTTCGACACCGCGGCCACGACGTCACGGCAGTGGCTGAAGGCGAGGATCGGCACGTCGATGCCGAACATGTCGGTGATCGCGGTCTTCATGACCCAACATTCTCACGTTGCACGGAGCTCGGCCTTCCGTGCACGGAGCTTGGCTTTCTGGTGCGAGTCTCGATCCACGCCATGCCGTGTTCGACATCCGGTTCGCGCGGGAGCCCCAGCACCTGTTCGGCGACGATGTTGCGCTGCACCGCGAACGTGCCGCCGCCGAGCGTCAGTGCTGGTGAGAACAAGTAGCCGTAGTGCCAGATCGGATCGACGTCGGGGTACTGGCTCGCCGCGCCGCGCGGGAACTTGATCTCCGTCGCCCCGCTGCGCATGTGGCTCGGGATCGCCCCGGGCGGTCCGGAACCGGTGAGCACGCCGTCGATCCCGGCCAGGTCCTTGGCGAGGCCCATCACGTGCTGACCGTGCTCGTCGGCCATGATCTTCTGGATCGACGCCTCGGCGCCGGGGGTGCGGCCCTGGAGCGTGGCGCTGAGGCTGCGCAACCGGTTGAGCCGCAGCACCTCGGCCTCGCAGTAGAGCCGCGCCAGCCGGTCGCGCAACAGCCGATCGTGAATCCGCCGCTGGCGCGCACGAGGTCGACGAGTGCCTGCGCCGACGGCCCCACTCCCCAGAGCGAACCGGCCGACGACAGCGACACCCGCTCGTTGGCGAGCGTGACCTTGGCGAGCCGCCACCCGTCACCCTCGTCGCCGACGCGGAGCGACACGGGGAGGCGCATGTCGTCGAAGAACAGTTGGTTGAACGAGTGGGCCGTGGTCATGTCGATGATCGGGCGCATCGACAGCCCCGGGGTATCCATCGGGCAGATGAAGTACGAGATGCCCTTGTGCTTGGGGACGTTGGGGTTGGTGCGGACGATGAGAATGCCGAACTGGGCGTGATGGGCGCCGCTCGACCAGATCTTCGAACCGTTGATCACGTACTCGTCGCCGTCGCGCTCGGCGCGCGTCGACAGGCTCGCCAGATCGGACCCCGAGTCGGGTTCACTGAACAACTGACACCAGACTTCCTCGCCGCTGAAGATCGGCGGCAAGAAGCGTTGCTTCTGCTCGTCGGTGCCGGCGACGAGGATGGTCGGTGCCGCCCATCCGATCCCGATCGGGTTGCTCGGCAGTTCGACGCCGGCCGCGCTGAGCTCCTCGTCGATGATGAGCTGGTGCAGCGCGTCAGCCTCCAGCCCCCACGGCCGCGGCCAGCGCGGCACCACGTATCCGGCCTCGGCGAGCTGCCGGCCGGTGGGATCGGGGTTGGCGGCGAGCCAGTCACGAACGGCGAGTCGGCGGGGGTCGTCGTCAGCCGGAAGGTCGAAGTCCACGTTCACGTCCTCGGCGGGCATCTCCGGCCGACGATATCCGGCCCGCCTGGCGCCCGACGTGGCCGGACGACCATCGCTTCTGGCTGCTGCTCGTTGCGGCTCTCGCAAACGGATGCAGCCCAGAACGACGGAACGGGCTCCGAAATCATCAGGCCGCGCCGGCCATCTGTCCGGTCGCGGCGTTGAGCCACGGGCTGATCAAGGGGATGCTGCTCGCCGGCGAACCTGGAACAATCGTGGGATGGCAGCCCGGGCGGTGACCCGCCGCGAGGCCGACGTGCTCGACGCGCTCGTCGACCGGCCCTCGAATGCCGAGATCGCAGCAGCGTTGCGCCTGTCGGAACGGACAGTCGAGAGCCACGTATCGGCCCTGATGCACAAGCTCGGCGCTCGCGACCGCACGGAGCTGGCACGCCTCGCCCGGCAGCGCGCCGACGCCGCGGCGACGCACGGGCTCCCACCGATGATAGGTCCCCTGACGCGCCGCGGCCCGTTCGTCGGACGAGGCGACGAGACCGCTCGACTGCTCGCCTGGTGGGACCGGACGACCTCGGACGGCTCGAGCGTGGCCATCGTCACCGGGGAGGCCGGCATCGGAAAGTCGAGCCTCGCCGCGCACCTCGCCACCGCGATCGGCGGCCGCGGCGGCCGAGTGCTGCTCGGCTCGTGCACCGACGGCACGCAGGTGCCGTACCAGCCATTCGTGGAGATGCTCACCGACGACCTGGCCGCGATCTCCGACTTCGAGCTGCGGCGGCGCTCCCACGGCCACGAACAGGGCTTGGCTCGGATCATCCCCGCCGCCGGTACCCGAATGCGCCTGCTGCCCGCCGCGCCCGTCGTCGACCGCGTGCACGAACGCGACACGGCGCAGATCGCATTGCACGCATACCTGACCGAGATGGCGGACGCCCACCCCACGCTGTTCGTGATCGAGGATCTGCACTGGGCGTCTGACGCGACACGAGACATGCTCGCCCGGTTCGCCCGCACCCCGACCAGGGCGCCCCTCATGATCCTGGCCACCGCCCGCGACACCGCCCCCGATCTCGACGAAGCGCTCGAGCGCTTCCTCGGGGCGATGGTCCGTGTGCCGAGCGTCGAGGTGGTCGCCTTGACAGGACTCGACGTCGCTCCGGCCGCCGCACTGCTCGCCGAGCTGGGGAGCGCGATCGACGTCGAACAGGCCGTACAGGACACCGGCGGGAACCCGTTGTTCCTGCGCGAGGTGGCGACGGCGGGTCATGGCAGCCGGACGATCCGCGAGCTGGTCGGGGACCGGTTCGCCCGACTCGGCGCCGACGATCTCGACGTGGTCGACGTCGCCGCCGTCATCGGGGAGGTGTTCCCAGTGCCGCTCGTGGCCGAGGCCGCGAGCCGGTCCCCGAGCGATGTCGTCGCAGCATTGGAGCGAGCCGATGCGGCGGGGCTGGTGGTTGTCGATGCCGGTCTGGGGCGCTGCGCGTTCGTGCACGCGGTGTTTCGCGACGTCCGGTACGACACGCGCTCAGCCCGGGGCGCAAGATGCGGATCCACGCCGCTGTCGCACGGGCGCTCGAACCGCGCGCCGACGATCCGCGGGTGCTTACCGAGCTCGCCAGACATGCGTGCATCGCCTTGCCTGTCGACC
This sequence comes from Ilumatobacteraceae bacterium, assembly GCA_963776935.1. Lineage (GTDB taxonomy): Bacteria > Actinomycetota > Acidimicrobiia > Acidimicrobiales > Ilumatobacteraceae > JALOLG01. The sequence continues at coordinate 316,737 of CAVZOP010000003.1, read as the reverse complement.
GGACCGTGGGACGCGGTCGGGTACGCGCGACGCGCCGGCGACCACGCTGTGGCGGCCGCCGATCACGGCGCGGCAGTCGAGCAGTACTCCCTGGCGCTCGAAGCCCTCGAGCTGGTCGACGCCCCGGACGAGCAGCTCCGGTTGCTGCTCACGATCCGCCTCGGTGAGGGACTCGTGCTGAGCGGTGAGCGTCGGGGGCGCGACATGCTGCTCGACGCAGCCCGCTGGGCGACGCCGCCGCGGTGACAGCGCGGCGCTGGCGGAGGCGATCTGCGGCATCGTGCCGGTCCCCGGCGGTGCAACCACGATCATGGATCACGACGCGCCGTTCCGCGCACTCGCCGAGCACGCACTCGAGGTGCTCCCACAGACGGAGGCCGCATGGCGAGTGCGCGTCCTTGCCCTGCTGGGAAGGCAGATCGCACAGGGTGGCAACGACCCTCGGTCGGGGTCCGCGATGGTGCGGCAGGCGGTCGACGACGCCCGCACCTTGGGCGACCCGGTCACACTCGGTCGAGCGTTGCTCGCATTCCGATTCTGCGGCGGGCCGTTCGACATCGCCGAGCGGATCGCGTGCGGTCACGAGCTCGTCGCGCTCGGCGACGTCACCGGTCTGGAGGTCTTCGCCGGCGTTGGTCGCCAGCAGCTGTGGTGGTGCGCGCGAGAGATGGGTGACATCGAGGCGATGGACCGGTGGTACGACGAGGCGACCGAGCACGTGAAGGGACGCGATGTCGAGCAGCTGTCGCACGAGGCGGCGGTCGCCCTGCTGCACGGCGATCTCGATCAGGCAAGTGCCCTCTCGGACGAGCTGGCCGAAGTCGAGCATCTGATGCGACTCGATGACATGTATGTCCTGGTGCTGCGCTTCGTGATCGCCGAATGCAGAGGCGACGTCCCGGACGTCGATCGTCAGCGCCGGCGGGCCTCCACCCTCCACGGTCGAATGGGTGCGAACGCTCGCGCCCTGCTCGCGCGCTCGTCGCGCGCGCACCGGGCGGATTGCGGAGGCGCAAGGGCTGCTCGACGGAGCACGGCAGGCAGGTTTCGCCGAGTACTCGATGTGTCACGAGTGGCCGATGGCGATGGGGTGGTGGGCCGAGACGGCTGCGATCACCGACGACGCTGCTTCGGCAGCCGAGCTGCTCGACCTGATGCAGCCGCTCGCGGGTCGGCTCGCCGACGCGGGGATGGTCGTCACGGACACGGTCGACCGCGTGCTGGCACTGCTCGCACTCACCGTGGGCGACGTGGAGGACGCCACCAACGCCGCCCGCCACGCGGTGACCGCCAGCCGGCGGCGCAGCATGCCGATCATGCTCGGACACGAGTTGGTCGTTCTGGCGGCGGCCCGACGACGTGGCGGCGGCGGGCGCGAAGTCGTCGACGATCTCGTCAGCGAAGCCGTGACGATTGCCGATCGGACCGGGGCTCGGATCATCCACCACGACCTCGTGCGGTTCCACCTCGACGACGCGGCGGTGACGGCATCGGAGCCCAGCCACGACGAGCTGACGATCCGCGAACGCGACGTGCTCGAGCTCCTCGCGACGGGGGCCGACAACCGCCGGATCGCGACCGAGCTCGGCATCTCGCCGGCGACCGTTCGCAAGCACCTCGAGCACACGTACGCGAAGCTGCACGTCTCGACCCGAACCGCGGCGGTCGCCCGGTTCCGTCAGGAAGTCGGCGCGCGCACCGATTGACGTTCGCCGGTCATCGCTGACGTCCAACTCTCGGGCGAGGGCCGTCGAGGCATCCGTACTGGGTACCGACCACCGACACATCTACACCAGGTGGGCGCACGACAGACCAGGTCACATCATGTGGTGCGAGCTCGCCCGGCGTGTACGCACATCGGCGTATTGCCGAGCGCCGACGGCGGGGCGAAGGTGAAGCCATGCCCTTAGATCCACTCACCACGTGGCACATCGACAGCACCTACCCCGAACTGCGGCTTGATCGACAGGCAACACCGGAGTGGACGACCGGCGCAGTGCTCCCGCATGCCCTCGACGCGGTCACCCGACGGAGGTCGGAGCGTTGGCGTGCCGCGACTGCACCGGACTGTGCTGCGCAGCACACCACGCCGGTTGTCGCGGTCGGTCGAACGTGACTGGGAGACCGCGAGGGCGGTCATCGAGCTGACTCCCAGCGGGGACCACGCGGTGGACGTCGCGCCTCGTCCCGCAGTGATCAGCGCACAAGTCATCAAATCCGTCGGCGTGGCGTGAGCCGTGCCCGACCGATGACATCGCAGTAACCCACGACCAAAGAAAGCCCGTTCCATCGGAGGACAAATTGCATGCCGTTCGACGAATGAGAGTTATCCCCACCGTTGTCATCTCGACGACGCTGGTCGTACCGGGTCTTGCCGGGGCGGCACCGCCGCAAATCTCGGGCGTCGGGGTGTTCGACACATCCGGCACGACATGCGCCGGGCCGCCTGACGGATACGCCGACTTCGTCAGCTACCCGCCGATCGCGCTGACCGGCAGCCTGGAGGGCTGCTGGTATACGAAAGTCGACAGCGCGACGGACCACGGAGCACCGAGCGGCATCTACTTGGAGAGCGGCCGAGAGGTGTTCGTCGGCAGTCTCAACGGCGGCCCGACCGGGGTGTTCACCACTACCTACAAGTTCGAGTCGAAGTGGGATCCGGACGTCTCCACGGGCACCGAAGTCCACGGTCGTTGCCAGCACCCGATCGTCGCAGGCAGCGCGACCGGCGGATTTCACGGTGCCAGGGGGCGGCTCGACTTCAAAGACGTCGTGGCCGACGGGAGCTACCTCTACCGCGGCCACATTCGGCTCCCCTGACCCACCCGACCGCACGACCAGTCATGCCGATCGGTCGGCGCAGCCGAGTTCGGAGCTTCACGTCTCGTCGAGCAGTGCGGCGGGGATGTCGACGATACGGGCCCGCAACCACTCGCCGAGCGACTTGGCCTGTGCGTCCTGGCGGGTCGACGCGGCGACACCTTCCTCCAGCAGGCCGTGGATCACGAAGTTGACCGAGCGGATGTTGGGGAGCCGGAAGCGGTCGATCGGGTAGCGCCCGGCCTCCGGCAACAGCTCGACCAGGCGCTCGGTGGTGAGGAAGCTGTCGAGCCATGCCCACGCGGCGTCGGTGCGGGCGAACACACCGAGGTTGGCATCGCCACCTTTGTCACCGGAGCGGGCACCGACGACACGGCCGAACGGGCCAGGGCTGGTGGGGCCGTCCGGCGGTGCGGCGGCCGGCCCGGCGGCAGGCTGGACGGCGACCGGCCCGGCCCGGCGGGTCGGCTCGATCTGGATCGTGCGATCGTCGATGTGCACGTATTGCGGTGCGAGCTCGGCGTCGATGAGAGCCGGTCGGTAGACGCCGTACGGGCTCGCCGCGCTCGGCCCACCGCCGACGCCGTACATGCCCGGGATGCTCGCCAGCGCGGTCTCGATGACCGCGTCCGAGAACGCCCGCCCGACCTTGCGCTCGTCGGGGTCCTTGACCGAGATCCGCCACAGCGCGGTCGCCTCCTCGTTCGTCGCCGGATCGGGTTTGTCCGTGCGGACGACCCGTGTCACGAGCGACTCGAAGTCGTCGGGGACGTACGGGCAGGCGGCCCAGAACGCGTCGGCGACGACCTTGGCCTTCCATTCGACGTCGAGGCCGGTCAACGCGATCGCGATGTCGTTGCGGTACCCGCCGAGCTCGTTCATCGCCACCTTGAGCGTCGGGGTCGGAGGTTCGCCCCTGACGCCGTGGATCCGGACTCGGTCCGGTGCGATCTGTTCGAGCTGGATCGTGTCGAACCGGGCGATGACGTCGGGGCCGAGGTAGGCGGGACCACCGATCTCGTACAACAGCTGCGACGTGACGGTGCCGATCGACACCTGTCCGCCGGTGCCGTCGTGCTTGCCGATCACCGCCGAGCCATCGGCGGCGACCTCGGCCCAGGGGAACCCGAGGCGGGACATGCCCGGCACTTCGGTGAAGAAGGAGTAGTTGCCACCGGTCGTCTGGGCACTGCACTCGATGAGGTGCCCGGCGACGACACCGCCGGCGAGCGCATCCCAGTCGTCGCGTGCCCACCCGTGGTGCCACGCGGCCGGGCCGCACGCGACGGCAGCGTCGGTGACGCGGCCGGTGACGACGATGTCGGCACCCTGGGCGAGGGCTTCGACGATCCCCCAGCAACCGAAGTAGGCGTTGGCGGTGAGCAGCCTGGTGTGGTCGCCGACCTCACCGCCTTCGACGAACGGAAGGATCGCGCCGGCCGCCACCAGCTCGTCGATCCGCGGGAGCAGGTCGTCGCCGTCGACATAGGCGATCCTGGGTGCCAGCCCGAGCTTGTCGGCGACCTGCTGCACGGCCTCGGCGCAGCCCCGTGGATCGAGACCGCCGGCGTTCGACACGACCTTGATCGAGCGGTCGAGGCACGTCCCCATCACCTGCTCCATCTGGGTGACGAACGTTCCGGCGAAGCCGCCTCCGGGACGCCTGGCACGGATCCGGCTGAGGATCAGCATCGTCAGCTCGGCCAGCCAGTCGCCGGTGAGGACGTCGATCGGGCCGTCCTCCACCATCTCGCGCGCCCCTGACAGGCGGTCGCCGAAGAACCCCGAGCAGTTGGCGATTCGGATCGGTTCGGTCATCCGGTCCCGGTCTCTCGTGATTCGGCGGCGTCGAGGACGACGAGCAGATCGCCGGCATCGACCCGATCACCGACGGCGAAGCGGATCTCGGCGACGGTCGCCGCGCCGGCCGCCGTGATCTTGTGCTCCATCTTCATCGCTTCCAACACGAGCAGCAATTGCCCCTCGGCAACGGTGTCGCCGGTTGCGACATGGAGCGCGATCACGGTTCCCGGCAGCGGCGCCACCGGTCCGCTGCCGACGAGCTCGGCCGCGTGATCGGCGAACCGTGGAGCGCGTCGCCACGTCGCCGCGCCCGCCGCGCTCCGTGTGTGCCACGACCCGTCCCGACCGTCGACGCGGACAACTCTTCGACGACCGTCGAGCTCGATCGCGATGTGCTCGTCGCTGCGGTAGAGCAGGCGCACCGCGATCCGCCGCCGATCGTCCGTCGAGAGCGACCCGTCATCGGTCGCAACCGGGAACGCCCCGACCCACGCATCAACCGTTCTCGTGCAGTTTCGGTGTCTTGAGGGCGCCGAAACCTCATGAGATCCGGGGTGGACGACGTACTCGATCGCGTGGTGCTCGTCGGTGCGGTCGTCGATCCAGGTCTGGCGCTGGCCCCGGATCCTCAGGTTCCGCCATCCCGAGGGGGCGAAGCCCCAGACGGGTGCCTCGGCACGATCGAGCGCCTCGGCGGCGAACACGGCCGCCAGGAGCAGTGCCAGCCGGTCGTCACCATCCGCACCTCGGGCTCCGAGTACGTCGGGGTGCAGGTCGAGGTACGACGTCGGGGTGCGGGCGGCGACGAAGTCGGGCTCGCGCAAGATCGCCACGAGCGTGTCGACGTCGGTCCGCACGCCGGACACGTCGGCCTCGGTGAGGGCACGTGCGAGGGTGGCGGCGACGCTCGTGCGATCGCGACCGCCGGCGATCACCTTGGCCAGCAGCGAGTCGTAGTCGGCGGACACGACCGAACCGGCACGGACGCCGGTGTCGATCCTGACGCTGTCGCCGATCGCGAAACTCGTGATCACGCCGGTCGACGGCAGCCACCCGGCTGATGGGTCCTCGGCGACGATCCGCACTTCGATCGCGCACCCGTGGCGGGGCCGGCTGTCGAGTTGCTCGGTCGCCAGCGGCTCGCCCGCTGCGACCCGGAGTTGCACGTCGACGAGATCGACCCCGTAGACCATCTCCGTCACAGGATGTTCGACCTGCAGGCGGGTGTTGACCTCGAGGAAGTTGATCGTGCCGTCCGCTCCGACGAGGAACTCGACCGTGCCGGCGTTCTCGTAGCCGACGTGGCGGGCGAGTGCGAGGGCGCCCGCCCACAGCGCCTCGCGGGTCTCGTCGGAGATGCTCGGCGAGGGGGTCTCCTCGATGATCTTCTGGTTGCGGCGCTGGATCGAGCATTCGCGCTCACCGAAGTGGACGACGGTGCCGTGCCGATCGCCCATGATCTGGACTTCGATGTGATGGCCGTGCTCGATGTAGGGCTCGATGAAGACGCGACCATCGCCGAACGCCGACTCCGCCTCACGCGCCGCCGACTCGACCGCTGTCGGCGAGCTCCGACTCGTCGCGCACGACGCGCATGCCCCGGCCACCGCCGCCTGCCGCGGCCTTCACGAGCACCGGCATCGTGAGACCGCTCGGCACCGATCCCGGTGCCGCGTCGTAGATCGGCGTGGTCGGCACTCCGGCCTCGATGGCCGCCTTCTTCGCCGCCACCTTGTCGCCGAGCAACGCGATCTGTTCCGGTGTCGGGCCGACCCAGATCAGCCCGGCGTCGATCACGGACTGTGCGAACGCGGCGTTCTCGGCGAGGAAGCCGTAACCGGGATGGACCGCGTCACACCCCGTGTCGAGTGCGGCCTGCAACACCGCATCCCCACGGAGGTACGACTCGGCTGGACTCGACCCACCGAGCGCCACGGCGAGGTCGACGGAGTCGACGTGCAGCGCGTCGCGATCGGGCTCGGAGTACACACCGACGGTGTCGATGCCCATCCGTTGCGCGGTGCGCGCGATCCGCACGGCGATCTCGCCCCGGTTGGCGATGAGCAGGCGGCGGATCATCAGTGCCGCCAGATTCCGTACTCGCGAGTGCCCTCGACGACGTTGCTGTGGGCAGCGGAGATCGCCATTGCCAGCACCGTGCGCGTGTCGCGCGGGTGGATGATCCCGTCGTCCCAAACACGACCCGTTGCGTACAGCGCCGTCGACTCGCCTTCGATCTGCGCTTCGAGCGCGCCCGTCTGGGCCGCGAGCGCCTCCTCGTCGACCTCGACCCCCCGGCCGGCGGCGGCGTTGCGGGCGACGATGTCCATCACGCCCGCGAGCTGCTTCGGTCCCATGACGGCGATGCGGTGGTTCGGCCAGGTGAAGATGAACCGCGGGTCGTACGCCTTTCCCGACATGCCGTAGTTGCCGGCGCCGTAGCTCGCGCCGACCATCACCACGAAGTGCGGCACCGTCGAGTTCGACACCGCGTTGATGAGCTTGGCACCGTGCTTGATGATGCCGCGCTGCTCGGCCTTCGATCCCACCATGAAGCCGGTGATGTTCTGGAAGAACACGAGCGGCGTGTCGATGCGGTTGCACAACTGAATGAACTGTGCGCCCTTCTCTGCTTCCTCGGAGAACAGGATCCCGTTGTTGGCGAGCACGCCGACCGGGAACCCGCAGACCGAACCCCAGCCGCACACCAACTGGCTGCCGTAGAGCGGTTTGAACTCCTCGAACCGGCTGCCGTCGAGCACCCTGGCGAGGATCTCGCGCACGTCGAACGGAACACGAACGTCGGCCGACGCACAGCCGAGCAGTTCCTCGGCGTCGTACAGCGGCGGGTCGGCGGGCTCGGTCGGCCCGGGACCGAGCTTGCGCCAGCGTAGGTGGCGCACGATGTCGCGGCCGATCCGCAGCGCATCCATCTCGTCGACGGCGAGGTAGTCCGACAGGCCGCTCGTGCGCGAGTGCATCTCGGCACCACCGAGCGTCTCCTCGTCGACGATCTCGTCGATCGCCATCTTCACCAGCGGCGGGCCACCGAGGTAGGCGGTGCCGCGCCCTTTCACCATCACCACGTAGTCGCTCATGCCGGGCACGTAGGCGCCGCCGGCGGTCGCCGGCCCGAAGCCGAGCGTGATCGAGGGGATGCCCATGCGCGAGAGCTGGGTGAGGTTCTTGAAGCCGGCGCCACCCGGCACGAAGATGTCGGCCTGCCGCGGCAGGTCGGCGCCGGCGGATTCGTTGAGCGTGATCACCGGCAGGCGGTTGCGCCGGATGATCTCGTACAGGCGGGCGCTCTTGGTCAACGTCGTCGGGTTCGTCGACCCGCCGCGATACGTCATGTCGGTGCCGCTGATCGCCACCTCGACTCCCTCGACGATGCCGATCCCACTCACCGTGCCGGCCCCGATCGGGTCCTGTGTGCCCCACGCCGCCAGCGGACTCAGCTCGAGGAACGCCGAGTTCGGATCGACCAGCGCCTCGATGCGCTCGCGAACGAGCATCTTGCCGCGGGCACGATGGCGGTCGACGTAGCGCTGGCCGCCGATCGACGGGACCGCGGCCAGCTGCTCTTCGACCTGCGCCCACAGCGCAGCCATCGCGTCGAGGTTCGACCGGAAGTCGTCGGAGCGTGTGTCGAGCTTGCTGCGCAGCACCGGACCCCCGCCGGTTGCGTCAGCCACGGCTCGCTCCGTGCCGGCGCCTTCGACCACACATCGGAGCGACGATACGTTGTGCCCGGACGTCTGGACGAACACGTGGAGACGCAAGGAACGGGGGCCGATGAGCGTGCATGACGTGGCGAGCGACCTGCTCGCCGAACACGACGCGCTCGACGCGGTCGTCGCCTCGCTCTCCGACGACGTGTGGGCGATGCCGACGCCGAGCCCGGGCTGGAGCATCGCCGACCAGATCGGGCACCTCACGTACTTCGACGGCACCGCGGCGCTGGCGATCACCGACCCCGACGCGTTCGCGGCGTCGATGGAAGCGCTGTTCACCTCGACCGACGGCGGCGAGCAGCTCACGCTCGGCCCGTACCGGGCGATGTCGCCCGCGGACGTGCTGGCGGCATGGCGCCAGAACCGACGCCTCCTCGCCGGCGCCGTCGCCACGCTCGCCGACGACGATCGGGTCGTCTGGTACGGACCGTCGATGGGCGCCAAGTCGTTCGTGACGGCACGGCTGATGGAGACCTGGGCCCACGGCCAGGACATCGTCGATGCGGTCGGTGCCGAACGACCGGCGACCGACCGCCTCCGCCACGTCGCCCAGATCGGGTTCATCACCCGCGGCTGGTCGTACGTCAACCGTGGCCTCGTACCACCGGACGCACCGGTGTTCGTGGAGCTCACGGCACCGTCCGGGGCGACGTGGACGTGGGGTCCCGACGACGCCACGGATCGCGTCACCGGTCCGGCAGAGGACTTCTGCCTCGTCGTGACTCAACGGCGACACGTCGACGACACCGTATTGCACGTCGACGGCGATGCTGCCAGGGAGTGGCTGCTGTACGCCCAGGCGTTCGCCGGCCCACCCACCGACGGACCCGTTCCGAGGGTGGCGTGACGACGACGCTCGACTGGTTCGGCTGCGCGACGTTCCGGATGCGCACGGGTGGGCTCACGATCTTCCTCGACGCCTACATCGACCGGGCAGAGAACGCCGCCGGACCACAGCCACGCCAGCGCGCCGACGACGTGGGCGAGTGCGACTGGATCGTGATCGGCCACGCCCACTTCGACCATCTGTACGGCGCCGAGCGAATCATGGCGAACACGACCGCCACGTTGATCGGCAGCTACGAGAGCGTGCGGGTGATGGCCGAGGCCGGCGTGCCGGCGGAGCGCATGATCTGCGTCGCCGGTGGCGAGAGCGTCGACCTCGGCAACGACGTCACCGTCTCGGTCTACCCGAGCCAGCACAGCTGTGTGTGGTCGCACACGACGATGCATGCCGCCGACGAGGTGTGCCTCGGCGATCTCGGCGTGAAGTGGCACGAGCAGCAGCGGCGGATGGGCGAGCTGATGCAGTTCGTGACGACGTCGCTGGCACCGCCGGCGATCGAGCACGTGATCGAGTCGCGGGCCGGCCACAGCACTCGTGGCGACGGTGGCGCACTCGTGTATTTGTTCGACACACCTGATGGTCGCGTGCTGTACCAGGACACGTCAGGACATTGGAGCGGCGTGATGCGCGACCTGCGACCCGACGTGGCGATCCTCGCCGCCGCGGGCCGCGGCAACATCGACGGTGAGCCGATCCAGGGTTCACTCGCCGAGTTCGTCGCCCGCCAGGTCGAGATGGTGCAGCCGCGCTCGGTCGTGCTCAGCCACCACGACAACTGGCTCCCGGGCTTCTCGGTGGAGACCGACATCGGCCCGATCCGAGAGGCGATCGAAACCGTCGCGCCCGCCACTCGACTCCTCGACCTCGACTACCTCGACGCCACCCCGATCCTCCCCTGACCTCGCGTGCGAACGCGACCACCCTGGCCTGGCGTGGTCCGCTCCGTCCCCGAACGGCAGCGAGGACAGGTGTGAAATCGATCGGGAGTGCCACGGCGCGGGAGACTGACCACGTGTCGAGTGAGGTGTCGGCCGCGGACTGGGCCAACGAACAGGTCGCGGCGGTGCGCGACGACCCGGCCGCTCGGATCGAGCTCGTGGAACGGCTGTACCACGGACCGTCCGGCACCGCGCCGCGGCACCTGCCGTACCGGCGCGCCGCATTGTCGTTCATGCGCTGGCAACTCCGTCGCGGTGTGCTGGAGCCGGCGCACAACGAGCGGCCTGGGAGTCCGTGGTGGCGAGCAGTCAACGAGCGCCTCCTGCGTGACGGCTGTGAAGCGGTAGCGCTGACGGGTGAACGGGCCGGCCCGGCCTCGTCGCGCACGGTCGACCATTGGCTCTCGTTCGCCGAGGCTCCGACGGCCCGCTCCTGGTATCGGGCACACAACGCGAGCGTCGCCGCCGCATACCTCGAACATCGCGACCTCGCCGACGCGGAGAACGCGCCGGAGCGCTTCTTCATGAACGTCGTGTTGTGCCGGGTGCTCTACACACACGCCCTCGTCGCCGCGCCGCGCATGTCGCTCGGATGGCTCGGTCCGGTTGCGCCGCTCCTCGGCGACCCAAGACTCGGGATGACCGGAATATTCCTTCAGCTCTCTCGAGTACTTCCCGACGAGTACCCACTCACCGACCACGTCGACTCCTACCTGTCCGACGAGCTCGGATTCGGTCGCCTGCTGGACTTCGGAGTGATTCTCCCCAGACTGCATCAGATCTATGACTGGTCCGCCGACGAGCTCGGCGAGCCGGGTCTACGCGAGTGCGCCCGCGACGGGGCCATGACCTACGCCTGGCCGTTCGAGGAACGGAGCGTGTGGCAACCGAAGAGATCCTTCCTCCTGCAGATGGCGCAACGCCTCCTCCCGCCCGCGCGCTCGGCGGAGGCGGCGTGATCTCGGGCTCCGGCGCCTGAACCCGACGCACGCGGTTTGGACATCGCACTCACGGCGCGGCGCTCGTCGGGCTCGGGTCGATGGCGTCGGTGGCCGCCACCGATTCGGCCATTTCGACGGGGCGGCCGAAGATCAGCAACCGACCACCGAAGGCGATCGAGCACAACGCGAACCAACCCCACCCGAGGAGCAGACCGGCGACGACATCGGTGAACCAGTGCACGCCGAGAAACACCCGCGTCGCCGCCACGATTGCGGCCAGCCCGGCGGCCACCGCCGCGGCGACGGCCTTCGTCCGGCGTGACCGTCCCCGTGTCATCACCAGCGCCACCGCGGCAAGGGTCGCCGCAGCGGCGGTCGCGTGGCCCGACGGGAACGACGTCCCGGCGTAGCCGGTCAGCCGGGCGAGGTCGGGACGGGCTCGCTCGACGAGAATCTTGATGCCGTTCGACATCGCGAACTGGCCGCCGACGACGAGGGCGAGGAACAGCGGCAGTGATCTCGTCGGCCGTCGCACGTACTCGACGACACACACGACGGCGGCGATGAGCACCACGCCGTTGGTACCGCCGAACTGGCTGAGAGCCCGCAGGACATCGGTGGAGAAGGCGGTCTCGTGCTCGGCTCCGAATCGGGCGAGGCGCAAGTCCCACGACGTCAGGCCGAAATGGGTACGGACCATCGCCAGCAGGATCCCGATGCCCACCGCCGCCCCGACGACGAGCGCGACCGCGATGGTGAGCGCGACGCCCGTCTCGGTCTTCGGGTTGAAGTGATGTCGGAGGTGGCCCGCCAGACCCGGGTGGCGTGTGACTTCTTCGACGATCGTCTCATCCGACAGGCGGGGCGCCTCGACCTGCGGCCAGCGCCGCTCGATCAAGCCGACGACCGCGGCAACTGCCACACCTGCTCCGATCGTCAGCAGCAAGATCATGGACAGGTTTATCCCCATCGAGGCCCCGGGTAAACCGCTCGGCGTGATCGAACGGTCCCGACTCGCCAGGGTCGCGGGGGCGGATTCGTCTCCTGAGAGCCCGGATGCGGCGACGCTCGGTTCGGTTGTCCGCGTCGCCGGCGTCGGATTGTTCCTCATGGCGGCCGCGCTGATCGCCGCCGGGGCTGCGCTCACCTACCTGCCGATGCTGGAAGGCGTACGCGCTTGGGATGCTCGAATCAGCGAGGAGCTGGCTGACAGCCGAACGGACGGGTTCGAGTCGTTCGCCGTGTTCGTCTCGCGCCTCGGCGACGCGCCCTCCATCGTCGCCATGGCGTTGGCGATCACAGTCGTTCTCGCCCTGGCCCGCAAGTGGCTGGCGATGGCATTCGTGCCCCTGGGACTGTTGATCGAGTTCGCCTGTTTCGGTGCGGTGAACTACGCGGTCCAACGGCCGCGGCCCGACGTTCCCCAGGTCGGTTCAGTGCCGTCGACGTTCAGCTATCCGTCCGGTCACGTCGCCGCCACGGTGGTGTGCTGGATCGGCGCCGCGCTCCTGCTGGCGATCTTCGGTCGGGTGGGCATGGCGCGCGTCGTTGCGGCGGTCGGGGCGTTGATGGTGGTGCTCGTCGCGTGGGCGCGGGTGTACCTGGGCATGCACTACGCCCTCGACACTGTGTTCGGCATGGCGATGGGAGGCGGTGCGCTCGTCATCGCCGCCCGAGCGCTCTGGCCCGCCGCGTTCGACAGCGAGTCTGACACGGCGTCAGCGGGGCGCGAGGATTTCGGCGTGGTCCCGCCGTAGCGGGTTTGTGTCGGAGACAGCTGGGAAGCGTTACGGCATGAAAATTCGTCTTGCCCACGCAGCCGCCGTCGCTGCCGTTCTCGTGATCGCTGGTTGCAGCGAGGACACCCAGGACGCCGTGGAGTCGGACTTGGAGTCTGCCGTCACCGAGGTTGGTGATGCCGTCGGCGAAGCTGCCGACGACGCCGGCGAAGCCCTTGCCCGGAACATCGCCACGCAACAGGGCGAGGAGCAGTTCAACAACGCGGGACACGAGCTCGACGGTCCGCTGACCTGCGAGGCGACGGTTCAGGACGGCGTCGCCCAGATCGACATCAGCTGCACCGGCACGACCCAGGACGGGGGTGCCGCGGCGCTCACCGGCACGACCAACGAGATCCCCGGCGTGTCGGTGGTAACCCTCGACGGGGAGTTCACCGGCACCGTTGACGGCGAAGAGGTCTTCACCACCGAACGGCTCGGCGGCTGACCGCCGAGGTGTTCGTCAGTCGCGCTCGCGGAAAGCCACAGGACTCCTGCGCCGGATGGCGGCCAACCAGACCGCCGCAGGGCGGCCGAGGAAGTAGGCCGGCGACCCAGCGGCACGTGAAGCCGGGCGGGCCGAACTGGGAGAGGTGGAACGACGGTACATGGGGGTGCTCCTTCTTGTTGTCGACGTCGTGGGCCGACGTCGTGAGTACTCCGACACGTACGCCGCGCTCGCGACGTGAGTTCTCGGTCCTCACGTGACGTCGGTCAAGTCGACACCACGTACCTCTAACGTCTGGGCGACGGTGAGTCAGCTGCGGCGCTCGGCACGTCGGGCCCGACGACGCGCCTTGGCCATCCGGAACAGATAGACGGGCGTCGGCGGAACCCACCCGAGCTGCTTGGCGGTGCCGATGTCGTCGCGATTGGCCCAGTGTTCGATCACCTTGCCGTCCGCCAACCGGAACCAATGGGTCTGCGTGGTGGCAAACGTCCGACCCGTCGGGGGGAACGCAGTGCCGACCTCGGCGTCGGGGCCGTACTCGACCATCGGGCCGTGGTGGCGTCCGCTCATGGTGTTGTGGATGACGACGAGATCGCCTTCGGCAACCACCTGGTGAACCTCGAAGGCGAGGTCGGCGAAGGCAGCGCGTAGCCACAGCGCCGTGGCGTAGAAGCCGCGTGGACCCCGCTCGCGCGCCGAGGGTGGCTCGTCCACGGCTTCTCGATTGACGGCGTCAGGGTGCAGGACTCGCTCGAAGTCGGCCAGGTCGCCCGAAGCCATGAGGAACATGCTGTCGATGCAGAGACGCTTGGCCTCTTCGACGCTGAGTCCGGGAGCGGGGTGGGTGGTGGTGATCGTGTCCATCGCGGCCTTCCAGTCGTCGGGGGTCAGTGGGAGTAGAGTTATGGTTGATCTACATCTAACTATATTGGACATAGTTGAATATAAACCAATGACTTCTACCTCGCAAGCCCCCAAGCGGCGCTACGACGCGTCGCGCCGCCAAGCCCACGCTCACGAGAGCCGGCGCCGGATCCTCGCCGCCGCCGATGCGCTGTTCGTCGACCGCGGGTTCGCGGCGACGACGATCGCCGCGATCGCCGAGGCCGCCGACGTCTCGGTGCCCACCGTCTACGCCGGCTTCACTTCCAAGGCGGAGTTGCTCCGGCGCGCGATAGAAGTCGCGTTCGCAGGCGACGACGAGCCGGTGGCGGTCGCCGATCGCCCCACCGCGAGCTGGGTGTACGCGGCCGACACCGCCGAGGAGCTGCTCAGCCGGTATGCGTTGATGATGGGGGAACTCGCCTCCCGCGCCGGTCGGATCTACGGCGTGCTCGTGGCGGCGGCCGATGCCGAACCCGAACTTGCCGAACTGCTGCGGACGTTCGAGGCGCAGCGGCTCCGAGCAGCCACGCTCCTCGCCGAAGCGGTTGACGCCCGAGGAGGCCTCCCGCCTGGGCGGACCGTGGCCGAAGCCCGCGACCTCATCTGGCTCTGCAACGCGCCCGAGGTCTACGTGATGCTCACCGGCAAGCGGCGCTGGTCGACTCGCCGATACGTGGCCTGGGCCCGCAACGCACTGCTCAAGCTGGTGGTCGCGCCGCCCGATCCGTGACGATCCTCACTGGGACTTCGCCGAAGCTGATCCGGGCGCCCATTCCGAACGGTTGACGAGCACGTACAGCCACAACAACGCCGGCACGGCCGTGATCGAGGCCAGCCCGAACACGATGATCAGGCCGATCAACGTGGACCGGGCGCCGGCGGCGTCGGCGATCGTCAGCTCGTCGACGAGCAGATCGGGATACTGAGCGACGCCCCAACCGATGACGATCGCGGCCACGGCGACCACCGCGCCGACCCGTGCCAGCGCCCACTGCCCGGCGTGCAGACGCCACAGGCTGAACAACCCGGCGACGGCCGAGACCGCGATCAGCGCCGCACCCCTGCCGTGGAGCCCGTCGGCGAGCGACTCGGCATCGACCTCGAGCACGAACACCGCGGCAAGTGCGACGGCGCCGGTGATCGCACCGGCGCCGAATGCTCGACGCCCCATCGACGCCGCCATCTCGCGATGACCGGCACGGGCGAAATCGGCCGCGAGGAACGTGCCCGCGAGGAACGTGCAGGTGAGCACCGCCAGCGTGCCGCCGAGCCACGACGTCGGACCGGTCCACGACGTCCACACGTTGCCGTACCCGTCGGCCGGCACCCGACCACTCGCGACCGCACCGGCGATCATCCCGAGGAAGAACGGCGTGATCAGCGACGAGCTGGCGAACACCACGCCGTACAGCCGGGCCTCGCCGAGCGTGGCCGAGAACTTGCGGAACGCAAACGTGGCCCCACGCAGCACCATGCCGAACCCGGCCAGCAACCACGGCACGAACAGCGTCGACATCAAGGCGCTGAACCCGGTGGGGAACGCAGTCCACGTGAACACGAGGATGTAGATCAACCACACGTGGTTGGCCTCCCACACCGGACCGATGCTGCGATCGATCTGGGCCCGCAGCGGCCCCCCGGACTCGTCGCTCCCGGCGAGCAGGTCCCAGACTCCACTGCCGAAGTCGGCGCCGCCGAACAGGGCGTAGGCGACGACGCCCACGAACAGCAGCACGGCCACGACATCGCTGAGGTTCACGACCGAACCGTTTCGGTCGGGGTCGACGCCGGCGGCTCCTCCGCCGGCGGGCCGTACGGCGTGGGCAGGTCGATGTCGTCGCTCTCGCGCCAGCGACGGGCCATCGAGCGCAGCACCTTGACGGCGGCCACGCCCATCGCGGTGTAGATCACCACGATCGCGGTGAGGCTGATCCAGATCCCGGAGTTCTGGGTGACGGCATCCTCGACGCGCATGACGCGGTACACGATCCATGGCTGGCGTCCGACCTCGGTCGTGATCCACCCGGCCTCGAGGGCGACGAGACTGAGCCCGCCGGCTACCACGGCGGCCCGCATCGTCCACCGCGACTCGAACGGGTCCGAACGCCGCCGCTTCCACCAGAACCACAATGCGATGCCGATCATCGCCAAGCCCGATCCGACCATCGTCTGGAACGACAGGTGCACGACGTTCGCCGGCGGTCGGTCCTCGACGGGGAACTCGTTGAGGCCGGGCACTGCACGGTCGGTCGAGGAGCGGGCCAGCAGCGATCCGAGGCCCGGGACCCTGATCCCGCCCCGCACCTCGCCGTCGATCAGCACGCCGCCGATGATGACCGGCGCGTTGGTCTCGGTCTCGACGGCGAGATCCATCGCCGCCAACTTCGAGGGCTGCTCGGTGGCGAGTCGCATGCCCGCGACATGGCCGCTGATCGGCTGCAAGAGGGCGGCCACCGTCGCGAAGGCGAACGGAACGATGAAGCCGAGACGGTGGGCATGGTCGCGGCGGCCGCGCAGGATCCCCACGGCGTACACAGCGGCGGCGACGAAACCCGTGACGAGATACGTGGCGACGAACATGTGGATGAACTGCGGCCACAGCGCGTCGTTGAAGATCGCCGCCAGCGGATCGACGTCGGTCGCCCGCAACGTCCCCGAGGCGTCCTCGGTGAGCTCGAACCCGGTCGGCGCGTTCATCCACGAGTTGACAGCGAGGATGCAGAACGTGCCGAACAACCCAGACACGATGATCGGGATCAGCGTCCGGAGATGCACCTTGGGCGGCAGGCGGTCCCAGCCGAACAGGTAGATGCCGATGAACACCGCCTCGACGAAGAAGGCGATCCCCTCGAGCGCGAACGGAAGGCCGATCACGTCGCCGAACGTCTCCATCATGCCGGGCCACAAGAGCCCCATCTCGAAGCTCAGGATCGTTCCCGAGACGGCGCCCACGGCGAACAGCACCGCGGCAACCTTCGACCACTTGCGGGCGAGCGTGAGCGCCACCTCGTCGCCGCCCAGCCCGCGGCGGTGCACGACGTAGATCATCGTCGGGAACGCCACCCCGAAGCACGACAACACGATGTGGAAGCCCAGCGACAACGCCATCTGGTAGCGCGCCGCGATGAGTTCGTCGAGTGCCAGCAGGCCGAACATGGTGCCCTTCCCTCGCTTGCGCACCGAACGTAGCTGGCGGCCGAAGCTACGACGAGGTGCACTCGACCGCGTCGCTATGGTCCGAGATGTGTCACAGCCGAGCCCCGAGACATTGGCGTGGGCGGCACGCACTGTGGCCCCCGGCGCCACCGTCGCCGACGCCCGGCCGATCGGCGGCGCTACCGGCCCATGGGTGCTCGACATTCGAGGTGCGGCGGTCGCCACGGTGGTGCTGCGGGTCGGCGAGCCCGACGACGCCAATGTCCGCCGTCGATTCGGTGTCGAGTCGACCGCACTCCGACTCGCCGAGCACCACGGCATCGGTGCGCCGCGGCTGATCGGCGCCGACCTCGACGGGGCAGCCCCGTCGCAGCTGAAGATCCTCAGCTCGTTCCTTGCCGGGGCGAGCGCCGTCCCCGCCGTCGCCACGCACGAACGGCTGGCGGCACTCGGTCGGGCGGTCGCGGAGCTCTCGCGTACGAAGGTCACCGGCGCCGGCGAACTTCCGGTTCGGCATTGCCCCTTGTCCGACCTCGACTTCGCCGCCACCCGAGCGGCAGGCGACACGACACCGCTGCTCGATGCCGGTCAGCGTTATCTGAGCTCGGCGCCGTTGCCGACGGCTGACCACGTTCTCGTCCACGGTGACTGCTGGCAGGGCAACATGCTCTGGAGCGGCACCGCGTTCGTCGGGTTCGTCGACTGGGACGCGGCGGGCACCGGTCCACCGGGTGTCGATCTCGGCTCTCTGCGATGCGACGTGGCGATGTACTTCGGTCTGACCGCCACGGATGCGGTGTACGAGGGGTGGCAGGCCGTGACGGGCGAACCGTTCGAGCTGCTCGCCTACTGGGACGTGGTCGCCGCGCTGAGCACACCGACCGACCTTTCGGAGTGGATGCCGGTCATCGAAGGTCAGGGCGGTCCTGTCGTGGATGCCAGGACCGTCACCGCGCGACGGGACGAGTTCCTCGAGTCCGCACTCGACCGGATAGGCCGCTCGTAGGCTGCGCAACCACTCGCAGCCAAGACCCAGAGCATCCGCCTCTTCTGACGAGTCGGTGCCGCTCGAACACCCCGGCGATCGACTCCAAACGAGCCGACGGGGCCGGTTCAGAGCCCGGATGGCGTGATCTTGGTGATCGAGTCAGCCGACCCACGCAGGACTCGGACAGCGAGCTGGCCGTTGGTGAGCGTCGCCTCGACGCCGCCCCCGAAGCCCTCCGGGAGTTCGACCTCGCGCTCGTAGCCGCCGTACTCCCACTCGTGGACGAGGTACTCCTTGGGTGGCGCGCTGCGGAGTCTGGCGAAGAAGCGCAACGTGCCGGGTCCGAGCTCGACCGTCACATCGTCGGCCTTCACGGCCGGCATCGGGCACACGACGACGAGCGCGCCCGTGGCCTCGTAGACGTTGATGGGAACGCGCTGGGGCGCCATCGTCCGCTCGGTGTCGGCCGTGGCTTCGATGACCGCGTCATGGCTGGACTCCTGGGACGGCATCGGGCAAACGCTACCCCAGGGCCACCGATCCGGAAATCTGACCGCAGCGCGCCGATGTGAACGCGACCGGCGCCGGAAACCGCGCTTCGAGCGGGCCTTGCGGGGTTCGTCGTCGTTGCAGGTGATGCGGGAGACTCCGATGATGGAGCGTTTCGAGGGCAGGGTCGCGGTCGTGACTGGTGGCGGCACGGGCATGGGGCGGGAGCTGGCGCGCCAGCTCACCGCAGAGGGCTGTGATGTGGCGATCTGCGATGTCTCGGCGGAGCACATGGCAGCGACCAAGGCGTTGTGCGATGACGGATCCCCCGCCGGCACGGTGCTCAGCACGTTCGTCGCCGACGTGTCCGACCGGGACCAGATGGACGCGTTCGCGTCACACGTGGCCGCGGCCCACGCCACCGACCACATCAACCTGTTGTTCAACAACGCTGGGATCGGCGGCGGCGGGAGCATCGTCGTCGACCGCCCCGACGAGTGGGACAAGGTGTTCGGCGTCTGCTGGGGCGGCGTCTACAACGGCACCCGCGCTTTCCTCCCGATGCTGCTCGCGGCTGAGGAAGGTCACGTGGTGAACACGAGCAGCGTCAATGGGTTCTGGGCGTGCCTCGGGCCGAACGCTCACACCGCCTACAGCGCGGCGAAGTTCGCGGTGAAGGGCTTCTCGGAGGCGCTGATCGTGGACTTCCGCCAGAACGCCCCGCACCTCAAGGTCTCGGTGGTGATGCCGGGCCACATCGGCACGTCGATCGTCTTCAACTCCGGCGCCTACTTCGGACGCGATCCGAAAGAGCTACGCGACGAACACGTCGCCGAGCTGCGCGAGCGGCTCACGGCGATGGGGCTCGACGTGTCGGCGGCATCCGACGAGGACATCCGCCAGGCGATGCTGTTGCGCGCCGAGGGCTTCCGCGACAACGCCCCCACCAGTGCCGCCCAGGCGGCCACGATCATCCTCGACGGCGTCCGTTCCGGAACCTGGCGGATACTCGTCGGCGACGACGCGGTGACGCTCGATCAGCTCGTGCGGGCGGACCCCGAGGTGGTCTACGAGCCGGCGTTCATGGAACTGCTGCGCGCCTCGAACGTGTTCGACTTCATTCCGGACTGATCGGCACGCGCCGCGTTCTGGGTGATGGCTGCCACCATCTCCGGCCACCGCGCGCGCGGCATGTCGTGCCCCATCTCGGGAAACATCAACAGGCGCGAACCCGGTACCGCCCTCGCCGTCGCGATGCCGCCGGAGGGCCTCACGAGCGGGTCGGCAAGGCCATGGATGACGAGCGTGGGCACGCGAAGCCGTTGCAGCCCCGGGGTGCGATCGGGACTGGCGACGATGGCCGCCGTCTGGCGCAGGACACCCGACGGGCGGAAGCTGCGTTCGAGGCTCGCCCGTGCTTGCTTGCGGAACAACTCGTCGTCCGCTTCTGGTCCGGCGACCAGGCGATACACGCCCAGCGACGATTCCTCGGCGGTATCGATCGTCGGTGGCGGGAGCCGCGACAACTTGATGAGCACGCGCCGCTTCGGCAGGCCGTGCCGGTTGTTGCCGGTGTTCGACATGATCGACGTGAGGCTCATCACGCAGTCCGGGTGTTCGATCGCGATCGTCTGGGCGATCATCCCGCCCATCGAGGCACCGACGATGTGCGCCGGGCTGAGGCCGAGCCCACGCAACAACCCCGCCGCGTCCGCCGCCATGTCGGCCAGGAGATAGCCCGCCCGCGGCCTGCGGCGGGCGAGCAGGGCGGCGGCGGAGCGCGCCCGAGATGGCGGGGTCCAGTCCTCCTCGCTGCTGAGCCCGGCGTCACGGTTGTCGAAGCGGATGACTTGGAACCCCTCGGCGACCAACAGGTCGGCGAACTCGTCGGGCCAGTCGATCAGCTGACCCCCGAGGCCCATCACCAGCAGGAGCGGCTCACCTTCGCCGCGGATGTCGTACTCGATGGTGATGCCGTTCGCCTCGATCGAAGCCATCCCGGCATCGTACCCGTGTCCCGCCGAGTGGCTCCCGGGGCCCCCGGACCGCGTGTCAGCCAATTCAGCACGCGCCCGGACCGCGTCGTTCAGAGGTGAGGACCCGGTTCGTTCGTCGGCGGCGCCAGCCGCTTCGACGAACGCAAATTCAGCGCGCCCGGACCGCGTCGTTCAGAGGTGAAGACCCGAGCCGCTTCGACGAACGCAAATTCAGTACAATCGGCGTTCGACGGTGATCGTCAGCATCTCGCCACCACGTGTCACGGACACGTCGTCGGCCAGCGTGCGCACGATCCCGAGGCCACGGCCCGTGATCTCCGCGGCGTCGGCGACGGCCCAGTCGGACACGGGCGCCACGTGGTCGTGCGGGCTACGGCTGGTCACGCTGAGGGACACGACACCGGTGCTCACTCCGAGCTCCACGACAACCGGTTCGTTCTCACCGTGTTCGAGCGCGTTCGTGACGAGTTCGCTCGCCGCCAACCGGAGATCGTCGATGATGCAACGGTCGGCTGCCATGCCGTCGAGCCGTTCGGCGACGAAGCGACGCGCGGCCGCGACGTTCTCGTAGGCCGGTTCCAGCTCGATCCTGAGCGGGCTCATGGCGTCGAACTCGAACTGTGTCATGGCATCTCGGTCAGTCCTCGGGGCCAAGAAATGGTCATGGTCCGGAAGTACCCCTGAAACGAAACGGGCAAACCGCGGCCACCCGGCCGAAGGATCCGGCGTCGGCCGGCATCCTCGGATCGAACGGCGAGCCGGGCGATCGCTCAAGCCAGCCGACTCGCCGGCGGTTGCACGTCGAAGCCGGACGCTCTGAGTGCTGCCTGTGTCCGATTGCTCACGCCGAGCTTCGAGAACAGCCGCCGGACGTACGTCTTGACCGTGTCCACCGACAGGTACAGCTCAGCCGCGACCTCGCGGTTGCTCAGCCCGAGCGCCACCAACGCGAGCACCTCGCGCTCTCGCATCGACAGGTCGGGTGGGGAGAGTCGCTCGCGCCCGCGGCTCGCAAGGTCGAGGCCGACCCGCTCGCCGCCGGCGACGCGTTCGAGTGCATCCACCAGGTCACCGGCACCGTGGGACTTCAAGACCACACCTGACACACCGACGCGGGAGGCGTCCTCGAGGAACTCGGCCGGCGCGTCCCACGTGTACAGCACGACATGTCGCACGATCTGGCCGACCACCATCTTCTCCGCCCGCTCGAGCGAATGACGGCGTGCGGCGAAGGTGTCGAACAGGGCAACATCGGCAGCATGGGTCGGCTCGCCACCCGTTTCGAGCTCGACGATGCGGACTCGGTCGGAATACGGCTCGAGCATCGCCGCCAGGCCGCGCACGATGATCTCGTAGTCGTTGACGATCGACACCGTCAGCGGGTGCCCGAATGCTGACATGGAGCTGACGATTTCCAGCGCGCTCGTTCTTCAAACACGTAGCAACCCGAAACGCGACGAGACGGCACAACCGAATCGGTCGTGCCGTCTCGTCCACCGGCTCGTGGCCGGGCCCGGCGATCAGCCGGTGCGAGTCTCTTCGACGTAGTGCTGCCCGTCGTCGGTGACGTGACGTTCCGTGTGCAGTTTGGTGTTGTTCATGCTCATCCAGCCGGCGCCCTGGATCGCGGCGATCAGCAACGACAGCGCGCCGCCGCCCATCAGAATCCAGCCGATCACGTCGAGGTCGACGCCTTCGACGGTCTTCTCTACGGCGAACGTCAAGATCGCCCCGGCAACTACGAAGATCACTCCGATTGCTGCGTACATTGCATTCCTTTCTCCGAGGCCCCTTGGGCCCATCTCGTGGGATCGGGCCCGTTTGCCCGTGGCACCGAATTACCCTGATGGGGGACACGGCAAACGTTGGGTCGTCGTGCTCCCAGACGGACTCGCACTCGCGAAATAACCGACGTTCGGACGTCTGCGGCTACTGCTCGTCGAGCGTGCGACGCATCTGATCGAACGAGCGTCGCAGAAGCCGCGAGACATGCATCTGTGAGATCCCGCAACGCTCGGCGATGTCGGCCTGCGACATGTCCTCGTAGAACCGGAGCCGCACGATTTCGCGCTCGCGCTCGGGCAGCATCTCGAGCAGCATCTCGACGACCTGTTCGTCATCGGTCTTGGCGAACCCGGTCTCGATGTCGGCCATCGCCTCACGCCGATCGATCGCGGTGTCGTCGTCGGAGGTCGATGCGTCGATCGACCCGACGCTGCGCGCCGCTGCGGCCGACAGACCGGTGATGACATCGTCGCGACTGATCCCGAGGTGTTCTGCCACCTCGGGCACCGACGGCGATCGACCGAGTCGCTGCGTCAGCTCGTCGTTGGCCCGGCGCACCGCGAGATGCAGCTCCTTGGCGCTGCGGGGCACGCGCACCGACCAGGTCTTGTCGCGGAAGTGACGCTTGATCTCGCCTTCGATCGTGCGCCCGGCGAACGCCGAGAACGCACTCCCGATCGTCGGGTCGTACCGATCGACGGCCTTGACCAACGCCATCATCGCCACCTGCTGCAGGTCCTCGTCGCCGATCGTCGACGGGCTGAACCGTCGCGCGATGTGCACCGCCAGTCCGAGGTGACGCTCGACGATCTGGTTCCTGATATTGCGCCGCGGGTTCCGTTGGAACTCGGCAAACAACTCGTCGTCGTCGACTTCGACCATCACTGCGTGGTCGTCGTGGTCGGCGTGGCCGACTTCCACAGCAGGAACGAACCGTCGGAGATCTCGAACGCATCGACCACGACACCGAGGATCCGGCGAGCCAACTCGTCGATCGGTTCCGCGCTATCGAGCCCGTCGACCTCGGAGCGGCGAACGGCGACGGCGATGGTGGAGTTCCGCACCTCGAACTCGACGAGCAGCCGAGCCTGCGGCGGGGCGTCGATGTCGGTCATGATCGACACCGCTTCGTTGATACCGAGCCGCAGGTCGTCGATCTCGTCGATGTTGAACCCACTGTCGGCAGCCAACGAGGCGGCGACCACACGAACCGTGGAGGCGTGCCGCGCCGTCAGCGGAAGGTTGAGTGTGATGTTCTCACCGGCGCTGGACATCTGATCGCAACCTAACGCGCTCCATGGGGGTCGGGCGTACCCATCGGGTTGGCGGGTGAACCATCGGGGTCAGCGCCGCCCCACGTTTGGGAGTGGGCTCATCCGGGTACTGCACGGCCCATGCTTTACACCGTTTTCATCGTCTTGGCGATCATCGCCCTCCTCCTCTTCATCTTCGGCCGCCGCCGCGTCTGATCCGGCACAAGTTCCGGCACAGAACGTTCGACACATACAGCGACAAGGATCCTCATGAGTAGTACATCGACTCCCTCACAATTGTTGGGTTCCGTGGCTTCGGCCGCCGGAACCGGCCTCGACGCCGCCAGTCAGCTGCTGGCCGACGCCACCGAGTTGTTGGCCGACGCCACCGAGTCGATGGGCGATGTCGCAGGGGCAGCGATCGACATCGGAGGCAGCGCCGCCGGCGTGATCGCCGATAGCACCGTCCGCGGTGCGCGCAAGGCATGGGTCGTCGCACCCGCCGCTGTCGCGACCGTGCGACGCCATCCCGTGCTCGCCGTGACGGGCGCAGCGGTGCTCGTGACGTGCGTCGTGCTCGCCCGCCGTCGCCGGCACTCGAACACTGATGCGTTCGAATCCGTCGAGCAGAGCGGCCCTCGCGGAGTGAGCAAAGTCGACGCTGCCTGAGCGTCCGAGACTGCGATCGGCCACTTCACGACAGCTCCCCCCACGGCGACTCGACCATAACGTGTCGTCGTCCGGAACGACCCGCACTCCTGCCCCCAGCGAGGATGAGCGGGTCGTTCCGCGTGTGGACCGACAACTGAACCTCCGGGTTGGGTGGCCCTGGCAGCGACGAGGCCGATCCCGCGTACGCTCCTGCGATGACACACGGGGCGGAAGGCGAACCGCACGGCCGGCGAGGGTTGCGGGCGCGACTGTCCATCCTCGCGGTCGCGTACCTCGTGTTGTTCCTGATCTGTTCGGTGGTCGCCGGAATCACGCTCCGCTCGTGGAATGAATCGGTCGATGACCGCGTCGCGCTTCGACGCATGCGCGACGACGTCAACAGTCTTCGGCTGGCGTTGAGCGACCAGGAGAGTGGCCTCGAGGGCCACATGCGCTCGGGCAACGAGGAGTACCTCGAGCGCTACCGCGAGGGGATCGAACGAGAGCTGTCGGCACTCGAACGACTCGATCCAGACGCAGTCCTCGTCGAAGGCGCGGCGGCTGATCTCGACCAGATCCGCGCCGCAGCCCGAACGTGGCGTGCGGACGCCGCTGAGCCGCAGATCGAGCTACGGCAAGACGGTGCCGATGTCGACCCGGCGCTGATTGAGCTGGGCGGGGTCCGCTTCGACGAGGTGCGCGCGGCGTCAGAGGATCTCGCCTCCGCCGTCGACGCCGAAGTCGCTGCCGCCGAGGATCGAACCACCAACGTCAGCCGCGCCGCCGTGACGGGGATGCTGACCGCCTTCAGCGCCGCGCTGGCGTGCACGGTTCTCGCGATGTGGCTCTTCCGCCGCTGGGTCACCAAGCCGCTGTCCGAGATCAGCAGCGCCGCGCGGGCGATCGCTGGTGGACAGCTGGCGGCGATGCCGACGTTCGACACCACGGAGTTCGGCGACGTGGCCGACGCGATCGACTCGCTGCAACGGTCGCTGTCGGACGAGCGCGACCGTGCGATACGTGCCTACAAGGGCCTCGAGCAGAGCGCCGTGCTCGCCCTCCAGGTCCGTTCCGAACTGGCCGAGGAACGCTCCGTCACGCCGGGTGGGTGGAGCCTGGCGACCAAGTTGCGCGCCGCCGAGGGATTCGTCGCCGGCGACTGCTACGAGACCGGGCTGATCGATCAGGCGACGCTGTACATCGTCGTGATCGACGTCACCGGCCACGGCGCCAAGGCCGCATTGAGCGCGTTGAAGGCCAAGGCGCAGTTGCGTTCGGCATTGCGTACCGGGCTCTCGCCCGGCGACGCGCTCGCATGGCTGGCCCATGAGCACCACGACGACGACGCCGATGACTTCGTGACGGCGTTCGTCGCCGTCGTCGACGTTGCCAGCGGGGAGTGCCGGTGGGCGAATGCCGGGCACCCACCTGCGCTCGTCGTCGCCGACGGGGGCGCTGTCGAGCTGTCGCACACCGGGCCGCTCATCGGTCCGTTCGATTCCGCGTGGTCCACCGAGACGATCGCGATCCCGCCCGGCGGCGTCCTCCTCGTCTACACCGACGGCCTCACCGAGGCGCGCGGCGAGGACCGATCGAGGCTCGGCGAGGTGCGTCTGCACGAGCACGTCGAGGCGAGCGTCGCGGAGGGCGCCGGGCCTGACGAGCTCGTCGAGTCGCTGATCCGGATGGTCGACGAGTTCCAGGTCGGGAGCCCGACCGACGACGTCACGATCGTCGCCCTGGCACGGTCCAGCGCGACCGGTCCGATCGCCGACGACGCCACCGTGGACTCCGATCGGCTGGGGTCCGACGACCGCACAACGTCGGCAAGTCCGCTCGGCGCTCGATAGCGTGGCGGGCCATGACCGGGACCGACGGGGCGGCGCTGCACATCACGACCTCATCGTCCGGACTGCACCTGCGGGGTGAGATCGACGCCCACTCGGTGACCATCCTGGCAAGGCATCTCGATCCCCTCCCCGGTTCATCTGGTGACGTCGTGATCGATCTCTCCGATGTCGGATTCGTCGACTCGAGCGGTCTGCGAGTGCTCGTCGAAGCACATCAGCGAGCGGAGGCCGACGCCCGTCGGCTCGTCCTCAGCGGCGCCCGCCGGCCCGTCATGCGGCTGCTCGAGATCAGCGGCTTGATGGAGTACCTCAACGTCGACACCGAGGCCCCCGACAGCGGGGCCGGCGCGGGCTGACGAACGCCGCCGCGTCGATCGGCGGCGCGATGATGGAACGGTGGAACGAACCATCGAACTGGTCGTGCTCGATGACGTGCTCGACAGCCTCGACCAGACCTGGTCGCAGCTGAGTGAACGGCTCGATGGCCTGTCCGTCGACGAGTACCTCTGGGAACCCGTCGCCGGGTGCTGGACCGTCCGCGCCGATCCCGACGGCGGTGCCGCGGTCGACGAGCACGACACCGAGGCCGATCCCCCACCGCTGACCACGATCGCCTGGCGGATGTGGCACGTGGCGGTCGATTGCCTCGACAGCTACTCGTCGCGGGTGTTCCATCGCGCCGGTACCGGGCTCGTGGGCACCGCCTGGGTGCTCGATCCGGGCGAGGCCGTGGCACTGCTCGAACGGGCGTGGCGGGCGTTCCACCACGGTCTCTCCGACGGAGGTTCGGATCGGCTGTTCGACGCCCTCGGCGAGGGATGGGGACCGTACGCCGAAAGCACCGTGCTGGCCCTCGCGCTCCACGCCCAGCGCGAAGTGACGCACCACGGCGCCGAGATCGCCCTCCTTCGCGACCTCTACCGCGCCGCCCATCCAGCCTGATCGCCTCCAACCCCCCGGTTTGTGTCACCGACATCGGCGAGGGTCGCCGGTGGCGGTGACGCAAACCGGGTTCAGAGGGTGTCGAGGCGGTCGAACACGCGGCCGGGCTCACCGACCGTTTCGCCGGTCCCGATGCGCTCGGCGGCCACCGCCGCGGTGGCCGGAACGAATGGGCGGACGAGCGCGGTCAACCGGCGGCAGCGGGTGACGACGTCGGCGAGGACCTCGTCGATCCGCGCGTCGTCCGGGTTCGTCCTCGCCAGTTCCCATGGCCGCACACGCTCGAGCTCGGTGTTGGCGGCGTTGATCAGCTCGCGCACACGGCGGGCCGCTCCCCGCAGGTCGTAGGCGTCGATCGCCGCTGCAAACGCGACATCGATGTCATCGCCGGCTGGCGCCGGCGCGGCGGCGATCTGTCCGCCGCGCAGGCGGTGTACGAGCGCGACGGTGCGGGTGACGAGGTTGCCGAGCCCGTTGGCGAGATCCTCGTTGGCGCGCCGCACGAGCCGATCGACGGTGAAGTCGGCGTCGACGCCGACCGGCGACTCGCTGAGCAGCCACCAGCGGACGGCATCGGTGCCGAACCGATCCACGAGCTCGGCCGGCGCGACACCGTTGCCGATCGACTTCGAGATCTTGGCGCCGTCGACGGTCAGGTAGTCGTGCACGAACAGTGCGGTCGGCAGGGGCAGTCCGGCCGACGCCAGGATCGCCGGCCAGTAGAGAGCGTGGAAGCGGATGATGCCCTTGCCGATGAGATGGATCCGTTGGTCCGCGCCGTGCCACCAGCGTGCCTCGTCGTCACCGTCGCCGAGGGCGGTCACGTAGTTGGCGAGCGCGTCGAACCAGACGTAGACGACCTGCGACGGATCGTCCGGCACCGGGATCCCCCATCCGTGGGCGCGTTCGATCGAACGCGACACGCTGATGTCATGCAGTCCCGAACGCAGTTGTGCGAGCACCTCGTTGCGACGCGTCGCGGGCTCGATGCGAAGCGCGCCGCTCTCGATCGCGCTGGTGATCAGATCGCCGTAGCGCGACAGCCGGAAGAACCAGTTCCGTTCGCGCACGACGTCGGGCGTCGTGCGGTGCTCCGGACAACGACCGCTCGCGTCCAGCTCGTCGTCGTCGAGAAACGTCTCACAACCGACGCAGTACGCGCCCTCGTAGTCCCGCAGGTACAGATCACCTCGGTGTGCACACGCCCGCCAGAAGCGCTCGACACCTGGGCGATGGCGGGGGTCGGTGGCGGTGCGGATCACGTCGTCGATGTCGACCGACAGCGGGTCCAGCAGGCCGACGAACTCGTCGCCGTTGGCGCGGACGAAGTCGGCCACGGCAACGCCAGCCGCTTCGGCGGCGCGGACGTTCTTCAGGGCGTTGTCGTCGGTGCCGGTTTGCGTGCGGACCTCGTAGCCGCGCGCCCGCCAGGCCCGCGCGAGCGCATCCACCTGCACGAGCTCGAGCGCGTGCCCGATGTGGGGCTCGCCGTTGACGTACGGGATCGCGGTGGTGAGAAAGATGCGGCCCGGATCGACGGATCGTTCACTGGATGTGTTCATGTTGGTGTGCTCCTTCGAGAGTGGTCCCGAGTGGAGCAACAGCACATGTCCGCCGATCCCTCTCGGGATCCGACGGTGGTGACGCGTCAGTGACGACGCAGACCGGCGTGCCCCGTGACGGGGCCCATCATCCGGGAGAGACGTTCGCTGGTCACGGTGTCAACATACCGATCGCAGCACACCGACCGGCGCTGATTTCAGGCCGGCGCCGGCCGAGACCCGGCCGCGACGGCGAGGATCGCCGGATGGAGCATGGCGTTCGAGTACACCGCCGTCCCGGTGTCGAGACGGCGCCCACCCCACAGATCCGTGAAGGTCCCGCCGGCCTCCTCGACGATGACGACCACGGCCGCGTAGTCCCACGCGCCGCCGCGCAGCACGAGTGCAGCATCGGCGTCACCTTCAGCAACGGCGAGCGCGGCGTGGGCGAACGACGCCTGGGCGTCGGGATCGCGCCGCCGCAGGGCGGTCGCCACGGGCACGAAACGCTCGGCGAGATACCGATCCGGTGGCGTCACAACGATGACCGCGCCGTCGATGGCATCCGTCGTCGTGCATGTCAGCGCCGTGCCGTCGGCGACGGTGTTCGCCGAGATCGGGGCGGTCCACGCTCCGCGACCACGCTCGGCCCACCAGCGTCGCCCGAGGGCAGGGCTCGACATCACACCGATCACCACGTCGCCCTCGTCCTCCAAGGCGATGAGCGTGCCCCAACCGGGGTTGCTCCTGACGTAGTTGTGCGTCCCGTCGATACCGTCGATGATCCATCGGCGCCGCGCCGGCCCCGAGTGCCCGACCTCCTCGCCGAGAAAGCCGTCGTCGGGCCGGTGGATCGCGAGCAGCTCACAGATTCGCGTCTCGACGGCGCGGTCGATGGCTGTCACCGGGGTGCCGTCGTCCTTGGTCTCGACGCGCAGCGTGGCGCTGCCGAAGTGGCGGGACGAGATCTCGTCGGCCGCGTCAGCGAGCTGGTGGGCGAGCGCGAGATCGGACGTCACGACGGCCGAGCATGACACGGCGCGCAGCCGGGAGCCCGATCGCCGGAGGGACGGCGACCCGGTTCAACGGCGGATCACCAGCGGCGACGGCGCCACCGGCCCGGCGTACGCAGTCCGCATTCGGCGTCGTCGCGCCGGTCGAGCATCGTCGCCAGATCGCTGTCGACCACCGATGCAGTCGCCGGGCCGGCCCAGCCGCGCCACGCGGGGCGCGGTGTGCTCGAACCGGCGAACCTCCGCAACCTGATCGTGTCGTACCGCATGACTGCACGCTCCTCGCTGGGGGCTCAGTTCGCCGTCCAGACTCAGATCGGACGATACGGCACGGAGCTGGATCTGTCAACAGAACTCAGGTATGTTGTGAATGTGACATCGGTCGTGGATCCCCAGACGCCCACTCGTCTCCAGCTGCCCGATCCGACCCTGGAACGTGAGCGCTGCTCGATCGTCGGTGCCCTCGACGCCCTCGGCGACACGTGGTCGGTGCTCGTGCTCCGCCAGCTGTTCTTCGGCGTCCATCGGTTCAACGAGATCCAAGACGGGCTCGGAATCTCACGCAGTGTGCTCACCGACCGCCTGAACCGCCTCGTCGAGATCGGCGTGATCAAGCCGGTCCCCTACCAGGAGCCCGGTCACCGCGCCCGCAACGAGTACCGGCTCACCCGCAAGGGCGTCGGCCTGCTCCCGCTGATGGTGGCGCTGATGCAGTGGGGCGACGAGCACGTCAACGCCGACAACCCGCCCGTGGCGTTGTATCACCGCTCGCACCGGTGAGCCCGTGAAGCTCGAGCTCCGCACCGACTCCGGCCCGATCCAGCCGAACGACATCGTCCCCCGCCAACTCGACTGATCTCGTGAAGTTTCGGCGCCGTCAGGACGCCGAAACTTCACCAGATGGGGTTAGTGGCGCTTGACGCCGCCGTATTTCATGCGGGTGTCGCTCATCGAGGCCGGGCGGGCATCGTCGACCCGGATTCCGGCGTCGACCACCTCGCCGATGAACAACGTGTGGGTCCCGAGATCGAGGTGCTGGCGGACCGCACAGTCCATCCACGCGATGGCCTCCTCGAACACGGGCGCGCCCGTGGTCGCGGTTCGTACCGGGCGGCCGTTGAGCGTCGACCCGTCGTCGGCGGCCGGCTTCGAGAACTTGACGAAGACGCGGGTGTCCTCGGCGTCCCAGAAGTTGACCGTGAACGCGCCACCCTCGCTGATCAGCCGATGGGTGACGGCGTCGTTGTCGACGCCGACGCCGATGAGCACGGGCTCCATCGATAGTTGCGTGACCCAACTCGTGGTCATCCCGTTGCGCTCGTCGCCCGACCGCGAGCCCACGAGCACCAGCGTGTTCGGGATCTTCCACGTGACCTTGTTGAGCAGTTCGTCGTCGACGGCCATCGCGCCAGGGTAGGCGCCGAACCCGGGATCGTCCTGTGGCGACGACGACGATCGGTTCACCACCGGTCGTGATGGACCAGGCGATCGATGCCTCGACGCTGGCGTTTGTTCGCCGACGACGTTGCCGACTGCGCGTCGTCCTCGGTCGGGTAGCCGAGGTGGATGACGCCGATCGGGCGGAACGCGTCGGGCACGCCGAAGTGGGCCAGGAGCTCCGCTTCTCCGTGGGCGATCCCGGCGAACAGGGCACCGAGCCCGACCTCGACAGCCGCCAGGAGGATGAGCATCGAGGCCATGCCGGCATCGATGTCCCAGTACGGCACCGGCCACCGTTCCGCGGCGTCGAGGCCGAACTCGATCTTGTCCGGCTCCGAGTACCGGTCGACGTAAGCGGACTGGTTCGCCATCGGCAGCACGACGACGGGCGCCATCACCTCACGTTCGGCGTCGGTGAGCGGGTAGTCCGGGTGCTCGGTGATCCGCACGTAGTCGGCGATCGCCGCCTCCGAGCTCGAGCACCAGGAACTCGTTGCCCTGCGTGTACCCGGCGCTCGGCGCGTGGAGCACGCTGGCCAGGACCCGGTCGATCACGTCGCCGGGCACCGGCTGGCGCCGGAACGATCTCACCATCTTGCGCCGCCGCAAGGCCTCCTGGAGCTCCACGCCATCCTCCGTTCTGTGCGACGGCATCGACGATGCCGGCGTCACCACGAGCATCATCGGCGGAGGCGATCAACCGCAAGGCGAGCCCCTGTCGGATCTACGAACCGGCGACTCCCGCGAACTGGGGACCGGCGTTTGCGTTCTCCAGTCCCCCGGACGGGTCGGCGGCGGCCGTGGCTGCGCCGGGCGCTTCACTCGATGGGGAGCGGTTCAACACCGAATGCGCCTGGCTGTCGACCATGCGCGTGAAGACCTGCTGGGCGTACCCGAACACGATCGAATAGGCGATGATCTGACCCTGCGTGTCGAGCGCCGACAGTCCCGGGATGAACGCGCCGCGGAGCATCAGCATGCCGAACAACGCGGTCAGCGCGCCGGCGGGCAGCTTGAGCCAGGCGATGGCGATCGGCACGCAGTACGGCGTCGAAGTGCCTCGCATGTTCCGCACGGCCAAGGCGGCGGCGAACGCACCAGCGGCGAGACCGACCGCGAGGACGAGCGGCACGTCGCCACCCGTCGGACCACGCTGCGCACCCGTCGGGCACACGATCTGGCCAACGGGGCTGCTCTCGCCGCGGACATCCTCGGTCGTGAGCGTGCCCGCGTCGAAGCACAACGGGAGGCTGCGAGCGCTGACGGCGCCGATCACCCCGAGGCCGATCACGACGACGGCGAGACCGACGCTCGCGGCAAGCACGACGTTGCGGAAACTGCGGACGCGGGTGAAGTTCTTGTCGCACGCGTCGTTCACCCAGGTCAACGCCGCCACGTACTGCCTCCGCAACCGCTGCATGTCCGGGGTCTCCTCGCGCCCGTCGACGTCGTTCCAGACCTGATCGGTGAGCCACTCGTCGATCGCCAGCGTCCGGGCGTCCTTGGCCGGCAACACCCGCTTGGCCAGCGAGCGGACCGCGGGGCGCTGGCTCGACAGCTCGCCCATCCCGACCACTTCGGCCAGCAGGACCTCGGCGCTGTGGAGGTTGCGCCACGCCCGCTCGATCGGGCCACCACTGCGCCAGTCCTTCCAGCGATGACGCCGAGTCGGATTGGCTCGCGCCTGTTGCGTCGTCTCGTCGAGCAGTTGCCTGATGCGTTCACACCGCTGGGCGCGTCCAGCATCGCCCGACCCCGCACACACGGACTCGGCCGTCGATCGGAGCACGGCGATCCGGGCGAGCACCTCCGCCCGCCACGGCTTGTCGTTGTCGTGGGTGGTCTCCCGGTCGTTCCAGTCCTCCTCCATACCCTCAAGAGCGCAGCGACGGCGGCCTGATACCTCGATTCCGCGCGAACGGTGGCGAAAGGAACACCGGCGGTCGACATGCCGAATTCGCGGGTTTGGAAGGAAGGCAAGCTCACCTCGATCGTTCGGATCGCGTCGCCCTCAAGACCGTCGCGGCCGGCCTCGGCGCCGATCACGGCCCGTTCTGATCCGCTGACACTCCGCGTCACCGGCGGGTGCCACTGACCCGCGCGCTCACTTCTCGGCGGCGAGCTCGGCGAGCACGGCCCGCATCCGCGAGATCTCGACCTGTTGGTCGGACTCGACGTGCTGGGCGAGCTGGAACACCTGCGGTTCCTGACCACCGGAACCGCCCGTGAGGAGGTCCTCGACCATCCGCACCGCACCCTCATGGTGGAGGATCATGTACGGGAGGAAGAGCTCGTCGAACGCCTCACCGCGGGCGCTCTCGAGCTGGGCGAGCTGCTCGGCAGTCAGCATCCCGGGCATCGCCTCGTCATGGTCGGCGTGCTCGGCGGGAACGGTCTCGCCGCGTGCCTCGAGCCACGCCGTCAGCTGGGAGATCTCCTCGACCTGCGAGATCGTCATTCGATCGGCCATCAGGGACAGGTCGTCGTGCGCCGCGCGCTCGTCGACCATCGCCGTCATCACCAGGGCCTGGCGGCGGTGAGAGATCATCGCCTGCGCCAGATGCACTTCGCCAGCTACTACAAGCTGCCCGTTCCGCAGACCAGCCAGGAGAACTGCGTGGCCCACAACGCATCGCTCGTGCCGGTCCCAGGACGCGACATCCTCGTCCAGGCCTGGTACCAGGGCGGCGTTTCGGTCGTCGACTTCACCGACTCGGCGAACCCCACCGAGATCGCCTTCTTCGACCGGGGTCCGATCAACACCCCTAACCCGACCGGGCTCAACCTCGGCGGGCTGTGGTCGACGAACTGGTACAACGCCACGATCTATGGCTCGGAGATCGCTCGCGGCTTCGACACGTTCGGGCTGTTGGCCAGCGATCAACTGTCGGCGAACGAGATCGCCGCGGCGTCCGAGGTGCACGTGGCGGAGTTCAACGCCCAACACCAGACACCGATCGTCTGGACACCGAGCTTCAACGTCGTGCGTGCCCACTTCGACCAGCTACTCCGGACCGGTGAGCTCTCGACGATCCAGGCCGACCGGATCGCCAAGGACATCGCCAAGGCCGAGGAGAAGCTCGGCCAAGGCAACAACCGCCCGACCATCGCCCACCTGCGCGACGCGGCACGCCGAGTCGGCACGGACACTCCACTGGGCATGGCCTTGTTCGCCCTCGCCGACACCATTCGCGGCTGACCGCCCGTACTCGCGGGGGATTGCGCTACAGCGCGCCCCGATGTGCGAAACCAGCTGCGCACAAGCCGTTCATCGACGTTGTCAAATCGTGCAGGCACGTCTTGCGGTTGAACTACCCTCGGTGCCGTGCGTCTCGTGCTCGTTACGGGCAAAGGTGGCGTTGGCAAGACGACACTTGCGGCCGCCACCGCCGTGTGTTCGGCAGAGCGCGGAGCACGCACACTCGTGGTGTCCACCGACGCCGCGCATTCGCTCGGCGACGTACTAGCGGTTCCGCTGGACAGTGATCCACTCAATGTGGCGCCGGGTCTGGACGGACTCCATCTCGATGGACGGCGTGAGCTCGAACAGTCGTGGAGTGCGATCTCCGAGTACCTCAGAAGGTTGATCGGTTGGGCAGACATCGATCGGCTGCACGTCGACGAGCTCATGGTGGTCCCCGGATTGGACCAACTGCTCGCGTTGGCGCGTCTGAGAAGCCTCGCTGAGCAAGAGCGATGGGACGCCATCGTCGTCGACTGTGCACCGAGTGCCGACAGTCTTCGGCTCCTGACGCTTCCCGATGTCTTGCGGTGGTATGTCGACCGCGTATTCGGAAGCAACGGGGTGATCGGAGGATGGGCCAGGCGGCGGGTCCAACGTGGCCTGGCGATCCCGATGCCCGGGGATGACGTGCTGGGTTCGATCACGGACCTGACCGACCAGCTCCAACGACTGCGCGAACTCCTCACACGAGCGGTCACCACCGCGCGCGTCGTCGTGACCCCCGAGCGAGTCGTCGTGGCGGAAGCGCAGCGCACGCTGGCCTACCTCGCGCTGTACGGCTATGCGGTCGATGCGGTGCTCGTCAATCGCGTCCTTGGGCCCGAGCTGGCGCTCCCTCAACTCCGGCAATGGCGAAATGCTCAGGATGCGCAGTTGTCGGCGATCGATCATTCATTCGCTCCACTACCTCGTCTGACTGCCGAGTACCGGCAGGTCGAGCCAATTGGCGTTCAGGCGTTGTCCGAACTCGGGCGCGAGGTCTATGGCGATGCCGATCCCCTCGCCCAGTTGGCCGTACAGCCCGCGCTGCAGATCACCACGTCCGCGTGCGAATCGATGGTCAGGATGCCGATCCACAGTGTCGAGCGAAACGACATCCACTTGCACCGAGTCGCCGACGATCTCGTCGTGACACTCGGTACCTACCGGCGCAGCATCCGGCTCCCGGATCAGCTGCGCATGCAAGAGGTCGTACGCGCCGGACTCGCCGACGGTCACCTCGAAGTGGTGTTCGCGGGAGCGACGAATGTCGGATGACGACGCGCTCCGTGAGGCCTTGCGCGAACGCATCGCGGATGCTCGCGACAACGCCGGTCGATCGTCTCGGCGGCTCAGCGAGGCGCAGGCCGCCCACCTGTACGACGCCGCCATCGCAGTCCTCGTCGCGACCCGCGGTCTACTCACCGCCGGCGAGGAGATCCTCCGCGAACGACGCGACAGAGTCATGCAAGCTTGGGACGACGGTGGCATCGGCGATGACCTTGAGGACACGTCGGCTCCCCGCCAGGAGAAGCGCGGCAACGGAAGCCGCGAACGTATCGATCTGACGTATTGACACTCTCGCGTCACACGACGTCTGAAGTCGGCTTGCCGGTCGAGAAGGTGGGAGCCGCTCCCACCGTCGAGTCCGGGGACAGGAGATCCGATGAACGCTGGCACTCCGCCGGACGACCATCCGCCGCTCAACATCGGCCGCTGGAAGCTGCTCGATGACCGTTGGCTCGACGCAGTGCTCGACACACGAGAAGCCGACCTCCGTGCTCACCGGATCGCGCTGACGTACAGCCGGTACGCGATCCACCTTGACGACATCATTCACGGTGACGCGTCGGTGCGTCGGATGGCCAAGCAGCGCCGGGAGATCACGACGTGCAATACGAACTGGTTCCACTACGCGACGTGGGGCACGGTCACAGTCACTCGCAACATCGCTCACCAGCGTGCGCCCCAGCTTCTTGATGACCTGCTCCCGATCGCGCTGCGACGACGACTCACCCCCGCACTGATCCGCGAACGGGCCGCGGACGGCCAACGCGTGAGCCGTGCTCTGGCGTGGAGTCAACGACTGATATTCATCACGTCCGCCTACGCCCTCAAACAGTTCCACGCAGAGATGCCCGGCGACGACAAGACGTCACCGTTCGTATTGAGCGACGAGACCAAGGCAGCGATCAGGCGGCAGTCCGCCTACGAGCTCGATGGCAAGGACGATGGAAAGAGGCAATTGGTCAGTGACGAGATAAAGGTTTGCGAAGCGACGGCGACCACGGAGCGGGCTGGTCGTAAGACGCCGGTCGGTGAGGACCGCCACCTCATCCCGATCCAGAACGCGTTCCGGTACTACCAGCAAGCCGCCAAAGCCACCGACCCTGAGGCTCGGGCTCGGTACATCCTCGGCGCCAACGTGCTCCTCACCGCCGCCGAGCAAGATCTCGCCCAGCGTGCCGTGGCGACGGTCGTCAACCACATCCCCCAACGACTCATGAACGGCGTGTATCGCCGAACCGCTCAGGCAGCCGAGATGTGGACCGGAGTCCCTCGCCAGATCATCGGGCTGCAACTGCCGACCCGGCTCGTGGAGTTGCACGATCTCGTCGACACGCTCTGGTCCCGGCTGATGACCGACCAGGTGCTGGTGATGACGCTGCCGACCGAAACACTTCGCCTCGGGAGGGACATCCCACCACGAGATACGGCTCTCCCGTTCTATCCTGCACCGCTGCGCGATCTCGGTCGGCCACTCACCCGCACCGGTCCGGAGAGCCCGACCACCGAGCAGACGAAGCTCCAGAAGGCCCTTCGCGCGGCCGCCGACATGGCACCGCGGGCCCGCATCGCCGAACAGGAGATCCTCCAAACGCGACTCCGCGAATTCGCGGCGGCGATGCGGCCGGCCCTCACCGATGACGAATCGGCGCTCCAGAAGGATCTTCGAGCCATTGCCGAGATGGTGCAGAGTTTCGACCGCGCGCGAGCGAACGGGAGGGGATCCGCGGCGCGGGATTGGCGCGTGTTCGCCGACCGGATGAACTGGGCGGTCGCCCTCATGCGTTCGCGTCAACAGGACGAGACGCTGTTCTGGCCCCCGTACTCCACCGAGGACGAGTCCAGAATCGTCAACGGTCGATTGCCGTTCCGAGCAGGTGACCCGAGCGAGCTCGAGGTGCAAGCACCCAGTGACTACTCCTTGGAAGTGTGATCATGCGAAACCCAATTCCCGATGAGTATCTCGTGCGGCTCCGCGAAATCGCGGATCCACTGTTGTCTCGCAACACCGAGATGGAGGCGTCCAAGATCACGGATGCTGAGCGGATCCGGGTGCGCAGCGGTGGTCTCGGCGCGATTCTCGCTCCACCGCGGACCGATGAGGCCGGCTGGCCCGAAAGGGTCCGTGCAATCGCCGAAGACACGGAAGCGCACAACGCCAAGGATCCATACCCCGTCGTGCCCGACGGTGAGAAGTTGGTTCGCGCCCAACAGTTGTTCGCCACCTATGGGAACGAGATCGCCGGCGCGCTGCTGCTCGCCGGGTTGCCGCAGACGTATGCGGCGGAGCCCGGATCCGCCGTGCTGACAGCCACCGGCCGCCTTCAGCAGGACCTACGACGACGGGTACGAGGTACGGCGCAATTCCTCCTGGTCGTCATGCAGCAAGCCGCGGGGAGGACCGAGTCCGACCGAAGGACGGCTGCCGAGGCGCTCTGGAAGCCGTACAACGATCAACCGCCGCGCCATGGGACACCGCACGACAGGACGCCACCGCCGTGGAAGATGTGCGCGGCCTTGCGCATCTACCACCAGCTCATCCGAGAGGACGTCAGCCAACAAGCCGAGAACGACAAGGAGTTGCAGAAGCAGCTCGGTTTGGAGCCGCCGGAACCGCAAACCGATGCAACGACATCGGCGGAGGAACCGCTCGCGGCGCTGGGGGAAGGTCCATTGCCGGGTGATCGGCGCCCGGGCACCCAAGTGGTGCTCAACCAGGAGGACCTCCTGGGGACCTTGCTGACGTTCACGATCGCGGTGTTCGAGGTGCTCGAGCTGATGGGCATCACATGGTCGGCCGATGACGAAGAGGCGTACCTGCACGCATGGGATGTCGTCGGACTACATCTCGGAATCGGGGATTCGCTGGTTCGGGAGCAGCTCGAGTGGCCACTCCCACAACGGTTGACGTGGCAGGGCCTGCGACCGCTGGAGGTGCAGGACTCCGAGGAGCTGCTCGAACAGATCCGAAGACGCCAATGGCTGGAGCTCCCCGATGATCTCGTCGCCCGCGGCACGAAATGGAAGAGTGCGCGTCCAGGGAGGTTGCTCGTGCGTGCCTTGACCGAAGAGCTGGCGCTGGCAATGCCGCCAAGGAAGCGGACATGGCCGCTCGCGCTGATGCGCTACTTCGCGCCAGACGTGGTGCAGGAACGACTTCTCCTGGGAGCTCCAGGGGTCATCCTCGGCTCGATGAAGCACCTGTCCCGACACTCGATCGCGCGTGCCGATGCGACGTGCGCGAGAGGTCGCCGGAGGGCCGAGGGCCGAGTCATACGGATGATGTCCAACGAGGTCACGCGCCGTTCGATGGTTCACTTCATCCGCGAAGGGCACATCGTGATCCCCGGTCTCGAGGACTGGTCCGGCGGGTTCGATCTCACCGACGGCTTTGGACGTGTCTGAACCTGACCGAAACCTGCCGCGCGGCTCGCGGATTCCGGCGCGCCACCGATGATGCCGCTCGGTTCGAAGATGTCCGCTCCTGGCACGAACGGGATGCGTCGCGTCCTCCCCGACGACGAGGGGATCTTCACGGTCCTGATCTCGGACCTCGAACGGAGCACCGAGCTCTGGGAGCACTACGAGCAGTACATGCCGCAAGCGATATCGGACCACAACGAGATCGTGGCAGTGGCCGTGAACTCCCATGGCGGATGGGTGCTCCAGTTCAGGGGTGACGGCGTGCTCGCGATCTTTCGTGACGCCGCGCAGGCTGTGTTGAGCGCGGTTCGCGTCCAGCGGGAGTTCTCGACGAAGACGTTCGATGGGGTCGGCCAACTACGCATCCGGATCGGGCTCAACACCGGGTGGTGCACCATTCGCTCCGGCGAGCTCTTCGGGAGGCCGCCAAATCTGGCAGCCCGGCTCGAGGCCGTCGGACACGGCGGGCAGATCGTGCTGTCGAACACCACAGCGGAAGCGTGCGCGAGGTCGCTGCCTGCGGAGGTCGACCTCTTCGAGCTCGGCCGCTATCAGATCCGCGGTTTCGACGAACCCGTGGTGCTCCACAGTGTTGTAGCAGCCGACCTGCGTTCCGTGTTCCCACCACTGCGGACATCGCTACGGGGCCTCGATGAACTGCCGTCCGACGACTCGATATTGATCGGGCGAGAACAGCTGATCGAGCAGACGGATCTATTGGTCCGAGAGCATCGGGTAGTGACGTTGTGGGGTCCCGCCGGCGTGGGGAAGTCACGGGCCGCAGTGCGGGTGGCCGGAACAGTCCGAAGGCCGTTCGCGCAGGGGGTTCGCTTCGTGGACCTGTCGACCATCGAGGGTCCGGACCAGGTCTACGGGCTCGTCGTGTCGTCGTTGCGGGCACAGCCGACGTCGGACGAGCGTCCGCTCGACACGGTGCTCCGGGTCTTGTGTTGGGCCAGATTGCTCCTCGTGCTTGACAACTGTGAGCACGTGCTGGACGAGGTCCGCACCCTGGTGGCGTCGCTCGCCGAGGCCTGCCCAGGCACTCACGTCCTGTCCACATCGCGGGAGGTCATCGCCGTCGAGCACGAACAGACGCTGGAGGTGCGACCGCTCGCTACACCACCGGAGCAGCAGACGTCATTGGCCGAGCTCGAGGGCTGCCCGTCGGTTCGATTGTTCGTCGCCCGCGCTCGCACGGTCGATCCGTCGTTTCGAGTCGATGCGAACAATGGTGCGGCGTTGGCGGCGTTGTGTCGAGCGACGGACGGTCTTCCCCTTGCACTCGAACTCGCAGCGGCCCGCATGGACGTTGAAACCGTGGACCAGATCGGCACGCTCGGCGACGAACTGGTGAACGGGTTGACGACCGGTCCCGCCGCGGCCCGTCGACTTCAGAGCCTGACATCCTCGTTGGAGTGGAGCTATCAACGACTTCCCGAGTCGGCGGCAGCCCTGCTATGCCGTTCGGCCGCGTTCGCCGGTGCCTTCACGGCGGACATGGCCGCGTCGCTGAGTCTGGATGGCAGCCGGCACTCC
Organism: Ilumatobacteraceae bacterium; assembly: GCA_963776935.1. Taxonomy (GTDB): domain Bacteria; phylum Actinomycetota; class Acidimicrobiia; order Acidimicrobiales; family Ilumatobacteraceae; genus JALOLG01. The sequence goes on along the minus strand of CAVZOP010000003.1, from coordinate 275,963 downwards.
GTCCACGAGGACCTCGCCGCTCTCGTTCGATCCTCGATGGTCATACGCGATGCGCCCGATGGTGGGCGAGTTCGAATGCTCGAGACGTCGCGTGAATTCGCGCGGAATGTCACGGCACCTGAGGAGTGGGCTGAAGTACGCCGCCGACATGCGTTGCTGATGCTCGATCGTGCCGAGCGATGGGGCCCGCAGATCAAAGCGAGTTCAGCCATGGCCGCGGTGAACCTGCTGCGCGCCGAGCTGCCGGATCACCGCCGGGCCTTCGCCTGGTTCGCCGACGCGGAAGCGACACCTGAAGCGGCACGGCTCGTGCTGAGTCTGTTCGAGTTCGGTCTCTTCAATCTGTACGCCGAGATACATGAGTGGGCCAACTGGGTGGCCGAACGGATCGAGGACGACGAGCCGCTCGCTTCGGAGGTGTTCGGCGCCGCCGCCTTGGGTGCGTGGTTCACCGGCGACACCGAGCGGGCGGTCGTGCTCGGGCAGCGGGCGCTGCGCGCCGCGGAGCACTCGGGTGCGTCGACCTACTGGGCTCGCACGGCGCTCGTCGACGCCTATGGGTACTCCGGACAGACGGACGGACTTGCCGTCAACTTCCAAGCAATGATCCGCGAACAATCGACAAGTCCCGAACCGTTCTGGCAGGTGAATGGCCTCGGGTTCGAGACGATCAGCCTGTCGATGTTCGGTCGACACGATCAAGCCGTGGCGCGAGCCGAACGCGCATTGGCGGTCGCGCGGCGCCTCGACAACCCGTACTGCACGTACTGGGCGCTGTACGCGCTCGGCCGGGCGCGCACCGCTCGCGATCCGGTTGGCGCGATCGAAGCCTTCGAAGGTGCGCTTCACTCCGCCCGCGCGGTGGACAGCCGCTTCAACGTCGGTCTTGCGCTCGTGGAGTGGCTCGCCCTGTCTCGTCACTCCGCGGAGATCGACGACTGCGCGGCAGCGGCCATCGATCTCGTCGACATGCTCATGGTGTCCGGCAACCGATCGCAGATGTCCGAGACCTTGCGCGAGGTCAGTCACCTCCTCGCGAGGACCGACGACCACGAAACGGCGGCCCTCGCCGCACTCGGCCGACAAGGTCTACCTCAGATGCCGGGAGGTTCCGCCGACCCGCACGAGGACGAGTTGCTCCGCGCGGATCTGAGAGATCGCCTGGGTGAGCAGTGGACCCACCTGGAGACGGTGGCGCTGGCGACACCGGAACAGCAGCTGCTCGCGATGTGTCGCGAGGCGCTGCTTCACTGACGCGACCGATCTCACGACGCATCAATCGCGGCGGCGGAACCCTCGACACGGTCGGAGGTTCTCGTTGTGCGTCGGTGGACACACACTGGCTGCGCGCCAGCGCGACGACAGTTTCGTCGAATCGGCAGACCATCGGCACATGGCAACCGACTCTGTCGATCCTCACCACACCGCCGCCCTACTCGTCGACGTACGTGACGGTCGAGCCGACTCATTCGAATCCTTGATCAAGGCCTGCCGGCCGATCGTCGAGCGTCACGCGCGCATGTATGCGTGGGCCGACTGCGACATCGAGGACATCGTGCAAGAGGTCTGGATCCGACTGATCCGACATGCCGACACGATCCGCGACCCGCAATCCCTCGTCGCGTGGCTGAGGGTCGTGACGCAACGAATGGCGTCCGAGCTCGGACGTCGCAGTGTGCGGATGGTCCCCACCGATGTCGCCGACGAAGAAGCAAGCGCGGCGTCGACCGAGGACCAGGCTCTCTCCCAACACGACCGGCTCAGAATCGCCGACGGTGTTCGCTCGGCGTTGGCCCGTCTTGACGAGACGGACCGCCAGTTGCTCCTCCTGCTCCATCGCGACGATTCACCCCGGTACGACGATGTCAGTCGCCAGATGAACCGACCGATCGGCAGTCTGGGACCGACGCGACAGCGTCTCTTGAAACGGCTTCGGAACGACCCGGCTGTTCGGCGGTTGGAGATCGGCGCCTGTGGTGACAGCAGGATCTCGGGGCCGAACCGACTCCCCGAGCGGGCCGCACTAGCGGGGTAGGCAGCACGATCCCGCTTGCCCCCGCGATCCGAATCCTACGCGAAGGCTGATTCAAGGCGGACGACCCGTGCTTCTCGAAAGCGGAGCATTCTCGATTCATGGGAGGTGTGACATGTTGTTCGACGAACGGCTCGTCGCCGCGCGGCGGACCGAGCTCGACCGGCAGGCCGGTCGAGCCGGCGCCTACGGCTCCAGGGACGAGGTCGCGCTGGCTCTTCGCTCGCGACGTCGCGGGCGCCCGACGTTGAAACGGTTCGGCGGAGTGCGGGCTGTGGCTCGGATCCGTCAGGTCGCGCGACAGCGCTTTGGCAGCCGGTTGCCGACATCAAGCGTCATCGATGCGATGGCATCCACCGAGCCCAACGCGGCGGTCCTGCCCGCACCGATCAGCGAAGGCTCCTGAACCAAGTTCGCTGATCGCGCTGATCGCTGATCGCCCCGCCCACCGCGACGGCGCCTCGACGCGCCGTCGACACACCCCTGACGACCGGTGGTGGTGGTAGAAATGCCGTCGGTGAACTCCTTGGTCGAGTTGCTGTCCGACGATCAGCGACTCGAACTCATGCGCCACACGACGGAACGAAACTTCGCCCGCAACGAGGTGGTGTTCCACGAGGGAGATCCCGCCGATTCGATGCACATCGTCGAGAAGGGGCTGTTCGTGGCCCGCAGCTCGAGCACGCTCGGCCATGTGCTGATCGTGAACGTGTTCCGTCCGGGATCGGTCTTTGGCGAGCTCGCGTTACTCCGCACCGACCCCGTCCGCTCGGCGACCGTCGCCGCGCTGCGCGCGGGTCGCACTCGTCTCCTTCGGCGGGCCGACTTGGAGCGCCTGCGGTCAGGTCCCGCCGGTCGGCAACTCGACCAGTTCCTGTTGACGGCGTTGGCCGATCTGAACCTGGCGTTGACCGAGCAGTTGATCGAGCTGCTGTTCACATCGACGTCGAAGCGGATACATCGTCAGTTGCTGCACCTCCGCGAGCTGGGCATCGTCGACGACGGAGACGGTTGGATGCGGCTGAGTCAGGATGAGCTGGCGATGATGACGGCCACGACGCGGGCCACCGTCAATCGGGTGCTCCGCGATCTCGAGCGGCGCAGGATCATCGATCTCGGACGAGGTCGGAGCCGAATCATCGACGTAGCGCAGCTGACCAGGCTGTCGAGGTGAACGCAGACGCCCGGTAGCGGGCCCATCGTTCGGAGCGTCGACGTTCGCTGATCACGTCCGAGCTTTCTGCATCAAGCACGAGCGCACGCGACTCCTCATTGCATGGAACTACGCGGGCTTATCAAGAAGTGCACGACGAGCAAAGCGGCCACCCGACAGGTCGAGATGACGCCCTGCCAGCGTTACTACGACACATTCAATATCAAGTCGGATCGCCGCAAGCGCTACCTGGTGCACAACCGCACACCGCGAAAGATCCGGATCGTCGACGAGAACTGCGGCGAACTCGTGCTGCCACCGCTCGCACAGCGCGTGATCATCGGGTCGCGGCTGGCGCCGTTCAAGCCCGGTCTGTACCGGCTTCGTCAGCGCCACCAACTGCGGGTGCGCGCATATCATCGACTCCACGCGGGCCCCCGTCTCGCCAGCATCGCGATCTCGATCGCGATCTTCGCCCTCGTCGGCATCGTCATCAACGACATCCTCAAGGTGGGCACCCTGGAGCGCCGCGACGTCTTCGTGAGCACGGCGATCACCGCGGCGTTGATCCTGTTCGTGCTTGCCTACGCCGGGATCAGGGAGTGGAGGCGCCGCAAGGACGACGACGTCGCCGATACCGACGAGGGCGACATCGAGTTCGGTATGGGTGGCGCGTTCTACGACGGCAACGAGTCACTGCGGCGCGTCCAACACATCTTCACGCTGCTGGTCGTCGTCACGATTGGCGCTGTTCTACCGGCGATTGCGATCTTCGTCGCGACCGACGCCAAGGACTTCTTGGTGATGGACGGCGGACTCGATGTCGTCGACGGTATGGAGAGCCAGTTCGTCGGCCGCACCATCCAGGTTCTGTATACCGCTGTGCTGTCGTTGTTCCCGGCGATCCTGTATTTCCAGTTCGACCGCCATCGCGTTGGCACGATTCGGGCCGAGTGGGTCCGCGCCATATTCCGCATGGACAGACGGATGGAAACCTTGGCGGACGTCAATGCACGGTACGGCGACGAGCTCGCCGAGGCCTCGAACAACTCGACCGACTCGGTGCGGCTGCTCGGCGGACGCAACTCACCGATCATCGTCGCCACATTGCTGATCAGTCTCGGCTGGACCCTGCTCGTCGCCCAGACTGGCTCGTTCGACTTCGGTCGCTCGTCAGATATCTCGACGACCGGTCAGGCCGTGGAGCAATCGTACTTCCAGTTCCTGGTGCCAACGCCCAGCGCCGCCGCAATGGCATTTCTCGGGGCCTACTTCTTCGGTACGTACTTGATCCTCCGGAGCTACTACCGAGGAGACCTCCGACCGAAGGTCTACAACCAGATCTCCGCCCGGCTCATCACCGTCGTCGTCGTCGCATACCTGATCCAAACGATCTTCTACAACGAAGAGAACCCGTACATCTGGGCATTGTCGTTCCTGGCAGGTGTCGTCCCGACGACCGTGTTGCAGCATGTGATCGACTTCGCGTCGGCGTTTCGCGGCGCACCGAAGAGATCATCGGCCAATGAACTGAACACACCGGGCGGGCCGATGGGACCGAACGGATCGGATACTCCGACAGACGCGGCGAACACGCCGAGCGGACAGGACGCGCCGACGAATGGGACCAACGCCCGGAGCGGAGCGGACGCGGCGGCGAACAAGCCGAATCGGCTGGCACGCGCATTCGCCGAGGCGTTTCCGACGCGGCGGTCGTTGACCCAACTCGACGGCGTCGACGTCCACGACAGCACCCGGCTCGAGACCGAAGGCATCACGGACGTCCCATCGCTGGCCACAGCCGACCTCGTGTCGATCATGGTCAGTACACGTCTGCCGGTCGACCGCCTCGTCGATTGGATGGATCAGGCCGTCTTGATCCTGCTCCTCGACGACGATTCGAACAAGGAGCTCGACCTCCGGGTGAGGCGACTTCGTCGGATCGGGATCCGTACCGCATCCGGGGTTCTCGCCGCGAACACGGGCGAGCTCGGGATCGGCGTCAAGAACGCAGCGGCCGGCATCATTTCGTCGACCCTCGAAGGCGAACCCTTCGACAAGAACACCTTGGCCGGACTCGCCGCCGAGATCCGACGCGAACCGGCCATGCTCCGGATCCTCCAGTGGTACCAGTCGGAGCTCGCCGCGGTGGACAAGAGCTGCCCGACGATCACGGTCTCCAACAACCCCGTCGACGGCGCGCGACGCGCGATCGGTTCGACTCCGGACGACGTTGCTCACTCGGCAGTGGGACGTTCGTCACGTATCCCGGCCTTGTCAGGCACCGTCCTTACTCATGAGTCGCCTCGACCCAACGGCGACTGAGTCAAACACCTCAAGGAGACGCACATGACCGATACCGCGACGCCAGACACAGCGACCGTGCTCGACCCGAACGCCATCGGGAGCGATTTCGACGGCGAGACCGAGCAGGACGCTCCCGTGGAAGAGGAGGAGTGATGGTACTCAGCTATGTAGGGGCCGGTTCGCAACCATCGACCGGACCGACCCCGGGAATCGAGAATTGGAAGTCCTACGTGCTTGGTCGCTGGCCGGGTGGCGTGGACCTCGGCTCGTGGGGCGTCCGCAACATCCGCGGCGGCAACACCCTCTCGGTGCACGCGGTCGGCCGAGCGTGGGATTGGCGCTACGCCAACCCAGGTCCCGGCCGGGAGGCAGCCGACGAAGCGATGGCGTTCACCATCGACCATCACGAACTGCTCGGGATCCAGGCCATCCACGACTACGTCGCCGGCCGGATCTGGCGGTCGAGCCGTGGTGGCTCGGGACCGGCGTGGAAGACCCAGAAGCCAGGCAACGGCATGGGCGAGAGTTGGGCCTCGTGGCTGCACTTCGAGGTCCACCCGAACTCCGTGCTTCACGAGCGCGAGGGTCGCGGCTGTTCTGGCCGATGGCGGAGTCGATGGCGACCCCGTCGTTCCGCCGGGCGCGACCGCCGCCCTACCTCTGCCGACACTGCGACAGAATGACGAGGGCGCCCCCGTGAGGCAGCTCCAGGAAGTGCTGGCGTTCTGGGGGTACTACCAGTCGAAGATCGACGGGAAGTACGGACAGCGCACGGTCGCCGCGGTGATCGAGTGGCAGAAGGCGCTGGCGCCCCTCAACGTCGGCCTGCCCGACGGCGAATACGGTGCGCGCACCCACGCCGCGGCTGCTGCGTCCTACGCCAGCTTGGCCACCATGCAGGCGGCAGCCTGACGTCATCATCGCGACGCATCGACCTCGGTGGCGGTGAGGAAGGCGGGCACGTTCGCGTGCCCGCCTTCCGCGTGCAGGCGTCAGTGCGGGGCGCAGACGATGAGCGAGCCCGGGACGGCCTCGAACTCGAACTTCTTCGCCTTGCCCTTGACGCCGCCGTCGAGCTCGAAACGGTGCTTGGAATCGGTGCGCACCGAGATCGATCGACCGGCCCACAGCTGGGCATGTCCGCTGAGGTTCTGGCGCCCGCGCACGGCGCTCACCATCAGGCCGGTCCACGCCTTGAGACCGGTTGCCGTCACCACGGCGACGTCGAGGATGCCATCGGTCGGAGTCGCGTTCGGGAACGCTTCCACCCCGCCTTTCAGGGTGCCGATGTTGCCGACGAGGACGCAGCTCGCGGATCCTTCGAACACGCGCTCGTCATCGACGTCGACCCGCATGTCGAACGCCTCGCGCACGCGCGCCTGTTTCACTCCGGCGCGCAGGTAGGCGACCATGCCAAGTCGCTCCTTGTCGTCGTCGGCGGAATCGATCATCGCCGCATCGAATCCGGAGCCGGCCATGATGTTGAACGTCATTCCGTTGCACGTTCCGGTGTCGATCGTCCGGCGCTCGCCGCGACGGATCAGCTCGACCAGCTCGACGGGATCGTCGGAGAACTTCATCGCCGACGCGAAGAGGTTCGCGGTACCCGTCGGGAACACCGCCAGCGCGGCATCGGTCCCCACCAACGCTTGTGACGCGGCGCGGACGGTGCCATCGCCGCCGCAGACGAGAACGACATCAGCTCCGCGATCGAGCGCCTTGGCGGTCGCCTTCGTCGCCGCCGAACCCTTCTCGATCGTGATCCACGTCGTCGGGTCGAGACCGGCCTCGCGGAGCGAGTTCTTCAAGCGCCCTGCGTCCGCCTTGGCGAGCTTCTTCGTGTTTGCAACCACGGCAACACTCGTCATCCCGATCCTCCTGGGTGCATTGCCGCCGTGCCATACGGTACGACGACGGCATCCGGTTCGGTCTCGCTCACCTTGGCCGCGTCGCGTGGCGCGGCGACCCCCGCCCGGACCGCTTCGAGCTGTGCAGCACAGGCCAATCCGTAGAACAGGGCGATCGAGCTGCCATACGCCCACAAGAGCACTCCCATGAAGCCGGCGAGCGCGCCATACGTCTCACCGAAGCCCTCGCTCGCCGTGAGATAGAGCGTCAAGAGCAACGAGATGAACAGGGATCCGATGACTGCGATCGCGGCGCCGAAGACGAGCCACGACATCGGTGGCTGATTGCGCCGGGGCGAGAGTTTGAACACGAGCGCGATCGCACCGGCGAGCAGCGCGAGCCCGATGGGCCACCGCCCGACCCACCACGCGATCGCCCACGGAGAATCACCGGTGTCGCCCATCCACGCGCGGCCGAGACCGAGGGTGAGGAAGTAGAGCACGGCCAACGTTCCGGCGCTCAGCATCATGAGCGCCGCGACGGTGTACTTCTGGACGGGCGCCCGATCGGCCTCGATGCCGTAGATGCGGTTGGCCGTCCGTTCGACTTGCCCGAAGGCGGTCGTGCCGGCGATCAGGAGAGCGGGGCCGGCGACAGTCAAGGCGGTCCAGCCCGACTCGGTGGTCCCCACGTCCTCACCCTGGCCGAACGCCTCGCGGAACACGTCCGCCGCTGGACCGGGGGCCAGCGACTCGACACTGCGGATGATGGCATTCGACAGCGACTCCCAACGCAGTTCGGAGGCGATCGCGACGAGCACGATCGTTCCGGGGATGAGCGCCAAGACGGTCTGGAACGCCATCGCTCGACAGTGGCTGAAGCCGTCGGCTACCCGCAGCCGCTGGAATGCGTCGCGGAGAAGCGTTCTGGCGCCCGCCGAGCGGATCGTGTCGTACGCATCCTCACCGGTGATCAAGCCGGTCGTCTCCGGGACTGGGTTCGCCGAGCTCATGCGTCGACCCTTTCTCTCTCATTCACCGTGTCCCCGGCCTGCACGCTCTGCTCCATCGCAGGTTGCTCGTGCTTGGTCTCGCTCACTGGATCTCCCAGACGCTGCGTTCGGCCGCCGAACACCACAGCGACGAGCAGGAACCATCCCCAGCCGAGGGCCAGGCCAGCGACCACGTCGCTGACCCAGTGGACGCCGAGCAGTGCCCGGCTCGTGGCGACGGCGATGGCGATGAGCGCCGCGCCGCCGGCAAGCACGGCGCGCACGGCCCGCGGTCGATCTCGCCCCAGTACGAGCGCGACAGCCGACCAGCCCGCGGCCGCGGCGGCCGTGTGGCCGGACGGGAACGAGAAGCCATGGGCCTCCATCATTTGCATGACTGCCGGACGCTCGCGCCGAATGGTGACCTTGAGCAGGTTGTTCAGTAGTAGTTCGCCGAGCCCGACGGCGGCGACGAAGGCGAAGACCTCGAGGTTGCGGCGCCGGACGAAGTCGGTCAGGGCGACGATCGCCAGCACCGACAACACCAGCCAGCTGGCCCCGAGATGAGTGATCAGCTCCACCACGTCCACGGCCGTGGAGCCGGCGTTCTTCGACCCCCACTCGGACACCTTGCGATCCACGTCGCGCACCGTGCGGTTGTTGTCGATGAGGACGAGCAGCACGCCGAGCACCAGCGTCGCGGCGAACACGAGCCCGAAGGCCGCGGTGAGGAGGTACCCGCCGGCAGACGTGCGGTCCATCCGCTGCTCGAGGAAGCGGCGGACCTTGGGATGGTGACGAATCGAGCGCTTGACAGCGCGTTCGGCCACGGTCGGATCGACAGTGTCGACCTCGACCCTGCGCGACGCCGACAGCGCGAACGCACCGATGGCCGCGGCAAGGCCACATCCGACGATGATGGCGATCAGGATCATGACGCGTGCCCCGTGGTTACGACGCTAGGCGGCGCCAGCTGATCGTGGGCCACGACGTCCGGCGTCGCCGCTCGGCCGTCCTCGGTCGCTTGCGAGCGGCGTCGATCCTCGGCACGGCACAGGATCACCGTCACGAGCACCACCGACGCCACGCCGAGCACCACCCCGGCGATCACGTCGGTGAGGTGGTGCATGCCGCGGTACATCCGCGCCACGCCGACGATGAACGGCATCGACACCGTCACAGGACGACGAGGGCGCGGAGCCAGCGGTTGCGGGTGTGCCAGAAGACCACGATGGCGATCGCCACGTAGCACGCCGCGGCTGCGGCGTGACCTGACGGGAAGCTCGAGTCGACCGGCGATCCGTCGAGCCGCTCGACGTCGGGCCGGGGACGAGCGACGATCCACGTCACGGTGATGAAGACCATCGCCTCGAGGATCAGCGACACCGCCACGACGAGCGGATCGAGCCAACGTTTGACGGCCCAGAGCAAGACCCCGACGATGATCGCGGTGACGACGATCTTGACAATGGTCTCGGCGAGAAGCGAGCCGGCGAGGCTCCAGTCGTCGAGTGTCGGAGTGCGCCGCTCGACGAACCAATCGGCGACGCGTTCGTCGGTGCGGACGATCGCGCTGTCGTCGAGAGGATGGACGAGCGTCCACCCGATCGCCGACCACACTCCCGTCAGCACCACGTAGCACGTCAAGAGCAGCCCGACGTCTCGCCAGCGGATCGGCCAGGTGTCACGCAGTCGTTCGGTCCGGTCCGTCACCTCGTAGCGCCCGCCGTCGTCCACGCGATGGTCCAGTTGAGGACTCTTTTCCACGGCGATCTGTTACCCCGCGTTCACCTGACCGAAACCCAGCAGGCGCGTCCTGCCGTCAGCTCAACAGGAGTGGAGATCGACTTCGAACACCACGTCGAGACGCTCGGCCCCGTCGTCGTCGGCCGTCGCCCGCTCGAGGCACACGGTCGCCGTCTCGCCCTCGAACGTGAGCAAGCCGACGCAGTTCGCGAAGACTGGTCCGTGATCGAGGTTCCACTCGAGCGCCGGGCGTCGACCGCCGGTCGCACGTCGCAGTCCGCGGGCGATCAACGAGCCCACTCTCGACGTCGCGAGCTGCATCGCTTTGCGCTCGAAAGGTCGGAGCGCGTTGCGGAGCGGGGAGTTCACGATCTGGTGGACGCAGCTGACCACGGGCGTGGCGTCGGGGAAGTGGAGAACGGAGTGGTAGCTGAAGTGGATGTCACCCGACAGGACGGAGATCGTCGCCGGCGGAGCGAGCCGGTCCGCGTTTCCGAGGTCCGTCAGCAACGCGACGAGGGCGTCGAACGATCGACGAAAGGCCGGCCAGTCTTCGAGGTCGAGCGCCCGCCTGACCTTCTCTCCGAATCGGATGCCGAGCCGACCCCACGCGCCGTCGCACACGCGCTCGTTCCACCGTTGCAGGTCGTGAATGCCACCTGGCACGAACGCCGGGAGCGACGACCCGATGAGCAGGTGTCGGGCGTCGGTCTCGCAGTGGCGCACGATCCAGGCCCACTCGTCGTCGTCGACGAGCGACCGGTTCCCCGGCTCGAGCACCCGCCCGTTGCGGGCGTCGATCACGACGAGCGTGACGTTGCCAAGCCGGCGGGCGAACGAGAATCGGTAGCCACCCGGCACGGGGGTGAACTCCTCGGATGACCGCGCCCACTCGCGCAAGTAGTCCTCGCCGTCGTCGAGATCGGCGAGCGCCGCCAGCATGCCTTCGGCGCGGATCTCGTCGGGGCTGAGGTTGCCGAGATGCTGATAGATCCAGTACGAGACCAGACCACCGATGACGTGATCCTCCCACCACGACTCCTTACGGATCTCGCGCACCCAGGTGTCGGAGATGTTCCAGTCGTCGATCATGTCGTGGTCGTCGAAGATCATCGCCGTCGGTACCACCGAGAAGAACCAGCGCTCGACGTCGGGCGACCACGACTCGTGGTACAGCCAGCAATACTCCTCGAAGCCGCCGACGAGGTCGGGAGGCAGGCCCTCGACCGGTTCGCTCTCGCGTCGGATCTTGATCCGCTCGTGAGTGGCGGGTGAGGAGTCGTCAGCGTAGACCTGATCGCCGAGCATCAGGGCGAGGTGCGGCCACTCCTCGGGCGGCTGACCGAGCATCCGAAGGGCGTGTGTGCGCAGGGCGTCGACACCGCGACCAGTGGGGTCGAGTTGCATCTCGAGCGTCCACGGCGGCTCGTGCGGGGCGGCCGTGCGGCACGAACCGAACAGCACTCGCACAGGTCCTGCGTCCATCGTACGGATCACGCTCGGCGGAAACCGGCTGTCCGCCGACGGCCAGCGTTGCACTCCGTCGAGATGGACCGCGTACTCCGTGCACGAGCCCACACCGAGCCCTTCGACGATCACGAGGGCGTAGTAGTGGCCGGCCACGGTGAACGTCTTGGCGCGCTGGCCGAGCACCTCCACGGTGCACGGGGCGTCGGTCTCGACCCAGATCGTCGCCGACGACGTTCCCACGTCGCGCAACATCGGTCCGAGGATCAGATCCGCCACGTCATCATCCGTCCAACTGCTGTGCCGATCCGAAGCGGTTCATGCTTCCGAACGCAGCCATTGCTGGGTGAGGGACGAACCGGGTGCGGCAGTCGATCACCGAGGGAAGGCCACTCGCGAGACCGCGTTCGATTGCCGGCGCCACATCGTCGACGTCCGACACACGTTCTCCGTAGCAGCCGAACCCGCGAGCAATCGCCGCGTACTCCGTGCCTTCGAGATCGGTTCCCAACTCGAAGCCGAACTGCTTGCTCTGGCCCTGTCGGATGACGCCCCAGGACTCGTTGTTGTGGATCACCGTGACGACGGGCAATCGGTACCGCCGTGCGGTGTCGAGTTCCTGCATGGTGAAGCCGAAGCCGCCATCGCCGGTGATGTTGAAGACGGGTCGGTCGGGATCCGCGAGTTTCATCGCGATCGCATACGGAAGCCCAAAGCCCAGATGCGCCATACCGGGATCGTGGAAACGGGTGCGCACGTCGTGCACGGGGGTGAAATCGTTGCTCCAGAACGACGTGTGACCGCCGTCGAAGACTGCGATCGAATCGTGTGGCATCGCCCCGGCAATGGCGGACGCCAGGGCCGCCGGATGCATGACCGGATCCCGCTCGGCGGCCATCGCCGTGAGGAGCCCGCTGTACGTCGCGCGCAGATCGCGGAGCGAGGGCAGCCAGCCGCTGTCGACGGAGATGTCTTGCCCGCCGAGCACCTCGATCAGATCCACCAGCGCCTCACGCGCGTCGGCCTGAAGTCCCACACCATGGAGCGCCGGCGCCCCAAGTGCCGACGGATCGATGTTGATGTTGATGTGCTGGTGGGTGGGCCGGACCAGCGGTCCGACCTCGTCCCACATCCAGCTCGAATACCTGCATCCGACGCCGAGTACGACGTCGGCCTGCTCGATCGCGGCCAGCACCGCCGGACCTCCGATCAGTCCGCCGTGCCCGACGAAGTAGGGGCTGTCGGTTGCGACCACGCCGAGCGCCATCTGAGTGGGAACGACCGGCGCACTGAGCAATGCCGCCAGCTCCCGCACTTCCCCTGCGGCGCCAGCGAGCACGACGCCGCCGCCGGCAACGATCACCGGACGGCGCGCCGCGGCGAGCAGCCCAGCACTGCGATCGACGGCTTCCCGATTCGGACGCGGTCCGTCGATGGCTCGCGTCCGCGACGGCTCGACGTCGAGCTCGGTCTCCGGGAAGTCGACCTCGGCGGCCAGGACGTCGTGCGGAACGTCGAGATGCACGGGCCCCGGCCGGCCGGTGAGCGCCTCGCGAAACGCCGTGCGCACGAGTTCCGGCATGCGACCCGGGTCGGCGACGACGGCGTTCCACTTGGTGACCGGCGCGAACAGGCTCCTGCTGTCGAGGTCCATGAACATCCCGGCGTGCGGATACGAGGCGGCTCGATGCTGGTTGGTCGTGATGGCAAGGACGGCGAGGTTGTTGTTGAACGCAACTCCCATGCCCGACGCCAGATTGAGTCCACCAGGACCCATCTCACCGAGTGCGACGCCCAGCCTGCCGGTGCGGGCGAACGTCGCAGCCGCCATCATCGGGCCGGCGGCTTCGTGGCGGAGCCCGACGTACCGAATCGACGGCGTCTTGGCGAGCGCATGCAATAGTGGCCCCAACTTCCCACCCGCGATGCCGAACGCGAACGCGGTGCGCTCGGCCTCGAGGCACCGGACGAGCGCCTCGGCTCCGGTGAGCTTCACCGCCGCGACCCCTCCGGGTACTGGGCTCCTGTCACGATGATGCGCCGTCCCTCCTCACGTCCACGTAGGGGTCGGAGAGTAGGCCACAGACTGTCGCTCGGCGTCACGCGCCACCCGCGCCCGCCGGTCGCAATCCCTGGCACGCGTGACGCAGTCCGTGTCCGCGTGTCACGTCGGTAGCTCGAGCATCACGCGAACGCCGAGCAGCCGCACCGGTCGCGTGAGCTCGAAGCGGTCGAGCACGACGAGCGCGGCTCGTGCGACTTCGCCCGGATCGGTCGTCGATCGCGGCAACTTGTGAATCTTGGTGCGGGTGAAGAACGTGGCCGTTCGCACCTTGACGGCCACGTGGGTGACGCGCCGCCCTTCGGCGACCACCGACTCGGTCACCTCGGCACCCAGGCGGGCCACGTGTTGGTCGATCTCGGTCCGGCTCGTGATGTCGTGCTCGAACGTCACCTCCCGGCTGCGCGACCGCGCCACGTACGGCTCGTCGACGACCGGTGAGTCGTCGCCGCCGAGACCGAGCATCTTGAGGTACGGACCGATCGTCGGGCCGAACTGCTGCGCCAATTCGCGGTGGTCGGACCGGGCGAGCTCCAGAACGGTCCGGATGCCGCTCTCGGCCAGCCGGCTGGCGGTGCGCGTGCCGATCCCCCAGAGCGCCGTGACGGGGCGGTCTCCCATCGTCTCGATCCACGTCCGCCGCGTGAGCCGGGCGACGCCTCCTGGCTTGGCGAACCCGGTCGCCGTCTTCGCCTGCAGCTTCGTCTCGCCGATTCCGACCGCGCACGTCAGCCCGGTCTCGTCGAGCACGCCGCGCCTTCAGCTCACGGGCGAACGCCTCGGGGTCGGCGGTGCGGACCCCGACGAACGCCTCGTCCCAGCCCCACACCTCCACGACCACCGGGAACGACCGCAGTGTGGCCATCACCCGGGCGGACGCGGCGTCGTAGGCGGGCCGGTCCGACGGCAGGAACACGGCATCCGGACACCTGCGGGCGGCCTGAACCAGCGGCATTCCCGAATGCACGCCGAACGCACGCGCCTCGTAGGAGGCCGTGGCGACCACCTGCCGAGGTCGGTTCGGGTTCCCGTCGCCGCCGACCACCACCGGTCGACCGGCCAACTCCGGTCGCCGCAGGACCTCCACCGCAGCCAGGAACTGATCGAGATCGACGTGCAGGATCCATGCGTCCGGCACGCCCGCGGTCTCCCCTCGTTCCGACGTCACGTGTCGGTCGTAGCACGTTCGTCAGCGGGTCGGTGTGGCGCGGCCGTGCCTACGTGTTCGAGACCGAGAAATCCACGGCACCGCTTCCGACCCCCATCTAGGCTGCCAGCCGTTCGGCTCGGGGCGACGCCGGTGACCCTCTGACCAGTCGCCGACCAGTCGCCGATGGGAGTTGATGATGATGCGTACCGATCTCGATGGCGTCGAAGTGGACTACGAGGTCATCGGCACCGGCGAGCAGGTCGCATTCCTGCACGCGCGACCGTTCGTCTCGTGGTACTCGCCGCTCGTCGAGCTGTTGTCGTCGTACTCCGTGCTGCGCTACCAACGCACACCGCCGAGCAACCGCCCGGGGTTCGGCGTCGATGACGACGCCGCGCTGTCCGCGAGATTGCTGGAGCACGTCGGTTTCGATCACGCTCACCTGGTCGGCCACTCGTACGGCGCGCTGGTCGCCTTGGCCGTGGCGTGCCGCGACGACCTGCACCCGCGATCGATTGCGCTGCTCGAGCCGGCGACGAGTGGCTTGCTCAGTCCCGAGGAGGCGATGGCCGGTATGGCCCCGCTGCTCGAGGTGTACCGGTCCAAAGGTGCGGAAGTCGCGTTGGACCTGTTCCTCCGCGCCGTGTGCGGTGACAACTACCGGGATCTCCTCGATCTTCATCTGCCGGGGGCGTTCGAAGAAGCGTTGGCGCACGCGGACCAGTTCTTCCGTGTCGAGCTCGATGCGGTCGCGATGTGGTCCTTCGGTCCGAGCGAGGCCAGCCGCATCGACGTGCCGGTCCTCAACGTCGTCGGTGCCGACACTGCCCCGAGATTCATCCACGGAGCAGGCCTCATCGAGACCTGGCTCCCGCATTCGATCCGATACGAGCTGCCGGGAACCGGTCACCTGCTCATGGCTCAGAACCCGACGGCGATGGCCGAGCGACTCGAACAGTTCTGGTCCGACGACTGATCGAGCGCGAACGTGGGTGAGTGCCGTCCGTCACCGCGGCTGGACGGGCGCGGTCCGAGCGGTGAATCATGGGGGCAGATGACCGGCGAACCCGACCCAGGGACGTACGACCCCGACGCGCTGTGGCGGCCGCCACCGGCCGACGCTGGCGGCGGCGATGACGCACCGGGCCCGGGC
This sequence comes from Ilumatobacteraceae bacterium, assembly GCA_963776935.1. Lineage (GTDB taxonomy): Bacteria > Actinomycetota > Acidimicrobiia > Acidimicrobiales > Ilumatobacteraceae > JALOLG01. The sequence goes on along the minus strand of CAVZOP010000003.1, from coordinate 260,054 downwards.
GATCCGGTCGTCTACGTCGAGCCGCCTCCGAGAACCGACCGCCGAGTTGTCGCGTTCGTGACGTTGCCGGGCCTGATCGTCGAGGAACACGACATCTTCCGCATCATCCTCGGCCACCTTCCGGGCATCGAGCCCGTCAACGTCGGCCACACGATCGGTCCCGTCGCCGGTCCCGGCGGAGCGAGGACCGTCGACGCCACGTTCGACCAGGTCGCGGATCCTGACATCGTGGTCGTGCCGGGAGGACTCGGCACGCGCCAGATGGCGCGCGATGCGGTGCTGCGCTCGTGGTTGCACAACGTGGCGCCTCGGTGCCGCTGGATCGCGGCGAGCTCGACGGGATCGGTCGTGCTCGCCGCGGCCGGGCTCTTGAACGGCCACCCTGCGGCCACCCACTGGCTGGCGGGCGATCTGCTCGCCGAGTTCGGCAGCGACATCGCCGACCAACGGCTGAACGTCGACGCCGAGCGCGTGATCACCGCCACCGGTTCGTCGACCGCGTTCGAGGCCGCCTACCTCGTGATCCAGCGCGAGCTCGGCGACAGTGAGGCGAAGCGGGTGCGCGAGCTGGTCGGATCGCAGCACGAGGACGCGTCCGGCGACCGATTACCCGCGGGCGCCGGATCCTCCGACGCCGCACCGGCTGACACGCCCCAGCCGCCCTCGCTGAAGTGCTCGTGGGCCGCCTGCTGCTCGTCCACGCCGCGTCTGAAAATCACTCAGGCCTCGACGACGCGTCGCAGTAGTGTCCGCACGAAAGCGCCAGTCTGAGGGGTGGTGCGATGACGCGTGTGTTCATCTCGTACAGCCGGTCCGATCGTCGCCGGAATCGTCGAGCGGTCACCGACCTCGTGGGCGCGCTCGACGCGGCAGGCTTCACGGTCTGGCGTGACAGCGAGTTGATCGGCGGACAGATCTGGTGGAACGAGATCCTCCGCCAACTGCGGCTGGCCGATGCGGTCGTGGCCGTCGTCAGCCCGAGGTGGGCCAAATCGCCCGCCTGCCGCTCCGAGTTCGACTACGCCACCGCGGTCGATCGGATTGTGATCCCCGTCCAGGTCGACGACCTTGGTCCGGACGACGCCCGTTGGATGGTTGTCCCCGTCCAGGTCGGCGGCCATGGCGGGGATCACGCGACCGACACCCTGCCGCTGGTCGAGTGGACCGACTACCGGAAGCGGTCACAGGAACAGCTGCTGAAGTTGGTCAAGGCGGTCAACTTGGCCGAGGCTCGTCCCCTGCCCGATCCCCTCCCCGAGCCACCAAAGGCTCCGCCCCCGCCGCCGCGCCCGAGATGGTGGCAGCGACGGGAGATCCAGTTGATGATCGCATGTGCCGTGCTCTTCGTCGCCGCGCTCGGCAGCTTGACGTTGTGGCCGGATTCCAACGACCACACCGAAGTCACCGTCCCGGCCGATCGTTCGTGGACCGACACCGGGGTGGACATCGACGCCGGCGACATTGTTGAGGTGACGTCGTCGGGGGCGATCGTGCACGACACCGACGATCCTGTCACGGTCGGCCCCGACGGCGATCCGCGGACCGCGTTGCGGATCTACAACATCCTCGCCGACGTCAACCACGCCGCCCTGATCGGCTACATCGGCGACGATCCCGAGCCATTTCTGGTCGGCGTCTCGATGAGGGTCGCCACCGACCGCAGCGGTCGGCTGTATCTCGGCATCAACGACGCTGGCGTCTCGAACAACACGGGCAGCTTCACGTCCGTCGTGACCCGCGTCGAGCCGTAGCCGGTTGCGCGCCGGGTGGTGCGCAAACTCCGACCGTGGTGGCTCAGACAGATGGGTGGTAGAGACTGTGGGGCGTGTCCGTGAATGTCGAGAAGGCGCGCGAGGCGTTCGCCCGCCAGGCGTGGGGCTGACGCCTACGCGCTGCTCGGCGGCTGGCGATCCGCTGGAGGCCGACGACCTCGAGCGCCTCGCCGTTGCCGCCCATCTGGTCGGTCGCGACGACGAGAGCACCTCGGCGTGGGAACGGGCGCACCTCGAGTGGAATCGTCTCGGCGATCCCGCCCGGGCGGCACGGTGCGCTGCGTGGCTGGCCATCGGCCTCATGCTCCGGGGTGACATGGCGCAGGCGAGTGGATGGTTCGCTCGTGCCGCCCGACTCCTCGACGAGACCGGTGCCGACTGCGCCGCGCGCGGCTATCTCCAGGTACCCGTGTTCCTCGAGACGCTGGGCAGCGGCGACGCGGCGACGGCCTTGGGCCTCGCCGACGACATCGTCGCCATCGCCCGACGGTTCGATGACAAGGACCTCCTCGCGCTCGGATCGCTCGGTCGTGGCCAGGCGACGCTCGCGCTCGGTGAGACCGCCGACGGCATGAGCCTGCTCGACGAGGTGATGGTGGCCGTCGCATCCGGCGAGATCTCGCCGATCCCGGCGGGGATCGTGTACTGCGCCGTCATCGAGGCGTGCATGGACGTGATGGACCTGCGACGGGCGGCCGAGTGGACCGAGGCGCTCGAACCGCTGGTGCATCGCCCAGCCCGATCTCGTGCCGTACCGCGGCCAGTGCCTCGTGCACCGGTCGCAGGTGCTGCAGGCACACGGTGAGTGGGCGGAGGCGGTGACGGAGGTCGAGCGGGCCCGGCAGAGTCTGTCCGAGCCGGCCCATCCTGCGCTCGGGCTCGCCCTCTACCAGCAGGGCGAGCTCCACCGTCTGCGAGGTGACCTGGCCGACGCCGAGCGGGCGTACCGGGCGGCCAGCCAGCACGGACGAGAGCCGGCCCCTGGCGTGGCGCTCCTGCGGCTGGAGGAGGGCAAGGTCGACGCCGCCGTCGCCGCCGTGCGACGCATGGTCGAAGAGAGCCGCGGGACAGTTCTCGCATCCGACGATGCTCGCCGCCGCGGTCGAGATCATGCTCGCCGCCGGCGACGTCGGAGACGGCTCGGTCGGCCGCCGAAGAGCTCGACACGATCGCCGGCGCCAGCGGCGCCCCGCTCCTTCACGCCATCGCCGGCTACGCGACCGGTTCGGTGCTCCTCGCCGAGGGGCAGGCGCACCAAGCACTCGCTTCGCTGCGCCAGGCGTGTGCCGCGTGGCGAGAGCTCGAGATGCCGTACGACGCGGCACGCGCCCGCGTGCAGATCGGGCTCGCCTGCCGGGCGCTCGACGACCACGACGCGGCCGAGTTCGAGTTCGATGCCGCCCGCGGCACCTTCGAGCTGCTCGGTGCCCGACCCGATCTGGCGCGCGTGGTCCGACATCTCGGCGGCGACGAACCGACGCGGCCCGCCGAGCTGACCGACCGGGAGTGCGAGGTGCTCCGGCTCGTCGCCACCGGCGTGACCAACCGCGAGATCGCCGCCGAGCTCGTCATCAGCGAACACACCGTCGGGCGCCACCTCCAGAACATCTTCATGAAGCTCGGCCTGTCGTCGCGCGCCGCGGCCACGGCGTACGCCTACGACCACGACCTGGTCTGACGCTCGCCGTGTGGTGCGAACGCACCACGCGGCCCGCGCCCGAAGATGGCGGATTCGGTCGATGTGGCGTGACCCGCGTCTTCGTACGTTGCTCTCATCGGGTGATGCACCCGCCGACGAAGGAGGGCAACGATGTCGAGCCAGCAGATGGAGACCCCTCGACCACGCGACCGTGGAGCGGTTGAGCACCGCGTTCAACCGATGCTTCGAGACGCTCGATGCCGGTGACGACGTGTTCGCACCGGACGCGTTCTTCGACCTGTACCCGCCGCTGTGGCGATTCCAGCTCGAAGGTCCCGAGGCGTTCGCCGCCCAGCTCCGAGCGATCTCCGAGGGCGAGCCGAGCGCTCGTGTCCTGCGTGTCGTCCCGACGGCGTCGGGGTTCGTGATGGAGCACGAGGAGACCCAGCGCGGCGCCAACGTCGAGGTGGCGCGCCGACTCTGGCTGTGCGAGGTGCGCGACGGCCGCATCACCGAGGTCGTCGGCTACTGCAACGGCGGCTGGGACGACGAGCTCCGGGCCCGCCACGCGGCCGAAGCCCCGATGCTGCGGCCGTGATCCGAGGGGGTAAAGGCATGACGATCATGGATCGGACGACGACGACGCCGGAGGGCGTCCTCGAGGCGGCGCGACGAACTCGCGCCGACGATCACGGCCCGCGCCGCCGAGATCGAGGCAGCCCGACGCGTGCCGCAGCGATCTGCTCGCCGAGCTGATCGCGGCCGGCTGCTTCCGGGTGTTGCTGCCGAGCACCCACGGCGGCATCGGTGCCGACCTGCCGAGCGCGATGCGGGTCTTCGAGATCCCTCGCCGGAGCCGACGCGTCCGTCGGCTGGACCGTGATGATCGGAGGCAGCGCGTGGTGCGACCTCGCCGGGCTCCCCCGCGCCACGTTCGACAGCCTGTTCGCCGCGGGCACTGACACGGTCGTGGCCGGCGTCTTCAACCCGACCGGCTCGATCGCCGCCGTCGGCGACGGGTACCGGGTGACCGGCCGATGGAGCTTCGCCAGCGGCTGCGAGCACGCCGACTGGTTGTTCGGCAACTGCGTCGAAGCGATCGTCGACGGCGCGCCCCAACTTCGCATGGCGGTGTTCCGTCCCGACGAGGTCACGATCGAGGACACGTGGAACGTGTCCGGTCTGTGCGGGACGGGCAGCCACCATTTCCGTGTTGACGGCGTCGTCGTGCCACGCGAGCGGACGCTCGTGCCGATGGCCGACGAGCCGTGCATCGATGAACCGATCGTCCACATCCCGGTGCCCGCGCTCGCCTCGCTCGGGATCGCAAGCGTCGCGCTCGGCATCGCCCAGGGAGCGTTCGAACGACATCGTCGCCCTCGCCGTCGACAAGATGCCGCTTCTCGCCCACGCGCCACTGGCGACCAACCCGGTGTTCCAGTTCGACCTCGCCACCGCGGATACCGAGCTCCGTGCCGCGCGAGCGCTGCTCTACGAGACCGCCGACGCGGCCTGGGCGACCGCTACCGACCGATCACCATTCACGCTCGAGGAGCGAGCGAGGATCCGCGCTGCCGCGGTGTGGGCCACCGAGCGAGCGGTCGGCTGCGGTCACCACCGCGTATCGGTCCGGCGGAGGCAGCTCGATCTATGCCGATTGTCCACTCCAGCGCCGCCTTCGCGACATCCACGCCGTTGACCCAGCACTTCCTCGTCAGGCGCGACACGCTGCTCACCGCCGGTGCCATCCTCGCCGGTCAAGACGTCCAGGTGATGGTCTTCTGATGTCCGGTACGACCGAACGCACGAACGGAGGGACGAGTCGAGAGCCGTTCCCGAGCCCACGGGACCGGATGCTCGCCGGCGTGCCGCTCGCCAGTCGGAACGTCGACATCGACGGGGTCAGCACCAGCGTTCTCGAGGGCGGAGACGGGCCGCCGCTGATCCTGTTGCACGGCGGAATCGAATGCGGCGGAGCGATGTGGGCACCGGTGTTGGCCCCACTCGTCGCGCACCACCGGGTCATCGTTCCCGACGTACCCGGACTCGGCGAGTCCGCTCCGCTCCCACATCTCGACGTCGACACCTTCGCCCGTTGGTTCGCCGGTCTCCTGGACACACCAAGATCGAGCGACCGACGGTCGTCGCCCACTCTCTGATCGGCAGTCTGGCCGCCCGGCTCGCGACGCGTCCCAGCCCGCCGCTCGGCAGGTTGGTGGTGTACGCCGCGCCCGGGGTCGGTCCGTACCGGATGCCGCACCGCTTGCGCTACGTGGCGGTTCGCTTCGCCATCCGCCCCTCGGCGGCCAACGCCGAGCGCTTCGACCGCTTCGCACTCCTCGACCTCGACGCCACCCGCCGGCGCGACGCAGAGTGGTTCGACGCGTTCGTCGCCTACACGCGGGCCCGTGCCAGCGTGCCGCACGTGAAGCGGACGATGCGCCAACTCATCGCCGCGCGAGACGAAACCGATCCCAGAACCGGACCTCAGCCGGATCGACGTGCCCATCGCCCTCCTGTGGGGACGCGACGACCGCATGGTGCCCCTTCGCATCGCCGAACACGCTGCGACACGGCACGGCTGGCCACTGCATGTCGTGCGCGACGCCGCCCACGCTCCGCACATCGAACGGCCCGAGACCTTCGTCGAGAAGCTCACAGCCGCCACCGCTGCGACGACCCACGGGTAACGGCGAGGTCGGTCTACGGCTGGGCGCCGGCGATGTTGACCATCCAGCTCACGCCGAACTTGTCGACGCACATGCCGAACGTGTCCCCCCACGGTGCCTTCTCGAGGGGCATGGAAACATCGCCGCCATCGGAGAGCTTCTCCCAGTAGCCGCGCAGTTCCGCCTCGTCGTCGCCGCTGAGCGAGACGGTGCCGTTGCTGCCGGGGGTGAAGTCCATGCTGTTCGGTGTATCCGCACCCATCAGCGTGAGACCGTTTTCAGTCGCCAGCATCGAGTGCATGACCTTGTCCTGTTCGGCCGGGTCCTCGCTGGCGTGGAACTCGGCGAACGTGGCGCGCGTGAGCTCACCACCGAACACCGACTGGTAGAAGTCCATCGCCTGTCGGGCGTTGTCACGGAACGACAGGTACGGGTTGAGACGGGTCGTCATGGTCTGCTCCTCGGGCGTCAGGTCAGTACTCACCGCGAGTGTCGCGCAGCGGGCGGGGCCCGATTCCGCGAGCCGTCAACGAGTGACGCAAGACCTACCGTGTCGCGCTGCCGATGCCGTCGACACGCTTGGCGAGAGCCTTCTTGAACTCGCTGAAGCTGTCCCAATAGATCACCGGCACGTCGGTGATGTCGAACGGCAGATCGGTTCCCTTTCTTGCCGTCAGGATGATCTCCTTGTCCATCCCGGCGGCGAGACCGAGTTCCCAGTAGACGTTCGGCTTGTTCTCGCTCACGTCGGCGATCACGAAGGCCGATTGCCGGATCCCACGGATGATCTCCGGGAGGATCCGCTCGCCCTCGTTCGCCTCGTCGACTCGATAGGCCGCGTATCCGAACGTCTCGCAGGTTTGCTGAATGCTTTCGACCAAGTCGGTGAACTGTGGCGACGTTTCGAACGACATCACGATGAACACCTCCCGGCTCGATGCCATCAGCTCGGCGAGGTTCACGACATCCGCCGCGATCTGCTCCCAGTCGGTGCTCAACGACTTCAGGACAGCCTCGTACTTCGACCTCGAAACCGTGCCCGCGTAGAGCACGTCGACGTCGCCTGGCAACCTCGAGGCAGATCTCCTTCGCCGCACCGCCGAAGAGCGCGATCGGCAGCAGCGGCTTTTGCTCGATGCGGGCCCAGTTGGCAGCGCGGTACGTCCCTCGAAAGCCACCAACCAGGACCACCGCATCGCTGTAATGGATGATCTCGGGTGAGCTGAGGTCGGGGCCACCCAACTCCCAATCGACGAGCTCGGATTGGAGGATGCTGCCGAAGCCGTGCGCCGGCGCTTGACCCTGGTTCACGTAGCAGACGATTCGCGACTTGATCTCGGCGCTGGTGGCGCCACTCGCCAGGAGCGCCTGGTGTGCCCCCTCTGCCACGCACGTGTCGAGCGTGGTCCGACAGCCGTTGAGGAGGACATGGCCGTCGAGCACGATTCGTGCCCCCAACACCCGCGCGAACGCCTCGATCTCGTCGGGCGGACGAGCGAGCGCCGATCCGTCTTCCCTGTCGAGGCCCCCGCCGACGAGGATCCTGAGCTGCTTCGCCACGCCACCCCCTTCTCCGACGCGAAAGCTAGTACCGGATAGCAATCTAGCTGGACTCTTGGTGGTCCCTCGGCGGATTCGACGTGCCAGCTCGGAGACGGATCAGGTGAGGAAGCGCAGCGACCGGAGGCACTGGTGGAACGCCTCGACATGATCGACGAAGTGGGTCTCGTCGTCCTCGAAGCCGACGAAGAACACCCGCTCGAGTTCGGTGTTGAAGCACACGACGACGCTCTGGCGGTACGGGACGACGACCTGGTGCTTGAACGTCGTGGTCAGGTCGCCCGTCGGGACCTCGACCGTGCACGGACCGACGTCGACCGCATCCCACTCGTGGCGGGGCAGGACATCCATCGAGCGGTTCAACCGGCCCGAGATCGGATCGACGCGCAGGGTCACTCTCGCCCGCCGCCGCGTCGTGACGCGCAGCGCGTCGCACGTCCCCGGATCCGACCCGATGATCGTGCGCTCGATCCCCATCACGTCGAACACGTGGTTGTCCTTCGTGCGCTCGACGTAGTCCCGGTAGTAGTCGTCGGGCGTCATGCTGCGCGGCCCCGGGATGTAGTTGACGAACAGCCTCGCCGGGATCGCATCGAGCACCTGGGTCGGCCGCTTCTCGTCGACGCCGTCGGGCTCCTGGATGTCGAGGATGACGCCGCCCTTCGATTCGAACCCCGTCGGCCTCGCCAGCACGAGACGGTGGTGCTCGAGCAGCTCGACGGAATACCCGGGCGGGCGGGGGGCGCCGCGCAGGAGCTTCTGGGAGAGTTCTGCGACTTCCCGTTCGAGGATGCGGGTCCGATCGTCGTGGTTCGCCCGCTCGAGCGATCGGAACAGCGTGCTGAGCCCGCCGAAGGCCAGCGCGAAGCCGACGATGGCGCCCCCGATCGAGGTGATCCCGTTGTCGGAGGATCCGGTCGAGTCGAGGACTCCGAACGTCACCACGGCCACGCCGAGGCTCACCAGGGCGATGGTGACCACCGCGAGCAGGTGCAAACCGGTGAGGCGCCTCACGGGGATGTCACCTCCGGGTCGGCGATGAGCAGCTCGTGGATGACCTCCACCGGCAACGGGTCGTAGCCGACAGTGCCGGCGCTGTCGTCGAGCGGGTCGTAGGCGCGAACGCCGATCGACGCCCGCAGGTAGGCGCGGGCCTCGCTCACCTCGTCCGTGGCGCCCTGCTGGGTCTCGGCCAGGAAGCTCACCAGTGCCTCCCCCGCGGCACCGCTGCGCGGCATCACCGCGCCGGGGGTCCGCGCCGCGTCCTGCGCCAGCTCGTCATAGCGCTTCACCAGCTCGGTCGGGATCATCCGGCCCTTTTCGATCCACGAGCTGAACTGGCCTCGGTCGGCCGCGGAGATCGATCCGTCCTCGAAGTGCGCGGAGTACCCGACGAGGTCGACCTCGAGCCCGGCCGAACGCACCAGCCGCGCCAGCGCCAGCCCGGACCGGTCCGACGGATCGTCTGGGCGCAGGTTGACGTCGATCAGCACCAGTGCGATCGGCGCCAGCCCAGAGGCCAGGAACGCCGCCGCCTGCTCCGCTCGTGTCGCTCCAATCGCCGGCACGCCGCGCTGGGCCAGGCTGGTGAGGCGCCACCGCAGCAGCTCGGGGTGATCCTCGACCACCAGCACGGCGGCCTGCTCCGCCTCACCATCGCGCTCGCGCAGCGCGTCGGCGTCGAGGGGCGAGGGTTCGCGTCGCGGTTCCATCACGCCGCTCCCGGGATGGTGATGCGAAAAACGGCGCCGGATCGCGTCGGCTCGAGGTCGATGGAGCCGTGGTGGTATTTGATGATGCTCCGGCAGACGTGCAGGCCCCAGCCCGAACCACCGGACTTGCTGGTCACCCCGGGCATGAAGATGCGCTCACGCAGCTCGAGGTCCCCGGCCACGTCGCAGCCGAGGAAGTGCTGGGGCAGCACCCCGGTAGCGTCGTCGGCGTAGGTCATCTCGACGCGATCGGCCTTGGCCGATGCGCTGTGCACCTTGAGGGTGATCCGCCCGCTCCGTTGCCGGAGCATGTCGAAGGCGTCGGCGGAGTTCAGGAGCAGGTTCAAGAACACCTGGCGGAACCAGTCCGGGGCGGCGAGCACCATGGCGTCGGTGCCGTCGTAGCGCACCTGGATCCGCCGCTCCCGCATCCGCCACTGGACCTGGCCGCATGCGGCCTCCCAGATCGACCGGATCGACGTTGGGACCAGCTCCTTGTCCGGCACCTTCGTCGCCCGCTTCATCTCCTCGAGGTACTGGCCGACCCGACCGAGGATCACGCCGAGGTCCTCGAGCTCGCCGCGAAGCGCGCCCGCCCGTCCGAGCGCCTGGGCGATCAGATTCTGCGCCAGGTCGATCTGGTTCTTGGCGTCGTGGCGCGCCTTCTGGGAGATCTCGAGACCGGTGATCGCGCTGCCAATCTCGGCCACCGCGCCGACGCGGCCGGCGACCTTGTGCAGGTATCCGTAGACCTGGTGGAGGTAGCCGGCGAGCGCCAGCAGCTGCTTGAACACGGCCACCTCGGCGTCGCACGGCCGGTGCGGCGTCGGGAAGCCGAGCAGCATGACGTACGACTCGACGACCTGTCCGCCGGCATCGTCGACGTCGGGTGCGCCGGTGCACGACAGCAACGCGTAGCTCGCGATGCGGGCGCCTGACTCGCCGGATGGCTCGGTCAGCACGTATGGGCTGCAGCTGCCGGGTTCGAGCGCGATTTCGCGCAGCCGCTCGTGTGTGACACGGTCCGTGAGGAAGGGAGCCAGCTTGCGCACCGACGGTGGTCCGAAGACGAGAGAGATGTCCAGGTCGGCGTCGACGAGGTAGACGGCCACCAGCGCCGCCTCGGTGTGCGAGTCGAGGTACTCGAACACTTGGCGGCGGAACTGCGTCTCGTCGCCCGAAACGTCCGGGAGCGGTGGCACGAGTTGTAGGCCGGCGGTGAACACGCGGTTGCTGCGTACGAGCGGGAGCAGGCTGGCGATCGTGACGAGGAGAGCGATGCCGTCCTCGTCGATGCTGCCGGCGACGATCTCGAGGGCACCCACGACGGTGCCGTCCTGCACGGCAGGCACGACTGCGAGCGTCCCGTCGTCGGTCTCGGCGAGCCGAGGCTCGGTAGGGTAATCAGCGGCATTGACCGGCACGCGGTCGGGCGTCCGGTCGGGCTGGCGGTGGCCGGCCGCCGCCGCGCTCGCCACGACTTCGAGGGTGCCGGTCTCTGCGGACAGGAGCAGCAGCCGGCCCTCGACGGCGCCGACGCTTTTGCACGCCTCGGCGAGCAACCGCTCTGCCGACTGCGATGGCCGCATGGCGACCTCGCCGATGCACGTCACAAGGTCGGCCATGAACGCTTCGCGTGCAGGCGCGACACCTCGCTCCATCGGACCCCCGATCTCTATCTCGCCGATTGACCCCCGGAGCGCACGTGCCATCGTCCCTCCCAAGCTCGCTCATTACTTGAGCGCGCGACGCCGACCGTTGATACGCCAAAGCCCGATCAACGTCCCCCGCCGGGCTCCTCGACGACCTCGACGACCCGGGCGACCTCGCGTCGGGTGGCGTCGTCGGGGCATCATCGAACCGCTCGGTCCGTGAGCTCATCGGCACGCTGAAGAGCGATGAGCTCGGCCGTTCCGCCGACCGCTTGGAGATGAACAGCCGGCGCTTCAGCTCAAGGACGATGTATCGCTTGTCCCCGAGATGCCCCGAGCATGGTGCCCCCCGGACAGATTCACCTGCGACGCACGGTTTAGGAACTTGCTCCGAGGGGTTCGCGAGGGTTCGCCGAGGTACGCGAAATGCGCTCTGAACTGGAGTCCGCGGGTGTTGCGGTTCGCCGCAGTTCGCCCGAAATCGCCACAACTCGGCGAGCGAATCTACCTTGGCGTTACCACGGCGACCCTCGAGCTGCACCGTCGATACGAGTTGACCGCGCCCTTTGTCATCATCGTGCAAGCCCGGCGAGCTCGGACAGCAGCGGCAAACACGTGCGTCACACGGTGACAGTCCGAGTCGCATGCTCCGGGGCGGAGGCGCGGCATCACAGTGCTGAGCGATTTCATAGCTCGGTCGACGACACTCGCCAACGAACGCAGATCGCCGGTTCTCGGCGCTGTTCTCAATGACGATGCGCGCGTTCTGCACGCGCCGTGATGAACATTCTGCGCCCGTCGTCTTGCGCGCGCGTTCTGCTCGGTTCGCGTTTCTCCGGGCGGGGTCGGATCTGACAGACCCCGCTCCTGCGGCAGGCGCGTAGATTGCGGTCTCGTGACCTGCCGCCAGGACGTCCTGGACGCGATTGAGCTGCCGGATGCAGAGACTGGGCGATGTCACTCTTCGTCCCGTGAGGTGCTCGCTCGTATGCGTTCGAACGGATCGATCTACGCGGACGCGACGATTCGGACTCATCTAAACGCTCACACGATCGACGATGGGGCACCGCTTCGTTCGGCGCCGGGACTCGTGCGACTGTGGCGTCATTCGGACCGACCACCTGACCTCGTGAGCGTGCCGCCGGTCGAGCCGTCGGTCTTGATCACGGAGGACGCGTTGCAGGAGGCAGTCGAGCGGTCGTTGGAGGCGGCAGGCTGGACGGTGCTCGTGCGATGGGGACGGGGGCGTCGAATCGACATTGAAGCGACTCGCGGCGATGAGCGGTTCGTCGTCGAAGCCGACGACGAGTCAACGTCTTGCCCACAACTGGCCAGTGACCTTCTTGGCGCAACCGGTGGGCTGGTTCGATGAGTGAGCGACCCTGGCAGGGCAACGACGTGAGCGACGCCGCCATCATCGGTCGTGTCGACGAGACCCAGGCAGTGCGCGTCTTCGTCGACTCGATCAGCGGTGGCCCCACGGCGTTGGTGCTCACCGGCGAGCCCGGTATCGGCAAGTCGACGCTGTGGCGCGAAGGCATTCGACTCGCGGAGGAACGAGGGTTCCGCATCCACCGCTGTCGCCCGGTCGATGCCGAGGCACAGCTCGCGTTCACGTCGCTCTCGGACCTGCTCGTCGATGTCGCCGACGACGACCTCGGCGAACTGCCGCAACCGCAGCGTCACGCCTTGGAGGTAGCGCTGCTGCGCGCCGAGCCCGACGGTCTCGAACTGCCGCCGCGGGCCGTCGCCGTGGCGACCCTCGGGCTGTTGCAGCACCTGGCGCGCCAGCGCCCGATCGTGGTCGGCATCGACGACGCGCAGTGGATGGACCAGCCGTCGCGGCGTGTCCTGGCTTTCGTGGTGCGACGGCTCCGCGCCGAGCGGGTGGGTCTCCTCATCGCAACGCGTGCCGCCCGCGAGAACAGCATCCTCGACGACGTCGACCACGACGCAGGCGTGCGAGTCGTCGAGCAGCAGGTCGCCGCACTCGACACGGGCCAGGTCGACACGATCGTGCGCGAACGCGTCGGCGACGCACTGTCGCCACGCGATGTGCAGAAGCTGCACGAGATGGCAGGCGGAAACCCGATGTTCGCACTGCACCTCGCACGCGCATGGATGGACCGCGGCGCGACCACCGACGGGTCGCTGCCGGTACCCGACACGCTGCTGAGCGTCGTCGGCGATCGCCTCGACGGACTCGGCCCTGCCATCGAGGTCGTCCAGGTGGCGACGATGCTGTGTCGCCCGACGGTCTCCACGGTGACGGCCCTGCTCGGACCAGGTGCCTTCGACCAGCTGCGGTTGGCCGAATCGGCAGGCGTCGTCACACTCGACGGCGAGCGCGTGCTCCTGGCTCACCCGTTGCTCGGGTCGGCGGCCTATTCGCGGCTTGATTCGGCACAACGCACCCGACTCCACGCCCGCGTCGCAGCAACCGTCGACGACATCGAGGAACAGGGGCGGCATCTCGCGCTCGCGACCGACGGTCCCGACGCCGCCGTCGCGGAGAAGCTCGACCACGCCGCGCGCCGAGCCGGAGCGCGTGGCGCGCCCGACGCGTCCGCCGAGTTGTGGGACGCCGCCGCGCGGCTCACGCCTGCGGATCAACGAGAAGCGGCCCGCGAACGGCGGTTGAACGCGGCGCGCTGCGTGTTCGAGCTGGGTCGACCCGAGCGGGCGAAGGCGCAGCTCGACGACATCCTCGTCGATGCGCCCGCAGGGCCGACCCGATCGCAGGCACTCGCATTGCGCGCATGGGCGGTGGCGTCGCTCGAAGGTTTCGGGCCGGCGGCGCGGTGCTTCCGCTCGGCACTCGACGAAGTCGACGCAGGCACGCCGTCGGAGATCGAGGTCCTGCAGGGACTGGCGTGGTCGACGCACGAGACCGACGTCCGCCTCGCCGAGCCGCTCGCGCGACGTGCGTTGTCTTCGGCCGAACTCAGCGGCGACGTGGAACAGATCGCCGTCTCGCAGACACTCGTCGACTTCCTGTGCTCGCTCGGCGGAAAGGGCATCTCCATCGACGCCGTCGCCAGCGCCGTCGAGGTCGTTCAGTCCAGTTCGCGTCGCCTGCAGATCATGTGTCATCCCGACTGGCTGCACGGGATGCTGCTGGTGTGGGAGGACCGCCTGCCCGAGGGGCTGCAGCGCTTCCAGACCATGCTCGCCGACGCGATCGCGCGCGGTGACGAGCAGTCGCTTCCCTTTGTCCTGTTCCATCTCGCTCGCACCGAGCTGCTCCTCGGGAGCTGGGCGACCGCGGTCGCAACGTCGGCAGAGTGCGTGCGGTCGACGATCGAGAGTGGGCAGGACAGCGAGCGACCATTCGCCGCGGTCATCAGTGCCTTGGTCAGTGGCCATCTCGGCGATGTCGCAGCGGCCGAGCCGGAGATCGTGCAAGGAATGGCCCTCGCCGAGCGCTTCGGCGCTCACCCGGCGTTGCTCGAGTTGCTGGCAACTCGGGGCTTCCTCGAGCTGTCGGTCGGTCGCTTCGACGACGCCGATCGCACGCTGGGCCAAGTCGCGCGCAGGGCGAGTGACATCGGGCTGCTCGAGCCAGGGCTGTTCCGCTATCACGGCGACGCGGTCGAGGCCAAGATCGCACTCGGCCGGCTCGACGAGGCCGAGGCATTGCTCGAAACGGCGCGGGCGACTGCGTACGCGCTGCACCGACCGTGGCTCGACCTGGTTGTCGGTCGCGGCACGGCTGCGCTGCGGGCGGCTCGCGGCGATCTCGACGGGGCGTCCGACATGTTGTCGGCGCTGCTCCACGGCGACCGTGCTCGCCAGCCATTCGAACGGGCGCGCACCGAGCTCGTGCTGGGCACCGTGCACCGCCGCAATCGGCAGAAGAAGGCGGCAAGGGCCGCGCTTCTGGCCGCGGAGGCCGAGTTCTCCCGGCTCGGAGCGCGGATCTGGCTCGACCGCGCCCGGTCCGAGCTGTCGCGAGTGGGCGGACGTGCCGCCAGCCATGATCTGACGCCGACCGAACGCCAGGTTGCAGAGCTGATCGCGGCCGGTCGGACGTACCGCGAGGCCGCGGCCGAGCTGTTCATCAGCCCCAAGACGGTGCAGTGGAACCTGTCGAAGGTGTACAGCAAGCTGGGGATTCAGTCCCGAGCCGAGCTGCCCGGCCGGTTGAAGGAGGATTAATCCCAGCCGACCGGCCGATTTCGGCACGGTCGACCGCAGCTCATGATCAACCCAGGTTCAACACGAAGGGAACGATCATGAACACAGCAACTCTCGAGCACCCATACTGGGCGGTCGGCCGTGGCCAGCACGTCCAGATCTCCTCTCGCGGCCGTCGGCGGCGCACGGTCGACGCCGTCGTGGTCAGCGGCGCCCTCGTCAACAGCGACGCCGCCCATCCCGAGTTCGAGCTGGTCATCGCGCTTCCCGACGCCACCGATCGTCTGATCACGATCTCGTCCGGCACCGTGCGGTCGATGCGTCTGACCAGCGAGGGAGTCTTCCAGCAGCGCGGCCGTCAGCCGTCGATGTGGCTGAAGTTGTGGGCCGAACTCGACCTGTCCGACGTTCGCCAACTCACCGGGCACGGCACGTTCACGGTGTCGGCCGACCTCAATCTCAATCCCGCCGTCGCGGCCGCCTGAGGCCGCTCTTCGGGGAGCGCCTGCCCACGGGGATGGAGCGGTATCGCCCGAAATGAAGTCGATAGCACAGAACATGCAGCGCAGAACGACGCGTGACGGGCCGCACGAACCGCGCACCGATCGGCGCCTCGGCGCTTGTCCCGAAGCCGGCGCTTCGGGGCACTCGGCGCACCAGAACGCTCGAGCCCTCGGAGCGGGGTCATGCCTACCATCCGGGGGGTGATCTTCATCACGGCGAAGTTCCGAGTCCGGTAAGTACCTTCGTCCCCAGCCAGGATCCTGCCCGAAGGTCGTGGCGTGCGAGGGCCGCTTGCGTCAAGCGCCGGAGTCAAGCGTTGGTGTTGAGCCGGCTTCGAGCCATGAGCGCAGCTCAGGGTCGAGTCGAGCGGCTGCTGTCTCGTAGAGGGCCAGGTCCTCCTCGGTGAGGACATCGCGCCAACGTCCGTTGGTGCCCTTGTGGAAGAACCGACCGGCGCCACCCTCGAAAAAGCTCAGCCCGATGGGCTCCTCGTTGCGGATCGCCTCCTGCTTCATGGAGTCGAACCGAGCGGCGGCCACGAGCTCGGGCCACGCATCCTCGGCCACCTCGATCTGGGTGAAGGCGGCGACGCGGCGCATCTGCGCCTCGAGGTCGGCGAGCAGATCGGCGTAGTGGACCATCAGCACATTGGGCAGATCCCGATACGGCCAGAACGACGCGGCGTGGTGATGATGAGACCAGAACGGCCACCCGTCCGTCTCCCAATCGAACAGGCTGCGGGTCATCCAATCGGCCCACAGCTCTCGCTCAGTGGCCGGGCACCGCGGCATCGGGCCGGCCGCGCCACCAGCGGCATCCAGCAGCGAGTAGGTGAGCTCGGTGTAGCCGCTGTAGTGGTTGAAGGCCGACATGAACACGTCCCGCGTGTCGCGTCCGACGTACACGTACCGGACCGCCGGGTCGTACGGCACGGCGTCGAACGGCAGATGGCTCTTCAAGAACCGTTGGTGCTCCTGGGCCTCGATGGTCGCCACGACGGATTCCACGTCGTCAAGGAAGGCCGCGTCGATCCACGGTGACAACGCGACGAGCGGTGCGGGCAAGGGGCCCGGACCAAAGACGAGCAGGCTCATGATGCGCTGCATCCAGGTCGTACCGGCCTTCATCGAGGTCGAGATGACGACGTCCCCGGGCCGCAGCGTGACGTGATCCCACCGTTCGCTGTCGAGGTGATGGCTCCGGTAGGTGCGGGTGAGACAAGGCGTTTCCATGCGGTCTTCCTTCGATTTTGACATGTGCATGGACCCTTCCGCCCGACATCCCGGCGGCCCGCTTCTGGTCGCTCACGGTCTACGACACGCAGACGCGCTCGATGCTCCACACGCCACAGCGCTTCCCCAGGGCCGGGAGCCAGGCTTACCCACGCCAGCGGCCACCGTCGCCGACGACGGCACGACGACGATCGTCATCGGGCCGGAGCGACCTTCCGACTGCCCGGAGGGTAACTGGGTCCCGACCCTCCCCGGCAAGGGTTGGTTTCCCATCCTGCGCCTCTAAAGCCCGACCGAGCGGTTCTTCCACAAGCGCTGGATCGACAACAGCTGGCAGGAGAGCCTCGACGTGTCCTGGCGGCCGAGCGAAATCGAGATCGTTTCCTGAGCGAGGCCCAGGGGCATGGACAAGGTCGATAGCTCCCGCAGCTCCGCGTCACGGTCCCCTGCCTGGCCGCTCGGCCAGCCATCCTCCGCCCGCGACCTTGCTCGCGTGTCCTGAAAGTGCCGTGAGGAGGGGCGCCAGATCTGCCGAGATGCGTTAGCGGACCGTCCGGACGCACCCGCACATATCAGCGACCTGGAGGAGGCGTTTGGTGGCAGCCTCCGCCGGTCACGATGGGGCCACGTGGGTCGTGACGACCCAGCGGTGCTTGCCGATCTTGCGGTCCGCGGCGGAACCCCGCGTGTTCGAAGGTGGAGAGCACACCGTGGTAGAGGAAGCCGGCGGGCACGTCGCCGGCGGGTTCCGGGTAGCCCTCGACGGTGCCACCGCCGAGACTGGCGATCAGTTCGAGCGCGCCGGCGAGCGCGGCGGCCGCGACTCCTTGGCGGCGATGGCCCTTGCCGACGAAGCAGCAGGCGATCCGCCAGTCGGGCAGCTCGTCCAGCTGCTTTTCGTACTCCTTGCGGTTCTTGATGCGGGGTACCTCGTCGGGCGGCCCGAACTGGCACCAGCCGACGCAGTCATCGCCGTCGAAGACGAGGGCCGCGTGCGTGGTCCCGGCCCGGACGCGGTCGAGTTTCTGCTCCCGGTGGGGCTGGGGGGCGTCGAGGTGGGTGGATTCCTCGGGATGGAAGCCCATGCACCAGCAGCCGCCGAAGATGCCGCCGTTGGCTTCCACCAACGCCGCGAACGCATCCCACGTGGACATATCGAGTGCCTTGATGGTGAAGTGGGTGGTCTCCATCGTTCTCCCGGTCGGATCGCCCGCTCAGGCCCGGTCTCACAGCATCGAGGATAGACGCAGCCCCGCGACCAAAGGCCGAACCCACCCGGCGATTGGTGGCACGCTTCCACGCTGCGCTTGGTGAGCGATATGGGGCACCCGGTAAGAGCCGAAGTCGAGCAGGTCCGCGGCCGCAACGAGCGGGTTACGGCTCGTGCATTATCGGCGTCCCTGTGCCGGGAGGACGGGTGCGGGAGGAACGGCACATTGAGGACGCGCTCAGGCCCGCCCAGTTGAGTGGTATCGGACGCGCGTTTTGGGACACCATCCCTCAGCCGCGCAAGCACCCTCGAACGGCGCTTCGACGACACAGTGAGTCTGCGAACCGCGCGAAATCGGGCGCACGAATTCGGACATCGCGTCGTGAGCGTCGTGGTCCGCCAGGCACGGCACGTTCCCGGACGCGCTCGTGGCGGCGAGTAGGCCAATGAAGATCGGATCGGGAAATGTTGCGGCGGCGCCGCCGGCGACGCTGTCCTTGCGGTCGGCGTACGTTTCCCATGCGGCCACGACGGCATCGCGTTCACGCAGTCAACCGGCAGTCAGCCGGTTGACTGCGTGATCCGCTTGCTGTCCGTCAGCTCACCGCTTGTAGGGCGTCGATTTCTCCGGCACCGTAGAAGCTGTTGTGAGCGTCGCCGCCCGTGCACTCCTGTGGTTCGCCGCTGTTTTGCGGGAACGGGTCGTACAGCGACTCGTCCGGGCACGGCAGCGGGTTCGTGGCTTGCTGAAGAGCGGCGGCGACGGCGCCACCGGACTTGCCGGTCTGGCTGATGATCAGCGCCGCGACACCGGCGACATGCGGCGCCGCCATCGACGTCCCCTGCAGGTAGCAGTAAGTCGCCCCGGAAACGTCGACCACTGGACGCAAGCACGGCCGGTACGACGGATACGTCGACAGGACCCGACCGTTCGGCGCGGCGGCCGTCACCTGGAGGAGCGAATCGCCACCAGGCGCCGCGACGTCGGCGGTGGAGATGCCGTACGACGAGTAGAACGACTTGAGGCCGAGATCGCCGGTCGCGGTCACTCCGACGACGCCCGGCACCTCGACGGGCACGACGGCGCAGGCGTTGGTGATCGCCCGCTCCTGCTCGTTTCCTGGCGGGAAGTCGGGGCTGATCACGTCGACCTCAGGATGCGACAGATCGGTGCTGTCGTTGCCCTGCGAAGCGACGACGACGGTGCCCTGCGACTGAGCATGCCGGATGGCCCGGCGCTCCGCCTTCCAGATCGCCCGCTGCTCGGCGTCGTTGCGGCAGTTGAACAGCCACGGATCGGCGAAGTAGCTGTTGTTCGTCACGTCGATGCCGTGCTCGGCCACCCACATGTACGAACAGATCACCATCTCCGGGAAGAAGAATCCGTCATCGTTGCTCGACTTGATCCCTGCGATGGTCACGTTCGGGGCCACCCCGGTGATGCCGATGCCGTTGACGGCGGCGGCGATCGTGCCGGCGGTGTGGGTGCCGTGGCCGTTCTGGTCGTTGCCGACCAGCAACGGAGTCGCCGTGCCGCTGGAGCAGTCGGCGCTCAGCTCGGCCGAGTAGTTGGCGGCGAGATCGGGATGGGTGAAGTCGAGGCCTGTGTCGATGTCGCCCACGACGACCTCGGGGCTGCCGCCGCTGATGTCGTGAGCGGCGAACGCGTTGATCTGCTCCATGTCCCACTGCAAGCCGGCGAGCGGCTCGGCATCGCTGCCCGCCGCAGGTGCGGATCCGGATAGCGGGCCGGTGGCGGCTTGCACCTCGCCGACGGAGACACCGAAGTCGCCGGTCGCCACGGCTTCCTCGACCCCGCGCGCCGCTTCGACGCCCGCCTCGAAACCGGCGCTGGACGATCGGGCGATCACGACGCCAATGGCGTCGTAGTTAGCAACCAACGTCCCGCCGGCCGCGTGCACGACGGTCTCCGCATCCCCAGAGGTCGCACCTCCTCGAAAGACAACGACATACGTCGCTTCCGCACTGGCGGTCCCGGCCCCGGCGCTCGAACCTGCGGCGAGTGCGCTGGCGGCGATCATGCCGGCACCCACGAACGCGGCGACTGCGCGACGACGACTTCTGAGAATGAGCATGGAATTTTCCTCCCAAGGAATCGATCGATTGAAGGATTTGGTCCGCCCCCTGATCGGGAAGCTATTCCTTTGTGACGTTGACCACAAGACCAAGCGAGGGCGACTTCCGGCGAAGTGCGCCGCTCGTCCGCACAGAACGCCCACGATGACCATGGCCGTGACGCGCCAAGCGGGCCGCGCGTCGACCGCGGCGCGCTCGAGTCGCCGCGACAGATCGACCGCTCGCGCGACACCCGCGAGCGTCGGTCGCCTCCAATCACCGACAACTGTCGAGCGCTCACCCACCTAGCACTGAACCGGAGCGCGTACCGAACGCGCCCGCGCCGCGCCCGACATCGACTGGGGATAATTCCGGCGCCCGCGTCCGCCATCGCCGGCGCGGAGACCGGCCTGCGTCCACATCTCTGTAGGCCATCGCCTTCGTGTGCGTCCACAACTCTGTAGGGCCATCCCTTCGCCTGTGTCCACATCTCTGTAGGGCCATCGCCTTCGCCCGCGTCAGACCACGTCGAGATGCATGTGCGTCGCTGGCCCGAAGGTCGTTTCGACGGTGCCGTCGGCGATGAACCCTGCCGCTTCGTAAAACGCCATGGCGTGACCGTTGGCGGCGACGTCGATGCGTTCGACAGCGCGCCGCTTCGCTGCCTCGACGAGATCGCTCACGAGCGCTCGAGCGATGCCCTGCCGCATCCAGTCCGGGTCGACGAACAGATCATCGAGCTCAGCCGCCATGTCGTCGACGAGCCGGAGTGTTGCGAAGCCCACGACGAGCCCGTCCACGACGGCGACGCGCGTTCCTCCGTTGTCGAGCACGGCCGCGTCGAACTCGAGCAGCTCGGGGTGCGCCAGGAGGTTCTCACGATCACCTTCGTTGGACAACGAAGCACGAGCGAACACACGGCCGATCAGCGCGTGGTCGGCGGCTGTGGCCAGTCGGATCGCCATCTGCACCGGCACAGTTTGTCGATGTTGGCGTTCCGTACGATGCGCGATTCAACGGCACCTCCGATCAGCCGGACCGTCCTTTACCGCCACTGAGACGCGGGCGCGATCACGATCTAAGGGCGTCGACGAGCACGCCATCGTTCCCAACTGCGGCCCGTCCCTCCAGCACCTCCCACCACTCCTGCATCTGAGGATGTAGGTGTCCGGACGGCACGGTGGCCGGGTCGGGTCCAGGAGACGAGCATGGAGACGAGCTCGGTGGTCTCCGACAGGATCTCGACTTGTTCGCCAGGCGACGAGTTCTCGATCACGACGCGAGTCTTCTCGACGCCACACGGCGAACCGTGCCCAAGATCACCGCCTCTTGCAAACTCGACACCACCGCGTCAGCCGCCGGCATTCGATATGCGCGTCCAATATCTCGATGCCAAGCGTCCGAGTTCGCCGGGTCAATGCCAGGCGGATGATGCTCCTCGACGACGCAACATCGCCAGGGTCGGGCCGCCGTCGTAGGAAGTGCCCGAAGGTATTCTCGCTGACCCGCGAAATAGCGCATCAGCGATGGCCGGATGTGGGCGGATGTCGTGAGCGACCGGACGGGAGAGGGAGCAGGGACGTGTCTCATGTAGCTCAGGTCTGGCAGCGACGATGCCGGGTTGCGATCACCGTGACCGCCTTGGCGCTCACCAGTTGTAGTGACGGGAGCTCGGACCGTATCGCTGAGCGTGATGCTGAGCAGGCGCCGGTCCCGTCGCCGCTGGTCGAGTCGTCGACGACAGCAGCAGCGGCCCCTACCTCGACTGGCGCGGTGGAGACCGATGGTGTTCGCCCGCCGGCGGGAGCCACGATCGACGACGTCATTGCCGCGGTCGAGACGTCGTTGGGCACCGAGTCGGGGGTGGCGACGCTGGCGGAGCGCATGGACGAGTTGTCCGTGCCCGGTGTGGCCGTGGCCGTGATTCGCGACGGGGCGCTGTTCGGCTCGTTCGCGTCGGGTGTCACACCGGACGGCCGTGCGATGACGACAAGCACGCTCACCCAAGTCGGATCGGTGTCCAAGACGGTGGCAGCTGTCGGGGCGATGCGCATGGCCGCCGACGGGAAGCTGTCATGGCACGACGACATCACCCCGTCACTGATCTCCTACACCCTCCCACCCGGCGCGCAGTCCGGCGACCACCCGGTCACCCTCGCAGGTTTGTTGTCCCACACCGCAGGAACCAACGTCCCCGGATTCCCCGGCTATCCGAGCGCGACGCAGGCCCCGACCCTGCCGGAAGTCCTTGCCGGCCAGGGCAACACGGAGGCGGTACGGGTGGTCACCGAACCAGGTACCCGATTCGACTACTCGGGCGGCGGTTACGAACTTGTCGAACAGGCCATGCTCGACGTGAGCGGTGCCAGCGACTTCGACACCTTGATACGTGAGCTCGTGTTCGAGCCTGCCGGCATGGTGGATTCCCGCTATCTCCTCGACCTACCGGCTGACGTCGCTGTTCGGGCCACCCCCGGCTCGACCAACGGCGAGCAACTCCCCCAGCGGTGGCAGGCACACCCAGAGAGCGCGGCAGCCGGATTGTGGACCACGGCGGACGACCTCGGCCGCTTTCTTGCCGCCCTCACGGCCTCGATGTCCGGCGTCGACGAAACCTTGCTGCCAACCGCGTGGACGCAACGAATGATCACGGGGGTCAAGCCCGCCGGCAACGGCGTGCAGGTCGGTCACGGGCTGTTCGTACATGAGGGTCAAGAGTTCGGACACGGTGGGGTCAACCTCGGCTACAACGCCAGCATCGCCGGCACCGTCGACGGCGGCTTCGCGGTCGCCGTCGTCACCAACTCAGACCCGGGCGGACTCACCCTCGCCGAAGAGGTCACCGACACGATTGCCACGACCATGGGTTGGCGCTAGAAACCAGTGAACCGGTCCGAACACACGATGCGGTCACCCACCGCTGGAACTCCGAATGAGCGCATCGCGGTGGCAAGCTTCGAGCACCAAACGCTCGCCACGACGCCGGCCAGTCCCTACCATCACGTAGCCAACAAGCCTCGACTTCTGATCTGATCAACTCATCAACCTGCTCTCTCCATCAGAACGACGGCTGGGCTCCGCCCGACGGTTTGCTGTCGACGCGCAGCCCCGCCGAAGAGCTCCAGATCAATGTCGACATCGCACAGAACCCGGACGCAGGGGTGTCCGCCAACAACGGGGATAACGCTCCGACTAAGCGCCCGGGAACGCCGGGACCCGGCTCGTCGTGAGAGGTCAGTGTCGCCATGTCGTCAAGGAATCGTCCTCGAATAACGGCGACACGGGGCCCTCGTCTCAGCTTTCCAAGAGGATCACCAAGGTGTCTGGACGCACACCGTCGTGCTGCATCGCTGCGGCGCCTTCGTCGCTCTCCATGACCGCCTGGAAGGCGTCCATGTCCAAAACGTCCATGCTCAGGCCCACGCGGTTGGGGTTCTGCGGGTCGACATACGTCCGGATGTTGGTGACTGCGGATCCGAAGACCTCGGCACGCTTTGGGGACGCGAGCCAATGGGCGACGTCGTCCACCTCGTGGGTAGCGATCAACTTGGGCATGCCGCCGTTCCTTTCAATCAGGGCCGCAGGAGCGCGGACCGCTCGGAACGTACACCAGCCACAATCCACGTCTGCTCGTCGGTGCCGGCGTTCGTGTGGAGTGCGCCAACTGATGTCACGCACTGTGCACGTCCGGTGATGCCTGGCGAGAAGGACCCGCCGTCGGCGGTCGGCGCAACGGCCGAGAGCGCCAGATCGGGATGTCGCAACGGTGTCCGACTAACGCGGCCGGAAACTCCAGCCGGCCGCGTCCTCGTTCGCCGGCTCGCGGGCACGCGGTACCACCGGTCCCAGAAGGGGTCCGCGTCCGCACACTGCCGGCGAAGCGGCCTGTCGTGGTAATTCTGGGCCGCGTGTCAGGTGCCCGGAGCGCGATACGTCGGCGTCTTCGCAGCTGCCGCGTCGACGTCCTCGGGCGTCATCAACGGGACCAGGTTCAGACTTACCGCGCCGCTCGAGTTGATCAGCAATGACAGGGCCGTCGCACTTGCCTCGTCCGGGATGTCACAGATGGCGTACACGTCCGTGTCACCGAACGCGTAGTACATGCAATCGAGGCTGCCGCCTACTGATTCGACCGTGGCCTGTGCCGCATCGCGGCGCCGAGAGCCTCCCTCGCTCATCAATCCCTTGATCCCGTCGCCCACATAGTTGGCTCGTATCAGGTATTTGGCCATGAGAGTTCCTCGGTTCTGGCACCACCGCGGCGCCTACGGAGTCACTACCACTTGCGTGGTGGGTTGGCAATGGTGCACCGCCAGCGGTGCCGGCGATGGGCAACGGGTCATGGTGACAGAGGAACCACCGGCGGGTGTCCGGTAACGACGGGGGATAATGCCGGTCGGCCGCGTCCGAGTTCGCCGGATATCCGGGTGATCGCGAGCAGAAGGGTGTCGGGTGACCGTTGCGTCCGCGATGCCGGTGTCAATCATTCCCGGTCGCTGATCTGGTGCTTCAACGCCCGTGGCGACTTGCATCGCTCGTGTCCCCCTGCCTGTCGACGGCGGGTCAAACATTTTAGGGCCGCTCAATCACACAGAGGGCGAGCACGATGAGGCCGTCAGCACGGTCGAGCCGCAACCCACAAAGCTCCCCTACGGACCGAGGTGAAGGTTCCTGGCAGTCCCAGCGATCAACGACTTTGGATGAGCGCGTAAGAAGACGCGACGAAGCCGACTGCCGAGAGAACGAGTACGACACAATTCCCAGCAGCAAGCGACAATAGCCCTGCAGCGATCGACGCCATCAGCGCGAGGCGGGTTCATCGAAGTATCCGTTGTGACTTCACGGCCGCGCCACTTGAGCGCCGATGTCGGTCAGGTCGAAGCCCGGATGCGCGACCCAGAATCACAAGTGGTGACGTCGCGGGTCGTTTGCTGGCGGGCGATGGCGGCCGCCTCGATGCGGTTCTCAACGGCGAGCTTGCGCAAGATGTTGGAGACGTGCACGCTCGCCGTCCTGCGGCTGATGAACAACCGCTCGCCGATTTCCCCGTTCGACAGACCGTCCGCGAGCAGTGCTAGCACCTCGTGCTCGCGCTTCGAGAGACCGAGGCCGTTCGTCGTGACGCCCGTGACGTGGCCCGTCGCTGCTGACGGTTCGAGCATGTGGGCGCTGCGCAGAATCCCGTCGATGGCATCGACTAGCGGGGGCGCAGGGAGGTCGAGCGCCAGCTGACGCGCTTGAGAGAGGATCTCGCCAGCCGCCCGTCGCGTCGAAGCCGAGCGACCGTCCCGGCCGGCCAGCGTTGCCTCGCCGGCGCGCCATCGCGCGCACGCCTCGTGATAGCGCGAGTGCTGCTCGGCGCAGCGGTCGGCGAGCTCTGTCCACTGCGCCGCCAGCGGCACGCGACGCAGTCGGTCCAGCTCTGCTCGCGCCCGCAGCAGGTGAAGTTGTTCGTCAGGGCAAAGCACTCGGCGCGCCTCATCCGTCTGGGCGAGGTGTTCGAACCAGCATTTCGCTCGGCGCACGCGCGTTTCAGACGCGGCATCGGCGCGCGGCGACGCAGCACGATCGTGATCAGCGAGCGCGGCGATCCCGGACGCGACCATCGATTCGACGCCATAGCTGCGGCGACGGTGCAAGAGATCCTCGACCAGCGCAGCCGCTTCGTCGGCGCGGGCGCTCCGTCCCATGTGCTCGACGACGAGGGCGCCGAGTTCGCACAGGTCCTGGCACCAGAACCCCCGGTCGGTGAGCTGGACGTGGGCTCGCGCCATGATCGGATCCGCCTCTTCGAACCGGCCCTGCCGGCTGAGCGACGATCCCCAGAACCACCACCCGACAACGTCCGACCCGATCAGCATGTCGGCGACGTCGTCCACGACGCGCTCGGCGTCGATCCAGCGGCCCGCTTCCACGAGCGAGACCACCCAGTACGTCGCCATCCACCTGCTGCGCGCGCCGCCGAGGCCGGTCGATCGCGCCAGCGCGACGCCAGCTGCTGCGATCTCGGCCACCTCCGCGGTGCGACCGGCCTGCGCAAGGGAGAACGTAAGGCCGTTGAGTGCGGTGAGCGTGCGCTCCGGCGACAGCTGCGATCCACCCAGCGCCAGCGTCGCCCGCGCATACTCGATCTCGACCTCGGGGTCCTTCGAGGCGGTCGCGAGAGCCGCCCCCAACGCGTTGCGGGCGTACACGAGCATGTCGAGATCGCCAACCGCCTCCGCCATGTCGACGGCCTGACGCGCGAGTACGACCGCGTGCGCGCCCCGGTCGTGGTACGTGTGGCCCATTGCTGCGTCGGAAACTGCCTTAGCCCGCGCCGCCGACGGAGGAGCCTCCGGGATCAGCTCTAGGGCGCGCTCGACTGCGTGTGCACATTCGTCCCACCGGTCGGTGAAGCGGTACATGTCGCGCAGGCGGAGCCATGCCTCGCCTTCGCGCAACGGGTCGCTGCCGGCCAACTCGTCGATCACGCAGAGGTCGAGGGCGATGCTCCGTTCCAGATCACCAGCGTGATACGAGGCGATCGCCGCCTCAGCCAGCACGGTGGCGCGATCCGCGCCGGCAAGCTCGGCCGGGTCGGCGACCGACTCCCACAGATCGAGCACGATGCCCAGGTGCCCTGCCGCCTCGCCCCCGGCGCCCTGCCGCAGCGACTCTCGGCCAGCGGCCAGCGCGGTGACCAACGCCCGGTCGGCACGATTCGCCTGCGACCAGTGCCGGGCGACGTCGCCGAGCCGGCCAGCGCGGCGGACCTCGGTGCTGCGCGCCAGCCGCTCATGAACCGATGCTCGTTCGGGTGCGCGCAGCTCGTCGTAGAACACCTCGCGAGCGAGCTCGTGCCGGAAGCGCACGCCGCGGCTGTCGATCACGACGAGGCCGGCGTTCGCCGGCGCGTCGAGGGTCGCTCGCAGCGTGCCGCGATCAACACCGATCACGTCGGCCAACACCTCAGGGGTGGTCTCGCCGGCGGCCGCCAGGATGCGCAGCAGCTGATTGACCTCGAAGCCGAGCGTCGCGACTCGCGCGAGGATGAGGTCGCGAAGGCCGACGGGGAGGCCCGCGATCCCCGCCGCGCTGGCCATCACGAGTTCCTCGACGAAGAACGGATTACCACCGCTCAACCGATGGATCTCCCCGACCATCGTGGCGTCGCCGCCAAGAGCAGCAACCAGTTCGGCGGTCAACGACCGATCGAACCGCTCCAGCCTCAGGCGCTCCGGTCGGGTGAGCCGCACGACCTCGGCGAGTACGGGTCGCAATGGATGGGTCGCCGGCAGCTCATCGCCGCGCACCGTCACGACGAGCACGACACGCTCGAGACGGACAGCACGGGCGAGCACCGAGAACAGGCTCAGCGTTGAGCTGTCGGCCCAGTGCAGATCCTCGAACACGACGAGGAGCGGGCGTCGGCGGGCGAGCCGGTGGATCACGACGCTCATCGCCTCGTTGAGATTGGTCGCGTCGATGGGCGTCGGCGCGGCGCTGTCGGACGTGCCGAGCTCCGGCACGAGTCCGGTCAGCACGCTGCGGTAGCCCAGGAGCACGTCGTCGAGGTCCGGGGCATCGAGCTCGTCGGCGATACCTGTGAGCATCTCTCGCACCGCGGCGAGCGGCCAGATCTGCTCACCGAACTCGACGCACCTGCCGACCATCGCCAGGTAGCCGATCGATCTCGCCAGCCGGACGAGCTCGCTGACAAGGCGGCTCTTGCCGATGCCGGCTTCGCCGTCGAGCACGACCACCTCCGAACCGCGCTCGGCCACGCCCCGGCAGATCGCGGCGAGCTGTTCGAGCTCGCGCTCACGCCCCACGAGGTGAGGGCAGGCCCTCATCCCGCCATCATCGCACGGACTCACGCCTCCAAGGTCCCAAGAGTTTCCCGAGCGTGAGGTATCGACCGGTCGATCTGAGGTAGCAGTTCGTCGATTTGAGGTACGCCGCGCGATCCGCGACGGAGCGGAACAGTTCACCATCGGACGGGGCCGGACGGCTTCCGGCGCGACAACGGAGGTAGCGCGGTGAACGATCCGAACATGTCCAGGCGCGGCTTGCTCAAGGGGGGCGGCGCAGCGGTCGCCGGATGGTCAATGCTGCAGATCGCGGCCACACCGAGCCGTGCGCTCGCAGGGGCGGGTGGACGAAGCGCCGATGCGGCTCTCGGCTCGTCGCATGACATCGGCGACATCGGCGGTGATGTGATTCCCTGGGAGGATCAGCCAGCTCCCGTGCCGCCACCTGCGGCGGGTGTGGTCGGCAACCTGCTCGAGTGGGAGAGCCTCAGCACCCGCCTCACGCCTACCGACAATTTCTTCACCGTCAAGCACTACGACATCCCGCCGCTCGATCCTGCGACGTGGCAGCTGCAGATTGAGGGTCTCGTGGCCAGGCCGGCGACGTGGTCCCTTGCCCAGCTCCAGTCCCGACCGCGGCGCGAGGTCGAGTTCACCCTCGAGTGCTCGGGCAACACCGGCCTGCCGTTCTTCATCGGTGGCATCGGCAACGCCGTGTGGGGTGGCGCCGAGCTCGCTTCGATCCTGCGCCCCGCCCGCCCGCTCGACAACGCGTCGGAGGTCGTGTTCTGGGGTGCCGACTCGGGAACCGTGACGATCCGCGACGACTCCGGCGTCACATCGGCGGGGATGACCGGCCTCGGCGAGCCAGACGCCGGGGGAGGGCTCGACCTCACGATCACCGAGTTCTTCGCCCGCAGCATGTCCCTCGACGAGGCGCTCGATCGCGACAACCTGCTGTGCTACGACATGAACGGTGGTCCACTGCCCACCGAGCACGGGGCACCGGTCCGGCTCATCGCACCCGGCTGGTACGGGGTCGCGAACGTGAAATGGCTATCGCGCATCGAAGTCACCGACCACCGCTACGCGGGACGGTTCATGGCGCGCGACTACGTGACGTTCCGTGAGCAGACGTCACCGACCGGCGATGTCGTGTGGACGTTCGAGACCGTCGGTCCCGCACGGCTGAAGTCGGCGCCGGCGAAGGTCACCCGCGAGGGCGACCACCATCGTGTGGTGGGCGTCGCCTGGGGCGCACCCATCGGTCAGGTCGAGGTCTCCGTCGACGGGGGTGCGTGGTCGCCAGCGCCACTGATCGGGCGAGGTTCGAACAAGTCGAAGGGCACGGCGTGGCGCTTCTGGACGTTCGACTGGGGCAGCCCGTCGCCCGGACCCCATACGATCACGTCACGCGCCTTCGACACCGACGGAAACGTTCAGCCCCCCGGCGATGATCCATACCTCGCCAGTCGCCGGACGTACTGGGAGAACAACGGTCAGATCACCCGCTCCGTCGTCGTGACCTAACTAGACGGCGTGGTGCGGCGCTGAATGTCACGGGCGACGGGACCGGTGTCGCCAATCATGCCGGTGCTCGGCTGCTGGCCGATCTCGCCGACGCGGTTGGGTTGACGAGTGCGGTGTCGGCGGCGATGGCATCGACCAAGCAGCGTCGCCGGGGTCATGATCGTGGTGAGGTGCTGACCGATCTGGCCGTCGCGATCGCCGATGGTTCCGAGACGATCTCGGATCTCGCCACGCTTCGCGATCAGCCCGATCTGTTCGGTCGCGGTGGCGTCGCATGCGACGGTGTGGCGCACGCTCGCAGCGGTCGATGACGACGCGCTGGAGCGGATCAAGACGGCGCGTGCCGCAGGCGCGCGCGAACGCCTGGGCGGCGGGTGCCGACCCGGGGTTCTACGTGATCGACATCGATGCCACGCTCGGTCGGCGCCCATTCCGACAAGGAGCAGGCAGCGCCGACCTAGAAGCGCGGGTTCGGGTTCCATCCGTTGCTGGCCTATCTCGATGCCACCGGTGAAGCGTTGGCCGGTGTGCTGCGTCCAGGCAACGCCGGGTCCGGGACCGCCACCGATCACGTGATCGTGCTCGCCGATGCGCTCGCTCAGCTGCCGATCGACCCGAGCGAGCATGAGGTGATCGTGCGCGCCGACTCGGCGGGCTGGTCGCATGGCTTCGTCAACGAGTGCCGAGATCGCAAGGTGCGGTTCGTGATCGGTCACCAGCTCAGCGTCGAGATCGCCATCGGTGCTTGTCAACCTGCCGAAACAGGCGTGGCGACCAGCGATCACCGCCGACGGCGGCGACTGGCGTGACCACGCCCAAGTGGCCGAGATCAGCGACCTCGTCGCCGACGTCTTCGACACCAGCCCACGCGGCAGCTGGCCGTCCGGGATGCGGATGATCGCTCGCCGCGAACTCCCACACCCCGGCGCCCAGCTCACCTTCTGCGACATCGACGGGCACCGCTACCAAGTGTTCGTCACCGATCTGGCCGACACCGACATCGCCTACCTGGAAGCGCTCTACCGCGGACACGGGCCGCGTCGAACGCCAGATCTGCGACACCAAAGCCACCGGTCTCACCAACCTGCCATCGCACTCGTTCGCGATCAACCACGCCTGGCTGCAACTCGTGCTCTGCGCCCACGGGCCGGCGAAACTTGACGACTTCGGAGCCAACCCGAAGATCATCAACAACGCCGCGCTTCGCTGCCCAGACCGGCATCGCTCGTTCCGAACAGGCCAGCCGGGACGCGACGAGCCACGGCGCGCCGTCCTGGAATCCTTGAACCGCACCACCTCGACGACGCGGATCTTGCCGTTGAGGAGAGCGGTCTCGCTGCGCACGTCTACGGACGACACGAGGTGTCGTCCACATCATCCGCGTACGACACATCTCTGAAGTCCAAATCTGGGTATCCACGACGTGGTCGACGAGGGGCTCGGGTTTGCTTTGCCGACGCGTTATCTGAGCCCGTCCTCGATGTAGCTGACGTAACCATCGAAGCCGGTCCCCAGGGACCGCGCGTGGCGGCGTCGAGGCATCGATCGTCGCGGGCGGCGTCGTCTCACGAGTCGGACCGAGGCGCGTGCCGTTCCCGTGCGCTCCCGCCCTTCACACTCGGCCAGCGTCTGCTGGGCGGCGCTTGGCGGTGGCGACAGGACTTCAGCGGCGAGGCCGCGGTTGGGCCAGGCGCCCGGAACGACAATCGTCGACCCGACGAGGTGATCCGATATCCGCGTCTGGTATTCGTGGGCCACCGCGTCCGCTACCGCCGGTATGAAGTCACCCGACAAAGGCGTCGCCCGACGACGAGTGTCGGGTATCGCCCAGATCCGGCGTTACACGGGTGATCTGTCCGCGTCGACAGGTTGCTGCGTGCGCCCATTCCGGGCATTCTGCGCTAGTGGACCCGCTCGCGTGATGGTCGGCCGGCGCATCACTTCGAGGCGTAGGATTCGCGCCAGTGCGCCGAGCCGCCTTGTTGTGTGTCGCAGTCGTCGCGTTCCTCGCCGTGTCGCTTTTTGTTGCTCCGGAGGGGGCACGAACCGAAGCAAGAACGGCCGCGTCACCCGAGCAGACGACGACAACGGGACTCGCAGCGCAGCTGCCTGCGGAGCAGGCCTCGTTCTGTCACGCAACGTCCTCGGTCGTCAAGCCGTACGTCTTGGTCACGACCGCCGTCGGTGCGATCGTCAGCGGGGGACACGGCAGTCATACCGGGCCAGTCTTCCCCGAGGTCGGCCCAGGCCAAAACGGCAAGTGGGGCGACATCATCCCGCCGTTCGACTACGACAACGGGCAACAACACTTCGACGGATTTAACTGGCCCGCCGGATCAGCCGTCCTCGAAGCTGGGTGCGCCGTCCATGAGACAATCGAGCCGCCCGACGGAACGACCACGACTACTACGTCGACGACCACGACCGTCGCCATCACGACCGAAACGACTGCGGCCGCGACGACCACCACTGGGCCAACGTCGTCGTCTACGTCCTCGCCGTCCGTGGGGACGAGCACGACAACGCCGGCACCGGCGCTGACGACAACATCTGCGCCGTCGACCTCGTCGACAACGACGACGCCTGGCCAAACGACGACCACGGGTCTCGCGGCCGGTAGCGGGGCAACGACAACGATCGCCGGTGGGACGACGACCACCACCGTGTCGGGCAGTACGACCACGACATCAGGTCCACCGCCCACCGGAACACCGCCGCCGACGACGGCACCCACACCGCTGAATCCGCCGCCCGTCAACGCATTAGCACCCGGAGAAGCACTGCCCGATCCGCCCCCTCGGGTCCTGGCGTTCGTCATCACCCCCGGCAACAACCTGGTTCGCCTCGGTTTGCTCAGCCCGGACCAAGTGCGAGCACTATTCCGCGGAACTCGCGCAGCGGCGCTTGGCCCACAGCGGGAACGACACCGGTGCACTCGTACCCGTCGCTCTGCTCAGCGTCCTAATCGGCGGTACTTTGCTCGGGCTGTCGGCCCGGCCTCGGCGAAAGGCACCGTGATCGCATCCAGGCGATGCGTTGAAACTACTCAGATCGCTGCGGGTGGTGGCGCCCAGAACTGCCGTGATGCGCTACCTGACCGTGCGGAGGTAGCCGCACAGATCAGCGCCACGGTCCCGGCGATCAAGGGCACTCGGTGGGTGCGTCATCCCCGTCGTTTGCGTCGACTCGCGGCTTGTGGGGCGACACGATCTGACGTCGGGCTGAGATTCACGTCTCGGCAGCTCTCTACGGACAATTGCCGCGCCCCGTCTATCGCTGCGCAAGCGGATCCTCGTGTGGCTGACGGCATCGTGTCTCGGAGGCGCGAATGACTGGCTGCGGCGTCGTGCCGGTCATGCTTGGTTGTTCGCGACCCGACGTGGGGTGTGCGTCGGTGACAGTCGGAAGCTCATGCCGTCGTGCTCATCCCCTCGTTGTGGGTACGGTCCGATCGCTGGGCGCAAGGGATCGCTCACGGAGGTGTGGGATCCCGATCCGTCTGGGTGTGGGATCCCCATCCGTCTGGGTGATGGTCACGTCGCGGCGGTCAGTTGGTTGTCGACGGCGGCGAACACTCGGGCGGTGACCTCGTCAATCGTGCCGGTGGCGTCGACGCGGCACAGGATGCGGCGGCCGGCGTAGTAGTCGACGAGCGGCAGGGTCCTGTCGAGGTAGACCTCGATGCGGTGGCGGATGGTGTCCAGCGTGTCGTCGGCGCGGCCCGTCTGCTCGCCCCTCGCGGTGAGGCGGTCCGTGAGCAGGTCGAGCGGGAGGTCGAGCAGCACGACGGCGTTGAGGGTGATGCCGTGGCGGCTGGCCACCTCGTAGGCAGCCGTCGCCTGCGGCACCGTGCGTGGGAATCCGTCGAGGACGAACCCGTTGCCGGCGTCAGGGCCGAGCACGGTTTCGAGGACGATGGCGATCACGACGTCGTCGGCGATCAAGTCGCCTCGACGCATCGCGCCATCGGCAGCCCGGCCGAATTCGGTGCCCGCACCCACGTGAACACGGAGCAGTTCGCCACTCGACAGGTGGGGCACGCTGTAGCGTTCGGCGAGCCGTTTGCCCTGCGTGCCCTTGCCCGATCCCGGCGCGCCGAGCATGAGCACGTTGACCGCGTGGTTGGCCATCGGACCAGTATCGTCCGCGCCTGCCGGGCGGTTGTGTGAGTCCTCCACCGACCCGTCCGACGCCCGTGTGTGCCGGGGGTGCGAGGTGTGGATCCTCTCCTGCTGCCTCGCGGCGAGCGAGTGCGCCTATGACTCCGGCGTGCGCCCTGATTCGGCGATCGGCGTTCGGGATCTAGCACAGAACGACGCGACCGAACGACGGCTCAGCTTTCGGCATGACGCGAGCCGAACGAATCGCCTCGGCGCTTCGTCCTCGAGCCAGCGTTGGAGGACACGGCGAGCCGGGAATATCCCCGACGTTTGCGGACCCCGCCAGCATGTTCAGCGACTGTGCCCGCCCGACGCCGAGAGCCGGCCTCCCGCCGGTGCGTCGGGGGCTCCGTGTGGCATCCCGAGTGATCGGGCCGTGAGCCTGACCGGGGTCGCGGCGCTGGTGTGAACAACAATGGTGCGGTGCAGCAGCGGCTCGGTCGGGTGATGCTGGCCGATGGCACTGGCGTGTCGTACGCCTCGGTCGGTGCGGGCCGGCCGATGGTGTATGTGATGGGTTGGCTCTCGCATCTGGAGCTGAGCTGGGAGCTGCCGGCGGAGCGGGTGTTCTACGAGGCGTTGGCGCAGGGGTGTCGACTCGTGCGTTACGACCGTGTGGGCTGCGGGTTGTCGGCGGCAACGGCACGGCCACCGTCGTTGGCCTTGGAGCTCGAGCAGCTCGCGGCGGTCGTCGCGACGCTCGGGACGGAACCGTTCGATCTGATGGGCACGTCGATGGGGGCGTCGGTGGCCGTGGCGTGGGCGGCGGCGCACCCCGACACTGTCCGGCGGTTGGTGCTGTACGGCGGGTGGGCACGCGGGGCTGAGTTGTCCCCGGCGACCGTGCGGAACCACGTCTTGGGGCTGATCGAGTCGCACTGGGGACTGGGTTCGGACGTGTTGACCGACATCTTCGCCCCCGACGCCGACAGCGCGACTCGTGCCGAGCTCGCTCGCTACCAGCGGGCCTGCTCCAGCGCCGCCACCGCCCGAGCGTTGCTGGCGTTGAGCTACGAGCTCGACGTCAGCGACCTGCTCGCCGAGGTGCGGGCCCCGACCTTGGTGGTGCACCGAGCCGACGATCGGGCCGCACCCGTCGCCCAGGGCGAAGCGCTCGCTCGCGGCGTCAGCGGTGCGGAGCTCGTGGTCCTGCCGGGCCGATCGCATCTCCCGTACGCAGGCGACTCGCATGAGCTGGTGCGCGTGGTCCACCGGTTCCTTGGCCTCCCGCCACCACGGCGTCGCGCCGACGTGCTGACGGCTCGCCAACGCGAGGTGGCGGGACTGGTGAGCCAAGGGTGCACCAACCGGGAGATCGCGACGCGGCTGGGGATTGACGAGCGCTCTGCCGAGGGTCACGTCGAACGGATCCGCCTACGCCTGGGGTTCCGGTCTCGTGCCCAGGTCGCTGCTTGGTACGTCGCTCAGCGCGATCGGCCCTGACAGGTTCTTCGACGTTGGGGTAGTTCCACGCCTGACATGCCGGCCGGATCGGCGCACAGTGCCAGGGACCACCTACATCCGACGTCAGGACCTTCTGTGATCGATTCCGAAATGGCCATGTCACCCGCGACGGGGTTCGAGGTGCACGGGGCGCGTGGCCGCTTCAACGCCGCGTTCTTCAGCCTGATGGGCCCGTACCTCGAGTGGAACCTCCGCAAGCACAAACGGCGCGTCTTCGGCGAGCTGCCCCAGCAGGTCGTCGAGCTCGGCTCCGGAGTCGGTGCGAACCTCCGCTACCTGTCTCCCGGGACGACGCTCGTCGCCATCGAACCGAACCCCCACATGCACCGACGGCTGCAGACCGCCGCCGAACGCAGAGGCGTGCACCTTGACCTCCACGACCGTGTCGCCGAGCGCACCGACCTGCCCGACCACAGCGTCGACAGCGTGATCTCCTCACTCGTGCTCTGCTCGGTGACCGACCCTGCCGACGTCCTCGCCGAGATCCGCCGCATCCTGCGACCCGGCGGCACCTACCACTTCGTCGAACACGTCGCCGCGCCAGCCGGCACACCCACCCGCACCCTGCAACGGGCGCTGCGTCGTGCGTGGGCCTGGACGTTCGAAGGGTGCTCGTGCGAACGAGACCTCGAGGGCCTCATCCGCGCCGCCGGGTTCGCCAGCGTCGACATCGAGCCCTACCGACTCCACACCCCCTTCGTCCCCTTCAACACCCACATCGCCGGCACCGCCCACGCCTGACGAGCAAGATCGACCGCGATCACAACAACTCCACGAGACCCGGCAGCTACTCGACTGTGTGAGCAAGCTACGACGACGGCAGCATCGTCACCGGGGAGCTCGCCGTCGACGTCCGCGAGACGGTGCCCGACGACGCCACGGCGGTGGTCGTCAGCCGCGCCACAAACCGCTACGCCGACATGATCAACGTCGCCGCCGCGCTCATCGACCTTGCGCCGGCCGGAACGAGCCGCCGCCACCTCCACCTTGTTCACCATCGCCCAGGAGCCGACATCATGACCTTGCGCCGCCTCGATCCCCGTCCCCAGCGGGCCCTCGTGTTCACCCCGATGGAGCAGCGCCGCCATCTCATCGTCGACACCGCCGTCCTCGCCGACCAGCTCGGCTACCACACCGTCCTCATCCCCGAAGGGTGGGGGTTCGACGCCGGCGTCGTCCTCGCCGAGATCGCCCTCAAGACCACCCGCATCCGCATCGCCACCGGCATCACATCGATCTGGGGACGCAGCCCCGCCACGATCGCCATGATGGCCGCCACCCTCGACGACCTCTCCGGCGGACGGTTCACCCTCGGCCTCGGCACCAGCACCCCAACCCTGGCCCAACAGTTCCACGACGTCGCCTTCCACCGGCCCGCCGCCCGGCTCGCCCACACCCTCAGCCAGGTCCGCACCCTGCTCGACGGCGAACGCATCACACCCACCGGTGGCGGCCGCGGCCTACGCCTCGGTGTGTCCGCCCGACCCGACCTGCCGATCTGGGTCGCCGCCCTCGGCCCCACGCGCCACCGCCACGGCGATGCGCGGCGCCGACGGCTGGTACCCCGCCCTCGTCCCCCTCGACCGCATCGACACCGTCCGCTCGACCGCAGCCGCCGCGGCGCCTGGGGATCCCACCCTCATCGCCGGCCCGGTGGTCGCCGTCGGCAACAACGGTCAGCGAGCCGCCGAGCAGCTCGTCGGCTGGTACCTCACCGGCATGGGCCCCCTCTATCCCGACTTCGTCGCCTCACTCGGCTACCACGACGAGGTCCGCGCCATACGGGCGGCCAACCCCCGCCCAGCACCCGGCGCCCTCGACTGGCCGCGCGAAGCCGACCCGCTTGTCGACCAACTCGCCGCCATCGGCGACCGACACGCCATCGCCGGTCAGCTCGCCCCGTGGGACCAACGCGCCGACATCGTCGCTGTGTGCGTCGGCCCGGACGCTCCCGACGCCGTGCTCGCCGCCGTCGAGACCGCCGCCCCACCCACCCGGCTCGCCGCGTGCTCATGACCACACGATCGAGCCGCCAGCATCTTCGGGAAGTGCGGGTCCTGGCGCTCGTCAGGTTCGCGCCACGCTGTCGGAATCGCGCCGCCCGCTAACAGCGGATCTCGGCGCTCGATGGCACGACCGAAGGTTTGGTCGAGGATGGCGCCGCCGGCGGCGACGAACCGGTTACGCCACTTGCGCACCGTCTTCGCGTCGACCTGGAACCGGTCGGCGGTCGGCCTCGATCAACCAGCGCTGCTCCAGCACGCAGGCCCACCATCCGCACGCCGCCCTCGCGGAGTCAGGGCCCCGTTCGGATGCTGGGTTCTAACGTTGGACACGAGTCCTCCCCTTGCGAGATGTGAGTTGTCGAAGACCCACAGCCTCGCAAGGACGGCTCACCTCAAACCGCAGCCACGAACACCACCACGCCAGGGACAACGTGTCCGGTCGTCACAGCTAGCGGACCGTCCGGACGCACCCGGCGCATATCAGCGACCTGGAGGAGGCGTTTGGTGGCAGCCTCCGCCGGTCACGATGGGGCCACGTGGGTGGTGACGACCCAGCGGTGCTTGCCGATCTTGCGGTCCACCGCGGAACCCCGCGTGTTCGAAGGTCGAGCGCACACCGTGGTAGAGGAAGCCGGCGGGCACGTCGCCGGCGGGTTCCGGGTAGCCCTCGACGGTCCACGCCGAGACTGGCGATCAGTTCGCACGCGCCGGCGAGCGCGGCGGCCACAACTCCTTGGCGGCGATGGCCCTTGCCGACGAAGCAGCAGGCGATCCGCCAGTCGGGCAGCTCGTCCAGCTGCTTTTCGTACTCCTTGCGGTTCTTGATGCAAAGTTCTCGTCGGGCGGCCCGAACTGGCACCAGCCGACGCAGTCATCGCCGTCGAAGACGAGGGCCGCGTGCGTGGTCCCGGCCCGGACACGGTCGAGTTTCTGCTCCCGGTGCGGCTGGGGGGCGTCGAGGTGGGTGGTTCCTCGGGATGGAAGCCCATGCACCAGCAGCCGCCGAAGATGCCGCCGTTGGCTTCCACCAACGCCACGAACGCATCCCAGGTGGACATGTTGAGTTGCCTTGGTGGTGAACTGGGTGGCCTCCATCGTTCTCCTGGTCGGGTCGCCCGCTCGGCCGGTCTCACAGCAGCGAGGGCTAAGCGCAGCCCCACAACCAAAGGCCGAACCCACGCGGCGATTGGTGGCACGCTTCCACGCTGCGCTTGGTGAGCGATATGGGGCACCCGGTAAGAGCCGAAGTCGAGCAGGTCCGCGGCCGCAACGAGCGAGGTTACGGCTTCGTGCATTATCGGCGTCCCTGTGCCGGGAGGACGGGTGCGGGAGCGGGAGGCCGCCGGGGCGCGCCGAGGCTGGCGGTAGCGGCCACGCGAATTCAGACATCGCGCAGTGCACGTGCGGGTGGCCAGGAACGGCACTTCCCGGACGCCCGGTAGAGGTCTCACGCCACGCGTTATCGGGCGCGCGAATTCGGACATGGCGCTGCAGGTCATCCGGACCGTGAAGCGGACCGGCGACGGACGCCCCGGCCACGCGGGGCGGGTCGTCCAGGGTTCGATTCACTGTCTGGGCTCCAGAGGTGCGTGGCAAAGGGCGCCGGACGTCGTCAGGGCAGCTCCACGAACTGCCCCACGAAGGACCGGGCCGACAACGTGTCGAGGCCTACGTTTCCTTCGATGTTGTGGCAGGGGTCCTGCATGAAGCTGAAGACAGCCACGATGACCGGTCCCGATCCCTCGAAGACCGGGCCTCCGGAGTCACCGAAACACGTGCCGCCGTCTCCCCCGCGGCATTCAGGTTGCCGTTCAGGAACAGCAGATCACGGCGCAAGAGGATGTTCTCCTCTGCGGTTAACGTCGGCACCAGGTTGAACTTCTGAAAAATGAAGCCGAGACGCTGCCGGCGCAGCAGCGTGAGCTGCTTGTCGGACAGCTCGGAGATGACCGTGTCGCCGACGCGAGCCTCGCCGTCGCTGACCGAGTCGAGCCCCGCCCATGCAGTGCAACAGCGTCGATTTGCCGGATCCCGACGGCCCCATGATCGTCGTCGATCTGCCGACCTCGAAGCCGATGTCGACGTGGTCGAGGGCCACCACCCGTGTGTTTCCCTCGCCGTAGATCTTGGTCAGCCCGTCAGCTCGGGCCGCCATGATCCCGGTTGTCGCGGAGGACTGCAAATCGTGTCGCGTCGCCTGCAGTCGTATCGTCATCACCGCACCTCCTCGGTATCCCCTGACTGAGGTATTCCCTGACCGATGGTGTGACAGCGTGGAGTGGTAGGTGAACGACCGTGCGAGGCTCAATCGGTCGGGGCTGTGGGGGCGCGGACGGTGTCGCCATGACGTCGACGAACTGGTCGGGCTGTTCGCACATTAGTGAGTGCTCGGACTGGTTCACGGAGACCGGGTTCACCCCGTTGTCCGTCGGTCGACTTCGACGGCGGCCTCGGTGGTGAGCAGGTGCGGTTTGCCTCGGATGACGATCTCGAGTGGTTCGCCTTCCATCAGCGCGAAGTGCTCGACGTCGTGGGCGAGCCGGACGTGTAGCTGGCGGTCATGAAAGCGAAGTGAGAAGCCCAGGGAGCGGAACCGCTGGGGGAGGTGCGGGTCGAACGTGAGCTGGCCGTCGAAGTCGCGGACGCCCCCGAAGCCGAAGACGAGGCCCATCCAGGCACCGGCTGCCGACGCGATGTGCACGCCCTGTGAGACGTTCCCGGCGACGTCGGCCAGGTCCATGAGCAGCGCGAGGTCCAAGTAGCGGCATGCTGCGTGTTCGTTGCCGATCTCCGAAGCGACGATGCACTGGATGCTGGCGGACAGCGACGAGTCCCCGGTGGTGATCGGGTCGTAGTAGTCGAAGTTGCGTCGCTTCTCCTCGATCGTGAACTCGTTGCCGAGCAGGAACATCGCCATTACGACGTCGGCCTGCTTGAGCACCTGCCGGCGGTACAGGGTGAGGGGGTGGTAATGCAGCAGGAGCGGGAACCTCTCGGGCGACGTTGCGTCCAGGTCCCATCGCTCGTGGGTGAGGAACGTGGCGTCCTGTGGTGTGATCCCCCTGATCGGATCATGCGGGACGTACATCTGATCGGCGGCGCGCTCCCACTCGTCGGGCTCTGACGGATCGAGCACCACCTCGGCCACGATTCCTGCGTAGGCAGTTGGGTTCTCCGCCTCGAGGCGCCGAAGCGTTGAAGCGGCGTAGCGCAGGTTGAGACGAGCCATCAGGTTCGTGAAGGCGTTGTCGTCGGCCATCGTCGTGTATTCGTCGGGTCCGG
Source organism: Ilumatobacteraceae bacterium (assembly GCA_963776935.1). Classification (GTDB taxonomy): domain Bacteria; phylum Actinomycetota; class Acidimicrobiia; order Acidimicrobiales; family Ilumatobacteraceae; genus JALOLG01. The sequence goes on along the minus strand of CAVZOP010000003.1, from coordinate 219,656 downwards.
TGACACCGTGGATGTGAAAGCGCCCGTCATCACCGTAGAAGCCGAGATCGGCCCACATCCTCGCGGTCTCGACGAGGATCTCGGCGCCGGTCTCGACGAGGAAACTGAGATCGCCGCGAACGTCGATGTAGCGCCGGATCGCGTACGCGATGTCGGCGTTGAGGTGGAATTCCGCGGTGCCGGCCAGGTGGTAGGCCGACGCCTCGTCGCCGCGGATCGTCCGCCACGGGAACAAGGCTCCGCGCAGGTCGAGCTCGCGTGCCCGCGCAGACGCGCGATCGGCAGCATGCTCTGGCGGAACCGGAGCAGGTTCCGTGCGATGCGCGGCTGCGTGTAGGCGAGGAACGGCAGTACCCACGTCTCGGTGTCCCAGAAGTAGTGCCCGTCGTAGGCGTCGCCGGTCAGGCCCTTGGCCGGGATGCCGGCACCCTCGGCACGCCATGTTGCTTGAGCGAGGTGGAAGACGTTCCAGCGGACCGCCTGCTGAATTCGGACCGGATGCCAGACGGTGTCCTCTACGGTCACGTCGGCACGATCCCAGAACCGGTCCAGACAGCTCCGCTGGGCGGTTACCAGCGCTTCGAAGCCGGCCGCGGTGACGCGCCCGAGCGTGTGTCGGCACCGCCGGGCGAGTTCCTCGACCGCGACGCTGCGCGAGCTCTGGTAGGCGGCATACTTCACGAGCCGGACGGGTAGGCCGGGCTCGGCGTCGACAGCCACGACGAACTCGGACGCGTCAGGGTCAATGTTCACCGAGACCTGGTGCGGACTCGATACATCGAGGACGTGATCGACGACGACGGCGAGCGTCATCCCACTTTGGAGCGTCTGATAGCCCAGCACCAGACGTTCTCCCTCCTGCTCCACCAAGAGCGCGTCGAGCACGCGGCGACCGAGCCGAGTGCCGAGGCGCGGATCGTTCCGGGCGCCCTCTGCTTCGGCACCTTCCGCCACGGGATTCGCCCGGTTGACGACGCGTGAGCGGATGATCACTGGCGCGCTCGTCCATGGTCACCTCGTAGGAGACGGCGACCACATGACGGTGCTCGAAGGAAACGAGCCGTGTGCTGCGAACACGCGCATGCTTGCCCGACGGCGTCGCCCACACGAGATCCCGAGTGAGGACGCCGTTGCGCATGTCCAGGACGCGGAGATACTCGGGTGTTCGGGCCGTCGGTAAGAACAGTGGCTCGTCGTCCACGTACAACTCGATGATCGTCGCATCGGGAACGTTCACGATGGTCTGGCCGACGCGCGCCAGACCGTACGCGTCCTCGGCGTGGATGATTGGCCACGTCTCGTGGAAACCGTTGATGAACATGCCCGGCGCCAGCACTGGACGCCCCTCGTCCGGACAGCCGCGGACACCGAGATAGCCGTTGGACAGCGCCAGCGCCGTCTCGGCTCGGGCGGCGAACCCGGGAGTCCATCGCGCCTCGACGATCCGCCACTCGTCCGGCGGGAACAGGTGCTCTGGCGGCACCGAGATCGTGCGCTGAATCACAGCGGTTCCTCGCTCACTGAACCGGTCCGATGATCGAACACCCGGCATACCGATACCACGCTCGAGCGCACCCCGTCGACGCAATCATCGACGTTGTCGAGCGAGCCGGTTTCGCGAACGATGAGTGCCAGTTGTCGCTCTGGACATCGAAATTGCGTCATCGCACTCCAGGCAAGACGAGTTGGCCCGATTGTCATAGAGACTTTCGTCTCGACTCGCAAGACATCCCGCTACCGCTCATGTCGGTAGCATGACCGACGCTGTGCGCTGCCGCCGTCGTCGGCTTTATTCCCGACAGCGCCGTAAAATCGCGGTCTAGGAGCCGAGTTTGCGGGAGCGCTGGTCGATGCCGGGCTGGCCGTAGGGATAGTCGGAGATCGGCGCGGTGCTCACCTCGGTGAGCAATCCGGTTTCCTCGTCCGACAGGCGCAGGTCAGCGGCGCCGAGGTTGTCGTCGAGCTGGGCCAGGGTGCGAGCGCCGAGGATCACCGACGTCACCGCCGGGCGAGCGGCCACCCAGGCGAGGGCGATCTGTGCCATCGACACGCCGCGCCCGTCGGCCACCTTGCGGACGGCGTCGACGATCCGCCACGTGCGCTCCTGGGCGTTGCGCGGACCGTACGCCTCCATGCCGCGGTCGGGGTTCTCGCCGAGTCGAGTGGCGCCCGCCGGTGGCTCGTCGCGGGCGTACTTGCCGGTCAGCCAGCCGCCGGCCAGCGGCGACCACGGCAGGATCCCGATGCCCTCGTTGCGGCACACGTCGACGATCTCCAACTCGATGTCGCGGACGAGCAGGTTGTACTGCGGCTGAAGGGTGACGATCGGCGCTGCGTCACCGGCCAGCAAGGCGGCCTTCTGCAGCTGCCAGCCCGACGAAGTTGCTGACCCCGACGTAACGGATCTTTCCGGCGCGCACGGCGTCGTCGAAGAAGCCGAGGGTCTCCTCGACAGGGGTCAGCGGGTCCCAGGCATGAGCCTGGTAGAGATCGACGGCGTCGACCCCGAGGCGACGCAAGCTGGCGTCCAACGCGCGGCCCAGATGGGTGCGGGACAAGCCGGCGTCGTTCGGTCCGTCGCCCATCGGGAAGCGGCCCTTGGTGGCGATGACGAGCCGGTCGCGGACGCCGGGACGGGCCGCCAGCCACCGGCCGATGATCTCCTCCGAGCGCCCACGCGAATACACGTCGGCAGTGTCGACGAAGTTCCCGCCACGCTCGACGAACAGGTCCAGCTGCGCATGCGCGGTCTCCTCGTCGCTCTCGTCGCCGAACGTCATCGCGCCGAGACACTGTGCCGACACGATCGTCCCGGTGCTGCCCAGGGTGCGGTACTCCATGGCATCGAACCTACGGCAGCCGCAACACCATCGGCGACAGCGTTTGATCGCCTGCATGGGACTCGGGAGTCAAGCGCCAGGTCTGGGGCGGATGCGTACCTGTTCGCCTCGGCCGTGTCGGGGTTGCACCGCCTCAGCCTCGGAATCGCCACCATCGGCGTCATCATCGCTGCGCTCGTCCCCAACGACCGAGCATCGATCGTCGGCTTCCTCCTCGTCGGCATCGGTGTCGCCACCTTCATGCCCAGGCTCTACGACGACGCCGCCCGACTCCTCGGACGCCGAGGCGCCGGACTCGGCACGATGACCGCCGGCATGCGCGTCGCCTTCCTCATCACCCCCGTCGCCGTCGGCGGGCTCGCCGGCACCCACCTCTCCGTCGGCGACGCCATCGCGATCTTCACCATCCCGGCGATGATCGGCCTCGCAGCCGTCACCGAAACAAACGAACGACTGCTCCGCCGCGCCGTGACTGCCAACACCGCCGCGGGATCGGCGACGGCAGCTGCGGCGCCGTTCAGCGGAGACTGCTCCAGGCCGGGGCGCACCGAAGCCCCGGCGGGCGTCCGAATACCGCGTCCGAATATCCCGTCGCCCCACGCGTCCGGTAACGCCGGGTCTCGGCGCCCCAGGTTGACTGGGTCGCATGGATCGCGGTGCCGAGCCAGCTGACGACGTCTGGATTCATCCGTGCGTCGAGGTCCGCCGCTCACGCGTCGCTGGCGACGGCCTCTTCGCGACCACCCGGCTGGACGTCGGCGTCGTCGTGATCCGCCTCGGCGGGCGGCTCGTCAGTACCGCCGAACTCCACCACCTGTTCGCCGCCGCGGCCGACGGTGTTTACATCGACACGGTCGCGGTCGGTGACGACACGCACATCGTGTTGCCACCCGGGACGACCGCCCACTACGGCAATCACAGCTGCGAACCGAACATATGGTCCGTCGGCGCCTATGAGCTGGTGACGAGACGGCCTGTCGATCCAGGCGACGAGCTCACCATCGATTACGGAACGATTTCCGACGACGCCACCTTCCGGATGGAGTGCACCTGCGGCGCGGCATCTTGTCGAGCGGTCATCACCGGCGTGGACTGGCGACGAGACGACCTCCAGCGGCACTACGCGTGTCACTGGCCACCAGGCCTGCAACGACGGATCGACAATTCCGCCCGACCGTCCGAATAAAGCCGCCCCACCCTCAACCGCGGCGCGTCATCCATCGCCGGCAGTCGGACTCGTCAACCCCACCCACGTGCGGGATCGTTGTCTCGCTCGTTGCCGCGCTTGTAGTTCCCCGTCAGACGAGCCATCCGCTCCTGGACATTACCTGTCGTCGCCTCGTCGAGAAACAGCGCCGCCCTGCGACCTCGAAGGATCGTGGCTACACGACCGTGATGGCGGATCACGACCTCGCCATTGCTCCGCTCCTCGAACGCGGAATCCGCTTGGCTCCGGCACGACCCAAGTGTGGCTCTTGTGGTCTGTGCGGGGTATCCGAGTATCGCGCCGCACATGCGACGAGGACCGTCCGTTATCGCCGGCTGGCGGACGCGCGTCTCCGGGCAGACGTCTCCCACTGTGCCGGGTCGCGGACACACCGAAGCGCCGACGGCCGCCAACATCATGCCTTCGGCCAGAACGCCGGACGACCGGTGCACGAGGCGTTCCACAAGGTGGGACATGTCGATTGATTTGAGCACGCGTCGAGCGCACACTCTGTCCGTTCGACTGATTGGTGCAAGGAGTTGTTGTGGCGCGTATGGCCCCGATCCCGCTGGAAGAGTGCCCCGATCCTGATCTACGGGCGACGCTCGAGCACTTCACGACGACGTTGGGGTTTGTGCCCAACAGCTTGTTGACGATGCAGCGGGTGCCAGCGATTGCGGGTGCTGTGGTGCAGCTGAATCGGGCGGTGTTCGATCCCAACGGTCGCGTCGATGTCGGGTTCAAGCGTTTGATTGCCCACATGGCGAGCTTCGCTGCGGGGTGCATGTACTGCCGGGCGCACACGGCGGTGAGCGCGACGCGGCTGGGCGTGGACGACGAGAAGATGCAGGCGATCTACGAGCACCAGTCGAGCCCGTTGTTCAGCGAGCGCGAGAAGGTGGCGCTCAGCTTCGCGTTGGATGCGGCGTCGGTTCCGAACGCCGTCACCGACGCCTCGTATACCGAGCTCGCGCGGCATTGGTCGGAGGAGGAGATCGTCGAGATCCTGGGTGTGGTGTGCATGTTCGGTGTGTTCAATCGTTGGAACGATTCGATGGCAACCCCGCTCGAGATGGAGCCGATGGTTCGCGCCGGCGAGCTGCTGACGGATCACGGTTGGAGCGCAGGGAAGCACGGTGACACTCCATCCCGGACCCGGAATGAATGAAACGGGCGAACGACCCCACGGCGCCCGGCCGACGAGGATGCGCGGGATCACTGTCTGAACGAGCGCGCCCGGTAATACCGCCTCGTCGCGTCCGGTACCGCCGGCCATACGGTGATCCGATCAGATCGACGGTCGTGTCGTTCGACGACCGCCCAGTCAGTGGACGCGCCTGTAGTCGAGGTGGAAGTCGACAAACCAGTCCCGCGTCGTTGCGCATCTCCCACTTGCCGTCGATCCGCGACCCGTCCTCCGCGAGCCGGCCCACGTAACGCTGGTCGAACCCGGGCGAGTCGCGCCAGACGGTCCACACGCCGCCGGCGAACGACGTGTTGAACACGCGGACGACGTTGCGCGAGTCGAAGTAGTGAGCGAGTGTGTCGCCTGACCCCGAGCCCGGGTGGTCGCCATCCTCGCGGCCGCCGATGACGTAGAGCCCGATTGGGAATGGCGGCGGCACGGACAGCCGCTGGATGAGAAACGCCTGGTTGTCGAACCACTCGAACGTCGCCTCGCCAGGAATCGTTCCACGCCAGTGCGGCGATGTGTGCGCCTCGAGCCGCCACGAGCCGACCAGGACCCCGAACCGGGCGAGATGTTCAAACGGACAAGAAGCAGTCATGCCGACAATGACTACTCCGACGCCGAGGATTAATCGGCAACCCGTCCGATATCCGCGGGAATAGGTCGCGACCATCCGCTATCGCCGGTTCGCACGTTACACGGGCGCGGTTGCAGTCGCGTCCTGCCCTGCGCCGCCTGCCACCCGCTTCGAGGGCTCTTGGCACGGCGGCGACCGACAAGGGCTTACGCTCTGCTCATGCGGATGCTCTACATGACCACGGCTGGCACCTCCGACCCGACTCGGGCCTCGATTCCACTTCACCTCGCCGTCAACGGTTCGCTGGAAGTCGGTCACGACGTCGGCGTCGTACTTGCCGGAGACGCCACCGAACTGCTCAAGACCGCCGTGCGCGAAAGCCTGGAGGGCGTCGGAGTGCCACCCGTGCGCGACCTGCTCGCCAAGGCGCAACAGCACAACCTGCCGATCTACGTTTGAAAGGGATGTGCGGTCGCCCGTGAGGCGACCGACGAAGACCTGACGGCGATCGGCGGACAGTGGGTCACACCACCCGATGTCGCTCGGCTCATCGAGAACGCCGACCGGTTCGTCAGCATCTGACGCTTCCACGAACGAGCTCGCCTGACCGAGGCGGCGCTTTTGATGTCCGGACGCCGCCGGGCGGGCATCCGAATAGCCCGCATAACGCCCGGCCTCCGTCATCTATCGCTGGCTGACGGACGCGCGTCTCCGGGCAGACGCCGCCCACTCTTCGCCGACACGCGGAGACACCAAAGGGTTCTGCGCGTGTCGCGCGCCGACCCCAACATCCGCCGATCTGTGTACGCGTTCTGTCCGCGCGTCAACTACTCGGACGCGTGCCCAGCGGGTCTTCATCGACCACGGCGGCGAGCTCGAACGAGTAGAGAGCGGCCACCACGGACACGACGAGGTCGGGGTCATGTTTGCTGGGTTCGAGGAGAACAACCAGAGGCGAGAATCCGGCCCGAGGATCGTGAACGTGTCTGCGAACGGTCGCAACTGCTCGTCGACCCGGAACGCAGACCAGAGGTCGGTATCGCCAACCCGTCGTGCCCGACGTTCGACTGCGGGCACCTGAACGGCCGTAGCGAACATCCGGACTGGGGCAGGCTCGTCGATCACTCCCATGGTCTGTCGCCCGGCGCCATGATCTCACGTCCCGCTAGCATCTGGCGGGCTCCGCCCCCCGCCAGACCGGACACGCACGCGTCCAGACGAGCGAAGATTGCCCTGATGGTCGTCGCGCATGACGAGACGACCACCACGCGCACGGTACATCGCTAGTGCATCACGTGCACGCTCGCCACGTCGACGGCGAACCTCTACGTCGTGCCGATCACGCCATCGTCACTCCACGCCCAGTCGGGTCCCGGAAGGGGAATGGTCGACGGTTCGTCAATGGGCGGCGACGCCGCACCGGCGGAACCAGGTCGGGAAGCTTCGGAGGAGGTGTCGGGGGCCCGTGAGTTGGACGTCTCCGGATCGGATGGCGTCGTCGAACTCGATCTTCTCCAACCAGTAGGCGACAAGTGTCCGCATGTGGGCCTCGACGAGCACGTCGACGTCGAAACCCGGGTCGACGAGGCACAGATCGGCGGCGCCGTCGTCGAGCACGAGCCAGTATCGATTCTTGCCGCGGCTCGCGCCGCGGAGGCGGAACTCGGCCACGACGCGGTCTGGGGGGAACGCCTCAGGAACGACCTTGCGGTGGATGTCCCACATCAGCAGGCTGGCGTCGAAGTTCTGGGGGTCGAGCACACCTCGGCTCCACCTCAGCCCCCAGTCGGCAATGGAGCCGAGGATCGGGCGCAGCTCCTCAGCAGAATCCGTCGGCACGTATGCGACGCTGCCGTCAGGGTCGGTGCGTCGTGTGACGAGGCCGGCGCGTTCGAGGGTCTTGAGGCGCTTGGAGAGCATCGACGGAGACATGAGCGGCAGGCCGCGACGCAGGTCGTTGAAGCGCTGGCTGCCGTAGAGCAACTCTCGGATCACGAGGACGTTCCATCGCTCAGCGAGCACCTCCGCGGCGACGGCGATCGGACAGAACTGGCCATACCCCGTCATGTCGAAAAGCGTAAGTGCAGGCTCGTCGTCGTGCAGCTACTGAACCAGTACTAGCCGCGCCGCCGGCGGGCGCGGATGCTGGTGGCATGACCATTCTCGCCAACGATGTCGTGATCGACGGGTTCCACGGCGCCGTCATCACTCCCGCCGACGACGTCTACGACCAGGCCCGTCGCGTCTGGAACGGCGCCGTCGATCGTCGTCCGCGCCTCATCGCGCGCTGCACGGGCACCGCCGACGTCACAGCCGCGGTGCGCCACGCCCGAACACACGACCTAGCGGTCGCGGTGCGTGGCGGTGGGCACTCCGTTGCCGGACACGCCGTGTGCGATGACGGCATCGTCATCGACCTGTCGGCCATGACCGGCACGCGTGTCGATCCGACGACGTCGACCATCCACGTCCAGGGTGGTTGCCTGAACGCCGATCTCGACCGCGAGAGCCAGACGTTCGGGCTGGCGACCACCGGCGGAATCGTGAGCCACACCGGTGTCGGCGGACTGACGCTCGGCGGCGGCATCGGACACCTCATGCGACGCTTCGGCCTCACGATCGACAACCTGATGTCGGCCGATGTCGTCACCGCCGACGGGCAGGTCGTGCTCGCCAGCAATGACGAGAACGAGGACCTCTTCTGGGGGTTGCGGGGTGGCGGCGGCAACTTCGGGATCGTCACCTCGTTCGAGCTCGGCCTGCATCCGCTCGGGCCCGAGATCCTCGCCGGGTTGGTGGCGTGGGAGATGGACGACGCCGCCGACGTGCTCGCCCTCCTCCGCGATGTCGCCGCGGCGGCGCCCGATGAGCTCGGGATCATGGCCAACCTGCGTCTCGCACCGGCCGTGCCCGCGCTCCCGTCCGAGTTGCACGGCCGTCCCATCGTCGCCGTGGTGGTCTGCTACGCGGGACCGATCGACGAGGGCGAGCGTGTGGTCGCCGACGTCCGTCGCTTCGGAAAGCCCGTCCTCGACCTGGTCGGCTCGAAGCCGTACGTCACGCACCAGCAGATGTTCGACGCCGCGGCGCAGCATGGGAACCACTACCACTGGCGATCACATCGCCTGCCTCCGCTCGGGGACGACCTGATCGACCGGATCGTCGAGCACGCCGCAGCGATCACGTCCCCGCTCTCGACGGTGCCGATCTTCACGCTCGGCGGCGCCGTTGGGCGGGTGGACGAAGCGGCGACCGCCTTCAGCGGACGTGACGCCTCCCACGACATCAACATCGCCGCCGCGTGGCTTCCCGACGATCCAGAGCCCGGCCGCCACGTCGAATGGGTGGGCGAGTTCTTCGCCGCGCTCGAGCCGTTCAGCCGCGGCGTCTATGTGAACTTCGCCAGCGACGACGATCCGCCTGACCGCGTGCGGCTGGGCGCGTACGGGCCGGAGAAATGGCGACGGCTCACTGCGTTGAAGGCCAACTACGACCCCGACAACGTTTTCGGGGCAACGCCAACATCCCCCCGACCCATCCCCAGCCCAGAGGAGGTCAACGATGAAACATGGTTCCCGTGTCACCCGCGTCGCCGGCGCGGCCGCGTTCGCCTTCGCGCTGATCCTGGCCGTGAGTCCGGCAGCGGCCCGCGACGGCTCGAACGGCCGTCCAGGCCACGGCCGGCCGCGTGCCGCCGCGGTCCTGACGTGGACCGCGATCGCTGAATCGACGGTTGCCGCCGGCCAGGGTCCCGGCCCTGCCCAGATCCAGATGGCAACCGTCGCGGTCGCCATCCACGACACCGTCGTCGCACTAGAAGGTGGCTCCCAGCCGTACGCCGCCACACCGGACGTTCGTCGCCCCGCATCACTGTCCGCCGCCGTCGCCACCGCAGCGCACCACGTGCTTGTCGCCCGGGTACCCCACCTGGCCGTCGAGGTGGGTGCGCAGTACCGCGCCTACCTCGACACCCTGCCTCGGACGCGAGCCACGCTCAACGGTATCGACGCCGGCACCCAAGTCGCCGACGCCGTCATCCAGCAACGCTCCAGCGACGGCATCGACGACGTCGTGCCGTACGTGCAGCCGACACCCGGCCCGGGCGTGTTCGAGCCGGTCGCTCCAACGACTCCCGTCGGCGTCGCCCTCGCCAGCGTCACCCCATTCGCGATGTCGTCGCCCGACCAACTCCGCCCCCATGGCCCCCCAGCCCTGGACAGCGCCACCTACACCCACGACTTCGACGAGGTCAAGGACTATGGGCGACTCGACAGCACGCAACGGACCGCGAAGCAGACCGAGACCGCCCTGTTCTGGTCCGAGCACGGGTTCCTCCAGTGGAGTCGCACGCTGCGAGCCATCGCGGCCGAACAGCGACTCGACGACCGCGAGGCGGCGCGCATGCTGGCCATGGTCCACGTCGCCGGTGCCGACGGCACGATCGGATGCTTCGACGCCAAGTATCACTACCTGTTCTGGCGACCCAGCCACGCTATCCCGCGCGCCGACACCGACGGCAACGACGCCACCGAGGCCGACGCCACCTGGACGCCGCTGCTCACCGTCAACCACCCCGAATACCCGTCAGGCGCGGGGTGCGTCAACGGGGCCATAACGGCCACGCTGGCCGCCTTCTTCGGCACTGACGACGTGCCCTTCGCGATGTCCAGCACTGTGACCGGGACCACCCGCAACTACGACCGATTCTCCGGCTCACTCGGCGAGGATCTCGACGCCCGAGTCTGGTCGGGACTGCACTTTCGCAGCTCGATGGCTGACGGCGCCGGGCTCGGGCTGGCCGTCGCCGACCTCGTGGCCGACACGCTCTTCCTACCGACATGAAACACAACACAAGTCGCAGAGCCTCGACGATGGCGTACGACGACGCCAGCATGTTCCAGCGGTTGGTGCGACGTTCCGCCGGAGTGCGACTCGTGCGGTGGCTGTACATGCGAATCCAAGATCCGTCAGACCGCCTCGTATACCGACTCACCCGCGGCCGATGGACGTTCTCGTCCTGGCTGTCAGGCCTGCCAATCGCAATGCTGACCACGACAGGCGCCAGGAGCGGCCAGCGACGCACCGTTCCCGTGCTCGCGATCCCCGACGGGAAGGCACTCGTCGTGATCGCATCCAACTTCGGGCGCCCCCGCCACCCTGCCTGGTACCGCAACCTTCAGGCACACCCCAACGCCACGATCACCATGGCGCGGGCGACGAGCGACGTGAAGGCTCACGAACTTCACGGGCACGCGCGCGAACAGGCCTGGCACCGAGGAATCGAGATGTTCCCCCCGTTCGCCGGCTACCAGACACACGCGGCACAACGCCGGATCCCCGTGCTCCGACTCGACCCCGTTACGGCGACCGAGCGACGGACGCCCTGACCATGTGAGCGCGAGAGTCGGAATCGGAGAAAACGATCTCACAATCTTGCCTGGCGCAGCGCATATTGCCTGTTGGAGGAAGCGGCGACGTCGGCTCAACTAATGCTCTGACCACAGTGATTGGAGCACTAGCTACGGCGCTGTCAACATCGGTGGTCGAGCCAGCGACACACCCCCGCTGGTGGCGAACGGTCCGGTCCGGTCGACGAGCGTGGCCGAGCCCATCGAGATGCCATCCGCGTCGATCTGCTGCGCGACCTCGAGACCGACCCACTCACCGACCGGGTAGCGCCCGATCAGCATCGAGTAGTCAGCGTTGATGTAATGCAGGCCCTGGTCGCTGCTGTTCGCGAGCGGACACGCGATGTCGCCGGACAGCGCGGTACGCACGAACGGCGACATCGACTCGTCGTCGACGAGGCGGGTCGTCTCCCTGGTCCAGACCCGGGTTTGCTCACCTGTGCCGAAGCCGCCCCGCACAGTCCGAAACCACCAGCCGTCGTGGTCTGAGGAGCCGGCCTCGGACGTCTCGATCGACTCGGGCTCGGGCCACGGCTCGTGCCGCGGCCGCCAGATCCGTCCCGGCGGTTCTTCGCTCTCGGCCAGGAAGACCGCCGTCGCTCGTCCCACGTCGTGACCGTCGCAACGCATCCACGCGTCGGCGACCTTGATGCGCCGGCCAGCTCGAATTGGTCGCACGTCGATCTCCACGAGCGCCATCGCGGCTGGTCGGAACAAGTCGACGGTGAGCCTCGCCGCTCGCCAACCCTGGGCGCCGTGCTCGGCTTCGAGCGCCCGTGCCGCCAGGCCGCCGAGCAACCGGCCATGCAGCATGTCGTCACCCCAGGGCGCGTGAGCACGAGCAAACGGCACCACGCCAGAGCCGACGGACTGGAAGTACGAATCGATCACGGCGCCGGTGTACAGCCCGCAACCCCCTACACACACAGTCGGACCATTCCGATCGTCCGAATCCCGTCGGCGCTCTCGGGTCGCGACAGCCTCCTGCCCGTGCGATAACTCCCCGTTGGTAGCACGCGCCGACCGTCAGATACCGCCGGGCCCGAAACGGCAGCCATGGTCCCACGGCCCGCGAGGCACGATGTACGCGGTGCATTCACGATCCAGCCTGCGGCGGTTGAGGACGCCGACGCCATTCACGCGTCCACGAGCGGGCCTGGCAGGCGGCCTACCTAGGTGCGATGCCCGACGAGTACCTCGACGGCTTACGGGCTCAGGATCGAGCGAACCCGAACCCGTCGACGACCCGACAAGCTGTCACCGGCGAACCCGCTCGACGGATCGGCGTTGGACGGACGTAACTGCCCCGGTCGTCTGCGATCTTTGGCACGGCGCGTCTCCATTCCCGTCGCGCCCGAGCGCGCCGAAGCGCCAACATCGATGTGCACGCCGATTACGAGACGCCGAGCTCGTTTGCAGTCGACGCATACAGTTTCGTTCGACGCGTTGCCTTTCCCGGATACAGCGAAAGCAAGAGTCACAACGACACTCAACTTTGCCGCCGCTGTGCAGCAAGTGCCACAACGCGCCTGAGTACTGCGAGTGTGAGCCTGCGCCGACCTGATGACGCACGTCTTAGCCAGCAGCCAGCGTTTCGGGACACCCTGCGTTTCGCGAAACCCTGCGTCGGTCGGAGACGCGACGGATAGTGAACGGTAGAACGCGACGAGTCGGGTATCGAGTACTTGACCCGGCTGGAAGGCGAAGCGCTCGGTGGCGTCCCACGGCTTTCACGCGGTACCCGACGCTCGGTCGAGATGCTGCAGCAGGTCGTCCGCGGCCAGCTCCACGGCCTTGTGACGCCACTCCGACGCGCGATAAACGCAGGCGATCAGCCCGCTTCGATGCACCCGGCGAAAGTCACCGAACACGAAGGCGTAGCGCGCCTTGGTCCCCTCGGTAGCGCCTTCGGTCAAGCCAAGGTGCCACAGTGCGTATTCGTCCCATGAATGCCGCTCGAGATAGGAGTTCTGCACTTCTGCGTTCGGTTGGACCTCGCCCCAGTCGCTATCGAGGACGTACTGGCGGGCCTCGATGAGCTCGCGAGCCCGCCCCACCGCCGATTCGTTCAGCGCGTAGCTGGCCATGTCGTCGACTATTCCCGGCCGTCGCAGTTGTGAATCTGGCGTCGCGCGCATCGCATCGGTGAGGTCGGGGCTTCCGCCCGCACCGACCCGGCGTTCTGGGGCAGCGGCGCGGGGTTCAGCGTGCGCCGGCCGCCGCGAAGGCCTGCCGGGCCGTGTCGAGACCGGCCTGCCGCGCTGGGCTCCCCGGCCGGGCCGTCTTCGCCCAGCGCATGAACGACCTGCACCCGGACTTCACGTTGCTGTCGAGGTCCGCCCAGGCGGTGCCCTCCTCGAGCAGCACGAGCGCCTGATCAACGTAACCCCGGTAGTCCTTCGCGCTGTCGACGCTGTTGTGCCCCGACCGGACGATGTCGTCGCCGAAGTCGACGAGCATCGCGACGGTCGCCTCGGGGAGTTCGTCCTGCCAGCGTCGGACTGGCCCGCCGGTCTTGCGGTCTCAACGAGATCTGATACCGATCGACGACCAGCGCGGCGCGGCGGCGGTCACCGACCTGACCGGGCCCACGATCCGGCGTTCTGGGACGGCAGGTGTTCGCGGCCGACCCCGTGCCAACGTCGAGGTGGTGCTAGTCCAAGACCCGACGGAGCCATCCGTCGTGCTGGATGCCGCGCACCTCGTCCCACTGCCGGGCTTTTGCGCCCAGCGACGCGGCGATCTTCTTCACGGTCGCCTTGTCCATCGTCGATGGCAGACCGACGACAGCCTCGACGAGCTGGCCTCCGGGCAGGATCGTCACGTCTTGGATGCAACGGTGTTCGTCGGGTGCACTCTTGATCCACGTTGCTACCAGAAGGGTGGTGGACGCTTCGACACCGGTCAGCTGCCTGACGAGACTGCGGGTGTGAAGGCCGTTCCGGCGAACCTGGTAAACCCACTTGCGAGGCATCTCTCGTTCCTCATACCAGGTCCATGGCGCGTCACCGGCCTTCGTATCAACGACCACCAGTCCACCTGGTCCGACGGCGACGTGGTCCACGTCGAAGCCTTCAAACTGAATGTTGTGTACCGTGCGCCAGCCCCGCCGGCGCAACTTGCGGAGTTGCCTCGCCGTCTGTTCCTCGCCCTCCAGGCCAGTCCACAGCCGCCTACCCTCGTCGTCAAGTTCGCGGAACGCTACATAGATGAGCATCGCCATCGCCCCCGCGTAGAAGCCGAAAGCCACTCCGGCGGCGAATCGCCCGTAGAACGCACCGAAGAAGAGAGCGGTACCAGCGCCGAGGCCGAGCCCCGACAACGCAATCAGTGCCAGGGGCTTCCACTTCTCCTGCAATACCTCGAGGCGTCGATTCCTCGCCTTCGTTCGAAGGCGTTGCCCGACGCGACGCTTCATGCTCGACGGGCGACCTGTTCGTAAGCGCCACCCCAAAGCTCGGCCACGCATCGTGTTCTAGCAGCCCCGCGCACTCGCGGCTGTGGAAGCGATGAGCCGCTTTCAGCCTCGGTCTTGGCCACAGATGCTCGGAGTCGCGATGCCGAGCCGCGTCCACCTACCGGCTGTGTCCTCAAGCGGTCATCGCAACGGCGTTGGCGAACGCTTGTGATGGTGTCATCCAGCCGAGAGTCTGTCGAGGTCTGGTGTTGAGGGAGCGGGCGATGGCGTCGAGCTCACGTTGGGTGCACTGGGAGAGGTCGGAGGACTTCGGGAGGTATTGGCGAAGCAGTCCGTTGGTGTTCTCGTTGCTGCCGCGTTGCCAGGGACTCTTCGGGTCACAGAAGTAGATCTGCACTCCGGTGTCGATCGTGAACTGGATGTGTTCGGCCATCTCTTTGCCTTGGTCCCAGGTGATCGAGCGGCGCAGCTGGGCGGGCAGCGTCAAGATCCGTCTTGGTCATCGCCGTGCGGACTGCTGGTGCACTATGACCGTTGGGGAGTTTCAACAAGATCACGTAGCGGCTGTGACGCTCGACCAAGCGTCCCGATCGAGGTCATCTTCTTGCCGAAGATCAGATCGCCTTCCCAGTGACCAGGAACGGCCCGATCCGCGACCTCGGCCGGACGTTCGGAGATCATCACCATGTCGCGGAGCTGGCCCTGGCCGACACCGCCCTTGGTGTAGGCCTTGGCTCGGCGCATCGCCCGACCAGTCCGCAAACACGCATGCAGCTCCTTGCTGCAGCGCCCTCGGCTCTGCACGAACAGCGACTGATAGATGGTCTCGTGCGACACGCGCATCTCCGGGTCGTTGGGATACTGCTCAGCCAACCACCCCGAGATCTGTTCCGGCGACCACCGCGCCTCGAGCTTGCGCTCCACGACGCTGCGGAGCCGCCGGCACTGGGCGAGCTTCGCTCGCTTGGGTCGCAACGCCCGGCGTTGTGCTGCGCGATCGGCGGGCAACGCCCGATACTTCGCCCGGCCGCCGTTGACGTTCACCTCCCGACAGATCGTCGACGCCGACCGGCCCATCCCGCGAGCGATCAACCGAAACGACCAGCCCAGCGGCCAGACCCCGAGAGATCTCCTCACGCTCCGCGAGCGACAACCGAAGCTCAGACCGTTCCCGAGCACGTCGGACGCCTCCCGCCGGCATCGGCGATGAACTTCCGCAACGACGAGTTCTGTCGTCCCAGATGCTTGGCGATGCGCTTGACCGGCACCCCGGCCTCGCGCATATCCCAGATCGTCTTCTTGTCCTCCTCCGAGAACCGAACCACCCCAACACCTCCCGATCGACGACACCAAATGCTCGCCAATCAGGCTCGTGTTGCGTTGATCAGTTGAGGACACAGGCGTTATGTGACACCTCGCGCTGACGTGCGATTGGTGCCAGCGGGTGACGATGCGGCACGCAATGAGCGTTCTCAATTGTCCAGTGAGTGCGAGTTCGCTGAGCCATGTCGCTCGAGCCTGCCATGTCCGCCGTGGCACCATTGGACGGGCGCTCCGTCTGGATCGCCTTCCTCATGGGTGCCGCTTTGGCGTCCGCTCGTCGTATGTGTGACACAGTCTCTTTCAGGTGCCCGTGCAGTGGTCGTGCCGGAAGTACTGTGCGCACTCATCGGTGCTCAGGACCCGCGTGACCCGTTCGTCGGCGATGTCGAGCAGTTCGCGCTCGTCGAGCGCCCAGATGCGTACGATGCCGTCCGCCCCGGCAGAGGCGAGTCGCGTGCCGTCCGAACTGAACGACACGGAGCCCATCAGCCCCGGGTACTGCCCCACCAAGGTCAGCAGTTGCGACCCGGTCGAGGTATCCCACAGTCGCACGATCCCGTCGTCGCCTCACGGTGGCGACCATGGCGCCGTCCATGCTGAACGCAAGTGCCTGGATCGTCCCGGTGTGCCCGACCAACTGACACCTGCTGCTGCCCATCCTCGGCGTTCCAGATGGTCACGGTCTGCCCTGCCGCCCGAGGGTTCGATGATGTTGCGAACACGTCGACGGGTCCGGCAGCGATGTCCCAGGCTTCGCCGGGCACGGTGCGAATCGTCGTTGTGGTGCGCCAGTCGACGATCTGCACCCGGCTGGCTCGGGGGTCGTAGGTGCCGAGAGCTTCGATCGCCATGAACAGGCGCGTGGTGTCTGAGCTGAAGGCCGACGATTCGACGTACCCGTTCGGCACGTTGATCTCGGAGATTGTGCGGCCGGATCGGTTCACGACGCGAACCGATCCGCTTTCGCCGTCGCCGCCGCTGATCGCCAGATACTGCCCGTCGCCGCTCCAGATGATGTCCGATGCCCATCCTCCCATTGCGACATCGAACGTCACGGTGCCCGTGTCGATATCCCAGACCTGAACAATTCCAGCTGCCCGTTCCTTGCTCGTACTCCTACGAGCCGGATGGTGGCGATCATCGATGCATCCGGTGTCGAGGCGATGCGGAACACGTCGCCACCCGATCCGACCGGCACGCCCGGAAGGACCTCCGGCGCCGGGTCGGGGGGGAGATGCTCGGGGTCGCGCAGGGTGTCCTCCAGCGCCAATGTCTCGGCGTCCCAGACCGAGACGGTGCCATACGGTGCCGGTCGTGAACAGCGAGCGGCCGTCTGCGGCGAACTCTGCCACGCTCGGTACGAAGGCAACAGCGGGCAGATTGGCGATTTCGCGTCCGGCGCTCACGCCAACGTCCCAGAACAGCACGGTGTCGGCGCTCGCGTTGCCGGTGACGACCTGGGTTCCGTCCGGCGAGAAGGCAACGGATCGAACACCGGTGCGCGTGTCCTGCGCCGTAAGCAACGCGATATGTCGTGGAGCACCTTCGATGAGGAGCGACACCTTCGCCGTGCCGTCCGCGCTGCCCGTCACCAAGCGGGCACCGTCAGGACTCCAATCCATCGAGGTCACCTCCGCGCCGTGGTCAACGACGGCCATCTGTTGGATCCCGGTGGCCGCGTCGAAGATCCGTACCGTGGCGCCGTCCACGGTCGCCACTGACGAGCCGTCCGGGCTCCACGCGAGCGCCAGCATCCCTAGGCGTGGGCCGCTGAGTTCGGCGATCGTCTCGCCGGAGCCGGCGTCGATGATCGATGCCGTCGGCTCCTGCGACGATGCGGCAGCCACCCGAACACCTTCTGGATCGAGCGAAGCCGCAAGGACACCCGGCGCGACGTCGAGCTCGGCGACTGTGCGCCGTTCTGCGACGTCGACGATACGGATGGTGCTGCCATCAGCGGTTGGCCAGGACGCCGCGAACCGGTCACCGTTGCCGTCGAACGATGGTGACACGGCGGATCCACGACCGGCCGTGACTTCGTGAAGCATCTCACCGGTCCCCACATCCCAGATCCGGGCGGCTCCGTCGGCGCCAGTGGTGGCGAGCAGGTCCGCCGTCACCGCTGAATGCCAGTCCCGTCATGTCGCCGTCGTGGGCGCGGATCTGGTGGACGACGGTTCCGGACGACGTGCGCAGCTGGACGGTGCCGGAATCTCCGGCAGCGCCCGATGCGACAAGGTCGCCCGCCGGGCTCCAGTCGACGGGCCCACCGAATCCGGAGACGCGACCGACGAGCCGAGAGGCATTCAACGCTCGGTGTAGCGACTCGACGGCGGCCGCCCTCGTGGACCCGTCGACGGCGTCCGCCCGGCGCACGGCGGCAGCGGCAAGGATCACGGCGCGTTCGGGATCGATCACGAGATCGGCGATCGCTGCGGACGCGAGTTCGCGTACGACCGCGACTCGTGTTGCGCGCTCGGCGCGCTCGTCGCTGCACGATCGTGGTGCCGACACCGCCGACCGCTGCGAGCACCACGACAACGAGCACCGCAACGATGCGGCGGAGGCGTCGAGTGCGTCGCTCGTCCGCTGCGATCCGTCTGCTCGAGGTGACGACGTTCGGTCGTGGCCCGATCGAAGGACGCATCGAGAAATGCCTCCTCGATTTCGGTGAGCGTCGGCTGATGTCCGTCGCGCCAGTCCAAAGCAGTCTGCAGACGCCCTCCGCGATACAACTCATCGTCGGGGCGGCCGAGGGCGTCCCATGCATCCGCAGCGTGGGCGAGGTGTTGCAGTACCCGCTGTCCGGCCTCATCGTCGTCGAGCCACTCCCGCAGGCGGGGCCATGCGCGAACAAGTGATTCGTGCGACAGTTCCACCATCTCTCGCGAGGACGTCACCAACCTCGCCTCCGAGCAGCCTCGTGAGAATGCCGTGCCTGCTGTCGCCGCCGAGCACGGTGCGCAGGGGCACTCGCGCACACACCGGCTCACCCTCCGAGGTGCGTGGACGAGGCGGAGCATGACCGAGCGCAGCGCCTGCGCTCGTGCGGAGGCAAACCGTTGTACAGCGCTTCGGCCGAGCGGGCGACTGCGCCGTTGATGCCCCCGCTCGCCAGGTATCCCTCGACCGTCAACGTCGAGCCTTCGCGACGACGCCACGTCTCCGCCGAGCGCGTGAGAGAGCATCGGGAGCGCGCCCGGGTGGCCTTCGCAGTCACGAACGAGTACCTCGACCAAGCCCGCGTTCGAGCCGCAAACCGCTCGTCGTGGCCGGTCGTTCGATCGCCTGACGGAGCGAGTCGCCGGTCAGTGCTCCGACGAGGCACAGGCCGCCTTCGGTCAGCCGACGCAGCTCCGAGGTGGCGCTCAGCCCGCCGAGATGGTCACTCCGCACCGTGATCACGGTGAGACGGCCCGCTGCTGCTCGCTCGACCAGTGCGTCGCAGACGGCGCCACCTCCAGCGCATTCCGATTGTCGAGGAACACGGTCTCGAACTGGTCGACGAGCACGACGTCCGCATCGGAGCCCAGTGCGAGCGCCTCCAGCAGCGGCGCGAGTGACCGGTCGTTGGGCATGACGACCGCAGTGGTCAAGGCTGGCGACGAAGCGCCGGCAGCACCCCCGCGCGTACCAGCGACGACTTGCCGCATCCTGAGGCACCGGTGACGACGAGGAGACAGGATCGGCGCAGCCGCTCGAGACAAGCTGGGACACGTCCTCGTCGCGTCCGAAGAACACGTCGACGTCCGCCTGGTCGTACGGCGCCAGCCCCTTGTAGGGACACGCCGTGATCGACGGCGGCCGTTCCGCCGCTGCGTCCACGAGACCCGGATCCTGGTCGAGAATTGACGCTTCGAGGGCCACGAGCTCCTGTCCTGGCTCCACACCCAGCTGGTCGACCAGTGTGTGCCGCGCACGCCCGAGCGAACGCAGAGCATCTGCCTGTCGCGCGCATCGATACTGAGCGAGTGCGAGGATCGCCCAACGGCGCTCCCGCAGCGGCTCCGCGTCGACATACGAGGGCGCTACAACTGCCACGTCACGGTGCTCTCCCAGCGCCCAGTCGAGCGTCCAACCACTCCTCCTCGACCGTGCGTCGCAGCTCCTCCAGCCGAGCAGCCTCGATCGAGCCGGACGGCCATTGTTCGAGCTCTTCGAACGGGCGACCACGCCACAACGAAAGGGCACGCCCGAACGCGAGCGCAGCCCGCTCTGCTTCGCCATCCAGCCGCAACGTTCGGGCGTGGGCGACGTCGTGTTCGAACCGGACGACGTCGATGTCACCTGGTTCGACCCTGAGGCGATATCCGGCGGGCGTCGTCTCGATCGCCGACGCGCCGATTGCCTGACGAAGCCGGCCGATGCAGATGTGGATCTGTTTGGCCCACGACGATGGTGGCCCGTTTGGCCAGAGCGCCGCCGCAAACTCGTCGGCATTCACAGCGTGCCCGAGGCAAACGACCAGCACGCCCAGCGCGATCCGATCTCGCGGCTCCAACGCTCGGACCGCATCGACCTCCATCGGTCCCAGCACCTGGATCCCCACTGGGGGCAAGTGTCGGCTCACCGTCCACCTACGTCAAGCGCAGGGATACCGCACGGATACCCGAGGGATCGCCGATCGGGATACCACGGTCGCGGTTGGCTCCAGGCAAGTTCCGCTGTCACCTCGAGGAGATCCACATGCCAACACGTGCGAAGACAATCGCCACCCTGTCGATCCCGATCGTGCTCTTATCATCGTCTGCATGCGGGAATGAGGACCAGGCCTCATCAGCCGTGGCGGCACCCGCAACGGCCGTCAAGTCCGTCGTGTCCTCGTCGGCTCCAGCATCAGCGGAAACGATCGCCTCCCCGGCGACATCTGAGCCGTCCACCACCCCACCGGCGACACGGGAGATGACCCTCGCCGAACTCGACCCCGTGGTGACCTCGTTCCTGGACCGCGCCGGACTGAACGGGGCCGGTCTCGTCATCGTCGATCGTGATGACGGCATTGTGTACGAGGAGTACTGGGGAGAGCTCGGCCCGGACAGGATCTCGTTGGTCGCGTCGAGCGGCAAGATGATCGCGGCCGGTGTCCTGCTCCACCTCGACGACACGGGCGTGCTCGACATCGATGCCCCGGTCGCTGCTGTGCTCCCCGCAGGAGGCGCCCACCCGGACATCACCGCCGCGCAGCTGCTGTCCAACAGTTCGGGGCTCGTCGGCCTCGACCCCGATCCTGCGTACCCGCCCTACATCTGCCAGTACACCCCCGACGGAAACCTTCAGGATTGCGCCGAGCAGATCCTTACGACACCCGATGACGACGCCGACGTCGTGCCATCGGACACTCGCTTCCGCTACGGCGGCGCCCAGTGGCAGGTCGCCGGTGGCCTTGCCGAGGCGGCGTCCGGCCGGAGTTGGGCGCAGCTGCTCGACGAGGTCTACCGCGCGCCCTGCGGCGTCGAGTCGCTCGGGTTCAACAACCACTTCCTGCAGCTCGGCGCCGAGGGCTATCCGCGCGCGTTCAATGGTGATCCCACGACGCTCGTCGCCACCGAGAATCCGAACATCGAGGCCGGTGCGTATATCACGGCCGCCGACTATGCGCAGATTCTCCTGATGCACCTGCGGGACGGGCGGTGCGGGACGAACCAGGTGCTCTCGCCAGAGGCGCTCGATCGCTTGCACCTCGACCGAACCGCATCGACCTACGGAGCGGACACCTCGTACGGCATGGGCTGGTGGATCGACGGCGAAACAGGCATCATCACCGACCCGGGGATCTACGGATCGATGGCCTGGTTGGACATCGATGATGGCTACGGCGCCTACCTCGCCCTCGAGGCCGACGACGGTGCCGACGGCGAAGCCCTCGCCAACCTCCTGTTCGCCCCCATCGACACCGCGATGGGACTCGACTGATGGACGCCGACGACCTGTTGAATGCGACGCGAACCGCCGAGAGATTCTCACGACTGGGCGGCGATGGGCGAGCTGTGGACCGTCGACGCGACCTTCTACCCACCGAGGCGTGGGCACCGTGATGAGACGTGCGAAGAAGCTCTCGTGGTCAAGCTGGTTGCGGGCACGACTGAAGTCCGAATTCCCACCCCGGCAGTCGATGCGGTGAGACCTCCAGTGGCGTGCATATTCTGCCTCAATCCGGTGGTGACCACCACGCGTAGCGGCGGCTGCTGAGCCGGCGTTTCGGGGCAGTACCGATCGGATGATCTGTCCGCGACCGCGACTTGCTAGCCGCGCCCCCCTACCGGGCATTCGGCGCTCGCGGATCCGCCACCAGGGGCTGGGGCGAATCGGCCGTCGGATCGATGTCAGTCCAGCGAGCCGAGGTACACCCAAGCGCCGCAGACGCGAAGGTGGTAGTCGATCAAGGACTCCCACGCGGCGTCGGGTATTTCTCCTTGCCGGAATCCGTCCTGCAGCGAGTGCAAATCGTCGATCAGCTCCTCAGGTGCGATCTGCAGAGCCTCGTCGTACAAGGCGACCGCCGCAGGCCTCGTCGTCGAGGTTGGCCCACACGCCGAGCAAGGTCGCGGGGTCACGGAACGGCTGGCTGGTCGAGCGCCGCGATGGTCTCGACCTCGTCGACCCGCGCCGAACTCGAACTCAAACGGGAGCGCCTCGATCTCCTCGTCGGTGTGCCTGCCCGTCAGGTCTTGGCCGAGTCGTCCGCCGTCGCCTGCGCCGCCTCGGCCTCGGCCTTGATCTCCTCGGCGGCAGCCTTGTCGACGGCCTTGCGGACGATGTGGTCAGCCTTGGCCAGCGCCTGCTGCAGCTCGACGGCGGCAGGGTCGGACACCAGCAGCACGAGCCCGGAGTGGCCCAGGTCGATCGCGTCGGTGAGCTCCTCGGCCAGCTCCTTCCGGTGATGTCGCTTCTGGAGGCCCCCGATGCCGGCGCCGGCGGCGCCGAGCACCGCGGCGCTGCCGATGATCGACGGCGGGAACAGCACGCCGAGCACCACGCCCCCCACGACGCCCCACTTCAGGCCCTGGCGCGCGCTGTGGTCGGTGAGCTTCTGCACCTCGACGGTGCCGTCGCCGCCCTTCTTGAGGACCAGCACGCCCTCGATCGTCAGGCTGGCGGCGTCGACAGCCCGTTCAAGCTCGTCGTACGCCTCCCACGCCGCGTCGATGTCCGAGAAATCGGCGACAACGAGCGCGTAGGCGCCGTCGGTGACGACCGCAGCGGCGACGTCGGTCGTGTCATCGGCGGGGCGGTCGGCGCTGGTCGTGGGCTCGGTCTCGTCAGCCATGGCAGGTCTCCTCGTGGAACGGTGGCGATTCGTTGCGGGCCACCCAGTCGGACAGCGTAGACGAGCGGCGGCGGCCGGCGCGTCAGCCCGCCGGCTCGACGCACATGAGGTCGGGGTGGTGGCCACACGCACCGTCGACCGCCAACAACGTGAGATCAACAGCCAGCTCCCTTGGGCTTCTTCACGAGCGAGGGACCGCCATCAAGCCGGCGTTTGGGGACACACTGCGAGTTGCCCGAAGTGGTCTCATCGCGATATCCCCCTTGATGCGGCCGCGCCCGCCGGACCGTACTTGGACGGCCGCCTCGACCACTTCTCATCGGTGGCGGGTCACTCCCGTGCTGTGTGAGCAAGTGCACCAGCACCTACTGTTAGCGCCACCGAATCGGCGTTCGGCGCTCCGCCGGACCTGACCGACCACCGCTTCGATCGCCTCTCGGATCGCGCCCGAGCTGCCGTGATGCGCTCGATCGACAAGGCCTGCGGCACGGCCACGTGATTTCCTTGTGCGCTGAACCGCTACCGCGTGTGTCTGGATGCCCGACCTGCACGGCGCGTGGCATTACAGCAAGCGCGGCGTCAGGTGCGAGAGCGCTGGACCCGCTCGATCACTTCGCTGATCGCCAACATGATCACCGCCGCCCCAACGCCCCACCACGCTCCAGCGAGGACGCCAACGATCACTCCGACAGCGACGATCGCCGTGAGCCAGATGATTTGGGACCGACGGAGATGGATGCTTCGGGTCTGCGGCACCGCTTCATCATGCCCTCCGCGGATGTGCCGAACGAGCCATGTTCGATCGACGCGGAGCCACTGACCGGCACCGCCCGAAGCACCAGCACGACGTGACCGACAGCCGGCGAACTGTGCGGTACGAGTGCTCAATATCGGCACGCACTCGGCCGGCGTTTGGGGGCAGTTACAGATCGGATGATCTGTGCGCGCCTGCAGCTTGCGAGCCGCGCCCCTACCGGGCATTCTGCGCTTCAACGGTCCCTTATCCGGGGCGCTGGCTTGGGAGATACGGTGCGGCCATGAGCGGCACACGCTTCGCGTCCACGGCGGTGGGTGCGATCGCATACCAGGTCGTGGGAAGGGGCCCGGTCACGGTCCTGGCGGCCAAGCCCCAGTTCTTCCCGATCGATCTCATGTGGGAGGAGCCCGCGTTCGTTCGTTTCTTGGAGGGGTTGGCGTCGTTCAGTCGAAGCATCTGGTTCGATTCGCGGGGAACGGGCGCGTCAGACGCGACGGAAGAGATTGAAGGGCGCCTCGTCGAGAGCGTGGTGACGGACATGGTCGCCCTACTCGACGAGCTGGGGATCGAACGTGCGGTCGTGTTGGGTCTCGCCCCCCAGCCGAGTTTCTTGTTCGCGGCGGCACATCCCGAGCGCATCGACCGCCTGGTTCTGCTCAACCCGTCTGCCCGATTGCTCCGAGGCGACGATTACCCGCAAGGCTTTCCGGCCGAACCGATCGAGCGCCGCTTGGAACGATCGCGCTACGAAGCCGTCGCACTGGTGGGCCGCGCCGTCCCTTCGCGGCAATCCGCGGTTCGATCAGTGGTACGAGCGTTGCGTCCACCTGTCCGCCACGCCGGAGCATCGCTATTGGCGAAATCGATCGAGCATGGCGGCGGATTTCCGCTCCGTGCTCTCTGCGATTCGTGTACCCACGCTCGTGCTCCGGCGCGGAGGTACGGAAGCTCAACATGAGCAAGCCGACTATGTCGCGTCGCACATCGCCGGCGCCAAGACGGTGCTGCTTCCTGGTCAGGACGCCCTGTTTTTCGCGGGTGATCCCGGCCCATTGCTCGACGCGATCGCCGAGTTTGTCGCCGGCGGCCACGCAGCGGTCGACTCCGATCGCGTGCTCGCGACGATCATGTTCACCGACATTGTCGGCTCGACCGACCACGTGTCTCGTGTACGCGACCGACATTGGAGTGAGGTGCTCTCGGCCCACGAGCGCGTCGTGCACGCCGAGCTGGAACGATTCCGAGGCCATGAGGTGAAGTCGATGGGCGACGGCGTGCTCGCAACATTCGACGGCCCCGGACGCGCATTGCGTTCCGCGGCCGCGATCCGCGACGCCGTCACCAGCCTCGCGCTCGACATTCGCGTCGGACTCCACACCGGCGAGATCGAGCTGCGCGGGGACGACATCGGCGGCATCGCAGTCCACATCGCACAGCGAATCGAAGCAATGGCCCACCCCGGCGAAATCCTCGCGTCGCGCACCGTCGTCGACCTCGTCGCAGGCTCGGGACTCGAATTCACCGACCGTGGAACCCACACGCTCAAGGGCATCCCCGGCGAATGGCAACTCCACACCTACGACCCCTGAGGCTCAGTCCCTGTCAACACACGCTGTTAGCACGCGTTGTGCGCATATCTGCCGATCCGCAGGTTCGCTCAGCCGGCCGACGCCGCATCCGGACTGCACGGCTAGGCTCGCCCGATGCTACGTGGGGATCAGATTGTGCTTCGGGCTCGCGCCGAGTCCGATGTCGCCGTTCTCCATAGCGAACTGTACGACGACGTGGCGACCAGGTCGCGGGCAGACCGTCGTCCGTGGCAGCCGATGTCTGCCGGGTCAGTGGCCTCACCATATGCAGTTACCGAACCGAACAACGAGACAGCGTGTTTCTCAGTCGCCGAAATCGCTACTGACGAACTCGTAGGCGAAGCATTGCTCTGGGGTATTGACACGCATTCGCGTGCGGCAAACGTGGGGATCTCATTGCGGCCCTCGTTCCGCGGTCGAGGATTCGGCACCGAAGTAGTGCGCGTTCTGTGCCGATACGGGTTCACAACCCGTGGATTGCATCGGCTCCAACTCGACACACTCGCTGACAACGCGGCAATGCGCGCTGTCGCTGTGCGGGTCGGGTTTCGTGCCGAGGGCGTGCTGCGAGAGGCCGCTTGGGTGGACGGAAGATTCGTCGACTCGATGGTGTTCGGCCTTCTCGTAACCGAATCGGATCCGCATGTGGCCAACCCGTCGGAGGATCAACGACGCGGCGACGCGCCGGTCGCGCGCACGTCGCTCTGATGTTCTGGGGGCCGCCGGAGACCTGTTCCGAGAAGATCTGGAGTCAGGCGAGCGGCGATGACGAGTTCGATCGCGGATACGTGACGGCCGACGACGACTACCACTGGATCTGTGAGCAGTGCTTCGCTGACTTCCGAGAGAAGTTCAATTGGACGGTCGTGCCCAGCGCATAACTGCCAGTGAGAATGGGTTTGCTGGTTCGCCGGTATCCCGTTCGTCGTTGGCGGGGGATGTCAGGCTGATCTGACTTCGGGGTTCGACACGCCCCGTTCCGGAGGGCGACTCGAGTTGCTGCGACAACAGCTGCTCGGTCACTGGTCTCCTTCACGGGACGTGCGTGCCTGCCCCTCAACTTAGGAAAGGGGTGGCCGTGGCCATCGTAGATTCGGCGCGCCCGGTGGTGGGTGGGGTCGACACGCATCGTGATGTGAACGTCGCTGCTGTGGTCGACATGAACGGCGGCTTGCTCGGAGTCGAGTCGTTCCCGACGACCGCTGCCGGGCATCGCTGCTTGTCGTCGTGGATGTCCGGGTTCGGTGCGATCGATCGGGTCGGCATCGAGGGCACTGGCGCGTACGGAGCGGGCATCGCGCGCCAGTTCCTCGCGAGCGGGGTAGTGGTGATCGAGGTTGATCGACCGGACCGCCAGAAGCGCCGCCGGCATGGCAAGAGCGACCAGCTCGACGCGGTTGAAGCCGCCAGGGGTGCATTGTCGGGTCGTTGCGCCGCTCGAGCGAAGTCGGGTGACGCGCACGCGGAAGCGTTGCGGGCGTTGCTGGTCGCGAAACGATCGGCGCGCTCGACACGGATCCGCACGATCGTCCAGCTCCGCCATTTGATGTTCACTGCACCCGACGAACTCCGCTCACGGCTGGGCGGGCTGAGCGCGACGCAGCTGGTCAACGAGGCCGCCAAGCTCCGACCACGCCCCGGCGGTGATGTCGCCTTGCACGGCATCAAGACCGCGGCGGTGATCCTGGCTCGCCGGGTCCACACCCTCGACGCCGAGCTCGCCGCGATCGACGAACAGATCGGACCGCTCGTCAAAGCCGCCGCCCCCGCACTGTTGAACATCTACGGCGTCGGGGCCGACACCGCGGCGGTGCTCCTCGTCACCGCCGGCGACAACGCTGAACGGATCAGTTCCGAAGGCGCCTGGGCGAGCCTGTGTGGCATCGCCCCGATCCCCGCCACGAGCGGCCTGATCGACAACCGGTTCCGGCTCAACTACGGCGGCGACCGCCACGCCAACAACGCCATCTGGCGGATCGTGATCACCCGCCTCGGCCAACACGAACCACGCACCATCGCCTACATGAACCGACGCCTGGCCGAGGGAAAGTCCAAGCGCTACATCATCCGCTGTCTCAAGCGTTACGTCGCCCGAGAAACCTTCAAGGCGTTGCCGCGCTGACAAGAACGCGGTGACGGGACTGGCCCGATAACTGCCTGACACCCCGAGGGGTTGTCCTTCGAACGACATGCCGTCCCGTCACCGCACACCACCGCCGGACCGTGGCCTCATAAGAGCCTGCCCTCACCCGAGTGGCCCATCACTGGCCTGCCCGACCACCGGCAACAACAGCACCTTGACAACACATAGGAGCGTCGTGATGCGCTAGCTGACCGTCCGATCGCGCTCGCACAGATCAGCGTTGCGGAGCCGGCGTTGTGGGGCGGTCTGCCGGTGTACGGAGCCTGGGGTCGCCAGCTCGAGGCACGCCGACCGCCGCGCTCATCGCCGGCAGAACGCGCATGTCCTCCTGGCGGTCGCGGCGCTGGTGCCCCTCAGGCGCGCTGGTGGACGGTACGGCGCGCCTCATACCAGGTGTCGCCGGCGGGAGCACCTTCAAGATTCCAGCTCCACGAGATCGTCGGCGTGACCCGAACGTAGTGGCCGGGGCCGACCATGCCGACTCGGTCGATAGGGTCCTCGGCCGTCCCGTAAATGCGGATGCCCCGGGCGATGAACGGCTCCAAGGACGGCAGATCGTCGACCACGAGGGCGACCTGGCGGTGGCCGGCAGTGATGTTGCGGATCTTGCGCGTGCGCAGGACCGCCTCACCCGCCCCGCACACCCACAGAGTCGTGCCCTCGACCTCGAGGGCGACCGGGGTGACATCGGGCTGGCCGTCCGGGGCAACGGTGGCCAGGCGGGCCAGCGGCTGGGATCGGAGGTAGTCGAGCTCGTCGTCGGCGAAAGCCATGCGCGCATTGTTGCGCGTCGGCTCGGTCGGCCAAAGCGGTGAACGCGATTCGGGGGGAGAGCTTCCTCGTTGATTTTGCTACCACGCTCACGACGGAGCCGTGGGAGCGGCTCCGTTCCGGCGTTTGGTGACTCTCAGCGCGGCGAGAGACATCGGCGCCTCAGGTGAATCGGATATCGATCGTTCCACTGGGGTTGGCGAGTGCGTGACGGCTGCGACGGAGGATCTCGTTGAGGAGTCGCTCGGTGGCGACTACATCGTCGGTGGTGAGGTCGTGCCAGATTGGGGCTGTCGTCTCGGCGATCACGGTCTGCACGGTTTCGATGAGGTCCCGACCCTTGGCGGTCAACTGGCCGCCCTCGAGCAGCCCGCGCTCGGTGAGCTGATCGACGAGCTGTGCAGAATCGGTGAAGTGCGCCCGGTCGGTGAGCGCGATCACGAATGCTTGGCGATCGAACTCGTCCAGCTGGCCCGCGAGCCGCAACGTGACCCATTGGGGTTCGCTCAGCCCGGTGCCTTGGAGCACGCGGCGAAGGATCGCATTGAGCGTCTTCTCGGTCTCACCGATGAGTTGCGGTCCGAACGGCGTTGTCATCTGCACCTCCAGCAGATCGTTGGTTCGACCAACGATACCGGTCGTTGGGCGTACCAACAATGCCCTAGCCTCAACGGGATGACCGCACTGGGACGTGTCAGCGGACAGCCGACTTGGCTGCTCAGCCGTGCGAACGCTCGCGCCCAGCAGATCCTGCACGACGCCTTTGGTCGTGAGGGCCTCCGCGGGTACCACTACCGGCTGCTCGCGGCGCTCGACGAGTTCGGACACACCAGCCAGGCTGACCTTGGCCGACGAACCGGGATTGATCGCAGTGACATCGTGGCCGCCGTCAACGATCTCGTCGCCAGTGGTCTAGTGAGTCGAACGCCGGACGCCGACGACAGGCGTCGGAACGTGATCGCGATCACCGCGCGCGGCCTCAAGACGCTGCAACAGCTCGACGCTGTGCTGGCCGACGTGCAGAACATCGTCCTTGAGCCACTCAGTGATCGCGAGCGCGCCACGCTGGTCCGCCTGCTCGGCAAGCTCGGTTGACGCATCATCGTTGTGCTCGTTGAGCTCGAGCAACGCCGATGGTTCTCACTCGGCGGTGGGCGCCTGCTACTCGCTCGCGACGCCCGAGCTCGAGCCGGCGTTCGGGGGCGGTCTCGATGGGCCGGACGACGCCTGCGTCATCCGTCAGCGACGCACGCGACCGCGGACTCGTCGTCGACGACCTGATCCGGGTCCTCTGAGGTCGGGGTGCTGCGCCGGTCGCCGTCGTGATCGTGTACGACCCAACCGAGTTCGGGGGTGTCACGGTGGTAGTGGCCCGCGGGTCCCGACGCGTCCGCGGAGGCGTCGCAGCATCAGCGCCGATGCGCGACAGAAGCAGGCGTTCACGGACGCATCGACTGGCCGCCAGCCGCGAGTGCTTCCTCGAGGATGCCGAGGGCCCGGGGACCGAATCCGTGGAGGGCCAGGGGCTCAGCCTTGCTCCGATCGACGAGCTGTTCGAGTCGAGTGATGCCGATCGAGGCCAGGGCTCGGGTCGCCGGCGCACCGATCTGTGGAAGCGCGAGGTCGGACATCGAATCATCATCGCGTGGCGGTGGTCGTAGCACCGGCCCGCTGCTCTGGGCCAGGCCGCACGTGTGCAGCAGTATTCAGGTGCTGCGGTCAGAAGCCGCACCGCGACTCGGCGTTTCACGCGTTGTTGTCTCGCCTGTGAGGTTTGGGAAGAGCCGCTGTTGGGTAAGGGCGTCGGTAACAGCTACCTGAGGGGACCTCATGAGGGAGCGACGTACTCGGTGGAATGTATTGGCGTGCTTGGCGGTCACCGGCGTTGTTGTCGCTGCTGCCGCGCCGGTCGACGCTCGGTCTAACGAGGAGTCGTACGAGGTGACCGAGATCGAAGATCTCGCGTATGGACCGGCGGTCCCGGGTAATCTGCTCGACTTGTACGTACCGGACGTGCCGGGCGAGGCGCCGTTGCCGCTGGTCATCTGGCATTCGGGCTCTGCCTGGTTCAGCAATACCGCGAAGGACTCCGGTGGTGCGGTCGCGATTGCCGAGGAGTTCACGGCCCGGGGCTATGCGGTGGCGACGATCAGCATCCGGTCGAGCTTCGACGCACGTTTCCCGGCTCAGGGGTACGATGTGCGCGCCGCGGTCCGCTGGCTTCGGGAGAACGCCGTCCAATACGGTATCGACCCGGATCGGTTCACGTTCATGGGTAACTCGTCCGGTGGGTGGGCTGCGGCGTTCGCAGCGACCACCAGTGACATCATGGAACTGCAGGGCGAAACGGGTGTCGACGGCACATCGAGTGCCGTCCAGGTTGCCGTGCCGTTCTTCCCGCCGACCGACTTCTTGTCAATGGACCAGTTCGCGGCTGACAACAACCTGCCGATGGGGTTCGCTTATCCCCACGACAGCCCGACCTCGCCGGAGGGGTTCCTGATCGAGTGCCCGGGTGAGGTGTTCCCGGGGGCGTTGCTCAGCATCCAGGACTGCCCGGCGGAGACCGAGGAGGCCGATCCGAGCAGCTACATCGACGGTTCGGAAATCCCGATCTGGGTCCTGCACGGCCTCGCCGATCCGCTGCTCCCGTTCAACCAGAGCCAGCTCGTGTACGACACCACGACCGCGGAGGGCAACGAGGCACGGTTTACGATCGTCCCCAGCGCCGGCCACTCCGTCGACGACATCATCGACGCCGAAGCCGCGACCACATGGTCGACCAACCGCGGCGGTCATGAGACTGTTGTCGAGGGTACCGGACCGAGCTGGGACGACATCGATCAGTTCCTCCACGTCAACCTGAGCCGCGCCCGACGCTGACGCGAGGGTGTTGTTCGTCCATCTGAGCTAGCCCAGAGCTAGCCCCGTTCCGGCGGTGTCGACACGCCGGAATGACAGGCCAGCCAATCGGCGAAGTGAGAAACTCAGACTCGGTCAGCGCCCAACCGGCGGTCAACAATGTATCGCGGCCAAAGGCTGTGCTCAGAGCGTTGTCCGCCGCGCTCCCAACGATGTACCGACAGAGTGCAACGTCCCAGAAGTGCCTGCTTGAGACTCGTTGCTGACGCGACGGTTTCGTAGCGTCGTGAGGTCGCTGTCGGGTTGCTCACGAAGTGCCTGCCGGCCGTTGGTCTGGCTTTCGAACGAAGTGTGTCCGGCGGCGATCTCGCCGTGGTGTGGCTCGAGAGAGGAACGAGCACGAAGAATCTGCAAGTAGGAGTGCCCACCGCGGTCCCCACACGACCCAGGACCAAGGAGTGGCTATGCATGTGATCATCGGTGTCGACCCGCACAAGGCGTCGCATCAAGCTGTCGCCGTTGATGACCGTGAGTCAGAGATCTCACGGATCTCGGTGCGAGCGACGAGAACCCAGACGCAACGTTTGTTGGCGTGGGCAGCGCCGTTCGAGAGCCGCACGTGGGCGATCGAGGGTGCTGACGGGATGGGATTCTTGTTGTCGCAGCAGCTTGTTGCGGTCGGCGAACGAGTGGTTGATGTGCCGGCAACGCTCGCGGCGCGAACACGTGTGCTCGGTGCAGGCCGCTCGAACAAGACCGACCCGAACGATGCGTTGTCGGTGGCCACGACGGCGTTGCGGAACACTGCGCTGCGCGAAGTCCGTCGGGCTGGGCATGCCGAGCTGCTGCGGTTGTTGGCGAAGCGCAACACCGACATTGGCGACCAGCGTTGCCGGGTGGTGTCGCGGATGCATTCGCTGCTGGTCGAGCTCGCACCGGGCGGGATCGCCAAGGAAATCAACGCCTCCGATGTCGATGCGTTCTTGGCACGCCTGTCGCCGACCACACCCGTCGAGCAGCTGCGCTACGAGCTGGCGGTCGAGTTGCTAGACGACATCCGTCGCCTCGATGATCAGCTCAAGGCATCGCACAAGCGGATCGGTGTCGCTGTGATGGCGTCGGGTTCGAGCGTGACCGATCTATTCGGAGTCGGACCGATCATCGCCGCGATGCTGATCGGCTACACCGGTGACATCGCCCGCTTCCGCAACCGCGACCATTACGCGGCATACAACGGCACCGCTCCGATCGAGTTCTCGTCCGGCGGGCGCACGGTGCATCGGTTGTCCAAGCGCGGCAACCGCCACCTGAACCACGCGATCCACATGGCGGCGATCTGTCAGCTTCGCCAGCCGCACTCAGAAGGCCGCGCCTACGTCGACCGCAAAGTCACCGAGGGCAAGACCAAGAAGGAAGCGATCCGCGCCCTCAAGCGCCAGATCAGCAACGCCGTCTACCGCCAACTCGTCATCGACGCCCGCCGCGAGAACGGCTGAACGAGGCCCGGGAGGACAAGCGGGAGCGGCTCAAACAGCCGGCGCGACTGACCTCACATCCCTACAGCCAGTTCTTCGGCGAAGTCACTCCCGGACCCAACACAACGCTACGCCGGTGGACACCACCGGTCGACCACGCCGCGCCCAGCCACCCAGCCGAACCGCCTCTTGACAAAGAGAGGATTCGCTTGGGGCACCCGATAACGAGACGCCGTATGCCGTCGACGGGACGTCGACCGACCACTCGGTAGCGGCCCTACCGCGCGTCCGATAACCGCGGCGACCACGCGGTCGTTGAACCATCCGGGACCGCCGAATCCCCGAGCGCCTCGTGGGTGCACGGCGTTCTCGGTACGGGTCGACCGAGACAGGGCGGCGCGACTTCGTCAGTGAGTGGCGTCTGACCATCGCTGGAGAACTGCGATGTCGGCGACGAAGTGGACACCGCTGTCGGGCGACCAACGATGGGCGGCCTCGTGGAGGCATTGCTCGAGGAGATTGGCGACCGCGGCGCCGGACGATGCTGGCGTGTGCACGAGCAGTTCGTCGTGGAGGCACAGGACGATGCGGGCATCCAGTTCGGCACTTCTGGCGCGCACGGTGACGGCCCAGAGTTTGAACAGCTCGGCGGCTGCGCCCTGGATGACTGCGTTGCGGGCGTAGCGACCCCGAGCCGCAGTCCGGGCACGTGCGTCACGTATCGCGGCCTCGTTGGGGTCGTCGACGTCGTCTTCGGGCGTGTGCGCGCCGAGTCGGATCAAGCGGCCGCCATGGGTCCGAATGTCGCGACCGGCGCGTCCGGCCTCGTCGGCCGCTTCGAGCAGCCGCATCGCGGCCGGGTACGACTGGTGGAGGCGGGCGAGCACCGCCGCGCCATTCCCGGTGGTCTGGCCGTACATCGCTCCCAGCACCGCGACCTTGGCCGTGTCGCGGTCGACACCGATCTGCGCCGCGACGGGCGCATACATGTCGCCGGCAGCCGTGGAACGCACGAGTGCGCGGTCGCCCGACAAGGCGGCGAGCACCCGCGGCTCGATCTGTCCGAGGTCGGCGCGCACGAGCACGTGGCCGGGTTCGGCGCGCACCGCCGGTCGGAGATCGGCGGGCATGTTGTGCAGGCCGGCCGTGGCGGTCATCCGACCGGCGGCGCCGTCGGCCGACGACCACTGGCCCCGCAACCGACCGTCGGTCCCCACGAACGTGTCGATCCAGCCGTACCCGAACGTCGTGGCGATGCGCTCCGCCTTGCGCCAAGTGAGCAGCGCATCCACCAGCGGGTGATCACGCACAGCTTGAAGCCGCCACGCCCGCGTGTCGGGCACGTCGAGCCCGGCACGCCAAAGCATCGACTTCACCTGCGCCGCGTTGCGCAGGTCGACCGGTGCTCCGCGCGGCGCGTGGCGCAGCACCTCGTCGTCGCGGCGCCGGCGCGCCGCGACCGCGTCGGCGTCGGTTCGCGGTCGCGGCCCCACGAACCCGGCGATGATCCGCTCCGCCTCATCGCGATCCATCGGCAACCCCCCGGCGGCGAGCTCCGCGCACAACAGTTCGGCAGCCGACTCCGCCCGGGCAGTGGCCACCGCGTGAGATCGCTCGGCCGTCAAGAGATGGCCCTCCTGCAAGGTGGCGGCTTGCGCAGCCAGCCCAGCCCAACGCGCCAGACGTTCCGGACGCTCGGCCCAGCCACCGTCGACCCAGTCGGGACGCAGATACCCGTCAGGACCCACCGGATGCTCCGGGTCGCCCACCTCCGGCTCGGCCAGGGTGAACAGGTCAAGCGGACGCGACACCGGAATCGACTCGAGAGGTAGCTCACGCACAGTGGCCCACACCAACGCCGGATCGGCGCGCCAACCGCCGGCGAGCAGACGGTGCACGACGGCAATGTCCCAACACGCACCAATCCGCAGACCACCATCGACGAGCATCGCTGCGGTCTCGATCGACCACCACACCCACCGCGGGCGCAACACCGCCTCGATGCGCGCAACCACCGCGGCAGGATCGTCGACGTCGACCGCGAGCTCGCCGCCGTCTGGACCCGCGATACCCAGGCCGAGCCCGACCCCACGTGCGATCGCCACGCCAACCCGCACGCCGCGGCCGACACCAACACGACGAAGCCACCCCACCGCATCGCCATCGCGCACCACGCTCAGCACCCTGCCACGCCACGCTGCCATTCAGGGGCACCGACAACAACGGTCGAAACACCCGTCGTATGCCGTCCGGCAGCGCCGGTTCGCAGCCGCGCGTTACGTGCTGCCTCCGGGGTAAGCCGACCCACCGCAGTTCGCATGATGTGTGCGGTCGAGGATCGCTCCACGACCACCATCGCGCCCGCGCCCTCGAAAGCTTCATCCACCTTTACAATCACCACCGCGCCCACCGTGCGCTCGGATGGTCAACCCCAGCCGCAACCCCTCAACACTTTCAGGGACAATCCGCCCCGAGCACAGCGAGTAGTCCACGCCGCAACGCCGGCCATGGAGCCGGCGCCAGCACCGCGCCGACAACGGTATGTCCGGGGCGATGTGACGAAGGTCATGGAACCGCGCGCGAGGGCTCGGACGTCAAAGCCCCGACTTGCGATGAACACCGCCACCACGAACTGGTCACCCCCGTCCCCATCGTCGCTACCGCCGCAGGCGCCACCTGTTCGCGGCCGCACGCAACCGATCGCCGCGCTCGTGCTCGTCACTGCAGTGGCCTTGGCGTTCGCCGACGCCTCGATCGTCGCCCTCGCCATCCCCGACCTCTACGTCGAGTTCGGCTCCACGATCCCCGCCGTCTCATGGGTGCTCACCGGCTACGCACTCGCCGTCGCCCTGGCCGGCCTCGGCTGGCTGGTGCTGCTGCGCCGCATCAGCGGCGCCACCCTCGCCTTCTCCGGCGCCATCGTGTTTGCCGCCTCGTCGCTCGCCGCCGGGTTGGCGCCGTCGCTCGCCACGCTCATCGCCGCCCGCGTGGTGCAGGGCGTGGGCGGCGCGGCGCTCGTCGCCGGCTCGCTCGGCGTGCTCGTGACCCTGGTCGGCGACCCCCGCCACGCCGCCCGCTGGTGGGCTGCTTCGGGCGTGGCGGGCGTCGCGCTCGGGCCGGTGCTCGGCGGTGCGGTCACCCAGCTCCTCGACTGGCGGGCGGTGTTCATCATCCAGGCGCCGGTCGCGCTGATGGCGGCGGTCGCCATCGTGGCGGTGCGCCGCCGCCCGACCACCGTTCACGTCGAGCAGGCTCGCCGACCCCGTGGGGCGATGGTCGCCGACACCGCGCTTGCGCTCACGTTCGGCGCGCTCGTCGGCGTGCTCTTCCTCGGCGTGCTCCTCCTCGTCGTGGTGTGGGGCCTCCCCCCGATCGCCGGCGCCGCCGTGGTGAGCGCGCTCCCGCTCGGCACGCTCCTCGCACCGCGCCTCGCTGCGCTCACCTCGGATCGTGGTGCCGTGATCGGCGGTTCCACCATGCTCGCCGGCGGTCTGGTCACCCTTGCCTACGTGCCCGGCATCGAACCGGTCTGGGTCGCCGCCGGCCTCGCACTGTGCGGACTCGGGTTCGGGGCGCTGGTCCACGCCCTCAACCGCCGTGCACTGCCGCTCGGGTCGGGTGTGCGCGCCGCCACCGTCACCTCCATCGCCCGTCACCTCGGCCTGGTGCTGGGGTTGGCGATCATCGCCCCGGTGCTGGCCTCGCAGGTGACCGCGGCCGCCGAGGTGGCGCCGCTGCCGGCGACCAAGGCGATGCTCGACGCGCCGATCGACGGGCCGACGAAGATCCGCATCGCGCTCGACATCCGTGACCTGCTCGAGGACGCATCCGACGGCGAGGTGCCCGACCTGCAGGGCGTGTTCGATCGCAACGGCGCGGGCGACGACCCTGAGATCGCGCAGCTTCGAGACGACATCGAACACGGCGTGCAGGAGGTGCTCACACGTTCGTTCCGCGACTCGTTCACCGTCGCCGCCGGGTTCGCACTGCTCGCCGGCGGCGTGGCCCTCGCCGCGATCGCGATGTGCTCGGGTGCCACACCCTCACGCGGCAGCACGCGGCGCCGAGGGTTGGGTCTCGGCATCGTCGGCATCACGCTCGCCGCCTCGGTGCTGTTGCCCGCCGGGGCCGTGCATGCCGGCGCGGACGACTTCGGTTCCCCCGGCGTCGCCGACCCGTGCACGGCACCGCCCGACCCGTTCCCCGGCGACGGCCTTGACGCCGCCGCGCAACGCTTCGTGCTGTCCGGACTCAACGGCGCGGCGTGCGCACTGCGGGTCAGCCGGGAGGAGCTCGTGCTGTCGCTCGAGCCGCGCAGCGGGGTCGACATGGAGTGGGATCGCAACACCATCACCCAGGCGTTGCGGGAGGGTGTAAGTCGCGCTGTGGGTGACGCGGCGGATCGCGGCACGTTGCCCGGCTGGGTGGCCGGCCCACTTCGATGGACGATCGACCACGCACCGCTGTCCTGGTTCCTCGATCTGCTCGGGGTGGCGTGATGCGCGTGCTCGTCGTCGAGGACGAACCCGACCTCGCCTCCGCCATCGCCATCAGCCTGCGCCGTGATGGCTATGCCGTCGACGTGGCCAACGACGGCGCCAGCGCCCTCGACCGCGTCGGCGTGAACGAGTACGACCTCGTCTGCCTCGACCTCAACCTCCCCGACACCGACGGGCTCGACGTGTGCCGCCAGGTCGTGTCGATGCCCACGGTCGACGACGCCGTCGTGCCACGGATCATCATCCTCACCGCCCGGGGCGGCATCGACGACCGCATCCGCGGCCTCGACCAGGGGGCCGACGACTACCTCGTCAAGCCGTTCTCGCTCGGCGAACTGGGGGCGCGGGCGCGCGCCCTGCTGCGGCGCGACACGGCCAGCACCAGCTCGGTCGTGCGCCGCTCCGGCATCGAACTCGACAGCCGCCGGCACGAGGTGCGGGTGAACGGCACCAGCGTCGACCTGACCACCAAGGAGTTCGCACTCCTGCGATGGTTCGTCCTCCACCCCGATGTCGTCCACAGCAGCGAACGACTGCTCGAGCACGTCTGGGACGAGCACGCCGACCCGTTCACCAATACCGTCCGGGTGACGATCTCCAACCTGCGTCGCAAGCTGGCCGCCGCCGGGGGTGGGGGGCTGATCGAGACCCTGCCCGGTCGCGGCTACCTGCTGCGGAGTGAACGATGAACGCCCGGACGCGCCTGTTCCTCGGGCTCACGCTCACAATCTTGCTGATCGTCGGTCTCGCGTCGCTCACCACCGCGGCACTCGTCACGTGGCGGGCGTCGGCGCCACAGCCCACCACCGAGGCCGGGGCGGCACGCGTCGGCGATGACGTCGCACTGGTCGTCATCGCCCAGCAGGGCGCTGAGGCCGCGCAGGCGCGTCACGACGCGCTCCGTTCGATGCTCGTCGCCCTCGGTGTGAGCATGCTGCCGGCGATGGCCGTCGGCTGGTTCGTGTCGGGCCGCGTGCTCCGTACCGTGGACCGCGCGCTCGTCGGGATCGATGCGAAGGAGGCTGCCAAGGAGGAAGAACGGCGCCGGCGGCTCGACGAGGTCATCCACGAGCTGCGCACCCCGCTCGCCGTGGCCGGCACCAACCTCGAGCTGGCGGCATCGGACCCGGCGATCGATCCCGACACCGGTCGGCTGATCGATGCCGCCCGGCGCGCCGCCGACCGCATGCGACGCACGGTGGACGATCTGTCCGAGCACGGCCGGCTGGCGGTGACCCGTGCCGACGTGCTCGACCTGGCTGCCGAGGCGCGCGCCGTCGTGGCCGAGCACGCCGGCCCGGCACGTGCCCGCGGCGTGCACCTTCAAGTGGGTGGCGCGTCCGAGCTCGGGCTGCCCACGGGCGACCGGGCCGCGGTGCGCACCGCGCTCGGCAACCTCACCTCGAACGCAGTCCGCCTGGCGCCGAGTGGCTCGTCGATCGTCGTCTCGTGCGGCCAGCACGCCGCCTGGGCCTGGGTGGCCGTCGCCGACGAGGGTCCCGGCATGCCCGAGCGGCTGCACGAGCGGGTCTTCGAGCGCGGCTGGCGCGGGCGGCACGATCGCGATCGCGACCGTTCACCCGACCCTGCGCAACGCGGGCTGGGTCTGACGATCACCCGACAGCTCACTGAGGCGCAGGGTGGCCTGATCACGCTCGAATCGGAGGAAGGGGCCGGGTCGACGTTCACCATCTGGCTGCCGCTCACCGACGACGCCTGCGAGACCGACGTGGTCACCCCCGACCGGCTGCACCCCGCCGTCCGCCCGTGGCGCGAGCGGTCTGCCGCCGTCACCGGCTGACAGTTCGGCCTTGACGCCGGCTTTACACCGGTCTCCGTACCGTGCGAGACGCCCCCCATTCATGAGGAAGATCACGATGACGCTGCTCGACGACCGGCCCAACCAGTTGCACGTCCCGCACCGCACCTGGCGCGACCTTCCGGCCTCGCCCCCGGTGGCCGATCTGGTGCCCCCGTCCCCGCCCGGTATCCCATTGCCTGCGCCGCTGGGCGGCGACCACCCCACGCTTCCGATGCCAGCCGTTCACGGCGACGGCAGTGTCGGGATGCCGCCACCCCCGCCCGCGCCGCGCGGCGGAAAGCGTCGCAAGGTTTTCGCGGCAGTGCTCGCGGCGGTGCTCGCCGTAGCTGCCGCCGGGACCGTGGCGTTCGTGGTCTGGGATCGCAACGAGTCGGCGGGCGCCACCACCCCCGTCGTGCCATCCAGCGAGTCCGGCGCCCCGGCGGCCATCGCCGCCGCCCTCGGTCCCGCCGTCGTGCAGATCGAGATCGGCAGCGACGGCAGCGGCGGCATCGGCTCCGGAGTCATCTACGACACCTCGGGTCTGATCCTCACCGCCCACCACGTGGTCGCCTTCGGCGACGAGGTGACCGTGCGCACGGCCGACAACCGCGAGCTCACCGGACGGGTTGTCGGCCGGCTGCCCGACCGCGATCTCGCCGTCGTGTCCGTCGACGCGGCCGAAAACCTGGTGGCGGCGACGATCGCCGAACCCGGCAGCGTCGAAGTCGGCGAGATGGCGATCGCCCTCGGCAGCCCGTACGGCTACCAGGCGTCGGTGACCGCCGGCATCATCTCCGGCTTGGACCGTGAGCTGGAGACTCCTGTCGGCACACTCACCGGCCTGATCCAGACGGACGCCCCGATCAACCCCGGCAACTCCGGTGGTCCGCTCGCCGACGCCGACGCCCGGGTGATCGGAATCAACACCGCGATCGCATCCATGTCGGGCGGCAACGACGGTGTCGGCTTCGCCATCCCGGTGGAAGACTTCGCCACTCTGCTCGACGAGGTGCAGGCCAACGGCGGCGCCGACGCGCCCACCGTGCCCGCCCCCGATGACGGTGGCCCGCTGGGCAGCATCCCCGGACTGGGCGAGATCCCGGGGCTCGGCGAGATCCCCGGTCTCGACGAGTTGCTGCAGGACATGTACGACCAGGGCGCGATCCCCGGTCCCGCCGAGATCCCCGATCTCGGCGACCTGCCGACCCTCGACGAGATGCTGCAGGACATGTACGACCAGGGCGACATCCCCGAAGAGCTGCAGGAGCTGCTCGACGACCTGTTGGGCACCGGCTCCGGTGACGGCTCGAGTGAGGGCAACGGAACCGACGACGCGGACGCCTCGTCATGACGATGACCGCGCAGCAGCCCACGGCCGTCCCCATGACGCCGACCATGACGTCAACAATGCCCGGGCCGGCGACCGACGTGACCCTCGCCGCCGAGCAGCTGCAACAGCTGCTCGGCGAGCTGCGCCGCGTGATCGTCGGCCAGGACCGGGTGCTCGAGCGGGTGATCGTCGCCTTGGTCGCCGGCGGGCACTGCCTGCTCGAAGGCGTGCCCGGCCTGGGCAAGACGCTCACCGTGTCGAGCCTGGCCAGGACGCTCGGCGGCACATTCACCCGCATCCAGTTCACCCCCGACCTGCTGCCGTCGGACATCGTCGGCACCCGCGTCTACCGGCCCTCGACGGAACGCTTCGACGTCGAGCTCGGCCCGGTGTTCGCCAACTTCGTCCTCGCCGACGAGATCAACCGCGCCCCGGCGAAGGTGCAGTCGGCGCTCCTCGAGGTGATGGCCGAGCGCCAGGTGTCGCTCGGTGGGGTCACGTACGCGCTGCCGCGGCCCTTCTTGGTGCTCGCCACCCAGAACCCGATCGAGTCGGAGGGCGTCTACCCGCTGCCTGAGGCACAGCGCGACCGGTTCCTGATGCGGATCCCCGTCGACTACCCCACTGCCCACGAGGAGCACGAGATCGTCAATCGGGCCCGCGTGACCGCGGTGGAGCCGGCGATGCTGCTCTCCACCGACGACGTGCTGCGCCTGCAGGCTGCGGCGGGCACGGTCGACGTTGATCCCGTCGTGCAGGACTATGCCGTGCGGCTGGTCCTCGCCAGCCGCGACCCGAAGGCCCACGGGGTAGACATCGGCGACCTGCTCGCCTACGGCGCCAGCCCCCGTGCCAGCATCGGTCTCATCCACGCCGGCCGGGCGCTCGCCCTGCTGCGCGGCCGCGACCACCTGCTGCCCCAGGACGTGTACGACATCGCCTACGACGTGCTCAACCATCGGCTGGTGCTCTCGTTCGACGCGGTCGCCGACGACGTGACCGTCGACGATGTGCTGGTGAAGCTGCTCACCGAGATCGTCGCCCCGCGGCTGTCGTCGTCGGAGCTCGCCTCCCGCGCGGCTGCCCGGCGCAGTTCGTAGCCCGGAGCCGTCATGAGCATCATCGGCCTTCGGCCGCGGGGGCCCGCCCGCCGGGGTGGAGCCTCTCCCTCGGACGACCAGGCTCACCTCGCCCTCCTCGGCGCCCATCGACCGGCTGCAGCTCACCGTCGTCCGCCGCCTCGACGGGCTGCTGGCCGGCGACCATGCCGGGCTGTTCCCCGGCCATGGCACCGAGCGCGGCGAGGCCCGGCCCTACGTGCCCGGCGACGACCCCCGCCACATCGACTGGGCCGTCACGGCCCGCACCAACGACCCCCACGTACGCGACACGATCGCCGACCACGAGCTCGAGCTGTGGCTGGTGCTCGACACGTCGTCGAGCCACGCGTTCGGGACCGGCCAGTCGACCAAGCACGAGTTGGCGTGGACCGCGGCGGGCGCGCTGGCCCTGCTCGCCAGCCGCGGCGGCAACCGCATCGGTGCCGTCGCCTCCGGCGACGGAGGGCGCCTGATCCCTGCCCGATCGGGCCGTGCCCACACGGCCGCCGTGCTCACGGCGCTGCGCACCCCACCCGCCGATGGCGACGCGGGCGACCTGGCCCGGGCGATCCGCCTCGTCCGCAAGGCCGCCAAGCGCCGCGGCATGGCGATCGTCGTGTCCGACTTCCTCGGCGAGCCGACTTGGGAACGGTCGCTGCGCGCCCTCAGCTCACGGCACGAGGTGATCGCCGTGCAGGTGGGCGACCCCCGCGAGTTCGAGCTTCCCGACGTCGGCTTGATCGGGGTCGTCGACCCTGAGACCGGTCGCCGACGGCTCGTCGACACGGCCGACCACGGCGTGAGAGAGCGGTACGCGGCGGTCGCTGCGAGCCGGCAGATCGCGCTCACCGCACGCCTCGCCTCGATCGGCACCGACCACCTCGTGCTGCGCACCGACCGCGACTGGGTACTCGACCTCGTCCGCTTCGTCGGCCGGCGCCGAACCCGGCGTCGCACCGCATCAGCTGCCGCCCGCCCCCTCGTCAGGACCTGACCCGTGACCGATCTCACCTTTCTTGCTCCCTGGCGGCTCATCCTGGTCGCCCTGCCGATCATCCTCGCCGTCGCCTACCTCGTGGTGCAGGCCCGGCGTCGCCGGTACGCGCTGCGCTTCACGACGCTCGACCTGCTCGACGAGGTGGCTCCCGACCGGCCCGGTTGGCGCCGTCACCTGCCGGCCGCGGTGCTGCTGGCCGGCACCGTCGTCGCGACGCTGGCCGTGGCACGGCCCGCCGTGGCCAAGGAGCTCCGCGAGCCACAGCGCATCGTCGTGCTCGCGATCGACACCTCACTGTCGATGCAGG
This sequence comes from Ilumatobacteraceae bacterium, assembly GCA_963776935.1. Classification (GTDB taxonomy): domain Bacteria; phylum Actinomycetota; class Acidimicrobiia; order Acidimicrobiales; family Ilumatobacteraceae; genus JALOLG01. Next base: position 176,793 of record CAVZOP010000003.1, on the reverse strand, counting down.
CGACCGACGTCGCTCCCTCGCGGCTCGATGCGGAGAAGGCCGCCGCAGCCGACTTCCTCGACACCGTCCCCGACGGCGTCGCGGTCGGTGTGATCGCCTTCGACTCCGAGGCCCGCCAGCTGATCCAGCCCACCACCAATCTCGACTCGGTGTGGCGGACGATCGAGCGCGCCAACCTCGGCGAGGGCACGGCGATCGGCGAGGCGGTGTTCCTGGCGCTCGACTCGATCCGAGTCTGCGTCCACCCAGCTCGGCAGCGACGAGGCGCCGCCCAGCCGACGCGCCACCGACGGGCACGGTCGTGCTCCTCTCCGATGGTGAGACCACCGACGGACGGCCGAACGACGAGGCTGCGGCGGAGGCGAAGGCGCAGGGCATCGCCGTCAACACGATCGCCTTCGGCACCGACAGCGGCACCATCGAGGACCCGCTCACCGGCGAGCAGGTCCCGGTGCCGGTGAACGAGGCCGCGCTCGGCGAGCTGGCCAGCGCCACTGGCGGTCAGTCGCTGCGTGCCGAGACCGCCGACGAGCTGGCAAAGGTGTACGAGACGCTCGGTCGCAGCCTGCAGGTGGACGTGGAGCGCCGCGAGGTGACCGACTGGTTCGCGGCCGCGGCGCTGCTGATGGTCGTGCTCGCCGCCACGGGTTCGCTGTTCTGGTTCGGTCGGTTGCCATGACCGGCCACTGGGTGTTACGGAGCCTGTTCGAGGTGGGCGCCGTCACCGAGCTGTCCGGAGCACCAGCCGGACGGCGCGACGCCGGGTGATCTGCGCAGACCACGTGCTCGAGCCGGGCACGCCCAACGCGCCGTTCAGGACAACGTTCTCGCACGAGCAAGTACGGTCCTGGCGATGGCCGCGACATCTGGCAATTCGGCGACGCCGCCTCCTGCTGGTGTTGTGCCGCGCTGGGAGTGGCGAACATTCGGTGATCGCTTCGACGCCGCGGACGACAGGCTGGCGTCGTTGGCGCCGCAGCGGGTGCGGACCAGTGAGGAGCTCTACTTCCTCTCGATACACAGCGATGCGTCGGTCAAGGCGCGTGACGGGCTGATCGACGTCAAGCACCTGCTGCGTGTCAACGATGACGGCCTCGAACTGTGGGCACCCGTGTTGCAGACCGGCTTCCCCCTGTCGCGCCACGACGCCTTGGCCGTGCTGACCACGTTGGGGATCGCGGGCACGGCTGTGGAGCGGACGTCGTACACATTGGACGGCTTCGTCGGTGAGCTCATCCGACCGCATCGCGACCTGCGCGCCGTGGAGGTTCACAAGAGCCGCGCCCACTACGACATCGACGAGTGCATGGTCGAGTCGACGGAGATCACCGTGGGCCACGCAACGACGCGCACCTTGAGCGTCGAGTCGCCTGACCCGTCCCAGGTGTCGACCCTCGTCGGCGGACTCGGCTGCGCCGACCGTCGCAACGTGAGTGTCGCTCGCGGACTCAAGACACTCGTCGGGCTCGGTACCCGTCGTTACGCCGTCATCGACGTCGGCACCAACTCGGTGAAGTTCCACATCGGAGAACGCCGCGCTGACGGATCGCTGCTCACCGTCGTCGACCGCGCCGACATCACACGGCTGGGCGAGGGACAAGCCGACTCCGGGGTGCTCGCCGAGGCGGCGATCGCACGGACCGTCGAGACCATCGCGGCGATGGCCGTCGAGGCCCGTCGGGCCGGTCCCGTTGAAATCGTCGCGGTCGGCACCGCCGGTCTGCGCCGCGCCCCCAACCAAGCGGCGCTCATCGATGCCGTACGCGATCGCGCCGCGATCGCGGTCGAGGTCATCTCAGGTGACGAGGAGGGTCGACTCGCGTACCTCGCCGCCACATCCGCGCTGCCCGCGGCTCGAGGGCGGCTCGTCGTGTTCGACTCCGGCGGCGGCAGTACGCAGTTCAGCTTCGGCCGGGACGACCACGTCGACGAGCGGTTCAGCCTCGATGTCGGTGCGGTGCGAGTTGCGGAGCGATTCGGTCTCTCCTCGGCGGTCTCCACGAACACGCTCGACGCGGCGCTCGCCGCGCTCTCGTCCGAGTTGGACCGCCTGGACGGCCGTCGGAGGCCCGACGGCATCGTCGCGATTGGCGGCACCGCAACCAACCTCGCCGCGGTGAAGCATGGCCTCGTCCGCTACGACCCCGACCGCGTCCATGGAACGATCCTCGACATTACCGAGCTCGATCGACAGATCGAGCTCTACCGGACCCGCAGCGCCGACCAACGGCGTCGTATCACCGGGCTCCAACCTGCCCGAGCCGACGTCATCCTCGCCGGGGCGTGCATCGTGCGCACGATCTTCACCAAGCTCCAGCGCGACTCGATGACGGTGAGTGATCGCGGCTTGCGCCACGGAGTGGTCATCGCGCACTTCGCACGCTGACGATCCCGGGGGCCCTCCTCGCCAGGCGACCCACCACGGCTCGCGGAAAGCCGCACAGAACGTGCCGGCGGGTGCCCGTATAGCGACGGGAAAAGGGGCCAGTCGGCCGCGTCCGGAGTTCGCCGGCTCGCGAGCACGCCTACGCGCCGATCTGATCGCTTCAGTCGCATATCACTCGCAGGCGATCTGCGCCGACAATCTGAGCGCACGTTCGGCGCTGATCGCGTATCTCCAAAGGAGCGCGAGACTGGCAGTTATGGGCGGGCGTGATCGGCATCGCCGGGGTCGCTTGCCGACTGACTCCGGTCCTTGCGAACGGGGCCGAGCAGTCGCTCGACTGTCGACGCCTTCCCCGGCCAGGCTTCGAGCAGGACGGAGCGCGGAACTTGTCGGGCCGCGTAGCGAAAGGCCAGAGCGACCACAACGACATCGTCCAGCGGGCCGATCACAGGAAGGAACTCTGGGATGAGGTCGATCGGCGAGAGCAACCACAACAGAGCGAACCCGATCGCAACCTTGGCGCGTCGAGGAACTCGTGGATCACGTCGCAGTCGACGCGCCGTCGTGACACAGTCCGGCAGGAATCCCGCCAGTTCTTTCAGGCTGCCTTCGGGCAGGCGGACGGCGAGCACTACAAGCAGCATCCAACTCGCGATCAGTACACCGACACCGAGTAGGAGCCAGGACCACCAAGGCATCGCCGCTCCAGGTTGCCCGCTCGCCACCTACGACGCAATCGCCACAGGCCAGCTACCGACGCGCGAGCAGGTCTGCGATGCGGTCACGCAGCGCAAGCGTCATCGGCGCAGCAGCGCTCCCCGTGCCACGCCTCGCGCCCCTCACGGTAGGCGAGCGCAGCGATGACGAGCGCGGCCAGCGGATCGGCCCACCACCAGCCGACCGTCGCATTCAGCACAAGCCCGACGAGGAGCACCGCCGAGAGATAGGTGCACAGCATCGTCTGTCGGCTGTCGGCGACCACGCTGTCCGAGCCGAGACGTCGTCCGTTACGGCGTTTCAGTCCTGCGAGCACCGGCATCACGACCAGAGACACGGCGGCGAGCACGATGCCGACCGTGCTCGTGTCCGGCTCGCTCCCGGTGGCGAGGTCGAAGACCGCCTGCACTGTCACATACCCGGCAAGAGCGAAGAAGCTCACGGCGATGAGCCGCAGCGCCCGTGTCTCGCGGTCCTCCGGGACCTCGCCGATCATCTGCCAGACGATGACCGAAGCTGACAGCACCTCGACGGTGGAGTCCAACCCGAAACTGACGAGTGCAATCGACGAAGCGACAGCACCCGCCGCGATCGCCACGACAGCCTCGACCGTGTTCCAAGCGATCGTCGCCCACGCCAGCCCGAACGCGATTCGCTGTCGGCGGCGACGTTCGACCAGCACGAGCGGCTCACCCTGCACCCGAGCAGACTGCCCGGTCGTCGCTCACGACGCAACAACCGTACCGGCGCACAGAACATCGTTGGCGCATCTCGGCTGACCGGCGTGCTTGCCCAGCGTCGGTCGCGGGCAACGGAGCTACGGGTTGAGTGGGATCGCGACTTCCAGGGTTTGTTCGCGTTGCGCGTGGGTATTGGCAGGCAGCGCTGCGACCGGCATCGCACTAACCCGAGGAGGACCACACATGGACAACGCCTGGCAGACCAAGTGGGAAGGCCGCTGGGACCAGTTCAAGGGCAAGGTCAAGCAGACATGGGGCGACATGACCGACGATGATTGCGACGTCGCCGAGGGCAAGTACGACGAGATGGTCGGTCGGATCAAGACCCGCACCGGTGAGCAAGAGGAAGCGATTCGCGATCGGCTGAGTGCCCTCTAAGACCACCTCGGAGCCGGCCTGACGGGGCCTCTGAAACCTTGCTGTCGGATCGCCCCGTCAGGCCCACGATAGTCGGAAGACCGGAGCAGGCCCTCGGGCCCGTGGCATCGGTCGAGGCACTGCTGCTGCGCGCAGTCCCCCGAGCGAGAAAGTCTCACATGAATGTTGTACGACTCGACCACAGTGCAGTTCCATGCGGCGGTAATCGCAGGCGCGGCAGTGCCCGTCCGGGATCGGCGATGAACACGGTCAAGACGCTGTGGGCGTCCGTTCAAGGCGACCCGGTTTTCATGCGCCGGGTCAACGGATGGATGACGGTGTTCTGGATCGCGATGATCCCCGTCTCGCTACTGACGGGTTGGATCAACAGCGTGACCTATGTGGCTGGGCTGTCGTTGTGGGCGCTCGTGTCGGGGCACTGGTCGGCCTGGCAGGCTGCGCGCGTGGAAGTCGAACAGCAACGCGAAATCCAAGAGCGCGAAGCGAATCCGACCGAACAACGCGTCGTCGAAGCACTCGTCGAGCAGACCACAATCGAACCAGCCGTCCTCGCCACTCGCAGAGGGCGCAGCCGGTCACTAGGAATCCGCGTTGCTGGACCGCATCGAACAAGCAACACCGTCCGGACACCCGACCGCTCCGAATGCCCGCTCCACGCTCACGACGCAACGACGATCACGCGCACAGAACACCGCTGGTGGTCCGGCTGCCAAATGGTGCGGCCGGTCGGTGGTCATGCAGCGCGTTGGCGATCGGGGCGACGACCCATCCAAGATCGGGGTGCCTAGGCTCGGAGCCGTGACGAGTAAAGACCCGTCGCCAGTGGGGCTGATAGTGGTCGACGAGGTGGTGCTCGAACAGCTGGTGCAAGCCGCGGTCTCGGATGCGTCTGCCGATGAGGTAACGCCACCACTCAGCGCTGGCGCGGAATGGACGCCTGCCCGGATCGCGTGGCTTGAGAGGTTCCACCGCGACCGCCGCGCGGGCTTCAGCGGAGCATCCGCTGAGGCCACGTGGGCTGTCGTGGTCGGCAACACCGTTGTGGGCTCGGTGCGTCTGAAGTGCACCAACGAGCAGGGCGTCTTGGAGACGGGCGTTTGGCTGACGCGCAGCAGCCGTGGACAGGGCGTCGCCGTAGCAGCGATGGCGGCGGTGCTGCGGAAGGCGGCCGCCTTGGGCGCTCAGGGGGTACGCGCCGACACCACCACCGGCAACACCAGCGCACTGGGCGTGCTGCGTCGCCTAGGTTTTGACCTCGAGCCCACCGACGGTGATCACGTCCCGGCGCTGCTCCTGTTCGGTCGGAACGTACGTAACGGCGACGGCACCTCGCAGACGGTCTAATAGCGCACCGCGATCCCTCTTTGTGTCAAGGGTCGTTGAAGTCGGCTGTCGGGGCGCGTGGGTGTAGGCCCGTGACAGGGTCGAGTCGTCGGGCCTAGGGTTGACGTTGGGTCCGGGAGTGGCTCAATCCGAAGTGCCGGGTGCCAGGGTTTCGCCGGCCGCGCTGGATGAGAGAGTCGTTCCCTGATTGCCCTCCCGGGCCTAGTTGTTCGCAGCGTCGAGTCTGAGGTGTTTGAACACGCGGTCGGAGATCTGGCGCTTCAAGGCGCGCTTTGCGTGGCGGGCGGTGTGGCCCTCGGCGATCTTGCGGTCGTCGTAGCCGCGGCCTTCGCTGTGTGCGTGGCGGATCTGGGTGACGGCGATCATGTGGATCGCGTGGTTCAAGGTGCGGTTGCCGCGACGCGATAGTCGGTGCACGGTGCGACCTCATGAGGAGAGCTCGATCGGGCAGTCCCGTTGTAGGCGGCGAAGTGACCGGCGGTCGGGAACCTGGTGATGTCGCCGGTGTAACCGATGATGGTCGCAGGGATGATCGGGCCGACTTCGAAGATGCCGGTCAGCGAGGTGGCTGACGCGGCCACGGCGTTAGTGATACGTGTCTTGGAGCGCTTGGCACGTTCGTCGAGCATGCGGATCTCGTCCAAGGTTTCGTGGGCGAGCTCGAGCCGCTGATGTTGCGGCTCGGCTGTCGGAGTGATGTCGGCGAGGAGCCGATCGGCCTGTGTCACAACGATTTCCTTGCGGATGCCACCCGCCACCAGCTCGCGCACCAGTGCGTGCAGCCGACAGCAAGCGCGGCTGCGAGCACGAGATGTGTCGAGCTGAGACTTCGCCAGCAGTCGCAACACGCTGACGTGATCCTCACCGCGCACAACCACCAACGACGGCGTCCGTAATGCTGCGACCGCGACGGCGTGGCGTCGTTGGTGTCGTTCTTCGTGGACTTGCCCGAGCCCAACAGTCGCACCCGTGACGACAAGGTCGCTGGTACATCCACGACGTGTTCACCGCGTGCCACGAGTTGCTGAGCGAGCAGATAGCCGAGCCCGCCCGCCGCCTCGATCGCCCACGATCGACACTCGAACGGTGACGCCCAGGCGAGCAGTTCACTCACTTGTCGCGGCCCGGTTCGCACCTCGAGCCGTGCGAGCTCGGCCTCGCCTTGATCGATCGTGTACGCCGTGTGCAACAGCTTGTGCGGATCGATTCCGATGATCACCGACATGACCGTTCCCTTCCAACCGGTTGATGGGAACCGCGGTGGGCACTCCTGGTTGAGGATGATCCTGCGCGCCTCTTTCGAGCCACACCACGGCCGATTCACCCGGCGGACGACACCTCGTTAGTAAGTCAACCCGCAGGCGGCAGGCGGTTCGTGAGCCGGCCCGCCGAGCGAACCGAGACGCTACGAACAGGGCCGCAACGCCATCAAGATCATCAACCAGGCAGTTCGGTGCGGTATCGAACTGATACCATCTCTCTGCATGGCCATGACACTTCGCCTTACCGACAGCGAGCAAGCGGCCCTCCGCGAGCGCGCCGAAGCCGAAGGAATCTCGATGCAAGACGCCGCCCGCCGAGCAGTCCGAGAGTTCGTGACCCGCGGGCAACACCGCGACCGCGTCGGCGCCGCATCCGCGCTCATCATGGACAAACACGCCGACGCGCTGCGACGCCTCGGCGAATGAGCGACCCAACCGAATACCTCGACCTCGACGACCTCGTCGATCTCGCCCGCGCCCTGCTCGGCGAACCACCACCGATCCGCGATGTCGGACTCCTCGGCTCCGCCGCAGCACGACCACAGACCACAGCATTCGGTGAAGACGCGTACCCCGACGTGATCACCAAGTCCGCCGCCCTACTGCAGTCGATCGTGAACAACCACGCCCTCATCGACGGCAACAAGCGGCTCGGATGGCTCGCCACCGCCGTGTTCCTTGAACTCAACGGCATCAAGGCTTCACGGGCATCGAACGACGACGTCTACGAACTCGTCATCTGGATCGCATCATCCAACCCCGACCTCGCCGACATCACTGTGCGACTCCGAGCCCTGATCCGCCCCCGCCGCAGAACCGCTCACCACTGATCGACAGACCGCTTCACTGACAGTTCGGGGCGGCCCCGTCCGTTCAGGAATTACCGTCGACGTCCCGCTCAGCTTCTGCCTGGAGGCGTCCCCGCTCCCGGTCGATCCACGCCCCGCGCACGCTCGACGTGCCCGGAGGAACCTGATCAGCGGGGCCAACCAGCGCAGATTTCCTGGTGGAGCGGCGACTGCGATCCGAGGCGACGCACCGAACGCTCGGAGCGGACCGTCCGACATCCGCGGGGATAGGCCGGCCCGGACCTATCCGAGTTCGCCGGATGTGCGGGTGATCCTTGGGCACCCGCGGCGCCTTGCAGGGTTCCGGTGATCTTGACGGTTGTCGACGCCGAGCGGGACGTTCGACTCTGTCGGCCGACAAGACCGCAGTCGAAGATGGCTTCATGGAAGCCGCGACGATCGAACACATTGCGACCGAGGCCGACAACCTCTCATCCATCCGTTGCGCACTGTCGCGGCTGGTGTGGAGCCGTCAGAGTTGGTCCCTTGACGATGCAGAGCGTTATCGCCAACTGTGCGACCGTGAGGCCCAATTCCTCTCGGGCTCCCGCTGAGTTCCTCCCGACACTGTGGAGACGGTCGACCGGCGCGACGCGCCACTCCAGTGTCGGTAAGGCATCAAATGATGGCGGTCGGAGATCCGGGGGGATCGCCGATCTCTCGCGGGTTCAGATGGGATCCCGGCCGATTCGAGACGTGTCGGCAAGGCCCGTCCGTGGGCGCTGAGGGGAGATCGCCGGATCGCGGCACAACGGGATCCAGCCGGTGCGGCGGTGTCTCGGCTACACCTCGACGCGGTACAGCGCGACGATGTACGGATGCGCCGCGATCTTCTGCTCGTGCGTCATGCCAAGTCGGCGTGGGACGACTCGTCGCTCGCCGACCACGATCGGCCACTCGCGGTCCGGGGCGAAAGGGCCTTGCGAGGTTTGCGTGAATACTTGAGCAGAGTCGAACACCCACCGGACGTCGTTGTGTGCTCCTCGGCGCGGCGCACCGTGGACACTCTCGATGGCTTCCGCGCAGCGCTGCCGAAGCGAGCGATCATCGACGTGACCGATGAGCTGTACCTGGCGGATGCCGACACGCTGCTGACCCGACTGCGCGGCCTCGACGGCAACGTCCGTTGCGCGATGCTCGTCGGCCACAACCCTGGCATCGAGGACCTCGCCTTGCTCCTCGTCGGCTCGGGCGATGCCGGGTTGCGCGCCCAGCTCACGACGAAGCTCCCCACCGGCGCCGTGGTGTCGCTCTCCTTCGACGGTCGATGGACGCAGCTCGGAGCCGACGCTGCCCGGATCGACGCCCTGTTCATGCCACGCCAGCCGCGGCCGTGACATCGCCTCGCTCGAGTGGAACGATGATCGTCGCCCAAGCTGGCGGCCAATCACGCAACCCGGGCGCGCGGCCCGCGAAAGCACCAGCACGCCAACCAGGACCGTCCCATCTCGAGACCATCCGGAAGCTGTCCCGACAAGCACGAAGTCAGCCCACGACGCAAGATCGCCCGGTGCCGCCGGGTCGTGAGCACGCCTTCGTGCCGTTCAGGTGATGAAGGCATCGATCTCTGTCTGGGAACGCAACCTGACGAAGTGCAGATGGGGGAACGCCGCGTCGTGCATTGCGGCTTCGTAGCGCGCCAGGTATTGGGGGTGCTTGACCCATGCCCAGCGAATGATGTTCTTGTCTGGGTTGAGCCGCACGAGGTTGGAAATGGGCTCACGGTTGCCGTTCCACAAGGGTTCGCGCGTGACGGTGCGGCGAAGCGTGCGGCGGATGATGCGTCGCATGACGAGTGGGCGCGACAGGTCGAGCCACACGACCGTGTCGGCTCGTTGCCAGACGAGGTCGAGCACCGCGCTCGTAGTTGCCGTCCACGACCCATGCGTCGGCTGTCAGCACCTCGTTGACGCGCCTGCGGAACTCGTCGTGTGGCAGTTCTGTCCAACCGGATTGATGGAAGATTGAATCGAGTTCGATGAACGGCACGCCAATCGTCGCGGCGAGCTGACGGCCGACGGTGGTCTTTCCGGAGCCGGAGACCCCGACCAACGAGATACGGCGCACGGGTAGAGCGCTTGTCGCCCTAGTCGCCTGCCAACAGCGAGCGGCTGTGCTCGAGGATCGCGAGGCGCTCGGCGATGTCGGCGAGCCCGGCGTCTACTGCCCCGTAGCCCCGCGCTTCGATCGCGGAGGTTCCGATTCGAGCGCTGAGCCATTCGACGTCATCGACTTGGCTGCGGATCGGGAGCAAGGCTCGTTGGCGCTTCGGTAGAGGCAAGCGGCTGGCGACCACGAGGTGAGCGGTGATCAAGACCGCGTGTGAGCGAAGTTCGGCAGCAGCCTCCTCGAGTCGATCGCAGGCGACGTGGGCCTTCCGCAGATCCCCGACCGTTCCATCGGCGGCGTCGACCGCAACGACGAGCCGCCGGTGGAGCCTGGCCACGCTCGTACGGGCGGTCTCCCACTCCTTCGGCGCAGACGCTCGCAGGCTGTCCTGACGCCGGCGCATGGCGCAGCTTCGCACGCGGGACCTCCTCGTGCCAGGGCTTCGCCCTGGCCTCATCCAGCATGATGCGGGCCGACGCGCGGTCCGCCGTCGGTGGTCAGCCTGATCGCAGCGGGATCGAGCCTGACTCCGCGATTCGCTCGGCTCGCGGGCACTCCGAGGTGCCGTTCGCCGGCGTGATCGCGTCATGGTGGTTCGTGGTGATCTGTGCCGTCGTTGTGTCTGGCCCAGCGTCGAGGTTGCGACTCGAACCGACGTACGCACAGAATCCCTCGCTGGGCCGTACGGACCTCAGTTCGCTCGCTGTGTTCGCTCGCTGGGCCGACAGCCAGAATCGACGGAGGAAATAGGAATGACCCAACTTCTACGGGTGCAGTGCTTCAACGTGTCACGCGACGGCTTCGGCGCAGGAGTGGGCCAGAGCCTGGAACGCCCGTTCGGCCACGCCGCTCCGGAACCTCTGTTCTCATGGGCTGGCGCCACCGCGAGCTGGGTGAACCGCACCGAACCCGGTGGTAGCCGCGGCCTCGACGACTACTTCACCCGCGACTTCATACGAAACATCGGTGCCGAAATCATGGGCCGCAACAAGTTCGGACCTCACCGCGGCCCTTGGGAGGATCATGACTGGAACGGCTGGTGGGGTGACACGCCACCGTTCCACACACCGGTGTTCGTACTCACCCACCACTTCCGCCCCCCGCTCACACTGTCGGACACCACCTTTCACTTCATCGATGCCACACCAGCGGAAGCGCTTCGGCAGGCGAAACAGGCAGCAGACGGCAAAGACGTGCGTCTCGGCGGCGGTGTCACGACAATCCGCGAATTTCTGGACGCCGATCTCGTCGACACGATGCACATCGCCGTTGCGCCGGTCGAGCTCGAGCGTGGCGAACGGCTGTGGACCTCCCACGAGGAGCTTCTCGATCGGTTCCACGTCGAGTCCGTGCCCAGTACGAGTGGAGTGACCCACCTCCTGTTCTGGCGACGGTAGCAACCGCCACCGAAGTCGAACCGGCGCCAGTTGGGACTCCTTCCGGAACGCACGCAGTCACGACACCGCACGTCCGAGGTTTCGGCGTCCCCACGACGCCGAAACCTCACGAGATCAGGTGGGGCGGAGCGATTCGGGGAGGTCGTCGTGGTGGACGACGGTGAGGCGCTGGGTCGAGCGGGTCAGCGCCACGTAGAGGGCGCGGAGGCCGTGCGGTTCGTCGTCGACGATCCGCGACGGCTCGACCACGATGACACCGTCGAGCTCGAGACCCTTGATGACGCTGACCGGCACGACCGTGACCGACTCGTCGAGCCCGGCCGTGGCGGCCCGTCCGTGTTCGATCCCCGCCGCGTTGAGGGCGGCCGAGACGCGGTCGGACAGCTCGTCGGGCACCACGACGGCGAGACCGCCGCCGGGAAGCTCGTCGATCATCGCCCGCAACGCGTCGACCGTGCCGGCGAGCAGGTCGTCGACCTTGATGATCTGGGGTGAGGCGTCGCCGATCCGGACCGACGTCGGCACCCGCAGGCCCGGGGTGGCGGCCGCCATCACCCGGTTGGCGAGCTCCATGATCTGGGCCGGGATCCGGTAGCCGACCGACAGCCCGATCACCCGCGGCTCGCGCTTGTCGGGCAGGTGCTGGAGCACGTCGTCCCAGCTCTCGGGCGCCAGCGGGCCAGTGGCCTGGGCGATGTCGCCGACCACGGTCATCGACCCGTTGAGCGACCGCCGGGCCGCCATCCGCATCTGCATCGGCGTGAGATCCTGCACCTCGTCGATCACGATGTGACCGTAGGTGCGGATCTCGTCGCCCTCGTCGAGCTTGCCGTTGCGACGGGGAACCGGTCCGAGCACCTCGCGGGCGTCGTCGAGCAGCGCCGCGTCGGCGTTGGACCACCGCACGTCGTCGACCGACTCCTCGCGTGGTCGGTAGAGCGCCTTGTACTCGCGCTCGTCGAACAACGCGCCCGCGGCGAGGCGCAGCAGGGCCATCGAGCCGAACAGGTCGTGCAGCAGTTGCGCCGGGGTGAGCACCGGCCACATCCGATCGAGCGCCGCCCGCACCTCGGGCATCGTCCGCACCGCCTGGCGGACCTCTGACCCCGCGACGTCGGCGTCGCGCCACGTCGCCGCCATCGCCGACCAGACCTCGCTCTCGACCCAGCGGCGACCCGCGTTGTGGCGCCGGAACCGTCGACGAGCAGCGCGAACGATGCGCACGGAATCGTCGATGCGCAACCGGACGTACCCCGAGCGGAACGGGACGACGAGGTCCTCACGCAGCGGCCGCTGCCGGTCGACGACGGCCTTGTCGATGAGCTCCGACATGCGGGGGTCACCCTTGACGCGCGCGGTGAGCGCGGTGTCGGAGCCGCCGAACCGGACGTCGGGCACCAGGTCGGCCATCACCACCTGCTCGACACCCGCCTCGCCGAGCGAGGGCAGGACCCGCTCGATGTAGCGGAGGAACACACGGTTCGGCCCGATCACGAGCACGCCCTGATCCTCGAGCGGGAAGCGATGGGTGTAGAGCAGGTAGGCGGCGCGGTGCAGGGCCACGACCGTCTTGCCCGTTCCGGGGCCGCCCTGAACGACGAGCACGCCCGCCTGTGGCGAGCGGATGATCTCGTCCTGCTCGGACTGGATCGTCGCGACGATGTCGCTCAGCGAGCCGGTGCGCCCGCGCTCGAGCGAGGCGATCAGCGTGCTGTAGCCGCGGAGCTGCGGCGCGGCCGCGGGCTTTGTGGACCCGTCGCCGCCGTCGTCGACGAGCCCTTCGTCGTGACCGACGCCGAGGTGGCCGGAGCCGAACAACTCGTCCTCGATGCCGAGCAGCGTCCGACCTTCGATCACGAAGTGCCGGCGCCGCACGAGTCCCATCGGTTCGCGTCCGGTGGCCCGGTAGAACGGCTCCGCCACGGGAGCTCGCCAATCGACCACGACCGGATCGCTCTGCTCGTCGGCGACGGCCAGGCGACCGATGTGGAAGCTCTCGAGCGTGTCCGGCGACTCGGCGGCCCGGTCGATCCGCCCGAACACCAGCGCCGCGTCACCCAGATCGAGGTCGGTGAGCCGCTTGACGAGCGCTTCGTCGAACGCGTTGCGCTCGAACCGGGCCTGGAACGTGCCACCCAGATCGGCCTCACTGAGGTCACGCAGCCTCCACGCCGCCTTACGACTGCTCTCGAGGCACTCGTAGGCGTGATCGATGTGGGCCTGCTCGTCAGCCAGATCTGGGTGCTGATGAGTCACTGTTCCGCCATGTCACCGATGCGAACGACGAGGCACCAGCCGAGGAGCGGCCAGCAACGGCCTGCGTGGCCGGGGAACGCAATGATCGTCATTCGGTCTGGATGTCGGGGCTCGATGTCGGATGTCGATGGGCTGCAGTCTCGAAGTGGGATCGAATGGGGTCTCGGCGAGCATCGGTGCCCGCCAGGGGGTCGTTGTACTCTAGCGGCCCGGATAGCGTCCACCGCTGCATGACCGCCAGTCCCAGCGTGACGCCACCGTTGTTGCAGGCGGCCGCCGGGCTGCACGGCCGTCACACCCCGGTGTGGTTCATGCGCCAGGCCGGGCGCAGCCTTCCCGAGTACCGCGCCGCGCGTGGCGAGGGGTCGATCCTCGACGCCATCAAGCAGCCCGACGTCGCCGCCGAGATCACGCTCCAGCCAGTGCGGCGGTACGGCGTCGACGCCGCCGTGCTGTTCAGCGACATCGTGGTGCCTGCCCACGCGGTCGGGTTCGGCGTCGACGTCACGCCCGGCACCGGGCCGGTCGTCGAGCGACCGTTGCGCTCCCGGGTCGAGCTCGAACGACTCCGCCCGGTCGAGCCCGACGACATCACCTACGTCACCGAGACCGTCCGCCTCGTGCGTGCCGAGTTGGCGCCGCACGTCCCGATCCTGGCCTTCGTGGGTGCGCCGTTCACCGTTGCCAGCTACCTGATCGAGGGGCGCCCGAGCCGCACCTACGAGCACACCAAGGCCCTCATGCACACCGACGAGGTGCTGTGGCACGAGCTCATGGAGCAGCTCGCCGAGTCGTCGGTGCGGTTCATCTCGCTGCAGCTCGAGAGCGGCGCAGGTGCGTTCCAGCTGTTCGACTCCTGGGCAGGCGCGCTGGCGCGGCGCGACTACGACCGATTCGTGCTCCCTCACTCGCGCCGTGTCTTCGCCGAGCTCGCCGACCTGCACCCTGACGCGCCGGGGATCCACTTCGGGGTCGGCTGCGACCACCTCCTCGAATCGATGTACGCCGCCGGGCCGCGGGTGATCGGGCTCGACTGGCGCACTCGCATCGCCGACGCACGACGGCGACTCGGCGAGGGCACCGTCGTGCAGGGCAACCTCGACCCGGCACTCGTGCTCGCCGGAACCGAGGTGGCGCTCGGTGGCGCCGAGGCGGTGCTCGCCGACAACGACGGCCACCCGGGGCACATCTTCAACCTCGGTCACGGTGTCAACCCCGATTCCGATCCCGGTGTCCTGCGGGCCGTCGTCGACTTCGTGCACGAGCAGACGTCCCGTGGCTGAAGCGGCCAGGGGGCGCACCGCGGTGCTGTTGATGGCCTACGGCACGCCCGGCTCGCCGGCCGACATCGAGCCGTACTACACCGACATCCGCCGCGGCCGTCCGCCGACCGCCGAGCAGCTCGCCGACCTCGTCGGTCGCTATCAGGCGATCGGAGGCGTGTCGCCGCTCGCCCAGCGCACCGTTTCTCGAGCGCGATGCGCTCCAGCGCTCGCTCGATCGGGTCGCGCCCGACACCTACACCGTGGTGATCGGCCTCAAGCACGCCGACCCCAAGATCGAGGCGACCGTCGAAGCGCTCGCCGATCAGGGCATCGCGCGGATCGTCGCGGTCGTGATGGCCCCTCACTATTCGGCCGGTTCCATCGGCCAGTACGTGCAACGCACCCGCGCTGCGGCGAATCCTCGCGGCATCGAGGTGCTCGCACTCGAGAGCTGGGCCACCGAGCCGGCGTTCGTCGAGTTCCTCGCCGCGGATGTCCGTCGGCGGCTGTCGTCGATGCCATCGAACACGAAGACCCTGTTCACCGCCCACTCACTGCCGGTGAGCGTCGTGGCCGGTGGCGATCCGTACCCCGACGAGCTGTACGCCACCGCCGACGCCGTCGCCTCCGCGGCCGGTCTGGGCGAATGGTCGCAGTGGGCAATCGCCTGGCAGAGCGCCGGTCGGACGCCGGAACCGTGGATCGGGCCCGACATCCTCGCCGTGATCGACGACCTGGCCGTTTCGGAGGCGGCCGACGGTGTGCTCGTGTGCGCCTGCGGCTTCGTCGCCGACCACCTGGAAGTGCTCTACGACCTCGACATCGAGGCCCGCCGGCGGGCCGAATCGCGGGGCCTCGTGTTCGACCGCACGACCTGCGTCAACGACGATCCGGTGGTGTTCGCCGGACTGGCGGCTCGTACGCACGAGCTCGCGAGCCGCTGATGCCCGCACCGGGCGGACGACGGGTGCTCGTGGTCGGCGGTGGCATCACCGGCCTGGCGACCGCCGAGGCGCTCGTCGCCGGAGGCGCCGAGGTCACGGTGCGCGAGGCCGACCCGCAACTCGGCGGCAAGATCCGCACGTCGACGTTCGCCGGCCTGGCGATCGACGAGGGCGCCGACGCGTTCCTCGCCCGCACGCCCGAGGCCGTCGCCCTGGCCGGACGCGTCGGTCTCACCGACCTCACGTCGCCGACCGATGCGTCGGCGGCGGTGTGGTACGACGGATTGCACGGCATCCCCGGCGCGATCGTCCTCGGCGTCCCGGCCGGGCTGGGGCCGTTCGTCACCACCGGCCTGCTGTCATGGCGCGGCAAGCTGCGCGCCGCGTGCGAGCCGTTCCTGCCACGCACACCGACGGCCGACGACGTGCTGGGCGCCTACATCCGACGACGCTTCGGGGACGAGGTCCACGAGCGCCTCGTCGACGCCCTCGTCGGGAGCATCTACGCCACCGACACCGACAACGCCAGCCTCGCTGCCGTTCCGCAGATCGCCGAACTGGCGGCGGGCGGCCGGAGCCTGCTGCTCACTGCTCGGTCGGCGCGGGCCAGGGCGAGCGGGAAGCCCGACACCGGACCGCTCTTCGCCACCCCCCGAGGCGGCGTCGGGGCGCTGATCGACGCCACGGCCGCGACCGTGCGCGCCGGGGGTGCCGACGTCCGCGTCTCGAGTCCGGTCGTCAGCATCGAACGCGCCGACGACCGCTGGGTGGTCGACGGTGAGCGGTACGACGCGGTCGCGTTGACATCACCGGTACGTGCGACGGCGCCGTTGCTGGCGGACGTCGCACCAGAGGCCGGGCGACTGCTCGGCCGCATCGAGCACGCCGACGTCATCATGGTCACGATGACCGTTCCGGCAGCGACCTGGCCGGAACACCTGCGCGGGATGAGCGGCTACCTCGTCCCCAAGCCCGTGCAGCACCTCGTGACGGCGGCGTCGTTCGGTTCCCAGAAGTGGGCCCACTGGCGGCCCGCCGACGGCAGCGAGATCGTCCGCGTCTCGCTCGGGCGTGACGGGCTCGGCGTCGATCACCTCGACGACGACGCGGCCGTCGACGCAGCAGTCGGGGAGGTCGGCCGTCACCTGGCGTTCGACCTGCAGCCGAGCGACGTGCGGATCTCGAGATGGCGCGATGCGTTCCCGCAGTACCGCCCGCACCACCTCGACCTCGTCAGCGCCGTCGAGGCCGCGCTCCCGGGCGGGCTCGTCGTCGCCGGTGCGGGCTACCGCGGGATCGGGATCCCGGCCTGCATCCGGCAGGCCCGACGAATCGCCCAAGTCCTGCTGAGACCGCAGGTCGAGGGCATAGGCTAGATCCATGGCGGCCAACGGCGGTGAGCGCCGGCGAGCGTCGATCCGGACCGCCACGGCCGTCCTGGCATCGTTGACGGCACTCGCGTCGGTCGCCGGGTGTGGGGGCTCGGACGAGGCGTCGGTCGACGCCGCCCCGGCCACGGTGGCCGAGACGCCGCCGCCGACCACCGACGAGCCGACCACGACGCTCGCGCGGAGACCGTCCACGACGTCCACCAGCACGTCCACGACCACTTCCACCTCGACGACGACCACGACCACGACCGCGCCGGCAGCCCTCGTGCTGCCCCAACCGATCGCCCCGCCGCTCGACGAGTACGGCATCGAACCGGTCATCGAGGTCGGCTGGATCGAGATCCCCGCGATCGACGTGTACATGCCGATGTACGAGGGGATCAGGCTCACCACCCTCGACTACGGCCCGGGCCACTGGCCGGGCAGCGCGATGCCGGGGCAGATCGGTAACACCGTGATCGCCGGGCACCGCACGAGCAAGCACAAGGTCTTCCGCAACCTCGATCAGCTCGTCGCCGGCGACGAGATCATCTTCGACGGCGTCGACGGGCGCCACGTGTACCACGTGACGAGCACCGAGATCATCGGACCCGAAGCGATGTGGATCGTCGACCAGACGCCTGAGTTCACGGCGACGCTGTTCGCCTGTCATCCGCCCGGCTCGACGCGCGAACGCATCGTCGTCCACGCCGAGCTCGCCGCCTGATCGGACCATGCCTGACAAGATCGTGACGTCGACACCGCGACCTCGGGCGTTCAAGGGGCCGGTGCTCAGCCTGCTCGGCGGGTTGCTCGTCGCGTTGTCGCTCCCGCCCTGGGGGTTCTGGCCGCTCGCCGTCGTCGGCGTGATGCTGTTCGAGACGGCCCTCGGCGTTCGTCCGACGCGCCGCCAGCGCCTCGTCAACGGCTGGCTGTTCGGAGCCGCCTGGATGTTCGTCGGGATGTGGTGGATGGTGCAGCTCACCGTGCCGGGCTACATCGCGGCCGGCGCGATCTTCGCCGGTGGCCATGCCGCGGCGGCGTTCGTCGCCCCGGGCGGGGTCTGGCGGGTGATCGGCCGGCCCGCCGCCCACACGCTCGTCGAGATCATCAGGTTCTCGTTCCCGTTCGGTGGCGTCCCACTGGCCAGCCTGGGGATCGCCCAGGCCGGTGGTCCGCTGATCATCATCGCGGGCGTCGGTGGAGTCATCCTCATCACATGGGTCGTGCTACAGCTCGGCTTCGCGCTCGCCGGGCCGGCGCCGACCGTGCCCCGGATGGTCCGCCGCCGGCGCCCGTCGGCCAGTGGCGCCCCGCACGGCCTGATCGCCCTCGCCGCGATCATCGTGGTGATCGTCGTCGCCGCTATCGCCCCGAACGGGTCGCAGACCGGGAGCACGATCACGGTCGCGGCTGTTCAGGGTGGCGGCGAACAAGGCACCAGTGCCGAGGACGTGCCGTCGCGGGTCGTCACCGAACGCCATCTGGAGGCGACCCGGACGATCGAACCCGACCCCGATCTCGACATGGTGCTCTGGCCCGAGAACGTCATCGACGTGAACGACGAACCGTTCGAGGGCAGCGCGGCCTATGACGCCGTGGTGGCGGAGGCGGCCCGGCTGGGCGTTCCGTTCGTGGTCGGCGTGACCGAGGACGCCGACCAAACCGGTCGTGGCGAGCCGGGCCAGATCACGAATGCCCAGGTGGTGGTCACGCCTGACGGTGAGGTGACCAGCCGCTACGACAAGGTGCGCCGGGTCCCGTTCGGCGAGTACGTGCCGTTGCGGGGACTGCTCGAGGCGGTCGGCGCCCCGGTCGACCAGGTGCGCACCGACGCCGTGCCGGGCACCGAGCCCGGCGTGATCGAACTGCCCGACGGCACCACGATCGGCGTCGTGATCTCCTGGGAGGTCTTCTTCGGCGGCCGTGCCCGCGAGGGCGTCAAGCACGGCGCGACGTTCATCATCAACCCGACCAACGGCGCCAGCTACACGGGCACGCAGGTCCAGACCCAACAGATCGCGTCGAGTCGTCTACGCGCCGTCGAGACCGGCCGCTGGGTCGTGCAGGCCGCGCCCACGGGCTTCTCCGCGTTCGTGTCGCCGTCCGGCACCGTCTACCAGCGCACCGGCGTGAGCGAACAGGCGGTGATCACCCGCGAGATCGACCTGCGCACCGGCAGGACGTGGTACGTGTCGCTCGGGGATGGACCGTGGATCGTCGCCGTGCTGATCGTGTTCCTCGTGTCCGTGTGGTTCGGCGGCGGCCGCAAGTGGTTCCAAGCGTTCAGGTCTCGATCGACACCGTCACCGGACCATCGTTGACGAGCTCGACCTGCATCTCGGTGCGGAAGCGACCGGTCGCCACGGTGGCGCCGAGAGCGCGCAGCGATTCGACCACGGCGTCGACGAGCGGCTCGGCGACGTCTGGGCGGGCGGCCGCGATCCAGCTCGGGCGGCGGCCCTTCGACGTGTCGCCGTAGAGCGTGAACTGGCTGACGACCAACACGTCGCCACATCCGTCGCTCAGTGCCCGGTTCATCACCCCGTCGTCGTCGTCGAAGACGCGCAGGTTCCAGATCTTGTCGGCCAGCCTGCCGGCTGCCGTCGCGTCGTCGTCGTGCGTCACGCCGACGAACACGCAGAGCCCCGGGCCGATCTCGCCGACGGTGACCGCGGGAGCGTCGGTTCCCGTCGATGCGGCCGACCCGTCCATCACCCTCACCGCGGCGCGGTCGACGCGCTGGATCAACGCTCGCATGCGCGGGTGACGATACTGACGCGATGCTGACTGCGATGATCTCGATCCGGTCCGGCGACGTGGCAGTGCAGGTCGATGCCGGCCGCGGTGGGCGGCTGGCGTCAATCGACATCGCCGGCCAGCCCGTGCTGATCGGCCCGGCACGCGATCGAGGGCCGATGCAGTGGGGTTCGTTCCCGATGGTGCCGTGGGCGGGACGCGTGCGCCACGGGCGGTTCGAGTTCGCCGGCGAGCGCCGCGAACTGCCGCTCGACATGCCACCGCACGCGATCCACGGCACCGGCTACCGCCAGCGGTGGGACGTGGAGACCGTCTCCGACGAAGCGATGTCGATGACCTGCGACCTGGCGTGGGAGCTCGGCGGCCGGGCCTGGCAGCGGGTTGCGGTCGGCGACTCACAGGTCACGTGTGAGCTCGGCGTCACGGCTGGCAGTGCGGCGATGCCCGTTGAGATCGGCTGGCACCCGTGGTTCGTGAAACCCGAATCGCTGACGTTCCGGCCGACGTCGATGTACGCCCGCGACGACGAGGGGATCCCGAGTGGCGAGCTCGTGTCACCACCGCCGGGTCCGTGGGACGACTGCTTCGTCAACGCCGAACCGGTCGAGCTGCGATACGCCGATCTGACGGTCACGCTGACGTCCGACTGCGACCATTGGGTGGTCTTCGACGAGCCGTCCGAGGCCACGTGCGTCGAGCCGCAGTCGGGCCCGCCGGACGCGTTCAACGTTCGCCAACGGGTGCTCGGGCCCGGCGAGCAGCTGGTCCGCACGATGACGATTCGCCTGGGACGATCGGGCGACCATGGATTGGCGTCGCACGATCGGGTGACAATGAGCTAAGAATCGCGAGGCCTTCCGCCTGTCGCGCTCTTGACGGGCGAGGAGGCGGCATGGCTCATGACGACGACGTACGACGACGCGCACCTGGTCGCCAGCCATCTGGCGGGCGATCCCTCCGCGCTCGCCGCCATCTACGACCGCTTCTCCGACTCGCTGTACGACACCGCGGCGGCGATGCTCGGCGACCGGAACGACGCCGCCGACATCGTGCAGGACGTGTTCGTCATCGCCGCCGAACGTCTCGACCAGTTGCGCGACCAGTCGCGCCTGAAGCCGTGGCTGTTCGCGATCATGCGCAACGAGGTCTACCGGCGCACCAAGCAGCGCCGCCGGGTCGTCGCCACCGACTTCTCGGAGGCGGGTGCTGACTTGAGCGCTCCGCCGGACCAGGGCAGCGACGGTGCGGGCGCCGAGTACGAGGAGCTCGCCGAGCTCGTCCGGGATGCCGCGCGTGGGCTCGACGCGCGCGACCAACTGGTCCTCGAGCTCTCGGTGCGACAAGGTTTGCAGGGCGCCGATCTCGCCGACGCGCTCGGCGTCTCGGCGCAGCAGAGCTACGGCCTCGTGCATCGCATGCGCGACCGCACCGAACGCAGCCTCGGCGCGCTGTGTGTCGCTCGCGCCGGTCGCAAGGACTGTCCGGAGCTGGCGGCGATCCTGCAGGCGTGGGACGGCGAGTTCTCGGTGCTGATCCGCAAGCGCGTCGCCCGTCACATCGACGACTGCGAAACATGCGAGCGCACGAAACGGCGTTTCGCTCCGCTCGTGCTGCTCGGCTCGGCGAGGGCGTTGGCGGCACCGATCGAGCTGCGCGACCGCGTGCTCGATCGGACGACGTCGGCCACCGGCGACACGCCGTCGTACGCGTTCACCCGCCCGGGTGGATTCCCGACCGTGGCGCGTCGGGCTCGGCGGTTGGCCGTGTGGGTCGGCTTGACCGTGATCGCGGTGCTCATCCTCGGTGGCATGACGGCATACGTCATCGCCGACGGCGGCGAGGCGGACGTGATCGCCACCACCGACGGCGCGCCTGCCGGAGGCGACGGCAACCTCGATGCGACCGATCCGACGACCGGCGGACCGGCGGGCGCGACGGAGCAGGTCACACCCGTGTCCGGCTCGCTCGCCGCCGAGACGCTGACGACGACCTCAGGAACAGCGCCCCCCGGAACGGCGATCTCGGAGACCACGACAACCGCGACCGGCGACTCCACCACGACATCGATCGAGGTGGCGTCGGAGGCGGTCGCCCCACCGCTCACGTCGGACCCGTCGACGTCGGATGCCCCGACGCCTCAGCCACCGACGGAACCGACGCAACCGACGGTCACCACACCAGCGACGACGATCCCGCCGACGACGACGAGCCCACCGACCACGACCAGTCCACCGGGAACACTGACGCTCGACGCCACGACCGTCGACCTCGGCGCCTTCGCCCGATCGCGCACGGTCACCCTGAGCAACCAGGGCGGCCAGCCGGTGACGTTCGTCGTGAACGTCGACAGCCCGTACGCGGTGACGCCTGCTGGGGGTGCGCTGGCGCCCGGCCAGTCGATGGCGCTGACGGTGTCGGTCGACCGGGCGCCACCCGCCACGGAGGGCCTGATCGGCGCCACCGCCACACTCGTGCCAGCGGAAGCGGGCGTGGCGAGCGCGTCGATGAGCCTGCTGGCGATCGTCGAACGCCCACCCGTGGTCGTGGTCGACGGCCCGCCGTCGGCCGGCTACTGCCCGCGGGTGAACGCGATCGGCGTGTCGGTGCGGGCACTCGTCACCGACGAGTCGCCACTGCTGCGCGTCGTCCTGCGCGCCACCGAGCCGGGCGGCGAGGTGTTCGAGGCCGTGATGTCGCAGGACGGCGACCGGTGGTACGGGTCGTTGCAGCTCCCGCCGATCCCGGGCGTGTGGCAGTGGATCGTCGAGGCAACCGACGCCCGCCGCAACGTCGGATCGCAGAGCGGCAACTTCAGGGTCGACGTCAGCTACTGCTGAGACAAGGGGGATGGGATGGCCAGGATCGTCGTCATCGGTGCCGGCGTGGGCGGCCTCGGAGCCGCGCTGGGCCTCGCCGATCGCGGCCACGACGTGTTGGTGGTCGAACGCGACCCACCGCCGCCGACGACGCGCGGCGACGACGCGTTCGAGGAGTGGGACCGGCCCCACGTCCCCCAGTTCCGTCAGGCCCACGCTTTCTCCGCCCGTTCCCGCAATCTCCTGGTGAAGTACGCGCCGGCCGTGCTCGATCGCCTCCGCGCCGACGGCATCGAAGAGATCAACTTCTTCAAACTGCTCGCCCCGCCCGAACTGCACCGTCCGGAGGACGACGAGTTCACCGGGCTCCTGTCACGCCGCCCCGCGTTCGAACTGGCGCTCCGCATGACCGTCGGCGAGCACCCCGGCATCGAGATCCGCTGCCCGGCGATCGTCACCGGCCTGCTCCACGGTGACGACCCCGACGGCGTGCGGATCGCCGGCGTCCAGCTCGACAACGGTGTCGACGAGCGGGCCGATCTCGTGATCGACGCCGGAGGACGCCGGTCGCCGACGAGCCGATGGTTGAACGACCTCGGCGTCGAAGTGGGCGAGGACGTCCAGGACTGCGGCATCACCTACCACACCCGCTACTACCGCCAGACGAGCACGTCGACGTTGTCGACGATCATGCTCCCCGGCGTGCGGGGCGAGCTCGAGGGCGTGCTCGTCCTCGGCTTCGTCGGCGACCATGGCACGTACGGGTTGATGATCGCCGCGCCGCCCTGGGACGACGAGCTCAAGGTGCTCCGGTACGACTGGGCCTTCGACGCCGCCCTCGCCGAGATCCCCAGTGCCGCGCCGTGGGCCGCGCCAGAGAACGGGATCCCGCTCCACAGTGTCGCCACCATGGCGGGACATCAGAACGTCCTACGCCACTGGGTGGTCGACGGCGAGCCGGTGGTGCTGGGCCTGCTCCCGGTCGGTGACGCGTTGTGCACGACGAACCCGGCATACGGCTGGGGCGCTTCGATGGCGTTGACCTACGCCTTCGCCGCCGTCGACGCGATCGGCGACGGCGGCGACCCGCGCACGATCGCCCTTCGATATCACGACGCCGTGTGCAACGAGGCCGACGGCGTGTACCGGGAGTCGGCGGCGATGGATCGGACGCGTAGATACCGGTGGCAGTTGGAGGCGGTCCCCGAGCACGATGCCGCCGAGGCCGAGCGCCAGTCGCTGATCGCCGAGGGCATCATCGCGCGGCGCACTCCGCGATCCCGTGCTCGGCCGGGCCTTCCTGCGGCGGATGAACCTGTTGGACGCGCCACACGAGATCCTCGACGACCCCGAGGTCGTCCAGCACGCACGCGACACGCGCGAGTACTACGCGTCCCGCCCGCCGCGCAAGACCGGGCCCGATCGCGCCGAGCTCCTCGCCGCCATCGAACGCGCCAGGCCCGTGGGGGCCGACTCGGTTACCGACGGGTAAGGACGGGCCGGTAGCCTCCACCCGATGCCGCCGAGCGCCGGTCCGCCACCGGACGCCCCCCTCTCCATCGCCTACTTGACGTATCGCGGAAAACCCCACGTCGGCGGACAGGGCGTGTACACGCGGCACCTCACCAAAGCGCTCGTCGACCTCGGCCATCACGTCGAGGTGCTCGGTGGGCAGCCGTACCCGGTGCTCGATCCCCGCGTTCCGATCACGCAGTTGCGCAGCCTCGACCTCTGGAACGACCACTATCCGGGACGCTTCCCCGCCTTCTGGGAGTTCAAGACGCGTGAGGACTTCTTGGAGATCGCCCAGTTCATGACCGGGTCGTTCGCCGAGCCGCTGGCGTTCAGCGCCAGGGCCCATCGCAATCTCACGCCACGTGTCGGCGAGTTCGACCTCGTCCACGACAACCAGTGCCTCGGCTACGGGATCTTGAAGATCGAGGCGATGATGCCGACGATCGTCACCCTGCACCATCCGATCACCAAAGACCGCCAACTCGAGATGGATGCCGCGCCGACCCGGTTCAAGCGGTACTCGATCGGACGCTGGTACTCGTTCGTCAAGATGCAGGGCCGCGTCGCCAGCCGGATGCCACGGATCGTGGTCGTCAGCGAGAACTCGATCAACGACATCCACACCGACATGGGCGTGAGCCACGACCGGATGCGGCTCGTGCCCGTCGGCGTCGATCCCGACCTGTACCGGCCGATCCCCGGGGTCACCCGTGTGCCCGGCCGGCTGATCACCACCGCCTCCGCCGACGTCGCCCTGAAGGGGCTCGCCTACCTGCTCGAGGCGATGGCCAAGCTGCGTACCGAGCGTGACGTCACGTTGACGATCATCGGCAAGCCGAAGACCGGTAAGAGCATGGATCTCATCGACAAGCTCGGTCTGCGCCCGCACATCGACTTCGTGTCCGGCGTGCCCGACGAGCGGATCGTCGAGCTCTACGCCGAGGCCGAGCTGGCGGTCGTGCCGAGCCTGTACGAGGGCTTCAGCCTGCCCGCCATCGAGGCGATGTGCACCGGCATCGCACTGGTCGCCACCGACGGAGGCGCGCTGCCCGAAGTGACCGGCACCGACGGCGACACGGTGCTGCAGTGCCCGGCCGGCGATTCCGGCGCGCTCGCGGCGGCGATCGCGCGCGGTCTCGACGACCCCGAGTTGCGGGCGCGGCGTCGGTGCGGCCGGACGTCAACGTGTCGTCGAGAGGTGGAGCTGGCGGCGGTGCGCTGAGATGACGGTCGATCAGTACCGCGAGGTACTGGCGATGCCGCACAACGTCGTCAAGCTCCAACGGAACGGGCGCATCTGAGTGCTCACGATCCGGTTCGAGAAGCTTGGCCTGCACCGCGGCGACCGGGTGCTCGACGTCGGCGCCGGGTTCGGCCGGCACGTGTTCGAGGCTGCCCGGCGCGGCGGTCGGGTCGTCGCCCTCGACTACGCCGCCGACGAAGTCGTGCAGACACGCGCCACTGTCGGGGCGATGGTCGAGGCGGGCGAGATCACGGTCGAGGACTTCTCCGGCGTGCTGCGCGGTGACGCCACGCGACTCCCGTTCGCCGATGGGGCGTTCGACGTCGTCATCACGTCCGAGGTGCTCGAGCACATCCAGGACGACGTCGCCGCGATCGCCGAGATGGCCCGCGTGCTGGCGCCGGGCGGCACGTTCGCGGCCACGGTCCCGAGCTGGTTCCCCGAGAAGGTCAACTGGATGCTGTCCGACGAGTACCACGCGCCGAAGAGCGTCGGCGGCCACGTGCGCATCTACACCCTCACCGAGCTCCGAGCGAAGCTGCGCGCCGCCGGCCTCGACGTCACGGGCAGCCACCACGCCCACGCGCTGCACTCGCCCTACTGGTGGCTGCGCTGCCTCGTCGGGCCACGCCGCGACGACCACAAGCTGGTGAACCGCTACAAGCAGTTCCTCGAGTGGGACATCATCGAACGGCCGCGGAGCACTCGCATCGCCGACCGTCTGCTGTCGCCCGTGATCGGCAAGAGCGTCGTGCTGTACGCCCGCAAGCCGGCGGTCACGGCCACGATCGCCACCATGCCGGCGCGAGAGGGAGTCGCCGCATGAGATCGTCCCTCCCCGAGATACCCGGGGTGCTCACGGCTGACGAGATCCGGGTGACCGGTGATCACCTCGCCGCCTTGCAGCTGCCCTCCGGGATGATCCCGTGGTTCCAGGGTGGGCATTGCGACCCGTGGAACCACGTCGAGTCGGCGATGGCCCTCGACGTCGTCGGGCGCCATGACGAGGCGGCCTGGGCGTACGACTGGCTGGCCGCGACCCAGCGACCGGACGGCAGCTGGCACAACTACTACCGGTCCGACGGCTCGATCGAGGAGCGCAAGCTCGACACCAACGTGTGCGCCTATATCGCCACCGGTGTGTGGCATCACTTCCGCTGTACGTCGGACCACATGTTCCTCGATGAGCTGTGGCCGACGGTCGAGCGGGCGCTCGACTGGGTGCTCGCCCACCGCCGCCACGACCGCACGATCCTGTGGGCGGTCGAGCCGAACGAGCGGCCCTGGGACTATGCCCTGCTCACCGGCACGTGCAGCATCCAGCACGCGCTCCGGTGCGGTGCCTCGGTCGGCCTCGCGGCGGGCGTCGAGCGGCCCGACTGGGTGGCCGCCGCCGACGAGCTGACGGGTGTGATCGTCGATCGCCCCGGCGCCTTCGAGCCCAAGGAACGATGGGCGATGGACTGGTACTACCCGGTGCTGACCGGCGCGCTGGTGGGCGAGGCCGCCAAGGCCCGCCTCGCGGATGGCTGGGAGGCGTTCGCGATGGAAGGGCTCGGAGTGCGCTGCGTGAACGACGAGCCGTGGGTGACGGCGTCGGAGACCGCCGAGTGTGCGATCGCGTTCGCGGCGATCGGCGACTTCGCGACGGCGACCGATCTGTTGCGCTGGACCCGCGCCCATCGCCTCGACGGCGATCCACACCATCCCGATTCGCGTGATGCCGGCGCCTACTGGACGGGCATCGTGTACCCGGACGGCGATCTTTTCCCCGGCGCCGAGCACACGTCGTACACCGCCGCCGCGGTGATCCTGGCGGCCGACGCGATCACCGGTGCGTCGCCGGCAGCGGATCTGTTCGTGCCCCGATCTACACTCGCCTGACGTGACGGGCTCGCTCAGGAAAACGCGTGCTGGGGTCAGCGCCAGCCCGCACGATCTTCAGCATCTGGAGCTGGTTCATCTTCGGCGTGCTGCTCATCATCTGGGTGCCGCTCGTCGGCGTGGTCCGGCTCGTCACGGCGCCGTTCGACAAGGGTCGGTACGCGGCCGGCTACCTGTTCCGCAAGTTCGCCGTCGTCCACCAGATGCTCAACCCACTGTGGCACTTCGACGTCGTCGGGGATCCCCCAGCCGACCCGCGCCGGCCATACGTCGTGGTGGCCAACCACGAGAGCTTCGTCGACATCCTGCTCATCTCACACCTGCCGTTCGAGATGAAGTGGCTGAGCAAGGCCGAGTTCTTCAGGTTCCCACTCGTCGGCTGGCTGATGCGGATGGCGGGCGACATCCCGCTCGACCGCAGCTCGGGCCGCAGCGCCGTGGAGGCGTTGAAGCAATGCCGCGTGATGCTCGACCGGCGGGTGTCGGTGATCATCTTCCCGGAGGGCACGCGCTCAGAGACCGGTGAGTTGCAGGACTTCAAGGACGGCGCCTTCCGACTCGCCGTCGACGCCGGCGTGCCGATCATCCCGCTCGCGGTACACGGCACCAAGACCGCCCTGCGCAAGCACGACTGGCGCTTCGGTCGCGCCCGGGCCGAGGTGCGGATCCTCGAGCCGATCAGCACCGAGGGCCTCACCAAGCGCGACGTCCCGGCACTCCGCGACCGGGTCCGCGACCGCATCGCCACCGAGCTGAAGACGATGCAGTCCGCCGACGAAGCCGCCTGAATCCGACTCTCGTGAAGTTTCGGCGTCCCCAGGGCGCCGAAACTTCACGAGATCGGGTCGAATGAGGCCGGTTCAGCCGAGGGTGCGGGCGGTGTCGGACAGGGGGACGGCGCCGCGGTCGGCGGGCAGTGTGCGCAACACCCGGTCGCCGAGGTTCGACGTCACGCCGAGCCAGTACCGCTCGTTGCGGTAGTGGTGCCAGCGGTGATTGCGTGCCAACCGGGCGTAGTAGCGCGACGTCGGCCGGTAGGCGGCGTGGGCCAGCAGGTGGGTCCATTCGTAGTGGGCGAGGCCGATCGCGGCGAGCGCGAGGGCGGTGACGGTGGAGGCAGCGACATTTCCGCCGATCGCCCACGCCAGCGGAACCGCCCAGGCGGCGCTCCACGCGCCGAGCACGACGACGAAGATCGCGGCGTCGCGCGGTGGCAGCAGCAGCCACGTCAGATCCGGCGGGTCGAGGTGGTGTTGGCGATGCCCCGACCCGGTACCGAGACGGCGGCTCGTCCACGCGTCGGCCGCGGCGTGTAGCACGAAGAGGTGGATGAACCACTCGACGAATCCGGTCAGCAGCACCACCGCCAGGGCCACGGCGACATCGCCGCGACCCCATTCGCCGATCACCAGCCGGAGCCCCACCAGGATCGCCACGACGGGGAGCAACACGTGCGCCGATCCACTGGCAACGAACGCGGCCGCGACCGCGCGCTTGGTCGGCAGATCGGAGGACCGCACCACGTCAGTCGACACGGCGCAACACCCGCAGCGACCCGGTGACCGATTCGAGCCGGAACCGCCCGCTCTCGAGCGCCGGCACGTAGATC
The DNA here is from genome assembly GCA_963776935.1 of Ilumatobacteraceae bacterium. Taxonomy (GTDB): domain Bacteria; phylum Actinomycetota; class Acidimicrobiia; order Acidimicrobiales; family Ilumatobacteraceae; genus JALOLG01. The sequence goes on along the minus strand of CAVZOP010000003.1, from coordinate 147,950 downwards.
TGCTCGTACGGTGGCCGCCCGCCGTCGGCCGGGTCGGGGAAGACGTCGTGGATGGCGAGCGTGCCGCCGACCGCAACGTGCGGCGTCCATCCCAAGTAGTCGTCGCGGGCCGGCTCCACACCGTGCCCACCGTCGATGAACAGGAACGCCAGCGGTGCCGTCCAATGCCGGGCGACGATCGGCGACCGCCCGACGACGCCGACGACGTGCTCCTCGAGCATCGCGTCGTGGATCGCCGACCGGAAGAACGGAAGCGTGTCCATCGTGCCGATCCGTGGGTCGACGACCTCGGTGTCGTGCCACTCCCAGCCGGCCTGGTTCTCCTCCGACCCGCGGTGGTGGTCGACGGCGAAGAGCGTCGTGCCACTCTCACGGGCGGCGGCGCCCAACCAGATCGTCGATCGTCCACAGTACGAGCCGATCTCGACCCACGGGGCGCCCGGCACGGCCGCGGCCGCGCCGATGGCGGCGTCGTACAACGCATCGCCCTCGTCGGCCGGCATGAACCCCTTCGTCGCCAACGCGAGCGCCCGCAGCTGGGGGTCGAGGCTCACGGCACCTCGTTGCGTTCGGCGCCGGTGCCGAACCCGGCGCGGCGGGTGCGTTCTTCGAGCGATTCGAGCTCCTCGAACAGCGTGATCTGCAAACCGGCCGGTGCGTCGAGCCGGGAGTTGAGCGATCTCCACGGCGTCTCGGTCGGCGGTGCGATCAATGTCGCCCCGGCCGCGACCAGCTCGCTCGTCGTGCCCGCCGCGTCGGCGACCTCGAAGGCGACTCGGATCTTCGGACTCGCCGGACGGCCGACCTCGACCTCGTCGATCATACGCTTCTGCGCCGGGTTGGCGATCTCGAGGGTTGCCCGTCCGGCGTCCAGGATCGCCACCCGTGCGCCGCCTTCGCCTTGGAACGCGGCCTGCTCGGTCAGCCCGAGCACGTCGCGGTAGAAGGCGACCGCCTCGTCGTAGTCCTCGGCCTCGACGATCAACCGCAGCTGGCTGACCGCCTGTTCCCCAGACGGCACGTTCGTCATCCCCCCACGCTATGCGTCGCGGCCCCCCGCCCGCCCGGCGCGACCCGCCCTGTTGCGCAAATCGAACTGTTCGAACTCACGCACCACCGTCCGCGCACCAGATCGAACTGTTCGACTCCGATCGACGCGGCCGGACGCGGTCCGGGGCGGCGGGTCTGGCCCGACGACGGCGCCGAGCGATGCGAACGTTCACCTGGCAACATGGCACACGTGCAGGACGCCCTCGACGACCTCGTGCGGTTGCTCGACCTCGAGCCGATCGAGGTCAACATCTTCCGCGGCGTGTCGCCCGACGAGAAGCGCCAACGGGTGTTCGGTGGCCAGGTCGCCGGTCAGGCGCTCGTGGCGGCGGCACGGACCGTCGATCCGCAGCGGTTCGTCCACTCACTGCACGCCTACTTCCTCCGGCCCGGCGACCCACTCGTACCGATCCTCTACGAGGTCGACCGGATCCGTGACGGTCGCAGCTTCACCACCCGGCGCGTCGTCGCCATCCAGCACGGCAAGGCGATCTTCAACCTGCAGGCCAGCTTCCACGAGGCCGAGCCCGGCCTCGATCACCAGCTCACGATGCCCACGGACGTGCCCGACCCCGAGTCGATCGCCGACTTCCGCACCCGCATGGAACCGTACAAGGACCGCCTCGGCGATTCGTGGGCGCGGCCGCGCCCGATCGACCTGCGTCACATCGACCACGACCCGTTCGACCGTGGGGACCATCGCTCCGAGACGCAGCAGGTGTGGCTACGAGCCGACGGCGAGCTGCCGGAGGATCCCGTCCTTCACGCCTGCATCGTCACCTACGCCAGCGACCTGACGCTGCTCGACACGAGCGTCCGCCCCTTCGGGCTGGCGTGGGACAGCCCCGACGTGCAGATGGCGAGCCTCGACCACGCGATGTGGTTCCACCGGCCGTTCCGAGCCGACGACTGGCTGTTGTACGACCAGCACGCGATCTCGACGAGCTCGGCGCGCGGGCTCGCCGGCGGGGCGATCTTCACCCGCGACGGGAAGCTGGCGGTGACCGTCGTGCAAGAGGGGCTGATCCGAACCGGAGGTCACCATTGACGTCACGTTCCGTCCTCGTCGTCGGCGCCCTCCTGCTCGCGGCGACGGCGTGCGGTGACGATGACGACCAGGGATCGGCGGTGATCGCCACGACGACGTCGACGGTCGCCGCAACGAGCCCGCCGTCGGGCACGGCGCCCGGCACCGAGGCGCCGACGGCGACAGCACTGCCAGCGGGGACCGACGGCACCGCCGTGCCGCCGGCGACTGCGCCCGCCACCGAGGCGCCGGCGACCACCACTCGCCCGGCTTCTGCCGTCGGTGACCCGCAGATCGAGCTGGCGACGATCACCGAGCTCGGCGCTCCGGTCGACCTCGCCTGGCGTCAGGGTGATCCGACGTTGTACGTGGTCGGACAGGATGGCATCGTCACCGCTGTCGACGCCGCGAGCGGAGCCGGACGAACGGTGCTCGACATCACCGATCTCACGACCGCCGCCGGCGAGCGGGGACTGCTCGGACTCGACTTCCATCCGGCCGGCGACCGCGCCTACGTCAACTACATCGACGGCAACGGCGACACGGTCATCTCCGAGTTCGCCGTCGGTGCCGATGGCACGTTCGACCGCGCCGCGGAGCGGGTGTTGATGACCGTCGACCAGCCGTACGCCAACCACAACGGCGGCGATCTCGCGATCGGACCCGACGGCATGCTGTACATCGGCCTCGGCGACGGCGGCTCGGGCGGCGACCCGGAACGCCGCGCCCTCGACCTCGGCACGTTGCTGGGCAAGATCTCGCGCATCGACCCGACCCCATCCGGCGACCAGCCCTACACAGTGCCGTCCGACAACCCGTTCGTCGGCACCGAGGGCGCGCTCGGGGAGATCTGGTCGATCGGGCTGCGCAACCCGTGGAAGTTCACGTTCGACGCGGTCACCCACGATCTGTGGATCGCCGACGTCGGGCAGAACCAGATCGAGGAGATCGACGTCGTCCCGGCGCCCGCCGACGGATCGATCGCCGGCCGTGGCGCCAGCTTCGGGTGGAGCGCGTACGAGGGTGACGCCCGCTTCAACACCGACCAGCCCGCCGAGGGTCACGTCGCCCCCGTGCTCACGTACACCCATGCCGACGGCTGCTCGATCAGCGGCGGTGCGCCGTACCGCGGTGCGGCGATCCCCGATCTGTGGGGCGGCTACGTCTACAGCGACTACTGCTCCGGCACGATCTGGGCGCTCGACCTCGCCGGTGCCCGCAACCTGCAGCTCGGTTCGGCCAACTCGGTCACCGCCGTGGTCGCCCGGCCCCGATCAGGAGCTCTACGTGCTCTCGGCGAACGGTTCAGTGAACCGGATCGTGCCGGTCAGCTGACGCGCTCGAACCGCACCGTGCGTTGTTCGGGCTCGGCGGCGACGAGCCGCACCCTGATCGGATCGCCGGGATCGACGTGGTGGGCCTCGACCCGCGCGACCACCGCCGGGTCGGCGATCTGGATCACCGCACCACGGTCGTCCTCGTCGATGACGACGGCGTCGAACAGTTGTCCTTCGCAGCCGTCGAGCACGACCGCCTCGGCGAGGTCGAGCGCCGGCGCGGTCGGCTCGGTTGGCGCGTTGCTCTCCCACCTCCATCGCCTCGGGGAGCCGCTCGAACGCCGCCGCGATGTCGGCGGGCGGTTCGCTGCCGTTGGCGATCGCCAGGACGGCGCCGATCACGTAGCGGTCCTGGAGACGACGGAGGGGTGCGGTCGCGTGGGCGTAGGTCGCTGCCACGGCGGCGTGCCACGGACGTTCGCCGTCGCGGTGCGGCGCGTAGCTCGCCCCGCCGCTCGCCCGACGCACCGCGAGCAGGAACGCCGAGGTTCGGGGATCGGATCGCGGGAGCGACCGTACGAACGTCGCCAACGAGACGTGCTTCGGCCACTCGAGACCGAAGGCCTGCGCGGTGTGACGCAGCCGGCGCGCCCGTGAGTCGTCGACCTCCGGCATGACGCGGAACAACCCGGTGCGGGCGGCCAGCAGCGCATCGGCGATCGCCATGTTGGCGGCCAGCGACAGCGCCGCGTTCTGCTCCTCGGCAGGCGTCCGCGGGCGGTACCGCAACTCGAAGCCGTCGTCGGGCCGATGGTCGATCTCCTGCTCCGGGAAGGTCACACGCGACGCACTTCGCGCAGACTCGGCCGCCTCGATCCGCGCCGACAGCTCGGAGAAGCCAGGTGGCAGATCACCCGGCTGCACGCTCTCGTACGCCAGCTTGACCCGACTCCGCACGACCGCCCGCTCCGCGCCATCGAGATGGACGCCGCCGTGCTGATCGACGCGCACCACGAAGATCACCGCCGGCCGGTCCACGTCCGGCAACAGGCTCGCGGCACCCTCCGACAGCGCTGACGGGTACAGCGGTGAACGCCGGTCGGGCAGGTAGACGGTCACGCCCCGGTTCCACGCCTCGATGTCGAGCGGGTCGCCGGGTTGCACGAACCAGCCGACGTCGGCGATCGCGTAGCTGCAGCACGATGTCGTCGCCGGCTGACCTCGATCGCGAACGCCTGATCGAGATCGCTCGCACCGGCCGGGTCGATCGTCGCGAACGTCGATCTCGGTACGGTCGACATGTTCCGTGCCGACCGGCGCGTTCGACGGCTCGGCGGGCGGCCTCGTCGACGGCGGCCGGGAATCCGTCCGGGATCTCGAACTCGGACCGGATCCGGTCGAGGCCGGCCGCCATCGCCGACGCGGCGTGCTCGTCGAGCCGCATCAGCGGGTGGCAGCGCCGCGCCCCCATGAACATCCCCTTCGAGCGCGTCGTAGTGCTCGATCACGTGACCCGCGCCGAGCACGACGGCCTCCAGCGGAACGTTCGACATCCGCACCGGCACCTTCGTCTCACGCTCGATGCGCGACGCCAGTCCGCGCAGCAATCCGCCGCCGCCGACCAGGTACATGCCACGCACGAGGAAGTCCTGCGACAGCTCCGGCGGCGCCTTGGAGAGGCAACGGATCACCGATGCGACGATCGACGACACGACATCTTCGATCGCGTAGCGGATCTCCTCGGGCGTCAACAGCACCGTCTTCGGCAGGCCGGTCATCAGGTCGCGGCCGCGCACCTCGGCCTGGCTCTCGTCGTCGGTCGGGTCGGCCGAACCGATGGCCATCTTGATCTCCTCGGCCGTCCGTTCGCCGATGGCGATGCCGTGCTCGCGTCGGACGTAGTTCTGGATCGCGGCGTCCATGTCGAACGACCCGACACGAACCGCTTCGAGGGCGACGATCCCACCGAGGCTGATGACGGCCGTCTCGCTCGTCCCGCCGCCGATGTCGATGACCATGTTGCCGACCGGCTCGTCGATCGGCAGATCGGCGCCGATCGCGGCCGCCATCGGCTGCTCGATGAGGTTGGCGTCGGCGGCGCCGGCACGCCGGGCCGCGTCGGTCACGGCGCGACGTTCGACCTCGGTGATCGCCGATGGCACGCAGATCACGACCTTGGGTCGCGTGAAGCGGCTGACACCGACGCGCTGGAGCAGCAGGCGGATCATGCGCTCGGTGATCTCGAAGTCGGTGATCGCTCCACCGCGCAGCGGACGTACGGCGACGATGTAGCCAGGTGTGCGGCCGATCATCTGCCACGCCTCGCGACCCGTGGCGAGCACCTCGCCCGTCTGGCGGTTGAGGGCGATGACCGACGGCTCGTTGAGCACGATGCCACGGCCCTTCATGTAGACGAGCGTGTTGGCGGTGCCGAGATCGATTGCGAGGTCACGAGCCATCGTGACGTGCTCCGATCACGGCTCGATGGTCACGAGCCATGTTCATCGTCCGGCTGGCCGGCAGTGTCCGCGTCCGGTGGGTCGGAGGTCTCCGCGTCGTCGGGATCCTCCGCCGTGATGTCGTCGACCGCAGGGTCCTCGATCGCGGGGTTCTCGACCGCCGCGTCGTCGATCCGGTTCACCTGATCGACCGTGCCGCGACGCGCCTCTGGCGACAGCGCATCGATCTGGCGACGGAACGACTCGACGGTGTCGTTCGAGCGGGCCATCCGGTACGTGACCACCGCGCCGATCACCAGCAACGCGGCCACGATGGCCACGACGACCCCGAGCACTCAGTCGCTCCTCGCCGCCGGCACGTCGATCGTCGACGCCTCCTGCAACATGGTCGAACCGGTGCCCCACTCGGCGCCGCCAGCCCACACCTCGTGCTTCCAGATCGGCACCGATGCCTTGAGGGCGTCGATCGCGAACCTCGCCGCGGCGAACGCCTCCGGTCGGTGGGGCGCGGATGCGACGACGACGACCGAGCTGGCGCCGAGCTCGATGCGCCCCGTGCGGTGCAACAGCACGACGCGCCCGACCGTCGGCCAGCGGACCCTGACCTCGTCGGCGATCGACTGCATGCGCGGGACGACTTGCTCGTCATACGCCTCGTACGTGAGGTACTCGACCCCTTCGCGCCCCTCGGCGTGATCGCGTACGGTGCCGCTGAACATCACCACGGCGCCACAATCAGGTCGGACGGCCCATTCGTAGGCTTCACCGATCGGCAGCGCGAGCTCGGTCAGACCGAGCCAGTCGTCGCCGTGGAGTGGTGCATGCACGGAGGCATCGTAGCCGTGCGTCGCTCGAGGGCGATGCCCGCCGGTACGAGACCCCGAGTACGCTCGCGCTCTCGTGGAGCGAGCACCTCTTCCCCCGCACGAACGTGCGTGGCGACATCCCTCGGAGCTCGCAGCAGCGAACCGCTCGGCGCTGTCGGCCGAGGAGTCGAACGGCACCTCCCGCACGATCGCTCTGATCGGCGGTGCAGCAGGCGTGCTGGCGGTGGCCCTGCTCGTGCTGACGCTCGCGCCACAGCGCACCGACCCCGATCCGGTCGCCGTCAGCTCGACGAGCAACCCCGGCCCCGCATCATCGGCCCAGCTCGTCGCACCCGCCAGCCTCGGGCGTGAGGTGTCCGGGTTGGCGCTCCACCCGATCGTGACGCCGATCGGCGACCACGGGATGGCTGTCACCTCCAGCCGATCGCTCCTGAGGATCACCCAACTCGACGTCGCCCGGCTCGATGACCGGGTGATCGACGTCGTGCTCGTGACCGGACACGTCACGCGGGCTCTGGTCGTCGATCCCGGTCACGACGGCGGCATCGCGTGGGTGTCGCTCGATGCCGGTGCGACCGATCATGGCCTCGACGTCGCACGCGACATGCCCCGCGCCCACGACGTCGTCACCGTGCTCGCCGATCCGCCGATGCTCGTCGAGTTCGGTCACATCGAGCAGGTCGAGGTCGCCGACGGCACGCCAGTCGTCGACGACGACGGCGATGTCGTCGGCATGTGCATGCAGCACGACGACAGCGGCGACGCCGACTTCACTCCAATCGGCGAGCTCGTCGGCGACGCACCCACAGCCGAACAAGACTGAACCCGACGATCGAGACCGTCGCGATGACTCCGGCCATCGCTCCGAGCGAGAGCTCCTGGCGGCGCTTCGGCGTCACCATCGTCCACCACTTGGCCTCGGTGCCCTCGACATAGACCTGCTCGTTGGTGACGGTCGGCGACCATCCGGCGGAGCGCAACTTGTCGTTGGCCACCACCCACGGCTCGCGTGTGTACGGACTCAGCCCGGGCGGGATCGGACCGCGCTGGAACCGCCAGCGCAACGCACCGACGACCTCGCGCACTCGCTCCGGCAACGGGAACCGGAGCCGATCGCCGGTCAGCGCGCGCACCCGCTCGCCAGGGATCCAGCCATCCGGCGCGACGTTGTAGACACCGTCGAGCCGGCGTTCGACCGACAGTGCGACGGCCGACGCCACGTCGTCGAGATGAACGAACTGGGCGACCGGATCGTCCTCGCCGAACCGGTGACCGAGACCGGCGGCGAGGGCGCGCACGAGGGAGGACGTGCCGTCCTCGGCCATCGCCAGTGCCGGCCGCAGGACGGTCACCGAACGGCCGTGGCCGGCGCGGCGCCACTCCTCGACGAGCTCCTCGGCCGCCGCCAGCTGCCGGGCGAACACGAACTCGGGGTCGGGGCGCAACACGGACTCCTCGGTGATCGGAACCGGGTTGTTCGCGAACGCGCCGTACACCATCGCCGACGAGACCATCACGACGTGTGACGCCGTGGCGACGTCGGCGTCGGCGAGCAACAGACCGACCGCCTCGGTGACGCTCTCGCGCCGGCGGGCGCGGGTGTCGTGGTCGCCGACGCCGAGCTCGACGATCGTGTCGAAGTGGCCAGTGGCAGGCGTGCCGGTGTGGCCGGCCGCGACCGCGAGACCATCGACCTCGGCGAGCGCCGAGAGCACGCGCATCCCGAGGTTCCCGTCGCCGCCCCGCACGTACACGCGGTGGACCGCGTCGGTGGGCCGCAACTGGCGGGTCACCATCGCGGTGACGTTAGTGGCACCGCACCCGTAACATCGACGGCATGGTGGGCTCGAACCCCGACGAACGCCCTGAGGACGACCCGTTCTCATCGCTTCCGCTGTTCGGTGATCTGAGCCGCGCCCTCGCCGGTCAGGGTCCCGCTGAACTGGGACGCGGCACGGCAGTTCGCCCAGCTCGGGGCCACCGGCGGTACCACCGAGCACAACGTCGATCCGGCCGTTCGCCTCGCCTACACCGACCTCGCCCGCATCGCCGGGCTCCATGTCAGCGACGTGATGGGCTCGACCACCGACTTTCCCGACCCCAAGCTGCTGACGCCCGGGCAGTGGGCCCAAGAGACGCTCGACGCCTACCGACCGCTGTTCACCGAGCTGGCGACCTCACTCGGCACCCCGGCCAAGCCCGACGCCACGGTGAGTGACCCGATGGCGCAGATGATGGCCGGCCTCAGCAAGATGCTGGCGCCGGCGATGCTCGGGATGGCGGTCGGATCGATGGTCGGCAAGCTCGCCCAACGCGCGTTCGGACTGCACGACCTGCCGATCCCGCGCGATCAGCGCGAGGTCGTGCTGGTCGGCGGCACCATCGACGCCTTCGCCGGTGCGTGGGAGATCCCGATCGACGAGATGCGACTGTGGGTCCTGGCCCACGAGCTGTGTGGGCACGTCCTGTTCTCGGTGCCACACATCCGCGAACCGCTCGCCGACCTCGTCCGCCGGCACGTCGGGGCGTTCCGACCCGACCCCGAGGCGGTCGCCGACAAACTCGCCCACGTGGAGCTGTCCGACGACGACCCGTTCCAGGCCCTGCAGCAGGCCTTCGGCGACCCTGAGGTGCTCCTCGGCGCGGTGCGCTCACCCGACCAGCTGGCACTCGAGCCGGCGCTCGACGCCGCCGTCGCCACGGTCGTCGGCTACACCGACTGGGTCGTCGACGCCGTCGCCGTGCGGGTGATCGGCGGCAACGCGTTGCGGATCGCCGAAGCGGTCAGGCGTCGCCGGGTCGAGATCTCGCCCGACGACTTGTTCGTCGAGCGGTTGCTGGGCATCCGCCTCGGGACCGAGCAGGTCAACCGCGGCAAGGCGTTCGTGCAGGGCGTCGTCGACCGCGGCGGCGAGAGCGCGCTCGCGCCGCTGCTCGACACGCCGGGTTCGATGCCGACACCGAGCGAGGTCGACGCCCCCGGCCTGTGGCTGGCCCGCATCACCGGCGACTGATCACGTCCGGTCTCGGCCGCGTGGCGTCATCGGCGGTCGATCGCCTGACGGCGCGGCCGGCGGGTCCTCACCGGAGCCGCGCCGGCAGAACGCCGCCGGGTCGACCGCCGATGCCCGACTGGCAGACGCGACAGACGTCCACGCGCGCCGGCGGAGTAGTTGACGAGGGCGACGGCGGCCATCAACCCGACGAGCAGGTACCCCAAGGCGGCGGGGATCACGATGAGGACCGGCACCGTGGCGGCCACGACCCACCCGAACTGGAATCGGGTCTCGAAGCGGGCGAACGCCTGGCCGTGGTTGGCGCTCGGCGCCTCTCGCTGCACGATGCTCTCGAACGCCAGCCGTCCGAGCGCAGCACCGAAGTTGACGACGACGGCGAGGGCGATGCCCGCCAGCTTCCCGCCCACGATCGCGCCGACGACACCCGCCACGGCCGGCAACACGAGGGCGACGACGATCATGTTGTCCTCGTGCAACGACGAGCGCAGCCGAGGGCCGATGGCGTTGCCCGCCATCGTGCCGAGCGACGACAACCCGACGGCGAGTGCGAACCACCACGTGGGAGCGCCTTGGGTCCGGAACGAGAATGCCAGGTGGAACAGCACGAACCCCACGCAGCACCGCAGCAGCAGCATCGCCACGGCCGCCATCTGCAGGCTCGTCGACGACAGCTCGATGCGTTGGCGCTGCGACGCCGGTCCGGCGGCCACCACGTCACGTGGAAGGCGGGTCGCCGCGACCAGTGCGACGGCGAACAGGATGGCGCCGTACCCCAGCGTCGCCGCACTTCCGAACGCGACCTGGAGGAGTGCGGCAGGGAGCACGGCAGCGACGCCGGCGATGCCGGCGATCAGCCCGAGCTTCGAGTTCGCCTCGACGAGCTCGCGCTCGGTGCGCACCACGCTCGGCACGAGGGCCGACTTCGACACGCTGTAGGTCTTCTGCAGCACGAGCGCCCCGAACACGAGGGGGAACAACGCCAACTGGTCGGCGAAGCGCATCATCAGCAACTGCAACACGATGCGGGCCGCGGCGACCGCCTGCACCATGAACCGGCGTCCGCCCCGGATGCGGTCGATGACCGGCCCGATCAGTGGCGCGACGACCAGGAACGGGGCGAAGCTGATGACGAGGAACAGCAGCACCTTGCTGCGTGCCGCGCTCGGGTCGACGTCGAAGAAGAACGAGTCGGCGAGGGCGACCACCATCGACGCCTCGCCGCCCATCATGGCCGCGTGGGTGAAGGCCAGCTGGCGGAACTTCGAAGCCGGTCGATCGGGCGGGCCCACGAGCCCCGATGCTACGAGCGCTCGTACTTGTAGCCGAGACCGCGGATCGTGACGATCCGCGTCGGCACCGCTGGGTCGGCCTCGACCTTGCCGCGCAGACGCTTGATGTGGACGTCGAGCGTCTTGGTGTCACCCACGTAGTCGCTGCCCCACACCCGGTCGATCAACGTCTCGCGAGGCAGCACGCGTCCGGCGTTGGCGAGCAGCAGGTGCAGCAGCTCGAACTCCTTGAGCGGCATCGTGACGCGGTCGCCGGAGACGATCACCGAGTGCTCGTCGGGGTCGAGGACGACGTCGCCGACCTGGATCGCGCCGGCGGACAGCTCGGCGGCGGTTCGGTCCGACGGCGATCGTCGCATCACGGCCCGCATCCGGGCGATGAGCTCTCGAACGCGATACGGCTTGGTGACGTAGTCGTCGGCGCCGACCTCGAGCCCGACGACGGTGTCGATCTCGCCGCCCTTGGCGGTGACCATGATGATCGGGACCTGGCTGCGCAGGCGGATCTGGCGGCACACGTCGATCCCGGAGATGCGCGGCAACATCACGTCGATCAACACGACGTCGGGGTGCACGAGGTCGAACTTCTCGAGCGCCTCGACTCCGTCCATCGCCACCTCGACGACAAACCCCTCGCGCGTCAGGCCGATCTGGAGAGCTTCGACGAAGCTCGCCTCATCCTCGACGACGAGCACGGTCGATCGGGTCATGGGACTCCCCTGTCGGCCTTTGTGGGGTCAACCTTCGTGGCGGATGCCCCGCCTGACGGATGCTCGCCGGCGGCGGTGGTCGGGATGCGCAACACGAACGTGCTGCCCTCGCCTTCGCGCGACGAGACCTGGACGTCGCCGCCGTGGTTGGTCGCGACGTGGCGCACGATCGACAGCCCGAGGCCGGTCCCGCCGGTGTCGCGTCCGCGTGCCTTGTCGACGCGGTAGAAGCGCTCGAAGATCCGATCGAGATCGCGGCTCGGGATGCCGGGGCCCTGGTCGGTGACCATGAACTCGATCCATGGTCCGACGACGCGAGCCCGGATCTGGACGAGGCCGCCGATCTCGCTGTACTTGACCGCGTTCTCGACCAGGTTGCCGACGGCCGAGACGAGCTGGCGCTGGTCGCCGGTGACGGAGACCGACTGGTCGGGGTCGAGCCAGTCGATCGTGATCTCGCGGCGGGTGGCGATCTCGGCGACGCGCTCGACGGCGGCCCGGATGATGTCGCCGGTGTCGACGCCGCCACGGACGTGCTCACCGCCGAGCTCGATCCGCGACAACTCCATCAGGTCGTCGATCGTACGGGCGGCGCGGTGCGCCTCCTCGAGCATCCGGTCGGCGATGCGCCGGATCGTTGCCGGATCGTCCTCGTCGGCGAGTGTCTCGGCGAGCACGGCGAGCGCACCGACGGGCGTCTTGAGCTCATGGCTGATGTTGGCGACGAAGTCGGTGCGGACGGCGTCGATGCGCCGGCGCTCGGTGATGTCCTCGATGAACGCGTAGGCACCACCGCTCGCGATCGGCGCGGCAGTGACGAAGACGACGCGTTTCGGCGGGCCGTAGAGCTCGATGGTCTCCTCGGTGCGTGTGCCAGAGCCCGCCTGCCGAAGGTGCCGCTCGATGGCTTCGTCGACGAGCACCCCGGCGTGCGTCCCGCTGAGTACCTGGGCCGCCGGGTTGCGATACACGACCGACCCGGTGGCGTCGCTCACGATCACACCGATGCGCGCCCCTTCGACCACCTCGCTCATGGGCGTCACCGTGTCGCCGGACACAAGCGTTGGTGGGTTCGACCCCTGTCCATCACGCTTCACCAATCGAGTTGGCACCACCACGCCGAGGACGAAACCGATCAGGATTCCGGCGATCCCGACGACGACGTACAAGATCACGCTCCGATGTCAATCCTGCGCCGGTTCCGGGTCGACTTCGACGGCCGGCTCATCGACCGCCGCGACGACGTGCTCTGGCATCCACCCGCTCGCGGCGTATTGGACCTTCTCGCCGATGTTCACGGCGTGATCACCGATCCGCTCGTAGAAGCGGGCGACGACCGCCAACTGCACGGCGACCTGCAGATCGATGGTCCCTGCGGCGTGGCTCTCGAAGATCTGTTGCACGAACTCACGTTGCAGGCCGTCGAGATAGGAGTCCATGTCGTCGAGGGCGGCCGCACGAACGCCGTCGTTGGCGAGATACGCCTCGGTCGCCTCCTTGAACAGCATCTGGGCCTGCTCGCCCATCTTCTGGATGACGCCACGCAACTTCGGATCGAGATCATGTCCGTAGATACGCCGCGCTGCCTTGCAGATGTTGACGCACAGGTCGGCGGACCGCTCGATCTCAGGTGCCAACTTGAGTGCCGAAACGATCAGACGCAGGTCGCTGGCGACGGGCGCCTGCAGGGCGAGCACCGACAGGCATCGCTCCTCGATCTCGATCGCACGCGAGTCGATCTCGTCGTCACCGAGGATCACATACTCGGCGCCCTCGAGGTCCTGGGCGAGGAGGATCTCGGTGACGCGCGGCACCAGCTCAGTGACCGAAGCGGAAAGGCGGGCGACAGCCTGGTGGATCTCGCTGAGCTCGTGATGGAAGTTCTGGCGCAGGTCGTTGGTCATCCGAAACGTCCTGTCACGTACTGCTCGGTCCGCTCGTCGTCGGGATTCGAGAAGATCTTCGGGGTCGGGTTGTACTCGATCATCACACCCGTCCGCCGGTCACTCTCGGGGTTCACCTCAGTCGTGAAGAACGCCGTGCGATCACTCACACGCGCAGCTTGCTGCATGTTGTGGGTGACGATGATGATCGTGTAATCCTGTTTGATCTCTTGCATCAGATCCTCGATCCGAGCCGTCGCGATCGGATCGAGTGCCGAACACGGCTCGTCCATCAGGATCACTTCTGGCTTGACCGCGATGCACCTCGCGATGCACAGCCGTTGCTGCTGGCCACCGGACAACCCCATCGCCGATTCCTTGAGACGATCCTTGACCTCGTCCCACAGCGCTGCTCGACGCAATGACGACTCGACGATTTCCTCCAGTTCGGCCTTCTTCTTGACGCCATTGAGCCGTGGTCCGAACGCCAGATTGTCGTAGATGCTCTTCGGGAACGGATTCGGCTTCTGGAACACCATGCCGATCCTTCGACGGACCTCGACGGCGTCGACGTCGGGGCCATAGAGATCGACGCCGTGGTACCGAACCTCGCCCTCGACTCTGGCTCCCTCGATGAGGTCGTTCATCCGGTCGAAGCACCGGAGTACGGTCGACTTCCCACAACCCGACGGCCCGATGAACGCCGTGATCTCGTGTTGACGGATGTCGAGTTCCACATCACGAACTGCTCGGAAACCTCCGTAGTACACCGCGAGGTTCGAAGTTTGAACACTGTCACGGCACTTGCCGAAGCTGTTGACCGGTGCCACGACCAGGTGTTGGGTCAGTCCCTCCGCAGCAGGTACGGCGCAGTTGGCGCGGCGATCTCGTTCACCGAATCCATGTGATCACCACTTTCGTTCATACCGATTCCTGAGCCAGATCGCGAAGCCGTTCATCGCGAGGACGAGAACGAGCAACACGATCGATGCCGCCGCGGCGATCTCCCGGAAGTCATCACCCGGTTGACGGGAGTACGCAAAGATCACGACTGGCATCGCGGTGAACGGGCCGGAGAGCTGGTCGATGATCCCCTGGTCGCCGGTGCGAAGCAGACCGGTGATCGCTCCGACGAGAAGAACGGGTGCCGCCTCGCCCGCGGCACGTGCGAGGGAGAGCATGGTGCCGGTGAGGATGCCGGGCGCTGCCGAGGGGAGCACGTGGCTACGGATCGTCTCCCATTGCGTCGCACCCACGCCGAACGCCCCTTCCCGGATGCTGCGCGGCACCGCACGCAACGCCTCGGAGGCGGTGATGATCACGATCGGCAGCACCAACGCCGACAACGCCAACCCACCGGCGATGACCGTGCGACCGTTGCCGTTGATGCCATCGAGGGCCTTGACGAAGATCGCCAGCCCGAGCAGGCCGTAAACGATCGATGGGACGCCTGCGAGATTCCGCACGTTGATGCGGGTCCATCTCGCGAACCGGGATCGCCATGCGTACTCCTCGAGGTACACCGCGCAGGCGATGCCGAGTGGCACGGCAACGATCAACACGATGATCGCCAGCATCACTGTGCCCACGATCCCCTGCCAGACCCCGGCCTCTGCCGCGTTGGACGAGTTCAGGCCACCTCCGAGAAACTCCCGCGGTCGGTCGGACAGCACCGACCAGGCTTTCCGGATGAGGTCGACGAGCAGGACCAACAAGATGAGAAGCGAGAGCGTGAGGGTCGCCAGCAACGTCCCCTCGACGAGCTTCCCACGGACATCGGAACCCTTCTTGATGATGCCCTCGGTGTACGACCTCGCGGTGGCCCCGCCGATCGACGCCGGCGTCGAGAGCGCCATTAGTACTCCTCCCGCACTCGGGCAACGAGTCGATCGCTGACGAAGTTCAGAGCGAACGTCATGACAAAAGAAGCAATCCGATGAAGTACAGGCTCTGGAACGCGAGGTCATCGCCGGCGACCTGGTCGCTGCCGAATCCCAACGCAGCCATCGCGGCTGTCATCGTCTGACCGGGTTGGAGCGGATCGAGACTGAAAAGCCCACCGCCAGTTGCCCCGGCCGCGATGGCGACCACCATCGTCTCGCCGATCGCTCTCGACATCCCAAGGATGAGCGCCGCGACGATCCCCGAGATCGCCGCGGGGAACACGATTCTGAACGTGGTCTGCGATCGCTTTCCGCCGAGTCCGAACGAACCCTCGCGCAGCGCCATCGGTACGGCGCGCAAGGCATCCTCGGCGACGGACGCGATGATCGGGATCGTCAGGACGCCGACTGCCATCCCGGCTGCCGCCAGCGTAAACGCTTGGTTCGCGCTCGAGAACAGGTTCGCGACCAGGTTGGGGTTGATGAACGAGATCGCGAAGTAGCCGAGGACCACACTCGGGATACCGGCAAGGATCTCGATGATCGGTTTGAAAACACGCCGCACACGAGGTTTGGCGTACTCCGACAGGTAGACCGCAGCACCGAGCCCGAGCGGTACCGCCACGAACATCGCGATGCCCGTGACGATGAGCGTCCCGACGACCAAGGTGCCGATATCGAAGATCCCGCGACGCGGGAACCATCCGATGTCGAACAACGCGCCGAGGCCGTCGTCCGTGTCGGCCAGCTTCGACAGGTAGTCCCAGGCGTCGAACAGCAACGTCCCAATGATGAGCAGCGTGACCAGGAACGTCGTGAGCGCTGCTGCTTGGAACATCAGCCTGGCGATGCGATCCCGCCGACGCCGAGCGGGACGGGTTCGAAGGTCGAGTTGGTCCACGCGAGGGATGTTCACGGCCATATGGGTATCTCCACGACGAGCTCAAGCGTAGACGCGGGCCGGTGGGCGGGGGATTGCCCACCGACCCGCGTCATCGGCGGGTGAACGCTCAGCCGCCACCGTCGCGGGTGCCGAGCTCTTTGGCTTCCCATACGGCCTGTGTCTCCGACACCGATTCGGTGCTGAGCGGCACATACGGGACCTGGCCTTCGCCGGCGCCCACCATCGTCGTGATGCCCTCGGCGACGTAGAAGTCGATGAACGCCTCCAACGCCGGGTTCTCGGCGAGCTTGACGCTGCTCACGTAGATGTACAGGTTGCGCGCGATCGGGTACTCGCCGCTCGCGATCGATTCGACGGTCGGTTCGACGCACCCTCCGCCACCGTCGACCTGCAACGGCTTGACCGTATCGAGGTTCTCCTCGACGAAGGCGAAGCCGACCCAGCCGAGCGACGTCGGATTGGCGCCGATGCCTTCGATGATGACGTTGTCATTCGGGCTCGCCG
This sequence comes from Ilumatobacteraceae bacterium, assembly GCA_963776935.1. Taxonomy (GTDB): domain Bacteria; phylum Actinomycetota; class Acidimicrobiia; order Acidimicrobiales; family Ilumatobacteraceae; genus JALOLG01. The sequence continues at coordinate 131,120 of CAVZOP010000003.1, read as the reverse complement.
TGTAGTCGGGGCGGACCGTCGCATCCTCGACACCGATGGCGTCGCCCACTTCGGCGATGACGATCTCGACGAAGCTGTCGAAGGTGCCCGACTCCTCACCGGGCGCCGTCACCGTCAGTGGCGCGTCGGGGTAAGGCGTGTGAACCGCCCCGAGATCCGTCACGGTCGCGGCAACCTCGTCGGCGATGGATGAGGCGTCGGCCCAGTTGTTGATGCCCGTCGAGTCCGGACCGAGCAGCGCCCAGAGGTCGACGAACGACAAGCACTCCACATTCGTGTCCTCGGCCGACGTGACGACGGACAGGCCGTCGATGGCCACCTTGAGCTCGATGTACTCGATTCCTTCAGCGGCGCAGGTCTCGACCTCTTCCGCCGAGATCGGGCGGGAGGCATCCGAGACATCGGTCTCGCCGGCACAGAACTGAGCGAACCCGTCGCCCGTTCCTGGTCCGGTCACGGACACCGCCACCCCCGGATTCAGATCAGCGAACGCATCGCCGACCGCGATCGAGATCGGCTCCACGGTCGACGAGCCGGAAACGACGATGCTGCCCGACAGGTCGCCACCCGCCGGCGGCTCGGTTACATCGCTGGGCGGCTCAGTGCCGTCAGCGAGGGGTTCGGTGGCATCGGCGGCCGGCGCCGTCGTGTCGCTCGTTTCGTCGTCGTCGTCACCGCCGCAGGCGGCGAGGGCGAGAGATGCGACGATCACGGTCGCGAACAGCCGCTTGGAAGAGAAGTTCACGCTCTTGGCTCCATTCAGTCGGGACATGACAGATGTCTGCACCGCTGAAGGTAGGAAACGAAGGTGACGGCCTCCCCGCCGCCAGCTGAACGGGAGATGAACAGGTGGGGTACGGATGGCAAATCCGTGGCATGCCGGCGATTCGTGGCCGTCCAGCAGGTGAACGGACGGTGTCAGCGCAGCGCCGGCGGGCCTCAGCGCAGCGCCGGTGGCAGAGCCTGTTGACGCTCGGCGGCCCAGCGATACATGCGGTCCTGGGCGTTCGGTTCGAACGCCTGGGTGGGACCGAGCCGAGTCCAACTGTTGTCAGGTTGCAGCTCCCAGCGCACGATGTCGTCGGCGAGCGCGAAGTCGATCGCCTGGTCGAGCCACTCACGGTGTTTGGGATGGACGATCGGCACCAGCACCTCGACCCGGCGGTCGAGGTTGCGCGGCATCAGGTCGGCCGATCCGATCAGGTGGATCGGGCCGCCGTCGTCGTCGCCATGGGCGAACCGGTAGATCCGGCTGTGCTCGAGATAGCGACCGAGGAGGCTGCGCACGCTGATGGTGTCCGACAATCCGGGCACGCCGGCCCGAACGCAGGAGATACCACGGGCGATGAGATCGATCCGGGTTCCTGCCGCGCTCGCGTCGTACATGGCGTCGATCATCGTGCGGTCGGTGATGGAGTTGCACTTGAACACGATGTGCCCCTCGGCACCGAAGCTCGCCTCGTGCTCGATCAGATCGAGTAGCTGGCGTCGCAGGTCGCGCGGGGCCACCAGCAAGGTGCGGTACTCCTCGGAGCGGCTGTAGCCGGTGAGGTGGTTGAACAGCTGCGTCGCATCGGCGCCGATGTCGTTGTCGCACGTGATGTACCCGAGGTCCTCGTAGAGCCGGGCGGTGCGCGAGTTGTAGTTGCCGGTGCCGATGTGGCAGTACCGACGCAGCTGGTCGCCGTCGTCGCGCACGACGAGCGCGACCTTGCAGTGCGTCTTCAACCCGACCATGCCGTAGACGACGTGCACTCCGGCGCGCTCGAGCTGTTTCGCCCACTGCACGTTGGTGGCCTCGTCGAAGCGGGCCTTCAACTCGACGAGGACAGCCACCTGAACACCCCGCTCAGCCGCCCGGATCAGGCTGCGGATGATGGCGCTGTCGCCGCCAGCGCGGTACAGGGTCATCTTGATGCTCTGCACGCGAGGGTCGTCGGCGACCTGGGCGATGAACAACTCGACGCTGCTGGCGTAGCTCTCGTAGGGGTGGTGCAGCAGCAACGCCCGATCACGCACAACCGACACGATCGGTCGATCGGTCTCCTCGGCGACGGCGACGCGTCCGGCGGTGATCGGCGGCCAGGGCCGGTCCTTGAGGTCGGGTCGCTCGAGCGAGTGCAGTTGCATCAGGCACGACAGATCGAGCATCGCCCGGTGACGCGACACGTTGCGCGGGTCGATCTCGAGCTCCCTGACGAGCAGGTCGAGCACCTCGCCGCCGATCGAGTCCTGGACCTCGAGCCGCACGGGCCGGTTGAACCGACGCCGCCGCAACTCGAACTCGACCGCTTCGAGGAGATCGTCGGCCTCTTCCTCCTCGAGCGTCAGGTCGGCGTTTCGCGTCACCCGGAACACCGCCCACTCCTCGACGATCATGCCGACGAACAACGTCGGCAGATGGGCGGCGATCAGCTCCTCGGCGGGCAGGAAGCGTCCTTCGTCGAGCGCCACGAGGCGGGGGAAGACGTTGGGCACCTTGAGCCGAACGAACCGGCGCTCGCCCGTTTCGGGGTCGGCCACGTTGGCGGCGATGCTCAGGGCCAGATTGGAGATGTACGGGAACGGATGACCGGGATCGACCGCCAGCGGCGTGAGCACGGGGAAGATCCGCTCGTCATAGAACGCCGACATCAGCTTGCGGTCGTTGGTGCCGAGGTCGGCCCACGACACGATGCGGACACCGCTCGCCGTCAGGGCCGGGAGGAGCTCGTCGACGAAGATCGACTCCTGGCGATCGATGAGCCGTTCGACGCACTCGCCGATCTCGACGAGCTGCTGGGCGGGGGTCCGCCCGTCCGGCGACGGGTCGTCGATGCCGGCCGCGATCTGGTCCTTCAAGGCAGCGACGCGGACCTGGAAGAACTCGTCGAGGTTGATCGAACAGATGGCGCAGAACTTGGCTCGTTCGAGGAGCGGGATGCCCGGTTCCGAAGCGAGCGACAGCACCCGGTCGTTGAAATCGAGCCAGCTCAGCTCGCGGTTGAGGAAGCGCTCGTCGAACGCGACCTTCTCCACCAGCACGGCCGTCATGCGCGCGGCCCCGGTTCGGTCAGCCTTCGCCGTCGGGGAGCCCGAGCTCCCATTCGAGGGAGATCAGCTCACGTTCGGCGTCACGGTTGATCCGCTCGCGGTTGCGGCGGAACTGGGGGTCGTCGCGGGGCAGCAACACCAGCCGGGCGAGAGCCCTGGCTCGGAACTCGTCGAGCATGACGCGTTCGCCCCAGTCGCCGAAGATCTCCCAGTGCGGCGAGACCGGTCCGAGATAGACGACGCGGGCATGCCCGCGCGGTGGTTGGTCGACGAGATCGGTCATTGGTGGCGAGTGTACTGGCGCTTACCAGGGACAACTCGCCCCACCGCAGATGACGAAACGATGAAGGAAGTCACGGTCGTCCTCGGACAGATCGTGCCGAACACCCGGTTCACTACGGCTGACAGCGTTGCGTCCACCCGACCATCGTGGACATATCTTTACAGTTGTGTTAAGCAATGCCCGCCGACGGGAACCAAACGGCGGCTCCCGACGTCAAGACATGATGAGGAGTGAGGTTCCGATCACCGAACAATCGGGTATCGGGCTTCAGTTCTCGCCACCGCGTGCCGATATCGAGGCAGGCGAGGCATCCCCGCACGGCGCCCGATCCGAACCAGGCACCGCACAGGCACCGGCACCGGTCGGTGGCGACCAAGGAGCAACCCCCATGTACACCACACCTCCAGCCGGCAGTCCGAGTGGCGCCCAAGCGCCCCACGATCCGGACTCCGTCACCGCCTGGATGGCCGACGGCAACTGCCGGATGTACCCACCCGCGACGTTCTTCCCGAGCGACGGCGCCGGGGTCGACAAGGCCCGCCGGATCTGCGCCACGTGCGTGGTGACCGACCAGTGCCTCGAGTACGCCCTCGAACACCGCATCGAGCACGGGGTGTGGGGCGGGTGCAGCGAACGCGAGCGGCGGCGCATCCTGAAGCGGCGGCGCCTGTCGCTCGTCGTCGAATCCTGACGGCCGATCGGTCGCCGGGTCAGGCGACGTCGATCAACTCGAGGTTCACTCGCTGATCTTGGGATCAGCGACCTTGGGATCAGCGATCTTGTGATCAGCGGGGGTCTCGGAGGTCTGCTGCCCTTCGGCGAGACCGTCTTTGAACTCCTTCTGCGCCTTGCCGAGGTTCTTTGCCAGCTTGGGGAGCTGCGAACCGCCGAACAGGACGAGAATGATGACAAGTGCGATGATTGCTTCTGGCGCACCGATGTTCATGTCGGCACACTACCGCGGTCACGCACCGATGATGCTTCGGGCAACCTGAGCCCGTTGACGACGGATCCGGCGGCGCTCACGTTCGGACAGCCCGCCCCAGATGCCGAACTTCTCGCCGTTCTGCAGTGCGAACTCGAGGCAGTCCTCGCGCACGACACACCCCCGGCACACCTCCTTGGCCTCGCGCGTCGACGCCCCGCGCTCGGGGAAGAAGAGATCGGGATCTACACCGAGGCAGTTGGCGTGGTCTTGCCAGTTCTCGGCCTGCTCGATCGGGATCGTGTCTTCGTACATGGTGGGGACCCCCCTGCCTGTGGCCCAGCGGTGGTTGTGGACGGCTGTGGGTGCACCTCGTTCAGACGGTGTTCACAGCCGTGTAATTACATGGATGTCATTGTCGCATATCACATCACGTGCGCGCAAGGCGGCATTTCGCGACACGGTGAGCAGGACTCTCGCGGAGAGGTTCGGCGACGGCCGCGGAGCGGCGATCCAGACGTTTCCCAGACGATTCCCACACCGTGCGTGATCGCGCTCGGCGACCCCGCGATCGTGATTCAGCCGGCCCGGCGGCCGCGCGCGAGCTGACGTTTGTGCTCGATGAAGTCGACCAGGACGTAGTCGCCGAGGGTCTCCGGGGTGGTGAAGAACGCCCGTCCGCGGTTGATCTCGGTGAGTTGTTCGATGAACGCCTTGAGTGAGCTGGTGGCGTCGAGCATGAACGTGTTGATGCGGATCCCCTCGCGCGTGCAACGCACGACTTCGCGCAACGTCGCTTCCACGGTCTCGCGCACCGGCGGGTAGTTGAAGAACACGTCGCCGCTCGCCGTCACGTGGGCGGTGGGCTCGCCGTCGGTGATCATGATGATCTGCTTGGTGCCGGTCTGGCGGGCGAGCAGTTGGCGCGCCAGCACGAACCCGTGCTGCATGTTGGTGCCGTAGACGAAGTCCCACGACACCTCCGGCAACTGCTGGGCGGTGAGGATGCGAGCCGTCTCGCTGAACCCGACGAGGCCGAGGTAGTCGCGGGGAACTGCGACGAGATCAGCGAGTGCAACGCCATCGCCACCTTCTTGGCCGGCAAGAAGTTGTCGCGCATCGGCATCGACAACGACAGGTCGAGCATCAACACGGTCGACGAGCGTGTCACGTGCTCGGTGCGCTCGATCTCGAAGTCGTCGGGATCGAGGTGCACCGGCGTGCCGGGACCCGACCGCCGCAACGCGTTGCGGATCGTGCGGTGGAGGTCGAGCTGGAACGGATCACCGAACTCGTACGGCTTGGTGTCGTAGGTGCGTTCGTGACCGAGACCGATGCGGCTCACCTCGTGCTGGCCGACGGTGTCCTTGGTCAGTTTCGAGAACAGGTCGCGCAGCGTGTTGGACCCGATCGCCCGCAGGCCCTTGGGAGTCAGTTCGAGGCGGCCCTCCTTCTGCTCGATCAGGCCGGCGTCCTCGAGCATCTTGGTGAGTTGGGCGAGGCGCTCCAGCGAGCGCGCCGCGTCGTCCCCCATCAGGTCGCGTACCCGGTCGAGGTCGGCCTCGGCGAGCGCTCCCGGGTTGGACGCGTTGCGGAGCAGGTTCTCGAGCTGGTCGAGGTCGCCGAGATCCTGCATCGCCTGCATCGCCTGGGCGAACCCCATCGGATCCTGCCCCTCGAAGTCGTACGACTGCTGCCAGCCCATCTGCGGGAACATCTGCTGGAGGTGCCCGCCGAGCTGGTCGAGCTGCCAGCGCAGGTCCATGTCGTCGAGCAACTGGTCCGAGAGCTGTTGCAGCTGCGCCCGCTGCTCGGGCGTCATCGAGTTGAGCATCGCCTGCATCGCGGCCATCCGCCGCGCCATCTGCTCGAGCAACTCGTCGAGATCCTTGGGGTTCTCGGGGAAGAAGTCGCCGTACTCCTGCATGAACTGCTCGAAGCCCGGGTCCTCGCCCCGATCGCGCCGTTCCAACATCTCGTTGAGCCCGGCGAGCATGTCCTTCATGCGCTGCATGTCGGCCGCCGACATGTTCTGCACGGCACCGCTCATCTGGTCGACCATCTGCTGCATCAGCTGCTCACGGAGGCGATCCATCAACTGCTCGAAGCGCTGGCGGGCCTCCGCCGACTCGAAGTCGTACGCCTCGAGCTCGCGCACCTTGCCGGCCAGGTCGTCGGGCATCAGGTCGAGTCGCATGTTGCGCTCGGCGGCGGCGTCGCGAGCGTTCTGCTCGCGACGGGGATCGCCGCTCTGTTGCGCCGCTCGCAAGGCGTTTTCGACGGCGTGGCGCTCCTCGTCGATGATGTCGTCGAGCTCGCGGGCGATCTCGTCGTACACGCCGCCGAGGTCGTGACGCTCGAGGCGGTCCTGACGCTCGCGCCGGAGTTGCTCGAGCAGTTCCCGGATCCCGGCCAGCTGCTCGCCGTTGCGGTCGCGCATGCCCTGGTGCATCATCCGTCGCAGGGCGGCGTTGACGTCGCCGTGGTACAGCAGTTCATCGGTGAGCTCGTCGAACAGCGAGTCGGCGTCGAGGTCGAATCCACGCTGCGTGCCATCCCACCGCGAGTAGGTGAACTGCTGCGCCATGATCGAAACGTAGCGCTCGGTTCATCCAAAGCCCACGCGCAGTTCAGGCGGCGGCCGTATCATTCGCCGCATGCGTGTGCCTCGCACGTTCATCTTCGTCGACCTGTCCGGGTTCACGAACTACACCGCGGCCTTCGGTGACAATGCGGCCGGCCGGATCCTGAGCACGTTCCGGGCGATCGTGCGCGAGGTCGCATCTGACCGTGGCGTCCGGATCGCCAAGTGGCTCGGCGACGGGTTCATGGCCGTCGGGGTCGAGCAGATCGACGCCATCACGTTCACGCTCGAGCTCGAGCGCCGCGCCACCGACGTGTGCGCCCCGCTCACGCTGCGGGCGGGCATCGCCAGCGGGCACGCGCTGTTGTTCGAGGGTGACGACTACATCGGGTCGGCCGTCAACATGGCAGCCCGGCTGTGCGACGTCGCCCAGTCATACGAGGTCCTGATGCCGACGATGCACCTCGACCGCCTCCCCGAGGGGGTGACGGCGGTGCCGTACGGAGAGATCGAGTTGCGCGGGTTTCCCGGCGCAGTCGACGTCATTCGCCTCACCGGGGTACCCGTGCTCGCGCCGACCAACGACACTGGCGAGCTCTGGACCCGCAGCCCGTTCGTCTGATCCCACCGACGGGATTGGGGTGGCTGCGATCGGTCGCAGGTCGCCGCTACTCCTGCAGAAGACCGTAGAAGACGAACTCGGTGCGGCGGTTCAGCTCCAGCGCCGCCGGTTCGTTGTTGAGCGTCAGCAAGTCGGCCTCACCCACCGCTCTGGACGACAGGCGGCTGGGATCGATGCCGTGCAGGGCGAGATAGTCGACCACTGCGTCCGCGCGCGCCTCGGAGATCTCGTAGTTGGTGAGCTCGCTCCCGCGCTGGTCGGCGTGGCCGATCACGAGCGCGGTCACATTGGGCAGCGCGTTCATGATGCTCACGACCCGGTCGAGCTCCAACGCGTGAGGTGGCAACACCTCAGCGCTCGCCTCGGGGAAGCGCACCGAAGTCAGCTCGACGACGCGCACGCCGACGTGGCGCGGCACCGAGGGGTTGATCGTCAGGAAGTTCTCGACGGAGTCCTGACCGGGCTTGGCGTTGGCGATGGCGAGGACCTGCAGGCGGTCCTTCGCGGCCTGATCGGGCACCGCCCCGGTGAGCGTGATCTTGGAGACGTCGTAGAGCGCCACGACCGGGGCCGGGGTGCCGTCGGGGAGGGTCTCATAGGTCGCTTCACCCGGGGTCGCGGCGACCGGCGCCGGCGCAGTGGTCGCGGGCGTGTCAGATGCCGCGGAGGACCCGGGGCGACGGTGGCGGCAGCCCCGGTGGTGGCGACCGTGATGGAGAAGTCGGTCGTGGCGGTGTCGGTCGTGGCGGTGTCGGTCGTGGCGGTGTCGGTCGTGGCGGTGTCGTCCGTGACGTCGGTATCGGTCACGTCGGTCGACTGGGCCGCGGTCGTCGTCGGGACATCGCCGAACAGTGGTCCGGTCGACTCGCCCTCGTCGCCGCCACCGAGCCGTGGCCGCACGACGAACCACCCCACGAGAACCAGTGCCACGACCCCGACGACCATGGCAACCGTCCGAGCCAGCGGACGATCTCCTTCCCCGCCGTCGCCGTACTCGTACATGCTCGTCCTCCCCGCCCGCACGCGCGGTTGGATGTACACGGTTACCAATCGCGAGTGAGCTCCAAACCACGCCCACCCGATCTGGCCCGAATGAGTCCCGTCTGGCACGGTTTGGTCACTGGCTGCGCCCGGCACGGCGCTCACCGCAACATCGACGCCGGTGCTGCTGTGCCACGTCGATGTGTCAGATTGATGCGATGGGTGCCCAGACCCAGCGAGGTGCTGCGTTCTCGACGCCGTCGACGCTCGGTACGTCTCCTTCCAGCGATCTCGGCGAGAGCGCGGGCAACGGGTTCCTCACGCGATGGGCCGACGACCTCGATGCCATCGCCGACCTCGGGGTTCGTACGGTTCGCCTGTCGCTCGACTGGGCGCGCCTGCAGCCGCGACCGAACGAGCTCGACGGCGAGTGGGTCGAGTGGTACGGATCGCTGCTCACAACCGCGGTCCGGCTCGGCTTGGAGCCGTGGCTGACGTTGTACGACGGATCGATCCCGAGATGGTTCGACGACGAGGGCGGATTCGGAGACGTCGTGGCCGCCGGGCGGTGGTGGCCACGCTGGGCCGAGCGCGCCGCCGAGCAGTTCGGCGACACCGCGGCGGGATGGGTGCCACTCATCTGCCGTGTCGACAACCCTCGACCCGTCTGGCGCGACACATGGATCGCGCTGCGCGGCGGGGGCCGGGTGGTGCGACCGTTCGCACTCCCCGACGAACGTCAGCTGCTCGACGGCGGCGACCGGTCGTGCGATCTCGCCGGCATCGTGCTGCAACCGACGTCGACGGGGTCGACGATCGTCGACGATCGGATCGCCGAGCGCGAGCTGGAACGGTTTGGCGAGCTGCTTCGAATGGCGGCCGAGGAAGGACCCGAGCGCCCGCTGGCGATCGCCTCGTTCGAGTCGTCGCTGCTCGACCCCGACTCGCACGGTCTCGTCATCGAACGGCTGCGACTGGCGATCGACGACGTGGTGTCCGACGGCGTCGACGTCGAAGTGGCGTTCGTCGGTCCCGCCGTCAGCCTCGAGGAGAACCACCTCGGCCTCGTCGACCGCGACATCGGCCCGACCGCGGCCGGCGCGGTGTGGCTCGGCTGATGCTGTTCGAACCGCGAACACCCTTCGCGAAACCCGCGGCGCGACCACTCCAATGTCGAGGCGCTCCGCGTGGGACGCTGAACGTCTCGACACGAGCACAGGAACGGGTGCGAATTCATGGCTGAGCAGACGGAGAGTTGGCAGATCGGCGACGTCCGGCTGACCGCGATCGTGGAGGCCGAGACGTCGAGAATTCCGCCGCAGTTCTTCTTCCCGGAGATCGTGACCGACGACGTCACGACGGTCGACTGGCTGTCGGACGGCGCCGCGTCGAGCGACGGGACGATCGCCTTCCGGGTGCAGGCGTTCGTGGTCGAGACGCGGGGTCGCGTGGTGCTCGTCGACCCGTGCGTCGGCAACGCCAAGCAGCGCTCGCTGGCGTTCTGGAACGATCTGCACCTGCCCTGGCTCGAGCGGTTCACGGCGGCTGGCTTCGATCCGCATGACGTCGACCTCGTCGTCCACACCCATCTGCACGAGGACCACATCGGGTGGGACACCCATCGACTCGGTGACGAATGGGTGCCGACGTTCACCAACGCCCGCCACGTGTACGTCGGTGACGAGCTCGACTACGCCGTTCGAGCCGATCGACGCACCGAGGACGATCCGTATTCCGATTCGATCGCGCCGATCCTCGACGCCGGCCTCGGCGACGTCGTCGGTGCCGGCGCGACGCTCGCCGACGGCGTCCGCCTGATTTCGACGCCGGGCCACACCCCCGGCCACGCGGCGGTGGCCATCGACACGTCCGGTGATCCACTCGTCATCACCGGTGACCTGCTCCACCACCAGCTCCAACTCGCCAACCCACGAATCGCCGAGATCGCCGACTGGGACGTCGAACTCGCCCGCGAGACACGCTCGGCGTTCTTCAGCGAGCAGTGCAGGGCCGGCTCGCTCGTCGCCGGGACACACTTCCCGATCGCGCCCGTCGGGCGCATCGAACCGAACGGCGCGGTCTGGCGCTTCCGGGTCGAGCCCGGCGACGTCGACCGGTCGTGACGATCAGGTGCCGGATCGGGCGTCGATCAGACGCGACCGCGGTAGGTCGCCCGGTTGCCGGACGCATCCTTGTTGAGGCGCTTCGACAGGTGCAGGCCCTCGAGCACGAACTCGACCGCCGCCGCGACCGCGGCCGGTGACTCGTCGCCGCCCGTGAGGTGGAGCACAGGAATCCGCAGCGCGGGCACCGTGTCGACCAGCCCGGCGAGCTGGGCGCTCGTGATGTCCTCGCCGGTGTGGGCGATTGCGCCCTCCTCGAAGGCGGCGACCACCTCGCGGGTCTGCTCGGGCTCGACACGGTCCTTGAACACCGTGAGCACGGCACCCTTGACGAGGTTCTCGAAGATCGCACCCTCGCGGCCCTCCTCGAGTGACTCGATCTCGATCTTGCCGATCGAGCTGGCGGCGAGTGCCTCGAGATCGTCGACCCGGGCGACCACCGAACGCTCACCCGACCGCAGCCCGCGACGCAAGGCATTGGCGGCCAGCGCCTCGTAGTTGGCGACGCTCAGGCGAACACTGACGCCGCTGCGCTGGTTGACGTGGTTGCTGGCGCGCGCCAGATGGCTGAACGTGGCGATGACCTGGCCGAGATACTCGGGCACCAGCACGCGGGCGCCACCGAGACCCGACGCGTCGTCAACCGGCGCGGCGATGTCGAGCGGTCGCGCCTCCTGACGCATGATCGCGTACTCGGTGTCGATCTCGAGCGGGTAGTGCGTGCGGATCTGGCTGCCGAAACGGTCCTTCAACGGTGTGATGATGCGGCCGCGGTTGGTGTAGTCCTCTGGGTTGGCCGAGGCGACGAGCATCAGGTCGAGGGGCAGGCGGATCTTGTAGCCGCGGACCTGCACGTCGCGCTCCTCGAGCACGTTCAGCATCCCGACCTGGATGCGCTCGGCGAGGTCGGGCAGCTCGTTGATGGCGAAGATCCCGCGGTTCGTGCGCGGCACGAGGCCGTAGTGCAACGTCAGCTCGTCGGACAGGTACCGGCCCTCGGCGACCTTGATCGGATCGACCTCGCCGATGAGGTCGGCGATCGACGTGTCGGGCGTCGCCAGCTTCTCGCCGAAGCGGTCGTCGCGGTGCACCCACGAGATCACCGTGGCGTCACCGTGCTCGGCCACGAGGTCGCGGGCGTACTTCGACACCGGCGCGTACGGATCGTCGTTGATCTCGCTCCCGGCGATGATCGGCATCCACTCGTCGAGCAGGTTGGTGAGCGAGCGGATGATCCGGGTCTTCGCCTGACCCCGCTCTCCCAGGAAGATCACATCGTGGCCGGCCAGCAGCGCGTTCTCGAGTTGCGGCATCACGGTGTGCTCGTACCCCACGACGCCCTCGAACATCGGTTCCCCGGCCGCGATCTTGGTGACCGCGTTCGATCGGATCTCCTCCTTCACCGGACGCGACACCCAGCCCGACGCCTTCAAGTCCCCGAGTGTGGCTGCACGAGCTCCCATCACGTCGAACCTACCCTGCCACCGCCATCGATCACTCGCGAGTACTCACCCCCGGATCCCTCCCATCTCATGAAGTTTCGGCGTCGTAGCGGCGCCGGAAGTTCGTGAGATGGTGGGCGGGTGGGGTCGTTACGCTCGGGGGCAGTGGAGCTCTCGGGGATCTGGCGTGCGACCGAGGCCGACGACGACCTGCGACGCGGGGCCATCGGTCTCGACATCGACGACAGCGCGTGGGAGCGGATCGATGTCCCGGGACACTGGCGGAACAATCCCAAGTTCGCGGCCAGTGACGGTCCGCTGCTCTATCGCCATCACTTCACGGCGACGGCACCCGATGCCGGACGCCGCCGGTGGGTCACGCTCGACGGGATCTTCTACCAGGCGGACGTCTTCCTCGACGGGGCCTACCTCGGCGACGCGGAGGGCTACTTCATCCCGCACACGTTCGACATCACCGCCTTGTCGAGGTTCGGCGACGAGCACGTGCTCGCCGTCGAGATGGCGTGCTCACCACAGAGCGGTCCCCGCAACAAGCGCAACATCACCGGCGTGTTCCAACACTGGGACGGCATCGACCGCAACTGGAACCCGGGCGGCATCTGGCGGCCGGTGCACGTCTACGACACCGGGCCGGTGCGGGTCGACCGGTTCCGCGTGCTGTGCCGCGACGCCGACACGACACGAGCGCACGTGCTCTTCTATGCCCGCCTCGACTGCGACGATCGCCGTCGGGTGCGCGTGCGGACGCTCGTCGACGGCCGCCCGATCGCGGAGTCCGAGCGGTCGCTCGCCGGCGGGCACAACGACGTCAGCTGGAACCTCGACATCGACAACCCGGCGCTGTGGTGGCCGCGTTCGTTCGGCGAACAACCACTCACCGAGATGTCGATCGAGGTGGTGGTCGACGGCGAGGTGAGCGATCGCCGCCGGCGGCGCACCGGTCTGCGGGAGGTGGCGTGGAACGACTGGGTGTGCTCGGTCAACGGCGAGCGTCTGTTCCTGAAGGGCGCCAACCTGCTCCCGACCAGAGCCGGGCTCGCCGATGCGACACCCGACATGTTGCGTGGCGACATCGAGCTCGCCGTCGACGCCGGTCTCGATGTGCTGCGCGTCCACGGTCACATCGCACCGCGGCTCGCTCTACGACGCGGCCGACGAGCTCGGGATGCTGTTGATGCAGGACTTCCCGCTGCTGTGGGGATACGCGAGAAGCGTGCGCTCCCAGGCGGTCGACCAGGCGCGCGCCGCGGTCGACCAGCTCGGCCACCATCCGTCGATCGTGTCGTGGACGGCGCACAACGACCCGGCGGCGGTGGCGATCGGCATCGCAGGCGACACGGCGCGCAGCCGCCTGCGGTACATCGCCGCTCACCAGCTGCCGTCGTGGAACAAGACGATCCTCGATCGGTGGGTGAAGCGGTCGTTCGAGAAGGCCGATCCGACCCGGCCGTGCATCCCACATTCGGGCGTGCTCCCCCACCTCCCTCAGCTCGACGGCACCGACAGCCACTTCTACTTCGGCTGGTACCACGGCGACGTCCGCGACCTCGACCGTCTGGCGGCGCAGATCCCGCGACTGTTCCGATTCCTGTCGGAGTTCGGCGCCCAGTCGGTACCGGAGACGGCCGATTTCATCGATCCCGCCCAGTGGCCCGACCTCGATTGGGACATGCTCGCCGAGCGGCACGGCTTGCAGAAATGGGTGTTCGACCTCCGGGTGCCGCCCGAGCAGTTCGCCACGTTCGACGAGTGGCGTCACGCCACGCAGGTGTACCAAGCCGAGCTCGTGCGCCATCACATCGAGTTGATCCGCCGCTTGAAGTACCACCCGGCGGGAGGTTTCGCGCTGTTCTCGTTCAACGACCCCGGCCCGGTCGTCTCGTTCAGCGTGCTCGACCACGAGCGGGTCCCCAAGCTCGCCTACGAGGTCGTGAAGCGGGCGTGCGCCCCGGTGGTCGTGCTCGCCGACCGACCGCCGGACTTCGTCGCGCCCGGAGACGACCTGAGCCTCGACGTCCACGCCGTCAACGACCTCCGGGTCGACATCGACCCGGCCGTCGTCGACGTCGTCGCCAGTTGGGCCGGCGGCGAGCGGCGGTGGCGATTCGGTGGCGCCGTTCCGGCCGACGAGTGCGTGAAGGTGGGCACGATCTCACTCAGCATCCCCGAGACTCTCGGCGCCCTGACGATCGAGCTGACGCTGACCGCCGGCGAGATCAAGGCGAGGAACCGGTACTCGACCGCCGTCACCGTGCGCTGAACCCACGCGCGTCGTACCGGGCGACCCACTGCATCACCCTGACGGCCTTTCGGTCAGAATGGCGGGCGTGCCATCGGCGCGCGTCGAACACGAGGACATGGTTGCCGTGGTGACGCTCGCGAACCCACCGGCCAACGCCATGGACGCGACGAGCCTGAACGAGCTCGGCGACATCTTCGATCGGCTCTCCAACGACGTCGGCGTCAGCGCGGTCGTCGTCACCGGCGACGGCCGATCATTCAGTGCCGGGCTGGATCTCAAGGCCATCCAGCACAGCGAACCAGGCGAACAGGAGGAGCTGATCGAGGCCCTGAACCGGGCCTTTCTCGCCGTGTACTCCTGCCCGCGACTCGTGGTCGCGGCCGTCAACGGTCACGCGATCGCCGGTGGTCTGGTGCTCGCGCTGTGCTGCGACATCCGGCTCGTCGCCGACGTCGACCTCAAGGTGGGACTCGCCGAGGTCCGCGTGGGCGTGCCGTACCCGGTCGGCGCGATCGAAGTGGTGCGCCACGAGCTCGACGCGCCGACCGCCCGCCGGCTCGTTCTCGGCGGCGAGCTCATCGGCGCCCACGCGGCCGTCGAGCTGGGCGTGTTCGATCGCGTCGTTCCCGCCGCTGATCTCCGCGCCACGGCGCTCGCCGCCGCTCGCGATCACAAGCCTCCGGTCGGCTACGCCCGGATCAAGGCGCAGCTCCGCAAGCCGGCGATCGATGCCACGCGAGCCGCGCTCGGCGGACGTGATCCGCTGGCCCGACCGTGGCTGACCGGCGAGACGTTCGACGCCGCCGCGGCAGCCCTCCGACGATCGTGATGACCTGGTTCGCTGCGCCCGATCCGAAGCCCATCGACGTATTGGGCTCACGCCACCCGATCGTGAAGGGGACCAGATGATCATCGTCACCGGACGCATCCAGGGCCGGCCGGAGGATCTGGAGCAGTTGCTGGCGCTGTGCCTCGAACACGTGCACCGGTCGAGGTCCGAACCCGGGTGCGTCGTCCACTCGGTTCATCAGGACGTCGAAGACGCCTCGTCCGTCGTGTTCTTCGAGCAATGGTCAAATCGCGAATCGCTCGCCACCCACTTCGCGGTCCCGGAATCGCGGCAGTTCGTTCGGGCGGCGGCGGCGCTCGCCACCGCGCCGCCCGTGATGAACATCTACGAAGCCGATCCGATCGAGCTCTGACCGAGCCGCCATGATGACGAACGCTGACCGACGAGAGCGCGATTTCGAGGTTCCACTTCCCGAGGAGGGGCGATGACCACTGAGGTAGAAACCGTGCAGGCGGTGTACGCGGCGATGGCCGCGCGCGACATCGCGCGGGCTGCTCGAGCTCCTCGATCCGGCGTGCGTGATCACACAGGATCCCGCCCTTCCGTGGGGCGGACGCCATGTCGGACACGACGGATTCGCCGCGTTCGCCGGCGCTCTCACCGGTGCCATCAACTCCGCCGTGACCACTGAGGCCATGTTCGCGGCAGACGACGAGGTCATCCAGTGCGGACGCACACGCGGAACGGCGCTCTCCACCGGGACCGAGTTCGACATCCCGGAGGTACATCGGTGGACGGTTCGCGATGGCAAGGTCGTCGCCGCCCACTTCGCCATCGACACAGCGGCGATGCTCGAGGCACTCGGCGCGGCCCGGGCATGAGCACGCCGGAGCGGGTGGAGTACGACGAGTTCGGTCTGTTCCACGAAAACGCCGCCGAGTACGGCCTGCCCTTCGACGGACCGCCGACGGTCCGACGGGAACACGTCGAAGTCGAAGCGGGACGGCGACTCGAGCGCGCTCGTGTGGGGAGCGGGCGAACCGGAAGTCGTGCTGCTCCACGGCGGTTCACAGAACGCCCACACGTGGGACACGGTCGCGATGGCGATGCGCCCGCGCTCACTGGTCGCCATCGACCTTCCCGGTCATGGCCACTCCGACGGCCCGGGTGAGCGGCAGCGCGCCGATCGGTCACCGAGGAGCGCGGCCGACGACATCGCCGTCGCCATCCGGGCACTGGCACCGAACGCGCGCGGCGTCGTCGGCATGTCGTACGGCGGGCTCATCACGATCGCCCTCACCGAGACCGCGCCGGACCTCGTGCGCACGGTGCTCCTCGTCGACGTGCTGCCCGGGCTCAAAGCGGAGCACGCCCGTCACATCGTCGACTTCGTGAACGGCCCGGCGACGTTCCGACGCTTCGACGATCTGTTGGCCAGGACGATGGAGTTCAACCCGACGAGAAGCATCTCGTCGCTGCGACGCGGGATCCTGCACAACGCCGTTCAACTCGACGACGGGAGCTGGGTGTGGCGTCACTCACGCTGGCGACTCGGCGATGCCGAGCAGCCGCAGGCGATCCCCGAGGTACCTGCGGCCGGCGGGGCGCTGGCCGCAGACCTGCTCGAAACGCTCGGACGTATCGAGGTCCCGCTCCTGCTGGCGCGTGGCATGCGCCAGGACTCGGTGCTACGTGACGACGACGAGGCCGAGCTCCTTCGGCGACTGCCAACCGCGCAGGTCGTTCATTTCGAGGAGGCCGGTCACAGCATCCAAGGTGATATGCCGCTCGAGCTCGCTGCCACGATCCAGACGTTCATCCCCTGAACGAGCGAGCGGATCGGCGTCCCGTCAAAGGATCCGCGTCACGACGGTCAACGCGACGATGCCGGCCCCGATCTGTCGTGGCCGACATCGCCTCCGTCGCCTGGAGGTCATGACGTCGACCGTACGCCCGTTACCGCCCCATGTCGATGAATTTCGATCGGCATCCGCATCCCGGGTCAGTCGTACACTGCGGCGATGGATGGCGGGCTGACGGCGCCCATGCGCCGGGCGCTCGAGTTGGCCTGGGATGCGTTCCGAGCCGGTTCGTTGCCGGTTGGCGCGGTGCTCACCGATGGCAACGGTGTGGTCGTCGCCGAGGGCCGCAATCGCATCGGCGAGGGTGTGGCACCTCCGGGTCGCCTGCGCGGCACGGGAATCGCGCACGCCGAGATGGATGTGCTCGCCCAGCTCCCGATGGGCGACTACTCCGACCACACGCTCTAGTCACTCAGCCCGATCTAGGTGGCCGGTGCAACCGGAGGGTTCGACGTCGGCGGTCGCTGACAACACGGCAGCGAGGGGAAAGGCGGCGGTGAACATCAGGAGCCCCACTCCGATCTGCAGACCGAGCGAGATCCCGGTCAGGATCATTCCGCCACCGAGGGTGAGGGAGTCGAAGTCGGTGTTCGTCGGCGTGAGATCGTCGATCACGGCCCACGCCCACCCGACGAGAGCGACCATCCCGACACCGAGGGTGATGAGGCTCGACACCCGCCGCACCCACCGACTTCCGATGAAGTGCAACGCGACCAGCCCGGCGAAGACGACGAGCAGGACCACCAGCTGCCCGCCCCATCGATGGATGCCCTCGCCGTCGGCGGTGTAGAGCGAGCCGAGCACGGCGAGGAGACCGGTGAGGAGTGCCAAGGCCCCCACGACGACGACCAGCCAGTCGATCAACGTGGCCAACGGGCGGAACCGACTCAGTAGACCGATCGACTCACTGTCAGCCCTGTAGCTCGCGAAGAGCATCGCCCCACCCCCGCTTCGAGAGTACTCGCCCCAGCGTCGTTCGAACCGTGCGGTCAGCCGGTCGCGAGCAACTCGTCGAGGTCGAACAGTGCGAGCTCGCCGGCGACAGCCTCGTCGAGTTCGGGGCCAGCGCTCGAACCGCAATGGTCGACGAACACGTCGATCAACGCCTCGTCTCCGTCGTCCAACACCCGCAGCTCCTCCGAGGTTTCGCCGGCCCAGCGTACGACATGCCGGGCGCGGCAGCTACGTGCGTGCGAGCAGGCGGCGGTTCTTGAACTTGGCCTTCAAGTAGTCGGCGTTCATCACCGCGATCACGTCGATCGAGATGCTCTTCGGGCAGGCCGCCTCGCACTCGCCGTGGTTGGTGCACGAGCCGAAGTACTCCTCCATCGTCTCGACCATCGCCTCGGTGCGGGCGAAGCGCTCGGCTTGGCCCTGCGGGAGCAGGTTGAGGTGGGTGAGCTTGGCGCCGGTGAACAGGTTGGCGGCACCGTTCGGGCAGGCGGCAACACACGCGCCGCAGCCGATGCACTCGGCCGCGTCCATCGATGCGTCGGCGACCGACTTCGGAACGAGGATCAGGTTGGCGTCGGGCGCCCCGCCGGTCTCGGCGGTGATGAAGCCGCCGGCCTCCACGATGCGGTCGAGTGGCCCCCGGTCGACCATCAAGTCCTTGATGATCGGAAACGCGTTCGCGCGCCACGGTTCGACCGTGATCGTCATTCCACTCTCGAACTTGCGCATGTGGAGCTGGCACGTCGCCGTGCCGCGCTGCGGCCCATGCGCCTGGCCGTCGATCATCAGCGAGCAGGTCCCGCAGATACCCTCGCGACAGTCGTGGTCGAAGGCGATCGCTTCCTTGCCCTCCCCGATCAGGCGCTCGTTGAGGATGTCGAGCACCTCGAGGAACGACGCCTCGTCGCTGATCTCGGCGATCGTGTGATCCTCGAAGTGACCTCCGTCGGTGGGGCCGGACTGGCGCCAGATGCGCAGCGTCAGGTTCGTCAGGTGCCTCACTTGTAGCTCCGAGTCTGGAAGTGCGCGACCTCGTACACGAGAGGCTCGACGTTGCGGATCGGCGTGTTGGGATCGCCGGTCCACTCCCACGCCGCGACGTGGGCGAAGTTCTCGTCGTCGCGCTTGGCCTCGCCCTCCTCCGACTGGTGCTCGACACGGAAGTGCCCGCCGCAGCTCTCCTCGCGCTCGAGAGCATCGCGGCACATCAACATCCCGAGCTCGAAGAAGTCCTCGACACGCCCGGCCTTCTCGAGCGTCTGGTTGACGCTCTCACCGTCGCCGGTGACACGCAGATCCTTGGCGAACTCGTCGTAGAGGGCGGGGATCTCCGACATCGCCTTCTCGAGCCCCTCCGCGGTGCGTTCCATGCCGCAGTGGTCCCAGATGATCTTGCCGAGCTCGCGGTGGAAGTAGTCGGGCGAGCGGGTGCCACCGATCGAAAGGAACCGTCCGGAACCGGTCGCCGGCGGCGAGCTCGGTCCGCTTGAACTCCTCGTGGTCGGTGCCTGGGATCGGCTTGTTGAGCCAGTCGGCGAGGTAGTTCGAGATCGTGTAGGGCAGCACGAAGTAGCCGTCGGCGAGACCCTGCATCAGTGCCGAAGCACCGAGCCGGTTGGCGCCGTGGTCGGAGAAGTTGGCCTCACCCGCGCAGTAGAGACCGGGGATCGTCGTCATCAGCTCGTAGTCGACCCACAGGCCGCCCATCGTGTAGTGCGACGCCGGATAGATCCGCATCGGGATCTCGTACGGGTTCTCACCGGTGATCCGCTCGTACATCTCGAACAGGTTCCCGTACCGTTCCGCGACGACGTCCTTGCCGAGCCGGCCGATGGCCTCGGAGAAGTCGAGGTACACGCCGTTCTTGAGCGGCCCGACTCCACGGCCCGCGTCGACGGCACGCTTGGCGGCACGCGACGCGATGTCGCGCGGGGCGAGGTTGCCGAAGCTCGGGTAGATCCGCTCGAGGTAGTAGTCGCGCTCGTGATCGGGGATCTCGTTGGCCGGCCGCGTCTCGTCGGGGTTGGTGGGCACCCACACCCGCCCGTCGTTGCGCAGCGATTCCGACATCAGCGTCAGCTTCGACTGGAACTCGTCGGCCTGCGGGATGCACGTCGGGTGGATCTGCGTGTAGCACGGATTGGCGAAGTAGGCGCCTTTGCGGTGGGCCCGCCAGATGGCGCTGGTGTTGCAGGCCATCGCGTTGGTCGACAGGAAGAACGCGTTGCCATAGCCGCCGGTGGCGAGGACCACGGCGTGGCCGGCGTGCGACATGATCTCGCCGGTCAGCAGGTCGCGTGTGACGATGCCGGCGCAGCGACCGTCGACGACGACGACGTCGAGCATCTCGATGCGGTTCCAGAGCGTGACGTTGCCGAGGCCGATCTGGCGCGCCAGCTGCTGGTACGCCCCGAGCAGCAGCTGCTGCCCCGTCTGACCCCGGGCGTAGAACGTGCGGCTCACCTGCGCACCACCGAAGCTGCGGTTGTCGAGCAGATCCACCGTACTCACGCGCGAACGGCACACCCTGGGCGACCATCTGGTCGATGATGTCGACCGACAACTGGGCGAGGCGATGGACGTTGGCCTCGCGGCTGCGGAAGTCGCCGCCCTTGATCGTGTCGTAGAACAGTCGGTGGATCGAGTCGCCGTCGCCCTTGTAGTTCTTCGCCGCGTTGATGCCGCCCTGGGCGGCGATCGAGTGCGCCCGACGTGGTGAGTCGTGGTACGTGAACGCCTCGACCTGGTAGCCGAGCTCGGCGAGCGTCGCGGCCGCCGACGCACCGGCGAGCCCGGTGCCGACGACGAGGATCTTGAACTTGCGCTTGTTGGCCGGGTTGACGAGCTTCTCGTTGATCTTGAAGTTGTCCCACTTGTCGGCGAGCGGGCCGTCGGGGACCTTGGCGTCGAGCTTCGGCGAACCAAGTGATCCATGGGTCGAGCCGGGGGTGGTGTCGAGTGCGGTGTCGATGCTCATGGCGATCTCCTCGTCACACGTCCGGATGCTCGATGATGCCCGCCAGCACGGCGATCGGGAACGAGACGTTGCCGACCACGATGATCGTCGCCACGCCCGCCGCCAGTCCGCGGCGCCACTCGTTGAACCGCGGGTTGTTCCAGCCCATCGACTGGAACAGGCTCCACGTGCCGTGGAACAGGTGGATGCCGAGGGCGATGTTGGCGACGATGTAGAGCAGCGCGACCGGCAACCGGGACAGGCTGGCGTCGACGTTGCGGTAGACCTCGCCGCGGACGTAGTCGGGGTTGAACCAGCCCCACGTGAAGTCGGCGAGGTGCCAGAACAGGAACAGCAGCACGATGATGCCGGTCCAGCGCATCGTGCGGCTGGCGAAGTTGGCGACCTGGTAGTCGCGGGCCGACTGGTACTTCACCGGACGGGCGCGGCGGTTGAGGATCGTCAGCGAGTAGGCGGCGTGCACGTGCAGGATGACCGCGCCGATCAGCACGAGCCGCAGGATCCACAGGAAGTAGGTGCGAGGGAGGATCGGAACGAGGAGTTCGCGGAGGAACTCGCCGTAGACGTCGACGTCGTACACGCGCTCACCGTCGTGGTCGATGAGGCCGAGGTACATCTTGAGGTTGCCGATCATGTGGAAGACCACGAAGCCGATCCCGATGATGCCGGTGATCGCCATCACGTACTTCTTGCCGACCGCGGTCGAGTACAGGTCGAGCAGGAACGGCTTGCGCTTACGCCCCCGCCCCGCTGCGGTCCCGGTCACCGGGCCACGGCTCAGCATTTGCGCCATACCGTTGAACCTATCTCCCGACCAGGTCACGCTCCGAAATCATCGATCGGGATTACAGATCGGTCCGATCAGTAGTCGGCTCGCTGATCGGCTCGCTGGTCGCTTGCTTGACGTGTCAATGGTCGAGGTCATTGGTCGAGCGTGTCGCCGAGCCCCAACCGGCGGCTCAGCACGATCGCGTGCGGCCGATCGATGGCGTGGATCTTGGTCATCACGTTCGAGACGTGATTGCGGACGGTCTTCGGGCTGAGCACGAGGCGCCTGGCGATGGCCTGGTTGTCGAGCCCTTCGGCGATGAGCTCGAGGATGCTGAACTCGCGCGCGGTGAGCTGCGGGAAGGGTCGGTTGTTGGGTCGGTTGCGCATCCGGGCGAGCTCGCTGACGGCCTGCGCCAGATCGTGATCGAGCACGACATCGCCGGCGGCCGCCACACGCAACGCGTGCTCCACACGCTCCGGACCGGCCCCCTTGACGAGATAGCCGCACGCACCGTCGCGCAACGCGGTGAGCGCGGTGTCGTGGTCCTCCGACATCGTCAGCATGATGACCTTCACCGACGGATGGTGCTCGGCGAGCCACCGGTTCACCTCGAGACCAGACGCCGCACCGAGCCTGACGTCGAGCAGCACGAGATCTGGCGCGGTCGACGCCACGAGCGCCTCGACCTGGTCGGCCTCTTCGGCCTCGCCGACGAGCTCGATGCCGTCCATCTCGCCGATCGCGACCGCCAGGCCCATGCGGAACATCGGATGGTCGTCGACGATCGCAACGCGTAGCGGCTTCACGGCAATGCCGCCGGGAGCTGGACGTGGACATGCGTTCCACGCGGTGTGTTGGGCAGGAACCGGACCGCACCGCCGAGCTCGCTCGGCGCGCTCCCGCATCGCCGTCAGCCCGATGCCTTCCGACTCGAGCGCGTTGATGCCGACACCATCGTCGATCACGTCGATCTCGACCGTCGCGCCCGTGACCATCGTCAGCCAGCAGCTCGCCGCGTTGGCGTGGCGGACCACGTTGGTGACGGCTTCGGTCACGATGCGATAGATGGCGACCTCCACTGCGGCCGGGAGCGGATCGGACTCGGTGGGGAGCGACAGGTGGATGTCGAGGTCGCCCTCGAACTTGCGCGTGAACTCGGCGAGCGCGCCGACGAGGCCGAGCTGGTCGAGCGCGGTGGGCCGCAGGTCGCGCACGATCCGCTTGAGCTCGACCACAGCCGAGTCGATCTCGTCGGCGAGCCGCACGAGGAGCTCGCGGGGCGCGCTGTTGCTCGCCGCGTCGGTCGAACGGTCGAGCTGCCGGACAGCGGTTCGCATCCCGAGCGACACTCCGGTCAGCGTCGGGCCGAGGCCGTCGTGCAGGTCGCGCCGCAGCCGGCGGCGTTCCTCCTCGCGGGCCGAGACCACGGCGACGCTCGACCGGCGAAGGTCGGCCGCCAGTCGAACCCAGCTCACGGCGAGGC
Organism: Ilumatobacteraceae bacterium; assembly: GCA_963776935.1. GTDB lineage: Bacteria > Actinomycetota > Acidimicrobiia > Acidimicrobiales > Ilumatobacteraceae > JALOLG01. The sequence continues at coordinate 108,026 of CAVZOP010000003.1, read as the reverse complement.
CGAGCGGACCGGCGAGCTGCTCGAGGATCTGGCGATCGCGAGGGCGGATCGAGGGCCCGTCGGTCCATCCGACGACCAGCCGCCCGACGACCTCGTCGCGATTTCGCAACAGCACCTCGCGGTGATTTGCAGTCTCGGGCCCGACCGACGCAACCCGCTGCCAGCCGCCCGGCGCGACGAGGTCGATCGCCACCGAGTCGAGGCGGAGCTCCCGTTCGAGGCTGATCACGAGCGCCGGAAGCAGGTCGTCACCGGTATCGGTGCCGACGTGGTCGACGACGCGTTGGACGACCCCCAACGGGATCGTCGCGTGCGCCGTAGACGAGGCGGTCGACGAGCCGCTGGATCCGATGACGGGCGGGCTCGGCGATCAGGGCGATGGCACCGGTCGCGGCGACGAGGAACCACGTCGGACCGGTCCCGCCGAACCAGCTTCCGAGCCCGCCGACGAGGCCGGTGTAGACCACCGCGATCCCGGCCGCGAGCAGCACCCATTCGAAGCCGCGATGCGACGGCTGCTCGAGCCCGGACGTCGAGTGGCGAAGCGCCTCGACGATCACCCCGGCGACGAGCAGCGGAACCGTCGCCAGGAGCAACAACGGCCGACACGACGTCGCGCCCAGGGAGCTGCCAGTCGACGACATCGAGGCTCGCCGGGACGATCGCCAGCCACGCCGCCACGGCCCCGGCGAACAACCAGCCCTCGAGCGGGTCGTTGGCCTGCCGGCGCTGGCCCACCCAGTGATCGGCCAGGAGCGCCATGCCGACCGTGGCGACGATCGCGACCAGCCACGTGCCGACGACCTCGGCCCAGTTCAGCGCGTCGTGCGGGACTCCCGTCGTGACGGCGAGTGGGTTGGTGCCGAACGTCGGCGGCCACTCGCCGGTGAGGCGTCCGACCGTCACGAGCCCGATGCCGGTCAGGGCGGCGGCGCGGGCGGCACGACAACGGTGATCGGAGCGCGAGGTGAGCGGCAACAGCTCCCAGGTGACGATCGCGACGAGCACGCCCTCGCCGAGTGGACGCGCCCAGGTCATCGCGCTCGGCGAACGCCGGCACCCGTGGATGGCGATCGGCGGTCGACCGGTAGCCCCGGTACTGGGTGGCGACCGCGCACACGATGGCCGAACCGGCGACGACGAGGAAGCCGACGCCGAGGTTGCGCCGCGACGATCGGGCGACGAGCGCCGCCCCCACCACCGAGTAGGTGAGGCCGACACAGAACCACGTCACCAACCACCAGTTCTGACCGGCCGGCTCCTGACCTCGGTTCGCGACGCGGAACCCCAGCAGCACGATCCCGCCGGCGGTCACGGCAGACGACGGCGATGGCGCACGGGATCCAGACGCGACTGCGGTCGGGGGGCGCCGATCTCGACCTGTGGTCGAACTGCTCCATCCGCATTCCTCCGGTCCAGATCTGATCGTAGGCGGGCCGGTGTCCCGGGCGAATGGTACGGGAGTCCCGATCCGTGCCCGGGCGGTGTCCCGGACTGTCCCGGGATCGGGCGCGGGTCCGTGTCAGGACGCCCGCCCGATGCATGTGGGACGCCGGGACGTTCACGATGACCGGTGGCGGGCTGACCGCTGACCGAGCTGCCTTGCGCAGTTGGCAGTTGCCGGCCAGCCCGACACGACACAGAGAGGACATCGAAATGCGTTCCAAGTTCATCTTCATCCGAGACGTCGTCGCACTGACCGTGTTGGCCTCGTTGCCGGCGATCCCCGCCTTCCCGGCGTTTGCCGACGGCGACGACAACGACGACCAAGGCGGCGAGCCGCGACTGGTCGGTCGGGCCGTCCTGCCGGTCGACACGCTCGCCGAGGGACCGCCGTCCGGCGCCGCCGTCGCCTCGGCCAACGGGATCACGTTCCCGCTGCCGTCGCAGCCGGTCGAGGGATTCTCGGCGATCATCGACGGACGCCGCTCCGACGAGGTCCTGGCGATGCCCGACAACGGCTACGGCGGCAAGGCCAACTCCCGGGACTTCCTCATCCGCGCCTACTACGTCCGGCCCCACTACAAGACCGCCTCCGGGGGATCGGGCGCCGTCCAGGTCGGCCGGTTCATCGAGTTCCGCGACCCGTTCGAAGTGATCGGCTTCCCGATCGTCAACGAGGGGACGTCGGATCGGCTGCTGACCGGTGGCGACATCGACCCCGAATCGCTGCAGCGCGGGCACAACGGCGACTTCTGGATGGGTGACGAGTTCGGGCCGTGGATCCTCCACTTCGACTCCAAGGGCCGCCTGCTCGATCCGCCGTTCCCGATGCCTGACGGGCTGCAGTCACCGAACAACCCGTTCCTGGGCGGTCAACCGGCGACGCAACCCAACAGTCGCGGACTCGAGGCGATGGCGATCTCCCCCGAACGGCAAGTTCCTGTACGCGATCCTCGAGGGCGCGACGGTCGCCGACACCGATCAGCTGCGCCGGTACATCTACGAGTTCAGCATCCAGGACAAGGCATTCACCGGCCGCACGTGGCAATACCACGTCGAGACCAGCGCCAACCTCGTGGCCGACGCGGCGGCGCTCAGCGACAATCGCCTCGTCCTGATCGAGCGCGACGGCGGCCGGGGCCTGACGGCCCTGTTCCGCAACGTCTACGTGATCGATCTGGGCCACGTCGACGCGGCCGGGTTCGTCGAGAAGCAGGCCGTCGTCGACCTGACGAAGATCCCCGACCCGAACCTGGTGTCGCTCCCCGCGATCCACGCCGGCGACCTCGGACTCGGCGATCCGTTCTGGGTGATGTGCGAGTCGGTCGAAGCGATCCATCCCGTCGGGAACGACCGCCTCGTCATCGGTTGCGACAACAACCTCCCCAACACCGGCCGCAACCCGGCACTCGCCGACGACAACGAGTTCATCGTCGTCGACGTCCCCGGCCTCGACTGACACCTCCCCCCAAATCGGGTGTGGGACGACCGTCCGTGTCCACCACCCACCGCAACTGTCTGCTCCATATGTCGCCTCGCTTCGTCTGGAGCAGACAGTTCGGCGTTTTCGGCCGGGTTTCAGCTGACGAAGTCGATGAGGCGCTCGACGGCGCCGACCAGCTCGGGGCGCAGGTCGGCATAGGTGCGCACGCGGTTGCGCAGGTGGGGCCAGAAGCCGTCGAGTTCGACGCCGAGGGCTCGGCACATCCCGTCCTTCCACGGCACGCCCTTGGCGATCTCGGGCCACTCGGCGAGGCCCAGCACGCGGGGATCGATGCCCGCCCACACGTCGACGAACGGGTGGCCGGTGACGAGAACGTGTTCACCGCGCACGGCGGCGGCGAGGCGGGACTCCTTCGACCCGGCGATGAGGTGGTCGAGCAGGATCCCGAGCCGTCGCCCAGGTCCCGGACCGAAGCCGGCGACCCGATCCGCCAGGTCGTCGGCGCCGTGCATCGGTTCGACGACGACGCCGAGCTCGCGCAAGTCGTCACCCCAGACGTGCTCGACCAGCTCGGCATCGTGACGGCCCTCGACCCAGATCCGGTTCGCGGCCGCGACCTTGGCGACGGCTGCGTCGCCGGCGATCGAACCGGACGCGGTGATCGTCTGACGGACGACCGGGTGGGCGGCCGGACGCACGAGGGTCACCGGCCGGCCCTCGAGCAGGAACCCGCCGGGCTTCCACGTGAAGTGGCGGAGGTGTTGGTGACGGTCGCGCAGCGTCACCGCCTCGGCGTTCCACCGCACGACGTCTCCACAGAACCCGCTCGCCCGATCCTCGACCACCAACCCGGGAGCGACCTCGACTGATGGGTAGCGGGGCGGCTTCTTCGACTCGGCGTACTCGTCGAGGATGTCGCGTTGTTGGCGCACGGCGAATCGAGTGTGGCACGGGAACCAACGTGGTTCGCGGCACGTCGAAAGGCCATGGGGAGACCAATCACACACATCACATCCATCAGTCACTCACGCGGCCACTCACCGGGTCGTCCACCGCGTCATGCTCCGGGGCGCCGAGCCGGGGTCCGAGCGATGGTCCTCGGCACCGTCATGGCCGTCGCGTTCACCGCCTGTGGCGGCAATCGCAGCAACGACGAGTCCGCGGCTGGCGACGCGACCGCCGACACCGAGGCACCCGCCGACATCGGCGATCGGAGCCTGACGGGTGCGGACAGCGCGGCGACTGCACCAGACACGACCGACGCACCCGCCAACCCGGGCGGCGCCGGTGCGCTCGGCAACGCCGATGTCGCCGGCACCGACCTCACGAACCTGGGTCGTGACATCGCGATCGAGATGCACGTGACGATGACGAGCGAGGACCTGCGGCGCACGGTGCAGGGGATCATGCGCTCGGCGGCGGCGCACGGCGGCGCAGTGTTCGCGTCGGACATCGACTACGGCGTCGACCCCTCCGATGATGGGGGCGCCACGTCCGACGACGCGGCCGTGACCGGTCGAGCGACACTCACGGTCAAGGTGCCGCCCGCCGAGCTCGGCGCCGTGCTCACCGGCCTCGATGAGCTCGGAACCGTGCTGTCGACGAACCAGCAGGCGCAGGACGTGACCGACCAACTCGTCGATCTCTCGGTGCGAATCCGCAACGCCGAACAGAGCGTCGACCGCGTCCGTGAGTTCCTCGAGGCGACGACCGATCTGCGTCAGATGGTCGATCTCGAGGGCGAGTTGACGCGCCGCCAGACCGACCTCGAGCAACTGCTCGCGACGCAGGCGAACGTGACGGAACGGGTCGCGCTGTCGACGCTGACGATCGACGTCTACCCGGCGAGTGCGGCGCCCGAACCGGTGGAGGACGACAACGACGGCATCAGCGACGCGTTCCAGTCGGGGTGGAACGCCTTCCTCGGCGTTCTGTTCGCCGTCGGGTTCGTGCTCGCGATCCTCGCTCCGTTCCTGCTCCTCGCGGCACTCGTGCTGGCAGTCGCCTGGATCGTGGCCCGGCCGCTTCGACGCCGGCCGATGCGCCGAGACGCAGCCCAGGCGACGGGGGACGACGCCGTCAGCGCCAACGTCAGCAACGACGTCAGCGACGACGAGGATCTCGCTCGCGCCAACCGTCCGGGGTGAGCACGAGGTCGGTCGTGCTGCCGTCGGGAAAGGCGAACGGTGCCCGCACGTTCGTGTGGGCGACCACCGTCGGCAGCACGACCGGCGCGAGTCCGCCAGGGCTCGTCGTCCACCGGTGCCAGCGTTCGGCCGCGACCTCGACGAGCTCGATCCGATCCCTTCCGGCGACGTCGATCGCGCCGTGCGCGACGCCGCGCTGGGCATAGCCGTCGTCGATCGCGTATCGGCGCGCCGGCCGCGTACCACTCGACATCGAACGCGATCGGGGTCGGGATGCCGTATGCCCGTCCGAGCGCCTCGGCCGGATCGTCGAGCGCGGCCGCGTACGTCTCGTTGCCGATCGTCCACTGTTCCATCGGCTCGTCACAGATGTGCTCCGCCCAGAGCGCGTGCGCCTTGACGAGCAGCGGATCGGACCGCACCGGCACGTCCCACTCGGCGACGTGCAGCAGGGGATGGCCCTCGGTGGCCAGGCACGCCCAGTACCAGGCCCGCTGACCGAGCAGCCGGTGACCCGACACCAACCCGAGCGTCGCATCGGCATTCCACGCCGTGAACACCCACTCCTCGACGGTGAGCGCCCGCGTGTGGCCGGTCGTCAGACCGCGTGAGCGCCATGTTCTGGCAGACTACGGACCCCAGTGAGCGAGCGCAGCGAGCGAACCAGTACGAACGAGCAAACCGAACGGACCGGCGAGCGCGGCGAGCGAACCGACATCACGGGCGAGCGCAGCGAGCGAACCAACAACACGAACGAGCAATCCGACATCACCGCTGGCGTGCGGTATCTCAGTCTGGAATGGCTCACCGAGCTGACGCGTGAGGTGGCCGACAGCGAGCAGCTCGCACGGCTGGCGGCCACGCACGCGATCGGTGTCACCCAGGTCGTGACCGACGGTCCGGAAGGCGACGTCACGTACCACCTGGAGGTTCGTGACGGCACGGCTCGCTTCGGCGCCGGTCCGGCAGATCCCGAGGATGTCCGCATGGAACAGGACTGGGACACCGCGGTGGCGGTCGCCACCGGCGAGTTGAACGCCCAGGAGGCGTTCATCGGAGGGCGCATCCGACTCACGGGGAACCAGCAGCTGCTGCTCGAGTCGCAGCCCGTGTTCGGCGCGCTCGACGGTGTCTTCTCGACCGTGCGAGAGCGCACCATCTACTCGTGAGCGGTTTCGCGAACCCGGCCAGCTGATGCCAGAGCTCCCCGAGGTCCAAGCACATGCCGAGCGGCTGACCGACGCGTTCGCCGATCGCGTGCTCGTGAAGTTCGTGCCGCTCACGTTCACGGCGTTGAAGACCGCCCTCCCCGCCCCGGACGAGGCCTACGGAACGCCCCTGCGCAGCGTCACGCGACGCGGGAAGTACCTGCTCCTGCACTTCGACGCGGTCACGTTCCTCGTCCACCTGATGCAAGGCGGACGGCTGCTGATCGACGAGAAGAAGTCGGCCAAGCCGCGTGGTGGTCAGGCGCGATTCCTGTTCACCGAGCCCGACGGCAGCGACGCGCCCGCGCTCCTGCTCACCGAAGCCGGCACCGAACGTCGCGCTGGTGTGTGGTGCGTGCGACCGGGCGACGAGGAGACCTCGCCGCCACTCGACACGCTGGGTCCCGAGGCCCACCTCGTCACCGCCGAGCAACTGGCCGAGCTGTTCGCGGCGAAGTCGCAACGGCTCCACGGCTTTCTCCGCGACCAACGATCGATCGCCGGGATCGGACGGCGGCTCGCCAACGAGGTGTGCCACCGGGCCAAGCTCTCGCCGTTCGCGTCGACCTCGAAGCTCGGGATCGAGGGTGCCCGGGCCGTCGTCGCGGCGATCGCCGAGACGGTCGGTGAAGGGCTCGAGTACGAACGCACGCGACCCGACATGAGCTCGTCGAAGGATCGGCCCGGCGGCGTGCACCACCGAACGGGCGAGCCGTGCCCGGTGTGCGGCGACGAGATCCGGGCGATCGAGTACTCGGGCTACACGATCAACTACTGCCCGACGTGTCAGACGGGCGGCAAGATCCTCGCCGACAACACGACCAGTCGTTTCCTCAAGTAGTCATCGCAAGTAGTCGTCGAGAGCGTCGCGGTTGCGCCGCACCGTTCGCGGCGCCGACCCGATCCGCCTACGCTGCCGGCGTGCCAATTCACTTGCGTGCCGAGCCCGGCGACTACGCCCCGAACGTGCTGTGCCCCGGCGATCCCCGGCGGGCCAAGTACATCGCCGAGACGTTCTTCGATCCCGGCTTCCGGCTCGTCAACGAGGAGCGCGGGATGCTCGGCTTCACCGGCACGTTCGAGGGTGCCGCGATCAGTGTCCAGACCACGGGGATGGGATGCCCGTCGGCGGGGATCGTGTTCGAGGAGCTGATCATGCTCGGCGCCACGCGTCTGATGCGCGTCGGCACATGCGGTGCCCTGCAGGATCACATGCGGCTCGGCGACACGGTGGTTGGCATCAGCGCCACGGCCGACGATGCGACCCCACTCCGCTACGCACAGGTCGACGGCTACGCACCGACCGCGACGTTCACGCTCGCCGAGACGGCGGCTCGCTTGAGTCGCGAACAGGGCGCGACCGTCCACGTCGGACCGATCGTCACCAGCGGAGTGTTCTACGACCCCGACACAACGGCCGCTGCCCGATGGAAGCGGTTCGGCCACCTCGGCATCGAGATGGAAGCGGCGATGCTCTACGCGATCGCGTCGGTGAAGGGCATCGAGGCACTGGCGATGATGACCGTCAGCGACCTGATCGGCGGGCCGGGCGAAGACACCGAGCGGATCAGCGACGAGGAGCTGCGCCGCGGTGTCGACGCCATGATGCGCCTCGCCTGCCGCGTCGTCGTGAGCTAGATCAGCCGCGCGAGATCCTCACCCCCTCTGTTCTTGTCACCGACATCGGCGAAGATCGCCGGGAGCGGTGACACAAACCTGAGATGGCTGGGGGTGTTGCGCTAGATCAGAGAAAGCTCGCGGACCGCGTCGCGCTCGTCGACGAGCTCGGCCGCCGAGGCGTCGATCTTGGCGCGGCTGTAGTCGTCGATGTCGAGGCCCTGCACGATCTCGTAGGCACCACCCGCGCAGCGACACGGGAAGCTGGAGATGATTCCTTCCGGTACGCCGTAGCTGCCGTCGCTCGGAATCCCCATCGACACCCAGTCGCCGTCGGGCGTGCCGAGCGACCACGACCGGATGTGGTCGACGGCGGCGTTGGCGGCCGACGCTGCCGACGACGCGCCGCGGGCCTCGATGATGGCCGCCCCGCGCTTGGCGACGGTCGGGATGAACGTGCCGTCGACCCACGCGTGGTCGCCGACCGCCTCGTAAGCGTTGCGACCCCCGACCTCGCAGTGGAACAGGTCGGGGTACTGCGTCGTCGAGTGGTTGCCCCAGATCGTCATCTTCTTGACGTCGGTGACGGGCGCGCCGAGCTTCTGGGCGATCTGGGTGATCGCCCGGTTGTGGTCGAGTCGCGTCATCGCCGTGAACCGGCCGGGGTCGAGGTCGGAAGCGTTCGACATCGCGATCAAGGCGTTGGTGTTGGCCGGGTTACCGACGACGAGCACCTTGACGTCACGCTTCGCCGCCCGCGACAGCGCCTCGCCCTGCGGTTTGAAGATCCCTCCGTTGGCCGACAACAGATCGGCCCGCTCCATCCCCGCCTTGCGCGGCATCGCCCCGACGAGCAGCGCCACCTCGGCGTCGCCGAACGCGACGTCGGCGTCGTCGGTGCACACGATCTCGGTGAGCAGCGGGAACGCGCAGTCGTCGAGCTCCATCCGCACGCCCTCGAGGGCGCCGAGTGCTGGCGTGATCTCCAGCAGCTGCAACGCCACGGGTGTGTCGGGACCGAGCATCGAGCCGGAGGCGATGCGGAACAGGAGGGAGTAGCCGATCTGGCCGGCGGCCCCGGTGACGGCGACACGAACAGGTGCTGTCATAGGTGCCCGAGCGTAGGCCCGGGGGTGCGGGCGCGTCAGATCCCGAGGATGTCGGAGATCAGGTCGGCGTAGTACTTCTGGCCCTCCGGGCGGAGGTGGATGCCGTCGTCGTAGAAGCACTGGCCGGGACACTCCGCCGCCCGCGCCTCCCAGTCGAGCAGGATCTTGTTGTCACCCTCGTGGTCAGCGGCGCGCAGTAGCTCGTTGTTGCCTGCCGTCCATCCACGGTTGGCCTTGATCGTCATGATGATCACGTTGGGAACGCCGTCCATCGTCGCCAGGAACGAGTCCAACGTGCTCTGGCTGATCGGGCCGTTGGTCCCGAGGTGCACCACCACTGCAGTGCCGAAGACTCCCGCGTCACGAAGCTGTTCGAAGACGGGGATCATGTCGATCATCTGCCGGCTGACCGCGGCGTCGACGAACATGCCCCGGTCGGTGAGTTCAGGAGCTGCGCCGAGCATCACCGAGTCGCCGATCGCGAGGAATCGGACCGGTTCGGTCGGAAGCGGAGACGTAGTGGTCGTGCTGGTGGTAGTAGTCGTCTGCTGCACGGGCACCGAGTCCTCGGCCGTTGCCGGCGAGACGGTCGTGACGGTGGGAGGTGCAGTGGTTTCGGATCCGGGTGGCGCCGTCGGGTTCACGAGGGCGCCCACGTCACCTGCCGCCTCGCTGCCCTGTTCGATCGAGTCTTGGATCTCGTTCTGCTGGAGGTCGGCGCGGGCCAGGCTGAACACACCGAAGATCGACAGCGCCAGGCAGGTGCCGAAGGCGACGGTCACGAGTTGGCGCGGGACGGGGTCGCGGGCGCGGCGAAGGTTGCGCCACCAGATACCGACCACGCCCCTGCGGATCGGCATCTCGATGTACCGGAACGACGCCTCGGTGACGATGAGCGTCGCCACCATCGCCACCACGAACTGCGGCACCGTCAGCGCGTTGCCGGCGACGCGACGGATGACCTGGTAGATCGGCCAGTGGTACAGGTACATGCCGTACGACCTGACGCCGACCCACAAGAACACCGGGTTGCCGAGCACCGGCCCGGCGAGCGAGCCCCGATGGGTGACCGCGGCGATCACGAACAGTGTCGCCATCGACGTGAGCAGGAAGCCGCCGCGGAACAGCCACGGATCCGCGCCCTCGGGCGTCAAGAAATGCAGGTACCACATCTCGGCGCCGAGGGCCGCGAGCCCGACGATGGCGAGCAGGTCCATCAGGCGTCCCTTGTCGCGCAGCGGCCCGCGCATCACGGCGTACGGCCGCCACACCATCGCGAACGCAGCCCCGAGCAGCAGACCGCCTGCCCGCGTGATCGTCGCCAGGTACAGCGCGTCGGCCTTCGAGATGCAGCGGTCGGCGATCGTCCAGTAGGCCTCCGGGGTCACGGCGCACTCCCCGACCCGACCCTCGTGGTACAGCAGCGCCATCGCGACCGTGACCACCACGGCGGCGAGGGCGAGCCACTTCGCCATGCTGAACACGCGGCGGGTCCCGACCCGCAGCAGCACCACCATCACCAGCGGCCACACCAGGTAGAACTGCTCCTCGACGGCGAGGCTCCACAGGTGCCGCAACGGCGCGAAGTCCCCGGACGAGCTGTAGCCCTGCCCGACCCAGATCTGGTACCAGTTCGATACGTAGAACAGCCCGCCCAGCACGTCGCCACGCAGCTTGCCGAGCGCATCCGATCGGAAGATCGTCGTGTACGTGATCAGCATGAACATCATCACGAACAACGCCGGGAGCAGCCGGCGAGCACGGCGCAACCAGAAGTGTCCGAGATGGACACGACCGGTTCTTTCCTTCTCGGCGATCAGCAGCAGCGTGATGAGGTACCCACTGATGACGAAGAAGACCTCGACACCCAGGAACCCGCCGGGCAGCCACTCGCTGTTGGCGTGGTAGATCATCACCGCCACGACGGCGAGCGCGCGCATGCCGTCGAGTCCCGGGAGGTACGGGACACGACTGATGTTGGACGGCTCGGCGTAACCCGACCTCGTCGAGGGGCGCGTCAGGGCCTGGTCGGCCATTGCGGACAAGTATCGCTCAGTCCGGACGCGATCGGCGGTTCACCCCGCCCGTTCGGCGCCGGAGTCGGCCACGCCGGTGCGTATCGCCCAGGCCGCGATCTCGGTGCGGCTCCGCATCCCGAGCTTGGCCAGGATGTTCGACACGTGTACGGCGGCGGTCTTGCGGGCGATGAACAGGCGCTCTGCGATCTGGGCGTTGGTGAGGCCGTCGGCCAGCAGCCCGGCGACCTCGAGCTCGCGGCCCGACAACTCGTTTCCCGGCACCGATGCGGCCCGCCGCTCGAGCCGTCGCAGCAACCCGTCGGCCCGATCGCGGCGCCAGCCGGGCCAGTGAGCCAGCGCGCCGCTCGCGGCCATCGCATGCCTCGCGGCGTCGGCGTTGGCACCCTCGGCCAGCGCCAGTTCGGCGAGTTGCAGATCGAGCTCGCCGCGCAACCACCCTTCCAACTCGTCACCGACCCGCGAGGCATGGTCGGCCGCCTCAACCCGTCGCCCAGCGTGCGCCTCGAGGAAGGCCATCATCGCCTCCCACGAAGGGCCGACCCGCTCGTCCGCCGGGATCGTGTCGTCCACGATCTGTCGCAGCGCGTCGTCGGGCACGCCGGCGCGCAGCGCAGCCTCGACGACGTTGGGGAGGTGGTACAGCTTGTCCTTGACGGTCTTCTCCGACGTCGCCCAGGCGTCGACGGCCGCCCGGGCTGAGCGGGCGTCGCCTCTCGACGCCGCATCGACGAGGTCGGCGTAGGACGTCCCGTTCTCGCGCCGCCCACCCGTGCGATGGCGACCCGTCGTGTCGCCGACCGAACCTATGGCGTCGCCCGCTTCGGCCTCGAGCAGGGCCGAGTAGAAGTCGAGCCAGAGCGTTCCCTTGCGGGACCGGCCGAGTCGGCGCCAGCGCCACGCGTGCGTCAGCCAGCGATCGAGCTCGGCCCGGTCGGCCGCCAGCGAAGCCAGCTCGGCGAGGTGTTCGGCGTACGAGTAGGCGGCGAGGACGGCGAAGCCTGCCGACTCGGCATTGACGTGCATCCGCTCGATGATCGACCGGCGCTGCTCGACCGGCACGAGGTCGACGATGTTGTGGAGCCCACGCGCCGCCGTGACGTGATCGCCGAGCGCCTCCGCGCGATCGACGGCAGCCAGCACCCTCGACATGACGTCATCGCCCTCGTGGCCCCGACACGACCAGCGCTCCACGAGTGCCTGCGCCTCGACCCGTTCCGAACCGATCGCTCGAGCCTCGGCGATCGCCCGGTCGGCGTACTCCTCCGTTGGTGCGGCCCGACCGGCGAGCATGTTCGCCTGCGCCAGGTCGGCGAGGGCGGCGGCCCGATCCTCACCGGCGGGCATGCGGTCGACCAGCGCGGCCAGCCGGCGGTGCTGTTCGGCGTGGGCGACGTCGTCGCCACCGTCCCATGCGACGCGCATCGCCAGCCGGCGGGCACGCGACTCGTCGACGAGGTCGTCGCGATCGACGCTCGTGCGGACCCACCGGGACGCGTGCTCAGCGGCGTCGTCGAGCGCACCGACGAGCCAGGATGCACGCGTCGCGAGCTCGTTCAGCGACGGATCCTCCGGCGCCTCGCTGAGCCCGAGCTCGGCGAGATCGAGGGCCTGGTAGGCGGCACCTCGGCGCAAGGCATCCGTGGCCGCACGTTGCACGGCCCCGAGCATGATGTCGACGGCGCCGGCCGCCGCGGCGTGGTGGGCGATCGCCACGTCGTCGGGCTCGTCGGCTTCGAGCAGCGCGGCGAGCGCGGCCTCGTGGATCCGGCGCCGTTCGCGGCCGAGGAGTCCGGCGCTCACCGTCTCGCCGACGAGGGCGTGCCGGAACGCGAACACGTCGACCTCCTCCTCGACGAGCAGGCCGGCGGCGACGAGTCCCCGCAACGCGTCGATCAGCGATCCCTCGCTCGATCCGGTCACGCGCGCGAGGAGATCGAATGGCACGCGCTGGCCGAGAACCGCGGCGGATTCGATGACCGCCCGCTCATCCTCGGTCAGGGCGAGCACGGCGTCACGGAGGAGCTCGGCCACGGTCCATGGCAGGGGCAGGTCGGCGAGATCGGTCTCACCGGCATCCCCTGACGAGGCGATCAACTCTTCGAGGAAGAACGGATTCCCGCCGCTGCGGTGGTGCAGCGCCTTGACCGCCCGGTACGGCACGTTGTCGCCGAGGGCCTGGGCGGCGAAGTCGGCGACGTCGTCGAGACCGAGACGGTCGAGCCGGATGTTGAGCCCGTCCGGGCGCCGTTCGACCGCGTTGAGCAGGGCCGACAACGGCGAGCGCGAGAGCAGCCCGTCGGGTCGGTAGGTGCCGAGCACGACGACGTCGTCGAGCCCCGGCACGCCGAGCACGAGCTGGTGGACGATGCCGATCGTCTCCGGGTCGATCCAGTGCAGATCGTCGGCGTACACGATGACGGACGCCAGATCGGGCGCCAGATGGCGCAGCACATCGATCGCCGCCCGCTCGAGCGACTCCACGCTCTCGGACGCCTCATCGATCTTGCTGGCGCCCGGGTCGAGCGCCGGCGTCACGCCGCCGAGCAGACGCGACACCTCGGCGCGGCGCGGTTCGAGCGACGGTGGCACGAATGTCCAGTCACGCACGTGCGCCTCGACGGCGCTCGTGAAGGCGCCGAACGCCTTGCTCCGTCGAACCGGATCGCCGCGAAGCGCGATGACCAACGCACCCGACGGTGTCGACGTCGCGAGCGCGTCGCTCACGAGGCGGGTCTTGCCGATGCCGGCCTCCCCGCCCACGAGGGCGACGCGGGCGCCATCACCGGCGCCGAGCACTCCGGCGAGCCGCTGGAGCTCGCCGTCGCGCCCGACGATCCGATTGGCGGCGTACGGGCGTGACTCCACGCCCGACAACCTACTGGTCGAGGTGTTTCCGCTGGCCGGGGTGTCCCCGCCGGTCGCGGTGCTCACCGCCGGCTGAGTGCATCCGCCACACGGCGTCCGACGGTCGGCCGCCGGGTCGTTCCGGAGCCCTTCAGGAGTCGATGCAACTCGGCGTCCCGGCGGAACCGGTCTGCACGGTCGGACCCATACATGTCCATCTCATGAATGTGGAACGTGTTCATGTCGATCTCCTTTCGGTCTCACAGGTCGTGATCTGGTGTTGATCACATGATGGAGATCTGAGGTACGCGTCCACATCGGGCGAACGATTCATTGCGTCGAATACGCATCGCCGCAGTGGGTCCTAGGTATACCTAGACCTGTGAAAGGGGGCACACGACAGTGGGACACGTGAGCGGTGGCGCCGATGAACCGTCCGACAGCGCCGTCAATGGCGCCGTGGATGGTGCTGCGGATGACGTGACGACCGACGGCGTGCTCGCCCAGATCGACCGCCTCGGTGTCGAGTACGAGGTGGTGCCGTGCGATCCGGCGCTGGCCGACACCGCCGCGTTCTGCGAGGCCTACGGGTTCGGACTCGACGAATCCGCCAACGCGATCGTCGTGGTCGGCAAGTCCGAGCCACGGAGGTACGCCGCGTGCCTCGTGCTGGCGAACACCCGACTCGACGTGAACGGGCTCGTCCGGCGCCGGCTCGGGGCGAAGAAGGCCTCGTTCGCCTCGGCCGACGAGACGGTGGAACTGACCGGCATGCGCATCGGCGGAGTCACCCCATTCGGGCTCGCCGGCCAGCTGCCGATCTGGATCGACGCCCGGGTGATGGAGCTCGACCGTGTGATCGTCGGCGGCGGCTCACGCGACCGCAAGCTGCTCGTCCCCCCGGCCGCGCTCACTGCCCTCGACGGCGCCGAAGTCGTCCCCGACCTCGCCAAACCCCTCGACCCCCAACCCACCTGACCCCCGAGTCGATCGCGTCGTCCCCAGTCGAACAGTTCGCACTGCCTCGACACCACTCGCGTACCAGATCGAACAGTTCGACTTGGCTCGACGCGGCCACCCACCGCCACGCACCCATCGCGTCGTCCCAGTCGAACAGTTCGCTCTGCCTCGACCCCTGTACCAGATCGAACAGTTCGACTTGGCTCGACGTTGGCGGACGCGGATCGAGGTCGACCGGCAGGCGGCGGGGGTCAGTGGCGGAAGTGGCGTTGGGAGGTGAACACCATGGCGATGCCGTGTTCGTCGGCGGCGGCGATCACCTCGTCGTCGCGGACGCTTCCGCCGGGTTGGATGACCGCCGCGATCCCGGCGGCCGCGGCCGCGTCGAGGCCATCGCGGAACGGGAAGAAGGCGTCGCTGGCACACACCCCGCCGACGGCGCGACCCGCTGACCGCTCGGCCGCGATGCGTGCGGAGTCGAGCCGGTTCTGCTGGCCCGCACCGATGCCGAACGCCTGCCGATCCTTCACGTACACGATCGCGTTGCTGGTCACCGCCGCGCACACCTGCCATGCGAAGACGAGATCGCGCCACTGGGCGTCGTCGGGTTCGACCGCGGTGACGACGCGCCAGCCGGCGCGGTCGACGCTGACGACGTCGGGCTCCTGCACGAGCAACCCGCCGTCGATCGGCCGGACGTCGAACGGCACCGGCGCCGGAGCGGTGGCCGTGAGCACCCGGACGTTCTTGCGTTCGGCCAGCGTCGCCAGCGCGTCGGCGTCGTATCCGGGGGCGACGACGACCTCGGTGAAAACGGGGGCGAGGGCGGTCGCCATCGCATCCGTCACGTGCCGGTTCACGGCGACGATCCCGCCGAACGCACTCACCGGATCGCAGGCGTTGGCCTTCACGTAGGCGTCGGCGACGTCGTCACCGATCGCCACCCCGCACGGGTTGGCGTGCTTGACGATCACGCACGCCGCGTCGTCGAAGCGATGGACCAGCCGCCAGGCCGCCTCGGTGTCGTAGAGGTTGAGGTAGCTGAGCTCCTTGCCGCCGTGCTGTGTCATCGCGTCCCACCACCCGCTGCGACCGACGGCCCGGTAGCGCGCCCCCTGCTGGTGTGGGTTCTCGCCGTACCGCAATGGTTGCGCCCGCTCGAGGGCGAGGTGCAAGGTGCGGGGCAACACGTCGGGCGTCGGATCGCTGGCGTCGAACCACGTGACGATCGCCGCGTCGTAGGCAGCAGTGCGGGCGAACGCATCGCGTGCGAGCCGTCGCCGGGTCGCGTCGGTCAAGCCACCGTGCTGACGGATCTCGGCGACGACGGGTTCGTAGTCGTGGGGATCGACGACGACACCGACATGGGCGTGGTTCTTGGCCGCGGCACGCACGAGCGCCGGCCCGCCGATGTCGATCAGCTCGATGCCCGGGTCGGACGCGAACGGGTACAGGTTGACCACGACGAGCGAGATCGGCTCGATGCCGTACTGGGCGAGATCATCACGGTGCGCTTCGTCGGCGAGGTCGGCGAGGATGCCGCCGTGCACCTTCGGGTGGAGCGTCACGACCCGATGGCCGAGGATCGCGGGGAACCCGGTGAGGTCGGCGACGTCGGTGACGGGGACTCCGGTCGCGGCGATCGCCGCCGCGGTTCCGCCGCTGGAGACGAGCGACCAGCCGAGATCGTGCAACGCCGTCGCCAACTCGACCACACCCGACTTGTCGTAGACGGACAGCAGCGCAGTCGGCACGCCTCGACCGTAGCCAAACCGCAATAGCCGCTCTCAGCACATCACGAGGACTACGGTGCGCGCAGAGTTACGCACCGAAACGGGAGATGCACATGGACTTCAGCAAATTCAAGACATCGGACTGGATATTGGTCGCCGCTGGTGCGGTCATGCTGATCCTCGGGATGGTGCTCGACTGGGCGAAGGTCGGCAGCGCCAGCGGCAACGGACCGTTCGACTACTTCTTCACCGGTGGGATCTCGTGGCTGCTCGTCGTGGCGGCCGGTGTGATCGCGTTCCTGCTCGCGGCGGGAATCATGAAGCCCGGCGGCGCGCCGTGGTCGCTGATCCTGGTGCTCGGCACCGGCTTGGCCACGTTGCTCATGTTGCTGCGCATCATCATGGGCGCCGGCGACGAGGCCGGTTTCGAGTTCGATCGTGGCCCCGGGATGTACGTGGCGTTCGTCGCCGCCGTCGTCGCCCTCGTCGGCGCGGTGATGAACTACAAGGCCACCGGTGGCGACCTGAACGACCTCAAGGACTTCAACAAGATCAAGGGTGCGTTCGCCAAGCCGGGCGACTCCGACACCGCCCCGCCGCCTCCCCCGCCACCGCCGCCGCCCGTCGTCTGACCTCAACTCCGGCGTCTCATCGAGCTGACGTCGCTGGCGTCCAGAGGGTGCCGACTAGAAAGTCGCGACGATCTCGGCCATCAGGTCGCCCGCCTCGGTCGGGTTGAGGCCGACCTTCACCCCGGCGGCGGCGAGGGCGTCCATCTTGCCCTGCGCGGTGCCCTTGCCGCCCGACACGATCGCACCCGCGTGGCCCATCTTGCGGCCGGCCGGCGCCGTGACCCCGGCGATGTAGGCGCTCATCGGCTTGGTGACGTTGGCGGTGATGAACTCGGCGGCCTCCTCCTCGGCCGACCCACCGATCTCGCCGATCATGATGATCGCGTGAGTCTCGGGATCGGACTCGAACTCGCTCAGGCAGTCGATGAAGTTGGTGCCGGGCACCGGGTCACCGCCGATGCCGACGCACGTCGACACACCGATCCCCTTCTGCTTGAGCTCGTACAGCGCCTGATAGGTCAACGTGCCCGAGCGGCTGACGATGCCGACATTCGGACCGCTGGCGGTGGGCAGTTCGGCGATCTCGCCGGCCGTGATCCCGATGTTGCACTTGCCGGGGCTGATGACGCCCGGGCAGTTCGGACCCAGCAGTCGGGTGCTGGGAAAGTCGCGCAGCAGGGTGTTGAAGACCTTGGCCTCGTCCTGGGCGGGGATCCCCTCGGTGATGCACACGACGAACCCGATGCCGGCCGCGGCCGCCTCCAGGATCGCCCCTGGCGCGAACTTCGGTGGGACGGCGACGAAGGACGCGTCGGCGCCCGTGGCCGCCACCGCATCGGCGACGGAATCGAAGATCGGGATGCCATCGACGTCCTGGCCACCCTTGCCCGGCGTCACCCCGCCGACGATCTGGGTGCCGTAGTCGCGGTTGCGTAGGCCGTGGAACCGCCCCTGGCCACCGGTGAGACCCTGGACGATGACCCTTGTCTGCTCGTTGACGAAGATCGCCATCGTGGATCAGCCCTTCCCACCGTTGGCGAGCGCCACTGCCGCACGGGCGGCGTCGAGCATCGTCGGCTCGGATCGCAACTTGTCGGGCGGGATACCCGCGTCCACGAGGATCGCCCGGCCCGCCTCGGCGTTGGTCCCGTCGAGGCGGATCACGATCGGTGCTCGCAGCTCGACCCGTCCGAGCGCCTCGACGATCCCCCGCGCGACCTCGTCGCCGCGGGTGATGCCGCCGAAGATGTTGATGAAGATCGACTTCACGTTCTGGTCGAAGTTGATCACTTCGAGGGCCGCCGCCATGACGTCGGCGTTGGCACCACCGCCGATGTCGAGGAAGTTGGCGGCGTCACCGCCGACCTGGTTGACGACGTCGAGGGTGCTCATCGCCAGCCCCGCCCCGTTGGCGATGATGCCGACCGTGCCGTCGAGTCCGATGTACTGCAGACCATGCGTGCGGGCAAGTTGCTCGCGATCGTCGAGCTCCTCCGCAGCGCGGAACTCGTCCCACTCGGGATGGCGGAAGGCGGCGTTGTCGTCGAGGCTGACCTTGGCGTCGAGGGCATGCACTGGGCCTGATTCTTCGGGTCCAGAAGGCATGAGGATCAACGGGTTGATCTCGGCGAGGTCGCAGTCGCCCTCGGTGAAGCACCGGTACAGCTGCACGAGGATGCTGGCGACGCCGTCGAGCGCCTTTTCGGGGATCGCCGCGTCGACGGCCGCGGTACGGGCGGCGGCAGCGCTGAGCCCGTCGACGGGATCGATGTGCAGCCGCACGATCGCGTCGGGATCCTCCTCGGCGACGGCCTCGATGTCGACGCCGCCCTTCGCCGACAGCATGAGGAGGTGCTTCTTGGCCGCCCGATCGAGCGTGAAGCTGGCGTAGTACTCGTCCTCGATGTCGGACGCGTGCTCGATCCACACGCGCTTGACCACGTGGCCCTTGATGTCCATCCCAAGGATGTCCCCGGCATGCGTGCGCACCTCATCGGCGTCGTTGGCGAGCTTGATCCCCCCGGCCTTGCCGCGCCCGCCGACTTGCACCTGGGCCTTGACGACCACCGGATAGCCGGCCGCGTCAGCGGCGGCGACCGCTTCGTCGACCGTGTCGGCCGCGCCGCCTGGGCTGACCGGGATGTCGTAACGGGCGAAGTACTGCTTGCCCTGGTACTCGAACAGGTCCACGGATTCCTCAGTCCTTTCCAGACTCTCTCGAGTCGAGCTCGTCCTCGAGCCACTGGCTGATCGCCTTCAGTGACGAGCCAGGCCCGAAGACCTGGGCGACACCCTGCTCACGCAGCGTGCGGCCGTCGGCGTCGGGAATCACACCGCCGCCGAACACGAGCACGTCGTCGAGATCGCGCGTCTTCAACTCTGCCATCACCCGCGGGAACAGTGTCAGGTGGGCACCGGAGAGCAACGACAGACCGACCGCGTCGGCGTCCTCTTGCAGCACGGTCTCGGCGATCTGCTCCGGAGACTGGTGGAGCCCGGTGTAGATCACCTCGAACCCGTGGTCGCGCAACGCACGCGTGATGGTCTTCGCACCGCGGTCGTGCCCGTCGAGCCCAGGCTTGGCGACGACGACGCGGTACGGCCGCTTCACGAGGTCTGGACCCTATGCCATGCCGGACGCGGCCAACCAACCAGTGCAATCCGTACGTACGTCAGCACGATGAGCGAGGCCACCACGGCACAATGAGCAGGTGCGTCTACCCGAGCTCCGGTCACCCGTCGGGCGTGCCGTCGTGCCCGTCGTGGCGGGTGCCGTCCTCATCGCAGTGATCGGCCTGTTCACGTGGGGCGTCGCGGCCTACATCTCGCGTGGTGACGCCCCGACGAGCGAGCGGCTCGCCCCCAGCACCTTCCGCCTCGGTGACGTCGAGTCGGTCGCCGAAGAGATACGCGAGCGCGGACCGTTGCTGATCCCCGGCCTCAACACGACGATCGGTGAGCGGTCGATCGTCGTGAACCACGCCGGCTCGATCGACTCGCAGGGCTGGGAGGTCTACTGGGCCTACCCGGCCGACCGCACCGGGTCGTGCCTCATCGAGTCGGTGCGCGGTACCAGCACGTTCACCGATTGCGAGGGTCGCACCATCGACGTGACCGAACTGGCGCCGCCCACGAACGACGTCCGGCCGATCGTCGAGAACCAGCAGACGTTGATCATCGACCTGCGCGGGGTCACGAATGACACGGCCACGACCGACCCGGAGTGACCGCCTGATTGCGCGGTCGGCGCGGCTCACTAGAGTCGGGCGGGGGACGAGCTGAACGAACCGGAGGTCGAATGCAGCAACACCCGACCGACAGGATCCGCAACGTCGCGCTGGTTGGGCACGGCGGAGTGGGAAAGACCACGTTGGCCGAGGCGCTGTTGCATCGTGCCGGCGTCACCACGCGGGCCGGCACGATCGAGGACGGCAACACGATCACCGACACCGAGCCGGAGGAGATCGCCCGCCGGATGTCGATCTCGCTGGCGATCGCGCCGTTCGAGTGGCAGGCGAGCGACGGCAACACGTACCAGATCAACCTGATCGACACCCCCGGCTACCCCGATTTCGTGGCCGATGTCGACGCCGCGCTGTCGGTCGCCGACCTGGCGATCATCGTGACCAGCGCCGTCGACGGGATCGAAGTCGGCACCGAGAGCGCATGGCGCAAGTGCGCCGCGCTCGGCCTGCCGCGGATGATCTTCGTGACCCGCGAGGACAAGCACCGTGCCGACTTCCACGCCGTGCTCGCCCAGCTGCGGCGAGTCTTCGGCCAAGGTTGCGCGCCGCTCGAACTGCCGCTCGGCGAGGAGGAGGCGTTCCACGGCGTGGCCGACGTGCTCACCGAGGAGGCGCTCGAGTACGAGCCCGACGGCCGGCACCACAAGGCACCGCTCCCCGGTGACATCGCCGACGAGGAGCACCGCCTGCACGACGAGCTCATCGAAGAGATCGTGTCGGGCGACGACGAGCAGCTCGAGAAGTACCTCACCGGCGAGATCCCGACGATCGCCGACCTCGAGCGCACGCTCGCCCACGAGGTGCTCGAATGCTCCGAGTTCCCGGTGCTCGTCGGTTCCGGTTTCACGGGCGTCGGCGTCGACCGACTCGCCGACTTCATCTGCGAGCTCGGCCCGTCGCCGGCGGACCGGCCGTCGAAGGTCGTCGCGGGTGGCAACGACATCGACGTCAACGCCGACGCTGCCGGCGATCCGCTCGCGTACGTCTTCAAGACGGTCGCCGATCAGTACGTCGGCCAGATCTCGCTGTTCAAGGTCCTGTCCGGCACGATCCGCAACGACGACCACCTCGTCGAGGCGGCGAGCGGGACCGTGGAGCGGATGCACGGCTTGTTCCACCTCCGCGGCAGCGAGCACATCGACGCCAGCCGCCTCGTCGCCGGCGACATCGGTGGTGTGTCGAAGCTCGTGTCGGCCGGCACCGGCAGCACGCTCGCGCCGAAGGGCAAGCCGGTGCGGGTGCCACCGCTCGCGCCGCCTGCGGCCGGCTATGGAGTGGCGCTGAAGCCGGTGACGCAGTCCGACGACGACAAGTTGTCGGGCGCGCTGCAACGGCTCGTGGTCGAGGATCCGGCACTCGTGGTCGGGTTCCACGACGAGACGCACCAGACCGTGCTCCGCGGTGTCGGCGACATCCACGTCGCCGTCGCCCTCGCCCGACTCGAGCGCAAGTTCGGTGTTCACGTGGCCACCGAGGAGGTCCGGGTCGCGTACCGAGAGACGATCCTGTCGTCGGGTCAGGCCGAGGGCAAGGTGAAGAAGCAGTCCGGCGGGCACGGCCAGTATGCGGTCGCCAACCTGCGCGTGGCGCCGCTCGGTCGCGGCGACGGCTTTCAGTTCGTCGACGCCGTCGTCGGCGGCGCGATCCCGAAGAACTACATCGCCGCCGTCAACAAGGGCGTCGAGGAAGCGGCGGCGACCGGCGGCGCTCACGGGTTCCCGGTGGTCGACGTGCGCGTCGAGTGCTACGACGGCAAGACCCACTCGGTCGACTCGTCCGACATGGCGTTCAAGACGGCCGCCGCGCAGGGTTTCCGCGAGGCCGTGACGCACGCGACGCCGGTCATCCTCGAGCCGATCTCGGTTCTCACCGTCACCGTGCCGACCGATCTCCAGGGCGACGTGTTGAGCGATGTGAGTACCCGCCGCGGACGCATCGTCGGCAGCGACGTCGACGGTCACGGCTACCAGGTGATCACCGCCCACGTGCCCACCGCCGAGCTCCAGCGCTACGCGATGGATCTGCGGGCGATGACCGCCGGGCGGGGCACGTTCTGGAGCCACCACGACCACTACGACGTGCTGCCGAGCCACCTCGTGCAATCGGTGACGAAGGCGGCCGCGGCGAGCTGATTCGCCGGTGTCGGTACCCGTGGCCGTCGGGTCAGGCTGACTCGACGGCACCGATCAGCCGACTCGCGAACGCTTCGGTGTGTTGCTCGAGGAAGTTGCGCTTGATCTCGAGCCCGCCGATCACGTCGGCGCCGGTGGCCGCGACGGCGCTGCTCAGGCGTTCGAGGCTCTTGCCCGCGTTGAGCGCGAACGTGAGGAACACCGCCGCCTGCTTCCCGCGCATCGCCGGCAGGTTCGAGATCGCAGCCGCCGACCACGGCGCTTGACCGACGACGAACAGTCCGTGCGTCCATGTTCCGATGAGGACGATGTCGGCCGCCTGGATCGAGGCGTGGTCAGGTGCTTTGACCTTCGAGAGCCCGGTGATCGTCCAGCCCTCCTGCTGGAGGTTGGCCCCGATCATCTCGGCGGCCTTCCACGTGTTCCCCGTCAGGCTCTCGGCCAGGATCGCTGCCTTCATCGCCCCGAATTCAAGCACGTCCGGATTGGTACCGCCGACGACGCCCCGGTGCCGAGGCCCCGGCTGTCGCGCCCGGTCGTTCTGTTCGATCTCGTGCACCACCGTCGGCGCGGCAAATCGTTCTGTTCGATTTCAGACACGCGGGGCCCCGCCCGGCGACGGCGCCCGAATCGTTCTGTACGGGTCCGTGCACCACCGTCAGAGCGCGCTGCCGTTCTGTGCGGATTCGGGCACGGACCCGGTTCGGTCAGCGGTGGAGCTTCTTGAGCGGCGCCCACGCCAGCGCCAGGTGCTTGGTTCCCACGCCGGCGAAGTTGATGACCGCTTCGGCCTTCTCGCCCGCGCCGGAGATGTCGATGATGACCCCTTCGCCGAACGCCGGGTGCTCGACGTCGTCGCCGATGTGGAGCCCGAGGTCCTGCGCGTTCGACGGCTGCAGCGTTGTTCGTCGGCCGGCCGCGAGCGCGGCGTCGACCACACGCTCACGATGCGCGTCGCTCGTCTGGTCGTCGTCGCCCGCTATCCCCCGTCGACGGTACGGCGGCGGGTCGCCCCGATCCATGGCGCGGCGATCGTCGCGCTGGCGATAGCTCTGACGACCGTACGACGAACGCCCGGTGACGTTGCCGGTCGACTCGACGAGCTCGGCGGGGATCTCGTCGAAGAATCGCGACGGCGGGTTGTACTGGGTGCTGCCGAACAGCATCCGGCTCCACGCGTGCGAGAGGTACAGCCGCCGCATCGCCCGGGTGATGCCGACGTAGGCGAGCCGGCGCTCCTCCTCCATCTCGTCGGGCTCGGTGAGGGCGCGCACGTGCGGGAAGATCCCCTCCTCCACACCGACCAGGAACACGACCGGGAACTCGAGCCCCTTCGCCGAGTGCAACGTCATCAACACGGCCTGATCGTCGTCGTCGAGGTCGTCGGTGTCGGCCACCAGCGACACCTGTTCCAGGAACTCGTCGAGCACCGTGAACTCGCGTGCGGATCCGACCAGCTCGCCCAGGTTCTCGATGCGCCCGTGCGCCTCGACCGTGTCCTCGGCTTCGAGCTCGCCCAGGTACCCGGACTCCTCGATCGCAGTCTGCAGGAGGTCGCCGGGACCGACACCATCGCTGCCGGCGAGCTCGCCGAGTCGGTCGAGCAGGTCGACGAAGGCGGCGATGCCGCGCACGGCCGGGCCGGTGACGCCGGCCTCGTCGGCCCGGCGCATGGCGTCGAGGAACGGGATCGCCTCGGCCGCCGCGAACGCGTCGAGCTTGGCGATGCTCGCGTCGCCGACGCCGCGCTTCGGCACGTTCAGGACCCGCTTGACGCTCACCTCGTCGACGGGGTTGACGACCGCCCGCAGGTACGCCATCGCGTCCTTGACCTCGCGCCGGTCGTAGAAGCGGGTGCCGCCGACCACCTTGTACGGCACTCCGAGGCGCATGAACGCCTCCTCGATCACGCGACTCTGCGCGTTCGTCCGGTACAAGACGGCGATCTCGCGCCAGTTGACGGCGTCGTCGGCGTGGAGCTGGGAGGCCGTGCCGGCCACCCACGTGGCCTCGTCGCCCTCGTCTTCGGCGTGGTAGCGCACGATGCGGTCGCCCTGACCGGAATCGGTCCACAGCGACTTCGGCTTGCGTTCGAGGTTGTTGGCGATCACCGCGTTGGCGGCGTCGAGGATGTTCTGCGTGCTGCGGTAGTTCTGGTCGAGCACGATCGTCGTGACGTCCGGAAACGCGTCCTCGAACTGCAGGATGTTGCGAAAGTCGGCCCCCCGAAACTTGTAGACGCTGTTGTGCACGAGCACGCCATTCGCAACGTACGTGTGCGCCACATCGACCTCGAGGTCGTAAACCGGCCCCGAGTAGGGCTCGAACGACACCGCATCGATCGTCGCCACGATGAGTTTGCCGTCACGTTCGACGAGGATTTCCATGCCTCGATGAAGGTGCGCAACCGGGAATAGATCGAAAGTGTCCCCGTCGTGGCTCATCCGTCGACGGACCTCGAGCCCACCCAACTCGGCGACCCGCTTCGCGTCCGCGAGCGCCCGCCGATAGTCCTTGAACACGGTCTCGTAGCGAACGCTTCGATGCTTGCTCTGTCGAAGAGTCACGCCAGCCGACACGAGCCGGTCTGCGACGTCCGTCCGATTCGACGACCACTGAACGCGGTGGTACCCGACCGCGGAACGTCGATCGGAGAACATCGTGAGATTGATCGTCGACCGGCGGATCCCGTTCTGTGGGCGGTGATGCGGGAAATCGCGATGAAGCAGTCGTTCCTCCATGAGCAACTTGGCGCGCGAATCAGTATCGATCGAACGGTACAAACGCGCGATCCACTCGTCGTCCATCGCGAGTTCCCGACCGATCGTGTGAAAGCACGTTGTCGGTAGCCCGTACTCGGCAGCGAACCAGGACTCGAAGTACGCAGCCTCGGCGACCGAATCGCAGATCTTCAGGATCCACGCCGCATCGGCGTGCTCTTGATTCGTTCGCACGAAGAGCCCGTGTTTGAGCTGATCGACCCCCGTAGGTCGAGCACCCACGGTGCGACCGATTCGCCAACCACGATCGGCGCGCCACATGAGGTACACCAGATACGTGCCACTCGTCGGGACGAGGCGCGCCGGCACGAGATGATGCGGGGTCGCCAGGAGCTGGCGGTCACCCGCACGAACTCTGACGAGATGGCCTTCGTAGCGGCCCTCATGGACGTGCGCGATAGGCGCCGAGATCGCGTGCGACGATCCGCCGGCGCCGACCACGAAGTCGCCGATCCCCAACGTCTCGATCGGCCGTCGCCCGCTGGGGGTCGTGACCATCGACCCGGGCGGCAAGCATTGATCGGTGTCTCCCACTACGCAGACGTTCTGGTGGCCGCCGGCGAGGAGGAGGACGATCTCGTTCTGGGCCTGGTTGGTGTCCTGGTACTCGTCGACGAGGATGTGCTCGAAGCGCTCTCGGTAACGCTCGAGGACATCGGGGTGCTCACGGAACAGGCGCACGACGTTGGTGAGCAGGTCGTCGAAGTCCATCGCACCCGCCCGCTCGAGGCGCGATTGGTACTCGCGGTACACATCGGCGTGCTTGCGGTCGAAGATGTTGGCTGCGTTGGCGGCCGCATCGTCGGGGCTGACGAGCTCGTTCTTGCGAAGCGAGATCACGGCGTGGACGCCCCTTGGCGTGAAGCGCTTGGCGTCGAGCCCGAGGTCGCGGATCACGTAGCCGGTGAGTCGCACGGAGTCGGCCTGGTCGTAGATCGAGAACTGCCGCGGGTAGCCGAGCCGGTCGCCGTCGGCGCGCAAGATGCGAACACACGCCGAGTGGAACGTCGACACCCACATCGTCTTGACGACCGGACCGACGAGATGCCCGACCCGCTCACGCATCTCGGCCGCGGCCTTGTTCGTGAACGTGATGGCCAGGATCCGTGAGGGGTGCGTGCCCTCGTGGATCAGGTGGGCGATGCGGTGCGTGAGCACCCTCGTCTTGCCGGATCCGGCCCCGGCGACGACGAGCAGCGGTCCGCCGCCGTGCACGACAGCATCGAGCTGATCCGGGTTGAGTCCGGCCATGTCGGGCTCGGCACCGGCCGGATCGGGGTGGTGTTCGTCGACCGAGAACGACTCTGACTGGGACGTGTGCGGCATCGCACGGCCATCCTATGAACCGGGTATGACAACCGGCGGGACACGTGCCGGCCTCGTCGGCCCGGGCCTCACAGAACCGCGGTGAGCTCGAACTCCGACGTGTACAGCGGGGCATCGCGCACCCCGGCTGCAGACAGGTCGATGGCGTAGTAGCGCTGCACCTCGAGCAGCTGCACCGGTGCGGGCGCGCCGACCATCTTGGCGAGACGCTCCATCATCCGGGCGAATCCGCCGTTCGCCGATCGCTCGTTCTTCGCTGGTGTGTCGAACACCAACAACGCCCCATCCTCGGCCTCGAGGCGGAGGCATTCCTTGGCGAGCCGGATGATCGTGCCACGGGCCGCGTGACCGGGGTGGACGACGAGCCAATAGATGTAGTGCACGGTGCCGTTGCGGACGTGCGAGGGATAGTGCGACTCGAAGTAGGCGGTGCTGAGGTAGCGGCTGCGCGTGATATCGGTCGCGATAACGCACATCGCGACGGGGTCCTCGCCCTCCCAGAGCAACCAGATCCGGAACGTCGAATCGCGGAGCACTTCGTCGAACTCCGTACGCAGCAACAGTTCGCGCGTGACGGCGGCCTCGGCCATCGGCTCGTACGCGGCCTCGTACAGGCTCCACAACTGGTCGAGCAGAGTGCGATCCCAGACTCCTGCGTGCTGGGTGACGAACACGCGTCAGCGCATCCGAAATCGGCGACGACGTGCGTTTACCGACCCGACGGGGCTCCGCCCACACTTCAGATTCGTGACCTGCACGCCGAAGACCATACCGAGCGCACCGTGGGGCAAAACCGCCGTGTCGAAAGGTTCACCATTCACATGGCATCCGTTAACACAACCACGAGCCGATGCTTCGTCGCGCTGGCAGTCGTGTTCGGCGTCGCCTCGATGGTGGGCGGGCCGGCGGTGGCGGATCCGCTGTACGTCGTCGGCATGCTCCAACTGGTGGTCGTCACGCTCTTCGTCGCCCGCACGAGACGGCTGCAACGAGGCTTCCTGGTCCTCGTCGGCCTGGTGGGGATCTGCTACCTCATCGCCAATCTGACCTCGTCGGATGCGCCGTCGTACGAAGCACTCGTCCCGGCGCTGTTCGCCCTCATCGGCACGCTGTGCATCATCGCCGCGATCGGCATCGTGCTCGGCCGCCGCCGCACCGGGATCTCTGATGGCGTCGTCGGCGACGCGCTGATTGTCGGTCTCGGCGCATGGATCCTGAGCTGGGTGTTCCTCGTGCAGCCGGTGCTGGCGATCACCACCGCCTCGATCCCAGCGGCGGTCCTGTTCGGCTTCACGCAGCCCACAGCGTGCGTGCTGCTGTTCTTGATGGCGACGCTGATCTTCACGCGACGGCACCGACCACCTGCGCTGTGGCTGCTGACGGCGGCGCTGTTCAGCAGTGTGGCCGGCGATCTCGTCTACGCGTTGATGAACGTCGGGCACGTCCCACCCGGTGCCGAGCAGTACGGCACCGCGTGCTACGTCGTCGCCTACTTGCTGGCGTCCGGCGCCATCCTCCACCGCACGATGCCCGGCATCATCGCCGCCAATCCGGTGTCCGTCGAGATGGTGCCGTTCGGCCGCCTGATCGTCACGACGTTCGCGTTGGTGATCCCGATGATCGCGCTCACCGTCTTCTCGCCCGAGAACACGGCGGACGTGATCGTCCGAGCGGTGTCGGCGTTCGTGCTGGCCAGTGCGGTCACCACGCGGGTCGTGTACTCGGTCCGGGCGAACGCCCGCGCACAGGCGGCGCTGGTCATCCAGGCTCGATCCGACCCGCTGACCGGGCTCCCGAACCGGACCGTCGTCCTCGAGCACGCCGACATGCTGCTGGCGGTGCCGAACGCCGGCGCGGTGACGCTGTACTTCGTCGACCTCGACCGCTTCAAGGGCATCAACGACAGTCTCGGCCACGGTGCCGGCGACGAAGCGCTCCGCATCGTGGCGTCGCGGCTCGCTGCGGCGGCACCCGACGACTCGATCGTCGCCCGGCTGTCGGGCGACGAGTTCGTCATCTTGAAGCCCACTCGCGTCGTCGACCGCGCCACGACGCCGATCGCCGATCGCCTGATGGCGGTGTTCAGCGAGCCGCTCGCTCTCACCGCCGGCGACGTGTTCCTGACCGCGAGCATCGGCGTCGCGGCCCTCGAGTCCGGCGTGGGTGCGACGGCATCCGACCTGATCCGTCGCGCCGACACGGCGATGTACCGGGCCAAGTCGGTCGGTCGGAACTGTGTCGCCTTGTTCGACGAGTCGATGCACGCCCGGGCCGCCCACCGGCTCGAGCTGGAGACGGCCTTGCACCGGGCCCTCGATCGCCATGAGCTGCAGCTCTATCACCAGCCGATCCTCGACCTGACCACCGGGTTGGTGACGGGCTTCGAAGCGTTGATGCGCTGGAGACGCGAGGACGGCTCGGACGTGTCGCCGGCCGAGTTCATCCCGATCGCCGAGGACGGCGGGATGATCGTCGGGCTCGGCGCGTGGGCGGTCCTGGAAGCGACCAGCCAGCTGCGGCAATGGATCGACAACGAGACGTGTTCGGCGGATTCGACGATGTCGGTGAACGTCTCGCCGAAGCAGCTCGAGGGCGACGGCTTCCACGCGGTCGTACGAGAGGCGCTGCACCGGTCGCACCTGCCGGCGCGGAACCTCTGGCTCGAAGTGACCGAGTCGATGATGATCGACGATCCGGAGCAGACGCTCCGGACGTTGGAGCAGCTTCGCGACCTCGGCGTCCGTGTCGCGCTGGACGACTTCGGCACCGGTTACTCGTCACTCTCGTTGCTGCAGCGCTTCCCGCTCCAGCGCATCAAGATCGATCGGGCGTTCGTGAACAACGTCGCCAACGTGGACGGCCACGACCGGGCGCTGGTGCGAACGATCCTGGCGATGGGCGAGAGCCTCGGGATGGAGGTCGTGGCGGAGGGGGTCGAGACGATCGAGCAACTCGACGTCCTGACCCAGCTCGGCTGCACGCACGTCCAGGGGTACCTCATCAGCCGGCCGGTGCACGCCAACGCGATGCGCGGCACCCTGTCGGCCCTCGCCGACGTGCGCCACATCACGTCAGTCCGCTGAAACGGCGTCTCGCCAGCGCCATCCTCCGGGGTCGTCGATCGACGACCACGAGGCCGACTCCGACTGCGCCCACACGGCCCAACTCGCGAGGAGATCCTGGTAATCGAGGTGGAAGCGCAGGGCGAGGGCGTTGATGTGTAGGCGGCGAGCGAACTCGGCCGAGGCGGCGTCGGTCGCTTCGATCATCGCCATCAGGTCGAGACGCTGTGCACGCGCTTCACGCGCGACGGATTCGAGCGTGCCGTGGAGCTGATCGAGCGAGCCGGCGTCGGCGAAGAACACCTTCACCATCGCCTCGAACTCCAGCGAGGGAGGTTCCGGCGGCGCCCCCAGCCAGGTCCGCAGCGCCCGTCTTCCCGACGGCGTGATGTCGTACACCGAGCGGGCACGGCGGCCGGTGTGCTCGGCGGTCACGGTGGCCAACCCACGGGCGACGAGGTCACGGGGGATGTCGTAGAGCTTGCGCTCCGACGAGAGCTTCGGGTGTGGCTCGATCCTCGCCCAGGCCGCGGCGGGCGGCGGCGACACCATCGTGTGTTGCGCGACCCGCGGCGAAGCGGGATCATCCGATCCCGACGTCGGCCGAGCCGGACTGGCAGCGGTGCGTGAGCGCGAGCTCCGGGCCGCTGCCGACCTGCTCGATGTCGAGCGGGTGATCGTGTTCGATTACGAGGACTCGGGGATCGCCGGCGAGGTCGACGATCGGGCCCTCGTCGCGGCACCGCTCGATCGCGTCGCGGCGACGATCGCGGCGGTCGTCGACGACGTCCGCCCCGACCTGGTCGTGACGCTCGACGGGTCCGACGGCCACCGGGACCACGTCCACGTTCGGGACGCCACGGTGCTCGCTGTCGAACGCGCGGCGTGGTCCGTCGACCGGGTCTACCTGGCCTGCCTGGCCCGTTCGCTGATGCAGGAGTGGGTCGCCCGCCTGCGCCTCGCCGACCCCGACAGCGAGTACCTCGAGCTCGGACGGCTCGGCACGCCCGACGAGGACATCACGACCGTGCTCGACACGGGCGAGCATTACGAGCTCCGGTGGCGGGCGATCCGCGCCCACGCCTCCCAGACCTCTCCGTTCGAGATCATGCCACCCGACCTGCAGCGGGCGTTCCTGGCGACCGACCGGTTGCGCCGCATCCACCCGCCATGGCCGGGTGGAGAAGTCGAGCGGCAGTTGTAGCGCGGCGGATCAAGCCCGGCCGATTGTCCCGATGAGCCTTGGCTCGGCGCCTGTGCCATCGCCGACCGGTGCCAGCTGATCGCGGTCTCGCCGATCACCGCCCGATGGCGGCCGCCGCCTGACGTGCTGGTTGACAGTGAGACTGCCGGTCTGGCAGTATCACTGTCATGACGGCAGCAACACTGCAAGACGCTCGCAGCAACCTCGTGCGCGAGCGAGTGCTCGACGGAGTGTTCGAGGTCCTTGCCGCCGGCGACGATCTGACGTTCACCCGGGTGGCCAAGGCCGCCGGGGTCCCGGAGCGCACGATCTACCGGCACTTCCCGTCGAAGGAAGCGCTCCACGCCGCGATCTGGTCGTGGGCCAACGAGCGGATGGGCTTCACCGGTCCCTTCCCGACCGACGAGGCCGGCTACGTGGCGCTGGTTCGCACCGCCCATCCCGGCTTCGAGCGCCTCGCACCGGTCATCCGGGAGCTGCTGGCGTCCAAGGACGGCCTCGCCGTGCGCCTCACCGCCAACGAGCAGCGCCGCAACGGCGCCCTCGCCGCGGTGCGCGCCGAGGTACCGGGGCTCGACGCCGTCGAGACCCGCCACGTGGCCGCGATTCTCCAGTTGTTGACGTCGGCTGCCGCATGGCAGACGTTGCACGACTACTGGGACATGGACGGCGATGAGGCCGGCGAGACGGCGGCGCTGGCGGTCGAGCTGCTGCTCGCCGGCGCCCGCGCTCGCACCGAGGCCGCTCCCCCAGCGGACCGACGCACCGTCGACGACGAGCACGCCGACGACGGCGCCGCCGGCACGTCCACCTGATCTCACAACCCACTCAACAACCGAAAGGCTCCCCGATGATCTTCCATCTGTCCATCAACGCCCACGACCCGGCCAAGGTCGCCGCTGTGCTCGCCGAGCTCCTCGGCGCCGACGACATCGCCGCCCCGTCACCGCCGTTCCCGCCCGGTGCCCGCATGGTCTGTCGGTTCGACGATCGCGGTTCGATGGTCGAGGTCGCGCCTGCGGGTGTGGCCTTCGTTCCCGGTCCCGACGGCGAGGTGCAGTTCGCGCCATCCGAGACGGCCGAGCGCTCGAGCTTCCACGGTCTGTTCATGGCCGCCGTCTCGGAGGAGCGGGTGCACGAGATCGCGGCAGCCGCCGGCTGGACCTCGGCACTGACCGACGCGGGTCCGTTCAAGGTCATCAACGTCTGGCTCGAAGGTCGCCAGCTGATCGAGCTGACCACACCCGAGCTGGTCGGCGACTACCTCGCCCTGTACGGCGCCGAGAACCGCGAGCACCTCGACGGGCAGCTGCGGGAGGTCGAACAGTTCCTCCGCTCGCAGCTCCAGCCGACGGCTTGACACATCCGACACTGACACATCGGATCGCGATCGCTCGCCGACCTACTGGCGGGCGATCGCGAGCACGTCGTCGATCTGGGCGCGGGCGATGTCGACCTCGGGCGCCGGGAACAGGCCGATGCTGTTCACGCCAGCGCGTTCGAGCGCATCGACGTGGGCGCGGGCATCATCGAGGGTGCCGATCGGCGCCAGCTCGATCCACCACTCGGCCGGCATCGTGACCAAGCCGTCGATGCCGTGCTCGGCGAAGCGGGCAACCAGGTCGTCGAAGAACGGAAGTGCCCGAAAACCGACGTTCGGGTCCTCCAGCAGCCCGGCCAGCCACGGGGCCATGATCCGGAACGCCGACTCACGATCGTCCTCGACGCACAGCGCCGAGAACACCGCAACATGGAAATTCGGGACACGGACATTTGGGACATGGAAGTTTGGGACGGGGAGCTCTCGCCCGGGCGGTTCGGCGGGCTGGCCGGCCTGGTCGAGCGCCCAGGTGACGTACGACGGGCTGGCCGGCTCGGCGAGCACGATCCCACCGGCGACACGGCCCGCCATCTGCAACGACTTCGGTCCGCGCACGCCCGCCAGCACCGGCGGGACGATCGATGGCGGCCGGTCGAGCCGCACGTCATCGAGATCGACGTGCCGGCCGTGCATCGTCACGTTCTCGCCGGCGAGCAGCCGTCGCACGGCGACGATCGTCTCCTCGAGCGTGGCCAACGGCGAGGGGGTCAGGGCGCCCATCTGCTCCATCCACGACTGGACGCCGTGCCCGATGCCGGGGATGAACCGTCCCGGTGCGAGCTCGCAGAGGGTGGCGATCTCCATCGCCGTGATCGCCGGATTGCGGGCGACCGCCGGCAGGATGCCGATCCCGACGGTGAGCCGTTCGGTCGTCGCCAGTGCCGTGGCGGCCAGGCTCACACCGGCGGTGTAGAAGCAGTCCTCGATGATCCACAGCTGGTCGGCGCCGCCCTCGTCGAGACGGCGGGCGACCTCGGTCACGAAGCTCGGTGGGAACGTGCGGTCGAAGCACATCCCGATCGAGGCGCGAGCAGTCGGCGAGCTCATCTGCTCACCGTACCGACGCCACCGCACCGGTGCCGTCGCCGCCGGTGCCCTCGGCGGATGCGCGGGTCAGGACGTCTGCTGCTGCTCGACGAGCTCGAGCCAGCGATGCTCGACGTCATCGAGGGCGGCTTGCGCCGCCGCCAACTCGGAGCCGATACGTGCGAGCTCGTTGTGGTCGATCGTGGTCGACAACTCGGCGGTGAGGCGGTCGCGACGAGCTTGTGCCCGCGCCATCTCCTGTTCGGTGTCGCGAAGGCGACGTCCGATCGTGTACCGGCTGGCGCCCTTCGCGGCAGGGTTCGTGCTCGACGCCGATCGAGCCGCGGCGGCATCGGCCGGCCGGGTCGATCGGGTGGACCGCGCCGACGCGACCCGCGGCGTTCGCACGCGATGCCAACCATCCACTGACACCGCCGGGCACGCGTGCCACTCGGCCGTCGTCGTCGATCGCCAGCACGTGGTCGACGGTCCGGTCGAGGAACGCCCGGTCGTGGCTGGCGGCGACGAGGGCTCCCGGCCAGCCGTCGAGGAACTCCTCGACGGCGCGCAGCGTGTCGAGGTCGAGATCGTTGGTCGGTTCGTCGAGCACGAGCAGGTTCGGCTTGGTGGCCAGCACCATGACGAGCTGCAGCCGGCGGCGCTCGCCCCCCGACAGCATCCGCACCGGCGCGAACTGCGCGGTGGAGTCGAACCAGAAACGTTCGAGCAACGCCCGATCCTCCCAGTCGGGCTCGCGGAACGGACCGGCGACCAGCTCACGAACGATCGCGTCCGGTTCGAGCGTCGACGAGTGCTGATCGGCGTACCCGGTGACGACGGTCGAGCCGCGCCTGACGGTGCCGCCACTCGGTTCCGCGCGGGCAGCGATGATGTCGAGCAGGGTCGATTTGCCCGAGCCGTTGGGGCCCACGACGCCCAATCGGGACCCGGGCTCGATGAGCACGTCGACGTCGCGCAGCACCGTCACGTCGCCGAAGCGTTGGGACACGCCGTCGAGCTCGACGACCTGGTTGCCGAGCCGGTGGGTGCCCACACCGAGCACGAGGTCGTTGCCGCGCACGCCGGGTGCCGCTGGTGCGCCGCCGACGATCTCGGCGGCGTGGCGCAAGCGGGCCTTGGGCTTGGTCGACCTGGCGGGCGCACCGCGTTTCAGCCACGCCAGCTCGCGGCGGGCGAGGATCCGGCGCGTCGCCTCGGCGCCCTCCTCGCGGTCGAGCCGGGCCGCTCGGGCGTCGAGGTAGGTCGCGTAGGCGCTCGACCCCTCGGCCGCCAGGTGCACGTACCCCCGCCCGTCGTCGAGCTCCACGATCTTGCCCGTCCCCCGGCCGGTGGTCAGCCGGTCGAGTACGTGCCGGTCGTGGGTCACGAGCACGAGCGCCGAGCGCGCCGCCGACAGCCGCGACTCGAGCCACTCGATCGCTTCGAGATCGAGATGGTTGGTCGGCTCGTCGAGCACGATCATGTCGTGCTCGCCGACGAGCGCATTGGCGAGCGCGACGCGCTTGGCCTGCCCGCCCGACAACTCCTCGGTGCGGCGCGAGAACAACGGCTGGACGCCGAGCGACGTCGCGACCGCGGCGACCTCCCAGGCCATGCCTCCGTCGCCCCGGCCCTCGGTCCAGCCGAGGTACTCGGCGACGGTGCCCGGCGGGAGGCGCGGATCCTGGTCGAGCGACGCGATGCGGACCCCGCGGCCGAAGCGAACGGCGCCGTCGTCGGGCGACGCGGCACCGGTCAACAGACGCAGCAGCGTCGACTTGCCCGATCCGTTGATGCCGACCACGGCGACCCGTTCACCGCTCGAGATCGTCACCGAGAGGTCCTCGAACAGGACCTTGTCGGGCTGGGCGACGCCGACCCGCTCGGCGTCGACGCAGATCATGCCGCCACGTTACGGGCGACGGTCATCGATCACAGCCGACGGCCCCGGCCACCCGTGATCGGGTGAACCGGGGCCGTCGGCACCTTGGGGGGAGGTTTCGGTTCTGGGCTGCCGATGGTTTCGGGAGCCGAAAGGGATGGCAGCCCAGAACGTTGGCTGAGGGATCAGTCGTCGGTCGGGCGGGCCCGGTTGACCATCTCGGTGATGCGCTCGGTGATCTCGGCGAGCTTGGCGTCGGCCTCTTCCTGGGTGAGGCGCTCGTTGGTGACCGCCTCGTCGAGGTGCTCCTTGACGTCGTTCACGAGTGCGTCGATCACGGTCTGCACGTCGACGCCCTGAGCGGTCGCGACGTCAGCCAGCGACTGTCCGTCACGGAGCAGGTCGCCGAGCTCTTCGGGCTCGAGGCCGAGCAGATCGGCGATCTCACCGCGCTCGATCCCGAATCCGCCGTGACCAGGGCCACGACCTCCGGGGAACCCGCCGGGGCCACCCGGGAACCCGCCCGGGACGCCATGCTCGGAACGATTCTCGACGAGGAAGGCGGCGACCGCGTCGGCCTGCTCGCTCGTCAGCGTGCCGTCGTCGACGAGCTCTTGGAGCTGCTCGCGGAGCCGGACTCCGGGTTCGGGGCGGGCGACCTCGTCATCGGCCGGCGTCTCGTCGATGACGGTGGTGTCTTCGGTGATCGTCTCGTCGGTGACCGTCTCGTCGGTCGCCGTGGTGTCGTCGGTCGCCGTGGTGTCGTCGGTCGGTGTGTCCTCCTGGGCGACGACGGCGGACGGGGACGACCCGGCGGCGCTCGTCAGCCCCGGAACACCGAGCATCAACCCGATCGCGCCTCCACCGAGGAGACCCGCGGTCAAGCCGATCGCGGTGTTTCGCCTGACGTTGCTCGTGCCGTTGCTCATGTCTCGACTCCCTTGTCGTGTCGTCTATCGGTGCGCCCGGATGGCTCTTGAGGTACTCATGATGCGATCCCCCGGTATGAGGCCGACCGGAACCACGTAAGAGCACGGTGTGAGTGCCCAACCCCCGTGTCTGAATCCGCACAGAACGTCCGGGCGCGCCGACAGGTGTGCACCAATCCGGACAGAACGGGGAAACCTCGCTGGTCGGGCGTGGGTGGGCGTCGGGCGTCAGTGGTCGGCGGGGGGCGATGGGCTGAGGGGGAGGGTGAAGCCGACGACGGCGCCGCCGCCGTCTCGCGACGCGACCTGGACGGTGCCGTGGTGGCGGGTGACGACGTCGCGGACGATCGAGAGGCCGAGCCCCGAACCGGGCAGGGTCCGCGCCTCCGCCGAGCGGTGGAAGCGCTCGAACACCAAGGCCTGCTCGTCGTCGGCGATGCCGGGCCCGCGGTCGAGCACCTGCACGGTGCCGTGGAACACCCGGACATCGATCACGCCGCCGCTCGGATCGAACTTGCGAGCGTTGTCGAGCAGGTTCGAGATCGCCCGTTGGACGGCGCCGAGTTGCCCCTCGACCGGCGACTCGTCGGCCTCGACCCGAACCACGCGACCGCTACGCCGTTCGTACCGCGCCGCCAACTCTCGCGTCACGTCGCCGAGCGAGAACGGTTCGAACGGGTCGTCGTCGAGACCGCCGCTGGCGACGGCGACCACCTCCTCGACGAGCAGCACCAGCTCCTCCGTCTCGGCGTGCAGGTCGTCGACGACCTGCCGGCGTTGGTCGGCCGGGAGGTCCGGATATCGCCGCAGCACGTCGAGGTTGGTGCGCAGGCTCGTGAGCGGTGTCCGCAACTCGTGGCCGGCGTCTTGGACCAGCCGCTGCTGGTCGTCCCGCGATCGAGCGAGTGCGTTGAGCATCCGGCGGAACGCGGCGCTGAGGCGACCGACCTCGTCGCGACCGTCCGCCGGGACGTCGACGTCGAGCTGCCCGGTGGTCTCGACCGCTTCGGCGGCGGCCGTGAGGCGGCGCAGCGAAGCGGTCACGCCACCGGCGATGAGGAACCCGGCCCCGGCACCCGCCGCGGTCACGGCGACGACGAGGATCAACAGGCGGGCCCGCAGGCTGTCGAGCACGTTGTTGGTCTCTGCGAGTGGGCGCGCGATCTGCAGCGCCCCACCCGGCAGTCCGACGGTCTGGACCCGATACTCCTCGCCGTCGATCGTCATGTTCTGGACGCTCGACTGCCGGGTCTCCCCGACCAGCTCGACCTGCGCCGCGTCGGGTTCGAACTCGTTCCGGAAGTTGCTGCCGACGACCTCGCCGTCGGCGCCGAGCACCTGCATCTCGTAGACCGAGAGCGGCCCCCGCTCGGGCAGCCGGCCGAACTCGCCCGGCCGGTCGGAGGGACGGATGACCAGGGCGATCGAATCGGTCAACGACTGGTCGATCTCGTCGTACAACCGGTCGCGGGTCGTGCGGTAGCTGATCACCCCCACGACGAGCGTCGTCGTCGCCGCGATCGCACCGAGCGCGAGCGCGATCCGCCAGCGCAGGCTCACGATGTGCCGACCCGCGCCGTGTAGCCGACCCCGCGCACGGTGTGCACCAGGCGCGGCTCGCCCTCGGCCTCCGTCTTGCGCCGCACGTACCCGATGTAGACGGCGAGGTTCTTCGAGTCCGGCCCGAAGTCGTAGTTCCAGATGCGCTCGTAGATCGTCGAGTGGTCGAGCACGATCCCGGCGTTGCGCACCAGCAGCTCGAGCAACTCGTACTCGGTCTTCGAGCACTCGATCTCGCGGTCCCCGCGCCAGACGCGACGCCCGGCCGGATCGATCCGCAGATCCGCGAGCACGAGCTGTTGATCGTCGGCGACGTCGTCGGTCGACGTGTCGTTGGCCCGCCGCAGCAGCGCCCGGACACGTGCGAACAGCTCGGCCAGATCGAAGGGCTTGGGCAGATAGTCGTCGGCGCCGGCGTCGAGGCCGGCGACGCGGTCCCTCGTCTCGGTCCGCGCCGTGAGCATCAGGATCGGGATCCGGTTCTTCTCCGATCGCAGCACGCGGCACACCGTGAGACCGTCGACGACGGGCATCGAGACATCGAGCAGCAGGACATCCGGCGTCGACTCGGCCAAGTGGGCGAGCGCCTCGGCACCGTTCGTGACGGCGGAGACCGTGTACCCCTCGAGCGTCAGCGCCCGCACGAGCGACTCCCGGACCGACCGGTCATCCTCCGCCAGCAACACGTTCATCACACGAGTACACCAGAGCGGGGTAAGTACCGGGTGTGAAGTCCAAACCCGCCACCGACCCCTGTTTGTGTCACCGACATCGGCGAGGTTCGCCGGCATCGGTGACACAAACAGAGGTCACGTGAGGAGGGCGGCGAGGGCGGCCACGAACGGGGCCGGGTCCTCGCCGACTGCTTCGCCGTAGAGCTTGACCTTGGGTTCGGTCCCGCTCGGGCGGATCTGCACCCGGACGCCGCCGTCGAGGACGAGCCGCAGCAGGTTGGCCTCGGGGAACGTGGCGACCTCGACCACCCGCCGGCCGGCGACCTCGGCCGGCGGCGAAGCCCGCAACGTCTCGACCTGGGCCGCCGCCAGCGCCGGTTCCATCCGGATCGAGAGCTCGGCCATCACGTGCCGTCCGTACCGTTCGGCGATGGCGTCGAGGCGATCCTGGAGCGTCACCCCGTCGGCCGCGGCCAGCGCCGTCACCTCGGCGAACAAGATCGCCGCGGTGATGCCGTCCTTGTCGAGCGGCTGGTGCGTGACGAGGTAGCCGAGCGCCTGCTCGTAGCCGAACACGAACCGCTCGTTCGGACGGTCGAGCACGGTGCGACCGATCCACTTGAACCCGGTGAACGTCTCGGCGTGGTGCACGCCGTACTCCTCCGCCATGCGTCCCAGCAGCGACGACGACACGAGTGTCGTGACCACCAAGCGGTCGTCACCGGATGTGTGGTCGAGGATGTGCTCGGCGAGCAACCAGCCCAGCTCGTCGCCACCGAGTCGCCGCCACGACCCGTCCGGCTGCGGGATCGCGGCGCCGAGACGATCGGCATCGGGATCGTTGGCGATCGCCGCCCAGCGCCCCCGCGTCGGCCGCGACGGCGAGCAACAGGTCCATCGCCCCCGGCTCTTCGGGGTTGGGGAACGACACCGTCGGGAATGTGCCGTCGGGCTCGAACTGTTCGGGGACCACCACTGGCGCCGGCAGACCCGCCGCCTCGAAGGCACGCACGAGCACCGCACCGCCGACGCCGTGCATCGCGGTGTACGCCACCGTCACGCCCGGCACCTTCGGGCACAGGCGAACGCCGGGGGCAGCCGCGATGTAGGCATCGATCAGCTCCGACCCGACCGACTCGACGAGCGGGTGGTCGTGCGGGGCGAGGTCGACGGCGGTGGGATCGACCTCGTCGATGCGGGCCGAGATGCCGGTGTCGTGGGGTGGCACGATCTGGGCGCCGTCGCCGAGGAACACCTTGTACCCGTTGTCGGCCGGTGGGTTGTGCGACGCGGTGACGACGACTCCCGCCGCGGCATCGACCTCGGTGATCGACCACGCCAGCACGGGCGTCGGCACGAACTGGTCGAACAGCATCGCCCGGATCCCGTACGACGCCATCACGCACGCGGTGTCGAGCGCGAACACGTCGCTCTTGCGCCGGGCGTCGTAGCCGATGATCACGCCGCGCTCGCGTGCACGCGGGTCGGTGGCGAGCAGGTACGCGGCGAGGCCGGCCGCGGCCTGGCGCACGACGAGGCGGTTCATGCGCTGCGGTCCGGCGCCGACGGCGGCCCGCAGGCCGGCGGTCCCGAACTGCAACCGGCCGTCGAAGCGCTCGGCGAGCTCGTCGTCGGGTCCGGCGAGCAGGGCCTCCAACTCGGCACGGATGTCCGCGTCGGGTTCGGCGGCCAGCCAGCGTTCCGCCTCGGCCCGTGCGCTGTCGGTCATCCGATCAGCGTACGCAGCTCCGTGAGCGGGCGCGGCCCGACGTGGGAGATGACCTCGGACGCGGCGAGAGATCCGAGCCGGCCGCACTCCTTCAGGTCGCGGCCCTGCGTGTAGCCGAACAGGAACCCTGCCGAGTAGAGGTCGCCGGCGCCGGTCGTGTCGATCACTCGGCGCACCGGGTAGGCCTCGACGTGCACCACATCGTCGGGTGTCACGACATAGGACCCCTTGGCCCCCACCGTGATCGCCGCCAGGCTGCAGTCGCGCCGCACGGCGGCCACCGCATCGTCGAAGTTGTCCGTCTGGTACAGCGAGAGCAGCTCGTCGTCGTTCCCGAAGAGCAGGTCGACCTCGTCGCGCACGAGCGACAAGAAGTCGCCACGGTGGCGGTCGACGCAGAACGAGTCCGACAGCGTGAGCGACACGAGCCGACCGTGGCGGTGGGCGGCCTGGGCGGCGTGCCGGAACGCGGCCTTGGCGTCGTCGCGGTCGTAGAGGTACCCCTCCATGTAGAGCACCTTGCCGGCCGCCACGGTCGCGGTGTCGACGTCGGGCACGCTCATCAAGCTCGAAGCGCCGAGGAACGTGTTCATGGTGCGCTGGGCATCGGGCGTGACGACGATGATGCACCGGCCGGTCGGGACGCTTTCGGACGTCGAGCCGGGACGGAACGTCACGCCGACGGCGAGCAGATCGTGGCCGAACACCCGGCCCAGCTCGTCGTCGCTCACCTTGCCGACATAGGCGGCGCGGCCCCCGAAGCTGGCGACGCCACACATCGTGTTGGCGGCCGAACCTCCGCTCATCTCGACCGCCGATCCCAGCGCCCGGTACAGCTCGACGGCGCGGTCGGTCTCGATCAGCGTCATCGATCCCTTGACCAGGTCGTGTTCCCCGAGGAACTCGTCGCCGGCGTGGGCGATCACGTCGACGAGCGCGTTGCCGATGCCGACGACGTCGTAGGTCGGTGCGTCGGCCGGCGACGAGTCCGTCGCACCCGCATCGATGGGCGCGCCGGCGGCGTCGTTCGGGTCGTCGTTCGGCCGCACGAACGGGCACGTTAACGGCTGTCTCCGACTCCGGGCGGGCTGCTCGTACGCCGGTGCGGAACGCCCCTGACCAAGGGCTGCGATTCGGCCCGGCGGGCCTCACCGGTACGATCCACCCCGTGACCGACACGGCCCGCCTCCTCGACCCGTTCCGCCTACCGCGTGATGCCCGACCGACGCGGTACGACGTCACCCTCGAGCCCGATCTGGCATCCGCCACGTTCAGCGGCGAGGTCGTCATCCAGATCACCCTCGACGACGTCGCCGACGCCACCCTCGCCGACCGCGGTGAGCTGGTGCTCAACGCGGCCGAGCTGGAGGTCGAGCGCTGCATGGTCGACGGCGGCTCGGCCGAGCACCGACTCGACGACGAGACCGAGCGATTGTTCATCCGCCCGGTGGCCGACCTCCTACCTGGCGAGCACACCGTCGAGATCAAGTTCACCGGTGTGCTCAACGACAAGTTGCGCGGCTTCTATCGCAGCACGTTCCACGACGAGGACGGCGTCGAGCGGGTCATCGCGACGACGCAGATGCAGGCCACCGACTGCCGGCGGGCCTTCCCATGCTGGGACGAACCCGACTTCAAGGCCGTGTTCGGCATCACGCTGGTGGTCGAGCCCGACCTCCTCGCCGTCTCGAACGGCCGCGAGATCGAGCGCCGCCCGATCACAACCGCCAGCGGCGACAAGGTGGCGGTTCGCTTCGCCGACACGATGGTGATGTCGACCTACCTGGCGGCGTTCGTCGTCGGCCCGCTCGAGGTCACCGAGCCGGTCGACGTCGGAGGCATCCCCCTGCGCATCGTGCACGTGCCCGGCAAGGCCCACCTCACCGGGTTCGGGCTCGATGTCGGCGCCTTCTGCCTGCGCTTCTTCCAGGAGTACTACGGCATCGCCTATCCGAGCGACAAGGTCGACCTGCTGGCGTTGCCCGACTTCGCGGCCGGAGCGATGGAGAACCTCGGCTGCATCACGTTCCGCGAGAGCCTGTTGCTCCTCGACACGGCGACGTCGACGCAGCACGAACAGGAGGTCGTCGCCGACGTCGTCGCCCACGAGCTCGCCCACATGTGGTTCGGGGATCTGGTCACGATGGGCTGGTGGAACGGCATCTGGCTCAACGAGGCGTTCGCCACGTTCATGGAGATCCTCGCCTGCGACGCCTACCGACCTGACTGGGAGCGCTGGACGAGCTTCGGGCTCGAGCGCAGCGTCGCGTTCGAGACCGATTCGCTGGCGAGCACCCGTTCGGTCGAGTACGAGGTGCGGTCGCCGGCCGACTGCGAGGGCATGTTCGACGTGCTCACCTACCAGAAGGGCGGCGCCCTGTTGCGCATGCTCGAGCAGTACCTGGGAGCCGACCGTTTCCGCGAGGGGGTGAGCCACTACCTCAAGACCCATGCGTACGCCAACACCGACACGAGCGACCTGTGGGACGCCATCGAGAGCACGAGTGGCGAGCCGGTGCGACGCACGATGGACTCGTGGATCTGGCAACCCGGGTTCCCGCTCATCTCGGCCACGCTCGACGGCGACCAGCTCGTGCTGCGCCAGTCGCCGTTCAGCTTCGACGTCGAGTCGACGTCGGCGACGCTGTGGATGGTGCCGATCACGGTCCGTCACGGCGACCGTGTCGACACGCTGCTCCTCGACGGTACAGAAGCGCGTCTCACGCTCGCCGACCCGTCCGCCGCCGTCGTCGTGAACGCCGGCGGTCACGGGTTCTTCCGGGTCTCGCACGACGACGCCTTGCGGGCCCGATTGACGGGCGATGCACTCAGCGCGCTCGACACGCTCGAGCGCTACAACCTCGTCGACGACGCGTGGAACGCGGTCATCGCCGGCCGCCTCGGGGCGACCGAGCTGCTGACGTTCCTCGAGGGGTTCGCCGACGAGCGCGAATACGCCGTGTGGCAGGCGATCGTGATCTGCCTGCGCGGGCTCGGACGACTCCTCGACGACGAGCCGTTCGCCCTGCTCCAGCAGCGCGTTGCCCGGCTCGTCGAGCCGGCGCTGACTGCCCTCGGCGATCCGGTCGAGAGCGAAGCCGACCTCGTCGGCAAGCTCCGCGGTCTGCTCACGAGCGCGCTCGGCGTGCTCGGTAACGACGCCGCCACCCAGGCCCGGTGCCGCGTCCTGTACGACCGGTCGGAGTCGGAGCCGGGCGCGGTCGACCCAGAGTTGGTGGCGGCCGCCACCAGTGTCGTCGCCGCGACCGGAGGCGAGGCCGAGTACGAGCGGATCCTGTCCGGATTCCGTACGGCGACCACCCCGCAGG
This sequence comes from Ilumatobacteraceae bacterium, assembly GCA_963776935.1. GTDB lineage: Bacteria > Actinomycetota > Acidimicrobiia > Acidimicrobiales > Ilumatobacteraceae > JALOLG01. The sequence goes on along the minus strand of CAVZOP010000003.1, from coordinate 64,651 downwards.
ACCAGCTCCGGCACCTCTACGCGCTGGCCGAGTTCAACAGCGCCGACCTGATCGACCGGACGTGCGAGTTCGCTCTCAGCGCCGAGGTCAAGACGCAGAACGCGCCGTTCCTGCTCAGGATATGCATCGCCAACCGCCGTCACGGCGGGCGGGCGTGGACGTTCGTCCGCAAGAACTGGACCGAGGTCAACGCCCGCTTCCCGTCGAACACGATCATCCGCATGGTCGACACGGTGAAGACGCTCAACCGACCGACCGACGTCGCCGACATCCAGGCCTTCTTCGCCGAGCACCCGATCGAGCAAGCGTCCAAGACGCTGGAGCAGATCCTCGAGCGCCAACGCGTCAACGCCGCCATGCGCGAACGAGAGCAAGACGTTCTCGCCGCCGCCCTGCGGTGACGATGCCGACCGGTTGGCGGACTCTGTGACAGGTCCGTACCGCACTCGCCGGATCCGCCGCGACAGCGAGCTCGTCGAGTTGCTCGAAGACCACGAGCCGCGTTCGACGCGGGCGCTCAGTGAGGTTCTCGATCGCGGCGTGCGGTCACACACCTGCCGGGCGTGGATCGTCGACGACGGCGATCGCCGGCCGGCTGCCGCCGTCGTCCTCGTGCGACCGACGTTCGACCGCTGGTTCGCCACGGTGCTCCTGCTCGACGTCGGTGCCGCCGCCGATGTCGCCCGCCTCGTCGATCATGGCCCAGCGTGGAGCGTGGTCGGCGCCGCGCCCGACATCGCACCGCTGGTCCCACTGCTCCGACGGCGCAGCTTCGTCGACGTACGACCGTGGGTCGTCACGGCCTATCCGGTCACGGTCACCGACGTGACACACGACTCGACCCGAATCGCGGTCAGGACCGACCTCGATGCACTCGTCGAGCTGTACTCGACGTTCGAGTTCAGCGGGGGTCTGACGACCTGGCAGCTGCGGTCGAGGCTTCGCCACATCCTCGACCGGCACTACATCGTCGTGACGGAGTGGCCCGGCGACGCGACCAGGCTCGCCGGGGCCGCGGCCGTCACGGCCCGCGCCCGTCGCTACGCCGTGCTCGAGCTGCTCACGGTGGTGCCGGAACATCGCGGGGGCGGCCGATCGTGGGCCCTGGTCGCGCATGCGCAGGCCATCGGCAACGCACTCGGATATGCGGGCGTGGCGGCCATGGCGGGCACCAACCCGATGAACCTCGAGGACCACCTTGGCGACGACACCTACGTCGCCGTCCGGCTCGTCGAACCCCGGCGATTCCGCGGGCAGGGCCGACTGCGCAAGCTGTACGGCCGTTGGCAGCCGCTGAACCCCCGAGCAGCAACCTGGTTCCGCCAACCGGGCGACCCGCCGGCGATCAGCGGCGATTGACGTCCGGGCGCGACAAGGGCGGCCGCACAAGGCGACCGCCCGTTGTCGTGTTCGAAGTGTGGGGTCAGCTCATCGAGCCGTGGCCACCGTTGCCGGGCCACCAATCGTCACCGAGTGCGCCTTCCACACTCTCGCGAGATTCAACCGCCGGACGCTCGTACTGCATTTCATGTCCCCTTCCGCCGCGTGGTCACTTGCCGCTCGCCGCACTACACATAATAGCGACGAGGTCCACGCGATTCCAGGATAACTGCCACTCGATGGTGTCGATTCGTGCAGATTACGTCATGTCACCGCCGCTCCGCGACGGTTTCGGTGAACCATCGACCACGGAGCGTGTGATCTGATGGTGCGGCTGGCTACCGATCCGAGCCGCGCCTGAACCGCCTCGCCGACGCCCGAGCCCGCTTGCGTGCCGCCGCCACGTCGAGCCTCGCCCGGCCGACCAACCGCCTGAACGGGCCGAGTCGCTGCCGGTGGCCGGCGACGTCGATCTCATCGACCCGACCGATCAGGCGTTCGAGGCCGACCGGGCGATCGGGGGTTTGGTTGGCGTCCCCCTGCAGCCACCAGCGACCGTCGACGACACCGAGCGCCCGATGCACGATGACGCGGCTGTCGTCCGTGCATATCGCCCACACCTCACCGCGTCTTGGCCGGGCCGCGACCACGAGCCGAACCCGGGCGCCATCCGGGATCGCACGGCCCATCGAGCTCCCGGTCGTGTCGATCCACAACGTTCCCGACTCGGCGCGGCGGCGGAGCAGCCGCGCCATCGTCTCAGGTGGTGTGGATCCATCGGGCATGTCGGACCGCCCCGCAGTATGGTCCAAAACGCATGCGTCGAGTCGTTCAACTGGCCGGTCGGACCGTCGAGTTGTCGGCCGCCGATGAATGGCGGTGGGAAGCGGTCGATGCGTTGTTCGCCGGATGCAGCGATTCGTCGCAGCTCCCCGATGTCCGCCTGCGATTCGATCAGCGACCGCCGACCCTCCCCGATCGCCCGCCGACACTGTCGTACACCGGGATCGACATCTGGCTCGGCGGCGACGGCGCGGCGTGCCGGAGCGCGGCCGGCGTCGCCGCCAGACGTGACGGCGACGACATCGTCGTCGGTGGGCCGGGCGACGGTTCACCGACGTCTGATCCGGCACTCGATGCCGGCCTGGATCCTACGTTCGACCTGGCGACGGCCTTCCGCCGCAGCGTTCAACACGTGCTGGCCGACGCACTCGCCCAACACGGCAGGCACGCGCTGCACGCAGCATCGTTCCGCTCCGGCCCCCACGTCGTCGTCGCCCTCGGCGGCACCGGCGCCGGGAAGTCGACACTCGCGTATGCGGCTACTCGACGCGGATGGTCGGTGCTCACCGACGACCTCACGTTCATCGATGTCGACGACGGAGTCGTTCTCGCGTGGGGACTCCGCAAGCGCCTCAACATCCCCCGCGATCTGGTGTCCGGAAGCGGCCCGGGCGATAGTACGCACCCCTGGATCGCGATTCCGAACGACGCGCGGAACCGGCTGCAGCTGCCACTCGAGCACGCCGAGGCGCCGGGCGCGGGAGGCGTCGCCGCCGTGGTGTTGGTCGAACACGCGGCAGGTGCCGGTCATCTCGAACCCATCGAGCCGAGCCCGTCGTTCCTGAAATCGATGCTGCCGTCGTTCCCGCTGGCACCCGACCGGAGTCGCCTGCGCGAGCTGTTCCCGAGCGCCGCGGCATTGAGCCGGCTGCCCGCCTGGAGGCTGTACCACGACTCCGAACCCACCCGCCGGCTCGACGTCGCAGGAACGCTCCTCACCACCATCATGCAGACGCTCGAGCTCGACGCCGTGGGGTGAGATCGATGAACGATCAGTAGTTGCCGAGAATGCCGGCGCGACGTGACGCGGCGAGCGCACGGCCGAAGATCCATACCGATGCCGGCAGCATGATCGTGACGAATCCGGCCAGAACGGCGAGATCTGGCGCGACCTCGCTCCACCCGGCACCACCGAGGAGCGCCTCGCGAAGGCCGTTGATGCCGTAGTACGCCGGGAAGCAACGGGCGAGCAGCTCGAGCACCGGCGGCAACACCGACACCGGGAACAACGCTCCGCTCAGCACCGATGTCACCTGGACCAGCAGCCCGGACACGGGGTCGCCCCGCTTGGCAAGCACGGCGACACTCGCCCCGACGATCCCGAACGCGCAGAACGACGCCAGCGTCAGCACGAAGAGCGGGAACGCCAGCACCACACCCGACAGTGTGAGCCCGTTGCCGAAGACTCCGATCCCGATTCCGATGTACAGCGCAACATCGAGGAACGTGAGCGCGAGGGGCAGGACGAGCGATCCGGCGAGCAACACCGGAATCGGTGTCGGAGTGACGAGGAGGACCTCGAGCGTGCCGAGCGTCTGTTCCCGCGTGATCGTTTCGTTGAACGCTCGGATACCGAGACCGGCGACGGACATGACGGCCAGTCCGACCATCGCGAAGTCGAAGTAGTCGCCGCCGAACTGGGTCAGACCCTCGGGCACGGTCTCGAAGAGTTGCCCGACGTAGAACGCGAGGATCGCGGCGTAGACGAAGTTGAACAGCTGGAGCAACTGGCGAAAGTGATAGCGCTTGGCGGTGCGCCAGTCGCGGCTGGCGATCGCACCGAGGCGGGCCGTGTTCGACACCAGCGTGGTGCTCACAGCGCGCGCCGATCTGAAGCGACTCCACCGTCGTCGGCGACGTCGGTCGCATCGTCGCCCAGCACATCGAACGGGTCGACCGGTGGGTCGGGCTGCGTCTCGAGGAGCTCGCGGACGGTGCTGGCGAACCTGCCATCTCCCGACAGATCCGCGACTGTTCCCGCGAAACGCACCGAGCCGTCGGTCACCACGACGATGCGGTCGCATGCCTGTTCGATCTCGTCGAGAGAGTGGCTCGACAGCAACACCGCGATGCCCTCGTCGGCCAGGTCGCGGATCATCCCGGCCACGGCCGCGCTGGCGATCGGGTCGAGGGCACGAGTCGGCTCGTCGAGCAGCAGCAGCGGTGGCCGGGCGAGGAGGGCACGGGCAAGTGAGAGCCGGGCGCGCATCCCCGACGAGTACCCGAACACCAGCTTGTCGCGCGATGCCAACCCCACTTGGTCGAGCAGGGCGCCGGCTCTCGCCCGCGCGTCGCGACGCGTCAGTCCGTGCATCACGCCGAAGAACTCGAGGTTCTCACGCCCGGTCAGCCGCCAGTAGAGCGCCCGGTCGTCGGCGAGGACCAGACCGATCCGGTCTCGTACCGCTCGAGCGTCCTGGCTCGGGTCGTACCCGTCGACGAGCACGGTTCCGGTCGTCGGCTGCAACAGCGTCGAGACGATCTTCAGCAGCGTCGTCTTCCCGGCGCCGTTGGGCCCGACCAGGCCCACGACCTCCCCGCTGGCGACCTGCAGGTCGACGCCACGCAGGGCGACGACCTCGTGATCGGTCGCGGTCCGAACGACGAAGCGCAACAGGCCGCGCAGCACCGGGTACACCATGCCGACCCCGCGCACCTCGAGCATCGGGACGGCCGACCTCACTCGTCGGTGGGCACGATGACGCCGAGCGCTTCGAGATCGTCGAGGAACGCCCGGACGTCGGTCGCCAACTGCTCCCTCGTCACACCCTCGAAGTGGGGATGGACGAGGTCGGTGATCGCCTCGGGCGGCAGCCCGTCGATCGCATCCCAGACGATGGTACCGACCGGGTTGAGCGTGATCAGCTCACTTCCGTCGGGATCGAGCAGGACTGCTCTCGAGCCCGTGACCTCCCAGATCACGTGATCGGCGCGCCGCATCGCTCTGTCCATCGCTGCCCGAGCCTACCCCCGTCGGCCGAGCCGCGACCGGAACGCCGCCGCGCGGGGCGATCAAGAAACTGTCAAACCACGACCGGTCGATTGCGTGTCAGGAACCGCCGAGACCCCGGCGTTCGCGGATCACGCGCTCGATCGAGCCGAAGAACACGGCATCGACCAGGACGCCGATGATCAGGATGATCAGCATCCACGAGATCAGACCCGGCGAGTCGGCGAACTCCTGCTCGAACTTCAGGCGCGACCCGATCGAGGGCTTGTTGGCGATGATGACGAGCAGCTCACCCGCCATCAGGCTGCGCCACGTGAACGCCCAGCCCTGCTTGAGCCCGGCCACGAACGCGGGCAGCGCGGCCGGGATCACCACGTGCCGGTACCGATGCACACCAGTCGCGCCGAGCACCCGCCCGGCGCGAAGGAGGATCGGCGGGATCTGGTCGATCCCGGCGATGAGCCCGTTGGCGATCGACGGCGCCGCTCCGATGATGACGACGAACAGGATCGCCGACTCGCTCTGCTTGAACAGGATCAATGCCAGCGGGAACCACGAGATCGACGGCATCGTCTGCAACCCGGTGATCATCGAGCCCACCGCGGTGCGCAGCACGCGCACGTGCGACACCGCGATCCCGATCAAGGCGCCGACCACGATGGCCAGGCTGAACCCGACCGCAGCCCGGCGCAACGTCACCCCGATCGCCCGCCAGGTGACGCCCGTGCCGAGCTCCTCGGCGAGCCGCGGCAACACGGTGTCGGGTCCGGGCAGGGTGTAGGACGGCTTCCAGCCGGACCACACGATCAGCTGCCAGATGGCAAGCGCCATCAGGAGCGCCGCGACCTTCGGCCACAACGACGCCCAGATCCGCATCGCCCGAGACCCGCGATCCTCGGCGGTCTCGAGCGCGTCCAGCCCACTGAGTGCGGCGTTGGCCCTGCCGCTCTCGTCGGCCGAGCGGTGCAGGTCAACGACGGCCATGGCGGACGACCTCCTTGCGCAGCGAGGCGGTGACCTCCGCCGCCAGCTCCGAAACGGCACGATCCTCGATGCGGCGCGGACGGGCGAGGTCGACGTCGAAGATCTGCGCGACCCGCCCGGGGCGGCTGCTGAGCAGCACGATGCGGTCGCCGAGCCGCGCCGCCTCGCGCACGTTGTGGGTGACGAACACGATCGTCGCGCCGGTCCGCTGCCAGATCGACTCGAGCTCGTCGTGCATCACGTCACGGGTCATCGCGTCGAGTGAGCCGAACGGTTCATCCATCAGCAAGATGTCGGCGTCCTGGGCGAGCGCGCGGGCGAGTGCGACGCGCTGACGCATCCCACCCGACAGCTCGTGCGGTCGCTTGTCGGCGAACTCCGACAGGTGCACGAGCTCCAACAACTCGTCGACCCGGCGGCGCCTCGCGGCCCGCGGCACCTTGCGCAGCTTGAGCGCCAGTTCCACGTTGGCCGTGACCGTGAGCCACGGGAACAACGCCGACTCCTGGAACATCAGCCCGGTGCGGCCAACGACGTCGAGCGTGCCGGCGGTCGGCGTGTCGAGCCCGGCCAGCAGGTTGAGCAACGTCGACTTCCCGCAACCCGACGCACCGACGATGCACGTGAAGCCGTGACGCGGGATGCTCAGCGAGATGCGGTCGAGCGCCGGCACCGCGGTCCGCCGTGACCGATAGACCTTCGAGACGGCATCCAGCGTGATGACGACCGGTTCTGGTCGCTCGTCCAACTCTGTCTGCGCTCGGGCCATCAGAATCCCGTCACGGTCGGTTGGCCCGCCTCGGTGAGCACCTCATTGAGCAGGTCGAGGGCGTAGATGCCGGTGAGATCGACCTCGTCGAGCAGACCGATCGCGATCGCGTCGTCGGCCGACTTCTGCAGCGAGCCGGCGACCGGGTCGGTGGTGAACGTGAGGTTCGCCCACGCGCCCGCAAGAACGTCGTCGTTCATCCGCTTCTGCGTGATCGCCTCGATCCCGTCGTTGACGAGCTGCTGCGACTCCTCGGGGTTGGCGTTCACGAAATCGGTCGCCGTCACATGACCTTGCAGCAGTCGTTTCACGACGTCGGGATGCTCGTCGAGGAACTTGGTTGCCACGACGAGGTGCGTGGTCACGTATTTCCCGTCCGGCCACAGGTCGCGCTCGTCGACCAGCACGGTGCCACCACCTTCTTGGATCAGGCGCGTCGCCCACGGCTCGGGAACCCAGGCGCCGTCGATGTCCCCCGCCTTGAAGGCGTCGAGCGTGGCGCCATTTTCCTGCGGCCTGATCGAGACATCACCGCCACCGGACTCGTCGGCCGTCAACCCGTTCGCCTGCAACCACGCCCGCAGCGCGACGTCTTGTGTGTTGCCGAGCGCCGGTGTGGCGAGGGTCGTGCCCGCCAGGTCGGCGGGCGACGCGATCTCCGGCTTCACGACGAGGAACGCACCGCCCGACGTCGCGCCGGACACGATGCGCAGCGCCTCACCATCGGACTTGGCGAACCCGTTGATCGCCGGGTTGGGACCGATGTACGAGGCGTCGATGGCGTCGGCGAAGAGCGCTTCGACGGCCTCGCCGCCGGCGTTGAACGTCGACGTCTCGAGCGTGACGTTGTCGCCGAGCGCCTCGGCGAGAATCCCGTTCTCGATGCCGACGAGTGCCGTGGCGTGGGTGACGTTGGGGAAGTACCCGAGCCGTAGCGTCACGTGCTCACCAGACTCCGGTTCCTCTGCGGCGGCCGTGTCCGAAGCGCCTGCGGTGTCAGCGGGAGCCGCCGAGTCGGCCGGGGCAGATGCGGACTCGGCATCGTCGTCGCCGCAACCGGCGGCGAGCACGAGCAGGGCGGCGACACCGAAGGCGGTGGATCTGGCCAGTCTGATCACGGGGTCCTCTCGGATCGAGAAATGGAAGATGCTTCCGTTATCTGGAAACCCGAGTATTATCGTCGACAATGCAGACGACCGCAAGCCCACCCCGGATCTGGGAAGATCGGCCGGTGTCCGAAGTGCCGTCGAAGTCCGGCGCGCAGACCGTCGAACGGGCGATCTCGATCCTCAACCTGTTCCGCGATTCGCAGGTCTCGCTCGGCATCACCTCGATCGCCCGCCAGACCGGGCTGAACCTCACGACCGCCCACCGGCTCGTGCGCACACTGGTGGCCGAACAGTTCATGGAGCAGGACCCGGCGACCGAGCAGTACCGGCTCGGTCCGGCGCTGGCGGTGCTCGGCCGGCGCGCGGTCGAGGGGTCCGGCATCGACCGTGCCCGGCCCACGACCGACCGTCTGAGTGAAGCGACCGGAGAGTCGGTGAGCGTCGGGGTCCGAGGCAACGGCGGGGTGATGGTGGTGCTGCAGTCGAGCTCTCGCCACGCGCTGCGCTTCGAGCACCCGACCGGCGGTGCGATCGACGTGCACGCGTCGGCGATGGGCAAGGTCCTGTTGGCGTACGGCGAGACGGCAGCGAGCACGACGGTCCGAGACCTCGGACCGCTCGCCCGTTTCACCGCGTCGACGATCACCACCCGCGCCGCGTTGCTCGCCGAGCTCGAGCGGGTGCGGGCTCACGGGTTCGCCACCAACCGACAGGAGCGCTACGACGGAGCGTGCGGCGTGGCCGCACCCGCACTCGACGCGACTGGTGTGGCCCGGCTGGCGATCGGGATCCAGGGGCCGTCGGTGCGTCTCACCGACGACCGGCTGCTCGAGCTCGGGCCACTCCTCGTGGAAGCGGGTCGCGAGGTGGCCGAGCTCGTGCTCGCCGGGCACTGACACCACGGTCGCGGCCCGCGATCGGGCCGTCTAGGATCGTCGGCGCCACCGCCGGAGGATGTCATCGTGCGTTGGCCGAGTGGCCATCTGCTGGTCACCTGAGCCTCGGATCGGCGTCACGTGGGGTTCCTACGGTCGCGGTACCAACCAGCGAACGAACGTGAGGGGCAACTGATGCACGACACCGACGACATCCCGTCCAATCCGACCTCGAACCCGCATCTCATCGAACTGATCGACGTCCGCCTCTCGCGCCGCACCGTGATCGGCGGCGCGATGGCGGCCGGTGTCGGCGTGTTCCTCGGAGGCGGCCTGGCCTCGGGATCCTCGTTCGCCGCACCGGCCGCAGCTGCGAAGCGGCAGGGGTTGCTCGGATTCACCGAGGTTCCGACGAGCGACGCTGACTCGATCACCGTGCCACCCGGGTACGCCTGGGACGTGCTCATCCCGTGGGGCACACCGCTGACCTCGACCACCGCGGCGTTCGCCGAGGATGCCTCCAACACATCGCAGGACCAGGAGCACCAGGTCGGTTTCAACCACGACGGCATGCAGTACTTCCCGCTCACCAACGCTCACAAGGGCAGCCGGCGAGGACTGCTCGTGCTGAACCACGAGTACACCGATGCCAGCCAGATCTACAGCGCCGCGGCCGGCTCGGCGATCACGCCCGACGACGCCGGCCGCGAGAAGGTCGCCAAGGCGGTCGCCGCGCACGGCGTCACGGTCGTCGAGGTCGTCCGTGGTGACGACGGCACGTGGCAGCACGTCGTCGACTCGCCCTACAACCGGCGGATCACGGGCGCCACTCCTGTGTCGTTCTCGGGCCCGGTCGGAGCCGACCATCCGCTGCTCACCTCCGCCGTCACACCGTCGCCGCTCGGCACGATGAACAACTGCGCCCACGGGTTCACGCCGTGGGGCACGTATCTGGCCTGTGAAGAGAACTGGAACGGTTACTTCGGCACCGCCGACGCGACGTGGACCCCGACCCCGCTCGAGGCGCGGTACGGGGTGTCGCGCGCCGGGTTCGGGTACAACTGGCACAATGCCGCGCCGCGGTTCGATCTCGCCGTCAACCGCAACGAGCTCAATCACTTCGGCTGGGTCGTCGAGATCGATCCGTTCGATCCCGACTCCGTCCCCGTGAAGCGCACCGCGCTCGGGCGCATCAAGCACGAAGGCGCGGGGATCACCGAAGTCAAGGGTCGGATCGTGGCATTCATGGGCGACGACGAGAACGGCGACTACGTCTACAAGTTCGTCAGCAACCGGGCGTGGAAGAAGCAGCGTGCGAATGGCGTGAGCCCGCTCGACGACGGTGTGCTCTACGTGGCGGTGTTCGCCGCCGACGGCAGCGGCACGTGGGTCCCGCTCGAACACGGCACGGGCGTGCTCACCACCGCCAACGGCTGGGTCGATCAGGCCGATGTGCTGATCCGCACCCGCCAGGCCGCCGACGCGGTCGGCGCCACCCGCTGTCACCGCCCGGAGTGGACGACGGTGCATCCGCACACCGGCGACGCCTATGTCTCGTTCTCGAACGGTTCCGGCAACTCGGCGCCGGTCAACAGCGGCCGAGACCCCAACCCGTACGGGCACGTCGTCCGCATCCGGGCCGGCCGCGACCACACCAAACCGGAATTCACCTGGGACATCTTCCTCACCGCCGGTGATCCCATGTACGACGCCACGGTTCCCGCCGATCAGCCCCTGTTCGGCTCGCCCGACGGGATCTGGGTCGACCCTGACGGCCGGGTGTGGGTCCAGACCGACATCTCGAACTCGTCGCAGAACCTGGCGAGCCGCGGCTACGACCGCATCCAGAACAACGCGATGCTCGCCGCCGACCCGAAGACCGGCGAGCTGCGCCGGTTCCTCACGGGGCCGCGCGGTTGTGAGATCACCGGCGTCATCACGACGCCCGATCAGCGCACGATGTTCATCAACGTCCAGCACCCGGGCGAGTCGACGACGTTCTGGAACAACCAGTTCGGCGTACCGAGTGTCACGAACCCTTCGACGGTGAGCTCGTGGCCGTTCGGCGGGCGTCCCCGCCCGGCAACGGTGGTGATCACCAAACTCGACGGCGGCAAGATCGGTACCTGAACGATCACGTGCCGGGGATGTCGACGTCAGACGTCGACATCCCCGGATGCTAGGTGGGCCACCGTCGTCCCCATGACGACCGTCGTGGCCGGCTCGTCGTGAACGCGCGTTGCAGCGGGCTGATGTCGCGGCGCGGGACGGGATGATGTCCGCCGTGCTGGCCGGCCGCGGCCGACGAGCGGAACGCGTACTGACGGTCGGCGGCGACTCGAGCCATGATCGACAGGTCGTAGTTCATGGTGTCTCCTCTGGTTTCGAAGTGGTGGTTGACGACGGTTTCAGACACCGGCCAGGGCGGCTTCGGCGGCGGCGATGGCGGCGACGGCGTACAGGTCGGCGCGGAACTCGTCGGCCTCGACAGCGCGCAGGTGGCGGATGTCGTCGAGCCGCTCGCCGATCAGAACCTGGATCGACGGCTCGGTGGTGACGTTGAAGAGGTCGAGCAGGACGTCGACGCAGCGACCCTGCGACAGCAGCAGCTGGCCGTCGATGGCGGCGAGTGCGTTGTCGACGATGGCGGCAATGCCATCGGCGTTGATCGAGGCGACGCTGGGCGTCACCGAGGCGGCCGGATCGTCGAATCCGGGAAGTGTCTGGATCGTGAACATTGGGGTTCCTCCTCTCGCGTGATCGACGAGCTCGACCAACTGTCCCCAGCATGAACCGACCCGCTGATATCCGGCTGAGGCGCCGCTGACTCGGCGGTGAAAGACGCGCCGAAAGCCACGCGAGGCCTGCAAGCAGGCCGGATCGTGGACCGGACCGACCGGTGACGGCTGGTCGACGGTGCTACGGGTGGAGCTGAGGGGAATCGAACCCCTGGCCTCAACAGTGCGATTGTTGCGCTCTACCAACTGAGCTACAGCCCCGCGAGCCGCGAGTGTACTCGTGCCGGATCGACTTCGCCCGGCCGCCGATCGACCACCGATCGGTAGCATGAGCGTCGATGATCAGCCCGAACGGGACGGGCTTCCGGCGGAGTGGGGCCAGACCGGTCGAGAAGCTGTTGCTCGCGGCGACGGCGGCCGCCTGCCGCTCTGGGCTCGATCCTCGACTCGCCGAGCTCGCCGCCACAGCCGGGGCCGATTCGATCCGCGACCTGCCCGCCTTGGCGGCCGACCACCGGGTCGAGGGGAGCGTCCATGCCGTGCTCGAGCAGGTCGAAGGCGTCGACCCGGCCGTGCTCGATCGTCTCGCGGTCGGCCGCCGTCAGGCGGCCGCCCATCATCTGCTCGTGCGCGATGTGCTGGTCCGAGTCGGCGCCGTGCTCGACGCCGCCGGGATCCCGTGGCTCGTGTTCAAGGGTCCCGTGCTGAGCTCGTCGGTCTACTGCGATTCAAGCATGCGTCGCTACTCCGACCTCGACGTGATGGTGCCTCCCGATCGTTTCGCCGACGCAGTGGAGGCGATGGAGACCGCCAACTACGGGAACCCGGTCACGTCGTGGGCGCCGCAGGTCTACTTCCGGTCGGGTGCGATCGCGTTCAGCGTCGGACGGATCAGCGTCGACCTGCACTGGCACGTCGTGTACAAGTACCAGGACCGCCGCTGGTACAGCATCGACACCGACCAGTTGCTCGCCAGGCGCAAACCGGTCGACATCGCCGGCACCACCTGCGCGACGTTCGACGAGGTCGACACGCTGTTCCACCTCGCCCTCCACGCCGCCCGCGAGGGGTGCCACCGGCTCGTCTGGCTGAAGGACATCCAGCTCGCCGTCGCCGTTGGTCATCCGGATCTCGACGAACTGGTCCGGCGCTCGGTCGCCGCCCGGTGCGCGCCCGCCGTCGGCATCGCCCTGGCCCGCTCGAAGTGGCTGCTCGGGACGGATGTTCCCGACGAGATCATCACCGCCCTCGTCGGACGGGTCTGGCCGCGGGTCGTGAAGACGGTCGCCGCGTTCGACAACCTCGGCTCGACGAGCCGGTGGCCGTCGCCGGGCACGGTGTTGACGAGGGAGACCCGGATGTCGATCCCCCGCACCGCCGACCGCGCTGTCCGGCGGATCGCGGAACGTCGTTCCGAGCGAGGGTTCAAGCGGATGCTGCAACGCGGCTTCGATCCCGAGACCTGCACCCCCGAAGAACTGGCGCGCAACGAGCTCGACCGCGCCGAGTTCTTCGCGCTCGTCCGCAACTGGCGCACCCAATCGAACTCGTGAAGTTACGGCGCCCCTACGGCACCGAAACTTCGAGAGATGGCGAGGTGAGGCGGGGTCAGAGCCGGGGGTAGGTGTCGGGCCACTGGTACTGCTCGCGTTGGCGCAGCTGGGCCAGCAGGTAGATGTAGCCGGCGAGCGCCAGGAACGACAGCGCGAACAGGTACAGCATCGCCGTCTCCTCGGTGGTGGCGGCGAGGAACAGCGTGCTGGCGGCGGCCAGGATCAGCATGAACAACACGTTGGAACGCCGGCGCCGGACGGCGTCGGCGGCGCCGACCCGTGACACGTAGGCCTGGCGGTGGGCTCGGGGCTGGACCTCGGCGTGCGTGCGGGGCCGCATCGAGCCCTCGTGCAGGCCGTTCGGGCCGTTGGTGCGACCCCGTGGCGCGACTGCGTGACGATGCGCCGCGGCGTTGCGGCGGGCGTGCGGGGTGCCGGGCCGGCCGCCGGCGGCGGGGCGCTGGAGCGGCGACGGCGCCAGCGGTCGGGCCATCGAATAGCGCATCGAACCACCGGCACGCTGCGGCACGCTGCTCTGCAGACGGTTCAGCTGACGCCGGAAGTCGGTGACCGAGGAGTTGGGTCGATTCTCGAGCCGGGAGCGGAGGAGCGGGGGGAGCAGGACTGCGGCCCACGCTGCGGCCACTACCAGAAGGACGAGTTGGCCCATGTTTCTATCGGTTCTCGGTTCGGGTTCGGGGTCATCGGGTGCTGGCGGAACGCAGTGACCGGGGTTTCATTACGATTCTACGACATTCGTGGCCGAACTGGCAACGACCGTCGTGTCGTCGGACACAGAGATCGGTGAATCGGACCGGTCACCGCCGTCACCGTCGCTCGCCGCGGTTGCCTCCGGACGGCGGTAGGTGCCGCAGCGGCCGCCGGTCTTCTCCCACAACGCCAGGTCGCCGATCACCATGCCTCGGTCGGCCGACTTGCACATGTCGTAGATCGTGAGCGCCGCCGTCGCACAGGCGTGCAGCGCCTCCATCTCGACGCCGGTGCGGTCGACGGTGTCGACCTGGGCCTCGACGGCGACGAAGTCGTCGCCGATGTCGAAGTTGACCGACACGCTGCCCACCAGCAACGGGTGGCACAGCGGGATCATGTCGGACGTGCGCTTGGCGGCCTGGATCCCGGCCACCCGGGCCACCGACGAGCACGTCGCCCTTCTTCACCTCACGGTTGGCGATCGCGAGCGTCGTCTCGGGCTTCATCATGACCTTGCAGCGGGCGACGGCACGGCGGTGAGTCGGCTCCTTGGGCGTGACGTCGACCATCCGTGCCCGTCCGAGCGGGTCGAGGTGGGTGAAGGACAGATCGCTCATGACGGCTCACTCATGTGGAAGACCAGCGTAGTCGGTCACGTGACGACCGGTCCCGTGTCGACCACCTCGAACGCCGAGCCGGGGATGTCCTTCAGCTGGTTCAGGTCGTCGTCGTCCCAGCCCGGACTCGGGGCGCCCTGGAAGAACCAGTTCGATCCGTTGTCGGCGACGATCAGCCCGTACTGCTGCATCGCCACCGCGATCACCCGGGCCTGCCCGGTGAGCGCTGACATGTCGTACGACGCACTGAGCCGCAGCCGCAGCCCCATCGGTGGGCGGTCCGGGTTGGTCGAGTCGGATGCGAAGTGTGTCGCCGGGAGGATGTAGCCGCGCTGGGTCTCGCTGAACGTGACGCGGATGGCGTGGCGGATGGCGCCGGAGGCGACCTCGTCGTACCGCACCAGCCCCGGCAGGATCGGCAGCCCGGCGGCGTCGGCGCTCGTCCAGCCGAGCGGGCGCAGAGCGTTCGACGTGAGGTCGAAGCGGGCGCCGGACGCAGCGTTCCAGCCGGAACCGTTACGAATCCCGACGAACAGCTCGAACAGCTCGCACGTGCCCTGGCGGAGCACCAGCACGTGCCGGTCGCCGCTGGCTCCGCCCACCCTCGACCGGCGCGTCAGGGGGATCGGGAACGGCCCCGGATCGCTCTCGTCGCCGTAGGCGGTGTACGTGATCGGCACCAGCGGTTGGCTCGCCGGCACTACGACGAACGGGATGCCGTAGTCGGGGTTCTCGCCGAAGTCGGGGTGCAGGTTGTCGCCGCCGTCGGCGAGGATCTGGGCGATGATCTGCTGGCTGAGGGGGTGGAGCGGGCTGCCACTGACGTCCTGGTTCCACGCGTTGTCGGCGGGGAACATCGGGCAGCCGCCGAGCGTGGGTCCGGGTGGCGTCACCCGACCGCCTGGCGACCGACGGTCGCCGGACCGTCGATGGTCGCGATCGCCGCGACCGCGATGCCGGCTGCGACGACGATGGCTGCGGCCGCCGCCGCGGCCGGCAACGCACGGCGCATCAGCCGCCGATCTGGCTCATCGAGCGGCCGGGGCGGATGAAGTTGACCTGGCCGATGCGGTGACCGGCCCACTTCGTGCCCACGGCGCGCTCGATGCGGGCCGCCACCTCGTCGTCGGTCTCGCCGCGCGCGCATCGCAGCACGCAGGTCGAACTCGTCGTTGGCGAACAGGCACGTGCGGAACTGGCCGTCGGCGGTGAGCCGCACCCGGTCGCAATCGCCGCAGAACGGCTTGGTGACCGTCGGGATGACTCCGACCGTGCCGCGCCCGTCGAGGTAGCGCCACCGGTCGGCCGGCGCCGCGCCGCGCGCCGGCATCTGCTCGAGCGGGTACACCGCGTCGATCGCGGCCACGATCTCGTCCTGGCCGACGACCTGCTCGTTCATCCAGTGCGCGCCAGCGTCGAGCGGCATGAACTCGATGAACCGAACCTCGACATCACGCTCGCGGCCGAACGTCGCCAGATCCACGATCTCGTCGTCGTTGACGCCGCGTTCGACGACGGCGTTGATCTTCACCGGGTCGAACCCGGCCTCCTTGGCGGCCTCGATGCCGTCGAGCACGTTGGCGAGCTCGTCACGCCGGGTCATCCGCTCGAACTTCGCCCGGTCGAGCGAGTCGAGGCTGATGTTGACCCGCGTCAGACCGGCGGTGCGGAGGTGCTTCGCCATGCCGCGCAACGTCGCCCCGTTGGTGGTCATCGCCACATCGACCCCGAGGGCGGCCAGCTTGGCCACGAGCACCGGCAGGTGGGCCCGTACGGTCGGCTCGCCGCCGGTGAGGCGGATCCCCTCGACGCCGAAGCGCTCGACGAAGATCCTGGCCAGCCGCTCCATCTCCTCGAACGTCAGCACCTCGCTGCGGGGCAGCCAGGTCATGCCCTCCTCGGGCATGCAGTACGTGCAGCGGAAGTTGCAGCGGTCGGTGACCGAGATCCGCAGGTCGCGGATGACGCGGCCGAAGGGGTCGACGAGATCGTTGGCTCCCACGACGATCAGCCTACGAGCATCAGCACGGCAACGTCCCCACCGGGCGGGATCCCGTCGCCGTCGGGCACGATCGCGATGGCGTCGGCGAGCGCGGTGGCCGCCAGCTGGTGGCTCCCCTGCACACCGACGGGCGTCACCCGGAACCGACCGTCGTCGCCGAACGTCGTGTTGACCCTGATCAGGTGCACCTTGCCGTCCGGCCGGCGGGTGATCCCCTCGTCGCTGACCGCCACCAGGCTGGGCCGGGCGAGCCGCCGGTGGCCCATCATCCGGCGCAGCGCAGGGCGGGTGATCAGCTCGAAGCTGACGAGCGAGCTGACCGGGTTGCCCGGCAGCCCGAACACCGGCGTGCCGTCGATCCGGCCGAACGCGAACGGCTTGGCCGGCTTGATCGCGATCTGCAGCCAGGTCATCTCGGCGATGCGCCCGAGCACGGCCTTGACGACGTCGTAGTCGCCCATGCTGACGCCACCGCTCGAGACGATCGCGTCGCAGTCGCTGGCGGCCGCTCGCAGGACCCGCTCGAGCTCGGCTTCGTCGTCGCGGACCGTACCGAGATCGATCACC
The DNA here is from genome assembly GCA_963776935.1 of Ilumatobacteraceae bacterium. GTDB lineage: Bacteria > Actinomycetota > Acidimicrobiia > Acidimicrobiales > Ilumatobacteraceae > JALOLG01. The sequence continues at coordinate 47,553 of CAVZOP010000003.1, read as the reverse complement.
TCGCACCCGGCCTCGGCGAGCAGACCCGCGAGCATCGTCCGGTTGCTCTCGCGGATCTGCCCCGGCGCCAGCGGTGAACCGTCGTCGACCAGCTCGTCCCCGGTCGACAGCACGGCCACCGTCACCGGCGGATGGACCGTGAGGGTCCGCGCGTTCACGCTCGCCAAGACGGCGGCGACTGCCGGACGGATCTCGGTGCCGGCCGTGAACAGCAGGTCGCCCGCCTGGATGTCGTCCCCGGCGGCGCGCACCGACGCGCCTGGCTGCACCGCCCGCGACAGCCGCACGCGGTCGGCGGTGAGTAGCTCGCTGTCCTCGACCATCACCACCGCGTCGGCACCGGGTGGCATCGGCGCCCCGGTCATGATCCGGATCGTCTCGCCGGCGCCGACGACGCGGTCGGTGCTGGCGCCCGCCGCCACCTCACCGACGACCGTCAACTCGACGGGTGCATCGGCGACGTCGGCCGCCCGCACCGCGTATCCGTCGACGGCGGTGTTGACGAACGGCGGCACCTGTTCGGCGGCGACGACATCAGCCGCGAGCACCAGTCCTCTCGCGCTCTCGAGCGGCATCTCGACGGGGGCGAGCGGGCCACATGCGGCGAGCACCAGCGCCTGAGCGTCCTCGAGCGGCGTCACGGCCCGCACCGTACCGTCGACAGGCCGCGTGACACTGATTGGTGGGCACACTGGTTGCGTGGCGATCCACACCGCGTTCCCGGCCGACGGCTTCACCGCTCGGTGGCAGACGTGGGACGACGAAGCGATCGAGGTGCTCACGCTGCGCTGGGAGAACGAGGGCTGGACCGCCTCCGGCGAGGTCGGCCGCGAACGGATCCACTACGTGATCCGGCTGTCGCCGACGTGGCAGGTGCGCCAGTTCCTGCTGTTCCGCGACCTCGACGACCCCGACCTGTGGCTGGCGACCGACGGTCACGCCCGCTGGGGCGAGATGAACGGCGCCCATCGTCCCGAGCTCGACGGCTGCCACGACATCGACCTCGCCTGCACGCCGTTCACGAACACGCTGCCGATCCGCCGGCTGCCGCTGCATCCGGGTGACAGCGCCGAGCTCGCCGTCATCACCGTCGACGTCGAGACGCTCGCCGTCGCCCCGACCGTCAAGCGCTACCACCACGTCGACGACCGCCGCTGGCGGGTCTCCGACCGGACGCTCGGCACCGAGATCGAGTTCGGCGTCGACGAATACGGCCTCGTCCTCGACCTCCCCCACCACTTCCGCCGCCGCTAGCCCCTCGGTTCTGTCTGCTTCAGGCTGCCTCCGCGCTCATCTGAGGCAGACAGTTCAGGGCACCCCTCGGTTCTGTCTGCTTCAGACTGCCTCCGCGCTCATCTGAGGCAGACAGTTCAGGTGGGGGTCAGCTGGACAGGTCGGTGAGGAAGCGTTTCAGGGAGGGGCCGATTTCGGGGTCGGCGAGGGTGATCTCGATCGCCGCCTTCAGGAATCCCAATGGCGTGCCGGTGTCGTGGCGGGCGATCTGCGACAGCACGCCGTGGAACGGTGAGCGTGCGGCCTGGGCCCGCAGGGCGTCGGTGAGCTGGTACTCGCCACCGCTCCCCGGCCGCAGCGCCTCGATCTCGTCGAACACGTCCGGTGTCAGCACGTAGCGGCCGATCAGGATCAGATCGCTCGGTGCGTCCTCGGCGGCCGGCTTCTCGACGAGGTCGCGCACGGCGATCACGCCGTCGGGCGACATCTCACCGGCCGGGTCGATCACGCCGTAGGAGCTGACCTCGTGGCGGGGCGCCCGCTTGAGGCCGACGACGCTCCCACCCGTGCTGACGCACACCCCGTTCATCTGGGCGAGCAACGACGAGTTCCCCATCAGCTCGTCGGGGAGCAGCACGGCGAACGGCGCGTCACCGACCGCCTCACGCGCACAACCGACGGCGTGGCCGAGGCCGCGCGGGTTGTCCTGATAGACGATCGTCGCCCGCCAGTCCGTCCCGATGCTGCGGATCCGGGCGGCGAGCTCGGTCTTGCCGGACTCCTCGAGCTTGGCCACGACATCGGGTGACGGCTCGAAGTAGGCGTCGATCGCCGGCTTCGACCGGCTGCTGACGACGACGATGTGGTCGATCCCGGCGCCCAGCGCTTCGTCGATGATGATCTGGAGCGCCGGAGTGTCGCCGATCGGCATCAATTCCTTCGGCACGGCCTTCGTGGCGGGGAGGAAGCGCGTCCCCATCCCAGCGGCCGGAATGACCGCACTGCGTACCTGCATGGTGGCGACGATATCTTTTTCGCCGGATGCCAACCTACGTCTACAAGTTCCTGGACACCGGCGAGACGCTCGAGATCCAGCAATCGTTCGCCGACGACACGCTGACCGAGGCCGTGCATCCGCGCACCGGCGAGACGATGGCGGTGAAGAAGGTGTTCCAGCCCGTCGGCGTGACGTTCAAGGGCGACGGGTTCTACAAGACCGACAGTCGCAACTCGTCGAAGACCGGCACCGCGTCGAAGAGCGAGTCGTCGAGCTCGGATGGCGGCACCTCGGCGACGCCGTCGACGACCGAGACGGCCGGCTCCGGCAGTGACACCAAGAAGTCCGCCGACACGTCGAGCACGCCGTCCACGTCGAGCACGCCGTCCACATCCGGCCCGAACACATCCAGCAGGGAATCGAGGTCGACGGGCGGATCGTCGGGCAGCGCGGCTGGGACGCCGCCCGGCAGCGGCTGAGCGATGCTCATCCCGATCAGCGACGCCGCAGCCGAGCTCGGAGTCGAAGTCGGGGTCATCGGCGGATCCGGGTTCTACGAGTACCTCGACGATCCCGTCGAGATCACGGTCACGACGCCGTACGGCGAGGCCGCCGCCCCCATCGCGGTCGGCACGATCGCCGGGGCGCGGGTCGCCTTCCTGCCGCGGCACGGCCGGAATCACGACTACGCCGCGCACCGGATCCCGTTCCGCGCCAATGTCTGGGCACTGGCCTCACTCGGCGTGCGTTCGATGATCGGACCGTGCTCGGTCGGTTCCCTGCAACCCGACATCCATCCCGGTGAGTTCGTCGTCGTCGACCAGCTCGTCGACCGCACCAACGGCCGGCCCGACACGTTCCACGACGTCGGCGCACCAATCGGCACGCCGGGATCCGAAGGCTCGGTCCACCACCAGAGCTTCGCCGACCCGTACGACCCCGACCTCCGCGCCGCCCTGCTGCACGCCGCGGCGGCGACGGGCGTGACGGCCCACGACGGCGGAACGATGGTCGTGATCAACGGGCCGCGCTTTTCGACCCGCGCCGAGAGCACGTGGTTCCGAACGATGGGGTGGCACGTCGTCAACATGACCGGCTATCCGGAGGCGGTACTCGCCGCCGAAGCCGGGATCCCGTACGCCACCGTCGCCCTCGTGACCGACTACGACGCGGGTGTCGACGGGCACGAACCCGTCACGATGGAAGCGGTGCTGGAGGTGCTGCGCCAGAACGTCGCCGCCGTACGCACGCTCCTGGAGACGGCGCTGCCGCGGATCATTTCGAAGGACCACTGACGCCGGTACGCTGACCGCTCCGGCTCCCCCAGATCACGGCTCGATCGCGCTCGATCGGGCGATTCTGCGAGGAGGCGACCATGCGTCAGCTGGCGATGGTCCGTCGGGTGCTCGCCCGGCGACCGTGGATCTACTGGGCGATCGTCGCCGCCGTCGCGGCTGCGGGCGCGATCGCGACCGCCTCGGTGCTCGGAGGCGTCAACGACGAACGGGCGCGCTGGGGCGACACAGACGTCGTGCTCGTCGCGACGCGCGACGTGGAGGCCGGCGAGTCATTGGCGCGTCTGCTCGCCGAGCGCCACTATCCGGTGGCGATGATCCCGCCCGGCGCGGTCCAGTCGCTGGAAGTCGGCGCGGCCGCCCGCCACCGGCTTGCCGCGGGCGAGATCGTCGTCGATGTCGACGTCGCCGCGACCACCGCGCCGCGGTCGCTGATCCCGCCCGGTTGGCTCGGGGTCGCGGTCGTCGAGACCGTGGCCGCCGGCGCCGTCGTCGGTGACCGTGTCGTCGTCGCGTCGGAAGGCATCCGACTCGCCGCCGACGCGCTCGTCGTGGGCCGCGGCGACGCCGTCACCGTCGTTGCCGTTCCCGCCGACGAGGCGCCCACCGTGGCCGCCGCGTCAGGGTCGACGGGGGGCGTGTCGTTGTTGCTGCGCCCGTGATGAGCCCACGACGACCCGACCGGTGTGGCTCGTCGGCGGCGGTCGTTCACCGCCAGCCGGCGGCGGCCACGATCAAGACGAACACGCCCAAGGTCACGCGGTAGATCACGAACGGCTTGAAGCTCCGCGTCCGCACCAGCTTGAGCGTGCCCCACACGGCGAGCCAACCGGAGATCCCCGACGTGATGATGCCGACGATCATCGGTGCCACCAGGCCCTCGGGGATGCCGTCACCCACCAGTTTCGTCATCTTGAAGGCGATCGCCCCGCCGGTGACGGGGATCATCATCAGGAAGCTGAGGCGGGCGGCGGCGTCGCGGTCGAAGCCGAGTCGACGGGCGGCCGTGATCGTGATCCCCGAACGCGACGTCCCCGGATTCAGCGCCAGCGCCTGCGCGGCGCCGACGAGTACGGAGTCGCGAACGCCGTATGCCTCGACCTTGCGTTGCCCCGTCGACCGGTCGGCCCAACCCAACAACAGGCCGAACACGATGAGCGAGATGCCGATGATCACCGGTGTCCCCAGCTTCTCGTCGATCCACGACTCGAACAGCGCGCCGGCCAGCGCCGCCGGAACCGTCGACAGCAGGAGCAGCCACGCCAAGCGCCCCTCGGGGGTGGGCGGCCGGCGACGGTCGAACACGAGCCGCAACCCATCGCGCACGTACACGACCAGGTCCTTGCGGAAGTAGAAGATGGCGGCGATGAGGGTGCCGAGGTGGAGTGCCACGTCGAACGCCTTCTCGACATCCGCTGACTCGAAGTCGTCCCACCCGAACAGCCACGGGACCAGCAGCAGGTGTCCGCTCGACGAGATCGGGAGGAACTCCGAGAGCCCCTGCACGAGGCCGAGCACGATGGCGTGGACGATCGGCATTGTCGGCGGAGGTCAGTCGGCGAGGCGGGACGAACTGGTCGACGGGATGATCCGCGGCGACCACGGCCGGGCCTCGTCCCAGTGGTGACCGACGACCCGGCCACGGCTGAGGCTCACCAGGAACTCGGCCGGACCGTCGAAATCAGGCATCTCGACGCACGCCGCGCCGATCGCGTCGGGCACATGGGCGTCGCTGCCACCCCCGCGCAACAGGTCGCGCTCGCGGGCGAACTCGACCGCACGCCGGTTGAGGCTGTCGAGCGAGGTCTTGGCATTCAGCACCTCGATGGCGTCGACGAGTCCATCGTCGGCGAGACGGATCAGGGCCGGCTCGGTGATGTTGCGTCGCATCGGGTCGAACGGGTGCGGCACGTACACCACGCCACCCTGATCCCTGATCGCCCGGGCGCTCTCGACCGGCGGGAGCCCCATCGGCACGCGTTCCGACAGGAACAGACCGATCAGCTCGCCGGCCGACGTTCGCATCTCCTCGCCGACCACGACCCGACACGGGAGCCGCTCGGCGAGCTCGACCGCGCCGGCGATGGCGTTGTGGTCGGTGATGCAGAGCACGTCGATGCCGCTCTCGACGACCGCCCGCTCGATCTCGTCAGGTGTCGTCGTGCTGTCGCCGCTCCACATCGTGTGGCTGTGCATGTCGACTCGAACCCATCCGCTCGGCAGCGGTTCGGACAGGTGAGGATGCCGGACCGACGCCGTGGGCATCCGACGACGGTACCGCCGTAGCATCGCCGCCGTGTCCCTCCGGTCGAAGTTGCGCTCGCCTCGCGCCAAGATCCTCTTCGTCACCGGTGCGTCCGGATATCTGGGCAGGCACCTCGTCAGCGGACCGGCGAGCGCCGACTGGGAGATCATCGCACCGTCGTCGACGTCGCTCGACTTGCGCAACAGGGACGCGGTCCTCGACATGGTGCACGATTGGCGGCCCACGGCGATCGCCCACCTCGCCTACCGCAAGACCGACCGGCTCTCGATCGTCGATGCCACCCGGCACGTGGCGGAGGCGGCGACGGCCAACAAGGCGCGCCTCGTCCACATGTCGTCGGACGTGGTGTTCCCCGGTCGACCGAAGCCGTACGTGGAGACCGATGAACCGTTCGCCGTGACCGACTACGCCCGCGACAAGCTCGACGCCGAGCACGCGGTCGCCGAGATGTGTCCCGACGCAGTGATGGTCCGCACATCGCTCATCTACGGCACCATCACGTTGTCGACGTTGCAGCAGGACATCGCGGCCGCAATCGACGGTCGGAGCGCGATGACGTTCTTCACCGATGAGATGCGCTGCCCGGTACACGTCGAGGACGTTGCCGCGGCCGTCGCGCGTCTCGCCGCGATGCGCGACGTATCAGGTCCCCTGCACGTCGCTGGACCGGATGCGCTCAGCCGCGCCGAGTTCGCGATGCGCACCGCACGTTTCCTCGGCCTCGACCCGTCGAGGGTGAACACGACCACGCTGGAGGCGTCGGGCCTCGTGCGCCCCGGATGCGTCGTGCTGGACTGCAGCCGCGCCGCCGAGCTCGACATCCACTGCCGCCCGGTCTACTGACTATCCCTCTGATTCCGCCGGCGGGTTCGCCACCGGCTCACGACTCACGCGCCGCTCATCGTGACGTCGTGGATCACGAGGGTCACGCCGGCGGCGCGCATCGGCAACCAGTCGACGTCGGAACCCACCTCGGCGATGTCGAGCAGCATCCGCTGCAGCGTCGACGCGATCGTGAACTCCCTGACCGGTGCCCCGAGCTCGCCATCGGTGATCATCAGACCGGCGGCACCCGTGGAGAAGTCACCGCTGATCGGGTTGACCCCGGAATGGATGCCGCTGACGTTCTGGACGAGCACTCCGTCGGACACGGATGCAACGAGCGCGGCCTGATCGCGCACACCGGGCACGAGCTGGAGCGCGAGGCACCCGACGCCAGGCGATCCCTTGAAACCGCCGCGCACCGCGTTGCCGGTCGACGCCACGCCCGCCCGCCGGGCCGAGTACGACGAGTGCACGAACTGCTGCAGGACGCCGTCCTCGATGAGCAGGTTGCGCCGCGCCGCCAGCCCTTCGCCGTCGATGTCGGTCGCGGTGTACGCACGCGGGTCGGTCGGGTCGTCGACGAGCGTCACGTGGGCAGGTGCGATGGCCTCGCCCAACCGATCGCGAAAGATGCTGCGCCCCTTCACGACAGCCTCGCCGTTGAGCGTCGACGAGATGATCCCGAGGAACTGCGCCGTCACGAACGGGTCGAGCACGACCGTGAGCCGCCGTGATGGTGGCTTCTTCGCACCCAACAGACGGGTCGCCCGATCAGCCGCCTCGCGTGACGCCCGCTCGACGTCGAGCTTGGCCGGCTCCCTGCCGACGCTGAACCCGAACCCGGTCTGCGTCTCGTCGCCGTCGTCGGCGAGCGTCGACACGCTCACGTAGCACCCGTTCTCGCGGCCGTACTGGCGGATCCCCGTCGTGGTCGCCACCGCCGCCTCACCGGAGCCGTCGGCGTAGTTGGCCTCGTCGACACGGACCCGGGGATCGACTCCTGTGGTGAGCTTCTCGAGCTCCTTGGCGAGGTCGATCTTGCTGTCGGTGTCGAACTCGGCGAGGGCGTCGTTCCAGAGCGACTGCTCGGTCATCGGCACGCCGTCGGGCTCGGCGAGGCCGGCCCACTCGTCGACGGTGCCGAACTCGACGTTGTCGCGCGCCTCGGCGAGCACCTCGGCGATCGCGTCCTTGTCGAGCGTGCCGGCGTAGGCGAACCCGGTGCGCCCGTCACGGATCACCCGAATGCCGATGCCCTCCGAGCGAGCCGCCACGAAGTGCTCGACGTCGCCACCGTAGACACGGATCTCGGTCTCGTCGCCGCGAGCCACGTAGGCCTCGACCTGCTCACCTGCACCGGCTTGGTCGATCACCCGATCGGCGATCTCGAGCAGGTCGCTCACGAGGCCGTTCCACCGATCGTGAGCGACTTGACCCGCAGCGTCGGCTGGCCGTCGCCGACCGGCACGCCCTGGCCGTCCTTGCCGCACGTGCCCGGGTTGCCCATCGCGAAGTCGCCGGCGAGCATGTCGATGTCGCGCAGCACCTGTGGACCGTTGCCGATCAGGTTGCCCTCGCGCAGCGGCTCGGTGATCTCGCCGTTCTCGATGAGGTACGCCTCGCGCATCCCGAACACGAAGTCGCCGGTCGCGGTGTTGACGCTGCCACCGCCGAGGTTGGCGATGTAGACCCCGTGATCGGTGGAGCGCACGATGTCGTCGGGATCGTCGGGACCGTCGAGCACGATCGTGTTCGTCATCCGCACCATCGGCAGGTGCATGTAGCTCTCGCGCCGACCGTTCCCGCTCATCGGCCGGCCGTCGTTGCGCGAGCGCAGGTAGTCCCACATGTAGTCGGTGAGCACACCGTCTTCGATCAGCACGTTGCGCTGGGTGCGGTGACCCTCGTCGTCGTAGCCGAGCGTGCCCCACTCGCCGGGCATCGTGCCGTCGTCGACGAGCGTCACGAGCGGCGACGCCACCAGCTCGCCGACCTTGCCGCGGTACACGCTGGCGCCCTTGGCGACATGGTCGGCTTCGAGGCCGTGGCCGCACGCCTCGTGGAACAGCACGCCGCCGGTGCCGCGCCGGATCACGACGGGCATCGCGCCCGAGGGCGCGGGACGCGCGCCGAGCTTGGTGATGGCCTGCCGGGCGGCGTCGCGGGCGAGCTCGTCGACGTCGACCGAGTCGAACACCTCCCACCCGATCGTGTGGCCCATCGACTGGAACCCGGTCTGCATGCCGGTGTCACCGTTGGCGATGGCGCTGATCCGCATCAGGACCCGGACCACCTCGTCGTCGGCGATCACGCCGTCGGTGTTGGCGATCAGCACCCGCTTGCGACTGTCGCCGTAGCCGGCCGACACCTGGACGATCTCCGGCCCCACGGATCGCGCGACGTCATCGACGCGCCGGAGCAGGTCGACCTTCGACGCCTTCGGCACGTCGTCGGGGAACTGATCGATCGAGTTGACCGCATGCCGACCGGCCGGCGTCAGCGTCACCGTGCGCGCTCCACCGCCGCCCTGGCTCGCCGCGGCCGCGGCGGCCGCGGCTGCCGCAGCAAGACCCGACTCGCTGAGATCCGCGGTGTGGGCGAACCCCGTGGTGTCGCCTTTGACGACGCGGATGCCGGCGCCCCGATCACGGCCGCTCGTCACCTGCTCGACGCGGCCGTCATCGAGCGACGCCGAGGTCGATCGCTTGTCCTCCGCATACACCTCGGCGAACTCGGCCCCGGTGCGAAGCGCACCCGACAAGATCCGCTCCAAAACGTCACGATCGATCACGGAGCAGATGCTACGGGGACCGCTCCCAGCCGCGCCGCAACAGGCTGGTCAGGCGGGGGGCGACGTTCGAGTCGAAGCCCGTTCCGCGATACGAACCGTTAGCGTGAACGCCGGTGAATCTGGCGACGGGACTGCGCGGCGAGGTGAGATTGAGGGTGACCGACGCGGATACCGCGCGGGCACTCGGGTCCGGCTCGGTCGACGTCCTGGGGACGCCACGAGTGGTCGCGCTCGTCGAGGAAGCTGCCTGCAGGGCGCTCGAGAACCGCCTCGACGACGGCACCACCAGCGTGGGGATGCGGGTCCGCGTCGACCACCTGCTCCCGACTCCGGTCGGGGCCGAGGTCGTCGCCGAGGCCGTGCTCGAGCGGATCGAGGGCCGGCGCCTCACGTTCACCGTCTCGGCGTCCGATGAACGAGGGCTGGTTGCCGCTGGAAAGGTGACCCGCGTCGTCGTCGACCTCGAGAGGTTCATGAGCAAGTGCAGGTAAAGGCGTTCATCGGGTCACTCGCGGCGCTCGGCTTCGGCGTGCTGACCGCGTGCGGCGCGAACTCGCCGGCGGAAGTCGTCGTGAAACCCGGGATCTCGGCCATCGCCCAGAGCAGCTCGCTGGCGTGTGACGCCGACCTCTCGACGTTGCAGGCCGCGTACGACAACTTCACGTTGCTCAACGCCGGCCCTCCGGCCGCCGAGTCGGACCTCGTCCCGGACTGGCTGCGGTCGGAGTCGCAGCTCTACGACATCGTCGGCGGGCAGGTCGTCCCCGCCCCCGACTCCGGATGCGCCGCGGCGCCCGCCGACGCGGCAGCAGCTGCGCCGGAAACGACGGTGGACCCGGTGACGGTGCGGGCGTGCTCGATCCGGTTCAAGACGATGCGGATCGCGATCGAGGCGTACTACGCGATGAACGGCACGAGTGTGGTGCCCACCGAACAGGCACTCGTCGACGCCGGGCTATTGCTCGAAACCGACGTGGTGTTCGACGTGGACCCCGCCGGCAACGTCGTCAACTCACCGGGTGGAGTCTGCGAGGGGATCGAGGTGGTCGAAGACACGACTTCCGCGCTCCCAGACCCCGGCCCCGATCCGCTCCCGGTGAACCAGGACGAGTGCTACACGAATCGACGGACGCTCGAGGTGGCCATGGAGTGGTACCTCGAGCACAACGGTTCAGCAGCCGCCGACGAATCGGTCCTCGTATCCGCCGAGGTGCTGCGTCGCGACATCAGCGGCTACGACATCGTCAACGGCGCGATCGTCCCCGCCCCCGGCACGATCTGCCAGTAGCCCACTCCCACGCGCCGCCCGAGTCGATCCCGGTCACGCCGCCCCGCCCTCACCCGCGTGCCTGAATCCGCGCAGAACGGTGGAACGCTGCCGACGTGTGCGCACCAGTCCGGAGAGAACGGGAGGCGCTCCCGTCACGCGGCCGAGCGCAGGCGGTGGATCTCGCTCAGTTCGGCGACTGTCGCGTTCAGCCGCTGCTCGATGTCCTCGTCGGTGACCCGCGCGACCAGCCAGCCGAGACGCATCGCCTGCCGATCCCGCCACTTGTCGTGCTGGGTCGCGAGTCGCACCGCCATGCCACGTGACGTGGTCGACCTCCACACCGAATCGGCGCTCCCGGTCCGCACCGTCGAGATGCAACCACTGACCGGCGCCAAGTTCGATGCGCACCTGGGTCTCGAGAACGACACCGTTGCGCCGCGAGGGCACGGAACAATCGCACCTCGAGATCCGAATCCTTGGGCTTGTTCCACACGGACCGGCCGTTCAAGCACCCGTGCCCGAACCGCCGAATGCCGTCACGGCCCCGACCCCGCGAGCCGGCTCCCGCACCCGTGCAGGGCGGGATCGACACGAGTCCTGCGATCGATCAACTGCTCGATCACGGACTCGAGATCGTGGTCGTCGAGATGTCGGGCGAGGTCGACAGCGAGCCGCACCGGACGTAGGACGCGAATACCGTCTTCCTTGCGCGTCGTCCAGTCGGCGCGACTGAGCGCCGTGGTGCGGTGGATCACGACGTTGTCGAGCTCGGTGTTCCTGGTCTTCACCAACACGTGGACGAGACCCGTCGGCATCCGACGCAGCCCGAGCAGCCGACCCGCCGACGGTCCGCTGATGACTGCGTCGGACAGGGCCAGGCACGCGGCGAGGCAACTCTGTTCGAAGCCCACGTCGTGGCTCCCGAGTCGATAGACCCCTCGGTGCACCGGTTCGAGGAATCGAGATTCGAGCAACTCGGTTCGACGACGGCGAGATACTCGAGCCTTGTTGAGTTGTGCGAGCGTGACCAACCCGTACTGGGCTCGGGCATGCGTGAGCACGGCGGGTGGGACGGGTGGGCTCATGGACGGCCTCCGCTGCGACAGGGATCAGGGGAAGCCGGCCCGCGAAAAGCTATCGGTATGCCGCGCCCCTCGCCCACAGCCCCGACACCGGATAGCAAAATCACGACGTCGGTGTGCACGAATCCGGACAGAACTCCACAACGCCGCCCACGGTGGTGCACGAATCCGCACAGAGCGCCAGCGCTGCACGCAAGACGGTGCACGAATCCGGACGGAACGCCACAGCGCGCGAACGGTGGTGCACGAGTCCGGACAGAACGGCCGGAGCTCAAGTGGACCGGGGAGTCCGGGGGCGCTCGTCAGGCGAGGTTGCTGGATCTGGGGTAGATGTCGGTGGGGTCGGTGACGATGTTCACCATGTACGGGACGCCGCTGGCGAAGGCGCGGTCGAGGGCCGGGCCGATGTCGGCCGGCGACGTGACCAGCTCGCCGTCGCCGCCGAGCGACCGCACGACCTCGTCGTACCGGCAGCCGGGCTGTAGGTCGCACGCCACGTCCCAGCCGTAGATCATCTGCATCGGGTGCTTCTCGAGGCCCCACATCCCGTTGTTGCCGACGACCATCACGACCGGCAGCTTGTGACGCACGAGCGAGTCGACGTCCATCAGGCTGAAGCCAGCGGCACCGTCGCCGAGCAGCACGACGACCTGCGACGACGGGCGGGCGACGCGCGCCGCGATCGCGTATCCCATGCCGTTGCCGAGGCACCCGTACGGACCGGTGTCGAGCCAGCACCCGGGCTCGAACACCTCGACGAACTTGCCGGCGTACGACGCGAAGTCGCCGCCGTCGCAGATCACCACCGCGTCGCGCTCCAACCGGCGGCGGAGCTCGCCGTACACCCGCGCCGGCTTGATCGGATCGGCATCGGCACTGAGGACGTCGGCCTCGGCGGCGGCGGCGGCGCGCTCGGCATCCGTCAGCTCGGCGATCCACGCCTCGTGGTCAGCTCGTTTGCCGGCCGACTCGGCGAGCGCCCGCAACGTGAGGCGGAGGTCCCCGGCGACGGTCAGTACGCCGATGTGGGCGGCCCGCTGTTCGGGCGAGTCGACGACGTGGGCGACGACCGCGTCGCCGTAGCGGCCGAACCCGAGGCGGAAGTCGAGCGGTGTGCCGAGCACGACGACGAGATCGGCCCGGCCCTTCAGCAGACCGCGCGTGCGGAGAAAGGCGAGCTCGTGGTCCGCCGGCAACGTGCCCCGCCCGAGCCCGTTGAAGAAGCACGGCACCCGCAGGTGCTCGACAGCCGCCCGCAGTTCGGGCCAGGCGCCGTCCCAGTACACGTCGGACCCGACGATGAACGCCGGACGCTCGGCCGCCGCGATCAGCTCGCCGAGTGCGGCACACGCCGCGTCGTCGGGGACGCGCCGGCGCCGTCGAGTGAGTCGCCGCTCGGGACCTCACCCGACGCGGGACCGAACACGTCGAGTGGGAAGTCGAGGAAGACCGGCCCGCGATGTGGCGTGTTGGCCAGACGGGCGGCATCGAACACCATCTTGCCGGCCGCCGCGGAATCGGTGACGGTGGCCGCCGACTTGGTGATCGACGCCAGGATCGGTACGTGGTCGAGCTCCTGCAACGACCCCGACCCCCAACGACCCTGTGGCGCCCGTCCGCCGAGCACGACGAGCGGCGACCCGTTGAACCACGCCGATGTCACCGCCGAGACACCGTTGGTGATCCCCGGCCCGGCGGTGAGCGCCGCCAGCCCCGGGCGCCTGGTCAGCTTGGCGTAGCCCTCGGCGGCGAACGTCGCGGACTGCTCGTGGCGGGTGTCGACGACCCTCATCCCCTGGTTCCGCGCGGCCTCGTAGAGCGGCCAGATGTGCCCACCGTTCAGCGTGAACATCACGTCGGTCCCGAACTGCCGCAGCGCCGCCACCGCTTGCTCGCCCGCGTGTCCGGCAACGATCTCGTCGACGCTCTGCGCAGCGGTTTTCATCGCGGGTTCCACGGCGTCGAACCGTACTCCGGGCGTAGTCTGTACCACCTATGCAGGTGGCCGAGCCCGACACCCTGTCGTCTCGTCCGCACCGGCTGTTCTGGTGGAAGGAAGCCCTGATCGTCACGGCCTTCTACCTGGTGTACTCGACGACGCGGAACCTGTTCGGCTCCAACCGCATCGCGGCCGACGGCGTGCCCGACCACGCGTTCAACAACGCCATGCGAGTCATCGGGTGGGAGGACACGATCGGCACCTTCCACGAGGAGACGATCCAAGACTGGTTCTTGCCGTACCGCACGTTCTTGCAGTTCTGGAACACGTACTACGGCGTCGCCCACTTCGCCGTCACCCTGGGCGTCTTCATCGTGCTCTTCGTGCGGCGCCCGGAGGTCTTCCCGCAGCACCGCAACGCCCTCGCGGTGACGACCGCGCTGGCGATCGTCGGCTTCGCGTTCTTCCCGTTGATGCCGCCGCGTCTGCTCGACGAGCCGTGCCCCGTGCAGGCGACACACGACGAGGTCGCGTTCGGCGGCGCGTGCATCCCCTCCGACCGTCGCGGCGACAGCGAGGACGGGTTCGGCTTCGTCGACACGCTCGCCGAGTACGGCGGCCCATGGTCATTCGACTCGGAGACGATGGCGTCGATCTCCAACCAGTACGCCGCGATGCCGAGCCTGCACATCGGCTGGTCGGCGTGGTGCGTCGTCGCGGTGTGGCCATTGCTGCGTCGACGATGGAGTCGCATCCTGTGGCTGCTCTATCCGGTCGCGACGCTGTTCTGCATCGTCGTCACCGGCAACCACTACTGGATCGACGGTCTCGGTGGACTGGCGGCGCTCGGCATCGGGATCGTGGTCGGGTTCGGATTGCACCGCTGGAACACCGACCGACTCGACCGTCGGGCAGCGGCATCGGGACCGCCGGGATCGGCATCCGGTGCTCCCGCCGGAGCCCCTGGTCTGAAGTGCGCAGCGCATCATCCGGATCACGGGTAGCGTCGGACTCCGCATGTTGCTGGAACGGATCAACGAGCCTGCGGATCTGCGCGGGCTCTCCCCGACGGAGCTCGCCGACCTGGCGGGTGAGATTCGCGACTTCATCGTCGAGGCGGTTGCCAAGAGCAGTGGTCACCTCGGCTCGAACCTCGGCGCCGTCGAGTTGTCACTCGCGCTGCACCGGGTGTTCGACTCGCCCACCGACGCGATCCTCTGGGACACGGGTCACCAGGCCTACGTCCACAAGATCGTCACCGGCCGTCGCGACCGGTTCGACGAGCTGCGCCAGGCGGGCGGCTTGTCGGGATATCCGAGCCGTGAGGAGAGCCCCCACGACTACATCGAGAACAGCCACGCGTCGACCGTGCTCTCGTACGCCTACGGGATGGCCGTAGCGCGCGCTGCTGGTACCGACAAGCACCGCCACATCGTGGCCGTGATCGGCGACGGTGCGATGACCGGCGGGATCGCCTACGAAGCGCTCAACAACCTCGGCCACAGTCGCCGTCCGGTGATCATCGTGCTCAACGACAACGGACGCAGCTACGCGCCCACGGTGTCGAACCTGTCCGCCAACTCCCAGCCGCGTGACCCTCGCGAGGACCACCCGAGCCTCAACAGTCGGATCGGCGAGCGCCTGGCGAGCGCCCTGACCGACATCCGGCTGAACCCGGTGTACGTGCGCCGTCAGCGCCGGCTCGAGGAGTTCCTCCACAACCTGCCGGTGGTCGGCACGCCAGCCGAACGGGCCGTCGACGCGTTGAAGGCCGGTGTGCGTGAGTTCCTGCAGCCGCCATCGTTCTTCGAGGCGCTCGGCGTGCGCTACGTCGGCCCCGTCGACGGGCATGACATCGTCGAGCTCGAGCAGGCCTTCCGCAACGCCATCGAGCTGTCGGCGGAAGGTCCGATCGTTGTTCACGTGCTCACGCAGAAGGGCCGCGGCTACCCGCCGGCCGAAGACGACGACGAGAAGCACCTCCACGACGCGCCCGTGTTCGACCCGCTCACGGGTCCGCCGAAGGCCGTTCCCACGGGTTACACGCAGGCGTTCGCCGAGGCGATCATCAAGGAGGCCGAGCTCGAACCGCGACTCGTCGCGGTCACGGCCGCGATGCCAGGCCCGACCGGTCTGCTGCCGTTCCAACGGCACTGCCCCGAGCGCTTCTTCGACGTCGGGATCGCCGAGCAACACGCCGTCACCGGCGCGGCTGGGATGGCGATGGGCGGGCTCCGTCCGGTCGTCGCGATCTACTCGACGTTCCTCTCGCGAGCGTGGGACCAGGTCGTGTACGACGTCGCCCTGCACCGGCTCCCGGTGGTGTTCTGCCTCGACCGCGCCGGCATCACCGGCGACGACGGACCGAGCCACCACGGCGTCTACGACATGGCGCTGCTCTCGAAGGTGCCGGGGATGCGGGTGCTCGCGCCGTCGAGCGCCGAGGAGCTGCACCAGATGCTGCACGACGCGATGCGCCTCGCCGACGCGGGACCGGTCGCGATCCGCTACCCGAAGGGCACCGCACGCCACGTCGGTGAGCTCGAGGTCGGATCGGGCATCCACGCCCGCCGCGTCCGCGAGGGCGACGGCTCCGTGTGCCTCCTGGCGATCG
Organism: Ilumatobacteraceae bacterium; assembly: GCA_963776935.1. Lineage (GTDB taxonomy): Bacteria > Actinomycetota > Acidimicrobiia > Acidimicrobiales > Ilumatobacteraceae > JALOLG01. The sequence goes on along the minus strand of CAVZOP010000003.1, from coordinate 31,241 downwards.
GCAAGCTCGTCGGCAACGCGCTGAAGGCCGCCGAACTGCTCGCCGCGACCGGGGTCGACGCCACCGTGTGGGACGTCCGGTGCTGCGCCCCGCTCGATCCCGACATGATCGCCGACGCCGCCCGCCACGAGGTCGTCGTCACCGTCGAAGATGGCGTCCGTGAGGGCGGCATCGGCATGACGATCGCCGACCAGGTCGGCGTCCAGGCGCCGAGCGTGCCCGTGCTCGTGCTCGGTTTGCCGACGCGGTTCATCCCCCAGGGGAAGCCCGACCACATCCTCGCCCAGCTCGGCCTCGACGCGGCCGGGATCGCAGCCAGCGTCCAGTCGATGCGGTGATCAAGCCCGGAGCTGCTCGAATACGGTGACCGCAACCGGGGGCGTGACGTCCGTTCCGCTCACCGTCGTGTCGGCCGCCGCCGGGAGCGGCAAGACGACGGCGGTGCGATCGTGGACCGACGGTCTGGCCCACGTGTGGCTCACGTGTGGCGACGAGCGCCACGGCCTCGAGCTCGCCGGACGCCTCCTGCGGCAGTTGCGGGTCAGGCTCCCCGAGATGCCGCCCGAGTTGGCGATCGCGTTCGGGGCGTCGGCCGGACCGGGCGTCGGGGCGGATCCCGTCGAGCGCGCCGAGCAGCTCGGCGCGCTGATCGCCGATGCCCTGGCCGAGAGCCTGCGCCAGCCCTTGACGATCGTCATCGACGACCTCGAGCGCATCGACGGCGCGATGGGACCGATCCGGATGATCGAGTCGCTCGTACGTGGCGCCCCGCCACTGCTGGGGATCGTGCTCGCCACGCGTACATCGGTTCCGTTCTCGATCGCGCGCCTCCGCCACACTGATGCCGTCATCGAAGTCGACGGCGAATCGCTGCGACTCGACCGCCCGACCGCCGCCATCGTCGCCGGCGTCCGATGGCCCGACGCCGGATCGCGCACCGAGGAGATCGTGACGTTCGCCAACGGTCACCCGGCGACGCTCGTGATGACGGCAGCTGCGGCGCGGCGCGGCGGCGCAGCGGCGCTCGACGCACTGCTCGACGCACCGATCGACGCGGCCGACGCGCGGCTCGATCACGTCGCCGCTGCCCTCGTCGCCACCCTCGATCCCGCCGCGCGACGGATCCTCGACGATGCGCTCGTCCTCGGCGACACCACCCGCGCCGAGTTGGAGGCGTTGGGCCATGAGGTGAGCAGCGCGCTGATCGCCGAGCTGGTCGCCGACCACCTCCTCGACCAGCGCGTCGGCGAAGTCGACAGCGTGCACGTCTCCCGCGCCGTGTCCGGCCTACTGCAAGCGGACTCCGACCGCCGTCGAACGGTCGCCGAGTTCGGCGCACGGTCAGCATTGGCGCTCGGCGACCCGACCCGCAGCCTGCGGATCGCGGTCGATCATGGCAGCGACGAGCTCGTCGCCGCGGTGCTCGACGACATCGGCCCCGCCGTCGTGGACGACGGCGCGCCGAGCCTCGTGCTCGATGGCATCCGCCGCCTTCCCGCTGACGAGGCGACACGACGCGCCAGCCTCGCCGGCCGCGCCGCCCAGGCACTCGGCGAGTGGGACGCCGCCATCCGGCACTACCAGGAGGCGGCCTCGAGCGGGTCGAGCAGTGCGGGCGACGCGTGGCGCCACGGCCTGATGTTGCACCTGCGCGGCGACATCCCCTCGGCGATCGAGGTGTACGACCGGGGCGTCGCCGGACCGGGTGACGATCGATCCGATCCGGCGCTGCTCGCCGCCTTCCGCGGCGCCGCGGCCTGGCTGACCGGAGATCTGCTGACCGCCCGTCGGCTGGCCGAGGTCGCCCTGACATCGGCCGCCCGATCGAACGACGATCGAGCACTGGCGTCGGCCTACACACTCGCCGCGATGGTCGCCGCTGCCGACGGCGATCGCATCGCCAACGACTGGAACTACGTCAGGGCACTGCAGCACGCCGAGCGCGCGGGCGATGCACTGCAAGTGGCCCGCATCCGCTCGAACCGTGGATCTCGGCTCCTCGAGGAGGGCGACTACCGCGCCGCCCTGGCCGAGCTCGACATCGCCGTGCGCCACGCCGATCTCGGCGGCTACGGAGCAGTGCTCGCCCTCGCACTTTCGAATCGCGGTGAGGTGAAGACCCGCATCGGGCGTCTCGACGAAGCGCGGACCGACCTCGGGCTGGCGATCGACCTGCTCCAGCGACAGGGCTCACGCCTCGTCGCCTACCCCACGACGGTGCTCGCGCGGCTCTTCCTCGTTCGCGGCGACGTCGAGCAGGCGCGGAGCGCGTGCGAGCGCGCACTGGCGACGTCCGGCCCGACCGGCGATCGTCAGGTCACGATCGTCGCCCGCATGTTGCTGGCGTTGGCGCTCGGCGATCGTGAGCCCGAACAGGCGTGCGAAGCGGCGCAGGCGGCGGCGATCGATGCATCGGGATCACTCAACGTCGCCGAAGCGTGGGTGGTCGTCGGCAAGCTGGCACTCGCCCGCGGCATGCCCGACGACGCGCGCGACGCTGCTGGCCGCGCCGCCGAGCACGCGCGGACGCGCGGCGACCGCTGGGCGCTCGCCGGAGCGATCGAGGTCGAGGCGCTCGCCGATTCGGCCGACGTCACGCGCCGGTCGCGGCTCCTCGAGGCGCGGGCGTTGTACGACGAGTTGGGCTGCCCGGTCGATGTCGCCCGGATGGAGGTCCATCTCGCCGCGCTCGACCACACGGGCGTCGCCGCCGGACGCCTGCGTGCCGTCACCGAGATCGCCCACCGCGTCGGAGCCCGGGCGCTGTCGAGCCGCGCCGACCAACTGCTGCGGGCCATCGAACACCACGACGAGCCACCGCTGCGAGCGATCGTGCTGGGTGCGTTCGCGGTCACACGCGACGGCGACGTGGTGCCGAACACCGCGTGGCAGTCACGTAAGGCACGCGACCTGTTCAAGATGCTGCTCACCCGGCGCGGCCGACCGCTGGCGCGCGAGCAGGCGATGGAACGGCTGTGGCCCGACGACGACGATCCGAAGCTCGCCAACCGCCTCTCGGTCGCCGTGGCGACGGTTCGCTCGGTGCTCGATCCCGGCAAGGCATTCGATGCCGAGTACTTCGTGAAGGCCGACGGCGATTCGCTGCGTGTCGACATCGAGCACGTCGAGCTCGATGCCGACCGCTTTCTCGTCGCGGCAGATGCGGCGCTCGTGGAGCATCGGCGCGGTGACGGTGACGCGGCCACCGGCATGCTCGCTGCGGCAGAGGCGATGTACACCGGTGACGTGCTCGAGGACGATCCGTACGTCGACTGGCACGTCGCGCTCAGGGAGGAGGCGCGCGCTGCGTATCTCGCGGTGGCGGCCGCACTCGCCGACCGTCGCGTCGCCGGCGATGATCCGGACGCTGCGATCCGGCTGTTGCTGCGCCTGCTCGAGCACGAGCCGTACGACGAGACGTCACACGTGCGTCTCGTCGCCCTGCTGTCGCGCACCGGGCGCCACGGCGAGGCGCGCCGGCGGTTCCAGCACTACGTCGACCGGATGCGCGAGCTCGAGCTCGAACCGCGTTCGTTCGCGGCGACGATCGGCGACGCTGGGGTCGAGCGGCGGCGGGAACCGCAGGGTGAGCGTCGAGCCTGACCTGAAGCCCACCCGAACGAGGCTCGAAACCCGGGGATCAGGATCAGCGTATGGAGACGTTCGTGATCCGGCTGGTTCGTGGCGGGAACCTGGCGGGCAACGGCATGGAGCGTGGTGAGGTGCATGGCGTCCTCAGCCGGGTCATGGACGGCTCCGAACATCCGTTCGGTTCGAGTTACGAGCTCATCGAGCTGCTGCAGTCGCCACCCGGTGACCAACACCAGGGCGAAGTCAGCGACGTCTGATCTTGCGGACGTGAGGTCCGTGTGTCGCCGAAGCGCAGCGGAGGCGACGAGCTCGGAGGGCGAAGCCCGTTGAGCATAGATTCGCCGTGTGGCGAGTGATCCGGCGGACGATCTCGAGTCGGAGCTGACGCTCGCACTGGAGCTCGCCGACGAGTGCGACGCGTTCACGCGACCGGTGTACGAGGCACGTTCGTTCGTGCTCGACTGGAAGGCGAACCAGACCGAGGTCACGGAGGCCGACCGGGGCGCCGAGACGATGATCGGCGAACGGCTGGCGGCCGCCCGGCCATCCCACGGCCTGTTCGGCGAAGAGCACGGTTTGCGCGGCGACGCCGAGTCGCCATGGCGCTGGATCGTCGATCCGATCGACGGGACGTCCGGCTTCGTCCGCGGCATCCCGGTGTGGGCGACGTTGATCGCCCTCACCCACCGGCAGCTCGGCGTCGTGGTGGGTGTGGCGTCGGCGCCCGCGCTCGGCCGGCGATGGTGGGGCGCTCGCGATCTCGGGGCGTTTGCCGACGGGCGGCGCTGCCACGTGTCCGACGTCGCCGACTTCGCCGACGCCCAGGTCTGCGTGACGTTCAACGACGGCTGGGACCAGCTCGGTCTGACGGGCCGGCTCGTCGAGTTGCAGCAGCGCTGCCGGCGAGCCCGTGGCTTCGGTGACTTCTGGCAGCACATGCTCGTCGCCGAGGGCGCCGTCGACGTGGCGATCGATGCGGTCGGCATCGCGATCTACGACGTGGCGGCGGTCCGCGTGATCGTCGAGGAGGCGGGTGGGGTGTTCACCGATCGCCACGGTGAGGCGACCCACGAGCACGACACCGCGATCTCGACCAACGGCGTGCTCCACGACCAGGTCATCGCCCTCCTGACGGCCTGACGTCAAACGGCGGTCGGTGTGTCGCCGGCGACCAGGCAGAACTCGTTTCCTTCGGGATCGAGCATCACCTGGAAACCACCGAGCGCGTCGAGTCTCGTCGGTCCGGAACGGCTGGCTCCGAGCTCGGCGGCGCGCTCGATCGCCAGCGCCAGACCGTCGACACCGTCATCACGACTGATGTCAACTCTGATGTCGAGGTGCACCCGGTTCTTGCCGGCCTTCGGTTCGAGCACTCGCTGGAAGCTCACCGACGCGCCGTCGTCGGGCGTCGCCACGAGCACCCACTCGTCGCTCTCGACGCGGATCTCGCCGCCGAGCACTCGCTGCCAGAACGTCGCCAGCCGCAGTGGATCGGCACAATCGATCACAACCTCTTGCAGTCGTCCGAGCGGCATCCGGTTACCGTGTCACGTGTGAGCACGCCGTTCCAGGGATCGGACGCCGACTCGCTGCGCCCCGGCAGCAGAGCGATCCAGGCCGGCCGGCGTGCCAGCGGATCCGCGCTGGCTCCCGCGCTGTGGGCATCGAGCGTGTGGGAGTCGAGCGGCCTCGACGATGCGCACGCGCGGGCCACCGCGATGCGCGGTAGTGAGTTCTACAGCCGGTACTCGAACCCGACCGTGCGGTCGTTCGAGGAAGCGATCGCCGAGCTCGAGGGCGCCGAGGATGCGTTGGCGTTCGCGTCGGGCATGGGGGCGCTGGCATCGACGGTGTTGGCGATCTGCTCCAGTGGCGACCACATCGTCGCCCAACGCCAGCTTTACGCCGGCACGATCGCGTTCCTGCAAGGTCCGTGCGCACGGCTCGGCATCGATGTCACGCTCGTCGACGGTGTGAGTCCCGGCGCGTTCGCAGCGGCGGTGCAGCCGGGTCGGACGATGCTCGTGCTGGCGGAGACGCCGTCGAACCCGCGCCTCGAGCTGGTCGATCTCGATGAGCTGGCGGCGATCAGGGGCCCGCTGACGGTGGTCGACTCGACGTTCGCCACGCCGATCGGCCAACAGCCGCTCGCCCATGGCATCGACCTGGTGGTCCACTCGGCGACGAAAGGGATCGCCGGCCACAACGACGCGACGATCGGAGTGATCGCCGGCGAGCAGGAGCTGCTCGACGCGATCTGGTCGTACGCGGTGCTGCATGGCGCGACGCCGTCGCCGTTCGACGCGCTCAACGCGCTGCGCGGAGTGCGCACGCTGGCGGTGCGCACGGCCCACCAGACGGCGTCGGCGCAGCGCATCGCCGAGTGGCTCACCGAGCACCCATCGGTCGGGGCCGTGCACTACCCCGGGCTGATCACGCATCCGCAGCACGACCTCGCCAAGCGCCAGATGCGCCAACCCGGCACCGTGCTGGCGTTCGAGCTCGCCGGTGGCGAAGCCGCCTCCCGATCGTTGCTCGACCGGATCGGCCTGTGCCGGGTCGCAGCATCACTCGGTGGCCCCGAGACGCTGCTGTGTCACCCGGCGACGTCGACCCACGTGAGCCTCACCGCCGACGAGCAGGCCGCGACCGGGGTCACGGCGGGGCTGGTGCGGATGTCCGTCGGTCTCGAGGACGCCGACGACCTCATCGCCGACCTGACCGCCGCGCTGTCTGAGCCCGATTGAACGCCGCTACGCGGTTCGGGGGGTGCCGTTGGGTCGTTCGTCGACGGGATCGTCGAGCTCGTCGGCCGGCGGGTCCTCGTCGGGTTCGTCGTCGACGCGACGCAACTCGTGGATCACCGGGTAGATCGACACCAGGACGATGAAGCCGATGATCGGCAGCAGGTAGCGGTCGATGGACGGAACCGTCTCGCCGAGGATGTAGCCGGCGAGCGTGACGCCGCCGCCCCACAGAACGCCCCCGGCGATGTTCCAGGCGAGGAACTTGCGATACGGCATGCGGACGATGCCGGCCATCACGGGAACGAACGTCCGCACGATCGGCACGAACCGGGCGATCAGGACCGCCTGCCCACCTCGGCGCGTGAAGAAGCGCTCGGCTCGCAGCACGTGCCGCCGCTGCGTGAACCACCGCTCGCGGGCGAGGAGCCGCGGCCCCGCGGTGCGGCCGATCGAGTAACCGACTTGGTCCCCCATGATCGCCGCGATCATGCACCCGACGACGATCACAACGATGTTCAGCTCACCTTGGGAGGCGAGCAGACCGGCGGTGAACAGGAGTGAGTCGCCCGGCAGGAAGAACCCGACGAGCAGCCCCGACTCGATGAACACGATCGCGAACAGTCCGATCGTGCCGAAGGTCTCCAGCAGAGAATCCGGCGAGAGACCGAACGAGATCACTGCGTCGTGCTGTCAGTAGCCGCAGTGATCAACGTCGTCCCGCTGCGCTTCGAGTACGTGATCGCGCCGAGCAGCACCACGAGCGACACGCCGGCGATCGCCAACCGGGCGCCGTCGTCGTCCTCCAGGCTCAACACCGCCGGCAGCACGAGCAGCGACACCAGGTTCATGACCTTGATCAACGGGTTGAGCGCCGGTCCGGCGGTGTCCTTGAACGGGTCGCCGACGGTGTCGCCGATCACGGCCGCGTGGTGGGCGTCGGAGCCCTTGCCGCCGTAGTGACCGTCCTCGATGTACTTCTTGGCGTTGTCCCATGCTCCGCCTGCGTTCGACAGGTAGTTGGCCATCAGCTGGCCGACCACGATCACCGAGGCGAGGAACGCACCGAGCGGCGCCCATCCGAGGCCGAAGCCGATGATCAGCGGCGTGAGGACTGCCAGCAGCGCCGGTGTCGCGAGCTCGCGCAATGACGCCGCGGTGCAGATGTCGATGACGGGCGCGTAGTCGGGGCGCTTCTCGCCACTCATGATCTTGCCGTCGGCGAACTGGTTGCGGACCTCCTGCACCACGACGCCTGCAGTGCGTGACACCGCGGCGATCGCCAGCGAGGAGAACATGAACGGCACGGCGCCACCGATCAGGAGGCCGATGAAGACCTTCGGGTCGGCGACGTTGATGAACACGTGGTCGAACACCGTCTCGCCACCCGAGTACACGAGATCCTTGAACTCGTCGGCAGAGTTGCCGATCGTCTCGATGAAGCTGGCGAACAGGGCCACGGCAGCGATCACGGCGGAGCCGATCGCGAAGCCCTTGGTGACCGCCTTGGTCGTGTTGCCGACGGCGTCGAGGCTCACCATGACCGCTTGCGCATCTCCCTCGAACTCACCCGACATCTCGGCGATGCCGGCCGCGTTGTCGGCGACCGGGCCGAACGTGTCCTCGCTCACCACGACGCCGGTGGTCGCGAGCATGCCCATCCCGGTGAGCGCCACGAGGTACAGGGCGAACTGGATGTTGCCGCCACCGAGTCCGATCGCCGCCCCGATCGCGACGGCGATGGCGACGACGGCCCACACCGACGACTCGAGCCCGATCGAGGTGCCGGTGAGCACCGTGGTCGCGGGGCCACCTCCGGTCGCGGCGGCGATGTCCTGCACCGGCCGTGTCTCGGTCGACGTGAAGTACTCAGTGATCCGGCTCGCCGCCTGGGCGAGCAAGAGGCCGATCACGACGGCTCCGAACATGCGCCACCCGACGTTGCTGATCGAGCCGTCGGGGTTGCCGACGTACACCAGCGCGAGCACGAGCGTCGACACCACGGTGATCACACCAGCGGTGAGGAAGCCGCGGTTGATCGGGGCCATCGCCGACTTGTCCTTGTCGGTCGCCCGGACAGCGAACACGCCGACGATCGACGCGAGCACACCGAGGGCTCTGGCCGCGAGCGGGAACAGCGCACCGGCCGCCCAGAGGCCGGGTTGGTCGGGGAAGATCGAGGCGAACGCCGGCACACCGAGGATGATCGAGGCAACGAGCGTGACCTCGTAGCTCTCGAACAGGTCGGAGGCCATCCCGGCGCAGTCGCCGACGTTGTCGCCGACGTTGTCGGCGATGGTCGCCGGGTTGCGCGGGTCGTCTTCCGGGATCCCGGCTTCGACCTTGCCGACGAGGTCAGCACCGACGTCGGCCGCCTTGGTGAAGATGCCACCGCCGACCCGGAGGAACAAGTGCCAGCAGCGACCCGCCGAACCCGAACCCGATGAGGATCGCCGACGACGTGTTCTGGAAGAGCATCATGATGACCGTCGCCCCGAGCAGGCCGAGGCCGACGCAGAACATGCCTGCGACGCCGCCGGTGCGGAACGCGATCTGGAGCGCTGGGGCCATCTTGCCGCCGCGCGCCGCGGCGGCGGTGCGCACGTTGCCCCGCGTCGCCAGGGTCATGCCGATGTAGCCCGTCAGCCCGGACAGGAAGCAGCCGGCGATGAACGCCATGGTCCGGAACGTGCCACTCGCAGCGAACGACAACGCCTCGGTGCCGTCGGGTTTCTCGATCGCGACGGAGCTGATGAACACGATCACGGCGAGTGGGATCAGGATGAAACCGATTGTTCGGAACTGGCGCTTCAGATACGCCCATGCACCTTCTTGGATCGCCAGGGCGATCTCCTGCATCTTCGGTGTGCCTGCGTCAGCCGCGAGAACTCCCTTGACGAGGTAGAGGCCGACGGCAAGGGCGAGCAGCGCAGTGGCGGCCGATCCCAGCAGGATCAGCCATTCGCCGCCTCGAAGCTCGAACTCCTGCCAACCGCCTTCGGCGGCGAGAACCGATACGTTCACTTGTCCTCCTGGTTAGGGGACCGCGACGACGTTTGGCCACTGGTCCCTCGGCTTGCCGCGACTCGCGGCCCATGCTCGACGCGTCCGCAGCGCAAGCGGCGGGAACGCTAGCAGTGGTTCGCACAGACGGGACAAACGGCTCGCGCTCGATGTTCATGCCGCACGTTATCGCGCTGCCACCGTCCCGAAACCGTCGGATGGCGAAATCGGAGCCGTCCAGCGGGCGGTCAGTGAGCGCTTCCGCCCGGGTCCTGGTAGGGGGCCCGGGCGGCGCGTCACGTCCCGCGCGATGCGGCGGGGAACCGGCGCGAGCCCCGGTTCCGCTGCGAGGATGCGTCACCGTGGAGTTCCTCGGCGCGGTCCTCGTCGCGTTCGGCATCGTGTTCGTGGCCGAGCTGGGCGACAAGACCCAGCTGTTGGCCCTCAACTTCGGCGCCCGCAATCCGCTCCGCGTGGTACTTGTCGGCCTCGCGCTCGGCTTCGCGGCCGCGGGGGCGGTCGCTGCCCTCGTCGGCGGCCTGCTCGGTGCGGCGTTGCCCGACCGGGCGCTGGCGATCGGCGGCGGGATCGTGTTTCTCGTGTTCGCGGTCTTGGCCCTCCGCCAGCCGCCCGCCGACGAGTCGACACGAATCATTCGCACGCTCGTCGGTGATCGCGTCGATCGCGATCACGATCGCGCTGGCCGAGTTCGGCGACAAGACGCAGCTGGCGACGGCCACGCTGGCGGCGCGTGGCCATCCCGTCGCCACGTGGCTCGGCGCCACGGGTGGTGAGGTCGCAGCTGGGATGATCGGCGCCGTCGCCGGGATCGCGATCGGAAAGCGACTGCGTCCCGAGGTGTTGCGGTACGCGTCGGCGGCGATGTTCGCGATCTTCGGCGTCGTGATGCTGCTCACGGCGCTCTGAGCGATCAGTCGCGTCTCAGGCCGCCTGCAACGACCACAGGCGCACGGTGGCGTCGCTCGAGCCGGACGCGAGCATTGCGCCGTCGGCGGAGAACGCCACGGTCCGCACGGGGGATGTGTGACCGGGAAGTTGGGCGAGGAGCTCGCCGGTCGCGGTCGACCACAACTCGACGGTGTTGTCGTCGGCGCCCGACGCCACGAGCGAGCCGTCGGGGGAGATCGCCAGCTCGGCGAGACGGTTCTTCTGGCCGGCGAACGTACGCACGACCGACCCGGTGTCGATGTCGAGCACGCTGACGGTCCCGACGAGGTCACTGACCACGAGCGTGCGACCATCGGCGCCGAACACCAACGACCAGTACCCACCTGGCGCCGTCGTGTACTCGTTCACCATCTGGCGATCGGCGATGGACCAGATCCGCAACGTCGAGTCGTCGGACGTGGTCGCCAGCAGGTCACCGTTCGGCGAGAAGGCGAGGTCGGTCACGGTGCTCCCGTGAGGAGGAAACGTGTGCAGGATCTCCCCGTTGGACGCGTCGTAGAGCGACACCGTGAAGTCGTGCGAGTTGGCGGCCAGCACGTCGCCCTTCGGCGAGAACCGAACCTCGTTGCGGAAGAACGCGCAGCCCGAGACCTGTTCGGCCTCGCCGCCGAACTGTCCCGACACACGACCCGAGGTGGCATCGAAAATCGTCACTTTGTCGTCGAACGACTCCGGCCCGAGCTGCTCGCCCAACGCGCTGGCCACCACGGTCGAGTCCGGCGAGAACGCGACCGAGTCGACGTTGCCGCTCGGCTGGGCGAACGCCCGGATGATGCCGCCATCGTCGTCGAGTGTCTCGACGCGACCGTTCGACGTGGCCACGGCGAGGCTCGACCCGTCCGGCGCGAACGCGACGCTGTTGATCAAGCCGACGCCATCGACGATCAGCGTGGGAGGGGTCGATGACAGTGTCGCGGCGGCGACGTCCCATCGCTGCACCAACCCGACGAAGTCGACGGTGGTCACCGTGTTGCCATCCGACGCCACGGCGACATCGACCAGGGTGGTGCCCGACACGCCGAGTGTGGCCTGACGACCGCCGTCACCGTCCCACACGTCGATCGTGCCGTCCTGGAGCACCGTCATGAAACGTCCGTCGCTGATGCCGTGCACCGACTGCACCAGGATGTCCGGCGCCAGATCGAGCGCCAGTACCTGCTCCCCGGCCGAGGTCCACAACGTCGTCGTCGTCCCGTCGGCGACGAGCACGCGATCGTCGGCCCCGAACGCCGATCGCGATCCCGGAGTGCCGTCGACGAGCTGGACGGTGCCGGTGACCGTGCCGCTGGCGACGTCCCAGATCGCGAGGCGGGCCTGGAACGGATCGGCAAGGTCGGCCGAGACCACACCGACATGGGCACCGCTCGGCGACACGAGGACGTCGCGGGCGTCTTGGCCTTCGGCGGCCGGGAGGTCGATGAACGAAGGTCCCTCCGGGCGCCACAACGCGATCCGTACTACTTCGGGGGCCGACACCGGGACGACGATCCACGAGCCGTCGGGCGCGATCGCAGCCCGGCCGAGTGATCCTTGCGAACCATCGACGAGCACGACCGATGCCGAACCGTCGAGGGGCACACGAGTGACCGCCGCCGCGGTGCTCACGACGAGTGCCGTGCCGTCCGGCATGAACTCGATGCCGGCGATCGGACCGCCGGCCGTGAACGGAACGCCGACGGCCTGCCCGGTCGTGAGATCCCAGACGGTCACGGTGCCCGACGACTCGCCGGCGATCGCCATGAACCGCCCGTCGTCGGTCAACGCCATGTAACCGACCCGCTCGGCGAGGTCACCGACGACCTGGGTCACGACGCCATCGTCACCGTGGAGTGCGACTTCGACCGTCGTCACGATGGCGGTGCGCTTGCCGACCGGGTCGTAGCCGGCGAGCGTCGCCCGCCCACTCCCCCACCGCGCGAGCGGGCTGGCGTTCACACCGGCGGCGAGACCACCGTTGCCGGCCGACTCGACGGCGCCGGGAGCATTCGTGCCACCGACGTCGGCCACGTCAGGGTTCGACGACGACGAGCAGCCGGCGATGATCAGGATGCAGGATCCGATCAGGAATCGAGAGCGCGGCGATCGCACGGCCGTCAACGTACCGACAGATCAGGCTCCGGCGTTGTCGCGCCCGCGATGCGTTGCACGCAAATCCGCGCCGACCGCAGCGGTGGAACGGCTTCGGCCGAACGACGGGGCTCAGCTGTAGAACGGGTTCTCGCCGGTGGTGTGGTCGGTGAGATCCTTGACGCGTTGGACTGCCTTCGATGGCTTCGCTGAGCATCGTCTGGACACCGTCGAGCATCGTCATCTTGCTCATCGAGCAGCCGTGGCATCCGCCACCCATCGTCAGGTAGGCAGTGCCCTCGCCGTCGTGACCGACGTAGCTGACGAACCCACCGTGCGCTGCCAGCGCCGGGTTGACCTCGCCGGTGATCATCGCTTCGATCTCGGCCGAGAGCGCGTCGTCGCTCGTCAGGCCCTCGACCGTCGGCGCCGCCGGGCGGTTGGGGTTGCGGATCACGAGGCCCTGGTTGTCGTTGTAGTCGAGCGTCGCGCCCCGCAACAGCTCGAGATCGTCGCCGGGAACGATCACCTTCAAGCCGTCGTGGGTGCGGACCTCGTCGGTGAACGCGGCGGTCAGGTACTCGTCGAAGCTGAGGTCGTACCGGAAGTCCTCGCCGGGAGCCGACGCGAGCGCGAGGCGCAGCCCCAGCTTGTCGGCGTCGGGCTCCTCGTCGCGCGAGCTTGACCAGTTCGGCGAGCGCCGTCGGCGTGATCGTGACGATCGGCTCGCTCGGGGCTGGGCCGTCGCCGGATGATGCGGACGACGCTCCCGAGGTGAGGGCTTCGAGCGGACTCATCGTACTCAGGCTACCGTCGCTCATCGTGAACGCCGAGACGTACCTCGACCACATCCGGGCCGACGTCGACCGGTTCGCCGGGGCAGTCGAACGCGGACCCCTGGATGCCCCGGTCGCGGCCTGCCCGGGTTGGGATCTCGCCCGTCTCGCGGGCCACATGGGCAGCGTGCACCGCTGGGCACGGCAAGGCGGTGCTCGACGCCGCACCGCCCGCCGCGACCCCTCGGCCCGATCCCGACACCGATTGGGCGCCGTGGCTCAGGGAGGGCGCCGAGGCACTCATCGAAGCGCTCGCCTCGGTCGACCCCGACGCCCCGACGTGGCACCCGTTCCCGGTCGCCACGGTCGCCCGGGTCTGGCCGCGGCGGCAGGCGCAGGAGACCGCCGTCCACCGCTGGGATGCCGAGGCCGCGGTCGGCACGCCGTCGCCGATCGATGCCGAGCTCGGCGAGCGACGGGATCGACGAGTACTTCGAGATCGTCGCTGCCTCGTCTCGGTGTGCGCGAGCACGTCGAGTTGCCGACCGGAAGCCTCCACGTGCACTGCACCGATGTCGCCGGCGAGTGGCTCGTCGAGCGCGACGGCGACGGGCTGCCGTGTCGTACGCGAGCACGCCAAGGGCGACGCCGCCCTGCGCGGCCCGGCCGAGGCGATCCTCCTCCGGCTGTGGAACCGCACCAGCCCGCGGGCCGACGAGCTGAACGAGGTCGGCGACCCGGCCGTCGCCGCCGCCTGGCTCTCCCTCCCCGGCATGTGACCCCCGGATGTGACCGCGGCGCAGAGCCCGGCTCGCCCCGCCCGTCAATCCGTTCTGGTCGGCCACCGCGCGTCAATCCGTTCTGTTCGACCCGGTGCACACCTGTCGGCGCGCCCGGCCGTTCTGTACGGATTCAGAACAGCGCCGGGCGCTCGGCGGGGCATCAGCGGGTGGTGCCGCCGCCGTCGACTTCGATCCGTTGGCCGGTGACGTAGCCGGCACCGTCGGTGCACAGCCACAGCACGACCTCGGCGACGTCGGCGGGCTGACACACGCGACCGAACGGCGCCGCGGCATCGAGCGAGCGCAGGTCGACGAGCTCGCGGTTGCCGGTGAACGCCCGGGCGAGACGAACGCCCATCTCGGTCTCGACCAGGCCGGGCGCCACGACGTTCACGTGGATCCCGTGCTGGCGCTCCTCGTGCGCCAGCGTCGCTGCCAGCGCTTCCAACGCGGCCTTGCCCATGTTGTACGGCGCGCCGTTGGCGGCCATGTGCGTGGTGGCGACCGACGAGATCATCACGATGTCGCCACGCGGGCGTTGCCGCATCGAGGGCAGCACGAGACGGCTGGCGTGGTGGGCGCCGAAGGCGTGGACGCGCACGACGCGTTCCATCTCGTCCGGGTCGGTGTCGGCGACGGCGCGTCCGCGTGAAGCGATGCCCGGCGTTGCACACCAGCAGATCGACGTACCCGAAGTCGGCCACGATCGCGTCGACCATCGCCGCGACATCCGCAGCGCTGTCGACCGACGCGGCGTATGCCGTTCGCCGAGCCACCTGATGCGTTGATCGCCTCGACGGTCTCCGCCGCGGCATCGGCGTCACGCCGGTAGTTGACCGCGACGGTGGCGCCCTCAGCGGCCAACAGCTCGCAGATGCTCCGCCCGATCCCCCGTCCGCCGCCGGTCACCAGCGCAACCCGGTCATCCGAGTCGCCCCATGTGCCAACCTTGGCGTGTGACCGACGGCAGCCGCAAGGCGATCATCGCCGCCTTCTTCGCCAACCTCGGCATCGCCCTCGCCAAGTTCGTCGGCTACCTGCTCACCTCGTCGGCGGGCCTGCTCGCCGAAGCGGCGCACTCCCTCGCCGACACGGGCAACCAGGGTCTGCTGCTGCTCGGCGGCAAGCGGGCCCGGCGCCAGGCCGACGTCGAGCATCCATTCGGCTACGGACGCGAGCGGTACTTCTGGGCGTTCGTCGTCGCCCTCGTGCTGTTCTCGATGGGTGGGCTGTTCGCGCTGTACGAGGGCATCTCGAAGGTACGTCACCCGCACGAGACCGAGAACCTCTACATCGCCGTCGGGATCCTGGTGTTCGCGATCGCGCTCGAGTCGTACTCGCTCCGCACGGCCGTCAAGGAGTCCCGGCACGTCAAGCCGAAGACGATGGGCTGGTGGAAGTTCATCCGCACCGCCAAGCAGCCGGAGCTGCCCGTCGTGCTGCTCGAGGACATCGGCGCCGAGATCGGTCTGTTCTTCGCCCTCAGCGGGGTGCTGATCGCCGAGGCGACCGGCGACCCGCGGTGGGACGCCGTCGGCTCGATCGCGATCGGCTTGCTGCTCGTGACGATCGCCATCGTGCTGGCGATCGAGACCAAGGGGTTGCTGATCGGTGAGTCGGCAGGCGCCGCCGAACGAGGAGCGATCGTCGACGCCATCGAGGGCGGCGAGCACGTCCAGCGCCTGATCCACCTCCGCACGGAACACCTCGGACCGGACGAGATCCTCGTCGCCGCCAAAGTGGAGTTCGATGTGGCTCTCACGTTCACCGAGCTGGCGGCCGCCATCGACCGGGTCGAAGCCCAGATCCGCGCGGCCGTGCCGATGGCCCGCCTGATCTACCTCGAACCCGACGTCCATCGCGCCGCCGAGTGAGTCGCCCGAACGTCGACCACGGGCCGGCGACTCGTGGGAGTACGCGCCCGCTCGGCCTGCTGGCCGTGGTCGGCGCGATCGTGTCGTTCTCGATCAGCTACGCGCTGGTCAAGTGGGCGCACACGTCAGGATCGGTCATCGCCTTCTGGCGGATGGTGTTGGCGGCGGTGCTGTGGTGGATCGTCCTCATCGCCTGGCGCGCCCGAACGGGCGCCCCGCTCCCCACCGCCCAGACGTGGAAGCGAGTGCTCGTCCCGGCGATCTTCTTCGGCGCCAACATCACCCTCCTGTTCACCGCCGTGACGAAGACGAGCGTCGCCCATTCGGAGTTCATCTCGTCGCTGTCGCCGCTGCTCCTCGTGCCCGCCGGGGCACTTCTGTTCAAGGAGCGACCGGACTGGACAGCGATGCGGTGGGGTCTGGTCTCCCTCGTCGGGATCGTGATCGTGCTGTTCTTCGGGCCGGAGAAGGGCACGGCCACCGTCGGCGGCGATCTGCTCATGATCGTCGTCCTCGTGGTGTGGGTCGGCTATCTGCTGACGTCGAAGCAGGCGCGTGCCGCCGGCGTCGACACGCTGGACTTCATGGCGTGCCTGATGCCGCTCGGGCTGATCACGACGGTGCCGATCACGCTCGCCATCGACGGTGACGAGCTCTGGCCGCTCAGCGCCCGCGGGTGGTTCGTCGTCGGCGTCCTGACCGTGCTGACCGGCATGGTGGCGCACGGTCTGCTCGCCTACGCCCACCGCACCGTTCCGCTGGCGACGGTCGGCGTGCTCCAGGTCGGTCAGCCGGCATTGTCGGTGTCGTGGGCATGGCTGATCGTCGGCGAGCAGATCTCGCTCGCCCAGGTGCCCGGGATGGCGCTCGTCATCCTGGGCCAGGCGCTGTTCGTCGTCACCAGCCAGCGGCGCGCCGGGCCGGCGGCCGGTACCTCACCAGCGCTGCCCGACTTGAGCGCACATTGACGCGAGCGAGCCGATCTGCTGTGTCGATTTGCTGCGTCCGATCTGGCGTGTGAGGTGTCGAACGCGGTCGTGGGCTGGTAGGGAATGTGGGTGCGCATCCTCGTGACGAATGACGACGGCATCGATTCGGTCGGGCTCCATGTGCTGGCGCGGGCCATGTGCAAGCACGGCGATGTCGTCGTCGTCGCACCCGACCGTGAGTACTCGGGATCGAGTGCCTCGGTGGGAGCGCTGCACCTGATGCGGCCCGAGGTGCACCGGGTGACGATGAGCGACGTGCCGGAGACCTGGACGCTGAACGGCCCACCGGCCCTGTGTGTGATGTTCGCCCGCCTCGGCGCGTTCGGGCCCGGGTTCGATCTCGTCGTCTCGGGCATCAACCCGGGTGCCAACGTGGGAAGAGCCGTGTACCACTCGGGCACCGTCGGCGCCTGCCTGACGGCGCGCATCGGTGGGATCAGCGGCGTCGCGGTGAGCCAGGCGGTCACCGGGTTCGGCGTCGAGGGTCAGGGGTGGGACGAGATGATCGCCAACCAGAAGTGGGAGTCGGCCGCTGCCGTCGCCGACGTCGTCGTCGGCGCGCTCGTCGCCGACCTGCCAGTGGAGCCGGTCGTGGTCAACCTCAACGTGCCGAACCTGCCCCTCGACCAGATCGCTGGCTGGGAGGAGGCCGAAGTCGGCCTCGTTCCGCCCCGTGCCGTCTCGACGGCACTGCTCGAGCCGATCGTCGGCCACGAGGACGCCTTCAACGTCCGCATGGCGTGGGGTGAGGAGGCCGACCTGCCACCCGGTTCCGACGGCGCGGTCATCCGCAACGATCGGATCGCGGTGACCTATCTCAGCCGCCTCGTGGCCGAACGGCGCTCCGACCTGTCGGGCACGGAAGTGGCACTCGACAAGCTCGTCGAAACCGTCAACGGTTGATGCGGGAGGCCGTCGCTCGGACGTGGCTCACGGACGCGACGAGAAGTTCGACACCAGCGGCACGATGTCGCCGAAGTCGGTGGTCTCGCCCGTGTCGCTGTCGTACACCTGGAACCGGCGGGCGTTGATGAACGCGACGTAGCGCGAATCGTCGCTCCACGCCACGGAGAGACTTCCTCCGGTCATCCGCGCGATCGAGCGGTACACGCCCGTGTCGGTTCCGAGCAGCGAGGCGTTCGAGCCGTCGCCGTCGAGCCCGAACAGCACCGCCAACGTGCCGTCGGGTGACACCGACGCCGAATCGGTTCCGGTCCACCCGTAGTACTGCGCCAGTCCGTCGACCTTGATCACCGGCACCTGGCGGCGCTCCCCGGTGACACGATCGACGACGAACAGACCGCACGCCAACACCTCGTCGCACGACCGCACCAGGAAATGGTTCGCGCCGACACCGACCAGCTCACCATCGGACACCTGCCGGGCGCCGGCCTCCGACACCGAGTAGACGCCACCACCGGCTTGCACGACGACGCCGCCTGCGAGGTCGGACTGCATCGGATACCAGCCGTGCATGTCGATCGATCGTCCGAGCGGCTCGCCGTCGAGCCGGTACAGATTCAACGCTTGGATGGCGCCGGTGGACGGTTCGTAGGCCGGAACCCACACGGTGTCGGGCTCAGGCCCGCGGTAGGCCCCGCCCGCCAGTTCGGGCGGCGGCGCGAAGTCGACCGGCGGCTCGCCGCGGGGCACGACGAACGAGACGTTGACGTCCCATCGCTGGACGAACGTCCAGTTCTCGCCGGCCAGGATCGTCGCCATGCCGCCGGCCGCGCCGCCCGGGATGTCCGTCGTCGTCATCTCGCCGGTGTCGAGGTCGATGTCGAGCAGGTCGCCCTGCGCCGTGAGCCCGACGAGCTGGATCCCGGTCGGGGTCGGCAACATCTGTCCGCCGAGCTCCTCGACGACCATCGGCGGTCGGGTCGTGGTGGTCGTGCGTGGCCGCGTCGTCGACGGCACCGGGCGCGTCACGTCGACGGAGAGCTCGGCCGGCGAAGTGTCGGGCGACTCATCGAGCGTCGACGGCGGCGCACTGGTCTCGAGGTCACTACCGGACTGGGCGACGACCCAGACGATCCCGACCGCGAGGGCAACACCGGCACCGATCGCAGCACGACGGCGGTTGCGACTCCCGAGCGGCGATGGTTGACGCGGTGGCTTCGGTGCGGTCGGTTCGGCCGCGACGCGGCGCTGCCTGGTCGGTTCCTCGACCAGTTCGATCTCGATCCACTCACCCACTCACCCTCCATCACACCACAACCCCGTCCGGTGGCGCATTCGGGACGATGTGTGCCTACGTGAACGGTGATGCCGCTACCCTGACGTCTCAACGAACGCACGGGGAGCTCGCTGGAACGGCGGGCTGAGAGGGTGGCCGCCGCCACCGACCCGCGAACCTGATCCGGATAATGCCGGCGGAGGAATCCATGAACGACACAGTCGTCATCGTCACCGGAGCGGCGCCGCTCGATGCCCGCGCCGTCGCCGCCATCCCGAGCGACGCGATCGTCATCGCCGCCGACGGCGGTCTCGACCACGCGCGAGCAGCCGGTCTCACGCCGGCCGGCTTGATCGGTGATCTCGACTCGGTGTCCGAGCAGGGGCTGGAGTGGGCCAAGCACCACGCGACCATCCAGCGTCACCCGATCGACAAGAACGCCACCGACACCGAGTTGGCGGTCGCGTTCGCAGCTGGCATGAACCCGTCGCGGATCGTGATGGTCGCGGGCGGCGGGGACCGCCTCGACCACACTCTCGCCGCGATCGGCGCGCTCGGCGCGCCGGTGCTGACGAGCGTCCCGCTCATCGAGTGCTGGTGGGGTGGCCAGTACCTCCAAGTCGTCCACGGGCCGGCCCGGGTCACGATCCGAACAGCCATGAACGAGGCGACGACCTCGGAGTGTGAGACGCGGATCTCGTTGCTGGCGATGCACGGGCCGTGCACCGGCGTCACGCTCTCCGGGACCCGATGGCCGCTCGAACGCGCCGAGCTCGGTCCGCTCATCGGTCACGGTCTGAGCAACGTCGCGACCGGCCCGGTCATCGAACTCGCGATCTCGACCGGGATCCTCACAGTGTTCGTCGATCCGCCGCCGCCGTCGAGGAGCCGGCCATGAGGCGCCTGACGAGGTGTTCCATCGCCCTCACCGCAACGCTCGCGTCGGTGCTCGGCGCCTGCGGGGACGACTCCGACGCGCCGGCCGCGACCACCGACTCACCCGCCTCGACCACCGACGCGCCGGCCGCGGCCACCGACGCGCCCACGCCCGACTCGGTGACGCTCGTGGCGTACGACTCGTTTCCGACCGAAGGGACCCCGCTCAACGACGCACTCGCGGAGTTCACCGCCGAAACCGGCATCGGGGTCGAGTTGCTGATCGCCGGCGACACCGGGTCGATGCTCTCGAAGGCGGCACTCACTGCGGGCAACCCCGAAGGTGACGTGATGTGGGGCGTCGACAACACGTACCTGTCGCGCGCCCTCGACGCAGACGTGTTCGCGCCGTACGAGTCGCCGGCGCTCGACGCGATCTCGGCCGACCTGCGTGATCTCGTCCCGGATTTCGAGGCGACGCCGGTCGACTACGGCGACGTCTGCGTGAACTACGACATCGGTTGGTTCACGGAGCACCAACTCGACCCCCCGACCGACTTCGACGATCTGCTCGAGCCCGCCTACGCCGACCTGCTGGTGGTGGAGAACCCGGCGACGTCGTCGCCAGGCCTGGCGTTCCTGTTGGCGACGATCGCCACGTACGGCGACGGGTGGCACGACTACTGGACATCGCTGACGGCGAACGGCGTCGAGGTGATCGACGGCTGGACCGAGGCCTATTACGAGCGGTTCTCGTGGGCAGGTGGGCCGCGACCGCTGGTGGTCAGCTACGCGTCGAGCCCGCCGGCCGAGGTGATCTTCGCCGACCCCCCGCGGACCGACGCGCCGACGGCGGTGGTGACGTCGACGTGCTTCCGCCAGATCGAGTTCGCCGGCGTCCTCGACGGAACGGACTCACCGGAGGAAGCCGGAGCGCTCGTCGACTTCCTCGCGTCCGAGCGGTTCCAGCGTGAGCTCCCGCTGACGCTGTTCGTGTACCCGGCCAACGAGTCGGTCGAGCTCCCACCCGAGTTCGTCGAGTTCACCACCGTGCCAGAAGCTCCGCTGACGCTCGACCCCACCGACATCGAGGCGAACCGCTCGACCTGGATCGACGAGTGGACCGAGATCGTCCTGATTTGATTCGTCACGACGAACGGAAGCGACAGCCGAACCGGTTGCCGCGTTGGTTCGTTCCCGCGCTCGCCGCCGTGCCGGCCGCGTTTCTCGTCGTGTTCTACGTGGCGCCGTTCGTGACGCTGCTCGCCAACGGTGTCGCCTTCGCTGACGTGGGTGACGTGCTGGGCCGGCGCCGGACGTGGGAGGTGTTGTGGTTCACCACGTGGCAGGCGATCGTCAGCACGGCGCTCACGCTCATCGTCGGCATCGCGCCGGCGTACGTGCTCGCCCGGTTCCGGTTCGCCGGACGGCGGTTGTTGCTCGGGATCCTCACCGCCGCGTTCGTGCTTCCGACCGTCGTGATGGGGGCGGCGTTCTCGGCGCTGCTGCCCGACTCGCTCGACCGGAGCATCTGGGCGATCCTCGGCGCCCACGTCGTGTTCAACCTGGCGGTCGTCGTCCGTACCGTCGGCGCCGTCTGGGAGCACCTGCCGACCGACCTCGAGGCGGCGGCGGCGACCCTCGGCGCGTCGCCGTGGCGGGTGCTCCGCGAGGTCACCCTGCCGCTGCTCCGGCCGGCGCTCACCGCGGCCGGCGCCATCGTGTTCCTGTTCACGTTCACGTCGTTCGGCGTCATCCGCATCCTCGGGACCGCCGCCCGGCCGACGTTGGAGGTCGAGATCTGGCGGCGGGCGACGCAACTCGGTGAGATCGGCCCGGCGGCCGTGCTCGCCGTCATCCAACTCGTCGTCCTCGGCGTCGTCGTGGCGTGGTCGACGTACAGCCAGCGGCGCCACAGCCTCGCCATCGCGATGCGGCCGCACACGACCGCCCGCCGGGTTCGTCGACGCCGCGAGCGCATCCTCGTCGGTCTCACCGCGATCGCCACGGCGGCGGTGGTGACGATCCCCCTCCTCGCCCTCGTCGAGCGTTCGATGCGTTCCGACGACGGCTACTCGTTGCAGGCGTGGCGCAGCCTCGGCGACGTCGAGGTCCGCCGCGGGATCAGCGTCAGTGTCGACCCGCTCGGCAGCCTCGTCCGATCCGTTCAGACCGCGGCGTGGGCGACGGTGCTGGCCGTCGTGATCGGTGCCGTGGCGGCGCTGGCGATCGCCGCCGCCGGACGCCTCGGTCGAGCCCTCGACACCGGCTTGATGCTCCCGATCGGCACGTCGGCGGTGACGATCGGGTTCGGGATGCTCATCACGTTCGACACGCCGCCGGTCGATTGGCGCGCCGAATGGTGGCTCGTGCCCGTCGGTCACGCGCTCGTCGCGGTGCCGTTCGTCGTTCGCGTGACACTCGGCGTGTTGCGTGCCCTCGACCCCGGGCTGACCGACGCAGCCGCGACGCTCGGCGCCTCACCGCCGAGGGCGTGGCGTGAGATCACCCTGCCCCACCTCTGGCGACCGCTCGTGGTGGGGGCCGGGTTGGCGGCCGCGATCTCGCTCGGCGAGTTCGGAGCAACCAGCTTCCTCAGCCGGAGTGGACAGGAGACGATGCCGATCGCGATCGAGCGGCTCCTCGGTCGCACCGGGACGGTGCTGCACGCCCAGGGATACGCGCTGGCCGTGATCCTCGCCGCGGCCACGATCGCGATCGTCCTCGCCGTCGACGTCACCGGCGACATCGCCGGAACCGGCGGCGCTCACCGCGACCGGGGAGGCGATCGAGTGAAGGGCGGCGCGCGTGCTCGAGGTCAGTGACGTCACGGTCGCGTTCGACGGCACGACGGTGCTCGACCAGCTGTCGATCACGGTCGCCGACCGGGAAGTCGTCGCCCTGCTCGGCCCTTCCGGGAGCGGCAAGAGCACGTTGCTCCGGGTGATCGCCGGCCTCGTCGTTGCCCGACCGGGGCACTGTCACCGTCGACGGGACCGACGTGAGCGCGTTGCCGACCCACCTCCGCCGGGTCGGGATGGTGTTCCAGGACGAGCAGCTCTTCCCGCACCGCGATGTGGCGGCGAACATCGGCTTCGGGTTGAAGATGGCGGGCGTGACCGAGCCGGCGCGCGGCCGCCGCGTGGCCGAGTTGCTCGACCTCGTGGGCCTCGCCGGTTTCGAGCACCGCCGCGTGACCGATCTTTCGGGAGGGGAGGCGAAACGCGTCGCCTTGGCGCGGTCGCTCGCCCCCGGGCCGTTGGTCTTGTTGCTCGACGAGCCGCTGACCGGACTCGACCGCGAGCTCCATGACCGACTCGTGGATGAGGTGGCGACGGTCCTGCGGGCGACGGGTATCACGGCCCTGTGGGTCACCCACGATCGGACCGAAGCCGACGCCGTCGCCGATCGGATCGTCACGCTCGACTGACTGCCACCCCGTCCCCACCGGCGTTACGTTGCGGGATGTGGGCGAGCATCGCGTGATCGAGTTGACCGCCGCGCAGACGCATCCGCTGCGGCTCGACGTGCTGCGCCGCGGCACGCCGAACCGTGACGTCGCCTTCCCCGAGGACGAGCTGGCGAGCACGTTGCACCTCGGTGTCGAGCTCGACGGCGAGGTGGTCGGAGTGTCGACGTGGATCGACAACTCACATCCGGACCTCCCCGCCAGCAGAGGCGCCCAACTGCGTGGGATGGCGACCGTCCCCCACCTGCAGGGTCACGGCATCGGCGGAGTGCTCGTCGAGACCGGAGTGGCACGGATGTTCGCGTCGGGGCACGACCTGGTCTGGGCGCGCGCCCGGGACACGGCGCTGGAGTTCTACGAGCGACACGGGTTCGTGCGGCGCGGGCCCGGCTACGTCGACGTGATCACCCTGATCCCGCACCACGACATCGTGCGCACTCGCTGACGGCGGCTCCGTCACTTCCGATCGGTCGTCCCCGCCGCCCACAGGGACGACGAGGTGACCGGACGATGACCACCAACCAGGACGCGTCGACGTTGCGGGCGCGAGCACGGCTCCTGCGCGCCCTGGCGGTCGAGCTCGAGCGCACTCCAGCCATGGCGCTCGAGCGATTCGCCGGGCCCGAGACGTGGCGCAGCCCGCGGGCCGACGCCTGCGCGCACGAGTTGGTGGCCGATCAGACGCGGATCCTCCACGCGGCCGACGAGCTGCGATGGACGGCGCTGCAGTTCGAGCGGTTCGCCACCGACCTCGAGTGCGAACTGGCGAGGCACCGCGCCCTGGAGGCGTCGTGAGCATGTACGGGTACGACCCAGCCCGGGTCGAGACCCTGCACCAGCGCACCCGCGAGGCGTTGGCCGCGCTGGCCGAGATCCGGTCCGACGATCCGGCGGCGAGCGACGCGATGCGTGCCGTCGCTCGCACGCGCGACACGCTCGAACACGGCTGGATGCCGTTCATCGACGCGATCCGAACGAGCACGGCGATGACGGTCTGGCGCCGCGCCCTCGACACCGCTCAACTCCATCACGCGTCGAGTCATGCCGCGCATGCGAGCGGGGCGTCGCCCCGACCTGCTGTCATGTCGTGGATCGCGACGAATGGTCTCGACGAGCTGAGCGACATCGATGTGATCGACCACCTCCACGACTCGATCGAGCGGTTCCGCGACGCGGTCGCGGGTGGTGGCGACCTCGAACGCGCCGAGCGACAACTCGCGACGTACGCCGAGGAGGCCGTGCGCAGGGCGAGACACGATCGCGCCGAGTTCGCCGCGGCGATGGACGCACACCTCGGCGACCGCGGCGCGATCGCGATCCTCGGCGCCATCGATGTCCTCGACGCCGCGGCGCGACGCGACCCACGTCGTCACGGCCTGCCACCTGC
Source organism: Ilumatobacteraceae bacterium (assembly GCA_963776935.1). GTDB lineage: Bacteria > Actinomycetota > Acidimicrobiia > Acidimicrobiales > Ilumatobacteraceae > JALOLG01. The sequence goes on along the minus strand of CAVZOP010000003.1, from coordinate 6,535 downwards.
CGCGCTCGATCTCGCCGAGCTCCTGGCCCCGCTCGGTGCCGCGGCGCCCGTTCTCGAGCTGATCGGGGCTCACCTGCGAACGTCCGCCTCACTCGCCCCAATGATTGCCGCCACGTCGCGTGCTTGGGATCCCGCCGTCCTCGTGGAGCTGACGAGAGGTCTGATCCACGCCATCGAGGAGCGCGACTACCTACTGGCGACGATCACGCCGATCCAGCTGGCCGCCAACGTCGGGGCACTGTCCCACGCGCTCGCCGACGACCCCATCGCTTCGCTCACGTTGCTCGGTGACGACCTCGCCCTCGACTACCTCGCGACCAACCAGTACCTCGATGCGCCGAGCGTCGAGGCGATCATCACCGCCGGTCTCCTGCGAGCGCCGACGGGAAGCCGCGCTGCGATGGGTGACGGTCTCGACGCCCTGTCGCGACTCGTCACGATCAGTGACGACGACACGCTCAACGACGGCACCAAGCGCGGGCTCGCGGCGTCGATGCTCACCTACTTCCCGGCGCTCGCCCCGCATCTCGACGTGCGCATCCCGGCCGTCGTCCCATACGGCCCCGATCCCGGCGACACCGTCGAGGTCGGTTCCTACTGCGACCTGCAGCGCCTGTTCGGGCAGCTGCTCACCGACGACCCCGCCCAACTCGTGCTCGGCGCGATGACCGAGCGATACCGCATCGCCGAGACGGCCGGGCTGGCAGCGGCCATCGCCGCTCGACCCGGCGACCACGCCAGCGAGCATCGGGCGCGGATCGCCGCCGCATTGGCCGATGTGAGCGCCATCGGCGCGCTGGTGCTGCGATCGCGAGCGGCGCGCATCTCGCTCGACGCCTACGAGCACGGCCTCGTCGTCGGGCGGGCGAGGTTGGTGGTCGCGTGGGCGGCCGCGATCGGCGCGGTCGTCGTGCCGTCGTCGAGCGCGGCGCTCCTCCCCGCGATGCCGATCGCCTCGGAGGTCGTCACAACGGCCCTCGGCCTCACCGAGCCGGCGCGGGTGCGCAACCTCGGCGCCGATGCCGCGTCGGCGATCGGTTTCACGGTGAGCGTGATCGGTCTCCCCACCCATGCCCCACGCATCCGCTCCGCGCTCGGCCTCGGCCGGGTGCCGGCCGCGACATGGCGTCGCCTCGACGACCTACTCGAAGAGCTCGGCGAGACCGACGACCACCAGCGCCGCCTCGCGCTCCACAGCACGATCGTGACGATCGCGGCCGGCGATCCCGATCTCGATCTGTTCGTCACCCAGCTCGAGACGCTCGGCGGCGACGCCACCAACGCGAGCCCGCAACCGCCGGCGTCCTGCAACTGACGACGAACCCGGGTCCCCACGATCCGCGCCTCGATCCGTGCCCGCGGTGCCGGTCTCGACATCGGCGGGTGAAGGTCAGATGAGGCCGGCCGGGGGCACACCGTCGATCGAGATGCGACCCATCATCCACGCCAGGCGCTCGGGCGGGGGCAGCTGGAGAACCGCCTCCGGCAACGTCGTGAGTCCCATCGGCTGGCGGGCGGTCCACTGCATCTCCATGCGTCGCAGCTCGAATCGCACGAAGTCGTCCGGCATGTCGGCGAACGTGTAGCCGAACCCGAGGTCGGCGTGGTGCACCTCGGTCTCACGCCACCGTCTCGACGGCAGCACGTACCGCGGCACGTCGCCGAACGTCGCCTTCGCCGGCGGGCCGTCCCACGCCGGCTCCTGCGCCCATCGCTGCTCCAACCGCCAGATCGAGCCGCGGACGTCGGCGATCAGTTCGCCGGGCGAGCGCCCCGCACCGGCCTCGATCTCGGCCCGCCGTCCCTCGATCCCGCCCTCGTACTGATCGAGCCCGTCGAGCATCCGGATGTTGCCGTCGGCATTGCGGGCGATGTGGGTGAGTACGTGTCCGACCGTCCAGTCGGGAAGCAACGACGGCTGCGCCTGGTCGAAGTCCGGGTGGGCATCGAGGCGTGCCAGCAGGCGTTGATGGGCGCCCGCCGCTCCGGCGATGCCCTGATCCAGCTCGCGCGCGTCCATCGCGCCGCGACGGTAACCGGCGACGTGGCAACCTGGCGGAATGCAGCTCGGGATGATCGGCCTCGGACGGATGGGCGCCAACATGGTTCGGAGGCTGCTCGCCGGAGGGCACGACTGCGTCGCCCACGATCTGAGCGAGGACGCGATCGTCGACCTCGAACGTGACGGTGCCCGAGGTGCGCGCACACTCGACGAGTTCGTGTCCGACCTCGCCGCGCCGCGCCACGTCTGGATCATGGTGCCGGCCGCGTTCGTCGGAGGCACCGTCGACACGCTGGCTCCTCTGCTCCAGGCCGGCGACACGATCGTCGACGGCGGCAACAGCTGGTACCACGACGACGTCGATCGCAGCGGTCCGCTGCTACGTGACTACGGCATCCACTACCTCGACGTCGGCACCAGCGGAGGGATCCACGGCCTCGAACGGGGCTACTGCTTGATGGTCGGCGGCGACACCGATGCGGTCGCCCGCATGGCGCCGATCTTCGACACGCTCGCCCCCGGCGTCGACGCCGCTGAGCGGACAGCCGGGCGCGAGGGCGATCCCGACACCGCCGAGCGCGGTTGGTTGCACTGTGGCCCGTCGGGGGCCGGGCACTTCGTGAAGATGGTCCACAACGGGATCGAGTACGGGCTGATGGCTGCCTACGCGGAGGGTCTCAACGTGCTGGCCAAGGCCGGCGTCGGGTCGACCACGCACGCCGTCGATGCCGAGACGGCCCCGCTCGACGAGCCGCAGTACTACCGGTACGACATCGACCTCGCCGCCGTGTCCGAGCTCTGGCGGCGGGGCAGCGTCGTCGCCAGCTGGTTGCTCGACCTCACCGCCGCGGCACTGCACGAGGACCCGGAGCTGGCGCAGTACGGCGGCCACGTCAGCGACTCCGGCGAGGGCCGCTGGACGATCCACGCCGCGATCGACGAGGGCGTGCCGGTCCCGGTGCTCTCGGCCGCCCTGTACCAGCGCTTCAGCTCGCGGGGCCGGTCCGACGTCGCCGACAAGGTGCTCTCGGCAATGCGCGCCGGGTTCGGCGGCCACACCGAACGTAAGGAGTCTTCGCGATGAGCAACGTTCCAGGCCACGCCGCCGGTCACTCGGGCCACGCCGCCGGCCACTCCGCGCATGCGCTGGCGACGACCGACCAGCCTCCTGCCGATGCGCTCGTGCTGTTCGGCGCGACCGGCGACCTCGCCAGGCGCAAGCTGTTCCCTGCGCTGTACCAGCTCGAACGGCGCGGCGTGCTCGAGCTCCCCGTGATCGGCGTGGCCCGCAGCGACTGGACCGACGACGCGTTCCGGGAGAACGCCCGCACGGCGATCACCGAGTCGCTCGACGACGCCGACCCGGCCGTGATCGACCAGTTGATGCAGCACCTCGATCTGATCCAGGGCGACTACTCCGACCGCGCGACGTGGCAGGAGCTGGCCGCCACGCTCGACGGGCACGGGTCGAAGCAGGCCGTGTTCTACATGGCGATCCCCCCGACGATGTTCCCGACGGTGGCCGAGTCGCTGGCATCGGTGGGGCTCAACGAGCGGGGCCGGATCGTCGTCGAGAAGCCGTTCGGGCGCGATCTGATGTCGGCGCGAGAGTTGAACGTCCTGCTCCACAACGTGTTCCCCGAGGAGCGCATCTTCCGCATCGACCACTACCTCGGCAAGGAGAGCGTCGAGGATCTGCTCGTGTTCCGCTTCTCGAACGCTCTGCTCGAGCCGGTCTGGAATCGCCGCTACGTGCGGAGCGTGCAGGTCACGATGTCGGAGACCATTGGGGTCGAGGGTCGCGGTGCGTTCTACGACGGCGTCGGCGCCATCCGCGACGTCCTGCAGAACCACATCTTGCAGGTCGTGTCGCTGTTGGCGATGGAGCCACCGGTCGGCCCCGAGTCGCACTTCTTGCAGGACGAGAAGGCCAAGGTGTGCGCGGCGATGCGCACGATCGACCCTCACCAGGTGGTGCGCGGCCAGTACGTCGGCTACCGCGACGAGCCGGGTGTCGGACACGACTCGACGGTCGAGACGTTCGTCGCCGCCCGGCTCGAGATCGACTCGTGGCGGTGGGCCGGCGTGCCCTGGTACGTCCGCGTCGGCAAGGCCCTGGCGCAGACCGCCACGGAGGCGGTCGTCGAGTTCCAGTCGCCGCCGCGGCTGCTGTTCGACGAGGCCGGTGGCCCGGAACCGGGCCGCAACCTCGTGCGCCTGCGGCTCGGCAAGCGGGACGGCGTGACGTTCACCGTGCAGGCCAAGACGCCTGGCCCGCACCTCGACAGCCAGGCCGTCGACATCTCCGTCGACTTCGCGGCCGCGCTCGGCGAACGGCGCGAGGCCTATGAGCGCCTGCTGGAGGACGCCATCGCCGGGTCGCAGCGCCGCTTCGCCCGCCAGGACGTGGTCGAGCAGACGTGGCGCATCGTGCAGCCCATACTCGACTTCCCGAGCCCGGTGCACCCCTACTTCCGCGGCTCGTGGGGCCCCGCCGAAGCCGACCGCCTCCTCCACCCCGGCGACCACTGGTTCGTCCCCTCCAGCTGATCCGTTCTGTCTGCCTCAGATGAGCACACGGGCAGTCTGAAGCAGACAGTTCCGGGGTGGACTTTGTTCTGGGGTTCAGGTGATGGCGCCCTCGCGCCGGGGGACGACGATCACCGTGCCGTCCGGTTCGTGGTGCACCGAGACGCGGACGCCGTAGAACTCGGCCAGCGTGTCGGCCCGCAGCACGTCGGCCGCCGGTCCCCTGGCGACGACGGTGCCCTCGTGCAGCAACGCCAGCCGGTCGCTGTACATGCCGGCGAGCGTCAGGTCGTGCATCGCCGAGATCACCGTCAGCCCGTGATCGTTCTGCAGGCGCGATCACCAGCTCGAGCGCCTGTTGCTGGTGACCGATGTCGAGGGCGCTCGTGGGCTCGTCGAGCAACAGCACGGGCGCTTCCGTGGCGAGGGCACGGGCGATCACGAACCGCTGGCGCTCGCCGCCGCTGAGCGTCGACAGCCGTCGAGTCGCGAACGGCGCCAGGTCGAGGCGATCGAGGACCGCGGCCGCCATCGACCTGTCGTGCTTGGTCTCCGAGCCGAAGTATCCGACGTACGGGGCGCGGCCGAGGAGGACGTACTCGAACCCCGTCATGTCGTCGGGCATCAGCGGCTCTTGCGGTACGTAGGCGACGAGCGCAGCACGGCGCGACCGCGACCGCAACGCCAGCGACGTGCCGTCCACGGCGATCTCCCCCTCGCACGCCACGATGCCGACGACCGCCCGCAAGAGCGACGACTTCCCGGCCCCGTTCGGGCCGATCAGCCCGAGCCACTCCCCAGAGCGCACCGACTCGGTGAAGCCGTGGACGACCTCCCGCTTCCCGTACCGCACGCTCACGTCGCGCAACTCGATCGAGCTCATCGGGCGACCTGCCGGGTGCGGAGCAGGATGATGAAGAACGGCGCCCCCAAGAACGCGGTGACGACCCCGATCGGCGTCTCGGCGGGATCGGTCAACACGCGGCCAGGGATGTCGGCGAGGATCAAGAACGCCGCGCCGAAGGCGATCGTCAACGGCAGCAACTGCCGGTAGCTGGACCCGGCGATCAGCCGCACCATGTGCGGCACGACGATGCCGACGAAGCCGATCAGCCCACTCACGGCAACGACGGCGGCGGTGCCGAGCGTCGCCGCGACCACGACGACGAGCCGAACCCTGGCGACGGGCGCCCCGAGCGTCGCCGCCTCGTCGTCACCGATCCGCAGCAGGTCGAGGTGGCGGCGATGCAACAGCAGCACGATCGAACTGCCGATGACGTACGGCGCCACCATCCGCACGTCGGCCCACGACGCCGACGAGAGGCGACCGAGGATCCACGTGTACACCTCGCGGACGACCTCGGAGTGGCGCTGCAGCAGGAACGTCTGGATCGCCGTCGTCAGCGACACCATCGCCACCCCCGCCAACACGAGTGTCACACTCGACTTGGTGCCACCGAACGACGCACCGACGACGTACGTCAGGGCGACCGTCGCGAGGGCGAAGATGAACGCCATCGCGGGTGCCGGATCGACCGGCCAATCGGCGGTCGACGAGCGGGCGACCGTGAACACGATCGTCGCCCCCAGCCCGGCACCCGCGGCGGCGCCGAGCAGGTACGGGTCGACGAGCGGGTTGCGGAACACGCCCTGGTAGCTGGCCCCGGCGAGCGACAACATCGATCCCACGATCCCTGCCAGCACCACACGGGGCATCCGCACCTGCCAGATGATGTTCCACTCCGGCTCGGTGACACCGCTGTCGATCGAGATGAGCGGGAGATGGTCGAGCACCGCCAGCGGCACTCGCCACCACACCGGTCCGGCCGGACCGATCATCACGCCGAGCAGCACGGCCAGGATGACGACCGCCACGGCCGCGGGATACCAGCCAATGCGCCGGGCGCTGCGCGCGGCAGCACCGTCGACGGCCAGCCCCGCGGCCGAGATCTCCACCGTCAGCCGGCCGGCTGAGTGTCGGCGACGAGCGAGACGGCCTCGCTC
>CAVZOP010000002.1:0-1667263 GCA_963776935.1 Ilumatobacteraceae bacterium | reverse complement strand
ATGGGCTGGTCATACGACCGCGGTCATGCCCCCGTCTACGTAGAGGATTTGACCGTTGACGAAGTCGGAGGCGTCGCTGGCGAAGAAGATCGCAGCTCCGGCAAGCTCGTCGACGCGGCCCCAGCGCCCGGCGGGGGTGCGTCGCGACACCGAGCCGAGAACCCCTCGTCGGCTACGAGCGCGGCGGTGAGCTCTGTGGCGAAGTATCCCGGTGCGATGGCGTTGACCTGGATGCCGAGCGGGCCGAGATCGGCGCACATCCCTCTGGTCAGGAGCTTCAGTCCACCTTTGGTCGCGGTGTAGGGGGCGATGGTGGGTCGGCCGAGTTCGGACTGGACCGAGCAGATGTTGATGATCTTGCCTCGGTGCCGCTCGACCATGCGGGCGGCGACCGCCTTGCCAACGATGAACGCTGACACCAAGTTGACTTCGATCAGTTGTCGGAAGTCCTCGATCGCGAAGTCGAGCATTGGTGCACGAATTTGCATGCCGGCGTTGTTCACGAGCACGTCGATGGGCCCGATCTCATCCTCGATCGATTCCACGGCTGCACCGACAGCGGACGGGTCGCACACATCGAACGCACGGTGGTGGGCATCGTGACCTTCGGTGTGGAGCGTCAAGGCTGCTGACGCAAGTGCGTGTTCTCCGCGGGCGTTGAGGACGACTGAGGCTCCGGCACTCGACAGTGCGCGGCGCTAGCGCGAGGCCGATGCCCTTGCTGGAGCCGGTGACGAGCGCGATACGCCCAGAAAGGTCGAATAGAGCTGCGGCGCTGGAGGTGCTCATGCCGCGTCGCTCCCGGACGGGGTCGAGTGGTTGGACACCGTCACTCCTGTTGTGGATATCGCGACCGGCGTCGAATGTGTGCGGCGGGCTCCATCAGGCACAAGTGGAGCACACGGCCGCGCCGTCGCCGTGAACGTTCGCTCGTCGGTCTCCCAAATGTTCCCTTGATTCACTATTTATAATACGATATGTTAAATGTCTCATAGGGGGCCGCGCCCGGATGCGCCCAGCGGGTGCAAGCCGGCGTCGCAGCAGACCCACGATGCGCGACCGGGGGAAGCAAACATGATCAAACACCGCCACGCACGGCTGGCACTCGTCGTCGGCCTCGTCCTCGCCGCAGCAGCTTGCGGCGACGATGACGACTCAGACGCCGATGCAACGAGTCCACCGGCGGCCACGGCCGGCGACACGAGTTCAGAAGAACCGGCACCGACAGAACCGCCTGCCGAAGATCCGGCCGAAACTGATCCGGCCGAGCCGACCGAATCGACGGAGTCAGGTTCTGGTCAACAGGTCGCTGAGACGTCGGGCGACGGCTGCACGGTGGACGCCTATGCCGGCGGCGGATTCGATCAGGTCGACCTCGCCACGGCCACGATCGGGTTCGCCCAGTCGGAGCGCGAAGCGAACCCGTTCCGGATCGCCGAAACCCAGTCGATCCGCGACGAAGCTGAGGCACGCGGAATCGATCTGATCGTGACCAACGCCGAATCCGATCTCAACAAGGAGATCTCCGACATCCAGAGCATGGTCGACCAGGGAGTCGACGCATTGATCATCTCACCGTTGAACAGCGAAGGACTCGACCCGGCGCTGGACTACGCGAAGGAGAACGGTGTGCCGATCATGACGATCGATCGCCTCCTCACCACGAAGACCGCCTGCGAGGACTACATCGGCTGGGTCGGCTCGGATTTCGTGGAGCAGGGCCGGCGAGCCGCCGATGCGATGGTCAGGGAAACCGGTGGCGAAGGCAGGCTCGCGATCCTGCTCGGCGCTCCGGGTGTGAACGTTACGACTGATCGCAACGATGGCTTCCTCGAGCGGCTCGAAGAGCTCGACACGAACATCGAGATCGTCGCCCAACAGGCAGCCAACTACGAGCGAGCACTCGGCCAGACAGTGACCGAGCAGCTCATCGCCAACGATCCCGACATCAACGCGATCTATGCACACAACGATGAGATGGCCTTGGGCGCGGTCGCCGTGTTGCAAGCGGCCGGATACTCGCCCGGCGACGTCAAGATCATCACGATCGATGGCACGCAAGGTGCGGTCCAAGGCATCATCGATGGGTGGATCTCAGGCGTGATCGAGTCCAATCCCCGGTTCGGGCCACTGGCATTCCAGGCGCTCGAGGACTTCTACGGCGGCGCTGGCGTACCGGCGGTCACGATCATCTCCGACAAGGAGTACACCACCGAAAACGCCGAGGCCGAACTGGTCAACGCCTACTAGTCGATGTGCGCGGATGGCCGGCCCTCTCCGGCCATCCTCGCCATCGGCTCGTGTGTCGGGATTGAACCACGCTGATGGAGCCCGTCCTGAGGGCAGTCGAAGTCTCGAAGCGGTTTGGTGGCGTTACCGCGCTCGACCGGGTCACGCTCGACCTCCACGCCGGCGAGGTGCACGCTCTTGTCGGGGAGAACGGTGCCGGGAAGTCGACACTCATCAAGTTGCTCGCCGGCGTTCATGCCCCCGACCAGGGCGACATTACCTACCGAGGTCAGAGCGTTTCGATGGCGGCCCCACGCGATGCGTGGGACATGGGCATCAACACGACCTTCCAAGAGATCAGCCTCGTGCCCTTGATGTCGGTCGCCCGAAATCTCTACCTGGGCACGGAGCCACGAACGCGGTGGCGTCTCCTCGCCGTCGAGGAGATGAACCGCAACGCCACTGCGCTGTTACGCCGATATGGGATCGAGATCGACGTCCGGCGCCCGGTGAAATCGTTCGGCGCCGGCGTGCAGCAGATGATCGCGATCGTGCGAGCGGTCTCGACTGATGCTCGTGTGGTGATCCTCGACGAGCCGACCGCGTCGCTCGAGCCACGTGAGGTCGAGCAGGTCTTCGGAATGATTCGGCGACTGACAACAGCCGGGGCCGCGCTGCTCTTCGTCAGTCACAACCTCGATGAGGTGTTCCAGATCTCCGACCGCATCACGATCCTGCGCGATGGTCGGCTCGCCCAGAGCAAACTCGTCACGGACACGACCAAGCTCGAGGTGATCGCCACGATGCTCGGTCGTGACGTCGCTCAGGTTCGTTCCGCGGGGCGAACCAGTTTCACGCGGGAGCAGCAGGTGCGCGACGCGGTCGTGCTCGAAGCGGTCGGGCTGAGCCGCCGCCATCAGTTGCAAGACGTTTCGCTTTCTGTGCGAGCGGGTGAGGTGCTCGGGTTGGCCGGATTGCTCGGCTCGGGGCGCTCCGAGACGGTGCGAGCCATCTTCGGTACCCAACGGATCGACGACGGCAGGGTGCAGGTCGGCGGCAAACGCGTACGAACCGGCTCACCCCACGCGTCATTGGAAGCTGGGACCGCGCTGTTGCCGGAGGATCGCAAGGCGGAGGGCATCGTCCCCACGATGTCGGTTCGCGACAACATCGTGTTGATGGCTCTGTTCAAAGTGAGTCGTTGGGGTTTCGTCTCCCCGGGTCGGGTCGACCGTCTTGTGACCGAGTACGTCGGTCGGCTCGGGATCAAGACGTCTGGAGCCGGCCAAAACATCGGACAGTTGTCGGGTGGCAACCAGCAGAAGGCGCTTCTCGCTCGGCTGCTATGCATCGAACCGAGGGTCCTTCTCCTCGATGAACCGACTCGAGGCATCGACATCGGTGCGAAGGCGGAGGTGCAATCGATCATTCAGGAGCTCGCCGACCAGGGACGAAGCATCGTCCTCATCTCGTCCGAGTTGGAAGACGTCGTCGAGGGTTCGAATCGGGTCGTCGTGCTGAAGAACGGGACGGTGGTCGGTGAGCTCGGTCGCGACGAGATCGATGAGCAGCGGATCATGGAACTCATGGCCGCAGCCTCCGTCGACGAGCGGGGGATCGACGACCGGTCGACCGACGACCGGTCGAACGGTCTGGCGACGGACACGCAGGACGACTCATGACGACGACTGCTGAACAAGCAGTGCGGTGGCGCCCGCAGCTCGGCCTTCGCACGCACGGCGTGTACGTCGCGCTTGCGGCCATGATCGTCTTCAACCTGCTGTTCACGCCGAACTTCGCGACGTTGAGCAATGTACGACTGCAGCTGGTGCAAGTCACCCCGGTCGTGATCGTTGCGCTGGGCATGGCGCTGGTCGTGGCGACGGCGGGAATCGATCTGTCGGTCGGGGCGACGATGGCCCTCGCTGCCGCCTCGCTCGCGGCCACCCTTGATCGGGGCCCGTCAGTCGCGATCATCGTTGCCTTGCTCGCCGGAGTGGTCGCTGGCGTGTTCAACGGAATTCTGGTGGGTGTGGTCCGGATCCAGCCCATCGTGGCGACCCTCGGGCTGTTCATCGCAGGGCGAGGTTTCGCGTTGATGATCGCCGACGGGCGTCTGACTGAGATCTTCGATCCAGCCATCGGAGCGATCGGAACCAAACGCCTCGTCGGCGGCTTTCAGGTGGGCGTGTTCGTTGCCCTGGGGCTCACCGTGATCATCGGGGCGGTCGGGCGATACACCGTCTTCGGCAGGCGGTTGGTAGCGATCGGTGGTAGCCCGGACGCCGCTCGAACAGCAGGCCTCCCGGTACGCCGATCGCTGATAGTCGTGTATGCCCTGTCCGGTGCGCTGGCCGCAGTCGCGGGAATTCTGGCCACGGCACGTTCGGGGGCCTCCGATCCGTCGTTCGTCGGTTTGCTCATCGAACTGAGCGCCATCACCGCCGTCGTCGTCGGCGGCACTCCGTTGTCCGGTGGCGAACTCAGGATCGTCGGCACAGTCGTCGGCGCCCTGCTAATGCAACTCATCTTCGCGACCCTGATTCGCCACGACCTGTCCGACGCCGATGCGCGCATGGTGCAGGCGTTGATCATCCTCGCCGCGGTGTACATCCAGCGGGAGCGACTCCGATGACGCCCGACCTCGCGGCCCGCACGCCGGACGACGGCTCTCAGGAGCAGATCGCCGTGTTCGGATCGGTCGGCACGGTCACCTCGCTCATCCAGCGATCGGCGGCGGGTCTCGTACTCGTGGTTGTCGTGGCGGTGGGAGTGATCGTCTTCGGCTCCGACTTCGGGAACACCGGCAACTTCTCGAATCTTGCTGTTGCCTCATCCTTTCTCGCGATCATCGCGATCGCGATGACTCTTGTCATCATCAGTGGGGGGATCGACCTATCAGTCGGCTCGATGTACACGCTCGCGGCGGTTCTCGCCGCATACAGCTCGCGGTGGGGGTCGCTGACCGGCATCGTCGTGCCGATTCTCGTGTGCGGAGTGATCGGGTTCGCACAGGGCGTATTTATCGGCAAGCTCGGGATGCCGGCGTTCATCGTCACACTGGCTGGTCTGCTGTTCGCACGCGGTCTGGCGTTCAAAGTGTCTGACAACGGCAACAAGACACACCTCATCGCGAGCGATCGTTGGATGACCGCCCTCGGTCAAGAACGCGTGCTCGGTGTGGGAATCCCCGTCTGGATCTCGTTCGTCTTGTTCGGCGGGGGCCTCGTGCTCCTCAATCGGACACGATTCGGCCAGGCCGTCTTTGCGATCGGGGGTTCGAAGGACGCTGCGGTGTTGATGGGCATTCGGGTCGCACGAGTGAAGATCGTGCTGTACACGACGACCGGCATGCTCAGCGGATTGGCCGGGATGCTCGTTGCCGCAAGGTCGTCCTCGGGCCTCTCGACGATCGGCAGCGGTCTCGAGCTCGAAGCGATCGCTGCCGTCGTTATCGGTGGCACCCTGCTCAACGGCGGAGCAGGTGGTCTTGTCGGGACGATGACCGGCGTTCTGTTGCTCGGAGTCATTCAGAACCTGATCAACCAGGTCGGAACACTGCGGTCGTATCACCAGGAGGTCGTGAGCGGCCTGTTCCTCATCGTCGTAGTCACCGCACAGGCGATCGTCGGTCGCCGGGATCAACCGTGACACGCGTGTGCGGCGGCCTCGAGGTCCCACCCATCACAGCAATACAAGGAGATCCCCGATGGGACAGCTGACGACGAAAGGTGCTCGAGAGCAGTCCAGCAACCGACTCCGCGTGGCCGTCGTCGGCACCGGCGACTGGTGGGGGCGCGAGCACGCCCGTGTCCTGTCGGCGCACCCCGATGTCGATCTGTGTGCGATCGTCGGAAGGTCGAGCGAGAAGACGGAGCGAAGGGCAATCGAGTTCGCCACCACACCGTATGTCGATCTGGACCAGATGCTCGACGACGAGGCCCCCGATCTCGTCTCGCTCTGCCTGCCCAACGAGCACCACTTCGAAACCACGCTGAGAGTGATCGAGGCCGGATATCCGCTCCTGGTCGAAAAGCCCTTCGTCTTCGACCTTGGTGAAGCCGACCGGTTGCTCCGCGAAGCCGATGAGCGGAACCTGTTCTTCGCGATAAATTTCAACCATCGCTACGCGCGCCCAGTGCAGTTGGCACACGAAGCCATTGCCTCGGGAGCGCTCGGGGACGTCACCTTTGCGACGTGGCGGTTCGGGGGCGAGGTCGGATCCAGCACGCACCCACACGCGAATCTCATCGAGACGCAGTGCCACGGCTTCGACATGCTCGAGCACCTGTGTGGCCCAATCGAATCGGTCAGTGCTCACATGAGCGATCCGGCCGGCAAGGGCTACACGACGATGGCGGTGGCGTTGACCTTCGCTTCCGGAGCCGTCGGGAGTCTCGTCGGGTCGTACGACTCGTCGTACGCCTATCCCGAGACTCACTACGTCGAAGTGAACGGCACCGCTGGACGCGTGCAGATCGTCGACACGGTGAAGAGGTTCACCCACTCCGTGCCCGGCGCCGAGTCACGACAAGTCTGGGAAGCCGGATACTTCAACGATCGAGATCGAGACTTCGACCACATGTTCGAGCTCCACCTCGACGAGATACTGACGGCGCTCCGCCAGTCCGAGGAGCCGCCGATCCATGCCCGGGCGGGTCGCCGAGCATTGCTCCTGGCGATGGCGTGCATCCAGTCGTTCGAAGAGTCCCGACAGGTCGCGGTGGCGTGAAGATCTCGAGCATCAGTACGTACTTGGTCGGTAACCGTTGGAAGAACTGGCTGTTCGTACGCGTCGACACCGACGAGGGGATTCACGGCGTCGGTGAGGGTTCGCTGAACGGCTTCGGCCGAACGGTGGAAACAGCGGTCCATGAACTCGAAGGAATGGTCATCGGACGAGATCCGTTCGCCATCGAGTCACTCGTGCAGCGTGTCGGGCGTGACCTCTACTCCGACGGCGGCCAGATTCACGGCGCAGCCATGGCAGCCATCGAAATCGCGTGCTGGGACATCAAGGGCAAGGCGCTGGATGTGCCGGTGTACGAGCTTCTCGGTGGCATGGTGCGCGACCGGATCCCGGTCTACGCGAATGGCTGGTACCAAGTCGTGCGTTCCCCGGAGGCGTTCGCAGAGGCGGCCGTCAACGTCGTCAAGGCCGGGTTCACAGCGATGAAGTTCGACCCGTTCGGCTCGGCCTGGCGAACGCAGACCAGTCGCCAACAGCACGAATCAATCGACATCGTTGCTGCGGTGCGCGGAGCGGTCGGACCCGACATCGACCTCATGATCGAAGGCCACAATCGCTTCGCGCCGTCGACGGCCATCACGATCGCCAGCCTCTTGGCACAGTATCGGCCGGCCTGGTTCGAGGAGCCCGTCGCCCACCAGAACGTCGCCGCCATGGTCCACGTCGCCAAGCGGTCCGATGTCCCGATCGCAACCGGTGAGTCCTTGTCATCGATCCACCAGTTCGCCGAATTGTTGTCACACGATGCGGTCGACATCCTGCAGCCCGAACCTCTGAGTGTCGGTGGCCTGACAAGGACCAAGACGATCGCGGGGATGGCGGATGCCCACTACGGGGTCCTGGCTCCGCACAACGCCCAAGGTCCGGTGTGTTCCATGGTCAGCATGCACCTGGGCGCAAGTACCCCGAACTTCTACTACCAGGAATCTTTCGAGGTCTTCAACGAAGCATGGACACGACAAATCGTCGCGGCTGAGCCCCTGACCATCGCGGACGGACACGTCATCGTCAGCGACGCAACCGGACTCGGTATCGATCTCGAGTGGGAACGGTTGGCCGATCATCCCTACATGCCGAGCCACGTTCTTCGCCTCTACGAGGACGGCTGGGAAACGCGTGGTTCATCGCCCCTCGACCCGTCGGACGGCCCGTTGTGACCGAGCTCTCTTCGCTCCCGTCAGCGGACAGGACGCTCCGACGACGTCGAACAATGCTGCATGACCACGCCATATCCGCCCTCGGGATTGCAATCGTGTCCGGACGCCTCCCGGAGGGTGAACCGCTTCCGATCCAATCGGAGCTCGGCGAGCAGCTCGGCGTGTCACGCACCGTGATCCGCGAAGCAACCCAGGTGCTGGCCGCCAAGGGACTGCTTCAGTCGCGGCCACGAGTCGGCACTGTCGCACTTCCCCGACTCTCATGGGACGTACTCGATCCGGAGGTGCTTGGTTGGATGCTCGAGCACGGACCCATCGCCGACGTGATTCGCGACGTGTCCGAGGTTCGCCTGATCATCGAACCGGCATCGGCCCAGCTAGCAGCGATGCGCCGTACCCCCGCAGAGGCCGACCGGCTCCGGATTCTTGCGGCCGAGCTCGTCCGCTCCTTAGAGGACGAGAATCGCTACGTCATTGCCGACCTCGACTTCCACGCCGCGATCCTCGCGGCTACCAAGAACGCGACCCTGATCAGGCTGACGGGCGCGATCGGCGCAGCCCTAAAAGCCAGCCGCAGGCTCACCGTCCACGCTCCCGGAGGCCCACAGTCAGCGATGGCCGAACACGAGGCTGTTGCGGCCGCGGTGATCGACGGTGACCCTGTCCGCGCCCGACAGGCCATGGAAGACCTAATCGTGCTGACTCAATCACACATCGAGTACGTCCTCGCCGAACCGGACGAACGGTTACGACATCGCTAGCGACGCCGGCGGGAGCGGTGTCGTCAAAGAGAGCGAGTCGAACAGCTACGTGTGCACCGAGATCTACGACGAAAATCGATGGTGCCGTCGACATCCGCGAGGCGTGCTCGCCGCGGATCTGATCGACGAACCCGAGATCTGGATGGACCGCACTGGGGTGACTGGCGCCCCTCGCCGACGTGCTCGCCTCGACGTGGTCGCCATGCTGCGAGTCCGGGGTGCTTCGGTTGGGAGGGGTCGTGAATCGAGTAGCGCTGAGCGCCGAGAAGTACGAGCAGCTGTTCGGTTCACCGCCTGCCGTCGCGGCTGGCCCGGACCCGGAGCTGATGGCGATTCTCCGCCACGTGATCTTCGGCGAGGTGTTCCAGATAGGTGCGCTGGACGATCGCACCCGCGAACTCATCACTGTCGTGCTGCTCGTGACCAACCAGACGCTGCCGCAACTTCGATCACATACCGCGGCAGCGCTCAATGTGGGTGCCTCCCCGGTCGAGATCCGAGAAGCGGTCTGACCCGCCCTGGCTTCGATGGAGGCTCTCGGTGGTTTGGTTTCCGTTCAGCCTGCTGGGGCGAGCTGAGCGTAGTGAACGGCTTCGAACTCGGCGGGCGGGATGTCGCCGAGGGTGCCGTGTAGACGTGTGGTGTTGAACCAGTGGACCCAGGCGAGCGTGGCCAGCTCGACGTCGTCGACGGTGCGCCACGGCGTGCCGTGCGGCTCGTGCGCAACCAAAGCAGCGGACCCCTGCCGTGTCGGCGCCCGAGAACGCTGACCGGCCGGTCACCTCGAGCCCGGCCCCGTCGCTGGGGTGAGCCGGAAGTCGGCACACTGACCGGCGTGATGATTGTTCGACGGCGTACCGACGCTGACCTCGACGCCCTCGCGCAGGTTGCGGCGCGCGTCCGCGCGGCCGACGACTATCCCACCTACCTGCCAGGCGACGACTACCACCGGTTCTTGACGCGACCCGAACCCCTCGAGGCCTGGGTATCCGAGTGGGACGCACGCATCTGTGGCCACGTTGCCCTCAACGCACAGCCGTCACCCCGAGCGATGCACGTTCTGCACCACGCCGGCATCGTCGGTCCCCTCGGTGCCATCGCCCGGCTGCTCGTCGATCCCGACGCCCGCCGCCGGGGTATCGCTCGAGCGCTGCTGCAGACCGCACGATCAGCGGCCGTCGCACAGCACCGCACCCCGGTGCTGGAGGTCGTCGAATCGTCGCACGCCGCCATAGCGCTGTACCGCCGCTCCGGTTGGGTCGAGGTGGGGCGAGCGGCACTCGCGCTTCCGGACGGGCGTGAGCTACGGGAGCTCGTCTTCGCGGGAGACAGGTAGATCCATCCGGCGGTATCGGACGCTCCGCCGATCTCGCGATCGCCGTTCCGATCGGACACCCCAGGACGATCCGCGACGCCTCCCGTGCTGAATGGCGATCTCCGACACAGATCGATCGCCGGTTCTGTGTTTGCTTCTCGAGAGCTGCGTGAGCGTTCTCAGTTCGTCGCTGGTGTGGATCTGCGCCTCGTCTTCGGCGTTTCGTGCCGTTCGCGTCTCATCGAGGTGGCGCGGTTCTTGAGATCGGCGCGCCATCTATGGCATCTTGCGATGCTGCACGGTTAATGCCGACCGCGATGTCGTCTCGCCGAAATTCGTGAAGTCCATGCGTACCACGTCAGAGAGTCGATGTCCGTACTTGGTGAAGTCAGCGCTTGAACTCGAGCACGGCGTTGTCGACGTCGGAGGTGATGTAGATGGCATGGTCATCGACGGCCACGCCGTTGAAGTTGCCGTGGGGCAGCGCTGCAGGTATCACCGGGTCACCGAGGGCGAGACCGGTGATGACGTCGCTGATGTCGCCTGTCGTCAGGTCGATGGCCACAACACGGTCGGCGCCGGCTTCGACCACGAGCAAACGGTCACCGTCGACGGCGAGCCCTTCGGGGCCGGCGAGTCCGCTGGCGAGGAGTTCAGATGGGGCGCCGTCGGGGACCGCCCACACCTGGCCGAGCGCCCAGTCCGACACGTACAGGGTGGCGCCGTCCGAGGCGAGGCCGAGCGGATACGCAAGCACGCCGCCGAGCACGACCTCGCCCGTGTCAGCGTCGACCACGTTCGCGGCACCGATCTGCGCGGCGACGAGCCGATCGCCGTGCCGGATCGCGTTGGACGGCACAGCGAGTGTACGGATGTCCTCGATCACGGCGCCGCTGTCGGCATCGAGCACCTGGACGGCGTTCGAGAACCATCCGGTTGTGATCAGGTGGTCGCCGTCGATGGTGACGGTGTTCGCTGAGGCAGGACCGACGAAGGGCGGATCGAAGCGGTCGTAGTAGGAGGTGACCGGATTGCGGCTGGAGGCGAGCTCGCGCAGGGAGAAGAAGTCCGCGACCCAGACGGATCCCTCGTCGTCGACGGCGATGCCGCTCGGGGCGATGAAACCCGGTTGATCGAGGGCGCGCAGCCGGTTCCCGGGCGTCAGCGTCAGCAGCTGGCCGTCAGCGAACGCGGTGGTGAACAGCGTGCCATCGGCGCCGAAGGCCAGGTTGTCGAGCACGCCATCGATGTCCGCGAGTACCTCGGTCGCTCCTGTGGTGACGTCGACCCGCACTACCTGGCCCTCGGCGAAGTCGACCGCGTGCAGCACCCCGGACGGATCGAACTTGACCGCGCCCGGGATCCGGAACCCGGTGGCGACGATCTCGGGTGCCGGATCCGCTGCGTCGACGTCGATGCGGGCGATCGCACCGCCGAAGAACAGTGGCCCGTACAGCAGGCCGTCGGGTCCGAAGTCCATCCCGTTGAACCCGAACAGGTCAGGAATGATGACCTGGGGTGGATCGACGAGCTCGGGGTCGAGCTCGTACAGGCCGTTACCCAGGAAGTCGCGGGCGACGAACAGGCGGCCGTCGTCTGAGAGGGTGATCGGATTCACGCCCGGCGCAACGAACTGCGTGCGGAAGGTGCCGTCGGGCCTGAGCATGCCCACGTTGCCCGCGAGGAGCTCGGTCCAATAGATCGTGCCGTCATCGGCGATCACGAGGTCGTCGGGCCCGTGCACCCCGCGTTCGGGACCGATCCGGTCGAGGACCTTGCCCGTCCGCGGGTCGTGGACCGTGATCTCGTTACCGATCACGCTGGCGGCGTACACGTTGCCGTCGTGTGGCCCGACATAGACCCCATTCGGTCCGTTCAGCTCGGCCGGTCGGCCGAGCGGCTTCCCGTCCCCGGACCTGAACGGCTCGGCCTGGCGCGCCAACGTCGGCGAGCCGACGGCGAACACGGCCACGACGACGAAGACGATGACCTTGCGCATGGCGTTCCCCCTTTTCGCGTCGCACGCTGCGACGTCGCACGCAGCCGCACGACGACCATAACACTGCGTCGACCGGCCATACACGGGAGGTGCCTGGCATTATTTCAAGGGCGCAACTTCCTCTCCGACGGTTTGGTCTGAAGGCCCCAGCCCGGCAGTGCTGATCGGGCGCTCATAACAACCACGCAGATCGACCATCC
Source organism: Ilumatobacteraceae bacterium (assembly GCA_963776935.1). Taxonomy (GTDB): domain Bacteria; phylum Actinomycetota; class Acidimicrobiia; order Acidimicrobiales; family Ilumatobacteraceae; genus JALOLG01. The sequence continues at coordinate 1,654,852 of CAVZOP010000002.1, read as the reverse complement.
TCGCGACGTGCGCGGGGCGAACAGAGCGGCGCATCTGGCGTGTCTCAAACGGCGACAGGGAGCACCGATCGGGCTGCCGGCGACGCGAATGTGGTTCAACTGCGAGGAGCAACGCCTGGGCACTCGTTTGGCGCTGGAGCCGTGGGCGTAGGGCGATCGAGTGTGATCAATCGCGGTAGATCTCGATGATGCCCGCCGTGTTGCTGAACGGGCGGTAGCGAACGATCCTGTCGTCATCGCCGAACTCGTAGAGGTGGAGTTCGTCGAGGTCGACGTCCTTGCCGGTTCGTGGGTGCCGGAGATGGATGCGCAGTCGCGCCACGACTGTGCGGTCACCTGTCAGGAACTCCCTGGGCTCGAAGGCGAGCACCTCCAATTCGGACACGGCGTCGAGGTACGTCCTCACGCCGTCGTGCCCGCGGTGCTGGCGGAACATCGGCACCATCTCGGCGCCGGGGGCGTCGAGATCCATGCTCCACTCGACGTCGTCATCGACGTGGGCCAACAGGCCCGCGATGTCACCCTCCCCGAACGCGGCATAGGTCCGTTGCACGATTGTCACGAGGTCCGTCGGTGTGGTGGTCGTCATCGCCGCATTGTTCTCCAGGTGGGATCGGCGGGCAACTGAGGCCTGCAGCCTGCGACTGCTTCGTCCACGCAGACGAACTGACCGGCACTCGGGCGTGACCACCGATCGGTCACCGGCCGCTTGACAAGGGAGCGTCGGACAGAGCATCCGGTGCGCCTCGCCCCGAGCAGTCCTGCGCTGAACCGCGCCGCTGCTGACGTCGCCCGCGATCAGCGCCAGCGCATGCCGACCCGTCGATCTGGACGGCCAGCCGACCGCTCCGTGACGACGCCCGGGTGTTCCCGAGCCTGCATTCGGGCAGATTGCCGGTCGGCGTCGACCGTCCAGAACTTAGTGTTGCGCCTTGAGGCCCAGCGGGCGTGCGAGAATCGCTTTCATGGCTCTGCCCATCGCCCCTGGCAACTACGACATCGACACCGTCCACTCCCAGCTCGGCTTCTCGATCCGCCATCTCGGAATCTCGATCATCCGTGGTACGTTCGACCGATTCAGCGGTGCGTTGTATGTCGGAGACGACCTCGCCAGCACGGTGGTGGCCGTGGAAGCGGAGATGGAATCGATCAACACCGGAAATCGCGATCGGGATGAGCTCATGTACGGCTCTGATTGGTTCGACACCGCCAGTCATCCCCAGATGAGTTTCCGTTCGACCTCGATCGTCGACGCCGCAAGCAGCTACACGCTGTCCGGCGACCTCACCATCAAGGGAATCACGCACCCCGTGACGTTCGACGCCAAGTACAACGGCTCCGACATCTTCCCGGTCGATCACTCGACTCACTTCGGCTTTGAGGGGTCTGGTTCGATCAGCCGGAGCTCATTTGGCGTCAGCTATGGCGTTCCACTCCTCAGCGACGCGGTGCAGCTGACCCTTGACGTCCAGTTCGTCTTGCCCGCAACCGAGACGTGATCGTCGCGTCGAGGGACGAAGCCGCCCGCGGATCGCCGACTGTGACGCAAATCCGCTCGTCACAGTCGCAGCTGTGCGGGCATGTCGACTTCGAGCAACTGGGGTTGCCGGGGCTGGTAGAGCGGTGTCGTCAAACGTTCCGGCGGTGGACGACTTGTCCAAACCCTTACGGGCAAAGCGATCCGAGGACGGCGACGTACATCTTTCGTCGTGCCTCGTCCAGTGTCGCAGTTCGATGACGGCCGCGACAACGCGCCGGCGTGCAGCGGTTGCTGGCGCGAGCGCACGGCGCCCATCTGCCCGCCCGCCGTCGGCTGGCGCTCCCGCGCCAGCAGAACGTGATCAGTCCTCGGTCCCCGCGTGACGAGAGCAAAGTGCGCGCACCTTGTCGAGTGCGATGCAGTTCCGCGGAGCGCCAGCGGTATCGGATGACGCGACGGTCTCCCGTCGCGCCATGCTGTTATCTGGTCGCCGTGGGCGTCGCCTCCTCGCCCGGGGCGGTTGCCCGTTTCCGTGGTCGCGTCAGAACAGCAGCGGCGCGGGGAGTTTTGTGGTGAAGGGGATCAGGCCGAGTTGGCGGAGGAGGCCGAGCGTGTCCGAGCAGGCGTGCTCGACCACGAGCAGGCGTCGCACGATGCGGACCGTTGCGATGCCGGTCACCTGGATGCGGAGCCCGGTCGGCGGGATGTCGCCGAAGTCGCCGGTGTGCGTGGCTCGGACGGTCCACCGTGCCGCGACCAGTTCGCCGACCCCGAAGATGTCGTCGATGGTGATGTGGGTGTCGGGGAAGGCGGTCGTCAAGGTGACGAAGTGCTGCTTGTAGCCGTCGATCCCGGCGATCACTTCGGGCTCGGCGGGGTCAACACCGATGTAGTTCGGAGCGATGAACTGCTCGATGGCGCCGATGTCGTGGTTGTTCCAGATCTGCTCGATCGAGTTGGTGAAGACTGTGATGGACATTGTGGTGTGCTCCTCGTTCGTCTCGTCGTGATCAGCGCGGGTCGCGCCACATCCGCCACAGCGGCGGCCCGTCGGGGAGCGTGAATTCGCCCTGCGTCGCGTACCCGTGGCGTTCGCGAAGGCGGCGATCATCTGGTAGAGGTCGGCGGTGACGGGGTGGGTGTTGGGACGAGTGGGGTTGCTCATGAGGTTGCTCCTTGCGAGGGCGAGGTGACGGGCGCGGCGAAGCGCGTTGGCTGTCGAAACGGCTGGCAACGCGATGGCGGGGAACCGACTGGACGGATCAGGCGTTGTCGTGACGTGTCGCGCCACGGTCCAGCGGACTGCCGGTGGCAGCTGTTGTGTTCATGACGGGTTCGGAGTCGTCGCTGGGTGACTGGCGGCCGCGGCAGTCAGATTGCGGGCCAGGTCTGCCCATTTCATTGGGAGATCGGCTCCGCGACGGTTGAACGTTTCGACACGGACGCGATCCAAATAGGGCTGCAGCGCAGCCATGGCGTTGCGATGGACATCGGAGCGCACGAAGGCAGCTTGCGCGTCGGAGTCGGTCCACGCTGACATGGTCCAGAACGTCTTGTGAAGAATGTCGGCCTTAAGTGCATATCCGACGAGACCGTCTCTGTGGCGCAAATCGTGGACCGTGCGCCAGGTGGCCCGCATGATCCGAGGGGTCCGTAGATGGGTGCGCAGTGGCAGCTTGGTGACCGTGACGACGTATGACGTGTCGGGATCGACGGGCCGACGCGTCCGCCAAGGCAAGGGGGGCATGTCAAGTCCTTTCGGTATCGACGTTGTGGGTGTTGCCCGAGGGGCCGACGGTCGGTTCGTTGGGGGTGGGGTGGACGGACAGGAGGGTGAGGCCGAGGGCTTCGAGCCGGGCGATGAGGCCGTACAGTGCGGCGGTGTCGGCGAGCGGGCCGGACAACGTCGTCGTCGGCGCGCCGACCTCGATGGTGAAGCCGGTGAGTTCGTCGAGGATCCGGGCGGGTGGGCGTCCTCGGATCTCTATGCGGTAGGTAGACGGCTCCATGTTTGAAGCATGGGCGTTGTCGCTGTCGGGCGCTTCACCCTGTGGTGTGATTCAGAGGAGGTTCCTGCGCCGCGCTTCCTCGATGGCTTCGTGGCGGGTTTGGACGGCGAGCTTCCGGTAGATGGCGCGGGTGTGGGTTTTGACGGTGTTCAGCGACAAGTACAGCTCATTCGCGATCTCGCGTGGGGTGAGCGATGTGGGGAGCAGCCGCAGCACCGAACGCTCACGTCCGGTGAGCTCCTCGATGAGTCCCGTCCTGACGCGGCCCGGGGTGAGGTCTGCCAGGCGTTGATTGGCGGCGGCGGCTTCGGCCTCGCGGGCCACGTACGGGATGCGTCGGGCCAGTTCGCTGCCGCGGGTGATCGCATCGGCCGCCTCCTCGATTTGTCCGCGGTCGAGGAGCACGTTGCCGAGGGTGAGGTGGGCGACGGTGCACTCGGGGTTGTCGGCCAGTCCGGAGGCATCGGCGAACTCGATCACCGCTCGGCTGGCGGCCTCGGCTGCCGTCGTGTTCCCGGCCTGGCGGTCGATCTCGGCGAGGTGGGCGCGGGCGATGAGTTGCACGATCGAGACGGCGCGGTAGGGAGCGGCGAGTTCGTCGGCGTCGGTGAAGGCACGCCTCGCTCCGTCGAGGTCACCTTCGGCCAACCGGCAGCGGCCCATGACCAGCAGGAGCCCGGTGCGGGCGCGGGGTTCGTGTCGGGGCACGAGGTGGAGGGCGCCTTGAGCAATGCGTGCCGCTTCGGTCACGTCGCCTTGTGCCACGAGCCGTCCAGCGTCGAGCAAGGCGACTTCGGCTTGCACGAGCACGGCGTCGCGGTCGTCGTTGGTGGCGGTGGCCTCGAAGACGCCGATCAGGTCGCGAACGTCGTTCCAGCGGCCAGCTTTGTGGGCGACCCAGGCGGCCGCGAGCGTCAAGCGGGGGTGCCGGACGAGCACGTCGCCTGGCAGTTGCTGGGTCCATTCGCGCAGCGTTTCCTCGCGGCCGTCCCCGACGAGTAGCCAACGGGCACGGTCGATGACGTCCGCGGCCCGGTCGGCATCACCTGCTGCCACGTAATGACGTACGGCGTCGCCGGGAAAGCCGTGATGAGCCAACCAGTCGGCGGCTCGACGGTGACGGTTGCGTGGATCACTGCTGGCTTGCAGACGCAGCCATTCGGCGAACAGATGGTGGTAGCGGAACCAGCGTCGCCGGTTGTCGAGCGGGATGATGAACAGATTGAGGCGGTCGAGCTCCTCGAGGACGTCCTGGGACTCCTCGACGCCCGACACGGCGTGGCACAGCGGCGCGGTCAGCCGGTCGAGGATCGCGGTGTCGAGCAGGAATCCTCGGACCCGGTCGGGAAGCCGGGCCAGAACCTCGTCTCGGAGGTAGTCGGCCACGTGGCGGTTGTCACCGGCGAACTCGTCGATGAAGGCACCGCGGTCGGCATGATTGCGAAGCGACAGGCCGACGAGTTGTACCCCTACGGCCCACCCTTCGGTCCGCTCGGTGAGACGAGTCAGCTCGGACCGCGTCAACCCGATCGCCATTTGTTCATTGAGCAGGGCGGCGACGTCGCCGTGGTCGAAACGCAGGTCGTCGAAGCGGATCTCCCGTAATGCGTCGTGAGCGCGCAGACGCGCCAGCATCAACGGCGGATCGTGACGCGTGCCGATCACGACGCGCAGACTCGACGGCGCTTCGAGGAGGAGCTGATCCATGCCCGCGTGGATGCTCGAGTTGGTAACGGCGTGGTAGTCGTCGACCACCAAGACGATCGGCGTGCCGGGTGGCACGGTCTCCATGGTGGTGAGGGCCCGAGCGACCTCGCGGCCACCCGTCACCTGGGACGCCGCGGAAAGCCCGAGCGCCTCGGCGAGCGACGGCCAGAACATGGCGGGATCGTTGTCCTCCGCTTCGACGGAGTACCAACGGCCAACCCCCTCGCGGCGCGCCAGCCATCCGCTAAGTGCGGTCGACTTGCCCGCTCCAGCAGGCGCCGACACCAGCACCAGCGACGCCTCGAGCGCCTCGTCCAACAGGGCGTCCACGCGTCGACGCGAGACGTGATGGCGGCCCAGCGGAGGGGCGCGCAACGCGCCCGGGCGCGACGCGGACGACTCGGTCTCCGGCGTGGTCGCGGCGGGCTCCACGGGCACAGTCTGGCGCACGATCGCAATGGGGCTGCGAAGGCGTGCCGCTGTTGATTCACCCCATGGGGTGAAGCCATCTCACCCCACTCAGCCACATGATCCCAACGGTGCAGCCGCACGCAATCTCGACGACGCCAAGCGCCTCGTCGGCTGACCGCACTCACACTCAAAGCACGCCGAAAGGTCCCTTCATCATGTCTTTCCTCATCGTTCTCATTGCCGCCACCACCGTCGCCTGGCTCTTCAGACGCCGATCGGCGACGGCCCGCGAACATGCCCGGCGCGGGCTGGCCCTCGCCTTGGTGATCGCCGGCGTGTCGCACTTCGCCAACTCGGAACCGTTCGTGCAGCACCTGCCCGACTGGGTTCCCGGCCGCGAACAGTTGGTGTACGTGACCGGCGCGGTGGAGGTGCTGTTCGGCCTCGCTCTCGTCCGGTACTCATCAGCCCAACGGACCGTCGGCCGGCTGCTGGCCATCTACCTCGTCGCTGTGCTCCCCGCCAACATCTACGTCGCAGTCGCCGACGTCGACGTAGCCGGACAAGCCGGCGGCCTGTTCGCCTGGATCCGGCTCCCACTCCAAGCCTTGTTCATCTACTGGGCGCTGTGGAGCACCACCGCACCGTCACCCCGCCAGCCTTCGCCAGCAGCCACCGGCAAGCGTTTGGCCACGACACCATGAGCGAGTCGCATCTGACCAATCAAGGGCGCCATGGCTCGGAGCGGGGGGACAACGGTGCCCACGGTCCAATAGTGAGACGTCAGTGCGATGACAGCACGGCGTAAGTAGCCCGGCCCAAGATCACATATAGGAACCGACCCAAGGAGAACAGGCCATGATCGCGGAAACCATCACCCGGCACGCCACAACGAGCACCAGCGCTAGCAGCGACGCCGACCGCGTCGTTCGATCCGACGTCGAATGCTGGGCCAGGGCGAGCGAGTTCCTGACCGAGTTGATCGGTTCGCCCCCTGACGATCTGTTGTGGGATGACACCCATCACCTACGCGGCCACGGCCACGTGTACGGCCGCGAACTCATCGTCATCGCCCCCCGCGACGATGACCACCAAACCATCGTCCTCACCCCCGAAGACTGGGACACCATCCGCCGGGCGAGCACGGATCAGCGTCGCGACCTACTCAACGCAAGCGCGATAGCTGATCACAACCGGCTCGTCTCGGTGCTGGCCGACCAACGGAATGCCTCCAGCCTCCTCACCGTCGCCGCCTGAACCAGGACGAGCCATTCACTGCCCGCACCTCGAGACTGTGCTCGCCGAATATCGCTCCACTCAGGGCCAATCGCTCACCATCGCCGTGCCGGTGGTGGTACTCCGTCGACCCTGCCGTCGGTGTCCGGGAACGCGCGGTCCGCTAACGCTCCTGTCGGCGTTGCGGACGCGTCGCATAAGTGCCGTACTCGGATACGTCCGGCTCACGACGACATCTGCGACAGCGAACGCGATGTCGCGCCGCTCGGTCGCGAGAATGGCGCGTGCGCGACCATCTTCGACTCGAACGGGGGAGATGAGTTGGTAGACCCGGTTTAACGCGTTAAAACAATCGCGACCGGACAGGAGCGGACTCTGCGGACTGGGCGGACGAACCGACGGACGACAGCCTGCTCACGGACTCCAGCCATCTACCCGGACGAATTCCATAACTTTGCCAAGGTGAGGGTCGCGGGTTCGAATCCCGTCGTCCGCTCCATCCGAAACCCCGGCTGTGCTGGGGTTTCGCCGCGTTGAGCGGTGAGGTGATGGCGGAGTGGGTCGCCCATCGGGAATAGCAGGCATCGGTGCGCGGCGTCGACTCCGTCGTCGGCGACCCGACGTCATCGACGATCCTCACGCCGGATCGCTGAGCGACTGCTGCAACACAGCGACGCCGTGCTCAGGCTTCCCGGCGAGTCGACCGGTGTCGACAACGACCTGCCCATCGCCCGTGAGCGAGGGATCCGTCCACCACTCGATCGTGGAAGTCCCGAGCTGCGCGTGACGAACGCAGGCACCGCCGCAGATCATCACGGCGCGACGTCAATGACCGAACCCAGGGCCGCCTTCCTCACGGCTGTTACGTAGTATCGCCATGGCGATGACTGAGCATCCTTGGCAGATCGAACGGCTCGACCTCGACTCGTATCTCGCCCGAATCGGTGGGTCGGCGCAGCCACCGTCTCGTCCCGCACTCGACCGGCTGCTCGAAGCACACGTGCGGACGTTCACGTTCGACAATATCGACGTGCTGCTCGAGCAACATCCTGGAGTCGGACTCGACGCCGTCCAATCGAAGTTCGTCGGTCGCGGGCGGGGCGGATACTGCTTCGAGCACGGAACGCTGTTCGCCGCTGCGCTCGAACGGCTCGGCTACAGCGTGGAGCGCCGCCTCGGCCGCGTCGGCGACCCGAACGCCAAGGCCCGCACGCACACCGTCGTGGTGGTCACGCTCGACAACCAACGACTGCTGTGCGACCCTGGCTTCGGGGTGAGCACCCTGCGCGCAATCCCGCTCATCGCCGGCGCCGAGGACGACTACGGCGGCCGCACACTGGGTGTGCGCGAGGTGCCCGAAGGCGGTGGGCGGGCGTGGGAGCTGCATCGCCGCGGCCAGGACGGATGGGAGCTCGCCCACACCCACGACGAACTGCCGGTCCGTCCCGTGGACATCGTCCACGGCCACCACTACACGAGCACCTTCCCGACCAGCATCTTCCGTCAGATGCTGATGGTCGCCGGCCACGCCGGTGACCGCCACATCACACTCACCGAGTCGACCGTCACCGTGCGTCGCCCCGGAGCAACGACCGAGCATCGCCAGATCACCGTCGAGGAGTTGCCAGGTCTCCTCCACGAGCTGAACGTGCCGCTCACAGCCGACGAGCTAGAGCGCTTGTTGAAGCGGCTCGCCGAGCTCTCAACGTCAGCGTCGGCGAACTGACTCGCGCTCTTCGTGCTCCACGTTGCCGGCCGGCCCGTCGGTGCGGTGGCTGTGGGTGCTGTGGTCTACGCGAGCAGTTGGCCGGCGAGCGTCTCCGCGAGCCATCGCTCGTACCGCTGTGGAGACCACGCACGGTCGATGACGAGCAGGTGGTAGAGCTCCGGAGAGGCGAGGGCGTGGATGACGTCGCCGGCGTCCCGCGCGCCCAGGCCGACGCGCAGTGCCTTCGCTCGCGCCAGCGCGGTAGCGACGCGTCCCTGCCCCTCCTGGCGTTGCCGCGTCAGCTCGTCGAGGATCGCTGCGGCAGCCGTGTCGGAGCTGGCAGCGCTCACGAGGATGCGGTAGATGGGTGCGGTCCTGGTGTTGATGTCGACGCTGATAGCTGCGAGCCGTGCCAGAGAGTCCTCCGGGCGTGTCGCGTCCAGGAGGGGGCGCACGTGACTCCGTTCCGCGACCGGAACCGGCTCGTCGTCGCCGGCGACCGATGTGTCGACGAGGGCCTTGAGGATGCCATTCTTCGACGAGAACAGCCGATAGACCGTGGCCTGCGGGATCTCGGACGCGCTGCTGATCCCGTCGATGGTCGTCGCGCCGTATCCGCGCTCGAGGAAGAGGGTGCGGGCGGCATCCAGCACCGCCCGGCGTGCCAACCGTGTCCGCGCCTGCGGTGCCCGCGACCTGTCGTCTGCCATAGATGGGATCGAGCTACTTGCGCCGCTTGGCGGCCGCTCGGCCGACGTTGAGATCGACGGCCGCTCGGATCAGTGCCTTGAATGCTCAGCTCGTCGAGCTTCGAACCCTCGACGATGTCGATCGCCCGCCTCGTGCCCGCATCGAGGCTGGCGTTGAAGAGGCGGCCGGGGTCGTCGAGTGACGCTCCGTGCATGAACGTGACCTTCACCTTGTCCTTGTAGATCTCACCGGTGCAGATGATGCCGTCGTGCGACCACGTGGGGACGCCGGCCGGATTCGACGCCTTGGCCCACTTCGCCTCCTCGGAGACGTCGGCGTCGGTCTCCTCGATGAGTACGCGGATTCGGTCCAACGTGTCGTGACGCCAATCGATGCCGGTCATGTCATTGGCTCACGGTTTCGCTCGGCAGGGCGGCGAAGTCGCGCTGCACCTTGCGGTACCACTTCATGCCCGAGACCGGGCGCCGCCACCGACCCTTCATGTCGCGCAGCGCCGGCTCATGGTCGCTTCTCCCAGCCGCAACCGCCTCACGGAGGTGACGGTCCTGGGCCTGGATGATCTCGTTCGGGTCCTCGCCGACGAGGGGGAGCTCACACGCTCCTCCGAGTTGGCTGCAGGTCATCGTCTTCATCGCATGTCTCCTCGGTGATGGGTTGCGCATTGAGAGTAACACTCTCATATTGGGAGTGTGACTGTCAATGACGGAAGACCGGGTCATGTCTCGTCACCGGCATCGCTGCGAATCGACGCGCGCCTGCACGAGCGGGGAACCACCACGCCCACGCCGTTCCCGGCGGCGACCCCCAAGCGTCAGCAACCTCCGACAGATCATGCAACGCCCCGCCGCAACGCCGACCAGCACCATCAACCCGAACACCGCGGCCGCTCAGATCGCCGGCTATGGGTGCGTTTTCAAGCAAACGAAAGTGCGATTTCAACTCTCCGGAAGTCGTCGTTCTTCCGGGGTGTTGAACAGCTCCACGAACGGGATCTCGTGGTCTTGGCTGTCAGCTCGGACGCGAACTCAACGACGCTCCGAGACGCGTCAGCGAGATCCGCAACCCGCGAATGATCTACGCCGAACGACGGGCGCGCACAAGGAGCAGGCGGGGGATCGATGCGGCCTCGGGGTATGGCCACACCTCCGCGAGCAGGCGTGCGGGAGGTCGCGGCTCCTCCATGTCGTCGATCAGGAGGCCGGCTTCACCCATTGCGTGGATGTAGCGGCTGAGCGGACGATGAATGAACAGAAAGTCGATACCCGGCGCGACGGTGTCGACGACCGTGTCGTCATCCAGATAGGCGCCGATGCGCCAGTAGTGCTCCCCGACGGCCTGGTCCTCGATCCAGGCGCTACCCGGCGCCTGGAGCAACGGATGACACAAGAGCAGCACGAACCGGCCGCCCGGCTCGAGCACCCGCGACACTTCGCGGAGCGCGGTCTCGTACTCGTCGACATGTTCAATCGCGAGACACAGCACCACCGCATCGAACGCCGCGCTGCGACAAGGCAGCGCCTCGGCGCGCGCCCGCCCGTAGGCCGGCCCACCGGCGCGGTCACGTGCGACGGCGATCTGCGACGGCGTCGGATCGAGCCCGACCACCTGAGCACCCAGACTGGCAATGCACCGAGCGACCTGCCCCTCGCCGCATCCGATGTCGAGCACCCGCCGGGCGCCTCCGACATGCCGCGCGACCAGCGGGAGGATCTGCTCCTCGTACTCGGCGTCGGCGCCACTGGTGTACTCGCGTTGCCACCATTCGGCGTGCTGCTCCCACAGCGCTTCGTTGTCCACCCTGTTTCACTCTACGGCGATCTGCTCGACCCCCAGTCCCTCGCTCGCCCGCTGGGGATGCCCTGATCACCCGGCCAGGGCCGCCCACCAACGAATATGTCGACGCAAACCGCGATCAGCGCCGAACGCGCGCTCCGATTGTCAGCGCAGATCAGCGACGACTGACGGAGGGTCGACGCGATCAGATCGGCGCATCGGCGTGCTCGCGAACCGGTGTGTCCTCAACCGGTCATCGCAACGGCGTTGGCGAACGTGTGAGATGGTGTCATCCAGCTGAGGGTCTGTCGAGGTCTTGTGTTGAGTGAACGAGCGATGGCATCGAGCTCGCGCTGGGTGCACTGGGCGAGGTCTGCTGATTTCGGGAGATATTGGCGAAGCAGTCCGTTGGTGTTCTCGTTGCTGCCGCGTTGCCAGGGGCTCTTCGGATCACAGAAGTAGATCTGCACACCGGTATCGATCGTGAACTGAGTGTGCTCGGCCATCTCTTTGCCTTGGTCCCAGGTGATCGAGCGGCGAAGCTGCGCGGGCAGGGTCAAGATCCTCTTGGTCATCGCCGTGCGGACTGCTTGTGCACTATGGCCGTGGGGGAGCTTGAGCAAGATCACGTATCGGCTGTGACGCTCGACCAAGGTTCCGATCGCGGTCATCTTCTTGCCGAAGATCAGGTCTCCTTCCCAGTGACCAGGAACGGCCCGATCGGCGACCTCGGCCGGACGTTGCGAGATCATCACCATGTTGCGGATCTGACCCTGGCCGGTTCCGCCCTTCGTATACGCCTTGGCGCGGCGCATCGCCCGACCGCTTCGCAAGCACGAATGCAGTTCCTTCCTGAGCGCTCCTCGGCTCTGGACGAACAACGACTGATAGATCGTCTCGTGGGACACCTGCATCTCCGGGTCGTTCGGATACTGCTCAGCCAACCACCCTGAGATCTGCTCAGGGGACCACAGGTCCTCGAGCTTGTGCTCCACGACGTTGCGCAGCCGCCGGCACTGAGCGAGCTTGGCTCGTTTGGGTCGCAGGGCCCGGCGTTGTGCTGCACGATCGGCCAGCAACGCCCGATACTTAGTCCGGCCGCCGTTGACGTTCACCTCTCGACAGATCGTCGACGCCGATCGACCCATCCCTCGAGCGATCATTCGAGCCGAGCAACCAGCGGCCAGCCCCCGAGAGATCTCCTCCCGCTCCGCCAACGACAACCGAAGCTCACCGCGCTCCCCGCGCGTCGGACGCCTTCCGCCGGCATCGGCGATGAACTTCCGCAGCGACGAGTTCTGTCGTCCCAGATGCTTGGCGATGCGCCTCACCGGCACACCGGCCTCGCGCATGTCCCAAATCGTCTTCCTGTCCTCCTCCGAAAACCGAACCACCACGACACCTCCCGATCGACGACATCCAAAGCCCGCCAATCAGGTTCGTGTTGCGATGACCGCTTGAGGACACAGGCGATAGAGGATGGTCGTGAGCCGACCGTTTCCCCGCGGATATCGGACCGGCCGGAAGCCGTGACATCGCCGCATCAGATGACGATCGGCCGTTGAGATGTGGCCCGGTACCTCCACGTCGCGGGTCGCCGCGCCGAGCGCACCACAATGGCGAGCGTGAGGGGGATTGCCGAACGACTCCAGAGCTGGCCGCAGGAGCGTATTGCGGAGCGGTTGAGCGCCGCTTGCTACGGAACGGTCCTGGTGCTCGTGGCGCTGCCACTGATCGATGCCGACGAGGTGTCATCCGGCCTCGGTTGGGAGCTCGTCACGGGCGTCGGCGTCGCGACCTGGGTGGCTCACCTGTACGCCGAGTTGGTCGGCGATCATCTTCGCCACGGTACGCCGCTCGACCGCGACGAGATCACGAAAGCCATGCTCGATGGTCTGCCGATCCTGCTCGCCGCCGTGCTTCCAGCCTGCATGCTGCTGCTCGGGCGAATGGATCTTGTCGAGCCCCGTGTCGCGCTGTGGGCCTCCGTCGCCGTCGCCATCCTCCAGTTGGTTGGCGTCGGTGCCTTCGTCGGCGCTTCAGTCTCAGCTCGCCGCCGGGCGTCCGTGTGGGCGTACGCGGGTGCGACTGCGGCCGTTGGCATCGCCGTTGTGACCCTCAAGCTGGCTCTCGGTCATTGACCGTCCGCCGTCGACGAGAAACCGCCAAGCGTGGAGCTCAGCCGAATGCGAGCTCATGCCCCACTGACGATCACCATTTCGTTGCCCTCGGGGTCGGCGACCCGCCAGCGATCCTCCGACTCGTCAAGCAGCCGGCCACCGGCTGCGACGATCGTGGCGAGGCGCGTCTCCGCGAGGTCCCACGGCACCGCGAGCTCGAAGTGGATGCGGTTGCGCTGCCGGCGCCGCTCCGTCTCCGACGCATCGAGCTCTTGGAACAACAGCACCGGGTTCAGCCGCCGCGGATCGTGGATGTCGGTGACCCCGGCTCGCCGGTCGTGGGTGTATCCGAGTGCGGCGACCCAGAACGCGCGGACTGCGGCGACGTCGGCGGCGTCGAGGAAGAGCTGAGCGAAGCGCGGCAGCCCCGTATCCGCGGTGGCCCCGAGTTCGCGGGCAGCCGTCTGGACATTTCCGGCGAGGTCGGTGAAGTCGAGCTCGAGGCCGTGGGCGTCGTCTTCCCACTGGTCCTTACCGCTGTCGATGATCACGAGCCCGGGGCGCAGGTCGACCAGCAGCGGGAAGCCCGTGTCGTCGGCCAGCGCCGCTGCTGCGGCGGCCAGGTCACGCTGCTGCGTCGGCGAGGTGGTGCGGTAGCACGCCATCGCGCTGAACACCGCTTGCCAGTCGGCTGTCCCGATCCTGTCGCCGAGCGCGCTACCCGGCACCAGGTCGACCTCGTTGCCGTCGGGGTCGGTGTGGCAGACCCCGAACGGTCCGGATGCCTCACCAAGACTCGCCTGCTCGACCGCCGCGGCCGGCCGCACCACGTCGAGGTGGATGCGGTTTCGAAGCGGCCGCGGCTCCGTCGACTGCCGGAACCGTATCGCGGGGTCGCGCCGCAACGGATCCGCCAAACCGCCGTCCTCCCCAGGCGCATAGTCCAACACGCGCTGCCAGAACCGCCTCACCACAGTCGGGTTGGCGGATTCGAACACGACGCTCAGGTGCTGCAGCACGGCAGGGTTCGCGGCCAGCCCGAGATCCCGCGCGGCCGCCGACACCGCCTCGGCGTGCTCGTCCGAGTCGAGGCGCACCCGCATGCCTGTCGCGCGCAGGTCGACCACGATCTCGGCCGACAGCTCCACGATGCGCCCGGCCAGCGCAGCCCCCTCGATCAGCGACGGCGCGTCGAACCATGCTGTCGCAACGCCATCGACCACCCGCCAATCCGTTCCGATCTCTGTCATGCCCGGCACCGTATATTCCGGACGATCTCCTTCCGGTTCGCGATCGCGAGTGCACCGAATCGGCGTTCGGCGTGGTTGTCGTGTCGACCATGAAGCTCGTGCTCCTCGCCGAAGGCGACCGCTCGGGCCACCACGGTCGTGGACGACGCGCACCGCGAACCCGACGACGACCCGTCATCAACGATCACCTCGAGCCGCTGACCCGGGCAGGAGTGCCAGCACCTGACGGCGCCAATGGGCTCGGTCGTCGGCGCTGAGCTCGTCGGGGTGTGCATCGGGCATCGCCCCTCGAGAGACGACTTGCCAGGCCCGCACCCGGATCCCCCGAGCCGGTCGCCGTCACCGAGCGCGGTGCTGCGCCGGCTGCTGCTATCGGGGCGCCCAGGGGTTGTGAAGATTGTGCATGACGAGCTCGCTGATCGAGATTCGGTCGGGTCGACTCAGCAGCCAGACGATCGCGTCGGCGACGTCATCGGCGGCCATCATGCGCTCGAGCACTGACGGTGGTTGGGGGTCCTCGGTGGTGGTCCACCAGTTGGTCGCGACACTCGCAGGATTGATGACGTTGACCTGCACGTTCGTCGTTCCCAGTTCCGCCTGGAGGGCGAGGGAGAACCCCTGGATGCCCCACTTGGCGGCGCAGTAGGCGACGCGGTTGGCTTCGGCACCTTTGCCGGCGATTGATGAGACGAGGACGATGTGCCCCGCGTCGGCTTCGAGCATGGCCGGCAGCGCAGCGCGAGTCATGGCGTACGCGCCTTTGAGGCAACTGTCGATGGTGGCGTCCCACGCCGTCTCGGGGAGTTCGATCAATGGCATCGGCGGTCCGTAGCCGGCACTGTGGATGAGGATGTCGAGCCGTCCGTACTCGCTGAGTGCTGCGTCGATGATCGCCGCGGCCGTTGCTGTCGACGCCACGTCGCCGTCGATCATGATCGCCTGACCGCCTCGATCCATGATGGCATCGCGAAGGACGGCGAGGCGGGCGACTCGACGGCCGGTGATGACGATTCGACCGCCTTGTTCGGCGAGCGCGAGGGCGGTGGCACCGCCGATCCCGCCGCTGGCGCCCGTCACGACCGACACGGCACCATCGAGCATCACGTTCGGTCCCCGCAGGTCGTCCGTACGCCGGTGCCGGTGACCGGCCCGTGGTCGATCGCGGCTCGGCGATCACCACCGATGTGGTCCATGCGAGTCGTCATGACGTCGAACTACACCTTCCTCGATCCGTTGCCGCTAGTACCGTTCGAACACCGATCCAGTTCAGTTTGTGAACCCCAAGTGTGCGAGCGAGGTGATCTCGAGTGTCCGACCTGAAGAGTTACGGCCAGTACTGCCCGATCTCGCGAACCCTCGACATGCTCGGTGAGCGGTGGTCGTTGCTGATCGTTCGCGATCTCCTCGCTGGAACGACCCGCTTCAACGATCTCGCCCGAGGCCTCCCAGGGCTCTCGCGGGGCCTGCTGGCCAAGCGACTCCGTCAACTCGAGGCGGCTGGTGTCATCGAACGCCTCGGCAGCCGCTACCTGCTCACTGACGCTGGTCGGGCGCTCGAACCTGTGGTTCATGCGCTGAGTGCGTGGGGTGCGCAATGGACCTTCGGCGATCCCGAACCCGATGAGCTCGACGCTTCTGTGTTGGTGTGGTGGATGCACGCTCGGTTCGACACGTCTGACCTCCCCGGTCATCGCCACGTGTTCCAGATCCGCTTCACCGATGATCCGCAGCAGTTCTGGATCGTGGTCGAGTCCGGTGATCCCTCGGTCTGTCTGACCGATCCAGGCTTCGCCATCGACGTCGTCATCACCTCCGACCTGGCATCGCTGTTCCAGGTGTGGATGGGGCGACTGTCCTTGCGCGAGGCCACACGCGCCGGCCGGGTCGAGATTTCGGGCCCGGCGGCGCTCACCCGCCGCATGCCCGCCGTGTTCCAGCTCAGCCCTCTGGCTCCGATCGTCGCAGCCAACATCCCGCGCTGAGTCCGCGGGTGGCAGCCAACGGCGGCCGCCGACGGCGCGTGGCGTGCGCCGCAGTGGCGCACGACGTCGCGCAGCCGGCTGGCAAGACACGGCGTCGCGGAATTGCGAGCGGACGCTCCGGCCGTGTCCACCCTGGGTTCAGAACCTGAACCGGATGAGTTCAGGGGCGGCACTATCGAGCCTGGTCTGGCGTCCGTACGTTGGCCAGCAACCGGAGCTGCGCCGCTGTTCATGGCCACCTTCGGAACCAATGCACGAATTGTGACCGGCCGGGGCCGGCACCGACGGATTTCTGGGTGGTCTTACGAGTCCACCGAGCCATCTCGCACCGAAAGGAACCCCATGACCACGCGTGAGCTACAGCCCCCCTCGGTCGCGGTGCCCTGGGCCGAGCATCTCGTCACCGACGACATGCTTGCCCGCTTCGACGAGCGGGCGCCCCAGTACGACCGTGACAACCGCTTTTTCTCCGAGGACTTCGAGGAGCTCGTTCGGAGCGGGTACCTGCTGGCATCGGTGCCCGAGTCGTTCGGCGGCGCCGGCCTCGACCTCGCTGCGATCAACCGGCTGCAGCGGCGCATCGCCTACGTCGCCCCGGCGACGGCCGTCGCCGTCAACATGCACCACTACTTCGTCGGCCTGTGCGCCGATCTGCATCGTGCCGGCGACCTCACAGGTGATTGGGTGCTGCGCGAGGCGGCCGCCGGCGCCGTGTTCGCCGCAGGCCACGGTGAGGCGGGCAACGATCTCCCGCTGCTGCTGTCTTCGACCAGGGCGACGCGGGTCGAGGGTGGTTGGGAGTTCACCGGACACAAGATCTTCGGCAGCCTGTCGCCGGTGTGGACGTACCTCGGCATCCACGGCATGGACACCAGCGACCCCGACAACCCCACGGTCGTCCACGGGTTCCTCCACCGCGACGCGCTCAACTACCGGATCGACGAGACGTGGGACACGATGGGGATGCGGGCGACGATGTCGAACGACACCATCCTCGACCGGGCGTTCGTGCCCGACGAGGCGATCATCCGCGTTTGCCCGGCCGGGTTCGCCGGTGCCGACATGTACCACGTCGCCCTGTTCGCCTGGGCGCTGCTCGGCTTCGCCGGCGTCTACGGCTCGATCGCCCGGCGGGCGTTCGATGACACCGTCATCCAGGTCCACCAGCGCACGTCGCTGGCCCTGACCCGCTCGATGGCCTACCACCCCGAAGTGCAGCACAACATCGCCGAGATGCGCATCCACCTCGAAGGGCTGCACGCTCACCTCGACCGGGTGTGCGACGACTGGGCGACCGGCGTCGACCACGGCATGGACTGGCCGACAAAGATCGTCGCCTGCAAGTACGACGTCGTGACCAGGGCCTGGGATGTCGTCGACCGAGCCTTCGACCTCACCGGCGGCGCCGGCATCTTCCGCCGCAACCGCTTCGAGCAACTGTTCCGCGATGCCCGTCTCGGCCGCATCCACCCGGGCAACACGCTGCTCACCCACGAACTGGTCGGCAAGCTCAGCCTCGGCATCGACCCCGACGAACAACCCCGCTGGGGCTGAGCGGCGATGGCCGAACGGGGAGGCATGAGCGCTACATGCATCGTTGCCGTCGTCGCGACCGTCCTCGCCGCGTCGCTGACGCCGACCGTCGCCCAGGCGACATCGGGATCATCGGCGCCCGAGATGTCGACCCTGGCTGTGCAGGCGTACGATCAAGCGATCCGTGGCGGCGGCGCCACCGTCGGTGAATCGCTCGGCCAGGCGGCGGCGCACCTCGGCCACGTCGTGTTGGTGTGGCTCGCAGGTGCCAGAGGTCCCCAGACGGTTCGTCGCACGAAAACGCTCCGATTGATCACCCGGATCGTGTCTCTCCACAACGAGTGAACGGTCTCACTGCTGGGTCGCCGCTACCCTCCTGACCCGTGTTTCCGCGACCGTCGAACCGAGCTGCTGAAGCGGATCTGAATTGAGCATCGACCCGCTGGTTCGCCCCTCAACCAGCTCCCGGCCCGAAGAGCCGCCCACCGCCTCCTCGCCCGCCCAACCATCGGGGCTGGGCGATCGCCGGCTGCGCCGTTGCCGTGATCGCTGTGCTCGCCTGGTTCACCGCGTCCGGCGACGACCCCGCGGCGCGACCGGCAGCGGATGACGCCCTCGCGCCGCCCACCTCGGCACTGTCGGCGCAAGCCCCGGAAGTGGCCGACGGGTCGGTGAAACCTGGGATCGACCAACCTGGCAGCGATTGGTGGGTCGTCAACCGCGATCGCCCATTGCCGGACGGGTACGTGCCGCCTGAGCTGGTGACCCCCGCCGTGCCGATCAAGCCGGGCACGCCCTACACCCAGGCGACCCCCGTCGTCGCCGCGGCGTTCGAGGCGATGGTTGCCGCCGCACGCCAGGACGGCTACCAACTCCAACTCACCGGCGGCTATCGGTCCTTCGAGGACCAGCAGGAGCTGTACGAGCGGTTCGAGCGCGACTACGGGACGCAGATCGCCGCCGAGCGGGTGGCGCTACCGGGCCGGAGCGAACACCAGACCGGGCTGGCGGTCGACGTCGGCGAAGTCGACCTGCCCGACGACGAGGAGTTCGGCGACACGGCATCTGGCGCCTGGGTGCGAGACAACGCCTATCGATTCGGTTTCATCGTCCGGTACCCGCCCGACAAGGCCGACATCACCGGCTACGCCAACGAACCGTGGCACCTGCGGTACGTGGGTGTCGATCTCGCGACCGAACTGCATGCCAGTGGCCTCACGATGGAAGAGCATTTCGGGCTCGTCCCCGCCGCGAGCGGGTGATGCCGCGCCGAACGCGCCGATCATTCCCACGCGCCGACGCGCACGAACCCCAGGCTCGTGAAGAGCCGCTCAGACGCCGTGTTGCCGTCGGTGATCACCGCGCCGACCTCGCGCACTCCGCTCTCACGCAAGGAGCGAAGCGAGGTAGCAACAGCCGCCCTGCCGAGGCCCTCGCGCTTGCGCCCCGGGACGGTTGCGACCGGATCGATGTACTCCCGTCCGGCGACGTTCACGACGAACGACACGGCGACGATCTGCCCGTCCTGCTCCAGTACGACCGAATGCGCCGATTCGAGGCGCGAGAGCCACTCGTCGACGGCGGTCAATGCCGCCTCGTGGTCCTCGCCCTCGTCATCCACGGTGCCTCGATACGCGTCCAGGATCACAGTTGCGAGTTGTTCCCGGTCGCTGACATCGACGGCGCGAACGGTCCAGAGATGCGTCGGCGAGGGGATCGGCGAGGCGACCGACAGCGGCGTGAGGAGATACTCGCTACGACTTCGCGACATGGGCCGAGGCCTCAACCTGCGAACAGGTGCGTGGGAACTTTGATGACAGGCGAGCGCGCCGACACGCCGCGAGTGTACGGCGGCTCCGTCGCCGCATTCGGGCCGAACTCGACAGCCGTGTCGCGCAACATCGGACGCAACAATCCGACAGTGCCCGAGATGTCGGCGAGCGACGAGGCGACAGTGGTGACCTCGTTCAACGAAGCGATCAACGCCCAAGACCTCGAGAGGCCTCCAACCAGCCGGGGCGATTCGACGCGCGTCAGTATGGTTTTGCACGTGGGAGACGGGACCCTGTGGGTTCGTGGAGCAGGCGACGCCGCCATGCGCGACCTCGCGACCCCCTGGGGTTGGTTCGCTGTCGGGTTCTCGCACGAGCTTCCACGCCGGGACGTGCTCACTCGGAGGTTGGCCGGTGAGGAACTGGTCGTGTGGCGCGGCGCCGATGGGTCGGTCGCGGCGACGTCGTCGACGTGCCCACACCTCGGGGCGCACCTCGGCCGAGGCAGCGTCGACCAGGACGCGATCCGCTGCGCGTTCCATGGGTTCACCTTCGACGGCGACGGTCGGTGCACTGCCACCGGCGCCGGATCCGCACCGCCCGCCGGTCTGGCCGTGCGGTCGTGGCCGGTCCGCGAGCGCAACGGTGTGCTGCTGGTGTGGCACCACCCGAACGGCTCGCCGCCGAGCTTCGAGGTGCCAGAGCTCGATGCCATGCCGATGACCCGGTTGAGCCGCACCACGACCGCCTGCTTCGAGTTCGACGGCCACCCGGTGGCGACGTCGGAGAACTCGGTCGACCTCTCGCACCTCGCCGAGGTCCACCGCTACACCGAGATCGTGATGGTCCACCCCTTCAGTGCCGACGGCACGGAAGCGTCGGCCTCGTACTCGATGGCGCGTCCCATCGGCATCCCTGGTGACGGCAGGCTGCCCGCGCTGCGTCGGGCCACGACGCACGTGCGGTTCGATGTGCGCCTGTTCGGCCTCGGCGTGTCGCTGGTCGATGCCGCGATCCCGCGCCTCGGCGCACGCACTCGCCAGCTGGTGCTCGCCACACCGGTGGCACCGGGTCGCATCGAGTTCCGAATTTCGATGCAGGTGCTGCACGAAGGTGGTGGGTTGCGATCGATCGCCGAGCGGATCGCCGCACGGATCGCGACCCACGCGTTCGTGCACGACGTGCGCCAGGACGTCCCGATCTGGGCCAGCCAGCGGTACGTATCGCGTCCAGCGCTCGCGCACGGCGACGGACCGATCGTGCCCTACCGCCGCTGGGCGCGACAGTTCCTCGAGCACGACGGCTGTGACCAGGATCCACGTGAAACGGCGGACCGCGGCGCTCCTCGGTGTGGCGGTGGTGCTCGCTGCGGGCGGCGCCTACGTGTGGACACCGCCTGGCGACGGGCGGCAAGGTCACCGAGGTCGGCGTGGCCGAGGCCCTCGATCGCTACCGCGAGCAGACCGACGTCGACGACGACCGCTCCGCCAGCGATGCGACCGTCCGCTCCGACCGAGGCCGCCGCACACCGCGGCCGCACCGACCGAGGTCGCCGCTGTGACTTCCACAACGGCCCCGGTCGTGGCACTCGCTGGTGGCGCCCGGCGTGTACCAGTACGCCACGAGCGGGTTCGATCGCGTCGACGCGCTGACGGGTGCACGGCACGACTACCCGACGACCACCACCATCACGGTCGTGCCGTACGGCTGCGGCGTCCGGTTGCGTTGGGACGTCGCGGTGGAACGGTGGGACAGCTGGGACTGGTGCCTCGACGGCGACGCCGTCCGCCAGACCGGCTGGGTGGGCTATCACGAGTTCTTCGGCACCGCGGGCCGCAACGACTACACCTGCGACGGCGACCCGCGTCCGCTCGATGCGCCCGCGGGCACCACGTGGGCGATGACGTGCCGCATGGCCGACCGCACGACGACCTACTTCACCGGCACGGTGATCGAGCGCACGACCCTCACGGTCGCGGGCACCGAGATCCCCGTGCTGCACCTGCGATACGACGTCGACGTGGTGGGCGAGTCGACCGGCCACCAGTCCGTCGAGGGCTGGTACCGCATGACCGACGGCCTGCCCGTGCGTGAGCATCTCACCATCTCGACGAAGCAGGACACCGTCGTCGGCACCACCAACTTCGACGAGACCTACACCATCGACCTGCTCACCCCGACGCCGGCATCCTGACACCGCGGGTCTGCCGCCGCTGCTCCCGCTCGCTCGCGCAGCGAACCTACCGACCTCGTCGACGGCGTAGCTGACGTCTGCGTGACCGGCCGACACCAGCCGCTTCTCGAGGGCCTGTAGGGACCTGCTCGTCGGACTCAGTGTCCTTGCCACCGACATCCCGGAGTACAGCGCTGTCTCCTGCAGATCGGTCAGCGTCGTGAAGTGACCGGTGAAGTAGAGGCCGTTGAAGCCCTGCCAGCGCCACGAGCTCCTGTGTGGCGCGCAGGGTGCCGGGGGTCAGCGAAGCGTGCAGGAAGATTTGTTCGGCGAGGACGTCCGCTGGCTCCACGCTGTCGGTTCGACGCCCAGCTCTTGAAGAGCTGGACCGGCTGTCCGGTCCTCGGGTTCCTGCGAAAGGAGCCCAGCCACATCGACGCTTCGCACGTGTCTCCGTCGACGGCGGCGTTGTGCGAGCACCAGTCGCGACGGTTCGCCGGCATGTAGATCGGATCTCGGTGGATGACCATCCGAGTCGTGTAGTACGTGTGACGCGCCAGGACATCGAGCAGATCGGCAGGCAGCGTGCGCAGGAACGAACGGCTCGCGTGCGGCGGAGCGTTCACCACGACCTTCGCATAGGGACCATGCCGACCGCTCGCCGTTTCGACGAACCACGATCCGTCCACTTCTTCGAGCTTCGACACCGCTGAACCGGCATGGACGGAGAGATGCTGGCAGCGGTCCACCATCATCCCCAGGATCCCGCCCAGACCGATGCTGGAGCAGTACGTCTTCGGACGTCTGCAGGATGTTCCGCGGGAAGACGTGGACGAAGAGCAGCAAGAACGCGAGCGCCGACTGCGTCTTGACCATGTCGACGCTGAAACAGGTGAGCGAAGCGAGCCAGGGCAGCAAGACGTCGTTCTTGAAGGTGCGGTCCATCCGAAGCCCGTCGAGCCAGTCTCCCACCGTCACCTCGAACGACGGATCATCGGCCACGAAGCGTTGGGCCGCCCGCACGAACAGAGCGAAGTTGACGGCGTACTTCGGCGTGCGAAGGGCATGCGAGGAGACGAACAGTGAAGCTCGCGTCGTCGCGTCGAAGATCGACAGCCTGCCCGGCATCGTGACGCGCACGTCCTCGGCCGAGTTCGTGGGCTGGATGGCCCCGATCTCGTGCAGCAGCGCCCAGTACAACGGATGGGTCCCAGGATTGAAGGACTCCGCCCCGATGTCGACCGGGACCTCCTCGTCGTCGTCGCACACATGGAGCGTCGATGCGTTGCCGCCCAGGGTCGGGCGCGCCTCGAAGAGATCGATCGTCCAGTCCGGGTCACAGAAGTAGGCGGTGGAGACCCCTCCCATGCCGCCACCGATGATCGCGAGTCTGCGGTTCGGAGCCGACGAGGTGTGAACTGGTTCCCCGCCCACACGACCGACTGTAGATTGCGCGGCCGACGGATCGCCCACTCCCGTGAACTGCAACTGTTCGCCGAATCGCATCCTGAACCATGAGGGGCGCCCACGGCGCGAGGATGGCGCGATGTTCGACATCGACGACTTCATCGCCCGCTGCCAGGAAGCCCGGGCCGAGACCGAACCGCGGCGAGCGATCCGAGAGGTGTTCGAGCGGGCGCTCGCCGCACCGGGCGCCGTGGCCGACGCACTGGCGCCGACCGAGGGCGGTTTGACCGTGCTCCACCACGGCGACGACCTGACCGTGCTGCACGTCGTGTGGGCCCCGAAGATGGCGATCTACCCGCACGACCACCGGATGTGGGCGGCGATCGGAATCTACGCCGGCCAGGAGGACAACGCCTTCTATCGGCGCAGCGGACCGGGCGCGCGCACCCTCGTCGAATCGGGGGGCAAGCAGCTCACTACTGGGGACACCGTCGTACTCGGCGACGACACGATTCACGGGGTCACCAATCCGCGGGACCGCCTCACCGGGGCCATCCACGTGTACGGCGGCGACTTCGTCAATCAACCCCGGAGCCGGTGGGGACCCGGGCCGCTCGAGGAGCAGCCGTACGACATCGAGGATTCGCAGCGGCAATTCGCCATCGCCAACGAAACCTGGCGCGCATCGCAGGCTTGACTCGCCCCCACACACACGCGCCGTCGGATCCGGAGTTGCTGCGCCCATTGCGAGAGTGGCCCGGTGGTGAGTCGGCGCGTCAATTCGGAATGGCAGCGGCGGCGTCGGGCTTGATGTGAGCGAACATGCTGCGGCCGTTCCAGGTCGGGAAGGCCCGAACGAGCCATGACGGGCCGTCGAGCTGTATCCGGGAGTCGTGTGTTGCCTCCGCCCAGGAGAGCTGCCCCAAGTGCCATTTCACGAACGCTTCGGCGTCGGCGGTGATGTAGAGGTCTTCGTCCAGACCGGGATACGTCTTGCAGATCTCGGCCTCACCGAGCTCGAGCAGCAACCAGTACCGCTCGTGGGGACGGAAGCCCGTGAAATCCAACCGGATGACCACGCGCTGGTCAGGCAGTCGATCCCGGCGGAGTGCGTTGCACATCGACCACAACGCCACGAACGGATCGAGGTGCTCGGGAGCAATCTCGAGCCAACGCGCTCCCCACTCGCCGAGCGCCACGCAGACCCTGAACAGGTCGTGGCCCGAATTCGTGAGGTGGTAACGGTGACCGCGTCCCTGCGCCTTTGGTTCCGACTCGACGATGCCGAGGCGCTCGAGCTGGTTGAGCCGCTCCGCGAGCATGGTGCCCGAGAGCCCGGGCGCGCCCTCGAGGATCTCGCCGAAGGTCTCACAGCCCAGATGCAGGTTGCGGATGATCAACGGCGTCCAGCGCTCAGCGAAGATCTCCGCGCCACGGGCAATCGGGCAGTACTGGCCGTAGGTCCTCATGAGCACAGTGTCCCGCGCCTCCCGTCGTGCGTGAAGTCCAGATTCCTTACC
Source organism: Ilumatobacteraceae bacterium (assembly GCA_963776935.1). Lineage (GTDB taxonomy): Bacteria > Actinomycetota > Acidimicrobiia > Acidimicrobiales > Ilumatobacteraceae > JALOLG01. Next base: position 1,630,060 of record CAVZOP010000002.1, on the reverse strand, counting down.
TCGAACTCCAGATAACTGACTTCTCCTCGGCGCCTCCCGATGTTGCGATGAGCCCGTAACCCGAGGGGAACCATGACAACAGCGAACCCACGATCCAGATTCCCGGGTTCCGGGGCGGCCTGATCACCCCGGACCAGCATGACTACGACGGCGCACACGCCGTCTGGAACGGCACGGTCGACCGACGACCCGACTGATCGCCCGCTGCAGCAGTACCGCGGACGTGGTCACAGCGGTGCGCTTCGCCCGCGACTGCGACCTCGAGATCGCCGTACGAGGCGGAGGCCACAACGTCGCCGGCACCGCACTGTGCGACGACGGGATCATCATCGACCTCTCGGCGATCCGCGCCGTCTCGGTCGATCTCGTCGACCGCACGGCCCTCGTCCAAGGGGGGGCTCTGTGGGGCGACGTCGACCAGAGACACAGGTACACGGTCTGGCAACCACGGGCGGCATCGTGAGCCACACCGGCGTCGGCGGCCTCAGCCTGGGCGGCGGCATCGGGTGGCTCATGCGCAAGCACGGGCTCACCGTCGACAACCTCATCGAGGCCGAGGTGGTCGCCGCGACGGGCGCCATCGTGCGGGCGTCGGCCAACGACCACCCCGACCTCTTCTGGGCGCTTCGAGGCGGCGGCGGCAACTTCGGCGTCGTCAGTTCGTTCCGGTTCGCGTTGCACCCGGTCGGCCCCACCGTCATGGCCGGACCGGTCTTCTGGGCGGCAGAGGACACGACCGACGTCCTGCGCTTCTACCGGGACTTCGTCGCCGACGCGCCCGACGAGCTCGGGACCGTCGTCCGGCTCGGCACGGTCCCGCCGCTGCCGATCGTCGGCGACGAGCTGCACTTCCGGCCAGCCATCGCGGTTGCCAGCTGCTACGCCGGACCCGTCGAGGCCGGTGAGCGTGCCGTCCGCGCACTCCGCCAGTTCGGAACTCCGCTCGTGGATCTGGTCGGACCCACGTTGTACGTCGACCATCAACGCGGCATCGACGACACCGTCCCGCATGGCTGGCACTACTACTGGAAAGCCACCAACCTCGCCGCCCTGTCCGACGCAGTCATCGACATCGTCGCCGAGCACGCCTACAGCGCCACCTCACCGAGGTCGTACGCGGCGATGTTCCACATGGGTGGTGCCGTTGCCCGAGCGCCTCGCGGCGCCACCGCCTACCCGGAGCGCAACGTGGATCACAACATGAGCATCGACGCTGCGTGGCTCCCGGAACAGGACGACACCGTCGGGGCGGCTGAAACCGCATGGGCACGAGAGTTCCTCCACGCCCTCGAACCCCATCGCGCCGGCGTGTACGTGAACTTTCTGGACGCCGACGACGACACGAGTCACGTCCGCGAGGCCTATGGCGACGCCAACTACCGGCGGCTCGTCGAGGTCAAGGCCAAGTACGACCCCGAGAACGTGTTCCGGAACAACAAGAACATCCAGCCCGCCTCACCGGCCCGGTGAACGCTCGCTGCATCGACTCTCGTTGCGTCCGACACGCGACCGCCCCACCACGGCCGGCTGGCTGGAGCGCCGCTGCCGCTTCCGTGAGTCCGCACTCGCGGGCGCAAGTAACCGTGCGGCATGACCGATCGACGGATCGGCGTTCGCCCCGCGTCGACCGCCTGAGTTCCACCCAACCGGCGTCGCGGTACCGCGCGATGGCGGCGTGAGACGACTCGATGACTTCCAGCACCGGGATGCGTTGGTGTCCACCGCACTAATCGCGCCGTCTGCAGCAACGCTCGGGCGACGCCCCGGCGATGGACGTCGCCTTCATGGCAGGCGGGCCGCTGCTTCCGGTTCGCGCACAAGTCGCGCGGCTGGTGGGGCGAAGTCGTCACAGCGAGTCAGTGGGGCGGTACCGATGAGCGACCGCGATCGTGGATCCACACGCCAGGATCGACACAGCGTTCGTGACGATGAGCGCCACGTTTCCCAGCGCCACTCCGTACGACAGCCACAACATGAACCCGATGAACAGCACTCGCAGATAGCCGAGCGACACTCCGGTGGATGATCGGGCGCGAACGATTGTCCGGATCTGCAGGCAGGGCGAGACGGCCATGAGGACTCCCCATGATCCCGCCGCGACCGCGAGCACCGACGAGACAGGCATCGACAGACTCCTCATAGGCGTGGACGGACGACGAGAGAGCGGTCAGCGATGTGGGAAGTCGCGGCGCTGGGCGTCGTCGCCGTACAACGGCATCGATCGCCTACAGGACGTCACGACCTCAACGGTACCCCCGGCCGTGTGGGGTGCGCCGGTCGTCCCCCGAAAACCCGGACGCGATCGTCCGGCCGCCGCCTGCCTGTCGACGTGCCCGTCCTCGCACCGGCGCGGCGCGGCGTTTGTCGAGGCCGGGCCGCCGTCGGCGGTGTAGAACGACAGCATGACTGAAGCCAGGTCACCCAGGAGCTCGCTCGGCTGGATCGACAACGTCGAGGAAGCGACGGTGCGAAACACCAACTTCCGGACCGTCCTGTACACCGGCACGCACATCCAACTGACCGTCATGTCGCTCGCCGCGGGCGAGGACATCGGATGGGAGATGCACGACCACCTCGACCAGTTCCTACGTGTCGAGAGCGGCACCGGTGTCTTGAAGCTCGGTCGATCAGCCGATGAGGTCGCCGAGGAACATCCCGTATCCGACGACTGGGCGATGATCATTCCGGCCGGCACCTGGCATGACGTCGTGAACGTCGGTGGCGACGAGCTCAAGCTGTACTCGATCTACGGTCCGCCAGATCATCCCGATGGCACGGTTCACGTGACGAAAGCTGATGCCGAGGCGGCCGAGGCCTCGGCACACGATCATCACGCCGACATCGCCGAGGATTGATACCGGGCGTACCACACGCTTGCGGTGGGTAACGGCGGCCGTCCGGATGACACGCGGGCGAGCGGCCGTCCGACCGCCTAGGGCTCGACGGTGGTCGGGCGGTCGACGAGCGCGATCAGCTTCTTCGGCGCCAGGACGCAGAAGCTCTCTGTCAGCAGCTCGCGGACCTCGTCCCAGTCGGTGTTGTCGTCGAGCACCATGCCCATCGCATCACGACCCCAGCCGAGGACGAAGAACGGATGACCGGCGTGGCGCAGGGTCTCCAGCTCCTCGCCCGCCGAGCGGAACGAGAGCACGACCAAGGAGTCCGCGTCGTCCACCTCGACGCCAAGTACGTGGGCGAACGTCCGCTTGCGGACCATCCACCGGGTCCCCACCCATGCTCGCTCCTCGTACGCGTCGGGTAGCTCGAGGCACAGTTCGCGCAGCCGGATCTCGACGTCCTCGGGCACACCGTCGGTGTAACGACGCTTCCCTTCGGCCACCCCCCGAGACTACGTCCGCGCGTCGCGGCAGCGGATCACGGCACGATTGCCTCGCCGGCGGGTTCGGCCGCCTTTCGACGCCCGACAGCGTTGACAACTCGCGCCGTTGGCCGACGATCTAGCGATCCGTCAGTTGTCGCTGGTGGGCTTCGTCGGCAGAGTCTTCGACGTCGGCCCCTCGGGCGGCGGGTCGTCGCGGTTGGATCGGTTGAACAGCCCATCGACTTGCTCACCGAGCAGCTCGGCGGTGGCCGCCACGGCGTCGTTGAGCGACGCCGCCACCCTCTTGGCTTGCGCCTTCACCTCTGCGTCGCGTGCGACGTCGATGGCGCGGTCACTGAACTCGCGGCCCGCCGCGACGAGCTTGTCGAACGCGGCGCGGAGCGCGGCGTCGTCGTCCTGCGCGCCGGCGGCAGCCGCGGTATCGCCGGCCTCACCCGGGTGGGCGGCCTGGTAGCGCTCCTTCATCAACCGGCCCAGCATCGAAAAGTCCTCAGCGACGTCGTTCCAGGCCTGCTTCATCGGGTCGCTCATCGGTACTCCTTCGTCGTGTCTCGACTCGATGATGCCCGATCCGCGGGGCGATCAGACGTGTGTGGCGGCCGTGGACACAAATTGACTCGAGTTCGATGCAGTCCCAACCCCTCGGCAGGACCACAGGCCGACGACCTCGTGAGTGAATCGGTTTGACATATGCGACCGGGGGTATAGGTGGCCGGACCGCGGCCGAGCACCGGTCGCGTCAGACCAAGGAGCGACGAGATGCGCAAGACAATGACCACACTCGCGATGGCAGCGGCTTTGTCGGCACTGCCGGCCTCGGCGGCTTTCGCCACCACGCCGCCGGACGACCCGAACGACGTCGAGGCGATCGACAACCCGATCGACGAAAATGACGAGGAGGGCTTCGACGACTGGGGCCTGATCGGTCTCGTTGGCCTGCTCGGCCTGCTCGGCCTCGGCGGCAGGCGACGCGCCGACCGCGTCGTCACCGTCCGCGACGATACGTACAGCACCCGCTGAACTGAGCTGTGCCGCCCGCCCCTCGCAGGGCGGGCGGCACTGCCTACGCCACCGGTGTGAGATCGCAGTGAAGCGGTCAGCGGTCATCGGGGCGAGGCGCGCACTGGTCTGCCGGGATGTGCGTCTGGCACGAGTTCGCCATCGCGCACTACGAAGGTGCCTCCGACGATCACGTGGGCGATGCCGGATGACGGGCGCGTGGAGACGTCGTAGGTCGCCTGGTCGGTCACCCGCGCCTCGTCGAACACGACGAGATCGGCGTCGAGGCCGGCCTGGACGCGTCCCTTGCGGCGCATCGCGGGAACCGCGCCCTGGAGCACCTCTGCAGGCAGCAAGGTCGCGCGGCGGAGGGCCTCGATCAGTGGTGCGCCCTCCTGGCGCCACAGCCGCAGGGCGCGCCCGAACGTGCCCGCAGTGCGCGGGTGGGTGACCGCTTCGGGCGGCAAGGGCCAAGCAGTGACGTCCATGCCCGCGGTGTCGGTCCACACCGGTGGCATGGCATCGCTGGCGACGATCGCGTCGGGGAACGCGAGGGATCGGCGCAGCAGCGCAGCGTCGTCGGGTTCGGACTCGTCGAGGAACTCGGCGATCACGAGACCGCCGGGGTCGGCCGCTCGCAGCTCGCGGAGTCGGGCCGCGTCGGCGATGCGCTCACCGGTGCGCAGATAGGTGATCGAGGTCGTGTCGCGGAAGCGCTCGCGCAACCGCTCCGGCGCGAGGAACGAAGCGCCGATCGCCGTCGATCCCGACCCGTAGGGATAGGCCTCGGTCGTCACCCGGGAGCCTTCCGCCTGGCAGCGACCGACCAGCGCCAGCACTCGATCGATGTGGCGTCCCGACGTCGAGTTGATGTGGCAGTAGTGCATGTGCGCGCCGGTCGTGCCCGCCGCGCGGACGAGTTCCTCGGCGCCGTCGATCAACGTGTCGGGAGCCAACTCGACGATGTCACGCGAGTGCGTGAACGTCGGCACCCCGGCGGTGGACGCCAGTTCGGCGACGGCGAGATACTCGGCCGGGTCGACGCCGGGTGTGTAGCCGATCAGCACTCCGACACCGACGGCGCCGGCGGCGAGGTCGGTCGAGATCTGGTCGACGATCCGTGCCAGTTGGGCAGCCGTTGCAGCCTGTTGCCAATCGGTGCCGACCAACCCGCCGAAGATCGCCGCAGCACCCCCGTCGAGCGGGCCGCCGGCCATCACGTGCATGCGCGCGGCGGCCCACGACGCCGAGAAGCCGTAGTTGATCGGGGACCCGCGCTGCGCTTCTCTGGCGTATGCGAGCTCCACTGGCGCGCGGCCGGCTTCGAGGTCGAGCGCGGTGGTGACCCCGTCGCACGCCTGCAGCCGCCGACCCGGCAGCGTGTGCGCGTGGCTGTGGAGGTCGACGAAGCCGGGAGCGACGACGAGCCCGCCGACGTCGACAGTTATCGCGCCATCGAGACGATCCCCGACCGCCGTGACCGCGTCACCGTCGATCCCCACGTCGCACACGCTGTCGAACCCGGTCTCCGGATCGACGACGCGACCACCGGCCAGCACCAAGTCGTGCGACCCGATGCTTCGGCGAGGGCTCATGGCCCGAGCTGGGAGCCGACCGTGCGGAGCTCCCGTCGGGTGGTGAGCCCGAGCTTGGTGAACACCTTGCTGAGGTGGTACTCGACCGTTCTGGGGCCGATGAACAGTTCGCTGCCGATCTCCGAGTTCGTCCCGCCCGCCGCAGCCAAACGGGCGATCTGAGCTTCTTGCGGGGTGAGCTCGGCCTGGTTGGTCACGGTGCGCTCGCGGTAGTCGCACCGGTTGCCAGCAGCTCACGCCGGCCGACGCTCGGCGACACCTCGGCCCCATGCCGTGGAACACGCACTCGCTGCGCCGACCGAGCAGGTCGGAACTCCGGATCACGCTTGAACACCCATCTCGCCCGCGCTGCTGACAAGGACTTCTCGGAACGATACTCAGCACCACGCGGCGGGGGTCGTGACGTCGGCGATCCGGCGGTTGACGCGACGTGGGCGATGCCTGCGATCGCCCATCTGCAGATCGACGACCGGGGCTTCGTGATGGTCTCCTCCCGAGGAACCCTTCCTCCAGCACTTCGCACCTGACGTCGACCCGCTCGAGGCAGCCCAGCCGCGATGTGGGCCGTCCAGCAACCGCTCGCCGCGTGCAACACTGGACGACGTCGATGACGACGCCGGCGTGGAAGTCGTTGCCGACGTGGTTCGCCGTCGCCCAGGGACACCTGGGCTCAATCACCTCCTCGGGTTCGGTTGGTACGTTGTGCGCTTGGCTTGGTTCAAGAAGGCTGCATCAGGGGTCAACACTCACTACGACGTTGCGACCGAGCTCACAGTGGCGTTGGCGCCGTCGATCCGCCGGGTGCGCAAGCTGGAGGAGCGGGGTACGCCAGCGAACGGGGTCATCACCGGGATCCAGTTCTCGCTGAGCAACGAGACGACTCGCAAGGAGTTCGCGGTGTCGGTGCTCGACGGAACCGGATCGCAACGCTTCGGAGTGCGTACCCAACCGACTGAGGCGCACCGCCTGCGATTGGGTGTGCCGGTCGTGGCCAAGCTCGACAGCGGCCGCGGGATCCTCGACTGGGACGCGATGGCGCGAGCCTGGGGCCTCGAGGGCCAGTTCCTCGCCCAGGAGTCGATTCGCAGGCCACCAGCAGACGGCATCGTCGACACCGCACTCGATGCACGGGCGCAACGGCACTTGAAGAAATGGCTCCCGATGCAGGCCACGATCGTGTCGTTGCGGCGCTGCACCACGATGGGGATGCCGACGCTGAACTGGGACGTCGAGCTCCGACTCCCTGACGGACGCTCGGCGGTCTCGACGCGCGACGAGGTGCCGTCGTACGCCCAGTGGGACGCCGCACCCGGCGCGGTCGTGCCGGCGGTGATCGATCCCAAGGACCCCAGTCGAGCGAGCATCGATTGGCCGACCTTCGCTCTCGCCCAATTCGACGCGGTCGGGTTCGACGACGAACCGCCGCCAGGCAGCATCGCGGCCGAGATCGAATGTGCCCGCGACACACGCGACGCGCCAACTGTGATGGGTGCCAACGTGGTGGCACCTCGCAGTGATTCCTCGGCACCGGTCGCGCTCGATTCCACCATGCGCGCCTGGGTGGATGCTCGCAACGGTGGTCACATGACGCAGAAGGACTTCAACAAGGCTCTCGACGACTGGAACGCAGCCGGCATGTGCACCGCTGCTCAGGTCGAAGCCGCCCGCGCCGAGGCCACGTAGCCACGCTCATTTCGATCAGCGTCGGCGTGAGCGCCGCTGGTGGTGGACGGCGATGGCCCGCCGGAGTCGGTAGCCGGTCGGTTGGAAACCAAGCCCGAGCCAGAACGGCCGAGAGAGCGGGTTGGCGGAGTCGAAGTCGACCGACACCGTGGCGTGACCGGCTGTGTTGGCCCAGTCGAGCACGAAACGGACGAGCGCAGTCCCGACGCCCGCGTTGCGCGCACGGGGATGAGTCGCGGTCGGCCCGATGTATGGCTGGCCGTGCGGACAGAGCCGTGGTGCCGGCGAGCTGAACTCCACGGTGAGCAGTCCGACATCGTCGCCGTCACGGCGGGCGAGGAAATGCACGGCTCCATCGTCGAACAGCCGCTCGTGCATGGCGCGTGTCTCGGTCAGGGGCTGCGGTGGCGTCGCAGCGTAGATCGGCGGTGCGGAGCGATGGGTGAGCTCGATCTGAGACAGCGCAGCGATGGCATCGAGATCGTCAGGCGTCGCGATACGAACGTCTACCGGCGAAGAGCCTTCGATCGGGCGAGGGACCTGGGTGCCGAAGACACTGCTCCTGCCGAGCTCGAGGTTGCTCAACGCCGTCGCCAACCGATCGAACTCGACATGGTCGATCGTGAAGCGCCACGCCCCGCCATCGAGAAGTACTGGAGCCAACTCGGCGAAGAGACCCACCGCGATCGCGGTCGGATCGGCGTGATCGGGTTCGACGGCCAGGCCGTGGGCGGGGACGAAGCCCACGCCATCCCTGGTTCGCCCGCACATCACTCCGACGCAGCGTCCGTCGTCGACGGCGACGACACCTACGAACCCGTTCGCCAACAGGTCTGCGAGCGCTTCGTGGCAGTTCCGAGGTTCCAGGAACGTGGCAGGAATCAACGGTTGAGCGTTGCGGGCCGCACTGTGTTCGCGGGCGACCAGGTGGGCGACTTCGTCCAGGTTCTCTCCGTCCAATGGGCGAATCACCAACACGTCATCCACCCATCGTCACCGTCGACCGCTCCGACGATTTGACGGCGTACCACGCCGTCACGACTCCCGTGCGGAAACGCCTCGCATGCATGTGACCAGGAACAGCGGATACCTCACGCCCCCTCCACGTACGACGTCGCCGCAGTCACGGAACGCGATCTCGGTGAAGCCGACGTCCTCGAGATGGGATGACATCTCCGAACGTTGGAATCCGTGGTGGCCCTCGAAGTCGGCGCCGTGGAACGACCCATCCTCTTCGTCGAGGTCGACCGCACAGAGATGTCCGCCTCGCTCGAGCAGCTCGGCGAAACGTTCGAGCACGGGGTGCAGGTTGTTGATGTGGTGCAGCGCCAACACCGTGACGATGAGGTCGAACCGCTCATCGGGTGCCGGCTGGGTGGCCAGGTCGAGGTCCCACACCCGAGCGTCGGTGATGGCGCCCGCGTCGATCTTGTCCTGGATGACCGCCCGCATGCCTTTCGACGTGTCTACCAATGTGACCGGACCGACGGATTCACGAAGAGCCTGGGTGACGAGGCCTGTGCCGGCGCCGTACTCGAGCATCCGCATCGACGGGTCGAGCGGGATGGCTTCGCGGATCGCGCCGGCCACCGCACCGACGTGTTCGACCTTCGCCGGGTCGTCGTCCCACGTCGCGGCTCTGTCGTCGAAGCTGTTGGTGCTCACGACACGAGTCAATCAGCTGCGGCGCACCGTGCTCTACTTTGCTTGGCGGTCATGCGGAGCCCCGACCACCTCGTCGAATGTTGCATCGATGAGGCCGTCGTCGGGCACCGCGACTCAGAGCGCGGCGAGCTCTCGCTCCAAGCGGTCGAGGCCGAGCGGGCCGAGGGCCAGGGCGCGGGCGTGCCAGGACCGCAGGTCGAACGACGGCCCGGCCGCGGCGCGGGCCGCCTCGCGACCGGCCAGCCAGGACCGCTCGCCCAGCTTGTAGCACGTCGCCTGAGCGGGCCACGACAAGTAGCGCAGCACCTCGCTGCGGGCGAACTCCTCGGCCAGGCCACCAGCGGCTCGCAGGGCGGCAACGGCGGTGTCGAAGCTCCACGGCTCGCCGGTGCCCGGCAACCCGTCGGGCACCGTCCGCCCCAGGTGCAGCCCGATGTCCACGACGACGCGCACGGCGCGGAACGCCTGCGACGACAGGAACCCGAGCCGGGTGTCCGGCGTGCGGAACCAGCCGAGCTCGTCCATCAGCCGCTCGGCGTACAGCGCCCAGCCCTCGCCGTGAGCCGCCTGGAACCCGAGGCGCTGGGCACGGGTGAGCGAGGCCATGTAGCTGCAGCCGAACTGGAGGTGGTGTCCCGGGACGGCCTCGTGGTACGCCGTGGTCACGTCGGCCCACATCGGGAACGACACCTCGCCGAGGGTCGGGAACCAGACGCGTCCGGGCAGCGACAGGTCCTCGCTGGGGGGCGTGTAGTACGGCGCCGCGGCCGTCCCCACCGGCGGGATCCCGACGTCGCAGCGACGCAGCGAATCGGGGATGTCGAACTGCGAGCCCGCGAGCCCCTCGGTCGCCTCGTCCACCAGGTCCTGGAGCCACAGCCGGTAGGCCTCGACGCCGTGGACCGCGCGGGCCGGGTCGGTGAGCAGCAAGTCGCACACGGCGTCGAAGTCGGCGCCGGGCAGTATCCGGTCGCACTCGAGGAGTTTGTCCGCCTCGAGACGGGCGAGCTCGTCGCAGCCCCACTCGTAGCTCTCGTCGAGGTCGAGGTCGGCGCCCAGCATGGCGATCGCCCACACCCGGTATCGATCGGGGCCGACTCCGTCCTCGGTCGACGCCGCCGGCGCGTACGACTGCCGCAGCCACGTGGCCAGCTCGCCGTAGGCGGCGGCTGCGTCACGGGCAAGTGCGTCGAGCGTCAGATCGGCGGCCTCGGCCACGAACGCGCCGAACCAACCACCATCGCCGTTGCCCGCCCACGTGGCGCACTGGTCGGCGACGGCCTCGGCCTGCCGGACGGTCGACCGGTGACCGGCGGCCAGGCCGGCGGCAAGGTCTCGGCGGTAGCCGTCGATGGCCGCCGGCACCTTTCCCAGCCGGATCCCGATCCGCTCCCACGCCTCCGGCGACCCGTGATCGAGGAGGTCGAACAGCTGCCGTATCGCCGCCTGCGGCCCACCGAGCTCGCTGAGCAAGCAGGAACGCTCGCCCGTCTCGATGAGAGCGATGCCGGTGGCGCAGAGGTCGTCGAGGTAGCCGGCGCCGAGTCGCTCGGACTCGTCGTCGGGCGTCGCCGCGGCCAGCGCCTCCCGTGTGCGCCGGTACATGTCGGCCATCGCCGCCTGGCCGTCGGGTGAGTAGTCGGTCATCGTGTCGGCGTCGAGTCCGACGCCCATGTCCCGCACGGCCTCGACCGGATCGAGCGCAGCGAAGTCGTCGATGAAACTGTCCGAGATGCCGCTGATGGTCCCCATCAGGCGCAGATTAGGGCCGCCGCGAACTCACTGACCCGTGCGGTCAGTTACGTGACGCGACCAAGGTGCTGAAACTCAGACTGCGGCCCATCGTCACCGCCGCCTTCGCGGATATTGCCTTTGCTGTCGGAGCGCTCATCGTCGAGGCCACGATCGTGTCCACCCCGCGGAGTTCGAGGCTGCCGACCACCTTCTTCGCCGTCGCATTGTCGTTTGGTTTGACATCGCTCGTTCTCGCACGTTGGGGCCAGGTCGCTGTGGCTCGCACCATCGTCAGGAACGTCGGCGTCGGCGTTGCGGCCATGCTCGCGTCGCTGGCCATTGGTTCGCTGTTCGATCTCTGACTCCCTTCCGCACACGTCCAGATGCCGCCGGGCCGGGCCGCGCCGTCCCAGCTCATAGGGTGGTTGCGATGGAGGTGAGGGTCACGAGGATCTCGTCGAACATGGTGATCGTGTGGCCGCGGACGACGGAGGACCGACATTGAGCACACATCCCACGACCGGATTCGACCTCGACGAGGTCGATCGACTGCTGACCACGACCAAGCAGGTGCGAAAGCGGCTCGACCTCGCACGGCCGGTCCCGACCGACACCTTGTTGGAGATCATCGAGGTCGCCAACCACGCCCCGATGGGTGGCAACCTCGAGCGCAACCGTTGGATGATCGTCACCGACGGGGACCTCAAAGCTCAGATCGCCGAACGGTTCGCTGACGTCGGTCGGCCCTATCTCGCGGCGAACGCCGAGCTCCGCACCGATGACCGGAGCCAGAAGGTGATCGATTCGGCGGAGTTCCTCGTCGAGCACCTCGCCGAGGTTCCGGCGCTCGTCATCGCATTGCGCCTCGACCGACCTCCGCTCGACCCATCGACGCAAGGCGGCGCGGCGGCGTACTACGGCTCGGTCCTGCCGGGGGTGTGGAGCTTCCAACTCGCGGCACGGGCGCGGGGCATCGGCTCGGCATGGACGACGTTCCACCTCGAGCACGAATCCGAGATCGGCGACCTCCTCGGCATCCCACCCACCGTCACCCAGGTCTGCCTTCTCGCCGTCGGTTACTACACCGGCGAGACGTTCACGGCCGCCCCCCGACGACCGGCGCGGGAGGTCACGTTCCTCAACCGCTGGAAGCACACAGTCGGGTAGGGGCGCGTCGATCCCGTCAACGCCCGAGCAGGGGCGATGATGACGCGGCCCAGTACGTCGGCGTGCTCGGCAGGGGTGGCGAGGGACTCGATGCCGAAGCCGAGCAGACCCGTGTCCTCCGTGGCGACGGAGGCGGCGACCGGGATCAGCTCCTGCGTGATGGCGAAGTTGCCTTGGGTGCCCGGTGGGCTGCCGGCGGGAGGGCCCTCGACGGCCCAGGCACCGCCGTCGGCCTCGAACCCATCGGCCTCGACGACCGCGCCACCGACGGTCAGCCTGGTGTCGTCGACGAACACACCGATCCCTCCGGCGACCCCGGCGTCGACCTGGTCGGTGACGTAGCTGACCTTCACCTCGACCCGCTGGCCGGCGTAGGCCGACAGGTCGAAGGCGGCATCGACCCACCCTCCCGACTCGCCGGTGAAGGCGTTCCACGACCCGGTGGTGCCGGTCGCCCCGCAGGGCCTACCCGGCGACAGGTAGTGGGTCAAGAACGGGTGGAGCGGCAGGAGGGGGTTGGACCCTTCCGCGCACCCCGATGGTGGGCTCGACGACGTGCGGCCGTTCAGGTCGCGCAGCGTCGTCCACTGATCGGTGCCCGACGGCGCCGCCTCGACGATCACGTGGTGGAACGTCAGCAGGGTGCTGTACGACAGCTTCATCCGCAGGGTCGGCACATCCGTGGTGGGGACGCCGGTGAGGTCGACCGTGCGGCCGATCCGCTGGTACGACACCGGCACCTGGAGGGCGCCCGCGTAGCGGGTTCCTTCCACCGGACCGAACGGGTTGACGGTGGCCGCGCCGCGGTATGCGCTCGTTGCTGTCCCCGCGAACTGCGGGAAGTCTTCGGCTGGGAGCACGTCGCTGGTGAGGGAGAACGCCCCGGCCTCGTTGAGCGGATTGGCGTCAACGGCGGGCCCACCGAACGCGGCTGTCGCCCCGTCGAGCGGGCCGCGGCCGTCGATGGCGGCGGGACGCACGAACGTGGCGCGCTGGCTCGCACCGAGGTAGTACTGGGCGAAATCGTCGGACAGCAGCAGGCAGTCGGTCAGGAAGTCGCGGGTGATCGCGCAGTCCTGTTCCGGCGCCCCGGCGAGCCCGTAGAAGATGCCGCCGAGCGACCGGCCGAGCAGGCCGTGGTACTGCGTGCTCTCGCCCGCTTGGACGAGCTTGCCGCCCTCGTTGAGGTAGTCGCGCACCGCCAGCGTCAGGTACTGCTGGCGCTCGGCGACGGCGATGTCTGGGACGGGTCCGAACAGGAACGTGTCGGTGAGCGCGTCCTCAGGGTCTTGCACCAGGCGGTCGTCACCCGTCTCCCACACCACGGCGTCGAAGTGGCTCAGCACGCCGAGGGGATGCGGGACACCCTGGGCGTCCACGTCCCAAGTCGCGTGGGTGATGTCGTTGGCGTCGAGGGCGGCGGCGTACTCGTCGACGTACTTCGGCTCCGCCGTCCCGGCGGGGTACGTGGGGTTGACGCCGGTGTAGTCCTCACTGGCGAGGATCAGCGCGTCGGCGCCGCTGTCGGATGCCACGGTGTAGGTGAAGTGCTCGCTCTCGACGTGGCGCGAGTCGCGGCGGGCCGTGAACCACACCTCCACCGAGTCACCCGGCCGCGTGTCCTTCACCTCGCCCCGGAGCTCGGCGTAGTAGCGGTCGCGCTCGTCGCCGTAGCGCTCACCGCCCTTCCATTCGCGGATGTGGGCCCGCCGGGTTGGCCCGCCGTTGACCCGGTACTCGAGACGCTGTGTGTGCTGGTCGCGTCGGGCGACGACGGCGACGGTCTGCGGGTCGCCATAGGACACGTCGAAACTGTCGACCACGAACTCGGGCACCTGCCGCCCCGTCACGGTCACCGGGTCGGCCGGATCGGCGGCCGACTGGGCAATGGAGAGGGCGAACGGCAGGTTCTTGCGGAACTCGGCTTCCACCAGCGCCTCGTCGTCCGGGAAGTGGAACGCGCTCGCGCAGTCGGCCGGATCCCACTCGTCGGCAGGGTCGCTCGAGGCGACAGTTTGGCACTGGCTCATCTCGACGAGCACACCGAGCGTGCCATAGGCGATGTGGGCATGCTCGTCGAGGATGCCGTTGCCGCTGTACAGGTCCGCCGTCAGTCCCGGGAGATAGCCGGGCACGGCAGGCGAGGACTGGTCGCCCACCAGGGCCTCGTACAGCGCGTCGTCGGGTGTGGGCGTGGCCACCTGCCAGCCCGTGCCGTACAGCACCCCCTCGGCGGCGGAGTGGTAGTTGACGAGGAACTCGAAGCCGACTCGCGCCATCAGGCGATCGACGGCCTGGGTCTCGGGCTCGGAGGCGGGACCCGTTCCCCGGTAGGCCTCGCTGCCGGCATCGGGCGATGAGCCCTCGTCGTCGTAGCCCCACTTGGTCGGGTAGTTGCGGTTGGGGTCCACGCCGTCGACGGCGGTGATCCGGCCGTCGCCGTCGTTGTCGCGCAGGTTCTTGCGCCACAGCCGGTTGCCAGGTGTGAATGAGTAGTCGTAGCCGTCGGGGTTGGCGACCGGCACGAACCACAGCTCGGTCGTGTCGATCAGGTCGGTGAGGCCGCGGTCGGTGCGGTAGCCGTCGACCACGTGATGGGCGAGGCGGCGCACGGTTTCGGGACTGATCCACTCCCGGCCGTGCTGGCCGCCGACGTAGAGGGTCGCCGGCCGGCGCCCGTCACGGATGCGGCTGGCGTGCCGGGACACCTTGAGGGCGACGATGTCCTCGCCCTGCACCGTCTGGCCGATCGTGACGAGCTTGGTGATGTCCGAGTGTTCCGCCGCGAGTTGCTCGAACTCGTCCTTCAGGCCGTCCGGCGCACCGTACGGCCGGAACACCTCGTAGCCGTGTGCTGACGCGATCGTCGCGTCTTCGGACGCGGCGGGCGGGGATGCCTGGACCTCCAGCCCTCCGGACACGGCCGGCGAGACGGTCGCTAGCCCGATCAGCAGGCTCGCGCCGACAATCACCGAAATCGATCTCATACCCACTCCTCCCGTTGGCCGCCCAGAAAGGGGGGTGGGCGACCAGCTCCGACAGTGCTCCATGTTCGAAACTGGTGCAGGGGCCGGATCAGTCCTCGCCGGTCTCGTCCGTCGTCGACTGCTCCGGCGACGCTCGGCGTTCGCCCACACGGCCAGCGCCGTACCGCTGATCGCGGCGCCCAACGCGCACACTCCGGTCCAGCCGGCCCGGGCGTAGACGGCCGTCGAGGCGATCGCGCCGCCGGCGCTGCCGATCGAATAGAACACCATGTACGCACCGACGAGCCGGCTACGCGCTGCCGGATCGATCTTGTAGATCATGCTCTGGCTCGTCACGTGTACGGCCTGGACCGCGAGGTCCAGCGTCACGAGACCGACGACGAGCGCCACCAGCGAGTGCCGCACGAGCGCGATCGGCAGCCAGGACACCAACAGCAGCGCCAGCGCCGAGCCGGTGGTGACCCTGCCGAGACCGCGATCGGCGAGCCGGCCGGCCCGCGCGGCACCGAGCGCGCCCGCCGCTCCGACCAGGCCGAGCAACCCGATCGCGCCATGTGACATCGAGTGCGGGGGCTCGCGCAGCGGCAGGAGGAGCGACGTCCAGAGCACGTTGAAGGCGGCGAAGATCAGCATGGCCAAGGCGGCCCGGATCCGCAGCGTCCGTTCCGTCGCGTACAGCGTGACCATCGAGCGCAGCAACCGTCGGTAGCCGATCCGCCGCGCTGGTCGGGGCAGGCTCGGCAGGAACCGTGACAACAACGCGCTGACGGTCAGCGTGAGCGCGGCCGACACGAGGTAGACGGCCCGCCACCCCGCGACGTCGGTGATCGCGCCGGCGAACGTGCGGGCCAGCAGAATGCCGATGACGACACCGCTGGTCACGGTGCCGACGACGGCACCGCGCTCGTGCTCGCCGGCGACGGTCGCGGCGAACGCCACGAGCACCTGGGTGACAACCGCGAGCACACCGACCATGACCATGCCGGCGAGGAGCACGATCGTCGAAGGCGCAGTGCCGACGACGACCAGAGCCACGGTCGATAGCACGAGCTGGGTGACGATCAACCGCCGGCGGTCGAGCACGTCGCCGAGCGGTACCAACAACACGAGGCCGATGCCGTAGCCGATCTGCGTCACGGTCACGACGATGCCGACGGTCGCCTGGCTGATGCCGAAGCTCGCAGCGATCGCGTCCAGGACCGGATGTGCGTAATAGACATTCGCGACCGCCAGCCCGCACGCGACCGCGAACAGCGCGACCAACGGACGCGGCAGCGCTCGCGAAGTGACGCGCCCCGGCGACCCGGACGCAGACGCGTCCGGGGTCGCCGCGACCGGTGCCGGCGCGCCCGCCGTCACAGCACCCGGCGCAGGAACGAGCGGACCAGGTTGGTGATCTCCTCGCCGCTGGACTCGAGCGCGAAGTGCCCGGCGTCCAGCAGGTGGATCTCGGCGTCGGGCAGGTCCCGGGCGAACGCCCGCGCACCGTCCGGGCCGAAGATCTCGTCGTGCGCGCCCCACACCGCGAGCGTCGGAGGCTGGTGGGTGCGGAAGTACTCCTGGAACTTCGGATACAACTCGAGGTTGAACCGGTAGTCGCGGAACAGCGCGAGCTGGATCTCCTTGTTGCCGGGCCGGTCGAGCCCGGCCTGGTCGATCGTCCAGTTGTCCGGCGACACCCGGTCCAGCCGGTCGGTCGGCACGCCGTGCGTGTATGCCCAGTGCGGCCCGGCCGGTTCGAGGCTGGCCCGCACCGGCTCGGCGTTCGTCACGCCGTCCGCCGCGAAGGCGAGCAGCGGCTCCCAGAACGGCGTGATGCCATCCAGGTAGGCGTTGCCGTTCTGGCTGATCAAGGCGGTGATCCGGGCCGGCTGCTGGCTGGCGATCCGGAACCCGATCGGGGCGCCGTAGTCCTGCATGTACAGCGCGAACCGGTCCAGGCCGAGCTGGTCGAGCAGCTCGCTCGTGATGGCGGTCAGGGCGTCGAACGTGTACTCGAACTCCTGCACGGATGGTGTGGCCGAGCGCCCGAACCCGAGGTGGTCGGGGGCGATCAGGTGGTACGAGTCGGACAACTCGGCGATCAGCTCTCGGTACATGAACGAGCTGGCCGGGAAGCCGTGGAGCAGCACCACGGTCGGATTCGCCGGGTCGCCGGCGGTCCGGTAGAAGATCTCGTGCCCGCGCACCGTCGTGGTGCGGTACCGAGTCGTGAACGTCGTCATGGGAGCTCCTGTCGTTGGATTGTCGCCGTAATGTGGCGGGGGGAGAACCACCGTTCTCCACCAGGTCTGGTACTATAGAGAACGTTGGTTCTCTGCGCAAGGGGTGGTGACGATGGACGACGAGACGGCGCGCACGCTCGTGCTGGACGCCGCCGACCGGCTCTTCTACGAGCACGGGATCCGCGCCGTCGGGATGGATCAGGTCCGCGACGACTCCGGTGTGTCGCTGAAGCGGCTGTACAAGATGTTCCCGGCCAAGGAGCAGCTCGCCGAGGCGGTGCTGCGCCGCCGCGACCGGTCATTCCAGGGCGCGCTCGCCGAGCACGTGGCCACGCTGTCGGACCCACGCGCGCGGCTGCTCAGCGTGTTCGACTTCCTCTACGACTGGTTCACCGAGCCGGGCTACCGGGGCTGCCCGTTCATCAACGCGTATGGGGAGATGAGCACGGTGTCCGAGCCGGTGGCCTCGGCCGTGACCGACCAGAAGCAGGCGTTCGTCGCGTTCCTCGCCGACCTGGCCGCGCGGGCGGGCGCCCCCCGGGCGCTCGCCGAGCAACTGTTCATCCTCGCCAACGGCGCAATGGTGGCCGCCGCCCTGCTCCGTTCGCCCGAGCCGGCGCGTCAGGCTCGGCGGGCGGCCGAGATCCTCCTGGAGAACGCGTGACTCGAAGAGACCCCGGACGAATGAGAACGGTGCTCGTAGTCGTTCATCCGTACGCTGCCATCAGGCACCGCAGGCGGATCATCCCATCCCTGCTCCGGGCCTTGACGGTTCCGAGTGCAACTCCGAGCCGCTCGGCGATCTCGACGTGGGTCAGACCGTCGAAGTAGGCGAGCTCCAGTGCCTGCCGTTGGGCCTCGCTCAACTCGGTGAGTGCCCGGCGTGCCCGGTCGCGATCGAGTGCGTCGATCGCGACGTCCGGCGGGCTGAGGGGAACGCCCGCCGGAGTCGCCGCGTCGCGGAGCTGGCGGTCACGCAGCGATTGCTCCGACCGCACGCGGTCGACCGCCCGTCGACGGGCGATCGTCGCGGCCCAGCCACGCACACCACCGCGGGCCGAGTCGAAACGGGCTGCCTGGCGCCACAACTCGACGAAGACCTCTTGAGTGACCTCCTCGGATCGGGCGGGATCGCGCACGACCCGCCGCACGATGCCGTAGACCGTGGGCGCGCAGCTCGTCGTAGAGCTCGGCGAACGCCGGCTCATCGCCCTCGGCGATGCGATCCATCAATGCAACCGGGTCAGCACGCACGTCGATGTTCGAAGCCGCGGCGCGGGTCGGATCAGTCCTCGCCGGTCCGCCGATCGCTGGAGCGGTCAGAGCACCGCCAGGGCAGGGAGAGCGTCGACAACGTCGCGGGCCAGCCGCTCATCGCCGACGACGACGTAGGTCAGCTCGCGGGGGTCGAGCCGGGCGCTGATGGTCCGGCACACGGCGACGGCCTCGGTGGCGATCTCCGCATCGACCGCGTCGTCGCCGGCTGGACGGGCCCCGCCGACGATTCCCAGGTCGACGTCCCACGCGGCGCCCCCGAGGTCGGTGAAGCGGAAGCGGACGAGCCGGCCGGGGTGGTACGCATCCCGGGCGGCGAGCATGCTCGGCACGAGGCCGCACCCGGTCTCGGTCATCGTGAGGAGCGACGGCGAAGGTGGGGGCACCATCGCCACGCCGATGGCACGACGGATGTCGTCCGCGTGGGTCCACGTCTCGAAGGCCCGCACCAGCACCGCGACACGCGTGGCGGCACGCCCGCCCCACCAATCGATCCGCTCGTCGAGGCGGGCCTCGCCCCGGACCGCGAGCTCCGTGTCGACCGCTTCGGCCGCAGCCTCCAACTCGGCGACCGCGTACGTCGGCGGGCGGCCAGCGTGTCGGGCCCGGGCCTGGGCGGTGCGCTCCTCGTTGTCGGTGGCGGTCTCGGGGATGCCGGGCACCGGCACACCGAGCTGGTTGGCCAGCAGCGACTCGTTGGCCACCAGGTGCACCACGACATCGTGGACGGTCCAGCCGGCGAACTCGGCGCGGGTCGACCGGGCAGGCCCAGTCGTCGACCGCCAGGTCGCGCAGCAGCTGGATGGCCCGCGCTGCCTCGACGCGGTGCACGTCGATCGGCGAGGAGCCGGCAACCACCGCCGCGGGCTGTCGGCGGCGGCGTGCCTCGGCGAGCACCCGCGACCGCAGGTCCGGGGCGGGCGTGACGTCGTTGACGACCGCGGCGGCGAACTCGCCGGCCGCGGAACGCAGGTCCTGCTCCCACCGCGCGACGTCGGGACTGGAGTCGAGGTGGGCGACGATGGCCGCGGCATCGTCGGCGTCATGCGCGTCGAGCGCGTAGACGGCCAGATCGTCCGGTGAGACCGGAGCCCTCGGGAAGTCGCCATTCATGTCCATCGTTCACTCCGCTCGCTCATTTCGGCACCGAGGTTTTCGGCGATGCGGGCCAACGCCAGGCGGAGCCGCGACTTGGCCGTGCCCTCCGGAATGCCCAACACGTCGGCGACCTGCCGGTACGTGTACCCGTGGAAATAGGCGAGCTCCAGTGCCCGCCGCTGCGCCTCGGGCAGCACGTCGAGGGCCCGTAACACCGTGCCCGTCGTGTCCGATCGGAGCACCGTCTCGGCAATGTCGGGCACGTCACCCTCCGCCCGTGCCACCCGCGTCTCCCGGCGCCGACGCGCCTCCTCCCGGCGGACCGCGTCGACCGCACGGCGGTGGGTGAGCGTCCCGAGGAAGCCGCGCAGGGTCCCGCGCCCCGACTCGATGCGCTCCGGATGCTCCCAGAGCGACACGAACACATCCTGGGTGAGGTCCTCAGCGGCCTGCCGATCGACGAGTGTCCGCACCGCCAGCCCATAGACGAAGCCGGCGTACCGGTCGTACAGGTCGACGAGTGCCGTCTCGTCGCCGCCCGACAGGCGCTCGACCAGAACCCGCTCCGCCCACGAGGCCCGATGGCGTTCCTCCATGAGGCAAGTCCTCTCCACTCGCATAGTTCGAAGCCGAGCGCCGAAGCGGATCACCCGACCCGCACGCGTGGTGACGAGGCAGGCCCACCCCGACCCGCACGCGCGGTGACGAACTACGGCCCACCCCGACTCGCACGCGTGCGAGGCCCACCTCGACACGCACGCGTGACGATGCCCACCCCGACTCGCATGCCGGCGGGTCGGTCACGTCATGTCATCGACGTTGCTGCCTGCGGTACTCCTCGACGGGGAGCCCGCCGATGCCCCAATGCTCGGTGTCGACCTCGTCGATGACGACGAACGTGGTGGCGGGGTCCTTGCCGAGCACGCCGACGAGCAACTCGGTGACGCCACTGATCAGCGCCGCCTTCTGAGTGCTGCTGGCACCTTCGTTGGTGATCTTGATGTTGACGTACGGCATGTCAGCGCTCGATGGCTTCGAGGTCGAAGTGGAAGACCTTGGCGATGATCTGCCAGCGGCCGTCGACGTGGACCAGCGTGAGCAGATCGGTGAAGTGCTTCGGCCCGATCGAGCACTCGACGCGGGCGAGGGCCGTCACGGGCCCGGCGAAGTCGATCGACACCACACGGTCGGTGCGTCGCTCCCCTCGCGACGCCGGCGACGGGCGGCCATCGACCATCGCGAAGTAGTCGGGCATCGTCATGTGCACGAGGTCGCCGTCCGTCGCCGACGCGTAGATGGCTTGGCGGTGGAACGCCTGGGCGAGCCGTTCGGTGTCGCTGTTGTAGAGCCCGTCGAAGTACAGCTGCAGTGGCGCCCCGACGGTGCCGACCGCCGCTCGACGTGCGGAGTCGTGTTCGACGTTCATGCGGTCGCTTCGGCGAGGGCTTCGTGCGGGTCGTACCAACGCGCGGCGGCCTCGGCAACGCGCCGTCCCAAGTGTTCGGCGGTGCGACGATCGGCGAGCGGCGGGACGAGCTCGGGGCCTTGGTCGGCGTTGGACTGCGCCATCGCGCCGAGGAACCCGGCAAGGCGGTTGAGGTCGTCGGACGAGCCTTCTGCGGTGTGGTTGCCCGGAAGCAGCCCGAGCCCGACCCAGATCATGCTGTGCTGCATCGCGAAGAGCGCGAACTGCTGGAGGGTGGCGAGCTTGTCGCCGTTCAGACCGGCTGAGTTGGTGAACCCGGCGGCCAGCTTGTTCTTCCACCGCTGCTCGCTCCAGCGCCCGGAGGTGGCGTCGAGGAACGCCTTGAACGGTGCGGACGCGCCGGCCATGTAGGTCGGCGCGCCGAAGACGATCGCGTCGGCCTCGTCGATCTCGCTCCAGTGCTGCTCGTGATCCTCGACCGGAACGAGGTGGACGGTCGTGCCGGGGATGGACGCGGCACCATCCCGGACGGCCTCGGCCTGTACTCGGGTGTGGCCGAAGCCGCTGTGGTAGACGATCGCAACGGTGGTCATGACGTGCTCCTCTTACATTTCTCTTGGGGGGTCTCCGAGGGGATGTCGGGCACGGTAGAGGAATCCGATCCATAGGACTACGACGAACTTTGGATCCATTGTGTAACGTCACGTTATGGATGTCGATGTTCGCGACCTCGAGCTGCTCGATGCGCTCGGCCGCCACGAGACGCTCACGGCCGCCGCCCGGCACCTCTACGTGAGCCAGCCGGCGCTGAGCCAACGCCTGATCCGGCTCGAAGAGCGCCTGGCGACGCCCCTGTTCGATCGCCGCGGTCGCCGCCTCGTCGCCACCGCCGCAGGTCGCCGGATGCTGCGTGCCGCGCACGTCACCTTGGGCGAGCTGCGAGCCGCGCGGGTCGACGTGGGCGAGATCGTCGGCAACCGTCGTCAACCAGTGCGGGTTGCGACGCAGTGCGCAACCACCTACCAATGGCTGCCCGAGGTGCTCCGAGCGCTTCGTGAGCGCGAGCCGGGTGCGGAGGTACGCATCGAGGAAGTGCCCGACGACGAGATCATCTCGGCGCTCCTCGACGAACGGATCGACGTCGCGTTCATCAACAAGCTCGACCGCCAGGCGGATCGCGTACGGCTGCAACGGATCTTCGACGACGAGCTGCGCGCGGTCGTCCCTCGCACCCACCCGTGGGCCGACCGGGCCCACGTCGCCGCGCCCGATTTCATCGATGTCCACCTGATGCTGTGCGAGAGCTACGACCAGAACCGTGTGCCGCCCGTGCCGCTCCCCGTCCCCATCGGCGCCCAGCCGCGGCGCCTGACCACGCCGCCGATCAGCCCGGACTTGATGATCGAGATGGTCGCGTCCGGCAGTGATGTCGTGACGATCCTTCCGTCGTGGATCGTCGCGCCTTACCTGCCGACCCACGACATCGCCACCGTGCAAGTCGGCGCCACACCGCAAGCGCGCACCTGGTACTACGCGACCCGCCACGGCCAACAACCGGAGAACATCGAAGCCTTCGTCGCGGAGCTGACCGAGCAACTCGCAACGCTGCGCTCGCCGACCTGAGTCGCGCCCACGAGGGAATTCGCCGGCTCAGCTTGGATCCGTCAACGCGGCATCGGCAGTCACCGGGAGGTGGCGCTGATGACGTCCCAACGGGCTGCTGTTTCGTCGTCGGACGGGAAGAACGCTTCCAAGCGCAGCTCCTGAGCGGTGACGTCGACGGGCGTTCCGATCGTCGAGATGATCGAAAACCACCGCAACGTGGTGCCGCCGTGAGTGAAGTGCACGTCGACCACTGGGATCAGTGGTGAGATCGAGCGTGGCGCGGCGGCGAACACCGCGGCGTCGACACCCGTGCGAAGCCGCTGCACGAGCTCCGCCGTCATCAGGTCCATCACGCCGCCGACCGCCTCGCGTCGGGCTCGTTCCAGCAGCGATGGCGCGACCTCGTCCCAGTTCTCGACGGCGGCGCGCACCGGCCCGGGCTCCAGCATCAACCGCAGCACGTTCGCGGGGTCGGGCACCGGTTCGGGCGCGCACAGGTCGGTGAACAGGCGGGACGCCCCGGAGTTCACACGCACGATGTCCCAGCGCCGGTCCATCACGACCGCCGGATACGGCGCGTGTTGCTCGAGCACTCGGTCGAGCGCGGCCATGACCCGCTCGACCGCCGGGTGGTCGATGCCGTGTTCGGGGTAGAGCGGGGCGAACCCGGCTGCCACCAGCAGCCCATTGCGATCACGCAGCGGAACGTCCAGAGCGACCGCGAGTCGAAGCACCATCTCGCGGCTGGCTTGGGCCCGGCCCGTCTCGACGAAGCTCATGTATCGCGGCGTCGTCGACGCGGCCACGGCCAGGTCGAGCTGGCTCATCGACCGCACCCGCCTCCAGTAGCGGACAAGGTCGCCAAGCGCGGTGCGCTCCGTCATCGCCGGCCTCGACACGTCGGCGACGTTAGGCGCGACCCGACACGACGTCGCTTCCCTGCGGGGGAATGGCTGCCGGGCCGCGCCGATCGAATGATGTCGTCATGAACCTTCACGTCCTCACCCCCGACGATGCACCCACATCCTCCCGACCGATTCTCGACGGCATCGCCACCGACCTCGGCCGCGTGCCCAACCTGGCGGCCGTCGCGGCCGCCAGCCCGACCCTGCTCGCAGCATTCGACGCGCTGCGCCGCACTGTGTCGGACCCGACATTCGCTCCAGTCCACCGCGAGATCGCCGGCGTGGCAGTCGGCGTTGCCGTCGACAACGCGTACGGCGTGGCGTTCCACTCCACCGTGCTGAGCACCCTCGGCGTCGACGCGGCCGATCTCGACGCCATGCGGGCCGGCGACGAGCCGAACGATCCCGTTCACGCCGCCGTCTACGCGTTCGCACGCGATGTCGCAACACAGCGCGGCAAAGTCACCGAACAGGTGGTCCGGCAAGCTCACGACGCCGGGCTGACCGACGCCGACCTACTGCAGCTGGTCGCCGAGTGCGTGTTCGCCGGACTCGTCGGCATCATCGACAACCTCGCCGGCCGGGTACCGCTCGACGAGTTCCTCCAGCCTCAGGCGTGGAAAGCCGGCTGACCTGCGGTCGGTGTCAGTTCGGCCGCGCGAAGTCGCCGCCGACGTAGCGTCCGTCGAGGTCGTCGTTGTCCGATGTCGGCGTGCTCTCGATCTCGCCAGCCCAGTCCTCGGCGTCGTCGCGTGGCTGATAGCCGAGCGATCGGGCGGAATCCAGGTCCCACCACGCGCGGGTGTTCGCCGAGATGCCGTAGACGACGGCGAACCCGAGGTCGGGCGAGCGCAGGCAGGCGTCGACGAGCCCGATGGCGTCACCGTGTGACAGCCACGTGGACAGGTGGCGTCGGGTGGTCGGTCGGTCGCGAAAGCTGCCGATGCGGAGGCAGGCGACACTGAGGCCATGGCGGTCGTGGTACAGGCTGCACAAGGCCTCGCAGGCGGCTTTGCCGAAGCCGTAGAACGAGTCGGGTCGGGCCCTCGTGTCGATCCCGAGCATCGATGTTCGCGGCGTGAATCCGACGGCGTGGTTGCTGCTGGCGTACACCACCCGCGGGACACCGTTGGTGACCGCCGCCTCGAGCACACGATGAGTCAGGCCGATGTGGGTGTCGACGGCGGTCTCGAAGTCGGTCTCGGCGGCGATCGCGGCGAGGTGCACGACGGCATCGACACCGTCCATCAGCCCGGCCAGTACGTCCCCCTCGCGAGCGAGATCGGCGACGATCACGTCGTCGCCCGCTGCCACGACGTCGACGCCGCGCACGTCGTGGCCGGCGGAAGCGAGCCCGGCCATCAGACACTGTCCGATGCGTCCAGCCGCCCCGGTCATCAGTACGCGCATCTGGTCATGCTCCGAACAGCGGCTCGGGTTCGTGGTCTCAGGCGTGAAGCCTGGTCGGGGTGATCACGATGGCCTCCGAGAAGGCTTCACCAAATCGTTCGGGTGTCCCGAAGATGGCTCCGATGCGCTCGACGTACTTTGCGACGTACTCCGGGACGCCGTCAGCCGGTGGATGCTCTGTCGCGCGCACGGCCGTCCCCTCGAAACGGATGATGTCCCGGCCGATGTCTGTGACATCGAGTCCCAGTGCGACGTTCGGGTTGGCTTCGATGTTGCGCAGCTTCGCCTTCCCGGGCTGGCTGTACACGAGGATGGTGTCGTCGTCGCGTACGAGGAACCAGACCGGTACCGAGTCAGGTCGCCCTGCCGGGTTCACGGTCGTGAGCCACGCCATCAGGTTGGTTTGCAGACGCGACTCGACGCGGGCGCGGCGATCGGTGGGAAGGTCAGCGGTCAGTCCCATTGGCGATCCTCTCGATGTCAGGTACTCGACGGCAACCTCGCTCGTCAGCGTCGTATTCCGGCTCGCCCGCCTCGGACCGGGTTCCGCCGACTTGGCGTCGTCGGTGTTCAGCCTGTTCAGCCCGCAACGTCGGCGATGGCTTGATCGAGGATCGCGACGCCGAGGTCGAGCTCGTCGTCGGTGATGGTGAGGGGTGGTGCGATGCGGAACACGCCGCCCATGCCTCGCAGGGCGGTGATGTTCATCGACAAGCCGAGCTCGAAGCAGCGTCGCGTGATCGCCGCGCCGAGCTCCGGGGCGGGTTTCTTGGACTCCTTGTCGGTGACGACCTCGAGTCCCACGAGGAGGCCGCGACCACGCACATCGCCGACACAGTCGTAGCGATCGCGCAGCTCACCGAGACCGGCCAGCAGCCGGGCGCCTGCCTCCGCCGCGCGCGCAACGAGCTGGTCACGCACGACCACCTCGATCACTTTCAGGCCGACTGCGGCAGGTAGGGGGTCGGCGACGTGGGTGGTGTAGAAGAGAAAGCCGCGTTCGTGGGCCTGCTCCTCGATCTCGTCAGTGGTCAGCACCGCCGCCAACGGCAGGCCGGCACCGAGCGTCTTCGACAGCGTCAGGATGTCGGGCACGATTCCGTCGCGCTCGAATGCGAACATCGTGCCGGTGCGACCGATGCCGGTCTGGGCTTCGTCGAGGATCAGCAACATCCCCCGCTCGTGGCACCGTGCCTGCAGCGCGGCGAGGTATCCGGGGGGAAGGTCGAGGATGCCACCCGACGAGAGCAGCGGCTCGGCGATGAAGGCCGCAAGGGCGCCGGCGCTCTGGCGATCGATCAAGTCGAAGGCGTCGTCGAGCTCGGTACGCCAGTCGAGGCTGCCGTCGGGGCCGGTGAAACGAGGCCGGAAGGCGTTGGGCGCAAAGACCGCCATCGAGCCGACTGGAGCCGGACCGTGACCGCGCCGACCGGCCGAGTACGTCGCCGCCGCGGCACCTCCGGTCATGCCGTGCCAGCTCTGGGCGAACCCCACGACCTCCCAGCCGCCCGTCGTCATCTTCGCCAGACGCAACGCGGCCTCGTTGGACTCGGCGCCCGTCGTCACCAGCAACACCTTGTTCAGGCCGGGTGCCAAACCGGCGAGCGCCTCGGCGAGATCGATGACCGGTCGCGACAGCATCGCCGAGAACAGGTGGTCGAGTCGACCGATCATCTCGGTGACGACCGCCACGATCTCAGGATGGGAGTGGCCGAGGATGGCGCTCATCTGGCCACTCGTGAAGTCGAGCACTCGCCGTCCGGCCGCGTCCTCGACGAACGCGCCCGCGGCCCGCTCGGCGACGAACGGTGAGAACGTCGGGCCGTAGCGGAGCAGATGGCGAGCCGCTCGCTCGAGATCAGCCGTGTCGGACATCGGCCCATCATCGCGCACGGCACAGGCCGCACCGTCGGGCGGACACGGCGCGGTCGGTCCACGGCAGTGCACGTCGACCCCTGCGTCAAGGGTGAGCGACCGCAGTTGCGTCCCGAGGCCGGGGTTGCGGGGCCGCCCGATCCTGGCCAGCATGAGCGTGATGCCCGTTCCGTCTGCGTACCGCGAACGCACGTCGACCGTCGCCGGCGTCACCGTGTGGACGCGTGTCGCCGACGGTTCGGATTCGTGGATCCTGCCCGACGGCTGCATCGATGTCCTGTGGAACGGTCGCGAGCTGACGATTGCCGGGCCGGACACGACCGCCCACCGCGCGAGCGCACCAAAGGGAACGCGGTACGCGGCGGTGCGTTTCGCGTCGGGTGTGGCACCGACCGTGCTGGGGGTCGCCGCCGACAGTCTCCGCGACCAGCGGCCGGGTCTCGCTGACGTGATCGGGGCGGACGCCACCGACCGACTCGTCGACTCGCTCCTCGCGACCGACGACCCGTCGACTGAGCTCGAGCGGTGGGCAGGACGACGCCTGGCCCGCGCCGGTGGGCGAGATCGCACGATGTGTCGCGTGGCAGCACTGATCGGCGACGGACGAACCGTGGCGGAGGTCGCAGCGCAGGTGGGCTTCAGCGAGCGTCAACTCAACCGTCGTGCGCTTGCCTCGTTCGGCTATGGACCGAAGGTGCTGGCGCGCGTGCTGCGCCTTCAACGCGCCCTGTCCCTGGCCCGCGGTGGGATGTCACTCGTTCAAGCCGCCCTCGCCGCCGGCTACGGCGACCAGGCCCACTTCGCCCACGAGGTGCGCGCGCTCACCGGGCAGTCGGCATCTCAGCTCGTCGGTAGCGCGGCGAACAGATCGACACCGTTGCCGTCCGGGTCGCGCAGCGTCGCGTAACGCTGTCCCCAGAACGCGTCCCACGGCTCGAGGTGGCCGTCGAACCCTGCGGCGGTCATCGCCGCGTAGGTGGCGTCGACCTCGGCAGGATCGGCGCACTCGAAGGCCAGCGCCGCGCGCGGCGAGCCGGCGGGCGCGGGGGTCCATTCCGGGTCGAACGACTTGATCGTCGATTCGGGGTCGAACAGGATCCGAAACCCCCCGTTCAATGTCACCTCGACATGCGGTTCGCTGTCGGCGGCAGGGGGAATGTCGAGGCCGATCGCGCGGTAGAACGACAGGGTTCGCGGCAGGTCGGCCGCGACCAACCCGATGGCTGAAGGAACGACGGTCATGTGTTCACCGTACGGAGCGCGTCGGCCGGCGTCTTGTCGGAATCGGACATGTCGCCAGCCCGGGGGTGAGAACCCGTGCCGTCATGGCGCGCGGTCCTCGCCAGACTGAGGACGTGTTGGAGGTGCGACGTGCGGATGGCGAGCTGTGCGGTTACATCGCGCCGCACAACGACCGGTGGCGGTCGCTGACGGTGTTCGGCGCGGTGCTCGGCGAGCACGACAGAGAGCGCGACGCACGCCAGCACGTGGCAGCGCTCGGGTTGAGCGCCCTGGCCGACCGTTGGACGCTGACCGACCGATCGACCGGCGAGGAGCAGTTGGTGTGCATCCAGCACGTCAGCCCGATCGAGATCACTCTTGCACTCGGCTACTACTCGCTGCCGGGCGTGCCCACGATGACGATCCGGGTCGAGGACCTCACGGCGGGTCGCTGGCAGCTCGCGCGTGCGACGCCGGACGCGGCGAGTGGTGCCGGCTGATCGGTCAGCACCCCGCGCTCGTGTCCCATGCCGCGACGTCGAGTCGCTGTGCATGGAGTTGCTCGTAGAACGGCAGGTGGTGGGCGGCAAACCGCCCCAGCTCGTCGGAGCACTCGACGGCGTGCGTGCCGCGTCGCTGGCGCGAGGAGAAGCCGGAGCTGGCACTGACGTCCGAGTGCCAGCGCGCCGTTCGCCGCCACTCGGGCCGTTCGCCGGGGTCCCACGTGAGCGCCTGGGGGATGAACGGCAGCCCGACGGCTGCGCAGTAGGCCGCCATCGTCGCTTCGGGTCGCGCCACGAGGTCGTCGGAGTCGATGACGACCGGGCGATTTCCCCCGGCGTCGTGGACTGCGGCATGCAGGTCGTGCAGCGCTTCGAGCCCGATGTCTTCGATGCGCAGGTCGCGATACGGCTCCTCGAATGTCCTCGTGAGCGCGTACAGGGACGCCGCGATCTCCTCGGGACGGCGGATGAGGAACGCGTGCCGGGCCTCGGCGAGGAAGCGCCGGTCGGCGCGGACAACCTCCAGGGCGCGGGAGTCGGTCGTCTCCTTCAGGAACACGTTGACGTCGTGGGTGTCCTCCCGCAGCCATGCGAGGAGCGACACGGGCGACTCGAACGTCCGCCCTTCGACTTCGGTGTTCCCGAAGTACAGCAGGCCTTCGATCGGTTCGTGGAGAGCAAGCAGGTCGCCGCGCTCGAGCATCGAGCGGAAGAACGCCGTCGAGCGTGCTCGTGGTGCGCTCCACAGCGCGAACACCGGCATCGGCGCAACGTATCCCTGAACGTCGGTCGCGCGATGGCCGGCGCGGCGGCTCGCGTCACGCTGCCGAGCGGATGTTCAGTACCCAGCTCATTCCGGCTTTGGCCTCACTCGGCGAGACACCGTCGGCCACGGCCAGGAGCGCGGCACGCCACGCGGCGGAGAGCATCGCGCCCGCCGGACGTGCCGACCGCGGCAGCAGTTCGCGAAGGAGCGCAGCGACCGTGTCCGGCGTCTGGTCTGGGCGCGGCTCAGCCAAGATTCGCGTCACCCCGAACCGCACTGCTGCATCGAACGCCACCTCGAGTCCGGCCTGAACCGCCCGCCGGCCGGCGCCACCGAGCGCCGCCGCGGCGCCTTCCATACGCTCCGTCATCCTGGTCTCGAACTCGTTGCGAATGACCACGTACAGGCCGAGTTTGCTCCCGAAGTGGTGATAGAGCGAGCCAGTGGTGACCCCAGCATCCTTGGCGATCTGGACGACGCTCGCTCGCTCGTAGCCGAGCTCTTGGAACCGTGCGATGCCGGCGTCCAGGAGTCGCGCCCGGGTCGAGCCCGGAATCGGGATCGAAACGAAGTCGGGCACGCCACTATTGTAACCGATTGACGTGATGCCATAACTGGTTTACGTTCGTCGTCGTGAAACTCACCTTCCTGTACCACCCTGTGATCGACCTCGACCAAGCCGTCGCCTTCTACCGAGACGTGCTCGGTTGGGACGAGGCTTGGCGCGAAGGCGAAACGACCGCCGCCTTCTCGATACCGGACTCAACGGTTCAGGTGATGCTCGACGTGAGCGAATCCGACAAGGGGGGACCGAGCGGTTTCTACGAGGTCGACGATGTCGACGCGTTCTACGCCGCTCGACGCGACTCGGTGAAATGGGTCCAGTTGCCCGAGGATCTGCCGCCCATCCGGTGCGCAGCGTTCACCGATCCGGCGGGAATCCTGTTCCGGATCTTCCAGAACCAGGAGGGGTGAGCCGCCGCGAGGCAGCACTGCATCGAACGCCGGAATTCGGCGCCTCGCTCAGACTGGTTCGGCGTAGCGTGCGAACGCTTCGGAGGGTGCCCACCCGCTGTAGGTGGGCGACTGCGGCCAGCCCTCGGGCGAGTCCTGCCATTCCTCTTGACGCCCGTATGGGAGCAGGTCGATGAGGGGGAAGGTGTGGCTGAGCTGCTCGGTGCCGCGGCCCTGGGTGTTGTACGTCCGATACACAGTGTCGCCGACGCGGAGGAACACGTTCACCTGAAAACCCCCGTCTGGCGGAGCACCCATATCGGCGCCAAATGGGCTGTGCGCCGAGGAGTACCAGGTCATCTTGTTGCCGACCCGTGCCTTGTACGCCAGTGCGTCGTCGATCGGACCTTGGGTGACGATGACGAAGCGGGCGTCGTAGGCGTCGAGGAACTCGAGCCGGGTGAACTGGCTGGTGAACCCGGTGCAGCCCGAGCACTGCCACTCCTCACCCGGGAACCACATGTGGTGATAGACGATCAGCTGGCGCTTGCCTTCGAACACATCAGCCAAACGAACCGGGCCGTCGGGTCCATCGAGCGTGTACTCGGGCATCTCGACCATCGGGAGGCGTCGCCGGGCCGCCGCGATTGCGTCGAGCTCGCGAGTTGCGGCCTTCTCTCGAACACGTAGCTCGGCCAGTGCAGCTTCCCAGGCGTGCTGATCGACAACGGGCGGAATGGCAGCCTCGTGGCTCGGGCTGTCGGCGGTATGCGTTGACATCATGTGCCTCCTCTCGAACTGGCGGACCACGGTCCGCTCACCGATGTACGACCACTTCGGCATCGCGAACTCATCGGCAACCGTGCCGAATCGTCCGAGCCCGGACTGGGGCGGTCGCTGACGACGGCCGACATCGAAAATATTCTGAACGAGCGATGTCGATTCGGGGGACTGCCTTCGTTGTGGTCATGAGCGGCGCCCGACGCACCGCCACCACACCAACGCCCGCACACACGTCCACTACAAAGGAGCACCACAATGCCTCAGTACCTGATGTCCGTCTGGCACGACGACGACTACGACCTCGACTTCTCCAGCCCCGACGCGCAGCGCATGGTCGCCCAGGTCTCCGCCGTCAACGCAGAGCTCGAAGCGGCCGGCGCCTGGGTGTTCGGCGGCGGGCTCTACTCGGCGTCGTCGGCCACGGTCGTCCGCAGCAGCGGCGGCACGGTGTCGATGATCGACGGCCCATACGCCGAGACGAAAGAACAGATGGGAGGGTTCTGGGTCATCGAAGCCGCCGACCTCGACGCCGCCCTGGCCTGGGCCGGTAAGGCGGCCGCCGCGTGTGAAGGCCCTGTCGAGGTCCGACCGTTCCAGGAATGAGCGAGCACGGCGATGACCTCGCGACCGTGTTCCGGCGTGAATCCGGTCGGTGCACCGCAACCCTGATCCGCGTCCTCGGCGACGTCGACCTCGCCGAGGACGCCGTCGCCGAGGCGTTCGCGATCGCCGCCGAGGAATGGCCCCGCGCCGGCACGCCCCCGAATCCCGGCGCCTGGATCACGACCACCGCGAGGAACCGGGCGATCGACCGGCTGCGCCGAGACACCTCTCGTCCCGACCGTCATCTCGCCGCCCATCGCCTCCAGGAGACCGACATGGAATCCGATCCCCACCCCGAGCTCGACGAGCTCGACAACCTCGTCGACGTCGTGGCCGACGACCAGCTGCGCCTGATGTTCCTGTGCTGTCACCCCGCGCTCGGGCCCGACGCCCAGGTGGCGCTGACACTGCGATTGCTCGGCGGCTTCGAGACGCCCGACATCGCCAGCGCCTTCCTCGTCCCGGAGGCGACGATGGCGCAACGAATCGTGCGGGCCAAGCGCAAGCTCCGCGACAACCACGCCCCCTACCGGGTCCCCACCACCGCCGAGTTACCCGACCGCCTGCACGCTGTCCTCGCCGCGATCTCGCTCGTCTTCACCGCAGGGCACACCGCTACCCGTGGCGACGCACTGCTGCGGGTCGACCTCTGCGACGAAGCGATCCGGCTCGGCCGCGTGCTCGTCGAGCTGATGCCCGACGAACCGGAGGCGGCCGGGCTGCTCGCCCTCATGGTGCTCACCGACGCCCGGCGTGACGCCCGCACCGACGCCGATGGGCGGATGATCCGGCTCGCCGACCAGGATCGCACGAAGTGGGACCGCGGCCGCATCGTCGAGGGCCACGCGATCGTGCGGGCCTGTCTGCGCCGCAATCAGGCGGGCATGTTCCAGATCCAGGCCGCGATCGCCGCCGTCCACGCCGACGCCGCGATCGCCGAGGCCACCGACTGGAGGCAGGTCGTCGCCCTGTACGACCAGCTCTACATCCTCCGCCCCGACCCGGTGGTCGCGATCAATCGTGCGGTCGCGATCGGCGCACTCGACGGCCCGGGCGCCGGGCTCCTCGCGCTCGAGTTGATCGACGCCGACGCCGTCGTTGCGTACCAACCGTTCCACGCCGCCCGCGCCGACCTGCTCGCTCGCTGCGGCCGCACCAGCGAGGCTGACAGTGCGTATGAGCGGGCGATCGAACTCACCGACAACCCGGTCGAACGCCGCTTCCTCGACGAGCAACGAAGGCGCGGTGTGAGCTGAGCATTCGACCCACGGCGCTCACGCTGGCAGTGGCGCGCTCAGGTCGGCGACGATGCGGTCGACCTGCACGAGCAGCGCCGCATAGTTGAGCCACTCGCCCTCGGCGAGATGATCGCCGACCTCAGTGTCCTGCTCGATGGCCAACCGAGCGCGTCGAGACGCGGCCAGCTTGCATGCGTGCCGGCGCGTTCGGATCTCAGCGAGCGAGGCGGCGACGTCGGATTCGTGGGTAGGGGCGAGAACGCTCGTCGCGGTCGCTCGAACTGCTGCCGCCAGCGCGGTCAGCAGCGCGCCCATCGCCGGCATTGCCCGGTGGTCCGTCCCGGAGATGCGAGCCTGGTCATCGAGTCCTCGTGAGATGACCGAGACGCCGATCGCCGTCCGTTCGAGCCGGGGCACGACTTCCTCGAAGCGTTTGAGCTCTCCGATATGTCGCCGATCTCGTACGTTCCAGCGGGCGGCCTCCCTTCCGTTCCCGACGGCTTCGACGGCCTGATCGACCAATCGACCGCGGGCGACCCGCGCTCGACGACGCCAGTCTTCGGTCTGATCGGTCGACCACGTCTGCTGCAACCCCGACCCCATCGAACTGAGGACGCCGGCCACGCTGTCGGCGAGGCGATCCAGTGTTTGTCGAGCGTCCACGAGTCGTGACGCCGGGAGCACGAGCGACACGCCGACGCCGACCGCAGCGCCGAGGACCGTGTCGATGACACGATCCCAACCCTCGCGCTCGTTGCTTGCGCTCACCGCGCTGAGGACCACGAGAATGCTGATCGGTAGTTGCCGCGCCGCAGCAGGTGGCAGGCGTAACACGAGCTCGGCAATGCCAAGAGACACGGCGACGAGCACGGTGACCGTGACGCCGTTGAGCTGGAGCGCGTCGCTGATGGCCAACGCCAGCAGGACTCCGAGTACGACAGCCGCGCTCCGCTCGAACGCCGTGCGAACAGATGCTCGAACCGAGACTTGAACGACCACGATCGCCGAGAGCGAAGCGAGCACCGGATCTCCGGCGCCAGTGACCATCGTCGCGACCCACCACGACAGACCGGCGGCCAACGCTGACTTGACGACGAGGCCGATCTCGGTAGACGTCGGCGGCGTCCAGGAGACGAGGCGACTCAGCCGTTCGCCGATCCTCCGTGGAAACCGGGCGTCCA
The DNA here is from genome assembly GCA_963776935.1 of Ilumatobacteraceae bacterium. Lineage (GTDB taxonomy): Bacteria > Actinomycetota > Acidimicrobiia > Acidimicrobiales > Ilumatobacteraceae > JALOLG01. Next base: position 1,595,819 of record CAVZOP010000002.1, on the reverse strand, counting down.
CTCGGGAAGGGTACATCGGTGGTTCGATCGGGTCGGCCGTGCGGGTGGCGACGTATGCGTGGTGGAGCACGCCGGCCGCCAGCGGCCCGGCGCCAACCGCGGTCCCGCGTGAACGCTCGGCCGCCGAGTTCGGCCCTATCGGCGGCGGGACTGCGGTCGGCAATATCCTCTGTGGACCGTCGGGCGTGACGGAACCATCGCAGCATGGCGATCGGCCCACGATGTCGTGCCCCGCCGCAGAAGGGAGCCACCGAGTGACGGAACCGAGCAACGTCACCACCGAAGCCAACCGGGCCATCGTCTGGGACGGCCGTGGGATCGCCCTTGATGGCGAGCCGTACCAGAACAGCTACGCCTGGTTCATGAAGATGCGCGACGGCAAGGTGATCGATGGAACCGCGTTCTACGACAGCATCTCGTTCAACGACCTCTGGACCCGCGTCCAACCGCGACGCTAGGGCACGGGCTCACCCATGACGACGTATGTGGCGCTGCTACGAGGTGTGAACGTCGCCGGCCACGGCAAGGTCAAGATGGGCGACTTGCGCCGCGTCTTCGAAGGGCTCGGATACTCGGACGTGTCCACCTACATCCAGAGTGGCAACGTCATCTTCAGCGGCACCGCATCGGTTGGCGCCGTCGAGGGTGCGATCGCGACGGAGCTGGGCATGGAGGTCGTCGTCGTCCTGCGAACGGCTGCGCAGCTGGAGAACGTGGTTCGGCGGAATCCGTTCGCTGACGTCGACGTTTCCAAGGTGCACGTGGGCTTCATGGCGAAGCGCCCATCTGCGGCGGTTGTCAAGACGCTGGATCTCGAGCGCTTCCTTCCCGAGGACGTCGTCGTCGCGGGAACCGACGTGTACCTCCACCTGCCGAACGGCATGGGCCGTTCGAAGCTTCCCGATTACGTCGGACGGCAGCTCGAGGTGCCGATCACGTTCCGCAACTGGAAGACCGTCACCAAGCTCGTCGAGCTCGCCACCGCCTGAACCGGACGCCCGACTCGTGTGTTGCGCCAGCCTCGGACGCGGCTCGGCTCCTATTGCGCGCTGTCGCGCTGGGCTCGGGCCCGGCGCTTGCCTTCGTGCATGGCGGCCACCCGAGGCGTGGGGATCTCGTGGCCCTCTGCGATCAGGTCGGCTGGAATCTGCTGTGGTGCGGGCAGCGCGTCCGCCCACGGATCGCGATCGCCCAACCGCTCGACGGCGGTGAAGATCGTGAAATCGCCCGGTACGACGTGGTCGAGCTGGTCCCAACCGACCGGGAACGATACTGGTACGCCCGGACGGGCCCGCGGGCTGTAGGCCGCGACCACCGTAGCGCCGCCCGTGCGGGTGGCGTCGACGAACACCTTGCCCTCGCGGTCCGCCTTGACGAACGCCGTCGTGGCGGTGTTCGGATCGAGCAGCTCGGCGCGCCGTGCGATCGCCCGGGTCGCCGCCGCCGCGTCCTCCATCGCAACCTGCGAATCGATCGGCACGACGACGTGTACGCCCTTGGCGCCACTGGTCTTCACCGCGCCGGCGAGGCCGACGTCGTCGAGCGCCTGGCGCACGAGGTGGGCGGCGCGGACGGCCTTCGAGTACGCATCCCCTTCGGGCGGATCCAGGTCGAGCACCAGGTGCGTCGCGTGGTCGAGCCGGTCGGCGCGGGCGAGGGTCGGGTGGTACTCGATGGCGCGTTGGTTGGCGAACCACAGCAGCGTCTGGCGGTCGTTGCACAACGCGTACGAAACGGTGCGCTTCGACGCCTCTGCCCAGACCGGAACCGTCGCCACCCAATCCGGGGTGTACTTGGGAACGTTCTTCTGCATGAACGGTGCTTGGCCACGAGTCACCCTGATCACCGACAACGGCCGGTCGCGCAGCTCGGGAAGGATCCGGTCGCGAACGTTGTCGAGGTAGTCCACCAGATCGCGCTTCGTCGCCCCCGCGCCGTCGAACAGCGGCTGATCGAGGTTGGTGAGCGGGACCCCGGCCCGAGACTCGTCGCTGCTCGAACGGGCCATCAGCGCAACGTCAGCCGGACGATCGGGCGCTCGGGTTTGCGCCGCGCGATCTCGGTGAAACCGAGCGGCGCGAACATCGATGGCGTGCCGGTGTAGAGGTCGCCCGACCCGCGCCTTCCGCCCGGCGCGACCGGGATGGCGTCGACGGCCGGGGCTCCGTGGGCCTTCGCCATCGTCACTGCCGCGGCGACGAGCGCAGCTCCGACACCGCGGCGGCGAGCGGTGCGGTGGATGAACAGACACGACACCGCCCACGACCCTGTGTCGTCGACCGGCCCGAACGTCGGCGACGACTGCATCCGCGGATACTCGTGACGCGGCGCGACTGCGCACCAACCGACGGGGCGGTCGTCGAAGTAGCCGAGCACCCCGGGCGGCGGTGTCTCCGCCAATCGCTCGGCGAGCGCCGCCTTGCGCTGCGTCGAGTCCCCGGCTCGCCACTCGGCGTTCCGTAGCCGCCAGAACATGCACCAACAGCCGCTCGGGCCACCGCGCTCGCCGAGCACGGCCGGGATGTCGGCGAAACGCTCCGCGGTCGCCGGTTCGCAGCGAAGCTCTTCCCCGCCATGCAGCGTCACGGTGGTGCCGTTCCAACGGCTCATCGGCGCAGCCTACGCAGCACGCCGCGGCCGCCGGGGCCGGCCGGGAACACTGCCGTCAGCGGGGCGTGGCGCGCCAGAGCCGGATGGGCTGGGGGATGCCCTTCATCACGACCGGGCCCAGCTCGGTGAAGCACGCGTGAGCCGCGCCCGGATCCACCATCGTTTGCACCGCATCCGAGACGAGCACCTCGCCGGGTGCTGCGACCCCGACGATCCTCGCCGCCACGTTGACGTCGTGGCCGATGACGTCATCGCCGCGCTGGAGGGCCGTGCCGTGGTGCATCCCAACTCGGATCCAGAGTGGAAGTCCGGTCGCCGCCGACTCGGCCTCGAAGCCACGGTGGAGATCAAAGGCACTGCCCAGAGCGGATACCGGGTCAGGGAACCAGAGCAGCAGTCCGTCACCGATCTCCTTGACGACGCGTGCCCCGTCGGGCAGTGCTGCTTGAACCACGCGGTCCTGGGCCGCCAGCAGCTGCAATGCCTCGGCGTCGCCGCGCGTGGCGGTGAAGTCGGTGAAGCCGACGATGTCGGTGAACACGATGGTTCCCTCGACCCCTTTCGACGTTGTGCGGGTCGGCGCCGCCATCAGGTCGCGACGAGCCGGACGGTGCCACTGACGCTGGCGATGTCGACGAGCACGTCGTCGCCGGGCTCGAAGCTGCTCTTCACGGTGCCACGGCCCGACGACCGCACGGTGGGGCGGAGACCGGGCGGAAGTCGGATCGTGATCGAGCCCGAGACGGTGCTTGCTCTGACAGGACCTCTGGCCGACGAGGAGAGCGTGACCGTGCCGCTGACCGAACGGACCTGGGCGGCGCCCGCGGCGTTGAGGACCTCCACGGATCCCGACGTGGTCGAGATCTCCGTGTCGCCGGTGCCGCCGACCTTGATGTGTCCGCTCGTGGTGGAGACGCGGCATCGACCGTCACACCGGTCGAGCTCGACCCTGCCGGAGACCGTGCGCAGATCTGCTTCGGCAACCGTCTCGACACGGATCGAGCCACTCTGCGACGTGATTCCGACCGTGCCGAAGAGGCCGACCAGCTCCACGCCACCCGATCGGGTCCCGACCATGACGTCGGCGTGTTGCGGACATCTCACGTGAAGCGAGTCCGAGGGACGCCCGGCGCGGATCTCGACTGCTCCGTCAGCGGTGGGGATGACGGCGCCACCGCGTTCGACGACGACGTCGGGGCGGGGTTCGGAAGTGACCGTGACACCGCCCGACACCGCGCTGATCCGCAAGCGAAGTCGGGCATCGGCGGGCGGTAGGACCATGGCGGGCATTCTCGCATCACCGTCGACGTCGAGGCTCGCGAACCCACCCCGTACGGTGGAGCAGTGCCACTGCTCGAGATGCCGACCATCGCACGTCTGACGCTGGCGCACGTCACCCGGGTACCCGAGTGGCACCCAGAGCACGCCACCTTCCAGGCCTTCCCGGTCCACGCCTGGGCGATCCGCCATCCCGACGGTGTGATCCTCGTCGACACTGGCGTCGGCGAAGACAGTGAAGTCATCAACGGCTGGTACGGACCGGAGGTCGTGACGCTCGACGACGCGCTCGCGTCAGTGGATCTCGCCATCGGCGACATCGACGCGGTCGTGCTGTCCCATCTCCACTTCGACCATTGCGGCCAACAGCGGCTGGTCGACGCGCCGGTGTTCGTGCAGACGACCGAACATGGGGTCGCCCAGCGTCCCCACTACACGATCGCCGAGTGGGCGGCGATCCCGCCCGACCGCCTGCGGCTCGTGGACGGCGATCAGGAGATCGCGGACGGTGTGCGCCTCGTCGCCACGCCCGGCCACACGCCCGGGCACCAGTCGGTGGTCGTCGAAGCGGGCGAACGTCGAGTGGTGCTGGGTGCCCAGTGTGCGTTCACGGCAACCGAGGTGCGCACCGGTGAGCCGGCAGGCACGAACCTTCACGACGAGTCATGGCGAACCGCTGCACGCGGGTCGCTGGCGCGGGTACGTGCGCTCCGACCGACTGCCGTGCATCTGAGCCACGACGCGTCGATCGTCCAGCTCCCATAGATCAGATCTGGGACTCGTGGGCGATCGGGCGCATGTGTCGGCGATACTGAGGCCGTGAGTGCCCGAACGACCGCCGTCGTCGCGCTCGCTGCGCTTGCGGCGCTCGGCTCGATCGTCGTCGCCGATCGTGGCACCACGCCTCGTGTCGCAGGTCCTGTCGAAGCCGCCGCGGCGAGTGCCGCTTTGGAGCGCATCGACGGTCCGGCATCGGCCGGCGTCCGCGCCCGACGCCTTGCACTCCCGCCACCGGGGAATCCCGGAGGGGTACCGCTGCCGGCCGACGCGCGGCCCGTCGACACGTCGCGCCCCGATCGCGTGATCGGGAGCGGAACTCCCGCGAGCTGCACATCGCAGGCGGTCGTCGATGCGGTCGCGCTGGGCGGGATCATCACGTTCGACTGCGGACCCGACCCGGTCGCGATCGTGATGACCGCGACCGCCAAGGTGGTCAACACGTCTCCCGTCGTCGTGATCGACGGAGGCGGCAAGGTGACGCTCAGCGGCGCCGGTCAACGGCGCATCCTGTACATGAACACGTGCGATCCGGCGCAGATCTGGACCACCTCGCACTGCCAGAACCAGGACCATCCACGGCTCACCATCCAGGGCCTGCATTTCACGCAGGGCAACAGCACCGGCGACCTGTACGAGGGCGGCGGCGGGGGAGCGGTGTTCGTGCGGGGAGGCCGGGTGAAGGTGATCGAGAGCAGGTTCACGGCCAACCGCTGTGACTCGACCGGGCCTGATCTGGGCGGGGCGGCGCTGCGCGTGCTCAGCCAGTACGAAGGGTTGCCGGTAGTCGTCGCGACGAGCACGTTCGGCGGGAGTCCGGGCGAAGGCAACACCTGCTCGAACGGTGCTGCGATCTCCAGCATCGGCGTGTCGTGGCAGATCTACAACAGCGTCTTCACCGACGGCAACGCGATCGGCAGTGGCGCCAACCCGGCTCGTCCGGGACAGCCGGGCGGAGGCAGTGGAGGGGCGATCTACCTCGACGGCAACCTGTTCACCCTCGACCTCGCCGGCACCATCGTGCGCGACAACATCGCCAACGAGGGCGGTGGCGCGATCTTCTTCGTCTCCAACAACCGGACCGGCGAGCTGCGCATCTCGCATTCGGTGCTCGAACGCAATGTGAGTCGCGGCTTCGAGACCGCCGGCTTCCCGGGGATCTTCTTCCTCGGCCTCGGAGCTCCGCAGGTGACGGACTCGACCATCCGGTGAATCTCGGTTCTGTACCGTGAGGCGATGACCGGCGACCTCGACCGCATCGGCGAACAACAACGTCGACTCCACCTCACGGCATTCGACGAGGACACCGCCTGGCGACTGGGAAGCGATCTTCGTCAGCGGGCGATCGACAGCGGTGCCGCGGTCACCATCGAGGTGCGACTCGGTGGCAACACGGTGTTCCTGCACGCGATGCCGGGAACTTCGCCGGCCAACGCCGACTGGGCTCGGCGCAAGCGCAACGTGGTCGAGTGGCTGCACCGCCCCTCCTACGCGATCGGACTGGAAGCCGAGCGCGACGGTGAATCGGTGCTCGACCTGATGGGGCTTCCCGGCCGCGACGTGGCGAGCCACGGCGGCAGTTTCCCGATCGTCGTCGACGGTGTCGGGTGCGTCGGCGCATTGACCGTCTCGGGGCTACCCGAGCGGGTGGACCACGAGCTCGTCGTCGAAGCACTCGCCGCGTTGTGCGGAGTCGACCTCGACGACGTTCGGCTCGACTGACGCGCCGGGACGTGGCTTCTACGGTCGGATCGCGTGCAGCGCGGCCATCGCCGAGCCGCGGGCGCCCGCCATGTCGAGGTCTGGCACGAGCGTGATGGTCGCGACGAGGGCCTGCTCCTCACGCAGAAGCGTGTGCTCGCGCACCTTGGTGACGAACCAGTCACGGAAGTGCGGCGCGGCTTCGATCACGCCCCCACCGACGAAGTAGGCGTCGGGGTCGGTGAAGTTGGACGCGATCGTGAACATCCGCCCGATCGCCATCGCCTGCTGCTCGAAGACCTGCAGTGCCATCTCGTCACCTCGCTCACCGAAACCGCGTACGGACTTGGCTGCCGCGCTGAGCGACGGTTCGGCGGCCAGGGGATGGTCGGGATACCTCGTGAGCCAGTACGGCAACAGGTTGTTCTCGATACCGCTCAACGAGGCGACGCTCTCGACATCGCCGAAGAATCCGCAGTTGCAGTGGGGGACCGGCTGCCCACTCACGAGCAGGCCGTCCATCGGGATGTGGACGTGGCCGAGCTCACCGGCCATGCCGGACGCGCCGCGCACGACCTCTCCGGATTCGATCACCCCGCCGCCGAGCCCGGTTCCGACGATCGCCGAGATCGATGAGCGACGTCTGGCATCAGGTCCGAACAGTCGTTGGTGCGCGTACAACGCAGCCGCGTTGCCGTCGTTGTTGTAGATGACGGGCAGGTGCAGGGAACGTTCGACGGCCGCGCGGAAGTCGAATCCCCACCAAACGGGCTCGGCGAAGTTGGTGGCCCCGCGGGCCGAGATGACACCGCCCGCGCTGGCCGGCCCCGGCGTGTCGAGGCCGACGGCGCGGACGTCGTCACGAGTCCGGCCGGCGATCGCCAAGGCGAGATCCATCGCATCCCCGATCGCTTCGATGGCCGCCGCCGGCCCCTCGTGCACGCGACTCGGTGCCTCGGTCATCCGGTCGATCAGGAACACACCCGTGTCGTCGAGCACGGTGGCGTTGGTCTTCGTGCCGCCGACGTCGAGTCCGACGACGACGGCGCGGTTACCTGCCGTCACCGGCATGTCGAGTTCCCGGGTGGTGATGACGTCCGTTCACCAGTCGCGCTACAGGTGCTCGGCGGCCGCGGCCACGACGGTTGCCACGATCGGCTCCCACTCGGCTCCCGATTGGCGGGTCACGGTGACGAAGTCGTTCACTCCGAAGATCGACGCGACCCCGCCGGCCGCGAACACCGCCTCGGCGAACGGCATTCCGACCGCGGCCTCGGGGCCCGCCAGGTTGACCATCGCCGGCAATTTGATGTCGAGTGTGAACTTCATCGCGTCGGGGTTCGGTGTCGGCGACGGGGAAGCAGTTGCCATGGTGTCGAGCGTACGGGCCGTCGTGCGATTGTCCGTGTTCGTGGTCCCCAACGAAGCCGTCATCGGATCCGAGGCCTCGACTGAGTTCATGCATGGCGCCGCACAGTACGACAGACCACGGACCCGGTTGAACGGACCTCCCGCCGCCAGCACGGGCACGGTCGACATCCTTCGGCTCGCACCTCCGGATCTACCGTTGTCGCACCGAGCGAGTGCGGGACGGGCTGACGATCGGGCGGTTTGCGAGACAGGAGAGTCGCGTGCAGGTGGAGGTGAACGGGACCCGACTGTGGTTCGACATCGACGGACCAGCGCTCGTGCCCGATGGTTCGACGATGTACGAACGGCCGACCGTCGTGTTGTTGCACGGTGGACCCGGCAGCTACGACCACTCGTACCTCAAGCCCGACTTCGCAGCGCTGACGACCCAGGCGCAAGTGGTGTACCTGGACCTGCGGGACCATGGCCGCTCGGCGCGGCACGATCCGACGAGCTGGACCTTCGAAGTCTGTGCCGACGACGTCCGCGCGTTCTGCAACGCGATCGGCGTTACCAGACCGGTCGTGTACGGACACTCGATGGGTGGGATCGTTGCCATGCTCTACGCGGCGCGCCACCCCGACCACGCGAGAGCCGTGGTGCTCCAGTCCACGTGCGCCCGGTTCGACCTGGAGCGAACGGTCGAGGCCTTCCGCCGCGTCGCGGGAGACGATGTGGCGGAGCTCGCCCGTCGTGACTACGGCGGGGATCCGGTGTCCGACGAGGAGTGGAACCGTGTCCTCGCCGCGTTCGGTCGCCAGGTCCCAGATCCGCACGCGCGAGCCCGCATCGTGCGGAACCAGGCAGTGGGCGAGCACGGCATGGAGTTGCTGCGCCGGCTCGACGTCGTCGATCAGCTCGCGAGAATCGAGTGCCCGACACTTGTCTGCGTCGGCGACTTGGACCCCGTCACTCCCGTCGATGCGGCGGTCGAGATCGTCGGCGCGCTCGGCGACGGGGTGGGGCGGCTCGAGGTGATCGCCGGCGCCGGCCACTTCACGTGGATGGACCAGCCCGCCGCCTACTGGAAGGTGATCGGCGAGTTCGTCGCCGCGACGGAGCACGCATAGATCGACGAGGACGTGCGTGGAGGTCGCTCGCGACGATGCCGGCGACTCCTCTATGGTCGGCGCATGAGCGAGTTCCAGGCCGCCGAGACGGCCGTGCAGGCCGCCCTCGACGCGGGTGCCCGCTACGCCGATGTCCGGGTCATGCACCGCCGTCACGAGTCGATGTCGGCCCGCAACGGAGAGATCGAAGCGGTCACGCAGGACGGCGATTCGGGCATCGGGGTGCGTGCCCTGGTCGGATCCGGGTGGGGGTTCTTCGCCATTCCGGATCTCGGTGACCGCGCCGTACGTGATGCAGGCGCGAAGGCGGCCGAGATCGCGGCCGCCAGCGCCTTGGTCTCGCGGGGTGCGGCCGCGCTCGTGCCGAGCGTGCCGGTGACGGGATCGTGGGCGAGTGAGTGCGTGATCGATCCGTTCACTGTCGCCTTGTCCGTCAAGGGTGACTTGCTCGAGCGGGCGACGACGACGATGACCCAGCACGGTGCCGACCTCGCCGAGGCGATGTACCAGTCGTGGGACACGCAGAAGTGGTTCGTGTCGAGCGAAGGCCATCGCATCGACCAACGCATCCGGGAGTGCGGCGCCGGGATCATGGCGACGGCGATCGGTGACGGTGAGACGCAACGTCGTTCGTATCCGGCGGCCCGTGGTCAGTACGCGACGCGCGGCTGGGAGTTCGTCGACGGCCTCGACGTCGAAGCTCACGCGGCCCGCGTCGGGTCCGAGGCGAGGGAGTTGCTCAGTGCGCCCCCGTGTCCCAGCGGCGAGACGACGTTGATCCTCGGCGCCGAGCAGCTCGCCCTGCAGATCCACGAGTCCGTCGGCCACGCCATCGAGCTCGACCGGATCCTGGGGTGGGAGGCCGCCTACGCCGGCACGTCGTGGCTCGATCTGGCGCAGCTGGGCTCGATGAAGTACGGGTCGGAGTTGATGAATATCACGATCGATCCGACGATCCCGGGTGCTCTCGGGTCGTTCGGGTACGACGACGAGGGGACGCCTGCCGTCATTCGGGACGCCGTTCGCGATGGCACATGGGTGGGCGTGCTCGCCGGGCGCGACTCGGCCGCAGTCGCCGGCCTCGACTATGCGGGCAGCGTGCGCGCCGACGGCTGGGCCAGGCTGCCGATGGTGCGGATGACGAACGTCGGGCTCGAGCCCGGCCCGCACACGTTCGACGAGATCGTCGCCGCGACCGATGACGGCATCTACATGGAGACCAACCGATCGTGGTCGATCGACGACCGCCGGCTGAACTTCCAGTTCGGCACCGAGGTCGGGTACGAGGTCAAGAACGGCCAGCTCGGCCGGCTGCTGCGGAACCCGACGTACACCGGCATCGGGCCGCAGTTCTGGTCGTCGATGGACATGTTGTCGTCGGAGATCGTGGTGTGGGGGACACCGAACTGTGGCAAGGGCCAACCGGGTCAGATCGGCCACACCGGCCACCCCGCGGCACCGGCACGCTTCCGCAACGTTCGAGTCGGGGTCCGGGCATGACCGCCGAGCTCGATCTCGCGACGTCCGTCGTTGAGCTGGTCACCGCCGCCCTGCCTGGGGCCGAGGTCGAGGCCGCGGCCGATCACAATCGGCTGGCGCTGACCCGCTTCGCCAACTCGGTGATCCACCAGAACGTGGCCGAAGACGTCACGCGGGTGCGCGTTCGAATCCACCATGACGGCCGCACGGCTTCCGGGTCGGCGACGGCGATCGACGAACACGGGCTGCAGGCGCTCGTCGGGCGCGTCGTCGACTCCGTGAAGGTGGCGCCACACGATCCCGGATGGCCGGGCCTCGCACCGCCGGTCGAGCCGAGCCGGGCGGCGGGGGTCGATCCAGCCTCCGCCGACGCGACCCCGGCCGAGCGGGCGAGGGTCGTACGAGCCTTCGTCGACGGTGCCGGCGGGCTCGAGGCGGCGGGCTACTGCCGCTCGAATCACTGGACGGGCGGCTTCGCCAACTCGGCCGGGCAGTCGCTGACCGGCGCAGCCGTCGAATGCGGTCTGTCGGGCATCGCCCGTCGCGACGGTGCCGACGGACTGGCGCGCCATGCCCCGCTCGCCCTCGCCGACCTCGACGGTGCCGCCCTCGGCGCCCGCGCCGCGGCCAAGGCCAGCGCCTGGGCTGAGCCGATCGAACTGGCGCCCGGCCACTACGAGGTGGTGCTCGAGCCGACGGCCGTCGCCGACATCCTCGAGAGCGTCGCGGCCGCCGGATTCAACGGCAAGATGGTCAACGAGCGGCGCTCGTTCGTACGGCTGGGCGAGGACCAGTTCGACCCGGCGATCACACTGGTCGACGACCCGCTCGCAGTCGGGCTCGATTACGACAACGAAGGCACGCCCTGCCAGCGGCTGGTGCTCGTCGACCGGGGGACGACGGCGTCGCTCACACACGACCGCCGCTCGGCTGCCGAGGCCGGGCAGGCCCCGACCGGGCACGGCGGCGAAACGACGTTCTCGTGGGGCCCGGCCGCCCGCCACCTCGGCCTGCTCCCGTCGGGCGATGAGACTGCAGTTGCCGACGAGGTCGACGGGCCCGCCGCCGACTCGTCCGTCGCGGCGTTGGTCGCCGGTGTGCAGCGTGGAGTGCTCGTGTCCGACTTCTGGTACACCCGGATGCTCGACCCCCGCACCCTCGCCATCACCGGCCTCACGCGCAACGGCGTGTGGCTGATCGAGGACGGCCAAGTCACCACTCCGCTGCGCAACTTCCGCTTCACGCAGTCGTACGCGCAGGCGCTGATGCCGGGCAACGTGACGGCGGTCGGCCGCACCGCGACCCCCGTGCCCGGTGACACGTACACGGCAACCGCACCGCGATGGTCGTGCCCCGCCCTGCACCTGGCGTCCTGGAACTTCACCGGCGGCGCCTCCGGCTGACCATCGCGTCCCCGGCTCGCTCGCCCGCCGAACCGATCTGGGCTGCTCCGCCGTGCGAACGCCGAAAAGGGCCGCAGCCCAGATCAGCCGTTTCGCTCGACCACTCCACGCCCTCTCCTACAGGCCGGTCCGTTGACCGTCCCTGGTCTCCGCTCCAACGGGTAGCTCGGCAGGCTGTCCATTCAGCGCGTCTCGCCGCGTGCGACGAGCCGAGGCCTGCTGGCCATCGTCGTCGAAGCTGACACTGACCGACTGAAAGCCCTTGGCCCGCTGTGCCATGGCCGCGTCGGCGTAGACGCGGCGATCGGCCACGGTCAGATCGACGTCGTCGGTGAAGGGTGTCAGGAGCGCGCGCGGATAGAGGCGCTTGGCACGCACGACGTTGATCTCGGTGCTCAACACGACGCCGACGGCGGCGAGGAAGATCCACGCCAGCAACCCGAGCACCAAAGCGAACACGCCGTACGTGGCGCCGGCGTTCTTGACGACGTTGCCGACGTAGGCCGTTCCGAACAGCTGGAGGAGCTGCCAGACGATCGCCGCCGTGATCGCACCGGGGGCCAGATCGCGCAGTGTCGTCGTGTGGGAGGTGCAGATGCGAAAGGCGAGGATGAACACGGCGGCGTTGACCACCACCGCGACGACCACGACGAGGATCGTGCTCCATTGCTCCATGTCGGCGCCGAACGCGTTCGCACTGCCTCCGAGCGCCGAAAGGATCGTCGTCGCTATCACCGCGAGGCCACCGATCGTGATCAGGACGAGGCTGCGGAGCCGCATCCGCAGCGGGTTGGGTCGCCGATTCCGCGGGACCGCCCAGGCGACGTTCATCGCGTTCTGCAGCGCCTGGGCAACGCCCAAGGCACCGTAGAGCGCGACCAGCGCGCCGACCGTCAAGGCAATGCCGCTTCCCCGCAGGCTCTGGGGGTCTCCGAGCTGGTCGCCGATGACCGGGAACTGGCTCAACGTGGAATCGAGAATCCGGCGTTGCAGGTCCGGGTTGCCCTGCAGCACGAATCCGAGAACTGACGCGAGCAGCAGCAGGAGTGGAAACAAGGCGAGGAAGCCGTAGTACGTGATCAGCGCGGCGAGATACGGGCCCTGGTCCTCGCCGAACTTGTAGACGACGGCGATCGGGAAGCCGGCCCACCGATGGCGCCGTTGGAACGCGTCGAGGCGTTGCGTCGCACTCACCGTGTCCGTCGATCTCGACCGCGCATGTCACCATCCTGCCCCGGCTCGCCCGTTTACGGACGGGAACTCGCAATCGTCGGGCTGCTCGTGGGTGATCCCGAACTGGACGAACCGTCCGACGAGGCCACAATGTTCGTGATCGTCGACACCGAGAGAGGAGCATCGCCGTGACCGTGCAGCTCAACCACACGATCATCGCCTCGAAGGATCCGCAGGGTGCAGCCGTGTGGTTCGCCGAGGTGCTCGGCCTCGACGCGCCCGAGCGGTTCGGTCCGTTCTGGCAGGTGTCCACCGGCAACCAGGTCAACTTGGATTTCGGCTGGCACGACCCCGACGACGAGATCGCCGCGCAGCACTACGCGTTCCTCATCAGCGAGGACGAGTTCGACGCGATCTTCGGTCGGATCGTCGAGCGCGGGATCGACTACTACGCCGACCCGGCCGGACTCCGCCGCGGCGAGATCAACCACAATGACGGCGGCCGCGGCGTGTACTTCCCGAATCCCGATGGGCACTGGCTCGAGATCCTCACCCGCCCGTACGGCAGCGGCGCCTGAATGTGCACAAGGTCGAAGCGATCTCGAACCGGCGACGACGCGTCGTCAGATCGGCAACGATCGTCGCTGGCTAGGCGATGTTGCGGAGCGGTCCGTCGAGGAGCGCCACGCCGTCCTGCCATTCCTTGCCGAGGGGCTTGGTTGGCGAGCCGACGACCGGCGTCTCGACGAACTGGTACAGGTTGAGCGCGGCGGGCGACAGGAACTTGCCCACACACCCCGCAACGGCGTAGGTGTGGACTGCCCCGTCGGGGCCCTGGTAGTAGGCGACGCGAGTCACTTCGTCTTCCTCCTCAATCTCGGTCTTCGGTTCCGTTTCGGTTGGCTTGGGCTTGGGTTTCGGGTCGAACATCGATGGTGTGCCCGAGTACTCGACCCCGGGGATGAGCGCGGCATGGGTCCACTCACGGACGAGGGGATCGGCGGTGAACGAGCCGACGCCCCATTTGGCGCTGGCCGCTTCGATCGTCGTGCGGTCGCCGAGCGACCACGCGACGTGCGCCCGGTTGGGTCGCGTCGCGGCGGTGAACGGGTCGGAGTCGAACTTGAACAGCAGCGCGCCGCGGGTCTTGATCGCGCCCTCCACCGAGATGTCGGTCTTGTGGGTGTGGCAATGGGTTGCCTGGATCCACGACCCGCGTGGCATCGCCGGGCTCACTCGCGCCTGGTGGCACGACCACTGGACCAGACCCGAGCAGTCGAACACCTCCGGATCGGGGTTGTTGAAGTTGACTGCCGCGCCGAACTCGTACCGGTCACCCGATTGCGCCACCGCGTTCAGCAACACGTCCTCGATGTGGGTCATCGCACCCGTCCTCGTTCCTCACCCGCGTCCGTGCATCGATCGGATGCGGTCCGTCCTCGTGGTCGACTGTTGATCGAACTGCCCGGCATCGGTCGACACCGAGTCCCCGAACGAGATGGCGAGCCGATCACCGACAAACATGAGGCGTTGTCGACCACGCGGATACACGCGACGTGAAGAATTCGCGGCGAACGAAGTGGACGGCCGGATCCGGGTCAGCGCGGTGGTACGCGCGCGTGGTGGGCGCCGATGAGGAACACCGCCAGGCGCGCCGTCGTGTCGCCGTGATTGCGCCACGCGTGGCGGGTGCCGTTCTGCACGACGGTGTCGCCCGGGCGCAGGTGGACCTCGACGCCGTCGTCGAGCTCCAACCACACCTCACCGTCGAGCACGACCTCGAAGTCGACGGTGTCGGTCGTGTGCATGCCCGGTGCGTCGGGTTCGAGGTAGGCGGCGAGACCCGGGAGCGATGCCTCGAACTCGGCGGCCGCAGCCTCGATGTCGTCGGGTGGCTCGACGTCGACACGGTGCCCGGGCGGTACCGCGAACATCCCGAAGCGGAACCCTCCGACCGGAGGGAAATAGGCGTGGTGCTCGGGCTGGGTTCCGTCATCTGGGAAGTGCGGCGCGGCGTCAGCGCCCCACAGCCGGTGGAACTCCGATCCCGGCGTGAGCGCAGGTCGCATCCCATCGACCTCGGTGTCGCTGGCGACGACGGCTTTGCCATCCGCATCGTGACCGGTGACCACCCGTCGTACTCGCATGGCCGGCGATCGTAGGCCACCGATGTCGTCACCGAGCACGTGGGCGCTCATCGCAACGGACGTACACTTGCCGGCAGAAGAAAGGGTTCGGCTTGGCCATCGTCTGGATCGCTGCCGGTGTGGTGCTCCTCGCTGTCGAGCTGCACCATTTCGCCTTCTACGCGCTGTTCGCCGGCATCGGCTGCTTCGCAGGTGCGCTGGTGGCGTTGTTCGCTCCCGGTGCGATCGCCGCCCAGGTCCTCGCCACCGTGCTGTTGGCGGTCGTGGGCATCGTCCTGATCCGGCCGAGGATGAGCCGAGCCCTGCTCGCCCGCCACGGCCCTCACCACTCACGGGGCGTCCACGGCGGGTTCGTTGGCCAAGAGGTGGTAACGCTCGACCTCGTCGGCGGCCTCGGTCGCGTCGGCCACGTCGAACTGGCGGGAGAGCGTTGGCGGGCGATCAGCGGCGGCGACGTGGCGCTTCCGCCGGGCACCAAGGTGCTCGTGACGGGCGTGGAGGGGACGACGCTCATCGTGTGGCCGGCGGGCGGGCACCTGCCGGTCGAAGGTCTCATGGAAGCGGACAGTGGTCCGCTCATCGATGACGGAGAACAGGAGTAGCCGTGATAGTGGCATTCAGCGCCGGCATCATCGCCGGCCTTGTCGGCGCGGTGTTGGTGATGGCTGTGTTCATCTTGCTGCTGCAGCAGATGGTCAACATCGTCCAGCAGGGCGAGGTGGGGGTCGTCAAGCACCTCGGCGAATACCGCAAGACGCACGAGCCGGGACTGGTGATCATCGCCCCGTTCGTCGACTCGCTCCAGCGCGTCGACATCCGCGAGATCCCGCGGCCTGGTGATCGCCAGGACGTGATCACGAAGGACAACGTGGTGGTCACGGTGAACGCCACGATCTTCACCCAGATCGTCGTCGCCGAGCAGGCGCTCTTCAGCATCGCCAACTTCGACATCGGCATCGACGCCCTGGCTCGCACCGCCCTGCGATCGGTCATCGGCACGATGACCCTCGACGAGGCCCTGTCCGAGCGCGAACGCATCAACACCGACGTCCAGTCGCAGATGGAGGCGGTTACCGACAAGTGGGGCATCCGCATCAACCGCATCGAGATCATCGAGATCGCCCCGCCGCCCAAGATCCTCGAGGCGTTGGCACTGCAGAAGCAGGCCGACCAGGAGAAGCGGGCGACGATCCTGCAGTCGGAAGGGCACCAGCAGTCGGCGATCAACGTCGCCGAGGGTGCCGCCCAGGCTTCCGTGCGGGCTGCGCAAGGTGAACGGCAGGCGGCGATCCTGCGTGCCGAGGGCAACCGGCAGGCGGCGATCCTCGAGTCGGAGGGCCGCGCGCAGGCCATCGAGACCGTGTACAAGGCGATCAAGGCCGCCGAGCCGGATCCGACCTTGGTCGCCATCCTCCAACTCGACGCCCTCGCCAAGTTCGCCGAGAGCAAGAACGCCAAGATCGTCGTCCCGTTCGAGTCGGCCGGCCTGCTCGGGGCCGCCCAGACCCTTCGAAGCGTCCTCGCCGCGGCGCCGACCGACGGCAACCAGGCGTAGTACGTCGCCGCCGGTCAGCCGGAGCAACGTGTGCCGCGGGTCGCGGGCGCGGGCGTGTCGAATCGCGCCCAGCTGGGTACTGGATGCCAATGACCTCGACTGATCGCGACCGCCTGCTCGGCATCTACCTCGACGATCACCGTGCCGGAGCGGCCGGTGGCGTGGCGCTGGCCCGACGGATGCTCGACGCCAACCCGGACAACTACCTCACGTCGACCCTTCGGGAGCTGACCGATGAGATCGACGGTGACCGCGCGCTGCTCGACGACATCATCCGGCGCCTCGGCCACACGCCGAATCGGTTGAAGATCGTCATGTCGGCGGCCGGCGAGAAGTTCGCCCGGCTGAAGACGAACGGACGATTCGTGCGCTACTCACCGCTCAGCCGGCTGGAGGAGTTCGAGATGTTGTCGGCCGGGATCATGGCGAAGGAGTCACTCTGGCGTTGCTGCGAGCTGAGCATCGCTGGACGACCGGCGGTCGCCGGCCTCGACTTCGCGGCGCTGCGCGAGCGGGCCGCCGGCCAGCGAGCACGTCTCGAGTCGTACCGGGCGCGCATCGTCGACGACGCGTTCGGCCTGGCGTCGGGCGACTACCGTGGGGTGGGGGCAGCGGAAGAGAAGTGAGTGTTCTCGAATGACGGACCGAGCGGTGGATTCGATCGTGTCGCCGGCGGCGCTCCTCGATGCGTTCGTCGAGACGTCGGACGACGCGATGGTCAGTCACGATGGCGAAGGGAACGTCACGACCTGGAACCAGACCGCCGAGCGCCTGTTCGGCTACCCGGCCGAGGAGATCGTGGGGGAGCCCTACGCGGCGCTGTTCCCCGAACACGTTCGAGACGACGTGCGGGCCGTCATGGAGCGGGTGATGGCGGGCGATCGGGTCAGGCACTTCGAAACCGAGATCCTGCGCAAGGACGGCATGCCGATGCCGATCTCGATGTCGCTGTGCCCCGTGCTCGATGCCGACGATGTGCCGATCGCCTCGGTCCTGATCGCCCGCGACATCACCGAGCAGCGGCTCGCCCAAGCCACCCTTGCGGAGGTCGAGGCACGGGTGCACGAGAGCGAGGCGATGGCGCACGTCGGCAGTTGGTTGTGGGACCTGCGGACCGGAGCTGTCCAGTGGAGCGATGAGTTCCATCGCATCCACGGCGTCGACCCCCTCGACTTCGGCGGCACGTTCGAATCCCACATCGGCACCGTGCACCCCGATGATCAAGGTCGCGTCCGGGCCGCGATCCAGGAGTCGATCGCCACCGGCCGACCTTTCGACGACGAATATCGCGTCGTCCGGCCCGACCGGGAGGTGCGCATCGTCCATGCCCGCGCCCAGCCCACGGTGGGATCCGCCGGGAGCGTGCTCGGGCTACGTGGCATCGCCCAGGACGTCACCGACCAGCGGGTCGGCGACCGCGACGACCGCCCGACTGCTTGATCCGCCGGCATCTCAAACGCGCGCGAGCTTTTGCCTGACCCGTTCGACCAGGTCACCCGTTTCGAACTCGGATGACCTGCCCTCGATCATGCCGGCCACTTCACGGAGCGTGTGGCCGACGTGTGTCCGGACCGCGGATACGACGTCGGCGAACTCGTCCGACGCACTCAGCGCCTTGAGTGCCTGGGTCACCTGGTCGAGGTCCTTGCTGCCGGTGCGGGCACCGATGACGTAGCCGACGGCGAGCGCCACGAACACACCCATCACACTCTCCTCATCTCGTCTCGAGGTCGGCCTCGACGTGGAGGCGGACGCGTACATCTGGATAGATCCGAAGCATGAGCATGGTCGGCGACGGCACGTCGAAGTCGCGGATGTCGAAGATCTGCTCACCGGTGATGACGAGCCGACGGTCAGCGGCGATCTCGACGTTGACGTTGCCGTCGACCGGACGCGTCGTGCCGTGGAACGTGAGCTCGCCGGCGAGCCGATAGCGGTTCCGGGTTCCGCTGGCGACGCACTCGCGGAGGTCGAGCGTGACGCGTGGAAAGCGCCGGGCGCTGATGCGACGGAGCAACTCGGCGTCGTACACGCTGTTCCCCGAGCGCAACGCGTCGACCGCGATCTCGAGACGCGCCGACGGTTGGGTGCCGGGGCGGATTCCACCATCGGCCAACTCGGCCTCGACCCAGCCCGTGATGCCGAGGGCGCCGAAGCTGATCGGGCCGACGGTCGAGCGCACTTCGACGAGCACGACCGACCGATCGGGTACGAGGTGGAACCGTTGGGCGTCGCCGGCCGGATCGTGTGGATCGTGGGTCCCGTCCCCGTCGTGCGGATCGTCGAACGCGTCCGGCTCGTCCGGATCGCGCGTCACGGCCGGCAGCGCCGGCGTCGTCGAACCGCGGTCGATGTCGACGGGCACCAGTCGGCGCTGGGCGGGGGACGTCGTCGCCACCGGCGACCAACCGGATCCGAGGGCGGCCGCCCAGCCCCCCTCGACCTCGGCCAGCACGGCGTCGAGCGTGCCGGTGGCCTGATAGCGACGAAGGACTCGGCCGAGGCAGTCGCGCTCCTCTTTGATGACACTCATCCAGACCCGGAGGACCCGTTCGCCGAGCTGAGTCACCCCGTACATTCGTCGCGCCTGACCCACGGTCGCGGCTTCTGACCACGACTCGACGAGACCGTCCGCTTCGAGTTGGGCGAGCGTCCGGTACACGGTCGGTCGATCGATGTGGCCGAAGCGGAACTCGCGCAGGTCCTTCTCGAGGCTGTACCCGTACCCGGGCTGCTCGGTCAGCAGCAAGAGGATGGCAGGCAACACGAATCGACGGGGCGGAGCGAGCTCGAAGCGCGACGCCCCGGTAGCTGCGGACGTCGTCCGGGCTCGGTCTTCCATGTGGTGCTGGTCCTCGACCCGCGAGGCCCCCGGACGTAGCGGTTGGCGCCCGGAGCCCCACGGCGTCTGCTCCGGGATCCTATTTGACGGGTCCTGATCGCGCCATGGGTGCGAAATGCACCGATTTACCACTCGGCGCGTTCGGCGTAAGAAAGGGGTTGGCGCTCACCGCGCCGCGGTCCCGATTGGGGGAGGCAACGACCGTGACTGACGTTTCAGCGGACGAGCCTGTCGACGAGACGATCGACGAGACAATCGTTCATGTCCTTTGGATCAACGCCGGGCTCAGCTGCGACGGGGACTCCGTGGCGCTCACCGCGGCGACCCAGCCGAGCATCGAGGAGATCGCCCTCGGCGCTCTCCCCGGGCTGCCGAAGATCGCCGTGCACTGGCCGCTGATCGACTTCGAGTGCGGGCCGGTCGGCGGGGCCGACGACTTCCTCGAGTGGTTCTTCAAGGCCGATCGTGGTGAGCTCGAACCGTTCGTCCTCGTGATCGAGGGCTCGATCCCCAACGAGGCCATCAAGAGCGAGGGTTACTGGTGCGGTTTCGGGAACAACCCCGACACCGACCAACCGATGACGACCAGCGAGTGGATCGACCGGCTGGCGCCGAAGGCGCTCGTCGTGCTGTGCGCCGGCACGTCCGCGTGCTACGGCGGGATCCACGCCATGGCCGGCAACCCGACCGGGGCGATGGGTGTGCCCGACTACCTCGGTTGGAGCTGGAAGTCGAAGGCCGGGATCCCCATCGTGTGCGTACCCGGCTGTCCGACGCATCCGGACAACCTGTCGGAGACGATTCTCTACCTGCTGTACCAGGCGACCGGTCAGGCGCCGATGATCCCGCTCGACGATGCGTTGCGGCCCACCTGGTTGTTCGGCGCGACCGTCCACGAGGGCTGCGACCGCGCCGGGTACTACGAGCAGGGCGACTTCGCCGACGAGTACGGCTCACCGAAGTGCATCGTGAAGCTCGGCTGTTGGGGTCCCGTCGTCAAGTGCAACGTGCCCAAGCGGGGCTGGATCAACGGTGTCGGTGGCTGCCCGAACGTGGGCGGGATCTGCATCGGGTGCACGATGCCCGGCTTCCCCGACAAGTTCATGCCGTTCATGGACGAACCTCCGGGGTCGAGGGTGTCGACGATGGCGAGCGGGGTGTACGGCTCGTTGGTCAGGCGGCTTCGGAACATGACCTTGAAGACGGTCGACGACGAGCCGAAGTGGCGGGTGCCGGGCAGGGAGCTCGTCACCGGTTACAAGGGCGAGTGGAGGTAGCAATGGCCACCAAGACAACCGACGCCAACGGCCTCGTCGAGATGGCGTGGGACCCGATCACGCGCATCGTCGGGAGCCTCGGCATCTACACCAAGATCGACTTCGGGAAGGGCGTCGTGGCCGAGTGCCACAGCACGTCGTCGATCTTCCGCGGCTACAGCATCTTCATGAAGGGCAAGGACCCTCGCGACGCCCACTTCATCACGAGCCGCATCTGCGGCATCTGCGGCGACAACCACGCCACGTGCTCGTGCTACGCGCAGAACATGGCGTACGGCGTGCACCCACCCGCCCTCGGCGAGCAGATCGTCAACCTCGGCGAGGCCGCCGAGTACATGTTCGACCACAACATCTTCCAGGAGAACCTGGTCGGGGTCGACTTCTGCGAGAAGATGGTCGCCGAGACCAACCCCGGTGTGCTCGAGTTGGCGAACCGCACCGAATCGCCGCACGCGGCCGACCACGGGTATCGCACGATCGGCGACATCATGCGATCGCTCAACCCGTTCTCCGGTGAGTTCTACCGCGAGGCACTCCAGGTCAGCCGGTACACGCGCGAGATGTTCTGCTTGATGGAGGGTCGCCATGTGCACCCATCCACGCTGTACCCCGGCGGCGTCGGCACGACCGCCACGATCCAACTGTTCACCGACTACTACATCCGCCTGATGCGCTACGTGGAGTTCATGAAGCGAGTCGTGCCCATGCACGACGACCTGTTCGACTTCTTCTACGAAGCGATGCCCGGCTACGAGGAGGTCGGGCGGCGCCGGATCCTGCTCGGCTGCTGGGGTGCGTTCCAAGATCCGGCCGTCTGCAACTTCAACTACCGCGACATGGCCGAATGGGGCCGGGCGATGGGCGTGACTCCCGGCGTCGTCGTCGACGGCAAGCTCGTCACCAACAGCCTCGTCGACATCAACCTCGGCATCCGCATCCTGCTCGGCAGCTCGTTCTACGACGACTGGGAAGGCCACGACATGTTCGTGACCACCGATCCGCTCGGGAACCCGGTCGACCGACGGCACCCGTGGAACCAGCACACGATCCCGCAACCGCAGAAGCGCGATTTCGACGACAAGTACAGCTGGGTCATGTCGCCGCGGTGGTTCGACGGGACCGATCACCTCGCCCTCGACACCGGCGGAGGACCGCTCGCCCGGTTGTGGTCGACCGCACTGTCGGGTCTGGTCAACACCGACTTCATCAAGGCCACCGGGCACAGCGTCGTCATTCATCTCCCGAAGACGGCGCTGAAGCCCGAGGTCACGTTCGAGTGGAAGATCCCACAATGGTCGAACACGATCGAGCGCGACCGGGCTCGCACCTACTTCCAGGCGTATGCCGCGGCAGCGGCACTCGACTTCATCGAGAAGGCGCTCGCCGACGTGCGTGCCGGCAAGACCAAGACGTGGGAGCCGTTCGAGGTACCGGACGAAGGCATCGGCTGCGGTTTCACGGAGGCGGTCCGCGGCGTGCTCTCGCACCACATGGTCATCAAGGGCGGCAAGATCGCCAACTACCACCCGTATCCGCCGACCCCGTGGAACGCCAACCCACGCGACGTGTACGGCACCGCAGGGCCGTACGAGGACGCGGTGATGGGCCAACCGATCTTCGAGGAGAACGACCTCGATCATTTCAAGGGCATCGACATCATGCGAACCGTCCGCAGCTTCGATCCCTGCCTCCCGTGCGGCGTGCACATGTACCTCGGCAAGGGCAAGGTGCTGAAGAAATTGCACTCGCCCACACAGGTGGCCAACCCCGAATTGGCAAGCTGAGTCCAAACGTGGACTCGTCACCGGGAGGCGGCATGGCCACACCACCAGACCTCCGGACGATCGGAGACCGGATCGAGCGACGGCTCGACGAGCTGCGAGCTGTCGCGGATCCGCGCATCTACGAGCGCGCCGAGGAGCTGTTGCGACTGGTGACCGAGCTCTACGGCGCCGGACTCGCCCGCGTCGTCGACCTGGTGGGCGAGGCCTCGCCGGCGGCGTTGAGTCGATTGGTGGACGACGAGCTCATCGCCAGCCTGCTCGTCGTCCACGGACTACACCCGGACGACCTCACGTCGCGGGTCGAGGGCGCGCTCGCACACGTGCGGCCGTTCCTCGCCCAGCACGGCGGAGATGTCGCGCTCCTCGACATCGACGCCGACGTCGGCGCGGTGCTTCTGCAACTGCTCGGCAGTTGCGATGGTTGCCCGTCCTCGGCCGTGACCCTCCAGTCGGCAGTCGAGCGGGCGATCCTCGAGGCCGCACCCGAGGTCGTGATCATCGACGTGCAGCAACCCGACCCCCAGCCGCAGCCGCCAATTCCCGTTGCGCTCGTGCCCAAGCCCTCGTACGTGGGGTGTCCGACGGAGATGGTCTCGTGAACGAGCCACTCGCGGTGCTGCAACGGATCCGCGAATCGCGACCACACGTCCCGCCGCGAGCGGGGGAGCGCTGCGAGTTGTGCACGGAGCCGATCGGCGAGGCGCACGGTCATCTCGTCGATCTCGAGGTCCGCAACCTGATGTGCGCCTGCCGCGGGTGCTACCTGCTGTTCACGTCGGAAGGAGCGGGTGGCCGCCGCTACCACGCGGTGCCCGACCGATACATCGCGTTCACGGACTTCCGGCTGTCGGCGGACCAGTGGGACAACCTCCAGATCCCGGTGAGTGTCGCCTTCTTCTTCCTGAACTCGACGCTCGAACGGGTCGCCGCCTTCTATCCCGGACCGGCCGGTGCGACCGAGTCGCTGCTCCCGCTCGGGACCTGGGAAGAAGTCGTCGAAGCCAACCCGGCGCTCGCCACGCTCGCGCCCGACGTCGAGGCGTTCCTCGTCCACGCCGACCGCGACCGTGGCGGAGCGGAGTGCTTCCTCGTGCCGATCGACGCGTGCTACGAGTTGGTCGGCCACCTCCGCCGGCTCTGGAAGGGGTTCGACGGAGGGCGCGAGGCGCACGACGCGCTCGACGCGTTCTTCACGCGTGTGCGGTCGAGGGCACGATGACCGCGCTGACGATCGAGGTGCTCGACGCGCGTCCCGAGCCGCACGCCGCGGTGCCCACGATCATGCTCCGGATGCGGATCGCCGAGACGAGCGGTGCGACGGTGCACGCCATCGCGTTGCGGTGCCAGATCCGTATCGAGCCGCAGCGCCGCCACTACACCGCCGACGAGGAGGCGCGCCTCTACGAGCTGTTCGGCGAGACACCAAGGTGGGGTGACTCGCTGCACCCATTCCAGTGGACGCACGTCGCGACGACCGTCACGTCGTTCACCGGCTCGACCGACGTCGACCTCCCGATTCAGTGCACGTACGACTTCGAGGTCGCCGCCGCCAAGTACCTGCACGCGCTCGGTGACGGTGAGATCCCGATCCTGCTGCTGTTCACCGGGACCGTGTTCACGAAGGGACGATCCGGCTTCGCGGTCGAGCCGGTGGCGTGGGACGTCGAGGCCCCGTTCCGCCTTCCGGTCGCGGTCTGGCGTGGCGCGATGGACCTCTACTTCCCCAACAGCGGCTGGATCCGGGTCGGCCGCGACACGCTCGACGCGCTCCAGCGATTCAAGAGTGAGCGGGCGCTTCCCACGTGGGACCAGGCGTTCGAGCAACTGCTCAAAGAAGCCGGCGAGGACGGCGCGTGAGTGCGGAAGCGGAAGTCGACCGGTTCGGTGCGGCGCGAGCGGTCGCCGACGCGGTGCTGTACGAGGGATATGTGCTGTACCCGTACTCGCGCGTCGGCAACCAAGAACCAGCTGCGCTGGCAGTTCGGCGTGCTCGTTCCACGGGCGTGCAGCGCGGCCGATGGATCGGAACGGTCGTCGATGCGGACCGAGTGCATCGTCGATCCCGGCCCTGCGTCGAGTGTTGACCGTTCGCATCCGTTGCCTGCAGGTGCAGCACCGCGCCGTCGAGGCGGCGGTGGCGGGTGGATCCCGCTTCGTCGCAACGGACAGGCTGGAAGTCGACGATGCGGTGTACGTGCCGTGGGACGAGGCGGTAGAGCATGTCGTGGATGTCGCCCCGTCGCCGCTGACGGCGCTCACCACGACGGCTCGCGAGCACTCGTTCCGACTTCCCGCCGGGGCGGACATCCAGACCGTGCGACAGCACGACGAGGCGGCGGTCGGACGGGTCGTCCGCCGCCGGCACGCAGTCGACGGTTGTGTCCGCATCAGCGCCGAACGTGGGCCAGAGGACTTCGTGAAGGTCACCGTCACCGTCTCCAACACGACCGACTGGTCGCGTGACCGGGCGCCGCGCGACGAGGTGGTCAGTCACTCGCTCGTCGCGGTGCACACGATGCTGGCCGTCGACGACGGCGCCTTCGTGTCACTGCTCGACCCGCCGGAACGAGCCCGCGTCGCAGCCGCCGGGTGCGTGAACGACGGCACGTTCCCCGTGCTCATCGGTGGTGGCGACGTCGTGCTGTCGTCGCCGATCATCCTCTACGACCAGCCGCAGGTCGCACCCGAGAGCATCGGCGACCTCTACGACGCGACCGAGATCGACGAGATCCTCGCCCTGCCGCGTGCTGACCCTGACCGACGGCGAGAAGGCGGAGGGCGCGTGGCACGGATCCTCGGGCGGCGGCGATCATCGACCGCTGCGACGACATGCCGCCCGAGTTGTGGGCTCGACTTCACGGTGCGATCCGATCGGTGCAACCTGTCGACCCTGCCGTCGAGAGCGAGGCCGAGGCCGAGACCGAGACCGTGCCCTGGTGGGATCCGGGCATCGACGGCGCCGTCGATCCGTCGACCGACAGCCTGGTGATCGCCGGGGTCGACGTCCGCAGGGGGACCGCGGTGCGGCTCCGACCGTCTCGGCGGGCCGACGCGCACGACGTCTTCTTCGACGGACTGGCGGCGACCGTCACCGGCATCTTCCGTGACGTCGACGGCAACGATCACGTGGCCGTCACGATCGACGACGACCCGGCGACCGAGGCGCTCGAGTGGCAGCGGCGATATCTCTACTTCCATCCCGACGAGGTCGTGCCGCTCGCTGCCGAGGACGCGCCGTGACCCCGCCCCGTGTGCTCGTGGCCGGGATCGGCAACATCTTCCTGAGCGACGACGGCTTCGGTGTCGAGGTCGTCACTCGACTCAGCGGCAGGACGGTGCCGGAGGGTGTTCGGGTCGCCGACTTCGGGATCCGCGGCGTCCACCTCGCCTACGAGTTGCTCGACGGCTACGACGTCCTCGTCCTCGTGGATGCCATGCCGATGGGCGAACCGCCTGGAACGTTGGCCGTGATCGAGCCGGATCCGGTGCCAATGCCGCAGCAGGGCGACGACGTGGCGCCTGTCGTCGACGCCCACAGCATGAACCCGGGCGTCGTGCTCGGGATGCTCGCCGGGTTGGGGGGAACGGTGGAGCGGATCATGATCGTGGGTTGCGAGCCGGCGAATCTCGACCAGGGCATCGGCCTGTCGCCACAGGTCGCGGATACTGTCGATCGGGCCGTCGACCTGTGCCTCGGTGTGCTGGCCGACCTGTTCGAAACCGCTGGAAAGGAATCCCGACCATGATTGGACGCTTCGCATTTGGGCTGCTCCTGGCGCTGGTCGCCGGGTTGATCGTCAAGTCGGTCCCCGACCTCGTCCGCTACCAGAAGCTCCGGGCCATGTGACATGGCCATCGTCGGCATCATCGCTGCCGCCGTCGCGGTGTTGATCGTCCTCGTAGCGCTCGCGCTCGTCGTGCGATCGATCCCGGACGTTGCTCGCTACCGCCGGCTCCGGAGGATGTAAGGGCAGTGGCCCGGTACCACATCGTTCCTGAGCGGTCCCGGGTCTGGATCGATGCGCGATCGAACGTGCACCCGATCCACTCCAGCACCGATGGCCTCGAGGGCTTCATCGATCTCGACGCCGTTCACCCGGCTGGGCGCGACGACGGTGCCGGCGGATCGGATCCCGTGCCCGTCGGCGAGCACCCCACGGGGAAGCTGTCGTTGCGCGTCGATCGATTGTCATCGGGCAACCGTTTCGAAGATCGCGAGCTCCACAAGCGCGTCGACGTCAGGCGATACCCCACCATCGACGGTGTGCTCACCGGCATGAGGCCGGTCGGGACCGACGGCCGGTACACCGTGAGTGGGGATGTCGAGTTCCGAGGCGTGACGCGACCGTGCGAGGATGAGATGACAGTGACGCCTGTCGACGAACGCACGATCCGTCTGGAGGGTCGATCGACGTTCGACATCCGCGACTTCGGCATGGAGCCGCCCCGGATCCTGATGCTACGCGTCGAGCCGGCGGTCGTGGTGCGGGTTGAGATCGTCGCTACGAAGGAGGTATGACCACATGCATGAGCTCGGTCTGTGCAGTTCGATCGTCGAGGCAATCGAGCGTCGAGCCGGTGAACGGTCCGTCGCCAGGGTGCGGGTCCACGTGGGTCGGCTCCACCACGTCCACCCGGAGGCGTTCGAGCAGTCGTTCGCCGTTGCCGCCATGGGAACAGTCGCCGAGGACGCCGCGGCAGAGCTCGTGTTGCTCCCCGTGCGCGCCCGGTGCGGCGACTGCGGCACGTCATGGGACTGCGACGAGATCCCGCTGGCGTGCCCTACGTGTGAGGCCGTCGCGGTGGAACTCGTCGGCGGTGACGAGCTCGTGCTCGAGTCGATCGAGTACCAGGGCTGACGGAGAGCAGCGATGTGCCTCGCGATTCCCGGGCAGGTGGTCGAGTTGCTCGCCAGTCACGAGCACCTCGCGCGGGTGGACGTTTCGGGTGTCGGTCGGATCGTCAACATCGGGCTGCTCGACGACATATCGCTGCAGCCGGGTGACTGGGTCCTCATCCACGTCGGCTTCGCGATGTCGAAGATCGACGAGGAGGAGGCGGCGTTGGCGCTGGCGTCGCTGCAGCTGATGGGTCAGGCCTACGACGACGAGCTCGAGGCCTTCTGGTCGTCGAAGATCGTCACCGATGCCGCCACGGAGACGGAGAGTGAATGATGCGTTTCGTCGACGAGTACCGCGATCCTGCCGCTGCTCGTGCGTTGGTGGCGCAGATCACCGAACTTGCCGGCGACGACCATTTCAAGCTGATGGAGGTGTGCGGCGGGCACACCCACACGATCTACCGGCACGGCATCGAACACGTCCTTCCGGAGTCGGTGGAACTGGTGCACGGACCGGGCTGCCCCGTGTGCGTGATCCCGATGGGCCGGGTCGACGATGCCATCGCCGTCGCCAAGACTCCGGGAGTCGTGTTCACCTCGTTCGGCGACATGGTCCGCGTCCCGGGGAGCAATGGCAACCTGCTACAGGCCAAGGCTGCCGGGGCCGACGTCCGGTTCGTGTACTCGCCGCTCGACGCCCTTCGAATCGCGATCGAGACTCCCGATCGCCACGTCGTGTTCTTTGCCGTCGGTTTCGAGACCACCGCCCCGTCCACGGCGCTCACGCTGCTCCAAGCTCGCGAGCGGGGGGTGAACAACTTCAGCGTGTTCTCCAACCACGTCACGATCGTCCCGCCGATCAAGGCCATCCTCGAGTCACCCGACCTCCGTCTCGATGGGTTCCTCGGGCCAGGCCACGTGTCGACGGTGATCGGGCAGCGCCCGTATCGCTTCGTGCCCAAGCAATACGGCAAGCCGCTGGTCACCGCCGGCTTCGAACCGCTCGACATCCTGCAAGCGATCGCCATGTTGTTGACCCAGATCCGCGACGGTCGGTGCGAAGTCGAGAACCAGTACACCCGCGTCGTGCGGGAGGAGGGAAACCCGCGGGCGCTCCAACTCCTCGCCGAGGTGTTCGAACTGCGACCTCATTTCGAGTGGCGCGGCCTCGGGTTCATCTCTCAGAGCGCCTTGAAGCTTCGTCCGGAGTTCGCCGCCTTCGACGCCGAGCTGCTCTACGACGTTCCCGGTGTTCGGGTCGCCGACCCCAAGGCGTGTCAGTGCGGCGAGGTGCTCAAGGGCGTCATCAAGCCCTGGGAGTGCAAGGTGTTCGGCACGGCCTGCACGCCCGAGACACCGATCGGTACGTGCATGGTCTCGTCGGAAGGAGCGTGCGCCGCCTACTACAACTTCGGTCGACTCCATCGTGAGGCCGCAGTCACGCTCGGACGTCCCGCGTGATTCAGGCGCCATGAGTCGGTCGCCATGATTCCGTCGATGCTGGACGATCGCGTCATTCGCCACCGCATCCGGGTCCGCGGTGTCGTACAGGGAGTCGGCTTCCGTCCCTTCGTGCACCGCCTGGCCACCGGGCTACGGCTCGGCGGCCACGTCGGCAACGACGCCGACGGCGTGTTCGTCGAGGTGGAAGGAGACGCGACCGAGGTGGTCGCGTTCGAGCGGCGCCTCGTCGTCGAGGTTCCGCCGCTCGCCCGCATCGACACCGTCGAGGCGGCCCCGATCGCGGCAGTGGGGGAGCGCCGCTTCCACATCGTGGAGAGCAACGGCACGACGGCCGGCCGGACGTTCGTCGCTCCCGATGTCGCAGTGTGCGACGACTGCCTCCGCGAGCTCCACGATCCGGCCGACCGGCGCTACCGCTATCCGTTCATCAACTGCACCAACTGTGGTCCGCGCTTCACGATCACGTGCCGGCTCCCGTACGACCGACCCAACACGACGATGGCGGGCTTCGCGTTGTGTCCAGAATGCGACGAGCAGTACCACGACCCCGGCGACCGGCGATTCCACGCCCAGCCGGTCGCCTGTGCCGCATGTGGGCCGCGCTTGTGGTTCGAGACTGCGGCGGGAACGGTTGCAGGGTCGGAGGCGGCGATCGCTGCCGCGCAACGTGCGATTGCCGACGGTGACGTCGTCGCGGTCAAGGGACTGGGCGGCTACCACCTCGCGTGCGACGCCAGATCGGACGCCGCGGTCGCGACGCTGCGGCTGCGCAAGAGCCGGGCCGACAAGCCGTTGGCGGTGATGGTCGGTGACCTCGCCGCGGCCCACCGGCTGGCCGAGATCGACGACTGCGAGGCCGCGCTCCTGACCTGCCCGCAGCGTCCGATCGTCCTCGTGCGTCGCCGCGACGACGCCGGGCTCACACCGCTGGTCGCGCCCGGCAACCCGCTCGTCGG
The DNA here is from genome assembly GCA_963776935.1 of Ilumatobacteraceae bacterium. Lineage (GTDB taxonomy): Bacteria > Actinomycetota > Acidimicrobiia > Acidimicrobiales > Ilumatobacteraceae > JALOLG01. The sequence continues at coordinate 1,566,053 of CAVZOP010000002.1, read as the reverse complement.
CGTGATCCTGCCGTACACCCCGATCCACCACCTGCTCTTCACGCAAGTACCGGGTGCCGGCTCGACACCCCCCGACGCGCTCGTGATGACCAGCGGCAACCTCACCGACGAACCGATCTGCTACGACGACGCCGATGCGCGTCGGCGTCTCGGAGGGATCGCTGACGCGTGGCTGCTCCACGACCGTCCGATTCACGTTCCGTGCGACGACTCGGTGTTGCGCGTGGTCGACGGTCACGAGCTACCGATCCGGCGCTCGCGGGGTTACGCCCCGTTGCCCGTTCGCCTCCCGTTCGAGACGGCACCGGTCGTCGCCGTCGGCGGCGAGTTGAAGAACACGTTCTGTCTCGCGTCGGGCGTCGACGCATGGATGTCGCAACACATCGGTGACATGGGCAGCGTCGCGACGCTCGAGGCGTTCGAGCGATCCACCCGACAGTTCGCCGAGATGTACGGGGTCGACGCGGAACTGCACGTCGCCGATGCGCACCCCGGGTACCACACACGTCGATGGGCCGAAACGCGCGCTTCGAGCCCGCTCGAGGTGGTCCAGCACCACCATGCCCACATTGCCGCGGTGATGGCAGAACATGGCCTAGCCGACGGTGAGCGCGTGATCGGAGTCGCGTTCGACGGCACCGGTTACGGCACCGATGGGGCGATCTGGGGTGGCGAGGTGCTGGTCGCGGGATACGACGGTTTCGAACGCGTCGCGCACCTGCGCTACGTCCCGCTGCCGGGCGGCGATGCCGCGATCCGCAAGCCGTATCGCGCCGCGCTGGCGCACCTGTGGGCGGGCGGCATCGAGTGGTCCGGCGACCTCGCTCCGGTGCGAGCGTCGTCGGCGGAAGAACGCAACGTGCTCCTGCGACAGCTCGAACGGGGGGTGCACTGCGTGCCGACGTCGAGCATGGGTCGGCTGTTCGACGTGGTCAGCTCGCTGCTCGGGATCCGTCACGTCGTCTCATACGAGGCGCAGGCGGCGATCGAGTTGGAGACGATCGCCGACGCCTTTCTCGGGACCGAGTGCGAGTACCGATTCTCGATCTCGGGCGACGAGATCGATGCGATGCCGGTTCTCGAGTCCATCATCGACGACGTTCGGGGAGGCCGTCCACCCGGCGCCGCAGCAGCCGGGTTCCACGTCGCGGTTGCCCGCCTCGTTGCTGATCTGGCTGACGAGATCCGCGTCCGGACCGGGCTCGACCGGGTCGCGCTGAGCGGTGGTGTCTTCCAGAACGCGTTGCTCGCCCGCCTCACCCGGACCCACCTCGAGGCCCGCGAATTCGTGGTTCTCACCCATCGAGTCGTCCCGCCCAACGACGGCGGCCTGGCACTCGGCCAGGTGGCCGTCGCTGGTCGGCTCGCTCATCGAGTGGGGATGCCGTGACCGGCGCCGGCGCTCCGGGCGTGGCCGAGGATCTGGCGGCGGCAGCTCTCGCGCTGGCCCGCCAGTTCGCCGCGGGTGCGACGATGTGGTGCACGTCACCTCGGTGGCCGGCCCACGGTCGTCACGTCGCCGTCGAGTTCGTGCACCCCGTGATCGTCGGCAAGCGAGCGTTGCCGGCGGTGCACGTGGAGTGCGGCGACGTCGTCGGGGCCGCGCGTCTGCTCGCTCGACCCGGCGACGTCATTCTCGCCATCGGCCCCGCCGACGACGATCTCGTCTCCTCGCTGCTCAGGCGCTCCCAGGCGTGGGGGCTGACGAGCCTGTGGCTGGGCGCCGGCCGACGCCCGCCGGGTGGTGCCGCCGACCACGTGATCTGGATGGACGGGATCGACGCTGATCTCGCGGCTCGGTCGGGCGATGTCGTGCTGCTCTACCACCTGCTCTGGGAGCTGACCCACGTGGTCTTCGAGCACCCTGGTCTGCTCGACGTCGGACCGGCGTGTACGGAGGAGCGGTGCATCACGTGCTCCGACGAGGGCACGCTGGCGGAGGTGGCGATCGTGCACGAAGGTGGCAGCGCCGAGGTGCTGGCGGCGGGGGTACGCGAGACCGTCGACGTCACGCTCGTCGCGCCGGTGATGCCGGGCGATCTCGTCCTCGTGCATGCCGGGGTTGCCCTGACGGTGCTCGAAGCGAGCGAGCCATGACCACCGAGCCGACCGGTTTCCTGTATCCGTTCATCGACGGCGACGAGCGCGACTCCAGCGCGCTCTTGACCGACCTCGCCGCCTCGGCGCTGGCCAAGATGACCGAGAGCCGGAACCTGCGGACGACGACGATCGGACGGAGCGCCGACACGTTGCGCGCGGCGGGGACGGCGATGGCGCACCGCTTCGAACACGCCGGTCGGCTGTTCACGTTCGGTAACGGTGGAAGCGCGACCGACGCAGAAGGAACCGCCGAGTTGTTCCGCGACCCACCACGCGGTCGGGGCCTCCCTGCGATGTCGCTGGTCGACGACCGTGCGGTGCTCACCGCGCTGGCCAACGATGTCGGATTCGAATTGGTCTTCTCCCGCCAGATCATCGCCCACGCTCGACCCGGCGACATCGCGATGGGCTTCTCGACGAGCGGCGACTCGGCGAACGTCCTGCGCGCGTTCGACGAGGCGGCTCGACGCGGGGTGTTGACGGTCGGGTTGTCCGGCTACGACGGAGGAGCGATGGCGACGTCGGACACCGTCGACCATTGCTTGGTGGTGGGCTCGGACAGCGTGCATCGGATCCAAGAGGCGCAGGACGCGCTCGTCCTCGAACTGTGGTCGGTCGTGCAGAGCCGGCTCCATGCAAGCAGCAGGACATGACCGGCGCCGTCGAGGAGGCGGGTGCGACCGACCGCGAGGTGGCGGTGTTCGAACGGATCGAGGCCTTCCGACGCCGGAAGCCACGCCTCCTCGACGACGTCGTCACGCTCGCCCACGGCGCCGGCGGAAAGGCGTCGGCGGCGCTGCTGGAAGCCGTGTTCATGCCCGCGTTCGCCAACGACACCCTCGCCACCCAGACCGATGCGGCCGTGCTCGAGTTGCCTTCGGGTGATCGACTGGCGTTCAGTACCGACTCGTACGTCGTGCATCCGCTGGTGTTCCCGGTCGCTTCGGTCGGTCATCTGGCCGTGCACGGAACGGTGAACGATCTCGCCATGGTCGGCGCCCGGCCGCTCGCACTCTCCGCCGCGTTCGTGCTCGAGGAGGGGTTCCCGATTGATGCGCTGCGAGCGATCGTCGCCGACATGGCCGAGGCCGCGGCGGTGGCCGGTGTCGACATCGTCACGGGGGACACCAAGGTCGTCGACCGCGGTGCCGCCGACGGGATGTACATCTCGACGGCGGGTGTCGGGCTCATCCCCGCCGGTCGTGACCTGTCGGCCGGGCGCGTCATTCCCGGAGATGTCCTGATCGTCTCGGGCACCATCGCCGACCACGGCATGGCGGTGATGCTCGCTCGTGGCGACCTCGCCTTCGAAGCCGACATCGTGTCCGACACGGCGCCGTTGAATGACCTCATGGAGTGCCTGCTGAGTGCGGCTCCTTCGACGCGCTGGTTACGCGACGCGACGCGAGGAGGAGTCGGAACGGTGTGCAACGAACTGGCACGCGACACGAATCTCACGGTCGTGCTCGACGAGTCGGCGCTGCCAGTCCGGGCGCCGGTCGCCGCCGCCTGTGAACTGCTAGGAATCGATCCGCTGTACGTCGCCAACGAGGGGAAGTTCGTCGCTGTCGTCGAGCGCGACGAGGCCGACCGTGCCGTGACGGCGCTGCGGGCTCACCCGCTCGGGCACGATGCGGTCCGGATCGGGGAGATCCGCGAGGAACCTCCCGGAATCGTCGTGCTCGTCACACCGATCGGCGGCACCCGCATCGTCGACATGCTCGTCGGTGATCCACTGCCCCGCATCTGCTGAGCCGACCAACGAGGCGTTCGGTCAAGTGGGCCGGATGAACCGGGTGGCCCTCGACGAGCGCGAGATCCGCAAGCGAGCGATGGCGACCTCGGCGAGTGAGCGCCGGTGGGCGTTCGTCCGCTCATCGAGGCGGAGGAGACTCAGCAGCGCGACATCACCGCGTCGCGCCCGTTCTTGCAGATCATCCGAGCCGTCCGACACGGCCACCGTGTCGACTCGATCGAGCGAGGGCGCGGGCAGTCGCCTACCGCGATCGCCCACCGTCGCCGCCGTGGGCATCGCCTGGACGGGGCGCGGATCGAGGAGCGTGGCGAGGCCACAGAGGTCGAGGATGCGTACCGCACACGGCGACGGCGCCTGGAGCGCCAACGAACGCGACTGCAGATGCAGGAAATCGCGAGCGCGAACGATGACGCCGACCGTCGCCGCGTCCATGAACTGGATCCCGCTCAGGTCGATCACGAGATCGCCGTCGTCGAGAGCGATGGCGCGAGCCATGGTCTGCGACAGGGCGGCAACCGTCGAGACGTCGTGCTCGCCGCGTAGCCAGACAACGGTGCGATCGGCGTCGGCAACCGGGAACGCCACCGGCCCGCGACTCGAGGTCACCGTCGAAGATTCGGCAAGAGCCATTGCACCCTCCTGGCATCAAGTCGTTGCGAATCAACGCGCTACCAGGGTCCGGAGCATCGCTCCCAGAGTCGGCCAGCCGCCGGCCCGACACGTCAGGGTTCTTGTCGTGCCGTTGGCGAGCGTATACCTGAGGCGCCGGCGGGCGCAATGAGGCCCCGACCCTGCAGACGAAACCTTGACGATCCGAAAGGTCCTAAGCCCCTGATGGTTCGTCGGTGTGTGGCGCAGGATGAACCCAGTGTTCGTGAGAAGCATCACGAATCGACTCAGGAAAAGGGGTTGTCATGTTCAGGAAGCCATTAGGCCTACTCGGGATCTTTTTGATCGTGGTCGGCATCGGCTATTTCGTGGGCGCCGGCGTCGCCTACAGCAAGGTGCAGGGTGGTTACTCAGCGCTGCAGTCATTCAGCGAGGTTCAGAACGTCGAGCTCAGCTACAACGACGACGGCCAACTCGTGGACCGCGGCGAAGTCGAGGGCGGATTGGCGATCAGGGCATTGCTCGAGGACGACTGGGACTTCCCCGTCGTCGAGAGCGATCTCGATCCCAACGATCCGCTCGTCAACACCGCTACGGAGTACATGTACCAGATGGCGACGATCTCCTATCACACGCTGCATGGCGTGCAGACGGTGACGCTCACCGAAGCCGACCTCACCGGTGATGACGGTATCGGTCGCCACCGAGTTCGACTGCAACGGCGAGATGGTTGCGGTTCCCGATCCGTTCCCGGCCGAGGGCGTCACCTGCGACTTCAACGTCGACGGTCGCTACTGGACCGGCTTCGATCGCAGCGTTCCGGTCGAAGCAGCGGCTCGTGACATGGCGTGGAGCGGTACTGCCCACGCACTCGTCGCCGAGCTCGGTGTCGGTGCGGCGACGCACAGCACCCTGCAGCTGGCCCTCGGCGTGGCAGCCCTGCTCGCCGGCCTCGGCGTGGTCTGCACCGTGATGGGTGTCGCCTTGCTCTGGGACACCCGCCGCAAGAACAAGGTCAGCATCCCGGACACCATCCCGGAGGCGATGCTCGCGGACTCTCCCGGCAAGGTGGCCGAGACCGTCTGACGGCAACAGATCGAGTCGGTTCCGATCGAACTCGACAACCCCAGGGTGGGCCCCTCTTCGGAGGGGCCCACCTTGGGTTTTCAGGTCGGGTTGTCGCTGCAGCGCCAGCAGTCGTCGTCGGCGTCCACGGGATCGAGGTGGACGGCAAACCGTCCCGGCTGGACGACGCGCGTCGTCGGAGTGCCAGCCATGATGCGGACGCTCACATCGTGACCGGAGGGATGGACGTCGACCAGCGTGACGACACCGGCGGTCAGAGCGAGGTTGTCATCGCTGGAATCGTGCACGAGCACGTGGTCGCCTCGCCGCAGTGCGTTCCATTCGAACTGCAGCACTAGGTCGACCGGATCACAGGATCGAGCTCTTGTCGGCCTTCTTGGCCTTCTTGGCGATGCGCTTGTCCTTGAGCGACTTCCCGGCCTTCTTGGCGCTGTGTTTCTGTGGTGATTTGTCAGACATGACGCCTCTTTCGTTGCCCCGCTGAGATCGTACCGTCGGATGCGGCTCAGGGGTGGTTGCGGAGATGGAGGTTCAGCCGACCACGCTCATGATGTAGGCGGTGTCCAGGTATTCGCGCAGGTGACAGACCTGGTCGTCCTTGACCTCGATGATCCACGCGTATCTGTTGTGGTAGTCGTTGCCGTTGCGCAGCTTGCCGATCGCTTCGGTCTCGGCGGCGACGAGGTCCCCGCTCGAGAACGTTCGCTTGACGTGGACCTTCGGGTCGCCGTCCTCGAACAGCCGGCGGACGGGAGCGAGGAATTCGTCGATGACCGAGTCGCGTCCCTCCGTCAGACCGGCGCCGGGGATCGTGAGGCCCATGACCTCCCAGCTGCCGTCGGTGTGCAGCAGCGCTCGTAGCGCCTCGAGGTCGCCGGTGCTGAGGGTCGCGAAGAACTCCCGGACCAACTGCTCGTTCCGCGTTTCGCCGTCGTTCATCTCGCGCCCCTGGCACATTCTCGGGTCGAGCGATCTGCCGACTCCCTGGTACGCCGGTGCGAGGCTAGGCATGCGTCCTGAGCCGGGTCGAGTCGACCACATGGTCGGCGGGATGTCGTGCGGATCATGGTCACGGTTTGGTCGCCAGCGCGCACACCGCTGGCGGATCGAGGTCGAGCGTCTCGATCCGCGTGTCGGCAAACCCGACAGTGTTGAGTAGCCGCGCCGTCTCGACGGCGGCGGCGCGCGAGTCCACAGCCGATGCACCCGGACGACGAGGCTGGGCGACCACGGCGATGCGACCTCCCGGGCGAAGGACCCGCTTCAGTGCGGTGAGCCCGCCGACGGGATCGTCCCAATGGCCGACCGTGTTCACGGCGAGCACCCGGTCGAACGGCACGTCGAACGCGGGCAGTTGCTCGACGGGTGCGACGATGAGCTCGACGCGTCCGTCGCCCACGGCGCGGCGGTTGCGCCGGCGAGCCTGGCCCACCATCACCGCTGACCGGTCGACCCCGACGACGGTGCTGCCGCGTGCCACGGCGGCGGCGATCGCCACGCCTGGCCCGCAACCGGCCTCGAGGAGGCGGTCCCCTGGCTGGAGGCCGAGCAGCCCCACCGCCCACTGGCTTCGTCGCACGTTCGACGACCGACGACCCATCACCCAACCGGCAACCCGACCGAGCACCCCGGTCGGGTTGCCGAAGTGGGGGGCGAGGGTTCGCATCACGCGCTGTTTCATGCTCATCCAGCCACCCAAACACTTCGAGTACGCTCGAAGTCAAGTGCTGACGATCGGGCAACTCGCGAAGCAGACCGGTGTCGCTGCGACCGCGCTGCGGTACTACGACGAGCTGGGTCTCGTGCGGCCGGTCACGCGGACCGGCGGGCAGCGGCGCTACGCCGACACGGCGCGCCACGACGTCGGCGTCGTGTTGCTGCTGCGCGACCTCGGCTTCACGCTCGGCGAGATCGCCCGGCTGCTGACCGAGCCGCCCCGTCGGCGGGCGACGTGGGAGTCGCTCGCGCGATCGAAGGTGGAGGAGCTCGATCGACTGATCGACGACGCCAAGACCGCACGCACCGCGCTGGTGCACGCGCTCGAATGCCCGCAGGGTGACTTGGCGGCCTGCCCGACGTTCTGGTCGATCGTCGATACCCGGCTCGAGGGCGGGGCGCTCGCCGAGAACACGCGTTGACCGTTGGCGTTCAGGCGCGGCGGCCGGATGCGAACGCCGTGGCCAGGCGGGCCAACGCCAGGGCGGCCAGCAGGAGACCGAAGTCGCGCAGGGCGATGTCGTAGTAGTCGCCGATCATCAACAAGTTGACGATGATCCCGGCCAGCCAGGCGGCCACGAGGTAGCCGCCGAACTGTGGCCGGAGGGCGACCACGAGACCGGCGACGATCTCGATCGCCCCGACGAAGTACATCAGCGTGTGGGCGTCGGCGTTGAGCAGGTCGCTGAACTCGGGGGCCAGATAGATGTCCCAGTCGACGAGCACGTGGGCGAACTTGTCGAGGCCGAACAGGATCGGTGCGACGATGAACCCGATCCGCAGCAGCCAGAACGCCTGAGTCGTCGGATCGGTGAGATCGAAGCTCGTTCGAGTCGAGGCGGGGGGAGCGGTCTGGGTTGTCGTCATCATGGGTCTCCTCGGTCGTTTGTCGTGTTGTGGGTTCTAAAAGAAAGATAGATTATTGATAGTAGGCCGAGCCGATCGTCTATGTCAAGGCATGATTGGTGTTAGAAAGGTTGATGCGACCCGCGAGGTGACACGGAAAGTTGGGTACACGGCACAGATGAACGAGCCAGCACGGCGACAGGGCCCCGACTGGGTCAGCGCGGTGAGCTCGCTCGGCGAGCCCACGCGACGGGCCCTGTACGAGTTCATCGTGTCCAGCGCGGATTGGGTCAGCCGTGATCGAGCGGCCGAGGCCGTCGGAGTCGAGCGCGGCACCGCCGCCCATCACCTCGACCGGCTCGCCGCCGACCGTCTGCTCGACGTCGACTACCAGCGTCTGTCGGGTCGCCAGGGCCCCGGCGCGGGTCGGCCGGCGAAGCTGTACCGGCGAGCCCGCCACGACATCGATGTGACGCTTCCGCAGCGCGACTACGTCCTCGCCGGGCGGCTGCTCGCCGAGGCGGCCGATCGGTCGCGCAGCGACGGAATCGACATCCAGACCGCACTGGATGATGCGGCACGTGCCGAGGGCCGGCGACTCGCCGACGAGATCCGGGCCCGGCCGGCCGTTGGCGGCGCCGCCCCCGCCGTTCGCACGCTCGACGCCGTGCTCGAGGCACTCGAGTCACATGGCTTCGAGCCGATCGGCGATGACGACGGCACCGTCGTGCTGCGAAACTGCCCGTTCCACCAACTCGCCAGGGAACACACCGAGCTGATCTGCGGGATGAACCACTGCCTGCTGAGCACCGCCGTCGAAGCGCTCGACGACGCCGGGCTGGAGGCCCGGCTCGAGCCGGCGGACGGTGTGTGTTGTGTCCGACTTCACCCCGTCGGGTGACAGGCCGCGCGGTAGCGTTCCGCTCCGGACAGGCGGATCGGAGGGGGACCGGATGGCCAGGATCATCGTCGCCGGGGGCGGCATCTGTGGATCGACAGCGGCACTCATGCTGGCGCGCGACGGCCACGACGTCACGCTGCTCGAACGCGACGACGGTCCGGTGCCCGACTCCGTCGAGGCGGCGTGGTCGGAGTGGAACCGCCGCAGCGTCGCCCAGTTCCGGTTCGCGCACATCATGCTGGCGCGGGGTCACGGGATCCTGTCGCGGGAGCTCCCCGACGTGGTCGAGCGGATCGCCGCCAACGGCGGCCTGCGCTACAACGCGGTCGACAACATGGTGCAGGCCATCGACGGCGCCGGCCGGGAGCCGGAAGACGCTCGTTTCGACACCGTCACTGGTCGACGTTCGTCGATCGAATGGGCATTGGCCACCACGCTTGCCGAGGAGCCGAACGTCACCGTCCGGCGCGGCGCCGTGATCACCGGACTCGTCGCCGGGACAGCCGCCGTTGCGGGCGTACCCAACGTCAGCGGGGTCCGGCTCGCAGACGGGGAGGTCCTCGACGCTGATCTGGTGATCGACTCGACGGGACGCCGCTCGCCGACGCCGGACTGGATCGCCGACATCGGCGGGCAGCCGCCCACCGAGGTCGCCGAGGACAGCGGATTCACCTACATCGGCCGTTTCCTCCGCTCGGCTGACGGCTCCACGCCCGCGCTCCGCGCGCCGATCCTCACCCCGCTCGGATCGATCTCGATCCTGTGCATCCCGTCTGACAACGGCACGTGGTCGACGACGTTGTACGCCGCATCATCGGACGCTCCGATGCGGCGACTCCGCGACCCGGATGTGTTCGAGCGCGTCCTGCGCGAGTGCCCACTTCACGCCCACTGGCTCGACGGAGAACCGATCAGCGAGATCAGTTCGATGAGCGGTGTCGTCGACCGCACCAGACGATTCGTCGTCGACGACGTCCCAGTGGTCACCGGACTGCTGTCGATCGCCGATGCTCACGTGTGCACGAACCCGTCGATCGGGCGGGGGATGACGCTCGGTCTGATGCACACGGTCGTGATGCGCGACGCAGTGCGCACCCACATCGACTCGCCCGTCGAGCTCGCCAAGGCGTTCGACGCGGCAACGGTCGCCGAGATCGACCCGTGGCATGTCGCGACCCGCGACTCGACCGCGCCCGGATCGCGATGATGGAGGCCGCCGCCGAGGGCCGCGACTACGAGCTCGGCCCGGCCGAGCGGATCGGCGCCGCGATGCTCGCCGCGACACGGATCGACGCGCGCTGCGCACGGTGGTTCGGCGAGATCCAGCAATGCCTCGCCTTCCCGATGGACGTGCTGTCGCGCGAAGGTGCCCTCGACCATGTTCTGGCCGTCACGGCAGATGTGGATCCGAAGCCGATCCCGGGACCGGATCGTCAACGTCTGCTGGAGTTGGTGTCATGACCGTTGTTCTTGTTCACGGCAATCCCGAGACCTCGGCGATCTGGGACCCGTTGCGAGCCGAGCTCGGCCGTGACGACGTCATCGCGTTGTCGCCACCGGGGTTCGGTGCCCCGGTTCCGGACGGGTTCGACGCGACGTCCGACGCCTACGTCGCGTGGCTCGTCGGTGAGCTCGAGCAGATCCCGGGTCCGATCGATCTGATCGGCCACGACTGGGGCGGCGGTCATGTGCAGCGGGTCGCCGCGACTCGGCCCGACCTCATCCGGTCCTGGTGCTCCGACATCGCCGGCTGCGCCGATCCCGAGTACGTGTGGCACGACCTCGCCCAGGTCTGGCAGACACCAGGCGACGGTGAGGCGTTCGTCGAGGCGATGAACTCGATGCCGCTCGACGACCGCGTCGCCGGATTCGTCGACGCCGGCATGACGCCCGACGCGGCAAGGGCCTGCGCGGCGGCCGCCGGTCCGGAGATGGGCCGGTGCATCCTCGCCCTCTACCGTTCGGCGGCCCAGCCGGCGATGACCGAGTGGGGTCGCGAACTGGAACGCGCCGAGCGACGCCCCGGCCTGGTCGTGATCGCCACCGCCGATCAGTACACCGGTGGCGAGGTGCTCGCCCGTCGCTCGGCCGAGCGGTTCGGTGCCGAGGTCGCAGTTCTCGAGGGCCTCGGCCATTGGTGGATGCTGCAAGATCCGACACGGGCCGCGCAGGCTCTCGGAGCGTTCCTCGACGCGAGGGACTGAACGTCCGACAACGCGTTCGTCGCCCGATGGGTCGGGCCGCGACGATGGAGTGATGTCAGACACCGAGGGAGAACGTCCCGCGCCCGCGAGCGATCGGGTCCGGGTACGTCGTGGCGCCATCCGAGCCGAGTACGACCGTGCCGCGATATTCGAGGTCCTCGACGCCGGATTGATCGCGCACGTCGGAGTCGTCACCGACAGCGGTCCGGTCGTGCTGCCGATGGCGTATGGCCGCAATGACGACTGGCTCTACCTACATGGCTCGGCCGCCAACGCCGCGCTCCGAGCCGCGGCCGGCTGTGACGTCTGCGCCACGATCACGATCGTCGACGGGATCGTCGTCGGTCGTTCACCGTTCCACAACTCGATGAACTACCGCGGTGTCGTGATCCGGGGCGTCGCCCGCCGGGTCGACGACCCCGACGAGCACCTGGAGGCGCTGCGGCTGGTGAGTGATCACGTCGTGGAGACGTGGGACACGGGACGACCGCCGACCGAGCTCGAGATCCGCAAGACGATGGTGATCGCGGTCCCGCTGGTGGAGATGTCGGCCAAGATCCGAACCGGCGACCCGATCGACGAGCCCGAGGATCTGGACGGGCCGCACTGGGCCGGTCACGTCCCCATCCGCTCGCAGTGGGCGACGCCGGTCGGGTCGGGTGATCTGCCCGACGGGATCGCGGTTCCATCGGCGATCGCGTCGCTCGACGGCCTCCTCGTGTGAACCCAGGGTCCCGGACCGCAGTCGCCGGGGTCGGCCCTCGTCACCGTGCGTTCGCTCCCCGCGTATTCTGATCCGTCGCCGGACGAACCCGGCCGCTGATCGATCCCGGGGGTCACACATGGCTGTCAACGCATTCGTCTCGTTCTTCGACAAGGCCGACGGCGAGTCGATCCAGAAGGGCAAGGAGAAGTGGGTCGAGATCCAGGGCTGGGATTGGGAGGTCGAAGCCGAGAGCAGCTGGACCAAGGGCGGCGGCGCGAGCGTCGGCAAACCGAACCCCGGCTCGCTGAGCTTCGAGCATCGCTTCGACTCCGCTTCCACGGTCATCCTGGGCTTCATCTGCACCGGTAAGTCCTTCCCGAAGGTCGAGTTGCAGATGGCGAAGACGACCGGAACCGGCGTGCCCACGACGTACTTCACGATGACGATGGAAGGCGCGTTCATCACCAAGGTCAGCAACAGCGGGACCGAAGAAGGGAATGTGACGCAGAGGGTCGCAATGGTCTTCAAGACCGTCAAGATCGACTACAAGCCGCAGGACAACAAGACCGGCCAGCTCGGGGCGACGAAGACGTTCAATTGGGACATCCCCGCCGGCACCGCTTCGCCGTCGGGGTGACGGGCCGCCACTGCGGTGGCCTACGGGTTGGGAACACCGGCCACGGCGATCGAGGTGGGTCGATCGCTTCGCATCGCGCGGTGATACGCGATGCAACGGGCGATCGAGACGACGACCACTCCCGCCCCCGGGACGATCCACGGTGGAAAGATCACGCTGAGGAACGCAGCGCCGATGGCCACGCGGCCGCTGATGTGTCCGTATCGCCACAGCACGACGGTCAACGCGATTGCTGACACGACCCCCAGCCACGGTGCGAAGTTGGCGAGACCGTGTGCAGCTTCGATGGTCCGGCCCGGATCGAGTTGCGACGTCGGCGTGTGCGCCATGCCTGCGGAAACAAGGGCGTCGACAACACGGACGTTGCCCACGAGCACCAGCACGGTGCTGGCGAGCCAGGACACGCTCGTGACGAGCACGAGCGGCTGACGTCGCGCGCGTGGCGTCACGTACAGCACGATCGCGACGGCGGCGAACGCCGGGAATGCGACGGTGGCACTCGAGAGATGCTCGCCAGCGTGTCCGGAGACGTCGTAGCGGCTCTCGAAGAAAACCTTCTGCGCGACGAGCGAGATGGCCAGCAGCACTGGAACGGGCCACCAGCGACGTAGTTGATCGATGGCCGACGCAGTCATGACACGTACCTCCGAGAGTCGTTTGTCTGGACAGACGGAATCCGTCGCTACGCGGGCGACAGCGCGCTGGTCGGATCCCGAGTACGGGAGGCGTCACAAATAGACTCCCGCCAGTCGGATGCAAGGGGTACCGATGCGAGTTGATGGCGCTCGAAAGTGCGTTCCAGCGCTCCTTGTCGCGGTGTTCCTCGCCGCCGTGTCCTGTTCCGGTGCGGACTCCGAACGGCCCGACGCCGCCGCCGTGTCGCCGACCCTGCCGCCGCCGAGCGCACCGTCGTCGAGCGCACCGGCGTCGGCGGCGCCCTCGTCGGACGCCGCTTCGCCGGCGGGAGGTGCCGAGCCCGGGCCGCTCCAGCCGGACTGGCCGCTCGGTGGCATCTGGCTCGCGTCAGGGATTGATGGCGACGGTCTGATCGCCGACCCTCGGCTGGCGTTCACCACCGACGACCTCGCGGTGGCGGCCGTGGTGGCGCTCGGGGCGGACGTGCCCGACGGTGCGACGCTCCTCGTCGAGTGGTTCGGGGTCGCCCTCGACGAGCGAACACCGCTGTTCACGCACGAGATCCCGGTCGGTCCGGGAGGACTCGCGGTCGTCATGCGGCGCCGCTCCATGTGGGCTGGCACCGGGGTTCTACGAGGTGGTCGCGACGCTCGGTGAGCACCAGACGATGACGCCGTGGGTGGTCAGGGAGGTGGAGCCGGATGACACGGCGGCGAACGGCATGAGGATGAGGCTTCCCCGCCCGGACCGCCCCGGCGCCCGAGCCGCCGGTAGACGACGACTACGACTGGACCGGCGAGCGTGGCACACCACTCGGCTCGGAACCGATCCCACCGCCCGGGCCGTGCACGCCGCGCTTGATCACGAGCGAGTTCTCGCCGATCACGTCGGTCTACAGCGTCTCACTTCCTGGGCGGGGATCTGCACGATGCTGAGCATCGCCGCCGCCGTCAGCGGTCGCACCGCGCACCCTGTATTCGGCTGACGTCTCGGACAGAGAGGTCAGCTCGGACAGCAGCCCCAACGTCGACGTCTGCGACCTTCCGGGCGGATCGGACATGCCGGGCACGGTCGTTCACTTCGACGCGACGCTCGACGACCAGGTCATCTCCGAGGACTTCGTCCTTCCCGACAGGGGTCCCGGTGTGGTCGCCGACGTGGACTCGATCCCGCCGCCCGGCTCTAGCGTCGAGATCTGCGCCGTCGCCACCACGTTCGACGATCACGAGGGCCGGGGGTGCTCGGTTCACATCGGGCGAGGTCTGGACGGGCTCCTACACCGGCACCCTGACCTGGACTGCACGTCCTCGGGCAGCGGAGCGGAACGCTCGACGGTCGTTCACGATCACGGTGGCCCCCGATGGTGTGGCGACCATGGAGGTCGTCCACACCGTGACGGGATCGTGCGGTGGTCCCGACGTCGGAACTCTGACCACCCCGCTCACCATCACCGCACACGGACGCAGACCGGGTTCGAGTACCCCGACTACTTCGAGGTGACGGACGCGTTCACGCTCACGGCATCCGGTGACCAGGCGACGGGAACCCTGACGGGCGCCGGGGATGGACAGTCGAACCTCGGCAACAACCTGGTGGCCGTCGAAGTCAACTTCGAAGCCACGCGCTCGTGATCGAACGGGCGTCGACTGCCGGCATACCGCGACCACTGCGGTGTCGGCCGGGCTCGGCCGGTCCGGTGTTCGCTAGTGGGCGGTTGCTTCGAGGGCTGGCTTCACGTCGCTGCAGAAGACGTCCATCGTTCGCTTTGCTTCGTCGAGTGTCATGTCACCCGTTGGCAGCTGCAGGACGATGTAGTCGGTGAGGCCGGGCGCCAGAATCGCGGCGAAGCGATCCTTGATCTGCTCGGCGGTACCGGCACCGAAGCGGATGGCATCTTCCATGTGGGCCACGATGCCGCGGAGCGGTCCGAGCGCGGCGTCGCACTCTTCTTCCGACACCACCAGGTGATCGTGCTTGTGCACGTTGTGGGTCCGACGCAGCAACCCGTCCATCCCGCGACGGGCGATGCCGAGGGCCTCGTCCTCGGTCGGCGCGATCGCCAGGATCATGGTGCAGCCGACGCGTGGGACCGCGTTCGGGACCGTCGACCCGATGTGTGTCGCCTTTGTGGGCGTGCCACGTCTCGACGTAGAGGTCGTGCGAGGCCTGGTCGATGGGGCCCGGCCACATCAGGTTCATCCCGTGACGACCGGCGGTGACGGGACTACCCGGGTACCAGAACGGAATCGGGTTCTGCACCGGCTTGGTCGACATCGGGATCGTCGGGAAGTCGTAGAACTTCGAGTTCTCGCTGCTGATCTCGCCCGTCGCGAAGGCGTCGCAGATGATGCCGAGGACGTCGACGAACCGATCCCTCGACTCCGGCCAGTTGCTCCCGAACCAGTAGTGCTCGATGGGTGCCACGCCGCGGCCGACGCCGAAGTCGAGTCGACCGTTCGTCAAGTTGTCGACGACCACCATGTCTTCGATGATCCGCACCGGGTGATGCAACGGCAACAGCTTCACCATCGGCCCGAGACGGATGTTCTTGGTGATCTGCGACGCGGCGGCGATGAACACTTCCTGGTTGGGAGCCATGCACAGATCCGACCCGTGGTGCTCGGCGAGGTGGAATCCGGCGAAACCCGCTTCGTCCGCCATCTTGATCAGATCGAGCCGGTCCTTCAGCAATTGGGGCGTCGAGGTGCCAGGAATGTCCTCGATGTGATCGAAAATGCCGAACGACGGTCTCATGCCGGCAGCGTAAGACATCCAGCGCGTGTCCGAAGGGGTCGCGCGATGCGGTGGCTGCTGCCCGGGGGGCGAAGCAGCAGCCACCGCACGCAGGTTCACGATGCGGCAACCGCGACGGGCACGGTGGCAGCGACCGCTTCGAGGATCGTGCTGGCGACTTCGTCGGGGCGGGACACGCCGATCGCGTGGTCGCAGGGTGGACATGCGTCGCGTCCGGTGTCCTACGCTCACCCGGCGATGGCCATCTTCCACCGAGCAACCATCACGCCGACGAAGGGCGAACTCATCGCCCGGTGGGCACCGACCCAACCCTGGGGTCCCCCCGCCGACGTTCCCATGCACGCCATCGGGTCCTACCGCTTCGACGATCCCGACGGTCGCGTCGGCATGGAGAACCATCTCGTCAACGCCGGGGGCACGGTGCTACACGTCCCCCTCACCTATCGGGACGAACCCCTCGAGGGGGCCGACGGCGCCCTGATCACCGAGATGCAGCACTCCGTGCTCGGCACCCGCTGGGTGTACGACGGGCTGCGCGACCCCCTGCTCGTCACGATGCTCGCCGGCGTTGCCATGACGGGTCAGGGCGAGGCCCTTGGCATGGTCGTGTACGACGACCGCTGGTACATCGCGCCGAGCAACGTCCGCATCCAGGGTGGGGGCTGGACGCAGGAACGGGTGCCGGTCGACGGCTTCGAACCCGGATCGGATGGCACGACCGATGTCGTGCTCTGCAACGACCGGTTCGAGCTGACCGTGTTCCGACGCCCCGTTCCCGGACCTCGCCCCACCATCGGCCTCACCGCGACCTGGGACGAACAGCGCGAGCCTGTGGTGCTCGCTGTGCTCCGCGAACGGTAAGGCCGGCGAGCGGCCACGCGCGGTGTGGTTGTCAACGACCGGACGTCATGCCGGAAATCATGCTGGTGGGGGAGTGACCCTCACCTGCACCCACTGGTGCTTGGCGTGGAACGACAGCAGCGAGAACTCGACGCCGAAGTTGACGCCGGCGTCGCCCGGATTTCCCGTACCGGAGAGCACGCCGCCGCCGAAGTCGATCCCGAACAGGTCTGGGATCAGTTCGCCGTCTTGGTCCACGATGGCCACCGAGTACGGAGCATCACCCACCGAGGGCAGAACGACCGACGCGTCGGCATCGCGGAAGAAGAGCGGAGCGTCCTCGTCGAGGTCGGGTCGGAACTCGATGCCGGGGTACCAGCCCTGGGCGTCCGTGAACTCCGAGACGCCCGGTTGCTTCTGGAACCCCGTGCAGTAGCGGCTGAACGGCTCGCCCGGCGCTTCGAAGCACTCGGTGAACGCATTCGTCTTGCTGAACGTGAAGGCCGCGTTCGACGATTGTGCCCGCGACGGCAGGTTGTCCAAGAGCGACGGGTCCTTGGCCGCCGCGGTACCGGCCCGCCGGTACGGGTCGAAGTGCGAGTCGACGATGAGCAGGCCACCCTTCGATCCGATGCTCGGCGGATCGAAGAGGTTGTTGAGCGTCAGGTTGAAGTTGCCGTAGCTGGTGTCCCGATACCACACCAGCATGCCCGGAGCGTTGTACGGCACCCGGTCGACCTTCCACGCCCCGTCACGCAGGTAGTTGGTGACATACCCGTACTTCAACCCCTCGTCGAAGCCGTCGTGGTTCCGCCACTCGGCGAGGTAGTAGTGCGCGAACTGGAACACGCCTGGTGAGATGTTCCAGCCTTCTCCGGCCGTGTCGGTGAAGGTGGTGGCCGTCGTCGTCCATCCGTTGTTGGCCTCGACATCGTCGGTGAAGACGTCGGTGCCATCTGCCGTGAGCGCGAAGTCGTCGGCAAACCAGCCGGCCTGTTCGAGTCCGGCGTCGGTGGCGTACCGGAGCCGGAGCTGGATCGTCTGACCGGCGAACGGCAGCAGGTCGACGTAGTTGCGCTCGTAGGCACCATTCGTGCCGGTCAGGCCGTACTTCTTGAACGGCACGCCGTCGGCTGCGCCGTAGTCGTGCATGCGACCGTTCGGGTCGGCGTAGTCGTCCGGGGTCGAGACTTCCTCGTCGGCCTCGTTGAAGATCTTTTGCTCGGCCCAGGAGACGCCACCGTCGATCGAGACCTCGACGAAGCCGAAGTCCCAGTCCTCCTCGATGTCGTAGTTGTTCCACATCCAGAGCCGGATGTCGCCGCCGGCCGGCACGTCAATCGTGCGCGTCAGGCGGACATCGGCCCAGGACTGGTCGTTGTTGCTCCACCACTGGCCCTCCCCGCTGTGCGGCTCGGACAGGCTCACGACCTTGGCGGGCAGGTTGACACGGACGCCGTCCTCGGTGCCGACTGGTGTTCGCGACGTCTGGCCGACCTTGACCGTCTGTGCCGGATCGCCGGGGTTCAGGATCAGCGGGTCCGCCCACCCGAGCACGAACTTGTCCCACAGGCCCATGTGCGTCGGGATGCCCTGGAACACCGGCCCGGTGTGTGACCCTGCCGACATCAAGTCCCAGAAGTCGACGTCGGAGTCGCCACCGGAGCCGATGTCGTACAGGTCGGGCAGGCCGAGATCGTGCCCGTACTCGTGGGCGAACACGCCGACGCCGGAGTCCTCCGGCTGCACGATGTAGTTGCTGATCACGATGTCGGTGCCCGGGATGGTGTGACCCGGGATGACGGCTGACGAGTGCGCCCAGATCGCTTCGGTGCCCTGTGCGCCGCCGCCCCCGGAGGCGTCCTCGCCGGCGTGGACGAGCACCAGGTGGTCGATGACGCCGTCGGGTTCGTTGAAGTCGCCGTCGCCATCCGCGTCGGCGACGTCCTCGATGTCGTAGTCGGCCCACGGGAACGCCGGGTCGGCGCTCGCCAGGACGTCCACTGCGTCGACGCCGAGCCGGGCCGCGCCGGCCGGGTTGTCCGGATGGCCGTTGTCGTCCTGGCTGGCCCCGGCGACCCACACGCCGTCGACGAGCAGACACGTGTCCTGGCCGTACCACGCCTCGGAGTGGGGTACCTGGACCCAGGGGGTGGCCTGCCCGTCGACCGTGTACGCCCCCTTCGACATCTCGAGGTACATGTTGTGCATCGTGTAGCCCCGCAGGTCGATGCCCTGCTTGCCGTCCGGTCCCTTGAGATCGGGGCGTACGCGTTGTTGGATGCCGGTCGTGGTGTAGAGCATCTCGTTGTAGAACTCGGGCGAGAAGTCCGGCACCCACATCGTGTTGTTGTCCTTGTGCGATGCGTTGGCGGGATTCGGAATGTTGTTGTGCAGCGGCCCGTTGGTGATCCCACCTGGCACGCACTCGCGCTCGTCCTGGGCGGTCAAGGGATCGTCGAAGACAGCCTGGGGCACCATCGTGCCGGTGAAGTCGTCGTTGGCGTTCGGGTTGAACTCGACGAGAATCGTGAGCAGCTTCGCAACCTGTGTCTCGTCGGCGTTCTTGTAGCGAATCTCCTTCGGGTTCTTCCCGGTTCTCACGGCCTCGGCCTCGATCATCGACAATGCCCGACCGGCGACCGGGTTGCCTTCCGCGAACTTGCGGTCGTAGGCCCTGACCGGATCGAGTTGGGCCGTCTTCACGTTGCCCTCGCCGAGGACCTCTCGGCCGTCGGTGTTCCGCTCGACCTTCGGCTCCACCCAGTTGATGTAGTAATCGCGTGCCGTGGGCGTGTATCGGGCCGACTTGCTCGCCGACGACACCGACGCACTGCCCCATGCGAGGCCGGCGGCCATCAGAACGAGGACCGGAGTCGCGAACAGCGCCCGCCCGACCTGTGACGATTTCCGCATTGCCGTCTCCCCTCTCGGCCCGCCGTTTTCGGACAGCCCCTCAGCGGAGCAACAGTCAAGGTCGCGGTCGCCGAGTTGTCAAGCGCTCGACCGCGGCGTCGCTCAAACGGGTGACGCCAGCGAGAACGCTGCCTCACTCGTCCAATCGATCGAGCAGCCAGCGCGGGCCGACCACCTCTGCGCCAACCGTGCGGGCCCGCTCGGCGAGCCCCCGATCGGCGGTCACGAGCGTTACTGCGCGGCCGCCTCGACCGGCGAGCGCAGCGAGTGTGTCGTCACCCTCGCCCGCCGCGTGGACCACCTCGACACCTCCGCTCGCGCCCTCGGCCGCACCGCCGCGAGCTTGGCCCTCGAGGACGACGACGACGGGCTCGGCCAGGCGCCCGTCGATCGTTGCGTCGCGGACGCGCTGGACGAACGTCCGAGCTGCGCCGGCGCGATCGCGCCACCATCCCGTCGGCCGGGAACCGACCACGTTGGCGGCATCGATCAGCAGCATCGGGACGACATCCTCGCGCCGACCGATGAGTTCGAGCGTCTGTCATCGTCTGTACTGGTGCACGCATCCGAACCGGGAGACCACCATGGCCAAGATCACGGCAAGTTTGTTCATTGCACTCGACGGCGTCGTCGAGGTCGGGAACGGGGAATGGCATTTCCCCTACTTCAGCGACGAGATGGGCGCGGCGGTCGACGCTGGTCAGGGCGCGGCCGACACCATGCTCTTCGGCCGCACCACCTACGACAGCTTCGCCGGGGCCTGGCCCGAACGTGAGCTGGCCGGGGAAGAGGACGCGGCGTTCGCCAAGAAGTTGGGCGACATGCGCAAGATCGTCGTCTCAAACCAAGACCTGGAGTTCACGTGGCGCAACTCCGAGCAGCTCCACGGCGACCTGGTCGAGACCGTGACCGAGCTCAAGGAGCAGCCGGGCCACATCGCCCTGAGCGGCTCGGTGTCGGTGGTGCGCCAACTCCTGGCGGCCGGGCTCGTCGACGAGCTCCAGCTCTTCGTCCACCCGATCGCCGTCGGCGAGGGTGCTCGACTGTTCGACGGCAGCTTGCCCACGATCCCGCTGAAGCTGATCACATCGCAGGCCTTCGAGACGGGCGTGCTCAACTTGGTCTACGGACCGGACCCGTCCGTGCGGCACGGCACTTACGAGGACGCCAAGGGTCATTTGCCCCAGGCTGAGTAACGCTCGGCGCCACACCGAGCGTTGCAACCGGGAATCGGCAGGTTCCCGTCTGTATCTGATCAATGCCTCAAGTTCGACGCCGCGATCCCGACAGGGTGACTATGGCGGAACTTTCCCACTTGGACCGAGCGCGGCGAAGCACGGCGAAAGTTGTCGCGTTCGTCGTGTGCGGAGCGGTCATCGGCATTGGATCGACCACGCATGCGGCGAACGACGCCCGCGTCGGATCTGACCAGTCGGCATCGAACGACTCAGGTGGTGGTGGTGGCCGCGGCGGAGATCGCGTCCGCGCCCCGGGCTGGGACGAGAACGCCACCACCCCGCCGACGCGCCTCGACCTCATCGCCGACGTCATCAACGCCAAGCAACTGCTGTCGCACGGTGTCGACGGCTCGGGCATCGGCGTGGCCCTCATCGATTCCGGTGTGGCGCCGGTCCCGGGGCTCGACGGTGACGGCAAGCTGATCAACGGCGCGGATCTGTCCTTCGACTCCCAGTCCGAGTCGTCGCGCTACCTCGACGCGTTCGGTCATGGCACCCATATGGCCAGCATCATCGCCGGCAACGACGGTACGAACAACGGCTTCCGCGGCGTCGCACCCGGTGCCCACATCGTGAACCTCAAAGTTGGCGCAACCGACGGCGCCGTCGATGTTTCGCAGGTGATCGCCGCCATCGACTGGGCAGTGCAGCATCGCAACGATCCAGGTCTCAACATCCGCGTCATCGCCCTTTCGTACGGGACCGAGTCGCTGCAGGACTATCGGATCGATCCGCTCACCATGGCGGTCGAGGCGGCGTGGCGCAACGGCATCGTGGTCGTGGTGTCCGGTGGAAACGGTGGCTCCACCTACCAGTCCCTCACCGACCCAGCCACCGATCCCTACGTGCTCGCCGTCGGCGCCGCCGACATCGCCGGCACCTCCCGCAGGAATGACGACCGCATTCCCGAGTTCTCGAGCCGGGGCAGCGCGACGCGCGGCGTCGACGTCGTGGCTCCCGGAGTGTCGATCGCCGGGCTGCGTGTCCCGGGTTCGACCATCGACGATCTGCATCCCGAGGCCGTCGTCGACGAGAGCTACTTCCGCGGCAGCGGCACGTCGCAGGCGACGGCCGTCGTTGCCGGCGCGGTGGCCCTCCTGCTCGACGATCGACCCAACCTCACGCCCGACATGGTCAAGGCGATCCTGCGCAACACAGCGATACCGATCGCCGGCGCCAAGACCCGCGATCAAGGTGCCGGGCTGATCAACGTCCGCGCCGCCAGTGGTAGCTCGGCGCGGGCAAGGGATCGCCAGTCATGGCCGACGGCGACCGGGACAGGGCTGCTCGAAGTGGCCCGTGGCGGCGAGCACGTCGCCGACAACGGCGTCGAGCTGATCGGCGAGTTCGACATCATGGGCCAGGCGTGGGACGGACCTCGCTGGGCGAGCCTCGCGGCCGCCGGAATGGCGTGGACCGACGGGACATGGAACGGCGCCGAGTGGACCGGCAGCGCATGGGACGGCAGCAACTGGTTGACAACCGTTTGGACCGGCAAGTCCTGGTCGGGCAAGAGCTGGTCGGACAACTCGTGGACGGGCAAGAGTTGGTCGGGCAAGTCGTGGTCGGGCGCGAGCTGGACAGGAAAGTCGTGGTCAGGAAAGTCGTGGTCGGGCAAGAGCTGGTCGGTCGCCAGCTGGAATCTCACCTAGACCTCGCAACATGCTCGGCTCGCGTGTTGGACGGGTCTACCTGTTCGCCGGCGCCGTAGCTGTTGCCGCGGGGGTGGCGACCTGGTGGCGCGCGAGTGCTACCGCACCGACCCCGGTGATCCACCTGTCGATGCTGATCTTCGTGGTCGCCTTCGTCGGCTGCGAGCTCCTGCCGATCCACGTCGAGCATCGCCGCGAGACCCTGACGCTCTCGCTCAGCACGGTCCCGCTCATCGTGGGCCTCTACACATTGGCGCCGACCCAGCTGATACTGGCGCGCGTGCTCGGTGGCGTCATCGCCATGGGCATCCGGCGGCTGCCGAAATTCAAGGCGGCGGTGAACGTGGCCGGGTTCTGGTTGGAGTGCGTTGTCGCCACCACGGTCTTCGCCGCGCTCCACACGCACGGCTACGGCCCGGCGACGTGGCCGGCCGCATTGCTCGCGGCCCTCGCCGCCGACGCCAGCCAGAGCATCGTGGTCGCCGGCGCCATCACGATCTTCCTCGGTCGCCGCGAGCCCGGGCTGTTGCGCTCTCAGCTGCTCGGGACCGCAGCGGTCGCTGTCGACACCTGCGTGGCGTTGGTGACGATCACGCTCCTCGTCGTCGCCCCGTCCGCCGCGTTGCTGTTCAGCGTGATCGTAGTGATGGTGCTGCTCTCGTACCGCGTGCACTCGGCCCTGCGTGACCGCTTGGGCGAGCTGGAGAACCTGTACCGCCTCACGAAGCGAATGACCGGCGCCCGATCGGTCGACGAGGTCGTGGGCGGATTGCTGGCGGATGTCGGCGAGCTGATGCACGCCGAGCGTGCCTTCCTCTATGTCGACGGGAGCGAGGGAAACCTGCTGCAGATCGCTCTCGGTGGGGACGGTACGACAATCGAGACGACCTCCGTGGCGAACGACAGCGAGGTGTCGACGTTGCACGACATGGCCCACGCGTCTGACGGTGCAACTGTCGTCACGCCGGCCAACGCGCCGGGTGCGCTACGAGCGCTCGGCGTGCAACAGGCGATGATCACCGCCCTCGCTCTCGACGGCGAGATGCGCGGTTCGCTCGTCGTCGCTGACCGCAGCGGTACGGTGCGGCCGTTCGGCAAACCCGATCGCCGCCCGTTCCTCACGGTGGCCAACCATGTCTCCATGGCGGTCGAGAGCAGTCGCCTCGTCGACGACCTGCGACGTCACGTCGCCGAGAACGAGCACCTCGCGATGCACGACCCACTCACCGGTCTACCGAACCGAAGGTTGTTCCACATTCACGTCGACGCGGCACTGTCGGCTGACCCACGCGTCGGGTGCTCTTGATCGACCTCGACCGCTTCAAAGAGGTGAACGACACACTCGGGCACGCCGCCGGGGACACGGTGTTGATGGAGGTTGCCGCGCGTCTGCGAGGGGTGCTGCGATCTGGTGACACGGTCGCCCGCTTCGGTGGCGACGAGTTCGCGGTGCTGCTCAGCGGCATCGAGAGTGCCGAAGCGGCCGTCGCCATCGCCACCGCCATCACGCGAGCAGTGTCGCGGCCCGTGACCATCGGCGAGGTCACCGTCGACGTCGGCGCCAGCATCGGTGTGGCGGTGGGTCCGGAGCACGGCTCGGATGTGAGCGACTTGATGCACCGGGCGGACGCCGCGATGTATGTGGCCAAGGGCGACCACTCGGGCGTCGAGCTGTACCGGCCCGAGTACCTCGCGGCGCCGGACGAGAGCGCCCAACGCGAACACAAGAGCAAGCGCCGCGTTGGCCTCATCGCCGACATGCAGCGCGCGGTCGAGAACGGCGAACTGGACCTGGTGTTCCAGCCGCAGGTGAACCTCGGGAGTGGTCGGCCGGTCGGCGCCGAAGCCTTGGTGCGCTGGAACCACCCTGTCGAAGGCGCCGTGAAGCCGGACGAGTTCATCGCCATCGCCGAGGCCATCGGGCTGATCGGCCCCATCACCGATCAAGTCTTGGAACGCGCCTTGGCGGCCGCGGCCGACGAGAGCTGGCGGTGGATGGACTTGCGCGTCTCGGTGAATCTCTCGGCCCACAACCTCCTCCAGGTGAACCTGGCGGCCGATGTCGAAGCGCACCTTTATCGCGCCGGCATCCGCCCGGCGGGACTGTGTCTCGAGCTGTCGGAATCGGCGATGATGTCCGAGAGCAAGCGGGCCCTGAACACGATGCGCGAGCTGTCCGAGCTCGGCGTGACGCTGTCGATCGACAACTTCGGCACCGGGGACGCCTCACTCGCGTGTCTCAAGGACTTGCCCGCCGCCGAGGTCAAGATCGACAAGTCGTTCGTGACGTCGATGGGCAGCCAACGCGGCAATCCGGCGTTCGTTCGCTCGATCATCTACCTGGCCAAGGCCCTCGAGTTGTCGGTGGTCGCCGAAGGTGTCGAGACCGAAGCGTCCGCCGCCCGACTCGCCGAACTCGGCTGTGAAACGGCCCAGGGCTACTTCTTCGCTCGGCCACTCACCAAGGCCGCGTTCGGCGAGTGGCTCCTGACTCACCGCGAAGCGTGCGTTCTCGCCGGGTAAGCGTCGCCGTCGCAGCTCGCGT
This sequence comes from Ilumatobacteraceae bacterium, assembly GCA_963776935.1. Taxonomy (GTDB): domain Bacteria; phylum Actinomycetota; class Acidimicrobiia; order Acidimicrobiales; family Ilumatobacteraceae; genus JALOLG01. The sequence goes on along the minus strand of CAVZOP010000002.1, from coordinate 1,540,911 downwards.
CGAACCGTGCGGCGCCACATCGTGACGCCGCACGGTTCGCTCGAGGACGCCCGTGCGAGCCCGGGTTGATGGTTCGATCAGTCGGCGGCGAGGTGGCCGTGCTCGTGTTCGCCTCCGAGCGGGCCGGCGAACGTGTGCTCGGGGCCTGCGGGCACCGGGATCGTGAAACGGCCCGGCACGTTCCGTCCGGGCACGCCGTTCACCGCTTCGGTCGAGTACGCGTACGTGAGCACCGCGAACGCCACGGCGTCGGCGTTGACCTCCAGCGTGTGGTCGTTGTTGTTGGCGTACGTGTCGCACGCCTGGTGGTAGCAGGGATCGAACTGGGCACCCGCGGTGCCACCCCAGATCGACTGCTGCAGCGGCGTCTTGATCACCTCGGCGCCGGTGAACAAGCCGCTCGCCGGGATGCCGTTGTTGATGAACGCCTGGTAGTCGCTACGTCCGCTGAAGGCGGTGTCGTCGTAGGGCACACCGGCGTAGGTGTAGAACGACTCGAACGTCGCTTCGATGGCCTCTGAACCCGGCGGGACCGCCACCGGCGCCACGAACGACGACTGGTTGGCGTCGTAGACCATGAACACGTGGTTCGGTGAGCCGATCATGTCGAAGTTGAGGTAGAGCGCGATGCGGTCGAGCTCGGCAGGCGACAAGCCGAGCACCCACTGGGTCGACCCGATCAGGCCGAGCTCCTCGGCGCCCCACCAGGCGAACCGCAGTGTGTTCTCCTGCTTGATGTTCGCCAATTGCTGCGCCAGCTCGAGCAGGGCCGCCGAGCCGCTGCCGTTGTCGTTGATGCCTGGGCCGGCGGGAACGGAATCGAGATGGGCTCCGGCCATCACGACGTTGTCGTCGTTGTCGCCCGTCAGTTCGGCGATCACGTTCTCCGATTCGCGTTGGACGAAGTCGACGACGACGTGAGCCGTCGATCCCGCCTGGGCGAGGGCAGCGCCGTCGGTGAACGAGGAGGCGACGACCGGAATCGGCACGACAGGAATGTCGGGATCGGCCGGCGAGAGCGTCGGTGTGAACACGTCGTTGCGGTCGGGCGCAGCGGTGTTGCCCTGGTTGAAGATGATCACGGCCTCGGCGCCGGCGGCGTAGGCCGCGAGCGCCTTCTCAGCGAACGTGCACGTGCCGCGTTGGATGAGGGCGATGTCGTCGGGTCCGTCGAAGCCGAGCCCGACGAAGTCGTCGGCCGTGCAGCCGCTCGAGTTCGCTCGCGGGGGCGTGAGGTTGATGTCGACCGGGATGACGTTGCCCGTCACCTCGCCCTCGCCCGTGCCGATCGCGCCATTCGTCGCATACGACGCGGCGACTGGTGTCAGCTGCTCGAGCACGACGTCGGTGCCGGGGTATGTGAAGGGCACCCGTTGGACGTCCCAACCAGCGTCCTGCAGGGTCGTGACGACGTAGTCGACGCTCGCCGTGTAGCCCGAGGTCTGCTCGGCGCGAGTGCCGTTGTGCGCGTCGGCGATCGCCTGCAACGCAGCTTGGTGCTCGCGCACACCGGTCAGGCGGACGCATTCGAGCAGCTTGTCGTACTGGTTGTTGTTGCGCCGCTCGCATGCGTTCTGCGACGGTCTGGCCTCGACGCGAACGGGAATCATGATCGCCGCGATCACGGCGACTGCCGCGATCCCCAAGCGGCGTCGGCGAATGGAACGTTGAGCGGTCGACATGTCGTTGTCATCTCCCCAAGATGTGTGGCCCGGTCGTCCCGGACCTTAGTTCGTCCGGAGAATGGTCCGATCCGAGCCGTCGATCGTCTGCCGTCGGAGCCCGCCTCGGCGGCCGGCAGTAGCGTGCCGGTGATGGTGAGTCTCGACGACGCCGGTCGGATGGCCATGGACCTGCCGGAGGTCACCGAAGGCGAGCGTCACGGAACTCGCATGTGGTCGGTCGCCGGCAAGGTCTTCGCGTGGGAGCGGCCGTTCAGCAAGGCCGACATCCGACGGTTCGGCGACACCAGTCCGCCGGACGGGCCGATTCTCGCGGTTCTCGTCGACGATCTCGGCGAGAAGGAGGCAGTGCTGGCCGCCCAGCTCAAGGGGTTCTTCACGATCCCGCACTTCGACGGGTACGCGGCCGTTCTGATCCAGTTGAAGGCAGTCACCAAGCGCGCCCTGCGAGAAGCGATCCTCGACGGCTGGCTGGCGTGTGCTCCGGCCAGCCTTGCGAATTCCTACATCGATCAGAAGAAGTCCGCCCGTCGGCGCTGACCCGTGCCGGATCACGCGGCGTTCAGCTCTCAGTGAGCAGTGACAACAACGTCAGGTGATCTACTGGTCGGGTGGACGCTGGGGAGCTCGAGTGGGTCGCGTGGACGACGCCCATCACGACCGCGTTGGGTGTCGAGGTCGCGGCTCAGGACTTCGAGGGTCTGACGGTCGCCTGTCGCCAGCACATCCTCGCCGACACGATTTGCATCGTCGCGCCACTCGTCGCGGCCGGCGCTCGCGTGCGCATGGCGCCGTGCAATCCGGACAGCACCGATGATCGTGCTGCTGCCCACCTGGCCTCGATCGGTGTAGAGATTCGTGCCCGCGCCGGGATGAGCGCCGCCGAGCTGGCCGAGGTGCTCGCCTGGCTGACGAGCGAACCGGCTGACGCGCTGTGCGACATGGGCGGCGATCTCATCGCCGCGGCAGCGGCCGCTGGGCATCGCCCCGCTGGCGCGCTCGAGGCGACCACGACCGGTCTACATCGCCTCGACGGGGTCGACATCCCGTTCCCGGTACTCGACTGGAACGGGATCGCCCTCAAGGACCTCATCCACAACCGTCACCACGTCGGCGTGGAGACCTGGCCGGCGTTCACAGCGATCACGGGTCTGGCGCTCTTCGGACGTGAGGTCGTGGTCGTCGGGTTCGGACCCGTCGGCCAGGGTGTCGCGTTGCGCGCCCGCGATCTCGGGGCGAACGTCACCGTTGTCGATCTCGACCCAGTGCGATCGGTTCAGGCACAGCACCACGGCTGCCGCGTCGCGACGCTCGCCGACGCCGCACGAGACGCGCACGTGATCGTGACTGCCACCGGGTTCGACGGGGTCCTGGGTGCGGAACAGCTCGAGCGGGTGGCCGACGGCGCGATCCTCGTCAACGTCGGCCACAGCGACCGCGAGATCGATGTCGACTGGTTGGACGAGCACCCGCGCGTCGAGATGCGGCGCCACCTCGACCGATACGACATCGCCGGGCGCCGTCTCTACCTGCTCAACCGGGGGAGTCTCGTGAATCTCGCCGCCGGTCTGGGGATCTCCGCACCGCAGCTGTTCGATCCGTTCGCGGCCATCATGCTGCTCGGGCTCGACGCGATCCTGGGCGGCCGCACAGCCGGTCTTCCGGCCGGTGTCCAGCGCTATCCGGCCGACCTCGAGGCCCGCGTCGCCCGGGCGCTGGTCGACGGCACGTCCCGCTGATTCGTGGCGGTCAGCCGCCGAGGTCGAGCTTGGAGAAGTCGCTCGTCAGCCATCGTGCGGGTCGCAGGCGGACGACGATGTCGTCCGCCTCGGGACTACCGTCGACGTAACCAGTGCCCATCTCGGTTCCCAGGTACCGCGTGGCGATGTCGACGCGCGTCGCGCGATCGGTCGTCTCGATCTCGACCGGGCCCTCCACCGTCACGTACGCGTACGGCAGCTCCTCGCGCTGGGCACACATCGACGCGTGACCCGCTTGTCCGAGAAGGTCCGCCTTGACGCTCGAACCGGCCGTGTTGAACTCGACCGCACCACCCGGTGTGTAGCGGTACCAGATGGGCGTCACCAGCGGCGGGCCGTCTGGTCGTTCCACTGCCAGGACACCGACGTGCAACGCGGCGAGGAACTCCTCGCGCTCCTGCTTCGACATCGTGAGTTCGCTCATCCCCTGACCACGCACCGACCGTAGCCCACTGTGTCATCCGGGCACGGAGACGCTCGCCTACGGGCTCGACCAGTGCCCGTCGAACACGGCGAGCGCGTCGGCGACCAACTCGTCGCAGGGCCCCTCCACCTCGATCGGCACGTCGCCGCGGGCGAAGACCTCGCGACTCGGCAGGTTGAGGCGTGGCACGCCATTCGGCACGATGTCGGTGAGCTGGGCGCCGGACAGCGCGAACACCAGCCGCCCGATTCCCGCCCAGTACTGCCCGCCGGCGCACATCGCGCAGCTCTCGCAGCTCGTGTACAGCGTCGCCGCCGCCCGTTCCTCGGCCGTCATGTGGACCGACGCCCACGCCGCCAACGCCAGCTCGGGATGGCCCGTGACGTCGCCGCTGCCGATGGTGTTCGTCAGTTCGGCGAGTACGGATCCGTCTCCGCCGACGAGCAGCGATCCGAACGGTTCGTTGCCGCCGTCGCGAGCCGTTCGAGCCAGGTCGAGGCAGCGGCGCAGGTGCACGACGTCGGTGTGATCCACGACCTGAAGTTAGACGGGACCGCCTCGAACCCCCCGTGTTTGTGTCACCGACAGCGGCGAAGGTCGCCGGTAGCGGTGACACAAACCGGTGTGAGGACGTATCCACATGGTGCGTCCGGTGAGCTGTTCGGGTGGAATGGCGGGGTGAACGAACACGAGTCGAACTCGGTGACGGTGCTGGTGATGGCTCCATGGCTCGGTGCCGACGTCTCGTACGCGGCGATCGACCCGCGGGTTGTCGTCGTCGACGGCAACGCGGCGTTCGCCAGCGAGCTCCACGACGAGGAACCCGACGGTCGGGCACCAGCCGTGGAGGTGTCGAGGGACGAGCGCGACCGCCTGCTCGGCGAGGCCGACGTCCTCGTGATCGGGTACCCCGTGTTCCGTTCGGTGGTGGGCCGTGCTCCCAACCTGCGGTGGGTGCACCACACCCAAGCGGGCGTCTCGAACCTGCATCGCAGCGACCTGTGGACGTCCGACGTGACGCTCACCTCGGGTCGGGGCGCGGTGGCCGCCCGGGCGATCGCGGAGTACGCCGTCGCGGCGGCGATGTTCGTGGCCCGCGGGCTCGACGAGGCCACCCGCCAGAAGCGAGACGGCCGGTTCACCAGGAGCGGCTACGAGATGCGCACCGTCGCCGGGTCGACGATGGGTGTGATCGGGATCGGTGGGATCGGGCGCGAGGTCGGTCGCATGGCGCAGGCGCTCGGCATGCGGGTGGTGGCGACGCGCTGGTCGATCGAGACGCCCGAGCACGACGTCGACGGCGCCGACATCGTCCTGCCGGCCGACCGGTTGCTCGAAGTGGCCGCCCAGAGCGACTTCCTCGTCGTCAGCTCGCAGCTGACCGAGCAGACGCGAGGGATGATCGACCGTTCGGTGTTCGCCGCCATGCGACCCCATGCCGTACTGGTGAACATCGCCAGGGGAGAGGAAGTCGACGAAGATGACCTCGTCGAGGCCATCGACGACGGGCAGATCGCCGGCGCCGTGCTCGACGTGCGAGACGGTGAGCTCGACGGCCGAGCACCCCGGCCCGAGCTGTTGGAGCACCCGCGGATCCTGCTGACGCCGCACCTGTCGGGCATGGGCGATCCGTCGGGCGTCGAGCCAGGGCGGCAGCTCGTCGCCGACAACCTGCGCCGCTACCTCGCCGGAGAGCCCCTGCTCAACGTCGTCGACCGCCGGCGCGGCTACTGAAATCCCTCCCACCCAGGGGTTTGTGTCACCGCAACCGGCGACCTTTCCCGATGTCGGTGACACAAATCACGGGATCGAGGGCCGCCGGCCCCGGTCTGAGTGGGTGCTCACTCAGTTAGGATGTCGGCGTGGCCGCCCCCGCCCCGCCGACCCTGCCCGACCGCGCACCTCGCGGGCGTCGCGCCGCGCCGCTGCCCCCGGAGGAGCGACGCGCCGGCATCATCGAGGCGGTCCTGCCGTTGTTGATCGAGCGTGGCGTCTCGGTCACGAGCCGCGAGATCGCGGCCGCCGCCGGTGTCTCCGAGGGCACGATCTTCAACGTCTTCGTCGACAAGGACGAGCTGTTCGCCGCCGCCTACGAGACCGCGGTCGACCAGGCGCCGTTCGAGCGGGCGATCTCCGAGATCGATCCGGCGTCACCGTTCGAGCAACGTCTGATCCTCGCGACCGAGCTGATCCAACGACGCATCGTCGACATCTGGCGACTCGTGTCTCAGCTCGGTCCCCGGCACCATCCCTCCAATCCCAAGCCGCTGCCGGACAGCCCCGCCCTCGCCGCGCTGCTCGGTGCCGAGGCCATTCGGCTCCGCATCGATGCGGCCGATGCGGCGCGGCTGCTGCGCGCCCTCACCCTCTCGTTCTCCCATCCGATGCTCACCGCTGAACCGAGACCGGTGGCCGACATCGTCGACGTGTTCCTCCACGGTGTGGAGGCGCGCACGTGAGTCTGCGGCGCCTCCTGCGCAGCCACCTCCGGCCATATCGCAAGACGCTGTGGATCGTCGTGGTGTTCCAGGCGATCCAGACCGCGGCCACGCTCGCACTGCCATCGCTGAGCGCCGACCTGATCAACAACGGCGTGCTCGTGGGCGACACCGGCTACATCTGGCGCATCGGTGCGGTGATGATCGGCTTCAGCGTCGTCCAGATCGTGTTCGCCGTCATCGCCGTGTGGTTCGGCGCGCGGGCGGCGATGGGCTTCGGCCGCGACGTGCGTCGCGACCTGTTCCATCAGGTCACTGGTTACTCGAGTCGCGAGGTCGGCGCGTTCGGGGCGCCGTCGCTCATCACCCGCATCACCAACGACGTACAGCAGGTGCAGATGCTCGTGGTGCTGGCCGCCACGATGATGGTCGCCGCCCCGCTGACCATGGTGATCGGAATCATCCTCGCCGTGCGGGAGGACGTCGGGTTGTCGGTCGTGCTCGCCGTCGCGATGCCCGGTGCCGTGCTGATTCTCGGGCAGGTGGTGTACCGCATGGTGCCCGCGTTCCAGCAGATGCAGTTGCGCATCGACCGTGTCAACTCGGTGCTCCGCGAACAGATCACCGGCATCCGTGTGGTGCGGGCGTTCGTCCGCGAGCCCCAAGAATCCGAGCGGTTCGCCGTCGCCAACGCCGAGCTGACCGACACGTCGCTACGCGCCGGCCGCCTGATGGCCTCGATGTTCCCGACCGTCGGACTGATCGTCAACATCTCCAGCATCGGTGTGCTGTGGATCGGGGCCGAGCGGATCGCCGACGGCAGCATGCAGGTCGGCTCGCTGATCGCCTACCTCAGCTATCTCATCCAGATCCTGATCGCCGTCGTGATGTCGACGTTCATGGTCTCGATGATCCCGCGTGCCGCGGTGGCCGCCGAACGGATCGTCGAGGTGTTCGACACCGAGTCCTCCGTCCGTCCACCGGAGCACCCCGTCACCGAGCTCGCCGAACACGGCACCCTCGAGTTCCGCGATGTCGGCTTCCGCTACGCCGGTGCCCAACACCCGGTGCTGAGCAACATCTCGTTCCGAGTCGAAGCCGGCACGACCACCGCGATCATCGGCAGCACGGGCGCCGGTAAGACCACGCTCGTCAACCTCGTGGCGCGGCTGTTCGACGCCACCGATGGTGCGGTATTCGTCGATGGTGTCGACGTGCGCGATCTCGATCCCGAGCTGCTGTGGGGCAAGGTCGGTTACGTCCCCCAGAAGGCATACCTCTTCTCGGGCACGGTGGCGTCCAACCTGCGGTTCGGCCGGCCCGACGCCACCGACGACGAGCTCTGGCAGGCGCTCGACATCGCCCAGGCGGCCGGTTTCGTGCGGGCCATGCCCGACGGCCTCGGCAGCGTGATCGCCCAAGGTGGCTCGAACGTGTCGGGCGGCCAACGTCAACGTCTTTCCATCGCTCGCGCGCTCGTCGCCGCCCCCGAGATCTACGTGTTCGACGACTCGTTCTCGGCCCTCGACCTCGCCACCGACGCCCGACTGCGTGCCGCGCTGGCACCACACACGCGAGACGCGGCCGTGCTGATCGTCGCCCAGCGGGTGTCGACGATCGCCGACGCCGACCAGATCCTCGTGATCGACGACGGCGAGATCGTCGGGCGCGGCACCCACGACGAGCTCATCGCCGGTTCCCCCACGTACGCCGAGATCGTCGCCTCCCAACTGGGCGAAGGGGCCGTCGCGTGAGCGATGGCAACGGCGCCCGGGGTCCTGTCGACCTGACAGACGAGGACGAGGTCCTCTCCACGACCGGACGGGCCGCGCGCCGCGGCAGCTTCGGGCCCGGTGGCGGAGCTGGCATCCCCACCGAACGAAGCAAGGACTTCGGCGTCTCGGTGCGTCGGCTCGGCACCATCCTCGGCACCGAGACCCCGCGACTCGTCGGCGTCGTTGCGTTGACCGTGGCGAGCGTCGCGCTCGTCGTCGTCGGGCCGCTCCTGCTGGGCCAGGCGACCGACATCATCGTGAGCGGTGTGCAGGGCGACGGGATCGACTTCGGCGCCCTCCACCGCAAGCTGCTCCTGATCGCCGTCATCTATCTGGCGTCGTGGGCCCTCGCGTACGCGCAGGCCTACATCCTCGCCGGGGTGCTCCAGCGCTCGATGTTCGCCCTGCGCGAATCGATCGAGCACAAGATCAACCGGCTGCCCCTCAGTTACATCGACAGCCAGCCCCGTGGCGACCTGCTGAGCCGGGTGACGAACGACATCGACAACCTCTCCCAGAGCCTGCAGCAGACGACGAGCCAGATCCTCACGTCACTGCTCACGCTGCTCGGCGTGACCATCATGATGTTCACGATCTCGCCGGTCCTGGCGGCGATCGCGCTCGATCACCGTGCCGCTGTCGATCTGGCTGATGAAGTCCATCGGCGCACGCGCCCGGCCCCGGTTCATCTCCCAATGGCGCCACACCGGCAGCCTCAACGCCCAGGCCGAGGAAGTGATCACCGGCCACGCGATCGTCAAGAGCTTCGGCCGCCAGCGCGACGTCGAGACCCGCTTCCGCGACGACAACGACCATCTCTACGAGGCCAGCTACGCCGCCCAGTTCATGGCCAGCCTGATCCAGCCGGCGATGGTGTTCATGGGCAACGTGCAGTTCATCATCATCGCCGTCGTCGGTGGATTGCGGATCTCGAGCGGCGCGGTCACGGTGGGCGATGTCCAGGCGCTGATCCAGTACGCCCGCCAGTTCTCGCAGCCCCTCACCCACCTCGCCTCGATGACGGCGACGTTCCAGTCGGGGATCGCCTCGCTCGAACGGGTGCTCGAACTGCTCGACGCCGACGAGCAGACACCCGAGCAGGCCGACAGCGTCGACCCGGCGCCGGTGCGCGGCCGCGTCGTGTTCGACGACGTCCACTTCTCGTACGACAAGGGGACGCCGCTGATCGAAGGGCTCGACGTCGTTGCCGAGCCCGGCCAGATGATCGCCATCGTCGGCCCGACAGGCGCCGGCAAGACGACTCTCGTCAACCTTCTCATGCGGTTCTACGACCTCGACTCGGGCACGATCAGCCTCGACGGTCGTGACATCGCCAGCTACCCCCGCAACGAACTGCGCTCGGAGATCGGCATGGTGCTGCAGGACACCTGGCTGTTCGGCGGCACCATCCGCGACAACCTGGCCTACGGCAATCCGGACGCGACCGACGAACAGATCCGCGACGCCGCCCGCGTCACCTACGTCGACCGGTTCGTGCACTCGCTTCCCGACGGCTACGACACCGTGATCAACGACGAGGGCGACAACGTCTCGGCCGGTGAGAAGCAGCTCATCACGATCGCTCGCGTGTTCCTGGCCGATCCGTCGATCCTGATCCTCGACGAGGCCACCAGCTCGGTCGACACCCGCACCGAGGTGCTCATCCAGGAAGCGATGAAAGCGCTGCGGTCGCAACGCACCAGCTTCGTGATCGCCCACCGGCTGTCGACCATCCGTGGCGCCGACGTGATCCTGGTCATGGACGGCGGCCGCATCGTCGAGCAGGGCAGCCACGACGATTTGCTCGCCCACGACGGCCCGTACTCGCGCCTGTACCACGCCCAATTCGCCGGCCAGGCAACCTGACTCCGCCCGTCCCCGCGGCCACGCCCATGCCAAAGCCCGGATTCGGCGGTGACGTCTGTGAGACTGCCGGCGATGTCGTTCGGTCAACAATCGGGTCCTTCCGCCTCGGCCAAGCAGGTGCACGAACTGCTGACGCTCCTCAATGACGCGGGGCACACAGACTTCCGTGACGCGCGCGGCCCGATGGGGTTCACCCAGCGCCAGGCCGCTGGGAAGTTCACCCGCGACGAGGCGGAAGCGTTCATCGACCAGCTCCAGGAGCGTCAGGACACAGCCGGCGGCGAGAGCGCGAGCGAGGCCGTGGTGCCGCCAGCGCGGCTGTCGGCCGCCGAGCAGACGGTGCGTCGTATGCCCGTCGAGTTGCTCGCCGCCGAGTTGCAGCGTCGCGGTTGGATCGTCATCGAGCCGTAGGTCGTAGTCAGCCACTTCGTCATCCCGACGTACTGTGCCGCGAATGAGTTCGATCGCCGAAGCGCTTGCGGCCTCGCTGGCGGGCGCCAGCTCCTTCACGCAATCGCTGTTCGCCGAGGGTTCGTGGACCGCGACGCAAGTCTCCGACTTCGTCAACGAGCGACGGAACGCGACGATCGCGACGACCAACGCCAACGGCCAGCCCCACGCCGGCGTCGTCATCGCCGCCAGCGTCGACGACGGGATCTACTTCACCGTCGCACCGCAGTCCGTTCTCGCTCGCAACCTTGCCGCCAACTCGCGCATCGCGTTCACGATCTGTGACTCGGTGCATGCCGTGATGGGGCAGGGCGCTAGCCGTTCGAGTCGGCCCCGCCCTCGAGCTGGGCCCGCTGATCGACGATCTCGCGACAGCCAGCCGGGCAGGGCGCTTCACGCCCGACGGCTGGGACGGCGACATCTACCAGATCGACATCCGCCGGATCTTCGCCAACTGAGACGGAGCTCCCGCAGCCGCTGACCCCGAGACACACTTCTGGGCTGCGTTGACTTCGGGTGCCGCGGGCCGGTGCAGCCCAGAACGGAAGGGAAGGGACGGGAAGGGACGGGTCGGGTCGGGCGTCACTCGTCGCCGAAGCTGACGCCGAGGTCGCGTCCGGAGATGATCGTGTCGCAGTCGAGCGGGACCGAGTGCATCTTCGACACGGCCGACACCAGCGGGACGAAGTGCACGCTGGGGGGCACGAGGGCGACCATCACGCCGCGGTGACCTTCCTCGAGGCCACGCACCGCGGCCGCACCGAAGCGCAGGCCGAGCAGGCGATCGAGCGCGGTCGGCGTCCCACCGCGCAGCAGGTGGCCGAGCACCATCGTGCGCGCCTCCTTGCCGGTGAGTCGCTCGAGCTCGGCGGCGACGATGGCGCCGATCCCACCGAGCCGCTCCGCCTGACCCACCGACTTGCCGATCACCGACACCACGCCATCGCGAGGCCGAGCACCTTCGGCCACGACGACGATCGCGAACCGTGCACCGCGCTCCTCGCGGCGGGCGATCATCGCCGCGACCGGTTCGAGCTGGAACGGGATCTCGGGGATCAAGATCGCGTGGGCGCCGGCAGCCATCCCCGAGTTGAGCGCGATCCACCCGGCGTACCGGCCCATCACCTCGACGACGAAGACCCGGCTGTGCGACGTCGCGGTGGTGAACAGGCGGCCGATGCTCTCGGTCGCGACCTCGACGGCGGTGTCGAACCCGAACGTCGTGTCGGTCATCGCCAGGTCGTTGTCGATCGACTTGGGGACGCCGATGACCCGCAGCCCGGCATCGGACAGGCGCCGCGCGATCGTGAGCGAGCCGTCGCCGCCGATCGTGATCAGGGCGTCGATGCCGGCGTCGCGGAACATCTCGACGAGCTCCTCGGTGCGGTCGACGCTCGTCCACGTCCCGTCTTCTTGCTGGACCGGGAACTCACACGGGTTCCCTCGATTGGTGCTCCCGAGCACGGTGCCGCCGAGATGAGCGATACCGCGTACGTACTCACGGGTGAGCTCCATCAAGCCATCACCGTTCGGATACATCTCCGGGAACATCAGCCCGTTGAACCCGTCGCGGATGCCGACAACTTCCCACCCACGACGTGCCGCCGACAGGGTGGCGGCGCGGATGACGGAGTTGAGTCCGGGTGCGTCGCCGCCTCCGGTCGAGATGGCGATCCTCACGAGGACCTATTTAACAGCTTCGCTCACTCGCTCGCGACAGCCCTCAGGATGTCGAGGCGGGCGGCCCGCCGGGCCGGGCCGAGGGCGGCGACGACGCCGGCGACGATCGCGCAAGCGACGATCACCAAGATCCGGGTGCCGGGGACCACCACCTGGGTGATGCCCTCGTCGGCGAGCGCCTGGACGATCGCCCATGCACCGGCCAGCGCCAGCACGAGTCCGAGGCCCGTACCCAGCACGGCGATCATCACCGACTCCCACCGCACGAGCGTGCGGACCTGGCGACGGGTCATCCCGACCGCGCGCAGCAGACCGAGCTCCCGAGTCCGCTCGTGCACCGAGAGAGCGAGCGTGTTGGCGATCCCGATCAAGGCGATGATCACCGCGAGCGCCAGCAGGCCATAGATGAGGTTGAGCAGGCTGTTGATCTCGGACGTGATCGTCTCTTTGAACTGGGCCTGGTCCTGGAGCTCCCCGTTCGGCCAGTCGGCCAGCACCCTGTCGATGGCGACGCGTGAGGTGGCGGCGTCGACCGCGTCGTCGGCCATCACGAACACCTGGCGGTCGTACTGGTCGGTGACGTTGGCCTCGTAGGTGGCGAGGTCGGTGATCCACGACGTGCCGCCGGGTCCGGGGACGACCTCGTCGAAGATCGCCGCGACGGTGAGGTCGACGGTGCCGGTACGGGCGAACGTGACGCCCACCGTGTCGCCGAGCGACAGCTGCTGGTCGGACGCCGTCCCGGAGGACACGGCGACCTTGCCGGCGGTGACGGCGGCGAGGCTGCCGCTCGTCACCTCGAGGTCGTACAGCCGATCGAACACCGCCGTGTCGATACCGGCGATCTGCGTGGTCGACTCACCGACGGCGACCGGTGAGACCCGGATCGGCGAGACGAGATCGACCTCGGGAAGGGCGGTCAGGTCCTCGGCCAGCTCCGGGCTGAAGCCGCCCTCGGCCCACTGACCGGAGTCGACGACGTAGTCGGCGCGGAACGACTTGTCGACCTGGTCGACCACGGCCGCCGTCGTCGACGAGGCGAGGATCGTGATGAAGCCGACGAGGGCGACACCGACCATCAGCGCAGCCGCGGTGGCGGACGTGCGCTTCGGGTTGCGGCGAGCGTTCTCCTGGGCCAGATGTCCGGCCGCGCCCGACACCGCCCGGGCCGGCATACCGAGCACCCGCAGCACTGGGCGAGCGAGCACCGGGCCGAGCACGAACACGCCGAGCACGGTGGTCACGGCGCCGAGCGCCAGCATTTGCAGCGCCGATTCTCCGTCGCCGCCGATCCCGGCGGCAGTGGCGACGATGCCGCCCGCTGTGACGGTGAGGCCGGCGACGACCCGCTTGATCGACAGGTGCGACCGGTCGATGGCGACGTCGCGAAGGGCGGCGATCGGGGCCACCCGGCTGGCCCGCAGGGCGGGGGCGACCGCCGAGGCGACGGTGACGACGACTCCCACGACGACCGACGTGATGATCGTCGCGGCCGTGATGACGGTCGGACCGGACGGGATGTCGAGACCGACCTTGGCGAGCAACTCGCGCAGGCCGAACGACATGCCGATGCCGAGGCCCAGCCCGGCCGCGCAGGCGACGAGCCCGACGGCAACCGCTTCGAGGAGCACGGAACGCAGGACCTGGCGGCGGCCGGCACCGATCGCCCGCAGCATGGCGAGGTCACGGGTGCGCTGGGCGATCACGATCGAGAACGTGTTGTAGATGATGAACATCCCGACGAACAACGAGATGTAGGCGAAGGCGAGGAGGAACGTGTTGAAGAACTTCAGGTCCTCGCGCAGGTCGGCCTGCTTGTCGGCGGTGTCGGCCTCGCCGGTGAGCACCTCGATCTGGTCGTCGGCGAGTGCCGCCTGCAGGCGCACCGCCAGCTCGTCGGCGCGAACGTCGGCGGACTTGGCGACGACGACGCTGTCGAAGAACCCGGGCTCACCGAACAGCTCCTGGGCCGTGTCGAGGTCGGTGGCGATCATCGTCGAGCCGGGGATCCCCTCGATCTCGCCGAACATCGCCTCGCCGACGAGCACCAGCTCGACCGGCCCGGTCTTGGCCAGGACGGTGAACGTGTCGCCGATCGCCCAGCCTTCGTCCGTCACGGTGGCGCGGTCGACGACCGCCTCGTTGGCCGCCTCGGGAGCGTGACCCTCGGCGAGCTGGAACGGGTTGAGCCGCGAGTCATCGATCCACGCGGTTCCGATCGTCGTCCCGAGCTCGTTGTTGGAAACGGCACCGTCGTCACGCACGAGCTGGGCGAAGCCTTGGATCGAGCCGGCCGCGGCGTCGACCCCTTCCACCTCCAGCACGCCGGCGAGCGTCGCCTCGTCGACGCGCTCCCGAACTTCTGTCATGTCGCCTTCGATCGCCGACTCGCGCCGGACGATCGCGTCGACACCTTCGTTGTTGGTGGCGAGCACGTCGTCGAACGTGCGCCCCATCGTGTCGGTGAGGATCATCGTCCCCGACATGAACGCGACACCGAGGATGACGGCGAGGCCGGTCAGCAGGAAGCGGAGCTTGTGGGCCCACAGGCCTTTGAGGGTGAGTCGGAGCATGGGTCCATCGTGAGCCACGGCGACGCCGGTTGCGTCGGCCGGCGGTTGCTGTCGTGCGGCCGCCAGCCGTACGTCTCCAGACGGAGGGCCGTGTCATCCGTGCGACGGTTAGCCTGAACCGGCGTGGCTCCGCACGTGCTGGTCGCCGGCGGTGGATACGTCGGGATGTACACCGCGTTCCGCCTGCGCCGGGCGGTACGCCGTGGTGAGGTCAGGGTCACCGTCGTCGATCCCCGTCCGGTGATGACATACCAACCGTTCCTCCCGGAAGCGGCCGCCGGCAGCCTCGAACCGCGGCACGTCGTCGTGCCGCTCCGCGCCGTCCTGCGCGGTTGTCACGTGATCACCGGCCGGGTGACCTCGATCGACCATGCCAACCACCGTGCCACCGTCGAGCCGCCGACGGGCGACGAGTACGGCCTCGACTACGACCACGTGGTCGTCGCTTTCGGATCGGTGGCGAGGACCTTGCCGATCCCCGGCCTGGCCGAGCAGGCGATCGGCTTCAAACACGTCGAGGAGGCGATCGCGCTCCGCAACCAGGTGCTGGGACGACTCGATCTGGCCGCTTCGACCGACGACGAAGCGACGCGCCGACGGGCGTTGACGTTCGTGTTCGTCGGTGGTGGGTACGCGGGCGTCGAGGCCTTCGCCGAGCTCGAGGACATGGCCCGCTACGCGACGCGGTACTACACCGACCTGGAGCCGTCTGACATGCGCTGGGTCCTGGTCGAGGCCACCGGACGGATCCTGCCCGAGGTCGGCGACGACTTGGGCCGCTACACCGTCGACCAGCTCCGTAGCCGTTCGATGGACGTGTTGCTCGAAACCCGCCTCGAATCGTGCATCGACGGCCACGTCGAGTTGTCCAACGGTCAGCGGTTCGATGCCGACACGATCGTGTGGACGGCCGGCGTGAAGGCCAACCCGTCGGTGGCGTCGACTGGCCTGCCACTCGACGAGCGGGGCCGGATCCGCTGCGAGGCCGACCTGCGCGTCGTCGGTTTCGACGACGCGTGGGCGGCCGGCGACAACGCTGCCGTCCCCGACCTGTCGTCGAGCGTCCCGGGCGCGACGTGCAGCCCGAGCGCCCAGCACGCCGTGCGTCAGGCCAAGCTGCTGGCACGCAACATCCTTCGAGTGCTCGGTGGGGACGCGCCGGTCGAGTACCGCCACCGCCACGTGGGGTCGGTCGCCAGCCTCGGTCTGCACAAGGGTGTCGCCCAGGTGTACGGCATCAAGCTCAAGGGATTTCCCGCTTGGTTCATGCACCGCACGTACCACTTGTCGCGGGTCCCGACGTTCAACCGTAAGGCGCGGGTCGTCCTCGACTGGACGCTGGCGCTGTTCTTCCGGCGCGAGGTCGTCTCGCTCGGCAGCCTGCACAGTCCCTCCGACGAGTTCCGCCGCGCCGCGCGAACCTGAGCAGAGCTGGGACTACCGTGAGTGGTCGTGGCAGATCGACAGGTGATCCTGCCGGCGACGCCGATCCTCACCCTCGACGACTTCCTCGCGGCAGGTGGAGGGAGCGGCCTGCGGACGGCACGCCGACTGGGCCGTGAGGCGACGCTCTCGGAGGTCACGGCGAGCGGGTTGCGCGGGCGAGGTGGCGGTGGCTTCCCGACCGGCGACAAGTGGAGGTCGGTGCGCGACGCCGGCGGCGGCCGGCGCTACGTCGTGGCCAACGGCGCCGAGGGCGAGCCGGCCACGTTCAAGGACCGCACTCTCATGCGGCTCGACCCGTACCGCATCATCGAAGGCGCGGCGATCGCCGCGTTCGTGGTCGGCGCGACCGACGTGTACGTGGCGACGAAGCGAACGTTCACCCGCGAGAGCGAGAACCTGCGCAAGGCAGCGGTGGATCTGGGACGCGCCGGGTTGCTCGGCGACCTCACGATCTCGATCGTCGAAGGCCCCGAGGAGTACCTGTTCGGTGAGGAGAAGGCGCTCCTCGAGGTCATCGAGGGTCGCGATCCGATGCCTCGCACGCTGCCGCCGTGGCAGCACGGCCTCTTCGCGACCGTCTCGATGGGATGGGAGTCCGGGAGCTCACGCGGCGACGACGAACCGTCGAGCAACCCGACCGCGGTCAACAACGTCGAGACGCTCGCCGCCGTCGCGCACATCCTCGCCAACGGCCCGACGTGGTACCGCACGTTCGGGACGGCCGAGTCGCCCGGCACGATCGTCGCCACGGTCGTGGGCGACGTGCAGCGTCCCGGCGTGCACGAGGTCGAGCTCGGCACGCCGTTCGCCGAGCTGCTGGAACGTTGCGGTGGGCCGCGCCGGGGGCGCACGTTCAAGGCCGCCTTCTCCGGGATCTCGAACCCGGTCCTGACGGCTGGCGACTTCGACGTGGCGCTCACCTACGAGGACTTCAAGGCCCGCGGTACCGGGCTCGGCGCCGCCGGGTTCGCGGTGTACGACGACACGGCCGACATGGTGAGCGTGGCGCGCGAGTACAGCCGCTTCCTGTCGGTCGAGTCGTGCGGGCAGTGCCCGCCGTGCAAGCAGGGATCGCTGGCGATCACCGAGCATCTGACCGCCATCGAGCAGGGGCGTGGCCAGGACGACGATCTGGCGTCGCTCGCCGCTCTGCTGCGCACTGTGACCGATGCGAACCGGTGCTACCTCGGCACCGAGGAGCAGCAGGTCGTCTCCAGCCTCCTGCGTGCGTTCCCGGAGGACTTCGCCCGCCATCTCGAGGTCCGCATGCGCCGGCCACGACCGGTGCTCGTGCCCTTGATCACCGACATCGATGACGGGACGGTGCTGTACGCCACGCGGCACGCCCGGAAGCGGCCGGACTGGACGTACCCTGACTGACCGCAGTCGACCAACCCGCGAACACCCGGCGGCGAACACACGGTGCGTGGTTTCGTAACCCGACTGTCACGTTGGCCGCGCCAAAGCCTAGAGTCTCACCGTGCTGTTGAAGTCGAGGGCGGGCCGGGCGCGTCGCGTCACCGCTGCGCTCGTGGCGATCGCGACCGTTGCCGCGACGCTGGGCGGCGTTGCCGACGCACAGGACTCTGACACAGCCGCCGAGCGTTCGGCACGCGAGATCCAAGCGGCCCGCGACCGGGCGAACGCCGCGGCACAGGCGATGTTCGACGCCGAGTCGCGCGTCGACCAGCTCGCCGACGAGATCGAATCGACCAACGCCGAACTGGCAACACTCGAGGCCGAGGTGGCCGCCTTCCGCTCCGACCTCGAGGCGATGGCGGTCCGCAAGTTCGTGAGCTCGGGAGTCGGACAGAACCCACTCCTCGCCGGCGTCGAGGGTGCGAACGACGCCGCCGCCGCCGACGTGCTCTTCGCCGTGGCCACCGATTCGTCGGCGGTGACGCTCGACGAGTTCGACGAGGTCGGGCGTGAGCTCGACGAGAAACGGGAAGAGCTCGAGGAACAACAGCAGGAGGCCGAGGACGCCACCGAGGAGTACGACGAGCTCCGTCGCCGGGCCGAGGAGGAGATCGTTCTGCTCCAGGAGATCGAGGAGCAACGCCTACACGACGTGGCCGTGCAGAAGGCGCTTGCCGAGCAGCGGCGCCAGCGAGAAGCCCAGATCGCGGCCGACGAGGAGGCCGCCCGCCAGGCGCAGATCGCCGCCGCTTCGTCGAGCGCGGCCGCCGGCGACACCCCCGCCGCCCTGGTCCAACCGGGCGCAGGCCAGGCGACGCCGCCGCCCTCGGACGACGGAACGTCGGGCGGCTCACCGGTGGAAGCGCCCACACCCCCGACCCTGCCGCCGGCACCGACCGGCGACGGAATGTCGTGCCCGGTCGCGGGTTCGACGGCGTTCGCCGACACGTGGGGAGCGGCGCGGTCTGGCGGGCGCAGCCACCAGGGCGTCGACATGATGGCGGCCGGTGGCACGCCCCTCGTCGCGGTCGTGTCGGGGAGCGTCAACTTCAAGACGACGCGACTCGGCGGCAACTCGGTCTGGCTGAGCGGCAACAACGGGACGAAGTACTTCTACGCCCACCTGAGCGGCTGGGAGGGCTCGAGCCGTTCGGTCAGCCAGGGCGAGGTCATCGGGTACGTCGGGGCAACCGGCAACGCCGGCGTCAACCATCTCCACTTCGAGATCCACCCCGGCGGTGGTGCCGCCGTGAACCCGTACCCCGCCGTACGCGCCGTGTGCTGACCCCGGAGCGATCGGTGGGCGGCGATCGACTGGCACAATCGGATCCGTGAAGATCGAGGGCGACTACTGGCGGGATGGCGCGGTGTGCGTTCGAGGCGCGTTCTCACCGCTCGAGATCGAGCTGGCCCGCGACGCGATCGACGCCAACCTCGCCAACTTGTCGCCGTACGCCAAGCGGGCGAGCAGCGCCGACGACGGAGCGTTCATCGAGGACTTCTGCTCGTGGCAACGCATCCCGCAGATCGAGAACTTCATCCGGGTCTCACCGGCGGCGGCGATCGCGGCCGAGCTGATGGGGTCGTCGACGGTGCGGCTGTACCACGACCACGTGCTCGTGAAGGAGCCCGGCACCCGCCAGCGCACGCCCTGGCATCAGGACCTGCCCTACTACAACGTCGATGGTCGCCAGAACGTCAGCATGTGGTGTCCGGTCGACCCCGTGTCGCGCGGCTCGACGCTCGAGCTCATTGCTGGCTCGCACCTCGGCCCGTGGTACATGCCGCGATCGTTCCTCGACGGCGAGGCGAACTGGTTCCCCGACGGGATGCTCGCCGAGCTCCCCGACATCGCGGCCGATCCGCACCGCTACCGCGTGCTCGGGTGGGAGCTCGAGCCCGGCGACGCCGTGTGCTTCCACATGCTCACGCTCCACGGTGCCGGTGGAGTCGCCGGGCCGGGCCGGCGGAGGGTCCTGTCGTTGCGGTTCCTCGGCGACGACATGGTGCACGCGCCGCGCCGTTGGACGACGTCGCCTCCGTTCCCCGGTCTCGAGGACGAGCTCGCCAACGGTGCGGCGCTCGACCATCCGTTGTTCCCGATCGTGTGGACGCGCCCGGACTGAATCGCCCGAGCTCGACGCGTCCGGGCGGGTCAGCTCGACAGGGCGAGTGCCGCCCACACCGTCTTGCCGCCTGGGAACGGCGCGACCCCCCACTCGGAGGCGACGCGGCCGACGACGATCAGGCCGAGCCCGCCGATCCGGGACGGGTCGAGGGGCAGTACCTCGGGAAGCGCATCGCCGGAGTCGGTGACCGAGACGTGCACGGATCCGTCCGTGACCGACGCCCGCAGGACGAGCGCCCCTTCGCCGTGCATCAGGGCGTTGGTCACCAGTTCGCTGACGACGAGCTGGGCGTCGTCGCGCACCGTGTCTTCGATCTCGCGCTGGGAGAGGAAGGTGTCGATCCACGAGCGTGCTTCGCCGACGCTGGCCGCGTCGCGGCCGTAGACGACCATCGATCTGGACGAGGAACGATTCGGCACGGTGGCGCCGCTCAGTCATCACGGTCGGTTCCGCCGAGGCGGAAGTGCTCGAGCGTCCCGGTCAATTCGAGTAGGCGCTGCACCGCCGCGGAGACGGTGCCGACCTGCACACGTTCCCCGTAGGTCTGTCGCAGCTGCAGCAGGGCGCGAAGCCCACTCGAGTCGATGAAGTCGACCTCACCGAGCTCGATGAGGACCTCGGCCGTCGAACCATCACCGGCAAGCACGTTGTCGACCGCGTCGACGAACTCGACTCCGACCGCGACGTCGAGATCGCCGCGGACTACCAGCACCGAGTTGGTTTCGGTGCGCTGCTGCCACTCCCAGTTCGGAGTCATCCGTTGGATCCTAACGAGTACATCTGACTCGCTGCCGATGTTCGACAGCGGATGCGGAAGGGGACTACCCGAATGGCTGCAGGATATGCACGACGACCAGGGCGACATCGTCATGGCGGTCCGGGATGGGGAGCACACGGTGGATCGCGATCCCCAGTCGGTTGGCGACGTCGTCAGCGGTTCGACTGCCGGCGGCGGCCTCGATCGCCATACTCGTGACGTTTTCCGGGTCCAGCTCGTACGGCGGCCGGACGTCGGTCACGCCGTCGGTGTGGAAGATCAGCGTGTCGCCGGGGTGGAGCAGGATCTCACCGGCAGTGGTCTGGATCTCGGGGAGCACGCCGAGCAGAGTGCCCGGCCGACCGACCGTGGTCGCCGAGCCGTCGGCTGTGATCACCATCGGCAACGGGTGACCTCCGGCGACCGAGATGAATCGCCACGTGTCGCCGTCGATGCGCTCGAGCGTCGAGTAGGTCGCCGTACAGAACAGGTCGCGGTTGCCGGCATGGAGTGCGTCGTTCACCCAGGCGAGCACATCGTGGTGGTCGGCCCCGTGCGTCGCCGCGGCGCGGATCGTGTGCCGCGCGATCGCCGTGACTGCCGCGGCGTTCGGTCCGGTTCCGCAGACGTCACCGATGACGATCGCCCACCGGTGATCGTCGACGGCGAAGACGTCGTAGAAGTCGCCTCCCACCTCTGTCGCGGTGCCGGCCGCCCAGTACCGAACCGCCACGCTGGCGCCATCGATCTCAGGGAGTCGCGGTGGGAGCAGCGCGGCCTGGAGCGTGCCGGCGATGGTGCGCTGCTGGTCGGTCAGCCAAGTGTTCTCGAGCGCCTCTGCGATGCGGCCGGCGACGGTGCGTCCCAGCGCGAGGTCGTCGTGGTCGAACTGTCGGCGCGACTCGGCGCTGACGAACCGGATCGCGCCGATCACTCCCCGTTTGGTGCGTAGTGGCACGGTGATGAGACTGGTCAGCTCGAGGGCGTTCACGATCTCGCGCAGTTCCTCGGCGAGCGTGCGATCGGCGACGCCGGCGATGGCGCGCTCGATCGACTCGGCCCGCACGGTTGGAACGAACTCGATCTCGCCGGTGCGGATCACCGCCGGTACGCCGCGTGGTGCGTCGGGGTCGTACGGGAAGCGATGCAGGAGCTCCTCCGCCCAGGCGGCTTTGGTCGGATCCTTGTGGGCGACTTCGACTTCCGGCTCGGTTGCACCCTCCGGGACGAAGTACAGGGCACACCAGTCGCCGAGTTGCGGCACGGCCGCGGCCGCGACGTTGCGCATCAACTCGCGATGGTCGGACGCCGAGAGCGCCGAATCGTTGAGTTCGTCGAGGAACTCCAACCGCTCACGATGGAGCCGCTCACGCGTCAGCGATGCGTTCGGCTTCCTCAGCCCTTCGCTCAGCGTCGATCTCGGACTGCTTGCGGGCAGTGATGTCGCCGGTGCAGCCGATCGTGCCGGTGACGTTGCCTTCGTCGTCGATCGTCACCATGCCGCGGCAGTACAGCCAACGCACGGTTCCGTCCGGCCAGACGACACGGTGCTCGAGCTCGTACGCGGAACGTTCGGCGGTCGCCGTCTGGACGACGTCGAGCGCGTGACTGACGTCGTCGGGGTGCATCGCCGCCACCCAGGCGTCCATCGTGCCGTCGAACTCGCCAGGGGCAAGACCGAACAGCCGCTCCATCGTCGGGTCCCAGGTCGTGACCCCGGTCGAGATGTCCCAGCGCCAGGTACCGAGCTCACCAGCCGCGAGGGCAAGGGCCAGGTGGTCGTTTACGTAAGACGCCTGCGGCGCTGCGCTCAACTGTGCCATCCCCAGAAAACACGTAGAGGAACGGCCAACCGTAGCCAGCGTGAGGCTCGGACACCACTTGGCCGCCGCGGCGGCTTGTCACCCGTTCGGGTGATGTGCGGCCGTCGCCACCCCGTTGACGTCGACGTCGACGATCTTGAGCCACTGACCGCGTGCCAGGCGGTCGCGTCCGTTGGCCGCGCGATCCGGGTCATCGGTGTGGAGCGAGACGACGCACACCTCGGTCAGCTCAGGGGCGATGAAGGTCTGCCGATAGGCGTCACTCCCGCCCATCCCGGCGAAAACGACCCAGATCGATCCGAACACGCCGCCGAGGAGGGCACCACCGAACGCCGCCACGAACGCGGTCGATGCCTCGGGATCGGCGAGCAGGAGCGTCGCCCCGCCGATGAGGAGCGCACCGACGAGCGCCCCGATGGCGCCGCCCGCCAGCGTCCGTGACGCGACCATCTTGGTGACACCTTCCGGGTCGGCACGCCCATCGACGAGATCGGCTTCCCCGTCGGTCGAGAGCACGACGAGGCCGAGCTTGGCGTCGTCGGCTTCCAGCGCCTCGAGCTCGAGCACGGCCGCACGAGCGGTACCGATGTCATCGGTGACGGCAACCACGTTGTGGATCGCCAGCTCTGGCTCAGGCTGCGATATCGAAGCGATGTGCAGGTGCGGGATCTCGCGCCGAACGAACTCGCTCAGTGTCATTCGCCGCGAGAGGCGGTGCGTGTGTTCCAGTTGGTCGACCATGTCGGGAGTCGTACCCACCCCGGGTGAATGGCGAACCCAGCTCTGGCGCAGTTACTCGTGTCTGGCGAGGAGCCCCCTGAGGTAGGCAGCCTGGCCGGCGTGTTGGATGTCGTCGTCGGCGATGCTCACGAGCCGCACCCCCATGGTCACGGGTGGATCCCACCGTTCGTCGACGATCCGGTCGAGCTCCTCCGGCGTGAGACGTCTCGAGCAACGCGTCAGTCCGGGTGGCGACCGCGTCGTAGTACGAGACGAGTGCATCGGCGCTGTCGGGTCGCACGGTCGCCACCTCGGCGGCGGTGTGGCCGTACCCGGTGTTGCCAGGATCGGGTGTGAGGCCGAACCGCGTCGCCCATGATCCGGTGCTCCACAGCTGCTCCTCGTCGAGCAGATCGGCGATGTGGTCGTCCTGCACCCGGGTCAAGTGCCAGACGAGCCAACCGATCGAATTCGCACCCGGCGCCGGCGACCAGACGAGGTCGTCGTGGGAGAGGCCACCGACCACGCCGTGCACGTGCTCGGCCACCCGGCCGAACAGCTCGATCAAGAGCTCACTCTCGTTCACGCATCACCTCGCAGTACCGCGCCCGGTCAGCCATTCGGCGGACCAGTGACGCTAGCGTCCGACCGTGCGACGAGTCACCAGATGTGCCGCGGTGCTCGTCCTCGTCGGAGCGATTGGCGCGTGCTCTTCCTCGGCAGACGACGCCTCGTCGGACACGTCCGACACGTCGGCGCCGCCCGCCACGACGTCGGCCGACACGATCGCCGCGCCCGACACCGTTGACCCGGCAGCCGCAGTCGCGACAACCGACCCGCCCGCAACCGACCCGCCCGCAACCGACCCGCCGACGACCGACGCGCCGGAACCGACCCTGCCGATCACCGACGAGGCATCGGAGTATCCGGCGCAGTCGAGCGACGTGCCGTACCCGACAATCGAATGGCCCGTCGGAGAACTGCCCGACGGCGTCGACGAGGCGGCGCTCGACGCGGCCGTCGCCACTGCTTTCGGCGCTGACGACGCCGAAACCCGCGTGCGGTCGCTCGTCGTCGTCAAGGGTGGTGAGATCGTCTACGAGCGCTACCACCCGCTCGACTCCGCCGATCAGGCGACGTCGTCGTTTTCGGTCGCCAAGAGCTTCACGTCGGCGATCGTCGGGATGCTGATCGGTGAGGGGCGACTCTCGCTCGACGCGCCTGCGCCCGTCGAGGAATGGCAGGCGGCTGGCGACCCGCGTGGGGAGATCACACTCGACGACCTGATGCGGATGAGCAGCGGGCTCGAATGGGAGGAGGAGTACGGCCCCGGGTCCCTCCCGTTGCAGATGCTCCAGGCACCGCACGCGGCCGATCTGCCGATCGCGCAGGAGCTCGTCACCGAGCCGGGCACCGAGTTCGAGTACTCGACGGGGACCACCGCGATCCTCGCCGACATCGCCGCCGACGAGTTGGGCGGCGGCGACGCCCTCGACACCTATGTCCACGAGCGGCTCCTCGATCCGCTCGGCATGACCTCGACGATCCTTTTGGAGGACTCGACCGGCACCTGGCTCGGCGGGCTCGGCGCCGACTCGACGCCTCGCGACTACGCCAAGTTCGGGTTGCTGTTCTTGCGCGACGGCGTTTGGGACGGCGAGCGGATCCTCCCGGAGGGGTGGGTCGACGAGTCTCGTTCACCAAGCTCGACCAACCCCTCGTACGGGCTGCAGTGGTGGATGAACGGGCCACCGGGCACGTTCGCGGCGCTCGGACTTTTCGGCCAGCAGATCATCGTGTCCCCCGAGCTCGATCTCGTGATCGTGACGACATCGACCCAAGGTGGCGACTCGTTCACGCTCTCGAACACCGTGTACGAGCAGTTCGCCTCGGCCGGCTGAGCGGACGGCGTCAGACCGGACGGGCGAGGGCCGCCGCCCACACCGCGTACAGCGGATCGCCCGCCGTGCCCGGTGGTGTGCACAGCGCTGCGGACGGTTCGGTCCAGCCACCGGATCGCCGGAAGTACTCGGCGACGATCGCCTGATGTCCCCGATCGTCGGTCCCCAGCCAGCCATGGATGGCCTTGGTCGGAAAGCAGCGATTCGAGAACGTGCACACGAACAGGCCGCCGTCGACGAGCACGCGCCGGACCTCGCGGAACACCTCGATCGGTCGCGTGAGGTAGTCGATCGAAACGCAGCACGTGGCGGCGTCGAAGCGGGCGTCGGCGAACGGGACCCGCGGATCGGCGTTGAGGTCGTGGACGAGACGGCTCGTCGCCGCTGTGTTGGCGGCCAGTTCGCGATCGTTCATCCCGAGGATCGACAACTCCCTCGGTGGTGTCCGGAAGTGCGAGACCCACGACGACATGAGGTCGAGCACGCGGCCCGACACACCGAGGTGCTCATACAGGGCCCCGACCGCGGCGATCGCCCGATCGTCGATGTGGGTCACCAACCGGTCGGGTTCGTAGAACGCGTCGTCGGCCGACTCGTCCGTGCGCCGGAAGAACCCGGACGGGAAGCCGTGCTCGTCGGGCGTAACGGGCGACACGCTCACCATTGTCGCGGTGATTCGCAAGGCCGTCGAAACCTCATGCGATCAGGGCAGGCCGTACTGTGCCGGGCATGCACGAGGGCGTGATGCAATGGGTGGCGACGCGGTGAGGCGCACGGGCATCGTCACCCACGAGCGCTACTACTGGCACGACAACGGGTCAGCCGCCGGCACCCGGCGTTCCGACGGTGTCGTGCTCCAGCCCGGCGAACATGTCGAGAGCCCGGAGTCGAAGCGGCGCCTTCACGGGCTGCTCGCGGCGACTGGCTACCTCGACCGGCTGGTGCCGATCGCGCCCAGACCGGCCACTCGTAGCGAGTTGTCGCGATTCCACACCGAGGCCTACATCGAGTCGGTTGCGGCCGCCGAGGGTTGGGCCGCGCTCGGCACGTCGGCGTTCGTCGGTCCAGGCTCGTACGAGATCGCCGTGCTGTCGGCCGGAGGAGTGCTCGCGGCGACCGACGCCGTGCTCGCCGGCGACGTGACGAACGCCTACGCGCTCGTGCGACCGCCCGGACACCACGCCGAGACGGATCGGGCGATGGGTTTCTGCATCTTCGCCAACGCCGCGCTGGCGGCGATGCACGCGACCGCGGTGCACGGTGTCGGCCGGATCGCGATCGTCGACTGGGACGTCCACCATGGCAATGGCACGCAGGCCGCGTTCTATGCCGACCGCGGCGTGCTCACGATCTCGATCCATCAGGATGGCCGGTTCCCGCGGTGGACCGGTCAGCTCGGTGAGCGCGGCGAGGGCGCGGGCGTGGGCGCCAACATCAACGTGCCACTGCCGCCGGGTTCGGGGCACGGTGCCTACGTCGACGTGTTCGAGCGGGTCGTCGTCCCAGCCCTGCGGCAGTTCCGGCCCGAGATGGTGTTCGTCGCCTGCGGGTACGACGCCGGGGCCTACGACCCGATGGCGCACATGATGGCGCACACCGGCACCTACCGGGCGATGGCCGACGCGATCGTCGAGGTCGCCGCCGAGTTCGCCGGTGATCGACTCGTCGTGGTCCACGAGGGCGGGTACTCGTCGTTCCACGTCCCGTTCTGCGGGCTCGCCGTGTTCGAGTCGCTGACCGGTGATCCGTCGGGTATCGCCGATCCGTTCAACGAGGTCGCCGGCCTGCCCTACCAGGACCTCCAACCACACCAGGCGGCCGTGATCGATGCCGCCGCGGCGTTCGTCCCCGATGTCCCCACCTGATGCACAGCCCCAACCCTCATCTCATGAGATCAGGTCAGCTCCAGGGGCTCTGGGGGCGTTCTTGGAGCACGCCGTCGACCTCGATGTCGACGCGTTCGTTGAAGAAGCAGAGGTGCTGCTCGATCTTGGGGATCTCGGGGATCGGCGACGGGTAGAACCACACGATGTCGTCGTGCACCGCCTCTCCGATGCGGACGGAGTGGTACTCGGCGACGCCCTTGTATGGGCAACGGGTCGTGGTCGACGACGGTAGGAGGACGTCGGCGCGCACGTCGAGGCGCGGGAGGTAGTACCGCGTCGGCAGGCTGGTCTCGAACAGCAGCAGGGGACGATGCGAATCGGCGACCACCTCGCCATCGATCCGCACGACGACGTGTCGCGACGACCGCAACACGTCGACCCGCTTGTACGGGTCGCGGGCGTGCACGAACACCTCGTCGTCCTCCTCGAACCAGGCGTCGACGCGGTTCCAGTAGAACGACACGTACCCGGTGATGTCCGGGCATCCCTCGATCACCTCGGGGTACCCCCACACCGCGTTCGCGCTCTCACGGCCGCCGGCGACGATCGTCCAGTACCGGGCGTCACCCTTGCGCGGGCAATGGCTGGTGTGGTCGGACTCGCGCAGCAGATCGCTCCGCACGTCCGCGATCGGGAAGTAGTACCTGGGGAGGTGGCCGGTCTCGAACAGGTACAGCGCGCTCGTCGTGTCGGCGACGACCTCGCCGCCGAAGACGACGCGTAGCCGTCGCGGGCACGGCTCGATCCGTACCGGCGCGAGTGATGTGGCAGTCGCTTGGACATCGGGAATTGCCGTCATCCCGAGCAAGCTAGCGACCGTGCCCGGCGACGGACGTCGCGCGGTCAAAGACTGTCCGCATACAGTGCCGCGCGAATGGATGGGGCCGCCAAGATCTGGATCGTCGACGACGTACCGAGCGTGCGGTTCCCGATCTACACACGTGGCAATGCCGGAGAAGTGTTCCCGAACGTCGTCACACCGCTGACCGGTTCGCTGTTCGCCGCGGCCTCGGTCTCCGCCCAGACGGCGTTGTTCCTCGAGCTCGGGTTCATCGTCCCGAGCGACCTCGAGGACGGTGCCGCGCCGCTCACCGGTGTGTTCGGCGGCTACTTGTACCTCAACTTGTCGATCGGAAGGCTGGCGGGTGCCCGGTCGCCGGGGTTGACGCCCGATGCGATCGACACGCAGCTGTACGGGACGTTCGGTGCTCCACCGTACGTCCGCCAGCGCGGTGACCGGAACCTGCTCGCCACGGCGAGGATCATGCGCGGGCTGGTCGGCACGCTGCGCCGTCCGGAGGCCGGTTACGTCGATGACGTGATGCGCGACGCGGTCGCGTGGGTCACGGCGTTGCCCGACACGTCCTCCGCAAGCGACCGGACGTTGCTCGACCTCGTCCCCACGTTCCCCGCTCGGATCGAGCGGCTGTTCGTCGCACTCCTGCGGGCGTCGACGATGTCGGGAACCGGTCGCGGCCTGGCGGAGGAACTGCTGAAGCGAAGCGACAACGGCATCCATGTCGTCAACCGCCTCACCGCCGGGCTGGGAACGATCGATTCGGCGCTGCCCGCCGAGCGGTTGTGGGACCTCGGCCGGTTGGTGGCCGCCGACGAGAGGCTCACTGCGGCCTTCGACGGCGGTGTGGCGGGTGTGGCCGAGCGCATCGGTCGGTTCGGGTCCGAGGCGGCGAACGATTTCGAGCGCGAGTTCGACGCCTTCCTCGCGGATCATGGTCATCGTGGACCCGACGAGTACGAGTTCGCGTCGCCGACGTGGGCGACCCGTCCCGAGATCGCATACGCCGCCGTCGATCGCCTGCGCCATGCCCCGTCCGATCGCTCACCGCGCATCGCGCAGGAGCGCATGGCGATCGAGCGCGAGTCGGCGATGGCGGGGGCGTTGCGCTCGGTCGCGCGGCCCTTGCGCTCGGTGTTGCGTCGAGGGCTCGCGGCCGCGATCGTCGGCGCCGCCGCACGTGAGCGCGCGAAGGACGCGTTCGTGCGCGAGCTGTCCGGCATGCGCGCGGTGCTCGGCGAGCTGGCGGCGCGCGCTCAGGCGCGCGGGGGCCCGACCGACCGCCGTGACTGCTATCTCGTCACGACCGGCGAACTCGAGGCGTTCGTGGGTGACCCGACCCGCTTCGTCGACGTGATCGTGGAGCGCGCCAAGCAGCGCGACTTCCTGCAGGCGCGCGTGCCGCCGTTCTGGTTCGACGGTCGCATCCCGCACCCCGATTCCTGGGAGCTGCGCGCGAGCCATTCGCACGTCGACCCGTTCAGCGGCACCCTGCACGGCATCGGCGTGTGTGGGGGAGTGGCGAGCGGTCCGGCCAGGGTGATCCTCGATCCCGCTGACCCACGCGACATCCAGCCCGGCGACGTCCTCGTCGCCCCGATCACCGACCCGGCGTGGACGCCGCTGTTCCTGAGCGCGGCGGCCGTCGTCGTCGACGTCGGCGCCCAGCAGAGTCACGCCGCGATCGTGGCCCGCGAGCTCGGTATCCCGGCCGTGGTGAGCGTGACGGGTGCCAGTCGCATGATCTCCGACGGAACGCGGCTCGACGTCGACGGTGATCGCGGCGTCGTCACCGTGCACCCGACGCCGTAGCGGGCCGCGGCGAACGTCGACCGACGTCGATCGGTGCGATCCACGTGCTTGACGAGAGTTAATATGTTTAGTAGACAAACAAATGTGGATCGACCGACCGACGCGCCGCGGGCAGCCCGGCGGCTGGCGACGGCGTCGAAGCAGGGACCCGAGGACGCCCGGCGTGCCAACCGCAGCCTGCTCCTCCGGGCGCTCCACCACGGTGGCCCGACCTCGCGCGCCGACCTCGCCAAGCTCACCGGCCTCACGCCGGCCAGCGTCTCGTCGGTCGTCCGCGACCTGCTCGATCAGGAGCTCGTCGAGGAGCTCGGCACACGCACCGCGGGCGGCGTGGGAAAGCCCGCCACGCTCGTCGGGATCCGCCCCGACAGCAGGTACGTCGTGTGTCTCGACCTGTCGGAGCCCGACCAGTTCGTCGCCGCCCTCGTCGATCTGACCGGCAAGGTGGTCGTGCGCCGCAGCTACGACCGCGGTGAGCGCACCGGCGCCGCGCCTAGACCCTCGTCAAGCGCATCTGCAACGAGCTGGTCGCCGATGCCGACCGCCCGCTGCTCGGCATCGGGGTGGCGAGCCCCGGCATCGTCGACGACCAGGGCACCGTGCGCGACCGCCGCCCACCTCGGGTGGACCGACCTCGACCTGCGGGCGCGCCTCAGCGCGGGCGTGTCGGTTCCGGTGCATGTCGTCAACGACGCCAACGCGGCTGCCCTCGCCGAGCTCGTCTTCGGCGCCGGCGAGGCGCAGAACCTGATCCTCGTGCGCGTCGACGAGGGTGTCGGTGCCGGGATCGTGCTCGGCGGTGCGCTCTTCACCGGTAACCGCTCGGCGGCGGGCGAGATCGGCCACGTCGTGATCGACGAGCACGGCGAGCCGTGCGCCTGTGGCAAGCGCGGCTGCCTCGAGACCGTGTCTCCGCGCCACTGCTCGGCAAACGCCTCGGCGCCGACGGTGGCCGACGAGGCCGACGTCCTCGGCCACGCCGGCGAGCGTCTCGGCGTCGCCCTGCCGACGGTGCTCGGCGCGCTCGACATCGGCGACGTCGTGATGTCCGGTCCCGGCGTCGGTGATCACGCGAGACGTTCCGCAACGCGACGCGTCGACGCCGTCGCCGCGCGCACCATGCCCGACATCGCCGATCGACTCCTCGTCCGCCCGAGCACCGCTTCGGCGTTCGACGACGTGTTGATCGGAGCCGCCGCGCTCGTGCTCGATCAGCGAGCTCGACATCCATTGACCTGACCCCCCGGTCCTGGAGGGGAGCCGCTCCGCCTCGGCCCGCCAGAGCGGATCTACCAGCCCCAGCCGCCAGGACTCGTCCAAAGGAGGAAGAACGTGAACAGAACCAGGACTACGAGGTGGCTCGCCGCCGTCCCGCGGCGCCAGCATGCTCATCGCCGCGTGCGGTGACGACGACGAGGACGACGGCGGCAACGCGGCGACCGACGCACCCGCGAGCATCCGACGCTCCCGCGGCGACCGACGCGGCGACGGACACCGACGGCGGCTGCCGACGACCGGCGGCGGCGAGTCGATCCGGCTGTGGCTCAACGGCGGCGACACGCCGGACGAGCTCGTCGAGTACGCGATCGCCGAGTTCAACAAGATCCACCCCGACGTCGAGGTCCAGTTCGAGCGCC
Source organism: Ilumatobacteraceae bacterium (assembly GCA_963776935.1). GTDB lineage: Bacteria > Actinomycetota > Acidimicrobiia > Acidimicrobiales > Ilumatobacteraceae > JALOLG01. The sequence continues at coordinate 1,509,937 of CAVZOP010000002.1, read as the reverse complement.
AGCAGTGGACCGGCATCGTCGAGAAGCTGACGACCGCGCTGTCGAGCAGCGACAGCCCCGACGTGGTCGAGTTCGGCAACACCCAGGCCCAGACGTTCGAGGCCGCCGGCGCCGTGTCGATCTCTCCGACAAGCGCGACGAGCTCGGCGGCGACGACCTGCTGCAGAGCCTGCTCGAGGCCGGCACGTACGACGGGAAGCTCTACGCCGTGCCGTACTACGCCGGCGCCCGCATCGTGATCTACCGCAAGGACCTGTTCGAGGCCGCCGGCATCGACGTCCCGACCACGCTCGACGAGTTCCTCGCGGCCGGTGTCGCGCTCAAGGAGGCCAACGCCGACGTCCCGAACTTCTCGGGCATCTACCTGCCCGGTCGCAACTGGTACGCGGTGCTGTCGTTCCTCTGGGAGAACGGTGGCGACATCGCCACCCAGGAGGGCGACGCAGTGGGTCGGCGCAGCTCGACTCGCCCGGGTCGATCGCCGGGTCTCGAGTACTTCAAGCAGGTGTTCGACACGGCCAACGCGGCGCCGGCCGACGGTGACGACGCCAACGACTACATCGCCTTCTGCAACGGCGAGGTGGGCATGATGCCGGCGCCGGGTTGGAAGCCCGGCCAGATCATCAATCCCGACGACGGCTGCCCCGACATGGAGGCCAACATCGGCGTGTTCGCGCTGCCCGGCAACGACCGCCGGCACGACCGCACCGGTGTTCCTCGGCGGCTCGAACCTGGCGATCCCGACCAAGAGCGAGAACCAGGAACTGGCGCTCGATCTGCTGAAGATCCTCGTCAGCCCCGAGTACCAGCGCCAGTTCGCGGCCGCGGGCACGATCCCGGCCCTCAAGTCGGAGCTCGCCAACGTGTCGCGGCAGCGACGCCGCGATCGCCCAGGCCGAGGCCGCGCTAGAACAGCCGCTTCGTGCCGACCAGCGAGAACTGGGCAGGCGTCGAGGCGGCCAACATCCTGCCCGACATGCTGACCGAGATCGCTCAGGGCGGCGACATCGCCGACGCCGCGGCCGACCGCCGACGCGGCGATCGAGTCGCAGCTCAACGGCTAGACAGCTCGCTCCGACGCACCAGACTCGGCCCACCATCGACGGACTGTGACGACGACCACCGACTGCCACGCCGCGCTCCGCGGGCGGCGACCCGATCGTCCCGGTCGTCGCCGCCGCCGGTCGCGCCTCGGCGGCGCGATCGGCGCTGCCCGTACTGGCTGCTGCTGCCGTCGGTGGCGGTGCTGGTGGTGATGCTCGGCTATCCCGCTCTACCGCCTGGTCGTGCTGTCGGTGCAGGAGTACGGGCTCGCGCAGATGTTCGGTGCAGCCCGCCGCGTGGGTCGGGTCTCGACAACTTCCGCGAGCTCCTCGACCGACGCCTACTTCTGGACGGTCCTGTGGCGCACGCTGTCTTCTGCGCCGTCAACGTCGCGCTCACGATGGTGCTCGGCGTGCTGATCGCGCTGCTGCTCAACAGCGCTCGGCAACGAAGATGCGGCTGCTGCTGTCGCCACGTCGCTGATCCTCGCCTGGGCGATGCCGGCCGCTCACCGCCACGGTCGTGTGGCAGTGGATCTTCGACACCCAGTACGGCCTCGTCAACTGGGCGTTTCGACCGCCGGACATTCGTGGCTCGCCGAGCCGATGTCGTTCTTCATGGTGGCGACGATCATCGTGGTCTGGATGGGCATCCCGTTCGTCGCCTTCACCATCTACGCCGCGCTCAGCCAGATCCCCACCGAGCTGATCGAGGCCGCCCAGCCTCGACGGCGCCGGCGCAGTGGCCCGGTGGCGCTTCGTCATCTTCCCCGCGATCGAGCCGATCCTGTTGATCCTCACCGTCGCTGTCGATGCTGTGGGACTTCCGGGTGTTCACCCAGGTCTACGTGCTGCAGCGGGCGGGCGGCATCTCCCGCGACACCAACCTGCTCGGTGTCTACGCCTACCGGCTCTCGATCGGGGAGAACGACTTCGACATGGGCGCCGCGATCGCGATCGTGATGGTGGTGATCACCTTGCTGCTCACGCTCGCGCTACCTGCGGTCGATGGTCCGTCAGGACGAGCTCACATGACGATGCCCGCTCCAGCTCGCGCTCGGCATCGCCGGCCTCAACGGCTCGGGCTGTTCGTCGCCGCGGTCGCGCTGTTCCCGGTGTACTGGATGGTGCTCACGTCGTTCCGCCGTGGCATCGACATCCAGTCGCCCCATCCCGTCGTTCCTCCCATTTCCCGGGACGCTCAACAACTACCGCAAGGTGTTCGAGCGTGACTTCTTCTGGACCGCGACCAAGAACAGCCTGATCGTCACCGCGATCACCGTCGTCGTGGCGCTCGTCATCGCCTTCCTCGCCGCCGTCGCGTCTCGCCCGCTTCCGGTTCCGCGGCCGCAAGGCGTTGCTCGCCACCGTGCTGATCGTGCAGATGGTGCCCGCCGAGGCGCTGATCATCTCGATGTTCCGGGTGCTCGACGGTTGGCAGCTGATCAACACCGTGATCGGCCTGTCGCTCACCTACCTCGTGTTCGTCCTGCCGTTCACGATCTGGACTCTGCGCGGCTTCGTCGCGCGGCGTGCCGGTCGAGCTCGAGGAGGCGGCGATGGTCGACGGCGCCAGTCGGTTCACGGCGTTCCGCAAGTCACGTTCCCGCTCGTCGCACCGGGGCTCGTCGCCACCGGAGTGTTCTCGCTCATCCAGGCGTGGAACGAGTTCATCTTCGCCCTCGTGATCATGAACCGGCCCGAGTACCAGACGCTCGCCGGTCTGGCTGCAGGCGTTCAACGAAGGCAGCCCGCGGCACCGACTGGGGCGGCGTGATGGCGGGCTCGACCATCATGGCGATCCCCGTGATCGTGTTCTTCCTGATCGTGCAACGCAAGGATCACGACGGGCCTCACCGCCGGGGCGGTGAAAGGATGACGCGGGCGTCGACCACCGGTCGGCGTTGCCCGACGACGTGCCGGGCGACGTTCGCGTGGCGGCGATCGGCGTCGACATCGGTGCGACCAGCACTCGCGTCGCGGCATTCGACCGGTCGGACGAACTGCTCACCCGCCGGGCGATCGCCACGCCGCGCGGTCCATCGGCGATGGTAGATGCGGTGGCCGGGCTCGTCGGCGACGTCCTCGACGGGGGGTCGCCCGATGGGAATCGCCGTACCGGCGGTGTCGCGGTCGTAGCGGTCGGGATCCCCGGTCGTGTCGACGTCACCGACGGATCGGTGCGAACGCGCTGAACCTCGGCATCGACGCGCCGACGCCGTTCGGCGCCGATCTCGCGTCGCGGATCGGGTGTGCCGTGCACGTCGAGAACGACGTCAACGCCGGCGCCCTCGGCGCCGCCGCCGTGCTCGGTGTGACACCGCCGTCGAGCCTCGCCTACCTCAGCATCGGCACCGGGCTGGCCGCTGGTCTGGTGCTCGACGGCAAGATCCATCGCGGGTCGATCGGCATGGCCGGCGAGGTCGGCCATGTCCCGGTCCGCCGCGACGGCCCGTTGTGCTCGTGCGGCCAGCGAGGGTGCGTGGAGACGCTGGGCTCGGGCGGCGCGATCGCCGAGCGGTGGGGCGCGCACGGGGTGGCGGCACTGTGGGACGCGGCCGATGCCGGCGACCCGGTGGCGGTCGGCGTGCGCGACGATCTCGTGGGGGCGATCTGCTCGACGATCCGGCTCCTCGTGTTGACCCTCGACGTCGACGTCGTGGCTCTGGGCGGTGGAGTCGGTGAGCTCGGCGACCCGCTGCTGCGCGAGCTGCACCGGTGGCTCGCCGCGGAGGCCGCCGAGTCGCCACTGCTCGCCACGCTCCGCATCGGCGACCGGGTGCGACCCGTTCCCGCCGGAAGTCCGGTCGGTGAGCTCGGCGCCGTGCTGGCGGCGCGTCAGGCCGCGGCAGCGGGGTGACGCGATGATTGAGACCGGCGCGACGACCGCGATCACCGGCGGCGACGTCATCATCGACGGTTCGCGCGACACCCGCGTCGGCGACGTCGTGTTCGACGGCGAGCTGATCGGCGCCGTGCCCACGACGGATGCTCGATCAGTCGGTGCCGGAAGTCCCGATGCCGGCCCCCGGTTCGACGCCTCCGGCCTGATCGTCGCCCCCGGCTTCATCGACGCCCAGATCAACGGCGCCCACGGCATCGATGTCACCGCCGAGCCGGAGCGGATCGAAGAGCTCGGCGCAGAGCTCACCCGCTACGGCGTGACTGCGTTCGTGCCGACGATCATCACATCCTCACCCGAGCGACGGGCGGCGGCGCTGGCGGCCGACGGCACCCACCGCGGGGGAGGGGGAGCAGTCGCCGTCGGTCTTCACTTCGAGGGCCCGATGCTCGCGCCGCCCCGCCGTGGCGCCCATCCGGCACGCTGGCTGGAGTCGCCGTCGCCCGATGTGATCGACGGTTGGACGCGAGACGCAGGCGTGCTCATGGTCACCATCGCACCCGAGCTACCAGGCGCGATGGACGTGATCGAAAAGCTGGTGAGCGACGGTGTGGTGGTGTCGATCGGACACACCGACGCCGAGGCCGAGTGCGTCTTGGACGCCAAGCGCCTTGGCGCGACGGGCGTGACCCACCTCTTCAACGCCATGGCGCCGTTCGGCCATCGAGCGCCCGGCCCGATCGGTGTGGCGCTGGCCGACGACTCGATGATCGCGGGACTGATCTGCGACGGGATCCACGTCGACCCGCTCGCGGTTCGCGTCGCATGGCAGGCGCTCGGACCGGTGCGACTGTTGCTCGTCACCGATGCGACCGCCGTGCTGGGTCTCGCCGCCGGACGTCGCCGGCTCGGTGAGGTCGACATCGACGTTTCGGCGGCCGGGGTTCGGACGCCCGACGGGACGCTCGCCGGCAGCGACCTCGCGCTCGATCGGGCGGTGCGCAACCTCGTGGCGTTCACGGGGTGCACGGCGACCGAAGCGGTGGCGACGGTGACCACGACACCAGCGCGTCTGCTGGGTCTGAACGACCGGGGCTCGCTCGAGGTGGGCCGGCGGGCCGACGTCACCGTGCTCGACACCGGACTGCACGTCGTCGCCACGTTCGTCGGGGGCGTGCTCGATCATCTCGTCGACGAGGAGGCCTGGCGTTGGAAGTCGTGATCGTCGCCGACGCCGAGGTCGCCGGCGCGACCGCCGCCGGCATCGTCGAGCGGTTGCTCGGCCACAAGCCCGGAGCCCGTGATCGGCGTGGCGACCGGGAGCTCGCCGATCATCACGTACCGTCGCCTGGTCGAGGCACACACCGCCGGCCGCATCAGCTTCGCCGACGCCCACGCGGTGTTGCTCGATGAGTACGTCGGTCTCCCCGCCGATCATCCGCAGCGCTATCGACGCTTCGTGCACGAGCACCTCGTCGATCAGGTCGACCTGCTCGCCGACCACGTCCACGCGCCCGACGTCGACGCTGAGGATCTCGAGGAAGCCGGTCACCGGTACGAGGGCTTGCTGGTGGAGTTGGGAGGCGTCGACGTACAGCTGCTCGGCATCGGCAGCGACGGTCACGTCGGCTTCAACGAGCCCGGTTCGTCACTGCGTTCGCGCACCCGCATCAAGACGCTCACCGCTGCGACGCGCGCTGACAACGCCCGCTTCTTCGCCGATCTCGACGCCGTCCCGCGTCACGTGATGACACAGGGTCTCGCCACGATCGGCGACGCCCGCCACCTCGTGCTGATCGCGTGTGGCCCGGCCAAGGCGGCACCGATCGCCGCCGCTGTCGAAGGGCCCCTCACGACGAGTTGCCCGGCGTCGATCCTCCAGTGGCATTCCCACGTCACGGTCGTGATCGACGAAGATGCGGCGTCGTTGCTGGCCCACGCCGCGTACTACCGCGAGACACACGCCGGGAAGCCGTCATGGCAGCACTACTGACGCTGCGCAGTGAGTACGACCCGGGCACGTCGGCGCGCGGAACGGTCACGTTGCGTCTGTCGAACGACGGAACCGACGCGATCGAACGATTCCGTCTGGCGCTCACGAGCACGGTCAAGCTCGACCCGGCCCCCGATGGTCTCACGCGACTGGCACGGCAGGTCTCGGGGTACCACGAGCTGGAACCGCCAGCGGACCTGGTGCTCGGTCCCGGTCAGGAGCTGGTGATCGCAGGACTCGCGGTCGGACACCCGCCCCGTCACGCCAACGACGGACCGGCGAGTGCCTTCGTCGTGCTCGACGACGATTCGACGCTCGACGTGCATGTCGAGCCGATGACCACGACGGAGACCGGGACCGGTTCGACTCGCGATCAGCGCCGATCGGTGCGCGGAACCGACGCCGGTCCCGCCCTCGTACCGTGGCCGGCGACGATCGAGCGCGATGGTGAGCGGACGGTGTCCCGGGATGGCGGTCGCGCGCGTTCGACAGCCCGGTTGCGATCCGGGTCGGCCGAGGTCGGCGATGTGTGGCGGGCCGTGGCGCGCGCCGAGCGGCGGCTGTATCCGCACGGTCCGTGGGCGCTCGGCATCGGCGACGACATCGGCGCCGGGGCGTGGCCGGTGTCGGTCGTCCCGGGTGCGATGCCGCCCGGCCACTACGAGTTGACCATCGACGACGCCACCGACGAGGTGATCGTCGCGGCGAGCAGCCTGGCCGGTTACCGGCACGGATTTCTGACGCTCGCCCAACTCCTGCGCGACGGGTCGCCGGACGCGGTCCGGATCGTCGACGGCCCGACGTACGACTGGCGCGGGATCCACGTCGACCTCGCCCGCCAGTTCTTCCCGGCATCCGACGTCGAGCGGCTCGTCGATCTGGCGGCGTGGCGCAAGCTCGATCGACTCCACCTCCATCTGACCGACGACGAGGCCTGGCGGGTGCCGATCAATGGCTATCCGGAGTTGACGGACGTCGGAGCGTGGCGGGGCCACGGGCTCCCGATCCCGCCGTTGCTCGGTTCGCCGGCCGCCGCATCCGGCGGGAGCTACACGGTCGAGGAGATCCGTCTGTGGGTCGAGCGCGCCCGCGAGCTCGGCGTCGTGATCGTGCCGGAGGTCGACCTCCCTGGCCACTGCTACGCCGCCCTGGCGGCGGTGCCCTCCCTGCGCGATCCCGACGACGCGACCGGCGCGCCGAGCATCCAGCGCTTCGTCGACAACTCGCTGTGCCCGGGGCTGCCGACCACGATGCCGTTCGTCGAGGCGGTGTTCGGCGAGCTCGCCACACTGTTCGACTCGCCGTGGCTGCACGTCGGCGGTGACGAGGTGGCGCCGGGAGCGTGGGCTCGCTCGCCGGTCGCCGCCGACTTTGCGACGTCCCGAGGGGTTACCGGCACGAGCGCCATCGAAGCGGCGTTCATGGCGGACGTCGTCGCCACGGTGCGTCGCGTCACCGGTCGCCAGATCGGGGCGTGGCAGGAGGTTGCCGAGCACGGTGGCCTGCAGCCCGCTGACGGCTACGTCGTGGCATGGAAGTCGGCGGCCGACGCGCGTGTCCTCGCCGACGCCGGATACGACGTCGTGATCAGCGCGCCCGACGCGTACTACCTCGACATGGCGTTCGACGACGACTGGGCGTCGCCCGGCGCGAGCTGGGCCGGCACCGTCGGCCTCGACGACGTCTGCGCGTTCGAGCCCGGCGCGGGATGGTCGACCGAAGCCCGCCAACGCCTGCTCGGTGTGCAGGCATGCGTGTGGACCGAGCACATCCCGTCGGCGGCCGCGTTCGACGAGCTCGTCTTCCCACGCCTCGACGCGATCGCCGAACGAGCGTGGTCGGGCCGCATCGAAGGCGGCGCCGGATCGATCGCCGCGCGGGCGTCGGCGATGCCCCGGCTCAGCATCACGTGACGGATCTGCGGGCCCGGTACTCGCGGGCCTTGTGGCGCTGCCCGCAAGCCTTCATCGAGCACCATGTGCCGTTGGAGTTCTTGCTGTGGTCGTAGAACATCCACTGGCAGTGGTCGTTCGTGCAGGCCTTCAGGCGCGGCCATGACCCGTCGGCCTGGGCGATCACGATGATCGCCGCCAGGTGGGCGAGCAGCGCGTGAACCCCGCGGCCGCGTCCGACGAATGTCAGGCCCCCGTCGCCGGCGACGAGTTGGAGCGATCCGGTGCCGACGCTGGCCACGACCGCTTCCATGGCCGCGGCGTCGGGCCTCCCATCGCGGTTGGCGACGGCGAGGTCCCGCAACTGACGTCGAAACCGGATCACCCTGGCGAGCCCGGCACGTTCGGCACGGACGGCCGCGAGTCCCTCGGCGACGAGCCAGTCGTCGAGCTGACCGGGATCGCGAAACCGTTCGGCGCCGTTCTCCGGGTTCGTCGAGTTGCAGAACCGGCGCAGCAGCTCGAGCCGACCCGGGGCTTCCTTCCCTGCCGGCCAGCTCGGGTGGGGGAGCATCAGGCCGGCGGCGTCGACAGGGTGCTTGCTCATCGCATCAGACCTCGACGTTCAGACCCCGACGTTCAGACCTTGTCGATCAGAGCTTGACGATCGGACCTCATCAGCTCCGACGCTACTCGGCCGGCGGATCGATGCGTTACCATCGAACTATGAACGCTGGTGACGCACGGAACCGCCTTGCGGTGGCGTTGGTGCTCGGAGTGGTCCTGCTGTCGTGTGCCGACGACGGACCGCCGGACGCCGGCTCGGCGCCAACTGTGAGCGTCGAGGCGGTGCCGGCAGTATCGACAGCGACGACGACCACCACGATCGCGTCGACACCGGCGGTTGCGACGACGACGACAACGGTGCCGGCGACGACGACCACCACCGAGCCGGAGATCGTGATCCCCGACGGGATCCTGGCGGCGATGCCGACGCAGAATCGAGTCGATCCGGCCAAGGGCCAGTTCCAGGTGAAGGTCGTCAACCTCACCGACGAGCGGTTCACGGTCGTCGGCGTGCAGTTCGTGTGGGAGGGCTTCACGACCGAGCTCACCGAGCGCAGCGACATCGTCGTCGGGGGGCAGCGGATCGATCTCCCCGTCAAGTTCCCCGGGGCCAACTGCGTCGGCGACGGAACGCGGGCGTCGATGCCCGACGTCGAGTCGGCGACCGCCCGGCTCGTGCTCGACGACGGGACCGAGCGCATGATCCCCGTCTACGACGTGGACCACCTGGCCCGCCGGTTGTACCTCGAGGACTGTGAGCGGCAGATGGTCGAGGCGCTGGTTGGCATCGAATGGGTCGATCTGCACACGTCCGAACACGATGGCCGCCCGGTCACCGCGGGGGAGCTGCGTCTCACTCGGCGAGCATCGGCCGCGACGGTGAGCGTGCTGTCGGTGAGCAACAACGTGCTCTTCGTGTTCGAGGCCGCTGACACCCCGCTCGGCGATCCGGTCGTCACGCTCGACGAGGGTGTCGACGAAGCATCGGCCCGGATCCGGTTCATCGAGTCTCGTTGCGACCCCCACGCCATCTCCGAATCGAGCCAGCCGTTCAAGTTCGTCGCCCAGGTCGACCTCGGCGGCGGTGACGTCCACCCGTTCATCGTGACGCCCCCGGTCGAGGCCCAAGACCCGATGCGCCAGACGATGGAGGCCGCCTGCACCCAGCTCGGCGAGGTCGAGTTCCTCGGACGAGGTGAGCCGGACGAAGAGAGTGACCGAGAAAGTGACGGATGACCACCTAGCAGGGATCGGACGAGAATCCTGAGTCGGTGTCAATCAACTTTCGTATCGCTACCCTTCGATACATGTCGACTTCGGGTGTCCGTTCCCGCCTCCCCATCGCCCACCTGCCAAGCGTGGTCCTGCCGGGCGCGGTGTTGACCATTCCCCTCGCAACCGACGAGCTCCGCCGCGCCGTCGAGGCCACCGCCGGTGGCCCCCTGCTGTTCACCGGCGGCGACGAGCACGAACTGGCCGTGCTCGCCAGGGTCCCCGACATGGGCTCGCTGCCGACGGGAGAGCCGGTCGCCATCGTTCAGATCGAGAGCCGGGCGCGGGTGGTCGCGATCGACCGTGACGAGCGGGGCGCCGACGTCGCCGAATACGAGGTGCTGCGTGATCCGCGGCCGTCACCCTCGCTCGAGAACGTCGCCAGGGAGTTGCGCGCCGTGCTCGAGCTGATCGCTGATCTGCGTCGTTCGCGTCGCCTGCCCGAACTGCTGCGGCGCAACCTCGACCCGGGAGCGCTCGCCGACTCGGTCGCGCTGTGGGCCGAGTTCGACGATGTCGCCCGGCTGGCCGTGTTGCGCGCCGTCGACGTCCCGGCGCGCGTCGAGCTGGTCATGGCGTGGGCCCGCGGTCACCTGGCCGAGCTGCAGGTGGCCCAGGCGATCCGCGACGACGTCAGCGAGGGTGTCGACAAGCAGCAGCGCGAGTTCCTCCTTCGCCAGCAGCTGGCCGCGATCCGCAAGGAGTTGGGCGAGGGCGACGACGACGTGGTCGGCGAGTACCGCGCCCGCCTGGCCGAGCTCGACGCGCCCGACAGCGTGCGCACCGCCATCGACAAGGAGCTCGAGCGGCTCGAGCGCACGAGCACCCAGTCGCCCGAGCACTCGTGGATCCGCACTTGGCTCGACCGCATCTTCGAGTTGCCGTGGAACAACCGCAGCGACGACACCGTCGATCTGGATCATGCCAAGCGTGTGCTCGACGACGACCACTACGGCCTCGTCGACGTCAAGGATCGCATCGTCGAGTTCCTCGCCACCCGCAAGCTCCGCCAGGAGCGCGGGCTCGACGACCGTGAGAGCGACGGTCGGCGCGGCAACGGTGCGATCGTCACGCTCGTCGGTCCGCCAGGGGTCGGCAAGACGAGCCTCGGTGAGTCCGTTGCCCGGGCGATGGGACGCAAGTTCGTCCGCATCGCGCTCGGCGGCATCCGCGACGAGGCCGAGATCCGCGGTCACCGCCGCACGTACGTCGGCTCGCAGCCGGGCCGGATCGTCCGCGCTCTCATCGAGGCGGGCACGATGAACCCGGTCGTGCTGCTCGACGAGGTCGACAAGCTCTCAGCTGGCGGGTGGTCGGGCGATCCGACCGCGGCGCTGCTGGAGGTGCTCGACCCGGCACAGAACCACACGTTCCGTGACCACTACCTCGAGGTCGACCTCGACCTGTCGGAGGTCGTCTTCCTCGCCACCGCCAACGTCGCCGACGGCATCCCCGGCCCGTTGCTCGACCGGATGGACATCATCCGCCTCGACGGCTACATCGAAGACGAGAAGGTCGACATCGCCGAGCGCTACCTCCTGCCTCGTCAGCGCAAGCGCTCGGGCTTGCGTGACGACGAGCTGATCGTCGCCGACGACGTGATCGGCGCGGTGATCCAGGGGTACACGCGCGAGGCGGGCGTGCGCAGCCTCGAGCGCGAGCTCGGCCGGCTCGTCCGCAAGGCGGCGGCACGCATCGCGACCGGTGCGGCGACGCCCTTGACCGTCGACGCGTCGCAGCTCGTCGAGTGGCTCGGCCGGCCGAAGGTGATCGACGACGTGCCGGCGCGCACCCAGCTGCCGGGCGTTGCGACCGGCCTTGCGGTCACTGGTCACGGTGGCGACGTGCTGTTCATCGAGACCACCGCGTTCCCGACCGCTGATGGCGCCGAGCCCGGATTGACGTTGACCGGCCAGCTCGGCGACGTGATGAAGGAGTCGGCCCAGATCGCGCTCAACTACGTGCGGTCGCACGCCGGTGAGCTCGGCCTCGACCCAGAATCGCTGCAACGCCGCTTCCACGTCCACGTCCCCGCCGGAGCCGTCCCGAAGGACGGGCCGTCGGCCGGCATCACGATGGCGACCGCACTGGTCAGCCTGCTCACGTCACGCCCGGTGCGCGACACGGTCGGGATGACCGGCGAGATCACGCTCCAGGGAGCGGTGCTGCCGATCGGCGGCGTCAAGCAGAAGGTCCTCGCGGCACACCGCGCCGGCCTGCGCGACGTCGTTCTCCCGGCGCGCAACGGCCCCGACCTCGACGACGTCCCCGAGCGTGTCCGTTCGGAGATGACGTTCCACCTCGCCGACACCTACGCCGACGTCCTGGCCGTCGCGTTCGAGTGAGGTCGCTCACCCGTCACGCGTGACGCGAGTGCGAGCGCGCCTTGTTCGGGTGGTGACCAGGTGCTCTCGGAGGGCACCCACCAACGCTTCGTCGTCAAGACCGCCGGCTTCGGCTGAGCCGGCTCCAACCGTCAGCGTGCGGTCCCGCGTTCGCTATCGGTCGATCTCGTTCGTCAGCCGTTCGGCCGGCCGCCGATGAGGCTGCCGCCGTTCAGGCGGCGGTGGTAGTTGTTCGGGGTGGTCGGGCGGGTCGTAGGTCGTCGTCGGTGCGGTGCAGGTTGGGTCGTCGGTCGATGGTGGATCCGGTGTAGTAGTGGGTGCCGTCGGGTCGGTGGAGGGTGATCGTGCGGTCGGGTTGCAGTGTGAGGTGCCAGCGTCCTTCGTGGACGTGGTGGTGGTGTTTCGAACATAGCGGCAGCAGATTTTCGAGGTCGGTGACCCCGAATCGTTCCCAGGGGATGACGTGGTGGATCTGGCAGTGGTCGAAGGCGATGTCGCAGTGGGGGTGGGCGCAGGTGCGGTACATCGCCCGCAATGCTCGGCGCTGGGCCCGGTTGGCGACTCGCTGTTGGCGTCCGACGGCGAGTGCTTCGCCGTCGGCGCCGAGCACGATGGGGATGATCGCGGCTTCGCAGCACAGCCGCCGGATGGTGTCGACCGGCAACGCGGCACCGTTGGAGGTCTCACAGATCGACGCGGCGTGGAGTCCGTCGAGCAAGCGTCGGCAGGTCGACGTGGACGCAGACTTCGGGGACCCGGCGGTCACCGGTGTCGCTCGGGGTGCCGGCGACGATTTCGGCGAGGGCCACCACGGTGAGGCGTTCGAGGGGGATCTCGGTGTTGCCGTGGCGTTGTTGGACGGTGTCGAGTTGAGCGTCGATCGCGGTCCACAGTTTGGCGCCGGTCTCGGGGTCGAGTTCGGCGTGGAGGTGCCACATCCCGGTGATCTTGTCGATCCAGCGTCGCAGCGTTGAGTTCGACTTCTGACGGTCGAGCTCACCGACGCCGCCGTCACCGGCGAGCAGGCGGGCGAGATCGCGGCAGTCCTTGTCGAACTCGGCGATCGTGTCACGACACGCCGCCGCCAACAGCTCGGCTTCCAGCGCGGTGAGCTCTGAGCGGGCGGCGTCGTCGAGGTTGCGGGTGGCGTTGGCGAGGGCGTCGACGTGACCGGCCGACACGGTGCCGTCGGCCAGGGCATCTTCGAACGACGGCAACTGATCACACACCGCGGCCCGGTCGGCGGCGGCTTTGGCGTCTTTGCGGGAGCGCCGGCCGCGTCGTGCCAACACCTCGGCGGGGGAGGCATCCACACCCGGGGTGGCGTCGGAGGCGACCCGTCGGGCGACGGCGACGTCGATCGCGTCGACCCATCCGCGCACCCGTGCGCTCAACTCGACGATGCGCTCCAGTTCGCGCCGGTCACACACCGTCGGGTCGAGCGCCAACAACGACTCGACCGTTGTCCGGATCCCCTTCTCGAACATACGTCCTATCGTACATACGTTCGACCAGACTGTCAACAAGGAAACCGAGATTCCCTCGACTCATGGGCCACATACGGTGCTGCTCGGTTCGTCACCAATTCGGCGTGAGCATCAGGCAATGGCGCTCTCGTGGCCGGACCAGAACGGGGCTCGGAGCTCACGCTTGAGCACCTTGCCCGGGCCCGACTTGGGCAGTGGTTCGGTCTGGAACGAGATCGATCGCGGCACCTTGTAGCCGGCGATCAGGGTGCGGCAGTGGTCGATCAACTCCGCCTCCGTCGCGTCGGAGCGGAGCACGACGACGGCGTGGACGGCTTCGCCCCATCGCTCGCTCGGGATGCCGAACACGGTCGCCTCGAGAACGGCGGCGTGGGTGTAGAGGGCGTCTTCGACCTCGGTGCAGTAGACGTTCTCGCCACCGGAGATGATCATGTCCTTCGAGCGGTCGAGCAGGAACAGGTGGCCGTCGGCGTCGAGCCGCCCGACATCGCCTGACCAGTACCAACCGTCGCGCAACGCAGCCGCGGTCTGCTCGGGCTTGTTCCAGTAGCCGGCCATGATGTTGTTGCCGCGCATCGTGACCTCGCCGGGCTCGCCGTCGGGGAGCGGGTTGCCATCGGGGTCGCGGATGACGACCTCGACGCCGACGACGGCCTGGCCGGCCGACTTCTCCAGCGGTGTGCCGAGCAGGTCTTCCTCGTGGGGTTGGCCGGTGACGAGCGGAGCCGTCTCGGTGGCGCCGTAGAGATGGACGAACTGGGTGGTCGGGAACGCCTGGTGGCCGCGCCGCAGGACCTCCATCGCGATCGGTGAACCGCCGTGCGACAAGAGACGCAGACTGCTGACGTCACGCGGCCGTGCCACCTGCTCGTCGACCGCGGCAGCCACCATCGTCGGCACGCCGAGCGTCGCCGTCACCCCTTCGCGCTCGATGACGTCGAGCACCTCGCCGGGGTCGAACGACGGGAGGATGACGTGCTTGGCCCCGACGTACATCGTCTGCAGCACCGACACCGATCCGGCGGCGTGGAACAACGGCGCCATGACGAGGTACACGTCGTCGAGCTGCAACGGCATCACCATCTGCATGTTGATCGCATTGGCGATCAGATTGCGGTGGGTGAGGATGACGCCCTTGCTCGCCCCCGTGGTGCCTCCCGTGTAGAAGAGGCCGGCCGGTTCGTTCTCGTCGACCGCGGTGTCGTCGAACGGTGTCCTCGCCGCGGCGGCGACGAGCCCGTCGTACTCGCCGTCGTCGATGCGGATCACGCGATCGACGAGCACGCCGAGGCGACCCGGATCGCGGTCGGTGACGAGGATCCTGGCGCCGGAATCGGAAAGCGCGTACTCGAGCTCGGGCTCCGCCCAGCGGAAGTTGAGCGGGACCTGCGAGCGCCCGCACGCGGAGATGCCGCAGTAGAGCTCCATGAACGGAATCGAGTTGAACGCCAACACGGCGACTCGGTCGCCTGGACGCGTGCCGAGCTCGAGGAGCACGGTGTGCAGGCGCTCGAGACGGGCCAGAAAGTCACGGTAGGTGAGCCGCGTGTCGCCCGTAACCAACGCCTCGCGATCGCCCGCGACGCGTATCGCTCGACGCAACGGATGGACGAACGTGTGCATCCACCGAGCATCGCACACCGCCTCGCATCACGAATCCGCGAGCCAAGGGGAGGTCGTCATGCGCAGGCGATGAACGCCAGCACGTTCTCGGCGTGGCGGGCGTACACCGACGCCTGGTCACCGACGATCGGATCGTTCACGTCGGCGAGCCAGCGGTCGCGCTCGGCCTCGACCCCCTCGCACCCGTCCTCGGCGGCGATGTCGACGATGGCCACGATGGCGGCGGGCTTGCCGTCGACGAACTCGGTGTCGCCCGGTCCGATCGTCACCTCGCGGCCGTCCATCGTCTGGCCGACGTACTCGATCGCCGGCACGCCCGCGATCGTGCTCGATGTCGGGGTGTAGACGTCGGTGCACACCGAGGATCCGCTCACGAGCTCGTCGTCGGCGAGCGCCGCGCATCGGGTGGTGACGTACGTCAGCCCGTCGTACCCGATGATGCCGGGGTAGCGACCGAGCTGGGCGTCGTAGGCGGTGAACGAGCGACACGACAGCAGCGCCGAATCGAGCAACTCGATCTGGTCGCTGATCTCGGCCGCCCGCGAGGCTCGCTCGATGGTCGTTACGCACGGGTCGACGCCCGACTGCTCCTCGGCATCGGGGTCGCACGCCGTCCCGACGAGCACGAGCCCGGCGAGCACGAGGAGCGTGTGACGTCTCACCGCCACCCATGTTGGCGGAGCGAGTGGGGAGGGACAAGGATGCTCCGTCCGCCGCAGGTCGAACGGTGAGTCGAACGGCCCGCTAACCTCGCCGTGCCCGGCGGCGTGGCCGAGTGGCTTAGGCAAGGGCCTGCAAAGCCCTCTACCCGGGTTCGATTCCCGGCGCCGCCTCCAACCCCTGACCTGGTAACCTCCCAGGTCAGGGGTTCTTTTCGTTCTTACCCGGCCAGTGACCACCAGTGACCCCGAGAACCCCTGAATGCGCGCCGCGACGCGCCGCATTTGCACCGCACGCGCCGCAAGCGGAGGTTCGAGATGGGGTACATCGAGGGTTGTCGTGAGTGTGGCGACTTTGGGTCATCGTGAACTGCCGTGCGGTCGGATGAATCGAGCAGATCGCGCAGAGGGGCTCGCGCTAGTAGAGGCTCGGGATTGGGCGAGCGGCGGGTGCCGATCACAATCTGGAGTTCGACAGGGTCGGTTCCTCGGCGGAATACTGTGCCGCCGACCGACGGCTGAAGAGAACGTGGTGCCGCTGTGGACTCAGGTGATGCTGAGGTCGGCCCGCATGCCTGCGTCCCAGTGGCCGGGCTGGTGGCAGCCGATGATGAGGGTGCCGGCGGCGCCGGCGGTGTAGACGAGGTCTCCGGTCTCACCGACTGCGACGATGAGCGGCTCTGGTTCGTCGGAGTCGCCGTGATGCATCGAGCCTCCCGCCATCTCCTCGGCGTGGTCTTCTTGGAAGGCGAGGTCGCCAATGACGGCTTCATGGACAGCGAGGCCGGTATTGCGGAACCGGAACCGGACTGTTTCGTCGGTTTTGACGTCGATGCTCACCGGCGTGAACGCCATGTCGGTCATCTCCACGTCGATGACTCGAACGCCGTCATCGACGGTGAGAGCGTCGCCGCCAACATCGTTGGCGTCGTCGGCGCATGCGGCGAGCACGCTGACCGTCAGGGTTACGGCAGCGAGCATGGTCAGGCGGCGGCGCACGTTCATATCGGAGTCTCCAAATCGGGGGGTCGGGCGGCGCGCTCAGTCGGTTGAGCGGCCGCAGTTCCACCCTACGGCCGGATACCCCCGAGGGGTAGAGATCTTCGACCCTGCGGGTAGATACCTTCGACCCTGCGAGTCGCAGCAGTAAGGGGTGGCCGTGGAGCGGGCGGCCGGTCCGTGAGACGGCGGTGCGGTCATGGCCGACTCGTCGGAGGTGGTGTGAATCGGGCTGGGTGGGCGGCGAATTCGTCGCGGCAGCCGCTGGAACAGAACCACCACACTGATCCGTCGCACTCGAGGTGGGGTGTGTCGGTTGGGGTGATCGACATGTGGCAGACCGGGTCGGTGACGAGGGTGTCGAGTTGGCGGAGTGCGCCGTCTTCGAGCCACAGGACGCGTTCGGCGATGTCGTGTAGGCGGTTGTCGTGGGTGACGATGATCACGGCGCGCTGGTCGTCGGTGGCGAGAGTGTGGAGGAGGCGGGCGACATGGCGGCCGTTGGCGGAGTCGAGGTTGGCGGTGGGTTCGTCGGCGAGGATCACCGCCGGGTGGTTGACGAGGGCGCGGGCGACGGCGACGCGCTGTTTCTCGCCGCCGGAAAGCTGGTCGGGACGGAAGCTGGTGCGATGGCCGAGCCCGACTCGGTCGAGGGCGTTGGTGGCGCGCTGGCGGGCGTCGCGGCCGGTGATGCCGCCGAGGTTGGCGGCGAGGGCCACGTTCTCGGCGGCGGAGAGGGCGCCGAGGAGGTTGAAGTCTTGGAATACGAACCCGAAGTGGCGGGCCCGCATCGAGGGCCGGCGTCGTTCGGGCAGGGCCCAGATGTCGTCGCCGTCGACGACGACGGAGCCGGAAGTCGGTTCGAGGAGCGCTCCGAGCATGAGCAGCAGCGTGGTCTTGCCGGAGCCGGACGGTCCGTCGACGAGGACGACTTCGCCGGGCGCCACGGTGAGGTCGACGTTGCGTACGGCGGTGACGGCGAGTTCGCCGTGTCCGAAGGTCTTGGACAGACCGTGAGCTTGGAGTGCGGCGGCGGTGGTGGTGGTCATGACAGTCTCCGGAAGGCCGACGCGGGATCGACGGCGACGACTCGGCGCAGTGGGGCGAGGGCGGACACGGCGCCGATGGCGGCTGCGCCGACGGCAACCCGCATGACGCCGGACGGCTCGATGGCGATGGCGATGGTGGGTACGGCCGCCTCGACGACACGGTCGACGACCAGCGCGAGAGCCACCGATGTTGTGACGGCGAGCGCGACGGTCCAGACGGCTTGGGCGATGACGATGCCGGCGAGGCGCCCGGAGCTCGCTCCGAGGGCCTTGATGACCCCATAGTCCCGGAGCCGTGCGAGGGTGGCGGTGAACAGGGTGAGGGAGATCACGGCGAGGGCGATGGCGAAGCCGATGATGGCCATGATCCGCATCACGTCCGCGCTCATGTCGGCAACGACGGCGGCTTCTTGTCGGGCGAACTCGTTGCGGGTCTGCACCGACGCATCCGGTAGTGCACGGGCGAGCGTGTCGCGCAGCGCGGAGCTGCTGGTCGCGGGAAGGGCGCCGACGAGGAGGTAGCTGGTCGTCGGGCCGTGGATACGGTCGAGCTCGGCGGCGGTGACGAAGGTGGTGGTGTTGACGATGCTGGTGCCACCCTCGGCGAGACCGGAGACTGTGAGCCAGGCGCCGAGGACTCGGACCTGGTCGCCGAGGTGCAGATCGAGCTGGTCGGCGGCGACCCGGTCGAGCACCGCTTCGCCGGCGCCGGGGGCGCGGCCGGCGACGAGGTCGTGCGGCCCGCCGGGCCGGCCCGGGGTGTAGCCGATGACGTAAGACAGCTGGCGCCCGCCGGTCTGCGCGCCGATGACGCCGCTGACGAAACCGATCGGTTCGACCCAGGCGACACCGTCGACCGCCCGCGCCTTGTCGACGACGTCTCGGGGAAGCGCGGAGGTGCTCATGTGCATCGTCCGCACGCCGCGTTGCGACACGATCACATCCGCGGGGCTGGAACGGATGTAGGCGGTGACCTGACGCATGGCGCCGGCGAAGATCCCGTCGAGAACGAGGACGAGCAACAGGGCGACGGCGACGCCAACGGTGGCGAGAACGGCACGGCGGCGTTCACCGAACAGATAGCGCCGGGCGAGCGGAACGCGGCGGCTCATGACGAATCCCGAAAGGCGGCCGCGGGGTCGAGGTGGGCGAGACGCCGGGCGGGGACGATGGCGGCCAGGACCGCCATGGCGAGGCCAGCGACAGCGGCGCGAAGCATGCCGGGGCCGGTGACGACCACAGCAAACTGGGGGCGGAGCGCTTCGATGGCAGCTCGACTGGCGAGGAACAGCGCGGTCGCAGCAACGGCGCCGAGTAGTGCGAGTGACAGTGTCTGGCCGAGCGCGAGCGCAGCGAGACGGGTGGGGGTTGCTCCGATGGCTTTGACGATGCCGAACTCGCGGCGGCGCTCGGCAACCGCGGTGTAGGCGGTGAGGGCGATGACGAGTGTGCCGGCCGCGAAACCGACCCCGACCATGAGGCGCATCGGGGTGCCGTAGATCTTCGTTGCCAGCGCGAGGCTCGACGCCCGCAGCGTGTCGTGGTCGACCGCGGTGAGCCCGACGGCGGCAAGTCGTGCCTGGACGGCGGCGGGCTGGTCGGTTCCGACCAGGATCACGCTCGTGGTGTCAGGAGCCTGCAACGCGAGTTCGGTGGCGTGGTGGGTGACGAACACGAAGCCGGTCATGAACCCAGCCGTCCCGGAAGACAGGCCGACGATGTGCATGGTCGCGCCGTTGACGGCGATTTCGTCCCCGAGGTCGAGGTCGTGGCGGTCAGCGAGGACGCTGTCGACGACGACCTCGTCGTCGGCTACGGGCGCCCGGCCTTTGGCCATCGCCCACGGACCGCCGGGCTCACCGGGGACGCTGCCGACCAGTGCGACGGCGACCTTGCGGCCGTGCAGGTCGAGGATCGTGTACGCGGTGCGCACCGGAACGGCCCATTGCACACCCGGGATCTCACGCACCATGTCGACCTCGGAGCGGGGCACGGTGCTGGAGTCGGCGAAAAGGTTGAGCGTGCCCGGGGTGACGACGTACAGCTGGGCACCGCTGTGGTCTTCGTACGTCGTGACCTGAGAGCGGATCCCGGCCCACATCCCGTCGAGTAGCAGGATCAGCATCAGCGCGACGCCGACACCGAGCGCGCTGATGGCGAGCCGGCGCGGATCGGCCAGCAGGTTGCGCCGGACCAGCGGTACCCGCCGCATCGCTCAACCCACCTTCGCGGGGCCGGTCGGAGCCGACTCCGAAATGGCACTCGGGCTGGTGGTGAACGCGGCCGGATCGGCGGCGATCATCGGGTTGAGCCGCCAGCCGATGAGTGGGGAGAGGATGCCGGCGGCGATCGGGATGCCGGGCGCGTTGTAACCGAACGCGAAGGCGAGGTTCTGGCGGATGTTGCGCATCGTTGCTTTGGCCCCGCCGATGACCGTCACAACGATCTGCACAGCAGTCATCGGGACCCACCTCCTACGACCCGTTGGCCGTAGATCAACCGTACGATTCGGATACCCCCTAGGGGTAGGGACGTTGGACCCTGTTCGCGACGGAGCCCCGAGGTCCACGCTGGCTACAGGTGGACTCTCTGAGGGCCCGCGATGAAGTAATCGCCCACCACCCACCGGCACTCACCAACCGTCGCCGTCCATCAAATTGAACAGGAGAACCCAAAGATGCGGGGCTACCGAAGGCGACGACGAAGAAAGCGACGCCAAACTCACCGAAGCGGTCCACGCGATCTCCCGGCTCGTGCGCAGCTGAACGTCGCCGCTGACGCAGCGAGACCCGCCAGATGGCCGAGCCGTTCACAACCGAACACGAAAGAGGTGCGTCATGCACGACAGAGACTGGAACGATGCCTGGGGCGGCGGAACGTGGTGGCTGATGGCGATCATGATGATCCTGTTCTGGGGCGGGCTGATCTGGGTCGCTGTAACGCTGATCAGACACAGCAGCCTCACCTCGCAGCACGCATCCGGAGCTGCACCGATCACACCCCCGACGCAGACCCCACAAGAGGTTCTCGCCGACCGCCTCGCCCGCGGCGAGATCGAACCCGACGACTACCGCCAACGACTCGACGCACTCCAACACCGACCGAACGAATAGCGGCCAGCTCGGCGGAATCGCCGGATTTCGACACCGGGGTCAAGGTGCGATTCGCATCGGACGGTGATCGCATCCGGGTTGAGTGAGCAGCGAGGCCCGGAGTCGCTCCCTGCCGACCGCAAGATGTGCGTGGCATCTTCGACACACTGACGTGTTGGCGGACCTGCTCGCTCGATCTGGCGCAGTGGGTGACAGAGTTCGAGAGGTTGGCTGCGTCAGCCGGACCCGCCGTCGCAGACGCAGAACTCGTTGCCTTCCGGGTCGGCCATGATCACCCAGTTCGATCCGTGCTCGCTGCGGACGCCGGCCTCGAGCCGCCGCGCGCCGAGCGTCTCGAGGCGGGACGCTTCGCTGTCGACGTCATCCGTTTCGATGTCGAAGTGCATCCGGTTCTTGCCGGCCTTGGCTTCTGGAACTGCCTGGAGTAGGAGCTTGGGTTGGACGCCGTCGGTGTCGACGAGCATCACGTAGTTGCCGGCGCCGCCGAGGGTGGTGTAGCCGAGCGCTTCGGACCAGAAGTGGGCGAGCTCGGTGGGATCGGTGCAGTCGAGCACCAGTCCGATCGTCGCGGTCATCGAATCCTCCCCTGCGGGGCGCGTTATGAGATGGGAGGAATCGTCGCGCGGGCGAGGTGTGCTTCGAGCACGGGACGCATTGTGAGCCAGGGGTGTCCGCGATGCGTGTCAAGTTGGCCGTTGGCTTCCCAGGTCGCGATTTCGACGAGGGCGCGCCAGCGGCACTGCTTCGCCACCGCGTCGGAGCTCGAAGCGATCGAGATCGAGCACGCAGTCCTCGAACCGCCAGCCCATCATCGTCACGGTAGCCCCAGCGAGCGTCGGCTCTCCCGCTCCTTCCTTCACGTTGCTGGGCGGCGGCCGAACGCCAGGGATCGCCGGAGCAGACCGTCATCGATCGCCTGCAGCTGCACGTTTCGTTCCTGTTGCCGCGTGTCGTAGTCGGCCTCGCCGTAGAGCGCCACGAGCGCCTCGCGGTGAAGGTCCCACTCGCGGATCCAGGCGGCCGCGGTCGTGCGGAACTGCTCGGTCTGATCGACGACAGCAACGTCGACGTAGCCCGCGCGGCGCATCATCTCGTCGGGCGTGTGCCGAGACGAGACGGCCCACGGACCGGATCGGTGAGCGCGTCGACGCTCCCGATGACTCAGTTCGGCCGCGGTGTGAATGACCTGGTACCCCATTGCGCCTCCCGGGCGGAGGAGTCGGCGGAGTGCTCTCGACACGGAGAGCTTGGGGCGCAGTCAACACAGCACGTCGGTGTGAACGACGGCATCGAAGCGTGCGGCCCGGAACGGCAGATCGCGGGCACTGGCGTTGACGCACCACGCCCGCTCTTCGAGGTACTCGGTCCGCACACGGGCCGCGGCGACGGTCAGTCCTTCGAGTGGGAGATCGGTGAGCACGACCGAGCATCCCGTCGTCGCCGCCAGGTAGAGGCCGGGCCAGCCGCGGCCGGCGCCGACGTCGAGCAGCAGATCACCCGCTCGAAGGCCGAGGCGGTCGGCGAGGCCGTCCGCTTGGGCGATCGTCGTGTAGCCGTTCGCACCCCATTCGGCGCCGATCACACGTCGTTCAATCTCCCGGACGACGTCGACGCGCTCCTCTCGGTAGCGGCCGGCGAAGCGGTCACGCGCCTCTTGCTCTTTCAGAGTGACCATCGTGCAGCGCAGTCACACGCTCCGTCGCGACGACGGCGAGCGGGTCTCGGGTTTATGGGCGACGAAGGCGTATCCGTACACCTCGAACGTGCGGGCGTTGGCCTCGCCGTGGGCACCGCCGAACGTGTCGACGGCGGGTCCGATCTCGACGTCGACGAAGCCGACTTCGGTGAGCATCTGATGCCAGCCCTCACGGGGCAGCCCACCGGCAATTCAACCGGTCCACAAGTCGACGTCGCGCATCGCCTCGATCGGCACCGGGCGGCCGTTGGCGATGTCGGCGAACTGCAGCGCCCCGCCCGGGCGCAACACGCGGTGGATCTCGTCGAACACGGCGCGCTTGTCGGCGCACAGGTTGATGACACCGTTGGAGATCACGACGTCGGCCCATCCGTCGTCGACCGGGAGGTCCTCGGCGAGCCCGTGCCGGAACACGACGTGCGTCAGCTCGAGGTGGTCGGCGGTGGCGGTGGCCTTGGTGAGCATCTCGGTTGTCATGTCGATGCCGATCGACGGCGCCGTCGGGCCCGACGTGGTGGGCGGCGACGAAGCTGTCGAACCCGGCTCCGGATCCGACGTCCACGACACGTTCGCCACGCATGATCGTGCGCAGCGAGAACGGGTTGCCGACCCCGGCGAAGGACTCCACAGCGCGGTCGGGCAGTGCGTCGACGATCGCCGGGTCGTAGCCGAGCCGGGCGGCGAGCGGCCGTCCGGTGTGGAAGTGGTACGTCGCGTCGGGCTCGACGGCGACGGCGCGGTACTTCTCGCGGACCTGGTCGCGGAAGATGCCGGAGTCCACGACGGGTGTTTCGGACACGATCAGTCACCTCCAGATGGGAATGGGCGTGTGGGAACGGGTGGATGGGTTTCGTACATGCGCACGATCACGACGACGCCGGAGATCGCCGTGAGCGCGGCGACGGC
Organism: Ilumatobacteraceae bacterium; assembly: GCA_963776935.1. GTDB lineage: Bacteria > Actinomycetota > Acidimicrobiia > Acidimicrobiales > Ilumatobacteraceae > JALOLG01. Next base: position 1,486,451 of record CAVZOP010000002.1, on the reverse strand, counting down.
GTAGATCGCGGCTTCGATCGAGATGAGGTCGGCGAGGATCCCGGCCACGAGCGCGCCGACGGCGAACCCGGCGTCGCGCCACAACCGGTAGACGCCGACAGAGCGTGCCCGCCAGGCGGGGTGGGCGACGTCGCCGATCGCGGCCAGCAGCGTCGGGTACACCATGGCGGTGCCGGCGCCGAGCAGCGCGGCGCCGAGCGCCCAGAGCCCGAAGCCGGAGGTGGCGGCGATCATCGCGATCGCAGCGGCTTGGAGGAGCATGCCACCGGCGATCAGCGGCTTGCGGCCGATCCGGTCCGACAGCGCGCCGGTGGCGAGTTGCCCGAACCCCCACACCGCGGGGTAGACGGCGGCGAGCACACCGATGCGGGCGACGGACAGTCCGGCGTCGGCGAAGAAGATCGGGAACAGACCCCAGGCGAGTCCGTCGTTGAGGTTGTTGACCAGCCCGGCCTGTGACGCGGATGAGAGTGCCTTCTCGCGGAACGAGGTGAGAGTGAAGATCTCGCGGGTAGTGAGCTCGTCGTGGAGGGCGTCGTTGGTGGTGACGTGGTTGGCGGCCTCGTGACGGGCATGCCCGCGGGTCTCGCGCACGAACAGGGCCGAGATGCCCAGACCGAGTCCGGCGTATGCGAGACCGAGGAAGAACGGTGCCGGGCGCAGCCCGTGTTGCTCGGCGATGTAGCCGGTCGCGAGCGCGGTGGCGGCGACGGCGACGTAGCCGGCGGCCTCGTTGAATCCCATCGCCAGGCCGCGTTTGGCCGGGCCGACGAGGTCGATCTTCATGATGATGGTGGTCGACCACGTGAGCCCCTGGTTGACGCCGAGCAGCACGTTGGCGAACACGACCCAGCTCCACGTCGGCGCCCACATCAGCAGCAGGGGGACCGGGATGCCGACGATCCAGCCGGCGACGAGGACGGGTTTGCGGCCGTAGCGGTCCGACAAGGTGCCGGCGAAGAAGTTGGTGCCGGCCTTGACGATCCCGAAGGCGGCGATGAACGTGAGCGTGGCGGTGAACTTGGTGAGCCCGAACTCGTCCTCGGCGAGCAACGGCAAGACGGTTCGCTCCTGGCCGATCATGCCGCCGACGAGAGCGTTGACGCCGACGAGCAGCGAGAACTGGGCGAGGTTCTGCCGCAACCCCAATCGGAGCGGCGCTGGTGTCGTGGTGGGGGCGGTCATCGGACGACCACCAATGGTTGACCGCTCCACTCGGCCCATGTGTCGGGTCCGCCGTCGAGCACGCTGACGTCGCGGTGGCCGCGGCGGGTGAGGATGCTGGCGCCGGTCATGGCGCGTTCGCCGTGCCCGCACATCACCGTCACCGGGCCGTCGGGGATGGCGCTGGCGGCGAGGCTGCCGAGCTCGATGTCGATCGCGCCTGGGATGTGGCCGGTCTCGTACTCGTTGCGTTGGCGGACATCGATCACCGTGCCGACGATGTCGGCCGGGGCGACGAGGGCGATGCCGTCGATCGGTCGGCTCGATGCTCGCCAGGCGTCGATGCCGCCGTCGAGCTCGCCGACGATGTTGTCATGTCCGATGTCGAGGGCTTGGCGGACGATCTCGTCACGGTCCTGATCGGCGTCGGCGAGGATCACGACCGGTCGGTCGAGGTCGGCGATCCAGCCGAGCCAGCTGGCGAACACCGGGCGCAGCGCGTTGGAGATCGAACCCGGCACGTGCCCGGCCGAGTAGTTGGCGATCGGTCGGGTATCGACCACGAGCGCGCCGTCGGTGAGGTGTCGTTCGACGGTGTCGACGTCGAGCCGATCGAGCCGGGGCAGCTGCGAGTAGTGGCGTGGCCCGCGCCGGTTGAGCTCGGGCAGCCGGGCGAAGTAGGTCGGGAACGACCCGAACCCCGATATCAGCCGTTCGACGAAGGTGTCCTCGTCATCTATCCGGAACAAGGCATTGGTGGCACGCTCGCGCCCCAAGGTGGTCGTGCGGTCGGCGCCACCGGGTGCGGAGCAGAACGATCCGGCGCCGTGCGTTGGGTAGACGGCAAGATCGTCCGGGAGTCCGTCGAGCCGGCGCAACGAGTGGAACATGTCGTGCGCCAGTGGCTCGGCGAGATCCGGGCCACAGAGATCCGTGCGCCCCACGGCGCCGACCATCAGGGAACCACCGGTGAACAGGCTTACGGGCGACCCGTCGTGCTCGACGAGATACACGTGGTGGTCTGGTGTGTGTCCGGGGGTCCCGATCGCCCGCAACGCCACGCCGGGCGCCAAGCCGATCAGCTCTTCGTCGTGCACCGCTCGGTGGGGAGTCTCGAGTTTCGATGCGGCGGGCGCGATGAACGTCACGTCGTCGTCGGTCGCGAGTGAGGGGCTGCCCGTCACGTAGTCGGCATGGGAGTGCGTGTCGATCGTCCACCGCGGCGCAAGCCCTGATGTGCGCGCCGTCGCGAGGTGTTCGGTCGGGAACCGAGGTGGGTCGATGATCGCGGCGGTGCCGTTGCCGAGGTCGACGAGAAAGGACGAGTGGCCCAAGCCCTCATCGACGAACATCCGGATCCCATCCATCTTGCTGCTCCTCAAGTAACATCTTGAATATAGACCGGCCGCCGTGTAGATTGTCAAGTGATTCTTTGAGGAGGAGGTTGGTGTGGGTGATCGGCACGCGAAAGACCAGTTGTTCGATGCGTTCGCAGAGGTCGCCAAAGCGCTCGGAAACGGTCGCCGCGCCGAGCTGATCGACGTGCTCGCCCAGGGCGAACGCCATGTCGACGAGCTGTCGGCCGAGATCGGCCAGAGCGTCGCCAACACCTCGTTCCATCTCCGTGTGCTCGCCAACGCCGGGCTGGTGACGACGCGACGCGACGGCACCCGGATCTACTACCGGCTCGCATCGGCGCGTGTCGCCGACGTGTGGACAGCGCTGCGCGACGTCGCAGCCGCCCACCACGAACAGATCGACGAGCTCGCCGCCGCGTACCTGGGCGACCGGACTCATCTGGAGCAGATCGGTCGCGCCGAGCTCGCCGAACGCATCGCCGCCGGCGACGTCGTCGTCGTCGACGTCCGACCGGCTGTCGAACACGCGGCCGGGCACATCGTCGGGGCGCGCTCGATCCCGATCGACGAGCTCGCCGCCAACGTGAAGAACCTCCCCGCCGACGTCGAGGTCGTCGCCTACTGCCGTGGCCCGTACTGCGTGTTCGCCGACGACGCCGTCCGACTCCTCCGCCGCCGCCGACGCGCCGCCCGACGGCTCGAAGACGGCTTCCCGGAATGGCAACGCGCCGAACTACCGATCGAGACGCCCGCGGGATCACCGACACCATGATCATCGCCGACACGCGCCGCTCCAGCCTCGACGAGGTCACCGACTGGGTGCTGTGGGCCGACAAAACCATCACATTCTGAACCCGATGAGCGATCCCGACCCCTCATCACGATGGACCGCGGACGCTCGCGCTCTACGACGCCTGGTTCGATCAACCGTGGGGCGCGTACGCCAGTGGTGTCGAACACCAACTGCTGCTCGACAGCGCCCCACCACTCGCCGGTCTCGAGGTGTGCGACGCCGGATGTGGCACCGGCCGATTCGCCACCCGCCTCGAAGCGGCCGGCGCCCGCGTCACCGCAGTCGATCGCGACCCCGCCGCGCTCGGCATCGCCAGGACGCGAGTACGAGGCAACCTCGTCGAAGGTGACATCCAGCGGACGCCGTTCCCCGACGACACCTTCGACGTCACGTTCGCGGTCACCGTGTGCGAGTTCACCGCCGACCCCACCGCGACCATCGGCGAGTTGATCCGGATCACCCGCCCCGGCGGACGCGTCATCATCGGCAGCCTCAACCCGAACAGCCCGTGGGGATACTGGAACCGGCGGCAGCTCCACCAACCACCATGGGACACCGCCCGGTTCCTCGACCACGACCACCTCGACCGTCTGGCCCGCCAACACGGCACGACACGATCGTCCACCGGTCTCTACGCCCCGACAACGCTGCCGTGGCTCCCACGGTGGGGCCCCGCACTCGAGCGCCTCGGTCGACGGGTCGCGCCCAGGCGAGCGGCGTTCGAGGTCATCACCATCACCCGACCCATGCCGTCACCTGAGCAGCACCCCGAACGGCACAACCTTGTCGCCTCGGTTCTCCCCCCGCTCCTGACCGCACATGACCACGACGAACCGTCGGTGTTCCTGGTCGAGAACCTGCTGCGCGAGGCCCGCCGGCAACGACAGCTCGGCGAGACCGCCGTACCGGAGGTGTGTCTGCTCGACCCCGACGGCGACGTCGTGCGCCACCTCCAACGACACGGGCGCGTCACCCGCCATCAGGACTGGGCCTGCTACCACTCCGAGCTGTGGGTCACCGACAACAACGGCACTCCGCTCGGCATCGTCCCCTGCGCGGTCGGCGCACCTTACGCGGTGCTCGTCGCCGAGGAGCTCGCCTCGTCCGGCTGCCGTCTGCTCGTGTCCGTCACCTCCGCCGGCAGCATCACCCCGCTCGGACAACCGCCGTACTTCGTGCTGATCGAACGCGCCTGGCGCGGCGACGGCACCAGCCACCGCTACCTCCCACCCGGCGAGTGGAGCGAGCTCGCAGACCATCTCGACGCGGCCCTCGCCAACGCCTTCGACAACCTCAACGAGCCTGTCCACCGCGGCGCCACCTGGACCACCGATGCCCCATTCCGCGAAACCGCATCAGCGATCGAGCGCGCCCGCGCCTCGGGCATCCACGCCGTCGAAATGGAAGCCGCCGGCCTCTACGCCTACGCCCGGGCCCGAAACCGCGACGTCGTCTGCGTCGCCCACGTCACCAACACCATGGCCACCGCCGGCGACGACTTCGACAAGGGCGCCGACGACGGCACCGAACGAATCCTGTCGCTGATCGGCACGATCGCATCGCGCTGCGGCAGACGCCCATCCGGGAACACCGACGCAAGCATTCACGCCATCAGCCGAGGTATCGCCGACACCCCGCGATCGAGGACAGGATCCCGACTCTCGCCATGAACCACCGATCGAGGACAGGATCCCGACTCTCGCCACGAACCACCGATCGGGCGACGCAGGCCACGTAACGTGCCAGGAGCTGACCGTGGACCACGTGATCGTCATCGTTCATGACCTCGATGCAGCGGCCAGTCGGTACTACGAACAGCACGGCCTCGCGTCCGTTGCAGGCGGGCGACATCCTGCCAACGGCACCGCCAACCGCATCGTGCCGCTCGGCACCAGCTACATCGAGCTCATGGCGCCCACCCATCCTTCAAACCACGTCGATTCGGCGCTGCTCGAGCCAGAGGCTGAGCTCGTGGGGGGTCGATCAGTCTCCTTCGAGTTCTTCGAAGAGGGTGATCTGTAACCCGGCTGGGGCTTCGAGCCGAGCGTTGAGCGAACGCCACGGGGTTTCGGTCGGCGAGGCGATCAGCTCTGCACCGGCCGCGACCACCGTGGCAGTGGCGAGGTCGACGTCGGTGACTTCGAACGCGACACGGATGTTCCGGCTCACCTGGCGACCGACTTCGAGGCGGTCGATGAGCCGTCGCTGAGCGGGGTTGATGATCTCCAGCGTCGCCCGTCCTGCCTGAAGGGCCATCACTCGCGCGTCGTCGCTCTCGACGGAGAACTCCTCGGACAAGCCCAGGACGTCGCGATAGAACGCCACCGCTTCGTCGAAGTCCTCGGCTTCCACGACCAGACGCAGTTGGCGCACCGCGTACGGAACGGCTCCCGACGCAACGGTTGACTCGGTCACGGTCGCACCTCGATTCGATGTTGGAACCGTTCTGCTGCGATGAGCAGTGTCTGGTCGCCGGTCCTCCCATGTTGCCGCAGGGCTGCCTCGGTGAGCTTGATGACGTGCTCGTCTCCGTGCGCCAATGCCGTCCGTGCGAGTTCGGCTCGATCCGGGGTCTGCTGATCGGCAGCTGAGCGTTCGGCGGCGTGTGGTGGGGCGGCGAAGGCGGAGATGATGGAGGCCGTGACCTGCCACGTGGCCGCCACTGTCGCGTCGTGGAGATCGGGCGGAAGCGTAGGGAGGATCATCTGGACGGCGGCGGGCGCGGTCACCGCGTGGCAGAGCGCGATCGGGTCGTTGTCGCGTGCGGCGAGAACGCGCGCTGCCGCCCCGATGATCTCGTCGAGTGCGCTCGCGGCGCCTGGTGCGGGTCCCCAGCGGTCGAGCGCGTCGGGCAGTTCGCGAATCTGGATGAGAGCGGTGAGCCGGCCACCGACGCCGGGACCAACCGAAACAGCACTGACCGGAAGGCGCGGAAGGCGAGCGATGGCCTCGATGCCGTTGAGACTTCCTGCGAGACGCGGGGCTCCCGGTAGTAGTTGGTACCTGGCTGCCCAGTAGGCGAGGCCACCGGCCAGCTCATCGACTAGAAGTGGCTCGTCGCGGTCCGCTTCGGCGAGGTTTCGCACAGCGTGCGCGGTTCGAATCAACCCGTGAGCCGCGCTTGCTGCCGCGCCCGGAAGCAGGCGTGGCCACCACACGTCGAGGACTTCGCGCCAGTCGTGCTCGGCGGTTACATGGGTGAAGTGCTCGTTCCAGTCGCCGAGCGCGCGGACGTCGCCGAGATGGTGCATCCAGTTCTTCGAACAGACGGTGTTTCTGCCGGGCACTCTCGGCAGAAGTTTGGCGCGGTACCGGTCAACCCAGTCTTCGACCTGGTCGTGGCCTCCGAGCCGAATGATCGCGTCGGCCGCCATCGGGCCATGATTCGCGAGAAAGCCCCCGTACTCCGGACCGGTGTCGCGCAACCGGTCGAGCACGCCGAGTAGTACGTCGATGTGCTGTCCGTCCAGGACGGTGCTCTGTTGTTCGGTCATGGTTGCCACGATGATCCGCGCATCTGGCTCCGCACTGTCATGGACCTGTCACGGGTCCGAGTCCGCGTGCGAGACTGGCCGGGCTCGGACTCAGGTGCGTGGCGCCGACAGGATCGCCGCCAGGTCGGCGGGTAGGTCGGCAACTTCGGTGAGTCCCATCGTCGTTCGGCCGGTGTTGCCCGACGGGTACTTCCCGACGAGGGAACCGGGTCCAGCGACCATGATGCGCAGCAGCTGCCCGACGGCTTCGCGACCATCTCGAACGCGGAGCGTGTGGCGCAGCATCACCGTGTGGACTTTCGTGTGGGGCCACGCCCATGGCTGAGACAGGATGTGGGCCCGTTCGAGATGTGGCCAGGGGTCAGCGCTCGTGCGCGCCGCGCCCAGTTCGCGATCCACGTGCGTGAGCACTCGTCGGCGGTGCTCCGCGCCGTCGTGTTCGAATGTGTCCTCAGACGTGTTCATGCGCATCCTCCCGAACGTTGAGGGGGTCGCTGTGGCCGGCCGTTCGCAGCACGTCGCGCACGGCATCTTCGAGCGGCCGGTCGGGGGCGGGGTGCGCGGTCGTGGCCCGGATCTCGCGTCGCAGTGTCTCGGCCCAGGCGTCCTCGTCGTGGCGACGCGGTAGCGAGCGTGCCCCCCGATGCTGCTCGGCGAGTTGAAGGAGGGACGTTGCGCGTGCTTGGTCGCCGGCGATCGCGGCCACTTGGGCGAGATCTTCGAGCGCTTCGCACATCGCCGCCGCGTGGCCGATCGTCAGGGCGAGGCGCAGTGCGCGGATGTGCTGGTTCTCCGCGGCGGCGGCGTCGCCGCTCGCCAGCGCGGAGTGGCCGAGGAGGTGCAGTGAGGCGATGACGCCCTCCGTGTACCCGATGCGCTCCTGCACGTCGACGGCCTCTGCTGCGGTCGAGTTCGCGGCGTCGACCAGCCCGGTGCGGAGCGCGAGCCGAGTGACCTGTTCGAGGCCGATGCCCACGAGGTGGAGGTCGCCGGTCGCCCGCGCCGCGGCCAATCCCTGTTCGGCGAGCGACGTCGCCTGGGGATCGCCCTGGTCGATCGCCGTACGGGCTTGAAGGACCCGACATAGGGCCAGTCCCCACTCGTGACCGGCCGCGGCAAACGCGGCGATCGACTCGTCGCGTGTTCGTCTCGCTCGCTCGAGGTCGCCGAGCGCCCACTCCGTGACGGCGAGGGCGTTGAGGCCGCAACCCATCACGACGAGGTCACCTGACTGACGTCCGAGGTCGGCGCTCTCGGTGGCGAGCGATTGCGCGCGCTCGAGCTCCCCGAGCGAGGCGGCGAGCAGTGCCAGGCTCCACACGGCCTTGCCGCGCACGGCTGGCGGAAGGGCGTCGAAGGCCAGCACCTGCTCCAGCCGGCGGCACGCTTCGGCGAGCATCCCGTCGAGTGTCCAGAACCACCCGAGCGCCCCGGCGAGGCGGGCGGCTCTCACTCCGTCACCCGTGCTGACGAGCCACTCGAACGCCGCCCTGTGATCGGGGACGTCCGTGCGAAGCCTGTCGAGCCATGCGAGTTGGTCGGCTCCCTGGATGCCGCGCTCGGCCCGCTCGGCGAGGTCGACGTGGTAGTCGGCGTGACGATCGCGAGCGTCGTCGGCGTCAAGGGCGTCGAGGACTTCGAGGGCGTACGCGCGGAGTGTGTCGAGGAGCCGGTAACGATCGTCGCCGACGACGGCAACCATCGACTGACGTACGAGAGCGGTGATCACGGCCAGGGTCTCCTCGGGCGTCGACTGCGTGACCGCGCATGCCGCCTCGAGGTCGAACGTGCCGGCGACGACGCCGAGTTGCGCGAAGAATGTGCGTTGGCGTTCGTCGAGCAGGCCGATGCTCCAGTCGATCGCCGCGCGCAGCGTCTGCTGACGTGCTGAGACGTCGCTGCTGCCGTCGACGAGCAGCTCGAAGCGGTTCATGAGCCGGGCACGGATCGCCTGCGGCGTCAAAACGTCGGCTCGGGCGGCGGCGAGTTCGATGGCGAGTGGGAGACCGTCGAGGGCGAGGCAGATCGCAGCGACATCGGCGGCGTTGGCGTCGGTGAGCTCGAAGTCCGGACGTACTGATGCAGCTCGCTCGACGAACAGCTCCACCGCCGGGTAGCCGGCAACGGCGTCGACGGACCCGGCATCGGGTGGTGCGAGCGCGAGCGGTGGGACCGGCCAGGCGATCTCGCCCGTGATCCCGAGCGGGCGCCTGCTCGTGGCGAGGACTCGGACGTCGCGCGCCTGGCGCACGATGCGCCCGACCAGCGCGGCGGCCGCACCCACGACGTATTCGCACGTGTCGAGCACGAGTAGGCCGGCGCACGAGGTGAGCGATGTCGCTACCGAGGTGGCGGCGTCTTCCCCGGGCACGATCGGCACGGCGAGCGCGGCGGCGACGGTGGAGGCCACCATCTCCGGGTCTTCTACCCCGGCGAGGTCCACGAACCAGACATCCTCGGATGCCGCTCGTGCCGCTGCCACCTCCAAGGCCAGCCGGCTCTTGCCGGCGCCAGCCGGACCAGTCAGCGTGACGATCCGGCTGCGCTCGAGCAGCTTGCGAATGCGGGCGAGCTCGATATCGCGACCGACCAGCGCTGTGACCGCGACCGGGATCGTGGCTGTCGGCCGAGTCGCAGGACGGGTGGGCACGATTTCGGCGGCGGCCACGGCTTGTGCGTGCCGCTCCTCGGCGGGTGACGGCGTCCACGACAGATCCGGATCCTGGGCGAGGATGCGCCGCTCGAGCTCCTGGAGACGCGGGCCGGGGTCGATGCCGAGCTCTTCGAGTAGGTGGGTGCGGGCGTGGTCGTAGGCGCGAAGCGCGTCGGCCTGGCGGCCTGAGCGGTAGAGCGCCAGGAGCAACTGTTCGTGGAGCTGCTCGCGCAAGGGGTGCTCCCTGATCAACGACGTGATCTCGCCGACCAGCTCATGGTGGCGGCCGACAGCGAGCATGAGGTCATGCCGCAGCTCCAGCGCGGTGAGTCGCAGCTCTTCCAATCGCGCCGTCTCGCCGATTGCGAACGGCTCCCCGATGACGTCCGCGAGCGCATCGCTACGCCACAGCGCGAGTGCATCGTCCAACTCTCCGAGGGCGACCAGCATCTCGTCGCGGTCGGTGCGCGATGATCGTGAGGCGGCACGTACAGCGCGCTCGAAACGGTAGGCATCGATCTGATCTCGTTCCACGTCAAGCGCGTAGCCGCCCGGTCGAGTAACGATCGGCTGCCCCGGCGCGTCGGCGCCGAGCTGTTTGCGGAGGTAGGAGATCTGGACCTGCAGGGCGTTCGCCGGGTTGCGCGGCTGGTCGTCGCCCCATATCACGTCGGCGAGCCCGGAGGCGCTCACGGTCTCACCGGCGTGGAGAACGAGCAATGTGAGCAGTGTGCGAGGGATACCGCGCCGGATGTCGACCAAGCGCGAATCATCCTCTGGTCCTGTGCGGACCTCGAGTGACCCCAGTACCCCGAATTCCACTCTTGAAGCGTATAAGCGGACCTGTTGCGCGTCTGTTGCGCGGGCGCCTGCGCGTGCAAGGGTGGTCACAGCGACAGACGATCCACTGGCGACATAGACCTCGTAAGCGACTTCAGAGAGGAACCTCCCGTTGACGACGCCGATCTCACGTGACGACTTGCATCGCCGCATCGCCAGCGGTGAGCGTCTCATGCTCGTCGAGGCGCTCGGACCGGCGTACTTCGCCGATGCCCACCTCCCCGGCGCCGTCAACATGCCGCCCGATCAGGTCGACCGTCTCGCCCCGGCGCTGCTGCCGGACAAGGACGCTCGGATCGTCCTCTACTGCAGCGGGACGTGCCACAACTCCGAGATCGCGGCGCGACGACTCGTCGAGCTCGGCTACGGCGACGTCCACGTGTATCTCGGCGGCAAAGAAGACTGGGTCGAGCACGGCCTACCCGTCGAGCGTTCCGACAACGGCGACTGAACACATCTCGTTCCGTGTCCGACGACGGTCGGGTGCCGGAACGACGACCCGGAGCGCGGCACCACGGCTGTCACGGCCGGCAACAGCGACGCTCCAGGGACTTGACAGCACCGGCACGCACCATCGCTCCCGACAACCGATTCGTCGAAGGAGCACAGAATGACATCCAATCACCCGTACCCGCAGCGCTGGCGAGCGCTGGCCGTCATCGCCACAGCACAGTTCCTCGTCATCATGGACACGTCGATCATCGGCGTTGCCCTCCCCGACATGCAGGAGTCACTCGGCTTTTCGCCCTCGAGTCTGTCGTGGGTGTTCAACGCCTACGTCATCGCCCTTGGCGGGCTCTTGCTGCTCGGCGGCAAGCTCTCCGACCTGTTCGGCGCCCGGCGCATCTTCGCCGCCGGGTTCACGATCCTGACGGCGGCATCGCTCGCTGCCGGGCTCGCTTCGTCGGCAGGCGCCGAGATCGCCGCACGCGCGGCGCAGGGCGTCGGTGCCGCGCTGATCGCACCGGCCGCGCTGACGCTGCTGATCACGAATTTCAGCCACGACCCGCGTGAACTGGGCAGGGCAATGGCGCTGTACGCAGCCGCCGCCCCCGCGGGCGGGACGGCCGGGGTGTTCCTCGGCGGCGTGCTGACGGAGTGGCTCGACTGGCCATGGGTGTTCTATGTCAACATACCGATCGGTCTCGCAGTGCTCTTCTACACGCCCCGGGTGCTGCCCCGCGGCAACCGCACGGGTGGTCGCATCGACCTGATGTCCGCGGTCACCGTCACCGCCGCGCTGTCGCTGCTCGTGCTTGGCGTCGTGCGGGGACCGGAGATCGGCTGGACGGATGCGTCGACGGTCTGGTCGATCGGCGGCGGCGCGGCGCTGCTCGCCGTGTTCGTCGTCGTGCAGGCCACACGTCGTGACCCGCTCATGCCGCTGGGCATATTCCGAACCAAGGACCTCGCCGCCGGGAACGCGGTGATGGCGCTGCTCGGCGCGGCGTGGGTGCCGATGTGGTTCTTCCTGAACCTGTTCCTCCAGCAGGTGCTCGGCTACGGTCCGTTCGAGGCCGGCGCGTCGCTGCTGCCGATGACGATTCTGATGATGATCCTGATGATCGGCGTGACCGGGCGGCTCATCGCCCGGCTGGGTAATCGGCGCGTGCTCGTCTCGGGGCTGCTCGCCCTCGCCGGCGGCCTGATGATCCTGACAGCGGTATCGCCCGACAGCAGCTTCACCGAGGTCGCCCTGCCCGCTTCATTGGTGGCCGCACTCGGCATGAGCCTCGCCTACATCCCGGCGATGCTGAGCTCGATGGCGCATGCTGCGCCGTCCCAGGCGGGACTGGCGTCTGGCATCGTGAACACCACCTACCAGATTGGCTCGGCGCTTGGTCTGGCAGCGATGACGGCCGTCGCCACGAGCGCCGGTGCCACCGAGATCGGCAACCCGGTTGCCCTCACCGACGGGTACTCGGCGGCCTTCGCCGGCGCAGCCGCGATCGCGCTGTTCGCGGCGGTCGTCGCAGCCGTGTCGATCGGCAGGCGGGAGCGGCCCGAGGAGTCACCGGGGCTCGTACGCGAACCCACCCTCGTCGGCTGACCGGGCGGCGGTCGTCCGAGGAACATCACCCCAATCCGCAACACCCCCTAACCCCAAAGGAGCATCCGTGAACATCACCCAGACCTACGACGTCGTCGGCATGACGTGCGATCACTGTGCACGTTCCGTCGAAAACGAAATCCGCAAGATCAAAGGTGTCGACGACGTCACCGTGGATCTCGTCTCCGGCCTGGTGACCGTCGAGAGCGTCGGTGACCTGGTGGCCGCTGAGGTCGCCTCGGCGGTCGTCGAAGCCGGCTACGAGTTGGCCAGCTGACGCCACGACAAAACATCACCCACCATCCCCCCAACCCCCGGCGAGGGTGGCGTCCGACACCCAGAGGTGGCGGCGCCACCCTCGTCGCGTCAGGCGTTCGGTGCCTGCTGAGCGGACTGCTCGGCGAGATTCTTGATGCGTTGCAGCGTGGTCTCGATCGTGTCGGCGTTGCGGGCGGCTCGATCACGCGAACCGGTGACCCACGGCGACACGACCTGCAGCCACCGCTCACGGTGGTCCTCGACCGATTCGACGAGCAGTGTGCGGCCACCGTCGAGCGCCGTGAGCCGGTAGCCCCACCGAGCGACCGGTCGCCGGAGATACGTCACGTCCCACACCAATTCGGTGGCCGGTCGGGCGACCCGGATCGTCGACTTCGTGGACCACCGCCGCCATCCGTTTCGACTGTCGCCGCGATACCGGGCGCCCTCGACCGGCGCGGTTGCCCCGTCGAGCCACCGGCAGCGCACGCATTCGGGGCTCCATTCGCCGGTGCGCGTCACGTCTGCCACGAGCGCATACACGGCCTCGGGAGTGGCGTCGATCTCGATCTCGGACGACACGGTCCCCACGGCTCCATCATCGCGCCGTGGCACGACGGGATGCGCCGCAAAGCTGGCGAAGCGGTGACCGCCTCAAACACAGGCCTGCGGTCTCGTGACAGAGACCGCGAAGGGGCGTGACAGGCGACCCTGAGAAGGTCGGGGACATGTGCAACTCGCTTCGGCCCCGCAGGGGCCTTCCCACCACCTCGTCACAATCCTCGAGGCCCTCGCTCGCGATCACAACGTCGTTCGAGCACGTCCCGGACGAGGTGAGGTGATGAACGCCGCGGCCAAGCTCGCCGTCTACGGTGCGACGCTCGTCGCCATCCTCGCCGCCAGCGCCGGCGTCGGCGGTGCCGTCGCGCCGATCGGGCTGTCCAACGCCGAACCAGCCGAAGAGCACGGGACGATGGACACCGGCGACGGGCTCCCCGGTCTGGCCACGACCACCGACGACCTCGCGCTTGCGGTCGGCACCGACACGATCTCTGCTGGGGTGCCGTCGACTTACACGTTCACCGTTGGCGACGACGACGGCCCGGTCACCGACTTCGATCTCGAACAGACGAAGAGGATGCACCTGATCGTCGTGCGGCGCGACTTCACCGGTTTCGTCCACCAGCACCCGACCATGAGCCCAGATGGGACCTGGTCAACCACGCTCACCCTCGTTGCCGCCGGCACCTACCGCGTCTACGCCGACTTCATCGTCGACGGTGACAAGCACACCTTGGGCGCCGACCTGTTCGTCCCCGGCGACTTCCAGCCGCGACCGCTCCCGCCGGCGAATGCAACCGGCGATGCCGGCGACGGCTACGAGGTGGAGGTGATCGGCGACGTCGTCGCCGGCGAGGAGTCGACACTCGAGTTTGTCGTCCGTCATGACGGAGAGATCGTCACCGGTCTACGCGACTACCTCGGCGCCAAGGGACACCTCGTCGCATTGCGCGACGGCGACCTCGCCTACCTCCATGTCCACCCCGAGGAAGACCGGCTCCTGTTCGACGCCGAGTTCCCGACCGCCGGCGAGTACCGGCTGTTCCTCCAGTTCGACCACGGCGGCACCGTCCGCACGGGCGAGCTCACCATCCACATCCAGGAGGCCCAGTGATGAACACCACCACGATCGTGACCGGCCCGACCGACCAGTCGGCGGCCGCCGGTCCCAAGTCCGACACGGTCGAGCTTTCGCTCGGCGGGATGACGTGCGCCTCGTGCGCGGCACGGATCGAGAAGCAGCTCAACAAGCTCGATGGCGTCGAGGCGTCGGTGAACTACGCGCTCGAGCGCGCCTCGGTCACGTTCGCGCCCTCGGTCTCGACGAGCGACCTCGTTCAGGCCGTCGAGTCGATCGGCTACGCGGCAAGGGTTGTGGGCGACGCTCAAACCGAGGGCGCCGACGACGACGCCGACGACCGCGAGCAGGAACGGGCGCTGCGCACGCTACGCACCCGCCTGCTCGCGTCGGTCGCCCTCACGGCGCCGGTGTTCTTCATCGCGATGATCCCGGCGCTGCAGTTCGACAGCTGGCAATGGCTGTCGTTGGCGCTCGCCGGCCCCGTGGTGTTCTGGGGCGGATGGCCATTCCATCGTGCCGCCTGGTTGAACCTGCGTCACGCCGCGGCGTCGATGGACACCCTGATCTCGCTCGGCACGCTCGCCGCCTTCGCCTGGTCGCTGTGGGCTCTCTTCATCGGCGAGGCCGGCGACCCGGCGATGCGCATGTCGTTCGACATCAGGCCATCGGCAGGTGGCGGCGCCAACGAGATCTACCTCGAGGTGGCAACGATCGTCGTGACGTTCATCCTCGCCGGCCGATACTTCGAGCGCAGGGCCAAGCGCCGCGCCGGCGCCGCCCTGCGAGCACTGCTCGAGCTCGGCGCCAAGGACGTCGCCGTCCTGCGGGACGGTGTCGAGGTGCGCATCCCGGTCGAACAGCTCGTCGTCGGCGACGAATTCGTCGTCCGGCCGGGCGAGAAGGTGGCGACCGACGGGATAGTCGTGACGGGTTCGTCGGCGATCGATGCGTCGCTGCTGACGGGTGAGTCCGTGCCGGTCGAGGTCACACCGGGTGATGCGGTCACCGGTGCAACCGTCAACGCCGGCGGACGCCTGGTCGTTCGGGCGACTCGCGTGGGCGCCGACACGGCGCTGGCGCAGATGGCCCGTCTCGTCACGGAGGCCCAGAATGGCAAGGCTGCTGTGCAGCGCCTAGCCGATCGGATCTCCGCCGTGTTCGTTCCGGTCGTCGTCGCCCTCGCTGTCGGCACGCTCGGTTGGTGGCTCGCCAACGGTGCCACCTCGTCGAGCGCGTTTACCGCTGCCGTCGCCGTATTGATCATCGCCTGCCCATGCGCGCTCGGTCTGGCGACCCCGACGGCGCTGCTCGTGGGCACCGGCCGCGGGGCGCAGATGGGCATCCTGATCAAAGGCCCCGAGGTACTGGAATCGACGCGCGCAGTGGACACGATCGTGCTCGACAAGACCGGCACGGTCACGACCGGCCAGATGGCGCTCGTCGACGTCATCACCGCCACCGATGTCGAGCGGGCAAACGTGTTGCGCTGCGTCGGTGCACTCGAGGACGCGTCCGAGCACCCGATCGCCAAGGCGATCGCGGCCGGCGCCCGAGCCGAGGTGGGCGACCTCCCCTCGGTCGATTCGTTCATCAACGTGGAAGGCCTTGGAGTGCAGGGTGTCGTCGACGGGCATGCCGTGGTCGCCGGCCGGACCAGGTTCCTGGCCGACTGGGGTCTCCACCCCGACAGTGAGCTGACCATTGCCCTCGCCGATGCTGAGGCGGCCGGGCGGACGGCGATCGTCGCCGGCTGGGACGGTGTGCTCCGCGCCGTGATCGTGGTCGCCGACACGGTCAAGCCGACGTCGGCCGAGGCCGTGCGTCGCTTCAACGCGCTCGGCCTGCGGCCCGTCCTGCTGACTGGCGACAACGAACGCGCCGCGCGAGCCGTCGCCGCAGCGGTCGGTATCGACGACGTCGTCGCCGAAGTGCTACCGCAGGACAAGGTGGCCGTCGTCCGCCGGCTGCAGGCCGAAGGTGCGGTCGTTGCCATGGTCGGCGACGGCGTCAACGACGCCGCGGCGCTCGCCCAGGCCGACCTCGGTCTGGCGATGGGCACCGGTACCGACGTGGCGATCGAGGCCTCGGACATCACGCTGGTCCGCGGTGACCTCATCGCGGCCGCCGACGCGATCCGGCTCTCGCGGCGCACGCTCGGCACGATCAAGGTCAACCTGTTCTGGGCGTTCGCCTACAACGTGGCTGCGCTGCCGCTCGCCGCGACCGGGTTCCTGAATCCGGTCATCGCCGCAGCCGCGATGGCGCTGTCGAGCGTGTTCGTGGTCTCTAACAGCCTGCGACTGCGCCGCTTTCGCTCAGCCTCGAGCTCCCCGACAGCGGTGCCTGCCACCGGAGCCTGACGTGGCCAGCTACGTCCGCGGGCTGCGCGATGAGTGGCGGCCGTCCACCCTGACGCTCGGGGCGCCCGTGTTTCCGCTGCTGTCACTCGTCTACGAGGACGTCTTCGGGCTCGATGCCGCAAGGCGCGGGATCATTGCCGCCGGCATCGAGCCACTGCAGATCGTCGGCGTGGTCGTCGCAATGCCGTTGGTGTCACGCGTGGCCGACCGCAGTGCCGGCCTTCTGCTGCGCTTCGTGGCCGCGGTGGGCGTGATCGATGGTCTGCTGATCGTTGTCCTGGCGCACGCTCCCCACGTGTCGATCGCGGTCGCCGTCCACGCCCTGCTCGCAGCGAGCATCGGCACGCTGGCGCCGGCGTTCCTCGCCCTCGTGTCACTCGTGGCGCCACCGCGCGGTCGTGCTGCGACCTTCTTGACGATCTCGGTGTTCGCCGTGCCCGGGATCGCCGTCTTCCTGCCGGTCATCGGCGCCGTGTCGGACGCCGTTGGCATCAAGGCGAGCATGCTCGTCATGGTGCCGATCTCGGTCGCCGGCGCACTGGTGCTCGCGTCGGCGTCACCCTTCGTGGACGACGACATCGCACAGGTACGTCGTGAGTCGATCGCTGTCGTCGCGGGCGACGAAGTACGTGACGGCGCCACAACAGCCGCATGACAGCCGTTCGTACGACGCTCGCACAGTCTCCTCACGGAAGGACAACCACGATGCTCGCAACCCGCTCGCTCCTTGCCAGCCCCCGAAGTTTCACGATGCCTGCCGTCGGTACCGCGGTCTCGATGGTGGCACTCGTCGCGTCGCACAGCTTCGTCGACCTCGTATCTGGCAGCATCGGCGCCCTGTTGCCCACGCTCAAGGATCGATTCGTTCTCAACTCGATGCAGGCCGGCGCCCTTGTGGCATCCATCGCCGCCAGCACCGCGCTGTCGCAGCCGCTCGTCGGACGAGTGGCCGACCGTGTCGGAGCACGTCGGGTGGCTGGCGTCGGCGCCGTGCTCAGCTCGGCCATGCTCGCCTTGGTCGGCGTGGCACCACACCTGTGGATCGTGTTGGTCCTGATCCTCGTCGGAGGACTCGGGTCCGCGGGATTCCACCCAGCGGCGGCCGTGCTGGCGCGGCGTGTCCTGCCAGAACGCGCCCAACTGGCGATGAGCCTGTTCGCCACCGGAGGCATGCTCGGCATGGCGGCCGGACCGATCGTCGTGCTGCTGATCGCGGCTCACGCCGGGCTCGGGTTCACGCCGCTTCTGATGATTCCCGGGGTGGTGCTCGGCGCAGTGCTGTGGCGGTTCCTGCCCGGCGAATCGGCGTTGACCCCCGCCCCGCAGGCGAGTGCGTCGTGGGACCTCTTGCGCGGACCCGTCGGTCACCTCGCTGTCGCGTCCGGGCTCGCCGGCCTCGCTGCCACGACGTTCGTCGCCGGTCTGCCGATGTGGCTCACCGAGACCGGTGACCTCGCCGGCGATGCCGCCACGATCGGCGTGTCGATCGGTCTCTTCCAGGCCGGCGCCGCCCTCGGAGGTCTCGCCATCGGCTGGGTCGTCAGCCGCATCGCTCCCGCTCCGCTCGCATTCGGGACACTCCTTTCGGCGGCGCCGCTGATGCTGCTCGTCCTCGCGTTGGAGCCTGGGTCCGCCGGCTTCTTCGCGGCCGCGCTCTGTGCCGGCATGCTCGTCAGCGCTTCCGGTCCGCTGATCGTGGTCGCCGCACAGGAGCACGCTCCCCACGCGGTGGCCGCCGCGTCCGGGGTCGTGATGGGCCTCGCAGGAGGCGCCGCCGGCATCGCGTTCATCGGGATCGGCGCAGCCGCCGACGCCCTCGGCCTGCGCGCCGGACTCAGTCTGGGCTTCCTGGCGGCCGTGCCGGCAGCGGTGATCGCCCGCCGCGCCCTCTCCGGTCGCACCGTCGCCGAGTCGCCCCAGTTGCTGGTGGGCGCAATGTGCGGCTGCCTGTCGTGCACGTGCGTCGTCACCGCCGAGACACACCGGTGCAGCGAACGCTGCGCATGTCCAGTCCTGGCAGGAGTCGAATGAGTCCCTGCCCACGCGTCCAGATCGGTGGTTGGCCATGCCTTCCCGGCGCGTAGTTGAGAGCATGCAAGACCACGCCCGTCACGAGCATGGGACGTTGCGATGGTGACCGCGTCGGAACACGCCGCGAGTGAGTTGGGATCGTCACCCGTGCCGACGATCGGCGCGCTCACCGCCCACGGCCAGGCTCAGCGTGGACTCGTACGGGTTCCAGTCCTCGGGCAGTGTGGCCACGCTCGGGGTCGTGCTCGTGACGGGCACGAACTCCCTGTTCTCGACGGATTCCTGCAGCGAGGTCATGGCGTCGAGGACGTGGTAGGCGAGGCGGCCGTCGAACAGTGGTGGGCGACCCTGGCGGCATGCCCGGGCGAGCTCCACGACGCCGGTTCCCCGCCCGGCCGCCACTCCCTGCTCGGGCAGCACGGTCCACTCGTCGTCGGAGACGTGGATGATGCGCGAGTCGCCGTCGAAGCGGTTCGGGTCGGGGAGCGCGATCGTGCCCTCGGTGCCGGTGACCTCGAGGAAGCCCATCCGCCGGAACGGCGAGTCCCAGCTCAGCAACAGGTGCCCGGTCGCGCCGGACTCGAATCGCAACAGCGACCTCACCTCGGTCGGCACATCGACGGGGAACTCGAGACCGGACAGTGGGCCGACCTCGCACCGTCGTACGTCCCGCGCTCGCTGGCCCATGGCGGCGACGTCGGCGATCGACCCGAAGATGTACGCAAAGGTGGTCAGGTAGTAGGGACCGATGTCGAACAGCGGGCCGGCGCCGGGCTGGAAGAGGAAGCCCGGGTTGGGGTGGAAGGAGTCGGGCCCTCTGAACTGGAACAGGGCGGTGACGCTCAACGGAACGCCGATGTCGCCACGGTCGATGGCGCGCTTGGCGGTCTGCACTCCGGCGCCCATGATCGTGTCGGGTGCCACGGCCAGCAGCCTGCCTGCCGCCTCGGCGTCCTCGAGGAGGGCGCGACCACTTTCACGGTCGACGCTGAGGGGTTTCTCGCTCCACACGTGCTTTCCGGCCCGCAGCGCTTGCGACGACACGGAGGCGTGCGCCGCCGGGACCGTCAAGTTGACGACGATCTCGACTTCGGTGTCGGCCAGTAGTTGATCCGTGGTGCCGAACTTGGGGACGCCGTACTTGTCGGCCTGCGCCTCGGCGCGCGGGACATCGAGGTCGCTGACCATGACGACTCTCACGTCGGGGAACTGGACGAGCGCGGTGAGGTATTGATCACTGATCGCGCCGGCACCGATCACTCCCACGCCGACGGCGTCAGCCGCGTGCTCGATCATCGAAGCCCCTTCGATGTGAGGTAGCTGAAGCTGTCGGCGATGCCCTGGAGGATGTCGCCGCGGAACGCGTCGAACTCCACGACCGCCAGCTCAGCGCCTGACGCAGCCTCGAGCGCCGCGTCGAGTGCGACGACGCCCTGGCCTGCCGGCACCTGATCCTCGATCGTGCCAGGCAGCGCTCCGTCCTTCACGTGCAGGAACCGCACCCGTTGACCCAGGCGCTGCAGGAGCGGCACGAGTTCCGCACCACCGGCAGCTGCCCAGTAGAGGTCCACCTCGAGCCCGATCTCGGGGGCCAGCAAGTCGGCGAACACTTCGAGCGCATGCTTTCCATCGATGCGTGGCTCGAGCTCGTGGGCATGGTTGTGATAGCCGAGCGTGAGGCCGTGCGCCGCGGCCTGCGGGACGAGCTCGTTCAGGCGGTCCGCCGTCATCGCGATCTCGTCGCGCTCCGTCCATCGCGCCGGCGCGACAAACGGGTCGATGACGGTCTTCACGCCGAGGCGATTGGCGGCGTCGAAGATCCGACCGGGTTCGTGGGTCACGCGGTCGGGGTCGACGAGGAACGCGTGAGCCGTCGGAGCCGAGAGACCGACGTCCGGTAGGAGACGTGCGTACTCGTCCTCCTCGTCGATGAAATCGAACAACTCGACGTTGCGGAAACCGATCAGCCGAACGGCGTCGAGGGTGGCGCGCCGATCCGTCTTCAGACGGTCCCTGACGCTGTACAGCTGAAGCGAGATCTCGGGGCCTGACACAAGTCTCCTTGTCGTGGTTGGCGACGGTCAGGCGCTCGTCGAAGGTTGCTCGCGAAATCGCCTGCCGTCTGAGTTTCCTAGAGTGGCGGTTGGTCTGCCAATTTCGAAAGAGGCCAAGGTGTACAGCGAGTGAGTCCGGTCGAGTCCGGCATGCGGAGGATCGGCATGTGGGGGATCGGCCGAAGGCACCCGCACTCACCGTTGCCTCGTCACCCTGCGTAAGGAGCCCTCCCGTTGGAGACTCGCCTCGAGACGACCGGCGTATCCGGCGGCGATGGCGCGAGCCTGCCGATTCAGCGCTCGCCGGCGGACATCCTTCGGCTTGTCGTCGCTGCGGCCGTGCTGCTGCTGTTGCTCGTTGTCGAGTGGTTGTTCGGGGACACACTCGTCGCGTTCGCGTCGGATCTGCTGCGAGGACTCGACGCCGTTCCGCAATGGATTGTCGGCGTCATCGTGATCGGTACGCGAATCCTGGCCGTGATCGTGCTGGGAGGCGGGCTGGTGTTGATCCTGTACCGGCGTCGGTGGCGAATGCTGCTCACCGTTGCGCTGGCCGGCCTGGCGGCCGTGGTGATCTTCGGTTGGCTCGACGCTCTGGTCGAGACCGATGAAGGGCGTGATCTCGTCTCGGTGGACGCGGATCTGGGTCTGCTGACGACGGAGGGACACGTCTCGACGGCGGGCATCGCCGCGGTCGCCGCGATTCTCACGGCCGCAGCACCGTGGCTCGGCCGGCGGGCGCGTCGGGCCGGCTGGACCCTGATCGTCGGGCTCGTGGTCACGGCGTTCATCCAGGCGCCGGTGTCGTTCGAGTCGGTCCTCGCATGGGTCGTCGGATGGGTCTGCGGGGCGGTGGTCCTCGTCGTCGGCGGGGCACCGTCACGTCGCCCGACCGTGCAGGCGGTGATCGACGGGCTCGATGCCGTCGGGCTGCCCGTGCAGCGACTCGACCGCGCCGCGGTCGATGCCCGCGGGTCGACGCCGTACTTCGGTGTCGGCGCCGACGGCACCAAGCTGTTCGTCAAGGCGCTCGGCGCCGACGAGCGCAGTGCCGACAGGTTGTTCCGCGTGTATCGCGGCCTCCTGCCCCACAACTTCGGAGACGAGAAGCCGTTCAGCTCGCTCCGGCGCAGCGTCGAGCACGAGGCGTTCGTCGCCCTGACTGCTTCCGCACTGGGAGTGCGAACGCCCGCGTTGCGGGCGTTCGCGACGGCACACCCGAATGGTTACGTCTTGGCCTACGAGGCGATCGAGGGCAAGTCCCTCGATCGCCTCGATCCGAGCGAGGTCTCCGACGCCGTGTTGGCGGCCATCTGGGAGCTCGTCGGTCAACTGCGCGATCACCGTGTCGCGCATCGCGACCTGCGCCTGGCGAACACCTTCCTCGACGACGACGGTCACGCCTGGCTCATCGATTTCGGCTTCAGCGAGGTCGCCGCCTCCGACTTGTTGCTCGCCACTGACGTCGCCGAACTGATGGCATCGTCGAGCGTCTACGTCGGAGCGGAACGAGCGGTCGCCCACGCCGCGGCCTCGGTCGACCGCGCGACACTGGCCCACGCCCGCGACCGGCTGCACGGGTGGGCCCTCAGTGGGGCGACGCGGACGGCGCTCAAGGCCCGCCGTGGCCTCCTCGACGACCTCCGCAACCGGCTGACCGACGCGATCGCCGCCACCACGCCATGAACCTGTGGTGGCTCATCGTCGCCGGCGTCGGTCTCGTGATCGTGTCGTTGTCCGTCGCCGCTGCCCGCCACCCGTCGATCAGCCCTGCCGAGGCACGCGTGTTCCACGCCGTCAACGGACTTCCCGATCCGCTGTACCCGTTCCTCTGGTTGCCGATGCAGCTCGGCAACCTCGTGGTCGGTACAGCTGCCGGCCTGCTGGTCGCGCTCGTCGACGGTGATCTGGTCGTCGCCATCGGCGTGGTGCTCACCATGGTCCTCAAACTCGTCGTCGAGCGAGTCGTCCGCAAGGAGATGGCCGACTACCTCACGGTCCGTCAGCGACCTGGGACCAGCCAGGTCGACGCACGATTGCGTGGCGGCGACGTCCCATCTTCCGGGCCCAGCTTCCCGTCCGGGCACGTCATCCTCGTCGCCGGCGTCGGATGCGTCGTCGCCGCCAACCTGCCGTCCACATGGTGGTGGGTTCCAATCATCCTCACCGTGCTGGTGATGGTCGGCCGGGTGTACGTCGGCGCTCACAACCCGCTCGACGTCACCGCCGGACTCGGCGCCGGACTGCTGCTCGGCGGCGCCGTCGCGACACTCGTCAACTGAGCCGCGACAACCACCGGGCACTCGGCTCGACAGGACCGGTGCGCCGACCGCGCGATGGGTCCCCCACACGGACGGGGATTGGTAGCAAACTCAGTGCCTTCGATCCGTTCCGCCTACCAGGGAGAATGCGATGCTCGCCTACGACTTTCCACTACTGGGCGTCTTCTGGTCGCTCATGATGCTGTTCATGTTCGTGATGGTCGGTTTCGTCGTCATCTACACGTTCATCGACAACTTCCGGCGCCCTGACCACAGCGGCGCGGCCAAAGCTGCGTGGGCGCTGGTGATCATCGTGCTGCCCTTGCTCGGCGCGCTGGTCTACATCGTCTCCCGCCCCGAGATGAGCAACCCCCCACTCCGCCCGGCCGTGTGACGTCGCGTCCGATCGGGTCAGGCGGCGGCGGTGAGCCCAGACCGACGATCGTCACCACGCAGAGATGAGCACCTCACCTCGAACCGCTGGATTCGAGTTTTCGATCCGGTCGTCATGGGTTCACGTCTCGGAGGGCGTGTCGTCCCGAATGTCAGAATGTCCCGCATGCGCACCGAGTTGCTGTCGAGCTGGAACGACGGAGTGACCAAGCTGGCGATCGTTGCGTTCGTCGAGCGCGTCTGCGGTGAGGACGGGTCGGTCGCGGTGCCGGTCGAGGATCGTGTGGCCGTGTTCGACAATGACGGCACGTTGTGGTGCGAGAAGCCGATGCCGATCCAGCTCGACTTCATTCTTCGACGCCTGGCGGAGATGGCGAAGGCGGACCCCGAGTTGCGCGAGCGGCAGCCGTGGAAAGCCGCCCACGAGCGCGACTTCGGCTGGTTCGGCGCGGCGATGACCGAGCACTACGCCGGCGACGACACCAAGGCGCGCACCATGGCAGCCGGCGTTCTGGCCGCCCATGGCGGGATCAGCGTCGAGGAGTTCGAGGTGCTGGCGGACGGGTTCCTTCGCAGCGCGCAACATCCGACGCTCGGTCTCGGCTACCTGCAATGTGCCTACGCACCGATGGTCGAGCTGCTCCGCTACCTGGACGCGAATGGCTTCTCGAACTACATCGCCTCCGGCGGTGGTCGCGACTTCATGCGGGCGATCAGCGAGGACGTGTATGGCATCTCCCGTGAGCGTGTGATCGGCAGCGGCATCGGCTACGCCTACACCAGCGACGAGCGGGGTAGCACGATCACCCGCAAGGCCGAGGCCGATTATCTGGATGACGGCCCGGAGAAGCCAATCCGCATCTGGAGCCGCACCGGACGACGGCCTCTGCTCGCCGCCGGGAACTCGAACGGCGACATCCAGATGCTGGAGTTCGCCCAGCATCCCGACAAACCCACGCTGCGCCTGCTCGTCCTGCACGACGATGCTGAGCGCGAGTTCGAGTACACCTCCGGCGCCGACCAGGCGCTCGAACGAGCCGCCGCCGACGGCTGGACGGTGATCAGCATGAAGGGTGACTGGACCACTGCTTTCTAGCGACGGGCACGCCCGGCGCGAGGTGGGCTGCGAGCTGGGCTGCCGACGGGCCAAGGCCTTGCGGATCAGCCGCGAGCGTCGGCTGACCGCGCCGTGACAAAGCGCCGTGCCAGGGGTCTGGCGGTGATGCCGTGGGCGACGATGCTGAGCATGATCGTCGCCGCGATCACGTTCACGACGGAGCGCACCTCTGGGTTGGCGACGCCGAGCTCCTCGACGGCGAGCAACGCGAACACGACCGACGCCAATCCCCTGGGTCCGAACCAGCCGACGAAGGCGACGGTCGCCCTGTCCTGACCTGCCCCGATGAGCGAGATCGCGACCGGCACCAGCCTCACCACCGTGAGGCTGAGGACTGCGTAGAGCGCGGTCTTGCCGTCGAGATTAAGGAACACGGGGAGCACGAGACCAGCACCGAAGATGAACCACAGGGCCAGCGAAAGCAGGCTTCCGATGAGCTCGGTGAGCTCGATGCTCTCGCTCGCATCGTCGCGTGCGGTCGTGCCGTACACCAACCCGCCGATGAACGCGGCGACGAACGCGTTGCCACCCACTTCGGCGGCGGTCAGGAACGAGATGAGCGCCAAGGCAAGCGTGGCGAACTGTCTCGAGCCGGCGTGCGTCCAGTGTCGCTGGTAGGCGACACGGATCAGAAGGCCGCCGACGAGTCCGGCCCCGATTCCCACGCCGAGTCCGATCGCGATCTCTCCGACGGCCCCGGGCCCGTCACTCTCGTCGTGTCCGATGATCCCGAGCGCCGTTGCCGATGCTGCGATGCTCACCGTCACCACCGGAGTGGCGATGCCGTCGTTGAGCCCGCTCTCGACGTTCAGCACCCGCCTGACCCGGGCGGGCAGACGCTCGTCGCCGATGACCGACGCGCTCGAGGGCGGCGTCGGTCGGTGCCAGGGAGGCGCCGACGAGAACGGCGAGGGCAAGCGGAATGCTCGGGTAGAGGAGGAGCGCCAACGCGCTCCCGGCGAGGATCGACAAGGGCAGACCGATGCCCAACAGCCTCGAGATCAATCCGACGTCACGACGCGCGGCGGCGATCGGAACGGTGGACGCGTCGGCAAACAACAGCAGAGCGAGTGTGATCTCTGCCAAAGCGTGCACCGTGCTGCTCTCGATGCTGACACCGACGATCCCCCAACTCGAATTGCCGAGCAGGAAGCCCGCCACCAGAAACACCAACGGCGCGCTCGAGGTCGAGCGCCGACAGTGGTTCCGTCAGAATCGCCCAGAGAAACACGACACCCGCCAGGGCCAGGATCGCGGTTTCGCTCATCGCATCGACGCTCCGCCGTCGCGCGGCGGCGTTGCGCCGTGCCGGACCCTCCACGCTTTGGTCAGGGCGATGCTGCCGTGTACCGAACGCAGCGGGTCGAGCAGAGGGCGGGCGAGCGACGATTGCGGCTTGGCGGTCGGTTCCACGAGGCTCCAACTGAAGTCGCGTGGTGAGCGTTGGCGCATCGCCCACCGGGGGTGAACCTCGAATGAGGTCACCCGGCACGAGCGATGCGCCGACTCGCACGACAGGCCATCGTGTGATTCCATGATGGACGGTCTCAGGGGCAAAGTCGACGCGCTGCAGCGCCGTCACCGGACCATTGGCTTCACGTATGCGGTGTTCAAGCGATACAGCGAGGACCACGGCGCGTGGCTCGGATCGCTGATCTCCTACTACGGGTTCTTCTCGCTGTACCCAGCGGTGATCGTGTTCGTGACCGCGTCGACGTGGCTCTTCAGAGATCGACCAGATGCACTCCAGGGGATTCTCGAAGCGCTCTGGTCGAAGGTGCCGTTCGCCGAGGCGGGGACAACACAGGCCGAGATCGAGCGCAGGGTCTCAGAGTTCAGCGCCAATCGTTGGGTGCTCCTGCTCTCGTTGCTGGTCACGCTGTGGGGCGGGCTCGGTGTCGTTCGAGTGCTGCAGGACGGCGTCAACACGATGTGGGGGGTCGCGCGCTTTCGCCGACCGGGCATGGCACCGAAGATCCTTCGTGCGATCGCCATCATGGCTCTCCTCGGACTCGACCTGATCGGAACGACGGTCGTCGCCGGACTGAGCGTCGCGGCCGATCTGCCGTGGGGCGGAGTCGTCCTGGTCGCCGTCGCCAACATCGCCATGAGCATCGGCGTCGCCATCGCCGTGTATCACCTCGCGATCGCCACATCCGTCCAGACGCGCGTTCTGCTGCCCGGTGCGTTGATCATCGCCGTCGGGAGTTACGTCGTCACCCTGATCGGCGGTCTCTACGTAAAAGACGTCGTGACACGGATGTCCGGGCTGTACGGGCCCTTCGGTCGACGATCGGTCTCCTTGCGTATGTCAGCGTGATCGTACAGTTGTTCGTGATCGCTACCGAGGTCAACGTGGTCAGCGCCAAGCGACTGTGGCCGCGATCGATGACCGAGACGCTGTCCGCCCCCGACTACCGAGCGATCGATCTCACGATGACGCGCGAGGCGCTGGCGTCGCCTGATCTGTTGAACACGAGTCGCAAGCCGGAGAGTTGATCGCGGCGCCCGGAATCCCGCACTCGAGATCCCCCGGATCGGCCACCGCATCGAAGCGATCCCTGTACTGTTCACCCTTTGCAGGTGATGTCGCGATTCCGCCCGACACGTACAACGGGATGCATGACGCACTCTGTCGACCGTGGCCGGACGAGCGGTGCCAGGTCGTGATGGACCGGAAGTAGGACCACATGACAAATCAGAACGTCCCCGCCATCGGACCCAGGAAGGTGGTCGTCACGGTCACCCGTGTCATCAGCTACCTGTTGTACTTCTACATCATCGTGGTCGAGATCATCCTGTTCATCGGCTTCTTCCTCCTCCTTTTCGGGGCCAACCCGTCTGCGGAGTTCACCCAGTGGGCATACCGCAACCTCGACCGTGTGATGGAACCGTTCAGAGGCATCTTCACCCCGATCGAGCTCGGGACGACGGGCGGCAACGTCGAGTCGATTTTCGAGACGTCGGTTCTGTTCGCGATGATCGTGTACGGCATTCTCGGACTGGTGATCAGCTCGCTGATCGGGTGGCTGACGGGTCGACTCCAGTATCTGGAGGCGGCGGAAGCCGACGCCCTCCGCCAACAGGAGCTCGATCGACTCGCCGCCGAGCGACAGGCCGCCGCCGCACCGGCACCGGACGTGACGATCGCGGCGACGACCACTCAACAGACACCACCGCCATACCAACAGACGTGATGTTTGCCATCACCAGTCGAAGCAACCCAACGGAGGCACCATGAGTTTCGGTCCAGTCGAGTACATCATCGTCGGGTTCCCCGGGAACCAGTTCAAGGGCGAGATCGTTCCCGAGCTCGTCAACCTCGTCGAAGCAGGATTGATCAGGATCCTCGACCTCGTCGTCATCAGCAGGAACGAAGCCGGCGACGTCCTCGTGATCGAGGTCGACGAAGACGGCGATCTTTCCGCGGTGTTCGCGCCGCTGGACGGTGAAGTGGGAGGCGTGATCGGCAACGAGGACATTCAACACGCCGCAGAGTCGATCGAGCCTGGCTCGTCGGCGGCGTTGCTGGTGTGGGAGGACACGTGGGCGACTCCATTCGTCCAGGCGGTCCGCAACGCAGGCGGAGTGCTCCTCGAGGGGGCGAGGATCCCTCAGGACCTCATCGAGGAACTCGAATCGCTCCTGGCTTCGGCCAACTGACACAACGACCCAAAGGAGACATCATCATGATGCGACGTCGACCACTGATGCGAGCGGCGGCCACCACGGCCGTCGTGGCCGGAACGGCCACCGCGGTGTCCGGACGAGTTCGCCGGCGTCAGGACAACCGCGACCAACAAGCGGCAGACGCACAGGCGTACCAGGAGATGGCCGCTGCCCCACCAGTCCAGTACGCGCCGGCCCCGGCGCCGGCCCCCAGCGGGATCTCCACGGACGCGATGCAACAACTGAAGGAACTGGGCTCCCTCCACGAGCAGGGAATCCTCACCGACGAAGAGTTCGCCGCCGCCAAGGCGCAGATCCTCGGCTAGTTCAGCCCCAACTCGTGAAGTTTCGGCGTTCACAGGGCGCCGAAACTTCACGAGATGGTGGGGTGTGCGGTGTCAGAGCAGTTCGACTTGTCGGGCGCGTAGCAAGGCGTCGCGGCGACGCTCGACGCCGAGCTTGCGGTAGATCGACTTGAGGTGCGTCTTCACGGTGTTCACGGAGACGAGCATCTCGGCCGCGATCTCGGTGTTCGACATGAGCGTGGGCAGATAGTGCAACACCACTCGTTCGCGGTCGGTGAGCACCGCGACGGGCGGCACCTGGTCAGCGCGAAGGTTGTCCAACATCTCGACGGCCGCCGAATTCGACGCACCGAGCTCCCAGCTGTGTCGCTCGAGCAGGACGCGAAGCTCGCGCTCCCGCGCCAGCACCGGGCCCCACAGTGCGGCAGGCGCGGCGAGAGCGATCGCCCGGTCGACCCACTCGAGCGCGGAGGATTCACGTTCGTGACGCAGTTCGGCGATGGCGATCAACACGTTGAGCTCGACGACACTCCGAGGGTGTTCGTTCGACAACGTCGTCTCGTCCCGCCACGGCGCGAGACAGCCGTCGAGCCGCCGCAGTGAAGCGTCAGCGAGGGCGCGGCGGGCGACGCCGATGGTGTGTTCGAGCTCGCCACCGATCGCGCACGCGCGACCCTGCCGATCGATGGTCTCCACGACGCCGAGCGCCACCGCGACGGAAGTGGGGAGACCCGATGGGGGGAGGGCGATGCTCGGGGCGATGCTCGGTGGCCGCCACGTCGTAATCCCGCTGAGCACCCGGGTGCACTGTTCCAGCAACCACGAACGGGGAGCGTCGGTCGAGGTGAGCGCATCGGTGCGAGTGCGCAGGCCGGCCATCTCACCCCGGAGGCCGTGCGTGATCGCCGCGGCCAGGTGCTCCCAGGCGAGGGCGTCGGCCGTACCGGCCGAGTGTGAGCACCTGCTGATCGATGCGGCGCGGCCCGGATCTCCCGCCGCGGCATCCATGACGGCGAGAATCGCGTCCGCTTCCCGGCGCGCCCAATCGGTCGCTTCGGGCAATACGAGGACCTCGTCGAAGCAGTGACGCGCGGCGTCCTCACGACATCCGACGAGGAACGCTTCGCCCTCACGAACCAGGACGTACGAACTGAGCGCCTGGCGCACGGCCGGGTCCTCGACGTGCTGCACGATGCGAGCATTCGACGACCGTTGCCCAGGGCCCGTCGCCGTCGGCAGCCATCGAGACCGCTCGACGAGGAGGAGCTCCCGAAGCAACTGCACGGCCGGATGAGATTCGGAGACGTCGATCGCGTGGGACCCCTTCGCCAACGCCCGTTCGGTTGTCCGACGGTCCCGCTGCCGCATCGCGTCAACGATCGCGAGCAGCTGCATCGACGGTGCCGGAGACGCGGATCCTGACGTCGGGCTGCCCAGCGTCGAGGGAAGCGCACCCGTCCGGATCAAGTGGTCCGCGCATCGCTTGGCTCGCAGTTGTCCGACGAGATCCCAGTCGCCGGCGCGAACGGCGTGCCGCTCGGCTTCGTCCAGATAGCCGTGCTCGCTGTACCAGAGGGCAGCCGCGCTCACGAGCGCTCGCGCTTCGGTGGGCATCTGGTCGTTGAGGCGGGCGCGGAGCAGGGCCGCCATGATTCCGTGGTACCGGTAGCTGGTACCGCTCGAATCGACCTGCAACAGGAACGTGCCTGCCCGTTCGAGCCGGTGGAGGCGTTCGCCGGCGTTGGTGTTCCCCGTGAGCAGCGCGGCCAGCTCGGGCGTGAGCAGGTCGGCGGCGCTGGTGCGCAACAGGAACCGTCGATCGGCCGGCGTCACGCGGTCCAGGACCTCCTCGATCAAGAAGTCGAGAACGAGCGATTCGCTCGCGCCCATGCGCTCCCACGGACGCGTCTCGACCGCTTCGGACAGCATCGTTCGTGCCGCCAGGCACAGCGCGGCCACCCATCCCTCGGACCACCGGACCAACCCCCGCACGGCGTCGGCCGGGATGTCCAGTCCGAACCAGGCCATGAAGGCGGTCGCCTCTTCCACGTCGAACGCGAGGTCGGTCACACGGATCTGGGCGAGCCGTCCCTGGAGCTGCAGTCGCTGGATGCCCAACGGCGGGTCCGCCCTCGTCACGATGATCCAATGGAGCCACGCCGGCGATGCGACGGCGAGTCGATGCAGGTCGTGCCAAGTCGACCGGTCGGTGATCTCGTGGGCGTCGTCGAGCACGACGACGACATCGGCACCAACCGCGCGGGACCTGGCCAGGCGGTCGGCGAGCGAACTGCTGTCGGCGATCGCCGTGCGGTGCGCGTCGGCGAGTTGGCCGAGCCGGTCGAGATGCTCGGTGAGCTCCTCGTACACAGCGTCGAGATCGTTTCCTCGCACGTCCATGTTGAACCAGACCACCGAGAGATCCGGTCGGCTCGACACCCAATCCGACGCGAGTGTCGTCTTTCCGGTGCCCGGCGGGGCACAGATGAGGGTGATGGTGCGGTCGCACGCTGAGTCCAGTTGCGTCGTCAGTCGTGTTCGACGGAAGGCGCGCGACGGGAGCGTCGGGGCGGTTGAGGTACAGCTGACATCGGTCATCGCTGACATCTCCATCGATCGCGGGTCTGGACGGGTCAAGATCACGGGTTTACGACTTCATCTCGATCCAACACCCGGGTGGGTGAGTTGCGCATCACCCTGTTTGGGGTGAAATCGGGCTGGAATCGGCACTGATACGACCGTCGGCACCGCTGGGCCGCACCCGTACCGGGGGAGGGAACGACGAGCAGTTCACATCCGCCCACCCACTCGCCGGGTGATCACCCCTGGCGGGTGAGGCATCAGTGCCGCCGCCGACGCTGAATGGGACCAGACCCAGGAGGTTCCAATGGCGATCGACACGTTCATGTCATACGTCGGGGTGTACGGGAGCGTTGACGGCGCCCTCGCCGACTACGAAGCGATCAAACAGCTGCATCTCGAGGCGGACCTGATGGACGCCTACGACGCCGCCGTCGTGGAGCGGCGCGCCGACGGCAAGGTCAAGATCGTGAAGAAGCACGAGACACCCACCCGGGTGGGTGGTGCGCTCGGTGCGGGGGTCGGGCTGGCGACTGGGCTGGTGCTCGTGCTGTTCCCGTTCGCCGCCATCGGGAGTGGGGTCATCGCCGGAACGACGGCCGGCGGCTCCCTGCTCGGTGCCGTCGCCGGTCACGCCGCGGCGGGGATGAGTCGCGGCGATCTGAAGGAACTGGGTGAACACCTCGACAAAGGAGATGCAGGGCTCATCGTGGTCGGCGTCGCCGACATGGGTGCACGGATCGAAGCGGCGATGACGCAGGCGTCGAAGGTGGAGCAGAAGGAGTTGAAGGCCGACAACGACGCCATCGAGGCCGACGCGTCGACATCGTGAGCACAGCGGTGACGTGTCAGTCGCCGAGCGTTATGCCGGCGTCGTCGCCATCGTGGTTTGTTCAGGCACCGCTGGTTGTTCGGGCAGGTACCTCCGGGCCACGAGGATCGAGATGATCGCCAGGACCATCCCCACCATCAGCGAGACGATGCTGATGCCGAGCACGGCGACCACCACAACACCAAGCAGTATCGCGCCCACCAGGATGAGGTCGCCGCGGCGCCAGCGGCGACGGAGCAGCGCGAACGCCACGGCCGCGGCAGCGACGATCAGCAACAGGCCGGCCAGCCGTAGCAGCCCGGTCGTTGCCCCGTCGAGGATGGCCGAGATCGCAGCGCGACCGCCTGGCCGGGCCGCCAGCTCCGGGGCGTCGTCGGCCACGCGTCGGACCGCCGAACGGATGAAGACCATTGCGGCGATGCCACTGAGCCCGAGCACCAGGACCGCTCGCCAGCGGTCGCGGGCAACGACGATGGTGGCCACCAGCAGCACGACCGTGAGCGCGACCAGCACCCAGACGGCGCGCTTGGCGAACGCGAAGACACTCTGGGCGCTCTGCAATGACGCCTGGCGGTCGGCGAGGGTCTCGCTGCGGTAGACGACGAGCTGGCCGAAGTCGGCGGGCAGGTCGCGGCCGGTCGCATCCTCGAGCGCGGCGATCTGGTCATCCGGATCGCCGTCCGCCGTCAACTCGGGCACGTCGAGACTGCTGAACAACCCCATGTCTTGGAGCTGCGTCAGGCCGCGGCCGATCAGCGGCAGCAGGTTCACGCTCACCTCGCCGTCGACGACCGTGATGCCGTCGACCAAGCCGTCACCTTCGAGCAACTGCATGGCGCGCCGATGTGCTCGTTCGACGACCTCGGTGATCACATCTTGGACATCGGCATCCGCCATCACAGCCGTCAGCCTTCGATCCACGGCCGTTCGGGCGCCGTCTGCGATCACGGGCGCCAACCGGTCGAGCTGGTCCGGCAACAGATCGCTCACCACGGCGTCGATGTCAACGGCCGCGAACACCTGCTCGGTCACATAGTCGGCCAGCGCCGCCGAGACTTCGGGTTCGGCCAACGCGTCACCGACGATGCTCGCCACCTTCTCGCTGTCGAACACCGTCGCTTGCGCCCAGACCGCGACCGTGGTCGGGATCAGCACCACGATCGTGAGCACGCCGAGCCCAACGGCGACGGCACCGCGGATACGACCCCCGCTCGTCGTGGTCGCTGCGGCGGGCTCGGGGTCGGCGATTCGGTCAGGTGGCGTTGGGCTCGAAGGATCTGCACCACCGTCGGTAGTCGAGGTCATTCCCCATTCTTGCAACCGCGCCGATTCGTGCGAATCACCCTCCGAGAGTGGTGTTCGCAGCGTCGGTTCCCCTCAATCTTGGCACTATGTCCTCGCCGTCGCCGGTCCTGTGGGGCGACGAGTGAGTGGGTCATGTTGTTCGCCGTCGTCCGGTCGGGCCTCCGGAGGACCCGTCCAGGTCGAGGCCGACGTCGGCGACCGTCCCAGCCCGTCGACGCTGGTCCGCCTCGCCGGCGGCAGCTTCCGGATGGGTTCGGCCGGTCACGAGGCATATCCGGCCGATGGCGAGGCGCCCGTGCACACCGTCGAACTGAGCCCCTTCAGCATCGATTCCGTTGCCGTTTCGAACGCCAGATTCGAGGAGTTCGTCGCCCAGACCGGGTTCGTGACCGAGGCCGAACGCTTCGGATGGTCGTTCGTGTTCGCCGGCTTCCTGCCCGACGAGTTCCCAGATACCCGCGCTGTCGTCAACGCGCCGTGGTGGCGACAGGTGCACGGGGCCGACTGGCGGCATCCCGACGGGCCGGATTCCGGGCTCGACGGCCGGGCCGAACATCCCGTGATCCACGTCTCGTGGAACGACGCTCAGGCGTTCTGCCGCTGGGCCGGCGCGCGGCTGCCCACCGAGGCCGAGTGGGAGTATGCCGCGCGTGGCGGCCGGCCATCGTCGGTGTACCCGTGGGGCGACGACCTCGAGCCCGATGGCGAATACCGGATGAACGTCTTCCAGGGGACGTTTCCCAACCACAACACGTCAGCCGACGGATACGCCGGCACGGCGCCGGTCGACTGCTTCCCGCCGAACGGATTCGGACTGCACAACATGACCGGCAATGTGTGGGAGTGGTGTTCGGACTGGTTCGATCCCGCCTACTACCGAACCAGTGCCCGGCACGACCCGACCGGACCGGAATCGGGCACCCATCGCGTCATGCGCGGCGGCTCCTACCTGTGTCACACCTCGTACTGCCGTCGCTACCGCGTCGCCGCGCGGAGTGCCAACACGCCGGACAGCTCCACCGGCAACCTCGGCTTCCGGGTCGTCGGTCTCGACGTCTGACGGCAAGGCGAGCTCGACGTCTACTGCGCCAGCGAACGTCCGGGTGCCCAACTCAACTCACTGGGCATTCGGCGCTAGTGGTGGTGCCGATGGTGAAGATCAGGAACGTGAGGATGGGCGTGGGCGAGTTCGCTGTGCTCGTGTACGTGACTGTGGCGACCGGCGACGCTGTCCGGATGGGCGTGGTCATGGTGGGCGTCGTCGTGGGTGTGCTCGTGGGTGTGGTCGATGAGGTGATGGTGATGGGCGTGGAGGTGATCGGACCGAAGCGACAGGCTGACTCCGACCGCGGCGATCCCCATCGCGATCATTTGGACTGCGTCGATCGAGTCGGACAGCACGACCCACGACAGCACCGCGCCCAGGAATGGTGCGGAGGCAAAGATCACTTGACCGCGGGCCGCGCCGAGTTGTTGCGCCCCGCGAACCCACAGCGTGATCGACGCCCCGTACCCGAGTGCTCCGACGACCAACGCACCGACCACCGACCAGCCGTTCACGTTCCCGGCACCAGTGAGGACCAGCCCGAGGGCGACGTTGACGCTGCCTGCGACGATCCCTTTGAGGAACGTGACATGTTGCGGGCTGACCTGGTCGATCCGGGCCGTGACGCTGTTGTCGAGTCCCCAGCAGGCGCACGCGCCGACGATCAACAGCGCACCGAGGCTGACGGACGCGCCCGGCTCCCACACCAGTAGTACCCCGGCCGCCGTGACGAGCAGTGCGGCCGCGATCATGTTGCGCCCGAGGTGCTCGCGGAACAGTGTTGCGGCGAGCACGACGGTGGCGACCAACTCCATGTTCAGCAACAGCGATGCTGTTGCTGCCGGAGTGTCCACGAGTCCTGCCGTGAGCAATGCCGGCCCGATTGCCCCGCCAGCCACGATCGCGACGACCAGCCGTCGCCAGTCACGCTGCAACGCATGACGGTCAGGGCGCCGAGCGATCCACCACGGCGCCACCGCCATCGCGGCGCCGAGATACAGCAGCCCGGCGAGCACGAGCGGCTTCATGTCCTCGGCGATGATCGAGGCGGCGGGCGTCGACGCACCGAACAGCAAGGCGGCCAGCGCACAGCTCCGCACGCCAGGTCTGGTCACTGCACCAACGGTATCTGAGCGCCCGGTCTGGATCGGCGGCTGATCCGGTTCCGTCGCCATGGTGACAGGACATCCTGCGCCAACTGACAGGACGCCCTGTCAATCGGGCCAACACGACGGGTTGACGAGTCCGCCGCCCCGGTCCTCACATCTCGACTGCGCCGACGGCGGCGATGGCGTCGT
Organism: Ilumatobacteraceae bacterium; assembly: GCA_963776935.1. Lineage (GTDB taxonomy): Bacteria > Actinomycetota > Acidimicrobiia > Acidimicrobiales > Ilumatobacteraceae > JALOLG01. The sequence goes on along the minus strand of CAVZOP010000002.1, from coordinate 1,450,949 downwards.
CGACCGTGCGGTTGACCTGCACGTGGGCGTCGGCGTGCTCTGTGGCGAGCACGTCGCCCACCTGGCCGAGGTCCTGGGCCATCACCAGTGCAGGCGCTGCAGCATCGCCGGCGTCCGGTCGCCGAGCGCGATGTGCACCACCACGGGGATCGCCACGCCGATCGTCCCGATCAGCGTCGATGCCCGTCTGGGCGATGGCCGTGCCGACTGCCAATCCGACCAGCCAGCCGACGATGAACATCGGACCGTTCACCCGTGCCCTGGCGCTCATCAGCATCAGGATCACGGCGATGATCGGCACCGGACTCAAGGCCACACCGACACCGAACGGCAAGATCGCGCCAATCGCCTCCAGCACGAGCCCGTCTCCGATCGTCAGGCTCGACGTGCTGGGGCCCCATGGCCCCTCCGGTCGTCGGAAGCGTAAACGCGGCGGACCTCCATCAGCTCGAGGCCCAGACCCTCGAGTTGGCGGAGCATTCCGTACAGCGCCGATTGATCCTCGAACGCGCCTCCGAGCATCGTTTCGACTGGCAGTTCACACACGGACAGGTCAAGTCGTTCGAACTCGGAGGCGAGTGAACGTGTCAGGCGCCCCCGCACTCGTATCTCGAATCTCGAATTCACATCCCAGCCTCGGATCTCGGGGTCCCGATCGCCAGCCTGATCGAGGAGTCGAGACCGTGCGTCACCCTTCTCGGGTGACGTGAGGGCGAACCATTGAGCGAAAGATCGATTCGAGCATGCTGCACAGCCCTGACGATCCGCCCGCCGACGATGCCGGTGACCGTGCCGACCAGGAGCTGGCGACGTCGGCGGATCCGAGTCCGCCCCGGACGGGCTCGAGCCTGCGGGCGATGGTCGCGTGGAGCAAGGCGCAGGTCAGCTCGGGCCAGGGCCGCCTGAGCCTGCAGTTCGCCAAGCACCGACACCGACCCCTCGTCGACGTCGGCGTGCGGATCTACGAACGCGACCGCGAGTCGGCGGGCACGGTCGTGGGCAGCGCGATCGCCTTCCGGCTGTTTCTGTTCTTCGTGCCGCTCCTGCTGTTCATCGTCGGCGTGGCCGGGTTCGCCGCGACATGGATCGACGCCGACTCGGTCAACGATGGCGCCGGCCTCACGGGGAGCCTGGCCGTGCAGATCGACTCCGCCTTGTCGCAAGGCAGCAGGGCGCGTTGGGTGGCCGTACTGCTGGGGTTGTTCGGCATGGCATCCACCGGACGTGCGCTGAGCAAGGTGCTCGTCACGACGAGCTGCCTGGCATGGCGACTGCCCATGAAGTCGAAGGCATCGATGCGGGTCGTCGGAGCGATCGTCGGGCTGATCGGCGGCATCGGCCTGGTCGCCGCGATCGTCAACCGGATCCGCCACGAGCTCGGGTTCGGCGTGGCGACCGTCTCGTTCGTCGGCGCCTTGGCGGTCTACGCCCTGGCGTGGGTGGTGCTGTCGATGATGCTCCCGAGGGCCTCGACCGATCCGGGAGCGTTGCTCCCAGGCGCTGCGCTCGTCGGTCTGACGCTGGCGGGCATGCAGGCGGTGAGCCAGCTGTACCTGCCGAATCGTCTCAGTCGGGCGTCGGAGCTGTACGGGGCCATCGGCACGACGATCGTGACGCTCGGCTGGTTCTTCATCGTCGGTCGGGCGATGGTGCTGGCGATGGTGCTCGACGCCGTCGTTCACGAGCGCTTCGGGAGCATCTCGCGGGTCGCCTTCTCGCTGCCCGTGATGCGCATCCTGCCCCGTAAGTCGGCGTGGATCAGGCGATTCTTCGACTTGGATGATGACGGCGACGCAGACGATCGACAGTGATCATGCCGTCTTGCCGGCGGGGCACTGATCGCCATCGAGCGCGGTGCGCTCACCCGGACGTCGGGGGGCGGACAGCCGGTCCCACGACGCCCGCCGCGCGCAGCTCGGAGAGGGCCACGACGCCCGCCGCCGTGACGGGAACGGCCAGGAAGACGCCCAGGAAACCTGCCAGCGCGCCGCCAGCCGCGATCGACAGGGCGATCACCAAGGGGTGCAGCCGCACCGCCCGACCCTGGATCCACGGTTGGAGGAGGTTGCCCTCGATCAGTTGGACGGCGACGACGATGCACAACATGATCAGCCCCTTCGAGATGCCGCCGTCGCCGACGGCCAGAAGCACGGCCACGAACCCGGCGATCGTGGCGCCGATGTAGGGGACGTACGCACCGAAGAACGTGATGACGAGGATCGCGCCGGGCTCGGGCACGCCCAGCACGAGCGCGCCGAGCGTGATCAACGTGGCGTCGATAGCGGCGATCGCGGTCTGGCCCATGATGTAGCCGGTCAGGGTCGACCAGACGCGCCGGCCGACGTTGTCGACGAGGCCGTCGTGCGTATCGACGCGCGACACGATCCACTGCCATATCGCACGACCATCCTTGACGAAGAAGAACGCCACCACGATGCTCAGCAGTACCGCGGTGATGATGCCGGCGATGGTGGGGACCACCGTGACGATCCCGCGCATCAACATGTCGACGATCGACCCGACGGCACCCGTGACGTCATCGTCGAGCGACGCCGCGGTATCGGGCTCCACGCCCATGTCCACAGCCGCATCGGTCAGCGTGGCCCGGCCCTCGTCGATGAGCGACTCGATGTCCGACCACTGGTCGACGACAGCGTTGATGGTCAGCGCGACGACGCCGAACAGTGCGGCCATGAGCAAGAGGATCGTCAGGGCGGCCGCCGCCGCGTCCGGGACTCGACGCCGCTGGAGCCACGCCGATACGGGGCGCAACCCACACGTGAAGAGGAGACCGAGCACGACCGGGAGGACCACGGCGCTCAGGGCGATCGTGCCCGTCACGAGCATGCCGACGGCGATCACGATGACCACCGCCCGCCAGGCGATGCCGCCGAGCCGCGAGTACCACAGTGGTGGGTCCCAGCTGCTCACGGGCCGCCACCGGGCGTCGGCGACGGGGGCGCCGGTGATGCAGCGGGTGGCGTCACCACCACCGTCGCAACGATTCCCCGACCCCGCTCGGCGGCGGCGATTCCCCGCACGACGGCGGAGGCGACCTGCGATCCCGACGTCGGATCGTGCCAGAACCGGACGACCGTGGTCACACCCTCTGGCGCGATCGAGCGTACGAGCACGACTGGCTCCGGATCGGCGAGCACCCCTGCGACCGCCGTCGTCGCGGTGAGAACCGCGTCCACCGTTGCGTCGATGTCGTCGGAACCCGCCGAGCGCACCTCGACCTCCGTCCGATGGGCGGCGGTGGTCGAGTTGTTGACGATCGGGTTCTCCAGCACCTTGCTGTTCGGAAGGTGCACCGTCTGACCGTCATCGGTCTCGATGACGACCGAGCGCCCATTCAGCTCGCGTACGACTCCGCCGTGATTCAGGGAGCGGATGTCATCGCCGAGCTGGATCGGTCGACGGGTCTGGATGACGACGCCGGCTGCGAAGTTCTCCGCGACACCACGCAAGGCGAGCCCGGCCACGACGGCGACGATGATGGCCGCGGTGATGAACGGTTGGACCGACGCACCGAGGACTGTGAGGGCGACTCCGACGCCGATGAGCAGCACGAAGTACTTCGTGAAGCGGCCGGCGAGCTGGCGCAGGTCCTCGCTGACTCCCGACAGCTTGGCGAGGAGATCGAGGACCGCGCGGCGTGCCATGCGCGCGGCGAACCACGAGATCACGAGGACGACGACGGCGATGACGATTTCCGCGCCGGTGATGTCGGAGTCGGCGACGCGATCCGTGATGTCGCTCTGGGCCGCGATCAAGAGCGCACTCCTTCCAGGAACATCACCCGACAGTCGTCGTACATCCGAGAATCGGCGGCGCGCGATCCGCGTGCGTCACCCCCGCAGGGTGATTCGACCGTGCCGTCCGGAACTGCTACGGCGCCGTGGCCTCGGCGTAGATCAAGACACGCTGATCACCGGGCGCCGAAGTCTGTAGCACCAGGTCGCCGGCGATCACGGACGGGGGCGATGATCCCGGCACCGTCACCGACTCGGTGACCGTGTAGGTGTAGATCTGGCCGCGGAAGTGAATCTGGACCACGGCGCCGGCGGCGAGCTCGGGCACACGGGCGAACACTGCGTCGTTCGTCGTTCGATGCCCCGCCAACCAGACCGTGCATCCGTCGCCGGGCAGGCAGGACGCTGGATACCCCTCCGACGACCAATCGACCGCCGTGACGCTGCCCTGGTCGATCTCGTCCTGGCCTCCCGAGATCACCGGTTCGTGCAGATCGATGAACGGAATGTCGAGTACGTATTCGCTCGTCTGCTCGACGACGGTTGGAACGACGGTTTGGGCGTCGGTGAGATTCAGCGGCACCGACGAGGTGGTGGTTGGTGGCGCCGCGGCTGGAGCGGGTCCGTCGGGCTTCGCGTTGGGGCCGGGGGAGGGCGGCGATGCGGCAGCGACCGTCCGATCTGATGGTGGCGACGACGTCGCGACCCCACCAGGTGCCGTCTCGGAGGTGGGACTGGCACGAGAGGTCGTAATGGGGATGGGTGGCGGGGCGGCAGCGGGCGAGAGCGAATCGTGGGCCCGTTTGGCCGGCACCGACGCGTCGGTCGGCACCACGAACACCCCCAGCGCTGCGATCAGCGCGATGTCAGACGCGATGATCACGACTGATCTCCGAAGCTCCATGATGGCGCTCCCAACCCCGATGCTGACGAACACCCATTCAAGCGCATCCCGGATCGCCGCGCATCACCCAGAGTGGGTGGGCCGCCACAGCAGGAAACCACGACCGCGCGATTTGCTCAGGCGGTGGGCATCCGATTTCGCGTGACGTGGTTGTGACACGATCGTCGTGTGGCATCGCGTTGGCGAGCTTTTGGTCTCGTGGTGCTCGGACTTCCCGTCGTCGCGATGGCGACCGTTCCGGCGACGGCGTTCGCCGATCCCGCCGCTGACGCAGCCGCGGCGCAGGAGCTCGCTGATCGCTATGCGCCGATCGTGATGCTCAAGGATCAGGAAGAGGAGTGCGACACGTCCGGCGAGCCGTTCGCCCCGATGGCCGTCGATGTCGTGCTCGACAACCGGCAGATCGCGTTACGGCAGGTCGGCAACGGCGATCCGACCGTGATGCGCGCGCCCGCGGCGAGTGACCTGTTCGAGTTGGGGGAGGGCTTCTACCTCGACTTTCCCGGCGACTCGCTGCAGCCCGGGTGCCTGTACGAGCGCGACTTCAACCGTTACGCCGCGCTGCAGCCCGCCGCGGTCTACGCCCACGTCGCGCAACAGGCCGACCGTCCCGACTTGCTCGCCGTCCAGTACTGGCTCTACTGGTACTACAACGACTGGAACAACAAACACGAAAGCGATTGGGAGTTCATCCAGATCCTGTTCCCCGCCTCGTCGGTCGAAGAGGCGTTGGAGGTGGAACCGCTCGGCGTCGGCTACGCGCAGCACACGGGCGGCGAGCAGGCGGACTGGGACTCGGACAAGCTCGAGCGCGAGGGCACGCACCCGGTCGTGTACTCGTCGGCACGATCCCACGCCAGCTACTTCGGTGCCGCGCTGTACATGGGGCGCAGCGGCGCCGAGGGCTTCGGCTGCGACAACACCGACGCTCCGTCGACTCGTGTCGAGCCCGACGTCGTGTTGCTGCCCGACACGGTTGACGATCCGACCGACCCGTTCGCGTGGTTGGCCTTCGACGGTCGTTGGGGTGAGCGTCATTCGGACCCGAACAACGGGCCGACCGGCCCAGCCGGAAAGGCTCGCTGGACCGAGCCGGTCGACTGGTACGAGGGTCTGCGGGACAGTGCGTTCGTCGTGCCCACAGGTGACTCGCAGGCGACGCAGGTGATCGATGCGTTCTGCGGCGTGGTCGAGTGGGGTTCCGTCAAGTTCATCGAGTACCAGTCCTCGCCGGTCCGCATCCTGCTCAGCATCCTGGTCGTCGCCCTGCTGGCGCGGTTCCTCATCCGACGGACGTCGTGGAAGCGTGTCGAGCCAGTTCCGGTGGTGCGCCGGCGGCGGGCCGGTGAGATCGCACGCGCCTCGCTCACGCTGTACGGACGCCACCCCCTGACGTTCGCTGCGATCGGTGTCCTCAACATCCCACTCGTCCTCGTGGCCTCCGTGATCGCCGGCCTCATCCGACATGCACCGCTGGTCGGCAACGACGTGTTGACAGGGTCGGAGGACGGCGACGGTGCGACCCGTTTTGTGATGTCGGCGTTGATCAGCGGGCTCACGAGTGCCGGCGCGTTCGTCGTCGCCGCGTCCGCGGTCGCCTGGATCGTGGGCCAGGCCGCGACGGGCGGCCGAGTCACCGCGATCGCCGCGATCAGGGCCGTTTGGACCCGGGCGCGCGACCTGGCATTCGGGTTCGCGAGGGCGGCGGTGATCGTCCTGGTGCTGGGCATCACGGTGATCGGCATCCCGATCGCGATCTGCCAGTTGGTGCGCTATCAGTTCATGGCGCCCGTCACGATGCTCGAGGGAGTCGACGCGTCGGCGATCGCTCGCTCGAAGCTCGTCGCTCGTGCGAAAGCGGTGGTGGCACACGGCGGTCTTTGTCAGCGTCGTGTACACCGTCCTCGGCGGGATCGGCTTGATGGTGGGACTCGCCCTGCTCGTCGCCTTCACCGGCCTGCCGCTGTGGACGCTGTCGCTGATCGTCACCATGTGCAACGTGTTGGTCATGCCACTCGGCGCGATCGCGGTGACGCTGCTCTACGGCGACGCCGTCGCCGAGCACTCCGATCGGGCCGACGGTGATCGCGTCACCGAGTTGGCCGCGAGCGACGCGTAGACAGTCGGGAGTCCGCGAGCGACTCACCCGATCGGGCTACTGTCCGAGTCGACCATGCATTCCCGAAGGAGCGTTTGAGATGTTCAAGGCCGCGTTGGTGTTTGCCGCAGTGTTCCTCGTGGCGACGTTCCCGTCCACCTGGCTCCTGATGCTGTTCCTCGGCAACCTCGGGCTGGGGCTCAGCTACTGGGGCACCCTGCCGCTCGGGATCCTCGTGTCAGCGTCGCTCGGCGGTGTCACCTATCGACTCCCGTAGGGACCTCAGTGCGGTTCGTCGGAGCGCAAGAGATCAGCGTTCGGCGTGTAGGAGGCCACGATTCCGCGATCGCTGTTCGTGAGTGTCCACACCGAACCCTTCGACGCCCACTTCTTCCCTGAGATCACGCGAGGTCGAATCGCGCGAAGGACGGGAAGCACGTTCTCCCCGTGCGTGCAGATGAGTACGTCGAGACCGTCGGCCAACAGTGTGGCGACGAGATCCTTCGCGGCCTGTTCGTCACCGATCGCCAACTCGCTTCGAACCAGCACCGGAAGGTCGTGGGCGGCGGCGATGCCAGCGACCGTGTCGAGGCACCGACGAGTTGGACTGGACAGGATGGAGCTCAGGTCGATTCCCATCGACCATCTCGCGAGAACCTCCGACTGGGCGATCCCTCGCTTGGTAAGTGGCCGATCGACATCGTCGTCTGTCCACTGCTTCTTCGGCACGGCCAGTGAGTGGCGAACGATGTAGAGGGTCATCACTTGTTCCAGGCTGACCCGGCCACCCGGGTCAGGTCTCGGGGAGGGTCAGCACGCCGTCGATTGCGATCACCGTTCCGTTGCCGGCTGGTAGTTCGGGGGCGATGCCCGCCGCGTCGTTGAAGCGGACGGTCGCACCATCGAAGGTGACCGTGATCGGTGCGCCGTACACAGTTTGGACACTCGGAAGTGCGGCGAGCTCGGCGAGCGTGAACTCGCCGACGAGCATGTGGTAGCTGAGCACACCGGCAACCAGGTTGGGGTCCTGGCGGAGCGCGTCGAGGTCGGCGGGGTCCATCGCCGTGAACGCGTCGTTGGTGGGCGCTAGGGCGGTGATCAGTCCGATCGTGCTCAAGTCGGGCGCGAAGCCGCTCTGGTCGATGAGCTCGACGAGCGTGGTGAACCGAGCGTCACCACGGAGCACCTCGATGAGGGTGGGTTCTGGCTCAGGAACGGGGGCCGGCGCGGCAGTCGTCGTCGGCGCTGGCGGCTCCGTTGACGGCGGTTCGGTCGCCGGTGGTTCCGTCGTCGGAGGCTCCGGTGGAGGCGTGCTGCCGGTCGTGATCCCGCGCTCGTAGGCCGCCCGGAGCGTTGCCGCGTCGAGCAGTCCGGTCTCCGGGACGCCCAGTTCACGTTGGAGACCGCGTATCGCCTCGACCGTGGCGGCCGAGTAGACACCGTCGATCGGCCCGCTGTAGAAGCCGAGATCCGTGAGCAGTTGCTGGATGCCGGCGACCGAGTCGCCGAGCAGCGCGGTGATGTCGCCGTGACGGGCGCGCAGGGCGGCATCGGTGGCCTCGTCGTACACACCCGTCACCGGGACACCGAGGTCGGCCTGAAGGGCCCCGACTGCGGCCGTGACGGCCTCGCTGTAGATCCCGTCGATGGGTCCTTCGTAGTAGCCGAGGACGGTGAGGACCTGCTGCAAGCGTGTGACGAAGATCGCTTGGGCGAAGGCTTCCGCTTGGAGAATCTCGTCGAGATCGACATCGGTCGACGAGACCTCCTCGAGCGTCGCGTCAGTGAAACGTCCGACCGTGAACCGGGCTTCGAGCACGTCACCCTTCTCATCGAAGCGGATGCCGCCGCTGACGCCCTCGTAGTCGATGTCGTCGCCGGCGGTGAGTTGGGCGAGACAGTCCTCGTACGTCGAACAGGAACGACCCTCCGAGGTGACGTCGACGAGCAGCGGCCCGTACACCGCCGGATCGGTCGAACCGGCGGCCTGCGCGGCGAGCGCCATCACGATCGCGCAGTCGTACATCTGGGCGCCGTAGATCACCTGTTGGGTGTCAGGGATCGCGACCAGGCGATCGATGAACGCCCGGCTCCCCGTGGTGCCGATCACCTCGAGCCCATCGACCGCGACTGGGTTGCTCGGAACCGACGCCTCCGCCAGCCGTGGATCGAACGAACCGTCGAGACCGATGAGAGCGGTCGCGGGGACGCCGGCGGTCAGTAGGTCACTGATCAGTCGCGTCGATTCTGCGTACGACACCATCACGACGGCATTTGGATTCGAACCCGCCACGTCGGCCGCTTCGTCACGGAAGATGACTCGGCGAGAGGGGTACGACACGACGCGAGCGTTGATGTCGCGCGCCAACAAGGCGGCAGCCAAGCCGTTACCGGCCTGAATGCCGTAGTCGTCATCGCGGGCGACGATCGCGACCTGATAGACCTCACCCTCGGCAAGGCCCGCTGCATCACGCCGAGCAGTCAGCTGTTCCGCCACGAACTGGACCGTGACCGAGTCGGAGATCGCGGTACGGACGAACACTCCCGTGCCGTCAGCCGTGAGGTCCGGAGCTGTCGCCGACGCCGAGCAGGCAATGCTCCCTCGCTCGCCGAGCGTTGGCAACGCTGCGCGAGCCGACGTCGAGCCGACCGGGCCCAAGATGCCGTTCGCTCCCTGATCGAGCACGTCGTTGACCGACGCCGCGACATCTCCGTCGGGCGGCTCGTCGACCGTCAGGACCTCGAGTGACCCACCGAGCACCCCACCGGCCGCGGCGATGTCTTCGGCCGCCAGCTGGAGCGCGGCCTGCTGCGCTCCGGACAGATCGAGGAGCAGACCCGGCGCCGGGCGCAAGTAGCCGAGGACCAGACCCGGCGCGGTGGGCGGTGGTGTGGTATCGGTCGCGGGTGGCTCCGTCGTGTCGACGGCGTCGGTCGGCGGCGGCGCCGCCTCGGTGCTCGAAGGCGGCTCGGTCGAGCTCGTCGTTTCGTCGTCGTCGTCGCCCGAGCAGGCCGCGACCACTGTTGCCATCACGACCACGACAACGACGGCTCGATGAAACATCCTCGATGGACGGATGGCACGCATGTCGTGGCCTTTCTTGCTTTCACGGAATGTGGGAGATCAGTTCTGGTGATTGATGGCCGATCAGTTCGACCGCAGCGTCAGTCGGCCCCAGGCCCCCGGCGATGGTGCGCTGTCGCGGTCGACGCGACCGACACACCATCTCCGTAAGTAGCGACCTCATCACTGCGCGTGTGATTACAGTACGGCACTCACCCGCGTTTCAGCTCGTCGGAGAAGAACTTCAGCGCGCTTGCCGTCTTCGTCGCTTGCTCGCCGGCAAGGTCGACGCCGCGGTCGCCCAGGTAGGCCCGAGCCTCGGCCGAAACCTGGAACGCCTCGTTGGGCGCACACTTCGTCGATAGCTCGAGCACCCGCGATCCGTCGGGGTACAACCAGAGCTCGACGGCCATCTTCCGCCCGAAGTCCTTCGGGACGAACTTGAGCTTCAGCACATTGAGCGGGCCGAGGAGGGACAGCTGGTCGAGCTCCACGCCGGTTGGAGCATGGGTCGCGTAGAACTCCCGTTGTCCGGCGGAGAAAAGTCTGCTGATCTGGCGCTCGCCGAGTGTGGTGGCGCGCACGTGATTCTTGCTCAACTTGGCCTTGAACGATGCCGAGCAGACGAAGCCGCCCGGCATTGCGTCGACCTCGACGCCGAAATCGGGCAGCGCGCGCAGGTCTTCAGGCAGGTCGGCAGGCACCACCGGCCGCAGCTTGATCACCGTGTCGTCGGGTCCGCCCTGGCTGCGGCGGGCGCGCACGACAACTCCGGCCTTGTTGAGGGCGAGATCCGGCGTGTCGAAGAACGTCACCTGCCGGAGTTGGGCGTCCAACGGATCGAGTCCGAGGGCGAGCGCGGTCGACCGGTAACTGCCTTCGGGGACGGTCAACTTCAGCTCGACCGTCTTGGCCTGCTTCATGAGGGCGAGGACCTCCGACAGCTGCGCTTCTGAAAGGCGAGGGGGGGCTGCTGATTTGGTTCGCTTCGTCCGCTGTGTCTTGGTCGGTGTCTTGGCGGCAGCCATCATTGTCTCCTGTTGGGTTCAGATCAGTCGACGGTTCGACGTGTTCGCTGGTCCGACGGATGCGTCGCGTGCCGAAGCGAGTCCGAGGCGGAACGTTCGACGAGAATCGGGAGGTACAGCCGCACCCGGGCGGTGTCGAAGCTCCTGACCGCGACCTCGATGCAGCTCTGGACCATCGCTGGTGACGCCGCCGGATGACGCTCCTGCAGGCGCGCCGCGAGAAGCGAAAGCCCCTGCAGCACCGGCGGATCGGCGATGCCGGCCCCGTTCGTTCCCGAGCAGTGTGTGTCGGGCATTCGAACGAGAACCGGCGCCAAGATCAAGGTCGTCGCGGAGTCCGAGACGCCGTGTTCGGCGACCTCGGACTCCGCGCACCTTTCGCTCCAATCACGCGGTCGCAGCGGCGAAGTGCGGAAGAATTCTGCGTTCATGGGGCGCCCTGCTCCGCAGACCGGTTCAGCTCAGCAACTTGGCTTTCTGCTGGGCGAACTCCTCTTCGGTGAGCACTCCCTGGGCCTTGAGGTCGGCGAGCTTGGCGAGCTCGTCGGCGGTACCTCCGCCACTGCCCGCAGCGTCCTGCACGTACGAGCGGAATGCGGCTTCGTTCCGTTGCGCGTCGGCGATGTCTCGCTCGGTCATCTTGTGGCCCCGGGCGATGACGTAGATGAGGACGCCGAGGAACGGAAGGAAGATCACGAAGATCGACCAGAGCGCCTTGGCGAGCCCGCCCATGTCCTTGCTCCGGAAGATGTCGGCGAACACCCGGAACAGCAGCATCAACCAGGCGAACCACAGGAAGAACCAGAGCATCGTCCAGAAGAGGCCCATCAGCGGGTAGTCGTATGCAAGCATTGAATCTCCTTGTTTGAAGTTGGCGGTTTCCTATATTCGGCTGCGGACGTGGGACGGCGGCGTCTCGCCGTGTGTACGCCCGCCGCACTCTAGGTCGCGAGCCATCGTTTCTTCTGCAATGCGAACTCGTCATCGCGGAGTCCGTCCGGTTCCATTGCCCACGCGTCGAGGCGATCGATCACAGCCTGAACCGTAGACGTCGATCGGGTGAGCGTGAATCACCTGTTCCGGGTGAGAACGCTTTGAACTTCTCGAGAACCGAGGTCGCGGCTCAGCGGTGGTCGCTGCAGGTGCCCTTGTGCCGGTGACTTATGGTGAGGCCGTGCCGCGACGACCGGTCCCCCCGCTTGTGCCCGCCTGGGTCATCGTCGATGGCTTACCAGTGTTCCACCGTGTCTGCCTCGACGCTGGTTCGGGTGCCGACTCGATCGTTCACGTCCACGGGTTCGGGATCTCGGGCACGTACCTCGAGCCCACGGCCGCCCGTCTCGCCTCCCGCCACAACACGTTCGTGCCGGACCTGCCCGGAATGGGACGGAGCATGCGACCCGACCGCGCGCTCGACCTACCGGGTCTGGCGAGGGCACTCGTGTCGTACTGCGACGCCGTCGGCATCGAACGGGCGACGTTCGTCGGCAACTCGCTCGGTTGCCCGATCATCGTCGAGTTCGCAACGACGTTCCCAGACCGCATCGATCGGGCGGTGCTCGTCTCGCCGGCCGGCGGCCCGAACAACCGACCACTCGGCCGAGCGCTTCGCCAGATGGCAATGGACGGCCCGCGCGAACCGCTGTCGATGGTCCCGATCGCCGTCCGTGACTACCTCCGGTTCGGAGTGCTCCAGAGCCTGTCGTTGTTCAAGGCGATGACCCGATACCCGACGTTGGAGCGGCTCCCGAACCTCGTCGTGCCCACACTGGTCATCGTCGGTGAGCGCGATCCGCTCGTACGGATCGACCGAGCCCACGTGTTGGCCGTACTCCCGCTCCTCGACGTCGTCGTCGTGCCGGGCGCGCACGCGCTGAACTACAGCGCGCCCGAACTGATCGCCGAGCTCGTCGAGGCGCATCTCGCCGATGCGCCGCTGGCGACGCCGTCCGGTCCGAGGAGTGTCGTGAAGATTGTGGACGTCGGGCCGAGCTCATGAATCGCACCGTTCGCTGACCGTGGACGACGAACGCACCGAACGCACCGATCACACCGTGCGGATCATCCGGCCGGCCGATCTGCGACCGTCGTGGCGTCAGGTCGTCTGGCGCAGTCTGCTGGTCACGGTGACCACGGCGTTGGCGCTGTGGATCCTTGCCGCGATCCTCGAGGGGTTCACGATCGACAGGCCGGTGGACGCGCTGCTGGCCGGGTTCCTGGTGGGCATCGTGAACGCGTTCGTGTGGCCGGCAATGGCGTTCCTCATCGTTCCATTCTCCGTGCTCACGCTTGGTCTCGGTGCGATCATCCTCAACGCGGTATTCGTCGGGTGGGTGTTGGAACTGCTGCCGGGCGTCGACGTCAACGGCTTTTGGACGTCGTTGTGGATCGTGCTCGGGCTCGTCGTCATGACGACGGCACTCACGGCATTGCTCGCGCTCGATGACAACGCCACGTTCGATCGACGGGCGGCACGCCAGGCTCGCAAGCGGTCGGCCGACGCCGCCATGACCGACGTGCCCGGCGTCGTGTTCGTGCAGTTCGATGGTGTGGCCCACGCTGTCCTCCGGCGGGCCATCCGATCGGGGGACGTTCCGAACCTTCATCGGTGGCTCAGCGACGGGAGCCACCGTCTCGTCGGGTGGGAGACCGGGTGGTCGTCCCAGACCGGAGTCAGTCAAGCGGGGATCCTGCACGGCTCGACCGCCGACATGCCCGCCTTCCGCTGGCTCGACAAGTCGACCGGCACCATCGTCGTATCGAACCACCCCAAGTGGGCGGCGGCGATCGAACGGGCGCATTCCGACGGCAATGGACTGCTCGCCCACCACGGTTCGAGCTACGCCAACCTGTTCTCGGGCGATGCAGAGCGGGCCGTGCTCACCATGAGCGGTGCCGGTCGTCGCAAGGAGGGCCGCACCGGAGCCGGCTACTTCGGCTACTTCTCCCGACCCGGCCAGACGGTCAGAACCCTGCTCGCCTCGTTCGTGGAGATCACGCGCGAGCGCGTGGCGGCGACCCGGCAGCGCCGGCGCGACGTCGAGCCGCGCGTCGAGCGGGATTGGACGTACGCACTGTTGCGCACGTTCACGACGGTGATCACACGGGACGTGTCGGTGCAAGGTGTCATGAACGACATGTGGGAGGGGCGGGCCGCGGTCTACGTCGACATGCTGGGCTACGACGAGGTCGCCCACCACTCCGGTCCGGAACGAGTCGACACGCTTGCTGTGTTGCGCGACCTCGATCGGCAGCTCGGCCGGATCGAGCGGAGTGCCCGATGGACGCCGCGCCCGTACAAGATCGTCGTTCTCTCCGACCACGGCCAGACCCAGGGCGCGACGTTCGTCCAGCGCTGCGGTCAGACCCTCGCCGAGCTCGTCGCCGAGCTGTGCGGCGCCGCCGCGTCAGGCGACACCGACGCCGAAGCTGGTCACACCGAATCGACCGCCTGGCTCCGTCAGGCACGCCACGTCGACGAGCCGACGACGGCGGTCGACACCGACGTACCCGTTGTGTTGGGGTCAGGGAGTCTGGGGCTGATCTCGATCCCCGGGACGCAGCACCGTCTCACTCGCGAGGAGATCGAGTCGCGCTACCCGCGGCTCATCGACGGGCTCGCGACACACCCCGAGATCGGCTTCGTGCTCGTTCGGCAGGCGAGTGGCTCGTCGATCGTGCTCGGCAATCACGGCAGCCGCGACCTCGCGACGGGCGAAGTCGTCGGCGACGATCCACTGGAACCGTTCGGACCGCGTGCAGGAGAGCAGGTCACGGAAGTCGACGGCTACAGCACCGTCGCCGACCTGATGATCAACAGCCGGTACGACCCCGAACTGGAGGAGATCGCCGCCTTCGAGGAGCAGGTCAGCTCGCACGGCGGCCTCGGCGGCCCGCAGACGCACCCATTCCTCCTGTATCCGACCGACCTCACCCCACCGCCCGAACCGATCTTCACCTCCCCGGCGATGCACAAGGTCCTCAAAGGCTGGCTCGCCGAACTCGGCCATCCGAGCTCCTCCTGACGTCACCGTCCGGCGCGACCGTCCCGACCGACGGGCTCGTCGCGTGCGCGTCCGGTGTGCAGTTTGACGGAGTTGATCATCAGACGGGCCACGACCCCGATGACGATCACATCGGCCAGCATCTGCACCATCACGCTGATCCGAGCTGCATCGGTTGTGGCCGCGATGTCGCCGAAGCCGACCGTGGACAGGATCGTCATCGAGAGGTAGACACCGCCGACCCGGTCGAGCGGCTGGGTGAACGCGTCGGGGTTGGCGGTGGACATCCGCACATACGTGGCGGCAAAGCCGAGCAGGAGCAGTGGAAGGATCAGCGCGAAGCCCTCGATCGCTCGAAGTGCCGGGAAGCGCGCTCGTTGGATCGCTCGAAACTGCAATCCGACGACGATGACAATCACAGCGATGGTGCTGAGGGCGCGAATCGCAGTCTCGCCGTCGGCTCGGTAATCGAGCGGCGCGATGGCGTAACCGAAGAACATCAGGGTCACGACGGTGGTGATCCGAAGCGCGGAGCCCCAGATGAGGTGTCGACGTTCCTCGCGAGAGAGAGCCTCGATCCGACGGCTCTCGCCGGCGCTGGGTGGCGGTTCAGGCATGGGATCGGGATCTCCACTGTGCAAGTGCTGTCGAGATCGGCCGGGTCGGGGCGACATCGGGGTCGCGAGTCGCTCGGAATCGGTCGAAGAGCGCGATCATCAGTGAGAGCAGCAGAACGAAGAACAAGGTGTTCAGCGCGGGGGCTTCGTCGCCGCGGCCGAGGATCGAATCGACCGTGACGATGCCGGTGTTGATCACGAGCATTGCGGCGAACTCCTGCACACTGCTCGACCACGACCGTCCCCTACGCCGCAGGAACTGGGTGACGCTTGCGTTGAGCACGACGAGCAGCGCCACGCCGAGGGCGACGCCTACATTGCTGGCCCTGACGTCGGGCAACACCTGGGCGAAGATCACGCTGATCAATGTCAACAGGACGACCTTTTCGACCAACACCGTCGACCAGAAGCGCTCCGGCACCGCCGACGTCGCGGGGAGCTCGGGCAGATGCCGGTCGACGTCGACGGTGAACGGCCAGTCGGCCACCGGGAGCCGGGAGCGATACTTCCAGTAGATCACGCCCGCGGCGACGACGAGACCGGCCAGTACGAACCACAGGTAGGGGTGGTCGGCCATGAAGTCGGTGAAATCCAACTGGGCGATGTGGATCCACCACTCCTGGGGCAGCTTGACGAACACCGTGATGAAGACCGCCATCGACACGACAGCGAGTGCCGACAAGCGGGCCGGGTTCCAGCGTGTGCGGACCGCCTCGTAGGCGATGAAGAAGTACTCGAACGTGTTCGGGAACACCAACAGCAGCCATCGCTGGTCGAGCAACTCGAACAAGGTGACACCCACGAGGCGGTAGATGTACAAGAACCGCGTCACTTGAAATGCTGTTGGATCGCGCCAGTTGCGCATCGCCGAGAAGTACGCGATCGCGAGGTAGAAGACGTCGAGCGCCTTGTCATACGTCTGATAGCCGGGCAGCGGGTCGTCGGTGAACGCCTGGAAGATCGTCTGGTCGGCAGCATCGATCACGAGACATGCAAGGATCGCCGGCAACGGGAAACGCGGGATCGCGAGCGGCACGAAGAACCGCAGCAACACGACGATCACGAAAATGGTGGAGGCCACTCGGGACAGGAGCGTATATACCGTCGCGCGACCGACCCGGGATCCGCCCGGTGACGGCAGTCATGGTCGGTTGACGTCGTCGCCTGATCAGTTGACGTCGTCGAGCTGCAGCGAACCACCCGGTTGCAGCACGCAGAGCCGGTCCTGCAGCCCGAGTATCCCGAGCGCATCGCGGAACGCGTCGGGAGGTTGATCGATCCATGCCGGCCGACCACGGCCGAAGCGGAGCGCACTGTACGTGCCCCAGTGGATCGGGACCACCGTGGTGAGATCGAGCCATCCGGTCGCCGTCGCCGCCGACTCGGGGTTCAGATGGCGTTCACCGAGTGTCCGCCCCCACCCCCAGATCGGCAACAACGCCACGTCAAGCCGCCCCAACTCGCGCATGCCATCGAAGAGGTCGGTGTCCCCGGCGAAGTAGACAGCCCGTCCCGCGGCCCGCATCACGTATCCGACGGGTGGCGCGCTCACACGCGAGTGTGGACCGCGGCCGGACAGATGGTGGGCGTGGACCACCTCGACATCGACGGCCGCCATCCCGCTGGTGGGACCGCGCAGGCGGACGACCGCCCCACGTCGAACCTCTTCGATCGAGTGAACTGGAATCTTCCGCACGAGGCGTGCAGCACCTTCGGGGACGATGAGCCGTGCACCCGACGCCGTCATCCGGAGCGACGGCAGGTGAAGGTGATCCATGTGAACGTGCGAGACCAGCACGACGTCGACCGGGCCGACGGTCGGTGTCGGTGCACGGCGGCGCAGGTGCGCCAGCCGGCGGGTCAGCAGCGGATCGGTGAGGATCCGGATGCCGTCGACTTCTACGAGCACCGTTGAATGCCCCATCCACGTCACCGAGATCCGGGGAGATGGCTCGATCGCCTCTGACCGACGTTGATCGTCGCGAGGAGCCGACGAACGTTGTGGGCCGGCGTTCATCGCACCCCGCTCACGATCACACGACCGGCAGATCGATCAGACGCGCTGCGGTGAACGTGATGATGGTGGCGGCGAGGGCGAGCAGTGCCAGACGAGCCGGCCGGGAGGCGAACGATGTGGTCACGCCGGCGAAGAAAAGCGCGGTTGCGGTGAGCAGCGTCATCAACAGATAGTCGTCGGAGTTGTCGGAGGCCTCGTTGCTCCGCTCCAACGCAGCGTCGCTCGCGGCGGCGGTGGCAGTGCTCTCGGCAAAGAGGGAGTCGAGATAGTCATCGTCGGTGAAGAGGCTGAACGATGGGTCGCCCGCCCGGATCGCCGCCTCCCACCTGTCGAGCACCGGCAAGAACTCGGGCCGCACGAGGTTCTCGCGGAGGAAGCCTCTGAGCTCCTCATTCCCGTCGGCGACGGCGCCCGCATACTGGGCCACGACGTTCGCGTCGTACGCGAACTTCTGGGTTCCGAGTGAGAACGACTGCGAGGCATCGATGCGGTCGATTCCCGCATCGCGAGACTCGCGTGCCTCCTCGCCGTTCCAGCGCGATGCTTCGATGCCGCACCAGGCCGTGGCGACACTGCCGATGCCGATCAACAACACGGCGAGCATCTCGAGGCCGGTCCGGTTCGAGCCGACTCGACGGCCGCTTCTCGACGTGACGATCTCCGTCGAGCTCATGGGGTGTCAGCTTGGGGGGATTCCGAGACGTTGTCGTCCGCAACCTGTTCGACCTCGGTCGATGACTGCTGTGCCGCGCCTGTCGACTCGGCGGCGGCGGCTCGCGCCACGGCGCTGTCGCCGATCACGATCCGGCCGTCCCACTGCTGAAGCGCTTCTCGCCCCAGCTCGATCTGCCGGTAGCGAAGAACGGCGTCGGTGAGGCTCGACGCGAGCTGGGCGTTCGTCTTGGCTTCGTTCTCCACCCGGAGCTTGCGCACTCGAGCATCCGCCTTCTCGAACTCGAGCCCGGCCTTGGCGCGCACCGTGCCGACGACGACCTCGTTCACGGCGCCGAGGTCGATGCCGCGCAGGTTGAACATGCCCACCTCGAAGCCGTCCTCGCGGAACGTCTCGATCAGACGCGCGGTCAGCTTCGCCTCGAGCTGGTCACGGGCGGCACCGAAGGCGTCGTCGATCCCGTAGGAATCCGACGCGAGCTCCTCGATGATGAGACGGCGGCTCTGGTCGCGGACCAGCCGCTTGAGACCGTCGGGGCCAACTCGCTCGTGAAGCTCGCGCAACGAGTCAGGCCTGATGCGGAAACGGATTGTGTAGTACACCGAAACGGCGGCGCGGTCACCGAGTCGAGCGGTCAACGGTGGATCGGAGAAGTCGGTCTCCTCCACACCGCCGTCGTCTGCGGTGAGATACGTCAGCTCCCGCATCGGATAGCCCTGGATCATCTGGTGCCGGAACGGCCAGATGAAGTGTGCGCCCGGCGTGAGGATCCTGTCGGATGCCTTTCCGCGCACGATGAGCAAACCCACCGAACCGGACTCGATGCGGACCAATCCCTCCTGCAACAGCTGCCAGACGGCGAAGGCCAGTAGTGGCAGGCCGATCACGAGGAGGACGACGATCGCAATTCCACTCATGGTCTCGCTGCTCCAGCTCCTCTATGTGGCGAGTCGTCGAAAGGTGGACGGCCCGTGTGGTGGCGTTTGGAAACCATACCCTGGTGCCGAATCAGGGTGATCGACGGCGACTCGGTTCCGCCGGGGCCGATCACCGGCTCACAGGAAGTGCCGCCGTTGGAGCCAGCGGAAGGCGAAGAATCCGAACACCGGCGGGATGTAGTAGGTGACCATGCGGCTCGTGAGGGCCGCCGCGAAGGCGGTCGCCTCGGGCACTCCGATGGCGATGAATCCTGCCGTCAACGCCGCCTCCGTCACGCCGATGCCGCCGGGAACCGGCATCAGGCCGGCAAACAGCGACACCGAGATGTTGACGAGCATCACGTCCGCGAATCCGACCGACTGGTCGAACGCGGCGAGGACGATGTACTGCGTCAGCGTGTACAGGAACTCGGCGACCATGTTCGCGCTCAACGCCAACACCAAACGGCGCGGTGAGCGCAACAGGGGTCCGAGGAACTCGCGGAGCTTGGTCACGGCGTCGATGACGCGACGGCGCAGCGCCGGCACCAGCGCGACCACCGAGATGACGACGCCGAGCGCGATGGCGAGTGCCAGGAGCAAGGCGCCGACGTTGTCGAGGGAGAACGTCTCGTCGATGTTGAGGTCGAGCGACCCGAGACCGAAGAGCAAGATCGTGCCGATCAGGATCATCTGGCTGAGGAATCCGGTGAATCCGTCGAGCGCTCCGATGGCAACCGCGGTCGTGGGTTCCACGCCGCTGCGCTGGAAGAAGCGGATGTTGACAGCCACCCGAGCGGCCGTCGCAGGCATGGCGAGGTTGACGAAGCTCAACGCCAACTGCAACACGGTGAGCCGGCCGAGTGGCACCTTCGTGGGTGCCAGATACGAGAGCGCCACGGCGTTGGCGAAACGCGGCATCATCGAGACGAAGAAGGCCACGACCAGAATCGGCAAGCTGGCGTCGCTGATCGCGTCGGCGATCGTGTCGAGGCCGATGTCGGTGAGGCTGGACACGAGCGTCGACCCGGCGATGAACAGCAGCACGGCCATCAGAACGCGACCCCAGGTGAGGCGGCGAAGCTTCTGAAGATCCCGGCGTTCGACGCCTGCGGCCGCGACGGCGGCGGCGCGGACATCGTCGACATCGAGGTCGGCGGCGTCGGCGTCGCGCCGGAGGCGGCTCGACAGGGCCGCCGGCTGCACGTACGA
The DNA here is from genome assembly GCA_963776935.1 of Ilumatobacteraceae bacterium. Taxonomy (GTDB): domain Bacteria; phylum Actinomycetota; class Acidimicrobiia; order Acidimicrobiales; family Ilumatobacteraceae; genus JALOLG01. Next base: position 1,430,660 of record CAVZOP010000002.1, on the reverse strand, counting down.
CGACGCGTCGGCGAGACCATCGGGGCCCAGCGCGGTCAGCGCACCGGCAACCGCGCGTTCCGTCCCAAACGCCACGGCCATGGCGACGAGCACCTGCGCCCGATCGACCTCGAACGCACTCGGGAGCGACGCGACGGTGGCTCCCGAAAGGTCGGCGAATCTCACCGTGTCACCGTCGACGAACACCCGCTCGGCATCGATCGATCCATGCGAGATGCCCGCCTCGTGGAGCGCCCGGAGGGATCGCCACATCGACTCACCGAGCCGCTCGTCGACGTCCGTGCCGAGCTCGGCGAGCGGACGCCCGAGACGACGAGTCACGAGGAGCGCGTCGCCGATCGAGTCGGCACCGGCTGCCACGACCGGGTTGACCGCTGCGCCGCGTCGTTCTGCCAGCAATGTCAGGAACGCCTCGTGCTCCACCTGCTGAAGCCGCGTCATCGCCAGGGTCGGTCCGCCGTCGCGATACCAGATGAACCGCCACAGTGAGACGAGCAACTGCCCGTCCCACGCGTCCCTGCCATAGATCTTCACATCGAGCTCGGCGCCGCTCGCGTCGCGAGCACGGACCCGCACGACACCGGTGCGCCGTGTGACCTCGAACGGCTCCGCCTGAACTCCGATCCCGGCGAGGGCCGCCTGGGTTTGGGACATCGAGGGAAGTCCACCGGGTGACCCGAAGCACAGATGCACGGCCGCTGCAACTGCGAGGCCGAGTGCGACCGCACCGAGCGCCCCGCTGGGAGTGGTGACGCCGAGCGCGACTGCGGCCGAACCGCCGGCGATCGCGATCCACCGGCCCAGGTACCGGTACGGGCGGCTCACGTGCGACGACGCGACACTGCCGATCGCTACCCAGAGCGCCACTCCGACAGCGGGGTAGTCGACGACCCCATCGGTGCCGAACAGCCCGTCCAACAGGTCGGGCCACGCGCCGTTGGCCCACCGTCCGACAACCGCGGCGACGCAGACGACCCCCACGACCGTGACGGCAAGATCTCGAACGAGTCCCCACTGACTGCGTGCGATGGCGACGATCGTCACGGTGAAGGCCCAGACCGCGAGGGCGTCGTACGCGATCTGCCACACGGGGTCGAGGAACGCCGGGAGGTGATTGACGAGGTCGTTCAGTGCCGCTTCGAAGCCGCGCAAGGGCTCGCCCGCTCGAGTGGCGAACACCGCGAGCACCACGAGTGCGGTGACCAACACGACGACATCGGTGGGCCGACGGTCCCGCGCCGCGCCGGCGGGAACCGAGAAGAAGCGAGCCCGCAACAGGCGATCGGTGTGGACTTCGGTTTCCACGCAGTGTCCCGAATCCGGGTGCTCGGCTCAGTCGCTCGGGGCGGGTGTCGGGGGCGCGATGCCGGTCGGGATGGCGAAGGTCCCGGCCGCCAGCGCGGCGGCGAACCGATGCGTGATCAACCCGAAGGCGGCGACGCCGACACCAGTGATGATCACCAGGATGCGGATCAACCACAAGTCCAGATCGACGCGATCAGACGCCGCCTGGGCACGGTCCCGAAGGTCGCTGGCCGTCGCACCGAGGGCATCGAGGGTTGGTCCGAGGGCGGCGATGTCGGCGGCGATGGCTTCGGCCTGCACGGCGACGTCGGCGAGCGCGGCCGCGGTGTCGCCGAGCTGATCGGCCGCGGTCTGCAACTGGCCACCGAGGGTGCGGAGCTGATCGGCAACTGGCTCGAGACCGTCGGCGAGGGCGCGGAGCTCCTCGGCGACGCTTTGCGTGTCACCGGGTATGAACCGCTCGATCAACTCGAGTTGCCGGGCAAGTCGATCGGCGACGTCGGCTGCGGCTTCGGTGATGTCGGCCACGTTCGTGGCCGCCGCGACACCGACGTCATCCAGGATCGCCTGGCTGGTGGCGAGCAGGTCCTGGATACCGGCCAGTTCGTCGACGACGGTGTCGACGAGGGCCGCGACGTCCGCCGCCAGCACCTGCAACGGTTCGACGGCGTCCGCTACCAGTACCGCTGATCGCTCCGTGACGGCGAGCCCACCCTCGTACGTCTGCCCCACCCGCTCGACGAGTGCGAGTGCCACGACTGTTCCCACGACAGCGGTCACGACGATGACTCGGCCCAGTACCGACGTCCGCGCCGCCCACTGTGCGAGATCCACTGAGTTCCGGGACGCTCGCGCGACCACCGGATTGCTCATGCGCCGCATTATCGCAGGCGCGTCCCGGTCTCAGGTCGACCGCCCAGCCCGGCGGCGACGACTCACCCGGCGGAGTGTGTGGGTGCTGATTCGTGCGGTGCGTCGCCGAGGGTGGCGAGGGTGGCGAGGAGGCGTTGGATCGAGACGGTCCCGAGGTAGCGGCCCTGGGCGTCGGTCACGAACGCGGGCAGGACGGTGTCTCCCGACGTCGACATGCTCAGTCGGTGGGCGAGCTCGTGCGGGCTCGTGTTCACGTTCACACGCAACGTCGGAAGCGTCTCACCGTTCATCATCGATTCAAGCGTGAGCACGCCGGTGGGCCGATCGTCGTCATCGACGACGACGACGTGGTGGGCCTCGTCGTGAGCGAATATCGAGCGGGCATGCTGCGAACGATCGACGTGGACCGTCGGCAACAGTTCGATGATCCCGTGCAGGGTCGCGCCCTCACGAGCGCTGGCGAACGGCGCGAGGAGCTCCGGTACCCGACTGTCGATCGTCGCCCACGGCTTCTCCGGACGGGCGAACAGGTAGCCCTGCGCGAGCGGGACTCCGAGTGCGGCACAGCGTCGGGCCTCGCCGATCGTTTCGATGCCTTCGACGAGCAGCCAGGCATCGACTCGGTTGGCGAAGATCCCGAACATCTCCACGAGCGCCGCCTTCGTCTCGTCACGATCGACACCTTCCACGAGAGCTCGATCGAGCTTCAGGATGTTCGGGCGCAACGTGAGGATCTGCTGCAGGCCGGCATAGCCCGAGCCGGCGTCGTCGACGGCGATCAAGGCGCCCTGACCTCTGAGACGTTCGAGCGCCCATTGGACTCGTTGCGGGTCCGCCAGCGGACGGTGCTCGGTGATCTCTACGACCAGACCTGACAATGAGGCGGTCTCGGCGAAGATCGCCATGACACGGGGTGACGAAAGAGATTCCGGTTCGACGTTGACGGTCATGAACGTGTTCGGAGGAAGGGCCGCTCGCATCGCCAGTGCGGCGCGGAGTGTCGTGGCCTCGAGTTCTGCCGCGACGCCATGTTCGTGGGCCGCGGCAAACCACATGTCCGGCCCACCAGGCGGGCCGACGTCGAAACGGGTCAACGCTTCGAAGCCCGCGACCGTGCACCGGCTGAGCTCGACGATCGGCTGATACACCGACCGGACACCCCGACCGGCAATCGCGTCTTCGAGCAACTGCGGCCAGTCGCAAACGGCAGATACCGCACTGCCGCTCGCGGTGATCGATCGACGGGCCTCGCCCGTGCTCTCGTCAGGCGACAATGCGAATCTTGCTGCGGACTTGGTCGACGAGCACGGCCGGCACCTCGACGAGGCCGTGATCTTCACGCGCATGAACCGCCACCGCGGCGAGCACCTCGTCTTCGGTCGAACACAGCCAGGTCGCGGTGCAACCCGGGACCACATCGCCACACGCGAATGACTTCATCACAATCAGACCTCCACAACCGGCCGCACGGTTGGGCGCCAGGCAATGAATATCGGTCGTTGCCGGTGTGACCTTGAGGAGCCCAGGCCCGGCCCGCCGGTGTCATCCGCCCGCATGTACGCGGATCGGGGGTTCCTGGTGCGAAGTGCCTGGTCAGGGTGACTGTCACACCCCCTGTTTAGGGTGGTTCGCGTCCGGCTTCCCCCTGGTTGATCGCTTGTGGTCGAAAGGGGTTTGGTGATGGAAGATCGTGGTGTCGGCGAGGCAATCGCTTCGCTGTTGACGGTGGATGTGGCGGGTTGTGATCGGGCCGGTCTGACCGGTGTGGTGAAGTTGGCGCAGCGGGTGCGGGGCTGGGTCGACGCGGTCGATGTGGCGATCGCCCGCCGCAGCCGAGAGCTGGCTGCCGAGGGTCGTTCGGAGTCGGCGGCGGAGGTGTTGTCGGGTCATGGGCGTCGTTCGAGCCGTGAGACGCGGGCGGTGTCGGATCGTTCTGAGGTGTGCGAGGCGATGCCGGGGTTCGAAGCCGCGCTGGCGGATGGGGTCGTGTCGGCTGGCGCATGTCGACGCGGTCGCGCATGCGGCCAAAGGACTCGACGACGACGCCAAGCAACGCCTGGGTGGGTTGGCCGATGATCTGTTGAGCTTCGCCCGGGTCGAACCAGTGAGTGTGTTCGAGCGGCGCTGCCGGCTGCTGGGCAAACGCCTGGCCGGCGACGACGGCGAATCAGAGCTCGACCAACACAAAGCATCGGTATCGGTGCGACGCTGGATCGACAAACCCTCCGGCATGCACCACACCCACCTCGCGCTCGACCCGGAGCGTGACGCCAAACTGTGGGCGGCGATCGACACCCAACTGGCCACCATCAAACAAGGCGACGGGAACTCGGGCACACCGATCGACCAACTCTTGGCTGACGCGGCCGTGTGCGCGGTGTCGGGGGAACGGTCCGGGGAGCGGCGGGTGCCGGAGATCTGTGTCCACGTCGACTATCACACGCTGCTCAACGGGTTGCACGAGCATTCGTTGTGTGAGACCGCCGACGGCATCCCACTGCCACCCGCCACGGTGCGCCGTTTGGCGTGTGAGGCGGCGATCGTACCCATCACGCTCAACACCGCCGGTGAGGTGTTGGACTGCGGACGCGACGTCCGCGTCGCCAACCGGGCGCAACGGCGGGCGCTGCGGGCGATGTACCGCACCTGCGGCTACCCCCACTGCGACATCACGTTCGACCGCTGCGACATCCACCACGTCATCGCCTGGCTCCAACACGGATCAACCGACCTGCAAAATCTGCTGCCGCTATGTTCCAAACACCACCACCTGGTGCACGAGGGACACTGGCGACTCACACTCGACAAACACCGCACCGTCACCATCCACCGACCCGACGGCACCCGACACTTCCACGGCACCACGATCAACCGCACCCGGCGCGCCGCGGCGGATGTCCAGCGCACCGCGCGAGAGCTCACGCCCGACGCAGCGAGCGCCACACCACGCGGGTCACCGAGGGCGTCTCCAGCGGAGTCGAGAACATGATTCGCCGACGACTCAGAGGCGGCGTTCGCGGCGCATTCGAACCGACCAACGCGCGAGCGATCGATGGACGTGGCGCTGCTACCGTCGCGGTGCGTCACCGACATCGGTGGAGGGAAGCGATGTTCGATCGGGTTCGGGCCGCCGCGGCCGACTACGAGTCCACGACGGGGGAGCGCACGCGTGTGCGCGAGGGGGCGAGCCGTCCTCGTCAGGTGCTGCAAGCAAAGCAGCGCGTCGGGTCGTCGAACGATCCGTCCGAGCTCGCCGCTGATCGCTTCGCCGATGAGTTGGTCGACACGTTGCGGCGGCGACCGGCACTCGACCACTTCGCTCCCGGGCAGTACCGGCCCCGTGCTCGGGAGACGAGGAGATGGCCGCCAGCGATCCGCTCCCGACGTTGACCTCGATCACCGAGGTCAAGCGTTCGAAATCCTGACGCGACCAGAGGTCATGGCGAGAACGAACGGAACGTTCGCGTCCTACCCGGTCGGCGAACCGGTGTGGCGTCGCGGATGAGACGGTACGAAGTCGCGGCCGCGAGGTACTCGCGCTGCTTCTGATGATGGAAGTCGAGGGCGTGGGTGGGATGGATGTTGAACATGACATCACACTCGTCGTTCCCGGGCTCGATCGCATCGGCCGATGTGCGATTTGGCGACCGACTCCCGACGTATCTCGCGACGGACCCGTCTCATCCGTTCGGCGGACCGATCGAACGTCGAGATCGAGCACACCGCGTCGTCGGCGGTCGCTCGACGTCGGTCTCAGCCGGTCAGCGGTTCGCGGTACACGACGGCGGTCCCCTCGACGACCGTGTCCCCGTGCTGGTTGGTGACCGTGGTGCGCATCGTGCAGATCGGCTTGGACGCGTGCACGGAGATGATCTCGGCGTGGGCGGTGATCACGTCGCCAGGGCGAGTCGGGGCGCGGAAGTCCCAGTTCACGTTCAAGAACACGCTTCCGGGGCCCGGAAGGTCCTCGGCGACGAGCGCGTTGAGCAGCCCGGTCGTGACTCCGCCCTGGACGATGATCCCGCCGAAACGGCTGGCGGCTGCGACGTCGGCGTCGTAGTGCAACGGGTTGCGGTCGCCCGTCATCGCCGTGAATCGGACGATGTCCTCGGCCTCGACGAGACGCGAACGCGATGCGCGGTCGCCGACGTTCATGGCGCCGCTCACCGGAGCACCGACCCGGCGACGACGTACGGATGTTGATTGATGCGCATGGGGACCGTCAGTTCGAGGTGAGATTGGAGGACCGATGGGCGACGATGTGGTCGGCAACGTACGCCGCGTCGCGGCCGACGCGGCCGATGAAGTTGGAGCTGCGGAAGTGCTGGAAGCGTTGGCCGAGCACGTAGAGCCCGGGCACGGGCGTGACGCCGCGCCGTTGGCGCAGCTCGCCGTCGGCGTCGAGCACGGGGATCTGCAACCACGGGTAGGTGCGGCGGTGCCCGGTTGCCCAGATGACCGTACGGATGCCCGCCGCGCGCAGGTCGATGTTCTCGACGGTGGGACCGACGGAGATGGTGGGGATCGGCTCGGCGTCGAACACCTCCGAGACGAGCCCGTTGCGTTCGATGTGGTCGTCGATCTCGCTGAGGATGCGGCGCATCCGAGTGTCAGCCGCCGCCACGGTCGCGTCGAGGCCGCGGGCGATGCCGATGCGGTGGCCGTCGATCCCGGCGACGCGACCGACCAGCTCGACCCCGTCGGCTTGCAAGGTGGCCAGATCGAGTGACCGCCGGTCGGGTCGGCCGACGAGCTGCAGTGAGGGTTCGCGTCGGGCACGCGCGACGTCGGGCATCTCGTCGATCGTCTTGTCGAGGACTCCGATCCGATCGAGCCACCAGAACACGTCCATGCCGCGGTACTGGCGAGGCAGGCGGCTGTGGCTGCCGGCGGCGAGGGTCACATCGCGTCCGGCACGCTGCAACTCGTCGGCGATCTGGACGCCGGTCGCCGATGCACCGACCACGAGCACGCCACCATCGGCCACCGACGCGGGGTTGCGATACGCGCTCGGGACGACCTGGGCGACGTCGGGGGCGAGCTGCCTGGCCATCGAGGGGACCGCCGGCTGGTCGCACCAGCCCGTCGCGATCACGACGCTCGCGGCACGATACGTGTCGCGCTCGGTGACCACCTCGAAGCCGTCGCCACGATGCAGCAACGTCTCGACGGCGGTGTGCTCCTCGACGGGTGCGCCGAACGCGCGCGCGTAGTTCCCGAGACGAGCGCTGAACTCGCCGGCCGTCATGTAGCCGTGCGGGTCAGGGCCGCGGTAGGCCCACCCGGGGAGCTCGTTCATCCAGTTGGGAGTGAGCAGGCGGAGTGAGTCCCACGTGTCCGTGGTCCAGCGCTGGCCCAGCTGACCGCGCTCGAGCACGACGTGGTCGTGCCCGCGCTCGGTGAGGCAGGTGCTCGCGGCGAGGCCGGCCTGGCCGCCGCCGATGATGATGGTGTCGGTGGTACGCATGACGATTCTCCGGGCGGATCGCCGGCCGGACGTGTTGTGGTACGGCCGGCGACCCGAATCGGTTCACCCGGCGTCGACCTCGATCGACACCGGGACGCCGTTGGTGACGATGTCGAACACGGCCGAGCGCTGGCGCGACTGCTCGACGACCTTGCGCAGCTTCTCGGGGTCGTCGCCGCGCAGCGTGAAGCTGACCTTGATGCCCTGGTAACCGTTGCGGACCTCGTCGGACAGGCCGAGGATCCCGAGCAGGTCGATGTCGCCTTCGACGGTGGAGCTGACCTCGGTGAGGTTCACGCCTCGGGCGGCGGCGATGTTCGCCAGCCCGGAGGTGAGGCACGCGGCGAGGGCATGCAGCACGTACTCGACCGGGGTCGGGCCGTTGTCGGCACCGACGAGGATTGCCGGGTGGTCGGCAGTGATCGTCCACGCCTGCTGATGCGCCATCTCCTGCGTCGCGCCGTAGAAGCCGTGGATCGTCGACTGGTTGTGCGTCCCGCTGACCCAGCGGTTGGTGGCGCGGAACTGGAACTTGGCGATCTCCGGGGTGCCCTTCACGGCATCGAGCGTGGCGAACAGGGCCGCCGTGTCGACGCCGTTGCGAACGGCCGAGTTGGTCTGGGTGTCGGTCATCGAGGAACTCCTTGCGGTTGTGAACTTGGCGTGTTGAGTCGGGTTGTCGGGTTGACGAGGCGGACGGTACGGAGAGCACCTTCCCCGGCACTTCCGCCCGCGAGGAAGGTGTAGGGAAGGTCGACGCGGACGATCTGTCCATGCAGGTCGTCGATTCGCTCGCGGCGCGCCCCGCCGACATCGGCACCGCGCGGCGCGACGATGTGCGGGCCGACATCGTCGCCATGCTCCCCTTCATCGCCGGGTACACGCCGTTCGCCCTGGTGATCGGCTCGGTGGTGGCCGACGCCGCGTCACCGGTTGCTGGGTGGTCGGGAAGTTGGCTGATCTACGGAGGCAGCGCGCACGTCACCGCCCTACGCACTCTCGGCACGTCGGGCGCCGTCGCGGCGATCGTCACGGCGCTCGTCGTCAACGCCCGGTTGCTCGTCGACAGCGCGTCGCTCAGCCGTCGCTGGCGCGCCCATCCGCTGTGGTTCGCCGACAGGAGCCGCGGGTGACCTGGATCGTCATCATCTCCGTCGGGCTGGGCAGCTTCCTGTTCCGGGTCGCCCCCTCGTGCTCGTCGGGCGCACGCCGCCGGGCTGGGCGGACCGCCTACTCAGCCATGCCAGCAGCGCCGCCCTCCCAACGCTCGTGGTGTCGTCACTCCGGCAGGCGACCGCGACCGATGCGCCAGCCGTCGCCGTGATCGCAGTCACCGCCGGTGCGGTCGTCGCCGTCCGAGGTGGAGCGATGCCCCGCGTCGTGTTGACCGGCGTCATCGTGCACATCGGGCTCACGCTGTTGCTCGGATCGCCCATTGGTCGTCGTTGAGGCATTCGGGCGGGACCCGCAATACTTGGTCATGCGCGTGCACATCAGCATGCTCGGTGGGTTCGAGATCGTCATCGACGATCGACCGGTGGCGTCGGCCGAGCTCAATCGCAGGCACTCGGCACTGCTCGTCAAGTTGCTGGCGCTGGCGCCCGGCCGGCGCATGCACCGCGAACAGGTCGTCGACGCGTTGTGGCCGGAGATTCCCGCCGACGCCGTTTCGAACCGACTTCACAAGGCGGCTCACTTCGTGCGCAAGGCGACCGGGGTGACCGACAGCATCGTGTTGGCGGGTGATGCGGTCGCCTTGTTCCCGAACGCCCAGCTCACGGTCGACGTCGACGAGTTCGACGCCGCCGCTCGTACCGCGATCGGCACTCGTGACACCACCGCCGCAGCGCGCGCCGTCGACGTGTATCGCGGTGAGCTGTTGCCGCTCGACCCGTACGAGGAGTGGGCCTTCAACACTCGCCAACGGCTGGCCCTCCGGCAGCGAGAGCTCCTGCGCCTGCTGGGGAGACACGACGACATCCTCGCCCTCGACCCGGCCGACGAGGCTGCCCACCTCGGCGTCATGCAACGCATGCTCGACAGCGATGACCGCGCCGGGGCACTCCGACAGTTCGAACTGCTCACCCGTGCGTTGGACGACGAGCTCGGGATCGGGCCGAGCGCCGAAGCGATCGCACTGCGGGACCGGGCCGCCGACTCGTCGGCGCCGTCGACGCGACCCGACTCCAGCCCGCGCTGGACGAGCCTTGCCACCCAGGTGGTGCACCGCTGCTCCACGCCCGACGGCGTCCGACTCGCCTACGCGACCAGCGGCAGCGGACCGCCGCTCGTGAAGGCGTCGAACTGGTTGACGCACATCGACTACGACTGGAGCAGCCCGGTGTGGCGTCACTGGTGGCAGGCGTTGTCGCAGCACCACACGCTGGTCCGCTACGACGAACGGGGTTGCGGCCTCTCCGACTGGGACGTCGACGACGATTCATACACCCTCGACGCGTGGGTTCGCGACCTCGAGACCGTCGTCGACGCGCTTGGGCTCGAGCGGTTCCCGCTGCTGGGGATCTCACAGGGCGGTCCGATCGCGATCCGGTACGCCGCCAAACACCCCGAGCGGGTCAGTCACGTGATCGTGTACGGCACCTGTGCCCGCGGCTCGTGGGAACGTGCGTCGGACGATCGTCGACGCGAGCTGGCCGCCCTCGGCCAGCTGATCCGTGTCTCGTGGGGCAGTGACGAACCCGGGTTCCGCCAGGTCTACGACGCCAAGTTCATGCCCGACGGGCCGCTCGAGACGTGGCGGGCGTTCGACGAGTTGCAGCGCCGGTCGACGTCGCCGCGCAACGCCTTGCGTCTGTGGAACGCGTTCGGTGCGCTCGACTGTTCCGAATCGGCCAGGCAACTCGACGTGCCGACGCTCATCCTCCACTCCACCAACGATCTGGTCTGGTCGTTCGCGGAGGCCGAGGACCTGCACGCGATGGTGAGCGGGAGCAAGCTCGTCGCCCTCGACAGTCGCAACCACATCCTCTCGGCGCACGAGCCGGCGTTCGGTCACTTCGTCGGCGAGATCGCCCACTTCCTCGCGACGCGGTGATACCCGGATCAGCGGTCTCGCGTTCCGGTCCGCGACGCCGTCGCCTTTCCGGAACGCGCGGTGCCGTTCGGGTGCAAGAGTGGTCGTGTGGCTGACGCGGCCGAGTCGGGACGCTTGGCAGAGCTGACGATCGCGTTGTCGTTGGCGACGGATCTGGGCACCGGCCAGCCCATGGAGCATGGGTTGCGGACGTGCTCGCTCTCGTTGGCCGTGTCGGAGGCGTTGGGTCTGGATGCGGCGACACGTTCGTGCGTGTATTACGTGGCGCTGCTCCGATTCGTCGGCTGCACGTCGGACGCGTCGGAGACAGCGGTCCTGGCCGGCGGTGACGACGTGGCGTTCAACTCGACGATGGCACCGATGTTGAACGCCCAGCCCGGCGAGAGCATGCGCTACTTCATGCACCACCTGGCGGAGGAGCTCCCAATGCACCGCCGAGCAGCGTTGGTCGCGCGGGCGATGGCCGATCCGGGGATGGCGCGCCACAGCCTGTCGGCACACTGCGAGGTGGGTGCCCGCCTGGCCGCGCGGGTGGGGATGGTCGAATCGGTTGGCGTGGCGCTCGCCCACGCATACGAGCGTTGGGACGGCAAAGGGTTTCCCGCCGGTTTCGCCGGTTCGGATGTGCCCGTGGCGGTTCGTGTGGTTGCGGCCGCCCGTGATGCCGAGCTGTGGGCCCGCCGAGCTGGCTGGCCGGCAGCGGCCGAGGTCCTCATGCATCGCAGGGACCGCGCCGACGACCCCTCGGTGGTCGATGCGCTCCTCGAAGGCGGCGAGCGATGGCTGGCGGAGATCGGCGACGACCCGTGTGCTGCCGTCCTCGATGCCGAGCCGGCGCCATTGCTGACGATCGGACCGAACGGCCTCGACGCGGCACTCGCCGCGGTGGCCGACTTCACCGACCTCAAGTCGCCATGTCTGCGGGGTCACTCGACGGGTGTCGCCCGGCTCGCAGCGGCCGCTACCAGCGCGGCCGGAGCCGCCGATGCCGAGGCGGCCACGATCGGTCGGGCGGCGCTGGTGCACGATGTCGGGCGGGTCGGCATCCCCAACGGGATCTGGGATCGCCCCGGGCCGCTCAGCACGGAACAATGGGAACGGGTCCGGCTGCATCCCTACCTGAGTGAGCGGGTCCTGCGTCGCTGTGAGCTCCTGGCCCCGTTCGCCGACATCGCCGCCCGCCACCACGAGCGTGCCGACGGCTCGGGCTATCACCGGGGGGCCACCGGTGATCAGCTCGATCGTGGCGCCCGACTGCTGGCTGCTGCCGACGCCTATCACGCCATGACCGAGGACCGGCCACACCGGCCGGCGCTCACCGAAGCCGATGCCGCGTCGCAGCTGCTCGATGAGGTCGACGACGGACGCTTCACGCGTTTCGAGGTCGACGCCGTGCTCGCCGCATCCGGCCAGGTGGCCCGGCCGCCGAGAGTCGCGCGTCCCGCCGGCCTCACCGAGCGCGAGGTCGACGTGTTGCGTCTGATCGCCCGTGGCCAATCCAACAAATCGGTGGCGGCCACGCTCGGCATCTCGTCCAAGACCGTCGGGCATCACATCGAGCACATCTATGCCAAGGCCGCCGTCACGACCCGCGCTGGTGCGACCCTGTTCGCCATGGAGAACGACCTCCTGTCACCCTGACCGCGGGGACATCGGGTGAACACCCGATGCCGGGCTCCTTCGCCCGCTTCATGATCCGAGTGGGAGCGGGCCGACCGTCGATCGGCCGCCGAACGGGAGGAGGAGGCGATGAACCAACACGGTGCCGTCGAGGGAGGAGTTGTCGGGGTGGCGACGAACCGGTTCGACGTTCGCTCGGCCGACGGGACATCGCTGGCGGTCTGGGTGGACGGCGCCGGACCGCCGGTGGTGTTGGTCCACGGTTCCCTTCGCGACCACACCGCGTTCGGCCCGTTGGTCGAGGAGCTGCGCTGTGGCGCGACCACGTACGCCATGGATCGTCGAGGCTTCGGTGCCAGCAGTGACTCAGCCAGCTATGCCGTCGAGCGTGAGTTCGAGGACGTGGCGGCGGTCGTGGATGCCGTCGCCGCTCGCACCGGCGGCCCGGTTGCGCTGTGGGGCCACTCCTTCGGAGCCAACTGCGCGATGGGCGGCGCTACTCTCACCAGCAGCGTCGCCCATCTCGTGCTGTACGAACCGAGCCTCGGCATCACCTACCCGGCTGGCTCGATCGTGGCGGTCGAGGCCGCAATCGCCGCCGGCGACGTGGAGTCGGCAGTCGTCGCGATCCTCGTCGGGATCCTGGAGATGACCGAAGCCGAGATCGACGACTTGCGTCTCACACCCCAATGGCCATCCCTCCTCGCCGCCGGACCCACGGTGTCGAGGGAGTGCCGGGTCGAGGACGGCTGGAGCTACCAGCCTGGTCAGTTCGACGCGATCACCGCAGCGACGGTCCTGTTGGCGGGCTCGGACAGCCCGCCGAACCTGGGCGAGGCGACCCACCTCGCCGCAGCCGCGATTCCCGGCGCCCGGATCCGCGTGCTCGACGGTCACGGCCACTTCGCACACAAGACCGACCCGGCGATGGTCGCCTCGATCATTCAGCAGGTGATCTCGTCCTGAGCCTCAGTCGGGTGACTTCAATTTCAAGTAGAGCGCCACCAAGGCGCCGAAGATCAGGACGATGACGACTGTGCGGATCACCCAGAAGAACGTGCCGGCGACGAAGCGAAACACGACCACGACAACGAACGCGACGATGACGTAACCGACGATCGTCGCCAGCAGCGATCGCGCGCCGCTGTCCTCTGTCGCCATGCGCGGAGTATGCCAGTCAGGCGACGACGGCGGTGTTGAGCAGGTGGGTGGTCCAACTGATCGCCTGGTAGTGGGCACTGGCGATGTGTGGCTCGGCCCGGGAGGTGGCGAGGTCGGAGTGTTCGAGCTGGATCGCCAGCCGGAGCACGTCGGAGATCGGGCCGTCCAGGCCGAGTAGTGCGGCTCGGATCGTGTCGTTGACCGGGAGTTGTTCCACGATGACGCTCATCTTGGCGTCGAACATGACGTCGAGGAGCGAGAGCATGCCGGCCGCGTAGTAGGCGGCCGGGTCGGGAGCGTTGTTGTGGCGGGCGACGAGCTCGCAGAACTTCGCACGACTGAGGGCGAGGGTGACGAGCTCGGGTGGTTTGTCGTCGAGCGAGCTCATCAACGTCAGGCTGGTCCAGCTGCGCAGCGTGTCGCGGCCGAGCAGGACGGATGCGTGTTGGATCGAGTTCGACCTTGGTGGTGAGCCCGGCGGCGGCGGAGTTGACGAAGCGGAGCGCCTTGACCGACATGGCGACGTCGGTGGCGAGGATCTCGACGATGTCGTCGAGGGTGGAGTCGGGGTCGTTGACGCGGGCGAGCAGCTGCAGCAACGTGACTCTGTTGGTCGGCACGGCGCGGCTGACGACGACCGAGGGGCGGGCGAAGAAGAACCCTTGGAAGTAGTCCGCGCCGGCGGCTTCCGCTTCGCGGTGGTCGGCGGGGTTCTCGATGCGCTCGACGACGACGAGCCGACCGGCGGCATGGTCGAGCTCGATCCGCCGTCGCAACGCGTCACCGCGGGTGAGCTCCAGGTCGTATTTGACGATCCGGGCGAGGTCGAGCAGTGGTTCCAGGTGCGGGCTGTAGGCGAAATCGTCGAGGGCGATCCAGAAGCCCTGCCGCACCAGTCGGGCGAGCCCGTCACGCACCGCCTGGGTGGGTTCGACGTGCTCGAGAACCTCGAGCACGACGCGGTCGGTGGGAACCGATGCCAGGAGCTCGGGCCGGACCACGTAGTTCGCGGTCAGATTGACGAACGCCCGTCGCGGGCCGACGAGCGTGTCGAGGCCGATCTCGGTGATCGCGTTCATCAACACGCGCGCGGTTGCGACGTCGCCATCGACGAACTCGGCGGTCGCGGCTGTGGCTCCGTCGCGGAAGAGCAGCTCGTAGCCGATCGTGTCCAAGGACCGATCCAAGATGGGCTGGCGCCCGACGAACAGGTCGCCCTGTTCGTCAACACGAGCCTGTTCGTCAACGCGAGAAGGTGTAGTCATTGGACGGTTGCTCGCTGATCAGTGAATCGGCTCCATCGAAGATCTCAACCGGGAATGCGATGAATACTCACCCACCTGACCGCAGCGACCCCGAATGGCTCGACTCCGATTGGCTCGACCCTGATTGGATCGACATCGTCCGTGCCGACACGCCCGGCACGAACCACGTCGTGCACTTCAACAACGCGGGCAGTGCGCTGCCCACGGCCGCGATGGTCGAGGCCGTGGCAGCTCACGCCCGGCGGGAAGCCGAGATCGGTGGCTACGAGGCGGCGCGCGAGGCCGCAGCCCGGCTCGACCACGTCTACGCGTCGCTGGCCGCACTGATCAATACCGACGCCGAGAACATCGCGGTCGTCGAGAACGCGACCCGCGCCTGGGACATGGCGGTCTACGGCTTCCCGTTCCGGCGCGGCGATCGCGTGCTGACGGCACGGGCGGAGTACGCCAGCAACGCGATCGCGCTGCTGCAGTTACGGCACCGGCACGGCATCGAGATCGTCCTCGTCGACGACGACGAGCACGGGCAGATCTCGCTCGCCCATCTCGAGCAGGAGCTCGGCGCGGGCGCAGTGATGGTGGCGCTGACCCATGCACCGACAAATGGCGGGCTGATCAACCCGGCCGAAGCCGTCGGCGCGTTGTGCGCGCGTTTCGGCGTGTTCTACGTGCTCGATGCGTGCCAGTCCGTTGGTCAACTCCCGATCGATGTGCACGCGATCGGCTGTGATGTCCTCAGCGCGACGAGCCGCAAGTACCTGCGCGGCCCACGGGGCATGGGGTTCCTCTACGCCAGCGAGCGCGTGTTGAGCATGATCGAGCCGCCGTTCCTCGACCTCCACGCCGCCACGTGGACGAGCGCCGACACATACGAGATCCGCGCTGACGCCAAGCGGTTCGAGAACTGGGAGGCGAACTATGCCGCCAAGCTCGGGCTCGGCATTGCCGTCGACTACGCACTCGATCTCGGAGTCGACCGCACCTGGCCGTACGTCCAACGCCTCGCCGCCACCCTCCGCCGCGAGCTCGAAGTCACCGGGCGGGCCCAGGTCCACGACAAGGGAGCGGTACGCGGCGGCATCGTCACCTTCACGGTCGACGGTCTCGACGCCGAGGAGGTCCAGGCTGCGCTCGCCGGCTCGAGCGTCAACACGTCGATCTCGCTGCCCGAGTACGCGCAATGGGACGCCTCCGGCCGGCCGCTCCCATCGCTCGTACGTGCCTCCGTGCACTACTACAACACCGCAGGCGAGATCGCCCGATTCCTCGACGTCCTCCCCACCCCGTGAGAAGTAGAACTCCACGCCAGATCGCCGCCCGGGCGTTCGCCGCGGCGATGCCCCTCGTCCTGCGCGTCGGTCTGCGCGCCAGTCTGCTCGTCAGCCCGCGCCCCGCTGCACTGCTGATCCGTCACCAGTTCGCCCGCACGGGAAAGGCGCTGGCAACCGCGCTCCAGGCACGCGCACCGCACGACGTCGTCGTCATCACCGACGAGCGCTACGACGCCCATCCCGATGCCCTCCTCGACGTCTATGTTCCCGGACCAGCGTCGCGAACCGGCGCCGTTCTGCCCACCGTCCTGTGGACCCACGGTGGCGCCTTCGTCGGCGGATCCAAGGACGAACTGGCCGGGTACATGCGGATGATCGCCGACGCCGGCTTCACCGTGCTGGCCGTGCGTTACTCACTTGCCCCCGAGGAGCGGTACCCGACCCCGCTGCGACAGGTCATGGCCGCGCTGGCCCACGTCCAGGCCGACCCCGACCGCCTTCACGTCGACGCGACCCGGTTCGTGCTCGCTGGCGATTCCGCCGGCGCTCACATCACCGCACAGGTGGCGACCATCGTCACCGACCCCGACTACGCCCGCGAGATCGGTGTCACGGCGACGATCGAGCCCGCGCAGCTGCGCGGTGTCGCTCTGTTCTGCGGCATCTACGACCTGTCACGGATCGACGAAGCGTCACCGTTCAAGGACCTGTTCAAAGGCGTGTTGTGGGCGTACTCGGGCGACCGCCACGCACGAGACGATCATCGGTTCATCGCTGAGACGGCGGTCGTCGACCGCGTCACGGCCACGTTCCCTGCGGCGTTCATCACCGTCGGAAACGTCGACCCGCTCGCCCCGCAGTCCGCCGCGCTCGCGACCAGACTCGCGTCGCACGGTGTGGATACGGACACCCTCTTCTACCCGCCGGATCACCAACCGCCACTCGGTCACGAGTACCAGTTCGACCTCGACCTCGACGATGCCCGCAACGCGCTCGACACGGTTCGTCACCTTCCTGCAGCGCAACACATCGCCACCGTGATCCAAAAAGCAGATCCCGATGCGATCAGCGCCGAGGGGGCACCGGTGGCTCGGGAACGTTCGCTGGTGTGGTGCGCTCAGCGATCGTGCCGCCGATCGTGATGCCATGGCCCACCTCGAGCGGGCTGATCACGGCGCGGTACACATCGCCGTCGGGCTCGAGTACGCAGCCGCCCGACGTGCCGGGCGGTCCGACGTTGCACGTCGGGTCGGCGAGCTCGAGGCCGGTCACCACGACCTCGACACGATCGGTCTCCAGTACCCCGTCTGTACCGATGATGTCGAGGGCGAGCACCCCGTCGGCGAGCTGGGCGTCGGGCAACGTGTAGGTGACGACGTAGCGGTGCTGACCCGAGACGACCGAGTCGGGGTCACCGATCAGGATCGCGGTCTCACTGGGCCCGGTCTGCTCGACCGCCAGATCGGCGGGCGCGTCGGGTGATACGGCCGTGACGTCGGTGGGCACACCGAAGTCGTTGGCGATGACGCGCACGTAGCCGTGTCGGTCGGCACTGCCGAAGTCCACGTCGACGACCTCGCGGATACGAACTCCGTTCTCGCCCTCGGGGGTCACCGTGAAGTGCTTGGCGTCGAAACGTTCTGGATACTCGGCGCTGCTGATCGGCGGCGACTCCGTTGCGGTCGACGCTCCACTCGCGGGCGCATCGGCGCCGGCCGGCTCGATCGTGCCAACCGTGCTTGTGTCATCGCCGCTACAGGCGAACAACAGGCACGCGGCGGCCACGATCGACACGCTCCGGCGTCCCACGGGCTCAATGTAGAGCCTCGATCGCCGAGGCCCTGGGCGGCCATCCGCGAGCGGTTGTCGGGGTTGGCGTTGCCGACGTTGTCTCGGTTCGCGCTTCGTTCCAACGGCATGTGCTGCTCCACCTAAGCTCTCGAACATGGAGGCCGGTGGTCACGACGGGCCCGCGCCGACCGTCGAAGTGGCGCCGAGCGCGGATGCTGCCGCGCCGTCGACCCGGTCCGACGTGCTGGCGGCCGGCGGCATCGTGCACCGGCGGGTCCGCGGCCGGGCGTGCATCGCCGTCGTGCATCGAGATCGTCACGGCGGCGACTGGACCTTGCCGAAGGGACACGTCGAATCGGGCGAGTCCCTCGAGGCAGCGGCAATACGCGAGGTGCGCGAGGAGACCGGGTGGGAGGCCCGCCCCACTTCGTTCCTCACTGCCACCGCCTATCCGACCGACGAGGGCCAGAAGTACGTGCTGTTCTGGAACATGGACGCCGTCGCCGAACGTGGGACACCGGCTCGAGGTGAGGTGGTCACCTGTGAATGGCTCAGCTACGCCGAGGCCCGCGAGAAGCTGACCTATCCAGGAGAACGCGACATCGTCGCCGGGCTCGACGGCGCCACGAGTCCGGGGAGACGCCCGTTGTCACCTCGCACGTTGCGGGATCCGCAGCGTGAACGCCTGGCCGAAGCAATCGCGCTGACACGGTCGCGGCTGGGCGCCAGGCACGATCTGTCCCGTACCTCGCCGCCGCGATGGCTCGTCGAGGCGATGGGTGCGCTCGATCAGGCGGACGCCGCCCTCGTCGACGGGGCGGTCGACCGCGGCTGGGCGCTGATCCACCTGATCCACGAGTTGGAGGTCGATGGGTACGACCACATCGAGGTCACCGTCGCGGCGACTGCCATCGGTGCCGAGATGCTGAGCCCGAAGTTCTCGGGCTGGCGTCGGGCGGCCATCCTCAGCCACCTCGAGCCAGTGCTGAGGATGGACGACACGGGACGGCCGGCGTTGAGCCTCGAGGAGCGCCGGGCGTGGCTCAGCGCCGTCGAGCGGAACCGCAACGAGGTGTATTCGACCGAGTACCGCAATGTCGCCATCACGCGTCGCTATCAGGCGATCCTGCTCGTCATCGCGATGGTGATCCTCGTCGGGACGCTGGTGGGCGCCGGATTCACGAACCCTGAGTTCGAGGAAGGTGCGGATGCGTGGTGGGCCGCGACCGGCGCCGCGCTGGCCGGTGCGCTCGGCGGCATCACGAGCGCGTTGCAGCGCACTGCCCGCCGGTCGGTCGAGCGGGTCCCCGAGCGGCTCGGTTCGCTGGTGTCGTCGTTGTCACGCCCGGCGATCGGCGCCATCGCCGGGGTCACCGTGTTCCTGGCGGTCAGGGCAGGTGTGACGCAGACGGCGTCCGAACAACAGGTTGCCTATCTCCTGTTGCTGGCATTCGGCGCCGGTTTCACCGAGCGCCTGGTCGTGCGAGATCCTCGCGAGGAGGTGGCCGACCGCAGCGCCCGGATCGAGACCCCGCCCGTGCCGACGTCGGCGCCGGGAGCACCGTCAACAGCCACCCCGGCGGGTGCCGGCTCGGCGGACGTGTCAGAGCAGGAGAGCCTGCCGGAGGAGAACGCGGCAACACTCCCGCCGACGACGTAGCACCCGGCCCAGGGTCTGGTGTTCAACCCCGGACCGGTTGCAGGCCGCGGTGGCAGAGGCTGTCATTGGCCTTTCAGCATCGTCGACGTGTCCCACGCCCAACCGAGGAACGTGTTGCGATCACACCGGAAGTTGATCGCCCGTACCGTGTAGGTGCCGGCCGTCCACGAGTCGAACTCGACGATCTCGGTGGTGTTGTCGAAGCTCGCCGACGTGGCGACGACGCGGCCGAGGCTGTCGACCACCTCGAGATCGATGTCGGCGCTCGGCCGAGTCGTGTAGGCGGCGAACGACGGGTCGGTGGTCCACGAGATCGCGATGCGGTGGTGGGTGCGCCGCCCCATGGCGCGCGTGGAGAGGTCGAGCGTGCGCGGTGTCGAGCAGTTGAACGCCACGCCGTTCCATGCCGGCGTGTTGCCCACGATGCCCGATGCCCGATTGGCCGCCAGGCCACCCGCACCGTCCTGGTCGGACAGTCGTGTCGCTCCCTCGATGTTGTGGGTCGCGCTCGCCATCAGCACGGCACGGATGATCTCGGGCCACACCGTGAGCCGGCTGTTCTGCTGGATCAGCAGCGCGGTCACGCCGGTGACGTGCGGTGCCGCGAAGCTCGTCCCGGAGTCGACGAAGAGGTTCGCCGGGCCGGGATCGACCATCTCGATGTTGGCAGCTGGGGCGACGAGCTCGGGCTTCTCGCGATCGCCGTTCTGCGACGTCGGATCACCGAAGCTGGAGCAGGCGTACATCGTGTCGTCGCCCCATTGCGCGGTGCCCTGATCGTCGAGACCGCCGACCGTGATGACATTGAAGGCGAGCCCAGGGCTGGTGACGTCGGCGTCGGGCGTGCCCGCGATGGAGCAATTGCGATTGCCGGCCGACTTCACGATCGTGCGCCAGCGGTTGTGGACCATGTCGTCGAAGAACCGGTCACCACCGCCGGTGACGAGGTTGGTGTCGCTTCCCCAGCTGAGGTTGATGCTGCGCGCGCCCCAGTCGGCGGCTCGGGTGGCGGCGGTTTGGAGCTCGGCGGTGACGCCGGTGCAGCTCCCACCGACGAGCACGTCGGCCCGTTTCGACACGCCGTCCTCACCGACGATCTGTCCGAACACGTTGACCCGCTGTCCGGCGATCACCGACGTCACGTTCGTGGTGTGCTGGGTCGGGTTGGCACACACGTTGGTCGTGTTCTGTTGCACCGGACGCATGAGCCACGAAGCGCTCTCGGTGCGACCGCCCACCTCGACGACTCCCACGCGCACGCCCGTGCCGTCGAGGCCGGTGCCGTGCACTTGTGTGACACCACTGGTCTGCTTGGCGACGCCGAGGTCGGCCGTCGCGGCCGGCGCGTCGTAGATCGCGTCGATGCGCTCGTCACCCGCCAGCTCACCGATCTGCTTGGCGTCGAGCGTGGCCGCGATCGCCGGTGTCGGCGCGAGCCCGGCGGCCCGCTCGTCGAAGCGCAGTACGTCGACGAGCACTGCATCCACGAGGGGGGCGACGATCTCGCTGCGTCGGGCGTCGAGTTCGGCATAGATGCGGTCGATCTCGCTCGGCTCGAGCGGCTTGCCTGCTGCCTCGGGCCGCTCGGGCAGCTTCGACGGATCCGGCTCGCGCAGCCAGATGAGCACGGCGCGCGGCTCGTCAGGAGCGCGCTGTAGCAGCTCGTCGAGCGTCGGGTCGACGGCGCCGAGCCGCGCCCGCTGGACGGCCATCGCCTCGGCGGCGAGTCCATCGACATCGACCTCGCGGCCCGTGCTGTCGAACGCCACCCCGTGCATCCCGCCTTCTGCATCGACGACCTTGGCCGACGTGACGGTGATGTCGAGCTCGGCGAACGCGGTCGCAACCTCGGCGACGACGCTCAGGCTCGACGGATCGACACCGAGCCGTATGGCCACGATCTGGAGCGCCGTTGGAGCCCCCTCCGCGCGGGCCGGCGCCACGGGCTGGGCGTCGGCACGATGACTCGCAGCGCCGAGCAGCGTGGCAGCGACGACGATCGCCGGCACCAGCCGGCGGCGCGTGACCAAGGGACGGGGGGGATTGACTTTGGACACGCAGGGCTCCTTCGATCGTCAGGCTTGACGGACATCGGGAGCGCGCAGGTGGGTGCGGTGATACCGCACGTCTCGGAAGCTTCGGATTCAGGGCGGCGGCGTACTCTCGTGCCGATGACGACTCTCGACACGGGCACCGACGACTTGCTGGCTGTGATCGACGACGGTGTCGCGACACTGACCATGAACCGACCCGAACGGCGCAATGCCATGTCACGGGAGATGAACGAGTCGTTGGGCAGGGTCCTCGCCGATGTCGAGGTGGCCGACGACGTCGGGTGCGTCGTGCTCACCGGCGCCGGCGGTGCGTTCTGCGCGGGTGGCGACGTGAAGGGCATGGCAACCGGTGGCGACGCGGGCGCTGGGTCACCGACGAGCTACGACGCTCTCGTCCACCGGCAGCGGCTCAACCAGCGAGCGCTCAGCCAGCGGCTGTACGAGATGCCGAAGCCGACGATTGCCGCGCTGCCCGGGGCCGCGGCGGGCGCCGGACTGTCGCTGGCACTGGCGTGCGACCTCCGTTACGCCGCGCCCGGTGCCGTGCTGACGACGGCGTTCGCCAAGGTGGGCTTCTCCGGTGACTACGGCGGGACGTGGTTCCTCACCCGACTCGTCGGAAGTGGCAAGGCCCGCGAGCTCTACTACTTCTCAGAGAAGCTGAGCGCCGACGAGGCCGAACGGCTTGGAATCGTCAACGCCATCTTCCCGATGGAATCGTTCGACGACGAAGTCGCCGAGCGCGCCCGTCGCCTGGCCGCCGGTCCGACGGTCGCGTACCGCTACATGAAGGAGAACCTGAACCGGGCGGTGCACGGCGAGCTCGGCGAGTGCCTCGACATGGAGGCCGCGCATCACATCCGCACCGGACAGACCGACGACCACAGGGAGGCCGCGAAGGCGTTCGTCGAGAAGCGACCGCCGCAGTTCCACGGCCGCTGAGACACGGCCGGTCCAGGCCGCGCCCGCACCTCACGCTGAGTTGCGCCGGCCGAAGAGCAGGTACAGCGGCGACCCGACGGGCTGGACGAGGAGGCCGAGACGCCACAGCATCTTCGGGCCCCGCACCGCGCTCGCCGGGCGGCGTGTCAGATCGCGGAGCGCGATGCTCGTCAGCACCAACTCGGCGACGGCCCCGACGACCATCGCCGCCTTCGCCGCTGGCGAGTACTCGGACCACGACTTCTTCGCCACGCCGGCAGCTTACCGACAACGCGTTCGACGGCCGTCGGGGCGACTGCCCGGATCCACCTCGGATCCGTCAGCTCGATCCGACGCCCGGCATGAGAGGCTGATGCAGATGATCATCAGCACCGACGACCCGATCGCGGTTGCCGCCGTCGATGCGATCCACACGGGTGATGTCGCCGGTCTGCGCGCGCTGCTCGAGCAACATCCGGAGTTGGCGACCGCCGCGCTCGGTGGGGACGACAGCCGCGACCCGGCGATGACGCGAACGCTGCTGCACGTGGTGACCGACTGGCCCGGCCACTTCCCGAACGGACCGCAGATCGTCGCAACGTTGATCGCCGCCGGCGCCGACGTGAACGCCAGGTTCACCGGTCCCCATACCGAGACGCCGTTGCACTGGGCGGCAAGCAGTGACGATGTGGCCGTGCTGGATGCGCTGTTGGACGCGGGCGCCGACATCGAAGCGCCGGGTGCGGTCATCGGCGGTGGTACACCGATGGCGGACGCGACCGCATTCGGGCAATGGCAGGTGGCGCGCCGATTGCTCGAGCGTGGCGCGCGCACGACGCTGTGGGAGGCTGCCGCACTGGGTCTCCTCGATCGCGTCGAGGCGTACTTCCGGCGCGACCCGTCGCCGTCGACGAGCGACGCGACCGCGGCGTTCTGGGGCGCCTGTCACGGTGGGCACCGACACGTGGCCGTGTACCTGCTCGGCCGCGGTGCCGACATCAACTGGGTCGGTTGGGACGATCTCACACCCCTCGACGTCGCGCGGCGCACCGGGGCAGCCGAGCTGGCCGAGTGGTTGGTGAGCCTGGGCGCCGAACCGCGTCGACGTCTCGAGGATCAGCGTGGCGACCCCCAAGTTCCCTAGCGTACGGATCGTGGCTGCCGAGTTCGACGACCTGCTCGCCGCGAACCGGGTGTTCGCCGAATCATTCGAACTCAGCGGGTTCGATGGTGTCGCCCACGCCGGCGTCGCGGTCGTCACGTGCATGGACTCGCGCATCGACCCGCTAGGGATGCTCGGGCTGCGGCCCGGTGACGCCAAGATCTTCCGCAATCCGGGTGGTCGGGTGACGCAGGCCGCCCTCGAGGCGCTGGTGCTCGGAGTGCACCTGCTCGGTGTGGAACGGATCCTCGTCGTACCGCACACGAAATGCTTGATGGCCTCGTACACCGAGGACGAGTTGCGATCACGGGTGAGTGCGTCGAGTGGTCAGGACGCGTCCTGGAAATCGTTCGGAGTGATCGCTGATCAGGTCGCCTCGTTGCACGAGGACGTCCGCAAGGTGCAGACCCACCCGCTGATCCCTGCGACGGTGTCGGTCGGCGGGTTCCTCTACGACGTCGACACCGGCCTGATCGAGCAGAAGTTCTGAACCACCGTCGTCACGGGTCGGCGCGTGATGCGGTCACCGAGTCCGGTGCTGCTCAGTCTCCGACCGCACGAGCACGGCCGCGCCGTCGACCTTGTCGTTCCACAGGTCGAGCAATGCCTGGTCGGCGGCTTCGAACGGGTAGGCGACCGTGTGGACGCGAACGCGAGCGTCGGCCGCCTCGCGTAGGAAGCGCTCGCCGTCGAGCCGCGTGTTGGCGGTGACGCTGCGCACCTGCCGTTCCTGGAACAGTTCACTCGTGTAGTCGATCGGCGGGATGGTCGACAGGTGGATCCCGGCGATCGCCAGCGTCCCGCCGCGGTCGAGCGCCCGGAGCGCGACCGGGACGAGGTCGCCGGCCGGTGCGAACAGGATCGCAGCGTCGAGTGGTTCCGGGGGACTGTCGGTAGCGGGACTCGCCGAGGCGCAGCCGAGCGCGAGGGCGAGCGCCCGGGCGGATGCGCTCCGAGTCATCACGTGCACCGTCGCGCCGCGATGGATCGCGAGTTGGGCGGCCAGGTGTGCGGATCCGCCGAAGCCGTAGATCCCGAGCCGTCCACCGTCGGGGACGAGCGCCCGCTCGAGCGCCCGGTAGCCGATGATGCCGGCGCACAGCAGAGGGGCCGCCGAGACGTCGTCGAACTCCTCCGGCAGGCGATACGCGTAGGCCTCGGGTACGACCGCGTACGCGGCGTACCCGCCGTCGTCGTCCCATCCGGTGAACCGAGGTGTGAGGCAGAGGTTCTCGCGATCGGTCACGCAGAACCGGCAGTTGCCGCACGTGGCGCGCAGCCAGGCGATGCCGACCCGCTCGCCGACGGCGAACCGACGGGCGCCGACGCCGAGGTCCTCGACGTACCCGACGATCTCGTGCCCGGGCACGACGTCGGGACGATGGACCGGGAGGTCGCCGGCGGCGACATGGAGGTCGGTGCGGCACACCCCGCAGGCAGCGACCCGGACGAGGATCTCGGACCGCTCGGGGATCGGCACCGGCCGGCGCCCGCGCACCAACGGTCGTTGCTCGAGGGGACCGGGCTCGACGACCGACCACACGTCCATCTGGGACCGGTCCGCGGTCGCCGGTTCGACCGTCATGTCCGCAGCCACCGATCGAGCAACTTCTTGCACTCGTCGGCCCACAACACGACGCTGGCAAGCCCGACGCAGGTCATCCAGTCGGCGAAGGCGAGCGGGGTCGTCTCGAAGGCATTGTTGAGGAACCGCAGCTGCACCACCGCGATCTGAAGGACCAGCGACAGCGCGATGGCCCCCCACAGCCACCGGTTCGTGAACAGGTTGTGGAACGCGCTGACGCGATCGGAGCGGGCGTTGAACGTGTTGAACAGCTGGGCGAGGACGAGTGTCGTGAACGCCATCGTGCGGCCTTCGACGATGTCACCCGATCCGCCGAGCACTCCACCGGCGAGGCCGAGGTCGAGGGCCGCCAGCGTCACGATGGCCATCACCAGGCCGACCCACACGATGCCCGACCACATCTGACCGTCGATCACCCGATCGGTGGGCTTTCGCGGCGGGCGTCGCATCACACCTTCCGGGGGTGGTTCGAGGCCCATCGCCAGTGCGGGCGCGGTGTCGGTCAGGAGGTTGATCCAGAGGATCTGGGTGGCGAGGAGCGGCACTGCGATCGCCTCGCCCGTGTCGTCGAGCCCGATCACGCCGGCGAGCACCACACCGAAGAACATCGTGAACACCTCGCCGACGTTCGACGACAACAGGAACCGCAGGAACTTGCGGATGTTGACGAGGATCGCCCGGCCCTCACGGATGGCGATGATGATGGTCGCGAAGTTGTCGTCGGCGAGGATCATGTCCGCCGCTTCCTTCGACACGTCCGTACCGGTGACGCCCATCGCCACCCCGATGTCGGCTGACTTGAGTGCCGGGGCGTCGTTCACGCCGTCGCCGGTCATGGCGACGATGTTGTCGTCGGCTTGCAGCGCGGCGACGATGCGCAACTTGTGCTCGGGCGCCACCCGGGCGTACACCGAGGCGTCGCGTGCGACTGCTCGAAGCCCTTCGTCGTCGAGGTCCTCGATGTCGGCGCCGGTGATGGCCGTGGAGTCGGCTCCGATGATGCCGAGGTCGCGTGCGATGCGAGCAGCCGTGCGAGGGTGGTCGCCGGTGATCATGATGATCCGCACGCCAGCGGCTCTGGCTTCGGCGATCGCAGCCTCCGCCTCCGGACGCGGTGGGTCGATGATGCCGACCATCCCGAGGTACACGAGCTCGCGCTCGATCGATTCGTGCTCCGGCGGTGGCTCGGTGTCGGGAAGCGGCCGGAAGGCGACCGCGAGTGTGCGGAAGGCGAGGTCCGCAAGTCGGTCGACCGTCGCCAGCGTGTCGCGGCGGCGCTCGTCGGTGAGCACGCGTATCTCACCCGCGATCCGTTCGTGTGTGCATCGATTCAGCAACACGTCGGGGGCGCCTTTGGTGACGACCGCGATCCGGCCCTCCCGCTCGTCGTCGGCCTCGAACGTCGACATCAACTTGCGCTCCGACGTGAACGGGATCTCGCCCACCCGTTCGAACCGCAGCATTCGGGCTTCGGTGATCCCGATCTTGGTCTCGGCGACGAGGAATGCGGCCTCGGTGGGATCACCCTGGATCGTCCACTCGCCGGCGTCCTCGCGCAGCACCGCGTCGTTCGCCAGGCTGCCGCCGCGCAACACCGATCGCACCTCTTCGAGGATCACGGTGTCGTCGAGTGGGCGGCCACCGACCTGCAGCTCACCATCGGGCCGGTAGCCAGACCCGGTGACGTCCACCTCGCCCGAGGGCGTGACGATCTTCTCGATCGTCATCTCGTTCTTGGTGAGCGTGCCGGTCTTGTCGGAGCACACCACCGAGGCCGATCCCAACGCCTCGACCGATGACAGCTTCTTCACGATCGCCCGTTGGCTCGCCATGCGCTGCACGCCCAAGGCGAGCACCACGGAGAGGATGGCTGGCAACCCCTCTGGCACCGCGGCGACGGCGAGCGACACGCCGACGAGCAACACCTCGACCAGATCGGAGGCGTCCTCGATGTCGGCGGTGAGCAAGATCGTGGTCACAACGACGACGGCGATCCCGATGACGGCCAGCCCGAGCATGCGCCCGATGCGCTCGACCTCACGTTGGAGCGGTGTCCGCACCTCCTCGGTGCGACCGAGCAACTTGGCAACGGTGCCGATCTCGGTCGCCATTCCGGTTGCCGTCACGATGGCCCGGCCGCGGCCACGCGTGACCGCCGTCCCGCTGAACACCATGTTCACCCGGTCGCCCAGTCCGGCCGGTGCCGCGAGCGGTGCGACGTCCTTCGTGACCGCCTCGCTCTCGCCGGTGAGGGAGGATTCGGCGATCATGAGCGTGGCCGCCTCGAACAGCCGGCCATCGGAGCTCACCGCGTCGCCCTCGGCCAGCAGCAGTACGTCACCCGGCACGATGTCGACAGCCGGAACACGTTGCTCACGGCCGTCGCGAAGGACGCCGGCCGTCGCCGCTGCCATGCGCCGCAGCGCGGCGACCGCCTGCTCGGCGCGCGCCTCTTGCACGTAGCCGAGCACGGCATTGGCGACGACGATGAAGAGGATGACGATGACCTCGAACGGCACCTCCTCGCGGCCTTCGATGAGCCAGGCGACGAACGACACGACGACGGCACCGAGCAACAGGTAGATCAGCGGATCGGCGAACTGGGCGAGCAGCTTGTGCCACTTCGGCTCGGTCGCCGCGGCGTCGAGCTGGTTCGGCCCGTCGCGCGTCAGCCGGGCGGCGGCCTCGGCGGCGGTCAACCCGCGTTCGATGTCCGTCCCCAGCTCCGCGGCGACCTCCGATGCGGTCCGCCGCCACGCTTCGGATGGCGCCATCGGCCATGTTTAGGTTGTGGCGACCCGCTCGACAAGCGGGTCAACCCGCTGGCGACCAAGGAGTCGGCGGTCTCGAGAAGGGGACGAGCAATGGACTTCGACATTCCCGGGGACCTGGCCGAGTACCTCGTCGAGCTGGACGAGTTCATCGAGCGTGAGATCAAGCCGCTGGAGCAGGAGAACGACAACATCCGGTTCTTCGACCACCGCCGCGAGGACGCTCGCACCGACTGGGACCGTGGTGGCCTGCCGAACGAGGAGTGGGAGGCCCTGTTGCGCGAGGCCCGCCGGCGAGCCGACGAAGCGGGCCACTACCGCTATCCGTTCCCGAAGGAGTACGGCGGGAAGGAGGGCACCAACCTCGGGATGGCGGTGATCCGTGAGCATTTCGCTCGCAAGGGTCTCGGTCTCCACAACGACCTGCAGAACGAGCACTCGATCGTCGGCAACAACGTCGGGTTGGTGTTGATGATCCAGTACGGCACCGACGCCCAGAAGGCGGAGTGGATCGACGACCTCGCCGCCGGACGCAAGGGCTTCGCGTTCGGGATCACCGAACCGCAGCACGGTTCGGATGCGACCCACATGGAGACCACTGCCGCGCGCGACGGTGACGAGTGGGTGATCAACGGCGAGAAGACGTGGAACACGGGGATCCACAAGGCGCAGTACGACCTGATCTTCGCCCGCACCAGCGGAAACGCCGGCGACGGCTCGGGGATCACCGCCTTCTTGGTGCCGACGTCGAGCCCGGGGTTCGAGATCCTCGAGTTCCTGTGGACGTTCAACATGCCAACCGACCACGCCCACATCCGTCTCACCGACGTGCGCGTCCCCGATAGTGCGATCTTCGGCGGTGAGGGTCGGGGGCTCGGCGTGGTGCAGCACTTCTTCAACGAGAACCGCATCCGGCAGGCCGCGTCCAGCCTCGGCGCCGCACAGTTCTGCATCGACCAGGCGGTCGAGTACGCCAAGGTTCGCGCCCCGTTCGGCAAGCCGCTGGCAACGAACCAGGCGATCCAGTTCCCGCTCGTCGAGCTCCACACGCAATGCGAGATGCTGAGGGCGCTCATCCACAAGACCGCCTGGTCGATGGATACCTACGGCGCGTTCTCCCAGTCGGAGCGGGTGTCGATGTGCAACTACTGGGCCAACCGGCTGTGCTGCGAGGCCGCTGATCGGGCGATGCAGGTGTTCGGCGGGCTGGGCTACTCGCGTCACACCCCGTTCGAGCACATCTACCGTCACCATCGCCGCTACCGCATCACCGAAGGCGCCGAGGAGATCCAGATGCGTCGTGTCGCGGGCTACATGTTCGGCTTCATGCAGCAGCGCGCTCCGAAGGGCGTCAGCGAGTAGGGCACCCGCGTAGCCTGCTCGCCGTGTCATCGGACTGGCGTGAGACGGCGCGGCGCCTGGGCGTCCGTCCCCTGTCGGCGCGTTCGCTGGTGTTGTCGACGCTGCTGGGTTCGCACCCGCCACGATTGCCCGGCCCGGCGCTGGTCGCCGTGGGGGCGCTGTTCGAGCTCGGGCCGGGAGCGATGCGGACGGCCGTGTCGCGCATGGTCGCCGATGGAGACCTGGTCGCCGTCGGAGGAGGGCACTTCGAGCTGGGTGCCGCCCTGCTGGATCGCCAGCAGCGCTTGGATGTCGGGCGCGAGGGCCGCCACGAGGCCTGGGCCGGTGACTGGTGGACGGCGATCGTGCTCGCCGAACGTCGCGGGCTCGCCGAGCGGCGACAGTTCCGCGCCGAGATGGCGAAGCGCCTGATGGGGGAGCTGCGCCCGGATGTCTGGCTGCGCCCCGCCAACGTGCCGCAGCCCGCCGTCAGCGGCGATGTGCTCGTCGTGCGGGGCGTCATCGACCGCGATCCCGTCGAGTTGGCGCACACGCTGTGGGATCTCGCCGGGCTGGCGGCGACGTCGCGCATCCTGTCGACGGAGGTGGACGCGGTGAACGCGGAGCTCACCGCTGAGGATCGCGCCGTGCTGCCCCGGTCCTTCATCGTGTCCGTCGCCGTCGCCCGATTCCTCGCCGTCGAGCCGCGCCTGCCAGGCGAGATCGTCGTCGGCGACTGGCCGATCGAGGAGCTCCGTGATCAGTACCGCGATCTGGAGCGCCGGCACGGGCGGATGCTGCGCGGGTTCATCGGCGACGCCGGCGATCGCGTCGGATGACGATCTGGATCGACGCCGGTCACGCAGAGTGTTACAACACTTGATCGTCACGATCAGATATTGATACGCTGGATCGATGACAACCGTCGAACAGCAGACGTCCGAACAGCAGACGTGGCAAGCGACCGACGGGTATCTCCCCGACGACGCGCTGATCGAGCGTCTGCTGGGTCACATCGATCGCGGCACGACCGACATGGTGGCGGACGTGTGGCGCGAGCCGGTCGCCAACTACCAGTCGGTCGAACGGTTCGCGGCCGAGGTCGAGTTGGTCCGGCGGAGTCCGGCTCCGTTCTGTCCGAGCGCCTTCATCGACGAGCCCGGGAGCTTCGTCGCACGCACCGCCGCCGGGATCCCGCTGGTCGCCGTGCGAGATCGCCAACGGCGTGTGCACGTCTTCAAGAACTCGTGCCGTCATCGCGGCACCCAACTCGTCGAGGGCACGGGGTGCGCACAGTCGTTGACGTGCCCGTTCCACGGCTGGACGTATGCGCTCGACGGCCGGCTGCGTCGGATCCCCGACGACTTCGGATTTCCGGACGTGGACCACACCCAGCACGGCCTGGTCGAGGTGCCATCGCACGAGTGCAGCGGACTCGTGATCGTCGAACAGGCCGCGCCGGACGTGGGCGCCTCGATCGCCGGTCGTCACGTACCGACGATCCTCGGCGAGCGCCCGTACCGTTCGCTCGGGGTATCCCAAACGGTCGTCGACGCCAACTGGAAGATCCTCGTCGAAGGCTTCCTCGAGGGATACCACCTCAAGGCGACGCACCGCGACACGTTCTTCCCGTACGGATACGACAACATCAACGCGGTCGAGTTCGACGGGCCAGATACGAGGATCACGTTCCCGTTCCGACGCATCGAGCGTCTGCGCGAGATACCCGCCGCGGACCGGCGGATCGACGGCACCCTCACGCGTGTGTACCTGATGTTCCCGAACGTGATCATCGCCGAGTTGTCGGCGCACATCACGATGGTCGTCCTCGAGCCGATCTCGGTGTCGAGCACCGCGTTCATCACGTACCAGGTCGGTCCTCCGCTGGAAGCGGGAGTTGAGGCGGGCGATCGTGTGGACGCGACGGCGAAGGATCTGGCGTTCGTCGAGCTCGGTGGGCGCGAAGACCGCGACATGGCGCTGCGCGTGCAACGCGGCCTCGACAGCGGCGCCAACTCCCACGTGACGTTCGGCCGCTTCGAGGGCGCGCTCGGCAACTTCCACCGTCACCTGTACGCCGCGCTCGATCCCGCCGGTTGACCGCCAGGGTGGTGCTGCCAGCACGCTGAGCGTTGGACGGGGGCGTTTCCTCGATATCGTTCGGGGTTCGCGCGGGCGATCTCCCATCCGTGTGGAAGCGCCGCCTGTCGGCGACCTTCGGGAGCGTTACTCCGGACCCTTGGTAGCGCGATTGCTGTTGCAAGTCGCCCACCAAGGAAGGTTGCCGATGTCCGTCGACACAAGCACGCAGGCGGCGCACGGCATTCGGCCAACGACTCGCGCGGTGGCTGTCGGATGACGACGACGCGCCGGCTCACGGGGGCGAAGATCAAGACCGGCCCGCTGCAGGACGCGATCTTCAACAGCGCCAACTTCTCCTCCATCGCGACCGACGAGAAGGGCGTGATCCAGATCTTCAACGTCGGCGCCGAGCGGATGCTCGGTTACACCGCAGTCGACGTCGTCAACCAGATCACGCCCGCCGACATCTCCGACCCGCAAGAACTGATTGCCCGCGCCGCCGAGCTCAGCCTCGAGCTCGACACGCCGATCACACCGGGCTTCGAGGCGTTGGTGTTCAAGGCCTCCCGCGGCATCGAGGACATCTACGAACTGACCTACATCCGCAAGGACGGCAGCCGCTTCCCGGCGATCGTCTCGGTGACGGCATTGCGCGACGCCCAGGACGTGATCATCGGATACCTGCTGATCGGCACCGACAACACCGTCGGCAAGCAGGTCGAAGCGGCGCAGCGACTGCTCGATCAACAGCTCCGGGACCAGCAGTTCTACACGCGGTCCCTGATCGAGTCGAACATCGACGCGCTGATGATGACCGACCCGGCAGGGATCATCACCGACGTCAACCAGGAGATGGTCGAGCTCACCGGTCGTTCACGTGCCGAACTGATCGGCGCACCCTGCAAGAACTTCTTCACCGAGCCGATCAAGGCCGAGGACGCGATCAAACGGGTGCTCACCGAGCACAAGGTGACCGACTACGAGCTGACGGTCCGGGCCCGCAACGGGGTCGAGACCGTGGTGTCGTACAACGCCGCGACGTTCCACGATCGTGACGACAAGTTGCAGGGCGTGTTCGCCGCGGCGCGCGACGTGACCGAGCGCACGCGGTTCGGCATCGCGTTGCAGGAGAAGAACATCGAGCTCGAACACGCGAGTCGCATGAAGTCCGAGTTCCTGGCCACGATGTCACACGAACTGCGAACCCCGCTCAACGCCATCATCGGGTTCTCCGAGGCCCTCAAGGATGGGTTGATGGGGGAGATGAGCGTCAGCCAGCAGGACTACATCGGCGACATCTTCACCAGCGGGCAGCACCTGCTCTCGTTGATCAACGACATCCTCGACCTCTCGAAGGTCGAGGCCGGGATGATGGAGCTCGAGCTCGAGGAAGTCGACCTCAAAGGTCTGCTGTCGAACAGCCTCTCGATCGTCAGGGACAAGGCGGCCGCCCACCACATCAGCCTCGATCTCGAGATCGACGACGACCTCGGCACCCCGCAGCTGGACACTCGCAAGACCAAGCAGATCGTCTACAACCTGCTGTCGAACGCCGTGAAGTTCGGCGAGCAAGGCGGTCGGGTCACCCTGAGCGCACGCCGGGTGTCGCTCGGCTCGGTCGGGATCCTGCCCGGAGAGTGGGCGTCGTACGCGTTCCCGCTCGTTGACACGAGCTACACCGAGTTCGTCGAGATCTGTGTGCGCGACACCGGCATCGGCATCTCGACCGAGAACATGGCGCGGCTGTTCCAGGCGTTCAGCCAGATCGACAGCAGCCTGGCCCGCAAGTTCGAAGGCACCGGGCTCGGTCTGGCGATGGTGAAGCAACTCGCCGAGTTGCACGGCGGCACGGTTGCCGTGGCCAGCGCGGTCGGCGAAGGGGCCCGTTTCGCGGCCTGGCTCCCGCTGCGCACGCGGGAACGGCCGACGCCCGCGCCACGGCCCGACGGCGAGGGAGCATCCGTGGCAGCTGGGGTGCGCAGCGAGGGACGCGTCGCGTTGGTCGTGGAAGACGACGACCGGGCAGCTGACCTGGTGCGCCTCCTGCTCGAAGCCGAAGGGTTCACCGTGGTGCGCACAGCCACCGCCGAGGCCGCTCTCGAGGTGGCACCACAACAGGACTTCAGCCTCATCACGCTGGACGTCCAGTTGCCCGGCATGGACGGTTGGGACTTCCTGGCCCGGATCCGCGAGACGGATTCTCTCGCCCAGGTGCCGGTCGTGGTCATCGCCGGCGTGATCGACAGCAACCTCGCCCTGGCCGGCGGCGCGTCGGCCATCTTGCAGAAGCCGATCAGCCGGGCCCAGCTGCAGGAGTCGCTCGCCGCCCTCGGGCTCCACGCCATCCACGAGCGCCCGCGCACGGTCCTCGTCGTCGACGACGATCCCAAGGCGGTCGAGGTGATCGCCGCGTTCCTTCCCGCTCCGGGCTACGCGGTGGTGCGGGCGTACGGCGGGACCGAGGCGATTCTCCTGGCGCAGCGGCTCCACCCCGATCTGATCCTGCTCGACCTGATGATGCCGGACGTCAGCGGCTTCGACGTCGTCGACGCCCTGCAGCGGGGCTCCGACACCTCCCGCATCCCGATCATCGTCGTGACCGCCAAGCAGATCACCGAGGCGGACCGTGTTGCGCTCAACAGCGAACCGGGCGGAGTCGTCAGCATCGTCGACAAGGCGGGGTTCAACCGCCACGGGTTCCTGGCCGAGGTGAGACGTGCGTTGCCGCAGCGGTAGGGAGGACACGAGATGGCGACGGTGCTGATCGTCGAGGACAACGCCGCCAACATGAAATTGGCGACACTGCTGCTGTCGAACGTCGGTCATACGGTGCTGTCTGCGCTCGACGCCGAGACCGGCTTGACGCTCGCCCGCACCGAACACCCGGACCTGATCCTGATGGACATCCAGCTGCCCGGCATGGACGGCCTGGCCGCGACTGCACTGCTGAAGCACGATCCGGCAACGGCGATGATCCCCGTCATCGCCCTCACCGCGATGGCGATGAAGGACGACCGCGAGAAGAGCCGGGTCGCCGGATGCGATGCGTACATCGCCAAGCCGCTGCGTTACCGGGAGCTGTACGAGGCGGTCGATCGACTCCTGGAGCCATTCGATGCCGGGGACAACTCCGACCGCTCGGGCGACCCGGACTCCTCGGACAGCCCTGAATCTTCGGACAGCCCTGAATCCTCGGAGCACCCCGACTCCTCGGACAGCCCGGAATCCTCGGAGCACCCCGACTCCTCGGACAGTACGGCGTGATTCGGCGCGACATGACGAACCGGACCGCGACCATCCTGATCGTCGACGACGAGCGCACCAACCGCAAGCTGCTCGAAGCACTGCTGCAGCACGAGGGGTACGCGACGATCAGCGTGGCAACCGGGGCCGCGGCGCTGGCGTCGGTCGCCAGCAGCCCGCCCGACCTGATCCTCCTCGACGTCATGATGCCCGACCTCGACGGGTATCAGGTGGCAACCATCCTGAAGTCGGCGTCGCGCACCTCCAACATCCCGATCATCATGGTCACGGCGCTCGTCGATCGGGACGCACGCTTGTCCAGCCTGGCCTCCGGCGCCGAGGACTTCCTGACCAAGCCGGTCGATCGCGCCGAGTTGTCGTTGCGGGTGCGCAACCTGTTGCGCCTCAAGGAGTACGGCGATCTGCTCAGCAACCAGCGCGCTGCGCTGGAGCGGGAGGTCGGGGCGCGAACGGCCGACCTGCAGCGCTTCCGCACGGCGATGGACTCGGCGGGCGATGCGATCTTTCTCGTCGACCGCGCCACGATGCGGGTCGTCGAGGTGAACACGACAGCGTCGGCACTGTTCGGCTACGCGCGTGACGAGTTCCTCCGGGTCGGAGCTGCCGATCTCGGCGTCGGCACGGTCGCCGACCTCGCGACGATGTACGACTCGATCATCGCCGGTCACGAGACCACTCATCGGGCGGAGACGATCGTGCGCAAGGACGGTTCCGAGCTCCCCGTGGAGGTCCGTCGTCACGCCCAGCCCGCCGGGTCGGGTTGGATCATCGTCGAGGTGATGCGTGACATCACCGAACGCGTCGAAGCCGACCGGCGGCTGCACCATCTCGCCCACTACGACGCGCTCACCGGGCTTCCGAATCGCACGCTCTTCTACGAGACGCTGCGGAGGACGTTGACCCAGGCGTCGATCGGCGAGTGGTTTGTCGCGGTCCTGTTCATCGACCTCGATCATTTCAAGAGCGTGAACGACACCCTCGGACACGCCGTCGGTGACGAGCTCCTCAAGCAGTTCGCCGATCGTCTCGTCGGATGCGTCCGGATCCGCGACACCGTCGGACGGCTCGGCGGCGACGAGTTCGCGCTGATCCTGGTGATGCCGGAGGGCCAGCACGGCGCGCCCGCCGTCGCACTGAAGATTCGAGAGATCCTGGACGAACCGTTCCATCTCCAGGGCCATGAGGTCTCGGTCGCGGCGAGCATCGGGATCACGGTCTTCCCGGACGACGCGATCGACCACGAGACGCTCATCAAGTACGCCGACACCGCGATGTATCAGGCCAAGCAAGCCGGCGGCTCGACATTCCGATTCTTCACGGCGGCCATGAACACGGCCGTCCTGAATCGGCTCGAGATGGAGGCCGCGTTGCGGGCCGCGCTCGCGCGGGACGAGTTCGTCCTGTACTACCAGCCGAAGGTCCAACTCAACAGCGGGCGCGTGAGCGGGGTCGAGGCCCTGCTCCGCTGGAACCGGCCGGGCTGCGGTCTGGTCTCGCCGGGCGAGTTCATCCCGGTCCTCGAGGAGACGGGTCTCATCGTCGACGTCGGCAGATGGGTGATCGGGGCGGCCTGCGAGCAGGTGGCGCGGTGGTTGCGGTCCCCCGTCGGCCCGATGGCGGTATCGGTGAACGTCTCGGGGCGGCAGTTCACCGAGGGCGACCTGAGCGGCGACGTGCTCCGAGCACTCAAGGACAACGACGTTCCAGCCGACCTGCTCGAGCTGGAGCTGACGGAGAGCTCGCTGATGGCCAGCACCGAGCGCACCGTGTCGATCCTCAACGAGTTGAAGGCCCACGGGGTGCGGATCTCGATCGATGACTTCGGTACCGGCTATTCGAGCCTGTCGTACCTGCGCCGCTTCCCGATCGACACGTTGAAGATCGACATCGCGTTCGTCCGTGACATCACGAGCAACCCCGATGATGCAGCGATCGCAATCGCCATCATCCGCATGGCCCACAGCCTCAAGCTGGACGTGATCGCCGAGGGAGTCGAGACGGCATCGCAGTTGGCCTACCTGAGCCGGTACCACTGCGACCAGATCCAGGGGTACTACTTCAGTCCGCCGCTCCCCGTCGCCGAGCTGGAGCAGCTGCTCCATCGCGGCAAGGAGTTGCCCGCGCCCGACCACGACGCACGCCGCAAGACGCTTCTCGTGGTGGATGGTGACGTGAGTTCATCACGTGCGCTGCGGCATCTGCTGCGCCGAGATGGGTACACGATCCTGTCGGCGGTCGCTGCCGACGAGGCGTTCGAGATCCTCGCCCAGCACCGCGTGCAGGTGATGCTCTGCGACCAACAACTGTCGACGATGCGGAGCGCAGAGTTCCTCGGCCGGGTCAGGGAGTTGCACCCCGACACCTTGCGCATCGTGATGAGCGCTCACGCTGACCTGGCGTCGATCATGGACGCGGTCAACCAAGCCGGGATCTACCGCTTCTACACGAAGCCCTGGGATGCCAAGGAGCTGCGCGGCAACATCCGCGACGCGTTCCGTCACTACTGGGCGTTGCACGACAGCCTCGTCGAGCAGCGAGGCACCGACGTCCTCGGCTCGATCTCGGTCAGCCAGTCCGCCTGAGTTCGTTCCAACCGAGCTCGGCGGTCGACTACGGTGAAATGCGCCGCGGGTTGTCGCCGCGGCGCAGGGGCGGCTGCCGATACCAAGGGGTTCCACATGCTCGCCTCACGTCGATCGGGCCACGCCGTCCGCCACCTCGCACTGATCGTCGCCCTCGTCGCCGCGGCGACCGTGGCCGGCACGGCCGCAACGCCGGCAGTCGCCGATCACGATGACCCAGCCGTCTCGGCGACGCTCGCCGGATCGCTGCAATCCGAGCTCGGGTGTCCCGACGACTGGTCACCCCCGTGTCCGGCGACGGCGATGCAGGACGCCGGCGACGGCGCATGGTCGATCACCGTCGACGTGCCCGCCGGGTCGTGGGAGTGGAAGGTCGCCCTCGACGGTACGTGGGACCGTAGCTACCCGACATCCAACATGCTGCTCGTGCTGGAGGCCGAGGCGCGGCTGACGTTCTCGTACGACGACACGTCACATCGTGTCGCCGTCGAGCCGGCCGACCCGCCGGAGGGAGTGACCGAGGCCGACCAGGAGCTGGCCGGCACGTCACTGCGCGACGACTTGACCCGCGAGCGGTTCTACTTCGTGATGGCCGACCGCTTCGAGAACGGCGACCCGACCAACGACACCGCTGGGATCCCCGGCGACCGGTTGGCGAGCGGGTTCGACCCGACCGACAAGGGCTTCTACCACGGCGGCGACATCGACGGGTTGGTGTCGCAACTCGACTACATCGAGGGTCTCGGGACGACTGCGATCTGGCTCACGCCGGCGTTCAAGAACCGTCCCGTGCAGGGCGTCGAGCCCGACATCAGCGCCGGCTACCACGGCTACTGGATCACCGACTTCACCCAGATCGATCCGCACCTCGGCAGCAACGAGGATCTGCGGACCCTCGTCGACGAGGCCCATGCCCGCGGCATCAAGGTGTTCTTCGACATCATCACCAACCACACCGCCGACGTGATCGGCTTCCAAGAAGGCACGTACTCGTACATCGACAAGGCGACCGAGCCGTACATCCGCAGCGACACGCTGCAGCCGTTCGACGACCGCGACTTCGCGGGCACCGGGACGTTCCCACCGCTCGACCCGGCAGTGTCGTTCCCGTACACGCCGATCTACCGGACCGTCGAGGACGAGACGGTGAAGGTGCCGGCGTGGCTCAACGATCGGCGCTACTACCACAACCGCGGCGACACGACGTTTGCCGGTGAGTCGAGCGAGTACGGCGACTTCTTCGGGCTCGACGACCTGTTCACCGAGCATCCCGACGTCGTCGCCGGGATGACGGAGATCTACCAGGCGTGGGTCGACTTCGGCATCGACGGGTTCCGGATCGACACCGTCAAGCACGTCAACGTCGAGTTCTGGCAGGTGTTCGCGGCGGGGATCGCGGCGCAGGCGGAAGCAGCGGGCAACGACGACTTCTTCGCGTTCGGCGAGGTGTTCGACGAGAACCCGGCGTTCATGTCGCGCTACACCACCGAGGCCGGCCTGCAAGCCACGATCGACTTCGGCTTCCAGGCGAAGGCGAGGGGGTTCGGCGAAGGCCGTGCGACGGTCGAGTTGCGCGACCTCTTCGCCAACGACGACTACTACACCGACACCGACTCGAATGCGTACTCGTTGCCGACGTTCCTCGGCAACCACGACATGGGACGCATCGGGAAGTTCATCTACGACAGCGGTGCGCGCGACGACGAGTTGCTCGCCCGCGACATCCTCACGCACTCGTTGATGTACCTCACGCGCGGCCAGCCGGTCGTGTACTACGGCGACGAGCAGGGCTTCATCGGCGACGGCGGCGACAAGGATGCCCGTCAGGACATGTTCCCGTCGCAGGTGGCCTCGTACAACGACGACGACCTGATCGGCACCGACGCCACGACCGCCGAGGCCAACTTCGACACCGAGCACCCGCTGTACCTGCACCTCGCCGATCTGTCGCGCCTACGGTCTGAGCATCCGGCGCTGGCCGACGGCGCCCAGATCCATCGCTACGCGAGCGGCAACGCCGGCGTGTACGCGTTCAGCCGCATCGACGCCACCGACCAGCGCGAGTACGTCGTCGCCGCCAACAACAGCGAGGTCGACCAGACGGTCACGTTCGACACGTTCACGGAGCACGGCAACTTCCGCGGTCTGTGGCCGGTCGGTACCGGCGACGTCAGCAGCGACCGTGAGGGTCGCGTCACCGTCACGGTGCCAGCGCTGAGCGCGGTCGTGTGGCGCGCCACGTCGGATCTGAAGCACCAGGACTACGCACCGGCGATGTACTTCCGCACCCCGGGTCCCGGCGACACCGTCGGTGGCCGGGCCGAGGTCGGCGTGTCCGTGCCCATGGGCGGCTTCAACCAGGTGACCCTGGCGTGGCGCCCGGCGGGTACCGACGCGTGGACGGCGCTCGGCACCGACGACAACGCGCCATATCGCGTGTTCCACGACGTCACCGGTCTCGCCAAGGGCACGCTCGTCGAGTACCGCGCCGTGCTGCGCGACCACAGCGGCAACCTGTCGGTCGCCCAGACCTACGCCACGGTCGGGGATCCGCCGCCCCCCGGTGGCGGCGGTGGAGGCGGTGGTGGCGGGCCGGTCACCCAGCCCGATTCGGTGAGCGTTCCGGGCACGGCCAACAACGAGATGGGCTGCAGCGGCGAATGGCAACCCGAGTGCGACCAGGCCCAGCTCACGCTCGATCCCGACGACCAGATCTGGAAGGGCACGTACGACCTGCCGGCCGGCAACTACTTCTTCAAGGTTGCGATCGATCGCAGCTGGACCGAGAACTACGGCGCCGGGGCAGTGCCGGGTGGTGCCGACATCCCGTTCACCCATCCAGGTGGGCCGGTGACCTTCTACTACGACCACGGCACGCACTGGGTCACGAACGACGTGCTCAGCGACATCATCACCGCCCCGGGGAGCGCCCAGTCGGAGCTCGGATGTCCGGCCGACTGGTCGCCCGACTGCATGCGCCCATGGCTCCAGGATCCCGACGGCGACGGCACGTGGACATGGTCGACGACCGAGATCCCCGCTGGGTCGTACGAGACCAAGGTGACGCACGAGCTGTCGTGGGACGTGAACTACGGCGCGGGAGGCGCGCCCAACGGCGCCAACATCCCCTACACCGTGCCGGCCAACGGCGTGCGCGTGACGTTCAGCTACGTGCTGTCCACGCACGTGCTGACCGTGACGACGTCGCGTGCCGGTCCGGTGCCGGACCTCGACCAGCAGAAGGCGCACTGGCTCGAGCGCGGCATCCTGGCCTGGGACCTGCCCGACGAGGCGAGCGGTTGGAGCTTCCGCTTGCACGCCGCCCCGACCGGCGGGTTGGTCGTCGACGAGGAGGCGATCCTCGGCGGCGTGTCGTTCCCGATGACGCTCATCGCCGACGGCCTCTCCGAGGACCTGCGCGAGCAGTGGCCGCACCTGGCCGGATACGACGCGCTTCGCCTGTCGCGCAACGCCGTGCGCCAGGTGGCCGATCTGCTCACGGGTCAACTGGCGGTCGCCGCCTACGACGACCTCGGGCGACTCGTCGATGCAACCGGAGTGCAGATCCCGGGCGTCCTCGACGATGTGTACGGCGACGCCTACGACCGCGACCTCGGAGTGACGTGGCAGGGCAGTACGCCCAAGTTGGCGGTGTGGGCGCCAACCGCCAAGGACGTCGACCTGCTCGTTCGTGCCGCGGGTGCCACGTCCGACACGCGCGTCGAGATGCATCGCGATGCCGACGGTGTCTGGTCGGTGACGGGCGCGGCCGGTTGGAACGGTGCCAGCTATCTGTTCGAGGTCGACGTCTACGTGCCCGCCGAGGGCGCGGTGGTGACCAACACGGTGACCGACCCGTACTCGCTCGCGCTCACCACCGACTCGGCCCGTTCAGTGATCGTCGACCTCGACGACCCGTCACTGCGACCGGCCGGCTGGGGCTCGCTCCAGAAGCCGAATCTCGCCCAACCCGAGGATTCGACGATCTACGAGCTCCACGTGCGCGACTTCTCGATCGGCGACGAGACCGTGCCGGCCGCCCACCGAGGTGGGTATCTGGCGTTCACCGACACCGCCAGCGCCGGCATGCAGCACCTGCGCGAGCTGGCCGGGGCGGGCCTCAACACCGTGCACCTGCTGCCCGTGTTCGACATCGCCACGATCCCCGAACGCCGCGCCGACCAAGCCACGCCGGCGTGCGATCTGGAGTCGTTCGGGCCGGCCTCGGAGGAACAGCAGGCGTGCGTGACGGCCGTGGCGGCCGCCGACGGGTTCAACTGGGGCTACGACCCGTGGCACTACACGGCGCCGGAAGGTTCCTACGCGACCGATCCGGATGGCCCGAGTCGGACACTCGAGTTCCGCACGATGGTCGCCGCGCTGAACCAGTCGGGCCTGCGGGTCGTGATGGACGTCGTGTACAACCACACGACGGCGTCGGGCCAGAACCCCAAGAGCGTGCTCGACCGCATCGTGCCGGGCTACTACCACCGTCTGTCCGCCACCGGCGCCGTCGAAACGTCGACGTGCTGCGCGAACACCGCCAGCGAGCACCGGATGATGGAGAAGTTGATGGTCGACTCGGTCGTCACGTGGGCGATCGACTACAAGGTCGACGGCTTCCGGTTCGACCTCATGGGACACCACTCACTCGACAACATGCTCGCGGTCCGCGCCGCGCTCGACGCGCTCACCATCCAGCGCGACGGTGTCGACGGCAAGCGCATCTACGTGTACGGCGAGGGCTGGGACTTCGGTGAGGTCGCCGGCGGGGCGCGGTTCACCCAGGCCCGCCAGCTCGAGCTCGCCGGTTCCGGCATCGGCTCGTTCAGCGACCGCCTCCGCGACGCGGTCAGGGGCGGCGGCCCGTTCGACGCCGACCCGCGCATCCAAGGCTTCGCGACCGGCCTCTACACCGACCCCAACGGGGCCGCGGTCAACGGGACCCCGGACGAGCAACGAGCCCGGCTGCTCCTCCAGCACGACCAGATCAAGGTCGGGTTGGCCGGCAACCTGCGCGACTACGAGTTCGTCGATCGCACGGGCGCCACTGCCACCGGCGCCGACGTCGACTACAACGGTCAACCCGCCGGCTACGCGGGTGATCCGTCGGAGACGATCACGTACGTCGACGCCCATGACAACGAGACGCTGTTCGACGTGTTGCAGTACAAGCTGCCGCAGGGCACGTCGATGGACGAGCGGGTGCGGATGAACACCGTGGCGCTCGCCACGACCGCGCTGGCGCAGAGTCCGTCGTTCTGGCACGCCGGTTCGGACCTGCTGCGCTCGAAGTCGCTCGACCGCAACTCGTACGACTCCGGCGACTGGTTCAACCGCATCGACTGGTCGGCCTCCGACTCGACGTGGGGCTCGGGCCTCCCGCCGCGCACCGACAACGAGGCGAAGTGGGTCTACATGACTCCGTTGCTCGCCGATCCGGCGCTGGAGCCGGCGCCGGATGATCTCGACGCGGCCACGACGGCCGCCGCCGAGTTGCTGGAGATCCGCTTCTCGTCGCCGCTGTTCCGGCTCGGCACCGCCGACCGGATCCAGGCTCGCATCGACTTCCCGATCGGTGGCCCCGGTCAGACGCCGGGCGTGATCACGATGACGCTCGACGACCAGGGCGGTCGCGACCTCGACCCGCGATGGGAAGGCATCGTCGTCGTGTTCAACGCCACGCCGGACACCCAGACCCAGACCGTGCCGGCCCTCGCCGGCGAGGCGTACACGCTGCACCCCGTCCAAGCCGCCGGCGCCGACGCGACCGTGAAGTCGGCGACCTACACCCCGGCCACCGGCGCCTTCACCGTCCCCGCCCGCACCGTCGCCGTCTTCACCACCACCTGAAAACCGGAACTGTCTGCCTCAGACTGCGCGGTGCCTTCATCTGAGGCAGACAGAACGGGTAGACAGGGGCGATGGAGCCGATGCCGAGGGTCACGCACATCGCTATCACGGTGACCGATCTCGATCGCAGCGTTGCGTGGTACAGCCGGCTGTTCGGGTCCGACCCGTTGATCGTGACCCGGGCCAAGACGTTCGCGTGGGCGGCGTGGGCGGAGTTCGGGCTGCACCAGCACGACGAGCCGCTCGACGACGTCGGGTTCAACGAGCGCCGGCCGGGGCTCGACCACGTGGCGTTCAAGTGCGCCGATCAGGACGAGCTCGAGGCGTGGCGGCAACGGCTCGTCGAGCAGGGCATCGAGCACAGTGCCGTGCTGCACGAGTTCTACGGGTCGGGCTTGGCGTTCCGTGATCCCGACGGCATCGCCCTCGAGTTCTTCGCGCCCCCGCCCAGGAAGTCGTGATCAGCGGGCGGCCTGCTCGAGGCACTTGATCACCTCGGCGTCGGTCGTCTGGCTGAAATCCCGATACCACTCGCCGACGGAGCGGTACCAGCGTGGTGCCCGGACGCACACGAACTCGTCGGCCTCGCCCTGCAGATCCCTCGTCCACCGCTCGGGCGCGACAGGAACGGCGAGCACCAGTCGTGACGCACCCCGGGCGCGAACGATCCGGCAGGCGACGCGTGCAGAGGACCCGGTGGCGATCCCGTCGTCCACGATCACCGCCGTGCGTCCTTCGATCGGGATCGGCGTGGCGTTGCCGCGGAACTCACGTGCCCGCCGTGCCAGCTCGGCGCGCTCGCGTTCCTCGATCGCCGCGATCTCGTCATTGGTCGCACCGACCGAGCGCACCACGCTCTCGTCGATGACCCGGACGCCACCCTCGCCGATCGCGCCCATCGCCAGCTCGGGTTGGTGCGGCGCGCCGAGCTTGCGGACCACGACCACGTCGAGCGGCGCCGCAAGTGCCAGCGCGATCTCGAATGCCACCGGCACACCGCCGCGCGGCAGGGCGAGCACGACGACCCCATCGCCCGCACCGTCGGGCTGATCGTCCGCTCGATCGCCGGCACGATCGACGACAAGGTGCTCGAGCAGGTTGGCCAGCTGGCGGCCAGCCTCCCGACGATCGGCGAAGCGCATCGTCACCCCCTCTGGTGCGGCTCCAGTGTCGCACTTCGCCCGCCACGCCGGCGACGACGCGCGGAACGAGGCCCGACGGGGCTCAGTCGGAGACGAGGCCGGGGTGAGCGCGCGACCGGGTCGGCAACGGCGTCTCCGCGATCAGCGTCTCCGTCGACCGTGTCGAGGCTCCGAAGAACCCGAGCGAGCCGAGATCCGACAGGGCGACCATCGTCGAGCGCATCGCGTCGGCGGGGA
Source organism: Ilumatobacteraceae bacterium (assembly GCA_963776935.1). Lineage (GTDB taxonomy): Bacteria > Actinomycetota > Acidimicrobiia > Acidimicrobiales > Ilumatobacteraceae > JALOLG01. The sequence continues at coordinate 1,386,198 of CAVZOP010000002.1, read as the reverse complement.
TCGGATGGCTGATGAGGTAGCCCTGGGCCTTGTCGCAGCCGATGTCGCGCAGCACGCGGAGCTGGTGAATGCTCTCGACGCCCTCGGCGACGACGTCGAGGCCCATCGACGAGCCCATCGCCACGATCGTGCGCACGAGCGACCGGTCGTTGGCGCGGTCGGCCACACCCTGGATGAACGCACGGTCGATCTTGATCCGCTGGAGCGGGAACTGCTGGAGCAGCGAGAGCGACGAGTAGCCGGTTCCGAAGTCGTCGAGCGCCAGCCGGACTCCCATCGCCCGCACGCGCCGCAGCGTGCTCCTGGCGATCTCCGGTTCGGACAGCATCATCGACTCGGTGACCTCGAGCCACAGCAGGTGGGGTGGCACACCGGAACGAGTGAGCGCCTCCTGGACGATGTCGGCGAAGTGGGGATCGGCGATCTGGCGAGGCGACACGTTGACCGAGATCGTCGTCGAGTCCTCGACGATGCCCTCGTTGATCCAACGCCGCAGTTCGGTGAGCGCTTCGAGCAGTGCCCACGCGCCGATGGTGTTGATCAGCCCGGTGTCCTCGGCGATGGGAACGAAGTCGGCCGGCGGAATGAGTGTGCCGTCGTCGCGGCGCCATCTGATGAGCGCTTCGAAACCGCTGATCCGGCCGGTCTCGATGTCGACGATGGGCTGGTGGTAGAGCCGCAACTCGCGCCGTTCGACGGCCCCGTACAGCGCGTTCTCCATGTCCATCCGCTGCGTGACGCTCGTCTGCATCGACTCGTCGAACAGGGCGATGCAGTTGCGGCCGTTGGCCTTCGCCCGGTGGGTGGCGATGTCGGCCCGCCGGAGGAACTCCTCTGGTGTGATCGTGCGGTTCTTGGGGACGACCGCCAAGCCGATGCTCGACGTCACGAACACCGAGACACCGTCGACGACGAACGGTTCGCTGAGCGCAGCGTGGATCGACTCGGCGCGAGCGAAGGCGTGCGCCGGCGATCCGGCGTCGCGGTCGAGGATCACGAACTCGTCGCCGGACGGTCGAGCGATGTGCGCCCCGATGTCACGCGCCAACCCGCGAAGGCGGGCGCCGAGCTCGCACAGCACCTCGTTTGCCAGCTCGTGTCCGAGGCTGTCGTTGATGTTCTTGAAACGGTCGAGGTTGACCTGCATCAGCGACGGCCGCGACTCGGTTCGCCACGTGTCGTCGAGCACCTCGCCGATCGCCGAGATCAGCTGGACCCGGTTCGGCAGGCCCGTGAGCTCGTCGACCTGGCTCCTCGTGAACAACTCGTGCTCCGCCCGATTGCTGACGCGGATCGCGTTCAGCAGCCGCAATGAGCCCGAACCGATGAGCAGCACGGCGAGCGACGTGCGCATGACCCTGTCGAGCGTCGAATCACCCGGCACTGCGGCAACGAGCGCGATCGGCACGAGCAGGCAACAGCCGAGGATCGCCAGCCGGAGGGTGGCGTTGACCGAGACACGGGGTGCGCGCTTGTCGAAGGCGCGCCCGATCGACGGATGGGTGAACGCCGCGGCGGCGGTGAAGAGTGCGCCGAAGTACACACAGATGACGATGTCGGAGGCGTCGACGCCGAGCACCTCGGACTTGATCAATCCCCGCATCAGGTCGCCCGCCAGGTTCAACGACAGGGCGACGACGAGCAGCACGGTCGCCCGGTTCCGCTCGAGCCCACTCGCGAGCAGGGCGGCGATCAAAACGACGAGGATCACCGAGAGCGGCAGCGAAAGGCTGTTGAGGATCGCATTGGGGGCCGCGAGGCCGCGGCGTTCGATCAGCGGGTTGGCGATCGCGATCCAGGCCACGACCATCGCGCCGAGCAGCACTGTGAGGCCGTCAGCGACATCGCGTCGCGAATAGCCGCCGCGGCGCGACCGCACCGCGAACGCCACGCCGACGACGAGCACCAAGTTGGCGATCACGTCGATCGTCGCCTCGCTCACGCTGGCGTCGGACATGTCGCCGTCGCGAGCCGGCAGGTCGAACGTGAACAGATACGCGCCCGAGGCGAGCATCACGACGGGGTACAGCGGCGAGACACCGTGGATCTGCCATCCGATGTACGACGCGCAGACACAGACGACCGCCGCGACACCGATGGCGGTGAGCCGGCCGGTCATACCGGTGAACGGCAGAGCGACGAGCGCGACGACGCCGAGGGTGACCCACACCCATGACATCGTCGTGAGCGCTCGATCCATCGTCCTCTCCGTCTTGAGATAGCTGCGTGGCGCGATCCCAACGTGGGAACGACGCAGATCTATCGGCCGCCGACTCATTGTTCCGTAGGGATTTCTTCAAGGTTCGTTGCGCAGGTGACCGCGTCACAGGCGCTACCGTGTGAAGCGATGAGTGCCGCTCTCGGCCGACGATGCGCATGACGACGACTGACACCTCGACGACCGTCGTTGTTCCTGGATCGCACCTGATGGCAGCGCTGCTCGGGCCGCGCGACGAACACCTCCGCCAGATCGAACGCCGGTTCCCCGACTCCGACATCAGCGTGCGTGGCAACGAGATCTCGCTGAGGGGTGAGCACTCCGAACATCTCGGAAAGCTGTTCGAGGAGCTGGTGTCGCTGCTCGAGCGGGGCCACGAGCTCGACGACCGCAGCCTCGACCAGGCGATCGGCATGGTGCAGGCCGACGAGCGACCCACCGACGTGCTCACCCACGAGGTGCTCAAGGGCGCCCGCGGCCGGCACGTGCGGCCCAAAACCGCTGGTCAGAAGCGCTACGTCGACGCGATCGCGGCCAACGTGATCACGTTCGGCATCGGGCCGGCCGGGACGGGCAAGTCGTGGCTGGCCGTCGCGATGGCAGTCCAGGCGCTGCAGGCGAAGCAGGTTCAACGCATCATTCTGACCCGGCCGGCGGTCGAAGCGGGCGAACGGCTCGGATTCTTGCCCGGCGACCTGATGGCCAAGATCGACCCGTACCTGCGTCCGTTGTACGACGCCCTGTACGACATGGTCGATCCGGAAGGCGCCCAGAAGCTGCTCGAGCGGGGGACCGTCGAGGTGGCGCCGCTGGCGTTCATGCGCGGCCGAACGCTCAACAACAGTTTCATCATCCTCGACGAGGCGCAGAACACGACGCCCGAGCAGATGAAGATGTTCCTGACCAGGATCGGGTTCGGGTCCAAGGTCGTCGTGACCGGCGACGTCACCCAGGTCGACGTCCCCGACGGCCGCAGTGGCCTCGTCGGGCTCGAGAAGGTGCTCACGGGCATCGACAGCCTGGCCTTCGTCCATCTCAGTGCGGCCGACGTCGTGCGCCATCAGATCGTGGCCGACATCGTCGCCGCCTACGAACGAGAGGTCGAGCGGAGGACCGCCACGCGTGGCTGATCCGCCCAGTCCCACCGGCGTCGGGTCGCCGACCGTCGTCTGCGCAGACGAGCAGAACGATGTCGACATCGACGCCGCCCGGTGGGCTGCTCTGGCCGAAGCCGTGCTCCACGCGGAGGGGGCGATCGGCGAGTTGACATTGACGTTCGTCGATCGAGCCGAGATGGCGTCGTTGAACGGCGAGTACATGGGCGTTGAGAGTCCCACCGATGTCCTCTCCTTCCCGCTCGACACCGCCGACTCTATCCAACCAGGCGATGTCGACGCGGACAACCAACACTCGGACCACAGCCCGCCCGTGTTGCTCGGCGATGTCGTGCTGTGCCCGGCGATCGCGGCGATCGCCGCGCCCGACCACGGCGGCACCCTCGACGACGAGCTGGCGCTGCTGGTCGTGCACGGCATCCTTCACGTCCTTGGCCACGATCACGCCGAACCGGCCGAGACGGCAACGATGCGAGCGCGCGAGCGCGAGCTGCTCGCCGAGCTGCACTGGCGAGGACCTGCACCAACCACGTTCCGACAGGAGCATTCCAACCCGTGACGGCTCTCGTCTGGACAACGATCGACACCGTCATGCTGCTGGCGATCGTCGTGCTGCTGTTCGTATTGATGTTCTTCGCAGTCGCCGAGACGTCGCTCAACCGGATCTCGCGCGTGAAGGCGCAAGCGATCGCCGATTCGTCGGGCAAGCCGTCGGCGCGGGCGCTGTACCGGCTCGTCAGTCATCCGGAGCGTTTCATCAACCCGATCCTGGTGACGATCACGTTCTGCCAGACCGGTCAGGCGTTCCTCACGTCGCTGCTCGCCGATCGGTTGTTCGGCGGAATCGGGGTCGCGATCGGCTTCTTCCTGAACGTGATCTTCTTCTTCGTTCTGGCGGAGGCGATGCCGAAGACGTGGGCCGTGCTCTCGGCCGAGCGGGCCGCGCTGGCGACGGCACGGATCACCGAGTGGGTCGTGTCGTTCCCACCGTTGCGCCTCATCTCGCGAGGGTTGATCGGGCTGACCAACATCCTGTTGCCGGGAAAGGGCCTCAAAGAAGGACCGTTCGTGAGCGAGCTCGAGTTGTTGGGCATCGTCGAAGCGGCCGCCGAAGACGAGGTGATCGAACACGAGGAACGCCAGCTGATCGAGAGCATCATCGAGTTCGGTGACACGGTCGCGCGCGAGGTGATGGTGCCGCAGCCGGACATGGTCGTGATCAGCGACTCGTCGACGGTCAGCCAGGCGCTGGATCTCGCGATCGCCCATGGGTTCAGCCGGCTACCGGTGTCGGGCACCAACGACGACGACATCGTCGGGCTGGCGTACACCAAGGATCTGATCCGCGCCGAGCGCGACGGGCGCGGCAGTGTGCCGGTGCTCGAACTGGCGCGTCCGGTGCGGTTCATCCCCGAGAACAAGCCGGTGAGCCGGTTGATGCGCGAGATGCAGGCCGGCAAGTTCCACCTGGCGATCGTGGTCGACGAGTACGGCGGCATCGCCGGCCTGATCACGCTCGAGGATTGCCTCGAAGAGCTGGTCGGCGAGATCGTCGACGAGTACGACACCGAGGTGGCAACCGTCGAGCGCCTGCCGAACGGTGACTACCTGGTCGACGGTGGCACGTCGATCGACGATCTCAACGATCTGCTCCACGTCAACCTTCCGAACGAGGACTGGGACACCGTCGCCGGTTTCGTGTTCGGCACGCTCGAGCACGTCCCCGAGCCGGGGGAGGCGGTCGAGTTCGACGGGTGGCGGTTCGTCACCGACGAGGTCGAGGGTCGCCGCATCCGGCGGATCCGGGTCGTCGTCGGCCATCCCCACGACAGCGATTCAGTCGACGCATCCACGCGCTCTGACGAGTAGGTTCGATCCGGTCGGGAGCTACGGTGCCCGCCCATGCAGATCTCGCTGGATGGGAAGGTTGCACTCGTCACGGGTGCGTCGAAGGGGATCGGTCGGGCGATCGCGGCGTCGTTCGCGGCGGCCGGCGCCAAGGTGATGCTGTCGTCGCGCAAGCAGGACCAGCTCGAGGCCGCAGCGGCCGAGATGTCGGGCGAGACGGCGGTCTACGCCGCCAACGCCGGCAATCTCGAGGCTGCGGCGGCCTGCGTCGACGCCACGATCGAACGGTTCGGTGGTCTCGACATCCTGGTGAACAACGCCGCCACCAACCCGTACTACGGGGCGGTCCTCGACGTCGACCCGGCTCGCTACGACAAGACGTTCGAGGTCAACCTGCGCGGCCCGGTCTTCTGGTGTCAGGCGGCCCAACACCGGGCGTTCGCCGAGAAACCGGGCGTGATCATCAACATCGCATCGGTGGGTGGTCTGCGCGCCGAGTTCGGTCTCGGCGTCTACAACGTGACGAAGGCGGCGCTGATCCACCTGACCCGCCAGCTCGCCGGCGAGATCGGTCCCACGCGAGTCGTCGGGATCGCACCGGGATTGGTGGTGACCGATTTCGCGGCATACCTCGTCGAGAACTTCGGTGACGACCTCGCCAAGGCGCTCCCGTTGAAGCGGCTCGGCGAGCCGCAGGACATCGCCAACCTGGCACTGTTCCTCGCCTCCGATCTGGCGAGCTGGATCACCGGCGAGACCTACGTGATCGACGGCGGTGCCGGCGTGAGATCGCGCGCGTGACCGTCGAGGTCGAGGTCACGCGTGCCGCGTAGGAGCGGGGCGGCGAACAGCGCCAGGGCGGCGAGCGTTATCCCCCCGGCCGCGAGGTAGGGCACGCGAAGGTTCGTCGCGTAGGCGAGCTGACCGCCGACGAGGGCGCCGAATGCCCCGGCGCCGGTGCCGAGCCATCGGTAGACACTGTTGACGCGTCCGAAACGGGACGGCTCGATCAGCCGTTGGCGGATCGTCACCGTGACGACGTTCCACAGTGTGATCGAACCGCCGAGCACGAACCCGACGACGGCCACGACGGCGGTGACCGGCACCGCACCGATCAGCACCTGCGTGATCCCGAAGGCGAGATACGGCACGACGATCGACCACCGTGTCCCGAGGTGCGAGATCATCCGGTGTCCGAACACCCCGGCGGCGGCGGCGCCCAAGGCGGTGGCGACGAGCAACAGCCCGTACCCGAAACCGGTCACGCCGAGCTCGACATCCGCGTACTTCACGAAGATGCCGTGGCCGAACATCAACCCGAAGTTGGTGACGGTGAGCATGATCGCCAGCAGGCGCAACAGCCGGTCGTCCCACAGCGAGCGCAACGCCGAACCCATCGTGGCGCCGAGCTCGCTGACGTCGAGTGGCCGTGTCTTGCGTTCGACCTTGATCGAGGCGATGAGGATCGCGGCGAGGGCGAACGAGGCGGCGTTCACGGCGAACGGAAGTGCGTGGGCGCGAGAGAACAAGAAGGCGCCGATCGACAACCCGAGGATGCTGCCCGTCACCACCTCGGCCGCGAACAGGTAGCCGTTGGCGCGCGGGAGATCGGCACTGCTGACGAGCATCGGGAGGAACGCCTGGGCGCTGCTGTCGAACACGACCTCGCAGGTCCCGATCCCGATCAGGAGCGACATCAGGGCGGCGACGGTGATGATGTCGGTCCCCGCGGAGATGGCGATCACGCCGAACAGACCCACGCGGGCGACGTTGGCGCTGACCATCAGCAACCGGCGGTCGACATGATCCACGAGCACCCCGACGGGCAGGGCGAGAACCAGCCACGGCACGAGCGTCACGAACGTCGTCAGCGACAGCAGCCGCTCGTCGTCGGTGAGCGAGTAGGCGAGCAGCGGGAGGGCGGCGAAGTTGATGCCATCGCCGAGGTTGGACACAGCAGTGGCCCACCATTGGCGCCAGTACCGGTTGGGGAGGGGGTTGGCGGCGCTCGTCGGCCTCACGGGCCCCCGGGGTGGGAGGCAATTCCCCGGCCCGCGTCGAGCATCGTGATGGCTCGCCGACAGGATCCCACGGGCGTCTTACGATATCGGATCGGCGAACGTAGTGCGGACGATCTTGCCGAGCGCCGTGCGCGGGATGTCGTCGACGATCACAAGCGCACGTGGCGCGTTGAAGCCGGGCATCGACGCCTTGACGTGGTCGCGCAGCTCGTCCAGCGACGGAGCGACGTCGCTCGCTACGACGTACGCCACCACCACCTCACCCCACTCGGCGTCCGGGCGTCCCGCGACGGCGACGTCGCGGACGCCCGGGTGCGCGGCCAGCACCGCCTCGACTGCTTGGGGCCACACGTTCTCTCCGCCGGTGATGATCAGCTCGCCGATCCGGCCCTCGACGACGAGCCGACCAGCGGTGTCGAGGTGGCCGGCGTCGCCCGTCGCGAACCAACCGTCGACGAGCGGCGACGAGCCGTCGCGATAGCAGCGGAACAGCATCGGGCACCTGAGGTACACCTCGCCGGCGACGATGCGTAGCTCGACGCCGTCGAGTGGGATCCCGTCGTAGACGACGCCGCTTCCCGTCTCGGTCATGCCGTACGTCGTCACCACGTTGGGCGGGAGGTCGCCAGGCGGCTTGGCGCCCCCGAGCAGGATCTTCCTGAAGCGCGACGCGTCGATGCGGTGCAACGCGGTCGACACCAGCGACACGAGCGTGGCGTCCGATCGCTCGACGACGCTTGCGTCGAAGCCGGCGAGCACGGTCAATGCCGTGCCCGTGTGCAGCGCACGGGTGACGACCGACAGACCGCCCACGTGGCTGAGCGGGAGACACGCCAACCAATGGTCGCCGGCGACTGTGTCGAGGCGTGCCGATGAGGCGACCGCCGACGCGGCAACCGCCTCGTGTGTCAGCACCACCCCTTTCGGTGCACCGGTCGTGCCGCTGGTGGCGACCACGAGCGCGTCCCCGACCTCCGTCGATCGCCCGCCGTCGAGCATCTTCTCGTCACCACTCGCCTCGATGATGCTGCTCGGTCGCATCGCGTCGAGGAGCACCGTCATCGCCCGTGGAGGGAGTCGCTGGTCGACCGGGAGGGCGGTGTCGCCGCGGTCCCACACCCGCTGCAGGGCATCGACGAACGCCGGTCCGCCCGGCATGTCGAGGGCGACGAGACGGCCGGTCACGCGCGTCAGATCGTGACCGGGTCGATCGGCGTGAACCGGCCGACCGCGGCCTCGATCTCAGCAGCGACGGTCAGGCAGCGCAGATCGGTGTACCGATCGCCGATCACCTGGATGCCGACCGGGAGCCCATCCACGACACCGCCGGGCACGACGGCCGCCGGGAGGCCGAGGATGTTGGCCGGCAGCACCGGTCGGAGCGTTTCGAGCATCGCTCCCGTCTCGCTCTCGCCGATGTCGTTGCCGTGCGCAAACGCGGGATGGGCCCAGGTGGGCGACAGCAGGACCGGATGCTCGGCGAAGAACGCCGACCACATCCGCATCGCCGCGAATCGCTGCACCTGCGTCCCGAGGATCTCGTCGACACCGAGCGCGGGGCGGCGAGATCGAAGTTGGCGAGCACGGCGCGCCCGTCCTCGCCGACGACGGCGTCGAGCAGCGGCCGTTGCACGCGCAGGTCGGCGATCAGCGCCATCGCCCAGAGCTGGAGGACGTGTTCGTAGTCGGGAGGCACGGCCTCGACGACATCGTGTCCGGCGTCGCTCAGGATGTCGGCGGCGTGACGCACGGTCGACGCGATCCCGGAGTCGGTCGTGCCACCGGGGGGATCGGAGAGCACCGCGATGCGCAGCCGCTGGCCGGGCTCGGCGTCGGTGAGCCGGGCGGGGACGCTGCGGGGGTCGCGCACATCCATGCCGGCGACGATCTCGAGACCGGCGCGCACGTCGGCGACGTGGCGTGCCATCGGCCCCTCGACCACCATCTGCTGCTGGGCGAGCATCATGTCCTCGGGCGGGATCACGGTCGCCATCGGCACGACTCCTGCGGACGGCTTGATCGACGCGATCCCGCAGCAGTGGGCCGGGTTCCGCAGCGATCCACCGATGTCGTTGCCGAGCCCGATCGGGCTCATTCCCGACGCCAGCGCGGACGCTTCGCCGCCGCTCGAGCCACCGGCCGTCACATGCGGGTTCCACGGGTTGCGCGTGAGCCCATGCAGCGACGAGTGGGTGTGGATGCGGAGCCCGAGGTCGGGGAGGTTGGTGCGGGCGAACGGGATCGCTCCGGCGGCTCGCATGCGTTCGACTGTCGGCGCGTCGACGGCGGCCACCGCGTCGGCGAGGGCCACGACACCCTGGGTGGTTGGCGTTCCGGCGAGGTCGATGTTCTCCTTCACCGTGCACGGCACGCCGTGGAGTGGACCGAGATCGCGACCGTCGGCGACGGCCCGATCGGCAGCGTCGGCAGCGACGAGCGCCTCGTCGGCGAGCAGCCTGACGATGGCGTTGAGCTGGCCATTGATCTTGTCGACTCGAACCAGGTGGGCCTCGACGACCTCGCGGCTCGAGACGTCGCCGGCGCGGATCAGACCCGCCAACTCCAGGGCTCCCATTTGCCACAGTTCGCTCATCACCCCATCATGGCGCAGTTGTGGAACGGTCATTGCAGCGCTGGATGGTCGGTGCCCGGCCGCGCACGCTGCCGGCGGCGGTCGTGCCCGTGCTCGTCGGTGCCGCGTCGCGCGGTCGGCGAGGGCGGGATCGTGTGGTGGCGCGTCATGGCCGCGCTCGTCGTGTCGTTGGCGCTTCAGGTCGGTGTCAACTACGCCAACGACTACAGCGACGGCGTCAGGGGGACCGACACAGTGCGGGTCGGCCCGGTGCGCCTCGTCGCGTCCGGCATGGCCAGTTCGGTTGCCGTCAAGCGCGCCGCGCTTGCGGCTTTCGGGGTCGCCGCCTTGGTGGGGCTGGCGTTGGCCGCCGCCACGACGTGGTGGCTGCTGCTGGTCGGCGTGGCGTGCATCGCCGCGGCCTGGGGATACACCGGTGGTCCGTCGCCGTACGGGTACATGGGCCTCGGCGAGGTGTTCGTGTTCGTGTTCTTCGGTCTCGTGGCGACAGTGGGGACCACGTATGTCGCCGTCGAGCGGTTGACGGCGCTGTCGGTGGTCGCCGGATGTGGCGTCGGGTTCTTCGCCTGCGCGCTGCTCGTCGTCAACAACCTCCGCGACATCCCCACCGACACGATCGCCGGCAAGCGCACCCTGGCCGTCCGGTTGGGCGACCCGCGCACGCGCAGCGTGTATGTCGGGCTCGTGGTCGCGGCGTTCGCGTCGGCCGCTCTCGCCGCGGTCTGGCGGCCCCCGACGCTCCTCACGGTGCTGGCGATTCCAGTCGCCGCCGTACCGGTCCGCGCCGTGATCGACCGGGCGAGCGGCCCAGCGCTGATCGCCGTGCTCGGAGCGACCGGTCGGGCGCAGCTCGCCTACGGCACGCTGTTCGCGCTCGGGTTGGCGTTCGGCGGCTGACGGGCGCGCCGCCAGGCCACGATCGCCGCGCACGTCTGGGCCGGTCGTTCGAGGTGGACGGCATGGCCGGCGCCTTCGATCACCACCAAGGACGCATCGGTGATCGAGTCGGCCATCCGTCGACCGATCTCGGCGAACTTGGTGTCGTGCTCGCCGGTGACGATGAGGACCGGCATCGTGAGCTCGCCGAGCCGCGTCCACAACGGCGTCTGGGTGCCGGTGCCGGCGAGCCGCAAGCTGGACGCGAGGCCGGCGGCGGTGTTCGTGAGGCGGGCCTGGATGTCGGCGTCCGAGCGGTCGAGACCGGCGAACAGCGGCTGCGACAGCCATCGATCGACGAAGGCGGCGACTCCGACGCGCTCGATCTCATCGGCCAACGCGTCGTCGGCGGCACGGCGTGCCGCACGTTCGCGATCGTCCTCGATCCCTGGCGTCGTCCCGATCAGCACCAGTCGATCGACGAGTTGCGGCGCTGCGAGGGCGAGATGCAAGCACAGCCGTCCGCCCATCGAGTAGCCGACGTACGTTCCCCGCCCGCCCTCGGCGGCCAGCATCGCGGCGCCGGTGGGCAGGTCGGCGCGCACGTCGCCGCGGGTGCCGTGGCCAGGGGCGTCGAGTGCTAACACGTCGACGCCGGGACCCAGGCTCGCGCTCAGTCTCGCAACGGTCGGTCGCCAGCTGCTCGCCGTCTGCGTGAAGCCGTGGACGAGGATGATCCGGTCAGCGGTCACACGCGTCGTCGACGCACGCCGCGCCGGGGGAGACGGTGTCGCCGTCGCGTTCTCCACGCTCCTCGTGCTCGTGCACGCTCAGTGCGCGCCTTGGCGGCGAAGCGGCGGAGCACCTGCACGAACACCTCTGGATCCTGGGCGCCCGGGATCGCCCACTGGCGATCGATGACATAGGTCGGCACGGCCGTGATGCCGGCCTCGTGTGCCTGTCGCAGCATCTCTGTCACCTCGGTGGTGCCGGAGTCTCCGTCGAGGAAGTCCAGCACCTCGTCGCGATCGAACCCGACCTCGGCCGCGCAGTCGGCGAGCACATCGGGGTCGCCGATGTCGAGCCCGTCGATGAAGTAGGCCTGCAGCAACCGCTCTTTGAGGTCGACCTGGGGGATCGGGCACGGCGGCTCGGCGAGCCACAGCAGTCGATGGGCGAGCAGGGTGTTGGCGCGAAGCGCACGGTCCATGCGGAACTCGATGCCGGCCTCGTGCGCCATCGCAGTGACGCGATCGATCACCGCTTTCGCCTGTTCGGGACCGCCGAACTTGCGCGCGTACGCCTCGGCGACGGGCATCGACGAGCCCGGCGACGCGGTGGGATCGAGCTGGAACGGTCGGTACACGACGTCGATCTCGAGCTCGCCGTCGAGCTCGGCGACGGCACGCTCGAACCGGCGTTTGCCGATGTAGCACCACGGACACACGACGTCGGACCAGATCTCGACGCGCACCACCTCGTCAGTGCCGGTCATGTGGATCACCCTACGCCTCGTATCGTCGAGCGGATGTCCGCCGCCGCGACGTTCTGCGCCACCCTGGTCGACGAATGGGTGCGTCTCGGGGTGCAGCACGCAGTCGTCGCTCCCGGGTCACGCAGCACACCAATGGCGGTGGCGCTGGCGTCGCATCCCGACATCGCCGTGCACGTGGTGCACGACGAGCGAGTCGCCGCGTTCGTCGCCCTCGGGATCGGGCTCGACGGCGTGCCCGCGGTGCTGCTCTGTACGAGCGGCACGGCGGCGGCCAATTTCCACCCCGCCGTCGTCGAGGCCGGGCTCTCCGACATCCCGATGTTGGTGGTCACATCCGATCGGCCGCCGGAGCTGCAAGATGTCGGCGCCCCGCAGACGATCGATCAGACCCACCTGTATTCGCGGTCTGTCCGGTGGTTCCACGACCCAGGAGTTCCCGACCTGGCCGGGGCTCCGACATGGCGATCGCTGGCGTTCCGTGCACGCAACGCCGCCCGTCACGGTCCGGTGCACCTCAACGTGCCGTTCCGCGAGCCGCTGACGGGGACGCCAGGTGAGCTACCGCCCACGCTGGTCCGGGCAGCGATAGCTGCGGGTGGTGGCCCTGCGTTCGATCTCGACGACGGAGGAGCCCGCATCGACGTCGGCAGTGCCGTCGATCGACAGCGGGGGGTGATCGTCGCTGGCGGCCGCAGTGGTGTGGCCGTCGAGCGCATCGCCGCCCTCGCCGAGGCGACGGGATGGCCGGTGCTCGCCGATCCGATGAGCGGCGCCCGCGCGTTGCCGGCGGCTGTCACGACGTTCGACGCGCTACTGCGTCATCGCGAGTTCGCCGGCGCCCACGTTCCCGAGGTCGTCGTGCGCATCGGCCGTCCGCCCGCATCGAGAGTGCTTTCCGAGTGGATCGCCCGATCCGCTCCAGTGGTGGTCCAGGTCGGCGGACCGGGCGTGGTCGATCCTGGGCATGACGTCGCGCTGGTGTGCGCGATCGACGATCTCGCCGACCTTCGCGGCGCGACCGGCACGACGTGGGCCGCCCGTTGGCGGCACGCCGAGAAGCGAGCACTGGACGCGATCGAGGTGTCGCTGGCGAGCGACCAATCGCTGACCGAGCCCGGTGTGGCGCACGTGGTCGCTGCTTCGCTGGCCGAAGGAGTCGGCCTCGTCGTGGCGTCCTCGATGCCCGTGCGCGATCTCGAGTGGTTCGGAGGGTCGCGCGCGATCGCCCACGCGAATCGCGGCGCCAACGGCATCGACGGTGTCGTGTCGACCGCACTCGGCCGGGTGTTGGCGGGGACGCCGACGGTCGCCCTCGTCGGCGACATCGCGTTCGTGCACGACTCCAACGCACTGGTGGGTCTGCGCACCCGGGCGGCCGACCTCCGCATCGTCGTGGTCGACAACGACGGGGGCGGGATCTTCTCCTTCCTCCCTCAGGCGACGGCGCTCCCCGCCGATCAGTTCGAGACGTTGCTCGGCACGCCGCACGGCACCGACATCGAGGCCCTCGCCACGGCCCACGGAATCCCCTCGTCGACCATCACCGACGCCGGGGAGCTGGCCGAGAGACTGGCCCAGCCCGGCCCGTGGCTCGTCCGCGTCCCGACCAACCGCGCCGACAACGTCGTCGTCCACAACCGCCTCAACGCCGCCGTCGCCGCCGCCCTCGACCCCTGAAAACCGGTTCTGTCTGCCTGAGACTGCCCGTGGGCCAATCTGAGGCAGACAGTTCGGGGTTTTCAGGGGCGGATGATGGCGGAGAGCATGGCTTGGAACTTGGCCTGGGTCTCGGCGAGCTCGGCGAGCGGATCACTGTCGGCGACGATCCCCCCACCGGCGACGAGGCGGGCCGTGTGCCGATCGTCCGACAGCTCGGCGCAGCGGATGGCGACCGCCCACGTGCCGTTTCCACGGGCGTCCACCCACCCGACGGCGCCACCGTACGGGCCGCGCTCGAACCCCTCGACGGACGCGATCAGGTCGAGCGCGCGCGATCGGGGATGGCCGCCGACGGCGGGCGTCGGCGACAGCGCCCGGACGAGCTCGAGCACGTTCGGCGCCGGGCTCGAAAGGCGGCCCTCGACGCGTGATCCGAGGTGCTGCACGTTCGCCACCTTCACGATCGAGGGTTCCGGCTCCCAGTCGAGGTAGCTGCACCACGGCAGCAACGTGTCGTGCACCATCTCGATCACCGTGCGGTGCTCCACCTGGTTCTTGGTGCTGGCGATGAGCTCCGCCGCGAGCCGCTCGTCGTTGCCGGGATCGCCCGTGATCGGGGCGGTCCCGGCGAGCGGGTGCGAGCGGATCACGTCGCCGTCGACGGACACGAGCAGTTCGGGGGACGCCCCGATGAACCCGTCGACCGAGAAGCGGTAGCTCGAACCGAAACTGGCGCGGAGCCGACCGAGCACGGCGTGGACGTCGATCGGGCGGTCCGACGTGACCGTGATCGGTCGGGCGATCACGGCCTTGACGATTTCGCCGCCGCGCACCATGTCGCGAGCCGCCTCGACGGCGCGGAGGTAGTGGGCGACGTCGACCGCGGGACGGATGTCGTACGACGCCGCCACGGGACGAGGCGACGCCAGCCCGAGCGGTTGCTCCGTGTCGCCGATCAGCGTGACCCAGGCGGTGCCGTCGTCGCACTTGCGCACGACGGCGCTCGGGATGACCAGCTCGGCGGCCGCGCCCGGCAGGAACGGGAGCACGCCGATCGCGACCGGCCCGCCGGCACCGCCCCCGTCGTCGTGCTCGATCGACGCGAGCACATGCGGTGCCTCGTCGTAGGGCACACGGGCAGCGACACCGCGACCGGCGACGCCGACCGCGTCACGCACGAACAGGTAGCCGTCGCCGGCAGCCACGTCGTTGAGATCGAGCATGCCCTCGAGCGGTCGGGTGACGGCACGCATGTTCACTCACGTGTGCCGAGCAGGAGCTGGGTGATGCCACCGGACAGTTGGTGGTGCGACGCATCGCCGAATCCAGCGTCGCGCAGCGACCGGACCATGTCGGCCGGCGCGGGAAGGTAGGCGACGCTCTTGGGGAGGTACCGGTACGCGGCCGGGTCCGACAACAGTCCGCCGATGCGGGGCACGACCTTGCCGAAGTAGATCCCGTTGCCCCACCGCACGATCGGGTTGCGGGGGATCCCGACGTCGAGTAGGGCGATCCTGCCGCCCGGCCGCACGACGCGTCCCAGCTCGGCGAAGAAGGCGGGGAGCTCGACCAGGTTGCGCAGCGCGAATCCACACGTGACCCCGTCGACCGCTCGATCGGGCACCGGGAGGCGCAGGATGTCAGCCTGCACGCGGGGTGCTCCTGATCGGTCGGCGACGAGCATCCCGAAGCTCAGGTCGACCGAGACCGGCTGATGGCCGGCACGCGCCAGGTCGATGCACAGGTCTCCGGTGCCGCTCGCCAGGTCGAGGACGCGGCTTCCCGACGCCAGCTCGAGGGCACGCACAGCCTGCCGGCGCCACCGCACGTCGAGCCGGAACGTCATGATGCGATTGACCATGTCGTACCGGGGCGCGATCGCGTCGAACATGTCGCGCACCGCACGCACCTTGTCGTCGCCCTCCGGAAGGGATTCGCGATCCCAAGATGTCGCCTCCGGTCCGGACCGCACGATCGTGCAGGCTAGGGCTCGGCGGCGTCAGCCGTTGTCGCACCACGTCGTGGTCATGCTCGGACGCGTCGTTCAGAGGTGAAGACCCGGTTCCGGCGGCGGCGGCGTCAGCCGCTTCGCCGACGGGTCATCTGAAGCGTCAGACTCCGATCGCATGATCGACTTTTCGTTCCCGCCCGAGGTCGACGAGGTCCGCTTGAAGGTCCGTGAGTTCATGGACTCGAGGGTGCGGCCGGAGTGGGAGGCGATCGACCAGGACGATCGGTCGCAGCTCGTCGGTTGCATCGTCAAGCTGCGCAAGGAGGCGCGGGAGGACTGGGGCCTGTGGTTGCCGCACATGCCCGAGGAGTGGGGCGGGATGGCGCTCGGTCCGACGGCGATGGCGGCCGTGTCGGCCGAGGCCGCCAAGGTCGGCATCGGCCCGTTCGTGCTGAACGCCCAGGCGCCCGACGAAGGCAACCAGCACACGCTGCTGCACTGGGCGACCGACGAGCAGAAGGAGAAGTACCTCCGGCCGCTGTGCGAGGGGACCGCCCGGTCGTGCTTCGCGATGACCGAGCCCGAGGTCGCCGGCTCCGACCCGACGCTGATCCAGACCAAGGCCTACCGCGACGGCGACGAGTGGGTGATCAACGGGCACAAGTGGTTCATCTCCGGCGCCCGCGGCGCCAAGTTCGCGCTGCTCGTCGCCCGCACCGAGGAGGACCCGGAGATCCCGCAGGCGGCCAACACCTGCTTCATCGTCGACCTGCCGTCGGAGGGCTGGAACATCGTGCGCGACGTCCACACGATGTCGGGCGGGCACAACCACTGCGAGATCCTCCTCGAGGACCTGCGCGTGCCGCACGCCAACATGCTGGGCGGCCAGGGCCAGGGTCACCTGCTCGGCCAGTACCGGCTCGGCCCGGCGCGGCTGGCGCACTGCATGCGCTGGATCGGCCAGGCCGAGATCGCCCTCGACATGATGGTGGCGCGCTCGCTCGAGCGGTACTCGCACGGTTCGCTGCTCGCCGAGAAGCAGGGCATCCAGTGGCTGATCGCCGACTCGGCGGTCGAGCTGTACCAGTGCAAGCTGATGGTGCTGCACGCGGCCTACCAGACTCGAGCAGGGGATGGAGTTCACGGCCGTCGTGTCGATGGCGAAGCACTTCGTCGCCAACAGCCTGTGGCGGATCATCGACCGGGCGATCCAGGTCCACGGCGCCCTCGGCTACTCGACCGACACCCCGCTCGCCCACATGCTCACGCAGGCCCGTTGGGCGCGCTTCGCCGACGGCGCCGACGAGATCCACCAGATGCGCATCGCCCAGCGCACCATCGCCGCCTACAGCGACCACGGCACCACCAAAACCGCCACCGGCAACCTTCCCCTCTGACGTTCGAGGCGGCTCACGGTGCGCCCAGTCGAACAGTTCGATTTGCCGCGCCGATGGTGGGGAGCGGGGTCGAACTGTTCGATTTGGACAACGCCCGGGCTCGCAAGCCCGTTAGGGCGGGACGTGCTCGGTGCGGCTAGTAGTCGGAGGCGGCGAGTTGGGTGGCCCAGCGGTAGTCGGCCTTGCCGGACGGGGAGCGGACGACCTCGTTGACGAACACGATCTGCTTGGGGAGCTTGTAGCGGGCGATGTGGCGTTCCGCTTCGGCGATCAGCGCCTTCCGGCTGACTCCGTAGCCGTCGCGGACGCGAACGATCGCGACGACCTCCTGACCCCATCGTTCGCTGGCTCGTCCGGCGACGACGCAGTCGTACACCGCCTCGTGGGCCTTGATCGCCGCCTCGACCTCCTCGGCGAAGATCTTCTCGCCGCCGGAGTTGATCGTCACCGAGTCGCGCCCGTGCAGCTCGACCACGCCGTCGGTGCGGAGCCGGGCCCGGTCGCCGGGCACCGCGTATCGCGTCCCGTCCACGATCGGATACGAGCGCTGTGTCTTGACGCGGTCGTTGAGGTACCCGAGCGCGAGGCGCCCGCTCTTGGCCAACCAGCCGACCTCCGGGTCGCCTGGCTCGAGCTCGCAGTCGAGGTCGGCGCTCAGCACGTGGTTGCCCGGCGTGATCGCGAACGTGCCGGTCGTCGCCCCGCCGCCCGTCGAGACGTGCGACATCTGGCCGCCCGCCTCCGACGAGCCGAGACCGTCGACGATCATCAGCGTCGGCAGGCGCCGCAGGAACTCGTCCTTGAGCTTCGCCGACAGCGGTGCCCCACCCGACAGCAGCACGGTGAGCGACGACAACTCGTACTGCCGGCGCTCCAACTCGTCGAGCAACGGGCGGGCGAACGCGTCGCCGACGATGAGCAGGAAGTTCAGCTGCTCGCGCTCGACGAGGCTCCAGATGTCGTCCGGTTCGAGCCGCTCCGGGACGGACTGGATGAACACGGTCCCCCCGCCGAGCCACGTCCGAAAGCTCATCCAGTGGCCGGCACCGTGCATGAACGGGGGAGCGAGGAGCGCTCGCAGACCTGTGTTCGCCTCGGCGAGGAAGCCGTCGATCGTGGTCGCCGTCTTCGATCCACCGAAGCATTCGACCATCGCGTCGCCGTTGCGCCACATGACGCCCTTCGGCATCCCTGTGGTCCCGCCCGTGTAGAGGATGTACAGGTCGTCGGCACTCCACTCGACCGGTGGATGTGATGGGGACGCGGCTGCCAGCGCCTGCTCGTACCAGACGGCGCCCGGCAACAGGTCGTGGTCCGAGCCGTCGTCGACCTGGAGGATGACGCGCAGCGCAGGGAGCTCGGGCAGCAGTTCGGCGAGCACCCGCGCGAACTGGGAGTGCACGACGATCGCCGTCGCCTGCGAGTCGCGCAACAGGTACAGCAACTCGTCGGCGACGTAGCGATAGTTGACGTTGAACGGAGCGACTCTCGCCTTCAGCGCGCCGAGCATGCATTCGAGGTACTCGTTGCCGTTGTGGAGGTAGATCGCGAGGTGGTCCTGGCCGGACTCGTGTCCTTCCAGCTCCGACCGCTCGACGCGGCAGCCGAGTCCCCGGCCGACGAGATGGTTGGCCATCCGCCGGGTGCGCTCGGTCACCTCCGCCCACGTGAACCGTCGATCACGGAACACGAGACACTCCTCGTCGGGCCGCGTCGCCGCGATCGCCTCGTGCACGTCGGCGAGGCTGAGCCGAACGGGTGCTGACACCCGCGGCAACCTAGAACGGGTCTCCGGTTGCCCACGAATCAGGGTTGCGCCGCGATGACCCCTAGCGTGCGCAGGATGACTGACGCAGTGGTTGGAACGGGCGACGTCGTGTTCGGCGTGTTCATGCCCCAGGGCTGGAAGATGGAGCTGTCCGGCATCGATGGCGCCGCCGAGAAGTGGTCGACGGCGGTCGACATCGCGTTGCGGGCGGAAGCCCTCGGCTATGACTCGATCTGGCTCTACGACCACTTCCACAACGTCCCGCGACCGGCGCACGAGGCGGTGTTCGAGTGCTGGACCACGATCGCCGCGATCAGCCAACTCACCAGCCGCATCCGCCTCGGTCAGATGGTGGGCTGCAACAGCTACCGCAGCCCGGCATTGCTCGCCAAGATCACATCGACCGTCGACGTGATCTCCGGCGGACGCCTCGACTGGGGCATCGGCGCCGGCTGGTACGAGAACGAGTACCGCGCCTACGGCTACGAGTTCCCGAAGCCGAAGGACCGGATCGGGATGCTCCGTGAGTGTGTCGAGATCGTGCAGTCGATGTGGACGGAGCCGGAGACGACGTACAAGGGCAAGTACTACGACGTGGTCCGGGCGAACTGCGACCCGAAACCGCTCCAGTCGCCGCACCCCCCGATCTGGATCGGCGGCGGAGGCGAGCAGCTCACGCTGCGCGTCGTCGCCCGGCACGCCGATTGCTCGAACTTCGGCGGCAAGCCCGAGCAATGGGCGCACAAGCGCGACGTCCTGCGTGAGCACTGCGCCGCGGTCGGACGCGACCCCGACGCGATCCGGATGACGTGGTCACCCGAGCTGTTCATCCGCCGCACGCAAGCCGAGCTCGATGCCGCCGGGTCGAAGAGCCTGTGGGGCGAGGAGCGGGCGAGTTGGGTCGAGGGCAACCTCGTCGGTACACCCGAACAGGTGGCCGCCAAGATCCAGACCTACATCGACCTCGGCTGCCGCGGGTTCGTACCGTGGTGCTCCGACTACCCCGACACGGAATCCCTGGAACTGCTGGCGACCGAGGTGATGCCAGCGTTCAGACGTATTGCCGGAAGATGATCTCGGCGACGCACGATGGCTTCGATGCGCCCTCGACTTCGAACGTGAACTCGAGCGTGATCTGGATCCCGCCGGCGATCTCCTCGACGTCGAGCAGCTTGACGCCGAGGCGCACCTTGCCGCCCACCGGCACGGGCGCCGGGAACCGGATCTTGTTGGCGCCGTAGTTGACGCCCATCGAGAAGCCCTTGATCTGGACCACCTCGGGGTACAGCACCGGGCCGAGCGACAGCGTCAGATAGCCGTGGGCGATGGGCCCGCCGAACGGTCCCGCCTTGGCGCGCTCGACGTCGACGTGGATCCATTGGTGATCGCCGGTCGCCTCGGCGAACTGGTTGACGCGGTCCTGGGTGATCTCCAGGTAGTCGCTGTAGCCGAGATGCTCACCGGCGAGCGCCTTGAGCTCGTCGATACCGTTGATGATGCGCGCTGTCATCCCGCCAGCTTGTCAGCACCCCCTCGGGTGCTACGAATGCGGCCATGTCAGACATCCTCACCGCTCACGCCACGTCGCATCCCGACAAGATCGGCGTCATCGACGACCGGCCAGGAGCCGATGTTCTGACGCTCACCTACGGTGAGTTGGAGGCCCGATCGAACCAGCTCGCCAACGTTCTGCTCGGTCTCGGCGTGCTCCCCAACACGAAGGTTGCGTGGTGCGGGCAGAACTCGATCGGAGTCGTCGCCATCATCAACGCGGCGCGCAAGATCGGTGCGACGGCGGTGCCGCTCAACTACCGGCTGAGCGACGAGGAGGCGGCCTACGTCACCGACCACAGCGATGCGGTTCTGGTGTACGTCGACGCCGAGTTCGCGCCGATGTTCACGCGGATCCGTCGCAACCTCCCGAGCGTTTCGACCTATCTCGTCTATGACGGCGCGGCACCGGATGGCATGGTCGCCTGCGACGAGTTGATGGCGGCCGCGCCGGCGGACGAACCGTCGATCCCGCCGGCGACGGAGGCCGGGGCGACGATGATCTACACCTCGGGCACCACCGGTAAGCCGAAGGGCGCGTTGCGGCGCGGTGTTGCCGATCCCGTGCAGCTCGTCGCGATGCTGCAGCTCATCGGGTATTCGCCGGATGACATCTACATCACCACCGGCCCGCTGTACCACTCCGGACCGAGCGGTTTCATGGCCATCGCCCTGGCGCTCGGACAGACGATCGTGCTGCAGCGCAAGTTCGATCCGGAGGACTGGATGCGTCTCGTCGACACTTATCGGGTGACGACGACGTTCTCCGCGCCGACACCGATCCGGATGATCTGCACGCTGCCCGACGAGGTGAAGGCACGCTACGACCTCACGACGATGCGCATCATGATCGCCAACGCTGCGCCGTGGAGCTACGCGCTCAAACAGCTGTACGTCGCCAACCTCCCCGCGGCGTCGCTGTGGGAGGTGTATGGCTCGACCGAGCTCGGCGTCAACACGATCCTGCGGCCCGAGGATCAGATGCGCAAGCCCGGCTCGTGCGGCAAGGAGGCGCCGCTGGTCGAGATCCGGTTGTACGACGACAACGGTGATGTCGTCACGGCGACCGGTCCCGACTCGCCCGGCGAGCTGTACGTGCGGAGTCCATCGACGTTCGCCGACTATTACAAGCAGCACGACAAGTTCGAAGAGGACCACCGCGACGGCTTCCAGACCGTCGGCGACATCGCCTACCGCGACGACGAGGGGTACTTCTACATCTGCGACCGCAAGAAGGACATGATCATCTCGGGCGGGATGAACATCTATCCCGCCGAGATCGAGGCCGCCCTCGAGTTGCACCATGACGTGTACGAGGCGGCGGTGTTCGGGATCCCGAGCGACGAGTGGGGCGAGACCGTCCACGCCGTCGTCGTGAAGCGGCCGGGCGCCGACCTCGACGAAGCGTCGCTGTCGACTCACGCCAGGTCGCACCTCGCCAGCTACAAGGTGCCGCGTTCGATCACGTGGCTCGACGAGCTACCGAAGACGGGATCGGGCAAGATCTTGAAGCGTGAGCTCCGGCAGCCGTTCTGGGCCGACCGCACCTCAAATGTCTGAGATGCCTGGGAATGTCTGACGTCGTGGGCAATGGCTGACGTCGTGGGCAATGCTGACGTACCCGCATCGTCGGACGCGAAGGGCGACGGCGAGTACCGGTCGGGCTTCATCACGTTCATCGGGCGACCCAACGTCGGGAAGTCGTCGCTGATCAACACGATCTGCGGGCGCAAGGTCAGCATCGTCTCCGACAAGCCGCAGACGACCCGCCACCGGATCATGGGCGTGCTCACCCGACCCGACGCGCAGCTGGTGTTCGTCGACACGCCGGGGTTGCACAAGGCGGTGTCGGCGCTCGGTGAGCGCGTCAACACGACCGCCCTCGAGAGCGCTACGGACGTCGACGTGTGCTGCCTCGTGCTCGACGCGACGATGCCGTTCGGGCGCGGCGATCGCTGGGTCGCCGATCGGATCGACGTGGCTCGGGCCGTCGTGATCGTGAACAAGACCGATCGGGCGAGCAGGGATCAGGTGATGGCGATGCTGGGGGCCGCATCCGGCCTCGACGCCGAGTCGTACTTCCCGGTCTCGGCACTCACCGGCGACGGCGTCGATGCGTTGGTCGACCACCTGACGTCGCGCCTTCCTGCCGGGCCGAAGTACTTCCCGGCCGACGAGATCAGCGACATGCCCGAGGAGCAATGGGTCGCCGAGCTCGTGCGCGAGCAGCTGCTCGCCGTCACCCGCGACGAGCTCCCGTACTCGATCGCCACGCGCGTCACCGAGTGGGAGTGGCCGCGCATCCGGTGCGAGATCATCGTCGAGCGCGAGAGCCAGAAGGGGATGGTGATCGGCAAGGGCGGCAGCGTGCTCAAACGCGTCGGTGAGCTCGCCAGGGCGCAGCTGCCGGACGGCGCCTACCTGGAGCTCCGCGTCAAGGTCGACAAGGACTGGCAGCGCCGTCCGGATCGGGTCGAGCGCCTCGGGTACTGAAGCGTGGCGGCGTTTCGGCGCGGCGCCGATCTCAGGGCTGGGTGTCGACAGGCGGTTCGGTCACCGTGGGCGGATCGGTGACCGTCGTTGGCAGCGTCGTCGTGGTGGTCGTCGTCGTGTCCGACCCGCCGCGAGCAGGATCTCGAAATCCTCGAACGCCACGGATTGGCCGGGCTCGGCGAGCACGTCGTTGGGAGGGAGCGGAGGTTCGAAGGGCGTGCCGTCGCGGGTGAACAGCACTTGGCCGATGCCCTGGAACCGGGTCAGCGTCAGGACGATCTGGGCGATCGCCAACGGCGGATCGGTGCGGAACATCGTGTCGACGACCTCGCCGTTGAGATCGACGGTCGCGATGCCGCGTGCGACGGCGACGTCGAGCACGAGTCCTTCGCGGACCTTGGTGTCGAGTCCGACGCTCGCCTCACCCGCCGGCGGCCCCTGTTCGAGCCGGAAGATCAACAGTTCCGGTGATGGTTCGGACAGCGGGATCGTCTGCACCTGGAGCCGCGACTCTTCGCCGAGCCCCGCGTCGACGACCCAGTAGAACTCGATCGGCTGCGTCTGAACCGGAGTCGTCGTGGTGGTCGGCGCCGTTGTCGACGTCGCACCGGGCAGGCTCGACGCGACGGTCGGGATCGTGGTCGTCGTGGTCGTCGTGGTCGTCGTGGTGGTGGTCGTCGTCGTGTCGGCGATCCCGAACATCACGTCGTCGCCGGTGAACTCGTCGAAGTCGCTGTTGCCGAGCCCGCAGGACGCCAGCAACAGCGCCGCAACTCCCACCGTGTAGGCCGCCGCGATCCTCATCGCTCGACCTCGGCCGGGAGTCGCACAACGAACCGGGCGCCACCGCCCGGGCGCTCCTCGACCCATGCCTCCCCGCCGAGCGCTCGGGCGTGTTCGGCGACGAGGGCCAGGCCGAGCCCGGTCCCGATCCGTTGCCTGGCCGCGCTCCCGCGGGCGAAGCGCTCGAAGATCCGCGTCCGCTCGCTCGCTGCCACGCCGGGCCCGTTGTCCTCGACCGCCATCAGCACAGTCTTGCCGCCGCCGGGCTCGATCGAGATCCGCAGCGGTCCGCCGCCGTGGGTCGTCGCGTTCTCGAGCAGGTTGCCGAGGATCCGTTCGAAGCGGACCCGGTCGACGACCGCCAGACGGGCGGCCCGGCGGTGCACGTCGATGGTCAGCCCGCCGTAGCCGAACCGGTGCGTGACCCGATCACACAGCTCGGCGAGCTCGACGGTCTCGGTGTGCAGGTCGGTGGCGCCGGCATCGATGCGCGACAGCTCGAGCAGGTCGATCACCATGTCGTCGAACCGGCGGACCTGGCTGACGACGACGTCGAGCGCCTGCTGGGTGCGCTCCGGCAGCTCCGTGCGGCGGGCGTCGAGCACCTCGACCGCGGCCGACAGGGCCGTGATGGGGGACCGCAGCTCGTGGCTGACGTCGGACGCGAACCGGACCTCGCGCTCGATCCTCGTCTGGACCGCATCAGCCATGTCGTTGAACGTCCCGGCGAGGCGGGCGAGGTCGGGATCGCTCGCCGGCTCCAGCCGGGCACCGAGCCCGCCGGACGCGATCTCACCGGCGGCATCGGCGACGCGGCTCAGCGGCCGCAGCAGCCGCCGGCTCGTCGACCAGCCGAAGAACGTGGCGAAGATGGTGGCGACGACCGCGCCGAGGAGCAAGGTCGTCAGGATCACGGCGAGCGTTCTCTCGGTGGTGTCGAGCGGGAACGCCTCGAGGTACCCCGTGTCGTAAGCGCCGATGTACACCCCGACGGCGAGGAACGGGTCACCGTCCTCGTTGGTGAAGCGCTGCTGGCCGGCCCGCCCCGAGTCGACGGCGGCGACCAGCTCGGGTGGGAATGACTGTTCGTTGCGGCCGACCGGTGTGGCGGCGCGCGGTCCGGTCAGGACGGCGAAACCGCCACTCTCGATCGTCAGGTTGCGCATCCGCTCACGGGTGTCGGTCGGCGAGTCGAGCACGGCGACGAGCTCGTTGGCGTGGCTCATCGCCAGGACCCTGGCCGTCTCGACCCGCTGATCGACGAGCGAGCTGCGGGCGAACGTGTAGGTGAGGGCGGTGAGGGTGAGACCGGCGAGCAGGGCGATCAACCCGAAGAACACCGTCACCCGGGTGCTCAGGCGCAGCGAACGTCGATCAGCCACGGCGACAGTGTGACGCGTCTACGGCAGGGTGCGAGGATCGCGAGCCAACCGATGGTCGCGCTGCCGGTGAGGCGCCAGGGGGAGGAAGGCACCCCACCGGGGCAGCGTGAACAGCTGTCATCGTGCTCGCCCCTTGTGACAGGGGAACGATGGGATTGTGCGTTTTAGGTAACAAACGCCCGGTGAGGCAGAATGAACACACTGTGCATTCGTTGCTGTTCATCGAGGACGACGACGCCATCCGTCTGGCGCTGCGCCTGGCGCTCGAGGACGAAGGGTACGAGGTCCGCGAGGCCCCCAACGGTGCCGAAGGGCTGGCCGAATTCGCCCAGCACGAGGCCGATCTGGTGCTGCTCGACCTGCGGCTCCCGGACATGTCGGGGTTCGACGTGTGCCGCTCGCTGCGGGCCGCCAGCATCGTGCCGATCATCATCATCACGGCCCAGACCGACACCCACGACATGGTGGCCGGGCTCGAGGCGGGCGCCGACGACTACGTGACCAAGCCGGTCGTTCCGAAAGAGCTGGCGGCCCGGATCCGGGCCCTGCTGCGGCGGGTGCAGCGCCAGGAATCGTGGACATCGCCGCGGCCGGCCCGTTTCGGCGATGTCGAGCTTCGCCGCGAGCAGGGGATCGTGCTGAAGGCCGGCAAGGAGCTCAGCCTGACCAAGACCGAGTTCCGCCTGATGTGCGAGTTCGCCGACCACGTCGGTGCCGTGTTGTCACGTGACCAGCTCCTCGAACGCGTGTGGGGATACGAGTATCTCGGCGACTCCCGCCTCGTCGACGCCCATGTCCGCCGCCTGCGCGTCAAGATCGAGGACCAGCCCGACGACCCCCGCCTGATCGTCACCGCCCGCGGCATCGGCTACCGCCTGATCGGCTAGACCGAACCGACTCGCCCAAACCGGAACTGTCTGCTTCAAACGAGCCGGCAGCGGGTTTGGAGCAGACAGTTCGGGTGGTTTGTGGCACCGTTGGCGGATGGATCTGCGGTCGTGGGTGCTCGGCGATCACGCCAACGCGCTGCTGCGCCTCGAACGGCAGGTGCTCGACCGGGTGCCGCCCGACCGATGGGCGGAACTGGCCGACGGTGGCGGCAACTCGATCGGCTGGGGGCTGCTGCACGCGTGGTACCACCAGGACGTCGCGCTCTCTGTCGCGCGCGGCGTCGATCCATTGATGTCCGAGCGGCGCAGGACGCTCGGACTCGACGCGTTCGCACCGTTCGTCGGCATGGGCGAGGCCGAGGTCGCGGGCACGGTCGCGGCCGTCGATCCGGACGCACTCGTGTCATATGTCCGCGACGTGCACGCGCGGACCGCCGACTGGTTCCAAGGTGTCGATCTCGGCGTGCTCGATACCGTCGCCGACGCGTCGAACGGGTTGTCGGAGCTGGCGGGGATCGAACGCCGCGACGCCGACTGGCTCCACGACATGTGGACGGGCAAGCCGGTCGGGTGGTTCGTGCAGTGGGAGTGCATCGGCCACGCCCACACCCACGTCGGTGAGATGGTGAGTGTCCGCAACCGCATGGGCCTCAGCCCCTTCTGACCCAGATCGTCCGTTCTGTCTGCTCCAGACTTGCCGGCGGCTCATCTGAGGCAGACAGAACGGCGGGGTTGACGGGTCAGGGCCAGATCGGGGGGCGTTTTTCGCGGAAGGCGGCCATGCCCTCGGCGGCGTCGGGACCGCTGAACAGTTCGTCCGAGAGGGCTCGCATCTGACCGAACGCCGTCGACCGGTCGAGGTCGGGGACGTGGTGGAGCAGCCGCTTGGTCTCGGCGACGGCGCGCGGGGCGCCGGCGGTGATCCCGGCACAAAGCGCGGCGGTCGTCGCCGCGACGTCGTCGGTGACGTGTGTGATCAGCCCGATCGAGCGCGCCTCGTCGGCGTCGAACGGCTCGCCGGTCAGCATCGCCGCCGCGATCCGGCTGGGAGCGACGCGTCGCAGGATCGGCACCGAGATGATCGCCGGCGCCACGCCGATCCGCACCTCCGTGAGCGCGAACGTGACCGACCGGTGGACGACGACCAGGTCGCACGACGCCATCAGTCCGATCCCGCCGGCGCGCACCGCCCCACCGACGGCGGCGACGGTCGGCTGCGTGGCGTCCATCAACCGTTCGAGGACGCGGACCATCGGTGTCGAGTCGGGCAGGCCCGTCGATCGCTCCTTCAGATCGGCGCCGGCGCAGAACGACGGCCCCTCGTGCGTCAGCACGATGACGCGAATCCCGGCCGTCGACTCGATCTCGTCGAGTCGCGCACCGAGCTCGGCGACGAGTTGGCGTGAGAGCGCGTTGCGGTTCGGCTGCGAATCGAGCGTGATGGTCGCGATCCCCGCGTCGACACGAAGTCGGACGACCTGGTCGGTTTCGATCTGGTCAGAGGCGGGCTCCACGCGGTGCGACCGTAGTCAGTCGTCGCCGGCGCCGAGAGTCGACGGCGTGGCGACGAGGGCGCGGAGGAACTCCTCGGCCTCCGCCCGGTGGCGGGTGCGGCGCATCGGCGGGAGCGCACGAACGATCTCCCACCCGTAGCGGGCGGTGGAGAGTCGGGGATCCAATACGGCGACCACACCGCGGTCGGTCGCGGTCCGGATCAGGCGACCGCATGCCTGGGCCAGCAGCATCGCCGCCCGGGGAAGGTCGATCTGACCGAACGCCGCCGGGCCGAGCAGCTCGCGCCGCGCCGACAGCAGCGGATCGTCCGGCCGGGGAAACGGGATCCGATCGATCACGACGAGCGAGAGCGTCGACCCCGGCACGTCGACACCCTGGAACAGCCCGGCGGTCGCGAACAGGCAGGTCTCGTCGTCGGCTGCGAACGCCCGCACGAGTGCCGGTTTGGGCAGGTCGCGCTGGGTGAGGATGGTGAACGGCACGGCCGCCCGCACCGCGGCGGCGGCCTCGTCCATCGCTCGCCAGCTGGTGAACAGCGCGAGCGTGCGCCCCCCGGCCGCTGTGATCAGGGCGGCCAGCTCCTCGTGCACCGCCGGCCGGAACTTCTCGGACCGCGGATCGGGCAGGTGCCTCGCGCAGTAGAGGAGCGAGTTGGCCGGGTAGTCGAACGGACTCCCGACGTCGGCCACGTCGGTCCGATCGACCGGCAGGCCGACCCGCGCGGCGAGCGACGACGGGATGGTCGCGCTCGTGAGGATGGCCGTGCGGCTGTCCCACACACCCTCTCGCATCGTCGGGCCGATGTCGAGCGGCGCGATCTCGAGGCGTGGCCACTCGGGCGACCCGGACACGAAGTCGACGTAGCCCTCGCGGGCGGCGATCGCGACTTCGAGCTGACCGATCAACCGCCCCGTCATCGTCTGGGCGCGGAGCTTGCGCTGTTTGGCGTCCTCGATCTGGGTGTCGATAGCTGTGAGCGCCTCGCTGACCCGTCCGAGTCGGGTCCTGGCCTCGCCGAGGAAATCGCCGACTTGGGCGGGCAGCGGTGTGGGCAGGCGCTGGCCGACGAGCGGACCGATCGCCTCGCCGAGCAGCTCCGACAACTCCGTCACCGAGGCGATGAGGGCAGGGTCGTCGAGGATCCTGCGCACGATCGCGGCGAGGGCGACGAACCGCGACGGTGCGATCGTCACCCCGACCGTGTCGCTCATGATGTCCTCGAGCCCGTGTGCCTCGTCGAAGACGACGACGTCGTGCTCGGGCAGGATCATCCCACCGCTCGCGACGTGGAGCCCGTAGAGGTGGGTGTTGACGACGATCACGTCGGCGGCACCCGCCCGCCGTCGGGCCAGTTCGGCGAAGCACTGCTGGCCGAGCGGGCAGCGATCGGCGCCGGGACACTCGTCGCTGCCGACGCTGACCGATCGCCACGCGGCGTCCGACGGCGTCCAGTCGAGCTCGGCCTGGTCGCCCGTCGGCGACGAACCGGCCCAGCCGGCGAGACGTTTGATCTCGGCCTTCGTGGTCGACGCCATCCCGTCCAGCTCGAGCTGTCCGTCGGCCGACTCGTTGACCTCGCGGAGGCGCTGCAGGCACAGGTAGTTGCTGCGTCCCTTGAGCACGGCCCATTCGAACGGCACCGGCAGGTGCTGGTCGAGGAACGGGAGGTCCTTGGTGGCGAGCTGGTCCTGCAGCGCTTTGGTGGCGGTGGCGACGACGACACGTTGCGCCGACATCACGAGCGGAACGAGATAGGCGAGCGTCTTGCCGGTTCCGGTGCCCGCCTGCACGATCACGTGGCGGCCGGACTCGACCGCCCGGGCGACACGCTCGGCCATCTCGCGCTGACCCGGACGGTCTTCGGCCGCTGGGAGCGCGCCCGTGACGGCATCCAGCGCGCCGATGACCTCCGCCGGATGTGTCACTTGACGAGCGCCGAGCGCGGCGTCGAGCTCGCGGGCGTCGAACTCGGGCCACGGAGCGTCGGAGAAGTGGATCGCGGCTCCGGCACTCTGCCACAACAAGAAGTTCGAGACCCGCTGCTCGCCACTGGTTCGCACCAACAGGTCGACCGGCGGGAGCTCGGGGAGGTACAGGTTGCGGGCGATCGCATCCTGCGTGATCGCGCCACCTGCGGCCCGCGCCGAGCGCACGGCCGACATCAGCTCGGCGTGCCCGCCGTAGTCGAACGCAACCGTCAGCACCATGCCGGTGTTGCCGGCCGTGTCGGCGATCGCCTTGCGGATCGCCCGCTGCACGTATTTGGGCGTCCGTGCCTCGGACGAATCGAACGGCCGGCCGATCCACTGGATCCGTACGTTCAGCTGGTTGAGCTCGTCGACCCGCCCGAACAGTTTCTCGTGCAGGCCGAGGATGTGGCGGACCTCGGCGCGCGGGCGGACCCAGTTCTCGGTCGAGAAGCCGAAGACGGTGAGCCAGCCGATGTCACGCCGGACGGCCACCCGCACGAGGCGGGCCAGGTTCTCCTCGCCCTCGGTATGACCGTCGGTGCGGGGGCGGCCGCGCCGGTTCGCCCAGCGCCCGTTCCCGTCCATGATGCACGCGACGTGCAGCCGGCGGCCGCCGGATGCGCCGGGGGAGGCCGCTGCAACAGTCGGTCCCGGGATGGCGTCCTGGCGGGGCACAGTACGCCACGTTATCGAGCGGCGGCGTGGGAGGATGGGGGGCGTGACTGCCCCGCTCACGTCGTCGCGCCCACCTGAGGTGGCCGGATCGTCGTCGATGCGCCATGTCATGGTCGTCGGCGGCACGTTGCCCGACTGGGCCGACCTGACCGATCAGCAGTGGAGCGATCGGGTCGACGAGCTGGGCGCCGTCGCCGCATCCGCCAACGTGGCGTGGCTCACGTTGCGCCCCTACGAACCGGGCTACGACCCGGATGGCGAGCACATCGAGTTGGTCGCCTGGCACCGCCAGGTGGGGGGCTGCTGCGTGATCGTCGATCCGTCCGGCGACGGCCGGCAGCGGTTCGCCGATGCGATGGGACGTCTCGATCCGGCCGTCGAGGTGAACGAGGTCTCGGTCGCGGCCGCGTTGTACGAACCCGCCGACAGCGAACCCGACCTGGTGGTGGTCCTCGGACCATCCACCCAGTTGCCGCCGTCGCTGGTCTGGGAGCTCGCCTACGCCGAGTTGGTCTTCATCCCGGTCGTGTGGCGCGAGCTGTGTGGTCGCCACCTCCTCGCGGCGATGGACGACTTCGCCGGTCGCCGCCGCCGCTTCGGCGGGCTCGACGAATGAGCGAGCACCACGACGAGATGAGCGAGCACCGTGGTCGGTGAGCTGTATCGCGACACGGGTGTCGTGCTGAGGACCTACAAGCTGCGCGAGTCCGACCGCATCGTGGTGATCCACACGCTCGACAACGGCAAGGTGCGAGCCGTCGCCAAGGGCGTGCGCAAGACCAAATCACGGTTCGGGGCGCGCCTCGAGCCGATGAGCCACGTCCGGCTCCTGTTGTACCGGGGTCGCGAGCTCGACATCGTCAGCCAGGCGGAATCGGTCGAGTCGCTGTCGCCGATGCTGTCGTCGCTCGACCGGGCGTCGCAGGGCATCGCCGCGATCGAGGCCGTCGATCAGCTGTCGCTCGAACGCGAGCCGAACCCGCAGCTGTACCGGATGCTGGTCGGGGTGCTGCGAACGATCGCCGAACACCCCTCGCCCGTCAACGTGTCGGCGTTCTACTGGAAGCTGCTCGCCGCCGAGGGGATGCGGCCCCAGCTCGACGCGTGCGTGCGGTGCAGCGGCACCGAGCCCGATGTCCAGCTCGTGGCGTTCGACCTCGCCGAAGGTGGCGTCCTCTGCCGCTCGTGCCGGTCGGGCGTGTCGATCAGCCCTGGCGCGCTCGCGCTCATGCGCGACATCCTCGGCGGGCGGCTCAACGAGGCGCTGGCGCGCGAGGAATCGCCGATCACGCACGAGGTCGGCTCGCTCGCGACCCGTGCGCTCGAACACCACATCGAGCGCCACCTGCGCGCTGTTGCAATGTTCGAACGCCACTGAGTCGCGCGCTGGTCCGACGTTCGAACATCCAATATTGCGGCTCGAACGCCACTAGCAACGAACGCCACGGACGTTGAGGCGAGCGGACGCCTAGCCTGGTCGACCATGCCCGCCACCGAGCTCGACCAGGTCGTCAACCTCTGCAAGCGGCGCGGGTTCGTGTTCCCGTCGGCCGAGATCTACGGCGGCTTCCGCTCGACCTACGACTACGGGCCGCTCGGCTCGCTGCTGCTGCGGAACATCCGCGAGGCCTGGATCCGCAGCATGGTCCAGCAACGCACCGACGTCGTGCTGATCGACACCGCGATCCTCGGCCCGGCCCAGATCTGGGAGGCGTCGGGCCACCTCGCCAACTTCAGCGACCCGCTCGTCGATTGCATGAACTGCAAGAACCGGTTCCGGCTCGACAAGCTCGACGATCCCAACACCTGCCCGAGTTGCGGCAAGCAGGACTCGTTCACCGAGCCGCGCCAGTTCAACCTGATGTTCAAGACCCACGCCGGACCGGTCGAGGACAGTGGTGCGGTGGCCTACCTGCGCCCCGAGACGGCGCAGGGCATGTTCACCAACTTCGCCAACGTGTTGAACTCGACGCGCAAGAAGCCACCGTTCGGCATCGCCCAGGTCGGCAAGAGCTTCCGCAACGAGATCACGCCGCAGAACTGGATCTTCCGCACGCGCGAGTTCGAGCAGATGGAGATGGAGTACTTCGTGCCCCCGCCGGAGTCGGCGAAGTGGTACGAGTACTGGTGCGCGGAACGCTTCAAGTGGTATGTCGAGCTCGGCGTCCCGGAGGCGATGCTGCGCGTGCGTGCCCACGACGCCGACGAGCTGTCGCACTACTCGTCGGGCACGTCCGACGTGGAGTACCTGTTCCCGTGGGGGTGGGACGAGCTCGAGGGCATCGCCCAGCGTTCCGACTACGACCTGACCCAGCACGCCGAGCACTCCGGCGAGAAGCTCGACTACTTCGACCAGACCACTGGCGAGCGCTACCGCCCGTACGTCATCGAGCCGGCGGTGGGTGTGACCAGGCTGTTCTCCATCTTCCTGCTCGCCGCCTACGACGAGGACATCGTCAACGACGAAAAGCGCACGGTGCTGCGCCTGCACCCCCGGCTGGCGCCGTACCCGGTCGCCGTGTTGCCGTTGTCGAGGAAGGAGGCGCTCACCTCGGTTTCCCAGGAGGTCTGGCGCGCCCTCAGCGATCGGTACATGGTCGACTACGACGAGACCCAGGCGATCGGGCGTCGCTATCGTCGCCAGGACGAGATCGGCACGCCGCTGTGCGTCACCGTCGACTTCGAGACGTTGGAGGACAACGCCGTGACGATCCGCGACCGCGACACCACTGAGCAGGTGCGGGTCCCGATCGCCGACGTCGTCGACACCGTGTCGGCGCGTCTCGGGTTCTGAGATGGCCACCTACCTCGATCGGATCGTCGAGCGCCATCGTGAGCTGGCCGCCGCCGACACCCGACCGGTCGCGACCCTGGTCGCCGAGGCCGCGTCGATGCCGGCGACCCGCGGCTTTCGACGGGCGCTCGCGGCGGCCGACGGGTTGGCCGTGATCGGTGAGATCAAGCGTCGATCGCCGTCGAAGGGCGACCTCAACGCCTCGCTCGATCCGGCAGAGATGGCGCGCGACGTACGAGCGCGGCGGCGCGTCGTGCCTGTCGGTGCTGACCGACTCGGAGTTCTTCGGCGGTTCGCCCGGCGACCTCCACGCCGCGAGGGAGGCGTGCTCGCTTCCCGTGCTCCGCAAGGACTTCACGGTGTCGGTGCTCGACGTGGCCGATGCCCGCCTGATGGGCGCCGACTGCCTGCTGCTGATCGCCGCGGCGCTGGCGCCCACCGAGCTGGCCGAGCTCCACGGTGTGGCGGTCGAGACCGGGCTCGACGTGCTCGTCGAGATCCACGACGAGTCCGAGCTCGATGTGGCGCTCGCTGCCGGGGCGACGTTGATCGGTGTGAACCAGCGCGACCTCACCACGTTCGAGGTCGATCACGAGCGGGCGTTGCGAATGGCGGGTGTGATCCCCGACGGCGTCGTCAAGGTCGCCGAGTCAGGCGTTCGTGGCGGCGACGACGCGAGGGCCCTCCGCGACGCCGGGTACGACGCGATCCTCGTCGGCGAGACGCTCGTGACGTCCGGCGACCCCGCCCGCGCGATTGGTGAACTGTTGACGTAACCAAGAGGTTGGTTCACTGAACCAACCGCAGTCCCGCCGGCCCGCAGGAGTACCGTTCGACCGGCATGTTCGTGAAGGTCTGCGGCATCACCAACGAGGACGACGCCCTGTTCGCGGTTGCAATGGGGGCCGATGCGCTCGGTTTCGTGTTCGCCCCGTCGCCCCGCCAGGTGACCCCCCAGCTGGTGTACGACATCACCCGCCGACTGCCTCCCGAGATCCTCACCGTCGGCGTCTTCCGTGACGAGCTCCCGGCCCGCGTCATCCGGCTCGTCCACCAGTCCGGGGTGAAGGCGGCCCAGCTCCACGGCAACGAATCACCGGCCCAGGCGATCGAGGTGGCGGCCAACGTCCGGTGGATGATCAAGGCGTTCGCGGCCGGTTCGACGCAGCTGGCGGACGCCGATCAGTTCGGCACCGACATGATCCTGGTCGACGCCCCGAGCCCCGGGTCGGGAAAGGTGTTCAACTGGGACCTGGCCGCCGAAGCGCCTGACGGGCTGCGGGTCATCCTCGCCGGCGGGCTGACACCCGAGAACGTCGCCGAAGCGATCGGCGTCGTCGAACCATGGGGTGTCGACGTCTCGACGGGTGTCGAGTCGGCGCCGGGCCGCAAGGACGCGCTCAAGGTGAAGCGGTTCATCGACAACGCGCGTGCGGCAGCACCACAGCCGTACCTGGGACCCGACGAGTTGCCGTACGACTGGGCGGACGAATGACGCCGAGAGTGACGGACGAGCAGGTGATGGGGGAGCCGAGCCCGACCGGGCGGTTCGGCGAGTTCGGTGGCCGGTTCGTGCCGGAGACCCTCGTCCCTGCCTGCCAGGAGCTCGAAGCCGCGTTCCGCGAGGCGTGGGTCGACACCGCGTTCCGTGCCGACCTGGCCGCCATCCTGCGCGACTACGTGGGCCGCCCATCGATCCTCACCGAGTGCCACCAACTGGGTGCGCGGTTGGGGCTGCGGTTGCTGTTGAAGCGTGAGGATCTGAACCACACCGGATCGCACAAGATCAACAACGTGTTGGGGCAGGCGTTGCTGGCCAAGCGGATGGGCAAGACCCGGCTGGTCGCCGAGACGGGGGCCGGCCAGCACGGCGTCGCATCGGCGACGGCGGCGGCCCTGCTCGGGCTCGAGTGCAAGGTGTACATGGGCGCCGTCGACATCGAACGTCAGGCGTTGAACGTCTTCCGCATGCGCCTGCTCGGCAGTGAGGTCGAAGCGGTCGAGTCCGGCAGCCGCACCTTGAAGGATGCGGTGAACGAGGCGATGCGCGACTGGGTTGCCACTGTGGGTGATACTCACTACTGTCTCGGTTCCGTCATGGGGCCCCATCCATATCCCTGGATGGTGCGCGAATTCCATCGTGTGATCGGTGACGAGGCGCGCGAGCAGTGCCGAACTTTGACGGGCGCCGATCCCGATGTCGTCGTCGCTTGCGTCGGCGGTGGTTCGAATGCCATCGGCATCTTCTCCGGGTTCGCCGACCTGTCGACTCGCCTCGTCGGCGTCGAGCCGGCGGGTGGTGCAGCAGTGAGTCGTGGGGTGCCCGGTGTCGTTCATGGCATGCGCAGTTACTTGATGCAGGACGAATACGGACAGGTCGAAGAAGCGCAATCGATCTCGGCTGGACTCGACTATCCGGGCGTCGGTCCGGAGCACGCGCACCTCTCGTCGATCGGGCGCGCGGAGTACCCGAACGTCACGGATGCCGAGGTGGTCGAGGCGTTCCAAATGCTCGCGCGAACAGAGGGGATCATTCCGGCGCTCGAGAGTGCTCACGCCTTGGCATGGGTGGTCCGCGAGGCCCCCTCACTCGCCGGCGCGGTCGTCCTGATGAACCTGTCGGGGCGCGGCGACAAGGACGTCGCGCAGATGATGGACATCATCTCCTGATGCCGCGGGTGGAGGCCGAGTTCCGCGCCAAGCGAGACGCCGGCCGCAAGCTCCTCGTGCCCTACATCACGGGCGGCTACCCCGGCTGGCAGGACGCGATCCGCGCCGCGGCCGCGGGCGGCGCCGACGCCGTCGAGATCGGTGTGCCGTTCTCTGATCCGGTGATGGACGGGCCCGTGATCCAGGCCGCGTCACAGGTCGCGCTCGACGCCGGAGCGACGCCGCCGGCGATCCTCGACGAGGTGCCACGACTCGACGTCTCGATCCCCCTGATCGTGATGACGTACTACAACCTCGTCCACCACGACGGGCACCGACGATTCGCGAACCGGCTGGTCAGGGCCGGTGTCGACGGCTGCATCCTGCCCGACTTGCCGCTCGAGGAGTCCGAGCCCTGGACCCGGGCGGCCGACCACGAGGGCGTCGAGACGATCATGCTCGCGGCGCCGACGGCGCCCGATTCGCGGCTGCCGCTGATCGCCGCCCGCTCACGTGGATTCATCTACTCGGTCGGTCTCCTCGGCGTCACCGGAGAGCGCGCGACGTTGGCGGCAACGGCGACCGCGTTGGCGGCCCGGCTGATGGCGATCACCGACGTGCCGGTGCTGGTGGGTGTCGGGGTGTCCGATGCCCCGCAGGCTCGCCAAGCGACGCGTGTGGCCGACGGCGTGGTGCAGGGCGCATCCGTCGTGCGGCGGTTGATGGAGGGCGGCGCCGATGCCGTCGGCGACTACGTCGCCGAAGTCCGGCGGGCGATCGACGCCCCCTGACGAACGGCGCGAGAACGCGCCGTTCGACGCGATTCGCGACGCGACAAAGGGAGCCCCCATGGAAGGGCTCCCTTCATCTTAGATCCACTGGAGGTGGGTGCTGACACGTACAGTTCCGCACGGTGTGCGAACTGTGTGAGGCGGCCCGGCTGACAGCTTGGTATTACGAAGATGATGAGTGTTGGATCGCCGAGTGCGAACTGTGTGCGGTCCCGATGGTTGTCTGGCGACCGCACGACGCAAACCCGGACGACACGGTGAAGTCGAGGCTCTGGGAGCGTCTTGCGATCGTCGTGATCGAGCACTACGGCTTCGATCACTACATCGATGACAACATGCGGTCGATTCCCGATCACTATCACGCACACGCCCGCCCAGTTGGTGGCTTCTTCGGGCGTGGTCGCATTCGGCGGGACTGACCAATGGCGCGGAAATCAGCAAGGCTTGACGTAATGCATTTGGACCTCCTCAGGGACGTGGGACAACCGTCTGCGGTAGGGACTCTAACACGCAGAGTGACCGATCTAGCGAATCCGAAGAGAAATGCTTGTGGAATCGTGTCCTGCCGGTGGTAGAACCCGTGATCGGTATGTGTGAGAGCGGGTTCTGCCGCGCACCAAGAGCCGGCCTGACGCCGGTTGCGGCGTAGATTCCGGCGATGGATCCGACCACGTGGTTGCCGCATCGACCGCCGTTCCTGTTCGTCGACGAGGTTCTCGAGGTCGTGCCCGGACAGTCGGCGCGTGGCCGCTGGTCACTGTCGGGCGACGAGTGGTTCTTCGGCGGTCACTTTCCCGGGCGGCCGACGCTGCCCGGCGTTCTGATGTGCGAGGCGATCGCCCAGATCGGTGCCGTCGCGGTGTTGGACGACGAACGCTTCGCCGGCCGGTTGCCGTTGTTCGGCGGCCTCGACGGTGCCCGCTTTCGCCGTCAGGTCGGTCCGGGCGACGAGCTCATCCTCGAATGCGAGCTCGGACGGTTGTCGACCAGGGCGGGCAAGGGCTCCGGGCGGGCGCTGCTCGACGGTGCGGTCGCGTGCGAGTGCGACCTGCTGTTCGTGGTCGTGTAGTGGCGCGTCAACTCGGGGGTGCGATCACGACCGACCCGTTGTGACCGCCAAAACCAAAGTTATTGGAGATCGCCGGCCCGGGTTCCCACGGCCGCGGCTCACCGATCACGAGATCGAGCCCGAACTCGTCGGGCACGACCTTGGTGTTGGCGGTCGGCGGGAGCAGGCGGTGCTGCATCGAGAGCAGCACGGCGGCCGCTTCGAGCGCACCGGCGGCGCCGAGTGCGTGCCCGGTGACGCCCTTGGTCGACGTGACCGGAACCGTCCTGGGGCCGAAGACCTCGAGGACCGCGGCAGCCTCGGCCGCGTCGTTCAACGGCGTCGACGTGCCATGGGCGTTGACGTGCTTGACGTCGGCCGCTTCCAACCCGGCGTCGGCCAGCGCCAGCCGCATGCATGCGATCGCGCCGACACCGCCCGGCGCCGGCGCCGTGACGTGATGAGCGTCGGCGTTGCTGGCTGCGCCGACGATCTCGCCGAGGATCGGAGCGCCCCGAGCGTGGGCGGCTTCCCACTCCTCGAGCACCAGCACGGCGGAGCCCTCGCCCATCACGAAACCGTCGCGATCGGCGTCGAACGGTCGGCTCGTGCCGGACGACGACAGCGCGGTCATGTTTCCGAAGCCCGCCATCGACGTCGGGGTGCTGGCCGCCTCGGTGCCGCCGGTGATGACCGCGTCGGCGAGCCCCCAGGCGATCAGGCGGGCCGCGTACCCGATGGCGTGCGTTCCGGCGGCGCATGCGGTGCAGATCGTCTCGTTGGGCCCGTTGAAGCCGAAGCGCATCGAGATCGACGCCCCGGCGGCGTTCGCCATCATCATCGGCACGAGGAACGGTGAGACCCGGCGCTCGCCCTTCTCGATCCGGATCGCGACCTGCTCCTCGAGGGTCTGGATACCACCGACGCCCGTCCCGAAGATCGTGCCGATGCGGGAGGATCGGCGGCGGGCCGACCGGACTGTTCCATCGCCTCGGTCGCCGCCGCGATCGCATACTGCTCACTGCGATCAGCTCGGCGGGCGTCCTTCGGCGAGTCGTAGTAGGGCGTCGAATCCCAGTCGTCGATGACCGTCGCCCGGATGCCGCCGGTGAGCCCCGGTCCGAGCAGGCCCGACCAGAACGCGTCCTTGCCGACGCCGCACGGGGCGACGACTCCGAGACCGGTGACGGCGATCCGCCGGCCGCGGCCCTCCATCAGAGCTTGCCGGCGACCAGCTCGTACGCCTGGCCGACCGTCTCGATTCCCTCGAGCTCTTCTTCGGGCACGGACACGTCGAACTCCTCTTCGAGCGCCATCACGAGTTCGACGAGGTCGAGGCTGTCGGCGTCGAGGTCGTCACCGAACTTGGCGTCGGGAACGACCTGGTCCTCGGAGACCGAGAGCACCTCGACGGCGCATTTGCGGAACCGGGCAAACAATGCTTGATCCACGGAAGACTCCTTGGTGTGGCGTTGTGTTGCGGAGGTAGGTGGCCGGTGTGTTCGGTGGTCTGCCCGGTGATGCGTGGACGATGGCGTGTGAAGGCCGTGCGCCTGAACGCTGTCGCACACGACAGCCAGGCGTACGGAGGGCACTGGCAGTGCGAACCGGCCGTCGCTAGTGACCCATGCCGAGGCCGCCGTCGACGGGGATCAGGGCGCCCGTGATGTACGCCGCCTCGGCGGACGCGAGGAACTGGACGACGCCGGCGATCTCGTCGGGCTCCGCCATCCGCGCCAGTGGCACGGCCGCGGTCAGCTCGGTGAGCCGCTTCTCGCCGAGGGCGGCCGTCATGTCGGTGGCGACCGGGCCGGGAGCGACGACGTTGGCGGTGATGCCGCGTGAACCGAGCTCGCGGGCGATCGAACGGGCGAGGCCGACGAGGCCGGCCTTCGACGCCGCATAGTTGGCCTGACCGGCCGACCCCAGCAGGGCGACGACGGACGAGACGAAGATCATCCGGCCCTTGCGGGCGCGGAGCATGCCGTGGGCCGCACGCTTGGCGACCCGGTAGGCGCCGGTGAGGTTGGCATCGACGACGTCGGCGAAGTCGGCCTCGCTCATGCGCAGCAACAAGCCGTCGCGGGTGATGCCGGCATTGGAGACGAGCACCTCGACGGGTCCGCCGAACTCGGCCTCGACGGCAGCGAACGCGGCCTCGACGTCGTCGGCGGACGTCACGTCACACTTGACACCGAACAGGCCGTCGGGCGCCGTCGACGAGTTGTACGTGACGGCGACCTGGTCGCCGAGCGCCTTGAAACGCTCGGCACACGCCAGCCCGATACCTCGCGAGCCACCCGTGACGAGCACGACCCGGCTCACTCGGCGTCTCCACCCCACTTCAGGATTGCGCTGGCGGCCGTCATCCCGCCGCCGAAGCCGACGAGCAGGACGAGATCGCCGTTCGACACCCGCCCGTTGTCGAGCGCATCGGCGAGGGCGAGCGGAATCGACGCCGACGACGTGTTGCCGGTGCGCTCGATCACGACCGCGGCCCGCTCGATCTCGATGCCGAGGCGTTCGCAGGCCGCCTGGATGATGCGGATGTTGGCCTGGTGGGGCACGATCAGGGCGATGTCGTCGGGGGTGACGCCGGCGTGTTCCATCGACTTGTGGCCGAGTCGACCATGATCCGCACGGCGCGGCGGAAGACCTCTTTGCCTTCCATGTGGATGAAGCCGCCGACGTCGGCCCACAGCAGCGGACCGAGCGAGCCGTCGGCGTCGAGGTCCCAGCCGAGCAACTGTCCGCGGCCGGAGACCGCCTCGAGCACCACTGCGCCGGAGCCGTCGGCGAACAGGGGAGCGGTTGCCCGGTCGTCCCAGTCGGTGATGCGCGACAGCGTGTCGGTGCCGATGAGCAGCACCTTGTCCGCTCCCATGGCGATCAGGCCGTGGGCGTTGACGAGCCCGTACACGAATCCCGAACAGGCGGCGTTGATGTCGAACGCGCCGCACCGCAGTCCGAGCTCGTTCTGCACCAACGCGGCGTTGCCCCACTGGCGGTCCGGCGTGGTCGTGGCGAGGACGACGGCGTCGATCTCCGACGGGTCGAGACCCGACATCTCGAGCGCGGCCCGTCCGGATTCGATCGAAAGCCCGACGGTGGTGCCACCGATCCGACGCTCGCGGATGCCGGTGCGAGCGACGATCCATTCGTCGCTCGTGTCCATCGTCTCGGCGAGCTCGTGGTTGGTGAGCACCTTGTCGGGAACCGCGGTTCCCCATCCTGAGACGACGCCGCCTCTCGCTCCTGGGTGGATCGCTGGCATGGTTCGTACCCCTTTGTTTCGGTTCCCGTCAGCTCGTTCGCAACCAAGCGATCGGCTGACGTGGCATGACGCGTTCTGTGTCGACGGCGATGTAGCTCTGTAGCACACCCCCGAACGGCGACCGGACCTCGTGGTCGCCGACGTGCCCCAGGACGGTACCCACTTCGATCTGATCTCCGTCGACGAGGCCGACGGGCGTGAAGATCCCGGCGGCCGGGCTGACCACCAGCCGTTCGACCGCGAACAGATGCTCACCCTGGACGGCAGTGCCCGGTGTGGGAACCGAAGCGCCGACCCACTCGAGCAACTTGTCAAGATCTTCCGGTGTCGACACCGAGATCGTGCGGCTGCCCTCGACCGACCGTTTGGCCATTCCGGTGAGCACGCGACCGGGGCCGAGCTCGGCGAAGTCGGTGACCCCCAGCTCCGCCAGTTCGAGCAGGCAGTACTTCCACCGGACCGGGCTCGACAGCTGCGCCGACAGGAGAGCCGACCACTCGTTGCCCTGATCGTGGGGGAGCGCGTCGACGTTCGAGATGATCGGGATCTCGGTGTCACGGACGTCGGTGGCGGCGATCGCCTCGCGCAGTCGTTCGCGTGCCGGCGCCATGTACGGCGTGTGGAAGGCACCCGACACCGGCAGCGACATCACCCGCGTGGCGCCGAGCTCGTGGGCGAGACCGGACGCGGCCTCGACTCCGATCGGTGAGCCGGCGATCACGACCTGCCCCGGGGCGTTGAAGTTGGCGACCCAGACCTCCTCGTCGGCGCGCCGGCAGGCGATCTCGACCTGATCGTCGTCGAGCCCGAGCACGGCAGCCATCGTGCCCGGACGCTCGAGGCCCGCTTCGTGCATCGCGGCCGCCCGCTCGGCGACGAGCCGGATGCCATCTTCGAAGTCGATCGCCCCGGTCGCCGAGAGCGCCGTGTACTCGCCGAGGCTGTGGCCGGCGCAGAAGCTGGCGTCGATGCCGATGCGTTCGACGGCGTCGAGCACCATCAGGCTCGACACGAACGTGGTCAGTTGGGAGTTGCGGGTGTCCTTCAGTTCGTCGGCGTCGGCATCGAGCAGCAGCTTGCCGAC
The DNA here is from genome assembly GCA_963776935.1 of Ilumatobacteraceae bacterium. GTDB lineage: Bacteria > Actinomycetota > Acidimicrobiia > Acidimicrobiales > Ilumatobacteraceae > JALOLG01. Next base: position 1,344,358 of record CAVZOP010000002.1, on the reverse strand, counting down.
GTCTCGTCCCGTGACGTCGCTCGCCTCGTCGACCAGCTCCCAGCTCTCGTGATCGATCCACGGTCGACCCATGCCTGGACGCTGCGATCCCTGACCGGGGAACGTGAATGCGAGCACTGCGGCGAGGCTAGACCGAATCCCTCGCCGTCTCGCGCGTTACCGACCGGTAGGGACAAGCGGGCCGACGATGGCGGCCGCTAGCCTCGTCGGCCACGCCCCGGTAGCCCAATTGGCAGAGGCAACGGCCTCAAAATCCGTACGGTCTGGGTTCGAGTCCCAGTCGGGGCACAGGGTTGAACTGAAACCGGCCACCGCGACGGTGGAGCTGCGTAGTTGAATCTCGGGGTATGGCTCGCATCGAAGGCATCGATCCTGAGCAGGCCGACGACCGGACGAAGGCGGTGTTCGCGGCCCAGACGCAACGATGGGGGCGGGTGCTGGGGCCGCACCTCGTCTATGCCCGGCGACCCTCCATCTACCGTGGGGCGCGGGCGATGTGGGGTGGCCTCGACGAGTCCGGCCTGCTGTCGGCGGCGACCCACGCCATCGTCAACCGGCGGGTGGCATCGCTCGTCGGGTGCGTGTTCTGACAGGACCTCAACGCTGCAGTTGGCAGCGAGCAGGGGATGACGGACGAGCAGCTGGGCGCGGTCGTCGCGATCGGCCGTGGCGGCTTCGACATCGAACCGCCCGGCGACGAGCAGGTCGCGCTGTTCGACGCGGCGACGCGCACGGCGCTCGCCTATGCCGACGCGATGACCACCGGCGACGTGTCGGCGGCGTTGTTCGAACGGGTCCGCGAGCACTTCGACGACGATCAGATCGTCGAGCTCACCGAGGTGATCGCCTGGGAGAACGCGTCGGCCCGCTTCAACCGCGCCCTGCGCCTCGGTTCCCAGCACCTGTGGCCCGGCTCGCCACCCGACCCACCCGACGACCCCTAACCACGATTTCCCCAGTTTGTGTCACCGACATCGGCGATGTTCGCCGGGATCTGTGACACAAGCGGGGAGAGGGATCAGCAGTGTCCGGGCTGGGCGAGTCATGAGCACGTAGCCTGACGGGTTCATGGCTGCGTGGATGGTCGAACGGAGGTTGTCGCAGGTCGCGACGCGGCTGAAGTCGTTGCGCGACGAGTTGGCGATGATCGACGAGCAACTCGACCACCTCGCCACCGATGCCGACGACCAGGCGATCCGGGCCTTGGTCTCCGAGACCCCGGGGGCCGCGGCCGAGGCCAACGACGCCCGCAAGCACGCCGACGCGATGGCCAGCCACCGTGCCCACATCGTTTCCACGATCGCCGAGCTCGAGCAACGCCAGGACGAACTGCTCGACAAGCTGACCGCCAGCCGCTGACCGGCTCGGCGGGGGAGAGCGCGTCACACCGTTCTGCTTGAATGGAGCGCGCCCGCCCTGAGCGCCTGTCCCCTCCCATTGAAAGGATGTCGATTTGCCGATCCGTGTCGTGATCGCCGAGGACGAGGCCATCATCCGGATGGACCTGCGCGAGACCCTCGAGGAAGAGGGGTACGAGGTCGTCGGTGAGACGGGCCGCGGCGACGAAGCGGTCGACCTCGCCCGGGAGCTGCTGCCCGACATCGCCATCCTCGACGTCAAGATGCCCGGCATCGACGGCCTCACGGCGGCCGACATCATCAACCGCGAGAAGATCTGCGGGGTGCTGATCCTGACCGCCTTCAGCCAGCGCGAGGTCGTCGAGCAGGCGCGTGACGCCGGCGCCCTCGCCTACCTCGTCAAGCCGTTCCAGAAGAGCGATCTGATCCCGGCCATCGAGGTCGCCATCGGCCGCTTCCGCGAGCTGCGCAACCTCACGGGCGAGATCGACGCGCTGGGTGAGCAGCTCGAGGCGCGCAAGACGATCGATCGCGCCAAGGGCGTCTTGATCGACGAGTGCGGGATGCGCGAGGGCGACGCCTTCACGTTCATCCAACGCACGGCGATGAGCGAGCGGACGAAGATGCGTGACGTCGCCGAACGCATCCTCGACGGTTCGCTGCGACCCGGCTGATCGGCGGCGCGGCGATGGCGAAGATCCTCCTGGTCGACGGCAACTCGTTGACGTATCGCGCGTTCTTCGCGCTGCCGCCCGACATGGCGACCGCGAGCGGGCAGGTCACCAACGCCGTGTTCGGGTTCACGTCGATGTTGATCAACGTGCTCAAGGACCACCGGCCCGACGGCATGCTCGTCGCCTTCGACCGGCCAGAGCCCACGTTCCGCCACGCCGCCGACCCCGAGTACAAGGCCAACCGCGACGCCGCGCCCGACATCCTCCGCCAGCAGATGGGGCTGGTGCGCGAGGTGCTCGACTCCCTCGGCATCAAGCAGGTCGAGCTCGCGGGTTGGGAGGCCGACGACCTCATCGCCGCCGCCACCGCCGGCCTGGTCGCGCGCGGTGACGACGTCGTCATCGTCACCGGCGACCGCGACAGCTATCAGCTCGTCTCCGACCCACACGTCAAGGTGCTGTACAACCGACGCGGCGTCAGCGACTACGCGATGTACGACGAGGCGGGCATCCTCGAGAAGACGGGCGTGACGCCCGCGCTGTACCCGCAGTACGCGGCGCTGCGTGGCGACACCAGCGACAACCTGCCGGGTGTGCCGGGTGTCGGCGAGAAGACGGCCGCCAAGCTGATCAACACGTACGGGGGGCTCGACGGGATCTTCGCCAACGTCGAACAGCAGACGCCGAAGTTGCGGGCGTCGCTCACGGAACACGAGGAGCGGGTCCGCAAGAACCTCGAGCTGATGGTGCTCTCGGCGGACGCGCCGCTCGAGGGCGTCGACCTCGGTGAACTGGCGATCGTGCCCAAGCCCGACGAGGTCAAGCGACTGTTCGAGTTCCTCGAGTTCCGCACGTTCGCCGACCGTCTCGCCGAGGCGCTGGGCGACGCCAAGGTGGCGATCGCGGCCGGTGCCGAACGCCAGGAGCTCCATGCCGAGATCACCGTCGTCGAGTCGGCGGCCGACGCCGTCGAGCTGATCGGTTCACTGGCGATGCTCGACGTGATGCCGGCGTGGACGAGCGAGCCGGGCCGTGGCGCGCTCGCCGGGCTCGCCATCGTCACCGACGGCGCGACCGCCGACGTCGCGTGGGTTCCTGGCGAGCTGGTCGCCGACGAATCGGTGGCGGCGATCGTGGCCGCCCACGGCAACGTCCGCAGTCACAACGCCAAGCCGCTCATGCGGGCGCTGCTCGATTCCGGCCACGATCTGACGGGGCTCCGGCTCGACACCGCCATCGTCGCCTATCTCATCGACCCCGCCGAGGCGAGGTACGCGCTCGCCGATCTCGTCGAGAAGTTCACGGGGTTCGCGCCCCCCAGCGGGGGCGGGGCGGCGGCGGGTCAGCTCGATCTCGACGGCAGCGCCCTCGACGTGTCGCAGCTCGCCGGCCGCGAGGCGCTCGCCGTGCATCACATCGCCGGTCCGATCGAGGCGGCCCTCGAAGCGCAGGGGATGACCGGGCTCTACCGCGACATCGAGAACCCGCTCGTGCGCGTGTTGGCCCGCATGGAGCACGTCGGCATCGCGGTCGATCGCGAGATGTTGCGCTCGATCAACGTCCGCCTGATCGAGGAGATCGAGCGCCTCGGTGCCGAGCTGCGGCGGGTGGTGGGTCGGGACGACCTGAACTTCAACTCGCCCGTCCAGTTGCGCGAGCTGCTGTTCACGAAACGCGGCCTCTCCGGCGGCAAGAAGACCAAGACGGGCTATTCCACCGACGCCGCCACGCTCGAGAAGCTGCGCGACCAGTGGCCCGAGTTCATCGATCCGCTGCTGCGTTACCGCGAGGTCGAGAAGCTGCGCGGCACGTACGGCGAGGGACTGCTCAACGAGATCGCTCCCGACGGCCGCATCCATGCCACGTTCAACCAGACCGTCGCCCGCACCGGCCGCCTCAGCTCCGACCGTCCCAACCTGCACAACATCCCGGTGCGCAGTGACGAAGGCCGCGTCTTCCGCACTGCGTTCGTGCCCGGTCCCGGCCACGAACTGCTCGTCGCCGACTACAACCAGATCGAGCTCCGCTGCATCGCCCACCTGGCTGCCGACCCCGGGTTGATCGCCGCCTTCACCGGTGGTCAGGACATCCACAACGCCACCGCGGCGCGCGTGTTCAACGTCGACCCGAAGGCGGTCACCATCGACCAGCGGTCGAAGGCGAAGATGGTGTCCTACGGGCTCGCCTACGGGATGGAGGCGTACGGCCTCGGGCAGCGGCTGAGCATCCCGACCGAGGAGGCCACGGTCATCCTCGACGCCTACTTCGAGGCGTTCCCCAACGTCAAGGCGTACATGGATCGCACGGTGATCGAGGCCCGCAAGGTCGGGTACACCGAGACGCTGTTCGGCCGGCGGCGACCGATTCCCGAGCTCCTCAACTCCAACTGGCGGATCCGTCAGGCGGGGGAGCGGCAGGCGATGAACGCCGGCATCCAGGGCCTCGCCGCCGACATCTTCAAGGTCGCCCTGGTGCGCATCGACGAGGCGCTCGAGCGCGACGGCTACGCGAGCCGCCTGATCCTCCAGGTCCACGACGAGGTGCTCGTCGAGGTGCCGGCCGACGAGCACGAAGCCGCGGGCGAGCTGGTCGTGAGGCTGATGCGCGGCGCCGTCGACCTCGACGTCCCCCTCGAGGTCAACGTCGCCTGGGGCCGTACCTGGGCCGACGCCAAGACGTGAGTGGCACCGGGGCGACGCAGCCGCCAACTCAACGACGGCCCGGCATGGGGAAGGGGCCCCATGCTCGGGAGGAGGTTGGGGTTGGGGCCCCAACCGGGGCGGCGGAGCCGCCGGTTCACTGGTTCGAACCCGTTGCGGAACATCTGGGTGCGGCGTATCTGCGGTACTCGTTCACCAAGGGCACCGTGCAGGAGGTCGAGCACGTCATCGCCGAGCTCGGGCTGGTCGCCGGTCAACGCGTGCTCGACGTCGGATGCGGGCCTGGACGTCACGCGAGCGAGCTGGCCCGACGCGGGATCCTCGTGCACGGCGTCGACATCAGCGCCCGATTCGTCGAACTGGCCCAGGATGACGCGCCCGCCGGCGCCACGTTCGAGCGGCTCGACGCCCGCGCGCTCCCGTTCGAGCAGGAGTTCGACGCCGCGATCTGCCTCTGTCAGGGCGCCTTCGGCCTGATGGTCGACGACGGCGACGACGATGCGGTCGTGGCCGGAATCGCCAGGGCGTTGAAGCCGGGAGGCGCCCTCGCGTTGTCGGCGTTCAACGCTTACTTCGCCGTGAAGTACCACGTCGATGCCACTTTCGATGCTTCGACCGGCATCGCCCACGAACGCACCGAGGTCCGCGACGAGGCGGGGGAGGCGATCGAGACCGATCTCTGGACCCGCTGTTACACACCGCGTGAGCTGCACTCGATCCTGGGCCGCCACGGCCTCGCCGTCGACCGGATCAGCAGCGTCGAGCCCGGTGCCTACGCTTCGTCGCCCCCGACGGTGGAGTCACCCGAGTTCCTTGTCGTGGCCCACCGGGTCTGACCTTCCCAGTTGGGGCGATCGCCCGGAGGGTGTCGTGGCCCACCGGGTCTGAGCGTGATGGAAACACGTGTGGTGACACGCGCAGTGACAGAGGGCCTACGTGCTGTGGGCCTGCGTGCTGTGGTTGCGCGGAGCCGCTGATAGCATCCAGCGTTGCACTGGAACCGGTGCGCCTCGCCTCCTGTCCGAACACCCGAAAGCAGTCCACTCCTTGTCCGACACCTCGACCAGCACCTCCGCCACGACCTCTGAGATGGGGACGTTCGACGAGGAGGGCAACTACACCCCCCGAGAGGTCGTTGCCGACGATCTCGGCATGTCATTCGCTGACGCCATCGACGGCACCATCGTCGAGGTCGAGGACGGTCAGATGGTGAATGGCACGGTCGTCAAGATCGACCGTGACGAAGTGCTGCTCGACATCGGGTACAAGAGCGAAGGTGTCATCCCGGCGCGCGAGCTGAGCATCCGCAACGACGTCGATCCGTCCGAGATCGTCACGCTCGGCGAGAAGGTCGAAGCGCTGGTCCTCACGAAAGAGGACAAAGAGGGCCGCCTCGTCCTGTCCAAGAAGCGCGCCCAGTACGAGCGGGCGTGGGGCACGATCGAGGAGAAGAAGGAGCGCGACGAGGTCGTCGAGGGTCCGGTCATCGAGGTCGTCAAGGGCGGTCTGATCGTCGACATCGGGCTGCGCGGCTTCTTGCCCGCATCGCTCGTCGAGTTGCGCCGCGTCCGCGACCTGCAGCCGTACGTCGGCACCGTCGTCCAGGCGAAGATCATCGAGCTCGACAAGAACCGCAACAACGTCGTGTTGAGCCGCCGCGCCTACCTCGAAGAGACGCAGAAGGAGACGCGCGACCAGTTCCTCAACGACCTCAAGGTCGGCGAGGTCCGCAAGGGTGTCGTGTCGTCGGTGGTCAGCTTCGGCGCCTTCGTCGACCTCGGTGGGATGGACGGCCTGATCCACGTCAGCGAGCTGTCGTGGAAGCACGTCGACCACCCGGGCTCGGTCGTCGCCGTCGGTGACGAGGTCACCGTGCAGGTGCTCGACGTCGACTTCAGCCGCGAGCGCATCAGCTTGTCGCTGAAGGCCACCCAGCAGGATCCGTGGCAGGAGTTCGCCGAGGGTCACCAGGTCGGCCAGCTGGTCTACGGCCGGGTCACCAAGCTCGTCCAGTTCGGTGCGTTCGTCCAGGTCGGCGACGGCATCGAGGGGCTGGTCCACATCTCCGAGATGTCGGCCCACCACGTCGACTCTCCCGAGCAGGTCGTGACGCCCGGCGAGGAGCTGTGGGTCAAGATCATCGATCTCGACCTCGCCCGCCGTCGCATCAGCCTGTCGATCAAGCAGGCCGCCGAAGGTGGCGAGCTCGCCGAGGAGTACCGCGAGCACTTCGAGGTCGACGAGCACGGCAACTGGACCTCGGGCAACCCCGACGAGGTCGAGGCCGCGTGGGCCGAGTACCAGAGCAGCGAGACACCCGAGCCCGCCGACGCCGCCACCACCGTGCCGGAGTCACCGACCGAGATCGCGGACGCGCCCGCCGACGACGTCGCAGCCGTCGACCCGACCCCCGTCGAGGACGACAGCGCCGACGAGGTCGCCGCCGCCGAGCCTGACGCGGTCGACCCGGCACCTGCCGACGAGGTCGTGGCCGACGACCCCGATTCGGTCGTCGAGGCCGACCCCACGACGCCGACGAACCCGACGCCTGACGCCGCTCGCCCGGGACGCTGGCGGTGATCCTCGTCGGGCTCACGGGCGGTATCGGATCGGGCAAGTCGACGGTGTCGGCGCAGCTTGCCGAGCGCGGGGCGGTGATCATCGATGCCGACGCCTTGGCGCGTGAGTTGCAGGCTCCGGGGTCACCGGTGCTCGAGCAGATGGTCGAGCGCTTCGGTCCCGAGATCCTGCGCGACGACGGGTCGCTCGACCGGCCGGCGGTGGCCGAGATCGTGTTCAACGACGAGCCGTCGCTCAAGGCGCTCAACGACATCGTGCACCCGGCGCTCGCGGTCGAGGTGGCCCGCCGCATCGACGACGCGCGGAGCACCGACGACATCGTCGTACTCGACTTCCCGCTGCTCGCCGAGCGGCCGCGCCAAGGCCTCGAGCGCGACGGTGGTCGTCGACGTGCCGGTCGACATCGCGGTCGAGCGACTCGTCGCCTCGCGCGGCATGGACGAGGCCGACGCCAGAGCGCGAATCGCGAACCAGGTGTCGCGCGAAGAACGTCTCGCGATCGCCACCCACGTCATCGACAACTCCGGCGACCTCGACTCGCTGCGCGAGCAGGTCGACGCTCTCTGGGACGAGCTGACGGCGTTGCCTCACGATGCCGCCGTCGAACCGACCGGTCAGGATTGAGCGAATCGGTCAGGATTGAGCGGATCGGTCAGGATTGAGCGGATCGGTCAGTGGATTTCGGTGCCGTCGGGTCGGTAGGTGTGCCAGAAACCCTGGTCGTCGCGATGGACCCGGTAGCCGGTGTTCTTCAACCGGTTGTGGCGGCCACACACGGGTGCCCCGTTGGGGCCGTTGGTGTGTCCGAGTCGGCCCCATTCGGTGAGGTGGTCGGCTTGGCAGCGTCGGATCGGTGCCGCACACCCAGCCACCACACAACGACTCGACTGCAACAAGACGGCCTGGCGGGCGTTGCCCCTGAACAAGCCGCGGCGGCGTCCCATGTTGATCACCACCCCCGCCGAGTCGACCACCACCCGACGCACCTGCCCCCACACCATCGCCACCACCACATCGCTCGGTGGGATCGGGATCCCTGACACCGTCTCGCACCGCCGCTGCCTCGGATCGGCTGGTGCCAACCCGTCACCAGTTCCGGCGAGGTAGCGCTCCAGGGTGGGGACGTCGATCATCAAGTTGACGAGCGGCACCGCGGCGGTGGCGTCCGGTGCGGTGGCGGCGGCACGTTCGAAGATCGCGTACATGGCGTCGAAGCGGCGTTGCGCATCCGAACGTGGCATCAACGCATAGCAGGCCGCGTCACCGAACCGGGCGAGCGTGGCGTCCCAGTCGGCGCTGAACTCGGCGTCGCAGAACCGTTCCAAGATCTCCGTCATCACCGCACCCTGCGCCAACCCGCCGCGGGCGTGGAGATGGATCTCTTCGCCGACCTCGGCGATCCCCGCCCGACGTCCCTCATGGGCCGCTTCGGCGGACTTGTGGGCACCGTCCAAGTCGGCCAGCATCTCCCACCGCCTGACGGTGATGCGGAACTCGTGATGCGACAACTTGGTCGCATTGTCGACCATCACCCCAGCGACATCGACGAGTTGTGATCCGCAGCGCGGGTTGGCGAACGCCCGAGCGAGTTCGTGGGCCTGGGCGACACCGATCCCACCGGCCAACACCGCATCCCGAAACCGCACATCGCTGCGGATCAGCGCCGCGGTGCGGATCCGGTCACGACACTCGGTGTCGGACCAACGGCCCAACGCCCGACACCACCCGTTCACGTTGCAGTGGCCATCACCACGATGCACACCACGGTGGTCTGACTTCGCCGATCACCGCCGCCAACGCACCCTCGGCACGTCGGCGGACCTGTTCGAGGTGTTTGAACAACTCGGCCAACTCGCGCCCGTCGAGCCCCTTGAAGTGACTCCGGATCGAGCAACCCCTCGATCCCGAGCATCGTCTCGGTCATCTGAAACCTCCGATCACACCAACCATCGATCGGGGGAAGCCGGATACCAACCACCCTAGACAGGGGGTGTGACGGTGACGGGTGGCTGAGTTGTCGGTCAGGCTTGGGTGCGGGCGGCGGCGAGCGTGGCGATCGGGACCGCTGCCACGATCTCGCCGTCGTCGATCTCGCCGGTCGGCACGAAGCCCAACCGGCGGTAGAAACCCTCCGGCCCACCTGGCGCGTCGACCCAACTCGTCTTGAGGATGGTGTCGCCTTCGGCGGCGAGGTGTTCGCCGACGAGTCGGAGGGCGCGATGGCCGATCCCACGACCTTGGTGGCGGGCGTCGATCAGGAGCCGCCACAGGTAGGGCTCCAGGTGCACCTCGGTGCGGGCGGCGAGCATGAGGAACCCGACCAGCACACCGTCGGCCTCGATGGCGCGCATCCACGGCACGACCGGATGTCCGTCGATGATCTCGGGGACGAGCGCGTCGGTGTACGACTCGGGCATCGTGGCGACGAACCGTTGCTGCGAGTGGTGGGTGGCCAGCCGTCCGACCGCGTAGACGTTCTCGGGAGTGATCTCGACGAGCCGAACTTCCTTCGGCGGTTCCTTGATTCGTTCGCGCCACGCGAGACGTTCGTCGACGAGGATCGCGTAGCGGTCGTCGTCGCCCCACTCACCGCGTACGTACGCCGCCTTCAACGCGCGCCCCTCGTACCTGAAGCCGAGCCGTTCGAGGACGCGCGCCGACGCGACGTTGTCCGGATCCAGCGTCGCCGCGACGCGATGCACGTTCAGCCGGTCGAAGAGCCGGTCGATCAGTGCACCGGCCGCCTCGGTCGCGTAGCCGCGGCCCTGGTAGGCGGGGTGCAACGAGTAACCGATCATCGCCGTTCGGACGTCGGTGTCGATGTACACCGCCAGGTCGCCGACGAACGTGCCGTCGACGTCGTCGATCGCCAGCTGTACCCACTCGCCTGGCCGCGGGCCGTTGAGGCCGTCCATCTCGTCGATCAACCGATGAGCGACATCCCGGGTGTACGGCAGCTCCCAGTCCTGGTAGCGGGCTACTTCGGGCAGGTTGCGGTACGTCGTGAACGTCGTGACGTCGGACGGCCGCATGGCGCGCACGGTCAGCCGCTCGGTCGTGAACGGGAGGAAGGAGCGCGGTCGCACGGCTGCATTCAACACCGGATGCGACCGCGACGAGATGTCGATCGAGGCGGATCCGGTGTGGCGGATGCCTCCTTCACCGAACGTCCGTTCGCAGGTAGACTGGACGGGTGACCGATCTGGCCGCCCGTGACGAAACCTTCCGGGTCGTATCCGACTTCCAGCCGGCCGGTGACCAACCGGCCGCGATCGCCAAGCTGGCCGAGGGCATCGAGCGCGGCGATCGCTTCCAGACACTGCTCGGCATCACCGGATCCGGCAAGTCGGCGACGATCGCCTGGACGATCGAGCGGGTCCAACGGCCGACACTCATCCTGGCCCCCAACAAGAGCCTCGCCGCCCAGCTCGCCCAGGAGATGCGCGAGTTCTTCCCGCACAACCGGGTCGAGTACTTCGTCAGCTACTACGACTACTACCAACCCGAGGCCTACATCCCGTCGAGTGACACTTACATCGAGAAGGACTCGTCGATCAACGACGAGATCGACCGACTTCGTCACTCCGCCACCGCCGGGCTGCTCACCCGCCGCGACGTCATCGTCGTCGCCTCCGTCAGCTGCATCTACGGCATGGGGAACCCCGAGGAGTACAAGGGCCAGTTGCTCGACCTCAACGTCGGCGTCGACTACGACATGCGGGCGATCCTGCGCCGGCTCGTCGACCTGCAGTACGACCGCAACGACATGACCCTCGGACGGGGCAAGTTCCGCGTCCGAGGCGACACGATCGAGATCCACCCCGCCTACGAGGAGTCGGTGCTGCGGGTCGAGATGTTCGGCGACACGATCGACCGGCTCACCACGATCGACACGCTGACCGGCGAGACGCTGTCGCAGATGGACCGCACGATGGTGTTCCCGGCCACGCACTACGTGGCGGGCGACGAGCGGATGCGCACCGCGATGGTCAAGATCGAGGCCGAGCTGCAAGAGCGGCTGGCGTGGTTCGAGCAGGAAGGCAAGCTGCTCGAGGCACAGCGCCTGCGGATGCGCACCCAGTACGACCTCGAGATGATGAGCGAGGTCGGGTACTGCAACGGCATCGAGAACTACTCGATGCACATCGACGGGCGCGACTTCGGCGAGCCACCGTTCACCCTGCTCGACTACTTCCCCGACGACTTCTTGATGGTGATCGACGAGAGCCACGTCGCGGTGCCGCAGCTGCACGGCCAGTTCGAGGGCGACCGCAGCCGCAAGGACGTCCTCGTCGACCACGGCTTCCGCCTGCCGAGCGCCCGCGACAACCGTCCCCTGCGCTTCGAGGAAGCGCTCGAGCGGATGAACCAGTGCGTGTTCCTCTCCGCGACACCGAGCCCGTACGAGCTGCGCGTCTCCGACCAGGTCGTCGAACAGATCGTGCGCCCGACCGGCCTCGTCGACCCGGAGGTCATCGTCAAGCCGACGAAGGGGCAGATCGACGACCTGATGGAGATGGTCAACGACCGTGTGACCAAGGGCGACCGTGTGCTCGTCACCACGCTCACCAAGAAGATGGCCGAGGACCTCACCGACTATCTCCTCGAGCAGGGTCTGCGGGTGCGGTACCTGCACTCCAACATCGACACCATCCAGCGCATCGAGATCATCAGGGCGTTGCGTCTCGGCGAGTTCGACGTGCTCGTGGGCATCAACCTGCTCCGTGAGGGCCTCGACCTCCCCGAGGTGTCGTTGGTGTCGATCCTCGACGCCGACAAGGAAGGCTTCCTGCGCAGCGAGACGTCGTTGATCCAGATGATCGGTCGGGCGGCCCGCAACGTCGACGGTCAGGTCGTGATGTACGCCGACCGCGTGACCAACTCGATGACGAACGCGATCGGCGAGACGCAACGTCGCCGCGCCCGCCAGGTGGCGTACAACGCCGAGCACGGCATCAACCCGCAGACGATCCGCAAGGCGGTCGGTGACATCTTGTCGTTGCTGCGGCCCGACGACACCTCGCCGGTGCCCGGCAAGGACCGGCGGCGTCAACGCGAGCGCGACAAGGTGCAGCGCGAGCTGCGCACGTTGCCGCAGCAGGAACTCGGTCGCCTGATCCTGACGCTCGAGCTGGAGATGAACGAGGCCTCGGCCGAGCTGCGCTTCGAGTACGCGGCGCGGCTGCGCGACGAGATCAACGATCTGCGTCGCGAGCTCCGCGACGCCCAGTAGCTCGGCGACTCACCCGGTCTCGGCATCGTCGACGCGGCCGCGCACGACCAGGGCGACGACGGCGAGGGCGATCGTGCCGCCGGCGGCCAGCGCCCGCAGACCGAGCGCGTCGAGCTGAGCGAACAAGATGACGATCGCGCCGGCGACCGCCGACGCGACCACGATCGCCGCGACCGCGGCCGGGTCCTGACCGGTCGACGACACCGGCGCGGCCGAGTCGAGCCGGCGGGCGATGACCGCGCACTCGATCGCCACGAGCACGGCGATCGCGGTCGGCAGGGCGACGACCGCCCGGTCGATCGTCGCCGTGTCGGGCACGGTCATCACCGACAGCAGCGCAACGATGACCGGGACCTCGAACGTCCAGCGATGGAGGGCGGCGAGCGTGAACCCGACGATCGTCACGATCGCCATCGGGATGTGCAACCACACCCCCGGGCCGCCGGCGACGATCGGGATCGCGGATGCGACGACCGCCGCCCCGACCGTGGCCCTCAACCACCGGCGCCCGAGCGCCGCCGTCTGCGTCGGTACGGCCGACGTCATGCCGCGCTCCGCGGTCCCTGACGGACGCGCCCGAGCAATCGCACTGCCCGCCCGAGGTCGTCGCCAGGTCGCCACTCGACGACGGGAACGCCTTGACGCCGCAGCGTCGCGATCCGCTCCTCGAACGTGAGCTGGGCGAGGCGCCGGGCGCCCTCGGGAATCTGCGTGCCGTGCTCCGTGAACCAGTCGCCCGTCAGCCACTCGATGGTGTCGATCGCCATCACCGCAACCGAGCGTCCCGCCCCTCGGAGGCCGATCATCATGCGCAGCGTTCGCTCGCGCCCGAGCGGGCTGATGGCGATCACGAGCGCGGCCGGCGGGACTTGGAAGCGTCGGATCGGGCGGATCTCGCGCTGGGCCGCGGTCGACGTGCTGAACGCGTCGAGGAGCGCCTGGAGCAACGCGTACCGCGCCCGCCGTCCGGCCCGGGGAGGGAGCCACACCGGGTTGGCGCCCTCGGCCACGAATCCGACTCGGTCGTTGGCGGCGAGGTGCTCGCGGGCGATGGCCCACGCAGCCCGGCCGGCGCGCAGGATGAGGTCCTCGCCGACCTCGGTCTGACCGCGCAGTGAATCCGGGAACGCATCGAGCACGATCACCACGTCGCCGGCCCGCTCCGGATGGCGTCGGTTGACGTGCGGCTCACCGCGGCGCAACGTGGCACGCCAGTTGAGGTCGCGCACCCGGTCGCCCGGTTGGTAGGCGCGGATCTCGGCGAAGTCGTAGCCGTCACCGGTGCGGCGGCGGGCGGGATGGGCCCCGAGCGCGGCGTGGGTGGCGGCGGGCGGGAGCAGCTGATCGAGGTTGGGCGCGATCGGCAGCACCATCAGGTCGGGCAGATCCATCACGTGGCCGCGCCGGTCGAGGAGCGAGCCGTGGTCGATGACGCGCACGAGCAGCTCACCGAGCGAGAACCGCCCCCAGCGGTTGGTCTCGATCGTCAGCGGGAGCCCGACCGGGGTCGCCACGTCGGCCGCGATGTGCCACGCCCACGGGTCGTCGTCCGGTGCGGTCAGGGCGGTTGTCAGGCACTCGACGGCGACCTCGATCGTGGTGCCCGGTGGCCCGGTGATGTCGATGCGGCCGGTGACGGTGTCGCCTTCGAGGCAGCGTTGCGTGTCGAGGGTGACGCGTACGTCGACCACGGCGTCTTCTCGGCGTCGCATCCCGAGCGGCAGGGCGACCGCGAACGGTGCGACGAGGAGCATCGCCGCCAGCCCTCCACCGAAGGCGGCGAGGGCGGCGCCGACGACGACGATGACGAGGTACAAGGCCAGCCGCTCGTCGCGCGTCGGCTCGATCGCGCGTGGAGCGGCGTACCTCCACGGTCACGTCTGGCCCTCCGCGACCGTTTCCAACGGTGCCTATTTCCAGCTCGGCGCGGCGACGGAATCGACTACCGCCCGCATCACGTCGTGAGCACGGGTACCGCGCGCCCATGCCTCATCGCTCAGCACGACCCGGTGGGTCAGCGCCGGGAGAGCGATCGCGCGGACGTCGTCGGGCGTGACGAAGTCGCGCCCCTGGAGCACGGCTCTGGCCCGCGCCACCTTGATGACGGCGAGGCTGCCCCGCGGGCTGGCGCCCAGCGACAGCTCGCGGTGCTTGCGGCTGGCGCTGATGATGTCGACGACGTAGGCGACGAGCACCGGCTCGACGTGAACATGCTCGATGGCGATCCGCACGGCGTTGAGTTGGGCGGTGTTGGTGACCTGTCGGATCACGACCTCGTCGGTGCCGCGCGCGAGGCGGCGGGCGACCATCTCGACCTCGTCGGCGAAGGCGGGGTAGCCGAGGTGGGCGCGCACGATGAAGCGGTCGAGCTGGGCCTCGGGCAGCGGATAGGTCCCTTCGGACTCCACCGGGTTCTCGGTGGCGATCACGAAGAACGGGTCGGGCAGCGGGTGGGTCGTGCCGTCGATCGTGACCTGCGACTCCTGCATCGCCTCCAGCAGGGCGGCCTGGGTCTTGGCCGGGGCCCGGTTGATCTCGTCGGCGAGCACCAGCTCGGCGAACACCGGTCCGCGGCGAAACGTCGGATGGCCGAGGCTCAGGTCGATCACCGTGGCACCGGTGATGTCGCTCGGGAGCACGTCGGGCGTGAACTGGATCCTGGAGAAGCTGAGGCCCGCTGCGGTCGCGATCGACCTGGCGGCCAGCGTCTTGGCGACACCTGGAACGTCGTCGAGCAACACGTGCCCTCCGGCGAGCAGTGCAGCGAGGATCAGCTCCAACTGCTCCCGCTTACCGACGACCGCCCGTTCGACCTCGTCGATGACGGCCGCGACCGTCGCGGCGGCGCGCTCGCAGGTGAACTCGGGGCGAGCGATCGGAGGTGGGTAGTGGGCTTCTCGATCAGCCGTCACAGGCGCTCCAGCTCGTCGAGGAGTTGGTCGAGCTCGTCGAACGAGACCGCCGGGGCCGTCGGAGCCGTGGTCGCTCCCGGCTCGGCCGGGCGCAGCAGGGCCCAGAGCAGCGGCGAGACGAGCCGTTCGATCTCGGGATGATCGTCGGCGTCACCGATGTGCAACCGGTGGTGGTCGACGATGCGGCCGCTGGCGACCGTCGTGATCCGGCGGAGCAGATGCGGCGGAACGGACTCGCCGTTGGCGGTGGCGCTGGTCCGGTTGCTGAACGCTTCGACGATCTGGGCCATCTGGTTCGGCATTGTCGCGCGGGGCGTACGTGGTGGCGTGGGAACGAACGGCTCGGAGCGCCGTTGCTCGAACTTGGCGAACACGGGCTGCACGGCGACCACGGCGACGGCGAGCCCGATCGTGATCAACAGCAGGTGACCCGAACGTCCGGCGACGCGCGGGCTGCTGATGCCGATCACGGTGAGCACCGCGGCGACGGTGATGATCCAGGCCCTCATCCCACGACCTCGAGGCGGCGGACGCTGGCGATCGCGGCGTCGAGCGCGGCGACCGCCCTGGCGCGGTGTTGCTCGGTGATGGGATGCGAGCTGAAGCGGGCGAGCGCGAACAGTCGCAGGAGTTCGCGGATCGGAGCGGCCGGCAGCTCAGCCGCCGCGAGGCAGCGCTCCATGTGCTCGTCGGGTCCTTCCTCCGGCCGGCGGGAGAGCCCGATGTCGGCGAGCCCGTCGAGCAGCCTGCCGTAGGCGACGCGGATCGCGACCCGCGGGTCGCC
Organism: Ilumatobacteraceae bacterium; assembly: GCA_963776935.1. Lineage (GTDB taxonomy): Bacteria > Actinomycetota > Acidimicrobiia > Acidimicrobiales > Ilumatobacteraceae > JALOLG01. The sequence goes on along the minus strand of CAVZOP010000002.1, from coordinate 1,328,157 downwards.
TCCGGTGAGCACGCCGTCGCGTGACGCTTGGAGCAGATCGGCCACTTTTTCGACGTCGACTGGCTCGTCCAGTCCGGTCAGGAGGTCCGAGGACAGCGGGACGAACTGGCGGTCGAGGGGACGCTCGATGATCGCCATCTGGGAGAGGAACACTCCGAGCGCGAACAACAGTGCCAGCAACATGATGATGAGGCCGATCGTGATCAGCGTGCTGGTGTAGATCCCGTCGTCGTCGGCCTCCTCGGGGGGCAGCGCGGACGGGTCGACTGCCGTCAGCATCCGGTCCTGGTCGAACGGCAGGTACTCGTCGACGTTGCCGTCGCACCCGAGATCGATGGCCAGGTATCCCACCTGCTCTTCGACCCGCGGGTCGACCTCGCGACTGCAGAGGCGCAGGAACCCGTCGACCACGTCGTCGTCGTCGACGTCGAATCCGAGGATCGGCTCACCCTCGAACGTGTCGGGCTCGCCATCGGCGTTGCGGTCGACCGGCACGACGACGCCGGCGGCGGCCACCGATCCGGTCGGGATCGCCGTGATCGCGCCACCGGACGGGGCGAGCACCTGGACGAACTCTTCGGTCGGGGCGGTGCTGGCGCCGGCGAGGGCACCCAATCCGACGGCGGCGACGACGGCGGTGATCGCGAACGGTCGCACGGTCGGCCAGTGCCCCGAGGCCCAGTACCTGACCACGGCGAGCACGACCCCGCAGACGGCAGCGCCGACGAGTCCGCCGATGATCGCCGGCACGACGGCCTCGCTCACCGACGCCGTGGTTCCCGACCCCCCGAACACCGATCCGGCGGCGACGGTGAGGCCGAGACCGACGGCGATGACGATGGCCGCCCGGACGACCGGATCGCGGCGGCGAATCGTGCCCAGCTGCGGACGTTTCGCCTCGGGCGCGGGCATATGGACGACGCTAGTGGCTCCTCGCGCGCGCCGAGTGTGCGTTCTCGTACCGAGACGGGAGTCACCCGGACGGAACAGGCGTTCGGTGGTATCGTGGGACGGAATGGCCGCCCGAAAGCGTGCGGGCCTCGCCGATGAGCCCGCGATCGTCGTCCGAGGTGCCCGCGAACACAACCTGAGGAATGTCAACGTCGAACTGCCGCGCGACAAGCTCGTGGTGTTCACCGGCATCTCGGGCTCCGGCAAGTCGAGCCTCGCCTTCGACACCATCTACGCCGAGGGCCAGCGACGCTACGTCGAGTCGTTGTCGGCGTACGCCCGCCAGTTCCTCGGACAGATGGACAAGCCCGACGTCGACGTGATCGAAGGCCTGTCGCCGGCGATCTCGATCGATCAGAAGTCGGCGAGCAAGAACCCCCGCTCGACGGTGGGCACGATCACCGAGGTCTACGACTACCTCCGCCTGCTCTACGCCCGGATCGGTGTGCAGCACTGCCCGAACGACGGCACCAAGCTGCAGCGCCAGACCCCTCAACAGATCGTCGACCGGATCCTGCAGCTGCCGGAAGGCACTCGCTTCCAGGTGCTCGCTCCCGTGGTGCGCGGCCGCAAGGGCGAGTACGACACGTTGCTCGAGGATCTCTCCGGCCAGGGATACGTACGCGCCCGGATCGACGGCGAGACGGTGCAGATCGACGAGTTCCTGCAGCGCGACGAGCGGCTGGCGCGATACGAGCAGCACAAGATCGAGGTGGTCGTCGATCGGCTGGTGCTTCGCGAGGGGCTCGAGCGTCGGCTCACCGACTCGTTGGAGACTGCGCTCGGTCTCGCCGACGGCGTCGCCGAGGTCGAGCTGATCGCGCGAGAAGGCGCGGCGCAGCCCGAGACGCTCACGTTCTCCCAGCACCTCGCCTGCCCGGTGTGCGGCACCAGCTACGACGAGCCGGCACCACGCAACTTCTCGTTCAACTCACCGTACGGGGCCTGCGAGAAGTGCGATGGGCTCGGAACGACGTTCGAGGTCGACCCCGAGCTCGTCGTGCCCGATCCCGACCAGTCGTTGAACGAGGGCGCCATCTCACCGTGGCGCAGCGCCCACACCCAGTACTTCACGCGCATGCTCGAGTCGGTCGCCGAGGCGAACGACATCGACCTCGACGCGCCGTGGGGCTCGCTCACCGCCAAGCAGCAGAAGGTCGTGCTGTTCGGAACGTCCGGCAAGCTGACCGTGAAGTACAAGAACCGATACGGCCGCAACCGGTCGTACTCCACCGAGTACGAGGGCGTGATCCCGTGGATCAAGCGCCGCCACGAGGGTTCCGACAGCGACTGGGCCCGCGAGCAGTACGAGGGCTACATGCGCCAGGTGCCGTGTAGCGCGTGTGACGGGGCCCGACTCAAGCCGGCGTCGCTGGCGGTGACCATCAACGACAAGAACATCTCGGAAGTCTGCGACCTCTCGATCGGCGAATCGGCGAAGTTCCTCGCCGCCCTCGAGCTCAGCGAGCGCGATCGGATGATCGCCGAACGGGTCACCAAGGAGGTCAACGCCAGGCTCGGGTTCCTCCTCGACGTCGGGCTCGACTACCTCACACTGTCGCGATCGGCCGGCACCCTCGCCGGCGGCGAGGCGCAACGGATCCGTCTCGCCAGCCAGATCGGCTCGGGTCTCGTCGGAACGCTCTATGTGCTCGACGAGCCGTCGGTCGGACTGCACCAGCGCGACAACCGCCGCCTCATCGACACGCTGACGCGACTCCGCGATCTCGGCAACACGGTCATCGTCGTCGAGCACGACGAGGAGACGATCCGCGAGAGCGACTGGGTCGTCGACATCGGTCCCGGCGCCGGCGAGCACGGCGGCGAGGTCGTCTACAGCGGTCCCTTCCCCGGCCTGCTGAAGGTCAAGGAGTCGATCACCGGCCAGTACCTGTCGGGCCGCAAGTCGATCCCGGTGCCGTCGATCCGGCGCACGCCGACGCTCGAGAAGCTCACCGTGCACAACGCCCGCGAGCACAACCTCAACGACCTCACCGTCGACATCCCACTCGGCTGCTTCGTGGCCGTCACCGGCGTGTCGGGATCGGGGAAATCGACGCTCGTGCGCGACATCCTCCTGCCGGTGCTGATGCAGCGCATCTACAAGTCGAAGATGTCGGCCGGCCGGCATCGGCGCGTCGACGGTGTCGAGTATCTCGACAAGGTCATCGACATGGACCAGTCGCCGATCGGGCGCACGCCGCGGTCGAACCCGGCCACCTACACCGGTGTCTTCGACAGCGTGCGCAAGCTGTTCGCGTCCACCAACGAGGCCAAGGTGCGCGGCTACATGCCGGGCCGGTTCAGCTTCAACGTCAAGGGTGGGCGCTGCGAGGCGTGCGCCGGCGACGGCACGATCAAGATCGAGATGCACTTCCTCCCCGACGTCTACGTGCCGTGCGAGGTGTGCAAGGGCGCCCGCTACAACCGCGACACGCTCGACATCGAGTTCAAGGGCCACAACATCGCCCAGGTCCTCGACATGCCGGTCGCCGAGGCGGTCGACTTCTTCGCCAACCAGCCGTCGATCGCCAGGTACATGACCACCCTGATGGACGTCGGTCTCGGGTACGTGCGGCTCGGCCAGCCGGCCCCGACGTTGTCCGGCGGCGAGGCGCAGCGCGTGAAGCTCGCCACCGAGCTGGCCAAGCGCCAGACCGGCCACACGATCTACCTGCTCGACGAGCCGACGACCGGGTTGCACTTCGACGACGTGCGTCGTCTGCTGACCGTGCTCTCACGACTCGTGGAGCAGGGGAACACGGTGCTCGTCATCGAGCACAACCTCGACGTGATCAAGACGGCAGATTGGATCATCGACCTCGGACCCGAGGGCGGGAGCGGCGGCGGCACGGTGATCGGTGAGGGATCTCCCGAGCACATCGCCACGCTCGAGGGCTCGCACACCGGCCGCTTCCTGCGCAACCTGCTCGGCTGAGCATCGAGCGGCAAGGACTGTCGTGGTCGACGCCGAGTCCGCAGCGGTGACCGACTCGATCGCCGCCGACGAGCTCCGGGTGTTGCACCGCCGGACGCTGAACGCGCTCCGGTGGGCGCAGGTTCCCGGTCAGGCTGCGGTCGCGTCGTCGGTCGCCGTGGTCACGTTGCTGGCGAGTGATCTGCTCGGCAGTGACCGCGTCGCCGGCCTGGCGAGCGCGGCGTTCACGATGGGCTCGGCGATCACCTCGATCCCGCTCTCCGCACACATGCGCCGGCACGGCCGCCGGCCGGGTCTCGTCGCCGCCCTCCTCGTCGGTTCGCTGGGGTCCGTCGTGGCCGGCGCCGGCGGGCAGCTGCGCTGGTTCCCGTTGTTCGTGGTCGGGATGGCGCTGTTCGGCGCCGGTCAATCGGCGACGCTGCAGAGTCGCTACGTGGGTGCCGACCTCGCCACACCCGACGAGCGCGCCAAGTCGATCGCGGCGATCGTGTGGGTCGGCACGATCGGGGCAGTGTTCGGTCCGATCTTCACACCGTTCGAGAAGGACTTCGCCCGCCTGGTCGGCCTCGACGAGCTGGTCGGGCCGTACGTGTTCGGCGCCGCGCTGTTCCTCGTCAGCGCGGCGGTCATGTTCGCCCGCTTGCGCCCCGACCCACTGGTGGTGCTCGGGGCCACCAACCCACACGCCGAACGCCCGCGGCCGCTGCGGCAGGTGAAGGCGTCGTACGGAGTGATCCGGCGATCGCCGGGCGCGGTCCTCGGGCTGGCGTCGATGGCCGGTGCCCAGGCGGCGATGGTGTCGGTGATGGCGATGACGCCTGCCCACATGAAGGATCACGGGCACGCCGACCTCTCCGCCTTCGTGATCGCGGTGCACATCCTCGGGATGTTCGGTCTGGCGCCGATCGTCGGCCGGTTCGTCGACCGTGTCGGCACGGTGGCCGCAGTCGCGTACGGCGCGGTCGTGCTCGCATCGGGCACGGTGTCCACGGTGGCCGCCGGGTACGTGCCGGCGATGATGTTCGTCGGCCTGTTCCTGCTCGGGCTCGGGTGGAGCGTGTGCCTGATCGCCGGCACGACGCTGCTCACCGGATCGGTTCCCGCCGAGTCGCGGATCGAGGCCCAAGGCACGGGCGACCTGACGCTCAGCCTGTGCGGTGCGGTGGCCGCCTTCGGCTCCGGCTTCGTGAAGCAGTCGCTCGGGTTCCACCTGCTCGCCCACGCGGCCACCGTGATCATGGCCGCCCTGCTCGTGGCGACGTGGATGTCGGCTGCCCGGCACGTGCAGCTCAGGTCGCCGTGACCCCGAATTCGGCCGCGGGCGATGGGGATCATCTTACGCTTTCGGGTAGTCTCGCAGCGAAGTTGGTCGAGGCGCTCGCCTGACATCTCGCAGCGTGAATGCTGCGACGGCGGCGCGGATCAGCGCTTGCGGAGCTTCTTCGACAGATCGTTGAGGCGCCGCTTCTCGTCCCCGGAGAGTGAGTCCATGCCGGTCGCGGCGATCTTGTCGAGCAGCGAGTCGAGCTCGGCCTGATCCGCCAGCGACGTCGGGTTGGGGACGGTCGACGCGATCCCCCACGGCCCTTCGACGACGGTCGGCCGGCCCGCCTTCGGGCGTCGTGGCGGCCGCGTGGGCCGCGCCGAGCGGGTGCGGATGCCATCGCCGATCGGGACCCGCGGGATCCACGGATACGCGGCGAGCAGCCCGATCGAGCGGGCCGCCACGGCGGCGATGGCGAGCGAGATCACGTAGAACAGCAACCGGTCGCCGGCGCGGGCGCCGGTGATCTGGAGGACGTCGGTCAGCACGTAGATCACGCCCAGCACCCACGCCGGGATGCCGAAGAAGAACCGCAGGTTGGGGTACTCGGCGATGAAGACGAGCAACACGACGATCTGCACCGGCCGGCAGCCGGCCTGGGTGAGATCGAGCAGGGTGCCGGCGATGCCCGAGAGGATGATGACGGCGGCGAGGAAGAAGCCGAACTTGGTGCGCCCCGCTTGCGCCTCGAGCCGCCCACCGAAGTACCACAACAGGGCGACGGTGACGGCGTACCACAGCAGCCGGTCGTCCAGGCCGTTGGCCAACGGCCACGTCACGATGCGCCAGATCTCGCCGTCGAGGACCTTGCTGGGGATCAACGCGAGCGACGTCAAGAACGGCTTGTGCGGAGGCTCCAAGCCGTAGATCACCAACGACAGCGCGCAGAGGGCGGCGAACACGGCCGCCGTCCCGAACTCGACCTGGCCGAGGCGGAACCAGGGATCATTCGGGCCGCGTCGATCCGGCTTGGAGAACGAGAATCGGTCGGCCACGGCTGCCACGGTACCGGCCGCGACGCCCGTAGTCTGAACACGTGATCACGGTTCGCTTCGCGTCTCGGCCGTCGGTCACGTGCTGCGCCGACGGCACGTGGTCGCTGGTGCTCCCGTCGCCGCGATGGTGAAACGCCCGCCCACCGGCACGATCCCCGACGCACCCGGGTCGTACCAGTTCAAGGACGTGCAGGGTCGCGTCATCTACGTCGGCAAGGCATCGAGTCTGCGACAGCGTCTGTCGAACTACTTCCAGGCGCCCCAGAACCTCCATCCGCGCACCCGGCAGATGGTCGAGACGGCGGAGTCGGTCGAGTGGACGACCGTGCGCAACGAGGTCGAGGCGCTGATGCTCGAGTACTCGTTGATCAAGCAGCACAACCCGCGGTTCAACGTCCGGTTGCGCGACGACAAGAGCTACCCGTTCCTCGCCGTGACGGTCGACGAGGAGTGGCCGCGGGCGCTCGTGATGCGCGGCCGCAAGCGCAAGGGCACCCGGTACTTCGGGCCGTACGCCCACGCCTACGCGATCCGCGACACGCTCGACCTGCTGCTGCGCAGCTTCCCGATCCGTACGTGCAGCCCGGCCAAGTTCAACCAGCACCATCGGCTCGGCCGGCCGTGCCTGCTGTTCCACATCGAGAAGTGCGCCGGGCCGTGCGTGGGCGAGATCGATCCGGTTTCGTACCGCCAGCTCGTCGACGAGTTGTGCGACTTCCTGGCCGGCGACACCGACGAGATCGTGAAGCGGCTCGAGACGGCGATGCGGGCGGCGGCGACCGAGTTGGAGTTCGAACGGGCGGCACGTTTGCGCGATCGCCTGACCGCGGTGCGCAAGGCGATCGCCAAGCAGCAGATGGTGGCCGACCGCAACGAGGACATCGACGTGATCGGCATCGCCGAGGACGATCTCGAAGCGGCGGTGCAGGTCTTCTACGTGCGCCGTGGCCGGGTGGTCGGCCGCAAGGGCTTCGTGCTCGACAAGGTCGAGGAGCTGACACCCGGCAAGCTCGTCGACCGCATCCTCGAGGCGATGTACGGCGACGAACCGCCCACCGGCGTGCCGAAGCAGGTCCTCGTTCCCGTCGAGCCGGACGATCGAGCGACGTACGAGGAGTGGCTGTCCTACGCACGCGATTCGCGAGTGCAGATCCGCGTGCCACAGCGCGGCGACAAGCGATCGCTGCTCGACACCGTGACGCGCAACGCCAACGAGGAGTTCACCCGCCACCGTCTGCGCCGGGCGAGCGATCACAACACGCGCAGTCGTGCACTGACGGAACTGCAGGACCTGTTGTCGCTCCCGGAGGCGCCGTTGCGGATCGAGTGCTACGACATGGCGCACCTGCAGGGCACCGACTACGTGGGGTCGATGGTGGTGCTCGAGGATGGGCTCCCGAACAAGCGTGAGTACCGCCGGTTCCGGGTCAAGGACGTGCCGGGCAACGACGACTACGCGGCGATGGAGGAAGTGTTGACGCGCCGGCTGACCGCCTACCTCGCCGATCGCGACCGTCCGATCAACGAACGCCTCGACCGCCCCGGGAAGTTCGCGCTACCCACCCCAGCTCCTCGTCGTCGACGGCGGCAAGGGTCAGCTCGGGGTGGCCAAGCGCGTCGTCGAAGCGCTCGGGTTGGCCGACGAGATCCCGGTCGCCGGTCTCGCCAAGCGCTTCGAGGAGGTGTTCGTGCCCGGCCGATCGGATCCCGTCGAGATCCCGCGGGGCAGCGAGGCGCTGTTCATGCTGCAGCGGATCCGCGACGAAGCCCACCGGTTCGCCAACACGTTCCACGTCGAGCGTCGGTCGAAGCGCATGACGGCGAGCTCACTCGACGGCATCCCGGGCCTCGGAGAGACCCGTAAGACCAAACTCGTCAAGGCGATGGGCGGGGTCAACGCCGTGAAGCGCGCCGACATCGACGACCTGAAGTCGTTGCCGTTCCTTCCCGATGCCGTCGCCGAGGCGATCCACTCGAAGTTCCACCCCGAGTCACGCGAGGGGATCAGCCGACCGTGACGACGGAGCGGACCAACCTGCCCACAGGGCGACGAGCGCGAGGATGGGCACCGTGACGAGTGAGCCGATCAGTCCGATCTTGTCGACGGTGTCGTAGCCGTCGAGGTGGCCCGCGTGGTAGATGAGGTGAAGCGTGCCGAACACGAGCCAGGCGACGGCGACAGGTCGCGCCGGAAGACGGCGCCACACCGTCCACACGGTGACGATGATCAAGGCGAGGAACAGTGCACCGACGTCGCGCACGAGGTGCTCGTTGTACGCGTCGCCGGTGTGTGAGATCCAGCCGCGCCCGAGCGGGAAGTCGTCGAAGAACGACCTCGGCGCGAAGGCGGCCTGGAGCCCGGCGGGCAACATGAACAGGGCGATCAGCCCGAGGGCGACTGCTTCGATTCGTTGACGGTTCATTGTCGTTGACAGACGAAGTCGCCGGCCCGATCGGTGACACGACCATGAGATTTCTTCACGACGTGCCCGGCCGGCTGCTACGTCCGGACGCTACGTGAGGTGGCCGGCGATCTCGCTACGGAACCGGTCGATCTTGGCGAGACGTTCGTCGAGCTCGCTGCCGAAGTTCCATTCGGGGACGATGAACTCGTCGAAACCCAGGTCGCGGTACTGGCCCATCATGTCGATCAGCTCCGACGGCGACCCGACGATCGAACGCCCGGCAGGTGCGTTCTCACGCAGCTGGGCGAGCGTGGCCGCATCGTCCTCCAAGAACACGATGGCCTGGACCGAGCGACGAATGGTCGTCGGGTCGCGGTCGACCGCCTCGCACGCGGCCAGGAACGCGGTCGTCTTCGTCGTCGCCGCCTCGATGTCGCCCCAGGTGTTCCACTCGTTGGCGTGGCGAGCGGTGATGCGCATCATGCGCGAGCCGCTCGTGCCCACCAGGATCGGCAACGGCGACTGGATGGGCTTGGGCTCACACGGCGCGTCGGTGATCGTGTAGTACCGCCCGGCGAACGTGGTCCGTGGCTGGTCGAGCAGGGCCCGCACGATCTGGATCGACTCGTCGAACCTCCCGACACGCTCGCCGGGTGGTGCCAGCTCGATCCCGTACGCACCGTGTTCGTTGACCTGCCACCCGGCGCCGAGGCCGAGCACGGCGCGACCGTTCGAGATGTGATCGATCGTCGAGATCCGGTTGGCGAGCAGCGCCGGATGGTGGACCGAGGTCGGTGACACGAGCGAACCCAGTCGAACCCGGGACGTGGTCGCGGCGAGGGCCGGCAGGATCGCCCAGCATTCGTGCGTGTCGCCGTCGGCGATCGATCCATCCGGGGTGTTCGGCATGTAGTGGTCGGCGAACCAGATCCCGTGCCATCCGCTCTCGTCGGCAAGGCGGGCGGTCGTGGCGAGGTCGCTCCAGCTACGGCCGGGCGCCGGCCAGATCGAGAAGTCCATGGTGAGGAAACATAGGCGTCCGTCGAAGCGGCTGACCGAACCGGGTCTCTGAACGACCCGGTTCGGTTCGGGTCTGTCCCTTAGTCTCCCGGCTGTGACCGACCCGTCCCGCGAGTTGTGGGAACAACACGCCGGGTGGTGGATCGAGGAGTTCACCGAGGGCGCCGATCCCGAGTACGTCGAGCAGATCCTTCCGCTCGCCGAGGAGGAGCTCGGCGACTGCTCGATGATCCTCGATGTCGGCTGCGGTGACGGGCAGATCGGCCGGGCGCTGGCCGGACACGGCGCGAGCGTCGTCGGGATCGACCCGACCCGCAACCAGATCAGCGTCGCCGTCGCCCGCGGCGGCGGCCCGCAGTACGCCCGTGCCGAGGCGGCCCGATTGCCGTTCGCCGACGGCTCGTTCGACGGCGTCGTCGCCTGCCTCGTGTTCGAGCACATCGACGACGTCGATGGGGCGATCGCCGAGGTGGCCCGTGTGTTGCGTCCGGGTGGACGGTTCGCCTTCTTCCTCAACCATCCGCTGCTCCAGACTCCCGGCAGCGGTTGGATCGACGATCAGATCCTCGACCCACCCGAGCAGTACTGGAGGATCGGTCCGTACCTCGACGAGGCGGCGACCGACGAGCAGGTCGAGCTCGGGGTGTACATCCGGTTCCTGCACCGACCGTTGTCGCGCTACCTGAACGCGCTCACCGACCACGGGCTCGTGCTCGATCGAATGATCGAACCGGCGCCACCGCCTGGGTTCCTCGCGATGGCGCCCGAGTACGCCCTGGCGGCGACCATCCCGCGCTTGTTGTATCTCCGCCTGCAGCGCGTCGACCGTCGCTAACGTTCAGGGCGATGGCGGACATCGTGCTCATCACCGGACTTTCCGGGGCGGGCCGATCGGCCGCCGCGGCGGTCCTCGAGGACCTCGGGTTCTATGTGGTCGACAACCTGCCGACGTCGTTGCTGGCGACCATCGTCGAGCTGGCGTCGAAGCCCGGCGGCGGCATCGATCGCCTCGCGCTCGTGTCCGGTCGCCAACACGCCGACGTGTTGCCCCACGTGGGCGCCATGCGCGCGGCCGGCCATCGAGTCACGGTCGTCTACCTCGACGCGTCGACGAGCGAGCTGATTCGCCGGTACGACGCGACCAGACGCAAGCACCCGCTCGCCGACGAGGCCGATGGGTTGCTCGAGTCGATCGAGCTCGAGCGTCAGCGCCTCAGCCGCCTCCGCGACGCCGTCGATCTCGTGATCGACACGACCGATCTCAACGTGCACCAGTTGAAGGATCGGCTCGTCGGCGCCTTCGACGACTCGGGGTCGGCACGCCTCCAGGTGGCGATCGAGAGCTTCGGGTACAAGCACGGTCTGCCGCTCGACGCCGACATCGTGATGGACGTGCGGTTCCTACCGAACCCGCACTGGGACGACGATCTCCGCCCGTTGACCGGGTTCGACCAGGCCGTGCGTGACTACGTGCTCGAGACGGCGGCGGGACAGGCGTTCCTCGACCGCTTCGACGATCTGCTGGCGAGCGTGCTCCCCGCGTACCAGGCCGAGGGTCGGAGCTATCTCACGGTGGCGATCGGATGCACGGGTGGGCGGCACCGATCGGTCGCGATCGCCGAAGAGTTGGCACGGCGGTTCCGCGACCGCGGGGTGGCGGTGCGCACGTCGCACCGCGACGTCGCCCTGTCGGGGTGACACCGGGTTGGACGACAACGTCGGCACCGGAACCTCCGATCGGGCCTCCTCGTCGCATCGACGCCGGCGATAGGGTGACCGGCGCGATCGCCCCTCACCGGGCGGCGGGTCCACCACGCGTGGAGCCGATGCCATCGCGATTTGCGACCCTTCGATGAAAGGACACTCCGAGAGATGACGGTGCGCGTAGGTATCAACGGCTTCGGCCGGATCGGCCGAAGCTTCTTCCGTGCCGCGAAGCAACGTGGCGCCGACATCGACTTCGTCGCTGTCAACGACCTCGGCTCGATCGACACGATGGCGCACCTCCTCAAGTACGACTCGGTGCTCGGCCAGCTTCCCGGGTCGGTGAAGGCCACCAAGACGGGCATCAAAGTCGGCGACGACGAGCTGCGCGTGTTGTCCGAGCGTGACCCGAAGGCGCTCCCGTGGGGCGACCTCGGTGTCGACGTCGTGGTCGAGTCGACGGGCTTCTTCGCGACGCGAGACACCGCGGCGTACCATCTCGAGGCGGGCGCCCCCCTCGTCCTCGTGTCCGCCCCGTGCACCGGGGCCGACGCCACGTTCGTGTTCGGGGTCAACCACAAGACGTTCGACCGCAAGTCCCACAAGGTGATCTCGGCGGCCAGCTGCACCACGAACTGCTTCGTGCCGCTCGTCAAGGTGCTCGACGACACGTTCGGCGTTGTCGAGGGACTGATGACCACGATCCACGCCTACACGGGCGACCAGGTGCTCGTCGACGGCCCGCACAAGGACCTGCGACGCGCCCGGGCGGCGGCCATCAACATCGTGCCGACCAGCACCGGCGCCGGCGCGGGCGACGAGCCTGGTGCTGGAGTCGATGAAGGGCAGACTCGACGGAACGTCGTTGCGGGTCCCGGTGCCGACCGGTTCGATCACCGACTTCACGGCGAACCTGCGCAAGAAGGCGACGGTCGGCGAGATCAATGCAGCGTTCGAGGCGGCCGCCAAGAAGGGCGATCTCAAGGGCATCCTGCGCTACACCGAAGAGCCGATCGTGTCGAGCGACATCGTGACCGATCCGCACTCGTGCATCTTCGACGCCGGGCTCACGTTCACGATCAACAACATGGTCAAGGTCAACGGCTGGTACGACAACGAGTGGGGCTACTCCAATCGCCTTGTCGACCTGGCGGTGTACACCGGCAGCAAGAAGCGATGACCGATCCGCGGACGGCGCGGATCCCGGTGCTGGAAGACCTCGGCGACGTCTCCGGCAAGCGGATCCTGCTCCGCACCGACTTCAACGTGCCGCTCGACGGCACCACGATCACCGACGACTTTCGCATCCGGTCGGCGCTCCCGACGATCGAGTGGTTGACATCCCGCGGCGGCGAGGTCGTGTGCGCCAGCCACCTCGGCCGGCCGAAGGGCAAGCCGGCACAGGAGTTCTCGATGGCACCGGTCCGCGCCCGCCTGGCGGAGCTGGCTCCCGGTGTCGAGCTGATGGAGAACCTGCGCTTCGACCCCGGTGAGGAGGGCAACGACCCCGATTTCACAGCTCGACTCATCGGCGGCTTCGACCTCTACGTCAACGACGCGTTCGGAGCGTCGCACCGCGCCCACGCCTCGATCGTCGGCCCGCCGAAGGTGTTGCCGTCGGCGATGGGGCTGTTGCTCCAGAAGGAGGTCGAGGTCCTGCTCGGGCTGCGCACCAACCCGAAGCGGCCGTTCGTCGCGGTGCTCGGTGGGGCGAAGATCTCCGACAAGCTCGGAGTCGTCGAGGCGCTGCTCGACGTCGTCGACGCACTCGTCATCGGTGGGGCGATGTGCTTCACGTTCTTCGCCGCCCAGGGCAAGTCGATCGGCGATTCGTTGTTCGAGCCCGATCAGGTCGAGACGTGTGCCCGACTCCTCGAATCCGTGAAGGCGTCCGGCAAGACGATCAACCTGCCCGAGGACATCGTCGGCGTCGACGCCAACGGCGCCTACGCGACGTTCGGCACGCAACTGCCCGACGGCGCCAAGGGGTTCGACATCGGACCCGGTTCGGCCGCCGCCTTCTCCGACGTCATCATCGAGGCGCGCACCGTGTTCTGGAACGGCCCGATGGGGATGTTCGAGGACGAGCGCTTCGCCGCCGGCACGCGAACCGTCGCCCAGGCGATGGCCGACACCAAGGCCTTCACCGTGGTCGGCGGCGGCGACTCGGCGGCAGCCCTCGCACAGTTCGGCCTCGACCATGACGTCGACCACGTCTCGACCGGCGGCGGTGCGTCACTCGAGCTGATCGAGCTCGGCGACCTCCCCGGCCTCGAGGCGCTCCGTGCGGCACCGAACGCGCCGGCGGGGGAGACGGCGTGACGAGACGCCCGCTCATCTCCGGCAACTGGAAGATGAACCTCAATCACTTCGAGGCGATCCAGACGGTGCAGAAGCTGCACTACCTCATCCCGCGTGACGCCTACCGCAACGTCGACGTCAGTGTCCATCCACCGTTCACCGACATCCGCAGTGTGCAGACGGTGATCGAGGCCGACGATCTCGACCTGTTGCTCGGTGCCCAGCACTGCCACTGGGACGTCAGCGGAGCGTTCACCGGTGAGATCTCACCGCTCTTCCTCGCCAAGCTCGACGTCGAGCTCGTCGTGTGCGGTCACAGCGAGCGTCGGGAACTGTTCGGAGAGACCGACGAGATGGTCGCCCGCAAGGTCGCCGCGATCCAACAATACGGGATGGTCCCGATCATGTGCGTCGGCGAGTCGCTCGACGAGCGCGAGGCGGGAGCGACCGAGACCAAGGTGCTCGCCCAGGTCCGCGCCGGGCTGACGGGGCGTTCCGCCGAGCAGGTCGGTGGGCTCGTGATCGCCTACGAGCCGATCTGGGCGATCGGCACCGGTCGCACGGCGACCGCCGCCGACGCCCAGGCGGTGTGCGCGGCGATCCGCGCGTGCATCGGCGAGGGCTGGGGTCCCGAAGCTGCCGACTCGGTGCGGATCCAATACGGCGGTTCGGTCAAGGCGGCGTCGACGGAGGAGCTGATGGCGCAGCCCGACATCGACGGGGCACTGGTCGGCGGCGCCAGCCTCGATCCGGACGAGTTCGCCCGGATCGTCCAGTTCGCCGCGAATTGACCTGCGGAACGTCCCAACCCAATTTTCGTACATCTGTCACACCGATGGCTACCTCGCGGGAGCACCTGCTGGTAAGGTTCGGCCGCCCGATTTGATCGGGGAGGACAAATCGTGCAGAACGTCGCGGTTCGAACGCCGGAAGTGTCGCTGGCGCAACATCGTTGCGCGAGCAATGGCCCGGGCGGTTCCTGTGGCACTTATACCTCCCTCCATCAACCCCATGAGGAGGACCTACGTGAGTTTCACGAGGCGCAGTAAGCGATTGGTCGCGCTGGCCGTCGGTCTGTCACTCGTCGCCGCAGCATGCGGCGACGACGACGACGGCAGCACAGCGGACACATCGTCGGACGAGACCGAGGCACCGTCAGAGGAGACCGAGGCACCGACGGAGGAGACCGAGGCACCGACGGAGGAGACCGAAGCACCGGACGCGACCGAAGCACCAGACGGGACCGACGCCCCCGCCGGGGACGTGGCGATGACACTGACGTTCGACATCAACCCGGACGCTGTCTGGGAAGACGGCACCCCGATCACGTGGGAAGACTTCGAGTGTTCGTGGCAGGCGCAGCTGAACACCCCTGGTTCGATCGAGACCTCCGGGTACGACGCAGTATCGGGCGTTGCCGCGGGTGAGAACGACCAGCAGGTCATCATCAGCTTCAGCCGTGTCTACGCGCCGTACAAGGGCATCTTCGACGCGATCATCAAGAAGGCCGCGGTCGAGGACTGCATGGACATCTCGACCGACTTCGAGACGGAGCTTCCGATCTCGGCCCGGCCGTACATGATCAACTCGTTCGGCGAGAACGAGCTCGAGCTCGTTCCGAACCCGAACTGGTGGGGCGATCCGCCCGTCGCCGAGCGCGTCCTGATCACCGGCTTCGCCGACCAGGAGACCGAGCTCGCCGCGATCAACTCCGGCGAAGTCGACTTCATCTACCCGCAGTTCTTCCAGGGCATCACCGACGCGGTCACCGACCCGAACGTGGTTCCTGCCATCACCTTCGGTGGCGACTACGAGGCGCTGTACTTCCAGATGGGTGAGGACGAGGCCTACCGTGGTCCGTTCGCTGACGATGCGTATCGTCACGCGTTCGTCCGGTCGATCGACCGCGAAGCACTGTTCCAGCAGATCTACGCCCCGCTCGTCGAGGGTGCCGAACTGCTCCAGTGTGGCCCGATCGTCCCCGGTCCCTACTGCACCGACGCATGGGCTGACGTCACCTACGACCCCGAAGGCGCGGCGCAGATGCTGACCGACGCCGGCTGGGCGAAGAACGGCGACGGCTTCTGGGCCGATCCCGATGGCAACGTGCCCGAGGTTCGCTGGATGGTCAACACCGGCAACACCCGTCGTGAGAGCAGCCAGGCGTATCTGATCCCGCTGCTGGCCCAGGCCGGCTTCAACGTGATCGCTGACAACTGCGAGGCCCTGCCTTGCGTGTTCCAGCAGCGCCTGCCAGCCCTCGACTACGACATGGGTCAGTACATCTCGACAGCACCGCCGGACCCGGCGTACCTGATCCCGATCCTCACCTGCGAGCAGATCCCGACCGCCGCCAACGGCAACCAGGGTCAGAACCAGCAGGGTGTGTGCAACGAAGAAGCTTCCGCGATGCTCAACGAGTCCGACATCACCGTCGACGAGGACGCCCGCGCCACGCTGATCACCGATGCACTCGAGATCCTGTCCGAAGAGGACTTCATGCTGCCGCTGCTGCAGTTCCCGAAGTCGGGCTTCTACCGCAGCGACCGCGTCGGTGGACCCGTCGAGGATCAGCTCAACAACTACCGCGCCTTCCACAACCTTTCGGAGTGGGAAGACGTCGATGGCGACGGGCAGATCATCGTCGGTGCCGAGCAGTACCCAGGCTGCCTCAACCCATTGACAGAGTGCGCCAACTCGTCGTGGTACGTGTGGGCCGCTGAGAACCAGACGCTCCCGGGCATCTGGCGCACCACCAACGACGCTCTGTACGAGCTCACCAACCTGGTCGCCGGCGAGCCGGTGATCGAAGTTCTCTGATCCTCGGATCAGGGAAGGTCACTAGAACCAGATAAGACTGTGGGGCCGGCCAAGTGGCCGGCCCCACAGCCAATACGGGGGTGAGCATGTCCCAATCTGGGGTATGCATGTGGGGTAAGGAGGGCCGATCATGACCAGGTTCATTCTCCGGCGAGTGCTCTGGGCAATTCCGACGTTGGTGATCGTCACATTCCTCGTCTACGTCGCGCTGCGGGTCGGTACCGACCCGTTGGAGAGTTACAAGAGAATCAACCAGCGTGCGTCCCCCAAGAAGGTCCAGGAGTACATCGAGATCAACGGGCTGTACGAGGGCCCTGGCGGGTACATCCGGGGGTACTTCACGTGGCTCGGCCAGTTCGTCACCGGCGATTGGCCACGCACGATCAAGGGCAGCCGCGAAGTCTGGCCCAACCTCAAGGACGCGCTGGCCAACTCGATCCGACTCGGCGGAATCGCCACGATCGTCGGCGTCACCTTCGGTCTGTCGATCGGCGTCTTCGCCGCCCTGCGGCCTGGCAGCCTGCGCGACACCACCGTCAACACGGCAGCGTTCTTCGGGCTCTCGATCCCTCCCTACGTGTCGGCGGTCCTGTTCCAGTTGGTCTTCGCCGTGTACTGGAGCCGCTGGTACGGCGAGGCCCTGCTCCCGACATCGGGCGTGTACCCGACCGGACATCGTGGGTTCGACCCGTGGTTGATGGGCAAACACATGATCCTGCCCGTGACCGTCGTCGCGATCCAGGTGATCGCGACCTACGCGAGATACATGCGGGCCTCGTTGCTCGAGGTTCTCAACAGCGACTACATGCGCACCGCCCGCTCGAAGGGCATCAGCGAGCGCCGGGTGCTCGTCAGACACGCACTCCGCAACGCGCTGATCCCGGTAGTGACGGTGGCCGCCATCGACATCGGCGCGATCCTCGGCGGTCTGATCATCACCGAGGGCGTGTTCAGCTACCCGGGCATGGGCGAGTACTTCCTGTCGGCCTACACCGAAGGCGACTTCCCGGCACTGATGCCATGGATGGTGATCATCGTGAGCGCCGTGATCCTGTTCAACCTGTTGGCGGACCTGTCGTACGCCTTCCTCGATCCGAGGATCCGCCTTGACTGAAGTCGTCCTGCTCCCCGAAGAGGCGGTCCTCGAGGCAATTCCCGACGACGCCGAGGGTTTGACCGTTGCCTCGATGTCGCCGCGGAAGATGGCGTACAAGCGCTACATGCGGCACAAGGGCGCCGTCTTCTGCACCGTCGTCATGGCCATCTTGTTGGTGATCGTGATCCTCGCTCCGTGGACGATGCGGTACGAGGTGAACGAGGCCGTGTTCCCGATCAGCGAAGGTCCGAACCAGTACCTGTCGCCGCGCCAGGTCGCCTGGATGGGCACCGACGACATCGGCCGCGACCTGTACAGCCGGCTCATCGCCGGCTTGCGGGTCTCATTGGTGATCGGCCTCGCGGCCGCGGTCTTCTCGACCATCATCGGTGTCACCGTCGGATCGGTCGCCGGGCTGTACGGTGGCCTGTTCGACGACATCATCATGCGGGTCACCGACGTCTTCCTGGCCTTCCCGTTCCTCGTCGCCCTGCTCGTCGTGCGGGCGTTTCTGGGTGGAATCCCCTGGCTCGAGTCGATCATCGGCAAGCCCACTTCGATCCGCTTCGTGATCGTGCTGTTCGTGTTGTTCGGGTGGATGGGAGTCGCGCGCCTCGTGCGTGGTCAGGTGCTCTCCCTCAAGGAGCGCGAGTTCATCGAGGCCACACGAGCCCTCGGTGCGAACAATCGGCGCGTCATCTTCAAACACCTTCTGCCGAACTCGGTCGGTCCGATCCTCGTCGCCCTCACCACGGCCGTCGTCGCCGCCGTCGTGGGCGAGGCGACGCTCAGCTTCTTCGGTTTCGGCCCGCAGCCGGGTGCTGGTCAGACGTCGCTCGGTAACCTCGTGCGCGAGGCCGACCTGGCACTCGTCACGGGCAACTGGTGGTTGGCCGTGTTCCCATGCGCACTCCTGATCATCGTCGCCATCTGCATCAACTTCATCGGCGACGGATTGCGAGACGCAACCGACCCGAAGCTGCCGGGTGGGGCGAACTGATGCCCGTCGGGAATCCGGTGCTATCGCTGCGCGACCTTCGGGTCTCGTTCAGCACGGTGAACGGCGATGTCCAGGCCGTTCGCGGCATCGACCTCGACGTCGGCGATGGCGAGATGGTGGGTGTCGTCGGTGAGTCGGGTTCCGGCAAGTCCGTGACGTTCCTCGGCCTGATGGGGTTGTTGCCGAAGTCGGCGAAGATCTCAGGGTCGGCAACGATCGGTGGAGTCGAGTTGGTAGGGGCGTCCGACAAGCTCATGCGGACGATCCGCGGCAAGCGGATCGCGATGATCTTCCAGGATCCGTTGTCAGCGCTGAATCCGGTGCAGAAGATCGGCGTGCAGATCGTCGAGATGATCCGCTCTCACGAAGACATCAAGAAGGAGGCTGCTCACCGCAAGGCGGTCGAGTTGCTCGACGTGGTGGGGATTCCGCAGCCCGAACAGCGAGCGGTGCAGTACCCGCACGAGTTCTCCGGTGGCATGCGCCAGCGCGTGATGATCGCGATGGCCATCGCCAACGAGCCCGAGGTGCTGATCGCCGATGAGCCGACGACGGCGCTCGACGTGACCGTGCAAGCGCAGATCCTCGAGGTCATGCAGCGCATCCAGCACGAGTTGCGCACGGCGATCGTGCTCATCACCCACGATCTCGGCGTCGTGGCCCGCGTCGTCGATCGGGTGCAGGTGATGTACGCCGGTCGGGCGGTCGAGCGCGGCGACGTCGACACGCTGTTCAGGGAGTGCTCGCACCCGTACACCCGCGGGTTGCTCGAGTCGCTCCCTGCCCTCGGTCGCCAACGCCTGGTGCCGATCCCGGGCTCGCCCCCCAACATGCTGCGGCCGCCACCCGGCTGTGCGTTCGCACCGCGCTGCCCGCATGCCCAACCCGAGTGCACGGTGGCGATCCCGGAACTGCGGCCGTTCAGGTCGGGCGAGACGGCGTGCGTCCGCGCCGAAGAGCTGTACGCGGGGGCAACCGTCAGTGTCTGAAGCCGTGCTGGAGGTGACCGACCTCGTCAAGCTGTTCCAGGTCCGGCGCGCCCGAGGCATCCGCGTCGAGAAGCGATCGGTGCAAGCGGTGTCGGGCGTGTCGTTCACCGTGAACGCCGGCGAGACGCTCGGACTGGTGGGGGAGTCGGGGTCAGGCAAGACCACAGTCGGTCGATGCGTGCTGCGTCTGCTCGAACCCACTGCCGGATCGGTCAAGTTCAAGGGCGTCGAGCTCACCACCCTCGACAAGGCCGGGATGCGCGCGATCCGCAAGGAGATGCAGATCGTCTTCCAGGATCCGTACGCGTCACTCGATCCGAAGCGCACGGTCGGCGCGGCGATCGCCGAGCCGTTCGAGGTCCAGGCGATCAAGGGCGACCACGAGGCCAAGGTCGCCGACCTGCTCGAGCTCGTCGGGCTGGCCCCCGACCACGCCCGCCGCTTCCCGCACGAGTTCTCGGGTGGCCAGCGCCAGCGCATCGGCATCGCCAGGGCGCTCGCCCTGAGTCCTTCGCTGATCGTGCTCGACGAGCCGGTTTCCGCCCTCGACGTGTCGATCCAGGCGGGAGTCGTCAACCTGCTCGAGGACCTCCAGGACGAGCTCGGACTGTCGTACGTCTTCATCGCCCACGACCTGTCGGTCGTCCAGCATGTCTCCGACGTCGTGGCCGTGATGTACCTGGGCAAGCTGGTCGAGATCGCGCCGGCGGACGAGATCTACGACCGCCCGGCCCACCCGTACACACAGGCGTTGCTCTCCGCCGTGCCCGAGCCCGACCCGCGCATCGAGCGCGATCGCCAGCGCGTCGTGCTCGAGGGCGAGGTGCCGTCTCCGATCAACCCTCCGTCGGGTTGCCGGTTCCGGACCCGCTGCCCGAAGGCGCAGGACAAGTGCGCGACCGAGGAGCCCCTGCTCGAGGACCGCGGGATCGGCCACCTGGTCGCCTGCCACTTCGCCGAGGTGATCCCGATGGCCGCCAGCACCCCGGTCCACTTCGAACGCCAGCCCTAGCGCCGCCCGAGCACCCGCACGCGCCCGCTCGTTCTGTTCGGATTCGTGCACACCCGTCGGCGCGTCCGCCCGTTCTGTCCGGATTCGCGCACACCGAGGTGCGCCCGCTGCCGTTCTGTCCGGATTCGCGCACACCCGTCGGCGCGCCCGCCCGTTCTGTCCGGATTCGTGCACGCCGATCGGAGTTTGCCGGGCCCGGGTCGCGGGTATGCCCGACCCGTCCCGAGTTCGAAAGGACCTGCACATGTCTCCATTTGCCCCATTACGCCGCGCTGTGATCGCTGGCGCGGTGGGCACCCTCGCCATGGACGCCCTGTTGTATCAGCGGTACCGCCGCGAGGGCGGCACCGACTCGTTCATCGGGTGGGAGTTCGGCGGCCCAGCGGCGACGTTCTCCGAGGCCGGCGCCCCGGCCCAGGTCGGCAAGGCACTGGCGCAGCGATTCGACATCGAGCTGCCGGATTCGGCGGCCCGTCTCACCAACAACGTGGTGCACTGGGCGAGCGGCATCGGATGGGGCGTCGCCCACTCTGTTGTGCGCACGATGACGCCGATGGCGACACTCGCCTCTGGCGTGGCGGTCGGTGCCACCTCGTTCGGCACCTCCTACGCCGTGCTACCACGGATGGGGATCTACAAGCAGCTGTCCGAATATGACGGCGAGACGTTGTGGAAGGACCTCAGCGCACATCTCGTCTACGGCGCCGCAGCCGGCGCAACGGCCGGAGTCCTGCGAGGCCTCCACAAGGCTCGCAAAGCGCTCCCGATTCCCTGACCGGGCGGGTTCGCCCGCGATCGACGTCCGCTGCAGCGAGCGGGCTCCATCACGAACACTCGGCCGGTAGGCTGGTCAACCGTGCGTGACGTCATGCTCTACCTGGTCTTGGTGGTCAATGTGCTGTCTACGGGCGGCTTGATCGCCGGAGTGCTGTTGCACAGCGGTCGGGGCGGCGGGCTCTCCGACATGTTTGGCGGCGGAGGTGGGGCCGCCCTCGGCTCGTCGGCCGCCGAGCGCAACCTGAACCGCATCACGTTCGTGTTGGCGCTGGTCTGGATCATGAGCATCATCGCGCTCAGCTTCCTGTTGGTCAGGACCTGACGCCAAGCGGTAACCTCGTGTCCCCACGTCGGAGTGGCGGAATGGCAGACGCGCTAGCTTGAGGTGCTAGTGAGATTATTTCTCGTGGGGGTTCAAGTCCCCCCTCCGACACCAGATGACCAGGGCAAACGCCTTGGTCATTGCGGTTTTCACGAGCGCACGAAGCCCACGGAAGACCCATTTGTCCGCGATTTTGTCAGCAGAGTTCGCGGACGCTTCCTGTGCAGCCCCGGTTCATAGTGGACAGCGTGGCCCCGGTAGCTGCCTGACAGTTGCGGGACGCGACCCGGATCTTGGGCGACAGTGGCCCCGGCAGGTGCCTGACACCTGGGGTCCGCGCTTCGATGGTGGCCATCTTCTTCGGTGTGGGGTTGATCCCTGCAGATCCGGAGGAGGCCGTTGTTGTGTTGGTGGAGTTGAGCGTCGTGGAGCAGCGCTATCAGGTTGTGTTGGAAGTCCTCGACGACGGAGCGACGGTGACCGATGTGGCCCCGCCGCCGCGGGTTGCTCGTCAGACGGTGCACGTGTGGTTGCGCCGCTACGCGTGCGATGGGCTGGGCGGGTTGGCTGAACACAGTTCGAAGCCGTTGGTGTGCCCGCATGTTGTGATCTCAGCCCGTCAGTTCGGCGACCTTACGAAGACCGAACTCGATGTTTCGGTCCGGCTGACCCTGCTGAACCCGCACCGTGTAGACCCCCTCGAACAGGGTCGCACCCTGATTGACGTCGAACATCGTGGGTGCCCACGCCTGCAGCGCGGCCTCGCAAGGTGGATCGTTCGGACAGCCGTAGTTCAACTTGATCCTCCCGCTGTCCTGGGGCTCAGCGTCGACGTGAAAGTCGAGCACGACGCGGGAATCGGGAGAGTTGGGCTCCGCCGCATAGGCGTCGGCGGCCAACGTGAGCAGCGCCACCAACTCGTCAACGTCAGCGGTCTCGCTCTTGAGTGGATCGGCCCTTCGGAAGGTTGACGCGCCGTCGGAGCTCGAGGTCGTCGCCGGTTCGGATCTCGTCGGCCCGTCGTCACCATCGACGAGTCGGTTCAACGCGGCGGCAAGCGCGCCGATCGCCAGCAATGCACCGGCAATCGCTCCGAACGCAAGGAGCAACTTCTGCCACGTCGTGCCCTGATCGAGGAACCTCCGCAGCCAAATCGGATGACGGTCGCCGTCCACAGAAGGCCAGTCTGTCACCAGTTCGGTCTCAGCCGACGTGGCCTGCTGCTGAGCGCAGCGCTCCATATTCCTGTTCGACCGACGCCGTGGGTGCCCGTACTTGCTCCGCCGCATCGCTCTGCATGGGCGGGGTCACGTGGGTGTAGATCTCCCTAGTGATGTGGGTGGTGCTGTGGTTGAGGCGCTCGCTGACGATCTTGATGTCGATGCCGGCGATCACGGCGAGCGTCGCCCAGGTGTGGCGGAGGCCGTGGAGGGTGATCGTCGGGATCTGCTGAAGCGGGTGGTCCCGGTTGAAGTAGCGCCGCCCGGCCCGTGAGCGAGACCTACCACCAGTCCTCGGCGAGCGGGCGTGGTGCTCGCATGTCCTGGGTCGCCTCGTCGGCATCGAAGCGATCCGAGTCGTAGCCGTCGGGGAGCCACTCGATGAGTTCCTCGTGACGCGGATGTGCGGGATCGGTGATCGCCTCGAGCAACTCGCCGAAGCCCCAAGGTCCTCCGCAGTCCTCGGGTGGACACGCGTGGCGACCAGTGACGCAACGCGGATAGTCGACGGACGGGTCGAGCGGCGCAATGGCTTCAACCACCACGTCGTGTTGCCAACCGTCGCCGAAGTCGTAGTCCCATCGCATCCTCGCCCCGGACGCAGTGAGCACGTCGCCGAGGCGGTGCTCGGTCTCGTCCATGGTGCGACGTAAGAACCCGTCGTCCGGATCCGGTCGCTCGTACGTGATGCCGCCGGCCTCGAACGTGTGGAGATGGCCGCCGAGCCAGCCCATCGCGCCTTCGATGAGATCGGAGAGCTCTGCGAGCGTCACGTCCGACGCGACCTCGATGCGTCGCCAGATCGGCGGCTTCACCGACCGCAGCGTGACCTTCAACCTGTGCACCGACACCGCCATCCGCTCCTCCTGCTCGGCTGTGTGTGTCGCTCACACGGTAGATGGCATCGCATCGAGACTGCGTCCTCTACGGACTCGCAGCGGCTCGCCCGAGCAATGGATCGGCGAACGCCAGGACTTGGTCGAGGAGGTCCCCGAACTCGGCCGGCGTCGTGGCGAGACCTTGCTTGCGACGCCAGGCAGCCCAGTGCCGTTGCGCGACTGACGCGTAGCCGGCGAGGGCGCCGTGAAGCGGTCGGATCGGGACTTGGCGGTACGCGGCGACCCGTCTGATCGACTCGATCAGGGCGTTGTCGTCAAGGTGGCGGCGGGCGAGGCTGGCGATGTCGACGAAGTCGCGCCACCGGGTGTTCGCCGTGCCCCGCTGCAGGGCCGTGACGATCTTCTCTGCGAGGACGAGCTCGATGCGGTACCCACGGATGCGGATCGGCGATCCGCAAATAGGCGCGGCACTGCGATCTCGTCCGGAGGTGGCTCGTTGACCAACCGTTGCATGTCGTCGAGGTCATTCGTGATGTCGATCGCCGCAAGATCGACGTCCCGCGTGGGACGGCGGGCATATCGGTAGATGCTCGAGCTCGAGGTTCTCCGGGGGCCCGGGGCGGTGGAGCACGATGGCTCGCATCGTTGGTGGCTTTGCCATGTCAACTCCACTGTGGTAGTTCGGCCCGGTTCTGAGTCCGCGTTGCGGGACCACGCCTCCCGGACCGGCGGTTCCGGTCCAGGAGGAACTGAATGAGTCGGGTCAGGCGGCGTCGGCGGTGCGGATCGCCGAGATGTCGAACTCGAGAACGATCTTCTCGCCGACGAGGACACCACCGGCCTCGAGCGCGGCGTTCCAGTTGACGCCCCAGTCCTTGCGGTTGACGGTCGTCTGACCCTCGAAACCGACGCGGGTGTTGCCGAACGGGTCGACGGCGGTACCGGTGTACTCGAAGTCCACCGTGACGGCCTTCGTGACACCCTTGATCTTGAGGTCACCGGTCACCCGGTAGTTCTCGGCATCGACCGCCTCGACAGCGGTGGAGACGAAGGAGATCTCCGGGTACGTCTCCATGTCGAAGAAGTCGTTGCTCCGCAAGTGGGCGTCGCGGTCGGCGTTGCGAGTGTCGATGCTCGCGGCGGAGATGGTCAGCTGCGCCGTGGAGCTGGACGGATCGGCGGCGTCGAAGTAGCCGGAGCCCTCGAACTCGTTGAACGAGCCACGGACCTTGGTGACCATCGTGTGGCGAGCCACGAAGCCGATCCGACTGTGTGTCGGGTCGATCGCGTAGGTGCCGGTCAGGTTGGTGGCGGCGGTGGTGGTGGGGGACATCGTTCGCTCCTCAGATAGTTGATGTGTCACTTACTATAGTGGACATATCATCTATTGGCAACTAGAATCTCGTCATGCGTGAGAATCGGTGGCTTGATGAGCGGGAGGCGAGGGCGTGGCGGGCCATGCAGTTCATGCAGATGCAGCTCGAGGCCGCGCTCGGTCGTCAGCTCGCCGCCGAATCGGACCTGTCGCTCGCGGACTACGTGGTGCTCGTCGCACTGACCGACCAGCCCGATGGCCGGCTGCGGCTCTTCGAGCTCGGGCAGGCGATCGGCTGGGAGAAGAGTCGACTCTCGCATCACGTTGCCCGCATGGCAGGAAGGGGGTTGCTGGCCAAGGAAGCCTGCGACTCCGACCGACGCGGCGCATTCGTCATCGCGACGCCACAGGGCCGGAAAGCGATCGAAGCGGCCGCGCCGGGCCACGTCGCCGCCGTCCGCCGACTGTTCGTCGACCTTCTCGATGCGAACGAGCTCGAGGTGATCGCCGGCGTTGCCGAACGAGTGTCGGCGGCGCTTGCCGAGGCGTCAGCGCTGGCGGCGGACTAGGCAACTGCGCGCGCAAGCGGCCGCGGCGCCAGAGACGTCGGACGTCGGCGGATCACGCCACGTCGATGGCGAACGCCCGCAGCTTTCGGTACAGCGTCGATCGAGCCGCGCGCTTCGATGCGGACATAGTTACGAACTGCGTTGATTCGTTCCTGGGTCGGTCTCGGGAGATCGTCCCTGCGCCGTCGTGTGCTCAGCCGCCGTCTCATCCTCCGATACCGAGCGGGCTTGCGGGGACGAGCGTCGGGCCGCGCCGAACCAGGCCGTGGCGGTTGGCACGACGCCTCGGCGGAAGCCGAGGAAGAGGGCGATGATCACGAAGCCGTAGATCATCAAACGCATCTCGCGGTACTCGATCAGGAACTCGTCGAGCCACGTGAACGTGGCCGCACCGACGACCGGTCCGAGCAACGATCCGATCCCACCGAACGCGAGCATCACGATCACGCGTACGTCGACGCGGCCGAATTCGTACGTGGTGCGTCCGATCAACCCGTTGGAGAACGCATACAGCGCGCCGGCGAGCCCGAGCATCGCCGAGCCGAGCACGCCGGCGAAGATCCGGTAGCGGGCGACGTCGACGCCCGCCAGCTCTGCGGCGACCATGTCGTCGCGCAGTGCACGGAACGCCCACCCGGTCCGCGAGCGCTGCAGCAACCGGTAGACCACGAGATACACCACGACGAGCGCGAGGAACATGTAATACGGCGGCACCTTGTCGCGAAGGAACGTGTCGGTACCTGCGTCGACGCGCAAGCCGGCGTCGCCGCCGAAGAGGTCACTGCGCCCGAGGATGAGGCTGTCGAACGACAACGAGAAGGCGAGCGTGACGATGCCGACGAAGATGGTGCCGAGCGCCCGCTTGACCGAGATCCAGCTCAGCAGGCCACCGACCGTCGCCGCGATCGCGACACCGACGACGACCGCCGCCGCCATCGGCAACCCGACCCGATCGGCGAAGATCGCGGACATGAAGCCACCGACCCCAGCGAGCGCACCGGTGCACAGGAACAGTTGGCCGGTGCTGCCGAAGATCACGTTGAACGCGACGACGTAGGCGGCGAACAACATGCCCTCGGTGATGACGCGCATCATCGGCGCCGAGTCGTGGTAGCGCAGCGGCAGCAACGCGAGCAGCGCCGCGGCGACGAGGATCGGGATGTACGCGAGCAAACGCGAGCCGACGGACGCACGACCGGCGGTGTCCGGAGCTTCGGTCTGGGCGTCGACTCCAACGGTCATTCCGGCCTCCCGAGCAATCCGCTCGGACGTAGCACGATCGTGAGCGCCGCGCACAGCAAGAGAACGATCGTCGTCACGTATGTGCCGATGTACGTCGAGCTGAGACGGTCGACGATGCCCAGTAGTACTCCGGCGAGGAACGCGCCGGACACGCTGCCGAGCCCGCCGACAACGGCGACGATCAGCGCCAGCGTCGTGAAGCTGATCGCGTTGCCGAAGCCGATCGGTCCGGTCATCGACCGCGTCACGGCGACGAGGCACGCGAGCGCGCCACTCACGCCGAAGATGAACGTCCGCACCGCCGACGGGTTGACCCCACACAGCCGAGCCCCGACCTCGTCCTGGATCACCGAGCGGACGCCGCGACCGAGCATCGTGTAGCGGAAGAAGGCGACGAGCACGAGGCCGACCGCGATCGCGATGCCGGACGCGACGAGCGCGCCAACGGGCATGCGCACGCCGAGGATCGGCACCGCGTCGCCGGAGATCCGGATCCCGAGCTGCTGCACGGGGTACTGCCACGTGATGAACCCCTCGACCACGAACGAGACACCGAGCATCAACAGCAGACCAAGCAGGATCCGCCGTTCGCCGTCCTGGCGATAGACCGCTCGCATGAGCGTCAGATCGAGGATCACCATGAACACCGCGGCGGCGACGATGCCGATTGCGGCGGCCGGCACGACCGGGATGCCGGCGTCCTCCACGAGCAACGAGACGATGATCGCGCCGAGCACGGCGACCTGTCCGTGGGCGAGGTTGAGCACGCCGGCGAGCCCGTAGATCAACGTCAACCCGACGCCGAGCAACCCATACTGCAGCCCGAGCACGATGCCGTCGAGGATCGCCGCTCTCATGCGACACCCAGATACGCGCGTTGGACGTCGGGGTTGCCTGCGAGTTCCTCGGACGTGCCCGACAGACCGAGCCGGCCGTTCTCCAGCACGTAGCCGCGATCGGCGAGCTCGAGCGCGAGCGGCACCTGCTGCTCGGCGACGATGAGCGTGAGGCCGGCGTCGCGAGCTTCGCGAGCGCGCGATACGCCTCGACCGCGAGCCTCGGCGCGAGCCCCGTCGTCGGCTCGTCGAGCATCAGCACCTTCGGGTTGGACATCAACGCCCGGCCTACCGCGAGCATCTGCTGCTCGCCGCCGCTCATCGTTCCGGCATCCTGACGACGACGCTCGGCGAGCCGGGGGAACAGGCCGAACACGACGTCCTCACGCCCCGCTTCCGGGCGACCGGGAAACGCGCCGAGGGCGAGGTTCTCGGCGACGGTCATGTGTGGGAACAGATGGCGCTCGGCCGCCACGTACGCCAGCCCGCGACGGGTGATCCGGTGGGTCGCCAAGCGAGAGATGTCGGCGCCGTCGAACGAAACAGTGCCGCGCGTGCCCCGCAGCATCCCGACGATCGCTTTGAACAGCGTCGACTTGCCGGCGCCGTTCGAGCCGATCACCGTGATCGCCTCGCCTTCGACGACAGTCAGGTCGATGTCGTGCACGACGTGTTGCCCGGCGTACCCGGCCGAGAGGCCCTCGACGCGCAGAATCGGTTCTCCTGCGACGTCGTCAATCACGCTGCGCCCCGGTCGCCCTCGCGCTCGCCCAGGTAGGCCGTGACGACGTCGGGCAACCGCATCACGTCGGTAGGTGTGCCGTCGGCGATCAGCTCCCCCAAGTTGAGCACGAGGATCCGTTCGGCGAGGCTCATCACCGCTTTCATGACGTGCTCGACCCAGATCACCGTGACGCCGAGCTCGGCTCGGGCGCGCCGGACCATGTCGATCGAGCCCTCCAGCTCGGTGTCGTTGAGACCTGCCATCACCTCGTCGAGCAGCACGAGGCGCGGGCGGCCGGCGAGCTGGCGGGCGATCTCGAGGAACCGCCGCTCGTGCAGATTCAGACTCCCGACCGGCTGATCGCGCCGTTCGGCGAGTCCTACGAACTCGAGCATCTCGTCGGCGCGGCGAGCCGCGTCGACCTGACTGAGACTCTGCCCGCCGAACAGCGCACCCACCGTGACGTTCTGGCCGACCGTCATCGTCTCGAACGGGCGTGGCGTCTGCAGCACCATCGCCACGCCGGCTTGTCGGACGCGATGCGGCTTCCAGCCGGTGATGTCGGTGCCGTCGAAGACGATGCGCCCGCCGGTCGGCGGTTGCATGCCGCCGACCGCCTTCAGCAGCGTCGTCTTGCCGGCCCCGTTCGGGCCGACGAGGGCGACGATCTCGCCCTCGTCGACCGTGAACGTGACTCCGGCGACTGCCGGGAGTCCGCCGAACCTCTTGTCGATGTCGGTCAGTTCGAGGATCGCCACCGACCGGTCAGCCTCCGGCCGGGTCGTATGGCGTGAGTGGCGACGACAGCAGCAGCGTCTCGGGATACCAGTCGCCGGCCTCGTTGACGCCTTCGGGGGCGGGCCCCTCGCCGACGATCGAGAACAGCGGCTGGGCGGCGGCCATCTCGCCCCACTCCGTCCAGCTCAACGTGAACGGGTAGCCGGGCAGGTCGAACTCCTGGGTGTGCAGCCACTCGCCGATCGCAGCCGGATCGTCGCCGACCTCGGCCACCGCCTGCGAGAGCATCGTGACGATCCCGTAGGCGGCGATCGCGTCGTCGTCCATGAACTGGTTGTCGGTCGACATCGCGAGGAAGCGCCGCGCCAACTCCTGATACTCGGTGTCCTGGAAGTCGGCGCAGTCGAAGTCCGCGTAGCGGCCGATCGCGATGTCGCCGGCGCCGCCCATCACGAGTGCCCACGGCGAGTAGGCGCCGATCACGGGCATCTCCATCCCGAGGTCGTTCGACTGGGCGATGATCGGTCCGCCTCCCGGCGGATGGCCGGTTGCAACGAGCAGGTCGGGCCCGAAGTCGTCGATCGCCCGCAGGTACGTCGTGAAGTCCTGCTCGGGCACAGGTGCCGTCTCGACGTGCAGCTCGATGCCCTCGGCGCCCGCGACTGCAGACTCGATCGACCCCTTGAACGCCAGGCCCCACGGGTAGTCGGCGACGATCGCACCGATCTTGGCGAGCCCGTTCTGCTCGGCGTACTCGATGATCGGCGGTGCGACCATCGGGGCCGCCGGCAGGCAGGTCCGGAACATGTAGCGGCTGTCGGGCGTGAGGATCGTCTCGGCACCGGACTTGACGAGGAACGTCGGCATCTGGTTCTGCTCGGCGAGCGGAGAGACCGCGCCACCGACGGTGCTCGAGATCACCCCTCCGATCCCGACGACGCCCTCCTCGAGCAGGCGCTCGAAGGCGGGCACCGCTTCCTCGGCGGCGTTCTGGTCGTCCTCGATGACGAGCTCGAGCGGGCGGCCGTCGACACCGCCCGCCGCATTGATGTCGTCCACAGCGAGCTGGGCGCCGTCGCGAACCTGCAGGCCCCAAGGCGCGAAGTTGGTCGTGATCGAGGTGAGGATTCCGATCTTGATCGGCTCACCAGTCGGCGGCTCCGGCGCGGTGCTCGCCTCGGGCGCAGCCGTGGTCTCCGCCACCGCTTCGGTCGTCGCCGGCGCCGAGGTCGCCTCTGGTTCCGTCGTCGCTGGCGCAGCCTCCGTGGTCAGGGCCGCGCCCGTCGTCGCCGTTGAGTCGCCCGCGTCGTCGTCATCGTCGCCGCACGCGGCGATCACGAGCGCAGCTGTCACGCAAACGGCGAATGCCTTCTTCCCGGTGAGTCTGGACATCGCTCGAATCCCCCTTTGCAGTTCGGACACCGCCAGCCTCGTGTTGCGACCGACGGGATGAGCCGAACACAAAGTTACACCCGGCCCCGGCACGCCCTGACGCCCCACGACGGCGGCCACCAATGCCCAATGACGGGAAGCGAGTCGTTACAAGCACCGTTGCCGAGATGCGAGACCTCGATGGTCCACGACGTGTTCGATGTCGTGGTTTCGAGATGACGTTGGCCTACTGCGAACCGGCGGCGACGAGGACTGCGGCGAGTGGCACGAGGTCTTCGACGAGCTGGTCGAGCTCGTCCGGTTCGAGGATGTCGTAGGCCGGAGCGGCGAGCTCGTCAGTCAGTGATTCGACCCGTTCCTTGATCTGTCGGCCGGCGACGGTGAGCCAGCCGTCGGCTCCGATGAGGCCGCGGGCGCGCATCCCGTCGACGACCGCTGCGAGCTGGGCGGCGGGCAAATGGGAGACCCGCCCGAACTGCTCCGCTGGCATGCTCTCTGAGAGGGCGTGGAGCACGTGTGCCTCCGTACCTCCGATGCCCGCCGTCACGAGTGCGGCGACGTGGCCGTCGCCGCGGTGCTCGCGGAGCAGGTTGGCCCCGTGCCAGAGCCGCGCCACCGGCTCAGTCGGCACTGGCAGCGTCCGCACCGCGGCGTAGAGGGCCCGTCCCTCCGTCCGGGCGCTCGTCCCCGCCTTGACGACGAGGTCGGCAGCTCGTCCGACGCCGCGGGTATCGGCGAGGTCGCCGAGGATCCGCCGCAGCGCGCCAACAGAGCCCTGTTGGCGCGCTGCGTTGGCGGCCTCGGGTGTGACCGTGTCCCAGACTCGCGGGATGTGTCGGGCGACCTCCCCGTCGGCGAAGTTGTAGAAGAGCGCGTGGACCACCGCAGGCGGCACGTCGCGACCCAACGGCGCAGCCCTTCCAGCGAAGTAGGCGTCCCACACGTTGCGCAGGCCGAGCGCCATGACTGCTTCGGTCGGCTCGTTGGCCATGTAGGTGACGACCGCGACGGGTTCGACCAGCTCAAACATTCGGCGGGCCATCGACTCCGTCATCGGCTCACCGTACTGCTGCCGGTCAGTTCGATCTCCGGACCGTCCCCGAACGCCGGCTACGCGCCTTCGCCGCGGCGTGGCACGATCACGCCGAGGCGTCGCGGAACCCATCGACCGACGTCGCGCCGATAGTCCTCATAGTCCTCACCGAAGATCCGCTCGAGCGTCGGCTCCTCGTAGATCACGACGAACAGGTGGAAGGCAACCTGGACGACAGCCGCCCAGGCGACCAACTCCCACGCCCCGAACACAGCGCCCCATCCGAGGATGATGGCCACGTTGGCGACATACATCGGATTGCGGACGACCCGGTACGCACCCCCGCGGACGACGAAGCGCGGTGGATCGATCGGAGCGAGTGTCCCGCGCCCTTCACGAGCGAATCGCACGAAGACGCTGTCAAGGAGCAGCCAGCCGCCCGACACGATCAGCGCTGCGCCCACGAAGAACACGACACCGAACTCGATGCGCTCGTCGGCAGTCCGCACCAAGATCGCGGGCACGACAACGTCAATCGCCAACGGCATGGCGAGCGCGGCCGTCGCCCGTAGATAGAGCATCGCGCGAGTCTGCACTGTCCACACGGGCGCCGATCGCGGCGCCGGGGCGCGCCAGGCCGCATGTGGCTCAGGGAACGTCGACGCGGGCCTCCACGCCCTCGCTGCCGTCACCGCCGACCGCGACGTCACCGCGCAATCCGACGCAGAGGTGCTGGGCCGGACGAGCCGCAATCGTGACGGAGTACCGGGTTGCAGTGCGCGGATAGCGGTCCGGGCCGATCGGCAGTGTCACCAACCCGGGATCGACGCTCGGGTCGAACGGCGACGCGGCCACCCTACGACGTCGTGGATCAGAGGTGGCAGCACACGGAGGCGCATGCAATGCGAGGGACTCCAGCAGATCGAGTGAGACCCTGTTGTCGCGGCCTGCTGGGAATCGAGCAGTTGTGTTCAGCTCGACTGATTCGTGTGACGCCTCACGAACTCGGCGGCGAGCTCGGTCCGTGAGTGGAGGTCGGTCTTGGTGAAGACGTGGTCGATGTGCGTCTTGACCGTGGCACGACCCATGAGGAGTCGCTCACCGATCTGCGGGTTCGTGAGGCCCTCGGCGACGAGCGCGACTACCTGCAGCTCTGTTGGCGTCAGCGCGGCCCATCCATGGCTCGGTCGCTGGCGCTCGCCGCGGGCCCGACTCGCGTAGGCGGCGGCTTCGCGCCAATCCAAGGCGACGCCCTCGGCAGTCGCGGCACTGGCCCGGTCAGGTCCGAGCGCCTGCGTGGCGGCGGCAACAGCGGCGTCGAGGCGATCCTGCTCGAAGGCGAATCGCCATCGATACCCGGTCTCGTCCCGCAACCGGGCAGCTGTGGCCGAGAGCCGGACGCACTCGGTCCAGGACTCCGCGATCCCAGCCACACCAGCAAGCCCTTCGAGGGCGTCGACGGCCACCAAGCGAAGCCCGTGCTCGACGGCGATGCTCAATGCCGCGTGCCATCGGTCCTCGTCCTGCGTCGCAGTGGCCTCGATCGTGGCCAGCACGGCCCGTCCGAGTGGCGCCTCGGGCGACGGCTGCGTCCGCACCGCCGCGACGGCGAGGGAGGCCTCGCCGGCATCGACGGCTTCTCGACACAGGAGCATCACGATGTAGGCCGGCAGCGGATCGCGAGGATCGATGTTCTCCGGTCGGATGCCGGGGTCGACTCCTGCCGGCCCTCCGGCGAGCAGCGAGCGTTGATGGATCGCGACATCCGCCGAGGCTCGAGTGCCGGGAACCTTGGACAGACGCTCGTGCGCGACGGCGGCCGCAGTACCGACGGCCAACTCGTCGCGGGCGAGTATCCCGGCGGCGCCCAAGAGCCTCGCCGCAGATTCGGCCATCAGCAGCGAGGGGCTGGAGCACAGACCACGGGCGAGCTCGAGGCACCGCGCCAGATCACCGAGATACAGCGCCGCCCGGCCAACGGTCCGGTCAGCGAAGTCGCGAAGGTACCGGCTCTCATGAGCCGCGGCCCGAAATCCCGCGTCGTCGAGCATCGCCGACGCCGCGCTCGGGTCCGCTTCGACCGCGAACGAGGCCTGGGCCACGGTGGCGATGCACTCGACGTAGCGTTGCCCTCGCTCCTGTGCGAGCCGCCGCACGCGCTCGCAGTTGTCCATCGTGAAGCCGAGCAACATGTCACTGACCGCGACGAGATAGTCGTCGCCCGCTTCGTCGGCGACAGCCCGCCCACGCTGGAGAAGCCCCATCGCCTCGGGCCAACTCCGAGCAGTGCCGACGAGAACGGACACCGAAGCCGCGGCGGCGGCCCACGGGATCGGGAACCGCTGTGCGTTCTCGTCCGTCAGCAGCCGGTCGACCGCGGTCAGCGCTGCTTGCGGCCGCCCGCATCCCTGCCAGGCGCGGGCCAGCAACCGCAGCAGACGGAGTCCGACGGCTTGGTCGCGCGTGCTCCATTCCAGTGCAGCTGCCACGCTGTCGTGGAACATCTCGATGTGCGCGATCGCGGCATCGGTGTGCACGACCGGCTCGTTTCCCTCGATCCAGTCCAGCCAGTACGTCAGCTGCGCATCCCGGAGCGCCTCGAGCTCGCCGGCGGCGCGGGCTCGCTCGATCGCGTAGGCCCGCAACGTCTCCAACAGCCGGTAGTGCTGATCTCCGCCGGGTCGCTCCTCGGTGAGCACCAGGTTCTTGTCGAGCAGCCGGCTCAGCACGTCGAACACTGTCACCGGGTCGATGTCGCCGATCGCTGCTGCGACGTGCTCCGCCCCGTCGACCGGAAAGTTCCCGGCGAACACCCCGAGCCGACGGAAGACCACCTGTTCGATCTCGTCCAACCGGTCGAAGCTCCAATCGACTGACGCGGCCAGTGTCTGCTGCCGCGGCAGGACCGTGCGGGCACCACCCGTGAGGAGGTGGAACCGATCGTCGAGCTCCAACGCGATTCGCTCCGCCGACATCTGCCGGCAGCGGGCGGCCGCCAGTTCCAGGGCAAGCGGGATGCCATCGAGCCGGTAACAGATCTGTGCGATCGCCGGGGCATTCACGTCGGAGACCACGAACGTGGGGCGGGCCCGACGGGCTCGATCGATGAACAGCCGGACGGCGTCGAACTGCGACAGGGCAGGGACCGCCAAGATCGTCTCGGGTGGCGGGGCCGACAGCGAATGGACCCGCCACGTCACCTCGCCGGGGACCCCGAGCGGCTCACGCGCCGTCGTCAACACGTTCACACCCGCGTGCTGCGCCAAGAGTGCGGCCGTGAGCGCAGCACACGGACCCAGGAGGTGCTCGCAGTTGTCGAGGACGAGCAGCGTCGGTTCCGCCGCCAGCGCGGCGATCAGCTGCTCGACGGGCTGCAATCCGGGGACGTGACGGGCTCCCGTCGCGGCCAACACCGCTGATCCCAGCCCAGCTGCGTCGGCCACCCCCGCGAGCTCCACGAACCAGACACCGCCGGGGAACTGCTCGAGAACCTCGGCCGCGACCGCCGAGCGCGAGACGCGTCTTGCCGACACCCCCTGATCCCGTCAGCGTGACGAGCCGGTCCTCGCAGACGAGCTGACCGAGCGCGGCAACATCGCCCTCTCTGCCGATGAGCGGCGTCAGCTGGATCGGGAGGTTGTGACGATGGGCGTCGAGCGAGCGCAACGGGGCGTGCACTGCCGCGAGATCCGGATGGATCACCTGCCACACCCGCTCGGGACGACCGAGGTCCTTCAGCCGATGCGTACCAAGATCGGCGAGGTTCACGCCGTCCGGCAGCTGATCGAGGATCAGCCCCGCAGCCGCGTCCGAAACGAGGATCTGGTCACCGTGCCCGATCGCTCGCAGGCGAGCGCATCGGATCACGGTCTGACCGAAGTAGTTCCCTTCGTCGCGCAGCTGGGCTTCGCCGGTGTGCACCGCCATACGCACGTGGAGCTCCGCCCCTGCAGGCCAGGTCTCAGCGGCGAACCTTCGCTGGGCATCGATCGCCGCCGCAACCGCATCGGACGCGCGGGCGAACACGGCCACCACGCTGTCGCCCTCGCCCTGTTCAACCGGCCGCACGCCACCGTGTCCGGCGATGACCTCGTCCAGGACCTCGTAGTGCCGCGAGATGGCGACGGCCATCTCGTCTGGCGCGTGTTCCCACCGCTGAGATGACCCCTCGACGTCGGTCAGCAGGAAGCTCACCGTTCCGGTCGGAAGAGCGAAGCCGGCCGCGCCCTGGCCACTCACGTCGTCCACCAAGAGACGTCGGGTCGGCGCATCGGTGTCACGAACCGTCATGCTGTCAGCATCTTCGGCCCCGACGATCCGGACATCCCCCATCTGGGGGACCGCGGGTGCCGAGATGCGTTCTTCGATCAGACACCGCCGCCGTTCCTGGGAAGCGGCGGTGGCGAGAGGCCGTTCATCGTTGCAGGTACTGTCGACGTGACATGGCTGGTGCCGCCCGTTCGATCGTCTCCTGCGTCTTCTCAGTGTTCGTACCTCACACCGAGAACGCTCGAGCCTGATGGTCAACAGGCGCGGCGCGTCCGAGTTCCTGTCGCGGTGGCCGATGGCAGTGGCCGTCGCGGCTGCGTGTGTTGCGCTGTCTGCTGCGTGTGCGGGCGATGCCAGCGACGCGAACGGCAGGCCCGCCGACGGGTCCGCCCTGTATGCGGAGAGATGCGCCTCGTGCCACGGAGCGGATCTGCGCGGAACCGGCATGGGACCCTCGCAGCTGTCGATCGTCTACGAACCGAACCATCATCCCGACGAGGCGTTTCGCGCCGCGATTCGAGACGGCGTCTCCCCCCATCACTGGGACTTCGGGCCGATGCCCGCGGTGTCCGGCCTCGACGACGACCAGATCACGGCGATCATCGCCTACATCCGCGAGGTCCAGCAGCGCGAGGGATTCGAGCCCTACCCACCGGACTGACAGGTCTAGGGTCCTGATGTGACTCGCTCGCCTGCTCGTCTCGATCGGCGAGGTGTCGCGTGGGGAACCGTCGGAGTCGCTGTCGTGATCGCGCTGACGTTCATCGGCAGTGATCGTCTCGTCTGGTTCGACGCGGCGCTCGTCGGTTACTTGTTCGGTGTTGTCTTCGCGGTGTTCGGTGTGGCGTACCGGTACGCGGTGTGGTTGCGTCGTCCGTCGACGGCGATCCTCAATCGTCGAGGGTGGGATGCGTTCCGGCAACGGAAGGGTCGAAACGTCGCAGCACTGCCGTCACTCGTCGCGACCCAGCTGCTCACGCAAGGGTTCATCCGTCGCCGCTCCCGCTCGCGATGGCTCGCCCACCAGCTCGTGTTCTGGGGGTGCATCCTCGCCGGCTTGGTGACGATCCCGCTCACGCTCGGCCTGTTGCACTTCGAAAGCGTCGGCCAGCGGGCGGACCGCTACCAGGTGTACGTGTCTCGTGTGGGCACGTTGAAGTTCGATGCCGAGAGCATCGTCGGTTGGTTCATGTTCCACGCCCTCGATGTCGCCGCGGTGCTCGTGCTCGCTGGTGTGTTCATCTTCCTTCGCCGACGGTTGCGCGACCCGGGCGCGATGGCAACTGAACGCTCGGGCGACTTCCTGGCGCTCGCCGGGCTGTTCGCCGTTTCGGTGTCGGGTCTGTTCCTGACCGTGTCGAGCATGTGGCTCGAAGGCCGCTTCTACTCGGCACTCAACACGATCCACGCGTTGACGGTGATCCTCGGGCTGATGTACCTGCCGTTCGGGAAGCTGTTCCACATCTTCCAACGCCCGGGCA
Source organism: Ilumatobacteraceae bacterium (assembly GCA_963776935.1). GTDB lineage: Bacteria > Actinomycetota > Acidimicrobiia > Acidimicrobiales > Ilumatobacteraceae > JALOLG01. The sequence continues at coordinate 1,290,845 of CAVZOP010000002.1, read as the reverse complement.
ACCTCGGTGTCGTCTACTACAAGCGCGCCAATGCGGAAGGCGAGCCAGCGGCGTGTCGCCGCTGTGGCGAGCACTTCGCGAGCGCGCAGCAGATCGCCGATCTCAAAGAGGTGCTCCCGCAGGTCGGGTTCGACTACTCGATCGACGGTGGTGGCAATTACCAGGACACCTGTCCGCGGTGCCGGCGCGCACAGGTCACGCTCGCCCAATCGGCGCGGGTAGGAGGGTTCGGCTGATGGCACGACCACCGATCACCGACGACGAGCTCATCGCCCGCTACGGACCGCATCTCAACGAAGCGCCACCGGGCGGATGGGATGCCGGCCTGACCATCGACAAGGTCGTCAACACGCACTGCTGCTTCTGCGGCCAGCAGTGCGGCATCAAACTGAAGGTGCACGACAACGCGGTGGTCGGATTCGAGCCCTGGTACGAGTTCCCGTTCAATGAAGGCAAGCTGTGCCCCAAAGGCGTGAAGCGCTACCTGCAGGGCGGGCATCCGGACCGGCTGCTGCACCCGATGGAGCGCGACGGCACCGCTCCCGGCGGTTTCCGCAACATCACCTGGGACGAGGCGCTCGACAGGGTCGTGTCCGAGATCCGGCGGATCCAGGCCGCGTACGGTGACGACGCGTTCGCGATGTTGTCCGGGGTGTCGCTCACGAACGAGAAGAGCTACCTCGTCGGCAAGTTCGCGCGGCTCGCGTTGCACACCGCGAACCTCGACTACAACGGCCGGTACTGCATGGTGTCGGCGGGCACTGGGAACAAGAAGGCGCTCGGGGTCGATCGGGCACCGAACCCCTGGAGCGACATCCCGCTCGCCGACGTCGTGTGGGTCGCCGGTTCGAACGTCGCCGAGACGTTCCCGATCACGACGAGCTACATCTGGCGGGCCCGTGACCGTGGCGCCAAGTTGATCGTCCAGGACCCGCGCGTCGTACCTCTCGCCCGCACGGCCGACCTGTTCCTGCCGGTACGGCCGGGCACGGACTCAGCACTGTTCGGCGCCGTCTTGCACGTCCTCATCGAGCGCGACTGGCTCGACCACGACTTCATCGATGCCCACACGGTCGACTTCGACGACGCTGCCGCAGCCGTCGCCGACATGACCCCGGCGTGGGCCGCCGACATCACCGGCGTACCGGCGGCGCGCATCGAGGAGGCAGCCGAACTGTGGGGCACCTCCACGACCGGGATGATGCTGCATGCCCGCGGGATCGAGCAGCACACGAAGGGTGTCGACAACGTCCTCGCCGCGATCAACCTCGGGCTCGCCACCGGCAAGTTCGGCAAGCCGGGTTGCGGGGTGTCGACGATCACCGGTCAGGGCAACGGTCAAGGCGGGCGGGAGCACGGACACAAGTGCGACCAGTTGCCCGGCAACCGCGACATCACCAACCCCGAGCACCGAGCCGCGGTCGCCGAGGTGTGGAACTGCGCCGAGTCCGACATCCCGGGCAAGGGCCTTCCCGCCCAGGAGCTGATCGAGGCGATCCACGACGGGACGATCAAGGGACTGCTGTCGATCTGCTTCAACCCGGCGGTGTCGGCGCCCGACTCGAATTTCACCCGCGAGGCCCTCGACAAGCTCGAGTTCTATGCGGTGATCGACTTCTTCCTCTCCGAGTCGAGTCATCATGCGGACATCGTGCTGCCCGGTTCGCTGCACGAGGAGGACGAGGGCACCTCGACCAGCGGTGAGGGTCGAATCATCAAGATCAACGCCGCTGTGACGCCGCCCGGTGATCCGCGCCGTGACTGGGAGATCCTGCTCGACATCGCCCACCGATTGGGTAAGGGCGAGTACTTCCCGTACACCGACACCGAGGAGATCTTCGACGAACTCTGCCGGGCAAGCACTGGCGGCACCGCCGACTACACCGGCGCCACGTGGCAGCGGATCGAGGACGAGATGGGCCTGTTCTGGCCGGTGCCCGAGACCGGCCACCCCGGGACCCCGCGGCTGTACGAGGGCGGCGTCTTCTTCCACCCCGACGGCAAGGCCCGCTTCCACGGCGTGCCCTACAAGCTGTCGGCCGAAGTCGTCGACGACGACTACCCGGTGCTGCTGACCACTGGCCGCGTCGTGTCGCAGTACCTGTCGGGCACTCGGACGCGTCGAATCGCGGCGCTCGTCGCCCAGTACCCGGAACCGTTGTGCGAGATGCATCCCAATCTCGCCGAACCGCTCGGCATCGCCGACGGGGACATCGTCACCGTCACGTCCCGCCGCGGCACGATCACGTTGCCGGCACATGTCGTCACGACCATCCGACCCGACACCGTGTTCATCCCCTACCACTGGCCCGGCCGGAAGGCCGCCAATCAGCTGACCAACCGCGCCGTCGACCCGCTGTCGAAGATGCCCGAGTTCAAGGTCGCTGCCGTTCGCGTCACACGCGCCGGCGGGCACACGACCACCACCGATGCGCGCGACCTCGAACTGCACGGACAACAGACATGAGCTCCGGACGCTTCGGCATCGACGACAACCCAGTATTCGTGATCGACCAGAGCCGCTGTATCGGCTGCGAAGCGTGCGTCCAAGCGTGCGCCGAATGCGGCACGCACCGCGGTCAGTCGCTGATCCACCTCGAGCGCGTCGATCGCGCGACCAGCACCCAGACCGCGCCGATGGTGTGCATGCACTGCGAAGACCCCACGTGCGCGCAGGTGTGCCCGGCCGACGCGATCAAACAGACCGAGGAGGGCATCGTGCAGTCGGCACTCAAACCGCGCTGCATCGGCTGCTCCAACTGCGTGCTCGCCTGCCCGTTCGGCGTACCGAAGTACATCGCCGACTTCGATCAGATGATGAAGTGCGACATGTGCACCGACCGCACGTCGGAAGGTCTCGGGCCGATGTGCGCATCCGTGTGCCCGAGCGAGGCCCTCTGGTACGGCACGATCGAGGAGTTCAACGACACCCGTCGCGGATCGCTGTTCCGCGACTTCACGTTCGGCCGTCAAGAGGTCCGCACCAAGGTGTACACCGTTATCGACGACGCGCTCGGCGGTCCGCTCGACGTCCTCACCGGCGTGACGACGACCTGGCTCGACGACCCGTTCGGCCTCGACTCGGCGACGCCGTCATGAACGACCACATCGAACCGGTCCCCGTCGCTCCACCGTGGAAACGGGACTTTCCCTACGAAGCCGTGTCCGAAGAAGAAGTCACTCGCCGAGAGTTCGCCCGCTACCTCGTCCTCGGCGCCGGCAGCATGGCAGCGGCGAACGTCGGGCTCGCCATGTGGACACAGCTGCGCAGCATCAACGCTGGCGAACCGCGCGCCATCACCGAACTCGCTGCCGTAGAAGTCGGCGGCACGTACCTGTTCCGATATCCAGGCGACGACGACCCGGCGATCCTCGTCCGCCTCTCCGATACCGACGTCGCGGGGTTCAGCCAGAAGTGCACCCACCTCGGCTGCGTCGTCTACTACGAGCACGACGAGCAGCGCTGGCACTGCCCGTGCCACGAAGGCAACTTCGAGGTCCGCACGGGCGCTGTCATCTCCGGGCCACCGACGCGATCGCTCGGCCGCATCGACCTCGAAGTACGCGCCGACGGAATGATCTGGGCGCTCGGGAGGACGACATGAGAACGTCCGCCCGCGGCCGCCGCACATCGTCGGCAGTCGTGCTCTACGTGATCATCCTGGTCGCGTTTCAAGTGTTCTTGATCACGGTCGCGGTCGAGGCATTCCAGACCGACGCCGAGTCGCTTGCCTGGGCAACTGCTGCGGTCTCGGTCGTCCTGTTCGCCGCCGCCGCGGCGTTCCTGCGCTACCTGCGGCCATGACCGCGGTCGCGACGAACCCCCAACCGGACGGTCATGCCAACCCGATCGCGACGCTGTTCCCGGGCTACTTCGCGCTCGTGATGGCAACCGGCATCATCGCCATCGCTTCCGATCAGCAGACGATCGGCTGGCTCGCCGACATTCTGTACGGCGTCGCCGCCGCCTCGTACGCCGTCCTGGCCGTGCTGTTCGTCGTCCGTCTCGTCGCCCACCGCCGGCGGCTGCTCGCCGACCTCACCAGCCACGCCAAGGGTTTCGCGTTCCTCACCATCGTCGCTGCCACGAACGTGCTCGCCAGCGCCTCCGCGGTCATCCACGGCTGGTGGACCCTTGCCGAGATCCTGTGGTGGTGTTCGCTGCCCCTCTACGTCGTCCTTCTCTATTCAGCGTTGATCTCCGACGTGCTCCGTCACGACAAGCCGGCCCTCGGCGCCGGCATCAACGGATCCTGGTTCCTGCTCACCGTGTCGACCGAATCGATCGCCGCCTTCGGAGCGCTTCTCCTCGCCCACGACCCCGCCGACTTCCTCGCCTTCGTGTGCGTTGCCGCGTTCTGCCTTGGGCTCGTGCTCTACCTCATCGTGATGACGATGGTGTTCCTCCGCTGGACGTTCCAGCCGCTCGAACCGACCGAGGCCGACCCACCGGCGTGGATCGCCGCAGGAGCCGTCGCGATCACCGTCCTCGCCGGGTCCAACCTCCTCGCCGCCCGAACCGTCTCGCCCCGCGTCGACCGTCTCGGCTCGCTCATCGAAGGCCTCGTCACACTCGCCTGGGCCACCGCGACGTTCTGGTTCCCGCTCATGGTCGCGATCGGAGTGTGGCGCCACCTCGTCCGTAAGGTCCCGCTCCGGTATCACCCGTCCTACTGGGCCCTCGTGTTCCCACTCGGCATGTACGGCGCCGCGACGTTCAAGATGCGCGCCGTGATCCAACTCGACCAACTCGCGTGGGCACCGAAGATCACCCTCGCCGTCGCGCTTGCCGCGTGGGGGGCGACGTTCACCGGCCTCGGCGTGCAGGGCCTCCGGGCGACTGCGAGGCGCGTCCGACCGCCGGCGATCACGCCCGGCCCCTGAGACAGCCGACTACGCCGGCGAGGCGACGTCACGTGAAGATGATCTGGCCGCCGGCGGCGAGCTCGTAGAACTCGCCGACGGTGATGATGTCCTGAACCTGCTCGATGAGGTCGTTCTTCTCGAGGCCGAACAGATCGACGGAGGCCTTGCAGGCGTACAAGCCGGCGCCCGTGTCGGCGATCATCTCGACGAACTCGGGGATGGAGGGGATGTCGAGCTTCTCCATCTTGTGGTTCATGTAGTGGGTCATCGCGGTCGACACCCCTGGCAGGCCGCCGGCCATCGTCGCCAGGTGGAGCCCCGGGTTGCCGACCGTCGCGATCTTGATGTGGTCGTGACGAGCCTTGTGGATGGCGTCGAGGCCGAAGAACGTGAAGAACAGGTTGGCCTCGATGCCCTCGGCGCGGGCGCCGTTGGCCATGATCAGCCCGGGGTAGATCCCGTCGAGGGAGCCCTTGGAGATGATGATCGAGACCTTCTCGATGGTGTCGGCCATGGTGGGTCGCCTTTCAGATGCAGCCGCGGGGCTTGGGGATCCCGGCGACCTTGGCTGCGATCTTGGCCGGGCCCTTGGGGAACAGCTGATAGAGCTCCTTCACCGAGACGCCCGACGTCTTGCCGAGCATTCGAACGGTCGGGCCAGTGCCCTTCTCGAAGTACTCGGTGCGCATGAACTCGATGACACGCCAGTGGCTCTCGGTGAGCTCGTCGATGCCCTCGGCCTTGGCCAGCTCGGGAGCCATGGCTTCGGTCCACTGGTCGGGATTCGTGAAGAAACCTTCATCGTTACGGTCGACGGTGATGCCGGCGATGGTCTGTGTTGGCATGGTCAGTCCTTGTCGTTGGCGGGATGGTCAGCGAGGAGTCGCTTGCCGGCGGTGGGCATGTTCGAACCGAGTCCGGGCAAGTCGCGGCCTGGAAGCAGGCTGTGCCAATACACGGACTGGAACAGCAGCTTGCCGAGGTGGTTGAGCCGGGATTCCTTGAGGAGTGGCAGGCCGACCCGGGTGGGGTAGTGCCCGGTGAGGGGCTCGGTGTCGTAGTTGAAATCGATCAAGAGGGCCTTGTGGAACCCGGTCTCGATGAAGCAGTTGGCGTGCCCGTCGAAGCCCGCCTCGAGCGCTTCACCGGCAAGGAACCGCTGCACGTTGCTGACCAGGGTCTCGCCTTCGAAGTGGGTGACCGAGCCGGCCTTCGACGCCGGGACGTTGGCGGCGTCGCCGATGACGAAGACGTTCGGCGCGACCACCGCTTGCAGGGTGTGCTGGTCGGTGGGAACGAAGTCGAGCTCGTCACCGAGCCCGGGCGAGCGACCGACGTACTCGGCGCCGCCGTGCAGCGGGATCACCACGGCGAGGTCGAAGGGAACCTCACGGCCGTCGTAGCCGACCAGGCGTCCAGCCGTACCGTCGACCTCGCCGGTGTTGAACTCCGTGACCAGCTCGATCCCTCGTTCCTTGAGCATTCCGTCGAGGTGTTCGGATGCGACGGGCTTGGTGAACGCACCATCGAGCGGGGTGGCGTAGGTGATCTCGACGAGGTCACGGATCCCGCGCTCGGTGAAGTACCAGTCGGCCAGGAAGCAGAACTCCAGCGGTGCGACCGGGCATTTGATCGGCATGTCGACCACGTTGACGACGAGCCGCCCCCGATCGAACGTCGCCAGCGCCGCCCCGAGCGCGGCGGCGCCTTCGGGCGTGTAGAACGTGAACACCTTCTCCATCCACCCAGGTCCGGTGAGGCCCTCGGTCTCCTCGGGCACCAACCTGGCGCCGGTCGCCACGATGAGCACGTCGTAGCCAAGCGTGGCGCCGTTGTCGAGATGGACCTCTTGGGCGGCGATGTCGACACGGTCGATGCCGGACTCGACGAACTCCACGCCCTTGTGCAGCTGCCGTCCCCGCGCCCGCACGATGTCGTCGCTGTGGGTCAGACCGAACGGCACGAACAGGAGCCCCGGCTGATAGACGTGGCGATCATCCTGGTCGACGACCGTGATCTCGGCCTCGTCGACCCGGTACAGGCGGCGCAGGCGATTGGCGGTCAGCGTGCCGCCCGTACCGCCACCGAGGACCACGATGCGCGATGTCATACCCCGATCGTGCGGCGCTTGGCGCGCCAGCGGGTAGGGCCGAAGGTCACCGTGACCGTCTCCGGAGCGCTCACGTGCAGGGACGCGACATGGTTGCCCGCCGTCTCGCTGATGGCCACTGTCACGAAGGGTCGGAAGGCTCTACCGAGGGAACGCGACCGGGACGCATCGTCGAGGACATGGAGACCATCGACGGCACCAGGACGGACGAGCACACGTACGGAAGAGGTGTCCTCGACGAACTCAGGCCGCTCCACCGCGAACTTCGGCGCGCAATTCCAGACGTGTACAAGACGTTCACCGAGTTTCACCACGCCTCGTTCGCCGCGGGCGCCCTCGATGTCAAGACCAAGGAGTTGATCGCACTCGCGATATCGGTGATCGAACGGTGCGACGGCTGCATCGCGTCGCATTCCGAGGGCGCAGCACGCGCCGGCGCGACCCGACAGGAAGCCGCCGAGGCGATCGGAGTCTCCCTGCTCATGGGTGGCGGCCCGTCCACGATCTACGGACCGCGTGCCTACGCCGCCTTCTGCGAGTTCACCGAGAACTGATCACGTCGCGTGGCCGGCCGGGGGATCAACTCGCCGCGACCACTCGGTCGATCACATCGACCACCCGGTCCACTGCGCCGGCGACGGCCGGCGAGAGCCCATGGCCGGTGGCGGTCTCCGACGCCTCGACGCCGACGACGACGAGACGAGCGGGGAGCCGCTCGAGCGCACGACCAAGTGCGATCGCGTCGGCGAGGCCGAGAGCGTGTGTGCCCGCCGTCCGTGAAGCGCGCGCCACCTCGGCGTCGCCGTCCCAGACATGGATCGTTCCGGGCGGGGCACCGCTGCAGACTGCGTCGACGACCACCGCCAGATCGTGGTCTGCCCAGGCGTCGAGCAGCCGGCTCGCCTCACCGTCGGATTCGACGACCGCCACTGCCGACGGGAGCCGCGGCCGCGCCGCGTCGGCAACGGCCCAGCCGACGCCGTCGTCACGCCGCCACGGGTTGCCGACGCCGATGACGACGACGCGGGTCCTCACGACCGGTCGACGGTGAGATCGAGGAAGTGCGTCGCACACGAGATGCACGGGTCATAGTTGCGAATGACCTGCTCGGAGCGCCGGCCGAGCTCGTCGTCGTCGAGATCGAGGTTGTCGGCGACGAAATGGAACAGGTCGTGCTCGATGCTCGCCTGGTTCTGCGAGGTCGGGGGCACGATTCGTGCACCGAGGATCGTCCCCTCGTCGTCGAGCTCGTAGCGGTGCCACAGCATCCCGCGCGGTGCCTCGGTCCAGCCGTATCCCACGCCCGCCCGCGGGAACACGTCGACGGCAGGTCGGTCCGGCTCGCGATAGCGGTCGATGATGGCGAGACCCTCGTCGCAGGCGTGCAGGACCTCGATGGCGCGGACCACGATCGACCGGAACGGGTTGCGCTCTGTGGGCGTGAGATCGGCCGCGGCGGCAGCCTCCCGGGCGACCGGCGTGAGCTCGTCGAAGTTCAACGCGAACCTGGCCAGTGGCCCGAGGAAGTACTCACCGCGCTCGAGCAGGCGGGCGTGCAACGCGGTCGAGTGCTCGACATGTTCCTCGACGACGTGGCGTTCGAGCTCGTCAGGTCCGATGTCGAGCCCGAGCGTCGACACCAACCGGCCGCGGGTGATCGGATACTCACCTGGATGGCGCAGCGCGACCAACTCGCCGGGCCACTCGTGGTCGGGGAAGTCGAAACCCGCAACCCAGCGGACCGTGTCGAGCGCCAGCTCACGCGCCCGCTCCAACCGCGGCACGAACGCACGGAGCTGGGCCTCGGTCGGCACCCGGTAGAAGCCGCCGATCCGCACGTTGATCGGGTGGATCGCCCGGCCACCGATGAGCTCGACGAGCTGGTTGCCGATCTTCTTGAGATCGAGGCCGCGCTGCACGAGGTCGCGATGGGCGGTGGCGATCTCGATGGCGCCGTCGAAGCCGAGGAAGTCCGGGGCGTGGAGCAGGTAGATGTGCAGGCTGTGGCTCTCGATCCATTCGCCGCAGTAGAGCAACCGGCGCAGGTCGGCGATGGGCGCGTCAACCGTGACGTCGCACAACGACTCGATCGCGTTGCAGGCGCTCATCTGGTAGGCGACTGGGCAGATACCGCAGATGCGGGCCGTGATGTCGGGCGGTTCGGTGTAGGCCCGCCCGCGCAACAGCGCCTCGAAGAACCGGGGCGGCTCGTAGATCCGCAGCTGCACCTCGCGCACCTGCCCGTCGCGGATGACGACGTGCATGGCCCCCTCACCCTCGACCCGGGCGAGTCCGGCGACGGTGAAGTTCCGGTCGGGGTCGGCGCGATGGGTCAACTCGGCCTCCTCCCGTTGACGGTGAGCCGCTCGCTCTCGTGCTGAAAGGCTGGGGCGGCGGTGTTGAACGTTCGCAGCATGCGGATCAGGTCGACGCGATCGACGCCGAGCCGTTCGATCTCGGTCGACAGCGCGGCCGGGTTCGGATCTTCGGCGGGACCGAAGCAGCCATAGCAGCCACGCCGGTACGTCGGGCACAGCGCGCCGCAGCCGGCGTGCGTGACAGGTCCGAGGCACGGCGTGCCGTCGGCCACCATCACGCACACGTTGCCGCGAAGTTTGCACTCGACGCACACGCTGTGCCCTGCCACGTTGGGCCGGCGTTCGCCGAGGAAGGCGGCGATCACGTCGAGCAACTGACGCTTGTCGATCGGACAGCCGCGGAGTTCGAAGTCGACCGGGACGTGGGCACTGATCGGCGTCGACGTGGCGAGCGTCGAGACGTAGGACGGTGTGGCGTAAACGATCCCCACGAATTCGTCGACGTCGGCAAAGTTGCGCAGCGCCTGGATCCCGCCGGCCGTGGCGCAGGCACCGATCGTCACCAGGCGTCGTGAAGCGTCGCGGATTCCTTTGATGCGTTCGGCGTCGTCCTCGGTGGTGATCGAACCTTCGACCAGCGACAGGTCATACGGACCGGCGACCGTCGCTCGAGTTGCCTCCAGGAAGTACGCCACCTGCACCCGATCGGCAACGGCCAGCAGTTCGTCCTCGCAGTCGAGCAACGAGAGCTGGCACCCGTCGCACGACGCGAACTTCCACACCGCGAGCGTCGGGCGGGCAGCGGTGCTCACCACCGTCGCACCGCCAGCAGCGGGTCGGCCGTGGCCCAGGTGACGACCGGGCCGTCGGCGCAGATGAACAATGGTCCGAGCTGGCAGTGGCCGCACTGGCGCACTGCACAGTGCATGTTCCGCTCCAGAGAGACGAGGATCCGATCGGCATCGACCCCGGCGTCGACGAGGTTGCGGGCCACGACGCGAATCATCACCTCTGGTCCGCAGAGGAAGACGGTGGTGTGCCCCGGCGTGATCGTCAGATGGTCGAGCAACGTCGTCACCAAGCCGACATGGCCGTCCCAACCACGGGGTGCCGCGTCGACGGTGACGGCCACGTGGGCGTCGGCGCGTCGCGCCCAGGCGTCGACCTCCGCCCCGAACAGGAGCTCGTTGGGAGTCCGGGCGCCGATCAGCACCGTGACCTCGTCGAATCGGTCCCGGTCCTCGAACAGCGCGCGGACGACCGGGCGCAATGGGGCCAAACCGATGCCGCCCCCCACGACCACCACGTCGGACCGCGTAGCTCCCGAAACCGCCCAGCCGGCGCCGAACGGGCCGCGCACGCCGACGACCGAACCCGGCTCGAGACGACACAACGCTCGCGTCGTCGCGCCGACACCCCGGATGGTGTGCCGGAGTGCCCCGGCCTCCTGGCGCGGGCAGCCGCTCACCGAGATCGGTACCTCACCCACCCCGAACGTGTACAGCATCGTGAACTGGCCGGGTTCCGGTTCGTCGATCGGTTCGTCGATCGGTTCGAGGGCGAGCGTGACCGTGTCGGCATTCTCCGGCTCGCGTGTCGCGACCCGGTAGCGCGTCGGCACCATCGGCCCGACGGGCGCACGCGGCGGCGGGAGTCGGCGAACGGCGCACACGGGTCAAGTGGCATCGGCGTTCCCGTAGAGGTCGAGGAGGCGGAACCGCGTGGCCTGGAGGCGGTCGACGACGACCTGCGCGAACCGCTTCATGAGGCGGTACCCGAACGCCGGATCGGAGTCGCACTTGGCCCGCAGGCAGGCCGACTCGATCGTCGTCACTCGCGTCTGATCGATCGCCTCGACGTCGTACGTCCACCGATACGGCGGGAACAACCACGACCACCCGACGAGTTCGCCGGCTCCGAGCGTCTCGATCAGCAACGGCCCGGTCGGCGCGTGCAGCTCGAGCGCCACCTTGCCCTGACGGACGACGTAGAACCGGTCGGCGGTCTCGCCTTCTCGGGCGAGGAAGCTGCCGGCCGCGAACACCTCGTTGCGGCCGCACCCTGCCATCAGGTCGATGTCGGCCGGTTCGAGGTCGCGGAGCACCGATTGTTCGGCGAGCAGATCGCGGATCTCGGAGGTTCTCATCCGTCACTCCCGGCCGCTATCGCGGCGACTTCGACCGTGAGATCGATGCCGGCCGGGCACCAGGCGATGCAGCGGCCGCAACCGACGCACCCGGACTCGTCGAACTGGTCCCACCACGTGGAGAGCTTGTGCGTCAGCCACTGCCGGTACCGCGACCGGGTGTCGCCGCGCACGCTGCCCGCCCCGTGGAGCGTCGAATGGCCGAGCGTGAAGCACGAGTCCCACCGCTGGACGCGCTCGGCATGGTCGCCATCGAGGGAGCTGACGTCCTCGACGGCACTGCAGAAGCAGGTGGGGCACACCAGCGTGCAGTTCGTGCAGGACAAGCAGCGCTGCGCGACATCGTCCCAACGTGCGTGCTCCAGATTGGAGATCAGCACGTCGCGAGCGCCGGCGGGGTCGAGCCGCCGTGTCATCCGCACGACGCTTCCGGCGACGACGTCGCGCACGGCCCCGACATCGTCGTCGGTCGCGATTCGCCACGGCACGATCGACTGGAGCTCGGCCAGCACCTCGGCGCCGCGCTCCGACCCGACCTCGACGACCAACTCGTGGCGGGCACCGTCGAGCAGTTCGGTCACGGCGAGGTCGTGGCCGGCTTCGACCGCCGGACCGGTGCCCATCGACGTGCAGAAGCAGGTCGCGGCCGGGCTGCCGCAGTTCACGCCTACGAAGAACGCTCGCTCCCGGGCCTCGACGTACGAAGGGTCGGGATGCGGTGCATCGCGCAACACCCGGTCCTGGACGGCGATCGCCGCCAACTCGCACGCCCTCACCCCGACGAAGGCGTATGCGGGTGGCTCGACCACGTCGTCGACGAGCTCGAACCCGTCGCCGACCCGCACCGCCGACCACAACGTCCGCGTTGGCGGCGACAAGAAGCGTCGCGGCGACGATGGCCCGACCGCGTAGGCGAAGAGGGATCGGTCATCGCGGCGACGGAGCCGGTACGTCGCGGCCTCCTGTTCGTCCGTCCATCCGATCGGGAGCGCGGAGACGTCGTGCACTTCGTCGAGCACGATCGCACCATCGCGCACCGTCGGAGCGATGACGACGAACCCCCGCTGTTCCAGCGTCCGGATCAGCGTGTCGACGGCCCGATCGGCGGATGTGAGGACGATATGGACAGTCATCGGACGTCAGCGTGCCCCATCCCGCGACGGCAGTCCAGGATCCGGCCCGACGAATTGTCGGACGCGCATGACCACTCCGCCGAGACGCCCGGCCACGGCTCGCCACCGTGTCTCGCATCTCACGTCTCGTGTGAGAGTGACGACGATTGCGAGAGCAGAACGTCGCCCATCTCGTCGGCCTGACGGCCCATGTCGCGCAGCATGTCGTCGAGGGTCACCACGCCGTGTACGTGACCGCGCTCGTCAACTACCGGGAGGCGACGCACTCGTCGCTTCATCATCGTGGCGGTGGCGTCGGCGATATCGGCGCGAGTGTCGATCGTCGCCACGTTCCTGGTCATCACGGTGTCGACCGTGACATCGGCCGAGCGTCCCTCGGCCACGGCGCGGAGCACGATGTCGCGATCAGTCACGATGCCGGCCACCTCACCCACCTGGTCGATCACGACGACACTGCCCACATGACGGCGTGCCATCAACTGGCCGACCTCGCGGAGTGTCGCGGTGGGCGCACATGTAACGGCGGGCGTGTGCATCAACTCGCTCACTCTCATCGCAGCCTCCTCGTTTCGACGTCACCATTGCAGCGCTCCGCGGCGCAGCGAACCAGAGGCGAACGTCCCGACGTCACGCCCTCGAACGGGGTCAGCGCGCGGATCAGGGTGCCGCCAGCTGGTCGAGCGTCGCCTGCGAGACGCCGCAGGACAGCGCCGCGTCGGCGAGCAATGCGTCGACCTCGGGCGGGCGTGGCGTCTCGGCGATTCCCATCGCCAACAAGTCGGCTTCCGGCGTATTGGCGAGGAGCTCGTCGGCGGCACAGCGGGCGATTCCCGGATCGACGCCGGCACCAGTGAGCGCGTCATAGAAGAGGCCGGCCACCAGTCCGGCCGGACGTTCTGGCGGTCCTGGGGGGAGCGTTTCGGGGGCGGCTGGGATCGTCGTGACACCAGGTGCCAGCGGGGGAGCGATCGTCGTGGTGGTTGTCGTGGTCGTCGTCGGCGGTGCGAGGGTGGCAGGCGGGCCGGACGGCGGTCCGGCGGAAGCGGCGACGACGGTCTCCTCGGACCGTGTGACATCGACGGTCATCCACGCCGCGAGAGCCACCAGGACGACGGCCAGCGCCGCCGGCGACCAGTCGCTGGGGAGCCAGGTCGAGGCGATGCGGAATGGGCTCGGCGGCACGGAACCAGCCGCGTTCGTCGGCCCACACCGCGAGCGGTGGCACGACCACGAGGGCGCTCAGGACGGCGACGGTGATGTTGATCGTCACGATCGCACCGAACCCGCGGAGCAGCGGGAGTGCGGCGAACATCAGCACCGCAAAACCACCGACCGTCGTCAGCGCCGAGGCGATGAACGCCCGTCCGGTTCGTTCCGAGGCGCGCGCCCTCGCGTCGTCGGGCGACAGACCGTCGAGGCGCCCCTCCACGTAGCGACCGGTCAGCAGCGACGAGAACTCGGCGCACGTCGCGATCACCAGCGGTCCGCTGACCGTCGTCAGCGGGCTGAGCGTGATGCCGAGCAACGAGACCACCGTCGCCGAGCCACCGACGGCGAGCAGGATCGGGATCATCGTCAACGCCGCCCGCCCCCAATCGCCATAGCGCAGCATGAGCCATGCCGCCACGAGCAGCAGGCTGACGATCGTCAGCGCGGCACGGTTGGACGTGAGGTTCTCGTACAGCCCCACGCCGACGGTTGCCAGGCCGGCCGGCGTCGCCGAGGCGTCGCTCGGCAACAGACTGGAACCGGACGCCGGATCGGCGATCGACATCTCGATCCGCTCGACCAGACCAGACCTCTCGCCGAGCGACGACGGCCCGACCTGGAACAGCACCTGCGCGGCGTTGCCGTCATCGGCGACGAGCAGTCGCTGGATGTCGGGCGGGGCGATCGAGTAGGCCTCGAGGAGATCGGAGCCGGTCGGCGCCAACGGCGTGGTGCCGGGCACCTCGATCAACGACGCCACCGTGGAGACGAGGCTCGACGCCTGGACGAGGGTTGGCGTCTCCGCCTCGAGTTGGTCGTTCACGAAGTCGTGAGTGAACGCGGCCATCTCGTCGGTGAAGATGCCGTTGGAATCCGCGGCGGACGTCTCGAGGAAGATGCCGAGCGTCGTCGCGAAGTCGACCTCGTTCTCGAGGCGCCGGGCATCCCGGATGGTGTCGGTCGACTGGTCGGCCCAGTTGATGGGATCGCTCTCGATCTCGCTGCGGGACTCGAGGTACACCCCGACGAAGGGCAGCACGACCGCCGCCGCGACGAGTGGAAGCACCGCCGCGCGGGAGCGATCCGAGCCACTGCAGGATCCGTTCGGTGGCCCCGAACCGCACGCGCGTCGTGGGGCTCCGCCGCTCCCGGGCTCCCAAGACGGTGAGCGGGACGACGATGCCGGTCACGAGCAGCATCACGATCCCGGTCGCCAACAGCACGCCGAAGTCCTGGATCATCGGCACCCGCGAGATCCGCATCGCCAGGAACGCGATCATCGCTGACACCGTGGCCACGACCATCGGCGGCCCGAGCCGGCGCAGCGTCTCGGCGAACGGGTCGACACCTGGGTCGAGAACGCACTCCTCCTCGACCCGGTTGTGGATCTGGATCGCGAACTCCACACCGATCCCGATCAGGATCGGCAGGCCCGAGATCGTCACGAGTGACAAGCTTCCCCCGAGGAAGCCGAACAGTCCGAAGCCCCACAGGATCCCGAGGATCACCGCGGGCAGGGGCAAGAGACGCCACCGCACTCGGAACACCAGGAGCAGCACCACGATCATCACGGCGAAGGCGATCGCGCCCAGACTGAACATCCCACCCTGGAGGTAGTCGTTGATGTCGGTGAGGAACGTGGGCGTGCCCGTGACCATCACGTCGGTGCCCTCGAACCCCTCAGCGGCGACCGCCGCCTTCACCGCCTCCGAACCGATCGCCAGATCATCGAGCGACGCGTTGCCCTGCACGGTTGCGATGACCAGCGCATGTTGCGGATCGGGAAACGACGTCAGGAGGGCCTTGCGCACGACGAGCTCGTCGTCGGGTGGCGCGACGACCGAACCGTCGTCGGCGACCGAGAAGCCCGAGTTGTCGAACAGAAGGAACCGCCGCCACTCCGGATTGTCGAGTGACGTCTCCCCAGCTGCCGCCACCCGCGAAACGTCAGCGCCAGATCGTCCTCACGCAGCGCGACAGCGGTGGCGTCGGGCTCACGTTCGGTCGCCGCGGCGATGATCCGTGTCGCGGCGCCCGAGGTCACCATGTCCTGGGTCCACTGGAGCGCCGTGACCGGAGTGATCAGATTCTCGACACCCGAGCCAGGTTCGTGCAGGGTGTCGCCGAGCGATTCGAAGCGGGCGAGGTTGTCGGGGGTGAACAGGTCGACGACGGTGGTGCCCTCGGGCATCGTGAACATCACCACCATGCTCTCGCCACCGAACAGCTCCTGATATCGGTGATTGTCCTGGGCGGCTTGCGAGTCGGCGTCGAGGTAACTGTCCTGACCCGTCTCGAACTTCAATCGACCTGCTCCGACCGCCAGCAGGGCAGTGACTGGCGAGCACCGCGATCGAGACGATCACCGTGCGCCGACTGATCCAGCGCCCAGCACGGATCCACAACTGTTCCATGGCTCCTCCTACCCTTCCCACACTCCGCCTCGCGGGCGACACCGTCCAAGGGTCCAAAGGCCCTGCGCTCGCGCGGGACACGGCGTCCCAGCGCATTGGGCCATTCGCCCCTACCGAGCAGCGGCGTGATCGGGCACGGTTGAAGTCGAGAGGTGCAACGATGCTCGAGTTCGACGCGGCGAGCAAGCGGTTCGGCGACCTCGCCGCCCTTGACGGCTGCACGTTCGCGGTCCGGCCCGCCCGGCTGACCGGCTTCCTGGGTCCCAATGGGGCCGGCAAGACGACGGCGATGCGTGCCGTGTTCGGCCTCGTCGAGCTGGATGCCGGCGCGGTGCGGTGGCGGGGCGGCGTCATTGGCAGCGCCGAGCGGATGCGGTTCGGATACATGCCCGAGGAGCGGGGCCTGTACCCCCGCATGCGGGTGCGGGATCAGCTGGTGTACCTCGGGGAGTTGTGCGGCCGCGCGGCGAGCGACGTCGGGCACAGCGTCGACAACTGGCTCGAGCGTCTCGGTTTGGCCGACCGCCGGTTCGACCGCGTGGACGCGTTGTCACACGGCAACCAGCAACGCGTTCAGCTGGTCGCGGCCCTGGTCAACGAGCCGGAGCTGCTCGTGCTCGACGAGCCGTTCTCCGGGCTCGACCCGCTGGCGATGGCCTCGATGGGTGAGCTGCTCACCGACGTCGCGGCGGCCGGGTCCACGGTGCTGTTCTCGAGCCATCAGCTGGACCTGGTCGAGGACCTGTGCGAGGACGTCGTGATCATCGATCACGGCCGGGTCGTCTTGTCAGGCGGACTCGACGAGGTCCGAGCTGCGGTTCCCGAGCGGTTCGTCGAGATCCGGTACCAGGGCGTGGCACCCGACTGGTCGACGTTGCCCTCGGTCGAGCTCCTGGCGTCGAAGCAGGGTGAGGCCCGCCTCCGGGTCGCAAGCGATGCCGACTTCGCCTCCGTCATCGCCGTCGCCCGCCGGACCACGGACATCGTCTCGTTCGCCTATCAGCCACCGACACTGTCGGAGTTGTTCCGCCGGGCGGTGGCGGCATGAGCGCCGCATGGCAGAGCTGGCTGGTGGCCCGCCGCGAGATTCGCGAGCGGAGTCGTTCCAAGGGGCTGTGGGCGGGCACGGCGCTCATGCTTCTGGTCGTCGTTGCCGCGATCGTCGTGCCGTCGCTGGCCGAGAACGACAAGGTCACGAGGGACGTCGGGTTCACCGGCGCGATCCCCGTGGAGCTGGCGAGCGTGGTGACCGAGCAGGGGAAGGCGGTCGACGTGACGGTGCGCGTGCACGACTACGACGACGTGGCAGCCGGGGAACAGGCAGTGCGCGACAAGGACATCGACGTGCTCGTCGTCGACGCACAACGACTGGAGTGGCGAGGAGAGGCGGACGAGCGGCTGCGGGCGGTGATCACCGGCGCCATCCAACTCGTTGCCGTACAGGAGCGGGCGGCAGTCGCCGGGATCACACCTGATCAGCTCGCCACCCTGGCCGCACCGGTTTCCGTCGAGAACGAAGAGCTGGGCATCACCGCCGGACGCAGCCCCGATGACGAAACGGCTGCCTACATCATGTCCATCCTCCTCCTGGTCGCCGTGGCCACGTACGGGCAGCTCGTGCTCACCGGCGTCGTGCAGGAGAAGTCGAGCCGCGTCGTCGAGGTACTGCTGGCTCGCATGCCCGCCCGCGCGCTGCTCGCCGGGAAGGTCACCGGAATCGGGCTGATCGGCTTCGCCCAGTTCGCCGTGACCGCGCTGGCCGCCCTCATCGCAACACTGGTGGTCGACTCCGTCGACATCCCGGCCATCGGCGCCGACGTGCTCACGTGGGTCGTCGTGTGGTTCGTGCTCGGCTACGCCCTCTATGCGATGGCCTACGGAGCGTTCGGTTCGCTGGCGTCGCGAACCGAGGATGCGTCGAGCATCGCCGCACCGGTCACGACACTCCTGATCGTCGGATATTGGGCCTCGCTGATCGCGGTCTCCAACGACCCGGAAGGGGGTTGGGCCACGCTCGTGTCGTTCTTCCCGGCGACGGCCGCGTTCGCCATGCCCGGGCGCGTCGCGCTCGGAGCCGCAGCATGGTGGGAACCCATCATCGCTGCCGGTTTCACTCTCGCTGCCATCGCCGGTCTCGTCGCGCTCGCCGGACGGGTGTACACCGGCGCCATCCTCCACACCGGCGCCTCGCTCAAGCTGCACGACGCGTGGCGCGGCACCCCCACCCGCGAGGCCGCGACACCGGCACCCGCCGCTCGGTCCCGGACGGGGCAGCGCACGCCTCCGACGGCCCCGCAGGCAACATCGACGCGGACGACGGCAGATGCTCGGACGAACACTGCCCTCATCGGAATCGGATTCGCTGCCGGTGGCATCGTGTTCGCCGTTGCACGCGATGTCATCATGGGGGTTGCCGTCGGCGCCGGCGTCTACGCGGTTGGGTCACGGATCGCCAAGGCGCGGCGTCAACACCCGACTCACTGAGAACCTTCTGCTCCAGCTCAGTCCGACAGCGCCTTCACACGGGTGCTGGTGATGGCGTCATCGACGATCGCGTCGACCGCCAGGCAGCCTGACTGAGCCCGCCTTCGCATCAATCAGAAGCAGGGTCGCTCGGACGCCGGTCCGGCGTAATCCGCGCTCGTGGGACTTCCGGCACTGGTGGGTTCGGCCGCGAGGTGTTGTTGTCGAAACACGTTCGCGTCTCGTGTGCGTACGCGTAGAGGAGGGTGCCATGACGCTCGAGGACCCGTTCCTGGACTTACCCCGGAGCCGTCAGTTCCACAACGACCCCCGCCGGGCGCCGGAGCGCGATGTGGAGCACGCGGTGCTCCACATGTTGGAGACGCACGGCGAACGTGAGGGCACGGCACTCGCATCGTACGAACGGGTGGCGGGGAAGTCGTCGGGCGGCGGCGCCGTCCAGTACCTCGTTCGTCTGATCCTCGAGGACGAACGGCGACACCACCGCGTGTTCGCCGAGATGGCCAACGAGCTCAAGTCGTTCGTATGGGAAGTGGAGGTAGAGCCGCGAACGCCCACCATGGTCGATCGCTCGGATCCCGAGTTGCTTCAGGAGACAAAACGCCTGCTCGCGTTCGAGAAGAGTGACGCCAAGGAGTTGCGCCAGCTCCGAAAGGCCTTGCGGCAGGCTCCCCGGTCATCGTTGCAGCCGCTACTCGTCGATCTGATGCTGCACGACACCGCCAAGCACATCTCGATCCTCGAGTTCATCCGTGACCACCTGAAGCACCACTGAGAACATCACGAGGAGGACGACACGGGGAGAAGCTGTCGTTCAGACCTGCGGTCGGACGAAGCTGCTTCGGTTCGGCACCTCGCCCCTGGGCCTTGGGTGCGGTCAGCGCTCGGCGGCGATGTGCGGATGGTCGTCAGGGAACGCAGGGGAGTGCTGCTTCACCGCGAGTGCGCGCCGGCCCAACTCAGCGAGTTCGTCGGAGCTGAAAGCGGCCCGCATGTCGGTGAACACCGACTCTTCCTCCTGCTCGAAATGGCTCTTGACCTCGAGCAGCAGCGCGCTGCCACGTTTCGTGAACCCGAAGCAGTCGGGCGCGAGGCTGCGCATCTCCACGAGCAACCCGTTCAGCTCCTCGTGCTCACCCATGCGGTGGGCGAGCGTGCCGTCGCCGGCGGACTCGCAGGTGGTCCGGAACGCTGGGAACACCACCTCTTGCTCAGCGGCCTCGTGGGCGGCCAGTTCCTCGACGATGCGCAGGAACAGACGGCGGATCTCGGTGGGATCGTCGGCGGCTTCGAGTTGCTCCGCAAGCCCGGCGATCAATCGATGATCGCCGAGCAGAAGGTCGATGACGTCGGTCTGATTGGTCATCGCAGGACCCCTTCCGGTCTGCGCCCGATGCGCTGGTCATCCTCATCTTGTCGTGCAGCGGACCGTGGCGACAGTGCCAAAGGTCCATGCGCGCGGCACGGTGCCGAGTCGTGCTCGCAGCGCCCAAATCTTCCAGATCAGGGTCGGAAGGCCCGGGACATCGCCGGCCGCGGTCAATACCGTCGGTACAAACGCCGAGAGGGAGCGCGCCCATGACCAATGACCAACCGCCGAGCGTCGTGAGCAGTCCGGGTCACGACACTCCGGGTCACGAGGTGCTGTCCAACACCAAGCTCTCGGCCGATGTCCACCGGCTGGTCGTCATGGCTCCACGGGTCGCGGCAGCACGCCAGCCCGGTCAGTTCGTCATCGTCCGGATCGGTCCGGGCGCCGAGCGCATCCCGCTGACGATCGCCGAGAGCGACTCGGCAGACGGATCGATCGTTCTCGTCATCCAGGCGGTCGGCAAGAGCACGTCCGATCTGGTCGCGCTCGCACCCGGTGACCGGATCCACGACATCGTCGGTCCGCTCGGCCGCCCGAGCGATCTTGTCGCCGACGGCACCGCGGTCTGTGTGGCCGGCGGGGTGGGCGCGGCCGTGATGTTCCCGATCGCCCGCCGCCTCGACGAGCTCGGCGCCGACGTGATCACGGTGCTGGGCGCCCGAACCAGCACGAGCGTGTTGTTCGAGGCGGAGTTCGCATCCTTCGGCGACCTGGTCGTGTGCACCGACGACGGGAGCACGGGACGGGCCGGACTGGTCACCGATGCTCTGCGCGACCTCCTCGCGACGCGGTCCGTGGATGTCGTCTATGCAGCCGGACCGGTGCCGATGATGCGCGCCGTCGCGGCGGTCACCGAACCAGTTGGGGTGCGCACGATCGTCTCGCTCAACCCGATCATGGTCGACGGCACGGGGATGTGCGGCGGCTGCCGAGTGACGGTCGACGGGGTGATGCGCTTCGCGTGCGTCGACGGCCCCGAGTTCGACGCCCACGGCGTCGACTTCGACGAGCTGTCCGATCGGCTCAGCACATACAGCGAATCAGAACGGGCTGCCTCGAGTCACGTGTGCCGGGGGTCGGGATGAGTGACGGCGTGCGCGGTGAGCCGCTCTCGAAGCGCGAACGACTGGCGATCGGCCGTCAGGAGATGCCAGCGCGCGATCCGCGCGAGCGGTCGGGAACGTTCGACGAGGTCAACCTCGGGTTCACCGAGCAGCTGGCGATGCTCGAGGCGCAACGCTGCCTGGCGTGCAAGCGTGCGACCTGCGTCGAGGGTTGCCCGGTGGCGGTCGACATCCCCACGTTCATCAGGCACATCGAGGACGGCGACCTCGCCGGGGCGGCAAGCGTTCTGTTCGGTGACAACGCCCTGCCGGCGGTGACCGGTCGGGTGTGTCCGCAAGAGCACCAGTGCGAGGCTGAATGCGTCAGGGGCCGCAAGGGCGCGCCAGTGGCCATCGGACATCTCGAGCGCTTCGTCGCCGACTGGGCTCGTGGCCATCTGCACGAGGACGAGTCGGCGTTCGAGCCCTCCGGCAAGCGCGTGGCGATCGTCGGGTCCGGCCCGGGCGGTCTCACGGCAGCGGGCGAGCTGGCCCGCCGTGGGCACGACGTGACGGTGTACGAGGCCCTGCATCTGCCAGGTGGCGTGCTGTCCTATGGGATCCCCGAGTTCCGGCTCCCCAACGAGGTGGTCGAGCACGAAGTGCACCGGCTGGAAGCCCTCGGTGTCCACTTCGAGTGCAACGTGGTGATCGGGCGCACCTACACGCTCGACGACCTGCGTGACCGTTTTGACGCCCTGTTCATCGCCGTCGGCGCCGGGCTGCCGATGTTCCTCGACATCCCTGGCGAGGGGCTGAAGGGCGTCTACACGGCCAACGAGTACCTGACCCGCGTGAACCTGATGCAGGCCTACGCGTTCCCCGACGCCGACACACCCGTCCTCCACGGCCGACGTGTGGTCGTGATCGGTGGAGGCAACGTGGCCATCGACTCGGTCCGTACGGCGCGGCGCCTCGGTGCCGAACGGGCGACGATCGTCTACCGGCGCAATCGACCGGAGATGCCCGCGCGGATCGAGGAGGTTCACCACGCCGAGCAGGAGGGCGTGACGTTCGAGTTCCAGGTGAGCCCGATCGCCATCGAAGGGGACGCCGACCGCTGGGTCACCGGGCTGCGTTGCGTCGACACCGAACTCGGCGAGCCCGATGCGTCGGGGCGGCGAGCGCCCGTGCCGATCGAGGGATCGGAACGGGTCATTCCATGTGACACCGTCGTGGTCGCGGTCGGTACCCGCGCCAACCCGCTGCTCACGTCGTCGTCGCCGGACCTCGCCCTGACGAATCGTGGGTACCTCGCGGCCGATGAGCACGGCATGACCAACCTGCCTGGCGTGTTCGCCGGCGGCGACATCGTGCGCGGTTCGGCCACCGTCATCCTGGCGATGGGCGACGGCAAGCGCATCGCCGCCACGATCGACGAGTACCTCCGCGGGACCACCGTCGAGCTCAGCGCGAGGCACTGACAACCGACGTCGGTCCGCGGGGCGGCGATGGGGCGCCATGGGAGCGCGCGTCGGGGTGCACCGTTTGCGCACGGGTAGGGACGATGTCCTCTACCGACGACGGTTTCGATGACCGACGATGACCGTATGAGGTCGGAGGCCCGGCGAGTCCGATGAAAGCGATCGTGCTCGTCAAGCAGGTTCCTGATCTGCGACTCGGCGGCGTGGGTGTTCGCGCCGATGGAACCATCGACCGGTCGGCGGCGGCCATCACGAATCCTGCCGACATGCACGCAATCGAAGCCGCGGTGCAGCTCGCCGACGAGGTGTGCGCGTTGTCGATGGGCCCACGCCGGGCCGAGGAAGCGCTCCGTCAAGCCGTCGCCGCCGGTGCCGGCCGGGCCGTGTTGTTGTGCGACCACGCACTGGCGGGCTCGGACACCTGGGCGACCGCCAACGCTCTGGCGGCGGCCATCGAGTGGATCGGCGGCGCCGACCTGGTGCTGTGCGGGATCTCGGCGATCGATGGCGAGACCGGCCAGGTGGGACCCTCCGTGGCGCAACGCCTCGGATGGCCGCAGGCGACCGGCTGCGAGTCGCTCGCCGTCGACGGCGAGTCGCTGATCGCGCGTCGCGTGGTCGAAGGTGGATTCGAGCGTCTGCGCCTTCCTCTGCCGGCGGTGGTCACCGTGAGCGAAACCGGCTACGCGCCTCGGTACCCGACGTTGCCCGGGCGACGCCGGGCCGCGGCGGCCACGGTGGAAGTCGTCAGTGCCGACGAGATCGGTCTCGACCCGGCCAAGGTCGGTCTGGCGGCCTCACCGACCAAGGTCGCCAGGATGACTCCGTCGCCATGGCCCGACCGCGGCTGCAGGTATGTCGATGGGGACGGCTTCGGGTACGACGACCTCGTACGCGAGCTGGTCGACCGGGGCGCGTTCACGGCGGGAGAACGAGTCGCGGCAGCAGCGGACGTGCCCGAGACGCCCGGGGAACGGCCCGGTGGGAACGGACACGATGGCGACGCGAGCGTGTGGGTCGTGGGCCAGATGGCCGACGGCACCCTGGATCGCGCCACGCTCGAGTTGCTGTCGAAAGCAACCACGCTCGCTCCCGCGCTCGGTGGCGGGGTCGGCGCGGTCGTGCTCTCGGCCGCGGCCGGCTCGGCGGTACAGGACGCCGGCCGCCACGGAGCCGATGTGGTCTACCTCGCCGAAGATCCCGCCTTGACCACCTATCTGGCCGAGCCCTACGCGCGGGTCATCGCCGACGCGGTCCGAGATCGAGCGCCGGTGGCGGTCCTGTTCGCGGCCACGACGACCGGACGTGACCTCGCGCCCCGGGTCGCGTCGATGCTCGACACCGGCTTGGCGGCGGACTGCACCGATCTGTACGTCGATTCCTGGACCCGCCTCGGCACGACATATGACGGGCTGCTGCACATGGTGCGTCCGGCGATGGCCGGCGGTGTGCTGGCGACGTGTCTGTGTCCCGAAGCGCGGCCACAGATGGCGACCGTCCGGCCGGGCGTGTTCGACCTGCGTGAGGCTCCCCGCCGGCCCCGCGTCGTCCGGCTCGACGTGTCGTTGTCCGAGACGGATCTGCGGGTCGAGGTTCTCGAGCGCCGGATCAGTGGTGCCGATGTCGACCTCCGCGACGCCGACGTCGTCATCGCCGGTGGCGCCGGATGCGACGCCGCCAGCTGGCATCTCATCGAGGACCTGGCCAAGACGATCGGCGGGCGGGTCGCCGCGTCCCGCGGCGCGGTCGAGGCGGGGCTGGCCGAACGGGCCCAACAAGTCGGTCAGACCGGCGCCACGGTCCACCCACGCCTGTACGTGGCCTGTGGCATCTCCGGTGCGCTGCAGCATGTCGTCGGGATGCAGGATTCGGCGACGATCGTCGCCATCAATCGCGACCCGAACGCCGTCGTGTTCCGGCTGGCCGCACTTCGGGGTCGTCGGCGACGTCGGTGACGCGATTCCGGAGCTCATCGAAGCCCTTCGGCGGGGCCGGTCGGGGGACCGCTGAACCGACGCCCGCTGCGGTCAAGTGCTAACTGTCACATATCAGATCGCTTGCAAATATTAGCACTGAGGCGCATACTGAAACTGAGCCCGAAAGGCTCAGAGGAGGTGGCAATGACCACCGTGATGACCAATATCAAGAAGTGGCAGGACGGCTACCTGACGAGCGTGACTCGTCTGGAGGAGCCCATCGTGAGGTTCACGGGCCGGGCTGCTGAGTCGGTCGCCGAGTACGTCCCCGAACGTCCGCAATGGGCGTTCCTCGACCAGGTGCCCACGCTGACGGAGGTCGTCGACAGCCAGCTGAAGTTCCGCCGGCGGGTCGTCGACCATCAGGCCGCTTTCGTCCGCAAGATGATGAAGGCGATGCATCCGGCGCTGGTGCGCCTCGAGCACAAGGCACCCGTCGCCAAGCGGGCGGCCGCAAAGCCCACGGCGGTACGTCGAATCGGAGTGAAGGCAGCCTGAACCCTGCCGTCACAGGAACAAGGAACGGGGCCGCTCGCGGCCCCGTTTCCGCGCGTCGCCCCGCTCCCGTCCGGCGCCACGACGATCAGCGACGGCGCCGCGATGACGTCTCCGCTGGCGCGATTCGGTGACCATCGACCCTGGTCGACGTGGACCGCGCCGGGCCATCATGGCCGTGTCGGACCATGTTGCCGGACAGGAGCGAGAAATGAGTGAACGTCGGCGACTCGGGGTGCAGGACGCGCTGTGGCTGGAGATGGACCGTCCCACCAACCTGATGGTCGTCGACTCGCTGGTCTGGACCGCGGCGCCGATCGCATGGGACCGCTTGCGCGCCGTGGTGAGGGAGCGGTTGTGGGATCGCTATCAGGTGTTCCGCAGTGTGGCCCGGCGCGACGAGGACGGCGCCTGGTACTGGGACGAGCAGCCCGGTGTCGACCTCGACGCCCACATCGAGCACGTCGTCCTGCCCGAGCCCGGTGACGACGCCACGTTGCAGCACTTGATCGCTTCGCAGCGGACGGTGCCACTCGATCGCGGCGCACCGCTGTGGCGGATGTACCTCGTCGACGGTTACAACGGCGGGAGCGCGCTCTTCACCCGCAGCCACCATGCGATCGCCGACGGCATCCGCATGGTGCAGTTGGCGATGAGTCTCTTCGACGCCGCGCCGGAGGGCGGTGCGATCCTCGCCCCGCCGGTCCACCTGCACGCGGCCGCGACGGCGGCGCCGGGCCAGCCGTTGCGACACGAGCTGACCGCGGGGGCGGCGTCGGTGACCAAGGATCTGGCCGAGCTCGCCGGTCAGGTGGCCGGCGCCGTCGGCGACGTCGTGAGCCATCCGGTGGGGGTGACATCGGAGCGGCTCGGCGCGCTCGGCCGTTCACTCGTGCACGGCGCCGCGGGCGCGGTGGGTGAGTCGGTCGAGCTCGCCCGGACAGCGGTCACCAATCCGGTCGGCGCCGCCCACAGCGCCGCCACACTGGCGGCCGCGTCGGCGGAGTCGACCGCCTCGTGGCTGCGCGCTGCGATGCGTCCGCGGCCGGCCGATGGCGGCCCGCTGATCGATCTGTTCTCTGCTGCGCCGGGCGACATCGACTTCGCCCGCAAGCTGCTGCTCGGCACGCGCAACGACACGACCTGCTGGACAGGTGCGGTCGGCACTCGCAAGGCGGTCGCCTGGTCGTCGTCGCTGAGCCTCGGCGACGTCAAGGCCGTCGCCCACGCCAACCACGCCACGGTGAACGACGTGTTGGTCACCTGTGTCGCCGGAACCCTGCGCGCCTATCTGGACGCCCACGACGCTGTGTCCGCGTCGGTCAACTGGATGATCCCGGTGAACCTGAAAGCACTCGACACAACGTTGCCTGAGGAGTTGGGCAACAGCTTCGCGATCGTCCAACTCGAGTTGCCGACGAACATCGCCGACCCGTTGGAGGTGCTCGACGTGGTCCGTCACCGGATGGGCCGGATCAAGGGCGGGCACGAGGCGGCGCTTGCCTTCCGCGTCCAGGAGGTCATCTCCGGGCTGGGCAAGACGGTGTATCGCGCGTCGGTCGACCTCTTGGCCAACCGCGCCATCGGTGTGCTGACCAACGTGCCGGGCCCACCGCTGCCCGTCTACCTGGCCGGCCGGAAGGTCGAGGGGATGGTGGGTTGGGCGCCGCTGTCGGGCAACCAGCCGATGTGCTTCACGATCTATACCTACGACGGCAAGGTGTTCGTCGGGATCGCGTGCGACGCCGACCTCGTCCCCGACCACGACCAGATCGTCGACGGATTCGCCAAGGCGTTCCATCGCCTGGTGGCCGCCACCGGCTGACTCCGGTCGGGATGATCAGCGGACGGGCGGTGTCGGTTGGCGCTCGAGCTCGCGGCGGATGCCCCGCTCGACGGCGTCGATCAGTGCGGGGCGCAACCGCTCCGCCGAGATGAGCATGCTGACCGAACCCACCTCTAATGCTCGCTCGACACTGTGCACCTGGTCGAACTCCAACGCCACCTCGCCCAGCTTCTCCGAGCGCACGGTGGCGGTGACGTCGGCCAAGCGGGAACGTAGGACGGCCCGCTCGGCCCCTTCGGCCTTGGCGGTCAACTCCTCGAGCTCGGTGACTCGCAGGTCGGCGCGGGCGCGTGCCTTCACCTCGCCGGCGAACACGACCGCGGCGGCCGGGGCGCCACCGATCACCGAGGCCCGCGAGCCCTTGACCGCGATCGTCTCGAGGCTGTCGTTGAGCGCCTGGGAGAACACGACGAACGCGCCACCGTGGAAGCGGGAGATCACACAGAACACGATCGGTCCGCGGAAGTTCACGACCGCACGACCGATCTCGGCGCCGTACTCGAGCTGGAGCGAGCACAACGAGTCCGGCGAGCCGTCGAACCCCGACAGGTTGGCGAGCACGACGAGCGGCCGGTTGCCACTGGCGCCGTTGATGGCGCGGGCCAGCTTCTTCGACGACAGCGGGAACAGCGTGCCTGACGAGAAGCTGTCGGGCCCATCGGCGGGTACCAGGCCACGGCGGGGGAGTGGCCTCGACTCGATTCCCAACAGGGCGACCGAGTGGCCACCGAGGTGGGCATCCCACACGACTGCGGTGTCGGCGCCGCGCATCGCCGGCCAACGCTCGAGCGGCTCGTGGTCCTGGTCGGCGACGGCGGCCATCACCGTTCGGATGTCGAAGGCCAGCTTGCCGGTCGGGATTGGTATCTCTCGGAGAAGATGTCGCCCACCGTCGCGAACGGGCTGTCGTCCAGGTGGTGGGGGTGGCTTGCACACATCACGGTCGATCGGATCGGTGGTGGGCGTCGTCCGGGGGAAGCGCTCACCCGGCGCCACGATAGGTGTGAGCGTGGTGACCGAGGAGGATGCCGATCGCGCCGTCGAGGTCGGGTGCCCAGTACTGGGCCTGGCCATTGGGCCCCATGATGCGCTCGTAGCCGCCGATGCCGAAGTTGTCGTCGGCCGCCACCCCGCCCGAGTACTCGAGCGCCTGCTTGCCGGTGAGCACCATCGCCGAGTCGGGCGTCATCACCAAGATGCCCTTCGTGTGCATCAGCATCGTGGCCTCGGCGTTCCAGTACGGCTGGCCGCCGACGTTGATGCCGGTCACCACCACGTTGACGGCGCCACCTCGCTGGGTGAACTCGATGATCCGCCGCAGCACTGCCGCGATCCAGTCCATGCTCTCGGTGCCACTGTCCATGGCGATCTTCGCCCCCGCCGAGAGGGCGAACCAGTCGACGGGGACGTCGAGCTCGTCGGCCAGGTCGAGGGCGGCGTTGATCCGCCGGCATTCGGGCTCGGCAAGCGAACCGCAGCATGCGCGTCGGGTCGCCCAGCAGGGTCACGCGTGCCATGCCCTCGGGGTATCGCTCGGTGACGTTGCGAACGACGCCTACCACGATCGCCGCGGTGTTGCGACCGTACGGACGCACGACCTGTACCAGATGGTCGCCCTCGAGGTCGTACTCGGTGAACGAGCCGCCTGCAATCTCCGATCGTCCGCCGGCGAGTGGCGCCGTGACCATGTCGACGATCTCGTAGGGGTACGGCGTGCCACGTTGTCTTGCGCGCACCACCTTGCGGGTGTACTCGTCGAGCGGACGGAGCGGCTCGGTCGACGGGTGCGCCCTCGGTGAGCACGAAGCCGGTACCGCTGGGGTTGGAGAGACGTAGGACTCGGTCGTGGAGCTCGCCATCCACAGGATCAGGGCGGCGGCAGCGCACCTCGATGCGCTCGAGACCGAGCCCCTCGGTCGCTGGAGCGAGCCGGCGGGCGACGTTCTGGATGTCGCTGTGGTCGAGCAGGAACGGCTGCCACACGTGCAGCAGCACTCGGTTCCACTGGAGGCGCCGCTCGGGCGGCCGTGGGGCCTGGAACTGGCGAAGACCGGCGAGGGCCTCGAGAAGGACCCGCTCGAGCTGTGGGAGCACGACCACGCGGCCGGTGTCGTCGTGCACGGCTGTGAGGTCGCGGACCTCGGCCAGGGCGAACAGCCGCTCGTCGTCGGGGTTGTCGCGTGCCCTGGGCGTGGAACACGTAGACGTCGTCGCCAGCGGGGAGGCGCTCGATCGTGAAGTTCCGCAGTTGGGAGAGCCGCAGCCGGGCCGCCATCAACGGGTGCAACCCGCGCAGGAATTCGTCCTCGTGGAAACCCTGCTGACGACCACCGGAACGCTGTGATGCCGCAGGGAGCTCATCCGCTCCGAACCGACGCGGCCCGCGACGACGACCACTCGCCTGACCGTCGCAGGCAGCGGCGACGCGTCGAGCGCGTCGCGGATGGCGCCGGCCAGCTCGTCGGCATCGCCGAGCGGCCCCGCCGACCAGGCGTACAGATCGAGCACGATCCTCTGGCCCTCCACCATGACCCACGCCCACTTCGCAGCATCGGCGACCATGTCGTCGAGCTGTTCGATCGGGCCGGTGGCCGTGAGCACGTGGACCCGGATGCCGTCCGCGTCGTCGTACGTGCTGTGGAGCATCGGATGGCCGCAGCCACTCTACGGGCTCGAGGTCACCGAGAGCCCGCATGCGGTAGTAGCGGCGAGTCATCACCTCGAGCGCGACCCACTGCTCCGCTTCTCCGACGCGGGACATTCGGCCGAGGAGTGCCGGTGCCAGTGGTTGCGGGGACGCGACGAGGGCGCTGACATGGCCAGCGCGCGGTGTGTCGTCGGAGTTGGCATTGAGCGCGGCGAGATGCCGCTCCATCGCGGAGAGCTCGGCGTCGCTTGCTCGGGCCAGCACCGGCTTGTCGAATTGGCTGGTACTGGACCTCGCGGGCGAGGTCGGCGATCACCGGGTAGGAGTGCACCGTCGCCGCGATGAGGTGGTCGAGGCACTCTCTCAGTGCATCTCCACTCGTGTCGGTGAGTGGCTCGACGGCGTGGAGCCAACGCTCGAGCACGGCGACAACTACCGGCAGTTGAGTCGCCACCCGTTGCTCGGACTGGAAGATCCGATAGAGAGCACCCTGCAGGGCCGAGCCGGGCTCGAGGGATTGCACGCCGTAGTGAGCGAGCGCCCGCCGGAGGTCGTCGACGAACCGGCCGGGTAACCCTTCGCGAATCGGTGTCGAGTGAGCGGAGATACGCGAAGAAGTGCTCCCGCGGACTGCGAACTCTGACCTCGTCGTCGGCGAGTTCGTGCCGGTTCCGGAAGAGCATCTGCAGATCGGCGAAGAGCTTCAGGAGATCGATCTCGCGCCGGAGGACCTCGGGGTCGGCACCGAGCGCGAGGTAGACGTCGGCCTCGTCATCGGCTGCGGCGCGCGCATCGCCGGGACCGATGTCGTAGCCGAGCAGGAGGTTGCTGAGTGTGAGCACGTTGGCGACGCAGCGTTCGACGGGCGTGCCTGCCTGCCGGTGCACCGGGGGCGGGCAACCGGAGCGCGATTTCCGGACACGGGCGAAGCGGCGGCGACCTCCTCGAGCCGCACGAGCACAGCCCCGGCTGGTACCTGCACGTTGGCGCTGACCAGTACTTCGCGCACGCGACCGGCGGTTGCGGCGGAGACGATGGTCTCGAGCTTCATGCTCTCGACGACGGCCACCGCGTCGCCCATGTCGACTTGGTCGCCGGCCGCCACGCACACCGACACGACGACGCCGGGCACAGGAGCACGCACAATGCTCCCGTCGTCGCTCACGAAGAGGTGGGCGCTGCCGTCGACCTCCACGTCGTGGTGTGCTCCAGCCGCCGACGAGACCACACGGCAGTCGCGCCCGGGGATCGCCATTCGGGCTTCGTATCGGCCCGTGCGGCGGAAGTCGACGTCGATGTGGGCGTCGCCGAGGCGGACGCGGTATCGGATCGGTCCTGTGCGCGACACATCGAGCACATAGCGGCTACCGCGATGCCGGAGCTCGTACCCGTCGCGAGATGTCGCTCGCCGCCTGCGGCCGACCGCGCCGACCCCACGCGAAGAAGCTTGCGTGATCGCCCATCAGCTCGCTGTCGTAGCAGTCGATCGCCGCGGCGAGCAGGGCCAGCACCGCGTTCGGTGGCTCCTCGAGGGCGGTCCCCGCCGACATGTGCGAACCGGGAGACAAGCTCTTCGAGCAGGATTCCCTCGGTTGGTGGCGCCACCTTCGATCACCACGACGGTCTCGTCCAACGCTCGTCGCAGCCGCACCGCGGCTTCATCCCGGTTGCGTCCCCACGCGGTGAGGGTGGCGATCGTGGCACCTGTGTAGCGTGTGATCGGGTCGCCTTCGGCCGCGCCCCGATCGATCCGGACGCCGTGACCACCCGGCAGGCGCAACAAGGCGACCTTTCCCGCCGCCAACGGCATGTGTCGGTCGGCATCCTGGGCGTGCAGGCGCACGGCGATCGTGTGGCCGTTCGGTTCCGCCGCCGGCTCGTCGAGGCGGCCGCCGTCGGCGACGTGGAGCTGGAGCTTCACCAGATCGATCCCGGTTGTCATCTCGGTGACGGCATGCCCGGCGTCGAGCCCCGGATCGCACGCCGACGAACGACCAGGCGTCGTCGGACCCGACGAGAAACATCACCGAACACGCCCCCGGGCCGGTCGCGCTCCGCGAGCACCTGCTGGGCCTCGTCCCGCAGGCTCCGACTCCAGTCGCGCTGGCTGAGGCTGCGCCGACTCCATCGGCCACGGTGCCCTCGCACAGGCCGGCGATCAGCGCCTTGCCATCGCCGTCGACGACGGCGTGCACCGCGATGCTCCGTGCCTTTGCACTCGCGATTCGAGATCGGGACGTCTCGGCCGGCAGGGTAGGCACCGCGGCGGCTCCGATGCGCTGGATGCCGAGATGGGCGCAGCACGCGCCGAGCGCCGGCCGCGCGTCGACGGATCCCGCACCGTCCCACACGGCGTCGACAGCGGCCGTGAGGAGCGCCCGCTCGACGGCCACTGCGTCGGCCCAGCCGCGACCGTCGATGAGGATCGCCTCGTCCGCTTCGCGGACCCACAGTGCGCCCGCCTCGTCCTCGCCGTGCAACGCGACGACCCGAAGGTCGCAGTCGTGCTCGAGGCGGTACTCACGGCACCGCACGGATCAGGCGCAGTGCCATCTCGTCGGCGTCGACGACGGCGATCCGCGTCAATGACCCGGGTCCCGCGCCGGTTCATTGCATGGCCCGACGCAGTGGTCCGAGCGCGGTCGTCGTCGGCACTGCCCGGCAGTGCGATGGTCTCGTACGCTTCGAGCGTCGAGGCGGACCTGTCCGACGTCGTCGATCACGATGGCGTCGACACCGCGACCATCGGCGTGTGGCGTCACCACGGCCCGCCACCGACCCACCGGATCGGGTACGGGGAACGATCCCAGCCGCGCCGACCCGAAGCGGCAGTGCCAGGCGGCCGGTCGTTCCGAGCTCGAGGATGCCGGCGGTCTGGAAGCACAGCTCGATCAACCGAGGCTCGACGAGCAGCGGCGCGTCGTCCGGGCGTGGTGGTCGGGCGGGAGGTTGCTCCGCCAGTCGGCCGACCACACGGTCGCCGTCGCGCCAGGCGACGTCGACGACCTGGTAAGCGGGTCCGTGGAAGTAGATGCGGTAGATGTCGTCGGCGCCGACCGCCCGAGTCACTCGGCTCGCCCACGCCGATCGCCTTCCGTAGCGATCGTACGAGGGGGAGCCGGATTGCGTGCAAGTCGCACCCGCCCGCTGAAGTGGGTGGTGAGCTGCTCAGGCTGACCGACGAGCGAACGGCGCGTGAGCAGGCGGCAGTCGGCCACCAGCTCGTCGCCGACGAGGCGTGGTCGTACCACAAGCTCGAGGTCGCGGGGTTCGTCGCGGAAGAACTTGCACGGTGCCAAGAACGTCTATGTCCTCGACCGCAACCGGCCGTCCAGCCCGCCGGCCGATGCCGCCGCCACTTCGGCGAAGCCCTCGATGCCCATCACGCCCGGCAGCACCGGGCGTGCCGTCGATGCGGTGATGGTCGAGGAAGCCCTGCTCGGCCGGATCGAGCGTGGTGCGCACCCCCAGGCCGTCCGCCGCCGTCCACCCGGTGAAGGCACCGAGCATCGGTCCGGCGAAGGCTTCGACTGCCGCGCGGGCGACGACGGGGTCCGAGCCCATCACGCTCGGCGAGGAGCATGCCAAGGCTCCCGGCCATCGACGATCTCGCCGCCGGGGCCGGCGGCCGTGATCTCGCGCCGCACGACTGGCACTCCGACCTCGGGCGGCAGCATGTCGATGCCGGCGAACTCCATCATCTTCGGGATCGAGCCCCGGCTCGCCATCCCGATGCTCGCCCATGCCGTCCAATCGATGGCGATGCCACGCGACTCCGGCCGGGTGGTGCGGAAGCTGGAGATGCTCTTGCACAGCAGATCGTTGGCCGCGCTGTAGTCGGTCTGGCCACCGTTGCCGAAGCGCCCGGCGATCGAGCTGAAGACGACCGCGGTCCCGAGCTCGTAGGTCTCCCAAGCCGTGCAGCAGGTTGAACCACCCATCGCATCTTGACGCCGAACACGAGGTCGTACTCGCGCGGGCGGCTTGTCGTCGAGCGTAGTGGCTGATCTCCACGCCGGCTGCGTGCAGCAGGACGTCGACCCGGGCGTGGTTCGCCTGCACCTGGCGCGCATGCACGGCATCGACTGCCTCGCCGTCGGTGAGGTCGACCTGATGCCAGTGGGCGCTGCCCCCGGCGCGGCGGACTGCGTCGATCGCGTCGGCCGCGGCCTTTGCCCGCTCGAGGTGAGCGAGTTCGAGTTCGACGCAGCGCCGGCGTGGCTCGCTCACCGCTCGCTGCGATGCGCTCAGCGAGGTCGCGCTTGAGGCCATCGCGATCGGTGACGAACAGCTCGAGGTCGTGGTCGGCCGGGTCGGGCTCGGGAACGAGGTCGAGCAGGTGGAACGTACCGCCGCACGTCGGCGAGGTCGGCGGTGATGGCCGAGACGATGCTGCCGGCCGCACCCGTGATCACGAACACGCTCTCGGGCGTGAGCGACCGTTCTGGGCCGCCATCGGCGGCCGGCACCTCGGAAGCGAGGGCGACGCTCCAGCGCTGCCCGTCGACAGTCGACCGACCTCGACGCGCGCCGGGATCGTGGAGCGTCTCGGCGAGCAGGCACTCGGCGATCGCCCGTTGCGTCGTCACCCGAACCGAAGTCGACCGTTTTGACCAGCGCGTCGACGCGCTCATGTGCGTAGGCCTTGGTGA
Source organism: Ilumatobacteraceae bacterium (assembly GCA_963776935.1). Taxonomy (GTDB): domain Bacteria; phylum Actinomycetota; class Acidimicrobiia; order Acidimicrobiales; family Ilumatobacteraceae; genus JALOLG01. Next base: position 1,256,650 of record CAVZOP010000002.1, on the reverse strand, counting down.
AGCCGGTCACAGCCCCACCCATCGGAGCACTTGCGCCGGCTGGGCCGTACCCGTGATGCCCGCCGAGGCGGGTGGCACGTGACCAGGAACGTGGCTGGGGGTGCGATGTCGCCGTACAACTCGCGCATGGCTCGCTGCGAGCAGCTTCACGCGTACCCGGATGCCTTCGCTCCAGCGTGGTCGCGGTCGAGTGTGGCGTGCGGACCCTCGTCGTCGAGCGCGGGCAGCCAGTACACGCCGGTGACCGGGCCTGCCTCGCTGCCATGACGCGAGCAGACGCGACGAGCGTCATCGGCATCGGGCGCGTCGTCGACGACGAACGTCTCGACGCCGAGCTGGTGCAGGCCGTCGACGACGGCTCCCGCCGACGCCACCGACGTCGGCCATGCACGAACACCCGGCTGCCGGCACCGAGCGTGACACCCGTGGGGCATGCAGTGCTCGAGCGCGGGACGCAGGACGACGACGGGCACACGACGCGGGAAGCTGTCAACCTCAACGCCCGGGTCGCCGATGCCGGCTGCCGTGGCCGGAGCGGGTCCGTCGGCGGCCGTCGGTGGTGGCCGGGTCGCTGGTGACTTGTTGTGGGGTGCGGTCGCTGGACGAAGCCGACGACGTGGTTGATGGTGGGGTAGTCGCGGAGTTTGAGGTTGTCGTCGCGTTCGATGCCGTATTCGCCGCGGATGGTGGCGAACAGTTCGGCTTGTTTGACGGTGTCGATGCCGAGGTCGGCTTCGAGGTCGAGGTCGGCTGCGAGCATCTCGGCGGGGTAGCCGGTCTGTTCGGCGATCAGCGCCACGATGCGTTCGGCGACCGCCTCGACCGACACGACCACCGACACGGCCGGGGCGGCGACGGCCGTCGGGCACGTCGGTCGCTGGTTGGGTGGTGGTCGGTTCGGCGCTGGCCCGTTCGTGGTACTGGTTGTGGCGGTGCGGTCGCGGACGAAGCCGACGACGTGGTTGATGGTCGGGTAGTCGCGGAGTTTGAGGTTGTCGTCGCGTTCGATGCCGTATTCGCCGCGGATGGTGGCGAACAGTTCGGCTTGTTTGACGGTGTCGATGCCGAGGTCGGCTTCGAGGTCGAGGTCGATTGCCAGCATCTCGGCGGGGTAGCCGGTCTGTTCGGCGATCAGCGCCACGATGCGTTAACACGCGCGACCGACCTCGACCGGCAGCGACCGCACCGACACGGCCGGAGCGGCGACCGTGGTCGGGCACGACGGTCGGTGGTCGGGTGGTGGTCGGCCGGGTCGTTGGGTGGTGACTGGTTGTGGGGTGCGGTCGCGGACGAAGCCGACGACGTGGTTGAGGGTCGGGTAGTCGCGGAGTTTGAGGTTGTCGTCGCGTTCGATTGCCGTATTCGCTCGCGGATCGGTGGCGAACAGTTCGGCTTGTTTGACGGTGTCGATGCCGAGGTCGGCTTCGAGGTCGAGGTCGATTGCCAGCATCTCGGCGGGGTAGCCGGTCTGTTCGGCGATCAGCGCCACGATGCGTTCGGCGACCGCGTCGACCGACACGACGGCCGGCTCGACGACCGCCGGCTCGGGCACGGCGCGGCGAGCGCGGTAGGGGACGTGGCGGGAGCGCGAGGTGGCCTACGTGACGTCAGTGGCGATGGCGTGGGCGTTGCGGCGGCTGGGGCCGTGATCGACCAGCCGCAGGCGGCGCTGCACCAACTCGAGCTCGGCGGCGGGGTCGCCGCTGATGCGCGCGAGCCAGCTGGCGAAACGGGCCGGATCGCCGAGCGCGGTAGGCGTAGCCGAGCTCGTCGGGGCTGCGGCGGCGACCGTCGGGTGCGGGGAGCCGGCGCAGCAGCAGCATCGAGATCTGCGACCCGAATCCGGCGGCCAGCCGCAGGGCGTACTCGATCGGGTACGACCCCGCCCTTCGACAGGTTGAGCGGCGCCGAGCTCCGGGTCGGGCTCGCGGAAGTTGGCGACCGGCGGGACGATGCCCGTCTCGAGTGCCTTGACCGCCACGACGTCTTCGAGGCCGACACCCATCGGATGACCTGTGAAGCCCTTGGTGTTGGCGATGACGAGTCGGTCGGCGTCGGCGCCGAACACCCGCCGCAGGGCGAAGATCTCGGCCGACGCGCTTCCGCCCCGTGCCGGGGTGTAGGTCTCGTGCGACACGAACACCGTCGCGGGAGCGATCACGTGGCGGTCGAGACCCGTGCGTGCCTCGGCACCGGCGACGAGCTGCTCCATCACGTCGCCGATGTGGTCGACGTCAAGCCGGGTTCCGTGGAAGGCGCTGTTGGCGGTCGCCGGTCCCGAGCACCTCGCAGATCGGCTCCAGGCCACGCTCGCGCGCGGCATCGGCGCGCTCCACCACGAGTGCAGCGGCACCCATGCCGAGGATCATCCCGTGGCGGCGGCGGTCGAACGGGATCGCTGCCTCGGTCGACATCTTCGTCGGTGGCCGCCGCTCCCGCTCGCGAGGAAGCCGGAGCCGAACCAGCCGAGAAGCTCGTCGGAGGTGACATCGTCGGCCGCGATCACGACGACGCGACGGCAACGGCCGGCGCGGATCCCAGTCCTCGGCGAGCGCCACGGCCTGGGTGGTGCTGGCACATGCCGAGTTGATCTGCGTGTTCGGGCCTCGGGCGCCGATGAGGTCAGCGAACTGGGAGTGGCCCATCGACAGGACGTGGAACAGGAAGCGACGGTCGAAGCCGTACGGGCTCGTCGTCGATCAACTTGGCGAGGTCGTGCAATCCGACGGTCGATCTCGTCGAGCGCCATGTCAGCGCCGTCGACGTCCGCCGAGGCTGGATCCGGATCGCCTCCAGCTCGGCCCGCTCCTCGCGTCGGGTCTGGTCGGCTGCGAAGGCACGCGACGTCGGCCGCGAACTCCTCGATGCCCGGGAACGCTGAGGCGAAGATCACGCCGGTGTCGTCGCGGAGCTCGTCGGGAAGGCCCCAGCGCTCGGGCAGCTGGGTGCCGAGATGCGTCGTCTTGTAGCGCATGGCCAGTGGGATGCCCGGCGTCACGCAGGGCGTCGAAGCCGGCCCCGATCGCCAGCTGCGTCGTGCGCCCGTAGGCGGCCACCCGGTCGGCGATCGACACCGAACTCGGCGACCGAGGTCGAGCGCACCGCCGCGGGCGGCCAGCTTGAGCACGTCGCTCGGGCTGTCGATCGTCTCGAACGACGCACCATGATCGCTCTTCACGAGCCGGGTGATCCGGTGTTCGAGGATCTCGTTGCGGATGATGCGTCGGGATCGCGCCGATGAACTGCTCGCCGTTCAGGAGGAGGCCAAGGTTGGCATCGTCGAAGATATGGGCGGTGCCGGGGGTACCGAGGGCTGCGCCGGTGATGACGACCGGCTCGTCGAGCCCGCCGCGATCGGACGGCACGACCTTCTCAGAGGCGGCGTAGACCGCCCGGCCACGGTCGAGGAAGTCGGCGAACAGATGGCCGAGCTCGAGATAGACCTGATCGGAGGCTGTCGCGTCGGTCGCCGGCGTCGCTGGGGTCGCCAGCGCCTGTGACATCGGCGCCCCTGGATTCTGGTCGTGGGCGCACCCGGCGGAGGGATCGTCGGTGCGATCGACGCGTTCGGCCGGCACGTGGATCTCGGGTGGTGAAGCCGCTGCCACGACCTCGGTACGGCCACGCCCGAGCCCTGCCGCGTAGAGGCCGCACAACGCCTGGTTGAAGCTCACGATGTCACCGGCCTTCGGGTGGTTGGTGGCGAGATTGACGATCTCATCGCCGCTCGGGTCGTTGCCGAGAACGTCGGCGACGAATCCGCGCAGTGCCCACTTCGGACCGACCTCGACGAACACCCGTGGCGCCGGCAGCGGCAAGGCGGCGGAGGCCGGCGACGAACTGCACCGGCGCCGCGACCTGTCCTGCGAGCAGATCGAGCATCGCCGGCACGACATCGGGTCCGCTCGGGTAGAAGTCGCCGGTGACGTTGGCGACGATCGGCAGCATTGGCGACCGCAGCTCGAGACGCTCGAGGGTGCGGCGCAGTGGTTCGCTGACTGGCGCCACGATCGTCGTGTGGAACGCGTGGCTCACCGGCAGACGAACCGTCGTCAGCCCGCGGTCGGCGCACACCTGCTCGGCGGCCAGCACCGCATCGGTAGCACCCCCGATCACCGACTTGCGTCGTGGAGTTCACGTTGGCGATGACCACGTTGCCGTCGATCGACGCGACGACATCCTCGACGGTCTCCAGCGGCCCCATCACTGCCGCCATCAGTCCGGCGTCGTCGATCGACAGATGGGCCATCTCGTGACCCCTCGCGCTGACCGCCTCGAGGGCGGCGGGGAATGTCATAGCTGCCGGCGGCGACGAGCGCGCCGTACTCGCCGAGGCTGTGGCCCATCACCATGTCGGGGACGCACGCCGTACTCGCCCAGCAGCCGGGTGAGCGCGATGTCGACGGCGAGCACCGCGGGCTGGGTGATCTCGGTATGTCGAAGCTCGTCTTCGGCCTCGGCCGTCCGTTCCGGTGACGTCGGATCGACGAAGATCACGTCGGTCAGCGGGCGACCCAACAGCGGGGTCATCACCTCGTCGGCCTCGGCGAAGGTGGCGGCGACGACCGGCTCGTTGGCCGCGCAACGTGCCGAGCATGTTGGCGTACTGCGAGCCCTGCCCGGTGTAGAGGAAGGCCACCTTGCCGGCCGGACCGCGCCCGCGGAAGATGCCGCGGCCCTGGAGCAGCTTCCACGCCGCACCACCTCGCGCCAGCGCCTCCAGTGCGTTGGCCGCCTTGTCGGCCAGTTCGGCGGCGTCGCCGTAGTCGATGGCGACCCGCTCCGGCGCGCGTCAGCGCCGCCGCCGTCGGAGCCTCGGGTGCGGGCGCTCGGCCGGCGGCGGCACTCGGCCTGCACACGCGGGAGTTTCTCGCCCAACTCGGCTTCGGTCTCGGCGCCGAGCACCAGTGCGCCCCGACGTGGGGCCTTGACAGTGCCTGCGCTCGACGGTTGACGTGCCGAGGTCGGCTCCGACGGCGACAAAACGGGGCCCGTCACCACGCAGGTGACCGGGCACGTACTCCTCGAGCACGGTGTGGAAGTTGGTGCCACCGAAACCGAACGCGCTGACGCCGGCGCAACGCACGCTGCCCGGCGGGCACCTTCCACTCGGTGAGCTCGGTGTTGACGTGGAACGGTGACGACGCCCAATCGATGTTGGGGTTGGGCTCGCGGAAACCGAGGCTGGGCGGGATCGACCTTGGCGTGGAGCGCCAGCGTGGCCTTGAGCAGCCCGGCCGCGCCGGCCGCCGCCTTGAGGTGACCGATGTTCGACTTCACCGAACCGAGGGCGATGCTGCCCGGGTGCGATGTCGGCCGACGCGAAGACGTCGGCAATGCTGCTGACCTCGACCACGTCGCCGACTCGTGTCGACGTTCCGTGCGCTTCGACCAGCGAGCACGACCTCCGGCGACAACCCGGCGTTGCGCCAGGCGCGCTCCACCGCCAGCCGCTGGCCAACGGGATTCGGGGCGGTGATGCCCTTGCCCCTGCCATCGCTGGCTCCACCGATGCCGCGCACGACCGCGTAGATGCGGTCACCGTCGCGCTCGGCGTCGGCGAGGCGCTTGAGGACGAACAGCGCCGCTCCTTCGCCCATCACGAACCCGTCGGCACCAACGTCGAACGGCCGGGTGCCCGTGGCCGAGAGGGCGCCGATCTTGCAGAACTTGACGTACGTCGCGGCGCCCATGTTGCGGTCGATGCCACCGCTGATCGCGACGTCGAACGTACCGGCGGCGAGGCCCGCGATCGACGCGTCGAACGCGGCCATCGCCGACGCGCAGGCGGCGTCGACGATGTAGTTCGGCCCGTGGAGGTCGAACAGGTTGGCGACGCGGCCGGCGATGCAGTTGCCGAGCTCGCCCGGCATCGTGTCCTCGGTGAGCGCAGGCGTCATGTCGTTGAAGCGGCCGAGCAACTCGGCCGTGATCGCGGCACGGAGGTCGGCCGGTAACCCGGTGAACGACGGCGCCGCGGCGAGCTGGCGAGCGACCTCGGGGAAGGCGATACGCAAGGCGGTCTCGTAGTGCTTCTCGCCGGCCATCGCGTTGCCGAGGATGACTGCCGTGCGCTCGGTGTCGAGTGTGCGCTCCGGCCAGCCGTAGTCGGTCAGCGCGGCGTGGGTGCAGGCGACGGCCCACTTCTGGGCGTCGTCCATCGCGTCGCCGACCTTCGGCGGGATCGGCAGGTGCCAGCGCGAGCGGCGCCCATTCCCACTCGCGCACCCAGCCCCCGATCTTGCGAGTAGGTCCGCTCGGGCGCCTTCGGATCGGGGTCGAAGTACAGGTCGGGATCCCAGCGGTGGGGGTGAACGTCGCTGATGCGAGTAGCGCCCTTGCTCGACATTGCGCCAGAAGGTCGGCGACGTCGGGAGCGTCGGGCAGGATCGCGCCGACGCCGACGATTGCGATGGGGGTTGGGTGGTCTCGGCTCATGACGTCCGCCCGTAGAGTCGCGATCGGCCTACAGCGCGTCGCATGTCGTCCGTATCGAGAGCCCGCGCTGGGCGGCCAACACGTCGGTCAGGCCCGACGTCCGCTGCTCGAGGTCGGGATCGACGTCCGGACTCCGCGCCGTGCAGCCATCGCAGGCCCTCGCGTGGCCACCTTCAGGGCGGCCTCGCGAGCGAACACTCGGCTCATCGCCGCAAGCGCGGCGGCGTCGAACCGCTGGTCACCCTTGGCGCGGCAGACGCACCGGCGGCCGCACGGGCCGCCCGCCGCGCCAGCGCGGCGGAGCACTCGGTCCATGCCACCAACTCCCCGAGCCGGAGGAGCACGTGCTGGTTGCGGGTGAGCCGGACGACCCGGCAGGCCTCCATGACCTCGGCGAGGGCGTGGTGGGCCTGGGCGGCCACGTCGGCGCCGACACGGCGGGATCGGTGAGGTGCAGCACTTCGAGCGCCTCGGCCTGCTCGTGGTAGTAGCGGCCCGGACGTCTTGAGGTGCTGTTGCCACCGGTCGCGCCCGATGGTCATCTCCATGATCTCGGACGTGCCTTCGTAGATCGTGGTGATCCGCACGTCGCGGTTGATCTTCTCGACCATGTACTCGTGGACGAAGCCGTAGCCACCGAGCGCCTGGATGGCCGCGTCGGCCGCACCGTTGCCGGCCTCGGTGGCCATGTACTTGGCGATCGCGCCCTCGGTGTTGAACAGGTTCCGTCGTCGGTGTCGATGCGCTCGGCCGTCTCTTCGATGTAGGCGCGGGCGGCCTCGAGCCGGATCGCATGGGGGACGATGAGCTTGTGCGTGTATCCCTGCTTCTCGGACAGGGGGCCGCCGGCCTGGATGCGTTCGACCGAGTACGGGATCGCCACGTCGAGCGCGGCCCAACCAGCGCCGAGCCCGAACGCGGCCACCATCAGCCGTGTGTAGCCGAACACTTGCTGGGCCTGCACGAGCCCCTGGCCCTCGACGCCGCCGACGAGATGCTCGGCGTCGACCGCGACGTCGTCGAGGAAGAGGGCGGCGGTGTTGCTGAGCCGGATGCCGTGCTTGTTCTCTGGCTCGCCGTGAGCGAATCCTTCGAGTGCCGCGCGTCGAGCACGAACCACGACGGACCGCCGGGCGCGTTGGCGAGGATCGAGTAGAGGTCGGCGACCCCGCCGTTGGAGATCCACTGCTTGCGCCCGGTGATGCGATAGCCGACCACTACGCCGTCGTCGGTGACGGGCACCGCCACTGTCTTCAGCGCCGCCAGATCGCTCCCGGCTTCGGGCTCGGTGGCTCCGTACGCCATCAGCAGCCCCTTGTCGGCGATCCGGCTCATCCACTCCTTCTTCTGTTCCGGCGTACCGCCGACGGTGATCGGGTCGCTGCCGAGGAACGTGGCGAGCACGGCGGTGGCGACACCCACGTCGATGCGGGCCATGCGCTCGCAGACGCGGTAGATGTCGAACGTTCCGCCGCCCATGCCGCCGTATTCCTCGGCGATGAACAGGAGTTGGATGCCGAGCTCGCTGCTGCACATCTTGTGGATCACATCGGCGGGGAACTCGTCGCGCTCGTCGAGCTCGATGAGCACGCTGTCGGGCAGCTCGCGACGGGCGAACTCCGTGATGGAGTCGAGAATCATGTCGAGGGTCTCGAGATCGAGACCGGGTCCGAAGCCGAACGTCATGGCTCCACCTCTCGGGTCAGGGGCACGCCGACGGATGTGGTGGCCCCGTTTGTTCAAGCGTAAGAAATGCACCCTGGAGACGGCAGGGCCGATGGACCCAATTCGCGGACGTTCACGGCCCTGCCGCGACCGTGTGCGATGCTGATTCGATGCTCTCGTGGCATTCGCTCGGTGAGCTCAGCCGCCCCGAGTGCCGGCAATTGGCTCACCGCCGGCGAGACCGACCGGGTGGCGGCGATGCGCTTCACCAAGCGCCGCGATGAGTGGCTACTCGCGCGGTGGACGGCGAAGCAGGCACTCGCCGCCGAGCTCGGCTTGGCCGACGATGCCGCCTCGTTGGCCCGGATCGAGATCCGCACGATCATCGGCGGCGATGCCCAGGGTGCGCCCGAGGTGTACATCGACGGCGTCAGCTGCCGGATCGGCATCTCGCTCACGGACCGCGCCGGCTGGGCCGTGTGCACGGTCGGCGCCGTCGATGAGCTCGGATGCGACCTCGAGCTCGTCGAACCGCGTTCTGAAGCATTCGTGCGTGACTTTCTCACTCCTCGTGAACAGGCGGTGGTCGCCGCCCCGCCGTTCGAGGCCTCACGGGACGCGGTCGCCAACCTCATCTGGTCGGCCAAGGAGAGCGCGTTGAAGGTGTTGCGCACGGGCCTCCGGCGCGCCACCCGTTCGGTCGAGGTCGGCTTCCCGGTCGAGCGGCCCGTCGACGGCTGGCAGCCGCTCCGCGTGCGCACGGAGGAAGGTCGCGAGCTCCCCGGCTGGTGGCGGCAGTACGGCGAATTCGTGCTCACCGTCGTCACCGGCCGCTCCGTCCCCCCGCCACGACCGCTGATCGACCCACCCGGCCTCGCCACCGCCAAGCCGTCTCACTCCTGGCTCGCCGCACCCCTCGTCGATCCATGACGAGGTGAGCGGCCCGTATGAAGGCACCACGGCGTGGCGTGTTCGGGAACGCACGCTATGAACGTGGCGGCCCGTGGCGGGTTGCGTCGGCGCCGTAGGCCGCACGCAGCAGCGTCTCGAGCTCGTTCAGCATCGGCATGCGGGGGTTCGTGCGGATGCTCGGGTCTTCGAACGCCAGGCGCAGGAGGTCGGGGATCGCGGCCTCGAACTCGTCGGGATCGATCCCCGCGTCGCGCAGCGTGCGGGGGATGCCAACGGTGGCCAACAGCTCATCGACGTGCGTGAAGAGCCGGTGCCGCTGCTCGTCGGGATCGCGACCGCCGAACAACACCCAGCCGAGCGTCGCGTACTTGTCGGGCGCGACGTAGGCGCCGTAGCCCGGCGCCGGCATGAACTTGGTCGGCAGGGACGCGTTGTAGCGCATCACGTGTGGCAGGAAGATGCCGTTGACCCGACCGTGCGACAGACCGAAGCGGGCGCCGACGGCGTGGGCGAGGGCGTGGTTCACCCCGACGAAGGCGTTGGCGAACGCCAGCCCGGCGATCGTCGCCGCGTTCGCCATCGCCTCGCGAGCAGCGAGGTCGCTGCCGTCGGCGAACGCTTTCGGCAGGGCGTCGAAGATGAGCCGGGCCGCCTGTACGCAGAACGCGTCGGTGTACGGCGTGGCGAAGATCGACACACCCGCCTCGATGGCGTGGGTGAGGGCGTCGATACCGGTGTCGGCCGTGAGTGCCGGTGGCATCGTCAGCGTGAGGTTGGGGTCCACGATGGCGATGTCGGGCACCAGGGTGTAGTCGACGAGGCTCACCTTGCGGCCGCCGCTCGAGATCACCGCCGCCGGTGACACCTCCGATCCGGTGCCCGACGTCGTGGGAATGGCGACCAACTTCACGCGGTGCGGATCCTGTGGATAGTCGGCGACGCGCTTGCGGGCATCGAGGAAGGGCAGGGACAGGTCGTGCAGCGAGCACTCGGGGTGCTCGTGCAGCAGGCGCATCACCTTGGCGGCGTCGATGACCGACCCACCACCGATGGCGACGATGGCGTCGGGCTGTACCCGGTCGAGGAGCTCGACCCCGGCGTCGATCACCGTCTCGTCGGGTTCGACCGGCACCTCGGCGAACACTCGGACGTTGCGCGCTCCGTCGAGGCGGCGGCGCACCTCCTCGGTGACGCCACGGGCGTCCATGACGGGATCGGTCACGATCACGACCTGGGCCGCGCCGAGCTCGCGCAGCTGCTCGAGCGAACCGGGACTGATGAAGACGTCACCGCGCACGCGGAACCACTGCGGCGGTGTCCGACGCCGGCTCACCACCTTGATGTTGAGCAACTGTCGGTAGTTCACGTTCTCGGTGGTGAGCGAGCCGCCCCATGTCCCACATCCGAGAGAGAACGTGGGGGTCAGGTTGTTGTAGACGCCGCCGAGTGCACCGACAGCCGTCGGCGCGTTCACGAGGATGCGCCCCGTGCGCACCGCGCTCGCGAACGCCTGCACGACGCCTTCGTCGCGCGAGTAGACGGCCGAGGTGTGGCCGAGTCCGCCGCTCTCGCTGACCACGACGCACGCATCGACGGCGTGTTCGACGCTCTCGGCCCTGACGAGGCCGAGCACCGGCATCAGCTTCTCGCGCACGAGGGGGTGGGCGGCGAGGGCCACGAGGTCGCTCGGCAACGGAGCGATGAGCACCTTGACGTCGTCGGCGGCGTCGATGCTGGCGTTGCGCGCCAACACGCCGGCCGGCTGGCCGAGCGCGGCGGGGTTCACGACGTTGTCGCAGCCGAAGACGAACTCGCCGAGGCGGTCCACCTCGTCGGGCCCGAGCACCTTCGCACCCATCCGCTCGAACTCACCGACGACGGTGTCGTAGATCTCGGCATCGACGACGCAGGTCTGTTCGGCGGGGCAGATCACCGACGCGTCGAACGTCTTCGAGATCAGGATGTCGACGACCGCCATCGGCACGTCCGCGCTGCGGTGCAGGTACACGGGGGCGTTACCCGGCCCGACGCTGATGGCGGGCTTCCCGGCGCTGTTGGCAAGGGTGACCACCTTCGGTCCACCGGTCGTCCAGATGAAGTCGATGCCGGGGTGGTGGAACAGATGGTGTGTGACTGCGTGGTCGGCGTCGGGGATGACCTGGATGGCGCCGGGCGGCAGACCCGCCGCCTCGCCCGCCTCGCGAAGGATCTCCGCAGCCCGTTCGGCGCATCGCACAGCGCGCGGCGACGGGCGGAACAGGATGGCGTTGCGGGTCTTGGCGGCGACGATCGCCTTGAAGAGCACGGTCGACGTCGGGTTGGTGACCGGTGTGATGGCCATGACGACACCGATCGGCTCGGCGAACCACTCGAGACCGGCTTCGGCGTCCTGGTCGATCACACCGACCGACCGCTTGTCGCGCAGGTAGTCGTAGAGGAACTCGGTTGCGACGTAGTTCTTCACCACCTTGTCCTCGACGACGCCGAAGCCGGTCTCGTTCACGGCGAGCAGGGCCAGTTCGACGGCGTGCTCGAGGCCGGCCACGACCATTGCCTTGACGATGCGGTCGACAGCGCTCTGGTCGAGAGCCCGGAAGGTGTCGGCGGCGTCGCGTGCACGCGCCACCACCTGGTCGAGCTCAGCGGATCGGCCCGGGGCCAGCCCGGCCGCCTCCGCAGTCGCGGGAATGCCATCGATGGTCGTCACGTGATCCATCAGACGGCGATTGCGACCGGCCGTGTAGAGGCGATGGTCACAAGCCGTGGAACGACCCGACAGCCGCAACGATCGACGTGCGCCACTCAACGTTTCGTGAGACGAGCGCTGATCCAGGTTTGCTCGTGGTCGACCGCGCGTCTCGTGTCTCCGGCCACGAAACCGGCGATCTTGCCGCCGATCAGCGGCACCTTGCACTCGATGGAAACGCTGGTGGTGTTCTCGCAGCGGCGCGTCCCCTTCGGAGCCAGGCGCATCGACCCACGAACCCGCACGGGCGACCCCTTGGCGACCACCTCGAACGTTCCCGTCCGCACACCCTTGGCATCGGCGGCAGACCACACGTCGGTCTGCGTGACGCTCTGACGCGGCGACAGCACCTTCTTCGCGAAGCCCGGGAGCTCCAACGGAACCACTCGACGGGTGACGAGCGTGAGCCCGCCGGTCACGTCCTCGTCGCGGGCGATCAGCTCGACCTCGCCATGACCGAGCGCCTCGTACTTCTCGCGCACACAGTCGACGTCGGTCAGAACGGCGAAGACATCGTCAGCGGAGCACTGATAGGCGTGATTGACATCGAAATCCACGACACGATCTCCAGACCGGTTCAGGCCTCGGACGCCAACACCTGGTACGCGCCGTGGTAGAGCTGGGCGAGCGCATGTTGGCCGGCGCTCGTGAAATGGGCACACAGCTGCAGCGCCAACTCCTCAGCCGGCTTGCACTCGTCGAGTGCCGCGCCCCGGTGGACGCCGCCGATCTCGTCGGGGAGGTCGAAGGCGGCGACCGAATCGCGCAGTGCGTCACCGCCGGCGGACTGGAGCAGCGCCCACGACAGCACCGCATGCGGCACGCTCTCGTCGCCGCGACCATCGGCGGCGAGCGCGGCAGCGAAGCGAATGTGGTAGGCGACCTGCCCGAGCACCGCCGACTCGATGTACGTCGAATCGCTGGACACACCGGGACCGGGAACGTTCATGTCGCGATCACACCAGCTGGATGACGGCCGTCCCAGAGTCGAACGTCCCGAGTGTCTTGCTCGGCGACCACCTCCCGTGCGGACGTTCGTGCGGTCCCGTTGCCCGCGTTCGGGGCGTGACATCACAGTTGCAGCACCGGCTTCGGATGCGGTGAGCTCGTGGGACGTTCGACCCTGTCGTCGAGCGTCGGAAATCGCGACGATCGACGGGTGAGCGCGCTGCTCGAAGCCGCCGACCTGGTGAAGTCGTTCCGCGCCGACGGAGTCGAGCGTCCGGTGTTGCGCGGGCTGTCGATCGCCGTCGACCGTGGATCGTGGATCGCAGTGATGGGCCCCAGCGGTTGCGGGAAGTCGACCATGCTGCACCTGCTCGGTGGCCTCGATCTCCCCGACAGCGGCTCGATCTCGATCGCCGGTGAGGAGATCACCACTCTCAGCTCGGCCGAGCGCGCCGTGCTCCGCCGCCGGCGGGTCGGCTACGTGTTCCAGCAGTACAACCTGCTTCCCCACCTCGATGTCACTGCCAACGTCGAGCTCCCGCAACGGTTGGCAGGCGCCGGGCGTAGTGCCGCGAAAGAACGAAGCCGCGAGCTGCTCGATTCGCTCGGCCTCGCGGATCGACGTCGTGATCTCCCGGGACGGCTGTCGGGAGGCGAACAGCAACGGGTCGCGATCGCCAGAGCCATCGCCAATCAACCCGATCTGTTGCTCGCCGACGAGCCGACCGGGGCCCTCGACAGTGCGGCCGCCGGCTTGGTGCTCGACCTGCTGCGTGCCGAGCATGCACTGGGACAGACCATTGTGATGGTGACCCACGATCCCGAGGTCGCGGGCGCGGCCGATCGGGTCGTGATGGTTCGCGACGGGCACGTGGTCGAGAGCGTCGGCGTCGGAGCGGGGTAGCGCGATGAGCGGAGGCGTGCTGCTGCTGGCCGGCTCGGGGCTGCGTGGCCGGCGACGGGTGGGGATCGTGGTCACCGTTGTCGTGCTCGTCATCGCCGCCGTCGGGATCGCAGCCGGTCTGACCGTCAGCCGGCAGGGTGCGCCGCTGCTCGACGCCGTTGCCGATGACGCCGACGTGGCGCATCTCGTCCTCGAAGGCGACCCGGACGCGATCGCGGCGGTCGCGTCCGATCCCGAGGTGGTGGCGTTCGCCGGGCCCTTTGACATTCTCGGTCTCGAGTTGATCGTGGGGGACGAGAAGGTGCCCTTTCTCGTCACGGCGCTCGACGCTCCGGCGATCGACGTCAACCGGCCTCCCATGCGCTCGGGGCGGTGGGCCGAGGACTCCGAGGAACTCGTGCTCGACCGCAGTGTGGGTGTCGACCTGGGCATCGCCGTCGGCGACGAGGTGACGTTGCGGCTCGGTGACCGCGAGACAGCGTTCGTTGTCGTCGGGACAGCGGTGAACCTCACCGACTGCTTCTACCCCCAGTGCGAGCCGGGCCGGGCGTGGATCACGTCCGACGGGCTCGCCCGCATCGACGCAGGAGGCGCAAGCGTGTCCACGGGTTGGCTGCGCTTCGACGACCCCGGCCAGGCCGACCCGTTCGTCCAGCGTCTCGCCAGTGCCGGCGTCGAGGGGATCACGAGCACGGACTCGTGGCTCGACACGCGCGACGACTTCCTGACACTCGATCGCGTGTTCGGGTCGTTCGTCGCCGCCTTCGGTGTGTTCGTGCTCGTGGTGGCGGCAGTCGTCATCGCCGGATCGACGGCGATGCGCATTGTCGCCCGCCGTCGTGAGATCGGTCTGCTCGGCGCGATCGGTTGCACGCCGCGCCAGATCGTGGCCGGGCTGCTGGCGGAGAACCTGGCGTTGGGCGTTATCGCAGCGCTTGTGGGCTGGCTGCTCGGCGGATGGCTGGCACCGTCGCTGCAACTCGGCATCGGTCGCACGATCGGTGTGCAGGACCCCACGTGGTCGGTGAGCTCACTGCTCGTCTGCTTGGCGGCGATCTCGACGGTGCTCGTGGCCGCGACCATCGTGCCGGGCGTCGCCGCCGCTCGACGGCCGGTCACCGACGTCCTGCGCGACGTCCCCGGCGATCGGGTCAGCTGGATCAACCGACGCCTTCGCGGGCTTCCTGATCGGCTGTCGTTGCTGGGTGCGCAAGAGACGGCCAGCCAGCCGACCCGATCGGCACTGGCCGCGCTGGCGATCGTCGTGGCCATCGTCGGCACGCTCGTGTCGGTGGGCTTCATCGGCGGTATCGGCGCCGTCACGGATGATCCCGCTCGGACCGGCTCGCCGTGGGATCTCGCCCTCATCCCTGGTGCGTCGGACCCGGCCCAGGTCGTCGCCGCGATCGAGAACACGCGTGACATCACGGCGTGGTACAGCGAGTCGCCGAGGCGCAGTACGTTCGAAGAAGGGGCGTTCCTGTCGGTCGCGATGAGCGGCGACCCCGATGCCGCCGACTTCCGGATCGCCGAGGGACGCTCGATAGGCGCCCGAGACGAGGCGATCGCCGGCTACGGGTTTCTCCAGAGGTTCGACGTCTCCGTCGGCGACGAGATCACGTTCCTTGCCGGTACCACGCCGATCACCGTCGAGATCGTCGGCTGGTACCGCGAGACCGAGGACAGCGGAGAGATGTTGCGGTATTCGTCAGAGTCGCTCACCGCCGCCGAACCAGGTGTGGTTCCCGAGGTCTATCGCATCGTCGTCGACGACGGGGCGCCACCCGACACGGTGGCGGCGGCATTGTCGGATCGCCTCGGCCCGGACGCGAGAACCGAGGTGCTCGACACCGGCGTCGAGGATCTCGCACCGCTGCTTGCCGTGCTGTGGCTGATCGCGATCGTGCTGCTCGTGATGGCCGCCGTCAACTTGCTGTCGACGCTGCTGACATCGAGCCGCGAAGCGTCGCGTCGCGTCGGCGTGCAGTTGTCGGTCGGCTTCACCCCCCGTCAGGTTCTCGCCCAAGGCGCAGTGTCCGGTGGTTTGTTGGGAATCGTCTCGAGTCTGGTGGCGGTGCCACTGGGGTTCTGGGTCTTCCGGGCGCTCTCCGACGTCGTCAGCACCTCACTCGGTGTCGGGCCGGCATGGCTTCCTGCGCCATCCATCACGTCAGTGCTCGTCATCGTCGTTGCGACGAGCATCGTCACGGCCGGGCTCGGCGCGACGGCTGCGGGGCGAAACGCATTCCGCCCGGCGTCGGACCTCGTCCGCGGCGAGTGACCCCGGCGAGCGATCGCACAGGAGGACGTGATGATTTGTCGCTGCCGATAGGGGATCTCGTCCAGGTGCGTCGGCCTTAGCCGAGCTGATCAACGCG
Source organism: Ilumatobacteraceae bacterium (assembly GCA_963776935.1). Taxonomy (GTDB): domain Bacteria; phylum Actinomycetota; class Acidimicrobiia; order Acidimicrobiales; family Ilumatobacteraceae; genus JALOLG01. The sequence continues at coordinate 1,240,659 of CAVZOP010000002.1, read as the reverse complement.
CTTGAAGTACTTCACGCGTAGGCCAGCAACTCGCCGTCGCTCGGATGGTCGAGCGTCTCGACGCCGACGATCCGCTCGCGCGACGTCAGGGTGCCTCTGTTGCACATACTTCTCGAACGCAACCTTGGCGGTGCCGGGACCAGTGATCAGGACTTCGCGCATGTCACGGAGCGCCGCGACGACATCGGCGAAGAAGTCGCGATCGTCGGCCGCGTGGCCAGAACCCGGGATCCCCGACTTGCGGTGGATCTGCCGCTGCGGGCTCTGACTGTGGATCTCGATGACGTCACGCTTCGCGAGCGAGAAGCCGATCACCGTGGCGTTCAGATGGTCGAGCCAGACGATGGCGTGGATGTGGGACATGTCGTCTCCTCCCGTCTTCCTGTCGTCTGCCCCAACGATGTGCCCACGATCGACTGCGGCATAGAGGACAAAGGCTCAGCGTGCTCGTCGGTGGCCGACTCGTGAGAGCCCGACGCTCACGATCGGGCCCTCGCTCCGAAACACACGAGCCCACACAAGAAAGAGTCCTCTGGCCCTATCCCACCGGCAGACCCCGTCGCACGCTGAAGTTGAGACCAGCAAAGGAGGTCTGAAATGACTGGACTGCTGAAGCGCGAGTCGAAGGTTCCCGACAAGGTCGAGGCGTTCGACTGGTTCGACCGGATGTTCGACGACTGGACCCGGTTGGTGCCGTTCCGCCGCCCGCTCTTCGGTTGGGATTGGCCGACCGAGGAGATGATCCGTGTCGACGAGTTTCGTGAGAACGGAACGATCGTCGTGCGCGCGGAGCTGCCGGGGCTCGACCCCGAAAAGGACGTCGAGTTGACGGTCGTGGACGGGATGCTGAGCATCAAGGCCGAGCGCAAGGAGGAGGAGACGACCGAGGACAAGGCCTACGTGCGCCATGAGCTGCGCTATGGGTCCTTCACTCGGGTGCTGCCCCTTCCCAAGGGCGTGGCCGAAGCCGACGTCACGGCCAACTACGTGAACGGGGTCCTGGAGATCAGGATCCCGGCGCCAGTCGTTGAGCCGGCCGCAACCAAGATCCCGATCGCCAAGACCTGAACCCCAAACCCCGCACGGTGGCCCGGGTCTGCACGCCCGGGCCACCGTCGCGCGCGGGCTCGACGTCACGGAACGTCACAACGGAACGTCACAGAGGAGGGATTCGGCCGGGGCGAGGAGGTTCGGGTCGACCTCGCCGCGCAGGTTGATGGCGATCACGACGCCTGCTGTTCCGTCGTCGTTGACGATCGCGATCGAATGCGTGCCGCTGGCGGCACCGGCGTGACCGAAGAACGTCCCACAGGACAGGTGATACGTGACGAGACCGAGTCCGTACGACTGGTTGGATTCGACGGTGGCGGATTTCATGTCGGCGACGTGATGTTGTCGTCGTCGGTGCTGCGGTCGTTGCCTGGACGGTCGTGGTTGGCTCGGTCCGTTCTGTGCCACCGCCGTCGTCGTCACAAGGCAGCCGACCATGGTGATCGCGCATCGGTGAACGCGACGCCCCATGTCTTGATCGTGAAGCCGCGATTGCGAGCGAATCAGGGCCGACCGTCACCCGGTTGGCGTCGCCCACGTCTCGATGCTCACGACATCGGCCTTGACGAGGTCGAGCGTGTAGTCCTCGAGACAACCGGTGAGGCGCGCCCGTCCGGTGCGACCGAGCGCGCGATCGAGGTGGAGCTGTACCTCGTCGCCCACCGTCGGCACGATCATGACCAGCTCGATCGGTGCGGGCAGCCGCGACCGGCAGCTGCTCCACAGGTCCTCGGCCACGACCGGGAGCGGCCGGATCTGGCGGCTCTGTTCGATCTCGACGACGAGTGCGGTGACACCGGGGGCGGTCAACTCGTCGGGCCGCGACTGGGTCAGCCCGCGCAGCCCCTGCACCAGCGCCACTGCGAGCACCACGGTCACGACGAGCGTCGCGGTTCGAGCGACTGGCCGGTGCCCCCGGTCGCGTCGTGTTGCGCCGGTCGCTGGCTCGACCATGCCGGACCCGAGCGGGAGATCGGGTGCGAGCTCGCGAACCGTCCGCGGGTCGAGCGCGGCTGAGGCGAACGCACCGGCGATGCGTTCGATGACGTAGGCCACGAACGACAGCACCACGCCGGCTCCGAGGAGCACCGGGATGAACACACCGAATCTGTCGGGCGGGCGCTCGAGCCAGCGAAATCGGCGACCGGCGGCGGCGATGTTGGTGGTCCGGAGCATGCCGAGCACGCCAACGGCGTCCGCACCCTGGCGTTCGAGGGCGCCCATTCGCAGTTCGAGGCGATGCAGTTGACGAAACAACATCATCGCCACGAGCACGACCAACGACGACAGGAACACGAGCGCCGAGATGATCGCTCGGTTCCACTCCCACCGGGCGAGGTCGATGACGACGTAGACACCCGACACCGCGAGGATCACGATCGCGAGTGCAAAGCCGATCGAGCGGGTGAGCCGTACGAGCGTCATGGCACGACCCCCACGGTGTCCGATTCCTCGTCGATCCGGCGGCTGCCGCGATCGAGCACCTCGATCTCGCCAGTACGGCCGTCGAGCTCCAGGGTGGTGCCCGGCGGAAACCGCTCCATCGCATCGGGCACACCGACCACAGTTGGCAGACCGACCTCGCGCGCCAGGATCGCCAGGTGGGACAGTGCGCTGCCGGTCTCGGAGATCAGTCCGACCAGGTGCCCGAGCACCGGTGCGAGCTGTGGTTCGAGGTGAGGCGTCACGAGAATCGCGTCCGGCTGACCGACCGCCACGTGGTGCACGACCACTCCGACGACGCGACCACCACCGGCCGGCAGCCCGTCCGATTCGTGTCGCCGTCGGGTGGGCGACGAGTGTCCGACGGAACGTATCTCGCCGGACTCCGAAAGACGGAACGCGGTCGGCAACGGCCGGACCGTCCGACTGCCGCGGCGACTCGCGAGATCACTCGGCGGCGGGCCACGGCCGGCAACCGCGACGAGCTCGGCGAGTCCCAGCTCCCCGACGAGCAGCTCGTCGGACAGCGCGCCTTCCTCGACGAGCCGACGGCCGAGCTCGCGGACGAGTCGGACTTCGAGCTCCTGGAGCCAGCGGGCTCGTAGCCGGAGGGCTTCGCGGCTGCCGAGGTCGTCGATCGACGGCGCGTCACCACTCGGACGCACCATCTCGGTGGGCACGCTCGGAACGCCATCGAGACTCGGGGGCGACAGGGTGAGGACGACGGGGGCGCGTGCCACGATCTCGGTGTCGTCCCAGCCAGCGGCGCGTGCGTCGTGGAGCGCCCACGCTGCCAACGCGGCTGCGGACGGTCCCGTTTGGTCGGCACCGAGAAGCATCCCGGTCAACACCTCATGTGAATGCACCGTCGCCAGCTCGCGTCCCGCTCGTTCGAGGAGGTCGACGAGACCTCCGGTCGCGACTTGGTCGAGCCGTGGGATGGCGGCGAGATCGCGGTCGACGGATGACACGATCGCCGCGGCCATCGCCGGGAGTGCCACGCGAAGACGCCCGACTCGCCACGCGGTCCCGAGTCGACGGACGATCACCGACGGATTGATCCGCCGACGCAACGTGGTGCGGCCGTCGGCGAGCCCGAACAGCTCGAGGTCGACAACGGCCCATCCGTTCACAGCGGTCACCACGGGCGAGCGGGCGACGGCCTTGTCCGACGCCGCCCCCGCGCTGCGCAGCGCCCGCGTGACGCCGTCGCGAAGGGGCTGGATCCACAGGTCCTCCTCGAGCCGTCGCAATGGGGCCGGGAACGTCTCGGCGACCGGTCCTGATCCGAGCACGACGGACTGAGCTCTGTCGCGGCTCGCCACCGCGGTAACCGGCCGGCTCTGCAACATCCAGAGGCGGCCGGTCGTGTCGACGCACCATTCGATGTCCTGCGGTGCACCGAAGACACGCTCGGCGCGCCGCGCCATCTTCGCCAGTCCGCGACGGAGTTGTCCGTCGAGCACCGGCATCGAACCCTGCCGGGTCTTCTGCACGATGCGGCCCCGACGTGAGAGCGCGTAGTGGTCGGCGAGTGCCGTGCCGCCGACGAGCACGTCGGGGCGACCCGGCACCGCCTCGACGACGACGTGGTCGCGGCTTCCGGTGACCGGATCGACGCCGAACAGCACCCCCCCGATCTCGACGCACAGCTGCCGCTGCACGAGCACCGCGATGGGCCGTGCAACACCGGTGTCGTCGGGGACGGCTCGGGCGGAGTCGATGACGCGGCGGGCGGCGTCCACGAACGCATCCCAACCGGCGACGTCGAGAACCGACGTGAAGCGGCCCGCCATCGACGATGCCCCCGCATCCTCGATGGTGGAGGACGATCGAACCACCAATGGCGCGGCCGACATGTCGATCAGGTCGTCGTAGGCCCGTCGCACCTCTGTGAGAACGTCCTCGTCCTCGAGTCCCGCCGCGGTCGCCGCGGTCGTGATCACGAATCCGGGAACCGTGTCGAAACCGGCTGCCGCCGCGGCGGCGATGTTCGCTGCTTTGGCGCCGGCGATCGTGGCCGAACGCGCTTGTGGGTCACACAACGGACGCACGACATCGGCAGGTCTCACCGTTTCGAACATACGCCTGATCAGACGGGAAGTCTGGGGCCTTAGGTCCCTATGGATCCGCATCGACCCGGCGCACGATGAAGGTACGGATACCGCAACGCGCACCGATGAACGACCGATCCACCGACGGGGTCGAACGGTGCGTCGGCGGGTCGGCCTCGCCGTTGCTCTCGTCCTGGTGATCGGCGTGGGCGTGGGGTTCTCGCTCTACCACCGCCAGGTCGTCTCCTATCTGACGCACCGCAAGGGAGGACCGTCGGCCACGTGGCCGTACACGCCTCACGATCCGGCTCCCGACTTCCATCTGGCAGTCGCCGGTGATGTCGGCGAACCCGGCTCGCGGATCGATGACACCGGCACCGCCGTGGCACGCGTCGCCGCAGCCGAGCCATACGACGCCCTGTTGCTCCTGGGAGACAACGTGTATCCGGACGGCAATCCAACGAAGCTGCCGTCTACGGTGTTCGGCCCGTTCGCCGACGTGATCAGGGACGGGGCCACGCTCCTCGCCATCATCGGGAACCACGACGTGAAGGCGAATTGGGCCGACGCACAGATGCGGGCGCTCGGGATGCCGGCGCGCTACTGGACCCGGGAGTTCGACGATGTACTGGTCGTTGGCCTCGATTCGAACGACCTCGATCCCGCACAACTCGCGTTCCTCGAGCACGCTCTCGCCGTTTCTTCGGCGCGTTGGAAGATCGTTGCGGTACACCATCCGCCGTACTCGGCCGGGTACCAGGGCTCGAGCACCGACGTCCGAGCCAAGCTGTCGCCCGTGCTCGAGAGGTACGGCGTGCAGCTCGTCCTGTCCGGCCACGATCACGACTACCAACGCAGCAATCCGATCGCGGGCGTCACCTATGTGGTGTCAGGTGCTGCCGCGAACACCCGTCGGACCGGCGACGACGGCTTCACGGCGACTTCGTTCTCGTGGCATCACTTCCTCGACATCGCCATCACGGGCGACCAGCTGGTGCTGCGTGCCGTCGGCCAGGACGGACACGTCTTCGACGAGGCCATCCTCGACGCGTGATCTCTGGCGGTCCTACGGCTCGTCGTCGGAGTACGGGATTGGATGGTCGGCCCCCAGTTCACTGAATCGTTCGTTCAGGGCAACGGCGAGGACGTCTCGGTCCAAGTCGGCCGGCACCAGCGCCTGCAACAGCATCGCCTCCATCTCCAGTTCCGTGCCGCGGCCGCCCAAGGCGAAGTATCTCCACCACAAGTCACCGATCGACAGCCCGAGGGTGCGGCGTGCTTGTTCGAGCGGATCGATCGTCTCGTCCATCACCGCGTTACCGCCCACCGTCGCCGCGCCTGACGGAACGGACCACCTCGCTGGCATGGTGGGCGACATTGTCGCCTGCGGCGCGGGCAGCCCGATGGAGGGCCCGGCTCGCGGCCTCGTGGGTCATCCCATGGCGCTCCATGAGCACTCCCTGCGCCTGATGGATCACCTGACGAGCCGCCAGCGAAATGGCGAGGAGCTGATCGACTCGCGCGGCGGATTCTTCGGGCTCCGCGGTGGTCAAGATCTCCGAGGCCTGTTCGGCGAACAAGGCGGCGAGCTCTTGTTGACGCGTGCCGAATGCTCGCTCTGTGGATGAGTAGATGTTGAGCGCGCCCTGAGGCTGCCGCTTGGTCATCAACGGTGACGACAGGATGCTCTGGATGCCCTGCTCGAGCGCGAGCGGCACGAAGTTCGGCCATCTCGTCTCCTTGGCGAGCGACTCGATGTAGAACCACCGGCCCTCTGCCTTGGCAGCGAGGCACGGGCCCTCACCGGTGTCGTACTGATGGTGGTCCATCTCCTTCACGGCGTCGTCGCTGGCGGCGACCGTGATCACGCGGCCGTGCCGCTCCAGGGTGACACTCACACCGTCCGCGTTCTCGACAGTCCTCTCGGCCAGAGCGGTGACGAGTTGCAGCGCGGCGTCCACTGTCGCGGAACTCGACCGTGACCTGACGTTCGAAACCCAAGTGGCCACATCGGCCTCCTCAGGCACGTCACCGGAGCGGGGGATACCGTCGTTCTGATCCGTCGCCTCGGGTTCTGGTGCGTCCGGCACCTCGTCGCTCATGCAGGCGTCTCCCTCCGGTCAGGCTCGACCACACACAAGGAACGGTTCGAGCGTACCGAGCCTGGCGAACACGATGTCGCAGCCTGCCCGTCGGGCCCGACCCGGGCGCCCGACGGACGTTCGTGATGCCCGACGTCGAATGTCGGCTCCTGGCGTCAGCGCAGGTCGAAGACCAGCCGAGCGTCGACTTCGCCGTGCAGGACCTGGGCCATCGCCTCGTTGACCTGGTCGAGTTGGCGCGTCTCACGGACGATGGTGGTGCGCCCGGCGGCGTGCAGATCGAACGTCTCGGTCAGGTCGACCCTGGTGCCGACCAACGAGCCGACGACCGTGATTCCCCTGAGCACGGTCTCGAAGATCGGCAGTCGCATGATGTTGTCCTTGGGGAGCCCGACCAGCACGAGCGTTCCGTTGCGCTTCAGGCTGGCGAACGCCTGCTCACAGGCCAATGGCGTCGCCGCCAGGACGATCGCCGCGTCGGCGCCGCCGATGGCTTGGATCTCTGCCACCGGATCGTGGGTGAGCGCGTTCACGGTGTAGGCGGCGCCGAGATGCTTGGCGACGTCGAGCTTGGATTCGAGAATGTCGACGGCGGCGACCGTTGCGCCGGCGATCTGGGCGTATTGCATCGCCAGGTGGCCGAGTCCGCCGATCCCGAACACGGCCACGAGGTCGGACGAACGTGCACCCGACACCTTGACGGCCTTGTAGGTGGTGACGCCGGCGCACGTCAGTGGCGCCGCGTCGAGCGGGTCGATACCGTCGGGTACGAGGCCGGCGAACGCCGCGTCGGCGATCACGTACTCGGCGAACCCACCGTTCACCGTGTACCCGGTGTAGCGCGCGTTGGGGCACAACGTCTCCCAGCCCGAAGCGCACGCCTCGCATGCTCCGCACGCCCAGCCGAGCCACGGGACCGCAACGCGGTCGCCTTCGTGGAGGCGGGTGACGCCGGGGCCGACCCGTTCGACGATTCCGACACCCTCGTGGCCAGGGATGAACGGAGGGGCGGGCTTCACCGGCCAGTCACCGTGGGCGGCGTGGATGTCGGTGTGGCACAAGCCAGACGTCTCCACTCTGACCAACACCTGACCGTGCTCTGGCACCGGTGTCGCAACCTCCTCGACGACCAAGGGTCCACCGAACTCGTGCACGACTGCTGCCTTCATGGCATTCCTCCTCGAACTCGTATCGCTCACTCGATCTTCCGCGCCGCTGATCGGTCGTGCACAGTGCCGAAAGTCCTCACGGTCGCTCCGACACCCTCTGCAGCGTCGGTGGTCGGGTCAGGACGACGGGGCACGGCGCGTGACGCACGATCTCCATCGCCACGCTCCCGAGTGTCAGGCGGGCGAGCCCAGTGCGCCCGTGAGTGCTGGCGACGATCAGCGACGCTTCGATGCTGTCGGCGAAGTCAGCGATCGCCTTGCCAGGACGTTTGCCGTGCAGAACCTCGAACTGGACGTCGTGGTGCGATGTGCGGCGGATGTCGCGCGCCAGTCGAGCTGCGTACGAGCCCTCGGTCGCGTCCTCCACCTGAACCTGATCGGGTGCGACGACCTCGACGACCCACGGTCGCGCTCCCAGGCCGATCCCCCATGCGGCCCCGAGCGACAACATGGTTTCGGAAAAGTCAGAGCCATCGACGGGAACGATCAGCTCACCCTGAAAATCGACGCGATCCGTGCTCGCTTTGGGCCCGACGACGATCAACGGGCCGAACATCTCCCGGAGTACGTCGACCGCGACGCTCCCGAGAATCGCTTCGGTGCGACCTCGCCCGAACGTGCTCATCACGAGCATTCCGCCGTTGACCTTGGCGACATGGTCGGCGATCGTGAATCCGACGGAACGTTGCATCACGCGGGCAGCGGCTGACGCCGGTATCGACAACGGTGTCTGGTCGAGTCGCTCCCTGATCAGCTGCTCGGCCCGTTTCACGTCAGCCGGGTAGGTAACGACCTCGAGCAACTCGAGCGGCGCGTCGCACTGGCGTGCCAACGCGTCGCCGACGGCGACCGCTCGCCACGAATAGTCGGAACCGTCGGTTGGAACGATGATCCGGTTGAACACAATCCCCCCCTTTCTCGGGCCAATTGCCACGTTGAGCTAATGATGATGCCCGGGCACGATCACGGTCGCATGCGACGGAGCGTGCAACATCCAGGTGCTGACCGAACCGAGCAACGCCGCGCCGAGCCGACCGTGACCTCGTGCGCCGAGCACCACCAGGTCGGCATCGTCCGCGGCTTCGCAGAGCGCTTGTCGCGGATCCTGCAGCTTCAGCGACCGACCCGCCCTCCGCGCCGGGTCGAGCTCGTTCATCTCAGCCTCGAACTCGGTGGTCGCCCGGTCGACTTCTTCCGGGAACCGCTCGCGGATGCTGGCTTCGTCCGACCACGGGGCGATCTCCACGGCCCGCACCACGTCGAGTCGCGCCGTGGCCGGTGCGAATTGCAGCGCCCACGAAACCGCTTCGCGCACGTTGCGCGAGCCGTCGTACCCGACCACGAGACGACGGACCGGCACACATTCCGCATCCGCCGGCACGACCGCCACGGGCACGGTGGCGTGTGTCGCGCACTGGCGGCTGACTGATCCCAGCATGACACCGCTCAGACCTCCCCGCCCCCTCGTTCCGACGACGAGCAGCTCGGCACCCTGGCTGTTCTCGATCAGCATGCGTGCCGCCCGCCCCTGCAGCACGCGGGCCGTGATCTCGGGCCCGTGGGCCGCGCCCGCACCGGCGTGCCGCACGGACGTGATGATCTCGTCGAGATGGCGGTGGAGCTCCGCTTCGAACCGATCCCAGTCCATCAGGAGTGCCGGCTGGCCGATCGCGTCGCTGGGAAGAATCGGTGCCAACCAGGTGGACAAGGCGAGGATCTGGGCGTCCCGACCGGTCGCTTGGGCGACGGCCCACGCCAGAGCGGTCCTCGAGTCATCCGAGCCGTCGACCCCGACAACCCACGTTTGCGTGGTCACGAGTGCCTCCTCGACAATGATGCAGCTGACTGCATCCCTCACCTCGACCGTACGGCCGCGCGATGACCGACGACAGGGGAGAAGGTCCCTTGTCCGCTCGGGCCTGGACCAGTGACGATGTGTGAATCAAGGAGGCGCCGATGAACCCGAACGCCGATGAACCCGAATACGTGATCAGCTACGACCAACTCCTGGAGGACGTGTGCTGGCGACTGCTGTCGCGATCGTCCTTCGGCCGCGTCGTGTTCTGTCAGGACGGTGAGCCTGGCGCGCTCCCGGTCAACTCCGCGGTCAGCAACCGCAGCATCGTGTTCCGTACGAGCGCCGACGCGACGTTCTTCGAGTTCAGCCACGGGTCGAGGATCGCCTTCGAGGCCGACCACACCGACCACATCGCGGAGTCGGGATGGAGTGTGCTCGCGCGTGGAACGTTGCACGAGGTGACCGACGCCGAGGAGCTCGACCAGCTCGCCGATCTGCCCGTTCACCCGTGGGCGCCGGGGATCCGAGACCGTTGGATGCGGATCGTGCCGGACAGTGTCACCGGACGCACGATCAGCCGCCATCGGCGCGTCTCCGACTCGACCCGTCTGCCGTACATGCCGCCCGACTGACACCAGCACGCGTCCCGCACGACGTCACTCTTCCCGACGCGCTATTCGGTGGCGATGGCTCGAAGGACATCGAGACGGGCGGCGCGCCGTGCCGGACGGGCAGCGGCCAGCACGCCCCCGAACACGGCGGCGACGACGATGAAGACGAGCGGCTGGATCGGCAGCGTGAACGTGCCCAGGCCTGCGTTGCGGACAGTGACGCTGATCGCCCAGCCGAAGAAGACGCCGATGAGGACGCCGAGTCCGGTGCCGAGAAGTCCGATGAGGACGGACTCCCAGGCGATCGAGGCGCGGGTCTGGTGGCGGGTCATACCGACCGCTCGCAGGAGGCCGAGCTCGCGGGTCCGCTCGTGGATCGACAACGCCATGCTGTTGGCGATGTTGATCAGGGCGATGATCACGGCGAGCCCGAGCAGCGCATACATGAGGTTGACCAGCGGGTCGATCTGGGCAGCTTGGGCGTCGACGTACTCTTGGCGGCTCTGCAGGTCGGCGTTCGGATATTCATCGCTGACGGCCGCGATCGCTGCTCTGGCATCGGCGTCGGTGACGCCGGGCGCCTTCGAGACGTAGACCGAGAAGTCGAACTGGTCGGCACCGCTCTGTTCGTGCAGGGCGTGGTGGACGACGAACGGTCCGGCCAGATCCTGCTCCGTGTAGACGCCCTCGATCGTGAGGAGCTGGCTGGAGCCGTTCACGAATCCGAACCGGATCTGATCGCCGCGGCCGAGGTGGCGGTCAGCCGCCTCGTCATCGTCGATCAGGATGCCGTCGGGTGTGAGCGACTCGACGGTGCCCTGGATCATCCCGATGTCGAAGATGGTGCTCGCGGTTTCCGGGTCGACCGAGATGTACGCGGTGTCTCCACCGCCATCGATGTCGCGGGCGGCGCCGATTCGGATACCCGTCGCGGCGTCGATCTCCGGGAGTTGATTGAGCTGCTCGGCCAGGTTGGGGCTGAGCCCGCCGAAACCGAACGTGTTGGTGCTCACGACGAAGTCGCCCGTGAACGATCGATCGAAGATGTCGCGTGTCCAGTCCTTGACCGACGCGGCGATGACCGTGATACCTGCAACGAGGGCGACGCCGACCATCAACGCCCCCCCGGTACGCGCGGTTCGCTTCGGGTTGCGCATGGCGTTCTCGCGGGCGAGTGACCCGGTGATGCCGGCGACCGCCGGCAGTGGCGCGCCGATGGCACGGGTGACAGGTCGGGCGATCACCGGTCCGAGCGTGAACACCCCGACGAACGTCGCCAGCGCCCCGATGCCGACCCATTGGATCCCGGAGCCCGCCAACCCGGCGACGAATCCCCCGACGCCCAGCACGGTGAGAACGGCGCCGGTCGCCAGGGCGCGACGCGACCGGCCGCTGTGGTCGATCGCCACGTCGCGGATGGCGGCGATCGGTGGAACTCGCGAGGCGCGCCGTGAGGGGAAGACGGCCGACACGATGGTGACGCCGGTCCCCACGACGACGGCCACGACCGCGGTACGGGCAGCGAACACGGTGCCGCCGGCCGGGATGTCGATGCCGAACGCGCTGAGCATCGCCTTGAGAAGGCCGGCGACACCGACGCCGGCAAATAGGCCGACAACCGAGGCGAAGAGCCCGATGAAGATCGCCTCGAGCAGCTGCGTCCACATGACCTGGCGGCGCGTCGCGCCCAACGACCTCAGCAACGCCATCTCGCGGGTCCGCTGGGTGATGATGATCTGGAACGTGTTGTAGATCGTGAAGCAGGCGACGACCAGCCCGATCGCCGCGAACACCAGCAGGAACGTGTTGAAGAAGCCCAGCCCTTCCTCGATGGAGTTCTGGGCCTCCTCTGTGATCTGGGTCCCCGTCAGCGCCTCGGTTCCCGCCGGAAGCTCGCCGGCGAGCCGCGCCGTCATCTCGTCCTCACTGACGCCTTCGACCGCCCGGACCATCACGGCGTCGATCTCGCTGCCGCCGCCGAGCAACACCGCCTGGGCCGTCGCCAGGTCGAAGACGGAGACACTTGCGCCACCGGGCGAGTCGACCGTGCCGAACCGGGCCGTGCCGACGAGCGGCAACTCGTGCGGTCCGGTCTGGGTGAGCACCGTGATGGTGTCGCCGATCTCGAAACCACCCTTGTCGGCGCTGCCCTTGTCGATCAGCAACTCACCCGGTCCCGGCGGCCGGCTCCCGTCGGTGAGCTGCCACGGGCTCATCGGCCCTGACACGTAGTTCATGCCGAACGTCGGCGCGCCCTGGCCGGGATTACCGATCGCCTTTCCATCGGTGCCGACGAGTTGGGCGAATCCCTGCACGATCCCCTGCGCGTCGTCCACCCCGGCACGCCGAGCACGGTGTCGACCACCGATTCCGGGATACGCCCGCGCTGCTCGTTGCCCATGCCGAGATCGACGGTGCTCTCCGACCGGACATATGAATCGGTGCCGGCGAACACATCGGCGAAGAGATCGTCGAACGTGCGCTTGATCGTGTCGGTGAACACGAGCGTGCCCGTGAGGAATGCGACGCCGAGGATCACCGACAAGGCGGTGCTGACGAGTCGCAGCTTCTTGGCGAGCGTTGACTTCAACGCGATCTTGAACATCGCTCACGCTCCGAGACGCTTGAGCTCGTCGAGGATCCCGTTCATCGTGGGACCTTCGATCTGCTGCTGGATCCGCCCGTCGGCGACGAACAGGACCCGGTCGGCGTGGCTGGCAGCCCGCGCGTCATGGGTCACCATGACAACCGTCTGTCCGAATCCCTCTACCGCAGCGCGGGTCATCTCCAACATCTCCGTAGCGGATTTCGAATCGAGGTTGCCGGTCGGTTCGTCGGCGAAGATCAGCACGGGGCGGGTCACCATCGCCCGTGCCGCGGCGACGCGCTGCTGCTGGCCGCCGGACAGCTCCGAAGGTCGATGGTGGAGTCGGTCATCGAGGTGCAGGGCGTTCACGAGCAGGTGCAGCCACTCGGGATCGACGCGTGCGTCCACCGAGTGCGAGGGGCAGCGTGATGTTCTCCTCGGCGGTGAGCGTCGGGACCAGGTTGAACGACTGGAACACGAAGCCGACCTGTTCACGGCGCAGGAGCGTGAGGTGCTTGTCGTCGAGGGTCGTCAGGTCGGTGTCCCCGATGAACACCGCTCCCGACGTGAGCGAGTCGAGCCCTGCCATGCAGTGCAGCAGGGTCGACTTTCCCGAGCCCGACGGTCCCATGATCGCCGTCCAGCGGCCGGCCGCGAACTCGACAGTGATCCCATCGAGCGCCCGCACCTCGGTGGGACCGCGCCCGTACACCTTGACCGCGTCCACCGCTCGGGCCGCCACCGCGACGGCTGTCGGGACCTTGGTGACGACTTCGATCGACATGACCACTCCTTTGCCGGCGAACCCACCTTGGAACCAGCGTGCGGCGGCCGGCGCCAAACCGGTAGGGCCGTTGGTCCCCGTTCGGCCGCGACGATTCGAGCCGTCGACCCGGTCCGTTCGCCGATGGGCGATGTCGCAGGTCAGCGGTCGTGCCCCTCGTCGGGCGGTATGAGCAAGTCGGGCTCGAGGATCTCGGCCGGATGGTGGCGGATCGACAGATCACCGACTTCGCACCGGACGCCGTCCAGCTCGGCCCATGTCTCCACGACGAGCGCGGCCTGCTCCTCGGACTCGACCAGCTCCTGGTGGACCAGCGTGCCGTCGCGGTATACGCGTACCTCCAGCGTCGGTACTTCATCTCGTGCGGACGGCACGTCGTCGCTCATGGTGTGTCCTTCCATCGTGGTCGTCGGTCAGGGTCGCGCCAGGGACCTCCGATGAAACCAGGGACGTCCTCAGCCGTTCGGTCGGACGAGGGTGGTTCCGTCGCCGCTCTGTTCGACCGGGGAATCGACAGCGATCGCGTATCCCATGTCAACGAGGTACGTCACACCGCACGTTGTGCACGCGTAGAGCCCTCTCCAGATGCCTTCCGGTTCGGTCGCCGGTTCGAGAGAGGCTCCGCAGTCGGGGCACACCATTTCAAAGATGCTGGTCGATGTCATGGAACTCCCTTGATGACGCAAGTCGTTTCCACGCTCCGAGCGTGTGGCTGATCGCTTGTTGTCATCCATACTCCCGCGCGCTGCCGAGAGTTCAGTGCCGAAGGTCCCGAGTTGGATGCCATCCATCGGGAGCTGAGGACCGATGGCCCTACCGCAGTGGCGCTCGCCGCGCTCTGCTGGTGGGAGAGCGAGACATCATGTTGATGGAGGTGGTCGGGATGACCGATCTTCGCCACGGACCGGAATCCGAGCGCGACCTCGCCCGCCAGCAGATCCGGCGATCGTGCCGCGTCGCGGTCTGCGTTGCCCTCGTCGCATCGCTCGTGGCCTGCGGTGATGACGACGAGAGTGCCCCGACCGACGTGAGCACGTCGACGGTTGTGGACACGACAACGTCGCCTCCGACGTCGGGTGCTGCGTCGACGGTTGTCGGCACGACGACCACCGTTGCCGAGGTGGAGACGACGACGACTGTCGCCGCGACGACGACCGTTGCGGCCACGACGACCACGGCGGCGGACGACCTGGAACAGCCGGCGATCTGGCCGGCAGCTGACGTGGTGTTCGACACTCCCACGGCAGCGGCCGAGGATTTCGTCGCGCAAGTGCTCGGCGTTCCGCCGAGCCTCGGCGAGTTCCGCCAGGGCGACTCGCGCAGCGGTGAGATCGAGGTGTTCTCGCCGGGGGAGGGTGATGATGCTGGTCGTGCGGTGGTCCGCGGGCTGCTCCTGCTCCGCCAGCTCGGGCCCGAGCACGGCTGGTTCGTTCTCGCGGCTGTCAACGACAATGCGTCGATCGCCGTGCCGGAGTCAGGCGAGCAGGTGGCGGCCGGGCCGGTCACCGTCGAGGGGGTCGCGCGAGGGTTCGAGGCGAACGTGGTCGTCACCGCTTTCCTCGCGGGTGCAACGGGCCAGGAGATGGATCAGCAGGTCACAACGGGTGGGGCGTTCGAGACGCCGGAGCCGTTCAGCGTGACGCTGGATCTGTCGCCAGCCTCTGCGGGTGACATGGTCGTGCTACTCGTTCGCGGTGGCGCCGGGCTCGAGACGGACCCCGGTGAATTCGGCGCGATCCCCGTCGTGATTGCGAGGTGACAGGCATGACTGCAACCAACGTCGAACCTGCGGCTCGTGTGCGGTACGCCCCACCACGGGATGGCGGCGGACGAACGAGTCAGAGATGGGAGGAGGCCAAGATGTCATTCAAGGATCGAGCAGAAGCCGGACGTCGGCTCGCGGAGCGGTTGTCGTACCTGCGCGGTAGTCCGGTGCTGGTGCTGGGTCTCCCGCGGGGAGGCATGCCGGTGGCATTCGAGGTCGCGCGCGGCACTTGGTGCGTCGTTGGACGTGATCGTGGTGCGCAAGCTGGGCGTGCCTTGGCAACCCGAGCTGGCGATGGGTGCAATCGGTGAAGACGGGGTGCAGGTGATCAACGACGAAGTCGTGCGCGTCACAAAGGTGTCCGAGCGGGAGCTGGCGGCGGTCGAGGCACGGGAGCGGGCGGAGCTGGAGCGTCGTGCCCAACGATTCCGCAATGCTCGCGAGCGGGAATCGCTGGTGGGCAGAACCGTGGTGATCGTGGACGACGGCATCGCCACCGGGTCGACAGCACGTGCGGCGTGTCACGTCGCACGAGCGCTCGGGGCGGCGCGAGTTGTGCTGGCCGTCCCCGTTGCACCGTCGGACTGGATGTCACGGTTCGCGGGCGACGCCGACGAGCTGATCGCGTTGGTGACACCGGAGCCCTTCTACGCGGTCGGGCAAGCCTACGGAGACTTCTCGCAGACCACCGACGCCGAGGTGCTCGACTGCCTCGAGCGTGCCCGCCCGGCGGCCGAGGTAGCGCCCGGCGCCGCGACTCAGGCCACCGCGTAGCGACTGGGCGCCGGCGGCACTATGGCGCAAGCAAGAGCAACGGACCAGCGGTTACAAGCTCTGAGGGCGGTTCGGACGTCGGGACTTCCGGCCCTAGGAGGCGGCGCGTGGCGCTGGCAGCATCGCGCTCGTCGAGGAGGTCGGAGATGAGAGTCCTGATGCTGGAATCGCACCCCGGGGTCGCCAACGCTGCCGTCGCTCGGATGACCGAAGCCGGCCACACGATCGTGCGATGCGACACGGCCGATCGACGCTATCCCTGCCGCGGGCTGACGGCCGGCGGTGAGTGCCCGCTCGACGAGCACGTCGATGTGGCCGTCCTCGTGCAGGAGGTCGGAACAACTCACCTGGAGCACGGCGCGGTGTGCGCGGCACGCAGCCGAGTGCCCGTGGTAGAAGTTGACGGATCTGGCATCCCACAGCGGCTGCCGATCACGTCATGGGCGGCAGCAGTCGATCCTGGCCTCCTTGACGAGTGCCAACGTGCGGCTCGTGACGGGCGTGCGCACGCCCAGGCCGTGAAGGATCGTCTGGTCGTGCTCGGCGTGGTCACGCCAGCCGAGCTCGAGCAGCCGGACGGCACGGTGGCCATCGCGGTCGAGCGTGACGCGAACCGCTTGCGGCTGACGATCGAGCTGGCCGATCCGGTGCGCGATCGACAGCCCGAGATCGTGCGGACGGCCACGCAGGCGCTCCGCGACTTCGACCGGCGATCAGCCGTCATCGACGTCGCCATACGAACCGCGTGAGACAACGCGTCGAATACGCCCCTACACGAGTTCGAGCACAGCCGTTGTAGCGCACGGATCTGATGGGACCTCCGCCTCTACGGCGTCCGCGCTGTTCGGGTTGTGATTGCGGTATGGGGACCGAGCGTGCGCCCTCGAAACGGTTACGTGTCGGGCTGATCGCGCCGCCATGGGTGCCGGTGCCGCCGACCGTGTACGGGGGCACTGAGGTCGTCGTCGACCAGCTCGCGTTGGGGTTGACGCGGGCCGGATGCGAGGTGCTGTTGTTCACCACCGGCGACTCGAGGTGCGCCGTCGAACGCCGGTGGCTGTACCGCACCGCGCTGGGGACCGTGGCCGAGGTGTCAGCCGAAGCGGCTCATGTGGCTCGCGCGTACCAGGAGTTGGCCGACATGGACGTGATCCACGACCACACCCTCACCGGGCCGCTGTGGGCTGCTGAGCATCGGTTCGAAGTGCCTGTTGTGACGACCGCCCACGGTGAGTTCACGCCGGAGATGCGCAAGCACTACGCCGCAATCGCGGCGGCCGGAGTCGGTGTGGTGGCCATCTCGCACGCGCAGCGCCGAACGGCTCCCGAGGTCCCGATGGCCGCCGTCATCCACCACGGGATCGACCCAGCGAGCTTCCCGGTCGGGCAGGGGACAGGGGGCTACGTGATGTTCCTCGGCCGGATGCACCCCGCGAAGGGAGCTCACCGCGCGATCGCCGTGGCGAGGGCCGCGCGCAAGCCGATCGTCGTCGCGGCGAAGATGTGGGAACCAGCCGAGCGTCGCTACTTCGCCGAATGTGTCGAGCCGTTGCTCGGAGATGACGCGATCTACGTCGGCGAGGTCGGTGGCAGCCACAAGCTCGACCTGCTGGCCAACGCAGAGGCGCTGCTGAACCCGATCCGCTGGCCCGAACCGTTCGGGCTGGTGATGATCGAAGCGCTCGCCTGCGGGACTCCCGTCCTGAGCTTCGCCGAAGGCGCGGCACCGGAGATCGTCGAGCACGGTCGTAGCGGCTTCCTCTGCGCCGACGAGGACGACATGGTCGCGGCAATCGCCCGCGTGCCAAGCCTCGACCGGGCCGACTGCCGGGGGCGCGTCGAGGCCGCCTTCACGGCGGACCGCATGGTCTGCGACCACCTCACCCTGTACCGGCACCTGGTCGATTGCCCCTTCGACGCCGACCCCGCCGAGTCCGAGCCGATGCCCGTGGTCAGCGCGTGAACGATCCTGCCCGGCGTCCTCGGACGTCCTACGCGCGAACGCCAACGTCCGACTCCCGCACAGCGTTCATCGGCGCGAGGTGCGAAGCGGTCGCGTTCGACTGGGCGATCACCGCAGGCCCCGATCGGCCGGCCTACGCCGACGCCGTAGGGGCGCGGATCGAGGCACTGTGCGCCGCTGCGGTTGACGTGGTCGTGTTCGCCGACAGCACTAGTGATGCGTTCGACAACCGGCTCCTGTCGCGTCCAGCTGGTTCGGGTCGGCTGGAGTGGTGCGATCCCAGTGCGGGCTCGGCACGTCGGATTGCCGCACGGTTGGCCGACCGGGGGATCACGGGCAGCCTCGTTCTCGTCGTCGGTGACGAGTTCGGTCCACCCGGCAGCCTCGCCGGCCGCGACTCGGCGCTCCTCGTCCCGGAGTTGGCGCGGGCGAACGTTGTGTCGGTCGGGGTCGAGGGAGGTGGCGTGCCTCCGGGTGTCCACCACCTCGGAGGGGGGTGCGAGCGGTTGCTGGAGATCCTGGACGACCAACTGGCACGTCGCAGCATGCGGCGGGTGCCCTGGATCGACGAGGACCCGGCGTGGGTCCTGCCGTTGCCCGCCGAGCCGGCCATGGAACGTGCCGCCGAGGCGTTGGGGACGCTCGCCAACGGGTGGGCTGCGATCAGGGGATCGCGGGAAGAGGGCGGGGCGGGTGCGGCACCGTTGTTCGCGGTCAACGGGGTCTACGCGCGAAGCCCTGGCTCGGGACTGCTGAACGGCCCACTGTGGACACAACTCGCACTGCGACCCGGGCTGCATGGTCGTCGCCTCCTCGATCTGCGAACCGGCGTGCTCGCCCGTGTTACGGAGGAGGGTGAGGCGAAGCTGCGCACCGTGCGGTTCGTTTCCGCATCCACACCCTCGGCACTCGGATTACGAGCCGAGGCCGAACCGTCCTGCTTGGAGCCCGGCGACGCACGCGCGCCAGCCGTCCACAGCGCCGACTTCGAGGAGCACGGCGACGTGCGCACGTCCGGCACGGACGATCCGGGGAACGGCGGGATCTGTGTTGCGACACGCGATTGGACTCGTGAAGTATCGGGTGTGCGGGTCATCGACCGCATTGCCGCGTGGGTCGCGCACGATTCGGAGCCGCCCGATCCGGGCGCCGTCGGCGAACATCGTCGACGAGCTCGACGACGTCGGGTTCGATCGGTTGCTGGCCGAGCATCGCGAGGCTTGGGCCCGGCGCTGGGCGGACGCGCGAGTGGTCATCGACGGGGACGCAGAATCGGAGCTGGCGGCAAGGTTTGCGGTGTTCCACCTGCTCGGTGCCGCACCCGATGAGGGCGAAGCGGCAGTAGGAGCCAGAGGCCTCACCGGCTCCGCCTATGGCGGCCATGTGTTCTGGGACGCCGACGTCTACGTCCTGCCCGCCCTTGCCGCACTGCGACCGGGCGCGGCCCGGGCGATGCTCGAATATCGCATCCGTCGACTTCCCGCCGCGCGCGCCGCGGCGGAGGAGCAGGGACGGCACGGCGCTCGGTTTCCATGGGAGTCGGCCCGTGACGGCACCGATGTGACCCCCAGCCACGCACGTGGCGGGAACGGCGAGTTGATCCCGATCGTCACCGGCCAGCAGGAAGAACACATCGTCGCCGACGTCGCGTGGGCGGCCTGCGAGTACGCGTCGTGGACGGGTGATGCCAGGCTTTCTCGAAGGGCCAGGGCGCGACCTCGTCGTGGAGACCGCCCGCTACTGGGCGAGCCGCATCACCGTCGGGCAGGACGGCCGCGGCCATATCGCAGGTGTGATGGGCCCGGACGAGTATCACGAGGCGGTCGACGACAACGCCTTCACCAACGTGATGGCTCGATGGAACCTGCGCCGGGGTGCCCAGCTCGTCGCGGCAGGGGACGACACGATCGAAGCCGCCGCGTGGCGTCGCCTCGCCGACAGCCTCGTCGACGGATGGGATCCGGATCGGCGCCTGTATCAGCAGTTCGACGGCTACTGGGATCTCGAACCGCTGCTGGCCGAAGCAGTCGCACCTCCGCCAATCGCCGCCGACGTGTTGCTCGGCGTCGACCGGGTCAGGGGCTCGCAGCTGATCAAGCAAGCCGACGTCCTCATGCTGCACCATCTCATCCCGGACGACGTGCAACCCGGTTCGCTCGCCGCCAACCTCGCCTTCTACGAACCGCGCACGGCGCACGGCAGCTCGTTGTCGCCCGCGATCCACGCCTGCCTGCTCGCCCGGGCGGGCCGCCCCGAGCAGGCGCTCGAGTTGTTCCGAGTGGCCGCTCGCCTCGACCTCGACGACCTCACCGGCACGACCGCCGGAGGCCTGCATCTGGCCACGATGGGCGGGGTCTGGCAGGCCCTCGCCTACGGATTCCTCGGGTTACGCCCCGGCGCGGGCGGGCTCGAAATCGATCCGTGCCTTCCCCGATCGTGGACGGCGCTCGAGCTCCGCTTGCGGTTCCGCGGCCATCCGATCGGCGTGCGCGCCGACCACGACTCGATCACCGTCAGCTGTGCCGATCCCGTGGAGGTGCGCATCGCCGGCGGGCCCCGGTCGGTGTGTTCGCCTCCTGGGCGGACGTTCATGCAGGAAAGCGTCGAGCCATGAGAACGGTCCTCGCTGCACTCGATTCGAGCCCGGCGGCGCGGCCCGTGCTGGAGACCGCCGTGGCGTTCGGAGCGTTGACCGGAGCAGCCGTCGAAGCGGTCCATGTCGTCGACGGGGGGCGCGACATCCCCGAGTGGCTCACGGTGCGGACTCAGCTACCCCTCCGCATGCTCGCCGGGGCGGTCGAGCCAACCCTCATCCGCGCCCTCGAGGACAACACGGTGATCGCCGCCGTCCTCGGTGCCAGAGGCACAGTCGGCGGGCCCCGGCCGGTCGGTCACACCGCGATGCAGGTTCTCGAGCGCGCCACCAAACCCATCGTCGTGGTGCCGCCCGACGTCGGAGTCAGTGCACCGCAGCGATCGATCCGACGACTGCTGGTTCCGTTGGAAGGCAACGTCGAGTCGTCCCGACCGATATTGGAGATGCTTCGTCCCCTCATCGTCGCCGAGGTCGAGCTCGTCGTCCTGCACGTGTTCACCAGGGACACCGTTCCTCGGACGCTGGATCGGCCGGCGCGCGACTTGTCGATGTGGGGTGACGAGTTCGCGGCCCGCTTCTGTCCGGGCGCCACTCGAGTCCAGCTGCGCGTCGGCACCGTCGGAAGTGAGGTGGCGGCGATGACAAGGGCGGATGCCGTCGATCTGGTCGTGCTGAGCTGGGCGCAGGACAGCTCACCGGGTCATGCAGATGTCGTCCGCGAGGTTCTCGGCGTTTCCACGGTCCCGGTGCTCCTGCTCCCCATCGACCGGCTTGCCAGCTAAGGGCGCACGACGACCACTGGGCAATGTGCGTGCGCGGAGACTGCGTGAGCGACCGAACCGAGGAGCATCGACCGGAACCCGCCCCGTCCGCGGGAGCCGACAACCAGCATCGCGGCTACCTCGGCGACAGCGAGGAGCGACTGCGTCGCACCACCTTCCACGAGCCGACGGTGCACCCCGCCGGTCATTCGCTCCCGGGCGTGCTCGACGGCCGTGTCGACGACGATCGCGGCGTCGACCTCGGCGAGGTCGGGTCCCGGGGCGAGTCCTTCGCTGGTCATCCGGTAGGGGTATTCCCAGGCGTGGACGACCACGAGGTCTTCGCCGTGGCGGTCGGCTTCGTCGATCGCCCAATCCAGCGCCGCGCGTGAGTGCTTGGATCCGTCGACGCCGACGACGATCCTGCCTGTCACCTCATGGATCTCGCCTGGCACGACCACGACCGGGCAGGGGCTCTCGTGGAGCACCGCGCCAGTTACCGAGCCGAGCAGGAACGACCTGACCGCGCCGGCACCGTTGCTGCCGACAACGAGAAGGTCAGCCGACTCGGCTTCGCGAACGAGCGCACTCACGGCGTGCTCGTTCACCACGTGAAAATCGAACCCGACGCATGGATGGGCGTGCGTCGAATCGGTGACGACCGCCTGGAGGTCCGCGAGGCAGGCCTCCTTCAGCGCCTCCAGATTTGGCTGAGTTGCGACGGCGGTGCCGAGGCCGTAGTAGTCCATCGCGGGCGGCATGGAGTACGACGAGACGACACGCACCGAAGCGCCCCTCGTCTCGGCCTCATCAGCCGCCCAACGGACAGCGGCGGCCGCCGCCTCGGACCCATCGAATCCAACGATCAACCGATCATGCATAGCCTCAGCATGCGCTGGGTGCAGAACCACCGAAAGGGCCATTCGGCCCCGGCGTCGGGTCAGGTGGCGACGTCGACCGTGGCTGTCTGGGTCGGCACGGTCCATCTCACGCGGACGCCACCGGTTGTCTGACTGATGACTTCGAACGTACCGCCCAGCTGTCGGGCGCGTGAGTCGAGGTTCACCAGTCCGTGACCGGCGCTCCCGCCCGCCGTGGTCAGTCCCACGCCGTCGTCGGTGACCTCGACCGTGACCGAGTCGGCGGCCGAAACGAGGACCTGGACCGAACTCGCGGCGGCATGGCGGGCGACGTTCGAAAGCGCCTCGCGCAACGTCGGGACGAGCTGGGCGGCGATGTCGTCGGCGATCGACTCCACGGGCCCGTCGAATTGGAGCAGGGGAGCGAATCCGAGGGTGGCGGCCGCATCGCTCACCAGGTCGAGGATCTGCCCGCGCAGCCCACCGGGCGCGCTCCCTGAGCCCTGCAGGGAGAAGATCGCCATGCGGAGCTCGCGGATGGTGTCGTCCAACGAGTCGATCGTCGACTCGATCCGCGGCCGGATCCGATCGTCGGAGGCGCCGACGATCGCTTGGAGGTTCAGCCCCGACGCGAACAGCCGCTGGATGACCTTGTCGTGCAGATCGCGGGCGATGCGCTCACGATCGTCGGCGATGGCGACCACGCGCTCCGCCGCGTTCAAAGCCTCCTGGCTGCGCTGTAACTCGGCTTCGGCCAACAGCCGAGCCGAGATGTCGCGGGCGAGGGTGATGATCCATCGCGATCCATCGTCTCCGATGGGGGTGGAGCGGTAGGTCTTTTCGACGGGGATGTCGCGTCCGTCCTTGCCCAGCATCCGCGCCTGACGCGTCCTCGGCTCGTGGGGGTTGGCCTCCAACGACTCGATGAACGCGCGGTACTCCTGCTCGGAATCGTCGGGATTGAGATGCAACGGCGTCATGGTCAGCAACTCGTCGCGGTGATAGCCGACCAGCCGCACTGCTCCGTCGTTGACATACGAGTACCGAAGGCTCACCGCGTCGAAGATGAACACGCCGTCATCGCTGGCGTCGAGTGTGAGCAGTACCCGACGGAGATGTTCCTCGGTCGCGACGCGGTCGGAGACATCACGCACCGCGGCGACGACGAACAGATGACCTTCACGTCGCAACGGTTTGAGGCTGATCTCGACCGGGAACTCGGAGCCGTCCGATCGACGGGCACGCAGGAGCAGGCCGGCGCCCATCGCGCGCGACGTCGGCTCGGCCCGATATCGGGTGCGATGGGCGCGATGGATAGAACGGAGGGCCTCCGGCAACAACACGTCGACCGATTGACCAGTCAGTACGGTCGGTTCGTAGCCGAGGAGCGTGGCAGCCTGGTCGCTGACGAACACGATCTCGCCGGTCTCCGACGCGACCACCACGCCATCGGGTGCCGCGTTCAGCAACGACCACGAATCCTCAGCGCCGAAGCTCTCCACCACGGCCCTCCAAGCGTGCCGAGTTGCGGACCGCGGGAAGACTAGGCCATCAGGCGCCGCGGCCACCTGCCGATGGCGCCGTCAATCCGGCCGCTTCTCTGCGTGCCGGCCACCTCCCGTCACTCGCCAGTCCGCGGCCGCGGCGGGTGCACCACGACGACCGGACACGGCGCGTGGTGGACGCACTGCTGACTGACCGAACCCAAGAGAAGGCCGCGGAAGCTCCCCTGCCGCGGGACCCGACGACCAACATGTCGGCACCTTTCGCCGACTCGAGCAGCGCCGGGGCGGGGGTGAGAGACGCAGAGATCAGCTCGAGGGTCTTGGGTCGATCAGAGCCGCCGGATGCGCCCGCGACCATCTCGTCGAGTATTGCCTTGCTCGACTTCTCCATTTGACCGGGGTCGATCGCGACGGTCGGTCCGTACGGCGACGGATACTGGTGGAAGCCATAGGCGTTGACGACGTCGAGTCGAGCCTCACGTCGGGCCGCTTCAGCGATGGCCCAATGCAGCGCGCCGTACGAGGCATCGGATCCGTCGACACCGACGACCACACGTCCGTGCGTCGTGCCGGCCCAGGTCGACGGGATGACTGCCACGGAGCACGGCGCATGGTCGACACAGCGTTGGCTGACCGAGCCCAACAGGAGGCCCGAGAAACCGCCGCGCCCCGCGAGCCGACCACCAACAGCGCGGCATCGTCTGCCACGCGCAGGAGGGCGGTGGCGGCGTCGTCCTCGGCCAACACCGCGTTCACATGTGGTGGCGTGGACGTGAGACCCGACAGCGAGGCGACGGCGTCATCGAGGATGGCGCGGCCCTCCAGCTCGAACGGGGTTGGATCGACATGGCCGCCGTCGGGATACATCGAACGGTGCGAGCCCGATGCGTAGATGATCTCGAGGCCCGCGCTTCGCAGGCTCGCCTCCTCGGCTGCCCACCGCAGTGCGACGTGCGACGCCGGCGACCCGTCGACACCGACGACGATCCGAGGTTCATCAGGATTCCTTGCCATGTCTCGAGCGTGCCGCGCCCGGTCGTGTCCGACCAGGGCACTAGGTCCTCGCTGGATCGAATGGTCGTGTGTGACCTTGGCCCCTTCCGGCCGTGCGGTCCGTCGGACACGATGGTTGTCGCTGACCGAGGAGGTCGGGTCATGGAAGCAATCGGCTCGGTGCGGACCTCCGAGCGCGGTGTGAGGTCGAAACCGTGACGGAGGGCACGCTGCCAGTCGGTCATGTCGGCCTGACGGAGGCGGAGGCGCGAACGCGGCTGGCTGTGGACGGGACCGAATCGGTTGCCGGCGGCCCGCCGGCCACCGACTTTCTGGCGTTTTGCCAAGGAGCTCGTGCACTTCTTCGCGCTGATGTTGTGGGTGGCCGCGCTTCTTGCGTGGATCGCCGGCTTGCTGGCGCTCACAGTTGCGGTCGTGGCCGTGGTCGTGGTGAACGCGTTGTTCGCGTTCATCCAGGAACGGCGCGCCGACAAGGCCGCAGACCGACTGCGTGTGCTGCTTCCGACCCGTGTCACTGTCCGTCGGGACGGTCAACGTCGACGCGTCGACGCCGACAGCGTGGTACCGGGGGATGTGCTCGTCCTCGAGGCCGGAGATCGTGTCCCGGCTGATGGGACGACGATCGCGACCGACGGCCTGATGCTCGACACGTCGATGTTGACCGGCGAGAGCGAACCCACCAGGTTGGAGACCGGCGACGGGTTGTTCGCGGGGACGTTCGTCGTGGAGGGCGAGGGTGAGGCGGAGGTGACGGCGACTGGCGTCAAGACCCGGTTGGCGCACATCGCGGCCCTGACGGCCAGCGCCACCAAGCCGGACACACCGTTGACAAGGGAGCTCGCCCGCGTGGTTCGGACAGTCGCCGCCATCGCTGTCGGCGTCGGCGTCGGGTTCTTCCTGCTCGCCTGGTCCCTCGGTCACTCGATGGACGAGGGCTTCGTCTTCGCGATCGGTGTGACGGTCGCCCTCGTGCCCGAAGCATTGCTCCCCACCGTGACGCTGTCGTTGGCGTGGGGTGCCGAGAAGATGGCGGAGCGCCAGGTGCTCGTACGCAATCTCGAGGCGGTCGAGACACTCGGGTCGACCACGTTCATCTGTACCGACAAGACCGGCACGCTCACGCGTAACGAGATGACCGTCGTCGAGGCCTGGACCCCGAGCGGCATGGCGATCGTGAACGGAGGGGGATACGGACCGGACGCGTCGGTGGTGCTCTCGGATCCGGCCGCCGAGCACGCCGTGTTGCGACTCGCGACCGCTGGGGCGAGATGCTCGACGGGCTGGGTCGCGTTCGAGGGTGACCAGTGGGTCGCCCACGGCGAGCCGATGGATGCCGCCCTCGACGCCTTCGCGCGCCGGATGGGTCTCGACACCGACGCCGACCGCGCGTCGTATCGGCCACTGAAACGATTCGCGTTCGATCCGCGGCGGCGTCGGATGGCAGTCGTGGTCGACGGCGAGATCCTGGTGAAGGGCGCCCCTGACACGGTGTTCCCGCTGTGCGGCGACGCCGACGGCACAGCGGAGGCGGTCCTCGACTCGCTCACCACCAAGGGCCTGCGCGTGCTGGCCATCGCCGGCAAGCCGTGGAACGGCCCGGCGCCGGACGACATCGTGGTCGCCGAGGACGGGCTGACGCTCTACGGCGTGCTGGCGCTCGAGGATCCGCCGCGGGAAGGCGTGGGTTCGGCACTGGAAGCGTGTCGCCGCGCCGGCATCAAGGTCGCGATGCTCACCGGCGATCACCCCGCGACCGCCGCGGCGATCGCGACCAAGGTCGGGCTGATGGGGCCGGACGGCATGGTGCTGACCGGCGACATGCTCCCATCGGACGAAGCGGTTCTCGGTGCGCTCCTCGACCGTGACGGCGTGGTCGTCGCCAGGGTGACGCCGGAAGACAAGCTCCGCATCGCCAAGGCACTGCACGGGCGCGGCCACGTCATCGCCATGACCGGCGACGGCGTCAACGACGCACCTGCCCTCCACGAGTCCGACATCGGGATCGCGATGGGGCGCTCCGGCACTGACGTCGCGCGGGAGGCCGCCGACCTCGTGCTCCTCGACGATCACTTCGCGAGCATCGTCGGAGGCATCGAACAGGGACGCACGACGTACGTCAACATCCGGCGGTTCCTCACCTATCACCTCACCGACAACGTTGCCGAGCTCACACCGTTCGTCGTCTGGGCGCTGTCCGGAGGTCGGTTCCCGCTCGCTCTTGGGGTGTTGCAGATCCTCGCCCTCGACCTCGGGACCGACACGCTGTCGGCGGTGGCCCTCGGCGCCGAGCCACCAGGTCGGCATGTTCTGGACGGTCCGCCGGTGTCGGGGCGGCTCCTGAACGGGACCGTGGCCCGTCGTGCGTTCGGGCTCATCGGACCTGTGATCGCGTTGATGACGATGGCGGCGTTCGTGGCCTCCCTCGTCGCCTTCGGATGGCGGCCGGGTGACGAGTTCCCGACCGGTCAGGCGCTCGCCCGAGCTTCGGGTGCGGCGTTCATGGCGGTCGTGCTGGGGCAAGTGGCCAACGCATTCGCGTGCCGGAGCTCGTCGAGAACGCCGAATCAGCTCGGGTGGACGACGAACCGGTTGCTCATCCCTGCCAAGACGATCGAGCTCGCATTCACGATGGCTGTGCTCTTCGTTCCTCCGATCGCAACGAAGCTCGAGCATGCGAACCCTCCGCTCGCCGGATGGGCCGTCGCGTTCGCGTCGATTCCGGTGGTTCTCACCGTGGACTGGCTCGACAAGCGCCGACGCCACTGGCACCCGTCGAGGCCGGGGCGCTGAAATGGACGGCGACGGCGCGGATCCGCTGCGCACGATCGAGCTCCCGTCGGGGGGTCGGTTGGAGGTCCGCATGACGACGTTGGCCGACGCCGACCTTCTCGACGAGCTTTACCGGTCGCTGTCAGCCAACGACTTGCGTCGGCGGTTCTTCACCGCGACCCATCCGAGTCGCCACGTCGTCGAGAAGTGGGCTGCGATCGGCGAGCGGGGCGGCTTCGGCGTGATCGCCGTCGAACACCAGCAGGGTGTTCGTCCGGTCGCCGAGGCCGGTTACGCGGTGCTCGACGACGGTTTCGGGGAGCTTGCGGTCACGGTTGCTCCGGACTGGCGTGGATGGCTCGGTCCGTACCTCATCGACGTGCTCGTCGAGCATGCAGCCGCGTGCGGGATCCCAGGGCTCAAAGCCGAGGTTCTGGCCGACAACGCCATCATGCGCCGCGTCCTCAGTCACCGCGGCGCCGTCGTCACTGAACGCGACGCTGGAACGATGCAGCTGATGATCGGCACCATGACACGCGTCGCGCCATGGATCGGCACGGACGACCGTCCGCGTGTGTTGATCGAGGTCGCAGGTGGCCACTGGGCGCCCGTGCCGGCGGCGAGCGCCGCCGGGCTGACGACGCGGATCTGCCCTGGGCCAGGCGGCACTCGCGGCGCGCGCTGCCCGCTCCTCGAAGGTGGTTCCTGCCCGCTCGCCTCCCAGGCCGACGTGATCGTGATGCTGCTGCCGAAGGACGACGGGCGGACGGCGCAGATTCTCGACCGCCACCGGACGATGCGTCCAGGGGTGCCGATCCTGGTCGTCGAGGACGCCGACGGATCGGTGCCGCCCGGCTGCGTCCCGCTGTCAGAAGCGATGGGCCCGACCGAGGTCGTCGCCGAGATCCTGTCGTTGATCGGCGGGAGCGAGCCTCACGCGTTGGCCAGGTAGTCGACCAGGCCGCGGAATGTCCCGACCTCGGGGTAGTCGCGCTCGGGGACCTCGATCCCGGTGCGTTCGGCGATCGCGATCAACACGTTGAGGAAGTCCATCGAGTCGAGATCGAGCTCACCCCGCAACTCGACGTCGCCGTCGAGCAGCGCGATGTCGACGTCGGGTGCGACGCGAGTGATCGCGCCGCGGACTGCAGCAGTTGCCTCGTCAGGTGTCATCGAAGTCCTCCCAGTGCTGAAGCCGCTGGTCGATCGCCCGGAGCAGCCGCGCGCCGTCGTGACCGTCCGTGACGCGGTGGTCGGCGGTGAGTGTCGCCGTCAGCTGTGGACGCGCGACGACCTGTCCATCGACGACGGCCGGACGGATCGCGATCTGACCGAAGCCGATCAGCGCGACCTGCGGCGGATGGATGATCCCGGCGACCGAGTCGACGCTTTTGTCGCCGAGGTCGGTGACGGTCGCTGTCGCGTCGGCCAGATCTGATGCCCGCAACCGGCCGGCGCGCGCCCGACCGACGAGCTCGTGGAGCGAGCGCATGACCGTGGCGAGTCCGAGCCGGTCGGCGTTCCGGAGCACCGGGACGATCAAGCCACCGCCGCGCATCGCCACCGCTACTCCGAGGTGGACGTCGTCGGCGGGCCGGTACGTGCCGTCGAGGTAGTGCCCGTTGAACCCGGGAACGTCACGCAATGCGCCGGCCGTTGCGTGCAGGAGCGCCGCGGCCGGGAGGATCCGGTCCGACGGCGGATGGTTCTCGTTCCGATCGCGGAGCGCGGCGAGCGCGAGGTCGAGGTCGATCGTCAGCGTGAGGTGATATTGCGGGATGTCGCGGTGGGCGCGAGACATCACCTCGCCGATCCGCTGGCGCATCGTGACGGCTCGATCAGTCGGCTGCGCCGGCCGCTGGTCGACTCGTGTCGGCAGCGGGGCACCGCGCACATCGCGGGCGACGACCGCGCCGGTCGGGCCGGTCCCCGTGAGGGCGAGCAGGTCCAGGCCACGGTCTGCTGCCAGACGTCGAGCGTACGGAGATGCGCGCCCCGTGGGCACCCGTGGGGGCATGATGTCGCCGGTGGTCACGATCCGGTCCCGTCCGGATGCGGCTGTTTCGACATCGTGCCGCATGATCCGACCGCCCGGACCGGTACCGACGACGGCGTCGAGATCGACGTGCCGCACCTCGGCTTCGTGACGAACGAGCGGCGACGTCACCAACGGCACGTGCCGCGCCGCATGCGGTGGCATGTCGAACACATCGGTCCGGGAACGAGCAGCCGATTCGTCACGGGCGTCGATCGCGACAGCTCCCGCGACGTGTGTGGTCGCGGCCAACCGCGCCAGCAGCGCGCCCACAGGCACCCGTTCACCCGGCTCGACCAGCAGTTCGTCGATGACCCCGGTGTCGAACACCTCGACGTCGATCGTCGACTTGTCGGTGTCGACGACCGCGACGACGTCGCCGCGCTTCACGATGTCGCCCGGTTTGACGAGCCACTCGACCAGCGTGCCGTACTCCATGTCCGCACCGAGCGACGGCATCCGGAACTCGCCCATCGCTCAACCTCCGCAGCGCAGCACGGCGTCGACGATGCGGTCGACACTCGGCAGAGCCGCGTCTTCGAGGTGCTTCGCGTACGGGAGAGGTACCTCGGCGGTGGCGACTCGGGCGACGGGCGCGTCGAGATCGTAGAAGGCGTGCTCGGCGATCTGCGCAGCCACTTCGGCGCCGAGCCCAAAGGTGCGCCAACTCTCGTCCACCACGACCGCGCGATGGGTGCGAACGGCAGACTGCACGAACGTGGCGGTGTCGAGCGGTCGCAGGACGCGGAGGTCGATCACCTCGGCCTCGACACCGCGGCCGGCGAGCACAGCGGCCGCTTCGAGCGCCTTGGGCAGCGAGCCGCCATACGTCACGATCGTTACGTCGGTTCCGGTCCGACGCGTCGCGGCGTGATCGATGTCGACTGGTCCGGCCTCCACCACGCCGTCGACGCCGTACATCGCGCCGTGCTCGAAGATCACGACCGGATCGGGGTCGTCGAGGGCCGGCTGGAGCATGTGCCGGGCGTCGGTGTGGGTGGCTGGGGCGAGGACACGCAAGCCGGGGACGTGGGCGTACCACCCCTCGAAGCTGTGGGAGTGCTGGGCGGCGAGTTGACGGCCGGCCCCGGTGGTCATCCGGATGACCAGCGGCACGGCGATCTGGCCGCCCGACATGTGCAGGAACGTCGCTGCATTGTCGACGATCTGGTCCAACGCGAGGAGGCTGAAGTTGACGGTCATGACCTCGACGATCGGGCGCATCCCGCCGATCGCGGCGCCGATACCGGCGCCGACGAACGCCGACTCCGACAGGGGGGTGTCGCGGACGCGGTCTTCGCCGAACTCCTCGAGGAGCCCGAGGCTCACTGCGAAGCAGCCGCCGTAGCGACCCACGTCCTCGCCCATGAGGAACACCCGGTCGTCGTGACGCAAGGCGTCGACCAGCGCTGCCCGAAGCGCCTCCCGATAGGTCATCGTGTCGCTCACCGCGTCACCTCCGAGATCACGAAGCGGGTCAGGTCGGCCACGTCCTCGGGCGAACCCGCCTCGGCGAAGTCCACGGCGTCATCGATCTCGGCCTCGATCGCGGCCTCGATCTCGGCGATCGCCGCGTCGTCGACGAGTCCGGCGCTGGTGAGCCGCGCGAGCTCCTGGTCGATCGGGTCACGCCCCTTCCACTCGGCGACCTCGCTGCGGTCCCGGTACCGCTCAGGGTCGTACATCGAGTGGGCCCTGAAGCGGTACGTCCGCAGCTCGAGGAAGTGGGGTCCGCCGCCGTTTCGCACCGATTCGACGGCCGCGCTCGCGGCGTGCTCGACCGCGACCAGGTCCATCCCGTCCACCGGCCATGCCGAGACGCCGTACGAAGCGGCCTTCAGAGCGATGTCGGTTTGCGATTCGGATCGAGCGAGGGCGGTGCCCATCGCGTAGAGATTGTTCTCGCAGCAGAACAGCACCGGCAGGCGCCACAAGGCGGCGAGGTTGAGCGACTCGTGGAACTCGCCTTCGGCAACGGCGCCCTCGCCGAAGAAGCACACGGTGACGCGGGGTCGAGCGGCCAGCTTGTCGGCGAGCGCGAGACCGACCGCGATCGGGATCCCACCACCGACGATCGCATTGCCGCCGTAGAACCGCCGATCAGCATCGAACAGGTGCATCGAGCCGCCGCGCCCCCGGCTGCATCCCTCGACCTTCCCGAACATCTCCGCCATCACGGCGCGCATCGGGACGCCGCGCGCGAGCGCGTGGCCGTGCTCGCGATACGTCGAAACCACGGCGTCGACATCGTCGAGATACCGCATCACACCGGTGGTGATCGCTTCTTCACCGATGCACAGATGCATGAAGCCCCGGATCTTGCTGGCGCTGTACAGCTCGACGCAGCGTTCCTCGAAGCGCCGTATCCGCAGCATCGTGCGGAGTCCGGCCAAGGTGTCGGTCGAGTTGCATGCGTCGACGATCGGTGCGGTCATGATGCGGGCTCCAGGGTCGAGAGATCCCCCTCCGGTAGCCCGAGCTCGCGAGCCCGCAACAGCCGTCGGAGGACCTTTCCGCTCTTCGTCTTCGGGATGTCGTGGGTGACGACGATCTCGCGTGGGGCGATCGTCGAACCGAGATGCCGTCGGGCGTGCGCCAGTACTGACTGCAAGACCGCCTGGTCATCGTCGGCGACACCAGGTCGGAACGTGACGAACGCCTTGACGATCTCACCGGCGATCGGGTCGGGCACACCGATCACGCCTGCGTCGATGACATCGGGATGCTGGAGCAGCACGCTCTCGATCTCGTTGGGGCCGATGAGATGGCCTGCCGACTTGATGACGTCGTCGGAACGCCCCAGGTACCACACGTACCCGTCGGCGTCCATCGCGCGCCAGGTCGCCGCTGAGATACCAGCCGTCGACGAAGCAGCGGGCATAGCGTGCCGGCGCCCCGAGATAGGCGCGGAACATCGACGGCCACCCCACGCGGAGCGCGAGGTGGCCGGGTTCGTCGGCGGCCGCCAGTCGCGGTCGACCGTTCTCGAGACATGGTGCGCCGTCGCTGTCTGCGACGAGTACGCCAGCGGTCACGCCGGGCAGGGCGGTGCCCATCGAGCCTGGTCGCACCGGCAGCCCGGCACGGTTGGCGATCATGATGCCGCCCGTCTCGGTCTGCCACCAGGTGTCGAGAACCGCGACCTCGAACGTGTCTCGCGCCCAATTCAGCGTCGCCGGATCCAGCGCCTCACCAACACTCGCGATCGCGCGGAGCGCGGTGAAATCGCGATCGGCCAAGGCGCTCGGGTCGCCACGGCGGAGCATCCTGAGTGCGGTCGGCGCCGTGTACCAGACGTTGACGCGTTCGCGCTCGAGGATCCCGTACCAGCGGTCGGCGTCGAGATCGCCTTCGTCGACCACGAGTGTCGCGCCGTGCGTCAGCGGGGCGATCACCCCGTACGACATGCCGGTGACCCAACCGGGATCCGCGGTGCACCAGAACACGTCATCCGGACCGAGGCCGAAGACCTCGGCGGACGAGGCGTGGTGCACCACGACCGCCTCGTGGACGTGGACGGCACCCTTGGGCTTTCCGGTCGTTCCGCTCGTGAAGTGGAGGAGCGCCGGGGCGTCCGGCGCGGTCGGTCCGATCTCGTAGGCGGGGTCTCCCGCCGCCAGAGCCTCGTCGAAACGGATGGTCCCCGGCGGGGCGGGTGTCCCGTCCTCGAGGCCGACGACCAAGACATGATCAAGGCTCGGCAGGTCGGCCCGGATGCCACGGATACGGCGTTCGTACAGCGACGGAGTCGTCACAAGTGCACGTGCGTCGCCGAGGCGCATCCGTTGCAGGATGGGCTCGGGGCCGAACGCCGGAAACAGTGGGCACACGACGGAGCGCGCTTTGAGCGCGCCAAGTACTGCCACGTGGAACTCAGGACGGCGCGGCATCAACATGAACACCGCGTCGCCCGCGCCGACCCCCAACCGACCGAGCGCTGAGGCGAAGCGGGAGGAGTCGGCGCGCAGCGCCTCGTAGGAGATGGAGCGCCGGGCACCCCTGCGATCGATGGCGATGATCGCCGGCCGCGCCCCGTGACCCGCGACGCAATGGCGATCGACCGCCTCGTGGGCGATGTTGAGGCCGCGCCCGTTCGGTAGACCGTCGAGCTGCTCGCGGGCCGTTCGCCAAACGACAGAGTCACACCCGCCCACGGTGGTCTCCATGTCTTGATGATGCGCCCCTGCCTGGAGCGCTGGCAGAGTCGTTCGACCCTGTCGTGGTCGTCGAGCCGGGCGCACGATGAGGGTGGACCAGCGAGGAGGTGGCCATGAAGGCAAACAAGGGTGATCGGATCGTGATACGGGGTCACCGGATCGGTGAACCGAACCGCGATTGCCAGGTGTTGGACGTCCGCGGTGTCGACGGCGCACCGCCGTATCTCGTGCGGTGGGAGGACAGCGGTCAAGAGGCCCTGTTCTTCCCAGGTTCTGACGCCACCGTCGAGCACTACGACCACGCCGAGTCCTGAACCATCGAGTCGGATGAAGGGAGAACGACGATGAGAACGATCGAGACGATCCACCGTTCCGGTGTCGGTATCGGACCAGATCGAACCATCCGGGAGGCGGCGAAGATCATGGCGTCGGCCGGCGTCGGATCGCTCGCGGTTCTCGAGCAGAACCGCCTGGTCGGCATCGTGACCGATCGCGACCTGGTACGACGCTGCGTCGCGCGCGGGATCGAGCCCGGTGCGCGCGTCGATTCGGCGATGACAACGCCGGTCATCACGATCCAGGCCGACGCCGACGTGCACGACGCGTTCGGCTTGTTCCGCACGCATGCCGTCCGCCGTCTGGCCGTCATGCGAGGCGAGGAGTTCGTGGGGATGCTGACCATCGATGATCTGCTCGTCTACCTGGCAGCTGATCTCGCCGACTTGGCCCGGCCGATCACCGCCGAAATCCTGTTCGCGCATCGCGACAGCCCGGTACCGGCGACGATCTGATTCGTCACAGGAGTCGTCATGACGGACCTGTCGGGGCGACCGGTGCGACGTCAGGTTCGAGAGCGACTCTTCGACCGCAGCCGCCCGGGCCATGACAGTGTCGAGACCCACGTTTCGTCGCTCGTGTTCGACGGCGATGTGGCCCACAAGCGCAAGAAGGCGGTGCGATTCCCGTTCGTCGATCTGAGCACGCCGGAGAAGCGCAGGGAGATGTGCGAGCGCGAGGTCGCTCTGAACCGGCGTTTCAGCCCGGACGTGTATCTCGGCGTCGAAGACGTCGTTGACGATGCAGGTGGGCTGGTCGACCACGCCGTGTTGATGCGGCGGATGCCGGCGGAACGTCGATTGGCGACACTCGCACGCGGACACCTCGACGTCTCGTCGTGTCTTCGCGGGGTAGCGCGCGTGATCGCCACGTGTCACGCCGGCTCGGTGCGGAGCGAGATGATCAGTTCGGTCGCGACGCCCGAGGCCCTCGTCGATCTGTGGGAGCGGAGCCTGCGGGAGCTCGTGACGTTCGTGCCGCGTCCGCTCGACGGTCCGATGCTGAGTCACGTCGGGGAGCTCGCCCACAGGTATCTCGAAGGCCGGAGCACCCTCCTCGCCGACCGCATCGCACGGGGACGAATCGTCGACGGGCACGGCGACTTGTTGGCGGACGACATCTTCTGCCTCGACGACGGACCTCGGATCCTCGATTGCCTGGAGTTCGACGACCGGCTGCGTTGGGGCGACGCGTTGCTCGATGTCGGGTTCCTGGCGATGGATCTGGAGCGGTTGGGCCGCCCCGATCTGGCGCGGAAGTTCCTCGACTGGTACCGCGAATTCTCCGCCGAGACCCACCCGCGCTCACTCGAGCACCACTACATCGCCTATCGAGCCCTCGTCCGCACCAAGATCTCCTGTCTGCGAGGTGGCGCAGGAGACCAGCTCGAAGCGATCGATTATCTGGCCCAATGCCAACATCATCTGCTGGACGCCGCGAGTGCAGTTGATCGTGATCGGCGGCCTGCCCGGCACCGGGAAGTCAACGCTCGCCCGATGCCTCGGTGACGAACTGGGGTGGCCCGTGCTGCGCTCCGACGAGATCCGCAAGGAGCAGGTAGGCCTCGATCCACGCCAGCGATCGGCCGCGCCGTACGGCGAGGGGATCTACGCGCCTGGCATGACCGAGACGACCTACGAAACCCTGCTCGCCCAAGCCGGGGCACTGCTGGCGAGCGGTCTCAGCGTGATCCTGGACGCCTCGTTCTCGAAGGCCAGGTGGCGAGCGCAGGCGGCGGCACTCGCCGACGTCAGGGTTGCCGACCTCACCGAGCTGAGATGCCTGTTGCCGCCCGACATCGCGGCCGCCCGTCTCGCCCGGCGAGCGGCAGGCGACGTAGATGCATCCGACGCCACACCCGCCGTGGCGGCGGCGATGATCGACGATTTCGACAGCTGGCCGAGCGCGGTGGTCGTCGACACCGTTCGGCCGATGCCGGCCATCCTGCCCGACCTGCTCGATCGCCTCGACGCCACTCATGTGCGACCGGCTGCCCCGGTGCAGAGAGGCCCGTGACGTGATGAAACCGACGCCGGCCCGGTCTTCCGTCGGCCCGCTCGCGACGGCCGTCTTGATCATCTCGCTGTCGTTGCTCGTCGGCGGTGGAATCCTGGGACTGGCTGGCGCGAGTGGTGCGGCCCACGTGATGTGGGCGGTGACGACGCTCGTCGGTCTCGGATCGGGAGTCTGGTGGGTGTGGTCGAGCGCGCGGAAGCGTCGGCTCGGCGTCGACGTGATCGCTGTGCTCGCGCTCATCGGCACCCTTGCCGTGGGAGAGTTCCTCGCCGGCGCCGTCGTCACTGTGATGCTCGCCACGGGCCGCGTCCTCGAAGCGCGTGCGGCCGCGCGTGCGCGAAGCGAGCTGCGCGTTCTGCGTGAGCGGGCGCCGCGGCTCGTGCATCGAGTCGAAGGAGAGATCCTGACCTCACCGTCCATCGAAGACGTGAGGCCAGGTGACCTGCTGTTGGTGCGGCCGGGTGAGATCGTGCCCGTCGACGGTCGGGTCGAGCGAGATCTCGCCGTGCTCGATGAGTCGGCACTCACGGGCGAGTCCCTTCCCATCGAACGCCGGTCCGGAGACGATGTTCGAAGTGGCGCCGTGAACGCCGGCGATTCGTTCATGTTGCGAGCGACGCGACCCGCCGCGGAGAGCACATACACGGGGATCGTTCGGTTGGTGGCCGAGGCGGAGGCTGACGCGTCGAGTGCACCGTTCGTCAGACTCGCCGATCGGTACGCGGTGGCGTTCCTGGCGGTGAGCCTCGCCGTTGCCGGACTCGCCTGGATGTCGTCGGGAGATGCCGTCCGAGCGGTGGCGGTGCTGGTGGTGGCCACGCCGTGCCCGTTGATCCTCGCCGCACCGATCGCAATCACCTCCGGGCTCTCTCGCATGGCCTCGCGCGGTGTGATCGCCAAGGGCGGTGTGGTGCTCGAACGGCTGGCCGCGGGGCGGGTGGTGCTGTTGGACAAGACGGGCACGTTGACGGTCGGTCGGCCTGTCGTCACCGACATCATCCCGGTCGCCGGACGATCTGCCGCAGAGGTCCTACGCTCGGCCGCTTCGCTCGACCAGGTGTCGCCTCATGTCGTCGCCGCGGCGATCGTTCGAGCCGCTCACCAGAGTGATCTCGCCCTGTCGATTCCAAGCGGCGTGCAGGAGGTGTCCGGGAGCGGTGCGCGCGGGATGGTCGACGGCCACACGGTCGCGGTCGGGAAAGCAGCGTGGGTCGCGCCCGCGGCCGATCCGCGGTGGGCGACGTCGATTCGTCGCCGCGCTGACCTCGATGGTGCAATCACGGTATTCGTCGCCATCGATGACGCGCCGGCCGGCGCGTTCTTGCTCGACGACCCGGTGCGGCCCGATGCGGCCCGCACGATCCGAGATCTTCGGCGTAGCGGCATCCGCAGGGTGGTGATGGTGTCGGGCGATCGGGCCGATGTGGCCGAAAGTGTCGGCCTCGTGTTGGGCGTCGACACGGTGCTCTCGGAGTGCACCCCGGCCGACAAGGTGGACGTTGTGATCGCCGAGCAGGGTCGCGGTTCGACCGTCATGGTCGGCGATGGCATCAACGATGCACCGGCGCTGGCACGCGCTGACGTCGGAGTCGCGATGGGAGCGTCCGGGGTGACCGCCTCCTCGGAAGCGGCCGATGTCGTGCTCACGATCGACCGCCTCGACCGGCTCGCCGAGGCGATGGCCGTCGCTCACCGCACCGGCCTGATCGCGAGACAAAGCGTGCTCGTCGGGATCGGGATGTCACTGGCTGCGATGGTCGTCGCCGGTCTCGGCTTCCTCCCGCCGTCCGCAGGTGCCTTGGTGCAAGAGGCCATCGATGTCGCCGTGATCCTCAACGCCTTGCGCGCCAGGAGCGGTGGCCTGTTGCGCCCACCCATCGCGGCGATCGACGCCGACCTGGCGCGGCGCTTCGTCACCGAGCACGACAGGTTGCGGCCGGGCCTCGAACGGCTCAGGCAGGCAGCCGATGGGCTCGGGACGCAACCCGGAGGTGAGGCAATGGCCGACGTGCGTACGGTCCACCGCTTCCTCGTCGACGAACTGGCTCCGCACGAGGTCGCCGAAGGCACCCTGCTCTACCCGGTTCTCGACCGTGTCCTCGGCGGCGCCGAGTCGACCGCGACCATGAGTCGCGCGCACGCCGAAATCGCGCGCCTGATTCGCCGGCTGGGGCGGGTACTCGAGGCGATCGACGCCGAACAGCCCGATGACGACGACGTGCGAGAGCTGCGCCGACTCCTGTACGGGCTGCATGCGATCCTCCGTCTGCACTTCGCCCAGGAGGAAGAGGGCTACTTCAGCCTGCTCGACGAGTCCGACGAGCACGCCTCGGCCGAAGTCCGATCCCACACTCCGATGGGGACTTACGGCACTGGCGACGTCGGAGCAAACGGGTTGACGCTGGAGATGGATCGAGAGGAGATCTGCGATGAAGCCGATCGTGAGATGGTTCGCCGATCTGGGACGGACCGACACCGCTGAGGTGGGTGGCAAGGGAGCCAATCTCGGAGAGCTCACCAAGGCCGGCCTCCCTGTGCCGCCGGGTTTCGTGGTCACGGCGAGCGCGTACCTCGCCTCGATGGATGCCGGCGGGGTCCGGGCAGAGCTCCAAGAGTGCTTCGACGTCACCCGCGAGCATGCCGACGACCCGGCAGCCCTCGCGGAGGGTGCGGCTCGTCTGCGCGACCTCGTCCGCAAGGCGGGCCTGCGCGACGACGTGCGCAACCTCGTGCGCGGGGCCGTCGAGCAGCTCGGCACCGATGTCGCCGTCGCGGTCCGGTCCTCGGCGACGGCCGAGGACACCGCCGGCGCGTCGTACGCCGGCATGCACGAGACGTACGCGAACGTGGTCGGTGAGACAGCGGTGCTCGATCGTGTGCTCGACTGCTGGACTTCGCTCTACGGAGACCGCGTGATCTCCTATCGCGCCGGGCGCGGCTTCACCGAGGAGCCGGCCATCGCCGTCGTCGTCCAACGCATGGTGCATCCCGACACGGCCGGCGTGATGTTCACCGCCGACCCGTCGACGGGTTCCCGCGACCACCTCGTCATCGAAGCCGCCTTCGGACTTGGAGAAGTGGTCGTGAGCGGCCAGGTAGAGCCCGATACCTACGTTCTGTCCAAGGAAGGGCTGAGACTCGAATCGATCCGCATCGGCCACAAGTCGCACAAGCTCGTCAGCCGACCGCACGGATCGATCGAACGCATCGACTTCGACGAAGCGCATGCTGCGGCACGGGTGCTCACCGACGGCGAGGTCTTCGAGCTGGGTCGTCTCGGCCAGCGCATCGAGTCGGCGTACGGGGGAGTTCCGCAGGACGTCGAATGGGTCATCTGTGGCGGTGATGTCTCCGTCGTGCAAGCGCGGCCGATCACGACGCTCGACCCGACGGTCCTCCCGCCGTCGGGCGAGCAGTCGACCGACGCCTCCGTGCTGCTGCGCGGTATTGCTGCGTCAGCGGGCATCGCCTCCGGTCGTGTGCGCGTATTGCGTTCCCCACGCGAAGGCGCTCAATTGCAGCCGGGCGAGGTGCTCGTCGCGCCGATGACGAACCCGGACTGGGTTCCGGCGATCCGTCGCGCCGCGGCAGTGATCACCGACGGTGGCGGGGCGACCTGTCATGCGGCAATCGTCTCGCGCGAGCTCGGCGTGCCATGCGTCGTCGGGACTCGCACGGCGACGGCCGACCTACGTGACGGCGACATCGTGACGGTCGACGGTGCCCGTGGCACGGTGTCGCACGGGCTGTATGCCGGACCCGAGGTCGTGCACCCGGCGGCCGAAGTCCGGACTGGTCCCGCCGCGCCGCCGGTCGTCGCCCATGAAGCCCTGGCGACACGCATCTACGTCAACCTCGCCATCGCCGATCAGGCCGAGGAGGTGGCCGCCTGCGCGGTCGACGGCGTCGGCCTGCTGCGCGCCGAGTTCATGGTCACCGACGCACTCGGGGGCGTCCATCCGCGAGCGGTGATCGCAAGAGGCGGCGGTGAGGTGTTCGTGGCTCGCATGGCGGAGTCCTTGTCACGGATCACGCGAGCCTTTGCGCCGCGGCCCGTCGTGTACCGGACAATCGACTTTCGCACCAACGAGTTTCGCGGCCTCGACGGGGGTGACGCCTTCGAGCCGGTGGAGGCGAATCCGATGATCGGCTATCGGGGGTGCTATCGCTACATCCGCGAGCCGGACCTCTTCGCACTGGAGCTCGAGCTGCTCGCCCGGGTGCGCGAGGAGACGCCGAACCTGCACCTGATGATCCCCTTCGTGCGCACACGTTGGGAGCTCGAGGCGTGCCTCGAGGCGATCGACGCCAGTCCCCTCGGTCGTCAGCGTGGGCTGCATCGCTGGATCATGGCCGAGGTCCCGTCTGTCGTGTATCGCATCCCAGAATACGCGGCAATGGGCGTCGACGGCGTGTCCATCGGGTCGAACGATCTCACGCAACTGATGCTCGGAGTCGACCGCGACTCCGACGTCTGCGCCGAGCTCTTCGACGAATCCGACGCGGCGGTTCTCGACGCGATCAACAAGATCGTGTCGGCCTGCCGGACGGCCGGCATCACATCGTCGTTGTGCGGCCAGGCCCCGTCGAACTCGCCATCGTTCGCCGAGCACCTGGTCCGGTTCGGCATCGACTCGATCTCTGTCAACGCCGACGCGATCGACGTCTCCCGCCGGACCGTCGCGGCCGCCGAACGACGCCTCCTGCTCGACGCCGCCCGCCGCGGCACCACCTGAGACGTCGGCACACACGCCCATGGCCGTGTCCGTCGACCCGCCGAGATCCGAAGCTGCTCCACAGCAGCGGAGCGAGACACGCGCGACGCCCGGTAGCCGGTGGGCGCTGGTGGCTGTGAGCGGAGTCGGTCTGGGGGTGATGTTCATCGTCGGCCGTGACGGCACACCGATGTGGCAGTTGGTACGGGTCGTCGTTGCCGGCGGCGCCACGCTCTTCATGTTTGCCGTCGTTCGGCGTTGGTCCGAACCACGGCGAGCTGGAGTGACGTTTGCGTACGGCCTCCTCGCGGTTGCGATCGGGGTCGGGGTGGGGCTTCCCCACACGCTGAAGGTCGGGGTCGCGCCGAATGCGATCGCTGGCCTGCTCTGCCTCACGAGTGGTCTCGGGCTGTTCGTCGCGGGTGCTTTCGAGTTGGTTCGCAACGCGCCGCGCTGGCACCGACTGTTCATCGTGCCGGCCTTGTTGTTCGCGACGTACGCAACGGTGTGGTCACTCGGTCAGGCGATCGCCGCGACCAACGTCCCACGTACCTCGGTCGCTTCGACCACGCCCGCAGATCTGAACCTCGACTACCGGGACGTCGAGTTCCGTACGAACGACGAGGTGCGGATCTCCGGGTGGTACATCCCATCCAGCAACCGAGCCGCGGTCGTCATGATGCACGGCGCCGGTTCGACGCGTTCGAGCGTTCTCGACCACGCAGTGGTGCTGGCTCGCCACGGGTACGGAGTGCTGCTGTTCGA
Source organism: Ilumatobacteraceae bacterium (assembly GCA_963776935.1). Classification (GTDB taxonomy): domain Bacteria; phylum Actinomycetota; class Acidimicrobiia; order Acidimicrobiales; family Ilumatobacteraceae; genus JALOLG01. The sequence continues at coordinate 1,199,030 of CAVZOP010000002.1, read as the reverse complement.
CGCCAGAGGTCACGGGCGCAGCGACGGGCGTGCGATGGACTTCGGCTGGTTCGGCGATTCGGATGTCGCCGCCGCGGTGTCGTTCCTCGAACGACAGCCCGATGTCGACGCTACGCGAATCGCGGCTGTCGGGATGTCGATGGGAGGGGAGGAGGCCATCGGAGCGGCTGCCGGCGACGGCCGGCTCCGGGCCGTCGTCGCCGAGGGCGCGACGAACCGCACGTCGGCTGACCGGGCGTGGCTGTCCGACGAATACGGATGGCGCGGCGTGATCCAAGAAGGCGTCGAGTGGCTGTTGTACAGCACGGCCGATGCCCTGACGTCCGCCGAGCCCCGCGCTCGCTTCGCGACGCGGTTTCCATCGTCGCCCCCCGGCCGGTGCTGCTGATCGTCGCCGGAGGCGTGGCCGAAGAGGGCTACGCCAGCCGGTACATCGAGGCCGCGTCGCCCGACACCGTCGACGTCTGGGCCGTGCCCGATACCGGGCACACCGACGCCCTCGACACGCATCCCGAGGAGTGGGCGCACCGTGTCACGACGTTCCTCGACGACGCGCTCGGCATCGACTGAGGACTTTCGGCACTGACAGGACGTCGCCCGCGGTGCGCACGCTCGTGCCAGAGACAATGGCCAGACACAATGCCCGGAGACAATGTGAGGTATCTCATGGACGATCACATCATTGTCGGGTACGACGGCTCGCAAGTCTCGGCGGCGGCCGCCAGATGGGCGGCGTCCGAGGCCGAGCGACGCCACGCACGCTTGACCGTCGTCGGCTGCTACTCGATGCCCCCGGTCGTTGATTTCGGCCTGACTGGACCGGCCGTGATCGCTGCGGACAGCGAAGCTGTGGGAACGGCGACACGAGCAAGCATCGACACGATCGTCGCCGCGCTTCGTGCCGAGCACCCCGCGCTGTCCATCACGGGAATCGCGGTGAACGGCAGCCCACGGCATGAGTTGCCGAGGCACGCCGAGCACGCCGCGTTGCTCGTGGTCGGGACGACAGGCGCCGGCCAGGCCGCGTCGTGGTTGCTCGGGTCCGTGGCCCACGTACTGGCGCGCACGTCTCCGTGCCCGATCGCGCTCGTCCCCGTGCCCGCCGGTTCCCGAAGCAATACCGGCCCGAGCACGCCGAGAGTTGTCGTGGGCGTCGACGACTCGAAGGGATCCAACTCGGCGCTCGAGTGGGCGATCGACGAGGCGGATCTCCGCGGCGCCGAGTTGATCGTCGTTCACGCCTGGGCCTACCCGTACGGGCTCGACGCCCCAGCCATCACCGTGCGCGATGTCATGCGCGTCGACGCCGCGTGCGTACTGGACCGGTCCGTGGAGCGAGCCAACTCGCGTGGTGGAGCGAGGGTCGACGGCAGGCTCGTCGAGGGGAACGCTGCCGAGTCGATCATCGAAGCCGCCGAGGGAGCTGATCTGATCGTCGTCGGCAACCGTGGCCGTGGCGGACTCCGCTCGTTGCTCCTCGGCTCGGTGAGCAGTGCGGTCATCCACCACACCCACTGTCCGACCGTCGTGGTGCGTGACGCACGCTGAGCAGCACTCGCGTCCGCCTGCCGGTTCGCCGATAGTGACGTTCGGCCCTGCCACCGCCGCAGAGCGAGGTGCACGATGGTGTCGGCGCTCCGCGTGCGGGGCGCGAATCCGAGGAGGCACGTCATGCGTACGCCGAGCCGGGCCGTGGCAGGGGTGTTGTACATCGGGTTGCTTGCCGCGTGCGGCTCGTCCGAGGCGCCGTCCCTGAGCGCGGTGTCGGAGAACTCCGTCCCTTCTACGACCGCCCCGCCCGTCGCGAGCGAGCCACCGATGTCGGCGAGTCCCACGACAGCTCCAGCGCGCCTCTTGGATGGCCGGCCGATGAGCGATTGCACGATCCAGAGCGAGGCTCCGGTGACCGCTACCGCGCCCGCCGTGTGCGGCGTCCTGGAGGTGCCGGAGGATTGGTCGAATCCGTCTGGTCGAACGATCGGCGTGCGGGTGGCGGTCGTCCCGGCCGACACCGACACGCCTGAGTCGGACGCGTTCTTCGCGCTTGCCGGTGGGCCGAGCCGGGCAGGGACGGCGTTCTTCGGTTGGCTGCCGGGGTTGTTCGCCGACGTACACGCCACTCGTGACATCGTGCTCGTCGACCAACGCGGCACCGGTGGGTCGAATGCGCTCGTCCTGCCTCCGATGCCCGACACGACCGGACTGACGCAGACAGAGATCGACGCCAGCCTCCAGACCTGGTCAGACGATTGGGTGGCCTCGATCGATGCGGACCCGCGCCAGTACACGAGCAGTGTCGCCGCCGACGATCTCGACGCGGTTCGCGAGGCCCTGGGCTACGAGCTGATCGACCTGTACGGGCCCTCGTACGGTGCCACCCTCGCCCAGTACTACATCCGCCAGCACCCCGACCACGTCCGAGTGGCGATCATGGACGGGGGAACACCGCTCGACGTGCCGGTGTTCGAGCGCATGGCCGCCAACAGCCAGGCCGCGCTCGAGCTCCTGTTCGACCGCTGCGCCGATGACGCTGCGTGCGCCACCGCCCTGCCGGATGTGTCCGCCGAGTGGTCGGAGTTGGCTGCCGGACTCGCCACCGGAATCGACACGGGCCTCACGGAACCGAACACGGGCGAGCCAATGGTGGCGACGCTCGACCAAGTCAGCCAGGGCCTCCACCAGGCCCTGCTGGACCCGGCGACCGCCGGCCGGCTGCCATTCGCGATCCACCTCGGCCACGAGGGGCAGTGGGCGCAGGTCGTCCCGATGTTCCCGGAGCCGACCGGGGAGGGCGACTGGCTGGCGATGAGCGAGATCATCATGTGCTCGGAGGCCTGGGCGCGGTTCGACCCGGCCGCGGTCGAACACGTTGGCCACGGCAGCTACCTGCTGTCGGCGCAACTCGCCGCGGCCGCGGCACGGGCACAGCGCTGCGAGGCGCTTCCACCAGGCGTCGTTCCCGCCGACGATGCGGCGCCGGTCGCCACCGAGCTGCCGATCCTGTGGCTCGCCGGCGACGGCGACCCCCAGGACCCGCCGGCGAACCTGACCTCGATCCCGTCCCAACAGCCGAACGCCCGCATCGTCGTCATGCCCTCCCAGCAGCACACGGTCGGCCACTCGGGCTGCGGGCCGCAAGTGATCGCCGAGTTCGTCGACGCAGGCACCGCCGAGGGCGTGGACACAGCGTGCTTCGAACACGCTGCCGTACCCGGCCTGACGTTCATGCTGGACTGACGAACTCTGTCGGTGGCAGGACCGGCGCAGAGACGTCTTACGCGTACATCTCTTCGATGACCTCGCGGTAGGTCGCGTTGACGACGTTGCGCTTGACCTTGAGGGTTGGGGTCATCTCACCGCCGGCAATGGTGAACTCGTGCGGGAGGATGCGGAACTTGCGCACGTGTTCGACGCGCGACCGCTTGGCGTTCACCTCCTCCACGATCCGGTTCATCTCGGTGTGGAGATCCGGGTCGACCGTCAACGATTCGTAGTCGGCGACCTTGCCGTGGGCGTTGGCCCAGGCGACGAGTGCATCGCCGCCGACCGTGAGCAGCGCCGTCAGATAGCGTCGACCTTCACCGATGACCACCGCCTCGGAGACGAGTTCGTAGCTGCGCAGGTCGGTCTCGATCTCCTGGGGCGCGATGTTCTGGCCGGCCGCGGTGATGATCAGATCCTTCTTGCGCCCGACGATGGTGAGATATCCGTCGTCGTCCAGATGGCCGACGTCACCCGAGTGCATCCAGCCGTCCTTGTCGACGAGTTCGGCCGAGGCGTGCTTGTCGCGGAAGTAACCGGCGCAGATGTTGCCGCCCCGCGCCAGGATCTCGCCGTCCTCGGCGATGCGGATTCGGACCCCCGGGATCTGCCGGCCGACGGTACCGATCCGGTTGTCATCGGGCGGGTTGCAGGTGGTCGGTCCACATGCCTCGGTCTGCCCGTAGAGCTCGACGATCGGGAGGCCGATCGAATGGAACCAGCGGATGAGGTCAGGGTGGATCGGAGCGGCCGCAGTGATCAGGATGTGGGCCTGGTCCAGACCGAGCTCGTGGCGGATCTTGGCGCCGACCACCCGGTCGAGCACCTGATACGGCACCTGCTCCCAGAGCGGCGCGCGACCGATCGCGTCGTGGGCGCCGATCGCGTGCCCGCCCAGCCCGACGTACTGTCCGACGAGGAGCCGCTTCAGCCCGTGCTCGTCGGTCAGCTTGGCCGCGACAGCCTCCTGGAACTTCTCCCACACCCGTGGCACGGCGAAGAACACCGTCGGCCGGCAGTCGCGGAGGTCCTCGGCGACGGTGGCGAGGCTGCGTGCGAACCAGGTCTCGCCGCCGACGGCGACCGGAGCGAAGTCGCTCATCATTCGCTCGGCGATGTGGCTCAGCGGGAGGAACGACAACAGCCGCTCGCCCTCGGTGATCCGGAACAGGGACGCCGCGCTGCGAATCGTCCACATGATGTTGGCGTGGGTGACCATCGCCCCCTTGGGCGGACCGGTTGTGCCGCTCGTGTAGACGAGGGTTGCCACGCTGTCGGGCGACAGCGCGTCGGCGCGCGCTTCGAACAGGTCCGGTTCGCGGTCGAGACGGACCGCGCCGCTCGCGCGCAGGTCGTCGAAGCTCGATCACGAACGGATCGTCGGACGGGTCCGGCTGGCTGTCGTTCTCGAACACGACCACTCGGTCGAGCTTGGGCAACTCGTCTCTGACCTCGAGGATCTTGGCGAGCAGGTCATGGTTCTCGACGAAGCACACGCGGGCCTCCGCGTGGCCGAGGATGTAGGCCACCTGCTCGGCGGAACTGGTCTGGTACAGGGGTACGGTCACGCTGCCGTTGGCCAGGATGCCGAGATCGGCGACGTGCCATTCGACCCGGTTGTTGGAGAGGATGCCGACGTGCTCGCCGGGTTCGATCCCCGACTCGGCGAGGCCGGCGGTCACCTCGCGAGCGGCCTGGCCGTAGTCCGCCCACGTCAATACCTCCCAGGTGGCCCCCACCCGACGCCGCAGCGCGGGTCGGTCGGGAATTCGGCGCAGGTTGTGCCGGAAGGCATCGACGATGGTGTCACCCTCGATGCGAAATGGCGGTTTGCTCGTCATACGATCCCTCGTCCTGTTGGCCACCCGTCGGCGGCGTGCGGTCGGGAACGGAAACGTTCCTCCACCCATCAGGCGTCGACGGACCACAGGCTGCCAAGGGGCGAACGACCCTTCCTCGGACGTCTGCGATTCGCGTCGCGAGCGAAGCGGGTTCGGCGACCGCCGGTGGTCGTGAACACGTGACCTTCGCCCCTTGTGGGTTCGCGACAACCGGGTTCTCAATGGAATCGACCCGCGTGGCCGATGCGGCCGGTCGGAGGGAGATCACATGAGCGGCTTCATGCGGGACAGCGACGCCTTCGCCTGGTACATGGAGAACGATCCCACGTTGCGCTCGACGGTGGTCGCCGTCGTCTGGCTCGAACGCGCGCCCGACTGGGACGTGCTCGTCGCCAAGCTCGAGCGTGCGACCCGCATGATCCCGAACTTCCGTGAACGCGTCGTCGAGCCGCCGTTGCGGCTCGCGACACCACGATGGACGGTCGACGAGACGTTCGACCTGGCCAGACACCTCCGTCGGATCGATGCGTCGGCCACACACACCGGGCGAGGTTCGGACCCGACAGACATCGTGATGACGATCGCTCGCTGCGGCAGCCACCGAGGACTTCGACCGTTCGCGCCCGTTGTGGGATTTCACGCTGATCGAGCACCTCGGCGGTGAACGGGCCGCGCTCGTCATGAAGCTCCACCACTCGCTCACCGACGGCGTCGGCGGCATCCAGCTCGCCCTGCTCCTGTTCGACCTCGAGGCGCGTCCGGCTCCAACGCCTCCGCCGCCGAGGTTCCTCAGCAGCGGACCTGTCGAGTCCTGCGATCTGGTCATGCGCAGCCTGGTGCGGGGCGGCGAGCGCATGGCCGGTCTCGTGACCCGAGCCGGGCGATCGGCGTTCCCGATGACGCTTCACGTTGCTCGTCATCCGGTGTCGAGCCTGAACGAGACACTCGAGACCGCGTGGTCGATCGGCCGCACGGTGGCACCGGTCAACGAGACCCTGTCACCCATCATGAATGGCAGAGGAGTGAGCCGGTACGTCGACGTGGTCGAAATGCAACTCGGTGATCTGAAACGAGCGGCGGCGGTCGCGGATGGAACTGTCAACGACGGATTCCTCGCCGGTGTGACAGGTGGGCTGCGTCGCTACCACGAGCGCCACGCCACTCCGGTCGACCGGCTCCGCGTCACGCTGCCGATCAGCATCCGGACGCCTGAGGACCCGATCGGCGGGAACCGCATCACACTCATACGCTTCGCCGTCCCGGTGTCAGATCGGGATCCGGTGTCTCGCATCCACCAGCTCGGTCGGTTGTGTCGGACCGCGCGCCACGAGCGCTCGCTCCAGTTCACCGACGCGATCGCGGCAACGCTCAACCTGCTCCCCCCAGCGGTCGTGGGCGGCATGCTCAAGCACGTCGACTTCGTCGCCAGCGACATTCCCGGATTCACGTTCCCCGTCTACCTGGCGGGAGCGCGAGTCGAGCGCAACGTCGCCTTCGGCCCGACCACGGGCACGGCGGCGAACTTCACGTTGTTGTCTCATGACGGCACATGCTGCGTCGGCATCAACGTCGACACCGCTGCCGTTCCCGACCCCGACGCCCTGGTCGAGTGCATGTGCGAGGGATTCGAGGAGGTCCTGGCGATGGCCGGCCGACACGATCGAGTGCGGTTGCCGATGCACGACGGATCGTCGATACCCGAGCCGGTACCCAAGCCGGTCCACCGCACCGCGAGGCAACGCCCGAGAACATCCGCGCCGCGAGGCAAGCGGCCACTGAAGAAGGAGGCGCACGCATGGAGCGCATGAGTCCGCTCGACGCCACGTTCTTGTACGTCGAGGACGGCGTCACCCACATGCACATCGCTTCGTGTGCGGTGTTCGAAGGGCCGGCGCCGGCGTACGACCGGGTTGTCGCCGCGATCGCCGGCAAGCTCGACCTGATCCCGCGGTACCGCCAGTTCGTGCGGTTCGTGCCGATGCAGCTCGGCCGGCCGGTCTGGGTCGACGATCCGCACTTCCGCCTCGAGTACCACGTGCGCCACACGGCGCTCCCGCCGCCGGGCGGGGACGCCGAGCTGCGCGCGCTCATGGGCCGCATCATGTCGCAAGAGCTCGACCGCCACCGGCCGCTCTGGGAGGCCTGGATGATCGAGGGCATGGAAGATGGGCGCTGGGGCCTGATCACCAAGATCCACCACTGCATGGCCGATGGGGTCGCCGGGACGGATCTGCTGGCCGTCCTCTTGGACGACGAGCCCGAAGCGCCACCGCCCGTGGCGGAGGTCTGGAGCCCAGCCACCCAGCCGTCTGACCTGCGGCTCGTCGCCGACGCCGTCGTGGACCTGGCGCGGATCCCGTTCGTGCAGCTGCAGGCGCTCGGCGAGCTGACGCGGACGCCGCGTCGCTCGCTCACCCAGCTTCGCGGGATCGCCGTCGGAATGCGCTCGTACGCGGGCAGCTTCGAGCCGACCAAGAACAGCTCGCTGGTGGGCGGCATCGGGCCGCACCGACGGTGGACCTGGGCGTCGGTCGATCTCGATGACGCGAAGTTCATCCGCCAGACGTTCGGGGGCACGGTCAACGACGTCATCGTCACGGTCGTCACCAGCGGCCTGCGGCAGTTGCTCCTCGCCCGCGGCGAACCGGTCGATGAGCTCAAGGTGCGTTCCCTCATCCCTGTGTCGATCCGTCCCGACGAGGCCCACAACATCTACGACAACCAGGTGACGGCGATGTTCGCCGACCTCCCTGTCGCCATCGCCGACCCGACCGAACGCCTGGCCGCCGTCCAGGAGCAGATGGCGATGCTCAAGGCCTCCCACCAAGCCGACGCCGGGATCGGGCTGACCGCCTTGAGCCAGTTCGCCCCGTTCGCCGCGATCGTGTTCGCCGAGCGATCTGTGATGCGGGTCCTGCGGCATGTGCCGCAACACAGCATCGCCACCGTCGCCACGAACGTTCCCGGGCCACAACATCCCCTGTACCTCGCGGGCCGGGAGATGCTCGAGTACCTTCCCTACGTTCCGATCGCCCCCGGTGTACGCGTCGGCATCGCGATCGTGTCGTACAACGGCAGGCTGGCGTTCGGAATCACCGGCGACTTCGACACCGCGCCCGACATCGATGTGGTCGCCCACGGCATCGAGGACGCGACCGCCGAGCTCCTCCACCGTGCCGACACCGCCGGCAACCGACGGTCGTCACGGCGCCGACGGCAGACGCAGTCGGCGTAGGCAGGTGCCGGTCAGCCGATGAAAGTAGGGACCTAAGCCCCTGCACGGTTTTCTTCGCAGCAATCACGATGAACACAAGATCGGTGAGAAGAGTCACCGACCATTCGGTTGAAAGGGGTTGTCATGTTCAGGAAGCCACTGGGACTGCTCGGGGTCTTTTTGATCGTCGTCGGCATCGGCTATTTCGTGGGTGCCGGCGTCGCCTACAGCAAGGTCCAGGGCGGGTACGACTCGCTCCAAGCCTTCAGCGAGGCCCAGAACGTCGAGCTCAGCTACAACGACGAGGGCCAACTCGTCGACCGCGGCGAAGTCGAGGGTGCCGAGGCGATCATGACGTTGCTCGAGGACGACTGGAACTTCCCTGTCGTCGAGGGCGATCTCGATCCCAACGATCCACTCGTCAACACCGCTACGGAGTACATGTACCAGATGGCGACGATCTCGTACCATGTCCTGCACGGCATCCAGAACGTGACGCTCACCGAAGCCGACCTGACTGGTGATGACGGTACGGTCGCCACCGAGTACGAGTGCAACGGCGAGATGGTTGCGGTTCCCGATCCGTTCCCGGCCGAGGGCGTCACCTGCGAGTTCAACGTCGACGGTCGCTACTGGACCGGCTTCGACCGCAGCGTCCCGGTCCAAGCAGCCGCTCGCGACCAGGCCTGGAGTGGGACAGCGCACGCACTCGTCGCCGAGCTCGGCGTCGGTGCGGCGACGCACAGCACCCTGCAGCTGGCCCTCGGCGTGGCAGCCCTGCTCGCCGGCCTCGGCGTGGTCTGCACGGTCATGGGTGTCGTGTTCCTCTGGGACACCCGCCGCAAGACCAAGGTCAGCGCACCGGACACCATCCCCGAAGCACTGCTCGCCGACACACCCGCCCCGACGGCACAGACCGTCTGACGGCAACAGATCGAGCCGACCCAGTCGTCTCGACAACAACAACCCCGGTGGGCCCCTCCTCGGAGGGGCCCATTGGGCGTTTTCCGGTCGTTTCCGGTCGTGGCGACGGACTTACTCCGCCATCCCGTCAGATCCGGCCTCACGAGCACCGCCGAGATCGATGACCAGATCGATGACAACGTGCGCGACTCCTGCCTCCAGGTGGTCGGTGACGGGCAGGCCGGCGTGGTGGAACACGGCCAGCATGGGGCGGTTGTGCGCCAACGTGTCGGCAACGAACCGGTCGATTCCGACGTCGCGTGCTCGTCTGGTCAGATGTTCGAACAGTCGAGTGCCCAGCCCGCGACCCTGCCAGCTATCGGCGACAACGAAGGCCACCTCGGCATCGGTGCTGTCGTCCACACGGTCGAAGCGAGCGACCCCAACGATCTCGCCCTCGGCGACGGCGACGACCGCCTCGCGGTCGCGGTGGTCGACATGAGTGAATCGGAACAACTCGTCGGTGCTGAGCTCGGGATGAAACGAGAAGAACCGCATGTACGTCGTCGCCCTGGACAGCGTGTGATGAAAACGCACCAACCGCGCCGCGTCAGAGGGTCGCATGGCGATGATGTCGACCACGGTCCCGTCGCGCAATGTGGCGGTCGTGGCCGGTGACGGTGTCGTGGCGGACCCGTCATCATCGACCGTCGAAACGTCCACATTGCCTCCTTGCTCGGCCCGCCACATCGTAGGGAAGCATTTCGCCGGTGCTGTGTCGCCTGTTCCGCCGGGAACGGCGCGGCAGGACCTTCGTCGCCGCGCGATGCTCCGAGGTATGAATGCAGGACCAAGTGCGGGTCGACCACAGGACGTCGTAGATCTGATCGAGGACGGCGCCGATCTCATCGTGCCGCTCGCCAACGGTGAACCGGTCTCGGTCCTCGATGCCATCGAGGCCGATGCCACGCGGTTCCGAGACGTGCGGGTCCACCAGATGCACGCACTCCACGACCGTCCGTATCTGCACGGTTCATGTCGCGACCACCTCCTGCACGTGTCGTACTTCCTCTCGCCCGTGACGCGCCCGGCGTTCCACGCCCGCGGCTGCGAACTGGTGCCGAACCACTTCAGCGAGGTGCCGCGGCTGCTCCGGGAAACGACCAGATGCTCCCTGGTGCTGGCCGCGGCGTCACCGATGGACCGTCACGGGTACTTCTCACTCGGCACCAACTGCGACTACGTCGCGCCGTTCATCGGAAATGCGCCGTTCTTCCTCGAGGTCAACACCCGTATGCCCCGCACGTTCGGACGAAACCAGATCCATGTGAGCCAGGTGGCTGGCTGGACCGAAGCCGACCGTCCGCTCGTCGAGGTGGCGCCGTCGCAGCCGTCCGAGATCGATGCCCGGATCGCGGCGCACGTGGCCGAGCGGGTCCCGAACGGGGCGACGATCCAAGCCGGCATCGGGTCGATCCCCAGTGCGCTCCTCGCCGGTCTTGCCGAGCATCGCGACCTCGGCGTGCACACCGAACTGCTCTCTGACGCGTTCATGCGTCTCGTCGAGTGCGGAGTGGTCACCGGCGGCCGTAAGCGGTTGGCCCCCGGCAAGGTCGTCACGACGTTCGCCCTCGGGAGCCAGCAACTGTACGACTTTCTCGACGAGAACTCGGCCGTCGAGTTCCTGCCCGTCGACCATGTCAACGACCCGCGCGTCATCGCCGAGGAAGACTGCTTCGTGTCGATCAACGCGACAACTGAGGTCGATCTCGTCGGCCAGTGCGCATCGGAGACCGTCGGCGGACGCTATTGGTCGTCCAGCGGTGGTCAGGCTGACTTCGCGAGAGGTGCGATGTACTCGCCGCACGGGATGGCATTCGTCGTGCTGCCGTCGACGGCCGTCAGGGGCGAGGTGTCGCGGATCCGGTCGATCCTCACCCCGGGTTCGATGGTCACGACCCTCAAGAACACCGTCGACCACATCGTCACCGAGTACGGCGTCGCCGACATGCGGGGCCGTTCGATCTCCCAGCGCGCCGCCGCCCTGATCGGCATCGCCCATCCCCGGTTCCGCGAGGATCTTGCCGCGGAAGCCCGCGCCCTCGGATACCTGTAGTGACGTGCGACGCGCAGTCGTCGACAAAGCAGGTTGCGCCGACCCCACGATCACGGTGTGGAAGCGCCCGAGCTCAGCAATGGGCCTGCGACGTCAGGCCTTGTGGAGGATCAGCACGGGGGCGGACGCCCGGTGGGCGACTTCGAAGGCGGTGCTCCCGCGCAGGAGGCGATCCGGCCCATCGAGGCCTCGCGTGGCGAGTGCAACGGCCCCGATGTCGGCGTGGGCATCCACGTAGCTGGCGATCTCGACAGCAGGGTGCTCCCCGTGGAGGACGTCGTAGTCCACCGCTTCCCGCTCGAACAACGGGACCCGGCCGGCGACGCGCGAGAGGTAGGCACTCTCGGAGAGGTCCGATGGGACGTGTTCTCTGACTCCGGCGACCTGAAGCAGCCGCACGGTCATACCCAGCGCCACCGCAAGCTCGGCGGCGGCCGGAAGAATCGATTCGCTCTGCTCGGTGCCATCGAGCGCCACCGCCAACACGCGCCCCGTCGGCGCCATGCTGACGTGGGGCCCGACGAGCATGACGGGTACGTGGGCGTGGCGGACGAAGTCTTCGCTGAGACTGCCGAGCAACAGTTCGCCGAGAGCGCCCCGAGCGTGTGAGCCGACGCACCACAGTCGGTTCTCGTCGCGGGCGAGCTCGGCGAGGAGGGCGGCCTCCGGCGGTCCTCCCGTCTCGACGATCCGCCAGGTCGTCGGCACGGCCGCGTCGTACGCCAGTTTCTCCAACCTCGGCTGCAGATCGGTGCGCTTGATCGGCTCGGCAACGGTGACGAGCTCCACGTCGACGCCTGCCCACGTCGCCAGCATGCTCGCGACGACGAGCGCCCGATCACTCTCCGGGGTCCAGTTGACGGGAACCGCCACCCGTTCGATCGTGCTCATGTCTGCCTCCTTGCGCGACGTCGGGTGTGGGATCACGTCGTCCCCTACCTCACCTTCGATTGTGCGCTCCCGCAGGTCCGCGCGGTGAGGGCCGAACGTCCCGAAGTTCGAATTGTCGGCAGCCCGTCCGAGCGGCATCATGAGCTCGTGGAATCCACATCGCTGGACGACGATGGCCAGCAGGGACCTGAGCTCGAGGAGCTCTCACGCGACGAGTGCCTGACGCTTCTCTCCCTTCATTCGGTCGGCCGTATCGCGGTGATCGCGGACGACGGTCTGCCCTACGTCGCGCCCGTGAACTATGAGCTCGCGGGAGAGACGATCGTGTTCCGAACGAATGCCGGCACCAAACTCGACGCTCTGCACCGCCACGCGGTCGCGTTCCAGATCGATTCGATCGATCCGGCACACCGAACCGGTTGGAGCGTGCTGGTTCAGGGAGTCGCTCACGAGGCGGCTCCACACGAGCTGAAATCGGTCGTCGTCGAGCCGTGGATCGGACCGAAGCGCCACTTGATCCAAGTCGTACCGCGGTTCATCAGCGGTAGACGGATCCGTCCGTCAGACATCACCTTCGACGGGCGCGGACACCTGTAGCACACCGCCCGACCGCAAGGCCCCGAACCGATCACCCGCCAGCTACGTCGTCCCCCACGGATTCGCTGATGGCGTACACGCCGAGCAGGTCGCGGGCGGAGACGATGCCCGCCAGACGTCCGCTGTCCTCGACGAGGAGGTGCCGGACGTACTGGTTCATCATCTGGTTCGCGACTTCGGCCACCGTGGTCGACGCCTGGGTCCAGAACAGTTCGTTGTGGGCGATGTCGGCCGCCGTGATCGACGGGTCGACTCCGTCGGCGATGGCGCGGACGATGTCGTGTTCGGAGATGATGCCGATGGGATTGTCCTGGCTGCCGACGACGACCGCGCCGATGCTGTTGCCGATCAGGACAGCGGCCACGTCGCGAAGGTTCAGGGTGGGCTCGACACACACGACGGTGTCGGCGATCAGCACTTCGATCGGAAATGCTCCTGGATCACTGCTGTCGATCATGGGCGCTCCAAGCTCGGGGTCTCGTACGACTGGAGGATGTGCATGTAGTTCGCCCTTTCGAACGCTGTGGGATTGTCGGTCGTGGCGTGGCTGACGCTGCCCCGGAGTTGATCGACCGACTCGTACTCGTGCTCGGTCGCCCACTGTCGGAGCTCCCATTCCACCAGGGCGACATGCTCCGGGCCGTGACGCAACAGCGCCGACGTCATCATCGCCACGTCGGCGCCGACGAGCAGGGCCTTGGCGACATCGTGCCCGGTCGATATGCCGGTGGTGGCGGCGAGCGAGATCTCGGGGAGCAGGGGACGCAGGATCGCGATCCATCGCAGCGGGAGCCGGAGCTCCCAGGACTCCGAGAGGTCGATGCGCGGGATCACCTCCCGCGTGTCGGGGTCGAGGTCGGGTTGATAGAAGCGGTTGAAGCAGACCAGCCCGGTCGCACCGGCGTCGGCGAACGAAAGCGCGGTGTGGGCGAGCGACGAGTAGTACGGGGAGATCTTCACCGCAACGGGGATCCCGACCGACGACGAGATCTGCATTACGAGTGCGGCATCGCCTTCTTCGATGTCGCGGCCCGAGCGAGCTGGGTCCGCTGCTACGTGGTACAGGTTCAGCTCGAGGGCGTCGGCACCCGCATCGGCGACCAGCCGGGCGTAGCTCGTCCACCCGCCCGCCGACGTGGCGTTGATGCTCGCGATCACGGGCACATCGACCGCGTCGCGCACAGCCGCGAGATGACCGAGGTAGCGGTCGAGCGGGTTCTCGTAGTCCGCGAAGCCGCCGCGGGGGAAGTAATCGAGCGCTTCGGCGAAGTGGTTCGTGCCGGCCTCGTACGCCGCGCCGAACTGTCGTTCTTCGACGAGGATCTCCTCTTCGAACAGCGACGGAAGCACGATCGCCGAAGCGCCCGAGCCGACGAGGCGGCGTATCATGTCGACGTCGCGCGTCAGCGGTCCTGCCGACGCGACGATCGGAGTGCGGAGCGTCAGCCCCAGGTACTTGGTCGTCAGGTCGGTCATGTTTCATCGCTCGTTTCGGCAGCTGCCGCGGTGAGCACCGGCTGGACAGCGTCGGATGGGTCGTCGGCAACCCCCTCGATGGTGTGCGGAATGCTCCGGCGCACCGTCGCCAGTTGCGAGTAGTAACGCCACCGCTCGTCGGCGTCGCCCTGCAACAAGGCACCGAGCTCGGCCGCTCGTTCGGGGTTGGTGCGAGTCAGGATCGCGAAGCGGGCTTCGCTGCTGACGAACTCCGAGACAGGGATCGTCGGGGCCTTCGAGTCGAGCTGGAAGGGGGTGTTGTCCTCGGCGGCCGATGGCGAGAAGCGGTACAACGGCCAGTAGCCGGATCGTACGGCGTCCTTCTGGTGGCTCATCGACGTCGACATCTCGATGCCGTGGGCGATGCATGTGGAATAGGCGATGACGAGGCTCGGTCCCGGCCAGGCCTCGGCCTCGACCAGCGCCTTGGTGGCCTGCAGGTCGTTGGATCCGATCGCGATCTGGGCGACGTAGACGTTGCCGTAGCTGCGGGCGATCGCACCGAGGTCCTTCTTGCCGCTCGACTTGCCGGCCGCCGCGAACTTCGCCACGGCACCGCGCGGCGTTGCTTTCGACGCCTGTCCGCCGGTGTTGGAGTACACCTCGGTGTCGAGCACGAGGATGTTCACGTTGCGACCGCTCGACAGGACCTGGTCGAGCCCACCGAAGCCGATGTCGTAGGCCCATCCGTCGCCACCGATGATCCACACGCCCTTGTCCACCAACGCCTCGGCGACCGACCGCAGGTGGGCCGCATCGAGGTCGTCCGGGAACGTGGCGAGCGTCTCGATCAGCGTCGCCACTCGTTGGCGCTGCGCACCGATCGCCATGGCCGTCGACTGGTCGGCGTCGAGGAGGTCTCTCACCAGCGAGGCGTCGAGGCGAGGTGCGAGGCGTTCGAGGAGCAGGCGCGCCTGCGAGCGCTGCGCGTCGTAGCCGAGGCGCATGCCGAGCCCGAACTCGGCGTTGTCCTCGAACAGCGAGTTGCTCCACACCGGCCCGCGTCCTTCGTCGTTCATCGCGTAGGGCGTGGTCGGAAGGTTGGCACCGAAGATCGACGAGCATCCCGTGGCGTTGGCGACGATCATCCGGTCGCCGAACAGCTGGGTGACGAGCTTGATGTATGGCGTCTCACCACAGCCGGCGCACGCACCTGAGAACTCGAACAGCGGCTGAAGCGCCTGCGAACCCTTCACCGCGTCGTGTGGGAGCGCATCGCGGTCGATCTCGGGGATCGTGAGGAAGAAGTCCCACGACACACGCTCGACGTCGCGGTGTTCGGCGGCGGGCGACATGTTGATCGCCTTGTGACGCACCTCGGACTTCGACTTTGCCGGGCACACGTCGACGCACACGCCACATCCCGTGCAGTCGTCCGGCGCGACCTGGATCGACATCCACTGTCCCTGGACGTCCTTGGATCGGAACGTCTTGGAACGGAACCCGGCGGGTGCACCGGCCAAGGCGTCCGGTCGCGTACACCTTCATGCGGATCGCGGCGTGCGGGCACGACTGCCGCGCAACGTCCGCAGTCGATGCACACGTCGGGATCGAAGATGGGGATCTCGGATGCGATCGAACGCTTCTCGTACTTGGCGGTTCCGGTGGGGAACACGCCGTCGACGGGGAGGGCCGAGACCGGCAGCAGATCACCTTCGCCTGCGAGCAGGACGGCGGTGACGCGGCGAACGAACTCGGGGGCGTCGGCCGGGATCGGATTGTGTCGCATCGTCGTGGACGTCACGGTTGACGGGATCTCGACGCGCTCGAGCGCCGCGAGTGAAGCGTCGATGGCGGCGAAGTTGCGCTCGACGATCGACCGTCCGCGCTTGCCGTACGTGGCCTCGACGTTCGCCTTGATGTGACCGATCGCCTCGTCGGCGGGCAGGACGCCGGACAGCGCGAAGAAGCACGGCTGCATCACCGTGTTGACCCGGTTCCCCATGCCCGTCTCGCGGGCGACCTCGTCGGCGTCGATCACGAAGAGCGTGATGTCCTTGGTGATCAGCTCGCGCTGCACCTCTTCAGTCAGGTGGTCCCACACGGTCGCGGCCGGCCAGGGGCTGTTGAGCAGCATCGTGGCCCCGGCCCTCGCGAATTCGACGACTTTCATCTTGTCGAGCAGGCCGAACTGGTGGCAGGCCACGAAGTCGGCGTCGTCGATGAGATACGTGGATCGGATCGGTTGCGGGCCGAAGCGCAGGTGCGAGATCGTCACCGAACCTGATTTCTTCGAGTCGTAGACGAAGTAGCCCTGGGCGAAGAGGTCGGTCTGCTCGCCGATGATCTTCACCGACGACTTGTTCGCCCCGACCGTGCCATCGGATCCGAGGCCGAAGAACATCGCCTGAACCTCGCCGGTCGGCCGCTCGTACCGGACCTCACGGTCAGGGTCGACGGAGAGCCGGGTGACGTCGTCGAAGATGCCGACCGTGAAGTGCGGCCGCGGGCGTTCCGCGGTCAGCTCCCGGAAGACGCCGCCGACATGGCTCGGGAGGAACTCCTTCGACGACAGGCCGTACCTGCCCCCGATGACCCGCGGCATGCCTGCCGTGAACGGCAAGGTGCCGGCCGCGCCCGCCTCGGCGAGGGCAGCGACGACATCGAGGTACAGCGGCTCACCCACGGACCCCGGCTCCTTGGTCCGATCGAGCACCGCGATGCTCGTGACGGTGGCGGGGAGTGCGTCGACCAGCGCCGTGGCCGGGAACGGGCGGTACAGCCGCACGGTCAGGACGCCGACCTTCTCGCCCCGGGCGGTCAAGGCCTCCACCGCCTCCGTCGCGGCACCCGCCGCCGATCCCATCAGCACGATGACCCGCTCCGCATCAGGTGCGCCGAAGTAGTCGACGAGGCCGTAGCGGCGACCCGTGCGCGCGGCGAGCTCGTCGAAGATGTCGCCAACGGTGCCGGGTACCGCTTCGTAGTGGAGGTTGGCCGCCTCGCGGGACTGGAAGAAGACGTCGGGATTCTGGGCAGTGCCGCGCAGCGTCGGTGCATCCGGTGTCATGCCACGCATCCGGTGGGCGAACACATCGTCGTCACGCACCAAGGCGGCCAGATCGTCGTCGTCGAGGACGCTGATCTTGTCGATCTCGTGACTGGTGCGGAAGCCGTCGAAGAAGTGCAGGAACGGCACCCGCGATCGCAGCGTCGCGGCGTGCGACACGAGCGCGAAGTCGTGGGCCTCCTGCACCGATCCCGCTGACAGCATCGCCCAGCCGGTGGTGCGGGCGTGCATCACGTCGGAGTGATCGCCGAAGATCGACAGGGCATGGGTGGCGATCGTGCGCGCCGCAACGTGGATGACGCACGGCGTCAGCTCGCCGGCGATCTTGAACATGTTCGGGACCATCAACAGCAGCCCCTGGCTCGACGTGAACGTCGTCGCCATCGCACCCTTCTGCAGCGCGCCGTGCAGCGCCCCTGCGGCCCCGCCCTCCGACTGCATCTCGACGATCTCGGGAACCAACCCCCAGCGGTTCGGCCGCCCGGCCGACGCCCAATCGTCGGCGTGCTCACCCATCGGCGAGGCCGGCGTGATCGGGTAGATGGCGACGACCTCGCTCAAGGCATAGGCGACGCGTGCGGCAGCCTCATTTCCGTCGATGCACGTCTGCTGAGCCTGCACGGTGGTTCCTCCGGTTCGTCGAATCTCTTTCATCGAACAGCGACGGGGCCACGCCAGGTAGGACCAAAGGTCCCGTTCGCGACCCATGTGTGAGCCGGACGGCGTCGAATGGCCCGCTCGACGAGCCCGAGCGGACCTTCGGCCCTACTCGCCGAGCCTGGTCACCCGTACCGTCATCGGTGTGGAGATGAACGAGTTCCGATGCCGCGGAGGACCCTCGTGAGCGACGGGACGCTCGGCTACGACCAGAAGATCCGCCGTCTCGCCACCCTGGCGACCGAAGCACTGCCGTACCCCGCGTTGTCGGAGGCGTGCCGTGAGGCGCTCGACGAGCGGGTGATCTGCGACCTCTACGAAGGCAACGCACCGTTCGCCCCGCGCTACGTGCTGCCCGACTACGGACGGGCAATGAATCGGGGCATCGAGTTCCTCGAGCTGTCGCCGCCGACCGACCTCGACGACGCGCTCGCCTTCTTGCAGATCATGTACGCCCACGTGCCGAGCGTGACCACGTACCCCGTGTACCTGGGCGATGTCGACGAACTGCTCGGGCCGTTCGTCGACGACCGCATCGATGACGAACGGCTCGACCGCACGCTGCGCCGGTTCTGGATCGGCCTCGATCGGATGCTGCCCGACGCGTTCGTGCACCTCGACGTCGGTCCCCGCGACAGCCGCATCGTGCGCTCGGTCCTGCGTGTCGAGCGGTCGCTTCGGCAGTCGGTGCCGAACATCACACTCAGAGTCGACCCGTCGATCACCCCCGACGACCTGATCGGGGACGCCGTGTGCACCGTGTTCGAGACCGGCAAGCCGCACTTCGTCAACCACCCGATGATGGTCGCCGACCATGGCGAGGGCTACGCCGCGGTGAGCTGCTACAACTCGCTCAAGATTGGCGGCGGTGCCCACACGCTCGTCCGGCTCAACCTGAAAGAGGTCGTGCTGCGCCACGCCGGCGGTATCGAAACGTTCCTCGCCGAGACACTCCCGCACTATGTCGAGCTCGCCGCCGAGCTCGCCGAGGTGCGGGTACGGTCGCTCGTGGAGGAGCAGCGGTTCTTCGAGACCCACTGGCTCGCCACGGAGGGCTTGGTCAGCATCGATCGCTTCGCCGCGATGTTCGGCATCTTCGGTCTCGCCGAATGCGTCAACCTGCTGATGGTCCACGAAGGCCTCGACCGCGGTGGCGAGGCCCGCTACGGGCACGATGTCGTGGCGAACGCCCTCGCCGTACAGGTCGTCGAACGGGTCGCCGAGCTGGTGGAGGCGAGACCGATGCCCTACTGCGAAGGTGGAGGCGGCCACTGCTACCTGCACAGCCAGGGCGGCATCGACCTCGACGTCGACGTCACCGCCGGCACGCGCATCCCGGTGGGCGACGAACCGGCGGTGCTCGAGCACATCACCACCTGCGCACCCCACCACCATCTGTTCGCAGCGGGAGTCAGTGACATCTTCCATGTCGACGAGTCCGCGGTCAGCAACCCGCGTGCCGTCGTCGACATCATCCGCGGCGCCTTCGCGAGCGGGATGCGCGACTTCACGTTCAACCTCGACAGCAACGAGTTCGTCCGGATCACCGGCTACCTCGTCCGCAAGAGCGACCTGGCGGCGATCGCCGCCCACGGCGGGGCACGCCACTCGAGCGACTACCTGGCGGCCGGGAGCGAGGAGGCCTACCACCTCACGTCGCGCGCGGTGAAACGGATCGGATGCAATGAGCGCGACCCTCGATAGGGCGGCCCGTGGCCAGAGGTGCGTGAGCGGCCTCGTGGCCGACACGATCACGTTCAGCAACGTGGACGGACCGGGCAACCGGTTCGTGGTGTTCCTGCAGGGCTGCAACTTCGACTGCCTCGCCTGCCACAACCCCCAGACGATCCCTGGCACCGGCCCCGTCGATGGTCACGCCCCGCGACGGGTGACGATTGACGAGCTGGTCGAGCGCATCAGGCCCGCGGCCCCGTTCCTCAGCGGCGTGACCGTGTCCGGCGGAGAGCCCACACAGCAGCCGGCCTTCGTGCGCGAGCTCTTCACCGCCATCAAGGCCGACCCGGAACTCGCCCGACTCGGGTGCTTCGTCGACTCCAACGGTTCGTGCGAGCTCGGCGTGTGGGAGTCGCTCGCACCGGTGATGGACGGAGCGATGATCGACCTCAAGTGCCTCGATCCCGAGATCCACCAAGCGCTCACCGGTCACTCCAACGAACGCGTGCTGCCCAGCATTCGCCGCCTCCACGATCTCGGCCTGCTGTACGAGGTGCGGCTGCTCGTGCTGGCCGGACTGAACGACGACCACGACCTGATGCACCGCACTGCGCAATGGCTCGCCGCCGTCGATCCGCACATGCGCGTCAAGCTGATCGCCTTCAGGGGTCACGGCGCGCGGCCCCATGACCCGCCACTCGTCGAACCCAGCACCGACGCGATGGAGTCGGTCGCGGACCTGTTCCGTGACATCGCTCAGCTCGACGTCCACATCGTCTGAGCAGGTCGTCACGGAGCCGAGCGTCACCGGGCGGCGGCGATACGCCCGTGCGTCATTCGAAGCGCCACTGGATGGCGGAGCCTTCGTCCGGCAGGCCGACGAAACGTCGGCCGCTCACTGCCATCACGTCGAGTGCCAGCCAATGATCTCGCCCTTCGAGCAGCCATGGCTGCGGGTCCGGAACCGTGCTGTCGCCGAAGAGACGGTGCAAGGCACCGCGGGCGATCACGCTCCACGCAGACTTCGTCTGCTCGTCGATGTCGTCGACTTCGAGCGACGCACGACCCTCGTACTG
The DNA here is from genome assembly GCA_963776935.1 of Ilumatobacteraceae bacterium. GTDB lineage: Bacteria > Actinomycetota > Acidimicrobiia > Acidimicrobiales > Ilumatobacteraceae > JALOLG01. Next base: position 1,178,293 of record CAVZOP010000002.1, on the reverse strand, counting down.
GGCGATCGTCGTGGTCGGCGCCGTCCGGAACACGATGCGTTGCTCTGCTGGCGTCCCGGACAAGCGGTAGCTGACCGGGATCGATATCGGATATCCGCCCTCGACGATCGCCAGCCGCCCGACCCGGTGCTGGTGGAGGAGCCGATAGCACTCCCATGCAGGAACCACCCAGCGATACATGTGCTGATCCGTCATGTGCGCACCTCCACAGGGTGGACGATTCCTTGGTAGCGCCCAGGGTGCGCTCGAGCCGTTCGCAGTGTTAGGGCACTCGGTCACATCTTCGGGACCGCACGTGTGGCGGGCTCATCCCCACTGCCGGAGATCAGTGATACGGCTCGGTGCCAGTCGCAGGATCGGGCGGTACGCCGAAGCGGCGGTTCGGGGTTGGACGCGGCCCACGACATGTATGCCTCCTCGGCGACGGGGAGGGTGGGAAACAGCATGTCGTTTCCGATCAGGTCGGCCAACCCGGCCCGTTCGAGCGGCGTCCGCAGGTCACGTTTGACCCGCGCCAGGGCGAGGCGGACACCGACGGCGGCGAGGTCGTTGTGGAGATCGCGCAGTCCGTCGGCGGCGGTGATGTCGATTTCGACGTTGGCCTCGACGTTGAGGATGAACCAACGCACCGGGTGCTCGGGCGAGGAGGCGTTCTCCTGGTCCACCGCGAGCATGGCCCGCCGACGCATGTCACCGACGTTGGCGAAGAACAGCGGGGCGTCGTAGCGATAGACGACGAGGCCCGGCAGCGTTTCGGCGTCGGGGTAGTCGTCGACGTCGTGCATCCCGGCCAGCCCCGGCACGCGGCCGAGAACGCCTTCGTGCGGGCGAGCCAGCCGGTACAGGATCTCGACGAGGCTGAGGGCGATTGCCAAGCCGACGCCAACGAGGACGCCGAACAAGACCGTTCCGACAGTGGCCGTCACGGCGAGCACCAGCTCGGTGGTGCGGAAGCGGGCGAGCCGGACGAACTCCTTCCACGAAATGAGCATGGTCGCCGCGTAGAACACGACGGCAGCGAGCGCGGCCTGAGGCAGATTCTCGATCAGCGGTCCAGCGACGAACAGCACGAGGATCACGACCGCCGCGGCGACCAGCGAGTAGAGCTGGGTGTGCGCACGGGCAGCGATGGCCAGCGCGGTGCGCGATCCGGACGACGACACCGGAAAGCCGCTCATCAGTCCTGCCGCGACTTGAACCCCGGCAAGGGCAGTGAGCTCCTGTTGAGGGTCGACCTGTGTCGCCGGCGAGCTCATCGTCTTCGGCTGGCGCACGGAACGCGCGGGCGATCAGCATGCAGTCCCCGTAGCCGATCACTGCGATCCCGAGCCCGGCCATCACGAGGGCCCTGAGCTCCTCCCACGTCACGTCGGGAAGGCCGGGCGTCGGTAGCCCGGTCGGGACGGCGCCGACCACCGCGACCCCGTGATCGGTCAGGCTGGCCAGTACGCAGACGACGGTGGATGCGGCGACGGCGATCAGGGTCGCCGGCCAGCGGGGTCGCACGACGTGGACGATCAGCAAAACGCCCAGTGTTCCGGCGCCCACGGCCAGTGTCAGCAGATCGATGTCGTCGACGACGCTGGCAAACGACCGGACCTGGGCGATCAGGTTGTCACCCTCGACGGTCGTCCCGGTCATCTTGCCCAGCTGTCCGACGACCATCAGTAGCGCTGCACCCGCGAGATAGCCGACGAGCAGGGGCTGGGACAGGAGGTCGGCGATCACGCCCAGGCGGGCCAGTCGGCCCACGAGACACCATCCGCCCACGATCAGGCTCAGCGCAGCGGCCAACGCCACCGCCCGATCGGGATCGCCGCCGGCGAGTGGCGCGATCGCCGCCCCGGTCATCAGCGCGATCGTCGCCTCGGGACCGACCGAGAGGACCCGCGAGGACCCGAGCGCGGCGTACACGATCAACGCTGCCAGCGCCGTCCACAACCCGGCCACGGGCGGCACGCCGACCAGCGCTGTGTAGGCCATGACCTGGGGCACCAAGTAGGCGACGACCGAGATCCCGGCGTACAGGTCCGATCGCAGCCAGTTCCTTCGATAGCGCCGCAACACCCCGATCCCCGGTGCGGAGCCAGCGACCCCCGCGAGCAGGAAGCGGTCGCGTGACGGCGACAGCTCGTAGCGAGTCGCCGGGCGTCGGGCGATCTCGGCGGACCCCTGCTGCGCCGCGGGCTTCCGGCTTTTCTCAGGCCCGTCGTGCGTGCGGTCACTGGGCGCCGCATCTTCATCCTTCACGGCCACTCCATCAACAGCGTGCGGCCTGGACCACTTCGCAATCTGACCGGCCGGGCGTCACCGGTACGGCAACGACGCGACGGTCACAGCGTGGTCGCCCCTGTCGCTGCGTGGAGAGCGTAGATCACCAGTCTGGTGCCTGGTTACCAGCGTGGACGCTGCCCGACGTGATCAGCGGCCGACCCGGATGTACGGGCTGCAGGCCAGGTTTCCACACGCCAAGACCTTGAGGTCGCCGAAGGTGGCGTCTCGGTAGCTGATGACGGGGAGGCCGTCGGCGCCGAGGGTGATCGACGTGTAGCTCCCGACGTTGTCGGTGGTGTCAAGGGCGGTAATGGTGGCAGCGCTGCAGGCGGGTGTGGTGCAGCGGGCGAGCTTCAAGTCGCCATTGGTGTTGTCGAGGTAGCTGATGACGGGGAGGCCGTCGGCACCGACGGTGATCGACGTATTGCTCCCGACGTTACCGTTGGTGTCGAGGACGGCGATCGTGGCAGCGGTGCATGCGGCGGTGGTGCAGCGGGCCACCCTCAAGCCGTTGGAGAGGGCGTAGTAGCTGACGAGGGGGATGCCGTCGGCGCCGATGGTGATCGACGTGTCGTACCCGACGTTGCCAGCGGTGTCGAGGGCGGTGATGGTGGCAGCGGTGCATGCGGTGGTGGTGCAGCGGGCCACCTTCAAGTCGCCGTTGATTGCGTCGTAGTAGCTGATGAGGGGGATGCCGTCGGCGCCGATCGTGATCGACGTGTACGCCCCGACGTTTCCGCTGTTGTCGAGGGTGGTGATCGTGGCAGCGGTGCATGCGGTGGTGGTGCAGCGCGAACCTTCAAACCGATGCCGGAGGCTTGGTAGCTGATGAGGGGGAGGCCGTCGGCGCCGATCGTGATCGACGTGTGGTGCCCGACGTTGCCGGTCGTGTCGAGGGCGATGATGGTGGCAGCGGTGCAGATGGCTGTGGTGCAGCGGGCGATCTTCAAGTCGCTGTTGTTGCCGTCGTGGTAGCTGATGAGGGGGAGGCCGTCGGCGCCGATGGTGATCGACGTGTAGTGCCCGACATTGTCGCCGGTGTCGAAGGCGGTGGCGGTCACGCCGGTGCAGGCGGTGGTGGTGCATCGGGCCACCTTCAAGTCGCCGTTGCCGAAGTCTTGGTAGCTGATGAGGGGGAGGCCGTCGGTGCCGACGGTGATCGACGTGTACCACCCGACGTTGCCGCCGGCGTCGACAGCAGTGGCGGTCTGGGTCCGGATCAGGGAACCGGCGGGACCCGCGGATCCGTCCTCGCCGGGTGTGCCGTCGGCGCCGGGTGTGCCGGCCGCACCGGCAGTGCCCTGCGTGCCGGCGGTGCCCGGCGAACCCTGCGGTCCGGCGGGTCCGGTGGCTCCGGTGGCTCCGGTGGTTGCCGGTTCCGGTTCCGGTGGTTTCGGTGTAGTAGCCGACGATCTCGGCAAGGATGTGGACGGTGGCGTCGGGTGTGTCGTAGGCGTCGTAGCTGAGCTCGATGCGGCCGGTGTCGGCGCCGGTGGTGGCCAGGGCGACTGTGGCGGCGTTGGCGACGACGGCACCGGTGGTGACGTTGAGGGTGGAGCTCTGGGCGACGTCGGGTGTGTCGGCGGATCGCACCGATACGTAGCCGTCGGCGGTGGGGGACACGGCCGTGAGGTTCAACGCGACGGCGGTGGCGCCGGCGGGGACGATGAGTTGTAGTCCGGTGGAGGTGGTGATGGTGCCGGTGATCTGGAGGTCTTGGGGGTGGCGGAGCTGAGGGGGTCGGTGAGGCCGATGTCGGTGCGGGTGTCGACGACGCGTACGGGGGTGATGGCGACGTAGCTGGATGCTGGGGTCGAGGCGGCGGCGAGGCTGATCACTCCGCCGGCACCCATCGTCACCGCGACGGCGGCGCCGACTGCGGCCCAACGCGAACGCCACAAACCACGACCGCTCTCACCGATTCGTCCCATGCCGCCCGCTCCTCGCGTGCGCCCACAGGGGAACGGACGTCGGGGCCACCATATCGGTCTTCGCGCGGATTGTGCGCAGTCAGCCACAATCTGTGGCACGAGATTTGGACCCCGAGGAGTGCAGGACGGCGCCATGCCGCATTCCACCGACTCAGTTCGGTCACCCATTCGGATGAGCTACGTGGACGTCGGTTTCACAACGTGATCTGTCGGGTACCGAGCCGCGCATGACGAGCACCGACGCCCGCGCCGCGGAGAGCAGAGAGAGCGCCATCCCGATGCCGGGCCGACGCGGGCAGATTCGCAACGTGCGGCGTAACCGTGCGGTCCGTGGTGCGGTGTTCGTCGCCCTGGTTGCGATGTCGGTCGCGTGCGGTGACGACGACGCACCGTCGGACGCCCCGACAGAGACGCCCGCCAGCGGGTCCGGCGGTTCGGTGACCTCGGTCCCCGCCCAGACACCGGCCGGCGGCAGTGGCGCGGTCGAGCCCGGCACCAACCTGGTTCCCTCCTCTGACCAGGTTCCGGGACCACCGGATTCCGGCTCTGTGCTCGGCGGGTCGGAGACGACAACGGGCGGCTGACGCTCCCCACCAGCAATCGACGAGCGACGGGTACGAAATGATTGCTCTACCAGGTGATCAACGCGCGACTCGACACCCGTGTCGGCGACGAGCACGCAACGACCCTCGATGTCGCCGCGTCGTGGCGTTGCGAAGCGATCGTGCGGCTCGGCCTCGAGGGCGAGCCGATGATCGCCGCCGCGAGCCCGGTTGCGGTGTACCCCCAGTTGCTGGATTTCCTCGTGCGCAATGTCGAGGCAGCGCCACCGGGGACGATCATCGACATCGGTGCGGGACTGGCCGGAACCGCCGAGGCCGTGCGGAGGGCCGCGGGTCGCTCGGTGTTGGCGTTCGATGCGTCACGCGACGCTTGCGCCGGGGCCCGCACGCTGTTCCCGGACATGGCGCTGGCACAGGCTGACCCTTGTCGACTGCCGGTGCGCGGCGGCTCGGTCGCGGCTGCCATCTCGTGCGGCCTGTTGTCGACGCTCGACGACCCGGAGGCGATGATGTCGGAGGTCCGGCGGGTGATCCGGGAGCAGGGCCGCTTCGTGGTCGTCGGTCTGGCGTCTGCGTCGTCGCTTCCGGTGCGGGCGGGCGACAAGGTGTTCTCGCCGGTGGAGCGGATCCTCGGCTCGCTGTCCGACTCAGGCTTCGAGGTGGTCGACCAGGCGATCGGGCTGACCAGCGTCAGCGACTGGGCACTGGCCGACGCCGACATCGCCCACGACGTCGCCGTTCATCGTCGCGGTGTCGCCGAGTTCGAGGATTGGCTCGACGATCGTCGCCGATTCGAGCGCATGATGAGCTCGAACCGGGTGATGATGGTCGGCATTGCCGTGAGGCCCGCTGAGGGCAACTCGTGACGGCGTCGCAACGGTGCGGTGGCGGATGTCCTGCCGCTCGCGCGATGGCCCGAAGCGGCTGTCCAGCAACGCCCGGTTGTACCGTTGGAGCATCACCGGGTAGCCGTTGACGACGACGTCGAACAGCAGGGTCCATCCGGCGGCAGCCCACCACGCGTGTGCGGTCGCGTGGACGACGACGCCGAGCATCAGCACGAGCAGGATGAAGTGGCTGGCTTCGGCGTCGCGCATCCGCTGGTCGAGGTGGGCGACGTTCGGAGCGGTCGGGTCGGCGGGGAGGTGCAGGTCGGGGTTGAACACCGCGAGCGGGCCGCGGCGCAGCAGCCGCTTGACCAGGCGCACTCCGAGCAGTTCGTACAGGCGGCCGTCGCGCTCCCACCGATGCAGCGCGTGGTAGCGCTCGGGCAGCCGTGGCCGAACGAATCGGCTCACGACGCCGAGCCAGGTCATGGGTAGCCAGACCACAACCAGCGCGAACCACACGCTGCGGGCACCGAACGCCTCCCGAGACCACATCAGCAGCGCCAACGTGACGACGGTCAGACCAGCCACGACGAACGTCTTGCGCACGCAGCCATCGTGCGCACCGGGGACACCCGCGGCGAAGGGACCAAGGACCTCAAGTCATGCCGAGCGGAGGACGTTGTTCGCCGGGCTGAGCGAGCGGCTCGAGCTGAAGCTCGTGGGGCGCCAGGGGTTCCGCTCGGGGGCGGTGGCGCTGCGCTACCAGCCCGGTCGACCCGCGGGTCGACGGTCGGCTGCTCCTCGGCACGCGCCCTGGCAGCTCCGCCACTACAGCGAACCGACAGCCGCGGGAAAGGCCGTCGAGCGCATGGTTCACCGCGTGGGCACCAATCTCACGAGGTGCCATCGCCCGAGGCAAGGAGCTGCAAAATGAGCGGACACATTTCGTCATCGACCGTCGAGGCCAGCCGGAACGGGATCCTCGCGTCGATGTGTCTCGCACTCGTGCTGGTCGTGGCGTCGGTTTCGAGCCTCAACCTGGCGTTGACGGGGATCAGCCTCGATCTCGGCACGACGAGCTCGCAACTCACATGGATCGCCGATGGCTACACGGTCGCCCTGGCGGCGCTCGTCCTGCCCTTCGGCGCACTCGGCGACCGCCTCGGCCGACGGACGTTGCTGCTCGTCGGCACGGTCGTGTTCGGCCTCGCCGCGCTCGTCGCCGCGACCGCGCAGACCGCGGGAGCGCTCATCGGCTGTCGGATCGCGATGGGAGTCGGCGCGGCGATGATCATGCCTGGCACGCTGTCGACGATCACGGCCGTGTTCCCCGCCTCCAAGCGCAATCGGGCCGTGAGTGTGTGGGCCGGCTTCGCCAGCTCCGGTGCGATCCTCGGTCTGCTGGCATGCGGGCTGATCCTCGAGTGGGCAAGCTGGAGGGCGACGTTCGTCGCGACTGCGATCCTCGCCGCAGTGGCCTTCGCCGCGGCCTTGGTCTTCGCCCCGAACACGGCCGATCCCGAGGAGGCGATGATCGATCATCCCGGGCTACTTGTTGTCCGCGCTCGGCATCGGTGCGCTGGTCTTCGGGATCATCGATGGCGCGGAGGCCGGATGGACGAGTACCAACGCTCTCGCCGGCCTCACGGTCGCCGCCGCGTCGCTCATCGTCTTCGTCCGCTGGGAGTTGCGGACACCGCGTCCGATGCTCGACGTCCGGCTGTTCGCACTGCGCGGCTTCAGCACCGGGACGCTCGCGCTGACCGTCCAGTTCTTGTGCTTGTTCGGGTTCTTCCTCGTCGGGCTCCAGTTCCTGCAACTGATCCTCGGCTACAGCGCGCTGCACAGCGCTCTGTGCCTGCTCCCGATGGCGATGATCGTGATGCCGATGTCCCGGGTCGCCCCGCACCTTGTCGAGCGGTTCGGGCAACGCGCCGTCATGTCGGCCGGACTTGCGTTCCTCGGCACAGGGCTCGGCATCATGTCCCAGCTCGACGGCGACTCGACCTACTGGCACTTCCTCGGCGGTCTCTTCGTCTTCGGCTTCGGCATGGCGCTGACGTCTACACCCTCGACGACAGCGATCGTCACCTCGCTTCCCCGCGCCAAGCAGGGCGTCGGATCGGCGGTCAACGACGTGTCACGCGAGCTCGGCTCAGCACTCGGAATCGCGATCCTTGGCTCGCTGTTCAACAAGGGCTACCGCGACAGTGTGAGCCATGCCACGGCGGCGCTCCCGCCCGAGGCGGCCCACGCGGCCGAGGAATCGGCCGGGGCCGCCTTCGCCGTGGCATCGCGGCTCGGCACCGACGGGGAGCGGCTCGCCGACTCGGTGCGCGACGCGTTCGCCACCGGCCTCCACGACGCGCTGACCGCAGGCGCGGCGATCGCCGTCCTGACCGCGGCGTTCACACTCTGGCGTGCGCCACGACGGGGCTCCTCGGCGCCCGCCATCCATGTCGTCGACGAGGTGGAGTTCGCGCATGGTTCGCCCACCACGATCCCGACGGACGTCGAATTTGTCAGCGAGTTTGAAGCGTCGGTCAGTTGACGGAACGGGCCGCGCCGGACATCGCCGGGAGCCCACTCGTCAACAGCTAGGACGATGGCATTCGGCCGCCGAGCTCTTGGACCAGCAGCTGGCCGGCGATGGCCATGAACTGGTGCTCGGTCACCAGTCCGACGAGCTGGCCGTTGTGCACGACGGGCACTGCTGCCAGCGTGCGTGACCGCAGCACGTCGAGTGCCCGAGCGGTATCCATGTCGGGGCTGATGTACACCGGGTAGCGGGTCATCAGATCGCCAACGGCGATCGAACCGAGCTCGACCGTGGTCCCACGGGCGAGCAGCTTCAGCAGCGCTCGATACGACACGATGCCGACGAGGTGGCCGTGACCGTCCTCGACGAGCACTTGGCGGACGCGGTTCCAGTCCATGATGTTCGCCACCAGCGACGCCGGGTCGTCCTCATGGACGGTGTGGAAGTCGGTGGTCATGATCTGTTCGACCTTCAAGAAGTCGTGCTCCCAGCCGCCGCCTTCGTCGAGTTGGGCGAGGGTCCAGTCGGCGACGGGACGGTCAGCCTCGTTGGCGGGCAGCCATCGCCGCCGTCAGACTGGTCATCCGCTGGCCAGGTGTACCGCGGCCGCGCATGTCGGCGAGTGAGTGCAGCATCCAACGCGACCCGGTGTTGCCGGAGTGGACGCGGCGCTCGACGACGTCGAGGTAGCGCTCGCGATCGGCGTCGTCGATCCCCGCCGCGGTGAGCCCTTCGTGGGCGAGCGGCAGCAGGTGCTCGAGGGCCAGCCGGGACGCGAACATCTCCTCCCCGTTGATCCACGTCGAGCGGGGCGCCGAGGCCCTGGCGGGCGGCCGCCACGAAGTTCGACTTGGCCTGCTCGAACTCGACCACCGCGGCGATGTCGGGTTGACCCTCGGCGAGGGCCACCATCAGACCGAGCCACAGCGCGGCGTTGGCGATCTCGTCGAGCGTCGTCGGCCCGGCGGGCAGCACCCGGTTCTCGATGCGCACGTGTGGAATGCCATCGGAGACCCCGTAGCAGCCCACGGTTCCAACGCCACACCGTGCCGGTGTGGAGGCGCAGCGCGGCGAGGTCCGGGGCCTCGCCCGCCGCCAGGCCTCGAACGGGTCGGTGATCGTGATGTCGGGCAGCAGCGGCGGGAAGCGGGAGATGTCCTCGCGGTAGAGCTCCAGGATCGAGCTCCGCAGCCAGCGGTCGCCGAACGTGACCCGCGGACCGACGTCGCGCATGTGGTGGCGTCGGCCGGCGGGTGTCGACTGCCTGCTGGAACACCGCGATGCGGGTCTCGGCCCACAGACGGCGACCGAACAGCAACGGCGAGTTGGTCGCACAGGCGAGCACCGGGCCGGCGAGCAGCTGAGCGATGTTGTACTGGTTGGCGAACGTCGCCGCGTCCACCTGCAGGTGGACCTGGAAGCTGGCGTTGCAGGCCTCGACCATCACCGAGTCGTGGCGGATGCGCAGCTCGTCGACCCCCTTGATGTAGAAGTCGACGTCGGTGCCACGCAGGTTGCTGATCGCCGCGTTGAGTCGGTGGTAGCGATCCTTGTCGACCATGTTCGACAGACCGAGGTCGGACGTGCGGATGGTCGGCAGGATCCCGGCCAGCAGCACGTCGACGCCGCGCTCGTTGGCGGCGGATCGCACCCGGCCGAGGAGCTCGTTCAGTTGCGCCTCCATGGCGCTGAAGCATTTGCCATTGAAGCCTTGCGGATCGAGGTTGAGCTCGAGGTTGAAGGCACCGACCTCGGTCACCAAGTGCGGGTCGTCGACGGCGTCGAGGATCTCCAGCGCGACCGGTGCCGGCTTCCAGTTGCGGTCGACGAGGAACATCTCCTGCTCGGCGCCGATGCGGCGCACCCCGGACTCGATGCTGTCCGTCGGCGAGCATGCGGTCGAAGGCGTGGACCTCGCGCAGCAGAGCGTGCGTGAACTGGCGGCGGTCCTGCCCGGTTCCGCCTCGCGTCAGCCACGTCGTTCTCCCCGGCCGGAGTCATCGCGACGGATCATCGCACACGCTCTACACGTACTCGTCGAGGTACTGCGGGAGCATGTGCCGCCAGGTCTGCCAGTCGTGGGGCCACTCCGGGCCCCACAAGTCGACCCGGTTGGGGATGCCTCGCGATCCGAGCTCGTGGGCGACGCGCCACGACTCGCCGATGTCCTCGTTGGCGCCCTCGCCGCAGGCGAGCACGACCGAGCGGGTGCGCAGCCGCTGGAGCAATGCGCCATCCTCGTCGAGATTGGGGAGCAGGTGGAGCGGCGAGGCGGCGCGGAAGTTGTCGTCGATCGGGCCCTGGACGAAGCGGGCCAGGTCGTACGTGCCACTCATGCAGATCGCGGCGCGGAACACATCGGGCCAGCGGCACAGCACGGCCAGCGCGTTGTACGCACCGATCGAGGCGCCGGACGTGATGATCTCGATATCGGGCGACTCGCAATCGGCGCGGATTGCCGGGACGACCTCCCACCGCACGTATTCGAGGAACTGGTTGAGCAGGTACGTTCGCCGGCCGGCGTCGCCCTCCTGCGCCAGCAGCACGCGCCCGTTGACGCTGTCGCAGCTGTAGACCTTCACGCGACCGGCTTCGAGCAGCTCACCGACGGCGCCGACGAGGTGGAAGCGTTCGATCTCCTCGTAGTCGCCGCCCGCGGTTGGGAACACGAGCACTGGCGTGCCGTACGTGCCCCAGCGGGCGAGCTTCACGTCGCGCTCGACGCGCGTCGAGTACCACGTCGTGCGCTCCTTCACCGACTGCCTCTGCATTCCGGGTCGGCGCGTTGTCGGCGCGCCACGTCTGGATCCGGCCCCAGAACAGCTCGGTGAACCGCATCCACCTCGTGGGCCGGGAACAGTGCCGCCACCTTCTGGCGCACGGCGTCCTTGGCGACCGGAGTGGCGAAGAACTCCCACACCGCCTCGTCGAGGTGACCGAGGTGGGTGGCGCAGAAGTCCTCGAACGCGTCGGTGTCGAAGCGTTGGCGGGCGATGGCGCCGTAGGCCGCGATCCGCTCGCGGTACGGAAGGTCCTGGGCGAGCGACCTCGTAGTACGGCTCCCAGTCGAGTGTGCGGCGCATCGGTCGCTTGGTCGCGGCGCAGAAGATCGACCAGCGCAGGTTGGCCGCCACCAGCCATGGGAAGTGGTAGTGCAGCGACGTCACCTGCGAATCGGGGCAGGCGTTGGCGAAGTCGATCGGGTGCCACTCGGCGTCCTGGCGCAGCGCCTCGCACGAGTTGAAGTCCCACCCGAAGAAGCTGTTGATGAGCAGCGTGATGTCGCTGAGCAGCGACCGTTCGTCGTCGCTGATCCCGCCGTCGTCGGCCGTGTAGCGGTCGTGCAGCGGCGCCGTCGGGTCGTAGCGGATGATGCGCAGCTGCGGCCCGAATCCCAAGCAGCGCACGAACAGGTCGTGCGGATCGACGGCCTTCTGGAGGTGCATCACGTAGGTGCCGCTGTCCTCGTAGGCGGCGCGCAGACCGGCCTCGTCGTCGGCCCGGCTGACACCCGCCCAACCGCCGCCGTCGTAGGGCTTCATGTACATCGGGTAGCCGAGTTGGTCGCCGACCGCGCCGAGGTCGAAGATCTGCGCGTAGCGGGTCAGCGTCGCGTCGAGGTCGGCGCGCGGCGCGTACTCCTTGGGCGGCACCATCCACGTCTCGGGGATCGGCAGGCCGAGCGCCATCATGGCGCAGTAGCTGGTGTGCTTCTCGTTGGCCTGGATCGACCACGGGTTGTTGAACACGTACAGGTCGTCCATCACGACGGCCTTCTTGATCCACTCCCGGCTCGTCGTGTACCAGTGCGTCAGGCGGTCGACGACGAGGTCGTAGCGGCACGGCTGGCGCAGGTCGAAGGGCTCGATCGTGACCCGCTCGACGGCGAAGCGGACGATGTCGTCGCCGACCGGCAGCGCCAGGTCGAGCTGGCGGACGAGCTCCTCGTAGCAGATCGGCCAGCACAGGTCGGCGCCCAGCGACAGACCGATCCGGCGGGTGACGTCAGCCATCGGGTATCTCCCTCACGAGTGGTGGAACAACTATTCGTAGACCATCCAGAGCGGTCCCGGGAACAGCCACGAGAGACCGTCGCGGAGGCGGTCGCGCCAGTTCTCCCAGTTGTGACCGTCGCGGGCCTCGACGTAGCGGACCTCCATCCCCGTCGACTGCAGCACCGGCACGAGCGATCGGTTCTCGTAGATCAGCGACTCGAACGTGCCGCAGCTGACGAAGACCCGCTCGCTGAACGGTTCGGGGTCGGCGCGGAAGGCGTTGACCATCGCCTCGATCGGGGCGAACAGCGGGCCGCGCTCGCTCTCGCCGATGTCGGAGAAGGCGAACGAACCGGACTGCAGCAGCATGCGGCCGAACATGTCGGGATGGCGGCGGGCGACTGCGAACGACGCCGCGGCGCCGAAGCTGGCGCCCATCAGGCCTCGCCCACCTGGCGCGGCGACGAGCGGGAACTCGGTCTCCAGCCACGGCACCAGCTCGTCGGCGATGTAGCTGGCGTGCGGTTCGTGGTCGGCGTACTCCACGCAGCCGATCCTGAGGGTTGCTGAAGGCGACGACGATCTCGGCCAGCTCGAGGCGGTCGATGAGGTTGTCGAGCACGACCTGCATCGAGCTGTATTCGAGGTAGTCGCTGCCGTCGTGGACGATCGAGCAGCGGGTAGCGGCTGGTCGGGCGGAACCGTGCCGGGAGGTAGACGTTGAGGTCGACGCTCGCGCCCGAGCGCCGGGCTGTGGCTGCGGTGGGCGAGCAGGGTGCCGCGTGCGCGCCTCGGGGTCGGGGAGCGTCCATGCCGGCCGCTCGTAGCCCGTGGTCTGCAGCACCGAGTTGGCGCCGAACGGATCGCGAGCGGTGTGCGCGTTGAGCGGGTCCTGGATCGACTCGACGTGGTCGCCGTGGATGACCTCGATCTTGTATTCGATGCGCGAGTCGTGCGGGACGTCGAGCACGACGTACCACAGGTCGGTGCCGTCGAGGCGGGTGAACGCCGGCGTGGCGGCGAGGCCGTAGACCCAATGGCGCAGGCGCACACCGTCGGCCTCGCCGCGATAGACGAACGTGGACGTGCCGTCGTCGATCAACGGGAACGCGCGGCCGTCGACGAAGCGATCGACCGCGGCGGGATCGGCGCCGGCATCGCGTCGGAGCGCCTCCATGCTCAGGCCTCATCGGAGCGGACGCCGCGTTCGAGCTCATCGGACGCGTCATTCACGCCGCCAACTCGTCGACCGAGCCGTCGGCGCGACAGGTGCAGTACGCCGCGACGACGCGTCGGCGCCGCCGTGTCATCGCGTGGCGTCGCCGCTGCCGCCGATCGGGGCGACCACGTGGGCCCCGTCATCGAGGCCGAGGCACACCGCCGGGGCGAAGCGGCGGGCGAGGACGCCGAATGCTCAGCGGGTCGTCGAGATGCAGGCGGCGTCGGGCGTCGGGCATCGCCACCACGCCGGGGAACCAGCCGAGCCCGTGCTCGAACATCCGGGCGTAGGGTCGTCCGTGGGGTGGGTCGTCGTGGAACACGACGATCCGTTCGGTGGCGATCATCGCGCCCGCCGACCACGCGAACACGTGGAGGCCGGCGACGTGGTCGGCGACGCCGAGGAGGTGGATCCGGTTGAGCAGCGTCGGCACCTGCCCGCCGGCGATCGCCAGGCCGCACGACTCGCCGAGGATCGTCGCCACGTCGGCGCGGTGCGCGGCGACGACTCGCGCTCGGCCGGCCGCCAGTGCTCGACGAACTCGGCGACGACCTCGCCGCTGCGATCGAGCAGGCGTTGGTCGAGGGCACGCACTGCGTCGAGCGCGGAGCTGATCTCCTCGTCGATCATTCGTCCCCTCGTCCGGGCGCCACGCCAGTTCGTACACGGCGTCCATGGCGTGGGCGAGCCGGAGCTCGTACAGGCTCTGGAGGTCGCGCAGCCGGCGGCCACGCTCGCTGTGGGCGGCGGCGAGCTCGGTGTCGCGCTCGAAGATGTCGGCAGCCCGTGCGTACAGGCGCAGGTTGACGGTGTTGCCCGAGCAGGGCGTCGACGAGGTCGCGGTCGTCGTCCTCGCGCTCCTGCCATCCGGCGGTGATGGTGGCCATCGGCGCGCACGAGCGAGGAGTCGAGGTCGATACCCGCCGCCCGCACCACGTCGGGCAGCGTCGGCGTCAGCCGCTGCGGTGCCGAGCAGCGTCACCGTCAGCGCCGCAGCCGGCTCCTCATCGTGCGCCGCGGACCTGGACCATCCGGCCGACCTGGTCGAGCATCCACTGCAGGTGATCGAAGTCGGGGTGCTTGAGGCGGATCCATGCGTTGGCCATGTAACCGGCCTCGACCGGCTGCGTCGGTGTGCCGTCCGGCGGGAGGTGGTGGTCGATGATCCATTCTCCGAACTGCTGCTGCACCGCGTCCAATCCCGTCGTAGCCGGCGATGACGCCGTCGTGGTCGGGTCGCAGGGCGATGATCCCGGCCGCGAAGCGGCGCGACAGCTCCTGCGACGGCCGGCCGTGCACGACGGCCATCGCCCACTCGCGGTAGATGTCGATGTCGTTGCCGACGGCGTACAGGTCCCACGCCCGCACGCCCGGCGGCCGGCAGCCGATCTCGGAGAACTTCAGCCCTTGGGGCCGAAGAACCACTCCATGTGCGTCGCCGACGTGCCGATGCCGAGCGCCTCGTTGACCGTGCGGCCGAGCGCTTTGACTTCGTCGTACACGCCGGCCTCGTCGACGCGGTTGGTGGCGATGAACTGCGGTGAGATCCAGCCGGTGGCGCATGGCGTCGAGCACGTTGGGGAAGTAGTGCGAGACGAACTCGTGCACCACCTGCGCCGTCGATCGAGATCGTGTCGTAGAAGCCCTCGTGGCCCTCGATGAACTCCTCGACCGCGATCGCCCGCGCCGCGGTCGACGCCGGTGGCACGGAGCGCCGCCGCCAGCTGCTCGGGGTCATCCGCCCGGTGCGTGCCCGACGCGCCGGCCGCGTCGCGCGGCTTGAGGATCACGGGGAACCCGACGGCGGCGACGAACTCCTCGACCTCGGCGGCCGACGAGGCGCCGGTCGACGCCGCGCACGGCACGCCGGCGGCGCGCAGCACCTCCTTCATCGCCGGCTTGTCGCGGCACAGGAAGGCGGTGCGTGACGACGTCCCCGGGATCGTGCACGCCTCGCGGACGTGGGCGGCGGCCATGATGTGGGCCTCGATCGTCGCCTCGAGGCGGTCGACCCAGACCGCGCCCTGGATCTGGCGCACGGCGTCGAGCAAGGCGCCCTCGTCGACGACGGAGTGCACCTGGTGGTAGTGGGCCATGGCGCCCTTGAGCTCGTCGTCGAGCCAGTCGGCCGGACGCTCGCCGATGCCGATCACGGTCGCGCCGACCTCTGCCAGGGCGAGCACGAACGCCCGCTGGTTGGCCGGGAAGGCCGGTTCGAGGAAGACGACGTTCATGACCTCTCCATGACCTCTTGGACCGTTCGGCGGCGACGACCCCCGAGGGCGGCATGGTACTGCGGGCGCCGGGTCACGCCAGGCTGGCGGAGGGGTACTGTCCGGGGCCGGTGCCCAACGTCGTCTTCGTCGCCCCGTACTTGTTGGAGGCCACGTTGCGCTTCGTCGAGGCCGCCGTCCGGCCTCCCGGGGCGCGTGTCGCCCTCGTCGGAAGCGAGCCGGGCGAGGCCGTGCCCGGCCGCGTTGGCCGCCCGGCTGGTCACGTACCTGCGCGTCGACGACTGCCTCGACGCCGGCCAGCTGGCCGAGGGCATCCGCGAAGCGGGCCGGCGGTTGGGTTCGGTCGATCGGGCGTTGAGCATCCTGGAGGACCTCCAGGTGCCGCTGGCCCAGGTCCGCGAGTGGCTCGGCATCTCCGGGATGGACGCCGGTGAGGCGGCCAACTTCCGCGACAAGTCGCGGATGAAGGACGTGTTGCGCGCCGCCGGCGTGCCGTGCGCCCGCCACGGCCTCGCCGCGAGCGCCGACGAGGCCTGGGCGGTCGCCGAGCGATGCGGGTTCCCGGTCGTCGTCAAGCCCCCGGCCGGTGCCGGCGCCCGCGGCACGTTCCGCGCCGAGTCGGCGGAGCAGTTCGGGCAATGGCTCGCCGTCTCACCGCCCTCCTCTCGAGATCCGGCGCTGATCGAGGAATTCATGATCGGCGATGAGTTCTCCTTCGACAGCGTGTTCATCGCGGGCGAGATGGTGTGGCACTCGATCAACCACTACATGCCGTCGCCGCTGACGGTGCTCGAGCATCCGTGGATCCAGTGGTGCGTGGTACTGCCGCGCGACATCAGCGGCGCGGAGTTCGACCCGATCCGGCAGGCGGGCGTCGACGCCCTGCGAGCCCTCGGCATGCACACCGGGCTCAGCCACATGGAATGGTTCCGCCGTGCCGACGGGTCGGCCGCCGTGTCCGAGGTCGGGGCCCGCCCGCCCGGCGCCCAGTTCTCGACGCTGATGTCGTTCGCCTACGACGTCGACATGTACGCGGCCTGGGCGCGCTTGATGGTGTTCGACACGTTCGACCCTCCGGAGCGCAAGTGGGCGGTCGGCGCCGCGTACCTCCGCCCGCAGGGTCGCGGCCGCATCCGCGCCGTGCACGGCATCGACCGCCTCGACCCCGCGCTGCAGGACCTCGTGGTCATGGCCCGTCTGCCGCAACGCCGGGCAGCCGACATCGGCGAGCTACGAGGGCGACGGCTACGTGATCGTCCGTCATCCCGAGACGGCTGTCGTCGAGCATGCGCTCGAGCGGTTGATCACCACCCTGCAGATCGAGTTGGAGTAGCCGCATGGACGTGTTGATGATCTCGCCCGGTTACCCCGCCGAGATGCCGATGTTCACCGCCGCGCTTGGCCGCCGAGGGGGCCAACGTGATCGGCGTCGGTGACCAGCCGGTGTCGTCGCTGCCCGACGCCGCGCGCCACGCCCTGAGCCGCTACGTGCAGATCTCCTCGTTCGCCGACGAGGAGCGAGCCGTTGGTGAAGTGCTCGACGCGCTGCGGGGCGTGAACATCGACCGCGTCGAGTCGATGTGGGAGGCGACGATGTACCTCGCCGCCCGACTCCGGGAGCGCATCGGCGCACCCGGCCTCGACGTCGCCGGCACGATCCCGTTCCGCGACAAGGAGTCGATGAAGGAGGTCCTGCGGGCGGCGGGGATCCGGGTGCCGCGCTCGGTGCGAGCGTCGACGATCGCCGAAGTGCACGCCGGCGCCGGCGGAGGTCGGCTACCCGCTGATCATCAAGCCGATCTCGGGCGCCGGATCGATGGACACCTATCGCATCGACGAGCCCGCCGGGCTCGGGCCCGTGCTGCCCGCCCTCCGTGCCGTGCCCGAGGTCAGCGTCGAGGAGTTCGTCGACGGCGAGGAGTTCACGTTCGATTCGATCTCCACCGGCGGGCGAGTCGCCTACTACAACGTGTGCTGGTACCGGCCGCGCCCACTCGTGATGAAACAACTCGAGTGGGTCAGCCCGCAGACCATCGCCCTGCGCGAGCCCGGCGCCGGGCCGCTGGCGGCCGGAGTGGCGATGGGGCACGCCGTGCTCGCGGCGATGGGTCTCGGTGACGGGTTCGCCCACATGGAGTGGTACCTGAAGCCCGACGGCGAAGTGGTGTTCGGCGAGATCGGAGCCCGCGTCGGCGGGGCCCGCCTCGCCGACGCGATGAACTGGGCGTGCGACATCGACGTCTACCGCGGCTGGGCGGAGACCGTGGTCCACGGCCGCTTCAGCCAACAGATCGAGCGCAAGTACAACACCGCAATGATCTTCAAGCGAGCCCAGGGCCACGGCCGCATCCAACACATCGAGGGCCTGTCCCGCTTGCTGGCCGAGATCGGCGAGCACATCGTGCACATCGACCTCCTCCCGATCGGGGCACCTCGACGTGACTGGCAGACCACCGTGATCTCCGACGGCATCGTTGCCGTGCGCCACCCCGACCTCGACGAGACGATCACGATGGCCGACCGCGTGGCCATCGAACTGCAGCTGTACGCCGGCTGAGTGTCCGTCAGTGGTCATGCGTTCGAGTCGTTGGCGCGGTCGGCCTATTCGACCGGCTGGAAATCGTGCTCCGCGAGCCATTGGGCAACCTTCTTGCCGATCGTCGCGCCTTGCTCGTCGGCGGTCCGGAAGTGGATGCCACCCCAGACGCAGAGCGTCGATGATCCCTTCATCGCGTGCGAGAAGCGCTCGAAATGACGTGGCTGATCCGGGAAGCGGCCGGAGTGCATGTCGGCGAGGTTGACCATCGCCATCAGCCGGGCGGAGTCGACCGTGCCGACGTCGTGCTCCATGGACGAGGTCGCGCAGCAGACGGGTTCCACAACGGTGCCGGGGCGAACTGCCAGAAGATCGCGGCGTTGGTCGTCGCGTGGATCTTGGCCTGACTCAGTCACCGATGTCGCTGGACACCGGCTCGTGCCGCGTTCCTGACACTCCCAGCCACGCTTCGGTGGGTTTGAACTCTCGCAGTGGTCGTGATTGACTCGCCGGATGAGCGAACCCGCTGATTCCGGTGAGATCGAAGTCGTCATCGAGACAGAGGTCGTCGACGTCGACGGTGACGGCGTTGCCGACGTGGTGACGGAGGTGACCACGATCGTGGCCGATGTCGACGGTGACGGTGTCGCCGACGTGATCGAGCGGACGACCACGACCGCATACGACCTCGACGGCGACGGCACGCCCGACGTCATCGAGTCGACCACCGTCACCGGCGTCGACGTGAACGAGGACGGCTCGATCGACGAGGACGAGGTCTCGGTCGAGACCACGGTGGCCGTCCGCGAGGATCTCCTCGACGACGCCGACGACTCCACATCCTGACCGTCCCGTTCGGTCCTACTGGGTCGGCCTCCACCGAACATCGCCACTCACGGGACGGCTGACGACCAGGCAGGTGTCGTCGCCGGCTACGAGGTCGCCGAGGTACAGGTTGCCGCGCGTGACGAATGCAAGCGCGCTGGCATCGGTTGTCAACGCCGGGGAGCCGTCGGCCGGGCCGGCGGTCACGGCGTGGGCGTCGGATCCATCGAGCTCGGCGACCTGTACCTGGCCATCGACCACGTAGAGGAGCTGGTCACCTTGGATCGATCCGGAGTACTCATACGCCTCCGAGCTCACGAGCGGGCGCACGTCGGTGCCATCGGCGTCGGCGATCATCACGTCGTCGTTGCTCGCGTCGGACAACGACGTGAAGACGAGTCCGGTGCCATCGGGTGTCCAACGCGGTTGGCCGGCGTCGAGGTCCTCGTTTCCGATGAGGTGACGGGGGTTCGTCCCGTCGGCGTTGACGACCCAGATCTGGGAACGCGCCGGACCTTCCGGCCGGGTGAACGCGATCATGGTCCCGTCCGGTGACCAGTCGGGCTCGGCCGCGTCCCGGACGCGGAGCGAGGTCGCCGCCGTCCCGTCGGCGTTGACGATCATCAGTTCCGGCGGCCGATCGGTGTTGGGCGCGGTCGTGTAGACGATGCGCGTCCCGTCAGGAGACCACGCCGCGGATGATGCCCCGTCCAGCAGTTGACGCGGCGCGACGCCGGGCTCGGCGATCCAGATCTCGGCCCCGCCGGAGTCGAAGGTGGTGAACGTCAACGTGCCGGGAAGCGCGGTCACGACCGTGCCCGAACACGGGTCGTCATCCGGGATGCCCGTGCGCGTCGCCGGGTTGTCGACGATCGTCGACGCGGTCGGCGCCACGTTCGAGCCGGCCGGCACGAGCGCCAGCTGGACCTCGAAGATGCCTGAGTTGTCGATGCGGAATCCCGGCAGCCCGTCGACCGAGATGTCGAAGTCGGCGCGTCGTATCGGTGCGCTCCCCGCGACCTGTATCGAGGGTCCGTCCCACCTCGCCTGCAACTCGATCACCACGTGACTCGTCTGTCCGTGCAGCGTGAGCTCTCCGGCGATCTGCAGCGTGACGACGTCGCCGATCTCGACATCCGGCAGGTCGACCGGCTCCGACAGCGCGAAGCGCGCTTCGGGGAACCGGCTCGTCTCCAGCGCTTCGGTTCGCAGCAAGTCGTCGCGCCCCTCGACGTCGCTGCGCAGCGACGTCATGTCGACGACGATCTCGAGGTGGGTGAGCTGATCGCCGCGGATGGTTGCGGTGCCGACCACGGAGTCGGTTCGACCGACTGCGTCGCTCGGCGCGGGGAGCGGTCCGAGCCGCTCGCGAATGCGGTATCCGACGAAGCCGCCGTCGCCAACGACGACCCAGTCGCCATCGAGGTCGTCAGGGGGACCCTGTGCCTCGGCTGAGTCGACCGTCGATCGCGACTCGGGTGGCGTCGATGCGGCGCTGATCGGCGGTGCGAGCTGGGCCCGGTCTGGGCTGTCCTTGGTGTTCCAGACGAGGTATCCGTACGCGGTCGCCGGTACCGCGACCGCGACCGCGGCGGCACCCGCGATCCATCTCCGGTGTCCCACGCCCGTCCTAACCCGGATCGGCGCCATCGGTTCCACCACGCGACCGCCGGACCGTGTGACGCACGGCCCGGCGGTCCCCAGGATCGCGATGTTCAGCTCAGGTAGAAGCCGACGACGTCGGCGATGAGGTGCGAGCCCGACGAGGTGAACAGCGTGATGCGTCCGCCCGTGCCGGTGCCGAGCACGAGTCCGTTGGCGATCGTCTGGTCGGCGCGGATGGTGTTGACCGACGATGCCTCGGGTCGTGTCGAGCCGGCGGGATGTGCCGTGACGAAGCCACTGCCGGCGCTCTGTGTGACGGTGACCGTGCCGGCGACGCCGAGCACGCCGGCGGCCGGCACCCCGCCGGCACCCGTCACCTGGACATCGATCGAGGAGTTGGCGGAGACGGCATCACCCGAGCCGAGGCGGGTGTCGGCGAGGCGGCTCGGCGTGACGGGCACGAACAGGCCGCGCTGGGTGGCCAGGGCGTTGGCGTTGCCGGTCACGTAGCCGACGACGTCGACGATCAGGTGACCGCCCGCCTCACTGAGCAACTGGATCGTCCCCGCCGGGCCGACCTTGACGACGGCCAGGTTGGCGATCGTCTCGTCGGTCTCCGAGGCGTTCAACGTCGAGGCCGTCGGCTGGATCGTCCCGCCCGGGAAGGCCGTGAAGAACCCGGGTGCCGTCGTCTGGGTGGCCGTCACGTTGACGATCGCGGCCGAGACGTTCGTCGGGTTCGCCGGGTCGAGCGCCGGCACGCCACCGCGGCCGGTGACCTGGAGCTCGATCGTCTGGTTGGCCCCGACCTTGGCCGTGCCGCCACCGGAGACTCCGGTGCCGTTGCGGGAGTCGAGGAGGCGGCTCGGCGTGAGCGGTACGAAGCGCCCGGCGGCGCTGACCGCGGGCCCGTAGTAGCCGACGACGTCGACGATGATCTGGCTGCCGCGCTCACTGAACACGTTGACCGATCCGTTGGAGCCCAGTGGCACTGTCGCCAGTGCAGCGCGAGTCTGGCCGGGGCCGTCGACGTTCACGGTCGACGTCGTCGGCATCGCGGTGCCCGTCGGGTAGACGGTCGTGAAACCGCCGGCGTCGGGTTGGGTGACCGTGACGTTGAGGATGGCCGCCGTGGCGTTGGCCGGGATGCCGTTCGTTCCGGCGACGCCGACAACGAGGGTGCCGCCAGCATCGAGCTTTCCAAGTCCGATCGTGGTGGTGAGGCGGGTGTCGACGAGTCGAGCGGGGGACGCGAGGCCCGTGTACTGCGACGCCGCGTCGTCGATCTGGATCTCGACGGCGAGGTCGCGGATCGCCAGGTCGCCGTTGCCGATGGTGCCGACAGGTGCCGCCGCGCCGCTGGCGAGATCGACCGTGTAGAGGCCCGTTTCGCCGCCGACGGTCAGCGAGACGTAGGCGTTGTTCTGGGCGGTGATGTCGAAGCCGACGTGCTCGTCGTCAGGGACCACACCGAGCGCACCGACCTCGAAGACCTGCCCGAGGTTCGGTGACGGTGTGCTGTTGACGCCGCCGATCGTCACGAGCGAACCGCTCTGCGAGACGCCGTACAGCGTGGTGATCCCACCGGCGGCAGATGCGGCCACGTTGCGGTCGTAGGCGATCGAGACCACTGGTTCGAGGCCGACCGGGAGAGCGGGGTAGCTGAGGTCGGTGTCGGTGAAGGCGAGGGCGCCGTTGTTCGGGTTCACGCGGAGGTTCTGGCGGTCAGTGCCGACGACGCGCACACGGTCGACCGTCGGATTGATGTCGATCGTCGTGCGCAGCGCGGTGTCGTCGACGTCGAAGGCTGCCGCACCGGTCGCGGTCGCGGCGCCGGTGTCGGGGTCGATCCAGTACAGCTTGCCGTCGGTGGCGCCACCGCCCGGGTTGACGGCGAGGCCGAGAAGCTGACCGGTTCCTGGCCGGCCGTCGATCGACGTCACGACCTCGCCGGGCCCCAACCCACTGATCAGCACGAGCGAGTCGAACGCGGCCGGGGTGTTCTCCTGGAATTGGACCAGGGCGTTGCCGTTGACGAGGCCGACCAACGTGGCCGGCGGGGAGTCGGCGACGGCGGGGGAGGACGCCGTGGCGACGGTGAGGCCGGCGGCCGCGACGGCAACGGTCGCGATTCCGAGGGCGCGTCGGCCGTGTCTGCCGCGCGTGACGGGATGGGCGTGGGTCATCTCAATCTCCAGTTGGGTTGGCGGGAACGCGAACGTCTCGGGTTCGCACGGGAGTTCGTCGTCGGGCGCGCGCCGGATTGGTCGGCACGCGTGTGTCCACTCGTCCGCCCCTCGTTCGACATGAGCTAGACAGGCAATGCACACGTCGTGAAGTGGAGGATCACGAATGAGAAGCGCAACCGGAACCACTCGCATCTTCAACGGCGACCTGATCGACGGCACCGGATCGGCGCCCGTTCGTGATGCGGTGGTTGTCGTCGATGGCGACCGGATCAGTTATGCCGGCCCGGCGATCGGTGCGCCGCCACTCGCCGACGATGTCGCCGCGATCGACGCCAAGGGCGGGACGATCATGCCGGGCCTCATCGAGTCGCACTTCCATGCGACGTACTTCAACGTGCTGGTCCTCGAAGATCTCGACATCAAGTACCCGCCGGAGATGGTGGCGCTGCAGAGCACGTTCAATTCCCGGATGGCGCTGGAGTGCGGCTACACGTCGGCCCGGTCGGCCGGCTGCTTGTTCAACACCGACGTGTGGCTCGCCGAGGCGATCGACTCGGACATCGTCGTCGGCCCGCGCTTCGTCCCTGGCGGTCAAGAGATCTGCGGCGCCGGCGGCCTGATGGACTGGAACCCCGAGTTCCGCAAGATCGGCATGGAGGGTGTGATCATCGTCGTCGACGGTCCCGACCAGGCGCGCAGTGCGGCCCGGCGGCTTGTCAAGAACGGTGCGCAATGGCTGAAGACGTACCCGACCGGTGACGCGGCAGCGCCCGGCAGCAACGACCAACACACGCTCTCGATGACGTTCGAGGAGATGGAAGCGGTCGCCCAGGTAGCGCACAACCATCGGCGCAAGGTCTACGGCCACTGCCGCGCCACGGAGGGCATCAAGAACGCGCTCCTGGCCGGATACGACTCGATCGAACACGGCACGTTCCTCGACAACGAGTGCATCGACATGATGGTCGAGGGCAACGTCCCGTGTGTTCCGGCGTTGTACTTCGAGTTGGCGTCGATCAACAACGGTCCGGAGTTCGGGCTCTCCCAAGCGGTGATCGACGGGCACCAGGAGACCCTCGAAGGCGGCGCGATCAGCGCTCGCAAGCTCCTCGAGGCAGGCGGCCGGTTGGGCATGGGAGGTGACTACGGCTTCGCCTGGAACCCGCACGGCGACTACGCCAAAGAGCTCAGCTTCTTCGTCGACTATGTGGGCTTCAGCCCGATGGACACCATCGTGTGCGCCACCCGGACCGGAGCCGAGATCTGCGGGACCGACAAGGACGTGGGAACACTCGAGGCCGGCAAGCTGGCCGACATCCTCGTCGTCGACGGTGACGTGATCGCCGACATCTCGGTGCTCGAGGACCGGTCGCGCCTGCTGGCGGTGATGCAGAACGGCATCGTCAAGGCGGGAACGCTGGCCGCCCGTGAGCCCCTGCTGATGCCCAGTACCTGATGCCCGAGCCCCGGGATCGGTTTCGGCCCGAGCGGTATGATCCACCGGTGAACAGCCCACCGCAGACGGCAGGCCGCGTTGGCCCCGGCGAGGGCGGTTCGGAGATGTACGCCGCGCTCCTCCAGGGTGAGTACGGCGGCGACGCGGCGCTGCGCGCCAGCCAGCAGATGCTGCAGATCCTGATGGACTCGATGACGAACGCCGTCTTCTGGAAGGACCGTCAATCGCGCTACCTCGGGTGCAACAAGGTGTTCGCGTCGTTTGCCGGCGTCGAGCCCGAGGCCATGGTCGGCCTCTCGGATCGCGACATGCCGTGGGCCGACGACCCGGACTTCGACGCCGACTGGTTCGTCGACTGGGATCAGGTCGTCGTCGAGTCGGGTGAACCGCGGTTCGGAATCATCGAACGGCTACGGAGCGCGGCCGGCGAGGTCCGCTGGATCGAGACCAACAAGGTCCCGTTGCGCGATCTCTCGGGGGCGGTGATCGGGGTGCTCGGCACGTTCGAGGACGTGACCGAACGCCGGGTGGCCGAGGACAACTTGCAGCGCACGCTCGCCGAGCTCGACGAGCGCGTCAAGCAGCGCACCAAGCAGCTGATGCGATCGAACGAGAGCCTGCGACGGGAAGTCGAGGATCGGGTTCGAATCCAGGCCGAGGAGCGTCAGCAACGCTCGTACGCCGAAGCGCTCAGCGACAGCGCGGCGGCGATGTCGAGCACCCTCGATCTCGACGAGGTGATGGAACACGTGCTCGGCGGCGTCGAGCGTCTGGTGTCGAACGATCTCACCGCGATCATCCTCATCGACCAGGACGGCACGCCGTACATCGCTCGTCAGCGAACGGGGTTCGGATATGGAGTGGCGACAGAATCCCACCTCGGCGAGTCCCTTGCGTCGCTCGACGTGATCCGTCGTCTGGCGGCGGGGATCGGCTCGATCGTCATCGACGATCCGCGACGGGCACTTGGTCCGGCTCAGTGCGTCGTCGGCGCACCGATGCGCATCGGTGACCAGCAGATCGGCTTCCTCGTTGCCGAGAGCGCGATGAAAGGGTTCTTCACCGACGGCCACGGCGACCGGCTGCGGGCGATCGCCGATCAGGCGGCCGCGGCGATCTCCAATGCTCGGTACGCCGGCCAGGTCTCGGGACTGGCCGCCGCCGAAGAGCGCCAGCGCCTCGCGCGCGAGCTGCACGATGCCGTCAACCAGACGTTGTGGACGGCGGCGTTGACGGCCGACAGCCTGCTGCGCGAGGCCGGTGACGATTCCTCGCTGCGTCCACGCCTCGAACGACTCCGCCAGCTGACCCGGGGAGCGCTGGCCGAGATGCGGACGTTGGTGCTCGAACTGCGCCCCGCCGAGTTGTCAGAGGCTCCGTTCCACGAGTTGCTCGAGGGCCTGGTGACCGCCCTCGAGAGCCGCAAGTTCCTACAGGTGAAGGTTGCCCTCGACCCGGTCGAGTTCGACTCGGGGACTCGGCTCGCGTTCTACCGGGTCGCGCAGGAAGCGCTCGGCAACATCGCCAAGCACACACAGGCGACCGAGGTGGAGATCACCCTGACGAGCGGCGAGTACATCGAGTTGCGGATCCAGGACAACGGCGGTGGCTTCGACACCAACGCCGTTCCGGCGGGCCACCTCGGGCTGATCATCATGCGGGAGCGAGCCGAAGCCGTCGGAGCGAAGCTCGAGATCGACGCCGTGCCGGGCCGTGGGACCGATCTCCGGCTGTCGGTCGCCGGCGTATGAGCGCGGCCGCGCACATCCGGGTCGTCGTCGTCGACGACCACGACCTGCTGCGTGAAGGCGTCACGGCCTGTCTCTCGGGATTCGACGACCTGGAGGTGGTCGGCGAGGCATCGAATGGAGAGGCGGCACTCCGCGAGGTGCGCCGACTGGCGCCCGACGTCGTGGTGGTCGACCTGGTGATGCCTGGCATGGATGGTGTCGAGGTGATTCGACGCCTGCGCGTCGAACACCCGTCGATCGGATTGCTGGCGCTCAGCAGCTTCACCGAGCTGGAGCGGATACGCGAGGTCATCCGGGCGGGTGCCAACGGTTACCTCGTGAAATCGGTCGACGCCGAGAGCCTCGCCGAAGCCGTGCGCAGCGCGGCCACGGGGCGGGGCGCGTTCTCGGCCGAGGTGACCCAGATCCTGGCACTCGGCGCGGATCGGCCGACCTCGGCGCTCGAGACACTCACACCCCGCGAGGCCGAGATCGCCGAATTGCTGGCGAAGGGTCGATCGAACGCCGAGATCGCCAAGGCGCTCGAGCTCAGCCTGTTCACCGTCAAGAACCACGTCAGCAACATCTTGATGAAGCTGCATGTGCGGTCGCGGACGGAAGCTGCGGCGTTCATCCTGAGCCCGGAGTGAAGCGGATCACGTAGTTCCTTCGCGCCCCCTCCAACGAACGGGGCAGCATCGCCCATACGGCACTGGACCGTGCCGCGGGTGCCCCGTA
Organism: Ilumatobacteraceae bacterium; assembly: GCA_963776935.1. Taxonomy (GTDB): domain Bacteria; phylum Actinomycetota; class Acidimicrobiia; order Acidimicrobiales; family Ilumatobacteraceae; genus JALOLG01. The sequence goes on along the minus strand of CAVZOP010000002.1, from coordinate 1,151,629 downwards.
CTGTCGACCGAAGAAGCGACAGGGGGCCCGGTCGCGTCTCACGAGGGGGAGTGAATGCACTGGACACGTCGGCTACCGGCCATTGTGGTGGGCCTGCCGATCGTGTTCGTCGTCAGCTGGGTGCTGTTCTTCGCGACCGGCACGTCCTCCGGATCGGCCGTCTCAGAGCCCGGTGAGTTCGTGATCACTCTGCTCGACGGGGTGACGTTCGCCGGCCTGATGTTCGTCGTCGCGTCCGGCTTCACGCTGATCTTCGGCCTGATGCGCACGGTCAACATGGCGCACGGCTCGCTGTTCCTCCTGGCTGCGTACATCGCGATCGAGTTGCAGCAGAAGATGGCCGGCAAGTCACGCAACCTCGAACCGGCGGATGTCAGCATTGCGTCCTGGGTCGTGCCGATGCTCGTCGGTGCCGGCGTCGTGGCAATCCTCGGCGTCTTCATCCAGCAGGTGTTCCTCCGGTGGAACCAGGGTCAGGACCTCCGTCAGGCGCTGATCACCGTTGCGATCGCGGTGATCATGGCCGATCAGATGCTGGCCCGGTTCGGTGGCCTCGCGCAGCGGATGATCTGGCCCGGTGCGGTCACCCACTTCTTCGAGATCTTCGGTCAGCGCTACGCGACCAGTCGCTTGTTCATGCTCGGGGTGGCACTCCTCGTCGGCGCATTGCTGTGGGTATGGCTGAACAAGACGCGGATGGGTCTTGTCATCCGGGCCGGAGTCGACGACCAAGCGATGGTGCGAGCACTGGGCATCAACGTCGCAGTCGTGTTCGCGGTGACGTTCTTCGTCGGAGCGTTCCTTGCCGGAATGGGCGGCGCGATGGGTGCCTCGTTCGCGGGCGTGGCGCCCGGCGCCGACGGGCAGTGGCTCCTCAACTCGCTCGTCGTCGTGATCATCGGCGGCCTCGGATCGATCAAGGGCGCCGCCGCCGGTTCGCTGTTGTACGGCCTCGTCGTGGCGTTCTCGCCCGCCTACCTGCCAACCGACTACACGTTCTACACGATCATCCTGACCTTCGTCCTGCTCGCGCTCGTGCTCGCGGTACGCCCGAACGGGCTGTTCGGGAGGGCTGAGTGAGCGTCCTTCGACGCCGGTCCGTCGGCACCGCAGTGCTCATCGTGATCCTGGGCGTGCTGATCGCGCTGCCGTCGTTCGGATCCCAATACTTCGTCGAGTTCGTGATGACCCGCACGCTCATCCTCGGCTTGGCGGCCTCGACACTGATCTTCTTGTCGGCGTGCGGCGGGATGGTGTCGCTCGCGCAGTTGCTGATGTACGGCGTGGCGGGATTCGTCATCGGCAACGCGGTCGCCGAGGAGGGCAGCACGAAGGGGCTCACGCTCGGGCTCGATCCGTGGGTCGCCGTCGTGGCGGCGCTCGTCATCACCACCGTCGTCGCCCTTGGCCTCGGTGCGCTGTCGAGTCGGACCTACGGCATCTACTTCCTGATGCTGACGCTCACCTACGCGGTGATCGGCTACTACGTCTTCGGACAGGTGGCGACCCTGTCGGGCTTCGGTGGCATCACCGGCATCGGTCCGCCGCCGTTGCTCGACGGGCCGGTGCGGCTGTACTACGTCGGACTCGTTCTCTCCGTACTCGCCTACGTCGGATTCATCCTGATCAGGCGGGCACCATTCGGGGTGGCGCTCGAAGGCGTTCGCGACGACCCGATCCGGATGGCATCGCTGGGTTTCCACGTTCCGCTCCATCGCACGTTGGCCTTCGCACTGGCTGGTTTCGTCGCGGCCACGGCCGGTGTACTGAACGTCTGGTGGAACGGGCAGATCGACCCCAACACCGTCTCCATCGGCGCCACCATCGATCTGCTCGTGATCGCCGTCATCGGAGGCATCGGCCGACTCGAAGGCGCCTGGCTGGGAGCCTTGGTGTTCGTCGCCGCCAACAGCTACATGCGTGATCTCCCATTCGCCGACAAGCTCGGTCTCACCGAGGCGCGATTCAACACCGTCGTCGGGCTGTTGGTGCTCGCGATCGTGGTGCTGTCGCCAGACGGCCTGATGGGACTGGTCCTCAGAGCCCGCGACCGCAGCGGCGGAGCTCGCGCCAGTCGCGCCGGCCCATCCACCGCACGGCCAGAGCCCCTCGACGGGGAGATCCTGGCGAACTCATCGTGACTGCAGCCCGACTGCGACGCGAAAAAAGCGATTCGTCGCTCCAACACAAATGAGGGGGATATCCCGTATGACCAGACAGCAACGATCCCGCCGTGGGAAGAAGATCTTCGGAGCCTTCATCTCACTCGCCTTGGTGGCTTCGGCCTGTGGCGACGACGATGACGCGACCGATTCCACGGAGGCAGACACGGGTGGCGACACGGCACCCGACACGGCCGCGCCGGACACAGCCGCACCTGATTCGGCGGCACCGGACACCGCGGCACCTGACACCGCGGCACCTGACACCGCGGCACCCGACACGGGTGGATCGACCGCCGGCGAAGGCGTCAGGCTCGGCATCATGGCCGAGTGCGAAGGCGCGTTCGGCGGCTTCAACGAAGACGTCCAGGCCGGCGTCACGCTGGCGATGATCAACGAGGCGGGTGCGACGTCGAACTCGCGCACCACCGCGACCGAAGGATTCAGCGGTGCGACGGCCGGTGGCCTGCCGATCGAAGTGGTCAGCGTGGGTTGCGGCGACGACACGGCCGACCGCGCCATCCAGGAGATCCGCAAGATCGTCGAGCAGGACGGCGCCAACGTCGTCATCGGGCCGCTGTCCGGCGACGAGGGCATCGCCATCGCCAACTACGCCAAGGATCATCCCGAGGTCACCTTCATCAACGGGATCGCCGGCGCCCAGGAAGCGACCCTGCAGGTGCAGGCGCCGAACTTCTTCCGCTTCAACGGTGACGGTGCGCAATGGAACGCCGGGCTGGGCGACGTCCTGCACAACACCGCAGGATGGGACACGGCGGTGGTCATCGCCGACGACTACGGCTTCGGCTGGACGTCGGCGGCGGGTTTCATCGCCGAGTTCTGCGCCGTCGGCGGCGACGTGGTGCAGCGTGTCTTCCCGCCGCTGAACACCACCGACTACTCGTCGTTCATCGCCCAGTTGCCGGATCCGGACGAGGTCGACGGCTACTTCTGGGTCGTCGGTGGCACCGGAACGCAGGCGTCGCTCGAGGCGTTCGTCAACGCCAAGGGTGATCTCAACGGTCAGCAACACGCCGGCAACCTGTTCTTCAACCCCGGCCTCGCGTCGGCGTTGGGAACCGGCATCGCCGGCGCCTACGTGGGTGGCTTCGCCTCCCTCGCCGGCGACATCCAGACGCCGGAGATCGAGGCCTACGCGGCCAGCGCCGATGCGGCGTGGGACACCCTCGCCGGAGCGCTGACCGGCAACGAGCCCGGCCCGCCGTCGACGACGCTGACGTTCGGCTTCGCCTACGGCTACTACACCGCCGGCTTGGCACTCATCCAGGCCCTCAACGCCGTCGAGGGCGACCTCTCCGACAACCACGCGGCGCTCCGCGAGGAATTGTCGACGATGACCCTGGAGGCACCGTTCGGCGATGTCACGCTCGACGAGAACCGTCAGGCGATCATCGACACGTCGGTGCAGCAACTGGTCCTCGAAGGCGATGAAGTGGTCTCCAAGACCGTCGCCATCATCCGAGGTGTCGACCAGACGTTCGGCGGCACGTTCAGCGCCGACACGCCTCCTCCGGACGCGACGCTCCCGGCTGCGAAGCGCGTGACCTGCCGTGGGTCGGTAATGCGATTCCCGTCGTCGACGGCGTTCCCCAGGAATAGACAGAAACCACTCCGACCGTGGACACCACTGCCACCGCGACCGAGACCACGATGCTCGAGTTGAGCTCGGTCTCGGTCGCGTTCGGTGGTCTCCTCGCCTTGGGCGGCATCGACCTCGATGTCGCCCAAGGCGAACGGTTGGCGATCCTCGGTCCGAACGGGGCCGGGAAGACGACGTTGTTCAACGTCGTCGCCGGCGACATCCGGCCGACCTCCGGCTCGGTACGGATCCGGGGCGTCGACAGCACACTGCTGCCCTCGCGCCGCCGGCCGAACCTCGGCGTCGCCCGCACCTACCAGCGAACGCGCCTGTTCCCCGGCCTCACGGTCGAGGACAATCTCTATCTCGCGGTCGTCGGCCGGCACGGTCGCCATCGATCGCTCCGGCGAACGTCGGTCGATGAGCAATGGCGGAGCAGGGCTGGTGATGCAGCTCGGTCCGTGTGGCTGGGCGATCGCCTCGGGGCGACCGTCGGCGATCTGTCCCACGGCGAACAACGGCAACTCGAAGTCGGGATGGCGGTCGTCACCGAACCCGACCTGATGATGCTCGACGAGCCGGCGTCGGGGCTGTCTCGCGGCGAACGCGAGCGCCTCGTCGATCTGCTCCACGCCCTCGCGCCCGGACGTGACGCTGCTCCTCATCGAACACGACATGGACGTGGCACTTCGCGTGGCTCACCGAGTCGTCGTGATGGCCGACGGCAAGACCATTGCCGAAGGCACTCCCGACGAGGTCCGCGGCAGCAAGCTCGTACACGACGTCTATCTCGGAAGCGACACCCACGGATGACCGGGACGCCCCTTCTCCGGGTCCGCGACCTGTGCGCCGGCTACGGCGCCTCACGCGTGCTCGACGGTGTCTCGTTCGACATCGGTGTCGAGGCGGTGGCGATCATCGGTCGCAACGGCATGGGCAAGACCACGCTCTGCGACACCATCATGGGGCTCGTCCGGGCGACGTCCGGTGAGATCGTGTTCGACGACGAGCGGATCGACAACCACGCGCCGGAGAAGATCGCCAAGCGCGGCATCTCGTACGTCCCGCAGGGTCGCCGCCTGTTCCGCTCGTTGACCGTCGACGAGCACTTGACGATGCTGGCCAAGGGCACGCGTGGCAAGCGCTGGACGCGCGAATCCGTCTACGAGTTGTTCCCACGCCTCGGCGAACGCCGTCGCAACGGTGGCGCACAGCTGTCGGGCGGTGAGCAACAGATGCTCGCCGTCGCCCGGGCACTGCTCCTCAACGGCTCGTTGGTGATGATGGACGAGCCGTCAGAAGGTCTTGCACCAACCATCGTCGACACCTTGATCGAGGTCGTCCACCAACTGGTGGCGGAGGGAGTAGCCGTGCTCGTCGTCGAGCAGAACCTTCGGGCGGCCACACACATGGCGGATCGCCAGCTCGTGATGGTGTCGGGGCGGATCGAAGCCGAGACCACGGCGGCCGAACTCAACGCCAGCCCGGAGCTGCAACAGCGCTATCTGGGCGTCGAAGCCGCCAGTACGAACAGCCCAAGCACGCAGAACACGGAGATATCATGACGGGCCACATCAACGTCGCACTCGTCGGTACGAAGTTCATGGGTCGCGCCCACTCGAACGCCTGGCTCAACGTCGGCAAGTTCTTCGCCGTCGACCCGTTGCCGACGATGCACACGGTCGTCGCCCGCGACGAGCTCGAGCTCCGAGTCTTCGCCGAGCGCTGGGGCTGGCAGCACCACTCGACCGACTGGCTCGCGGCGGTCACCTCCGACGACATCGGCCTCGTCGACATCGGCACCCCCAACAACGTCCACGCCGAGCAGGCGATCGCCGCGCTCGAGGCCGGCAAGCACGTCGCCTGTGAGAAGCCGCTCGCCGGAACGCTCGCCGATGCCCGAGCGATGGTCGCTGCCGCAGACGGGGCGACCGGCACGACATCGGTCTGGTTCAACTACCGCCGGGTGCCGGCCGTCGCCCTGGCCCACCGCCTCGTCGCCGCCGGCACGCATCGGCCGGATCTACCACGTGCGGGCCACCTACCTGCAGAGCTGGGGAGGCCCTGACACGCCGCTGCTGTGGCGATTCCAGGGCGACATCGCCGGGTCCGGTGCCCACGGCGACCTCAACGCCCACATCATCGACTCCGTCAGGTTCGTCACGGGGGAGGAGATCGTCACCATCGAGGGGTCGATCGAGCACACGTTCATCGAGGAGCGAGCCGTCCTCGAAGGCGAGACGGGTGGCGAGATCGCCGGTGCCGGCGCCAGCACCACGGGCAGCAAGGCGGCGAGCACGGTCGACGACGCCGTGTTGTTCCTCGCCCGGATGAGCGGCGGAGGGGTCGCCAGCTTCGAGGCCACCCGCCTGGCGACCGGCTACCACAACGGGAACCGCTTCGAGATCCATGGTGATCGGGGAGCGCTCCGCTTCGACTTCGAGCGGATGAACGAGCTGGAGTTCTACGACCTCAGCATGACGCCGCGCGTGCAGGGATGGACGACGATCGACGTCACCCGGGGCGGCGACGGACATCCGTATGCCGACGCCTGGTGGCCCGACAGCCACGGGCTCGGCTACGAGCACAGCTTCGTCAACCAGGCGAGCGACATCCTCACCGTCATCGGTGGCGGAGCCCCCGTCGTGCCGCTCCCCGATTTCGCCGATGCGCTGGCCACCCAGTGCGTCCTCCACGCGGCGATCGAGTCGGCCCGGAATCGGGCGCCCGTCTCGGTTGCCGACATCTAGAACCTGAAAGGGGTCCCCATGTCCGAGATCAAGGAGTTCGATCCGAAGTTCATGCCGGTCGGCGTGCTCACCGCCGCGCTCCAAGAGCTCACCCCACGCGAGCGCCGCGACCCCGATCCCGACCTGGCCGTCGAGGACTGGCTTGATTTCGCGGCCGCCCTCGACGCCGACTGCATCGAGCTGTCAGCGGCGTTGCACCCGTCGCTCGCCGACGTCCCAGCCGAGGCGATGCTCGATCCGGTCGCCAACACGCTCGATCTTCGTGAGCCGTTCAACGAGGTCCGTGCGAAGCGGGTCCTCGCCGCCGTCGACGCGACGGGTGTCGCCATCGCCGACGTCGCGTACTTCGACGACATGTTGCACGAGAACCCAGCGATCCGCCGCAAGAAGCACGACTTCATGCTCGCCACCATGGATGCCGCTGCGCTGCTCGGCGCCCCTGCAGTCACGGGCTTCGTCGGCCGCAACCAGTCCAAGTCGATGGATCAGAACCTCATCGACTTCGAGGAGAGCTTCGTGCCGCTGCTCCACGAGGCCAAGGCCCGCGGGCTGCAGTACCGCGTCGAGCAGTGCCCGATGCCCGGCTGGACACCTGGCGACAACTTCCACAACAACATCGGCTACACCCCCGCGACTGTGGATCGCGCTCCACCAGATCTGCGAGCGACACGGCGTCGGCGACAACTTCCGCATCCACTACGACCCGTCGCACGCGATCCTGATGGGCCAGGACACCCGCTCGGTCTTCCAGTACCTCAAGGACGCCGGCTACGGCTTCCTGATCGCCGGCATGCACGTCAAGGGACAGGTGATCCACTCCGAGGGGGTTGCCGGTTGGGGGTATGGCGGCCAGACCGTGCAGCGGGGCGACTGGGTCGACGGGGAGATCTCGACCAACCCCGCCGATCTCGCCAACGCATGGCTGAAGCAGACGGTGCTGTGCGAGCACGAGCTCCCCGGTACCGCCCGCCATGATCCGCTCGCCTATCTGCAGAACCGCACCGTCGACTGGCTCGATCACCAACTCGCGGCGCGCGAGCTGCTCGACTTCGATCCGCTCACGACGCCGTTGATCGTCGAGCACGAGTACGGCGCCGCACGTGTGCAGGACAAGGCGCTCCTCCAGCCCATCCTGGCCGCCTCGATGGCGTTCACGCGTCACATCGACCGGGCCGCGGCGTCGATGTTCGCGTTGCAGAACGAGGTGTTGGCCGCGCAGGGGATTCCGGTTCAGGGCTTCGGCCGCCAGGCGTACAGGAGCTGATGATGGCGCTCGATCGTTGCGTCGACGCACCAGCACGGATCGCACGATGAAAGCGGTCTACGTCGTCGGGACGCTCGACACGAAACGTGACGAACTGCTGTATGTGCGCGACGTCGTGGAGGCGACCGGGATGGTGGCGGTGCTCGTCGATGTCGGCACGACCGAACATCAGTCGAGCGCCGACGTGAAAGCTGGTGAGGTGGCCAGCCACCACCCCGACGGGGCATCGGCGGTCGTCTCGTCGGATCGCGGCGAAGCCGTCGGTGCGATGGCAGTCGCATTCGAGGCATACGTCCGCGCCAACGTGGCCTCGATCGGCGGCATCATCGGGATCGGCGGATCGGGGGGGACGGCGATCATCACGCCGGGAATGCGCGCCCTCCCTGTCGGCCGTCCGAAGGTGATGGTGTCGACGGTGGCATCCGGCAACGTCGCGCCGTACGTCGGACCGGCAGACATCGCGATGATGTACTCCGTCACCGACGTCGCCGGCCTCAACCGGATCTCCCGCCAGGTCCTCGGCAACGCCGCCAACGCCATCGCCGGGATGGTGCACAACCCGGTACCGGCGAGCGCATCGGACCTCCCGGCGATCGGATTGACGATGTTCGGAGTGACAACCCCGCTCGTCACCCAACTCGTCGATGCGCTCAAGGCCGAGTACGACCCCCTCGTGTTCCACACGACGGGAACCGGCGGCCAGTCGATGGAGAAGTTGGTCGATTCCGGGATGGTCACGGCCGTGCTCGACATGACGACCACCGAGGTCGCCGACTACCTCGTCGGGGGCGTGTTCCCTGCCGGCCCTGACCGCTTCGGTGCGATCGCTCGCACGCGCGTGCCCTACGTCGGCTCGTGCGGTGCACTCGACATGGTCAACTTCGGAGCGGTCGAGTCGGTACCTGCCGAGTTCGCCGATCGCCTGTTCCACGTCCACAACCCACAGGTCACGTTGATGCGCACCACGGTGGCCGAGAACCAGCAGTTCGGCGCCTTCATCGCCGCCAAGCTGAACGACTGCGAGGGGCCCGTTCGCTTCCTGCTCCCCGAAGGCGGGGTCTCGTTGCTCGACGCGCCGGGTCAGCCCTTCTTCGACCCCGAGGCCGACGAGGCGCTGTTCACCACGATCGAGTCCGAGGTCGATCAGACCAGGGACCGCCAGATCATCCGTGTCCCGCACCCGATCAACCACCCGAAGTTCGTCGCCGCCGCGCTCGGCTCCTTTCACGAGATCACCGGTCGCGGCGTCATGAGCGCGCCGTCGCGCACCGAATGCCTCGCCCGGTTCCGCGACATGATCGAACGGCGCGTGCCGATCGTCGGTGGCGGTGCCGGCACAGGGTTGTCGGCGAAGTGCGAGGAGGCCGGAGGCATCGACCTCATCGTCATCTACAACTCCGGTCGCTACCGCATGGCCGGTCGCGGTTCACTTGCCGGTCTCCTCGCCTACGGCAACGCCAACGAGATCGTCGTCGACATGGCCCGCGAAGTGCTGCCGGTCGTGCAGCACGTCCCGGTGCTGGCCGGCGTGAACGCCACCGATCCGTTCTACATGCCAGAGGTCTTCCTGCCGGAGCTGAAACGACTCGGCTTCGCCGGCGTCCAGAACTTCCCGACGGTCGGGCTGATCGACGGTGTGTTTCGACAGAACCTGGAAGAGACCGGCATGGGCTATCAGCACGAGGTCGACATGATCGGCATCGCCCGGGAGCTCGATCTGTTGACCACGCCCTACGTGTTCGACGAGGCCAGTGCGGTGGCGATGACCGAGGCCGGGGCCGACATCATCGTGTGTCACATGGGTCTCACCACGGGTGGGAGCATCGGTGCCGACACGGCGCTCACGCTCGACGGCTGTGTCGAGCTGATCGACAGGTGCGCCGCGGCTGCCAGGGGCGTCCGCCCGGACGTGATCGTGCTGTGCCACGGTGGGCCGATCGCCAACCCGGAGGATTCGGCGTACGTGTTGCAGCGAGCCCGCGACATCCACGGTTTCTACGGGGCATCGAGCATGGAGCGACTGCCCACCGAGCAGGCCCTGAAGGCTCAGACCGAAGCGTTCAAAGCGGTCACATTCTGAGGTCCGATCAATCGAGCCGGGAGACCGGCAAGGAGGGATGAATCACATGCACCTGTCAATGCACAACTGGATGCGATCCGAACCGATCGAGGTGACCATCGCCAGGCTCGCCCGCTTCGGCTACGGCAGCATCGAGATCAAGGGGGAGCCCGACCAATACGACACCAAGGACGTTCGGGCGATGCTCGCGTCGTACGGGCTGAAGTGTTGGGGCGCAGTCACGTTGACGCTCGCCGACCGCAACCTGTGCGCCAAGGACGAGAAGCAGCGAGCCGCCTCGGTCGACTACATGAAGAGTGTCGTCACGATGGTCAAGGAGCTGGACGGCACGGAGATCACGATCGTGCCGAGCACGGTCGGCAAGATCGTTCCGGATGGCACGCCGGATGAGGAGTGGGCGTGGTGCGTGGCGGGCTTGAAGGAGATCCACGAGCACGCCAACGAGGCGGGCGTCGTCATCGCCATCGAGCCGCTCAACCGGTTCGAGACCCATTTCGTGAACCGCGGCGAACAGGCCCTGGCGCTGGCCGATGCCGTCGCGCCGGACGTCGGCGTGTGCCTCGACTGCTTCCACATGAACATCGAGGAGGTCGATCTGCTCGAGACGATCCGCACCATCGGCCCGCGACTCAGGGACTTCCACGTGGCTGACAACAACCGCATGGCGTGCGGGATGGGCGCTCTCGATTGGCCGGCGATCATCGGCGCACTGAGGGAGATCAACTACGACGGTGCCCTCACCGTCGAGTTCGTCGCTCCGGTCGACCGCACTCCTGCCAACCGGTATCCCGACGCCGTCGAGACCAACCCGGTCGACATCAGCCCGGAGGAGCTGCAGTTCATCATCGACCACGGAAGCAGCCTCCTGTCGGAGGGCTTCTACAGCATGCTCGTCGAGAAGTGCGCGACCACGTTGCTGCCGCTCATCCAATGACCGCTTGAGATGATCATCCGCAACGTCGACGCCTGCTGGCTGTCGGTTCCGATCCCGCCCGAGCGACAGCATGTGTCCGACTTCGGGCGCATCGCCAGCTTCGACATGGCGTTGGTACGTATCGACGTTGCGAGTGGACTCGTCGGTTGGGGTGAGTCGAAGGCCGCGGTGGGCAGCGCCGGTAGCTGCGCGGCGCTCGTCTCGTTGATCACCGACGAGCTCGCTCCACAACTCGTCGGTCGGGACGCGCGTCGGGTCACGCAGCTGTGGGAGGAGATGTACAACGGCACCAGAGGGCACTACGCGCTCAGCCGCGGGCGCACATTTCCCGTGCTCGGGCGGCGCGGGCTCAACGTCGCCGCGATGAGCGGCGTCGACATGGCGCTGTGGGACCTGCTCGGCAAGTCGGTCGACGCGCCAGTCGTCGACTTGTGGGGTGGGCCATGCCGGGCCGACATGCCGCTCTATGCCAGCGGCGGCTGGGCCGACACCGGAGGAATCGGAGCCGAGCTGAACGGGTACGTCGAGCGCGGGTTCTCGGCCGTCAAGATGCGGGTCGGGGTGATGGACGGCGATGTCGAGACGAGCATCGCCAGGGTCGCCGCGGCACGCGCCGCTCTCGGGCCGGGTATCGGCCTGATGGTCGACGCCCACGGGACGTTCAGCGCGTCCGAGGCGAAACGCTTCGCGGTGGGCGTCGAACCGTTTGGTGTGAGGTGGTTCGAGGAGCCCGTCAGCGCCGACGATCGCCGTGGTGCGACGGCGGTCCGATCATCGACGAACATCGCGATCGCCGCCGGCGAGAGCGAGTTCACCCGCTTCGACTTCCGCGACCTGATCGAAGCGAATGCCGTCGACGTGCTGCAGCCCGACCTGGCGATCTGTGGCGGCCCGAGTGAAGGTCGCCGGATCGCCGCCCTCGCCGAGGCCTACCAGTTGGAGCTCGCACCGCACTGTTGGGGCTCGGCGCTCTCGTTCAGCGCCGGTATGAGCTTGGCGTTCGCCAGTCCGGCGGCCAGCGTGATCGAGTACTCGCTCGGCGCCAATCCGTTCCTACACGAACTGCCCGAAGAGTCGATCGAAGTGGTCGGAGGACGGGTCGTCGCGCCGGCGCGGCCCGGGCTCGGTGTGACGCCGCGGCAAGAGTTCATCGCCGAGCACACGAGAAAGTAGAGGACCACGATGAGCACTCGAAGTCGCGTTCATCCCGTGAGCCTCCTCGACGCCGCGTGATCGTGCTGCTCGAATCGGTGCATCCCGACGCACTCGCGTTGCTCGAGGGAGCTGACGACGTCCGGCTGATGGTGAGTCCGACAGAGTTGGACGACGACGTTCCACTCGACGAAGTACGCGCGGTGCTGACCCGCGGGCGGGGCCGGATCACCGCCGAGATGTACCGCCGCCTCCCGAACGTCCAGGTCGTCGGACGGTGCGGCGCCGGGCTCGACAACATCGACACCGTCGCCGCCAAAGCCGCGGGAATCGCCGTCGTACACGCGCCGGGGCGCACGACGTATGCGGTCAGCGAACACGCGCTGCTGCTGATGCTGACACTCGCCCGTCGGCTGACCGAGCTCGACGGCGCCGTCAAGCGGGGGGCGTGGGGCATCCGCGAGGGATACGAGGGCTTCGAACTTCGCGGCAAGCGACTCGGTGTCGTCGGTCTCGGTGCGATCGGGAAGCGAGTTGCCGAGATCGGCACCGAACTGGGCATGAGCGTCGGCTACTGGAGCCGGACGTCGCGCGATTCGAGGTTCTCGCTGCTCGAGTTCGACGAGCTCGTGTCGACCGCCGATGTCATCCAGATCTGTGTCGCGTTGACCCCCGAGACGCACCGCCTGATCGGGCCCGAGCAGTTTGCCCGGATGCGGCCAGGGGTGCTGCTGGTCAACACGGCACGGGCACAGATCATCGATCAGCAGGCGCTCCTCACGGCGATCAACGGGGGAGTCGTCGGCGGCTACGGCGCTGACGTGTGGGACCCCGAACCGCCGGGCAGCGACGATCCACTCGTCGCCCACGAGCGCGTGGTGATCACGCCGCACGTCGCCGGCCTGACCGACGTCACGTACCGTTCAATCTGTGTCGGGCCCGCTGCCGCGGTGGCAGCCATCCTCGCCGGGGAACCGCCTGACCCGACGTGCTTGTTCCGATGAACGAGGTGCCATGCAACCCGTCCGTACCGCCAGCCGCTGAAGAAGGAGAAGCCAATGTGTTTCATCTGTGTCGATGATGTCGAGTGGGAAGAGCTCGATTGGGGCGACCTCGGGTGGGTCGTGCGACCCGCGAACGTGCCGGAAGGCGAGAGGTTGTGCGTGCTGGATGTGAGGATCCAACCCGGCCAGGGGCACGATTTCCACCGGCACCCGAACCAGGAGGAGGTCATCTTGCTGCGGAGCGGCGCCGTCGAGCAGTGGATCCGCGAGGAACGCAAAGACCTGCGCCCAGGTGACGTCGCGTTCATCCCGATGGACACCGTGCACGCCACGTTCGTGGCGCCGGACGCGACGCAACCAGCTCGACTGTTGGTCGTGCTCGGGCCGAGTCACGGCGTCGCCGGCTACGAAGCCGTCGATGCATCGACCGAAGAGCCGTGGGCCTCGCTCCGTAGCTAGGACGAGCGAGGACGCCCCGCCGATGTTTGTCGGTGGGCGCCTCGGTTGGCGTCAGGAAGGGGTCCGACCGATCAATCCGGCGGATCAGGACTGAACGGTGTGTGCACGGCCAGCACATAGCCGTCGAGGTCGCGCACCACGAACTCGTGGTGATGAGCGAGGGGATTCCACGACGGCTCGGCGAGCACGTCCGCCCGCGCGTCGACTGCTCGCGTCCAGGCCGTATCGAAGGCGGAGCGATCGGCGACTTCGAACCACAGCGACGAACCATTGCCAACCGGAACGTCGGGCGAGCCCAGGAATCCGTGCTCGTGCGCTTCCCAACGGTGGAGCTGCAGCAACAGCGCGCTCGTGTACGGCTCCCCGGCGAAGAGCATCTCGAACTCCTCACCACCGTGGCCACTGACGAGACCGAGTGTGCGTTGGTACCACTGGCTCGACGCCGCGACGTCGGCTACCTGGATCATCGGCACGACCACCATCAGGCCAATCTAGAACGCGGGACTGACGCGCCAGTTGCGCGTCGCTCATCAACCGGCTGGCGCGCTCCGTATACGCTGTGATGGGGCGACATCGTGGAGGTGAAGTGCTTCATCCGGCATCGAACCGAAGCGATCGTCGCGGCGTGCTCACGCTGGTCGGCATCGGGACACTCGCGACCAACTTGCTGATGCTGTGCCTCTGGTCGTGGTGGGCGTTCGGCACCCACAACGGTTTCGCCGACCTGTCGGTCGACATGCTCAAGGACCCCTACGTCCGAAGCGCGGTGGCCGACCAGATCGTCGATGCGCTCGAGAGCCAGGGGATGACCGAACAGATGGCCGTGGCGGCCCGACCCGTCCTCAAACCAGTCGTCGCCGAGATCGTCAACACCGATGCGTTCAAGGGGCTGTTCTACGCCGGGGCTCGCCAACTGCACGAGACGATCTTCCTCGGCGCCCGATCGCGAATGCTGGTCCCCGTCGATGACGCCCGGCAGATGGTGAAGGACTCGCTGGGCGTGGTGAATCCGGAACTGGCCGACACGATCCCCACTACTGCACTTGACGTCGCCGTCGGCCTTTCGCAGGACCGGCGGCTCGACACCGTGGTCAGGACGTCGTCGTACACTGGTTGGCTGCTGTGGCCCTTGGGCGCCATCGCGATCGGATCGTTCGCGACGGCGCTCATCCGATCCCGCGATCCGCGCCGCACCGTCCTGCGCATCGGTGTGGCGCTCATCGTGTCCGGCCTGTTCTGGATCGTGGTGCTCGTCGTCGGAGTGGCTGTCGTGTCACGGATGGTCGAAGGGGCCGACGACCGCGCTGCGCTTCGAGCCGTGTTCCGGTCCGTGACTCACGTGTTCATGCTCATCGCTCGCGTCGTGCTGAGTGCCGGGATCGTGATCACGATCGCCGCGCTGGTCGCCGGCGAGGAGCGGATCCGCTCACAAGTCCGCGAGGCGCTCGAGTGGGCGAAGGCCGAGTGGAGCATGCCCAAGGTGCACGGGATCCTCGGTGCGCTGATCATCGTCGTCGGGGTCCTCGTCGTGGCATATCCGGAAGTGGTGGTGGCGGTCGTGGCCCGTTCGATCGGGCTGCTGCTGGCCTTCATCGGTCTCGTCGCCGTCCTCGACGTGGTGGGCGCTCACGGGTGGTCGGGTTCCGGGGACGGTCGGCAGTCGCAGACCCTCCGCCACGTCGCCGTGGTCGGCACCGCAACGTGCGCGTCCGTTGCCATCCTGCTCACGTTCGGTGGCTTCACGCTGTATCGGTCGCTGAACGACTCGCATTCGGTCGCCCCGGACCCGGACCGCAAGGGGTGCAATGGGCATGTCGAGCTGTGCGACCTCCGGCTCGACCAGGTCGTCCTGGCGGCGACCCACAACTCGATGTCGGCCGAGCGCGGAGCAGGGTTGGTACTTCGCCCGTCAGACCGGTGGCATCGGTGCCCAACTGGCGAAGGGCGTGCGAGCGTTCCTGATCGACGCCCACTACGGAACGCGCATCGGCGGGATCGTGCGGACCGACTTCGGGTCCCAGGCCGACGAGGCGACCGCTGACGCCCAACTCGGGTCGGTGCAACGCGAGGTTCTCGAGCGGACGCTCGCCGTGATCGGAGGAATCAGGCCACCTGACTCCGACCCGGAGGTGTTCCTGTGCCACATCTATTGCGAGCTCGGCGCCACACCGGCGGTCGACGCCCTCAAGCTGCTCAACGGATTCCTCAAGGAGAACCCCAACGAGGTGGTGGTGCTGATCATCGAGGACCATGTCAGTGCTGCCGATTTCGAGAGCGCGGTGCGCGCTTCGGGGGTCGATCACCGGGCGTTCCACTACTTTCCGGGCACGCCCCTGCCCACGTTGAGGACGATGATCGACTCGCATCACAACGTCGTGTTCATGGCGGAGAACGAGTCGGGTACGGCGGACTGGTATCCAAACGCCTACGAAGGCCTGCTCGTGGACACGCCCTACCGGTTCGAGTCCGTGGACGATTTCACGTGTGCGACCGCCAGAGGCGAGCTATCGAGCCCCTTGTTCCTCATGAACCACTGGCTGTCGGGGGATCCGGCCTCGCAGACGGTGGCCGACATTGTCAACGGCCGCGACATCCTGGCCGAGCGGGTCGACGACTGCCGCTTGGAGCAGGATCGCCTCCCGAACCTGATCGCGGTCGACTTCTACTCCTCCGGTGACGTGTTCACCGTGGTGAACGAACTGAACGGCGTCGGAGCCGCCCCGGGTTGAACCGCCGCTGCCCGCGACCGCGCCGGGAGCACGACGCACATCGGTGCCCTCCGCCGTTGCCTGACCTGCCATTTCACCCATGGCGGGTGACGTCCGCGGCGGCGCAGTCGACGATGGTGGCCACATGAGCAAGATCCTGCTGCTGTGGGTCACTCTGGCGTGCGCGATCGGGCTCACCGCAGCGCTGCTCCCGGGGATGGAGATCGACGGAGGGTTCGGCGGTCTGCTGCTGGTCGCGCTCGCGTTCTCCATCGTCAACGTCTTCATCGGCACCATCCTGCGACTGCTGACGATCCCCCTCAAGCTCATCACGTTGGGACTCATCGCACTCGTCGTGAACGCAGCGTTGCTGGCCATCACGGCGTGGTGGCTCGACCGACTCTCGGTCGACAACTTCCTCACGGCTGTCGTCGCGGCGCTGCTCATCAGTGCCTTCAGCGCAGTTGCGCAGCACTTCTTCCTGCGGTCAGAACGAGAGTGAGCGCGGCGGCGCGGCAATCCAGCCAGGTCGGCTTTGCTCAAGCGGCGTAGAGCCGGCGCACCTCGACGAGTTCGAGACCGAGTCCCTCGAGTTGGCGCAGCATCCCGTACACCGCCGATTGATCTTCGAACGTCCCGTTCAACACGGTCTCGACCGGAAGTTCGCTGACCGAAAGGTCGTGCCGTTCGAATTCCCTGGCGAGCGATCGAGTGAGCCGTCCCCGCACCCTGATCTCGTAGGTTCCCATCGGCGCTTCTCCTCGATCCGCGGATCCTGATCAGTCTGATCCAGAGCGGGCGGCGTGCCGTCACCCCCTGAGGGTGACGATCGGGCGGACTCGCAGGATCGATCATGTGGACCTGGGAGGAATTGAAGGGGCCGATCACGGCCTCAGCAGATCGCACCACTGGAGGAGCACCCATGGAGTCACACACGTCGGCCCCGCGCACGCGGTGGGTTGGCTGGATCGCGTTCGGCGCGATCTTCATGTTCATCAACGGATTGTTCGGCTTCATCGTGGGACTCGTGGCGCTGCTCAAGGACGACTTCTTCGTGGTCGACGAGGGCCGGCTGGTGACGTTCGACATCACCACATGGGGGTGGATCCACATCATCTTCAGCGTGCTCCTCATGGTGCTCGCGGCTGCGCTCCTCGCCGGAAAGCCATGGGCCCTGATCACGTCGGCGGTCCTGGTTGGAGTGCACATGGTTGCCCAGTTCACATTTCTGTCCGTGTCACCGGTGTGGTCGACGGTGTCCATCGCCGTCGACGCGGCAGTGATCTGGGCGATCATCGTCCACGGGGGTGAGGTCGCCACCTGAACCGTGGGCGACACGATCAAACGGAACGGGCTGCGGGACCGACGACTGGAGTCTCACTGGTGCTCGAAGCGTTCGGATGGGGAGCGTTCGGCGCTTCGTCGCTGCTGCTCGGTGCACTGATCGCGGCGTGGCGACCGCCGCGCCCTGTGGTGCTCGGCCTCGTCATGGGATTTGGCGCCGGCGTGCTGTTGAGTGCCGCGTCATTCGAGCTCGTCGAGGAGGCGGCCGAAACCTCCGGCGGGAGCGGTGGAACCACGCTCGGCTTCTTCGTCGGCGCGATCGTGTTCTTCGTCGGCGACCTGGCGATCTCCAAGGCGGGCTACGGAAACCGCAAGGACATCGGAGGGCAACAACAGAGCGCCGGACAATTCGCCATCGTGCTCGGGACCGTGCTCGATGGCGTCCCCGAATCCGCGGTGCTCGGTCTGACCGTGCTCCAGACCGGCAACGTGGCGGCGTCGATGCTGGTCGCCGTGTTCGTGTCGAACCTCCCGGAATCGATCGCCGCGACGACGAGCCTGCGCAACAGCGGCTGGACGAATCGTGCCGTCGTGGGCCTCTGGGGAGGCATCGCGGTGGTTTGCGGGATTTCGGCTGCCGTCGGCTACGTGCTCCTCGACGGTGCCGCACCCAGCACGCTCGCGTTCATGTTCGCGTTCGCGGGCGGCGCGATCCTGACGATGCTTTCGACGTCGATGATGCCCGAGGCCTACGAGCACGCGGGTCGTACTGTCGGTCTCGCCACGACGCTCGGTTTCGCCGTGGCGTTCGGGATCAACTGGGTGTCGTGAGCGGCGGGCACAGGCGTTGGACGGGTCGCACCGATCGCCCTTGCGTGCGCGCTGACGATCCGGCAATGTGAGGTTGTGTCAGAGAGTTGGTTCCTCAAGATCGACGGGATCGACGGCGAGTCCACCGATGTCAGTCACAAGGACGAGATCGATGTGCTGTCCTGGTCGTGGGGTGTCTCCCATCCCGGTGGCGGCACGGGATCGGGCGGCGGTGGCGGTGCGGGCAAGGCCGCGTTTCAGGACTTTCATTTCGTCGCCAGGATCAGCAAGGCGTCGCCCATGCTGTTCCTGTCCTGTGCCACCGGCACGCATCACAAGACTGCGGCGCTGTCGGGCGTTCGGAGCGCCGGCAAGAGCAAGTCCGCCGAGTTCTTGAAGTACAAGCTGTCCGACGTCGTCGTCACCAGCGACCAACACAGTGGCAGCGACGCCGGCGAGCCGGTCGAGCAGTTCTCCCTGAACTACAGCAAGATCGAGGTCAGTTACGCGCCCCAGACGGCGACCGGGAAGGTCGGCGCGCCCGTCCAGGCCGGGTTCGACGTGAAGACCAACAAGAAGCTCTGACCTCACTCGATCACCGGCAACAGGAACCCGCGCTCCACCAGGCGGTGCACCACCGGCAGGGCGGCTCGGGCGAGCGCCGACGGGTCGGTGTCGGCCGCGCGGGCGGTCTCGGCGAGCACGGCACCGAGTGGTCGAACGCCGTCGCAGGCGGCGGCGATGGCGGCGACAGCCGCGTCGACTTGGCCTTCCCGGCAGAGCCCCGCGGTCTGGCGCAGCATCCGGTCGGAGACGGCCCAGCCCTGCGGTACCGGCTGGGCTCGCTCGTCGAGGACCACGTCGGGAGCGATCCGCAGTGCGACGTCGACCAAGCGTCCGTCCGCGACGCCGTCGAGGAAGTCGGCCAGCTCGAACACCGCACCGAGGTGATCCCCACACGGCATCGACCAGTCCTGCGGAGATTCCTCGGCGCGGAACCAGCCGTCGCCCGAGACTCGCTTCCGCATGGTGATGAGACCGAAGCCGACGGCCTCGATGCGGTGCCGGTCGTAGTACGCCATCCACTCGTCGTACTCGGGCTGCCACTGGCCGGGTGGCTCGGTCTGACGCAGCCAGCTCGCGGCGTGGGCGCTCGGCTCCAACGCCTCGCGCTCGAGCACGAGGGCGTCGCACCCGGTGTCGTCGAACCAGGTTCGCAGGCGGTCGCGCCAATCCTCTGCGGCCACGTGCGCCCATGAACCCAGCAGCTGACAATGTCCGCCCTCGGCGAGGTGTCCCGGCGCGGTTCGGACGAGTTGGCGGCACAACCCGTCAACTTCCGCCTCGCTGTCGCGGAAGAGATAGCGACGGGATGGGGAGATGACGAACGGAGGGTTGGCGACCACCAGTTCGAAGCGCTCGTCGTCGACCGGAACGAACAGGTCGCCGTGAACGACCTCCACATTGGATACTGCGTTGAGCTCCATCGTCAGGGTGGCGCACGCTGTCGCCCGCGGATTGATGTCGGAGGCGACCACCCGGTCGCTGTGCACTGAAGCGTGCAGGGCTTGCACACCACACCCGGTGCCGAGGTCGAACGCATTGGAGATCTCGCGGCGGATGGTGGCCCCCGCCAACGCCATCGTCGACGCGCTCATCCCGAGCACGTGGTCGGCCGAGATCGCAACCTCGGCCGGCCGCGCGAAATCATGCGCCACCAACCAGTTCGCCGGACCGCCCAGCGGCCGGATGGCGAGCCGACTCCTGACCCCACGGTCGTCGATGTCGACCACACCGCCGGCGGCCCACTCCTCGACGGCGAGCCGGTCCAACGCCGCCCGTGCATCCGCCAGCGAGACGGGCAGGCCGAGCACGAACAGGTGGAGAAGCGTGTCGAGGCGATCACCCGCCCGCGTCGCTCGGCGCAGCGGAGCCAGTTCGCCCAGGGCCAAGTGGGCGAAGGCGTGGATCCCAAGGCGCTCTGTCAGGGCGTCGAGAGTGAAACCGCCGTCGTCCAGACATTGCCGGGCTCGGCGGACGGTGTCGAGACCGTCGAAGAAGCGCACGTGGCCATCGTGCCAGCCGCCAGGACAGAGGGAGATCTCGGGCATGCCTCCGTAGGATTCCGAAGGCGCCGAGCGGCGCCGGCCGGCCGCGCCTGGCCATTTCACGACCCCGAGAGACGATGACATCCACGCCCGACGTCCAGATCGCACCCGACCTGCGCCGGGTCAAGCGGGCGGTGATCGCCAGCTACGTGACGTTCGGAGGTGCGGGCTTCGCGATCGCCTCGTGGGCGTCGCGGATCCCCCAGGTCCGTGATCGGCTCGATCTCGAACCGTCCGAGCTCGGCCTGGTCCTGCTCTCGGTCGCCGTCGGTTCGCTCCTGTCGCTGCCCCTGTCCGGTCCGACGATCGCCCGCTTCGGCTCGCGACGTACGGTCACCGTCACCGCCGCCCTGCTCGGTGTCGCGCTCTTGACGGTCGCCTTCGGGTACCGGATCGGGGTCGCACCGGTCGTTGTCGGTCTGTTCCTCTTCGGGCTCGCGGCGGGCGCCTGGGATGTGGCGATCAACGTGCACGGCGCCTACGTCGAGCAGCAACTCGGCCGATCGATCATGTCCCGATTCCACGCCGGGTTCAGCCTGGGCACCGTGACCGGCGCACTCGTCGGCGCGGCGATGGTCGCCGGCGGGGTGTCGGTCACCGTGCACCTCGTGATGATCGCCTTCGTGGTTGCCCCGTCGGTCATGTTCGCCGCGACACGATTCCTCCCGGAGCAGGACCACGACCACTCGGCGGTGGCGACGTACGACACGAGCGGTGTGGTCGCCGGACCGTCGAACCCGGAGGTCGCCCGACGAGGCGCGTTCGCGGCCTGGCGAGAGCCGCGCACGCTGCTCATCGGCGTCTTCGTGCTCGCGTTCGCGTTTGCCGAGGGCGTGGCCAACGACTGGATCGCGGTGGCGGTGATCGACGATCACCACGCGTCCGAAGCGTTGGGCACCCTGGCGTTCGCAGTGTTCCTGGCATCGATGACCGTCGCCCGGTGGTTCGGACCCGCCCTGCTCGACCGCTACGGGCGAGTGACCGTCGTGCGCACGATCGCACTCGTCGGTATCGCCGGGACGATGCTGTTCGTGCTGGCGCCCGTCACCTGGTTGGCCCTTTGCGGAGTGGTGTTGTGGGGTCTGGGCGCCTCCCTCGGGTTCCCGGTCGGCATGAGTGCGGGGGCCGACGAGCCGGCGCGGGCCGCCAGCCGGGTCAGCGTGGTCTCGTCGATCGGCTACTGCGCGTTCCTGGCGGGCCCGCCCCTGATCGGGTTCCTCGGCGACCAGATCACGGTGTTGAACGCACTCGTCAGTGTGACCGTCCTGTTCGCGCTCTCAGCCGCGATCGCGCCGGTCGTCCAGCCCCCTCCTCCCGAGGAATAGGCGCAAGCCGTCGCCCCTTCGCCGCCCGCCAGAACGTCATATCGACAGGGTCGGGACGTCGGGAGCGATCCCGCGTGCCGCGATGATCTTGGCCTTGGTCGCGACCAGTGCGTCGCGGGGCGCCTCGGCGATCATCTCCGCTCGCGCGAACGCCGCCTCCATCAACCGATCGGGTGGCACGACGTCGGCGACGAGACCGATCGTTCGCGCCTCGTCGGCGTCGACCGGGCGGCCGGTGAGCGCGAGATCGTGGGCGGTGCCACCGCCCACCAGATCGTGCAGCGTGCGGTACAGCACTGTCGTCCAGCGTTGCTCGGGATGCGCGAAGCGAGCGGTCGTCGACGCGATGCGGATGTCGCAGAGGCACGCCAGGTCGAACCCGCCGGCAAGTGCCGGCCCATTGACGGCGGCGATCGTCGGGATCGGGCAGCCCAGGATCGCGTGGTGGAACCGGTCACTCGATGCCCACAGCTCGGCCTGCCGATCGGCGTCACCGAACTCGGCGAGGTCGAAGCCGGCGCAGAACACGTCACCAGCCCCGGTGACGATCACCGTCTTCGTCTCCGCCCGGTCGGCGAGGTCGGCAAACGTGTCGGACAGCGCGTCGCGAAGGGCGATCGACAGCGCGTTCTTCTTCTCGGGTCGGTCGAGCGTGACGATCGTGACCGGCCCGTTGTGCTCCAACTGGAGCAGCTCGCTCATTGGAACGGCACGCCTTTCCGTGAATACGTCGGGACAGCTCAGCATCGTCGCATGTGCTTTCCGACGACGAGTCACACCAGCTGGGGGCGGCAAGAATTCGTTGCACGGCGGCGAAATCGGTCAGGCTCGGTACCCTCCGGGTACCCCGATGCAAAGGAACACGAACGTGGCGACTCCAGCCAAACTCACACCGCTCCAGGAATCAGAGGCACGTCGGCTCGCCGAGCAGGCGGCCCGGGCCAACAAGGTCACCAAGGTGTACTCCGACGAGGAGAAGGCAGCCCGCAAGGAACGTGTCGCGAGGGCGAAGGACGCGATGAGCCGGTCGGTCGGGCTGAAGGGTGCCCATGTGGCGCCCGCCCGAGCCGCGCTCAAGTCGTTCCTGCAACGGCTGAACGAGCCCAACCAACCCGACGATGCTCATTTCGAGATGCTCGTCGAGGCGCCGTTCAAGGCTCCGCCCGAAGAAGAAGACCAACGACCGTCGTTACTGACCGTCGTCAAGTCGGGCGGTCGAGGAGCGCCATCGTCTCCAGTGCGATCGCCATCTCTTCGTCGGTCGGGATGACCATGACGGCGACGCCGGCCGCATCGGGTGAGATCAGCCGCGGGCTGTCCGACTGCACGGCGTTGCGCACGGGGTCGATCTCCACGCCGAGGAACCCCAACCCGTCGGCCGTCTCGGCGCGCACCACGGCATCGTTCTCGCCGATTCCCGCCGTGAACGAGAGCGCGTCGAGCCCGCCCATGACCGCCGCGTAGGCGCCGATGTACTTCCGCAACCGGTGCACGTAGACATCGAGTCCGAGGCGCGCAT
Organism: Ilumatobacteraceae bacterium; assembly: GCA_963776935.1. Taxonomy (GTDB): domain Bacteria; phylum Actinomycetota; class Acidimicrobiia; order Acidimicrobiales; family Ilumatobacteraceae; genus JALOLG01. The sequence continues at coordinate 1,128,470 of CAVZOP010000002.1, read as the reverse complement.
CGACATCCCCGGCGGCGATGAGGCGGTGCACCTCCCGCATGTCGTTGTGACCCGTGAGGCCCTTCATACCCGACCGCTTGTTGAGCAGGTCGTCGATCTCGTCGATGCTCATGCCGGCGTTGCGCGAGAGGTGGACGACGATGGCGGCATCGATGTCGCCGGTGCGCGTCCCCATGACGAGGCCTTCGAGCGGCGTCATGCCCATCGACGTATCGACGGGCGAACCGTGCAACACCGCCGAAGCCGATGCCCCGTTGCCGAGGTGCAACACGATCTGCCTGAGCTGACGCACATCGCGGCCGAGGACCTCGGCGGCCACGCGCGACACGTACTGGTGGGACGTGCCATGGAAACCGTACCGGCGCACCGAATGCCGGGCGGCGACGTCGCGATCGAGGGCGTACGTGGTGGCGGCCTTCGGCAGGTCGTGGAAGAAGGCGGTGTCGAACACGGCGACGTGGGCGGTGTCGGGGAGCAGCTCACGGGCGACCTCGATGCCGGCGAGGTTGGCCGGGTTGTGCAGGGGCGCGAGCGGTGAGAGCCGCTCGATGGTGGCGGTGACGTCGGCATCGATCAGCACGGCGCCGGCAAACCGCTCGCCGCCCATCACGACCCGGTGGCCGACCGCTACGACGCCGACGTCGGCCAGCCGCGGGCCGAGCTCGTCGAACAGTGCGAGCGCGGTCAACAGCGCCTCGCGATGTGTTGCGAGTGGGGTGAGGCGCTCTGTCGTGGTCCCGTCGAATGTGTGCTCGACGCGCGCCATCTCCTCGCCGATGCGCTCGATGAACCCAGACGCCAGGCGCTCGGTGCGGTGCGGGTCCACCAACTCGTACTTGATCGACGACGAGCCCGAGTTGAGGACGAGCACGGTCGCGTTCATGGACGCGACGCGCCGTCATTTTTGGTGTCGGTGTCGGTGTCGGTGTCGGCCGTGCCGGGCTCGGACTTCAGGGCGTCCGCCTGGATCGCCGTGATCGCGACGGTGTTCACGATGTCGCGAACCGTGGCGCCCCGCGAGAGATCGTTGACCGGCTTGTTGAGGCCCTGCAGGACGGGGCCGATCGCCACCGCGCCAGCGGATCGCTGGACGGCCTTGTAGGTGTTGTTGCCGGTGTTGAGGTCGGGGAAGACGAACACGGTCGCCCGGCCGGCGACATCAGAACCCGGCAGCTTCGCCGCGCCGACCGCGGCATCCACGGCTGCGTCGTACTGGATCGGACCGTCGACGGGGAGGTCGGGGCGTCGCGCGTGGACCAGCTCCGTCGCCGCCCTCACCTTGTCGACGTCGGCGCCGCTTCCCGACTCGCCGGTCGAGTACGACAGCATCGCCACGCGTGGCTCGATCCCGAACTGAGTCGCGGTCGCCGCCGACGAGATGGCGATGCCGGCCAACTCCTCCACGGTCGGGTCCGGAATGACCGCACAGTCGCCGTAGACGAGAACACGATCGGCCAGGCACATGAGGAACACCGACGACACGCTCTTGATGCCAGGTGCGGTCTTGATGATCTCGAACGCCGGAGTGATCGTGTGCGCAGTGGAATGGGCGGCGCCCGAGACCATGCCGTCGGCGTGCCCGGAGTGCACCATCATCGTGGCGAAGTACGAGACGTCGCGCACGATGTCGCGAGCACGCTCGAGCGTCATCCCCTTGTGGGCGCGCAACCGGTCGTACTCCACGGCGAACCGCTCGAGCAGGTCCGACGACCGCGGATCGACGACGTTCGCACGGTCGATGTCGAGACCGAGCGCGGCGGCCTGGGCCCGTACCTGCGATTCGACCCCGAGCAGCGTGAGGTCGACGACCTGGCGGGACAGGAGGGTGGATGCGGCGCGCAGGATGCGATCGTCGTCACCCTCGGCCAACACGATGTGCCGACGGTTCGTCCGGGCACGCTCGAGCAGCATCGACTCGAACATCAGCGGCGTGACCACCGCGCTGCGCGGGACGTCGAGGGTCTGCAGCAGAGAATCTGGCGCGATGTGCGCTTCGAACACGCTCAACGCGGTGTCGATCTTGCGCTGCGTGCCTCGGCCGAGGAGCCCCCGCGTGGATGCCACGATGCGCGCCGCGTCGTAGGAGTCGTGGGCCGTGGCGACGACCGGTAGGCGCTCGTCGAGCCCTCGGACGAGTCGCACCACGTGATCGCCCGGCCGGAACCCACCATTGAGCACGACGCCCGCCAGCGAGGGAAAGCCCTCGGCGGCGTTGGCCGACGCGAGTGCCACCAGCACCTCCGGACGATCGCCCGCGGCGATGCAGAGCTGACCGTCGAGCAGGCGTTCGAGCACGTGCTCGACGTTCATCCCACACACCAGCATGTGTTCGGCCTCGCGGTCCAGCATCGCTTCGTCGCCGAAGAGCAGCTCGCCGTCGAGGGCGGTCATCAGGTCGGCGACGAGCGGTGCTGACAGCAGCGGGGTCTCGGGCAACGCCCACGTGGGCAGGCCGGACTCGGACAATCGTTGGCGGACCGCGTCGAGCTGGTCTGGATGGCAGCGGTTGGCGATGGTGCCGATCGTGGTCGCGTGCGCGTGGTCGAGCTCGGCGGTGGCGATCTCGACCAGTTGGGCGACGTCGTCGGGCGTGCGGCCGAAGGCACTCACGACGAGCAGCACGGGTGCGCCCAGGTTGGCGGCGATCCGGGCATTGAAGGTGAGCTCGGTCGGCCCGGCGACGTCGGTGTAGTCGGAACCGACGATCACGACGACATCTGACTCGCGTTCGATGGCGCGGTACCGCTCGACGATCGTCGCGAGTGCGCCGTCGGGATCGGCGTGGACGTCCTCATACGTCACGCCGACACACGACTCGTACGGGAGGTCGATGCCGCCGTGCTCGAGCAGCAGCTTGACGACCTGGTCGTCGCCGGTGGTCGATGTGGTGACGGGGCGGAACACCCCGACCGCCTGCACCCGGCGCGTGAGGAGGTCGAGCAACCCGAGCGCGACGACCGACTTGCCGGTGTGTCCCTCCGGCGAGACGATGTAGGCGCTCCGCGCCGGCGCACTGATCACGTCAATGCAGCTCGACGCCCCGGAGTTGTCCGTCGTCGCGCCATTCCTCGAGGGTCCGGAAGAACTTGATCGGTCCGGCTCCGTAGGCCCCGGCGAAGAAACCGTTCGGGTTCCCGAGGTTGCCTTCGTTGTTGTAGTAGCCCGGCGTGCACGCGGCGTAGAACCGCTCGGCGAGTCGGGCCTTGTCGCGCATCTCGTCGAACCAGGACTGCTCGGCCTCGGGGGTGACCTCGACCGTGCGTGCGCCGCGCCGGCGGGCCTCGGTGAGGATGTACGTGACGTGGCGGGCCTGTTCGTTCAGCGCATGCGGCACGCTGACGGTGACGGCGGTCTGCGTGAAGCCCAGGAAGAAGCAGTTGGGGAAGGCGTTGGTCTGGAGGCCATGGAACGTGCGCAATCCGTTCGCCCACTTGTCCGACAGCGATACGCCGTCACGTCCGATGATGTCGTACCCGGCGCGGCGCGTGTACGTCGTGCCGACCTCGAAACCGGTGGCGAAGATCAGGCAGTCGACCTCGTAATGACGGTCGCCCACGACGACCGCGTGCTCGGTGAGCCGTGTCACACCCTTGCCGTCGGTGTCGACCAACGTGACGTTGGGCCGGTTGTACGTCTCGAGATACTCGTCGTGGAAACAGGGGCGCTTGCAGAACTGGCGGTACCACGGCTTGAGCTTCTCGGCCGTCGCCGGATCCTCGACGATCGACTCGACGCGGGCGCGGATCGACTCCATCTTCTGGAAGTCGGCGAGCTCCATCAGGTCGGCCTTCTCGATCGGAGTGAGCCGGCGACCGAGCTTGCGGCTCGCCTGCTTGGCGGCGATGCCCGTCAGGTTGCGGAAGATGTCGGTCCAGCCGTCCTGCACGAGGTCGTGATCCTGGTCACCGCCGCTGACGAGGATGTTGAAGTTGTCCATCCGCCGCTGCTGCCAGCCGGTGTCGAGGGACCTGACCCACTCGGGGTCGGTCTCGCGGTTGTTGCGGACATCGACCGACGAAGGCGTGCGCTGGAACACGTAGAGCTGGCCGGCGCCAGCGCCGAGGTGGGGAACGCATTGGATCGCGGTCGCGCCGGTGCCGATGATCCCGACCCGCTTGTCGGCGAGTCTCGTCAGCCCGCCCGACGAGTCACCGCCTGTGTAGTCGTAGTCCCAGCGGCTGGTGTGGAACGTGTGTCCCTCGAACTCGTTGATGCCCGGGATGCCCGGGAGCTTCGGCCGGCTGAGCGGTCCGTTCGCCATGGCCACGAACTGCGCCGTCATCCGATCGCCGCGATCGGTGCTGATGATCCACCGGCTGTTGGCGTCGTCCCACCGCAGCTGCGAAACGCCAGTTTGGAACAGCGCGTCGTCGTAGAGGTCGAAGCGACGGGCGATCGCCCTGCTGTACTCGAAGATCTCGGGGGCGAACGAGTACTTGTGCTGGGGGATGTATCCCATCTCCTCGAGCAGCGGCAGGTAGACGTACGACTCGACGTCGCACATTGCTCCCGGATAGCGGTTCCAGTACCAGGTGCCGCCGACGTCTCCCGCCTTCTCGATCAACCGGATGCTCCGGTAGCCCGCCTCGCGCAGGCGGGCGCCCATCAGGAGACCACCGAAGCCGCCGCCCACGATCGCCACCTCGACGTGATCGAACCGCGGCTCGCGGGTGAACCCGGGCTCGACGTACGGATCGTCGACGTAGTTGGAGAACTCCGCCGTGACCTCGACGTATTGGTCGTTGGCGTCTGGGCGGAGGCGCCGCTCACGCTCCTCGCGGTACTTCTCGCGGAGCGTGTCAGGATCGAACGGGACGTCGCCGATCAGTTCGGCGACGGCTGGCTCGACCTTCACGGTGCCGATCGTACCGACGCATCCGCGGGGTGGCCGACACGGTCGTTTCAGCGACTCTCTCCTCGTGCGCCGTGTTCACCAGGGTCGGCGGCCGGTCGGGTCCGCCTGACGGGTCGCGAACGAGGTGTTGATCAGCCACGTGGTGAGCTGGTCGAACGGCAGCGGACGGCAGATGCCGTAACCCTGGGCGATGTCGCAGCCGAGCACGCGAAGGCGGTCGGCGACCTCGTTGGTCTCGACACCCTCCGCCACGACCTGCAGCCCGAGGTTGTGGCCGAGGTCGATCGTGGACCGCACGATCGTCTCGTCCTGTGCGTCCACGACGAGGTTGGTGACGAAGCTGCGGTCGATCTTCAGCTCGGCCACGGGAAGCTGGCGCAGGTAGCTCAGCGACGAGTATCCGATGCCGAAGTCGTCGATCGAGAGGTGGATACCGAGCTCGTGCAGTCGTTCGATGGTCGAGCGAGTGCGCGGCCCGTCGTAGAGCAGTGTTCCTTCGGTGATCTCGAGGGTCAGCCGGGTCGGATCGACGCCGAACTGCTCGAGGCGGCGTTCGATGCGGTCGCACAGCAGTTCGTCGAGCAGATCCTGAGCCGACAGGTTGACGGCGATGCCGAGTCGATGGCCGCGCCCGTCGAGTTCGGCGATCGCTTCGATGCTGCCCTCGAGAACGAGGTCGGTGAGCGAGCGGATCAGACCGCTCTCTTCGGCGACCTTGATGAAGTCGACCGGCGGAACCGACCCCCGCGTCGGGTGGGTCCATCGCGCCAACACTTCGGCGCCAGACACCACATTCGTGACGAGATCGAGCTTGGGTTGGAAGTGCAGCTCGATGCTCGAGCCGTCGATGGCGGTCCGCAGATCGGCGAGCATCGACAGCCTGGCGGGGGTCCGCCGGTCGATCTCGTCGCGGTAGAACTCGTGGCCGAGGTGGTTCTGCTTGGCGTGGTACATCGCCACGTCGGCGCGCCGGAGCAGGACGCTGCTGTCGGCGTCGCCGGCGCGGCGGAGCATGGCCCCGCTCTCGGCGTCACCCGTCTGGATTGCGACGCCCACGCTGGCGTTGACGACCAACTCGAGGCCATCGATGCTGAACGGCCGGGCGACGACGCCCGTGCACGCGCGCACGAAGGCATCGATCTCGTCGATGCTGTTGCGCACTCCGCTGAGCGCGAACTCGTCGCCGGCGAACCGGGCGACGAGGTCACCGGGCGTGAGCATGCCGGTGAGCCGGCGTGCGACCTCCCCCAGGAGTTGGTCGCCGGCATGGTGGCCGAGCGTGTCGTTCACCTCTTTGAAGCGGTCGAGGTCGAACATGACCACGAACGCGGTCGAGGAGTGCTCGAGTGCCCGTCCACGGATCCCCGCCAGGTCGCGTTCGAACGCGGCGCGGTTGGCGAGGCCGGTGAGGAGGTCGTGGTGTGCCTCGAACTCCAGATGACGGTGCATCAAGCCGCGACCGACGGCGGCACCGAGTTGGTCGGCGATCGTTCGGAGGCGACGGAGGTCGGCGTCCGTGAACGATCCGAGGGCACCCTCTCGTCCGCTGACGACGAGTATCCCGACCACGCCCAGCTCCGACAGCACGGGAGCCGCACACAGGTCGCCGACACGGGTGCTCCCAGGGTGCGAATCGCCGACGGGTTGCAGGACGGCGAGCCATCGAGGGTCGTCGGCGCGAGCAGGAAGCCCGTCGAGCGGGGCGCCGGCTGCAACGGTGATCAACGCGATCCCGCCGTCGAAGATGACGAGACCGGCCTGGCGGGCACGGAGCAACCGTGTCGTCTCGTCCAGTGCGGCGCGCCCGATGCCGCCGAGATCCACTTCGCCGGCGAGCCGCCCGGCGAAGCCCTGGATGGCCTCGACGTCACGCAGCGTCTGGCCGATCTGCCCGTGTTGCTGGATGAAGATCCAGAGGATGGCGATCGGCGCGATCGCGAAGAGCGACAGCCATGGTGTCACGAGCGCCGGGACGAGGGTGAGCCCGGCGATCGTGGCGTTGAGGGCGAAGATCCACACCGACGTGCGTAGCTCTGTGACCGCCTTTCCGAAGAAGTCGCCCTCGAACTGGGCGATCGCGGCGCAGACGATCAGCGAACCCACCACGGAGACGACGCCGACGGCGATGACCCCACCGGCGACCAGCCACGTGATCGATTCGTCGGACATTGCCACGATCGTGCGGAGCACGCACGCCGCGACCGCGATCTCCAACGCGAACAGCCCGGCGTTGAACAGCAGCTTGTGCAGCGGTGGGCGGCGCGTCAACCAGACCACGGTGAGTCCACCGACGACACGAACGGCGACGGCGACTCGGATGTCGAGGAACGCCAGTGCGTAGAGCGTTGGAACCTCGGAGATCGAGAAGCTGATCGCCTCACGTCGATGTTCGAGATGGAACACCGCCCGCTCGGCGATGCCGAACGCCACGGCGACGATCAGCGGCAGCCACAGTGGCGCGGCACGCAACGGCGCCGTGCCGCCGGGCGCGATGACCATCGCCGCGACAGCCACGCCGATCAACGCCAGACCGAGCACCACGACGCGCGCTACCGGCGACGTGTTGCGAGGCGCGTTCATGGGTCATCTCCGTTGGTCACGACGAGCGGGGAGATGGTCCGTCAGGACCAGCCGCCATCCGTCCAGCGGGTACCCGTCCACGACGAGTCGGTCCAGCGGGTGCCGGTCCAGGTGGTTCCGGTCCAGCGGGTGCCGGTCCAGGTGGTGCCGGTCCAGGTGGTGCCGGTCCAGCGGGTGCCGGTCCAGCGGGTGCCGGTCCAGCGGGTGCCGGTCCACGACGAGTCGGTCCAGCGCGTCCCCATCCACTCGCCGCCGGTCCAGCGCGTGCCATCCCACGTACCACCGGTCCAGCGGGTGCCCGTCCACCGAGTGCCCTCCCACGGCGCGCCCAGCACGGTGGTCTCGCCGATGATCGGCTGGCCGAACATGTTCGTACCACCATCGAGTCGAGCGGCCGACAACGGGGCGCTCCCGTCGCTGAGCGGCCAGGACGGCACCGTGGTCGGCGTCGGAAGGTCGACGGCGGCGTCCACCCGGATCAGGCCGGCGCCGGAGAACGTGGGGAGCATGGGCGAGATCTTCGCCGGTTGCGCCGATGCCATGAGCAGGGACTTGACCTGGTCCGGGGTGAGGCTGGGTCGTGCGTCGAGCAGCAGCGCGGCTGCACCCGACACCACCGCGGCCGCCTGTGAGGAACCGCTCCCACGGAACAGTGTCTCCGAGACGAACCCCTCGGGGTGCTCCAGGTCGACCCTGCTGAGCGGTGCCCGAAGGCTATCGATGTGGGCGCCCGGAGCTGAGACATCCGGAGTGCGGTTGGCGTCGCCACTGGTCGCCCAGTTCGGCACGGTGAACTTGTCGTCGGTCAGCGCCCCTGCCGCCGCAACCGACAGCACCCACGGATCGATCGCCGGCGAGCTCAGGTGACGCTCCTGGCGGCCATCGTTCCCGGCGGCCACGACGACCACCACGCCGCTCCGCCAGGCGCGCTCGACGGCGAAGGCGAGCGGATCGGTGCCGTACGGCAACGTCGAGCCGCTGCTGTACGACAGGTTGAGCACCTTGATGTTCAACTCGGCGGCGTGGTCGGTGACCCAGTCGACACCCGCGATCACCTGAGAGATGTCGACGGCACCAGTGTTGTCGGCCACCTTCACCGACACGATGCCCGCACGCGGCGCAACCCCCATGAACCACTCGGGGTGAGCGGCGGCCTGCGCCGGGTCGGCGCCTGCGGTAGTGCCGGCGATGATGCCGGCCATGTGCGTGCCGTGGCCGAACGTGTCGATGAAGCGTGCTTCGTCGATGCCGGCCTCGGCCGACAGGTCGACCAAGGCGACGACGTTCGGCGACAGTGCCGCGACCGGTGCGACGCCAGTGTCGATCACTGCCACGTTCACTCCGGATCCGTCGATGCCGCGTTGCCACAGGGCGCGGGCGCCGATCTGTCCAACGACCCGGTACATCGACCCGAGCGGCAGTTCGGCCGTCGTGTTCGTCTGGGCGACGGCAGCCGTGGACCGAGTCCGTACCGGTTTGCCGATCGAGGCGGCGATGGCCACCGTCCCGGGCACGATCGTCCCGATCGTGAGCGCCAGGGCGAGGCCTGGCCGGGTCAGTCGATTCGACACCATGGTCCGTTCTCCATCCTTGAGTCAGCAATTTCCGCATCCGTTGCGAATGAGGACAGTCGGGAGCGGACGGGTGGCGCGCCCGACCCCCGACGGGCATTGACGAACACTTGACGGCGCAAGCACCGTGTGCGGGATCTCGTATCCCGGCCGATGAGCGCCGTGGGACCGCATGTGTAGGTTGGCCGCGGTGGACATCGAAGGCCTGCGCCTGGCCGTGTACGAGTGCTTCCGCGACACCGGCACGGCGCCCGATCCGGCGCGCTTGGCGGTCGTCCTCGCCGTGAGCGAACCAGACGTTCGAGCCGGCCTCGACGAGCTGGCCCGGACGCGCCATCTCGTGCTCGACCGCGCCGGGCAGATCGTGATGGCGCACCCGTTCTCGGCCGTACCACTCGGGTTCTCGGTCATGGGCCGGCGCACGCTGTGGTGGGGTGGGTGCTGCTGGGACTCCTTCGCGCTGGCCCATCTGCTCGACGACGAGCCGAACGTGCTCGTGGCGACCCGGTGCCCAGGGTGCGGCCGGGCCGGCGCCTGGGTCGTCGACCGGGAGCGACCGCCTGACAGCGAGTGGCAGGCACATTTCCTGGTGCCGGCCGCGCACATGTGGGACGACGTGGTCCACACGTGCAACAACCAACGGTTGTTCTGCTCGAAGGGGTGCATCGACAACTGGCTCGAGCGGACCGGCCTCGCGCCGGGCTACGTGATGGACGTCGAGACGTTGTGGCGGCTGGCGAGTGGCTGGTACGAGGGCCGGTTGACCCGCGGCTACGTGCGACGTGAGCCCGCAGACGCGGCCGACTATCTACGCCGCGTCGGCCTCGTCGGCCCGTTCTGGGGCACGTGACGTCAAGCGGGCCGATCGAGCCAGCCGGTGTCGGGACTGCGCCGGATGAGGCAATAGGGCAGGCCGGACGGATCGGTCATCGTCGTCCAGTAGTCGTGGCGCACCCCCATACGTGCACCGCGTTGTCGATGGTGCTCGGCGGCGACGTCCCGGTCGTCGCACGCCAGATCGAGATGGGCGCGTGCCGACGGCCCGTCGCCGGCCTCGTGCAGTCGCTGGAACAGCAACCGCAACGGCAAAGGTTCGGGCCGCACCAGGTACGAGAATTCAGGCAGGAGCGCCGGGCGGTGTTCCCAGCTGGTCAGCGCCGCCCAGTACGCGCACTCGAGCTCGAAGCCGTCGGGTGCGATGTCGATGCAGAGCTGGTCGACGAGGGTGCGCGCCCCGACGATGGGCGTGGAAGCCGGTCGGGGTCGCGTCGTCTCACCGTGGTGGCGCACGATGCAGAACGCCAGGCCGGCCGGTGACCGGAGGACGACAACGTCGTCGAGCTCCTGGCGGCTGGTGGCTCCGAGCTCGATCGCCCGTGCTGCCGTCTCTGCGATGTCGTCGACGTGCAGGTCGAGGTGGCAACCACCACCACCGTCGGCGACTCGCTGAACACGCAGGAAGGCGTCGCCGTCGGGCGGGATCAGGGTGGCGAACTCCCCGTGCTCGCCGCGGCTCGGCGACAGCTCCGTGCCGGTGACGTCCAACCAGAAGCGAGTCGCGGCGTCGAACGTCGCCGCCGGACGATCGAGGAACACCGTCAGCCACCGCACCGTCACGGCTGTCGAGCGTAGGTGGGCCGCGCGCGTTGCGACGCGTAGGGTTTTGGCGTGCTCGGCGACCTCGACGTGCCTGCGCTGTGGCTGCGCGATGCATGCTCGTGCGGCGAGTGCCGAGATGCGTTCTCCGGCCAACGCCTGCGCGGCGCGCTCACGCTCGATGACCAGACGGACATCGCCTCGTGGCGCGACGATGGCGACGACATCGAGGTGACGTTCACACCCGACGGGCACGTGTCGCGCTTCTCGAGGCGGTGGCTGGAGGCCAACGCGCCCGGTCGGGCGGCGGTCTTCGACGATCGCAGCGAGCGCCACCGTCCGCCGTGGCGCGCCGCCGATCTCGGGGGACGCCCGCCGGAAATCGGATGGTGCGAACTGAGCTCGGACGGCGAACCGCGGACGGGAGCGCTCACGGCGCTGCTGGGCACGGGTGTGCTGCTGGTGCGAGCGCTGCCCGTCGAGCCCGGAACGGTGCTGACCGTCGCGAGGTCGTTCGGCTACGTGCGCACCACGAACTACGGGGACCTGTTCGATGTCCGGGTCGAGCCACAACCGGTGAACCTGGCCTTCACGGCGCGGGCCATCGCGCCGCACACGGACAACCCGTACCGCGAACCGGTTCCGGGAATCCAGCTCCTCCACTGCCTGAAGTCGTCACCTGGCGGGGGAGAGAACGTCCTCATCGACGGCTTCGCCGCGGCCGGTCGGCTCCGGGACGAAGATCCACGGGCGTTCGCGACGCTGACGTCGACACCGCGCACGTTCAAGTACGAGGATGCAGAGACGTGGCTGCGCGCCAGCGGCCCGATCATCACCGTCAACTCCCGTGGGGAGGTCCGGGCGATCCGGTGGAACGACCGATCGATCGAGCCACCGGCCGTCGAACCGCAGGAGGTCGCGGAGGTGTACCGGGCGATGCGGCGCTTCGCGGCGATCCTCGACGAAGCAGACCTTCACGTGCGTGTGACGCTCGGACCGGGCGATTGCATCGTGTTCGACAACACCCGCATCCTCCACGCGCGAACTGCGTTCGAGGGCGGCGGCGGTGCGCGCCACCTGCAGGGTTGCTACGCGGATCTCGACGGACTCGCGTCGACCGTGGCGGTCCTCGAGCGGCGGGCCCGATGACCGACGACCGAATCCACGAGGCGTTGCAGTCGATCGAGCAGGCGTTCCTGTCTGCGGAAGGGATGGCATACCTCGGCGAAGACGTCACGATGATCCAGCACCAACTCCAAGCGGGCGCGCTGGCAAGCGCCGCCGGCTGCGCGGACGCTCTCGTCGTGGCTGCGCTGTTGCACGACATCGGGCACATGGTCGGGCCCGAGGAGGGCGAGGCCGACGCCGTCGAGGCGTTGGCGGGTGATCGCGATGCCCACCACGACGCGAGTGGCGCGCGGTGGCTGTCGCGCTGGTTCGGACCGGATGTGACCGAGCCGGTTCGCCTGCACGTGGCGGCCAAGCGGTTCCTCGTGGCCACCGAGCCCCACTACGCCGCCACGCTGTCGGCGGCGTCGGTTCACACACTCCGGCTACAGGGCGGGCCGATGACCCCGCGTGAGGCCCACGAGTTCGAGCGGCTCGAGTACGCCCACGACGCGGTCGCCCTCCGGCGGCTCGACGAAGCCGCCAAGGACGCGACGCGCGACGCACCCGGACTCGACACGCACCGCGACCTCCTGGTGCGCGTCATCTCCCGGACGCGCTAGCCGAAGTCGACATCCTTGGTCTCGACCGTCCCGGCCGTGCGCCCCGGCGCCGACTGGTACTTCCAGTACAGGTTCGTGTGGGCGATGACCTGGTCCGGTGGCGGTGCGCCCCATGCGGTCTGATCCTCCGTCGTGTGGGCGTCGCTGACGAGGGTCGCGTCGTACCCCCTCACGAACGCGCCGTGGAGCGTCGAACGGATGCACGCATCGGTCTGCGCGCCGACCACGACGAGTCGCCCGACGCCGAGGCCGGACAGCACGTTCTCGAGGTTGGTGTCCTCGAACGAGTCGCCGTAGTTCTTCTCGATCAGCGGTTCGGCGTCGTCCGGCGTCAACTCGGGGACGATCCGCCATTCGTCGCTCGCCCTCGCCAGCCCTTCGTCGGAATGCTGGACCCAGACGACGGGGACGCCTTCTTGCCGCGCCTTGTCGACCAGGCTGCCGACGTTGGCGACGACTGCGTCGCGCTCGTGATTGCCCTCGACGACGCCGTTCTGCACGTCGATGACGAGGAGTGCGGTGTTCGGCCGGTTCTCGAGTGTGGTCATTGTGTCCCCTGACTGACGCTGGGCGCTGTGCCCGCCCCACGGTAGACCGATGTCACCAGATCGTTCATTCGCCACCACTCGTTCGGCGCCACGTCGTTTCGCCGTCGACCATCTCGGACGTCGGTCTCAGCCCAACGCTCGCCGCCACTCGACCCGAGGCGTGATGCTCGGGATGGATGTGGGCGGTGATCGTGCCCACACCGTCACCGAGCAGCCACTGGACGACTGCCGACGCGGCTTCCGACGCGAACCCTCGACCCTGCCACGGCACGCCGATCTCCCACGCGACATCGGCGGACGAGCGATCGGGGGCCAACGTCGCTTGCATCGCCCCCACCGCGAGGTCCTCGGCGGACAGACGCACGACCCAGTTCAACCACAGCTGCGAACCGTCGGCCGAGTGTCCCACGACCAGCCGTCGATACCGACCACGCAGCTCGTCGAGCGATGGCGGGCAGCCACCGGTGAACTCGTACATCCGCTCGTCACCGAGGACCGTCACCATCTCGTCGGCGTCCTCGACGACCAACGGCACGAGGCGCAACCGTTCCGTGACGATGGTCCCGGGCGGCGACTGCATCTCTCGAGGTGTTCAGATGCCGGGGAACGCTCGCCGGAGCTCCTCGAGATCAGTCGGCGAGCCGCCGACGGTCGGGGAGTGGACGGGATCGAGCCGGCCGTAGACGAGGCGGATGAGTGCCTCGGCTGGCAGCTCGAGGTCGCGGGTGTCGCGGGTGTCGGGGTGTCGCGGGTGTCGGCGTTGGCGGTGTCGGCCGGATCTGGCGGACCGAAGGTCACACCGTCGGGGCGCAACGTGATCGCCAAGTGACGTGTCGGTGTGGTGGTGCGGACCACGATCGTTCGATCCGCGCCGGTGGGCTTCCCGGCGAAGCTGGCGATCATGCCGAGCGAGTCGACGATCACTTCGGCCGCGTCGTCGGGGATCGTCGCCCCCGGGTCGAGCGTGGTGGTGATGTCCCACGAGTGCAGCGCGTGCTCGTTCAGCCGAAACCCGACGAAGCGGTCGAAGTCGAGGTCGAACGGTCCCAACGAGAAGCGGAACGCGGCTCGTTCCTCGCTGGTCACCGGGCCGAGCCGGTCGAGGAGCGCACGATCGGCGCGCAGCGCATCGGCGGCCTGGTCGTCAGCGTTCTTGGCGTTCCATTCGTCCCAGACCGGCTGCATGACGTCGATACCCGCCTCGCCACCCGTCAGCGCGGCGTCGAGGCGGAGCCGCATGATGACCGCCCCCGAGCCGAGGTGTGACAGCACGGCGGCGATCGTCCACTCGGTGGGATACGCACTGAGCCGCAGCTGGTCGGGCGTGAGCGGATCGACCAGCGCCACGAGGCGGTCGGCTGAGGCGCGCAGGGCGTCGAGGGGGGTGGGCGGCATCGCCTCATCCTTGCCCGTGTACCTGCCGATTTTCCACACGCCAGATCACCCGGGACCACGCGTGGTCAACGCGTGGTCAACGCGTGGTCAACGCTGTGGTCGCTGTTACTTCCCGATCGGAGCCGGCGCGACCGTGGCGCCGATCTCCACCTGGCGGTGCGGTTCCAACCAGGGACTCTTGGCGCCACCGTCCGGTTCGCCCCAGAGGACCGAGACGCGTGTCCCTGGCTCGGCGTGGTCGGGCGCGACGACTGCCAGTGAGAGCATCGCCCGCTCGTTCCAGCTGAAGCCGGTGTAGGTCGAGGCCCCGACAACTCGTCCCTGATCGTCGTGGACGGCGTCGTACTGCCATGTCGCGTACGTCGCTCGCGGGAACTCGATGTAGAGCGGCGGGGTCTCCTCGGGCCGCATGTACGACTCGACGACTCGACCAACGTCCGCGGGATCCCACACGAGCGTCACCTTCCGCCGATGGTCGTCGCCCGCCATCCGTTCCAGTGCTTCTCGCCCGACGAAATCGTGGTCGTACTTGATCACGTTGCCGTACCCGAGCTCCCACGGCGTGAAGTAGTAATCCTCGATGTCGGGGAGGTAGAGGCTGCCGCCGAGGCCCCAGGTTGCCTCGCTGCTGGTCGACGGCAACCACTCACGGAACGGGCGGAGCTCTTCGCCGGTGAAGATGGCCGGCATCGGGCGTGGGATCCATCCCAGCTCCAGCGCGTTCGTGAAGTATGCGAGCGACCCGACCCGGCGCAGATCGAAGGCGGATCCGGCCTCCAAGATCGCCTCCTTGACCGCCGGACCCTCGTCCCATGGCCCGAAGAACTCGCACCCTGGGTTGCCTGCCATCGTGTGGCGCTGAGCCCAGACGTGGTGGCCGGCGATGGTGACCGGGAAGATGTGCGTCCACGGCGCCTCGGGCAGCGGAGCACCGGTGAGCCGATCGGCGAGCTCCAACGCGTGCGCCCCTTCGATCTGATACCGGTACACGGTGCGCCGGCCGGCCGGGTTGTGGGAGAAGATCTCGTCGGCCTCGACGGACACATCCCAACCACCGGTCTCGGCGCAGAAACGCACCCAGTTGTGACCGGCCGCCCGACCGACCAGCACCATCTCCTCGGGGGCGAGGCTGTAGAGGATCCCGTCGCCCACGACGTACCCGTCGGGGCTGCAGCAGACGAAGTGTCGGGAGCGACCGATACCGAAGGTCTCGAAGCTGTTCACGGCCAGGCTCGACAGGAGCCGCTGCGCGTCCGGGCCGCGCAGGTAGGTCGTCGTCATGTGGAACGACTGGTCGTAGAACGCGATCCCGTCGCGCCACGCCCGTTGCTCGTCACGCCACGTCGTGAACTCCGGAGCGACGAACTCGGACGGCTGACGCAGCACGGCGTCCTTGAGGACCGATCCCTTGCGGTTGCTGTACAGGTAGTCGACGAAGTTGGGCACGGAGTCCAGGAGATCCTGGAGCGTTCGGGTCTCGGTCTCGGTGGTCACGTCGTCTCCTCCGGTGTCGGCGTCTGGCCGGCGCGTGCGCCAGCGATCGGAGGTCGCCGCCTGACCACGGTGCCCATATGCGCCCGGATCCGACCGACAACCCCTTCCTCGGAACGTACACGGGGCGCGTGTTCGCGCGAGAAGAAGCGTTCCGCGGACGTGAACACGTTCGGATCGAGCCGCGAATGCCCTGGTCAGGAGCCCTGTTACACCCCCTGTTTAGGGTGGTTCGTATCCGGCTTCCCCCGATCGTTGGTTGATGTGATCGGAGGTTTCAGATGACCGAGACGATGCTCGGGATCGAGGGTTTGCTCGATCCTGGGGACTTTGATGTCGAGTCCTTGAAGGGGCTCGACGGGCGCGAGTTGGCCGAGTTGTTCAAACGCCTCGAACAGGTACGACGACGTGCCGAGGGTGCGTTGGCGGCGGTGATCGGCGAGGTCGACCAACGTGGTGTGCATCGCGGTGACGGCCACAACAACGTCAACGGTTGGTGCCGGGCGTTGGGCCGCTGGTCCGACACCGAGTGTCGTGACCGGATCCGCGCCGCAGCACTGATCCGCAGCGATGCCCGGTTCCGCGATGCGGTGTGCGACGGCGAGATCGGTGTCGCCCAGACCCATGAGTTGGGGCGGGCGTTCGCCAACCCGCGCTGCGGATCACAGTTGGTCGATGTCGCTGGGGTGATGGTCGACAATGCGACCAAGTTGTCGCATCACGAGTTCCGCATCACCGTCAGGCGGTGGGAGATGCTGGCCGACTTGGACGGCGCCCACAAGACCGCCGAAGCGGCCCATGAGGGACGCAAGGCGGGGATCGCCGAGGTCGGCGAAGAGATCCATCTCCATGCCCGCGGCGGGTTGGCGCAGGGTGCGGTGATGACGGAGATCTTGGAACGGTTCTGCGACGCCGAGTTCAGCGCCGACTGGGACGCCACGCTCGCCCGGTTTGGTGACGCGGCGTGTTACTCGTTGATGCCACGTTCGGATGCGCAACGCCGCTTCGACGCTATGTACGCGATCTTCGAACGTGCCGCCGCCACCGCACCGGACGCCACCGCCGCGGTGCCGCTGGTCAACTTGATGATCGACGTCCCCACCCTGGAGCGCTACCTCGCCGGAACTGGTGACGGGTTGGCACCGGCCGATCCGCGCCAGCGGCGGTGCGAGACGGTGTCAGGGATCCCGATCCCACCGAGCGATGTGGTGGTGGCGATGGTGTGGGGCCAGGTGCGTCGGGTGGTGGTCGACTCGGCGGGGGTGGTGATCAACATGGGACGGCGGCGACGGCTGTTCACCGGCAACGCCCGCCAAGCCGTCTTGTTGCAGTCGAGTCGTTGTGTGGTGGCTGGGTGTGCGGCACCGATCCGACGCTGCCAAGCCGACCACCTCACCGAATGGGGCCGACTCGGACACACCAACGGCCCCAACGGGGCACCCGTGTGTGGCCGACACAACCGGTTGAAGAACACCGGCTACCGGGTCCATCGCGACGACCAGGGTTTCTGGCACACCTACCGACCCGACGGCACCGAAATCAACTGACCACCGGATCGACAACCGACAACCGACAACCGACAACCTGCTGATCGACCGGCTGAAGTCCGCCGAACCGACAACCGACAACCTGCTGACCGACCGGCTGAAGTCCGCCGAACCGACAACCGACAATCTGCCGACCGCCCGATCGGGCGAGACACGATCGCGGGCGGGCGGACCGACGTTCCCGGCCGACGAGGTCCTGGGGGTCAGAGGTGGGCGCGCGCGGCGTAGCGGGCGAGGAGTCCGGTCCACCCGTCGTCGGAGTCGAAGATCGCTCGCATCGTCTCGGCGCGGTCGCCGAACGTTGCGAGGTTGCGATGCTCGAGCTCGACCCGCGTCGTGGTCGGACCTTCGGCGATGAAGCGCACGTCGATCTCGCTCGTGATGGTCGAGTCCGGCGCCCAGTCGGCAGAGATCTCCCAGGTGACGACGAGTCGTTCCGGTGGCTCCCATGTCACGACTCGTCCCCAGTCGCATTGCGTGCCGTCGGCGGACTGTTCGTACCAGCGACCGCCCTGGCGCGGTTCGAGGACCGCGGTCACCGCCGGTTGCCCGCCGATCGTGTACGCGTCCAGTGGCCACCAGCCGGCGATGTCTTCGCCGAACACGCGGAACGCGGTGGCTTGCGGCGCGTTCACCGTGATGGTCTTGCGGACCGACAGGTCGTCAGCCGTCTCCTGCTGGCGCATTTCTCTGGTCATCTGCGTTGTCCTTTCGTGGGTCATCGCCGGGGTCCAACCCGGCCGCCTCTGCCCGGGCCGCGAAGTTGGCCAGGGCTTTGGTCCAGAACCGGTCGAAGTAGGCGCGCATCGCGCCAACGCCGGCCGGATCGACGTGGTAGAGCCGTTGCCGGCCGATCTGCTGGTCGACGACGAGGCCGGCGTCCTTGAGCACCTTGAGGTGCTGCGACACCGCCGGCCGGCTCACCGGGAACTCGTGCGCGAGCTGGCCCACCGCCCGCGGTCCGTCGGTCAATCGCTCGAAGATCGCTCGCCGAGTGGGGTCACCGAGCGCCCCGGCCATCGCGCCGACCGTGGGCCCGACCCTGGGCCCGACCGTGGGCCCGACCGTGGGCCCGACCGTGGCCCGACCGTGTCCCGAGCGTCCGTGTCGCCATGATCGGTAAGCTACCACTTACCGAATGTCTCGTCAAACGTGACCGGGTCCGCTCAGGAACCCGTAGGCTGTAGGTGCGAGCAGGTCATACGGACCGGTTCGAAAACTGAAGAGAGCATGCTTTGACTACAGGTACCGTGAAGTTCTTCAACGTCGAGAAGGGCTTCGGCTTCATTTCGCGTGAACAGGGCGACGATGTTTTCGTCCACTTCTCCAACATCCAAGGCGAGGGCTACAAGTCGCTCGACGAAGGCCAGCGCGTCGAGTTCGACGTCGCCCCCGGCCGAAAGGGTGAGGAAGCGCAAAACGTTCGGGTGATCTGACGCACCCTCGGTTACCGATCGAGCCGTCGGCCCTGTGCCGGCGGCTCTTCGCTTTTTCAGGCGATCACTGCTGGTAGTTCTCGACGATGTCGGCGGGGCGGACGGATGCTTCGTCCGGGTCGAGGCCGGTGGACCGCCGGGCGCGACGTTGGCGCAGGAGATCCCAGCACTGGTCGAGTGCGACTTCGATGCCGCGCAGACGGTCGCGGTCCTCCTCGGAGAGCGGTTGGGCGGCGTGCGAACGTTCGAGGCGGTGTTCCTCGTCGGCCAGCTCGTTGATCCGGCGGACGAGCTCTACGTCATCCATGTCGATCTCCTCTCCTCGCTCGCGCGTCACGAGCGTCCAGGTGCAATAACTAGCGGCTGCCTGCGCGAATCACCAGTCGGTCCGCGGGAGCGCACGGTGGGGGACTGTGGGGGCCGTCGGCGCAACGCCATCTAGCATCGGCCGATCCAGCTGGTTCTTGGTCGAAGCCACCGTCGGTGCTTGCCGAGTTTGTCGAGAGGACCCATCCGTTGCTGACCGGATCTGACTACGTGGCGTCGCTCGACGACGGCCGGTTGACGTACTTCGAGGGGCGGCGTGTGCCCGATCTGCTCGCCGAACCGGCGTTCGCGACGCCGGCTCGGGCGATCGCCGCCGGGTACGACCAGCACTACTCGCCGAACCCGGGTGCGACCAATCCGCTGGTGGTCGCACCGCGGTCGGTCGAGGAGCTGCGCGAGCGGGCCAACGTCGTCCACACGATGGACCTGGCGTTGGCGGTCACGTACGGGTCGTTGATGACGCTGCTGACGGCAGCCCCCCGCATGAGCGGTGCCGACCCGGTGTACAAGCGTCGGGTCGAGGCCTACGTCGAGGATGCGACGGTGGGAGACATCCGCATCGCCGAGTGCATCACCGACGCCAAAGGTGATCGCACGCGGGCCCCGTCGCAGCAGGACGACCCAGACGCCTACGTCCGCGTGGTCGAACGACGTCCCGACGGCGTCGTGATCCGCGGCGCCAAGCTGCACATCAGCGCCGCCTCGCTCGTCCACGACCTGATGGTCATGCCGACCAAGGCGATGAAGCCGGGGGAGGAGGAGTACGCGATCGCCTGCGCCGTCCCGGTCAACTCGCCCGGTGTGCGCATCATCAACACGACGTTCCACCCCCGCGGTCCGGACGTCCGCAATTTTCCCGTCAGCAGCCGTCTCAGCATGCCCGACGGCTTCGTCGTGTTCGACGACGTCTTCGTCCCGTACGAGCGGGTGTTCCTCCACGGCGAGACGTCGAACGCGACGGTGTTCGCCCACGCGTTGGGCCTCTGGGAGCGCCTCGGCGGCGTGACGGCGATGGTGATCCAGGCGGACCAACTGGTGGGGCTCGCCCAGCTCATCGCCGAGGCCAACGGCCTGGCGCGGGTGCCGCACATCCGCGACAAGATCGACGAGATGCTCATCCACGCCACGTTGTTGCGAGCCGGCCTCGAGGCCGCGCTCGTCAACTCCCACGCCACCCCCGAGGGCTACTACTACCCGGACGAGCTGTACACCAACGCCGCCAAGTACCAGGGCGCCGCCCAGTTCCATCTGATGGTGCGCCATCTCCACGACATCGCCGGCGGTTCCGTCCTGACGTCGCCGACGCTGGGTGACCTCGAGAACCCCGAGACCGGCGCCGATGTCGAGAAGTACATGAGCACCATGATCGGAGTGTCAGCCGAAGAGCGGATGCGGCTGTTCCACGCCATCCGTGACCTCACCGCCGACGCGTTCGGCGGCTGGCACCTCGTGACGAACCTGCAGTCGGGCGGCGGATTGTTCGCCCAGCGCGTCGTTGCCCGCAAGCACTACGACATGCAGCGGGCCAAGGACCTCGGTCGGGCAGCGGCCGGCCTGCCGAACTGAGGATTCGGCGCAGGTCGCGCCGGCAGCCGCGGTCGTCCTGCCGCGGGGCCTCCGCATCGAATTGTCCCGTCCGGCGCGGAGGCCCCGCTGGTCACTGGGGGCTGATCACTGCGGTTGGGGCACGACGCGCAGGTACGGCTTGACCGTCTTCCAGCCGTCGGGGAAGCGTTCACGCGCCTCGTCGTCGGTGACGGCGGGGATGATGATCACGTCGTCACCCTGGTTCCAGTTGACCGGCGTGGAGACCTTGTGCTTCGCGGTCAGCTGCAGTGAGTCGATCACCCGCAAGATCTCGCTGAAGTTGCGGCCGGTGCTCTGCGGGTAGGTGATCATCAGCTTGATCTTCTTGTCGGGTCCGATCACGAACACCGACCGCACCGTGGTCGTGTCGCTGGCATTCGGATGGATCATGCCGTAGAGGTCGCTGACGACACGGTCGGGATCGGCGATCATCGGGAAGTTCGGCGCGTGTCCCTGGGTCTCGGCGATGTCGGCTGCCCAGCGGTGGTGGGATTCGAGTGGGTCGACGCTGAGGCCGATCACCTTCACATTGCGCCGGTCGAACTCACTCTTGATCCGGGCGACCTCGCCGAGCTCGGTCGTGCACACGGGCGTGAAGTCCTTCGGGTGCGAGAACAGAACTCCCCATCCGTCACCCAGCCACTCGTGGAAGCGGAACGTCCCCTCGGTCGTCTCAGCGGTGAAGTCGGGGGCATCGTCGCCGAGCTGCAGTGCGCTGGTATAGGCGGTCTTGGACTGCATCGTGATCCTTTCGTCGTGGCCGCGGCCGTCTGGCCACGGGTGTCCACCAGCGTTGCAACGGGCGGTTCCGAACCGGTCGCGAACGGGTAGAAGGCGCTGACGATCAGGGGTTCGTCGGACCGTGGCCAGGGCGAGCGCGGCAAGGGACGCGCTCGACAGCCGGAGGTCGGTGGCGAGCATTCGTGCACGCGCCGCGGTGTCGGGGTCTGGTCGAATGGCGGCTGCCGAAGCGAGTGCCAGGTGCTCTTCGAGCGGGTGGCCGAACGAGTTCCACAGCGCCGCGGCCTGTTGGAAGATTTCCAACGCACGGGGGTCGCCGCTGGCCAGGGCCAACGTGGCGTCGGCGCTTCGCGACTCGCACTCGTTGCGGAGGGTCGGGAGCACTTCGTTGTCGGTGGCGGTTGCGGCGCGATCCGCTCGCGACGCGGCGACCAGCAGGCGGACCACGTCGGCCATCTCCATGTGCCGGTACGCCCGTGTTCCGTCGGTCAGGGCGCAGTACTCCTCGGCGTAGACGGCGCCCTCGTCGACTCGCCCGGACGCGGTCATGATCAGGCCGGCGACGATCAGCGCCGGTCCCAGCTGTTGGATCACCGCATGCTGCGCGCGCGGCAAGAACGTGTCCATCAGCTGGATCGAGCGGTCGAGATCGCCCCGCCACAGGTGGATCCGCGCCGACCACACCGCGCACATGGTGCCCGCCTGGCCGGGTCCCGAGCGCGTCTCGTTGGCGATCACCTGGGCGGCGAGAGCGAGTGCTTCGTCCCATCGCCCCGCTTCGAAGCACACCGACACGCGGTTGGCCCGGAGCCAGTCGGCAGCGAGCGTGAGGCCGCGGCGTTCGGCGAGCTCGAGGCCGCGCTCGTTCAGTTCGATGCTCGAGGCGGTCCCGGCTCCTTGTAGCTGCAGCTCGGCGAGGTTGTGATACGCCATCGCGCTCTCATGTCCGAGCCCGGCCTCGAGTGATCGCGTGAGCGCTCGCATGAAGTCGTTGTAGCCCTCGATGTTGCCCTGCAGGAGCTCCGCTGCGCCGTGGGCGTTCA
Organism: Ilumatobacteraceae bacterium; assembly: GCA_963776935.1. Taxonomy (GTDB): domain Bacteria; phylum Actinomycetota; class Acidimicrobiia; order Acidimicrobiales; family Ilumatobacteraceae; genus JALOLG01. The sequence continues at coordinate 1,106,023 of CAVZOP010000002.1, read as the reverse complement.
GGCAGCGGACTTCTCTGTCAGCCATGCCGTGTTCGCGTGCGAGGACGAGGCCGCGCTCGGCGAGTGCGATGGCCTCGGCCGGACGACCCAGGAGAGCGGTGATGAACGCCAGGGTGGCGATGGCCTCGGTCGCGGCCCGGTCCGTCGGTAGGTCGTCGACGAGTGTCAGCGCCTCCTCGAGCGCGTCGATGCACGACGCGGTCTCGCCGCGAAGCCATTGCACCTCGCCGACGACCGCGCTGAGGCGGGCTTGAAGTGGGCGATCGTCGACCTTGCGGGCGGCCTCGAGACCTCGGCGCGCGGCGTCGGAGGCTTCGCTGAGCCGGCCGACACACGCCAGGGCCACCGCGTGTTGACGCTGCAGTTCAGCGAGGTCGGCGGGCGCGTGATCCGCTTGCACCGCCTCGGCGAGGCGGCTCGCGGTGTCTTCGAGGCCGAGCCCGCGCAGGCGATCACCGGCGACGATCATCAGGCGCAGGGCCTGCGCACGCTGCTCGGCCGCGTCTTCGCCGTCCTTCTCGTGGGCGGTGGCGGCGGCGTTCACATGGTTCACGATCCGCATCGCGTCGTCCGCCAGGCGATCACCGGCTCGCCGCTCCATCCACGCCGCGGCGGCCTCGTGCAAGCGAGCTCGTCCGGACCGCGACAGATGCTCGTAGGCGACCTCACGCACGAGATCGTGCGTGAACGACATCTGGTTGCGAGCGGCGGCGGTCAACAAACCCTTGTCGACGAGGTGCCGCAGTGCCAGCTCCCCTGCCGTCGCGTCGACGCCTTGCATCGCGGCCAACTGGTCCGAGCCGAACGGCTGGTCGGCCACCGCGCCGGCGAACAGCATGGCTCGTTCGAGGGGGGCGAGTAGATCAAGGCGCGCCGAGATCAACGAGCGGGTCGAGTGCGGGATCGATCCGCTCCACCCCTGTTGGCGGAGCATGCTCGCGAACTGGATCGCGTACAACGGGTTACCGGACGACCGTGCTCGCACGAGCGCGTGCTGCGCTTCGGTCACCGGATCGTCGGCGAGCAGGTGGTCGAGCAGCACATCGGTCTCGGCCTCGTCGAGGCCGCGCAGGGTCAACGTGAGGTTGTCGGTACCGACCCATTGGAACGCTCGGTCCGGCCGATCGGGCCGCGCTGTCGACAGGACGAGCAGCGGGAGATCACGCAGTTGCGTGAAGCAGTCCGTGAGCAACGTGTCGAACGCCGGATCGGCACGGTGCACGTCGTCGAGCACGATGACGGTGGCACCCTGTCGTGCCGTCGCGGCGAAGTAGATCACCCACGCGGCCACGATCTCGGATCGTTCGGCCATCGACGGCTCGCCGAGTCCGGCGGCAGGGCTGAGCTGCCGGCGCAGCCACTCCCGTTCATCCGCATCGGCGAGCAGCGCTCCGAGCAGTGCGTCGAACGCGCCGCGCCACTCGGACTGGGTGGCCGACTCCGGCAACGCGATGTGGGCCCGAAGAATGGCACCGAGCGGAGCGGATGGCGGCAACCCGTCCGAACAGCGAACGTGCAACCACGTCGCCGGTTGGGTCGAACGTCGGCTCAGCTCGCGGACGAGTCGCGTCTTGCCGACACCGGGCTCGCCACGCACCGAGATGGCTTGTGGACCGTGGCCGCTGAGCGTCCGACCGAGCAGTTCACCGGCGATGGCCAACTCACGATCGCGGCCGACGAACGGTGGATCCTCGATTGGTCGCGAGCGTGCCGCGGTCGTGGAGTGATCCACATGGGTCGTGCCGCGGCGCGTCGTGGCGAGCGCGGAGCAGGCGACCTCGACCACGCTCCCCACGATGTGCGCACCCGGTTCCGGATCCGGCTGGACGAGTGCCCAGCCGGTCGCCATCGATGCCTTCGCCGTGGGCAGTCGGGTGACGATGTGATTGGCGAGGTGCACGGCACGATCGGCGTCGTCCTCGTGAGCAGGCGCCCCGAACGCGATCAGCAGGCGTGAACCCATCGCGCTCTCGATGTTTCCGTTCTCGGCGTCGCACCACGCGCGGATCTGCTCGTGAGCTGTCTTGATCGACCGCGCCCGATCCTCGGGATCGTCCCCGACGGCATCGTCGAGGTCGACGGCGATGACGGTCATCACGCGGCGGTTCGCGCCTTCGAAGTCGACGTCCTCGTCGGGTTGTGACGGCGGGGCGAGCACGGGGTCCTGGGCCAGGATCCGCTGTTCGAGTTGACGCAGCTCGCCTGAGGGTTCGATGCCGAGCTCCCGAGCGAGGACGGTGCGGAGTCGCTGGTAGGCGCGCAGCGCGTCGCCCTGGCGGCCGGCGCCGTAGAGGGCGCGCATGAGCTGGCTCCAGAGCCCCTCGCGCACCGGATGCTCGACGGTCAGCCGTTCCAGGTCGGCGATCAGAGGAGTGAACACGCCGAGCGCCAGGCGTGCCTCGGTCAGGTGCTCGATCGCCGTGACGCGGAGCTCGCTCAGGCGAGCGCGTGTCGGTCCGAGACCATCGAGATCGACATCGGCGTACGGCTCACCGCGCCACATCGCCAGGGCATCAGTAAGTCGCGCACAGACAACCGTTGGCTCGTCGGATCGCGCCTGCTCGCACGCGGCGACGAACATGGCCGAGTCGACGGCGACGTCACGGAGCGCATACCCGCCCGGCAACGACTCGACATGTGGCCGCCCGAGCATCTGGCGCAGCTCGGAGATGTGCTTCTGGACGACCTTGCGGGCCGACGGGGGAGCGGAACCCTGCCAGAGCTCGTCGACGATGGCGTCAGCCGAGACTGCGTCGGGTGAGTTGGCCGCCAGCAGCGCCAGCAGATCGCGCTGTTTGGATCGGCCGAGGGGCAATGCCTGGCCGGCCCGAAGGACCACGAACGGGCCCAGCACGCGCACGTCGAGCACCGACATCGCCAAGAACGTACCCCTCCCTGGTCGTTCCCTGGTCAGGGCAGGGTCCGCCCGCCCAGCTCGGTCGCGTGTCACCCTCGAATCCCTCGCGAGATACCTCACCTTGCTCCCCGCTTCGGCCGATACAGCACCCGTGACCAGCCGTACGAGGCCGTCTGAACACGCCTCGACGGAAGGCGATCCGACTCGCCAGACCATGCCCAGCGTGAGACTGCCCGCCGCGGTGGCCGGGCGCGACGGACTCCGGCGCTGGCGTCTCGGCGCCGGCTCGGCACTGCCGCTCCCGCTCGTCGGCGTTACCGTCATCGCCCAGGTCACGTTGTACGGTCTGCATGCCGGGTGGTACCAGACCGAGCTCGGTCTGGCCCTGATGGTGGTCGTCGCCGCGTCGGCGGTGACGCTGGTGGCGATGCACATGGCCCGCGTCATCAACCAGGAGCACGCCGAGCGGGTGGCGGCCGATACCCGGATGCGCGAACTGAACACGAGCCTGGAGGCTCGCATCGAGGAGCGCACCGCCGATCTCGTGAGAGGTGAGGCGTGGGCCAGGGCGCTGGCCGGGTCGGTCCCCGTCGGGATCTTTCACACGGCCGTCGACGGGCAGTGCACGTATGTCAACGATCGCTGGTGCGAGATCTACGGGATGTCGGTCGAGGCCGCGTTCGAGGGTGGGTGGGCGGACGGACTGCATCCCGACGACCGCGACTGGGTGGTGGCCGAGTGGGAGGCGGCGATCGTTGCCGGCGTCGACTTCGATTGCGAGTTCCGGGCGGTGCGGCCATCGGGCGACGTCTCGTGGGTGCATTCGCACAGTGCCCGGGTGCCCGACGTCGCCGGGGAGGGCGGAGGCTATGTCGGCACGGTGATGGACGTCACTGCTCGTCGCCAGGCGGAGGATGCCCTGCGAGAGACGGAGGAGCTGTTCCGGATCGCGTTCGGGTCGTCCCCGATCGGGATGGCACTCGTCGACGGGAACGGTCTCATCGTGCGCGCCAACCGCGCCCTGTCTGAGCTGACGAACCGTCAGCTCGACGAGTTGCACACGTTGCGCCTGCAAGCAATCCTGCACACCGACGACGTCGGCAACGAGGAATCCGGTGCGATCACTGCCGATGTGGATCAGCGCATCGTCCGGTCAGACGGCGCGCTGTGCTGGGCCTCGATTCGCTACGCCCGCATCGGTGAGCGCGGCTCTGGCGACACGGGTCTCACGATCGCCCAGTTCGTGGACACCACGGAGCGTCGCCAGTCGGAGGAGCGGCTCGCCCACATGGCGAACCACGACTCGCTGACCGGACTGATGAACCGACGCAGCCTCGAAGCGGCGCTCGAACACCACGTCGCGCATTGCAACCGGTACGGACCGACCGGTGCGGTATTGATCTTGGACCTCGACAACTTCAAACGGATCAACGACTCGCGTGGGCACAGCGTCGGCGACCGCGTCATCGTCACAACTGCCCAACTGCTGCGCGAGCGCCTGCGCGAACCCGACCGGCTCGCCCGGCTGGGCGGAGACGAGTTCGCCGTGCTGCTCACCGACGGCGACGCGGCTGCCGCGCGTGCGGTCGCCCAGGGCCTCGTCGAGCAGATTCGAGCCAGCGCCGCGATCATCTCGGGCGAGCACATCCCGCTCAGCGCCAGCATCGGGGTCGCGGTCTTCGACGACGTCGAACGCTCACCCGACGAGATGCTCGTGAACGCCGACATCGCGATGTACCAGGCGAAGGAGCAGGGACGCGACAGGTGGGCCGAGTTCGCGACCGAGGAGTACGACGAGCCCCGAGCCAAGGCCCGCCTGACGTGGATCAACCGGATCGAGGCCGACATCGACAACGACACGTTCGTACTTCACGCCCAGCCGATCGTCGACCTGAACACCGGCGAGACCGTTCACCACGAGTTGCTCATCCGCATGATCGGCGACGAGGGCGACCTCGCACCGCCGGACAGCTTCTTGTACATCGCCGAGCGGTACGGGCTCTCGAACCGGATGGATGCGTGGGTCCTCTCGCAGGCATGCGACGTCTTGGAGGCAACTGCCACAAGCTCCACACCTGTCACGCTCGCCGTGAACGTCAGTGGCACCGGCGTTGGTGACGGCCAGCTTCGTGCGGTGGTCGAACGGGTCGTCAGTGCGGGACGCTTCGACCCGTCACGACTGATCCTGCAGGTCTCCGAATCGACCGCCATCAGCAACACTGGTGGCGTTCGAGCATTCGCCGAACGTTTTCGCGACCTGGGCTGCCGGCTCGCACTCAGCAACGTGGGCGGTGGCTTCGGGTCGCTGTACTACGTCGAGCACCTGCCGTTCGACTTGATCAGGTTCGACGGTGAACTGGTCACCGATTGTCTCGAGGACAGCCGCAATCGAGCGACGATCGGCGCCATCGTCGATCTCGCCCGGAGCCTCGACAAGCAGACTGTCGGCGAGAACGTCGACAGTGATCGGGTGCGGCACTTCCTGCGCCAGCGTGGCGTCGACCATGGTGTGGGATTCCACCTCGGGCTTCCCGTCCCGCTCGACGCGGCGGTCCCCGTGCTCTCGTCGCGTCCGGACCGTCCCGAGCCGGCAGATGACTTGACGATTGCGCTGTCCTGACACGGCCACCGTGATACGGCTGTCGCGATGAGGTTGCGCCCAGACGTCGGACGCGGCCATCCAGACCCGCAGGATTCGCCGGACAGCTCTCCGACACGCGTTGCTCTCGTATCTCTTCGGTGCTGTGCTCCTGGCCGTCGTGGTCAACGTCATCGACGGACTCATCCGGTAGGTGGGCAGACTCAGGCAGACACGGCGCCGATGAGTCGTCCGATGTTCTCGGGATCGAAGAACTCCGTCGGCGAGACGGTGCCGGCCGTGACGCTCACGAACGAGTCCATCGCGTCGCGGTTGCCATGAATCGCGCCGAGCAGATGCTGCATCTCCGCAGGCGGCGCCTCGAGCGTCGCCAACTGCGTCGTGAACTCGTACATCGGCAGCACGCGCGTGTCCCGTTCCATGTGGTACGTGGACATCGCATCGGCGAACGGGCGCCTTCCGTCGAACGTTGCGTCGAGGGCGGTTGCGCAGAGCTCGGCGTCGTGGAACGCGTCCGGGATCCCCTGGGCGGTGATCGGATCCTTGTTGTAGCCGGCGTCGCCGACGAGCGCCCAGCCGGGACCGTACGGCTTGCGGAAGAAGTTGGGGACTGATCCGCCGGCGAATCGCGCCTCGCGCGTCGCGCCGCGAACACGGTCTGCCAACCCGGGTGCGAGCGCGAGGGTCGCGATGTAGTTGGCCTCGACATCCGCCTTGTAGGCGTCGGACTCGGCGTACGGCCACCCGACGACCAGCATCGTCAGGCCGTCGTTCGTCTCGACCGCGGCGAATCCGCGATCCGGACGCATCACGATCTCGAACCCGTCGACGGGGAGGTTGCTCCAGTACGTGTAGAAGCTCCACTGGAGCATCGGCTTGTCGTTGTACTGCGCGGGGCGGACGGCCTTGGCGATGTGCGAGTTGCGGCCATCGGCGCCGATCACGACGCGGGCACGTTCGACGACGGACTTGCCACCTTCGCCGTGGCCGCGGATGCCGACGACGACACCGTCTTCGATGACGATGTCTTCGACGGTGAACCGTTGGCGGACCTCCGCTCCTGCGTCCGAGGCGGCATCGACGAGGATCTTGTCGAGCACCGTTCGCCGCGGGGCGTACGCGGCAGAGAACCCACTGTCGGCACGAGGGGTCCCCGTGATCGTGAACGGCCCGAAGTCGATCGAGTAGGTCTCGACCGGGGGGCACCCGGTCGCCGTCACCTGGTCGAGCAGGCCCCAGCGATTCAGGGCCGCCACGCCCGGTGCGTGGATCACGTGGGTCGAGACCGTGTCGCTCGGGAACGTCGCCCGATCGACCACCAGCACCCGATATCCCTTGCGCGCCAGAAGCATCGCGGTGGGCGATCCTGCGCAGCGTGCTCCGACGACGATTGCGTCGTAGCCGCGAGACGTTCCCGTTGACATCTTGCTTCTCCCTTTGTCGGTGTGGTCTCACGATGAGCCCAACGCACCGACGGGGCATCCGGGAGGTCCCCTATTCCGGTGCTGGTTTGGCGCGCGTGGCGTAGGCGGCGGCCTCGCCCCGACTCCGCAGGGCGAGCTTGCTGAGAATGTTGCCGACGTGGTGTTCGACCGTCTTGCGGCTGATGTACAGCCGATCGGCGATCTCTGGGTTCGACAATCCGTGGCCGAGGAGCTCGAGCACCTCGGCTTCGCGATTGGTGAGCACCCCGCCACCGCGCCTGGTGGTCGTGGCCCTGACACCGAGCGATCGCAGCACGGCCGTCGCCGCGTCCGTGTGGCGGGCCGCTTGCAGCCGTTCGAACACCTCCAGCGCGGCTCGCGCCTCGGCCATCGCCACCTCGGGACGATCCGTGACGAGCGCGTTGGCGAGCTCGAGGCGGGAGTGTGCGACCTCGATCGGCATCTGTGCCCGAGCGAACCCGGCGAGCGCTTCGCGGAGACAGGCCTGTGGGTCACCGGTGCCGGCCGCGAGACAGACTCGACCGCGAGCGAGCGCGGCGACCGCCATCAGGTAGTGGCTCTGGTGACGGCCTGCGCACGTGGCGAGGGCGGTGGCGGCAAGTTCGGCCTCGTCGACGCATGTCGGCCGCGAGGCTCACGTCGACGAGCAGGGCCAGAAGCGGGGCCGCCGCAGTGCTCGTCGGATCGACCTGTTCGAGCGCCCGCTCGAGGACGTCGCGGGCGAGCGCCGGCTCTCCTTTGGCCAGGTGGATGGCTGCGATCGGACGGGCGGCCTCGGCGTTGTCGGTCGCGTCGATTCCGTCGAGCAGCTGCTCGGCTTGCTCGAACCGACCCTGGAGGACGCGCAGGTCGGCCAGCCGGACGAGTGCACCGCTGCGCAAGATCGATCGGCGACCGAGCGCCCAGAGTCGGACGGCTTCGGTCAGCGCCGTGTCGGCTTCCGGCCAGCGACCGGCGGCGGTCAACACGCCGCCGTAGTGCGTGCGGCAGAACGCCGAGACGGAAGGGAGTTGCCGCCGCTCGGCAATCGCCTCGCCGATCCGGATCCACTGGTCGGCGCGGGCGACGTCGTGGGCGTGCTCGCAGGCCGAAAAGAGCTGGCAGAAGATCTCCTCCAGCACCAAGAAGTCGTCGACCTCGCTCCCGGCGACGGCGGCGAGCGCTTCGTCGAGGAGTGTCATGCCCTCTTCGGTCCGGTCGGCGTGGACGAGGCTCGCCCCGAGGTAGGCGAGCGTCACGAACTCCAGATCGGTGTCGGAGAAGCCGCGCGCCAACTCCAGTGCCTCGCGGAACAGCTGCTCCTTGCGACCGCGGTCGCCTTCGAACATCGCGATGTTGAGCGCGACCCATCCGCGTTCGGGCGTGTCGGCCGTGTGGGCGAGAAGTGTCTGGGCGCGCGAGAGCCAGCCACTCGCCACCGCCCGATCACCCTCGACGGCGAGGTACATGTACCCGAGCGACCGAGCCACGCGCACCGCACCGACGTGATCGCCGCTGTCGCGATGGGCTGCGTAGGCCTGCTCCCACCGCTCGATCGCCGATGCGTAGTCGAGCTCGAGATAGGCCACACGCGCCAGGCCCTCGATCACGTCGCCCGACGCCGATTCGCCGAGCGCGCGCTCGAGGGCCCGGCGTGCGCCGGCAGCATCGCCGGCCCGTAACGCCGCCCGGCCCTCGGCGAGCAGCTCCTCGAACGGCAGGGTCATGCTGCGATTGTTCCACGGTCCTTCCAAGGTGCCGGTCGCGTTCACACGCTCAGCTTCGACTGCCGGACCGCCGACCGGCACGACACGCGATCTACGCTCGCGACGGGACGGGTGCGGTCGGTCGTCGTGGCCCGGGCGCCGTCCGCCGGAGGTGTTCATGCAGGCGATCCTCACCGCACTGGAAGAGCAGCACGCGGAGCTGGCGGCACTGCTCGACGACCTCGCACGAGGCAGGCTGGCAACGTCCGACGCGGTGCGCGGGCTGGACCGTCGCCGACGTCGTGCTCCATCTCGCCCAGACCGACGAGCTCGCGCTGGCCAGCGCCCTGGACCACTTCGCCGACGGGCTCGACGTGCTCGCAGGAGGTCTCGAGGGGCACGGCAACGTCGACGACGGCGCGGCCGCGATCGTGGAGCGGGAACGCGGTCTCCCGTGTGCCGTGTTGCTCGAACGGTGGCGCACGGGCGCGGCTGCGCTGCGCGACGGGCTCGCGGCCAGCGATCCGCACCGCCGCGTCGGCTGGGTCTCCGGTCAGCTGTCCACGCAGACGCTGGCGACGACACGGCTGGCCGAGTGCTGGATCCACACCGGCGACGTCGCCGAGGCGTTGGACGTGGCGCAGGAACCAACGCGTCGCCTCGAGCACATCGCCCGCCTCGCGTGGCGCACGTTGCCGTACGCGTTCGAGCGCGACGGCCGCGAGCTCGCCGGTCCAGTCGCATTCGACCTGCGCGGGCCGGGCGGGGAGCGGTGGCACTTCGTTCCCGACGGCGAGCCGGCGACGGTCATCGAGGGTCCCGGTGCCGAGCTGTGCCTCGTGGCGGCACGCCGTGTCGACGCCGATGACACATCGCTACGGGGCGCCGGACCGGACGCTCTGGCCGTCCTCGAGCTCGTGCGGACGTACGCGTAACAGCCCGCTCGCCGATCACTCGCCGCGGTGGTCCGATCTAGATTTGTCCTCGCCGAAAGACGTACGTACACACGGAGGTCAACCAATGAGCGCTCGAGTAGTGCATTTCGAGGTCCCGTTCGACGACGCCGATCGCGCCCGCGGTTTCTACCGCGACGTGTTCGACTGGCAGATCCAACCGATGCCGGAGATGAACTACACCATCGTGTCCACCGGCCCGGTGAGCGACGAGGGCATGCCGCTCGAGCCCGGCTACATCGGCGGCGGCATGATGGAGCGTCAGGACCCTGTGAGCACGCCGGTCATCACCCTCCAGGTCGACGACATCGATTCCACCTTGGTGCTCGTCGAGAAGCACGGCGGCACGGCTGTCGGGGAGAAGCTGCAGGTCGGCGAGATGGGGTTCGCCGCCTACTTCAACGACAGCGAGGGCAACCTCATGGGGTTGTGGCAATCCGCCGGATAAGGATGCCTCCGGCGCGGCGCGATGGGTCAGTCAGCGCTCGCCGACCGGTCCGAGGATCGGCTTGATGTCGATCACGGGCGTGCCGTGGAGCGCCTCGAGGGGCTGCACCTCTATCCGCAGACCTTCGATCGAGACGATGACGACGCGGTGGAGACCGATCGGGTTCGGACGATCCGGCGAGCGTGTGCTGAACACACCACGGATCGGGTTGCGGGTGTCTCCACGCGGGTGCACCGTCAGGACGTCGCGACTGGCCCGATCCAACCACGTCAGAACGATGACCTCCTCGCCTGGGAAGAGGTCGCGGATCCCGTCGGCCATGTCGGGCTCGATGATCACGTGGGCGGCCGGCGCTCCCTCGTCACCCTGCCTGGGCGCCGAGTCCTTGTCGACCAGGGGAGAATCGACCCATCCGATCGGACGGATCACGAACGTCTGATTGGTCACCCCGACAGTCTGGTCGTCAGGTGTGATGATCTGCCCACTCACGCCACCCGTGCGACAGTTCCGGCGCGCCGAGCAACAGCGGCGCGAGTGAATGGTCGTCGTGGAACGCACGCGCCACGAGGCCGACAGTGACGTCGTGGTCAGGGCGGCTGATCACGTCGATCGGGTCGCCCGCTCCGATCTCGCCGGCCTGGGCGATCCGCAGGTATGCGCCCGGTCGACCGGCGTGCGCGAATCGCCGCGGGAACCGTGGATCACCCATCCGAATGCCGAGCTTGAAGCACGGCACTCGCGGGCGCGGCCACCTCGAACACGGCTGACCCGACCGCCCAGCGTTCACCGATGACGGCGCCGGTGACATCGATCTGCGACGTCGTGAGGTTCTCGCCCATCGTGCCCGGAGCCAGATCGCGGCCGAGCTCGGACTCCCACCAGGCCAGGTCTTCGGCCGAGTAGGCGTAGGCGGCGCGATCGGGCCCGCCGTGGTTGTCGCGGTCGGCTTGATCGTCGCCGTCGATGTTGACGCCACGCACGGCGACGCGACCGGTCACCGGCTGCTTGAAGATTCCGGTCGGGACGCGGCGCCCGTGATGCTCGACGATCCCGATCGGACCGACATTGACCGACAACAAGAGCGGACGCGACGGAGTCATCCGGACATGATGACGCGGCGCGCAGGCTGGTCAAGATATTGTCCCTCCGCTTGCAGCGTCGGCGGGGCCTCGTGCGTGTGTGTTGGTGATGCGCACCTTGTCTGCCACCCCAACATTCCTGAACAGCCTGACCATGCCCGAGCCCACCCACGTCGCTCTCGAGGAGGCACGGTTCGAGGACCTGTATCAGCGGGAGTACCCGGGACTGATCGTGGTCGCGACCGCGTTGTCGGGCCATGACGGCGAGGACCTCGTCCATGACGCGATGGTCAAGGCGTTGATCAACTGGAATCGGGTTCGCCAGCTGGAACGTCCGGGTGGCTGGTGTCATCGGGTTCTGGTCAACCTGTGTCGCAGTCGCTGGCGCCGGAGGGCGACCGAGGCGCGGTTCTTGTCCCGACAGCGCGTCGACGAACCCTCCACGCCAGGACCTTCACCGGAGGTGATCGCCTTCTGGGGTGCGGTCCGGGCACTACCGGCACGCCCCCGCATTGCCGTGACCTTGTACTACGCGGGGGACCGCACGACGGCCGAGGTGGCGTCGATCCTCGACGTCCCCGAGGGCACCGTCCGCAGCGATCTGAGCAGAGCACGCATGGCGCTTGCCAAGGAACTCGAGGTCTGAGATGTCGAACAACGAGGATCAGTCGAACAACCAGGATCAGTCGGGCGAGGACCGCGTCGACGAGATCGCCAGAACTGCCGGGGCGGCGCTGCGGCGCCCGGCACCAGCTGACGGGATGGCTCGCGTTCGATCGAGTCGGCGCCGGAGACGGGTGGCCGGAGCGGTGGCCGGAACATCCGCCGTGGTCGTGATGGTGGTCGGGCTGTTCCTCGTCGTCGGTCGCGGTTCCGACGACGACACGTTGGTCAGCGACACAGTGCCCGATGTCGTGTCGACCGACAACGGTGACGACGTCGCCCCAGGTCAGTCCCTCGCCGACCGATGTCCCAGCCACGGAGGCCACCGATCCGGCCCCGACGACCACGACCGGAACCACCGAGCCGGCCACGACCACGACCACCACGGCCACGACCACACCGTCGACCGGATCGGGATGGCGGCCCTCGTCCGAGCCGTTCCCGCCGCTCGCGTTCATCGCCTGCTGTGGCGCCGACTGGGAGGGTGAGCCCTCGCCAGCCGTGCCGACCGACCCGGCAACGCCGTTACCGGCCGGCATCTACAACGTCCGTGCGGTCGCCGACCAGACCATCGACGACTTCGTCGGTGGTGTGCTGCCGCTGGAGGTGCGTCCGTACACGAGGTGCACCGAGCTCGGCGAGTTCGAGTGCTCCGGTGGTCCGCCATATGACGACAGCGCCCTCGGCGTACCGACCGATGCGGCGCGAACCATCGACGTGGTCCTCGACGACTCCGTCCACGTCGGCGTGTCCGGATTCGCCTGCGAGGACGACCAGCTCCTTTCCGACCCGCAGGTCTCCACTGGCACCGATCTGGCGAGGTTGTTCGACGAGCTCGGCTCGTCGTACGAGTCCGCCGTCGGTGAACCGCTGCGCGGGGGAGTCGACCCGCTGCAACTCGCCGAGGATCTCGCGGCCAACCCGACGTCCGGGTTCTTCGATCCCGGCTGCCCGTCGTACCCGAGCATCGCCTGGAGGCCCTCGAGCGGACCGACGATCCTCGCCCGCACCCTGTATCGGCTGGACGCCGCTTCGGAACCCGAACCGCTCCCGCTACCGGCTCTCGACTGGGCCATTCCCACCGCGCTCGTCGTCGACGCGGAGGGCGGTCACACGTTGTACTTCTACGCTGGTTTCCTCAGCTGACCCTCGAGAGCGGCGACATGGGACGTCAGTGGCGATGAGAGCGGTGCTTCAGGAGCCAGCCGACCATCACGCCGACGATCCCGGCGGCCACGAGGACGATCCACACCGGCGCCTGGGCATCCCCGAACACATAGCCGAGACGAACGTCCTCTCGATTGTCGAGCGCGACGACGACCAACGCCGCGACGAGGGCGGCTGCGATGAAGAGTCTCAGTCCTCGACCGACGTCTCGTGCCTGGTCACCGATGCTGCGATCATCGACAGCGCTGTGCTGGTTCATGGCGACTCCTCCGTCTCGTCGGTCTCGAAGTACCCGCCGAGCCGTCGCTCAAACGTCGAACCGGGGGACTCCGTGCGGTGGAGGGCGGGCGGTCAGACCTCGTGCATGGCGCGGCCGATGTCGTCGAGGTCGGACTCACCGAGATGACGTTCGAGCAACGGCAGCACGGCTCGCTCCTCGTCGAGGATGAGCCGGTGCAGCTGGTCGGCGACGGCCCGCAGCGGCACGGATGACCCGTCGGGGCTCGACCCGTCGGATGGATCCCGACGGAGCGTTTCGACGAGGTCTTCGGCGGCCGACTGGATCGCCTCCGCCCGGTCGGCGACTCGCTCGCCCTCGTCACCTCCCACGCGGCGAACCCACGGCAGGAGGACCCGAGTCGTGACCTCGACGTGGCGTCGGAGCTGGTCGGCGAACGCTTCGACCGCAGCGGCGCGGTCGCCGTCTTCGCCCACTGCCGTCGCCAGCAGGGCCGCCACCAGCTCGTGATGGGCGAGGTCGAGCTGATCGCCGACATCGATCATGATCGGGCGGTGCGCTCCATCGACAGGCTCGACGCCGACACCGTCGACACGGTCGTCGGTGACGTCATCGCCGTCGCCGGGCGCGACGACTGGCGCTGGGCCGCTGCCGTCCCGGCGGTGGCGCGTGCTGACGTCGACCGGCGTGTCGCCCAGATAGGCGGCCGGCCAGCGCCCCGAGTCGATGGCCTCGTACGACCAATCGGGTTGCTTGTCGGCCTGTGAGGTGTCGAGCACCACCTGTCCGTCCTCGATGTCGACGATGGGCGCGATCAGCACTCGATCGGCCGGCGGCGACGACCCGTCGACGTGGCCGGCGATCACACCGGGGTACAGGTCGAGGATGCTGGTCGCGACGACCTGATGTTGGGTCGCGAGGTAACAGCGGGCGCCGTCGGTGATCGTCCCGAGCGAGTCGCGCAAAATGGCCTCCACGTCGCCCTCACTCTCGGAGCGGCGGAGGTCGTCGAGCACCGCCGCGACTACCATCCCATCGCGCTTGCAGGGCTCACACTGCCCGCACGACTCGACGGCGAGGAAGTGCGACACGCCCTCGGCGACCGCGATCAGGTCGGCGCGATCGTCGAACACGATGAAACCGGCTGCGCCGAGACCGCTCCCCACCGACCGCAACGCGTCGTAGCAGGCCGGCGTGTCGAACAACTCGACCGGCAGGATGGCGTTGGCGACACCTGAGATGGCGGCGACGATCCGCTGGTCCTCGAGCGGTCCACCGCCGATCTCGTCGACGATCTCGGCGATCGTCGTGCCCATCGCGAACTCGGCGACACCGGCGCGCCGGGTGTCGCCGCTCACGGTGCACACGACGGTGCCGGGTGAGTCGGGCGTGCCGAGCGTGCGGAACCAGTCGGCCCCTTGACTGACGATGCCGGGCACGTTGGCCAGCGTCTCGACGTTGTTGGCCAGCACCAACCCGACGCCGGGAGCGTCGTTGCCGTCGGGGTCCGCCGACCTCGGCGCATCGGTGCTGGTGGCCAGCCCGCGGCGGTACGGCGGCGCGATCCGCGGGAACGGTTGCCGTCCCTCGACCACCTCGAGCAAGGCGGTCTCCTCACCGAACAGGTACTCGTTCGGCCCGATCGAGATCCGCACGTCGACGTCGCTCAACCAGCCCGCATCGGACATCTCGGCGATCGCGTACGCGACGGACCGCCGCTCGACGTGGAACGTGCGCTTCAGAGCGACGACGACGTGACGGGCGTGCACCGCGGTGGCCGCGATCAGCGCGCCCTCGAGAACCCGGTACGGGTTGCGCCGCAGCAGCGTTCGGTCCTTGAACGAGCCCGGCTCGCCCTCGGCGCCGTTGACGACGACGATCGGCGGTGGCCCTGTCCCTGCCTCGATGGCAACGGTCTCCCACTTCACGCCCGTCGGGAAGCCGGCACCACCACGGCCCCGCAGACCGGACGCGGTCACTTCCTCGGTGATCCCGACGCCGTCGAGCCGGCGGGCGGCGTCGAGGCCGGCGCCGCCGCCGATCGCGACATAGTCGGCGAGGGCATCGATCGGATGCTGGTCGAGGACGCGGTGAATCGACGGCATGGCGAAGAGGATGCCCGTCGCATTCGCCGCCAAACCGCGTCGAGGTGTTGGATTGACGCGATGACTCGATCGGTGGAGCTGCGGGTCACGCTGCTGGGCACGGGTTCGCCGTCGCCCAGCCTCACGCGGCACCATCCGGCTGCGCTCGTGCAATGGGGCTCCGGTTCGTCGTGGCTGGTCGACGCGGGTGACGGCGTCGTGAGCCAGATCCTGGCGGCGGGCACCAAACTGGCCGACGTCCGGCACGTCGCGATCACGCACCTCCACTGGGATCACGTCCTCGGCTATCCGGCGTTCGTGTGGGGGAGTTGGTCGGCCGGCCGATCGCGACTCCGCGTCATCGGGCCGACCGGCACGTCGGACATGCACCGGCGGTTGGTCGAGGACTTCTACCGTGATCAGGCCGAGTGGGCGATCGACCTCGGCTACGGACGCTCCGGGTGGGACGACGTCGAGGTCACCGACGTCGGGACGGGTTGGTCGAGCGAGTTCGACGGGTGCGTCGTCGAGGCCGGTCGCGTCGTGCATCCACCGATGTCGTCACTCGGGTACCGGTTCACGTACGGAGGGCGTTCACTCGTGATCTCCGGTGATACGGCGCGGTGCGACGAGCTCGTCGACCTGGCGCGCGGCGCCGACGTGTTGATCGTCGACGCGTGCGCGTCGGCGCCGCCACCGGACGTCACGCCCGCGCGGAGAGCGCTCATCACTCGGCTGCACGAGTTCCACGCCTCACCCCAGGACTGCGTCGACATGGCGGCCGCGGCCGGCGTCGCGAGGGTCGTGCTCACCCATCATCTCCCGGAGGCGCAGCCGCAGTACGACTCGAGCGCCTACGACGGCGTGGTGCTGATCGGGAGCGACCTCGACGAAATCGTCGTCTGACGCAACAGGCGGCCGGCGCGGGACCGTGCTTCCCACGCCTAGTGTGCGATCGGGGCGATCCAGAACTTCGGCGAACGCGGATCCGACGCAGAGATCCACGGCCGAACATCGAATGAGGAGGAGCCATGCCCGAGGTGACGAAGTATCCGGCCGGGACCCCGTCGTGGGTGGACCTGGGAAGCCCCGACCCTGATGCGTCGGCCAGCTTCTACAGCGATCTGTTCGGCTGGACGATCGTGGAAGCGGGAACGGTGGAGGAGACGGGCGGCTACCGGATGTGCCTGCTCCGCGACAAGATCGTCGCTGGACTGGGCCCACTGATGGGCGAGGGCCAGCCGCCGTCGTGGACCACGTATGTCTCGGTCGACGATGCCGACAAGACGGCCGCCCGGGTGACCGAGGCCGGCGGCCAGGTGCTCGTGGAGCCGATGGACGTGATGACCGCAGGTCGGATGGCGGTGTTCGTGGATCCGACCGGCGCGGCGTTCTCGATCTGGCAACCCGGCGAGACCATCGGCGCCCAGTTGGTGAACGAACCGGGGACGCTCTGCTGGAACGAACTGACCACACGGGACGCCGAGACCGCCAGGAAGTTCTACTCGCACGTGTTCGACTGGACCTGGCAACCGATGGCGGCGGGAGGTCCCGAGTACTGGATGATCGAGGTCGGCGGCCGGATCAGCGGTGGCCTGATGCCGATGGTCGGCGACATGTGGCCGCCGGACCTGCCGTCGCACTGGATGACCTACTTTGCCGTCGCCGACGCCGACGCCAGCGCGGCGCGGGTGACCGAGCTCGGAGGGACGGTGAGCGTTCCGCCGACCGACATCCCGCCCGGACGGTTCGCGGTCGTGAACGATCCTCACGGCGCGGTGTTCTCGATCCTGAAGCTCAACCAGGCCGACCCGGCTCCCTGACACCGCGTGCCGGGCGCCGGTCACTTGGCGTCGTGGAACACGAGACCGAGGGCGCGACGGCGACCTGATCGCAGCACGCTCACGCCGTGCCGCATGGGTGCGGCGGACCAGCCGCGCGCCGAACGCACTGGCCGATCGCGGGTGGTGAACACGAGCGCTCGGCCCTGTCCGATCGTGGTGACGGTGGCGCGCGACTGTGCCCGCGG
Organism: Ilumatobacteraceae bacterium; assembly: GCA_963776935.1. Lineage (GTDB taxonomy): Bacteria > Actinomycetota > Acidimicrobiia > Acidimicrobiales > Ilumatobacteraceae > JALOLG01. The sequence goes on along the minus strand of CAVZOP010000002.1, from coordinate 1,088,776 downwards.
TCGTTGCTCGACCATCACGAACTCACCACCAGTGAAATCGACGTCCGGCTCGTCGAGCCCGACCACGACCTGCAACGGGAAGACCAACTCCCCGTACAGGTCCCGGTGCAAGGCGTTCCAATCGCCGGGGCCATAGCGGAGCAGCAGCGGCGTCGGGCGCGATTGACCGGCCGCGTGGCACATGTCGATCCATTCCTCGAACTCGTGAGGCCACGGTGCACGCTGGTCCAGCCGGTCGGCCCAGTCGCGTGCGATCGGCAGCAAGTGCGGCCAGAACGCGGCGCGCAACTCGGTGACGACGTCGGGCAGCGGTCGACCGAAATAGCGGTACTGGCCCTCGCCGAACCGGTAGCGAGCCATGTCGATCGTCGAGCGGAACCGCGCGTCGTCGTCGTACAGCGCGGCCACGGACCGGCAGTCGGGCGGGCTGAGCACGGAGTCGGTGAGCGCGCACCCGACGTGGTCGAGGTCGGCGGCGATCGCCGGCCAGTCGAGCCGGCCGACGCACCCGCCGAGGGCTGGGGTCGACGTCGGGGCGGCGATCGCGCTCACGTGATCGCCTCCATCGCCAGCAGGGCCTGCTTGGCCTCGGTCCCGCCCAGGTACTGGCCGATCGAGCCGTCGCTGCGCACCACTCGGTGACACGGCACGACGAGCGGCAGCGGGTTGTTGGCGCACGCGCTCCCCACCGCGCGGACCGCGGCGGGGCTCCCCGATGCCTCGGCGACCATCGCGTAACTGGCGGTCTCGCCGTAGGCGATATCGCGCAAGTGGGTGAGCACCGTCCGGCGGAAACCGTGTGCCAACTGCAGGTCGATCGGCACGTCGAACGTGCGCCGCCGGCCGCTGAAGTACTCGTCCAACTGGGTTGCCGCCGCGTCGAGCCGGTGCGGGGCGCGAAGGATCCGGGGGCTGAGCTCGGTGGCCAGTCGAGTGAGGACCACGTCGTGGTCCTCACGGTCGAACGCGATCCTCACCAATCCCTCCGCCGTGGCCGCCAGCAGCAACGACCCGACCGGACTGTCGATCGTGCGGTACGAGACGTCGAGCACGCCGTCGCGCTCGGCCTCGTCGACGAGCCGGCTGTGGAGCCGCTGCTCGTCGTCGCCGGCCGTGAGAGCGGCGAACAGGTCATCGATCAACTGCTGGTCGGTGGATTCGTTCGTGCTCGTCATCATGGCGATCCCTTCGAGTAGCTCTTGCGCAGCCTGGCGATGCCATCAGCCGCGCTGCGCCGGGCCGCGGCTTCGCTGGAATCCAGCAACACCGCGACCTCGGCGTATGGCATGCCGGCCAGGTGGTGGTAGGTGACGGCACCGCGCTGCTTGAACGGCAGCGCCTGGAGGGCCGCCCACAACTCGGCGTCGGGATCGGCAGGGGTGCCGATCGTCGAGGGGGTCTCGGGCAGATCGTCGACCGGGAGCGGTCGTCGCGCCCGTGACCGGGTCTGGTCGATGGCCTTGCGGTGGGCGATCGTCAGCAGCCAGGCACGGACGTTGCTGTCGGGCCGCAGCTGCGGGTAGGCGTTGAGGGCGGCGAGGAACGTCTCCGCCCATGCGTCGTCGGCGTCGGTGCGGCCCAGCATCGCCCGGCACACGCGCATGACCACGGGTCCGTGTTCGGCGACGACGTCCTCGAACGGTTGCACCACACCAGTCAAACGTCTCGGCGCGGCCGAGCGTGAGGTCGCCACCCGTCATCGTGACAATCCCGTCTCGCGCACCGTGATGCTGAGCCGACCGGGCGGGAGCTCGAGCCCCTGTGGTGCCGTCCCGGTGTGGACCTTGGGCACGCCGTGATGGATCAGGCGGTTGGGTCCTCCGAACACCAGCAGGTCGCCGCTGCGCATGTCGATGTCGGTGAACGGAGCGGTCCGGCGATCGACACCGGCCAGCCTGAACACGCACGAATCGCCGAGGCTGATCGTCACGACCGGGGCGTCGGCCGGCTCGTCGCCGTCCTGGTGGATCCCGAGCCTGGCGCCCGGTGCGTACAGGTTCACGATCGCCGCATCGGGTGCGAAGGCGGTCGCTTCTGGACTGTGCGGACCGTACGCGACAGCGACCGCCGCCCGCGCCAGGTCGGCGATCGCGGGCGGCAGCGGCTTCACCGGCGCCCCGTCGGTGTCGTCGGCGGTGCGGGAGTACTCGTACGGCAGCCAGTGCCAGCCGAGGCACACCGACTGCACGCTCATCACGTGGCCGGTCGGCACCCGCGGGTGGCGGAGACCGGCCGGCGGTGCGGCCCAATGCCGGAAGGCCCGGGCGAGTTCGCGCTGGGTGTCGAGGTCGAGCCAGGCCGGTACGTGCACCACACCGGGCAGCACGATGCGCCGTTGCGTCGAACGGTTCGGATCGTCGATCGGCAACGCCAGCTGCCCGTCGGGTGTCGCCGTCGCGGGCGGCAGCACGGTCGGTACGCCACCGCGTGCGCTGCGCCGGGTGCGTCGCAATCCAGTCTGGCGATCCACATCGATCATGCCTCTAGAACGTTCGCCGCCAGCCGTTCGTGAGGTGTCCGACGCCGACCGCCGCGGACCCGTCCTCAGTCGATCCGGATCACGCGCACCTGTTTGACGTTGGCGCCCCGGTAGCCCTCGACCCGGATGTGCTCTCTGACGTCGGTGAGCTCGAGCCGGCAGCCATCGTCGACGTCGAGCGAGGCGCGGGGCCGATCGTCGACGTACACGTCGACGCGATCGAGCCGTGCCACTGACACCGAGAGGTCGGGCTGCTTCCACTCGACCGCCATCGACGTGGTCGGCTCGGCGTCGAGCAGCCGGGCACAGTAGGCGTGCAGGCCGCCGTTGCCGAGGAGCAGGTCGTCGCGGGTCATGGCGTAGGCACGGTGCCCGACGATGCCGACATCTTCGATCGGGGCACCGTCGGACGCGCCGATCCGCGTCGCCCGCCGGACCGACATCGTGAAGCCGACGCCCTTGGGCAGCCGGGGGAGGCGATGCGCTGTGCCGGCCAGCACGCTGTTGAGGGTGTCGGCCCGCCACACGTTGGCGCCGCCCGCGCCCGTGGCACGGCCGACGCTCACGACCGTGCCGAGGCCGTTGTCGGCAAACCCGGCGGCGAACAGATCGGCCGCGGAGTACGTGGTCGGATCGACGACGGCGACGACCGGACCGCCGTAGACCTGGCCGATGTCGTTGCACCGATCGTGCGGGGTGATCGTGACCGACTGCGAGTACACCTCGCCGGTGCCGATGGCCTCGAGCAGCGTGCGGCGCCACGGGCCCAGCTCACGCCGGTTCTGGGGGGCGTCGGTCATCGCGCGCGTGAGGTCGGAGGCGATGATCGAGAACCGCGACGGCGAGATCCGCGATGGAGTGAACAGCTGCAGGAGTCGCTCCGCCGCCCAGATCAATCCGCCCGGGTTGCCACGCAGGTCGATGATGAGCCCGTCCGGCGGGAGCTCGTGCAGCATGTCGATCACCTCGGCGACGAAGCCGTCGTCGTCGGCGAGATCGAAGCTCCACAGCCGGAGGTAGCCGTAGTCGCGTCCGTCGACGGTGATCGGGCGGGCCGACACGTTGTCCTGGAACTTGCCGGTCAACCAGCCACTGGGGTCGACGGACGGACGGGCAGCCGACATCCGGTCGCGATCCTCGGTGCTCCACAGCCCGGTGTTGAACGACAGCTTCTTGGCCCGCCGCACCAGCGCTCGGTCGGGATGCATCGCGGTCGCGGTGGCGGCGGGTGCGGTGGGATGCGGTTCGTCGGGTCCGGGACCCGGGTCGATGAAGCGCCACTCGAAGCGATGCTCCCGAATCGGCTGGTCGTCGCCGGTGCGGTAGCCGACGATCACCCATTTCTCGTCCGGCGGTGGACCGAGCCCGAGCGGCCGCAGCGTGAGCGAGTCGAGCGCACGTGCCATCGCGCTGTCGGGACGACCGCCGCGCTCGACCTCGCCGCGGCGGCGGATCGCCTCCGTGATCGGTACGCCGTTCCACTCGACGATCTCGACGCCAGTGACGAACTCGGGGTCGTCGACGAGCTCGTCGATCACCTTCGACACCAGGAACCCCGGCGCATCCTCGGTGCCGAACTGCTCGACCAGGAACGGCAGACGGGCGACGGACCCGAGGAACCCGGACGGCGCGATGTAGACGGTGTGGGCGTCGCGCAGGTTCGACAGGATCGTCGCGATCTCACGATGGAACGCTTCATCGGACATCGCCCGCGATCGTTCGTGGAGTCGGCGGAGTTGCTGCACGGGATCGATCCCGTACATCGCCCGTTTGAGCGGTAGGTGCACGTACAGCCCGTCGAGCAGATCGGTGAACATCGTGATGATCGCGGTGCGCTCACCGCTCGTCAGCGGTTCGATCGGTGGCGCGGCGGCGCGCGCCTCCTCCCGACTCAGACCGCGCCGATCTTCGTTCACGTCAACTCCGCATCCGGAGCGAAGAGCTGGTCGAGATGGTCGAGCAGATGGTCGTGGTAGCCGTGGTTGCGCACCGAGCGGAACCAGGCGCGATCGTGGACGAGCGAGGGCAGCTTCGGCGCGTCGAACTTGGTGCCGGTGGGTGGAGGGCCGGCGACACTGTTCGGACCACCCGGCATGTCGGACTCGAGGATCAAACGGCCGACGGTTGGAGTCGTGACGTTGGCTTCGACGGCCTCGGCGGCGAGCCCGTCGGCAATCGCCGCGACCGGGTCGACCTGCACCCTGCGCAGCTCGCGCATCACCGCCGTCCAGGTCCACGATGCGGTCGGATCGTCCGGCTGGCGCAGCGACACATCACGCGTCGTCGATCCGATCCGCACGGCCGTCGTGCGCCGTTCGCCCGCGGCGCGCATCAGTGGGCGCGTCCCGTAGCGCGCCCGGCCGTCGCCGACGACCAGCTGAACGTCGTCCTCCCGGGCGAGCACGAGGTTGGTCCACGGATCGGCGTGACGATTCGCGAGCACCACGGCATCGGCCAGCCGACCGGCCTCGAGCCGTCCCGGGCCGCGGTCGAGCCAGGCTCTGGCGAGCAGATCGCCGGGCGTCGACGTCACCATCTCGGCGAGGTCGAACGGCGTCAGATCGAGTTGTGCTTGCCGGGCCCACGTATAGGCGACCTTCAATTCACCGAGCAGGTTCTTCGTGCCCGACGGGCCCCAGTCGGAGCCGAGCGAGACGGCCACACCGTGGCGACGGGCGGCAACCACGTCGGTGGTCTGGTTGTAGAGCCACAGGTTCGAGAACGGCGACCACACCACGCCGCCCGGTGCCTTCTGATCGGCGAGCTCGGCGTGCACCTTCCATTGCCGGAACTCGTCGTCGCCGACGGCGCAGCAGTGGATCGCGATGAGGCGGTGGCGGAGACAACCGGCGGTGGCGACGTCGGCGAACTCGCGGGCGACCTTGCTGCCGAGCTGGCCTTCACACAGGTGGTACACGAGGGTGCGGCCCAACTCGAGCATCTCGCGCCGGTCGTCGAGCTCGGCCGATGTGAGGTTGATGACCGACGTCCGCACGGCATCGGGGTCGATGCCGTCGTCGACGCTGCGCACGAGTTGATTGGCGGCCGCGACGTTGGCGTTCGGCCACCCCTGGATCGTGGTCGTTCCACCGGCGAGGGCACGCACCTGGGCGTAGACGAGCAGCGCCTCGGGCGCCCCCTTCATGTACGCGTAGGCCGGCCAACTCACGGCCGGCTTGTACGACGCCGCGGCGGGCCAGAGGTCGCGGTGCATCCACGGGCCGACGGTGCGGGACGCCTCGTGCCACAGCGGGAGGGTCGCGAACCCGAGATGGGAATGCAGGTCGGTGAGCCCCGGGTAGATGTACGCGTCGCCGACGTCGACCTGCTCGACACCGGCCGCCGGCGTGTGGCGCCCGCGCAGCACGCTGTCGACGACGTCGCCGGCGAAGCGCACTCGTCCGACGAAGTGCTTCTCAGGTTCTGACGCGGCGAGCGCGACGACGCGGCCCTGGAGCTCGATCATCAGGGCAACTCGAGCATCAGAGGTTCTTGAGCACGTCGGCGTCGGCGGCCTCGGACGGCGAGAGCGGCGTCGCGGCGAGACTCGCCGCCCACGCCGGCATCGACACCTTGTAGTAGTCGAACGACGGGGATCCGCTCCGCATCGGACGCTGGGCACGGTCGCCACTCGACCCCTGCCAGCGCAGCGTGCCGAACGGTAGGTCGCGCCGCGGGATCTGCTCGCGCTCGCCGTGGTAGTCGAACGTCGGCGACGCGACGTCGCGGGGGTAGGTGAGCGCTGCGAGCTGTTGGAGCGCGGCGCGCCAATTGGCGTCGACGCCCGACTGCTGGCGCGACTTCATCGTCACCACCGGTGTCCCGGCCGGCGCTACGTGGACGCGCAGACGCTGCGCGAGCGGGCCGACGAACAGCAGAACGGCGGGCTGCGATCGCTTGACGGCTTCGGCGAGGAGCGCCCGGACGGCGGGCGAGTCGACGGCGGCCTCGACGTGTGATTGGTCGTCACCGAGCGTGTCGACGGGGAGTGTGCGCAAGATGCCGTACCGGTCGGTGAGCCCGGCCGCAGTGAGGAACGCCTGCAGGTGCTGGCCGGAGTCGCCGGTCGACGCCCGCATGGTGAACAGGTCGTCGTGCGACTCCTGGTCGGCGATCACCAGGATGCTGGGCTTGTCGAGGCGGCCCCTGAAGATCGGCCCGGTGCCGAACGACGCCTCGCATTTGAGCCCGAACGATTTGAAGTCCGGCCAGGCCAAGCCGGCGAGGCCGCCCTGGAGCAGGCGCGCGAACTTGGCGCCAGGTCCGCGGTCGAAGTCACCGTGCGCCAGGCGTGGCGGCTCCCACGCCAGGTCGCCGGCGGGTGCGTCGTAGCCGGTTTGCGTGCCCGCAACGCTGCCCGAGTAGGAAATGGTGTGTCCGTCGTTGTTGTACTTGCCGTGCTCGGAGAAGATCTGGATGCCGCGCTGGTTGTCGCGACGGTTCGAGGAGGTGCCGCCGCGACCGAGCCGCCACGCCGTGCCGTAGGGGAAGTCACGGAAGGGGATCGGGTCGGAGGAGTACGTGTACGACGCCGCGCTGCTGCGCGTCGCGCCGGTGTCGACCGGGAGCCAGCTCGGGTCGTCGTCGACCCACTGGTGCACTTGGGTGATCGCCGCCTTGAAGCTGGCGATGATGCCGGCGACGGCGCCACCCTGAGCCGCTCCACCGGGGTGCAGGACCCCGACCATCCTGAGGTGGGGTGAGATCACCGACGCGTCGGCGAGGTGGAGCTTCTCCGGATCGGCGGCACCGCCGTGCGACACCACCCAGCTCGCCAGCGACTCCTTGGCTGCCCGGCCCACGGCGATCGCCAGCTGGAGATCGTTGCGTGCCGCGGCGTAGTCGAGGATCTCGTTGCGGTGGCGGGCGATCGGTGAGGCGGGATGCTGAGCGATCGTGGGCAGCAGGCCGTTGTACTGATCGAAGATCGGATACACGAACGTGTTCAGGAACAGGTACGAGCGGGAGATCCCGAGGTTCGTCAACAGGCGCTGCATGCGAGCCCCAGTGCCACCCGTGAACGACCGGTGACTCAGCGACTCGTCCTGGGCGCCTTCTTGACCGACGATGAGCACCTTGACCTGGTGGTCACCGAGGCGCCCTCGATAGAACATCGGTCCGAAGTGCCACCGGAACTCCTCGCTGCCCGACAGTGCCCGGCCGAACGCGCGGTAGTTCGGCGTCTGGGCGAACAGCTTCGACCACCGCCGGTTCTTGGCCGGCCCCGGGTCGTACTCCCACGGCGATCCCCGGTCTTCCCAATACTCGTCCCACATGGTGCACCCCCAGCGGCTCAATGCTCGCGCGAGTGCGTCCCGCGCCCGTGGATGAGAGCCTGGCGGCCGAACCCAGATACATGACGGCCGACGCCGTGCGCTGGCGGGCGTCAGGTCAATCCGGTCGGTGGGCGGCGACGAGGTGGGCCACGAGCGGGGCGTCGAGCGTTCCGGCGGTCGTGACGTACGGCTGCAACACGTCCGCCGCCTCGGCCGTGATGCTCGCGTAGACCTGGTCGGAGATGCGCTCCATCAACGGGGTGCTCTCGACCTCGGTGGCCACCAGCTCCTCGGGCGAAGCGAACCTGGCGACACCGGCCACGGTTGTTGCCGTAGTGACGAGGAGCCCGGCCGACTCGACGTCGGCGGTCAAGGCGTCGAGATCACCGCACGCCCAGTAGGTGCTGAGCAGCGAGACGGCTTCTGGCCCGGCGTGACGGGCCGCCATCTCCACGAACGGCCCGTAGGCGGGCTGGGCGTCGAGACTCGCCGGGACGCAGACGGCGACGGTTCCCTGGACCTTGACCACCCGGCGCATCTCGCCCAGCGCTCGCGCTCGATCAGGGAAGAACATCATGGCCATCTGGCAGAGCACTGCGTCGAACTCCGCGTCTGCGAACGGGAGCTGGGCGACGTCGCCTTGGCGCCATTCGATGTCGGGACGCACCCGCGATGCGACGGCCAGCATCGCCGCGTTGAGGTCGACACCGACGACACGACCACCGGATCCGACGATCTCCGCCGCCGTGCGTGCCACGATGCCGGTCCCGCACGCGACGTCCAACACCGCGTCCCCGGGCTTCACGGCCGCGAGCTCGGTGAGTCGTGGCGCCCACTCGGCGAACAGGGCAGGGACGAACTTCGCCTCGTAGAGCTCGGCCACCTCGATCGGGATCTGGAACGTCTCGTCGCTGCTCTGATCGGGAGTCGGGCGGGCGGCTTGGTCGGAGTCGGTCATGCCCGAATGGTGCGACGTTGTCGCCTGTCGAGCATCGGGCAGCTGACCTATTCGCGGGCGGGCATCCACTCACGAGTCGGAGTTGCGCGCCGCGTAGGCGGCGGCCTCCGCTCGATTGCGCAGCCCCAGCTTCGTGAGGATGCTGCTCACGTGGTGTGACGCCGTCTTGCGGCTCACGTGCAACCGTTCGGCGAGCTCGGGGTTCGAGAGACCGAGTGCGAGCAGGCGCAGCACCTCTTGCTCACGGACAGTCAGGATCCCGACCCGCTTCGGCCCGCCGCGTGTGGCAACCCCGAGCGTCCGCAAGAACTCCGCCACCCGGTCGGTGTCGATCGGCGCGCCGAGGCGCTCGAAGGACGCCAACGCCCGCTGCGCATGCTCGACCGCGTGAAGCGGACGATGAACGGCCACGGCACGGGCGAGCTCGAACATGCACCGGGCGGACTCGTACGGGAGGTCGAGCGACGACCAGAGTTGCAGTGCCGCTTCGAGGCTCGCCGCGGCCGCATCAGCGTCGCCGCCGGCGAACTCCACCCGACCACGCGCGGCCGCAGCCGCGGCGCGAGCGCGATCACTTCCGATCGTGTCGGCGAGCTGGGAGAGGGAGTCGGCGGCGGACTCGGCGGCATCGAGCTCGGTAGCGGCGAGATGGGCGTCGACGAGCAGCTCGAAACCGTTGATGCTCGCAGTTTGCGATCGGCGGAGATCATCGGTCCGCGCGGCGAGCACTCGGCTGGCGCCAGCAGCGTCGCCTCGGGCGAGCATCAGCGCGGCACGCGCCAACGCGGTGTCGTTGTCGGCGTCGACGCGCGCGTCGAGGCCGAGCAGCAGTTGGTGCGCTTCCTCGAGGCGGCCCTGCCGGATCCGCAGGCCGGCCAGCCGCGTGAGTGCCTTGCCGTGCAGCGCCGGACACGTGTGGGCGGTGATGTGGAGCGCCGCCGCCAGCTCGCGATCGGCGTCGGCCCAGCGGCCCCTGGCGGTGAGGACGCCGCCGTAGATCGTGCGGCACTCCGCATACAGGAAGGGGCAGCCGTACCGCTCGATGAAGCCGTCGGCCACCTGGCACCACTGGGCGGCTCGCTCCAGATCGGTCGCCGCCTCACACGCGTTCAGCATGTCGCAGCACGTGTAGACGACGGTGTCGAGGCTCGATCGTTCGCCTCCCAGAGCGGCCGCCATTGCCTCGTCGATCATCGCCAACCCTGGCGCCACGTCACCGGATGCCACCCTGATGAGTCCGAGCTGCGAGAGGGCGACCAGCTCGAGGTCGACGTCGTCGAATTCCCTTGCGATCGCGAGCGCGCGCTCGGTCAGCTCGGCGGCGGTGTCCAGATCTGACAACTGGTACGCCCGCGCGATCCAGGACCACGCGTGCAGGGGGCCGATCGGCAGCGGAACCAGGAGGCGTTCCGCGCGTGCGATCCACCCGTTGGCGGCGGCGAAGTTGCCGAAGTTCGACTTGTAGGTGATGCACAACCACGTCGCGCTGCGCACGGCGCCCTCGTCGTCGTGGGCGCGGCGGAACAGCGCGTAGGCCCGCGTCGACGCGTCGACACTCGCTTGGCTCTCGCCGAGCCACCACAACGCGGCCGCCAGCCCGAACGCAGCTGCGGCCGAGTCTGCCTCGCCCAGAGCGGCCGCGAACGCGTCCCTCGCCTCGCTCCACTGCCCCGACTCCAACGCCGCGTTGCCGACTGCCTCGAGATCGTCGGCGGGCAGGTCGGCCACCATCGCATTCTGACGTATCACGGGCAGACGGTCGTCTACGTCAGCTACGACGTGTTCGGCCCGAGTGGCAAGGTGGCCACGATCAGCCTCTGAGGCGGATTGTTCACAGGATCTGTGACCTAAAGAATTTGGGAGAGGAACAGCTTCGTGCGTTCCTCTCGCGGATCCGTGAAGAAGTGCTCGGGGGTGCCGACCTCGACGATCTGGCCCTCGGCCATGAATACGACCCGATCGGCGACCTCGCGCGCGAAACCCATCTCGTGAGTCACGACGATCATCGTCATGCCCTCACGGGCGAGGTCCTTCATCGTGTCGAGGACCTCGTTGATCATCTCCGGGTCGAGCGCCGACGTCGGCTCGTCGAACAGCATCACCTTGGGCCGCATCGCCAGCGCCCGGGCGATGGCCACACGCTGCTGCTGGCCGCCTGAGAGCTGTCCCGGGTACTTCTTCGCCTGCTCCGGGATCCGCACGTGCTCCAGCAGTTCCATCGCCTCGGCCTCGGCTTTGGCCTTCGGGATCTTGCGCACGTTGCGCGGGGCGAGGGTGATGTTGTCGAGCACGCTGAGGTGGGGGAACAGGTTGAACGACTGGAACACCATGCCCGTCTCGCGTCGGATCTCCTGGATGTTGCGCACGTCGTGCGACAGCTCGGTGCCGTCGACGACGATGCGGCCACGGTCGTGCTCCTCGAGCCGGTTGATGCAGCGGATCATCGTCGACTTGCCCGAGCCGGACGGTCCGATGACGACCATCACTTCCTGCCGACCGACCTGCAGGTTGATGTCGTGGAGCGCCTCGAAGTCACCGAAGAGCTTGTACACGCCCTCCAGCACGATGATCGGTTCGCCGGTACCCGCCGCACGGGTCGCGTCGGTGAACACCGTGGCGTCTGGCTCCGGTTCGCCATCGGGTTGCGGCTCAATGGTCGACGTCATCTCGTTCCCACGCCCAATCTCCTCTCGAGTCGTTGGCTCTCGCGGCTCATCGTGTAGGCCACCGTCCAGAACAGCAGGGCCGCGAACGACAGTGTCTCGGGGCTCAGCAACTGGCCGCGGAACTCCGGCTGGCTCGTCAGCGTCCTGGCGACCTGCAACAGCTCGAACAGCGACATCGCTGCACCGGCGAGGGTGGTGTCCTTGAACAGGCTGATCAGCTGACCGATCTGGGCGGGGATCACATTGCGCAGCGCCTGCGGCAAGACGATGAGACCGGTCTGGCGGACCGGCGACAGACCGAGCGCCTTGGCCGCCTCGACCTGCCCCCGCGGAACCGACTGCAAGCCGCCACGCACGATCTCGGCCATGTAGGCGCCGGTGAAGAACGTGAACACGATGATCGCCCGGGTTGCCTTCGACGGTGCCAGGTCGGCGGGCACGAAGAACTGCAGTGCCGAGCTGGCGAGCAGCAGCAGCACGAACAGCGGGGCGCCCCGGATGATCTCGATGTAGAGCGTGGACACGAGCCGGATGAGCGGCAGCTTCGACCGCCGGCCGAGGGCGAACAACACGCCGATCGGATAGCACAGCACGATCGAGCAGGTGGCGAGGAACATGTTGAGCAGGAAGCCGCCCCACGTGTCGACTCCCGCCCCGTCGACCACGTAGAGGAACAGGACGATGGGCACCGCGCCGAGCACCACGACGAGCAGGGCGCCGCCCCGCGCGCCGAGCCGCCATCTGCCGACGATCGGACCGACGAGCCGGCCGAGCATGGCGGCGACCACCGCCAGCCCGGTCGTGATCCACGGCCCCGGCGTCGACGAGAGCGCGAGCAGGAGCAGGACGACCACCCCCGCCAGCCAGAACCGGTCGACGAGGTCGCGCACCCGGGCGACCGACAGACCGGTGTGCACCCCGGCACGACCGGCCCGGACCTGCCGGGCGCGGATGATCCCGGCGATCAATCCTGCCCAGGCGGCGAGGACGACGAGCGTCACCGCCAGGCGGAGCACATGAGCCTCGGGGAAGCGGCCGATCATCAGCAGCCGGAGGTTGACCCGGATGATGTCCCAACGACCGGTGACGAAGACGAATCGCACCAGCCGCCAGATCACGAACAGCGAGATCGCGCCGAACACCACCGTCACCACGCCGTCGACGGGCGTCCGGAACAGGTTGCGCCGCAGCCAGATCCAGGCTCGCCCGGTCATCGCCATTCCTCCCGGGGGCTGCGCCCCCGAACCCCAACACCGTGCGGCTCGCTGGCGCTCGCGCGCCCGGAGCGACTCGCTGCGCTCACCGCTCCACCAATGCCATGCGACGGTTTGCGATGTTGACGAACACCGACGTCACCAGCGAGATCAGGATGTAGATCACCATCGTCAAGAAGAACGCCGGAACCGCCGGCGCACCGTTGCCGACGGCGGTCTGGGTCACGAGCGTGAGGTCGTAGTACCCGATGACCGCGCCGAGCGAGGAGTTCTTGATCAGGTTGAGGTACTGGTTACCGATGGGCGGGATCGCGACGCGGAATGCCTGGGGGAGCACTACGTACCACATCCGCTGGAAGCCCGACAGCGCCAGCGCGGTCCCCGCCTCGGCCTGGCCGCGCGGCACGGCCTGGATCGACCCGCGGACGATCTCGGCGATGTGGCTGGCGGTGTAGATCACGAGCGCGAAGAACAGCGCGAAGAACGAGGGGTCGATGCGGATCCCGCCAACCGATCGGCGAACGTCGACTTCCGGAAGGGTCAGCGAGTAGTCGAGGGCGAACCATCCGACGGCGCCGACGAGCACCAACACGCCGGCCGCCCACAGCCCCGAGCGCGGCAACGCGCCAGTCCGGTCTGACACCGCCCGGCGCCAACGGGCGACGGCCCAGGCGAGGATCATGCCGACGGCGCCGATCACCAGCAATCCGGCGCCGGCGCCGACGAACCACGGCCCGGCGATCCCGCGGTTCGAGATCACCATCAACCCGAGTGGCTGCCACGCCTCCTGGATCGTCGGGAACACGCCGAGCACCACCACGATGTTGGCGAAGATCACGAACAGCAGCAGCGGGATGTTGCGCACCGCCTCCACGTACACGGTCGCGATCTTGCGCACGAGCCAGTTGCGACTGAGGCGGGCGATGCCCACGAGCGTTCCGAGCACCGTGGCCGCGATGATGGCTGCCACCGAGACCCGCAGCGTGTTCAAGAACCCCTGGTACAACGCCTCCGAGACCGGTGCGCGCTGCGACATCGGGTTGTCGGTGATCTCGAACTGGGCCGGGTTGTCCAGGAAGTCGAAGTTGACCGGGACGTTCTGGCGCGACGAGTTCGACGTGTAGTTGCCGTACAGCCAGATCAGGATCGCCGCCGCGACGGCGACGACCGCGAGCTGGAACAGCCATTGCAGGACGCGGACGTCGCGCCACAACGGAACCCGGGCCGGGGCAGTGGAGGCAGTCAACTACCACTACCCCGGCCACACGCGGGTGTCATCTGGTGGTCAGCGGTACGGCGGGGCGTAGAGGATGCCGCCGTCACTCCACAACGCGTTGATGCCGCGCTCGAGTCCGAGCGGCGTGAGATGCTCCTCGAAGATCTCGGCGTAGTTGCCGACCTGGGTGACGACCTGGCGGGCGAAGTCGGTGGGCAGACCGAGGCCCGGATCGAGCACGGCGGCGCCCTCGTCGCCTTCGACCTCGAGGCCCAAGAAGCGCTGGATGCTCGGATCCTCGGTCGTCTCGAACGAGTCGACGTTGGTCGAGTCGATGCCGAACTCCTCGGCCTGGATCGTGGCGTAGATCGCCCAGTTGACGGCTTGCGCCCACTGGCTGTCGCCGTCGCGAACGGCCGGACCGAGCGGCTCCTTCGAGAACACCTCGGGCAGGATCGTGAGCGAGTCCGGCCCGGTCGGGTAGGTGGAGCGGAACCCGGTCAGCTGGCTGACGTCGGACGACCACGCGTCGCACTGGCCGGCCTCGAACGCCTCCTGCACCCGCTCGGGATCCTCGAACGAGCGGACCTCCCAATCGAGACCCAGCCGGGTCGCCTCCGAAGCGGCGTTGCCCTCGGTCGTGGTGCCCTGCACGACGCACACGATGACGCCGTCGAGGTCGGTGATCGACGCGAAGCCGCTGTCGCTGGCGACCATGATGCCCTGGCCGTCGTAGAAGTTCGTCTGCAGGAACGTGGCGCCCTCGGCGCCGTCGCGGGTGGCCGTGTACGTGGTGTTGCGGACCAGTACGTCGATCTCGCCGGACTGCAGGGCGGTGAACCGGTCGGCGGTCGCGACGTCGACGAACTCGACGGCTTCGGCGTCGCCGAGCACGGCAGCCGCGATGACGCGGCAGAAGTCGGCATCGAACCCGACGTGGTCGCCCTCCGGCGTCAACACCGCGAAGCCCGGCAGTTCGTCGCGCGTACCGCAGCGAACGACGCCGTTCTCCTGCACGAGGTCGAGCACCGACTCGCCGGTCTGCACCTCTTCACCCGGCGTCGTCGCGGCCGGTGCCTCCGTGCCGGCCGTGGTTTCGGCCGTGGTGTCGGCCGGCGGCTCCGTGGCGTCGGTCTGCTCGCCGTCGGTCGCCGGTGAGCTCGCTGCCGTGTCGTCGTCGGCGGCGTCGTCGTCGCTGGTGCACGCCGCACCGACGAGTGCAAGCGCGGCGATCGCCAGCGAGAGGCGGGTGGTTCTGGTTCGCATGTGTCGTCTCCTGTAGGTGGCCCGCGCGTCGTCTGGTGAACACGTCAGAGCTCGCAGTTGTACAGATGCACTCCGTCCGCTGGGGAGCGACCCTAGGCGCAGGGTGTCTGAGCGGCAAGCGACGACCGCGTTACGGAGTCGTCCGTTGGCGCCGCGGACCGGATCAACGGCTGCAACTCACCCGTTCGGGTTGCATATGTCACGTCCCGCCCGGCGTGCGAGATCGTGACCATGCCCACGACGCGTCCATCGCCGTCGACGACCGGCGCGCCGCTCGTTCCGTCGGGCACCGCACCGGCGAGCACCAGCGCCTGCCGGCGATGCACCACTCCGTCCGTGGCGTCGTCGACGGACAGTGTCACGATCCGCAGAATCGTGGTGTCGATCACGTCGCTCGGGGTGACGATTCGAACGGCGTCCGCCACGTCGGCGTCGGACGTCGTCGGAGCGCCGCGATCCATCGGCACGTCGTGCGCGAGCACGGCGCCATCGGTGCGGGCGTCGAGAGCGACGACGCGCGCCGGCTGCCCGTCGACCTCCAGGTCTCGCAGCTCGTCCTCGACGACGTGGGCGGCAGTCAGCACCAAGCCGTCGGCGATCAGCGTGCCCACCCCGAGCCGGGCATTCGGTCGGTCGCATGGCGTGGCCGCGATCGTCACGGTCGTGACGCGGTCCGGCGTGCCGCCCGCACACGCCGCGAGCGCGATGCCGAGTGCCGCGGCGATCGGGAGGCGCTGTCTCACCGACGCATGCTCACACAGCGGACCACGTTCCGGTGCCGACGGCAATGACGTGTCAGGTCATTGAACCGGACGTGGCGCGACGCGAGTGTTGGCACGGATCACATCCGCCACCAACCCAGTTCCACCCCACCGACCACCCCCATGAGAGGACGACATGGCCACGATCACCGGGATCTCCCACATCGATCTCACCGTCACCGATCTCGACCGCAGTGAGGCGTGGTACGCCGAGCTGCTCGGCATGAAGCGCGTGCTCGACGGACGCAACGACACGCATCACTTCGAGTCGCGATATCTCATCCATCCCGACACGATGCTCATCGTCGGCCTCGTCCGCCACGACGCGAACGGTGACGACGCGAGTGGTGCGACGTTCGACGAGCACCGCGTGGGGCTCGACCACCTGTCGTTCAACGTCCCGTCGCGCGCCGAGCTCGACGCGTGGCAGGAGCGGCTCGGCGAGCGGGCGATCGAGCACACGCCGATCGTCGAGTCGGCGATGTGGGACGTCCTCGTCGTGCGCGATCCGGACAACATCCAACTCGAGTTCTTCTACATGAAGCCGGAGGCGGCGACGTTGCTCGGATGACGGTGCCTCGGCACCGGTCGTTCCGTGCTGGTGTCAGTCGGAGATCGGTGCGCTGAGCTCGAGTGCGATCCCGTCCGGATCGAAGAACGCCAGGAACGACAGGCCGAGCGCCTTGAGCTCGCGGATCGGGCCGTGGACGACGCCCCGCTCGTCGAGCAGTTCGATGGCCCGTTCGAGATCGGCCCGGGCGGGCACGCCGAAGCTGAGGTGGTCGAGGCCGACCCGCAACGGATCGAAGCAGTCGCCGGCCGCGGTTCGATCGGCGTCCGCCGGGCGGAGCCCGAAGAACACGCCCTGGTGCACCAGGATCACGCCGCCCTGCAAGGAGTCGATGATCTCGTCGTTGACGTCGTCGCCCGGCGGGGGAGGGCCGCCGACGGCGACCTCGAACCCGAGTACGTCGGTGTAGAAGGCCATGGATCGCTCGACGTCGGTGACGGTCATCCGGAGGTGGTGAACCGGCCCGACAGGTAGGTGTGACATGGAGGACTCCGATCCGTCCGGCGCCGCGGCGGGCGCGCCGACCTGACCTTAGGCGAGTCGCGAAGTACCCCTGAACAGGTGCTCGATTCGGGCGAGCGTCTCGCGGACGTTGTCCTGGTCGGTCGTCGCGTTGGCCTCGGGGATCGACAGCCATCGCAGGGCGGCGGTCGGGTTCTCGGGACGAATCTGGTCGGGTTGCCGCGTTGCCAGTACGAAACGGACATCCGCGTGCTCGTGTGCGGGCTCTTTGCGGGCGGCCGGCACCGGCACCACCACGACGTGGACGATCCGGCCGTCCGGCCAGCCGACGAGGTCGTCGAGCCCGGTCTCCTCGTGCCCTTCACGGATCGCGATCAGGAGTGGATCGACCTCGCCCGGATCGCCGTGTCCGCCGACCTGGAGCCAGGCCTGTTGCCGGGCGTGCCAGCGCAACAGCACCCGCTCGGACGGCGGGTGCACGATGATCGCCGAGGCCGTCACGTGCAGTGCGGTCGCTCGGTCCCACGGCTCGCCGGCGGCGACCCGGGTGCGGATGCGAGCGAGGTCGCCGGCCTCCGAGGCGGTGCGCGCCTGATAGCTGTCGAGGGCGGCGACGAGCGGGTCCGGGATCACGATGCGCACAGGCTCGGGCGGACGTCGTGCGAGGTGGCGCCGGCCTCGTGGAAGCGCAGGAAACGGAGACCCTCGGCAGTGATCGACGACAGGTCCCGGGCGCCCAGGCGGACATGGTCGATCACGAGCGTCGCCGACCCGCTCGCCCGATCGCGCGCGATGTTCCACGTCCCGGCCAAGGTGCCGTCGTGGAGCACCGTGCCGTGGATGGTGCCGGCGGACCACGGCTGATCGCGCCGGTCCTCGCGCACGAAACGGGATCGGTCGGCGTGCGACAGCAGCACGTTGTCGTACTCGGGAAGGAACCGCGGTGGTGCCGGCGAATCGGGATCGGGACGGGGCGCGTCGGGCAGATCGAACAGCTCGCGGCCGCCCTCGTCGCGGAACGTCTGGAGGCCGGGCCGTAGCCGTTCGATCACCTCGCGCATCCCGGTCAGCCGCGACCACGACGACACGTCGGCGACCGTAGCCGGGCCGAACGCGCCCAGGTACCGGAGCACCACGGCGTCGATCGAGGGGTGGGCGACCAGTGGCCGTCCGAGCCAGGCTTCGGCCGTGGTCGACGTGACCTGGGCGGTGCGGCCCCAGACGCCACGCGGGGGCACTTGCACGAAGGCGAGGTGGTTGCGGCACGCATAGGCGAGCGCCGGGGCGTCGAGATCCGGGAAGTGGGCGGCGAACGCGTCGCGCAACTCCGGCCCCGTGCGGGCCCGCTCGGCGAGGAATGTCCTGGCAAAGGCGAGCACGGGCGTCAGGTCGACACCGGCGAGCGCCGGGCCGTAGTCGCGATGGCGGGCGAGCTCGGCGTCGAGCACCGGCTGCATCAGCGGCCGCAGGAGCAGGCAGTCGTCGGCCGTGAGGAGGTGGAGGGTGCCGCGCATGGCGACGATGCGGACGACCTGGCGGTCGAGCAGGAGCCGGCCGAGGTCATCGGGCGCGAAGTCACGGAGCCGCGACCACAGTCCGAGGTACGGATTGAGCGGGACCTGGGCCTGCATCCCGACCAGATGGTGGACCACGTCGAGCACCGACCGGTCTGTTCGATCCAGCAAGAGCTGGCGTGCGAGCGTCGCCCGGTTCAGGGCCCGTGCCGTCAGGACGTCGTGCGCCACCGGCTCATCTTGACCGCTGGCGTCACCGGCGACGTCCGGATCTCGCTTCGAAAAGAGTGCGCGAGCAAGGATCAGCCGGTACACAAGGGGGATGGCATCCGTTGGCAGCTCGACGTACGTGTCCTCGTCGGGCGACTTCGAGCGCGACACCGAGTACATCCCGACCCGGATCACCGTCGACGGGCACGACGGGTACCCGGTCGAGCCCGGCCGGTACCGCCTGGTCGTGTCCCGGGCGTGCCCGTGGGCGAACCGGGCGATCATCGTGCGCCGGCTGCTCGGCTTGGAGCCGGTGATCTCGATGGGGATCGCCGGCCCGACCCACGACGCTCGCAGCTGGCGGTTCGACCTCGATCCGGGCGGTCGCGACCCGGTGCTCGGGATCGAGCGTCTGCAGGAGGCGTTCCTCGCACGGTTCCCCGACTACGAGAAGGGAATAACGGTGCCGGCGATGGTCGACATCCCGACCGGCCAGGTGGTCACGAACGACTTCGCCAGGATGACGCTCGACTTCTCGACCGAGTGGCGAGCGTTCCACCGCGAGGGCGCGCCCGACCTGTATCCCGTGGCACGCCGCGACGAGCTCGACGAGGTGATGGCGGTGGTGTTCCGCGACGTCAACAACGGCGTGTACCGCTGCGGGTTCGCGGGGACGCAACGCTCGTACGAGCGCGCCTACCTGCAACTGTTCGATCGGCTCGACTGGCTGACCGATCGACTTGCCGACCAGCGCTACCTGGTCGGCGAATCCATCACCGAAGCCGACGTCCGCCTGTTCACGACCCTGGTCCGGTTCGACGCCGTGTATCACGGCCACTTCAAGTGCAATCGCCAGAAGCTGTCGGAGATGCCGGTGCTGTGGGCCTATGCCCGCGACCTGTTCCAGACCCCCGGCTTCGGTGACACGGTCGACTTCGTCGACATCAAGCGCCACTACTACGAGGTCCACACCGACATCAACCCCACCGGGATCGTGCCAGTGGGCCCGGACCTGTCGGGGTGGGTCACACCACACGGCCGGGAAGCGCTCGGTGGCCGCCCGTTCGGCGACGGCACCCCTCCCCCCGTTCTGTCTGCCTCAGATTGCCCGTCGGCTCATCTGGAGCAGACAGAACGAGGGGTTTGACGGTCAGGTGCCGAGCAGGGTGCCGTAGATCACGAACTCGGTGCGACGGTTGAGGGCCAGAGCCGTCGCGTCGTCGTTGAGGCTGAGCAGATCGTTCTCGCCGACCGCTCGTGAGGAGAGCCGTTCGGCGTCGATCCCGTAATCCACCAGGTGGCTGACGACCGCCCGCGCCCTGGCCTCGGAGACCGCGAAGTTGGTCGCCTCCGACCCGCGCTGGTCGGCGTGGCCGATGACGAGGACCGTCGTGTTCGGCAGGGCGTTCATCACGGCGCCGATGCGATCGAGCTCCTGGCCGTGCTCGGGCAGGATGTCGGCGCTGCCGTCAGGGAACCGGGTCGAGTTCATCTCGATCACCCGCACGCCGACGTTGGTCGGTACGTCCGGGTTGATGGCGAGGAACTGGACGAGCGCGGCCGGGGTCTTGCTGTTGGCGATCGCCAGCTGGGCGAGGCGCTCAGCGGCGGCCTGGCTCGGAACCGTGCCCGACAACGTGATGGTGTCGGCGTCGAAGATGGCGAGGACGGGCACCGGACTTCCGTCGGGCAGCGTCGGATACGACGCCAGCGGCTCCTGCGTCTCTTCGAGCGCCAGCGAGCTCTCGGTCGGGGTGTCGGCGGCGACGGCAGTATCGGGTGGGGCCGCGGCCACCGTGGTGGTGGTGTCTCGACCGCGGCAGTCGTCGTGGTCGGATCGGCTGGTGTGGTCGTGGTCGTGGTCGGCGAGAGCGCCGACGTGCTGGTGGCGTCCGACCCCTGGTCCTCGGCCACTGTGTCTGCGGTGGCGTCGATGATGCTGCTGGCGTTGGTCGTCCCGCCGCCGCCGAGCGACGGTCGGATCACGAACCACAACAGCGCGGTCAGCACGACAACTGCCACGCCGCACAGGACGATTCGAGTCACTGATCGTCCGTCGTCGTGGTCCTCGTACTCGTACATGCTCATGGCCCTCTAGAGCCGGTCGAGCCGCCGCGAATACGCGACACGTCGAGATTCGGGGATCCGGGGCCACGGGGCGAGGCGTGACGCGGTCGGCGTGACCGGGGATCCGGGCCATCGGCGAGGGGTGGCGGGGTCGGCGTGATCGGGAGATCAGCGTGACCGGGGATCGGGGTGACGGTGTGATCGGGGTGGCGGGGTCGGCGTGACCGGGGGAATCAGCGTGACCGGGGATCGGGGTGACGGGTGATCGGGGTGGCGGGGTGCGGCGGGGCAGCGAAGCCGGGCAGCGTCAGCGCGAACGGCGCAGGGCGTCCCAGTCGGCGTCGGTCAGCAGCAGCGGCATGTGATCGTCGGTGCGAGGGGCGATGAGCACCATGTGCGTGCCGGCCACCTCGAGGTGACCCTGGAGGTGGTGGTCGCCGTCCCATGAAACCGTTGGGGGCGTCCCGAGACCGAGTTCGTGAGCAACGTGACGGACGGCCCGGTCGTGGGCTGTCTCGTCGTCAAGTCGGATCATTGTGATCATCTCCGTGCTTTCCTGTCGGGCCTCATCTCGTCGTTTTGCCTGTGTCGAGCGGGCCCGCCCGTCGACTTCAGTGTCGCAGATCTATCGGTCGGTTCTCACCGATTCTCAAGACGAAGTCTGCAAAGTTTCTTCGGATCTGCGTTCGTGTCGTTTGACACCGGCGGTCGCCACCGATTGAGGTGATGCGGATGCCGAGCGTGAATCGCGAACCGACGATGTCGATCGGGGAGCGCCGCACGCGCCTCGCCCGACGCCATCAT
Organism: Ilumatobacteraceae bacterium; assembly: GCA_963776935.1. Classification (GTDB taxonomy): domain Bacteria; phylum Actinomycetota; class Acidimicrobiia; order Acidimicrobiales; family Ilumatobacteraceae; genus JALOLG01. Next base: position 1,067,312 of record CAVZOP010000002.1, on the reverse strand, counting down.
CTCGCCGCCGAGACGGCGGCCGGCGACGCCACGGCGGCCGCTCGATCGCTGATCGGATACCACGCCAGCGACCCGGCGTCGATCTTCCTGTCGGCCAGGGCGCGCGTCCCCGGTCTCAACCCTGGCGACGTGGAGCACGCGCTGTACGACGAGTCGACGCTCGTGAAACACCTGTGCATGCGGCGGACGATGTTCGTCGTCCCCGCCGATCTCCTGGCGGTCGTACATGTGGCGTGCAGCGTCGACGTGGCAGCACGGCTGCGCAAGCGGCTCGTGACCGACGTCGAGCACGGCGGCATCGCACGCGACGGCGGGCGATGGGTGCGGGAGGCGGAACGCAAGACCCTCGCCGCGCTCGCCGAAGGAGACGCGACGGGTGCCCAGCTGTCGCGCCGGATCCCACAGTTGCAGGCCAAGCTCGTGTACGCCGAGGACAAGCGTTGGGGCGGCACGATCGGCGTCGCGGGACGGGTGTTCAGCTTGCTCGCGGCCGAGGGTCACATCCGCCGCGGCCGCCCGTCGGGTTCCTGGACGAGCAGCCAACACGCGTGGACGCTCGCACCGGAGATCGACGGGGACCGGCCGAGCGTCGGAGAGGCTCGTCGGGAACTGGTTCGTCGGTGGCTGTCGGCGTTCGGGCCGGCGACGCTCGGCGACATCGTCTGGTGGACGGGACTCGGCATCGGTGTGGTGCGTGCCGCGCTCTCCGGGCTCGACGTGGTCGCCGTCGATCTCGAGGGTGAGCCGGATCCAGGCATCGTGCTCGCCGACGACCTGGCACCCGACCGCCCGGTCGAGCCATGGATCGCCCTGCTGCCGTCGCTCGATCCGACGACGATGGGATGGAAGGGGCGCGCGTGGTACGTCGGCGAACATGCGCCGATGCTGTTCGACCGCAACGGCAACGCCGGGCCGACGGTGTGGTCGAACGGGCGAATCGTCGGTGGCTGGGCGCAGCGCACGACGGGCGAGGTGATCGTGCAACTCCTCGAAGACGTCGGCTCCGACGTCGCGACGGCGATCGGAATCGAGTCGGAGGTGCTGCAGACGTGGCTCGGGGCGACGGTCGTGACGGCCCGATTCCCCACACCGATCGATCGCGCCGTTCGAACCATGACGGCTCTGCAACCGACTAGAACTTCATGACCATGGCGGTCAGATCGTGAGCGATTGGACGAACACGTCGCCGACCGTCTGGCCGGGTGGAGCGCTGCCGCTCGGCGCCACGCTCGACGACGGAGGGGTGAACTTCGCCGTCTTCTCGGAGATCGCCGAGCGGATCGAGCTGTGCCTGTTCGACGCCCGGGGCAATGAGACGCGGGTGACGCTGCCCGAGGTCACGGCGTTCGTGCATCACGGCTACGTCCCGGGCATCGGCGCCGGCCAGCGCTACGGCTACCGCGTCCACGGGCAGTGGGCGCCACATCAGGGTCTGCGGTGCAACCCGGCGAAACTGCTGCTCGATCCGTACGCGACGGCGGTGACGGGTGAACTGGGTTGGGGCGACGCGGTCTACGGCCACATCCAATCCAACCCCGACCGCATCAGTCGCCGTGACAGTGCCCGCCAGATGCCTCGCGCGGTGGTCACCGACCCGGCGTTCGACTGGGGCGCCGATCAGAACCCGCGCATCCCGCTCCACCAGACGATCATCTACGAGACCCACGTCCGCGGGCTGACGATGACCCACCCCGAGGTGCCTCCAGAGCTCCGGGGCACGTACGCCGGTCTCGCGTCGCCGCCGATCCTCGACTACCTCGTCGACCTCGGTGTCACGTCGATCGAGTTGCTGCCCGTGCACCAGTTCGTGTCCGAGCACTTCCTCCACCGGCGCGGGCTGCGCAACTACTGGGGCTACAACACGATCGGCTACCTCGCGCCGCACGGGCGCTATTCGTCGGCCGGCGATGGTGGCGAGCAGGTCGCCGAGTTCAAGGCGATGGTGAGCGCCCTGCACGCGGCAGGACTCGAGGTGATCCTCGACGTCGTGTACAACCACACCGCCGAGGGCAACCACCTCGGACCGACGCTGTCGCTCAAGGGATTCGACAACCCGGCGTACTACCGGCTCGACGAGAACGATCGCAGCCGCTACATCGATTTCACGGGTACCGGCAACAGCCTCAACATGCGGCACTCGCAGTCGTTGCAGCTGTTGATGGACAGCCTGCGGTACTGGATCACCGAGATGCACGTAGACGGGTTCCGGTTCGACCTCGCCGCGGCGCTCGCGCGCGGCCTGTACGAGGTCGATCGGCTGTCGTCGTTCTTCGATCTCATCCACCAGGACCCGGTGGTCAACCGCGTCAAGCTGATCGCCGAGCCGTGGGACGTCGGGGCCGGCGGCTACCAGGTCGGTAACTTCCCGGCGTTGTGGTCGGAGTGGAACGGTCGTTACCGCGACGGTGTCCGCGACTACTGGCGCGGTGCCGATCAGTCGCTCGCCGAGTTCGCCTCGCGGCTCACGGGCAGCTCCGACCTCTACGCGTGGTCGGGCCGGCGGCCCTCGGCGAGCATCAACTTCATCACCGCCCACGACGGGTTCACGCTCGCCGACCTCGTCAGCTACGACCACAAGCACAACGACGCCAACGGCGAGGACAACCGCGACGGCGAGAGCCACAACCGATCGTGGAACTCGGGTGTCGAGGGACCGACCGACGACGAGGCCGTCCTGCACGTGCGCGCGGTGCGCCGCCGCTCACTGCTGGCGACGCTGTTGTTGTCGCAGGGCGTGCCGATGCTGCTCGGCGGCGACGAGATCGGTCGCACCCAACGCGGCAGCAACAACGGCTACTGCCAGGACAACGACATCTCGTGGTACGACTGGGGCGCGGTCGACACCCAGCTGCACGCCTTCGTGCGGCGGCTGATCCGCCTGCGCCGGGCACACCCGATCTTCCGCCGCCGCCGGTGGTTCGAGGGGCGGGCGATCCACGGCGCCGAGGTCGAGGACATCTGTTGGTTCACTCCGGAGGGCATCGAGATGACCGAGTCCGACTGGCGGGTCGGCTACGCGCGCTCGCTGGCCGTGCTGCTGAACGGCGACGCGATCCCGACGCCTGGCCCGCGGGGCGAACCGATCCGCGACGACACGTTCATGCTGCTGTCCAACGCACACGTCGAGCCGGTCACGTTCACGATCCCCGACCGGGTGAGCGGCTCGCGTTGGTTGGTCGAGCTCGACACCAAGACGATCGACACCCGCGACACTGAGCTGTCGGCGTCCGACACGTGGCCGGTCGAGGCCTGGGCGGTCGTGCTGCTACGCCGCGTCGAGTGACGGGCCGGGATCGCCCCGCCGCGCCGCCGCCGTGCCCGTCGACCACGCCACCGCGGCCAACGGGATGTACGCCACGGCGGTCCACGCCCAGAGCGATCCGTCGGAATCGAACACCTCGTCGATGATGAACGTCTGCGAGAGGTAGACCACCGTGCTGAGCGTCGCGATGGTCGCCAGCGTCAGGTGCGCCGCCGTCGATCCGCGTGCCGCGAGACCCACGGTGATCACGATCGGCCCGAGCACGAGGCCCGCGAGCCACATCGCGAGCGGCGTGCGGTCGGCGACGTAGCCAGTGTCGATGAGCTCCTGGCTGTGATCCCATTGGGCGACGGTCGCAGCCGTCAACAGCACGCCGCACGCGGCCGCGAGCGCGGTCAGCGCGACCCTGACCGATCGCGACGCCCGAATGGGTGCGCCGGCACCATGACGGACGCTCCAGCAGGCGCCGAGAAGACACGCCGACTGGAGCAGCCGGACGGCGAACCAGGTGCCCTCCTCGTATCCGGTCGTGCCGTACCGCAGCGCCGTCGCCCCTTGAAGGAACGCGAAGAAGAACGTCGAGACGGTGACGCCGACGAGCACGCGCTGCTGCGGGTCCGGCCAGCGGCGCAGCAGCAGCGGAACGCCGACCGCCAGCGCGAAGATCCACGCCGTGACGTCGATCTTCCAGCTCGCGCTCAGCTCGTCGAACGTCGCATCTCGATACGAGCGATCGACGACCATCGCGACCACCCCGAGGACGAGGGCGACGACGATCAGTGCCTGCAACCGGAGCTGCTCGGATCCGTCTTCGGTGGTGGGTCGCGAAGTGACACTCGGCGCGGCTGGCGCGGTGACGGATTCGACCAGCGGGGTGATGGCCGCGACCGGTTCGTCGATGGCGTCCTGCTCCGCTGCCGCGGCGACCGATTCGGCGGGCGGGGTCACGGCCGCGACCGGTTCGTCGATGGCGTCCTGCTCCGCTGCCGCGGCGACCGAATCGGCGGGCGGGGTCACGGCCGCGACCGGTTCGTCGACGTGGTCCTGCTCCACCGATGTGGGCGCCCCGGCGTCGGCTGGCTCGACGTTGCCTGTCTCGGCGTCGGCTGCCTCGGCGAGGCGGAGTTGCTCGGCGATCGCGGCGAGCCGCGCGCTCTCGAGCTCGATCTGCCGTCGAGCCGCAGCCTCCTCCAACTCCGCCAGCCGCAGTCGGGCGGCGCGCTCCTCGGCGCGGAGCTGATCGGCGAGGCGCTCACGCTCGGCTCGTTCGGCCTCGGCGCGAGCTGCGTGTTCCTCGGCGACCCGTCGCTGCTGGGCGACGCGGGCGCGGTCTGTCGTGACCGCGTCGCGGATCACGTCGATGAGCCGTGAGGAGTCGCGCCGGAACGCTGGATCACCGTGCACGGAGATCGCTTGGATCTCGGTGAGCGGGCGCAGGTCGGCGGGGAGCGCGTCCGATGCGGGCATCGACGTCTCCTCCATCAGGACCGGGATCGTCGGCTTGCTCTGCTTCAGCGCCTCGGCCAGCTCGAGGTACACGTAGTCGGCATCCACACCGTCGGCGTCGCGGGCCCATCGCGGGCCGATCACGGCAACGACTGCGTCGACTTCGTTGAGCGTGCGCAAGATGACACTGCGGAAGTTCGTGCCGGCCGGGATCGAGTCGATGTCGCGGAACACCATGTCGTCGCCGAACGCTCCGCACAGACGATCGTGCAGCCGTCCGATGAAATGGTGATCGTCGGCGCGCCGGTACGACATGAACACGCGAACCGGCGCTGACCCATCGTCAGCGGATTCGCCAGGCGCGACGCGTTCGTCACTCACGCTCGAATTGTCGCGCGTCGGACCCGATCGGAACGCGAGGGGCGGTCGTCAGCCAGGCGCGAGGAAGCTTGCCGCCAGCGGCGGCACGTCGATCAAGAGCGATTGGTCGTGTCCGTGGGCGGCCACGGCTTCGGCTTCGGCGACCGCGGTGACGATGCCGCCGCCACCGAAGCGGTGTTCGTCGCTGTTGAGGAGCGTCTTCCAACGCCCGGCGACCGGAACGCCGATCCGGTAGCCCTCGCGGGGCACGGCTGTGAAGTTGCACACGACCAGCACCGGCCGCTGCCCGGTCGCCAGCCGGAGGAAGGCGATGACGCTGTTGGCGTCGTCGTTGCCGACGACCCATCGGAAGCCGTCGGCCGCACCGTCGTTGCGGTGGAGTGCCGGCTCGTTGCGGTACAGGTCGTTGAGCGCCACGACCCAGTCGAGGACTGCCGAGTGCTCGGGGACCTGCAGGAGCTCCCACGGCAGCTCACGCTCGTGGTTCCACTCCCCGGGCATCCCGAGCTCGGCGCCCATGAAGATCAGCTTCTTGCCGGGCTGGCCGTACTGGTAGCCGAAGAGCAGACGCAGACCGGCGAACTGCTGCCAGCGGTCACCGGGCTGACGGGAGAGCAACGATCCCTTGCCGTGGACGACCTCGTCGTGCGAGAGCGGCAGCACGAACGATTCGGTGAACGCATAGACCGATCGGAACGTCAACTCGCCGTGGTGCCATCGGCGGTGCACGGGGTCGCGGCGGAAGTACTCGAGGGTGTCGTTCATCCATCCCATGTCCCACTTGAACCCGAAGCCGAGCCCGCCACCGTCGGTCGGATGGGTGACGCCCGGCCAGGCGGTCGACTCCTCGGCGACGGTGAACGTGTCGGGATGGTGGAGGTACACGCGCCGGTTGAACTCCTGCAAGAACGCGATCGCGCCGAGGTTCTCGCGTCCACCGTGCTGGTTGGGGATCCATTCCCCAGCGGCCCGCGAGTAATCGCGGTACAACATCGACGCGACGGCGTCGACGCGGATCGCATCGGCGTGGTAGCGCTCGACCCAGAAGCGGGCGCTCGACAGCAGGAAGCTACGCACCTCGTGGCGGTCGTAGTTGAAGATCGCACTCTTCCAGTCGGGATGGAACCCGAGCCGTGGATCGGCGTGCTCGTACAGATGGGTACCGTCGAACTCGGCGAGTCCATGGGCGTCGGTCGGGAAGTGCGATGGCACCCAGTCGAGGATCACGCCGAAGCCGCGCTGGTGGAGGTGGTCGACCAGGAACATCAGGTCCTGCGGGCTGCCGTAGCGAGACGTCGCCGCGAAGTAGCCCGTCGTCTGATACCCCCACGACCCGTAGAACGGGTGCTCCATCACCGGCATCAACTCGACGTGGGTGAACCCGGTGCGTTCGAGGTAGTCGGCGAGCTGCACCGCGATCGCCCGGTAGCCGCCGGGCTCGTACCGCCACGACCCGAGATGCATCTCGTAGGTCGAGATCGGGGCGTCATAGCGGTTGCGCGCGGCGCGCTGCGCCATCCACTCGCTGTCGCCCCAGTCGTAGTCGAGGGTGGCGATCACCGAGGCGGTGCGCGGGGGCTCCTCGGCGGCGAAGGCGAACGGGTCACTCTTGTCGAGGACCGCACCGCTCGTCGTGACGATGCGGTACTTGTAGCGGTTCCCGACGTTGGCCTCGTCCACACGCCCGGACCAGATGCCGGCCGGCGACGGGGTGAGCGCGACACCGTCGCTCGACCAGCCGTCGAAGTCGCCGACCACCGACACCGAACGCGCCGAGGGCGCCCAGACTCGACACGTGGTGCCGTCGGCACCGGCGTGCGCACCCAGGAGGTAGGCGAGGCCATCGTGGGTGCCTTCGCCGAATCGCCACAGGTCATCGGCGGCCAGAGCCGGTACGGGGGATGCGGGGCGTGGGCTCATCGAAGTGATCAACCCTATAGCTGCGAACCGTCACCTCAGGGCTGGGTCGCGGCCTCGATCGTCGGGTGGTACAACTGCTCCCAGTAGTCCGAGACCATCCGTGCCGCCGTGACGCGTGGGCCGAGGTCGGTCCAGCAGTGACGCACCCGATCGAGCCACTCCGTCGACCATGGCTGGCCGTCGCGGTAGTACGTCGGCACGATCTCGCCCGCCAGCAGATCGAGCGCGGCGGCCGACTCGGCGCGGTCGCGAACGGCGGGCTCGACGGACGCGCTGGCCGGGATCGTCCATCCGTTGCGGCCGTCGGCCATCTCGTCCCACCACCCGTCGCTGATCGAGCAGTTGAGCCCACCGTTGAGGGCCGACTTCTCGCCGCTCGTCCCCGACGCCTCGTGGGGCCGGACCGGGTTGTTGAGCCACACGTCGCATCCCGCGTACATCGCCCGGGCGACCTCGATGTCGTAGTCGGCCACGAACACGAACCGCTCGAGCGCATCGGTGGACGCGGCGAACGCGACGACCTCGGCGAGCAATGCCTTGCCTGGGTCGTCGTTGGGATGGGCTTTGCCGGCGAACACGAACTGGATCGGCCGCGCGTCGTCGGCGAGCAGGTTCAACAGCCGGTCGCGATGACGCAACAGGAGTGTCGCCCGCTTGTACGTCGCGAATCGGCGGGCGAAACCGACCGTGAGCACGTCGGGATCGAACGTCGTGCCGGTCCGTTCGTGCACCATCGCGGCGAGGAGCGAGCCCCCGGTGCGGCGCACGTCGCGGACCGCGTCGTCGTCGAGATCGCCGACACGCCGCCACGCGTCGGCGTCGCCGTCGGCCCAGGTCGGGCCACACGTCCGATCCAGCAGTTCCTGGAGGGGCGGTGCGGTCCACGTCGCGCGCGTGCACGCCGTTGGTGACCGAACCGATCGCGTCGCCGCCGGGCACGTGAGCGAACAGCTCGCGGCTGACCCGACCATGCAGCTTCGACACGCCGTTGGCGCGTGCCGACGAGCTCAGGCAGAACACCGCCATGTTGAACTCGGGCGGCTCCTCGCTCGGATCCCGGCCGAGCTCGAACACGTCGGCGACGGGCAGCCGCCAGGCATCGGCCCACGGTTGCAGGTGCTCGGACGAGATCTCGCGCGGGAAGCGGTCGATACCGGCAGGGACCGGGGTGTGGGTCGTGAAGACCAGCTGGCGACGGACTTGGCGCGCTGCCTCGTCGAGGGTTTCACCGTCGGCGATGCGGCGGTCGAGCAGCTCCAGGATCAGGAACCCGGCGTGGCCCTCGTTGAGATGGAAGACACGAGGTGACAGCCCGAGCGCGGCGAGGGCCCGCACCCCACCCACACCGAGCACCAACTCCTGCTCGATGCGGTGGCGACGATCGCCGCTGTACAGCCGATCGGTGATGCGGCGGTCCTCGGGGGAGTTGTCGGGATGGTCGGTGTCGAGCAGCACGAGCTGCACCCGACCGACCGACATCAGCCAGATCCGGACCGTGACGTCGCGATCGGCGATCGGCACGTCGACAGGAGCCGCCGCCTCGACAGCGCCGAACTGGGTCGGTTCGTAGCGCTCGTAGCGTTCGACCTGGTGGCCGTCGGTGACGTCCTGACGGAAGAAGCCCTCGCGGTAGAACAACCCGACGCCGACGAGCGGGATGGCGAGGTCGTTCGACGCCTTGACGTGATCGCCGGCGAGGATGCCGAGACCACCCGAGTACTGGGGCACGAGCTCGGAGATCCCGAACTCCGGCGAGAAGTAGGCGATCTCCACGGGGCCGGTCGTCGCATTCGCGGTCGTCAGCGAATCGATGCCGCGCTGGACCACGGCGATGGCGTCGTCGTCGGCGAGCAGTGCGTCGAGGCGATCGTCGTCGAGGGCGGCGACCGTGGCCACCGGATGCGCCGGGGTGTCGGTCAGCCCGTCGAACAGCTCACGGAGGTCGTACGTCCACGTCCACGTGTGGCTCTTGGCGAGGGATTCGAGAGCGTCGAGAAGCGAGTTGCGATCCAAGGGGTTGCTCCGATGAGCGTCCGGCCTGCTGGCCTGGGGGTCGGGTCGAGTGGTCCGGCAACGATAGCGGCGCGCACCGTCTCGCAGTTCGCCGCAGGGTCAGGGTCGACTCGACAGGCTGCGGCGGCGTGACGCACGTCAGATCCGCGGTTGGAGTCCCCACGCCTCGGCGATCAGCTCCATGCTGCGACACCGTTCGGCGAGTCCGTACGTGGTCGTGCTGAGCATCACCTCGTCGGCGGCGGTGGCCACGATCAGATCGGCGAGGCCCGCCATCACGGTCTCGACCGAGCCCACGATCTGACTCGACGGCATCCGCCAGGCGTCGTCCCGGTTCGGGTGTGCCGCGGCATCGTCCGGCGACAACAGCGGCAGGAACCGCCCTGACCGGATGCCGTAGCGCAGCAGGCGGCCGGGGCCGGCGAGATGCAACGCGTCGGCGTCGGTGGCGGCGGCGAGCACGCCCGCGGTGACGATCGCGTGCGGGCGCGCCCAGGCGGCGGACGGGCGGAAGTGCTCGCGGTAGAGATCGAGGGCGTCCAGCGTGCCGCCGGTGTCGAAGTGGTGGGCGAACGCGAACGGGAGACCGAGCATCCCGGCCAGCTGAGCGCTGTACCCGCTCGATCCGAGCAGGCCGATCATCGGCGTCGACGTCGCAACTGGTGTCGCCGAGAAGTGGCGCCACATGCCCTGCTCCCGACGCACGTCGCCGAGCAGGCCCATCAGATCGACGAGATCGCGGGGGAAGTCGTCAACGGCCTCGAGGTGGGCCGACCTCCGCAGCGCCGAGGCGGTCGCCGGATCGGTGCCCGGTGCCCGACCGATGCCGAGGTCGATACGGCCGGGGTGCAGCGCCTCGAGGAGGGCGAACTGCTCGGCGACCGCGAGTGGGGCGTGGTTCGGGAGCATGACGCCACCCGATCCGACCCTGATCGAGTGCGTCGCGGCCGCCAGGTGGGCGATGAGCACGGCCGGGGACGTGCTGGCGACGGTCGGCATGTTGTGGTGCTCGGCCACCCAGAAGCGGTGGAACCCGAGCTCGTCGGCCCGCCGCGCCAAGGCGGTCGTCGAGTCGAGGGCGTCGCCGCTGGACGTCCCGTCGCTGACCACCGCCAGATCCAGCACGGATAACGATGGCCGCGGGTGTTCCGGGTCGCCCGGCCCACTCATCCGGGATCGCTCACGTCGGGGGTGCCGCGCACACCGTGTCGACGGCCGCGGTGTTGATCGGCGGCGAGCCGGCAGGCGCCTGACCACGGACGAGCACCACCAGCACGCCGATCACCACCGCCATGGCGACCAGCTGGCCCGGGCTCAACGACTCGCCGAGGAACACCCACGCCAGCAGCGACGAGGAGACCGGGATCAGCAACGTCAGGGCCGAGCCGATCCACAGCGGGATCCGCACCAGCGACCAGTTCATCAGCGTGTGCCCGAGCACGCCCCCGATGAGCGCGAGACCGGCCAGTGGGAGCCAGTCGCCGACGTCTGGCGGACCCATGTCGTGGCCCACCGCCAACCCGATCAACAGGCTGAACGCGGTGGTCCACAGCGCAGTCCCCACCGTGTACTGCATCGACGTCATCGTGGACGCCGAGCGCTTCGAGAGCACGAGGTAGCCGGTCCAGGCGATGAGTGCGCCAACGGCGGCGAGGTCGCCGACGCCGTTCCATTCCGGCTTGCCGGTCGACAGCACGACGACGGCCACGACGCCCGCCACGGCGACCATCGAGATGGCGACGTCGCGACGACGGATCCGTTCGCCGAACAGCGGGCCGGCCACTGCCATCACGAGGACTGGTTGGAGGGCGCTGATGATCGTGGCGTTGACGATGGTCGTCAGCTTGACGGCCGTGAAGAACAGCGCCACGTCGAGGGAGAGGCACACGCCGCCCGCGAGCGAGTGGCGCAGCATGTGCCACGACGGCCACGCGTTGCGCACCCGCATCCACACCACCACGACGACGGCGTAGATCGCGAACCGGTAGAACGCGATCGACATCGACTCCATGTCGATCGCCTTGATGACGACGCCTGTCGCACCCCACGCGGTGACCGCGATCGCGGCGCCGGTCAACCCGAGCGTGGTGTCGTCGCGTTCGGCCAGGCGCACCGAGGCACTCTAAGGGTCAGTTTGCCGAATCACAGTGCCGGTTGCGGTGCCTCGCAATGTGCCGTTGACGGTGCCCGTCAGCGTGCGTTCTGGGGTCTCCGGCCGCCGTCGTCCTGGTCGGCGACGAACGACGCGATCCACGACAGGGCCGCGTTCCAGTTGATCGTCAGCTCGTTGGTCGACCACGACTCGATGTCGTCGATGTAGCAGAACTGGGGCGCACAGCCCTGGAGCAGTCGTTGCGCAACGGGGTCCTGGATGCTCGAGTTCGGGCCGCCGGCGATCGTGCCGGGAGGCGGGTTCGGCAGCGACGCGTTCAGCTGGTTGGCGTACATCCGGCTGTGCTGGTTCTGTGAGTACACGTCGCCGTAGCCGGTGACGTACGAGATGTTCAACGCGTTCCGGCCGAGGAGGAAGTCCATGCCGGCGATCACGCCGTCCCGGTACTCGTTCTCGTACGTGAGGTCGTACGCCGTTGCCAGCACGACCATGTTGTTCAGGATCTGGGCGGTCGAGCCCCACGCCCACTGGTTGGTCGCCGGGGCGTAGGGCTGGCCCCACGGCTGCTGGTCCTGGAGGGCGAGGATCGCGTCGGCGCCCGCGAGCACCCAGTTCCTGATCTGCCACCGCTGGGGGAGGCCGTTGTGCAGCGTCGCCAGGTCGATCTGGGCGAGCGGTGCCATCGTCCTCCAGTCGAACCCGTCCACCGGGATCTGGCCCGGGCCGTGGAGCGGCGACGCGAGGACGGCCTGCTTGTACGGCAGCTCGCCGGTCGTCACGATAGAGCTCGGCGGCCGCCCAGTAGAACTCGTCCGTGACGTCCGAGTCGTCGTACGGACCGCCACCGGAGTTCCCGTCGGCGGCGGGCGCGTACAGCGCCGGGTTGGCGTTGGCGGCCGTCCACGCGATTCGGGCGGCGTCGAGCAGCTCGGCCGAGAAGTCCTCGTCGAAGGGCTCGAAGACGCGGGCGCCCTGGGCGGCCACAGCGGCGAGGTTCAACGTCGCCGCCGTCGACGGTCGGTGCAGCTCGCGCACCCTGTCGTCGGCTGCCGGGTCGAGTGGCAGGCCGGTCCACTGGCTGTCGTGCACCTTGTGGTGCACCATGCCCGCCAGCGGCTTGCCGGTCGGCACCTGCATCGTGAGCATCCACTCGAGCTCCCAGCGGGCCTCGTCGAGGACGTCGGGGACGCCGTTGCCGCGCTCGGGGACGGGGAGCGTGCTGTCGGCCAGCGCCTGGAGGTCGGTGAAGCGGGTGTTCTGGTTGCGCTCCCACGTGCTCATCAGCTGGGCCACCGAGATGCCGCCGTTGACGACGTACTTGCCGTGGTCGCCGGCGTCGTACCAACCGCCGGTGACGTCGAGCGTGTAGTCGCACGTCCACGGTTCGCCGTACACCGTCTGCGAGAACTCCGGCGTCTGGCAGGGCACCGCCACGTCGCCGGTGTTCGGCGGCACGCTCACGTGGCCGGCGGCGCGGGCGTATTCGGCGCCGGCGATCGAGCCGAGGATCGGCGTGCCGCTGCGCTGGGGGTAGTACAGCGACAGGGCGTCGACTCGCAGCTGCTCGTACGCCGCCGACGAGATGTCGAACGGGTGGCTGGTCTCGCCGTCGGCGGTGAGCGTGAAGCCCTCGCCTGGACGGGTGTACCGGCTGAAGTCGATCTCGTGAACGTTCAACCCCGACGTGACGTCGATCCCGGCCGGCTGTGTGACGCCCGACCGGACGACCTGCCCGGCGGCGTCGGTCAGCTCCCACGCCAAGGCGTCGGTCGCCTCGGTGACGAGCGTGGCGCCCTTCGGGCCGTTGGGGAGGTACCCGACCTGGTTGACGCGGACGCGCGGCCCGGTGTCGGGAACGTACGGCTCGGGCGCCGATCCGCCGGTGAGCGAGACGTTGTCGACGCAGAACGTCCAGGGATCCGGTGAGCCGCCGATTTGGAACGCCACCTGCCCCTGGGCCGTGGTCGCCGGCTGCTCGAAGGTGTTGCTCGACGACGTGGTCGTCGTGGTGAGCAGTTCGTTGGCGGTGAAGTAGGCGGTGAACGGGTCGACCGACAGCCCGACGAGGGCAGCGCGCGTTCTTGCCGTCGACGCTCGACGAGACCTCGTACGCGTAGCGATAGGTCACCCCTTCGTCGAGGGCGATGTCGTTCTGGCCGACGATCGCGTCCCACGGGTTCACGGTGCCGCCCGGCACGTCGACGCACAGCCGGCCCGTCGACGATCGTCGGCGTCAGGTTCCCGGTCGTGAACCACTGATCCGTCCCGGCCGAGAAGTCCCCGTTGCGGACGTTCTCGCCGCCCGCGGCGAGCGAGACGTTGTCGACGCAGAACGTCCAGGGATCTGGTGAGCCGCCGATTTGGAACGCCACCTGCCCCTGGGCCGTGGTCGCCGGCTGCTCGAAGGTGTTGCTCGACGACGTGGTCGTCGTGGTGAGCAGTTCGTTGGCGGTGAAGTAGGCGGTGAACGGGTCGACCGACAGCCCGACGAGGGCGCGCGCGTTCTTGCCGTCGACGCTCGATGAGACCTCGTACGCGTAGCGATAGGTCACCCCTTCGTCGAGGGCGATGTCGTTCTGGCCGACGATCGCGTCCCACGGGTTCACGGTGCCGCCCGGCACGTCGACGCACAGCCGGCCGTCGACGATCGTCGGCGTCAGGTTCCCGGTCGTGAACCACTGATCCGTCCCGGCCGAGAAGTCCCCGTTGCGGACGTTCTCGCCGGGAGCTGCGATGGCGGGAGCGGTCAGGCTCCCGGCGGCGACCACCGCCGTCGCCAACATCAGGCTCGTCACCGGGACGAGCTTGCGCAGGGGGGCCGTCAGGAGACTCATCTTCCCTCGATTCTGAGGGTCCGCGTGTGTACGCGGTGCCCCCACACCCGCCCACTGACAATGTTCGATCGCGCACGCTACGACGTGAACGGTCGGGTGACAAGACGGCTCCGCGGTCGGTCAGTAGTCCACCTCAATATTCGGTGCTCGGGCGAGACGGCCGTCGGCACCGATCGGCAACGTGTGGAGGAGGGTGAACGCGGCGACGCCGCATGCGAAGGCGACGAGGATCGCCGGCGTGTACGAGTCGGTCCGGTCGATCAGCCACCCGGCCGACGGGGGACCGATCAAGCCGCCGAGCCCGGGCGCCGTGTAGAAGATCCCCAGGATCGAACCGAGCCCGGCCACGCCCAGGTGATCGCTGATGACGATCGGCCCGAGAGCGACGAACCCGCCGTACCCGACGCCCAGCACGAGCACGAACACGACCATCAGCGCGTACGACGAGCCGGCCACGGCCCACGACAAGAAGCTCGCGGCGTGGAGCGCGAAGCAGCCGCGGTAGAGGCGGAACGAGCCGAACCGGCTCACGAGCGAACCGAAGCCGACCCTGGCGAGCACGCTGGATCCGCCGAGGATCCCGACCAGCACCGCCGCCGCGACCGAGTTGACGTCGCGATCCTTGGCGTACTGGCCGATGAACACGAACGGCACGAACAGGCTGAGGCCGAGCGCGAACGCCGAGAGGTGGAGCCGCCGGAACACCGGCGACCCGAGTGCGTCGCCAAAGCGCGAGGGTTGCGGACCCGCCCGCCCGGGCGGACGGTCGACGAGCGGGATGCACAGCAGCAGGATCGACGCTCCGCCGATCGCGTAGGCGACGTAGGTGTCACGCCAGCCGTTGCGGTCGATCAACGCCGCCGCGAGCGGCGACAGCACCAACGTGCCGACGCCGATGCCGGCGACGGCGAGCCCGACGGCGACCGCCCGCTTGTGTTCGAACCAGCCGCCGACCAGAGCGACCATGGGCACGTATCCACACGCTGCGGCGATCCCGACCCCGGCGCCGTACGTGACGTACCCGGCGGTGAGTGACTCGACCCGGCTGGTCGCCATCAAGCCCACGAACAGCGCCGTCGCACCGACGACGAGGATCGGCCGCGGGCCCCATCGATCGAGGGCGCGCCCGGTGATGATGCTGAGCCAGAAGAACGTGAACGTCGTGATCCCGAAGATGACCGCGGTCGCGCTGCGATCGGCACCGAACTCCTCGCTCATCGATTCGAAGAAGGCGCCGAAGCTGTAGGCGATGCCGAGCGTCACGGCCGACGAGAAGAAGGCGGCGACGACGGTCAGCCAGGCCCGCGGTGAGTCACGCTGGTGACTCGATCGACCGGTCATCGCGGCGTGACGCTGGCGGGAAGTGTGACGTCGAGCAACTCGAGATCGGGACTGCTGTCGAGCAGCGCCCAGCGGACCGCACCCGGGATCGACACCGCGTCGCCGGGACCCAGTTGCACTTCGCTCCCGTCGCCAGTGTCGAGCGTGCCAAGGTCGAGCGTTACGGTGCCGCCGAGCACGAAGAGGAACTGGAACTCGGTGTGGTGGGCGAGTCGCTCGGGCGATGGCGGACCGGCGGCCCGCACGACCCTGGCGCCGGCGAGACCTCCCGTCGCGTCGCCGATCCCGAGGTCACGCTGCTCGAAGCCGCTCCGGTGCCACGGCCGCCACGCGGCGAGCGATGCCTGGTGGCGGGTGAAGCGCTGCCCGCCGAACTCGCGATCGGGACGCAGCTGCGCGGTCGGCAGTTCGATCGTGTGCTCGACGATCGTCTCGTGCTCGGCGGGACAACCGATCTCGACGACCTCGAGGTCGGCCGAGCATTCGAGCACCCGGTGCCGGATGCGGGGCGGCTGCAACACGCAGTCGCCCGCTTCGAGCACGAACGGCTCGCCCTGGTCCTCGTAGACCAGGCGGACCCAACCTCTGGCGCAGAAGATCATCTGGAAGCGGACGTGGTGGAAGTGGACGTAGTCGGGTACCGGGCCGGCGTCGGGGATGTGGATGTGCGAGGCGATGAAGCTCCCCCCGAGCCGGCCTGGGATCAGGTCGCGGTACCGCATCCCGGCGCGCCCGACGATCCAGCGCGCTTCGTCGTGGAGCCGGTTGATCACGAGCTCCTCGACGACGGGTGGCACCTCGACGGGTGGGTCGGCACGCACCATGTCGATCACGGTGCCGTTCGGAGCGACGACGGTCCCCGCGTCGACCAGCCTGGAGTCATCGAACAGCAGGCGCAGGTGCCCCGCTGCGCCGTCGAGTGACCCGTCGAGGCGGACCGTGGCACCGTGCCCGGACAGCACCGCGACCGAGGGATCGTCGGCGGGGAAGATCGCGTCGAGACGGAAGCCGAGACGGTCGACGAAGAACTCGACGGTCGGATCGAGGTCGGCGCACGGCAGGACGATCTGCGCCGAGTGGATCATCTCCGGGGCGTACATCGTGGCCCCGGTCGCGCTCAGACGATCGTTGCGCGCCATGTCGCGATCGCCTGGCCGATCTCGTCGGCGCTGTCTTCTTGGATGAAGTGGTTCCCGGCGACGGTGACCTCGGTCTGGTTGGGCCACGTGCGACAGAACTCCCGTTGCGGGCCGACGAGGATCGAACCGGGCTCGGCGTTCACGAACAGCTTGGGGACGTCGGCCGAAGCGAGCCAGTCGGCGTACTCGTGCACGATCGCCGTGACGTCGGCCGGCTCGCCGTCGATCGGGATCTCACGTGGCCACGTGACGGTCGGTCGTCGTCCCTCGCCGGGCTCGGCGAACGGCCGGCGGTACTCGGCCATCTCGCCGGGGGCGAGGGCGCGCAGGATCGAGGCCGGCAGGATCGTCTCGACGAAGAGGTTCTTGGTCAGGACCATCTCGTCGCCGGCGGGCGATCGCAGCGCCTGGAAGAACCGGCGAGCACCCTCGGGCCAGTCGTCCCAGCCGAGGGGCCGGACGATCGCCTCCATGTAGGCGATGCCGGCGACCCGGTCGCGGTGGCGGTTGGCCCAGTCGAACCCGAGCGCCGAACCCCAGTCGTGCACGACGAACGTGACGCGGTCGCCGAGGTCGAGGTGGTCGAGCAGGCCGTCGAGGTAGCGCCGGTGCTCGACGAATCGGTACGAGCCGGGACCGGGGTCGTCGAGCTTGTCGCTGTCGCCCATCCCGATCAGGTCGGGCGCGATGCATCGAACCGGATGCGTGGCGCGGTCGCGTACGTGAGGGATGACATCGCGCCACAGGTACGACGACGTCGGGTTGCCGTGCAGGAAGACGACGGCGTCGTCGCCGGGGCCGCCGTCGCCCGACTCGTGGTACGCCATCTGCTTGCCGAGGATCGTCGCGTACGTCTTCGACAGCGGTGCGGTGGTCATCTCGCCTCCACGATCACGGCCTCACGATCATGCGCTCGTCGTCGTGCCACGGCATGGATCATCACCGCTGCGGGCCCGTCCCGTCGAGTGCAAGCCGCCTGGCAACGACCCGCCAGACGTCGGGATCGAACCCCATGCCGAGGTGGCTGCTGGTGACCTCGACGTTCTCGACGTGCGGGATGGCGAAGGTCGATGCACGCCGCGGGGGAGACGATGCCGTCGTTGGCGCTCCAGATCGCGGTGACGGGCACCGGGAGTGGGATCCGCGATCGCTCGTCGACGCGACGCCGGATCTCGTCGCGCTCGCGGGCCGAGTAGCGGTTGCGGGTCGCGGTGTAGGCGGGACCGCCGACCACCGGCGATCCGAACGTGACGATGCGACGGACGAGGTGCGGCTCCTGGCGCGCTGCCTCGCGGGCGAGCACACCACCGAGGCTCTGACCGACGAGAGCGACGGTGTCGCCGTCGGCGAGCTGCCGAATCCGATCGAGCACGAGTGGGACCGTGCCCGCGACGTCGGGCGTGATGCGACCGAGGCCGAGTTGGTGGGCGTCGTGGCCGAGGCGCCGGAGGAAACGGGTGAGGGCGAGCAGCGACACGTCGGTCGCGGCGAGGCCGGGCAGGAGCAGGACCGGCCGGCCCGTGCCACGGGGCAGCCGCCGGAGGCTGGCGGCGTGCATCGGGAGGCGGAAGAGCTCGCGTCCGGAGCGCGCCTCGCGGGCGAACGTCTCGGCAATGGTGGGCGCGCGGGGCTGGTGGGGCATGGGCGGGGTGGGACGGAAGCGGTCCTGACACCTACGGTAGATCCATGCGTACCGTGTTCAGCGGCGGAGCGGTGTTCGACGGCAACGGTGGCGCGGCGGCCGCCGCCGACGTCGTGGTCGAAGACGGTCGGATCGTCGAGGTCGGCCCTGGGCTCGACGGCGACGACGCGGTCGACTGCAACGGGCGCACGATCGTGCCGGGCTTCATCGACAGCCACGTGCACTTCATGTCCGACGGCAACCTCGACCCGATGTCGTCGGTCGTCACGCCGTTCTCGCTGAACTTCTACCTCGCCGCGGAACGGATGGCCCGCACCTTGGCGGCCGGTGTCACGACCGTCCGCGAGGCCGGCGGCTCGGATCTCGGCGTCAAGGAGGCGCAGGCGAGCGGCCTCGTCGCCGGCCCCCGGATGTTGATCTCGATCACGATCCTGAGCCAGACCGGCGGGCACGCCGACCGGTGGCAGGTGTGCGGCGCCCACCTCCCCGGTTTCCTGGGCATCGCCCACCCGGGCAAGCCGAGCAGCGTCGTCGACGGGCCGGAGGAGATGCGGCGCAAGGTCCGTGAGTTGATCCGCGCCGGTGCCGACGTGATCAAGGTCTGCACGTCGGGCGGTGTGCTGTCGCCTCGTGACGACCCGCGACACGGACACTTCCGCGACGAGGAGCTGGATGTGTTGGTGGCCGAGGCGACGGCGGCCGGCAAGTGGGTGATGAGCCACGCCCAGGCGACCGACGGCATCAAGTCGGCGGTGCGCGCCGGTGTGCGGTCGATCGAGCACGGCATCTACCTCGACGACGAGGCGATCGAGATGATGATCGAGCGGGGGACCTACCTCGTGCCGACGCTGGTGGCGCCGATGGGCGTGCTCGAGGCGGCCGACCGCGGGATCAACGTCCCCGAGTACGCGATCACCAAGACGAAGATGGTCATGGAGGCCCACCGCGACTCGATCGCGCGTGCTATCGCCGCAGGCGTCAAGGTCGCGATGGGCACCGACAGTGGGGTGATGCCGCACGGGCAGAACCTGCGCGAGCTCGGGCAGATGGTGAGCTGTGGGATGTCGCCCAGCGACGCGCTCGTGGCGACGACGCGAACTGCCGCCGAGTTGCTGGGCGTGCTCGACGACCGTGGCACGGTCGAGCCGGGCAAGCGCGCCGATCTGGTGGTGGTCGACGGCGACCCCCTCGACGTCGACACCATCGGCGACCGGATCGTGTCGGTCTACCAGGACGGCAAGTTGGTCACATCGACGCCGTGATGTGCGTGAACAGGTCGTCGAACGACGTCGAGTGCCGTCGAACTGCGGGAACTCGGCACGCACGTGGTCGGGCGCACGGAACAGCAAGCCCACGTCGGCCTCGGCGAGCATCGTGGTGTCGTTGTAGGAATCGCCGGCCGCGATGACTCGATAGTTGAGTCCCTTGAAGGCGCGCACGGCGTGGCGCTTGTGATCCGGTATCCGCAGCCGGTAGCCGATGACGCGATCGCCGTCGATGACGAGCCGGTGACACATCACGGTCGGGCGGCCGAGTTGGGCGAGGAGCGGTCCCGCGAACTGCTCGAACGTGTCCGAGAGGATCACGACCTGGGCAATGTCGCGAAGCCGGTCGAGAAAGTCGGCGGCACCGTCGAGCGGCTCCAGGCCGCCGATCACATCGGTGATCTGAGTCAGCGTCAGGTCGTGCGACGCGAGTAGCTCGAGCCGCCCGCGCATCAACACGTCGTAGTCGGGCTCGTCACGCGTCGTGCGGCTCAGGGCGCTGATCCCGGTGCGCTCGGCGACGGCGATCCAGATCTCGGGCACGAGCACGCCTTCGAGATCGAGCGCCACGATCGTCTGTTGCTCGTCGGTCATCGCGACAGTGGGAGATCCCGGCGGGTGGCGGTTCCGATCGGCTCACTCTTGCGTACGTGTCCGAGCAGGAGTGTGGCGCGGACCCTCGCCTGGGCACCCTGCGGTGCTGCCGTGCGCTCGTCGGCGAGCCAGGCGGTGATGCTCCGCCGCGTGCCGTCGTCGACGGCGAGGAACATCGAGTAACGGTCGCGATCCGCCATCGGCCGCAGCCCGCGGGCGAATCGCGTGACGTCGACCGGCCGTCGAGCGCGTACGACGACACCGACGCGCTCGGTGACCGACACCGTGTCGAACACCCCGGCGACGATCGCCCACAGCGACCAGACGATCGGGATGAACATCAGCGCCGCCAGGATCTCGGCGACGTTGGCGATCAGGTCGTCGTGCTCGGGGAAGCGGTCGACGAGTGACTCGAGCAACTGGCCGTCGGCGACCCGACCGAGCAGCTCGACCGCAACGAGCGACGCCATCAGCACGACCACGCCGACGATCGTGACGACGAGCGGTTGGCGGCCGTAGGCCGGCCGGGTCGGATAGCGCACGCGCACGATGTGGGGCGTGCCACCGGCATCGCTCCAGGCCAGCCGATCGTCCTCGGCCGCCACCGACAACTGCTCGATCACGTGCTCGGCGACGCCCATCACGCAGGCGTCGGCCAGCGCCCGCTGCTGTTCGGGCGGAGCGACGACGCTCGCCCGCTCCGGGATACGGGCGAGCAGTCGGGCGCGATAGCCGAGCCATTTGGCGGCGCGGCGCAGACCGTCGTCGGTCGGCAGCTCGGCGACCGATCGATACACGCGCACAGTGTCGATGCCGAGCCCGACGGCTGCCGCCAGGCCGATGATCCACACGAGGCGCGGCGCGAGTGAATCGGCGGTGCCGATCTGGTCGTCGCCGGTCCGCCAGGCGACCATCACGAGTGCGAAGGACAACACGGCGGCGATGGCCGGAGCGGCCAGTTGCTCGGGGCCGTACCGACCTCGCGTGAGCCCGTACTCCCGGGCGGTGG
Source organism: Ilumatobacteraceae bacterium (assembly GCA_963776935.1). Lineage (GTDB taxonomy): Bacteria > Actinomycetota > Acidimicrobiia > Acidimicrobiales > Ilumatobacteraceae > JALOLG01. Next base: position 1,046,353 of record CAVZOP010000002.1, on the reverse strand, counting down.
CGACCACGCCCGTACGGAAACGGCGTCGCCAGCGGCGGGTCAGCCGGCTCTGCGCCGTGACGAGCGTGGCCGCCGACGTCACGCCGTCGAACGTCTGGGCCGCGAGGTGGTTCAGTACCTGCTGCTCGAACGGCCGGAGCACGTCGCCCTGGCGGCCGCTGCCGCGGGTGAAGACCACCAGCTCGTCGCCCGCATAGGCGAGTTGGATCCAGCCACGCGACGCCAGGTCGAGTGCGGTGGCGGTGACCGCCGTGGGCGGGACGGTGTAGTCGTTGGTGAGCAGGGCGACGACGGCCGGCGGCTCCATCCATCCGTTGCGGGCGGCTTTCGGGCGCTCGTCGCCGCTCGGCGCCGGCCGTGGCGGGGCGGCCGCCCACACCGCCCGCCGTAGCGCCAGCCAGCCGAGCAGGGCGACACCGATCGCCAGCGCCAGTGCCGGCGTGTTCGGCCGGGTCGTGATCGCCAACAGCACCCGCACCTCACCCACCCGGCGCGCTCGAGCGCTGATCGTCGCCGGCCTCCGCCACCCGCACCTCGACGGCCGTTCGTTGCGTCGCCGAGGCGTCGGCGTCGAGGGCGACCTTGATCGCCTCCCGGAGGGCTCGCTGGATCGTGTACTGGCTGCCTGGTAAGACCTTCACGGTGAGGCGCAGCGTGACGGTGTCGAGAGCCATCTCCTCGACACCGAGCACCTCGGGTGCTTCGAGCACCATCGACGAGAACTCTTCTCGCTCGCACAGCTCCGTGGCGACGTCGCGGAGCACCGCCGTGACACGGCCGAGGTCGGACCCGGAGGCCACGGTGACGTCGAGCAAGGCGACCGACCAGAGTTGCGACCGGTTACCGACCCTGAGGATCTGGCCGTTCGGCACGTGCCAGACCGTGCCGTCGACGCCACGCAGGACCGTCGCCCGCAGCGTCATCCGCTCGACCACGCCGGATGCCGGACCGACGTCGACCACGTCACCGATCCCGTACTGGTCCTCGAGTGTCATGAACAATCCCGAGATCCAGTCCCGCACGAGGCTCTGGGCACCGAACCCGATGGCGATCCCGGCGATCCCGGCACCCGCGAGCAACGGTGCGAGGTCGAGGCCGAGCCGCTCGGCGACGAGCATCAGGGCGATCGTCCAGATCAGCGCCGATGCGGTGCTGCCGATCAACCCGGAGATCGCCAGCGCCCGCGTCTCACGCCGTGGGTCGAGACTCTCGCTGGTGAGCATCGGCGGCGGACGGATCCCGACCCGCTGGAACTGGCGGGCCGCCAGTTCGCGGTCGGGGCTCACGATGCGCTCGACGAACCGGCGGATCCAACGCCGTGCCAGCTTCGTCAGCAACCATGCGGCGACGAGGATCAGCAGGATCTGCAGCGGCCGGCTGATCAACCAGTCGGCGATCTCGGCGAGGGTGCCGTTCCCGTCGGTTCGGTCGTACACCCACTCGCAGATCGCGCCCGGCGGGTCGCCGCAGGCCTCGGTCACCGAGCCCAGCATCACGGCCCCGAAGGTAGTGGCACGACCGGCGCTGTTCGGGGACGGTCGCGGGGCACCGAGTCGGCTCGGCCATTCCCATTGGTAGCCTCAACCGCCGCATCGGAACACGGCGGAAGGAAGACGACACGATGACGGCACCACCGACATCAATTGCGATCGTAGGGACGGGCTACGTCGGTCTGACGACGGGCGCCTGCCTGGCGCAGCTCGGTCACCAGGTGACCTGCGCCGACATCGACGCCGACAAGATCGACCTGCTCAACCGGGGTGAGATCCCCATCGTCGAGGACGGCCTCGCCGAGGTCGTCGCCGCCGCGCGGGCCGCCGGCCGGCTCGAGTTCGTGCTCGGGGCCGCCACCGCCGCGGCCGGAGCCGACATCGTGTTCCTGTGCGTGCCGACGCCCCAGGGCGAGGACGGCTCCGCCGATCTCAGCTACATCCAGGCCGCCGCCACCGAGATCGGCCCATCTCTGCGTCCCGGCTCGATCATCGTCAACAAGTCCACCGTGCCGGTCGGCTCGACCCGGGTCGTCGAGCGGGCAGTGCGGCGCGACGACGTTCACGTCGTGTCCAACCCCGAGTTCCTCCGTGAGGGAACGGCGGTCCGCGACTTCCTGCATCCTGACCGGGTGGTGATCGGGGCCGCCGACCGCGACGCCGCCGAACGCGTGGCAGCGCTCTATTCCGGGCTCGACGCCAAGATCCTGATCACCGATCCGGCATCGGCCGAGACGATCAAGTACGCCGCCAACGGGTTCCTCGCCATGAAGATCTCGTTCGTCAACGCCGTGGCGGCGATGTGCGAGGCCGTCGGCGCCGACGTCGCGGCCGTGGTGCAGGGCATCGGCTCGGACACGCGGATCGGCTCGGCGTTCCTCAACCCGGGCCCTGGCTGGGGCGGGAGCTGCTTCCCCAAGGACTCGCGGGCGCTGGTTCGCATCGCCCAGGACCACGGCTACAACTTCTCGATGATGCGCGGCGTCATCGAGGTCAACGACCAGCAGCGGTCGCGGATGGTCGACAAGGTCATCCGCGCCCTCGACGGCCACGAGCGCAGCGTGCTGAGCGGCTCGCGCGTGGGGGTCCTCGGGTTGACGTTCAAGGCCGGCACCGACGACCTCCGCGACTCGCCGTCGATCTCGGTGATCCGCGACCTCGTCCACTTCGGCGCCGAGGTCTCGGCCTACGACCCGACGGTGATCGATCCGCTCCATCCGGCCCGCGCCGCGGCCCTCGAGGGCATCACGCTGTGCGCCGACCCGTACGCCGCCGCCACCGACTCCGACGTCGTCGTGCTCCTGACGGAATGGCCGGAGTTCAAGGACCTGGACCTCGACAAGCTGGCCACGGTGATGGCAGGCAAGGCCATCGTCGACACCCGCAACCTCCTCGATCCCGACGCGGTCAGGAACGCCGGGCTCGTGTACGACGGCGTCGGCCGCCGCTGACACGGCCGAGCGCATATCCAGGGCTGCTCTCATGGCGGGCCTGTCGCCTGGACGGCACCCGTTCGGCCTGAAGAGCCCGCTCCGGCGCCGGGTTTGTGACGGCTGACGTTGCGGCTAGTGCCCGCCGCGTTCCGACCGGATCTGTTCGTCGTGCAGCCGTGGAAGTGCCGGGTGCCGTCGGGTCGGTGAACGGTGACGTTGCGGTGTTTGTCGAGTGTGAGTCGCCAGTGTCCCTCGTGCACCAGGTGGTGGTGTTTGGAACATAGCGGCAACAGATTTTGCAGGTCGGTTGATCCGTGTTGGAGCCAGGCGATGACGTGGTGGATGTCGCAACGGTCGAACGTGATGTCGCAGTGGGGGTAGCCGCAGGTGCGGTACATCGCCCGCAACGCCCGCCGCTGCGCCCGGTTGGCGACGCGGACGTCGCGACCGCAGTCCAACACCTCACCGGCGGTGTTGAGCGTGATCGGTACGATCGCCGCCTCACACGCCAGACGCCGCACCGTGGCGGGTGGCAGTGGGATGCCGTCGGCGGTCTCACACAGCGAATGCTCGTGCAGACCCGTTGAGCAGCGTGTGGTAGTCGACGTGGACACAGATCTCCGGCACCCGCCGCTCCCCTGACCGTTCCCCCGACACCGCCGCACACGGCCGCGTCAGCCAGAGTTGGTCGATCGGGGTGCCCGAGTTCCCGTCACCTTGTTTGATGGTGGCCAGTTGGGTGTCGATCGCCGCCCACAGTTTGGCGTCACGCTCGGGATCCAGCGCCAGGTGGGTGTGGTGCATGCCGGAGGGTTTGTCGATCCAGCGCCGCACCGACACCGATGCTTTCTGTGTGTCGAGCTCTGTTTCGCCGTCGTCGCCGGCGAGGCGTTTGCCCAGCAGCCGGCAGCGCCGCTCGAACACCGCCACCGGCTCCACCCGCGCAAACCCCAACAAATCGTCCTGTAGCCCGTTGAAGCGTTCCCGACCCGCATCATCCAGCCCCCGAGCCGCGTTGGCGACAGCATCGACATGGCCGGCCGACACGGCGCCGTCGGCCAGGGCGTGCTCGAAGCCGGGCATCTGGTCGCACACCTCGCAACGATCCGACACCGCCCGGGTCTCACGGCTCGAGCGTCGCCCATGACCGGTCAGCACCTCCGCCGCCGACTCCGAACGACCCTCCGCAGCCAACTCTCGGCTGCGGCGGGCGATCGCCACGTCGACCGCGTCGACCCAGCCCCGCACCCGCTGCGCCAGGCGCACGACACCGGTCAGCCCGGCCCGGTCACACCCCGCCACATCGAGCGTCAACAGTTCGGCGATCGCCTCGCCGACACCACGATCCTCCATCACCAAACCCCTTTGACCACGAGCGATCAACCAGGGGGAAGCCGGACACGAACCACCCTAAACAGGGGATGTGACAACGAACGCTGAGCAGGCACTTCAACTCGGAAGCGCCGGGTGGCAGGCGTGCAGAGGTTGCCCGCCCCGCAGCTGACACCCTGCACTTTTGTGGCTGCAACCTACGATGGCGGCATGTCTCGTGTCGTCGTTACCGGCGGAGCCGGCTTTCTCGGATCACACCTCTGCCGGGCGCTGCTCGATCGCGGCGACGAGGTGGTGGCGATCGACAACCTGGTCACGGGGTCGGTCGCCAACATCGAGGCGTTGTTCGGGCGGCGCGGGTTCACGTTCGTCGAGCACGACGTCAGCACCTATGTCTGGGTGCCGGGCGATGTCGACGCGGTCATGCACCTCGCCAGCCCCGCGTCGCCGGCCGATTTCGAGCGCATCCCCATCCAGATCCTGAAGGTCGGCGGGCTCGGCACCCACAACGGCCTGGGTCTGGCCAAGGCGAAGAGCGCTCGGTTCTTCCTCGCCTCGACATCGGAGGTGTACGGCGACCCGCTCGTTCACCCCCAGCCCGAGACCTACTGGGGCAACGTCAACCCGATCGGCACCCGAGGCGTGTACGACGAAGCCAAGAGGTACGCCGAGGCGATGACGATGGCCTACCAACGCCACCACAACCTCGAAACGAGAATCGTCCGGATCTTCAACACCTTCGGCCCCCAGATGCGACCGGACGACGGGCGGGCGGTCTCGAACTTCCTCGTCCAGGCGTTGCGCGGCGAGCCGATCACGATCTACGGCGACGGATCGCAGACGCGGTCGTTCACCTATGTCGACGACGAGATCCGCGGCTTCCTCGCCCTGCTCGACTCCGACATCACCACACCGGTGAACATCGGCAACCCGACCGAGTACACGATCCGCCAACTCGCCGAGATGGCGATCGACGTCACCGGATCGTCGTCGGAGCTCACGTTCGGACCGTTGCCCGTCGACGACCCGACTCGCCGCCAACCCGACATCACCATGGCGCAGAAGCACCTGGGTTGGGCTCCCACGGTGGAGCTTCGCGAGGGCCTGACGCGCACGGCCGACTACTTCCGCACCGTGCTCGACTGAGGGGTTGCATGGCACTGGGCTGCAAGGATCGGCGCCGATGAGTGCCAGCACCGAGCAGTCCTCGGACCGTCAAGAAGCGATCCGAGTCGTCTCGGAGCTGCTGGGCACCGTGGTGACGCTCGAGGTGGCGGCCGGCGTCCGCGTCGGTGCCGGCCAGGTCGTGGCGCTCATCGAGTCGATGAAGCTGCACCACGAAGTCGTCGCGCCGGCCGACGGCCTGGTGGCGGCGATCGTCGTCGCCGTCGGCGACACGGTGCGCCCGGGCGACGTGCTCCTCGAGATCGCGGTGGGTCGCCCCGAGGCGGACGAGCCGCCCGAGGACGCGCCGGTCGTGGCCGCAGCCGTCCCGACCGGCCTCGATCGCCCGGATCTGGCAGAGGTGCTCGAACGTCACCGGATCGGCCTCGACGCGGCCCGGCCCGCCGCCGTCGCCCGTCGCCGCGAGCGCTCACACCGCACCGCCCGCGAGAACGTCGCCGACCTCATCGACGAGGGCTCGTTGATCGAGTACGGACCGCTGGTGCTCGCCGCCCAGCGACGCCGCCGCGAGATGGCCGACCTGATCGAGAACACCCCGGCTGACGGCCTCGTCGCTGGGGTCGCGACGGTGAACGGCGACGTCTTCGAAGGGCGCGCCGCCCAATGCATCGTCATGTCGTACGACTACACCGTCCTGGCCGGCACCCAAGGCACCCAGAACCACCGCAAGAAGGATCGCCTGTTCGAGCTCGCTGAGCAGATCCGGCTGCCGATCGTGTTCTTCACCGAAGGCGGTGGTGGGCGGCCGGGCGACACCGACGGCACCGGCGTCACCGGGCTCGACAGCCTGGCCTTCATGTTGTTCGCCGAGCTGTCGGGCCAGGTGCCGCTCGTCGGCGTGAACTCCGGATACTGCTTCGCCGGCAACGCCGCCATCCTCGGCTGTTGCGACGTCGTGATCGCGACCGAGGACTCGAACATCGGCATGGGTGGTCCGGCGATGATCGAGGGCGGCGGCCTCGGCGTCTACGAACCGACAGAGGTCGGGCCGATCGCCGTGCAACGGGCCAACGGCGTCGTCGACATCGTGGTGGCGGACGAGGCGGCCGCGGTGCGCGCCGCCAAGCAGTACCTGTCGTACTTCCAGGGGCCACTCGCGGAGTGGGAGTGCGCAGATCAGGATCAGCTTCGCGACGTCGTGCCGCTCGACCGGTTGCGCAGCTACGACGTGCGCCGGGCGATCGACCTGCTGTTCGACACGGGGAGCGTGCTCGAGCTCCGGCGCGACTTCGGGATCGGGATGATCACCGCCCTCGCCCGCGTCGAAGGTGTGCCGGTGGGCGTGATCGCCAACAACCCGGTCCACCTGGCCGGTGCGATCGACAGCGACGGAGCCGACAAGGCGGCGCGCTTCATGCAGCTGTGCGACGCGTTCGGGATCCCGCTCGTCACCCTGTGCGACACCCCGGGCATCATGGTCGGGCCCGACGTCGAGCACTCCGCCATCGTGCGCCACTGCTGCCGCCTGTTCGTCAACGGCGCCAATCTCTCGGTCCCGATCGTGACCATCGTGCTCCGCAAGGCGTACGGCCTCGGCGTGCAGGCGATGATGGGCGGCAGCACGAAGGCCCCGCTCGCCTGCGTCGCCTGGCCGACCGGCGAGTTCGGCGGGATGGGGCTGGAGGGGTTCGTGCGGCTCGGCTACCGCAAGGAGCTGGAAGCCGTCGAGGACCCCGTCGAGCGCGAGGCCCTCTTTGCCGAGATGGTGGCCCGCATGTACGAGCGGGGCAAGGCGCTCAGCATCGCGTCGGTGTACGAGATCGACGACGTGATCGATCCTGCCGACTCGCGACGCTGGATCTCGACGCTCCTTCGGGCCGCGCCCCCAGCCGACCGCGCCACCCGCCGCCGCGGCTTCATCGACACCTGGTGAAAACCGAACTGTCTGCCTCAGATGAGCCGTGGCGTCGTCTGAGGCAGACAGGTCGGGTTATTGGTTGGCGAGGCGGTCGAAGACCCAGTTCGATGCTTTGACGGAGCCCATCAGGGCGCTCGACGCGATCGAGTACCGGTGACCCGGGTAGAGGATGATGTCGTCGGGGATCTTTGACAGCCGGTTGAGGCTCTCGGCCATCGCGCTCGCGTCGCTGCCGGGTAGGTCGGTGCGACCGCACCCGTCGAGGAACAGCGTGTCGCCGGACACGAGCCGGCCGTGGACGAAGAAGCACTGGCTCCCGGGCGTGTGCCCCGGGGTGTGGACCAGCTCGACGTCGATCGCCCCGACCGACACGATGTCGCCGGGGTCGTGGGCGTCCACGTCGGCAGGCGTGAGCCCTGTTGTCCGCACGACCCAAGGAACCTCTGCCCGCTGGACGTGGATCGGGCAGGCCTGACGTTCGAGCAGCGCCGCGATCCCCTCGATGTCGAGGCCCATCATCGAACCGCCGATGTGGTCGGCGTGGTAGTGCGTCGCCAGGACCCCGGTGACGCGCATGCCATCGGCGGCGGCGGTGTCGAGCAACTCGCCGACGGCGTACGCGGGATCGACGAGCAGGCACTCGCCGCTGGCCCGGTCTCCGATCAGGTAGGCGAAGTTGACCATCTGCGAGGCGATCGGGTCGCCGACCGCGAAGTCGCGGCCCGAGAGCAGTTGGCGGAAATACAACTGAGCGCCATCGCCGTGCCCGCTGTTGTTGTCGGTGCTCACCGTGCGCAATCTAGTTTCGAAGGTCATGATCGAACAGCTGGGCTCCCTCACGGCCGGGCAACCGATCGTCTTCGGTGGTGACCGCGTGACGTTCGTGCCCGCTGATCTGGCGGAGCGGTTCGCGGCGGGCGACCGCCTGGTCGTCGTGCACGACACGGGCGACCTCCTCCACGTCCCCGCCGCACAACACGCGCTCGCGACGGCCGCGGTCGACTCCGCCGTCGCCGCCTTCGAGGTCCTCGGATCGTGCGACGACGCGGCAGATCACGCGGTTCTTCGACGTGTTCGCCGACCGTCTCGCCGACGACACCACGTTCGCTCCGATCGCGGCGGCGAACCGCAGCGATGTCGCAGCGGGCCGCGGCCGGCGGTCGTTCGACGACGCGCCTCGAGCTGTCAGCGAAGATGCGGGCCGACATGATCGCCGGGCTGCGCACGTGGCGCGACGCTCCCGCCGCCCGCGACCGCGTCGCCGACACCCGGGTCCACGAAGGGTGGGCCGTCGACATCCGGCGTGCTCCGCTCGGCGTCGTCGGGTTCGTGTTCGAAGGACGCCCGAACGTGTTCGCCGACGCGGCCGGCGTGGTGCGCACCGGCAACACGGCCGTGTTCCGGATCGGCTCCGATGCCCTCGGGACGGCACGGGCGATCGTCGAACACGCCCTCGGGCCGGCGCTCACCGCGTCGGGGCTGCCGCTGGGAACCGTCGCCCTCGTCGATTCGGCGGAGCGTTCAGCGGGCTGGGCGCTGTTCGGCGATCGTCGCCTGGCACTCGCGGTCGCCAGGGGATCGGGGCCGGCCGTCGCCCAACTCGGTGCGGTCGCCCGTCAGGCCGGCGTCGCCGTCAGCCTGCACGGCACGGGTGGGGCGTGGATCGTGGCAGGGGAGACCGCCGACCCCGAACGCCTCCACCAGACGCTCGTGAGCTCACTCGACCGCAAGGTGTGCAACACCGTCAACGTCTGCTGCGTCCCGGTGACGCGGGCCGCCGAATTGGTTCCCATAGCCGTCGCTGCGCTCCGCGAGGCGGCGGCCGCCCGGGGCACCGATGGCCGGCTCCACGTCGAAGCGGAGTCCGTGGCATACGTCGAGGAGGAGGCGTTCGCCCGTCGTGTGGTCGTCCGGCGCGCCGACGGCGACCACGACGAGCCGTTCGCGTCGCCGATCGGCGTCGATGAGTTGCGCACCGAATGGGAGTGGGAGCACTCGCCCGAGATGTCGCTGGTCGTGGTCGAAGACGTCGACACCGCGGTGCGGCTGTGCAACCGATACAGCCCACGCTTCATCGCGTCGCTCATCAGCGGCGACGACACCGAGCACGACCGCTTCTACGCCGCCGTCGATGCGCCGTTCGTCGGTGACGGGTTCACGCGGTGGGTCGACGGGCAGTACGCGCTCGACACGCCCGAGCTCGGCCTGTCGAACTGGGAGCACGGACGGCTCCTCGCACGCGGGTCGATCCTGTCGGGTGACTCGGTGCACACCGTGCGCTACCGGGCGTCGGTCGCCGATCCGCTGATCCGCCGGTGAGGGCGGGCGTTCACCCCGAACCGTTCAGGACCACACGCCGTTGATGTCGACGATGAGGTGAACGGCGTTGCTGGCGAAGAGGCACACGTCGCCGTTGTCGGAGAGCGGCACGAGCGCCCCGTTGGCGATGGCTGGTGTCGACGCACTGAAGTTCAGGTTCGACACGTTGGGCAGGGCGCCACATGGGTAGACCGTCACGAAGCCCGCACCGTCGGCCCCGGCCGCGGTGACGTTCACCGACACCGCCTCGGCGTCGGCTGGGATGCCGCGGGTGCCGGCGACGTCGAGTCGCACGATCTGGCCGGCGGCGAGTGTCGCACCACCGGTGTCGGGATTGAGGTTGGTGTAGATCGAGCGGGTGTCGAGCAGCCGGACCGGCACGAGTGGGGTGTACTGGAAACCGGCGTCGGCGACGAAGTAGCCGGCGATGTCGACGAGCAGGTCGGTGGCGGCGTTGGAGACGACGCAGATCGTGCCGCTGGCGGAGGTCGGGACGATCGCCGAGTTGGGTCGGTTCTCGAGGGGCTCGAAGTTGACGTTCGACACCTCGCTGCTCGCGCTCTGGTCGCACGGGTAGGCCCTGATGAAGCCGTAGCCGGACGGGGCGACGACGGTGAGGTTGAGCGCCACGGCGTTGGCATTGGCGGGGGCGCCGCCGGCCACACCTTCGACGGGGATCGCGCGGGGCACGCCGGCTTCGAGGGCGAGCACGTCATCCGGGCGGGTGTCGTACAGCCGGTTCGGTGCGACCGGGTAGAAGCCGGAGGAGCTACCGCTCGAGCCGGCCCGGAAGTAGCCGTTGACGTCGATGATGATCTCGGTGTCGACCGGGGAGTACAGGCACAGCTTGCCCTGTGAGAGGGCGACGAACGCCTGGTTCGGGACGGCGCTGGCCGTGAAGTTCAGGGTCGACACAACGGGGACTGCAGACGAGCAGTTGTAGACGGTGAGGAACCCGGAGGCGGAAGGGCGGTCGACGGTGAAGTTGGCGCTCACGGCGGTGATCGCGGTATCGCCGAAGTCGACCGTCGTCGGAACGCCGGCCTGGATCGGGACGACCTTGCGGCCTACCCGGGAGTCGGCGTAGCGGTACGGCACGACGGGCTCGAACGACGAGCGGGCGCTCGCCGGGGCTGTGTCGGGGAGAACGATCGACGGCGTCTGCAGTTCGGCGTTCGGGTCGATCGTGAACGACCACGTGACGTTGCCGCCCGTCGAGGTGACGGTCGAGGTGTACGTACCGGGGGCGAGTGGCTCGCGGGGTACGACGACCACGGCGTTGTCGGAGCGCAGGATCGACTGGGCCGTGCCGTTGGTGTTCTCGCCGTGCAGCACGCATGTCGCGATCTCGCCGGCCGGGCCGACCAGCGTTGCGTTCGCCGCCGTGACGCCGCCGGGCATCATGGCGATCAGCGGGAGACCAGCGGAGCCGGACCAGCCACAGAACGTCAGTGGGTTGGGCGACTCGGTGATGAAGCGGTTCATCGACAGCGTCGCGTCGCGGCCGGGAAAGACGGTCGCCGTGGTCGGGCTGGGGATCTGGTGATTGATGCCGCGGAGCACGTCGAGCGTCCCTCCGGAATGCCACGCGCTCGCGGCATCGTCGGCGCAGATGCCGAACCCGCTCGTCGTGAGCTGGGGGCGCAGGATGCCGATCGCGTGGAACGGGCCGGACATCCAGAGGTCGATGTGGTTGCGGGCGGTTGCGGCGCTGCTGCTGCTGACGGCGACGTTGCCGCTGTTGCCTGCCGTGTCGCCACCGGGGGTGTAGCCGGGGTTGCCGGGGACCTCGTCGTGCGAGATGCCGTTGTAGAGCATGTAGCACGAGTGCGCCTGAGCCTCGGCCGACCAGGTCGTGTTCTCGGTGACCGGGCCCAGACCGGACATCGCCCGGTAGGCGTTGACCGTGGTGAGCCAGGAGGTGGGTGCGGCGGCGGACGCCACACCTGAGGATGCGATTTGGCCAGCGAACAGGACCGCGGCGATCGAGGCAGCGGCGGTGACGCAGCTAACCATTGATCTGCGAACTTGCATGGCGGTCCAGCGCTCCTGTCAGGTGGGGTTGCTACACAGCAGATCGACGCCGAGGGCACATCGCTTGAGGTCACTTTGCGAAGTCTTGACTGCTTCTGGGAATCGTCAAGCAGGGACGATGACCCCCATCTGCCAGCGGCGCGGGGTACCGTGCGCGCCGTGCGTCGGGCCGGATCGGAGCGGGCAGCGGCGATCCTGCTGGTCGGAATCGGGCTGGCGGCGGCCTGTTCGTCGAACTCCCCGACGGGGGTCGCGAGACGCGCCGAATCGGCGCTGCCGACGTCGACATCCACCTCGACACCCGAGTCGACGACAACGACACCCGAGTCGACCGCGTCGACACCCGAATCAACACCCGAATCGACACCCGAATCGACACCCGAATCGACAACGTCGCCGACCTCGCCGAACGCGGGCGGCCCGGCGTCGAGCGGTCCGGTCGAGGCCGTCGAGCCGACCCTCGGTGCCGGCGACGCGCTGTATCCGGAGCTCGGTTCGTCCGACATCGACGTGATCGCCTACGACGTGGCGCTGACCTACGCCCCGGCGACGGACCAGTTGACGGGGCACGTGACGATCGATCTGGAGCTGCTGGTCGACACCGACACGGTGCCGCTGGACGCGGCCGGCCTGGCGATCCTGGAGGTGTCGGCCGACGGGGTCGTGGTGCCATGGACGACGGAAGCTGACGAGCTGCTGGTGGAGCTTCCGGAGCCGCGAGCGAGCGGCTCCCACGTCGTGGTCGACGTGGACTATGGGGCTCCGGATCGGCTGAGGTCGATGGAGGCCGGATTTCCGGTCGGCTGGTACGACACCGATGACGGTTCGTACGCACTGAACGAGCCCGACGGGGCGAGCGCGTGGCTCCCGTCGTCCGACCATCCGTCCGACAAGGCGACGTGGCGGTTCGCGATCACCGTGCCCGAGGGCACCACCGCGGTTGCCAACGGCGATCTGCTCGACGAGCTCCACACCGGCGACGACGTCACGTGGATCTGGGAGGAGCGCGAACCGATGACGACGTACGCGGTCCTCCTCCTCATCGGCGACTACGAGGTGGTGGACGGCGAGAGTGTCGCCGGAGTCGACCTGGTGCACGCCGTGCTGACGTCGTCGCGGGCGGCGCTCGACGCGTACGAGCCCGTCACCATCGACCAACTCGAGTTCTTCGAGGAGTGGTTCGGTCCCTATCCGTTCCCGTCCTACGGCCTGGCGATCACCGAGAGCTTCCCGGGGCTGGCAATGGAGACCCAGGGCAGGTCGTTGTTCAGCTCTGTCGATTTCGACGGCACGCTCGGATATCTGCAGCAGTTGCTGCTCGCCCACGAGCTCGCCCATCAGTGGTTCGGCAACGCAGTCAGCCCGGCCAGGTGGTCGGACATCTGGCTGAACGAGGGGTTCGCGACCTACGGCGAGTGGATGTGGCTCGACTCGATCGGCCTGCAGCCACTGGAGTCAGCGGCGCAATCGGCGTTGCTCGGACAACAAGGCGCGGCGATCGCCGTCGACGAGCCGACCGTCGGTGAACTGTTCGGGACCGGTGTGTACGAGGGCGGTGGCATGGTTCTGCATGCCCTGCGTCGCGAGGTCGGCGACGACGACTTCTTCGCGATCCTCCGTGAGTGGGTCGCTCGGTACCACGGCAGTTCGGCGACGAGCGACGACTTCCGATCGCTCGCGGCCGAGGTGTCGGGGCGTGACCTCGACGAGTTCTTCGACGCCTGGCTGAGCTCGCCGGACCCGCCCGACCGCTATCCCGCGTGACCCGGGCGCGAACCGGTGCGTGACAGCGACGCCGGGCCGTCGAGCTTCAGCGACGCAGGAGCGTCTTGAGCGCGGTGCCCCAGACGCGGCTCGGTCGGTCGGTGCGAGCCTCGGCCCGATCGGCCAGGGCGGCCGCCCGGCGGCCGAGGTTGACCCCGGCCCAGCGCAACGGCTCCGGCTCCCACCGCGGCGAGCGATGGCTGACCCACGGAAGGGCGGTGATCGGTGAGCTCGAGCCGGTGATCAGATCGGCGAGTGTGCGGCCGGCGAGGTTGGTGGTCGCGACGCCGTCACCGACGTAGCCGCCGGCGGTGGCGTAGCCGGTGGCCCGATCGAACGTGACGGAACACTGCCAGTCACGGGGCACGCCGAGCGGACCGCCCCAGTGATGGGTGACGGGCGTCTCTGCCAGCGAGGGGAAGAGATCGACCAGGCTGGCGACGAGCAGGTCCCGCACGCGCTCGTCGGTGTCATAAGCCGGTGTGATGGCCGAACCCCAGTGGTACGGCGCACCTCGCCCTCCGAACGCCAGGCGGCCGTCGGCCGTCCGCTGGCCGTAGATGATGACGTGCCGGCCATCTGCGAACGTCGGACGATCGGCGAGTCCGAGCGAGGCCCACTGTTCGTCAGCGAGTGGTTCGGTGGCGATCATCAGCGAGTAGATCGGGATCAGATCGCGGTGGTGGTCGGCGAATTGAGTGGTGTAGGCCTCGGTCGCGCGAACGATCACGTCGGCGCGGACCGCGCCGTGGGGCGTGGTGACGCGGTGGGGATCGATGTGCTCGACCGCCGTCCGTTCGAAGAACCGCACCCCGCGTCGAGCCGCGGCCGCGGCGATCCCGTGTGTCAGCCGCGCCGGATGGACCACCGCGGAATGAGGTGTGAACAGCGCGCCGCGAACGTTGGTGGCGGCGCACGTCCGGCGCGCCTCGTCGGCGTCGAGCCACCGGTAGTCGTCGCCGAACCCATGCTCCGCGTACTCCGCGAGCTCGGAGCGGATGCGGTCGACCTGCGGCGCCGATCGGGCGAGATCGATCCTTCCGCCCTTCGCGTAGTGGCAGTCGATCGACTCGGCGGCGACGACGCGACCGACCTCGTCGACGGTGTCGTGCATCGCCCGCTGGAGGGCGATCGCCGAGTCGCGTCCGTGGCGGCTGGCGACGGTCGACAGGCTCATCGGGAGCAGCGCCGAGCACCATCCGCCATTGCGGCCGCTGGCCCCGAAACCCACCGTCGCCCGTTCGAGCACGGCGATCCGCAACGTGGGATCGGCCGCCGCCAGGTAGTAGCTGGTCCAGGCCCCGGTGAGGCCGGCACCGACGATCACGACGTCGTACTCGGCATCACCGGGCAACGACTCGAAGTTGCATCGCTGCGCGTCGGGCAGCGTGTCGTCCCACAACGAAGCGGGCATGCGCCGCGGCATCGACGGTGGCACGGTGCACGGCAATACGCTACGCCTCCCACCTTTGCGACCATGACACAGCACCCACCACCCTCGTCGGCCCCCGCTGGCTGGTATGCCGATCCGGACGGGCATCCCGTCGCTCGCTACTTCGACGGTCATGACTGGGCGCCACACACGCTGTTCGCTCCGGCGCCGATCCCGCTCGCCCCGCCGGCCGCCCCGCACCCGTCGCTCCCACTCAAGGCCGCGTTCGGTGCACTCGCCATCCTGCTGGCATCGCTGGTGAGCGGCCGGTTGCTGATCGACGTGCTGACGCGGTTCGACTGGCCGGTGCTCGTGTACGTCGCGGTGCTCACGACGCTCGCCTACGGACCGTCGGTCGTGTGGTGCTGGTACGTCAGCCGCAAGTGGGGGACCGGGCGGCTGAGTGCCGACGTCGGGCTGCGCTGGCGCTGGAGCGACGCCGGCTGGGGTCCGCTGATCTGGATCTCGGCGCTGGTCGTCCAGATCGCGGTCGCCGCCTTGATCCTCGCCTTGGACATCCCGCTCACGCCCAACACCGAGCGTGTTTCCGACATCGACGCCGACCGCGCGTACGTGTTCGCGCTGGCCATCACGGCGGTCGTGGCGGCACCGATCGTCGAAGAGATGGTGTTTCGCGGGATCGTGATGCGCGGCTTGCGAGCCCGGCTCGGGGCGGCGGCCGCCGTTGCCGTGCAGGCGATCTTCTTCGGGATGGCCCACTTCGATCCGGTGCGCGGCGCCGGCAACATCGGCCTCGTGATGGTGCTTTCGTCGGTCGGCGCGGCGTTCGGTGTCGGCGCCTACCTGCTCCGCCGGATCGGGCCCACCATCGTCGCCCACGCGATCTTCAACGCCGTCGTGCTGATGGTGCTCCTGTGGGGTCCCGACGAAAGTCCAAGCTTCGACTTCGACGACGCGGCAGGCCGTGCGATCCCACGGTCGGCGATGTTGGTGCCCGTTACCTCGTCGTCAGAGATCGCGGTAACTGGATGAGCACACGTCGCGGTACGCGAGTCGGTCGCTGATCGTGGTGGCGCTGACGACCGCATCGGTGCACGCCGCGGCGAAGCACCGGGCGGCGGCGTCGAGGATGCGATTCAGGCGCGACGACCGGCTGTCGGGCCCGCGGTATCTCACGCCGCGCTCCGTCGGCCAGACCTCGCGGCCGGCGATCGGGCCGACGCCGACGCCGACATCGATCACCTGATCGCCCGTTGCGAGGGCGAACACCGTGTCGCCGTCGAACAGGGAGTGTGACGGGCGGACCGCCCGAGCAATGCCGTCGTGCCCGATGGATGCGAGCTTCGACACCTCGGCCTTGGTCAGGCGCGCCGACGTGGCGACGACGCCGATCGTCGTGTTGAGTGGTTCCGGGAAGTTGGCGACCTCGCGGAGCGACGTGCGTTCAGCGTTGCTCGGGCGGCGGAGATGGAACCCGTCGACTTCCCATGGCAACCCGGTCTCCGGATCGAGCACCGCGCCCGACGCGTTGACCACCGCCAGCGCCCCGACCACGACCGCGTCCTCGGCGGCGCTGCCGAACGTCAGCCGGACGCTCGACGTGCCGACGCCACCCTGCAGACCGCCGGCGACGGCGCCGGTGCCGGCGCCGACCGCACCACGTGCCGGCGGCGTTGCCCTGGCGGCGACCAGGGCTCGCCGACCGAAGCCGGCGTCCGGTCGCTTGCCGAAGTCGCCGCCGCGGCCGAGGTCGAAGATGACGGCAGCCGGCACGACCGGCACCACTTCATTGGCTCCCGGCCCGACGCGCACGCCGAGTCCGCGGCGGGCCAGCACGTCCATCACGCCGTCGGCGGCGGCCAAGCCATAGGCACTCCCGCCCGTGAGGCAGACGGCGTGGACGACGTCGACCAGGTTCCGCGGGTCGAGGGCGTCGGTCTCCCGCGTTCCGGGGCCACCGCCGCGGACGTCGACACCCGGGACCGCGCCGTGCGGAATCGAGACGACCGTCGTTCCGGTCAGCCAGCCGCGCCCGACGCGTTGGGCATGGCCGACACGCACACCCGGCACGTCGGTGATCGATCCGATGCCCACCGTCACGCCCGCCGTCATAGCTGTGTCGTCATGTCTCGTGTCGTCGTGTTCGCGGTCCACAACTCGCGCAACGACGGCTCGGGGTCGAGGAGCGTCTCGCAGTCCACGTCGATTCGCCGCGTCGTGCGATCACCGAGGTCGTACGTGTTCCATCCCGGCTTGCCGTCGGAAGCGAATCGCAACAGCGCGCCGGCCAGCGCATCGGCGACCCGGACGCGGTCGTCGCCGTCACCGGTGAACACCTGCACGCCGGGACGTTCGAGGTTGTGGAACGTGAACGGGACGTCGACCGCGTGGCAGGAACCGAAGATCCCGCCGAACGCCGGAGTCGGCCACGTGAACCAGTACATCCACGTTGCGTTGCCGCGCTCCGCCCGCGCCTCGCTGAGCCGGCGGGCGGGCACGCGGAACGTCTCGTCGGTCTGCATCGCGGAGACCAGCTGACCCGGCGTGTGATCGGGCCGCGCCGAGCGGTACTCGTCGGCGGCCGCCTGCGCCCGGTCGGGGAAGCGGCGCTCGAACGCTCGCAACATCGCCGGCTCGTCGAGCGCGACCCGGGCCGGGTCGAACGCGTTGAACAGGTGCATCTCGTCGCGTGTCGTCCCGATCATGAGCGGCCGCGGATCGGCGGCTGCGTCGTCGAGGATGTCGCCCGGCAGCAGATCGGTGTGTGACGTCGGGGCGAACGTCGTCAACGGCGCGGTCGTCCCGGCGAGCATGGCCGATTGCGCCGCCAACAGATCGTCGACCGACGCGGCGCGGAGATCATCGAGCGACGTCACACCGGCCGCCGCGAACAGCTCACCCGTCGCCTCGTCGGCGCGCGCCGATGATCGCAGCTGGGTCAGCGAGGGGCTCATCGCGACCGCACGGTGGAACAGGTCGCGGGCGCTGGGTGCGGCGAGGAGCGCGACGACGCTCGCTCCGCCGGCCGACTCGCCGAAGACCGTCACGTTGTCGGGATCACCGCCGAACGAACCGATCGCCTCGGCTACCCACGCCAGTGCCGCGACCTGATCGGCGATGCCGAGGTTCGAACGACCGGTGAAGCCGAACACGCCGAGGCGGTAGTTGATGGTGACGACGACGGCGTCGCCGAGCGCGGCGAGCGACGCGCCGTGGTACCACGGCGTGGCGCCGTTGCCGGTCACGAACGCACCGCCGTGCATCCACACCAGCACCGGACGGCGCGCCCCATCGCAACCCGGCGTGAACACGTTCAGGTGATGGCACTCCTCCGACGCCGGCAGGGCGCTGCCGCCGAGCAGCTGTTCCATTCCGCCGAGCAGTTGCGGGCACCGCGCCCGATACGTGGAAGCATCGAAGCCGGCGTCATTCTCGGCGCCGAGCGACGTGACGGCGCGGGGCGGCTCGAACCGCGAGGCGGTCGCGTACGGGATGCCTTTGAAGACGGCCACATCCACGGGTGCCGGCCCGTGGCGGCTCACGGTGTAGCTGAGACCGTGGACACGTCCGAACGGGGTGGTCGCGACGGGTGCCGTCATCGACGTCACCGTAGCGAGCACTCGGCGCGTGTGGCACGGTGCAGGGGCCGTCGCCGATCGCGGTCCGGTAGCGTCGCGGCTCGTGCTCGACCGTCCGGTTCCACCTGATACGGCGCGGAACCGAGCGCTCGGGGCCGCCAAGCGAGCCGTGGGTGAGGTCGTACACGTTGCGTGGGAGACGGCGGCCGAGTGGGCCGCGATCGGTCCCGCGACACGGCGTGGCCGGCGATTCGGCGCGTTCGGCGAGGGGAGCGTGATGTGCTTCCCGCCGCTCACGATCATGAACGAGCACTACATCCACGTCGGCCGAGGCACGATGATCGGGGCCTACGTCACGCTGTCGGCGGGCATGGTCCCCGGCCAGCGATGCGTCACCGATCCGGTCGTGTCGATCGGTGACCGGTGTCTGATCGGTCGCGGCAGCGGGATCGTCGGTCACCTGCGGATCGAAGTCGGCGACGACGTGTGGACCGGCCACAACGTCTACATCACCGACCAGAACCACGGCTACGACGACCCGACCCTGCCGATCTCTCGTCAGGTCATGCCGGAACGGCCGGTGCGCATCGGCAGTGGATCATGGTTGGGGTACGGCACCGTCGTCCTACCCGGAGCGGACATCGGCGAACACGTGGTGATCGGAGCCAACAGCGTGGTGACCGGCGCCATCCCGTCGTACACGGTCGCCGCGGGTGCCCCAGCCCGCGTGATCAAGCAGATGCCGATCGGCGAGCCGGTGACCGAGAAGGTCCCGCACTGAGGTCCGACGTCAGAGTGCCTCACGCGGCGGCGCGCACGATTGCATCTCGTTGTCGCTGGCGAAGGCCTCGATCCGTTCGCTGATCGGGATTCCGTCGGCCTCCGCCTCGCGGAAGGGGACGTTCTCACCACCGCGGAGCTCGTCGGCGAAGTCGCGGCGGTTCTGGAGGTAGATCCGGTAGTCGGCCGCCCAATCGGGAACGATCGCCTGGCCTTTTTCGTCGTCCGGCTGAACGGCGACGACGTCCTCGACCATCTGCTCGATGATGTCGGTGGCCCGGTCGACGATGTCGGCGCGCTCGCGCAGCATCTCGACGTCGTCCGGATCGACTCGCCGGAGGTCGGTCAGCTCGCCGCGTGCCTCGTTGGCCTGCCGGCAGATCGTCTCCGCCCGGGCCGCCCACTCGCGGTCACCGATCTTGTTGACCGCTTCCTTGGACGCGAAGAACAACGCGTAGGTCCAGAACGCGACGAGGGCGACCAGGGCGAGCCCGATCGCGACTCGGCTGACAACGCGCCCTCGTGATCGCATCCGTTCGACGCTACGGGCGACCACTACTGGAAGACAATCGGGCGCTGGTAGACAATCGGGGTGGATTCGCCGCCCTCGACCGCTCGCTTCGAGCGCGCCCGTCGCGGGCTGAAACTGATCGTCTCGATGGTCCGACTCCATCCGCGCCCGTTCGCGATCGCGGTCGCCGGCGCATCGGTGTTCGCGCTCTGCACGGTCGCCTCGAGCTTCGCGGTGCGCTGGGTCATTGACAACGTCATCCTGCCCCGCTTCGAGGACGGTGAGGTCGCGGTGGCGACCGTGATCGGGGGGATCGCGCTCCTGATCGGCATCGGATTGGTGCGCGCGGCCGGTGTCGTCGTCAGGCGGACGTTCGCCGGGATCACGCAATGGCGCGTGGCGCAGACGCTCGCCGACGACGTGATCGATCGCCTCGTACGCCAGCCGATTCCGTGGCATCAACGACGTGCCGACGGCGAGCTCGTCGCCAGGGCCGGTGTGGACGCCGATGCCGCAGTGAGCGTCCTGGCACCGATTCCGTTTGCGACCAGCACCGTGCTCATGATCGTGGTCGCCGGGGCGTGGATGATCGCGACCGACGTCGTGCTCGGCCTCGTCGCGGTCGCCGTGTTCCCGATCCTGATCGTCCTCAACATCGTCTACCAGCATCGTGTCGACCGCCACTACAACGAGGCGCAGGATCAGCTCGGGGCGTTGTCGGCCGGAGTGCACGAGAGCTTTGAAGGCGTCCAGCTCATCAAGGCCTACGGTGCCGAGGCGCGTGAGACCGAGCGGTTGTCGACGATCGCCGCCCACATCCGCGACGCCCGCGTCAGTGCAGTGCGCCTGCGCGGCACGTTCGAGGCTGCCCTCGAGGTGATCCCCTCCACCGTCAACGTCGGCCTCGTCGTGCTCGGCGCGTACCGTGTCGACGCCGGCCAGCTCACCGTCGGCCAGCTCTCGGGCTTCATCTACATGTTCACGCTGTTGGTGTTCCCGTTGCGACTGATCGGATTCGCACTGTCCGAACTGCCGCACTCGCTGGCCGGATGGACTCGCGTCCGGACCGTGCTCGACGAGAAGATCGAGCCTGATCCCGGGCACTCGATCGGAGAGGCCGCGCCAGGCAACGGGCTCGAACTCGACGACGTGACGTTTGCGTTCGAGGGTGCCGACGAAGCCACGCTGTCGGGGATCAGCCTGACGGTGCCGGCCGGTCGGGTCGTCGCCGTCGTGGGCCCGACGGGCGCTGGCAAGACGACGTTGGTCGAGTTGATCGCCGGGTTGCTGGCGCCGGTCTCGGGGTCGGTTCGGATCGACCGTGAACGCGCTTTGGTGTTCCAGGAAGGTTTCTTGTTCTCGGGGACGGTGCGCGACAACCTCGAGATCGGCACGCGGTACGACGACGACGAGCTCTGGGCGGCGCTCGAGATGGCCGCTGCCGACCGGTTCGTGCGCGATCTGTCGCACGGACTCGACACGGTCGTCGGCGAGCGTGGCGTCAGCCTGAGCGGAGGCCAACGCCAGCGCCTCGCGCTCGCTCGTGCGCTTCTCCGGCGGCCCGACCTGCTGCTGCTCGACGACACGACGTCCGCGCTCGATCCCGCCACCGAGGCCACCGTGCTGGCCAACCTGCGCCGCTCGCTCGCCAACGCGACGGTCGTGCTGGTCGCGTTCGCGTCCGTCGACGATCGCCCTCGCCGACGAGGTCGTCCACCTCGAGCTCGGGCGGATCGCGGGCCACGGTTCGCACGCCGAGCTGATGGCGGCCGGTGGCAGCTATCGGACGCTGGTCGAGGCGTTCGAGACCGATCGGACGGCCGAGCCCGAAGCTGGCCAGCATGTCGTCGAGGTGCGGGCGTGACCGAGCCGATCGGCCGCTTCTCCGCGGTCAACGCCATCGGCCGTGGCCTTCAGGAGGCACCGGTCCTACGACAGGGGCTTGGCGTGACGTGGCTGATCGCGGCGGTCGGCGCCGGCGGTCGGGTTGTCGTGCCGATCACGATCCAGCAGGCCATCGACCGCGGCATCGTCGGCCACGACCCGGTCAACGTCGGGCTCGTCGGTGCGATGGCGCTGGTCGCCGTCGCCGCCCTGATCGTCGCCGGCTTCGCCCAGCGGATCGCGATCGTGCGCCTCGGCGTGCGCAGCGAGCAGGCCCTGTACGACCTGCGGGCGAGGCTGATCCACCACATCCACCGCCTCAGTCTCGCCGACCACAACGACGAGCGGCGGGGCGCCCTCGTCGCGAGGGTGACCAGCGACATCGAGACACTGGCCCAGTTCTTCCAGTGGGGCGGCCTTGCCTGGCTGCTCGACGGCACGTTGATGCTGATCGTGGCCGCCGTGATGCTCGCCTACGACTGGATCCTGGCGCTTGTCGCGTTCGCCGTCGCACTCCCGCTCGCGTTCGTGCTCCGCGCGGTGCAGCGCCATCTGGTGGTCGCCTACGAGCGGGTGCGCGAACGCAACGCGGAGATGCTGAGCTCGATCAGCGAGGTCGTGTCGGGCGCCGAGACGATCCGCGCGGTACCGAGCGGGCGGCTACTTCGAGGGTGAGGCCAACGCCACGGTGAAGCGCCGGGCCGACGCCCAGATCCGCACCAACGTGATCGGCGCGTTCCTGTTCCCGTCGGGCGAGGTGTTTTCGGTGCTGACGGTGAGCGCGGTCGTGGCGGTCGGGGTGTGGCGGGGTCCGGAGAGTGGTCTGACCGCTGGCGCGATGATCGGCTTCATCTTCCTCACCTACCGTTTCCTCGAACCGATCGCCGAGTTCACCGAGGTGCTCGACCAGACACAAACGGCCGTTGCTGGACTGCGCCGGGTGCTCGGCGTCCTCGACATCCCGGCCGGTCCGCCACCACCCGCAGAATCGCAGGCGTTGCCACCCGGCCGGCTCGACATCGACGTGCGCGACGTGACGTTCTCGTACCGCTCGCGAGCCGACCGCGATCTGTCCGACGACACCGTGCTCCGCCACATCAACATCCACATCCCCGCCGGTCAGCAGGTGGCGATGGTCGGCGCCACTGGCTCCGGCAAGACCACCCTCGGCCGACTGATCGCCCGCTTCGCCGATCCGACCGTCGGTGAGATCTTCCTGGGTGGAGTGCCCCTTACTGCGGTCGACAACGACGAGCTCCGTCACCGGCTCATCGTGGTCGCCCAAGAGCCGTTCCTGTTCGACGACACGATCGCCGCCAACGTGCGGTTCGCCCGTCCGGGAGCCGATGATGCGGCGATCCTCGCCGTCGTCGCCAGGCTCGACGTGATCGACTGGCTCGACGCGATGCCCGACGGTCTGAACACACGCGTCGGCCAGCGCGGTGAGCAGTTGTCGGCTGGCGAACGCCAGCTCGTCGCCCTCCTTCGAGCCGGGCTCGCCGATCCCGACGTGCTCCTCCTCGACGAGGCCACGTCGTCCGTCGACGCCCTCACTGAGGTTCGAATGTCGCGAGCGTTGTCCCACCTGGCCGAGGGCCGCACGACGATCGCCATCGCCCACCGGCTGTCGACCGCCGCCCGGGCCGATCGGGTGCTCGTGCTCCACGACGGCCACCTCGTCGAGGACGGCCACCACGATGAGTTGATCGTCGCCGGCGGCACGTACAGCCGCCTGTACGACGCTTGGATCGCGTCGACCGCCAGCACCGTCTGATCCAGTCAGCGCCAGCCTTTGCGCGTGTCGGACCCGGCGCCGTGGTCAGCCTCGGCCGAACTGCTGGGCCACGCTCTCCAGCCGGTCCCGGTAGGCCTCCCACCACGCCGGGTCGCCCGGAGCCATGTTGTCGTTGTCGACGCGCAGCCCGGCGGTGCCATCGATGAGCTCGCGGACGATGTCGGCGTGTCCGGCGTGGCGGTTGGTCTCGGCGATCATGTGGACCAGGATCGTGTGCAACGTGACCTCGCTGCGGTCGTCCGGCCACCACGGGACATGGCCGACGGCGTCGAGCCCTCGCCCCTGGATCGTGGCGTCCGAGTGCGTCCACACCCGGTGGTACAGCCCGACGATCGCCTCGCGCGACTCGTCGGCGGTCGCCCACATGTCGGCGTTCGGCTCGGCGTCTTCGTCGTGCCACGGCATCGGCTCGTCGAATGGTCGGCCGAACGTGGCGCCCAGGTAGCCGGCCTCGACGCTCGCCACGTGCTTCACCAGTCCCAGCAGGTTCGTACCGGTCGGCACCATCGGCCGGCGGACGTCGTACTCCGAGAGTCCGTCGAGCTTCCAGAGCAGCGCATCACGGGCGATCTGCAGGTACCGGTGCAGGTTCGACTTCGGATCGGATTCGGGCATGCGTGCAGCATGTCACCGGCGAGTGCCGCCGGCGTGGCGAGGGGGCACCACGACAACCGATCGCGAAGGGGCGTGGCGGTCGGTTTACATCCCGCCGAAGCGGGTACGTGCTCGACAGACGAGAGGAAGGAGCGCCTGATGGCCGAACTCACCGCGAAGAAGCGCGAGAAGCTTCCCGCCAAGGACTTTGGATTGCCCGAGAAGGCGCGTACCGCTGACGCCAAGAAGGAGTCGGGCAACTATCCGATGCCCGACAAGGCGCACGCACGAAACGCCAAGTCCCGAGCCGCACAGCAGCAAGCCGCCGGCAACCTCACCAAGAAGGAACGTCAGCGCATCGAACGCAAGGCGGACAAGATCCTCGACGACTGACACGGCCCCGAGGCCTGATCACGGCTCGCGGTCGAAGACCTCGGCGAGCCCGCTGAGCAGCCATTGTTGGTGATCGGGCACCGGGCAGGGGAGCGGTACACGGAACGCGAGCGCCTCGACCAGTTCGACGGCCGGGCCGTGCAGGCGTAGCGCGTCGGACGTGGCGTCACCGGCGCGCACGACGACCGACGCGCCGACCTCGACGACGAAGCGGACGTCCGGGTCGGTGGCTTCGACCGCGATCATCCCCTGCCGCGTCGTGCCCGCGGCCACACCGAAGGCCGGGCTGAGAGCGGCGCCGTAACGGAGACAGCCGGCGATCTCGTCGGGCTCCTCGACCGGCGTGAGCCCGAGCGGCAGGACGATGTCGCGCTCGTGGATCCACGAGTCCCACAACGCGTGCAGGGCGAGGGCGCGCAGCGGAACGTGGCCCGGCGGAGCCTCTCCCAGCGTCGACCATCCCTCGTCGTCGATCTCGGCGATGGCCACGGCGATCGCCTCGTTCGTATCGACGAAGCTGTTGAGCACTTCGGCGGGCGTCTGCGACCGGGCAGCGTCAACGAGCTCGACGGTCGACACCACCGGATCGAACGCGGCGAGAAAGCGCGTCGGTTTACCGCCCAGCGCGGACGCGATGGAGAACGCCCAGAACTGGTTCGTCGTCACCAGGTGGAAGACCACGTCCTGCACCGACCATCCCTCGCACCGGGTCCCCGCCGCCCACTGCTCGGCGTCGAGTCCGGCGAGGAGTGACGCGAGTCGCCGCCGCTGTCGCAGCAACGGCACCGCCGGATCGCCGAGCGACAGTTCGAACTGGAGAAACGCCGGATCGTCGTATCGCGGCGTCAGCAGCATCGCGACGCAGGGTAACGGCGACCGACGAGACTGTCGTCAGCGTGGGCCTCGCGCCGCGGTCAATCGAGCTCGAGGCCGAATGGCAACGGCCCGTAGACACCGGTGATCTCACACTCGACGAACTCGGCCGACAGGAACTGGTTCACGGCGAACTCCGAGGTCTGGCCCGGTGCCGTCGACGGCACCGTCGCCAGGCGCTCGATCGTGATCCCCGACGGCTGTGATCGGAACCTGACGTGGATCGTGAATCGACTGGAGCGGGTCCCGTCGTTGCGCAGTTCGCCCTCGGCTCGTGCCCGCCCCGCCTCGACCTCGCACGATTCGATCGACGACGTCGACTCGGGCGGGTTCTCGTAGCGATCGATCGCGCGTGAACACCGCGATCGTGAAGATCAGGCCGATGACGGCGATGGGAATCCCGAGCGCACCCGTGACGACTCCCGCGATCGCGAATCCCCTGCGGCGGCCGGTCGCGCGGGATCGGCGCATCCCGACGATCCCGAAGATGATCGCCAGCACGGCAAGCACCACCGCGATCGCGAACACCACCGGCAGCCAGCCGAGGACGACCGACACGATCCCGCACACCATGGCCGCGATGGCGATTCCATTGCCGCGTACGTCGCTCGGTTGATTGCCGACGTGAACGGTGTATGGCGGAGGAGCGACGCCAGCGGCCAGCGGGTCGACGTAGCGCTGACCGTTCGAGGCGACATCGGACGTCCACACCACACCGTTGTGGTAGCGGTATTCGAACCGTCCAGCCGGATCGGTGTACCAGCCAGGACTCGTGGGGCCGCCACCCGATTCGCTCACCACGGGCAAAGGTACCGGACGGCCGTCCCAACCGTGGCTGATCGCCGACTGCGTGCCGAATGCCATACGGTGCGCCGCGAACTCCTTCCGTACCATGCAGTGCCATGGAGATCGTCCTGGTCCGTCACGCCCAGCCCGAATGGGTGCGTGACGGACTCAACGTCGTCGACCCACCGTTGACGGCACTCGGCCACCGCCAGGCCAAGCACCTCGGGGCAGCGATGAACGACGAGATCTTCGACGAGGTCCTCGTGTCGCCGCTCGCCCGCGCCCGTCAGACCGCGGCGCCCGTGCTCGACGCACTCGGCCGCGAGGAACAGATCGACGAGTGGCTCGAGGAGATCCGCGACCCGGGCTGGCACGGCACCCCCGCCGAGCGTGCCGAGCAGGCCTACCGCGAGATGCGCGAACGTCCGGTCGAAGGACGTTGGGCGGGGCTGGAGGGCGGCGAGTCGGTACGTGACTTCACCGACCGGATCCGCCTCGGGGCTTCGCTGTTCCTCGCCGAGCGCGGCATCCACCGCGTCGAGCACGACCTTCCCGTCTGGCAGATCGAGGAGCCGGACGCGCGGATCGCGGTGATCGCCCACGCCGGCACCAACTCGGTCGTGATCTGCCACATGCTCGGGCTCGAGCCGACCCCGTGGGAGTGGGACCGCTTCGTGCTCGGCCACGCGTCGATCAGCCGCCTCGTCGCCCTTCCCGTACACGAAGGCTTCACGTTCAGCCTGTTCAAGCTGTCCGACGTCGAACACCTGCCGCGGAGCGACCGCACCCACTGACACCCGACTAGCTTCGGCGGATGGCCGATCCCCGCCGTCAACCGCCCGACCCGGCGATGGCCGATCCCGATCTGGTCAAGCTGTACGCGTTCCAGGTCTTCTCGAAGCTGGAGGGCGCGGTCACGGCCGGGATGATCCACCTCGGCGATCGGCTCGGGCTCTACCGGGCACTCGCCGGCGCCGAGTTCCCGATGACCTCCGACGAACTGGCCGACGCCGCCGGTCTCGACGAGCGGTGGGTCCGAGAGTGGGCCTACAACCAGGCCGCCGCCAAGCTCATCACGGTCGAGCCGGACGGTGAGGAGCTGCGATTCACGCTCACGCCGGAGGCCGTGGCCGTGCTCGCCGCGCCCGACCATCCGGCGTTCGGGATGGGGATGTTCCACCGCCTCCCGCAGACGATGCAGACGCTCGAGCGGATGCCCGAGAGCTTCCGGTCCGGCGTCGGTCACGACTACGACAGCCACGGCCCCGAGGGGGCGGTCGGCATCGAGCGCAGCTTCGAACCGTGGAATCGGGCCTTCCTGCTGCCCGTGGTGCTCCCCGCACTCGACGGCATAGTCGACAAGCTGACGGCGGGCGCGACCGTGGTCGACATCGGGTGTGGCGCCGGCGGGGCGGCGCTGCTCATGGCCGGCGCCTTCCCGGCCAGCCACTTCACCGGGTACGACATCTCCCAGCACGCGCTGCGACGGGCCGAGGAGAAGCGCGCCGAAGCCGGTGCCGCCAACGTCGCCTTCCACGATCCGCGGCAGCATCCGATGCCGGACGACCACTCCGTCGACCTGGTCACGACGTTCGACTGCCTCCACGACATGACCGATCCGCAGGGGATGATGGGAGCCATCCGTCGAGCCGTCGCCGACGACGGTACGTGGCTGCTCGTCGACATCAAGGCGAGAGATACGTTCGCCGAGAACGTCGAGAAGAACCCCATGGCGCCACTGATGTACGGCATCAGCGTGCTGTCGTGCATGTCGTCGGCGCTGTCGGAGCCGGGCGGGGCCGGCCTCGGCACGCTCGGCCTGCCGGCATCGAAGGCCGAGGCGATGGCCCGCGAAGCCGGGTTCACGCAGTTCCGCAAACTCCCCGTCGACCACGCCGTGAACGCGTTCTACGAGATCCGGCCGTGACCGACGCCAAGCTGAGCGCGCTGTCGCGCTCGATCACCGGCAAGCGGGCGATCGTCACCGGCGCCGCGAGCGGCATGGGCCGGGCGACGGCGCACCTGTTCGCCGACGAGGGTGCCCGCGTGGTCGTCGCCGATCTCGAGCACGGCGCGGTGAGCGTCGTGGTCGACGAGATCCGCGCCGTCCACGGCGACGAAGCCGCGCTCGGCGTGATCTGCGACGTGTCGTCATCCGACGAGCTGGCGGGTCTCGTCGCCGCCGCGGTCGAGTGGGCGGGCGGGATCGACATCCTGGTCAACAACGCGGGTGTCGCGATCGCCAACTCGGCGTTCCAGCCGGCCGACCAGTTCGAGGAGGGCTGGGCGCGCACCGTCGACGTCAACCTCACGGCGCACGCCCGCCTGATCCGCTTGGCGTTGCCGCACCTCAGCGCATCCGGCGCCGGCCGTGTCGTCAACATCGCGTCGACCGAGGCGATCGTCACCAGTGCCGGGATGGTGGCGTACGCGGCGACGAAGGCCGGTGTGATCGGTCTCACCAAGAGCTTCGCCGTCGAGCTCGGCCGCCACGGCGTCACGGTCAACTGCATCTGCCCCGGCCCGATCACGACCGGCATGACCGCCGCCATCCCCAACGATGCCAAGGCGACGTACGCCCGCCGGCGGGTGCCGCTCGGCCGCTACGGCGATCCCGAGGAGGTCGCCCACATGACGCTCAGCCTGTGCCTGCCGGCGGCGAGCTTCGTCAACGGCGCCGTGATCGCCGTCGACGGCGGCATGTCGATCCGCCACACCTGACCCGCCGGTCGCCCGTCGCGCGAGGTGCGCAGGTGGGGCTCGGGAACTGTTCGATTTGGATCGACGGTGGGTGGTGGTCGCGATTCGTGCGAGTCGAACTGTTCGATCTGGTGCGCAGGTGGTGGGCGTTCGGTGAACTGTTCGATTGGGATCGACGGTGGGCCTGGTCGACGTGCGATGTCGTCGAGTCGAACTGTTCGATCTGGTGCGCAGGTGGTGGGGCGTTCGCGTGAACTGTTCGATTTGGATCGACGGTCGGCCTGGATCGCGAGTCGGGCGGGGTCGCGGGTCGGGCGGGCATTCTGGGTGGGCGGGGTGGCGGTCGTAATCTGGCGGGGTCATGCGGTTGTCGCCATCTCAGTACCGCGCCGTGACCATCGGCGCTCTGCTCGCGGTGTGCGCGATCGTCGTCACCGGCGTCGCGGTGCGGCTCACGGGCAGCGGGCTGGGATGCGACGACTGGCCGAACTGCAACGACAGCGAGCTGATCGACGTGTCGAGCCGGCACGCCGCGATCGAGCAGGTGAACCGGCTGTTCACCGGCCTGGTGAGCGTTGCCGTGATCGCCGCCGTGCTCGGCTCGCTGGTGCGCGAGCCACGCCGGCGCGACCTCACCTGGTGGTCGGTGGGACTCGTCGGCGGCGTGTTGGGCCAGATCGTGCTCGGTGGCATCACCGTGCTCGTCGACCTGCATCCGGTCGCGGTGCAGGGTCACCTCCTGCTGTCGATGGTGCTCGTGGCCAACGCGACCGTGCTCGTGCGTCGCGCCGGCGAGCCCGACGGCGTCGCGCGCCGCGACACCGTCTCACCGGTCACGCGCGCGATCGCCTTCGCCGTCGCCGCGGGTGCGTCACTCGCGATCTTCACGGGCACACTCGTCACGGGTGCCGGCCCGCACGCCGGCGACGAAGACGTGCGGCGCTTCGGGTTCCACATCCCGACCGTGGCTCGGATCCACGGCGTGACGGTGACGGTGACGATCGCGGTCGCCTTGGGGCTCGTGTGGCGCGTCCGCCGGCACCGCGCCGAACGGGCGGCGATGACGCCGGTGATGACGACGTGGTTGTTCGTTGCCGCCCTCCAAGCCACGGTCGGCTACGTCCAGTACTTCAACGGCGTCCCGGAGCTCCTCGTCGGGCTCCACGTGGCGGGGGCGACCGCACTGACGGTCGTGACGACGCAAATCGTTCTCGACACCCGCCGGCCGCCGGCCGATCAGAACGCTGTGCGTGATTCCTCGACCGTTCTCGTCGAGACCCACGCTTGACGGTCGACCCCGGACCGAGTGGAATGACCGACCACGTGGCGGGCATTCGAAGCCTCCGGGCAGGGGTAGAGCGAGTTGACACGAACGCAACTGAAACGTGTGGTCCTCGCCCTGTTCGCGGCGCTGGCCGGGCTGTTGCTGCTCGGCGCATCGCCGGCCCACGCTCAGGATGACGGCTTGGTGATCCGGGCCCAGGTCCGAGACCAGCAGCGCGACGCGCGCGGGCCGGGCCGACAACCAGCCGGTCGCGGGCGTCACCATCACCGTGGTCGACGCCGACGGCAACGAGGTGGCCTCCGGCGTCACCGATGCCGAGGGCATCGTCCTGCTCGACGTGCCGGCCAGGGCCGACTACGTGGTACGCCTCGACGAGGAGACCCTTCCCGACGGCCTCGGCATCGCCGCCAACTCGCTCGCCGAGCAGACAGTGACCCAGGACTCGTTCACGACGAACACGAAGATCGTCAACTTCTTCACCGGTGAATCCCAGAGCGGTCGGGCAGACCGGGATCGAGAAGCTCGCCCAGCGCCTCGCCGACGGCATCCGCCTCGGGCTCGTGATCGCGATGTGCTCGGTCGGGCTGTCGTTGATCTTCGGCACCACCGGCCTCACCAACTTCGCCCACGGAGAGTTGGTGACGTTCGGGGCGTTGGTGGCGTTCTTGCTGAACGTCACCGGGGTCGGCTTTCTCGCCTTCCTCGGCTTCCTCCCCCTGATCGACGACGACGGCCGGTTCCAACTCTTCCTCGCCGTGCCCATCGCCGTCGCCGTCGGCGGCGTGTTCGGCTGGTTGAACGACTGGGTCATCTTCGCCCGGCTCCGGCGACGAGGCATCGGGCTCATCACCCAGATGGTCGTGACCGTCGGCCTGTCGATCATGTTGCGCAACTTGTTCCTGTTCCAGTTCGGCGGACGGACCCGTCCGCTACGCAACTACTCGTTGCAGGAGGGTGTCGACATCGGCCCCATCACCATCACACCGCGCGACCTCGTCACCGCCGCGATCTCGCTCGTCGTGCTGATCGCCGTGGCGTCGACGCTGCAGTACACGCGGCATCGGCAAGGCCGTGCGCGCCGTCATCGGACAACCCCGATCTCGCCTCGGCGACCGGAATCAACAGCCAGCAGGTGATCCGCCTGGTCTGGATCACGGCCGGCTCGCTCGCCGCCCTCGGCGGCATCTTCCGGGCCCTCGACGAGCAGGTCGGCTTCGACATGGGGTCCCGACTCCTGTTCTTGATGTTCGCCGGCATCACGCTCGGCGGCCTCGGTTCGGCCTACGGCGCACTGGTCGGCGGGTTCCTCGTCGGCGTGCTCGTCGAGCTGGCGACGTTCGTCGTGCCGAGCGAGTTGAAGAACACGCCGGCACTGTTGATCCTGATCTTTGTGCTCCTGATCCGGCCGCAAGGAATACTCGGTCGAGCGGAGAGAGTGGGTTGAAGGAGAGCTGATGGACTGGGAGGCGATCTTCGAGGGCACGTTCAAGGCGTTCATCGGCATCAACGCGGTGCTACTTCGCGATCGCCGCGATCGGGCTCAACGTGCAGTTCGGCTTCACCGGCCTGCTCAACTTCGGTCAAGCGGCGTTCATGGCCGCGGGCGCGTACGGCTTGGGGATGACCGCTCACTACTTCGCGATCTCGTTCTGGTGGGGCATCGCGATCGGCATCGGATACTCGATCGTGCTCGGTCTGCTGATGGGCATCCCCACGCTTCGATTGCGAGCCGACTACCTGGCCATCGTCACGATCGCGGCCGCCGAGATCGTACGACTCTGCGTACGTTCGGTGCAGTTCAGGAAGGTCTTCGGTGGCAGCGACGGCATCAACGAGTTCTCGGGCGACTTCCGACAGGTCGGCACCGACCTCGGAATCGAGCCTCGGCCGATTCGTACGGGTTCTGGTGGTTCACGTTCACCGGGCGCCAGTTGTGGACGTTGATCGTGGGATGGATCCTCGTCGCCATCATCGGCACGCTCGTGTGGGTGTTGATGAAGAGCCCGTGGGGCCGGGTGCTGAAGGCGATCCGCGAGGACGAGGACGCCGTGCGCAGCCTCGGCAAGAACGTCTACAGCTACAAGATGCAGTCGCTGATCCTCGGCGGTGTGATCGGTTCGTTCTCCGGCATGATCTTCGCCCTCGACCGAGGCAGCGTGCAGCCCGACAACTACAGCCGCGACGTCACGTTCTACGTCTTGACGGCGCTCGTGCTGGGCGGTGTGGCGAAGGTGTCGGGCTCGATCGTCGGGCCGATGTTGTTCTGGGCGATCTTCGTGTTCATCGAGACGACGTTGCGTGAGATCACCAAGGACGGACCGATCCGGATCGGCGACTTCACGCTGATCGACTCCACCCAGGTCGGCCAGATCAACCTGGCCCTGATCGGCCTCATGCTGATGCTGCTGATGGTGTTCCGGCCACAGGGTCTGTTCGGCAACGCAAGGAGATGGCGTTCGATGGCCGGTGACGCGACCGCGGAGCGCGGGTTGTCCGAGACCGCGGCCGCGGCGCGGAGCGCCCTCGCCGTCGGTCGCGGCCGAGCCGGGCGTCGACAAGCCCGATCCGATCCTCGTGGTGCGCGACATGGTGCGCCAGTTCGGCGGCATCCTCGCCGTCGACGTCGAGCGGGTCCAGGTCCAGCGTGGCTCGATCACCGCCCTGATCGGACCGAACGGCGCCGGCAAGACGACGTTCTTCAACCTGCTGACGGGTTTCGACGAGCCGACACCGGGATGGTGGCAGTTCGACGGCCACGAGATGAGTGGCGTGGCGCCGCACAAGACGGCCAAGATGGGCATGGTCCGCACGTTCCAGCTGACCAAGAGCCTCACCAAGCTGCCGGTCATCGAGAACATGAAGCTGGGCGCCACGGATCAGCGGGGCGAGAAGTGGTGGAACGCCCTGGTGCCGTCGTTGTGGAAGGCGCAGGAGCGCGAGATCGAGGCAACGGGCCGACGAACTGCTCGCCCGCTTCACGCTCGACCACATGCGCGACGAGTACGCAGGGGCGCTGTCCGGCGGGCAACGCAAGCTGCTCGAGATGGCACGCGCGCTGATGACGAACCCGACGGCTGGTGATGCTCGACGAGCCGATGGCAGGAGTGAACCCGGCCCTCAAGCAAAGCCTGAACGACCACATCCGTGGGTTGCGCGACGAGGGGATGACCGTGCTGTTCGTCGAGCACGACATGGATATGGTCCATGACGTGTCCGACTGGGTGATCGTGATGGCGGAGGGGCAGGTCATCGCCGAGGGCACCCCCGACCAGATCTCGACCAACCCCGCGGTGATCGACGCCTACCTGGGCGCCCACCAGGGCACGTCGCTGCTCGAGGAACTGGAGTGAGCTCGCATGAGTGACATGCCCGCGGAAGCGTCGGAGGTCGCGGCGCCCGAGACGTCGGTGCTGAACGCCACCGAGCTCGTCGCCGGCTACATCCCTGAGGTCAACATCCTCAACGGCTGCAACCTGGTGGTCAACGCGGGCGAGTTCGTCGGCATCATCGGGCCCAACGGCGCCGGGAAGTCGACGTTGCTGAAGGCCGTGCTCGGCCAGTGCACGATCCGCTCCGGCCACGTGACGCTCGGCGACGAGGACATCACCGGCAAGCAGGCGTACGAGCTGGTGCCCAAGGGCGTCGGGTACGTGCCGCAGACGAAGAACGTCTTCCCGAGCCTGACCGTCCGCGAGAACCTCGAGATGGGGTGCTACCTCAAGCCGGCCCTGTTCGACACCCGGTTCGAGTACGTCACCGAGCTGTTCCCACGTCTGCGCGAGCGGGCCGCGGGTGCGCGCCGGATCCTTGTCGGGCGGCGAGCGCCAGATGGTGGCGATGGGTCGAGCCCTGATGCTGGAGCCGAGCATCCTGTTGCTCGACGAGCCGTCGGCGGGTCTGTCGCCGAGCCTGCAGGACGAGGTGTTCCTCCAGTGCCGTCGGATCAACGCCACCGGCGTGGCGATCCTGATGGTCGAGCAGAACGCCCGCCGCTGCCTGCAGGTCGTCCACCGCGCCTACGTCCTCGACCAGGGCCGCAACGCCTACACGGGCACCGGCCGCGAGCTGCTCGCCGACCCGAACGTGATCGAGCTCTACCTCGGCACGTTGGCCAAGGCCACCGGGGGCTGACGACCCGAGACGCGAACGAGCCCCCGGGTTTCGCCGGGGGCTCGTCAACGGTACGACTTCTGGTCGTACGGCTTGGGATCAGGTCCCGGCGTCGAAGTTCTCGCCGAGCGCGTTGCCCATGTTGCCGTCGGTGCCGTAGAAGTTCTTGGACTGTCGGTCCGATGCCCTGTTCGATCATCGTCCGCAGGATCCGGCTGCCTTCGTCGAAGCTGATCAGGACGACTGCGTCCGGATCGGCGCGACACGACGTCGGCGACCTCTGAGTCGAAGCCGGTCGCGGCCGGGTCGTAGGCCACGACGCCGAGCACCTCGACGCCGCTCGCGGTGAGCACGTCGTTGATGACGGCGGCGATGCCGTTGCCGTAGGCGTCGTCGAGGTTGAGGATGTACGCCGAAGCGTTGCCGTCCTCGAGGAGCAGCTGCGCCACGACCGCGCCCTGCAGACCGTCCGGCGGAGCGTCACGGAAGTAGAGGCCGTTGTCTGGGTAGTCGGTCAACGCCGTGCTGGTGTTGGCCGGGCTGAACATCGTGACGCCGGCTTCGGTGATCTTGTCGATCACGGTCAGCGTGACACCCGAGGATGCGGCGCCGATGATGGCGTCGACGTTCTCGGCGATCAGGCGGTCGGATGTGACGCTGGCGATGTCGGTGGTGGTGTCGCCAGAGTCGCCCTGGGTGTACTCGACCGGTGCGCCGAGCACGCCGCCGGCGGCGTTGATCTCGTCGATGGCGTACGCCAGACCGGCGAACTCCGGTGGTCCGAGGAAGGCCAGGCTGCCGGTCTCCGGCAGCAATGAGCCGATCTTCAAGATGCCGTCGCCGGCGCGCTCGACGCCGACCGGAACCTCGTCGACGATCATCGAGTCGGGCGACTGCGCCTGCACGAGCTCTGTCAGGCTCTCGTCGATGCGGTTGTCGGCACCGAACTCGAGCACGGCATAGCTGCCCGCGAGCGGCTCACCGTTGCCGTTGAAGTCGAGCGGACCGGAGATGCCGTCGTAGTCGATGTCGGTGCCCGCCGTGACGAGCGCGAGGCAGGCCGCGAAGTCGGAACCCGCGCCGGGCCCGCACTTCTCGCCGTCCCTGGTGATCCCGACGATCTGTGATGCGTGGGCGCTGCCGTCGTCATCGGCGGCCGCAGTGGCGAGGGCGATCACGAGCGCCGCGTCGTAGGTCTCGGCGGCGTAGTTGAAGTCGGACAGCTCATCGTTGCCCTGGGCGACCCAGAACTCGTTGACGCCCGCGATCCACTCGCTGACATCTGCGGTGCCCGGCGTGGTGCCGCGCATCCCGGCCAGTTCGCCGCCGCTCTCGCCACCGGTGGTGCCTGGAGGCGCCGAGTCGGTGGTGGGTGCTTCGGTGGCCGGCGGTGTGGTTTCGGCCGGTGGTTCGGTCGCCGGTGTCGTGTCTCCGGCCGGCTCCGTCCCGGCGGGCTCCGTGTCTGTCGTTTCCGCGTCGTCGTCACCGCAAGCAGCGACAACGAGCGAGAGGCCGACAAGCAGGGCACCGACGCGACGTACGCGTGATATCTGCATGTTGTTGGTTCTCCCCCTGTTTCGAAAGGGCGGGGTTGCCCTGTCTCTAAGGTTCCGAAAGCGTACCGGGCGTCCTGCGATACGTACAAGCACCCCACCAACCACCCCACCGGTCGGCGAGCAAACTTGCACCGGCTCATCGTGCTGGCCCATCGTGCTGGAGGCGACTCGGGCGAAACGTAGCATCGCCGCATGTCACTGATCGCAGGCGTCGACTCCTCGACGCAGAGCACCAAGGTGGAGGTACGCGACCTCGAAACGGGTCGCGTCGTCGCCAGATCTTCCGCGCCCCATCCACCGACGACGCCACCCGTGAGCGAACAGGACCCCGCCGCCTGGTGGTCGGCGTTCGAGCACGCCTGGGCGGGGGCGGGCGCCCCGACGGTGGCCGCGATCAGTGTCGCCGGCCAGCAGCACGGCATGGTCGTCCTCGATGCCGACCGGCGGGTGGTCAGGCCCGCCAAGCTGTGGAACGACACCGAGAGCGCGGCCGACGCCGGGTGGTTGTGCGGCCAACTCGAAGGAGGCGCGGCGGCATGGGCGGCCGCCGTCGGCAGCGTGCCCGTCGCCTCGTTCACGATCACCAAGCTCTCGTGGCTCCACCGCAAGGAGCCGGAGGCATGGAACCGCCTTGCCAGCGTCGTGCTCCCGCACGACTGGTTGACGTTTCGGCTCTTGGGCGATCCGACCGGTGAGCTGGTGACCGACCGGGGGGACGCGTCGGGCACGGGGTACTGGTCGCCGGCGACCGGCGACTACCGGTTCGACCTCCTGCAGGTCGTCGACCGCGACCGCGACTGGACATCGGTGGTGCCGCGGGTGCTGGCCCCGATGGAGGTCGCCGGCGAGTGGCGGCAGGCCGCGGTCGCAGCGGGGACCGGCGACAACATGGCCGCCGCCCTCGGACTGGCGCTCGGCGTCGGCGACACCGTCGTGTCGATCGGCACGTCCGGCACGGTCTTCGGAGTCTCCGACCGTCCCTCGGCCGACGCCAGCGGGACGGTGGCCGGGTTCGCCGACGCGACCGGTCGCTACCTGCCGCTCGTCTGCACGTTGAACGCGGCCAAGGTGCTCGACGCCGTCCGCGGTCTCTTGGGGGTGGACCACGTCGAGTTCGACCGTTTGGCGATGGCGGGCAGTGCGGGCTCACTCACGCTGCTGCCGTACTTCGACGGCGAGCGCACGCCGAACCGGCCCGACGCCACCGGCGTCCTCGGGGGCTTGCGCACCGACGTCACCCGCGAGCAGCTCGCCCGGGCCGCCGTCGACGGCGTGGTGTGCGGCCTGCTCGATGGCGTCGACGCCCTCGCCGCGCACTGCAACGTCGATCGCATCGTGCTGACGGGCGGCGGCGCGCGCTCGGCAGCGGTGCGGGCGGTGTTCGCCGGGCTGAGCGACCGGCCGGTGTTCGTGACGACCGCCGACGAGGCCGTCGCCGCCGGGGCATGTGTGCAAGCGGCGGCGGTGGCCAGCGGCGAGCCGCACGCGTCGATCGCAGAGCGTTGGGGGTTGGGGCGCTCGGAACCGGTCGAGCCCGACGCGTCCGCCGACCCGGTGGGAGTCCGGGCGAGGTACGCCGCGTTGCGAGACGAGCAGTCACCAGTGCACGGGTGAACGCCGGCACGATGGACCAGGATCCGTTCGAGCTGCTGGGCATCGATCCGGCATCGACCGTCGACGACGTCCACCGTGCCCGTCGCCGGCTGGCCAAGCGGGCCCACCCCGACCACGGGGGCGACGCGGCCGCGATGCAGGCGATCAACGCCGCCGCCGACGCCGCCCTGACGGCGTTGAACCGGCCGGCGGTGCCGGCCACCGAGGTGGAGCACGCCACCACCGAGGCGGCGGAGGAACCCGTCCCCGACGACGGCAAGCGGGGCTGGTGGCGTCGGACCGCCACGGACAGCCCCTCGTTCACGGTCGAGGCCCTCCCGGTCGAGACGTTCGAAGCACTGGTGGTGGTCGCCAACTGGATCGGGGAGGTGCTCGTCGAGGAACCGCCGTACGTGCTCGAGTCGCACCTCTACGACCCGTTCGACTGCTGGTGCCGGCTCGACGTGGTGCCCGATGCGGGCGCCAGCACCGTCAGCATCGCGGTCGCGACGTTCGGCGACGATCTACCGCCCGACGTCGACGCCGTTCGGGACGCGTGGGTGACGAACCTCAACCTTCTCGATTGGGCCCAGCTCCATGATGATCAGCTTGGGGATGATCCTGGGATGATCTCTGGGGATGCTCTGCTCGGGGACGACCGGCCCGGGCCGAACCGGTCGCAGCCTTCGTGAGGCGGTCACGGATCGCGTGACCAAGCCCCGCGCCGGCGGGAGCACGGCGACCAGCACGTCGAGCCCCCGTTCGTCGGCGCGGCGAAGGTCGCTGTACAAGTTGCGGGCCGTGTCGACGAGGTCGCTCCCGCGGTCGAGCACGTCGACGGCCACGCCGTCGCGACGAAGCGTCTCGGCGACGACGTCAGCGAGCTCGCGTGTCTCGACGAGGCGCACCTCACAGCGCGGTGCGTAGTGCGCCTCGAGCATCCCGCTCGCCCGGGCGGGCCCCGTCTCGGCGTCCACGTCGCCCTCGAGCAGGCGGACGACGTCCTCGGTCGCGATGCCGCCGGGCCGCAGGATCTGAGGCGGGTCCACGGTGCAGTCGACGATCGTGCTCTCGACACCGACCGGTGTGGGGCCGCCGTCGAGGATCGCGTCGCGCGACGGGTCGAGGAGCGCGCCGATGTCGTCGAGGACATGGGTGGCGGTGGTCGGGCTCACGCGTCCGAACCGGTTCGCGGACGGCGCCGCGATGCCTCCGCCGAAGCGATCGAGCAGCTCGAGCGCCATCGGGTGTGAGGGCACACGGACGGCGACCGCCGGCCGCCCGCCGGTGACGACGTCGAGCACCCGTTCGCCGCGTTCGAGGAGCACGGTCAGCGGGCCCGGCCAGCAGGCCGTCGTGAGGACACGAGCCGTCGCCGGCACCGATCGCACCCACCCGGGGAGATCGTCGGCGCTCGCCAGGTGCACGATCAGGGGGTGACCGGCGGGCCGACCCTTGATGTCGAAGATGCGAGCGACGGCCGAGGGGTTCTCGGCATCGGCCCCGAGGCCGTACACGGTCTCGGTCGGAACCGCGACGAGACCGCCGGACCGCAACCGGTCGACGGCCATGGCGACATCGGTGATGACGAGCTCGGAGCCCGCACGCTCCGCCGGCCCACCCGCCGCGCCCGACGCCATCAGGCAGGGACGGCGTCGAGGAACCCGAGCGCGGCGTCGATGAACGCGAACGACTCCGGTGTCGCGAAGTGGTCGGTGTTGCGCAACGCCACGAATCGAGCGTCGGGGAGCGCAGCGACCAGCGCGTCGGCGGGCCGGGCGAAGTCGTGATCGCCGAGGGCCACGAGCACCGGGCAGGTGACGCGGCCAACGTCCGCCGGTGTGATCGGCCCGGGGTCGGGCCGTCGCAGTACGGCCGCGAGCGCGAGCGGGTCGTTGCCCTCGCTGTTCGCGTACTGGCCGAAGAGGCGAGCGAGGTTGTCAGGGTCATCCACGGCTTCGCCTGAGGCGGGCTCGGCAGTGCCCTCGATCCCGGCGAGGATCCGCGCCGTGGCCGCGTCGTCGCGCTCGAAGACGTTGCGCCCGATGCCGGCCAACACGACGCGATGGAAGCGATGAGGGGCAGCGATCGCGGTGTGCAGCAACGTCAGCGCGCCGAGCGAGAACCCGACCGCGTCGACGGGACCGTCGGGGAGGGCGGCGACGATCCGGGCCGTCAGGTCGGCGTATGCCGCCGGGTCGTGCGGCTTGGGCGCGGCACCGTGGCCGAGCAGGTCGACGCCGATCACCTGGCGGCCGGCGTCGGCGAGCAGGGCGGTGAAGCCGCTGCGCTCCCAGGTCGACTCGAACGAGCCACCCCACCCGTGCACGAGGACCACCGGGACCGTCACGATCCCGCAGCGTAGGGCGGCGCGGCGGCCCCGTTAACCTGATGCGGCCATGCGGATGCTCCATGCGAGCCCAAACCACGACCTCACGTACAACGACGTGTTCATGGTGCCGAGCCTTTCGGCGGTCGGGTCGCGCCTCGGCGTCGATCTCACCACACCCGACGGCGTGGGCACCACGATCCCGCTCGTGGTGTCGAACATGACCGCCGTCGCCGGTCGCCGCATGGCCGAGGTGGTCGCCCGCCGCGGTGGCGTCGCGGTGCTGCCGCAGGACATCCCCGTCGACGTGATCGAGACCGTGGTGAAGTTCGTCAAGGCGTGCCATCCCGTCTTCGAGACGCCGATCACGTTGACGCCGAGCCACACGATCGGCGATGCGCTCGGGCTGGTGCACAAGCGCGCCCACGGCGCGGTGGTCGTGATCGACTCCGACGGCCATCCGATCGGAGTGTTCACCGAGCACGACGCGGCCGGCTTCGACCGCTTCACCCAACTGCGCAACGTGATGAGCAGCGACCTGGTGACACTCGACGCCGACATCGACCCGGTGAAGGCGTTCGAGATGCTGACCCAGGCGCGTCTGTCGATGGCGCCGGTGATCGACGTCGACGGCCGCCTGCTCGGCGTCCTCACGTCGAAGGGCGCGTTGCGTTCGACGATCTATCGCCCTGCCGTCGATGCCGACGACCGACTCCTCATCTCGGTCGCCGTCGGCATCAACGCCGATCCCGTGGGTCGCGCCGCGGCGCTCGCCGCGATGGGCGTCGACATCCTCGTCATCGACACCGCCCACGGCCACCAGCGGGTCGTGCTCGAGGTCGTCGAGCAGGTACGTGCGGCCGTTCCGGGCACGCCGATCGTGGCCGGGAACGTCGTGACCGCCGACGGGACGCGTCAGCTCATCGACGCCGGCGCCGACATCGTCAAGGTGGGGGTCGGACCCGGCGCGATGTGCACGACGCGGATGATGACCGGAGTCGGCCGGCCGCAGTTCACCGCGGTCGTCGAGTGCTCGGACGCGGCGGCCCGACTCGGCAAGCACATCTGGGCCGACGGTGGCGTTCGCTGGCCACGCGATGTCGCCTTGGCGCTCGCCGGCGGTGCCGCCAACGTGATGTTC
This sequence comes from Ilumatobacteraceae bacterium, assembly GCA_963776935.1. GTDB lineage: Bacteria > Actinomycetota > Acidimicrobiia > Acidimicrobiales > Ilumatobacteraceae > JALOLG01. The sequence continues at coordinate 1,005,637 of CAVZOP010000002.1, read as the reverse complement.
GGGTCGTGGCTCGCGGGCACCTACGAGTCGGCCGCCGACACGCTGCGCGATCCCGACGGGCGGCTCTACAAGGAGAGCTTCGGGATGGCGTCGAACCGCGCCGTGAAGAATCGCAACCGGGCCGAGACCGAGCTCGATCGGGCACGCAAGGAGCTGTTCGAGGAGGGGATCTCGAGCTCGCGGATGTACCTCGACCCCGTGCGGCCCGGTGTCGAGGACATCATCGACCAGATCGTCGCCGGTGTTCGTTCGGCGTGCACATACGCCGGTGCGGCGACGATCCCCGAGCTCCACGAGCGCGCCGTCGTCGGGATCCAGAGCCACGCCGGGTACGACGAAGGGCGCCCGCTCGGGACGTCGTGGTGAGCCCTGTCGGGATCGCGGGCACCGGGACATGATGGGGTGATGACGGCCCCGATCGTGATCGCCATCGACGGCCCGGCGGGCGCCGGCAAGAGCACCGTCGGTCGGGCGGTGGCGCGCCGCATCGGGCTCGACTACCTCGACACCGGTGCGATGTATCGGGCCGTCACCTATGCCGCGATGCGCCGTGGGGTGCCGGTGCACGACACCGAAGCCGTCGCCGAGCTCGCGCGCGAGGTCACCCTCGACGTCGACGACGATGGCGTCCGGGTCGACGGCACCGACGCAACCGTGGCGATCCGCGGGCGCGACGTCACCCAGGCGGTCAGCGTCGTGGCCGCCAACAGCGCGGTGCGGTCCGAGCTGGTCGAACGGCAGCGAGCGTGGGTGCGAGCGCGGCGGGTGGTGTCGTCGAGGGTCGCGACATCGCGTCGGTGGTGTTCCCCGACGCACGGCTGAAGTTGTACGTGACGGCGTCGCCGCGGTGCGCGCCGAGCGGCGGGTGGGCGAGATCGGCGGCGATCTCGACGAGGTCGAATCGGCCATCGTGGAACGTGATCGCCTCGACTCGACCCGCGCCGACAGTCCACTCCGCGAGGTGGACGGGGCGATCGTGGTCGACACGAGCGACATGAGCATCGACGAGGTCGTCGACCGGATCGTGGAGATGCTCGCATGAGCCGTGTCGTGTCACGCCTCGCCGGAGGCGGGTTGACGAGCCGGATCGGCGTATCAGGTCGCACGGTCGATCACGGCCACGATCACGCGGCTCTACACACGCATGTCGATCGACGGCCGCGAGCACGTTCCCCGGACAGGTGCGTTCGTCCTCGCGCCGGTTCACCGCTCGTACGTCGACACCCCGATCGCATGTTGCGTCACGCGACGTCGGTTGCGGTACATGGGCAAGGACACGCTGTGGGACAACCGGGCGTTCGGTTGGCTGCTGTCCGCGCTCGGCGGGTTCCCCGTCACCCGCGGGACGGCCGACCGGGAAGCCCTGCGGCGTTGCATCGAAGTGCTCGGCATGGGCGAGGTGCTCGTGCTGTACCCGGAGGGCGAGCGCAAGGACGGACCGATCGTGCAGCCGCTGTTCGACGGGGCGGCCTACGTCGCCGCCAAAGCCGGCGTGCCGATCGTGCCCGTCGGCATCGGCGGTTCCGACCGGGTGATGCCGCGCGGCGCACGCTTCGTGTTCCCGCACAAAGTGCACGTGGTGATCGGGCCACCGATCCCGGCCCCGATCGGTGCTGGGGAACGCCTCCCGCGGGTCGTGCTCAAGGAGCACTCCGACCGGCTCCACGCCGAGTTGCAGCGCCTGTACGACGAGGCCCAGCGCCGCGTCGGTGCTCAGGTCGTCGGCGTCGGATCGAAGTAGGCGGCGAGCGCCGACGCCAACCACGCCGGATCGTGGACCCCGCACAGCTCCCGTGCCGAGTGCATCGAGAGCTGTGGCACGCCGACGTCGACGGTGGCGATCCCGAGCCGGGTCGCGGTGAGCGGCCCGATCGTCGAGCCGCACGGCATGTTGTTGCGCGACACGAACACCTGCCATGGCACGCCGGCGGCCGTGCACGCCCGCTGGAACACCCCTGCCGTGAGGGCGGACGTCGCGTAGCGCTGGTTGGTGTTCAGCTTGATCGCCGGGCCGGCGTTGACGAGTGGCCGGTGGTCTGGGTCGTGACGCTCGGTGTAGTTGGGGTGCACCGCGTGGGCGTTGTCGGCCGACACACACGTCGACGCCGCAAGGGCTCGGAGGAAGTCGTCGCGGGTGCCACCACGTGCGAACACGAGACGTTCGAGGACGTGCTCGAGCAGCGGGCCGCTGGCGCCGGTGGTGCTCGCCGACCCCACCTCCTCGTGGTCGTTGAGCACGATCATCGACACCGCGTCGGCGGCGGCGGAGGCGGCCAGTGACGTGGTGGCCGCCCAGCACGACACCTGGTTGTCGAGCCGACCGCTGGCGAGCAGCGACACGTCGCCACCCATCACCGCCGCGTCCTGCACGTCGTACAGGCACAGCTCCCACCACGCCGGACGGTCGATCGCGGCGGTCTCGGCGAGCCACTCGACGAAGTCACCCGCGGTCGAGGCGCCGCTGCCCCAGACCGGGTGGATGTGCTGTTGCGGATCGAGCTTCAGGCCGGTGTCGTTCACACCGCGGTCGAGGTGGATGGCCAGTTGTGGCACCCGCGCCACGGCCCGGCGCACATCGACCAGGTGTGAGGAACCGTCGCCCATCACGACGCGACCGGCGATGCCGAGGTCGCGGTCGAGCCACGAGTTGAGGAGCACACCGCCGTAGACCTCGACGCCGATCTGGCGCCACCCGGCGGTTCCGCTGTCGGGGTTGGGCTTCACGCGCAGGACCGGCGAGTCGGTGTGGGCGCCGACCAGGCGGAACGCCGCGTCGGGGCGATCGACGGCAGGCAGGACCCACGCGATCACAGCGCCTTCGCGCGCGAGGTAGCCGCGGGGCGGGACCGTGTCCCATGCGTCGGCTTCGGCGACGGCGTCGAAAGCCGCCGCTTCGAGGCGTTGGCGCGTCGACTCGACTGCGTGGAACGGAGACGGTGAAGCGTCGAGGTATTCGACGAGATCGGCGAGTGAGTGCGGTCCGGGCATCGTCAACCAGTCTGGTGCAGACCGATGGGCAGCCCGGTGCCGCGCAGGTGTGATGTCTCGTTGATCGTGAGGACCGAGCGCTGCCCGGTGCTGGCCGCCATGACGCGGTGGATCGACGTGTAGTTGGGGTAGAAGAAGCCGGGTCGCGCCGGATCGAGGCCGAGCACCGCGGCCAGGTAGGTGTTGATGACGCCGCCGTGGCACACGACGGCGATGCGTCCGCCCGCGTGCGAGTCGACGAGCTGTTCGATCGCGGTGAGCACGCGGGCGCGGAACTGGGCCGGGCTCTCGTCGCTCGTCCACACGCCCTCGATGAGCGCCCGCCAGCGCGGGTCGTCAGCCGCCTTCAGCTCCTCGACCGGGATGTACTCCGGCGACACCCGATCCCACTCGGCGACGTCGTCGACCACCACCACATCGCACCCGTGACGAGCGGCGACCGGTTCGCCGGTTTGGATGGCGCGCCGCAACGGGCTGGTGTAGACGGCGTCGAGACGCTCGGCGGCGAGATAGTCGGCGAGATGCACCGTCTGGGCCCGACCCGCCTCCGACAGCTCGGGGTCGGCCGGTCCGACGACCAGCTCGACACGCACCGGCAACGCGTGTCTGATCAGCAGCAGCTCCATCGATCGACTAGATAAGCAGGTGTGACTCGCCGTCCGAAGATCCTGGAGCACCCACCGTGACCCGTCGGACGAAGATCGTGGCCACCCTCGGGCCGGCCACCGACGCCGAGGAAGCGCTCGTCGCCGTCGTCCGCGCGGGCGTCGATGTGGTGCGGCTGAATCTCAGCCACGGATCCGTCGAGCAACACATGGAACGTCTGCAACGTGTGCGGGCGGTGGCGATCACGGTCGGCAAGCCGATCGGCGTGCTGGCCGACCTGCCGGGGCCGAAGGTCCGGGCGGGAGAGTTCGCGCCGCCGGGGGTGCAGCTCGAGGCGGGATCGGTGATCCGCTTCGAGCTCGGCGATGGGCCGAGCGATGCCGAGGTGATCTGCGTCGACTACCCCGGCTTCCTGGAAGACCTCGCGGTCGGTGATCGAGTGGTCATCGGCGATGGTGCGATCTGCACTCGGGTCGAGCGCCTCGAGCCCACGTCGGCGGTCGCCGTGGTCGAGAACGGTGGGCGGGCCCAGGGCTGCCCGGGGGTCCACCTGCCGTCGGAGCGCTCTCGTCTCACCACGCCGACCGCGGAGGACCTCGTGCTCGCCGAGACGATGGCGGCCGCCGGGGTCGAGTTCATCGCCGTGTCGTTCGTGCGAGCGCCGGCCGACATGACAGCGGTGCGCGAGGTGGTCGGCGATCGCGCCCAACTCGTCGCCAAGATCGAGACGAGCGCGGCGCTCGGGAACCTCACCGAGATCATCGCCGTCTCGGATGCGATCATGGTCGCCAGGGGCGACCTCGGCATCGACTGCCCGCTCGAGGACGTGCCGCACCTCCAGAAGTCGATCGTGCGGCAGTGTGTGGAGTTCGGCGTCCCGGTGATCACGGCGACGCAGATGCTGGAATCGATGGTCACCGCCCCTTCGCCGACCCGGGCCGAGGTCAGCGACGTCGCCAACGCCGTCTTCGACGGCACCGACGCCCTGATGCTGTCGGCCGAGACGGCCGTCGGCGTCGGTCCGGCACAGGTGGTGGCGACGATGAGCCGCATCGCCGAACGGGCCGAGGCCGAAGCCAACTACCAGCAGTGGGCGGAATGGCTGGGCCGGCTCCAACGCGACCACTGGTACTCGCCGGGCGATCGCATCACGGCCGCCCTCACCCACGCCGCCGCCCAGGCCGCGCGTGACGCCGGGGCAGCCGCGATCCTGTGCTGTACGCGCACGGGTCGAACCGCCAGGGCGATGGCGCGCTTTCGGCCCAAGGCGCAGCTGATCGGCCTCTCGCCGGTCCCTTCGACGGTGAACCGGATGACGTTGTCATGGGGCGTCGACCCGATCCAGGTCGACATGTACACGACCACCGACGAGATGGTGTGGTTCGCGGTGCAGAAGGCGTTCGATCAGGGCAAGATCGCCGCCGGCGACACCGTCCTCGTGCTCGCCGGGGCACCCGATCGCCAGAGCACCGCCGCCGCCGACGTGCTCCGCATCGTTCAGGTCGCATGAGGCTCTGGTCACACGAGACCGGAGACGCAGCTGCTCCGTTGATCGCCCTCGTGCACGGGACGATGGACCGGTCGGCCGGACTCTTGCGGCTCAGCCGGTGCCTCGACCACCGGTTCAGAGTGCTGCGCTACGACCGCCGCGGCTACGGGCGGTCGTCGCCGCATCCCGGTCCGTTCGACGCCGATCAGCAGGTGCACGACCTCGTCGCATTGCTCGACGGTCGCCGGGCGCTCGTGTTCGGCCACAGCTATGGAGGCAACATCGCCCTCGCGACCGCGGCCCGGCACCCCGAGCAGGTCGTCGGTGTCGCGGTCTACGAGACCCCGCTGTCGTGGCTCGAATGGTGGCCGGGAACGACCGCCGGCGCCGATGCGATCGCGACGAGGGGTGATCCCGGCGACGCCGCGGAGCGGTTCGTGCGGCGACTGATCAGCGATGCCCGATGGGAGAAGCTGCCGCCGTCGACTCGCGCCGCCCGCCGATCGGAGGGCCCGGCGATGGTCGGCGAGCTCGTCGACCTGCGCGAGCAGGCGCCGTGGTCGGCAGCCGATGTGGTCGCCCCGGTGGTCGCGATCTACGGCGAGCGCGGGGCAGCCCACCACCGTTCCGGCACCGAGTACCTCGGGCGCGAACTCGCGGATGTCCACATCGTGGCCGTGCCGGAGGCACGCCATTTCGGCCCGAACACGCACCCCGAGACGGTCGCGACGGCGATCTGCGAGCTGGCGTCACGCGTTGGTCATGCCCGCCACGATGAGCGCGGCGGCGACTCCGGACGCGGCGACTGACAGGACGAACGACCCGCCGATTCCGACGCTGTCGTAGAGCAGCCCGCTGCCGAGCACGGCGGCCGATCTGGCGATCGTCCCGAGCGCGTTGCCGATCCCGATCGCTCGCCCGCGCGCCAGTGGTGCCGCCTCGGTCACGAGCGACAACGACGTGACGAACGCGAACTCGAACCCGGTCAGGAACACGATCAGCCCGGTGATGGCGAGCAACCCCGACGACCCGGCGCCCGCCGCGATCGCCAACCCGATGGCGAGTCCGCAGAGCCCGATGAGCACAGAGCGCCGCAAGCCGATCCGATCGGAGAACGCCGCGGCGGACACGCTCGCGACCAACTCGACGGCTCCGAACGCGGTGGCGACGAGCCCGAGTCCCGCCGTCGACACGCCATGCTCGTCGTCGAGCCACGCGCCGGAGACGACGAAGACGGAGATGCCGGACGCGGCGATCAGCGCCGACCCGCACAGGGTCGTCCACGCCGTGGCCGGCATCGGTCCCTGCCGGTTGCACGTCGGCTCGATCCTGGATCTGATCCGGGCTCACGAACGTGACGACCGCGATGGAGGCGACGACCGATCCGATGGCGAGGGCGACGAACGGTCCCCGCCACCCGAACGCGGTGATGAGCGCGGCCAGGCCGGTTGCGCCGAGCAGCAGTGACAGGGCCCAGGCCGTCTCGAACGTCCCGAGCGCTCGACCCCGCGTTCGGTAGGGCACGCGGTCACTGATCCAGGCGTGCCCGGCGACGGTGAGGTTGCCGACTCCGATCACGACCAGCGCGAATGCGACGGCGAACGAGGCGATCGAACCGATGAGGGCGATCAGCGACGCGACGCCCACGAGCACCAGCCCGGCGAGGTACGTGCGTCGCCGGTGGCCGCGGTCGAGCACGTGCCCGGTCGCGATCGTCGTCAGGCCGCCGAGCTCGGCCACACCCATCACCGTGGTGAGCGTCGACGTCGAAACTCCGAAGGCCCGCTCGAGCGTCGGCAGGAACGGCCCGACCCACCGCATCGCGGTGTTGGCGACGACCTTGCCGCCGGTGAGTACCCCGAGCTGAACGCCGGTCGACCGCTCGTCCCTCAAGTCAACTCAACTCAACTCAGCTCGACTGGATGCTGATGTCGCGGCCGAAGAACGTGCACGTGGTGTCGGTGAGGGTGCCGGCGGCGCGGCTGTCCTGGACGCGGTTGGCGCAGTCGTCGAGAGATGCCCGTTGCGTCCACACGAGGAGGGCGAGGAGACCGAGCACGACCGCCAGCGCGACCTTCTGAGCGATCGACTTCATCAGCCACGCCGCGGCGATGGCCAAGGCCGCCAACACGACGACGGCGATGATCGCGCCGTTCTTGGCGGCTTCGAGCGTCAGGGCGAGCATCGGATCACGATAGGTCCCGACTTCTTCCGTAGAGTGCCCATCTGTGAGCGAGCATTCGATCTCGATGTCGGACGGGCTGCCGTCGACAGTGCTCCCCGAGGTCGAACCGGAGGTCCGCCAGCGCCTCGCGGAGGCACTCGCGGCGCCGGTGCCGTCGCGTCGCGACGCGGTCGCGGAAGTGGTCGCTGACAACCCGCGCGTGCTCGAGGCGTGGGCCGCGCTCGGCGACGTCGGCCGCGACACGGTCGAGCGCTACGCCGCCTATCGCATCGGCTACCACCGCGGCCTCGACGCCCTGCGCGCCAGCGGGTGGCGTGGTTCCGGCTACGTGCGATGGTCGGTGCCCTCGAACCGCGGCTTCCTCCGGTCGTTGCTCGGACTGCATCGGATGGCCGCCGCCATCGGTGAGACCGACGAGGCCGAGCGCTGCGCGATGTTCCTTGCCCAGCTCGACCCGTCGGGCATTCCGGCGGAGTGACGCGTCCGGCACGTCGATGAACGCATCGCCGCCTGTGGCCGGCGCCGTCCTGATCGGCGGTGCCAGCCGGCGGATGGGCCGCCCGAAGGCCCTCATCGACGTCGACGGCTCGTCGATGGTCGAGCGGGTGGCGGCGGCGCTCAGCGCCGGTGGTTGCGCGCCGGTCCGCCTCGTCGGCGGTGGCGCGGTGCCCGACGATGTCGGGTACCTGGTCGTGGATGATCGGTGGCCGGGGGAGGGTCCACTGGGTGGCGTGATCACGGCGCTGATGGAGGCCGGTGGCGACGTCGTCGTAGCCGCCTGCGATCTCCCCGATCTCGACGGCGCCACCGTCCGTTCGGTGCGCGATGCGCCCGGCGCCGACGAGGCGGAGGCGGTCGTGGCGACGACCGATCGGCTGGAGCCCGCCCTCGCTCGGTGGAACCACCGTGCGCTCGACCAACTGACCACGATCTTCACGAACGGCGAGCGGGCGCTCCACGCCGCCCTCGGGTGTCTCGACGTGGTGGAGGTCTCCGTCGACCCGCTCGCGCTGCGGAACGTGAACTCACCGGGTGACCTCGGCGACGGTGCAGGGACTCGATAGCGTTGCGACATGGCGATCAGTGAGATCAGCGTCGACGAGCTGGCCGAGTTGATGGCGGCCGGTTCGCGGTTGGTCGACGTGCGCGAACCCGCCGAGTTCGAAGAGGGCCATGTGCCGGGCGCAGTGCACGTACCGCTCGCCACCGTTCCCGACAACGTCGATGTGTTCCGAGGTGAGGGTCCGACGTTCGTGATCTGCCGGTCGGGTGGTAGGAGCCTGCGGGCGTGCGAGTACCTCTCCGATCGCGGCGTCGAGGCGGTGAACGTCGCCGGCGGCACCATGGCGTGGCAGCTGTCAGGCCGCACGGTCGAAACCGGCGAGACCGTCGAGTCGTGAGCCGCGCCGCGGTCAGTCCATCGCAGGCGTATCGCTGGGTCGACACCGACGCCGAGTTCGCCGCGGTCATCGATCGGCTCGTCGCCGAGCCGCGTTATGCGCTCGACACCGAGTTCCACCGCGAGCGCACCTACTACCCGAAGCTGGCGCTGCTCCAGTTGGCGTGGCCAGGTGAGCTGGTGCTGGTCGACCCACTGGCCGTCGACGTGCGGGCACTCGAACGGCTCTTCGCGTCCGACTCGCTGGCCGTCCTCCACGCGTCGCAGCAGGATCTCGACGTGCTGACGCACGCCGCCCGATGCGTGCCGCGGCGGCTGTTCGACACCCAGGTCGCGGGCGGGTTCGTCGGGTACGGAACGCCGTCGTTGGTGGCGCTGCTGCAGGGCGAGCTCGGCGTCAGCCCGGCCAAGGGCGACCGGCTCACCGACTGGCTGCGCCGCCCACTCACCGTCGATCAGTGCGAGTACGCGGCGGCCGACGTCGCCTACCTGCTCGACGCACACGACCGACTCACTGCACGGCTCGCCGAGCTGGGGCGGCTCGAGTGGGTCGACGACGCGTGCGCTGAGTTGCTGACCAAGTCGATCGCGCCGTCCGACCCGGACGAGGCGTGGATGAAGTTGAAGGACGTCCGCTCGCTGCGTCCGCGGGCTCGGGCGGTGGCCCAGTCGGTCGCCGCATGGCGCGAGCGGCGGGCGATGTCGACCGATATCCCGGTCCGTCACGTGCTGCCCGATCTGGCGATCCTCGGCATCGCCCAGCGCCAACCGACGGTCGAGCGTGATCTCGGTCAGGCCAGGGGGGTCGACGAACGCTTCAGCCGCGGTGCGATCGCGGGGGAGATCCTGAAGGCCGTGCGCGACGGACTGGCGGCCGAGCCGCCAGAGCCCCGGCCGGGCGTCGAGGACCTCGAACGTGAGATGCGGCCGGCCGTGACGCTTGGTGTCGGCGTGGATCAGCCAGGTCGCGCGCGACGAGCGGATCGACACGTCGCTGCTGGCGACCCGCTCCGATCTCGTCGCACTGCTGCGCGGCGACGACGCCGCCCGGCTGGCCTCGGGCTGGCGCGCCGAACTGCTCGGCACCGGCGTGCGCCGCCTGGTCGACGGGCACGCCGCACTGACGTTCGATGGGAAGGGCTCCCTCAAGCTGGTCGACCTGCCCTGACCCTCCCGGCCGGTGCCCCCCGGAGTGGATTGGCGCGTGTCACACCTGGCTGTGGCGTCCATACCGTCGGTGAGCGGGGGTGATCCGGTAGGCTGGACGCAATGTCAATTCTCTAGTCGCTGGGAGCCCTGTCGTGAAGAAGGGTCGTCATCGCCGCTTCGAAGAGGCGCGCAAGCTCAAGCAATCCGGCCCGGGGGCCTTTGACCTGGGATTTGGTGATCGCTCGCAGCAGTCCAGTTCCGAAGACGACGACGAGTACGCCGCGCTCGCCGAGAAGTACGGGGTCAGCTTCGACGACGACGACGATTCCGACGACTGACCGCGGAACCGCCGCCCGCCGGCCCTGACCGGTCGGCTCGCTCGCAGCTACCTCGCAGTTACTTGGTCAGCGGCGAACGGCTGGGTGGGGGAGCGGGATCCACTCGGGGCGTTCGAGTTGGGCGACCATGAGGTCGTAGATGTGGGCACCGACGAGCTCGCGGATCTCGTCGCGGCTCGACTTGTAGAGCGGCTCCTTCCCGACGAAGGCCTCCGGCGAGTCGGTGCACCACCAGTGGAAGTCGTTGCCGCCGTCACCCCAGTCGCGTCGCTTCCACTCGCGCAGGCGTGACGTGACGTGGCCGTTGTCGTCGGTGTGGTGCTCGAGCCGGATCGGCACCTGCCAGCACACGTTCGGCTTCCAGTCGAGTGGTCGCTCGCCCGCCTCGAGGGCGGCGATGTGGAGGGCGCATCCGACACCGCCCGCGAACCCGGGCCGGTTCAAGAAGATGCAGGCGTCGTCGACGAGGCGTGTGGTGGTGGTCGGCTCTCCCGCCGAGTCGGGGTCGCCCGGGCGCATGAACCCGCCGCTCACCGCCTTGGCGTGGAACTGCATCTGCTCGGGCTTGACCCGCACGAAGGCGCGCACGACGATCTGCACGTCGTCGTCGTCGATGAGATGGGCGCCGTAGCTGCAGCACCCCTGCTGGAGCTCCTCGGCCGGGGCGTCGAGCACGCCCTTGCAGCCCTCGCCGTAGATGCACTTGTAGTTCGATCGCAGGTACGTGGCGTCGAACTCCCAGGTTCGTTGCTCCTCGGGATCCTCGAAGGAGATGAACTCGTGGACGTCGGGTTGGTTGACCGGGCTGGTGCCGTGCTTGTCGTCCGTTCGGGTCGAACGTTTTCCCACGGAGCCGCAGGGTACAGGCCTCGGTAGGCTCCGATGTGTGACCAGGCCGATGACCGCCGACCAGCTCCGTGATTCGTTCCGGGAGTACTTCGCGGCCAAGGACCACACCATCGTGCCGTCGGCGAGTCTGATCCCGCACGACCCGACCGTGCTGTTCACCGTCGCCGGGATGGTGCCGTTCAAGTCGTACTTCGTCGGCGACGAGGTGGCCCCGTTCCGCCGTGCCGTCAGCTCGCAGAAGTGCGCCCGCGCCGGCGGCAAGCACAACGACCTCGACGACGTCGGGCGCACCAAGCGTCATCTCGTGTTCTTCGAGATGATGGGCAACTTCAGCTTCGGTGATTACTTCAAGGAGCTCGCCATCCCATGGAGTTGGGAGCTCGTCACCGAGGTCTGGGGCTTCGACGGTGACCGCCTGTGGATCACGGTCCACGACAGCGACGACGAGGCCGAGGCGATCTGGCACGAGCAGGTCGGCGTGCCGCTCGATCGCATCCAGCGCCTCGGCGACAAGGACAACTTCTGGCAGATGGGCGACACCGGTCCGTGTGGGCCGTGCAGCGAGATCCACATCGACCGCGGCCCCGCCTTCGGTCCCGACGGCGGCCCCCTCGGCGATCCCGAGGGCGACCGCTTCATGGAGTTCTGGAACCTCGTGTTCATGCAGTACAACCAGGCTCCCGACGGCAGCCGAACCCCGCTGCCGAAGCCCTCGATCGACACCGGCGCCGGGCTCGAGCGGATCCTGGCCCTGCTGCAGGGCGTCGATTCGGTGTGGGAAACCGACCTCATGCAGCCGCTGATCGACACCGCCTGCTCGCTGACGGGCAAGTCCTACCGGGTCGGCGAGTACGACGACCGCGACAGCTTCGCGATGCGCGTGCTCGCCGAGCACGCCCGGTCGTCGACGATGCTCGTGAGCGACGGTGTCTTCCCGTCGAACGAGGGACGCGGCTACGTGCTGCGCCGGATCCTGCGCCGTGCGGTCCGCTACGCGTACCTGCTCGGCACCGAGCAACTGGTGATGCCACGTCTGGCCGAGACGGCGATCGACGTGATGGGCTACGCCTACCCCGACGTCATCAAGAACCGCGACTTCATCCTCAGCGTGCTCACGAAAGAGGAAGAGCGGTTCCGCCATACGTTGCGGACCGGGCTCACGATCCTCGACGGCGAGCTCGGCGACGACACGCGGCTGCTGTCGGGCCCGACCGCGTTCTTGCTGCACGACACGTACGGCTTCCCGCTCGAGCTCACCCAGGAGATCGCCGGCGAGCGCGACATCCGGGTCGACGTCGAGGGGTTCGAGACCGAGATGGCGGCGCAGCGGGTCAGGGCCAAGGCGGCCCGCAAGGGTGTCGTCGACGACGCCCTCGTCGACGACTACCGGGAAGTCGTCGAGCAGTTCGGTGTCACCGAGTTCCTCGGGTACCGCGCCGACACCACCGAGAGCCGGGTGCTCGCCGTCATCGACGCGCCAGACGGCGGCGAGTCACTCAACGGCGCAGTCGGTGACATCGTGGAGATCTTCCTCGACCGCACGCCGTTCTACGCCGAGAGCGGCGGGCAGATCGGCGACACGGGCACCATCACCACCGAGACCGGCACGGCCGAGGTGCTCGATACGACGTTCGCGTTGCCAGGCCTGCGCCGCCACACGGCGCGCGTCACCGCCGGCACGGTGTCGGCCGGACAGACCGCGACGGCGACGATCGACGCCGAGCGCCGCAACGCGATCCGCAAGAACCACACCGGCACGCACGTGCTGCACTGGGCGTTGCGCAAGGTGCTCGGCGAGCACGTGAAGCAAGCCGGCTCGTGGGTCGGGCCGGACCGTCTGCGGTTCGACTTCTCCCACTACGCGGCCGTCACGCCGGAGGAGATCGAGGAGATCGAGCGCTTGGCCAACGGTGAGACGCTCGCCAACGCGCCCGTCCGCGCCTTCGAGACCACCAAGGACGAGGCCGAGGCGCTCGGGGCGATCGCCTTCTTCGGCGACAAGTACGGCGACATCGTGCGCGTACTCGAGGCCGGGAGCTCCGTCGAACTGTGCGGTGGAACACATGTGCGCGCCACCGGCGACATCGGCACGATCAAGGTCGTGAGCGAGTCGTCGATCGGTTCCAACCTGCGTCGGATCGAAGCGGTCACGGGCGCCAACAGCGTCGCCCTGTTCCAGGAGTACGAACGCGACATCGAAGACGTCGCCGGGCTCCTCGGCGCCACACCCTCCACCGTCAAGGAGAATGCCGAGAAGCGGATCGCCCAGATCAAGGCGCTCGAGGACGAGAACCGGGCATTGCGCGCCCAGCTCGCGGTCGGACGCGCGGGCGAGCTGGCGGCCGCCGCACCCGACGGTGTGGTCGTCGCGCGCGTCGACGATCTGACGCCGGCCGATCTGCGCGATCTCGCCGTCGCCGTCCGCCAACAAGTCGGGCATCCGCCGGGTGGTGCTGGCCGGTACGACGACGACCGGCGGCGTGTCGCTCGTCGCCGCGGTCCTCCCGTCGGAGGGCATCCCCGCGGCCGATCTCATCCGCGATGCGGCCAAGGCCGTCGGCGGTGGCGGTGGCGGCAAGGGCGACATCGCCACCGCGGGAGGCAAGGATCCCGAGGGGCTCGACGACGCCCTGCGCCTGGCACTCGAGGCGGCGAACGCCTGAACATGCGCGCGCTCGGCGTCGACCTCGGTTCGAAGCGGATCGGGATCGCCGTCAGCGACCCGTCCGGCACGATCGCGTCACCGCTGACGGTCGTCCACCGCTCCAAGTCGCGCCGCCGAGACCTCGACGAGATCGCCCGCATCGCCGCTGACGAAGACGTCGAGTTGATCGTCGTCGGGCTCCCGTTGACGATGCGCGGCGAGGTCGGTCACGCGGCCGAAGCTGCCATCGCCGAGGCGGCCCGGCTCGCTACCGTGGTCGAGGTGCCTGTCGAGACGCACGACGAGCGGCTCACCACGGTGACCGCCGAACGGAACATGATCGATGCCGGCATGCGGGGCGAGGAGCGGCGCCGTGTGGTCGACAAGGTCGCGGCCGCGGTGATGCTGCAATCCTGGCTCGACTCCCGCCCGGCGCGGGGGCGGCCGTGACGCTGACCGAGGGTCCGACCGACTGGGAGATCGATCCCTGGGACTCGCCGGCGGCCTCGGGTTCGGTCGAACGCCTGCGCCGCGACACGCGCGCCGTCAAGTGGGCCGTGTGGACGCTGATGGTCGTCGTCGTGGTGCTCGTCCTCGTCGCCGGTCGGATCGGCTGGTGGTACGTCAAGCAGATCAATCCCGAGGGCGCGCCCGGAGCGCCCGTGAACTTCACGGTCGAGGAGGGCGACACGCTCGAGACCCTGAGCGAGCGTCTGGAGGCGCAGGGGATCATCGTCAACGCCGGGGTGTTCCGGTGGTACGTCGAGGAAAAGGGTGGTCTCGAGCTCACCCCCGGCTACTACCAACTCCGTCCGGGCGACCACATCGGCAACGTCGTGGGCACGCTGCGCACGCCGCCCGCCCTGACGTACACCAAGGTCACGTTCCCGGAGGGTTTCACGATCGCCCAGATGGCGACTCGCCTCGACGAGTCCGCCGATCGGATGGTGGCGACCGAGTTCATCGCCGCGGCCAACAATCCGGCCGTCGTGTCGGCACTCCGACCGGCCGGCGTCACCTCCTTGGAAGGGCTGCTGTTCCCCGACACGTACCAGGTGTCGAACAGTGAGAACGAGGCCCAGGTCGTGGAGCGGATGGTGTCGCTGATGGAGCGCGTCGGACGCCAGGAGGATCTCGAAACCGGCGCCGCCGACCTCGGCTACACGCCGTACCAGATCCTGATCATCGCCTCGATGATCGAGCGCGAGGCCAAGCTGCCCGAGGACCGGGCGAAGATCGCCCGGGTCATCTACAACCGGCTCGGAGTGTTCTCGCCGTACCCGCAACTGCAGATCGACGCCACGCTGCTCTACAACCAGGATCCGGCGCTGAGCATCGGAGAGCTGCGCCAGATCGATACGCCGTACAACACGTACATGTACTCGGGGTTGCCGCCGACGCCGATCGCCAATCCCGGCCGGGCGTCGATCCACGCCGCGCTGCACCCGGCACCGAACCCCCCGTCGGGCGACCCGGTCTGCCAGGAGCTCCCCGACCCGACCAACTGCCCGATCTACTTCTACGTCCTCGCCAACGACGACGGCGGTCACGTGTTCGCGGTGACCCCCGAACAGCACGAGCGCAACGTCGCCGCCGCCCGTGCTGCCGGCCTCCTGGGATGACGCGGTTCGGGTGAGGGACCCCACCGGCGCGACACAGCTCACTGCGGTCATCGGCTCGCCGGTGCGGCACAGCCTGTCGCCGACACTTCACAACGCGGCATTCGCAACCGAGGGGCTCGACTGGCTGATGCTCGCCTTCGAGGTCGCTCGCGGATCCGGCGCCGCGGCGGTGGAGGCGATGCGCACGTTGGGCGTGCGCGGCCTGGCCGTCACGATGCCGCACAAGACCGACGTCGCCGCGGCGGTCGACGTGGTCGATCCGGCAGCCGCTTCACTCGGCTCGGTCAACACGGTGGTGCTCCGGACGGACGGCACCACGTTCGGCGCCAGCACCGACGGCGCCGGATTCGTCGCCTCGCTGTTGGCGCACGGGATCGATCCGGCCGGAGCACGGGTCACGTTGCTCGGCGCCGGGGCCGCGGCGCGGGCGCTGATCGACGCGCTCGGGCGAGCCGGCGTCGCCGACCTGGCGATCGTGAACCGCACCGCCGAGCACGCCCGCCAGGCGGCCGAGCTGGCGACGCAGGCACGAACGGGCGACGTGGACGACATCCGCCGCGCCGACATCGTGGTCAACGCCACGCCGATCGGGATGGGAACCGACGAGCTGCCGTGCGACCCGGCGCTGTTCGGCCCGCACCAGATCGTCGCCGATCTCGTCTACCACCCGTTGGACACCGCACTGCTGCGTGCGGCGCGCGACGCCGGGGCACTCGCCCTCGACGGGCTGGGGATGCTCGTCCACCAAGCCGTGCTGCAGCACGAGTTGTGGACGGGCGACCGGCCCGACCCGGCGGTGATGCGGGCGGCAACGGAGGGCGAGCTCGCCAGGCGCCAGGGTTAACCTCGCCCGGATGCTCCGTTTCCTCACCGCCGGCGAGTCGCACGGTCAAGCGCTGGTGGTCGTGATCGAAGGGCTCCCGGCCGGCCTCGAGATCACCGTCGAGGAGATCCAGACCGAGATGTCACGCCGCCGGCTCGGGTACGGGCGTGGTCCGCGTCAGCGCTTCGAGGTCGACGACCTGACGCTCATCGGCGGCGTTCGTCATGGACGCACGCTCGGCTCACCGGTGGCGATCGAGATCAAGAACACCGAGTGGTTCCGCAGCGACAAGTGGCACCGCGAGATGTCGCCGGCACCTGGCCAGACCGAGTCGCCATTGACCGAGGTGCGACCCGGCCACGCCGATCTCGCCGGGATGCAGAAGTACGGCTTCACCGACGCCCGCGACGTGCTCGAACGGGCCAGTGCCCGCGAGACCGCCGCTCGCGTCGCGGCCGGTGCGGTGGCGAAGAAGCTGCTCGGCCATCTCGGGATCGAGGTCATCTCCCACGTGATCCAGATGGGCTCGGCACGCGTCGAGCAGGGGATGCCGCGTCCGACCCCCGAGGACCTCGCGACCGTCGACGACTCACCGGTGCGCTGCTTCGACCCGGGCGCGGCGGAGGCGATGATCACCGAGATCAAGGCCGCCGCCAAGGACGGCGACTCGCTGGGCGGCGTGATCGAGGTGCTCGGCTTCGGGATCCCCGTCGGCCTCGGTAGCCATGTCCACTGGGACCGCAAGCTCGACGCCCTGCTGGCGCAGGCAGTGATGAGCATCCAGGCCGTCAAGGGCGTCGAGATCGGTGACGGCTTCGAGGTCGCCGGGCGCCGGGGCAGCGCGGCGCACGATCCGATCCGCTGGGACGGTGACGCCAACCGGTACCGGCGGCTGAGCACGCTGGCCGGCGGCACGGAGGGCGGGATGTCGACGGGCGAGTTGCTCGTCGTACGGGCGGCGATGAAGCCGCTGGCGACGCTCAATGTGCCGAGCCTCGAGACCGTCGACACCGCCACCAAGGAGTCGGCGCTGTCGTTCAAGGAGCGCACCGACGTGACCGCCGTCCCGGCGATGGGCGTCGTTGCCGAGACGATGGTGGCGCTCGTGCTGGCGGGCGAGGCGCAGCGCAAGTTCGGGGGTGACTCGGTGACCGAGTTCGTCCGCAACGCCGAGAGCTTCGCCGCCACGATCGCTGCGCCATGACCATTGTTGCGTTCCCCGGCCACACCACAGCAGCCTGCGCCGGCCGCTCCTCGGCTGGCGCCTCGTCGCTCGCATCGGTGACATGGTGGACCAGTGACCCACGTCGTGCTTGTCGGGATGATGGGGTCGGGCAAGACCACGGTCGGCAGGATCGTTGCCGAGCGGCTGGGCTGGCCGTTCTCCGACTCCGACGAGCTCGTTGAGGCGCGCACCGGTCGCACCGTGCGGCAGATCTCGTACGACGAGGGCGTGGCGGCGTACCGGGTCCACGAGACGCAGGTGTTGCTCGACGCCCTCGCCGAGACGGCGCCCAGCGTCATCGCCGCCGCCGGAGGAGTGGTGCTGAGCCCGACGAACCGCGCCACCCTCTGCGCCGCCGACGCGACGGTCGTCTGGCTGAAGGTCGACCCGCTGCTGCTCGTCGACCGTGTGGCGAGTGCCGGACATCGCCCGTTGCTCGACGACGACCCGGCAGGCACACTGCAACAGATGTTCCGCGAGCGCGAGCACCTGTACCGCGAGGTTGCCGATGCAGTCGTCGATGTCGACGGCCATGACGTCACCGACGTCGTCGATGCGGTGCTCGAGGCGGTCGGGGCGGCGGGACATGAGACCGCCCCATGAGGGACAGGCGCACGCTATGAGCGACGTCAACCGGGCGATGCGCGACGTCCGCCGGGTCCGCGTCCCGCTCGGTGAACGCTCGTACGACGTGCTCGTCGGCCATGGCGCCGCCGTGCAACTCGGTGAGATGCTGCCACCGACGGCCCGGCGGGCGGCGGTCGTCAGCCAGCCCGGGCTGCCGGTCTCGATCGCGGCCAGTATCCCGCACGTTCTGCTCGAGGTCGGCCATGGTGAGGAGCACAAGACGCTCGCCACGATCGCCGAGCTCTGCAGCGGGTTCGCCGAGATGGGGCTCACCCGCAACGACGTCGTGATCGCCGTCGGTGGTGGCATGGTGACCGACATCGCCGGGTTCGCAGCCGCGACCTACCACCGCGGCGTGCCGGTGGTCCACGTGGCGACGACGCTCCTGGCGATGGTCGATGCCGCGATCGGCGGCAAGACCGGAGTCAACCTGCCGCAGGGCAAGAACCTGGTCGGTGCCTTCTGGCAGCCACACGGCGTGGTGTGCGACCTCGACGCCCTCGAGACGCTCTCGACCCGCGAGTTGCGTTGCGGCTACGGCGAAATGGCCAAGTATCACTTCCTGATCGGCGACGACCTGCTGGCGATGCCGATGACCGATCGCGTTGCTCGATGCGTCGAGATCAAGGCCGAGGTCGTGGCGTCCGACGAGCGCGAGGGCGGGCGGCGGGCGATCCTCAACTACGGACACACACTGGCGCACGCGCTCGAGATCGCGACCGACTACGACATGGCGCACGGCGAAGCGGTTGCCGTCGGGCTCGTGTTCGCCGCCCATCTGGCCCACCGACTCGAACGTATCGACAGCGCACGCGTCGGGCAGCACATCGAAGTGGTCGGCGAGACGTACGGTCTACCGACCGCTCTGCCGCCGGGTCTCGACCCGGCCTTCCTCCTCACCCTCATGGGGCGCGACAAGAAGGCCCTCGACGGCCTCACGTTCGTGCTCGACGGGCCACGCGGCGTCGAGGTCGTCGCCGGTGTCGCGCCGTCCGACGTCGCATCGACGCTGGAACTGCTCGCCCGCTGACCCTCACATGACCGACTGCCTCATGATCGGAACCCCCTCATGATCGGAACTGGCTCATGATCAGGACCGCCGCATGATCAGGACTGAACGTCTCTTGCTGCGCCGGTGGACCGACGCCGACCGCAGCGCGTTCCACGACCTCAACAGCGACCCGCTGGTGATGGCGACGATCGGACCCGTGATGGATCGCGCCCAGTCCGACGCCATGATGGACCGCATCGAGGGCGGCTTCGACGCCCACGGGTTCGGGCTGTGGTGCGTCGAGCTCGACGGTACGTCGATCGGTTTCACCGGTCTGTCGGTGCCGTGGTTCCGCGATGGCATCGAGGTCGGGTGGCGGATCCGCTCGGCCTGGTGGGGTCACGGCTACGCGCCCGAAGCGGCGCGGGCCGCGCTGGCGGTCGCCTTCGACGATCTCGCGCTCGACGAGGTGATCTCGTTCACGGCGGTCACCAACGACAAGTCGCGCCGCGTCATGCAGAAGCTCGGCATGACCCACGATCCGGACGGCGACTTCCAACACCCGTCGGTCGCCGAAGGCAGCCCCCTGCGTCCGCACGTTCTCTACCGCTTGACGGTCGCGCAGTACCGTTCGACGCCGTGACGATTTCTGATCGTGGGTCTGATCCGGGTTCCGATCGCGCGGCTGATCGCGGTTCCGATCCTGCACCGGATCCGCACAGCGATCATGTGCACCATCTGCTGGGCGACGAGCCGTTGGTCATGCTGCTGCACGGGCCGAACCTGAACCTGCTCGGCGAGCGCGAACCCGAGATCTATGGGACGGCGACGCTGACCGACTACGCCAAGGCCACGGTGCGATTCGCCGCCGAGCACGGGTTGCGGATCGAGTCCCACCAGAGCAACCACGAGGGTGAGCTGATCGACCACATCCACTCCGCACGGGGTCGCTGTGTGGCGATCATCATCAACCCCGGCGCGTTCACCCACTACGCCTGGGCGATCCACGACGCGTTGGCGGCGTTCGACGGACCGATCGTCGAGGTCCACATCTCGAACCCGAACGCGCGTGAGCCGTGGCGCCACACCAGTGTCATCGCCCCGGTCGCCACCGGCTCGATCATGGGGTTCGGCATCGATGGCTACGACTACGCCGTTCGTGCTGTCGCCGGACGGGTGCTGTGAGCGACCTGCCGGCGGTCGGCTACCCGGACCGCGCCGACCGGGTGCGGGCGCGGTTCGACGAGCCGGCGCTGCTGGTGACGAACCTCACCAACGTTCGGTGGCTCACGGGCTTCACCGGCTCGAACGGCTGGGTCGCGGTGCTGCCCGACCGGCTCGTGCTCGGCACCGATGGCCGCTATCGCGATCGGGCCGAGGCCGAGCTGGCTGACGCCGGCGTCGACGCCGAGATCCTCACCGGCTTCACGCGCGCCGAGCAGCACGAGCAGCTGGTCGGCACGCTGCGGGGGATCCCACAGGTCGGTGCCGAAGCTGCCACGCTCACACATGCGGCGTGGACGTCGCTCGCCGCCGAGATCGACATCGTGCCCAGCGATGGTCACATCGAAGCCGAGCGGCGGGTGAAAGACATCGGCGAGGTCGCCCGCATCGCCGAAGCCGCCCGCATCGCCGATGGCGCGCTCGCGGTCGTCGCCCCGCTGCTCGGCGACGCGCCCACCGAGGTCGACATCCGCGACGAGCTCGATCACAGGATGCGCCGCCTCGGCGCCGCCGGTCCGAGCTACGACACGATCGTCGCATCCGGCCCCGACAACGCCGCCCGGCCGCACCACGAGCCCGGGACGCGGCGCATCGTGGAGGGTGACACCGTCGTGATCGACGTCGGCGCGCTCGTCGACGGCTACCACTCCGACATGACGAGGAGCTACGTGGTCGGCGACCCGACCGGCGAGCAACAGGAGATCTACGACCTGGTCCTCGAGGCGCAGCTGGCGGGTTTGCAGGCGGTCGACGCAGGCGTCGCCGCGCGCGATGTCGACGCGGTGTGTCGCGACATCTTCGAAGCTGCCGGCCACCTCGAGTGGTACCTCCACGGCACGGGGCACGGAGTCGGGTTGCTGATCCACGAGGATCCGTTCCACAGCCGCACATCGACCCAGGAATTGCTGGTCGGGGACGTGGTGACGGTGGAGCCCGGCCTCTATCGTTCAGGGTTCGGCGGCTTCCGGGTCGAAGACCTGGTAGTGGTCACCGAATCCGGATGCCGAATCCTCACCGCGACGCCCAAGGACAGTCCATGCCTGCCATCCCGACCGACGACTTGAGGAACGGCACATGCCTGCCACCACGACCGACGACTTGAGCGACTGAGACCGGCACATGCCTGCCATCACGACCAACGATCTGAAGAACGGCATCACGCTCGAGCTCGACAACGGTCTGTTCCAGGTCGTCGAGTTCCAGCACGTCAAGCCGGGCAAGGGCGGTGCCTTCGTGCGAACCAAGCTGCGCAACGTGAAGACCGGCAACGTGTTCGACCGCACGTTCAACGCCGGCGTGCGGGTCGAGCAGGCGATCGTGAACCGCACCGAGATGCAGTTCCTGTACCGCGACGGCGACGACTACGTGTTCATGGACAACCAGAGCTACGAGCAGGTCAACGTGTCGTCGACGGCACTCGGTGACATCTCCGACTACCTGGTCGAAGGCATGTCGGCCCAGCTCGGGTTCCACAACGACGTCATCATCAGCGCCGAGATCCCGGCGTCCGTCGAGCTCACGATCGCCGTCACCGAACCAGGTGTGCAGGGTGACCGCGTGTCGGGTGCCCGCAAGTCGGCGACGCTCGAGACGGGCAAGGTCCTGCAGGTGCCGCTGTTCGTCGAGACCGGCGACAAGGTGAGGGTCGACACGCGCACCGGTGAGTACATGACGCGCGTCTGATGGACCGACCAGACGAACGTTCCGACGCCCGCGAGCGGGCGCTCTACCTGTTGTACGAGGCCCAGGCCAAGGGCATCGATCCGGCAGCCACGATCGATCTGCAGGTGATCGACCCCGATGCGATGACCACCGACTTGGTGGTCGGGGTCGCGGCCCACCTCGCCGAGATCGACGCGGCCATCGCCGACAAGGCCCGCGACTGGCCACTTGGCCGCATGCCGGTGATCGATCTGAGCGTCATGCGGTTGGCCACCTACGAGCTGATGGCGCGCCCTGACGTCCCGCTGGCGGTCGTCATCGACGAGGCCGTCGAGTTGGCGAAGCGGTTCTCGACCGATCACAGCGGACGGTTCGTCAACGGTGTCCTGGCGGCGATCGCCGCTGATGTGCGGCACACGCCGACGGAGTCGACTGCTGGCCTGGTCGACGGGGCCGACCACTAGATTCCCGGCCGTGCAGGCCGGCCGAGTGGCACGATCCGTCGTCGCCCTCTCGGCTGCGCTCTTCCTGGTCAGGGTGCTCGGTGAGCCATGGGACGGCGGGTTCGACCCGTTCTTCCCCGACACCGCGTCGTACCTCCGGGTGAGCGATCGCGGCCCGTTCAGCCCGCGGTTCTGGTTCGACGAACGCCCGCCGACGTATCCGCTCATGCTCTGGCTCGTCGGCGGGGGTGGGCGGGCCGTCGTGGTGGTGCAGAGCGTGGCGTACGTCGCGGCGTGGATCTGGCTCGGCGCTGTGGTGTGGCAACGGATCGCCTCCCGCCCGGTCGCGGTCGTCACGATCGCGGTGCTGGGACTGACCGCCGTGCAGGCGAGATGGGCGCTGTGGACGACCCAGATGCTCACCGAATCACTCTCGATCACGCTCGCCGTCGCCGGCGTCGCGGCATGGTGGCAGTTCGTCGCCGAACCGCTGCGGTGGCGGATCACCGTCGCCACGTCGATCACGGCCGCGTGGATGCTGCTGCGGGACTCGAACGCGGTGACGTTCACGGTGTTCGCGGTTCCGTCGCTGTTGCTGGCGATCTTCCTGGTGCGACGGACGGCGACGGACCTCAGGAGATTCTCGGTGGTCGGGCTGGCCGTGCTGGTCGCCGTCGGCGCCTTCTCGTGGATCGGGCAGGTCGCTTCGGACCGCGGCGAGACGTCGTTCCACAACAACGTCGGTCTGCGGTGGCTGGCCGATCCGGACATGACGTCGTTCTTCGAGTCGCGCGGGATGCCCGTCGACGAGCGCGTTGATGGCGCGGGTCGGGTCCGACGCGTGGGCGGACGGTGAGGCGTTCCTTCGCGATCCGGCTTTGGGCGAGTACCGCGAGTGGGCGAGCGGGCGCGGTCGGACGGCCGCCGCCGAGTCGTTCGTGCTCGCGGCACCGTTCTGGCTCGACGGGCTTCGCGACGCCCTCGGACGATCGCTGCGGGACGAGTTCCGCGCGTACGACCTGTTCGGTGTCGGTAACCGGGTCCCGCGCCACACGCTCGGACCGTTCGATCCGACCGGGTCCGGGGTGATGCTCGCCGTGGGGATGGTTGCGTCGACGACGTGCGCGCTGCTCGCCGCGCGCCGCCGCCGGGCACTTGGCCTGTTCGCCGGATTCCTGTTGATCCCGGCCTGGATCGACCTCTACCTGTCGTATGCCGGCGACGCGGTCGAGGTCAGCCGGCACCTGGTCGGTCCACTCTCGCGGCTGTCGGTGGCGATCGTGGTCGTGATCGCCATCGGCATCGACTCGACGATCGCCGTCGTGCGTGACGCCGCCGAGCCCGGTGTCGACGAGGACGAACGGATGTGGTCGATGCAGGACGGGCCAGAGGCCACACAGTGACGCCGCTCGTCCGGTGGCTCAGGCCGGTCGTCATCGCGATGCTCGCCGCACTGGCGCTCGTCGCCGTGTTCCACATGCAGTTGAGTGCCGCCAACTACGACCCGCAGTACATGCGGGTGCTCGTCGAACGCACGATCCGACTCGGCGGCTCGTACTACGAGAACGGGATCCACAACAAGGGCCCGCTCGAGGCGGTGGTCTACGAGTTGGCCGGACGCATCGGCGGGCGGTCGGGCTTCTGGTTCGTGATCGCGATCTTCACGATGATCACAACGGTCGTCATCGCCGCCGCGACAGCGATCGCCACCCAGCGCGCCGGTGGAGCGCGTGTCGTCGGAATCGCCGTGGCGGTGATGACGGCGACCCACCTGACGTTGTCGGACAGCGACTACGCGGGGGTGCTCTATTCGCGCAACATGACGGTCGGGCTCCTGGCGGCGGCATTCTGCGTCGGCGCGTGGGATGCGGCGTGGCAGTCGGAGCGACGCCGCATCGGTGCCGTGCTCGTGGTGGGGCTGGCGATCGGGTTGGCGATCCAGACGTTGCTGTCGGCGTGCTTCACGGCCGTGCCCGTGCTGGCGTGGGTGGTGTGGACGAGACGGCACGAACAGGTGCGGTCGCGACCGGTGTGGCTGGCCGTCCCGGTCATGGCTGCCGTCGGGTTCCTGTCGGCGCCGATCTACTACCGGATCTTCGGCCCATGGGACGCGTTCGTCGATGGCTGGTGGACATACGCCCGATGGATGAACACCGCGACCGGGCGCAGCCTCGGCGGTCAGTTCGGACTCGGGGTCGACCAGTTCGCCACCTACTACGGCGATCGACCGGTGCTGTTCGTCGTCACGGTCGCCTTCCTCACCGACATGGTCATCCGGTGGCGTGCACTCGACGCCGACGGGCGGGCGCTGCGGGCGATGGTGGCGGGATGGTGGCTGGCGGCCTGGATCGAGCTCACCCTCAGCCAGCGCTACTCGTCGCACTATTACTCGATCCTCGCCGTACCGAGCCTGCTGATGATCGCCGTGCTCGTCGGGGCCGCGACCCGACGGCTGGCGGCGCTGTCGACGCCGTTGTCGCCACAGTCCCGGACGGTTCTGACGTCGGTGTTGCCGCTCGCGGTGGCGATCATCACGATCTACGTCGGCGGAACGGCGTCGTTTCGCGAGGGGTTCCGGGAGGCGAGCGCGTTCCACGGGATCAGTGACTTCGACGACCGGCGGGAGCGGTTGCTCGACGGCCGCACGCACATGCTGCGCGCGGCGCTCGATCTCGTGTCTGAGCCGGACGACCCGTTGCTCATGTGGACCAGTTACCCGTGGCCGTACCTCAACCTGCACCGCGTCCCGGCGACGCGGTACATCTGGAAGAACTTCCTGCTCGGCGAGATCTACCTGGCCAGATCGGGCCCGCAGTACGTGCTGCCCGGCACGTGGGAGACGTTCGCCGCCGACGTCGAGCGCACCGACCCGACGGCGTTCGTCGTCGAGTCGGTCAACCCGGTCGTGCCCGGAACGCCGTTCGACACGCTCGTCAACGAGAACTTCACGACCGTGTACACCGACGACGTCGCCACGCTGGCCTACCGGAGCGACCTGGCTCGGTGGTTGCAGTCACCACCGGTCGACCCGCAGCCGGTGCCCGATGTCGACCTCGATCCCGATGCACCCGAACCGCTCGAGGAGGCAGGATGTGTCCGCTTCGACGGTGACATCGTGAGCGCGGCGTCGGACGAGGCACGTGTCTCGTTTCGTTTCGGATCGTCGCCCGAGATCGGTGACGTCACCCCGACGATCGCGTTCGCCCGATCCGGCGACGGGACTGCCGCCGTGACGTCGCGCGGTGCCGTCGGGAATCCGTTCGCGGTGCCACTCACCATCGCTCCAGCGGATGCCACCGAGTTCACCCTCGTCGTCGGTTCACGGTCAGCCGTGCTCGTTGTCGACGGGATGATCGTGGGGGCCGTCGAGATCGACGGCCGCGCCCCCTGATCGTCGAGGCGTCGAGCGACGGCACCAGTCTCGAAGGCCTCGTTCGCTCGGCGCCACTGCGTGAGAGCGGGTGCTGAGTCGCCGTCCGCCGCGGCACGCGAACCCACGACTGCGACACCCCGTCACTACCGTGATTCAGACCGACTCCCCCCTCACGAACCGACCCGTCCACGCTCCGGGTCTCGAGTCAACGGAGTCGTCATGAACGAATCAAACCTGGTGGTCCTGCAGGGCCACGTCTCCAGCGAGCCACGGCGCAAGGATCTGCCGTCGGGCACCACGATCCTCCAGATCGAAGTCACCACACGCGGTGACGGAGGGCTCCTGTCCGTGCCGGTCGTGTGGTTCGAGCCGACACGTGAGTTCGCCCCCGCCGAAGAGGTGACGGTTTTGGGTCACGTCCGCCGGCGCTTCTACCGCACCGGGGCGGCCACCCAGAGCCGCACCGAGGTGGTCGCCGAGAGCATCGTCGCCAGCCGTCGCCGGCGCGACGTGCAACGGCTGGTCGGGCGGGCGATCGCCGCTCTCGGCGGCACAGGGGCGTAGGCCACTACGCAGCGCTACGATCGTGTGGCATCCCCGAGCGGTGCGACGAGGCGCCGCACGAACAATTGACCCGCAAGCAGGGTACGGAATGGCGAGGTTCCCATGAGTGACGTCCGCAACGACTTTGCACCCGGCGTGATCACCGGGACCGAGGTCAAGGAGGTCTTCGCACTCGCGAAGGCCAAGTCGTTCGCCCTCCCGGCGTGCAACGTCACGGGCAGCAACACGATGAACGGCGTGATGGAGGCGGCCGCGGCCGTCAACTCGCCGGTGATCATCCAGTTCTCCCACGGCGGCGCGGCGTTCATCGGCGGTAAGGGGCTCGCCAACTCCGACAACCAGGCGTCGATCCTCGGCGCCCTCGCCGGTGCCGATCACGTCAACCGCATGGCCGCCACCTACGGCGCCCGGGTCATCCTGCACACCGACCATTGCGCCAAGAAGCTGCTCGGGTGGGTCGACGGCCTGCTCGACGTCGGCGAGAAGCACTATGCGACCACCGGCAAGCCGTTGTTCAGCTCGCACATGCTCGATCTGTCCGAAGAGCCGCTCGAGGAGAACGTCGAGATCAGCAAGCGGTACCTCGAGCGGATGTCGGCCATCGACATGACGCTCGAGATCGAGTTGGGCATCACCGGTGGCGAGGAGGATGGTGTCGACAACTCCGACGCCGACGACAGCGACCTGTACACCAAGCCCGAGGAGGTGGCGTACGTCTACGACGAGCTGATGAAGATCAGCGACCGCTTCACCATCGCCGCCGCGTTCGGCAACGTGCACGGCGTGTACAAGCCCGGCAACGTGAAGCTCAAGCCGTCGATCCTCCGCGACAGCCAGGAGTACATCCAGTCCAAGCTCGGGACCGGTGAGCGGCCCGTCGACTTCGTGTTCCACGGCGGGTCCGGGTCGTCTCCGGCCGAGATCGCCGAGGCCATCAGCTACGGCGTGATCAAGATGAACATCGACACCGATCTGCAGTGGGCGCTCTGGGACGGCATCCGCGCCTACGAGGCCGACAAGCACGATTACCTCCAGGGCCAGATCGGCAACCCCGATGGTCCCGACAAGCCCAACAAGAAGCACTACGACCCGCGGGTGTGGTTGCGGGCCGGCGAGGTCAGCTTCGTCGAGCGCGTGAAGCAGGCCTTCGCCGAGCTCAACAACGTCGGGACTCTGTCTGATTGAGTCGGCTCACTCCACGGCGATCAGCTTCACGTTTGGTCGCCGACTCGAACGGGTTGGGTTTGTTCGGCTCCCCAGTTACGTCAGCGGTCGCACCACGAGGCCGGTGCGCAGCTTCGGGGTGAAGAACGTCGACTTGGGCGGCATCAGCAGCCCTTCTCGCGCCGTGCGCTCGATCTCGGCGACGCTGACGGGACGGATCAGCACGCCGGCCGCGGCCGCCCCCGACCGCACCGCTTCGAGCACGCGATCGACACCGTGCTGGTACGTGACGTCGACGTCGATGCCCCGGAGCGCGTGCTCGAGCCAGGCGCCGTCGAGGGCGCGCACCTCGTCGAACACACCGGCCTTGGGGATGAGCCAGGCGCCGTTGCCGGCCGCGTCGACGAGGCACAACGCGTCCCGCGTGCTCATCTGCGCCAGGGTCGAACCATCGATCGCACCCGCCGGCTCGAGATCGAACGACGCAGCCAGGCGGTCACGAAGCTCAGCGAAACCGGGGGTGACATACAGCCGGTGGATGGCGTCGACGCTGAGTTGGTCGGCGACGAGCTCGCTCACGAAGGCGAGCGTGAGCTCGGCCGGGGTGTGCTCGGAACCGGTCGATCGGCGGACCTCGTCGCGGTACGTGCGGGCGATGCCATACCGATGATGGCCGTCGGCGATGAGCACGTCGTCGGAGCCGATCGCATCACGAATGGCGGAGATGCGCTCGGGATCGGTGAGGCGCTCGACGCTGTGCTCGACGCCGTCGACCGTGACCGATCCCATCGGCTCGGCCGCCGGTGTGAGCAGCTCGGTGAGCCCTCCTGCGAGCGACAGCCCCCAGATCGGTGAGAGGTTGCACCGCGTCGCCCGTGTCAGGTCGAGCCGATCGGTCGACGCCTTGGGTGTGGTGCGTTCGTGGGGGAGCACGCCGCCGGCGCCGTCGTCGACGACCTCGAGGCCACCCATCACGCCGACGATGTCGCGTTCGGCCCCGGCCGCGTCCGTGAAGCGCATGCGGTAGAGCGTGAACGAGGGGTTCTCATCGACGACCATCACACCGGCGTCGATCCACGCGTGCAGGCGGTCGGCGGCGCGCTCGTAGCGATCGTCGCCGTCACGTTCACGGGGGATGTCGACGTGTACGACGTTGTGCTCGTCACGCGCCGCGAGGGCATCGACCTCGGGCTCGGACACGACGTCGTAGGGCGGTGCGATCACATCGTCGAGATCGACGGTGTACCTCAGGGCGGCGAAGGGTTCGAAGCGCGGCACCCACACAGGTTGGCACCGGTGAGTGCGTCGCGTGCGACGATGACGCCCATGACCGCCACGACGCCGGTGTCCACCGTGCTCTGCGACCTCGACGGTGTGGTGTGGCTCGCTCGGCAGGCGATCCCGGGCTCGCCGGACGCGGTTGCACGGATGCGGGCGTCCGGGTGGCGAGTGCTCTTCGTGACCAACAACTCGTCGGTGGTCATCGCCGAGCAGGAGCGGGCCCTGCTCGACATCGGCATCCCGGCCGAGGGCGACGTGCTGACCTCGGCCGGAGCCGCGGCGACCCTGCTGTCACCCGGTGAGCGGGTGCTCGTGTGTGGGGGTCCCGGAATTGCCGAGGCCGCTCGGATAGTGGGTGCGGTCGTCGTCGAGGACGGCGTGTGCGACGCCGTGCTGGTCGGCTTCCATCGCGACTTCGACTATGAGCGATTGCGGATCGCGGCGACGGCGGTCATCAACGGCGCGCGGCTGATCGGAACCAACGACGACGCCACGTATCCGACTCCCGACGGGCCGATCCCGGGTGGCGGCGCGATCCTCGCCGCGGTCGCGACCGCTTCGGGAATGGTGCCGATGATCGCCGGTAAGCCGTATGCGCCGATGGCCGAGCTCGTGCGTCGGGCGGTCGGTCCCGGTTTCGATCGCGACGCGACGGTGATGGTCGGCGACCGTCCGTCGACCGACGGTTTGTTCGCCAAGGTGATCGGGTGCCGGTACGCGATCGTGCGGACCGGCGTCACCGGGCCCGGCGCGCCGCTCGACACGGCGCCGTGGCTCGATGCAACGGACCTCGCCGCGGTCGCCGATGTTCTCGTTGCTGAATCATGACGAAATCGGTGCCGATAGGCTTCGATCATGGCCAAACCCACATTCAACAGGCTCCTCGACGCCGGCGTGACGTTCACCGCGACGTCGCGCAAGCAGGCAGAGGCAATCGTCAAGCAGCTCGTCAAGGCCGGTGAGGTACAGCGCAAGGATGCGGAGGCGGCCGTCCAGTCACTCGTCGACCGCGGCCGCGAGACGACCGAGCGGCTGTCAGCGTTGGTCCAGGGCGAAGTCGCCAAGCAGGTCGGCCGGCTGAGCGAGCAGTTCGACAGTCTCGAGGACCGTTTCGAGGCACTCGCCGAGCGGCTGATGGCGAGCGCCAAGGGTGCCGCGGTCACCGCCAAGAAGACGGCCGCGAAGAAGGCACCGGCAAAGACGACCGCCAAGAAGACCCGCCAAGAAGGCCCCGCCAAGAAGGCACCCGCCAAGAAGGCACCCGCCAAGAAGGCACCCGCCAAGAAGACCGCCGCCAAGAAGGCACCCGCCAAGAAGACCGCGGCGAAGAAGACCCCGGCCAAGAAGACCGCCGCCAAGAAGACCGCGGTGAAGAAGAGCCCGGCCAAGACGACCGCGGCCAAGAAGACCGCCGCCAAGAAGGCGAGCGCGACGAGCTGACGCCGACGCGACGTTCCCCGTCGTGAGCCCCCGCCGCCGACTCGACGCTGAGCTCGTGCGCCGTGGACTGGCCAAGAGCCGTCTCGAAGCCCGCTCGCTCGTCGAGTCAGGCCGGGTTCTCGTCGGTGGAGCGGTCGCGATCAAGTCGGCGCGGCTCGTCGCCGCCGCCGAGCCGGTCGTCGTCGAGGGACCGCCGGCGCGGTATGTCGGTCGCGGCGGGGAGAAGCTCGAGCATGGATTGGCCACGTTCGGCGTCGACGTTGCCGGGTGCCGTGCACTCGACGCCGGAGCGTCGACCGGCGGCTTCACGGACTGCCTCCTGCAGCATGGTGCCGGTCACGTCATCGCCGTCGACGTCGGCCACGGACAGCTCCACGAGCGGCTGCGCGCCGACGACCGGGTCACGAACATCGAGCGCACGAACGTCCGCAACATCACGGTCGCCGTCACGGGCGGTCCGGTCGACGTCGTCGTCGCCGACCTGTCGTTCATCTCACTCACGATGGTGATCGGCGCGTTGAAGGGCGTGTGCAAACCTGGGGCCGACATGGTGCTGCTCGTCAAACCGCAGTTCGAGGCCGGTCGGACCGAGGTCAGCCGCGGGCGTGGCGTGATCACCGACCCGTCGATCTGGGATCGCGTCCGCGCCGAGATCACCGTCGCCCTCGAGTCGGAGGGATGCGAGGTGGTCGCCTGGACCGTGTCACCGATCACCGGAGCCGAAGGCAACCGAGAGTTCCTCGTCCACGCGCGAGCGCCGGGGCGCGGGCAATGACGACGGTCGTCATCGTCGCCCATCACGAGCGGGGCGTCGCCGCTGCGCTGGCTCGCCAGGCTGCCGACTGGCTCGCCGAGCGCGGTCACGAGGCGTGGATGCCGGCTGCCGACGCGGCCGCCCTCGATCTGCACGACCTCGCGGCCGAGCGACGAGCCGACGACGCCGACCTCGCCCTGAGCCTCGGCGGCGACGGCACGATGTTGCGGGCGGTGCGATTCCTCGACGGCGCGTCCGTGCCACTGCTGGGCGTCAACCTCGGCGTGCTCGGCTACCTCACCGAGGTCGAGTCGCACGAGATGACCAACGCCCTCGACCGCTTCACGAAGGGCAGCGAGGCGGGGGAGTGGCACCTCGACGAGCGCCTGATGCTCGACGTCGTCGCCCGAAGCGGCGTCGGGGCCCCGCTCGGGACGTGGCGGGCGCTCAACGAAGCGGTCGTCGAGAAGCGCGAGCCCGGCCACACCGTGCGCCTGTTGGTCCGGATCGACGGCGTGCCGTTCACCACCTACGCGGCCGACGGGCTCATCGTCTCGACACCCACCGGCTCGACCGCCTACTCGCTGTCGGCGCGCGGTCCGATCGTGTCGCCCCGCCACCGCGCACTGTTGTTGACCCCCGTCGCGCCGCACATGCTGTTCGACCGCAGTCTCGTGCTCGACCCCGCCGAGCCGGTCGAGATCTCGGTCGTCGGCCACCGCGAGGCGAGCGTGTCGGTCGACGGTCAGCCGGTCGCGACGTTGGTCGAGGGCGACGTCGTCGTGTGCAGTTCGTCGGAGACGACGGCCCGCTTCGTTCGCTTCGGCGGGCGCCGCTACCACCAGATCCTGAAATCCAAGTTCGGCCTCACCGACCGGTGAGCACGCCGCGAACGAGCGCGGTCGTCCCGCGCGTCCGTTCGCCACTGGGGCAGGCTCGAGCCGTCCTCGCCAAGGTTCAGGGCGCGCGTGTCGAGCGGCATCGCCGAGCAGTCGTGCGCCGTGCGTCAACTGGGTCGTCGACAGCTGGCCGTATCCGAGCACGAGACCAGGTGGCTGATCCGAACGGCGACGGGCGCGGTATTCGTGGAGGGGATACACCTGGACGCCCAGTTCGAGGGCGCGCGCGCGGCAAGCATCGACTCGTCGAGGTCGGCGGGCAGGGTCACGAGCACGTGCATGCCGGCCGACGCGCCGCAGGGAACGGCGTCGGGAAACCAACGTGCCAATGCCGAGATCAGCGTGTCCCGCCGCTGCCGGTAGACGCGTCGAGTCCGCCGCAGGTGCCGGTCGAGGTCGCCGTTGTTCAGGAACGCGGCGTACGTGGCCTGGAGCAGCGACGACGTCGCCAGGTCGGTCGCCCGGCGGGCGGCCACGATCGGGTCGATGAGATCCGCAGGGAGCACCAGCCACCCGAGCCGGACGCCCGGTGCCAGGCTCTTCGACGTGGTCCCGCAGTAGATCACGTGGTCAGGGTCGAGCCCCTGGAGCGCCCCGGTCGGGTGGTGGTCGTAGCGGTACTCGGCGTCGTAGTCGTCCTCGATGACATAGCCCTCGACGCGCCGCGCCCACGCGAGGAGCGCGGTGCGGCGGGCGGGCGAGAGCACGGCGCCGGTCGGGTTCTGGTGGGCGGGGGTGACGACCACGGCGCGGGCACCCGTCCCGCCGAGCTCGTCGACGACGAGGCCATCGGCGTCGACGCGAATCGCGCGATGGCGAGCACCGATCGAGGCGAGCAAGGCGCGTGGCCCGTCGTACCCCGGGTCCTCGACCGCGACCACTTCGTGGCCGCGCTCGCGCAAGGCCGCGGCGACGATGCTGAATCCGTGTCCGAACCCATTGCAGATCACCACGTGGTCGGCGTCGGCACTCACCCCGCGGACCCGAGCCAGGTAGTCGACGACCGCCTGTCGGAGGCCGACCAGCCCGCGGGAGTCGATGTAGCCGAGGTCGTCGCGCGGCAGCGTCTGGAGGGCGGCGCGCGTCGCTCGCAGCCACGCGGTTCGAGGAAACAGGTCGAGGTCAGGCAGTCCCGGCCGGAAGTCGATCGCCACCGTTGCGCGGCTCGGCTGGTGCGAGGCAGGTTGCGGCGCGCCTCGTGCGGTCGCGTTGACGACGGTGCCGGACCCGTGTCGGGACACGAGGTAGCCCTCGGCGGTCAACTGGTCGTAGGCGGCGACGATGACGCCCCGCGTGACGCCGAGATCGGCGGCCAGCGCTCGGGTCGACGGGAGTGAAGCGCCTGGAAGGAGGCGACCGGACCGGATCGCACGCCGCAGCTCGTCCTCGATCTGGGCGCGCAGCCCGCGGGGTTGGGAGCGGTCCAGCTCGACGAGGACCTCAGCGGAAGTGGTACGCATACATCACCTCAGACTGGACCTTACTATCAGTCCACCCTCTCCGTACTGTGGAGCCATGTTCAGCATCCACTGCCCCAGCCACCAGACCCAGATCCTGCTCGGACCACGTGCCATCGAGGCGCTCGTCGACACCGCCGAGGGCATCGAGCTGCACTGGCGCTGCCACTGCGGCGCCCGCGGCACACTGCTCACCGGACGCCGCGCGGTTGAGCGCCGGAACGCCGAGGTCGCGTTCGCGGCCTGAGGACCGAACACCCAGCTCTTATCATCGTCCCCATGGACTCGACGGCCAGGAACCGCCTCGGCGACGACTGATCGACACGACGATGCTCACCGAGTTGCACATCGAGAACCTCGGCGTGATCGAACGCGTCGAGCTGGTCCTCGGTCCCGGGTTGACCGCCGTGACCGGGGAAACGGGGGCCGGCAAGACGATGATCGTCGAGGCGATCGAGCTGCTCGTGGGTGGCCGGGCCGACGCCACGATGGTTCGCGCCGGTGCCGGCGAAGCCCGTGTCGACGGCCGGTTCGTGGTCGGCGACGAGCCGGGAAACGAGATCGTGCTGACCAGGGTCGTGCCCGCCGACGGCCGGTCGCGGGCGTACGTCGACGGACGCCTGGCGACGGCGGGCTCACTCGGCGAGATCGCCGAACGCATCGTCGACCTGCACGGCCAGCACGCCCATCAGAGCCTGCTCGGTGCGGCGACCCAACGCGCCGCGCTCGACCACTATGCCCAGGTCGACCTGGCACCGTTGCGCGCGGCGCGAGCGGCGGTGACCGAGATCGACGCCGAGTTGGCGGCGCTCGGGGGTGACGAGCGGTCACGGGCACGCGAGATCGACCTGCTGCGGTACCAGGTCGACGAGCTCGACTCGGCCGCCTTGGTGAGCGTCGACGAGGACACCGACCTCGACCGCGAGGAGGCCGTGCTGGCGGACGCGGTCGCCCATCGCGAGGCCGGTGCCCGGGCGTTCGCCGCGCTGACGTCCGACGGCGGGGGGCGCGATGGTGTCGGCGAGGCGCTCGCGTCGCTGTCCGATCGGGCGCCGTACGAGGCGCTCAGCACCCGCCTGCGCGACGCGCTGTCCGAGCTCGACGACATCGCGTCGGAGTTGCGCACGCTCGCCGAGGCGATCGACGAAGACCCCGAGCGGCTCGAGCAGATCCGCCTCCGCCGTCAGCGTCTCCGCGACCTGTGCCGCAAGTACGGCGACGACCTCGCCGAGGTCATGGCGTTCCACGCCTCGGCCCAAGAGCGTCTCGCCGAGCTCCAGCAGTTCGATCAACGCGCGGCCGAGCTCGACCGCGAGCGCGGCGTCGCAGTGGCCCTCGAACGCGAAGCCGCTCGAGTGGTCGGCGAGCGCCGGCGCGAGTTCGCACCGCATCTCGCCAGCGCCGTCGAGGCGCGGCTGCAGGAACTGGCGATGGGCCACGCGGCAGTCGCCGTCGAAGTCGGTGAGTCGCCTGACGACCACCCCGGTGACCGTGTCCAGTTCCTTCTCGCCGCCAACCCCGGTGCGCCGCTCCTGCCACTCAGCCGCGTGGCATCGGGAGGCGAGCTGGCGCGGGCGATGCTCGCGTTGCGACTCGTGCTCACGGTCGCGGCGGGCGGTGACGCCGGTGCGATCGCCGAAGGCGCGGGTGACGACGCCGATCGGCGCACAGCCGAACATCGCACGCTGGTGTTCGACGAGGTCGACGCCGGGATCGGCGGTACGGCCACGGTCGCGGTGGGGGAGGCCCTCGCCGCACTCGGCGCCGACCATCAGGTCCTGGTGGTCACGCACCTGCCGCAGGTGGCGGCGTTGGCCCGCACCCAGGTCGTCGTGACGAAGGAGGTCCACGATGGCCAGACGTTCGCCTCGGTGGCGCCGCTCGACGGTGAGCGCCGGGTCGACGAGCTGGCGCGGATGCTGTCGGGATCGACCGACGATGCCGCGCTCGAGCACGCCAGGGAGTTGCTCCGGTCCAAAGTGAGCCGGGCGAGTTGATCCGGGCCGGTTGATCCGCGCGGTCCGGGCGTCGTCGGGGTATGGTGAGATCCCGTCGTGCACCCGCTCGAACGAGTCGTCTGACGGAGGTCCCCACCCCATGCCGAAGCACATCTTCGTGACCGGAGGGGTGGCCAGCTCGCTCGGCAAGGGCCTGACCGCGAGCTCCCTTGGTCGGTTGCTGAAGTTGCGTGGGCTCCGGGTGACGCTCCAGAAGCTCGACCCCTACATCAACGTCGACCCCGGCACGATGAACCCGTACGAGCACGGCGAGGTGTTCGTGACCGACGACGGCGGCGAGACCGACCTCGACCTCGGGCACTACGAGCGCTTCATCGACGAGAACCTGTCGCGCAACTCCAACGCCACAACGGGATCGATCTACCAAGCAGTGCTCGCCGCCGAGCGGCGGGGCGACTACCTCGGCAAGACCGTGCAGGTCATCCCGCACATCACCGACGAGATCAAGCGTCGGATCCGCCGCGTCGCGACCGACGACATCGACGTCGTGATCACCGAGGTCGGTGGCACGGTCGGCGACATCGAGATCCTTCCGTTCCTCGAGGCGTTGCGCCAGTTCCGCAAGGACGCGGGTCGCGACAACGTGTGCTTCCTCCACGTCACGCTGGTGCCGTTCATCGGACCGTCCGGCGAGCAGAAGACCAAGCCGACCCAGCACTCCGTCACCGAGTTGCGCAGCCGGGGGATCCAGCCCGACGTCATCGTGTGCCGCAGCGAGGAACCCCTGAGCGACGACCTGAAGCGCAAGATCTCCAACTTGTGCGACGTCGACGAGCGCGCCGTCGTCAACGCCGCCGACGCCCGCAACATCTACGAGCTGCCGCTCATCCTGCACGACGAGGGGCTCGACGAGGTCGTCTGCGACGTGTTGCGATTGGAAGGGCTCGACGTCGACCTCACTTCGTGGGAGCAGGTCGTCGCCAAGGTCGACGCCGCCACCAATCCGGTGCGGATCGGCCTGATCGGCAAGTACGTCCAGCTCCCCGACGCCTATCTGTCGGTGGTCGAGAGCCTGAAGCACGCCGGCTTCCACCACGGTGCGGCGGTCGAGATCGACTGGATCCAGGCCGAGGACGTCGAAGGCCTGCTCGCCGCCGGCCGGCTGGCCGAGCTCGACGGGGTCGTGATCCCCGGTGGATTCGGGGCGCGGGGGTTCGAAGGCAAGATCGCGGCCGCCCGGTACACGCGTGAGGAGCGGGTGCCGTGCCTCGGGCTGTGCCTCGGGTTGCACGCCATGACCGTCGAGTTCGCCCGTCACGAGCTGGGGCTCGTCGGGGCCAACTCCACCGAGTTCGACCCGACGTCGAAGCACCCGGTCATCGACTTGATGCTCGACCAGCGCGACATCACCGACAAGGGCGGCACGATGCGGCTGGGCGCCTACTACGCGGTGTTGGCCCAGGGCACCAAGGTCGCCGCGGCCTACGGCGAACCGGTCGTCAGCGAGCGTCACCGTCACCGCTACGAGTTCAACTCGAACTACAAGGCCCGCTTCGAGGCGGCCGGGTTCGTGTGCAGCGGCACGTCGCCCGACAAGCGGCTCGTCGAGTTCATCGAACTGGCCGACCATCCGTACTGGGTGGCCACCCAGGCGCACCCGGAGTTCAAGAGCCGGCCCGACCGTCCCCACCCGCTGTTCCGCGAGTTGATCGGCGCCGCCCTCGCCCGTCGGGCGGCCCGCCACGACCCGCTCGGGCAGGCGGAACACGTGGCGATACCGGCACCGGCGCCCGCGTCGGCGTGACCATCATTGCGTTCCCCGGCCACAACCTGCAGCCCGCCTTGCTGGCCGCTCCTCGGCTGGCGCCTCGTCGCTCGCATCAGTGACATCGTGGACCAGTGAGCGGCTTCCGGAGGATCGACGAACGCGAGATCCACCAGGGCTACGTCTGGCGCGTCGTCGTCGCCGAGTTCGAGGCACCTGGAGGTGAGCGGTTCAATCGCGACATCGTGCGCTCGCCCGGTGCGGTCGCCGTCGTACCGCTGATCTTCGACGCCGAGGGAAACCCCTCGGTGCTGCTCGTCGAGCAGTACCGGCCGCCGTACGAACGAAACATCATCGAGATCCCCGCCGGTATCCGCGACGTCGACGACGAACCGCCGGAGCTGACCGCCCACCGCGAGCTGATCGAAGAGGCCGGGATGGAGGCCGGCCGGCTCGACCACCTCGTCGACATCCTGCCGTCACCGGGACTCACCGACTCGGTCACGATCATCTTCCTCGCCACCGAGTGCTCGCCGGTCCCGCGTGACCTCCACGGCCCCGAGGAACAGCACATGACCCTGCTGCATCTCCCGCTCGGCGACGCGCTGGCGATGATCGACAGTGGCGAGATCGCCGACGCCAAGACCGTCGTCGGCTTGCTGGCGACGCAGCGACTGCTCGAACGCGACGATCGGGGCGCGCTCGGCCACCCTGTGTCGGGACCCTGATCCCGGGGTGGATCGCCGTTGGACGTCGAGCTGCCTCTCGAGATCGAGGACTTCTTGTCGTGGATGTCGAGCGAGCGCGGCCGGGCCCGCAACACGCTGTCGGCCTACCGGCGCGACCTCGGCACGTACTGCGTCTGGCTGGCGGGACGGGGTCTCGATCCGCTCACGGTGCAGTCCGGCGATCTCATCGACTTCGTCGGCGAGCGCCAGGCCAGCGGGGCGGCGACGTCGAGCATCGCCCGGCAGCTGGCCGCGATCCGCATGGCGCACCGACATCTCGCCGTCGAACAGCACCGGCGCGACGACCCGACGGTCGATCTCGAAGGCGTCCGCGTGCCGTCCGGCATCCCCAAGCCGCTCACCGAGGAGCAGGTCACGAGCCTGCTGGCCGGCGTCGTCGGCAACGACCCGCAGCACCGGCGCGATCTCGCCCTCCTCGAGTTGCTGTACGCGACCGGCGCCAGGATCTCCGAGGCGGTCGGCCTCTCGATGGGTGACATCGACTTCGACGAGCGCCTCGTGCGGCTGTACGGCAAGGGGTCGAAGGAGCGGATCGTTCCGTACGGCGGGGCCGCGGCCACAGCCCTCGAGGCGTGGTTCGAGCCCGACGGCCGGGGAGCGCTCGTCCCGCGCCAGTGGCGGCGGCGCGACGACGCCGAGGCGGTGTTCTTGAACCTGCGCGGCGGACGGCTCAGCCGTCAGGCAGCATGGATGGTCGTGAAGAAGTACGGGCAGGTGGCGGGGATCGGCACCGACCTGTCGCCGCACGTGCTCCGCCACTCGTGCGCGACACATCTGCTCGACCATGGCGCCGATCTGCGCGTCGTCCAGGAGATGCTCGGTCACGCGTCGATCTCGACCACCCAGGTGTACACCCGCGTCAGCCAGGAACGGTTGTGGGACGTCTACCGCAACGCCCATCCACGGGCGGTCAACCGGTGAAGCTGTCCGAGGTTCCCGGCATGGCCGTCCACCTCACGCGACGGTTCTTCACCTCGTTGTCGCGCGCCGCGCCACCGGCATCCGACGAGGAATGGGCCGAGTCGTGGTTGACGCCCGCCGAGGTCGGGTTCTGGCGCCGGCTCCCGAACCACGATCGGCGCCACTGCGTGCAGGTCGGG
The DNA here is from genome assembly GCA_963776935.1 of Ilumatobacteraceae bacterium. Taxonomy (GTDB): domain Bacteria; phylum Actinomycetota; class Acidimicrobiia; order Acidimicrobiales; family Ilumatobacteraceae; genus JALOLG01. The sequence goes on along the minus strand of CAVZOP010000002.1, from coordinate 966,869 downwards.
CGCAACTTCGTCGAGCGACGACCGGGCGCGACGCGGGCCGGAGGTCGCCGGCGCGCTGTTGCACGACATCGGCAAGGTCGAGGTCGGCCTCAGCATCCCCGGCCGGGTCACCGCCCGCCTGATCGGAGGCCGCACCGAACGGCTGCGGCGCTACCTCGACCACGAACGCATCGGTGCCGAACTGCTCGCCGCCAACGGCTCCGACCCGGTCACCGTCGACCTCGTCGCCGAACGCGGCCCCGCCTGGCCCGACCTCAAAGCCGCCGACAGCTCCACCTGAAAACCCCCCGTTCTGTCTGCCTCAGATGAGCACACGGGCAGTCTGGAGCAGACAGAACGGCTAGGTGTGGAGGATGTGGCCGGTGCGGAGGTGGTTGGTGGCGGCGCGGAGGGTCATCCACACGGTCAGGGCGCCCCAGATGCCGGCGATGCCGAGTTCGGGGTAGGCGAGCACGAGTGCACCGAGCGGGGCGACGGCGATGAGGTAGCCCACCGCCGCCCGGCCGAGGAAGCGGTAGTCGCCGGCCCCGATGAGCACCCCGTCGTGGGCGAACGCCACCGCGGCCGGGAACATCATGACGGCGAGGAACCACAATGCCGACGTCGCCCGCGAGGCGACCGCTTCGTCGCCGGTGAACACGTGGGGGAGCCACGGCGCCGACACGGCAACGAGGACGGCGAGCACGGTCGCCGCGGCGAGCGACAGCCGTACCGCTCGCGACGCGAGGTAGCGCGCGGTGGCGATGTCGCGGCGTCCGAGGTCCTCGGCAACGAGCGTCTGGGCGGGCACGGCGAGGGCGTCGAGCGACAGCGAGATGAACGAGAAGAGGCCGATCACGACCTGATGAGCCGCCAAGGTCGGCTCGTCGATGCGGGCGGCGATCGCCGTCGACCCGCCGAACACCGCCAACATCGCGCCCACCCGGATCACGAGATGGCGCCCGGCGTTCGCCAGCGGCGCCATCCCCGCCCACGCCGGCCGGCGTGTCACGGCGGGGACGAGATGGGCGCGGATGACGACACCGAACGCGACGGCGGCCATCACCTGGGCGATGACCGTCGACCATGCCGACCCGGGGATGCCGAGGTCGAGCCCGTACACGAAGACGATCTCGAGCACCGTGTTCACGAGGTTCGACACGAACAGGATGATGAGCGGCAGGTAGTAGGCCGACACCCCGCGCAGCACGCCCTGGGCGGCGAGCGTCACGAGCACGAACGGGACTCCAACCGCACTGATCTGGAGGTAGTCGGTGGCATGCCGCAGCGCGTCGCCCGACCCGCCGAGCAGCCGGCAGATCGGTTCGGCGCCGACCACGAGCACGGCCGCCGCCGGCACGCCGAAGAGGACCGACAGCCACAACGCCTGCACGCCGACATCGGCGGCGCCCGAGCGATCGCCGGCGCCCACCCGCCGGGCGACCCGCTCGGTGGTGCCGTAGGCGAGGAAGTTCGAGCCGAGGACGACGAACGACAAGACGGTGGCGGCCAGTGCGAGTCCCGCCAGTTGGGGAGTGCCGAGGCGGCCGACGATCGCCGTGTCGACGAGCACGTAGAGCGGTTCGACCGCCAGTGCGCCGAGGGCGGGAACCGCGAGTGCGATCAGCCGCCGATCGGCGGGATCCAGGAACCGACCGACCAGACGACCGGCGGGCCGGCGTCGACTCAAGCCGGCAACAACCCGATCGCCGAGTAGGCGCGCTCGAGAGTCTTCGAGGCGACGGCGCGGGCCTTGGCCGACCCGACGCGGAGCAGCCGCGAGAGCTCGGCCCGATCGTCGAGCAACTCGGCGTAGCGCTGCTGGATCGGCTCGAGGAGGGCGACGACGGCCTCGCCGGCATCGGTCTTCAGGCGTCCGTACTGGGTGTACGCGGCGGCGAGGTCGGCGGGCTTGGCGCGTGTCGCCGCGCCGAGGATCTCGAGCAGGTTGCTCACGCCCGGCTTGGCGACGGGGTCGTAGCGCACCTCGTTGTCGGAGTCGGTGACCGCCCGCTTGAACTTGCGCAGGATCGCCGCCGGTTCGTCGATCATGGAGATGAGGCCGCTGTCCGAATCGGACGTCTTCGACATCTTCGACGTCGGGTCTTGCAGGTCCATCACCCGCGCCCCGGCCAGCGGCGTCACCGCGGCGGGCACCACGAACGTCTCGCCGAACCGGTTGTTGAATCGGATCGCGATGTCGCGGGTGATCTCGACGTGCTGGCGCTGATCGTCCCCGACGGGCACCTCGTCGGTGTCGTACAGCAGGATGTCGGCGGCCTGGAGCGCCGGGTACGTGAACAGGCCGGCGGAGATGAACCCAGCCCCGCCTGATTTTTGGGCTTGCTTGGCGGACTTCTCCTTGAACTGGATCATGCGCGACAGCTCGCCGAACGACGCCGTGCACTCCATCACCCACGCCAGCTGGCTGTGCTCGACGACGTGGCTCTGGACGAAGATCGTGGCGACGTCGGGATCGAGCCCGATCGCGTACATCATCGCCGCCAGGCGGAGCGTGTCTTCGCCGACCACTCCCGGCGTCTCGGTGACGGTGAGTGCGTGAAGGTCGACGATGCCGTGGAACGCGTCGCAGAGGTGCTGGTTGTCGGCCCAGTTCCGCAGCGCACCCAGGTAGTTGCCGAGGTGGACGTCGCCGGTCGGCTGGATGCACGAGAGCACGCGTGTCACGGTGCGTGAGGCTAGCGAGCCATCCGCCCCTCGTCGGGATCGGTTCGGTAGCGTGATCGCGATGGCCATCGACGTCGCCACCCCCGTGTTCGACGGCCCGTTCGACCTGCTGTTGCGGTTGATCCTGGCCGAAGAGGTCGACATCTACGAGGTCAGCCTGTCGACCATCGTCGATGCCTACCTGGCCGAGATCGAACGTCTGCAGGCCCTCGACCTCGACATCGCGACCGAGTTCTTGCTGATCGCCGCCACGCTCGTCGAGCTGAAGGCCCGGCGCCTGCTGCCCGGCCGGGCCGACGTCGACCTCGACGAGGAACTGGCCTTGTGGGAAGAGCGCGACCTGCTGCTCGCCCGGCTCCTCGAGTGCAAGGCGTTCAAGGACGTCGCCACCGTGTTCGCCCGGCTGGCCGACGATGCCGACTGCAGCTTCCCCCGCCAGGTCGGCGCCGACGAGCGGTTCGCAGAATTGGTCCCCGACCTGCTCGAAGGCACCAGCCTCGAGCGGTTGCGCAACGCCGCCGTGCGGGCGCTGACGCCACGACCGGAACCGACGGTCGACATGTTCCACGTCAACCCCGTGCGCCTCACGGTGGCCGACGCGGTCGCCGAGCTGATCGAAGAGCTGCCGCGCCTCGGGCGCACCACGTTCCGCCGCCTCACCGCCGACCTCGCCGAGCGGGTCGAGGTGATCGTGCGCTTCCTCGCCGTGCTCGAGCTCTACAAGCAAGGTGTCGTCGAGCTCGATCAGGTCGAGCGGTTCGGCGAGATCGAGGTGGTCTGGACCGGCGGGCGAGGGCTCCGCGTCGACGAGCTCCTGATCGACGTCTACGAGGGCTGATCGGCGCGCGTGCGAGATGACTGACATGTCCGACGACATCTTCCCCCCGGTCCACACCGAGATCGGCGATCTGAAGCGGGCCATCGAGGCGGTGGTCCTCGTCGCCTTCGATCCGGTGCCACCCGACCTGTTGGCACAGCTGCTCGAGCAGCCCTCGGCGCTGATCGAGCAGTGCTGTGCGGAGTTGGCCGCCGAATACACCGAGCAGGGCCGCGGTTTCGAGCTGGCGCGGGTCGCGGGCGGCTACCGCTACCAGACCCGCGCCGACCTCACGCCGTACGTCGAACGCTTCTTGCTCCACGACCAACGTGCCCGGCTCTCTGGTGCGGCGCTCGAGACGCTGGCGATCGTCGCCTACAAGCAACCGATCTCGCGGGCGCAGGTCGCCTCGATCCGCGGCGTCGATCCCGACGGCGTGATCCGCACGCTCGTGGCCCGCGGCTACATCGCCGAGGTCGGGCGCGATCGCGGGCCGGGCCAGGCGGTCCTGTTCGGTACGACCGACGCGTTCCTCGAGAAGCTCGGCATCGACTCGGTCGCCGACCTGCCGCCGATCGCCGACTTCATCCCCGGTGCCGACGTCGTGGAGGCGCTCGAGCACGGCTTGCGGGCGACACCGTCCGACGATGCCAGACGACCCTGAGCCGCCGCTCTGGGAGCAATGGGAGGCGGCCAACCGCGAGCTGCCCACCGGTGAGCGGCTCCAGAAGGTGCTGGCCGCCATCGGCTGGGGGAGCCGGCGGGTCTGCGAGGAGCTCATCGTCGCCGGTCGGGTGACGGTCAACGGTGAGGTCGCGACCATCGGGCGGCGGGTCGATCCCGAGCACGACCTCGTCGAAGTCGACGGGGCGCCGGTGGGGGTGCGACCGGGGCTCGTCTACTACCTCCTCAACAAGCCGGCCGGGGTCGTGACCACGTCGAGCGACACCCACGGACGCCGCATCGTGACCGACCTCGTGCCGGCGGCGCCGCGGGTGTTCGCCGTCGGACGGCTGGATGCCGCCACGGAGGGCCTGCTGCTGCTCACCAACGACGGTGAGCTGGCCAACCGGGTGGCCCATCCGAGCCACGGCGTCGACAAGGAGTACCTCGTCGAGGTCGAGCGCGGTCCGGTGTCGGCCGGCGGCCTGCGTCGCATCCGTGAAGGCGTCGAGCTCGACGACGGTGTCACGGCGCCGGCGACGGCGTCCCAGCCGATGCCCGGCGTGCTGTCGATCGTCATCCACGAGGGCCGCAACCGTCAGATCCGGCGGATGTGCGAGGCGATCGGCCATCCCGTGCGACGCCTGGTTCGCACGCGCATCGGACCGATCTCCGATCGCACGCTCGCACCCGGGACGTGGCGCGAGCTCACGGTCGACGAGCGCCGCGCCCTCACCGAGGCCGTCGCCGGGCAAGGTCGCCGGTACGATCGTCCGACGTGAACACCCCGCCCCGCCGCGCCAACGTGATCGGGCTGGGCCTGGTGGGCGGTTCGATCGGGCTCGCGCTGCGTGAGCGGGGATGGCACGTCAGCGGCGACGACGCCGATCCCGGGCGGCTCGGCGAGGCGATCGAGCGGGCCGTGATCGATGCCACCGGTGTCGATCCGGACGCCGAGATCACGTTCGTCGCGGTTCCGGTGCTGTCGATCGCCGACCAGGTGAAGCGGGCCCTGGCCGAGACAGCGGGCGTCGTCACCGATGTCGGATCGGTCAAGTCGGCGGTGTGCTCGGCATGCGACGATCCGCGCTTCGTCGGCGGCCACCCGATGGCGGGCAGCGAGCTCGACGGTCTCGGCGGGGCCGACGGGGAGATGTTCAACGGCGCGATCTGGGTGCTGACGCCCGTCGCCCACAGCGACGACGCGACGTTCGCGCACGTGACGTCGGTGGTGTCGTCGCTCGGGGCCGACGTCGTCGCCCTGGCGCCGGATCGCCACGACCTCGTCGTGGCCGTCGTCAGTCACGTGCCGCACCTCGCTGCGGCGACGCTGATGCGCCTCGCCGCCGACCGGGCCGAGGAACACGCCGCGCTGCTGCGTCTGGCGGCGGGTGGCTTCCGCGACATGACTCGCATCGCCAGCGGACATCCCGACATCTGGCTCGACATCTGTTCCGAGAACCGCGACGCGATCCTGTCGGCACTCGACGGGCTGATCGACGGGCTCGCCGACGTCCGTCGACTGGTCGAGACCGACGCCCGGGCCGAGCTCCACACGTGGCTCACCCGGGCCCGCGAGGCGCGCACCAACCTGCCCGGTCGGATCACCGATCCCGAGTCGGTCGCCGAGTTCCGGATCCCGATCCCCGACCGTCCGGGAGCGGCGGCCGAGCTGTTCACGCTGGCCGCCGACCTCGGTGTCAACATCGCCAGCTTCGAGGTCGTGCACATGGCCGAGAGCAACCGCGGTGTCGCCGTCGTGCTGGTCGACGAAACCGTCACCGACCTGTTCCGCGGTGGCCTTCTCGCTCGAGGGTTCAAGCCCGCCGTCACGCCGCTGGCATGACCGGCCACCGTCGCGTCCGCACCGCGGCCGGGCCCGTCGACGCAACGGTCCACGTTCCCGGATCGAAGTCGATCGCCAACCGGGCCCTCATCTGTGCCGCGCTCGCTGACGGGCGATCGGTGATCGAGGGCGTCCCCTCCGGCGACGACACGGCGGCCCTCGTCGAATGCCTCGGCGCGCTCGGCATCACCGTCACGCCCGAATCGAGCGGCGTGGTCGTCGACGGCCGGGGTGGGACGCTCCTGCCCGGCCCGATGACGCTTCCGGCGCGGTTGGCCGGCACGACATCACGGTTCGTCACTGCCCTCGCCACGCTCGGACCCGGCCCGTACGTCGTCGACGGCGATGCCCCGCTGCGGACGCGTCCGATGGGTCCGCTGCACGACGCACTCGTCGCCCTCGGCGCATCGGTCCGCCCGCTCGCGTCGCCGGGCCGGCTCCCGGTCGAGATCACCGGGCCGGCGACCGGTGGACGGGTCGCGGTCAGCGGTGACATCTCGAGTCAGTTCGTGACCGCCCTGATGTTGATCGGTCCCTACTTACGTGGCGGACTTCGTATCGATCTCACGAGTCCGCTCGTGTCGCGGCCGTACGTCGAGATGACCGGTTCGGTGATGGCCGCATTCGGCGCCGGCAGGGTACGCGTCAGCGACGACTCGATCGAGGTCGACGAGGGTCGCTACGTGCCGACCAGGTACCAGGTGGAGCCGGACGCCACGTCGGCGGGATATCCGCTGGCCGTGGCCGCCGTCGCGGGTGGTGCGATCGCAGTGCACGGCTTGACTCGCGCGTCGCTGCAGGGCGACACGCGTTTCGTCGACGTCCTCGCGTCGATGGGCTGTGGGGTGGAGTGGAGCGGTGCGGGCGCCACGGTGTCGCGCGATCCAACCCGATCGCTGGCCGGAGTCGACGTCGACATGGCCGACATGTCCGATCTCGTGCCGACGTTGGCGGTCGTGGCCGCCACCGCCACGTCAGCGACGCGCATCCGCGGCGTCGGGTTCATCCGTGGCAAGGAGAGTGATCGGCTGGGTGATCTGGCCGCCGAGCTGGCGAAGACCGGTGCCGAGGTCGCGGTGGAGCACGACGGCCTGCTGATCGATCCGGCACACCGGGCGCTGCAGGGTGCCCGCCTGGCGACACACCACGACCACCGCCTGGCGATGGCGTTCGGCGTGCTCGGCACCGTGGTCGCCGGCGTCGACGTCGAGGACCCGTCGGTCGTGACCAAGAGCTGGCCAGACTTCTGGCAGATGCTCGAGTACATCACGGGACACGCTCACGAGCCCGGGTGAAGTGGTCCAGGTGTCGAGCACTCCCAATCACGCCGCGCTCGATGGCACGGTTGCGGCGCGGTGGCGTGCTGCTGCAATCGGCTCGCGGTCCAGTGCCCAACGTGGCGGAGCTCGTCGCCGGCGAGCCGATCCGGGGGAGTTGGTGGTCGCACCCGCGCAGCCACGAGATCTTCGATGCCATCAACCGGTTGCGCAGCTCGCCGGCCGTCGTCGCGACGCGGCTCATCGACGGCAAGGTCACGCTCGTCCACCGTCGCCTCTGGCCGGTTCTGGTGCGTCTGGCCGACCGCTTCCCTCCGCCGGCGCTCGACGCCATCGATGAGGAGCACACGCCGTCGGGTGCCCATCGCACGATCGTCACGCCGTTCCCGAAGTGGGTCCCGGCCGACGCCCTGAATGAGAGCGCCGTGCTCGGCGAACTGGATGCGTTGGAGTTCCTCCCGAAGGTTCTGCGTGCCGCGCCGTAACCGCATCGATCCGTGGAGCGACCTCCACGCGGTCAGTGGTCGCGGGATCCTCACGGGAAACCGCGGCTGTCTCGTCGACGACGACGGCAACGTCGTGCGCCACCACCACAGCCCGCTGTGGATCACGTGCGTCACCGAGTTCAGGGATTGGCGGCACCCGCTCGCCGCACCGCATCGGTGGACGCCGATCTTCTTCCTCGACGACGCCGTGGCGCTGGCGGCCGGTCACCGGCCCTGCGCGTTCTGCCGCCGTGACGCCTATCGCTCGTATCGCGACGCGGTGAGTGTGTCGGCGGGATCGTCGAAGCCGCTGCTGGCGGCAACGCTCGACCGGCGCCTCGTCGGCGAACGCCACCGCCGGGGTCGGGGACTGGATCGCGCCGCCGACCGGCTGGTCTGGGAGGCACGCGATGGACGAACTACCAACGGGCACGGTCGTGGTCGACGACGAGCCGCGGGCGTGGCTGGTGATCGACGACCGGCTGCTCGCCTTCGCGTTCGACGGATGGACGGAGCCGATCGACCGCCCGAGGAAGGGGACCGTCCAAGTCCTGACGCCGCCGACATCGGTCGCCGCGCTGGCCAACGGCTTCACCCCGCTGCTCCATCCGAGCGCATCACCGGAACATCTACAGATGTGTGAGGACAGCGGGCGACGCTGACTGGACGTGCGAATCTGGGTGTCACACCGAACGTCGTGCTGGGCAATGAAAGGGCATGGGCGTGGAGGAGAGCACCATGGGGGAGGGATCGTGGGCAGCTGAGGCACGCTTCGCCCAGCTGTACGCCCGCTTCTACAGCCCGATCCGTGCCTACTGCAATCGCCGTGTGCTTGCCGACGCCGGCGACGACGCAGTCGCCGAGGTGTTCCTGACGATGTGGCGCCGCTTCGACGAGGTGCCGGAAGGCGATGCCGCGCTCATCTGGCTGTATGGCGTTGCCTACCGGGTGGTGGGGCACCAGTGGCGCAGTGTCACGCGCCGCAGCCGTCTCCGGTCACGACTGCAAACCGCCGAGTCACGGCCCGTCGCGGGCGCAGACGACAGCGGACGCGACGATGTCGCCTCGCGGCGCGTGCTCGCGGCGCTCGCTCGACTCAACGAAACCGACGCCGAGGTGCTGCGCCTCGACGCCTGGGAGCAGCTGTCGGCGGTGAGCATCGCCGCCGTACTGGACATTGAACCCGATGCGGCCAGGCAACGGTTGCACCGCGCCCGTCGCCACCTGGCCCGTGAGTACGACGTGCTGTTGTCTCGCCCTACCTCCACCGTCGCTCCGTTGGGAGGTGCTCAGTGACCACCGAAGACGAAGTGATGCGTCTGCTCCGACGAGCTGACCCTGACCGCGGTCGCGCTCGACGTCCCCACCATCGACGGCATCGATTACCTCGCCGCGCTACGCAGAAGGAGTACGACCGTGACACTCATCGATATTGAACCCGCCGCGACGCAACCCGAGGGCCGTCACCGCTGGCCGATCATCGCCGTCGCCGCCGCGGCCGTCGTGGCCATCGTCGTCGGCGCTGTGATGCTCGCTGCTCGCGAGGACAGCGAACCCCCGGTCCCCGCCGACACCACCGTCGCCACGGTCGCCCCCGACGTCCCCGACGACGCAACTGCCGCCGAGGAGGTCGCTCGCGGCTTCCTCGACACCTACGCGGCCAACGACGCCGACCAAGCCCGCACCTACATCACCGAGAGTGCCATCGGAGCATCGTGGGGGACGGTGGAGGAGTTCCGAGGGGATCTCGCCTGGAACGCGGCGACGGGATACAAGATCGTGGTCAGCGACTGCGAACTACTCGACGATGACCCTGAAGCCGGCGTCAGCCTGCGCTGCGGTTTCGACTTCCACCAGTTGGGCTCCGACGCCCTCGGGATCGGTCCGTACGGGGACAACTTCTGGGATCTCACCGTTCGCGACGGCGAGATCGTCTCCGCATCGAGCGAGGGGAACCCGAACCCGTGGATCACCGAGATGTTGTTGCCCTTCAACGACTGGATCAAGGCCGAACATCCCGACGACGTCCTGGTCATGTACACAGACAATTCCCAGGAAGAAAGGCGACTCACCGACGAGGCGCTCCAGCTCTGGGAGCAGCGCACACAGGAGTACGTGCAGGCCGTGCTGACGATTCGCGAGGCCTACGCCGCCGACGTCGGCGCGATCTGTGCCACCCGGGGTCCCGAGCTCGGGGAGCTGGCCGTGCCAGCCGAGGGGGCGCTCGATCAGGTCGCTACGGAGAACACCGCCGCGGCCGCGATCCTGGCGCAGACCTATGAGGAGCTGAAGGCGCTCGACGCGCCACCGTCGACGGACACGACGACGTACCAGGACTTCCGCAACAAGCTCCACCGCCTCGGCCGCATCGCCGAAGACTCGGTGGAGGCGGCCACCGCCGGCGATACCACTCGCCTCGCCGTTCTGGATGCCGAGTACCACGAGGTCCGCCAAACCATGACCGGCGGCCCGGCCGGATCCGGTCTCGAGGAGTGCCTGGCGAGCCTCCCAAGCTGAACCGGCGACCAGTGTCCGTTCCGGAGCGCATCTGTCGAGGCGATGCCAGAACGTCGTGGGGGAGGTGGGCCGTACACCTGGCGGCGGAGGGGTTCGCGGGTGCCGGTGCGGTGGGGCTCGGCGACGACGTCGTCGTAGAGGATCGGCGCCCGGCGGCGGATGCGGCGCAAGGGCAGTGTCATCACGGCCGTCATCAGGCGGGCGACGATCGTCTGACCGACGCGTTGGTGGCCGCCGGACGCGGCGGCGAAATCGATCAAGGACTGCGGGACCTCGCCCTCGACCCGGTAGCCGACCGTCCCCACCCACGGCAGGGAAATGATGCGATGGTCGAAGTCGGAGTCGAGCAGGTCGGCCAACCGGTGCTCGATGCCAGCGCGTTGGATGTAGGCGTCGATCTCGGCGTCGTGATATCGCTCCGTCTTGGCGGTGAACACCAGCGTGCTGCCCTCGAGCCGGACCCACCACAGGTGGCTCGGGAAGTCGAGGATCTTGGCGCTCGACGCCTCCGGCACCTCGATGTAGCCGGCCTTCGAAACCCGTACCAACTCGTCGATCACAGCACCTGGGTCGACGACGTGCTCCAACACGTGGGAGCAGACGGAGTAGTCGAAGGCCCGGTCGGCGAACGGCATGGCCGCGGCGTCGGCGTCGAACAGCGGGCGGCTGACACGCGCCGCCCGACGTCCCGACCGCTGGCCGGCGTGCGCCGCGTCGATGTAGCGGTCGAGCAACACGTCGGCACGCCAATGTGGCTTGTCGCCGCTGCCGACGTCGAGCACGAGGTCGTCGGCACGGACGGGGATCAGGATCCGGCGCCTCTGGAACGATCGCAGCTGCTCGACGAACCGCACGCCGGCAGTATCGCAGCGGACCGGCGCGCGAACGCGACCTGCCAGGGATCCGACCGTTCCGACCGTGCCCGCGTCCAGGAATCGGCGGGAGGCTCGGCGATCGCATCGCCCTCACTGAGGATGCGCCGGGCGTCGTCGGCATCGGCCGCCTTCACCTCGACGATCACTCCCGGCTCACCCTCGACCACGACCGTGCCACCCTCGATCTGGTCGTCGAGCGCGGCCTCGATTCCGTAGGCGCCGAGCTTCGCCTTCGCTACCTCGGCCTCACCGGCGGTGGCGTACGACGCCACGGCGATCGGGTCGGCGTGCTCATCGGGGTCGGAGGTCATCCGCGCAGTGTAGAGACCGGAGTTGGCGCCTGAGCAGCTTGCCCGACGGTGTCCTCGGGAGGTTCTCGACGAAGCGGATGGTCGACGGTCGCTTGTACGGCGCCAGCCGTTGGTCGATCCATTCCGTCAGGCGTTCGGGCTCGACTGGGCGGGTGGTGACGACGTAGGCCACGGGGGTCTCACCGGTGCGCTCGTCGGGCGCGCCGACGATGGCGGCGTCGGCGACCGCCGGGTGCCCGACGATCACCGCTTCGACCTCGGCCGGGGCGACCTGGAAGGCGTTCACCTTGATGAGCTCCTTGAGCCGGTCGACGACCACGATGTTGCCGTCACCGTCGACATGACCGAGATCACCCGTGCGGACCCAGCCGTCGGCGGTGATCATCTCGGCCGTCGCGTCGGGTCGATTCAGGTAGCCGAGCATCGTCTGGGGCCCGCGAGCCTGGAGCTCGCCGTTCTCGCCGGCGGCGAGCAGCTCGCCACCCTCGGGGTTGACGACGCGCAGCTCGGTGTTGGGGAGCAGGGTGCCGACGGTGCCCGGACGGGTGCCGCCCGGACGCCGGGGCACGCTGATCGCGCCGCACGTCTCGGTGAGTCCCCAGCCCTGGCCGACGGCACAGCCTGGGAGCCGGCGCGCGAGCTCCTCGTGAGTGGCCGGTGGCAGGGGAGCGCCACCGCTGGCGAGCAGCTCCAGGCTCGCCAGATCGTGTCCGGTGAGGTGGGGGTGACGGACGAGGAACGATGCCACGGGTGGCGGCACGGCGAGATACGTGACGCGGTGTCGTTCGATCAGATCGAGGAACTCGATCGGGTCGAAGCGCGGCATCGTGACGACGGTCGCACCGACGGTCAGCGGGACGAGCAGCTCGGCGGTCATGCCGAGGATGTGGAACCACGGCGCGACGGCGAGCGTGACGTCGTGAGCGTCGGCTTCGAGCGACCGAGCGATCTGGCGACACGACGTGACCAGTTGGCGATGGGTCAACATGACCCCTTTGGGCAGGCCTGTCGTGCCGCTCGAGTACGGCAGCAGCGCGACCGAATCGGGATCGACACCGAGGCGCACATCATCGACATCGGATTGCGGGGCGTGAGCGTCGTCGAGCCACGTCGGCAGCGCGCCGGCGGCGCCGGCGGCGTCGCCGATGTCGATCACCCGACGCGGTCCGAGCGTCCGGGCTCGATCGATCAGTCCCCGAATGGTGACGATCGCGGACGCGTTGGCGTCGTGGAACTGGACCCGCACCTCGCTGTCGGTCGATGCCGGATTGAGACCGGTGACCGAAGCTCCGACGTGCATCGCCGCCACCGCCCAGGCTGCCACCGCCGGCACGTTGGGTGCCCAGATCGCGACGCAGTCTCCGTCACCGATGCCGTCGGCGGCGAGCCAGGCTGCGATCCGCTCGATGCCGAGACCGAACTCGCCGTAGCTCGTCGCGACGCCGCTCACCCCGTCGACGAGTGCGGTGCGATCGGGGTGAGTCGGCGATCGCCCGCACTACCGCCGTGCCGATCGTCGTGTCGTCGATCTCCACCGGCTCCATGTCGCTGGTCCAGATCATCGATGCCTCCTCGAAGCCGTGCTCGGCGGGATCGGTACTTGACGCGAGTAAACCAGCAGCACTTGACGCGTGTCAAGTGACAGGACAGAATGCGTGGATGCCGGATCCTTCGACCCGCGATCGGCTCCTGGACGCCGCCTGGCAGCAGGCCACCGAGCACGGCGTGGACCGGCTCACGCTGGCCGCGGTCGGCGCCAATGCCGGCGTGAGCCGCCAGGCCGTGTACCTCCACTTCGGGAACCGAGCCTCGCTGCTGGTCGAGATGGCTGCCCGCGTCGACCACACGTCGGGGTTCCGCAGCGGCCTCGCCGCGACCCGGCACCTGCCGTCTCGTGAGGGGTTCCGGCGGATGCTCGACATCTGGTTCGACTACATCCCCTCCATCATGCGCGTCCATCTCGCTCTCGAAGCAGCGAGCCTGACGGGCGGAGAAGGCGCCGACGCCTACCGCGACCGCATGAACGACTGGCGCGGCGGCATCCGGATCGCGATCGCCCGCCTCGCCGACGACGACCAGCTGTCGCCCTCGTGGGACGTCGATACCGCGACCGACTGGACGTGGGCGAGCGTCCACCCCACCAACGTCCACCATCTCACCAGTGAGCGGGGGTGGACGCGGACCGACACGGCGCGCCGGATCACCGAAACGCTCGAACGGGAACTGTTCCGCGGTCCCTGATCCGGGTGCAGACCGCCTGGCAGGATGGTCGCTCGTGGCGGACAGACCCGTGGTCGCGGCATTCGACGTCGATGGCACGTTGACCCGACGTGACTGTGTCGTCCCGTTCCTGCTGCGGCTCGGTGCCTGGCGGCTGGTGTTCGGTCTCGTCACGCGGGCGCCTTCGGTCATCGCCGCCCTGGCGCGGCGTGATCGGCAGCGGCTCAAGGTGATCGCCACGTCGGTCGCGGTCCGCGGCCGGGCGGTGGCCGACGTCGACCAGGTGGCGGCAACGTTCGGCGCCGACATCGAGCAGTGGCTGCGCGACGACACGGTGGCGCGCCTGAACTGGCACCGCCAACAGGGGCACACCGTCGTGCTCGTCTCGGCGTCGTACGAGCTGTACCTCGACATCCTCGGGCGAGCGCTCGGCGTCGATGCGGTCTTGGCCACCCGACTCGCCAGGGACGGCGTGAGGTACACCGGTGCGCTGGTCGGCGACAACTGCCGGGGACCGGAGAAGCTGCGCCGGCTCGACGAGTGGTTGGCCGAGTGGTTTCCTGGGCGCGACGACCTCGATGGTGGACGCGGCGGGATCGTGCTCTGGGCCTACGGTGACTCGGTCGGCGACCGTGAACTGCTCGGTGCGGCCGACCATCCCGTGTGGGTGACCTCGCCGCTCACTAGCGTTCCGGCGACGGATTGATGACGCGCCGATGATCGCAGGACTCCTCCGCACCGGCCGGCCCAAACAGTGGCTGAAGAACGTGCTCGTGTTCGCCGCCCCTGGCGCGGCTGGCGTCCTCGACGACGGACCGAGCCTGGGGCGGGCGTTGCTGGCGTTCGTGGCGTTCTGCTTGGCAGCCAGCGGAACGTACTTCTGGAACGACGTGCTCGACGTGGAGTCCGACCGGGCGCACCCCACCAAGCGCAACCGGCCGGTCGCGGCCGGACTCGTCCCGATCCCGACCGCCCGCCTGGTGGGAGTCGCGCTCCTCGTCGCCTCGCTCGGGGTCGCCGCCCTGACCGGGCGGTGGCAGACGGTCGCCATCGTGGGCACCTACATCGTGCTGACGATCAGCTACAGCGTCGTCCTCAAGCGGATCGCGGTGGTCGATCTCGTGGTCATCGCCTCCGGGTTCGTGTTGCGCGCCGCCGGGGGAGCAGTGGCCGTCGACGTGCCGATGTCCGACTGGTTCGTGCTGTGCACGACGTTCGGGTCGCTGTTCATCGTGGCCGGCAAGCGCTATGCCGAGCTCAACGACCACGACCGCCTCGGCGCCGACGCCGGCGCGTCGCGCGCGACGCTCAACGAGTACAGCGTCGGCTTCCTGCGGATCGTGCTCGCCGTCTCGTGCGCCGCCACGGTCGTCAGCTACTGCCAGTGGGCGTTCGAGACGCGGGACCTGTCGTCGTCGGACTGGCCGCTGTACGAGCTCTCGATCGTTCCGATGCTGACCGCGCTCCTGCGCTACGGGCTCGTGCTCGACCAGGGCCACGGTGCCGCGCCGGAGGACGTGTTCGCCAGCGACCGCGTGTTGCAGGTGCTCGGGCTGGCGTGGCTGGTGGTCTACGGCCTGGCGGTGTACACGCGATGAGCACGTACGACGAGATCGCCGAGTCGGTGGCCGCCGTCGACGGCTGGATGACCGACGAGCAGGGCCGGCGGCTGTTCGCGGCCGCCGCGCGATGCCCACCCGACGGTCGGATCGTCGAGATCGGCAGCTTCCGCGGCAAGTCGACGATCGTCCTCGCCACCGCGGCACCGCCCGGTGTCGAGGTGATCGCCATCGACCCGCACGCCGGCAACGATCGCGGCCCGCAGGAGCTCGCCGGATTCGAGGCCGAGGCCGCCGGCGACCAGCAGGCGTTCAACGCCAACCTCGCCGCGGCCGGAGTCGCGGATCGGGTCCGTCACATCAGCGCCTTCTCGGACGCGGCGCATGCCGACGTCGGCGATCCCATCGACGTGCTCTACGTCGATGGCGCCCACCGGTACGCACCGGCGCGGCGGGACATCGCCGAATGGGGGCGGCGGGTCTCCGACGGCGGAACGTTGCTGATCCACGACTCGTTCTCGTCGATCGGCGTGACACTCGCGATCCTGCGCCAGTTGAGCACCGGCAACCGGTTCCGCTACATCGGTCGCTCACGCTCGCTCGCCGAGTACCGCGCCGACCTCCCCAGCGGCCTGCGGGCGCGCAGCGCCAACCTCGCCCGGCAACTCGCCCAACTGCCGTGGTTCGCGAAGAACGTGGCGCTCAAGGTCGCTCTGACGCTCGGGCTCGGCAAGATCATGCGGCGACTCGGCCGCGTTCCTCCGACGTGGCCGTACTGAGCATCGCCGTGCCCGCGCCACCGGTCCGCCTCCCTTCCGGCGCAGCGACCGACCGGTAGCGTCTCCGCCGTGCACGAGGCGCGTTCGACGATGCTGACGGGCTGGGGACGGACGGCTCCGAGTCGGGCCGACGTCGTCGACGTCGACGACGCGTCGCTCGCCGAGGCGGTCGCGTCCGCCGGTGCACGGGGCGTGCTGGCCCGCGGGCTCGGCCGGTCGTACGGAGACGCCGCGCAGAACGCCGGCGGCACGGTCGTACGCCTGGGGTCACCGTCCGGCGGGATCCGGCTCGACGCCGCGACCGGCCTCGTCAGCGCCCACGCCGGTGTCAGCTTCGACGAACTGCTGCGCCACCTCATCCCGCGCGGCTACTTCGTGCCGGTGACCCCGGGGACCCGCTTCGTGACGCTCGGCGGCGCCATCGCGAGCGACGTCCACGGCAAGAACCACCACGTCGACGGCTCCTTCGGCAACCACCTGCGGTCGATGTCGATGCTGATGGCCGACGGGGCGATGGTCGACGTCACGGAGGAGTCCGATCCGGAGCTGTGGTGGGCGACGATCGGCGGGATGGGACTCACCGGGATCGTCGTCGAGCGCGACGTTCGCCGCGCTGCGGATCGAGACCAGCCGCTGCATCGTCGACACCACGAGGACCACCGATCTCGACTCGCTCCTGGCGGAGATGGCCGAAGGCGACGACCAGTACCGGTACTCCGTCGCCTGGGTCGACCTGCTCACTGCGGGCAAGCACCTCGGGCGCGGCGTGCTGACCCGTGCTGATCACGCGAGCGTCGTGCAGGTGACCGGCCATCACGATCCGACGGGCTACGGCCCGCGGATGCTCGCTGCCGTCCCGCCCGGCGTGCCCAACCTGATCAATCCCGCCACCGTCAGGGCGTTCAACGAGATGTGGTTCCGCAAGGCGCCACGTCACCGCGTTGGCGAGATCCAGTCGATCACCCGGTTCTTCCACCCGCTCGACGGGATCGCGGCGTGGAACCGGGTGTACGGGCGGCGCGGCTTCATGCAGTACCAGTTCGTGGTGCCGTTCGGTGAGGAGGCGGCACTCACCGGTGTGATCGAGCGCGTCGTCCGTTCCGGCCTGGCCAGCTTCGTGGCCGTCCTGAAGCGGTTCGGACCCGGGAACCCCGGCCCGCTCAGCTTCCCGATGGCCGGTTGGACACTGACCGTCGACCTGCCGGCCGGTGTCAGCGGCTTGGGCGACCTCCTTCGCGACCTCGACGATCGTGTGCTCGACGCGGGGGGTCGCCACTACCTGGCGAAGGACTCCCACACCACGCCGGAGTCGATCCGTCGCGGCTACCCGCGCCTGTCCGAGTGGCAAGAGGCGCGGCACAAGGCCGACCCCGGTGGTCTGTGGATCAGCGACATCGCCAGGCGGCTCGAGCTCATCGGCTGAACGGAGACATCTCACCATGCGCAACGCGCTCGACGAACCGCAGACGATCGTCCTGCTGGGCGGCACCAGCGACATCGGCCTGGCCATCGTCAAGGCGCTGAGTGGGCCCACCACTCAGCACGTGGTGCTCGCCTGCCGCGACACCGACGCCGGCGCCGACGCGGCCACCCGACTCGCGCCCGACGCTGGCGAGGTCACGGTGGTGCCGTTCGACGCCTCCGACACGGCATCACACGCCGCGGTCGTCGACGACATCGCCGAGCGCTTCGGCGACCTCGACATCGTGATCCTGGCGTTCGGTGTGCTCGGGAGCCAGGCGACGTTCGACGCCGATCCCGTCGCCGCGGCGTCAGCCGTGACCGTCAACTACACCGGCGCGGTGAGCGTCGGGCTGGCGGTGGCGAACCGGCTCCGAACGCAGGGCCACGGGCGCCTGGTGGTGCTCTCGAGCGTCGCCGGCGAGCGGGTCCGCAAGGCGAACTTCGTCTACGGGTCGTCGAAGGCCGGGCTCGACGCGTTCGCCCAGGGACTCGGCGATGCGCTCGCCGGCAGCGGCGCGAGCGTGCTCGTCGTGCGACCCGGCTGGGTCGCCTCGTCGATGACAGAGGGTCTGGACCCGGCACCGATGGCGACGACACCGGAAGCGGTCGCGGCGGCGGTCGTCAAGGGCCTGCGGGCGGGTCGCCGCACGATCTGGGTTCCGGCCAAGTTGCGCCTGGTGTTCGCTGTCTTCCGTCACCTGCCCGGTGCGATCTGGCGGCGGATGCCGCTCGGTTGAGCCCGCCCCGCGGAGGGCTTCGCCTCCGCGGGAACGGGTTCAGTCGCTCAGCTGGTGTGCGTCAGACGACGCGTCGGGGACAGATAGCCGATGACGTCGATGATCATGTCGGTGCCACCGTTGGGCCCGATGGTGACCTTCACGCTGCCGGTGGCGTCGATCTTGACAGCCGTCTGGACCGCGATGTCCTGGCCCGGCAGCACCCAGTTGATCGTGCTGGTTGCTGGTACCGCGGTGAGCGCGGCCGAGTAGACCGTCGCGAATCCGGACGCCGTGGTGTCGGTGATCGTGACGTTGACCAGCGCTCCGGTCGCACCGGGTGGGATGGCGCCGAGCGGACCCGCTGCCGACAGGTCGACCGTCGTGGTCGACAGTGCTGCAAGGGCTGGTGTGCCGACCGAGTTCGGTTGGCGGGAGTCATACACACGGACGGGTGTCGGCAACAAATGGGTGAGGACGAAGTTCGGCTCGACCTGACCACGAACTGCGCCTGCCGGGTACGTCGCGTTGTGGGCGTTGAGGTAGAAGCTGAGCGGGTTCGCTGCGATCTCGTCGGCGACCGCCCCTCCCGGCACGCAGATGTCGAACGGTCCCGGACCCGGTGTGGGAGCGAAGTCCACGACGATCGGTCCGTTGGTGCCGGCCACACCGCGGTGGATGTGCATCAGCGTGATCGGGTCGACGTTGAAGAACGAGACCTCGACGCACACCTCGTCGGTGGCGGTGTCGACGGTGACCGTGGCGTCGCCGGTGCCGTCGGGATCGCCAGCGCCGCCAACACCGGCTGCGGTGACTTCCTGTTGGCCATCCATCGACACGAAAAACGTTGTGTCGGCCGTGACCGCTTCTGGGACGTCTCGGGCGGCGGTGAGCCCGACCGCGAATGCTCCTGCGCCGATCCCTGCCGCCATGATCGTGGCGACGGGGATGACGATCATCCTTCGAGTGACTTTCATTCAGATTCCTCCGTAGTGTCCGTCAAAGGCCCCGGCGAATGATGGCACATCACGGCCTCGCGGCGTTACGGACGGTCACAGGTCGGCGCAGCGGCGGTACAGCAGGATCAAGTCGTCCTCGAACGACGCGACTTCGCAGAACTCACTGGCGATGACCTGGTTCGCGGCGTCCGATCCGAAGTCCATCGACGTGTTGGGCTCACGCCACCCGTTCCAGAAGCCGGTGAGGATCACCCAGTCCGCCGACGCGACATCGTCGGCGAGGCTCGACCCGTCCTCGTTCGCCAACCCCGGATCCATCTCGATGTAGTACGTCGCCGGGTCGAGCTCGGGGAACATCCAGTAGAAGAAGGCGTCGCTGTACCACGTGCGACGCAGGTCCTGGGGGCCGACGAACAGCCGCTCGCCGGGACTCGACATCTCGTCGAGGGCGGCGATCACGTCGCGGCTCGCCCGCCACGGTCGCGAGTCGCCGAGGTAGAAGCGCCGGCCGTCGCGTTCGACGGGGAACGCGCCGGGCAGATCGCCGACGGACACCCGCGCCGCGTTCAGGTAGTAGCGGTATGTGAACAGCGGCGCCACGACCAGCATCAACACGGCGACGAGTGACGCTCCGATCGTGAGCCGGCGACGCGGGTGCGATGTCGGCCGTCGGACGCGAACGACCTCGACCATGGCGACCACCGCCAGCGGCCACGAGATGCATGTCACCCACGCGAGGTGCGTCGAGTCCGGCCGCTGCATCGCCTGCGGCACGATGCCGATGGCGACGAGCGAACCGACCATCAGCGCTGCGATCCGTGGCGAATGGCCGGACCGGCGGTACAGCCAGATGGCGAGCCCGACGAGCGCGGCCGTGATCGCCAACATCGCCCAGAACCACACGAAGAGCGAGGCGCTGGCCGAGAAGGCGGGGAGCCTCCACCACGGTGGGACTTGCTCGGCGATCGCCTGCAGCGCCCCGTCGAGGCGGTCCCAACTCGGCGGCCGCGGGAGCTCACGGCCGCCTCGCAGGTTGAACACCGGGTCGACGAACATTCCCTCGAACGCCGCGCTGGGGCCGGCGATCACCAGGTGCACCCACATCGGGATCGCACCGACGAGGGCGCCGGCGAGCACCGGCCGCCACGCCCCGCGGCGGTGCCACAGCAACCATCCGAACACGAGCCCCACGGCCACCACGAGATCGGGCCGGTACGTCAACGCCAGCCCCGCCAGAACGCCGGCGATGACCCACGCCGTGCGGCGAGCGCGAGCTTCGTGCAGGTGCATCGCGCGGACCCCGAACACGGCACTCCACAGCGTGAGCGCCAGGCCGCCGTTCCACGCCATCGCCGTGAGTCCGATCGGTGTGAGGATCAGCAGCGTCGACAGCGTGGCGACCGCAGTGGCCGCGGCGCGGCCCCAAGCCCGGGTGAGGGCGTACAAGCCGAAGATGATCCCGAGGTGCTGCAGCAGACCGAACGTCCGCTCGGCACCGAGCGTGTATCCGAACGCCTCGTACCATCCCATCAGCACGTGGAGCGCGCCCGGGCCGTAGAGGTGCAAGAAGTCGACGTTCGGCACGTCGCCCTCCCACATCCGCTCCGGGAAGTAGAGCATGAAGCCCTCTTCCATCGTGCCGCCCGTGGTGACGTACAGACCTCGCAGCGGGATCGCGACGGCGAGGCTGATGATGCCGATCCCGAGCCAGTTGCCGGTCGCGCCGCGTGCCCGACGGCGCAGACCGCCGGAACCGCCGAGCACGAACGCGGTCGAGTCGTCGACCGGGATCTGGTCGACGGGGAGATCCGGTGGCATCGCCCACTTCCACGCACGAGAAATCAGCGGTACCGCGGCGACGCCGGCGAGGATGCACAGCACGGGCTCGACCGGCGCTCGGAACCGCACCGTGCCGTAGGCGTAGGCAGCGGTCAGGGTGACGCTGAGCACTTGCGCCCCGAGTGGCAACAGCGGAACTCGGCGCCGGCGCAGCATCACGGCGCCGGCGATCGCGCCCGCGGCGAGCACGTAGTACATGCCGAGCCCGAGCGCGGCCGAGTCCTTGTCGCGGTTCTCGATCGTCGAGAACTCGACCGTCTGCCACGGCCGGAACAGCTCCCACTGTCGCAACACGCGGATCGCGACGACCTTGGGCACCTGCTCGATGTGGTCGCGGGCGTAGTCGACACCCACCTCCCGCCAGAACGCCGCCTTCTGCGACTCGTCACCTTCTGGCTCGCCGAACTGGGCCCGGTACTGCTCCTGGCAGTCGAAGCTCCAGAAACCGATCAGTCGGCCGCTGTACGCCTGATCGCAGTTGGCGTACACGATGAGCTCGTTGCCGTTGGTCGACAGCGGCACGAACTCCTCGAACGTGCGCAGGTTGCGGATCGTCCACGGCGCGATTACCAGCACGCATGTCGCTCCGGCCACCAAGAGGTGCCGCCAGCGCTCGCGGAGCGACAACGGACGGTGTCTCAACATCCATGGCATCGCCAGGACGACGCCCAACAAGAGTCCTTCGCCCCGCGTGAGGGCGGCCAGCCCGATCAGCCCGCCGATGATCGCGGCGCGCACGAGCGTCGGTCGATCGTGCCACCGGTAGGCGGCGAGGACGCACCCCGTGGTGAGCAGCGTGAAGAGGCCCTCGGGGAACAACAGGCTGTCGATCAGCCACAGGTTGGGGTAGACGGCCGCCAGGACTCCGGCGGCGATCGCGGCCCGCCGACCGCCGAGGCGTTCGGCGACGAGTGCGGTCACCAGCACCGTCGCCGTGCCGATCAGGATCGACACGAACTTGTGGTCGACGTACGTCGTGCCCCCGAGTCGTGACGACAGCGACAGCACCACGGGGTACAGCGGTCCGTGCAATGCGCTCGGGATGTGAGTGGCCGAGTCGAGCCAGTTCAGCGGCTCCGGGAAACCACGACCGTTGGCGATCGTGTTCGCCGTGACGTGGTAGAAGAGCGGATCGCCCCCGTCGGTCTTCTGGGGCGCGATGGTCAGCCACGTCGCCACCCGCACGAGGAACCCGCCGGCGACGACCGCGGCCAGCGCGATCGGGTACGGGTTCGGCGGCCACCGTCCCGTCCTCACGCGTCGCAGCGGGACGAGGACGCCCGCCGTGAGCGCCACGCCGATGCCGGCCGCGAGGCACGCCGACCACAACCAGATGGGCAGCGCCGAGCCTGCCAGGCGTAGTCCGCCGAGCGCACCCTCGTCGATCCGCTCGCGGTACTGACGGGCGAGGGCGATCAACGACATCTCGTGGGCCAGCACCAATCCGGGCGCCGCCACGGCGACCGCGACGATCGCCCGCCCGGGGGCGGCACGCACGCTGAACACCGCCACCGTCAGTGCCGTGGCCACGACGACGTAGAGCACCGCCCTGATCTGGATGTCGCGGCCGTCCGTGACGAGCAGCGCCCGCGGCAGCCCGGCGGCGAAGGCCGCGACCATGAATGCGGCGATCGCCACCAGTGCCGAGTCGCGGACGGTGTGCCGTCGAGCGGCGAGCCAGCCCGACTCGTGGAGCGCCATGATCGCGATCGCGGCCCCGAGCGAGTCGAGGTGGGCGGGCAGCCATGACAACGGTCCGAACGGCTCGGTCGATCCCGCCGCGACGAGGATCGCCCGCACGGCCACTGCGGCGACGACGAGCACGCCGGCCAATCGGAGCAACCCGACTCGCACGCCCGACTGGAAGCGCAGCACCGTGGCGGCGCGACCGATCAGCGGCACGACGACGACGGCGGTGGCGATGACGAACAGCACGGCGCCGATGCCGAGGCCCGGCGTCGGACCGGCCGTCCGCGGATCGCGGAACAACACGAGCGTGAGCAGCAACGCACGCGGTCCCTGCGACGGGGCGACCATCGCCTCGTTGACGATGACGGTCGGGATCCAGAGCGCGTACAGCACGCCCAACGAGTTGCGG
Organism: Ilumatobacteraceae bacterium; assembly: GCA_963776935.1. Classification (GTDB taxonomy): domain Bacteria; phylum Actinomycetota; class Acidimicrobiia; order Acidimicrobiales; family Ilumatobacteraceae; genus JALOLG01. The sequence continues at coordinate 943,777 of CAVZOP010000002.1, read as the reverse complement.
AGGTGGGTGGCGAACGACGGCGCCTCGCGGCCGTCGAGATGGGCGGCGACGAACGGCCTCGCGGCGAGTGCGATCGAGATCACCATGATCACCGTCGCCGCCACGTCGAAGCGGGCGAGCAGGCGTCCGCTCACCCCGGAGTCGAGGCGGCCGGTGGCCGCCGCGACCTGCGCCGCCAGCAGGGCGAGCCCGCACACACCCAGCACGGCGGCGTTGCGGAACGTGGCGTCGGACAGCGGGCAGAGCGGGCGAGCGGGCCTCGCCTCTGACGTCGACAGGGTTGCTGGCTCCGTCGCCGGCAGGGCTTCGCTCACAACGGCAGCGAGTGTAGAGGTCGTCCTCCACGGGGTCCGGCATCACTAGCGTGACGCCCCGTGACCGCGATCGACTGGGCGGGGGCGACGCGTGCGCAGCAACGCTGCTTCCTGCTCGCGATCCTGCTCGCGGTCGTGGTGCGGGTTGCGATGCTGGCCTCGAAATGGCACCAGGACCTGCTGTTGAACGACTCGCTGTGGTACAGCGCGCAGGCGGTGAAGCTGGCCGACGGGGATGGCTTCGTCGACCCCTTCTACGGCGGACCCTCTGCCGAGCACGGCCCGCTCACACCGCTGCTGGTGGCGCCGGTGAGTTGGTTGGACGACCCGGTGCCGTGGCAGCGGGCGGTGATGACGGTGATCGGGCTGGCGGTGGTGGTCGGGGTGGGGCTGCTCGCCCGTCGCGTCGGCGGCTGGTGGGCGGGCGTCACCGCCGCCGCGCTGGCCGCGGTGTATCCCAACCTGTGGATGAACGACAGCCTCGTGATGTCGGAGGCACCGGCGGCGCTGCTCGTCGTGATCGCCCTGTGGATCGCGCTCGATCTGGTCGACGCGACTCAGCCACTGACGGCCGGGCGGGCGCTCTGCTGCGGTGCCGCGATCGGGCTGGCCGCGCTGGCGCGCAGCGAGCTCGTGCTCCTCGCGCCGCTGCTGACCATCGTCGTGTGGCGATCGCGGCGCGACGCCACCGACGGGAATCGGACGCGCACGCTGCTGTTGCTGTGGACTGCGACGGTCGTCGTGCTCGCACCCTGGGTCGTCGCCAACCTGGTGCGCTTCGATCGTCCCGTGCTGCTCACCACCAACGATGGCACGACCCTGCTCGGGGCCAATTGTCAGGACGCCTACTACGGTTCCGACATCGGCGGATGGTCGCTGTTCTGTGTCGTCGAGGAGCAGTCGCCCCTCGGCGAGGATCCGGGTGTGCGCTCGGCACGCCATCGACGGATGGCGATCTCGTTCGCGGGAGACCACGTGCAACGGCTCCCGCTGATCGCCGCGGCTCGCCTCGGGCGCGGGCTCGACATCGTCGGGATCGAGAACCAGGTGTCCGGCGACGTGGGGGAGGAGCGCTACCGCTGGGCATCGTGGAGCGGGGTCGTGAGCTGGTGGGTGATGGCCGTGCTCGCCGCGGTCGGCGTTCGCCGGGTGGCCGCACCGGCGAGGTGGGTGCTGCTCACCCCGGTCATCGGGGTGGCGATCACCACCGTCTTGTTCTACGGCGCCCATCGGATTCGGTCGCCGATGGAGCCAGTCGTCGTCGTGTTCGCCGCGGTCGCGTTGGTTTCGATCTTCGGGAGGCGGGAGACTGCGCCATGAAGCCGCGGATCGAGTACCAGCCGGCCCTCGACGGCGTGCGCGCCGTCGCCGTGGCAATGGTGCTGCTGTTCCACGGCGGAGTCGGCTGGATGGGCGGCGGCTACATCGGGGTTTCGGTGTTCTTCACGTTGTCCGGCTACCTGATCACGAGCCTGCTGCTCGCCGAAGCCGACGCCACTCATGCGGTGCGCGTCGGTGCGTTCCTGAGCCGCCGCGCCCGACGCTTGCTCCCCGCCAGCGCAGTCTGCATCGTGGCGATCGCGGTCTGCTCGAGATACGGACTGCTCGACGGTGTGGCCAACCTCGAGCGTGATCTGCTCGGCGCGACGTTCCAGGTGCAGAACTGGGTGCTGCTCGCATCGGGCGACAGCTACACCGAGGTGCTGGCGACCGTCGGTGGACAGCGGTCGCCGCTCGAGCACTACTGGTCACTGGCGATCGAGGAGCAGTTCTACTGGATGTGGCCGCTGGCGTTCGGCTGGCTGGCGACGCGGCACCGGGCGCTGCTGTCCCGGCGCCTCGCCGTGATGACGGTCGCCGCCGGTGTGGCGGCGCCGCTGATCGCCGTCATCTGGGGCGGCGACGCGGCGTACTGGGCGACGCCGGCGCGTCTGGCGGAGATCCTGGTCGGTGCCTGGTTGGCGGTCGCCCTGAGCGGGCGTCGACTGGGAGGCATGTGGGCGGCGTGGCCCGCACCACTGGCACTCGGAGCCCTGGTCGCGGCGGCGGTCGTGCTCCCGTCCGACGGTGGTGTGATGTACCGCGGCGCGCTGCCGCTCGTCGGCGTGGCGAGCGCCCTCCTGATCGCCGGCCTGCAGGCACCGGGCCCGCTGCGCAGCCTGTTGGCGCTGGGACCCCTGGTGGCGCTGGGCCGCATCAGCTACGGGGTGTACCTGTACCACTGGCCGATCTATGTGATCGTCGACGAGGCCCGCACCGGCCTCAGTGGTCCCGCCCTGCTCGGGCTCCGGCTGGCCGCGACAGGGGTTGCCGCGGCGCTGTCGTACGTGCTGATCGAGCGCCCGATCCGCAGTGCCGACTGGCGGCCGCGTCCGACACTTGCGGGTGCGCTGCTCGCCACCTCGGCCGTGGCTGTGACGGCGCTCGTGGTCCCGATCACGATCGCCGACGACTACTGGCGGGCGGGGCCCGACGACATCGCCGCGCTCGCGGCCGGCGCCGCCCCCGCACCGATCGCGGACGCGTCAGCGGTCGCGGTCGTTCCTGCGACGGTGCACGAGCCGGCGCCGGCTTCCCTTCGTCGGTCGCGTCCGCCGAGGACGCGAACGCACCGGACACGACAACCGCGACCACGACGATGGCGACGATTGCGACGATGACCCCGACCACGCTGCCGGTCGCGGACTCGATGGCCAGCGGGCTGGTGAGCGCCGGGCCCGTGCGTGTCCTCATGGTCGGTGATTCGACGGCGGAGGCGCTCGGCGTCGGGCTCGCCGGGTGGGCCGGCGCCAACCCGGCCCTCGCCGACGTGCGCCTGGCGGTGTCGCCCGGGTGCGGGTTCGTCCGCGGCGGCGAGGTCACGACCGACGGCGACGTGCCGTTCACCGAACAGTGCGACGAGATCCTGGAGCGCGTGCTGCCCGACACGCTGGTCGAGTTCCGCCCCGAGGTGGTCATGCTGATGAGCACGACGCGGGACCTGGTCGACCGACGGTGGTCCGACGACGAGGGCACCATCAGCCCGTTCGACGAGCCGTACCGCCAGCGGATCAACGATGACTACGCCCGGATCGCCGACCTGGTCACGGACTCGGGCGCGACCGCGATCTTCGTCCGTGGGCCGCTGGTCGATCCGTTCTGGCTCGGCCGCGAGACGATGGTGAACTACCTCGAGCGGCGGGCCCTCGTGGACGGCGTGATGGAGCGGCTGGCGACGCCAGGGGGCCCGGTGCGGGTCCTCGACCTGCGGGCGTGGGCCGAGGCCAACGGCATCGCGGCCAGCCGTGATGCCCGACCGGACGGCATGCACTGGACACCACAAGCCGCGTTCGAGGTGACGGACCGCTGGCTCGGACCGACGTTGTTGTCGATCGCTCGTCCGACGTGAGCAACACGACCTGCGAGACGCCATGAACGACGAGATGGCGGAGCTACACACGCTCGTCGAAGAGATCCGCAACGCCGGGGTGCGCCGCGTCCACGTGCTCGCATGGCGCGATCTCGACGACCCGGACGCGGGCGGTTCAGAGGTGCACGCCGACCATTTCATGCGGCGATGGGCGGAGGCCGGCCTGGACGTGCTGCACCGCACGTCGGCCGGGGTCGGGATCCCGGCGACCGCCCGTCGCAACGGGTACGACGTCGTCCGCCGCGGCAGTCGATACTCGGTGTTCCCGCGCACGGTCGTCGCCGAGCTCAGCCGGCGGATGGGCCGCTTCGACGGTCTCGTCGAGATCTGGAACGGTGTGCCCTGGTTCTCGCCGGTCTGGTGCCACCGGCCACGGATCACGATCGTCCACCACGTCCACGGGCCGATGTGGGACCAGATCCTGCCGCGGCCGCTCGCCGGTCTGGGCCGGGCACTCGAGACCCGCGTCGCACCGCCGTTCTACCGCCGCACCGAGGTGGTCACGCCGAGCGGCTCGACCCGCGACGAGCTGCTGTCGATCGGATTCGTGCCGGAACGGGTGACCGCTGTCGACAACGGCGTCGAACCGTTCTTCACGCCGGGCGAGCGGCGCTACGACGTCCCGACGATCGTCGCCACCGCACGCCTGGCGCCGGTCAAGCGCTTCGGCATGCTGATCGAGGCCGCCGCCGCGGCCCGGGCCACGATCCCCGATCTGCGGGTCAGGATCATCGGGGAGGGGCCCGAGCGGGCCGTCCTCGAGGAGTGGATCCGGCGCCACGACGCCGCATCGTGGGTCACGCTGGTCGGTTACGTGCCGCACGACCAGCTGGCGAGTGAGTACCGCCGGGCGTGGATCGTCGCCAGTGCGTCGATCGCCGAAGGTTGGGGGCTGGCGCTCACCGAGGCCGCGGCGTGCGGCACGCCTGCGGTCGCGACCGACATCCCCGGGCACCGCTCGTCGGTCATCGACGGCGTCACGGGTCTCCTCGCCCCGCCCGAGCGACTCGCCGATCGCCTGGTCGACGTGCTGGGCGATCCGGCGCTGCGCGAACGTCTCGGCGACGCCGCCCTACGACGCGCTCGGACGCTCACGTGGGACGCGTCGGCGCTGGGTGTCACCCGGGTCTTCCACCGTGTCGTGACCCGGCGCACGCCGGGCCGTCCAGGACGCCTGCGGTAGCGTCCGCGCAGTGCTCACCGATGGCTCCGCCACCCGCGATCGACCGGGTGGGCGAGATGACGAAACTCCACCAAGCCAGCGGCGCGTGACGTTGCTGGGTCGCGCCGTCCGGGTGGCGCCGCTCGTGGGGGCGTTGGCGGTGCTCGTGGCCGGAGTGTGGTGGCTGTGGCCGACGCTCACCGACGCCGAGCACGACGTCGACGTGCTCGTGGTCGGAGATGGGATGCTCGCCGATGCGCGCCGGTCGATCGAACTGAGGATCCGCGAGGAGGGGCTCTCCGTCGAGTGGTTCGATTCCAGCGGCTGGTGTGACGACATCGAAGTGCTCGCGTCTGAGGTCGACGACGTGGAGCCGGCACGTGTGGTGGTCGCCTTCGATGGCGCAGCAGCGTGCGTGGATGCCGCGACGTCGGTCATCGGCGACGCCGCCGGCGTGGCGGTCGTGGTCGCGGATGACGGTCCTGACCGGGCGACGGTGGCGGCGGCCGGGTTCCACACCGTCGACCCCACCCGTCTGATCGGCGCCCCCGGCGGACCCGTCGAACTGCCGTGCGAGTGGTGGGAACAGCCGTGCGCGCCGAGCGGCATGCCGGTTCGCGGGCCGGACGGCGCGCTCACCGAGGCCGGCGCCGAACGCCTCGCCCGAATGGTCGTGGCTGCGCTCTGACCCCATCGCAGTACGATCGTCGGCCGTGCGTACCGTCGTCGTGCTGCCCACCTTCAACGAGGTGGAGAACATCGCTGCGATCCTGGCTGCGATCCGTGCGAACGTGCCGAGTGCCGACATCATCGTCGTCGACGACCACAGCCCCGACGGCACGGCCGGCGTCGCCGAGACGGTCGCCTCCGAGCTGGGCCAGATCAAGCTGCTCCACCGCCCCGGCAAGCACGGTCTCGGGAGCGCCTACCGCAACGGGTTCATGATGGCGCTCGACGAGGGATACGACCGGATCGTGTCGATGGATGCCGACTTCTCACACGACCCCTCGGCGATCCCCGAGATGCTCCGCCTGATCGACGCCGGAGCGGCCGCCGTGATCGGCTCGCGTTACGTACCCGGCGGCTCCACGGTGAACTGGTCGACCCAGCGACGGTGGCTGTCGCGCTGGGGGAACCGCTACACGTCGTTCGTGCTGCGCCTGCAGATCCGCGACTGCACGTCGGGGTTCCGTGCCTACCGGGCCGACGCGCTGAGGGCGATCTCGCCGTCGACCACGACCGCTGAGGGGTACGCGTTCCTCACCGAGCTCGTGCGGCGACTCGTGCGGGGCGGGTTCAAGGTCATGGAGACGCCGATCGTGTTCCTCGATCGTGAGCGCGGGACGTCGAAGATGTCGGGCCGGATCATCGCCGAGTCGATGCTGCTCGTCACCCGCTGGGGCATCCGCGACCTCGTCAAGCGCCGCTGACGACGACGTGAAGTGAGCCGACGGCGACGTGTGCCGCACGAGCCGGCGACCAGACGTGCAGCGCGACGACGTGGAGTGAGCCGGCTCAATCAGAGGGGCGCGCAGGAGCCGACCGGCTGGTCGTAGCGCTCGTCGGTGACCCAGTCGCCGAGGGCCCACTCGGTGGGCGGAGTGGGCGTGGCGCCGTCGAAGCGGACGGCGAGCTCGCTGGTCAGCCACAACGCGAACCTGGCCGCGCCCGACGGGCACACGTGCGCGCCGTCGCGCTTGCGCTCGGGCGTCCCGTCGTCGTCGAGATCGACGTCGAAGACCGGTCCCCAGACGGCCGCCGAATCCAAGAACACGGTCGTCGTCGGGGACTCGGCGGCGATCGCACGGGCGTGGTTCGTGAGACCCACCAGCCCGTGGTCGATGGCGAGGTTCTCGGTCGGTGGCGGCGAGACGAGCACGAGCAGGGCAGCGTTGGTGAGGGCGAGGGCGTGCAGCTCGTCGAGCGCAGCTCGCTGTTCGGCGTCGTCTTGCGCGGCGTCCCACATCGACAGCTGCACGACGATCACATCGGTGCCGGACCCGGGCAGCGCCGCTCGCAGCTTGGGGAGCAGGTCGAAATCGCCGCCACCGACGATCCGCATGCCGGGATAGGCGCTCGAGTTGGCCACCAGCCCGGCGCTGGTGAGGGCCGCGCCGACACCTGGGGCGAGGTCGTAGGCGATCGAGTCACCGGTCCACAACACGCTGGTGATCGGCCGCCGCATCACGACCACGGTGGCCGCCGACTCGAGCGACACCGGCGTCGTCGACACCACGTTCGCCGACACCGGCGCGGTCGTCACCGTGATCGTCGACGACGCGATCTCCGACGCCGCGGCCCGCGATGTGAACGTTGCCGACGAGGTCCGTCGCATCGCAAGAGTCTCCGCATGATCGGCACTGTGCGCCGACGGAACGGTCGGGGTCGTGCCCGGGTGCTCGGACGCCATCGTCCTCGGCGTCGCCGCAGGCGGCGCTGGCGGGCCGAGAATCGGACGGGCCGCTTCGGCCTGCGTCGCCACGGTGATCGACCCCGGGTCGAACGCGGCGATCTCACGTTGCGGATGGGGGAGCACGATCAAAGTCGTGGCCACCAGTACGACCGCACCCGCGAGTGCCGGGATGCCGCGCCGGTCGCGAACCCACGACACGCGGTGGCGGATCGGATCTTCGACGAACCAGAACGACGCGGCCGCCAGCGCGGTCGAGACGGCGATGCGCACGAGCGTCAGCGGTGCACCGTCGAGTCCCGTGCGCTCGCTCGTCAACATCACGTACACCGGCCAGTGCCACAGGTAGAGCCCGTACGACCGCACGCCCACCCAGACGAGCGGACCCCACGACAACGCGTTTGCAGCGCGTCCGGTGGGCGTCGAGGCCAGTGCCACGACGATTGCCGCGGCGACCGCGGAGTGGAGCAGCAGGCCGCCCCGGTAGAGCATGGCCGAGTTGGCGCCGTCGACCACGACCCACGACACGCCGATGCCGAGCAGGAGCACCGCGATCACCTGGTCGATCCGCCGGCCGATGACCCCGACGGCCGCCGACGCCACGCGTCGGGCCGGTGCGGTCGCCATCGCCGCGCCGACGAGGATCGACGCCGCCCGGGTGTCGGTGCCCATGTAGATCCGGGTCGGATCGGCCCCCGGCTCGTACAGGACGAGCATCGCGACGAACGAGGCGACGACGCCGCCGAGTGTGACGGCAAGGAGGTTGCGATGCCGGTATCTGCGCCTGCTCACCTTCCACACGGCGAGGACGACGAGCGGCCACACGACGTAGAACTGCTCCTCGATGGCGAGGCTCCAGAGGTGGTCGAACATGGATGGCTGGTCGAACGACGCCCAGTATCCATTTGCCTCGCCGATGAAGTGCCAGTTGGCCATGTAGGCGAGTGCCCAGCCGCCGGTGCGACGGACACCGTCGAGCTCGGCGGGTGTTCCGAGCATCCACGCGCCGAGCGCCACGACGGCGATGAGGACGAACACCGCCGGCAGCAGCCGCCGGAACCGTCGCCCCCAGAACGCCAGTAGGCGGACACCCCCGTGGTCGGCGTCGCGCAACAGCAGTGACGTGATGAGAAAGCCGGACAGGGCGAAGAACAGGTCGACACCCAGGAATCCGCCCTTGAGGTGGCCGGCATGGAACAGGAGCACGGCGATGACGGCCGCCACGCGGAGGCCGTCGAGCGCCGGCACGTGCTCCCAGACGGCCGGTGAACCGGCGCCCGGTGACGATGCGCGCGCTGTTGACGCCCGCCGTGCTACTGCATGTTTCGGCTGTGTGATTCCCGCCACCGAACCCAACCTCAAGGTCTCCGCGGTCTGTGCGTGCGGAAACGTTCACCGATGGGCGAGTACTTGACGATGCAGACCAGGGCGCGCACGCCGTCGCGCCATCCGATCTTCTTGCCCTCGGCGTAGGTGCGCCCGGCGTACGAGATGCCGACCTCGTAGAAGCGCAGCTGCAGGCGCGCCAACTTGGCCGTGATCTCGGGTTCGAAACCGAACCGATCCTCCTCGATCTCGATCGACTGGATGACGTCTCGCCGGAAGGCCTTGTAGCACGTCTCCATGTCGGTCAGGTTCAAGTCCGTGAACATGTTCGACAACAAGGTCAAGCACTTGTTGCCGACCGAGTGCCAGAAGTACAGCACCCGGTGCGGCCGGCCCGATTGGAAGCGCGATCCGTACACGACGTCGGCGATGTCGGATGCCAGCGGCTCGATGAGATGGTCGTACTCGGACGGGTCGTACTCGAGGTCGGCATCCTGGACGAGCACGAACTCGGCAGTGGCGAGCGCGAACCCGGTTCGGAGCGCGGCGCCCTTGCCTTGGTTGTGATCGTGCAGCACCACACGCACGCGCTCGTCGGTGACACCGACGAGCAGATCACGGGTGCCGTCGGTGGAGCCGTCGTCGACGATGACGACCTCGGCGACCCACGCCGACTCGAGCACGCGCTTGATCAGCGAAACGATCGTCGCCTGCTCGTTGTAACAGGGCACGACGACGGAGAGGCAGCTGCGCTGTGAACCCGTCACGAACTCGCCAGGTTACTGCCCGGAACTGGGCTCTGGCCGCCTCGACCGCCTCGGCCGGTCGGCCGCGAGCGAGCCGGCGAGCAGGGCGAGCACCAGCATTCCCGGACGATGGAGGTCCTCGAACGTGCCCGGCCACCCGGCGTTCGGGAACGGCCGGTAGCGCACGACACGCCACAGCACGATCGCCCCGCACCACACCCAGACCCCGAGTGCGAAGCCACCGAGCAGCCGCGGACGGCCGAGCGCCACCGTCACCGCGCCGAGCGCCAGCACCCCGAGTGCCCAACCCGGACCGCAGAGGACGACAGCGACCAGCGCGGCGACGATGGGGCCCGCCCAGAGCCGTCGTCGACTCGCTCCACGCTCTCGACCGAACCCGACGAGTCGCGGCGAACGGGCGGCCTCGATCGGGTGCCGGCGACGATCGACGAGTGCCAGCACGATGCACGCGATGACGGCGAGCCCGCTCAGCCACAGTCCGATCGTCACGACGCGCTGCGGTGTCCACCGGAACGTCACCGTTCGCGGAGCATCCGACGGCGCCAGGTACCAGCCGTTGAACCCGCCGTCGACGAGCTCCCCAGCGCCGAGATCGTCGCCGTCGATCTCGGCGATCCATCCGTCGTTGAAGCCTTCCCCGAGCACGATCCAGCAGCCGGTCGGGCACGGCGTGACGCGTACGGTGCGCGAGGTCCGATCCTGGTCGAGGACCTCGACGTCGACCGCGGTTACCGGTCCACGCGACGCGAGGTCGCGAAGGACGACGCGGTCGACGTCGAGTCCGGTCTCGAGGCCGGGGCGGCTCTCGATCCGGATCGTGTCGAGCTGCGCGCCACCGTCGATGATGCCGCCGCGCCGGCACGGACCGGTCACGATCGGTTCGCCGGCGAGCACGGCGCCGACTCGCACGGTGCCCAACTCCAACGGCGCCGGCAGGCCATCGATGCGCAGCAACTCGCGGCATCCCAGATCGACTTCGGCCGGGAGCGGGATCGCGTCGGCGCCGTCGATACGGATCTCGGCGACTGCGGCCGGGAGGGCGACGATCTCGTTCGACCGCCGATCGCGAGTCGTCAACACGTCGGCACCCGTGATCGTGACCCGCGCCGCACCCGTCACGCCGAGCGCCCCGACGTCGACGCGACTCCACCCGTCGGCATCGGCTGGCGGGACCGCGACCGCGACGTCGGCGCCCGCGCCGCCGACCGTGATCTCGGTGATCGGTGAGAAGTCACCGGTGGGTTGCCGGAGCTCGATCGTCGAGACGGTGGTCGCCGCGACCGGCACGGTCAGCGTCGGACCGATCGGTCGTCCGAACGGTGTGATCCACGCCGTTTCGGGATCACCATCGGTCGCCGCCCAACCGCCGGCATTGGGCATCCCGATGAGCCGCTCTGACGCCGTCGCGCCCGACAGGCCGAGCAAGTTCGGCGATCACAACGTCGTCGGCGCGGGCCGCGAGACGTACCGTCGCCTCCGTCACCGCGCCGTAGCCTGCCGGCACGGTGACGTCGCGCACGATCCGGGTCTCGGGGTCACGCCGCCAGCGATTGGCGGGATCGACCCGCAGGCGAGTGAAGACCTGGTCGATGGGCGTGTCGACCAGTTCGCCTGCGGTGAGCTCTGCCACCCAGTCGGTGGGCGGCCGGGTCACCTCGGTCGTGGGCCCCAGGCCGGTGCGGATCTCGGCGAAGCCGACGGCGTCGAGGCCGGTCGCGACGAGCCCGTCGCCGGATCCGGGTGTCGCTGCCGTCGTCGCGATCGTCAGCCGCACGGTCGTGCCCGGAGTCGGAAGCTGGAGCGTCTGACCGGACGATCGCGACGTCTCGTCGAGGTCGAAGCGCACGGGCGCTCGACCGTCGACGCCGACGTCGACGGCGGTGATCCACCGGTTCGGTGCGGCGCCCGTCGAGCCGTCGATCGGTTGCACGACGTCGATCGAGTCGATCGATCGCTCAGCCGTCAACTCGATGAACTGGCCGGTGGCGTCGAAACGGTCGGCGACTCGCCAGGCAGTGGTCAGATCGCCATCGATGGCCATCGCCGCACGGTCCTCGGGGCGGTAGGCGAACACCTCGCCATAGGCGCTGGCGCGAGCCGTGACCGGCCCGGTCTGGACGACCACGGTCTGCGATTCGGCGCCGGCGACGCCATCCGACGCGTTGAACACCTCGAGACGTTGATCGGCGCTGTCGAACGTGGCCACCCCCGGTTCATCGCCGCCGGACTCGGTGAAGCCGCGGGTGTCCTGGCTGCCGCGCCACTGGCGGGCCTGGTCGCGGTTCGAATCGGTGACGATCAGGCCGCTCAGCGGCGAAGCAGACGTGTCGCTCGCGGTGTACACGAGCAGTTCGGTGCCGTCGATCAATCCGGCCGCGGCGGCGTCCACGACACCATCGCCGCTCCCGGCGACGGCGACGACGGCGGATTTGGCGCGGATCACCGCGATCGGATCCTCGACCGGCACCAACCAGACGGGAGCCAGGGCGGTTCCCACGCGGGGGTCGCCGACCGATCGCTCGTCGATCATCGGCAACACCGACGACGGGACGACCGGTTCGCCGTACGGAATCGGGTCGTCGAGGCCATCCGAGGCAGGACTGACGAACAGCGACGCGGTGAGCTCCGGCCGCGGGCTGCGGAACCGGTCGTAGCGGATGTCGTTGGGCACCCAGATCGTGTCGGCGCCGAAGAGCCGGGCGATCGGGGCCACCGACGCCGGCTCGGCGACCCCGGCCTGGAAGCGGTCGTCGAGGGCGTAGAGCAGATCCATCGTCGGTGCGCTCCCGAGCGGCAGCAGGTCACGGCTGACGAAGGGTCGCTCGGTGAGCCCGGGAAGTGGCGGGTCGACGGTGTACCCCCAGCTGAAAGCGCCGAACTCGGCACCTGGGAGCTGCATCACCCGGTAGCCCTCCGGCAGTTGGTCGAGATCGGCCGCGGCAGCCACCCAGGCGTCGGGAGGCTCCTCGTCGCGCGACAGGACCGCATCGACGAAGCCGCCGTTCCACGCGGCTGGCAGGTTGGCCGCGGCCAGTGCGATCACGACCGCCGCGATCGACCAGCGGTGACGGGGGAGCAGGCGGGCGGTCGCGGTGACGAGCGCGCCGGTGCCGAGCGCCAGGCCGAGCACAGCCATCGGCAGCGCCCGCGTGCTGCTGCGCAGGGCGAGGATGAACGACGATCGCGACGACTCGGCGAACGGCGACATCAGCAGTGACGGGTCGTCGATCGGGTGCACACCGACGGCGAGCACGATCCCGGCGATGACGAGCAACACCGCGAACCGGCGGGCGCCGAAGCGGGTGAAGGCGAGACCGGCGATGCCGAGTCCGGTGAGCACGAAGCTGGTGACGACGTACCGCCCGGACGCCATGTACGCCTCGGCCGCCGACGTCGTGAAGCCGACCGGGTCCCGGACGTAGAACAACCAGTAGCCCATCCCACGCAGGGTCTCGGTGCTCGTCGACGTCAGCGAGACGGCCTCCAGCGTCTCCGAGTAGGCGAGCACATCGGCGCCGTAGCGGCCCTGCACCGACAGCATCGCCAGCCACCACAGCGAGACCGCGACGCACAGGCCACCGATGCGAGCGGCGGTTGCCGCCGCCCGTCGCCACGTGATCTCGCCGCCCCACGCCGCATGCACCAGCCACAGCACCGGGGCCGGCACGATCATCGCCGTCGCCGTGGCGTTCGGTGCGCCGATCGTCGCCACCACGAGCGCGAGGAGTGCGGCGTGCCGCCATGTGCTCCGCCGTGCGGCGAGCATCGTCAGGCCGATGATCCAGCCGAGGCCGGCGTACGGGAGCAGCATCAACGACGTCCGCGAGAGGTACGGCAACACGTACGGCGACAGTTGGTACACCGCGGCCGCGGCGACCGCCGCGGCCCCCACGATGCCGAGCAGGCGGGCGACCCAGCGAACCCCGAGCCCGGCGGCGAACAGGATCGTGCCGATCCACAGCCGGTGGGCGATCCAGTCGGGGACGCCGAGCGTGTCGAACAGCCAGTACCACGGCCCGGACGGCCACAGGTAGCTGATCGTCTGGTGTGGGACCCAACCGGCGAACTGGCGCCCGTCGAACGTGTACGGCGCGTCCGACACCAGCCGCCCCGGGTCGAGATAGAGGTACAGCTTGGTGTCGGCCGGCATCCGGCCGCGGCCGGCGGTGAGCGCCGGGACGTAGGCGAGCAGTCCGAGCACGACGACCCCGAACGGAGGTCGCCGCGCCCACGCCGATTTCACGGGATTGCCCCGAACACCCCGTACAGACCGGTGAGCGTGGCGAGCCCGGCGCCGCACGCGACGAGCGTCAACTCCCAGCCCATCCGATCGCGGTGCGACCACCAGGCGGCGACCGGGATCACCAGTGGGAAGGCCGTGAACAAGAACCGCGGACGGGCCGTGACCGTGGCCGGCAGGAGCATCAGGGCGATGACGACGATGACGTACGCCAGCATCGGAGGCGGCAGCGGGCGGCGCCACAGGCACCACAGCGCGCCGAGCATGGCGAGCACGGTGGCAACCGTGAGGGCGTCGGTCGGGCTGGCGAGCGGGTCACCGAGGAAGCTGATCGTGTTGCGGACCGCGGTCGCCCCGAAGCTGGTGCCTTCCCGCCACGCCTCGCGCTGCACCCGGAACCACGGCCACGACTCGTCGGTGTGGTGGCGGAGAAAGGTCTGGAACAGGACGAAGCCGATCGGGCTCAGCAGTGGCGCGGCGAGCGACGCCCAGTCACGTCGCTGGCGGATGGCGATGAACGACGCCACCGCGCAGGCGACGACGATGGCGACCCCGTTCGGCCGCGTCGCGGTGGCGAGCGCGCCGACGAGGCCGGCCAGGATCCAACGCTCGTCGAGGAGCAGCAGGAAGCATCCCGCACACAGCGCGATCAGGGCCGCCTCGGAGTAGGCGAACGACAGGACGAACGAGCCGGGGAAGACTGCGAACAGCGTCATCGCCCTGGCCGCGACCTCGGCATCGTCGGTGAGCCGCAGGGCGAGGCGGCCGATGAGCAGCAGCCCGACGAGGGCGAGGACGAAGTTGACGAACAGCGCCGCGATCGTGTCGCCGCCGGGCGCGACCACGTTGACACCTCGCACGAGCATCGGATACACGGGGAAGAACGCCGCCCGTGCCTCGGGTTGCTCGTACGTGATGTTCGGTGGGATCGAGTGCGGATATCCGTTGCGCACGATCTCGAGGTACCACTTGCCGTCCCACGACATCAGCACCTCGGTGATGAACCCGACTGCGTTCTTGGGTCGTGGCAGGCCGGCTTCCTCGGCGTCGACGACGAGTTGCGCCGCTCGCACGCCGGCGCCGGCAAGAACGCACAGCCGGGAGACCACGAAGGCGCCGACGCCGTACAGCGCAGCACGCCGCCACGTCATCGGCGTCGTCGCGCCTGCGTCGTCGATCACGGGAGTCACGGTGGCGGTTCTCACGGTTGGTCGGTCGTTGCAGTCACCACAGATGGACTCACCAGCGATGCATCGGCAGGATGCGCTTGCGCGGACCGAACGCTGGGACTCGCGGGCCGGACAGCCCGATGAGCCGCACCACCCGGCCGCGCTGTCCGCGGAACGGTTCGAGCAGGTCGAGCATACGGTCGTCGGTGGCGCGGGGCTCGCCTGCCAGCGACCACGCGACCATGTCGGCGAGGTGGTAGTCGCCGACGGCGACGGCGTCCGGATCACCGAGCGCCGGTCCCAGCACCGAGCCGACCGTCCACGGCCCGACACCCCGGAGCAGCGCCAGACGCGAAGCGGCGACGACGGGTCCGGCGGCCGCCCAGTCCCACAGGTGGTGGGCGCGCGCCGCCACCTCGCTCAGCGCCCGCGCCCGCTTGGTCTCGATTCCCATCGGATGGAACCACCACGCCGGGCGGCGGGCGAGGGTCTCCGGAGCTGGCGGGAGCCGGAGGCGGGCGAACGGCCCGGGCGCGGGCGAACCGAGCTCGAGACACAACGCCCGCCACTGGCGCACCGCCTCGCCGCTGGTGATGCGCTGGGCGATGATCGTCGGGAGCAGCTCGTGGTAGAGGCCGCCGCTCGCCCCGATACGCAGGCCGGGGTGATCGCGGGACGCCCGTGTGACCACCGGGTGGACGTCGGGGAGGTCACCGCCGACGTCGTTGGCGCCCGTGTAGGCAGGGACGCGTTCGAGCAGCCACGCCGCGCCAGGTCCCCATGCCGTCGCATCCAGATTCGGGGCGTCGACATCAGCACGATGACGATCACGGTCGCCGGAGCTCCACGAGATGCGGAGTGTGGCGGGGCCGTCGGGCGTGAACGTGGCGCGGACGAACTCGTGTGGCGTGAGCCACGTCGTCGGGTCGGCGTTGCCATACCGGAACGGCGACAAGGTGATCCCCATCGACCGGGCCGTCGACGGCGCCGTTGCCGCGAGCGTGCTGGTCACTGGTCAACCATGTCACCGATGCGAGCGACGAGGCGCCAGCCGAGGAGCGTCCAGCAACGGCCTGCGTGGCCGGGGAACGCAATGATGGTCATTCGGCGACCGTACCAAGTGCCGTCGATCGCGAGCCGGATGCCACGACGTACCAGCCCACCGGCCACCGCGCGGCGCCGGCAGGCAGTTCGGGGTCAGTTGGCGGTCGCGATCGTGGTGAGCGTGACGGGGACCTCATACGGGTGGTGGCAGGCGACGAAGTGCGCGCCACCGAGGTCTCTGAGTTGCGGCTCCTCGGTCGAGCACTGCTCGTCGGCACGCGGGCACCGCGGATGGAATCGACAGCCCGACGGCGGCAGCACGGGGGATGGCGGCTCGCCGACGACATCGGCGTGGTGCAGAATCGCTTCGGGATCGGGAACCGGAATCGAGTCGATCAGGACCTTCGTGTACGGATGCGCGGGACGCGCGTACAGGTCGTCACTCGACGCAACCTCGCACAGCTTGCCCAGGTACATCACGGCGACGCGGTCGCTGATGTTCTTCACGACGGCGAGGTCGTGGGCGATGAAGATCAGCGTCAGCCCGTAGCGCGCCTTCAAGTCCTCGAGCAGGTTGATCACCTGTCCCTGCACGCTCACGTCGAGAGCCGAAACGGGTTCGTCGCAGATGATCATCGTCGGGTCGAGCACGAGCGAGCGAGCGATCGAGATGCGCTGGCACTGTCCGCCAGAGAACTGGTGGGGCTGGCTCTCGGCCGCGCGTGCGGGATCGATGCCGACGTCCTCGAGCACGGCGTCCACCCGCGTCGATCGCTCGTCGCGAGTGCCACGCTTCCAGATCGACAGCGGTTCCATCACGATGTCGCGGACCTTGCGGCGCGGGTTCAACGACGAGATCGGGTCCTGGAAGATCATCTGCATCTTCGTGCGCGCCTCTCTCATCGAGGCGGTCGACATCGACGTGAGCTCCTGGCCCTCGAACAGCACCGATCCGGACGTCGGGCGGGGCAGCTGCATGATCGCCCGCCCGGTGGTGCTCTTGCCGCAACCCGACTCACCGACGAGCCCCAACGTCTCGCCGCGAACGACGTCGAAGCTGATGCCGGAAACCGCGTTGACCTTGAGCCCGGTGTGCCCGATCGGGAACTCCATCACGAGGTCCTCGACGCGAATCACGATGTCGCCCTCGCGCAGGTGGGCCTTACCGGTACCGGCCATCAGACCTGCTGCCCGGCCGCGGCAGTGATGCGCACGCTCTGACTGAGGATCTCGGCGTCACGTTCCTCGAACTCCGGTGAGCCGACCGGGTACCAGCACGCGTAGACGTGGTCGGGCCGCTCGGCGGCCACGAGCGATGGCTGTTCGACGTGACAGCGGTCGCGGGCGTACGCGCAACGTGGCGCGAAGCGACACCCGGCCGGTGGGTTCACGAGGTCCGGTGGGCGGCCGGGGATCGTCATCAGCCGGGTGTGACTGGGGTCGTCGATCTTGGGAATGCTGCGCATCAGCGACTTGGTGTACGGCATCTTCATGTTGGCGAAGAGCGAACGCGTCGGCGCCTTCTCGACCAGTTGGCCGGCGTACATGACGGCGATCTCGTCGGTGTGACCGGCAACCACACCGAGGTCGTGGGTCACCAGGATCACCGACATGTTGCGGTCGCGTCGCTGCTCGCCGATCAGGTCGAGGATCTGGGCCTGCACCGTGACGTCGAGGGCGGTCGTCGGCTCGTCGGCGAAGAGCAGTGTCGGGCCGCAGGCGAGGGCGATGGCGATCATCACACGCTGGCGCATCCCGCCGGAGAGCTCGTGCGGGTATTGGTTGAGGCGGCGGGCAGCCTCGGGGATCCGGACGTCCTTCAACAACCGCTCCGCTGTCGCGCGGGCGTCGTCGCCGGGCATGTCGAGGTGGATCTTGAGGGGCTCGGTGATCTGGCGCCCGACCTTCATCAGCGGGTTGAGCGAGGTCATCGGGTCCTGGAAGATCATCGACATCTCGCGCCCCCAGATATGGCGCATCTGCTTCGCCGGCAGTCCCAGGATCTCCTGCCCGGCGAAGCGCACCGAACCCGACTGGACAATGGCGCGTGGGGGGAGCAGCCCCATGATCGCACGCGACAGCACGGTCTTGCCGGAGCCAGACTCGCCGACGATCCCGAGCGCCTTGCCGCGCTCGAGCGAGAACGTCACGCCGTCGACCGCGCGCACGAGGCCACGATCGGTCCTGAAGTGGGTGCGCAGATCGGTGACCTCGAGCAGCGTGCCCTCGGCGCCTCGGGACGCGGCCTGTACCTCGCTCATATGGCGGCCTCGCGGATGTCGAAGCGCTTGGCGACCCAGTTGCCGATCAGGTTGAACGCGAGCACGGTCATGAACAGCATCACGGCGGGCATGATTGTCGCCCACCAGTACTGGTCGATGTCGACGCGCGCCTCGTTGATCATCAGTCCCCACGAGGCGTCAGGCGCCTTGATGCTGTAGCCGAGGAAGGCGAGGGCCCCTTCGGCCGCCAGCAGGATCCCGATGCCCGTGAAGAGCACCGACACCATCGCCGGCACGAGGTTCGGGAGCACCTCGCGGAACAGGATGCGTGGCGTGCGTGCGCCGAGGCTGCGCGAGGCGAGCACGAACTCACGCTCACTCAGCGACAGCGTCTGAGCCCGCACGATGCGGGCAACCGGCGCGATCGAGAGCAGGGAGAACACGATTGCGATCGACCAACGTCGCGTCAGCCACTCGAATCCGAAGCCGGCGACCTGGATGTCGCTCGCCTGCAGCACGTCGAAGCGACCGATCAACAGGGCCGCCACGATCAACGCCGGAAACGCCAGCAGGGCGTCGATCACGATCGACAGCACCCGATCGACCGAGCCCTTGAAGTAGCCGGCGATCATCCCCATCGAGCCGCCGATGAGGAGCCCGACGACGATGCTGACCGTCGCCAGGGTGATCGAGAGCTTGGCGCCGTAGACGCAACGGGCGAACACGTCCTTGCCCAACTTGTCGCTGCCGAACCAGAAGTCGGCGGACGGGGCCATGCGGTAGCGGCCGGCACCCTCGACGCGCTGGTTCTCGCCACGTACCCACGGCAACCGCGAGGCGAAGTAGGCATGGAACGTCGCGACGGCGAGCCACCCGACGCCGAACCAGAGTCCGAGCGGCAACTTGCGTCGCGGCCGGCCGTCGTCGGTGGCGGCGGCGACCGTCGGGCTCGGCTCTACCGACGGAGTGGCCAGTAGATCGGTCACTGGTCCACCATCTCCCTCGTCATCCGAGTTGCCTCGCGTGTCTGATGCGTGGGTCGATGACGGCGTAGAGCAGATCGACCACGAGGTTGGCGATGACCACGCCGACGACGAGGACGGCGGTGATCGCCTGAATGATGAGGATGTCGTTGCCCTGGATCGCGAACACGAGACGTTCACCGATTCCCTTCGGCCCGAAGAACGTCTCGGCGATCACCGCGCCTCCGATCAGCGCCGACGTCTGGAGTGCCACGCTCGTGATCAGCGAGAGCACCGATGCCCGAAGTGCGTGGACCCAGAGAACACGGTTCGGTGAGACACCCTTGGCCTTCGCCAACATGATGAAGTCACTCTGCAGGGTCAGGATCATGTCGGCGCGCAGGAAACGACTCCAGATCGCGCCCAGACCTATTCCGAGCGTCAACGCTGGGATGAAGAAGTTCCTGAAATGCTCGATCGGGCTGTCCCACGGCGCGACGTAGGTGGAAGCACCGACGGTCGGGAACCACCCCAGGACCGCGACGACCAGGTACAACAGTGCGACACCCACCACGACCGGTGGCATCGAGATCACCCCGAACGACGCGACGCTCGATATTCGATCCAACTTTCCGTCGCGTCTATAGGCGCTGTAGACGCCGACGGGCACCGCGATCAGCAGGCCGAGCACCACGGCCCACAAGGCGATGAAGATCGTCGCGGGAAGGCGCTGCTTGAACATGTCGATGCCCTCCTGGCTCTGCAGGTACGACCGACCGAGGTCGCCCGTGACGAAGTCGCCGAGCCAGTAGACGTATTGCTGCACCAAGGGTTTGTCGAGATACGGGTAGTCCTGCCGGACCTCCTCGATCTGGGCTTCACCGACGGCCCCACCCGCGAGGTCGCGCACCGGGTCGCGGCTGCCGATGCGCGTGAAGACCATCACCACGAAGGTGACGATCACGAAAACGATCAGAAACTGGAAGAGGCGCTGAAGCACGTACCGCATGGTCGGTCACCGAGGTGGGGCCCGCCGGCGGCGGGCCCCACCTCGACTCGTCTCACTCGGCCAGGAACACCGCGGTCAGCCACACCTGGCCGGGGAAGCCCGCACCGTCGCGGGCGAATCCGGAGCCGTCAGGCAGTGGCGTGCGGCCGATGTTCTGCACCGACGGGGTGTGGATGACACCCCACTGGGTGTAGTCGGACACGATGATGAAGCACTGATCGGCGAAGCGCCGGTTGATGTCCTCGGCGATGCCACGACGTACGTCGACGTCGGCCTCGCTCCGGGCCGCTTCCAGCATGGCGTCGATCTCGGGGTCCTTCAGGCGACCGAAGTTGAGCGCCAGACCACCGTCGTCGGTCGCCGCCGAGCTGTGCCACCAGAAGTACTGCTGGTCGACGAAGAACCCGGCGTGGTTGCGCCAGCCGAAGGCTCCGAACAGTGGATCGCCGAACAGGGCGTTGTTGATCAGCGTCGACTGCTCGATCTGGTTGATCGCGATGTCGACTCCGATCGCGCCCCACGCGTCGGCGATGAACTGGGCGCGGGTGAGGTTGGACGCCGTCGGCGTGGTCGAGTAGTTGATGTTGATCTCGCCGTTCTCGGCCTCGTACGCGGCGATCGCCGCCGACGCTGCCTCGGGGTCGTACTCGGGTCCGCCGTTGTCGGCGAGGTAGCCCTCCTGGCCGGGCGAGAACGGCGCGTTGGCCGGTTCGCCGTAGCCCGAGTTGGCGACGTCGATGTAGTCGGCCTTGTCGATGGCCTGCTGCAGCGCGCACCGCACGTCCCGGTTGTCGAGCGGCGGGATCGTCAGGTGCAACAGCCAGTAGTTCGTCTCGGCGAACTGCGCCTGCAGGACCATCGGGAAGTCCGGATTGTCGAGGTAGTCGACCAGGACGTTGTTGTCCGACGTGGCGATCATGTCGACGTCACCGGACTCGAGCGCCTGAGCGCGCACCTGCGAGTCGACGATCACGCGGAACTCGATCTCGTCGAGGTACGGCAACTGGTTGCCGTTCTCGTCGGTCCGCCAGTAGTCGGGGTTCTTGGTGACGATCAGGCGGTCACCGGGCGCGTAGCTCCCGAACACGAACGGGCCCGTTCCGACGGCGTCGGTCGGTTGCGCGGTGCCGGCGTCGACGGCCGCCAGCCATGTCGGCGAGGCGATCAGGCCGGCCTGACCGTTCGAGGTAGATCGGGAACGTCGGCCACGGGATCGGCTGCTCGGGATCACCGTTGAAGCCGGTGAACATCGTGAACGTGAAGTCGTCGATCTTCTCGAACAGGATCTGCGGGTTGTCCGGGTCGGCGCCGGGGTCGGCGAGGTTCCGGGCGATGTCCTTCACGGCGGCACCGATGAGCAGGCTGCGGAAGCTGCGGTTGAGGTTGTCCATCACGGCATCGGCGTCGAGCGGTGTGCCGTCGTGGAACGTGATGCCCTCGCGGACCTTGATCGTGAATGCCGTGGAGTCCTCGTTGGCGGTGATGCTCTCGGCGAGGTACGGCGCCACCTCGAGCTGGTCGTTGACGGTGAACAGCGGGTCGTAGAACGCGCGGACGCGCATCTGGCAGTAGGAATCACACTGCACGTTGGCGGGTGTCCACGGGTTGGCCGCCTCGGCCTCGCCGGCGACGACCAGCTTCCCACCGATCACCGGATCGAACTCGGATTCGGGTGGCTCGGTCACCACAGGTGCCGGCGCCTCCGTCGTGTCCGTCTCCGGCGTCGTCACATCGGCCGTGTCCTCGGTCGTGTCGTCTTCGGCGGGTGTCGTCTCCTCGGCTGGCTCGGTGTCGTCGGTTTCGACTGCGTCATCGTCTTTCTTGTCACCGCACGCCGCGGCGACAAGCGAAAACGCCACCAATGCCGCAGCCATGTAGCGACCGGCCCGGCGTCGGTGTGTGGTTGGACGTACGTGCATCCGTGTGCTCCCCCATCTGTCTGGTGTCGCCGTCTGGTCTTGCCCCAGTGCCATCCGCCGTGTGACGGCAGTCACGGCACGGCACGGCCGCCACCATAGCCATCGACATCGCCCGGATCCCTACACGGAGCGCCATCGTCACCCGATCGTCGCTCGGTCGCGCCACGTTCGTCCGGGCGGTACGTTTGGACGCCGTGTCCGAGCGCATGCTGACGACTTGCCGGGTGGGTTCCAAGCTGCGGCTGGCGGATCACGATCCGCGCGAGTCGTTCGGCTGGGACAAGGAGACCGCCAAGGCCGAGCTGGCCGAGGAGCTGCTCGTCGTGTCGGGGCTTCAGACTCGACTGTTCGCGGCCGAGCTCGACTCCATGCTCGTGGTCCTGCAGGCGATGGACGCGGGCGGCAAGGACGGCGTCATCCGGTCGCTGTTCACTGGACTCAATCCGGCGGGTGTGCATGTGAGCTCGTTCGGGGTGCCATCGGATGAGGAGCGGTCCCACGACTTCCTCTGGCGGATCCACCACCATTGTCCTGCACGCGGTGTGATCGGGATCTTCAACCGCAGTCACTACGAAGACGTTGTCGTCGTGCGCGTCAAGAAGCTCGTGCCGGCGGCGCGATGGAGGAGACGCTTCGGCCAGATCGTCGACTTCGAGCGGTTGCTCACCGACGAAGGGACGCGCGTCGTGAAGCTGTTCCTGAACATCTCGAAGGAGGAGCAACGGGCGCGGTTGCAGGATCGCATCGACAGCCCGGACGAGCGATGGAAGTTCCGCCGCGGTGATCTCGATGACCGATTGCTGTGGGACGACTACATGAAGGCCTACGCGGATGCCATCGCCAAGACCTCGACAGAGACGGCGCCGTGGTACGTGGTGCCGGCCGACCGGAAGTGGGTGCGCAACCTCGTCGTGGCGCGCATCCTCAGACATCACCTCGAACGCATCGACCCGCAGTACCCCGACCCGGAGGGAGCCCTGGACGGGCTGGTCGTCACGTAGGCGATCGCCTGCGAGGTGAAGCCGTTGCCGCCCCGGCGTCGCGACCGCACGACCGACGCTTGACGTTTTGTACAGTCGCACGTGATGCCGGTCGTCGTCCCGCTCACGTTGCGCGAAGCAATCGACGCGCTCGCCGAACATCCCGGCGCGATCGTGCTCGCCGGCGGGACCGACGCCCTGGTCGAGATCAACGAGGGGCACCGGGCGATCGGCAGCGGCGCGTCGTCGCCGGTCGTCGTCGCCGTCGACCGTGTCGCCGAGCTCCGGTCGTGGACGATCGATCCCGCCGCGCGCACGGTCACGATCGGTGCGGGCGTGACGTACGACGAGCTCATGGAAGAACCGCTGGCGGAGCTCCTCCCGGCGCTCGCCGAGGCGTCACGGACGGTCGGGTCGCCGCAGATCCGGATCGCCGGCACGCTCGGCGGCAACCTCGCCACGTGCTCGCCGGCCGGTGACGCACTCCCGGTGCTGTCGGCGCTCGACGCCGTGGTCGAGCTGACCGGACCTGGTGGCGACCGCACGATGGCCGTGCACGATTTCATGGTCGGCGTCAAGCGCACCGCACTCGCCGACGGGGAGCTCATCACCGCCGTGACGGTGCCACTGCTCGACGGTTGGCAGGGCTACTCCAAGGTCGGAGTTCGCAACGCGATGGTGATCGCCACGGCGAGCGCCTGCCTCGCTGTCCACGCTCCGGAGCGTTCGGTTCGCCTGGCGCTCGGTTCCGTCGGCCCGACGATCATCCGGGCCACCGATGCTGAGACGTTCGCCGCGGCGGCGGTCGACTGGGACCGCGCGGCCGTGTCCGACGACGACGTCCGTCGGTTCGGCGAGATGGCGGGTGCCGCCAGCCGGCCGATCGACGACCACCGCTCGACGGCGGTCTACCGGCAGCACGCGGTCGCGGTGATGGCGGCCCGCCTGCTGCGGCGAGCCTTTCCCGGCGGTGGCTCGTGAACGAGATGTACACGCTGCACGTCAACGGGACCGACCAACCCGTCACCGATGCCTGGCTCGGTGAGAACCTGCTCTACGTCCTGCGTGAGCGGCTCGGTCTGCTGGCCGCCAAGGGGGCGTGCGAGCAGGGCGAATGCGGGTCGTGCAGCGTGCTCGTCGACGATCGCCTCGTCTGCTCGTGCCTCGTTCTGGCGGCGGCGGCCGTCGGGCGTCGGATCGTCACCGTCGAAGGGCTCGCCGAGCGCGGGGTGCCGAGCGACGTGCAGCAGGCGTTCGTCGACACCGGGGCTGTGCAGTGCGGGTTCTGCACGCCCGGACTGATCGTCGCCGCCCACGCCCTGCTCGACCGCAGCCCCGACCCGTCCGACCTCGAGATCCGCGAGGAGCTGTCGGGCAACGTGTGCCGGTGCACCGGCTACGGCCGGATCATCGAGGCCGTGCAACGCGTGGCGGTCGCCCGCCGTGAGGTGCCGTCGTGAGCACCGTCGAAACCATCGGGACCGTCGACACCCGCGTCGATGCCCCGGCACGCGACGGTGTCATCGGAACCTCGCCGGTGCGCCCGGACGGCATCGCCAAGGTGCAGGGCACGTTCGCGTTCTCCTCCGACCTGTCCGCCGAGGGCTGTCTGTGGGGAGCGACACTGCGCTCGCCGCATCCGTACGCCCGGATCGTGAGCATCGACGTCGGGCCGGCGTGGCGGATCAATGGCGTCGAGGCGGTCATCACCGCCGACGACGTGCCGGGACGTCTCACGTACGGCCTCATCAGCCAGGACCAGCCGGTGTTCGCCCGCGGCCACGTTCGATACGTCGGCGAACCGGTCGCCGCTGTGGCCGCCGATCATCCCGAGACGTGCCGGCGGGCGCTGGCGGCGATCGTCGTCGAGTACGAGGTGCTCGAGCCCTTGCTCGACCCGGAGGTGGCCGTAGCCGGCACGCGCGATCCGATCCATCCCGACGGCAACGTGCTGCGGCACCAACGCATCGTGTGCGGCGACGTCGACGCCACGGGTCCGATCGTCGTCGAGGGCACCTACGAGATCGGGATGCAGGACCAGGCGTTCCTCGGGCTCGAGGCGGCACTCGCCATTCCCGATCCCGGCGGCGGTGGCGTCGAACTGCACATCGCCACGCAATGGCTGCACGAGGACCGCAAGCAGATCGCGGCCTGCCTCGGACTCCCCGAGGAGCGCGTGCGACTCGTGCTCGGCGGCGTCGGCGGAGCGTTCGGCGCCCGCGAGGACATCTCGTTGCAAGTGCACACGTGCCTGCTCGCGCTGCGGCTGTCGCGACCGGTGCGGATGCAGTACAGCCGCGCCGAGAGCTTCCTCGGTCACGTCCACCGCCACCCGGCCACGGTCTGGATGCGGCACCACGCCACCGACGACGGCGTGATCGTCAAGATCGAGGCGAGGTACGTGTTCGACGGCGGCGCCTACGCGTCGACGTCGTCCGCCGTGCTGCTCAACGCGATCACCCACACCCAGGGTCCGTACCGGTGCCCGAACGCCGTCGTCGACGGGTGGGCGGTGCGGACCAACCACCTGCCGTGCGGGGCGATGCGCGGGTTCGGTGTCGTCCAGGCCTGCTTCGCCAACGAGAGCCAGCTCGACCGGCTGGCCGAGGCGAGTGGGCTCGATCCCGTCGAGGTCCGGCTGCGCAACGCGATCCGCACCGGCGACGTGCTGATCACGGGGCAGGTGCTCGAGAGCGTCGCGCCCGTTGCTCGCTGCATCCGCGAGACGGCCGAGCTCCCGCTGCCGGACGAACCGATCGGCGGTCACGACGGCGACGTGATGCGGCTCCCGGGCGGCGCCGGCCGAACGGCCGACACCGATCACATCCGGCGGGGCATCGGCTGGGGTGTGGCGATGAAGAACCTCATGTACTCGGAGGGCTTCGACGACTACTCCACGGCCCGCTGCCGCCTCGCCGACGGTCGGGCGACGATCAAGTTCGCGACGGCCGAGGTCGGTCAGGGCTTCGTCACGATCGCCGCCCAGATCGCACGGACGATCCTCGGCGTCGACGACGTCGCGATCGACGTGATCGACACCGCGATCGGGTCGGCCGGATCGACGTCGGCGTCGCGTCAGACGTGGATGAGCGGGGGAGCGGTCGACGCCGCCTGCCGCGCCGCCCGCGAGCGGTTGTTCGAGCACGTCGGGCTGGTGCACGACATCGACCCGCTGCGGTTGGCGATCGACGGCACCGACGTCGTCGACACGTTCCCCGAGAGCGGCCAACCGGCCCTGCGGGTCCCCGTCGCCGAGGCGTCGGCCGGGCTCGAGATCGACGAGACGGTCGAGTACCGCCACCGGCCGACGCAGGACCTCGACGAGAACGGCCAGGGCAACTGCCACGTCGCGTTCGCCTTCGTCGCCCATCGCGCCGTGGTCGACGTCGACCCCGACCTGGGGCTGATCAAGGTGATCCAGGTCGCTACCGCCCAGGACGTCGGCCGCGCCCTCAACCCGCTGAGCGTGCTCGGTCAGATCGAGGGCGGCATCGCCCAGGGCCTCGGCCTGGCCGTGATGGAGGAGATCATCCAGATCGACGGCCGGATCCGCAACGCCAGCTTCACCGACTACCTCCTCCCGACGATGCTCGACATGCCCCCCGTCGTCGCCACCCTGATCGAGGAACCCGATCCGCAGGCCCCGCTCGGCGCCAAGGGCGTCGGCGAGCCCCCGTGCATCTCGGTCACCCCGGCGATCGTGGCCGCCATCCGCGACGCCCTCCGCCAGAACGACGGCGTCGGCAAGCCCCTCACCAGAGTCCCCGTCCGCCCCGCCGACATCGCCCTCTAACCCCACACCCCCACCCGTTCTGTCTGCCTCAGATGAGCAGTCGCTACGTCTGAAGCAGACAGTTCGCCACCGACGGTAGATTCGGCTCGATGTCCAGCGAGCGCGAGATCATGACCTGGGAGAGCTTCGGGGTGGCGTCGCGGGCGCTGGCACAAGCGGTGGCCGACGATGGGTACGAGCCGGACATGATCCTGTCGATCGCCCGTGGCGGGCTCTTGATCGGCGGGGCCCTCGGCTACGCGATGTCGGTCAAGAACACCTACACGATGAACGTCGAGTTCTACACGGGTGTCGACGAGCGCCTCGAAGTGCCGCGGATCCTGCCACCGGCGCCCGACTTCGTCGATCTGCACGACGCCAAGATCCTGATCGCCGACGACGTCGCCGACACCGGCCACACGCTGAAGAGCGTCGAGCTGTTCTGCGAGGGCAAGGTGGGCGAGGTGCGCACCGCCGTGCTGTACGAGAAGTCACACTCGGTCGTCAAGTGCGACTACGTGTGGAAGCGCACCGACTTGTGGATCAACTTCCCGTGGAGCGATCAGCCACCGGTCACCAAGCGCGAGTGGTCGGTGCGCGATGCCTGATCTTTGGGACCTGATCAGGGATTGGCGAGGATGCGGTCGCGCAGTCTCGCCGCGGGGACGACGCCCAGGAGCTTGCCGTCGCGCCACACCGTCACGACCGGGCGACGTGGGTTGAGACGCGGGAGGACGCTGGCCAGGTCCTCGTCGGGATCGGCCTGGGCGAGACGGTCGAACGGCACCATCAGCTGGGTGAGCATCACCCACGGTCGCTGGTCGGCCGGGATCGCCCACATCTGATCCTCGAGCACGAGCCCGTCGAGCTGCCCGTCGGGCCCGGAGATGGCGACCGCACCGGCGAGACCCAGTCGCTGACGCTGCCACAGCATCGTGTCGGCGTCCATGTCGTCGCCGGCGGATGCGACTCCGAACCAGGTGAGGTCGCGCACCTTGACGCCCTCGAGCCGCTCGGCGATGTACGCCGACATCATCTCCGACTTGGCGTTGACGGCGATGAACGCACCGGTGATGAGCAGGAAGAACCCGGAGCTGCCCGACAACATCAGGTACAACCCGGCGCCGGCGATCGCCCAGCCGAGGAACGTGCCGGCGCGTGCCGCATCGCGGGTGGCGCGATGGCGGTCACCGTGGATGTGCCAGCGGACCGCCTTGACGATCCGCCCGCCGTCGAGCGGGGCACCAGGCATCAGGTTGAAGAGTGCGAGGGCGAGATTGATGAAGCCCAACCAGCCGAGCACGGCGGCGACGGTCGGGACGGTGTTGCCCGAATCGAGTGCGTACCAAGCGCCGAGCGACGCCACGGCGATGGCGATGCTGGCCAGCGGGCCGGCCGCCGCGATCCAACCCTCGGCCTTCGGTGACGGCGACTCTCGATCGAGGCGCGCCATGCCACCCAGCGCCCAGAGCTCGATCGACCGGGTCCCGACGCCGAAGCGACGGGCGACGAGGGCGTGCGAGAGCTCGTGGCCGAGAATCGATGCGAGGAACAGCACGACGCCGGCCGCCGCAGCCGCCCAGCCGAGCGCCGGAGCCAGGCCGGCCCCGAGCAGGAGCGCGATGAGAGCAACGCTCCAGTGCAGGTTGACCGAGATGCCGGCGACCCTGCCGAGTTTGAACGATGCTGCGAGCACGGTCACGTAAATCTACCGGCGCGCCAGATGTTCCAACACGACGGCCGCGCAGTTCCTGCCACTCGCCCCCCACACGCCCGCGCCCGGGAACGTGGCTGCGCCGGTGAGGTAGAGACCCTCCACGGGCGTCTCGTAGCGGGTCAGCTCGGGGTTCGGATTGCGGAACGCCGCCAACGGGCCTCCGGCAAAGCTCGTGGCGTGGCCGGCCGGGAGGTGGAACTCGCGCTCGTAGACGTCGGGCGTCATCGCCCGCCACGCATCGATCGAGTCGAGGAAGCCCGGCTCGCACAGTCCGTCGAACAGTTGCAGCCACCGCCACGGCTCGGTCGAGTCCGGCCAGCCGCCACGCAGGCGGTAGGGCGTGTAGAGGACCTCGAGGCTGAGGACATGTGTGCCGTCGGGTCCCGCCGTCCGCTTCGGATCGAGCAGGCCTTGGTCGAGCAGGCCTGGGTCGAGCAGGGTGGGATCGAGCAGCGACGGCACGTTGAGGAGCAGGCCGGGGGTCGGGTGGACCTGACCGTCGAGCATCAGCCGGTGGGCGCGGTCGATCTCCGTCAGGCTGGGTGCGACGATCGTCGTCGTGCCGAGTGGCGCGTCGACTGCTCGCAGCCGCGGCGCCGCCGATACGACGGCGTCGACCTTCGATTCGTACCCGTCGTCGTGGGGGACGGCCCGCCACCGCCTGACCACGTCGGTCGCGCTCGGGGGAGGGTCGCGGAGCCATTCGAGGAACGTGCGGTGCGGGTCGCATGCGGACACGACGATCGGCGCGGTGATCTCGACCCCGTCGCCAAGTGCGACACCGCGCACCGCGTCGCCGTCGCACAGGATCGTGTCGACGGCGCTGCCGACGCGCAATGTCCCGCCGTGATGTTCGAACGCGCGCGAGATCGCCGTCGGCACCATGCCGCTGCCCCCGACCGGTCGACCGACGGTGGCGACGTGGCGCATCGCGTGGGTCAGCGCTCCGAGGCCGCTCCGCGGGTGCTCGGGGCTGATGCCCCACACCATCGGCCCGCTCACGGCGGCGGTGCCCGACAGGGCGTCGTGGCGGAAGTACGACCGCAGCACGTCGGCGGCGCTGCGCCGGCTCCATCGCAGGATGGTCGGCACGCCCGCCAGCCGTTGGCGCACCGCCTGGCGTGTCAGGGTGCGGATGCTCGGTGGCTCGCACGCCGCGGCGAGGATCAGCTCCACGGCGGGCATCGCGGCGCGGAGGTACCGGCGGTACCCGTCGACCTCTCCCGGATGTGTGCTCCCGAGTGAGTCGAGCGTGCGCTCGACGTCGTGGTACTGGGTCCACGACGGTCCGCCGCTCCACGCCACGTGGTGTTGCGCCGGCTCGACGTCGATGTACTGCAACCCGAACGACGCCAGGTCGAGCTCGGCCGTCACCGGCGTCGTGCGGAACGTGAGGTGGTCGCAGTTGCAGATGTTGACGGTGTGGCCGGCGAAGGATTCGCTGGCCGCCGTCCCGCCGACGTCGGTCCGGGCCTCGAGCAGGAGCGTGCGGAGGCCGGCCTTGGCGAGGTAGGCGGCGGTGATCAGACCGTTGTGGCCGGCGCCGACCACGATCGCGTCGAAGTCGGCAGCAGGCGCCCGGGGCATGACCTGCATTGTCGCTCACCGGTAACGTTCCGACGTGATGCCGACGACTCGACGCCTCGGAGAGCTGCGAGCACCCCAGGTCGCGGCCGCGCTCACGCCCGACAGCATCGTCGTGCAGCCGCTGGGCGCGTTCGAGCAGCACGGACCACACCTGCCCTTCAACACCGACCTGGTGATCGCCGAGCGGGTGGCCGAGGCTGCCGTCGAACGGATCGGCGACGAGCTCGACGCGTGGCTGTTGCCGCCGCTCGCCTACACGAAGTCCAACGAGCACGCCTGGTCGGCCGGCACGATCTGGCTGTCGGCGTCGACCCTGCTCGCCGTGCTCGACGACCTCGGCCGCTGCATCGCCACCACTCCCGCCCGCAAGCTCGTGTTCCTCAACGGGCACGGTGGCAACTCGGCGCTCGTCGGTGTCGCCAACCGCGAGCTGCGCCTGCATCACGGGCTGATGACGTTCCTCGCCCATCCCGGCCTGCCGCCCGACCAGGGCGGATCGTCGCCGCCGGAGGAGTTGGGGATGGGCATCCACGGCGGCACCGAGGAGACGTCGTTGATGTTGTACCTGGCGCCGGAGACGGTCGACATGTCGCTCACGACGCGCAACGTGCCCGAGTGGCTCGCCGGGAACCGCTACGTGCGCTTCGGCGGCCCGGTCGGGTTCGGATGGCTGTCGGACGACTTCGGGTCCGGACGGCCACATCGGCGACCCGACCGTTGCCACCGTCGAGCGCGGCAAGCAGCTGTTCGAGGGTGCCGTCGACGCGTTCTGCGCAGCACTCGCCGAGATCAAGGAGTTCGACTTCGCTTGATTGAGCCGGCTCACCGCACGCCGGTTGCTGCACGTCTGGTCGCCGGCTCGGCAAATAGCCGAACGCGACCAGGGCGCCGGTGTCGCCCGGCGCCCTCGCCTGCAACCGTCGTGACTACAACCCGATGTTGGGGTCGATGAACTCGTTGGTGACGACGTCCTCGGCGGTGAGGCCCTCCAGCGGGGGCTGGCCGAGCGACGTGTAGACCGGGACCGCCTTCTCGATCAGGGCGGTGACGCGATCGAGGTCGAAGTTGCCGATCGTGTCGTCGGGACCGTTGGAGAGCAATCCGTCGTTGACCATCGTCTCGACCGCGTAGTCGGCGACGCCCTCGGTGTAGACCCATCCGTTGTCGAACGTCTCGACCGCGTCGAGGATCAAGGCGTTGGTCTCGGCCGGGTCGTTCACGTAGTCGACGGTCGACTGCTGGATGATCGGCACGAGTGCGGTGAGGCAGTCACGGTTCTCTTCCAGCCGGTCGGCCTTGATCGCGATCGACTCGGCGTAGTTCTCCCACCCGGCGTCGTTGATGTACGTCGTAGGCGATCGGCTTGGCCCAGTCCTCGACCTCGTTCTCGTAGATGTACGGCTCGGCCGATCCGAAGCCCTGCTGCGCCGAGGCGCCCTGGTCGGCGACGAAGAGCGCCGGGGTGCCGTCGTACGAACCGTCGACCTGGTCGGACGACAGGATCCCGGTCTGCGTGAAGTAGTCCATGTACGCCGCGCCACCGAAGTAGCGCACGAGGATGCCGGCTTCACCGATGTCGGCGATCGTCTCGACGTCGGGATACGTCTCGGGATCCCACATGATCATCTGCGGGTTCTTCTCCATGCCGGCCATGACGGCGACGGTCGGGAACTCGACCGAGTTCTGGATGCCCTCGTCGGTGTAGACGTAGCCGAGCAGGATGTCCTCGTCGGCGTACAGCTGCGACGTCACCGTCTGGAAGCCGATCGCCGGCCCGCCCGATCGGATCTCGATGTCGACGCCGGTGTCGACGCCGGCCGCGACGAGCGGCCCACGAACGAGCACGCCGTCCTTGTCGATGGTGGGGTCGTCGCCGACCATCTCGTAGATCCAGCCGTGCTCGGCTTCGGGGTTCCAGTCGGTCTGGATCGTGACGACGTCCGGGCAGATCCCCGAGAGCACACCCTCGGCGCCGTCGGAGGGCTCCGTGCCGGATGGTTCGGTGCCGGCCGGCTCGGTGCCTGCCGGTTCCGTGGCAGCCGGCTCGGTGCCAGCGGGCTCGGTGGCGGCCGGCTCGGTGGCGGCCGACGTCTCCTCGGTCGCGCCGGTGTCGGTCGAGGCGTCTTCGTCGTCGTCACCGCATGCGGCCATGACCATCGTCGCGGCGATGGGTACGGCCAGCAGGCGGATGCTGCGGCGGGTCTTCATTTGGAATCTCCTGTTCATTCTGCAGTTCACGCTGCGTGAGTCGTGGAGCCGAAGCTCGCTGGTGGTGGATGGAGAGGTTTCGGTGTGGCGGGTCAGCTGCTCTGGCGGGTGGACTCGTGCCAACGTCCCACGACGGCGTGACCCAGCCAGCCGAAGAACATGAACACGGCGATGCCGAGCAACGAAGAGAGGATCAGGGCACCGTAGGTGAGGGGGTACTGGTTGCGCTGGCGGTACTGGTCCATCACGATCCCGATGCCCTTGCTGCCGCGGCGGAAGAACAACTCGCCGACGACGGCGCCGATCACCGACAGACCGGCCGCGATGCGGAACCCGGTGAAGATCGCCGGGAGCGCCGCCGGAAGTTGCAGCTTGCGCAGCCGGGTTCGGCGCGACGCGTTGTGCAGGGTGAACAAGTCGTGCTGGCTGCGCTCCGCCGACAGCAGCCCGAACAACGTGTTCGACACGATCGGGAAGATCGAGATGATCACGCAGACGAGGATCCGCGAGCTGAACCCGTAGCCGAAGATGGTGCCGATGATCGGCACGATCGCCAGGATCGGCACCGCCTGCGCAGCGATCAGGTAGGGCCAGAACGACCGCTCCACCCACGTCGCTTGCGCCATCACGATGGCGAGGAGCATGCCGAGCACGATCGAGATGCTCAGACCGGTGAGCGCCACGAACGCCGTCCATGCGAGCCCGCGCAGCATCTGCTCACGCGGCACGGTCTCGAAGAACGAGTCCTGCACGACACGGTGCGGGGCCGTGATGAGGAAGCTCGGCTTGTCCCACAGCGCTTCCAGCGCCCAGTAGTGCATCAGGTACCAGAGCCCGATGAACGCCGCCAGCCCGATGATCGGGGCGACGATCCCCGACCAGCCGATGCCTTTGCGATGCTGCTCGGCGAGCTCCTGCGCGGCGTTGTCGGACCCGGCGACGGCAATCCCTTGAATGCTCATGGGTTGGGGATGCTCATGAGTGGGCACCTCGGAGTGCGTGTGACACCTGGCCGGCGAGTTCGGCGAACTCCGGATCGAAGCGCAGCTCGGGTGGGCGGGGATAGGCGAATGGCACGTCGAACGTGGCCACGATGCGGCCCGGACGGGCCGACATCACGAGCACCCGCGTCGACAGGAAGATCGCCTCCGAGATCGAGTGGGTGATGAACAGCGCTCCGAAGCCGAGCCGTTGGAACAGCGCGATCAGCTCGTCGTTGAGGCGCTCGCGGGTGATCTCGTCGACGGCGCCGAACGGCTCGTCGAACAAGAACACGTTGGGTTCGAGCACCAGCGACCGGGCCAGCGAGGCGCGCATCCGCATCCCACCGGACAGCTGCTTGGGGTACTTGTCCTCCGAGCCGGTCAGGCCGACGAGCTCGATGCTCTGGGCGGCCCGCTTGGCGCGCTCGGCCTTCGAGATGCCCTCGAGCTCGGCGAACAACTCGACGTTGCGGCGCACCGTGCGCCACTGCAGCAGCGTCGCGTCCTGGAAGACGTAGCCGAGGCTGGACCGATCGACGACGACGTTTCCTGTCGTGGGCGGGGTGAGACCCGATGCGATCCGCAACAGCGTCGACTTACCGCACCCCGACGGGCCGACGACGGTGACGAACTCGCCGGCGTTGACGGCGAAATCGGTGGTGTCGAGTGCATGCGTCCCGTCGGGAAACGTCATCGACACACCGTTGAAGACGAGCACCATGTTGCGCTGATGCGGCGTCCGATCGCGGCTTCGATCTGCTCGCGGAGCGGCTGTTCGGTTGCTGGTGTCGTGGTGTCGGACATGCGGGGCGGCTCTCAGTGCATGATCATCCCACCGGTGACGTTGAACGCCTGGCCGGTGAGGTAGTCGGCGTCGTGGGACGCGAGGAACAGGGCCATGTTGGCCACGTCGGACGGCTCGGCGAGGCGGCCGAGCGGCGACTTCGCCGACCAGCTCGCAACCATCTCGTCGGTGCGCGTGGCGGCCCCCATCTCGGTGAGCACGTAGCCGGGGCAGATCGAGTTGACGTTGATGGCGTGCACGCCGAGCTCAGCGGCCGACACCTGCGTGAGCGAGATGACGGCGGCCTTCGACGCTGCGTAGTGGGCCTGGCCGGCGGCACCGACCTTGCCGCCCATGCTCGCCAGGTTGACGATCTTGCCGCCGCGTCCGGCAGGCGATCATCGAACGCGCCGCGACCTGGGTCGTGAGCAGCATCGCCCGGGTGTTGATGCTGAAGACCCAGTCCCACTCGTCGGCGCTGATGTCGAGCAGCGGTGTGATGCGGAACACCCCGGCGTTGTTGACGAGCACGTCGATGCCGCCGAGCCGGTCGATCGACGTCTTCGTCGCTTCCGTGGTGGCGTCCGGATCGGCGAGATCGCAGATCGACGGCGACGCCCGACAGCTCGTCGGCGACCGCGCCGCACTCGTCGGCGAGCCGGTCGATGACGGCGATCGAGGCGCCCTGGGCGGCAAAGCTCCTGGCGATCGCCGCTCCGATGCCACGGGCACCGCCGGTGACGACGACCCGCGCGCCGACGAAACGCTCGCCGGTAGGGGGCGAGTAGGAACCCGTTTCGACCATGGTGGCCGCAACCTTACGTCGCCGGTCCGAACGCCTTAGCGCCCACCGTGTTAACGCTGGATTTCGTCGATCCGCACGCCGCGCTTCCAGACCCGCCGGCAGGCCGGTCCGGTCGCGATCGCCTCGCGAACGGTCTCGGCGCGCACGGCCATGAGATCGGCGGGCGCTCCGGCGGTGATCGCGACCGGGGGCAGGCCGAGCGTTCGGCGCGACGCTTCGGTGACCGACGACCAGGCGACGGCGGGCAGGTCGTGCGACCGACATGATCATCAATCCGGCGGTCTCGAACGGGCACGCCCGACCGACCGGGTTGAACGGGTCCTGGAGGTTGTCGGCACCGGCCGCGACGTTGACGCCGGCCGCCCGCAACGCCGCCACCGCGGTGAGCCCGCGTGGCATCGGCGCCGTGCCGCGGCCCTGGAGGAACAGGTTGGTGTGGGGGAGGGCGATCACGTTGACGCCCGCCTCGGCGACGAGCTCGGCGACCTCGGCGCTGCTCGGCGGCGGGGAGCTGACCGAGGCTCACGCAATGGCTGGCGGTCGCGGCGTGCGGGAACCCGGCGAGCACGGCCCGGGCGAGCTCGCGACAAGCCGCAGGCGCCCGGATCGAGCGTCTCGTCGGTGTGGAGGTCGACCGGCACCCCGAACTCGGAGGCGAGGTCGAGGAAGAAGTCGGTCGCCCACTGGCTCGCCTCGCCCTCGAGGTGCGGGCAGCCACCGACGAGGTCGGCGCCGGCCTCGAGCGCCTCGCGGAGCAGCGCCCGGTTCGTGGCCCCGGCGACGCCGGTCATCGGCCAGCCACACAGCGAGACGATCTGCACGTCGATCACGTCGGCGACACGACGCTTGACCTCGAGCAACGCCTCGATGCTCCGCAACCCGTGCTCCTGCGTGGTGTCGGCGTGGGTGCGGACGGCGGCGAACCCGTTGGTGGCCATCAGCCGCGCGGCGCGCTCGGCCGCGCTCGATGATGTCGGGCACGTCGAGCAGGTGGCGGCTGGCCTGCATCGCCAGGATCGCACCCATCAGGTCGCCGGTCGGGTTCTCGATCCGCTCGGCGAGAAACGCCTTGTCGAGGTGGGCGTGGGGCTCGACGGCGGACGCGAGCAGCAGATGACCCTCGAGGTCGACGACGGCATCGTCGGGTTGCGGCGCGATCGTGCTCGCCGACCGTGTCGATCGTCTCGCCGGCGATCCTGACGTCGACGACACCACCATCGAGAACGGTCACGCGCTGCAGGACGGTTGCGCTCACCTGTGCGACGATAACGAGATGAAGCCTGGGATGAAGATTGGCGCGTTCTTCTTCGGGGGCGTCGAGATGGACGACGCCGGTGCCGGTCCGCCGGCGCCGATGGACCGGCGCTACTCGCAACGAGCAGTGCTGGAAGGCGACGCTCGACTACATCGACTCGGCGGTCGAGGCCGACCGGCTCGGCTACGACTCGTTCTGGACGACCGAGCACCACTTCCAGCACGAGGGCTACGAGGTGATCCCGAACGGCCTGCAGCTCTCGACGTGGGTCGCGGCACGCACGTCGAACGTCCGCCTCGGCACGATGTTCAACGTCGTGCCGCAGTGGAACCCGCTGCGCCTGGCCGAGGATTTCGCCACGCTGCACAACCTGTCGGGCGGGCGGGCGATCCTCGGTGTCGGCCGCGGCACGGTGCCGCGCGAGGTGCTGCACCTCAACGACAAGGGCGTCTCGATCGGATCCCACGACAACCCCGACCAGCAAGCGGCCGACGAGCTCAACCGCGAGGTCTTCGAGGAGTCGATGGAGATCGTCCGGCGGGCGCTCGACAATGGCTCGTTCTCGTTCCAGGGCAAGCACTTCCAGATCCCCGTCCCCGGGATCCCCGACCGTGGCTCGACGGTGCAGGAGCTCACCCTGATCCCGCGCCCGCTGTACCCGTACGAGATCTGGCAGGCGGTCACCAGCCCGCCGACGCTCGACTACGTCCCCGTCGTCGCCCACGGAGCGGTGTTCTGGAACCAGCACCACGCGTTCATCAAGCGCTTCTGGGACACGTACGGCGAGCGGTACGCCGCCGCCCACGGCGTCGAGTTGGCACCCCACGAGAAGCGGATGCTCGTCGTCGCCGTGCGCATCGAGGACACGTACGAGAAGGCCCGCGAGACGGCACTGCCAGGCCACGACGAGTTCTGGAAGTTCCTCGGCCCGTACGGGTGGAGTCGGGGCTACATGGGGCCCGACGGCAAGCCCGCCAAGCCGGGGTTGATCCCGACCCTCGACGAGTCGCTCGAGAACAAGACGCTCCTGCTCGGCACCCCCGAACAGGTCGCCGAGGGCGTCCAGTTCTACCGCGACCTGCTCGGCCTCGAGCACCTCACGATCTTCCCCCACATGCTCGGCGACCCCTACAAGAAGGCCGACGAACAAATGGCCCGATTCATCACCGAGGTAGTCCCCCTTGATTAGCCGGCGGCGAAGCGGCTGACGCCGCCGCCACCGGAACCGGTCTCTACCTCTGAACGACGGGTCCGGCGAACCCGGTTCTGTCTGCATCGTTTGAAGCGGCGGCGAACAAGGCAGACAGAACGGTTGGAGCGCCCAGACCCGTCGTTCAGAGGCGAACTCCCGTTCGGGCGGCGGCGACGGAGTCGCTTCGCCGCCCGCTCACCTAAATTGCGGCGACGGCGGAGACCCTCGCGCGGGGGTCGGCGGCGCCGACGAGCATGCCGGACGGTTCGATCACGATGGCGTGGGCGTGGCCGTAGCCGCTGTCGTAGGCGGGACCCTGCTGCACGACGTGACCGCGCTGGGCGAGGCCGATCCGCCAGGCGTCGGGCGCGTGACCCTCGACGGAGACCCCCGGACCACCCGGCGCGGTCCACGTGTCGAACCCGCTCTGCGGACCGTGCAGCGCCCACCTGCCGGCATACACCGCTTCCGCCGGGCTCTGGGCGTGGAGGAACAGCCGGGCGGCCAGTTGCAGGAGGATCTGCGGTTGGGCGTCGCCACCCATCGTGCCGAACACCGCAGCGAGATCGCCACCCCGAGTCGCGAGCGCGGGCGAGAGCGTGTGCGGCGGCCGCCGTCGTGGGCCGTACTCGGCCACGTGCCCGGACTCCAGGGAGAACCCGATGCCGCGGTTGTGGAGGTTGATGCCAGTGTTCGGCTCGACCAGCCACGAACCGAACCCGGCCGCGTTCGACTGGATCAGCGACACGCCCATCCCGTGCGTGTCGGCCGTGCAGAGGTACGTCGTGTCGCCCGCCCGGCCGGGCGACGGCCGGCGGCCGGCTCGCTGGGGGTCGATCAGGCTCGATCGGGCATCGATCGCGGCGAGCAAGGCGGTGCCGTCGGCCCGCTCGTGCAGGACGTCGGGGCGGTCGAACCCCGCCGCCGTCGCCGCTTCGATCAGCAAGTGGGCCCACTGCGGGTCGTCGGGATCGTCGGGGAGGCCGATCTGGCTCGCCAGACGTGCCGCTCCGAGTGTCAGGTACCCCTGCGAGTTGGGCGGGATCGTGTGGAGCTGGACGCCGAACGCGTCCGCCGTGAGCGGGGTGACCCAATCGGCCTGCGACCGGTCGAGGTCGGCGGCGCTGAAGTAGCCCCGCCCGAGCTCGAGCAGCCCGGCCGCGAACTCGCCGCCGTAGAAGCCATTGCGGCCGTTGGCGGCGACGGCACGCAGGGCCCTGCCCACTCCGTACCGGTGAACGAGCGCGCCG
This sequence comes from Ilumatobacteraceae bacterium, assembly GCA_963776935.1. Classification (GTDB taxonomy): domain Bacteria; phylum Actinomycetota; class Acidimicrobiia; order Acidimicrobiales; family Ilumatobacteraceae; genus JALOLG01. Next base: position 905,291 of record CAVZOP010000002.1, on the reverse strand, counting down.
ACGTGCGTGGCCTGGGTGGCGATCTCGTGGAGGTTGGCGCGGGCGGCCTCGTCGATCATGGCCAGCGACCCGACGAGCAACGGGCTGGCCGGGAAGCCGTGCTCGGCGATCCGGATCGCCGGTTCCAGCACGTCGGCGAGGGGGATCGAGCCGAACCGCTCGTGGAGCGAGATCCACCCGTCGACGCAGCCGGGCAGCGTCACCGTTCGGATGTCGTGGCGAAACGGCATCTCCGTGTGTCCGGCCGCCCGCAGCGCGGCGGGGTCGGCCCCCGACCCCGCCCGTCCGCTCGCGTTCAGTGCGACCACCGAGCGTCCGGTGTGAACGAGGACGAACAAGTCGCCACCGAGGCCGCACAGGTGAGGTGACGTGACGGCGATGGCGGCATTGGCGGCGATCGCCGCGTCGACCGCGTTGCCGCCGCGGTGGAACGCAACCATGCCCGCCTGCGAAGCGATCTGGTCGGCCGTGGCGACCATCGCCGATGCACCCCGGGTCGATCCGATGGGGGCAGCGGGTCCGGCCACGGATCTCACGCTACGTCCACCCGTACGCTGGTCGCGTGATCGATCGGCGTGATGCGGCCCACGCGGCGATGACCATCGGGGCCGTGGCGACGATCGTGGGGTCGCTGTGTCCATGGGTGGCGTCGGGCAGCGTCGATCGGTCGAGCTACGAGGTGATCGATCTGATCGACCGCCTCGGCTTCGCCGAAGCGGGGCCGTTCGGAATCGCTCTGCGGGCCTGGCCGCTGATGCCGCTGCTGGTCGTCACCGGCACGGTCGCCATGTGGTGGGGACTCCGCGTCGTCGGTCCGGCGCTGTCGGTGACCGGCGGCTCCTACGCGCTCACAGTGGCGCTGACCGTCCGGTTCGCTCCGTCGACGGGCCTGGTTCGAGTTCGCTTCGGTCCGGCCGTGACCATCGTCGGCGCTTCGGTCCTGCTCGTCGGCACGATCATGGCGATGGTCCTCGCCTCCCGATCTCCCGTGGATCAGCCGGCCGGGCTCGGATAGTCGGGCGGCGCCTCCTCCGGCGGAGGTTCCTGGAAGATCGTGACCGATGACCCGGCGTCGAACAGCCGCGAATCCGTCGGCCAGGCACCGGGAAGGAACCGTGCTCCACCGTCGGCGTACTGCCACATCCCGGTGCCTTCGCGGCGGATCTCGTCGGGTCCGGTCGCCGTCGTGTCCCACCAGATCAGCGTGGCGTCATCGATGCCGCCGTAATCGACGTACGGCCACAGATCGGGACCGCCCCACGAGAGGTACGGCTGGGTGATCGCAGGGATCGTCTCGATCTCGTCCTTCAAGGCGGCGGCCCACGTCTCCCTCGTCAGATCGGGTCCGACGTCTTGCAGCACGCCGTAGAACACCGCCGGGAACGGAGCGAGCACGCCGATCTGGTCGGGCGCGGGAGGCGGCTCGCCGTTGAACCACTCGAACAGGCGGTAGTAGCCACTGCGCTCGGGGACGATGCGCGCCGCCAGTGCGGTGACGCCGAACGCGTGCGCCCACTGTTCCTGGTCGTACGTCCGGGCGAAGGCGGTCGTGTCGGTGAGTGTGACGGCTGCCAGGATCCACTCGGGGAAGTACTGCTGGGCCGTCGCCTCGCGGGTGAAGTCGCGCGGCGCGATCGGATCGGTGTTCAACAGCACCGTGGTCACGCCCGCCGCCTTGAGCTTGGCGATGGCCTGCGACGCCGCCTGCTGGATCGACGTCGGGTCGAGCACGTACGAGACCGTCTCGGCGACGTCGACCCCACCCGCCGCGAGCGTGGCGATGAACTCGTCGGCCTGCGGCTTCGAGTTGGCGCTCGACTCCACGTACACGAGGCCGAACCGCCGTTCCGTCGAGCGGACGTCGTCGCCACCGAACTCGGCGGGCTTGCCGGCGAGCTGCTGGAGGATGAGCTCGGCGGCGTGGCTCTGCTTCTGGTGGCCACTGGCGTCGATCCCGAACACGAACGGGTCGCGCTCGCTGTACCAATCGGGTGGCTGGGCGGGAGTGCACGCGAGGCACAGCACGCCACGCGCGGCGAGCTCGTCGGCGAAAGCATTCGTGAGTGCCGGTCCATTCCACACCATGAATGGTTGGATCTCCTCGGCGATGCGCACCGCGTCGGCACGCGCGGTCACCTCGTCGTTGGCGATGCCGGAGCTCTCGTAGGGGATCAGCTCGACGGACCGTCCGTACGTCTCGTAGTACGCCTCGAAGTACTCGATCATGCCCCTGACCGTGTCGGCTTCTTGCTGGTTGGTCTCGTCGATCGACAGTGCGTCGGTGATGTAGCGGATGATGAAGTCGTCCTCGGGCCCCTGGTACAAGACGATCTTGACCGTGTCCGCAGTGACTCCCTGCTCGGTCGCGCCGCCGTTGTCACCGCTGAACGGCGCGTAGCACTCCGACGCGAAGTAGTCGACGACGGCCAGCCGGCCGGTCGTGGTGTCGCAGCGCTCTCCCCACTCGACGTCGATCCCGGCCGCCGCGGCCTCGCTGAACGTGAGCACGTCGGGGACCTCGCCGGCGGGGGGCGGCGGGTCGGTTGCGCCCGTCGCGGGCGTTGCCGATACATCCGGCTCGGTCGCCACCGGTTGCGTCGCGGGAGTGGTGTCGTCGCCCGCTACGGGGACGGTCGGCGTGCTGTCGAGCCCGGCCAGCTCGTCAGGTGCATCCGCGTCGTCGCCGAACAGGAGGATCCCGCCCACGACCAACGCGACCACGACGAGCGCCGCGAGCGGTCCCCATCGGCGAAGGTTGCGACGGGTGGACTGGTCGCGGTCGGGTTGGTTGCTGGGGCTTGCCGGGAGCATGCGTGGACCTCCGGGTCGGACGATGTCGGATGGGGCGCTGGCGATCGAGTGGTCAGATCACGGGCCGTCCCCGTTGTTCGGCGCGGTCGTCCCGGAACGGGCGACGGCCGCGACCGTCCGGCCGAGGTAGGACTCGATCACGGCCGGATGGGCGAGAACGTCGGTTGCCGGGCCGCTGGCGATGACCTGCCCGCGGTCCATGGCGACGAGGCGATCGCTGATCTCGGTGAGGAACGGCAGGTCGTGGTCGATCACGAACAGGCTGGCGCCCATGTCGTCACGCAGCCGCCGCACGACGGGTGCGAGCGCCTCGACCTCGCGTTGGGCGATACCGGCGGTCGGCTCGTCGAGCAGGATCACCGTGGGCCGGTGGGCGACGAGGCAGGCCAGGTCGACGACACGCCGCGTCCCGGTCGACAGTTCGCGGACCACGTGATGACGGTACTGCGTCAGTCCGAGAAGCTCGATCAACTCGGACGTGCGGTCGGCGATCGCCTCCTCCGAGTCGAACGCGCGTGGGAGATGGAGTGCCGCCGTCGCCACTCCGTGGACGTCGATCCAGCGGTTCTGGGCGACCGAGAGATTCTCGCTCACCGTCAACTCGGGGAACATCCGGGCGCTCTGGAACGACCGACCGAGCCCGCGTCGGGCGCGGTCCGGCGCCGACAACTGACCGATGTCGGACCCGTGGAGCGCGATCCGCCCACCGCCCGCCGTCGTGAACCCCGAGATCAGGTCGAACAACGTCGTCTTGCCAGCCCCGTTCGGGCCGATCAACCCGACGATCTCGCGCTCGTGGAGCGCGAACGAGACGTCGTCGACGGCCTGCACGCCACCGAATCGCACGTGAAGGCCCGACACCTCGAGGACGGCTTCGCCGGTGACCGACGACGCCTCGGCCGGCAGGTCCGGGTCGGCGTGCGGTCGGTTGATGGCGGCACCGGCGAGGAAGACCGATCGCAACAAGTCGGGCCGGTCGAGCAGATCACGCGTCGGACCGCTGAAGCGGATCTCGCCGCGCTCCATGAAGTAGGCACGGTCGGCGATCTCGAGGGCGAGGTTCACGCTCTGCTCGACGACGACGATGGCCACGCCGTCGTCGGCCAAGCGGCGCAGGACGGGGAGCATCTCGGCCACGATCACCGGGGCGAGGCCGAGCGAGAGCTCGTCGATGAGCAAGACCCGCGGCCGGCTCTCGAGGCACATCGCCAGCGCGAGCATCTGCTGCTGACCGCCGGACAGGTTGGCGGCCGGGCTCTCCAAGAACCTCGACAGGACAGGGAACATCTCGAGCGCCTCCGGCCGTTCAGCCGGTTCCCCGCCAACCGCCTCCTCGCGTTTGGACCACCTGGCGAGATCGAGGTTCTCGGCGACCGTGAGCCCGCCGAACACGCCGGCGCCGCCGGGGAGTTGGACGACACCGAGGTCGGCGATCTCGTTGGGCGGCGCGTGCGTGATGTCGCGGCCGTCGAGCACCACCGCACCCCGGTCGGCTTCGACGACGCCGCTGATCGACTTCAGCAGCGTGCTCTTGCCGGCTCCGTTCGTGCCCAGCAGGGCCACGATCTCGCCCTCGCGCAGGTCGAGGTCGATGCCGTGGATGATCGTGCGACCCCCGTAGCCGGCCTCCAGGCCGCGCACGAACAACAGGTCGGACCGCCCCTGGCGTCGCTCGTACAGCGCCTCCGAGCGGGCGGCGGCGGCGCGCCAGACCTGGGCGACGTCATCGTCGATGATCCGATGGGTGCTGCGCAGCACGAGCGCGCCGACGACGAACGAGGGGACCATCACCAGCATCCCGATCCGGATCGTCCACTCGTCGGCGATCCACCCGACGAGCGGCAGGATCAGCAGGCCGGGGATGATCCACAGCGATGCCACCGAGAACCCCGTGGCCCGCGCCCGTGGTGGGATCGCGAACGACAACACGGTGAGGATGCCGGGTGCCACGACGGCGAGCAGTGCCGAGATCGCACAGTTGAGGACGACCGCGACGACGAGGTTCGGCGACAGGGCGAACAACGCGGAGCATGCGCCGGCAGCCAGCGCCGCCCACGAGACGAACCGGATCAGCCCGGCGAAGTCGGTGGCGTACCGCTTCGTCGCGATCCTCGCACCGACGACGAGGCCAACCAGCTGGAACGGTTCGGCGATCGCCGTTGCGACGCCGCGTGCCCGCTCGTCGAGGCCGAACTCCTGGTCGTACAGCAGGGCCGCGAGGGCGACGAATCCGACGAGGCTGACAGCGAGGAACGGGAGTGACGCCCACACCCGACGCAGCGTCGGGATCCGCTGCACGGTGCGCCAGCTCTCGGCGAACGACGGGGCGGTCTCCTCGGTCATCACGACGTCGGTGGTCGCACCCATCGCCTCGCGTTCCCAGCGCCCCCGCACTGGTTCGCGCAATCGGAGGGCGAGGAAGGCGAACACGAGAGTCGGCACGACGAACACGACGAACGGCAGCCGCCATCCGAACTGATAGGCGAGCAGCCCGGCCACCAGCGGCCCGACGAACGCGCCGACGGCGTTGGCGGCGCGATGCGTGCTGTACACGCGGCTGCGCGACGCCAACGGGTAGTAGTCGGCGAGGAGCGAGTTGTGGGTCGGGTCGATCACGGCCTTGCCGACGGCCGATCCTGACCGAGCGATCCCGAGGATCCAGAGCGTCGTCGCGAATCCGGTGAGACCGGCGAACAGCGCCCAGCACACCGCCCCGGTGATCATCAGCGGGAGCCGCGGCCGGCGGTCGGCCAGCTGGGCGATCGGTACCTGGAGCGCGAGCGCCGCGATCGACACGGCAGCGACGAACGCGAGCGTGGTCGTCAGGTCGAGGTCGAACGTCTCTCGGATCTCGGGCAGCAGGATCGCGAACGCCGTTCGGTCCAGCTCGTCGACCGCGTTGAGTCCGAACAGGATCACGAGTGGGTAGACGGGCTCACCCCCGCAGACGTCGCGCAGCCAGGAGCCCGGGTGCCGGGTGTGGTGGGCGAATCGGGCGAGCCCGCTCACTCGCGATCTCCCAACGTCGCCACGAGCTGGTCGCGCAGGCGGGCGAGCAGTCCGACCAGCCCGCCCGGGAGCAGTAGCAGGACCAGCAGCACTCCCGACGACGAGGCGAGGAACCGCCACTCGTTGGCGGGCACGAACCATCGCACGCCCCACAGGAACAACGCCCCGAGCACTGCCCCTGCCAACGATCCGAGGCCCCCGACGACGGACGCCACGAACACGTCGAGACTCTCGCCGGCGTCATAACTGACGAGGTCGAAGCTCTGGTTGAGGTGCACGAAGAGCGCCCCGCCGATCCCGGCCACGGCGCCGGATATCGCGAACGCGGTGAGTTTGACGCGGACCGTGCCGATCCCGAACGCCGCCGCCCCCGGTTCGTTGTCGCGCACTGCGATGATCGCCCTCCCGATGGCGCTGGCACGCAGCCGTCGGAGTATCACGGCGACGATCGCGAGCACTGCGAGTGAGTAGAAGTAGTACCGCGCCGAGTCGTCGATGCTGATCACGCCGAACAGCGGGGGGCGTTCGATCCGGTCGCTCGGCACCCACTCGAAGAACCGGTCGTTGAGCAACCACGCGGTCACGGTGACGGCGAAGACGAGTGACGTGACGGCGAGGTAGAGGCCCTGCAGGCGCAGCGCCGGAAGACCGACCGCGAGCGCCGCGACCGCGCCGGTCGCCGCACCCACCAGCAGTCCGATCGTGAGGTCGACGTCCCACCGGCTGGTGACGTAGGCGGACGTCGCCGCGCCGATCGCGAAGAACGCGACCTGGCCGAGCGAGATCTGGCCTGCCCAGCCGGTCAGCACCACGAGCGACACGCACGCCAATGCGAAGGCGATCACGGCGTTGGCCTTGATGACCTGATCGACGCGCAGCACGGCCGGCACGGCGAGCGCGCAGCCGACGACCACGACCCACAACGTGATCCGGATCGCTCTCCATCGACGGCGCGCCACACCGGACGCGGCGACCGGCCGGATCTCTTCGGCCAGCCGCCACGACGAGGTCTGCGACACGTCGGCCCGGCCAACTTGGACGTGGCGCGCGAGCAGCGTGACGAACACGGCTGCGCCGATGATCGGCGCGACGAGAAGAGGGCTCGACGCGTTCCACGAGACGCCGTACTCGAGCACGCCGAGGGCGATCGCAGTGACCGCGATCGCGGGGAGATCGCTGAGCTGTCCGATCGCCAGCGCGGCGATGGCGGGCACGAGCGCGGTCGCCCCGATCGCCGTTCCCCACGGGACGCCGAGGATGCCGGCTCGGAGGAACAGGGCGATGAACGAGAGCAGGCTGGCGACGACCCACGTCAGGGTCGCCAAGCGCGAGACCGGGATGCCGAGCATGGCGGCCCGATCGGATCGTTCGGCGGTCGCTCGGATCGCGGTGCCGAGCCGGGTCCGGTCGAGGAAGAAGGCGACCGCCGCCATCGCCAGCGGGGCGGCGACCAGAGCGAGCAAGTCGTTGGCGCCGAGCACGAACGTGCCGATCGTGACCGTGGCGTCGAACGGTGCCGGGATCCGCTGCGACGTCGGGCGCTGGCCCCAGAGTCGCGGCATCAGCAATGCGCCGACGGCGAGCAGCTGGGTGATCCCGATGGTCGCGACGGTGAGCACCAGCCGTGATGCGTGCCGGAAGCGACGAACGAACGCGAACTCGACGACGGCACCGAGGACGATTGCTCCGAGCAGGCCGATGACGAGGCCAACTCCCCACGGCCACCCCCAGAACACGACGAGGCCGATCACGAGCGAGACGGGGAGGAATCCGAGATCGGCCTGGGCGAAGTTCACGATCCGGTTGGCTCGATACACGAGCGCCAGCCCGATCGCGAGCAGCGCGGTCAGCATCCCGATCACGACGCCCCGGATCCACGCCCCGGCGGGGACCTCGAAGAAGACCAACTGGACGGTCACCAGCCCGGCGGCCGGTACCCATCGTGCCGCTCGTCCGTTGGTCGCGGCGGCGACGATCCCCGCCAGCCGTTCCCCCATCAGTGGGCGAACGTAGCCGCCGGTCGAGCGATGTCACTCACCGGGTCACCAGTGTCACCGGGGGTCACTCACCGGGGCCGGGCACCGGGCCGTTCCACTCGCCGCGCTCGACGAGCACGTCTCGGAGCACGATGGGTCGGTCGGTCATCAGGCCGTCGACGCCGATGTCGAGCAGCTGCCGCATCTCGGTGGCGTCGTCGATCGTCCACACGTGGACCTGGATCCCGCGCCGGTGGGCGCCGCGCACGAAGCGCTCGTCGACGAGCGTGACCCGGCCTTGGCGCACGGGGACCTGGGCCGCACCGCCTCCGCCGGCGGTCCGGCCGAGGAGCCGGAGGGACGCGACCTGGGCTGGCCCGAGGCCGGTGCAGACACGCGGCCCCAGCGCGTTGCGCAGCCGGATCAGGCGCCGGTCGTCGAATGCACTCACGCAGACGCGTTGGCGGCTGTTCGTGCGCTTGATCACCGAGACCAGGGCATTGACCGCGGCGTTCGACTTGCAGTCGATGTTGAAGCGAGCCTCGGGGAACGCCTCGAGCAGGTCCTCCATCAGCGGGATCGGCTCACGTCCCTCCACCCGAGCCGTCGACACCTCGGCCCACGGCAGCTCGGTGATGATGCCCGGCCGCCCGCAGGTGCGGCTCAGGTCGGTGTCGTGGAACGCGACCAGCACCCCGTCGGCCGTGACGTGCACGTCGGTCTCGAGGTACGTGTACCCGAGCTCGACCGCCCGCTCGAACGCCGGCAGCGTGTTCTCCGGCGCCTCGCTCGCCCCACCCCGGTGCGCAAAGGCCAGCGGCCCCGGCCAGTCCAAGAACGGAATAGACGACTCCGGCACCCCCCCAGTATCCACCCCACCGTTCTGTCTGCCTCAGATTGCCCGTCGGCTCACCTCAAGCAGACAGAACGGAAGGGCCCCACCGTTCTGTCTGCCTCAGATTGCCCGTCGGCTCGCCTCAAGCAGACAGAACGGAAGGACCCAGGTTTCAGATGGAGCGGCCGGCGGCTTGCCAGTATTCGTCTTTGAGGAGGCGCTTGTAGAGCTTGCCGGTCGGGTGGCGGGGGAGCGCGGCGCGGAAGTCGATGGTGCGCGGGCACTTGACGTCGGCGAGCTGCGATCGGCAGAAGCGGATCAACTCGGCCGCCAACGCCGCCGCCGCGGCGGGGTCGGCCGGCATCTGGCGGGGCTCGACGACGGCTTTGACCTCCTCGCCGAACTCCTCGTTGGGGACGCCGAACACGGCGACGTCGACCACGTCGGGGTGGGTGACGAGGACGTTCTCGGCCTCTTGCGGGTAGATGTTCACGCCGCCCGAGATGATCATGTACGCCTTGCGGTCGGTGAGGTACAGGAAGTCCTCGTCGTCGACGTAGCCGACGTCGCCGAGCGTGCTCCAGCCCTTCGGGTGGCGCGATCCCTTCGTCTTCTCGGCGTCGTTGTGGTACTCGAACGACGCCCCGCCCTCGAAGTAGATGGTGCCGCTCTCGCCGATCGGTAGCTCGTCGCCCGCGTCGTCGCAGATGTGGATGACGCAACCGATCGGCCGCCCGACCGTGCCCTCGTGGGAGAGCCACATCTCACTGTTGCAGTAGACGAAGCCGTTCCCCTCGGTCCCGGCGTAGTACTCGTGGATCACCGGCCCGAACCACTCGATGATGCCCTTCTTCACCGGGATCGGGCACGGCGCCGCGGCATGGATGACGCATTGCAGCGACGACAGGTCGTAGCGGGCCCGCACCTCGGGGTCGAGCTTCATCATCCGGACGAACATCGTCGGCACGACCTGGCTGTGCGTGATGCGGTGGGTCTCGACGAGCTGCAGGTACTGCTCGGCGTCGAAGTGCTCCATCACGACGACCGTGCTGCCGATCGTGTGCATCGACATGCAGAACCGCAGCGGCGCGGCGTGATAGAGGGGCGCCGGCGACAGGTAGACGGACTCGCTCGTGGCCCCGTACAGCGCCTGCAGGAGCTGGGCGACGGCCATCGCCGACGTCTCGAGCGGTCGTTGTTCGAACGGCTGCAGGACGCCCTTCGGCCGGCCGGTCGTGCCCGACGAGTACAGCATGTCGGTACCGGCGATGCGACCGGCGAGTGGATCCGACGACTGTCGCGCCGTCGCCTCCTCGTAGCTCTCGTACCCCTCGATCGTGCCGTCGAGCATCAGCCGCAACTGCACCCCTGGTGTGGCGTCCGTGATCTCGGCCGCCTGATCGGCCAGGTACCGCGACGTGATGAACGCCTTCGCCCCGCAGTCGTCGAGGATGTAGGCCAACTCGCCGCTCGTGAGCCGTGACGAAGCGGCGGTGTAGATGAGCCCCGCATAACGGCAACCCCAGAGCACCTCGAGATAGCGATCGTGGTTCTCCATGCACAACGCGACGTGGTCGCCAGGTTGGAGCCCGGCCGACCGCAGCACCCGGCTGAGGCGGTTGGCGGCGGCGTCCAGTTCGGCGAACGTCTGTGTGAAGCCACTCCCCGCCATGACGACAGCCGGCTTGTCACCGAAGGTGTCGACGAACGCGCCTGGGAACATAGGCAGTGGACGATACCGTCGTGGTGTGGACCGGGACGACGTCACGGCAGCGATCGCAGCGTTCACTTCTCTCGTCGGACCCCCCGATGTCGAGCCCACACTCGATCGGGCGGCGCTCACGATGTCAGCGGTCCTACGTCCCGGTCTCGACGTCGAACGGTGGCTCGACGATCTCGACGTGCTGGCGGCGTCGTGCCCGGATGATGACCGGGACGGCATCATCGCCAAGCTGTTCGGCGGCAAGCGGTTCACGGGCGACCGGTCCACGTACACCGACTGGCGGAACTCGTGTCTCGATCACGTCCTCGAGAACGGGCGCGGCATCCCGATCACACTTTCGGTGTTGCTCATCGAGGTCGCCCGCCGCCGCGGCATCCAGCTCGTCGGCATCGGAATGCCGGCTCATTTCCTCGTCGGCGACCCCAGCGACCCCGAATGGTTCGTCGACCCGTTCCACGGCGGTCGCACACTCGATCGGGCGGGTTGCGAGGCGTTGCTCCGCGACCTGACGCGTGGGCAGGTGCCGTGGCGCGAGTCGCACCTCGACCCGACGCCGAACCGGGCGATCATCGCCCGCATGCTCAACAACCTGCGCGCCGGCTTCGACCAGCGCGGTGATCGCGTCCGCCTGGCATTGGTGATGCGGATGCGGATGGGGATGCCCGAGCTCCGCAACGAGGACGCCGAGGCCGTGCGTGCGCTCGCCGTGCTCAACTGAGACTGACATCGGGCGCCCGGGACTCGTCCGTTTCCGGCCGGAGCGTGGTCAACTGTTGGCGTGATCGACCGCGACATCAAGCGATCGCTCGGCCAGATGATGAAGGGCGTACAGGTCGTCGGCGCCCGTCACGGCGGTGTCGCCCGCGCCTACACGAGCCACTGGGTGTCGCAGGTCAGCTTCGAGGAACCGATCGTGATGGCCAGTGTCTCGCCCAAGCACGACACGTACCCACTCATCGTCGCCGCTGGCGAGTTCTCCGTGAGTGTGCTGGCCGGTGACCAGATCGTCGAGGGCCAGTACTTCAGCTATCCGGGCCGCCGGTTCCACCACGTCGCCGCCGAGTTCCTCGTCGACTGGCCGGACGAGCCGGAGGCTCCGCCGGTCGTCCCCAACTCGATCGCGTGGTTGCGCTGCACCACCCTCGAGCGGTTGACGATGAAGGACCACGAGCTGTTCTTCGCCGAGGTGACCGCCGTCGTGCCCGGCCGTCTCCGAGAGCCGCCGCTGCTGTACTCGAGTCGCCTCGGATGGCGGATCGCGGGTGACAAGGCCCGGCAACCGGGCGGCAGCGTCCGCGATCAGCTCATCGAACGGGTCACCGCGGCCGGCTTCGACGCCGGTGCCGACGAGCCGGACGACGACGACTGATCACGCGTGGGATCGCCGTCACGGCGGCTCTGTCTCGGGAGGACCGGGGTTGTTGGCGGTGCTACGGCACACGAGCTCGACGTAGTCGTTCAAACGCTCGGTCGGACTGCCGGCGATCGCCGCACCCTCGCCGTCACCAGCGGCGGCCGTCGCGTCGGTGACGTCGTTCGTCGCTGGCGTGCTGGAACTTGTCGTGACCGTTCCGTCGGCCTGGTCGACGAGCAGTTGGCGGACGGCGTCGAAGTCGGCCCGGATCTCCTCGGGGACCACGTCGGACAGCTCGGCATACGTCGCACGGATCATCAATGCGGTGTCGTCGGTCGCGTCGGCGCCGTCGAGGCGCTCGGCGAGATCGATCATCCCGGCGCAGAACGGGGTGTTGCGAGCGCTGGTCGTGGTGGGACGGGTGTCGTTCGGTGCCGGTTCGTCGGTCGCCAGCGGTGCCGAGCCGGGGTCGTCGCCGGTGCACGCAGCCACGGTGCTGGCGAGAGCGAGAACCACGGGGAACACGGCGATCGCTGTGGCGCGGGCCGACCGGGACATTCGGTTGCGAGTGTGCCACGCGCGTCCCCGTCACATGTCGTCATCGCCTCGAGGACGCCTGTACCGTCGTTGCGATGACCGTGATCGACACGCCACTCAGCGCCGACGCCCAGAAGGTGAGCGACCTCGTCGACGACCTCCTCGAGCAGTACCCCCCGGCGTCGACATCGCCGCGTGAGTTCCTCGGCCAACAGTTCGACCGCGGCCTGGCGTGGGTGCACTTCCCGGAGGGCAACGGCGGTCTCGGGCTGTCGCCAGGGCTGCAACGGTCCATCAACGAACGCATCACCGCCGCCGGCGGACCGAACTCGATGAGCCGCAACCCGATCGGCTACGGCATGTGCGGCCCGACCGTGGTGGTGTGGGGGAGCGAGGCCCAGAAGCAGCGTTACCTCCGCCCGCTGTTCACCGCCGAAGAGATCTGGTGTCAGCTGTTCAGCGAACCTGGCTCGGGATCCGACTTCGCCGGCCTCTCGTCGAGGGGCACACGCGACGGCGACGAGTGGATCGTCAACGGCCAGAAGGTCTGGACCACGCTCGCCCACTTGTCGCGGTGGGGTCTGCTCGTCGTTCGCACCGATCCCGAAGCCGTCAAGCACGCCGGTCTCACGGCGTTCGTCGTCGACATGCATGCCCCGGGCGTCGAGGTCCGGCCGCTGCGGCAGATGACCGGCGAGGCCGAGTTCAACGAGGTCTATTTCACCGATACCCGCATCCCCGAATCCGAGATGCTCGGCAGGCCCGGCGAGGGCTGGCGGGTGTCGCTCACCACGCTGATGAACGAGCGGGTGTCGATCGGCGGCACCATTCCGCGCAAGGGCTCCGGCAGCATCGCCGCCCTGGTGAACGTGTGGAACGACCTGCCCGACGACCGTAAGGACGCCGTCGACCGCGACGACGTGATGAAGCTGTGGTCGCGGGCCGAGGTGCTGCGCCTCACCAACATTCGTGCCAACCAGATGCGCAAGATGGGCGATCCCGGACCGGAGGGCTCGATCGCCAAGATGGCGTCGGCCGACCTCAACAAGGACATCTTCGCCAAGGTCGTCGACCTGCTCGGCGCCGACGGGATGCTGTACGGCAGTTACGAGATGGTTCGCCCCGAGACGGCGATGGAATCCGACACCCTCCAGAAGGCGTTCCTGCGCAGTCGAGCGAACTCGATCGAGGGTGGCACCACCGAGGTGATGAAGAACATCCTCGGCGAGCGCGTGCTCGGCCTACCCGGCGACGTGCGGGTCGACCGTGAGGTTCCCTGGAGCCAGGTGCCGCGCAACTGACACGGTGCTCGTCTGACGCAGCACGTCAGGAGGATGTGAGCGCGGCGAGGACGTCGCTGGCGCCCAGGCTGCGGTCGTCCATCGGCGGGCGGTCGAGGATCGAACCACCGAGCAACGCCGTGCTGGCCGCCTCGATGGCCGCCTGCAGGTCGCGGATGTTGCGGGGTGGAGGGAAGTACTCGTCCTCGTCGGTGACCCGCACCACCTCGACGCCGCTGGCCGGGGCGAGCACGCGGATCACCTCGTCGACGAGTTCCTCGGGCGCCGAGGCGCCGGCGGTGACGCCGACCGTTCCGGAGAGATCGGTCGGCAACTCGTCGGCCGCGTTGATGCGGAACACGCGCCGGCATCCCGCCTCCACGGCGAGCTTCTCCAGTGCCCGCGTGTTCGACGAGTTGGCGGATCCGATCACGACGATCGCATCACAGCGCGTCGCCATCGCCATCAACGCCGACTGCCGGTTGGTGGTCGCGAAACACAGGTCACTGCGTCCCGGCGTCCACACGTCGGGGAATCGCTCGCCGACGCGGACTGCGACGTCCTGCCAGTCGCGGTGCGACAGCGTGGTCTGGGCCAGCAGGGCGACCGGTTCGTCGTAGTCGGGCAGGGCATCGACCTCGGCGACCGACTCGACGCGGCTGATCGAGCCGGGCGCCACGGCCATCGTGCCGACGGCTTCCTCGTGCCCCTGATGGCCGACGTACACGATGCGGTATCCCTTGCCGGCGCGCACCTTGACCTCGTGGTGGACCTTGGTGACGAGCGGGCACACCGAGTCGACGACGTAGCTGCCTCGGGCGCGTGCCGCGGCCACGACCTCGGGCGCCGATCCGTGCGCCGACAGCATGATCGGACGGCCCGGCGGGACCTCGGAGATGTCATCGACGAACACCACGCCCTGGCGCTCGAACCGGTCGACGATGAGCTGGTTGTGCACGATCTCGTGGTAGCAGAACACCGGCGGTTCGAAGCTGCGAGCCATCCACGCCAGCGCCTTGATCGCCATCTCGACGCCGGCGCAAAACCCACGCGGCTCGGCGAGGAGCACGCGATCGACACTCATCGCAGGTCACCCATGTCACGTCGCAGGCTAGCGGTGGGGCCTCGCCGATAGCCTGGAGCGGCCATGCCAGCACCCCTCATCGTCGCCGTCGCGCCCGGTTCACCCGCGGCGCTGGCCGGGCTCACGCCCGGTGACGAGGTGGCGCGCCTCAACGGTCAGGTCCCGCGCGACGTCATCGAGTGGAAGTTGCTGACCGACGAGCCCGAGCTCGAGCTCGACGTCGTGCGCGGCGGGATCGAGTTGATCGTCGACGTGTCGAAAGGCGACGGTGAACCGCTCGGAGTCGAGGTGCAGAGCGCCGTGTTCGACCGGGTCCGCACGTGCGACAACCACTGCGAGTTCTGCTTCATCTACCAGCTGCCGAAGGGGATGCGCCGCAGCCTGTACCTCAAGGACGACGACTACCGGCTGAGCTTCCTGTACGGCAACTTCACGACGTTGACCCGCTTCACGGAGGCCGATCTCGAGCGCGTCGTGACCGAGCGGCTGTCGCCACTCAACGTGAGCATCCACGCCACCGATCCCGAGATCCGCAGCCGGATGCTGCGCAATCCGCGAGGCGGCATGAGCCTGCGGTGGCTGCGGGCGTTGCTCGATCATGACATCGAGGTCCGCGGTCAGATCGTCGTGTGTCCCGGCATCAACGACGGCGCCGTGCTCGACGACACGATGGCCGGGATCCTCGACCGCTTCCCCGACCTGGCGTCGGTGGCGGTCGTCCCGTTGGGCCTCTCGAAGTTCAACACCGAGCCGGCGATGCGGTTGCACACCGCTGCCGAGGCACTCGCCGTCGTCGATGCCGTCGACGACTGGCAGGACGTCTTCGCGACCGTGCTCGGGCATCGGCTCGTCCACGCCGCCGACGAGTACTACTTGATGGCCGGCCGGCCGTTCCCGCCCGCCGCGTCGTACGAGGGCTTCCCGATGCACGAGGACGGCGTCGGGATGGCGCGCACCTTCGAGCTGGAGTTCCTCGGCGAGGCATCGACCGCGACGGGGACACGAAGCGGGTTCTTCGCCGCCGTCGACCTGCCCGCCAACCCCGCCGCCTACACGGGCTTGCGCGCCACGTCGTGCAACGGCGTCGGTGACGACGGGGGAGCGGAGGACGGAGCCGCACCCGTAACGCTCGGGCCGGCTCGTCAGGCTCCGATCGGCGTGCTGTCCGGCGAGTTGGGTGCGCTGGTGATCGGCCCGTTGATCGAACGGCTCGGGCGGACCGACGTGCGGATCATCCCGGTACGCAACGAGTTCTTCGGCGGCAGTACCTCGGTCACCGGGCTGCTCACCGGCGCCGATCTCTCCCGCGTGCTCGCCGACGAGCCGACGCGGCATCGGTACCTGCTGCCCGACGTGTGCCTCTCCGACGACCAGCGCTTCCTCGACGGGCTCTCGGTCGCCGACCTCCCGCGACCGGTCGAGGTCGTGGCCACCGACGGATTCGCGTTGCGGGCCGCGCTCGGCGACGGGATCGGGGGCGAACGGTGAGCGAGCAGGAACTGCCGACGGTGGTGATCGTCGGTCGTCCGAACGTCGGCAAGAGCACGCTGTTCAACCGCATCGTCGGTGAGCAGGCGGCGATCGTCGAGAACCGCCCGGGCGTCACACGCGACCGCAAGGAGCTCGAGGCCGAGTGGCTCGGAGTTCCGTTCCGCGTGATCGACACCGGCGGGTGGATGCCGGTCGGCGACGATCTCGAGTCGAAGGTCAGCAAGCAGGTCGAGGCGGCCGTCGACGAGGCCGACCTCGTGCTGTTCGTCGTCGACGCGTCGGTCGGTGGTCGCGAGGACGACGAGGCGGTCGCCAACTGGCTGCGGCGTGGCGGTCACGAGACGCTCGTCGTGGCCAACAAGGCCGACAACAACCAGCGCGAGACCGATCTGTGGCAGTTCCTCTCACTCGGGCTCGGCGATGCCGTCCCGGTGAGCGCCCTCCACGGCAGGCGCGCCGGTGACCTGCTCGACGTCGTGCTCGAGCGGCTCGGTGACAAGGCGGTGTTCGTCGAAACGGTCGACGAGTCCGAACGCGCCCCGACCGACGACAAGTGGTCGGCCGGCGACGGTCGGCCGCCGCGAGTCGCGATCGTCGGGCGCCCGAACGTCGGCAAGAGCACGCTGTTCAACCGCCTCGTCGGTCAGGACCGGTCGGTCGTCCACGACATCGCCGGCACCACCCGCGACGCCATCGACACCCTCGTCGAGACTCCCGACGGCCCGATCGTGTTCGTCGACACGGCGGGGATGCGCCGGCGGGCCAAGATCGACGACGCGGCCGAGTACTACTCGCTCGTGCGCGCACTGCGCGCCATCGACGATGCCGACATCGCGCTGATGGTCATCGACGCCACGGAGGGGGTCACCGGCCAGGACCAGCGCCTCGCCGAGCGCGTCGATGCGGCCGGTTGCCCGATCGTGCTGCTGCTCAACAAGTGGGAGTTGATCGACGACCCCGACCGCCGCCTCGACATCCAGAACGAGCTCAACCGCAAGCTGGCGTTCCTCGGCGACGCACCGGTGCTGAAGATCTCGGCGCTCACCGGCAAGGGCGTGCACCGTTTGCGCCCCGTGCTCGCCGGCGCGATCGAGCAGTACCACCGCCGCGTGCCGACCCGTGAGGTCAACAAGGTCATCGCTGACGCCCAGCAGCGCCAGCCGGCCGGCGGTGGGGCGAAGGTGATGTACGCCGTGCAGGGCGCCACCGATCCGCCGACGTTCACGCTGTTCGTGAACCGCGAGCTGCCTCAGCACTACCTGCGGTACCTCGAGCGCATGATCCGCGAGGCGTTCAGCTTCGGCTCGACCCCGCTCAAGCTGCGCGTCCGCAAGCGCCACGACTGACGATGCGGTCGGCTGATGCCCAGGTGCACTGATGCCATGGTGTGAGCAGTGCGCCAAGTACATGGCGCCGAGTGCGATGCGACCCGACGGCACGTGCCCCACCTGCGGCAGCGACGTGGAGACGCCGGCGTTGAAGGCCGAGGAGGCCGCCGACGACGAGCGCGCGCCCTGGCACTTCAAGCTGCTCGTCGTCCTGACCGTCATCTACCTGGTGTGGCGGTTCGTCCAGCTCCTCACCTGACCGGTGTTCGGACCACCGTCGCTAGGATCGGGCGACGACGTACACGGGCTGTGGCGCAGTTTGGTTAGCGCGCTTGACTGGGGGTCAAGAGGTCGGAGGTTCAAATCCTCTCAGCCCGACGCTGTGACCAGTGGGTTTGTCTCGTCAACGTGTGATCGAGACAGCCCGTGGGCACGGTTTGGGCGGTACACGGAACCGCGTGAGATCGAGCGCCGTCGTTCTCCGCAGTCATCCTGGGCCCTGCGGCGGCATCGTCAACTCTTGCAACTCACGTTCCAAGAGGTCCACGTCCGCATCGGAGAATGCCATCACGATGCGACGATGTCGCGACGTGGCGGCCTCGCAGATGGCCTTGATCGTTGCATCATTGGCGATAACGATGAGGCTTGCGGCGCTGTCGTCGACCAATCGTTCGACCTCACGCATGTCGGAATGCTTGAAGGCATCGAGTTGATCAGCGACGCTTCCTAACATTGCGCCGAAGGCGGCGCCGAGGGCTGCGGCCCCGAGCAGTGGCGTGATCACGACGCCGACGACGACCCCCAAGCCTGCACCTAACAATGTTCGTCGAGGTCCGGCATCGACGGTGGTCTTCACCAACTCGTGGTGCGATGCATGGTTGCGAACCACCGCAGCCTCGTAGTCGCCCACGCCGTGTGCCTTACGGACCGCCGCCAGATCATTCAGATCGGCCAGCGCTACCTCGACATCTTCGTAGCCAACGACCAGGGTTGTGAGCCTTTGCGAAGTCATAGTGCCCCCTTGACGAGCGATCCGACTGGGTGGTCAAGCCTCGAAGAATGCCGTCGCGCACAGGGCATCGACGCGGACGCTACCTGAACCGCCCCGGGATCGGTGACTGCTCCAACCCTTGAGAGGATGGAGTCATGTCAGGAGCGAGGAGGCCGGGTCCGTATCCGGCGGAGGTGCGTGAGCGTGCGGTGCGGATGGTGTTCGATCATCAGCACGAGTACCCGTCGCAGTGGAAGGCGATCGAGTCGATCGCGAAGAAGCTGAACGTCAATCACGAGACGTTGCGGTTGTGGGTTCGCCGGGCCGAGACCGACGCCGGGCAGCGGCCTGGTCTCACGACTGATGAGCGGGCCCGGATCAAAGAGCTCGAGCGGGAGAATCGTGAGCTGCGTCGGGCGAACGACATCTTGAAAGCGGCGTCGGCTTTCTTCGGGGCGGAGCTCGACCGCCAGTCCAAGCGATAGTCGCGTTCATCGACGAACACCGGGCGCCGGTTCGGGGTCGAGCCGATCTGCAGGGTGCTCACCGAGCACGGCTGCAAGATCGCCCCGAACACCTATTGGGTGGCCCGCAAGCGTCAGCCGTCACCGCGTGCGCTGCGTGATGCCGAGCTGGTCGTGGAGATCCAACGCGTCTATGACGAGAACCTGTTCGTCTATGGCGCCGACAAGATCTGGGCTCAGCTCAACCGGGAGAACATCCGTGTCGCGCGGTGCACGGTCGAACGGTTGATGCGCGCTCGTGGGCTCACCGGAGCCAGGCGGGGCAAGGTGTTCACGATCACCACCATCGGCGATGACCGTCTCGACCGGCCGGCCGATCTTGTCGGCCCGACAGTTCCGGGCGCCCACCCCGAACCGGTTGTGGGTCGCCGATCTGACCTACGTCAAGACGCACTCCGGCTGGGTGTACGTGGCGTTCATCATCGACGTGTTCTCCCGCATGGTCGTCGGCTGGCAAGCCTCACGCTCGTTGCGTTCGGACCTGGCGATCGACGCGCTCGAGATGGCCGTCTGGAACCGCCAACGCGCCGGCGCGGACCTCGTCCGCGCTCACGCACCACAGCGACCGCGGCGTCCAAGGCGGATTCAACTGGTTGTCGCAACACCTCGATGATGGAGGTGTGAGATGGGAACGATGCAGCGAGCGCCAGCGCGAGGTGCAGCTCTACCGCGGTCAGGTGCCCTCGCCGGGTCGACCGACGGTCGCCTGGCACGAGGACCGGGTCAAGTTCTGGGCGGCGATCGCGGCCGGTGCGAAGACCGAGGACGCGGTCAGTCGCAGCGGGTGTGTCATCCCCGGTTGGGTTCAGGTGGTTCCGTCACGCTGGCGGCGTGAATCCTTGCCTGCCCTCGACCGTGTCCGGTCGTTACCTGTCGTTCCCCGAGCGTGAGGACATCGCGCTTTCTGACAGGCGCAGGGTCTCGGCGTGCGCGCGATCGCCCGTGAGATCGGTCGGAACCCGTCGACGATCTCGCGCGAGCTCCGCCGCAACGCCTCGACGCGGACGTGGACAGCTCGACTACAAGGCGTCGATCGCGCAGTGGCACGCCGAGCGGCGAGCGCGTCGCCCGAAGGTCGGCCAAGCTCATCACGAATGAACGGCTCCGCGAGTACGTGCAGGACCGGCTTGCGGGTGTCGTCCGTCGACGTCGATGGACGGCGCGGTCGGGCCCCGATGGCCCGGCCTGGAAGGGCAGGAACAAGCCGCAT
Source organism: Ilumatobacteraceae bacterium (assembly GCA_963776935.1). Classification (GTDB taxonomy): domain Bacteria; phylum Actinomycetota; class Acidimicrobiia; order Acidimicrobiales; family Ilumatobacteraceae; genus JALOLG01. The sequence continues at coordinate 885,138 of CAVZOP010000002.1, read as the reverse complement.
CGCAAGGACCGGCGTTGGGTGCAAGGCTGGAGCCCGGAGCAGATCTCGCAGCGGCTGCGAGTCGACTTCCCCGACGATGAAGCCCATGCGGATCAGCCACGAAGCGATCTACCAGGCGCTCTACGTGCAGAGCCGCGGCGCGCTGAAACGAGAACTCGTCGCCTGTCTGCGCACCGGCCGAGCGCTGCGCGTGCCGCGCAGCCGAACCCGCCAGCAGGCGTGGGCGCACGTCACCCCGGAGGTGCTGATCAGCGAGCGGCCCGCCGAGGCCGACGACCGTGCCGTCCCCGGGCACTGGGAAGGCGATCTGGTCATCGGTCTCGAGCGCTCCGCGATCGGCACGCTCGTCGAGCGCACGACCAGGTTCACGATGCTGGTCCACCTGCCTCGCGAAGACGGCTACCGACACAAGCACACCGTGAAGAACGGCCCCGCGCTCGCCGGCTACGGAGCGCATCACGATGAAGAACGCGCTCGACGACCACGATGAGCACGCTGCCCGAACAGCTGCGCCGCTCGTTGACCTGGGACCGCGGCAAGGAGCTCTCCGCGCACGCCGCGTTCACGGTCGAGACCGGCATCCCCGTCTTCTTCGCCGACCCGCACAGCCCCTGGCAGCGCGGCACGAACGAGAACACCAACGGCCTGCTTGCGCCAGTACTTCCCGAAGGGCACCGACCTGTCCGCGTGGAACGCCGACGAGCTCGCCGCCGTCGCCGCACGCATCAACAGTCGACCACGCAAGACCCTCGGCTGGAAGACACCAGCCGAAGCCCTCGACGAACACCTACGCTCCCTCCAACAAGCCGGTGTTGCGTCGATCGATTGAATCTGGTCAATATCTCAGCGTGCGCTACTCCGAGCGGCTCGCCGAGAACGACATCGTCGCCTCGGTCGGCATCGAAGGGCGACAGCTACGACAACGCGCTCGCCGAGTCGTTCAACGGGCTCTACAAGTGGGAGCTGATCTACCGGCAAGGCCCGTGGCGCGGCCTCGACGACGTCGAGTTCGCGACCATGACCTACGTCGACTGGTTCAACCACCGCCGCCTCCACGGCGAGATCACCGACGACTCCAGCTACACCACCCCGGCCGAGTTCGAAGCCATCTACTACCGTCAAACACAGCCGGCCATCGAGGCCGTCACCCAATAACCCGAGCAGTCACGCGACCCGGGGCGCTTCAACGTCAATCAAGGGCGTGTTCTGAGACGCTCTCGGCAATGTGTTGAGACAGCTCAGGGCGAGCTTGGGTCAAGAGGTCGGAGGTTCAAATCCTCTCAGCCCGCCGGGGAGATTGGCCCGGTGACCTGCGGAAACGTGGGCACCGGGTCTTTGCCTCGAACCCGGACAAACAGCAGGGGGACCAACCGGGCTACCAACCGGGCTACCAACACCGCACGTGTGGAGCGCTCACTTCACCAACGATGAAGGAGCAGCCCGTGACCACCATTCCGAACGCCCACCAAGTGCAGAGTTAGCCGTCCGGGTGGATCGTGCAGTCGACCGGGAGCGACCTGCTGTTGCTTCAGTGACGAATTCCTTGGGGGTGAGTTCACGATCGAGCGTGACTCTCCTCTAGGAGACGGCCTTCTTCACGAGGGCGGTGATCTTTCTCTCCTCGGCCGGGCCGATCTTGAGAATCGCGAACGAGGTCGGCCACATGTCGCCGTCGTCCAGGTTCGAGATTGGATCGAAGCCGATGGTGCAGTAGCGCACCTTGAACTTGGTCGCTGGCTGCATGAAGACGCAGACCTTGCCGTCGCGTGCCCAGCCGGGCATTCCGTAGTACGTCTTCGAGGCGAGCATCGGCGCGTGCTCGCGCACGATCGCGTCGATCTTCTCCGCCATCTTCCGCTCGTCGTCGGGGAGCTTGGCGATCGCCTCCGCGAGGGCCTTGTCGAGGTCCTGCTGCTTCTGCGACGCCTTCCGCTCGGCGGCGGCCGCCTTCATCGCGGCGCGCTCCTCGGCTGTGAACCCGCTCTTCGTGCTCTTCTTCGTCGCAGCCATGGGGCCATTCTAAATAGCACCCGGGCGGCGGCTCGACGAACTGTTAGGTCTGCGGTTGACCGAGAGTGCGCCGAATGCCCAGTGAGAATGGGCGTTGTCGAGTTTTGAGTATCCGCGCTGGCGGCGGGTGCCGCTGGCAGTGTTGCTGGTGAAGGTTCGGGGACGCGTCCACGTCCCGTTCTGGAGGGGGACTCGAGGTGCTGCGCGAACAGCTCCTCGGTCGCACGGTCTCCTTCCCGGGACGTGGTTGCCACCCCTCAACATAGGAAAGGGATGACATGACCATCGTAAGTTCGACGCGTCCGGTGACGGGCGGAGTCGACACACATCTAGACGTTCATGTGGCCGCGGTCGTCGACGCCAACGGCGGTGTGCTCGGCGTCGAGTCGTTCGCGACGACACCCCCCGGGCATCTCGCGTCGTACGCGTGGCTGGGGTCGTTCGGTGTTGTCGAGCGTGTCGGTGTCGAGGGCACGGGCGTGTATGGGGCGGGCCTCGCTCGCCTTCTTGGCGATCAGGGGTTGGTGGTGATCGAGGTCGATCGCCCTAACCGCCAAGAGCGCCGGCGTAACGGCAAGAGCGACGAGCTGGACGCGGTCGAGGCTGCCCGCGGGGCGCTGTCGGGCCGTGTCGGCGGTCTCGCCAAGACCGGCACCGGCAACGTCGAAGCGTTGCGGGTGTTGTTGGTGGCGAAGCGCTCGGCACGCTCGATGCGGATCAGTGCCGTCGTGCGGTTACGGCATCTGATGTTCACCGCCCCCGACGAGCTCCGCCAACGCCTGGCCGGGTTGTCGGTGAAAGCCCTGGTCAACGAGGCCGCCCGGCTCCGCGGACGACCTGACGGTGACCCGGTGTTGTGTGCCACCAAGACCGCCGCGGTCAGCCTTGCCCGCCGCGCCCAGGCCCTCGACGCCGAACTCGAGCTGCTCGACATCCAGATCGAACCGTTGGTCAAAGCCACCGCCCCGGCGTTGTTGAACATCTACGGCGTCGGGTTCGACACCGCCGCCGTCTTGCTCACCGCGGCCGGCGACAACGCCGCCCGGATCCGCTCCGAAGCAGCCTGGGCCAAGCTCTGCGGGGTCGCTCCGATCCCCGCCATGTCCGGCAAGAGCAACGGCCGCTACCGTCTCAACCCGGGCGGCAACCGTCACGCCAACAACGCCTTGTGGCGGATCGTGTTGACCCGCCTCGGTCAACACGAACCACGTACCGTCGCCTACATGACCCGGCGCCTCGCCGAGGGCAAGACCAAACCCGAGATCATGCGCTGCCTCAAGCGCTACGTCGCCCGCGAGGTCTACCGCGCCCTGCCGCGCTGACCCACGTTCTCGGCGACGGGACTGGCCCACGAATGCCCTGACAACCACCGCGTTGTCCTGCGAGCGATCTGCCGTCCCGTCACCGAACACCACCGCCGGCCGCTTGGCCTAATACGAGCCTGCCCTCACCCGAGCGGCCAATCACTGGGCTGCCAGCAACGCCGGCAAATAGACCCTTGACAACACATAGGAGCATCGCTCGTCGCTCACGAACCAACGAGCGACACGAGCGCAGATCGTTCGACTGCCGATCGGCAGTACGGCACTACCCCGATGTCGACGAGTCGAGGGGCCAACGAATGATGCAGAACTCATTTCCGAACGGATCTGCCATGACCGCCCATTCGAGAAGTGCCTCCTCGTCGGGTGCGTACAGTCCCGCGGGCCGAGTCAGCACGCCACCAATCGCCTCGATCTGCTCGATCGCGCTCGACACATCGTGAACACGGAAATCGAGGTGTGTGCCCGCGTTAACACTGACCTGACCGGCAGGCACGAGCTGGAGCAGGATCCATCCATCTCGTTCGGACGCGTCCTCGGCATCCAGAACCGAGAACTGACCGTGCCGTCCTTGCGGTGACAATCCCGACAGCGTGGACCAGAACGCCTCGCCCGTGTCGAGATCGGTGACGTTGATGACCGGCTTCCAAAGCTTGGCTATCCCCGATGCCATGCGCGTCCTCCGTCGTCGACCTTGGATTCTGGCAGCCTGGGCGTGTCGTCCGAAGCAATGCCGATCGGCAGCTATTCCGGTGATCGAGCATGTCCCGCTCGGGTTGGTCCGGCGATCGGCATCACCCGTGTAACGAAAGCTCTGCGCTCTGTTCGGCGCGCTCACGGTCGAGCGCAACCAGGTAGTTCTGCTCGGGTTCGGTTGGGCCGTCAGACGGGGTGGCGAACGTTGACGCCGGGCAAGTCGATGAAGCCGGTTCGATCCGATGTGACGACGGTCCGATTCGTTGCCCGTGCCGTCGCGGCGATGATGAGATCGTGCGCGCCCTTTGGCGTTCCGTGCTTGCGGACGGAGACGAGGAGAGCCCCCTGATGACTTCCGGTCGTGCCGGAGGGGCGAGTACCGTGCCCTCGATCGTAACCGTCCGGGAGGATGACGTGGGTGAGCGGGACCGATGGCGCTTTGTGCCAATCGTCCGCTGGGTCCATTCGTACCAGCGGCGCTGGCTGCGCGCCGACCTGCTCGCCGGGTTCGCCGTTGCCGCGCTGATCGTGCCGAAGAACCTGGGTTACGCGGGCATTGCCGGTATCCCACTCCAGAATGGGCTCTACGCGGCCGCGGCTGGTGCGATTCTCTACCCGATCTTTGGAACCAGCCGGCAGATCTCGACCGGTCCGAGCTCGGCCTTGGCGGCTGTTGCCGCCAGCGCGGTCGCCGTGGCCGGCATTTCGGGCACCGACGACGTCGCGTCCTTCGTGGCCCTCATGACCCTCGTCTCGGGGGCCCTCTTCCTCGTGCTCGCACTACTGAAAATGGGGTGGATCGCGCAGTTCCTGTCGCGAGCCGTGGTGACGGGGTTCCTGTTCGGTGCGGCTATCGACGTCGTGATCGGTGAACTGCCAAAGCTCACCGGAACCGATGTGAGTGGCTCGAACTCGTTGCGAGAGCTTGGGTCGTGGTTCCGGACCCTCGGCGACGCCCAACTGGCCACGATGATCGTCGGCGGGGTGGCCTTGGCGATCGTGTTCGGACTGAAGGTCATCGCGCCGTCTGTCCCGGGCGCATTGGTCCTGGTGGTCGGTGGCCTGCTGGTGTCGAGGCTGTTCGATCTCGCCGCTCGCGGCGTCGCCTTGGTTGGCGAGGTGCCACGTGGGCTGCCGACGCTGAAGGTCCCCGACACTCAGGTGCTTGCGGATCATGCGGGGACGCTCGTGGTTGCTGCCGTGGCGCTCGTGTTGATCGGTTTCTCACAGACCGCTGGCGATTCCAGGATGTTCGCGGCGAGGCACGGCTACCGGATCGACATCAATCAGGAATCGGTTGCTCAGGGCATGGCGAACGTGGGGGCCGGTCTCGTCCAGGGAATGCCGGTCTCGACGAGCCTGTCGGCGAGTTCGTTGAACGATCACACCGGAGCACGAACCGGGCTTGCCTCGATCACGTCGGGCGTGATCGTTGTCCTCACGCTGCTGTTCCTGGCACCGCTGTTCTCGGACTTGCCCAAGCCGGTCCTGGCCGCATTGATCATCGAGGCCGTAGTGATGGGCATGATGGACGTGCCCGAGATGCGCCGCCTCCTGAAGGTGCAGCCGTTTGACTTCTGGATCGCGATCGCTGCCATCGCCGGGACTCTCCTCTTCGGAGTGCTCGCCGGGGTGATGGTCGGGATCGGCTTGTCGTTGGTGTGGCTGATCTCGGTGGCGACTCGTCCATCGATGCCCGAACTGGGGCGAGACCCGGGCACCCAATACTTCCGGGAGCTGGACGAGAACCCTGGAGACGAGCAACTTCCCGGCCTCGTGGTGCTCCGCCTGGATGGAGGGCTGTTCTTCGCTACCTCCGATGCCCTCGAGGACCGCGTCCGCGAGGTCGCGCTGTCGACGCCCGACATCCGCGGCATCGTCCTCGACTGCGTTGCGATGGATTACATCGACTCCCAGGGGTCGGCCAAGATCCGCGACATCCTCGAACTCACCGAGCACGCCGGCGTCACGCTGCGCCTCGCCCGCCTGAAACCGGCCGTCCGTGAAGTCCTCCGGCGTGACGGCGTCCTCGACCGCCTCGGTGACAACGGGTCCTTCCTCAGTATCTCGCAGGCGGTCGAATCACCCCTCACCCGATCACGCGCCGAAGAGCTCTGACCAGTGCGTCAACCACACCACGCCGACCCTGCTTGCCCAACCAGCAGTAACCGTCCTTGCCCGTCGTCGGGCGGTGAACGCGGCATCTCAACCGAGCCGGCGGGACCCCCGCGGCCAACCCCCGAATCAACTCCCAATCCTCCACAAGTAGAACTCTCCAACCGTCGGAGTGCTCAACTTTCGAGCGTCGCTACTGACCAGTCTTCGAGCGTTGCGACACGATCTGCCCCAACGGACGTCGGATCACTGATCGGGACGACCGTGCCATGCTGTCGCGGTGCTGAACGCGTTCGGGCTCGGGGCGCTCGCGCAGTCGTCGCTGCTATTGGCGGGGCTGTTGGTGTGCTGGGTCACAGTGCCACGGCGGGTGGTCGGCGTGATGGCCGGGTTCGGAGCCGGAGCCTTGCTGGCTGCAATCTCGTTCGACCTCATCGCCGAAACCGAGGGCCTGGATGAGTGGGAGCTGGGCCTGTGGATGCTCGTCGGTGTCGCCGTGTTTCTCGTCGGCGACCGCATCGTCGAACGACGGTTTGGCAGTGAGGGGACGGGTGGAGCGATGGGCATCGTCGTCGGCTCCGTCGTCGACGGCGTCCCGGAGTCGATCATCTTCGGTGTCCAATTGGCCACGGGACTGCCGGTGAGCGCCAGCTTCCTCGCCGCCGTGCTGATCTCCAACGTTCCCCAGGCCATCGCCCCGTCCGCCGACCTCGCTGCTGCCGGATGGGGTGCCCGCCGGATCGGACGGCTCTGGCTCCTCGTCGTCCTCGCCTGCGGCGTTTCCGCCGCACTGGGCTACGCGGCTGCCAACGCGAGCGGCGGCGTCACCGGTGCTCGAATGGCGGCTCTGGCCGCCGGCGGGCTGCTGGCGATGATGACGAACTCGCTGATGCCGTTCGCCTACGAACGCGGCGGTGAGCTCGCCGGGGTGGCCACCGTCGTCGGCTTCTGCCTGGCCCTGAGTGGAACGTGACCCGCCAGTCGTTGCGTCGTGAACGAAGAGACGGCAATGTGTGCGGTCGTATCGAGTCTTGCGGGGAAAGTCAGCATGGAAACACACGAAGGTCCCATCTCTGTTCCGGCGAGGCCGGTGAGCTTTCCGTTGAGTCCGGCCACGACTGCGGTCGTCGTGGTCGACATGCAGAACGACTTTGCGTCGCCGGGGGGCATGTTCGACCGCGCGGGCATTGACGTCTCGGGGATCCATGCGATCGTGCCGACTGTCCGGACGGTTCTCGTGGCCGCTCGCGAGGCGGGGCTGGCGGTCGTGTACCTCAAGATGGGCTTCCACCCCGACCTGGTCGATGCCGGATATCCCACATCGCCGACGTGGCTGAAGCACGTGCCGCTGCGGGTGGGCGACGCGGTCGAGTCGCCCGACGGCAAGCCATCGCGCATCCTGATCCGCGACTGCTGGAGCACGGACATCATCCCCGAGTTGGCACCGATCGACGGCGACACGGTGCTCTACAAGACCCGCTACAGCGGCTTCTATGGCACATCGCTGGACGAGGTGCTCCAGCAAAGAGGCATCCAGCAGTTGGTCGTGGTCGGTGCGACCACCAGCGTCTGCGTCGAGTCGACAGTGCGCGATGCGATGTTCCGCGACTACCACTGCCTCGTGATCGCCGACGCGACCGCCGAACCCATCGCGGCGGACGCCGCGTGGTCCAATCATGAAGCCTCGCTGCTCACGCTCGAGTTGCTGTTCGCCAGCGTGACCGATTCCGCCGACCTCATCACCAGCCTCCGCACCGCCGCCGTGGTACCGACCTGAGGTCACGCCAACCGCGGGCTCACACGCCAGATCCGCCGGCCCGATCGCCCACGCGACGACGGCTGACTCCCGGACGCTTGACCATGCGCGGGCCGTGGCCTACGTTGCGGACTGCGCAGCACCGACGCGATACCGGTGACAGTGGGGGACATCGTTCACCGGAAGCGCCGCGTCTGCCGAGCTCATCGGGCGTACTGATCGAGGGGGAAGACATGGCCAACCGCCGCATCGCGGGCCTTGTAACCGGATCGCTCATCCTGGCGACGACCGCGCTGGTCGGCATCGACGACGTCGCCGACGCCGTTCCTGTGCCCGTTGTTGAAATCGATTTCAACGATGGGACCTGGGGGGATTGGGTGCAAAGTGGTGGTCCGGCGTTGAGTGTCGTGGACGACGCCGGCAACGGGGTGCTGCAGGTCGCCAACCGGTCCAACGACTACGACGGGATCAAGAGCCCGGCGATGTTCGAGGCCGGCGTCGAGTACGTGTTCTCGATGGAGGTCAAGTTGGCGACGCCGGGCACGGCGCAGTTCCGGTTCGTGACCGACCCGGGGTTCACGTGGATCGGGAACACGACGGTCAACGGTGATGGGTGGACGGCGGTCACTGGGGCGTTCACGCCGAGCCAGGCCGTTGCCGTCTACATCGGCAGCAGTGCCCATTCCGTCGACGGCAGCCCATACACGTACCTCGTCGACGACATCGTGGTCACCACCGAATCGACCGAGCCACCCCCACCCGCGCCCGTTGTTGAAATCGATTTCAACGATGGGACCTGGGGGGATTGGGTGCAAAGTGGTGGTCCGGCGTTGAGTGTCGTGGACGACGCCGGCAACGGGGTGCTGCAGGTCGCCAACCGGTCCAACGACTACGACGGGATCAAGAGCCCGGCGATGTTCGAGGCCGGCGTCGAGTACGTGTTCTCGATGGAGGTCAAGTTGGCGACGCCGGGCACGGCGCAGTTCCGGTTCGTGACCGACCCGGGGTTCACGTGGATCGGGAACACGACGGTCAACGGTGATGGGTGGACGGCGGTCACTGGGGCGTTCACGCCGAGCCAGGCCGTTGCCGTCTACATCGGCAGCGGTGCCCATTCCGTCGACGGCAGCCCATACACGTACCTCGTCGACGACATCGTGGTCACCACCGAGGCCGAGCCACCTCCACCGCCGCCGGCGGGCATCGTCTTGAGCACCGACTTCGAGGATGGGCTGGACGGGTGGACGGCTCGCAACGCCCAGGGCAATCCGACGGTTGCAGTCACCACCGCGGAGGCGCACGGTGGCGCCCAGGCAGCATTGGTGTCGAACCGGACCGGTCAGGGCGACGGCATCGGACACGACGTCACCGGACTGGTGGTGCCCGGCGGGACGTACGAGATCACGGCATGGGTGAAGTTCGCCGCGGGCGCAGGCAACGGCGACATCTGGCTCTCGATGCAGCGCGTCAACGGCGGCGCATCGTCGTTCGACACGGTCGGTCAGTTCACCGGCGTCACCGACGGAGCATGGCGCCAGGTCACGGCCAACTACGTCATGTCGAACGCCGACACCGCCTTGTTGTACTTCGAGACCGCGTACCCGAGCGGCACGCCCGCCAGCTTCCTCGTCGACGACATCGTCGTCGAAGCCCTCGCGCCTCCCGAGATCGAGGACATCACGCCGGTCAAGGACACCGTCGACTTCAACATCGGCGTCGCGATCGACTCGCGCGAGACCGCCGGATCGGCGGCCGCGCTGCTCCTGCGCCACTTCGACCAGGTGACCCCGGAGAACCACATGAAGCCGGAGGCGTGGTACGACGCGGCGCGAACGTTCAGGACCCATCCCGAGGCGACGGCGATCATGGACTTCGCCGACGCCAACGGCCTCGACGTGTACGGGCACACGCTCGTCTGGCACAGCCAGACTCCTCCCTGGTTCTTCGAGACCGACACCGGCACACCGCTCACCTCCAGCGACGCCGACCGGGCGATCCTGCGCGACCGCATGCGCGACCACATCTTCTCGATCGCCGAGGCGCTCAGTGCCGAGTACGGGCTGTTCGGCAGCGAGACCAACCCGCTCGTCGCGTGGGACGTCGTCAACGAGGTCGTTTCCGACGGCACCACCGAGGCCGACGGGCTGCGCCGCAGCCGGTGGTACGACGTGCTCGGCGAGGAGTACATCGATCTGGCGTTCGCGTATGCCGACGAGGCCTTCAACGAGGTGTATGCGGCACCGGGGAGCGATCGGCCGGTGGTGCTGGCGATCAACGACTACAACACCGAACAGGCCGGCAAGCGCCAGCGACTGCACGACCTCGTCGAGCGTCTGCTCGCCAGAGGTGCACCTGTCGACGCCGTCGGCCACCAGTTCCACCTCAGCCTGTCGACGCCCGTCGCCAGCCTCGAGGACGCATTGGTCGCGTTCGAAGACCTGCCCGTCACGCAGGTCGTCAGCGAGCTCGACGTCACGACCGGTACGCCGGTGACGGAGGCGTTGCTGATCGACCAGGGGTACTACTACCGCGACGCGTTCCGGATCTTCCGCGCCCACACAGATGACCTCTTCTCCGTCACCGTGTGGGGTCTCACCGACAACCGCAGCTGGCGGGCGGCCGCGGGTGACCCACTCCTGTTCGACGGCGACCTGCAGTCGAAGCCCGCCTACCACGGTGTCGTCGACGGCGAGCTTCCTCCGCCCCAGCGGTCGGCGTTCGTGTTCAGGTCCGACACCGGTCTGAACACCCAATCGCCCGAGTGGGAGTGGCTGCCGCTCCACCCGATCGAAGGCGACACCGCGTTCCAGTTGCGATGGGGCGCCGACTCCCTGACGGCGTACGTCGAGGTCGCCGACCCGACGGTCGGATCCACCGACGCGATCGCATTCGTTCTCGACGGAGCCACCTACGCCGTGCGCCGCGACGGGACTGGAGGCACGCCTGCCGACGTGGTCCAGACCCCAACCGGTTGGATCGCCGTTGTCGAGCTGGCGTTGCCCGGCGCCGCGCTCGGCCGACTCGTCGACTTCGACGTCCAAGTGACCGACGGAGCCGTGACAAACGGATGGAACCAGCCGGGTGCGGTCGGCACGCTCACGCTCGTCGAAGCGGTTTCGTACACGGAAGCGGTCCAAGCCGGCCCGGTGCCTGTCGTCGACGGAGCGATCGACGCCGTGTGGAGCGACGCCAACTCGGTGTCGACCGACGTGCTCGTCGACGGCGCGGCCGACGGGGCCACCGCCGCAGTGCGCACACTGTGGGACGACGGCACGCTGTACGTCCTCGCCGAGGTCACCGACTCGACGCCTGACGTGAGCGCGTCGGATCCATGGGTCCAGGACTCACTCGAGATCTTCCTCGATGGCGGCAACTTCAAGAACGGGCCCTACCGCTTCGACGACACCCAGATCCGGATCAACTCGGCCAACGCCGTGTCGTTCGGCACCGGCGACACTGCGTTTCAGCAGGCCCGGCTCGACAGCGCGACGGCCAGCACCCCCGACGGGTACGTCGTCGAGGCGTCGATCAGCCTGCTCGAGTACGGCGGCATCGGAACGTTCCACGGGCTCGACTTCCAGGTCAACGACGGCACGGACGGCGTACGGACGTCGATCCACACATGGGCCGACCCGACCGGGATCGGATATCAGACGACCGCCCGTTGGGGTGTCGTAAAGCTCGTTGACGGCGGACCCGTGTGCGACGTGATCGTCGACGGTCGCCGCTCGCGGCTGTCGGTCACGACCGGAACGACTTGTGTGCTGCCCGGGGCGGTCGTGCGCGGCGTGGTCGACGTCGGTCCCGGGGCGAGTCTGTACGTCGAGGGAGCATCGATCCTCGGCGCGGTCAGGGTCGACCGGGCAACCGTCGTGTCACTCGTCGACAGCGAAGTGCATGGCACCCTCATCATTGACGGTGCAGGCGTGGTGACGATCGACCAAGGCGACCTCCGGGGCGCCGTTGCGGTCGGACGGGTCGACGGCTCGCTCGAACTGACCGGAAACTCGATTCGCGGGCTGGTTGCGATCCTCGACAACCACACGGCCGGACCGATCGTCGTCGGCGCCAACCGCATCGCCGGTCTGCTGATGTGCTTCGGCAACACACCGCCACCGACCGACGGTGGAGTCCGGAACACGGTGCGCGGGCTCCCCGCCGGTCAGTGCGCCACGCTGGCCTAGCCGGGCCGCCGATCTCGTGCCCGTGGGCCAGCGGACGTGACGCCGCGCCCACTTCGGCTGGTCGTCGGAGGACCTACAGTGCCGTGATGACTCCAACCGTCGCGTCTCTTCGTGAGGCGGTGCAATCGATCGTCGACGTGTGGAAGCCGCAACGCAGCGAGCGTCAAGCGCGCCGGTCGCTGGAGCGCGAGGACTTCGACGCGCTCCGCGACGCCGGATTTCTGCACACGGTTGTCCCTGAGGCACTTGGTGGCCTGTGGCGCGACACGCCGTCGTCGGCGCGGATGGTGTGCGACGTGCTCCGCCTCCTGGCGACCGCCGACCCCTCGGTCGCGCTCGTGGCCGCGATGCATCCGTCCGTCGTGGCGTTCTGGTTGCTCAACCCGGACCCGAGCCAACCGCTCTGGGAGCAACAGCGTCAGGCCGTCTTCGCCAGCGCCGCAGCCGGCGAGCAGTGGGGAACGATCACGTCCGAGCCCGGGAGTGGCGGCGACATCGCCCGGACGCGGGCAACGGCGACGCCCATCGACGACGAATCGTCCATCGTCGGCGCTTCGTATGCGATCACCGGCGACAAACACTTCGGTAGCGGGTCCGGCATCGCCGACCGGATGGCCACCTCGGCGATCCCGGCGGGTGAGGACGCGCCGACGATCTTCGCTCTCGACGTTCGCGGCCGTCCGTGGGACGGGACCGCGGGCCTGACGTTGATCGCCGAATGGGATGGGGTCGGCATGGCGGCCACCCAGAGCCACGCGATGCGACTCGAAGGAGCCCCCGGTGTGCGTCTCGCTCGAGAAGGACCGCTGAGCGACGTCGCGGCGGGCGCCGGAGCGTTCATCGCGACTGCATTCACCGCCGTGATCATCGGCGTCCTCGACGAGGCCGTCGCGGTTGCGAAGCAACAACTGCTGCCGAAGTCGGAGGATCTGCGCGCCTACGAGCGAGTGGAGTGGACTCGAGCGGTCAACGACCACTGGCTCGCGGTGCAGGCGTTCGAGGGATCGCTGCGCGCGATGGAGAACAACGACCCGCGCGCCTTGTTCGCCGCGCTGTGTGCGAAGGAGGCGGTGGCCGAATTGGCGGAGGCCACACTCGCCCGGCTGGCGAGGGTGATCGGTGGTGGAGCGTTCTCACGCCGCAGCCCGTTCGCACACTGGTACGAAGACGTTCGCGCGCTCGGTTTCCTGCGCCCGCCGTGGGGCCTCGCCTACGACAACCTCTTCGCCCTCTCGTTCACTTGATCCGCGCCGCGTGTCGACGCGTGCGCCACACGGCTTTGGCGAGCGGGTCAACGTCACCGACCGCGACTTGCCAACCGGTCGCCACTTCACCTAGGAGTAACCCATGGCAATCGAAGGTGACTACCAACCGAGCGCACTGCAATGGGTGCGCGACCAGGTCGAGGAGTACGAGGCGTCCGGGGGCACGAAGGCCAACACGCTCCGCGACACGGGCATCCCCGTGATCATCGTGACGATGAAGGGCGCGAAGAGTGGTGCGGTCCGCAAGATCGCCCTGATGCGCGTCGAGCACGACGGCGAGTACGCGCTCGTTGCGTCGTACGGCGGCGCGCCCACGCACCCGGTCTGGTACCACAACCTGAAGGCCTATCCCGACGACGTGCAGGTGCAGGACGGTCCGGAACCCTTCGACGTCACCGTCCGCGAAGTCAGCGGCGACGAGCGCGCCGCGTGGTGGGAGCGGGCGGTCGCAGTGTTCCCCAACTACGCCGAGTATCAGACCAAGACCGACCGCCAGATCCCGGTGCTCGTCGCGACCCCACGCTGAACGGCAGGCCGCGGACGCCGCGGACGCGTGCGGCGAGAAGTGGGAGCCTTGGTCGGATGTCCGACGAACTGTCACGAGCGATGGTGCACCAGATGATGGCCAAGCCTGACGCCGACCGAGTCCCGGTCACGATCGCCGCACCGGTACGCGTGGCCGGCCGAGTTCGACCTCATGGCGCGCATCGCCGGCCTCACGCTGCGCGAACGATGGAGCAGTCTGGCATCGACCCCCTTCACCGCCGAGAGCACGTCACACGTGTCCGTGTGGGACAAGACCGCCACCTGATCCGGCTCCAATACGAGTGGTGGACCTTCGGATTGGGTACACGAGCGGGCGTGACCGATGTGGAAGGACCCGATGATCCGATCACGCGACGGCGGCAACGGTTGGACAATCAAGTCCGCGAAGGCCTTTCACATCGCCGGCATGGAGTCGACGAGACGGACGGATCGGACGGGCAGCGACCACACCGCTCCTGGAGCAGCCACGCTTTGCACCGGCTCGGACGGTGGGCGTCACGACCGGTCGCCGGCCTGATCGTCGCATGTGGCGTCGCGGTGTGGTGCGCGGTCGGTGTGTGGTCCGGCTTTCCTCATTGGTGGGAGACCATCCTGTACTCGACCACTGCTTCGATCACCGTCGTGATGGTGTTCGCGATTCAGCACACACAGAGTCGCGAGCAACTTGTCACCCAGCGCAAGCTCGACGAACTGCTCCGGGCGCAGCCGGAAGCCGACGACCACCTGATCGCCGCCGAAGTCGCGTCCGACGAAGAGCTCGACGCGCTCGCGGAGCTCAACGCCGCTGACCGCGAGCTGGCGGTATCCGATCAGCCGGAAGGTTAGATTCGGTGTGATGCTGATGGCCGAGGAACTGGCGCTCGTCGCCATCAACCCAGACTCAGGACACCACGCGCTCGGCGTACGTGACCAACTCAACGCGTGCGTCGCAGGTCTGCTCGTCGCCGAGTTCGGCCTGAACGACGCTGCGCCGGCGTCACCCGTGCTCGCCGCAGCCGGTGAGGTGCTGGCGGAGAAGGGTCCGAAGATCAAGCCTGTCCTGTCGCACATGAATCGCGGGCTCGACAAGCGGCTCGGGGTTGGCACATGGGACGCCGTGATCGGCGGCTTGGTGGACGCTGGCGTAGTCACGCCGATTGAGGGCGGGCTGCGAACGCGCTACACCATCGTCGACGTCGCGGCGCGCGATGCGATCGTCGAACGGTTGCGTGTCGCGGCATCCGGCGATCAGCCGCTCGACGTGCGTACCGCGATGCTGCTGTCGATGACCGGTCCGGCCCAACTCCTCGAGGTGGTGGCGCCCGACCGCCGCACCCGGAAGCACGCTCGGCGCCGCATCGATGGCGCCCTCGACAGCACGGCGCTCGAGCCGGTCGGCGAGTCCGTGCGCCGGGTCATCGCCGATGCCGCTGCTGCCGTCGCGGTTGCGGCCAGCGTTGCTGCGGTGAGTGCCAGCACCGGCTGACCCACTGCCGACTCAGGCGACGGGTGACGCAGGCGTCCCCGTCAGCCGTGGAGCTCCGCCAGCTCCTCGCCCGACACTTCGCCGGGCTGCTTGCCCATGATGATCATGGCCAGGACCTCGTCCTTGGTCACGTCGTGCTTGTTCACGGTGCCGACGAGCTTGCCCATGAGCATCACGCTGATCCGGTCGGCGAGGTCGAACACGTCGTGGATGTCGTGGCTGATGAGGAAGATCCCGATGCCCTCGGACTTGAGGCGGGAGATGAGCTCGTGCACCTGCGCGGTCTCGGCCGGGCCAAGGGCCGCGGTGGGCTCGTCCATGATGAGGATCTGGGCGTTGAAATGGACGGCCCTGGCGATGGCCACCGATTGCCGTTGTCCACCCGACAGCGACCTCACGGGCGTCTTGAGGTTCTTGAACCGCGGGTTCAGCCGCTGCATCACCTTCTGCGTGGCCGAATCCATCGCGTCGTCGTCGAGGGAGCCGGCGCGAGTGCGCAGCTCCCGCCCGAGGAACACGTTCTCAGCCGCGTCGCAGTTGTCGGCGAGGGCGAGCTTCTGGTAGATGACCTCGACCCCGTGTGCCCTCGCGTCGCGAGGGTTGTGGATGACGACCGGCTCGCCGTTGATGAGGATCTGCCCCGAGTCGGCGGCGTGAGCACCCGACAGGGTGTGCATCAGCGTCGACTTGCCGGCGCCATTGCCCCCGACGAGGCCGACCACCTCGCCCGCGTACAGGTCGACGGTGACGCCGTCGACGGCGTGGATGCCGCCGAACGAGACACGGATGTCACGCAGCTCGACGAGCGGGACGCGATCGGCGGCGCCCGACGCCGCGTCGGTGGGGAGGTCGCTCATGGTGTGATCCCTTCCTCTCGGCTCGCGGACTTTCGGCTCACGGCCGTCCGGTCTGGATGATGATCGCCGACACGATGAAACCGGCGACGAAGGCCGCGATGGCCCCCTTCCTGCGACCGAGCCGGAGGGCCGAGTCGATGGCGACCGCGGTGACCAGCACAACGCCGACCACGATGTCCTGCGACGGGGAGTCGATCCTGAGCAGCACCATTCCCGAGCGCAAAGACTGCATGACGACGGCGCCCAGTACGGCGCCCGGGATGGTTCCGATGCCGCCGGAGAACGACGTCCCGCCGATGACCGCGGCGGCGATGACGTCGAGCTCGTTCTGCACACCCAGACCGGTGACGGCGGCATTGAGCCGGGCCGTCTGGACCGCCGCGCTGAGTGCGCACAAGACGCCCATCAGGACGAACGTGAACATGACGGTGCGACGGGTGTTGATACCGCCCAGCTCGGCCGCCTCGGGATTGCCGCCGTACGCGTACACGTAGCGGCCGAAGCGCCGGCGCTTGGCCAGATAGCTCATCAGCAACGTCACGACGATCAGGATGACCACCGGGTACGCCACACCCGTCGGGTTCGCCGCTGATCGGCGACGTGTAGGCGTTGGCGATCATCCCGATCGCGAGGATCACCGCCCCACAGCCGAGCACGCCGAGGCCGACGTCGACCGCCATCGGGCGCGGCGTCAGGTCGTAGCGGTTCCGGCGGCGCCGGGCGGCGTAAATGGTGAACACGATGCCGGCGCAGGCCAGCAGGGCGAGGGCCCAGCTCCTCCACTCGCCGAGCGAGCCCTTCGGCCCACCGCCGATCAGCTGGAAGTTCTCGTCGAGGGGGGCGAGGGTCTGCCCCTGCTCGCCGAGGCGGAAGATGAGGCCGCGCCAGACGAGGAACCCGCCCAGCGTGACGATGAAGGCGGGGACGCCGCCGTAGGCGACGATGAAACCCTGCAGAGCGCCGATGAGGGCGCCGAGGGCGACGCCCACGACCACGGCCACGATCCACGTGTACGGTCGTTCCAGACCCAGGTCGAAGGTGTCCGGGATCCACTTCGTCTGGACCATCGCCATCGTGTACCCGAGGAAGCCCAGCAGCGATCCGACCGACAGGTCGATGTTGCGGGACACGATGATGAGCACCATTCCCGTGGCCATGATCGCGATCGACGAGCTCTGGACGGACAGGTTCCAGAGGTTCCGGGCGGTCAGGAAGTCGCCACCGGAGAGGATGTGGAACGCGATCCAGATGACCGCCAGCGACAGCACCATGCCGACCAGGCCGCGTGTCGACCTCGGTCGACTCCACCGATCGACCGCCACGTCCGTGGCGGGCTTCGCGCTCTGGGTCCGGCCACTCGGCCTGCCGGTACTTCAGCCGCTCCTGCGTCAGCCATCGTCACGCCTTCTCGTCAGGCATGTCCGTGTCTGCTCGTTGAACGGGCGTGCCCCCGTCCGACTCGCTCGGACGGGGGCACGCCTCACAGGTGTGGTGATGGCGGTCAGGGGCAGGCAGCGACCGAACCGGCTTCCACGCCCTGGCAGAGCGTGGCCGCGTCGATCCAACCGGCGTCGAGCACCACGTTGAGGTTGTCCTTCGTGATCGGGATCGGCTCCAGCAGGATCGACGTGATGTCGATGCCGCCCGGCGTCGTGAACGGCGCGGTGCCGGCGACGGCCGTCGGGTCGGGGTTCGCACACAGCGCGACGGCTGCTTCGCCGGCGGTGGTGCCGAGCTCGCGAGCATCCTTCCAGACGCTCGACCGTCTGGTGACCGAGCGCGACCCGGTTCAGTGCGGCCTGGTCACCGTCCTGACCCGACACCGGGATCTGACCGGCGAGGCCCTGGGCATCGAGGGCGGCGACGACGCCGCCGGCCATGCCGTCGTTCTCGGAGAGCACGGCGTCGATGTCGTTGTTCTCGGCCGTGAGGACCTGCTCCATCGTGCTTTGGGCGATCGCCGGATCCCAGTTGTCGGTGTAGGTCTCGCTGACGATCTCGATGGCGCCCGACGCGACCGCCTCACCGATGACCGTCTCGTAGCCCTCGCGCAGGAAGTCGGCGTTGGCGTCGGCCTGGTTGCCCTTGACGATGACGTACCTGCCCTCGGGCACGAGGTCGAAGACCGCCTGGGCCTCGATCTCGCCGACCTTGACGTTGTCGAACGTGATGTAGAGGGCGTCTGCGTCCTCGATCAGGCGGTCGTAGGCGATGACCGGCACGCCCTGCCCGATCGCGCTGGTGACCCCGGGCTTGACCGCCGTGCCGTCCTGGGCGAGGACCACGAGCACGTTGGCGCCCTGGGAGATCAGGTTCTCCAAGTTGGTCAACTGGGTCTCGGCCGACGACTTGGCGTCGTTCGAGATGTACGAGCCGCCACCGGCCTCGATGGCCGCCTTGAGCGCCGGCTCGTCCCACTTGGCCCAGCGCTCTTCCTGGTAGTTGTTCCAGGAGACGCCGACCACGCAGTCGCCACCCGCCGCCGGCGTGGTGTCGCCCGCCGGCGTGGTGTCGCCGGCCGGAGTGGTGGCGTCGCCAGCTTCTTCGTCATCGTCGCCACAGGCGGCGAGGACGAGCGCCCCCGCAACCGCGACCGATACCAATCGTCGAACTCGCATTGTTTCTCCCCTATTGACCATCTGAGTGGTGCTCCGCAGTCGTGTTCGATCCGCGAGCACGAGCACTCTATCCCGCCCAGCTTGGGCGGCAGGTAATCCCCGCGGGCGTCAGCCGTCGGAGCGAAGCGGCAGTTCGTCGACGTTCAGCCAGCGTCCGCCGGTCGCCTGGCGGAGGACGAACGTCGTGGCGAACGGCGCTGACGCTCGAGCCTGCACGTCGCCGGCGGCGTCGTACGTCTCGGTCGTCACGGTGCCACGCGATTCGAGGCCGAGGCTCAGGCCGTCCTGTCGCCCGAACGGGACCAGCAGCGTCACGTGCACGTCGTCGATCTGGTATCGCTCGACCACGGTCGTGCCGGTCGCCAGAGCTTCCTCGAGCCGGGCCCGCATGTCGTCGAGCCGGTCGCCGTGGTCGACGGCCGTCAGGATCGTGGGGTCAGCGCGGAGCAGGGCCTGGGTCTCGAGCTCGAGGTTCTCGGCCAGGGTCAGCACGATGGCTTGTGCTCCTGGTCCGGCGATCTCGTGGTTCCAGTCGACGACTCCCTGCTCGACCGAGATCGTCGGGAAGGTGGCCGGGTCGACGTCGTGGGGCACGCGGCCCAGGACGTCGTGCGCACCGGCGACGACGACACCGCGGGCAGGACTCCCGGCGACGACGATGCCGACCCCGACGAGCACGAACGCGGCCGCGATCAGTCCCACGCGGAGTGCACTGGGCAGGATCCCGGGACGGCGTACTGCGTCCGCGTCGCCGCCGGTGGCGAGCCGGCCCGCGAACCGGCGTACGTCGTCGGCTGCGGATCGTGGCTCGGGGACCAGCCGGTCGATCAGTGGACGAACGGCGCACACGACCACCAGCCCACCGAGGAGCGCGACCTTGGTCCCGAACTCATCGGTCTGCGGCGCCATCAACAGCGTGCTGGCCACCGCGACGAAGAGGCCGAACACGACGCGGCCGACACGCCCGGCCGGCACCGTCTTCGGGTCCGTGATCATGAAGAACAAGAAGATCAGCACCTCCGGGGAGGTGACGATCACGCGCCAGTAGTCGAACCCGCACACGGGCGCGAACGCCCAGCGGGCGGTCATGCAATGTCCCGAGATGGCGAGGATCCCGACGCCGACTGCCAGCGCGATCCAGAACGTCGCCGCCGCGGCGAGGAGACGCAGGCGCCGGGTGATCAGGAGCCCTCCGACCAGGATCACCGCGTAGGCGAGGATCATCCAGCTGTTCAGGGGGGCCCACCAGAAGTCGAGCGGTTCGACCCGTGTGCTGCCGAACACGACGAACACGACGACCAACCCGATGTTCGACGGGTTGAACACGTGGGTGCCCCGATAGCGGATGACGTACTTGGTCAGGAGCGAGAAGGCGGCGACGCCGGCGAACACGTACCACTTGTGGGTGGTCCAGGGATCGCCGATCGGCGTGTCGGGAACACGAAGGATCAGGGCCACACCGCTGCCCGTCAGCATCGCGCTGGCCGGCCACACGAAGGACCGAGTCCTGCGGAACGTCAGTGCCACTTCGATGATCGCGCAGGTCAGGATCGACGCCAGGATCTGCGGCACGCTGACCTGGAAGCGCAGCCCGACCTGCCCCAGGACGTGGATCGTGATGATCACGGCGGCCACGTTCAGGCGCGGGTCGCGGATGTTCGGCAGGATCACGGGGTACGTGCTCCCGCCGAGCGTGAGCGTCCGGCTGGTCACATCGTCTCCCGCAACGGCCTCGATCTTCGGGCCGCACTCTACGACCCTGCGGCGACGATGTGGCTCCATCGTGTGCTTCAATCCGTCCGTGCCCGACGAGCCGGCCCTCACGGCGCAGGATGGGCCACGGCGGACCTGGAGCTGGCGATCCCGGGGGACCCTCGTGGCGATTGGACTGGCGGTCGTCGTCGTCGTGCTGGTCGCACTCGTGCTGCCGGCGTGGCGTTCTGGTCGATCGGCCGCGAACGGCGGCGCGGCCCCGCGGTTCGTCGACGAGACTGCCGCGGCGGGCATCGACCACACCTACGACGGCGAGTTCGAGTTCTTCGTCGGCGGGGGAGTGGCGGCGTTCGACTGTGACGACGATGGGCTCGCCGAGCTCTACTTCGCCGGCGGGACCGAGCCGGCCGCGCTGTACCGCAACGAGAGCGTGGTCGGGGGCGCGCTCGAGTTCGCACGCCAGGCGTCGCCGGTCACCGACCTGACCGCAGTGACCGGCGCCTACCCGCTCGACGTCGACGGCGACGGTCTCGTCGACCTCGCCGTCCTGCGCCGCGGCGGCAACGTCGTGCTCCGCGGGCGCGGCGACTGCCGCTTCGAGGACGCCAACGAGTCGCTGGGGATCGACGGCGGTGACGATTGGACGGTCGCGTTCAGCGCGACCTGGGAGGGCTCGAACGAGCTGCCGACGCTGGCATTCGGCAGCTACCTGCAGGCCGACCGGCAGGGGTGCGACGACAGCCACCTCGTGCGGCCGTCAGAGTCGGGCGACGGATACGCGGCGCCGATCGAGCTGAGCCCCGGGTACTGCACGCTGTCGATCCTGTTCAGCGACTGGAGCCGGTCGGGCCGAGGTGACCTGCGCGTGTCGAACGATCGGCACTACTACCGCGAGGGCGAGGAGCAGCTGTGGCGCATCGCTCCCGGCGAGGCGCCACGCGAGTACACCGAGGCCGACGGGTGGCGCCCGCTACAGGTCTGGGGGATGGGCATCGCCAGCCATGACCTGACCGGCGACGGCTTCCCGGAGGTGTTCCTCACGAGTCAGGGCGACAACAAGCTCCAGACGCTCGAAGACGGACCGGCACAACCGACGTACGGCGACATCGCGCTCGAGCGCGGGGTCACCGCGCAACGCCCGTTCGTTGGAGGGGACGTGCTCCCTTCGACCGCGTGGCACCCGGAGTTCGAGGACGTGAACAACGACGGCTTCGTCGACCTGTTCGTCAGCAAGGGCAACGTCGACGCGCAGACCGGCAACGCGATACGCGATCCGAGCAACCTGCTGATCGGCCAGGCGGATGGCACGTTCGTGGAAGGCGCGGAGGCGGCGGGAATCGTCGGCTTCGACCGGGCGCGTGGGGCGGCGCTGGTCGATCTCAACCTCGACGGGATGCTCGACCTCGTCGTCGTCAATCGCCGCGTCGGCGCAACGCTGTGGCGCAACGTCGGCAACGGCGACGCCGAGCGGCCGCAGCCGATGGGCAACTGGATCGCGGTCCGGCTCGAACAGCCCGCTCCCAACGTCGATGCCATCGGTTCGTGGGTCGAGGTGCGGGTGGGCGAGCGCACCGTCAGCCGAGAGGTCACCGTCGGTGGCGGGCACGCCGGGGGCAAGGTCGGTTGGCTCCACGCCGGCCTCGGTGAAGCCGATGGGGCCGAGGTCCGTGTTCAATGGCCGGACGGCGAGATCGGTCCGTGGATGCCGGTGGGCGCCGACCAGTTCGTGACGATCGAGCGTGGGACTGCGGGGGCTATCCCGTGGCAGCCAAGTCCGTTGCAGACAGAGGAGTGAGCGATGGCGATGACAGAGAACCGGCGAGCCCGGCTCGACGAAGTGGCGCTTCCAGATTTCGGCATGCCCGCGACCGAACCGCTCCTGCCAGCCTCGCTCTACGCCGAACGGATCGGGCGGCTTCGGGCAGCGATGGACGAACGCGGCTACGACCACATCGTCGTGTGGGGTGATCGCGAGCACAGCGCCAACATCGCCTACCTCACCGGGTTCGACCCGCGGTTCGAGGAGGCAGTCCTCATCGTCGGCACCGCGAACGATCCGGCGATGCTCCTCGGCAACGAGTGCTACGGCCTGGGAGAGGCGGCACCGCTCCCGGTGCGACCGGTCAGGTTCCAGGACCTCAGCCTGCCCGGCCAGGCGCGAGACCGGTCCCAGTCGCTGCCGGAGATCCTGGCCGACGAGGGCATCGGTCCGAGCAGCCGGGTCGGCATCGTCGGCTGGAAGACGTACGCGAGTCGGGCGACGATCGAGGCTCCGGCCTTCCTCGTCGACGAGCTCAGGCGAGCGACCGGAGCGGCGGGTGTGGTGGAGAACGCGACCGACCTGCTCATCGACCCCTCCGACGGGCTCCGGGTCGTCAACGAGGTCGAACAGCTGGCGGCGTTCGAGTGGGCCGCCTGCCAGACGTCGTCCGGGGTGAGCGGCGTGCTGAGCGCGCTGCGGCCCGGGATGACCGAGCGGGACTGCGTCGAGTTGCTGAGGTGGAACGGCACGCCACTGTCGTGCCACCTCATGCTCACGGCCGGACCGCGGGCGAGGTACGGACTGCTCAGCCCGGGCGACCGGCCGCTCGAGCGCGGCGACCCGTTCACGGTCGCGTTCGGGATCTGGGGGGCGCTCAACTGCCGGGCGGGTTTCGTGGTCGAGGATCCGTCGGAGTTGCCCGAGGGAACCGAGGACTATGTCGAACGCCTCGTCGCCCCGTACTTCGCGGCGGTGGCCGAGTGGTACGGCGCGCTGCATGTCGGCCAGGTGGGCGGTGCGCTCCAGGCGATCGTCGATCGCCACCTCGGCGACTCGTTCTTCGGGATCTCGCTCAACCCGGGGCACCAGCTCCATCTCGACGAGTGGGTGAACTCGCCGGTGTTCCCGGGCTCGACGATCGAGCTGCGATCGGGGATGGCGTTGCAGTGCGACATCATCCCGGCGACCGGCACGCCCTACTTCACGACCAACATCGAGGACGGCGTGGCGCTGGCCGACGAGTCCCTGCGGGCCGCGTTCGCGGCCGCCTCCCCGGACGCCTGGGCACGGGTTCAGGCCCGCCGGCGGTTCATGATCGGGACGCTCGGCATCGATCTGCACCCGGACGTGCTGCCGTTCTCGAACCTGGCCGCCCACCTCGCGCCGTTCCTCCTGCGGGTCGATCGAGCGATGACCGTCGTCCACTGAGGGCCCGGTTCACACGTGGCCGGACGGCGAGTCCGAATCACGACCGAGCGAGCGCCTCACCTCGCAACCGCCCCCCAAGGCGGGTCGGAAGGCGGTTGCACGGTCAAAATGGCGGCCGTTGGTGAGGCGGCTATCGACCCGAGGGGTCCCGGAACGGGGCTCGGGCGACTGTCCGCAGGCCCATTATCGGCACACCCAGACCGAAACTTGAGCGAAAGTTTCAAAAAATTTCTCGACCGCCCGGCGCGCCGGACATTCGACGGTCAGGCGCCGGCGTTTCCGTAGACCCTCGTCGGCGCGACGAGCACGGCGGTGCGCTGCTCGGCTGCCATCACCCGGTCGTACTCGTCCCAATCGGAGTGGGTGCCACCGGCGGCTCGGAAGACGTCACGCAGGAGCGCCGGCACATCGAGTGGCGCGGTCGGGTGCGGATCGAGCGGCCCGATCAGCTCGGCCCGCCCCTCCATTGCCTGCCACTCCCAACCCACCCGCACGGTCACGGTCAGTCGAGGTTCGCGCTGCAGTCGCGCGCGCTTGTAGGCCGCACCGCTCACGACGAAGCCGAGCACGGTGGTCCCGCCGACAGGATGGGGGAGCAGGCCGGCGTTCACGACCGACGACGACACGGTTCCAACGGGTCGAACGAGACTCACGACGCACAGGCCGTGCTCGGCGGCGAGCAGCCGGCGCACCGCACCGAGGTCGCCATCGTCGGCCATCACCACCGGAATGTAGACACCGGGATGCACACCGTGGCGAATCAGGCGCCACGCATATCGCATGACAGGAGCGCGCCGACTCCCTACGATTCGCGGTGGAGGGGGGACGATGACGATCTTCATCAGTTACGCCCGCAAGGATCGAGCGGCCGCGGAGACGCTGCGCCACGACCTCGAGCGGGCCCGGAGCTCGGTGTGGCTCGACGACGAGCTCACCGGTGGGCAGGCGTGGTGGGAGACGATCCTCGGGCAGATCCGATCGTGCGAGCTGTTCGTGTTCGCGCTGAGCCCCGACTCCCTGCGCTCCAAGGCGTGCCAGGCCGAGTTGCGCTACGCCCTCGACCTGAAGCGGCCACTGCTGCCGGTGATGGTCAGAACCGTGTCGGTCCAACTGGCCCCGGCCGCGATCGCCGACACCCAGATCATCGATTACACCGAGCGCACGGCTGACAGCGCGGTGAACCTGGTCACCGCGGCGGCCAACCGTCCGCCGGCACCGGCGCTCCCGGATCCCCTCCCAGTGCCACCGCCGCCGCCGATGTCGTACATGAACCCGTACCGCGAGCAGATCCAGTCGAGCGATCTGTCGTTCCGTGACCAGGCCCAGATCGTCCTCGCCCTTCGCGGCCACCTGCAGGACGAGGACGAGCGCGATACCGCCCGGGGGCTGCTCGTCGAGCTCCGGCGCCGGCAGGACATCGCCGAGAGTGTCGCTCGCGAGGTCGACGAGCTGCTCGCGTCGATCCCCGCCGCCGCAGCCGGCCTCGGCGGCGGCCGCGTCGACGTGGATATCACCGACGACGCATGCGACACCGGGCCCCGAGCCCGCACCGACACCCGGCGCGGCTGCCGCAGCCGCAGCCGCGCCATCGTGGTATCCCGACCCGACCGGTCGGTTCGAGCAGCGCTACTGGGACGGCTCCCGCTGGACCGAACACGTCAGTTCGGGCGGCCAGCCGACCGTCGACGCTGTGGACGGCGCGTCGAATGCCACCGGCGCCACGGTCAAGGCGGCCGAGCCGCGGCAGACCTTCGCCGGCGCTCCGGGTGGTTCGACGCCCGGCGCTCCCTTCAGTAGCGGTGCCTACATCGCACTGATCATCGCCGCGGTGTTGGTCGGCATCGTCGGCGTGGTCGTCGGCGCCATCAACCTCAAGCACCCGGCCCGGCGGAGCCAGGCCAAGGTGCTGCTCTGGGTTGGCATCGCCTCGATCGTGCTGAGTTTCGTGTACTTCAGCTCGGGCGGCCAGTAGTCGCCACACGCTGCCGCGGCTCGCTCACACCGGCTCGATGAACTCGAGGTCGAGCTCGATCTTCACGACGTCGCCCAACATCGCGCCGAGCGGGCCGAACCCGAGGCCGAAGTCGCTGCGGCGGATCTCGCCGCTCGCTTCGATCCCGACGTGACGAGTGCCGTCGAAGTAGTCGCCGACGTCGCCCGCCTCGACGGCGAGCGTGATCGGCGCGGTGACGTCACCGATCGTGAGGTCACCGTCGACGGTCCACTCGGATCCCGCGCCGCGCACGCTTGTCGAGCGATACGACATCGTCGGCCGGTTCTCGACGTCGAGCAAGTCGGCGCTGCGCAGGTGCGCGTCGCGATCCGCGTTGCCCGAGTCGATGGATGCCAGGGCGACCGTCGCCGTGACGCGGCAGTCGTCGATCGTCGGTCCGATCACGAGCTCGGCGGAGACGTCGCTGAAGTGGCCCTTGACCTTGGCCAGGCCGAGGCGGCGGATGGCGAATCCGACCGAGGTGTGGTTCGTGTCGAGGGCCCAGGTGCCCTGGGTGAGCGGGGGAGTGATGGAACGTTCGCCGTCGGCGACGGTCGTGGGGGGAGTGATGGTGGTCATGGCGGCAACACTGCGGCACCGAGCGTGTTCGAGGGAGACCGGGTCAAGGCTGGCCCTCACAGGGCTACGACAAACGGCGCCGTCCGTTGGCAGAATGTGGCGGTGATCGAAGGCGAGCTGGGGACGTTCCTGCGCAGCCGACGGGAGGCCGTGACTCCCGCCGAGGTCGGCCTGCCCGAGGGGCCGCGGCGGCGTACACCCGGCCTGCGGAGGGCCGAGCTGGCCACCTTGGCCGGGGTCAGCGTCGACTACCTGATCCGCATCGAGCAGGGACGCGACACCCACCCGTCGCCGCAGGTGCTGGCCGCCCTGGCAGAAGCGCTGCGCCTGAGCGAGGACGATCTGAACCACCTTCGGCAGTTGGCAGTCATCAGCAACGGCGTCGAGTTGTGCCCACACGCGAGAGCTGCCGCCCGTTCCGTGCGCCCGACCGTGCAGGCGGTCCTCGAGCGTCTCGAGCCGGCCCCGGCCTTCGTCGTCAACCACCTGGGTTCACTCCTGGCGTGGACCGACGGGTACGAGCGCTTGGCGCGCCCGCTCGGCATCCTCGACGGTGACGACCCGAACCTGTTCTTGTACACGTTCGGCGACGCGCGGGCGCGGACCGCGTTCCCCGACTGGGACGACGTCGCCGACGAGCAGATCGCCAACCTCCGCGCCGAGCTGCGCGGACCGGACGACGACACCCGGGCTCTCGCCGATCACCTTGCTCAGCTCGCCGGAGCCGATTTCACCGAGCGCTGGGACCGTCGACCGGTCGGCAGCAAACGTACCGGCGTCCGGGCGTTCGCCCACCCCGAGGTGGGGGTCCTGCGGATGGCGTTCGAGATCCTCGAGCTCGCCGACCCCGACCGCCAGCGGCTGGTGATCTACGTGCCGGCCGACTCGGCCACGTCGGCCGGTCTCGACCGCCTCGCCGGTCGCCGACCCGGTGCACTGCGATCCGTTCGCACCGGATAGCGGCGCACCAATCTGGCTCCCACCTGGGGAGGTAGGCGATCACTGTCTCGGTGAGTCAGCCAACTCGATGTGCACGGGCAGACGCTTGAACGTGGCGACGAACGTCGTCTTCGCCCGCACCACATCGCCGGCGAGCTCGAGTGACCGCAACCGCGGAATGAACTGCTCGAAGAAGGTCCGCAGCTCGATCCGGGCAAGGTGGGCGCCGACGCAGAAATGTGGGCCGACGCCGTAGGCAAGGTGGTGGCTGGCGTCAGCACGGGTCACGTCGAAGGTGAACGGCGAGGCGAACACAGCCGGATCGCGGTTCGCCGATGGATACGACAGCAACAACCAGTCGCCGGCGCCGATGCGCCGCGAGCCGATCATCGCGTCACCGGCGGCATTGCGCATGAAGTGCTTGGTCGGGGTGACCCACCTGGCCATCTCCTCGACGGCGTTGGGGATCAGGGCGGGGTTCTCCTGCAGCAGCGCGATCTGGTCGGGGTGACGAGCCAGGGCCTCGATGCTCCCGGCCAGCACCGTGCTGACGGTGTCATGGCCGGCCGCGGTGAGCAACACGAAATACGGGACCAGCTCGGACGGTTCGAGGAGCCTGCCCTGCACGGTTGCGTTGGCGATGATCGATCCGAGGTCGTCGGTCGGCTCGGCGCGCCGCCGCATCGCCAACTCCATGAAGTACTCGCCGAACTCCTGGACGACGGCGGCGATCGTGACGTCGTTGTCGGCACGAGCGACGTCACTGTCCTTCGAGCCGAACAGCTCCTGCGACAGGTGATGGATGCGGGCATCGTCATCCGCAGGGACGCCGAGGGCGGAGAGGATCACGCGCAACGGCATCCCCGCCGCGACCTCGCTGGCGAACTCGATGGTCTCGCCGTTGCGAGTCTCGAGGTCGTCGAGCAGCGACGTGACCGCCCGCCCGATCTCACCGGTGCGTGATCGGAGAGAACCGGGGGTGAACCACTGGGCGATGATGTTGCGGAACTCTCGGTGCTCGTCGCCGTCCATCCCGACGAGATTGCGCACGGGCGGCCCGCCACCCTCGCGGTCGGGGCCGTCGACGAGGATCGGATGCGGTGCGTTGCGGAATCCCTGGCTGTTGCGCCCGACCGCCGAGACGTCGGCGTGACGGAGCACCGCCCAGAACGGCACGAATCCGGGGTCCTCGATGCGGACGATGCCCTGCTCGTCGCGCAGCACCCTGGCCTGCTCGTGCCACGAATCCTCGTCGGCGTACGCCGCCGGGTCGGTGAAGATGCTGAGCTGCTCCTCCGCGACCGTGCCCACCGGAGCCGACGCTACTGATCGGCTCCGGTGGGCGACGGCCCGGGGTAGCGACTCAGGCCGCGCAGATCGCGTACACCGTGTAGGTGCCGGCGTCGGGAGTCCCGCCACTCGTGCCGTGCCATTCGACTCGCCAACCGGTCGGGTTGGTCAGGGTCATGACCGGCGCATTCGAGTTCATCCGGGAGTTGTCGGCGGTGGCGGGAGCGAGCCCGCCGCCGCCGAGCGCCTTCTCCGTGCCGGTGCACGATGCGGTGATGCCGCCGTTCGCGGCGGTCGCGTTGCCGGTGGCCGTCCGCACAGTGATCGTCGCCGCGTTCCCTGGAAGGCCGGTCGGGCCCTGGTTGCCGACCGGACCCTGGCCGCCGACCGGACCCTGGCCGCCGACCGGACCCTGATCGCCGACCGGACCCTTGTCACCGACCGGGCCCTGAGCACCAGGAGCGCCGGGGGCACCAGGAGCGCCATCGGCACCGGGGTTGCCATCGGCACCCGCGGCGCCGGGAGCACCAGTCGCCCCGGCATCGCCGGTCGCACCCTTGTCGCCGACGGGACCCTGCTCGCCGACGGGGCCCTGGTCGCCAGTGGCACCCTTGTCGCCGGCCGGGCCCTTGTCGCCGACCGGGCCCTGCCGATCCGGGGGCACCAGGAGCGCCGTCGGGACCGGGGTTGCCATCGGCGCCGGGAGCACCAGTCGCCCCGGCGTCACCGGTCGCACCCTTGTCACCGACCGGACCCTGCGCGCCCGGAGCGCCGTCGGGCCCAGCGTTCCCATCGACACCCGGGGCACCCGGGGCACCGTCGGGACCGGCATCGCCGGTCGCACCTTTGTCACCGACGGGGCCGGGGGCGCCGTCGGGCCCAGCGTTCCCGTCGGCTCCCGGGGCACCGGGAGCGCCATCGGCACCGGGGTTTCCATCGGCGCCGGGAGCACCGTCGAGACCGGGGTCTCCATCGGCGCCCGCGTTCCCCGTCGCACCCTTGTCACCCGTCGCACCCTTGTCACCGGTCGGTCCCTTGTCGCCGGTCGGTCCCTTGTCGCCCGACTCGTCCGAGGCGCCGAGCTGCTCCATCGGCGACAGGTACCCGACCACGTCGACGATGACGTGAACGCTGCCGACCGAGTTGAAGATGTTGAGCGCACCATCGGCACCGAGCTTCAGCGTGAGCTCGTTGGCGACCGCGTCGCTGTTGGCCCAGTTGATGCTCGAAGCGACCGGCAGCTCCTGCCCGGCCGGGTACAGCGTGAGGAACGACGCCTGGGTACCGCCGACGACGGTCAGGTTGATCGCCACCGAATCGGCCCCGGCCGGAACACCCGCCACACCGACGAAGCTGAACGTCAGCGTCTCACCCTCGCCGACCATGCCGGCGCGAACGCCCGTGCCGTCCCGTGTGTCGATCGCTCGGGTCGGTGCGACCGCGTAGTACGCGGATGCCGCGCCGGGTCCGGCCGCGTTGGCGACGAACAGACCACCCCCACCCAGTGTTACTGCAACGGCGGCCCCGAAGGCCGCCCAACGACTGCGCCACAAACCAGGACGCACGCCCCGCCACTTCAATGTCATTTCCTCTCTCCGTTCGATGATTGGCCGTCAGGCCGCCGCGGCGGAGCGGGCGGACGAACGACTACACGTTCAGTCCCACTTCACCGAGAACACAGCGATATATGGGGTGTGTTATCGACCGGTGTCGGGAGAACCTGAGCGGAATTCGAGGAATCGGTCGCGCCCGGTCAGCGAGCCCGCCTGATCACCTACGTCAACGCGGACAGCGACGACTGAATACGTCGGCGAGGTCGAGCGTGGCGCAGGACACCGTTGCGGCGTCGTCCGTGAAGTAGTTCGACGGTGGCATCCGGTACGAACCACTGACCGTCACCTCGTAGCTGTCGCCAGTCCGGCTGTGCACGGTGACCGTGACGCCGTGCACGGTGATGCTGGCACCGACGGCGACGACGTGGGCGTAGCTCTCCGACGAGCCGAGCGCCTGCCGTTGGCGGCGTCCCGTGCTGATGCCGCTGATGCCGCTGTCCCTGGGTACCTGATCGACCATGTGGATCGCCACACCCTCGGCCTCGAGGAAGCGATCGCGGCCGACACGGGGTCGGGCCTCGAGCGTCAGCATGCTCCGCGGGTCCGACGGATCGGGCAGGGCGACGAACTGCAGACCGTTCCGGGTGGGTGCGTCGAGCGTGTAGTTGACCGTCCCCGACGGATGGATCGCCACCTGCCCCCCGTCGATCCAACCGCTCGCGAACCGGTTGAACGCGAGCGTGTGCTGGGGCTCGCACGGCCACAACATGTAGCCGCCCCCGGGTGTCGGCTTGGTGCACCATCCGTCGTCGGGCTCACCGCTCATCACGTCGACCCGGTTGTCGTACTCGTCGCCGTGGCTGAGGTACGAGTGCGGCCAGTGCAACGTGTGGCCGATCTCGTGCACCACCACCGACGGGTTCAGGTCGAGGGCGGTCGCCCCGCCGCCCACCCATGCGCCTCGCCACGTACGGTCCGGCGAGCCGCTTTCGAGGACGCCGAGGTCGGATCCGCCCGACCCCCAGATCAAGCCCGGTGATGCCTGGCCGCCGCCGTACGAGCGAGTGTCGGTGAACAGAACGTTGGTGTACGGGGCGGTCGTCAGCGCCTGCGCCTTGCGTTCACAGTCCCACGGGCCTTCCGTGCTCGCCAGCTGGATCCGTCCGAGCGCCGTGAACGTGGCTGTGTACCTCCCTCGCGACGCTTCTGCGAAGTACGGCGCGACCGTGCTCTGCGCCCAGGCGGCGACCTGGCCGGCGTCGACGTCGACGTGTTCCAGGAACGTGTACGGCGCGGTCGTCGTGTCGGCCGGGACATCACACACCCAGACCGCGATGCGATCCTCGCCGACGGCGCGGTGCAGGGCCGGTCGGACCACGAGCGCCGCGGTCGCCTCCTCGGTGGAGTGCGTCGGCGCGCTCGACGGGCAGTTCGGGCCCGTCGCCGCCGGTGGCGGGCCCGTCAACCATCCCGCCACGTCGACGATCAGATGCGTCGCACCGGACGTGAAGAAGCACACCGCGCCACCGGGACCGACCCGCGTGATGACCGCGTTCGGGATGTTCTGGCCGGCGACGAAGTTCAGGTTCGAGGCGTTGGGCAGCGCAGTGCCCCGCGGGTGAACCGTGACGAAGCCACCTTCGAGGGCGTTGACGGCGGTGACGTTGAGCACCACCGCCGACGCGTCGGCCGGCACACCCAAGCGCCCGGCGATCGTGAGTTGCACCGTCGTGTTGCGTGGTTGGGCACCGCCCGCCGCGAACAACCCGTCAGCGGTGTTCCCCAGCGGTCGCGAGTCGAGCACCCGTTGCGGTGCCGCGAGCGGGTTGAACGACCCGGGCGTGAACACGCCCGCGACGTCGACGATCAAGTCGATGGCGCCGTACGTGTACAGGCAGACCGTGCCGCCCGCGCCCACCCGTGTCACCACGGCGTTCGGGATCGTGGTGCCGGCGACGTAGTTGAGGTTCGACGCGTTCGGCCGCGGCATGTCGCACGGGAACACGGTGACGAAGCCATCCTCGCGAGCGGCGTCGACGGTCACGTTCAACACCACCGACGACGCCGTCGGCGAAACACCAGCGCGACCCGCGACCGGCAACTCGAGCGTGCTCCCGGCAGGACGGACATCGATGCCGGCGAACTGCCCGTCCGCCGTCGCCGCACCGGGGCGGGTGTCGAGCAACCGCTGTGGCGCCGGCAATGGGCTGAACGCATCCGGTGCCAGGACCCCGGCGACGTCGACGATGAGATGCGTCGCGCCGTACGTGTACAGGCAGACCGTGCCCCCCGGCCCGAGCCTCGTCACCACTGTGTTGGGGATCGTCTGCCCGCTCCGGTAGTTGAGGTTCGACGCGTTGGGCCGCGGCGTATCGCAGGGATGCACGGTGACGAAGCCGTCCTCACGAGCGGCGTCGACGGTCACGTTCAACACCACCGACGAGGCGGTCGTCGAAACACCGGCGCGACCGGCGACCGGCAACTCGAGCGTGCTCCCGCCAGGACGGACATCAATGCCCGCGAACTGGCCGTCAGCCGTCGCCGCACCGGGCCGCGTGTCGAGCAACCGCTGCGGCGCGGGCAACGGCTCGAACGCCCCAACGGCTTGGGCGAGCACTCCGCCCGACGGCGGACCGACGGCGATGGTCGCCGACAGCACGATTGCCATGACTGTCGCCAACATCCGTCGCATCGTCCCGCCCAGTGTGTCCCCTCCGAGGGCGGCCCGTCGCCTGCCCTCGCCCGGCTCCGCAGCCGGTGGCCGGAGAGTAGTAGGGCGTCCGACAGGCCGACAATTCGCCGTGATTCGAGGACCTGCGCACGTCGCGCGGTGGACTCATCGAACTGTTGTCACCCGCGAAGCGCCCGTGTGCGTCCGTACGAGCATGACGACAGCAATCGAGTTCGACGGGTTGCGCAAGGTGTACCCCCGATGGCGTGGCGCGCCGAACGTGGCCATCGAAGGCCTTTCACTCAGTGTTCCGGAGGGAGGTGTGTTCGGGTTCCTCGGCCCGAACGGCTCCGGGAAGACCACGACAATTCGCTGCATGCTCGGCCTCGTCGCGGCGACCGCCGGACGCACGGCCGTGCTCGGCCGGCCGACCCCGGCCGAACTGCCGAACGTGATGCGTCGGATCGGAGCGATCATCGAGACGCCTGCGATGTTCCCGACGATGACGGCCCGCGAGAACCTCGAGCTGCTCGGCGCGCTCGACGGGATCGGTCGGCGCCGTGTCGACGAGTGCCTCGCCCTCGTCGGGCTCGGCGATCGTGGTGGCGACAAGGTTCGAAAGTACTCGTTGGGCATGCGCCAGCGGCTCGGACTCGCCGCTGCGCTGCTCAAGGATCCCGCCCTCGTCGTCCTCGACGAGCCCGCCAACGGTCTTGACCCAGCCGGCATACGTGAGGTCCGCGACCTCCTGCGCCAGCTCGGAACCGAAGGTCGCACGGTGTTCGTGTCGAGCCACCTGCTGGCCGAGGTCGAGCAAACGTGCGACCGGGTGGCCATCATCGATCGGGGTCGGTTGTTGCTCAGCGGGCGCGTCGACGACGTTCTTGCCGAGGCAGCCCGCCCGTCATTGCTCGTCGGTCTGGATGACGTCGACGGGGGTACCGCGGTGCTGCGGGCGGCGGGGCTGGTTGTCGAGCGCGCCGACGGTCAACTCCGTGTTGCGCTCCCTGCCGCAGATGCGGCCCACGTCACGCGCCTGCTGGCCGATGCCGGGCTGTACGTCTCCGAGCTCCGGCCCGACGCCGTGACGCTGGAGGAGTTGTTCCTCGAGATCACCGAACGCGAGACCGCGGACGAACCACAAGAGGCGGTGGCGGCATGAGCCCCGATCCCACGAAGACAAACGGCCGGCCCGGGTCGTTGGCACAGGTGGTCTGGGTCGAGATGCGTCGGGCCCTCCACCGCCGCATCGTGCGGTGGATGGTTGTCGTCGCCCTCGCCGGGTGCGTCGTCACTGGTGTCGCGGCGTTCCTGTCGAGCCGCGATCCGATCGCCCTGGCCCGGGCCCATGACCATCCGGCACACTTGTCGAGTTGGTGGGTGGCGGGGACCGCCGACGGGGTCCTCACCGTCGGAGCGTTGTTCCTCGTGGTGGGCGCGGCCATCTGTGGCGCATCCGTGGCGGGCGCCGAATGGCGGGCAGGCACCATCACCACCGTGCTCACCTGGGAACCGTCGCGGGTGCGCCTCCACATGGCGCGCACGGTTTCGGCGCTCGTGCTCGCGTTCGCCATCGGGTTCGTTCTCGAGGTCCTGTTCCTCGCCTCGACGCTGCCTGCCGTCCTGACCCACGGCACCACGGACGGCGTCGACGGGGCATGGTGGTGGTCGCTCATCCTCGCCATGTCACGCGTGGCGCTGATCGCATCGCTCGTCGCCGTGCTGGCGGTCAGCGTTGCGACCATCGGTCGGAACACGAGCGCGGCACTGGTAGTTCTCGCCGCGTGGGCGCTCGTCGTGGAACGAGTCGTTGCCGGCTTTCGGCCACAGCTGGCGCGGTTCATGGTCAGTGAGAACGTGGCGACCGTCATTCCGTGGGCGCAGATGGAAGGCGTCGAGTTCCAACGCCCGCCGGTCGTCGCCCTGACCGCGCTCGTCGGCTACCTCATCGCAGTCGTCGCCGCAGCCACCGCGCTGTTCGAGCGTCGGGACATCACCGCCGCGTCGTGACGAGTTGTCGCGGCGGCGCCGGCGGACCGGCCGATGCGATCAGTTGGAGGCGACGGGCTGCACGTGACCCTCGGTGGCGCACGCGAGCGGCGCCGGATCCGCGATCGCGCCGCGCATCCGCCACGCCGGACCGGCCAGCAGCACGCCGATCGCGACGAGTGTCACCATCGCCGCTGCGCTCACCCCATAGGCGACCGCGCGTCCGAAGTGCTCGTACAGCACGCCGGTCACCACTGCTGTCACTCCTGCGGTCAGTGTCTGCGCCCCGCCGAGCACGCCTTGGGCGCCCGCCTGCCGCTCAGCGGGGGCTGTTACGCCGACCGCCACACCGGTGCTCGACACGGTGAATCCGTCGTTCACGGCGTGGAACATGGCGACCACGAACATCGCACCGGCACTCGGCATCAACCCGTACAGGAACATGCACGTCGCTCCGACGAGCAAACCGAACGTACCGAGGCGGAACGGACCGACCCGTTGGGCGAGCCGGCCACCGGCCGCGCCGAACACGATCAGTGGCAGCGCGAACAGCGTGATGCCGAGGTTCGACATCCATTCGCTGGCGTCGATGTCGTCGAGCACGACGGCCCACAGCGCATCGAAGGCGCCGATCATCAAGAACACTGCAGAACCGAGTGCCACGGCGCCGGCGAATGGACGGATCCGTAGCAGATCGAGGGCGAATCGCTGTTCGGGCGGCTCGACGGTCTCGTGCACGTGCACTCTCGCGACGAACGGCAACGCGATCGCGGTGGCGACGGCAATGACGAGGAACGGCGCCGGGATGCCAAATGGTCCGACGAGCACGGCCGATACCGCCGGTCCGAGTGCGAACCCACCGACGTCGGCCGCGAGCAGCCGGCCGAGGTTCTGGCCGAGCCGTTCGGGTTCCGCCAGGATCACGATGCGGCGGATCGCGGGGGCCGCCATGCCGATCCCGACGCCCATCACCAAGCGCCCGATGAAGAGCGGCAAGAACGCGGTCGAAACCGCCATCATCACCAGACCGACACCGTTCAGTCCGACGCCGAGCAGCACCAACTGTCGGGCGTGGCCGCGGTCGGCGCGCGGTGCGATCAGGATCTGCGAGAAGAACCCGGCGAAGAACCCGATGCCGATGATCCCGCCGAGCAGTGACTCGCTGATGCCGTACTCGTCGCGGTAGTCGTCGAGCATCGTGAACAACACGCCGTAGCCGGCACCCATCGCGCCCGAGATCATGCCGAACGGGACGATCAGCGGGAGGCGTCGCACACGGCCGCACGGTAACAAGGCGGACGCCGTTCCGGATGATCCGTTACGCGTCCACGGTCGTGACGAACACCACCGATCGGACCAACCGGGGGCCTCGGATCAGGGACCGCGGATAAGGTCGACCTCCATGTGTGGCCGGTTCGTCTCGTCGTCGTCACCGGAGAAGATCGCCGCCTACTTCGACGCCACGGCGGACGTCGAGAAGCTCGGCGAGAACTACAACGTGGCGCCGACCAACGACATCTACGCCGTGGTCGCCGGCCCCGACGGCAAGCCCCAACTGCAGGTGTTCCACTGGGGTCTGATCCCGGTGTGGGCCAAGGAACGCAAGATCGGCCAGAAGATGATCAACGCCAGGGCCGAGACGCTCGGTTCGAAGCCGGCGTACAAGGGCGTGTTCAAGAAGCACCGCTGCATCATCCCGATGGACGGCTTCTATGAGTGGGCCGCCGGCACGCCGGACGGCCCGCTCACCAAGCAGGGCAAGCCGGCCAAGCAGCCGATGTTCATCCAACGCCTCGACGGTGAGCCGCTGGCCGTCGCCGGACTGTGGTCGGCATGGCGCGACCCGAACGCCGCGCCCGACAGCCCGTGGCTCCACAGCGCCACCGTCGTCACGACCGCGGCCAACGGCACGATGGAGCCGATCCACGACCGGATGCCCGTGATCCTGCCTGCCTCGGCCTGGGACGAGTGGCTCGACCCCGACAACGAGGACATCGCCGCCCTCGGCAAGCTGTTGATCCCGGCGCCCGACACGCTGCTGACGACGCGCAAGGTGTCGACCGAGGTCAACAACGTGCGCAACAAGGGTCCACACCTCATCGACGGCGTACAGATCGACGGCGTGTAGATCGACACCCTCTTGTCGTTTGAAAAGTCCGGTTCCGGTGCATCCGCGGGCGAGGTTCGCGCCGAAAGGTCGCGTGACTGCCGCGATCCGGCAGAACGCCACCATCGATCATGAGGGAGTACATCATGCGCAAGCTCATCGCCACCGGAGCCGTCGCCGTCGCCGTCTTCATCGGCCCGGCGACCGCCGCGGCCCACGAAACCTCGCACAACCAGACCCTGGCCGACATCCTCCTGGCGGACTCGGGCAAGGACGATGCCGACGGGTTCGACCGCCGGTCGTGGGACTTCGACATCGTGACGCAGGCCGTCCTACTGTTCCCGGACCTCGTCGAGGCCGCCAGCAACCCCGACGCCGAGCTCACGGTCTTCCTCCCCAACGATCAGGCGTTCCGCGAGCTCGTCAAGGAGATCACGGGCCAGCGGTTCCGTTCCGAAGCCGACGTGTTCGGCGCCGTCGCTTCGCTCGGCACCGACACCGTGAGGAACGTCTTGCTGTACCACATCGTGCCCGCGTCGATCTCGTACCGCGACGCGAAGAACTCTGACGGAGCCGTCCTCGCCACTCTGCTCGAAGGATCGTCGGTCGAGGTCGACGTCACGGGTCGGTGGTCGAGAACCGTCAACCTGATCGACCTCGACACCGACGACCGCGATCCTAGCGTCGTGCATGGCAACGTCGGTGGGGCCGCCACCAACGGGTACGCGCACGCGATCGACAGGGTGCTGCGACCGATCGACCTGCCCTGACGTCCGTCGTAGGAGTGCTGACGGGCCGGTTCGTTCCGGCCCGTCAGCCGACCGAGGCGACGGCCAGCACCGGTTCGGGCTCAGCGTCGACGACGTCATCGGCGGTAGCGGGCGCCTCGGCATCAGCCGACCGTGGGCCGCGCACGACGACGAAGAGGAACGCCACAGCTGCGAGTGCGGCACCGAACCACATGGACACGCGCCAGCCGTCGACGAACGCGTCACGAGCGGCATCGAGCACCACGGGCGCCGAGTCGCCGAGCCTGGGCGTGCTCGCGAACGCCGACCCGATGCCGGCCTCGACGTCGCGGGCGACATCGGTTGGGAGACCGGCCGTCGCCGAGTGGACGTTCGAGCGGTAGCCAGCGTTCACGATCGAGCCGAGGAGCGCGATCCCGATCGCCCCACCGAGCTCGCGGACCGTGTCGTTGAGCGCCGAGGCGACCCCCTGCTTCTCCGGCGGCAGCGACTCGGTGATCGCAGTCGTCGACGGGCTCATCGCCAGACCGATGCCGACGGCCAGGACGAGCAGGCCGGGCATGACCGACCAGTAGCCACCCTCGGCCGACACCAGCGTCGCCAGCAGCAGCGTCCCGACGCCGAACAGTCCGATGCCGACCATCAGGACGAGGCGGGTACCGAACCGTTTGGCGATCACCGGGGCCACCGCCGACAGCGGCATCATCACCATCGCCATCGGCAGCAGGCCGGCCGCGGCACGCAGCGCGGAGTAGCCGAGCACGGCCTGGAGGAACTGCACGAGGACCAGGAACAGGCCGAACATCACGGCGAACACGATGAGCAACGTCAACGACCCTGCCGCCAGCGCTCGATCGGCGAACAGGCGGATCTCGATCAGGGGTCGGGCGTGCCGCAGCTCCCACACGATGAAGCCCGCCAGCGC
The DNA here is from genome assembly GCA_963776935.1 of Ilumatobacteraceae bacterium. Lineage (GTDB taxonomy): Bacteria > Actinomycetota > Acidimicrobiia > Acidimicrobiales > Ilumatobacteraceae > JALOLG01. The sequence continues at coordinate 846,606 of CAVZOP010000002.1, read as the reverse complement.
CACGGCTCCGAGAACCAGCGCGGCCAACGTCAAACCGTCGGTCCAACCACGCTCGGGACCTTCGTGGATCCCGAGCACGAGGCTGCCGATCGCCACCGCCGACAGCACCGAGCCGATCGTGTCGAACCGGCCCAGGCGACTCTCACGTGAGTTGCCGACCACCCGCAGCGTGAGAACCAGCGAGACGCCGGCGAACAGGACGGGCATCGCGAACAGCCACGGCCACGTGAAGTAGTCGATCAGGAACGACGACACGAACAGCCCCAGGATCCCGCCGGCACCGGCGAAACCGGTCCACACCCCGACGGCGCGGGCGCGCTGCTCGACTGGGAAGCTCGACGTGATCACCGACAACGTGACCGGCATGATCATCGCCGCCGCCACCCCGGCCACGATGCGGGCGATCAGCAACATGCCGGTGGTGGTTGCCAGGCCCGCCATCACGTTGGCCAACGAGAACAGCACGAGACCGGAAACGAGGACCGGCTTGCGACCCCAGCGGTCACCGATCGCGCCGATCGGCAGGAGGAGTGCGGCGAGCGCCATCGTGTATCCGTTGATCACCCACAGCAGCTGCCCCTGCGACGCGCCGAGGTCGAGCGCCAGGTCTTGCTGGGCGACGTTGAGCCCCGACACCGAGGCGACGACCGCGATCAAAGCGGCGCACATGGCGATGAGGATCTGACGTTGGCGACGTGGATCGGTGACGAGGTCTGCCCCGTCTGCGCCGACTGCGCCGTTCGAATTGCCGATCACGGTGACCGTGGAGTTGTTGGTGTTCACGAGGGCTCCGATGTCGCTGGGGGGTGTGGGGGAGTTCTTGTCGAGGAAGAACTAGTACGAAACGGTATCGTACTGTTACGTGGAGGCATTGTGAAGACCACACCGGTGAGACGATCGTCACGGCTACTGTCCGAGACGGACATGGACGCACGCATTGCCCGCACTCGCACCGGCGTGATCCGGGCGGCGACCGACCTGCTGGTCGATGGGGGACCGTCGGCGGTCACGATCGACGCCATCGTCGCCCGATCGGGGATCGCCAAGTCGACGATCTACCGGCACTGGCAGTCTCGCGACGAGGTGCTGATCGAGGTGCTGCACACGTGTGCCCCGGCCATCGAGACACCGCCCGACGAGCTGGGATTCGAAGGTGGGCTACGAGCCCTGGGGCACTCGATGGTCGAGACCCTCAACGACCCCGAGTGGACGCGGATCATCCCGGCGCTGTTCATGCTCAAGGCGCACGCGGCCGGGATCGCTCTGATCGAACAGGAGCTGGAAGAACGTCAGGAGACGGCGATCGCGCACGTGCTCCAGCGTGGGGTCGACGAGGGCCGCCTGCGCGCCGACTACGACCTCGAGGAGGCATGCGCGTCGATCATCGGGCCGTTGCTGTTCGCTCACCTCACCGGCAAGCCACCCGTCGACGACGCCTTCGCCGACCGCATCATCGACAGCTTCCTCGACGCGTACGGGAAGTGACCCGCTCAGTGAGGCGCCGGCTGGGTGACGCCCTTACTCGGTGACGAACGCGTCGTGACCGAGGCGGCGCAGTTCGGCACGGATCGCGGCTGCTGCGCTGTCGAGCTCGACACGATCGACCGAGGTGGCCGCGTTCTCGAACGCCAGGTCAGCCATGCGCGTAGTGGGCACGACGTGAATGTGGCAATGGTCGACCTCGTAGCCGGCAATGATCACACCGATCCGTTCGCACTCGAACGCGGCGTACTGGGCGCGCCCGACCTCGCCCACGACCGAGAAGAGGTGGGCCGCCAAGTCCGGCGGAGCGTCGAGCCAGTGGTCGATCTCGTCGATCGGCACGACGAGTGTGTGGCCATGGGCGAGCGGGTTGATCGACAAGAACGCAACGCACCGGTCGTCGCGCCAGACGAACGTTCCGGGGATCTCACCGGCGATGATGCGCGAGAAGATCGTCGTCACTCGTACCCTCCACTGGCCGCGTACACGTCGCCCGTCGAGTAGCTGCTCTCGGGTCCGGCGAGGAAGCGCACGAGCTCGGCGATCTCGTCGGCCGTGCCCAGTCGTCCCATTCCGATCCGCATCTTGATCGCGCTGTGCACGTCGGCGTCGTACGGAGCGAGCAGTGGCGTGTCGATGTAGCCAGGGCACACCGCGTTCACGCGGATCCCGAGGTGGGCGACCTCGCTGGCGGCCGACTTGGTGAGGGCGATGATCCCCGCCTTGGCAGCTGCGTAGTCCGGCGGTCCCCCCGACGGGTGGAGGCCGAGGATCGACGAGATGTTGATGATCGATCCCGACCGCTGCGCGGTCATGTGCCGCAATGCGGCTCGTGTTCCGTGGAACACCCCGTACAGATGGGTGCGGATCATCTTGTCGAACCGGGCGTCGGTGAGGCTCACGAGGCCGTCGAGCGGCTGCATCTCGTCGATCCGCCCCTCCATGCGGAGCATCTGGTTGCTCACCGCCCGCTCGAACCTGGCCGGGTCGGGTGGGGGAGAGATGCCCGCGTTGTTGATCATCACATCGAGCCGGCCGTGGCGCTCGATCACGTTGTCGACCTCGCGGTCGACCGCCTCGGAGTCCGTCACGTCGAAGATCGCGACGGCGCCCTTGATCTCGAGCCCGACGGCCGTCGCGCGCGACTCGTCGACGTCACACACGATCACGCGGGCCTCGTCGTGGGCGAGCCGCCTGGCGAACGCGGCGCCCAACCCGGAACCTGCACCGGTGACCATCACCACCCTGGATCGCAATGAGCCGGCGCCCACGGACGAACCCTACGCTCCAGGGGGTGAGCACCACCGATCCGACGGCGGCCGCGGCCGACGCCGGCGGCACCGAGTGGCACGTGTGGACGGTGCCGAACCTGATCACCCTCATCCGGCTGCTGTGCCTGCCGCTGTTCCTGTACCTGCTGTTCGGACGCGACAACCGGGCGGCTGCAGCGTGGCTCCTCGGAGGTCTCGGTGCGACCGACTGGGTCGACGGCTACCTCGCCCGGCGGCTCGGCCAGGTCAGCGAGTTCGGCAAGATGTTCGACCCCACCGTCGACCGCTTGCTGTTCGTCGTCGGCATCACCGCGATCATCATCGACGGGTCGGCGCCGTTCTGGTTCTCGGTTGCGGTGCTCGTCCGCGAGATCGTCGTCGGTGGCACGATCGCCTTCGCCACGCTCGTCTACAAGATGCCCCGGTTCGATGTGACGTGGTTGGGGAAGGCCGCCACGTTCCTCCTGATGTTCGCGTTCCCGGGCTTCATGCTGGGCAACAGCGACTTCCCGGGAGCCGACTGGTTCATGGTCGCGTCGTGGATCGTCGGGATCCCCGGACTCGTGCTCAGCTACTACACCGCAATCGCCTATATTCCCCTCATTCGTGACGGCATCACGGCGGGGAGGCAATCGGCGAACCGTCCCTGAGACGTCACCCTGCACTCTGTTGACCTCTACCTCAGGAACAGTACGGTTGCACCAATGAACGTCCCCGGCCAGCTCCGCTACTCGTCCGACCACGAATGGGCGAGTCGTGACGACCGGTCGGTCAAAGTGGGGATCACCGACTACGCCCAGGATGCGCTGGGAGACGTGGTGTTCGTGCAGTTGCCGGCCGTCGGCGAGGTGGTGCACGCCGGCGACACGATCGGTGAGGTCGAGAGCACGAAGTCGGTGTCCGAGCTGTACGCGCCGGTCAGTGGCACCATCGAGCGCGGTGAACGACGCGCTCGGCGAGAACCCGGCGCTGCTGAACGACGACCCCTACGGCGAAGGATGGATCTGCACCATCGAGTTGAGCGACGACGCCGAGTACGAGGCGCTCCTCGACGACGCGTCCTACCGCACGATGATCGACGGCTGACGGCCGCGTCATGTCGTACACGTTCTGCAACCAGTGCGGCCACCGCAACCCACCCGACAGCAACTTCTGCTCCAGCTGCGGGTCGGCGCTCGACAACCTCGACGACCGCACCATCACGTTCGCGGCCGTCGACCCGCTGCAGGAGGCCGCCGGGATGGCCGACGACGTCGTCGTGCCGGTCGGCGAGATCCCTCGCGGCACCGGCGTCCTCATCGTTCGCGCCGGCCCCCAGGCGGGTGCCAGGTTCACGCTCGAGCGCGACCTGACGCGCCTCGGACGCCATCCCGACAGCGAGATCAGCCTCGACGACATCACCGTGTCGCGGCGGCACGCCGACATCCGACGGGCTGACGACGGCTACGAGGTCGCCGACAGCGGCTCGCTCAACGGCACCTACGTCAACCAGGAACGGATCGACCGCACCGTGTTGCACCACGGTGACGAGTTGCAGATCGGCAAGTTCCGCCTCGTCTACTTCGAGCGCACCGATGCCTGAGGTCCAGAACACGAGCTACCTCTCGATCGGCGAGGTACTTGGCCTCCTGCTCGAGGAGTTCCCCGACATCACGATCTCCAAGATCCGTTTCCTCGAGAGCCAAGGTTTGATCGCCCCGGAACGCACCCCGTCGGGATACCGCAAGTTCTACGAGCCCGACGTCGAGTTGTTGAAGGTGATCCTGCGCGAGCAGCGCGAGAACTACCTCCCGCTGCGGGTCATCAAGGATCGGATCGACTCGGGGGCGATCGATCCGTCCGGCGAGATGACCAAGCCCGAGGATCTCGCCGACCTGAGCGCCAGCGACGACACGCCCTCGGACGCCCACGCCGAACGGCGCGAGTACCAGTCCCACCACAACGATCTCGGGCACGACCCTGAGCAGGAACACGACGCCGACGTTCCTGCCGCCGCGATCGCCGCCCATCCGGCGGCGAACCGATCGTTCCCCAACGCACCGGTCGCGCCCGATGATGTCGACACCGGCGTCCATCTCGACGTCGAGGCGGCCCGCGCCGCCAACGGCCGGCCCGATCGCCCAACGGCGTCCACGACGTCGCCGCAGCTGCTGCCCGGTGTGCTGCTCGAGGCCGCCGAGCTGTGCGCGATGACCAGCATCACGCCGGCGGAGCTGCAGGAGCTGCGGAGCTACGGCATCGTCACCGGCCGCGAGAGCGGCGGCACGATGCTGTACGGCGACGACGCCGTCGAGATCGCCAAGGTCGCCGCCGAGTTCCTGCGGGCCGGGATCGACGCCCGTCACCTCCGTGGATGGCGCACGGCCGCCGAGCGGGAGGCCTCGATCTTCGAGCAACTGATCACACCGAAGCTGCGCCAGCGCAACCCGGAGTCGCGGACCGAAGCCTTGAATCAGCTCCGCAAGCTCGACGCGCTCGGCGCCAAGTTGCGCTCGGCACTGATGCGCACCGCGCTCCGAAGCCATTTCGAGGGCTGACTCGGTTGGCAGGCCAACCGGGTCGAGACCACCGGTAGCGACCGCGCAGCCGTCACAGGGGAGCGCTACGATCGGCTTGTGATCCTGATGGACCTGATCGGTGTCCGAGTCGAGATCCCTGCCAACACGCCCATGGTCCTCCTGCGAGAGCGGGAAGGCCGCCACCGGCTGCTGCCGATCTACATCGGGAGCCCGGAGGCGAGCTCGATCCACTACGCGCTCGAAGGCGTCACCCCGCCTCGGCCGTTGACGCACGACCTGTTCCTGCAGACACTCGAGGTGCTCGGCGCCCGGGTCGAGCGGGTCGTGGTGACCGACATGATCGAGCACACCTACTACGCCGAGCTCCATCTCGACACGCCCGCCGGGGCGAAGGTGATCTCCAGCCGGCCGTCCGACGCGATCGCCCTCGCCGTGCGTTGCGACGCACCGTTGTACGCCGCCGACGAACTGATCGACGAGGTCGGTCAGGAGCCCGAGCCCGAGGGCGAGGAGCAAGCCGACGAGATCCTCGACGAGTTCCACGACTTCATCGAGAACGTCAGCCCGGAAGACTTTGCCGGCTGACGCGTCCTTGGCGCTAGACGACTTGGTGGAAGTCGGCGGGCGAGAAGTCGGGCGGCATCTCGCCGACGAGGCGGAGCGCCTTGAAGAACGATCGATCGACCGGGCTGATGTTCTCGACCGGCGGGGCGAGTCCGACGAACAGCAACTTGTTGTATGTCTCCATGTCGGGCACCCACGTCGCGATCATCCCGTTGACCGTGAACACCGCAGGCGCGTCGTTCGCTTTCAGCGCTATCGGCATGTCTTCGTCCTCCGTCTTGATCTCTCGTCGCGTTCCAACCCGCGTTCCGGACCCTGTCTCGACTGGACCCGGCCCGCGCCCATTGATGGCCTCGAAGTCGAGCACGGCCTGGGGAATGTCGTCACCCATGAACCACTGCACGTGCCACGGCTCGGTCTTCAGACCATGACCGAAACCGAACTCCTTCTCGTGCGCGAACAACCACTGTCCAACCGCGCTCTTGGCGCCGATGGAAGCCTGGCGGGGAAACGGTCCGATGGCGAGATCGTCGGCGCACCACCAGCCATGCGGTGACGTACCCGGCGACGCCGCCGTCGTAGTAAACACCCCGTTGATCTTCTTCTTCGCCCAGAACTCTCTGTCGGGAATGTCAAGGTCCGAGGAAAAGTGCTCGGACCCGGTCTCGATCCTTCTTCATCCACCGCTTCCGCGGTTTATCGTTGTTCGGTTCGGTGAGCGTGTTGAACACCGCTTCCGTGCACGGCTCATAACGTGCCTGCTGCCCACCAAAGATCGTCCACTGTTCCAGCGTCGTGCGCCCCCGCCCAGTACTCGATAGGACCACACCGAGTTCTTCGTGAATCGCGGCGTGCATCGCCCGCATCCCACGAGCAGGATTCGAAGCGAGTAGCCAAACGTCGCCCTTGTTGAAGTCGAGGTCGACGACTTCCAGCTTCGAACGAGGGATGGCACCGTTCAACTCCTTCAGAATGTCCGAAGGAGGCTTCGACTCCACTTGCGGGGCACTCAACAGACCTGCCATCTCTACACCATCCAATGGCCATCCCGACCGGCAAGGTATCTCAGCGTCGTACCCGTGTCGTTATACGCCGATGTGCCATCAAATACCAGTCTCAGGGACGATGCGGCTCCTAGCCGGCTCTGCGCCGCTGACGCGCCAGCGCGCACCGACAGCAGTCTCCGAGGAACGGACCGCCTCCGGCGTTGACGTGCCGCCGCGGCGCGCCTAGGCTCACGAATCCCAAACCCGTAACTACACCGGTGTGTTCGGACGCGCTGGTTGGGGCAGCCACGGGATCACGATCGACTCGAGAGGGGCTCCGGTGAATGAGAGCGGATACAGCGGGACGCAGGCGGCCAAAGTGGTTGGGATCACCTATCGCCAGCTCGACTACTGGGCCCGCACCGACCTGATCCGCCCCTCGGTCACCGACGCCTCGGGGAGTGGGAGCAGGCGCCAATACTCGTACCGCGACCTGCTCGAACTGCGCGTCATCAAGACCCTGCTCGACGCCGGCATCAAGCTCGAGTCGGTCCGCGATGTGTTCGAGTACCTGCGCAAGCACGTCGGCGGCGACATCGCGTCGGCGCACCTGGTGATCAGCGGCAACTCGGTGGTACTGGCCCAGGGTGACGAGCTGATCGACGTCCTGCGCCAGGGCCAGGGGGTACTCAATGTGTTGTCGTTGGCGTGTGTCAAAGACGACATCGACACCCAGCTCGTGCCGCTCGATGCGAGCATCGCGAGCCGCACCCGCGTCGTGGGATGAGCGATAGCTTCGAGCGGTCACCGCTCGATGCGGTCCACCGTCGGGCGGGCGCCAAGATGGTGCCGTTCGGTGGGTGGGAGATGCCGCTCGAGTACACCGGGACGATCGACGAGCACCTCGCTTGCCGGTCCGGCGTGGTGATGTTCGACGTCTCGCATCTCGGCACGGTGCGCGTCGACAGCGACGGCGCCTACGACGTGTTGCAGCGCGCGTTCACGAACGACCTGTCCAAGATCAGGCCCGGTCGAGCCCAGTACACGCATCTCCTCGACGAATCGGACGGATCGGTGCTCGACGACATCATCGTCTGGTGGCACCCGGCGAACGGGGGAGCAGCGGGGGTCTTCGACGTGATGCCGAACGCGTCCAACACCGACCGCGTGCAGGCTGCGATCGGTGGACGCGAGACCACCGCCGACCGCGCCGTGATCGCCGTCCAGGGACCGGACGCGCGATCGACGGTTGAGACGTTCTGGCCGGAGGCGGCGTCGGTCGGACGATTCCGGGTCGCCCACGCCATCTGGCACGGCGCCGCCTGCACCGTTGCCGGCACCGGCTACACCGGTGAGGACGGCATCGAGATCGCAGTTCCGGCCGAGCTGGCGGGGTCGTTGTGGGACACGCTCGAACAGGCCGGCGTCAAGCCCGCCGGGCTCGGTGCCCGCGACACGTTGCGCCTCGAAGCGGCGCTCCCGCTGCACGGCCACGAGCTCGGACCCGGCATCACACCGCTGCAGGCCGGGCTCGGTTGGGTGGTCGCCTGGGACAAGGGCGACTTCCCGGGACGCGATGCGCTCGCCGCCGAGCGAGACCGCGGCGTTCATCGCCGGCTGGTCGGCATCTCGACGCCGGGTCGCCGCCCACCGCGGGCGGGCTGCCCGATCGTCGTCGACGGACTGGTGGTGGGTGAGGTGACGTCGGGCAACTACTCGCCCGTGCTCGAGCACGGCATCGCGCTCGGGTTCGTGCCACCGGAGGTAGCGGTCGGCGATGAGTTGGCGATCGACGTGCGCGGCAGCCTGCTGCCAGGTGAGGTCGTGGCGACGCCGTTCGTCGGCCGCTGACTAGCGCCCCTCGGCTGACGACTTCTTGGCGGTCGGCTCCTTCGCCGTTGCCTTCGTTGCGGTCGTCTTCCTCGGAGCCGTCTTCCTTGGCGTCGTCTTTCTCGCTGTCGTCTTTCTGGCCGTCGTCTTCTTCGGCGCGGCCTGCTTCGGCGTCACCGGGCGCGACGTCGTGCTCACCGGCGGTTGCTCGACTAGTGCCGCCAGAGTGGGCGCGTGGGCGGGCTGCGGGGAGCGTGACGAACCCGGGAGGCGGAGCCCGAACATGCCACCCGCCGATTCGGCGAACTGGGCGAGCGGTCCGAGGCGGCGGCTGACGTCGCCCATCACCTTCATGAAGTCGCTGAGCTGGTTCGGCAGCGTCGTGAAGGCGGGGGAGCTCAATGTGTCGACGATCTGCACGACGTTTGGCGTGATCCGCCGCGCCGGTCCGCTCACCAACTCGATCAGCTCATCCGCGGCCTGCACCGTGCGGGTCAGCTGCGGCAGGATCGCACGGACCGGCTCCTCGACGTCGGACATGAAGCGGTTGACCCGCGCTGGCCGCCTCGTTGATCGTGGCCAACGTGGTGTTGAGGTTGTCGATCGTGCGGAACAGCTCGTCGATTCCGCGGCGGAACTGTTCGACCGAGCGGATCCCGCCGGCGATCGGTGCTGCGAAAAGGTTGATGACGTCGCCGAGCGGATCGTGACGTTGCTGCTGGTCGTTGTCACCCACGACAGTTGAAGCTACTGGGCATACGCCTCGAGCGGTTCGCACGAGCACACCAGGTTGCGGTCGCCGTACGCAGAGTCGATGCGAGATACGGGCGGGAAGTATTTCGAGTTGCGCAGCGCATCGACCGGATAGATCCCGAGTTGCCGGGGGTACGGGCGGTCCCAGGCGCCCGTCACGTCCTCGGCGGTGTGCGGCGCGTGGCGCAACGGACTCTCGTCGACGGACCACTCGCCGGACTCGACCCGGCGGATCTCGTCGCGGATCGCGGCCATCGCGTCGCAGAAGCGATCGAGCTCGCGGAGGTCTTCGCTCTCGGTCGGCTCGATCATCAACGTGCCGGCCACCGGAAAGCTCATCGTCGGTGCGTGGAAGCCGTAGTCGATCAGCCGCTTCGCCACGTCGTCGACGGTCACTCCGCAGGCGCGTGTGATCGGGCGCAGGTCGATGATGCACTCGTGGGCGACACGTCCGTGGGCACCGGTGTAGAGCACGGGATAGTGGGCCGCCAGTCGCGTCGCCACGTAGTTGGCAGCCGCGATCGCCACGTGCGTCGCCCGGGTCAGGCCGGCCGCGCCCATCAGCGAGAGATACGCCAGGGGGATCGGCAGGATGCCGGCCGACCCGTACCGTGCTGCGGCGACGGGACCGACCGGCCCCCGGGCGGCGAGCGGATCGCCGGGGAGGAAGTCGGCGAGATGGGCCCGAACCCCGATCGGCCCGACGCCCGGACCGCCCCCGCCGTGGGGGATGCAGAACGTCTTGTGCAGGTTCAAGTGGCTGACGTCGGCGCCGAACGACCCGGGCCGGGCGACGCCGACGAGGGCGTTCAGGTTGGCACCGTCGACGTAGACCTGGCCGCCCGCATCGTGCACCGCCCGGCACAGCTCGGTGATGCCTTCCTCGAACACACCGTGCGTCGAGGGATACGTGACCATGATCGCCCCGAGCCGATCGGCCGCGGCGGCGATCTTGGCCGTGAGGTCGGCATCGTCGATGTTGCCGTGGTCGTCACACGCCACGACGACCACCTCGAAGCCGGCCATCACGGCACTGGCGGCGTTGGTGCCGTGCGCACTCGACGGGATCAGGCAGACCGTGCGCTGTGCGTCGCCGCGGCTGCGGTGGTAGGCGCGGATCGCCAGCAGCCCGGCGAACTCGCCCTGGCTCCCTGCGTTCGGTTGGAGGCTCACCGCGTCGTAGCCGGTGATCTCGGCCAGTCGGCGCTCGAGGTCGGCGATCAGCAGCAGGTAGCCAGTGGTCTGATCGGCCGGGGCGTACGGATGGATGTCGGCGAACTCGGGCCAGCTGACCGGCACCATCTCGGTGGTGGCGTTGAGCTTCATCGTGCACGAACCGAGTGGGATCATCGTCCGGTCGAGTGCCAGGTCCTTGTCGGCGAGGCGGCGCAGGTAGCGGAGCATCTCGTGCTCGCTGTGGTACCTGCCGAACACGGATTGGGTGAGGAACTCGCCCGTACGGCGACAGTCGACGGGGAGCCCGCTTTCGACGTCGCCAGTGGCCGCCGCACCGGATGGCGACCCACCGAAGGCGGCGAGGATCCGGTCCACCACCTCGGTGCTGGACGTCTCGTCGAGGGTCAGCCCTACCGCATCCTCGGATATCAACCTCAAGTTGAGGTCGAGATCGAGAGCGGCCCGACTCACAGATCTGGCATCGACACCGTCGACGACGACCGTGTCGAACCACGTGTCGTGGCGGACGCGGAGTCCGGCCGCCCGCAACCCGGTTACGACCGCCGACGTGAGCCCGTGCACCCGCCAGGCGATGCGTTCGAGGCCTTCTGGCCCGTGCCAGGCGGCATAGAGGCCGGCGATGTTGGCCAGCAGGACCTGGGCGGTACAGATGTTGGACGTCGCTTTCTCGCGCCGGATGTGCTGCTCGCGGGTCTGGAGCGCGAGCCGCAGGCCCGGGCGCCCGGCGGTGTCGGTGCTCACACCCACGAGGCGCCCCGGAAGTGCCCTGGCGGCGCTCTCACCAGCGGCGATGAAGCCGGCGTGCGGCCCGCCGAACCCCATCGGCACCCCGAACCGTTGGGCGGAGCCGACCACGATGTCGGCGCCGATCTGACCGGGCGGTGTGATGATCACGCAGGCGAGCAGGTCGGTCGCCACGATCGCCAGCCCACCGGTGCTGTGCACCGCCTCGATCGCGGTCGACCAGTCGGTGACCGAGCCAGTCGATGTCGGGTAGCTGAACAAGGCGCCGAACCACGGTCCGTCGGCAAGGGCGTCGACGTCGCCGACCACGAGCTCGATGCCGACCGGCTCGGCCCGTGTCGTCAGCACCGCGATCGTCTGCGGGTGCGTGTCGTGATGGACGAAGAAGCGGTTGCCCGCGCCACGCACGAGGCGGCGGGCCATCGTCATCGCCTCCGCCGCCGCGGTCGCCTCGTCGAGCAGTGAGGCGTTGGCGATGTCGAGGCCGGTCAGCTCGGCGACCATCGTCTGGAAGTTGAGCAGGGCCTCGAGCCGACCCTGGCTGATCTCGGGCTGGTAGGGGGTGTACGCGGTGTACCAGGCCGGGTTCTCGAACACGTTCCGCGCGATCACGGGCGGCATGATCGTGTTCGTGTAGCCCATCCCGATCAGGCTGGTGACCACCCGGTTCTGTCGGGCGAGGTCACGGAGCTCGGTGATCACGTCGCGTTCGCTCCGCGGCCCGGGGAGATCGAGTGCTCCGGGGAATCGGATCGAAGCCGGTACCGCCTGGTCGATCAGCTCGTCGAGCGACGCCACGCCGATCGTGGTCAGCATGTGCTCGATCTGGGCCGGCGTCGGGCCGATGTGGCGGGCGACGAACTCGTCGTCGGCCGGCGGCGCGCCGATGCTCGTCGAGCCGGTCTGCGTCTGTGTCATGGGGCTTCCTCCGATGAAACTCGGTCCGTCCCGTGATCGACACGGCACGTCGGCGCCCCCGCTGTCATCGGTGCCTGAGAGTTTCACCCGGTGTGGGCTTTCCCCGTCGGCGAGCCGGTCGAGCCGGCTGCTTTCCAGCGCGTGCCTCACCCACTCGGTCCGTTCGCCTGAGAGATTCCGGGGTGGTTGCTCCTTCGGCGCCGGCGACGCTGGCTGCGTCGTCGACTCTCCCGAACGGGGTCATCGGCGAGCTCAGCGTATCCAGGTCAGCACCCCGACACGGTGATGCGGTACGTGCCGGCCTCGGGAGCGCGGATCGCGTCGACCTCGGTCCACATCTCGATCTGGGTGGGTGGCACACCGCGCCACTCGTAGATCCGCACGTTGTCGATCGCCAGCAAGCCACGGAACGCCGGCGGCGTGACCACGTAGAGCAGGGCGGCGTCGGCGGTCTTGCCGTCGACCGGGGCGAACGTGTCGGCCGGTAATTCGATCGTGATCGGGGTCCAGCCCTCGCCGTCGGCGACGGGGAGCGGTATGTCGACATCGCGGATCACGGTCGACTCGGGATCACTGGTCGGGTCCTCGTCGTCGACGGTGTAGACCACCAACCGCAGTTCGGGCTCCTCACCGCGCTCCCGTCGGGCGTCGAGTGAGATCGTGTAGCTCGGGGGAGCGTCGGCCGGACGCCCATCGTCGGTGTCGTACAGCCGGTGCTCGGTGACCCCCACCCTGGCCACGAACCGCGTGCTGACCGGTTCGTTGGCGTCGGTGATGAGCTCGAGCGCGTCGTCGTTGGGATCGTCGGTCGGGCCCTGGACGAGCGACCAACGATCGGGCGACTCGGGGGTGACCCAGTGCATCGGCGCACCCCGATCGCCGTCGGCCGTGTTGTCGTCGAACCCGCCCCACCGAAACAGGTCGAGCCCGTACTCGACGCCGTCGGGGAGCTGGTCGGCCCGCAGCAGGAGGCAGGGTGGGAGCGTCGCCGGCTCGGTGGCGCCGACGACGACGTCGGACGTGACCGACCGGCGGTCCAGTTCGACGACACCGGAGTTGCGTTCGAATCGCACCGTCGCCGGCTCCACGCCAGGTGGTTGCGTCTCGACGAGGACGCCGCCGACCTGGAGCACCTCGATCCGCTCGCTCTCGGCCGGTGCCGCCGAACGGGCGTCGAGCAGGCGGACGACGCGTTCGGCGACCTCGCCGGTGACCGCCACCGGGCGGTAGTCGTCGATCATCACCGGCAGGAAGCGGGCCTCGACGAGCTCGCCCCCGGCAACGACCACGCGCAGGATCGCCGACGGAAACGTGGCGAGGAAGTCCTGGTCGAACACGAGATTGCCGAGGCTGTAGGCGATCAGGTGGCCGCGGTACCACTCGACACCCTGCAGGACGTGCGGGTGGTGGGAGATCACCATGTCGGCGCCGGCGTCGATCGCCGCCTCCGAGATGCGGCGCAGGAACGTGCTCTTGACCTCGGCGAACTGGAATCCGCCGTGGAACTGGGCGACGACGATGTCGGCGCCCGCGCCCCGCAGTCGCTCGATCTCGGTGGCCATGGCACGCGCCGAGTAGGGCGCGGCGCCACCGTGACCGCGCCGCGCCACCCAGTCCTGCAGCTCCGGATACGCCGCCGGTGCGGTGATCGCGGACCACAGCTCGGCTTGCTCGGCGTCGGTGAGCGAAGGCGCCAGGCGCTCGAACTCGACCCACGCGTCGCCCGCCCGGCGCGACGCCGGGGCCAGGTAGCCGGCCTCGCCCTCCGCACCGTACGAGACGACCCGGGGCTGGTATTGCCAGGACTCCGACGGCGGAAGGTCGGCCGGGATCGGGTCCTCGGCGGTGGGGAGTTGGTCGTTGACGAAGTCACCATTGACCGTCGTCATCGACACCACACCGATCGACGCACCGGCCGCGTCGACCAGCACCCCGCGCTGCGACTCGGCCGTGGTGAGCGCCGATCCGACCGATGGCATCCCGGCTTCATCGAGCGCTTCGAGCGTCGACACCACGCCTTCGTCCTTCCAGTCGAAGGCGTGGTTGTTGCCGAGCGTGACGAGGTCGACGCCGAGTTCGTCGAGCATGTCGGCAACGACCGGAGGCGACTGGAGGAGGAAGCGCTTGCCGGGATAGGCGAGCTCGGGAGGGAGCTCGCCGACGACGGTCTCGAGGTTGACGACCGTCGCATCCGCGGCCGCAGTCAGCGGCCCCAGATCCTCGACGACACGCCTCGCCGATGTGGAGTCGTCCACGACGGGCGTGCCCGGTCGTGTCGGCTCCTGGTAGCGACGGCCGAGCATCACATCGCCTCCGAAGTGCAGCGCGACCCGCTCGTCACCGTCGCGTCCGACCCGGTCGAAAAGGCGCACCGTGAGCTGGTCGTCGCGCGGCCCGATCGCCACCGGCTCCGGCACCGTCTCCGGTGCGGTCACGATCGCCGAGATCGGGCGGCTGAGGGCCAGCTCGACCTCGCCTTGGTCGTCCGTCTCGACGTCGGATCCGCCGACGACGTCGACCGTCGCCCCGGCGACGGGGGCACCGCGTTCGTCGACGACGGTCACCGTCACGGGAGTCGTCTCGTCGAAGCGGCTCGATTCCTGCGGCCCGAACGTGCACGCCGCGACGGCGCACGGCAAGGCGATGACAAGGACCCGGGCAGGCGACATGACGACGGTGCAGCGTAGGACGGACACTGCTGCCGCACGTGGAGGGCGGCTCGGCTCGTCGTCGGCCCGATGTGCTGCTCTCTCAGGCGGTCACCGAGGCGTAGGCGGTACGCCGGCCGCGCTCGGCATCGTCACGCACCCAGCAGCCTTCGAGGTGATCGTTCACGAGACCCATTGCCTGCATGAAGGCGTACACCGTGGTCGGGCCGACGAACGACCAGCCGCGCCGCTTGAGGTCCTTCGAGATCGCGGTCGAGGCCTCGGTGAGCGCGGGGATCTCCGTCGGCGCCGCTCCGAACGTGGCGTGCGGCCACACGTAGGCCGCCAGCGACCCGAACTCGGCGACCATCTCGAGCGCTCGATTGGCATTGTTGATCGTCGAGCGGATCTTGCCCTGGTGACGCACGATCCCGGCGTCGGCCAGCAGCCGTTCGACGTCGTGCTCGTCGAACGCCGCGACCGCGACCGGATCGAAGCCGGCGAACGCCGATCGGAAGCTCTCGCGCTTGCGGAGGATCGTCAGCCACGACAGCCCCGACTGGAACCCCTCGAGGCACAGCTTCTCGAACAATCGGTGGTCGTCGGTGACCCCGAAGCCCCACTCGGTGTCGTGGTACGCCACGTAGTCGGGCGTCGACGTGCCCCATCCGCAGCGGTGCTCTCCGTCGTCACCTACGACGAGGTCCATCGTTTCCCGTCCTGTCTCGGCAGCTCACGGCGATCGATCATGTCGCATTTGGGCGCATCGCGGCGATCGCGCTCGGGTCGGGGGTCCCGGCCTCGGCGAGGATCAGGCGATCGATCCCGGCGGCTGCCATGTCGAGCCGCACCGGGTGACCTGCGTCGAGCAGGTCGTCGTCCCACCACTCGTACGTGGTGCGGAGGAACGGCGTGTCGTCGGCCCGGGCGGCGTCGGCAGCGGCAAGGAACTCGTCACGTCGGGGGTGGCCCCACCACACGTTGATGCCGCCGGCGCGCGCTCCCGCCACCGTCGCCAGACGGACGCTGTTGACGCCGAGCAACGTCGGCGGGCGGTGGTGGGGGAGTGGGAACGTCGCGAACTCCTCGGGCCGGTCGGGATCGAACATCGTGTCGAGCAGATCGAGCACGGCGATCACGCGAGCGTGACGTTCGGCGAGCGTCGACGCGACCGTGGCCCCGACGGCGTGCTGTTCGGCCGCGTACTTGCTCGTCGGCGACGTGCCGGCGCCGAGTCCGAGCAGGATCGGACGATCGGCCATCTCGCACACGCTCGCGGCGGCGACGGCGAGCACACCAGGCTCGCGGTTCCAGACGTTGGCCACGAGCGTCCCCAGCCCGATCGTCGTCGTCGTGGTCGCGAGCGCGCCGAGGCACGTGAAGCACTCGAGCATGCCCGTGCCCTTCATCGAAACCCCGGCGAGGTGATCGAGCACCCAGACGGCCCCGAACCCGGCCGCCTCGGCCGCGAGCGTCGCGTCCCGGAACAGCGGCCATGGTGCCGCTGCCGGGTTGAACTGGACGTCGACCTGCATCTGTTCGACCACCGTCACTCGAGCGTGCCGTACGCACCGGCGGTGCCGGCCGTGGCGGCGTCGACGATCGTGTCGATCGAGGCGTGCAGTTCGGCCACGAACTCGGGGATCAGCCCGTCGTGCACCGCGTTGACCGTGCAGTGCAGCGTGTCGGGCGGTTGTTGGCGATCGACGTACCAGCCCCGCCGCCACAGCTCGTCGGCGAGCGCGAACACATCGAGCCGTGCGGGGTCGGCGGCGCCGAAGGCGACGATGGTCGTGTCGGGTCGCGCCCGCAGCTCCAACTCCGGATGCGCATCGATGGCCGCCGCCAACTCGAGCGTCGCCCGTCGCGCCGTTTCCGCCAGTCGGAGATAGCCCTCGTCACCGAGGTGGTTCATCACGGCCCAGGCGGCGGCCATCGCACCGCCACCCTTGGTACCGAGCACACCCGACGATCCGTACGTGCCGCCGAGCCAGTTGTTCGTCACGAACGTCTGGTGGCTGCGCAGCTCACGACTGCGGTGGACGATGACCGAAGCGCCCTTGCTCGTGTACCCGAACTTGTGGAGATCGACCGAGATGCTCGTCACGCCCGGCACCGAGAAGTTCCACGGCGCGATCGACTCACCGAGGCGCGCCAGGTAGGGGAGCACCATCCCTCCCATGCAGGCGTCGACATGACAGTTGATCCGGCGGTCGGCGGCGAGGGCGGCGATCTCGGGGATCGGATCGACGACACCCTGGGGGTACTGCGGAGCCGAGCCGACCACGAGCACGGTGTCGTCGTCGATCACGTCGGCCATGGCGTCGACGTCGGCGCGCCAGTCGGGCCGCACGTCGACGCGCCGGCTCTCGAGGCCGAAGTAGTGGCAGCCCTTCTCGAACGCCGCGTGGGCGCTCGTCGGCAACACGATGTTCGGCCGTGTGATGTCGCGCTCGGCACGGCCCCGCTCACGCGCCGCCTTCACGGCCATCAGGAGGCTCTCCGTCCCGCCCGTCGTCATGAATCCCGCTGCCTCGGGCCCGCCGTCGAGCAGGTCGGCCGTCATCGCCACGACATCGGCCTGGATCCGGCGCAGGCTCGGAAAGGCGTCGGTGTTGAGTGCGTTGTCGGAGCTGAAGCGCCGGTAGGCCTCGTCACCGAGGGCCGCCACCTCGGGGCCGGCGTAGTAGGCGAGGGTGAACGCCCGTCCGTCCTTCCACCTCACGTCGTGCTGTTTCAGGGCGTCGAGCTCGGCGAGGATCTCGTCGGCAGGGCGCGAGGCGCGCGGCAGGGACATGCGCGCCGACTGTATGCGGCGAACCGTATGTCAGGGCTGCGGAGGGGGAGTGGTGGTGCCGCAGCCGTTGATCGCCTTGATCAGCGGGTACGGGTTGACCGCCGCGCCACCCTTGGGGTGCACCTCGAAGTGGAGGTGGGGGATGCCGCTGTTGCCCGTGGTCCCCACGTAGCCGATGATCTGGCCGGCCTTCACCGGTGTTCCGACCCCGATCCCGGGCGCGAAGCCCTGGAGGTGGGCGTAGAAGAAGTACGTCCCGTCGGCCATCCGGACGATCAGTCCGTTCCCGGTGAGCTGGTTGGTGCCGGCCACGTACTGCTTGGTGATCCGACCGTCGGCCGCGGCGTACACGTACTTGCCCTCGGCGGCGCCGATGTCGACACCCTCGTGGAGGCGACCCGAGCCGCGAGAGACGTGCCAGGTGTCGCCGAAGAAGCACTTGCCCTGCACGGGAAACGCCTGCAACGTGACCGAGGGGGCGGCGACGGCGGGCGGTGCGGTGCCGGGGGTCAACGCCAACGCTTCGGCGGTGGCCTGGTTGACGACGCCAGTGGCAGGGATGCCCTTGGCCTTCTGGAACGCCATGACCGCCGCGGCCGTCCCCGAACCGAAGATGCCGTCGGCACCGCCGCGCACGGTGATCCCGGCATTGATCAGCGCCCGCTGCAGCGTCGTGACACGAGCACCGCGCTCGCCGTACGCCGCGAACCCGAGCCCGCCGCCACCCGGTGCGGCTGGTGCTGGTTGGGTGGCTGGGACGGGGGCGGGGGTGCCGAGGGCGGCGAGGGTGGCCTCGTCGACCTTGGCGGTGACCTTGATCCGCTGGGCGTACTGGAAGCTCGTCAGGGCGTTGACGGTGTTGACACCGAAGGCGCCGTCGGCGTCGCCGGTGGTCTTGTAGCCGCGGGCCACGAGGGTGGCTTGGAGCTGACGCACCGCATCGCCGCGGGCACCGATCTTGAGACCGAACATCGGGCTCGACGGGGTGGCCGGTGCTGGTGCGGCTGGTGCTGGTTGGGTGGCTGGGACGGGGGCGGGGGTGCCGAGGGCGGCGAGGGTGGCCTCGTCGACCTTGGCGGTGACCTTGATCCGCTGGGCGTACTGGAAGCTCGTCAGGGCGTTGACGGTGTTGACACCGAAGGCGCCGTCGGCGTCGCCGGTGGTCTTGTAGCCGCGGGCCACGAGGGTGGCTTGGAGCTGACGCACCGCATCGCCGCGGGCACCGATCTTGAGACCGAACATCGGGCTCGCCGACGCCCCGGAGTTGCCTGCCAGCGCCGCAGCCGTGGCTGCGTCGACCACACCGGTGGCGTTGAGCCCCTTGGCCGACTGGAACTGCTTGACGGCGGCCGCCGTGCCGACGCCGAAGATCCCGTCCACACCGCCGGCAGGGTTGATGCCGGCGGACACCAGCGCCTGCTGCAACGTTCGAACGGCGTCCCCACGACTCCCTTGCTGGAGACCGATGATGGCTGTCGCCGGGGCCGAGGATTGCGGCGCCGGCCCGGCGAGCGCGACCGTCGACGGCAGCACCATCGATCCGACGCCCATCGCGACACCGCCCACGAGCACCATCAACCGCCGCACCGGCCTGCCGCCCCGACCGGCGCGACTATAAGCCTCTACAACAGCTCGATGGTGTGACGGTCTGATGTGGCTGTTCAACATGGTGGCCTCCTCCCAACTGGACGCTCTGCCTATCGGTGCAGCCATCGCCGGGCTGCAACCGCCGTCCTCCGAGCTAGCTTCGACACGGCGCCTCTCCGAGCCAGGGGAGTCACCATAACCTCAGTCTTCACCATACGTAGAGAGTTTTCGAGTCGAATGTGGACGAGTTGACATAACGATGATTATGGGCGTTACATCGTTGACCCAGTGGACCCCTCCGAGGGGGGATTACGTCATGACGGAAATCAGTCGGATGGTGACGGTGCGGAGAGCTCGCGGTCGCGCAGTGGCCGGGCGGCGTCGAGGACCCACCGCAGGATGTCGGTGAGCTCCCGGACCGATGGTTTGGCACCGGCGGCCGCCAGATCGCGCTCGGCGTCGTCGACCGCGCACGCGAGCACGTACAGGTCGTCGTGCAGCGCGTCGAGCTCGGCCCTGGCGATCACCAACTCGCCTTCGCTGAGTTGCAACTCCGATGCTCGCTGCCGGGCCACCCAGTCCCACTGCCGGCAGCGCTGCGAGCAGAACTCGCGCGGCCGCCCGCGACCACTCGTCTCCGGAAGCACCCGCCGGCACCACCGGCACCGTCTCCCCTCTTTCGTCATGACGAAATGATGCCACCCCACCGTTCTGTCTGCCTCAGATTGCGCGTGGGCCCGTCTGAGGCAGACAGAACGCCTTAACCGGCGACGATGTGGTCGAGGCGGAGGTCGGGTTCGTCGGATTCGATCCGCTGCAGCCGGTAGCGGCTCTCGAACAGTGCGACCAGCTCGCCGTCGCCGCGCTCCATGACCCGGATGCCGCTGATCTGGCGGAGCCGATCGGCCGACGCCGCGTCGGTGAGCCGGATCGCCTCGTACGGCGAGCTCAACACCTCGATCGGTGCCCCGAACTCGACGTCGAGTCGATTGGCGAAGACCTCGAACTGGAGCTGGCCGACGGCGGCCAGCACGGGAGCGCTGTCACCCATGTCCGGATCTCGCAGCACCTGCACCACACCCTCCTCGTCGAGCTGTGCCAGCCCACGGCGGAACTGTTTGAAGCGTCCCGAGTCGAGTGGGCGGGCCGAGGCGAACACCTCCGGTGAGAAGCGCGGGATCGGCGGGAACTCCACCGGTTCGCCGTCGTAGAGGGAATCTCCGATGTTGAGCCCGTTGGCGTTCACGAGCCCGACCACGTCGCCCGGGAACGCCAGGTCGACCGTGGACCGCTCGGCGCCGAACACCGTCGATGCGTACTTCGTCGCGAACGGCTTGCCGGTGCGCGCCGAGGTGAGGACCATCCCTCGCTCGAAACGACCCGAGCAGATCCGTACGAACGCGATGCGGTCGCGGTGCGACCGATCCATGTTGGCTTGCACCTTGAAGACGAATGCCGAACACGGCGAATCGATCGGTCGAGGGATGCCGGCGATGTCGAGACGGGGGCTCGGCGGCGGCGCCAGGTCGATGATCGCCTCCAGCAGGTGGCGCACGCCGAAGTTCGTGAGCGCCGAGCCGACGAACACGGGTGTGGACTCCCCCGCCAGGAACGACACCGGATCGACGTCGGCGCCGATCGCGTCGAGCAGGCCGCACTCGTCGACCGCGCGCGACCACGCGCTCCCCTCCTCCGCCGCTGCCCGCTCGGCGTCGACGTCCTCCTCCGGCGCGATCGCCGAACCGCGGGTGGTGCGCGTGAAGCGGATGAAGTGGCCGGTCCGCCGATCGATCACACCGTGGAACTCGCCCGGGAGGCCGACCGGCCACGTCGCGGGGGTCGGGCGCAGGTCGATCTGCTTCTCGATCTCGTCGAGCAGTTCGAGCGGGTCGCGACCGGGACGGTCGAACTTGTTGAGGAACGTCAGCACCGGCAGGCCGCGCGACCGACAGACCTCGAACAGCTTCAGCGTCTGCGGTTCGATGCCCTTGGCGCTGTCGAGCACCATCACCACCGCGTCGACCGCGGCGAGCACTCGATACGTGTCCTCCGAGAAGTCGCGGTGGCCGGGCGTGTCGAGCAGGTTGAGCACGTGGTCGCGGAACGGGAACTGGAGCGCGGTCGACGAGATCGAGATGCCGCGCTTCTGCTCCATCTCCATCCAGTCGCTCGTGGTCGACCGCCGTCCCGCCCGCGCCTTGACCGCACCCGCCTCACCGACGGCGCCCGCGTACAGCAGGAACTTCTCGGTCAACGTCGTCTTGCCGGCGTCCGGGTGGCTGATGATGGCGAACGTTCGGCGCCGTCGCGTCTCGTTCGCGGTCACCAGGTCGAGGCTATCGACGGTGGAAGCTCACGATTCGGTGAGCGAGCTGGCCGCCCGCCACGCCTCCTCGACGCGATCGAGGCGGCTGGATGCGGTCGATCGCAGCCGCCCCGCGACCTCGGTGACGACGAGGTTCAAGAGCGCGAGCGTGCCGACGTGGCTGTCGAACGGCCCGACCGATCCGGCGGACAGCACGAACGTGCGGTCGGCGTTGGCGGCGAGCGGCGACAGATAGCTGTCGGTCAACGCCGCGATCCACATCCCCCGGGCGTGCGCGGTGGCCACCGTGTCGAGCACCCACCGGTCGTAGCGCCGGACGTCGATCACGACGACGGTGGTCGACTCCGACAGCAAGCTGACGTCGCGACGAACGGCGACCTCGTTGCCACCGAGCCGGGTGACGCCCGGTCGGAGCAGCGCCAGCTCGTCGATGAACTGGCGCGCCACACCGTCGGAGGCATCTCCGGACAGCACCACCACGGGAGCGTCGAGATCGCACAGCCGCTCCACCAACTCGGTCAGCCCGTCGTTGTCGACGCCGTCGAGCGTCGCCTGCACGTTGCCGAGCTCGGTCGCCAGGTGGCGGTCCATCATCCCGTCGCCGATCTCGTCGCGGATCCGATCGGCGGCCGGGCGGAGCTGATGCAGGAGATCGCGTTGCACGGATGCCTGGAGGTCGGTGTAGCCGTCGAACCCGAGCTTGCCGGCGAGACGGACGACGGTCGCGGCCCCTGCCCCGGCGGCGAGCGCCAGATCGGCGACCGTGCCGAAGCCCACCGCCTGGGGCCGGGCGAGTATCGCCTCGGCGACCCGCCGTTCGGCGGTCGTCAGCTCGTTGCCGGCCGCCCGAATGCGCTCCGCGACCTCCATGGGGGCGCGACGGTAGCGCGCTACGCGTCGACGGTCGGGAGGGCGACGGCCGGGAGCCCCTCACGGGAGGCCTGGCCATACTGGTGCGGTGACGCTGCCGCCCGCCCCGAATTGTTCGTTCGCCAGCGACAACTTCGCGGGTGCTCACCCACGCGTCGTCGAAGCAGTGACCGCCGCCAACACCGGCCACGTCATGGCGTACGGCGAAGACGTCCACACTCGCGAGTGCGAGGCCCGTTTCCGCGAGTTGTTCGGCCCGACGGCCGAGACGTTCCTCGCCTTCACGGGAACGGGTGCCAACGTGCTCGCGCTGGCCACGATGTTGAAGCCGGCGCACGCGATCGTGTGCACGAACTGGTCGCACATCGCGGTCGACGAGACGGGCGCACCGGAGCGGATCCTCGGCGCCAAGCTGATCGACCTGCCGAGTGACGACGGCAAGCTCCGTCCGGAACAGCTCGAGGAGCTCGGCCATCTGATCGGGGTGATCCACCACGCCCAGCCCGGCGTCGTGTCGCTCACGCAGAGCACCGAGCTCGGCACGCTGTACACGCCGGACGAGATCGGCGCGCTGTGTGAGACGGCGCATCGGTTGGGGATGTCGGTGCACGTCGACGGCGCTCGCATCGCCAACGCTGTGGCGGCACTCGGCGGAACGGTCGCCGCGCTGCGGTCGCTCACCGTCGACGCCGGGGTTGACGTGCTCAGCTTCGGCGGCACCAAGAACGGGCTGCTCGGCGGCGAGGCGGTCGTGTACCTCAACCCAGAGCTGGGGGCGCTCGCGCCGTTCGTGCGCAAGCAGGTCACCCAGCTGGCGTCGAAGATGCGATTCGTCGCGGCGCAGTTCAACGCCCTGCTCGACGACGGGTTGTGGATCGAGCTGGCCTCGCACGCCAACGAGATGGCCGCCCTCCTCCACCGCCGCACCGCCGGCATCGACGGGGTCGACCTGGATGCCTCCCCTTGCGTCAACAGCCTGTTCCCCCGTCTTCCACCGGCCGCGATCGAGCCGCTACGCGAGTGGTGCTTCTTCTGGGATTGGGACGTGAGCAGCCACCAGGTGCGATGGATGACCGCCTGGGACACCACCGCCGACGATGTCGACGTGTTCGCGCAGGGTGTGGGCAAGATCCTTGCAACATGCAATTGACCACAGAATTGTCGACCGTTTAGTCTGCGGAGCGGGGGTATTGGGGTCAAGTACTGGGTCAGCAGGGGGCTTTCGATGGTTGCAGTCGAGATCGTCAGCACACGTCAGCAGACTGACGACGATTGGATGCGCGAAGCTGCGTGTAAGGGTCTCACCCATCTGTTCTTCCCGTCCCCGGCCGAGCGTCCGCAGGCTCGTGAGCGCCGTGAGGCGACGGCCCGCCAGGTGTGTCGCGGGTGCGCGGTCAACGCGACGTGCCGCGATTTTGCACGGTCACAGCACGAATACGGGTTCTGGGGCGGCGAGAGCGAGGACGAACGCCATGCCGCCGGCTACCGCCTGATCGCCCCGATCGGCGTGCGCGCCCGCTCCGCCGGCTGATCCCACCGCCCCACGGCGCCGATGTTCGACGTCTGCGTTGTCGGCAGCGCCAACCTCG
Organism: Ilumatobacteraceae bacterium; assembly: GCA_963776935.1. Taxonomy (GTDB): domain Bacteria; phylum Actinomycetota; class Acidimicrobiia; order Acidimicrobiales; family Ilumatobacteraceae; genus JALOLG01. Next base: position 822,525 of record CAVZOP010000002.1, on the reverse strand, counting down.
ATCTCGTCGCCACGGCGGCTCGCGCACCGGCGCCGGGCGAGACCGTGCTCGGCCACTCGTACGCCGAACACCCAGGGGGCAAGGGGCTCAACCAGGCGGTCGCCGCCGCCCGCTGCGGCGCCAACACCGCCTTCCTCGGAGCGCTCGGCAGTGACGCCGCGGCGGCGCTCCTTCGCACGGTGCTCGAGGTCGACGGCATCGACCACACCCGGGTCGGCGTCGTCGACGACGTTTCGACGGGGCGGGCGCTGATCACCGTCGGTGACGATGGCGAGAACTCGATCGTCGTCGTCCCCGGCGCCAACGCGACGGTCGTGGTCGACTCGATGCCAGCGGCCCACGTCGTGCTCGCCCAACTCGAGATCCCGCTCGACGCCGTCATCGACGCGTTCCGGCTCGGACGGGCGGCGGGATCGACCACCGTGCTCAACCCGGCGCCGGCCGCCGAGCTCCCCGACGAGCTGCTGGTCCTGACCGACGTCATCGTGCCGAACGAGCACGAGGTTGGGTTGCTCGGCGGTGCCGAGCACCTCCTCGAACGCGGACCGGGGGCGGTGGTCGTGACACTCGGCCGCGACGGTGCCAGGTGGTACTCGGCGACGGGCTCGACGGCCATCCCTCCCCTGCCGGTCGAACCCGTCGACACCACGGGTGCCGGCGATGCGTTCTGCGGCGCGTTCTGCGCCCGTCTCGCGGTGGGTGATCCGATCGACGTGGCGCTCACCTGGGCCGCCGCCGCCGGGGCACTCGCCACGACCGTCGCGGGAGCCGTCCCGTCGCTGCCGCGCGCGGCGGCCATCGTCGCCGCCCTCGCCGAACGCCGCTGACCACCCTTCCCTCACGGGCCGGTGTCAGTCGATGCGGCGCAGTGCGCCCCGGTACCTGACCGCCCGCGCCACGTAGCTCTCCGATCCGCTGCTGATGTCGTCGGGCCGCGCCCGACCGGGCTTGATGGTTGCCGGGGCGCCGACCGCGATCGCCCCGCTCGGCACGTCGACGTCGTAGAGGACGACGGCGTTGGCCGCGACGATCGCCCCGCTGCGGACGACCGACCGGTGCAGGACGATCGCCCCGTTGGCGACCATCGCCCCGTTCTCGATGGTGCACCCCTCGAGGTGCGCGATGTGACCGATCACGCAATCGTCGCCGACGATCGTCGGGTGCTCGGCCGTCACGTGCAGCACGCTGTTGTCCTGGATGCTGGTCCGTTGGCCCACGACGATGTACCCGTCGTCGCCGCGGAGCACGGCGCCGGGCCAGACCGAGCTCCCGGCCCCGATCGTCACCGAGCCGATCACGACTGCGTCGGGGTGCACGTAGGCGTCGGGGTGGATCGACGGGATCTGGTCGTCAAGGGCGTAGATCGGCACCTGACGAACGTACTGGAGCGGGATGGCCGCCAATACGGATGAACCCAACCCCCGAATGCAGGGGGTACCGTTGATCTCCATGCCCCGCAGGATCGACATCGAGCTCACGAGTTCGCGTCCCGACGGCAGCTGGACGTGGCGCGCCTCGGGCGCTCGTGAGCCGCGGGGCATCGTCGACTCGTCGATCCTGCCCGGCCAGCCGAAGGTCGGTGACGAGTTCAAGGTCGAAGTCGAGCAGGAGATCGACGGCATCACGGTGCTGTCGGTCGTCCACGGCCGCCAGAAGGTCGACAAGGACGCAGTGCTCGAGCTGTTGCCGAGCGAGCAACCGTTCGAGCCGGTCATCCAACAGCGCGCCGAGCGCGACCGGTCCGACAGCAGAGACCGCCGGGACGGCAAGCGATCCGAGCGACCACGACGCGATGGCGACGAACGGCCCAAGCGGCCCGACCGCGCCGACCGCGGCCCGCGCGCCGACCGCCGTCCCGAGCGCAGCCAGCGCGGTGGTGAGCGCACGGATCGGCCCGATCGTGGCGAACATCGCGAGTCGCGTCCGGATCGCTCGCGTCCCCACTTCACTCCCCCACCAGAGCTTCCACAGCGCCCCAAGCCCAAGCGGCTGCGTCCCGGCAAGGCGAACCGGACCGCCGTGCTCGACGCCCTCCCCGAGGAGCAGCGGCCGATCGCCGAGCTCGCCCTACAGGGCCTGGCCGCAGTGCGTCAGCGTCTGCGCGACGACAACCAGAAGCTCACCGCCGAGGGCAAGGCGCCGATGCCGGAAGGCAGCGTGCTCAAGATGGCCGAGGAGCTGCTCCCGCGGTTGCGCGTCGCCGAGTGGCTCGACCGTGCCGAGGCGGCGAGCAGTCAGATCGAGCACCTCGATCTGCGTGACCTCCGGAGCGTGGTGGCCTCGTCCGACGATCCGATGGTCGCCCGCGACGAGACGACGCGACAGCTCGCCGGTGAGCTCAAGGCTGCCCTCGCCACCAAGCAGGAGCAGGAGTTGCAGCTGTGGTTCGGCGACATCGACGCCGCGCTGCGCGTCGGACGTGTGATCCGGGCGCTGCGGCTGTCGTCGCAACCGCCGAAGGCGGGCGTGCCGTTCCCGACCGAGCTGTCCCAGCGGCTGACGGATGGCGCCAACGCGTCACTCACCCCGAACGACGGCGCCGAGCGGTGGTGCGCGGTGCTCGAGGCTGCCGCCTTCTCACCGATCCGAACCCACGTCGCGCCCAGCGGGCCACCCACCACCGTCGCCGACGAGTTGCGCCAGACGGTCACCCGCCTGGCGCCGGCGCTGCCACAGGTGGCGGCGATGTTCGGCATCGAGCCGGCACCGAACGCATCGATGCCCAAGCCGCTGCGCCCGACCGCCCGCCCCAAGTCGGCCAAACCACCCCGCAAGCCCGACTCGCCCGCCTCCGGTCAACCCCGCAAGTCCGGCGCGGCGCCCAAGAAGCCAGCCAAGACCAACGAGAAGTCAGCCCCGCCCGAGACGACCCCAACACCGGAACCCGCCGCCGACGAGACACCCGCACCGGAATCCGCAGCGGACGAAACACCCACCCCTGTCGACGAATCTCCTTCGTCACCGTCTTCCGCGCCGGAGGCTGAACAGGGTGACCAAGCCGATCCGGTCACGGACGAACCAGTGATCACGCCCCCGCCCGAACCCGAAACCACGCCTCCGTCACTGTCTTCTGCGCCGGAGGCTGAACAAGGTGACCAAGGCGATCCGAGCGCTGACGAATCCACTGCCGAACCCGATCACGTCGACGAGCACGAGACGGTCCAGGCCGACCCGGCGGTCGGCGACGTGCCACCGGTCTGACGGCGCGGGTTCGCCCCGTCTGCGGGCGCACACCTACCATCGGCGTCGCATGTCAGACATCGTCACCTATGAGGTGCGTGGGCGCGTCGCGCTGATCACGCTGAACCGGCCGGAGGCGCGTAACGCCGTCAACGGCGACGTCGCCACGGCGATGGAGGCGGCGATCGATCAGATGGAGGACGACGAGTCGGTCTGGGTCGGGATCCTGCGCGCCAACACCGAGGGCCAGGAGCGACCGGTGTTCTCCGCCGGCGCCGATCTGAAGGCAATCAACGCCGGGCAGGGCGACTCGCTCGGAACTCGACGGGGTGGGTTCGCCGGGTTCGTCTACCGCGAGCGTCGCAAGCCGGTGATCGTCGCCGTCGACGGGCTGGCGACCGCCGGCGGATGCGAGATCGTGCTCGCCTCCGACCTCGTCGTGGCGACGACGCGCTCGGCATTCGGCCTGGCCGAGGTCAAGCGCAACCTGATCGCGGGTGCCGGCGGACTGTTCCGCCTGCCTCGCGCCATCGGTCAGGCGGCGGCGATGGAAGCGATCCTCACTGGTGAGCCGATCCCCGCCCAGCGTGCATACGAGCTCGGGCTGGTGTCGCGGCTCGTCGCGCCCGGCGAAGCGGTCGACGAGGCCTTCCGGCTGGCCGACCAGATCATTGCCAACGCCCCGCTCGCGGTGTGGGCGAGTCGCAAGGTGGTACTGGCGTCGGCGTACGCCGACGACGAGGCGCTCAAGCGGATGACGAACGAGGAGTTCGCGGTCGTCGTGGCATCCGAGGACACCCACGAAGGGCTGACGGCGTTCATCGAGAAGCGCCCGCCCAAGTGGACCGGCCGCTGACGCCGGCCACGGTCAGCGGACGAGCCGCGTCGACACAGTGATCAGGCGCGCCGTGATCCCGGCCCGCTCGTAGAGGTTCTTGGTGTCACGATCGCCGGGGAGTGCCTCTCCCTCGAACACGACGGCGCCGCGGGTCCTGGCGTGCTGCAAGCCGGCCGCCAGCATCGCGTCGCCGAAGCCGAGCTCGCGTGCCCCTGGCAGCACGAAGACCTGATCGACTCGGCTGATCTCAGGGCTCTCGTCGACGACGACGACATATCCGACGAGGACGTCGTCGATCGGCGCCACGAACACGGTGTCGGACGCGAGCCGATCGGGCCATCGCTCACCGATGAGCGGGTGCTCCTCGAGCCAGCGCGCTCCACCCCGCTGGTCGACCAAGGCGCTCCGTGCCTCGGCCTCGAGGTGAACGAGTTGTGGGACGTCGGCGGGCTCGGCCGTGCGGACGTCGGGGTCGATCACTTGAAGATCGGGCAGTTGTCGTCCCCGACCGGACAACCGGGTGCGTTTGGCCGTACCAGCAGGAAGCAGCTCCCGCACAGCGTCTCGTCGGCTCGTTTGGGCTGCAGACGATCGCCGGCCTCGGCCCGCTCCTCGGGCTCGTCGGCCTCCTCGTCCTCGTCGTCGTCCTCCTCGACGGTGACCATCCGGTCCTTGAGGATCCGATCGAGGTCGGCTTCGACGTCGTCGGGCGACACGAGGTCCTCGTCGTCGTCGTCCTCCTCCTCTTCGGGAGTGGTTGCAGTCTTGCGCCGTTTCTTGCGGGCCGCGACCGTGTCGTCCTCGTCGTCGTCCTCGGCGTCCTCTTCGTCGACCACATCGTCGACGACGACATCGTCGTCGTCATCGGTGTCGAGGGCCAACAGCGCGTCGTCGTCCTCGATGAAGGCGTCCTCGTCCGGCTCGACCTCGACGTCTTCGGACTCCTCGGCATCCTCATCGGGATCGGCGTCGTCGACGTCGTCGGTCGCGGGGTCCGTAATCTCGTCGTCGTCGGCCATTTTCCAGTCCTCACCCGGGGTTGCCGCGCCGGAGCATAGAGGCGGCATGTCCAGGCACTACGAAGCCGTCATGTGACAACCGTCACATCCAGCCGTCCGGTCGGCGACCAGACGATCATCGAGACGACGAGAAGTGAGCCGACCCGATCAGGCTCGTCAGCGCGGCTGGCGACGTGACTCGGCCCGTCGCTCCGACTCGAGCCGCTCCAGTTCGGGCGCTTCGGTGGTCATGTGGACCATCGCATCGGCGATCGCGTGATGCCCGGCGACCTCCGCGATCTGACGATGCATCTCGAGCGCCACCCGCCGGTACGCCGGATGTCCCTGCGCCGATGATCGCAGCTCGAGGAGGTGGATCGCCTCACGAGCGTTGAACTGCATGACGTACCGGAGCCGGTACGCCATCGCCACGGCGTACGAAGCCTGCTCGGGATAGTCCGTGCTCAGCGCGTCGTACAGCGCGGCCGAACGTGTCATCGCCGAGTCGAACAACTCGGCGAGTCCCGCCTCGTCGATCACATCCGGCCGCACGTACCCGTGGTGCGGGGTGAGTCGCTGCCACTCGATCGTGAGCAGCCGGTGTCGCTGGAGATCGCGGAAGGCGCCGTAATCGGACAGCACGTCGAAGCGGTAACCGACGCGCTCGAACGCCCGACCGGGCTTGTGACGGCGGTTCTCGCGCTCCCCCACATACGCACGCACGAGCGCCACCCGATCGTCGGCGCCGAGCCGCCGCACCCGCTCGAGCAACGCCTGCTCGGGCAGGTTCGAGTGCGAATAGCAGATCGCGGCGAGCAACTTGTCCTCGGCATCGGGATCCCAGTCGACGAGCGTGACCGCAGGCACCTGCTCGACCGGTGTGCCGCCGAAGAGCCGGTCGACGACAGCACGGGTGTCGGCTCGCGTCGCCCCGAGGTACTCACTCCACTGGCCACCGCGATCGGGCAGATCGACCCGTCGCAGGAAGCTCGGAATGACCTTGCGCAGCTCGTGCAGCATCAGTTCGGCGTAGGCCTGGGCCTCCGGGAGCGGATGGGCGCGCATCCGCAACAACATCGTCTCGAAGGCCTGGCCGGTGCCGTAGATCCCGACGTTCGACATCGACGCCGCCGGCAGGATGCCGCGGGTGGCGTCGAGCGCCTTGGCCCGCGTCGCTTGGCGGTACACGAACTCGCTGTCGTCGGCGTGGCGCGGGATCGTCGTGCGCACGTGCTCGGTCACGGCCGCCACCGACGAGCTGTAGGCGTCGAAGATGCGGTCCATGTCGCCGACGTAGCGCGTCCCGAACCGGCTCGACAGCACGTGCGGGTCGCGGTAGTAGCGGTAGCGCCCACCGAGGCGCGAGTCGTAGGCGATGTACCTCGTGCTCTGTTCGAGGTAGCTCATCAGCCGGCCCCACTCGAGGATCTTGGTCAGCACGTTCGAGGCCTGTTCACAGGCGAGGTGGACGCCGCCCAACTGGGCGACCGAGTCGTCGCCGTACTCGAAGAACACCTTCTCGTACAGCTCCTCCGCCCGTTCGAGACCGACCGTGGCGTCGATCGTCTGGTCGCCGGCAACGTCGAGATCGCCCACGAACTCGTCGAGAAACAGCCGCCGGAGGCTCTTGGCGCTGCGGCTGTACCGGGCGAACAACGCCCCCTTCACGACCTCCGGAAGGTTCACGAGGGCGAACACCGGCCCGTCGAGGTTGGTGAAATAACGCCGAAGGACGTCGCTCTCCTCGGTGGTGAAGTCCTCCGGCACGTAGACAGCCACGAGGCGTCATGCTAGGAGGCGCACCCTGGCGCCGAGCGGATGGCCGGAACCCGAGAATCCGCCGTTTTCAGACGTGCAGGTGGTAGGCGTCGGCGTCGACCGTCACTGCCAGATGCCGGACCGCGCCGCGCCGAACGCCGTCGACGTGGAGGATCAACGGCGTCTCGAACTCCCAACTCACCGACGCCGTCCGGGAGGCGCCGATCAGCGGGTGCGGGACGTGCGTGCCCGACGCGAGACGCCGCCACGCCTGTACCCGCTGGCGCCGCGTCATCGTCGGGTCGACGTCGATCACGTCGGCGAGGCCGTCGTTGGGATGCCCCCGCGGCGCCACATCCCACCGCCCGAGGTGCTCGGCGTTGAACACCCCGACGATGCGGCCACGCCACCACGAGCGACGGGCCACGACGTGGGCGACGGCGCACATCTCGGCCCCGTCGGCGACGACGTGGAGCAGATCGAGCGCGACGAGGTGCATCGTCGGCCCCGGGGAACCGGCCCCGAGCGTGCGCCGCAAGTCGCCACTCGCCACTGCGAGCGGTGCCGGCGAGCCGCCGCTCACGAGCGCTGCGAGTTCGGCGTCTGACGCCGCAACGACGAGCCCATCGGGCCGGGCGACTCGTTCCCCCCATTCGGCGCCCTTGCTCACCGTCATCGATCAGACTCCGGCATCGGTCACACTCCGGCCGACGGCGACGACGAATCGGCGACGACGTCGCGGAAGGCGGCGTTGGCCGCCTGCCTCGCCGCGCGTCGAGTCTCGGGATCGGGCGCAACGATGGCGAGCTGGCCGAGCAGGTCGATCAGCTGCTTCATCGTCCTGACGAAGTCGCCGCCCGTGAGCTCCTCGTCGGCGACCACCTCGGCGAAGCTGTCACCCGCGATCCACGCATAGGCGACGGCGATGAACGTCGGCTCGGGCGGGCGATGCTCGCCGAGGCCGTAGCTGCGCTCGTTCGCGGCCAGGTCCTCACTGACCGCGGCGATGCTCCGCCACCTGCGCTTGACGTCGTCGGACGGGAACCACGGACGCGGCGGATCGTCGGGCGAGCGGTGTTCGTAGACGAACGTCGACACCAGCCCTGCCAGCTCGGCCGGGCTCAGGCCGTCGAGCAGCCCGAGCCGCAGACATTGGGTGACGAGCAGATCGGACTCGTGGAACGTGCGGGCGAGCATCTCGCCCGCCTCCGTGAGGCTCCACGCGTCGCGGTCGACGTACCCGAACGTCGACAGCACACCGAGCACGCCGTCGAACTCCCGCGCCAGCGATTGGTTGTGGCGTTGGACCCGGCTCTCGAGCTCGGCGATCTCGCGCTCGACGCGGTCGGCCTGCCCGGCGGCCCGGATGCGCGCCCGCAGATCGGGATCGACCTCGACCGGATGCATCCCCGATCGGGTGTCGAACGTCGGCGTGCCCGACTTCGAGACCCGCCCGTCGTCGTCACCCCGCGCTGCGAGCTTGGCGTTCTTCACCCGCCGCCCGACCTCGCGCCGGTAGTCGTGGCGGTTCGGGGCGTACGGCGTCGGCAGCGTCACCGTCGCGACCTGGCGCGGCGGCATCCCGAAGTCGGCGGCCGTGAGCTGGATCGAGTCGCCGCCGGCAGTGATCGTGGTCAGTCGCAGACCGCCCTTGCGGTGTGCGCTGGCGACGACGGCGGCCGGCCCTCGGTACTTGCCCTTGTTGACGAACACCACGTTGCCCGGTCGCAGCTTGAGCATCGCCAACTCGACCGGGTCGTCGCGGCCGCGCGGCTCGCGAGCCTGCTCGATCGCATGGCGGTACTCCGCGATGTCGCCGTACGGGCTCTGCGCCTCCTCGCGCAGGCCGGCCAGCCTGGCCCGTTGCCGTTCGAGTCTGGTCTCGATGCGCACGACGTCGCGATCGGCCTGGAATTGCGCGAACGACAAGTTGAGGAGGTGGTGGGCTTCCTCGTCGCCATACGTGCGAACGAGGTTGGCGGCCATGTTGTACGTCGGGCGGAACGCCGAACGGAGGTGGAACGACCGGCTGGCGGCGAGCTCGGCGACGGCCTCGAAGCGCACGAACGGGCTCCACGCCACCACCGCGTACCCCAGCTCGTCGATGCCACGTCGACCTGCCCGCCCGGTGAGTTGCGTGTACTGACCGGGCGTCAACTGCTCGTGATGGTCGCCGGTGAACTTGGTGAGCTTCTCGATCACGACTGTCCGCGCCGGCATGTTGATCCCGACGGCGAGGGTCTCGGTGGCGAACACCACCTTGACGAGCCCCTCGACGAAGCACGCTTCGACGACCTCCTTGAACGGCGGCACCATCCCGGCGTGGTGCGGGGCCAGTCCGGCTTCCAGTTGGGCGAGGAACTGCCCGTACCCCAGCACCGTGAGATCACCGGGATCCAGCGACCCGAGGCGAGCGTCGACGATGCGCCGGATGCGTTGGCGATCTTCATCGGTCGTGAACCGCAGGCCGGCGTCGAGACACGCCCGGGCAGCCTCGTCGCACTGGTTGCGGCTGAAGATGAAGTAGATCGCCGGCAACATGCCACGCGAGTCGAGCAGCTCGACCGTCTCGATCCGCCCCGGGGTGTAGAGCGTCCGGCGTCCACTCCCCCGCAGACCGCGCTCGTTCGGCCGGCCGCGGGCGAAGCGGACCGCCGACGCATCGAGCCGTGCCGCATCGGGGTTGGCACGATGCTCGACGAACGTCGGCAGCAGGTGGAGGCGGTCGTTCGTGCGGTCGCCGACGAGATAGAGGTTGTCGAGCTGAACCGGTCGCCGCTCCTCGATCACGGCATCCGTCGGGCCACGGACCGTGCCGATCCACTCGGCCAGCTCACGCGTGTTGCTCACGGTGGCCGACAGGCAGATCAGCTGCACACGTCGCGGGAGATGGATGATCACCTCCTCCCACACCGGCCCGCGATAGGCGTCCTGCAGGAAGTGCACCTCGTCGAGCACCACCACGCCCAGGTCGTCGAGGCGCTGCGTTCCTCCGTAGATCATGTTGCGCAACACCTCGGTGGTCATCACGACCACTGGTGCGTCGCCGTTGATGGAGTTGTCGCCGGTCGAGCAACCCGACCTCGGACTCGCCGTAGAACTCGATCAGATCGCGGTACTTCTGGTTCGACAGCGCCTTGATCGGTGCCGTGTAGAACGCTCGCGTCCCACGCCGCCGGGCGAGCTCGATGCCGTACTCGGCGACGACGGTCTTGCCGCTGCCAGTCGGTGCGGCGACGACGACATGACGCTCGTCGTCGAGGGCGTCGAACGCCTCGACCTGGAACCGGTCGAGCGGGAACGCGTATCTCGCCAGTATCTCGGGTCGGTCAGCGCGCACGACCACGACGTCGCATCATCTCAGGAACTGGCCGCTTCGGCGTTGCGCCGGCGACGTACGACGATCCAGCCGACCAGGATCGACAAGAAGTAGAGGACGATCATCGGGAGTGAGAGGGCCAACAGAGAGATCGGGTCACCGGACGGTGTGATGACGGCGGCCATCACGAAGATCCCGACGATCGCGAACCGCCAGTAACCGATCAATGACCTCGGTGTCAGCACGCCGACCAGTTGGAGGAACACGAGCAGGACGGGAAAGAGAAAGCCGACGCCGAACGCGGCAACCATCAAACCGACCAGGCGCACGTACCTGCTCACCTGGAACGCCTGGTCGACGTCGTTGCCGCTCCACGAGATCAGGAACTCCAGCGCCTTCTCGAGCGTCGCGTAGGCGATGAACCCGCCGAGAAGGAACAGCAGGACCGACGACACCACGAACGGGATCGCGTAGCGCTTCTCCTTGGCATGGAGGGCGGGCACGATGAACCGCCACACCTGCCACATGATCACCGGGAGGGCGAGGATGATCCCTCCGTAGGTGGCGATCCTGAGCCGCGTCGACAGTCCCTCGAGGGGGTCGAGCGTGAAGAGCCTGACGCCGTCCTCGGTCGTGTACGACAGGCCGCAGAATTCGGGGCCGCGACGCTCGCACAGGTTCTCGTACGGCTGCACGAGGAACTCGAGGACCGGGTCGTAGAACGCCAGGATCAGGATCGCGCCGACCACGATCGCCAGCGCCGACCGGATGATGCGGACGCGCAGTTCGGCGAGGTGCTCCGTGAGCGTCATCGCGTCGTCGGGTGTCTTGGCCACGGGTCGTGACGACCCGCGCCGCCACGGGCGCATCATGCGTCGTCGGCCTCACCACGATCAGCTGATTCGTCGTGTGCGCTGGCATGCGCGTCGTCGGTGCTCAGTTCGCCCGCCGCCACATCATCGCCGGCGAACGGCCCGTCGACGGTCGGGATGTCGCCGTCGGGCACGGTGTCGTCGCCGGCGAACGGCCCGTCGACGGTCGGGATGTCACCGTCGGGCACGGTGTCGTCATCGGCGAACGGCACGTCGGCCGTCGGCTCGGCGTCGGGATCGGCGGGCGCGACATCGTCGTTGCGCGTGGGGCGGTCGGCGACGGTGTCGGTGACCGGCTTGGGTCCACCGTCGTTCTTGGGCTTCGGCGGTGCGGCGGAGCTCGTCGAGAAGTCGGCCGACTTCTTCAACAAGTCGGCGGTCTCACGCATCTCGCGCATCGGTTCGTCGATCGCCGACTTGAACTCCTGCTGGAACCCGGTACCCATCTTCTTCAACTCGGCGTACGTCTTACCGAACTTTCGGATCGCATCGGGGAGCTTCTCGGGGCCCAGCACGACGAGCGCCAACAGCAGGATGACGACCATCTCGGTGCCGGACATGTTGAACACGCGGCGCAGTCTACGAGGCTGGCAGGATGACAAAGCGTGCAGCAACGGCTCCCGTCACTCCTCGAACACCCCATCGCGTTCGCCCATCGGGGCGCCAAGGCGCACGCCCGCGAGAACACGATCGATGCCTTCACGCTGGCACTTCGTCTCGGCGCCAACGGCCTCGAGAGCGATGTGTGGTTGACGGCCGATGGCATCCCCGTCCTCGATCACGACGGTGTGGTGCGGGTGCAGCGCCGCAAGCGCTCGATCCCCGACCTACGACGCGAGCAGCTCCCGGCGCACATCCCGACGCTCGCCGAGCTGTTCGAGCGCTGCGGCACCGGCTACGCGCTGTCACTCGATCTGAAGGATGATGCCGTCGGACCGGCGGTGCTCGACGTCGTGCGCGAGAGCGCGCCCGACATCGCTCCGAACCTGTGGCTGTGCCACCCGCGGTACGAGGAGCTGGTCGCGCTCCGGCCGCTCGACAGCGACGTCAAGCTGGTCGACTCGACCCGCCTGCAGCGCATCCGTGAAGGCCCCGAGCGGCGGGCGGCGACGCTCGCCGAGCGCGGCATCGATGGGATCAACATGCACCACTCCGACTGGAACGGCGGCCTCGTCACGTTGTTCCACCGCTTCAAACGCACCGCCTTCGGCTGGGACATGCAGCACGAGCACATCCTGCGTCCGGCGTTCCGGATGGGCCTCGACGGCGTCTTCAGCGACCACGTCGACGTGATGGTCGACGCCTACAAAGCTGAGCTTGGAGACGTCCGTCGAAGCGGCTGACGCCGCCGACGGACGAACCGGGTCCTCGCCTCTGAACGACGCGGCCCGGGCACCAACCTCATCCTCAGTCGCTACAACCACTGCCAGTGGCTGCGGGGCCAGAACACGACGAACGCGCGACCGACGAGGTCGGACTCGTGGATCGGCCCGAGGGCGCGGCTGTCCGATGATCCGGCACGGTTGTCGCCCATCACGAACACCGAGTCGTCCGGTACCACCTGCGGTCCGTAGTCGCCACCACAGTTGCCAGGCGTCACGACGGTCGGATCGAGGTACGGCTCCTCGAGGCGCCGACCGTCGATGGTGACCTCACACGACTTGATCTCGATCTCTTCCCCCGGCAGGGCGATCACGCGCTTGATCAGGTCGCGTTCGGACGAACCACCGATCTGGTGCAGCACGACCACGTCGCCGCGGTTGGGATCGTGCAGCCGGTACGACAGCTTGTTGACGAACACCCGGTCGCCGGTGTCGAGCGTCGTGAGCATCGACGTTCCGTCGACGACGAAATGGGCGAGCAGGAACGTCCGAACGAGGATCGCGACGAGCAGCGCGATGCCGACCACGACGACCCAGTCGACGAACGCGCGCGTCGTTCGCGACATGCCCGACGGACGGACTGCAGCGGGGTCTTCTGACGACTCTTCGGCTTCCATGTCGGCGGGGATGAAGTCGTCGTGCTCGGTGGTTTCAGTCACGCCGCAGTCACGGTATCGGAACGCTCGTCGCTCGCGGGATCAGAGCGACTCGATCAGCTTCTCGACGCGCTCGTCCCTGCTCTTGAACGGGTCTTTGCAGAGCACCGTGCGCTGCGCCTGGTCGTTGAGCTTGAGGTGCACCCAGTCGACCGTGTAGTCGCGGCGGCGTTCCTTGGCCCGCTTGACGAACTCACCGCGCAGCCGGGCACGCGTGGTCTGGGGCGGCGTCTCGATGGCCGTCTCGATGTCCTCATCGGTGCAGACCCGTTCGACCATGCCCCGGTCCTGGAGCTTGTAGAACGGGCTGCGATCGCGGGCGACGTCGTGGTACTGCAGGTCGAGCAGCTGCACGCGGGGGTGTCCGAGCGGCAGGTCGTGGCGTTCCCGGAAGGCTTCGATCAGCTTGTACTTGATCACCCAGTCGACCTCGCGGTCGAGCTTCATCGGGTCGTTCTCGAGCGTCGTGATGCAGTGCTCCCACATGTCGAGCGCTTGCTGCTCGAGCGCCGGGAAGCCGCGCGTCTCGGAATAGCGCAGGGCCCGATCGAGGTACTCGCGCTGGATGTCGAGGGCGCTCACCTCGCGCCCGTTGGCGAGGCGGACGAGGCGCCGGCAGGTCATGTCGTGGCTGATCTCGCGGATCGCCCGGATCGGGTTCTCGAGCGTCATGTCGCGCAGCACGACGTTGTGATCCTCGAGCATCCGCAACATGCACGCGGCAGCACCGACCTTCACGAACGTCGTGTACTCGCACATGTTCGAGTCGCCGACGATGACGTGCAGGCGGCGATAGCGCTCGGCGTCGGCGTGCGGCTCGTCGCGGGTGTTGATGATCGGCCGGCTGCGGGTGGTCGCCGAGCTGACGCCTTCCCAGATGTGCTCGGCCCGCTGGGCGATCGAGTAACTGGCACCGCGGGCGGTCTGGAGGACCTTGCCGGCTCCGGTGTAGATCTGGCGACTGACGAGGAACGGGATCAGCACCTCGGCGTAGTGGCCGAGGTCGTCGCGCCGGCTGGTGAGGTAGTTCTCGTGGCAGCCGTAGGAGTTGCCTGCCGAGTCGGTGTTGTTCTTGAACAGGTAGATGGTGCCGCGGATCGACTCCTCGGCGAGACGCTGCTCGGCCGACCCGACGAGTGATTCGAGGATCCGCTCGCCCGCCTTGTCGTGGACGACGAGGTCGTACAGCGAGTCGCACTCGGGCGTGGCGTACTCGGGATGCGAGCCGACGTCGAGGTACAGGCGGGCACCGTTCTGGAGGAACACGTTCGACGAGCGGCCCCACGACACCACCCGGCGGAAGAGGTAACGCGCCACTTCGTCGGGACTGAGCCGGCGCTGCCCGCGCAACGTGCAGGTGACGCCGTACTCGTTCTCGAGTCCGTAGATGCGGCGCTCCATGGCCGCAATGTATCGGCACGTTCGGAGCCGCGCTGGACATTCATTCGGCGTAGCTGACGAGGTTCACTGTGCGTGGCTGAAGCGCACGGTCGAGCCGACCCGGCGTTGCGCCAGCGTGGCCAGGTCCTCGGGCTCGACGACGGCGATCACGGGGTACCCGCCGGTGGTCGGATGGTCGGCCAGCATCACCACCGGCTGGCCGTCGTGGGGCACCTGGATCGCGCCGGCGACGAGGCCCTCGCTCGCCAACTCGTCGTCGATGTGACGCCGCAGCGGCGTCCCGGTGAGGCGCAGACCGACCCGGCTCACGGTCGCCACGGTCCACGTAGTGGCCGTGAGATGGGCCAACGCGTCGGCGTCGAACCAGTCGGCGCGCGGGCCGGGCCACACCCGGACACGTTCGGCCGGCGCCCGGCGCTGGGCGACGTCGACGGTGACCGGGGTCGCCGGGTCGTCGCCGACGGCGAGCAGGGCGCCCGGCGCGATCGGCGGCGGGCCGATCCCGGACAGCGTGTCGTGCGAGCGGGAACCGAGGACCGCCTCGACCTCGAATCCACCGCGCACCGCCACGTACGACCACGTGCGGTCACCGTCGACCGGAAGGGTCAGCTCGGTGCCCGTCGACAACGTCCGGGGCGCCAACTCGGTGCTCGTCGCGACGAGCACCGGACCGATCGCGCGCACGACCAGACCGCCGGCGGTCTCGAGCACGGCTGCCCCCTCGTCGTTGCCGACCAGGCGGTTCACCAGGGCGGCGAGTGGCGTGTCGATGGCCCCGGCCGTCGGCACACCGAGGTGGGCGAGACCGGGCCGGCCGCGATCTTGGATCGTCGTCGACCAACCGGCATCGACGATCTCCAGGGCGCGACGTCTCGATTCACTCGCCGCCCGATCCGTCATGTGGCGACGAACTTCACTTCGGTCCCCGGCTCGAGCAAGGCCGGAGCGACGCGATCGGCGTCCCAGACCCGCGTCGAGGTCGAGCCGAGGAGGTGCCATCCGCCCGGTGACACTCCCGGATAGACGGCCGAGTAGGCGCTGGCGATCGCCACCGATCCAGCCCTGATCCGCGTCCGGGGCGTCGATCGTCGCGGCAGCCACAACACCTCGTCGAGCCCGGCGAGGTACGCGAACCCGGGGGCGAACCCGCAGAACTCGACGTGGAACGTCGAGCTCGTGTGCCGGGCAACAACCTCGTCGACGGCGAGCCCGGTCGCCCGTGCAACGTCGTCGAGATCATCGCCGTCGTAGACGACAGGGATCTCGACCGTCCGCCGATCGCGCTCGACAGACGCCGCGGAGGCGTCGATGTGGGGCGCCAGCGACGTCACCAGTGCAGCAGCGGCGCGGTCGGCGCACCGCACCAGCACCGTCCGGGCGGCCGGTACGACGTCGACGACCCCGGCAAGACGCTCGGCACGCAGCGCAGTCGCCCAGGCCGCCGCCGTCCCGGGGGCGACTTCGATGAGACGAGCGCACGGACCGACGTCGCGGACCGTCACCGCGCTCACCGTGAACCTGCCCTGCCGGCGGACGGTCTCATCGTGTGAACGAGTGGATGGCGATGCCCGCGATCTCGAGTCCGGCCCGCACGGCCTGCGCCAGCTGCACCGCGCCCGGCGTGTCGCCGTGAATACAGATCGACCGGGCATGCACCGCGACGACCGTGCCGTCGACCGCGACCACCTCGTGGTCGACCGCCAAACGCACGGCCTGGGCGGCGACGGCGGCCGGGTCGGTGAGAACGCTCTCGGGCTCGCGGCGTGGCACCAGGCGACCGTCGGACAGGTACGCCCGATCGGCGAACGCTTCGGCAACGGCTTCCAGCCCTGCCGCCTCGGCCGCGCGCAGCAGCTCCGACCCGAAGAGTCCGAGGATGGCCGAGGACGGGTCGTACTCGCGCGACGCCTCGACGACCGCCCGCGCTGGTGCCGCGTCGTCGACCGTGGCGTGATACAGCGCGCCGTGGGGCTTCACGTACGTCACCCCTGCTCCCGCGACCTGCGCGAACCCGTCGAGTGCGCCGAGCTGGTAGAGCACCACGTCGCGCAGCTCGTCGGGATCGATGTGCATGTGCCGTCGCCCGAAACCGGCGAGGTCGGGGTAGGAAACCTGGGCGCCGATCCGGACCCCGTGCTCGACCGCCGAGGCACAGACCCTCCGGAGAGTCGACGGATCGCCGGCGTGGAACCCGCATGCCACGTTGGCGCTAGTGACCAAGCGCAACATCGCGTCGTCGTCACCCATCGTCCAGGCGCCGTAGGACTCGCCAAGATCGCTGTTGAGATCGATGGCGGTCATCGCTGGATCGGTCAGGTGCCGATGAGCGCGTCGACTTCAGGATCGTCCAGGCGGCGGAAGCAGCGTCTGCCGTTGCCGCGCGACAGCGTCGCCACCTCGAGCTCGCGCGTCGGGATCACACGGTCGGGACCGGAGAGCGCCGATGAGCCGAGACGCACCGCGGTGGCCAGGTCGAGATCGTCGGCGAACGACTCGGCCAGACGGGTGTTGATCGCCTCCGAGTCACCACCGAGGGCGCTGTGGTTCCGTTCGTCCATGACGGTGCCGTCGTAGAGGATCTGGAACATCTGGTCGTCGGCCGGCACCTGGCCGACCTCGGCGACGAGGATCTCGACCTCCATCGGCTTCATCTCGTGGGTGAAGATCTGGCCGAGGATCTGCGCATATTGGTTCGCCAGGCTGCGGGCGTCGACGTCGTCGCGCGAGTACTGGAAGCCCTTCAGATCGGCTGCCCGAACCCCCGCGACCCGGAGCTGGTCGAACTCGTTGTACTTGCCGACACCGGCGAACGCGATGCGGTCGTAGATCTCGCTGATCTTGCGGAGCGTCTCGGACGGGTTCTCGGCGACGATCGCGATTCCATCGGCGTAGCGCACGGCAACGAGTGCCCGGCCCCGAGCGATGCCCTTGCGGGCGTAGTCGGCACGGTCCTTCATCACCTGCTCGGGGGCGACGTAGAACGGCATGCTCATCGGGAGCGCACCTCACTGGCGATCGTCTCGTAGCGTGCCGCCAACTCGTCGTCGCCCACCTGCTCCCAACCGGACGCCGTCACCGTGGCGACCGTCGGGTAGATGCCGCGCAACAGATCAGGACCGCCGGTCGCCGAGTCGGCATCAGCCGCCTCCCACAGCGCGTGACAGGCGAGAAGGATCGCGTCGTCGCGCGACATGCCGGCCCGGTACCCGACCTTGATGACGGTGCCGGCGTGCAGGCTGCCCGAACCGGTGGCGATGTAGTCGCGCTCTTCGTACCGCCCACCGGTGACGTCGTAGGCGAACAGCCGCCCGACGTCGCGCCGGACGTCGAAGCCGGCGAACAATGGGACGACGACCAGTCCCTGCATCGCCGCCGGCAGGTTGCCGCGAACCATCATCGACAGCTGGTTGGCCTTGCCCTCGAGACTGAGTGCCGAGCCCTCGACCTTCTCGTAGTGCTCCAGTTGCAACTGGAACAACTTGATCATCTCCATCGCCGGGCCGGCGGCGCCGGCGATCGCGACACCGCTGTAGTGGTCGGCCTGCACGACCTTCTCCATCGAACGGTGGGAGATCAGGTTGCCGGCGGTCGCCCGCCGATCGCCCGCCATCACCACACCGTCGGCGAAGGTGAGCGCGACGCACGTGGTCGCGTGAGGGACCGACAGATCACCACCCGCCGCAACAGCGGGTGTCCCGAGACCGACGCGACGAAGCAGTTCCGGGAAGTTCGATCCGGGGTCGTGGACCGGATCGAAGATCGGCATCGACACGGTCTACTGACCGCCCTTTTGCACGTAGGACTTGACGAAGTCCTCGGCGTTGGTCTCGAGTACGTCGTCGATCTCGTCGAGCAAGTCGTCGAGCTCGGCCTTCAACTTCTCGCCGGTCTCCGATACCGCTGGTGCTTCTGTCTCGACGACCTCGTCGGTGCGTCCCGGTGCCTGCTTGTGTTTCTGGGTCCGTTCGGCCATGGCGCTCGTGATCTCCTTCCGTCGATCGTCAGGCGCCGAGTCGTTCGAGGAGCTCGGCCGCCGTTTCGCTCGTGTCGATCAAGCTACCCACGTGATCGGCTGTCCCACGCAATGGTTCCATCATCGGCACCCGCCGCAGCGGATCACGTCCGACGTCGAACACGAGCGAATCCCAGTTGGCGGCGACGATGTCGTTGGCGTACTTCTCGAGGCACCGGCCGCGGAAGTAGGCGCGTGTCGTCGTCGGCGGGGCGGTCATCGCCGCGTGCGCCTCGGCCGGGCTGACCAGGACCTCGAGCCCGGCGCGCCGGGCGAGTGAGCGCTCGTCGCGCAGGTCGTGGTACTGCAGGTCGATCGCTTTCAGCTTGGCGTTGCCGGGGTCGAGGCCGTGACGTTCGGCATAGCCGTCGACGAGGCGGCGCTTGGCCACCCAGTCGACCCAGTGGGCGACCGAGTCGGGATCGCGCTCGAGCCCGGCGAGCACGCGCTCCCAGCGGTCGAGCACATCGGCGCCGACGGCCTCGCCGACCGCCGACAGCCCGTGCAGGCGTTCGTACTTGCGGGCCCGCTCGAGCAGACCCCACTGGACCTCGACCGCCGTGGCACGCCGACCGTCGCGCAGCATCACCGTTCGCGTCAGCGACGGGTCCTGGCTCACCTGGCGGATCGCGCCGACCGGGTTGCCGAGCAACCAGTCGTCGCCGAGCTCGTCGTCCTCGATCATCGCCAGCACGATCGCCGTCGTGCCGACCTTCAGATAGGTGGCGACCTCACTCATGTTGGCGTCGCCGACGATCACGTGGAGGCGCCGGTATTTCTGAGGATCGCAGTGCGGTTCGTCGCGCGTGTTGACGATGGGGCGCTTGAGCGTCGTCTCGAGCCCGATCTCCTCCTCGAAGAAGTCGGCCCGCTGGCTCAACTGGTAGGCGACCTCGTCGGGCGCCCGACCGGGCAGCTCGCAACCCACCTTGCCGGCACCGCAGAAGATCTGACGGGTGACGAAGTGCGGCGTGATCTGTGACGCCAGGCGTCCGAACGGCAGCTCGCGGGCGAGGAGGTAGTTCTCGTGGCACCCGTAGCTGTTGCCCTTGCCGTCGGAGTTGTTCTTGTAGACGACCAGCTCGCCCCCCGCAGCCACCAGTGGGCGGGCGTACTCCATCGAAGCGCGCACGATCTCCTCGGCGGCGCGGTCCCACACCACTGCCTCGCGGGCGTTCGACACCTCGGGCGTCGAGATCTCGGGATGGGCGTGGTCGACGTAGTAACGGGCACCGTTGGTGAGCACGGCGTTGACGAGCGTCGTCTCGACCTCGGGGGCGAGCACGTCGTCGAGCGAGAAACCTCGCGCGTCGTTGGCGGGGTGCTCGTCGTCGAAGTCCCATCCGACCTTGCGCGACGTGGCCGACACGTAGGCGTTGATCAAGAGCGACGACGCCGAGACCGGGTTGTTCTCCGCCCCGCGCACCACGATGCCGTACTCGGTCTCGATCCCGCAGACCTTCGGCAGGGCCATGGGGCGCACCCTATCCCCACGGTTCGCGCTTGTCCGGTTCACTAGCCTCTGGCTCATGACCACGGCCCGTCAGCGAGATCTCGCCGACCGGACGTGGCTCACGCACGAGCCCAACGTCGAGCGGGTGCAGCTCGACGAAGCGTCCTGGGTCGATGTGGTGCGCGGGATGGTCGTCGACGCCGACGCGGTGCACGACGAGCTCGTCGCGGGGGTGGCGTGGGAGCAGGGCAAGGTCTTTCGGTACGAGCGCTGGATCGATGAGCCGCGCCTCGGCTCGTATCAGTCGGGCACCAACCGCCACCCCGCGCTGGCCGACGTCGAACGGTGGATCTCCACGCGGTACAAGGTGCAGTTCGACGGTGTCGCGCTGGCTCACTACCGCGACGAGCGCGACAGCGTGGCGTTCCATCGCGATCGCGAGTTGCGGTGGCTCGACGACACCGTGATCGGCGTGCTCACACTCGGCGCCCGACGCCCGTGGCTGATGAAGCCCCTCACCGGCCGCCGCACCGACGCCGGCGACGACGACCACCTCGCCGACGCGATCGACCTCTCCCCCGCCAGCGGCGACCTGATGGTGATGGGTGGCGCCTGCCAGGCCGCATGGCTGCACGCCGTCCCGAAGGTGCGTCATCGGGTGCGCAGCCGGGTCTCGGCCCAGTGGCGCTGGACGTCCAAGCGCGGCCGCCGCGATACCAACCCCTCCTACTACGCCCCCCGCCACTTCAGCCGCTGAGCTGAATCCTCCGGCTACAGGTACTGGCCGGTCTGGACGCGCTCGATCGCCCGACCGCCCATCGGGCCGTCCTGCTTGGCCTCCGACACGAGCGTGCGGATGAACACGATCCGCTCGCCCTTCTTGCCCGAGATCTTGGCCCAGTCGTCGGGATTGGTGGTGTTGGGCAGGTCCTCGTGCTCCTTGTACTCCTGCTTGATCGAAGCCAGCAGGTCAGGAGTGCCGACGCCCTTGGCGCCACCGGCGATGACGCGCTTGATCGCCAGCTTCTTCGCCCGCCGGACGATGTTCTCGATCATCGCACCCGACGCGAAGTCCTTGTAGTAGAGGATCTCCTTGTCGCCGTTCTGGTAGGTGACCTCGAGGAAGCGGTTGGAGTCGTCCTCGCGATACATCTCGGCGACCGTGTCGGCGATCATGTCGGGCACCACCGAGCCCTCGGCGATGGGGATCTCGTCGGTGAGGTACTGGGCGAAGATCTGCGTCGCGGCGTGGGCGTTCGGACGCTCGATCTTGATCTTCACATCGAGCCGCCCGGGGCGCAGGATGGCCGGGTCGATGAGGTCCTCACGGTTGGTCGCGCCGATCACGATCACGTTGCGCAACCCCTCGACGCCGTCGATCTCGGCGAGCAGCTGGGGCACGATCGTCGACTCCATGTCGGACGAGATTCCGGAGCCGCGGGTGCGGAACATCGAGTCCATCTCGTCGAAGAAGACGATGACCGGCCAGCCCTCTTCGCTCTTCTCACGGGCGCGCTGGAACACCAGACGGATCTGGCGCTCGGTCTCACCGACGTACTTGTTGAGCAGCTCGGGGCCCTTGATGTTGATGAAGTAGCTGCGGCCCTTGCCCTCGCCGATGGTGTCGGCGACCTTCTTGGCGAGGCTGTTGGCGACCGCTTTGGCGATGAGCGTCTTGCCGCACCCGGGCGGGCCGTACAGCAGGATCCCCTTGGGCGCCGGCAACCGGTGCTCGGCGAACAGGTCTTGGTGGAGGAACGGAAGCTCCACCGCATCGGCGATCTGCTCGATCTGGTCGTCGAGCCCACCGATGTCGGCGTAGGAGATGTCGGGCACCTCCTCGAGCAGCAGGTCCTCGACCTCGGGGCGGGGCAGCTTCTCGAGTAACAGGTTCGAACGCGGGTCGAGCCGCATCTGGTCGCCACTGCGCAGGCGGACGCCGCGTAGTGAGTCGGCCAGCTCGCACACCCGCTCCTCGTCGGCCCGCCCGACCACGAGCGCCCGCACGCCGTCGTCCATGACGTCCTTGATCGTCACGACCTCGCCGGTGTTCTCGGGGTTGCGAGCGAGGATCACGTTGAAGCTCTCGTTGAGCACGACCTCGAAGCCGCGTTCGAGCAGATCGTGCTCGATCTCGGGATGCAGCTGCACCTTCATCTTGCGGCCACTCGTGAGCACGTCGATCGTGCCGTCGTCGTTCTTGCCGACGATCACGCCATACGCCGACGGTGGTTGCGTCAGCTTGTCGACCTCGTCGCGCAGCGCGGCGATGTGCTCGCGCGCCTCGCGGAGGGTGTAGCTCAGCTTCTCGTTCTGGCCGACCGCCTGAGCGAGCTGGCCCTTGGTCTCGAGCAGTCGCTCCTCGAGGGCACGCACCCGGTTCGGTGCGTCGGCCAGGCGCGCCCGCAGCTGGGCGATCTCCTCGTTGAGCACCGCCAGTTGCCCTTCGAGTGCTCCGATCGATTCGTCTTCGGGCTCCGCCATGTTCCGTACCTTTCGATGATGTCGTAGGTCGATGATGTCGTATGCCGATGATGTCGCCTGCGAGCGAACATACACCCGACCCAACCCGTCGCCACCGCTTTGTTCACGTCGTGGTCAGAGGCATCGGGCACGTCGATATTCGTGTTTTTACGCATTTCACCGTGTAAAGTGATCCCACAAGTTCGCTCCGAAGGAGACACGACGATGAAGGTCTGGATCGACCAGGATCTGTGCACCGGCGACGGGTTGTGCGAAGAGATCGCCCCCGACGTCTTCACGCTGCTCGACGACGGACTCGCCTATGTCAGGGAAGGCGACAAGATCTACGCCGCTGCCAAGGGCAACCTCCAGGGTGCCGAGGGCCTCGCCGAGATCCCCGACGGCCAACTCGACGCCGTCATCGAGAGCGCCGAGGAGTGCCCCGGCGAGTGCATCTACATCGAACCGTGATCAGCGCCCTGATCGGTGGCATCGGCCGGCCCGCGATTTCGCGTTCCGGGGCCGAGGAAGCGGGCGACTGACAGGAACCCGGTGTGGGCCACCATGCGGTGGTCGGGACGGACCGCCTGGCCGTCGATGTGCCAACCGCGGTGCAGGACCTCGAGCGTCCTGGCGTCGATCCACCGTCCTTTGAGCTGCTCGCGCGTCTGGGCGGCCTGGGTGATCGACGGCGTGTACGCCACCAGGATCCCACCCGCCCGCAACACCGATTCCGTGTGCGGCACGACCTGCCACGGCTCGGGCAGATCGAGCACGACGCGGTCGAACGGTCCGTCGGCCGGGTCGATCCCGTCGTAGCTGCTGGCCGAGCGGACGTCGTACCGGGCGAGGGCATCGGCCCCGAGGAACGAGCGCACGTTCGACCGGGCCCGGTTGGCGAAGTCCTCGCGGATCTCGTAGCCGACGATGTCGGCCCCCCAACGAAGCATCGTCATCGACAGCGCGCCCGACCCGACCCCACTCTCGAACACCCGAGTGCCCGGCCCGATGTCGGCGAGCATGCAGATCGGAGCGAGATCCTTCGGATAGATCACCTGCGCGCCGCGCGGCATCTCGACGACGAAGTCCTCGAGTGTCGGGCGCAACACGGTGTACTCGGCACCCTTCGTGGAACGCACTACGACGCCTTCGGGGGAATCGATGATGTCGCTGTGCGCCACGAAGCCGGCGTGGCTGTGGAACTCGCCGCCGGCCTTGAGCTCGACGAGGTACCGGCGCCGCTTGGAGTCGAGGAGGAGCGCCCGATCACCGAGCTGGAACATGGCGCTCACGCGCTGCGCCGGCGAGCCTCGCGACGCTCACGTCGGGTCGGCGGGGCGATGGCCTCGATCTGCAACAGCTGGCCGGCCCTCAGCTTCTCGGTGCCCAGGTACTCGGGGTGCTTGCCGAAGACCCGTCTCAGGAACTGCCCGCCGAAGACAACGACGGCGACAGCGCGCCACATCACGCTCGATCCGAAGACGCCCCGTTGGAGCGCCCGGCGCCGGATCAGCACGGAAGGCGACAGGGCGCGGCGGCGGGTTGGCATCGGTCAGACCCGGCGGATCTCGACCAGCGTCGTCTTCTTCTTGCCGCTGCGACGCCCGAGGAGGAAGAAGACGAGGAGCAGGAACATCGTCATGCCAGCACCACCCGCGAGCAACGTCTGCTTCTTGTCGTCGACCTTGCTTTGGATGTCGCCCTGGAACGCCCGGAACTTCGACTCGAGATCGCCACGGGTGATCTTGGTCTGCTGGGCCGTCTGTGTCCTGGCCATCAGTACGACTCCTTGTTCAGCGACTTCTTGCTGATCCTCGTCACCGTGATGAGCAGCAGCGCCACGACCACCAAGAGGACGATCAGGTACGGCAACCACGACATCGCGCCGGTCGTCACGCTGTCCCATTCCGTCTGCAACATGCGCAACAACCCGAGCACCAGCATCGTCAGACCGAGGCCGAGCACGGCCGCACCGGCACTGCCGAGCGCCAGCCATCGACCGGCACCTCTGAGCGGACCGAGCGTCTCCTGCCGGGCGTACGTCTTGACGAGCTCGACGAGCTCGGCGATCGAGACTCCGCGCTCGTTGGCTCGGGAGGTCCTGGTGTTGGATTGCGGTTGATCCGCCATGGGCCGTGTTTCTATCACGTACGCCGGAACTCGATCATGGCGATGATGTCGTCGAGGGCGGCATCGAGCAGTTCGAGCCGGTGCACGGGCGAGTCGGCGCACAGCAACCGGTACCGGTCGGCCGGCCCGAGCGGCGCGATGCCGGCCAGGTGGTACGTCGCCAGCAACGGGTCGTCGCTGATCTCGGGGTCGGCCGCCTCCTTCGCCCGCTCGTCGCCCGGATCATCGCCAGCGGTGGGCGACCGGTCGCCGATCTCGGCGGTGAGCCGGTGGATGTCGCGTATGCGGGCGTGGGCGCCGGCGATCAGGGCGCCCAGGCGAGGGTCGTCGGCGCCCTCGTCGGGCCACTCGTCGATGTCGGCGAGGGGGTATGGATCGTCGGGGAGCCACGACCGGACGCGCAGCCGCCGGGTGCCGGCCACGACGAGGCGATACCGGCCGCCGTCGAGCGCCTCGATGTGCACGATCCGAGCGATCGTGCCGACGTCCGCTCGCACCTCGCCGCCGCCGGTCTCCTTACCCCGCTCGATCATGGTGATACCGAACTCGGGCTCGTTGACATCGTCGGCGAGGAGGTCGACGACGAGTTGCCGGTAGCGAGGCTCGAAGACGTGCAGCGGCAGCAGCCCGCCCGGCAGCAACACGGTGCCGAGTGGGAACATGGGCATCACGGCCACCGAGCCAGCATGTCACCCGTCACCCCGCACGAGGCGACATCACGAGGGACGACGCAGTTGGAGATCTTCGGCGCCGACCCCGCACCTGTCAGCGGGGCGTGAACTCCTCGGCATCCGGACCGATCGGGTAGCCGTCCAGCAACGTCACGAGACGCGACCACAACGGTTGGTAGAACGCCGGATCGTCGACGGCTGCGCCGTTGAGCACGAGTGCGAACGTCATCAAGCCGTCGCCGTCCGGCATGAAGCCGCTCAACGCTCGAACTCCGGCCAGCGTGCCCGTCTTGGCCATCAGGCCTCCCTCGGCCGGACCGCCGACGAGCTCGGCGACGAGCGTGCCCGACTCACCGGCGACCGGAAGCGACCTCGCCAACTCACTGTCGGCGCCCACGTGTTCCAGCACGCCCATGATCGCGTTGCATGTCAGGCGATCGTTGCGGCTCAGCCCGGAACCGTCGTCGAGCGCGACGCCTTCGAGCGGTACCTGCCACTCGCCGAGCGTGTTCCAGACCTCCTGCAACCCGGCAACCCGTGTGCCTTCGCCGCGTCCCGCCAGCCCGATCTCCTTGACGAGCAGCTCGGCGGTGTTGTTGTCGCTCGTCTGCAGCAGCTCGTCGACGACGTCGGCAAGCGGCGCCGAGTCCACGCTTCCGAGCACCATCACCGACCCGTCGGTCGGCGCGACACCGTTGCGGCTGCGCCCCGTCACGGCGATGTTGCGGGCCTGCAGCAACCGGATGAACTGCCGGGCCGCCGACTGGTTGGGGTTGAAGCCGATCGTGCTGTCGGCGAACGTCCGCCCGTCGTTGACCATCAGCGCGTCGTACGGTCCGGCGTCCGTGCCGAGCACATGGTCGGGGCCCCACGACGGCACGGCGAACTCGTCGTCGTAGCGGCTGCCGTCACCGACGACGTCGCCGACGATCTGGGTGACACCAGCGGCCTGGAGGGCGTCGGCGATCGAATCGAGCGAGGTGGTGTTGAACGCGGGGAGCGCCAACGGATCGACGTAGTCGGCGGTCACGAGCAGCGGGTCGCCGCCGCCGACGAGGTACACGTCACCCGTGATCACACCGTCGACGGGTTGCGACCCGCGCAACTCGGTCCGGAAGCGATGGTCCTCGCCCAGCACGTCGAGGGCCACGGCGGCGACGAGCAGCTTCTGATTGCTGGCCGGGATCACCGGCAGGCCGGCGCGCACGTCGGCGAAGCGGGTGCCCTCGATGTCGATCGCCGCGGACGAGCCGTCCGGCACGGCGTCGAAGAACGGCTGCAGCACGGTTCGGTAGGCCTCGTCGCGGGCGCGGGCCGCGAGCTCCTCGGCCCCGCCCCTTCGCATCGACAACAACCCCGTGTCGAGCTCGGGCGCCGGGTCGTCGTAGCCCTCGGGGAGGGTCGTGGTGGTGGTCGGCGGCGGCTCCGCCTCGACCTCGGCCCACTGCCACAGCCAGGCCAGCCCCAGCGCCGGAAGTGACATCATCACGACGAGCAACACGAGGAGCACCACGAGCGACCCGCGTCGCGGTCGCCGCCGTCTCATCCGGTTCCGGCTCATCGCTGGCAGGACCTCATCGTGGACCGAGTTGGTCGGGTCCGGCGGCCGACGGGTACGTCGCCAGGACCTCCACCAACTGATCCCACAGCGGGCGGTACTCGCTCTGGTCGGAGATCGTCGGACCGTTGAGGATCATCACGTACTCGACCGCCCCTCCCCCGTCGACGGGGAGGTAGCCGGCGAGTGCCTTGACCGCCGGCGGGTCCTCGTTGAAGGGCGGGTTGTTGAGCGTGCCCGTCTTGCCCCGCAGGCGCCCGGTCACGTCGGACTCGGTGAAGATGTCGACCAACGTGCCCGTCTGTCCGGCGACGGCGAGGCCCTGACCGATCGGGCCGTCGAACCCGGTCCGCTGCAGGACCGCCAGCATGATCGGGCAGGTGATCCGGTTGTCGAGGCTGAGCCCGCTGCCGTCGGCCAACACGACGCCGGTCAGGTCGAGACCCCATGAACCGATCGTCGAGGTCATCGCCGCCAGGCCGGCGTCGCGCGTGCCGGTGGCGCTGGCCGACAGCCCGATCTCCTTGACCAGCAGCTCGGCCGTGTTGTTGTCGCTGTTGGCGAGCATCTCGTGGACGACGTCGCTGAGCGGGAGTGACTGGATCGACGCCAGTTCGGTGCCATCGGCCGGAGCCTGGCCGACGCCTGAACCGCCGGACACGACGACGCCGCGCTCGGCGAGCAGGCGCACGAACTCGCGCGCCGCGGCCTCGCTCGGGTCGTCCGACCGCAACTCGTCGCCGAGCACGCGCGAATCGTTCGCCATCAGCGCGTCGTACGGTCCGCCTTCCAACCCGGCCACGCCGGCACCCCACCCGGGAGCGAAGAACTCGTCGTCGTACCGCGTGCCGTCGCCGAGCACTTGCCCGTCGATGCGCGTGACCCCCGCCGCGACCAGGCCGTCAGCGAGCGCATCGAACGAGGTCGCGTTGAACACGGGGTAACGCTCGAGGTTCGACGTCGCGTACCAGTCGCCGGACAGCACCGGGTCACCGCCGCCGACCACGTAGACGTCGCCGGTCACGACGCCGCCGACGGGCGCCGGTCCGACGACGCGGGTGGTGAACGTGAACGTCTCGCCCAGCACCTCGAGGGCGACGGCGGCGACGATGAGCTTCTCGGTGCTCGCCGGGAGCACGACCGCGTCACTGTTGGCCGAACCGGCGTCGTAGCCGTCGACCGAGAGCGCCACGCACGACCGGTCGTTGACGGCGCCGAGCAACGGTTGCGCGGCCGTGCGGAACTGCTCGAGGTTGAGGTCGCGAGCGAGCGCGGGCGACGCCCGCCGCAACGATCCGAGCGGCGTGTTGAGCGCTGGCAGCGGTGCCGGTGGCGGCACGATCGTCGTCGACGTCGGAGGCGCGGCGTCGGCCGCGTCCGACTTGTCGCCCGCCCAGCTCCACAGCGACCACAACAGCATGGCGGGGATGGCGGCCACCACGACGACCACTGCGACGGGATCGATCGCCGGGCGGCGACGGCTGCTCACGACGGTCGCCGCTCCCGGAACGCGGCGTAGCGGCGCAGGTGACCGAGCGCGGCGGCGGCCCGCTCACCACTCGGGTAGCACAGCCGTCCGGACGCGCGCACGGCCGCCGGACCCGGGTTGGCCGGGTCGGCGACCGCCAGTTCGGTCGCCACCAGGATCGGTTTGCCGGTCCGCTGGATCAGCTCCTCCGCCGCCTCGGCGAACCGAACGTCCTGGCGCTCGTGGTAGGCGACGATCCGTTCCAGGCCGTGGTCGGGGTAGAACCCACCCTCACGCATCATCCGCGCCTGGTTCGATTGGATGCCGAGCCCGAGGTACACGATGGCGTGCACGTCGCGGTGGAGAGCGATCAGCTCCATCACCTCGGGGATGGTGTCGCGGGTCTCTCCCCCGGCGCAGTCGACCGGGTTGTTGCGGCTCCAGCGCGGCGGCAGCTTGGCGTCGATCGCGTCGCGCAGGTCGTCGGGCAACGGCATCAGCACGAGTCCGCGCTCGCGCGTGATCGCGTCGGCGGTCACGACACCCCATCCTCCGGCCGTCGTCAGCACGACCACGTTCGGCCCGGCCGGCAGCGGCTGGGTGGCGAACGTGGCCGCCGCCTCGAACGCCGCCTCGACCGTCGTCGCCCGCGTGATGCCCGCCGCCCGGCACGCTCCGTCGAAGACCTTGTCGTCGGCGGCCAGCGCGCCCGTGTGGCTGGCGGCCGCCCGCGCACCGCCTTCGGTGGCACCTCCCTTGAGCACCACGAGCGGCTTGCGCCGGGCCGCGCCGCCGAGCCGCGACATCAGCTCGTAGCCATCGGTGATGCCCTCGATGTACGCCAACCCGACCGATGTCTCGGGGTCGTCGGCGTAGAAGTCGAGGTAGTCGGCCACCGACACGGCGGCCGCGTTGCCGGCCGAGACGGCCCGGCTGATGCCGACACCGGTGGCGCGCGCGAGGTTCATGAAGCTCGACACGAAGTTCCCGCTCTGGCTCGCCACGGCGATCCGGCCGGCTGGTGGGTACGGAGCGACGATCTGAGCGCACAGCCGGACCGGCGTCGACACGACGCCTTGGCCGTTCGGTCCGGCGAGCAGGATCCCGAGGTCGTCGGCGAGCGCCACGAGCTCGCGCTCGGCCGCGCGACCCGCGTCGCCCGCCTCCCCGTAACCGGCCGACGTCAGGAATGCCGCCCGCACCCCCTTGGCCGCGCAGGCGCGGAGGATCTCGGGGTTGGCGGCGGCCGGTGTGCAGACGAACACCAAGTCGACGGCTCCCTCGGGGAGGTCGGCGATGTCGGCCACCGTTTGCACGCCGAGGACTTCCTCGCCCTGCAGGTTGGTGCCGAAGACGCGGCCCTGGTACCCACCGGCGAGCAGGTTGTGCAGCGAGACGAAGCCGAACTTGCCGGGGTGCGTCGACGCCCCGGTCACGAGCACGCCGCGGGGAGAGAACAGTGCGTCGAACTGATCGACGGACGGGCGGGGCCGGGACGCCGGCCGTGGCTGGGCTCCGTGCCCGACCTCGACGAGTGCATCGACCGCCAACGGCATCCCGTCGTGGCCGACGATGAGCGGGTTCACGTCGACGCTCGTCACGTCGGGACGGTCGACCGCCAACGTCCCCAGCCCCACGAGCAGATCGACGAGAGATTCGCGCTGCACCTCGGCGTCGCCGCGGAACGCCCCGAGCAATTTCTGGGAGGCCAGGTCGTCGATCATCTCCGCTGCCGTCGGGCGGTCGAGCGGGGCGGGCCTGAACACCACGTCGGCCACCGCCTCGGCGAGGATCCCGCCCACGCCGAGCATCACCGTCGGCCCGAACTGGCGGTCGCGCAGCATGCCGACGATCAGCTCACGGTTCCCGGCGACCATCGGCGCGACGAGCAACGACACGTCACCGTCGGACGGAGAGGCGGCGGCCAACAGCTCGGTGGCGGCGACGCGCACGGCGTCCGCGTCGCCGAGGCGAAGACGCACCAGGCCGCGTTCGGTCTTGTGGGCGATCGCGTCGCCGCACAGCTTCACGACGACCGGGAACCCGATCGCGCCCGCCGCCGCGACGGCGTCGTCGACGCTCGCTACGTCGCGCTCGTCGGCGAGCGGCAGCCCGTAGCCGGCCAGCAACCGCTTCGAGGCGGCCTCCGACAACGTTGTCGAGGGGGTCGTCATCGCCGGCAACGGTAGTGAGCCGAGGTGCCCGCGCACCGGCACCGCGGGTCAGGGGGTGAGGGCGGCTCGGAAGAATGCCAGCACGTGATCGCGGCGGACGGCGAGCGTCTCCGGCGCGAGTGCGGGCGCGTCGAGCAGTCCATCGATGAACGGGGCGTCGGAGAAGTAGCTCAACAGCGCGCCGTAGCCGGTGAGTAGCAGCTGGCTCGGATCGTGACGCCGAAAAGTGCCGGCGTCCATCTCGCGCTCGAAGTACGACACCGCTCGGTCGAACCCCGGCTTGAGTACGGCCACCAGATCGATGCCCAGGTGTGCTCCCCCGTCGATGGCCTCGCGGCGCATCAGCCGGACGAAGTCGTCGTTGTCGGCGAAGAAGCGGAACCCGGCGTCGAGGACGAGCTCGACCTTGGCCCAGCCCACCTCCGGCGAATCGATGGCGTCGGCGAGCCTGGCGAACCAGTCCGACAACGCCCGCTCGAAGACCTCACCGTAGAGGGCCTCCTTCGAGTGGAAGTGGTGCAGGAGGCTCGGGCGACGGATCCCGACGCCGGCCGCGATGTCGTTGAGCGACGTCCCGTCGTAGCCCGCGTGGGCGAAGCACGCCAGCGCCTCGTCGAGGATCTGATCGCGCGTCGATCGCTGGTCGTTGACAGCGAGCGCTGCCGAAAGGTCGTCCATCGCACGCCTGACGCTACCCTCGAACGTCTCCCTACCGACCAGTAGGTAGCCGCAGGCGGTCAGCGTGTCGGGTGCGGGGTGCTCGCTAGGCGAGCCCGGCGGTGACGGCGTCCCAGTTGATGAGGTGCTGGAGGAACGTGTCGACGTAGTCGGGGCGCTTGTTGCGATAGTCGATGTAGTAGGCGTGCTCCCACACGTCGCACGTGACCAGCGCGGTCTTGCCGTGCTTCATCGGCAGGTCGGCGTTGGCGGTGGCCATCACCGCCAACTTGCCCCCGTCGAGCACCAGCCACGCCCAGCCCGACCCGAACTGACCGACGGCCGCCTTCTTGAACTCGTCGCGGAAGGCATCGATGCTCCCGAACGCTTCGTTGATCGCGTCGCCGGCCGCGCCGGTCGGGTCACCACCGCCACCGGGCGCCATCGAGTTCCAGTAGCACGTGTGGTTCCAGATCTGAGCGGCGTTGTTGAACTTGCCACCCTCGGCCGACATGATGATGTCTTCGAGCGGCTTGGATTCCTCGTCAGTGCCCTCGATCAGCTTGTTGAGGTTGTCGACGTACGTCTTGTGGTGCTTGCCGTAGTGGTACTCGAACGTCTCCGCCGACAGGTACGGCTCGAGAGCGGTCGTGTCGTACGGGAGAGGGGGAAGCTCGATGGGCATGTGGTCCTCCAACAGGGGCTGGTCACGAACGCTCGGGATGCATTCTTCCCACTGTCATAGTCGCTCGAAACCGTGCTAGCCAGTCCGTGATGGCGATCTACCTCTGTCACGAGCAACCCGACCTCCTCGTCCACGCCGCCGAGATCGTGGCCACCCGGCCCGGCGCGGTCGTCCTGTCGAGGTCGGCGTTCCACCCCGGAGGGGGCGGACAGGTGAGCGATCGCGGCCACATCACATGGTCGGACGGTGAGGCCGTCGTCACCGGCATCGAGGTCGATGGTGACGTGTGGTGGCACCTGCTCGACCGTGATGTCGAGCCGAGCGGCATCGTCCCGAGTGGCATCGTGGAGGTGCACGTCGACGGCGAGCACCGCCACCGCGTCGCATCGCTCCACACCATGAGTCACGTGCTGAACGCGTTCGTGTTCGACGAGTTCGCGGGCGCGCTCGTCACCGGCGCCCAGATCAACGGCGACGGGACGGGTCGTATGGACTTCGACCTACCCGAGGTCGACAACGAACGCGTCCGCGCCCTGGAGGCTCCCGTGAACGACGTCATCGCGCGCGGACTCACCGTTCGATCGGTGTACGTCGACGTCGGCGACGCCGATGCGGTCGCGGGACTCGTGCGCAGCATGTCCGTCGCCCCTCCCCCGACGCCCGACGGGCTGTTGCGCATCATCGACATCGACGGCCTCGACCGCCAGGCCTGCGGCGGCACCCATCTCTCGAACACCGCCGAGTCACCGTTGATCAAGATCACCAAGGTCGAGAACAAGGGACGCCACAACCGGCGCGTCCGGTTCGTGTTCGCCGAGTAGACGCATCGCTCGACAGTGCCGCTGGACGGCGTCGAACCGGTAAGGATCGCGGCATGCACATCGTGTCGGCCCTCTTCGTCGAGAACTTCGAGATGCGCCAGGTCCCCGGTCCGTCGACGCGGATCGACCTCACCGGGGCGATGTTCTCGATGGCGGCGCCGTCACCGGCGCCGGTCACCCTCACCCCGCACCTGGTGGCGCTGATCTACTGCCCACCGGAGGAATCCGGCCAGGGCGTGTTCGAGGTGATCTTCCGATCCGACCGTGACCCCGAGTCGGCGACCGAGCCGGTCGCCCGCAACGTCAGCCCGTTCACCGTCGAGCCCGGCAAGTTCACGTACCGCCTCGTGCGCGGCGAGCTCGAGTTCCCCGACTACGGGACGATCTTCGCCCACTGTCGGATCGACCGCGGCGACTGGCACCTCGTGCCGTTCACGCTGCTCCCCCCGGTCGCCTGACACACCCGGGTGTCAGCGGACGGGTGCCGGGTACAGTCACGCCGATGCCAACCTCGCTGTCGCCCGAACAGACCCAGCAGGCCATCTCGCTCATCCGCGGCATGGCGATGGACGCGCCGCTGAAGGCGAACAGCGGTCACCAGGGAACAGCGATGGCCCTCGCCCCGCTCGGTCACGTGCTGTACACGCGGATCCTGAAGCACGATCCCGCCGATCCCGAGTGGCCCGATCGCGACCGGTTCGTGCTGTCGAACGGCCACGCGTCGATCCTGCAGTACACGTTGCTGTACCTGTCCGGCTACGGACTCGAGCTCGACGACCTGAAGCAGTTCCGCGAGTTCGAGTCGAGGACGCCCGGCCACCCCGAGGCCCGCCACACCCCCGGCGTCGAGGTCACGACGGGCCCCCTCGGGCAGGGCTTCGGCGACGCCGTCGGCATGGCGATCGCCGAGCGCTACCTGCGGGCCCGGTTCGGCAAGGAGGCGATCGACCACCACACGTACGTCATCGCCGGCGACGGTTGCATGATGGAGGGTGTCAGTCACGAGGCGGCATCGCTCGCCGGTCACCTCGGGCTCGGCCGCCTGATCTGCGTCTACGACGACAACCGGATCACGATCGACGGTCCGACGTCGCTGGCGTTCAGCGACGACACCGCCGGGCGGTTCGCGTCGTACGGCTGGGACGTGCAGTACCTCGGCGAGATGGCCGACGACCTCGACGGGCTCACCGCGGCGCTCCAGGCGGCCAAGGCCGACGACACCCGGCCCCACATGTTGATCCTCCGCAGCCACATCGGCTACCCGTCGCCCGACCACACCGACGACTTCGAGGCCCACGGGCTGGCGTTCGACGCCGCCGACGTGACCCGCACCAAGGCCGTGATGGGGATCCCCGACGAGCCGTTCTGGTCGCCACCCGAGCTCGTCAACGCCTACCGAAACCATGTCGGAACGGTCGGCGCGGCCGCCCGCAAGGCGTGGATGGAACGCAGCGCCGCCGTCGTCGCCACGCCCGAGTGGCAGGCGGCATGGAATGGCACTGGTATCCCCGGTTGGACCGACGATCTCCCGACGTTCGAGCTCGGCACGTCAAAGGCGACCCGCCAGGCGATCCAGGTGGCATTCGACGCGACCGTCGATTCGCTTCCCGGTCTCGTGGTCGGCGCCGCCGACCTCACCGGCAACACCGGCACGATGCTCGCCGGGCAGTCGCAACAGACGGCCGAGGACCCCGGCGGGCGCCAGGTCCGTTATGGCGTGCGCGAGCACGGGATGGGGGCGGCGCTCGTCGGCATGGCGATGCACGGTGGCATCCTTCCCGTGGGTGGCACGTTCTTCGTGTTCGCCGACTACATGCGCCCGCCGATCCGGCTGGCGTCGGTATCGCGGGCGAAAGCGGTCTTCGTCTTCTCGCACGACTCGGTCGGCGTCGGCGAGGACGGACCCACCCACCAACCCGTCGAACAGATCGCCACGATCAGGGCGATCCCCGGTCTGCAGGTGATCCGCCCGGCCGACGCCAACGAGACTGTCGCGGCGTGGAAGGCCACCGTCGAGCACGACGGACCGACCGCACTCGTGCTCAGCCGTCAGGGAATCAAGGTGGTCACCGACGGCTCGGCCGTCGAGCGGGGCGCCGGGATCGTCCACGAGCCCGGCGCCGCACCGGCGATCATCCTGCTCGCCACCGGCAGCGAGGTGTCGCTGTGCGTCGAGGCCGCGGCGAGGCTCGCCGGCCACGGGGTCGCGGCCCGCGTGGTGAGCCTGCCGAGTTGGGATCGTTTCGAACGCCAGGACGAATCGTTCCAGCGGTCGATGTTGCCCGCCGGCGTCCCCGTGCTGTCGGTGGAGGCGGCCACGACGTTCGGTTGGGCCCGGTACGCCGACGACTCGATCGGCATCGAACGCTTCGGTGCGAGCGCGCCCGGCGCCGAGGTGCTCGACAAGCTCGGCATCAATGTCGAGCACGTGGTCGGACAGCGCGATCGCGCTCGTATCGTGAGAGCGTCAGTGGATGTAGCGAGAAAGGAACCGGCATGAACCCTCTCCGGCGACTGAGCGAAGAACACGGACAGAGCCCGTGGCTCGACAATCTGAAGCGGGGTTACCTCACATCGGGGCAACTCGCCGCCTTGCGTGACCGCGGGATACGCGGGCTGACGTCGAACCCGACCATCTTCCAGAAGGCGATCCAGGGATCGGCCGACTACGACGAGCAGTTCAAGGCGCTGGCGCTCGACGAGAATCCCGTCGTCGACGACTATTGGCAGCTCGTGATCGCCGACATCCATGGCGCGTGCGACGTCTTCTCGCGGACCTACGACCTGACCGAAGGTCTCGACGGATTCTCCAGTGTCGAAGTGGCTCCCGAGCTGGCGAACGACTCGGCAGGTACTGAGGCTGCGGCGCGGGGCCTCCACGAGCAGATCAAGCGACGCAACCTGATGGTGAAGATCCCGGCCACTGCGGCCGGTGTCGACCCGATCCAGCGCATGATCGCGGAAGGCCGCAACATCAACGTCACGCTCATCTTCAGCCTCGAGCGGCACCAGGCGGTGATGGACGCCTACATCGCCGGTCTCGAGGAGTACGGCGCCACCCCCGGGGCCGATCTCGGCCGCGTCGCCAGTGTCGCCAGCTTCTTCATCAGCCGCGTCGACACCGAGGTCGATCGACGCCTGGAAGCAATCGGCTCACCCGAGGCGCTGGCGTTGCGCGGCAAGGCCGCCATCGCCCAAGGCAAGCTCGCCTACAAGCAGTTCCGGGCGACGTTCTCGGGCCCCCGATGGGACGCACTGGCGGCCCGCGGCGCCCGCGTTCAGCGCCCCCTGTGGGCGAGCACGTCGACCAAGAACCCGGCCTACCTCGACACGATCTACGTCGACGAGTTGATCGGGCCCGACACGGTGAACACCCTGCCCGACGCCACGATCGAGGCGTTCGAGGACCACGGCACGTTGGCCAGGCGCGTCGATGCCGACGTCGACCAGGCCGAGGCCACGTGGTCCGCCCTCGCCGACGTCGGCGTCGACATGGACGCCGTCGCCGACCAGCTCGAGCGCGAAGGCGTCGACAGCTTCCAAAAGAGCTTCGACGAGCTCCTCACCGCCCTCGACGCCAAGGCCCACGAACTGTCGCAGACCACCTAATCACCTGTTTGTGTCACCGGCATCGGCGAAGGTCGCCGGTAGCGGTGACACAAACCGGGGCTAGCGAGGGACCTTCACGCGAATCTGGTGGTAGCCCTGGGCGCCGTTGGGGGCCGGGCTCATTCGCTCTTCCTCTTGCAACACCCCGGCACCGTCGGCCGCGCGCGCTTCGATCACGTGCTCGCCCGGGGTGGCGTCCCACGCGTAACGCCACTGGCGCCAGGTGTCGTCGCTCGGCACCCCGGCCAGCTCGCCGTCGGCCCACTCGCCGCCGTCGATCCGCACCTGGACGGCCGAGATCCCGCGGTGCACGGCCCAGGCCACGCCACCGATCTCGACCGGACCAGCGGCGGGCTTGCTGTTGTGTCGCGGGAGGTCGATGCGCGTCAACGTCTTGACGGGCCCTTCCTTGGCCCACCCTCTCGGGACCCAGTAGGCGTCGAACGCATCCCACGTGGTGAGCTCGATCTCGGTGACCCACTTGGTGGCCGACACGTAGCCGTAGAGGCCGGGGACCACGATCCGCACCGGATACCCGTGCTCGGCCCGCAGTGGCTGCCCGTTCTGCCCGATGGCGAGCATCGCGTCGCGGCCGTCCATGACCGCGGCGACGGGCGTGCCGCACGTCCAGCCGTCGACCGACCGGCTGACGAGCTGCTCTGCGCCCGGCTGGATCCCGGCCTCGCGCAACACATCGGCGAGCATCACGCCCTGCCAGACGCCGTTGCCGACGAGGTCGCCGCCAACCGGGTTCGACACACACGACAACGTGACGTACCGCTCGACCTGGTCACGGGCGAGGAGGTCGTCGAACGTCAACTCGATCTCACGGTCGACCATGCCGCCGATCTTGAGACTCCACGAGTCCTTCGAGACCTGGGGCACGACGATCGCCGTATCGATCCGGTAGAACTCGTCGACGGGCGTGACGAACGGGCTGATCCCCTCGATCCCGAAGTCGAACTCGCCAGCGGTCGCGCCCGACGACGACGGCTCGGGAAGCGAGATCTCGGACCGCTCGTCGTCGATCTCGAACCGCCGCTGCAGCACCCGCCCGAGCCCGGCCGTGATCACCGACGCCGAGCCAACCACGACCGATCCGTACAAGAAGCCGCGTCTGTTGAGCCCCATGGACTCGGCGCGCGCCGCGTCGGATCGGGCCGGCGCGGTGAGGAACTGTTCGCTCAACCACCACAGTGCGGCGATCGACACGGCGGTACCGATCACCGCCGGGGCCATCTTGGCGATCGATGGCGCCGGGCGCTGCAACACCGCGAGCACGCCGATCAGGCCGGTGAACAGAACGACGATGTAGGCCTGGCTGCGGTGGCCGCGCACGGTCAGGATCCCGACGAGCGACCCGATCACGGCCAGCACGATCAGCGAGCCGATGACGAGCACGGCCTTGTCGGCCGTCCCGAACGTTTCGATCGCCCAGTCCTTGACGGATGGCGACACACGATCGATGACCTCTTGGCCGACGGGCACGACCGGTGATGCACTGCCGCGAACGATGCCCACGACGAGCTCGGCGGCGGCGAGGCCGGCGGCCGAGGACAACAGACCGAGGACCACCCCTCGCCAGAGTTGGCCGTAGAGTCGGGGCGCGATGACTGGGACTCCGCCAGGGCCTCCAACGGGACCGACACCACCTGGGCCGACATCGGCGGCGGTCACGTCGCCCGGTGCCGAGTCGGTCGCAATCTCGGAGTCCGCCACGACTCCCAGTCTGCCCCAGGATGTGCGGGCGCGTGCCCGCGCCCAGCTCGAAGAGTTGGGGATCCCGTCCGACGCCCGCGTTGCCGAGGAGTTCCTCGCCGAGACGCTCGGGCTGATCCTCGACCACCCCGATCACCTCGACCTCAAGATCGCGGCCGCCGCCATCACCGAGATGCGGGACGCGTTCTCGATGTTCGAGCCCTACCGCGACGCACCCAAGGTGACGATCTTCGGATCCGCACGGGTCAAGAACCACGATCCGCTCTGGGAGCAGACGCGCAAGGTCGCCGCCAGCCTCGCCGAGAAGGGATGGATGATCATCACCGGCGCCGGTCCGGGGATCATGCAGGCCGGGATGGAGGGGGCCGGCCGCGAGAACAGCATCGGCGTGTCGATCCGGCTCCCGTTCGAGCAAGGCGCCAACCCGATCATCGCCGGCGACGAGAAGTACGTGAGCATGAAGTACTTCTTCACCCGCAAGCTGATGCTCGTGAAGGAGAGCCGGGCGTTCATCTGCCTCCCCGGTGGGTTCGGCACACTCGACGAGACGTTCGAGCTGCTGACCCTGACGCAGACCGGCAAGGGCATGCCGGTGCCGATCGTGTTCCTCGACACCCCGGGCGATGACTACTGGGAGCGGGTGCACGAGTTCGTCGAGCAGGAGCTCGTCACTCGCGGACTGGTCGCTCCCGGCGACACCACGCTCTATCGCATCACCAACTCCGTCGAAGAGGCGGTGCAGGAGATCGAGCGGTTCTACGCCAGCTTCGACTCGATCCGCTACATCGGCGACAGCCTCGTGATCCGGCTCCGGCACACGCCGACCGATGCCCAGCTCGCCGAGCTCAACAAACGGTTCGGGCACCTCGTTTCGACCGGCGAGATCCGCCGCGTCGAGCCGTTCTCGATCGAGCGGCGACAGAACGACCGCGTCGAGTTCAGCCGGATCGCGCTCAAGTTCGCCAAGCACGGCTACGGCGATCTGCGCGCCTTGATCGACGCCCTCAACGACTACGCGCTCACGGCGGAGTGATCCGTCGCAATACGTGGGCGGCCTTCTCGACCGCCCGCCTCGCCTGCACGAGCTGCTTGTCGGCGTCCGGGCGCGACGTCGCTCCGTCGTGCACCGCCTCGCTGAGCTGATCGAAGGCGAGCTCGTCGAGCTCGGCGACGATCGCGTCCAGTCGATCGGCGAGCTCCTCGAAGCGGCTCACCGGCGAAATCTCATCGAATGGCCTCGGCGACGAGGTCGATCGGGTGGCGCACCGTGACACCCGCGGCACCGAGGTGCATCGCGCAGCCCGGGTTGGCGCTCGCCACGACCGTCGCGCCCGAGCGCAGTTGGGCACGACGGATGGCGCCGAGCTTGCGTTCGCGGATCGTGCCGGCGAGCTCGGGCTGCAGCGCCGAATAGGCGCCGCCGGCTCCGCAACACAGGCCGTCGTCGTCGAGCTCGACCACGTCAGCGACGCGGGCGAGCACCTGGCGAACGGGCAGGTGAGCACGCTGCACGTGACGGAGATGGCACGGGTCCTGGACGATGACCCCGCCGTGGCGGCGGGTGACCGCGAGCCGGTCGAGTCTCGGCACCAGCCACTCGTGGACGTCGACCACTCGTTCCGCGAAGGCGGCTCCCTCAGCGGTGCCGAGGAGGTGGCCGTAGTCCTTGAGCGCCGCGCCGCACCCGGCCGAGTTCACGACGATCGGAGCGTTACCCGGCATCGACGCAATCACGCGCGTCGCGAGGCGACGGGCCGCGTCGTCGAGCCCGGCGTGCACGTGGAGTGCGCCACAGCAGTCGCCGCCGCGACGCGGCACCGAGTACGTCACGCCGGCCGCCGTCATGACGTCGGCGGTGGCGCGGTGCGTCTCGCGCTGCCATGCGTCCATCACGCAACCGGTGAACAACCACGCGCCCGTACCCGTGTCACGCGGTCGCGAACCCCGGCGTAGCGCGAGACGCGGCAGACCGAGCCGGGCGGGAACCAGCCGGACGCGCTGGGCGAGCGCCAGCAACGTCGATCCGGCGAGCAACGTCCGGTGCCGGCCGAGCACCGCGAACGCCATCCGCTGCCACCGCGGCGTGATGCGTCGGTCCTCGGCGAGCGCCTCGCGGGTGTGCTCCATCAGCCGCCCGAACGGCACACCGCTCGGGCAGGCCGGCTCGCACCCGCGGCACTGCACGCACGTCTCCATGAAGTGCACGAACTCGGTGTCGGCATCGGCGCCTCGCCACTGCACCGCCCGCATCGCATCGATGCGGCCCCGCGGCGAAAGCGCTTCTTCACCGGTCGCGCGGAACGTCGGGCAGTGCGGGAGGCACAGACCACACGCGACGCAGGTCGAGAGTTCGTCGTCGTCGAGTCCGAGATCCATCGCGCCGGCCATGGTAGGGCGGGCGGGCGGGCGATGGCAGGGTACGTACCCCTACTGGGCCATCCACTGCGGTGCGTCGGGCTCGCCGCGCCAGAACTGCAACCGCCGATCGGCCTCGGCCTTCGCCGCCGGGTCGCGACGACCGGCCAGCACCCGCATCAGCGTGGCCGCGACCAAGCGCAACTCGGCGATCGCCTCGGCCTGACCGTCGCCGCGCATCGATGTGCCGTAGCCGGCCGCGAACGCCTCGTACTCACCGGGCGTCCCGCCCCACCGTGCGGCCCACGTCATCATCGGCGCGTGGTCCCAGCCACGCGGGCCGAGGCAGATGAGATCCCAGTCGAGCAGCACCACCCCTTCGGCCGACATCATCACGTTCCCGGGGTGCACGTCACCGTGGCACACGACGAGCGCCAGCCGATCAGGGTCGAACCAGCCACGACGACGTTCGATCGCCGCCTCGAGACCCACGAACGCCTCGGCGTCGAGGTCGGGCCGCACCTCGTGCAGCAGCTCGTCGAACCGCCACCACGGGAACGACGTCGGGAACGGCAGCGGCACGGCAGCCGGCAAGCTCAGCGGCGGGATCTCGTGGAGGTGGGCCACCGACCGGCCGACGGCCTCCCAGTCGACGGGCTCACCTGTCGGCTCGATGCGATGCCACGCGGTCACGCTCAGGTCGCCGACCACCACCACACGGTCGGACGCCGGGACGGGCACCGGGATGCCGGCATCGGCGAGGTGATGCGCCAGCACCAAGGCCACGACTGCCGGCGCGTTCGTGTGACCGACGCGGAGGATGACACTCCCGCACGTGTACAGCGCGTTCATGCCGGTGCGCAATGCCTCTGGTGGCGGGAGCCCGAGCACGGACGCCGCCGCGTCGGCCGCCGCCAGCGTCAGCTCAGCGGACCCCGCCGGCGTGTCGACGAACGGGCGCTCAGCGTGCACCGCGCAGCACCGTCACGCCGGGATTCAGGCGACCGGTCGGGTCGAACTGCTCCTTGATCCTGAGGTGCAACTCGATGACCGCGTCGTCGGCTCGAATCATTGGTGCGGGCAGCTCGTGGTGCACGATCCCGACCCCGATCTCGGCGACGAATCGACCGGTGCCCGGCAGCGATGCCAGGTCCGCCGGTCGCATCGACCATCGTCCGCCACTCGGCAGCTCCCCGGGTGGGTCGCTGGCCACGAGCGACGCCGTCGCGGCCTGATCGGCGACGTCGCGGGGATCGCCCTCGAGCAACACCCACGTCGTGCTGCCGTCCCACAGCACTGACGTCGGCCGGTAGAGCGTGCGCATGATCGCCCACGGGTCGTCGGCGGTCGTGAACCACTGCTCGTACGACGCACGCGGGCGGGTCCGCAGGATCACCTCGCCCATGAACCCGAGCGTGCCACGCGACCCGACGAGCAGGCGACACAGATCGAAACCACTCACGTTCTTCACGGTCGGGCCACCAGCCTTGACGATCTCGCCCCGTGCCGACACGTAGTGCACCTGCAGCAACACGTCGCGGACGGGTCCGTACCCGAGTCGGCGGATTCCGCTCTGCCCGACGGCAAGTGCTCCACCGACTGTTCCAGTCGGTGGGACGGCGACGCATTGACCGTACGCCGCCGAGCGCGTCGTCGAGCTCGGCGACCGGGGTGCCGGCGCCACAGCGCACCGTCATCTCGTCGGCCTGGATCGACTCGATCCCCGTCGGGGCCATCACCGGCCGCACCCCATCGACCGGTCCACCACGCGTCGCCAGGCCGGCGATCGTGACGGGGCCGGTGTCGCCGATCTCCTCGGCGAACTCGGTCAGATCCATGCACCCTCAGGTACGGCCTGCACGTCGGCGCACGTCGCCGGGCTCGGCAGCACCTTGCCCGGGTTGGCCCGGCCATGGGGGTCGAACGCGGTCCGCAGCGACTGCTGCGCCGCCAGGTCGACCGGCGAGAACATCAGGTGCATCATGTCGCGCTTCTCGAGACCGATCCCGTGCTCACCGCTCAGCACGCCACCGGCTTCCACCGAGGCGCGCACGATCTCCTCGCCGGCGGCGTGGACCCGCTCCATGACTCCGGGCTCGCGCTTGTCGAACACCAGTAACGGGTGGAGATTGCCGTCGCCGGCGTGGAACACGTTGAGGACGAGCAGATCGTGGCGGCGGGCGATCTCGTACACCTGCTTCAGCACGGCCGGCAGCTTCGAACGCGGGACGACCGTG
Source organism: Ilumatobacteraceae bacterium (assembly GCA_963776935.1). Lineage (GTDB taxonomy): Bacteria > Actinomycetota > Acidimicrobiia > Acidimicrobiales > Ilumatobacteraceae > JALOLG01. Next base: position 780,109 of record CAVZOP010000002.1, on the reverse strand, counting down.
TCGTGGAGGTAGTAGTTGGGCTTGATGCGGGCGATCGCCCCGAACGCCGACTTGCGTCCCTTCCAGAGCAAGGCCCGCTCCGCGTCGTCGGCGGCGATCCGCACGGTGCGCACGTTGCGATGCTTGGCCAGCTCCTGGATCCGGGCGACGTCGGCGGCGACACCGTTGGGAAGCCCGACGACTTCGACGAGCAGCGCCGCCGCGGCGTCGACCGGCAGCCCGGCGTGGATGTAGGCCTCGACGGCTCCGAGGCACAACTGGTCCATCATCTCGACGGCGGCAGGCACCATTCCCGCGGCGATGATGTCGCTCACCGTTCCCGCACCGTCCTCGACGGTCGTGAAGTCCATCAGCAGCGTCTGCACGGTGGGCGGGTTCGGGGTGAGCTTCACGCACACCTTGGTGGCGACGCCGAACATCCCCTCGCTGCCGACGAACACACCACGCAGGTCGTACCCATCCGGCTCCGGGTCCTCGCCGCCGAGCATCGTGACGGTGCCATCCGGCAGGACGACCTCCACCGCCAGCACGTGCGACGCCGTCACGCCTTCGGCGAGGCAGTGCGGTCCGCCCGAGTTGTTGGCGACGTTCCCGCCGATCGAGCACGTCTGCTGACTGCTCGGGTCGGGCGCGAAGTGGAGGCCGTGGACGTCGACCTGGCGCGACAGATCGAGGTTCAGCACGCCCGGCTCCACCCAGGCCTGGCGGTTGGCCGGATCGACCGACAGGACCTCGTTCATGCGGCTCGTCACGATGACCACCGCACCGTCGAGTGGCACCGCTCCGCCCGACAGGCCGGTGCCAGAGCCGCGGGCGACGAACGGCACCCCGTGACGGTTCGCCGCCAGCACGCACGCCTGCACGTCAGCGGTCGACGTGGCGAGGCAGACGACCGACGTCGATCCCTCCATGTTGGAGGCGTCGCGGCGGTACAGCGACAGCTCGGTTGCACCGTCGCGCACCCGTTCCGGGGACAACGCGTCGTGGAGGTCGTCGACCAGTGCGCTGTGGGTCTTCGTCTTCACGATGGCCCTCCCCTTGCTTGACTCCTTTGGGAGCGACTCACTTGGCGCGGCGCAGGACGATGACCCGTGCGGTCTCGACCGGTTGGCCGTCGACGAGCAGTTGGTCGTCGGGGCCGAGTTGGTCGTCGAGCGTCTCGACCCGACCATCGCGACGGGCGCGCAACTCGCGCTCGCGGGTGCGCATCGCATCGCGACCCTCGCGGACCGCATCGCCGACGTCACGGCCCTTCTGGCGCACCCTGCGCAACGCTCCACCGGCGACGTTCGACGGCGCCAATTGCGTCGCCGTCCGCCTGACAGTTCGCTTGACCGTGCGCTTGGCGTACCCGACGCCGGCCGCACCGGTCGCGACCCCTCCGATGAACCATGTCACTCGTTTCATGTCACTCGCTCCATCACGCTCGACGCCTCCCGCGTCGTGATTCGGGCACCGAGACGATCGCCGCGCTCGGTGTCACGCGGCGCAGCCGGCGCAAGGCGCGCGAGGTGCCAGTGGCGACACCCGCGGCCTTGATGACCGGCACCGAGAACGCCGTGCGCGCCACCCGTCCCGAGCCCGACATCGCCCCGCTGATGGCTTCCGCCGACCCGATCACGCGATCGAACCGATCGAGATCCGAGCGGGCCTCGTTCACGACCTCACGGGCGTCGTCGGTGGACGACCGGAGCTCGTCGAGCAATGGTCGTGTCTCCTCACGCAACGACACGATCTCTGCTCTGAGCACCCGCAACGAGTCGAGCACCCGGACGAGCACGACGACGAGCGCAGTGAACCCGAGCGCGCAGAGCACTGCGGCGAGGACGAGAGCCAGGTCACCGGCGGTCATGACTCGTCATGCTCATCCATCCGGCGTGCGATCTCCTGCTCGTGTCCGTGTTGACTCGGTCGATACCAGTGGCGGTCGGCCAACTCGTCAGGAACGTATTGCTGGGCCACCCAACCACCATCGTGGTCATGAGGGTACTCGTAGCCGGCCCCGTGGCCGATCGATGCCGCACCGGAATATCCCGTCCCACGAAGGTGGGCCGGGACCTCTCCGAGCGCACCGTCCCGGACCGCCTCCCTCGCGTTCCAGATCGCCAGCGCCGCACGATTGCTCTTCGGCGAAGTCGCCAGGTGCACGGCTGCCTGGGCGAGGTTGAGCTGGGCCTCCGGCAACCCGACATGTTCGACGGCGTGCGCCGCGGCGACCGCCACGAGCAGCGCCTGCGGATCGGCCATCCCGACATCCTCGCTGGCGAGGATCACCATCCGCCTGGCGATGAACCGGGCGTCCTCGCCGGCTTCGAGCATCCGCGCCAACCAGTAGATGGCAGCGTCGGGATCGGACCCGCGCATCGACTTGATGAAGGCGCTGATCACGTCGTAGTGGTCGTCACGCCCATAGCGCAGCGCCGATGTCCCGAGTGCGGCCTCGACATGCTCGACATCGACGACGCCGGGGGACGCGAGCGCGATCGCCACCTCGAGCGACGTCAGCACCTGACGTCCGTCGCCACCGGCCCGGTCGACGAGCAGTTCGATCGCTTCGGGTGTCGCCTCCGCCCGCTCGGCAACGAGACCGCGGCGCGCCAACTCCTCGACCGCTGCGTCGTCGAGGGGTTCGAGGCGGAACAGTGTGCTGCGGCTGCGGAGCGGCGGATTGACCTCGAAGAACGGGTTCTCCGTGGTGGCCCCGATGAGCGTCAGCGTGCCGTCCTCGACCGCCGGCAGCAGGGCGTCCTGCTGGGCCTTCGAGAACCGATGGATCTCGTCGAGGAACAGGATCGTGCCGCGCCCGTGCTCGCCGATCCGTTGCCGGGCTCGTTCGATGCAGTCACGCACGTCCTTCACCCCGGCGGTGACCGCCGACATCTGCTCGAAGGCGCGTTCGGTCGTGCCGGCGACCGCCAGTGCCAACGTCGTCTTGCCGGTGCCAGGCGGACCCCAGAAGATCGCCGACGACAACCGGTCGAGCTCGACGAGGCGCCGCAACGGGCGGCCGGCCCCGACGAGGTGCTCCTGGCCCACGACCTCGTCGATGGTCCGCGGCCGGAGGCGGGCGGCCAGCGGCGCCTGGGCACGGAGGTGATCCGCGACCGCTGCGGAGAACAGGTCGTCCGGCACCCCGGTCACGCTACCGAGCGTCACGCGTCGCGGCCGTGGCCCGGCGACCGGGCGACGTCGTGCTCGCCGGCCAGGGCACGGCGGTAGCTCGACCGTCTGAACGCCACGACGTGGTCGACCAGCCACTCCCGCTCGACCCAGCGCCAGGCGGAGAACTCGGTGCCGTCGGGTGACGGCTCGACCGCGGCGTCGACGACGTCGAAGAAGAACCACCGCTGCGCTTGTCCGAGGCGCTTGCTGTCGAGCGCGTGGCGGGGCCATTCGTACACGGTCCAGTCCGGGAGCTCGTGGCTCAGCACCACGTCCCGCGGCCCGAGTCCGGTCTCTTCGGCAAGCTCGCGCCAGGCGGCCTCGACCGGCGACTCCCCCGCCTCCAGGCCACCCTGCGGCAGCTGCCACTGACCGGGCAGGTCGACGCGCTCGAAGGCCATCACCAGCCCGTCGTCGCGGCGTACGACAGCAACGACACCGGCGCGAAAGTGCGGACCTGCCATCCGGGACTTCTCAGCGGCCGAGCGCCCGCAGCCGGTCGACGACGTCGACGTACGTCGGATCGATGTCGGCGAGGGTGCGGAACCAGCGCGCCGCGGCGACGGTGTCGCCGGCACGGTCGTACAGATCGGCCAACACGTACCACTGCCGCATGTGGTGATCGCGCACGTGCTTCGGCATGCGCGTCGCGCCCGAGAGCAGCTTGATCGCCGCTTTCAGGTCACCCCGATCGGCGAGTGACCCGGCGACGACGATGCGGGTCTCGGCGGCGATCTCGTGGGCCGGTGAGGTGGTGCGGACCTCCTGCCAGATGGCCTCGACGTCGTCCCAACGCCGCAGCGCCCGGTAGCAATCGGCGAGCACCGGCAGGAGGGCGACCGAGGGGCTGATGGTCCGCGCCGCCTCGAGCTCGGTGATGGCCTGACTCCAGCGCCCCGAGCGGTAGCTCGCCAGGCCGGCGAGCTCGTGCACGGCAGCCATGCCTGGGAACTGCCGGATCAGTGGCACGACCATCCGGTGGGCCTCGTCGAACCGCTCACGATCGAGCGCCTCCGAGGCTGCCGACAGCCGCTTGAGCAGTTCGGCGGAACGGGCGCCACCGGTCTCGCTGATCTCGGAGACGACGGCCGGATCGAGTCGGGTCGGGGTGACGCGTCGCTGGCGAGGCGCATCGCTCGTGGCGCGGCGGGTCGCGGCGATCGCCTCGTTGCGCACCGAACCCTCGTCGATCCACGTCTCGAGCGTGCGGTCCTCGATCCGGGCGCGCTCGATCGCAGGGTCGCGTGGCGCCCGGGGACCGCGGCGGATCCGTACCTCGGCCGCTCTCCGCTCGGCCTCGGTCCGCGGCTCGGGACGGGTAGCCCGGCTCTGGTTGCCGCGGGTACCACCCGACGGGCGCCCGACGCGGCTGGAGCGGGAGTCCTGGCCGCGACCGCGTGGCGCGGCGGCGCCCGAACGACCCCCGGAGGGTCGCCGCGGTGGCCGGCCGGAACCGTCACGCGCGGTCCGAGAATCGGCGCCGTCCCGGCCGCCATCCGCGGCGTCGCGACGTTGCCACGCCGGGCGGCCGCTACGACCCTGGCGGGTCGACGCGCCGTCACCATCGCGCCGCGCACCGCGCGGTGTCGGGCCGTCGCTCCTGCTCGACCGCCTCGCGCCGGCGTGTTGGCTGCCATCGCGGGCGCCGGCCGATCGGCTGTCGGGGCGTGGTGACGTCGCGCCGTCGCGGCGGGGCGGGCCGGTACGCCGTCCGGGCGCCGGCCGCCCAGGAGGACCGGTCTTGCGACCGGGTCGGGGCGGGGGCGCTGACATTCTGGGCATGTTACGCCCGGAAAAGGCCGAAGAGCGCCGGTCATCACGACCAGCGCTCCTCGTTGCGAGAGACCGGCGGCGTCCTACTCTCCCAGGGGTTCTCACCCCAAGTACCATCGGCGCTGACAGGCTTAACTTCCGTGTTCGGGATGGGAACGGGTGTGACCCTGTCGCTATGGCCACCGGAAATCAGTTGTCAATGAGTGCTGTCGCACTCAAGGACTCCAGAGCAAGCACGAGCTGTTAATCCAAGCCCTCGGCCGATTAGTACCGGTCGGCTAAACACATTGCTGTGCGTACACCTCCGGCCTATCAACGTGATGGTCTCGTCACGGGCCTTACTGCGTTGACCGCATGGGAGTGCTCATCTTCGAACGGGTTTCCCACTTAGATGCTTTCAGCGGTTATCCCTTCCGCAGGTGGCTAATCTGCCGTGCCCTTGGCAGGACAACAGACACACCAGAGCTGCGTCCGTCCCGGTCCTCTCGTACTAGGGACAGCATTCGTCAACACTCCTTCGGCTGCGGAGGATAGGGACCGAACTGTCTCACGACGTTCTGAACCCAGCTCGCGTACCGCTTTAATGGGCGAACAGCCCAACCCTTGGGACCTGCTTCAGCCCCAGGATGCGATGAGCCGACATCGAGGTGCCAAACCTTTCCGTCGATATGGACTCTTGGGAAAGATTAGCCTGTTATCCCCGGGGTACCTTTTATCCGTTGAGCGACCACACTTCCACACGTGATGGCCGGGTCACTATGCCCTGCTTTCGCACCTGCTCGACTTGTAGGTCTCGCAGTCAAGCTCCCTTGTGTCATTGCACTCGACGGCTGATTGCCAACCAGCCTGAGGGAACCTTTGGGCGCCTCCGTTACAATTTAGGAGGCGACCGCCCCAGTCAAACTACCCGCCTGGCGCTGTTCCCGATCCGGATTACGGACCGAGGTTAGAGCTCCAATATACACAGGGTGGTATTTCAACGTCGACTCCACACTGGCTAGCGCCAATGCTTCCAAGTCTCCCACCTATCCTACACAATGCAGATCAAAACTCAACACCAAGTTGTAGTAAAGGTCCACGGGGTCTTTCCGTCCTTCCGCAGCAAACGAGCATCTTTACTCGTACTTCAATTTCGCCGGGTCTATGGTTGAGACAGCGGGGAAGTCGTTACGCCATTCGTGCAGGTCGGAACTTACCCGACAAGGAATTTCGCTACCTTAGGACCGTTATAGTTACGGCCGCCATTCACTGGGGCTTAGGTTCACAGCTTCGCTTTGCAGCTAACCGTTCCCCGTGACCTTCCAGCATTGGGCAGGCGTCACAGCGTATACAGCGCCTTGCGGCTTCGCACGCTGCTGTGTTTTTGGTAAACAGTCGCTACCCCCTGGTCTGTGCCACCCTCGTCAGCTCGAGCCGTATAGGCCGTCACCAAAAAGGGTCCTCCTTCTCCCGAAGTTACGGAGGTAATTTGCCGAGTTCCTTAACCATAGTTCTCCCGATCGCCTTGGTATTCTCTACCCGCCCACCTGTGTCGGTTTGGGGTACGGGCACCGTGCCAACTCACTGCTGGACTTTTCTAGGCAGCTTGGGATCAGTGACTTCGCCTGATGTGGCTCGGCATCACGTCTCAGGGTGACGACCCCGACTCTCATCGGGATCCCCCTACACGCTTACCCGGGGACTACCATCGCCCCGGATCACCTACCCTCCTGCGTCCTCCTTCAGTTACCCGCCAGCAGCTCGGTGAGATCGCTCCCGAAGGAACAGCCCCCACGTTGCCACTCTTGGGCCTGGCGCGGACACGGTGGTACTGGAATATCAACCAGTTGTGCATCGACTACGCCTTTCGGCCTCGCCTTAGCTCCCGACTCACCCTGGGTGGATTAGCCTTCCCCAGGAAACCTTGGGCTTACGGCGGAGGGGTTTCTCACCCCTCTCTCGCTACTCATGCCTGCATTCTCACTCGATGACGCTCCACCACACGCTCACGCGGCGGCTTCACTGCGGCATCGACGCTCCTCTACCACTCGTACTTGCGTACGAATCCATAGCTTCGGCTCTGAACTTGAGCCCCGTTACATTGTCCGCGCAGGATCACTCGACCAGTGAGCTATTACGCACTCTTTCAAGGGTGGCTGCTTCTAAGCCAACCTCCTGGCTGTCTGGGCAATCCCACATCGTTTTCCACTTAGTTCAGAATTAGGGGCCTTAGCTGATGGTCTGGGCTGTTTCCCTTTTGTCCAACGAAGCTCATCCCTCGTGGACTCACTGCCATGCTCTGGAGTACCGGTATTCGGAGTTTGGCTGGGGTCGGTAAGCTTGTAGGCCCCCTTACCCATCCAGTGCTCTACCTCCGGCACTGAACACATGACGCTGCACCTAGATGCATTTCGAGGAGAACCAGCTATCGCCAAGTTTGATTAGCCTTTCACCCCTATACACAGCTCATCCCCGCCGTTTTCAACCGACGTGGGTTCGGTCCTCCACGGAGTCTTACCTCCGCTTCAACCTGGCCATGCATAGATCACTTGGCTTCGGGTCTATAGCATGCGACTGTACGCCCTATTCAGACTCGCTTTCGCTTCGGCTACCCCACACGGGTTAACCTTGCCACACACCGTAACTCGCAGGCTCATTCTTCAAAAGGCACGCTATCGCGGCCATTCCCGAAGGAATGACGACGCTCTAACTGTTTGTAAACCAACGGTTTCAGGTACTATTTCACTCCCCTCCCGGGGTACTTTTCACCTTTCCCTCACGGTACTGGTTCACTATCGGTCGCCAAGGAATACTTAGACTTACGGGGTGGTCCCCGCAGATTCACGCCGGTTTTCACGGTCCCGGCGTTACTTGGGATTGCAAGCGGAGGCTGCGTGTGTTTCGCGTACGGGGCTGTTACCCACTACGGCCGAGCTTTCCAGACTCGTTCCACTACACAGCAGCTTGGTAACTCCGTGAGAGGTCTGATGCCCTCCCTCTTGATCCCACAACCCCGCGTCAGCAACGCCATCAGGCTTGGCACTGACACGGTTTGGTCTCTACCCGTTTCGCTCGCCGCTACTCAGGGTGTCGCGGTTGCTTTCCTTTCCTCAGGGTACTGAGATGTTTCAATTCCCCTGGTTCCCTCCTCCGGCCCTATGTGTTCAGACCGGGGTAACACTCCATAACGAGTGCTGGGTTTCCCCATTCGGACATCTGCGGATCGGTGCCTAGTCGACGGCTCCCCGCAGCTTTTCGCAGTCACTCACGTCCTTCATCGGTTCTTGGCGCCAAGGCATCCACCGTTGGCTCTTAGTAGCTTGGAAAAACAAAGATGCTCGTGCTTGCTCTGCAGTTCTCAAGGTGCGACAGACGCTTGCGGAACACCCGGTTCTGCACCAGGGCTCGACGCAGCGGCGTCGGGGAGCGTCGAGACATACGTCCGACTCCCTCAAAACGGAAGAGAAGACGGTGGCCGGCGTGAGCTCCCACGAGAGAGGGACCGAATCCCTATCAACCTCGAGGTTGCTCACGACAGTCAACACCAGTGCACCAACTGGAAGTGTCTCGCGTCTCGTGGCACGTAATGGTCACGATGACGGAGAGATACTCCTTAGAAAGGAGGTGATCCAGCCGCACCTTCCGGTACGGCTACCTTGTTACGACTTCACCCCAATCACCGACCCCACCTTCGACGGCTCCCCCCCTTACGGGTTGGGCCACCGGCTTCGGGTGTTGCCGACTTTCGTGGTGTGACGGGCGGTGTGTACAAGGCCCGGGAACGTATTCACCCCGGCGTGCTGATCCGGGATTACTAGCAACTCCGGCTTCATGGAGTCGAGTTGCAGACTCCAATCCGAACTGAGACCGGCTTTGTGGGATTCGCTTACTCTCGCGAGATCGCAGCCCTCTGTACCGGCCATTGTAGCGTGTTTGCAGCCCTGGGCATAAGGGGCATGATGACTTGACGTCATCCCCACCTTCCTCCGAGTTGACCCCGGCAGTCTCCTACGAGTCCCCGGCATTACCCGCTGGCAACATAGGATAAGGGTTGCGCTCGTTGCGGGACTTAACCCAACATCTCACGACACGAGCTGACGACAGCCATGCACCACCTGTGTAAGGCCCCGAAGGACACCCTATCTCTAGAGCTTTTCCCTACATGTCAAACCCAGGTAAGGTTCTTCGCGTTGCATCGAATTAAGCAACACGCTCCGCTGCTTGTGCGGGCCCCCGTCAATTCCTTTGAGTTTTAGCCTTGCGGCCGTACTCCCCAGGCGGGGCACTTAATGCGTTAGCGACGGCGCGGATCTCGTTGGTTGAGACCCACACCTAGTGCCCAACGTTTACGGCGTGGACTACCAGGGTATCTAATCCTGTTTGCTACCCACGCTTTCGCTCCTCAGCGTCAGTTACGGCCCAGAGTGGCGCCTTCGCCACTGGTGTTCCTCCTGATATCTGCGCATTTCACCGCTACACCAGGAATTCCCCACTCCCCTACCGCACTCCAGTCACGGCAGTATCGGGTGGCCTCTCTGGGTTGAGCCCAGAGTTTTCACACCCGACTTACCGAACCGCCTACGAGCTCTTTACGCCCAATAAATCCGGACAACGCTTGGTGCCTACGTATCACCGCGGCTGCTGGCACGTAGTTGGCCGCACCTTCTTCTACAGGTACCGTCATTTTCTTCCCTGCTGAAAGCGGTTTACAACCCTAGGGCCTTCATCCCGCACGCGGCGTTGCTGCATCAGGCTTTCGCCCATTGTGCAAGATTCCCCACTGCTGCCTCCCGTAGGAGTCTGGGCCGTGTCTCAGTCCCAGTGTGGCTGATCATCCTCTCAGACCAGCTACCCGTCGATGCCTTGGTGAGCCGTTACCTCACCAACAAGCTGATAGGCCGCGAGACCCTCCCGATCCGGTAGCCCTTTCGTCGAGCGCGCCATGCGACGCTCCGACGGCATCCGGTATTAGCAGTCGTTTCCGACTGTTATTCCAGAGACCGGGACAGGTTTCTCACGTGTTACGCACCCGTTCGCCACTCGGTCTTCTCTGGTCTTGCGACCAGATGGACCCCGTTCGACTTGCATGTGTTAAGCACGCCGCCAGCGTTCGTCCTGAGCCAGGATCAAACTCTCCATCAAGAACCGGTCCCGGCAAGCCGGGCACGATCATGTTTCGAGCACACAGTCCCCGAGCGCTTAGCCGCGACTCGATTCCGGGACTGCATCCTGCGGCGGGCTGGGAAGCCCGCCGTATCCGTGTTGCCGCCGACCCTGAGGCCGGCAGCAGAATTGACAAGCAGTACGTAGTTCCGACCCGAGGGTCGGCCCGACGAACTGCCCGCACTGGCGTTCTGTCTTCTCTTCCGTTTTCAAGGAGCCGATAGCTCGTGGCACGTCCCAAACGAGGGCTCGGTGCCATGTTCCTGCGGACCAGGGACGGTCCGCGAGGCGGATGTGTACGTTAGCCGCCCGGCTCAGGGCGCGACAACCCTGGTCAGGAGAAAACCTCGACAAGGTGGTGGGACTTCTTGCCACGCCGCAGCAGCAGGTACCGGCCGTGCAGCAACTCGATCCCCGCCAACCCTGACGTGGGATCGATCGGTACCCCGTTGGCCCGGTAGCCCTGGCCGTCGAGCGTTCGCCGGGCATCGCCCTTCGAAGACGCCAACTCGGTCGCCACGAGGAGGTCGACGAGGTTGTCGAGCTCGGCCACCGGGCGGCTGCTCGATGGCACCTCACGGGCCACCGCGTCGAGCGCGGCCTCCGAGGCCGTGGTCGGATCGGCGCCGAACAGCACGTCGGCCGCCTCGTCGGCCGCCCGGGCCGCCTGCTCCCCGTGCACCAACTCGGTCATCTCCCGTGCCAGGGCCCGCTGCGCCTGCCGTTCGTGGGGCGCTGTGGCATGAGCCTCGAGCAGCCCCTCGACCTCATCGACCGGTCGCAGCGAGAACATCAACAGCTGGGCCCGGATCTCGTCGTCGCCGATCTGCAGCCAGTGCTGGCGGAACTGGTAGGGGCTGGTCTTGGCCGGATCGAGCCACGTACGCGCCCCTGTGGTCTTGCCGAGCTTCGATCCGTCGGCGGCGAGCAGCAGCGGCCACGCGAAGGCGTGAACGGCGGTGTGGCGCTTGCGGCGTATCAGGTCGACGCCACCGACGATGTTGCCCCACTGGTCCGAGCCGCCGACCTGGATCTCGCACCCCAGGTGGTCGTGGAGCCACAGATAGTCGTTGGCCTGTAGCAGCATGTACGAGAACTCGGTGAACGAGATCCCGTGCTCGCTGTCGATCCGCTTGCGCACGCTCTCACGGGCGAGCATCTGGTTGACCGTCACGTGCTTGCCGACGTCGCGGAGGAACTCGAGCAGCGTCACCGGCTGGGTCCAGTCGCGGTTGTCGACGAGTACGCCGCGTGCGGGGTCGTCGAGTTCGACGATCCGGCTGATCTGCTCCTTGATCGCGGCCACATTGTGGTCGAGGGTGGCGTCGTCGAGCAGGTTGCGCTCCTCCGACCGACCGCTCGGGTCGCCGATCATCCCGGTCGCCCCGCCGGCCAGCGCGATCGCCCGGTGACCGGCCAGTTGGAACCGGCGCAGCATGACGAGGCCGACGAGGTTGCCCGCGTGCAGGCTGTCGGCGGAGGGATCGCACCCGTAGTAGATGCCGACCGGGCCCTGCTCGTCGACGGCGGCCACTCGCGCCCGGAGGAACTCACGGTCGGTGCTGTCGTGGATCAGGCCACGCGCTTCGAGGTCGGCGATCAGATCCATGCCGCCGTAGATGTTGGCACGGCGGCATGGGTGCCCGCCGTGTCCGTTCCGATCCGTGGCCTGCCCGGTCGCCCGCCGCCAGCCCGATGTCACTACCTTGGGCGCCCGTGAACGACGACGGCGACGAGCTCGCGCAACGGTTTCGAGCGTTCGCTACGACCGCGTCGCCGCGAGCCCCGCTCTACGGCCGACTCGCCGAGCACATCGCCGACGATCCGGCGACGTCTCGCCTGCTGTTGCACGCTCCCGAGCAGCAGCAGTTGCCGGTGCTGTTGTTCGCGTGCGTGCACTGGCTGCTCCTGAACGAACCCGGTCACGCGCTGGCTCGCCACTATCCGAACCTTTCGCCCGCGGATCAGCCGTCGCCCACCCACCAAGAGTCGACGACGTCGTCCGCCGACCCGTATCCGGCGTTCCGCGAATTCTGCGCCGCCCACGCGGAGCGTCTCGCCGAGATGCTCGCCACGCGGTCGACACAGACCAACGAGGTCGGTCGGTGCGCGACGTTCGTGCCCCTCATCGGCCTCGTCGCCGACGAGGTCGGGCCGCTGTCGCTCGTCGACGTCGGGTGCAGCGGCGGACTCACGCTGCTGCTCGATCGGTACGAATGCCGGTACGAGCCGGGGCGTGCCGTCGGCGGGCCGTCACCAGTCGTGCTGACGTGCGGCACGCGAGGCGCCGTCCCGGTTCCCGAGCGGTACCCGCCCATCGCCGCCCGCATCGGTCTCGATCGGTCTCCGATCGACGTCACCGACCCCGACGCGGCTCGGTGGCTCGAGGCCTGCGTCTGGCCCGACCAGCCCGACCGGTTCCACCGCCTCCATGCCGCGATCGGCCTCGCCCAGACCGACCCGCCCACCGTGCGCGCTGGTGACGCGGTCGAGGACCTCGCCGCCACGATCGATCTGGTCGCCGGCGACGGCCACCCCGTCGTGTTGAACTCGTGGGTCCTGAACTACCTCTCCGAAGCGCAGCGAATCGCGTACGTCGCCGAGCTCGACCGGATTGGCGCCAGCTCCGATCTGTCATGGATCTACGCCGAGATGCCGGCGCTGGTGAGCGGCGTACCGGTTCCGGACGATCCGGATCGGGTGCAGCGCACGGTCGTCACGCTCGTGCGATGGCGCGACGGGGTGCGTACGGTCGAGCACCCGGCCGACGCCCACCCACACGGCTTCTGGATGCACTGGCAGGCCGCGGCGGCTGATTGACGGCCCTCATGGCACGCGCCAGCGCCACGGCACGTCGACGGCGACGCTGATGCCGACCCGCCGGCCGACCCGCGGCGCATCCGGTGGTGGCACGCCGTCGTCGCCGATCCACACCCGAGAGTCGGTGCCGCACAGATCGATCCCGTCGTGGCGCAGGTCGAGCCCGAACGCCTGGCACAGCTTGCCGGGCCCGTCGGCGAGCGATCGATCGGGGCGACCGGGCCGACGGGCCCGCAACTCGTCGATTCCCGCCACGGGGGTGACCGCCCGCAGGAGCACGGCTTGGCCGTCGCCGGCCGGACCGGTCACGACGTTGGCGCAATGGTGCATGCCGTACGTGAAGTAGACGTACAGGACGCCCGCCTGGCCGAACATCGTCGCGTTCCGCCGCGTCTGGCCGCGGAACGCGTGACTCGCCGGATCGTCCGCCATGTACGCCTCGACCTCGACGATCCGCCCCGAGCTGTCGCCGGCGACGAGCAGCTTGTTGAGCAACTCGGGCGCGACCGTCGGCGACGGTCGGGCGAAGAACGACCGGCGCAGGCGTCGCACGTCTGAGACCTCAGTTGGGTTGGAAGCGTCCGGCCTGGGCGGTCAGCATCGCCCGGTAGGCGTCGAGCTGGGCCGCGATCACGGCCGGGCCGGCGCCACCAGGCGACGTGCGCTGGAGCACACCGATCCCGGGGCGCACGAGGGCGGCGGCGTCAGCACCGAGCTCATCGTCCACCAGCTCACGCAGCGTCCCCTCCCCCGCCAGGTGGCGCCTGACGAGCGAGCCGACCACGGCATGAGCGTCCCGGAACGGCGTGCCCGCCCGCACCAGCCACTCGGCGAGATCGGTGGCGGCGGTCGTCTCGGCGTCGGCGGCCGCCTGCATCCGTTCCGGCACGAACGTGGCCGTGGCGATCATCCCCGCCAGCGCCGTCGCGGCGAGGACGACTTGATCGACGGAGTCGAACAGTGGCTCCTTGTCCTCCTGGAGGTCGCGGTTGTAGGCGAGCGGCAGGCCCTTGAGCGTGGTGAGCAGTCCGGTCAGGTTGCCGATCAACCGTCCGGACTTGCCACGGGCGAGCTCGGCGATGTCGGCGTTCTTCTTCTGGGGGAGCATCGACGAGCCCGTCGTGTAGGCATCGTCGAGACGGGCGAAGCCGAACTCCTCGGTGGTCCAGAGCACCCACTCCTCGCCGATCCGCGACAGGTGGACACCGATCAGGGCGAGGTCGAACAACGCCTCGGCGACGAAGTCGCGATCGCTGACGGCGTCGATCGAGTTGTCGAACGGCCTGGCGAACCCGAGCTCGGACGCCGTCCACGCGGGATCGATCGGGAGCGACGTCCCCGCCAGCGCTCCAGCACCGAGCGGCGACACGTCGAGGCGCTCGACCGTGGCGAGCAGCCGGTCGACGTCGCGGCCGAGCGCCCAACCGTGGGCCAGCAGCTGGTGGGCCAGCAGCACCGGCTGGGCGCGCTGGAGGTGGGTGTAGCCGGGCAGGTACACGTCGCCCGCGTCGACCGCCCGGTCGAGCAACACCACTTGGAGGTCGGACACCGCGCGGGCGACGGCGACCAGCTCGCGCTTGGTCCACAGCCGCAAGTCGGTGGCCACCTGGTCGTTGCGGCTCCGCGCCGTGTGCAGCTTGGCGCCGGCGGCACCGGCGATCTCCGTGACCCGCCGCTCGACCGCGGTGTGGATGTCCTCGTCGCTCGAGCAAGTAAGTGAACTGGTCGCTGGCGATCTCGTCGTGCACCTGGGCGAGAGCGGCCAGCACCGTGTCGCACTCGCCGTCGGTGATGATGCCCACGTGCCGCGAGGCCGCGCACGTGCACTGCCGAGCCGGCGATGTCGTCGCGCCACAGCCGCCGATCGAACGGCAGGCTCACCGTGTAGGCCATCAACGCTTCGGCGGGCCCGCCCTCGAACCGCCCGTGCCAGAGCGTCGAGCCGGTATCGGTGCTCGACGTCTCGTGTTCACCGGTCACGCGGAACCGATCCCGGCGAGGGTGCGCAAACGGCGGGCGAGCTCCTCGCCGCCGAGTGCCTCGGCCGCGACGCACAGCACCGTGTCATCGCCGGCCACCGTACCGACCAGCCCGTCGAGCGCGCTGCGGTCGAGCGCCGAAGCGACCACATGGGCACAGCCGGGTGGCGTCCGGAGCACGACCAGGTTCGCCGAACACGCCACGTCGGCGACCCACTCGCCCATCACCCGCCGGAGCTGCTCGAACGGTGCGAGGCGGTCGGGGGCGAACTCGGGCACGGCGTAGACGGTCGCCCCGCCGGGCACCCGCACCTTCACCGCGCCGAGGTCGTCGAGGTCGCGCGACACCGTGGCCTGGGTGGCGGAGATGCCCTCCCCCGCCAGCAGCTCGACGAGCTGGGGCTGGTTCGTCACCTCGTGCTTGGCGATCAGGCGGGCGATCGTCTGTTGACGCTGGACCTTGCTCATGACGGGTTCCCGAGCAGGAACGCCAGCGCGCCCCGCGCCGCGTGCAGCCGGTTGTGGCCCTGCTGGAACACCGCGCTCTGCGGGCCGTCGATCACGCCGGCGGTCACCTCGAGACCGCGGTACGCCGGCAGGCAGTGCATGAAGATCGCCCCGGGAGCCGCCTTCGACATCACCGTCTCGTCGACCGTGAACGACTCGAACGCCGTGATCCGATCCTGCTTGTCGTCCTCCTGCCCCATCGACACCCAGGTGTCGGTGTGCACCGCATCCGCTCCGTCGACCGCCTCGACGACCCGCGGCGACTGCACCACCGACGGCGCGCCGAGAAGCGCGAGACGCTCGAGCTCGGCGTCGTCGGCGTCGTACCCGGGCGGACACGCAAAGCGCAGGTGCATCCCCGACAGGGCACACACCTCGCCGAGCGAGCGGGCGACGTTGTTGTAGTCGCCGACCCACGCGACGCTCCGCCCGGCGAGATCGCCGAGCAGTTGTTGCATGGTGAGCGCGTCGGCCAGGGCCTGCAGCGGGTGCGATCGGTCCGACAGCATGTTGACGACGGGCACCTCGACGGCGTTGGCGAGACGCTCGACCACGGAGTGCTCGAACACCCTCGCCGCGATCAAGGCGTGGTACCCCTCGAGGATCCGCCCGACGTCCTCCACCGGCTCGCGCACGTCGAACCCGACTTCCTCACCACGCGTGTACACCGGGTGGCCACCGAGTTGCACCACCGCCATCTCCATCGAGTGGCGGGTGCGGTTGGATGGCTTCTCGAAGATCAGCGCGACACCCTGTCCGGCGAGCGGGCGGTCCAACTGCACCAGCGGGCGCTGGGCGAGATCGAGGATCGTGGCGACCTCCTCCGCCCTGAGGTCGGTGATGTCGAGTAGGTCGCCGCGCCATTACATCTGGTCCTGTTCGAGGACGTTGCGGAACGTGTCGGCCGCTTCCGTCAGCTCCGCCTCGGTGACGGTCAACGGCGGCGCCAACCGGATCGTGGTCGGGTTGACGGCGTTGCAGATGATCCCGCTCTCGAGCATGCGGGTGTAGACGGCGGGCGCGTCGATGCCTTCGTCGAGTTGGGCGCCGAGCAGCAGTCCGTCGCCCCTGACCGACGCCACGCCAGGGATCGCCGTCACCAGCTCACGGAGGAACGCACCACGTTCGCGAGCGAGCCTGGGCGCATCGATCCGCCGCATCTCGTCGATCACCGCCACCACCGCGGCCGTCGCGATCGCGGTGCCGCTGTAGGTGCTGCCGTGGTCACCGGGCTGGAAGACGGCGGCGACCTCGCGGCGGGCCCAGCACGCACCGACGGGCATCCCGTTGCCCATCGCCTTGGCCAGCGTCACCACGTCGGGCGCGACGCCCGAGTGCTCGAACCCGAACCACCGCCCGGTGCGGCCGAACCCGGTCTGGATCTCGTCGACCATCATCAGCGCCCCGGTCTCGTCACACAGCTGCCGGATGCCCTCCAGGTAGCCAGGTGGCGCTGGATTCACGCCGCCCTCGCCCTGCAACGGCTCGATCAGCACCGCCGCCACCGATGCGTCGACGGCGGCCCGCATCGCGTCGAGGTCGCCCCACGCGACGTGCTTGAAGCCCTCCGGCATCGGCTGGAACGGCTCGTGCTTGCTCGGTTGGCCGGTCGCCGCGAGCGACGCCAACGTGCGCCCGTGGAAGCTGCCGAGCGCGCTCACGACCGAGTGCCGACCGCGGCCACCCCACTTCCGCGCCAGCTTGATGGCGCACTCGTTCGACTCGGCACCCGAGTTGGTGAAGAAGATCTGACCGTCATGTCCGGATGCCTCACGGAGGAGCTCGTTGAGCTTGACCGCAGCCGATGTCGCCACCGGGTTGGCGAAGAAGTTGCTCACGTGCAAGAGCGTCTCGGCCTGTTTGGCGATGGCGGCGGCCACGACCGGGTTGGCGTGGCCCAACGAGACCACCGCGATGCCCGACAGGAAGTCGAGGTAGCGCTTGCCGTTGGTGTCCCAGACCTCGGTGCCGCGGCCGCGTTCGATCATCAACTTCGGCGCGCCGAACACCGGCATGAACGGGCAGTACTCGAGCTCGAGCGTGTCGAACGGATGCGTCGCCGGTGCGATCGCGGTCGCCTCGGAGCTGGGCGTGGTGTTCGTCGTGTTGGTGGATGTCATCTCAGTCTCCTGGTGCGACCATCGTGCCGATGCCGGCATCGGTGAAGATCTCGAGCAACAGCACGTGGGCGATGCGCCCGTCGAGGATGTGGGCGCGCGCCACGCCGTTGCGGACCGCCTTGACGCAGCTGACCACCTTCGGGATCATGCCGCCGGCGATCGAACCGTCGGCCACCAATCCGTCGAGCTCGTCGGCCGTGGTCTGGCGGATGATGCTGCCGCGCGTCGTCGACGTCGCGCCGCAACCCCTCGATGTCGGTGAGGTAGACGAGTTTCTCGGCGCCGACGGCTTCGGCGATCGCTCCGGCCACCGTGTCGGCGTTGATGTTGTACGCCTGCCCGGTCTCGTCGGTGCCGATCGTGGCGACGACGGGGATGAACTCGTCCTCGAGCAGACCGTCGAGGATCGCCGGGTTGATGCGCGCCACGTCGCCGACGAACCCCAACTCAGGGTCACGCGCGTGGGCCCTGATCAGTCCCGCATCCTCGCCGCTGACGCCGACCGCATAGTCACCATGGACGTTGATCGCCGAGACGATCTGTGGGTTCACCTGACCGATCAGCACCATCCGGGCGATGTCGACGGTCTCGGCGTCGGTGACCCGCAGCCCGTCGCGGAACTCGGTCTGCTTGCCGAGGCGGCTCATCAGCTCGCTGATCTGGGGACCACCACCGTGCACGACGACCGGGCGCATCCCGACGAGGCGCATCAGGACGACGTCCTCGGCGAACAGCGCGAGTGCGTCGTGCTCCGACGTGCCGGCGAGCGCGTTGCCGCCGTACTTCACGACGACGACCTTCCCCGAGAAGCGCCGGATGTACGGGAGCGCCTCGACGAGAGTCGCAGCCTTCTGGGCGGCGACCTCGATCACGGCAACCGTGTCGATCGCATCAGGGCCGATCGCATCAGGGTCGATCGCATCCGGGTCATGGCATCAGGCCGACGCGCGACAAGCCGGCGGTCTCGGCGAGCCCCAACGCCACGTTGGCCGACTGCACCGCGCCCCCCGACGCACCCTTGGCCAGGTTGTCGAGGGCGGCGATCGCGATCACGAAGCCGGTGCGCTCGTCGAAGCGCGCCGTCACGTGCACTGAGTTCGACCCGAGGGTCGCCTTCGTCGACGGCGAGTCGGCGGTGACGACGACGAACGGCTCCCCCGCGTAACGGTTCCGGTAGACGTCGAGCAACGACTGCGTCGTCGGCGCCGGACCGGCCACCGGGCGGGCGTAGCACGTGGCGAGGATGCCGCGGCTCATCGGTGCCAGGTGGGGTGTGAACAGGATCTGGGCGCCGATCTCCTGCTCCATCTCGGGCGTGTGACGATGGTTCAACAACCCGTACGCCGTGAAGTTGTCGTCGACGGTGGCGAACAGGCTCTCGTGGCTGAGCTTGCGCCCGGCGCCCGAGACGCCGCTCGCGGCATCGACGATCACGCCGTGGGTCTCGATTGCGCCGGCCGCGACGAGCGGTTCGAGCGCCAACGTCGCGGCGGTCACGTAGCACCCCGGCGTGGCGACGAGGCCAGCCCCCTTCAGCTCGTTGCGATACTTCTCGGGCAACCCGTACACCGCGTCGGCGAGCAGGTCCGGCTGGTCGTGTTCGAATCCGTAGTACGCCGGGTACTGGGTACGGTCCCGCAAGCGATAGGCGGCCGAGAGGTCGACGACGCAGCCGACGTGGCCGACCAGTTCCGGCGCCAGCGCCATGCTCGCCGCGTGCGGGAGGCCGAGGAACACGAGATCGAGACCCTGCGCCCGCTCGACCTCGAACGACTCGAACATCAATCGGGGATACGCCCCGGCGAGCGACGGATACAGCTCGGCGGCCGCAGTGCCCGCCTGCGTGTCGCCGGTCGCGTACACGACGTCGAAGTCGGGATGCTGGGCGGCGAGGCGCAGCAACTCGGCGCCGGTGTAGCCGGACGCCCCGATGATTCCCACGGTGACCATATCCGCATGATCATACATTCTTTCGCATGCTCATGCAACGACAGAAGGAGCCCCGCCGCATCTGCGAGCCCTTTCAACACGGCAGACTGGAGCAATGATCCCCGGCGCGACACCGACGAAAGGGCGCCTGCTCGTCGCGACACCGCCGCTGGAGGATCCGAACTTCGACCGCACGGTCGTGTACATGCTCGAACATCACGACGAGGGCGCGCTCGGCGTGATCATCAACCGGCCGACACCCGAGCAGCTCGACGAGCCGCTCGACCGCTGGGTCGACCTGCAGTCGTCGCCGAGCGGGGTGTTCGCCGGCGGCCCGGTCGAGCCCGACGCGCTGATCGCCCTCGCCTACACCCGCCAGCCGATCGTGGTGTCGACCGACGAGCTCTCGCCGGTCTCCGGCCGGGTCGTGTCGGCCGATCTGACCGTCGACCCGGCACTCGTCGCCGCCGACCTCGAAGCGGTGCGCATCTTTCGCGGGTACGCCGGTTGGGGTCCCGGCCAACTCGAGCTCGAGATCGAGGCCGGCGCCTGGCTCGTGCTCGACCCCGACCCGGGCGACCTCTTCGGCCAGGAGCCGGAGGAGCTGTGGCGCAACGTCCTGCGCCGCCAGGGCGGCCGCCTGGCCTGGCTCGCCGAAGCCCCCGACGACCTCAGCGCCAACTAAACCCCTGACCTGTCTGCCTCAGACTGCCCGTCGTGCTCATCTGAGGCAGACAGAACGAGGGGTTCAGCCGGAAGTGTCTGCTTCAGATTGCCCGTGTGCTCATCTGAGGCAGACAGAACGAGGGTTCAGCCGCGGAGGTCGGCGCCGAGTTTGGCGGCGGCGGCGACGCATCGCTCGCGGACGGCGGCGATGTCGGCGTCGGTGAGGTTGCGATCGGTCGGCTGGAGGCGGAGCCGGTAGGCGAGGCTGCGGCGGCCGTCGCCGACGCCTTCGCCCCGGTACACGTCGAAGAGATCGAGGTCGACCAGCAGCGCGCCGGCACCCTGGCGGATCGCCCGCTCGAGCTTCTCGGCGGGAACGTCGTCGGGCAACGCGAACGCCAGGTCGAGGTCGCTCGACGGCATCCGGCTGGTGGCCTTCCAGAGCGCCGGCTTCGGCGGCTTGGTGAGGACTTGATCGAGGTCGAGCTCGAGCACGGCCACGCGCTCACTGACGTCGAACTCCCCGAGCACCGCCGGATCGATCTCCCCCACCGCACCGATCGGGTCCTTCCCGAGCGACAGCGTCGCCGAACGCGTCGGATGCAGACCCGGCGGGACGCGACCCTGGTCCACTCGGGCGCCGACACCGAGCGCACTCGACACCTCCCGCCACACCGCCATCGCTTCGGGGGCGGCCCGCCCGGCAAGGACGACACACAACGCCTCGTACTCGTCGGGCAGATCGCCGTCGCCGGGTGGGTACACGTGACCGATCTCGAACAGCGAGACGCCCGTACGCCGGTGGGATTCGTTGAACGCGATCGCGTCCATCAACCCGGGCCGCAACGACGTCCGCAGCACGCTCTCCTCGGCGACGAGCGGGTTGCTGATCGTGAGGGCAGTGCTGTCGAGGCCCGCCTTCGCCAGGGTGTCCGGGGCCAGGAACGGGTTCGGCATCGCCTCGGAGATGCCGAGCCCGAGCAGCACCTCGCGAAGCTGGCGGCGGCGGATCTGGGTCGCCGAGAGGCGCCCGTGCACGATCGACTTCGGCACGGTCTTGCCGAGGCGGTCGTAGCCGTAGTGGCGGGCGACCTCCTCGACGACGTCGATCTCGGCCTCGCTGTCGGGTCGCCACGACGGCAGGGCGACATCGGCGCGTCTCGCCGTCACCGGACACCGTGTAGCCGATCGGATCGAGGAGGCCGGGCAGATCGTCGGCCGCCGAGCGCGGTCCCGAGGATCCGGTTCACCTGGGAGATGCGCACGTCCGTGCTCCGCTCCTCGGGCGGCATCGACTCGCCTCGGGCATCGACGGCGCCGGCGTGGACGACCAGGTCGGGACACGTCTCGCGCAGCAGCTCGGCGAACCGGGCGACGGCACGGTCGATCCCGTACGGATCGACACCGCGTTCGAACCTGGCCGACGCCTCCGAGCGCAGGCCGAGCCGCGCCGCCGTCTGCATCACACCGATCGGCGTGAACCATGCGATCTCGAGGGCCACCGTGCTCGTCGCCGCGGTGATCTCGGTGTCGAGCCCACCCATCACCCCGCCGACGCCGATCGGCCGGTCGTCGGCGTCGCAGATCAGGAGATCGTCGGCGGTGAACGTCTGCACGTTGCCATCGAGTGTCGTCATCGTCTCGCCCTCCGACGCCAGCCGGATGCGGAACCCGCGACGTTGCGGATCGGTGCCGAGCGTGGCCAGGTCGTAGGCGTGGTTGGGCTGGTTGAGCTCGAGCATCACGTAGTTGCTCACGTCGACGACGTTGCTGATCGGACGCATCCCGGCCGCCGTGAGGCGACGTTGCATCCAGGCGGCCGACGGGCCGACCACGACACCGGACATCACCGTCGACGTGAAGCGCCCACAGCGATCGCCGGCGACGATCTCGACGTCGGCTCGCTGCTCCTCGCCGTCGACCGCCAGCTCCGGGGCGGGCACACGCAGTTGGCGCCCGAGATGGGCGGCCAGGTCGCGGGCCACCCCGACGTAGCCCCAGCAGTCCGGCCGGTTGCGGGTGATGTCGAGGTCGAACAGCACGTCGCGCTCGATCCCGAGCACGTCCCCGTACGGCAGGCCGAGGGGGGTGTCGGCGGGCAGGATCAGGATGCCGCCGTGGTCGTCACCGAGGCCCAGCTCGCGCGCCGAGCACAGCATCCCTTCCGAGTCGATCCCGAGGATCCCTCGTCGCTCGATCGTCTGACCGTCGGCCATCGTCGTGCCGATCACGGCGAGTGGCACGACGTCACCGGCCTTCATGTTGAACGCACCGCACCACACGTGGCGCTCGGCGCCGTCGCCGGCGTCGACGTAGACGCGATGTACACGCGCGGCATCCGGGTGCGCTTCGGTGCGCACCACGCGGGCGGTGACGACCCCGTCGATCGTCGCGCCGACATGCTCGACGTCGTCGACGGCCAGACCGAGCGACGTCATCGCCGCCGCCAGGGCGTCGACGTCGTCGCCGAACTCGGCGTAGTTGTTGAGCCAGGACAGCAGGATCTTCATCGCCGTGACTCTGCTCTCAGAACTCCACGGGCTCATCAGAACTGCTCCAGGAATCGAATGTCGTTGGTGAACATCTCGCGGATGTCGCCGACGGCATGGCGCTCTTTGGCCATCCGGTCGATGCCGAAGCCGAACGCGAAGCCGCTCCACACCTCGGGATCGAGACCAACGGCGGCCAGCACGTTGGGGTGAACCATGCCGCATCCGCCGAGCTCGAGCCAGTCGCCCGTCGGTGTGCGGATGTCGAACTCGGCCGACGGCTCCGTGAACGGGAAGTACGACGGCCGCAGGCGCGACGTGAAGTCGCCGCCGAAGAACGCCCTGGTGAACGCCTCGATCGTGCCCGCCAGGTCGGCCATCGTGATGTCGCGATCGACGACCAGCCCCTCGATCTGGTGGAACACCGGTATGTGCGTTGCGTCCGGCGTGTCGCGACGGAACACCCGCCCGGGGGCGACGATGTAGATCGGCGGTGCCGTCGTGAGCATGGTGCGGATCTGGACGGGCGAGGTGTGCGTACGCAGCACGGTCGTTCCCGATCGACCATCGGACGTGACGTGATCGACGAACAACGTGTCGAACTCACCGCGGGTGGGATGATTCGCACCCATGTTCAACGCCTCGAAGTTGTGCCAGTCGGTCTCGACCTCAGGCCCTTCGGCGACCTGGAAGCCGAGGCCGATGAACACGTCCTCGAGACGCTCCCACGCCTGCGTCACGAGGTGGGCGTGTCCCCGTCGCGGCTTGCCCGCGTACTCAGTCAGATCGAGCCGCTCGGACTCGACACGTGCCGACAGGGCGGCGCCGGCGAGCTCGGCGCGGCGAGCCTCGATCGCGCTGTCGACGACCCCCATCGCCTCGTTGACGGCTTGACCGGCGGCGCGCTTCTCGTCGATCGTCGCCAGCGCGCCGAGCTTGGTCTTCAGCTGGGCGAGCTCACCACGCTTGCCGAGCAGGCTGGCGCCGAGCGTCGTGATCGCGTCGAGATCGCCGGCCGCGGCGATCTGGGCGAGGGCGGCCTCGCGTGCTGCACGGATGTCGTCGATCACTGGAGTCCTTTCGAGGCGACGAACGGGCGGGACGGGATCTCCCCGGACGGACTCAGGTGGTGGCGCGCTGACCGATCGTCGGCGTCACAGCTCCCCGGTCTGTCCGGGGCACCGAAATCGCTGCACGTGCATCGGTCTGAAGGATACGCGGGTGGCGTCACCCGGGCCAACAGTTCACGCTGCCGGCGTCACCGTCGATGCCGTCGACCTCAGTCGGTCTCACGTTGGCGGGCGGCCTCGAAGCACAGCACGGTTGCCGCCATCGCCACGTTGAGGCTCTCGGCGCGCCCGTGGTGCCGGATCGTCACCCACTCGTCGACACCTGCGTCGTCGGGAATCCCGTGGGCCTCGTTGCCGACGACGAGCGCCGACCGTCCGGTCAGATCGGCCTCGGTGTGGGCGGTCCCTCGGTGCGACGAGGTGCCGATCGTCCGCATCCCGGCCGCTCGCACGGCGGCAACGGTCGTGTCGAGCACGGGAACGCGGAACAGCGCACCGGCCGACGCGCGTACGACCTTGGGGTTGAACGGATCGACCGAACCGGCCGTGAGCCCTACGCCGTCGACGCCAGCGGCTTCGGCCGACCGCAGGATCGTGCCGAGGTTGCCCGGGTCGGCGATCCGGTCGGCGACGAGCACGAAGCCCGCCGTCGACAGGTCGAGGGTCGGCGCCGGGATGCGCACCACGGCGAGGATGGGCTGCGGCGACTCGGTGGAGGCGACACGGTCGATCACACCCGCCGCCAGCACGAAGGCCGCCGAGCCGGTGACCGGTTGCGTCCCGGCCGCCACGAACTCGGCCTCGATCTCCCAACCGGCGGCGACGGCCTCGCCGACGAGTTGGCCGCCCTCGACGACGAAGGCACCTTCGTCGGAACGCGAACTGCGGCGCCCGAGCAGGCGCCGCAGCCGTTGGACCTTGGCGTTGTTGAACGCCAGCGGTTCGTTCAGAGTGCTGCCTTGGCCGACGCCACGAGCGACGCGAAGGCGGCCGCGTCGGTGACGGCCAGATCGGCGAGGATCTTGCGGTCGACTTCGATGCCGGCCGCGTTGAGCCCGGCGATGAACCGGCTGTAGCTCATGTCGTTGAGGCGGCAGGCGGCGTTGATGCGCTGGATCCAGAGGCGACGGAACTCGCCCTTCTTCGCCCGGCGGTCACGGAACGCGTACTGGCCACTGTGCATGACCTGCTCGTTGGCGGCCCGAAAGGACCTGCTCTTGTTCCCGTAGTAGCCCTTGGCCTGCTCGAGAACCTTCTTGTGGCGCTTCTTGGCCGCCACGCCGCGCTTGACGCGAGCCATCTCACTACCTCTTCTCTACGAATTCTGGATCTCTACGAACTTCGGTCGAACCTGGTCAGCGCTCGCCGAGGAGACGCTTGATGTTCTTGACGTCGGAGGGGTGGACGTCGACGTCGGCGGCGAGGCGCCTGGTCCGCGTCGAAGGCTTCTTCTCGAACAGGTGCTGACGCATCGCCTGCTGACGCCGAAGTTTGCCGGACCCAGTTTTCTTGAACCGCTTGGCAGCGGTCTTACTCGTCTTCATCTTCGGCATGTGGTTCTCCTGATCCTTCGTCGCCGTCGCTCGCGCTCACCGCGACCGTTGCCATCTCGACTGGTTCCGGCTCGACTGGTTCCGGCTCGACTGGTTCCGGCTCCGCCGGTGCCAGCTCCAAGTCGGCTTCCTCGTCATTCGCGGCCGCGCCATCTGTCGCGGTTTCCGTTGCCATCTCGACTGTTGCCATCGCGGCGGTCGCGTCGACCGCCGTCGTTTGTTGTATCGCCGCCTCGGCGGCGGCCTGCTCGGCGGCCGCTTCCTCGGCCGCCTTCTTGATCGCCTCTTGCGCCTTCTTGTCCGGCGCCAGCACCATCGACATGTTCCTGCCCTCGAGCCGGGCCTCGTTCTCGACCTTCGCCGCCGGTCCGACAGCGCGGATGACGCCATCGAGAATCCGGGAACCGAGCTCGGGGTGAGCCATCTCGCGACCCCTGAACTGCAGCGTGACCTTCACCTTGTGGCCCTCCTCGATGAACCCGATGAGATGCCGCACCTTGGTGTCGAAGTCACCCTTGCCGATCTTGGGACGGAACTTGACTTCCTTCACCGTGACGTTCGACGACTTCTTCCGGGCCTCCTTGGCCTTTTGGGCCTCCTCGTACCGGAACTTGCCGTAGTCCATGATCCGACAGACGGGCGGGTTCGCCATCGGCGCCACCTCGACCAGATCGAGGTCGAGACCCCGCGCCATCTTCAGCGCTTCGGGGACGGGTTTGATGCCGAGCTGATTGCCGTCGGGACCGATCAGGCGGACCTCACGGGCCCGGATGCGGTCGTTGACACGGTGCTGTTCGCTCTTCGGCGGTGCTATGGCTGATCACTCCTGTGCAATGGGTTGGCCTCCCAGTTCCGGTTGCGGTGCTCGACGCGAAGTCCATGCGGAGCACGACCGGAGACAGGTGCGGAACCGGCGGCCAGGCGCCAGCAGCGCCTCGGTCGTCGGGCGGCCACGCCGTCGCGATCATGAGCATTGACCCGATCGCACTTGTCTGTCGGGCTGTGCCCGTCGGTGTGGTCGGGTGGGGGTCTCCCCCACTTCGCCTCAGTTGTCGTCGGTAGGGTAGCGCACGTGAGAGATGAATCCTCCGGTGACCCGACGGGGCCACAGGGCGAGGACGGTTCGGCACTCGACGGGGCCAACGAGGCACTCCGCGACGCGCAGGCCCGCCTGGCCGAGGTGCCCGCCGAGATCGTGGTCACCAACCACGTGATGGGTCTGTACGAGCTGGCCGCCATCCACCTGTCGTCCGACCCGCCCGACCTGCGCGCGTCGGCGCTGGCGATCGACGCCGTGGCCTGCCTCGTCGAGGGGCTCGGCGATCGCCTCGGTGAGGACGCACCGACGATGCGCGACGCCCTCGCCAACATCAGGATCGCGTTCGTACAGGTCAAGGGCGCCGCCGCGGCGCGTCATCCGGCCGACGAGTGAAGCGCCCGACGGGCGCCGAGCGCACCCGACCGCCTCGAACGACGACCCGTTCGGCACGCAGCAGTTGGGCCTGCTCGCGCTCGTGCCCGGGGACCAGCCGCCCGTTGACGTTCACGACTCGCCACCACGGGACGTCGATCGACGTCGTCGCCAGGATCCGGCCGACGAGCCGCGCCCTTTTCGGGTAGCCGGCGACGTCGGCGATGTCGCCGTACGTCGTCACCTCCCCCGGACCGAGCGCCAGGATCACGTCGACGATGCGTCGCTCGCGGTCGTCCACGACACGATCCTCGCCGCTTCGTAGGCGCCGAGCTTGGCGATCACGTCGAACCGGACCGGCGTGCCGATCGCGATCGAACGCGTGCCGTCGCTGATCTCGACGCAGTGGAACCGGTACGCCGTGCCGGTGTCGTCGGTGATCACACCGAGACCCCGCGCCTCGTCGAAATCGGTGACCGACCCGTGTGGCATCTCAGACACGCATCCTCACCGAAATCGTCAATGGATGATCTTGCTGATCGGGATCTCGAGCAAGTCGGTAGCACCCGCATCACGCAGCGCGGGGATGATCCGGTTGATCTGGGCCTTCTCGACGACACTCTCGATCGCGTAGCCGCCGTTGGCGAGATGGGCGACGGTCGGCGACTTCGCCGACGGCAGCACGGCGAGCACCGCCTCGTACTCATCGGCGGAGACGTTCAGCTTGACGAGCACCTTGCCGCGCGCCTCGAGCGTGCCGTTGAGCAGTGTCATCAGCTGCGCCATGGCGTGCCGCTTCTCGGGATCGGCATGGCTGGTCGGGTTGGCGATCGCCTCGGTCCAGCTGGTGAGGATGGTGTCGATGATCCGCAGCCCGGCCGCCCGCAACGCGCGACCGGTCTCGGTGATGTCGACGACACAGTCGGCGATGTCGGGGATCTTCGCCTCGCTGGCGCCGTACGAGAGACGGACGTCGGCGTCGATGCCCTTCGATTCGAAGTAGCGCTTCGTCAGCGACGGGTATTCGGACGACACCCGGACACCCTGCGGCAGTTGCTCGACGCGCTCGACATCGGAATCGCCGGCCACGGCGACGACGACGCGGACCGGGTTGCCGGTCTCCTTCGAGTACTTGAGCTCGCCGAGGCTCACGACCTGGCTGGACGTCTCCTCGATCCAATCGCGTCCGGTGATGCCGATGTCGAACAACCCTTCGGCGACGTACACGGGGATCTCCTGCGGGCGCAGGATGCGGACCTCGGTGACGCGCGGGTCGTCGATCGTCGCCCGGTAGTCGACCGACGACGAACGAACGACATTCAGGTCGGCGGCCTCGAACAGCTCCAGCGTCGCCTTCTCGAGTGAGCCCTTGGGCAGGACGATGCGGAGCACGTCGGCCGAGGCTATCCAGCTAGGTTCCCCGGATGGACGACGGTTGCCGACGGGTGCTCGACGAGGTCGACGCGTTGGCCGATCCGATGCTCGGAATCCTGCGCCAGCTCATCGAGATCCCGAGCGTCAGCGGAACCGACGCCGAGAACGAGGCCATCGCCGTCGTCGCCCAGATCTTCGCCGACCACGGACTCGACGTCGACCACTGGCAGATCCCGCTCGACGAGATCAGCGCCCGGCCCGACTTCCCCGGCGTCGAGGTCGAGCGGCACGAGGCCTGGGGATTGGTCGGCCGGCTGACAGGGCGGCGGTCAGGCACGGGGGATGCACCCACGCTGATGTTCAACGGTCACGTCGACGTCGTCCCTCCCGGCGACCTGCAGCAATGGACCACCGAACCCTTCGACGCGCGCGTCGACGGTGGACGGCTGTACGGGCGCGGCAGTTGCGACATGAAGGCGGGGCTCGTCGCCGCCCTCTGGGCGACCGAGGGCATCCGCCGGTCGGGCGTCCAACTCAGAGGCGACCTCCTCGTGGCCGCCGTTCTGGGCGAGGAGGACGGCGGTCTCGGCACCTACAGCACCCTCGCCCGCGGCTGGACCGCCGACGCGTGCGTGATCCCCGAGCCCACCGGTCTCGATCTCGTCCCGGCCAACGCCGGCGCGCTGACGTTCCGCCTCGTCGTGCCCGGCAAGGCCACCCACGCGTCGCGCCGCACCGAGGGCATCAGCGCGATCGAGAAGTTCTGGCCGGTCTTCGAGGCGCTCGAACACCTCGAGGAACGACGCAACCGCGACCCGCACCCGATGGCCGCCCGGTGGGCGATCGCCTACCCGCTGAGCATCGGCACGGTCCACGCCGGTGACTGGGCGTCGACCGTCCCCGATGCGCTCGTCGCCGAAGGACGGATCGGGGTCGCCATCGACGAACCCGTCGAGCACGCCCGCGTCGAGCTCGAGCACGCGGTGCGCGAAGCATGCGACGCCGACCCGTGGCTCCGCGACCATCCGGCAACGATCGAATGGTGGGGCGGGCAGTTCGCGAGTGGACGGCTCAGCGACGACAGCGACCTGCTCGATCGCGTCCGCCGCGCCCACTCCGCCGTCGGCGGCAAGGCGCAGGAGGAATGGCTCGCTCCGTTCGGGAGCGACCTCCGCCTGATGACCGGGATCGGCGGGGTGCCGACGCTGCAGTACGGACCCGGCGACGTGGCGCTCGCCCACGCGGCCGACGAGTCGGTCGCCCTCGACGAGGTGCTCACGGCGGCGCGAGCACTCGCCGTTCTCGCCGTCGAGATGTGCGGTCACGGTTGACGCTGCCACCTGCCACTGTCAGCTCGCGGTCAGTGCGTCGTCGGTGATTCGTGGAGCAGGCGCAGCGCGTGCGGCACGACGTCGAGCACCGCACCGAGTTGCTCGACGCAACCCTTCGGTGATCCGGGGGTGTTGCAGATGATCGCCTGGCCGCGGATGCCGGCAATCCCCCGCGACAGTCGTCCGAACGGGCTGACGAGCCGCATCGCCTCGGCGAGCCCGGGTGCCTCCCGCTCGATCACGCGACGCGTGCCCTCAGGGGTCTGATCGCGTGGCGCGAAGCCGGTCCCCCCGGTCGTGACGACCAGCCCTGCGAAACCATCGGTCATCTCGACGAGCGCCTCGGCGACGAGCTCCGATCCGTCGGCGGTGACGCGATGCTCCACGACGTCGAAACCCTCGCTCGACAGCAGGTCAACCAGCGCCCGTCCGCTCGCATCGTCGCGGGTGCCGTGGGTGACTCCGTCGCTGACGGTCAGGACCTTGGCCGCGAGGCCGACCGATGCCGGGTTGCTCATGCCCGGCGACGGTACCGAATCATGATCATCCCGTCCGTGTCGGCATCGTGCGGGAGGACCCGCCAGCCGTGCCGGTAGGCATGCCACACGCCCTCCGGCGGCGACGGATCGACGTCGAAGCCGTCGGGGACTTCGTGCGCCACGGACTCCTGGGCCGTCAGCGTGCACACGCTGTACACCAGCCGGCCGCCGGGCGCGACGAGCGTCGCCCCCGCCGCCAGGAGCCGCCGTTGCAGGGCGGCGAGCGTGTCGACGTCGGCCGGTTCGACACGCCAGCGGGCGTCGGCCCGGCGGCGCAGCGCGCCCAAGCCGCTGCATGGTGCGTCGATCAGCACCGCGTCGAATCCTCCCGCGCGAAACGGTGGCGCCGTTCCGTCGGCCACGACCATCGACGCCGACTGCCCGAGACGGGCGATGTTGTCGACGACGAGGCCAAGTCGCGCCGCACGGATGTCGGTCGCGACCACATGCGCACCGGTCGCGGCGAGAACCGTCGACTTGCCGCCGGGCGCGGCGCACACGTCGAGCACCCGCTCACCCGGCGTCGCGTCGACTGCCGCTGCCACCCATTGCGACGACAGGTCCTGCACATATCCGTCGTCGCGTTGGGTGACCGGTGGCGGCTCGTTCATGCGCACCATCGCCGCGGTCGCGGCGTCGGGGCCCAGTTCCGCTACCAAGCGGGCCGCCAGCCAGTCGGGGTAGCTGAGCCGAGCCGCGTCGGACGGCCAGTGCATCGTCGACCCGGCGGCCGAGAGCTTGCGCAGCACAGCGTTGACGAACCCCTGTGTCCGCTTGGGTGCGAGCGCCACGGTCTCGCTGACGGCTGCGTGCGGTGGAATGCGCGCGTACATCAACTGATAGGCGCCGAGGCGAAGGAGCGTTCGCGTCCCCTCGTCGGGAGGCACGGCGATGAATCGATCGACGAGCGCATCACAGGCACGACGCATCCGGGTCGTGCCGTACACGAGGTCGGTGGCGAAGCGCCGATCGGAATCGGACAGCGTGCTCGCCCCGAGGGCCGTCCGCATCACGAGGTTGGCGTAGGCACCATGGCTCTCGATCCGCCGTAGGGCGTCATAGGCGATCCGCCGCGCCGACGGTTCCGCGCTCACTCGAACCACTCCCCGTCGACGGCCCGGACACCCCTGTGCCAATCGGCGTACGCCATCGGCCGCCGCCCCTCCGGTTGCACCACCGCCGGCACCAGCCGGCCGTCGACGATGGCGGCCTCGACGACCTTGATGCGCTTCCCCCGCCACGTCGTCCACGCCCCACCCACGCGCACGAGCCGATCGATCTCGATCGCCGGCTTGGTCCAGTCGATGCGCAGTTCCTCGGGAGTGATCTTGGCGGCGTACGTCGGCTCACCGACCTGTGGCGTCGGCGGGCCCAACCCGGTGCGGAGTTGATCGACGAGCAGCGCCGTGCCAGCGGTCACGAGCCGGTGGCGCAGGCCGGCCGCGGTCTCACGCGTCGCCGATCGGGACGTCGACGCACGCGTACACGTCGCCGGTATCGAGGCCCTCGGCGACGTCCATCACACACACCCCGGTCACGTCGTCGCCGGCCATGATCGCCCGCTCGACCGGGGCCGCGCCGCGCCATCGGGGCAGCCGCGAGAAGTGCAGGTTGATCATCGGGACCTGGGCCAGCACGTGCGGCTTGATCAACTCGCCGAAGGCGACGACGACACCGAGCTCGGCCTCCACGCCGAGCACGTCGTCGACGGTGTGGCTGACGTCGAGCCCGAGCGATTCGGCGGCGACGTGCACAGGGCTCGGCGACGTGTCGCCACCCCGGCCCCGCCGGCGCCGCGGTCTCGTCACCACGAGGGCGATGTCGTGACCGTCGTCGACGAGCGCCCGCAGCGGTGGAACCGCCGCCTCGGGGGTGCCGAGAAAGGCGAGCCTCACGTGAGGCGGAGCCGGCGCTTGCGCGGCGGACCGGCCTGGGTGTCCTCCTGCAACCGGCGGTATTCGGCGAGCGCCGCCTTGCGCTGGTCGGGCGTCATCCGGTCGAACATGAGCACACCGTTCAGGTGGTCGAGCTCGTGCTGGTACAGGCGGGCTTCGAGCTCGTCGGCCTCGATCTCGATGGTCTCGCCGTCGAGGCCGATGCCGCGCATCAGCACCTGCTTCGGGCGCACCATCTCGACGTACAGACCGGGGATCGACAAGCACCCCTCGTCGTACACCCACTCGCCGCTCGACTCGACGATCTCGGGATTGAACACCACCATCTGGCGCTCGTTGAGGTCCCACACGAAGACCTGCTTCTGCACGCCGATCTGTGGCGCGGCCAGGGCGATACCGAGATCGGACTCGTACAACGTGTCGAACATGTCGTCGACCAGGCGCGCCAGTTTGCCATCGACCTCGGTGACGGGCGCCGCCTTGGACTTGAGCACCGGATCCCCATACGTCCGAATCGAGAACGCCACGTGATCAGGCTATCCAGTCGGCACCGTCGGGCAGGTCCCTGCGACATCGGGCACAGCACTGTCAAGATGTCGACAATGGTGCCGGCACCACGTGTCGGATCCGTCGAACAGCCTGTCATGCCGCCGCCGAGCCACTACTTCGACGAGTCGCCGCAGTCGCGATCCGACGAGCGCACGATCGACGTCGCACTGCCCGACGTGTCGTTCGCGATGCGCACCGATCACGGGGTGTTCAGTCACGGACGGCTCGACACCGGGACCGCGATCCTCCTACGCGAGTCTCCGGCGCCACCGCACGTGGGAACGCTCGTCGATCTCGGTTGCGGCGCCGGGGCGATCGCGCTCACACTCGCATTGCGGGCCCCGCTCGCGTCGGTGCTCGCCGTGGACGTCAACGCGCGAGCGCTTTCATTGTGTCGCGATAACGCAACTCGGCTGGGACTCACGAACATCACCGTCGCCCATCCCGACGAGGTGGCGTCCGACCTTGCCGTCGATCTGATCTGGTCGAACCCGCCGATCCGCGTCGGCAAGTCGGCACTCCACGCGATCCTCGCCGCCTGGCTCGGCCGGCTGACACCCGACGGGTCGGCCGTGCTCGTCGTCCAACGGCACCTGGGCGCCGACTCCCTCGACCAGTGGCTGCGCTCCAACGGGTGGGCGACGCGCCGTCTGGCGGCCCGCGCGGGGTACCGATTGATCGAGTGTCGACCGTCCGGGTCGTCAGGAGACGATCCAACGGTCGAGCACTCTCCGTGAACAGTTCGCAACTGAGCGTTCAGAACAATGAACGCCACGAGTAGGCGAATCCCCGCTGTGGGGCGCATTTCACCAGCTACGATCGAAGTATCCAACAATGTGTCGTTCGTACTTGTTATGTTTCGGATTGCTACGTAGCGTGACCACAAGCTGAACGTGGCTGAACGGCCACCTGGGGGGCAAGCTTTGAAGAACGAAAGAGAGAGGCGGGACACTGCGATGAGGAATCAGCGGACGGAACAGCGTGCACAGCGGACGACCAGACGGAGGATCGCGACCGCGGCCATGGCGATCGGGGTGGTGCTGTTCGGCATCGCCGTGGCGCCAGGTGTCGCATCGGCCCACTTCCCACTCCTCTCCGGCCAGACCCAGTGCCGCATCGACACCTGGTCGGTCACGTGGACCGCGCAAGCAGACGACGACTACGGCCTCGACTGGCAGATCACCTCGCCGGCCGGCTACTCGCCGTCCGGTTCTCAGTCGGACACATTGCCGTTCACCCGCACGGCCACCTACCCGGCGACGCAGGCCTCGGCCACCGAGACCGTGGACGCCCTCTGGTCGGACGGCGCTACGGGGTCAGCGTCGGCGACCGTCGAGCGTCCACCGCTGTGCCCCGTCGACACGACGACGACCACGACCACGACCACGACGACCACCCAGCCGCCGACAACGACCACCGATCCGGGACCCACCACCACGACGGCGGGCACGACCACCACCGCCGCACCGACCACGACGGTCGGGCAAGCGGGCCCGACCAGCTCGGTCGATCAATCGGCAGGTGCGGCGACGACGCAGCCGGTCGGCGGGGCACTCCCCGCGACGGGCAACAGTTCGACCAGCCTCGTCGTGATCGCCCTGACGATGATCGGCATCGGTGCGGTGATGCTGCGGCTGACCTCCCGCTCCACACGCTGATCACACTCTGATCACACTCTGAAGCGCACGGCTCGATCCGCCGGATCACACATCCGGCGGATCGACCGCGATCCGCAACCGTGACCGGCGGGGTCGGGCGACGTCGAGCAGTGCGGTTCCGAGCGTGGTCCAGTCATCGGCCCGTACGACGTAGTGGGCGTCGCTCCCGGCGACCTCCACACCGTCGAGGGCGGCGACGAACTCGTCGCTGCCGACCCCTGACACGGCGGCGAGCGCCCGGTACGGCGGCAACCCGAGGGCCTGCCGGCTGCGCGCGTCGTGTTCGGCGAGCCGCCCCGGATCGGCGACGAGTGCGGCCTGGATCACCTCGTGGCGTGGGAGCAGCGTCTGCACCACGATCCGGCCGCCACGGCGACGTGGCCCCACCAACCGGGCGGCGCGCACGAGGAGCGCCATCGCCCGCTCGTTGGCCCGGTAGCGCGGTGCCAGTGTCTCGCGATCGAAGTCGAGGAACGCCACGACGTCGGCCGTCGGCACCCGGTGCAGGACGGCTTCGGTACCGACGTAGAGGCTGGCGTCGGGTGGTTGTTCGGAGTCGGCACCGGTGACCGTGACCGCCGGACGGCCGGCGGCCGCGGTGAGCTCCTCGGCCAACCGCGTCACCCCCGGGCGTAGGTTGGCGAACGCCGACGACCCGCACTCGAGGCACACCGCCGGTCGGACGGCGCCGCACCTGGCGCACACCAGGGCGCCCGGATCGATCTGCGCAACAGCACCCTCACAGCGCTCGCACCGGGCGAGCGCACGACAGCGGCGACAGGCGAGGAGCCGTGCGCGTCCGGTCGTGTTGAGCACGCAGACGACGCGACGATCGTGGTCGCGAAGATGTCCGATCAATGTCGAGGTCAGCAACGAGCGGCGCCACGGTTCCTGGTCGGACCGGTCCACCACATCGAGGATCGGCCAGCCCTCGCGCTCGCGCGTGGCGGGCGGGCGCACCGCCGTGCGCCAGTGGAGTGCCGAGACCGTCGGGCATGGCGACACCACGACGACGGGCGCGCCCGCGACCCGGCAACGCTCGATGACGACGTCACGGGCGTGCCAGGTCGGGCTGCTCTCGCTCTGCAACGCCTCGTCGTGCTCGTCGATGACGACCGCCGCGGCGATGTCCGGACAGGGCGACCAGGCCGCGGTCCGCGTGCCGATCACGATGTCGACGCCACCAGCCGCCGACGCCCACTCGTCGGGCACGACGGCGACGGAGAACCCCGCCCGACGCAGCCGGGCACCCATCACGCGGACCTGCTCGAGCGCCGGTACGACGACGAGCGTCGGGCCGAGGGCGGCGGCGCTGTACACGCTCGGGAGCGGATCGGCCGTGGGTGGGAGCCGGAGCACTCCCCCGCCCGAGGTGAGGATCGACGTGGTGGCGCCCGAACGCGGCTCGACGATGCGACCTGTGCGCTGGGCGCCGGGAAGTTGGTGGACCGCCCGCTCGGGCGAGGCGGCCACGAGGAAGTGCCGGCGCCGGGCCGCCCATCGCACGCCCGCCCACTCGGCCAGAGCGATGAGGTCGGCCGACGGTCCGGCGCCGGTGACGCCGGTGATCTCCTTCAACGCCTCCCGACCGACGTGCGGGGGACCGAGCTCGGTGACCCAACCGCCGACGCGACGGCCATGCAGCGGGACACGGACGATCGTCCCGATCGTCACCAGCGGCGCGAAACGCTCGGGGACGAGATAGTCGAAATGCTTGTCGAGACCGGTGACGTTCGGGAGGACCCGAGCGACGATCACACGCCGACGGCCGCCTTGAACGCGTCGAGGCGGCTGAGCTCCTCCCACGGGAAGCCGGGACGACCGAAGTGGCCGTAGGCGGCGGTGGCGCGGTAGATCGGCCGCTTCAGGTCGAGGTCGCGCACGATCGCGCCGGGGCGGAGGTCGAAGACATCGCGCACGGCGAGGCCGATCTTGTCCTCGTCGACCTCATGGGTGCCGAACGTGTCGACGTGGATGCTCATCGGCTGGGCCATCCCGATCGCGTAGGCGACCTGCACCTCGCAGCGGTCGGCGGCGCCGCTGGCAACCACGTGCTTGGCGACCCAACGCGCGGCGTAGGCCGCCGACCGGTCGACCTTGCTCGGGTCCTTGCCGCTGAACGCGCCGCCACCGTGGCGCCCCATGCCACCGTACGTGTCGACGATGATCTTGCGTCCGGTGAGGCCGCAGTCGGCGTGGGGACCGCCGAGCACGAACGTGCCGGTGGGGTTCACGTAGATGTCGTAGTCGTCGTCGCCGTACTGCTCGAGGACGACCGGCCGGATGACCTGCTCGATGAGGTCGGGGCGGATCACCGAGTCGCGATCGACGCCTTCTTGGTGTTGGGTGCTGATCAGCACGCCCTTGAGGGCGATCGGCCTGCCATCTTCGTACTCGAACGTGACCTGGGTCTTGCCGTCGGGGCGCAGATACGGCAACTGGCCCGACTTGCGCACCTCGGCGAGGCGTTCGGCGAGCCGGTGGGCGGTCCAGATCGGCAACGGGAGCAGGTCGGGCGTCTCGTTGCACGCGTAGCCGAACATCATCCCCTGGTCGCCGGCACCCTGGGCGTTGATCTGGTCCTCGCCGGCCTTCCCACCGCGGAGCTCCTCGCTGGAGTCGACACCCTGGGCGATGTTCGGGCTCTGCTCGTCGATCGACACGATGACACCGCACGTGTTGCCGTCGAAGCCGAACAGGGCGTTGTCGTAGCCGATGCTCTTGATGGTCTCGCGAGCGATCTTGGGGATGTCGACGTACGCCGACGTGGTGATCTCACCAGCGACCACGCACAGGCCGGTGGTCAGCAGCGTCTCGCATGCCACCCGCCCGTTGGGATCTTCGGTGAGGATCGCGTCGAGCACGGAGTCGCTCACCTGGTCGGCCATCTTGTCGGGATGGCCTTCCGTGACGCTCTCGGATGTGAAGGTCCAGCGAGACACAATCTGCTCCAGTTCAGGTCGGTGGGGTGGCGGTGTGGCTAACAGCGTTCGTTCGGATGGCGACGATCTCGTCGACTACGGCTCGCGCGATCACCCGCTTGTCCGCGACTTCGATGGCGCGCAAGGCTACCCCCGGACGCACGATCGTCACCGCGTTCGTATCGTGCCCGAAACCGACGCCAGGTGCACTGACATCGTTCGCCACAACGAAATCGAGACGCTTGGCGCGCAGCTTCTCCTGGGCGTGATCGACGAGGTCGGAGGTCTCGGCGGCGAAGCCGACGAGCACCTGGCCGGGGCGCTTGCGAGCGCCGAGCCCGGCCAGGATGTCGGGGGTCGGTTCGAGGATGATCTCCGGGACGCCGTCGCGCTTCTTGAGCTTCCCGTCGGCGGGAGCCTTGGGGCGGAAGTCGGCGACGGCGGCCGCCATCACGACGACGTCGGCGTCGGCGGCCAGGCGCTCGACGGCGGATTGCATCTCGGCAGCCGTCTCGACGCGCTCGACCACGACCCCGGTCGGTTGCGGGAGGTCGACGGTCGATACGAGCGTGACCGCAGCGCCCCGCGCTGACGCCTCGGCGGCGATCGCGTATCCCTGTTTGCCGCTGCTGCGGTTGGCGATCACGCGGACCGCGTCGATCGGCTCGCGGGTGCCGCCGGCGCTCACCACGACCCGGGCGCCGGCGAGGTCGGCGGGTCCGAGCACACGCATGGCCGCGGCGACGATGTCGGCCGGCGCCGCGAGGCGGCCGGTGCCGACGTCACCTCCGGCGAGGCGGCCGGTCTCGGGCGCCACGATGTGGACGCCACGCCGGCGCAGGATCTCGATGTTGTCGACCACCGCCGGGTGCTCCCACATCTCCGAGTGCATCGCCGGGCAGACCAGCACGGGCGCCCGCGTCGCCAACAGCGTGTTGGTGAGCAGGTCGGTCGACAGCCCGTGGGCGTACGCAGAGATCACCCGGGCCGTCGCCGGGGCCACGACGATCAAGTCCGCCGACTGCCCGAGCTTGGTGTGCGGGATCGGTTCGGGCGCGTCGAACAGGGCGGTCCGGACCGGCTCGCTGGCGAGCGCGCGTCAACGTGGCCCGTCCCAGGAACTTCTCGGCGCCGGCAGTCATCACCGGCACCACATGGGCTCCGGCGTCGACCAGCCGGCGGCACACCTCGACGGCCTTGTAGGCGGCGATCCCGCCACTCACGCCGAGGACGACGCGACGGCCGGTGAGCATGGAGGAGGTCAGTCCGTCCCGTCGCCGGCAGCGGCCTCGTCGCCGGCCGGTTCCGGCGGCTCGGTCCAGACGATCTTGTCGGCCGAGATCTCCTCGAAGGCGATGCTCAGCGGCTTGCGGGCGACCGACGACACCTGCGGCGGGATCATGTGACCGAGACCCTCGCCGAGCTGGTTGAAGTACGAGTTGATGTTGCGGGCCCGCCGCGCGGCGAGCGTGACCAGGCTGAACTTGGAATCGACACGGGAGAGCAAGCCTTCGATCGGAGGGTTCATCATCGTGTCGTGGGACTGGGCCATGGCCGGGCTCCTTGGGTCGTCACGCCGGTTGGCGTGGGTGGCGCACCTGGATGATCGCGTCGGTCGTGCGGAACGGTGCGACAAACTCTGAAATAGCCTGGCAAGCCTACCGGCTGCGCTCCGATTCGATGATCGCGGCCAAGTCGTCGATCGTCTGCTCGAGGTCGTCGTTGACCACCACATGGTCGGCCAGCGCCCGCCCGACGGGTTCTTCGAGCTCGGCCTTGCGCAAGCGGGCGAGCACCTTGTCGCTCTCGTCACCCCGGAGGCGAAGACGCCGTTCCTGCTCGTCGCGCGACGGTGGCAGGACGAAGATCAAGATCGCGTCGGGATGGCGATGCTTCACCTGCTGGGCCCCGTCGACCTCGATCTCGAGCACCAGATCGGTGTCGACGTCGG
This sequence comes from Ilumatobacteraceae bacterium, assembly GCA_963776935.1. Taxonomy (GTDB): domain Bacteria; phylum Actinomycetota; class Acidimicrobiia; order Acidimicrobiales; family Ilumatobacteraceae; genus JALOLG01. Next base: position 741,270 of record CAVZOP010000002.1, on the reverse strand, counting down.
GGTCGAGGAAGCGCCCGTCGGGAACGGGCGTGCCGTAGTAGTTGCCGAGGAACTCGGTCCACTCGAGGAAGCCGCCGGCCTCGACTCGCGCTTCGAACTCGGACGGCGTGGTGAACACGTACGCGCTGTCGGGCTCGCCGGGGCGCTGATCGCGGGTCGTCCACGACCGGCTCAGGCGCAGCCTGGGATCGCGCAGTACCAGCTCATCGACGATCGTGCCCTTCCCGACGCCCCCGGGACCGGAGACGACGAAGATCAACGGGTCACGAACCGAGTTGTTGGAGGAGCGCAGCCCGCTGTTGGGTGCCGAGTCCCTGGACCCGCCGGTTGTCGGCGATGCCGATCTCGTCCATCACGCGACGCGCCTTGACCTTGCCGACGCCCGGGAGTGATTCGAGCATCGACACGACCTTGAGCTTGCCGACGTTGTTGTCGTCCGAGGCCAGAGCCTGGGCGAGGGTCATCGACCCCATCTTCAGTCGCGCCTTGATCTCGGCTCGTGCGGCCCGTGCCTCGGCCGCTTTGGCGAGTGCTGCGGTTCGCTGCTCCGGGGTCAACTGCGGAGGTGTTGCCATGCGATTCACGCTAGCGCGCCCAAATCGGCCAAGTGGCGGATCCCCGCCGCGTCGGCCCACCTCACCAGGTCGTCGAGCACCCGTCGCGGCGCGGCCGGATCCTCGAAGGTGGCCGTCCCGACCTGCACCGCGCCGGCCCCGACGATCATCAGCTCGGCCGCATCCCATCCGTTCGCCACCCCGCCGACGCCGACGATCGGCAGGTCGGGGTGGGCCTGGCGAACGTCGTGCACCGCCCGCACGGCGATCGGGTGGATCGCCCGCCCCGAGAGTCCGCCGCCACCGGCGCCGAGCGCCGGCCGGCGCGTCGACGGGTCGACCACCATCCCGAGCATCGTGTTGACCAGCGTGACCGCCTCGGCACCGGCCGCGTGCACGGCTGCCGCGACCTCGACGATGCGGTCGGTGTTCGGGCTGAGCTTGGCCCAGCGTGGCCGGCCACATCCGTCGGTGGCGGCGATCACGGCCGCCGACATCTCGCAGTCGTGGGCGAAGATCCCGCCCCGACCCTCGAGGTTGGGACACGACAGGTTGACCTCGACGGCGATCACACCGTTCGGAGCGCCGGCCAGCAGGTCGGCGGCGCGGCGATAGTCATCGACCGTGCGCCCCCAGATGCTCGCCACGACACTCGCGCCGCGGTCGAGCAACCGCGGCAGGTCGTCGGCGAGCCAGCGCGGGATGCCCGGGCCCTGGAGCCCGACGGCGTTCAGCATCCCCTGTGGTGTCGGGTGCAGGCGCGGCGCCGGGTTGCCGGCCCACTCGTACGCGGCGAGCGACTTGACGACCATCGCGCCGATCGCGGCGGGGTCGAAGAACGCCGCCAGCTCGTCGGCGTACCCGGCGGTTCCCGAGGCCGTCATCACCGGGTTGCGCAGCTCCACCGAGCCGACGCGCACCCGCGTGTCGACGTTCATCGAACCGTCACCGACCGTCACCAACCATCAATCGGCACCATCAATCGGCCGCATCATCAACCAGCACCAACCACCGACCGGCGCTCATCGAGCGTGATACTCCTGCAGCGACCGGACCGAGAGCGTGTCGCCTGGCCGCTCGGCGAGCCCCTGGGCGGCGGCGAGTGCGGCGGCGATCGTGGTGACGCAGCTCACTCGGTGCAAGCTGGCGGCCTTGCGGATCTGTTCGCCGTCGGTGCGACCACCACGGCCCTGCGGCGTGTTCACGACGAAGCTGATCTTGCCGTCGGCGATCAGGTCGACGGCCGTGACGGCGTCGTGATCCTGGACCTTGCCGACCTCCTGGTCGACGTGCATGCCGAAACGGCGCAGGTGCGCAGCGGTCCCTTTCGTCGCCGCGATGCCGAGCCCGAGCTCTTTGAGACGCCTCGCCACCACCAGACCGGCCGGCTTGTCGGAGTCGGCCAGCGACAAGAACACTGTGCCGCCCATCGGCAGCACCGTGCCGGCCGCCAACTCGGCCTTGTAGAACGCCCGCCCGAACGTGGTGTCGATCCCCATCACCTCGCCGGTCGAGCGCATCTCGGGGCCGAGCGCCGAGTCGACCTCGGGGAAGCGGTTGAACGGCATCACCGCCTCCTTCACGGCGACGTGGCCGACGACCGGCTCGATGAGCAGTCCCTCGGCGCGGAGCTCGGCCAGCGTCGCGCCGAGCATCACCCGCGAGGCGACCTTGGCGAGCGGCACGCCAGTCGCCTTGGCCACGAACGGGACCGTCCGGCTGGCCCGTGGGTTGGCCTCGATCACGTACACGGTGGTGCCGGCGACCGCGAACTGGACGTTGATCAGTCCGCGCACGTCGAGTCGCTCGGCGATCGCTGCGGTGTACGCCTCGATCACCTCGACGACCCACGCCGGCAGCGTCTGGGGCGGGATCGCACACGCCGAGTCACCCGAGTGGACACCGGCCTCCTCGACGTGCTCCATGACGCCGCCGATCAGCACCTCGCCGGTGTGGTCGCGGATGGCGTCGACATCGACCTCGGTGGCGTCGGCGAGGAAGCGATCGATCAGCACGGGGCGTTCCGCCGACAAGCCACCCTTCGCGCCCGAGGCTGCCGAACCCGGCCAGCTCGTCCATCGCCCGGGCGAGGTGGTTGCGGTCGTGCACGATCTGCATCGCCCGGCCACCGAGCACGTAGCTCGGTCGCACGAGCACCGGGAAGCCGATCTCGTCGGTGATCACCAACGCCTGCTCGAGGTCGGCCGCGGTACCGCCCGGCGGTTGCGGGATCGACAGCTCGGTGCAGAGCACGTTCCAGCGCTCGCGGTCCTCGGCGGCGTCGATCGCATCCGGCGACGTACCCGCGACGAGCTCGGCGGGGATCTGGCCGGCCAGCTTCAACGGTGTCTGCCCGCCGAGCGACGACGATGATCCGGTACGGCTGCTCGGCGGCGATCACGTTCAGCACGTCCTCGCGGGTGAGCGGCTCGAAGTACAACCGGTCGCTCGTGTCGTAGTCGGTCGACACCGTCTCGGGGTTGCAGTTGATCATCACCGTCTCGTAGCCGGCGTCGCGGAGCGCGAAGCTGGCGTGCACGCAGCAGTAGTCGAACTCGATCCCCTGCCCGATGCGGTTGGGCCCGGATCCGAGGATCACCACCTTGCGTCGATCGGATGGGCGGACCTCGGTCTCGTCCTCGTACGTCGAGTAGTGGTACGGCGTCGCCGCGGCGAACTCGGCAGCGCACGTGTCGACCGTCTTGTAGGTCGGCACCACGCCGAGCGTCTCACGGGCGGCGCGGATCGCCAACTCGTCGGTGTCCCACAGGTACGCGAGTTGGGCGTCGGAGAACCCCAAGCCGCTTGGCCCGTCGGAACGCGCGCGGTGTCCATGCCGTCGAACCCGATCTCGTCGAGCGCCGCCCGCTCGTCGATGATGATCGCCATCTGGTCGATGAACCACGGGTCGATCCGGCACGCGTCGTGGATCGCCTCGATCGACACTCCACGGCGGAGCAGCTCGCCGATCTGGAAGATCCGCTCCGGCGTGGCGATCGCGATCTGCGCCAACAGCTCGTCGTCGTCGAGCCCGCTCAGCTGGCGCTCGGCCGGATCGCAGTTGAGGCCCATCCGGCCTTGCTCGAGCGAACGCAGCGCCTTCTGCAGGCTCTCGGGGAACGTGCGCCCGATCGCCATCACCTCGCCGACCGACTGCATCTGCGTGCCGAGGATCCCGGTCGTGCCGGGCAGCTTCTCGAACGCCCACCGTGGGATCTTGGTGACGACGTAGTCGATGACCGGCTCGAAGCTGGCCGGCATCGAGTCGCCGTCGCCGTCACATCGTTTGGGATCTCGTCGAGTGTGTACCCCACGGCGAGGCGGGCGGCGATCTTGGCGATCGGGAAGCCGGTGGCCTTCGACGCCAGCGCCGACGAACGCGACACGCGGGGGTTCATCTCGATGATGACCTGACGTCCGGTCGAGGGCTCGACCGCGAACTGAACGTTCGACCCGCCGGTCTCGACGCCGACGCGCCGGATGCAGGCGATCGCCGAGTCGCGCATCTGCTGGTACTCGACGTCGGTGAGCGTCTGCTGCGGCGCCACCGTGATCGAGTCGCCGGTGTGCACGCCCATCGGGTCGACGTTCTCGATCGAGCAGATGATCACGCAGTTGTCGGCGCGGTCGCGCATGACCTCGAGCTCGTACTCCTTCCACCCGGCGATCGACTCCTCGACGAGGATCTCGCCGATCGGGCTCGACGACAGACCGTTGGCGGCCATCCGCTCGAACTCGTCGGGTGTGGCCGCGATCCCGGTGCCGCGCCCGCCGAGGATGTACGCCGGGCGGATGATCACCGGCAACCCGATGTCGGCGACGACCTTGCGCGCCTCGTCCATGTCGTGGGCCGTCCCCGACCGCGGCACGTCGAGCCCGATCTCGACCATCGCCGCCTTGAACTTCTCGCGGTCCTCGGCGGTGGCGATCGCGGTGGCGTCGGCGCCGATCATCTCCGGCCGACCGGGCACGCCGATCAGTCCCCGCTCGTACAGCTCCATCGCCACGTTCAGGCCGGTCTGGCCACCCAGCGTCGGAAGCACCGCGTCGGGATGCTCGCGCTCGATGATCGCCTCCAGCACCTCCCACGTGAGCGGTTCGACGTAGGTCGCGTCGGCGAAGTCGGGGTCGGTCATGATCGTCGCCGGGTTCGAGTTGGCGAGGATCACGCGATAGCCCTCGTCACGCAACACGCGGCAGGCCTGCGTCCCCGAGTAGTCGAACTCGCACGCCTGCCCGATGACGATCGGCCCCGACCCGATGATGAGGATCGACTGGATGTCGGTGCGCTTCGGCATCAGGCGCGCACCCCGCCTTCGAGCAGGTCGGCGAACTGCTCGAACAGGTACCGGCTGTCGTGCGGTCCCGGGCCGGCCTCGGGATGGTGCTGCACGCTGAACGCCCGCTCGCCCGTGACCTGCATCCCCTCGCAGACGCCGTCGTTGAGGTTCACGTGCGTCATCTCGGCGATGCCGGCGAGCCCGTCGGCATCCACCGCGAAGTTGTGGTTCTGGCTGGTGATCTCGATCCGTCCGGTCACGAGGTTCTTCACCGGGTGGTTGCCACCGTGGTGCCCGAACGGCAACTTGACCGTGCCGCCGCCGATCGCCAGACCCAGCAACTGGTGCCCGAGGCAGATCCCGAAGATCGGTACCTCGCCGAGCAAGCCGCGGATCGAGTCGACGGCATACGGCACGGTCGCCGGGTCACCGGGTCCGTTCGACAGGAACACCCCGTCGGGTTGGCGGGCGAGGACGTCGGCCGCTGTCGTCGATGCCGGTACGACCTCGACCCGGGCGAACTCGGCGAGGTTGCGCAGGATCGTGCGCTTGATCCCGTAGTCGTAGGCGATGACGAGCGGCCGGTGCCGGCCGACATCGTCGTCGACGTTCTCGACCGTGTACGCCGTCGGCGTGGTGACCTGGGCGACCAGATCGACGCCGTCGGTGCCGGGCTCGGCCCGCGCCGCCGCCAACAGCTCGCTCTCGCTCGCCGTGCCGAACGCGCCCGGCATCGCCCCGGTGTCGCGGATCAGGCGCGTCAGGCGGCGGGTGTCGATGCCGCCGATGCCGGGCACTCCCGCCCGGTCGAGCATCGGGCCCAGGCCGCCTTCGGCCCGGTGGTTGCTGTGGCGACGGGCGAGGTCGCGCACGATGACGCCGCGACAGAACGGGCGCCGCGACTCGTCGTCGGTGCCGTTGATCCCGCAGTTGCCGATGTGCGGGTAGGTGAACGTGATGATCTGGCCGGCGTAGCTCGGGTCGGTGATCACCTCCTGGTAGCCACTGAGCACCGTGTTGAACACCACCTCGCCGGTGGCGATCCCGCCCGGCGCATCGGCCCCGAGCATCTCCCCCTCGAACACGCTCCCGTCGGCAAGCACCAACGCCCCCTCACGAATCGCCCCGCTCACCGCCCCCACCCCCGTTCTGTCTGCCTCAGATTGCTCGTGCGCTCGTCTGAAGCAGACAGAACGGCGGGGTTGTGCATGTTCATACGGATGTGAGTATATCTATTCATCGTTGTGGTGTCCCGTCGATGACGACCGGGTGGCCGGTGAAGATCGTGTGGCGCACCCGGCCGCGCAGCGGGGTGCCGACGTAGGGCGTGTTGCGGCTGCGGCTCGCCAGCCGTGCCGGCTGGACCTCCCACTCGACCTCGGGATCGAACACGGTGAGGTTGGCCGGCTCCCCTACGGCGATCGGCCGGCCGTGGCGGTCGTCGAGGCCGGCGATCGCGGCCGGTTTCCACGACAGCGCGGCGACGACGTCGGTGAGCGGCATGTCGAGGTGGGCGAGCGCCACGCCGAGTGCCGTCTCGAGGCCGAGCATGCCGGGCGGGGCGTGGTCGAGCGGCTGTTCCTTGGTCTCCGAGGCGTGCGGGGCGTGGTCGGTGGCGATCGCGTCGATCGTGCCGTCCGCCAGCCCGGCTCTGATCGCGGCCACATCGGACGGCCGCCGCAACGGAGGGTTGACCTTGTAGGTCGGGCTGTAGCCGTCGAGCGCGTCGTCGGTGAGGCTGAGGTGGTGGGGCGCGGCCTCGGCCGTGACCGCCACACCGTCGGCCTTGGCAGCCCGCACCAGCTCGACGCTGCGCTCGGTCGACAGATGCAGGAGATGGATGCGCGCGCCCGTCAGCCGGGCCAGCTCGATGTCGCGGTGGACCATCAGCTCCTCGGCGATGCTCGGCCAACCCGGCAGGCCGAGCCGGCTGCAGCACTCACCCTCGTGCATGACCGCGCCCTCGGTGAGGCGGGCGACTTCGCAGTGCTGGGCGAGCGTGATGTCGAGCCCGAGCGAGTACTCGAGCGCGCGACGCATCAGCAGTGGGTCCTGCACGCCGTTTCCGTCGTCGGTGAACAACCGCACACCGGCGGCGGCGAGCTCGGCGAACGGCGCCAGTTGCTGGCCGAGGCGACCGATGGTGATGCAACCCGCCGGGGCCACCTCGCAGAGCCCCGCCGCGACCGCTTGGCGGCGCACGAACTCGACGACGCTGACCGAGTCCTGGGCAGGATCGGTGTTCGGCATCGCCACGACCGCGGTGTACCCGCCGAGCGCCGCCGCTCGCGTGCCGGTCTCGATCGTCTCTGCCTCCTCGTGGCCCGGCTCGCGGAGGTGGGCGTGGAGGTCGACGAAGCCGGGGCACACGACACAGCCCGCGGCGTCGAGCACGACATCCCCGTCGAGGTCCTCGCCGACGGCGACGACGACGGACCCCTCGATCAACACGTCGGCCGTGCGCTCGCCGGCCTGGTCGAGCACGAGCCCGCCCTTGATCACGGTGGTCACGGCTGGGCCTCCAGGTCGGTGCCGCTGCCGAGGATGTCGAACAGCACGGCCATCCGCACCGCGATCCCGTTCGTCACCTGCTGGGTGATCACCGCGCCCGGCAGTTCCGACGGATCGACGGCCATCTCGACGCCGCGGTTCATCGGCCCCGGGTGCATGACGAGTGCGTGCTTGCCGAGACGCCGCGCCCGTTGCGGCGTGAGGCCGAATCGCGCCGTGTACTCACGCAGCGTCGGCACGAGCGCCTCGGTCATCCGCTCGCGCTGCATCCGCAGTAGGTACAGCACATCGACGTCGTCGATCACCTCGTCGAGGTCGGCCGCGGTCGGTGCACCCACGACCGGGGGGAGCAACGTGCGGGGAGCGACGAGCGTGACGTCGGCGCCCATCATCCGGAACGCGTCGATGTTGCTGCGGGCGACGCGGCTGTGCTTGATGTCGCCGACGATCGCGATCCGCAAGCCGTCGAACCCACCCGTGCGCCCGAGCGCGGTACGGATCGTGTAGCAGTCGAGCAGTGCCTGCGTCGGATGCTCGTGCCACCCGTCGCCGGCGTTGATGACGCTCGAGGTGGTCCAGCTGCTGACCTGCCACGGCGTACCGCTGGAGCCGTGCCGGATCACGAACGCGTCGACGCCCATCGCTGCCACGGTCTCGATCGTGTCGCGCAGGCTCTCGCCCTTGTTGACGCTCGACGTGCCGACGCTGAACGTCATCGTGTCGGCCGACAGACGCTTGGCTGCGGTCTCGAAGCTCAGGCGGGTCCGGGTCGAGTCCTCGAAGAAGATCATGCAGACGGTCTTGCCGCGCAGCGCCGGGACCTTGGGATTCGGACGGCGGTTGACCTCCGCCATGTGGTCGGTGAGGTCGAGCAACCGCGCCATACCGTCGGCGCCGAGCTCGGCGATCGATCGGAGGTGCTTCATGCGCCACCCGCCCCGACGATCGTCACGCCGTCGGGCGTGACACGCACTTGCTCTTCGGTGCTCGTCGGCAGGTTCTTGCCGACGAAGTCGGGTCGGATCGGCAGCTCCCGATGACCACGGTCGACCATCACCGCCAGCTGAACCGCCCGCGGCCGGCCGTACTCGCCGATCGCGTCGAGCGCGGCCCTGACCGTGCGGCCCGTGAACAACACGTCGTCGACGAGCACCACGGTGGTCCGGTCGATGGCGAAGGGGATCTCGCTCACCGAGCCGGGCGAGACCGGGCGCAACCCGATGTCGTCGCGGTGCAGCGAGGCGTCGACCGACCCGACCGGGATCGCGTGCTCGATGCGGGCGATCTCGGATCCGAGCGCCTCGGCGAGCCACACACCGCCCCGCTGGAGCCCGATCAGCGCCACGCCGGCGAGCCCACGGTTGCGCTCGATGATCTCGTGCGCCATGCGGGTCACGGCCCGGCGCACGTCGTCAGGCCCGAGGACCTGCTTGCTCGTGGTCATCCAATCCTCTCCGTGCGGGCCTCACAGGACCCGCTTCACGGTCGATCGGCACGGTAGCACCCGCACGCCCGCCGCGCCGCAGATGCTTAACCGGTGTAGTTGATGAACGGCGGCGTCTCCCAGATGCGGTCGTCGAGGTACTCGTGCACGGCGGCGAGGTAGTCGGCGTTGTTGAAGTACCAGCGCCCGGAGAACCACAGCCCGACGCATCCCCACACGTCACCGGCCGCGTAGTCGCGTCCCCGCTCGAACTGGTTCAGCCAGCCTTCGTGGCCGTTGTAGCAGCTCCACCACCGGTAGTACGTGTAGTCGACGTTGTACGCCGATGACCGGGCCGCGTTGTTGTCCTCGAACGCCGCGCCGTGGGCCGTCGTTCGCACCTGCCCGAGGCCGAACGACTCTCCGTTGTCACCGACCGCGTCCATCGTCCAGTAGGACTCCTTGGCGATCTGGGCCCGCACGATGTCCTCGTCGATCCCCCACTTGCATGCCGCCCACTGCAGGATCTCGTCGGTCGTGCCGGTGAAGTTGCCGGTCACCCGCGGCTCCTCGTTGTGCGGATTGGTCCCGCGAGTGTTGTTGTACGGCACGTTGACGGCGCGGATCTCGGGCGCGCTGCGCACCCGGGCCGCGCACTCGGCCTCGGTCGGGAGTGTGGCACCCACCGCCAGCGTGTTGAACCTCCCGCCGGACCCAGGCGGGGGCGGTGGCGGTGTCGGGGGCGGCGGCACCGGACCGCGCGCCGGCCCGCCGGGCGTGAAGCCGACGGCATCGGCGATCAACGTGATCGACGAACCGTTGTACAGCGTCGGGCGCAGGCACACCTCGCCGGTGTCCGCCGACAGCTTCACGAGCGCCAGGTTCGAACGGACCGTCCCGTTCCACAGGTTCACGACCGACGCGTTCGGCATCGCCTCGTCGCACGGCCAGGCCGTGACGAAGCCGCCGCCGTTGATGCCGTCGACGGTGATCGTCAGCAGCGCGGCCGCGGCGTCGTTGGGAACTCCACCGCGCCCCGCGACACGGAGGCGCAGGTCTTGACCACTTTGGGCCGGACCGGTGGACCACGTGAAGTTGCGGGTGTCGAGCACGCGGGACGGCTGGAGACCGTGGAGATCGCCCGCGCCGGCCGACCAGCCGAAGCTGTCGACGAGGATGTGGGTGGCGACCGACGAGCGGAAGCACACGTCGTCGCCGGAGAGCGCGGCGAACGTGAAGTTGGGGACGACCTCGCGGGCGCGGAAGTTCACCGTCGACGCGACGGGCACGCTGCCGCACTCGTACACCGTCACGAACCCGTCGGTGACCGGCGTGACGACCGTGAAGTTGAGCGCCGCGATCGCGGCGTTCGCCGGAATCCCCGGGGTGCCGGCGACCTTGAGGCGGCGCTCGGTGTTGGCGGCCAACATCGGGCCCGACCTCGTGTCGAGCAACCGGTTCGGCGTCGAGCCCGTGAAGTCACCGGTTCCGGTGAACGACCCCATCAGGTCGCCGATCAGATGGACGGGCGCCGATGATTGGAAGCACAGCCCGGCGGCGGGCAGCTTGAGGGCGACCATGTTGGCGACCGCGTGCCCGGGCGTGAAGTTGAGGATCGACGTCTGCGGCATCGGTGCATCGCACGGCCACGCGATCACGAACCCGTCAGCGCTGGCGCCGTCGGCCGTGAGGTTGAGCACGACGGAAGACGCCCCGGACGCGGCCGGGATCTGGAGGGTCAGCGTCTGACCGGCGCCGATGCGCCCCGTGGTCCCACCGACCCCGCTGCGGGTGTCGAGCACCCGGACCGGTTGGATCGCGCTCACGTCGGCGTGAGCGGGAAGGTCAGCGGCGACAAGGCCGCCCAACAGGACGGACGCGGCGATCGCGTGGCGGCTGAATCGCATTGTTGGAACCTCTTGTTCCGTGATGTGTGCGGAGACTGGTGCGTGACGGACTCGTCAACCCTACGGATCGGACATCGGCACGCGACGTCAATCCGTCAAGTATTCGTCACTCAACCGTAATATGTCACACTCGCGCCACACCAACGGATCACACCAACGGATCATGTCGTCGGCGGCAGGATCCGCAGCCCCAGTTCGGCCAGGTGACGGGGATCGCCGGGGATCGGCGCATTCGTCATCGGGTCGGTGCCCGACTGCGTCTTGGGGAAGGCGATCACCTCGCGGATGTTCTCCTCGCCGGCGAGGATCGCCACCAGCCGGTCGACGCCGAAGGCGAACCCACCGTGCGGCGGCGCGCCGTACTCGAACGGGTTGAGGAAGAACCCGAACTTGCGGTTGGCGGCTTCCTCGTCGATGCCGAGGGCAGCGAACACCCGCCGCTGGAGCTCCGACTCGTGGATCCGGATCGAGCCCGAACCGAGCTCCCATCCGTTGAGCACGAGGTCGTAGGCGAGCGCCCTCACCGACATCGGATCGGAGTCGAACTTGTCGAGATCGTCGGGGTGCGGCATGCAGAACGGGTGGTGACCAGGCTTGGGGAGCCCGGTCACCGCGTCGCGCCCGATGAACAGCGGGAACTCGACCACCCACACGTAGCGGTACGGCCCTTGGTGCACCGGCGGTCGGCCGAGGTCGTTGCGGAGCTGGCCGAGCACCTCACAGGTCGTGGCCCACTCGTCGGCGACGATCAGCACGAGGTCGCCCGGCTCGACCTCCAGACGGTCGCGCAGCGCCGCCTGCTCGGTGTCGGAGATGAACTTGGCGACGGGCGAGTCGAACCCGTCGGCGGACGCCTTCAGCCACACGAGACCTTTCGCCCCGAGCGACTTGGCGCGGTCGGTGAGCTTGTCGAGCTGGTTGCGGCCGTACTCCTCGGCCGCGCCCGGCACTCGGATGCCCTTGATCGCGGCCGCGCCGGCGAAGGCCTTGAACTCGGTGGCCGCGAACACGCCGGTCAGGTCGACGAGCTCCATCCCGAATCGCAGGTCGGGCTTGTCGACGCCGAAGCGGTCCATCGCCTCGCGCCACGTGATCCGCTCGATGGGCGGCGGCCGGTCGCCGGTTGCCGCTTCGGCCGCCGCCAGCACCGACTCACTCACCGCGTCGAGGACGTCGTCCTGGCTGACGAAGCTCATCTCCATGTCGAGTTGCATGAACTCGTACTGGCGGTCGGCCCGCAGGTCCTCGTCGCGCAGGCACCGCGCCATCTGGTAGTAGCGATCGACCCCGGCGACCATCAACAGCTGCTTGAACAGCTGCGGCGACTGCGGGAGGGCGTAGAACGATCCCGGCACCTTCCGCGACGGCACCAGGAACTCGCGGGCACCCTCCGGGGTCGACGGCACGAGCATGGGGGTCTCGACCTCGACGAAGCCCTGGCGTTCCATCGCCGTGCGGATCGCCGAGTTCACGGCCGACCGGATCCGCAGGTTCTTCTGCATCCGCTCGCGCCGGAGGTCGAGGTACCGGTACTGGAGCCGCACGTTCTCGTCGACGTCGTCGGCCCTGGCGTCGATCGGGAACGGGGGCGGTTCGGCGCGGCGAAGGACCTCGACCCGGCACTCCCCCACCTCCACCTCGCCGGTCGGCAGGTTCGGGTTGACCGTGCCGTCCGGCCGGGCGCGCACGACGCCGGTGACGCCGCACCACGTACTCGCTGCGCACGTCGACGTCGTTGTCGACGACACACTGCACGATGCCGGTGTGGTCGCGCAGATCGATGAACGCCAGGTGCTCGCCGTGCTCGCGGCGGCGGGCGACCCAGCCGCACAGGATGACGGTCTGGCCGACGTGCTCGGCGCGGAGCTCGCCGTTCTGATGGGTACGCATCGACGTCGTGCTCATGCAATTACCTTCTGGACGGACTCGAGGAGATCGGTTCGGGGCACGGCGTGCTGGTCGTGCTGCTCACCGCCACGTAGCGGGCGGACCACGACGGTGCCGGCAGCGAGCTCGTCGCTGCCGATGATGACGGCCACCCGCGCGCCACTGCGATCGGCGGCCTTCATCTGGCTCTTCATGCTGCGACCCTCGTACGCCCGATCGGCCGCGACGCCGGCCGCCCGCAGTTCGTCGGTGATCAGGAGGGCCTGCTCGCCGCCCGTGGTGTCGACCACGAACACGGCGACGGAAGTCGCGGGTGGATCGAACACGCCCTCGTCGTCGCACGCGAGCAGCGTGCGATCGACACCGAGCGCGAACCCGATGCCCGGCGTCGCCGGCCCGCCGAGGTCTTCGACGAGACCGTCGTAGCGTCCGCCCCCACCGAGCGCGTTCTGCGCCGAGTCGAGGGTGGCGCCCTGGTACTCGAAGATCGTGCGGCGGTAGTAGTCGAGGCCGCGCACGAGCCGCGGCTCGACGGCGAACGAGATGCCGAGCGACGTCAGCCCGCCTTGGACGGTGGCGAAGTGCTCGGCCGTCGCCGCGGAGTAGAAGTCGGCGATCCGGGGCGCGCTGGCGATCGCCTCGGCGTCGTGCTCGCGCTTGGAGTCGAGGACCCGCAACGGGTTGCGGGCGAGCGTCTCGCGGCTCTCGGACGTCAGGTTCGACTGCTCGAAGTGCGCCCGCAGGGCAGTGACGTACCGGGCCCGGTCGTCGGGCTCACCGAGGCTGTTGACGATGAGGTCGACGCGGCGCAGCCCGAGGCGTTGGAAGAACTGCGAGCCGAGCGCGATCACCTCGACGTCGAGATACGGGTCGTCGGCGCCGAGCACCTCGATGCCGACCTGGTCGAACTGGCGGTAGCGGCCCCGCTGTGGCTTCTCGTACCTGAAGTTGGGGCCCGAGTACCACGTCTTCCACGGCGTGAGCGGATGGTGCTCCACGAACGCCCGGCAGACGCTGGCCGTCCATTCCGGCCGCAGCGCGACGTGGCGGTCGCCCTTGTCGATGAAGTCGTACATCTCCTTGGTGACCACGTCGGTCGCCTCACCGATGCGCGAGAACACGCCGATGTCCTCGAGCAGCGGGGGCACGATCTGGCCGTAGCCGGCGGCCTCGACGACCTCGGCGAACACCGCCGTGAACCGTCGCCATCGTGCGGATTCAGGCGGCAGGATGTCGCGCATCCCTGGGCTCGTCTGGAATTCCGGCACGGCTGAGCAGGCTATCGCTGCGCGACGTGACAGAGCCGGGAGCGATTCTGGCCCGCCGTCGACGTCATTGTCATCGTCCGCTCACCCGCCACCGCCGGGGATCAGGCGGTACACGTCATACACCGAGTCGATCTGCTTGATCGTGCTCAGCACCGCCTCGAGGTGGCCAGGGTTGGCGAGCTCGAACTCGAAGCGCATCTTGGCGACACGATCGTCGCCGGTGACGGTGGCACACGAGACGATGTTGACGTGGTGATCGCTGAGCACGTTGGCGACGTCGCGAAGCAGTCGCGAGCGGTCGAGGGCGACGACCTCGACACCCGCCCGGAAGATCGAGCCGCGCTGCTCGCCGTCCCAGTCGACGTCGATCATGCGCGTCGCCTGTTCGGCCATCAGCGACACCGCGTTGGCGCAGTCGGCGCGGTGCACGCTGACACCACGACCACGCGTGACGAAGCCGATGATCTCGTCGCCGGGCACCGGGGTGCAGCAGTTGGCGAGACGGACGAGGAGGTCGTCGAGGCCCTCGACGTGGACGCCGATGCGCCCGCCCGCCGTCTGGTGACGGCGGGGCGCGAACACCGTCGCCGGCAACTGTTCCTCGTCGTCGCCACCACGGAAGCCCTTGGCCACCCGCTGGGCGACGCTGCGCGCCGACACGTGGTGCTCGCCGATCGCCGCCAGCAACACTTCGAGGTCGTTGTAGCCGAGATCCTTGATCACGTCGTGGAGCTGCGGCGAGTTCCACATCCGTTGCACCGGCAGACCCTCACGGCGGAACTCGTCGGTGAGATCGTCACGCCCGGCCTCGATCATGTCGAGGCGCCGCTCGCGGCTGAACCATTGACGGATCTTGTTGCGAGCCCGTTGTGACGTGACGAACCCGAGCCAGTCCTGCGACGGGCCGGCCGTCTCGACCTTCGACGTGAAGATCTCGCACGTGTCGCCGCTGTGGAGCTCGTGCTCGAGCGACACCAGGCGGCCGTTGATCTTGGCGCCGATGCAGGCGTGCCCGACCTCGGTGTGCACCGCGTAGGCGAAGTCGACGGTGGTCGACCCGATCGGCAACGTGATCACGCGGCCCTTGGGGGTGAAGACGAACACCTCGTCCTGTTCGAGGTCGGTCTTCAGGTTCTGCATGAACTGGGCCGGGTCGGAGACCTCGGCCTGCCAGTCGATGATCCGGTTCAGCCAGTCGATGTCGCCCGCCGACGTCTCGTCCTTGTAGGCGAAGTGGGCGGCGACTCCCCACTCGGCCCGCTGGTGCATCTCGCGGGTGCGGATCTGGACCTCGATCGGCTTGCCCGCTGGACCGATCACCGTGGTGTGCAAGCTCTGGTAGAGGTTGAACTTGGGCATCGCGATGTAGTCCTTGAAGCGACCGACGACGGGCCGCCACCGACCGTGGATGCAGCCGAGCGCGGCGTAGCAGTCCTTGATCGAATCGACGATGACCCGGACCGCGACGAGGTCGAAGATGTCGTCGAACTCGCGACCCTTCACGACCATCTTCTCGTAGATGCTCCAGAGGTGCTTGCCGCGTCCCGTGACCTCAGCCTCGATCGACAGCTCGGCGAGGCGGGCCCGGACCTCGGCGACCGCCTGGGCGAGATACACCTCGCGCTCGGGCGAGCGGGTGGCCACGAGGTGGTCGAGCTCGGCGAATCGCTTCGGGTGCAACGCCGCGAACGAGAGGTCCTCGAGCTGTTGCTTGATCTCCTGGATGCCGAGCCGGTGGGCGAGCGGGGCGTAGATGTCGAGCGTCTCCTGGGCGACGCGCTGCTGCTTCTCGTCGGGCATCGCGGCGAGCGTGCGCATGTTGTGGAGGCGATCGGCGAGCTTGATGACGAGCACCCGGATGTCGCGCGCCATGGCGACGAGCATCTTGCGCATCGTGGCCGCCTGCTGCGCCTCGCGCGAGTCGAACTGGATCCGTTCGAGCTTGGTGACGCCGTCGACGATCGTCGCCACCTCGCTGCCGAAGTTGGCCTCGACGTCAGCGAGCGTGATCTCGGTGTCCTCCACCGCGTCGTGCAGCAGGGCGGCGGCCAGTGAGATCTCGTCGAGCCCGATGTCGGCGACGATGCGGGCGACCGCGAGCGGGTGGTTGATGTAGCTCTCGCCGCTCGACCGTGTCTGCGAGCGGTGCGCCTCGGCCGCCATCTGGTAGGCCCGGTTGATGGTGCCGACCGGGGCCTTCGGATGACGGCGGCGGTAGCTGGCGAGGAGCGGGGCGAGCTCGGTGACGGCGGCCGTCTCGTGGTGGCGCCGCCACGGCAGGACGCGATCGACGGTCGGCATCGAAGTCCCTAGTACCGCGTCAGGCTCTCGACTCGTCGCTCGCCGAGCCGCGACCGACCCTCGAAGGCCTCGAGCTCGATCAGGAAGCCGAGCCCGACGATCTGCCCGCCGAGCGTCTCGATCAGCCGGCTGGTCGCGGCCGCCGTGCCGCCGGTGGCGAGCACGTCGTCGACGACGAGGATCTGCTCGCCGGGATGGATCGCGTCACGGTGGATCTCGAGCTTGTCGGTGCCGTACTCGAGCTGGTACTCCTCACGCGCGACCGCCCATGGGAGCTTGCCCGCCTTGCGAACGGGGACGAATCCGGCGCGCAGTCGATAGGCGACCGGCGCGGCGAGGATGAAGCCGCGTGACTCGATGCCGACGATGCGGTCGACCCGCGTGTCGGAGAATCGAGAGACGAGATCGTCGATCGCCCGGCCGAACGCGGCGGGATCGCCGAGCAGCGGTGTGATGTCGCGGAAGATGACGCCTGGCTGGGGGTAGTCGACGATGTCTCGGATGTGCTCTCGGAGCCACGGCGATTCGTCCATGTTGCGTGATTCGCCTGTCATGCGTCGAGGATACCGTCAGGTACCGGCGGGCGAAGCGGCTGGCGCCGCCGCCCGCCGAACCGGGTGTTCACCTCTGAACGACGGGTTACCGAAAGGTGACCGGCGGGCGAAGCGGTGGCGCCGCCACCCGCCGAACCGGGTGTTCACCTCTGAACGACGGGTTACCGAAAGGTGACCGGCGGGCGAAGCGGCTGGTGCCGCCGCCCGCCGAACCGGGTGTTCACCTCTGAACGACGGGTTACCGGCCCGGTGTCAGCGGCGCTTCTGCGTGGACGCGGGGTGCGTCAACAGACGCTCCGGTGTCGCCGTCGCCGTCGTCGTCAGTCGTGGTCACCGCTGTCGCGTCGCTGGTCGCCGTCGCCGCCACGCTCGGGGCGGCGCCGCGGGCGCGCTTGGTGGCCCCGGGCGATCCACCGACGACGAGGTCGCGGAGCGTCTCACCGGACGTCCGCTCGGCACCGCGAGTGGGCCATTTCGGGTCGCGCTGCTTGAAGATGGCCAGCAGCGGCACGGCGATGAAGATCGACGAGTAGGCGCCGGTGATCATGCCAACCAGCAACGCGATCGCGAAGTCGCTCAGCGTCTCCGCTCCGAGGATGCCGGCCCCGACGATCAGCAGCGACAACACCGGGATGACCGACGAGATGCTGGTGTTCAGCGAACGCATCAACACCTGGTTCATCGACACGTTGATGACGTCGGCGTACGGCGCCTTGTGGGCGGCGAAGCGGGCCTCGTTCTCGCGGACCCGGTCGAACACGACGATCGAGTCGTACAACGAGTAGCCGAGAATGGTCAAGAACGCGATCACGGTCTCGGGGGTGACGACGAAGCCGAACAACGAGTAGATGCCGACGCTGATCGCCACGTCGTGCACCATGGCGATGATCGATGCGAGCGCCACCCGCCACTCGAACCGGATCGAGATGAACACTGCGACGACGACCAGGAAGATGACGAGCGCCCGCACTGCCTTCTCGGTGATCTCACGGCCCCAGGTGGAGCTCACCGAGTTGACGCTGATCTCGTTGCCGCTCACGGCGGCGGCTTCGGCGAACTCCGTGCGCAGCTGCTCACGGACGTCGGCCGGCTGGTCAGCGACCTGGATCTTGATCAGGTCGCCGCTGTCGGAACCGCGCTCTTGGATCTGTGCTTCGTTCGGGTCGATCCCGTTGTCGCGCAGGATGGCTTCGGCGTCCTCGATCGTGAACGACGACGCCGGCACGTCCCAGACGATGCCGCCCTCGAAGTCGATGCCGAGGTTCAGTCCCTGTGTCGACAGCGAGAAGACGGTGAGCACGAGCAACACGCCAGAGAGGACGAACCCGATGTTCCGCTTGCCGTAGAAGTCGATCGACGTCTGGCCGCGGTAGAGCCGGCCCAGCCCGGTCGGGGCGATGGGCGTCTTCTGACGGACCGTCGGATCGACGCGTGGGGCGCGTGTGTCAGTCATGCCGTTGCCACTCCGAGGCCCAGCGCCGGCCCGTCGTCGAACCAGCCGCTGCGGGCCACCAGGAAGACTGCCGGGCGCGTGAAGAAGTAGCAGACCAGCATGTCGCAGATCGTCGTGAGCCCGAGGTAGAGCGCGAATCCCTTGACCGACCCGACGCTCAACCAGAACAGGATCGCCGACCCGAGGAAGGCGACGACATCGGCCGAGACGATGGTGCGCCACGTCAACGTGAACGCGCGCGGCGCGGCATTGCGGAGGGAGCGACCGGCGCGGGCCTCGTCCTTCAGTCGTTCGAAGAACACGACGTAGCTGTCGACCGTCACGCCGACGGCGACGATGATGCCGGTCGCACCGGCCAACGTGAACGCGTAGTTCGTCCATTGCGACACGAGCGCGGCGGCGACGTACACCGCCATCCCCCACACGATGAGGCCGGCGATGATGATGACGGCGAGCTTGCGGTAGTAGACGATCATGAACAACACGATGATGACTGCGCCCACGATCCCGGAGATCACGGCGGCCTCGAGCGAGTCACCACCGAGCGTCGGCGAGACCGTCTGCACGGATTGGGCCTCGACGTTCACCGGGAACGCGCCACGGTTGAGCACCCGCGCCAGCGATCGCGCTTCGCTCTCACTGAAGTCGCCGGTGATCTGTACCGAACCGGAGAAGAACGGCTCGTTGACGATGGGCGCCGACTGGATGATGTCGTCGAGCACGATCGCCAACTGCCGCGACGGGCACGAGCTGGTCCCCTGGTTGCACTGCGACGCGAGCAGGTTCCACGCCGCCTCACCGTCGCTGCGCAGGTTCACGGTCACACCCCAGGCGCCGACCTGATCGAGCGATGGTTCGGCGCTGCCGCGCTCGAACACCTCCCCGCTCCCTCCCGACGGACCGACGATGCAGACCTCGCCGGTGTCGCCGCGGACCGGGAGGATCTCCTGGCTGCTCGGTGCCGCCGGGTCGTTCGGGTCGACGACCGGCACCGCGGTCGTGGTCGGCTCGGAGCCGGGGACCGCGGTCGTCGTGGTGACAGTCGTTGCCGTCGTGGTGGTCGTCGGCGCGTCCGTCGGTGGGGCCGCACTGCGGAACCCCGCCGGCGTCGCCGCGGTCGCGGTGTCGGTGGTCACCGGCTCGGTGGTCGACGCCGCAACCGTCGTCGGGGTCGACGAGTCCACCGCAGTGGACGACGTCGGGACCGTGCTTCCACCCTCGCCGACCGTGGTCGACGTATCGCCGGTCACCGCGCACTGGAGAACCGGGCGGAGCGAGACGATGCCGGCGATGTCGACGGCATCGAGCGCGTCCTGTTGGTCCTTGACCCCCGGAAGGTCGACGATCACGTTCGAGCCCTCGACGCGGACATCGGGCTCGGCGATGCCGCGCTGCTCGAGCTCGTCGCGGATCAGGTCCCTGATCACGATGAGGTCCTCGTCGCCGGCGCCCTCGGTCGAGGCGAGGATCACCGAGACCCCGCCGCGCAGGTCGAGGCCGAGAACCGGCGTGTTCCCCAGCGCCAGGTTGACGACGAGCAGCGTCGCGGAGATGAAGACGATTCCGAGCAACGAGGCCCAGAGACGGGAACGCTTCACGAGTTTTCGGACTTCTCAGCGTCGTCGTCGTCGTTCTTGGCAGCTGGCTCGACCGGGGTGACCGCGGCGGTCGGGTCGATCTTGTTCTGGATCGCGGCACGGGCGATGCGGATCTGCACGTCGTCGTCGATCTCGAGCCAGAACTTGTCGCCCTCCTCGCCCGTGATGAACCCGAAGATCCCCGAGGTGGTGACCACCTCGTCGCCGACCCCGATCGACCGTTGCAGGGCTTGCTGATCGCGCACGCGCCGCCGTTGGGGGCGGATCATGAAGAAGTAGAGCGCGAGCGGGATGAGCGCCAGAAGGATGAGGGACGGCAGCGGTGAACCGCTCGAGTCGTCGCTGCTGGCAAGGATCGACAGGAAGTGCATAGCGGCGCGGAATCCTATCGACGGCTATCCCCACACAGACAGCACCTCGGAACGCAGGCAGGCGAACGACCCCTCCTCGATCGCGGTTCGCATCCGCGCCATCAGGTGCAGGGTCCACGCCAGGTTGTGAACGCTCAGGAGCCGGGCGGCCGTCGGCTCGCCCACCTGGAACAGGTGGCGGAGATAGCCACGCGAGTGCCGCCCGCACACCTCGCATGGACAGCTCACGTCGATCGGCTCGTCACTCTCGGCGTTCCGAACCGCCTTCACCTGCACCTTTCCGGCCGATGTGAGCGCCGTGCCGTGCCGGCCGAGGCGGGTCTGCATCACGCAGTCGAACTGGTCGACGCCGAGGCCGACCGCCTCGACGAGCGCGGCCGGGTCACCGACCCCCATCAAGTACCTCGGTCGGTCGGGTGGCAGGTGGGCAAGGGCGGCGGCCAGGGCAGGGAGCATCTCGTCTCGTGTTTCGCCGACCGAGAGCCCCCCGATGCCGTAGCCGTCGAAGTCGAGCTCGACCGTCCGACGCGCGCTCTCGGCCCGCAACCCGGGGTCGGTGCCGCCCTGCACGATCCCGAACAGGGCCTGATCGGCACGTCGGTGGGCGGCACGGGCGCGAGCTGCCCAGCCGGCGGTGCGCTCGACCGCCAGGCGTACGACGTCGGGCGTGCTCGGGAGCGGTGGGCACACGTCGAGCACCATCTGGATGTCGGCGCCGAGCAGCTCCTGGGTCGCGACCGCCCCTTCCGGGGTGAAGCGGTGCATCGAGCCGTCGTACGTGCTCTTGAACGTGACGCCGTCGTCGTCGACCGCCGGCGAGAGCGAGAACACCTGGAAGCCGCCGGAGTCGGTGAGCGTCAGTCCCCGCCAGCCGGCGAACCGACCGAGGCCGCCGAGGCGGGCGACGACATCGGCGCCGGGACGCAGCATCAGGTGGTACGTGTTCCCGAGCACGATCTCGATGCCGAGCCGTTCGTAGTCGGTCGCGCTCGAGGTACTTGATCGCCCCTCGGGTTCCGACCGGCATGAAGCAGGGCGTGCGGTAGGTGCCCCGTGATGTCGTGGCGGTCCCGGTACGGGCCGGGCCGTCGTTCGCGGCCGCAGCGAACGAGACGGGATGCATGAGCGGCGAGGTTATGTCTGATCGAGTGCGGAGCGGTCGAGCAGCATCGCATCGCCGAACGACAAGAAGCGGTAGTTGTCGTCGAGGGCGGTGCGATAGAGGTCGCGCCAGCGCCGGCCGACGAACGCGTCGATCATCATCAACAGCGTCGTGCGCGGCAGGTGGAAGTTGGTCATCATCAGATCGACGAGCTGCCAGTCGAACCCACGAGTGATGAACAGCTCCGTACGGCCGCTCATCCGGCCGGTGACGGCCGCCGTTTCGAGCGCTCGCACGGCGGTGGTCCCGACGGCGACGACGCGTCTCGCCGCCCGGCAACGCTCGTAGGTGTCGGCGGGCACGTGATAGCGCTCGGAGTGCATGCGGTGGTCGAGCGGGTCCGGTTCGCTCACCGGCTGGAACGTGTCGAGCCCGACGACCAGCTCGACCGCGGCGTGGTCGATCCCACGCGCGGCGAGGCGGTCGAACAGCTCGGGGGTGAAGTGCAGTCCGGCCGTGGGCGCGGCCGCCGAGCCCGGCTCCCTGGCGTACACGGTCTGGTAGCGGTCGGGTGCGTCGAGCCGCCTGGTGATGTAGGGCGGCAGCGGCATCTCACCGTGGCGGTCGAGCAGTTCGAGCGCATCGACGGGCCCGAGCAGTTCGACCGTGAACGTGTCGCCGCCGGCGTTGCGCTCACCGATGGCGACGATCTCCTCCCCCGTCGCGGCCAGCAGCACCTCGCCCGGGCGCAGCTTGCGGGCCGGGCGCACGAGCGCCTCCCACGTCCGGCGGGCACCATCGGTCGGCTCGAGCAGCAGCACCTCGGCCGCTCCGCCGGTACGGCGGGCGAGACGCAGGCGAGCCGGGATCACCTTCGTCTCGTTGACGACCAGCAGGTCACCGGGGCGGAGGAGCTCGGGGAGGTCGCGCACCGTGCGGTGATCGGGCTTCGCCGAACCCCGATCGACGAGCAGTCGGGCGGCGTCCCGCGGTTCGATGGGCTCCTGGGCGATGCGATCGGCCGGCAGGTCGTAGTCGAATTCCTCCAGCCGCACGCTGCGACACGCTACGGGAGCCTGCCGGCGGATCGAGAGGGAGCCGCCGGAGGGATTCGGAGACTGTGCCAGGATTCCGCCCGTGACCGCTCCAACGACCATCGCCGTGCCGTGCGACATCGGCAACATGAACATGCACGTGTGGGTGCCGGAGTCGGGCTCCGGGCCGGGCCTCGTGCTGTTCCAGGAGATCTTCGGGGTCGGGGCCTACATCCGCGCCGTCGCCGAACGCCTCGCCGCCGCCGGATATGTCGTCGGCGCGCCGGACGTGTTCTGGCGGTTCGCGCCGGGCTGGGAGCAGGACCACGACGCGGCCGGCCTCACCGCCTCGTTCGAGGCGATGGGCAAGCTCGAGATGGCCAGTGCGGTGGCCGACTGCGTCGCCGCCGTCTCCACCCTCGGTGAGCTCGAGGCAGTGTCGGGGACCCCTGGTGTGATCGGGTTCTGCCTCGGCGGGACGCTCGCCTGGGCCGTCGCCGCCGCCGACGCGCCGAGCGTCTGTGTGAGCTACTACGGCTCGGGGGTCCCGTCGATGATCGACCAGATCGGCAACGTGAAGTGTCCGACGCTGTTCCACTTCGGCGGCACGGACGACTTCATTCCCGCCGACGGGGTCGATGCCGTCGGGGCGGCGCTCGCCGGCCGGCCCGGCTTCGTGCTCAACGTCGAGGCCGCCGGTCATGCGTTCGACAACCACGAGAGCGCGATGTTCTACAACGAGGCGGCGGCCAAGGCTGCCTGGTCGAAGACGATGGCGTTCCTGGGCGAGCACCTGCCGGTGCCCGCCGCGGCCTGAGCCCAGTCGAACAGTCCGGTCAGTCGAACAGCCCGGGCTGGGGGCCGGTGCCGCGCTCGGGCGCGACGAGCCCGACGTGGCTGTAGGCCGCAGGGAGCGCGACCCGCCCGCGGGGCGTGCGGGCCAGCATGCCCTGCTGGATGAGGAACGGTTCGTACACGTCCTCCACGGTCTCGGCCAGCTCACCGATGCTGATCGCGAGCGTCGAGAGGCCGACCGGTCCACCCCCGAACTGGCGGCACAGGGCGTTCAGGATCGCCCGGTCGATCTTGTCGAGGCCGAGGTCGTCGACCCCGAACAGTGCCAGCCCGTCGCGGGCGATGTCGGCGGTGACCTCGCCGTCGGCGCGAACCTCGGCGAAGTCGCGGACCCGGCGGAGCAGCCGGTTGGCGATGCGCGGCGTGCCGCGCGATCGACGCGCGATCTCCCATGCGCCGGCCTCGTCGATCGTCACGTCGAGGATCCCACCGGCGCGCACCACGATCTGCTGCAACTCGTCGTCGTCGTAGTAGTCGAGCCGGGCGACGAGCCCGAAGCGGTCGCGCAACGGACCGGTGATCATCCCGGTGCGAGTGGTGGCGCCCACGAGCGTGAAGCGCGGCAGCGTCAATCGGATGCTCGACGCGGCCGGACCCTTGCCGACGACGATGTCGAGCTGGAAGTCCTCCATCGCTGGATAGAGGATCTCCTCGACGGCGCGCGAGAGGCGGTGGATCTCGTCGATGAAAAGCACATCGCCGTCGTCGAGCTTGGTGAGGATCGCGGCCAGATCGCCCGCCCGTTCGAGCGCGGGGCCGGACGTGATGTGCAGGTGCACGCCCATCTCGGTGGCGACGATGCCGGCGAGCGTGGTCTTGCCGAGCCCGGGAGGGCCGGCGAAGAGCAGGTGGTCGACGGCCTGGCCCCGGTTGCGGGCGGCTTCGAGCACGATCGCCAGATGCTCCTTGAGCTCGCGCTGACCAACGAACTCGGCGAGCGCACGGGGCCGCAAGCCGACGTCGACGACCTCCTCGGCGTCGTTGCCGATGCCCGGGTCGAGGAACTCGTCACGCACGTCCGGCCCCCAACAGCTTGAGCGCGTCGCGCAGCAGCGTCGCCGCGTCGTCGGAGGCCGGCAACTCGCGCAGCGCGTCGCGGATCTCGTCGAAGCCGTAGCCGAGCCCGGCCAGCGCTTCACGGACGTCGCCGACGACCGACCCGCCCGAGGTCGATCCACCCGCGTCGAGCACCGGCACCGACAACCGGCTCTTGAGCTCGATCAGCAGCCGCTCGGCCGTCTTGCGACCGACGCCGGGGACGAGCGTCAGGGCCGCCACGTCGCCGCCGGCGACGATGTCGACGAGGGCCGTTGGCGGATGGGTGGCGAGGACCGCCATCGCCAGCGCGGGGCCGACCCCGTGCGTCGCGATCAACACCTGGAACGTGGCTCGCTCGTCGCGGGCGAGGAACCCGTACAGCGTCTGGGCGTCCTCGCGGATGTGATGGTGGACGTACAAGAAGGCGTTGCTCGACGGTTCGAGCTCGGCGAGCACTCGCGGCGAGACGACGACTTGGTACCCGACTCCGCCGACCTCGATGAGCACGGTGCCGTCGAGGGCCCGTTCGAGCACGACGCCGCGCAGCGAGCCGATCACTTCGCCGGGCTCCCGCCTGCGACGCGACCTCCAGCGGCGGCGGCAACGGCAGCAGCGACGCTGCGACGCATCGGTGCCGAGGCGAGGTGGCACAACGCCAGCGCCGCGGCGTCGGCGGCGTCGGCGGGTTGCGGCCGGTGGGCGAGGCCGAGTCGGGCCTGCACCATCTTCTGCACCTGCTCCTTGCCGGCCCCACCCCAGCCGGCCACCGCATCCTTGACTTGGTTCGGTGTGTACTGCACCACCTCGCATCCGCGGGCGGCGGCTTCGGCGAGCGCCAGACCGCTCACCTGGGCGACACTCATCGCGGTGCGGACGTTGACCTGGAAGAAGATCTGCTCGACGGCAACGGCGTCGGGCTCGAACTCGACGAGCAACGCCGCCAGCTCGCCGCGCAAGGTGGCCAGCCGGCCGGGCAACGGATCGCCGGCCGGGGTGCGGATCACGCCGAGCGAGACGGCCACCGCCGCGCCCGGTCCACGACCGTCGAGCACCGCGAAGCCGCAACGGGTGAGACCGGGGTCGATGCCGAGCACGCGCACGGTGCCGTCAGCACGGGCGGGGACGAACACAGGTTCGTAGGATAGTCGATCCTCCCCGCCCCGCCGGTGATCCCCGCCCCTCCCGCCGAACTGTCTGCCTCAGATGAGCCCAGGCGCCGGATGAAGCAGACAGAACCGGATCAGTCGAGCTCGCGGAGGGCTTCGAGGAGCTCGGCGACCGGGCGGTAGGTGAGGCCGGCGATCGCCCGGTGGGCGTAGCGGATCACGCCACCGCCGTCGATGATGAACACGCTGCGGCGGGGGAACCCGATCGGCCCGAGCGTGCCGTAGCGCCCGGCGACGACCTTGTCGGTGTCGGCGAGGAGCGGGAACGCGAAGCCGTGCTTGCCGGAGAACTTCTCGTGGCTGACGACGTCCTGGGCGGAGATGCCCACCACCTGGGCGTCGAGCTCGGCGAACTGGTCGAGGCCGTCGTTGTACGCGTTGAGCTGCTTCGTGCACACCGGCGTGTCGTCTCCGGGGTAGAACACGAGCACGAGCGGGCGTCCGGCGAAGTCGCTCAGCGAGTACTCGCGATCACCGGTGCCAGGCAGCGTGAACTCCGGTGCCCGGTCCCCCACCCCGACGCTCATCCGGCCGCTGCTTCCAGCACGTCGTCGTCGATGTCGAAGTTCGAGTACACGTCTTGGACGTCGTCGTTGTCCTCGATCGCCTCGAGGATCCGCAGCACCTTCCTCGCGTCCTCGACGTCGGTGACCGGCACGAACGTCTCCGACACCATCGGCGAGTCGGCCGAGATCACCTCGAAACCGGCCGCCTCGAGCGCCGCTTTGATCTCGAACGTCAGCGACGGGTCGGACGTGATGCGCCATGTGCCGCCGTCGTCGGCGACGTCGTCGGCCCCGGCATCCAGGGCGGTCAGCATCACGTCGTCCTCGCTGACCTGGCCGCCGACGAGCACCACACCCTGCCGCTTGAACTGCCACCCCACGGCGCCCGGCTCGGCCATCGAACCGCCCATCTTGGTGAAGATGTTGCGGATCTCCGATCCGGTGCGGTTGCGGTTGTCGGTCAGCACGTCGATCAGCAGCGCGACTCCGCCGGGCGCGTATCCCTCGTAGGTGATGGCCTCGTACGTGCCCCCGTCGTTCTCGCCGGTACCGCGCTTGATGGCCCGATCGATGGCGTCGTTGGTCATCTGCGCGGCCTTGGCCTTCTGGACGACGGTTCGCAGCGTGGCGTTCGTGGTCACGTCGCCGCCGCCTTCACGTGCGGCGACCTCGAGTTGCCGGGCGATCTTGTTGAAGAGCTTCCCGCGCGCCTTGTCGACGGCGCCCTTCTTGTGCTTGATGGTTGCCCACTTGGAGTGGCCGGACATCTCGGTCTCCGTTCAGATGTGCTCGACGAACAGGGCGTGTAGGCGGTGATCGGCGGTGAGTTCGGGATGGAACGATGCCACGGTAATGCGCCCCTGCCGCGCGAGCACAGGGACGCCCTCGTGGACGGCGAGCACCTCGACCGCCTCGCCGGCCGACTCGACCATCGGGGCCCGGATGAAGACCCCGTGGAACGGCGGCGCGTCGGGTCCGAGTCCGTCGATCGCGAGATCGGCTTCGAAGCTCTCGACCTGACGCCCGTAGCCGTTGCGGCGTACCACGAGGTCGATCATGCCGAAGCTGCGCTGGTCAGGACGGCCGTCGACCACCTCGGTCGCCAGCAGGATCATCCCGGCGCACGTGCCGAACACCGCCAGCCCGTCGCTCATCCGCGCCTTCAGGTCGTCGAACAGCCCACTCGACGTGAGCAGCTTCGACATCGTCGTGCTCTCGCCGCCCGGCATCACGAGCGCGTCGATCCCGTCGAGGTCGGCGGGCGTGCGCACCTGGCGGGTGCGGATGTCGAGCTCAGCGAGGCGCTGCTGATGGGCGACGAACGCACCCTGCAACGCGAGCACGCCGACGAACGGCGCGTTCACCTGGAGGCTCCGCGGTCGATCGGGCGCTCACCAGCCACGCTCCGCGAACCGTTGATTGATCTCGTCCATACCGATCCCGGTCATCGGCGCACCGAGACCGCGACTGACCTTGGCGAGGATCTGCGGATCCTTGAAGTGCGTGGTGGCCTCGACGATGGCACGGGCGCGTGGCGCCGGATCGTCGCTCTTGAAGATGCCCGATCCGACGAACACCGCTTCGGCGCCGAGTTGCATCGCCATCGCCGCGTCGGCCGGGGTGGCGATGCCACCGGCGCAGAACAACGGCACCGGGAGCCAGCCCGACTCGGCGACCTCTTGCACGAGCGGCAACGGGGCGCCGAGTTGCTTGGCCCAGTCGAACAGCTCGGCCGAGTCGGCCTGCGTGATCTTGCGCATGTCGCCCGTGATCGAACGCAGGTGGCGCACCGCCTCGACGATGTTGCCGGTGCCGGCTTCACCCTTCGAACGGATCATCGCCGCGCCTTCGCTGATGCGTCGCAGTGCCTCGCCGAGGTTGGTGGCGCCGCACACGAACGGGACCTTGAACGCCCACTTGTCGATGTGGTGGGCCTCGTCGGCGGGGCTCAACACCTCGGACTCGTCGACGAAGTCGACGCCGAGTGATTCGAGGATCTGGGCCTCGACGAAGTGACCGATGCGCGCCTTGGCCATGACAGGGATGGTGACGGCGCTCTGGATCTTCTCGATCATCTCCGGATCGCTCATCCGCGACACACCGCCGTCGCGGCGGATGTCGGCGGGCACCCGTTCGAGCGCCATCACGGCGCAGGCGCCGGCGTCCTCGGCGATCTTGGCCTGCTCGGCGGTGACGACGTCCATGATCACGCCACCCTTGAGCATCTCGGCGAGACCGCGCTTGACCGGGAACGCGCCGGTGAGGCGCCCAGCGGACGACTGGGGTGATGTCGCGTGCTCGCTCATACCCTCATCGTACCGATCACCGCCAGCGGTTCTGTGGTGGAATCGCTACCTGTCAGGCCTGCCAGGTGACGAAGTTCTCGGCGTTGTAGGCGAGCTCGATCCACGTGCGACCGGGCGGGATGCCGATGAGCGAGTCGTCGGGGGCGACCAGACCGTACGGGTCGAGACGATCGAGATGGATCCACACCCCGACGCGCAGCTGGCCGTCGGCGAACACGTAGACCGGGCCGGAGCCGAGCGTCTGCGCCTCCGGGCTGTTGCGGTCGACGGCGCTGCGGTGGTACTCGACACCCATCACCACGATGTTCTCGGCCTCGACCTGACCGGCGCCCTCGGTCTCGTGGCTGTTGTCGTTCTGGAAGCGGCGGTAGACGCCGTCGTCGGCGTCCCACTCCCACCGGACCCGAATGCCGTCCATGGGCACGTCGATGACGGTCGCCGGCTCCCCGCTGAACGTCTCCTCGGGGCGGAGGTAGGTGAGGATCTCGGGTGGCGCGACCATCTGCTCGGGAGGAACGTTCGCCCACAGTGCCGCGGTGCTCGAGTACAGGTTGTGCGGCGCCCCGCCCCGGCCCGAACGGCGGTAGTACCCGGGCGTGAAGCCGGCGTCGA
Organism: Ilumatobacteraceae bacterium; assembly: GCA_963776935.1. Classification (GTDB taxonomy): domain Bacteria; phylum Actinomycetota; class Acidimicrobiia; order Acidimicrobiales; family Ilumatobacteraceae; genus JALOLG01. Next base: position 712,544 of record CAVZOP010000002.1, on the reverse strand, counting down.
GGTTGATGAAGTCGGAGTTGCGGATCAGGTTGCGGACGCCTGCGTTGCCGCCACTCCATGCGAACGCCGGACCGTTGAGTGGGCCCAGCATGTCGACGTCCTGCGAGCGGCCGGAACGGATCGGACCGACCGGGTCGGAGTCCTGGGTCTGGAAGACCGCGGCGAAGCGGGTGAGGGTGCCCTCGACGATCTCCTCGAAGACGATGTCGGCGTTGTTGAGCCCCGCCTGCGGGCGCGCCGCCGGGTGGTTGTCGATCTTGACCACCAGCGCCGGTCGCTGGATGATCTCGTCGGCCGAGCTGACGGGCTCGCCCGTGAGCGGCATCCGGATCACTTGCGGCAACGTGGTCGTCGTGCTCGTCGACGTCGAAGACGACGTGGTGGTGTCCGCGGGACGGTCGTCGTCGTGGTCGATGTGGAGGTCGTGGTGGTGCGCGGGACGGTGGTCGTCGTGGTCGATTCGGCATTGCCGCCCGACGAGCAGGCGGCGAGCATGGCGACCGCGAGCGCGACAACAGTCGTGCGGTAGATGGTTGGAGTCACAGTTCTCTCAGCAATGCGATGCGCTCGTCGAGCGGAGGGTGAGTGTCGAACAGCCGATGAATGCCGCCCAGCCGACCATTGTCGGCCACCCCGCTCATCGGTTGTTCGATCCACAAGTGTGCCGTAGCGGTCGACGCTGCGTGCGTCACCGTCGTGTCGGCCTTCAGTTTTTCGAGCGCCGCGATCAGTCCTGGCGGGTAGCGGGTGAGCTGGCAGGCCCCCACATCGGCGAGCGTTTCCCGGCGCCGCGAGATCGCCGCCTGCATCCCCTTGGCGACGATCGGCGCCAGGATCAACAGCACGAAACCGACCACTGCCAGCGGGTTGTTGGAGTTCTCGCGATCACCCGATCGCGCGACGCGCCCCCCGTTCCACCACATCGTGCGGATCGCGATGTCGGTCAGGAGGGCGATGCTGCCGACGAGGGTGACCGCCAGCGTGGACACGAGGATGTCGTAGTGGCGGATGTGACTCAATTCATGGGCCACGACCCCCTCGAGCTCGACCCGGTTCATCTTCTCGAGCAGGCCGGTGGTGACGGCGATCGCCGCGTGCTTGGGGTTGCGGCCCGTCGCGAAGGCGTTCGGTGCCGGGTCGTCGATGATGTAGACGCCCGGCTTGGGGAGCCCCCCGGCGATGCACAGACCTTCGACGAGGTTGTGTAGGCGCTGGTACTGCTGGGGGTCGGCGGGTCGGGCACGGCTGACCGCGAGGGCGACGGCGTCGGCCTTCCAGTAGGAGGCGAACGCCACCGCTCCGGCGATCACGAGGGCGACGACCGTGAACACGATCCCGTTCCCGATCAGCACTCCGACGGCCGCGCCGACGAGCGCGAGCACCACTACGAACGCCGCGACGAGCGCGATGCTCCGGCGTTTGTTCGACGCGATCTGGTCGTACATGGGGGTTTGAAGTGCGCCTACGTGACGTTCAGAACTCGACGGACGGTGCGGTGCGTGCCGCCTCGTCCGCCTCGAAGTACTCGCGCCGGTCGAACTTCAGAATCCGGGCGAAGTACATCGTCGGGAACTGCTGGAGCTTGTTGTTGTAGGCGAGCACACTGTCGTTGTAGAACTGCCGCGCGTATGCGACGCGCCCCTCGGTCGCGGTCAGTTCCTCCTGCAGGGCCAGGAAGTTCTGGTTGGCCTTGAGATCGGGGTAGGCCTCGCCGAGGGCGAACACCTGGCGCAGGGCGCCGGTCAACTGACCTTCGGCGGCGGCCTGGGCGTTGGGTGAATCGGGGGCGGCGATCGCCGCGTTGCGTGCCCTGATGACCGCGTCGAGTGTCTCTTTCTCGTGGGCCGCGTACCCCTTGACGGTCTCGACCAGGTTCGGGATCAGGTCGAGCCGCCGCTTCAACTGGACATCGATCTGCGACCAGGCGTTCTCGATCTGGTTACGCCGGCGGATCAGGCCGTTGTAGGCGGTGATCAGGTACACGACGAGCAGTACCACGATGATCACCACGATGATGAAGAACCACATGCGCCTCAGTGTAGGTCCGGGTCGCGTGAACGACCCGGGATCACTGCCGGGCCAAGACGGTGTGGTAGATGGCCGTGTAGCGGGCGGCCAGCTTCGACATCGACAGCTCGTCGGCGCGGCTCGTGCCGGCCGCGACGAGGCGCGCCGAGAGCTCCCCGTCGTCGAGTACGCGGGTCAGCGCGGTGGCCAACGCGTCGGGATCCCCCGGCTCGACGAGCACCGCGTCGACACCGTCGGTCGCCACGTTGCGGTACCCGGGCAGCGCGCTCGCGACGACGGGTGTGCCCGCCGCCATCGCCTCGGCCAGCACCACGCCGAACGATTCACCGTGGAGCGAGGGCGCGCAGAACACCGATGCGCCGCGTAGGCGGGCGAGCTTGTCGCCCTCCGAGATCCGCCCCAGCCACGTGACGCGGGTGTCGTGTCCGTGGGCGGCTTTGAGGCGCGCCGTGTCCGGCCCGTCGCCGGCGACCCAGAGCTCGATCTCCGCGCCGAGTCGCGCCATCGTCGCCAGCAGGATGCCAAGGCCCTTGCGCTCCTCGTGGCGGCCGATGAAGAAGATCGCCGGCCGCGTGCGCGGGAACGGCGCGACGGCGCGGATCACGTCCGTCTCGACGCCGTTGAACAGGACCTCGTACTCGCCGCCGAGGTACTCCTGCACCAGCGCGAGGGCGTCTTTCGAGACCACCACGCGGTGGTCGACCCGATCGAGCAGGCGCTGCAGGACCGGGCGGAAGACGCGATAGCTCGTCGACCGACCGGCGGCGTGGAACGTGCCGATGATCGGTGCCGGGTGCACGTTCAGCGTGGTCAGCGACGGTCCCGGCACCAGCGGCTCGTGCACGTTGAGCACGTCGAACTGTTCGTCGTTGAGGGCGCGGATCGTGCGCATCGCGGCCGCCGGGTCGGGCGCGAGCGGCGCGATCGACCCGTTGGCCGCCGTCGGCAGGCTGTCGCCGAGCGGGGTCACGAACGAGGCCGGCGGTGGGCCGTCACACGGCCCGAGCACGCGGGCCTCGTGCCCCTGCCGGCGCAGCTCGCGAGCGAGACCGAGCACCTGGGCCTGGACGCCGCCCGGGATCGACAAGCTGTACGGGCACACCAGGCCGATCCGTAACATGACGAGCGCACCGTACCCGTCGCGATTGTCAAGAGACCGCGCCCGCGGCCGACGGTGCGCCGGAACATGACGAGCGCACCGTACCCGGAGGCTCCGGGGCGGTCGTTATGCGATGGCGCCGGCAGCCGACGTCACGCCGGCGAATCGCCGCACGAGGGCCTGCGTCTCGAGCGGTCGCGACAGCAGATAGCCCTGCCCGAGATCGCAGCCGAGCCGCCGCAGCTCGCGGAGCTGCACCGTGGTCTCGATGCCCTCGGCGACGGTGCGGATGTCGAGCGAGCTCGCCATCTGCAGGATCGTGCGGGCGAGTGTGTTGCCGAGCGGTTCACGGCCCAACTCGTCGATGAACGCGCGGTCGATCTTGATCATGTCGACCGGGTGGCGCTGAAGGTAGCTGAGCGAGCAGTAGCCGGCGCCGAAGTCGTCGATCGCGATCCGCACGCCGTGCTCGCGGAGCAGGGCAACGGTGTCCGCGGCTCGCTCGTTCTCCTCGACGAGAACGCTCTCGGCCATCTCCACCATCAGCATGTGTGGCTCGAGGCGGTGGCGTTCGAGCGCCGAGAGCACATGCTCGACGAAGTCGGGCTGGCGGACCTGCACCGGCGATGCGTTGATGCTCACGAACAGGCCCGCGTCGGGCCGCCATCCGGCCGCCTGCTTGAGCGCCTCGTCGAGCACCCAGTAACCGATCGGCACGATGAGACCGGTGCGCTCGGCGATCGGCACGAACTCGACCGGCGAGATGTCGCCGTGCTGGGGGTGGTGCCAGCGGACCAGTGCCTCGGCGCCACGCACCTCGCCGCTGCGCATGTCGACGAACGGCATGTAGACGAGCCGCAGCTGGCCGTCGTCGAGGGCGTCCCCGAGCTCGGCGCGGTATTCGAGGTGCTTGGTGGCGACCATCCGCATCGCCGGGTCGAAGATGCGGATCTGGCCCTTACCCGCCCGCTTCGCCTCGTACATCGCGATGTCGGCGTCACGCAGGAGGCTGGTGGTGTTCATGTTCGGCGTCGCCACCGCGACACCGATGCTCGCCAGCACCGTCAGGTCGTAGCCGGCGACGGCGACCGGGACACGGAGCAGCTTGAGCAGGCGCTCGGCGACGTCGATCGCGCGGTCGACGCCCCCGACGTCCTCGAGCAGGATCGCGAACTCGTCGCCCCCGAGCCGGGCGGCGGTGTCGCCCGAACCGGCGCTCTTGCGGATGCAGGCGGCGACCGACTTCAGAACCTGGTCGCCGACCGCGTGACCGAGGTCGTCGTTGACACGCTTGAAGTCGTCGAGATCGACGAACAGCACGACCACGGGATCGCGCTCGGACCGAGCGACGCGGAGCGCGTGATCCATGCGGTCGAGGAACAATGCCCGGTTGGCGAGACCGGTGAGCTCGTCGTGGAAGGCGCGATGGCTGAGCTGGCGCTCGAGGTTGCGCTGTTCGGTGATGTCGCGGAACGTCGCCACGATGCCGTCGACCGCCGTCTCGCCGAGCAGGTTGGCGATCACGACGTTGGCGCGGCGGCGGTTGCCGTCGACCCGCAGCAGCGTCGCCTCGAACTCCACGGTGTTGCCGGTGCCGGCTTCGAGGAGGCGCCGCAACTGGTTCGCCACCTTGCCGCGCTCCTCGTCGGCGATCACGTCGACGAGGTGGCGGCCGACCCACGTCGACGGCTGGTGGCCGAGCGTGCTGAGCAGACCCGGGCTGGCGTAGCTCACCCGGCCACTCGGATCGGCGAGCAACACGACGTCGCTCGAGTGCTCGACCATCGCCGCCAGGCGATCGTGGCCCTGCCGTTCGGTCAGCTCCCGAACCGTGTTCACGAGTCCCCACATCCGGGTCAGCGAGAGCAGGACGATTCCGAGCGTCGACGCCGAGATCACCGTGACGGTGGCGCGCGACGCCTCGTCGACGACGAGCATCAGCGCCATCGCCCCGACCGGGACGAGCGCCGCGATCGACAGTCCGACGAGCTGCGACCAGCGCAGCTCGCAGGGCCTGCTCGGCACCGCGTGGGGTCGACGCCATCGATGGGATGAGCGCGGCGATGCCGATGATCGCAGGGGCGACGATCAGCGAGGCCGACGCGAGGCTCCCGGGCTCGATGCTCCCTGCGTCACGTTGCCAGCCCACGAGCGCGTGCGCGGCGGCCATGGCGACGAACGCCCCGGCGAGTGTGAGCAGCACCCGCCGGCCGGCCGGCCAGTCGCCGGCTCGGCGATACGCGAGCAGGGCGAGGAGAACGTCGAGGCCGACGAACAGCCAGATCCACTGCGAACCTGCGACGGGAAGCTCTCGGCGGTCGAACCACGGCTCCATCACCGCCAGCCACACGAGGGCGGAGAGGGCGATCGTGTAGATCACCGGTTCAGCGCCACCCAGGAGATCCCTCGCCCCGCGCTGGCGCGACGTGATCCCGACGACGCCGACGAAGATGGCGGGGTAGGCGAGCACACCCACGGCCTCGCCGATGCCCGGGTAGGCCAGGTCGCCGCCGAAGAACGCATCCGACCACGCCACGGTGGCGGCCGCCAGCCCGAGCATCCCGAGCGCCAGCATCAGCCACGGCATCGGCCGCACCGGGCGGTACTTCAGCACTCCGATCACGATCGCGACCGCGGCCGCCACGGGGACGGCGGCGACGACGGACTCGGACAACCGCGCCGTGGGCGCGACGAGAGTTGCGAGCGCCAGGCCGACCGCTGCCACGACGGCGCCTGACGGCGCTCTCGCCGCGTGCATCATCGACTGCTCATCGGCAGGATCCCGGATCAAGTTGACCTCCTGCGCGGCCCGACCCGGTCGGATCTCGGGATCGTCAAGCAATGCGCCTCACCACGAGAGCGCGATTGGCACTCGGTGATACATGGCCCGACCTCGTCGTCCGGCGGCCCCATCTCAAGTCTCTCCGTTTGCTCTCAGGCCGCGCCGTCCGTCTGCGGTTCTCGGGGGGCAGCAGCCGTCGGTCCGCCTTCCCGTCACCGGACGACGACCCTGCTCTGCTTGTCCCCAGCTCCAACCGGCCCGCTGAGTCCGATGGAGCGGCCATGCCCACCTTGTCAGCGAAAGTCACCGTAGCACCTCGGCCGGACCGCGTTTTCGTCGGAGAGCCAGGCCGGATCGACGGAACCTGACGCTTTCCGACACCGGAGCAACAGAATTCGCGGTCGCACCCGACGGTTCGGTGCTGAGAACGTTGCGGCGGTCACGGTGATCCCGGTCAGGTTCACCCGTTCGGATGACTGTGACATGTGGCTACCCGCGCCGCCAACGTCGTCGTGCGGCGGGCGGTGACGACCTGGGGGGCGGTCCGGCCGATGCGGGCGGGATGAACGGCCGGACCGCCCAGTCGACCGTTGGTGTTCCCAGCTCGGGCGCGAGTCAAACATCGTTATCTCACTGTGATCTGCCGGCCTGTCGGCGAATCGCGGCGCCCAGCCAACCGCCCGCCCCGGTCAGCGGGGCGGGCGGTTGCGCGTCCGGGGTCTGGTGGCGCGGTGTTCAGCGGTCAGTCGGCCGTGGGCGGCCTTGGTTGGGCGGACTCGTCCGACCGACCGCGTCGTGGTCTGCCCGCTGGCAACCCGAATCAAACACTCTCGCCACCCGCGTTTGCTCGACTACGGTCCGCGCACGATATCGACTCGGAACGCAGTCGGGCGGCTACGGAACGCCGCCATCGGCGACGAAGATTGCGCTCAAGATGCGCGTCACGGGTGCCGATTGGAACAGGTCGAATTTCGAGAGGGACGCATGAGCGACGGGATCGTGAGCGCAGCCGAACAGGACATCCGCGACCGACTCCGCGCCTTCGAGGCGGCGGTCGAGCACCGGGCCGCGATGGGGGCGCTTGCCGCCGACCTGAAGGTGGCGGCCACGATCGACGAGGCCGAACGACTCGTCGCCGAGATGCACCGGGTCGGTGACGAGTACGAAGCGTGGCTTCGCGCCGACACCAGCCAGAATGCAGTCGGGCCATATGCATTCGGGCCGCATTGCGTCGGGCAACGACGACGTGGTCGCCCAACCCACCGACGCCACCGCCTTCGCCTGATCGAGACGCGGACCGTCGGTCCCGATCCACCGCCCGGCGCCTAGCCCGATTCCTTGCGATAGCCGCGGGTCGCTCGGCCAGTTCGGTTGGAACAGGTGCCACTGCTGGGGCGCTCTCGTGATCAGCAGTTCGAGCTCGTGGGCGAGCCGCTGTGTGACTCTGGCGACGTCGTCGCGCAGCGCGCCGGATCGAGTCGTGTCGAGCGGTGGGCGGACCAGCCCGAAGTGGCCGTTGTAGCGCGGCGTGAAGTACACCGCGGTCGGCAGGATCGGCGCGCCGGTGCGGATGCCGAGCGTGGCGGGGCCGGCCGGCAACGTCGTGCGTTCGCCGAAGAACTCGACGTCGACTCCCCGACCGTCGAGGTCGCGGTCGGACAGCAGGCACACGACCTCGTTGCGCTTGAGCGCTCCGAGCACCGCCTTGCCCGCATCCGGTCCCAGCGCCACGACCGTCATGCCGAGTTGGCTGCGCAGATTGACGAACCAGTCGAACAGCTCGGGCGGATCGAGCCGCTCGACGACGACGGTGGTCTTGACCCCTTGGAGCGTGAGCCATCGCCCTGCCCACTCCCAACCGCCGAGATGCGGGAGGGCGAGGATCACGCCGTTGCCCTTGTCGAGCCCCTGGGTGACGTACTCGTACCCGGACACCTTGATGCCCGCCTCGACGACCTGTTCGTGGAGGTTCGGCAGGCGGAAGCTCTCTATCCAGTACCTGGCGTAGGAGTCGAACGCCTCCTGCACCGCCCGGCGGAGTGCCAGCCCCTCGAGCGTCGGATTCGCTCGACGCAGATGGCGCTCGACCATCGCGCGACCATCCCGGTTCGTGGTGCTCGCACCGAAGCCGATCGGCGTGGCCAACGCCGCCGCGGCGAGGCCGGGCAGGGCCGCGCGGCGAGCGCACCGAGTCGGAAGCCACCGACCGTCACCGCGTCGGAAAGGGTCCGACCGCGCTTTTCGGATTCGGCCATCGAACGGATCAGCTACGTCGCCGCGGGACCCGCGTGTGGCGCCGATCGAGGCGCGCGACCCGGCGGCTCTGACGTCGCGAGCGGCGCAGTTCGATGCGGGCGAGCGTGACCGGAGCGACAGCCGCCTGGCGCCACACCTTCACGAAGCGCTGCACCGCGGTGACACACGTGAGCGCCAGCATGATCCACAGGATCGGGATCAGCAGCACGTCGAACAGCAACCCGAGGCAGATCAGCACGATCCGCTCCGCACGCTCCATCAGGCCGCCCTTGGCCTCCAGCCCGAGCGACTCGGCCTTGGCCCGCTGGTACGAGATCAGCGACGACACCGCCATCACCGCGAACGGCAGGATCGACATGTGCGCCGACTCGGTTGACGCCAGGTGCCAGGCGATGCCTCCCAGAAGGAGCGCGTCGGTGAGCCGGTCGACGGTCGAGTCGAAGAACGCGCCACGCTGGCTCGACGCGCCGGACGCCCTCGCCAGCGCCCCGTCGAGCAGGTCGGGCAGGGCGGCGAGGATCACGAGCACCAGGCCGATCCGCAGCTCGCCGGCGCCGATCGCGAACGCCGCAGCCGCACCGACGACGAGCCCCACGATCGTCAGGTGGTCAGGTGTCAACCCGGTTCGCCGCAGGCCGTCGCCGACAGGTTTCACCGCCTTGTCGACCGAGGTGCGGAACTTGCCGTCGAACATGTCGGTGGAATTTTACTCGGATGCGGAGATCTCAGGGGGCGCACCGTGCGCCCACTGCTCGGGGTTGGCCTCGACGAGATGCTCGAGCACCCGTCCGTCGACGGCATCGACGAGGACGAGCCCACGCTGACGCGGCGGTTCCTCGATCGAATAGCACAGCACCCGCCACGTCGGCCGGCTGCGCACACCGTGCCACACCTGCTGGGCCGACGCGTGCCCGACCGGGAAGCCGACGGCGCGCTGCGCCTCCACGAGCGCCTGCTTCTCGTCGACGCGCATCCGCCACCCGGACGTCACGCTGAGGAGTCCGACGGCGCCGAGCACGACCGCCGCCCACACGTAGCCGACGTTGACGAGGGCGGAATCCTCGGCGACGACGTAGACGATCACGCACACCACCGCGAGGCCCAGATAGATGAAGCCGGGGATGCGGCGCCGGCTGTTGTCGGGGAACTGGTACGGACCGACGAAGCCCGTCGCGTCGAGGTCGCCCGGGAGCTCGTCGCGTTGTTCTTCACCACGCGCGTCGTCAGGGGCCATCTCGGAATCCCAGCCTAGGTGTTGCGGCACTGGTCGGCTCAGGTGAGCCCGGGCCACGCCGCCCGCAATCGCGCCGCCGTGTCGGCGAGCGCCTCGGGCAACGTGCGGGTATTGGCGATGGCCGTCATGAAGTTGGAGTCGCCCGTCCAGCGCGGCACGACGTGGACGTGGAGGTGCTCACTGATCGAACCGCCGGCCGGTTTGCCGAGGTTGATCCCGATGTTGATCCCCTCCGGCGCGTAGGCCCGCTTGATCGCGACCACGGCATCGGTGACCGTGCTCCACACCTCCGCCGTCTCGTCGGTGTCGAGGTCCTCGAGATCGGCGACCTCACGGTAGGGCAGGATCAGCACGTGCCCGCTGGAGTAGGGAAAGGCGTTGAGGATCACGAAGCACGTCGTTCCACGGTGCACGATGTTGGTCTCCTCGTCGGCGAGGCCGGAGGCGAGGATCCGGGTGAACACGCTGCCCTCACCCGCGTGTGCCGGCACCTCGGGGACGACCACACCCTGCACGTACGCGGCGCGCCAACCGTTCCACAGACGCTCGAGCACGTTGACGTCAGGCTCCGAAGCCGACCGGGGCGGCGGCCGCGATCTCGTCGCTCAACCGCCGGAGGAACTCGTCGATCCCGACGCCGCGCTCGGGCCGGTCGCCACCGCGGACGTTCACGCCGACCGTGTTGTGGGCGACGTCGTCGTCGCCGACCACCAACACGTAAGGGATCTTCTCGAGCTTGGCGTTCCGGACGCGCTTGCCGAGCTGGTCGTCGGCGTTGACGACGTCGACGCGTGCATCGGCCGCACGGAGCCGGTCGGCGACGTAGGCCGCGTACTCCTCATGTGCTGTCGCCACCGGGAGCACGCGCACCTGCACGGGCGAGAGCCACGTCGGGAACGCACCCGCGTAGTGCTCGATGAGCACGCCGAAGAACCGCTCGATCGAACCGAAAAGGGCGCGGTGCAACATGATCGGCCGGTGGCGGGCATTGTCGGCGCCGACGTACTCGAGGTCGAACCGCTCGGGGTGGTTGAAGTCGAGCTGGATCGTCGAGAGCTGCCACGAGCGACCGATCGCATCGCGAACGTCGATGTCGATCTTCGGTCCGTAGAACGCGGCGTCACCCTTCTTCTCCGCGTACGCGAGGCCGTGGCGGTCGAGCGCCGTGCGCAACGCCTCGATCGACTCCTCCCAGAGGTCGTCCGGGCCGACGTACTTCTTGGGGTCCTTGGTCGACAGGTTGAACGTGAAGTCCTCGAAACCGAACGCCCGCAACACCGAGATCACGAAGTCGAGCAACGATGTGATCTCGTCGGGCATCTGCTCGCGCGTGCAGAAGATGTGACTGTCGTCCTGGGTGAATCCCCGGATCCGCATCAGACCGTGCAGCGTGCCGGCCCGTTCGTAGCGGTACACCGTGCCGAGCTCGAAGAACCGCAGGGGCAACTCGCGATAGCTCCGCTGCCGCTCGTGGAAGATCACGCAGTGCATGGGACAGTTCATCGGCTTCATGTAGTAGGTGCCGTTGTCCATCTCCATCGGCGGGTACATCCCGTCGGCGTACCACTGGAGATGTCCGCTCGTCTCGAACAGCTTCCCGTTGGCGAGGTGCGGCGTGTGCACGAAGCTGTAGCCACCGCGCTCGTGGCGGGCGCGGGCGTAGTCCTCCATCACCTTGCGCACGATGGCGCCCTTCGGGTGCCACACCGCGAGCCCGCCACCGATCTCGGAAGGGAAGCTGACGAGGTCGAGCTCGGCCGCCAGCTTGCGGTGGTCGCGCTTCTCGGCTTCCACGAGTTGGTGGAGGTGGGCCTCCAGCGCCGCCTTCGACTCCCAAGCGGTGCCGTAGATGCGCTGGAGCATCGGCCCCTTCTCGTCGCCCCGCCAGTAGGCGCCGGCGACCTTCTGCAACTTGAAGTGGCCAAGGCGGCCGGTGGTCGGAACGTGTGGCCCGCGGCACAGGTCGACGAACGAGTCAGAGTTGCGGTACAAGCTGATCGACCCGCCGGGCGCGACCTCGCCCGCATCCTGGTCGCCTGAATCCAGGTCGCCGGCCTCCACCCCACTGACGCGCTCGATGATCTCGCGCTTGTACGGCTGATCGGCGAAGATCTCGAGGGCGTCCTCTGGTGACACCTCGGACCGGACGAACGGCTGGTCTTCAGCGATGATCTTGCGCATCGCGTCCTCGATGCGCTCGAGGTCGGCCTCAGTGAAGGTCTGGCCGTCGGGCAGGTCGAAGTCGTAGTAGAAGCCGTTCTCGATCGCCGGGCCGATCGTGTACTTGGCGCCGGGGAACAGCTGTGTGACCGCTTGCGCCATCACGTGCGCCGTCGAATGGCGCAGTACGTGACGACCCTCCTCGGAGTTGTCGGTCACGACCGCCACCGTCGAACCGTTCGGAACGGGCGCCGTCAGATCGGTCTCGGAGCCGTCGACGGTGGCGGCGACGGCCGCCTTGGCCAGGCGTGACCCGATCGACGACGCGACGTCGAGAGCGGTCGAGCCGGCGGGGTACTCGCGAGACGAGCCGTCCGGCAGTGAGATCGTGATGTTCGACATGGCGCCGCGAAGTCTACGAGTGCCTGCCGAGTTGCCCGCTTGGGGTTACCGGCCTCGTCGACCGCCGTCAGCCACCACCGACGGACACGAGCTCGCGGTCTCGATCGAGATCGTCGACCTCGTCGACGCTGCCGACCTTGGCCGGCGTAACGTCTTCCGAATCGGGCTGCTGACCCGCGTAGACGTCGCGGTACATCTGACCGGTGAGATCGCGGATCTCGAACATCACCTCGTCCATCATCGAGCGATACACGACAGCGCGGTGGCCGGTCGCGATAGCGGGCGGGCGTGATGGGCCGGCCGATCTTGATCGTGCACTCACGGAACGGCTTGGGCACTTTGGCGTCGGGCGGTTGGATCAAGTCGGTACCCACGATCCCGACCGGGAAGATCGGGCAATCGAGCTTCATCGCCAAGCGGGCGGCGCCGGTGCGGCCGCGGTAGAGGTAGCCGTCGCGGCTGCGCGTGCCCTCCGGGAAGATCCCGAACAGCTCGCCCCGCCGCAGGACGTCCTCGGCGGCCTCGAGGGCGACCAGACTCTTGGCGCCACCCGAGCGGTCGATCGGGATCATCCCCATCGCAGGGAACAGGAACTTGGTCTTCCACGAGTCCATGTACTCGGCCTTGCCGACGAAGCTGATGTTGCGCGACACGGTCAGCATCAGGAAGGCCGAATCGAGGAAGCTGATGTGGTTCGGGCACAGGATCGCCGGACCCTCGGTGGGCAGCCGGTCGTATCCCTCGCGGTGGATGGTCCACAGCCGCCGGGCCACCGGACCGAGGATCGCACGCGTGCGGCGCTGGGCAACGCCGGCACCGGGACCCGAGCTCATGTCGCACCGGGACCCGAGGTCATGTTGCACCGGGACCCGTGGTCATGTTGCGGAGTGTAGGACACCATCGCGAAGCCCGTGGTGTGGTGCGGTTGAACTTCTCGTGAACGCCCCGTGTGGCTGGACAACCACTCCATCAGTCCCCCGCGGGTCACCCGGCCGGTTGGAGCTGCACGCCGAGCAGGGCGGCGGCCGCCCGCGTCGACTCACCACGCACCGCGGCCGCGTCGATCGCGGCGACCGCGCCAGGGGTGTCGAGGTCGTCGTCGAGCCGCTCGCGGATTTCGTCGAGCACGTCGCTCGCCCGCCCGTCGGCGCTGTCACGCCACCGCCGGAGTCGCTCGGCGTTGCGCGGCATCAACTCGTCGTCCCACTCCCACTCGGTGCGGTAGTGGTGCTCGATGAGCCCGAGGCGGATCGCCATCGGCTCCCACTCGGTGCGCAGCTTGTCGACGAACACCAGGTTGCCGAGACTCTTCGACATCTTCTCGCCGTCCTTGGAGACGAGGCAGGTGTGCATCCAGTGCTTGACGAACGGCTCACCGGTGGCCGCCTCGGACTGGGCACGCTCGCATTCGTGGTGCGGAAAGATCAGGTCGCTGCCGCCGCCGTGGAGATCGATCGTCGTCCCCAGCTCGCGCAGCGCCAGTGCGCTGCACTCGATGTGCCATCCGGGGCGGCCAGGTCCCCACATCGTGTCCCACGACGGTTCGTCGGGCGCCGACGGCAACCACAGCACGAAGTCGAGCGGATGGCGCTTGTTGGGGTCTTCGACCTGCCCGCCACGCTGCCTGGCGAGGTCGATCATCTCCTCCTCGGAGTAGTGGCTCAGCGACCCGAACGGCTCGTACTTCGTCACGTCGAAGTACACGGCACCACCTGCTTCGTAGGCGAAGCCCTGATCGAGCACCATGCCGATGAAGCCGCGGATGTCGGGGATCGCCGAGGACGCACGTGGCGCCGACGCGACCGGGAGCGCGTTCAGGGCGACCAGGTCGCGCTCGAAGCGGGCCTCCTCGCCGGCCGCCAGATCGAGGTAGTGCACACCGAGCTCGCGGGCCTTGGCGAACAGCGGATCGTCGACATCGGTGACGTTGCGCACGCATTTCACGGTGTAGCCGGCGTCGATCAGCCGGCGCTGCAGGACGTCGTACGAGATGAACGTCGCCGCGTGCCCGAGGTGGGTGGCGTCGTACGGGGTGATCCCGCACGTGTACATCAGGACGTGCTCGTTCGGCTCGAACGGCACGATCGCCCGACGGGCCGTGTCGTACAGAAGCATCGACATCGACATGCTCAGGAGTCAACCACCCGAGGGTCGCGCTTGATTCCCGTCAGCTTCGGTGCGACCCGCGTCTTGTAGCGCACGTTGAGCTGCAACAGCACGGCCGTGAACGCTTCGATGGCGGTGGCGTTCGACAGCTCGCCGGCGTCGAGCGGCCGGCAGCCCGGAATCTTGGCGACGATGCGGCTGACCTCGGTGACCGCTTCGGCGTCGTCGCCGCAGATCAGCACGTCCGAGTCGATCGGCTCACCGAGGTTGCCGAGCTCGGTTGCGGGGAGGTGGTGGAACGCGGCGACCACGCGGCACCGTGGCACCGCCGCCTGTACGTGGGCCGCCACGCTGCCCCGTGGTGGCACGAGCGGTTGGAACTCGTGGCCGACGCGTACGAGCGCGTTGGCCATGCTGATGACGACCTTGCCGCGCAAGGCCTCCTTGTGCTCCTGGGCGGTGGTCGCAGCCGAGTCCCACGGTGTGGCGATGACGACCATGTCGCACTCGGCGGCGCCGTTGTTGTCGCCGAACGCCAGCAGCTCCCCGAGGTCGGGCCACTTCTCGACGAGCTCGTCGCGGGCCTCCATCGCCCGGTACTTCGACCGCGAGCCGATCACCACCGCGTAGCCGATGCTCGCCAGTCGGGCGGCCAAGCTGCGCCCCGCCGGGCCCGTGCCGCCCAAGATGCCGATGCGCATGACCCGCCAGCCTGTCACATCGCCGTGCCCCCAGCCCAAGGGCGGCTACCGTCGCCGGGCATGGGTCTGCTCGACGGCAAGAAGATCGTGATCACCGGCGTGATGACGGATGCGTCGCTGGCGTATGGCGTCGCGCGCATCGCCCTCGCCGAAGGTGCCGACATCGTGCTCACCGGCGCCGGACGGGCGTTGAGCCTCACCCAGCGGACCGCGCGCAAGCTCGGCGACGGCATCGACGTGTTCGAGCTCGACGTCACCGTGCCGGCGCACGGCGAGGCAGTGCGTGACGCGCTCGCCGAGAAGTGGGGACATGTCGACGGCGTGCTGCACTCGATCGGGTTCGCGCCCGAGGCCTGCCTCGGCGATTCGTTCATGACGGCCACGTGGGACGACGTGGCAGTGGCCATGCACATCTCGACGTACTCGCTCAAGGCCCTCGCTGACGCGTTCGTGCCGTTGATGTCGGCGGGCGGGGCCTTCGTCGGGCTCGACTTCGACAACCGCGTCGCCTGGCCGGCCTACAACTGGATGGGCGTCGCCAAGTCGGCGCTGCAGAGCGTCTCGCGGTACCTCGCCAAGGAGCTCGGACCGCTCGGCATCCGGTCGAACCTGGTGGCCGCCGGGCCGGTGCGGACGATGGCCGCCAAGTCGATCCCCGGTTTCGCTCTGTTCGAGGACACGTGGGACGGCCGGGCGCCGCTCGGTTGGGACGTCAACGATTCCGAGCCGGTCGCCAAGGCGTGCGTGGCGTTGCTGTCGGACTGGTTCCCGATGACCACCGGCGAGATCGTCCACGTCGACGGCGGCTACCACGCCGTCGGCGCCTGATCCGTTCGACGCGTCCGTTGGTAGGGTCGGATCGATGAACCGGCTCGCTGACGAGACGTCCCCCTACCTCCGCCAGCACCGCGACAACCCGGTCGACTGGTACGCGTGGGGCCCGGAAGCGTTCGAGGCGGCCCGCGCCCGCGACGTGCCGGTGCTGTTGTCGGTTGGGTACTCGGCGTGCCATTGGTGCCACGTCATGGCGCACGAGTGCTTCGAGGACATCGAAGTGGCGTCGGTGATGAACGAGCGGTTCGTCAACGTCAAGGTCGACCGTGAGGAGCGACCCGACGTCGATTCGATCTACATGGACGCCGTGCAGGCGATGACCGGCCGGGGTGGTTGGCCGATGACCGTGTTCATGTCCGCCGATGGGCGCCCGTTCTACGGTGGCACGTACTTCCCCAAGCCCAGCTTCTTGAAGCTGATGGATGCGATCGACGACGTCTGGCGCAACCGCCGCGACGATCTCGACAGCAACTCCGCCGCCCTCGTCAAGGCGGTCGGGACGTCGGCCACGGTCCGGCCGGCCGCCGCGATCCCGACCATGGACGCCGTCAACGCCGCGCTCGAGCGGATCGCCGGCTCGTTCGACGCCGAGTGGGGCGGGTTCGGCCAGGCGCCCAAGTTCCCGTCGACGATGCACATCGAGCTCGTGCTGCGGGCGTACATGGCGTCGGGCGCCGAGGCGGCCAGCAGCATCGTCACCACCTCGCTCGACGCGATGGCGTCCGGCGGCATGTACGACCACATCGGTGGCGGGTTCGCCCGGTACTCCGTCGATCGCGAGTGGCTGGTCCCCCACTTCGAGAAGATGCTCTACGACCAGGCGCTGCTCGCCCGCGCCTACCTCCACGGCTTCGCGGTGCTCGGCCACGCGCGATGGCTGCAAGTCGTCGACGAGACGATCAGCTACGTGTTGCGCGACCTGCGCCACCCCGACGGCGGGTTCTACTCCGCCGAGGACGCCGATTCGCCCGACGAGCAGGGGCACGGGCACGAAGGGCTGTTCCACACCTGGACGCCCGACGAGGTGCGGACCGCGCTCGCTGACGACGACGTGGATGTCGACGCCGTCCTCGACTGGTACGGCATCACCGACGCCGGCAACTTCGAGGGCCGCTCGATCCCCAACCGCCTGGCCGCGCGCGGCCAGCTCGCGCGTCCACCCGCGATCGAGTCGGCCCGCCAGCGTCTGTTCGACGTCCGAGCGCGGCGTCGACGGCCACTGCTCGACGACAAGGTGCTCACCGAGTGGAACGCGCTGTTCCTCGCCACGTTGGCAGAGGCGGCGGCAATGCTCGGCCGCGCCGACTGGCTCGAGGCGGCGATCGCCAACGGCGAGTTCCTCCTCCGCGAACTGCGACGGCCCGACGGTCGTTGGCACCGGAGTTGGCAGGCCGACGGCACACCGCCCGCTCGCCACGACGCGCTCGCCGCCGACCACGCCGCCCTCGTCGACGCGTTCACCAGGCTCGCCGAGGCGTCCGGGCAGGCGCGCTGGATCGACGCCGCCCGCGAGACGGCCGACGTGATGCTCGACCACTTCTGGGACGTCGACCACGGCGGCGTGTTCACGACGGCCGACGACGGCGAGCAGCTCGTCGCCCGCCAGAAGGACATCTTCGACAACGCCACCCCATCGGCCAACTCGACCGCCGCGATCGCCCTCACCCGCCTCGCCGCGCTCACCGGCGAGCTGCGGTACGCGAACCACGCCGACCGCGTCTTCCAGCTGCTCGGCACCGTGATCGGGCAGGCACCGGGGGCGGTATCCAATGCATTGCTCGGCATCGAGGTCCGCAGCCGGGGTGTCACCGAGGTGGCGATCGTCGGCGACCGTCCCGACCTCGTGCGGTTGGCGCAGTCGCTGTTCCGGCCCGACACCGTGCTCGCCTGGGGCGAGCGCTACGACTCACCGCTGTGGCAGGAACGTACGGACGGGTGGGCCTACGTGTGCCGCAACTACGCGTGCGAGACCCCCCAGGACACACGCGAGGGGTTCTTCCGCCAACTCACCGGGCACGAGCTGCCCGCCGCCCTCACCAACCCCCGAAGTGGATGATCTCGTTCGGCCGCCGGCGCGATCGTCCTGAGCTCCGGCCGGCGGGCTCGGCGGCCGGCTCTTCGCACCGATGGCCGAGCGCGATCGCGCCCAACAGGTCGAGACCGGGTGGGATGCGGAGCCGCTGGCGGAGCCGGCGCTCACCCTTGAACACCCCGAAGAACAAGGCGCCGAGCCCGGCGTCCTCGGCGGCGAGCAGCAACGTCATCACCGCCATCGAGCTGTCGATCGTCCAGTACGGCGCCGGCCACGCCTGCGTGCCCGTGCCGAGGCCGGTGCCGGCCTTGTCGGGCTCCGAGTATCGCGTCGTGTACGCCCGTTGGTCGGCCAACGGGAGGGCGATCACCGGGGCGTCGAGCAACCGTTGCCACTTGAACGAGCCACGTCCCATGACCGGCAGCGTGATGTCCCAGAACACGGCCGTCTCCTCACCGCGCAGGACCACCAGGTGCCAGCCCTGGGCTTTCCCGGCGCTCGGGGCGCGAGAAGCGAGGTCGACCATGGCGTTGAGCAACTCGGGCTCGATCGGTCGAGGATCGAACGCCCTCGTCATCCGTCGCCGTCTCACGACGTCGACGAACTCGCCCACGGCGGTCAGCGACTGCCGAGCTTGACCAGGTCCTCGGCCATCGTCCATCCGTAGACGACGAGCGAGCCGCCGTCGGCGGGGATCGGATCGAACATCGCCTTGTGGGCGGCGCTGATCTTCTCGGGCTTCGAGGACTCGAAGTCGAGGAATCCGCCGCGCCCGTTGGCGGTGACGATGAACGTCTTTTCGTCGTACGCCTGCTCGACGCCGAATCGCTTGGCGAGCCGGCGACCCCACGCCCGCTCCTCGCCGACCGCCCGCGAGCCGGGGCTCGGCGTGACCTCGTCGAGCTCCTTGAACCCGTCGAGCGCATCGGCGGCGACGAACCGGGAGCCGATCACGACATCCTCATCGGGGAACGCCATCAGGGCTCGGTGGTATGCCTCGTGCATCAGGCCGCGCAGCACCTGATCGCGCTTGGAATGGCGACGCACGCTCATCATGCCGATGAGCACGCAGGGCGTTCCGCCGATGCGCTCGAGGGTCGAGAAGCTGAAGCCGTGCAGCTTGCCCTCGATGCGGGCCACCGTGGCGAGGACCCAGTCCTCCTTGGCCTTGGAGACGGCACCGATGTCGAAGGCCCCACCCATCGACGCCATCTCGTCGAGATCACTGTCGGTGAGGGCCACGGCGTCGTTGGTGACAATATCGATCGACATATCCTCTCTCCTACCGAGTCCTCTCCTCGTCTGCGGACGCTCTATTCTGCCATCCGTTCGGCCCACACGGACAAGTGAGGTTCCTGGTGACGTCGGGCGACGTCAGAACTTCACGTCAGAACGACGGCTTCGTGGCCGAACGCCATGCGGAGCTCGCCCACGGAACGGTCGATATCGACCCGGAACTCGTCGGACAATCGCAACACCTTGCCCTGGCCGATGTCGATCTGCACGATCGAATCGCCGGGGTGATCGCGCAGGATCCTTTTCAGGCGGTGGATCTTGAGCTCGTCGAGCGATGTGGACGGCAACTTCAGGCGCAACGGCTGGGACGGCTCCTGGGTGAGCGACAGCACGGTGATGGTCTGGCCGATCAGTCCGAAGCGGGATTCGTCGCGGCGGTCGAGACGACCCTTGACGGTGACGATCACGTCGTCTTCGAGTTTGTGCCCCTGTTCGGCCAACGTGCGCGGGAAGACAGTGACCTCGATCGACGACTCGAGGTCCTCGAGCACGAACACGGCCATCTGATCACCCTTCTTGGTGAACTTGCGGCCGAGGTTGGTGATCACGCCCCCGACGACGACCATCGCCCCGTCTTCGAGATCGTGCAGATCGGCGATCGACTGCTCGACCTTGCGCTTCAGCGCCGCTTCGACCCCGAACAGCGGGTGGTCCGACACGTACAGGCCCAGCATCTCCTTCTCGTTGCGGAGCCGGTCGCCCTTGTCGAACTCGACGGACGGGATGGCGAGTCGCTCGTCGAACCCCACGCCGTCGGTGCCGGTTCCGGACTCGGCAGTGCCGCCCGCGTCGCCGTTCCAATCGCCGAACAGGCTCATCACACCCTGGTCGCGCTCTCGCCGGCGGATCACGGTGGTGTCGATCACCTGCTCGAACACCGCCAGCAGTCCACGGCGCGGATGTCCCATCGCGTCGAACGCACCGGCCTTGATCAGTGACTCGACGGTGCGCTTGTTGAGCACTCCCTCGGGTGCACGTTCGGCGAACTCGTGGAAGTCGGCATACGGCCCGTTCTCGGCGCGCTCGACCAGCAGTTGCTCGACCAGCCCTTCGCCGACGTTGCGCACGGCCGAGAGACCGAACGTGATCGCCCCCGGGCTCCCCACCGGGAGGTTGACGCTCTCCGGGACGTCGTCGGGCAGCAGCGCCGCGAAGTCGGTGACCGACTGGTTGATGTCGGGGGTGAGCACGCGGATCCCCATCGCCCTGGCGTCCGACAGGTACACGGCGGCGCGGTCGAGGTTGCTCTTCACGCTGCTCAACATGCAGGCGTAGTACTCGACCGGGTAGTGCGCCTTGAGGAACGCCGTCTGGTAGGTGATCAGTCCGTACCCGTAGCTGTGGCTCTTGTTGAACGCGTAGTCGGCGAAGCGCTCGATCGTGTCGAACAGCGTCTTGCCGAGTGGACGTCCGTAGCCGGTGCGCTCGCAGCCCGTCTCGAACGAGTCGCGCTCGCGGGCCATCATCTCGCGGACCTTCTTGCCGCACGCCTTGCGCAAGTTGTCGGCCTCGGCGAGCGAGTAGCCGGCGAACTTCTGGGCGACCCGCATCATGCTTTCCTGGTAGATCATCAACCCGTAGGTGTCGGCCAGCAGCTCGGCGGCGTCGTCGTGGAACAGGACCACCGGCTTGCGGCCGTTCTTGCGATCGGCGTAGTCGTAGTGCATGTTGGCGCCCATCGGTCCCGGCCGATACAGCGCGATCAACGCCCCCACGTGATCGAACGTGGTCGGTGCCATCGCCTTCAGCAACTGGCGCATCGGCGGCGACTCGAGCTGGAACACACCGATCGTGTCGCCCCGTGACAGGAGCGCGTACGTCGCCGGGTCATCGAGGCTGATGGTGTCGATGTCGAAGTCGGGGTCGCGCCCGGCGCGGATCATCTTCACCGTGTCGGTGATGACGTCGAGGTTGCGCAGACCGAGGAAGTCGATCTTGAGCAGGCCGAGGGCCTCGACCCCGCCCATCTCGTACTGGGTGACGATGGGAGCGTCGTCGGGGTCCTGCCCGGACTCCGGTTTGCGCTGGATGGGGAGGTACGTGGTGAGTGGTTCCTTGGTGATCACCACGGCGGCGGCGTGGATGCCGTCCGAGCGCTTGAGGCCCTCGAGCCCCTTGGCGACGTCGACGACCTTCTTGACGTCGGTGTCGGTGTCGTACATGGCGCGCAGCTCGGCCGCCGCCTTGTAGCCGTCGGCGTACTTGTCGACCTGCTCGAAGCAGTGCTTCAGCGGCGTGTCGCGCCCCATCACGAGTGGCGGCATCGCTTTGGCGATCTTGTCGCCGACGGCGTACGGATACCCGAGCACGCGCGCCGCGTCGCGCACCGCGTTGCGAGCCTTGATGGTGCCGAACGTGATGATCTGGGCGACGTGGTCGCGCCCGTAGCGCTCGGCGGCGTAACGGATCATCTCGTCGCGGTAGCGGGAGTCGAAGTCCATGTCGATGTCGGGCATCGAGATCCGGCTCGGGTTCAAGAAGCGTTCGAACAGCAGGTCGTACTTGATCGGATCGAGGTCGGTGATCCGCAAGCAGTACGACACCGCGCTGCCGGCTGCCGAGCCACGTCCGGGGCCGACCCGGATGGCGAGGTCGCGGGCGTGCTTGACGAGGTCCCACGTGATGAGGAAGTACGACGCGAAGCCCATGTCGTTGATGACCTTGAGCTCGTAGGCGATGCGATCGACGACCGAGCCGGGCAGGTCGTCGCCCCAGCGCTCGCGAGCACCCGCCCAGGTGAGATGTTCGAGGTACTGCCGATCGGACGTGAAGCCCTCCGGGATGTCGAAGTTGGGCAGCAGCGCCTCGCCGAACGTGATCTCGAGCTCGGCTCGCTCGGCGATCCACAACGTGTTGTCGCACGCCTCTGGCACCTCGCGGAAGAGGTACCGCATCTCGTCGGCGGTCTTGAGGTAGTGCTCTTGGCCCTCGATCTTGAAGCGCTTCGGGTCCGACAGCGTCGCCCCGGTCTGCACGCACAGCAGCGCGTCGTGGGCTTCGTGGTCCTCGCGGTGGGTGTAGTGCGAGTCGTTCGTGGCCAGCAACGGGGCGCCGATGCGGCGGGCGATGTCGAGCAGCTTCGGGTTCGTCTCGCGCTGCGCCGGGAGACCGTGGTCCTGCAACTCGACGAACAGGTTGTCCTTGCCGAAGATCTCCTGCAGCCGGCCCGCCTTCTCGAACGCGCCCTTGTCGTCGCCCTGGAGCAGCGCCTGCAACACGTGTCCACCGAGGCATCCGGTGGTGGCGATCAGACCCTCGTGGTACTGCTCGAGCAGCTCCCAGTCCATCCGCGGCTTGTAGTAGTAGCCCTCGAGGAACGCCAGGCTCGACAGCTGGATCAGGTTGCGGTAGCCGGTCTCGTTCTCGGTCAACAGCGTGAGGTGGTAGTAGAGCTTGCGGCCACCTTCCGTGTCGCCGCCGGAGTCGTCGAGGCGACCGCGCCGAGTGGGGCGCTCACTGCGGTGGTCGTGCGCCATGTAGGCCTCGGTACCGATGATCGGCTTGATCCCCTGGCGCCGGCACTCCTTGTAGAACTCGAGCGTGCCGTACATGTTGCCGTGATCGGTGATGCCGATGGCGGGCTGCCCGTCGGCGACCGCCTTGGCGACCAGCTCGTCGAGGCGCGCCGCGCCGTCGAGCATCGAGAACTCGGTGTGGACGTGGAGATGGCTGAACGACTCTGTCACGGGTCAGTGACGGCTCGCGGCCCGGGAAATGACAACGATGTGATTCGTTCGACCTTAGCAGTCAGGGTCCGCTACAGATACGTGCCGGGCCGATCTCCTTGGGCGGTGCCCTGTCCGGGGCCGCCCGGGGCGCCGGGGAGCTGGCGGAGCTGCTCGAACTGCTGGCGGGCGGCGATCTGCTGCGCGAAGAGCGTGGCCTGGATCCCGTGGAACAGCCCTTCGAGCCACCCGACGAGCTGCGCCTTGGCGACTCGGATCTCGGCCTCGCTCGGCACGACATCGGGTCGGAACGGCAGGGCCAGCGAGTGCAGCTCCTCTTGCAGGTCGGGCGACAGGGCGCCCGGATACCTCGACGATCGAGCGCTCGTAGATCTCCGCCAGCCGCTCGCGGCTGGCTTCGTCGAGCGGCGCCTGGCGCACCTCCTCGAGCAGCTGTTTCACCATCGATCCGATGCGCATCACCTTGCCCGGTTCGGTGACCGACTCGGTCGCCTCGACGTCGACCACCTCGACATCACCGCGGTCGGCGACGTCGAGCTCGACCAGCTCGCCGCGCTCGACCTCGGGTTGGTCGCCATCGGGCAGCCCGTTTGCGTCGGTTTGCGACATCACGTTCCTCTCACGATCGAGATCTTGGTCATCAGGCGTCTGGTCATCCTGGAGAACTCGTTCATCCAAGCGCCGCCACGAGCGGAACGCGCACTTCGGCCGACGTCAGCGAACCGTGCCGGCACACCAGTTCGAACGGTCCCGAGTCGGCGGGTTCCCAGTAGCTGACCGGTTGGTGCGCCACGATCGCCACGTCGCCGAGGCGGGACGCGATCGGCGCCGCGATCGTCGGGCCGAACCAGTGCTCGTCGAGCATCTGCTCGCGGGTCACGACCCACGCCAGCTCCGAGCACTCGGCCGTCGTCGCCGCCAGGAGATCGGGGATCCCGCCGCGCCGGGCGTGCAGCCAGCGGAAGCGCCCCTCCCCCGACTGGAGTGCGACGTGCGCCAGCAGCTCCTTGGAGAGATGGACGATGTTGGGGCCCACGTGGACCTGGCCGTGGTCGGCGGTCACGAGCAGTGCCGCCCCGGGCGGGAGCTTCTCGATCACGTCGCCGACGATGCGGTCGGCGGCGCGCAACTCGGCTTCGTAGTACTCACCGAAGCCGCGCTCGTGGGCGATCTTGTCGATGCCGCCGTAGTACGCATACACGAACCGCTCGCCGGCGGTGAGCTGGTGACCGACTTCGACCGCGATCGACGACGCCGCACGCCATCCGACCGGCTTCGACCCTCGCAGGTGGGCGACGGAGAAGCCTGAGGTCTGCAGTTCGGCCGGGCTCACCACGGGAATCGCCAGGCCGAGGAACGCCGGGAACGGCTGCACGTCGGCGGGTGGATGCTGGCGGCGCACGTCGGTCTCGCCGATGCACCACCGCAGCACGTTGAGGATGTCGCCGCCGAGCACGAACCGGTACCCGATCAAGCCGTGTTCGCCCGGCGTGAGGCCGGTGGCGATCGAGCTCAACGCAGTGGCGGTCGTGGTCGGGGCGACGGACGTGATCGGGCCACCGTTCAACGCCGACAGCGTCGGCATCAGATGCATGTGGTCCTGGAGCTGGTCCCATCCCAACCCGTCGAGCACGAGCAGCACCGCCTGGCGGGCATGGCGGGCCTCGTCGGGCATCCAGGCCGGCAGCTCCGTGCGCCAGTCACCCGGGCCGAGCAGCGCCGGAACGATGCCGCGGATGTTCGGACCCTGGTAGTCCGGTATCACGGGCGACGGCGTCGCGACGGCATCCACGGCGGCCCAGTCCACCACCTCCGGCGGGTCGAGGCCAAGTGATCTGCTGTGGACCCCGTACGATGGCGGCCATGCGAGTGTCGACCCGTGGCGACTATGCGTGCCGCGCCCTGCTGTCGTTGACGTTGCACGACGACGGCGGACCGACCTCGGTTCGCGACATCGCCGAGCGCACGGCACTCCCCCAGCCGTACCTCGAGCAGATCCTGCTGGCGCTCAAGGGTGCCGGGCTGGTGCGCTCCAAGCGCGGTGTCGGTGGCGGCTACGTGCTCGCCCGGGCGCCCGACCAGATCAAGCTGTCGGAGATCGTGATGGCGGTCGACGGACCGATCACGCTCGGCGACTTCGGTGAGCCGCACCAGGATGGCGCCTGCGACCACGAGGGTCACTGCGTGCTGCTCGCGGTCTGGAAGCAGGCCGGCCGGTACATGCAGCGCCATCTCGAAGAGCACACGCTCGCGTCGATCGCCGAAGTCGCCCGCGGCGAGGCCCCCTGGCCCGCCACCGACTCAGAACCGGCCCGCTAACCGTTCTGTCTGCCCCAGATGAAGCCTCGGCTCGTCTGAAGCAGACAGTTCGACGGGTTTCAGGGGGTTGGGGTGAGGGTGGCGAGCATGTCGGCGAGGTCGGCGGGGAGGTCGGCGCGGAACTCGAGCCGTTCTCCGGTCACCGGGTGGTCGAACGCCAGCTCGGCAGCGTGCAGGAACGGACGTTGGAGACCGAGCACCGGACGCCGCTGGCCGTAGGTCGGGTCGCCGACGAGCGGATGCCCGATCGATTCGAGGTGGACGCGGATCTGGTGGGTCCGCCCGGTCTCGAGCCGGCACTCGAGGCGAGCCAACTCGGCCGGTGCCGCGAACCGCTCGACGACCGAGTACTCGGTGCGCGCCGGGCGGCCGTCGGCGACGACGGCCATGCGCAGTGGATCACGGCGATCGCGCCCGATCGGGGCGTCGATGATGCCGTGGACCGCCGCCGGATGGCCCCACACGAGCGCCACGTAGCGACGGCCGGCGCGTTCGGCGGCATCGCGCGAGGCGAACTGGGCGACGAGCCGGTCGGCCGACTCCTGGGTGCGGGCCACGACGAGCAACCCGGAGCTGCCGGCATCGAGACGGTGGACGATCCCGGGCCGGGTCGGGTCCCCGACACCGGCGATGTCGGGGTACCGGGCGAGCAACCCTTGCACCAGGGTGCCCTCCATGTTGCCGGCACCGGGGTGAACCACGAGGGCCGCCGGTTTGTCGATCACGACCACCGCCGCGTCCTCGTAGACGACGCCGAACTCGACCGCCGGATCGGCGACGGGCAGCGGGACACGTGGGATCGCCGACTCGTCGACGTCGACCCGCTGGCCTTCGACCAGGCGGATCTTGCCGCTCGCGGCAGGCACACCGTCGACTCGTACGCCGTCGGCGGCGATCGTCGCAGCCGCGTGGGAGCGGCTGATGTCGGCCACGAACGAGACGATGCGATCGAGCCGTTCGCCGGCGAGTGCTGACGGCACGACCTCGGAGATCATCGAGGCTCGATCATCACTCTCGGCCATCACTCGGCGGCCACACGCCGGGAGGCGACGAAGCTGCCGTACACCAATAGCAACCCGCCGACCGTGATCGCCATGTCGGCAACGTTGAAGATCGGCCACCACTGCAGGTCGATGAAGTCGATCACGGCCCCACGCAGCCACCCCGGCGAACGGAACAACCGGTCGATGACGTTGCCGGCCGCCCCTCCGATGACGAGCCCGACGGCCACGGTGCTGAACGGGGTCGTCTGCCGCCGCAGCGAGACCAGGAGCGCGGCGACGACGACGAGGGCGATGACGCCGATGACTGGCCCGAGTCCTTCACCGCGGCTGAACGCCATCCCGCTGTTGCGCGTGAGATGCAGGCGCAGCGTCCAGAACAGGTCGATGTCGCGGTCGTCGAGCGCCGACAGCGCCCAGGCCTTCGTCAACTGGTCGACGACGACGACCAGGATGGCGATCACCACCGACCCACGCACGGCGCGGGTCGACTCGGTCATCGCCGCCCGATCCCTCCGACCTTCTCCTCGACGAGCACGGTCGCCCACGGAATGGCCTCGAGTCGTTCACGCGGGATCGGACGACCTGATGCCTCGGAGTAGCCGTAGGTGCCCTTCTCCAACCGAGCGAGCGCTTCGTCGATGTCGGCGATCGTCTGGCGTGCCTGCGCCGACAGGGCGAGGTCGCGCTCGCGCTCGACGACCATCGTGTCGCCCTCGCCACCTTCGTCGTCGAACTGCACGTCACCCATCTCGGCCTCCTCGATCAGCGAGTTGGCCTCGTTCTCGAGCCGCGTCGCCTGACCCAACAGCTTGGCCTTCTCCTCGTCGAGGAGGTCGCGCTGGGCCTTGAGGAACTTCACGTCGAAGTCCTTCGTGTAGGCGATGCCGTCCTTGCTCACGCCCCGTGGTTCGGGCAGTTGCACGCCGGTCGACGCCGTGGCAGGCGACGCGAACCGTGTGCTCGACTTGGCCGGCGACGTCTTGGTCTCCGTTGTCTTGCCCGCGGCTCGGGTCGATTTGGCGGCCGCCGCCTTCTTGGCCGGCGCCGTGGTCGCGGTCGCCCGCTTCGTCGAGGTCGGTCGCCCGCTCGTCGCTCCCTTGGCGGGTGCTGGTTTCGTAGATGTCCTGCTCACGGTCGCTTTCTTCGCGGTCGGCTTCTGGCCAGCGGACTTCGCGGTGGACGTTGGGGCGGCCTTGTTGGCGGGCACCTTCTTGGCTGGCGCCTTCTTGGCCGGCGCCTTCTTGGTTGCTGCCATTTCGGGGGAACCTCCAGGCGGATCGAACGCCGGACTCTAGCGCGGGATCAAACGCGTGCGACGGTGATGACCGGCTCGGAACCGGAGCCGGCGACGGCGGTCGCGCTCGTCGCGAGCGTCTCGCCCATCACCAACTCACGGTGTGCCTCGAACGCATCGACCACCGCAACCGGGGCTTCGACGGCGAGGCTGATCCGGTCGCTGACGTCGAGACCGGCACTACGGCGCGCCTGCTGGACGGCGCGGATCAGATCGCGGGCGAGCCCTTCCTCCTCGAGCGCGTCCGTGGTGACCGTGTCGAGCACGACGATCCCGTTGTTGCCGGGAAGCGTGGCGGCGACGCCGTCCGAGGACGACACCAGCCGGAACGTGTACTCGTCGGGTTGCAGCTCGACGCCACCGACCACGACGCGGTCGCCGTCGATGCTCCAGTCGCCGGCCTTGTGGGCCTTGATGACCTGCTGGGTCTCGCCACCGAGGCGAGGGCCGAGCCGAGCGGGGTTGAGGTTGAGCTCGACCCGCCCGACCGACTGCACGTCGTCGGTGAGCTCGATCTCCTTGACGTTGAGCTCGTCGCGCAGGATCCCGAGGTGCGGGCGCATGAGCTCGGTGGTGGGGGTGGCCACGGTCGCCTTGGCCAGCGGCAGGCGCACCCGGAGGCCTTCCGACTTGCGCAACGACAACAACGTCGAGCACACGTCGCGCACCTGACCCATTCCGATCGTCAGGTCGTCGTCGTGCGGGAACTGCTCGGCGTCGGGCCAGTCGGTCAGGTGCACGCTGCGCTCGCCCGTGAGGCCGACGTACAGGTGCTCCGTCACCATCGGCAGCAGCGGTGCGGCGACACGACAGAGCGTGACGAGCGCGGTGTGGAGCGTGTCGATGGCGTCTTGATCGCCCGACCAGAACCGGTCACGGCTGCGGCGGATGTACCAGTTGGTGAGCGTCTCGACGAACTCCACGACGTTCTGGCAGGCGCCGAAGAGGTCGTAGTCGTCCATCGTCGACGTCATCGAGCGCACCAGCGTGCGCAGCTCGCCGAGCAGGTAGCGGTCGAGCACGTCGGTCTGGTCGGTGCGGAACGTCCCGGTCGTGTCCGGCGGCGTTGGCGTAGAGCGTGAGGAAGTACCACGCGTTCCAGACCGGCAGGATGACGTGGCGCACCGTGTCGCGCATCCCGTTCTCGGTGACCGCGAAGTCGCCACCGCGAAGGATCGGTGACGACAGCAGGTTCCAGCGCATCGCGTCGGCCCCGTACGCCTCGAACATCACCATCGGGTCGGGGTAGTTGCGGAGCGACTTCGACATCTTCAACCCGTCGTCGCCGAGCACGATGCCGTGGCTCACGCACGTGGAGAAGGCGGGACGATCGAACAGCGCCGTCGCCAGCACGTGGAGCGTGTAGAACCAGCCGCGGGTCTGGGCGATGTACTCGACGATGAAGTCGCCCGGGTAGTGGTGCTCGAACCACTCGGCGTTCTCGAACGGGTAGTGCACCTGGGCGAACGGCATCGACCCGGACTCGAACCAGCAGTCGAGCACGGCCGAGACCCGGCGCATCGACGATCGGCCGGTCGGGTCGTCGGGGTTGAGTCGCACCAGTTGGTCGACGGCGGGCCGGTGGAGATCGGTGACCGTCACCCCGAAATCGGCCTCGAGCTCGGCCAGCGAGCCGTAGACGTCGGTCCTCGGATACTCGGGCGAGTCGCTCACCCACACCGGGATCGGCGACCCCCAGAAACGGTTCCTGCTGATCGACCAGTCGCGCGCGTTGGCGATCCACTTGCCGAAGCTGCCGTCCTTGACGTGCTCTGGCACCCACCGGATCTGCTCGTTGAGCTCGACCATCCGGTCGCGGAAGGCGGTCACCTGGACGAACCACGACGAGATCGCGCGATAGACGAGGGGCTGATCGCAGCGCCAGCAATGCGGGTACGAGTGGTTGTACGAGTCGTGCCGCACGACGACGCCGTCGAGCTTGAGTCGCCGGATCACGTCGGCGTTGGCATCGAACACGTGCTGGCCGATCCAGTCCATCACCGGCGCGGTGAAGCGCCCGTGCTCGTCCATGGGACAGATCGTCGGGATGCCGACGGCGTTGCATGCGATCTGGTCGTCCTCGCCGAAGCCGGGCGCCATGTGGACGATCCCGGTGCCCTCCTCGGTGGTCACGAAGTCGCCGGCGAGCACCTGGAACGCGTTCGGTGTGTCGGCGAGGAAGTCGAACAGCGGCTGGTACCGGCGACCGACCAGCTCGGCGCCCTTCACCGTGCCGACCCGATCGGCGCCGGCGAGCTCGTTGGCGTACCCGTCGAGCCGGGCCTCGGCGAGGATGTACCGCTGCCCGTCCTCCTCCATCACCGCGTAGTCGATGTCGGGTCCGACCGCGAGCGCCAAGTTCGATGGCAGGGTCCACGGTGTGGTCGTCCACGTGAGGACCCGGTCGCCGCCCTCGAGCTCGAACCACACCGTGAGGGCCGGGTCCTGACGGTCGCGGTACACGTCGTCCATGCGGGTCTCGGTGTTGCTCAGCGGCGTCTCGCACCGCCAGCAGTACGCCAGCACGCGGAACCCCTCGTAGATCAGGCCCTTGTCCCACAATGTCTTGAACGCCCACATGACGCTCTCCATGTAGTCGAGGTCGAGGGTCTTGTAGTCGTTCTCGAAGTCGACCCAGCGGGCCTGGCGGGTGACGTAGCGCTCCCAGTCGTTCGTGTATCTCAGCACGCTCGTGCGGCAGTACTCGTTGAACCGGCCGATGCCGAACTCATTGATCGCCGGGTGGCCGGCGATGCCGAGCTCGCGCTCGGCTTCGACCTCGGCCGGCAGACCGTGGCAGTCCCAACCGAAACGGCGCTCGACGCGGCGCCCACGCATCGTCTGGTAGCGCGGCACGGCGTCCTTGACGAAACCGGTGAGCAGGTGCCCGTAGTGCGGCAGACCGTTGGCGAACGGTGGCCCGTCGTAGAACACGTACTCGTTGCTGCCGTCCTCACCGGCCGGTCGCAACTCGACCGACGCGGCGAACGTGCCGTCGTCCGACCAACGGTCGAGCACGGCGCGCTCGATCGCGGCCAGATCGGGTTGCTGATCGACGTCGGGATATCGCGGGGTAGCCATCGCTGGCCAGCAACGCTACCGACGCTCGGAGCTACTCGTAGCGGCGGGTTTCGCCGAGCCCGAAGCGGAATTGCGGCTCGTCGTCGGGTTCGGCGGCCCATGGCGTGGTGACGGCGGGGTCGTCGCCGGACGGCTGGTCCGACCCGAACTCGATGCGCGTCGTCAGATCCTCGGACGGATCGACGGCTGTGTCGTGCTGGCCGGCATCGTCGCCGGCCGGCAGCGGCGGTTCGTGGCCCGGATCGGATGCGGCATCGGTCGCGCCGGGCACGTTCTCGGAAACGGCCCCGGTCGATGCACGCGACTCCAACGCCGGGCCGGGGTCGTCGGACGCCGACAGCAACGGTCGTCGCACCTCCCCCAACCCACCGGGCACGCGCTCGGAGACGTCGAGCAGCGCGGACGCGGCCTGGCGCAGACGATCGCGTTGATCGACGAGGAAGTGCTCGAGCTGGTCGACGTCGGACTCGAGGAAGTCACGCCTGGCGACGAGCGCCTCGACCTCGGCCTGCACGGCCCTGAGCTCGACCTCGGAGACCTGACGAGCCTCGGTTCGCGCTTCTTCGAGGAGACGCGACGACATGTCGCGCGTCGAATCGATCGTGCTCGCGGCCTCCTGGTGGGCGGCGGTGACGATGCGATCGGCCTCCGACTTGGCTTCCGAAACGGTCGCATCGGCGGTGCGCTGCGCGAGCAGCAGCGTCCGGCTGATGGTCTCGGCATCGCCGGCGCTCACCGGCTCCGCCGGTGACTCGCGTGCCGTGCTCACCTCTTGCAGACGCGCAACCGCGGCCCTGGCCCTGGCCTCCATGGCCGTCGACTGGTTCTGCGCCGCCTCGAGCGACTCGGCGACGTCGCGCAAGAACGCCTGCACCTCGTCGGGGTCGAACCCGCGCTTGGCCGACTTGAACGACGCGTTCCGAACCTGCTGCGGGCTCATCTCCATGAGCCGCACGTTAGTCCGGTCCGGATGGCCCGTCGTTGGACTCAGTCGTCGTTCAGTCGGCGACCAGACGTGTCACGCCTCGACGCTCGGGAGCCGACTACGATCAGATTCAGTCGTCGTTCAGTCGGCGACCAGACGTGTCACGCCTCGACGCTCGGGAGCCGACTCGATCAGATTCAGTCGTCGTATTCGTCGTGGCGGCGGCTGTTGACCGGCTTCAGCAGGTACACACCCGTGGCGACCTTCTCCATCGAGCCGTCGAGCGCGTAGCACAGGCCGCTGGCGAAGTCGATCAGTCGACGGGCGACCTCACGCTCGGTGCCCTCGATGTTCATGATCACCGGCTGACCTTCTTTGAAGCGGTCGGCAACCTCTTGCGCCTGGTCGAAGCGGCGCGGCCGCACGGTCGTGGGCTCGCTCGTCGCCACGGTGGTGCTGCGGGCGCTCGCGCTGCTGCTCCCACCGCGGGGGCGGGGCTGCACACCTGACTCGTCGGCGGCCTGCTGCTGGCGGCGGGCTTGTGACGGATCGAAATCGCGGGTCGGGAACGTCGGGCGCGACGGCACGGTACGCACTACGCCTTCCGGCTCGCTGTCCGGGTAGCCACGACCTTGACGGGCCTCCGGTTCGTGGGAGGCGCGGCGAGGACGAGGCGCCGGTTCGGGCTCGTCGTAATCGTCATAGTCGTCGTACGCGTCGTCAGGGCCGAGACCGAGGTAGTCCATGGTCCGTTTCCACAATGACATCCGAGCGTTCCTCCTGGGCGGGAGGCTAGCTCACAGTGTCACCTCGCGTCGCGCCACCCGAACAGCGCGGTACCGACGCGTACCTGCGTGCTGCCCTCCTCGACGGCGACCTCGAGGTCACCCGTCATGCCCATCGAGCACACGCCGAGACCCAACTGGGTGGTCAGTCGGCGGACCTCGCGAAAGCCGCGACGCGACCCCTCGGGCCCACCTTCGGTCGGCCCGACGGTCATCAACCCTTCGACGCGCAGGCCGGCATCCACCGCGGCGCCGACCAGCGACTCCACGTCTGCCGCAGGACATCCGCCCTTGCCCGGCTCTCCCGTCGTGTCGACCTGCACCAGCACCCTGGCGCCCTGGTCGCGCCGGGCGATGGCCGCGACCAGCGACGCCCGATCCACCGACTCGTACACGTCGACGACGCCGGCCAGCAGGCGCACCTTGTTCGACTGCAGCTGACCGATGAAGTGGATCTCGGGTCGCTGTGTCGACGGGCCGACGAGACGCAACTTGTCGAGCAACTCCTGGGCGTAGTTCTCGCCGATGCGCCCGCAGCCGGCGGCAACCGCCGCGTCGATCGCATCCGCTCCGAAACCTTTCGTCACGGCGAGCACGTCGACCCCGGTTCCACCGGCCGCCTCGATCCGCGACTGCACCATCGCCAGCCGCTCGCGGACCAGCCCGGCGTCGATCATGCGACCGGTCGGTGTGGGGGCTCCCCCACGACCGCTACTTCAGGAACGACGGGACGTCGAAATCGTCGTCGTCATTGTCGTCGAGCGGGTCGGCGTCGGGCTCGGCGAACAGCTCGGTGATCCGAGACGGCGTGCGCAGGATCTGCTCGGTGCTCGCTCCACCGTCGAAGCGGTCGAAGCCGGCAGCGATGACGGTGACCCGCACCTCGTCGCCGACCTCGTCGTCGATCACGGTGCCGAAGATGATGTTGGCGTCGGGGTGGGCGACGGCGTGGATGATCTCGGCCGCGGCGTTCATCTCGAACAGCCCCATGCTCGACGGGCCGGTGATGTTGAGCAGGATGCCGCGTGCTCCGTCGATGGCCGATTCGAGCAACGGGCTCGAGATCGCCGACTTGGCGGCGGTGACGGCGCGGTCGTCGCCGGTCGCCTGCCCGATGCCCATCAACGCCGAGCCGGCGTTGGACAGCACCATCCGCACGTCGGCGAAGTCGGTGTTGATCAGCCCCGGAGTGGTGATCAGGTTGGTGATGCCGGACACACCTTGGAGCAGCACCTCGTCGGCCATCTTGAACGCGTTGAGCACGCTCGTCTTGTCGTTGGCAACCGTCAACAACCGGTCGTTGGGGATGACGATCAGCGTGTCGACCTTCTCCTTCAACCGCTGCACGCCGTTGTCGGCCTGCACCGAGCGCCGGCGACCCTCGAACGAGAACGGCCGGGTGACGACACCGATCGCCAGCGAACCGGCGGCCCGCGCGATCTCGGCGATCACCGGTGCCGCACCCGTACCGGTGCCGCCGCCCTCGCCGGCGGTGATGAACACCATGTCGGCGCCCTTCACCATCTCGTCGATCTCGTCGCTGTGTGACTCGGCGGCCGTGCGCCCCACCTCGGGATCGCTTCCGGCGCCGAGCCCGCGAGTGAGGTCGCGCCCGATGTCGAGCTTGACGTCGGCGTCACTCATCAGCAACGCCTGCGCATCGGTATTGACGGCGATGAACTCGACACCCTTCAACCCGGCGTCGATCATGCGGTTCACCGCGTTGACACCGCCGCCGCCGACGCCGATCACCTTGATGACGGCGAGATAGTTCTGGGGCGCGCCGGGCATCAGCGGTACCTCCGTGGAGAAGCAGTGCAGCGTGGTCGGTTCGTGTGCATGGTCGTGTCAGGACTCCGATGCCTGCGTGGTGCCCGTCGGGACGTGCCGCATTGTGGCCCATCCTCGCACGTCGGAGCTACTGGAACAGGTGATGCTATCCATCATCGCCCGTCGATCGTCAGCCGTTCGATCGTCAGGGTGCAGTTCATCGCATGACCACCTCGGCGGTGGAGACGTCGATCACGCTCACCACCTGGTCACCGGCCGCGCCGAGCGCGGTCTCGAGACGCACGAGCTTGGTCACCAGATCGGTGGCCGCGCCGAAGCGCACCTCGGTGCCGTCGTCGAGCAACAGTCGCAGCTGCGAGCCGTCGGCGGTGACGTCGATCGACTGGACCCGCCCCCGCACCGACCCGGTGAGACCCTGGACCAGCCGGGCCGCGGCGCCGTAGCCGACCGGCGCGTACTCACCCGCCTGGCGGTCGACCGGATCCGGACCGGTGATCAGCATGTACGCGATCGGCTGGCCGCTGATCACGTCGAGCACCCGCCCGTCGGCGTCGATCACCCGGAACTGCCCGTCGGGACTGGCGTAGGTCGCGAGCGCGACCCGTTCGCGGATCTCGATCGTCGCGCCGTGTGGGAACTGGGTGCGCACGCGAGCCTGGTCGACCCACGGGATCGCCTCGAGCTCGCGCTCGGCGGCCTGCGTGTCGGCGGCCAGCACCGGCGTGCCGACGAGGTCGTCGATGACCGCTTGGAGGCGCACCCGGTCGGTGTAGACGGCGCCGCTCACACTCACCTCGTCGGCTTCGATCGCGAACAGCGACGAGCCGAGCACGGCGAGCCCGGCGCCGACGACGAGGAGCACGAACACGGCGAGGATGACCCACCTGAGACGGCGCCGGCTCTCGGCGCGGCGCACCGCGATCCGCCGGTCGCGCAGGCGGGGCTCGATGCGGCGCCGCAGCCGGCGGCTGTCCTCCGGCGTCTCGGTGACGACGACGTCGTCGTCGATGAACACCACCGGCCGGTCACCCGACGTGTCGGGGCCACCGAGGTCGCCCTCGACGTACACGGCATCCGGCGGGTACTCGTCGTCGGCGATGGCGATCACCTTGACGTTCCCCGGGACGTTCGTTGCGCCAGTCACAGGCGGAGGCGGACCGGCGTGCGGCGGCGTCGCCGCGTCTTGGCCGAGCGGCTCGGCTGGCGGCGGAGAACCGTTGCGGTCCGCTTCGACGGCGGCCGCCTCGGCCGGCGCGTCGGCGTCCGGGATGGACGCCTCGCCGGTCGATCCGGGTTCTGGCCCGTCCGGTGTCGCGTCACCGAGGACCTGGTCGACCCGGCGGTCGATCTCGGAGTCGGTGCGGTCCTCCTCGGCGACGCGCGACGCGTCGATCGCGAACGCCCGCAGCAGTTCGTCGAGGGCGACGCGATCGGGGTCCTCGGCGTCGGCGTCGGCGGGACGGCCGACCGGCCACTCTTCGGTGCTCATCCCTGGCTACTCATCCCGGGATCCGGCGCGTCGTCGAATCCGACCAGCCGGACCTCGCTGCGCAGGACGTACCCCGTCGCCGCGGTCACCCGCTCGCGAACCGTCTCGATCACCGCCCGCACGTCGGCCGCCGAGCCGCCGTCGGTGGACTGGATGAAGTTGGCATGCTTCTCCGACACCCACGCGGTTCCGATCCGCAGGCCCCGCAGACCGAGGCCGTCGATCAGTCCGCCGGCCGTCACCTCGCCCGGCACCGGGTTCACGAACACCGATCCGCAGTTCTGTCCGCCCGGCTGGTTCTCACGGCGCCAGCGCACGATCTCGGCGATCTGGTGCTCGGACGCCTCGCGATCACCGCGACGGAGGTCGAGACGGACGTCGATGACGAGTTGGTCGTCGGTGAGGTCCGACCCACGGAAGCGCAGGCCGAGGTCGCTGGCGTCGATGCGCCGGACGTCGACGGCCGCCGCCTCGTCACCCAGATCGAAGACGTCGACATCGATCACCGCCGCCGCCATGTCGGAGCCGTGTCCACCGGCGTTCATCCGCACCGCACCGCCGACCGATCCGGGAACGCCGACCGCCCACTCGAACCCGGCGACCGACGCCGCCGCGGTCCGGCGGGCGAGCACCGGGAGCGCGACGCCACCCCCGGCGGCGACGACGACTCGTCCGTCGCCGTCCGCCGTGCCGATCTCGATCCCACCCGCGAACTCGGCGAGCGACACGACGATCCCCGGGTACCCGGAATCGGCGACGAGCATGTTCGAGCCACGACCGATCGCCAGTACCGGCAGATCACTCGCCGCCCTCGCCGCCGCGACACGGCGGAGATCGTCGATCGTGGCCACCTCGACGAACAGCGCCGCCCGACCACCGACGCGGTAGGTCGTGAGCGGCGCCAGTGGCACGTCGCGACGGGCAGTCGGACCGATCAGCGCCGCAGCCGCGTCGACGCCGGCGCGCGCCGTCGCCCGCGACATCATCGGACCGCGCTCCCGCGTCGCGCGGCGAGCACCTCGTCGGGCAGCGTCGCGATGTCGCCGCACCCCATCGAGATGCAGACGTCCCCGTCGCGGACCTCGCCGGCCAGGAACGTCACGAGGTCGTCGCGCTTCGGCAGCCACGCCACTCGCGTGAACGGGTCGTGATCGACCACCGCGTTCACGATCAGGCGCCCGGTGACCCCCGGGATCGGCTGGGTGCCGGACGAGTAGATGTCGGTCAGCACGACCAGGTCGGCGTCGCCGAACGAACCGCCGTAGTCGGCCCAGATCTCGGCGATCCGGTTGTACCGGTTCGGCTGGAAGACGGCGACGACGCGCCGCCACCCGTCGTCGCTGCGACGCGCCGCGTCGAGCACGGCGGCGATCTCCGACGGCAGGTGGGCATAGTCGTCGACGAACGTGGCGCCCCCGTCGACGCCGCGGATGTCGAACCGGCGGGCGACGCCACCGAACTTCGCCAGCGCCGTGGCCGCCACTTCCGGGCTGACGCCGACCGCGATCGCCATCGCCAGGGCGGCCGTCGCGTTGCGCACGTTGTGCATCCCACGCTGCGGCAGCGCGATGTCGACGAGGTGCTGCCCATCGCGTTCGATCGCGAACGTGAGCGTGCCGTGGCTGGCGAGCACGTCGACAGCCCGGATGTCGACCCCGGCGGACGTGCCGTACGTGGTGGCGCCGTGCTCGGCGGCGAGGCGCGCCCCGACCGGGTCGTCGCCGCACACGACCTTCGGCCCGTCGACCTGACCCAGATAGCGATCGAAGGCGGCCACGATGCAATCGAACGAGCCGTAGTGGTCGAGATGATCGATCTCGACATTGGTCAGGATCGTGCCGTGCAACGGCAGCTCGAGATGGGTTCCGTCGCTCTCGTCGGCCTCGACGACGAACCACTCGCCGCCCGTCCACTGCGCACCGGTGCCCATGTCGGTGACGTCGCCGCCGATCACGAAGCTCGGGCGCAGGCCGGCCTCGGCCAGGATCAACATCAGCATCGACGAGGTCGTCGTCTTGCCGTGCGTCCCTGCCACCCCGAGCGATCGCGCCTGGGCGCAGATCGACGCCAGCATCCCGGCCCGCCTGAGCACGGGCAGTCCCAACCGGCGCGCCTCGTCGAGCTCGTTCAAGTCGTCGGGCACGGCGGTCGACGCCGTGACGGCATCGCACCGCTGCACATGGGACCGATTGTGACCCACATGCACCTCGACGCCGGCGGCGCGGAGGCGGTCGAGCACGGGCCGCTCACGGAGGTCGCTCCCCGACACGCGATGACCCATCTGGGCGAGCGCCAGTGCGATCGCACTCATCCCGGGACCGCCGACACCGACGACGTGCAGCCGGTGCTGGTGGGCGAGATCGAGCGGTGGAGCGGGCACGGACACAGTCCGATCAGGCTAGAGCCACGGCTTCGACGAGATCCGCCAGCGCGCCGCTGTGGTGGACCTCTCCCATCGCCCTGGCCTTGTCGCCCATCGCCTCACGGGCCGCGGTGTCCGAGCGGAGGCGGTCGACGACCTGCGCCAACTCGCCGATCCGCGCTTCCGGGAGGAGCACCGCGGCGCCGTTGTCGGACAGCCACGACACGTTCGCCGTCTGGTGGTCCTCGGCGGATCCCGACCACGGCACGAGGATCGCCGGGACGCCCGTGACCGCGACCTCGTGCACCGTGCTGGCCCCGCCCCGCCCGATGAGCAGGTCGGCCGCGGCATAGAGGAGCGGCATCTGTGGTTCGTATCCGATCGGCTGGTAGAGCACACCGCCGCGCCCGTCACACGGTGGCCAGCGCGGTGTCCGAGAAGCGCTCGCCGCAGACGTGGCGGATGGCGAGGCCGCGGTCCTCGGCGCTGGCGTCGAGCATCGCCGCCACGGCCTCGTTGAGGATGCCGGACCCCTGCGATCCCCCCATCACCGCCACGACGAACCGGTCGGGTGGCAGCCCGAGCACGGCCCGAGCAGTCGCCCCGTCGCGGCGCCGATCGACATCGAGCACGGCCCGGCGCACCGGCGCTCCGGTGACCGTCATCCGCGGCAGCGGGGAATCGGCGAACGCCACCGCACACGCCGCCGCCCGTCTCGCCGCCAGCCGGCTCGCCCGGCCCGGGAACCGGTCGTAGCTGACGACCACCACGGGGATGCCCAGGCGGCGGGCGGCGAGCACGGCCGGCACGCTTGCGTACCCACCGACCGACACGACCACCCGCGGCCGCAGCTCGCGCAGCAGACGAGTGGCCGCCCGCGCGCTCTTCATCAGCTTGGGGGCGAAGCCGAGGTTGCGACCGGTGAGCCGCCGTTGGAAGCCGACGACGTCGTAGAACGTGTATGGGAACGGCGTCTCGGGGAGCAATCGGGTCTCGACGCCACGGCTGGCTCCGATGTAGTGGATCGTGTCTGGCGCGTGGCCCTTGGCGACGAGCGCCTCGGCGACCGCCAGGGCGGGCAACACGTGCCCGGCCGTCCCGCCTCCGGTGACGACCGCGAACGTCGAGCCCACCGGCTCAGCGGGCCCGTCTGGCGACGTTCAGCAGCAACCCGGCCGCCACCATCGTCACGAACAACGACGTCCCGCCGGCGGAGAAGAAGGGCAACGTGAGGCCGGTCACCGGCAACAGGCCCGTCACCCCGCCCATGTTGACGATGGCCTGGACTCCGAACCACGTCGCGATGCCGCCCGCCAGCAGCATCCCGAACCGGTCGGGCGCGGCGAGCGCGGTCTGGATCCCGAACCACACCAACAGCCCGAACCCGCCGACCACGGCAAGCGCGCCGACGAACCCGAGCTCGTCGGCGATCACGGCGAAGATGAAGTCGCTGTGCGCAAGCGGCAGATATCCGAGCTTGCTGTTGCTGCCGCCGATGCCCGAGCCGGTGAGCCCGCCGTTGGCGATCCCGAGGTACCCCTGGTAGGTCTGGTAGGCGAGGTAGTCCTTGTTGCCCTCGGTGTCGAAGAACGCGGTGAACCGGTTGAAGCGGCGGGCGCTCGACAGGACGAACAGCGCCATCGTGAACCCGCCCGTGGCCACCACGCCGGTCATGTAGGCGATCGGAACGCCGGCGATGAAGCCGACCGACAGGACGATCGCACCGAGCACCACCGCCGAGCCGAGGTCGCCCTGCACGAGGCACGCCCCCGCACCGAACCCGGCGATGAGCATCAACGGGAACAACGTGCGACGCGGGTCGGCCATCTGCTCGTGGCGCGTCGCCAGGATGTTGGCGGCCAGCGCGAGCGTGGCGAGCTTCAGCACCTCCGACGGCTGGAAGCTCCACGACCCGACCGTCACCCACGCTCTCGCACCGTTGATCGTGGACCCCAGGCTGGACGTGAACGGCAGCACCATCCCGGCCGCGGCGAGGATCGCGATCGGCACGGTGAACGATCGCCAGCGCCGGTACGGCACCTTGATCGCGACCAGCATCCCCCCGAGCCCGAAGCCGGCCCACATCAGCTGCCGCGAGAAGATCCGGTAGGGCGAGTTGCCCTCCCCGACCTCGGTGGCCGCCGACGAGGAGAGCACCATCACGAGGCCGAGCATCACGAACACGGCGACGACGACGACGATCACGTAGTAGGCGACCGGAGGTGGCCCGAGCACGATCGGATCGTCCGCGTCGCGGCTGCGCTTGGCGCGGCGGTTGGGGCGCGATCCCTGCAAGCGCTCGAGGGCGGCCTGGCGTCGCTCGGCGACGGACGGGCCGCCATCGACGACAGCCGTGGACGGCATCGCGCGGGGGTCGATCGAAACGGTCATCGCAGGTCCACTCCTCTCATCTCGACCAGGTCACGTCGACCAGGTCGGCGACCAGCCGGCGGAAGTGGTCGCCACGCGCCGTGTAGCCACCGCTCGGGTACCAGTCGAAGCTCGCACAGCCGGGCGACAGGACCACTGCGTCGCCGCGTTGGGATGCGTCCGCGGCCGCCATGACAGCGGCTTCCATCGAGTCCGCCCGCACCACCGCGCAATGCGGTGCGAACAGAGCAGTGATCTCGTCGGCCGCCTCGCCGATCGCCACGACCGAGCGGAGTCGTTGCGGCTCGGCCGCCATCGGCGACAGATCGAGCCCCTTGTTGCGGCCACCGGCGATCAGCACGACGTGCTCGAAACCGTGGATCGCCACCGCGACCGCGTGCGGTGTCGTCGCCTTCGAATCGTTGAACCACTGCACGCCGTCGCGCTCGCCGAGCGGTTCGATGCGGTGCGGCGGGCCGACGAACGTGGCGATCGCCCGGCCGGCGGTTTCGAGGTCGGTGAGGCCCGACTCGAACACCAGCGCCGACGCGGCGAGGGCGTTGGTGATGTCGTGCGGGAGCTGGCGCCGCATCGAAGCGACCGTCGTGATCGTGCCGGTCGGGCCGCACAAGGAGTCGCCGGCGAGGTGGTAGTCGGCCGTCCACCGTCCGAACGTGACATGGCGCGCCGGCGCCGCATCGAGGTGGCGCATCACGACCGGATCGTCGACGTATCCGATCGCCACGTCGGACGGACGTTGGAGGTCGAACAGGCGCGCCTTGGCGGCCTCGTACGTGGTCGTCGAGCGGTGCCAGTTGAGGTGGTCCGGGGCGAGGTTGAGCCAGACCGCGGCATCGGCGCGGAACTGCTCCGTCCATGCCAGGCGGAAACTGCTGCACTCGACGACATACGCGTCGAGGTCCAACTCGAGCGCATCCACGAGCGGGATGTCGGTGTTGCCGGCGGCAACCGTGCGCAGACCGCCGACGGTCAGCATCGCCGCCGCCAGCAGGCTCGTGGTCGTCTTGCCATCGGTGCCGGTCACGGCCAGGATCGGTCGCGGCCCACCTGGCCGGTCCTGCTCCCACTGGTAGGCGAGCTCGATCTCGCTCCGCACGGGCACGCCGTGGCGTCGTGCGGCGGCGATCACGTCGTGCGTCTCGGGCACACCAGGTGCCGGCGACACGAGATCGCAGTCGCCGACGAGTGCGTCGATCGCGCGTGGTGTGCTGAGCAACTCGACCCCGAGGTCGGCGGCGATGGCACGCTTGGCGTCGTCGACGTGGTCGTCGACCACCACGACGTCGTGTCCCCGCCGGGCGAGGGCGCGCACGGTCGATGTGCCGGTCACCGCCAGTCCGTACACGAGGGATCGCACGATCACTCCGCCGCGATCCGGGTGAAGTCACCGATGAAGATGGCCAGTGCCGAGGCGACACAGATCGCGGCGATCAGCCAGAAGCGGATGATCACCGTCGTCTCCGGCCACCCGACGAGCTCGAAGTGATGGTGTACCGGCGACATCCGGAACAGCCGCCGCGTGCGCCCCGAGACCTTGAACACGCCCATCTGCACGGCCACCGAGCCGGCCTCCATCACGTTGATCCCGCAGATCAGCAACAGGAGCAGGTGGGTGTTGAGCGTCAGGGCGAGAAACGCCAGCGCCGATCCGATGGCGAGCGCTCCGACATCGCCCATGATGATCCGCGCCGGTGCCGCGTTCCACCAGAGGAAGCCGAGGCAGGCCCCAGCGAAGGCGGCGGCGAACACGCCCATGTCGAGGGGGTTGACCACCTCGGTGTAGATCTCAGGGTTACGGAACGACCAGTAGGCGATGATCGTGAACGCGCCGAAGCCCATCAGCGCCGATCCGCCCGCCAACCCGTCGAGACCGTCGGTCACGTTGACCGCGTTGGTCGTGGCCCAGATGATCAGCCCGGCCCACAGGATCCAGACGATCTGCGGCACGGCGAACCCGAGGTCCTCCGCTCGCGTCAACGAGATCGTCTCGGAGATCCCAGTGGCGGCGACGAGCCACCACGCGGCGCCGAAGCTCATGATCATCGTGATGTAGTTCTTGCGCTTCCAGAAGATCCCCCGGTTGTGCCGCTTCTTGACCTTGATGTAGTCGTCGAGGAAACCCATGAACCCCATCGCGATCACGGCGACCCACACGATCATCGTCTGATCGGAGAACGCCAGCCCGCGCCGGATATGGGCGACGAGCCACCCGATCAGGGCGGCGCCGACGATGGCCAGGCCACCCATCGTCGGGGTGCCCTGCTTGTGCATGTGGTGCTCGGGTCCGTGATCCTCCTTGCCGAGGATCGGCTGGCCCCGCCCGCGTGTGCGGAAGAAGCTCATCAGGGCACGCGTGCCGAACAGCGACACGAACGTGGCGACGGCGCCGGCGATCATGACGGCGATCACGACCGGGCCTCCATCAGCTGGCGCGCAACCGCCCGGTCGTCGAACTCACGCACCGCCGCACCGATGGTCTGCGTCGTCTCGTGGCCCTTGCCGGCGATCACGACGACGTCGCCGCGACCGGCACCGGCCAGCGCCAGGTCGATCGCCGCCCTGCGATCGGGCTCGACGACGACACGGGCGCGGTCGGGCTCCCTGATGCCGCTGACGATCGCCTCGATGATCGCCAGCGGATCCTCGTCGCGCGGGTTGTCGGAGGTGACGATGACCCGGTCGGCGCCCGCTACCGCAGCGCTCCCCATCTGCGGGCGCTTGTCGCGATCGCGATCCCCGCCACACCCGAACACGATCGTCAACACACCCGAGCCGGTGACGGCGCGGGTTGTCGCCAGCAGCTCGGTGATGCCATCAGGAGTGTGCGCATAGTCGACGATCACCGTAGGCGCGGTCTCCCCCGCCGGGGCGATCACCTCGAAGCGCCCTGGCACCGGCGTCGCCGACGACACTCCCGCGGCCGCCGCGTCAGCGTCGACGCCCAGCGCCGTCAGGGCAGTCAGGGCGGCCAACGAGTTCATCACGTTGAACGCCCCGCCGATCGGCACCGCGACCTGTTGACCGCGCCACACGAACCGGTGCCCAACGGCGGTGACCTCGATCGCACTCGCGTCGGAGCTCGAGTAGCGGCAGCATCGTGATGGTCGCCGCGTCCAGCAGCAGACGGCCGTACGGGTCGTCGACGTTGGTCACACCGATCGCCGCCAGATCGGGCGTGAACAACCGCGCCTTGGCTCGGAAGTAGTCCTCGACCGAGCCGTGGAGGTCGAGATGATCGCGGCCGAGGTTGGTGAACACGGCCGCGTCGAACCGCATGCCCGCGACCCGCCACAGCGCGAGCGCGTGCGACGACACCTCCATCACGACCGAATCGACACCGTCGTCACGCATGCCGGCGAGCCGTGCTTGCAGCTCGGTCGCCTCGGGCGTTGTACGGACACCGCTCAACGTGCCGATCACGCCGACGTCGTGCCCCGTCGACCGCAGCGCGGCGGCGATCAGGTGGGCGGTCGTCGTCTTGCCGTTGGTCCCGGTGATCCCGACGGTGGTGAGCGACCGGGTGGGATCGCCGTGGAACGCGGCGGCGACGTGACCGAGCACCGCCCGGGTGTCGTCGACAACGATCTGGGGGACGGCGACGGGGAGCTCACGCTCGACGAGCAGCGCCGACGCCCCCGACTCGACCGCCGACGGCGCGAACGCATGTCCGTCGTGATGCGTCCCGACGATGCACGCGAACAGCACGCCCGGCGCGACAGCCAGCGAGTCGTGGGTGACACCAGTGACCCGGATGGACGCGTCGCCGACGACGGCGCGGAGCCGACCCGACGGGACACGGGTCGCGAGGTCGTCGACCCGCACTCCGGCGGCCGGCGTGGCGCGGCCGGCGCCGTCATCTATGGCGCCGTCGTTCATGGTTCAGCCCGCTTCGCATCCGGTGGCGCCAACGGTGGGTCGGATGCCCAGCTCGTGCACGATCGTCGGCGCCAGTTCCCTGAACACGGGAGCGGCGGCGGTGCCGCCGAAGCGGTCGTCGGTGCCCGCCGGCGGCTCGTCGATCGAGATGAGCACGGTCACCTGCGGGTCTTCGGCCGGGAAGAAGCCCACGAAGCTCGAGTAGTACACGCGGTTGCCGGCGGCGTCGAAATAGGTGCCGTCGGGTTGGGCCTTGTACCCAGTGCCGGTCTTGCCCGCCACGTCGAAGTCCTTGACCTGGGCCCGTTCGCCGGTGCCCTCGCAGACGACCCGCTTCATGAGCTGCTGCATCTCCTCGGCGGTGGCCTCGACCACGACCTCACGGGTGGCCGATGGCAACGTGTCGGTCACGGTGCCGTCCGGACCGACCGTCGAGCGGACCAACTTGGGCGCGACGTACGTCCCGTCGTTGGCGATCACGTTGATCGCCGCGGCGAGCTGGATCGACGTGCTCGACACGCCCTGCCCGAAGGCGGCCGTGACCCGCTCGGATCCCCACATGTCCTTCCAGTGCTTCATGATGCCCGGGGACTCGCCGGGGAACCCGAGCGCCGTCGCTTCGCCGAGTCCGAAGGCCTTCATGTACTCCCAGTGCTTCTGACGGCGGATCGTCTGGTGGACGTGGATCGTGCCGATGTTCGACGACTTGACGAGGATCTGGGCGACGGTGAGCCACTCGTCGGGGTGGGGCTCGGCGTCGGCCAGCAGGTCGTCGCCCCACAGCTCGCGCCACGGGACGTTGAAGCCCGTATCCGGGGTGACGGCCCCCTCGTTGAGCGCCGCCGCGACCGT
This sequence comes from Ilumatobacteraceae bacterium, assembly GCA_963776935.1. Taxonomy (GTDB): domain Bacteria; phylum Actinomycetota; class Acidimicrobiia; order Acidimicrobiales; family Ilumatobacteraceae; genus JALOLG01. The sequence goes on along the minus strand of CAVZOP010000002.1, from coordinate 667,759 downwards.
GATGACCTTGGCCACCGAGCCCGGCTCGTAGGCATCGACGGCCGCGAAGTTGCCGGACGTGATCTCGACGATCCCCGTGTCGTCGTTGCGACGGACCGACGCCATCGCGTAGATCTCACCCGTATCGGTGTCCATGACGATGCCGGTGCCACCGCGCGCGGCGAGCCCGGTGACACGACCGAGCAGCGCCTGCTCGGTGGCGAACTGGATCGAGCGGTCGAGCGTCAGCACCAGGTCGTCACCGGCCACCGGTGGTACGGAGACGGTCTCGCTGCCGGCGATCGACCGGCCGCCGGGCGCCACCTCGCGCTCGAGCCGACCGTCGGTGCCCGTCAGCAGGTCGTCGAATTGCAGCTCGAGGCCGCCGATGCCGACGCCGTCGATGTCGGTGCGGCCGATCACACTGCGACCCGTGTCGCCCCCCGGCAGGATCCGCTTGCTCTCGGGGTCGACGTTGACGCCGGCCAACCCGAGCGCCGCGATCTGCTCCCCGACCGCCTCGTCGACCTGGCGGGCGACGTACATGAACCCTGTCGTCTTGGCGACCATCGCGGCGACGAGCTCTTGGCGCTTCTCCTCACTCAGGCCGAGGACGTTGGTGAGGATCGAGGCCGTTGCCTCGGGGTCGTCGATGAGCTTCGGGTTGATGCTGATGCTGTTCGCGGCGACCGACATCGCCAGCTCTTCACCGTTGCGGTCGAAGATGGTGCCGCGATCTGCGGGCACATCGCGTGAGCGGGTCCACTGCCGGGTGCCCTCGATCCGCAGCGCCTGGCCCTCGCTCGTCTGCAGGACACCGACCTTGAACAGCACCAGTGCCAGGACGAGCACGAGCGAGCCGAGCAGCACGATCAGGCGTTGGCGCGGCTGGCCGGCCCCGAACCGGAACTCACGCGCCTGCGAATGCCTCGGCGCGACGACGCGTCGCGCGGCGCGCTGCGCCGCGCGACGCGGTGGAGCAGCGCGCCGGCGCGGTGCCGGGGGGCGAACCGCGCGGCGCGTGCTCGGAGCTGGGCCGCGACGGCGAGCCGGCTGCGCGCCGCTCCCGGTGCGGTGGTGAGTGCGGGACGCGCTGGCGGATGGTCGGCGCCGCACGGCGAGCCGGCCGCGGTGGTGGTGTCCGCCGGCTCATGGCGCCTCGCCGGACACAGCCTTGACGAGGCGGAACTGGTCGAGCGGTTGGAGCCCGTCGATCGCCTCCTGATCGTCGAGCACCTCCCCGGTGGCGGCAATCGCGAGCGCCACGGTCAGGCCGTCGACGGGAACGAACTGGCTGGTGGCGGCCGGGTGCATCCCGATCCGGGTGGCCTCGGTCGACAACCGTGTGGGCGAACGCAGCTCGGCGCGCGACCGGCGCAACACGTCGAAGCGCTCCTGCGCGGCGGTCACCGAGCGCTCGAGCCGGTCGATCTCGAACTGACGCTCGGCGAGGCTGGTGTGGAGCACCGCGGAACCGAGCATCATCGCTGCCAGCATCACCGAGAGGGCGACCGCGAAGCCGGCGGCCTTGCGACGGCGCGGCACGACCGACAGCCGCGGGGCGGGCGTCGCCGGAGCCGGGGCGCGCCGCGGCGCGGCGGCCGCACTCGTGCCGTGCCCGGTGATGTGATGCAGCGGATTGGCGATCACGCGCGCTCACCTCGCCGGGTTGGTTCTGTCCGCTCGGCGACTCGCAGGCGAGCCGATGCGGCGCGCCGGTTCTCCTGCTGCTCCTCGGTCGTGGGGGTGCGTCGAATGCCGCGGACCAGCCTCACCGTCTGCACCGCGCCGCAGACGCAGGGCAGCTCGGGCGGGCATTCACACGCGCCGGTCGCGACACGGAACTGCTCCTTGACGATGCGGTCCTCGCCGGAGTGGTACGACAGCACCGCGATCCGCCCGCCCGGCACAACCGACTCGATCGCCGCGTCGATCGCCGGCGCCAGCACATCGAGCTCGCCGTTGACCTCGATGCGGATCGCCTGGAACGTTCGCTTGGCGGGATGTCCACCGGTGCGCCGGGCGGGCGCGGGGATCGCGCCGGTCACGATCGAAGCCAACTCCGTTGTCGACTCGATCGGCCGGGCGGTGACGATGGCGCGGGCGATGCGCGACGCGAAGCGCTCGTCGCCGTACTTGCGGATCACGCGGCGCAGCTCGGCCTCCGAGTAGCCGTTGACCACGTCGCTCGCCGACCACTGGGCGTCGGTGTCCATCCGCATGTCGAGCGGGCCGTCGTGACGGTAGGAGAAGCCACGTTCGGGCTGGTCGAGCTGGGGCGACGAGACACCGAGATCGAACAGGGCACCGCTGAGTTGGTCGAGATCGAAAGCTGCCATCGCGTCCTTGAGGTCGTCGAATCGACATCGGTGGGTGGAGAACCGGTCCCCGAACCTGGCCAGCCGCTCGCGCGCCGCCGCCAGAGCGGCCGGATCACGGTCGAGACCGAGCACGCGCACGTCCGGGCGAGCCTCGAGGATCCCCTCGCTGTGTCCCCCGCCGCCGACCGTCGCATCGACGACGACACCGGGTGGCACAGGTCGGAACGCCTCGACGACCTCGTCGAGCATGACCGGACGGTGACTGAAGTCAGCGGCCATGGTGCGAGCGATCCTCACCGTTGATATCGACGTCGTTCGTCCTCATCCCTCCCTTCGAGCGTGTGTGCTGTTCGAACCGCATCAGTCATCCCCCCACACCCGCGCCGGCTCCTCGTGGTCGCCTTCGACCTGCACGGTCTCGAAGCGCTCGGGTTTCCAGACCTCGATGGCGTCGAACATGCCGGCGACCTTGACCGACGCGCTCGAGAGCAGCCCGGCGTGGGCGCGAACCTTCTCGTCGAGCGTGACCCGCCCCTGCTTGTCGATGGCCACGAGCGTGACGTTGGCCGCCACCGCGCGTCGGCGTGTCCGGGTCAGCTCGCCGCGCTTCTCCTGGTCGATCAGCTCCCGGGCGTGGGCCTCGAACTCGCTGACCTCGCGGATCGTGACGCACCCCTCGCCGTCGAGGGACACGTAGCAGCGATCGCCGAGCTCGCTCCGGAAGGCGGCCGGGAGCGCCAGACGACCCTTGTCGTCGATGCTGCGGTCGTGGACCCCGACGAACACGTTGCGTGACCCATGCCTTTCGTCAACCGGATGTCACGCGTGGAGCCGTGCCTCGGCGCGGGGAACGCGTGCCACCTCCCCGCCAGCTCATTGTGCCCACACAGCTCCCCAAAGTCAACCATTCCTCACCAATTCTCCCCACCAGCACCCAATCGAGACGGTCAACCCCTGCGCTGCGCTCCGCGCGCAGCGACCCCCACCACACCACCGGTTTGTGTCACCGCCATCGGCGAGGGTCGCCGGGGGCGGTGACACGAACGAGGGGTTCAGGCGGGGTGTGACCAGCCGAGGGCGTGGAGCACGCGCTGCCGCGATGTCGGTGGCGGTTGGCGGCAGCAGCGCTACTGGTGGGTGGGCGGTCGGGGGTGGAGCGGCGAGCAGCTCGACGAGCAGCTCGCCGTCGAAGCGGCGGTTGACGGCGCACTGGAACCGGGCCGCGCGACGGGTGCGGCGTTGGCTGAGCCCGACCAGCTTGGCGCCGTCGAGGAGCACCTCACCAGGCGCGATGCCGGCAAAGCACGCCACGTCGGACCATGGCGTGCGGGTCATCGGCCCGCGGTGCACGGTCAACTCGCCGTCGACCACGTCCCGCAGCGCCTCGACCCACCGTTCACCGAGGCGGATCATCGACCGTGGGACGTCGTCGTCCCAATGGTCGTCGCCGGCCGGTACGACGACGTCGATCCATTCCGTCGCGCCGGGGACGAGGAGCACCACACCTCCCCCGGAGCGGCGCCGCACGATCTCGACGTCGCGTCGCCGGCAGGCGTCGGTGTCGAGCACGTCGACGGTCTGGCGGGAACCCAGAACGACCGCCGGACGCGAGACCTCGAACTGCCACACCGCGGCCGCGTCGGGCAGATCGCGACCGTGGAAGTCGGCGGCTGAGCCGCTGTAGCGGTTGACCCGGTCGACGGGTTCGGCGCCCAACTACGACGCCAGGGCCAGGTACGGCTTCCACGCCTCCGGCACGCGCGTCGTGCTGACGACGACCCAGGCCGTGGCCCGTGGCACCCGGCAGGGGCGGGCCAGGCGCATCCCGGCCTCGTCGGGGGTGCGATCGCGCTTGGCCAGATTGCAGGGGCGGCAGGCGGCCGCGACGTTCTCCCACTCGTGCCGGCCGCCGCGCGAGCGCGGGGTGACGTGATCGATCGAATCGGCGTGGGCGCCGCAGTACTGGCAGCGGTAGTCGTCGCGGGCGAAGACGCCGCGTCGGGAGAGTGACGCCTTGCGCCGGTACGGCACCTTGACCATGTATCGGAGGCGGATCACGAGCGGGCTGGCGAGGGTGAGGCTGGCGGAGCGGATGAGCAACCCGTCGCACTCGACGAGCTCGGCCTTCTCGGCGAGCACGAGGCACGCGGCGCGACGCGCCGGCACCACGCTGAGCGGCTCGTAGCTGGCGTTGAGAACGAGTGAGCTCCGCATCACCGCGACGATCTACACCGCGATGACCGTCGGGATCAGTGCCGCCCCGTTCAGGTAGAGCCGTGCCACCGCTTGCACCATGCCAGGTAGTTCACCACATCGGCCGGTTCGGGACGGTGGTCCGAATCGCCGTATTGGGTGAGTAGACGGAACCGGAGGTAGTCGTCGGGCGGGCGCGGGAGGAACGGTGGGCGTCGCCCACCACCGTGGCGCGGCCGTCCGCCGGGCCTGACGCACGGCTGTCGACCACAACGACGGCCGCCGGACGACGGCGAGGGCGGCCCGGATCACGCGGGGCGCGGCTCCTTGGGCAGGCCGAGCACCATCTCGCCGATGATGTTGCGCTGGATCTGCGACGAACCGGCGTAGATCGTGCCGGCCCGGGCGTTGAGGAACGTGTCGACCCACGACGCCGAGCTGTTCGGCGCGCCGGCGTCGTCGGTCTGGAACGCCGACGATGGCGGGCGACCGGTCGGGACGAGGGCATCGGCGCCGAGGATGTCGACGGCCAGCTCGGTGACGACGCGGTGGTACTCGCTCCAGTACAGCTTGGAGATCGCACCGTCGGGGCCGGGGTGGTGGCCGGCGAGGAACTTGGTGAGCGTCCGCATCCCGTTGTAGCGCATGATCTGGACCTTCGAATGGCACCACGCCAGCCGCTGGCGGATGATCGGATCGCCGGTGAGACCACGCTCGTCGGCCAGCCGTATCAACCGTTCGAGCTCGGACTGGAACCGGATCGGCATCGTTGCCGCCGCCTCGCCGCGCTCGAAGCCGAGCAGCGTCATCGCCACGGCCCACCCGTTGTTGACGCCGCCGACGACCTCGTCCTTGGGCACGACCGCGTCGGTGTAGAAGACCTCGTTGAACTCGCTCTCGCCAGAGATCATCTTGATCGGTCGCACCTCGATCCCCGGCTGGCGCATGTCGACCAGCAGGAACGAGATCCCCTTGTGCTTGGGGGCGTCGGGATCGGTGCGGGCGAGCGTGAAGATGTGATCGGCGAGGTGCCCGGCCGACGTCCAGATCTTCTGACCGTTCAGCACCCACTGGTCGCCGTCGAGCACGGCCCGCAGGCCGATGTTGCCGAGGTCGGATCCGGCGTTGGGCTCGCTGTAGCCCTGACACCAGGTGTCGGCGCCGGAGAGGATGCGCGGGAGGTAGTGCGCCTTCTGCTCGTCGGTGCCGCGCAGGAGCAGGGTGTTGCCGAGCATCTGGATCCCGAACACGTCGTTGGGTCCGCCGGTCGGGACACCCGCTTTGGCGAACTCCTCGGCGATGATCACCTGCTCGAGGGCCGACAGGCCGCCGCCGCCGTACTCGACCGGCCAGCCCGGTGCGAGGTAGCCCGCCTCGTGCAGCGTCTTGCGCCAGTCGGTCACGAAGGCGTGGATGTCGTCGCCCTCGAGGCGACCGAGGCCGTGCCAGTCAGCCGGGAGCTTCTCGGCGAGAAAGGCCTGCACCTTCTCGCGGTACTCCTCGGCTTCTCTCGTGTATGTCGGCTGCATGGATGCAGCCTAATGACCCCGGTTACCGATCAGTAGACGTGGCGGGGTTCCATCACCGGTGCGTGGAACGGGCGATCGCCGCGGCGGCGACCAGCGGACCGCCCGCGCCGGCGGGCAGTGGGATCACCGAGAGGCCGACGAGATGCGCCAGCCGGCTGCGCACCGTGAGCTCGCGGGCCATCGCGTCGAGCAGGGGCTGACCCAGCGCGGCCGGGACCGATCCGGCGACGAACACGTGGGTGGTGTCGACGATCGCCGCGATCGAGGCCACCGCCCTGGCGAGCAGGATGCCGGTCGTCTCGATGACCGACGGTGGCGTGCGCCGCATCGGGCGATTGGTCTCGGACTCGATGGCGCGGGCGCTCACGTAGGCGTCGAGGCATCCGACGCCACCGCACGAGCACGAGCGACCTTCTGGCTCGACGACGAGATGACCGAACTGACCCACGTTGCCCGTCCGGCCGTCGAGCAGCCGGCCCGCCGACACCACTCCCCCGTCGACCGAGTCACCGACGAGGAGCGCGACGAAGTCCCGCAGTCCGGCGCCGCGCCCGCACCATGCCTCGGCCGACGCGAACGCCCGTCCCACGCTGTCGATCGCCACCGGAATGCCGGCGACCTCTTCGAGTTGGGCCCGCAACGGGAACCCCTTCCACTCCGGCAGCAGCGCCGACGCCGTGCCGCCGACGACCCGGTCGATCGGACCGGGGCAGGCGACACCGCACCGGGCCGGTCGCGCCCCCTCCGGTGCGGCGGCGATCACCCGGTTCACGAGCCGCGCCAGGGTCGGCCAGACGTGCCGCGACGGCGTTGCGACGCGATCGCGCACGATCAACCGACCGGCGTCGTCGACGACGCCCGCGGCGAGGCGGGTGACGCTCAGATCGATGGCCAGATAGGTGGGCTGCGATTCGGACGACGACGTCGCGGTCGGGTCGGCAGCGTCGCTCACGCGCGCGCAACCTAGCGGCCGGGCACCCCGCACCAATGGCGGTGTTGCAGGTCGATCTCACATTTCGGCGTTGAGCGTCTACCCTTCCCGGCGTGACGGAAACAGCGGTGCCCTCCTCATCGACCACTGGAGAGCGGGGCGCGCGTTCCGCGGCGATGACGACGGGCTTCGCAGCGTTGTTCGACGCCATCGTCGCCAACGTCGCAACCGTGGTCCACGGCAAGCGCGACTCGATCGAGCTGGCACTCATGGCGCTGCTCGCCGAAGGCCACCTGTTGATCGAGGATGTTCCCGGCGTCGGCAAGACCAGCCTCGCCAAAGCACTCGCGGCCTCGATCGACTGCGCGTGGAAGCGGGTGCAGTTCACCCCCGACCTGCTGCCGACCGACCTCGTCGGTGTGAGCATCTACGAGCGGTCGAGCGAGAAGTTCCGGTTCCAAGCGGGCCCCCTGTTCGCCAACATCGTCCTCGCCGACGAGATCAACCGGGCGTCTCCGAAGACCCAGTCGGCGTTGCTCGAGGCGATGGAAGAGCGTCAGGTCACCGTCGACGGCACGACGCGACCGCTGCCGCCGCCGTTCATGGTGATCGCCACCCAGAACCCGGTCGAGCAGGAGGGCACTTACCGGCTGCCCGAGAGCCAGCTCGACCGGTTCCTGCTCCGCATCTCGCTCGGCTACCCGGGACGCACCGCCGAGATCGCGATCCTCGACGGGCTGGGCGCGGCCGAGACGCTCCGCCACCTCAATCCGGTCGTGTCGAGCGACGAGATCAAAGCGATGATCACCGAGGTCCGCGGCGTCTACCTCGCCAGCGCGCTGAAGTCCTACATGGTCGACCTCTCCGAGGCCAGCCGGCGCCACCCGGCGGTCGAGCTCGGCCTGTCGCCGCGGGCCACGCTCCAGCTGTCGGCTGCGGCACGCGCCTACGCGGCCGCCCGTGGGCGCAACTACGCGACGCCCGACGACGTGAAGAGCGTCGCCGTGCCGGCGCTTGCTCACCGCCTCGTCCTGCGTGCCGATCGCGGCGCCCGGATGTCGGCGGCCGACGCCATCGGCGAGGTGCTCGCCGAGGTGCCCGTCCCTGTGGCTCGCTGACATGCCGACCCGCCAGGGCTGGACGATCACCGCCGGAGGCGTGATCTCGCTGGTCGTCGGGCGGGTGTTCGGGATCCTCGAGCTGTACGTCGTCGGGACCGGGCTGCTCGTCGCCGTGATCGGTGCCGTGCTCGTGGTACGGCTACGCCGGCCGGAGATCTCGATCGGTCGGTGGGTCCATCCCTCCGTGCTCACCGTCGGCGACACCGGCCGGGTCGACCTCGGTGTGCGCAACGACAGCCCGTATCGATCACCACGCGTCGATCTGGCCGAGCCGGTCGGTCCGATCAACACGGCCCGCATGACGTTGTCGTCATTGCTTCCCGGCGACCAGGTGACGGCGGGCTACCGGATCCCCGCGACGCGCCGCGGCGTGCTCACCCTGGGCCCGCTCGAGATCGAACGGCGCGACCTGCTCGGCCTCGCCGTGGCGTGGAGCATCGGCGCCGGGGCGACCGACGTGATGGTCGCCCCGCGCACGGTCGAGCTCCCGATGCCGGCCCTCGGGCACGGCGTGCTCGGGCGCCACCTGATGGCACAGGCGCAGCGCCTCGGGCCGGGTGAGTTCCACGCCCTGCGCGACTACATCGACGGCGACGAGCCGCGCTCGATCCACTGGAAGGCGTCCGCCCGGTCGGAGGAGCTCAAGGTTCGCGAGCACACCGCCGAGGGTGTGCGGCGATGCATCGTCGTGCTCGATCGGGCCGAGACCGCGTACGACCTCGACGCCGACGAGGACGTGTTCGAGCGGGCGATCGTCGCCGCCGGGAGCCTCGTGCAAGCCGGTGACCGGGTCGGCCTGACGACGCGCTTCGTCACGGGTGGCGGCATCGACCTGCGCGGTCCCGAGGTGGCCACGCAGACGTTGCGCGTGCTGGCACCGCTGCAACTCGGCGAGCCGATCGACGAGCTCGAGCGCGACCCGGGCGAAGGGCTCGGGCTGGTGATCGTCGTGACGGCGTCGCGGTCGTCGGCGGCATGGCGCCGCGCCGAGCAACTCATCGATCCCACGCTCACTCGCGTCGGAGTGTTCACCGCCGAGGCCGACCCGGGGCGGCTGTCGGTCGACGCCACGTCGATCGAGAACTTCGTGCACGGGTGGGAGAAGCTCGCCGGGGCGCCGGCACTCAGCGCCCGCGACCGCAGCTTCCAAGATGGTCGGACTGCCGACGTCCCGGCTGCCGGGTCCCCGCAGGATCCCGACCGGGCGTGGCGGCGGGTGGCGTCGTGAAGGCGGGCACCGAGCTCCGCCCGCTCGAGCGCGATCTGGCAGCCACCGTGGCGCTCGCCGCCTACAGCATCGTCGTCGGGCTCGGCTTCGCCCGTGTGTTCGGGGGCTGGGACTTCGCCGACGACGTGATCGCGATCGTCGTCGTGGGTCATGGCGCGTCGTTCGTGCTGCGCCGGCTGCGCGTGTCCGGATGGGTCGCGGTGCCAGTGGTCGTGCTGCTCCTGTTGTGGCTGATCGCACTCCAGAGCTACCGCTCGACGTTCAACGCGGTGTTCCCCACCGGGGCGACATGGGACCTGTTCCGTCTCGAGACCGGCCTCGTCCGCGAACAGTTCCGAACGGCCGTCGCGCCGGTGCTCTACGGCGCAGGTTGGGCGACGTTGTCGGGCCTGGCGATCATGGCCGTCGTCGTACTGTCCGACACGTTCGCGTTCCGCGCCGAGGCCCGCGGCGAGGCACTGGTGCCGGGCGGCGTGCTGTACGTGTTCATCGCCGCCCTCGGGACCGACCGGAGTGCGGCCCTCGGCTCCGACCAGAGCCGGGTGACGCTCACTGCCGCGCTCATCGCCACCGGCTTCCTCGCCGTGTTCACACTGCGGTCCCTGCACGACCGGCGACGGCGGGTCGAGTCATCGGCATCCGTCAGTGGCGCGCGTGCGCTCGTGTTTCCGGCCGCGGTCGCGTCGGCGATCGCGATCGGCGTGCTGGCAGGCGTCATCGGCCCGCGGCTCCCGGGCGCCGGCGCCGAGCCGCTCTACCACACTCGAAATCGCGGCGGCGTGACCGAAGTCCTCAGCCCGCTCGTCGACATCCGCTCTCGGCTCGTCAACCGCACCAACACACTGCTGTTCCGCGTGTTCTCCCCGGTTCAGTCCAACTGGCGCTACACGTCGCTGCCGGAGTTCGACGGCCGCCAGTTCCGTCTTCCCGAACGTGACCTCGAAGATGCCGGCGGATCGCTCGGCATCGTGCGCGAGGGAGCAGTGCCGTTCACCCACGAGATCCAGATCCAATCGCTCGGCGGCCAGCTGGTGCCGGCCGCCGCCGACCCGATCCGGGCCTCACCGTCGGGGTCGCTGCGGTACAACCCCGACACGTCGACGCTCCTCAAGTCCGGCGATGAGCTCGGGCTCGGCGAGATGTTCACGATCGAGTCGGCGTCGCCGCGCCTCGAGCCCGATGTGCTACGAGCGGCCCCTCGGGAGGCGCCACCCGACCCGATCTACCTCGAGTTGCCAGACAACTTCCCGGGCTCGGTCGGCGACCTCGCTCGCGAGGTAACGGCCGGAACCACCACTGACTACGACACCGCGATCGCGCTCCAGAACTGGTTCCAGAGCGAGTTCAGCTACAGCCTCCAGGTGCAGTCGGGTCACGGGACGTCGGCGATCGAGAGCTTTCTCATCGAGCGGGTCGGATACTGCGAGCAGTTCTCGGCCACGTACGCGGCGATGGCCCGCACGCTGAACATCCCGTCGCGCGTCGCGGTCGGGTTCACGTCTGGTGTGCTGGCGCCCGACAACTGGTACGGCGTGCTCGGCAAGAACGCCCATGCCTGGCCCGAGCTGTGGTTCGGCGCGGCGATCGGGTGGGTGCCGTTCGAACCGACGCCCGGGCGCGGCATCCCCGGCGCCGAGTCATACACCGGCATCCCGGCCCAGCAGGACACCACGCCCGCGGTGGCCGGCTCGGGCGATCGGCCTCCGGTCACCCCGACGACGCGACCGACCGCCGCCACGTTCAGCGATCCCGACGCCCAGGTCCCGACCCCCACCGGGGTGCCCAACGCCCGCCCCGAGGACCTCGCCAACGCCAACGCGATCGACACCAGCAAAGGGCTGCCGATGTGGCCGTTCGTGGCGATCCTGCTGATCGCCGCGATCGCCGCAGCACCGGCGGTGGCGCGCCGTCTGCGTCGCCGCGTGCTGCGCCGGGCGCCGGCCGACGTGCGCATCGTCCACGCCTGGCAACGCGCCACGTCGTCGCTGCGGCTGGCGGGTGTGTCCGGCCGGCCATCGATGACGACGAGGGAGTGGGCCACGGCGACCGCCACCGTGCTCCCGGTCGCGGCACGCCCGATGTGGTCGCTCTCCGGTGTCGTCGATTCGGTGACGTTCGGGACGCCGGGCATGATCGACCTCGAGGCCGTCGGGCCGTACGGCGCCAGCGTCGCACGCGATTGCACGGCGTGGGCGCACCAGATCGACGAGATCGTCGCCGAGACGCTGACGACTCGTGAGCGATTGTTGCGCTACGCCACCGACTGGGGCTGACCCCGCTCAGACCGTCTTGATGCCGTCGACGACGAGCGCCAGGGCCACGGTCACGGCGAGCGCGGCGACGAGACGAACCCCCGCCGTCCAACCCGCTTGGTGCCGCTTGCGGACGACCGCCACCGCCCACGCCACGGCAAGACTGCCGGCGGCTCCTGCGGCGACGACGGCGGTGCCGTGGTCGGCGCCCGTCGACATGCTCACCATCACGAGCTGCGGCGTCACGAGCACGGGGAACAGCAGCGGGACGGCGATCCGGCCAGCTCCCCCGGCGGTTCCTTCGGCGGCGACGGACGGCGCGCCGGTGATCAGCCAGCGGGCACCGGCCAAACCGAGCACGAGGCCTGCCGCGACCCGGAACGTGCCCGGCGTGACGTCGAGGGCGTCGAGGATCGGTCCACTCACGACGGCACTCACGATGGCCACGGCGCAGGCAATCGCGGCGGCCACGGCCATCGTCGACCGCCGCTCGCGCGGCCACAGTGCGACCGCGACGGCCAGCGGGTTCACCGCCGCCAACAACGCCAGCAGCGCCCTCACTCTCCCACCGGCCCCAGCTCACCTGCCGCCACGAGCAGACCTGACAGGGCGTGTTGCTGGTCGTCCATGCGTGTCACGTCGTAGCGGAACCAGGCCCCTTCGACGAGCGCCGGTGAGTCCCATGCGGCGGCCGCCTGGCGATCGGGTTGGCGCTCGGCGAGCAGTCCGGCCCCACACTGCACGCGGGCGTGGATCGCCGGTCGCAGGTCGGCGAGGCGCTCGTCGTGATCGGCCGCATACGCGAGTGCGCCGAGTCCCTCCACCCAGACCCCGAGCCCGGCACCCCGCGCCCGCGGGTCGATGTACGGGAGCGGCCAGCCGTCCTTCTGCGACTCGTACCGCACGAGCATCCCGAAACGTTCCGACAGCGCCTCGGCGTAGCGGACGTGGTGAGCATCGAGTCCCCACGGCGACAGCTCGGCGAGCGTGTACGCAGCCCACTGGTCGGCCCACGGCGGGAAGTCGAGGTCCTCGGTCTCGTCGCGGGCGGTCGCCAGGTAGTCGAGCACGCGCCGGGCGGGCGCGTCCCATCCCTCGTCAGGGAACAGGTTGTGGAGTTGGGCGAGCGCCCACGCGGCCTCGCCCGTCGAGTATCGCGAGGTCTCACCCGGGATCGGGGCGGTGGCCTGCAGGTCGTACACGTTGAGCATCTGCCCTCCGGTGGTGATCTGGCCGACGAGGAACCGACCCAACGCCCGCAGATCCTCGTCGTAGCGGTCGTCTCCGGTCGCGTCGCGCCGTTGGGCGAGGGCGGCGGCCATCAACGCGCTCGCTCCGAGGCGTGCGGTGGTGTCGTTCTCGACGAAGGCGATGCCGTCGCCGGCGGGCACGACGTTGTCGAGCATCTCGGCGAGCCCCTCGTCGGCCGCGGCAACGATCTCGGGATGGCCCGCCCGAGCGAGCTGGTACAGCGACATCGTGACCCCGGCATGGCGCACGATGTTGTAGCCGGGGGCGATGCGGTCGTCGTGCCGGTCGTACTCGTAGACGTAGCGACCGTCGTCGCTCTGTCCCCGCTCGATCCACGCTGCGGCCGCGACGGCGGATGCCTCCAGGGCGACGGGCTCGACGTCCGGGCAGCCCTCCGGCGCCAAGAGGCTGAGCCGGAGCGCGCCGAACGAGCCCACCCACAACGCAGTCACCGAGAGGACCCGGGTGCTCGTCCTCACCCCGTCGTCGCCGCCCCCCGGTGGCGGCGGTGCCGCGACGCGAGCGCTCGAACCGGCGCGACGACCGGAAAGGTGAGGGGCAGCCGGCTGAGCAGCAGGCCGACCGCCGCGCCGCCCGAGTACGCCGACCCGTCACGGTCGACGACGACGATGACCGGTTCGGATGAATCGGCCCGCACGACGCGGAACCGGCCGAACCAGTCGGCGGCGCGCACGAGCGCCGTGACGGCACGGCTCGTCGGCACGTCACCACCAATCCTCACGGTGCGATCGCGGTCGGCCGGCGTCACCCAGATGGCGAGGGCGGCGATGGCCGCCAGGCTGAACACCTCCACCGACGCGCTGACCTCGATGAGCACGTGGAAGATGATGGCAATCCAGACCGCGACGAGCCGAGTGCCGGACAACCACAGGCCGATGCCGATGAAAAGTTCCGTGAACACCGCCGCCGGTCCGACGACGTAGTACAGCGACCGCTCGGTGAGCAGGTCGATCGCCCAACCGGGCAGCGGCGTCGGCTCGAGCACGTGCTGGTATCGCACGACTCGGTCCCAGAGCACGAGCCCCCCGAACCAGTCGGGATCGACCAGCTTGCTCATCCCCGACGCCAGGTAGACGAGACACACCTGCACGCGCAGCAGCCACAGCGGCCAGAGCGCCACGACGTCGAGGGCCACGGGCCGGCCCCGGCGCCGCCGCCACCAGGCATCGACCGACAGGACGCGGCCAGCGGGCAGCAGGGCGATGCCGCCCAGCAGGATCGCGAGGAAGGCCCGGTTGTGGCGGAAGTGCGTCTGGCTCAGCAGCAGGTTGGCGGCGACGACGGCGAACGTGGTGGCCGCCGCGACCCGGGTCCACAGCCCGATCGTCAGCAGCACAGCGGCGACGGCACCGACCCACAACATCGCGAACCACAGCCGGTCCGGGAGGTGCGGCAGCCACGTGATGAACGGCGACCAGAAGTGGTCGTCGTACGAGACACCGTCGACCGCGTCGCCGAGGAAGGGCCGCAGGTGGAGCAGCGTGATCGGCCCGATGGCGATGCGCAGCACGGCGACGGTACGGACCGGCCCGGACCAGTCGAGCACGCCGTCCCACCACGATGCCCGCTCGTGATCTCGGGCACGGGTCTCGATCGTGCCGTTCACGACGGCGCTCATGACGCGCCCTCGGAGATCGGGCGCTCGACGCTGCGCAGCACGGTGACGGTCGGGGCGTGGGTGTTCTCCCGGGTGACGACGGTGGCCTCGAGGTACCGCGTCTCGTTGTCATCCGGCGTGTGCGTGGCGACCCAGTCGAGGGCGTCGTCGAGGAAGTCGACGGTGGCGCCGACACCCATGTAGGCGTGGCGCATGCGCTGCGGGCCGCGCAGGGCGGCCATGCCGACGAGCTCGTCCCAGTCGTACCCGGCCCACGCCTCGTCGATGGGGAGGCGCTGGCCGTCCCACGTCACGCGCACGATCTCGGCCTGCCACGTGCTCGACTCGTTGAACGGTTGGAAGGCGAAGAACTTGTGCGGATCGCGGTAGCCGTTGAGGGCGAATCCGACCTGCACACCGAGGACGGCGACGATGAAGCCGGTCACCAGATGCCGGCGCCAGCGCGGCCGAAGCTCCGGACGGGGACGGGTTGGCGAAACCACCGAGAGTGGACGGACCCTCAGTCTTCGGTGCGGCGGCCCGGGCGGCGAGCACCACCGAGCCAGGCGCTGATCGGCAGCGCACCGAGGCGCTCGCGACCCAACACGCGGATCTCGGCCTCGAGCAGCACCGCCATCACGAGCACGGCCACGAAGCCCACGAACGCCAGCCAGAAGCTGACTGCCAACCCGGCGATCGTGAGGCCCAGCCCGGCGACGAGGCCGACGAGCAACAGCACCAGGCGACGCCGGGAGACCCGATAGCCGCGGTTCGAGAACGTGGGGTCCTGTTCGAGCTCTTGCTCGATCTGGCGGAGGATCCGCTGTTCGTCCTCAGAGAGTGGCATCGGTCATCTCGAATCGCTGCTGCGCCCCATCATCGCACGTCCGCACCTCCCGCTCAACGCGCCAGCACAACCCGTTCGCCTCGACGTCAATCGGAACGTCATTGCCGGACCCCACTGGTCGACCCGCGCTGGCCGTGATCGCGGCCCGGATCGTGATCCGGGCCCCACTGCTGGGCGCCCGGCCGGACGAGGCGCAGGCCGTTGCGTCCGACGGAGCTGGCCGGCCCGATCGCCATCGCGCCGAAGCGGTCACGGATCTCGTCGACCGCGCCGGCCGCGCGTCGCGACGCGGCGGCGACGAACGTCGCCGGATCGACTTGGTCGAGCAGGCTCAGTTGCTGGACCGGCTCACCGAAGTTGCTCGCCGAGACGCCCAGCAGGCGCACGCCCGGCGTCGGATCGATGCGGTCGAGGAGCGGCCGGAGGACGTGGACCATCGCCTGGCCGATGTCGACCGGTTCGGCTCCCGTCGTCGATCGCGTGATCGTCTCGAACCCGGCGAAGCGCACCTTGAGGGTGAGCGTCCTGGCGCCGATGTGACGCTCACGGAGGCGGGAGGCGACGGCGTCGCACAACCGAACCAGCTCGCGGTCGAGGTCGGCCGGGTCGTGCAGATCGTGGGCGAACGTCTCCTCGTGCCCGACCGACTTGAGCTCGCGGTTGACCTCGACCGGGCGGTCGTCGATCCCCCGCGCCAAGTTGAGCAGGTGGGTGCCGTTGGCCTTACCCAGGCTGGCGATCACCGCCGACTCGTCGATCGACGCCAGTTCGGCGACGCTGCGAACCCCGAGCCGCCGCAGCCGCTCGAGCGTCACCGGTCCGACACCCCACAGCCGCTCGACCGGGAGCGGATGCAGGAACTCGAGCTCGCGCCCGACCGCCACCTCGACGACGCCCAGGCCCGGATCGACCCGATCGGGATAGGCGACCGGCTTGGCCTCGACCGACGCCAACTTGGCGAGGAACTTGTTGGACGCCACACCGACCGAGCAGCCGAGCGCCAACTCGGCGCGCACGTCGTCACGGATCCGGCGGGCGATCGCGACGCCGTCGCCGAACAGGCGGATCGCGCCGGTCACGTCGAGGAATGCCTCGTCGAGGCTGAGTGGCTCGACGACGGGCGTGAAGCGCCGGAAGATCTCGTGGACATCGCGGCTGACGGCGGAGTACAGCTGGTGGTCGCCGGGGAGGAACACCGCGTGCGGGCAGCGGCGCCTGGCGACGGTCGACGGCAACGCCGATGTCACGCCGAACCGCCGTGCTTCGTAGGACGCCGCGGCGACGACACCCCGTGGTCCCGTACCGCCGACGACGACTGGCTGGCCGACCAGTTCCGGGTGGCGGCGCAGCTCGACCGACACGTAGAACGCGTCCATGTCGACGTGCAGCACGACGCGCCGGCCCATGGCGTCAGTCTCGCAGACCCGTCGACGTCGAAAGTGGAACAGCTGTTCGTGGTGGTACTGGTCGACGGACCGTACGACCGACGTGTCAGCCCCCGCTACGGCGGCGCTGGCGGCGGCCCCGCCGATCGGAGATCCACAGCCGGGCGACGAGCACCACGGCTTCGTTGACGATGCCCTTCGACATCTTCGACTCCCCGTGGCTGCGCTCGCGGAACGTGATCGGGAACTCGACGATCTTGCCGCCGGCCCGGACCAACCGGTGGGTCATCTCGATCTGGAACCCGTATCCCTCGGCACGCACCGTCTCGAAGTCCATCCGCGACAACGACGTGCTGCGGTACGCCCGAAAACCTGCCGTGGCGTCGTTGACCGCCAGCCCGAGCACGCCGGCTGCGTAGCGGTTTCCCCAACGCGACAGCCAGCGCCGGCGCCACGGCCAGTGCTGCGTCAACCCACCCGGCACGTACCGGCTGCCGATCGCCAGGTCGGCGCCGTGCTCGACGTTGGCGACGAGGGCCGGCAGGACACCCGGGTCGTGCGACAGGTCGGCATCGATCTGCACGCAGATGTCGGCGCCCATGTCGATCGCCGCCCGCAGCCCGGCTCGGTAGGCGGAGCCGAGCCCGGCCTTGTGATCGCGCTCGATCACCGAGATGCCGCCGAGCGACTCGCCGAGCTTGCGGGCGCGGTCGGCCGTGCCGTCCGGGCTGCCGTCGTCGACCACCACGATCTCGATCGACGGCACGACCAAGCGGATTGCGCCGAAGAGCGCCTCGATGTTGTCGGCCTCGTTGTAGGTCGGCACGACGGCCACGACACGCACGGCGCCGAAGGATAGGCCGGGTCGAGCAGCCGACCGGCGCTGCGGAGGCGAGTCGCGAAAGAGACACCGAATCCACACGCCCAAATACACTCGGGCCGGATGACCGAGCCCCGACCCCTCTCGGCGATCCCCTCCCCCGCTGCCAGGGTGGTCGCGTTCGTGGGCATCCTGCTCGGCGGTCTCGCCGGCGCGTTGATCGGGTTCGCACTCGTCGACCTCCAGTGCGACGGCGATTGCAGCCTCGCCAAGGGACTCGGCATCTTCTTCGGCGCCGTGTTCGCCGCCGGTGGCATGGCGATCGTCGCCGTGCTGGTGCTGCGGGCGATGGGTGAGTGGCGCGAGATCAGCGACCGTGAGTCGGCCGGGCACGCGCCCAGATGACGGGTTTCCCGAACCAGCGGCCCCCGACGGGGAGCTCGTCGATCGACGCGATCGGGCCGGACGATCCGGAAGCCCTCGTCCAGCTCGCGAAACGGCTGGCGCGCGAGGCGGGCATGCTCGCCCTGTCCGGACGGCGTGTGTCGGTGCTGGAGCGCAACACCAAGTCGTCGACCACCGATCTCGTCACACAGCACGACCGGGCCGCCGAATCCCTGATCGTCGAACGTCTCGGCGCCGAGCGCCCGGCCGACGCGATCGTCGGCGAGGAGGGCGCCGCGCTCGATGGCACAAGTGGGTATTCGTGGTTCCTCGATCCGATCGACGGCACGACGAACTTCGTGTACGACCTTCCGGCGTGGAGCACGTCCGTCGCCGTCGCCTACCGGGGCATCACGATCGCCGGAGCGGTCTATGTCCCGGTCGCCGACGAGCTGTTCGCCGCCCGGCTGGGTGCCGGGGCCACGCTCGACGACCGACCGATCCGCAACAGCGGCGAGACCAACCTCTCGCTGGCGCTGGTCGCCACTGGCTTCTCGTACCTGCCGGCCAATCGAGCCGCCCAGGCGGCCGCGATCGCCCGGATGATCACCGAGATCCGCGACGTGCGCCGATCGGGCTCGGCGGCGATCGACCTCTGTTGGGCCGCCGCCGGCCGGGTCGACGCCTACTACGAGGAGCACCTCAACTCGTGGGATGCTGCGGCGGGCGAGCTCATCGCACGCGAAGCGGGGTGCATCACCAGCGACTTCGAGAGCGGCCCCGCCGATCCGTCCAACATCGTCGCCGCGGCGCCCGGCATCCACGCCGAGCTGGTCGATCTGATCAGACGCAGCCGCGCCTGAAACGTCCCTCAGGCTGGCATGGTGGCCGAAATGCCCGCCGATCGGCCATCATGGGGTGGTGGGAACACGCATCCTTGCTGTTGAGGACGACGAGCGGATCCGTTCGGCCGTGAAACTCGCCCTCGAGGACGAGGGGTGGACGGTCGACGAAGCCAGCAGCGGTGAGGTCGCGATCGACCAGTTCGCGCGAAATGCGCCTGACGTGGTGCTGATCGACATCATGCTGCCCGGCATCGACGGCTTCGAGCTGTGTCGCACGCTGCGCAAGACGAGCGACGTGCCCATCGTGATGGTCACGGCGCGCAACGACACCCACGACGTCGTCGCCGGTCTCGAGGCGGGCGCCGACGACTACCTCACCAAGCCGTTCGCCCCGAAAGAGCTGTCGGCTCGTATCCGTGCGCTGCTGCGCCGCATCCGGCCGTCGTCGCAGTCGCACGCCCGGCTCCTGTTCGGCGACCTCGAGTTGATCCCGGAGGAGGGCAAGGTCCTTCGCAGCGGCGAAGAGGTGCACCTCACCAAGACCGAGTTCCGGCTGCTGTGCGAGCTCGCCGAGAACCCCGGCAAGGTCTTCAGCCGGGAAGCGCTCCTCGACAAGGTGTGGGGCTACGACTACTTCGGTGACGGCCGCCTCGTCGACGTCCACGTCCGCCGATTGCGCACGAAGGTCGAGGCCGACCCGGCGAACCCGCGTCACGTCGTGACCGTGCGCGGCCTCGGATACCGTCTCCAGACGTGAGTGTGCCCGCCGCCCTGGTCTCGGGCGACGAGTCGACAGACACACTCCCGACGCGCGACCTGTTCGCGCCTGCTGCGGCGACCGGCGCGGCGCCGGCGCTCGGCGCTCGGGCTGCGGCGACGGATCTTGCTGATCTTCACGCTCGGGTCGATGACGCTGTCGACGTTCCTCGCGTTCACGACGTACGGGTTCACCCGCTCGAACGTCGTGCAGCAGCGCGACCGCAACAGTGTCGAGGCGGCCCGCCTGCATGCCGCGACGGTGGATGCGCTGCTGGCCGGCAACCCGCTCAACACCCGCGCCGCGATCGCCGCCCTCGAGGGGTTCGGCGTCCAGCGCGGCATCATCTGGTACAAGCAGGTGCCCAGCGGCGGCTCACCGCCCTACGACTTCGAGCAGGTGCCCCAGGTCCTCCGCGATCGCGTCTTGACCGACTCGGTGGCATCGCGCATGACGATCCACGTCGGCAACGAGCCCACGATCGTCGTCGGCTGGCCACTCCGGGGTGATAACGCCTACTTCGAGTTCTTCCGCCTCGACGAGGTCAACGACACGCTCGCGAGCATCCGCCTGTCGCTGTTCTTCGCCGGGATCATCACCACCGGGCTCGGTGTGCTGCTCGGCGTCTTTGCGGCGCGTCGCGCCGTGCGACCCGTACGCGTCGCCGCCCAGGCGGCCAAGGCGATCGCCGGCGGGAGGCTCGACACGCGGCTCGAGCCGACCGACGACCCCGACCTCAGCGTGCTCGCCAACTCGTTCAACGACATGGCGTCGGCCTTGCAGCTCCGCGTCGAGCGCGACGCCCGCTTCGCATCGGACGTCAGCCATGAGTTGCGATCGCCACTCATGACGTTGGCCGCTTCGATCGAGGTGATGGAGGGCAGGCGCGACGAGATGCCCGAACGGGCGCAGGCCGCGCTCGATCTGCTGAGCGGTGACGTGACGCGCTTCCAGGGCCTTGTCGAGGACCTGCTCGAGATCAGCCGCTTCGACGCCGGCGCGATCCGGTTGCACCTCGAGGAGCTGCACGTCGCCGAGTTCGTCCGTCACGCCGTCGCGGTCAGCAGCCTGCCCGCCACGCCGGTGACGGTCTCCGATCGCGCCGAACAGGTGCTGATCCGGGGCGACCGTCGCCGGCTGGCGCGAGTCGTGGCCAACCTCATCGACAACGCCCGCATCCATGGCGGCGGAGCGCCCGAGATCTCGATCGCCGAGGTCGACGCCAGCGACGTGCCCGTCACGCACGTGCAGATCGCCGTCTCCGACCACGGCAGCGGGATCCCGGAGGACGAGCGCGAGCTGGTGTTCGAGCGGTTCGCCCGCGGTGGCGGTGCCGGGCGTCGTGCCGGCAGCGACGGTGCCGGCCTCGGCCTGGCGCTCGTCGACGAGCACATCCGGATGCACGGCGGTCGAGTCTGGATCGAGGATCGCACCGATGGTGAGTCGGGTGCCCGTTTCGTACTCGAGCTCCCGGCGACCGAGCTCACCGAGGCCATCGAGGCCGACGAAGTGTCCGACGAGACTCCAGATGAGGCCTGGATGGCGCCGAACGACACGGAGTTCGCCGAGTGACGGCACGGCCGCCGCGTGGACGAGTCGGCGCCATCCTGCTCGCGGTCGCGCTCGTCGTGACCGGCGGATGTGGCATCGCGCCCGATTCGGCACCGCGCGACGTCTCCCCCGCCGAGCGCAACCTGACCGCCAACGCCGTATCCGATGGTGACGAGGCGGGCGGGACCAGCCGCATCTACCTGGTGGCGCCGAGCGAAGCCGGCGATCCGAGCCTCTTGCGCTCGACCTCGCGGGACGTGGCGCCGGGTGCCACGCCGCTGATCAAGTCGCTGCTGGCGGGTCCGAACCCCGAGGAGTTGGCGTCGCGGCTGGTGACCAACATCCCCCAGGAGACCCAGTTGCTGTCGACCGACAGGTCGGGAGAGGTGCTGTTCGTCGACGTCTCCCCTGAGATCACCGAGCTGTCGGGCGACCTGCTCGTGCTCGCCGTGGCCCAGATCGTGTTCACGGCCAGCGAGATCGAGGGCATCGGAGCCGTCCGGCTGCGCGTGGACGGCCAGGATCAACGATGGCCGAAAGGCGACGGCGAGACACGCGAAGGCACGCTGACCGTGTACGACTTCCCCGGGCTCGTGGAGTCGGCGCAACCCCCGTATCCGGCCGTGCCGTCTCCTCGCTGACTTCCTGAACCGGCTAGGCGAAGAAGAGCTCGGCGACGTCGTGGTACAGCGCCAGGTCGACGCCGCGGGTGCGACCGACCGCCACCGTGAGCGGGGTCCGCTCGATCGCACCGCCGCGGAGCACGACCATGTCGCCCCAGGCCTGATCGTGCACGGCGTCGGCGGCGGCGACGCCGAACCGTGTGGACAGCACACGATCGAAGGCCGTCGGCGTGCCTCCCCGCTGGACGTGACCGAGCAGCACCGGCCGGGTGTCGAATCCGGTGCGGCGCCCGATCTCGTCGGCGACGATGTTGCCGATCCCGCCGAGGCGCACGTGGCCGTACTGATCGACGCCGCTGCTCGCCGATGTCGAGCGACCCATCCTTGGGCAGTGCCCCCTCGGCGACCACCACGATCGAGGCGTAGCGGCGACCGCGCTCGTGCCGGCGCTGGATCCGATCACAGACCTCGTCGATGTCGAACGGGAACTCCGGGATCAGCACGACCGCCGCACCACCGGCGATCCCGGCGTGGGTCGCGATCCATCCGCTGTGGCGACCCATGACTTCGACGACCATCACCCGGTCGTGGCTCTCGGCGGTGGTGTGCAACCGGTCGATGGCGTCGGTCGCGATCTGTACCGCGGTGTTGAAGCCGAACGTCAGGTCGGTGCCGTAGATGTCGTTGTCGATCGTCTTCGGCACACCGACGATGGGCAGGCCGTGCTCGCTGTGGAGGCGGCACGCCACCGTCAGCGAACCGTTGCCGCCGATGACGATGAGCCCCTCGAGACCCATGTCGGCCAGCGTCGCCTTGATCTCGTCGACCCCGTCGGGTCGATCGAACGGACTACCGCGCCGGGTGCCGATCACCGTGCCTCCACGCGGGAGCGTGCCGCGCATCGTCTCGACCGTGAGCGGGATCGTGCGTCGCTCGCGCACGCCGTCCCAGGCGTCGAGGAACCCGAGCACCTCGTCGCCGTAGTGGCGCTCGGCCTTGCGGACGATGGCGCGGATCACGGCGTTGAGTCCGGGGCAGTCGCCTCCGCCGGTGAGCACGCCGATCCGCACCCAGCTGAGGATATGCGACGTCAATTGAATCTGATAGGAAGCCCTGATGGCCTGGGACTGGACGCGACCGGTGCCGTGGCGGCGCCTGATCCGCGAGTGGCTGATCTACGCCGGGATCATGGCGGCCATCTTCGTCGTGTTGTTCCGCGACTCGCGCCTGCTCGGGGGGATCGTGGGCCTGCTCATCAGCGGACCGCTGTACCTGCTGTTCGGCGCCGTGCTCGCCAAGTTCGGGTACCAGCGCAAGACGCTCAAGCAGCTGCGGTCCGAGCGAGTCGAGCGCGTCGAGCCCGGTGCGAAGCCGGCCGTGCCGGACGGTCCCCGCCAGCGTCCGGCTCCGACTCGCCGCACGTCCGGCGGTGGCTCACACCGACCCGGCAACCGGCGCCGCTGAACGCGCCGGCGACCCGCGGGTACGGTGACCGCCGTGACCAGCCGGACGTGTGTGATCGCGATCGACGCCGGCACGACGGGTGTCCGCAGCCGTGCCGTCTTCGCCGAGGACCAGCCGCCGGTGGCGTCCTACCGGGAGTTCACGCAGTACTACCCACATCCCGGCTGGGTCGAGCACGACGCCGCCGAGATCTGGACGGCGGTGAAAGCCACGCTCGACGAGGTCGTCAGCGCCGTCGGCGCCGAGCACGTCGCGGCGATCGGCATCACCAACCAGCGCGAGACCGCCGTCGCCTGGGACCGCACGACGGGCGAGCCCTTCGCCAACGCGATCGTCTGGCAGGACCGGCGGACCGCCGATCGGTGCGACGAGCTCACGGCGCAGGGGCACCTCGACCTCGTCCGGGCACGCACCGGCCTGGTGCTCGATCCCTACTTCAGCGGCACCAAGTTCGAGTGGCTGCTGACCGAGGGTGCGGTCGGGGTCTCCGACGACCTCGCCCTCGGCACGGTCGACTCTTGGCTGTTGTGGAACCTGACCGGTGGTGACGTGTTCGCCACCGATCCGACCAACGCCAGCCGCACGATGCTGTTCGACATCGTCGAGCGCCGCTGGGACCCCGAGCTGTGCGATCTGCTCCACGTGCCGATGTCGGCGCTGCCCGACGTGCGCCCGTCGAGCGGTCGATTCGGTGTCACGTCCGACCGCTGCGCGGTCGTGCCCGGCATTCCCGTGAGCGGCATCGCCGGTGATCAGCAGGCGGCGTTGTTCGGCCAGGCCTGTTTCGAGCCGGGCACGGCGAAGAACACGTACGGCACGGGGAGCTTCGTGCTGCTCAACGTCGGCGACCGGTGCCCGCCCCCGACCGAAGGGATGCTGACCACGATCGCCTGGGAGCTGGCCGACGGGACGGTGGCGTACGCGCTCGAGGGGGCGATCTTCGTCACCGGTGCCGCGATCCAGTGGTTGCGCGACGGCATCAACATCGTCGACGCCGCGACGGAGGCCGGACCGCTCGCCGCCAGCGTGCCGGACAACGGTGGCGTGTACGTCGTCCCGGCGTTCACCGGGCTCGGCTCGCCGTGGTGGGATCCGCACGCGCGCGGCATCGTTCTCGGGATCACCCGCGGCACCACACGGGCCCATCTGACCAGGGCGGTCATCGAGGCGATGGCGTACCAGACCCGCGACGCCGTCTCCGCCATGGTGGCCGCCAGCGGCACGCCGATCACCGACCTGCGAGTCGACGGCGGCGCGTCGGCGATGGACATCATGCTGCAGATGCAGGCCGATCAGCTCGGGGTACCGGTTCGACGACCCGTCGACCAGGAGACCACCGCCCTCGGGGCGGCGTTCCTCGCCGGCCTCGCCGAAGGCGTCTGGCCCGACCTCGATACGATCGCCGCCCGCTGGCAACTCGACGCCACGTTCACGCCCGCCGACGACCGGACGCTCGCCGACATCGCCCACGCCCAGTGGCTGCGGGCGGTCGAGCGTTCACGCGGTTGGGGCGACGAGCCCTAGCGCTCGAGTGCGTCAGCGACCCTCGCGAGCAGTGCGACGCGCGGTACGTTCGCGCTCGCGCACTGTTCGCTCCGATCGCCCCGCCGCCACCGCGACACCGGATCGCGGCAGGTGGGCCCAGACCAGATCGCTCGGTGCGCCGTTCGCGTCGCGCAGGTGCTGGCTGCCGTCGAGGAAGGCGAGCAGCCACGGCAGCTCGGGTGGCTCTCCGAACGAGTGCACGACACGTTTGTCGCGGATGACGACCGCCCACTCGGCATCGGCGACACGGGCGACGGCTGCACACAGCACGGCCAGTCGGTCGGCCGGATCCGCCTCGGCGATCTCGGCGCCGGACGCGAGTGCCAGGAGGTCGGGGTCGACCCGGTCGCCGTCGATCGGTCGTACGTGTTCGACCGACACTCCGTCGACCGCGCTCACCTCGGCGATCAGCAGGTCGACCAGGCTCGCGTCGGACAGCCCGATGACGAGCTCGTCGACCACACGCCCGCCACCGGATTCGAGGATCTCGATGCCGAGCACGTCGCCGCGCACCGAGCCGATCCGGCTGGCGACCTGACCGAGCGCACCGGGCCGGTCTGGCAACCAGACGCGCAGGACGACGGTGTGCACCACGCGGAACCTACCGGCGACGTTGTTTCGGGGACATGAATCGCTCGCGCGTCCGTGGCAGACGGCGGGCCGCGCTCACCCGAGTTTGGTGAGCCCGCGACGGAGGTTGCGCAGCCCCTGCTGGATGCGCTTGTCGTTCTCGATCAGTGCGAACCGGACGTAACCCTCGCCGCCCGGCCCGAACCCGAGGCCCGGCGACAGCGCCACGTTGCAGTCCCTGACGATCATCGAGCAGAACTCGACCGAGTCCATCTCGGCGTACGGCTCGGGGATCGGCGCCCACACGAACATCGATCCGCCGGGCTTCAGGACGTTCCACCCCATCTTCGTGAGCCCGTCGATGAGCACGTCGCACCGGCGCTCGTACGTCGCGCAGATCTCGTTCGGCACGTCCACCGCCTCGTTGAGGGCGACGGTGGCCGCGATCTGCACGGGTTGGAACATTCCGTAGTCGAGATAGCTCTTGAGCTTCACGAGCGCTTGCACCACCTCGGCGTTGCCGAGCATGAACGCGCACCGCCAGCCGGCCATCGAGAAGCTCTTCGTCATCGAGTACTGCTCGACCGCACACTCCCTGGCGCCGACAGCCTGCAGGATGCTCGGGGGCTTGACGCCTTCGAAGCCGATGTCGGCGTAGGCGAAGTCGTGGACCACGATCATCCCGCGCTCGAGGCAGAAGTCGACGACGCGCTGCATGAACGCGAGATCGACGCTCGCACCCGTCGGGTTGTGCGGGAACGAGATCACGAGCACACGTGGCTTCGGCCAGCCGACGTCGTACGCCGTGTGCAGGCTGGCGAAGAAGTCGTCGGCGAAGTTCTGGCGGGCTTCCGGGTGGGTGAGCCCGCGCATCGGCACCTGGCGCAGGTCGGCGCCGGCGAACAGCGGACCGTAGATGTGGATCGGGTAGCTCGGACTGGGCACGATCGCCGCGTCGCCACGATCGAGCAACACCCACATCAGGTGGCTGAAGCCCTCCTTGGATCCGATCGTGTTGGTGATCTCGAGCTCCGGATCGAGTTCGACGTCCCACGTCCTGGCGTAGTAGCCGGCGATCGCCTCGCGCAGCTTCGGGAGCCCGCGGCTCAGCGAGTAGCGGTGGTTGCGGGCGTTCCTGGCGGCTTCGGCGAGTTTGTCGACGGCGATCTCGGGTGAGGCGATGTCGGGGTTGCCGAAGCCGAGGTCGATCACGTCAGCGCCTGCCCGCCGTGCCTCGATCTTCAAGTTGTTGATGATCGTGAACACGTACGGCGGCAGATTCGTGATGCGACGAAACTCCATGAATCCGACGCTACTGGCTGCCGGTACGGCACCCTCGGCTGGGTTCTCGCGATGTGGGATGATCGCCGGATGCCCAAGTCACCCGCCGAAGGGTGCATCTTCATCGTGATCGAGATCCCGCGGGGCAGCCGCAACAAGTACGAGATCGATCACGAGACCGGTCGGGTGTTCCTCGATCGGCGGCTGTTCACCGCCACCACGTACCCCGCTGACTACGGCTTCGTGCCCGACACGCTCGGCGGCGACGGCGATCCACTGGATGCGTTGGTGTTGCTCGAAGACCCCGTGTACCCGGGTGTCTGGGTCGAGGCCCGCCCGCTCGGTGTGTTGTACATGCGCGACGAAGCGGGCGAGGACGCCAAGCTGATCTGCGTCCCGTCGAAGGAGCCGCGCTGGCAGGACGCCCACGACATCGAAGACCTGACGCCGCAACTGCGCGCCGAGATCCAGCACTTCTTCGAGGTCTACAAGGCGCTCGAACCCGACAAGCACAGCTCGACGCTCGGGATGGGTGGCCGAGAAGAGGCCTGGCGCGAGATCGACGAAGCTCGCGCCAATTACAGGCCGTCCGAGTCCTAATCGTCGAGTCTGGTGGAGCAATGCCGCGCCGACGGCGCCGGCGCGCTCGTTCCAGTGGGCGAACGCGACGCGTGGGTGCTTGCGCAGATCGGGCGAGTAGATCAGCTCACCGAACCAGCGCTGGATCGGGGCGAGGTACAGGTCGGCGCCCGCCGCGAGTCCTCCGCCGAGCACGAACACGTCGGGATCGAGTGCGTTCGTGAGGTTCACGAGACCGAGCGCGACCCACCGGCCGAACTCGTCGATCACCGCCAGCGAATCGCCGTCACCCTCGCGCGCCGCCATCTGCACGTGCTCGCCGCGGACCGCCTCGGGATCACCTTCCGCCAGGTCGAGCACGCGGCTCACCCGCCGTCCGACGGCCGCCTCGCGCGCGAGGCGCGCCAACCCCGATCCCGAGGCGTACCGCTCCCAGCACCCACGCCGGCCGCAGACACACGGCGGGCCGTACGGATCGACCACCATGTGGCCGAACTCCCCGGCGAAGCCGTTGTGACCGCGCTGGAGAGCGCCGCCGGCGACGACCCCTCCGCCGATGCCGGTGCCGAGCGTCACCAGGATCATGTCGTCCGAGCCGCGACCGGCACCGAGCCGCCACTCGGCGAGCGCCGCGCACGTCGCGTCGTTGTCGACCCGCACGTCGGCGGCGATCCGCGCCCGGAGCCCGCCGGCGACGTCGAAGTCGGCGACGCCGTCGAGGTTCGGAGCGGCCCGCAACACACCCTCACGGGTCACCAGGCCCGGGTACTCCGACCCCGAGCGAGTCGTACGTCCCGAGTGAGCCGGCGAGTTCCACCAGGGTGTCGATCAACCGGTCGACGCTGCCCGTCCCGCGCGGCGTGGGCCGGCGATCCTCACCGACGAGGTTGCCCTCGGCGTCGAGCGCGACCCCGAGGCACTTCGTCCCGCCGACGTCGATGCCGACGTGAAGACCAGGGCCGGTCACGCCTCGGCGTGCGCCTTGAGCTCTTTGATGGCGTTGAGGATGCGCCGTTCAGCGCGGCGCTTCACGAAGCCGGGGAGCGGGACGACGAGGTCGATGGCGAGGTCGTAGCGCACCTGGGTGCCGCCGTCAGGCGTCGGGGTGAAGTGGTACGCACCGTCGATCGAACGCTGGATGTCGCCCTTGACCATCCGCCACGCGAGCGCCGCAGGTGCCTCGCTGTAGTCGTACGCCAACGTGTAGTGGGTGCTGCGCCCGAGCGCCGACGTGCGGAACTCGACTTCGACCGGGCGGCCTTGCGTCGTCGCGCTCGGTGATCACGACGTCTTTCACGTCGTGCGCCCACTCGGGGTACCGCTCGAGGTCGACGGCGATCGCCCACACCGACTCGGGCGCGGCTGCGATCGTGATGGTCTCGGATGCGGTCTCAGCCATGGTCTGCATTCTGCCCGATCTCGTCACCCGTGTCGGTGACGGCGCTGTCGCGGTGCGCCGCGGCCGCCGGATCCGAGCGCGGCGGGAATGCCCCGTGGACGGAGGCCCACAGGCCATTGAGACCGAACCCGAGCATCGGCACCAGGAAGCCGACGGCGAGCGACGATCCCGGATTGCCGTCGGGACCGTCGGGTCGGGCAAGCGTCGTCGCCACCGCGATCACGACCTGAGCGAACAGTGTCAGCAGCATCACCCGCCGGATGTGCGACGGAGTCGGCGGTCCGAGCAGGAAGAACAGCTGGGCGACCGAGATCTCGTCAGTCCGGCTGCGCTGCACCGCGTTCCAGTACGCCCACAGGAACGTGAACACTCCCACCGCGAACAACCCGATCGCGGTGATCGCACCGATCCACTGGGCGGTGGTCGAGAACACGACCGCGGCGTACACGGCCGTCACACCGAACAACGCCGTCGCCATCAGGTTGAAGCGCACGATGCCGTTGCCGGCGCTCGACGCAACCGTTCCATCCATCGCCGATCAGGATGCCAGCAGCGTGACCTCTGCGACACATCTTCGCGGTCGGAGTCGTCGCTTCGTTCCCGAGTGCGTTGTTAGCGTCGGTGCATGGCGCGACTCGATTCGACGAACCGAGCCGACCTCCCCAACAGCGCGTTCGCGTACGTCGACTCCCACGGTCGGCGGAGGCTGCCGATCAACGACGAGGCCCACGTCCGCAACGCTCTCGCCCGCTTCAGTCAGGTCAAGTTCGAGGACGAGCGCGCCAGGGAGCGCGCCCGCAAGCGGTTGCTGAACGCAGCGAAGAAGTACGGGATCGTGCCGGTCGGCTTCATCACCGGCCAGCTGCAATCCGAGCGCGAGCTCGGAGGTGCGCTCGCCCGCGAGCCGGCGCACCTCCCGGACGGCTTCGTGACGATGCTGCTCACCGACGTCGAGGGCTCCACCGAGCTGGTCCGCCGACTGGGCGATCGTTACGGCGAGCTCCTCAACGATCTGCGGGCGATCCTGCGCGACGCGGCGATTCGTTGCCGCGGTGACGTCGTCGAGACCCGCGCCGACGAGTTCTTCGCGGTGTTCGAACGTCCGGCATCCGCAATCGAGACGGCTGTTGCGATCCAACGTGAGTTGCGCGCCCGCGCGTGGCCCGACGGGCTCGACGTGCGCGTCCGGATCGGGATCCACAGCGGCTTCCCGACCCTCACCGAGGGCAACTACATCGGCTTGCCGGTCCACACTGCGGCGCGCATCAGTGCCGTCGCCCACGGTGGACAGATCCTGGTGTCCGGCGAGACGCGGGACGCCGCACGGGAGGTGTCGACCGACGGCGTGCGCTTCTTGGCCGTCGGTCAGTTCCGGCTGCGCGGCCTGCCCGAACCCGTGTCGTTGTTCCAGGTCGCCGCCAAGGGTCTGGCGGTGCGTTTCGCACCACCACCCGCCGAACCGATCGTCTGAGCGTCACCTGACCGATCGGCTGATCGGCTGTTCTCTGAGCGTCGTCAGGCGACGCCGAGCGCTTCGCCGAGGCGCACCGCCAGCCGGTCGTAGGAGAACTCCTCGATCGCCCGGGCCCGGGACGCAGTGGCCATCGACGCCCGGAGGGCGTGGTCGTCGAGCAGCATCTCGAACGCCGCGGCCGCGGCGTCGACGTCTTCGGGGTGGCGCATCACGAGGCCGGTCTCGCCGTCGGCCACCGCCTCAGCAGCCCCGCCGGAATCGCCGGCGACCTGTGGCACACCGCACGCCGCGGCCTCGACGAACACGATGCCGAAGCCCTCCTGCTCGAGACCGCCCCACCGGTTGCGGCACAGCATGGTGAACAGGTCGGCGCATCCGTACAGCGCCGGCAACTCGTCGTTCGGCACGCGTCCGAGGAAGCGCACGGGAGCCCCGAGCTCGTCGACGAGCTTCCGGAGCCGATCCTGGTCGCGACCACGGCCGGAAATGGCGAGGACCAGATCGGGACGGCTCGGCGCCAGCTTGGCGACGGCGCGGATCGCGGTGTCGAACCCCTTGCGGGGGACGAGCCGTGAGATCGACACGATCAGCTCGGCGTCGGTCGGCAGGCCGTGGTGCTCACGCGCCGCCCGCCGTTCCTCGTCGGTGAGCGGCCGGAAGCGTTCGATGTCGACACCGGGCGGCACGACCGTGATCGGCAGCGCCTGCCCGGCGGCGAGCTCGGCCTCCTTTGCCGGGTACCCACCGGCGGCGATCACGTGACGGGCGCCGCGCAGCACACGACCGAGTGCCTGCTTCGACCCGGGGATCCGACCGGGGACCGTGACCTCGGCGCCGTGCAGCACGACGTCGTACGGCAGTGCCAGCGATGGACCGATCAGGCCGAGCGGGATCGCCGGGTCGAGCACGACCAGATCGGCCCCGACGTTGCGGGCCATGGCGTCGACGCGTCGGATCATGAACGGGTGCGGCAGCAGCACCGGCTCACGGATTCGAGCGACCTGGAACGGCTGGGCGGCGTCGAACTCGGCCGCACCGCGGTAGGGCTGGTGAGCACCGCGAACGACTCCGGCGGCAGCCGCCGCCACCACTCCCACAGCAGCGACTGGATGCCGCCGATCTTGGGCGGGAAGTCGTTGGTGACGAGGAGGTGCTTCAAGCCGTCACCGCGGTGGGTTCTTGGGTGGATCCGTCGGTTCGACCGGGCGACGGCGAGGCCGAGTCGTTCGGCGGCCCACTCGGCGTGCTCACGCAGGATCGGATCGGACGACGTGCGGTAGCGGTTGATGGTCGCGACGGTCCGGTCGTCCGCGCCGTCCCCCGTGTTGCCGAGCACGATCAGCGCGTTGCGCCTCCACCAGCGCGGATCGCGGTCGGCCAGGTACCACCGCCCGTAGCGCTCGATCAACGACTCGTCCGACGCCTCGAGCACGTCGAGCACGTCGACCCACGCCTGGGCGTCGTCGCCCAGGGTCACCGTGTGATGGCGGCCGTGCCGGACTGAGGGCGGGCAGACCGTCTGGCAGTCGTCGCACCCGTAGAACCGGTCGCCGAGCGTCTCGCGATACTCGACCGGGAACGTGCCCGGCTGCTGCACGAGCCAGGCCAGGCAGCGGTTGGCGTCGACGACTCCAGGCGCCACGATCGCGCCGGTTGGGCAGCCGTCGAGGCAGCGCCGGCACGACCCGCACCCGTCGGCCAGCGGTGTCGCCAACGGGTACTCGGCGGTGGTGACGACGCAGCCGAGCACGAACCAGCTGCCGGCGCCGGGGAGCAGGATGTTGGCGTTCTTGCCGAACCAGCCGATGCCCGCCAGGTAGGCGACCTCACGGTCGACGATCGAGTTGTCGTCGGCGAACACTACGGAGCGGTGGCCCGCCTTGCGGAGTCGATGGCTGATGACGCGCAGGCCGTCGCGCAGCGGCGCGTAGTGGTCGGTCCACGCGTACCTTGCGACGGCGCCCTGCGCACCCTCCGGCCGTGGCGGCGTGTCGTCGGCGAGGTACGGACGGGCTCCGACGATCACGCACCGCGCGCCCTCTACGGCACGACCGGGATCGGTGGACCGGTCCGGGTTTCGGTACGTGAACTCCATCCCGGCGTGCAGCCCGGCGGCCTTACGCTCGTGGAGCGCCGCGCGCGCCCTGCCGAGGACCGCCGCCGGCGCAACGCCGAGATGCTCGATGCCGTGCTCACGCGCCAGCCCGACCAGGTCGTCGAACGTCGGGAGCGGTTGGACAGGTCGCACGCCCCACCAGGGTACGGGCGCGGCACCTCACGCTCACACCGCCTCCTCGTACTGCAGAGCGGGGATCATCCCGGCCTGTTCGAGCAGGCGCACGACCGAAGCGCCGGCCCCCTCGGCAACATCGAGTGTCAGTGGCGCGGGCGCATCGTCGGCGGCACGCAACACGAATGTCACGACGCAGTCGTCGCATGTGGGCGTGCACTGCTTCACGCACTCGTCGCAGATGATGACGAGGCCAGCGCGGCGCCCCGGCGAAGTGGCGCGCGTGTCAGCGCCCATTGACGGATGCCGTGTCGGATCGTGTGGCTCTCTCATACTCCCGATCCTGACCAAGGGGTGTCACGCCCATCGCGGGCGCGCGTCCACACCAGCCCGGCACCCTTCGGCGGGCGTCGGTTGTCGATCGGCGGGTGTCGTTTGTCGGTTCGGCGGACTTCAGCCGGTCGATCAGCAGCTTGTCGGTTGTCGA
The DNA here is from genome assembly GCA_963776935.1 of Ilumatobacteraceae bacterium. GTDB lineage: Bacteria > Actinomycetota > Acidimicrobiia > Acidimicrobiales > Ilumatobacteraceae > JALOLG01. The sequence goes on along the minus strand of CAVZOP010000002.1, from coordinate 635,095 downwards.
TCCGCGGTCAGTTGATTTCGGTGCCGTCGGGTCGGTAGGTGTGCCAGAAGCCCTCGTCGTCGCGATGGACCCGGTAGCCGGTGTTCTTCAACCGGTTGTGGCGGCCACATACGGGTGCGCCGTTGGGGCCGTTGGTGTGTCCGAGTCGGCCCCATTCGGTGAGGTGGTCGGCTTGGCAGCGTCGGATCGGTGCCGCACACCCGGCCACCACACAACGACTCGATTGCAGCAGGATGGCTTGGCGGGCGTTGCCGGTGAACAGCCGTCGCCGCCGTCCCATGTTGATCACCACCCCCGCCGAGTCGACCACCACCCGTCGCACCTGCCCCCAGATCATCGCCGCCACGATGTCGGCTGGGTGGGACCGGCATACCGGAGACGGTCTCGCACCGCCGCTGGCGCGGATCGGCCGGTGCCACCACGTCGCCGGTTCCGGCGAGGTAGCGCTCGAGCGTGGGGACGTCGAACACCAAGTTGACCAGCGGCACCGCGCCGGTGGCGTCCGGGGACGTCGCAGCGGCGCGTTCGAAGATCGCGTACATCGCGTCGAAGCGGCGTTGCGCATCCGAGCGTGGCATCAACGAGTAACACGCCGCGTCGCCGAAGCGGGCGAGCGTCTGCGTCCCAGTCGGCGGTGAACTCGGCGTCGCAGAACCGTTCCAAGATCTCCGTCATCACCGCACCCTGCGCCAACCCACCGCGGGCGTGGAGATGGATCTCTTCGCCGACCTCGGCGATCCCCGCCCGACGTCCCTCATGGGCCGCTTCGGCGGTCTTGTGGGCGCCGTCCATGTCGGCCAGCATCTCCCACCGCCTGCACCGTGATGCGGAACTCGTGATGCGACAACTTCGTGGCATTGTCGACCATCACCCCAGCCACATCGACGAGTTGTGATCCGCAGCGCGGATTGGCGAACGCCCGCCCCAACTCGTGCGACTGGGCGACACCGATCTCACCACCCATCACCGCATCGCGGAACCGGTCACAGCAACGGATCAACGCCGCGGTGCGGATCCGGTCACGGCACTCACTGTCGGACCAGCGTCCCAACGCCCGGCACCACCCGTTGACGTTGTTGTGGCCGTCACCGCGATGCAGACCACGTTGGTCGACCTCACCGATCACCGCCGCCAACGCACCCTCGGTACGTCGGCGCATCTGTTCGAGACGCTTGAACAACTCGGCCAGCTCTCGCCCGTCGAGCGTCTCGAGCGCCTCCGGATCGAGCAACTCCTCGACCCCGAGCATCGTCTCACTCATCTGAATCCTCCGATCACATGGATCTTCGATCGGGGGAAGTCGGCACCAACCACCCTAAACGGGGGGTGTTACATCACTCCTGACCAGGGCAAATGCACTCCGTTCGGTCGAGGATCGCGCTGGCCTGCCCGGGATCGGCAGCCCGTGTGGCACAGGGCGGCGTCACGCGGTGTTCTGAGCGGCGTGCGTATGGCGATCCTCGTCGGCAATGCGGCGGACGAGGAGCGCGTCGAACCCCGGATCGTCAGCGCTTGGCGAGGGCGACGAAGCGATCGCTCGACACCGTGTTGGCGCCGAGGGCCCGTACATCGGTGATGATCGCCTTGTCGTTGGTGACGACGACGACGTGACGGGCGGCCGGCAACCGAGCGACCTCGGAGCGGATGACGTCGTCGGCGATCACGCCGTCGGGTGAGTACATGACCCGTACGAGGCGCCGCTGGTCCGCCGACGCGCCGACCACGGCGGCACCGTCGAACACGACCGTGAGATCCGAGCCGTACCGGCGGGCGACGTTCTCGACCGCGTCGAGCAGGACCTGCCGCTGCATCTCGAGATCGAGCGCCGGCCAACCGAGCTTGGCCACGTTGTAGCCGTCGATCACCACCGAGGCTCCGGAGCGAACGAGGTACTCGGTGGCGGCCTCGGAATCGCCGGCGACACCGCCGGGAAGCGGCATCGCCCGGCGACGGGGCGTACCACGTGGCCCCTTGCGGTCGGCCGGCGGGCTGCTCAGCGCCGCCAGCTGCTCGGCGAGATCCTGGGCGAGGGCAGCGATCCCCGACAGTTCGGTGGCCTCGACGACCGCCGCCGCCCGGTCGGCGATCACCGAGTCACGGACTCCCTCGGCGGACTGCCTGGCGGCCACTGCCGCCGCCCGTTCGGACTCGGCCCGCTCGAGCTTCGCCGTGGCCGCCGCCTCCCGATCCTTGGCATGGCGCACCTCGATCCGGGCGTCGGAGAGCTCGGCCTTGGCTTCGGCGGTCGCATCCTGTGCCTTGGTCAGATCGGCGCGGAGCTGGTCGATCTCACCCTGGAGCGCCGCGACTCGCGCCTCGAGTGCGATCACCTCGACTCGCGACCGCGTCGTGACGTGTTCGGCCGCCTCGCGCTTTCGCACCTCGCGGTGAAGGGCGGCCGCGGCATCGGCACGGGAGGCCTCCTCGTCGGCCTCCTTGACCAGTTGCGTGACGCGCTCGGCCCAACCCTCGGGACGCTGGAGCCACAGCGTCCCGATCGGATCGACGAGCTCGGGAACGGCGCCGGCGGCGATGCGCGTGCGGAACACTTCGTCGGCCTCCATGACACGTCGCAGCGGGCCGAGCGCCGCCGCCGGTAGGCGGGACAGCTTCATGTACGGCTTGAACGCGGCCGGGTACTTGAGCGGCGGCCGCAGCTTCTGTCCCTCCTGGGCGATGGCGACGGCGAACTCCAACGCACTGCGCAGGTGACGATGCTCGAGCGCGCTCGGCGTCGAAGCCGTGTCGTCGCCGTGCGTGTCGTCCATACCTTGATCGTATCGGTCGGGCTGGACGGCGTCCCGAACAGTTGTTCTTGACGCGAACGTGTGTTCGTGCTTCCATGGCGCCCCATGGCAGTTGCCGCGATGTTGGGACAGCGCAGCTTCGACGATCTCGGCACGCCACTGGCGGAGGCGACGTTCTGCGTGCTCGACCTCGAGACCACCGGCGGCGACCGCAACAACGACATGATCACCGAGATCGGCGTGGTGAAGGTCCGCGGCGGCGAGTGCCTGGCGACGTTCCAGACGCTCGTCAATCCCGGACGGGCGATCCCGCCCCGGATCAGCGTGCTCACCGGGCTCACCGATGCGCTGGTCGGCCCCGCCCCGCGGATCGACGCCGTGCTCGGCTCGCTCGTCGACTTCATCGACGGAGCGGTGTTCGTCGGGCACAACGTCGGGTTCGACCTCGCGTTCTTGCGGGCCGCGCTCGAGCGCGACGGCCGGTCGACGATCTCGCCGACCGTGGTCGACACCGCCGCGCTCGCCCGCCGGCTCGTGCGCGACGAGGTGCCCGACTGCCGCCTCAGCACGTTGGCGAGCCGGTTCCGGCTCGACCACCGACCCACCCACCGGGCGCTCGACGACGCGCTCGCCACGACCGATCTCCTGCACCTGCTGCTCGAACGGGCGGCCGGGCTCGGCGTGCTCGGCCTCGACGATCTCGTCGCGCTCGCCAAGCTGGCCGGGCACCCGCAATCGGCGAAGCTGAAGCTGACCTCGCACCTGCCCCGCTCCCCCGGCGTCTATCTGTTCTGCGGGCACCGCGACGAGGTGCTGTACGTGGGCAAGGCGACCAACCTCCGTCAGCGGGTGCGCAGTTACTTCGGCAGCGACGACCGCCGCAAGATCGGGCCGATGCTGCGCGAGACCCAGACGGTGCGGCACCTCGACCTGCCCGATCCGCTCTCGGCAGCGGTCGTCGAGAGCCGCCTGATCGCGAGCGCGCTCCCCCGCTACAACCGCGCCGGCACCCGGGCCGACAAGTACTGCTACATCCGGCTCGACACCGACTCGGCATGGCCGCGCCTGGCGATCGTCCGCGAACCGGCACGCACCGGAATCCACCTCGGCCCGCTGCCGTCGCGGACCATGGCGACACTCGTCATCGACGCGATCATCTCGGCGCTGCCATTGCGACGGTGCTCGATCCGGCTCGGACGATCGCACGTCCCGTCACCCGACGCGGTTCCGTGCGGCGCCGCGCAGCTCGGCGTCGCCCAATGTCCGTGCGCCGGGTTCGCCGATAACACGTCGTACGACGCCGCCGTGCGCACTGCCGCCCAGACGCTGGGTGGGGATCCGTCGGTTGTCGCCGAGGCGCTCGTCATGAAGATGTCACGCCTCGCCGCCCAGCAACGGTTCGAGGAGGCTGCCCACGTCCGCGATCGGCTCGGCGCCCTGCAGGGCGCGGTGCGCCGCCATCGGCTCGTCGAGACGCTGCGCGAGGCACGGCGCTGCGAGGTCCGCAGTGGCGACGTCACCTGGGTCATCGATCGGGCCCGGCTCGTCGACGTCGTGGTCGCCGGCTCGGCGGGACAGTCACTCCCGGTCGCGGCGCCGGCCGCGGTCGATGCCGACCGCCCGCTCGGGCGCCAGCAGATCGACGAGGCGCTGTGCCTCGCCCGACACTTCGACAAGGTGGCCGGCCAGGTCGACGTCGTCGCCTGCACGGGCACATGGGCGTTCCCGATCGACGTCAGCCCGACGCCGGCATGAGCTCGGCCACGGCACCGTCGTGGTCGATCCGCAGCACCTTGGTGTGACCGCCCTCGGGGAGCGCCGCCGCCAATCCGGTGGCCGTGTCCGCCGTGCACAGCATCGCGATCGTCGGGCCGCTCCCGCTCAGCCATCCGCACCAGGCGCCGTGCTCGAGACCGGCATCGAGCGCCCGTCGCGAACATCGGCGCGTCGGCGAGGCGCAACTCCTGGTGCAGGCGGTCACTCGCCGCCTCGCGCAGCGCCCCGGAGTCGCCGGCGGCCAAGGCCGCAACGAGCATCGCCACGTGGCCGATGTTGTGTACTGCGTCTTCGCGCGACACCGTCGCCGGAAGCTGGTTGCGCGAGTGGTCGGTCGACGTCGTGCCGCTGGGAATCCAGACCACGACCGCCGGGTCGAGGCCGAGCGGCACCTGGATCGCCCGACCACCCGCAGTCGCCACCACGCCGCCGAACAGCGAAGCGGCCACGTTGTCAGCGTGGCCCTCGAGCGCCGACGCCGCGGCGAGTACCTCGTCGACCGCGCCAGCCGACTCGCGCCAGCCAGGTCCGAGCCGTTGCACGAGCGCTGCCACTGCACCACCGACGCGGACGGCGCCGCTGTAGCCGAGCCCACGTCCCATCGGGATCGGCGAACGCACCCACGGCGTGCCCACACCGTCCAGGCGTGCGAACACCACCGCCGCCGGATGATGGCGATCGACGGGCGATGCGCCGGGCGGGGCGGCGCCGAGCCCGACCTCGGCATACAGCGTGAGGGCCATGCCGAGTGAGTCGAAGCCCGGGCCGAGGTTGGCCGACGAGGCCGGCACGCGGACGAAGAACGGATCGGTGAAGGCGCCTGGCAACGGCGTCGAGGCGGCGCTCACGCGTCAGCTCGCGGGCATCGGCGGCGGCAGCTTGCGACTCACGCACGAAAGCGTCGAGCGTCTCGCCGGCACGACCGGAGTCGATCGTCGCGGCCGCTTTCTCCGCACCCTCCGCCAGCGAATCGGCCTGCCCGGCGACGATCAGTGCGGCGGCGGCGTTGAGCACGACGATGTCGCGGTGCGGCCCGCGCACGCCATCGAGCAACCGGCGGACGGCACCCGCGTTCTCGTCCGGCTCGCCGCCCGCGAGGTCGGCCTTCACCGCCACCGGGAGACCGATCGACAAGGCGTCGACCTCGAAGTGCTCGACCACGCCGTCGCGCAGCGCGAGCACCGACGAGGGACCGGTTGTGCTCAGCTCATCGAGCCCGTTGCCGTGCACGACCCACGCATCGGTCGACCCGTGGTGGCGCAGCGACTGCAGCATCCGCTCCGCGTACGCCGGGTTGGCGACGCCGATCAACTGACGCTGGACCCGACCCGGGTTCGCCATCGGGCCGAGCAGGTTGAACACCGTCGGGATGCCGATCTCGCGGCGCGACGGCGCAGCGAAGCGGAACGCCGGATGGAACCGCGGCGCGAAGCAGAATCCGATCCCGGCCCGCTCGACGCATTGCCGCACACCGTTCGGCGTCAACTCGACGACTACCCCGAGCGCCTCCAGCACATCCGCCGTACCGCATTTCGACGATGCGGCGCGAGCGCCGTGCTTGCAGACCGGGACACCGGCGCCGGCGACGACGATCGCCGCCATCGTGCTCACGTTGATCGAGTGCGAGCCGTCTCCGCCCGTGCCGACGATGTCGATCGCCGACGCCCGGAGCTCGTCGGACAGCGGCACGAGCTCGGCGGCCTCCAGCACGGCGTCGAGCAACCCCGACAGCTCCTCGGCGCTCTCACCCTTGGATCGGAGGGCGACGACGAACCCGATCAACTGCGCCGGCGTCGCGTCGCCGCCGAGGATCGTCGACATCGCGGCGTGCGCCTGATCAGCAGTCAGGTGGTGGCGGTCGAGCAGCATCGTCAGGAGCGCGGGCCACCCCCCGAAGTCGTCGATGGCGGTCATCGGAGCGAGGCTAGGCCGAACGGGTCAAGCAGAACGACGGCGTTGGCGGATGATGCGCCGTCGCTCACGTTCGGTGGCGCCGCCCCACACGCCCGCCTTCTCCCGGTTGGACAGGGCGTATTCGAGGCAGGCGCGACGAACCCCGCAGAGCTCGCACACCTCTTTCGCCACCTCGGCTGCCTCGTCATCTTCGGGATAGAAGATCGCCGGTTCCAGACCTCGGCATGCGCCGAGCATGCGCCATTCGAGTTCGTGCGCTGACACCTCGGTGTGTCCCCCAGTGCGTATTCTCGTCAGACGACCGACACTAGAACCGCCTGAACCGTCTGCGCCAGAGGAATTTGGGCGCTGGGAGAAATGTGCCGGAACGTCGTGAGATGTACGGCGAGGTGTACGGCGAGATGTCCGGCACCGGCCCGTCTCACGTCGCGTCGCCCGAGCCGCCTCGCCGCCGCCCTCGTCGGCGGGCGAAGTGGGCGGCGCCGGCGAGGATCTCGAACGGGTGGACCACCTCGCGGCCGGTCTGCTCGGCGATGGAGCTGTTGGTGAGCACGCAGCTCCCGGAGACCACATCGGCGGTCGATCGGTCGATCTCGGCTCCGAGCTCGCCGGCGATGGCGAGGGCGATCCGCTCGTTGGCGACGCGCAGCGCCCATCTGGCGTCGACGCCCGTGCTGCGACGCACGTCGTCGACAATTGCGCCGGACATCTCGAACAGCCGACGAGCCGGCGACGGGGACTCGTCGCCGAGTGCGGGGCACGGCTCGTGGTGGACGATCGTCGTCGGCGCCTCCAGCGCCGTCCCCTCGCCGCGGCGGCCGGTCCGACCGGGGGACCCATCGACGGACTGGTCGGCGACGTGGTCGGCAAGGTAGCGCAGGGCATCGAACGTCCGGCCGGCGACCAGTTCGGCGTCGCTCCCACCGACGTGGTCGACGTAGTCGGTGGTGATCACCGCGTGACACGTCGGTTGGGCGACGACGACGTCGGTGCCGGCGCGTATCGCTGCGGCGAGCGTGGCGACGTTGCGCGATGCCTGAGCAGCGAACCGTCGGGTGTCACCGGCGGTGAGCCAGGGCGCGCCACAGCAGCCGACATCGGCGACCTCACACGCGATGCGACTGTGCGAGTAGACGTCGAGGAGGGCGGTGGCGATCTGCGGCCGGCGGTACTCGACGAGACAGGTCGGGAACACCGTCACGCGCCGCTCCGCAGCGGGGTCACCCGCCGTCCTTCGCCGCTCGATCGTGCTCGAGAACCTGCGCCGCGCGAATGGCGTCAACCGGCGCCGTGCGGTCAGCCCGGTGACCCGTGCGAGCACCCTGCGCCGAATCGTGCTCGGTTCGATCCCGACGAGCCAGTTGCTGACCGGCGCGGTCAAGGTCGCCAGCCGCCCGACGAGGTCAGCACGGCCCAGGAGGCGATCGGCGACGATCGCCGCCATCGTGCGCTGGCCGGTCGAGTGGCGCATCGCCTGCGTCCGCGCCATCAGCCGCGGGAAGTCGATCGCCAGCTCGTGCAAGCCGGGCACGTACGGGCAGTTGTCGCGACACAGCCGGCACTGGAAGCACTCGTCGGCGACGCGGTCCTGCTGGGCCGGGGTGAGGGCGCCGGCGTCACCGCCACCGATCGCGTCGAGCATCTCGAACAGCGACGGGAACGACCAGCAAAGGTGCAGGCACCGGCGGCACCCGTCGCACACGTCGAACACCCGCGTCATCTCGCCGCGCACGTCGGCTTCGTCGTGGTAGGCGGCGTGCTTCGGGTCGTAGGTCGTGGTCATCGCGGCGGCCGAATCGGACCATAGTCGGGGTGCGTTGGCGCGCTCGGTGGTGCCCAGCCCTAGCATCGACGCAATGGCCGCTGCCGCGTTCGACCGCGCCACGATGCTCGACCGACTCCGCGACGAGGAGTTCGACGTGCTCGTCATCGGCGGCGGGATCACGGGCGCCGGGGTTGCCCTCGACGCCGTGACACGGGGCCTCCGCACGGCGCTCGTCGAGCGTGACGACTTCGCCAGCGGGACCTCGTCGAAGAGCTCCAAGCTGATCCACGGTGGTCTGCGGTACCTCCAGAACGGTGATGTCCGTCTCGTCTACGAAGCCCTGCACGAACGGCACCGACTCCTCCGCAACGCTCCCCACCTCGTCCGCGTCCTGCCGTTCATGATCCCGGTGCTCACCAAGGACGGTGTCATCTCACGCAAGATCGCCCGCGGCCTCGGCACGGCGATGTGGATGTACGACCTGACCGGAGGGTGGCGGATCGGCAAGCGGCACAGGCGCCTCAAGGCCGACGCCGCCTTCGCCCACCTGCCCACGATGCCGCGCGAGCGGTTGGCGTCGGCGTATCTCTACTTCGACGCGGCGACCGACGACGCCCGCCTGACGCTGGCGGTCGTCCGCACGGCCGCCCGGCATGGCGCGGCCGTCGCCAACCGCACCCGCGTCACGTCGTTCACACGCGACGATGACGGCCGCATCGACGGTGCCGTGGTCGACACCGGTGCAGGCGACGTCACCATCCGCGCCCGAGTCGTCGTCAGCGCCACAGGTGTGTGGACCGACGAGGTCCGCGCCCTCGACGAGGAATCCGACCCCGACTCGATCCGACCGGCGAAGGGCATCCACCTCACCGTGCCGTGGCACAAGGTCCGCAACGACATCGCCGTCGTCATCCCCGTGCCGCGCGACAAGCGCAGCCTGTTCGTGGTGCCGTGGGGTCCACGGCCAGACGGCACGTACGAACACACCTACATCGGCACCACCGACACCGACTACGACGGGCCGCTCGACGACCCGCAGTGCACCGGCGACGACGTCGCGTACGTGCTCGGCGCGCTGAACCGCTCGATCACGACCGGAGTCACGACCGACGACGTGACCGGCCAGTGGGCGGGCCTGCGCCCGCTCGTCAAGGCCGCCACGTCGGGTCGCACGGCCGATCTCTCCCGCGGGCATCAGGTCGCGTCGAGCGAGGCCGGCCTGATCCGGGTCACGGGTGGCAAGCTCACGACGTACCGGGCGATGGCCCACGACACGGTCGACGCCGTCCAGCGCGCGCTCGGCACTCGCGGCCGGTCGCGTACCAAGAAGCTGAAGCTCGTCGGCGCCGACGGCTACAAGGATCTGTTGCCCCACAGCGCCGATGCGCACCTGGCCGGCCGGTACGGATCCGAAGTCGCCGAGGTCAAGGCCTTGATCGCGTTCGATCCGTCGCTCGCCGAGCCCCTCGTGCCGGGCCTGCCGTACGTCCGCGCCGAGGCCGTCCACGCGGTCCGCCACGAGATGGCGACGACACTCGACGACGTGCTCGCCCGCCGCACCCGCGCCCACCTGTTCAACCGTGCCGCAAGCCTCGCCGCGGCGCCGGCGGTGGCCGCCCTGATCGGCGCCGAGCTCGGCTGGGACGCTGACGAGATCGCTCGTCAGGTCGCCGACTATCGACGGCTCTGCGAGTCCGAACAGCACGCGGCTGTCGTCACCGAGGACGAACTGCTCTCCGGCCATGCGTGATCGCACGGAACACGCACTGCGGCGATGACGACGCCGACACCACCGATCGAACTGACGGGCGCGGGTCAGCGACTGGCGAGCGACGTCGCTCCCCTCCCGCCGTCCCTGCTCGAGCGGCTGGCTTCGATCTGCGAGACGATCACCGACATGCCGCGCGTGGCGGAGGCGAGTCGCGACTGGTGGCCACTCGCGCTGCACTGGTCGCTCGCCGGCATGGTCCCGTGCATGGCCGCCGCGGTCGTTCGACCGACGTCCACGTCGGAGGTGGCAGCGGTTCTCGCCGCGTGCAACGAGGCGCGGATCCCGGTCACCGCCGCCGGCGGCCGCAGCGGGGTGTCCGGGGCGTCGGTGCCGATCCACGGTGGGGTCGTGCTCGACACCACCGCGCTCGACGGCATCGGCGACGTCGACGTGGAGTCGGGTGTCGTCGAGGTGGCGGCCGGAACGTTCGGGCCCGACCTCGAGTTCGAGTTGCGCGCCGAGCACGGGCTCACCGTCGGCCACTTCCCGCAGAGCTTCGACCTGGCGACAATTGGGGGCTGGGTCGCCTGCCGGGGTGCCGGCCAGTACTCCACTCGCTACGGCAAGATCGAGGACATGGTCGTCGGTCTCGAAGTCGTGCTGGCCGACGGGACCGTGGTCCACACCGGCGGCAGTCCCGCCGGCGCCGTCGGGCCCGATCTCAACCAGTTGTTCACCGGGTCAGAAGGCACGCTCGGCGTCGTCACCCGGGTGTGGCTGCGGGCCCATCCCGTGCCCGCCGCCGACCGGCGTGCCGCCTACTCGGTCCCGACGTTCGCGGCGGCCGTCGAAGCGTGCCGTTCGACACTCCGCCGCGGGGCGACGCCAGCCGTGCTTCGGCTCTACGACGCCGAGGAGGCGGCACGCGGTCGGGGTGGCGACGGCTCGAACTGCATCCTGCTCGTGCTCGACGAAGGTCATCCCGCCATCGTCGACGCCACGATGTCGGTGGTCGCCGAGTCGTGCGCGGCGGTCGGAGCCAGCGCCGCCGACGACGCGCTGGTCGCTCACTGGCTCGAGCACCGCAACGACACGTCGGCCCTGCAGGACCTGACCCGCAAGGGGTTCGTGGTCGACACGATGGAGATCGCCGCGCCGTGGTCGAGGATCGTCGAGGTGTTCGACCGCACGCGAGCGGCGCTCCTGGCCGTTCCCCATGCGATGGCCGCCACCTGCCACCTCTCACACTCGTACCTCGACGGGGCGTGCCTGTACTTCACGTTCGCCGCCACGCCGCCGGCCGACGCCGTCGAGTCCACATACGTCGCGTTGTGGGACGCCGGTCAGCGCACGGTGCTCGCGGCCGGCGGCAACCTGTCGCACCACCACGGGATCGGCATCAACCGGGGACGGTTCGCGGCCGAGGCGCTCGGGGCCGCACACGGCGTGCTCGTCGCATTGAAGGAAGCCCTCGATCCGAACGGGATCCTCAACCCCGGCAAGCTCGGATTGCCCTCTCCGTTCGGTCCGGTGCCATGGCCGTGAACCCACAACGCTGGGACGTGCCCGCCATCAAGGCCGGTGGGATGGTCTGCCTCGTCTTCGCCGTGCCGTTCTCGATCGGCAGCAGGTGGGCTGCCGACGGCGATGACTCCACTCTCGCCACGTTCCTCGTGATCGGCGCGGTCCTCGGATTCGTGCTCGGTGCCGGCTGTGCGGCGTGGGTGCAACGCGTCGGCCTCCCGCTGAGCCACGGCATCGTCACCGCCGTCGGGACGTATCTCGCCGCCCAGACCGTGTTCGTGCTGATTCGTCTGGCACGTGGCAGCGACGTGCGCTGGTTCGCGCTGCTGTTCAACCTGTCCGTCACCGTGCTTGCCGGGCTGGTCGGCGGCATCATCGGTGAACGTCTGCGGGCCAAGGGGTTCCGCCCTCGACACATGCAGGACGTGCCGTGATCCTCGTCATCGACATCGGGACGACCGGTCTGCGGGCGGCGCTGGTCGACGACGCGGCGGCGATCCAGGCCCTGCACTACCGCCCGTTCCCACCGTCGACACCTGCACCCGGTCTCGTCGAGTTCGACGCGTCGGAGATGGCTCGCCTCGTGCTCGACGCCGCCGGCGCGGCCATCGCCGACGCGGGCGCGGATGCGGTCACCGCCGTCGGGATCACCAACCAGCGCGCCAGCACGATCGTTTGGGACCGGTCGACGGGACAACCGATCGCGCCGGCGCTCGGGTGGCAGGACTTGCGCACGGTCGGCGAGTGCATCATGGCCAAGATCGAGCACGGGTTGCCGCTGGCGCCGAACCAGTCGGCGACCAAGATCGGCTGGTTGCTGGCCAACACGCCTGACATCGCCGATCGCGACCTGTGCTTCGGGACGGTCGACTCGTGGGTGGCATGGGTGCTTTCGGAAGGCGCGGTCCACGTCACTGACCACTCGAACGCGGCCGTCACCGGCTTGTTCGAGCACGACGGGTCGGGCTGGAACCACCGGGTGTGCGAACTGCTCGGCATTCCCGTCTCGATCCTGCCCTCGATCGTCGACTCGTCGGGCCTGATCGGCACCGCATCGGCGCTGCGCGGCGCGCCGCCGATCGCGGCGCTGGCCGGGGACCAGCAGGCGTCGCTGGTCGGGCAAGGCTGCGTCCACCCCGGCTTGGCGAAGATCACGTTCGGCACCGGGGGGATGCTCGACCTGTGCACCGGCAGCGCGGCCCCCGAGTCGGCGAATCGGACCGACAACGGCACGTTCCCGATCGTGGCGTGGTCACGCGCCGGCGAGCTCACGTGGGGCGTCGAGGCCGTCATGCTGACCGCCGGGTCGTGCGTCGAATGGCTACGTGACGACCTCGGCCTGATCGCAACGAGTGCCGAGAGCCACGACGTCGCTTCCGCCTGTGCGACGTCCGACGGCGTGGTGTTCGTGCCCGCCCTCCTCGGACTCGGCACACCGCAGTGGGACTACGGCGCACGCGGGACGTTGCTGGGGTTGACGCGCGGCACCGGCCGGCCACACGTGGTGCGAGCCGTGCTCGAGGGAATCGCCCACCGTGGTGCCGACATGGTGGCCGCCGCCGAAGCCGACACCGGGATGACCATCCCGTGCCTCCGGATCGACGGCGGGATGAGCGCCAATCCGACGTTTGTGCAGGCATTGGCCGACGCCACCGGCAAACCGGTCGAGGTGTCACCGGTCACCGAGGCGACGACGCTCGGCGCCGGCCTGCTCGCCGGGCTCGCCACCGGTGTGTGGTCGGGGCTCGACGACATCGCCAACGCCTGGAGCCCGGCGGCGATGGTGGATCCCGGAGAGCCGCTCGACCGGGCACGCTGGGCCACTGCGGTCGAACGGGCCGCCGGATGGATCCCGGAGCTCTCCGCCCTCGACTTCTAGAATTGCCAGACCGACCCGCCGCCGAGAATGCTGTGGGCCGACCCGATCCCGAAAGGACCGCCCCAGTGACCCACACCGCAGAAGGGGACGCCGCCACGAGCGTCAGCTCCACGCGTCGCGGGCTGCTGGGCGTGAGCCTCGCAAGTGCCGCGTTGTCGCTGATCGCCGGCCGTACCGCGAGCGCCTCTACCGGTGAGCGGGTCAGCGACGCCGACCTCACGCTGCTCCTCTTCATCCAGTCGCTCGAGCTCTCCGCCCGCGACCTGTACCTCGCGGCGATCGCGGCGGGCGCCGACGATCCGTTGTTCGCGGTGCTGGCCGACCAACACGAGGCGTACGCGCAGGGCATCGCCGGCTTCGCCGGCGAACCTGCCGACACCCGCAACGACACGGTGTACGACGCCGCCGAAGCCATGTTCGCGACGTCCGACCCGACGGCGGTGGCGACCGCCGGCTACGACCTCGAGTCGACCGCGGTGGCCACCCACACGGAGCTGCTGGGGCACCTGACGAACGTCGACGGCGCCGACCTGGTCGCCTCGATGCTGGCGATGGAGGCCCGCCACTGTGTCGTTCTCGCCGACATGTCCGGCCGCGGCGGCGATCTCGACGTGTTGCTCGTCAACACCGCCGACCCGATCCTGCCAGAGGAGCTTTCGTGAACCCTTCCGGGCCGCGGGCCACGTTCGATCGGCGGCAGCTGCTGCGCACCGGCGGACTCACGTTGTCCATGGGCGCGATCATCGCGGCCTGCGGCGAAGACCGCGCCGGCGGTACCGATCCCGGTCGCGTCGGCGAAGCCCCGTCGGTCTCCGCACTCGACGAAGGCGAGGTCGACGACGTCGTCCTCCTGCGCACGGCCCAGTCACTCGAGCACACCGCGATCGACGCCTACGCGGCAGCGCGTGCGCTCGATGTCCTGAGCGCCGCCCAGGACGCGCTCGTCCAACGATTCGTCGACGACCACACCGGCCACTCGGTCGCGCTCGGTGGGTTCATCACGGCCGCCGGCGGCGAAGAGTTCGCGTGCGCCAACCCGTGGATGCAACGACGCGTGATCGACCCGATCTTCGAGGCCATCGACGGGAGCGACGACAAGCTGCGCGACGTGCTCAACTTCGCCCAGGCGCTCGAATCGCTCGCTGGGGCCTCGTACCAGTCGCTCGTCGGCTCGCTCACCGAGCCCGACCTGCGGATGAAGGTGATGCAGATCGGGGCCGACGAGAACCGTCACGCCGCGACGCTGGCGATCGCGATCACCGGATCACCCGACGGCTACGTCAACCCGGTGTTGCTCGGCGACGCGCCAGCGGCGGAGGAGTCGGAGTTCCCGTCCGTGTGGGCGATTCCCTCGACGTTCGGCACCGTGTCGGCGATTCCGCTCGTCGTCGGCGCGCCGAACGAGGAGGGTCAGCGGTTGGCGATCGACCTTCAAACGCCGGCCGCCAACACGTTCGTCTACAACGAGCTCAGCTGCTGACCGAGCCGGCTCAGGGCACCGACCCGTACACTGAGTGGGCGATGGTGAGTCGGCCGGGTGGCCGCGGCACGGCGCCGGCAACGGCGATGGTGTCGAGGAAAGTCGGGACTCCACCGGGCAGGGTGCTGGCGAGAGCCAGGTCGGGGTGACCTGACGGACAAGTGCAACAGAGAGCAGACCGCCGATGGGCCGGGCGACCGGTCACAGGTAAGGGTGAAACGGTGCGGTAAGAGCGCACCAGCGTCCGGGGCGACCCGGGCGGCTCGGTAAACCCCACCCGGAGCAAGGCCGAGCAGAGGGCACGGACGGCCCTTCCGCCCGTCGATGCGAATCGCCGGGCAACCCTCGGGTAGGCCGCAAAGATGGATGGCCACCGGTCGTCGAGCCGCAAGGCACGGCGCCCACAGAATCCCGCTTACAGGCCGACTCACCACCGCAACCACCATCTACCAGGGGATTCACTCTCTGAACCGTCGGCTGTGACACGACGATGACACAGCGCGACGCAAGCGCCTCAGCCAGCCATTGCCCGGAAGCCCTCATCGATCGCAGCCCGGATCCGGTCCTCGTCGTTCGGCCACAAGTGCGAGTACGTGTCCAACGTCTCGGACGCGTTCTTGTGCCCGAGGAAGTGCTGCACCGCCGTCACCGAACACCCGCCGAGATCAGCATGGATGCGCAGTGATGCCGGAGGTCGTGTGTCGATGCGTCGAGCCCGAGTGACCTCGTCGCCGCCGGCGCCCCGTCGTTGGCGGTGTCTGGCACCCACAGGTCGCCCTGCCTCACGAGACGGAACACCCAGTTCTTGTGCTTCACGGCGCACATCGAATGGAGACGCCGACCGGCACGGTGGACATTCGGCGTCATCGTCGTTCGCCGCTTTAGGTTACTCGTTGGCCTTCGAGCACACCGATCTCGGGTTCATTCGGCCAGGCGGTGATCAGGCTGGTGATGGGGCTGACTTGGACTCCGGCGGGTCCCGCGCCTCGTACGGTGGCTTGGTAGAAGCCGGGGTGAGGCAGGTCGAGGGAAACCTGAAGACCGTCGTCGGCGGGGAGGAGTCGTTGCGAAGGGCCGACTGGCTTTCCGGCGTGGTCGGTGATGACGACTTCGAGCGGGGCGGCACCGTTGGTGACGTCCGCTTTGACGGTAAGTGGTTCTCCGGGATCGAGGGTGTCTGGTATCTCCACGGCAAGGTGTAGGGCTGGTCCCCGATGGACTATGTCTTTGGCGGTGAGAATGCCTTCGAGTTGGTCGAACACGGCTTGGTTGTGGATGAGCCCAGCGTGGTTGTCGGCGGCGTAGTACGAGGCGGCGCTTGAGGGCCTGAGGTCTGGCGGTGTGAATGACAGGCGCGGGACGGTGGCGTCACCGCGTTCGTCGTTGCCGTCGATCGTGGGTTCACACAGGATGCATCTGTCCTGGACGCGGGCTGTGGTAGGTGTGCACTGCTCGTAGCCGCCGATTGGGTGAAGCTCATAGTCGTTGCGGTGCTTGTCGCGGGCGGTTCCGAGCTCGTCGTAGAAGTGCATGGCGTCAGCCACCATCTCAGAGTCCACTTCGGGCAGGGTGACTTCGGTAGTCTTGGCGAGATGGTCGCCATGCGCGATGCAGGCATACTCTGGGAGGAGCTGGTGCAACGAGGGCAAGCTGCGGGCGAGTTCGGTCAGAGTGAGTTTGAACGGGCCGACACCCTTGCGTATGCCATTCACGAGCTGATCCAAGGCGGTTAGCGCGCCGCGGTGTGGGGTGCCGAGAGTGATCAGCGCTTTGGTGTGATCGGCGCCCCCCAAGCGCTCCACGTACCACCGTGCGACGAGGCCGCCCATCGAGTGGCAGATGAACACGAGCCGAGCGTCCGCGCAGGGACCGCCCTGGTCACGCCACTCGCCCAACGCCATCTCGGCGCTCTGACCGAGCTGATGGCCGTTGTATCGGTTGGAGAGCCGCCAGTCATACGGAAACGTGACCAAGTTGCGTGGTCCGAGGTCGGGATCGGTGTTGAGTTCGAACGTGTCCGTCAGGAATCGGATGAGCCGGGTGTAGCCGAGGTCGAAGGTCCAGATCCCGAGCGGCGCTCGGATGTCAGGTATGAGGGAGTGGGCCGTGACGCCGTCGTTCGGGTGTTCATCGCCGATCCCGTCGGGCAGTTGCAGCGACTTGAGGCTTCGGAACGAGCTTCGTATAGCCCCGACGATGGCGCCCGCCGACGGTTCCCACACGGGTCTGTCGTTGCGATACAGGGTCGAGCCCATGATGCCCGGCACCACCACAATCACATCGGTCATTAGATGGGGCAAGTCAGTCCTCCTCTGATCCTGATAATGGCTCGGCGAAAACGGGCGCCAAGGCCGCCAAGGCGGGCTGACTGAGGATCAATCCGGCCAGCTGGGGCAGAAACGCCTGGGTCCGCTGGTCGTCGAGCCGGCGAGCGGCGCGCAGCGTGTCGGCCGCCTGTGTGTGGTCGGCCCGTAGCGCGAGGCCGCACGCCCGAATCGCGAGCGCAAAGGCGCGGTCCTCGTCGGCGTTAGCTGAATGCTCGACCGTTTGGGCGAGCGCGACAAGCGAGGTCGACTCGCCACTCCGGATGAGATCATCGACCAGTTCGACGAGGAGTTCGGCGTCCGCCAGTGCATTGACTGTTCTGCCGTCGAGCTCGACAATCGCTAGCCGCAACAGTCCGGCTCCAACTCCACCCTCGTCGGGGTCGTCGGCCGTTAGCTCGTCCATCACGGCTATCGACTCCGCGGCGAGCAGCTGATCGCGGTCGTGCCGCAGCATCCGGATCTGTTCGTGCGGCTCGGCCGTGAGGTAGCGGTTGATGAGGTCGGCGGCGATCAGCGGTTCATACGCTTGGGCAAACCCGACTTGGCGGGCTTCGTTGAGAACGTCGAGGAAGCCGTCCACACTCGTCGGGTCATCGAATCGGAGCGCCACTTCGCGAAGCGCCAACTCGGTCGACTCTTCGAGCAGAGCCGCGCCATGGGTGGCGGCGAATTCGGCTTCGGCCGTCACACTTGCTGTTTCGATCCAGTCCTCGACCATGGCGAGATGCCCAGGGTCCAGCGTTAGCCACTGAGGTACCTCACCAGCCGCCCGCTCCCAGAGATTGTCGAACTCTTCCGTGTCGTCGGCGCGACGGTCCCGGGCGGTTGAGTGGACGAAATCGAATACAACGCTGTCCGCCGCTCCTTGCGATTCCGCCGCGATCAAGTCGGCGACCGCGTCAGCTACAGACGCGCGAGCAGCCGCTCGGCTCCCCATCAATATCGCCCTGCCGGTCGGATCAAGAGTGTCGTACGCCGTCTGCCACTCTGAGTCCTCGTCGCCCGTCCGACCCACACCTACGAGACGTGCAGCGAATACATCCAGAGCTGCAACGAGTCCGTCCACGAAATGGGGGTTGGCGGCTGCCAGCGTGCGGTAGAGACCGGTCGCTTCATCGGCGGCGGCCAGCGCCTCCTCCGGCCGATCCAATTCACTGAGGAATTCGGAGCGATTCATCACCGCCATCGCCAGGTTGCCCGTGTAAGCCGTGTTGGCCGCAGCCAGCGGACGGAACAATCCGATCGCCTCATCACAGGCGGCCAGCGCCTCCTCCGGCCGATCCAATTCACTGAGCGAACCACCGCGGTTCGTCAGCGCGGCCGCCAGGTTGCCCGTGTGGGCCGGGTTGGCCGCAGCCAGCGGGCGGTACAGCCCGATCGCCTCATCGTCGGCGGCCAGCGCCTCCTCCGGGCGACCCAATTCACTGAGGAATCGGGAGCGATTCATCACCGCCATCGCCAGGTCGGCCGTGTAAGCCGTGTTGGCCGCAGCCAGCGGACGGTACAGCCCGATCGCCTCATCACAGGCGGCCAGCGCCTCCTCCGGCCGATCCAATTCACTGAGCGAACCACCGCGGTTCGTCAGCGCGGCCGCCAGGCTGCCCGTGTGGGCCGGGTTGGCCGCAGCCAGCGGACGGTACAGCCCGATCGCCTCATCGTCGGCGGCCAGCGCCTCCTCCGGGCGACCCAATTCACTGAGGAATCGGGAGCGATTCATCACCGCCATCGCCAGGTTGCCCGTGTAGGCCGGGTTGGCCGCAGCCAGCGGACGGAACAATCCGATCGCCTCATCACAGGCGGCCAGCGCCTCCTCCGGGCGACCCAATTCACTGAGGAACCGTCCGCGGTTCAACACCGCCATCGCCAGGTTGCCCGTGTATGCCGGGTTGGCCGCAGCCAGCGGGCGGTACAGCCCGATCGCCCCATCGCCGGCCGCCAGCCCCTCCTCCGGCCGACCCAATTCACTGAGGAACCCCCCGCGGTTCATCACCGCCATCGCCAGGTCACCCGTGTGGCCCGGGTTGGCCGCAGCCAGCGGGCGGTACAGCCCGATCGCCTCATCGCCGGCGGCCAGCGCCTCCTCCAGCCGACCCACTTCTTTGAGGAACCGTCCGAGGTTCATCATCGCCTTCGCCAGGTTGCCTGTGTATGCCGGGTTGGCCGCAGCCAGCGGGCGGTACAGCCCGATCGCCTCATCGCCGGCGGCCAGCGCCTCCTCCGGCCGACCCAAGTCACTGAGGAATCGGGAGCGGTTCAACACCGCCCCCGCCAGGTCGCCCGTGTAAGCCGGGTTGGCCGCAGTCAACGGACGGAACAGCCCGATCGCCTCATCGCCGGCGGCCAGCCCCTCCTCCAGCCGACCCAAGTCACTGAGGAACCGTCCGCGGTTCATCATCGCCATCGCCAGGTTGCCCGTGTAAGCCGGGTTGGCCGCAGTCAACGGACGGAACAGCCCGATCGCCTCATCGCCGGCCGCCAGCCCCTCCTCCAGCCGACCCAATTCACTGAGGAACCGTCCGCGGTTCAACATCGCCCCCGCCAGGTTGCCCGTGTGGGCCGGGTTGGCCGCAGCCAGCGGGCGGTACAGCCCGATCGCCTCATCACCGGCGGCCAGCGCCTCCTCTGGTCGGCCCAATTCACTGAGGAACAGGGAGCGGTTCAACACCGCCATCGCCAGGTCTGACGTGTATGCCGGGTTGGCCGCAGCCAGCGGGCGGTACAGCCCGATCGCCTCGTTCTCAGCGGTAATCGCATCGGCGTGCCGTCCCACGCCGCTGTAGCGAGCGGCGAGCGCCATGAGGGCCCAGGCAAGGTCCGGCACGAGAGCCCGATAGACGTCGGCGAGTGGCCGGAGCAGGTTGATGCCGGCAGTCCCGGCATCGACGCAGTGCTGACGGGCGTAGTTCCACAGATAGCGGTGTCCGTCCGGTCGTAGACCGGCTTCAAGATGCGACCGGTAGTAATCGATGACGGCGGCGGCGACGGCCAGCGCCTGCGCGTCGCGGTCCAGTTGGAGCGTGATAGGTCGAGGTGGCCGCAGGTGTTGGGCGAGGCGCTGGTGCGACAACCGGTACACGGCGTCGTCGCCGCCACGGGCAGCGACGACATAACGGCCGGCGACGCCAAGGAGCCAGTACACATCATCGCGGGTGTAGACGACGTCGTCGCTCCCGAGTGCAGTCGCGAGCACCGCCCAGACATCGTCGGGGATGCCGGACCCGTATCCCGATGCGAGCGTCGTCAGCAATTGACGACCCGCAATCGAGCCGTCGACGCCGCAAGGTGCGTCCGTCTCCACGCGATCGATGTCGCGGTCGATGGCGGCCTCGACACTCGTGGCCAATGCCACCTCCCATCCGACGACGCTGGTATCGACTGGTGTCTCCCGAAGTTGGCTCGTGACGATCCTCGCCAACAGGAAGACGCCTTCGCTCCCGGATGCCGCCGTGGCCAGCAGCTGGGTGCCGACCGCGACCGGGTCCATTCGCCCGTCGTCGTTCATGCCTTGCAGGCGTCTGGCCACGTAGGCACGGAGGTCGGCGGCCGTTTCGCCCGCCCAACGTGGATCGTCAAGGTTCAGGATCGGTTCTGTGGACATCGTGTCGACGAGATCGAGGTTCTCTGCGGTCTGCACGTGTCGGGACGCGACGAGTACGCGGGCGTAGCGGGCAATTCTGGCGATCAGGTCGTCGGCGATCGCTTCGGCCTCCGTATCGGCCTCGTCGACGCCGTCGATCACGACGTTCAAGGGCCGGACCAACCCCCGTGTTTGGACAGCTGTTTGGATCGCACCGAGCAACGCGTTGGCGTTGCGCGGTTCCGCCTGCGGCAACACACCGCTTCGGCGAAGCTGTGCATCAATCGCCTCAGCGACCCCGTCGACCGTGAGACGGCGTGCATGCACGTGCGCGTCGATCACTCCCTCCCCTGGATCGGGACCAATCTCTCCGCACGCAACGATCGCGGCACGTTCGACAGGGTTCGACAGACCAACGATGCGTCCGACAATCGCCGACTTGCCCGCCCCAGCCGCTCCCGTCACCACCAGTACACCCGGCGACGGACCGGAAAGCCACTCGACGATCAACTGCAACGGTCCTCGACGCCCGGTGAAGAAGTTCCCGATCTCATCAGGGCTGCGACCGTGCGCCGCCAACAACAGATGCTCGACCACCTCCTCCGGAGCATTCGGATCCCACCGCGGGTTCGGAAACATCACCCGCGGCAAACCACGCTGAATGTCATCGGGACGTTGCCGGTCAGTCGGCCACTCCTGCTTGATGACATCGATCACGTCGTCACCGCGGACGCCAGCATTGAACGCGTTGAACCGCAGTCGCAACGAAGCATCCCGCGGCCCCGACGTCAACACCCGCTTCAACTCCGCCGCAAACACATCATCTCGCGCCACCTCAAACGACCGCGCGGCGGCCAGCACACCGACCCAACCGGTCGGATCAGGAAACGCTTCCCGCAACCCGTCGATCACCTCCGCCCCGGATGACACTGCGGCACCCGAAAAGCAGGTGTCCACCACGACCAGGACCTGGCTCGCCTCCGTCCGAAGCGCGCGCTCGATGAGCTGACGCGCCGTTCGAGTCGCCGGCTCGCCTGCCATGACATCGGTCGTGATCAAACGAAGCTCATTCGTCGCTGTCCGTTCGCCGTGCCCCGCCCACAACACAACCAGGACTTCGCCGCCGAATCCCGACGTCGGCAACAGCTCCTTCAATCCCACTTCCGCTTCGCTATCGGAGACGTTGCACTTCGTCTCGACACCGAAGCCCTTGCTGTGCAGCAGGTTGCCCACTTGCTGGACCTCGTCAACCGCCGTCAACGGGACGAAGTGCTCGTAGACGTCAATGCCAACGCCGACAAACCGGAACCCCGCCACAGACTCGGCCACCGGGTCATCCTCGCACGGCCCAACACCCCACCAGCCAATTCGTCGAGCGATGTTACACGCGGCGTCCGTATATGAATCTGGCGAGCCAAGATCCGACATCGACCGAACCCAAACGCGAACGGACACCGGCAGGGATCACACGAGCGCATCGCCTTCGACATGCGATCCTCGATCACGAGGTCGATCACGTTCGCGACCACCCAACAATCGCCGGCCCTCCGGGCGGACGCTGTTCGCAAAACGTAGGCGGGGATACCGGCACATTGATGACACACCAGAGACACACCGACCAGGACCGTCCGACTCGACGGGCCGCAGCCGATTGGCAGCCCCTGGACGCGGAACCGCCCGCCCCCACTGAGGAGTGCAGACGGGCGGACGGCAACCGCAGCGGTCGACAGCAATCATGTCACTTGTCGTCGTGCACGTCATCCGGTTTTGCCATCGGGTGCCGAAATTCACGGCGCCAAGTGTTCGGCCCGGTCAGTCGGATCGGTGTCGCTCTCCGAGGTCCTCGAGTGTCGCCGCCAGGTGGTCGTTCTCGGTCCGCAAGGCCTGGGTCCTCGCTTGCAGCGATGCTTCGTACTCGGACGCGATCCGGATCATCTCCGCCCTGATCCACTCGATCTCTTCGGGCGTCGTCGCTGCCTTCAGCTGGTCGACAAGCCGATGCACCGCTTCTCTGTGGCGCAGCGCCTGAGCGAGCCGCTCGGTGTTGTCGTCAACCACGGGCCTGATCCTCCTGCGTCGGTCAGCCCGCAGCCCAAGAACGTAGGCCGCATGCCGTCGCAGTAGTACGCGGGCAATGACAACCGGATAACCGCCGTCGCCGACGTGACAGTACGCCGACGCTCCTCAAGCCCGGTGACGGGGTGCCGATGAGACGACAAACCGCGAGAGGAAACGCATGAGCGAACTCCCACGCCCGCCAGCGTTACCACGATTTCTCAGCCTGTCGAACGACGGGATCGATCGCCTCCTCGCCGACATCGCGAGGCCGGCGCGGAGCTACCTCGAGGTCGCCAGCCGGTCGCCCGTGCCGCACTGACCGGCGGCTGTCAGGCTGGGCGGGCACTCAACGCCCAGTCACCCTCGGCGTCGACGATCACGATGCCTGGTCCGGCCTGCATGGTCGTCGTCCCGGAGATCGGGCCGATCTCGTTCACGAGTAGGTCGAACCCCGGGTTGCGGTGATAGCGCACGATGAAGTTCGAGCTTCCCGCGTTGGTGTAGTCGAGCACCGACGCGCCGCCCTCGAAGCGCAACACATCCGAACCGGCGCCGGTGATGAAGTCGGCTTGCCACAGGCGGGCTTCCTCGACGGGCTTGATGTCGATCACCCATTCACCGTCGGCATCGACGCGTAGATAGCTCGGCGTGATCTCACCCTCCAACCCGAGTCCGTACGTGCCGGATACGGCTCCGACGGTGCTCTCGACGAGAACGATGAGGTTGAGATCCTGATCGAGCGTGCTCAGCTCGAAGTCGTCGACTCCGTTGTGGGTGACGACCATGATCTTGCTCCGCCACGTCGTACCCGGCGAAGTCGATCACGTCGTTGCCCACACCGCTGAACCGAGTCGTGCCGGGCGTGGGCGTGGGATTCGTCGGCGGCGGCGCGACCGGCACGGTCGTGGCTGCCGGTGTGGTCGGCACGGCGGTGTCGGACGGAATCGTCGTCGCCGGGTCGGGAGCCGCCGTTTCGGGGACGACAGGCGTCGGCGCGGAGGCTGTCGGCGTGGTCACGGTCGTGGCCGGTTCGGCCGGCGCGGCCGGTGCCGTCGTCACAGCCGGGTCGCCAGGCGCTGGCGTCGAACCGCCGGGCTCCGCGATCGGCTGGGTCACGACGGTGGGAGTCGCTGGCAACGTGTCGGCATCGTCGTCGTCGTCACGGACGAAGGTGCGGATGGCCACGACGCACAGCGCGCCGAGCACGACCGCGAACAGTCCGACGAGGAACCGCCGGGGGCCGCTCGGCGCCGCGCGTTCTGGCTTGATCGTCTTGCGGACGGTCGGCGGACTCGTCACGGTTGGCTGCGGCGCGGCGACCGTGGGCGGCACCCATCCCACGAGCGGATCGCCGAGCGGGACGGCACCGGACCCCGGCTCCCCCGCGACGTCGGGACGCCGGCGCGCTGCGTGCCGGCGGTTCCAGGACCTCGACCGCGGGACGGTCGGGCTGGACCAGCACCAGGGGCGCGATCAACTCCTCGGGCGCCGGCTCCGGCAACACCGACCGGGCGACCAGATGATCGGGTGCCGGCTCCGGCAACACCGAGAACTCGACCAACTGCTCCGGCACCGGTCCCGGCAATACCGACCGGGCAACCAACCGATCGGGCATCGGCTCGGGCAAGACCGAGAACTCGACCAACTGCTCGGGCACGGGCCCCGGCAACACCGAGGTGACGACCACTTCCTCGGGCACCGGCCCGGGCAACACCGAAGTGACCACCACTTCCTCCGGCGCCGGCCCCGGCAACACGGGCTCGACCAAGCCGTGGGGCACCGGTCCCGGCAACACCGAGAACGGCACCGACGACGCCGGAGGCGGGCCGGGGAGTCGCGGGCGCCCGGCCTGCGAGCCCTCACCGTTCGTCGTCGGCGATTCGGACGGTGGCGAGTCGGACTCGTGCGGCAGGGGCGGCAGGCGCGGACCGGGAGGCGGGAGGGCCCCAACCCCGTTGTCGGGCGTCTGCGATCGCTGCCCCGCCACGCACGAGATCGTACCTGTGGTGGTTCCGCGAGATCGGGCAACGTCACGCGTCGGTGATGCCGTTCGTGCCGACTACGTGCTGGTGACCACGCTCAGCACATCGGCGTGAGCGGTGCGCGTTCGTTGAACGAGAAGAGCACCGGGCCCTGCGGCCGCATCTCGATCCGGCACACGGCGGCATGCGACAGATGCGTCCGCCAGGCGATCCCGAAATCGACGCCGAGCGCCCAGGCGACCGCCGATTTCATCGGTGACACGTGGCTGACGACGACGATGTCCTGATCGCCGATGCGCTCGATGAGCTCGTCGCACGCGTGCCGGACTCGCACGTCGACGGCGGCCGCCGACTCGCCGCCCTCGGGCACGAAGCTGGCATCGGTGCGCCAGTAGTTCCACACTTCGGAGGGGACGTCGCCGTGCGGCATCCCCTCGTACTTTCCGTAGGCGATCTCGATCCAGCGTTCGTCGACGTTCACCGGTCGACCGAACGCATCTGCGGTCTGGCGGGCCCGCAGCAGTGGGCTCGAGATGACTTCGTCGACGTCGCCGACATGGGCGGCGACGGCCACCGCCTGACGTTCCCCCAGCTCGTCGAGCGGCTGATCGAGTCGTCCCTGGAGCTGACCGGCTGCGTTGGCCGCGGTCCGGCCGTGCCGCACGAGGATCAACATGGATGCTCAGTGAATCACACGCGACGGGTTGGGGCTCGCGGCGCGCCGAACTCGAGCTGACCGGTGCGCCAGGCGCGGCGACGTCGCTCGGGATCCGTCAATCCGGTGTCGCGGACGATCCACACGACGATCGCCAGCCCGGCCAGTTCGAGGGGCACGTTCCACCAGCCACGGGAGACGACCGGCAGCTCGGCGTCGTCGAAGCCTCCGCTGAACGGCCACCAGAACGTCGACGTATCGGTCCACGCCCCGGTGTACACGAGATGCAACAGGGTCCCCAGCGGGAGTCCGAGCAACGTGCGACGCAGCGACCGGTTACCGATCGTCGCGACCATCACCAGCACCAGCAGGCCGACACTGAACGCGAGGCTGTGCAACACGTCGCGCACCGCCGAACCAGACGTCGATCAGCTGCGGCGCGACCGACCCGACCACGAGCAGGCGATAGTCGAACCGCGGATCGCGGAACACCAACCAGATCGTGATGACGGCCGTCCCGGCGAACCACAGCAGCACCCGTTGCCCGCCCGCGATCAGCGCACGAGTAAGCGGCCGCATTGCGGGCACTCGGCCAGCTCGGTCGGAGCGACGGCCTTGACCGCCTCGACCTCGGCCGCCGAGAGATCGAGATGGCATCCGTCGCAGCGCGAACCGACCAGTCGAGCCACCGCGACACCGAGCTGCGCCCGCAGCGAGTCGTAGCGCGCCAGCAGCTGCTCCGGCACGCCGGCACGTAGCCCGGCGCGTCGGTCGGCGAGCTCCGCCAACTGTTGGTCGATCTCCTCCAGGGCGGTGCCCAGTGCGGCTTCGGCCGCGTCGAGGGCGGCGTTGACCGTCGGCTCGAGACCGGCGTGCGCAGCCCGCTCGTCGTCGAGCGCTGACTGCTGTTCGAGGGCGTCCAGCTCGCGGTCGTCGAGGATGCTCCGACGGTCGGACAAGGTCTTGATCTCGTGCTGCAACGCCTCCGCCTCACGTGGAGCGATCACCGTGCGCAGCTGGGCGTTGAGGCGATCGCGGTGGCGGTCGATGTCACCGGAGTCGTGCTCGGCCGATTCGATCTCGGTCGCCAGCTCGTCGAGTCGACGGCCGATCTCGTCGCGTTGTCGTTCCCAGTCGGACCGGGCCGCGCGTGCCGTCGTGGCGTCGGCGAGTTCGGGGAGGTGACTCCGGCGGTGCGTCAGTTGATCGACGATCGTGTCGATCGCCTGGAGGGCGAGCAGCTCTTCGGTCATTGGGCTTCGATCATCGGCCCGGTGCAACTTGGCTCATCGACACGGTGCAACATAGACGGACCGGGGTGCCGACGGTAGTGGCGCCCGCGGATCGAGCACGTCGGGCGGGATCGTCGTCCCACTGTCGATCGCCGTGTACACCGGCGCCGGCGGGGCCGTTGTCGCCGTCGGATCGCTCGGGGTCGTGGTGCCGGTCGGCGGCACGGTCGGCGCGGCCGGAGTCTCGGGCGTCGTTGGTGCCGTGGTGGGCGGTGCCTGGTCGGTGACGTCATCGACCGGCGCACCAGCGCCGTCGGGCGTCGGGGCGTCGGGAGCATCGTCCGCCGGTTGGGTGGTCGCGGTGACCACGGCGCGGAAGAGGCACTCGACGCCGGGCAGGTACAAACGGGCCGGCGGGCGGCTCAGTGGAGGTGCTTTCGGCCAATCGGTCACGGGCTCGAACACGTGGGCCGGCTCCATGTACGCCCCCCAGATGCGCGCCGGATAGGTACCGCCCTGGACGTTCGGGATGCCCTCGGCGACGAACTCGGGGATGCCGTCCATCGGCGTGTAGCGCGCCGGGTCACGAACCAGCACCGCCGTCGAGAGGAATGGCGTCGCACCGACGAACACGGCCGTCCAGTTCTGCTCCTGGGTGCCGGTCTTGCCGGCCGCCGGGCGCAACGCGGCGAAGTCACTCAACTCCTGGCGCGCCGTCCCGAGTGTGAGCACGTCCTTCATCATCGAGATCTGGGTGAGGGCGACGCGGGTGTCGAGGACGCGCTCCCCCGTCGCGGTGTTCGTGTAGACGCGATTGCCGGCCGCGTCGTCGATGTACTCCACGTAGTAGGGCGTCCGGTGCACCCCGAGGTTGGCGATCGTCTGCATCCCGGCCGCCATGTCCATCGTGCTCATCTCGTTGGCACCCGTCGCGAAGGCGGCATGCGGCTGGATCGGCTCGCGCTCCTCGGGTGGCTGCCCTCGGTACAGGTATGTCGACGACGCCATCCGATAGGTCATGTCGACGACGCGGTAGAGCCCGACGATCTGCGACAGGCGGGCGAACGCGCAGTTGATCGACCGGTACGTCTGCTCGCGCAGCGTGAACACCCCACCCGCCACACCACCGGTGATCTCGAAGATCGGTTCGGCCGGGTTGTCGCTCGGGAGGCGGCACCCTCGCGTGCCGTCGATGATGTCGTCGGGCTCGGCGCCGGCCTGGAGCGCGGCCGCGAGGATGAAGATCTTGATGCTCGATCCGGTCTGGCTGGGCGCCAGTGCCAGGTTCACCTCGTTGCGCCCGGGCTCGAAGCCGCGCCCGCCGACCATCGCCCGGATCGCGGCCGTCTTCGTGTCGAGCGACACGATCGCGGCGTCGAACCCCTGCACGGTGTCGGGGAGCACCTCGCGGGCCTCCTCCGCTTTGAGCTGCAGGTAGGGGTTCAACGTGGTGTGGATCCGCAGGCCACCCCGGAACAGCTTGTTGTAACGCTCCTCGTAGGTCTCGCCGAGCAGGTTCGACTCGTTGAGGAGGTACTCGCGCAGCGCCTCGGTGTAGTAGGTCCGCTTCGTCGCCCGGGTCGGGATCGACTTCACCCGCTCGGGGATCACGAACTCATTGGCGATCTGTACGGCCTCTGGCTCGGTGAGCAGTGCGTCGTCCACGAGCCGATCCAGCACCTGGGCGAACCGCACGCGGCTGCGTTCGAGGTTGTTGATCGGGTCGTAGCCGGACGGCGAGCGCACGAGACCGGCGAGGAACGCCGCCTCGATGAACGTCAGCTCGGCGACCTGCTTGCCGAAGTAGATCTCGGCGGCGGCGGCGATGCCGTAGGCGTTGTTGCCGAAGAACACCGTGTTGAGGTACCGCTCGAGGATCTGCTCCTTGGTCTTCTCCTTCTCGAGCCGCATCGCGTAGACCATCTGCAGCAGCTTGTAGCGACCATCGCGTTCGAGGCCCGCCAAGAAGTCGTTCTTGACGACCTGCATCGTGATCGTCGACGCACCCTGCTGCGGAGCGTCGGA
This sequence comes from Ilumatobacteraceae bacterium, assembly GCA_963776935.1. Lineage (GTDB taxonomy): Bacteria > Actinomycetota > Acidimicrobiia > Acidimicrobiales > Ilumatobacteraceae > JALOLG01. The sequence goes on along the minus strand of CAVZOP010000002.1, from coordinate 606,443 downwards.
CGCGAAGTTCGACAGCGTCGCTCTGAACAGGCTGCGGACGTTGACGCCCTTGTGCACCCAGAACTCGTTGTCCTCGACGGCGAGGAAGGCCTTGATGACGTCGGGTGGGACCTGGTCGAGTGTGACCGGCTGGCTGTTCTCGAGCTCGTAGACCGCGATCTCGTTGCCCTCGGTGTCGTACACGTAGGTGCGCTGGGCGAGCGGCTCGAAGTCCGGCAACTCGGCCGGCACTTCCTCGTGGGCGTTGGCGATGCGCCAGACGCGCGGCGCCACGGCGATCACGACGGCTGTTGTGAGCAGTGATCCCGCTCCGATCACCAGCGCCAGACGAAACACCCAGCTGAAGCGACCCACAGTGAGTTCGAGCCTAGTGACGGCTCGTCGTGCCGAAGCGGCAGGCCCGACGGTGATGTCGGGTGGCGGTGGTCAGGCGAACCGCCTGCCCTTCTCGACCACCACGATGCCTTCTTCACTCACGGTGTACTCCTGCTCGTCGGCGCCGCGGTCGAAGCCGATCCGCCGCCACTCGGGGATCACCACGTTCTTGTCGATGATGCACCGATGCAGCCGGGCGCCGGCGCCGACGTGGACGCCGGGGAAGATGATCGACTCGGTCACGTGGGCGTCGTGATCGATGAACGCGCTCGTGCCGATGATCGAGCGCTCGACGTGCGCCCCGGACACGATCGAGCCGAGGCACAGCAGGCTGCCGTCGACGAACGACGGCTCCCCGCCGATCCCGCGCGACACCTTCGCCGGCGGGAGCTGCCGGTGGTGGGTGTACACGGGCCACAGGTCGTTGTAGAGGTTGAACACCGGCACCGGCGCGATGAGATCCATGTTGGCGTGGAAGTAGGCGTCGATGGTGCCGACGTCGCGCCAGTACCCGCGCTCGCGCTCGTCCTGGCCGGGCACGACGTTCGTGCTGAAGTCGTAGACGCGTGCCACGCCGGCCGATGTCAGCGCCGGGATGACATCGCGGCCGAGATCGGTGTACAGGTCCTCGCGGGGTGTCACGACGTCGATCAGGGTCTGGGTGTCGAACACGTAGTTGCCCATGCTCGCCAGGCAGCGCTGCTTGTCGCCGGGCATCGTGGGCGGCGTCTTCGACTTCTCGTGGAAGGCGATGATCTTGCCGTCGGCGCTCGACTCGATCACTCCGAAGTCGACCGCTTCCTTCTTCGGCACGGGGATCGCGGCGACGGTCACGCCGGCACCGCTGTCGACGTGGTGCTCGACCAACTGGCGTGGATCCATCCGGTAGATGTGGTCGGCACCGAACACGCAGACGAGATCAGGGCTCTCGTCGTGGATCAGGTTGAGGTTCTGGTAGATCGCGTCGGCGGAGCCCTGGAACCACTGCGGGCCGCGCCGCATCTGGGCCGGGACGGGCGCCACGTAGTTGTCGAGGAGCGTCGAGAACCGCCAGGCCTGGCTGATGTGGCGGTCGAGGCTGTGGCTCTTGTATTGCGTGAGGACGACGATCTGGAGGTAGCGGGCGTTGGCGAAGTTCGACAGCGCGAAGTCGATCAGGCGATAGGACCCACCGAATGGGACGGCCGGCTTGGCGCGATCGTTCGTCAACGGGAGCAGTCGTTTCCCCTCCCCGCCAGCGAGGACGATGACGAGAACCTTCGGCTCAGCCATGAGACCCGAGGGTAGTCAGCGGCGCGCTGAGTAACCGTTCGTACAACGCGATGTATTCCGTCGCCGCTCGGCCCCACGACCAGTCGACCGCCATTCCCCGCCGTTGCAGCGTGGCGCGGCGGCGTCCGTCCGAGATCCGCCGACCGGCACGGAACATCGCGGCCAACAGGTCGATCGATGCCGGTCGGGCGGCCACGAAGCCGCGACCGTCGCGACGGTCGGCGTCGGCATCGGGCACGGTGTCGACGAGCCCACCGACACCGGTGACGATGGGAACGGTGCCGTACCGCATCGCCTGCATTTGTGTCAGGCCGCACGGCTCGAAGCGGCTCGGCATCACGAACAGATCGGCGCCGGCGAACATGAGATGCGACAGCGCCTCGTCGTAGCCCTCGACGAACGCGAACCAGTTCGGGTGGGCGGCGGCCGCTGCGTGCAGCGTCGCTGCCAGCGACGCGTCCCCCGAACCCAGCACGGCCAACCGCATCGGGATCTGCTCGAGCAGCGACACGAGCGGCACGAGGAGGTCGATCCCCTTCTGGTCGGTCAGACGTGTCACCGCCACGGCGAGTGGAGCGTCACCTCGGACGAATCCGAGGCGCTCGAGGAGCGCGGCACGATTCGGCGCCTTGGCGTCGAGCCGGTCGGCGTCGTACCTCGACACGATGTGGCGGTCAGTGCTCGGATCCCAAACGTCGGTGTCGATCCCGTTGAGGATGCCGGACAGCGCATCTCCTCGGTAGGCCAGGGGACGATCGACGCCACACCCGAGCTCCGGTGTCAGGATCTCCTTCGCGTACGTCGGCGAGACGGCGACGATGGCATCGGCCAAGGCGATCGCGCCGGTGAACGGGTTGGTGCTCCCCCACCACTCGTAGTGCTCCGCCCGCGGACCGATCCGTCTCATCCACGCGCCCGGCGCGACCCCCTGGTAGGCGAGGTTGTGGATCGACAGGACCGTCGGCGGTTGGTCGGTCAGCGCCGCGAGTGTGGCGCCGGTGTGCCAGTCGTTGAGATGCAACACGTCTGGCGGCGACTGCTGGACGCGCCCTGCGATCGCGCGGGCGAAGCGGAAGAACCGCTCGGCGTTGTCGGGCCAGCCATCGCCGTCGGGTTTGAGGTAGGGATGGCTGCGTGCCATGCCCGGCACATCGACGAGGTGCAGTCGACCGGCGACCGGGTGGTGGCCGACGCGAATCGTCGCCGGGTGGGCCCACGCCGGGACGTCGAGCTCGATGGTCGTCTCGCCCGACAGCGCGACGTCGCCGTAGTCCGGGACCATGAGCTCGACGTCGACGCCTTGGCGTCGAAGCTCCGACGCCAGTCCGGCCGCGGCCGCGGCGAGTCCTCCGACGGTGGCGATCGGAGACAGCTCGGCAGTCGCGAACAGCACACGCACCGGCTCATCTTGACAGCCATCGACCACGCCCGACATCGGAGCGTGTGAAACGAAACAGCCCGCGTCGCGGGCTGATCGATTTGGGGGTGCGTCAGCCTTCGCCGAGGCCGAGCTGAGCGAAGATCTCGATGCGGCGGGCCTCGAAGTCCTCGGGGCTCACCGTGCCGGCTTCGCGCCGCTCGTTCAGCAGCCGGAACTGTTCGAGGAGCTCATCCTCGCTCAGTGCTCCGGCCTCGTCCTCTGCATCACCGGACTCACGGGAGTGACGGCGAGCGCGCTTCGCTGCCGCGCGCTCTTGTCTCGCGAGTTCGCGTTGACGCTTCTGGAACGACTGAGGGCTGGACGCCACTCAGATCGCCCGCACGTTGACCGCTTCAGGTCCCTTACGGCCGGGGGCGATCTCGAATTCCACGCTCTGACCATCGGCCAGCGTGCGTCGGCCGGTGCCCTCGATGTTGGAGAAGTGCACGAACACGTCGTCACCATCGGGGCGGCTGATGAAGCCGAAGCCCTTCTCGTCGTTGAAGAACTTCACGGTACCTGTAGCCATTTTCACTCCATTGACTCCGTCGAGAGTCATGGGCGACTCCGCAACGCTGCAACGGTACTGAATCGCGAGCGCGATCCCAACCGGACCGGCAGACGAACACTTGACACGTTCGAGCCGCGCCAACCGGTCGGCAATGCGCCGGGACGTCGAGCAAGGCGACCGTCGAGCACGCGACCGGACCGTTCGGGTGCTGGGAGGACCGTCACGGCGCGTGAAATCGGTCTCGCCAGGATGCTCCTTCGTCATGGATCCGTAATCGAACCGTCAAGAACGTGGTAAGATGGCATCCAATGGTGTTCCTTACGCGGGGTGGTCGCCGTAACACTACGAGTGCAATATTTTTCCCTCGTTTAACGTGAATTGACGTGATCCGGAGAATACGCCGAGTTCTCCGCAATGCCAGCAAGCCGGCCCCGCTCCACACAAAGGATGTACCCCCATGCGTCACGCTCCACGACTTTCGCATGAGCCGACCGACCGGCCGTCGCGTCAAGGACGCAAGGCCCTCGCGCTCGAACGCATTACGGCGTCTCGTAACACGCGCGTCGGTGCTACCCGCGGCTCATCGCGTCTGTTCGTGACGGGCGCGGTCGTGGCGCTCGGCGCGACATCGTTCGTCGTGGCCAACACGGCGAGCAAGCAGATCGAGCCGTCGTTGTGCACCTCTGCCAGTGCGACGATCCGGGGGTCGTCGCGCAACGACGTGCTGGTCGGGACCAGCCGCAACGACGTGATCTGGGCCGGCGCCGGCGACGACGTCATCTACGGCATGCAGGGCAACGACCGACTGTGCGGCGCCGACGGCAACGACCGCATCTACGGCAGCTCGGGTGACGACTACCTCGACGGTGGCAACGGGACCGACATCCTCCGCGGCGACAGCGGAAAGCGCGACACGTGCCTGAACGGCGAGCAGGTCGCAAGATGCGAGACCGTCGGGGCGACGACTCCACCTCCCACCACGACACCGCCCACCACGGCTCCGGCGACCACCGCTCCGGCGACCACCGCGCCAGCGACCACCACCCCGCCGACGCCCCCACCGACTGGCCGGTTCGCCACGCTGCCCGTCGGAGCAGTGCTGCCGACCGAGCAGGAGTGTGCGACACGTGTCCGCCGGATGACCGAGAACCGACCCGAGAACGCGACCTACAACGCAACGCGCGGCACGAACCCCAACAACGAGTTCCCGCGCGTGACGGGCAACTTCACCGGCACGACCGACGAGATCCTCCAGTGGGCGGCGTGCAAATGGGGCATCGACGAGGACCTCGTGCGGGCCCAGATCGCGCTCGAGTCATGGTGGACGATGACGAACGTCGGCGACAACGGCGAGTCGTTCGGGCTCGGCCAGGTTCGCGTTCCGTATCACGGCAGCGCGTTCGAGGACGACAACGCCAAGCGGTCGTCGGCATACAACGTCGACTACACGTACCAGATCTGGCGAGACTGCTTCGAGGGCAAGCTCACGTGGCTCAACACTGTCGAGCGCGGCGCCGAGTACCGCAGCGGCGACGCCATGGGCTGCACCGGCGTGTGGTTCTCCGGTCGCTGGCGCACGGCGGCGGCCGTCCAGTACATCGCCAGGGTCGACGAGTACCTGAGGAACAAGATCTGGACGCAAGCCAACTTCGGCCCGTCGACAGCTGTCGGGCCGACGGCTCCGACCACCACTGCTCCGGCGACCACCACGACCGCACCGACGACCACCTCGCCGGCCACGACGGCACCCACCACGGTCGCACCCACCACGGTCGCACCCACCACGGTCGCACCCACCACGGTCGCACCCACCACGGTCGCACCCACCACGACACAGCCATCGACGGGAGCGTTCGTCGAGATCTTCGATGCAGCTTCGGATCTCGATCAGTGGGAAATCGAGGTCCATCATCGCACCGACCACGATGGCGGCCAGCCGTCGGGAACCTGGCAGGGAGACCACGGCCTCACCTGCGGCGACCCGGCTGCCACCAAGCGAACGCTCAACGCCAACGACCGGGCGGGCGCCGTGTACTGGTGCCCGAACGGCGGCGGCCACGTCATGACATCGATGGGCGAAGTCGACGGCTACAGCACAATGAGCATGTCACCCAACCAGGTCTTCCCGACGGTCCGCAAGGTGTGCTGGGAAATGAACGTTTCCGCCAGCCTCGGCAAACGTCAATGGGTCGAAGTGCTCGTCGTTCCGGCTTCGGTGATCAACACCCCGCACCCTTCCGGGCACCGGATCTCGTTCAACAACCCCGACCTCTTCGAAATCGACGGCACGGTGCGTCCGCACGTGCCAGGGATGCTCGATGTCGGCGTGGCGCCCATCTCCGGGGATTCGGCGATGCTCATGGGTGGGACGGTCGTCGCGAGATGGCCCGACAGCCCGAACGACCCGGAAGGACGAGCATCGGTCGCGATTCGGCGCACCCACTGCCTGACTGAACTGTCCGGCAACCGTGTCGAGTATCGAGTCGACACGCAGACCACTCCGTACGTGCGAATCGTCGACAACGTTTCGCTCCCCGACAACTCCCGAGTGATCCTCTCGACGCACCACTACACCCCCACCAAGGACCAAGGGTTCGACGTCACCACCACCTGGCACTGGGACAACCTCACCGTCGAGTAGCCACACGAGCGGGAGCAGACGAAACCTTGACAGCTGCCGACGCGGGATCGTGACGGCGGTCATCGGCACGCATCCAGGGATCGACTGTCGCCACGGCAACCGCGTGGACCCTGACCAGCACCTCGCATCAGCGTGCGGTCACGGTGTGTGAGATCGTTGTCTCAGCGACGGCCTTTCGTCATCTCCCCGCAATCGAGGCGTCAAGACAGAAGCAAGATCGCGAAACGGCGTTTCCTACGCCCGGTGGCCACTACAACACTGCCAGCGTAAATTACTTGCCCTCGTTTAACGTGATCTGACGTGATCCGGAGAGTTGTCGCGTTGTCGTCAGCGGTCTCTGCAAATGGGCCTCCACAAAGGATGTTCCCCCCATGCATGACGCTCGCCGCAACTCGCCTGCGACCATCTCCCCGCAAACTCGCCGAAACCTCAAGGCGCTCGCCCTCGACCGCGAAGCGGCCTCTCGTCCGTCACGACACCCCGGCAGCCCTCGCGCATCGAGGTGGCTGATAACCGCCCTCGTGGTCGCCCTCGGTGCGACATCGTTCGTGGTGGCCAACACCGCGACCGACACAGCGCACGCCGCCGCCACGGACTGCTGGGATGAGTACACCCTCACCGGCAATACGGTCCAACGTGTCATCACCCCGAAGAACGTGACCGTCGGCGGGTGCACCGTGCCGACTGCCTGTCTCGACGGATGGAGCGCCAATGGGCTGACTCGCACCCGGATCTTCGTTCCGCGCGGTCTGCCGAAGTCGTTCTGCACCACGCCCCCGCCCACACCCACGACCGTCGCACCCACCACCGTCGCACCCACCACGGTCGCACCCACCACGGTCGCACCCACCACGGTCGCACCCACCACGACACAGCCATCGACGGGAGCGTTCGTCGAGATCTTCGATGCAGCTTCGGATCTCGATCAGTGGGAAATCGAGGTCCATCATCGCACCGACCACGATGGCGGCCAGCCGTCGGGAACCTGGCAGGGAGACCACGGCCTCACCTGCGGCGACCCGGCTGCCACCAAGCGAACGCTCAACGCCAACGACCGGGCGGGCGCCGTGTACTGGTGCCCGAACGGCGGCGGCCACGTCATGACATCGATGGGCGAAGTCGACGGCTACAGCACAATGAGCATGTCACCCAACCAGGTCTTCCCGACGGTCCGCAAGGTGTGCTGGGAAATGAACGTTTCCGCCAGCCTCGGCAAACGTCAATGGGTCGAAGTGCTCGTCGTTCCGGCTTCGGTGATCAACACCCCGCACCCTTCCGGGCACCGGATCTCGTTCAACAACCCCGACCTCTTCGAAATCGACGGCACGGTGCGTCCGCACGTAACTGGTGTGTTCGACATCGGTGTTGCCCCGATCGCAGGCGACACAACGATGCTTCTGAATGGTGAGGTTGTCGGACGATTCGGTAGTCCGAGCGATCAAGAAGGTCGTGCCTCAGTAGCGATTCGGCGCACCCACTGCCTGACTGAACTGTCCGGCAACCGTGTCGAGTTCCGGGTACAGACCAGCGGTGCTGATTGGGTCGGTGTCGCCAGCAACGTCTCGCTCCCCGACAACTCCCGAGTGATCCTGTCGACGCACCACTACACCCCCACCAAGGATCAAGGGTTCGACGTCACCACCACATGGCACTGGGACAACCTCACCGTCGAGTGACCGACTCGAATCACTCCGAGTAACGGCTGGGGGTAAAGGCTTGGTCGAGGGTTCACCGGCATCATTGCCGGGGAACCCTCGACCCCATGACCGATCCCACCCCCGTTCCGCCGGTCCCCACCCCCGACCCGGAGCCGTACCCGCAACCCGGCCCACCGATCCCTCAACCCGGACCGGAGCCGTACCCGCAACCCGGTCCGCCGGTCCCCCAACCTGGACCGGAGCCGTACCCGCAACCGGGGCCGCCGATCCCGCAGCCGACCCCGCAGCCGTACCCGCCGATGCCCGAGCCGTCGCCGCCGATCCCCGATCCGCAGCCCGCGCCGGTTCCGCCGCTTCCCCAACCGCCTCCGCCGATCCCGTCTGTCTGATCGGCTGCCCTGTCTGATCGGCTGCCCTGTCTGATCGGCTGCCCTGTCTGATCGGATGCTCTGTCTGATCGGATGCTCTGTCTGATCGGTCGGCTCAGCCGGCGAGGACCATCGTCCAGTACCGGGTGCCGTCCGCCGAGGTCGCCGATGCGACGCCGATCTGGGTGAACGCCGGGTTCAAGATGTTGGCGCGGTGACCGCTGCTCCCCATCCAACCGGCGACCACGGACGACGCGCTCGAGTAGCCGGCAGCCACGTTCTCGCCCCACGTGCCCGGCGAGTAGCCGGCGGCACGGATCCGGTCGCCGGCGTTCGAACCGTCCGAACCGGTGTGCGTCATCTGGTTTCGTGCGGCCTGATCGGCCGAGTGGACCGCCGCCGCACTGTTCAACGCCCCGTTGGCGCTCAACGGCGCGAGCCCGGCGTTGGCGCGCTCTTGATTGGTGAGGACGATGGCGTCATTGGACGTCGAGGCCGGAGGAGGTGCCGGCGGTTCGGTCGGCGGCGGCCCGGACGGTTGGGTCGTCGGCGATGAGGGCGGCTGGGTGGGGTTCGGCTGTGGCGCGGCGGACGGCCGCGTCGTCGGAGGAGGCGGCGGCTCGGTGGTGGTGGTCGTGGCCGGCGCCGGGATCGGCTCGGTGAGCTGGACCTGATCGCCGCGAACGGGCGCGGCGACGCCGGCGTCGGCGGGACCGGCCGCCGCTTCGTCGACCGGCAGCGTCGTGGTGGTGACCACGACGAGTGTCGTCGAGGTGGACGTTGCCACGGTCGACGCGGGTAGCGCCGTGGTCGCTTGCGACGGCGGATCAGAGACGGCGGGTCCGGCGACCGTGGGTTGAGGGCGGACGTCGACCACGGTGACGGAGGGCTGGACCGCCGACGGCGTCGACCCGTCGGCGCATTGGCTGACCACGAGCGTGGCGACCACGGCCGCGGCGACGCCCCCGTACACAGTCGTCGAACGTTTTGCTGACATGCCCTGGTGCTCCTCGCGTGGCCGAAGCGCTCGGTCTTGAAGAGCCCGCTTCTCCCTTGGCTATCGCAAATGCGCAGACAATCCAACGCGCCCGGCGTGCCGGGCCGCACCGGGTGTCATTCGAAGCGCCACTGGAAGCCCTCACCATCACCAGCCGGTCGGGCGACGAACCGACGCCCACTCACGGCGACCACGTCGAGCGCGAGCCATTGCTGGCGGCCCACGATCAGCCACGGCTGCGGGTCGGGAAACGTGTCGTCACCGTAGAGACGGTGGAGGGTCCCACGGGCGATGACGCTCCAGGCGGTCTTGTCGGTCTCGTCGATCTGGTCGATCTCGAGCGACGCACGCCCCTCGTACTGGGCGATCGTCGTGTTCGGGGCGGTACGGACCACGATGCGACGGGCGGACGACGTCCCCGCCAACCGGTAGCTGACAGGGATCGCGATCGGGTAGCCGTGTTCGATGATCCCCAGCCGGCCGGTCCGGTGATCGTCGAGCAGTTGGTAGCAGTCCCACGCCGGGATCTCCGACCGATGCACACTCTCGTTGGTCATGTGTGGACCTCCTGGTCGATGACCCGGCCCCCCGTATCCCCCATGTTGTGCGCGATCACCCGCGGGGTGTTAGGGCATTCGGTCACAGCCCGTGCACATCTTTCCGGTCCACGTGTTGGAGGCGTTGTCGACCGCTCATGGACCGGCGACGCGATCTACACTTGACCGATGCGGGCGCGGGGGCTGCCGATTGCGTGCATCATCGCATTGCTTGCTGCCTGCGGTTCGTCGAACGACGGCGGCGACCAAACCGAGGGCACACCCATCGCCACGATCGCCACGACGACCACCACGACGACCACCGAGGTACAGCGACCGGCGCTGACGTACGACGCGCAGCTGCTCGACGGCGGCACGATGACGATCCAAGAGGGCGTCGGTGAGCTGAGCGAGTTCACGCAGGGCAAGCCGACGGCGATCTACGAGCTCGACCTGCTCGCCGCCATCCCCGATTGCGAGCAGCTCGGCCTGAGCATCTGGGACTGGACCACGAAGGCCGGTCCGACGGACGCCGGTCTGAAGGCGTCCGCCTACGCCAAGCACGGCGACAACCTCTACAAGTTCATCGGATGCGGAACAGATGCACAGCCGGACCCACCCGACACGGCGGACCTGGATCCCCGTTTCGACACGTGTCAGGAGGCCAACGATGCCGGGTACGTCGACTACCGCAGGGGCGTCGATCCTGAGTACGAGTGGTACGACGACGCCGATGGCGACGGCGTCGTTTGTGAAGGTGGATTCGGGGACTGAAACATCGAATCTGATGTTTGAGCATCGCCGTGGGTGGGAACAGGTTGCAGTTGCGGGCGGTCGGCCGAGTATCGCCCCAGGGCCCCCTTTCGGCCCCGGCCGACCGCCCCAACTTCGCTCGGCACCGCGGCGGGGTGCCTCGCAGCCTCCCATTCAGCGACGCGAGCCCAGTTCAGCGTGTGAATTCAGCCGTTCGCGGTGCGGTCCGTAGGCGCTCGAACGCATGCCGGGAGACTGTTTCAGCGTGACCGCAGCGGGACACATCAACCCCCATGACGATTGGCGCGAACCTTGGATCGTCGGGAGCCTCCTCGTGAGCGTCGACCGGCCGACCGTCCGGGTGCGCTGCAGATCCTGCGGCTGTCCGCTCGCAGTGGTCCGGGCCGAGTACTCACCCGACCGCCATCCCGGGCTCAACGCCGACACGAGCGGACCGGTCGTCCGCTGGAACGTTCGTGACGACCCGCTGAACGCCCATCTGCCCCGCCGTAGGAATCGTCTCGACGTGCTGCAACGCGAGCTGCGACATCCGAGCCAACCGGTCGCGTGGCCGTTGGATTCTCTGGGTGCCACCATGAAGGTCTGGTGCGACCAGCACGGCTTCGTCTCGGTGTCGACCGCGGGACTTCGAGCGCAACACGACGAGGCGATGCGATCCGGTCGACAGGTCGTCTGGCGTGTCCCGCCGTTGAAGCGCGTGTGAGAGAGAACCGGCTGGTGCGACGACCGAACCCGACAACAGGTGGCGGGTTGCCGTGGGACTGAGTGGTCAGCGACTACCGAACCCGACAACAGGGTCGCGGGTTGCCGTGGGCGCAGAGGGACTCGAACCCCCGACATCTTCCTTGTAAGGGAAGCGCTCTAGCCAACTGAGCTATGCGCCCGGCAAGCGAGAGAGCCTACCGGCGGGGGCGGGCGGGGCCGGGTGCCATCATCACCGCATGAGCACACGGCTGCAGGGCAGGACCGCGATCGTCGTCGGTGCCGGGCAGACACCGGGCCTCACGATCGGCAACGGCAGGGCCACGGCGATCACGTTCGCGCGTGAAGGTGCCGAGGTGCTGTTGGTCGATCGCGACGAGGCCGCGGTCCGCGACACGCACGACGCGATCGCGTCGGAGGGACATCGCAGTCACGTTCTCGTCTGCGACATCAGCGGCGACGACGCACCCGGCGCGTTGGTGGCCGCGGCGCGGGACGCGTTCGGCAGGATCGACATCCTCCACAACAACGTCGGCGTCGGTGCCGGTGACTCGACTCCCCACCGTCTCGCCGACGACGACTACGACCGGATCATGGACCTCAACCTGCGCTCGATGTGGCGCACCTGCAAGGCCGTCGTACCGGTCATGCGCGAGCAGGGCGGCGGAGGCGTGATCACCAACATCTCGTCCATCGCCGCGATCGCCGGTGCCGGCGCGCTCACCGCCTACAAGATCTCGAAGGCCGGCGTGAACGCGCTGACCCAGAACCTCGCTCTGACCAACGCCAAGCACGGCATCCGGGTGAACGCCATCATGCCGGGGTTCATCGATACACCGCTGGCGGTCGACGCCCCGGCCGCCGCCAGCGGCACGCCCCGCGCCGAGGTCGCCGCCCGACGGGCCGCCGCCGTGCCGCTCGGACGCCAGGGCACGGCGTGGGATGTCGCCAACGCGGCGCTGTTCCTCGCCAGCGACGAGGCCGCGTTCATCACCGGCGTGATCCTCGCCGTCGACGGCGGGCAGAGCGCGCGCATCGGGTGATCGGCGGGCTCACCGGGTTCGCGTCGACGCCGCGTCGTACGCCATCGCCAGCCACTCGCACATCTGCTCGTCGACGTCGGCGGCCGAGACGAGCGTGACGAAGTTGGCGACGCCGCGGTGTCCCAGCGTGATCCGGCGCGTCGCCCGTTCGGACGACAGCGCGTGCGGCAGGATCATCGAGCACGCCATCCCACGCTTGCGAGGTCGGAGCTCGACGAACGTTCGCGAGCGCTTGAAGAGGATCCCGACGGACACCGCCTCGATCTCGACCGGCCCGTGGTCGATGAGCGCGTTGGCGACGGCCTCGTAGATCTCGCGGTCACCGGGTTCGGCGTCGACGAAGTAGGCATCGATCGCCATCGCCGGCGCGCACACGTGCGCACGGTTCGCCTGCCCGAACCGACGCTCGCATCGGGGGCACTCCCACATCCCGTCCCCACTCATCGGCGACGGCGTTCGGCGAGCAAGGCGTCGAGCAACCGCGGCGTCGACGCGACGGCCGGGGTGCGACGAGCAGCGTGGTCGAGCACGACGAGCTCGCGGCCATCCACCTCGGCGACCACCCCGCCGGCCTCTTGGACGATGACGACCGACGCGAGATAGTCCCACACCCCGTGCGCGTCGAGACTCATGTCGCACCACGCGTCGAGCGCGCCGCTGGCGACGGCACAGATGTCCGGCGCCGACGCACCGAGGGCGCGGAACTGCGCCCACCCGTAGTGGTGGTCGGGCAGCCCGCTCACTCCGACGAGCGCGTTTCCGAGCGATTCGCACGTCGACACCGAGATCGCCGCGCCGTCGCGTTCGGCGCCGTGGCCGCGGATCGCCGTGAACCGCTCGCCCGTCGCGTGGTTGGCCACACACCCGACCGCCGGCCCGTCGTCGTCGACGAGGCAGAGCGCGGTGCCGAACCACGGCACGCCCCGCGACGCGTTCGTCGAGCCGTCGAGTGGGTCGACCACGACCACCGGCCGATCGGACGGGCCCTGCACCCCGCTCTCCTCCGACAGCACCGAGAACCCCGCCCCGAGGAGCCGTTCGAGGCACGCCTGGTCGGCGTCGAGGTCGACCGCGTACTGCCCGTCCCGCAGTCCGGAGGCACCCCACGCGGTGTTCGCCCGCAGCACATCGGCGACGGCGTCGGCCACGGCGAGGAACGTCTCGAGGGCGTGACCATGCCTGGGGTCGATCACTCCCGCGGACGGTAGTGTCCCCTCCGCGCAGCTGGCACCATCAGCGGAACAGAAAGGCCCGTGTGGCAGTCATCGACGTAGCAGGATTCGTTGCGGATCTGAAGAGCCAGGCGATCGACCACGGCTTCCATGTCCACGATGAGCGCCACTTCGTCGAGACCTACTCGTTGCGTCAGTTGTGGGAGGTCGACCTGCACCCCGAGGAGGCGTGCAGCGGCCCGATCGACCTCCATCTGTCCCTCGACGTCGACCCGCGCGCCCTGCTCGGCTTCGAGGACGAGATCATCAAGCTCGACGACGTCGACGACGACCCGCCCACCGGCTTCACGTTCCCGCTGCTGTTCACGTGGACGCTGCCCCCGCTCCCCCAGCCACCCGATCTGCTGGTGCTGGCGACCGAGCTGGCAGGTGTCGGTGGCGTCGAGCTGCCGGTCGAGGTGTCGGCCATCGACTCGTTCCCGAGCGTCACCGATGCCCCCGAACGCAGCCTGTCGATCGTCGCTCGGATCTCGATCGAGCTGGCCGACGTCTACCTCAACAACGATGGGTCCGTGTCCGACAGCCTCGATCGGTGCAAACATGTCAGCTTGTACCTGCTCGATCGTGCCGACGCGTGGCTCGGCGAGCCGTAGACGAATCCCCTGGACGGTCGCGGAGGACCCATGCTCGTAAGCGAACTGATCGACATCCTTCGTGACCAACCACCTGATGCCGAGGTCGAGCTGGCGGTGGTCGCGCCCGTCTCCGACGATGCCGAGGACATCACCGTCGACCGCTACGCCGTCGACGGTGTGCTCCCGTGGGACGACGGCGACGACGAGGGAATCGTGATCTGGTTGATCGGCGGCGAGGACGCCGACGTCGACGTGTTCCTCGACGCGATCGAGCAACCGGGCGAGTGATTCAGCGTCCACAATAGGTCCGCGACGACGCTCAAGCCGGCGGTTCCTCGACACTGAGGAAGCTGTCGACCTCGATGCCGGAGATGGTCTGGCGGATGCCTGACGGCCAGATCACCTCGAGCTGGCGCACGTTCGTCGACGCGCCGAGCCCGAAGTGGACCGCGTGCTGGTTGCCGGCGCCCCCGCCACCTGACCCGCACGACACCTGGCGCGTCATGGCGCCATCGTCGAGCTCGAGGACGAGGCGCGCGCCGCACCCGTCATGATTCGACACCGTGCCGATGACGTCGACCTGGAGCCAGTGCTGGCCGTCGGCCGGCGTGTCGTTGCGATATAGGTGCGGCTCCCCACCCTGGTTGATGGTGAACAGGTCCATGTCGCCGTCACGGTCGTAGTCGGCGAAGGCGACGCCCTTGGAATCGCCTTCGTCGTCGGCACCGGTGGCCGCGCTCACGTCGAGATATCGCTCGCCAGCGCTGTCGTACACGTACAGCTCGTTCGGCTGCGGTCCGAGCGCGTCCACACTGCGGTCGTAGAGGTTCCCTGCCGCGAGGTAGAGGTCTTCCCACCCGTCGAGGTTCAGGTCGTGGAAGTTCGTGCCCCACGTGATCGACGAGTAGTTCGCGTGCTGCAGCGGACGGGCGATGGCGGTCGTCAGATCATCGGTGAACAGGCCGTCTCCCTCGTTGTGGACGAGTTTGTTGGCCCCGATGTTCGACAGTGCCAGGTCGAGGTCGAGGTCGCGATCGAAGTCACCGATCCCGATTCCCATCGTGTTCATGAAGAACGACGTTCCCGACGCCACGGACACGTCGGTGAAGGCCCACTCACCATAGATCTGGCCGGCGTCGACCGGTCCGTCGTTGTGCCAGAGCCGGTTGCTGTCGGGCGACGGGCCGACGAAGTCGTTGGCCAGGTACAGGTCCAACCGGCCGTCGCCGTCGTAGTCGAACCACGCCGCGCCGAACCCGGCTCCGATCGTGGACCCGTCGTCGCGCGTGGCCGGGTCGTTCTCGAGATACGACGTCGCGTCGGAGAACGTGCCGTCACCGTTGTTCCGGTACAGCGTGTCCGGGTAGTACGAGACCTGGGAGATGATCTCTTCCTCGGTCGCCCACTCGCCGGTGCACGTCATGTAGTTGGTGACGTAGACGTCGAGGTTGCCATCGTTGTCGAAGTCGCCCCACGAGGCGTTCATGCCCCGATACCCGTCGTCGCCGATCCCGGCCGCGACCGAGACGTCGCTGAACTGCCCGCCGTCGTTGCGGAACAGGAGATCGGAGCTGTCGCGCACCACGATGAGATCGGCGTCGCCATCATTGTCGTAGTCCGCGAACGCGGCACCGTTGGTGTCGGTGATCGAGAGCCCGCGCGCCGCCGACTCCTCGACAAACCCGCCGGCGCCGTCGTTGACGAACAGCTGTGACGGATCGTCGAGGCGCGTCACGAACAAGTCGTCGTCGTCGTCGCCGTCGACATCGCCCCAGGCGGCGCCGTTGGAGAACCGCCCACACGTCGCCTCCGGAACCGACGTGCTCACTCCGGCCGCTCCGGTGACGTCCTCGAACACCGGCACGATCACCGTCGGCTCCGAGACGTCGAACTCGACCGAATCACCGGCTGCATCCCCGAAGGCGTCGGCCGCGACGCGGTACCGGCCGAGGCCGGCAAACCACTGTGCAGGCGTGACGCGCCCGTCCTCTGTGACTTCGTCGCCGGCGGGAGCGAACAACGTCGTCGAGTAGAACGACACGTCGTCACCCGACGGTGGTGCGAGCACGAGGTCGAGCGGGACGCTCACACTCTTCGGTCCGTGGTTGCTGATCGCGACCGTGTACTCGAACGGCGCGCCGAGCGGCAACGAGCCCTCGCTCGCGCGGAGCTCGACCTCGATGTCGAGGTTCTCCGGCAACGCTGCGGCCGCGGCAGTCCCCGATCCACCAGTTGCTGCGCCCGTTTCGGTGGGCCCGTCGGTGGACGGGTCGTCCGAGCAGGCCACCGCGACGGCGCTGCCCAGGAGCACCCAGCACATCAGCGCAACCGCACGGTTCTCGAACGCCGAACGCATGGTTCCCCGTACCACCATTTGGACTGATCGTATATGATCAACTCGGGAGCTGGTGAGGGCCGACGAAGGGGGACGGGTGCACATCACGATCTCGATCGGCCGATGCCTCAGCCGATTCGATGCCGGGTCGGTCACCTCGTGAGCACGACGCTACTCCCGGGGCCCCGTCCGTGGCCGGCACGCGACGCACCGATCCCCCACTCCGTCCGCGTCGGCGCCCGCTCGTACCGATACGTACCCCCGAACATCCGCGACCCGCGCATCCACCTGTCGATGGTGATCCTCACGATCCTGTTCATCGGCATCGGGTGGCTCGGGTTCCGGGTCTCCGTCGCCCAGATCCTCGTCACGCTGGCGACGTGCGCGGCGATCGAGGTAGCGACGACCTACCGGCGGACCTCGCTGTTCATCTGGCCGGCGAGCGCGCTCCAGACCGCTACGAGCACCGCCCTGCTGTTCCGCGTGATCGGGACGGAGAACGGCGACTACTGGACCCTGCGCGGGTGGTACCTGTTCGCCGCCGTCGGAGCGCTCGGACTGCTCAGCAAGTACGTGATCCGGTTCCGCAGCGGCCACGTCTTCAACCCGTCCAACATCGCACTCGTCGCGGCGTTCCTCGTGCTCGGAAGCGAACGGGTGGAACCGCTCGACTTCTGGTGGGCACCGTTCGACTGGCCGATGGTGGCGGCGTACGCCGTCATCGTCGCCGGCGGCCTGTTCATCTGCAGCCGGCTGCGGTTGCTCGGGCTCGGCGCGGCGCTCTGGATCTCGCTCGCCGCCGGGATCGGGGTGCTCGCCCTCGCCAACCACTCGATCACCACCCGCTGGTCGTTCACTCCGATCACCGGCAGCCACTTCTGGTGGATCATCATGACGTCGCCGGAGATCCTGATCTTCCTGTTCTTCATGATCACCGACCCACGGACCGTGCCGTCGGGACGCGTCGCCCGCGTCGCGTACGGCACGACGATCGGATTCATGTCGGCGCTGCTCATCGCCCCGTGGGAGACCGAGTTCGGCGCCAAGGTCGGCTTGCTGTCGGGGTTGGTGATCGTGTGCGCGGCTCGACCCCTGTTCGATCGGTACTTCCCGGTCGCCGGATCGCCCGAAGACCATCCTCGCCAGTTCCTCGTCCGGATCCTGTCGGGCGACCGGGAGCGGTTGGTCCCAGGGGCGGTCCTGCCCCGGGTCGCGACCGGGCTCCTCGTGGTCGCGCTGCTCGCGGCGGTGATCAGCGTGGCCGGATTGCCGGCCCGGTCGACCGAGGCCGAGGCGCCAGTTGCGGCCGACGTCGGGACGATCGCCGAGGTCGATCCCGCCGCGCTGCCGACCGTGACCATCGACCCGCAGGTCGCCGGCTTGAGCGCCGGACTGGCGACTCCGGACGGCGCGCAAGAACTCGCGGCCACGCTGGCGTGGAACCTTCAGGTGGAAGCCGAGGCCCTGTCGACCGGTGACGCCTCGTTGCTACCGGCGATCACCGACGGCGCCCGGCTGCACGACCTCGAAGCCCTCATCGAGGCCGGTTCGGCCGACGGCCGGCGCGTGACCCCCAGCTACACGTTCGAGTCGCTCGACCTGATGGTGGTGTTTCCCGGCGGCTTTCAACGCGGTGCGAACGTGGGACTCGCCGCCCGAGGCACGGTCGAAGAGGTCGTTCGATCCGACTCCGGCGTGGAGATCGAACGCAGTGAGCGACCGTTCGAGATCACGTTCTCCCTTCGCCAGACGACGTCTGGTCGCTGGCTGAACACCGACACGCTTCCGTACGGCACGGGCACCGATCCATCGCCGTAGCGGCGGCAAGTGGATCTTCGGGCCGCCGCTACAGCATGGGCGAAGTAGCTTCCACTCGTGAGCTTCAACGTCGGAGCCGATGCGTACGACCGCTTCATGGGCAGGTACTCGACACCGCTCGCTCCGCTGTTCGCTGACTTCGCAACCGTCGCTGGACAGTCGGTGCTCGACGTCGGGTGTGGTCCTGGCGCGTTGACGACCGAACTCGTCAGGCGGCTCGGTACGGCTGCCGTCAGTGCCGTCGATCCGTCGGAATCCTTCGTCGCCGCCGCCCAGGAGCGACACCCCGGGGTCACGGTGCGACTCGCCGCCGCGGAACAGCTGCCGTTCGAGGATCGGACGTTCGACGCCAGCTTGGCGCAGCTCGTCGTTCATTTCATGAGAGACCCGGTCGCCGGGCTCCGCGAGATGGGCCGCGTCACGCGCGAGGGGGGCGTCGTCGCAGCGTGCGTGTGGGACCATGCGGGCGGCAACGGACCGCTCGGCGTGTTCTGGCGAGCGACGCGTGACCTCGACGCGGGCGTCGACGACGAGTCCGGCTTGGCGGGTGCCCGCGAGGGCCACCTCGCTGAGTTGTTCCGCGACGCCGGGCTGGGCCAGGTCGAAACGACGACGCTGTCCGTCACCGTTCGACACCCGACCTTCGAGGAATGGTGGGAGCCCTACACGCTCGGCGTCGGCCCCGCGGGGAGCTACGTGTCTGGTCTCGACGATGCCCGTCGAGCCGAGCTCCGTGAGCTGTGCCGCAACTCACTCCCGGCCGAACCGTTCGAGGTCATTGCCGAGGCGTGGGCAGCGCGGGGTGTCGCGTAACCGGTACCAGCCGTCGACGATGTCGCACGCCGAAGTGACGGCCCCGGCCGTACCCTGTCGTGAGACTGCTATGACGACCCGACCGCCGATGGGAATGCCCCAAGCGTCGTGGACGGCCGTCGCAGGACTCGTTGCGACGGCCCGTCGATCCGGCTCACTGACCGACGAGGCCCGGGTCCGATGACCACGTCACCTGCTGTTGATGACCTCGGCACGTTGTTCGTCGGTCGCCAGCCCATCTTGGATCGGTCCTTGGCCACGATCGGCTACGAGCTGTTGTTCCGTGGCGGGGCCAAGGCCGGCGACGCCGAGTTCGTCGATGGTGATGTCGCCACCGCACGCGTGTTGATGAACGCAATGACCGAGATCGGCCTTGACACGCTCGTCGGCAACACACGAGCGTTCATCAACCTCACCGCCCGTTTCGTCGCTCAGCCCGACCTCCTGGCATCGGTTCCCACCGACCGCGTCGTCCTCGAGATCCTCGAGTACGTGGAGCCCACCGAGGCTGTCCGTGACGGGCTCGTCCGCCTCGTCAGGGAGGGTTTCTGGATCGCCCTCGACGATTTCGCGTACCGGCCGCGACTCAAACCGTTGCTCGACCTGGCCCGGATCGTCAAGTACGACTTCGCCCTCACCCGCGGTGACACGTTGCGACAGCGGATCGAGCTCGACCATGCCGCCGGTCGGCTCGTCGTCGTCGAGCGCATCGAGAACCCCGCCGACCACCGCGAAGCGGAAGCCGCCGGGGCGGACTACTTCCAAGGGTTCTTCTTCGCCCGCCCCTCGGTGGTAGCGGCCCGCGCCGTGCCCGCCAACAAGATGACGTTGCTGCAGCTGCTCGCCCGCGTCAACGACCCCGACTCCACCCTCGACGACATCGTCGAGATCCTCGCCACCGACGTCGCCATGTCGGTCAAGGCGCTCCGCTTCGTCAACTCCGCCGCCGCCGGGCTCACCACCAAGGTCGAACTCGATCCAGCATGCGTCCGTCCTGCTCGGCCGCGACACGCTGCGCAGCTGGACCAGCCTGACGTTGATGAGCTCGCTCGACGACAAACCGCCCGAGCTCGTCACCCTCGCCCTCGGCCGTGCGAAGTTCTGCGAGCTCGTCGCCCGCCACGACAACGCCGCGAATCCTGCCACGTACTACGCGGCCGGGATGCTGTCGCTCCTCGACGTGATGTTCGACGCCAAGATGAGCGTCATCGTCGATCAACTCCCGGTCGACGACTCCATCCGAGCCGCACTGCTCGATCAGGACGGCCCGATCACCGACGTGCTCCGACATGCGATCGCCTTGGAACGCGCCGACCTCGCCAACTACCAACCCGAGCCGCACATCGCCGAGGCGCACTTCCAAGCGATCAGCTGGACCACGCACCTGCTGAAGAGCGCCGGCGGCACGCGTTGAGCCACAACTGAGGCGGACGACCCCAGGGCGCGACGCACCGGCGGTCAGGACGTCGACTTGAGCAGCAGCTTGTCGATCTTGCCCGGGCCCTTCTTGGGGAGCTCGTCGAGGATCACGATCTCGCGGGGTCGCTTGTACTTGACCAAGTTGGCGTGGCAGTAGTCCGACAACTCGTCAGTCGTGATGTGCTCGCCGGGCCGTAGCGCCACGAACGCCCGCACCGCCTCCCCGAGGAACTCGTCGGGCACTCCGACCGCCGCCGCCTCGCGAACCGCGGGATGGTTCGTGAGCAACTCGTCGATCTCGCGCGGGTACACGTTGTATCCCCCGACGATGATCAGCTCCTTCTTGCGGTCGACGAGGAACATGTAGCCGTCGTCGTCGAAGTAGCCGATGTCGCCGGTGTAGAGCCACCCGTCGCGAATGGTCGCCGCGGTCTCGTCCGGCCGGTTCCGATAGCCAGTGGTGAACTGCGGGCCGCGCACGCGTATCTCGCCGCGTTCACCGACCGGGAGCACCCGGGTGCCGGTCTCGATGTCGACGACGTCGATCTCGGTCTCCGCCACGGTCGGCCCGGTGGAGAGCAGCTTCTGCGGTCCGAAGCTCGGGTTGGCGTTGATCGGTGCGCCTTCCGACATGCCCCAGCCCTCGAGAATCGCATGCCCGGTCAGTTCCCGCCATCGGACGAGCAGGGCTTCGGGGCACGGGGCTCCACCGGCCAGGCTGAACCGAAGCGATGACAGGTCGACGTCGTCGATGCGGGGTGAGTTCAACATGCCGACGTAGATCGAAGCCGGACCACCGGCGAAGAGCGTCACCCGATGACGCTCGATCAGGTCGAGCACGACTTCGGGCTGATACTGGCGTGCCACGACCGCAGTCGCCCCGAGGAAGAGCGGCATGATCAAGCTGTAGTGATGACCCCAGATGTGCGACATCGGAGCGACGTTGAGGATCACCTCCTGGTCGTAACCGAACCTCCACACCGAGAGGTTGATCCGGCAGAACGCGACCGTGGTGCGGTGGGTGTGCTCGGCGCCTTTGGGGAGCCCGGTGGTGCCGCCCGTGAAGAACATCGAGCAGCGGTCGTCAGGATCGGGAAGCACCTCTGGGAGCCGGCACGTCGGATCGTCTGCCCAGGCCCAGACATCGAGCCCGCCGTCGCCGACGATCTCGACCGCCGCGCTTCCGAGCCGGCTCGCCAGGGCGGTGATGCGTTCGGCGTGTTCGGGCGCGCACAACACCACGGACGGGGCGATGTCGCCGAACAGCGGAGTGAGCTCTCGGTCGGTCAGGTTGGGATTGAGCGGCGCGACCTGGGCGCCGACGGCCTGGACACCGAAGTCGGCGACCGCCATCTCGATCGAGTTCCCCATCACGAGGGCGACGGTGTCGCCGCGCCCGACGTGTGACGCGAGATGGGCCGCCAAGCCACCGACGGCGCGCCGATACTGCCCGAACGTGAGCTGTCGCTCATCGACCACCAACGCGGTCCGGTCGGACGCGCGTTCGGCGACGGCGTCGAGGGCATGCACCATCGTCGGGTAGTCAGGAGCATCGTCGGGAATCGTGAACGACGATCGTCCGGGTCGCATCCGGCCCGACCGTAGCCCGCGCCTCGACGGTGGCCCGATGTGAGCGAAGGCTGGCCCCGGCGCGCTCGGGTGAAACGAGATTGAACCTCGCTTGCGTGACGGGTGACCATGGGCGAGGTGGACAAACGCGACATCACACCCGCCGTAGCCGCTGGGCTCGTGGCCGCGCAGTTTCCACAGTGGGCCGATCTGCCCGTCGTGCCGGTCGCCGCGGATGGCTGGGACAACACCACGTTCCGTCTCGGCGACGAGCTGTCGATTCGTCTCCCGAGCGGCGATGGCTACGCCGCGCAGGTGTACAAGGAGCATCGGTGGCTGCCGATCCTTGCCGCGCACCTTCCTGTCCAGATCCCGGAGCCGATCGCAGTGGGGCGGCCCGACGACCGGTTTCCACGGCCGTGGTCGGTGTACCGGTGGATCGACGGCGAGACGGCCACCGTCGACCGGATCAACGGACTGGTCGAGTTGGCAACCGACCTGGCGGGATTCCTCACGGCGCTCCAGAAGATCGACGCCGGCGGCGGGCCACCCCCTGGCGCCCACAACTTCTTCCGGGGTGGGCCGCTCACCGTCTACGACGCCGAGTGCCGAGCGGCGATCGAGCGGGCGGCCGGCGTGATCGACGTCGCAGCCGCCGGCCGGGCTTGGGAGGCGGCGATGGCCAGCGCGTGGGAGCGACCACCGGTGTGGGTGCACGGCGACGTCGCGCCGACCAACCTGCTCGTCGAAGGGGGCGTCCTTCGGGCAGTGATCGACTTCGGCTGCAGCGCCATCGGTGATCCGGCCTGCGACCTCGTGATGGCCTGGACGTTCTTCGATGGCGACAGTCGCGCTGTGTTCCGCGATGCCGTCGCCTTCGACGAGGCCACGTGGTCCCGGGCCCGCGGCTGGGCGCTGTGGAAGGCACTCATCACCGTCGTCCACATGAGTGCGAGCGGACCCGACCCCGATGCCGCGGCGCGCCGCTGGGGGTGGCGGTTCAGTGCGCTCGAGGTCGTCGAGTCGGTGCTCGCCGAGCACGCCTGACCCCCGATCACCACCCGATGCCGGGGTGCATGGCGGTCGGGCGTTGCGATCGATCGTGCCATGCTGTTGGCGTGGGTCGTCTGGCCCGGGAGGGGCGCTGAATGCCCAATCAAGCGGTGCCCGACACCCGGTTTGCCCGCACGCCGAACGGATCATCGATCGCCTACCAATCCATCGGCGACGGCGACGTGACGATCGTGTCGGTGCCGCCGCTGGCGCAGAACATCGAGATGGCGTGGGAGTGGCCGGCGATCCGCCGGATGTTCGAGGGGTTTGCCACGTTCTGTCGGTTCGTGGCGTTCGACAAGCGGGGCACCGGCATGTCGAATCGAAGTCCGGACATCCCACGAGTCGACGAGCGGGTCGACGAACTGTCGGCGGTGATGGACGATGCCGGCATCGACCGGGCGTATGTGATGGGCACGTCCGAGGGCGGCCCGATGACGTTGATGTTCGCGGCGACATATCCCGATCGAGTGCAGGGCGTGATCCTCGAGTCGTCGTCCGCGTTTCTGACACCCCGCACCGACGACGACCGGGATGTGGCGGGTGGCGGAAGTGTCGCCGCGATGTGGGCAACGCGTCGTGGCGGGCTGGGGGACGTCGGAGTCGATCATCGTCGACCTGTTCGCACCGACGCTGGCGGACGACGGCGAGTTCCGGCACTGGCACGAACGGTATGAGCGCAACGCCGCCGGTCGTGACGCGATCGGCGACTTGGTGGATCTCGGCCGCGAGATGGACGCGCGTGGCGTCTTGCACAGGGTGGAGTGCCCGGTGCTGATCCTCCATCGTGTCGGCGATCGCGTCGTGCAGATCGACCCGCGCGCGAGACATGTGGCTTGCTCCGAACCCACGGCGTCGACGTCGAGCTGGTCGAGATGCCGGGTGACGATCATTTCCTCTACGCCACCGATCTGGCGTTCGCGCTGGGAGCGATCGAACGCTTCACCACGGGCAGGGTGTCTGATCGGACGCTCAGCTGGACCAAGCACCGCACAGAGATCGTCACGCTCGGCCGCTTCGAGGTCATGGTCGACGGGACACCGGTCCCGACCGCGGCGTGGGGCTCGAAGCGGGCGCGGACGCTCCTGAAGCGGTTGGTGGTCGCCCGCGGGTGGCCGGTGACACGCGACGAGCTGATCGCGGTGCTGTGGCCCGAGGACGATGACATCGAGCGCCTGGGTGCCCGGCTCTCGGTCCAGCTCTCGGCGGTGCGGCGCATCTTGGGCGGTGGTGTCATCGCCGACCGATCGTCGATCCGGCTCGATCTCGACCACGTCGATGTCGACATCGAACGATGGTTCGCGCAGACCGACGACGCCGCGATCGTCGCCGGCCACGCCGGGGAGTTCCTACCCGATGATCGTTACGAGGACTGGTCCGCACCACTCCGTGACGAGATCCGGGCTCGGTTCGGCGTCGCCGCCCGCGGGCTGGCAGCGATCAGCGACACCGACGACGCGATCGAACTCTGGCGGCGCGCTCCTCACCCAGGCGCCGTACGACGAGGACGCCCATCGCTCGCTCGTCGCGACCCTTCGAGAGCAAGGCCGCCTCAGCGAGGCGCGCACTGCGTACCAGGCGTACGTCGCCGCGATGGACGACCTCGGCGTGAGCTCGACGAGCTGGGACGACATCGCGAGCTGAGCAACGCGACGTGATCCGAAAGCTTTTCGAAAGGGTGCGGGGTCACGCTCGATCCCATGACCAACACCACCGCTGCCACCATCGAGTCGCTCCAGTCGGTTTCCGCCGACCAGGGCGACCACCACTTCTTCCTGAACCACCTGGCGACCGTCAAAGTCGGCGCCGGTGGCTCCGACTCCGGACTCGCGCTCGTCGAGTTCGTCGCGCCGCGCGGGTTCGGACCACCGCTGCACCAGCACACCGAAGAGGACGAGATGATGTACGTCCTCGAGGGTGAGATCCGCATCGACCTCGGGGGCGGCGACTCCACCGTGGCGTCGGCCGGCGCGGCCGTCACCCTGCCGCACGGCATCCCACACACATGGCAGGTCCTGAGCGACGAAGCCCGGTTCCTCACCGTGAACGCCGGTCGCCGCAACGGACCGAGCTTCGACCGCTTCGTGGGCGCGCTGGGCACGCCGACCGATCCAAACGCCTTGCCCGACCCGATCGAGATCGATCCCGGGCACGTCGCCCGGGTGTGTGCCGAGTACGGCATCGAGGTCCTCGGCCCACCTCCCCCGCCGCTCGACTGACGCGCCCGTCGAGCGGACCGTCATGCGGAAGCGGCGGGCGCCTTCACCGATCGATCAGTTGGGCGGCGAACGTGTCGATCATCCGCAGTATCTGGTCGACGGCGACGCTCTCGTGGCGGCGTTCGAGCGGCAGGTCGTGCTGCGGTGTCAGGACGACGCGGTCGACGCCGGCCGCCTCGTACTCCTCGGCGGCGCGACGGTCGAACGTGCCGGCGGGAATGGCGGTCAGCTCCAACCGACCGAGCTCGGCTCGGCGCCCCAACCGCTCGGCATCGTCGGCCAGCTGTGTCACCGCCTCGTGCACCCACGCCACGTCGGTGTCGTAGACGAACCAGCCGTTGCCCCTCGTGACCGCCCGCCGGCGAGCGGCGTCGCTCAACCCGCCGATGATGATCGGCGGTCCGCCGGACTGGACCGGGCGTGGATGCGAGTCGACGCCGGTGATCGTGACATGGCGGCCCCGGTACTCCGGGGCCGGCATGGTCCACAGCGCCCGCATCGCATCGATGTACTCGTCGGTGCGGCTGCCGCGCTCGGACAACGGCACACCGAACGCGGCGTACTCCGCTTCGAGGTATCCCACCCCCACGCCGGCCAGCAGGCGACCGTTCGAGACGCGGTCGATGCTGGTGAGCTGCTTGGCCAGCATGACGGGCGAGTGCAGCGGCAGCTCGAACACGCCGGCGGCGATCTTGATCGTGTCGGTGTGGGCGGCCATCAGCGTCATGGCGACGATCGCGTCGAGGTACGGCAACGTCGGTTCCATCGTGAACCAGTCGGGCTTGGGATCTGGCAACGCGAAGTGCTCGCCGGTCCACAGTGATTCGAAACCCGCCGCTTCGGCGTGCTCGGCAACGCGCACCACGTTGTCGGGCTCGGCGCACGAGCCGTAGTTCATCGCATACAACCCGTACCGCATCGCAGCAACGTACTGTCCGTCGTCCGAACGCATCGCACGCTGACGGGGCCGTCGGTCGACGCCGGCGCCGTCGCCGCGCCGGTCAGCGGGCTCGGTGCTCGCCGCCGTGATGGTCGAAGCGCTCGTGGTGCAGACGCAGGAGGTCGGCGCCGTAGTCGCCGCCGTTGGGTGTCCGCACGACGGTGTGCACGTGGTTTCGCGTCGGCATCACGTTGTCGAGGGCGACACCCGGATGGTGGTCGAACTCGATCAGGAGGACCGGGCTGTGCACCCGGTAGTAGAACGGCGCCTCGTCGTCGTAGCCCCCGTACCACGAGAACCACGTCTCGTCGAGTTGCGACTCGACCTCGGCGAGCCGCAGCTTGGCATGGTCGGGCGCGTTCCACTCGACGTACGTGGCCGCCAGCTCGCGCAGCAGACGGCGCTGGGCATCCGTCATGTCGGCCCCGGCGACACCCTGGTACTGCGCCACGAGATTGTCGTGGAACGCGCCGGCCTGCATCCGCCCGTCGAACATGTTCTGAAGATGCACCGGGATGTCGTCGGGGAGGATCGACTGATGGATGATCGCCCGCTCGCGTTGGGCGCCGTCGAAGGCGCGGATCAGGTCGAGCCCGAGGCGCTCCTCTGGGTCGAACAACGAGATGCCGGCGTACGGGCCGGAGCGGACCCGGCGGGGCTCGGCGCCCATGAACGTCGGCGTCGTCACGATCCGGCCGTCGACCACCATCGTGTTGATGCACAGGTGGTGGCCGTCGATCTGCCAACCCCACGGTTCGCTGTCGCCCGGGCGGCCGAAGATCGACACGAAGTACGGCCATTCGCCGAACGCCTCGTAGTCGCCGGTGAGCTCGGCGAGGAGTTGGTTGAGGCGCATGATCGAGCGCGCCTGGTCGTACCCGCGTGTCGAGAGCGTGGCGCGCACGATGCCGAGCGCCAGGTCGCGCACGGGCTGGGCGAGATCCTCCAACATGACACCGTGGCGGAAGTGGTTCATGTGAACGTTGATCCACGTGCGCCACTCGGTGGCGTCGATCGAGAAGCTGGCCCGTTCTCGCTGGTCGGGCGTCAGCGCCTGCACGAACGCGAGGGCGGCGTCCTCGATCGTTCGGGTGTCGACGGGTGGTGCGGTCAGATCACGCCATCCGGTCCGAACGACGCCGTCGGTCGTGACGCCGAGGTGGGGTCGTTCGAGCTCGGCGGCCCGGTCGTCGACGATGTTGAAGATCTCGGGCGCGGCCGACTCGACGTGAGTGCGCGCCGACATCGTCTGCATCGGCCGGATGCCGAACGCCCGCCATGGATCGAGGGCGATCTCCTCGGGCGTGCCGATCGGCGTGCTGACCGTCCGCGTGAGTCGCGCCCGGTCAGGTGTGGGCGGACGGAACTCGGCGAGCGCCGACAGGACGTCGTCGACGAGCGCCGGGTTCGTGAACACACCCGAATGAGTGTCGAACCGCTCGCCACCCCACGCGTCGCGGAAGACACCGCCCGCCTCGCTCACGATCAGACTCGGACCAGCGAAGTCCCACAGCGACCCGAACGTCAGGACCGCCGCGTCGAGCTCGCCTGCCGCCACCATCACGGCGTCGAGCACCAAGCTCTGACTCCGCGGCGAGGTCGGCGTCGGGAACCGCCGCGTCACCTCGTCGCGCCAACCGACGACGAATCCTTCCGACGGGATCACCATGACCTTCGCCGACGGCAACGACGTCGCCGTCCCGACGTGAATCGGCTCGGCGGCCGAAGCGTCGAACGCGGCGCCGGAGGGGATGCTCGCCGTCCACGCCCCTCCCCCTTGGTCGCCCACCAGCGACGGCCGAGCGCCGGCGCCGACAGCAGGCCGACCACGATCTCGCCGTCGGCCTCTAGGGCGATCGCTGTCGCCCACCCGGGCCGCCCGAACGCGAAGTTGTGCGTACCGTCGATGCCGTCGAGGATCCATCGCCTCGCCGGGTCGCCGGGCTGCGGGCCGACCTCCTCACCCACCACCGAATCGGCGGGACGCTCGCGGCGAAGCACGTCGAGCACCGCCTGCTCAGTGTCGAGATCGACCTGTGCGACCGGGGTCCCGTCAGCCTTGTGGACCGTCGTCAGCTCCTCGCTGGCGAAGTGCGACATCGACACGGAGTCGGCGCTGTCCGCGAGAGCGAAGGCCAATGTGAGTTCTTCCGACCATGCCGACATCACATACCGCGCCTATTTCCGCGAGCGGTTGTGGCGGAGCGGACGATGCAGGCGCATGTCGCGTGACGACGAGTCCTCGTGAACGGAACCATGACCCCCGACTTTCGAGTCGTGACGGTCGCAGGCGCGACCTTCTTGCCCACTAGAGCACACCATGGCACGCCCAGCGCACGCAATCTCGAGGTTCCTCCCTGGCACACACCCGCAATTCCGGGTCGTGCACCTGACCGGGCGACGTATCGTGTCGAGGCGAGGCGATCATCCGGGAGGGAGCGGCGATGGTCGACCAACACACCGCGTTCATCTCGTACCGACGCAAGCACTTCGATCGGGCGCGGCTTGTGCGAGATGGCCTGCACGCTCGCCACGTCGACGCCTACCTCGACGTCGACGAGATGCACGCCGGTCTGTTCAACACGCAACTCCTCAACGAGATCGCGCAGCGCGGGTTCTTCATCCTCGTGCTCGCGCCGGGCTCGTTGGATGATTGCTGGCGGGAGGGCGACTGGCTGTGGCGCGAGATCGAGTACGCCCACCGCGCCAGCCGCACGTTCGTGCCCGTCAAGTCGGTGGACTTCGACGATGAGGAACTGCGGCGTCTCACGCCCGAGGTCGCCGAGAAGATCCGCTACTCCCAGGCCGTTCGGCTCGACGCCGACCTGTTCGATGCCCGGATGGACGGCCTCGCGAGTCTGATCACCAAATCGCCGCCACCGCCGCCCGCCAGCACCCTCGGACCGCCGGTCGCACGTCCGCAACGGCCACCGCGCCGGCGCTGGCCGGTCGCCCTCGGCATGGGTGCTGCCGCGGCCATCGTCATCGTGCTGGCCGCGCTTGTTTTCAACACCTGGCCGTTCGAGGATGAGACGGACGCGTCGACGACCGACGTGCCGACCAGCGACACGAATGCGTCCGGTGACAGCGACACGCTGCCGTCGAACGGGATGCTTTCTGCCGGCGATGACCCGCTCGCGAGCAACGGCGGGCTTCACGAGCTGCGCATGACCTCGGCCGGCCAGCTCATGGCGACGACCGAAGGCCAGGAGTGGTGGAGCGAGCCCGCGCTGAGCGACGCAGTCCCGGGATCCTTCGCCTTCATGGGCGACGACGGCAATCTCGTGATCTATGGCGGCATGGGTCCGGACGGTCCGCAGGACGCCACTTGGAACTCCGGCACATCGGGCAACGACGGGGCTCGGCTCGTGATCAGCGACGAGGGCGGCCTCGGCTACGTGGTGCTGGTCACGCTCGATGGTGATCAGATCAGACGGTATCGAGACGAGCCCGACGGCGGGGGTGGCGACACCGAGCCGGAGCAGTCCACGGCGCCGTCGTCCAGTACGTCTGTCGACACCACGACGCCCACGACCGTCGTACCCGTGACCGTTCCCAGCGTGGTTGGCCTCGACGCGGATGTGGCCAAGAGCCGCCTGGAGGCAGAGCCGAACCGTTACGACGTGTTCATCGCCGCGGAGTCCAGCAGCGAGGTCGCCGACGGTTTGGCCATCCGAACCCAACCACCGGCCGGGGCGACGCTCGCGCCGGGCTCAAGGATCTCGTTGTTCATCTCGAGCGGATCCTGACGCCCGGCATGGCGTCCCGGTCGACTCGCGCGCATCCAGGGAGCAATGGAGCGACGAAGGCGACCGTGGGCGTCGGACCAGTTCGACCCGAAGGTGCGACGTGGCGGTTCATCGGACGACCTCTTCCTGCGGATCGATCTGGCCGAGGCTCTCGACCACTCGGAACGCGCCGCCTTCGGAACGGGCGATGTACATGTTCATCCGCACGTGGTGCTGCCCGGGCACCATCTCGGCGGGGCCGCCTGGCCCCTGCGTGATGCGGGCGTGGTCGAGCGCGGCGACGACGTCGTGCTGGCGGAGCGAGCTGGCCTCGTTGACCGCCGCCTCCCACAGCCTGAGCGCCCGATAGGTGCCCGTACACGCCGACCCGGCGGTGAACAATGCGCTGCCGGGGTAGCGGGTCTCGTAGCGGTTCAGGAGGTCGATGCTGAACGGATCCTGAACGTCTCGGTAGTAGTCGAGGCACCCATAGAGGCCCTCGACGTGCTCGGCGGGCACGAGGTTGAGGAAGTTCTCGTCGAAGTAGGTGCAGACCACGATGCCGCCCTTGGCCTGGAAGCCGGCCTCGTACAGCTGGGCGAGAAACGGTGTGTGAGGCCGGGTGGAACGATGGTGCTCCACCGGCGACTCGTCCCACAGCCGAGTCGAGCTCGCGATGTCGGAGAACAGAAACGTCACCGTTCCCGTCGGCGGCTGCGGTGGCACCCGACGAACGTAGTGGGCTCACGAGCCGATCACGGCCCTCCGTCCCACGAAATTCCGAGCGTCGGAGCGCGTCATGGAGCACCGCGCCGTGGGCGGGCTTCGTCCCCCTCGCCCCGCCTCGCCGCAGGATCGCAGGACGTGTCGACGAGACCGTACCCCGCCATAGCGGCAGCCGGAGAACGGTCCTCGCCACGCGACGTTCGGATACCGGGTGAGGCGACGCGGCAGGCGCGAGCGGGCGACGGACGCAACCGGGTGCCGCCATCGGCCTGATGGAGCCAGCCGCGGGTGTCGGAGTACCTCGCCGGAGTAACCCGCCGGCGAGCGTCCGACAACGTCGATAGGAATGGGTTGATGGAACACCGCTCGCCGAGTCGTGAGTACATGGACGTTCCCTGATCGACAAGGCAACGTCCGCGCTTCCTCCCTCGACCCGTAAGCTTGAACGCGTGGAGTCAGGCCCTCGAGTCACGGTGGGACTGGCGGTCTACAACGGTGAGAACTTCCTCGCTGACGCGCTCCGCTCGCTCGTTGCGCAGGACTACCGCGACATCGAGATCCTCATCGGGGACAACGCGTCGACCGACGACACGTTCGCCATCTGCACGCGCTTCGCCGAACGCGACCCCCGGATCAGGATCCTGCGCAGCGACGAGAACCGCGGGTTGTCCTGGAACCACAACCGTCTCCTCCCCGAAGCGCGCGGCGAGTACTTCAAGTGGGCGGCCCACGATGACCGCTACCTCCCCTCGTTCGTGTCGGCGTGTGTGGACGTTCTCGATCGGCACCCCGACGTGGTGCTGTGCTACACGAACACCATCGACATCGATGCCGAGGACGAGTTCATGAAGGCGTGGCCGGCCACCAACCGGGCTTCGAGCACCGATCCCGTTGAGCGGTTTCGCGACGTGCTCATGAATGAACGCCAGTGTTTTCCCATCTATGGGGTGATGCGAACCGAGATCGTGCGCTCGACCGTGTTGATGGGCAACCACGCGGGTTCGGACCACCCGCTGCTCGCCGATTTGGCGCTGCGCGGACGGTTCGTCGAGATCCCCGAAGCATTGTTCGAGCACCGCGAGCATGCCGACCGATCGATCACGGCCTATCCGAGCCCCCGTGACAGAGTCGTCTTGTACCGACCCACATCGGCAGGGAAAGTGACCTTCCCACGCTGGAGCATCGCCCGCGGATACGTGAAGGTCCTCGTCCGGTCGACGCTCCCGTTGGGCTCGAAGGCACGGGCGATGCTTTCGCTCGGCCCGTGGGCCAAAATGTGGTGGCGGCCGCTCGTGCTGGAGGTCCCCGGCGGTCTGCGCTATGCCCTCCGGCGTCGGCGCGATGCCGCGCCGAGCGGATCGACCGGAACGAGCGTCATGAAGGTGGTGATCCTGGCCGGCGGCCTCGGAAGCCGCCTCAGTGAGGAGACCGACGTCCGCCCCAAACCGATGGTCGAGATCGGCCACCGCCCGATCCTCTGGCACATCATGCGGCACTACGCCCACTTCGGCCTGCGCGACTTCATCGTGTGCCTCGGTTACCGAGGCGAGTACATCAAGCGGTACTTCGCCGAGGAGCTCGCGCTCGCGGCCGATGTCACGATCGACTTCTCGACCAAGACCATCGAGGTGCTCGATACGCCCCGCGACGACTGGCGAGTCACGCTCGTCGACACCGGCCAGCAGACCGAGACCGGCGGGCGGCTGGCGCGCGTGCGTCAGCTTCTCGGCCAGGAGACGTTCATGATGACGTACGGCGACGGCGTCTCCGATGTCGACCTCAACGAGCTCCTCGCGTACCACCGCGACCAGTCGCGCCTCGCCACCGTGACGGCGGTTCATCCGCCGGCCCGCTTCGGAAAGCTCGTCGTCGTCGACGGCGCGGTCAGGCGGTTCGACGAGAAGTCGCAGCTGTCGGAGGGCTGGATCAACGGCGGGTTCTTCGTCCTCGAACCCGGCGTCTTCGACTACATCCCCGGCGACGTCGACTGGGCGGGCGAGCCGCTCGAACGACTGGCCGCCGACGACCAGTTGACAGGGTTCTGCCACGAGGGCTTCTGGCAGTGCATGGACACGATGCGCGACAAGGCGCTGCTCACTTCCCTGTGGGATCGCGGAGATGCGCCGTGGAAGCTGTGGCAGAGCTGACCCGCGGACCGTTTCGCGAGACCGCCATTCCCGGCGTCGTGGTGTTCGCGCCCCAACCCGTCATCGACGAGCGAGGATGGTTCTCACGGACGCTCGACCTGGCGTGGCTCGAGGAGGCTGGGCTCGAGACCCGCTTCGTACACCACAACCAGTCGCGGTCACGTCGCGGCGTCGTGCGCGGGATGCACGTACGGGCCGGGCGCGGCGAAGTCAAGCTCGTGCGCTGCGCACGCGGTGCGGTCGTCGACTACGTCGTCGACGTGCGGCCCTGGTCGCCGGCCTTCGGTCGCGTCGAGCGCCTCGTGCTCGACGACGACTCACTCCAGCTGCTGTACCTGCCTCCGTTCGTTGCCCACGGGTTCCAGGTGGTGTCCGACGTCGCCGACGTGTGCTACCTCCACTCGCAACCGTACGAGGCTGGCGCCGAGCTCGCCATCGCGTGGAACGACCCCGCGCTCGGCATCGCCTGGCCGGTGGTCCCCGCCATCGTCTCCGATCGTGACGCCGCGGCGCCGCATCTCGCCGATGTCGACGTCGGCGAAGCGTTCGAGCGCGGCGACGCGTCCGACGGTCAGGGCGAGATCCGTAGCGGCATCGGCACCGGCACGTAGAACGTCCCGCCGGCCGCCGCGAACGCCCGCTGCTGAACGAGGATCTCGGCGGCGACGTTCCAGGCGAGCAGCAGCACGTCGTCGATCTGATCGTCGACGAGCGCCTCGACCGGCCGGATCGGTAGCCGGCACCCGGGCATCAGCATGCCCTGCTTGTGCACGTTGCGGTCGACGACGAACGCGATGCGGTCCGTGCCAATGCCGGTGGTGTTCAGCAGCGTCGCACCTTTGGCGGCGGCACCGTAGGCGGCGACGTGGCGACCCCGGCCGGCGAGATCGTCGAGCAGTTGACGCAGGGCGACCTGACAGGCGGTGACGCGGTCGGCGAAACCCGTGTAGTAGTCGAGTCGGGTCATCCCCGACTCGAACTCGGCGTCGAGGTACTGGTGGCAGCGCACCGTGCGGCGGTCGGCCCGCCCGATATGCCAGCGGAGCGTGCCGCCGTGGAGGTCGGGAAAGTACTCGACATCATTCAAACGCAGACCGTGGCGGGCCATCAGGGCGTCGACGGCCGAGCACGAGAAGTAGCAGTAGTGCTCGTGGTAGATCGTGTCGAACTCGACGCGAGCGACGAGTTCGCGTACGTACGGGTTCTCGACCGTGAGCAGTCCGTCGTCGGCGAGCAAGTGGGCGAGGCCGCTCACGAAGTCGTTGAGGTCGGGGACGTGCGCCATCACGTTGTTGGCGACGATGACGTCGGCGGGCCCGTACTCGTCGCGGATCGCGGCGGCGCGCTCCGTGCCGAAGAAGCCGACGATGGTTCGGACGCCGACGTGCTCGGCCGCCGCCGCCGGACCGGGCGACGGATCGACCCCGAGCGTGCGGACCCCAGCTGCGACGAAGTTGCGCAACAGGTAGCCATCGTTGCTGCCGACCTCAACCGCCAACGACGACGGACCGAGCCGGCGTTCCCTGACGAGACACTCGACGTGGGCGGCGGCATGGGCGCACAGCGCGTCGGAGAACGACGAGAAGTAGGGGTACGCCTCGTCGAAGATGGCGGCCGCCGGCAGCGCGTGATCCAGTTGGACGAGCGAGCACGCCGGACAGAATGCGATCCCCAGTGGAAAGCTCGGATCGACATCGGGTGGATGCGCCGGGTCGACCAGCGCGTTGGCGATGGGCGTCGCCCCGAGCGACAGCACGGACTGCATTTCGGTTGCTCCGCACGATCGACACGCCGTGACGGTCGCCAGCTCACTCATCCGCCAGCCAGAAGAAGTCGTCGTCGATCTGTCCGGTGTCGAGGAGGTGGCGGATCTGGGCGATGCGCGTGTAGCCGCGGGCGCGGTACGTGGCCTCGTCGAACCCGATGCGTCGAAGGACCTCGAGCAGGTCCCTAGCTCCACGCTCGACGTCCCAGTCGCAAGCGAACCCGGGCAGTGTCGCGGTGATCTTGGCGAAGTCGACGCGGTAGTCGCGGCGGTCGGGGCCGGACTCGCCGAACTGGAGAGAGCACCCTGGGACCAAGTCGGCGATGATCGCGGCCACGTCACGGATCTGGTGGTTCGACGCGTCGTCGCCGACGTTGAAGATCTCGTTGTGGACGACCGCGCGCTCGGCTTCGAGCACGCATTCCACCGCCTTGGCCACGTCGAGGACGTGGACGAACGGGCGCCACGGCATGCCGTCACTCGACATGCGGATCTCGTGGTAGAGCAAGGCCGTCGCGGCGAGATCGTTCACGACGAGGTCGAAGCGCTGGCGCGGCGACGCCCCGTAGACCGTGGCATTGCGCAAGAACACGGGAGAGAACGCGTCGTCGGCGAGCTTCGAAACGTCGTGTTCCACCAGGACCTTGCACTTGGCGTACGTCGTGAGCGGCTCCGTCGGGTCGCTCTCCCGACTCGCCACGACGCCCGACGCCCCGTACACGCTGCAGGACGACATGTGCACGAAGCGCGCCACGCCGGCCGCTCGTGCCTCCTCGGCGAGATGCACGCTGCCGTGGTGGTTGATCTCGTAGGTGACGTCCTCGGCGAGGTCGCCGACCGGGTCGTTCGAGATCTCGGCGAGGTGCACGACAGCGTCGAACCCGGCGAGGTCCCGGGCAGTCAGACGGCGGACGTCGTTGGTGATGAGCGGCGGTCTCATGTCGGTGCTGTGGTACAGCCACCCGGCGCGGTGGAAGCCGGTGTCGAGCCCGGTCACGTCGTACCCGCGACGCAGGAGCAGGTCACCCATTGGCACGCCGAGGTACCCGTCCGCCCCGGTCAGCAGCACCTTCACCACCACTCCAGCATGTTACGGGCGGTCGTGTTCCTCTGTAGCCTCTGCCGGCGGTGGAACGTGCTCGTGGGCGCAACGTCGATCAGGTGCCGGCGCCGGCGGGCGGGTATGACTCGACACCTGGTCACGAATCGTGACCGACGCGGACCCGAAGATCCCGGTGGCCGGTCCCTGGATCACCGAGCGCGAGGTGGCGGCCGTTGCCCACGCCGCCCGGCACTCGTGGTTCGAACACTCCGCCGACGAGAGTCGCGCGTTCGAGCAGGAGTTCGCCCGGGTCACGGGGCGCAGCCATGCGATCGCCCTTCCGTCGTGCACATCGGCGCTACACCTCAGTCTGCTCGCGCTCGGTGTCGGGCCGGGCGACGAGGTGATCGTGCCGGAAGCGACGTGGATCGCCAGTGTTGCTCCTGTGACCTATGTGGGAGCCACACCCGTGTTCGTGGATGTCGAGCCGGACACGTGGTGCATGTCGGTACGTTCCCTGACCGACGCCATCGGGGAACGCACGAAGGCCGTGATAACGGTCGACCTCTACGGTGGGTTTCCCGATCTGCTCGCGCTCGAGCGACTCACCGCGGAGCGTGGGATCGCGCTCATCGAGGACGCCGCCGAGGCGGCCGGTGGCTGGCACGCGGGCCGACCCGCTGGTTCGTTCGGACACACGTCGACGTTCAGTTTCCACGGGTCCAAGACGCTCACCACCGGCGAGGGCGGCATGGTGCTGTGCGACGACGACCGGACCCACGAGCGGATGCTGTTCCTACGCGACCACGGACGCCTCCCCGGCGACGTGTCCTTTCGGAGCGTCGAAGTCGCGTGGAAGTACAAGATGAGCGAACTGCAGGCGGCGCTCGGGCGGGTGCAGCTCGACCGGATCGAAGAGCTGATCGAGCGGAAGCGTCAGATCTTCGGGTGGTATCACGAGCGCCTCGCCGACTGTCCGCTCGCCCTCAACGCCGAACTGCCCGGGGACACGGTGACGTACTGGATGGTGACGGCCGTGTTCGAGAGGACGACCAGCGCGGCACTGGTGACGGCCGCACTCACCGACGCCAACATCGCGACCCGGCCCTTCTTCCCCCCACTCAGCTCACTTCCCGCTTTCGCCGACGCCAGCGACACCGCCAGGGCCGGACGCGCCAATCCGGTCAGCTACGACCTCGCCCGACGCGCCCTCAACCTGCCGTCGGCGCTGACGCTCGACGAAGGACAGGTCGACCGCGTGTGCTCCGTCGTTCGCCGGGTTTGTGCCCCGCAGCCCGGCGATGGTTGACTACCGGGATCACTCGGACTCAGGCGCCTGCAATAGGCGCAGATGTCCCTCGGCGTGGACAAAGGCGGGGAACTGTGAACAGCGCGTGCAGGCGACTTGTGGTGGCGGCGATCGTGATCCTGGCGGGGGTCGCGCCAGGTAGCAGCGGGCCAGGCGTTGCGGGGGCGGCGACCCCTGCTCCTGGGAAGGGCTACGTCGCGGTCACACCGGTTCGCGTCCTCGACACCCGCAAGGATGCCAACCCGCTGCTCCACGACGAGACGCGCAGTCTGAAGATCACTGGCCTCGTGCCGGTACCGGAGACAGCGATCGCCGTGGCGATGAACGTGACGGTCACCCAGCCGAGCGGCGACGGATTCCTCACGGTGTGGCCAGGTGGCAGCCCACGGCCCGCCACGTCGAGCGTCAACTTCGAAGCAGGTGAGTCGGTCCCGAACCTCGTGATGGTCGGCGTCGGCGCGGCCGGTGAGATCCTGATCCACGACTTCTTGTACCTCGAGACGGGGACGACGCACGTCATCGTCGATGTCGTCGGCTACTACCAAGCCGGCTTCAATCCCGTCGTACCGAGCCGCATCATGGACACGCGGGTCGGACTGGGCGGATTCAAGCTCGGTCCGGGTGAGGTGCGCACGGTCCAGATCCAGGGCGCCGGGACACTTCCAGCGACACCGATCAGCGCTGTTGCGCTCAACGTGACGGCGGTGACTCCCACCGGTGACGGCGGCTTCCTGACGATCTGGCCGACGGGCCAGCCGATGCCGGTGGCGTCGAGCCTGAACTTCGTCCCCGGCGACGTCATCGCCAACGCAGTGATGAGCGGGGTCGGCGCCAACGGCACGATCTCGATCTTCAACTTCTCCGGCGACACCGACGTGCTCGTCGACGTCACGGGATGGTTCTCGAGCGGCTTCACCGGTGTTACCCCGTACCGCGCGCTCGACACCCGCAACCCAGGAGTGTTCGCGTTCGCGCCCGGTCAATCGAGGAACCTGAGGGTCGCGGGAGTCGGTGGTGTGCCGGCCACCGGTGTCGGTGCGGTCGCGATGAACGTCACTGCCACCCAGCCCACCGCAACCGGCTTCCTGACGATCTGGCGATCCGGGCGTTTGATGCCGGAAGCGTCGAGCGTCAACTTCATTGCCGGTCAGACGATCCCCAACGCGGTGATCTCTGATGTCAGTGCCGAAGGCGAGGTGACGATCCACAACCCCTTCGGAAACACCCACGTCCTCGTCGACATCACCGGCTGGTTCTCGCTGAGCAACTCGGCACCGGAGTTGCGGTAGTTGTCGCTGACTCCGTCCGCGGTGGACACGACGGCGGGGTCCGCGAACATCACGATCGAGGCCCGGATCATCGACGACGTGTCCGGGAACAAGACGACCCGGATCCGGTTCGAGAGTCCGAGCTCGACACAGTTCGTCGAGGCAGTGTTCGAGAGCCCTCAACGGATCTCGGGGACCGCGGTGGACGGGCTCTACCGGTTCGTGATGACCCTGCCGATGACGTCCGAACCAGGATTGTGGACGGTCTCGTTCGCGACGTTGGTGGACATGACGGACACCTCGCGTTCGCTGACCGCAGCAGACCTCCAGGCAGGCGGCCTCCCCACCAGATTCACGGTTACCTGACATCACCTGAGCATGGCGGCGGCCCGAACCGGGTCGCCGTCGTGGATCACCGTCCGTAGACCTTGTCGAAGTCCTCGACCGTGAGGGCGAGCAGCTGGCCGTGCTGCACGAGCTCGTCGCGGTGGACGCCCAACGCCTTGGCGGTCGGGGCCTGGGCGTTGAGCAGGAACGTGCCGGGCCCGAGCAGTGCCTCGGTGTCGGTGATGCCGCTCGACTCCTCCTCGGTGGTGAGCCCCGCCGGGTCCGTCGAGGCACCATGCCCGAACAAGCCGGGATCGAACTCGGCGACGACGCCGAGGGCGCCATCGGCGATCCGGTAGGCGATGATCCGGGCGAGGTGGGCCTTGGCGTTCGGGTCCTCCTGGATCAGCAGGTTGCCGTGACGATCGATCGTCATGCTGTCGGGGCCGTCGAGACGCGGCTCGCCCGCGACCGACGTCCTCGCTCCCGTCGAGCAGCAGCACCAGCGAGGCGCCGAGCTCGGGGCGGGCGACGTCGACGAACCGCAGCCGCCAGAGCCCTCCGCCGTCGCGGCTGCCGTCCGAATCAGGCGTCGTGTCGCCGCCCGCTGCGGTCAGGAAGTAGTAGTCGTTCGGGCGTTGCGGGTCGAACCGGCCCACCGTGGCGTGATCGAACGTCAGCCCACGCGCCGCGGCCTGAGCGTTCTGCTGGTCGGCCGTCGCGTTCCAGTCGATCGGCTCGAACGTTGCGCCCACCGCGTTGCCCTTCCCACTCCCGGAGCGGACGTCGGCATCGGTCCTGACCTCGGGATCGACGGCAGCAACTGCGAACAGGCTGCCGTTGGTGAGACCGGCGCGGTCCATCGGCATCCCGTCGTCCTGCTTCGTGCCGACGTACATCCAGAGCTGCCCACTCGACGCGTCCTCGGTGCCGATCACCACCGTCGCCGCTCCGGTGTCGGCGGCGACCGCAGTGCTCTCACGGGCGAACAGGCCGAGCCGCGGCAGCATCGTCGCCTGACCGTCCTCGGTGATGCCGAACGCCCGGGCAGATGCTGGGTTCTCTTCGTTGGCGAAGTACACGCGGCCGTCGTACCCGGTGCCGGAGGCCTCGTCCGCCAGCCGGCCCCGCGCCGTGAGACGCCCGGAGTTGAAGTTCGAGAAGCGATCGTCTTGTGGTGATCCGTCGGCAAAGCGTGCTGCGGTGCGTACGAACGTGGCCGTCGGGTAGTCCCAGAACTCAGTGCCCGGTGCGATCAGGTCGCTTCCCCCCGTGATGGCCAAGGTGTCGGGATCCATCACGAGACGGGACACGAACGCCCCGGTCTCGCCGTGGCTCCGCGCAGTCCCCTCGCCGGCATCCAGGTCGTGGTCGGCGTAGACCACGATCTGCGACCCCTCGGCCGCTGCGCCGAGCCCCTCGGCGCCACCGACGAACCGGTAGCCGTCCTCGAGCGGGATGCCACCGCCAACGGTCAGCAGCGGAACGACTTGCACGCCGTCGGCCGCAGGCACGATGTACGCAGCCGCGGCGGCGCGGTGACCGGGGCCGACCGTCGACACCACCACCACGGCGACCGAGGCGATCACGGCGAAGGCGACGAGAACGCCTCCGAGCGGCCGTGGCCGGTATGCCGCCGGCCAGCGGATGACCGCTGGGCGCGACGTCGAGGGCCACAGTCCACCCCGGGCGCGCAGCCGTCGCTCGGCCGGACGTTCGAGCCACGTGTAGAGCGCCGCCGAGAGACCGACGCCGATCCCGAGGGCGAGGCCGGCGAGCAGCAGCGTGACACCGAAAGGCTGACCGGCGAAGCCGATGCCACGATCGACGGCAGCGATGCCGGTCCGATGGACGAGGTAGAACGCGAACGACCACTCGCCCAAACGCACGAGCCGACGCGACGACATCCAGCTCCGGTTGCCCCGTAGGTCCTGCTGTGCCGCGGCGACGATGAGCATCGCGAACGGCACCACGGTCACGGCGGCGGGACGGAAGACGGGTGGGAGCAACGTCGCGACGCCGATACCGACGGCGATCGACGCCAGGGCAAAGGCGGGGCGGACTCGCGCCAGGCGGCCCTCGCGCAGCTCGAGCGCCAGGAGCACACCGAGCACGAACTCAGGCAGCCGGGCGAGCGGCAGCACGTAGACGGCCCACGACGCTGTCGTGGCGGGCAACGTCGCCGCGGCGGCCAGCGGGAACGCCATCGTGGCGCCGGCTGCACCGAGCATCGCCGCCCATCGTCCTCGCCGGCGCAGCGGCTCGAGACGGGTGAGGAGGAACGGGAACGATGCGTAGAAGAACAGCTCGCACGACAACGACCACGACACGGGGTTCCCCGAGAAGTGCGTGGACGTCGCCGGCACCCACGCGTGCAGCAGCGGCAACGACAGCACTGCACCCGTCGAGCTGAGTGCTGCGCCCGTCGCCACGAGCGCGACCACCGCGACCAGCCACGTGACGAGGTGGTTGGGCATCACCCTGGCCACCCGCCGCCAGAAGTAGGCGCCCCGGCCGACGGAGGCCGCCCCCGACCAGGTCAGCACGAACCCGCTCAGCACGAAGAAGAACGACACGCCGACCCGACCGACCCCGAACCACGCCGCCGCCCCGTCCCGCTCGCCAGGCAACGCCACGTCACCGATGTGGTTGGCGAACACCAGCAGCGCGGCGACGAACCGCAGGCCGGTCAGGGAGTCCAAGCGCGTCGGAGCGGCACCGCCATCCAGCGCGTTCTCGTCCGCCCATCGCCGCTCCACGCCTCACTCGATTCGAGGCGGACCACCGGCGGCCGACCTCATCCTGCCGCCAGCAGTGTGCCCGACGACCGCACGAATCAGCCAATTTGATCGTCCCCGGCGAGTCTCGAGTACCACCCGCCGCGCCAGGCCCAGATTCGCACGCACAGCGACACCGGGCCGCCACTCACAGTGGTAGTTCAGCCCGAATATGCACAGAGAGCGATAGTCGATAGACTTCGGTGGTTGCGGGTTTGGGTACGAGTTCCGGACGACGGTGCAAACGACGGGAAGCAGGTGGGCCTCGGATGCGTATTCTTGTACACGACTACTCTGGGCACCCCTTTCAGGTACAACTCAGCCGGGAACTGGCCAGGCGAGGCCACGTCGTCCTGCACCTCCACTGCTCCTCGTTCCTGACCGGCAAGGGGTCCGTCGAGCAGCGCGACGACGAGCCCGACACGTTCGCGGTGGAGGCCATCGATCTCGGCGAGCCATTCCAGAAGTACTCGGCCCGCAAGCGCTGGCCCCAGGAACGGCGCTACGGCCGGCTCTGCGCCGAACGTATCGAACGCTTCCGACCGGACGTCGTGCTGTCGAGCAACGCTCCCCTGTTCGTCCAGCAGATCCTCGTGGCGCGGACACGCCGCATGGGTGCGCGGTTCGTGTTCTGGCAGCAGGACGTCTACTCGATCGCGATGCAGAACATCGCCCGCCGCAAGCTGCCGGTGGTGGGTGGGTTGCTCGGGCGCGCATTCGTCCGCATGGAGCGCACGATGCTGGCGAAGAGCGATTGGGTCATCCCGATCAGCGAGGACTTCGTGCCCGTGCTGCGTCGCTGGGGCATCGACGACCGCTCGATCGTGGTCGTCGAGAACTGGGCGCCCCTCGACGAGCTGGCGGGCACGGGTGCGACAGGCTGGGCAGACGAACACGGCCTGACCGGGCGCACGGTCCTGCTGTACTCGGGCACCCTCGGGCTCAAGCACAACCCGCGCGTGCTGTTGGAACTGGCTCGCCGGTTGGGCGATCGTGACGACGCTCGTGTGGTCGTGATCTCAGAGGGCCTGGGCGCGCGAGTGGCTGCGCGAACAGAACGAGGCCGACCC
The DNA here is from genome assembly GCA_963776935.1 of Ilumatobacteraceae bacterium. Classification (GTDB taxonomy): domain Bacteria; phylum Actinomycetota; class Acidimicrobiia; order Acidimicrobiales; family Ilumatobacteraceae; genus JALOLG01. The sequence continues at coordinate 564,014 of CAVZOP010000002.1, read as the reverse complement.
GGCGCCCGGACTGGTGCTGCTCCCCTTCCAGTCGTACGAGCGCCTCGCGGAGGTGATGTCCAGCGCCGCCGTGCTCCTCGCCATCCTCGAACCAGAGGCCGGCGTCTTCTCGGTCCCCTCGAAGGTCCTGAGCTATCACTGCGCCGAGCGCCCGATCCTGGCCGCCATCCCGCGCGAGAACCTCGCCGCCCGCATCATCGAACGCAACGGAAGTGGCGTCGTCGTCGAGCCCGGCGACGACGAAGCGTTCATCGGCGCGGCGATGGCGCTCCTCGACGATGCGGAGCGGCGGCGCGCGATGGGCGCTCGAGCCCGCGCCTACGCGGAATCGGCGTTCGATATCACGACCATCACCGAGCGCTTCGAGCACATCCTGACGGCGGCGCCTCCGGTGGTCGCCAGAACCCAGGCACCCACAACATTCCGACAACCAACGAGGATCACATGAATCTTGACGACACCATCCTCATTGCCGGCGGCGGCGGTTTCATCGGCGGACACCTCGTGCGCGATCTTCGCGACAAGGGGTACCGGAACATCCGAGCAGCCGACGTGAAGCCGCTCGAGGAGTGGCACCAGTGCTTCCCCGATGTCGACAACCGCAGGCTCGACCTCTCCGAGCTGGCGGCCGCCCGCGAGGCCACGGAGGGTGTCACGCACGTGTTCAGCCTGGCCGCCGACATGGGCGGCATGGGGTTCATCGAGAACAACAAGGCTGCCTGCATGCTGTCGGTGCTCACGAGCACGCACTTGCTGATGGCCGCTCGCGACGCGAACGTGCAGCGGTTCTTCTACTCCTCCTCCGCGTGCGTGTACGCGGCGGAACACCAGACGTCCGCAGACATCCAGGCGCTCCGTGAAGAGCACGCCTATCCGGCCATGCCGGAGGACGGCTACGGCTGGGAGAAGCTCTTCACCGAGCGGATGGCTCGGCACTTCCTGGAGGACTTCGGCCTCCAGACTCGAGTGGCCCGCTACCACAATGTGTACGGGCCGCACGGCACGTACGACGGCGGGCGCGAGAAGGCGCCGGCTGCCATCTGCCGAAAGGTCATCGAGGCCAAGTTGTCGGGCAGCAACAAGATCGAGATCTGGGGCGACGGCGAGCAGACGCGCAGCTTCATGTACATCGACGACTGCGTGTACGGCACACAGCTCCTGACCAACAGCGAGGTGTCCGAGCCACTCAACATCGGCAGCGACGAGTTCGTGACGATCAACCAACTCGTCGACATCGCCGAGGGATTCGCCGGGATCACGTTGAAGCGCGACTACAAGCTCGACGCGCCACAGGGTGTGCGCGGCCGCAACAGCGACAACACGCGCATCAAGGCCGAGCTCGGTTGGGCTCCGTCGATCACGCTGGAGGACGGTCTGGAGAAGACGTACCGTTGGATCTACGACCGACTCGTCGCCGCTTCGTGAGCGCCGCACGCGACGAACACTCGGTCCGCGGCGCCGACCGAGGTGCCGGCGCACCGGCGCGCGGCATTCGCTGCCTGTGGCTCAGCGGGGACATTCCGTACCCGCGGCTGTCTGGACGACGGGCCTACAGCGCCGGTCTGTCCGACGCCCTCGCCGTCGCAGGCGCGGACGTCGTCGCGTTCGGGATCGACGTCGACGGATCAAAGCCTGAGACGGCCGCCGTCGAGTGGCGTCCAGTCACCGCGACGCCTCCGCCATCGTCCGCCCGCAAGCTCGCGAGTCTCTGGCCCAGCATGGCCGAGGAACGTCGCACGACGGCGTATCGGGCGGCGCTGGACGTTGCGCTGCGCGAGCCCGGGTGGGACGTCGCCGTCGTGGACCACCTGCAGATGTGCTGGACCCTCCCAGCGCTGCGCGCCGCCGGAGTGCCCGTCGTGTACGCCTCGCAGAACCACGAGTCATCCACTCGCCGCGAGAGCTCGACCAACGTCTCGTGGCGCAACCCGATGAAGGCGCCGTTGGTGTTCGATGCCTGGCGCGCGCACCGTGCCGAGCGGGCTCTCGTCGTGACCAGCGCGCTGGTCACCGCCGTGACCGAGGCCGACGCCGCCCGGTTCCGTGCCGACGGCGCGCGCGACGTGGTCGCGCTCTCTCCCGGTTATTCCGGGACAGCGCGCGTCAACCGGACGATCGACGGCACGACTCCCCGTGTCGCGGTGATGGTGACCAACCTCGAATGGCACGTGAAGCAGGCCAACCTCACGCGCCTCCTCGATGTCGCCGATCCGCTGCTCGCGAGCGCCGGCGTCGAGCTCCGAGTCGTCGGGCCCGCACCTCAGGACTTCGTCGACCGGGTCGCCGATGGACTGCGCGCCACCAAGTTCGTCGGGCGCGTCGAGTCGATGGCTGACGAACTCGATGGTGCGCGCGTCGGAATAGTCTGCGAGCGCGATGGTGGTGGCTTCAAGCTCAAGGCGCTCGACTACGTGTTCGGCCGCGTGGCGATGGCGGTCCTGGAAGGCTCGATGGAAGGGCTACCGTTGACGGCCGGAACGGACTACGTGTGCGGTGCGACCGAAGCGGCACTCGCGCGGAGATCGTCGCCCTCGTCGACGACCCAGCCGCGTGCCAGCGGATGCAGTCGAGCGCGTTCGAGCATTGCGCCACGAGCTTCGACTGGCCGACCCGAGGCTCGGAGCTCGCGGCGGCGCTGCAGCGCGTCGTCACCGCCGGCGGAAGAACTGTTCGCTAGCCAGGCGGCGGCATCGTGCCCGACGACGTCGACGTCCTGGTGATCAGCCCCCCGACGAGCGTCTGGGGCGCGCAGCTGCGCCTGCTCGACTATGCGCCAGCGCTTGCGGACCGCGGCGTTCGCCTGACGCTCGGGTCGTTGCCGGAGGGTGCCCTGTACGAGGCCTGGGTGGCATCCGACCTCCCCCACCGAGAGGTCGCGATCCCGTTTCTCGCGGGATTCCGCGACGAGGAAACCGACCGTCGGCTGTCCCGCGCGAGCTCGTCATCACAGGGGCGCGGGTGGCGAAGGGCGAGACAGCTCTGCTGCGGGCAGCCGGTCACTTCGACGCGATCTGGTCGTTCAGTTTGCGAACCCATCCACTCGCCGTCGCCGCCGCGCGGATACGGCGGGTCCCGGTGGCGATCGAGATCGTCGACATCGTCCGCCCCGGATTCGGCCGCCGCCTCCTCCAGCGCTGCGCCGCCTCCGCAGACCTCACGATCGTCAACAGCGCGGCCACCGGCGCCACCCTGGAGGGCAAGGGACGCAACGTCGAGGTGATCCACCCGGGGGTCGACACGCATCGCTTCCGACCCGGCCCACCGCCCGCGGGTGTGCGCTCGCAGCTCGCCGACGACGGCGGAGTGCTGGTCGGAATCGTCGGGCGGATCGACCCGATGAAGGGCATCGACCTGCTCGTGGAGGCCATTGCCCTCGTGCCGGGCGATCTCGACGTTCGACTCGTAGTGATCGGCGAGGTCGGCGTGGCGACGAGCGGGTACGCGCGTGAGCTCGAAGCGCGGGCCGCCGAGGTGCTGGGTTCGCGTGCCCGCTTCGTCGGGCGCCGCGACGACGTCCCCGACGTGCTACAGGCGCTCGACATCCTCGTGAATTGCTCGCCTGCCGAGCCCTTCGGGCGGAGCGTGCTCGAGGCCCAAGCCACCGGCCTGCCCGTCATCGGTATGCGGCAGGGCGGCATACCGGAGTTCGTCGCCGATGGCGAGACCGGGCTCCTCGTCGAACCCGGCGATGTCACGAGGCTGGCGGTGGCGATCACCGAGCTCGCTTCGCACAGTTGTGTCAGGGAGCGCCTCGGTAGCGCAGCGCGGACGCAGGCCGCCGAGCGCTTCGACGTCGTGAGCCGCTACGACGTCGTGGCCGACGTCATCGGCAGGGTCGCTCGCCGATGAACGTGCTCGCGTTGGCGCTGATCACCGCCGTCCCGCTGTTCATGCTCGCCCGTCGCGGCGAACTCGACGGCAACCCAGAACGGTTTGTCGGCGTTGTCGTCGTGGCCCTGCTCGTCGAAAGCCTCCTCTACCCGGCCCAGGCAGATGTGCCCGTCGGGCCGTTCCGCATCCCCGTCCTGGGGGGCGCATTGCGGTTGCACGACTACCTGGTGCTGATCGGCCTCGTCGCCCGCGCGAGCGTGAGACCAGTGCCCCGGCACGTCACCGTCAGCGGCATGCTCTGGTGCCTTGCGTTCGTGTGGTTGGCGACCGCGGCCGTGCGCGGCCTACTCGTCGGCCACGAGAAGAACGTCGTCCTGTTCTCGGCCGAATCGTTGATCGGCCTGTTCGGTGGCTTCGTCCTCGTCGCTGGCTGCGATCCGTCGCGACTCGCCGCCATGCTCCGCAGGCCGTTCGTCGTCCCGCTCGGAGTGCTCGTCCTGCTGATGTTGCCGAACGAGGCGTCGAACGAACCGCGAACGTTTCTCGGCGCCGGCCTGGGTGCGATCTCGGTCGACACGGCCTCGGTGTTCGTCGCCCTCGGCACGTTTGTCCTACTCGTCGAGTGGGCCTCGAGGCCACGCAACAGATGGGCCGTCTGGGCCACGCTGCCGTTGCTCGCGGCGCCGTTCACGATCGAGCAGCGGGCCACGCTCGTCCACCTCGGCGGGTCGATTCTCGTTGTCGTCTGGGCCATGACCCGGGCCGAGTGGCGCAGCCGAATCCATGTTCCGCGCGTGCAACTGCTGTGGGGGACGCTGGCGGTCGTCGGCGCAGTAACGCTGGTGCTTATGGTGCAGCTGAGCCGGACCGAGGGGTCCATCCCGTTCGCCGACTACTACGAGGACACGTTCGAGTCCGAAAACCAACAGCTGTCGGCGCAGGCTCGGCGCGACAGCTTCGCCGTGGGGATCGACGAGTGGTCGGAGGCTCCCTTCTACGGCCACGGACTCGGTCACACCTACGAGATCGTCCGGCCGTACGGCGGGCTCGAGCAGCCGGCGACGTTCGACAACGTCCCGCTCGACCTGCTGGTGCGTTCGGGCCTGGTCGGACTCGTCCTCGTCGCGGCCGCCTACATCAGCACCCTGCGTGACGGCGTGCGGGCGTGGCGACGACACCCCGACAGCGCCGTCGCAGCGTTCGCCCTCGCCGCCGTCGCAGTGATGGTCGGACTCGGCCTCAAGGCCAGCTTCGAATCCATCCTCGAGAAAGGCAAGCTGACCTTGGTCCTCGGCCTGTCCGCCGGTGCGATTGTGTCCGCCGTCCGACATCCTGGTCCAGTGACTCGATCGTCACCCCGCCGACTCGAGCACAGAGGAGCCAGTCGATGGACCTGAACGACCTGCGACGGGCACTGCGCCGCTACTGGATCCCCAGCGCGGCGGTGTTCTGTCTCACCGTCGTTGCCGGTTACATCGCGGCGACCAGCGGCGGGCCGTCGTTCGTGTCGACCTCGACCATCGCCGTGACGCCGAACCCGGCAGAGGACGGCGGCATCGAACGCGTCAACTTCGAGATCCCGGTGATCGTGGAGACCGTCGGTTCGCGATCGTTCCATGCTCAGCTGGCGCAGGCGCTCGATGCGAGCGTCCTCGGCGCGGTGAACTCGCTCACCGCGACCAGCGAGACGGGCACAGGGATCGTGCGGATAACGGCCGAGGGCTCCGACCGCACCGCTGTCGCCGCGGTGGTCAACGCCGCCGCCGCCGCTGTCATCGCCGGCTACCCAGCGTCGGACGCCGACCCCCTGACTCCGGCCACGACGGGCGACCTGATGGTCGTCGACGTCATCGACGAGGCGACCGAAGACGGAGGCCCGGGTCGTGACAACGTGCTGCCGATCCTGCTCGCGAGCGTCGTGCTCGGTGCCATCCTCGCCGGCGCGGTGGCGGCGCTCGCGCAGAAGTCGAGCCGAGCGTTCGACGTGGCCACGCGTATACGGACCGAGATCGGAGTACCGGTCCTCGCCGTTGTGCCGGCGGCACGCGAGCTCAACGCCGACGGCATCGACCTTCGCGAGCTGCTCACGTCCGGCCCGCCAGGTCTCGTCGAGGCATTCCAGACGCTGCGAACCCGCACCGAAGTGCTTCTCCGTGAGGTCGAACCGATGGTGGCGGTCACGTCCTGGCAGCGCGGCGAGGGGCGCACCACGATCACCGCCGGGCTTGGCCTCCTCTTGGCAGCGGTCGGTCAGGAGACGGTCGTGATCGACGCCGACCTACGCGCGCCCGAACTGGACGGCCGCCTCGGCGAGCCGTTCGGCAAGGGGCTGTCCGAGCTCGCCGAACTCGACACCGCCGACATCGTCCGCGAGACCAGCCACCTCAATCTCGGGCTCGTCTCCGCCGGTGTCGCCGAGATCCACCCCGCGGAGATCCTCGCGATAGCGCTCCCCGACACGCTCGATGCGATCTGGAAGCAGTCCCCGCACGCCGTCGTAGTCATCGACGCTCCACCGCTCGGCCCGGTGAAGAAGAACGGCCGCCGCGTGCAGCGTGCTGCCGAGACATGGACGGTCCTGCGCACCGCGGACGCCGTCCTCCTGGTGGTCGACGCCTCGACGGCGCACCTGCCCGAGATCGCAGTGAGCGTCGAACGCCTGCAGGAAGACGGCGTCACCGTGATCGGAGCGGTCGTCAACCGCCGTCAGCGTGGGATCTGGTCACGACGATGAGCGATCGCGACGCGACACCGCCGACCGACCGAGTCCTCCGCCTGACGGCGATCGTCTGCACGAGGAACCGGTCGGCGTGGTCGACGCGCGCGGTCCAGAGCCTGCTCGACCAGGACATCCCGACGTCCGAACTCGAGATCGTCGTGGTCGACAACGCATCGACCGATGACACGGCGGCGGTCCTCTCCGAGCTGATCGCCCACCGGGCGAACTCCCGCTACGTCCTCGAACCCGAGCTCGGTCTGTCGCGCGCCCGAAACCGCGGCATCGCCGAGACGTCCGGTGACGTGGTGGCCTTCCTCGACGACGACGCCGTGGCCGTCCCCGGCTGGGCACGGCGCCACCTCGACTGCTTCCGATCGGATCCCGAGGTGGTGGGCACCGGCGGTCGCATCGAGCTCGGCTGGCCGCAGGATCGTCCGGTCTGGCTGCCCGAAGGCTGGGAGGGCATGTACGCAGGCCTGGATCTCGGTGACGAACCCTGCGAGTTCACCGAGCAGCTGATCCCGTTTGGCGCCAACATGGCGTTCCGACGCCGGGCGCTCGCACCCGGCAGCGGCTTCGCAGTTAGCCTCGGGCGCCGCGGCGACGACTTGACCTCAGGCGAGGAGCGCGAGTTCTTCGAGCGCCTGCGTGCCGCTGGCGGACGACTCGTCTACCTGGCCGACGCGGGCGTCACGCACTACGTCCTCCCCGACCGCCTCGGGCGCCGGTGGTTCCTGCGTCGGGTGTGGGCCCAGGGTCGCTCCCACGTCCTCATCGACCTCGTCCTCCGCCCGCCGCGGGCGCGGACGTACTGGCTGGCTCGGTCCGGCTACCAGACCGCGCGAGCAGGCGGAAAGGCGGTGGGCTGGCTGGCAACGTGCGTCACTCGGCGTTCGCCCGCTGGGCGCATGGAGCGACTGGCCGGGGCTGCCCACGCGGCCGGGATCGCCAGGGAGGCGCTCCGCGCCGCGATCGTGGACAAACCCGAGCCGGTCCACGTCGCTCTCTCATCCGTCGGGTAGGCGGACCACGGGCGCCCGATCCCGGCGTTCCTTGGCGAGATCGAACACCGCTCGACTGTCGACGAACACCGTCGGCCAGAGCCACCGCACGACGACCACGTACCCGGCGACGGCGAGGGCAGTCGCGATCGTGAGCACCATCGCGGGTCCCGCACCATTGCGCTCAAGCACCGCGGCCGCTCCCCGCCAGATCGCGGCGAGCACCAACGACCCGACGGCGATGGGCACGTGGGCACCGATGTAACGCAACCACGGCAATCCGATGACCCGGGACACATGCACCGTCTGGGGAATCGCGACGACGAGGCCGACGAGCCCGACGCACAGCGCAACCGCATCGATGCCCCAGCGCACCGAGATCAGGAACGACGGCACCAGCAGACCAACGGTCACGACAGCCCACCCGAACACGACGTCCGTGCGTCCGCATGCCGTGCACAGCGGCGACAGCAACCAGCGCGAGATCATCGTCAGACCTCCGAGGGCGAGGAGCTGGAGGGGGACGATTGCCGGCTCCCAGTCAGGCCCGAACACGAACGGCACGCCGATGTCGGCCGCCACCGCGAGCAAGACGAGGATCGGCCACGCCAGGAGGGTGACGAACCTCGTGGCGGTGAGGAACCACCCCCGCATCCGGTCCGGTTGGTCCTGCAGGCGAGAGAAGACCGGCAGCGAGACGTCGTTGACGACCGATCCGATGAGCTGGAGCGGGAACCGCTGGAGCCGGTACGACAACGCGTAGTACGCGAGCGCGGTCGGTCCGAGCACACGACCGACCACGATGTTGTCCGTGTTCTGCGCGGCGAACGCGAGCAACTGTGCTCCGAGGAGCGCCACGCTGAATCCGAACATGGCGCGAAGTCGTCTGCCGTCCATCCCGAAGCGCGGCAGCCCTCGCATCAAGTAGAGGCCGACCAGGAGGATGCAATCGGCAACCACGGTCTGGACGACGAGCGCCCAGTACCCTGCATCGAGCGCCACCGCGACCAGCCCGGCGATGCCACCGACCAGTACCGCGCCCGATTGAAGCAACGCCAGCTCACGGAACTGGAACGACCGGCGCGACATCATCAGGGGAACGATGGTGAGTCCCTTGACGACGAGGCCGACGCCGAGCACACGCAGGACCGCCGTCAGCTCCGGCGTCCGGAAGAACTCCGCGACGGCTGGCGCGAGGAACAACGTCAACAGCATGAACGAGACGGCGAGCAGCAGGTTGAGTGTCGCGACGCTGCGGACGTCGGCGCCGTGGAGGTCCTTTCGCTGGACGAGGGCGGAGCCGAAGCCCTGGTCCAGCAACAGCATCGCGAGGGTGATGTAGATCGTTGCCTGGGCGACGATCCCGAAATCCTCCGGTCCCAGGAATCGGGCGAGGGCGAGCGTGAACAGCAGCCGGCCGCCGGTCGCCCCGACCATCTGCAGCATCGCCCACTTGACGCTGTTCGCCGCCGTGGCGCGCAGCCCGCCGACGTCGTCGTCGGAGAGCGGCGTCGGGCCCGGGTCGGTCATCGGGCGCCCCGTGCGGGACTCATCCACCGTGGATGACGGCGTACTCGTCGAAGCGCAGGCCGAACAGGCCGGTGAGCAGGCCAGCGCCGAACCAGATGCGTTGGACGCCGCTCAGGATGGCGGCCCGGCCACGGACCACGCCGATGAGCGCCGTCACCGCGCCGCGTCCGACGTTGAGCAGCCCGAGTCCGATGCGCCGCACGCGACGCCACGGGCTGTCCTGGAGGTCGCGCAGGCAGAGGCTGAGCGTGTTGCCCCTGCGGTACTCACGAGTGAGCAGCCAGCGTGTGGTGACACGGCGAGGCCGGGACCAGCTCGTGGACGACGGCGTCGTCCGCCCACACGATCGCGTGCCCCTGCAGCCAGGCGCGGAGGAAGAAGTGGGTGTCGTCGCCGCCGCTGAGGCCCATTGCCTCGTTGAACGGCGCCGGATCGCCGGCAGGGAAGACCCGCGCCGCGATCAACACGTTGCTGGTGCGCGCGTAGGTGATCCGGTGTCCCGTCGCGAAACGCGGCCGCTCGAAGAAGCGCCCCTCGAGCGCCCAGCCGGGTGGATCGTCCTCGAACATCGGTAGAACCGTTCCTGTGACGACGTCAGCGGCGGTGGCGCGCTGCACGCGGAGCAGCTCCACGAGCCAATTGGAATCAGCCACCTCGTCGTCGTCGAGGAACGCGACGAAGTCGACGTCACCTGCCGTCCGCACCGCTGTGTTCCGGCCGAAGGGGATGCCGCGCCGGCGCTCCGCCACGTAGACCAACTGCCACGGCATCGCCGCTTGCCAGCGTTCGACGACCTCGCGACCCGACTCCTCGGGATCGTTGTCGACGATCACCACCGTGACGGCGTGGTCGGGTCCCGGGTCGTCGAGCTTTGCGAGACTCGTCAACAACGCGTCGAGGCCGCGCGGCCGGTGCAGGGTGAGCGCGCAGACGGCAACGCGAATGGTCACGGTTGCCGGGCGGACATGGAACGGTCGAACAGCGCCTTCCCCTCCAGCCCGTCGGCCGGCTCGACGCCGAGGAGACGCAGGATCGTCGGTGTCAAGTCGTACGCGCTGCGTGTCCCGAGATCGGCGTGCTCGATGTCGGGTCCGGCGAACAGGGCGAAGCCGTTCGAGCTGTGCTCGCCCGTGCGGTTGAACGCGACCGGACCGATGATGCCTGCACGCGGGTGCTCGAGCGCCTCGATCGGTTCGTTCCAGAGCACCACGAGGTCGCCGTCGGGGCCGTCGGGCGCCATCGGGTCGTCGGCCCGGACCCGCAGGACCTGGTCGACGATCGGCCGGCCGGTGCGAGGGTCGCGGCACTCGCGCACGAGGGCCTCGAACTCGTCGCAGGCCTTGTCGTAGTCCGCGAGCGGGACGATGCCGTCGCGCTCGCGGCCCTGGAGGTTGATGCGCACGTGCGCGTCGGAGAACGTCGGCATCGTGAACCAGCGCATCCGTGGCCAATACTTCTGGTACCACATCGGCGGCTGCCACTCGAGTGTCCCGCGCTGGGCGATGACCTCTTCGACGGTCAACGACGTCTCGCCGGCGGGCGGGTCGCGGAACTCCCACGGCATGCGCGGTTCGCCGAGCCCGAGCAGTCGCCGGCGCACCTTGAGCACCCGCTCGAGCATCGCCTCGGGGACGACCGCCGTCGCCAGCCGACGGGCGCGCCCGGTGACTCCGCCACCGAAGGCGCGGCGAACGGTGGTCAGCCAGTGCTGGCGCTCGCTCGGCACGATGTGCCCGGAGCCGTCCGACAGGGTGCGTTCACGACCGCGGACACCCAGCAGTTTGGTCGCCGAACGTGAGGCGGTGCAGGAGCTCGGGGAGCAGCACCATCGACGGGACGTCGTTGGCGTTGGGCTGCATGCCGTGTACCGCGAACACGGCGACGGTGGTGTCGTCCGGCAGGCCTTCGACCAGCCGGCCGACCTGGGCGTCGACCGCGCTGTAGACCTCGATCAGCCGGCGCTCGGCCTGGGCGGCCGTGACCGAGTCGTGAAGCGGGTGCGACTCGTCGACACCGTGCCACATGTGGTGGCCGCCCGAATGCGGTTCGGACATCACCGTGAACAGGAAGTCCCAGTCGGGCTCGCGCTCTTGGAGCCACTCGACGATGTCGACCCGCCGGCGCGATCCCTCGATCTGGGCGTCGGCGAGGTTGTCGAGGAACCGGGGCACGTACCAGGCGCCGTCGTAGTCGTTGTCGAACCCGGGATGCGGTCCGAAGCGCTCGTCGATCTCGGAGAGCAGCCCGCGGGGCTCGGACGCGCGGGCGAACTGTGGCGAGTGAGCACCCCACGCCGTTACCTGGATGCCGTGGACGCCAGGGTCGGGGACGGAGTGCGGAACGTCGAAGGCGATCACCTTGGTGTCGGGTCCCAGCGCGTAGAACGGGGGCACCGGGTGGGCGCCGATCGTGTACGCCTCGTAGGTCGCAGGGTCGAACTCGACGGTGCTCCAGTAGCCGTTGTCCGACGCGGCCCGGCCGGTGAGGAACAGCGTCCACGGCAGCTCCGACCGGTACGGCACCACGTTCTCGAGACGGCAGCATGCGCCTCGCTCGCGCAACGCCTGCAAGTGCGGCATATGCCCGTCCGCCATGAGGCGTTCGGCAACCTTCCACTCCATGGCATCGAGCCCGATCGCCGCCACCCTGGTCATCCACCAACCTCCTCTGTCACAGGGCTCGCCCGCCGATCCGCCGCGGCCGACGGCCGCATGCCCGATGTTACTGCTCGTCCAGGGACGACGGCGAGTGCACGCGTGCTCGACGCTCGCAGCACTACGTTGCCCGGGGGTTCTAGCGGACGTACAGCGGCGCGTGCCGACGGTACGTTGGCAATCCGGGGCGCACCCTGAAGGCTCGCGTCAGAGTGTTGTTGGCCTCGTTCGACTCGTCGACGCGGCCGATGTCGTCCCAGATCGCCTCGATCTCGTGGGCGCCGCCGATGGCCCTCCATCCCGCCCGCTGCCACGGACCCGAGTTCGCCGACAACGTCCTGGTGGCTCCGGGCGCCAAGGACGACGTGCTCGTGTCGGACCACGCGACGACACGGCCGTTCACCAGGAAGGCGACGCCGTGAACCACTCCGGCGGGCGTCGGCTCGGAGCCGACGTTCTTGATGGTGGCGCGGAACACCACACGGGCACCAGCCGGTGCTGCGAGCGGGGTAGTGCGGAGCGAGCCGGGGACGATGGTCACGTCCAGGATCCCTTCCGGTTCGGGTGACGGCGTGCTCTCCGACGAGTCGACCGGTTCGTCCGGGGCCGCTCCCGTCGTCGCTTCCGGTTCTCCCGTCGTTGGTTCCGGTTCGGGTGCCGGCGTACTTGTTGCCCCGGCGAACAGCTCGAGGAACTTGGCCTTCGCCTGAGGCGCTCGGCCGAGATCGGCTTCCCGATGACGCCAGAAGTAGCTGTGGTAGACCAGGCTGCCGGGCCCGGCAGCCGGCATTGCGTTGATCCAGGCGTACATGTTCTCGACGAAACCCGGGTCGTCGCCGGTCTCGCTCACCCAGAGCCCCCACTCGGGGATGCTCATCGGCTTCCCGTGACGCTGGGCGAGGTCCAATGTGTAGTCCAGGGTCGTGCGAACCCTGTCCCAGCCGCCCCGGTTGTAGACGTCCACGCCGATCACGTCGACGACATCGTCTCCGGGATATGCCGCGTCCCCGTACGGCTGCTCGATTCCCGTTCGGGGGCTCGCGTAGCTCTCGGCGAAGGAGCCGTTGCCCTGGTAGTCGATGATGAACTGGTTGCCGGGAACGTCGCGCAGGACGCCGACCACGTGACGGAACGCGGCGATGTAGACGTCCTCGTTGCCGTTGCGCACCGACCAGGGATAGAACTCGATGTCCTGCTCGTGTCCCAGCCGGATGATGGCGTGGGGATGGCCGCTGCTCACCAGCCGGGCTCCGAGCGTACGATACGCATCGTCGTGCCGTCCGTCGGCGACGGCTTGGAGATCGGCGCGAATCCGCTCCGGACCACCGCCCTGATCGGTCTCCCGGCCGCTCGTGCTCACCCGTAGCGGCACGGTGAGCGCGGTCGTGACGTCAGCGCGCGTGTTGAAGGCTCCTCGGTCGATGTAGTTGCCCTGGATGCTGCCCCGGAAGTCGGACCACGATTGATGGCCGAGGTTGAGGTCGACGAAGCTGAGGGTTCTCCCCAACTCCTGCTCGTACCCGGCGAGAGTCGCGACCCCGTCGGCGCCGAATCCGGCATAGACACCCAAGGCCCGGAAGGCCGGTGTCGTCGACGGCAGTGGGGCCCGACTCGGGTCGGTCCCGACTGTTCCCGAACCGGCTGCGCAGCCGGCCGGGCCAAGCGCGGCCGCGGCGACGAGGAACATCCGGCCGAGCGGGTGACGGTATCCCCGACCGGCGCACTGCCAGCTCACCACGCGGCTCTCGCGCGCGCTTGCCGCACCGTTCCCACGCGTCCGCCTCACGAGCCCACGGTAGCCGCCGGTTCCAACCGCGAGGGAGCGCGGCCCATCGAGCGCCGGTCAGGTCCCGGCAGCGGTTTGCGCAAGGAGCCAGGCGCGTTCGATCGCCTGGCTGAACATGCGCCAATGACCCGAGTCGATGTCGACGTAGTCAAGGTGCGTCTGGGCGAGCTCCGGCATGTCGTCAGCGTCGATCCGCTGCTGAGCCTGGGTGCTGGTGAATTACGGCACACGAGCACGACAGCTCGGATTGGTCTCCGGCGATCAGCAGCAGCGACTTCAGGAACTCGTCGACGACGCAGCTCCCGGGTTCAGCGAGCATCGCGCGCCGGTGAGATGCGACAACTACTCCTCGACGCTCGCGTGGCGAGGCGCGACCGTCGTCGCCACCGACGTCTTCGGCAGCAGTGGAGACACTATCCCTGCTAGATACGTGGGGCGGAGATACGTGGGGCGGGTGGGGATCGAACCCACGACCCAGGGATTATGAGAAGTCGCGGGTGGTCAATCGCGACCACTCGTGGCATAAATGGCCAGGCCGGACGACGCTCCACACGCCCGATGTGCCCGTTGTGGCCGCCTTCCGTCCCACCGTGTCCCACGGAAAATCCTGAAGCTCGGCGGGCGTTCTGGGGGGCCTCCACGTTCCAAAGACGGCCGAGCAATCGCTACTCTTCGGCAAGCTAACTTGCGATAGCACCTCCTGCGGGCTAGATTCGTGGATGTGGATGCGCCGCTGGTCGCCGCGAGCGCTCGCAAGCACAACATCCACGATGACGACATGATCCACGCCTTCAACCATCCGATCCTCGTCGACGACCTCGATGACGGCTTGACGATGTTCGTCGGCGCCGACACTGCCGGCAACCTGCTCGAAGTCGGCATCATCGACAGCTGCGACGGACCGATCATCGTCCACGCCATGCCTGCTCGACCGAAGTACGTGAGGTGACCACTGTGCCCCGCACCGCGCAAGAGATCTTGGACCAAGCCGACGAGCTCGCCGCCCGCTTCGAGCGTCACCAGCCAACTGATGACGTGCGGGATGCCGAAGCGCTGAGCAACGTCCGCGGCGCCTTTCTGGCACGCGCGGACGCCGAGCGTGTGCTGCACGATGCAGTCGTGCGTGCCCGCCACGAGGGCCACTCATGGGCCTCGATCGGCGCGATGGTCGGTACCTCCGGCGAGGCCGCACGTCAGAAGTACGGCCAGGCCGTCAACGCCGGATAGACCAGGCTCGTCGTCGAAGGCTCTGGCGTCACAGGGTCATTCGAGCGACTGGGTGGTAGAAGCCCGGAAGCCCGAGTCGTCGCCGCGATGAAAGAAGATGCGGCCGACGAGAGAGCCGTCAGTCTCGATGCGCGCCCATCCCCGACCGGACGCGTCATCGCCGTCGTCGGTACCGAGCCAGCTGAACTCGACGGCCGGAAGACCGTCGCGCTCGATGTGCTGACCGTCTATGTCGCCTTCAACCGCGATGAACCGGAAGCTGCCCGTGCCGTCAGCCCGGATCTCGACGAAGGCGGATCCGAGAAGGTCAATCGCATCCCGATCCCACAGGTCCATCTCGACGATCTGCCAACGACCGATTGCCCTTGGTGTCATTCGCCGAATGTAGCGAAGGCACCACGCGTCCGGTCTCCGCTCGCGACCGCGGGCGCGATTCGAACCGAGGGTCTGTGTCGACCGTCGCTAACCGTCATCGATGCTCGGGGACCGGCCGTCCCCATTACGCCGGTCAATCGGGGCGTCAACCGCGAGCGGACTCGGCGTCTCGGCTGGTCGAACGCACTGGCAGCGGGACTCTCGAGGCGGGCGCGCTGGACCGCGTTTGCGGGACCGGGAGTCCAGCCATGGGACGAAACACACTGCCCGGGGCAGCCGAGTACGAAGACCAAAACAACCTCTGACCATGTGGGGCGGGTGGGGATCGAACCCACCACCCAGGGATTATGAGTCGGCTCCAAGCCGTCCATTCCGTGTCGGACAGTGCCATCTAGCTCGGACTATTCCGTGGCGACGTCCATCTCATGCTGCCTCATGCCACGGAGTATCGCTCAATATCTTGGATGGATTCTTGGATGGCCGCACCCATCGGCGCGCCGGCGGAAGTGGTTGACCTAGGGACGACTACCCCCCGCTCACGCGATCCTCGAGGACGATGCTGTCAGTCCGGGAGTGGGACGTAGTGGGCGATGAGGCTCGAACCGATTGGTGTTGCGGGGCAACGTCCGGTGTTGTCGATGGCGGTACCGGTGATGCGGATCGGGTAGCGGTTCGGCGGAGCCGGGCTCGTGGCGATGTTCCCTTTCGGGCGGGCTCAGCTGCGACCATTACGACGAGTGCGGCGTGTCGTCGCTGGATCTTGACGTCGAGGCGCACCGCTGCGGCCACAGCGATCGTCGGGTTGCAGATCCCATCGCCTACTGACGCGCAACCGCCCGCTCCCAGTCGGGAGAGGGGCGGGCGGCGCTGTCAGTGGGCGAGGCACCTTGTGATGCGGCAATCCTCGTCGCCGATCATCCGACGACAACTATCCGTCGTCGAAAGCGAACTGCTCCGTCAACCCGAGCACGCCGAGGACGCGCATCACTTGATCCGAGGGGTTGGCAAGGGTGAGGTGGCACCCCAGGGCGTCGAGATAGCTCTGGGCCTGCAACAGCATCGCGACGCCACGCGAGTCGATGAACTCAACGGCGTTCAGATCGAGCGTCACGACGTCACCCGGACTCGGATCAGCAGCGATCACCTCAGCGAATGCTTTGGGTGCGGTCGCCACATCGATCTCACCGTGCAATCCGACACGCCGAGTACGCACCGGTGCGTCCGGATCTACCGGGTTCGCTGGGATGGTCATGGCAAGGCCTCCCGATGCTCGTGCGCAAAACCAAGGGTCCAGAGCCAACGCCGGGCTCGACGAAAACGTACCTCGGGTCAGGCGCGGCGTGCCACCAACCCCGTTGACGCCTACTCCCACCGGCAACGGGTTGGTGGGCGCACTAGATCACACGACGTTCGACAACGTCGAGGGCGACAATGTCGAGGGGTTCCCCGCGTGACGAAGCGAGCGACTCGAGCCACAACGCTGCGTCTGCGGCGTCGACGTCGAGCAGTTCCATCAGCACGCCTTGCGCCTGCCAGATGATGACGACAGTGGCGAACACGTTCATCGGGCGCAGCCTGCAGCGGGCGCCGCGCGCTACTCGAGGATGCCGTACCGGCGTTTGATCGCCCGGCCCTGAACAACGGTCAGGGGTTCGCCGTCAAGCTCGAAGTCGGACGCCAAACCATGCCTGTGATGTCTTATCGTCAACCGCGCGTTGGCAGACCACGTGAGCACCCCTACAGGTGTTTCGCAACGGTGCAACTTGGTCCGGGCGCGAGTCGCGTCTACATGGTTTTCCATGCCGTTAAGCAGTACCCCCATGGTTCCGATCCAATCCTTGACACGCAACCGCCAGCTGCGGGGGATCGAGGTGGTTGCGATTGGCGCGCCGAGCTGGCACCGAGATACGTTGGTCTTTCCGCTCGTCACTTCTGCGTTGGCCCCGGACCCTTGGTTGCGCACAGCATCAGGAAACGTTGATATGGCCAACCTGCCGAACCGTTCGGGCCCGGCCGCCCCAGCCCGCGGGTCACGTGTCTCGTTGCGTGGCGTGATCGATATGGCGACCGCACCTACCGCATTCGCCCGTGTCACCGCTGAGGATCCAGGCACGGGTGACGTCGTGACACTCGATCTGAACGCCGTTGAGTTCATCGACCACGCGTGGCATCGCCATGCTACTGAAGGCCCAGAGCTACCTCGACGCCAGAGGATCCCAACTCATTCTTGCCAATCCGTCCGACCGAGTAGTACGCGTTCTCCGTCGGCTCGGATTGATCGAGCAGTTCGCGTTCGAATGACGGGGCGGGGCGATTGAGGCTTCGACCGTCTGACGCGCAACCGCCCGCTCCCCCAGTGACGGAACGGGCGGTCAGGCTTCTCAGCGGTCGCGGGGCCAGACTAGGACTCGCCCATCGGCTGTCCCAAGCTGCCGTGTTCAGCTACCGGGCCCAGACGGTGGGCGGTCGGCCGAGTCATTCAGACGGAACTGGCTTGCCCGACCGCCCAACCGTTGACCCTAGACCCCCATTCGAGTGGCGGCCAGCGCCAGCGCTGCCGCGGGGCGCAATCAGGACGGGGCCTGCCGTTGTCGTTTCTCGAGTGTGCTCAGTCGGGCCTCGAGCTGATCGTTCCTGGCCTGCACTGCGATCGTTTCGGTCATCAGGATCGCTTCATACTGGTTTTGCGTCGTCGTCAGATCCGCCTCGATCCGTTCAACGTCAACGAGGCCTTCTGCCGTGCTCATCTCGTTGACGAGGCGGGCGACGGTCCGACGGTCGAGTCGCGCCGCCTCCACAACCGCCCTCGCGTATTCGTCTGCCACTGAAGCCTCCGCGCTCAGCCACACCCGCGACATACAACTGAAACCCGAATGGATGACAAAATCAGGTTTGAGAGTTACTGGGCTTGGGAACAGCGACTCGCGCCCGGGGTGGGGCGCTTCACCGGCCCTCAGCCACACTGCCTCCAGACCCTGGGCACGCAACCGCCCGCCCTTACTGACAGAGGGCGGGCGGTTGACGGGTAGACGGAGGTCAGTTCCGGAAGCAGTCGCGGCGCATCACGGCCTGCGCAGGTCGGGACCCGCCCGTGAGGGATCTCGATCGTTTCACGAATGCACGCTTGGACCCGATCCCGTTCGGGGCCGGGCGAGAACGATCCGGAGTTGCTGTACGCGGTACTGCGAATGTTCTCAGGAGCACTGGCGGCCACGGCCGGCTTGGTGACCACCGACGCGATCGGCGACGAGACGGGCCCGAGGTATGAGGCTGCCACGATCGAGTTCATCCGACGTGCGGTAGACGGACTCGACTACAACGCCCGCCGCCTCGACGACGACTGACCCGCACCCTCACCTCGCAACCGCCCCCCATGCATATGAATGGCGGTTGCACGGTCTTGGCGGCCGCTGGTGAGGCAGGCCGGGCCGAGCGGAGACTCGGACCGTCTCCGCGAACCACGGTACTCGACCGGGGCATGGCCTCAGTCACGAGGTGCGTCATCGGCGACGGGCGGTTGCGTATCCGTGGGGCTCGGTGCAGTATCGAGCGGTGGCTGGATTCGTCGACGACTTGCGGTTTGCTCAGCAGACTCGGGTCGCGGTCGAGGTGACCTTGTTCGATGGCCGTCGTCACGGGGTCCCTCGGTTCGTCTCGGCGAACGCCGACAGTCGACGGTCTGTCAACATGGCCTGAGCGGCAAGGATGTGCCGCATGCTGCACCTGCGGTTGATCGTCCCACCGGATCGCACCGAAGCCGTCCTCGATCAGCTGACGGCCACGCCCGGCGTCGTGCACATCGTGCGCAGCGCTGGGTCGACAACACGTCCCGCCGGTGATGTTGTGCTGTGCGATGTGGCACGAGAAGCGGCCAACGACGTCGTCGAGCGGCTGCAGGACCATGGCCTTCACCGCGACGGAGCGATCGTGATCCAGGCTGTCGAGGTCGTCGTCTCCGACGCTGCCGCGGCCGCCGAGGCTTCCTCGCCGGGCGAGGGTGGCGACGCCATGGTCTGGGAGCAGCTCGAGGCCAGGGCGCGCGACGAGTCCGTGCTGACCGCCTCGTTCCTCGTGTTCATGGCCATCGCCGCCACGATCGCCGCGATCGGCATCCTGTTGGACTCGGCGATTCTCGTGATCGGCGCGATGGTCGTGGGCCCCGACTACGGCCCACTCGCCGCGCTCTGCGTGGCGATAGTCCGCCGTCGCGGGGCCGCTGGCGCCGTCGCGGCACGCACGATCCTGATCGGGCTTGGCGTCGCCGCATTGGCTGCGTTCGTCGGGACTGCGCTCTTGCGGATCACGTCGATCGCCCCCGCCGTGTACGACATCGGTGACCGCCAACTGACGTCCTTCATCGCACGGCCCGACGCGATGGCCGCGATCGTCGCCGTCCTCGCCGGCGTCGTCGGGATGCTGTCGTTGACCGAGGCGCGCAGTGGCGCCCTGATCGGCGTGCTGGTGTCGGTGACCACGATCCCGGCCGTCGCCAACATCGGTGCCGCGACCGCCTACGGGGCGTGGGCAGAGGTCCGCGGTGCCGCGCTGCAACTCGGAATCAACGTCATCGGCCTCGTCGTCGCCGGTGTCGTCACGCTCACCGTCCAGTCGCGACGCACGACCGCACACCGCCCCAGGCGGCACGGAGACGGGACCGGTTCGCTCACGTAGCGACGCCCTCGCCAACCAGCACGCGACCTGACCGAACCAGACGCTGTGACGTGGTCGACAAGCTCGTCGTGTCCTGACGTTCAATGCGCTCGCGGTATGACTCGACCTTGGCACCGCCGCGAAGGAACGCGATCGATCCGTCTCCTGGGCGCGTAGGCGATCGCACCACCCCCACTCCCGCGTCGCGGCGCCGATCAATGCGCCGCTAGTCCGCGTACGTGAGCGCCGACACGAACGACGAGTGATCGGGCAGAGCCTCGACGACCAATCAGCTGACGGAGCGGGGCGTGGTCGGGCGATCGCCCGAGGCTTCGTGCAGGCGATGCACGGAACGCTCTCCCTCGATGACACCCCAGGGGGAGGTCTGACGGTGACCATGACGTTGCCGACAGCAGAATCTGCTTCGCCTTGAGTCCGACCTCTCAGTGGGACCCGGCCGCTCCGTGAGTTTCGGCGGGCGCAGCGCGGGGTTCGTTCTCGAATCGGTACCCGACACCGCTGTCGGTCATGAAGTGGGTCGGGGCTCCGGGATGCTGCTCGAGTTTGCGCCGGATGTTCGTCATGTGAACCCGCAACAGGTTGGGATTGGGCAAGCGGTTCGGCCCCCACACGGCGGTGACCAGCTGCCGGTGGGTGATCAGCCGACCCTCGTTGCGCACCAGGTACTCGACGATCTGCCACTCCGTCCCGGTCAGGTGGACCTCATGGTCGTGGCGTTCTCCGACGTACGCCCGGTGGCCGGAGAAGTCGAGCTCGAGCCAGTCCGTCGTCACGTTCGATCGTTCGACGCTCGGATTGGGCCCGCGCCTGAGCGCGGCGCGGATGCGCGCCATGAGCTCGGCCATCCCGAACGGCTTGGTGATGTAGTCATCAGCCCCGGCGTCGAGCGCAATCACCTTGGAGTGCTCGTCGTCGCGAGCCGTGAGCACGATGATCGGCACGCCGCTCCAGCCGCGCAATGCCTCGATCACACCGATGCCGCTCAGACCAGGCAAGCGCAGGTCGAGCAACACCAGGTCGGGGTAGTCGGTGGCCACCGACTGGATTGCCGCCTCGCCGGTATCGGCATACGCCACGTCGTAGTCGCGAGCCGTCAGGTTCAGGCCAAGCGCCCGCCGGATCTGGCGCTCGTCGTCGACGACAAGGATCTTCTTCACGAGGCGACAGCCGCGGCCGGCGGGTTGACGTCGGTCGAATCGAGGCCGAGCTCGACGGTCGCAGCGAACGCCATCACGGCCCGACGATCCAGGGTCAACGGGCCCAGGCCATTTCGCGGCGTGAGCACCAGCCATCGCCCTTCGGCGTGACGTCGTTCCAACCGCAATGCCGCCCCGTACTGCGGCAACACAAGGTCCGGATCGCTCGCATCGGGACCGATGGGGCGCCGGATGGTCGGGAGGCCCGGCGGCAGCGAGCCCTCCACTCGGGCGAGCACGAGTCCGAGATCGTTGGCCGGCGTGGCGATCGCCGTCGACCAGAGCTGACCCGCCGGCCGATCGTCGACGAGCATCGACGTCAGTTGCAGTCCCGCGGCGACCGCGTCACCGGCACGGATCTGACGCACATCGCGGCGCACCCGGAAGGCGGTCGCGACGCTGACCGCTAGTCCGAGCAGACCGAGCAGGACGATGCTCCAGATGTCTCGCGAATCGGTCACGCGCAGCGTGTGGAACGGCTCGGTGTGGAAGTAGTTCAGTGCCAATGCCGCAGCGATCGAGGTAGTGATTCCCGCCAGCCAGTCGATCAGGGCGACGCCGACCGTGACAACGGCCATCACGAGGGCAGCGTTGGCGAGGGTTAACCCGCCGTTGTTGGCGTCGTCACCGAGCGAGAGCAACCACGCGACGAAGATCGCGGCAGGCGGACCGATGACATTTGCAGCCAACTCGAGTCGGGTCCGAGTGCTATTCGTACTCATGCTTCTGGTATACGCCCTCGCTAGACAAAGGATTTAGGTCTTAGCAACTCCTTAGCGCCATCGCGGCGCGCATTAACGGTTCGTTCACCAGTCGGCATTTCTCCAACTGCCGACCAAGCTGGACAGTCGCACAAAGCGATCTTCGAACATGGCCCGAACGCACTCCAAAGAGTCGGCGTGAAGAACGCGCTAAGTCGCGCTGCGGGTTACGCGGCAGCGCTTCGCTGAGGTGGGTGATCCTCACGTCGGATCGGCGTCGACCATGGGCTCTGCTCGTCGTGCTCTCGCCTATGTCCGCGATCGCCCTGCGCTGTCATCCAACGGGATGTGGGAGTCGACTTGATTCGATTCTCCTTATCATCATCGTCGTTGTCGTGGCAGAATCGACCGGGATCCGTCGTGGAATACTCGCTGCGATGCTGTCGAGGTCGGCAATGAATTGATTGCCGATGCCGATTGATGAGCCCGCACGTCGTGCCTCGCCACATCGCCGCGGCAGCGTCCGAGAAGTCCAGAACGACCAACCCCACAAGTGATAGGTACGAGATCTGCGATACATACGGCACCCCGCAACATGTCCGACCGTCGGCGCCCGAGAACTCGCCTTCTGCGGTACGGCGGTACCTGCTGCGCATTCCGCTTCGGGAACCGCGGACGTCGTCGACGACCCAGTCGAGCTCAGCGGTGACCGCGCCACACGAGCGGCCACGCAAGACCCGATTGTCGCGCCGTGAGCCGGCTCAAGCGGATCTTCGTCGGCGACCCACTCGCCAGCGACCAGGAGCATCATCAGCGACTCGGCAAACCGGTCGCCTTGGCGGTGTTCGCCTCCGACGCGATTTCGTCGACGGCGTACGCCAGCCAGGAGATTCTGCTCGTTCTGCTCCCTTTCGTTGGGCTGTCGATCGCGCTCGAGCAGCTTGTCCCGATCTCGATCATCGTGATGGTGCTGCTCGTGCTCGTGATGACGAGCTACCGGCAGACCATCTTCGCCTATCCCAGCGGCGGCGGCTCATACATCGTCAGCCGCGAGAACCTCGGCGAGATGCCTGGACTGGTCGCGGGAGCGTCGCTGCTCGTCGACTACGTCCTGACGGTCGCCGTGTCGGTGTCGGCCGGCGTTGCTGCGATCACGTCGGCATTCCCCGAGCTCTACCCCGAACGCGTCTACCTGTGCCTTGGGTTCGTGACGATGATGATGTTGGCGAATCTGCGGGGCGTGAAGGAGTCCGGTCGGCTGTTCGCCGGACCGACGTATGTCTATGTCGTGGCCCTGACCGCGCTCATCGTCGTGGGCTTGATCCGCTCGTACACCGGTCACCTCCCGGCGTTGCCCCCCAACCAGGAGTTGATCGATGAGTTCACCGAGAACGGCGCGCTGGTTACCGGGCTCACGGCCTTGCTCTTCATGCGCGCGTTCGCATCAGGCGCGGTGGCCCTGACCGGGATCGAAGCGATCTCGAATGGGGTGCCGGCGTTCCGCAAGCCCGAGTCGCGCAACGCCGCCACCACGCTCGTGTGGATGGGGGTGATTCTCGGCTCCGCGTTCTTCGGGATCTCAGTGCTCGCCTCTAAGCTACGGCCCACCCCTTCGGAGACCGAAACCTTGCTGTCGACGATGGCACGAGCCGTGTTCGACGGTGAGACAGTCCCCTACTACGTGTTGCAGTTCTCGACGTTCGCGATCTTGATCCTGGCCGCCAACACGGCGTTCGCCGACTTCCCACGCGTCAGTTCGATCATCGCGTCCGATGGCTACATGCCGCGTCAGCTCTCCAACCGTGGTGACCGGCTCGTTTTCTCGAACGGCGTCATCGCGCTGGCTGCCGTCGCGGGTGCGCTGATCGTCGCATTCGGCGGGAACACGAGCAGCCTCATCCCGCTCTACGCCGTCGGAGTGTTCTGCGGCTTCACGCTCTCGCAGTACGGCATGGTCGTCCATCACAAGCGGATTCAGGAACCGAAGTGGCGCCGCCACCAGGCCATCAACATGGTCGGTGCGATCGCCACCTTCATCGTGCTGATGGTGATCGTCATCTCGAAGTTCACCAAGGGCGCCTGGATCCCCGTCGTGCTCATCCCGATCATCGTGATCAACTTCAAGTTGATCAACCGCCACTACAAACGGGTGCGGCGCGCCCTGGCCGTCCCCGCAGACCTCCGAGTCGGGCGCCACGCGCACACGGTCGTGGTCCCCGTCGGCACCGTCAACCGTGCCGTGCTCCACGCCATCGCCTATGCCCGTTCGATGAACCCCGACCGGCTCATCGCCATCAGCGTGGTGACCAGTGTCCAGGAGCAGCACGCCATGGAGGATGCCTGGAAGCTGCATCGCATCCCCGTCGAGCTGCGCACCGTGCTCTCCCCCTATCGCGATCTCACTGGCCCACTGCTCAAGGTCATCGACGAACTCGACGCCGAGCGTTCTGACGACGTCGTCACCGTCGTACTCTCGGAGTTCCTGGTCGAACATTGGTGGGAGCAACCGTTACACAACCAGAGCGCATTGCTTCTGCGCACGCGGTTGCGCAAGCGGCGAAACACGGTGGTGACGTCGGTGCCGGTCCACGTCAGCGACCACCAGGACGATGAACGCCACCCGTCCCCAGCGATGGAGGGATGAAATGGACGAACGGACGAACCATGTCGTCATCGTCGGCTGCGGCCGAGTCGGCTCCGGGCTGGCCCGGCAACTCGTAGCGGCGGGCCACACGGTTGCGATCATCGACAAACGCAAGGAGGCCTTCCGACGGATTCCCGCTGAAGTCGAAGTGCTACGCCTCGTCGGCATCGGATTCGACCGCCGGGTGCTCCACGAAGCCGGCATCCACCGGGCGTCGGCGCTCGCCGCCGTGACGAATGGTGACAACTCGAACATCGTGATCGCCCGCGTTGCCCATGAGCGCTTCGAGGTGCCACGCGTTGTAGCTCGAATCTACGACCCGCGCCGTGCTGCGATTTACGAACGACTGGGCATCCCGACCGTCGCCACCGTCGAACAGACGATCGAGCACGCGCTGAATCGCATCCTCCCAGCGGTGAGCGGCGTCACCTGGATCGACCCGAGCGCACGCATCGTGCTGCTCGAGCGCGAGTTGCCGCCATGGATGGCCGGCAAGGCGCTCTCGACATTCGAGCAACCGGGCCTGAGTCGCCTGGTATCGCTGAGACGCCTGGGCGTGGCGCTGTTGCCCTCGGCGGAGTTGATCGGCCAGGAAGGCGACATGGTTCACGTCGCGGTGGCGTCCGACCAGATCGATGCCTTCGAGCAACGATTGCTGACCGGCCACGAGGGTCAGGTGCACCAATGAAGGTACTGATCGCTGGTGCCGGCAAGGTTGGAGCGTTCATCGCCGCCGACCTGTCGGCCGCTGGGCACGAGGTGACCATCGTCGACGTCAACCCTGCCCGGGTCGAGCAACTCCGCGAGCTCGAGTCACTGGCGGCCACCGCGGTCGTCGCCGCCGACGCGTGCGAGGTCACCGAGCTGATCGCCGCCGGCGCCGAGACGGTGGATGTCGTCGTCGCCGTCACCGGTGACGACGAGGACAACCTGGTGATCTCGATGCTGGCCAAGCAGGAGTTCGCCGTGCCCCGCGTCCTGGCGCGGGTGAACCACCCCGAGAACCGTTGGTTGTTCGACCAGACGTGGGGGGTCGATGTCGCCGTGTCGACGCCGCACTTGCTGACAGCACTTGTCGAGGAAGCCGTCTCCGTCGGCACGCTGGTGCGCCTGATGTCGCTACCCGGGGGACGGGCGCACCTCGTGGAGGTCACCCTCGCTGAGGACACCCCGGTCGCGGGAAAGGATCTCGCAGCACTTCCGTTTCCTCGCAACTCGACCGTCGTCGCCGTGATCCGAGCCGGCAGCGTCGTCGTCCCGCGCGGCGACACCACGCTGCTCGCCGGCGATGAGGTGCTCGTGCTCGTCAACGAGGAATCTGAGGCAGACGTTCGCGCCCTGCTCGTCGGGTGACGCACGCGTCGAGGGGGATTTCGACTCGTCAGGCGAGCAACGTGTACGAGGGATTGTGGATCAGCAGTTGATCACGCTCGCGTCGGCCGACGCCTTCGATAATCACCGTGCGACCAGAGTCCAGCCCACCGATGCGACGGCGTCCGCTAAAGACGAGACAAGCGGTCCCCGTGCCGTCGTCGATCGTCACGACGAGTAGCGGTGCATCGTCGTAGCCCGATTGTCGGATGCCTCGGATCTCGCCGACCACCCGGACAGGCTCTCGCTCGCCGACGTCGACGATGCGCGTCAGCCCCAGCCCGGCGAAGCGCTCCTGCAATCGCGCCGCGTCGAGTTCCTCGATCGAGGATCGCGCACGCGTAGAAGTGTCCTTGGCATTGGCACCTCCGCTCACCTTGCCCAGCGTACCGCTCGGGAGTGTCGGCTTCGAACGCCGTGCCAGCACAGGTAGACGCGCCGCTTGGCCCGTGCGTCGCCGCCTACCCTCGCCGCCGTTTCCGCCCGGCGGCAGCGAGCGATCCCACTGCGATGACGTTCCTTCTGTCAAAGGCTGGTCGCAACCTCAGCTCCTACGCAGCCCGTTCCAAGGAACTCCAGCCAGGACTTCGTGCGCTCGGCGAACGGGACGCAAAGCGTCCCAAAACGATGCTCCTGTGTTGTCATGAATCGCCCTGGCTTCGTTGAAGGCTGGTCTGCCCCGGGGATCGCGCGGTCGGTGAACCTGAATCTCGGGCACTGATGATGAGGAGGTCATCGTGCCGAGGAGGTATCCGGTCGAGTTCCGTCGCAAGGTGCTCGATCTGATCGAGGCCAGCAAGCCGGTCGCTGAGATCGCCGCGCAACTCGGGATCACAGCGCAGACGGTCTACAACTGGCGGAACCAGGACCAGATCGACCGTGGGGTTCGCGCCGGGTTGCGGCCGATGAGCTGTTCGGTGTGGCAGTGCCGGTAGAACGACGCCAACGTCGACAACCGGCGGGCGATCGTCGACGTCATCCGACCTTGTTGTTGCATCCAGCGGGCGAACAGCTCGAGATGGGCGCGTTGCGCGCCGAGCAGGTTCAGGCCGGTGTCGTGGCGCCAGCCGGCGAAGATCCGCAGATCCGTCGTGTAACTGACGCGTGTGGTGCCCGTGTAGCCGGCCAAGAACGCGGCGCGCGCGAGAGGTTCGGCTATCTCGACAGGGTCGTCGAACAGGACCAGTTCGGCAGTGTTGTGTTCGGCCATCCTCGGCCTCCTTGTGACCCGACCACTCGTCGAGGCGGGACAACAGGCTCGCCGCCACCATCCCGCACCCATGTGGATCAGCACGACGGAGTCGTCGCTCAGGTCGTCGCCACGTCGGAGTCGAACGGTCATGCCAACTCCGTCCGCGGGGCGATCAGGGACGCAACAGCCTTGGCCAGAGCGCGGTCGGTTTCGCTCACCCTTCCGCTGTAGTGCTTGGCGGCGATGCTCGGGTCGTGTCCGGCGCGCATGGCGACCTGGGTGACGCTGTAGCCCATCTCCTGGCCGTAGGTCTCCATGAACTTGCGGAGGTCGTGGAAGTCGAGGTGGTCGAGACCGACACGCTTGCGCATCCGTCCGAAGTACTGCGAGATCGTGTCGGGCTTCCACGGTTCCGATCCGTCGGCGGAGTCGGTGAACACGTACGGGTCGTCGACCATGTCGACCCGGACGAGCGCCGCCCGCTCCTCGACGTCGGCGACCTGAGCGCGCAACATCGCCGCGGTCAACTCGTCAAGGGCCAGCAACCGTGTGCGCCGATTCTTGGTCGGGATCTCCCCCAGCGGCTCACCCGGCAGCTTGACGATGGACGCCGACACCTGCAAGACGCCACGGTCGAAGTCGAGGTCGCGCGAACGCCGCAGGGCGCAAAGCTCGGCCCGTCGCAGGCCGGTGGTAGCGGCGACGAGGATCGCCCGCGCATCTCGGGGCGCTTGCCGCGCTCGGCCTCGTCGATCAGCGCCCGGACCTCGTCAGGTGTCGGTACAGTCGGCTCGGTGTTGGGGATCGAGGGCGGCTCGGCCCACTGCGCCGGGTTCGAGTCGCGCCACCCCCAGCGGCACGCCTGGGTGAACATCGACGACAGGCATGCGTGCACTTGGTAAACGCTTCGCGCCGCGAGCCCGCGTTTCTGGTGCGCGCCGTATAGGTCGGTGAGCGTCTTGGTGGTGACCTTAGTGACCTGCATCGGGCCGAGTGTCGGCTGGATGTTGCGCTTGTAGACCAGCTCGTAGCCGTGCACGGTGTTCGGCGAACGGCCCTTGCGGCGCAGCTCGACAATGTTGGATGAATGTTGGATTTCGCCACCGACTAGCACCCGACAGACGACAGGATCATCTATCATCCCAGCTAGATTGCGTGGGGCGGGTGGGGATCGAACCCACGACCCAGGGATTATGAGTCCCCTGCTCTGACCACTGAGCTACCGCCCCGAAAACGTGGGATGGGACCCCCGCGTCTGCGAAGGGTCCCATCTTGGTGGCTCCGGGGGTGGGGCTCGAACCCACGACAATCGGCTTAACAGGCCGGTGCTCTGCCAGCTGAGCTACCCCGGAAGGGCGTTCGGGACGATAGCGCTCGTACGAGCCCCATCACACTCCGATGGGTGGTGGAATCACAGTATGTGATCGACGGGCAGCCGTGGATGTGCTTCGAGCGCCTCCGGGTCGGATCGGCGGCTGCCCGGTAGGGCGCCAGGAACTGTGTCGCGGGATCGTCAGCAGGTCGCTCCAGAACGCTTCGGCCGTGTCGAGGTCCAGCCCCTCATGCAGATACAGCCGGACCCGCAGGCGGCGTTCGTCGACCTCGAAGCAGCGGCGCAGCCAATCCACGAACATTCGCAGCACGGCGGGATCGGTGTTCGCCATGCCAACCTGGCCGTCGCGCTTGCACCCTTCGCCGAGGTACAAGGCAGCGCCGACGAGCAGGAACTCACGGTCGGTCATCCGCGCCGATCTGATCGATCGCTTCTCCGTTCAGGCGTTCGATCTCGGCGAGCTTGGCCAGGTGGAGCGGGTGTGGGCGGTGGGAGGCATGCCCGCGGTTTCTCGGCTTGGGCACGAACTCGACGTCGCGGACCCACAGCGAGACCGAAGACTTCGACACGCCGAGCTCGGTGGCGATGTCGGCCAGCGTCCAGGCGGCGGCCCGCAGCTCACGCGCTCGTTGCTGTTCGACCAGCTTGCCGCCGTACCCCACGCCACCAATGTTGACGAGGGGGTGTGCTACTCGGCCTCGAGGAACTCCCGGAGGCGGTGGGAGCGCTGCGGGTGGCGCAGCTTGGCGAGGGTCTTGGCCTCGATCTGGCGGATCCGCTCGCGGGTGACGCCGAACTGCTTGCCGACCTCTTCGAGCGTCTTGGCCTGGCCGCCGTCGAGCCCGAAGCGCATCCGCACGATCTCCTGCTCGCGCTCGGAGAGCTCGCCGAGCACGTCCTCGACGGCCTCGGTCAGCATCGTCTTGGTCGCCGCGTCGGCGGGGCCGTCGGTCGACGAGTCCTCGATGAAGTCGCCGAGGTTGGACTCGTCCTCTTCGCCGACGGGCGAGTCGAGCGACAACGGGTCCTGAGAGATGCGCAGCAGCTCGCGCACCCGCTCGGGTTCGAGCTGCAGCTTCACCGCCAGCTCCTCGACGGTGGGCTCGCGCTCGAGCTCTTGGTGCATCTGGCGACGCATCCGGGTGAGGCGGTTCATGTGCTCGACCATGTGGACCGGGATGCGGATCGTGCGGGCCTGGTCGGCGATGGAGCGGGTGATCGCCTGGCGGATCCACCACGTCGCGTACGTCGAGAACTTGAAGCCCTTGGTGTGGTCGAACTTGTCGACCGCCCGCATCAGCCCGAGGTTGCCCTCCTGGATCAGATCGAGCAGCTGCATCCCCCGCCCGGAATAGCGCTTGGCGATGCTGACGACCAGCCGCAGGTTGGCCTGCGTGAGCTCGCTCTTGGCACGCTGGCCGCGCTGGACGGCACGCATCATGAGCCTCAGCTCGGCTGGATCGTCGACGCCCTCGTCGACCCGCTCGGCCGCCCGGTGGCCCTCCTCGATCAGCTGTGCCAGACGCCGCTCGTCGTCGCCCGTGAGCAGATCGACCTGACCGATCTCGCGGAGGTACATGCGCACCCCGTCGGCGGTACTGGTATCGACGCGTGGCGCGATCTTCTTGGCGCCGCGCCGGCGACGCCGGCGGCTGAGGAGGCGTTCCGCGTCCTCGTCGTCGATCACCACCTCACGACCCATGCCGACCGGGGTCTCGTCGAGCGTCTCGTCGATCTCCTCGTCGATCAGGATCCCCTCGGCGGTGAGGGCGGCCTGCACGACCAGCAGCGCCTCGCTGGTCAGCTCGACGCTGCGCAGCACATGGGTGATGTCCTCGGCGGGGAGCTCACCGACGACGCGCCCGCGCACCACCAGTCGCTGCCACTCCACCCGGTCGACCCCACCCAATGGTGGAACGACCGTGGAATCGAGAGCATCCGCTCCCCCCATCAACGTCCTTCCGTTCGGCCCGCCAGCCAACCTAGCAACCAGTCCGCCGCATCCGCCGCGTGTTCCTGTACCCCCAGGTCTTCGAGTCGCAGGCGGGCCTCGCGATCGTCCAACTCGAGCGCCGGATCGTTGGTCGACGCCGTGCGGCCGAGCTCGCGCCGGACGGCGGCCGCGATCAGGTTGCGGGCCTCGACCTCGGCCTCGACCTCCAGGTCGACGACAGCGGCCCGTTCGAGCACCTCGCGCGCCTCGGGATCGGCCTCCGCCAGGGCGCTCGCCAGGTCGCCTCCGGAAGCGGCGATGGCGAGGAAGGCCCGGCGGTACAGCTCGTCGGCGAACAACGATTCGACCAACCACGGGGCGATCGAGTCCCAGTCCTGGACGAGCTTGGTGATCGCCACGAACTCGGCGTTCTCGCGCTGCCCGCGGCGGGAGCGATTGGCCGACACGTGTACTTGCGGGCGACGCACACCGCGCTCGGCCAGCTGCACGAGGTCGGCGACGGGCAGCCCGACCTGGGCCGCCACCTGGCCGGCGTACAGCTTGCGCACGTTCGAGTTGGGATGCTCGTTGATGACGGCCATCGCGACCTCACCGAGACGGGCACGCTGCTCCGGTGACTGCGGCGACTGACCCTGCAGCACCCGGTCGAGCCGGAAGCCGAGAAACGGCGGGGCCGAACCGACCGCCGCGGCGAGCGCCTCTGGGTCGGATTGGGCCAGCTCCCCCGGGTCCTTGCCGCCTGGGAAGCGCGCCACGCTGACCTCGACCTGGTACTTCTGCTCCCACTCGTAGAACCGTTCGGCCGCTCCCTGACCGGCGGCGTCGGCGTCGAACGCCAGCACGACCCGGTTGGCGTACCGCTTCAGCAGCCGAACGTGCTCCTCGGTGAACGCCGTCCCGCACGTGGCGACGGCACGCGGCAGCCCAGCTCGATGGAAGCCGATCACGTCGGTGTAGCCCTCGCACACGATCGCCTGATCGGCGGCGACGATGTCAGCCTTGGCCCAGTTGAGCCCGTACAGCGTCTTCGACTTGGTGTAGATCGGCGTCTCCGGCGAGTTCTTGTACTTCGCCGGATCGGTCGACCCCGGCAGGATCCGGCCACCGACGCCGACCGCCTCCCCGTTCTCGTTGAAGATCGGGAACAACACGCGGGCACGGAACGCGTCCTGCAGCCGCCCGGACCGATTCGAGAACGCCAGACCGTTGTCGCGCAACAGGTCGGGCGCAACCCCGGCGCCGCGCGACAGCGCATCCCACTCGTCGGGCGCCCATCCGATCTTGAACGTGCGCGCCACGTCGCCGGCGAGACCGCGGCTGCGCAGGTAGTCGCGTGCCGAGCGGGCGTCCGGGTCGTTCAGGAGCCGGTCGTGGTACCACTCGATCGCCTTCGTCATCGCCTCGACGAGCTGCTTGCGGCGGGCCCGCTCCTTGCTGTGGCCGGCGGTCGTGTACGTGAGCTGGATCCCGGCCTTGGCGGCCAGCTGCTCGACGGCGCCCACGAAGTCGACGTGTTCGATCTCCTGGACGAACGTGAACACGTCACCGGATGCGTCGCAGCCGAAGCACTTGTAGCGACCGGTCTCCTCACGCACGTTGAACGACGGGGTCCGCTCGGCATGGAAGGGGCACAAACCGAGCCAGTTGCGGCCGCTCTTGCGCAGCTGGACGTGCTGCGCCACGACGTCGACGATCGAAACCGTCGAGCGGATCCGCTCGATGTCGTCGTCGACGATCGCCATGCAGGCCGAGGCTAACGGTGGCGTCGAGCGCGACTACCGCTCATCGTAGGGCGGCCCCGGCTCTGCCGATCCGGTGGTGTCGGCGTGGATCTCGTGTTTCCCGCCGTCGGGGACGTGAGGGCCCTCGCGAGCCGACTCGGCTGCGACTGTGAGTCGCTCTGACTTGAGTGAGAAGCCGATCGATGCCGTCAGGACGACCACGATGACGACGAGCGAGAGCCACGTCGGGATGTGGTACCACTCGTTGACGAGCATCTTCACCCCGACGAAGGCGAGGATGATCGCGAGTCCCTGCTGGAGGTACGAGAACCGTCCGTGCAGGTCGGCGAGGAGGAAGTACATCGCTCGCAACCCGAGGATCGCGAACGCGTTCGACGAGAACACGATGAACTGCTCGCGACTGACCGCGAGCACCGCCGGCACGCTGTCGACGGCGAACAGTACGTCGGTGCCCTCGACGAGGACGAGCACGGCGAACAGCGGCGTGGCCAGGAGCCTGCCGTCGATTCGTGTGAACAGCTTCTGACCGTCGAGTTGGTCGGTCGACGGCACGATGCGGTGGACGACCTTCAGGAACCGGCTCTTGCCGGGGTCGACGTGCTCGTTGTCGCTGAAGATCAGTTTGGCGGAGGTGTAGAGCAGGAACGCGCCGAAGACGTACAGCACCCAGTCGAACCGTTCGATGAGGGCGATGCCGGCGAAGATGAACGTGGCTCGCAGCACGAGCGCGCCGAAGATGCCCCAGAACAGCACCCGGTGCTGGTACTCCGCGGGAACCAGGAAGTAGGCGAGGATGAGCGCCCAGACGAACACGTTGTCGATGCTGAGGCTCTCCTCGATCAGGTAGCCCGACAGGTACTCGCCTGCCGCGGCACCCCCGAACCACGCCCATACCACGAACGCGAACGCCAGGCCGCATGACACCCAGATCGGCCGCCTCGATCGCCGCTTGTCGCACGTGGATCACGTGCGGATGACGATGGATGATCAGGAGGTCGATCATCAGGAGCGAGATGATGATCGCGAGCAGCACACCCCACTGCCACGGCTGGGCGTCGATGTCGACGAACTTGCTCGCGTCGTCGCCCTCGGCGCGCGAGGAGCCCGAGGAGATGCACGTGTCAGCCCCTGCCGAACAGGCCGCCGATGGACGGGCTGCTGCTGCTGCCCTGGCCCAACGACGCCCCGATCCAGCCGAGCAGTTCGTTCGGGTTGCGGGTCTGCGTCCAGACCCGACCGGGACCCGAGAAGTCGAACACCAGGCCCTCGCCGCTCTTGAACATCTTGACCACACCGCCACCCGCCTGGCGGATCGCCATCTGCACCGAGTCCTCGTAGGCGACCATGTGCCCGGTGTCGACCGTGATGTGCTGGCCTTCCTGGAGGTTCCACACCTCCAGCGCGCCGTAGCACGCGAACACGACCTGTCCGGAGCCCTCGGCACGCAGGATGAACCCACCCTCGGCGCCGAACATGTTCTTGAAGCCACCCCACTGCGTGTTGACGGTGACGCTCTGCTCGTTCGCCATCCACGAGCCCTTCGAGATGAACAGTGCCTGGGACGGATCGACCGGGTAGTGGGCGATGTCGCCGGGCAGCCGGGCCGCGACGTCGACGAAGCCGCCCTGGGCGGGCGCCGTGTACGTCGAGATGAAGAAGCTCTCGCCGCCGAGTGCGGCGCGCTTGAGCGACTTCATGACGCCGCCCTCAGCCTTGGACTCCAGCGTCACCCCGGCCGACATGGCCATCATCGCCCCGGACTCGACCCGAACCGGCTCGCCTCCAGTGAGCGTCAGTCGGGCCACGCCGTATGCCGGGGTGTGGCGGGTTGCGATTTCCATGCGTTGGACGCTACCGGCGGCGGACGGCGGCCCTACTTGGTCGACTCGGACGCCCCGACGATCGCCTGAGCTGCGGCGAGACGGGCGATCGGCACCCGGAACGGCGAGCAGCTCACGTAGTCGAGACCGGCCTCGTAGAACAGCGCGATCGACTCGGGATCGCCGCCGTGCTCGCCGCACACACCGAGCTTCAACTTCGGCTTTGTCTTGCGGCCACGCTCGGCGCCGATCTTGACGAGCTCGCCGACGCCGCCCCGGTCGATGGTCTCGAACGGATTGCGTTCGAGCAGGCCCTGCTCCAGGTAGGCGGGCATCATCCGGCTCTCGATGTCGTCGCGGCTGAAGCCGAACGCCATCTGCGTGAGGTCGTTGGTGCCGAAGCTGAAGAAGTCGGAGACCTCGGCGATCTCGTCGGCGCGCAGCGCGGCGCGGGGCGTCTCGATCATCGTTCCGATCGTGACCTCCGGACGGTCGCGGACGCCCTTGTACTCGTCCTCGATCTCCGTCTCGACCCAGCTGCGGGCGAGCGCCATCTCCTCTCGCGTCACGGTGAGCGGGATCATGATCTCGACGATGGGATTACCACCGGCGGCACGCAGTTTGGTGGCCGCGTCGAGCAGCGCCCGGACCTGCATCGCGTACAAGCCGGGCTTGATCACGCCGAGCCGGACGCCGCGTGTGCCGATCATCGGGTTGTGCTCGGCCCAGCTCTCGGCGGCGTGGAGCATCTCCTTCTCGGTCTCGTCCAGCCCCGACACCGCTTCCTTGATCCGCAACTCCTCGGTCGACGGCAAGAACTCGTGCAGCGGCGGATCGAGGAGGCGCACCGTGACGGGCAGCCCGTCCATCGCCTCGAGGATCTCCTCGAAGTCGGCCTGCTGAACCGCGGCGGAGCTCGTCGAGCGCCTCGGCTTCCTCGTCCTCGGTGTTGGCGAGGATCATCTTGCGCACGACGGGCAAGCGGTCGGGGGCGAGGAACATGTGCTCCGTACGGCACAGCCCGATGCCCTCGGCGCCGAGCCCACGGGCATTGGTGGCGTCCTCGCCGGTGTCGGCGTTGGCGCGCACGCCGAGCTTGCCGCGGCGGATCTCGTCGGCCCAGCCGAGGATCACGTCGAACTCGGGCGGCGGCTTGGCGGCCGCCATCTTCATCTCGCCGAGCACGACCTCGCCGCTCGTGCCGTCGACGGAGATCACGTCACCCTCCTGGACGACGATGTCGCCGACGGAGAACTGTTTGCCGACGATCTTGATCGCCTCGGCCCCAACGACGGCCGGGGTCCCCCAGCCACGGGCGACCACCGCGGCGTGGCTGACGAGGCCGCCACGAGCAGTGAGGATGCCCTCGGCGACCATCATCCCGTGGACGTCCTCCGGGCTCGTCTCGTTGCGCACGAGCACGACCTTCTCGCCGCGGTCGGCGGCGTCGACGGCGTCGTCGGCGGTGAAGTACACCTTGCCGACCGCCGCACCCGGTGACGCGGCAAGACCCTTGGCGAGAACTTTGCCACGCCCCTCGAACTGCGGGTGCAGCACGGAGTCGAGATGCTCGGCGGTCACGCGCATCACGGCTTCACGCTTGGAGAGCTTCCACTTGCCGGCGCCGCGACCGGTGCCCTTCGCCATGTCGACGGCCATCCGCAACGCGGCGCCGCCGGTGCGCTTGCCGACTCGCGTCTGCAGCATCCAGAGCTTGCCCTGCTCGATCGTGAACTCGGTGTCACACATGTCGCGGTAGTGGCGCTCGAGGCGCTCGAAGATCTCGAACAGCTCGTCGTGGATGGCGGGGAAGTGGCCGGCGAGGGCGTCGAGATCCTCGGTGTTCCGGATGCCGGCGACGACGTCTTCGCCCTGGGCCTTGATCAGGAAGTCGCCGTAGGGGCGGTTCTCGCCGGTCGCCGCGTTGCGGGTGAATCCGACGCCGGTGCCCGAGTTGTCGTCGCGGTTCCCGAACACCATCGTCTGCACGTTGACAGCCGTGCCCAGATCGTGGCTGATGCGCTCGCGGACCCGGTAGGCGATCGCCCTGGCGCCGTTCCACGATCGGAAGACCGCCTCGACCGCACCGCGGAGTTGCGCCATCGGCTGCTGTGGGAACGGCTTGCCGGTCTGCGCCTTGACGACGTCCTTGTAGTGGGCGCTCAGCTTCTTCAGCTCGGCGGCACTGAGCTCGGCGTCGGTCTTGACGTTGGCGCGGCGCTTGGCGTCCTCGAGCGGGTGCTCGAACAGCTCGCCGTCGACGTCGAGCACGATCCGGCCGTACATCGAGATGAAGCGCCGGTAGCTGTCGTAGGCGAACCGCTCGTCGTCGGTCACCTTGGCGAGCCCCTTGACGCTCTTGTCGTTCAGGCCGAGGTTCAAGACGGTGTCCATCATCCCCGGCATCGAGAACTTGGCGCCCGATCGCACACTGACCAGCAACGGATCGGATGGATCGCCCAGCGTGCGGCCCATCGTCTTTTCGAGCTTCGCCACGTGCTTGGTGATCTCGTCGTTGAGGCCGGCCGGCCACCCGCCGCGCATGTACGCGCGGCAGGCATCCGTCGAGATCGTGAAGCCCGGTGGCACCGGCAGCTTCAGCACGCTCGTCATCTCGGCGAGATTGGCCCCCTTCCCACCGAGGAGGTCCTTGTACTCCATTGGCGGGCGGCGATGCTTGTGGTCGAAGGCGTAGACGTATGGCACGTTCGGCGAGTCTAGGGTCGAGCGAGGCCGAGGGTGTAAGGGCCGAGGGGCGGCGGATGTGCACCGGATGCGGGAGGGCGGGTTCCAAAGGGTCGTAGCCTGGACACGATGTTCCGGCTGCTGGGGTTCGACGTGCGGATCAGGCCGGGGTTCATCATCTTCATGGTCTTGATCATCGGCCTGCACGGCAACGAGTTCGGGCTGTGGCTCGCCGCCGCGCTCACGGCGTTCACGCTCGTGCACGAGTTCGGCCACGCCTTCGCCGCCCGCCACAACGGCGCCCGCGCCGAGATCTCACTCGACTTCCTCGCCGGCTACACGTCGTTCGTCCCGACCCGACCACTGTCGAAGGCACAGCGGGCGCTGATCTCGTTCTCCGGACCGGGCATCCACATCCTGTCGAGCGTCGCCGTGCTCGCCGCCATGGGTGTGAACCCCATCGACAGCGACAGTTACAACAGCTCCGACGCTGCGTACGCGATCTGGTGGGCCGGCCCGATGATCGGCGTGCTCAACCTCGTGCCCGTGCTGCCACTCGACGGTGGCCACATCGCCCAGACCGGGCTCGAGGTCGTGTTCGGCCCACGCGCGCGGCGGGCGACGATCATCGCCAGCCTCGTCGTCACGGGCGCCGTCGCGCTGTGGTGCTTCGTCGACGAGGAAACCCGCTCGTACGCGATCTTCATCGCCTTCTTGCTGTTCTCCCAGTTCCAGATGCTCAATGCCACCAGCGTGTCCGGACCACGACGTTCGATCGCCGCCGCGGCCGACGCCGAGCGATCGGCATGGCTCACCGGCCGGTCGGGCATGATGCTCCCCGGCCAAGAACTGTCCCCCTGGTACCGGGCGCATCGGGCGCTCACCGCCGGCCGGCCCGACGAGGCGCGATCGGTGCTGATCTCCGACATCGCGTCGTCCACGCCGCAGCGTTGGTGGCCACCCGACGCGGCCACACCCGAACAGCTCAAGCCACTCGTACAGCTGCTCCCCCGGCCGCTCCCGGTCGGTAACCCGCTCAGCGAGTACGTGCTCGCCGACGCGCTGCTGCGCACCGGCGACAGGATCACAGCCGGCCAGTACGCGGCAGCGTCGTTCTCGCGGAACCGCTCACCCGCCAGCGCGATCGCGGTTGCCCGGGCGGCGGCGGCGATGGGCGACAAGAGCACGGCGATCAACTGGTTGCACGCCGCCGTCGCGGCCTCGTCCGGCCAGGCACTGAGCGTCGCCGATGCGATCGATCACGCGCCGGAGTTGGCGGTGCTGCGCGACGATCCCGAGCTGCGCCGACTGCGCGCCGCCCTCACGAGTGCGTGACGGGCTCACCGACGTCGGAGTTGCGTTTCACGTACCCCAGTGCCCGCGTGCCACTGACCGTCGTCAGCACGCCCACCTCGTTGCCGTCGGCATCGACGATCGGATCGCCGGCCGCCGCGCCCTCGGCCACGTCGAGGCGTCGCAACGACCGTGGCGCCACCGCCGCCCGGCTGTCCATCCGCTCGACCAACTCCTGGCCGGGGTAGCAGCCCTTGGTGAAGTTGACGGCGACCGAGTTGAGCCCGGTCTCGGCCGGGATCGTCTCGCCCGAGATGATCTCGGCGCCCATCCGGGGCCACCCGGCCTCGATGCGCTCGCGGTCCGCCCCGTCGCCGAGCGGCGTTCCGGTCGACGCCGTCAACTCGACCTCGGCCCGGACGCGGATCTTGAAGCGGTTGACGCGATCGAGCAGTACCGTGCCGAATCCCCCGTCGGTGTCGAGCCGGTAGGTCTCGTCGGCGACGCGCGTGATGCGCGCCAGCACGTCGATCCGGCCGTTCGGCAGCGAGGAGGAACGTCCAGCGACTGTCGCCGACCCCGAGGTCTCTGATCTCCTGCGAGACCTGGGACTGCAGGTACGTCATCGCGTCGGTGCCCGTGACGGTGACGGTGTCGCGATTGTCGTCGAGCCACGGGCTACCCATCGACCCCAGTCTGGCGTGCCACACTCAGAACCGCCATGGCAGAGGTCGACGAACTCGCCCGCCGCGCCGTCGACGGCGTCATCCGCTTGGCGGCACGGGCAACCACGTTCGCGAGCTACGTGTTCGTCGCCGTCGTACTGATCGGCACGACCTCGTTCCTCCTCGGCCTCGCCGCCCTCGACGGCAACGCCCAAACGGTCTGGACCGTGCTCGCACTCGGTTTCGGTGCTGTCGCAGTCCGCAACGCGTTCGTGACGCGTTGGCGGCTGGCTTCGGTCGGGTACCACGTCAACGCGCTCGTCGCCGAACTGGCGTCACTGCTCGAGTTCGGGCATCCGGCGACACGCACGATGGTCGACGCCGTCGAGGCCGAGGAGCGCCAGGGGGACGGGTCGGTGCTGGTCGTGTCGCGTGAGTTCTTCTCGCTTCGCGACGCCATCGACAATCGAGCCGACGACTACCGCTGGCTGATGTCGATGTTGAGGGCGGTCACCACGTTCCCGGCACTCGTCTTCAGCACGATCGCGATCACGACCGTCTTCGCCATGTTCGTGCCGATCTTCCTGCTCATCCTCGCCGCTTGACGGCTCAGGCGCGACGGGCGGCGGTCATCCGCCGTGCCGCGGGGATGGCGGCCAGCAGCGCGGCGGCCTTGTTGCGGCACTCCAGGTCCTCGTCGTCGGGAATCGAGTCGGCAACGATGCCGGCCCCGGCCTGGAGGCTGGCGATGTCGCCGTCGGGCCGGACGAACATCGTGCGGATGGCGATCGCCGTGTCGAGGTTCCCACTCCAGTCGATGTACCCGACGACGCCCGCGTAGGGGCCCCGCTTCACCGGTTCGAGCTCGTCGATGATCTCCATCGCTCGCACCTTCGGAGCTCCGCTCACCGTGCCGGCCGGCAGCGTCGCCCGGAGCACGTCGATCGGGCCCAGCCCGTCGACCAGCTCACCCGACACCTGCGACGTCAGGTGCATCACGTGGCTGTAGCGCTCGAGCGTCATCAGCTCGTCGACGTGCACGCTCCCGAACTGCGCCACCCGCCCGACGTCGTTGCGGGCGAGGTCGACCAGCATCACGTGCTCGGCGCGTTCTTTGGGATGCTCGATCAGCTCGGCCGCCATCCGGCGATCGTCCTCGTC
Organism: Ilumatobacteraceae bacterium; assembly: GCA_963776935.1. Taxonomy (GTDB): domain Bacteria; phylum Actinomycetota; class Acidimicrobiia; order Acidimicrobiales; family Ilumatobacteraceae; genus JALOLG01. Next base: position 524,463 of record CAVZOP010000002.1, on the reverse strand, counting down.
GGTGCGTCCCCGCCGTCGCGTCCCGGCGATCGGACGCGAGATGACCTTGCGGCCGAGCACCTGCACCATCGGCTCGGGCGATGAGCCGACGATCGTGATCTCGTCGTGACGGAGGAAGTACATGTACGGGCTCGGGTTCACCTGACGCAGCACGCGGTACACGTCGAACGGATCGGCGTCGAGCGTCAGGTCGTAGCGCTGGGCGAGCACGACCTGGAAGATGTCACCGTCGAGGATGTACTCCTTGGCCACCTCGACCGCCTTCTGGTAGAGCCCACCCGGCATCGACGAGCGCACGTCGGGCAGCTCGTCGTCGATGCGCGGTGGTTCGGCTGGCACGTACGGCAATGGTCGGGCGAGGTTCTCGACCCCCTGGGCGACCGACGCCGCGGCGGTGTCGTACGCCAGGTCGAGCTGCTCGGGCGACAGGCCATGCGTCGGCACGCTCTCGATCACGTACACGCGCTGGCGCCAGTGGTCGAACGCGGCGAGTGAGCCGATGACGCTCATCACCGCGTCTGGCAATCCGTGGTCGTCGTGCGGGACGTTCGGAAGGCGCTCGACCTCGCGGATCACGTCGTAACCGAGGTACCCCATGATCCCGCCGTGGAGCGGCGGGAGGTCGGGGAACGCCGGGCTCGAGTACACGCTCAACAGCGCCTCGATGGCGGCCAGGATCCCCTGGTCGGTGGGGATGCCGGGCGGCAGGTCGCCGTCGATCGTCAGCTCACCGTCGCGAAGTGTCAGCGTGGCCGACGGGTCGCGGCCCACGAACGAGAAGCGGCTCCATCGCTCGCCGTGCTCGACCGATTCCAGCAGGAAGCCCGGACCGTCGCCGACGAGCTTCAGGAACGCGGCGACCGGTGTCTCGAGGTCGCCGAGCAGTTCCGTCCACACCGGCACGACGCTGTGTTCGGCAGCGAGGGCATGGAACTCGTCGCGGGTCGGTTTGAGGTTCACGAGCCGAACTTGCGGAAGAAGCAGGTGCGGGCGCCGGTGTGGCAGGCGCCTGCCCCTTCCTGTTCGACCCGGAACAGCAGCGCGTCGCCGTCGCAGTCGTAGTACGCCTCACGCACATATTGCCGCGTCGCCACTCGTGTCGCCCTTGCGCCACAGCTCCTGGCGGCTGCGGCTCCAGTAGACCATCCGCCCCTCGTCGAACGTGCGGGCGAGGCTCTCGGCGTTCATCCACGCCATCATCAAGACCTCACCCGTCGTGACGTCTTGGGCGATCGCCGCGACCAGCCCGTCGCTGTTGTACGTCACGGTCGCGAGTTGCTCGGGACTGGCGTCGATCCTGGTGCCGATGGGCATGCCCGCAGGATACGGGCCGGCGTGCGGGGGTCTGAATCCGATTCAGAGATACAGGCCCGTGGACGCCTCGATGCGGGATGCAGCGACGGCGTGCAGGTCGCGCTCGCGCAACATGATGTAGTCCGCGCCCTGCACCTCGACCTCGTAACGGTCCTCCGGGCTGAACAGGACGTTGTCGCCGACCTCGGCGGCGCGCACGTTCTGGCCGAGCGCCACGACCTCGGCCCAGACGAGGCGCTTCGCCATCTGTGCCGTCGCCGGGATCAGGATTCCGCCGGACGATCGTCGCTCGCCGTCCTTGTCGGGGATGCGGACCAGCAGACGGTCGTTGAGCATCTTGATCGGCAGTTTGTCGGGACCGGTGGCCACGGCGCGAGGGTACCTTCGGGTCGTGGAACACGTGCAGCTCACAACGACCGATGGCCACCACCTCGACGCCGATCTCGAGGAGGCCGGCGACAGCCCGGCGGGGGCGGTGGTCATCTGCCACCCCCACCCGTTGCGAGGCGGCGACCGGTTCAACCCCGTGGTCGAGGCGATGTTCGTGGCGTTCGTCGCGAGCGGCTTCCACGCCCTGCGCTTCGACTTCCGCGCCGCGCACGACGCGGGTGTCGGCGAACGCCTCGACGTCGCCGCCGCCCTCGACCACCTGGCGGATCGATACCCCGGCGTCCCGCTGCACACGGCGGGCTACTCGTTCGGCGCCGCCGTCAGCCTCGCCGTCGACGACGACCGGATCGGCAAAAAGATCGCGGTCGCGCCTCCCCTCACACACATGCCGGTCGACCCACCCCGCCAGCCGACGCTCGTGCTGGTCGCCGAGCACGACCAGTTCTGTCCGCCGTCCACGATCGAGCCGATCGTCGCCACCTGGCCGGACGCGACGATGGAGATCATCGCCTCCGCGGATCACTTCCTGGCCGGGCGCGCCACGGCGGCCGCCGCCACGGCGGCCGCCTGGCTCAGTCGCGCCTGATTGGCTTCGCTCCGCTCAGCCCGGCCTGACGGCTTCCTCGATCTCGGCCTTGACGTCGGCAGTGATGAGCGGGATCACGTCGATCGCGGCGAAGTTGTCGTGGACCTGGCTGACCCGGCTGGCGCCCGTGATCACGGTGGACACGTGTGGGTTCGAGGCGCACCAGGCGAGCGCCAGCTGGGCCATCGAGCAGCCGAGCCGATCGGCGATCGGCCGCAGCCGCTCGACGCGTGCGACCGTGTCGGGGTCGACCAGCGTCTGGGCCAGCCACTCGTAGCCGGGGAGGGCGCCGCGGGAGTCGTCGGGGATCCCGTCGCGGTACTTCCCGGTCAGCAGCCCAGATGCGAGCGGGCTCCAGATCGTGTTGCCGTAGCCGTAGTCGTCGATGACGCGGGCGTAGTCGTCTTCGACCTTGGTGCGCTCGAGCAGGTTGTACTGCGACTGTTCGGTGACCGGCTTGTGGAGGTGGTGACGCTCGGCGATCTCGATCGCGGCGCGGATGTCGCCGGCCGGCCACTCGCTGGTGCCCCAGTAGAGGGCCTTGCCGGCTGAGATGATGTCGTGCATCGCCCACACGGTCTCTTCCACCGTCGTGTCGGGATCGTGGCGATGGCAGTACAGGACGTCGACGAAGTCCTGCTGGAGACGCTCGAGCGAACCGTCGATCGCCTGCATCAGGTACTTGCGGTTGAGCGTGTTCTTCATGTTGGGCACGTTGCCGTGGATGCCCCAGAACATCTTCGTGGTGAGCACGTACGAGTGCCTCGGCCAGCCCAGCTCGTGCAGGACGCGACCCATGATCGCCTCACTCCGACCGCCGGCGTACACCTCGGCGTTGTCGAAGAAGTTGCACCCGGCGTCGTGGGCGGCCTGCATGCACTCGAGCGCGAGCGTGTCGTCGAGCTGAGTGTCGAACGTGACCCAACTCCCGAAGGACAGCACGCTGACCTTGATCCCGGCACGGCCGAGCCGGCGGTACTCCATGTTGGATTTCTTCTGGGTGCTGGTTCCGGGCATGGCACTGGAGGATACGGAGATACCAGCGAGCCCTGCGCCTGGCCCAAGAGTTCAATGCCCTCGCCGAGGACGGCTCTGATGTCACGCCATGGTGACATGACAGGACACCCTGCGCGAGTTGACAGGGCACCCTGTCAACTGAGCCGAGATGACAGTGTGGGTCCAGCGCCCGCTGCGTCGTCGGAGCTACGTCGAAACTGCCACACCCGCTGCGCGGTCGGCGGCGATCTGAGTCGCCATCGTGTCCAACACGGGGCCGCGGAACTTGCGCACCGTCGCGCGGTAGGCGGCCGGGTCGAGTGTCGCCGCCAGCTCGGCGGCCCGGGCGACGGCCGCGTCGAGCAGCGCCTCGGGTGCCACCACCTCGTCGAGGAACCCGGCATCGACCGCGCCCGCGGGTGCCGTGACGCGGGCGTTGACGACCGCCCGCTGCAGGTGCCGCTTGCTCAGGCGTGCCTCGGTGATCGTGAGCGCCCAGGCCGGCAGCACCATCTTGATCGCCACCTCGTTGAGCCCGATCTTGGCCGGCGCGTCGGCACCGATGCGCACATCGCAGCCGAGCAGCATCAACGCGCCGGCGGCGAGCGCGTGGCCGGTGCACGCGGCGACGACCGGGACGCCGCAGCCGTAGAGCGTCCGGACGAGATCGCCGCCGTCGGCGACGAGCCGCACCGTCTCTGCCATGTCACCGGCCATCATCACCCCGAGGTCGAAGCCGGCCGAGAACTTGCCCTCTCGCCCGTGGATCACCACGGCCCCGACGGTGTCGTCGGCGTCAGCGGCCTCGACGGCCGCCGTGATCGCCGCGATCAGCTCGAACGACAAGGCGTTCACCTTGCCGTCGTCGACGTGCAGCACGGTGACGGCGCCGCGCCGCTCGATCCGAAGTGCGTCCGATTGCATGGTCCGACAGTACGCCCGCCTCGCGGCCGCGCTCGATCTCAGTCGACCGTTCGAACCGTCACGCCCGCGGCCGCCATCAGCGCTTTCGCTTCGGCGATCGTGTGCTCGCGGAAGTGGAAGATCGAGGCGGCGAGCACGGCGTCGGCGCCACCGATCACGACGCCGTCGACGAGGTGCTGCAGCGTGCCCACCCCGCCACTCGCCACCACCGGCACGCCGACCGTGTCGCTGACGGCCCGCGTGAGCTCGAGGTCGAATCCCTCGCGCGTGCCGTCGCGATCCATCGACGTGAGCAGGATCTCGCCGACGCCGCGCGCGGCCGCCTCGGCCGCCCACGCCAGGGCGTCGATGCCGGTGGCGGTGCGACCACCGTGCAGGTAGACCTCGAACCCCTCCTCCGCCGACGGGCCCCGCCGCTTGGCGTCGATCGCGCACACGACGCATTGCGATCCGAACTCGGTCGCGATCTCGGAGATCAGCTCCGGACGCTGCACGGCGGCGGTGTTGACGCTGACCTTGTCGGCGCCCGCCCGCAACATCCGGCGGGCGTCCTCGAGCGAGCGGATCCCACCGCCGACCGTGAATGGGATGAACACCTGCTCCGCCACCCGGTACACCATCTCGATCGTCGTGTCGCGGGCGTCGCTCGACGCCGTGATGTCGAGGAACACCAGCTCGTCGGCGCCCTCGGCGTCGTAGCGAGCGGCCAGCTCGACCGGATCACCGGCGTCGCGCAGGTCGACGAAGTTGGTGCCCTTGACGACCCTGCCGTCGGTGACGTCGAGGCACGGCACGACCCGGGCCACCCTCATCCGCGGCCACCTTCGAGCACGGCCAGTGCCTCGGGAATGGTGAACCGACCCTCGTACACCGCCCGCCCGGTGATGATGCCGCCCAGCCCAGGAATGGCGGCGAGGGCGGCGATGTCGTCGAGCGTGGCCACACCGCCGCTGGCGATCACCGGGGTCGTGGTGCTGGCGGCCACGGCCGCGAGGCCGGCCACGTCAGGGCCGCCGAGCGTCCCGTCGCGGCCGATGTCGGTGACCACGAACGCGGCGGCGGCCGAAAACCAGCCGAGTGCCTCGTCGAGATGCACACCGCTGCCCACGGTCCACCCATGGACTGCGACCTCACCGTCGCGGTGGTCGAGGCCGACGGCGACCGGGAGCACGGTGGCGGCGCGTGCGACGAGCGCCGGTTCTGCGATCGCGGCCGAGCCCATCACCACACGCGCGACTCCGAGTCGGGCGAGCGCCTCGACATCAACCACCGTCCGTACTCCCCCACTGGACTGAACCCGTGTGGTTCCGGCGACGGCGTCGGTGATCGCCGCCACGCACGCCCGGTTCACCGGATCACCCGATCGGGCAGCGTCGAGGTCGACGACGTGGATCCACGTCGCCCCAGCGGCCGCGAACGAGGCCGCCACGGCCGGCGGATCATCGCTGTAGACCGTCTCGGCGTCGAAGTCACCCTTCGTGAGACGCACGACGCGACCGGCCAGCAGGTCGATCGCCGGGTAGAGCTCGACGGGATCGGCGCTCACGCCGCGACACCAGCGGTGACGCGTACGAAGTTGCCGAGCAGGGCGAGACCGCTGTGACTCGACTTCTCCGGGTGGAACTGCACGGCGAACACGTTGTCCTGGCGAAAGGCGGCGTTCAGCGTCGCGCCGTACTCGCAGGTCGCGGCGACCGTCGACGCGTCGTCGGGCACGCCGTGCAGCGAGTGCAGGAAGTACATCCACGCCCGCTGGCCGATCCCGGCGAACATCGGGTCGTCGACATGGCGGATCGCGACCTGGTTCCACTGCATCTGCGGCCGCTTCACGTCGGGCGGGATCCAGCGGATCGTGCCGGGGATCACGCCGAGACCCTCGGCACCGGCGGACTCCTCGCTGCGCGAGAACAACATCTGCATCCCGACGCAGATCCCGAGGAAGGGGCGCCCGGACGCGACCGCGTCGAGCGCCGGCTGCTCGAGGCCGGCGGCACGCAGCGCTGCCATGCACGCGCCGAACGCACCCACGCCGGGCAGCACGACACTGTCGGCGTCGGCGATCAAACCCGGATCAGCGGTCAGTCGGGCGTCGGCGCCCATGTGCTCGATCGCCTTGTGCGCCGAGTGGAGGTTGCCGATGCCGTAGTCGAGGACCGCCACGAGCGGACGGTTGCTCACGACCGGCGCCTCACAGCACACCCTTCGTCGACGGGACGCCCCCCGGGCTGTCGACGCGAACCGCGTCGCGCAGGCACCTCGCCAGACCTTTGAACGTGGCCTCGATGATGTGGTGGACGTTGCGCCCGCGGACGAGCTCGACGTGGAGCGTGATCCCCGCCGCAGTCGCGAACGACGACACGGCGTGCTCGGCGAGTTGCGGGTCGAACGCCGGTTGCCCGAGCGGCAGACACTCGGGGAGCTCGACCTCCCACACCACGAACGGCCGACCCGACAGGTCGAGCGACACGTCGATCAGCGCTTCGTCGAGCGGGAACCGGCCGCTGGCGAACCGTCGCACGCCCGCCTTGTCGCCGAGCGCTTCGCGGAACGCCTCGCCGATCGCGATGGCGGTGTCCTCGATCGTGTGGTGGGTGTCGATGTGGAGGTCGCCGACCGCACGAACCGTGAGATCGAACCCGCTGTGACGACCGAGCTGGTCGAGCATGTGGTCGTAGAACGGGATGCCGGTCGAGATGTCGGTGGCGCCAGTGCCGTCGAGGTCGACGGCGACGTCGATCGTCGTCTCCTTCGTGGCCCGGCTGCGACTCGCGGTGCGGCTCACGCGAGCACCTCCGCGAGTGCGGCGAGGAAGGCGTCGTTCTCGGCCGGCGTGCCGACGGTGACGCGCAGGCAATCGGTGAGTCGCGGCCATCCCGAGCAGTCGCGCACGAGCACGCTGCGATCGAGGAGTCCCTGCCACACGTCGCGACCTCGGCGCTGTTGCGGTCGGAACAGCACGAAGTTGGCGCCGCTCGGCACGACGTCGATCGCCATCGCCGCCATCGCCTCGCTGATGCGCTCGCGCTCGGCCACGACGTGCTTCACGCGTTCGTCCATGTCGTCGACGAAGCGCAACGCCAGACGCCCGGCGATCTGCTTGGCGACGTCGAGGTGATACGGCAGCACGACCTTGTCGAGCTCGGCCACCAGCCACGTCGGGCCGACGAGGTAGCCCAGCCGGGCGGCGGCCATGCTCCACGTCTTCGAGAACGTCCGCACGACGACCAGCGGACGGTCGTCGGCGACGAGCGGCAACGCCGACCAGTCGGCGAACTGGGCATACGCCTCGTCGACCACCACCAGGCCGGGTGCGATCGACAACAGCTCGTGCACGCGCTCGGACGGTTCGACGAGCCCGGTCGGGTTGTTGGGCGAGCACAGGAAGACGACGTCGGGCTGCGCCTCGGCAATGACCCGCCGCACCTCGACGGGGTCGAGCGTGAAGTCCGCCGACCGCTCTCCCTCGACCACCGTCGAGCCGGTGATGCGCCCGATGTGGCCGTGCAACTGATACGTCGGCTCGAACGTGGCGACGGTTCGACCGGGTCCGGCGTAGGTGAGCAGCAGGGTCTGGATGACCTCGTTCGAGCCATTGGCGGCGAAGACCTGCGCCGGGTCGACCCCGTGCCAGTCGGCGATCGCGGTGCGCAGCGCCGTCGCCGCCCGATCGGGGTATCGGTGCCACTCGACGCGCGAGAGCTCAGCAGCGAACGCGTCGCGCCACGCGGTCGGTGGTGGAGCCGGCGACTCGTTGGTGTTCAACCGCACGCGAACGTCGACCTGCGGGGAGTGGTACCCCTCGAGCGCACGCAGGTCGTCGCGGATGGGAATCATCGAGATCGAGGCTACTGACCACCTTCGCCGCGCCCGCCACACGTTGTCGCCGTGTCGTCAGGGGTCCGTGTGTCTAGCGTGTCGGGATGACCGTGCCCGATCCGTCGTCGACGGCCGCCGAGCTGTCAGCCGTGGCTGACACCGTCGGCCGCTACCGCCAGCGGGTTGCGGGTCTCGCCGAGCCGTACCTCGGCTCCGACCGCGAGGACATCATCGCCGCCGTCTACGAGGCCGAGCGGCAGCTGCGCGGTGCCGAGCGTGCGTTGCAGCGCGCGCTCAAACTGCTCGCCTGAACTGATCGCGCGGCGACGGCCCCTTGGTGGAAGGGGCCGTCGCCCTGCGATGCGACGCCAGGCGGCGGATCCCGGCTGTCGCTGCAAACCAGGTGGCGGGAACCTGGTTGATGATCCGATTGTACACACGGGTTTCCCGTCGGCAATGAACTGAATGGGTCTCAGACGGCAACGGCCCGGCTGCGACGGCCCGCCGACCGGCGGGGAAGCCTGCTCGACGGGCAGATGTCCTCGAGCACGCAGACCCCGCACTGCGGGTTCCGGGCGTCGCAGACCCGCCGCCCGTGGAGGATCATGCGCAGGCTGAACCGGCCCCGCTCCTGCGGCGGGAGGTAGCCGTTCAGCTCCAGCTCGATCTTCACCGGGTCGCCCTCGGTCGTCAGCCCGAGCCGGTTCGAGAGGCGCTTGACATGGGTGTCGACCGGCAATCCCGGGAGGTCGAACGCCACGCTCCGCACGACATTGCCCGTCTTGCGGCCGACACCGGGGAGTGTGACGAGGTCTTCGAGCGCCGTCGGCACCTCGCCATCGAAGCGATCGACGAGCTCCTGGGCCATCCCGATCAGGTTCTTCGTCTTCGACGCGTAGAACCCGGTCGAACGCACGATCTCCTCGACGTCCGGTGGGGCCGCAGCGGCGAGCTCGTACGGCGTCGGGTACTTGGCGAACAGGGCCGGCGTGACCATGTTGACCCTGACGTCGGTGGTCTGCGCCGACAGGATCGTTGCCGCCAACAGCTCGTACGGGTTGCGGTGATCGAGCTCACAGACCGCATCCGGATACTCGTCGGCGAGCCGGCTCGCGACCTCACGCGTGCGACCCTTCGGGGTGCGGGGGCGTGCCACCGGGCAGAGGCTAGGCGTCCGGCCGCGGGTACCCTCGCCGGCGTGCGCCAGCTGGAGATCGAACGCCAGATGGACGCCGACGCAATCGCGTCGGTGAGTGCGCTGCTCGCCGAAGCCGAGCGGGCCGACGGGCACAAGGCGCTGTCCGACCACCTCTGGCTCGACCTCGTCAGCGGCGGACGAACCGGGTTCGTCGGGGCGATCGCCCACGACGAGGATCATCACGACGGTCGACGGGTGCCGGTCGCCTACGCCCAGGCTTCGCGCACCAGCGCGTCGTGGATGATCGAGTTGGTCGTGGCTCCGTCACAGCGCGGCGACCTGTTCGGCATCGGCCACGACCTGATCGGCGCCGTCCTCGAAGTCATCGGCACCGACGGCGGAGGGCGGGTCGACTGGTGGGTGTTCGAACCCACGGCGGCCCACGAACAGCTCGCCGCCGCGATCGGTCTGCGTCCGGAACGCCGGCTGACGCAGATGCGACGGTCACTGCCGACCGAGGAACGGCCCACCATCGAAGTGCGGCCGTTCGTGCCCGGCGCCGACGAGGATGCCTGGCTGGCGGTGAACAATCGGGCGTTCGCCGCGCACCGCGAGCAGGGTGGTTGGGATCGCCAGACGTTGGAGCTGCGCGAGCAGGAGCCGTGGTTCGATCCGGCGGGGTTCCTCCTCCACGACCGCGACGGGCGGCTCGCCGGCTTCTGCTGGACGAAGCTCCACACCGACCACGACCCGCCGCTCGGCGAGATCTACGTAATCGGTGTCGACCCCGACTTCCAGGGACTGGGTCTCGGCAAGCAACTCACGCTCGCCGGGCTCGACTCGATCGCCCAACGCGGCGTCGTGGACGGGATGCTCTACGTTGACGCCGACAACATCGCCGGCGTTCGGCTGTACGAAGGGCTCGGGTTCACCGTTCACCGCACCGACCGCGCCTACGTCGGCGACATCGCAAGCTCCGCCGACGACGCCGAACGGCGGGGCGCCGTGGAGGTCCCGTGACCCGGACGCAGTCGCACCACGAGACCGGCCTGACGATGTCGCCCGTTTCGACCCCATCGCGATACGACGTGAGCCGCGACGAGCTCGCCGGCCTCCTCGAGGGGCAGCCCCGCTACCGCGTCGATCAGGTGTGGGCCGGGTTGCACGAGCACCTGGGCGAGCCCGACGAGTGGACGAACCTGCCACGCGTCCTTCGCGCCGAGCTCGCCGGCTACCTCCCGGCCGCGCTCGCGGCAGTGACCGAGTCGGCGAGCGACTCCGGCGACACGGTCAAGTTCCTGTGGGAGCTCGAGGGTGGGAGCCGGATCGAGACGGTGCTCATGCTCTACCGCGACCGGGCGACCGTCTGCGTGAGCACCCAGGCCGGATGCGCGATGGGGTGCGGCTTCTGCGCGACCGGGCAGGCGGGGTTCACACGCCATCTCACGGGTGGTGAGATCGTCGAGCAGGTCGTGCGTGCCACGCGGCGAGCCCGGGCGGTCGAGCGCCGCGTGTCCAACGTCGTGTTCATGGGGATGGGCGAGCCGCTCGCCAACGAGGGGCCGGTCTGGGCAGCGGTCGAGCGCATCCATGGCGATCTCGGACTCTCGGCCCGTCACATCACGATCAGCACCGTGGGGATCGTCCCCGGGATCCGTGCCCTCGCCGCCCGCCCGCTCCCCGTCAACCTGGCCGTGAGCCTCCACGCCGCCAACGACGAGCTACGCGACGAGCTGGTGCCCATCAATCGCCGCTACCCGCTCGACGCCTTGCTCGGCGCGTGCACCGACTATCTCGCGCTCAAGAACCGCCGGATCAGCTTCGAGTGGGCGATGATCGACGGCGTCAACGACCGCCCCAGCGACGCCGTCGAGCTGGCCGCGCTCTGTCGCCGGCTGCGACCGAGCGCGCACGTCAACCTGATCCCGCTGAACCCGACGCCCGGCTACCCGACCAAGGGCACCGCGCTCGTGCGGGTCCACGAGTTCCGCGACCGCCTCGAGGAGCTCGGCGCCAACGCGACGGTCCGACAGAACCGTGGCACCGAGATCGACGCCGCCTGCGGCCAGCTCGCCGCCGGCCAACCGGTCCGTCTCCGTCCGAGCTCCTGAACCCCTGTTTGTGTCACCGACACCGGCGAGGGTCGCCGGTCGCGGTGACACAAACAGGGGGTGTGAGGGTCCGTGGCGGTTCAGGCGGGCGGGCGCGGCGGTGGTGGGACGCCCGCCGAGTTGAACAGTTCGGCGATGCCGGCGATCGATCCCATCACGTTGGCGGTGTCGACGGGCAGGAAGATCTTGGTCGCCTTGCCGTCGGCGATCCTGGCGAGCGCTTCGAGGTACTTGATGGCGATCAGGTCGCTCGTCGGATTGCCCTCGTGGATCGCGGAGTACACCGACCGGATGGCGGCCGCCTCGCCTTCGGCGATCGCGATCTGGCGGTACTTCTCGGCGTCGGCGAGCTCGCGCACGGCGGCTGCCTGACCCTCGGCCTCGAGGATCCGCTGCTGCCTGACCGCCTCGGCGCCCAGGATCGTCGCCTGCCGTTCGCCTTCGGCCCGGGTGATGTCGCCCTGGCGTTGACCCTCCGCCGTCGTCACCGTGGCGCGCCGGGTGCGCTCGGCCTTCATCTGCTCGTGCATCGCGCTCATCACGTCGACCGGAGGATCGATGCGCTGCAGTTCGACGCGCTTCACCCGCACGCCCCACGTGTCGGTTGCGTCGTCGAGGATCTCGCGCAGGCTGGCGTTGATCGCATCGCGCGACGTCAACGCCTGGTCGAGCTGGAGGTCGCCGACGAGGTTGCGCAGGTTCGTCTGTGCCAGCTTGGTCACGGCCAGGATGAAGTTGGCGACGTTGTAGATCAGCCGTTGCGGATCGGTGGGCTCGTAGTACACGACGGCATCGACGCTGACGACGACGTTGTCCGACGTGATGACCTCCTGCGGTGGCACGTCGACGACCTGCTCGCGCATGTCGACGTACCGCAGCTTGTCGACGAACGGGATGATCAGCCGGAGGCCGGGATCGACCGTCGCGTGGTACCGACCGAGTCGCTCGACGACACCTCGCTGGTACGGCTGGACGATCTTGACGGACGACGCCACGAACACCAGCAGCAGCAGGAAGATCGCGGCGGAGATGATGGCGACGATCATGTGATGGTTCCTCCCGCCGCGGACGCCTCCGGTGCGACGACCACGGAGGTCCCTCGGACCTCGACGACTCTCACGACGGCACCCACCGGGATGCCGACGCGTGTTGCGCTCTCTGCCCGCCACTCCTCGCGGCCGACCTTGACACGGCCGACCCCGGTCGGGCCGGGTTCGACGGCACTGATGACGATCGCTTCCTGGTTGAGCATCCGCCGCGAGCCGACACCGTCGAGGGGCTCCTCCACGTCGAGCCGGCGGCGCAGCGGGACCAGGGCGGCCGACGCCGCGGCCGACACGACGACGAACAACAGCCACTGCAGCCCGATCCCACCGCCGGCGAAGGCGGTCGCGCACGCGACGACCGCACCAGCGGCGAACGGGAGCATGAAGAACGAGCCCGGGGTCGCCATCTCGCCGAGGAGGAACAAGACGGCGACGACCATCCAGATCCAACGCCAGTTATCGGGATCGTTCACCGCAGGGGAGGATAACGAGGCCGCCGCGACGATTCGGCGACGATCAGCCGCCGAGGCACGCCAACGCCACCGACGGCGTCGGATTCACGGGGACGCCGTGGTTGGGGCGGATCTCGAAGTGCAGATGGGGGACGCCGATCGCATTCCCGGTATCGCCCACGTATCCGATGACCTGCGCCTGTTCGACCCGCCCTGCTTCACCCTCGTAGGCCGACAGGTGGGCGTAGTAGTACCGGTTTCCGTTGTCGCCCAGCAATGACAACGTGACACCGCCGAGAGCGTTGCTGTGGTGCTCGACGAAGCCCGACACCACGGCCTGCAACTGGGTGCCGGCCGGGGTGAGCATGTCGACGCCCTGGTGCCGGCGACCACCGCTGCGCGGGGCGCCCCACGTGTCGCCGAAGGCCGCGAAGCCGACGACCGGGCACATGATGGCGTCGATGTAGCCGAAACCGCTCCCCCGCGGGTTCGTACCGCCTCCGCCACCACCGGTGCGCCCACCCGCCACGCTGCCGGCCGCCGCCGACACACCGCTCGTGGCGCCCTGCGTCGACAGGTCGCCGCTCGCCTCGGCGGCGATGTCGGCATCCACACCGGGGTTCGGGTTGTCCTGGAGGTTGGCCGCCGCCTGGCGCCGTTGGAGCTCGTCGAGCTGACGCTGCTCCTCCGCCTGTTGCGTCTCGAGCGCCTTCAGGACCGCCTCGTCCTGCAGTCGGTCGGACTCGATCTCGCGGAGCCGCTCGACCTCCTCCTCGGCGACGCGCTGGAGGTCCTTCAGACGATCCTGGGTGTCGAGCAGCTCCTGCTCGACGCTGTCGAGCTCGGCGCGCTTGTCCTCGAGCTGTTGGCGGGCCGCGTCGTAGTCGTCGAGCGTCGTGGCTCCGGTCTCGGTGATCACGCCGACGAGCACATCGGCCTGCACCTGATCGACGGGTGAGCGGAAGTCGGTGAGCAGCGGGATTCCGTCGGTGCCGCTCGACACGAAACGGTTGACGGCGATCCGCTCGACGTCGGACTCGAGCCGGTCGACCTCGGCCTGTAGATCCTGGAGCTCGATCACCAGGCGGTCACGCTCGAGCTCGATCAGGCCGAGCTGGGATTCGGTGTCGAAGAAGTCCTCGGCGGCCTGGTTGGCACGCTCGCGCGCGGCGGAGATCTCGCGGGCGGCTCGCTGCGCAGCATCCTCGTCGGTTTGCGCCAGGACGCCCGCATGCACCGGCAGCACCGCGATCAGCGTCGCGACTGCTACAGACAGCCTCCACGCCGTGCGCATACCAGGGATGATGCTAGTGGCCATTGCAGTTCCGTTACGGGCATTTCCAACCGTGGGCGGGTCCGGTACACAACCGGCGATGACGTTCCAGAGCTTGCAGACCGCCGCGCTCGTACTCGACGACATCGGGTTCACCCGTGGCGGTCGGGACATCATCGGCACGTTGTCCCTCCGAGTAGAGCGCGAAAATCGCTGGCTCGTACTCGGCGCCAACGGGAGCGGGAAGACCACGTTGCTGCGGATCGCTGCGCTGTACGAGCATCCGTCGAGGGGCACGGTCGACGTGCTGGGTGAGCGGCTCGGTCGCACCGACGTCCGGACGCTGCGGCGCCGCATCGGCTACGCGTCGTCGGCACTGGCCGCCCAGCTCCGGTCCGAGCTGAGTGCGGTCGACGTCGTGAAGACCGCCAAGAACGCCGCGCTCGAGCCGTGGTGGCACCGTTACGACGCCGAGGATGCGGCGCGGGCGGCGGACTGCCTGGACCGGATGGGTGTCGGAGCGCTCGGTGACCGCACGTTCGGCACGCTGTCGTCGGGTGAGCAACAGCGGGTCCTGCTCGCTCGAACGCTGATGAACGACCCGGCGGTGGTGCTCCTCGACGAGCCGGCGGCCCGGCTCGACATCGCCGGCCGTGAGCAATTGGTGGGTGCGCTCGCCGAGCTCGCCACCGACCCCGCCGCGCCGCCGTTCGTGCTCGTCACCCACCATGTCGACGAGGTGCCCCAGGGGATGACGCACGCGCTCTTGCTGCGCGCCGGGAACTCGATCGCCCAGGGACCGATCGACGACGTGCTGTCGAGCGAGTCGCTCAGCGAGTGCTTCGGCCTGCCGCTGGAGCTCGAGCGCCGCGCCGACGGCCGGTTCAGCGCGTGGTCTCGGCGGTGACGACGGCGATCAGCGCCGCGCTCCCGCGCCGGATCTCCTCGGCGAGCACACGATCGAGCAAACCTCCCGTCCACAGCGATCCGCTGTAGGACAGGCGCATCGTGAGCAGGCTGCCGCCGGCGGCCGGCTCGATCTCGGCGCGCAAGGCCCATCGGGCGTGGACCCGTCCGTCGAGCTCGGCCCGCTCGAAGGCGACGAGCTGACCGGAGACCGCCTCGGAGCGCACCATGCGCAGCCGCTTCGAGCGCGCCAGCGGGCCGACCCTGGCGCGCAGCTCGACGATCCACGCCGGGCGGCCGTGCGGATCGTCGACGCGCTCAGCGGTGTGGACGAGCCGCATCCACGACGGGTACCGATCGAGATCGTCGACGTGGTCGTAGAGCTCGGCCGGCGAGCACGGCACCTCGAGGCGTTCGGTGATCTCCATCAGCGCGCCCGGCCCCGGAAGGCGCGGGCGAGCAGTGGGCTGTCGACGTGGAGCAGGCCGTCGAGATCGTCGGCGGCGTCGAAGACCGGCGCCCACGGAGATACCGGCCCATCGGTCTCGGTCTCGGTCTCGGTCTCGGATTCGGCGTTGGTGTCAGTGTCGGTCTGCGCCGCCTCGAGCTCGAGCTGCTCGACGTGCTCGCGCAAAACGCTCGGCGAACCGCTCGACCGACGCCGCTTCGGGCGGGCGATCGACCCACTCGCGTCGGTGGGCGGACGGAACAGCCGCGGGTTCGGTTCCCGACGGTCGTCGAGTGTCCACCCCCGCGGCACGACCATCGCGTCGGCGTGCCGGCGACACAGGACACCCGCGTCGTGGCCGCCGGTCTGGAGAGCGTCGACCCAGAACAAGAGGTCTTCGGGCACCATGCCGTACGACGCGGCGCCGAGTTCGGAGCACCCCGGTCGCTCACACAGCCGTCCCACGTCAGGTCAATCTACCGTCAGGGCACCGCCACGCAGGGACTACGGTCGCCCGCCGGCCGGCGTGGAACACCATCGGGGCGGGAACCAGATCCACGTCTGCGGCGACCGACGTGCAGCGACATCGACAAGACTGCCCGACGGCGAAGGAGACGGATGTGACACGGAAGCTGCCCAGGTGGACCGGTGCCACCATCACAGGAGTGATCGCAGGCGTGGCGTTCGCGGCGACCGCGTCGGCGCACGTTCACGTCGAGGTCGACGGTGAAGCGATCGCCGGCCAACCGGCGGAACTGATCTTCGAGGTCCCGAACGAGCGCGACGACGCGGCGACGATGACGATCGAGGTCCAGATGCCCACCGAAGCCGATCTCACCGACGTGGTGCCCGCCGAGGTCGAGGGTTGGACGATCACCACGACCACACGCGAGGGGACCACGGTGGACGGGGACGTCGTCGACACCATCCGATGGGACGCGACCGGGCCCGGGCTCGTCGGCGAAGAGTCGGCCGAGTTGCGGGTGGCGGTCGGGCCGCTTCCCGCTGTCGAGTCGCTGACCTTCCCCACGATCCAGATCTACGACGACGGCGAGACCGTGCGCTGGATCGAACCGGCCCCCGCCGGCGAACCCGAGCCCGAGCGGCCGGTCCCGACGCTGGTGATCACGGCCGCCTCGCCGGACGACACGACCGCGCCCACCGATCCACCATCGACCGAGGCCCCGCCCGCGACCGAGCCGACCGCGGCACCGGCCACCGAGCCGGCGACCGAGGGGACGACACCGCCGACCGAGGTCCTCGTCGTCGCCACGGCACCGTCCGACACCACCGCTGCCGAGACGACCGAAGTAGCCGCACCGCCCACGACGGTCGAAGCCGAGGACGACGACGGGTCGGCCGTCTGGCCGTGGGTCGTCGGCGGGATCGTCGTCGCGCTCGTGGTCGGAGGTGTCGCGATCGCGATCGCCCGGAGGAAATCGTCGCCCTGAACCGGCGCCCGGTTCGGCTCGGTCTGGTGGCCTCGTTCGCCACGGTGATCGTCGTCGCGATCACCGTCGCTCCAGCGCGCACCGCCCTCGCCCACGCCGAGTTGCTGTCGAGTGACCCGCCTGCCGGCGCGCAGCTCGTCGTACCGCCGGCCGCGGTGACCCTGCAGTTCAACGAGGCGGTGACGTTCGTCGCCGACTCGATCCGCCTGATCGACGCCAGCGGGGCCACCGTCGAAGGGGTCGGTGCACCCATTCATCCCGGTGGCGAAGCGACCGCGTCGGCAACCCTGCCGGCCCTGCTCGAGGGCGGCTACGTCGTGGCGTGGAACATCGTGTCGGCCGACGGGCATCCGGCGAGCGGAGCGTTCACGTTCGTGGTCGGCAGCGGCGCCGCGCCCGACGCGTCCGTCGTGGCGGGGGCGGCGGCGAGCGGCGGCAACGATTCGGCCGGCGTGGTGCTCAAGGTCTTGCGCGGCCTCGGCTACCTCGGCCTGACACTGGCGATCGGATTGTGGGCGTTCGTGCTCCTCGTCGACCGGTACGCCGAGACCGATCGGGTGCTCCGGGCCCTGGTCTCGGGCGGCGGCGTGCTGGTCGTGGCCTCATCGCTGGCGCGCATCCCCGCCCAGTCGGCCTACACGGGACTCGGTTGGCAGACGATCGTCGAACAGGACATCGGGACGGCGTGGATCGCGCTTGCCGGCCTCGGCGCGGTGCTCGCGCTCGCGCCCCTCGATTGGGGACGCGTGGCGCCCAGCGCGCAGGGTGTCGTGCTCACCGCGCTCGCGATCGGTGCCGGGGTGGCGGTGGCGTACGGCGGTCACGGTGCGGTCGGACGGGCACACTGGTTGGGTCTCGCCGCGACCGTGGTCCACGTGGTCGCCGCATCGGTGTGGGTCGGTGGGCTCGTCGGCCTTGCCCGGCGGTGGGCCGTGAGCCCGACGGAGCGACGATGGGTCGTGGCGGCGACGTTCTCGACGGTTGCCATGATCGCCGCCGCCGCGGTCGTCGCCTCCGGCGTCGTGCAGTCCCTGCGCCAGCTCGACTCGTGGTCGGAGTTGACCGGCACCGATTTCGGCAAGACGTTGATCATCAAGGTCGGGCTGGTCGCCGTGCTGGTGGCGCTGGCCGCCTGGAGCCGGCGGTCGGTGGCTGCCCAGCACGGGCGACTGGGGCGAACCGTGGCGGCGGAGGTGACGTTGACCGTCTTGATCCTCGGGGTCACCGGCTTCCTCGCCGGTTCATCACCCGTCGCGGCCGAGCAAGGCGGGGTCGATCAAGGGGTACCTGTCGGTGGCGGCACGGTGCAGGTCGAAGAGGGTGACCGCGTCGCGATCGTTGCGGTGTCGCCCGGAAGGACCGGCTCGAACGAGGTCGACGTCTCGGTGTTCAACCGTGTCGACCGCGGCGAACTGCCCGACGAACTGTCGGTCGAGATCGCCCCGTCCGACGATTCGGTCGGCGCCATCGATCTCGCCGTCGAACCCGTCAGCGCCAGCCGGGTCATCGCCCCCGCGGCGCAGTTCACGTTCCCCGGCGCCTGGAACGTGATCGTCCGCGCCCGCTACGGCGAGTTCGAGTCGGTCGCCTTCACCGCGGTCGTCACCATTTCACCCTGACCGCACACCCTGACCGCACCCCTGACCGCACCGCTGGACTGCACCGGGTGACCGCGTCGTGCGGATGAGTACGGTTCCGACGTGCGGGTGATCGACGTCGGGCTGCAACCGGTCGGCTTCGTCGCCATCGGCCAACTCCCGACGGGCGTGATCGCGATCGGCCAGGGCGCCACCGGCGTCGTCGCCATCGGCCAGCTCGCGCGGGGCGTGATCGTGCTCGGTCAACTGGCGATCGGGCTCGTCGCCTTCGGACAGCTCGCGGTCGGGGCCGTGTGGGCGGGTGGAATGGTCGCCGTCGCGCCGATCGGCGGCCCCTACCTGCTGGGCACCGGGTTGTTCGGGGCCTTGCCACTCAGAGCGCTGTGGCGCGGCAGGTGGTCGCAGTTCGTCGCCCGGCAGATGTCGCCGGCCGCTCTCGGCGTCCGTGTGGTCGTGCTCGTCCTCATCGCCGTCGGGATGTGGTTCATCGCCATCGCTCCGCTGCTCGACGACCTGACCCGGATCGGCGGTGTGTTCCGCGACGCGCCGCGGGAGCTGCGATAGCGCGAGCTACCCGATCTCCGTCAGGGGCGTGGAAAGATGACCACGAACCGAGCCGCGATCGATCGAGAGGACGACACATGTCGAACGAGTTCATGACCGACGTGCAGACCCTGCGCGACCGCGCCCGCGCGTCAATCGAGCAGGGGCCGATCACGGAGGCCTACGGCGCCGACCGCGAGCGTGTGATCGAGGTGCTCAATGAGGCGCTCGCCACAGAGCTCGTGTGCGTGCTGCGCTACAAGCGCCACTTCTACACCGCCCAGGGCCTCGATGCCGCGCCGGTGGCCGCCGAGTTCCTCCAGCACGCCACGGAGGAGCAGCAACATGCCGACCAGATCGCGTTGCGGATCACACAACTGCAGGGCGAACCCAACTTCGATCCGGAGGGGCTCGCCTCACGCAGCCACAGTGAGTACGACGCGTCGAGCGATCTGCTCGAGATGGTGAAGGAGGATCTCGTCGCCGAACGGATCGCGATCCAGTCCTACAACGAGATCATCAAATGGCTCGGTGACGACGATCCGACGACGCGTCGCATGATGGAGGAGATCCTCGCCGTCGAGGAGGAACACGCCGACGACCTCCTCAACCTGCTCAAGAAGATGCGGTGAACGGGCGTCCGATGCCACACGACAAACCTCCGCAGACACTTCGCGAGCTCGGCGGCCTACCGACTCGCGCCGAGGGATTGACCGGCACCGCGATCGTGGTGATCGACGCCCAACGCGAGTATCTCGACGGCAACCTCGCCCTCCCTGCGGTCGATCGAGCCGTCGACCAGATCAGGCGACTCCTCGACGCGGCGCGCTCACGCGGCACGCCGGTCATCCACGTCGCCCACAGCGGACGTCCGGGCGGCCTGTTCGCCCCCGGCGCGGGTGGCGAGATCATCGAGCTTGTGGCCCCGATCGCCGGCGAGACGGTGATCGGCAAGTCGTTCCCGAACGCGTTCGCCGGGACGGAGCTGCGGTCGGCGATCGAGTTGCTCGGCGATCCACGCCTCGTGCTGTGCGGTTTCATGACCCACATGTGCGTCAGCTCGACCGCCCGCGCCGCACTCGACCTGGGCCTCGACGCGGCGGTCGTCAGCGACGCGACGGCGACGCGGTCGCTGCCGTCGACCGGTTCGGGCGAGGCGATCGACGCCGAGCTCGTCCACGAGATCGCGTTGGCCGAGCTCGCCGACCGCTTCAGCGTCGTGACCGATACGGAAACCCTGCTCAACGCCTGACCGAACGCCCAATCCCCTCGTTTGTGTCACAGCTACCGGCGAGGGTCGCCGATGTCGGTGACACAAACAGGGGAATGCGGGGCGTTCAGGCGGTGGCTTTCGCTCGCGGCTGGTAGACGCCGGGCTTGGCATGGCTGGTGATGGCGAGGCGGTTCCAGGCGTTGATCGCGACCACCACGAACACCAGCGCGGCGTAGGTCTCTTCGTCGAACTGCGCCCGCACCTCGGCTTCGACGTCGGCGGGCACGTGGCCATCGGCGATCAGCGTCATCTCCTCGGTCAGCGCCAACGCCGCCCGCTCGGCGTCGGTGTACACCGTCGCCTCGCGCCAGGCCGCAAGCATGTTCAGCCGCTCCTCGGACTCGCCGTCGGCGCGAGCGTCCTTGTAGTGCATGTCGACGCAATACGCGCACCCGTTGATCTGTGATGCGCGCAGCTTCACGAGCTCGCGGATGACGGGGTCGAGCGGGCCGTTCTTGGCCGCCTCCTCGAGTGCCTGCATGCCCTGATATCCGGCTGGAAAGGCCTTGTAGATGTTCACGTACTCGGCGTGCTGGGAGGAGCTCATGACGTCCATCCTAGAATCGTCGTGGCAGCATGTCTCCGGTGGGAGGCGGCGCTCGACTGGCGGTGGCGGCGGCCGCCGGGGTGCTCACGGTGTGCACCGCGGGCGCGCCGTTGTACGTCTCGTCGGTCGGCAGTGAGTCGGTTCAACTACAGCTGTCGCAGATCTGCCTCGCCGATGCCGGGCTGTACATGTACCTTGGCCAGGCCGGCACATTCACGTTCGGTGGCAAGCCGATCGCGCTGGTCGAAGAGCAGCTGGCCGCGATCATCGCCGAGCTGGATCACGCCCAGCCTCCGGTCGTCACCACGCAGACCGGGGTGATGATGTACTCGCGCAGCACTGACGAGCCGGCGGGTCCGCCGCTGCAGCTCTTCTTCCGCGAGGGCCAGTACGAACATCTTCCCGGCGACCCGCCAGTGCTGGGTGAGTTCGAGGCGCTGGTCCCGGAGTGGACCGTCGACTCGTTCGACGGACCTGGCGGCACGTTCTACGTCCGTGTTCCGTCGGAAACGATGGTGATCGACCCCGCGACGGGCGAGCCGGCGCGCGACCAGGCGAGCTGGGAGCCGTTCCACCTCGCGGGCACGTACCCGGACATCCCCCGGCCGGAGCCCACGTACTGGTGCGGCATGCGGGACTCGTTCCGTTTCACCCAGCGCGGCGAACGACCCCGGCCGGCAGTGTTCGTCGACGCGGCAACGATGGCCCTCGTCCCGTCCGACCGCATCCTCGAGGTGCGGCCGGACCCGCGTGGCATGACACTCGACGACGCGTACGAGCTCCTCGAGGGCTTCCAGCGTCTCAACACTCGGTACGCCAGGGAGCTCGGGTTCGGCGACGACGGCAGCCAGATCGTGTCGCAGCTCCCGACCGTGATCTCGCGTGCCGAGGGCCAGCGTGATCTCGTGGCGCGATCACTCGCGCCCGTCGCACTGGGAGGCATCCTCACTGCGGGGGGCCTGCTGGTGGCCTCCGGCGTGATGCTCGCACGGGAGCGCCGCCGCGATCTCCGGCTGCGCGTGCTGCGCGGTGTCGGTCCGCCGGCACTCGCGGCGCGCCTCGCGGCCGGCGAGCTGCTGCCGATCGCCCTCGGCGGCGCGGTGGGAGTCATGGTCGCGTTCGCCGGTATCCGTGGGTTCGGCCCGACACCGGAGCTCGAGACCGGACCGGTTCGGACGGCGCTCACATGGTCGGCGATCGGGATACTCGCGGCGACCGTGCTCGTCGCGACTCGTCGCCGCCGCTGCGACCGCTGGGACCGTCGATCGACGGCCGACCCGTCGTCATCGATATGTGCCGTGGGAGCTGTTGCTGCTGGCGCTCGCCATCGCCTCGTTCGTGCGGCTCGACGACGTGGGCGGTGTCCGGTTGAGCGGGCCGGAGGCGCGCGGGGGCGACCTGCTCGCCCAAGCGTTCCCGCAACTCGCCGTGCTCGCCCCGCTCGCACTGCTGGCGAGGCCACTCAGCGCGTTGCTGCGGCGGAGCGCGCGCGTCGGAAGCCGGCTACCGGTCCCGATCCTGCTCGGCGTCCGCCGCATCGCCCACGCCTCCGGCGCGTACACGATGCTGACCTTGGCGATCGCTCTGGGTGTCGGGGCGTTCGTCGTCTCGAACTCGTTGACGGCGAGTGCGGAACAGATGCTCGTCGACAAGTCCGAGACGTTCGTCGGCGCTGACGTGGTGATCCGCACCGGCGAATTCGGCGACCTCCCCGCCGAGCTCGCGGGTCGCGCCACGCAGGTCGGCGCGGTCGGGGGTCAACTCGACGGCCGACGGGCCGAGTTCCTGGGTGTCGACTCGGCCGCCTTCGAGGACGTGGTCCGTTGGAGGGACGATGCTGCGGGCTCGTCGTTGGCGGAGCTGCTCGAACCACTCTCCGACGGGCCACCCGTCGAGGCGGGCGGCGACGACGCGCTGCCCGCATTGCGCGCCGTCGTGGTCGGACCCATCCAAGGCGGCTCGACGTTCTCGACGCGGCGCGGGCCGGTTGCGATGATCGAGCAAGTCGGCTCGGCGCGTTGGTTCCCGGGCTACTCCAACGGCACGACGCTCGTCGTCGTCGACATCGACGCGCTGCGCGCCACCGGGCTCGACGTTCGATCGTCGGTCTGGCTCCGCGACCCTCCATCGGATGCGCTCGCCATCCTCCAGACCACTGGTTTCGAGCCGGGTCATGTCGACACCGCCCAGGAGGTGTTCGACGTCACGAGCTACAAGGCGGTCGGCTGGGCCTACGCGCCGCTCGGCGTGTTCGCGATCATGGTCGCCTGCGCCACGTTGATGGCGCAGCTCCTGGTGCTCTCCGCCGGCCGCCGCGCCCGCCAGTCGGCGTGGACGTTGACCAGCCGGATGGGGATGCGGCTTCGCGACGAGGCGGTCGCGGTCCTCACCGAGCTCGGCATCCCACTCGTGATCGGAGGGGCGCTCGGCCTGCTGTTCGGTTGGCTGGCACTCCGCGTCGCGGTACCGCGGTTCGACACGCTCCGCCAGCTGGAGCCACCCGCCCGCGTCGTCCTCGACGTCGGCAGCGTCGGTGTGGCGGCCGTCGTGGCGATCCTGACGATGCTCGCCCTGGCCGCGCTCTCACTCGTGGCGATCGTTCGCACACGTCCGATGGAGGTGATGCGCGGTGGCAACTGACGTGGCGGTGGCGCGCAATGTGTCGCGGTACTACCCAGCACCCGATGCGCCGGTCGTCGCCCTCGACGACGTCAGCGTCACTGTCCCGTCCGGACAGATGACGGTCATCGCCGGGCCGTCCGGATCGGGGAAGTCGACGTTGCTCGCGCTGCTCGCCTGTCTCGATCGCCCGGACCGTGGGGTCGTCGAGCTCGACGGACGCGCCATCGGTTCGGTCAGCTCGCGCGAGCGGCGCCGGATTCGGCGGCGATCGATCGGCATCGTGTTGCCGCTTCCGCCCGACAACCTGTTCGAGCGCATGGACGCGGCCGGCAACCTCGCCTGGGCGGCAAAGATGCGTTCGGGAACATCGTTGGCAGCCGATGTCGTGGAGACCCACCTCGTCGCCGTCGGGCTCGTCGACTCGGGCGCCATGCGGATCCGCCAACTCTCGGGCGGCGAGCAACTCCGGCTGGCCCTCGCGTCCGCGATGGCCGGCGACCCGCCGCTCGTCGTCGCCGATGAACCGACCGCCTCGCTGGATCGCACCAACGCGGCGGCGATGGTCGACGCCATGCGGGCCGCCGCTGACCGGGGCGTGACGCTCGTCGTCGCCAGCCACGACACGCATGTGTTGGACCGCGCCGACCAGGTGGTACGGCTCGACCACGGGAGGCGGGTCCCGTGACCCCGATCCTGTCGCTGCGCGACGTGACCAAGCGATGGGGTGGTTCGAGTGGTCTCGAGCCGATCTCGATCGACGTCGCGGCCGGCGAGCTGATCGTCGTGCAGGGCCGGTCGGGCAGCGGAAAGAGCACGCTGCTGGCGATCCTCGCCGGATGGTGCGATGCCGATGCCGGCCGGGTCGACCGGTTCGGTGCGTGGAGCATCGGCGGGGCGTGGCGCGAATGGCGTCACACCTCGGTGGTCCCCCAGGTGCTCGCCAACGTCGCCGAGTTGTCGGTGCGCGAGAACATCGCCATGCCGCTCCGGCTCGCCGGCGCCTCCTCGCACGAGGCCGCGGCGACGGCCGACGACGTGATCGATCGGCTCGCTCTCGGTGAGCAGGCGGCGCGACGGCCGGGTGAGATCTCCGTCGGCCAGCAGCAGCGACTGGCGGTCGGCCGAGCGGTGGCGATGTCGACGACACTCCTGCTCGCCGACGAACCGACGAGCCACCAGGATGCGACACACGCCGAGATCGTGATGGCCGCCATCGGGCGCGCCGCGTCAGATGGCGCGGCGGTGCTGGTCGCCAGCCACGATCCGGCCGCGGTCGACGTCGCCGATCGGATCGTCCACTTCGATCTGTGACCTTGCCCTCTCCCCGTAACTACTCAACACTGCTTGACCAGTTACGCACTGACGGATAGAGTCGTCACTGACAAACCCTTGGATACCAGTCACTGATCACTGCCGCCGCCGTTCGCACGGCGCTCCGAGGAAGGGATCCTCCGATGGCGAATGCCGGAATCGAGCCCTCGCTGGCCGGCAAGGTCGCCCTGGTCGCCGGCGCGACACGCGGCGCCGGACGTGGCATCGCGGTGCAACTCGGCGCGGCCGGGGCGACCGTGTACGTCACCGGGCGGACGACGCGATCGCAGCGATCGGAGATGAACCGGCCGGAGACGATCGAAGAGACGGCCGAACTGGTCGACGACGCCGGCGGCCGCGGCATCGCCGTCCAGGTCGACCACCTCGTGGCCGACGAGGTGCAAGCGCTCGTGAGCCGCATCGAACACGAGCAGGGTGAGCTCCACGTGCTCGTCAACGACATCTGGGGCGCGACGACGATGGAGTGGAACAAGACCGTCTGGGAGTCGTCGTTGGACACTGGACTGCGGACGCTCCGGCTCGCCGTCGACACTCATGCCATCACGAGCCACTTCGCGATCCCATTGCTCATCAAGACGCCCAACGGGCTGGTCGTCGAGATCAACGACGGCACCACCGAGTACAACGCGACCAACTACCGGGTCTCGTTCTTCTACGACCTCGCCAAGGCGGCGGTGAATCGCATGGCGTTCGCGTTGGCACACGAACTGCAGCCGCACCACGCGACCGCCGTGTCGCTCACGCCGGGTTGGCTGCGATCCGAGGCGATGCTCGACGCCTACGGTGTCTCCGAATCGAACTGGCGCGACGCGACCGCCCGCTCGCCGCACTTCGCCATCTCGGAGACGCCCGCGTTCGTCGGCCGAGCCGTCGTCGCCCTCGCGCGAGATCCGGACGTGTCGCGCTGGAACGGTCGATCACTGTCGAGCGGGCAGCTGGCGAAGATCTACGGCTTCACCGATGTCGACGGCAGTCAGCCGGACGCCTGGCGATACGTCGTCGAGGTCCAAGACGCCGACAAACCCGCCGACACGACGGGCTATCGCTGACCACTGACGCCGATCCAGGCATCACGTATCATCCGGCCAGTGATCCGGTTCGGGCTCCTGGGTCCCTTGGAAGTGCTCCGTAGTGGCGGGCCGGTCGAGATCGGTGGCCGCCAGCCACGAGTGATGTTGACCGCGCTGCTCGTCGCGTCCGGTCGCCCAGTGCCCGTCGACCTGCTCGCTGACGATGGGCGGCGGTTGCTCGAAGCGGGACCAGTCGACCGACGACACCGATCCGCAGTCACTCATCCTCTACGACGACTTCTCGAACGGGGTGCGCAACGACGACGGGGTGATCGGGTACGGATCGACGATCACGTACTGCCGGGCGGCGGGCCCTACCCAGATCGTCCTCAGAGCGGTCGACACGTCCGGCAACGTGTCGGCACCGAGCAACGCGATCACGTTCGACTGCTGACCCTCATCCCAGAATCCGTCGGCGGTACGGCGACGGCAGACGGCTGCCGCCGGACGAGTAGCCGGCATGGCACGCCAAGGTCAGACGAAGTGCTTCACAGTCGCGTCTAAGTCGCGCTCTCGATGGTGGGTTCAGTGTCCGCTCGCACCCGGCGAGCGGGACTGAACACGAGGAGTCAATCCCATGGTCATCAACAACGCCACCATCCAGGCCGAGCGAACAGCGACCTTGACGTCGAGCGAGCCGACTCGACGGAAGATCGCGCTCGGCGCAACGGCCGTGCTCGTCGCCGCCGTTGCGCTGATCGCGTTCGTGCAGAGCTCTGGTGGAGCAACGGTGCGACCGACACCGCAACCCGCGTCAGAATCCCGCGACGAGATCGTCCAGGACCTCGTCAACCGCGGACTCGTCCCCAGCCCCACCCGGCAAGCCGCACCACTGTCACGCGACGAGATCGTCCAGGACCTCGTCAACCGCGGACTCGTCCCCAGCCCCACCCGGCAAGCCGCACCACTGTCACGCGACGAGATCGTCCAGGACCTCGTCAACCGCGGACTCGTCCCCAGCCCCACCCGGCAAGCCGCACCAATGTCACGCGACGAGATCGTCCAGGACCTCGTCAACCGCGGACTCGTCCCCGCTGCAACAACGAACGAGTGAGGCCGGCGATGTCGTGGTGGGGGTGGCGGGCGGTCACCCCGCCCGTCCGATCCCCCGCCGTCGCCGACCGGCTTAAGTCGAACCTAAGTTGGATGGCCCACACTCAGGCCACCCTGTGACGAAGTCGCGACACAGGGTGGCCGCCGCGAGGAGGACGGGTTTGGAATACCAGGTACTCGGAACGCTCGACGTGCTGCAAGACGGCCACTCCGTCGATCTGGGTTCGTTCCGTCAGCGGGCGCTGCTGGCCCTGCTCCTGACGGCACCCAACGCGGTGTTCTCGACCGATCAGATCATCGACGGTCTGTGGGGCGCCGATGGCGGCACGGACAAGCAGAACGCGTTGTGGGTGTACGTGTCGGGTCTGCGCAAGGCGCTCGAACCTGACCGTGAGAAGCGCTCGGGGGGCTCGATCCTGCTCACCCGCGCACCCGGGTACCTCATCCAGGCGGCGCCCGACGAGATCGACGCAGTCCGCTTCGAGCGCATGGTCGCCGAAGGGCGTGCCCTCGCCGACATCGATCCGGCCGCCGCGTCATTGGTGCTGGGCGAGGCGTTGGCGTTGTGGCGGGGCCGAGCGTTCGAGGACTTCACGTACGAATCCTTCGCCCAGGCCGAGATCGCCCGCCTGGAGGAGCTACGGCTCGAGGCAGTGGAGGCCCGGATCGATGCCGATCTCAAGCGGGGCATGTCGCGGGAACTGATCTCCGAGCTGGAGTCGCTCGTCCGCCAGCACCCCTTGCAGGAGCGCCTGACGGGCCAGTTGATGCTCGCCCTCCACCGGTCGGCACGACAGGCCGACGCGTTGCGCGCGTACCAACTGCTCAAGTCACGGCTGGGAGAGGAGCTCGGCATCGCGCCGTCGTCCGGGCTCCGCAGGCTCGAGGAGCAGATCGTCACCGGCGACGAGTCGCTCGACGCCCGCTCCCCCTCCCCGTTCCCGGGCTCTGCGGCCGAGCCGGGACTCGCGGTGCGAGGGTACGAGTTGCGCGAGCGGATCGGTGACGGAGCGGGCGGTGTCGCCTACCGCGCCTATCAACCCGCCGTCGGCCGGGAGGTGGCGATCAAGGTCATTCGACCAGAGCACGCCAACAAGCCCGACTTCATCCGTCGCTTCCAGGCCGAGGCCCAGCTCGTCGCCCGCCTCGAGCACCCCCACATCGTCCCGCTCTACGACTACTGGCGCGAACCAGGTGCGGCCTACCTCGTGATGCGATTGATGCGCGGGGGGAGCCTGGCGAACGTGCTCGAACACCGCGCCCTGACCGCCGCCCAGACCACGGCGATGGCCGATCAACTCGGCAGCGCGCTGCAGACGGCGCACCGCGCCGGCGTCGTGCACCGCGACATCAAGCCAGCAAACATCCTCATCGACGACGAGGGCAACGCATACCTGTCCGATTTCGGGATCGCGGTCGGCGCGGATGGTGCGACATCGGACGGTGGGTCCGCCACGACGACGCTCGATGCGCCGTACGCGGCGCCGGAACAGCTTGATCGCGGCGACGCCGCGGCCACGTCCGACATCTACAGCCTCGGTGTCGTCGTCGCCCAGGCACTCACCGGTCTGAGCGGCGAGGTCGCCCAGATACGCGGCGCACTGCCGCCGCCGGTTCTGCGCGTCATCGACCGCGCCACCGACGTCGACGCCACCAAGCGCTACGGAAGCGTCGCCGGCTTCGTCACTGACCTGCGCGACGCACTCGCGGACCGCGTCGCGACCGCCCAGCGAGCGACGACGACCGAGCGCCACGTAGAGGTCGACAACCCGTTCAAGGGTTTGCGCCCGTTCGACGCCACCGACGCCGTCGACTTCCACGGTCGGGAACGGGTCGTCGAGCGGCTCATCTCGCGCCTCGGCCAGCCTGGAGTCCGGGGCCGCTTCATCGCCGTGGTCGGCCCGAGCGGGAGCGGCAAGTCGAGCGTCGTGCGGGCCGGGCTGCTGCCTGCACTCCGTCAGGGGGCGCTCCCACTGTCGGACTCGTGGTTCACGATCGAGATGACCCCGGCACCCCATCCGTTCGAAGCGTTGGAGGAGGCCCTGCTCGGCGTCGCGGTCGATCCGCCCGTCTCCTTGCTCGAGCAGCTCGCCGGTGAGCACGGGCTGCAACACGCGCTTCGTCGCGTGCTGCCGAGCGATGGCTCGCAGCTGCTGGTGTTGATCGATCAGTTCGAAGAACTGTTCACACAGGTCGACGCCGCGACGGCGAACCGCTTCCTCGACAACCTCGTGAGCGCGGTGATCGACGATCAGAGTCGTGTCCGTGTCATCGCCACGTTGCGCGCCGATTACTACGACCGACCGCTGCAGCACCGTGGCCTCGGTGAGTTGCTCCGCGACGGCACCGAGGCGATCCCGCCGATGACGCCGCAGGAGTTGGAGCGGGCGATCACCGGGCCGGTCGAACAGTACGGCATCACGTTCGAACCGGCGCTCGTCGCCGAGCTGGTCCGAGACGTCGTGGACCGCCCCGGTGCATTGCCGTTGCTGCAGTACACGTTGACGGAGCTCTTCGACAAGCGGCGTGGTGTCCGGATCCCCGACGCCGCGTACCGAGAGCTCGGCGGGGTGTCAGGAGCGCTCGTGACGCGCGCCGAAGGACTCCTGGCCGGGCTCGGCGAGGATGCGCACGAGGTCACCCGACAAGTGTTCCTGCGACTCGTCACCCTCGGCGAGGGAGCGGACGACACTCGTCGCCGCGTCCTGCAGAGTGAGCTCGAGCAGCTCCCGGTCGATCGCGGGATGCTCCGCGCGGTGCTCGACACGTTCGGCCGACACCGGCTGTTGAGCTTCGACCGCGACCCAGTGACGAGGAGCCCGACGGTCGAGATCTCGCACGAGGCATTGCTCACCGAATGGACCCGCCTGCACGACTGGATCGTCGATGCCCGACACGACGTGCTCAATCAGCGGCGACTCGCGGAGGCGATGGGTGAATGGCTGGCGGCCGACCGCGCCGAGGCTTACCTCCTGCGAGGTGGCCGCCTCGAGCAGGTGCACGGCTGGGCCACCACCGCCTCGTTGCCACTCTCCGCCCCGGAACAGGCCTTTCTCGACGCCAGCGTCGCCGAGCGCGACCGAGAGGCGGCGGAGGATCGCGAGCGGGAGCTGCGCGCCATCGCCGCCGAACGTCGAGAGCGGCGACGCGTCCGGCAACTCGTCGGCGTCGGTCTCGTGGCCGTGCTCGTGGCCGCGCTCGCCGTTTTCGGCGCGGTCCAGTGGCGCTCGGCCGAGACCGCCAAGGGAGACGTCGACGACCTGCTCGGAGTTGCGGACCTCGTGACCGCTTCGGAGAAGGCCCTCATCGCCGACCCGGAGCTGGCGCTCCTGCTCGCTGTGCAGTCCGTGCGCGAAACAGTCGACCTCGGCTTCGCGACCGAGGAAGCCGTCGACGCCGTGCACTTCGCACTCCACGAGCTCGGCGTGCAGTACGGCGTCGGTCCCGAGACTCGAGTGGCCGTCAGATCCGGGCCAGGAGGCCTCGTCGGCGTGTACGCCCTGCCCCCAGCGGAGTTGGTGCAGCTCGCCGAGTCCGCGGTCGACCGGCGCTTCACGGACACCGAATGCGCCTCATTGTTCGCTGGGTCGTGCCCGGAACGCGTCGAGGTTCCGGAGAGCCTGCCGTTACGTCGTGGGCTCGATTCGTACGGGGCGATGGATCCTGGCGGGCGGGCGTTGGCGGGCACCACCGTCACCATGGCGGCGAGCACGCTGCGCGACGACGACGGATTCGCACGACAGCTCGAGGCCTTCACCGAGTTCACCGGGATCGAGATCGAGGTCGGATCCAGCGAGGTGCAGGACGTCGAGAACATCGCGACGGGCGACCTCGAACGCCCAGACGTCGTCGGCTATCAGAGTGGTATCCCGACGTGGGCCCAGTCCCGGGCCGTCGACATCGGCCGGTTCGTCGACACGGCGACGTTGCGATCCGACTTCGGGGACTATCTACTCGGCATCGCCACGCTGGCCGACGGAGGCGACACCCCGCCGCCGAGCGGAACCGTTCGTGCGATACCACTGACGCTCGACCTGAAGGGTCTCGTGTTCTACCCCAAGGCCGAGTTCCAGGCCGCCGGGTACGAGGTACCGGCGAGCTGGGACGAGCTCGTCGCCCTCTCCCATCAGATCGTGGCGGACGGCGGCACGCCCTGGTGCTTCGGCTTCGCCAGCGGCTTCGCCAGCGGGTGGCCCGGCTCCGATCTCGTCGAGAGCCTGGTGCTGCGCGTTGGTGGCACCGACACCTACGACGCCTGGACGGTCGGCGACGTCGGGTTCACCGATCCTGCGGTGATGGAGGCCGGACGGCTGGCCGACGCGTTGATCTTCGAGCCCGGCTTCGTACGGGGTGGACCGGCTCTGGTCAGCAGTGAGCCCTACGACAGCCAGCTGTTCCACCTGCTCAACCGCAACGCGCTGACGGGCGAACCCGAGCCAGCGTGCTGGTTGTACCACCAGGCCAACTTCATGCTCAGGCTGGTGCCGCCGGGTACGCAGATCGGCGAGGACATCGACTTCTTCGTGCTTCCTCCGGTCGATCCGGGCCAGCCGACTCCGAGCATCGGTGGCGGTCTGTTCGCGTCGGCGCTCGTCGACCGGCCAGAGGTCCGAGCGTTCGTGGAGTTCATTGCGAGTCCGGAGTGGGGTGCGGCCTGGGCAGCAGATGCGGACAGCAGCTTCATCTCCCCGAACCGACGATTCGAGACGTCCGCCTACGGCAACGCCGCCGCCGATCCTGCGGCCGCGGTCCGCATTGCCATCGCGTCCACGGCCCGCGCCGCGCTGGACGCCGGCGTGTGGAGGTACGACGCTTCGGATCTGATGCCCTCCGAGATCGGTGGCTGGACGGAAGGCGTCGCCCCGGCAGCATTCTGGCAAGGCATGCTCGACTGGGTGGACGGGATCCGCACCATCGATCAGGTCCTCGCCGACATCGATGCGGAGTGGGCCGCGCTGAACGTCGACGGCGAGCCCTAGGAGTCGATCAACCGACTGACGGGTCGCGCCGTGGACGTGGGTGCGGGGTCAGGCGGTGACTTGTTCGCCGTCGAGGAGCCGATCGAGGATGTCGCGCATGTAGGTCAACGCACGGCGGTCGTCGAGGTCCCGGCCGATCGCCCGTTCGTGCGCGGTGTCGTGTTCGGAGTCGATCGCGATCTGTTCTCCGGCGTCGCCGGCGAAGCGTGATCTGAGGGCGGACAGTTCGATCGAGTCGGTCGACTCGAGGAAGCCGAGGATGCGAGCCGCCTCCGCGCGGCGGTCGACCCTGAGCATCATCCCGACGAACTCGATGCAGGCGAACTTGCCGATGTACACGTTGTCGTTGGCGAGCAGCTCGTCGATGTACGAGCGGAGCATCTCGAACGCCCGTGAACGGTCACCACGACGCAGCGCGGCTCGCGCTTCGAGGGGGTTCTTCAGCGTGTGCGTGCGCGCCGGAACGTCGATGCCGGCCGCGTCCTCGTAGAACCGGGCGGCCTCGTGGTGCCTGCCCTGCGCGGATGCAGAGATGCCGAGGTACGTCAAGGCCCACTGCAGGCACGTGGGCGGGCCGTACGCGCGATACCGCTCGACGAGCCCGGTCACGAGCGCATCGTGCTCCTCCAACCGCCCGGACATCAGCAGCGTGAGCCCGATCGCGACGAGCTCGTTGACGTCGGCGACGTAGTGCTCGCCCCGCCGGCGCAGCTCGGCGAGCGACTGGGCGGCCGACTCCAACCGCGCCGTGTAGTCGTTGTCGAGGAAAGCTCGCGCGTAACGGATCATCGGGTGATCCGGCTCTCCGTATCTGCCGACGAGACGCTCGAACCCCTGCTTGTCGAGCATCCGCATGTACCGGCGGGCGGCCCAGGTGAGCCCGAACACGATCAGCTCCTCGTCGTCGGGCGGCGTGATGGCGAGGATCTGTTCGGCCCAGTCGCCGATCTCGCTCCGGCTCCGCAGATACACCTCGGCCGCGACCGGAGCGACGAGGTCGCCGGCCAGCCGGCGATCCTCGGTGGCGCACGCCCAGTCGACCGCGGCGCGGAGGTTGGGCCACAGCTCGTCGAGGCGGGCGACACCCTCGATCTCACCGGGCCCGGCCAGCAGCGCATGGGCCGTGGTGACCCCGTCGAGGCACCACTGCGCGTGGCGCGCCGCGATCACGTCGGTGGTGCCGGTCTCCGAGAGGTGCTCGGCTGCGAACTGGCGCATCGTCTCGAGGAGCCGGAAGCGGCGGCCGAAGGGCCCCGACTCGACGACCAGCATCGATCGGTCGACGAGGTCACCGAGGAGGTCGTCGACATCCACGAGATCGAGATCGGCATCGGCGGCGACCGCCGCGGCCGCAACCCGATCGAACGTCCCGGCGAAGATCGACAGACAACGGAACATCGCCTGTTGTGGTGGCGTCAGCAGGTCGTACGACCACTGGATGGTCGCCCGCAGGGTCCGATGGCGCTCGACACTGGCCCGCCGGCCGCCGGTGAGCAGCCGCAGACGGTCGTCGAGCCGCTCCACCAGATCCGCCGTCGAGAGGTTGCCCGTGCGGGCGGCGGCCAGCTCGATGGCGAGCGGGACACCGTCGAGGCGACGGCAGATCTCCTCGACGTCGGCGCGGCCGGCGGACGGATCGAACGTCGGCGACACGGTCGCCGCCCGCTCGTTGAACAGCTCGACGCCGGGCCCCTCGGGGTCCAGGGGTGCGACGACGACGAGTTGCTCGTCACGCACGCCGAGGCCTTCTCTCGACGTGGCGAGGACCCGGACGTTCGGACAGCCCTCGGCGATGGCGGCTGCCAGGTCGGCGGCGCCGTCGATGACGTGTTCGCAGTTGTCCAGGACGAGCAATGCTCGGCGCGATTGCAGAGTCGTCACGATCGATTCGGTCAGCGTGCGCCCCAGGCTCTCCTTCACGTCGAGGACGCTGGCAACCGCGCGCGGCACTTCGCTCGACGAGGCGTTGGCAGCGAGCTCGATGAGCCACGCGCCGCCAACCCCTGCCCGTCCCCCACCCCCGGCCGGCCCGTCGACGTCGGCGCGTTCCGCCACCGCGAGGGCGAGCCTCGTCTTGCCGATCCCGCCGGGCCCGACGAGCGTCACGATCGGCGAGCTGGCGAGCGCGTCGCGGACGATCTCGAGGTCGGCGTCGCGACCGATCAGGCGACCCAGCCGCCGAGGGAGGTTGCCGCGGCGGCTGTCGTCGGTCCGCAACGGCGGGTGGTCGCCGTCGCCGAGTTGGAGGATGCGCTGCTCGGCGACGACACCCTCGAGGCGGAATGTCCCGAGCTCACGCAAGTTGCTGCCGTCGAGCAGTGCCGACGTCACTCCCGACACCAGCGTCTGGCCGCCGTGACCGGCGGCCGCGAGCCGAGCGGCGACGATCAGGGCGGGGCCGAAGTAGCCCTTCCCCCGCTCCTCGGTCTCGCCGGTGTGCACGCCGATCCGGACCCGAATGCGGGCGTCTGCGGGCCACCGCTCGTTCTCGATCGCGGCCTGCAGCTCCGTGGCCCACGCGACCGCGTCGCGTGGCGCGATGGAAGGCCACCCCGAACGAGTCGCCACCAGTGGCGAAGACGTACCCGCCGTGACGATCGACGGCGGCCGTGACGAGCTCGTCATGGCGAGCCATCGCCGAGCTCATCTCGCGACGGTGCGCTGCCCACAGCCCGGTGGAGTCCTCGACATCGGAGAACCCGAACGTCACCGTCCCTGACGGCACCCCCAACGCCGAACCCATCGACGACCGGTTGACACCGAGTTGCTCGTCCTGGCCGAGGATCAGCGACTCGAGCTCGCGGAGCCGAGGGCCGGGCTCGACCCCGAGACCCTCGACGAGGTGCTCGCGGGCCCTGCGATACGCCGCCAGCGCATCGGCCTGGCGGCCGACGCGGTAGAGCGCCGTCATCAACAGCGCCCACAGCCCCTCGCGGAACGGATAGGTGGCCGTCAGCTCGGTCAACGAGCCGATCACCGCATGGGCGTCGTCCTCGACGCGCCGCCCCAGGTCGGTCTCCACCACCCCGAGGTACTGCTCGACGAGCCCGTCGACGGTGGCCGTCAGGCCGTCGGCGTCGAGCCCGGCGAGGGGAGTCCCGGTCCATTCGGCGAGTGCGGCCTCGGTGTCGTCCAGGCCGAGCAGGCGTTGGAAGCGGACGACGTCGACCGAGGCGGCGGTCACGTCCAGGCGATACGCGACACCGGTCCGGACGATCGAATCGGCACCGAGGCCCTTGCGCAGGCGCGTGACGTACGACTGGAGCGTCTTGTCGGCGGTGCGCGGTGGGACCTCGCCCCACACCAGCCGCACGATGCGCGAGACCGGTACGGCGGACCCCGGCGACAGGGCGAGCACGGCGAGCACCGCCTGGCATTTCGCCGGGCCGACGTCGACCGGTTCCCCGTCGTCGGTCGCGGCCGCGACGCCACCGAACAGACGGATCTGCACGTCGACACCGCTCCCTTCTCCCTCGAATGGTCTTGGCTCGATGAGTTCTGATTCGATCGCCAGCGTTTCCACGACCGGAGCGTGCGCCAGCGCGGTTGCGCCGCGTCCGACACCCGGTTGTGTCCTGGTTGAGGCAAGTCTCGACGGTCCTCAACCGAAACACAACCGACGCCACACCGGCCCCCGACCCGATTCGGGCAGCGTCGGATCCGTGAGACATCCTCAGATCAACCCCCAGATCAACACCGTGCCCCGTCGTTCAGGACTCGCCCGCATCGGTGCCTGGTGTTACGACCACCGCAAGGCCGCCGTCGGCATCTGGCTGGCCGCCCTGATCGTGATCTTCGGCGCCGCCGCCTCGCTCGGCGCCGCCTACGACGCGTCGACCGACATCCCCGACTCCGAGAGCGCCGACGGCTTCGACGTGCTCGAGCAGTACTTCGCCGAGCTCGGCGCCGGCGGCGGTTCGGGAACGATCGTCTTTCGCGCCGACCAGGGCGTCGACGATCCCGCCGTCCGGGCCGGCATGGAGGAGCTGTTCGCAACCGTCAACGCCGGGTTCCCGGATGATCACGGCGACCCCCAGCACCCCGGCGCCACGGTTGTCTCTCCCTACTCCGAGCAGGGTGCGGCGCAGATCGCCCAGCACGGTCCGCTCGCCGGCCGGCTCGCCTACGCCCAGGTCAACCTGTCCGCCGATGTCGACGTCACCGAATCGGCCGCCCTCGGTGAGGCGATCTCCGACCACGCACCCGCCGTCGAGGGTCTCGAGGTCCTCCCCGGCGGTACGGCGCTCGCCGTGTTCGAGCCGCCGGCGACCGAGTTCATCGGTCTCGCCTTCGCCATCGTCGTGCTGATCCTCGCCTTCGGCTCGGTGCTCGCCATGGGCCTGCCGCTGGCGGTCGCCCTCGGCGGTGTCGGGGCCGGAATGGGCCTGATCGTCATCCTCAGCAACTTCTTCAGCATCCCCGACTTCACCACCTTCCTCGGGATCATGATCGGGCTGGGCGTCGGCATCGACTACGCCCTGTTCATCGTCACCCGCTACCGGGAGGGGATCCACGCCGGCCTTTCGCCCCGGGCGGCCACCATCACCGCGATGGACACCGCCGGCCGGGCCGTGATCTTCGCCGGCGTCACCGTCGTCGTGTCACTCCTCGGTCTGCTGTTGATCGGGATCGGGTGGGTCGCCGGTCTGGGTATCGGCGTCGCCGTCACCGTGCTCGTCACGATGATCACCTCGATCACGCTGCTGCCACCGCTCCTCGCCTTCGCCGGGGACCGGGTCGAGGTCACGCGCTGGCGCGGCCTGGTGGTCGCCGGTTTCGTCGCGGTGGCGTTGTTCGGCATCGGTATCGGCGTCGCCGCCCTGGCCGCCGTCGGCGCCGGGCTCGCCGCCCTCACCATGCTCGCCAGCTTCGCCGTCCGCCCGCTCCGCAAGCAGGTGCCTCGCCGGGCACCGAAGCCGGTGCGCGAGACGCTCGCCTACCGCTGGAGCCGGACGATCCAGCGCCGCCCGTGGCGCTGGGTCGTCGCCGGCACGTTGTTCCTCCTCGTCCTGGCGGCGCCGATCTTCGGCCTCCGCCTCGGCGTCTCCGACGAGGGGAACTACGCCGAGGACACCTACACCCGCCAGGCGTACGACCTCCTCGCCGACGGCTTCGGCGCCGGCTTCAACGGTCCGTTCATGATCACCGTCGTGCCGGGTGCCGGCGACGGCGTCGCTGCCCTGGAAACGCTCCAGCGGGCGCTCGCCGAGACGCCCGGGGTGGCGGCCGTCACGCCGGCCTTCCCCAACCGCGTCGACTCCCCCGAGGCGTACCTCTTCAACCTCGTCCCGACGACCGCACCCCAGGACGCAGCCACCACCGAACTGGTCAAGACACTGCGCGACGACGTCATTCCGGCGGCCGTCGCCGGCACCGCCCTCGACGTCAAGGTCACGGGGACGGCCGCCGTCAACATCGACTTCACCGACTTCCTCGCCCGCCGCACGTTCGTCTTCTTCGCTGCCGTGCTGGCGCTGTCGTTCCTGCTGCTGATGGTTGTCTTCCGCTCGCTGCTGGTGCCGCTCAAAGCCGTCCTGATGAACGTCCTGTCGATCGCCGCGGCCTACGGCGTGCTGGTGGCGATCTTCCAGTGGGGCTGGGGTGCCGACATCATCGGCATCGACAGCGGCCCGATCGAGGCGATCGCACCGTTGATGCTGTTCGCCATCGTCTTCGGGCTCTCGATGGACTACGAGGTGTTCCTGCTCTCACGGGTCCGTGAGGAGTACGACAAGACCGGCGACTCCGCCACCGCCGTGGCCGACGGCGTCGCCGCGACCGCACGTGTCATCACCGCCGCCGCCGCCATCATGGTGGTCGTGTTCGGCTCGTTCGTGTTCGAGGACGACCGGGTCGGCAAGCTGTTCGGTCTCGGCCTCGCGCTGGCTGTCCTGCTCGACGCCACGGTCGTCCGCATGCTGCTGGTGCCGGCGACGATGGAGCTCCTCGGTGACAAGAACTGGTGGCTGCCGGCGTGGCTCGACCGGATCATCCCCAATCTGAACGTCCAGGGCCCCACCCACGACGCCACGCCGTTCGACAGCATCGACGAGCCCGCACCGGTCGGCGAGCCCGAGTTGATCGACGCCTGAGCCAGGCTCCGGCAGCTCATCGAGTACAGCGGTGAGCGCGATCGACATCTGATGCGACGAGGCGTAGCGTGGACGCGCCAGATCAATGGAAGGAGCGACCCGTGCGCCGTTATCTCGTCGTCGCCCACCAGACACTCGGCACCCCAGAGTTGCTCGACGCCATGAGAGATCGTCTGGCCGAGGGTCCGTGCACGTTCCATCTCGTGGTGCCCGAACTGCACCAGGGCAGTGGGGCGACGTGGTCAGAAGGCCAGGTCAAACGGGAGGCCGCCAAGCACATGGAGGACGCACGGTTGCGCTTCCTCGCTGAAGGGATCCCCGTGACCGGGGAGGTCGGCGATGCCAGTCCCGTCGACGCGGTGACGAGCGTGCTGCGCGAACAAGGCGGCGACTCGTTCGAGGCCGTGATCGTGTCGACGCTCCCCCACACCGTGTCGAAGTGGCTCAAGTTGGATGCGCCCAGCCGCATCCAGCGCAACACCGGCCTACCGGTCATCCACGTCGTGGGCACTCCCGTCGACGCATAGGGACGGACCCAGGCTCCGGCATTCAGAACGCGGGTTGCATCAGATCGGTGCGCAACGGCCGGCCGTCGATGACGTCGGTCGGGAACGTGTTGTAGGCGAGATGCATCCGGCCCAGTCCGACGATGTCGGTCATCCCCTGACGGACCGCTGCCTGGGCGACGTTCGGTAGCCATTGCTGCAGGTAGCTGTAGGCGGAGCCGACGTACACGAGCCCCGGCACTGCCGCCTTCAGGGCGGCCGTCACCTGCACGTGGCGCGCGACGCCCACCAGCGGATCCTCTGGTGGCTCGTAGTCGTTGTCGGTGAGCCGGCGGGCCGGCCGCTGAAGATGCCGCGCGGAGTACGGGCTCGACCCGGTGATCGACACGAGGCCGACGCCGAGGTGGCGCAGCATGCGGAGCAGTTGGATCGGTTCAGCGAGATCGACCTCGTGCCCCGACTCGTCGGTGCCGAACCAGTACCGGTGCGGACCGTCGGTGATCGGTCGTCCGAACCCATCCGCGTCGGCGACGTGGGTCACCGTGTCGAAGGCGCTGAGACGCAACGCGAGCGGGAGCTCGGGTCGAATCGCCCGCACACCAGCGATCACGGTGCGAACGAAGCGCGTCCGATTCTCGAGCGAGCCACCGAAGTCACCAGGACGGTCGTAGGCGCCCAGCAACTCATGGTGGAGGTAACCGTGACAGGCCTTGAGATCGACGAAGTCGAAACCGGCGCGGGCCGCGTTCACGGCGGCCCGCACGAAGTCCTCGGCAAGCACGTACAGCTCGTCATCGGTGAGCAGTGGCTGGTCGGGACGCGGACCGACCGTCGCATCCATGTGTGGGTGCCGACGCACGGCGACCGGCGCGGCGACACCGGATGGGGCGGGGTGGCTCATGCGGCCCGAGTGTGTGAGCTGAAGGCCGACGACCAGATCCGAGACGTCACCGTGGACTCGCTCGTGCTCGTCGACCGCCACTTGCCGCAGCGTCGACAGATCGGCCACCGTGTGGTCTGCGACGAGCAGCTGCGACGGAGTGCTGCGGCCGTCGGGACGCACCGCGGCCGACTCGGCCCAGATCAGCTTGGCACCGCCCTCCCCCATCCGCCGCCACCGTTCCCGCGTCGACGCCGTCGG
The DNA here is from genome assembly GCA_963776935.1 of Ilumatobacteraceae bacterium. Lineage (GTDB taxonomy): Bacteria > Actinomycetota > Acidimicrobiia > Acidimicrobiales > Ilumatobacteraceae > JALOLG01. The sequence continues at coordinate 484,856 of CAVZOP010000002.1, read as the reverse complement.
GCGTCCCTCGACGTCGGCGTCCCATCCCTCCAGCGGATGGACACACAACCGGTTGCCAACCGTCAGTCCCGAGAACGTCACGGGTTGCGCCAAGGGTGCGGACGGTCCGTGCTCGACGTCGGCGTCGAACGGGAGCTTGGCACCGACGTGGTCGAGGTAGGCGAGAAACTGGCGGCCGTCGGTGAGCTCCGAGAGCGGGCGGATTTCGGGCATGCTCAGCCCGCCCAGTCGACGTTGTAGCTCCAGTCGACGTTGTAGCTCAGGAATTCGATCTCGAGCCCCGCGTCGAGGTTGGCCAGCTTCGTGTGCATCGACCCATGCCACTGGTTGGAGACGACATCGTCGGAGCGCAGCCGGTAGTTCGGATCGGCTGCTGTCAATGCTCGGAATCGTTCGTGCAGTCGCATGACGTCGACGCCAGTCGAGACGTGTATGCCGTAGTGCCAGATGTCGTCGTCGACGACAAGGGCGAACAACTCGTCGCTCCCGCAGCCGGTGAGGAGTTGCCGGGTGGTGCGGCCGGCTCGCACGCGATCGAACAGTCCCGGATCGGACTGGACCGCGTGGTGGATGTCGAACAGTTCGAGCTCGACGACCTGACCGTCGATGGCGAGCCATACCTGGGCCATCTCAGCGAAGGCACCCACCCGCGCTTGGAACGCGGCCGACGCCGTGAACCGTTTCGTACCAACGACTGCGACGTCGAGTCGCGGCGCCCACCGTGCAAGCCCTTCCAACCACACATCGAGCGGCTCACGGATCTGGAAGCCGAGATGGTTCACGATGTCCTCGTCCGCCACCATGCCGACCTCGGAGCGAAGCGCGACATCGCCAGCGAAGAATTGATCGAGCAGATCGTCCGGACGCTGCGCACGGAGCTCTCGAACTGCTGCGATCGCTACGACCCGATCGAAGGCGATGGCGTCGAGCACGTCGTGATCGCTACGGCATCCTTTGCGATCGAGCACGTACGCATGCCAGCGGCGCCAGTGCGCCAAACGCTCTGTCGCGGTCGGAGCGCTCACCCGAGATATCGCAGCAGCGCCTCGAGCGCGACGAAGTAGCTGTGACGACCGAAGCCGGCGACGACACCGACGCACACGGGTGCCAGCACTGACGTGTGACGAAACTCCTCGCGGGCGTGGATGTTCGAAAGATGCGTCTCGACAACGGCCAGTCCGGTCCCGGCGATCGCGTCCCGCAGGGCGATGCTGTAGTGAGTGAAGGCTCCCGGGTTGAAGATCACCCCGTCCACGGCGCCCCTGGCATCGTGGAGACGGCTGACGAGCTCGCCCTCGGTGTTCGACTGAAAGTCGACGATCGTGACATCGGACTGGGCGGCATGGGCGCGCAGGTCCGTGAGGATGTCGGACAGCGTGTCGTGGCCGTAGATCTCCGGTTCTCGCGTTCCGAGGAGATTGAGGTTCGGTCCGTTGAGGACGAGCACGGTTCGGGTCATCGCGCGGGGCAGATCTGGCGTGGGGCGTGCACTGCTCCACGGTAGTCGCGCCCCTAGCCTGGGCCGTCAGGCCATGACTGCTTCCGACTCCCGCAACATCGTGCTCACCGGCTTCATGGGCACCGGCAAGACCACCGTCGGTCGCCTGCTCGCCGAGCAACTCGGGTACCAGTTCGTCGATACTGATCAGGTCATCGAGGAACGCCACGGCAAGATCGCCGATGTCTTCCGCACGCAGGGCGAGGAGGCGTTCCGGCGCATCGAGCGGGAGCTCGCTGCCGAACTGGCCGATCGCCAACGGCTGGTGATCTCCACCGGTGGGCGAATGATGCTCGACCCGCAGAACGTCGCCAGCCTGAGCCGCAACGGCCGGGTCTTCTGCCTGGTCGCCACCCCCGATGAGATCTTCGATCGCGTCACCAACGATCCGTCGCGTATCGAGCGCCCGCTGTTGTCGGTTCCGGATCCTCGTCAGCGGATCGTCGAGCTGCTCGCCGAGCGCAGCCCCGACTATCGCCGCTTCGCGCAACTCACCACTGACGCCGTCAGCGCCGATGCGGTGGCCTCGGACCTTGTCGCCCTGGCGACGTCCGACCCCCACCGGTTTGCGATCGACAACCCGAGCGGCGACTACGAGTACTCGGTCGGAGCGGCGGTGCTGCCGTTCGTTCGTCAGCTGGCCCGAATCGACGGGCCGATGGTCGTCGTCACCAACGCCGAGGTGGGCGCGCTGTATCTGGCGAGCTGCGGCGACGTCGACCTCACGATCACGCTGCCCGGTGCGAACGGACGTCAGAAGAACCTGGACGCCGTGCAGCACGTGTACGACGCGTTGCTCGACGCCAATGTCGATCGCTCGGCAACGATCGTGTCGCTCGGTGATTCGATCGTCGGTGATGTGGCGGGCTTCGCAGCGGCGACGTACTTCCGTGGTCTCGACCTCGTGCACTGCCCGACGGACCTGATCGCCATGATCGACACGAGCATCGGCGGCAAGGTCGGACTCGATGTCCCGCAGGGCAAGAACCTGATCGGACTCTTCAAGCAGCCCTCTGCGGTTGTTGCCGATGTGGCGACGTTGCAGACGCTGAGCCGACGTCAGTTCACGTCCGGGATGGCCGAGGTCGTCAAGCACGCGTTGATCGCGGGTTCGCACCTGCTCGCCCAGCTCGAGGACGGTGCGTGGCACGGGTCGAGTCACGAGGAACGCGATGCGCTCGGCCGGCTGCAGACGCTCGTCGCCCAGGCCATCCAGGTCAAGATCGCGATCGTCCAGGACGATCCCTTCGAAGAAGCGCGTCGGGCCGTCCTCAACCTCGGGCACACGTTCGCGTACGCGTTCGAACAAGTCGGGGGCGACGTGCTCACCCATGGTGAGGCGGTCGGACTTGGGCTGGTGGCCGCGTCCGCGACTCTCCGAACAAGGGGGGTTCGCGACACCCGGCCTCGCCGAGCGTGTCGAGGCATTGGTCGCCCAGGTCGGCCTCGCCACGACGTTGCCGACTGCGATGGGCGTCGATGCACTGATCGAAGCGATGCATCGAGACAAGAAGCGTCAAGGTGGCAAGCTCCGATTCGTTCTGATGCGCGAGATCGGCGAGCCCTTCGTCGCCGACGACGTCCCGTCGGCCACGCTCGAGAAGGTGCTCGTCGGGCTGCAGCCCGGCTGATCGATCAGATCGTCGACGTCGACGATCTCGCCGGTTCGCGCGGCTTCGATGACGGCGGCGACAACCGCGAGGCTGCGGAGCCCTTCCGCCCCGGAAACGCGTGGGGTCTCCAACCCGTGGACAACGCGTGCGAAATGGGCGATCTGGTCGACGTACGGGTCGTTGGGCTCGACGTCGATTCGTGTGATGTGGAGCGATGTGTTCCAGCCGGCTTCGCCGTCGGCGGGTCGATACGCCCACGTCGTCATGCTCGGGAAGCTGAGGGATGCCTCGGTGCCGACGAAGCGAGCGTGGTCGCGGCCGGCGTTGTGGAATCCCATGCCTTCGCTGACCGACGCCTCCCAACTCCACGGCGACGGCGTCGATTCGGTGATCAGGATCGTGCCGAGTGCGCCGTTGCGGAACCGCAGCAGCACCGCCGCGGTGTCGTCGAAATCGAACTCACGTCCCACCTTTGCCGAGACCGCCTGGACGCGATCGATCTCCCCGCACACTGCCCGTTGCAAGTCGACTTCGTGGACGAGGTTCACGAGCAGTGGTCCGGCGCCGGCGGAACGCCGCCACTCGGGCTCGTAGTAGCTGTCGGGCTTCCGCATCGTGACCATCGCATTGGTGGCGACGAGCCGCCCGATGTCGTTGGCGACCACCGCCGCGGCCGCCGTGACGAGGTTGTTGTGGCGGCGGTGGTGCCCCACGAGTAGGTGGACTCCGTTGCGCGTCGCCACCGCGCACAACTCCCTCGCGGCAACGAGGCTGTCGGCGATCGGCTTCTCGACGAGCACGTGGACACCGTGGCGCGCGAAGTACTCACCGACCTCGAGGTGAACGTCGTTCGGGGTGGCGACGATGACGCCGTCGAGTCGGCGGTCGACCAGTTGGCGGTAGTCGGTGTGCAGTGGAACGCCGAGCTGTGCCGCCAGCTCGGCCGCACGGTCACCGAGGCCGGACAGCCCGACCAGCGCGACGTCTGGCATCGCGCTTGCGAGTGCGGCGTGGAGACGGCCGATCGATCCCGTGCCGACGATCCCGATGCGAACCGGGTCCATGGGCTGCGGCTGCGGTTCAGTCGACGGGTGGGACATCGAGCCCCCACCATGGGCCGACAAGGCGGAGTTGTGCCGACGACAATTCGGCGCCGTACTGGACGCGACAGCCCCTTTCGAGCGCGGCGGCGATCCACGGCGTGACGCGCGGCAGCGTCACCACCTCCCCGACGAGTGAGTTCGGATCGAGCGACTCCACCGGGTGCGGCACGTTGGGGTCGCCGTCCATACCGACCGATGTGGCGTTGACGACCAGGTCGAACCCTTCGAGCGAGCCGAGCTCGAAGCTGAGCCGAGGCGGGTTCGCGACCGATTCGACGACGCGCCGCAACTCGTCGTGACGGGCGCGGTTGCGGACGCTGAGGACCAGCTCGGCGACGCCCTGCTCGGCACATGCGTACGCGATCGCGGTCGCCGTTCCCCCGCCGCCGATCATGGCGACGCGCGCTCCAGCAGGATCCAGGCCGTGTGCCCGGGAGGCGACGAGGAAGGCGGAGCCGTCAGTCATGTCGCCCACGAGCCGTCCGTCGACGCGCTTCACCACGTTGACGACGGCGAGGGCGGACGCACGCGACATCAGTTCGTCCATGTGCCGCGTCGCTTCCTGTTTGTGTGGCACCGTCACGAAGCTGCCGCGGAAGTTCTCGGTGTTGCGCATCGCGTCGAAGAAGGGGCCGACCGCACCGGGGCGCAGATCGAACGCCACGAGGACGGCGTCGTGTCCGTACTCGGCGAAGAGCCGATTGAAGATGCGTGGAGCCTGGACCTGCACCACCGGGCTCCCGATGATCGTGAACAGCGACGTGGTCCCGGTCGGGATGAGTCCGCCGTGCGCGTCGCCACCGCCTCGCTGGTCGAACGACGCGAATGCCGTCATGCCACATCCGGGCCATTTCGAGTTGGCTGGGCGCGGGTGGCGCTGACGCCGCCCATGGCGCCACCCAAGAACAAGCGTCCGATCTCCGGGTGGTTGAGCACTTCCGATGCCGTGCCGGCCAAGGCCAGACGTCCCTGTTGCAGCACCAGCCCGTAGTCGCTCACCTCGAGCGCCGATTTGGCGTTCTGCTCGATCATCAGCACGGTCGTTCCGTGGTTGCGAAGTTCTTGGAGGAGGCCGAAGACCTGTTGCACGAGGATCGGGGACAGCCCGACCGAGGGTTCGTCGATGAGCAACAGCCGTGGTTCGAGCAGCATCGCCCGGCCGATCTCGAGCATCTTCTGTTCACCGCCGCTGAGCGTGCTCGCCTGCCGGTCGGCCTTCTCGCGAAGCATCGGGAACAGCTCGAAGGCGATGCTGTCGACCCGTTGCCGGGTGAGGCGCAGGTTCTCGAGGCTCACCCCGCCGAGCTCGAGGTTGGCGCGCACGGACATCCTCGGAAACACGTTGCGGCCCTGGGGAACGAAGCTGATCCCGCGCCGCAGCAGCTCGATCTGACTGAGGCCGACGACGTCTTCGTCCTCGTACCACACGTGTCCGGAACGAACGCGAACCATCCCGAAGATGGCCTTGATGGCCGTCGACTTCCCAGCGCCGTTGGGGCCGATGATGGTGGTCAGCGCGTTTCGACGGACGTCCAGGCTGGTCTCGTGGAGCACCGTCGTCGCGCCGTACCCACCGACGACGGCATCCATCCGCAAGATGACGTCGTCGCCGCCGCCCGATTCCTCAACGGTCGCGCCGGTCTCGGGTACCGCAGTCTCAGGGTTCACAGTCCCAGGGATCACAGTGTCAGCCACCCAGGTACACCTCCAGTACCCGCGGGTCCTCGCGAACTTCGTCCGGGGTGCCGGTCATCAGCATCCGGCCCTGCTCGAGCACCACGACGCGGTCGGCCAACCCGAAGATGAACTCCATGTTGTGCTCGACGACGGCGAAGGTCATGCCGTCACTCTGGTTGAGGTCGCGGATGCGCTCTCTCAGGTCACCGAGCATCGCCGGATTGACTCCACCGGCCGGTTCGTCGAGGAACACCGCGGCCGGTCCGGACACGAACGCCATCGCGGTATCCAGCAACTTCTGCTGGCCATAGCTGAGGTTGCCCGCCCGTTCGTCGGCGAGGTGGGCCAGGCGGAACCGCTCGATGAGCCGGTCGACCTTGTCGTCGAGTCCCATGTCGGGCCGCTGGAACAGCCGCCGACCCATCGAGCCGATGTGCTCTTGGGCGGCGGTCTTGAGGTTGTCGCGCACGGACATCGATTCGAATACCTGGAGGAGCTGAAACGTGCGCGCCAGACCTGCCTTGGCGCGCCGGTGCGGCCTCCACCGGCTGACGTCACGACCGTGGAGCTCGACGCGTCCCCCGTCCGGTCGATACTGACCCAGGATGCAATTGAACAGGGTCGTCTTGCCGCACCCATTCGGCCCGATGACGCCGAGGATCTCGCCCTTGCGGAGGTCGAACGACACGTCGTCGACCGCCCTGATCCCCCCGAACGACTTGGTGATGTTGCGAACCGACACGACGACCTCGTGATCGACGGCCACGCCGGTGCCGCCCACGCGGTCGATCGCGGTCACGACTTCTCCTGCGTTTCTGTGGCGCGGCGCCGTTTCTGCAACCTCGCGCGCAACTGGTTGAACGATCCGGCCACACCTCTGGGCGCGACCAGCATCATGACCACGACGAACAGGCCGAACCACACCCGGTAGTAGTCGCCGGCGATCACGCAGGCGGTCGGTGAGCACGGTGATGAACGAGACCCCGATGAACGGCCCGACAAGCGTGCCCAGCCCACCGACCACTGTCGCGAGGAAGAAGTCGAACGATTGACCGATGTAGAAGCCGCGGGGATCGACGAACTCGATCAGCCGCGCGTACAGGCCACCGGCCACACCGGCGAGGCCGGCGCTGATCGAGAAGGCCAGCAGGGTGTAGGTGCGGATGTCGACACCGAGGCTGGCCGCGCGTGCCGGGTTGTCACGCAACGCCTTGAACGCACGGCCCCAGGGACTGCGAACGATCCACCACACCAGCGCGGTGGCCGCCACCATGAACGCGAGGCAGAAGTAGTAGTAGTTCCGACCGGAGAACAAGTCGATGCCGAAGACGGTGACGTCGTCGCGCGGGATCCTGATCCCGCGCGATCCCTCGGTGAGTCCCGCCTCGTTGTTGAGCACCAGGTAGACCAACAGGTTGAACGCCAACGTCACGAACGCCAACCACGGCCCCTGCACGCGCAGAGCCGGGAACCCGATGAGCACGCTGAACACCATGCAGGTCAATCCGGCGATGGCGATCGCGACGAGGAACGGCACGTTCGGAAGCGTCGCGGTCATCCCACCGACGGCGACTTCTCGACCGGTGTCGAACAACACCGAGACGTAGGCCCCGATTCCCGAGAATCCCGGCTTGGGCCAAGGTGACCTTGCCGGCGAAGCCGTGGACGAGGTTGGTCCCGATGCAGACGATGCCGAAGACCGCGAACAGTCCCATGTCGAGCAACGTCGAAGCCGAGCGCCCGATGGGGAACACGACGAGGAATGCGAGACAGCCAGCCAGCGTCGTCCACTTGACGACGAGGCCGGTCCACGAATCCAAGGGCACCAGCAGATTGAGGCCGACGACGGCGACGAGCGCCAGCGCCCACAGCCACATGATCCCCGTGAAGTGTGATCGTCCGAGGGGAAGCATCACGACCAGCCCGGTCGCCACGATGGCGGCAGCGACGAGTCGCCACGAAACCGCTCCCCGCTCGACCGCCCTGACGGTCGATTGGCCATCCTCCAGTCCCGCGTCCTGGGAGGCGACCGTGCTCATACGGTCCGCTCTTCGGCGATGCCGAACAGACCTTGGGGCCGCCACAGGATCACCAGGATCATCAACAGCAGTGGGATCGCATCGCGGTACGCGCTGGACAGGTAGTAGCCGGACCAGTTCTGCAGCAGACCGACCAGAAAGCCGCCGAACAGCGCACCACGGACTTGGTTGAATCCGCCGATGATGGCGGCCGTGAAGGCGAACAGGCCGAGGGCGATGCCGCCGTCCCAACGGGCATTCGTGGTGGGCGTCACCAGCAACGCGGCGACCGTCACCAGCACCGCGTTGATACCGAACGTGTACAGGATCATTCGGCCGACGGGGATCCCGAGCATTCGGGCCGTGTTCGGGCTTTGCGCGGCGGCCTCCATCTGCCAGCCCGTGTAGGTGCGGCGGAGATACATCTGGAGAGCCAGGATCACGACGATGCTCACCACCAGGATCCCGACGTCGTCGGCCGAGATGGCGATCCCGCCCGGCCGCCACACCTCGGTCCCGAAGATCGACGGGAACTGCTGCGGGGTTGCACCGAACTCCACTCTCAGGTACTCCCGGATGACGAGGCCGAGCCCGATCGTCGCGATGACGAGCGGGATGTCGTCACCACCCGGCGTCAGCAGCCGATCGACGAGCGACACCTTGAACACATAGCCGAGCAGCAGGATCGCGATCGGGATGGTGACGACGAAGGCGGCGACGATCCCGATCTCCGGGATCGGTCCGAACAATTCGGTCCCGCCGACGAGCGGAACCCAGTCAGGGAAGCCGATCGTGGGCTGTTGTTCGCCGAGGATCAACATGATCACAGCGGGCAGGACAATGAACTCGCCGTGGGCGAAGTTGATCGCTCCAGCGGTCTGCCACAGCAGCGCGAATCCCACCGCGGCGAGGGCAAAGATCGCTCCCGTCGCCAGCCCCGAGAAGCTGATCTGGACGAACGTCGACATGGCGATTACGCGCAACCAACAACGCCAGCGGGTGGCCCGCTCACAGCGCAGGCCACCCTAACGAGCCGGGCGACTAGCAACCTCGGTCGGCGAGGTTGCCGAGCGGTGGGACCGTCGCCACGATCTCGCCGACGCCATTGACGACGCTGACGATGTAGCTCTCGCGGTCGATGTCACCGTTGCCGTCGTAGCTCACGTCGAGAAGGACACCGGGCTCGTCGTCCACGGTGATCGTCGCGCAGTGCAACTGATCGGAGAACTGGGCGTTGTCGAACGCACCGATCCGCTCCGTCATCTCCTTCACGATGTACACCGCGGTGTACCCCTTGATGCTGTTGTGGTCGGGTGGATCCGCCGAAGGATGGAACGCCGCGTACGCATCCCGCCATTCTTCGAACACCGGGGCCGAAGCGTTGAGGCCCGCATGGGTGATGGTCCCATCAGCTGCACCCGGCTGTACGAGCGCGATGGTGGACGCTGCGCTGAGCACGTCGCCGCCGTAGATCTGCTTCTCGAGCGCTTGGGCCTGGACCTCATCGAGGAAGGCCGCGGTCTCGATCTCGGTCATGAAGGCGAAGATCGCGTCCGCACCTCCGCCGGCCAGCTGGGCGACTTCGGCGGACAGGTCGATTTGATCGGGCTGGACCTGGATGTCGAGTTCGACGGCGATGCCAACCTCTTCGAACGCCGCCGCGTACGCGTCGCGACCGCCGGCGCCGAACTCGTCGTTCTTGTAGATCATGTCGATCGACGTCACGCCCTGGTCGACGATGTAGCTGATGAACTTGTCCGACGCCGTGTCGACTCCGAACGACGTCCGGTAGATGAAGTCGTTGTCGCCGTTCTCCTCCCGGTTGGTGATCGCCGGCGCCTCGGCGCCGACGAACATCGGGATCTCGGCCCGTTGCGCCTCGACCATGTTGACGATGGTGTTCGAGGAGAACACGGTGCCGAGGAAGACGTACGGGTTGCCCTCCGCCATGTCGGCGACGACCTGCTTCGACACGTCCGGGTCGGCTTGCGTGTCCTGGAACTCGGGGACGATCTGGCACCCGAGGATGCCACCGGCGTCGTTGATCTCGGCGATCGCCATCTCGAGGCCGAGGCGCCAGTTCTGTCCGGCCGGCTGGTTGCCCTCGTACGGGACGGCCACGGGGACCGAGTCGCCATCAGGGCACTCTGCCGTCGTCGCAACTGACGCTTCGGTCGTGGCGCTCCCTGCCGTGTCGGCCGTCGTCTCGACCGGCGCTTCGGTGGTCGCGGCTGCCGTGTCGGCCGTCGTCTCGACCGGCGCTTCGGTCGTGGCACCTCCGGTGTCGGCCGACTCGGCATCGTCGTCGTCACCGCATGCGGCGGCCACGAGCGTGAGTGCGGCGAGCAGCGTCAGCGGCTTCGACCAGCGTGGAACCTTGGTCATTCGGGTCTCCCCCCTCTCGGCCTGGCACGCCACGGTGGTCACCGAGCCCCCAGGATCACCAACCGAAATGAATATAGTCTTTTCTTGCCTCGTTCGTCAAACCACGCTGCTCGAGAGGGGAGCTCAGCTTGGTTCGCGCAACGGGCGCGACACCAGCCGGACGACCTCGGCGTGGTGGCGAGCCGCTTCGACGTTCCCGTCGGCGACGGCCACCAGCATCGAGGCGTGGGCCGCGATGCGCTGGCGCTCCTGGTCGCCCTCGATGCCCTCGGACGGGAAGACGACGTCGACGATCAGCGCTTCGGCCGCACCGAGCAGATCCATGTAGACATGGCCGAGCAGCTCGTTGTCGGCGAGCTCCACCAGCGCTCGATGGCCGGCCCAGATCAGGCGTTGCGTCTCGAACGAGGGTGAGGCGCCGACGAGCTGCCCGGCGAGCTCGCGCAGTGTGGCGACGGTGGCTTCCGACCGGTTGGCTGCCCTGGCGGCCGACACCGCGAGCAGCGGATTGAGGGACTCGCGGATCTCGATGTTCTCGGCCAGGGACTGCGCCGTGCCCGTCGCCAGCCGGCGGGTCCCGACGCGCAGCACGGGACGCGATCGCTCCACGAAGATGCCGCCCCCCGGCCCCCGGCGCATCGAGATCAGCCCATCGTTGGTGAGCAGGGTCAGTGCCTGAGCGATCGTCGGGCCGGCGACGTCGAACTCTTTCTGCAAGTCGGACTTGAGGCCGAGGCGATCGCCTGGCTGCATCTTGCCGTCGATGATCCGCGCCTCGATGGTGCGCCGGATGGCCTCGGGACGGGAGTCGAAGTCGGTCGCCGATTCACCGTCGGACATGGATTCTCACCTCTTCCCATCCTACGACAGCCGCTCCCGGCCTTGGTGGAGCCGTGTCGGTCGCTCGATGGCGTTTGACCCTACTGGACTAATTCAATATAGTCATTTCCTGTCTCCAGCATATGAGGTCTGAGCAGTTGAGCACATCCAATTCGACGTCCGCTCCGCCAGTCTGGACGACGTCGCTCTCCGAGACCACGGCCGAAACGATCTCGATCCGCGGCTACGACCTCGCCGAGCTGATCGGCACCATTCCGTTCCCCGCCGTCGTGCATCTCCTCTACACCGGCGATCTTCCCGATCCCCCGACCACGCGACTCATCGATGCGCTCATGGTCGCCAGCATCGATCACGGTGCCGGCGCCCCATCGGTGTTGGCGGCCCGCACCGCCGTGTCGGGCGGTGCCACCCTCCAAGGGGCTGGCGCCGCCGGGCTCTTGACCCTCGGAGAGTTCCACGGTGCCGCAGTGGATTCGGCGATGCACGTCATCGCCGCGGTCGTCGACGCGTCACGAGTGGCGGTGAGCGGTTCGCTGTCCTCCGCAGCCGAGCAGCTGGTCACCGACTGGCGGGCGCAGGGCAAGCGCGTTCCGGGCTTTGGCCACCGCCAACACAAGCGCCGCGACCCCCGCCTCGACAGGCTCCTGGCGGTCGCCCGGGACGCCGGCGTGACGGGTGACCACCTGGCGGCGGCCGCCGCGCTCGAGGCGGCGCTCACTCATGCGCTGGGCAAACCGATGCCGATCAACATCGATGGGGTGATGGCCGCGATCCTCAACGAGGTCGGGTTCCCGAGCGATCTCGGCAACGCCCTGTTCATCGCGTCTCGGCTCGCCGGGATCCTCGCTCACGCCGCCGAGGAACGCCAGACGATGACCCCGATGCGGCGGGTCGACCCGATGGACCACGCGTACCGCGGCCCCGATCACCGAGCAGTGCCAGCCGCAGACGCGATGCCGGCACGATCGACAGGGACACAGACGTGAGGGGTGCAGCCATGAGCGCAGGTCATCCAACCGCAGCCGAACAGCTCGTCGCCTATCTGGAACGGCGCGGTGTGCGCCACGTCTTCGGGCTCTGCGGACACACCAACATCGCGGTCCTCGCCGCCATGGCCGACAGCTCGATCGAGTTCGTCAACGTGCGGCACGAACAGGTCGCCGCCCACGCCGCCGATGGCTACGCGCGAGTCACCGGACGGGCCTCGGTCGTTCTCAGCCACCTCAGCCCGGGTCTCACCAACGCCGCCACCGGCGTGGCCAACGCCGCCCTCGACTGCATCCCGATGGTGGTCATCGCCGGGGACGTGCCGTCCCACTACTACGGCCGGCACCCCCATCAAGAGGTGAACCTTCACGCCGACGGTTCACAGTTCGAGATCTATCGACCATTCGTGAAACGGGCTTGGCGTGTCGACCGGGCGGACCTGCTCCCCGAGGTCATCGAGAAGGCGTTCCTGCTCGCCGAGAACGGCCAGCCCGGGCCGGTGCTCGTCGACGTGCCGATGGACGTCTTCTCACAGCCGCTCGACCCGGCGCTGTTCGCTCGTCTCGACCACGGCACCAAGACACTGCACCAGCCGTCGCTCGACGACGAGACAGCAGGCGCCATCGTGACCCGCCTCGCCGAGGCCGACACGACCGGTCATCTACGCCGGCGGCGGAGTGCTCCTGTCGAGGGCCAGCGAAGAGCTCCGGCACTTCGTCGACCACATGGGCATCCCGGTCGCCCACAGCCTGATGGGCAAGGGCGTCATCAGTGACGATCACCCGTTGGTGTTGGGGATGACCGGGTTCTGGGGAACGCAGCTCGTCAACGACACGTGCCTCGCGGCCGACGTCATCTTCGCCATCGGGACCCGCTTCAAGGAAGCCGACAGCAGCTCCTGGTACCGCGACTACACGTTCAACATCCCTGACACCGCGCTGATCCACATCGACATCGAGCCCAGCGAGATCAGCCGCGCCTTCCCCACCGAGATCGGCGCCGTCGCCGATGCCAACGCCGCGCTCAAGGTGCTCAACCGCGTCGCACGCGAGCGATACCCGGACGGCTTCACGAACCCGGACGTGGTCAAGCACATCAGCGAGTCCCGGGCCGCCTTCGCCGTCAGCAACGCGCCGATGGCCACCAGCGACGCCTTCCCGATGATGCCCGAGCGGATCCTCGCCGAGACCCGCAGCGTGCTCCCTGACGACGCCTACATCACCACCGACGTGGGATGGAACAAGAACGGCGTCGGCCAGCAGTTCCCCATCCGCACCCCCGGCACCGTGCTCACGCCGGGCGGGTTCGCGACCATGGGCTTCGGTCCGTCCGCCGCCATCGGCGCCAAGCTCGCAGCCCCAGACCGCACCGTGGTGTCGCTCGTCGGCGACGGTGGATTCGGTCAGAACCCGGCCATGCTCGCCACGGCGGTCGAACACGGCCTTGGCATCGTCTGGGTCGTCATGAACAACAACGCCTACGGCACCATCGCCGGACTTCAACTGGCCCATTTCGGTCTGACCTACGGCACGACGTTCCAGGGTGACAGCGCCGACCCGGAGCTGCTCCCGAACTATGCCGCCATCGCCCGCGCCTATGGCGCCGAGGGGATCCGGATCGATTCCGCCGAGAGCTTCCGACCGGCGCTGGCGAAGGCGATCGCGATGGACCGCCCGGTGGTGCTCGACGTCGCCATGAAGAACAACCCCACGCCCACGACGGGCCACTGGAACATCCTCGACATCTATTCGCCGGGCGAGCAGCGCTCGCACGTCACGACCGACTGAGGGAGAGCACATGGCTAGAGACATCACCGCCGAGGAGAAGTCGCTGGCCGCGGCCATGCTGGTCAAGGCGAGAGCCGCGATGGCCGAGGTCGTCGACTACGACCAGGCCCGCGTCGACCGGCTCGCGCAGGCCATCGGCTGGGCGCTCGGCAACGAGACGACGTTCGAGCGGCTGGCCCACATGAGCGTCGACGAGAGCGGCATCGGCGACCGTGAAGGCCGAACCGCCAAGCGCTTCAAGATCCATGGCATCCTGCGCGATGCCCTGCGCGCCAAGAGCGTCGGTGTCATCGAGACAGACCCCGACAAGGGACTGATCAAGTACGCCAAACCGGCGGGCGTGATCGCGTCGATCGTGCCGATGACCAACCCGGAGCTCACACCGCCGGGCACCGCGATCTACGCCGTCAAGGCACGCGACGCGGTGATCTTCTCCGCCCACCCGCGCACGAAGGCGACCACCAACGAGGTGGTCCGGATCCTGCGCGAGGTCATGGTGCGCGAGGGTGCGCCGGCCGACCTGTTCCAATGCGTCGAGGAACCATCGATACCGCTGTCCCAGGAGCTGATGGCGATCTGCGACCTGACGTTGGCCACCGGCGGGGCGGCGATGGTCAGAGCCGCCTACAGCTCCGGCAAGCCAGCCTTCGGCGTGGGTGGCGGCAACTCCACGATGGTCATCGACGAGACCGCCGATGTCGCCGAGGCAGCCAACAACTCGCGGATGTCGAAGACGTCCGATTACGGCTCGGGATGCTCAGCCGACGGCAACCTGCTCATCGACGACCGCATCTACGACGCGATGATCGCCCAGCTGCAGCACGAAGGTGGATACCTCGCTGTCCGGCGCCGAGAAGGCCCTGCTCGAGCGCGCGATGTGGGACGCGGACGGGAGCCGAATCGTCGCGACCGTGGCCCAACCGGCGCCCAAGCTGGCCGCCGCCGCCGGCTTCAGCATCCCCGACGACCGGACGTTCATCGTCGTCGAACAGGACGAGATCGGGCGCCAGCACCGCTTCTCCGGCGAGAAGCTCACGACGCTCCTCGCGGTGTTCCGATACCACGGCTTCGACGACGCGCTCGACAAGGTGCGTCGGATCTACGAGGTCGCCGGCAAGGGACATTCCTGCGGCATCTTCTCCTACGACGAGGACCACATCGACGCCCTCGCGCGGGTTGCTCCGGTCAGCCGCATCATGGTGCGCCAGCCGCAGTCGAAGGCGAATGCCGGATCGTTCACGAACGGCATGCCGATGACGTCGAGCCTGGGCTGCGGAATCTGGGGCGGCAACGTCACCAACGAGAACATCAGTCTCAAGCACTACCTGAACGTGACGTGGGTCAGCTACCCGACCCCCGAGGACCGCCCGTCGGAGCAGGAGCTGTTCGGAGACTTCTACGGCACGGCGGTCCCCTGATGTCCAACCGATTCGATGTCGCACGGACCAGGCGATGACCGTCAAGTTCTCGCTCGCTCACCTCACGGTGCTCGGCACCACTCCCCTCGAGCTGATCCAGATCGCCGCTGACGCCGGCTACGACTACGTCAGCATTCGGATGACGCCTGTGGCCGACGGCGAACATGTCACCCCGCTGGCGGGGGATCCGAACATGGTCCGGCGTGTTTCGAAACGACTCGCCGACACCGGCCTTCGAGTACTCGACGTCGAACTCGCGCGACTCGGTCCGGACGATGATCCGGGCAAGTACCTCGGTGTTCTCGAAGCTGCCGCGGCGATCGGTGCTCGCCACGTCCTCGCCCAGCTCAACGACCCGGATCACGATCGCGCCATCCAGCGATTCGGCCGCCTGTGCGACCTCGCACTTCAGTATGAACTGACGGTAGACCTCGAGTTCCCCTCGTGGTCCGAGACCGGCGATCTGTCCGCTGCGGTCGAGGCGGTGCGGGCCGTCGATCGGTCCAACGCCGGAATCCTCATCGACACGCTGCACTTCTTCCGGTCCAACTCGTCGATCGACGAGTTGGCTGCCTTGCCACCGGGTTGGTTCCGCTTCGTCCAGCTCTGCGACGCGCCCGCCCAAGCTGCCCCAACCGTCGAAGGCGTGATCCACACCGCCCGGTCAGCGCGTTCGCTGCCCGGGTACGGCCACCTGCCGCTGCGCGAACTGCTCGAACACCTCCCCGCCGGGCCCTACTCGCTGGAGGTCCCCAACGACGTGTTGCGGGGCGAGCTCGGAACAACCGAGTACGCCCGCCTGGTCCTTGCGACCGCTCGCGAGGTCGTCGCCGACCACGGACTCCCGGCGATGACCCGCTGACCGGTCGGTCGCCACGCCTGATCAGACATCCACCCGAAGGAACCATGACGTCCCGTCCAATCGCTTCGCGAACGCCCGACTCGGCAGCGACTGCATCACAGCAGTCGCCCGTTCGGCTGGGGCTGATCGGGCGAGGGATCGACAAGTCGCTGGCGCCGGCGTTCCACACCTCCGCAGGGCAGATGCTCGGGCTCGATGTCACCTACGAGTTGCTCCCCCGTGACGCCGCGTTCTCGACCCAGCTCGACGGATTGCTCCAGGAGCTCGGCGGTGCCGGCTACCGAGGCGTCAACATCACGGTGCCGTTCAAGGCGTCGGCCTGGCAGGCCGCGCCCGATGCATCCGACGCGGTGGTCAGTACCGGTGTCGCCAACACCCTGCTGCTCGGACCGACCGGTCCGACGCATGCGTACAACACCGACTTCTCGGGCTTCAAGTGGGCCTACCGCCGACGTTTCGCGAACGCGCCCCCGGGGACCGTTGCGCTGCTGGGCGCCGGCGGTGTCGGAACCGCCACCGCGGCGGCGCTCGTCGATCTGGGAGCGACGGCGATCGTCGTCTACGACATCTACGCAGACCGATCGCTCGCACTGGCCGAGATGCTCCGGCAGCGCAACACGACCGTCCGCGTGGACGTGGCGTCGTCGGCCGAAGCGGCAGTGGACGGCGTCGACGGGGTCGTCAACGGAACGCCCGTCGGGATGTACTTCCAACCTGGCACACCCGTCGATCTCGCCGCGATCGGGGGGCAACGGTGGCTGTTCGACGCCATCTACTCGCCGATCGAGACGGAGTTGATGGAACACGCCGCCGACGCCAAGCTGGCGAGGATCAGCGGCTTCGACCTGTTCCTCGGCCAGGCCATCGACGCCTTCGAGATCTTCACCGGGTGTGTGCTCGCGCCGGCGGTGCTGGAAGACCTCGAGACCCGGATGCGGGTCCTCGCACGCGAACGCACCTTCTGATCCGGCGTCCTCGGATTGACGGTCCGCTGAGTGTGACACGATCTACACATACCGCCGTCCCCGGGGAGGTCTTGGTCGGATGACATCACCACACGTCCCACGCATCACTCGGCTCGCACCGCCGCACCTTCGTCGCCGACATCTCCGACCTGCTCTTGCGGTCGGCGTCGCGCTCGCGTCGGTCGTGTCGGCGGTGGCTGTCACCGCCGACGCCGCTCCACCGCCGGCGACCAGCGCCACGAATCCCGACCTCGGCACCAACGTCATCGTGTTCGACCCGAGCATGCCGGTCAGCGAGATCCAGGCGACCGTCGACGCGATCAACGCTCAGCAGATCGACAGCGAGATGGGCACCAACCGCTACGCGCTGCTCTTCGAACCCGGGGTCTACGGCACGGCCACCGCACCACTGCAGATGAAGGTCGGCTACTACACCGAGGTCGCCGGTCTCGGCGCCTCACCGACGGACGTCGTGATCAACGGCAAGATCGAGGTCTACAACCGGTGCCTGGAGAACGGGGGCACCAGCAACTGCCTCGCGCTCGTCAACTTCTGGCGCACGCTCTCCAACCTCACCCTGAACATCAATGCCGCCGGCCAGGATGGCTGCCGCGCCTCGGCCAACTTCTGGGCCGTCTCGCAGGCGGTGTCGATGCGCCGTCTGAACATCAGCGGCGGGAACCTCTCGCTGATGGACTACTGCACCGCCGGTCCGCAGTACGCCAGTGGGGGCTACATCGCCGACACCAGGAGCGGGTTCGTCATCAACGGCTCACAGCAGCAGTGGCTGACCCGCAACAGCGAGATCGGCGGCTGGTCCAACGGTGTCTGGAACGCGGTCTTCGCCGGAGTCGAGGGTGCCCCGACCGACGAGTCGTTCCCGGTCCCCCCGTACACGACGCTCGACACGAACCCGCTGAGCCGTGAGAAGCCGTTCTTGTACATCGACGACGAGGGCGCGTACGCCGTGCGCGTCCCGGCCGCCACGACGGAGAGCCGGGGCATCACCTGGGACGAGGGCATGACGCCGGGTCGCTCGATCCCGATCACCGATTTCTTCGTCGCCAAGCCGTCGGACTCGCTCAAGGTCATCAACCACGAGCTCGCGCGGGCGCCACCTGCTGCTCACCCCGGGCGTGTACGACGTGGCGAAGAGCATCGCCGTCAAGCGTGCCGACACGGTCGTGCTGGGTCTCGGTCACGCGACGCTCACCGCCGTCGACGGCGCCATCCCGCTCACGGTCGCCGACGTACCCGGCGTCATCATCGCCGGTGTCACCATCGACGCCGGCGAAGTCAACTCCCCGGCGCTGCTCCGAATCGGCAAGGAGCACGGCAACCACGGCGTGTCGAAGCGCGACCGCGGCAACCCCACGACGCTGAACGACGTGTACTTCCGCATCGGCGGCCCGCACGTCGGCAAGGCCGACGTCAGCCTCGAGGTCAACAGCGACAACGTGCTGATCGATCACATCTGGGCATGGCGCGCCGACCACGGCGTGCCGGGATCGTTCGGGTGGGACGTCAACACCGCTCGCAATGGCGTGATCATCAACGGCGACGACGTGACCGCGACTGGCCTCTTCGTCGAGCACTACCAGGAGTACAACGTCATCTGGAACGGCGAGAACGGCCGCACGGTGTTCTTCCAGAACGAACTGCCATACGACCCGCCGAACCAGGCCGCCTGGCAGCACGACGGCATCCTTGGCTGGGCGGCGTACAAGGTCGCCGACGACGTTCGGACCCACGAGCTGTGGGGCGGCGGTTCGTACATCTTCACCAACGTCGACCCGACGATCCACGCCACGCGTGGCTTCGAGGTGCCGGTGACGCCGGGTGTGCTGCTGCACCACATCATGACGGTCAACCTGAGCGCCGGCACGATCGACCACGTCGTCAACGACACCGGCGCGCCGGTCGACAACAGCAACACCGGCCAGCCGAGCTTCGTGGTCGAGTTCCCGTGACGACTTGATGACGCCTCAGCCAACGGTCACTGCGCCCGAGCTCGACGAGCTCACCATCACGATCGTCGTCGACAACGCGACCGACACCCTCTCGAGCATCACGCCCGGCATGCCGCAGCTCCCCGAGATCGCGTATCTGCTGCGCAGCATCCCGGCGAGCGGCCAGCACGATGGACATGACTGCGTCGTGACGTTCGACCACCTGTGCGTTGCCTGTCACGGCTTCTCGGCGCTCGCCACGGCGCGACGCGGGGACAGCACGGCAACGGTGCTGTTCGACGTCGGCCCGTACAGCGATGTGTGGCTCGCCAACGCCGAGCGGTTGGCCGTCGACCTGTCGACCATCGACGTGCTGTTCCTGTCGCACTGGCACTGGGACCACTCGGGCGGCATCCCCACCGTCGTCGCCGCGATCGCCGCGGCGCGCGCCGATGCCGGCCGTCCACCGCTCGTCGTCGACGTCCACCCCGATCGGCCGGACCAGCGCGGGATCCTCACCCCGTTCGGCGTGTTCGCGATGCTGCCGCCCGAGCCCAGCATCGACGACATCGAAGCTGCCGGCGGTCGCGTCGTCGCCAACGCCGAGGTGCACGAGGTCAGCGATCTGTTCCTCGCCAGTGGCGACATCCCGCGCCAGACGAGCTACGAGACCGGCCTGGCAGGACACCACAGTTGGCGCGGCGACGAGGTGACGCTCGATCCGGAGATCCACGACGAGCGCTTCCTCGCCGCCAACGTGCGGGGTCGCGGCACGACGGTGTTCACCGCTTGTTCGCACGCAGGCGTCGTCAACGTCGGCCTCGAAGCGCGACGGCTCGTTCCGGATCAACCGGTCGATCTCCTGCTCGGTGGCTACCACTTGGCGGGCGCGGCGGTCGAGGACCGCATCGAGGCGACCGTGCGCGATCTGCAGGAGCGTGTCTGCCCTCGAATCGTCGCACCCGGGCACTGCACCGGCTGGCGGGCCGCCGCCGCACTCGTGAGCGCGTTCGGTCCGGCCGGCTGCGCGCCGAGCGCAGTCGGTACCCGCTACGTGCTCAACGGCGAGTAGCGCCTCGGACGTTGCGCACGCCTGACTGGTTGGCTATGCGTCGGTGACGTCGAACCTTGTCGACAGCTGTGCCGTCGAGTCGCCGCCGACCCAGACGTCGAAGGTCGAGGCATCGGTCACCCAGTCTCGGACCGCGGCGTTCCAGTACCGGCGCTCGGCGGGCCCTACCGGGAACCGGACCATGCGTGTTTCCCCGGCCGCGAGCGCGACCCGCGTGAATCCCTTCAGCTCGCGCACCGGACGCGACGCCGAGCCAGCCCGCTGGTGGATGTAGAGCTGGACGACCTCGTCGGCTTCTCGATCCGCGGTGTTGGTGACCTCCACCGACACGGTGACCGTCCCGATCGTGGTGCTCGCGGGCGGATCGACCGTGACGTTGGCGTACTCGAACCGGCCGTAGCTCAACCCGTGCCCGAACGGGAACAGCGGTGTGCTGGCCTCGTCCCAGTAGCGCCGTGCCTGGTTCTCGGGCTCGTGCGAGCGGGTGTGCGAGTAGACCATCGGAACCTGCCCGACCGTGCGCGGCCAGGTGAACGGGAGCTTGCCGCCGGGCGACACATCACCGAACAAGAGGTTTGCCGTGGCCGCTCCCCCGAGTGTCCCGGGGTACCAGATGTCGAGGATCGCCGGCACGTGCTCGGCGGCCCAGCGCAGGTCGAGCGGGCGCCCGTTCATGACCAGCAACACGACCGGTGTACCGGTCTCGACGACGGCCTGCAGCAGCTCCAACTGACGCCCCGGCAGCTCGAGCGAGGACCGCGACGCCATCTCGCCGATCATGTTCTGCCACTCACCAGCGACGACGACGGCAACATCCGCTCCACGCGCGAGCTCGACGGCGTGCTCGAACTCGGCGTCCTCGTCGAACCCCTCGGGATCCTCCGGCGTGTTCCCTCCGAACATGTCGAACAGCGACGAGAACAGGCGTTGCACCACGCGAACACCGCGGGCATGATCGACCCGCACCCCATCTCCGGCCCTGGCGCGGATGCCGTCCAACACCGTGACCGTCTCGTCGAGATCGAAGTCGAAGACCCACGGCCCGATGGTGTCGCGCTTCGAGTCGGCCAACGGCCCGATGACCGCGATCGAACTCAGAGTGTCCGCGTCGAGCGGAAGCAGGTCACCCTCGTTGCGGAGCAGCACCGCCGATCGCTCCGCGGCGATGCGGGCCACATCGCGGTGCGCCGGGTCAGCAAGCACCTCGCGGGCGCGCTCCTCGTCTACGAATGGTGCATCGAAGAGGCCCATTCGAATCTTTGCCTCCAGCACACGCCGAACACTCGCGTCGACCGCCTGCGGGTTGGCCGCACCCGACTCGAGCGCCTCGGGCAGGTGGCGGTAGGCGGGGTCCGCAACGGCCATCTCCAAGTCCACGCCGGCGTTGACCCCGCGTGCGGCGGCGTCGGTCAGGTCAGCCGCGAAGCCGTGGGTGACGAGACTCCGAACGGCGTTGGCGTCGCTCACCACGAAGCCCTCGAACCCCCACGTGTCGCGCAGCACCTCGGTGAACAGCCAGTGGCTCCCCGACGCCGGAACGCCGTTGAGATCCATGTACGCGGTCATCACGTTCCCGGCGCCGGCCTCGATCGTCGCCTCGAACGGCGGGAAGTACACGTTCCAGAGCTCAGAGTCGGACAGGTTGACCTCGTCGTAGTCGCGCCCACCGAGCGCGCCCCCGTAGCCGGCGAAGTGCTTCGGACCGGCGATCACGTGGTCAGGTGCTCCCAACTCACCGCCCTGGAAGCCACGCACCTGGGCGACGGCCACCGCCGCGCCGAGGAACGGGTCTTCCCCCGCACCTTCGATGATCCGACCCCAACGTGGATCGCGCGCGATGTCGACCATGGGCGCGAACGTCCAGTGGATGCCGACGGCACGCGCCTCACGGGCGGCAACCGACTGGCCGCGCTCGATCGTTTCGGGATCCCAGGAGGCCGCCATCGCAATCGGCACCGGAAGAATCGTGCGGAGCCCGTGGATCACGTCGAATCCGAACAACACGGGGATGCCGAGGCGATTCCCTTCGATCGCGAGCCGCTGCAGGCGGTTGATCTCGGCGGGATCGGTGACGAACAGCAGTGAACCGGCACCGCCGTCCCGCAACGCCGACTCGACCATCCTGGGCTGCTCGTCGGCGTCGAAGTGGGGCGGCGGGGCAGCACTCGCCGGCAGCCGGAAGTAGAAGTACTGGGTGAGCTGTCCGGCTTTCTCGGCCGGCGTCATCTGGGCGATGAGCTCGTCCACCTGCGACTGGATCGTCTCCATCGATGCTCCTTCTGGCCGTTCCTCGTGTGGCGTCACTTCACCGGGTCGAGCTCGTCCGCCGCCGGCACGGCCATGCCCCAGCGGACCATGCCCTGCTCCACTCGATGGATCGCCGTCTCGAGCACGCGCACCCGGGCGAAGCGCTTCTGCTCGCCGGAGATGAGGTCCCACGGCGCGAGGTGGTGGTCGGTGCGCTCGAACATCTCCTCGGCGGCCGTCAGGTAGTCGCTGACCTTCGTGCGGTTGCGCCAGTCCTCGTCGGTGATCTTCCACCGCCGCAGTGGATCGTTCTGGCGATCCTCGAACCGCTTCAGTTGCTCACCATCGCTGATCTGCAACCAGATCTTCACGATGATCACTCCTTCCAGCGCGTTGGCGCGCTCGAAGTTGACGATCTCCTCGTACGCCCGGCTCCACTGGTCTTCCGTCGCGAAGCCCTCGATGCGCTCGACGAGCACCCGCCCGTACCAGCTTCGATCGAACACCGACATCCCGCCGAGCCCCGGCACGTACGGATAGAACCGCCAGAGGAACGGGTGACGCTTCTCGTCGAACGTCGGTTTGGCAAACGTCGACACCCGGTAGTGCCGCGGGTCGAGCGGCTCGACGAGGCGCTTGATCGCACCGCCCTTTCCCGCCGCGTCGCTCCCCTCGAACACGAACAGGAGTCCCGGGCCGAGCTCCCCCGAGCCCATCTGGCCACCGACGTGGAGGCGCAGCTGCAACCACCGCCGCTGGGCCGAGGCGAGGCGCTCGGAGTACTCCTGGCCGTTGAGTCGCGGCGTCAGGTCCATCGAGTCAAGGCGGCCCATCGGCGCCGAGGCTACGCAACGCGCCGGGGCATCGGTCACCGACGGCTACTTCTCGGTGGTACGACCCGAGTGTCGCGGTGATCTCGAAATCACGGCGACGCCGGGGCTGCTCCGAACTCGAGCCGCAGTGGCAACACCTGGGGCGGGAGCACACCGACGATCGCGGCGCGCTGGCGGATGTGATCGGTGTCGTCCGTGAAGTGGATGGTCGCTTCCGGGTAGTGCGCACGGATCTTCTCGAGCGCGTCCTCGTCCGGATGGTGGAACTTGGAACCGTCGGTGCAGACCAGAACGGCGGCGGGGTCGATCAAGTCCAAGAGCTCGTCCGTCATGTTCTGACGGCTTCCGTGGTGCGACAGCTTGAACAGGTCGACCTGCAACTTCGGCACGCCGCGCTGGGCGATCAACTGGCCGATCGTCGTCTCCAGGTCCGACGCGAACGCATCACCGGTGAGGAGCAACGACGCGCCACCGACCTCGAACAGGAAGGCGATGCTCGACGCGTTCGCCACGCTGCTGTCCTCGCCGAAATCACCCACGCCCTTGGTGAGCGGGTCGTCGAGCGCTTTCAGCAGGTCCTCGGTGGGGTCGTCGACCACCCGCACCGGATCCGGCCATTTGGCGAGCAGCCTCTCCAGCCGCCTGCTCGACGGCGACAGCAGCGTGCAGCCGGCGCCACCGGGGAGCTCGAAGCGCACGGGGCCAGTCGACGGGACATGGATCGCCTGACCGTCGACCACCCGGTTCCGTCGGTCGGCGGGAATCAGCCCACTCAGCTCGTCACCTTGACGAACACCGCGGGTGGATCCATTGACGAGCGCGTCGATCTCGTCGCGACCGTTGAACCAGATGTCGGCGGACTGGAGGTGTTGCTCGCGTAGGGCGCGGATGACACCGTCGATGTGATCGCGGTCCACGTGGGTGACGATCACGATGTCGAACTCCGCCGGCTCTCCGGGCGACGCCGTCAGGTGGGGGGCGAGTCCCACGTCGTACTTCGAACCGAGCCCACCGTCGATGAGGATTCGGTGCACATCCGCGCCCGATCCGTACTCCACCACGAGGCAGTCGCCACATGCCGCAGGCAGCGCGGTCAGCCGAACCTCAGCGGTGGCGGCGGCGGACGCGTCGGTCGTGGTGAGGGCCACTTGGTCTGTGCTCACTCTGCCGGGAGCCCGTCGAGCGCCTCGATGAAGTCGAGGTCGTCGAGGTCGATGTCCTCTTCTCCCGGTCCCATGCGGGTGCCGACGTTCACCTTCTTCTTGACGCCGAGGAGTGCGGTCCACGTTTCGGCGCCGACGACTGCGATCGGATCGATGCCGCTCACCTGTTGGAAGTCACGGACGCGCTGCTGGGTCGCCGGACCGTAGGCGCCGTCGAGGTTGGCCGCGGTGTCGCGTATCAGGCTGCGCACGATGAGCGCGGTCTGGAGCACCTTCACCATCGGTCCGGCATCGCCGGGTTGCACCGAAGCGAGCAGCTTCGACCATGTCTGCGGACCGACCTCGCCGTCGACCGTCAGGCTGTTGTCACGCTGGAACTGGAGCACCAGCTCACGGTCGTCCGGTCCGTACTCGCCATCGCGGCTGGCCGGTGCATCCGGACGGAGGCCCCGCGCGACGAGCGCTTCCATCAGTACCCGGGCCGCCGGGCCGGTGTCTCCGGGTCGGGCGACCAGCGCCGGGGTGAGGGCCGGCGAGGCGGCGTCGTCCGCCGCACCGGATCCGGTCGCCGTGGTGGCGGGCTGAGCTCGGCCGCCGCCGGCGGTCGACGTCACCGGTCCCGTGTCGTACGTCGGATACGCGCCCCACTTCGAGCCCTGTTGCTCGTACTGCTTGCGCCCCTTCGGCAACTCCACCGGTTGGACGTGCCACGGCTCGTTGTTGACCTCGGCAAACGTCATCAGCCCGAACCGGCCGACGTTCTTCCCCAGCCACGTGAAATCACCGACCAGGTCGGCGGCCAAACCGACCTCGTGCATCGACCGGCCGGGCGGCGCGGCGGGCGCCCCCGAGTGCCTGGAGTACTTCTCACCGTTCCAGATGATCGTGCCCTGGGGATCCAGGGAGTGACGTTCCAGGAACAGTTGCAGCTGCTGTTGCGGGGTCCGCACGCCCTGGCCCCAGCCCACCTTGCCACCCGAGTCCTCCATGAGCGCTTGGAGCCGTTCGCGCACGGTCGGATGCATGTCCTTGAAGTTCCGCGTGCGGGCGATGACCTCGAAGTCGACCGGCCGTGAATACGTCGGATACATGACCATCTTGGCGTTTCCCTCTCGGATGAGGCCGCTACACCGCGGGCGGCACCTCGACGACCAAGGCGATCGTCGTGGCGCACCAGTCGGCTCCGGCCGGCTCGAACTGTGTTGGGTCGACGGGCGTCACCCCTCGGGTGACGGTACGAGCGGCGATCAGCTCGAGCATATTGCTCGGCGGAGAACCGGTCGATCTCGACTGCTCGCCGACGGCCGCCAGCTCGAAGGCGCTGGCTTCGAACGGGTTCTCGCTCACGACGATCTTCAGCCAGTCCTGCGTACGCGCGCCAGGAACCGGATCGACCCCACTCGACAGTGACAGCTTCATGGGACCACCCGTGGCGTTCGCGTTGTCTTCGACGCCCGCTGCGATCTTCTGGCTCTGGTAAAGGACATCGCACTCCAAGCGGTCGGTCAGATCGAGCAACGCAACGTGGAGATCACGGTCCGAGGTGTTCTCGAGGTGCATGAAGACGTTGGGCGCTTCGCCGTCGGCCCCGTAGGGGACGGTGTACTCGCCGGCGAGCGCATACGGCTCACGACCGGATGGCAGCGCCATCTCACCGGGCTCGGCCGGATAGATCCTCAGCTGCACCGAGTCGGCCAGGGCCGAGCGATGGCTGCCGAGCTCACGCAGCTGCTCCCACCGGGCCAGGTGCTCCAACTGCTGCACGATCATCGGCGCGGCGCGGACGGGGTCGGTACATGCAACCGTCGATGCCGCGGTGGGGATGGCGGGTGAGCCGTCGGCGCGCAGCACGCGAAGGCACGGCGCTCCGGGCGTGTCGTCCTCGAACCGCACGCGCAGTGTGAGCCCGCCAGGAGACGTGCCCGTGCCCCGTTCGCGCACATACGGCGAGGGCGCGCCAGACGGACCGCTCGACGCCAGCACGTGCCGCACCTGGTCGTAGGCGGCGAGTGCGGCGTCGCCCTGGACGTCGTCGAACGTGACCGTCGCCGCCGGAAGCGGCACCCATGAGATCACGGCGCGGTAGGCGATGTCGGCCGGCTCCCAACCCATCGGCTCCACCGTCGACTGTCCGGACTCCACCGCGACCACACGAACCTGCCCGCACGGCGTGCCGTCCGGCAGGAGGCACGCGAACCGGAACTCCTCGCCGTCCGCGGGAGCGCGCAGCCCGTGCACCGCCCCGGCGTCGACCGACCAGCCCGACTCGGACTTCGTCATCAAGAACGACGGTGGAGCGGGTTCGATGGTCCCCTCGAGGAACCGACGATCCCCGAGGCCGCCTGCGTCGAGCGGATACACGCCGGGTCGTTGACGTTCCACCGTGCGTTCCAGACGCGACCGCACCGCAGAGATCACCGATCGGTAGTCGGCCCTGTCGCCGACCGTCTCGAGGACCTCGATCATCGTCGCCGTGAACGCACCCCGGTGTTCGTCGCCGATCATGAGCTCCTTCGCCAATTCCGAGGACTGGCAGGCGGTGAGCGCGACATGGCCGGTCGACGACCCCGATTGGAAGTGCTGCAACGTTCCGTCGAGGAAACCGTCCAGCGGCCGTGGACCCTTCAGCCGCTCGATCGCCGACTGCACACCAGGATCGGCATCACGGGTGGTCGACGGGATCCATTGGCGGGCGGTCACGAACGCGTCACGTGTTCCGTCCCCGGAGTGACAGCAATCGAGCACGGCGACGACATGCGGCCCGCGTTCCGCGACCTCGTCGAGGAGCAGGCCCAGTTCCTTGTCGGCGAGCGGCCAGACGAACTCACCCCCGGTGTCGTGCCCGGCGTCGAACAGCAGCAGGTTCTGGAGCTTGCCGGACGCATCGCCGAAGGCGAACTCGCCGGGTTGCAGTTCCTGGCTTCCATGGCCGGAGTAGGCGAACACGGCGATGTCACCGCTGCCGGCTCGGGCGAGGTGCGACCGGAAGCCGGCGACCACGCCATCCCTCGTCGCCTGGTCGTCAGTGAGGGTGACGATCTGCGCCGCGTCGCCCAGTCGGCCACGCAAGTAGTTCTCGAGGTGCCGCATGTCGTTACGGCAGCCCTGGAGCGGGAGGTTCACCGGCGGTCCGTAGGCATCGATGCCGACGAGCAAGCAGTACACAGTCCCCCGGTCCACGGCGTGAGTGTCGCGCAGATCGTGGTCGGAGTCGCGCCGGACGTGCGAGCTGACTCACACCAACGACTACAGTCCGTGGCCAATGGCGGCGGTCGACTACACCAACTTGCGCCTGTCGTTCAAACAACGCAGCGACCGCGAGTACGAGGTCACGGCTGCGATCGACGACGGCCCGACCACGACATCGACGTTCACGATCCCGATGTCCGACGATGCGTTGCAGGACGCGATCCGCAACCTCAGCGAGACCCGCTCGGCCCTGAAGGAGCCGACGACCCGCAAGGTCACTCCGGTGACCGAGCACAGCGTCACTGCCCAGGAGTTCGGGACCACCCTGGCGGACGCGCTGCTCACCGGTGACGTCGAGGAGATGTTCAACCAGGCCCGCAGCCGCGGCGCCGTCCGTGTCCGGCTCAACATGACGAACGAGCCCGAACTGCTCCGCATCCCGTGGGAGTTCCTCCGTCGCAACGGCAGGGACCTCGCCAGCCAGCGTGATTCGACCATCGTCCGCGAGCTCGAGACCCGCGAACCCGCACGGCCCCACCACGTGACGGGGAAGATCCGCATGCTGGGCGTCATCGCCAACCCCAAGAAGGATCTCGACGTCAGCGGCGAGAAGCTCCGTGTCGAAGAAGCGATCGCCAAGTGCAAGGACCAGATCGACCTCGAGTGGCTCGAGGACTGCACCTACAGGACGCTCCAGCGAAAGCTGCTCGATCCGTACCACATCCTGCACTTCGTCGGACACGGCGCGTTCACTGCCGACGGCGAGGCGATCCTGCTGCTGAGCGACGAGAACGGACAGCAGAAGGAGGTGCCGGCGAACGCGATCGCGCAGTTGATCGGCGGTCAGAAATCCCTGCAGCTCGTCGTCTTCAACTCCTGCGACGGAGCGCGGACCAAGCTCGACGATCCGTTCGCCGGCATTGCCACGCTCCTCGTCCAGCAGGGCAACAGCGCCGTGATCGCGATGCAGTTCGAGATCACCGACGCGGCAGCGAAGACGTTTGCCGAGGAGCTCTACTACTGCCTCATCGACCGTCGCTATCCGGTCGATGCCGCCGTCGCCGAAGCGCGCAAGGCGATGATGGACATCAACCAGATCGAGTTCGCGACTCCTGTGCTCTTCCTGCGTCCCGGCGACGCCGATCTGTTCAATTTCGCGCAACAGCCGGACGCGGCGTCCGAGGCCGACGCCCCGCCCGCCCCGCCGCCCACCGCACCATCCGCCGCCGCCGCCCCACCGACGCCACCGGCGGGTGCACCGCCCGCTCCTGTCGATGTTCCGCCGAGCCCGGCGGGCTCCCGACCGAACCGGCGCCGCTGGCTGATCGGCGCCGGCGCAGCTGTCGCCCTCGTCGTCGCGGCGGTCGTCGCCGTGGTGGCACTGTCGTCGGGTGGCGACGACGATGAAACAACGGCGACCGTGCCCGTCGCCAACCTCGTCGATGCGACGGTGGCCGTCGCGACCCCGACCCCGACCACGATCGGTCGCGACGCGTTCCTGTTCATCCAGGACTGCATCGAGAGTGACCTGTTCGGTGAGCCGTACTTCGATTCCTCCGCGCCTGAGTTCTTCGACGAGGGAATGGGTCAATGCGACGAGGCGCTCAGGCAGCTGGAGGCCGATGGTCTCGAGGACGACCCGATCTACACCGCCATCGGTGACCGCCTCGTCGACGCGAGCGTGCTCGTGTTCAGCGTCGAGGACGGGACGGATACTCCAACCGACCATCAAGCGTTCGCCGACAGCGGCGAAGGGTTGTACGACGAGGTCTACGCGATGCTGCGCGCAATCCGGGGCTTGGACGGGACACCACCGCTCCTCGCCGACGAGCTCGAGGCCGAGTTCGCCGACGACCCCGTCGACGCGACATCCGACGCACCGGCGATCACCGGCTATGAGGAGCTCACCGACGACACGGGCGTGCTCACCGTCGACGCCCCGATCGAGTGGGACGACATCGACACCGCGCCGACCACGCTCGACGACGGCACGGAGGCGCCGCGGATCGTGGCGTCGCCGTCGATCGCCGACTACGACGTGAGCTACCTGACGCCGGGATTGATGTTCACCGCCATCGGACCGCAGGAATCGCTCGACGAGACCCTCGCCGAGTTCGCCCCGGTCGAAGGCGAGTGCACCGATGCCGGTATCGAGGACTACAGCGACGAGGTCTACACGGGCCGCTACCAGACGTTCACGGACTGTTCCGACACGACCACGACGTACGTCACGGTTGCCGCCGTGCCAGCCGACAACTCGTACACCGCCATCGTCGTGGTGCAGATGGTGTCCGACGCCGATCTCGAGGTGCTCAACCAGGTGTTCGAGACATTCATGGTGACGCCCTGATGCCTGGCGATGTCGCAACCGAGTCGCCGCTCGAGTCACCGGCGCTCGGGGCGTCGTTGTCGAGCCTGATCACACCGTGCGGTGATGCGCTGCGCCCCGCCGAGCCCCCGCCGACGGACCGGGTCCGGGTCGGCGTGACGTTGTCGGGTGGCGGGTTCCGGGCCACGTTCGCCGGGTTGGGTGTCGCGCGGTTCCTCGCCGACGCCGGTCTGCTCGCTGATCTGCGATTCGTGTCGTCCGTGTCAGGCGGGTCGGTCGCCAACGGGATGCTGGCGACCCGCTACTCGAAGCTCCGCGACCGCGGCTTCAGCGCTGCAGCGTTCGACGAGTTGGTGACCGAGCCACTCGCCAAGCGGGTGAGCGCGGGCTCGCTGAAGTCGAAGCTGGTCCGCAACGTCTGGCGCGCGACCGGCAAACGGAACCGCACCGATGTCCTGGCGTGGGCGTTCGACGAATGGTTGTTCGACGACGTCGAGCTCGAGCATCTTGATCCGGGCTGCCGGTGGATCTTCAACGCTGCCAACCTCACGACCGGGGCGAGGTTCGGGTTCGAACGCGACGTGGTCGGCGACTATGTCGTCGGTCTGGCGCCGACGGCCGGCTCGGGATTGCGGGTTGCGCAGGCGGTTGCCGCGTCGGCGGCAGTACCGGGGGCATTCGCAGCGATGAAGCTCGACAAGATCGAGTTTCCGTGCGCCGGCCGAGGAGTCCCCCATCTGCTCGACGGCGGCACGTACGACAACACCGGGCTGGAGGCGCTCGACAGCCACCGCTATCACGACGTGTTCACGATCTCGCTGAACGCCGGCGGAGTCTTCGTGACCGGTGGTTACGGCAAGGTGCCGCTGGTCCGCGATCTGGCGCGAGCGAATGCGCTCCTGTACCGGCAGAGCACGTCGTTGCGGACCCGATGGATGGTCGACCGCTTCGAGGCCTGGGGGCGGACCCCTGCGGGTGGACAACCTTCGACCGAGGCGCGCCGCGGCGTGCTGTTCGGGCTGGCCTCCACGATCGCCACTCCGGAACGTGAGACCACACCAGAGTTCGACGCGTTCGTCGCCAGGTTCCCGGAACACCGGACCTTCACCAAGGACGGTGTCGAGCAGGACCTGTCGTTCGTGCCGACCGTGTTCGACCGGCTCGAACCGGATCTGGTCGCGGCGCTCGTGTACCGCGGCTGGTGGCTCACCGGTGCGGCGCTCGCCCAACACCAACCCGGCTTCGCACCGCTGCCGCCAGACGTGACGCCGCCGAACCTGGACCGGTGACGATTGCGTGCGTTTCCGGGTGGGCGATACGGTCCTCGATCCCATGACCGCCGCAGCTGAACGTCGCTCTTCAGCCAGCATCGTCCTCGCCGCACTCGCTGCCGGCCAGTTCGTGATGGCCCTCGACAGCTCCGTGATGAACGTGTCGATACCGGTGGTCGCCGAGGACGTCGGCACCGACGTGACGGGCATCCAGACGGCGATCACGATGTACACGCTGGTGATGGCGTCGTTGATGATCACCGGCGGCAAGGTCGGCGCGATGATCGGACGCAAGCGCGCCTTCGTCATCGGCTGCTTCATCTACGCGGCCGGTTCGCTCACCACCGCGTTGTCGCAGAGTCTGCCGATGCTGTTGTTCGGCTGGTCGCTGCTCGAAGGTCTCGGCGCGGTGCTGATCCTTCCGGCGATCGTGGCGCTGGTGGCATCGAACTTCGCTCGCGAAGACCGGCCGCGCGCCTACGGGCTGCTGTCGGCGGCGATGGCCGTCGCCGTGGCTGCTGGCCCCCTCATCGGTGGCGTGGCCACGACCTACTTCTCGTGGCGCTGGGTGTTCGTCGGCGAAGTCATCGCCATCATCGGCATCCTCGCCTTCACGAAGCGCATCGCCGACACCCCGGCGGAAGAGGGCGTGACACTCGACGTCGTCGGCACCGTGCTGTCGGCGATGGGTCTCGGCTTGATCGTGTACGGCCTGTTGCGGTCGGGCACGTGGGGATTCATCAGCCCCAAGCCCGGGGCCCCGGAATGGCTCGGTCTGTCGCCGGCGTTCTGGCTGATGCTCGGTGGCGGGGTGGCGCTGTGGACCTTCTTCGGCTGGGAGCAACGCATGATCAGCCACGGCCGAGAGCCACTCGTCGACCCCGCCCTACTCAAGGTCGTGCACCTCCGCGCCGGCCTGCTGGCCTTCTTCTTCCAGTTCCTCCTGCTGCTCGGTCTGTTCTTCCTGATGTCGTTGTATCTGACGGTCGCGCTGGGCCTGACGGCCATCGCCACGGGCGTGCGGCTGATGCCGATGTCGATCATGCTCCTCCTCGCCGCCGCCGGTATCCCCAAGCTCCTTCCCAACGCCTCGCCGCGTCGTGTGGCCCGCGTGGGCTTCGTCTCCTTCGCCCTGGGTCTGGTGCTGTTGGTCGCCCTGCTCGACGTCGGCACCGGGCCCGAGATCGTCACCTGGCCGCTCATGCTCGCCGGGTTCGGCGCCGGGGCGCTGGCCTCCCAGCTGGGAGCCGTCACGGTTGGCGCGGTCGCCGACGAACGCAGTGGTGAGGTCGGCGGGCTACAGAACACGGCCACCAACCTCGGCTCGTCGATCGCCACCGCGCTGGCGGGCGCCGTGCTCATCTCCGCGCTCACGGCCAGCATCCTGAGCGGCCTCGAAGACAACACTGACGTGCCCGCGTCCGTGATCGAGAGTGCTCCGGTGCAACTCGCTGCGGGCGTCCCGTTCATGTCCGACGCCGATCTCGAGGCCGCGCTCGAGGAAGCGCAGGTACCCCAGGCCACGGCTGACGCGATCATGGAAGAGAACACGGAGGCACGCGTGCGCGCCCTCCAAGTGTCGTTCGGACTGCTGGCACTGTTCGCGGTGGGAGCCCTCCTCGTGACGGGCCGGCTCCCTCAGACGCAGGCTGTGTCGACGGCTACGGAAACTGCTCATGGTTGAGGTGAACGAAAGGAGTCGAGCATGTTGGCGTATGACTTTCCGCTCCTAGCGCTCTTTTGGACCATGTTGATCTTCTTTCTCTGGATCATCTGGTTCATGCTGCTGTTCAGGGTCTTGGACGACATCCTCCGCAGCGCCGACCTGGGCGGCTTGGCAAAGACGATCTGGATCATCTTCGTGATCTTCTTGCCATTTCTCGGCGTGTTCGTATACGTCATCGCGCGAGGCAGGTCGATGTCGCAGCGCTCCTTGGACGAAGCATGGTTCCGGCACGCCGCATTCGATCGGTACGCGCCCGGCACGGCCGGTTCGCGCGGCTCGGCCGACGAGATCGCCAAGCTCGCGAGTCTTCGTGACCAGGGTGTGCTCAGCGACGCCGAGTTCGATGCCCAGAAGGCTCAACTACTGGCCTGAGTTGTCGTCTCGTCGTGCGAGCCATGGCACGCGCCACGGCGAACCGCGTCGGAGAGTTCGTCGAGAATTGCTCGCGCGCTCGGCTGTGCGGCCGTCAGCTCAACGAGAAGGGCGGGTATTCGTCGTGCAGCAGGACGAGGTACGACTGCACGCGCAACCACCAGCGGACGACGCCGAGCACGAATTGGCGTGCACCGGCCGGCCATCGGCCGGTGAACAGCACGGCAAAGAACCCGACGATGCTCACGACGAACGCGGCGATGGTGAGCGCAGCCAGCACGACGAAGTGCGGGATCACGAGGATCAGCCGGAACGCCACGGTCAACCGGTTGCGGTCCTCCAGCTGCGGTGCGAAGTCCACCCGCAGGCGTGCGTCCTCACCAGAGTCGGCAGCCGCGGACACGAAGCCGAACGGCGGGTACTCCTCGCGGATGAACAGCACGTAGCTCCACGTGCGCAACGAGTAGCGCATCGCCATCGATTGGAAGTTGACGATGCCAGCGGGCACCTTGCCCGTGAACACGATCGAGAACCACGACACGATCGATAGCACCTCGGTCACCGTTTGCAGGGCGTGGAGGATCGCCAGGTGAGGTATGGCGAGCAGCCAGTGCACGAGCGGTCGCCAATTGGCGACGCGGTCCGGAGGATCGAAGGTGAACGACGCCGGATAGGCGGAGCCGATCGGGCGGGCGTCACCACTCGGGGTGGTGTTCATCTCGTCGATACCTTTCTGTCGCTTCCTTCGACCAGGGTGGGCGCGAGCGGCCTCCGACGCTAGGGCCGAAACTCACTTCTCCGCCGATGTGAGCGGAACGCCGGTGCACTCTTCGGTGTGTCGATCTGTGCCGCGTTCGGGACCGTCCGCCGATCGATGCGACGGAGGCGCAGAGCTCGGGTTCCGATGCTTGTAGCATCCGACACACCGGACGAAGGGAGCTGCCGATGCCAGTCCTGATGATCGGCGAAGTGCCGAACCTCACCGAGGAGATCTACGCCGGAATGATCGGCCAGATGACGCCTCTGATGCGCGCCGCCAGTGGCTTCATCTCCCACGCCGGCGGGCCCGGTCCGACCGGGGGTTGGCGCGTCGTCGAGATCTGGGAGTCCGAAGAGGACGGCCAGAAGTGGTTCGACGAGAACGTCAAGCCCAACCTCCCGCCTGAGATCATCCCCGACCGCAGGTACTACCCGCTCCACACCGCCTTCACCAGGTAGTCCCCAACTCGGAGACGACGTGCGACGCAGTCTCCTGCGGCTCGTACGCCACGCTGGTTGTGCGGTCGATGGACGGATGGACCGAGCCGCCGCTACGGGCTCAGTTGATCTTCTCGATGAGCCCTGTCGTGCCCGAGCCCGGGAGGAACAGCGGACCGGCCTCGGCGACGAGGGTGTGGTAGTCCGCGTTGGTCATCTGCATCGCGACCAGGTCGTCGAGCTCGCCCATCGTGTCGGCGCCGGTGAGCCAGGCCACGGTGCCGAAGGCGCCGTAGACGCCGCTCAGGAAGGCCGTGGCCATCCCGGTCGCTTCGGCAACGAACTGCTGGGCGCGCACACCGAACGCGACTGCGTCAGCCAACCGACCGTTCGCCGCCGCCGCGGTGAGCAACGTGTAGAAGCGCTTCGGCTCGCCGGCCAGCGTGGACGACACGACGGTCGAGAGCTGGTCGCTCGGGGCGTCCTCGAACAACTCGGTGTGCGATGAGACCCATCCGAGGTAGTCCTCGTTGGCGATCAGCTTGTCGGTGGCCGCCTGCAGTTCGGCCTGCGACTCGAGGCGGGTGCTCCACCCGATCGTGTTGAGTGGTTGGCCGTAGCGCGTGGCGAACACCGAGACCGCCATGCCGGTGATCTCGGTGACCATGCCGGCCACTTCGACGGCCGCACCCGTGGCCTCCACCAATCGGTGCCGGTTGAGCGTGGTCGAGCGGTTGAAGATGTACATCGTGCCCCCTTGGACGTGAGTTGGACGAGGCCCGGTTTCGCGGCGACATCCCCCAGTCGCCCGGCTGGTCGCCCCCGATCCCAGCGAGACGAATCTAACCCAACGGCGGGAGGTGTCCGTCACGAAGCAGGCGCTGAGCCTTGGCGTGGTGGGCGATGGGGGTCCATCCCCCGACTTCCACGGTGTGAACGTCCAGCGGCTCCGTCGCGGATGTACTTACTGGCTGTGCTCGGATCGCGGATCGAGCTGGTCGGTCATGGGGTCAGCGAAGATGCGCTGCAATCGTCCGCGACCGTAGATGCTGGTACGGGCAGCCGAGCCCGGCGAAGGTGGTCGCGCATCGTTCGAGGGCGTCGTGGTCGCCGGTTGCGACCGCGGCGGCACGCTCGACGATGGCCGATGCGATCGGGTTGTCACGGGCTGCGTAACGGCTGCGCTCGAGGCGTGAGGCCGCATCAGGATGATCGGCGAGCACGGCCTGCCTCGGCCCACAATGCCGCGTACCAGGGCCGCCACAGCCCGGTGTTCCAGAACCCCCACACCTGTGAGTCGTCGAGGTCAGCGCTGAGGCGGCGCACGGCGGCGACAGGGTCACCCCGATGGAGCGCGAGGAGGGCGTCGAACGTCGGCGCCCATCCCATCGCACACCCGGCCAGACGTTCCGGCGATTCGCCGAGCTCGACGGTGATGCGGAGCCATTCGGTGCGGCGCTCCTCGTCGCCGAGCATGCCGTGCACCACCGCCACGGCGTGGGTAGCCCGAGCCAGGCCGCGGGCGGGCGGCCGTCCCGCCCGTTCCCGGGCAAGGCGGAACCGTTCCCCACCACGAGCGACGTCGTCGAAGTGACCGGCGAGCGCGTCGACCATCAGGCGCTGGCTAACTGATCCGCATCCGTAGGTCGCTCGGCCTGGGAGCCGGGCCGTTATCACCCGTAATAGTGACGGGCGGCGATCGTCCGCTATCGCCAATGAGAACAGGTGGTCGCTGGCCAATTCGTGGAGCCGGCGCGGTCGACGATTGTTCAGGCCAGCGCACTCAGCACGGTGACCCGGAATGGTTCGCGCGACCTGATGTTGTCACACGACAGAGCACGAACAACAAACGACTGGCGCCGAACCGGCACGAATGCGGCCGTCGTTCCGATTCACCCCTCGCGACGGGCGACGTTCTCGAGGACCTCCTCGACCACCGACCGAGCGTCGCGCCAATCACGTCCCACAACGTCGGCTCCGTGGCCCTGATCTGTGCGGTTACCTCCGCACGGTCAGGTCCGCCGGGTAGCGCATCACGGCGAGGATCTGGCGCGCCGCCTGTCGCCCAGTGTTGAAACCAGTACCGGGTCACGGATCTCGGGCTTCTGCTTCGGCGTGAGCGTCCGGTAGTTTCTTGTCCTCGACGACCGGCTTCGTCTCGTACCGATCACGCGTGGCGTTGGATCCTGACCAGCGACGTCGGCGCCGCTGGTCGCCGCCTCCTTCGGTGCGCTTGTCGCGTCGAGCCTGCTCGCACCATCGCCAGGACTTGACCGTCACCACGCGGATTTCCGGTCTCGTCGTCGCCCGTGGCCGGCGGTCGCTGACGATGGCCGTCGTCGCCAGCCTGGCGGCCGGTTCGGCGGCGTCACCGCTCGCCTGAGCAAGCCACACGTGCCGAGCCGCCGGCACCCTGTGCCGGTCGCGGCACGCACCGTGTCGCCTGTGGACCACGGATAGGGTCACGCGATGGTCATCGACCTCTCCGCCCATGCGCCGCGTACCGTGCCGGCGAGGTTCGAACTGCTCGACGACCGCTTCGCCGGCGTGGACGGCGATGCCCGTATGGTCATGCTGTTCTGCGCCGGTCGCTGGCTCGAGGGGCCGGTGTACGTCCCTGCCGGCCGCTATGTGTTGTTCAGCGACATCCCGAACGATCGAGTGCTGCGCTGGGACGAGACCACCGGCGCCGTCGGCGCGTTCCGCCAACCAGCCGGCTACACCAACGGCCGAACCCTCGACCGGGCCGGACGCGTGGCGTCGTGTCAGCACGGGCACCGCCAGTCGCCCGCACCGAGCACGATGGCAGCGACACCACTGGCGTCGCACCATCAGGGCCGACGGCTCAACAGCCCCAACGATGTCGTCGAGCGGGCCGACGGGACGGTCTGGTTCACCGATCCCAGCTACGGCATTGACAGCGACTACGAGGGCCATCTGGCGCAAAGCGAGGTCGGCGGATGTCACGTGTACCGCATCGACCCATCCGGTGACGTCCAGATCGTCGCCGATGACTTCGATCGGCCGAACGGGCTCGCCTTCAGCTGCGACGAGCAGCAGCTCTACGTCGCCGACACCCGCCGCCGACACATCCGGCGCTTCGACCTCGATGACGACGGCTCCCTTTCCGGCGGTGACGTCTTCGCCGACTGCGACGCCGGATCGTTCGACTTGCTCCCGGCTCGACGGTCGGGGGCGCGTGTGGGCCGTGGCGACAGCTGACGGGCTGCACTGCTTCGACCCGCACGGCACCTTGCTCGGCAAGCTGCACGTGCCCGAGGTCGTCTCCAACCTCGCCTTCGGTTGGCCCCAGCGCAACCACCTGTTCATCACTGCGACGATGACCCTCTACACCCTCAGGCTGAACTGCAGCGGCGCCACTTACCCGGCAGTGTCAGATAGACGCCCCGAGCCGCGACGTCTTACCCAACGGCAGGCGCCGCTCCTTCCCGCCACGGCGTCTATCAAGCCGCGCCCAGACCGCTTCGCCGCCCCGTTCGGCTCGTGTAACCGCTCGCGCTGGACCCCATCCGTGGGCGCCCGCCTCACAGTCCGATATCGGCATCCGGTAATCGTGGCGCCGCAGTGCCCTTGCCCTCGAACGCCGGAAGTCACGGCGAGCCGCCGCAACCGAACGCGGTGGCCGGGCTCGCTGGGGGGCCACTCCCGCCCCGGCGTCGGAACGCACTGCTGCCCTGTCCAGTAACGCGGGCATAACGTCCCAGCCAGGTGCCCGGGAATGCCGGCTCGCGGACGTGCCTTGCGCGCTGCTTCGGGGAGATCCCTCGGGCGATGACGAGTCGTTGTATTCTGGCTTGTGTCCTCGCCGATCTCAGCGGAGGGCGGCCGTAAGCATGAACACTGCGACGCCGGCGACGATCGGCAACGCCATCGAGCGTGTCCGCAGGGCCACCGGCACGGCGGCAGCGACTGCGGCGAGCACCGGCATGACGTCGGTCGTCGAGTCGCCTGGGTTGCGACACTGCGGCTGGCAAGGGCACCCATCAACGCCGGAGCCGGCGGAGCGGTTGGCGTGCTGCACGAACGTGGGAAGCTTGGCACGGCTGTCGATCAGCGACGGCCCTGGCTCCTGAGTGCGAGAGTCAAGGCACTCGTCGCGATGAGGGTGAACCACGTGGCCATTGCCGCAGACCTCCGGCGGTTGCGTCGGTGCCAGCGACTCCACTGACCACGAGGCCGGTGGCGATGCCCGTCATGCCGGCAAACACCGTGCCGAGGTCGTACGGCAGGCCGCCCAGCGACCGCGATGGTCGAGGCCACGATCAGTGCGGCTAGCGTGGGGGTGTCGCGGACGGCGCGCAGCGCCAGGCTGAGGATCACCAGTGGACTCAGCAACGCCAGTACCGGCACCGACGGGAGTCCGCCGAAGGCGTAGCCGATGCCGGCACCGCCAGCCAAGTCACCCACAGCGTCAGGCCTGCGGCCAGGTAGAACATCTGACGCCGTACCGGGTCGTCCTTGCTTCGATGGTGGTCGGTGACGATGGCGAACACGGGACTCACCATGAGGTGTCCGGCTCCCAGGCGCCACCATCGCGACGGGCTCGACCAGTACCTGCGCATCGCAGCGCCGTATAGCACCATCTGCATGTTCACCATCAGCGTTGCTCCCGACGCCACAATCGCTGCCGGTGCGCCACTGTGGGCCATCTGGAT
Organism: Ilumatobacteraceae bacterium; assembly: GCA_963776935.1. Taxonomy (GTDB): domain Bacteria; phylum Actinomycetota; class Acidimicrobiia; order Acidimicrobiales; family Ilumatobacteraceae; genus JALOLG01. The sequence continues at coordinate 445,679 of CAVZOP010000002.1, read as the reverse complement.
CCCAGGTGGAGCTGTCCCAGGCACCAGACAGCGTCGCTCATGACGCCCAGCCGACCAGCGGGGGGAGTCCGGATCGCGGCTGTGGTAGTCCCCAACCGTCAAAGCCAGTGGCATCAATCCGGCGGCGAGAGGGGCGATGGCCCGGACACCGGCGAGCACAGGATCGTGTGGGTGAACTTGTGGACCGGTGACTGACGAGGCGTCGGCATCCATGTGTGCGTGCATGCCCTGCATTGTGCGATCAGGGATCGCGTGATTCTTGGAGACCGCGTGCGAGATCAGGCGAGGAAGGCTTCGACTTCGTCGAGGAACTCCGTCCACGCCGGCTCATCTCCTGGCGGAGAAGATGGTTGCGGCTGGGGGAGGAGCTTGAAGCGTTCCTCCGGATCAGCGAGGCGAGCACTCGTCCCCGTTCCACCGGAACGCGAATCAGTCGCGAGGGTGCAGTACCAAGGTGGGCGCTTGCACCCGACCTGCGGCTTCACTGACATCTGATCGTGGCCCACGATTCCAAGAGGCGTGCCGTTTTTCTCCCGCTTGACGCGTTGTGCGTCGCAGCAACTCGGCGAATGACTCCCACAGCTCCGGAGGCGTTGGTCCCGGATGAAGCTGGATGTGAAGAAAAACGGCGAAAGGCTGCGTCCTCTCGTCCCCAACCAAGGCGAACCATCTCAATCTGCAGTTCTGCCTCGCTGTCGGATCCCCATCGGTGGTCGCCCTGCGTATGCGCCCACACGTGTACGCACCGAAGAGGACCAGACGGGTGACTCGTTCGGCATGCCGGGCCGCGTACGCGACGGCGACGGCTCCGCCTTGAGAAACGCCAAGCAGCGGGAAGCGTTCGAGACCGAGATCGTCGACGACGGTCTCCAGATCCTGAACCCACGCCTCGAGCGAGAAGTTGTCGACGTCGCGATCCGACAATCCACAGCCTCGCTCGTCGTAGCGCACCAATGTGTGCCGGCGAGCAACCCGACCAACCAGGACGCCAGACCGGGCTCTGCCAGTCGTAGTCGAGATGGGCGATCCAGTGCGCTGCACGCACGAGCGGCGGACCGGTACCGACGGTCGTGCACGCGAGGCGCGGACGATCCGGCGTCGTGCAGAAGCGGATCTCCTGGCGCAGCTCCGCGGGTACCGACAACGGTTCTCTCGGGCCACCGGGGAACTCCTCGACGGGAGCATGGAACCGGTAGCCACGGCCGTGAATGGTTTGCACGATCCGCTCATCCCGCCCGTTGTCACCGACCGCTTGACGGAGCTGCTTGACACGAGTGGTCAACGCCGACTCGGCGACGACCTGATGCCCCCACACGGCATCGAGGAGCTCCGTCTTGTGCACGACGCGGTCGGCCCGACGAGAAGGCCAGCACGTCGAACACCTGCGGCTCGACGTGGACCTGCTCGCCGTCGCAGAACAGCTCGTACGAGTCGTGTCCAGCAGGCCTTCGGCGAACCGATACCGCACGGACAGATTCTGCCCGCTCGGCGAGCGACTTCCGCGGAGATGAGCAATCGACAGCTGCGTTAGGTCATCGAGCCCGCAAGCGTTCGGCGGTGTACGACGTCGTCACCACGGCGTACCCGTGTCGATCTGGCCATCCGCGAGCCGGGTCGCAGGGCTTGGATCTTCACCGAGCCAGCGGGCAGCGTCTCGCCGCCACGCAGCCGGTCGGATCGTGCGACGCATCCCCAGCCGAGTTGGGATCACCAAGCGCGACAGGCCCCACTCGCTTCGCCGCGCCCTACGTCCCCCGCCACTTTGTTCGATCGGATCGTGAGCCTGGCCGGCTCGGCGTCTCCACCGCTCTTCGAAGCTCTTCTGTGGATCGGCCGTCCTTACTGTGGTCCGCAACGCCCCGTCGCGGCCAGCGGCAGAGAAGGTCCCGGAAGGTGATCTCCGTACGGCCGCCTCATCCTACTAAACGAGGACGCTGTGAACACCACGATCATCGACGCTTGGACATTGCCGCCCATCGGGCGTGGACGACCCGCCGGGTCACCCCTGCCTACATGCGCGGCATGCCCACCTGGGTGTGGCAGTCCGCTGCCGTGCCGGGCGCACGGCAACGCCCACGCAACGCACCCGTCACCTGACCGACCACGCCACGACACCCACCCGCTAGACCAGGACCTGGCGCGGCGGCGCCCTTCATGCCTGCCGCCGTCACTGCGACCGGCGGACCGCCGGTTCCCACCGTGGCGCCGGACCGGCCGGCACCCACCAACCACACCAAACCACATAAGGCGTAGCTCCCGTGTCCACCACCACGGACAAGCTCGTCGCGGGATCTCACCACCAAGGATTGGCCGAACCAGGTCGCCGAAGCCCCACACCTCGAACAACCCACTCATTCGCCGCCGCGGACGAAACATCTACCTTGAGGGCCGATGTGCCCGGAATGGAGTGTCCATGTCAACGAGTCGCTGCCGGCGGATCTTTGCTGCGGACTGGTTGGGTATGGCCCCCGCCTATTGTTCGTGTCCTGACGTCTTGGCCGGACGTCCTTCTCGGCCGGGAGCGTGTGACGCGCGGAGGAGAAGGTCGACGTCGCGATCGAGCGGGCGAGCGCGATCGGATCGTCGGTGTCGGCGCGGAGGTTGCCGGCGAGCCAGAGGGTCGCCAAGCCATGCATCAGACACCAGCCGGCGAGTCCCACGTCGGTCGCGGGCGCGGCGGCGCCGATCGTGGTGGCGCTGGCGTAGAGCGCTGAGGCGGCCCTCGCTCGAGCGGTTTGCACGGCCGGGTCGTCGGAGCGGTACAGAGTCGGTTGGTACATCACTTGGAAGTGGGCCGGGTGGCCGATCGCGAACTGGACGTAGGCCAGGCCGACTTCAAGGAAGCCACCCTCGTCGCGGGCGACTTCGAGTGCGTCGCCGAGCAAGTCGTACCCCTCGGCCGCGACGGCGGTAAGCAGGCCAGCGCGGTCACCGAAGTGATGCGCTGGAGCGCCGTGCGAGACGCCGATGCGGGTCGCCAGTTGCCGCAGACTGAGTCCGTCGGCACCGCCCTCGGAGATCACTGCGAGGGCCGCATCGAGTACGGCGCGGCGGAGATTGCCGTGGTGGTACGGCCCTGGTTTTCTGGGCATGCTCCCATCCTACCTCAATCTAGGCGTTGACAAGTTTGACCATGAGAAGGTAGACTAGTCATTGTCTAGTTTAGAGGAGATGTTGACATGATGTTCGTTTTGATCCTGGCCAGCGTGGCTTGTGTGGCTGCCGCCTTCGGGCGCGGTTCCGGGTGGCCCACCGCGTTGCGACGCGGAACGGCGGTGGCGATGGTCTTCGCCGGTTTCGCTCACCTCGCCGAACCCGACCCGTTCATCGCCCACCTCCCGACCTGGGTGCCGGCGCCGGAGCTGATAGTCGCCGCCACGGGCGTGATCGAAATCGCCTTCGGAGCCGCTCTCGTCGGCCTGGTACGGCACCGTCGCAGCGTGGGACGGCTCGCTCGCCGCGTACCTCGTGGCGGTGTTCCCGGCCAACGTGTACGTCGCCGTCGCTGACGTCGACGTGAATGGTCAACCAGGCGGCGTCTACCGGTGGCTTCGCCTGCCTGTCCAGGTGTTGCTGGTATCGATCGCCTTGAGGTCGACCACCGACACCGCGACCCTTCTTCCTCAAGTCGGCCCACCCCGCCGACGACCGTCACGACGCCACCAAACTGGCAGTGTCGTGCGATCGGCTGCCTTGCCGTGGACCACGACCCGACAACCCCTCGCAGGGCCCGACGCGTTCGTGCTCGGCTCGCGCCTGGACATTGCATTCCTACCGAGACACGCTCGCCTTCCTGCGGGCCCGATGAAGCTGCGGCGCCAGGTCCTACACACGCCGGGCGGTCTCGGCGTGTCGATGATCGCCGAGCCGAGCCGCAAGACATACTGGACATTGTCAGCGTGGACCGACCAAGCGGCACTCGACCACTTCGTGCGCACCTCGCCCCACTCGGACGTGATGCGGCACTTCGCTCACCGGCTCGCGGGTTCGTCGTTCACGACGTGGCGTGTGCCGATCGCCGAGCTACCAGCACGACCCACCGACGCCAAGCAACTCGGAACCAGGCCAGACAGCGTCTCGAATCCGCCGCCCGCAGCAGCGCACATTGACGTACGGCTGCATCGCAGGCTAGAAGTCCGACAGTGTGCTCGCACGTCCCTAACGGGCGTCACCGGTCGCCTGGGCGGGACCCGAGCCGAAGCGCCTACTGTGTCGTTGGCAACTCGACCGAGACCGACGTTCTGCATCGCACGTTCTGTGATGTCGAGAAAACGCCTGCAGAGGCTCACCGTTGTTACGAGATCGACTGGCCCGCGGCCCGCGACGAGAGTCAGCTCGCCGGATGTCGCCGAGTAGGGACGTCGTTCGAGCTCGCTTCGGCGCTTTCGAGGCCCTGCGCGTCGTTGAATCTCGCGTCCGTCAGGACTGCTGTGACCGCTCAACGATGATCGCGGCGATCCGATCGTGCACCACCGGATGCTCCTCGACCATCGTCTTGTAGTCCCAAGCCATCAGCTTCGCGAGCTTCACCCGACCACGCGAGGCAACGTGCGCGTTCCGCTTGCGGCTGGACTCGAGGGCCATCTCACCGAAGAAGTCGCCTCGCCTCAGGGTGGCGACACGGCGAAACTCGTGATGAACGTCGACCTCCCCGGCGAGCACGATGAAGAACGTGTACGCATCGTCGCCTTCGCGCGCGATGTTGTGGTCGGAGAGGACCTCGACCTCTTGAAACCGCGCGGTGCATACAACGATTTGATCCTCGGTAAATCCTTCGAACAGAGCGCAAGACGAGAGTCGTTCCGGGTCCATGATGAACGAACCCGTCCATCAACGCGGTCATTTCTGACTCACGACACTAGGGTTGACCTGGTGGGCGATACGGGCCTCGATCCCATGACCTCCACGGTGTGAACGTGGCGCTCTTCCAACTGAGCTAATCGCCCTGTGCGGGAAGCCGCAGGCTAGCAGCAGGGTCGCGGACCGCACCCGGCCTACGCATCTGCACAGCTCCAAACGCGGTGCCGACGATCAAGCGTCGCTGATCTCGAAGCAGACGTACGGTCCGCCCTGCTCGTCCCAACTCTCCTCGTTCGGGAAGACCGTGATGATGTTGCTGAGGTCCTCCACTCCACAACCCGCCGCGGCCTCCTCGAGGAGAGCCCGGTTGGATGGGTACTCGCGGTCCTCATCCGGGTTCAGCTCGCCCTGTTGGATCACCACGGCATCGTGGGGCTCGTCGCAATCGACGACCTCGACCGTCGTGATCTCGTCGGGGATGTCGGAGTCCAGTTCGAAATCGAAGGACACGCATTCGCCGGCCTCGACGTCGAACACGCCGGTCTCGCCGTCGTCGAGGACGCCGGCCGCCGATGCGGCGATGAGCCCGCCGCCCGCCAACAGCCCGATGGCACCCATGATCCAACCGGCGCGGGCGAACCCCGAGCCGGTCAGCGCACCGCCGCTGCGTTTGATCTGACGGGCGGAGATGATTCCGAAGATCAGCGCCAACAGTGCCGGGATCAGGATGAAGCACAGCACGAGCCCGATGATCCCGAGGATCATCGATGCGAGCGCCAGCCCCGACCGACGCGGCGGGGCTGCGTCACCCGCCGCCCAGCCGGGTGGCGCGGGGGAGGTGGCGACTCGACCGGCCCCGGTGTCGCCGCCGGTGGTGGCCCGGGAACAGGCCCTGGCGGGGGCGGGGGCACCGATGAGGACGGGAACGGTGGCGGGGGTGGCGGAGGTACTTCCACGTCGCCGACGGTACTCAGTTCAGGGCCCCGCCTCTGGGATGACGCAGGCAATGCCGAGGCCCTGCTGGTCGCGGTGCGGGTCGGTGCCGGTCGGACACGTGTCGTCGAACCCCGACGACGGCGGCGACGACGAGGTCGCCGACGCCGGTGCAATTGACCTCGCGAGCGTCGGCGTTCGACTCGATCGTGACACATGAACCGGGGCCGACCACTCCATCGGGCGGCCGTTCGACGTCCGGCCCGCGCAGGGCGGCGCCGACCAGGACGACGGTGATGCCGATGGCCGCCATCACGCCCATCAACTTCCACGGGATCCGGGCCGGCGGGCCGGGCACCGGGTAGGCCACGGTCGCGTTCGGAGCTCGGCGCGACGAACGACGGCTCGCTCTGTCCCATTGGTGATCGGAGTTGTCGGTCGTACGCCGCGCGACGGGCATCGTCACCAAGGACTCGATAGGCCTCGTTGATCGCCGCCATCTCGGCGGCCGACGCGCCACCCCCGTGGTCGGGATGATGCACGCGCGCCGGTCGCGATACGCCGTACGGATCCTCGTCGCGTCAGCGTCGACCGGAACGCCCAGAACGTCGTAGTGGGTGCGGATGTGGGCAGGCTACGACGGGTCGAGCTCGACCGTCCCGCCCGCCCGCCAGTACTCGCCGCCCGCTCGATCGAGCAGGCCCTCGTCGACGAGGTAGCGCCGCAAGGCGGCGGTGTCGGGATGCCGTTTGCCGAGGATCAGGTTGACCATCGGCTCGCTGTACCGGGTGCCGGGCTCGAACTCCTGGGCGAGCCAGTCGAGCACGACGAGTCGCTTCTGACGACTGGTCGGGATCTGCGTGAGCCGGCCGTCGCGCACGAACGCGTCGAACACACGCCGCAGTCTCGTCGGGCCGATCGGCGTGCTCGTCGCTCGACGGCCGCGACAGCGCCTCGCGGGCCGCCACCTTGAACGCCGCACCGACGACGTACAGGCCACCGCTGTCGCCTTGCACGACGAGCCCGGCTCCGGCCAGCGTCGACAGCGCCTTGGCGGCGCGTGGTACCGGAAGCCCGGCGCTCGTCGCCGCCTCGTCGAGCGAGGTCGCGCCGAGCTCGACGGCGGCGAACACGCGCCTGCGGTCGTCGTCGGCCAGCAGCCCCGCCAGTCGCCCGGCATCGAGCACGACAGCTGGCTTCTCGCCCACCGATCAGTACCCGAGTTCGGTGTCGACCAGCCCGATCAGCTCGGCGCCCTGCGCGAACCGCCGCACGTTGGCGGTCACCCGCTCGGCCAGCAGCGGCCGCGCCATCTCGGGCGTGTTGCCGACGTGCGGCGTGATGATGCAGTTCGGCAGCGTCCACAGCGGATGGTCGGCGGGCAGCGGTTCGGGGTCGGTGACGTCGAGCGCGGCGCCGCCGATCACGCCGTCGCGCAGCGCCTCGACGAGGTCGTCGGTCACGATGTGACGGCCGCGCGCGACGTTCACCAACCAGGCGTGCCCCTCCATCAGCTTGAACTCGCCCTGGCCGATGATCCCCTCGGTCTCGGGAGTCAGCGACAACGCGAGCACCACCAGATCCGCGCCCGCGAGTGCGTCGGGGTACCGGTCGGCTTCGAGCACGTCGTCGACGCCGTCCATGTCGCGGACGTTCTGGCGCACGACGGTGATGTGGCAGTCGAACGGCTGCAGCAGGCGGACGAGCGACTCGGCGATCCCGCCACCGCCGAGGATGCTGACCCGTCCGCCGAGCAGGTTGCGGCCGACCGGGCGGGTCCACGTCGTTGCTGCGTGCGTACTGTCCGATGCCACGCAGACCGGCGAGACCGACGGCGAGCGCCAGTTCGGCAACGGGCTCGGCGTACACGCCCTTGCCGCACGTCCAGACGTGGTCGTCGTCGATGAGGTGGACGAAGTTCTCGATCCCGGCGAACGGCAACTGCACCCATGTTGCATTGGTCGCCTCCGGCAACGCCGCCTCGAGCGCCGCCGGATCGCGAGGATCGGCCCAGATGACGCCGTCGGCGTCCGCCAGCGGAACGAGGTGCCCGCCCCCCTCGGCGATCGCCTCGGCGAGCCAGTCGGGTGCCGTGTCGGGAGCGAGCGCGATTCGTGGCGCGTCGGGACTGGACATGGTCCGACGAGGCTAGCCCGTACTGTGTCCCGTCGATGGTGAAGAAGCGAGCGACCCCTACCGATGCCCGACTCGATCCGGTCGACCGGGCGATCATCGAACAACTCCAGCACGATGGCCGAATGCCCTTCACCAAGATCGGGGGCGCCGTCGGCCTGTCGGAGGCGGCGGCCCGCCAGCGGGTGCAGCGGCTGCTCGACGCCGGCGTCATCCAGGTGGTGGCGGTGACCAACCCGTTGTCGCTCGGCAAACGGCGGATGGCGATGATCGGGGTGCGCGTCAGCGGTCCGGTCGAGGGGCCGGCCGCGGCGGTCGAGAACATCGAGGGCGTCGAATACCTGGTGGTGACGGCCGGCCAGTTCGACCTGCTGTGCGAGGTGCTGGTCGCCGACGACAGCGGGTTGCTGTCGATCACCAACCAGCTGCGATCGATACCAGGCGTCGTCAACACCGAGACGTTCGTCTACCTCGACCTCGTGAAGCAGAACTACGAGTGGGGCGCGCACTGAGGACCTCCGCCGTCGCGAAGGTCCTCAGTCCCCTTTCCATGAGGATTCAGTGCGGGTCGCCGCGTATCAGTGCGTGTGGCCCTCGGTCCCCGGGCACAGCACCGCCGGGTTGTAGTCCTGGTGGGGGCCGGTCGGGTTGGTCTTCCACGCCCACGCGTGCAGTTCGTAGAACGGATCGATGCCGTAGCGGTTCGGGCTGGCGACGGTGTTGAACGTCTGACCGAACAGCTCCGGCGGCTCCGGGTTGGCGGCGTCCCACGCCTCCTTGAAGACCACGTACTCGACGCCGATGAGCTCGAGGTTGCCGTCCGGCTTGACCTCGTACATCAGCGCCTCCGGCGTCGAAGCGTCGACCGCCGCGTCGCCGACGAGTGCGCCGTTGACGAAGTGGATCCCCATCGACCCGGCGAGCGGCTCGTGCACGCAGCCGAAGAACTGGACGTAACCCGCGTCGACTGCCCGCTCGACCTTGCGGTACTGGCGGGTCGCCGAACGAACGCCGTCGAGGGGGCCGTCGTTGCCACTGGCCATCGCCGACGGCACGACGACCGCCGCCGCGGTCACCGCCGCGGCCGCGACGCCGAAGAGGATGATCGTCGAGCGACGCACGTCAGGCCTCCGCCGTCATCGGGTTGATCACCTTGTGGACGACCCGTACGGAGTCGACCGGGAACCCGCCCCGCCTCCCGTGCTCGCGCATCGTCTCCTCGTCCTCGGCGAGGTAGAGACATGTGATGGCGTCGTCGGTGACATAGCTCTGCACCCATTGCAGCCGAGGCGCCATCGCGGAGATGACCTCGACCGATTTCTGTGAGATGGCCTTCAGCTCGTCGCTCGAGAGCTGACCGGCGCCCGGAATGGTTCGTTCGATGAGGTAGCGGTTCATGCGGCGATGATGCGACCGTCGGCACCGCCGCACATGGGGCACGTGCCCCATTCGCCTGCCCCATCCGGATCGGCCGATTCGCCTCAGGGGGTGGCCGCCAACTACCGGCTGACGATCTCGAGGCGTACGGCGGCGGCCGCCGCCTCGGTGCGCGACGACACGCCGAGCTTCACGAGGATGCTCGAGACGTGGTGCTCAGCGGTCTTGCGGCTGATGTACAGGGCGGCCGCGATCTGTGGATTGGTGAAGCCGGCCGCGACCAACCTCAGCACCTCGACCTCTCGCTCGCTCAGCCCTGACGGATGCGCCGACTGCTGTGGATCACGGACCCGCTTCGACGCGACCCGCACGCCACGTTGGCGCAGCTCACGCACGACGCTGCCGGCTGCCGGCGCCGCTCCGAGGCGCTCGAACGTCGCCAGCGCCTCCCGGAGTGATGCCGTGTCGCCGGCATCGACCAACGCGCTCGCCGCCTCGTACGGGCACCCCATCCGACGGAACCCCGCCGCGGCCGTGATGTGGTCGCCACCGGCCCAGTCGACGAACGGCCCGGTGACACCCTCGGGCAGCGCCACCTCACGTCCCGCCCGCCGCAGCCACACCGCCAGCTCACCCATCGCGACACCGTGACGGCACTGGGCGGCGAGCCCGAACGAGCGCTCGAGCAACGGGACGTGCGACTGGACATCCCCCTCGAGCCAGCCGGCTTCGGCGCGGGCGACCGCAGAGGGCCACAGTCGCTGCAGGTGTCCGATCGCGTCGGCGATCTCGAGCGCCTCGTCGAGCAGCGGCCACACGTCGTCACTCCCCCGACGGGCACGCAACCACCCCAGCGTGTTCAGGCCGACGAAGCGGATGTAGGTGACACTGGTCGAGCCGGCCAAGGCATCCCGGGCCAGGATCTCGGCCTCGTTCCACTGCCCCTGGTCGAACCGGCAGCGGGCGAGCCACGCAACGACGTAGCGACGATTGGCCTCGAAGCTCTGCTCTGCCGAGATGGCTGCGGCCTCGATCAGCGCCGGCACGGACTGGTCGTAGCGGCGCAGCTCGCCACATCCGGAGCCGATCTGGCTGAAGCCGTGCGACATCAGCGCCGGCAGCCCCTGCTGTCGTCCGAGCTCGATGCCCTGGTTGATGCGGACGAGGCCTTCGAACCGCTCGTCCATCACGTCGGCGATCCCAGTCTCGATCAGCGCCCGACCGAGCAGGAACGGATCGTCGAGCTCGGAGGCGAGCGCGATCGCCCGCTCGCCCCATGACACCGCGGTGTCACGATCGCGCGCCAGCATGTGCGACGACGTCAGGCGGGTGTAGGCGGCGGCCAACTCGCGGCCGGGCGGGTGCGACTCGAGCAGGTCGATCGACCGGGCGATCGCCTCCATGCCTGCCGCAGTCCGGCCGCTGCTCCCCAGGGCATTGGCGAGCACGGTGAGGGCGTCGGCCTCCTTGAGCTCGTCGCCCGCCGCACGCCAGTGCGCGACTGCCTCGTCGGCCCACGTGACAGCTTCGTCGGCACGGGCCGACGCCACCAGCGAGAACGCCAACCGTGTCTCCAGTTCCGCCACCTCGTCGGGCGAGAGCGTGTGCCGCAGGGCGAGCGCCCGTTCGCCGTGCCGCAGCGCCTCGCGATGCGCCGCCCGTGCCGACGCCTGGAGCGCGGCGTACATCGAGTAGCGCGCGGCAGCGGCCTCGTCACCGCTGGCGTCGGCGTGATGGGCGATCCGCGCCGGATCGACAGCCGGACGCCGCGGAAAGGGCCGCGATCGCGCGGCCGTGCAGCTCACGTCGCTGTCCGTCGCCGAGCTCGGCCTCGACAGCCAGTCGGGCGACTTCGTGGCGGAACGCGAACGTGCCCTCCACTGCGACCAGCACACCGCGATTGACGCAGAGGTCGACGTCGTCGGACGACGGGTCGCACATCGCGTCGATGAGCCACGTCTCGGCCCGTCCCGGAACCACCGACACGGCGTCGACCATCGGCGCGTGCCGATGGCGGCAGTCGTGACAGCACGTGCGAGCACGGCGAGGCGCACCGTGGTGGGCACCGCGGTCCCCGGCTCGGCCAGCGCCTCCGTCACATAGAACGGGTTGCCGCCGGTGCGCTGGTACAGCTCCTCGGCCGTCGCACCGTCGGACCCGGCCAGCTCCCGTATCGCCTCGAGCGACAGCGGTCCTGGCGCCAGCCACGACGACCCGGCCGACGTGGCCAGATCCCCGAGCACCACCCGCAGCGGGTGGTCCGCCGTGACTTCGTTCTCGCGATAGGTGACGACGAGCAGCACCGGGAGGCCGACGGCGCGGCGGCCGAGCATCGCCAACGCCTCGATCGTCGCCTCATCCGCCCAGTGCGCGTCCTCGACGACGATCAGGGTCGGTCCGGATCGCTTGAGGTCGTCGACGAAGCCGCGCACGAGACCGTCACGGTCGTCGCTGGCGGCGATCTCGAGCTCGGCCGCGACCTCGAGGAACGGGCCGAGTGCGCGTGGCGTGACGAGCGCGTCGCAGCGCCCGAAGCCGACACGGACGGCTCCGCCCACCGTCGCCGCGAACGTCGTGACGAGCGACGTCTTGCCGATGCCCGGCTCACCACCGACGAACACCACCCGCCCGTGACCGGCCTCCGCCTCCCCGAGCCACTGGCCCAGCAATCCGAGCTCGTGGTCGCGCTCGAGGAGTTGCACGGCGTCCTAACTGTCGATGTTCGCCATCACGTGCTTGATGCGGGTGTAGTCGTCGAGAGCGTAGGCGGACAGGTCCTTGCCGTAGCCCGATTTCTTGAAGCCGCCGTGCGGCATCTCGGCGACGATCGGGATGTGGGTGTTGATCCACACACAGCCGAAGTCGAGCCGCTTGGCCATCCGCATCGCTCGTCCGAAGTCCTTGGTCCAGACGCTCGACGCCAGCCCGTACTCGACACCGTTCGCCCACCGCACCGCTTCCTCCTCGTCGGAGAACTGCTGCACCGTGATGACCGGACCGAAGATCTCGCGTTGGATCATCTCGTCGTCCTGGTGGAGGTCGGCAACGACGGTCGGCTCGAAGAAGTAGCCGCTGTCGCCGATTCGCGAGCCGCCTGCAGCGACGCGCGCGTGGTCGGGGACGCGCTCGAGGAAGCCGCTCACGTGGGCGAGCTGGTTGGTGTTGTTGACGGGTCCGTACAGGATGTCCTCGTCATCAGGTTTGCCGACCTTGGTGCCGGCCGCCTGCTCGGCCAGAGCGGCGACGATGTCGCCGTAGATGCCGGGACTGGCGATCACACGAGTGGCCGCGGTGCAGTCCTGCCCGGCGTTGAAGTACCCGGCGATGGCGATGCCCTCCGCGGCGGCGGCGATGTCGGCGTCGTCGAACACGACGACCGGCGCCTTACCACCGAGCTCGAGATGAACCCGCTTGAGGCTCTTCGACGCGGCGCCGGCGACCTCCATGCCGGCCCGCACGGAACCGGTGACCGACACCATCGCCGGGATGTCGTGATCGACCATCCCCCTCCCGGTGTCGCGGTCGCCGCAGATGACGTTGAACACGCCGGCCGGCAGGAACTCGGCGGCGATCTCGGCCAGCAGCGCGGTCGTGGCCGGCGTAGTGTCGCTCGGCTTCAGCACGATGGTGTTGCCCGCCGCGATCGCCGGCGCGAACTTCCACACCGCCATCATCATCGGGTAGTTCCACGGAGCGACCTGGGCGCACACACCAACCGGCTCACGACGCACGAACGACGTCATGTTCTTCATGTACTCGCCGGCGCTCTTGCCCTCGAGATGGCGAGCCGCACCGGCGAAGAACCGGATCTGGTCGACCATCGGCGGGATCTCCTCGCTGCGGGTCAGTTCGATCGGCTTGCCGCAGTTCTCGGCCTCCAGTGCGATCAGTTCCTCGGCGCGCGCCTCCACCGCGTCGGCGATGCGGATCAACGCCAGCGAGCGCTCGGAGGGCGTGGTGTCGCCCCACTCCTCGAAGGCCGCGCTCGCCGCCTCCATCGCGGCGTCGATGTCGGCCGGTCCCGACAGCGGCGCGGTCGCGTACTCCTCGCCGGTCGACGGGTTGACGACGGCGGTCGTCCGACCGTCGGCCGCGTCGGTGTGCTTGCCGTTGACGAAGTTCTGGAAGGCCCTCATGGCCGCAGGTGTAGCAGATCGTCATCGGACGGGTGTGCGCCTACGCTCACGCCATGACAACGACGTCAGCAACCATCCGGACCGTCGGCGTGCCGAAGGAGATCAAGACCGCGGAGCACCGGGTGGCGTTGACGCCCGACGGTGTCCGTGAGTTCGAACGCCACGGCATCAACGTGTTCGTCGAGACCGGCGCCGGCGTGGGTGCGTCGATCTACGACGACGACTACCGCGCCGCCGGGGCCGACATCGTGCCCACCGCCGCCGACGCCTGGTCGCAGCAGATGGTCGTCAAGGTCAAAGAGCCCAAGGAGGAGGAGTTCGGCTTCCTGCGTCGGGATCTCACGCTGTTCACGTACCTCCACCTCGCCGCCTACCCCGACGTCGCGCGGGCCCTGATCGCGGCCGGCACGACGTCGATCGCCTACGAGACGGTGCAACTCGACAACGGCGCGCTGCCGTTGCTGGCGCCGATGAGCGAGGTCGCCGGACGGCTGGCGCCCCAGATGGGCGCCCACTTCCTCGAGCGGCACAACGGTGGACGGGGTGTGCTGATGGGTGGCGCGCCAGGCGTGCGGCCGGCACGCGTCGTCGTGCTCGGCGCCGGCAACGTCGGTTGGAACGCAGCGTGGATCGCAGCCGGCATGGAGGCCGAGGTGGTCTTGATCGACAAGAACCTCGACCGCCTGCGCTGGGTCGACCAGATCCACAAGGGCCGGATCATGACGCTGGCGTCGAACCGTGGGGCGATCGAACGGTCCGTCGCCGATGCCGACCTCGTGATCGGGGCGGTGCTCGTCGCCGGCGGGCGCGCGCCGGTCGTCGTGAGCGACGACATGGTGCGCGGCATGAAGCCGCAGTCGGTGATCGTCGACGTGGCCATCGACCAGGGCGGCTGCATCGAGACGATCCGCGAGACGACGCACGACGAACCCGTCTACGACATGCACGGTGTCATCCACTACGCCGTCGGGAACATGCCTGGCGCGGTGCCGCACACGTCGACGTACGCGCTGACCAACGCCACGCTCCCCTATCAACTCGACGTCGCTCTGCTCGGCGCCGGCGGTGCGGCGCGTCAGGATCCGGCAATCGCGCTCGGGGTCAACACCGCCGGAGGCCACGTGACGAACGAGCCCGTCGCCGAGTTCCTCGGCACCCCGTACGTCGATCCCCTGGTGGCCCTCGACGCCTGACGTTCGGATCGGTCTCGTATCGTTGCGAACATGTGCCGCAACATCACCGAGCTTCGAGGTCTCGAACCGCCCGCCACGGCCGAGGAGATCAGCGCCGCCGCCCGCCAGTACGTTCGCAAGGTCAGTGGGCTGGCGACCGTGCCCGCCGCTGTCACCGAAGCGTTCGAAGCCGCCGTCAGCGAGGTCACGGCGTCGACGACGCGTCTGCTCGCCACCCTGCCGCCGCGCCGGCAGCCGCCGCCGACCGTGCCGCCGCTGCGCCGGCCGGAAGTCCAAGCGCGCATCAAGGCGAGGGCGGCGGCCGGGCGCTGACCACCTGCGGCCACCTCGGGTGGGAGGGTCGAACACGACCGGGCGTACAGTCGACCCATGAGTCAAACGACCGCGACTTCGGTGTTCGAGCTCGAGCTCCCGGTGCTCGACTTCCTCGATGCGGGCCTGACGTTCGACGAGCAAGCTGACACCGTCGCCGCGACCGCTCGGGAGAGCTGGATCGCACGCAACCCGTTCGGCTTCTCGGTGTTGCACTACGACGACGTGGTCGCCGTGCTGCGCGACAAGCGCTGGCACAGCGCGTCGAGCCGGATCCTCGAGATGTACGGCATCGACGACCCGAAGTTCACCGATCGCAACCGGGAGTCGATCCTGTCGGCCGAAGGCGAAGTGCACACGCGCCTCCGGCGCCTCGTCGGCAAGGCGTTCTCGCCGCGTGCCGCTGATCGCCTGCGGCCGTTCATGCGTGAGGTCGTGAACTCGCTCGTCGATCCGGTCGCGCCGACCGGCCGCGCCGACATCGCGGTCGACATCTGCGAGCCCTACCCGATCCCGATCATCTGCGAGCTGCTCGGCGCACCGAAGGAGGACTGGCAGCTGTTCAGCCGCTGGGCATCCGACGTGTTGCGGATCTTCAACGGCAACCTCCACGAGGACCTGCCGATCATCACCGCCGCCCAGGACGAGCTCGACGAGTACACCCGGGGCCTCATCGCCGACCGCCGCACGCGCCCCGCCGAGGACCTCATCACCGACCTCATCGCCGCCGAGGAAGAGGGCGACCGCCTGTCGTCCGACGAGCTGGTGATGATGGTCGAAGCGGTCATCATCGGCGGCACCGACACCACCCGCAACCAGCTCGGCTGCACCGTGGCCCTGTTCGCCGAGCACCCCCAGCAGTGGAAGCTCCTGGGCGAGCAGCCCGAGCTGGCGCAGCGCGCGGTCGAGGAGGCGATGCGCTACTTCGGCGCGATCCGCGGCACCGGACGCTTCGCCAGCGAGGACATCGAGTACCGCGACATCCTGTTCCCCAAGGGAACGATGATCATGCCGTCGATGGCAGCTGCCAACCATGATCCCGAGGCGTTCGAGTCGCCCGGCACGTTCGACATCACCCGCGACCCGCCGGATCGGCCGCAGCTGACGTTCGGCTCGGGCATCCACTACTGCCTCGGTGCCGCGCTCGCCCGCGCCGAACTGCAAGAGGCGCTTCCGATCCTCGCCCGCCGGATGCCCGACCTCGCCCTCGACGGCGACGTGACCTGGAAGCCCATCAGCGTCGGCATCTTCGGCCCCGAACACCTCCCGGTCACGTTCCGAGTCTGATTGAGCCGGCTCACAGGACGCTCGGGGCGCGACACGTCCGGTCGCCGGCTCGTCCGGCGCCTGACCTCACCGACCAGCTGCAGCACGGAAGCGGTGCTGCGGCCCAGAACGGATGAGCCGGGCGGGGTCAGTCGTCGGGGGGTGGGCGTCGGCGCTGGGACTTGGTTTCGGCGCGCTGCTTCTTGGACTGGATCCGGCGGTCGACGGAGCCCTTGGTCGGGCGCGTCGGGCGCCGGGGGCGGTCCACGTGCAAGGCGTCGCGGAGCCGCTCGACCAGGCGCTCCTCGGCGATCGAGCGGTTGCGGAGCTGGCTGCGCTCGTCGTCGACGACGATCCTGACGAGCGGACCGAGCTTGTCGAGCACGCGCTGGCGCTGTCCAGGCCCGAGCGCGCTCGACGTCGCGACGTCGAAGCGGAGCTCGACCCGTGTCGCCGACTTGTTCGCGTGCTGACCGCCGGGACCGCCCGACGTGGTGAAGCGCACCTCCAGCTCGCGGCGCGGGATTCGCACCGACCGCGTCACCGGGATCACGTCGTCGTCCACCCGAGTGATCGTGACACGCCCGCCCTGCCCTACCGTGCCAGGAATGGGTGACATCAAGCTCGGCTACAACACCGGCTACTGGTCGGCGGGACCGCCCACGGGCGCGCTCGAGGCCATCAAGGAGGCCGAACGGCTCGGCTTCGACTCGGTCTGGACCGCCGAGGCGTACGGCTCCGACGCCGTGACCCCGCTCGCGTGGTGGGGTGCGCAAACGGAACGGATCAAGCTCGGCACCGGGATCATGCAGATGTCGGCCAGAACGCCGGCCGCGACAGCGATGGCGGCGATGTCACTCGACCATCTGTCCGGCGGGCGGTTCATCCTCGGTCTCGGCGCGTCAGGGCCGCAGGTCGTCGAGGGCTGGTACGGCGAGCCGTACCCCAGACCGCTGGCACGGACCCGCGAGTACGTCGAGATCGTGCGCCGCATCGTCGCCCGCGATGCACCCGTGGAGTTCCACGGCGAGCACTACGACCTCCCGCTGCAGGGCGGAACGGGACTGGGGAAGGCGCTCAAGTCGACGATCCACCCGCTCCGCCCGACGATCCCGGTGTACCTCGCCGCCGAGGGGCCGAAGAACGTCGCCCTGGCGGCCGAGATCTGCGACGGCTGGCTCCCGCTGTTCTTCTCCCCCTCGGCCGACGCGTTCTACCGCGAGCGCCTCGCCGAGGGGTTCGCCGCGAGCGGTGATCCGTCGCGTGCCGACACGTTCGAGATCGCGTCGACGATCACGATCATCCCCGGCGACGACGTCGAGTCATGCGCCGACTTCATCCGGCCGTTCCTCGCCCTGTACGCCGGTGGGATGGGCGCACGCGGCGCCAACTTCCACTTCGAGGTGTTCGCCAGGATGGGATACGAGGCAGTCGCGACCAGGGTGCAGGAGCTGTACCTCGAGGGCAAGAAGCAGGAAGCGGCGGCGGCGATCCCGTTGGCGATGGTCGAGGACGTGGCGCTCGTGGGGCCGCCCGACAAGATCCGCGCCGATCTCGAGCGATGGCGTGAGACGTGCCTCACGACGATGCTCATCGGCGGCCCGGCGCAGTCGCTGGGACCGATCGCCGAGCTCATCAACGGCTGAACCGTCGACCGCCGGAGTCAGTCACAGCAAGAGTCGCGCCAGCCGCACGTCGCGCACCGGAAGTGGGCGTGCTCGGGCCTCAACTCGCCGTCGCACAGCGGGCAGCCGCTGAACGTGCCGAGCGGTGACCGGCAGGCGACCACGACCTCGGCACGACTGTCGAGACCCGGTTGCCGATCCGCCATCCCGGGAGCTTCGCGCGGCGGTTCACGTCGGCGAGGGACCCGGCGATATCTTGACCGGCGGGTCAAGACATGTCCTCGATCAACGCTCCACACGATCGTCACCGTCGTCACGATCGTCACCATGCGCCCGGCACGATCAGGGCCGCGCTCGCGTACCGCGAGTTCCGCATCGTGTTCGTCGGCATGGCGTTGTCGTTCGTGGGCACGTGGATGCAGAACTTCACGCTCCCCGCCTACATCGACGACCGCACCGAATCGGCCGCCCTCGTCGGACTGCTGATCTTCGTGCAGCTCGGTCCGATGCTGATGCTCTCGCTGGTCGGCGGGGTGCTCGCCGACCGCTTCAACCGGGCTCGCTTTCTCATCACCATGCAGGTCGTGCAGATGGTCGTCACCGTCGCCCTCGCCGCGCTCGTCGCCACGAACAGCCCGCTGTGGGCGCTGTACGGCGCGGTCGCGTTGACGGGCATCGCCAACGCGCTCAACGCACCGGCCTTCCAGGCGAGCATTCCGTTGCTCGTCGACCGCGCCGACCTCCCCGGCGCGATCAGCCTGAACTCGGCGGCGATCAACGGCAGCCGGGTGCTCGGTCCGACGCTCGCGGCCGTGCTCGCCGTGCTCGGGTTCTCGGTCGCCCAGGTCTTCCTCGTCAACGCCGCCACGTTCCTGTTCCTCATCGCCGCGCTGATCGTCGTGCGCATCCCCGACGTGCGGGGCGATCACCCCGAGCGCGGCTGGCGGCGCTTGCTGACCGGCATCAACATCGCCCGACGGCGCGAGGTCGTCAGCCGATCGCTGCTGGCGATGTGCATGTTCTCGCTGTTCAGCCTCCCGTTCGTCGGGCTCTTCCCGTCGGTCGCGCGGCTCAACTTCGGGCTCTCACCCAGTGGCTCGACCTACAAGTGGCTGTACGTGACGTGGGGTCTCGGTGCGTTCATCGGCGCCCTCGCGGTCGGCACGTTCCTCTCCCGCATCGACCGCCGGCATCTCGTGTCGATCGGGTTCGCGGCGTTCGCGGTGAGTCTCGGCGCGTTCGCACTCGTCCGGTCGGCGGGCCCGGCGTTCCCGGTCGCGCTCGCCGTCGGCTTCACGTACTTCCTGACGGCGACCGCGCTGAGCACGATCTTCCAACAGAACCTCGCCGACACCGAGCGCGCGGCGGTGATGCCACTGTGGTTCATGGCGTTCGGCGGCACGGTGCCGATCGGGAACCTCGTGTTCGGGCCCGTGATCGATGCGATCGGGGCACGATGGGTGTTGCTGTTCGGCGCCGCCTTCTCGGCGTTCCTCGCCTGGTGGGCCGACCTGCACCGGCTGTCAGCCGACGCGTTCCTCCCCGAGGAGCTCGGCGGCGAACCGTTCCAACCGGCCAACCCGGCTCGCCTTCACCAGTACCGCATCCCGCGCT
This sequence comes from Ilumatobacteraceae bacterium, assembly GCA_963776935.1. Lineage (GTDB taxonomy): Bacteria > Actinomycetota > Acidimicrobiia > Acidimicrobiales > Ilumatobacteraceae > JALOLG01. Next base: position 426,290 of record CAVZOP010000002.1, on the reverse strand, counting down.
GACAGCTCGCCGAGGTGGGCCACCGGATCGGCGACCGGCGACACCCCGTACAGATCGGTGCCGACGGCGACGAGGTCGATCCCGAGCCGGCGGGCGAGCGCAGCCACCTCGGCGTGGGCCGCCTCGGGATCGTCGAGCTCGGCCATCTCGCCGAGGATCGCCACGTGGCGGTCGGCGGGCAGCGCGGCGAGCGATTCGAGTGCGGCGCGCATCGACGTCGGGTTGGCGTTGTAGGCGTCATTGATCACTGTCGCGCCCGATCGCGCGCGACGGGTGTCCATGCGCATCGCCGAGATGTGGGTCGTTGCAAGTGCATCGACTGCGTCGGCGAGCGAGACGTCGAGGGCACCCGCGACCGCCAGTGCGGCAGTCGCGTTGAGCACCATGTGCCGTCCGCTCACGGCCAGACGCACCGGCACCGTGCCCCACGGGGAGCGTACGGTGAACCGGGCCCGACCGAGGTCGTCGAGCGTGATCTCCTCGGCCCGCACGTCGGCGGCGTGGCGTCGTCCCGAACGTCAGCGTTGCGGCCGACGAGTGATCGCCCATCGCCACGACGTGTACGTCGTCGGCGTTGAGCACCGCGATGCCGTCGCTCGGCAAGGCCTCGACCAACTCGCGCTTCGCCCGCGCGACACCGTCGATGCCGCCCGACGAGTCCGGTGTGCGAACGCCCGACCGCCGTCACCACACCGATCGACGGACGTGCGACGTCGCACAGCCGGCGGATCTCCCCGAACCCACGCATGCCCATCTCGAGCACGAGCACCTCGGCGTCGTCGGGCGCCCCGAGGATCGTCACCGGCAGCCCCTGCTCGTTGTTGAAGCTGCGCTCGTTCGCCGTGAGGCGCCGCCCTGCCCCCACCGCGCCGGCGATCAGGTCCTTGGTGCTCGTCTTGCCGACACTGCCGGTGATCCCGACGACGTTGGCGGTCAGGCGGTCGCGGGCCCACGCGGCGAGCTCCATCAGGGCGAGCGCGGTGTCCGCCACCCGGATCGCCGTCCCCGCACTCGGCGCCCGGCTGGTCAGGTAGGCACCGGCGCCGGCGGCGAGCGCCGACTCGATGAAGTCGTGGCCGTCGCGTTCGGCGACGATGGGCACGAACAGCTGTCCGGGCCGCAACGATCGGGTGTCGAACGACGCTCCCTCGACGTCGGCGTCCGGGCCGGCGAGCGTGCCGCCCGTGGCCGACGCCACGTCGGATGCCCGGATTCTCACGGCGCCGAACGGTACCGTCGCGACGGAGGAGAATCGACAATGGCGAGTTCGGAGCGAATCCACCTGGTCGTGCTCTTCGGCGGGCAGTCCGCCGAGCACGACGTGAGCTGCACGACCGCCGCCCACGTCCTCGCCGCCGCCGATCCGGCGAGGTACCGCATCACGCCGATCGGCATCTCGACCGAGGGCGAATGGGCGCTCGCTCAGGGTGCCCTCGACGCCCTCGAGGCCGGGCCCCGATCGTTGCCCGACCGGCTCGATCCGTCAGGGCCGTCGCTCTCGCCCACCCCGATGCTCGCCGAGGCCACCGCCGGAACCGAGCGCACCGTCGTGCTGCCATTGCTCCACGGACCGATGGGCGAGGACGGCACGGTGCAGGGGATGCTCGAGCTCGCCAACGTCGCGTTCGTCGGCTCCGGTGTGCTCGGGTCGGCGCTGGCGATGGACAAGGCGATGGCGAAGCAGGTGCTCACCGCCAACGGCATCCCCCAGGCCCGCTATCGGGCGTTCGCCGAGCACCAGCGCACGCCCGGCCTGCCGGGGCGGCTCGCCGAGGAGCTCGGGCTGCCGTGCTTCGTCAAGCCGGCCAACATGGGTTCGTCGGTCGGTGTCACCAAGGCGCGCGACGTCGAGCAGCTCCGCGACGCGGTCGAGTACGCGCTCACGTACGACGAATGGGTCGTCGTCGAGGAAGCCGTCGTCGGCCGCGAGATCGAGGTGGCGGTGCTCGGGAACCTCGAACCGGAGGCCTCCGTTGCCGGCGAGATCGTCCCCGGCGAGGAGTTCTACAGCTACGAGGACAAGTACGTCACCGACGGCGCCCAGCTGCTCGTGCCGGCGCCGCTCCCGCCGGCGGCGATGGACGAGGTGCGCGAGCTCGCCGTGCGGGTGTTCGCGCTGTTGCGTTGTGACGGGCTGGCCAGGGTCGACTTCTTCTACGAGGAAGGCGGCCGCGGGTTCCTGCTCAACGAGGTCAACACGATGCCCGGCTTCACGCCGATCTCGATGTACCCGAAGCTCTGGCTGCAGTCGGGCATGACCTACGGCCAGCTGATCGACCGCCTCGTCGAGCTGGCCCTCGAGCGCCACGCCCGCCGCCGCCGCAACACCAAGCACTGAGCCCATCCGCTCACCCCCTGTTTGTGTCACCGATACCGGCGACCCTCGCCGCTATCGGTGACACAGACAGCAGGCTGGAGCGCGATCAATCCGGCGCGAGGGCGGCGCGGAGGAACGCTTGCAGCTCGGCGCGGAGGCGGCGCAGGCCGGTGGCGTCGACCCGCCAGCCGACGGCCCGCAGCGCCTCCGGCTCGGTGGCGATGCCGGTGACGGTCGCGTAGGCGAGCGCCGCGACCAGACCCGGGTCGGCGCGGCGCAACCGGCCGCGCCCCATCTCGGCGTCGAGGTAGGCGATCGCCCGGTCGACGAGCGGGGCCACGTGCTCGCGCAGCCGGGCCGCCTGGGGCGCCGGGAGGCGGCCGACCTCGCGCACGAGACCCAGCAGCGCCGGACGTCGCACCGCCGGGCGGAACACGGCCCGCACGACGGCATCGATGCGATCGAGCGGATCGTCGGGCGCCGAACGGACCGCAGCATCGATCACGACGGCGAGCTCGGCGGCTGCCGTCTCGAGCACGGCGTCGACCAGATCGTCCTTCGATGGGAACCAGTAGAGGACGGTCTGCTTGCGAACGCCGACCTCGCGTGCGATCTCGTCGAGCGACACGGCATCGACGCCGCGGGTGCCGAACAGGTCGAGCGCGGCGTCGACGACGCGGATGCGGGTGTTCCCGGTGACGCCCATCTCGGGCGTGATGGTACGTGCCGATGATCTGCTGCGATGCGCCGGCTTGGCCCATACTGGACCCCGTGACCGCATCGAGCCCTGCCACCTCCCGCTCCACATTGACCTTCCCCGAAGGGTTCTCGTGGGGAACCGCGACCGCATCGTTCCAGATCGAGGGGGCGACCGACGTCGACGGTCGCACCGATTCGATCTGGGACACGTTCTGCCGCGTGCCCGGCGCGGTCCTGGGTGGACACACCGGAGAACCTGCCTGCGATCACTACCGCCGGATGCCCGACGACGTCGCACTGATGGCCGATCTCGGGCTCGACACCTACCGCTTCTCGGTGGCATGGCCGCGGGTGCGCCCTGACGGCGGCGCCGCCAACCCGGCCGGCATCGACTTCTACTCGCGCCTCGTCGACACGCTGCTGGAGCGCGGCATCAGCCCTTGGGTGACGCTGTACCACTGGGATCTCCCCCAGACGCTCGAGGATGCGGGCGGCTGGACGAACCGGGACACCGCGTACCGCTTCGCCGAGTACGCCACCACGGTTCATGACGCACTCGGCGACCGTGTGCCGACCTGGACGACGCTCAACGAGCCGTGGTGCTCGGCGTTCCTCGGCTACGCCGCCGGTGTCCACGCGCCCGGCCGCACCGAGCCGCGTGCGGCCGTCGCCGCCATCCACCACCTGCTGCTCGCCCACGGTCTCGGCATCGAGGTGCTGCGAACGGGTGGCGCCGAGCAGGTCGGGATCACGCTGAACCTGACCCCGTGCAGTGCCGAACACCCCGACGATCCGGCCGACGCCGACGTGCTGCGCCGCATCGATGGGCTGCAGAACCGGGTCTTCCTCGACCCGATCTTCCGCGGCGAGTACCCGGCCGACGTCGCCGCCGATCTGGCCCCGTTCGGGTTGGGCGACCACATTCGAGATGGTGACCTGGCGCTGATCGGCGCCCCGATCGACGTCCTCGGCGTCAACTACTACTCGACCGCCCACGTCGAGGCACAGCCACCGACGCCCGGCGAGGAGGACCTGCAGGCGCTCCCCTGGGCGGTCGGGGTGGACGCCGTTCGCAACGTGTCGCGTGGCTTCCCCCGCACGGCGATGGGATGGGAGATCGAACCCGACGGCCTGCGGCGCTTGCTGGTGCGCTTGCACACCGAGTACCCGGGGACGCCGCTCGTCATCACCGAGAACGGTTCGGCGTGGGACGACAGCGTCGGCCCCGGCGGCGAGATCGACGATCCCGAGCGCGTCGAGTACCTGCTCGCCCACCTCGCCGCGGCGCACGCCGCGATCGAGGAGGGAGTCGACCTCCGCGGCTACATGGCGTGGTCGCTGCTCGACAACTTCGAGTGGGCCTGGGGGTACTACAAGCGCTTCGGCATCGTGCGCGTCGACTACGACACCCAACTGCGCACGCCGAAGTCGAGCGCCAAGGTCTACGCCGACATCGCCCGCCACAACCGCCTGTGACACCCACACCCCGGTTTGTGTCACCGCAACCGGCGTCGGTCGCCGCTGTCGGTGACACAAACAGCTGGTAGACGGCGCTGAGGCGCCGCTGCGGGGCGGTTCTCTACCAAATGGTAGAGGGCTGTGGTAGACATCACCTCCGTGATCGCCGAGTCGCTCACGGGGAGACGGATCGCCATCACCGGTGCGACCGGTTTCGTCGGCACCGCACTCGTCGAGCGGCTGATCCGGGCGGTTCCCGGGTGCGAGCTGGTGCTCGTGATCCGGCCCGGCCGGCGCTCGACCGCGCATCACCGGATGCAGAAGGAGATCGTCCGCAACGACGCCTTCGACAACCTGCGCAGCGAGTTGGGCGACGCCTTCGACGACGAGATCACGCGTCGCATCACCACCATCGCCGGTGACGTCGGAACCGACGGGCTCGGCCTCGACGAGACCGACCGCGCCGTGTTCGCTTCGTGCGACATCGTCATCCACTCCGCCGCCGCGGTGTCCTTCGACTCGCCGCTCGACTCGGCCGTCGAGATCAACCTGCTCGGGCCCACACGTGTCGCGCAACTCTGTCATTCCCTCGGCATCACCCCACACCTGGTCTCGGTGTCGACGTGCTACGTCGCCGGCAACCGTCGCGGCAACGCACCCGAGCAGTTGGTGAGCGAGGGCCCGTTCGACATCGGTCTGTCGTGGCGGGCGGAAGTCGCCGCGGCGCGGCGCCTCAAGGGCGATACGGAAGCCACCAGTCGCCTGCCCGCCCAGCTCACCCAGTTCCGCCGCGACGCCCGTCGTGAGATCGGGGCGGCCGGAGCACCGGCGCTGGCGGCGAAGACCGAGCAACTCCGGACGCGTTGGGTGAAGGATCAGCTCGTGGCCGCGGGTCGGGCACGGGCCGCATCGGTCGGATGGCCGGACGCCTACGCGTTCACCAAGGCGCTCGGCGAGCAGGCGTTGACCGAGTCGAAGGGCGACGTGCCCGTGAGCATCGTCCGCCCGTCGATCATCGAGTCGGCGTGGGCCGAGCCGCGGCCGGGATGGATCCGCGGGTTCCGGATGGCCGAGCCGGTGATCATCTCGTACGCGCGCGGGCTGCTGAAGGAGTTCCCCGGCACGCCGGAGGGGACAGTCGACGTGATCCCGGTCGACATGGTCGTCGCCGCGATCATCGCCGTCGCCGCGGCCGGTCCCGAGCGCGCCCCGGCGATCACGCAGATCGCGTCCGGGGGGATCAACCCGCTCAAGTACCGCACGCTCGTCGACAACGTCAGCGACTGGTTCACCCAGCACCCGCTGTACGACAACGAGGGCCAGCCGATCGTGGTTCCCGAATGGAGCTTTCCCGGTCGTGGCCGGGTGCAGGCGCAGCTGACCCGCGCCAAGACGGCCATCACGCGCGGCGAGAAGCTGATGCAATCGCTCCCCCTGCGCGGCAAGCAGGCCGAGTTCGCCGCCACGCTCGAACAGAAGCGGATCGAGGTCGAGCGGGCCCTCGAGTACGTCGAGCTGTACGGCCTCTACACCGAGTGCGAGGCGATCTACCAGGTCGACAACCTGCTCGCGCTGTGGGAGTCGCTCGACGCCGTCGATCAGCAGCAGTTCCGGTTCGATCCGCGGGCGATCGACTGGCCGTTCTACATCCACGAGATCCACCTGCCGTCGATCGTCGAGCACGCCCGCGTCAAGTCGACCCCCGGCAAGGCGCGCAGCACCGACCGCATGGCCCGCCTGCGCAAGCAGGTGCTCGATCCCAAGCGTCAGGTGGCCGCCTTCGACCTCGAGAACACGCTGATCTCGTCGAACGTCGTCGAGAGCTACTCGTGGCTGGCGACCCGCCGCCTGAACACGCCCGAACGGATCCGCTACGTCGTGCGCACCCTCGCCCAGGCGCCCGGACTGATGAAGCTCGATCGGCGCGACCGCACCGACTTCCTCCGCCACTTCTACCGACGTTACGAAGATGCACCTGTCGACCAGATCGAGGAGGACGCCCGCGAGCTGCTGACCCAGCTCATCATCACCAAGAGCTTCCCCGCCGGGATCCGGCGGGTGCGCGAACACCGCGCCGCCGGCCATCGCACCGTGCTGATCACCGGCGCCCTCGACTTCGCCGTCGCCGGGCTGCGTCCGCTGTTCGACGAGATCGTGGCGGCGACGATGAGCACCCGGCCGGACGGGACGTACTCGGGCGAGATGATGTCGGTGCCGCCGACCGGTGAGGCGCGGGCCCAGATCCTCGCCGACTACTGCGAGGCCGAGGGCTTCCGCCTCGACGAGTGCGTCGCCTACGCCGATTCGTCGTCGGATCTCCCGCTGTTCGAGGCGGTGGGGTTCCCGGTGGCCGTCAACCCCGAGACCCGCCTGGCGGCGATCGCACGCAAGCGCGGGTGGCTGGTCGAGCAGTGGTCGAAGGCGCAGGGCGGGCCGCGACCACTCCTGCCGATCGGCCCGCTGATGGTCGAACGCGAACGCCGCCGCCGATTTGCAGGCGCTGGTCGATGATCGCGCATCCACACACATTCGAGTTCGGGCCGGACGAAGGCGTCGGCTCGGCAGGTCGAGCGAAGCGAGACCCGAAAGAATGAAGGCCCTGGAGATCCGGCGCAACGTGGGCAAGCTCGGGATTGGCGCGGATCGCGGCCGCGGTGAGCCCGTCGGCCGCGGTCAGGGTCGGCCCGCTCGAGTACCGGCACGTCGACGAGCCCGACCTGCCCGGACCCGGCTGGCACCGTGTGACCACCCGACTCTCCGGCATCTGCGGGTCGGACCTGTCACTCGTCGAAGGACACGCGTCGACATACTTCGACGACTGGGTGAGCTTCCCGTTCGTTCCGGGCCACGAGATCGTCGGCGAACTCGACGACGGGACGCGCGTGATCATCGAGCCGGTCCTCGGTCACGAAGCGCGCGGCTTCGCTCCCCCGTTCGAGGGCGCCGCGCCCGGTGACGGCGACGACTACGCCCACCTCGCCACCGGCGATCTCGAGCCCGGCATCCAGACCGGTTTCTGCTGCTCGACCGGCGGCGGCTGGGCGCCCGAGTTCGTCGCCCACGAGAGCCAGCTGCACCGCATCGGCGACGACATGCCCGACGAGCGGGCGGTGCTCGTCGAGCCGATCGCCGCCGGCGTCCACGCCGCGCTCCTGACCTGGCCCGCCGTCGCCGGCGTGACGGCGCCCGTCGTCGCCGTGCTCGGTGCGGGCACGATGGGGCTCGCCGCGATCGCAGGACTGCGCCGCTACGTGCCGGACGTGCGCATCGTCGTGGGCGCTCGCTATGCCGTCCAGACCACCACCGCCACGTCGTTCGGCGCCGACATCGTCGTCCCGCCGGACGAGTTGGCGCGCGCCGTGCGGCGGATGGTCGGCTGCCACGTCATCGGCGACCACCTCACCGGCGGCGCCCACGCCACGATCGATGCGGTCGGCACCGCGGCGTCGATCACCGATTGCCTCCGCATCACCAGGCCGCGCGGCCGCGTCGTGCTGTTGGGGATGCCGTCCGACGTGTCGCTCGATCTGACCGGGCTGTGGCACCGCGAGACCGAGCTGAAGGGCGCCTACACGTACGGCACCGAGACGCTGCCGGACGGGACCAAGACGCGCACGTTCGACCTCGCCATCGACACCGCCAACGCCCTGGGGGCGGAGCGGATGTTGTCGGCGACGTACCGGCTCGCCGACCACGTCGACGCCATCGCCCACGCCTCGGCGGCCGGCCGCCGGGGTGCGATCAAGATCGCCTTCGATCTGCGAGAGGAGGGCTGAGCATGCCTCGCCCCGGATTCGTCCTCGACGTCGACCGCTCGACGCCACCGATCCTGTTCTGGCGGGGCGAGGGGTTCAGTCTCGAGAAGTTGCCGGCCGACCGCAGCCGGGTTGTGTACCCACCAGAGCCGCTGGCGGCGCTGCCCGACGTCGACGGCGCGATCCGGCGGGCACTGCTCGAGCCGCACGACTCCGATCCGCTCCCCGCGTTGCTGTTCCCCGGGATGAAGCTGACGATCGCCTTCGACGACGCCAGCCTGTCGCTACCGAAGATGCGCACGCCCGACACCCGCCAACGGGTGATCGAGGCGGTGCTCGACCTCGCCGCTGCGGCCGGCGTCGACGATGTGCACCTGATCGCCGCCCTCGGCCTCCATCGCCGGATGCACGACTACGAACTGCGCCACGTGCTCGGCGACCGCATCTACGACGCGTTCCAGCCGCGCGGCGCGCTCTACCAGCACGACGCCGAGGACTACGACAACCTGGCCGAGCTCGGCACCACACCGGAAGGCGAGGTCGTCGAGATCAACAAGCGGGCCGCCGACAGCGATCTGCTCGTGTACGTCAACGTCAACCAGGCGGCGATGGACGGCGGGTGGAAGTCGGTCACGACCGGGCTGGCGTCGTACCGCTGCTTGAGCTTCCACCACAACCCCGAGACATTGCAGAACACACGCAGCCTGATGGATCGTCATCACAGCGAGCTCCACAAGAGCGTGTGGCGGATGGGCAAGGTCGTGCGCGACAACGGCCCGAAGATCTTCCAGATCGAGACCACGCTCAACACCGACACGTTCCCGTCGCCGTTCGACTTCCTGTCGAAGCGCGAGTGGGAGTGGACGGCGCGCGACCGCGCCACGTACCTGGCGACCGCCAAGTCGCTCGACCGGGCGCCGGCGCGGCTGGCGCGCAAGATCTTCCACGGCATCGAGGCGCCGTATCGCACGACCAGCGTGCAGGCGGGCGACACCGAGAGCGTCCACAAGATCACGCTCGACAACGTCTACGCCCAGCAACTGGTCGAGGTGCAGGGCCAGACCGACATCCTCACGATGGGGATCCCGTTCATCTGCCCGTACAACCCCGAGTCGATCATGAACCCGATCCTCGTGATGTGCATGGGCCTCGGGTACTTGTTCAACATGTACCGGGGCATGCCACTCGTGCGCGAGGGCGGCGTCGTGATCATGACCCACCCGACGTACCGCGACTTCCACCCGGTCCACCACCCGAGCTACATCGACTTCTACGAGCAGGTCCTCGCCGACTCGAACGATCCCGTCGTGATGTCGAAGAAGTGGGAGAAGCAGTATGCCGAGGACGAGTGGTACCGCCATCTCTACCGCACCGGCAACGCCTACCACGGCGTGCATCCGTTCTACGCCTGGTACTGGGGCGCACACGGCCTGCAACACGCCGGCCGGGTGATCATCGTCGGCGGTGAGCCGCAGGCGGTCCGGCGACTCGGCTTCACGCCGGCGTCGACGATGGACGACGCGTTCGAGATCGCCAGCGACGTCGTCGGCCGCTCGGCGACCGTCACCCACCTGCACGTGCCGGCGATCCTCGTCGCCGACGTGAAGTGAGATGACGACCGTCGTGCGCCGGGCGCAGCGTGCTGCGGGAGGAGCCGAGCGACTCGTCCGCCTGGCGGCGGCACCGCTGCGGAAGTACGGCTTTCCGTATCGCCCCCCGACCGTTCCGAAGGGTGTCGTCGTCCCCCGCGAGCCGTCGAAGCTCGGCGCCGAGTACGACACGGAATGGGCGCGAACCCCGGTGGCACGAGCGGCCCGGTCGCTCATCACGGAGGGCCCGATCCGGCTCTTCGCCCGCACGCTGACGAACCCCGAGATCGTCGGCACCGATCGCCTCGACGACCTCGCCCAGCTCGAGGATCCGCCGCCGGTCATCTTCGCCCCCAACCACCACAGCCACCTCGACACCGGGTTGATGATCCGTTCCGTCCCACCCACGTGGCGGCGCGACCTCGTCGTCGCCGCGGCCGCCGACTACTTCTTCGACAAGCACTGGAAGGCCGCGTTCTCGGCGCTCGCCCTGAACGCCATCCCGATCGATCGTGACGCCACCGGCCGCAAGTCGTCGGACATGATCCGCGACCTCATCACCGACGGCTACAGCCTCGTGATCTACCCGGAAGGTGGCCGGTCGCCGGACGGTTGGGGCCAGTCGTTCAAGGGCGGTGCGGCGTACCTGTCGAGCCGCACCGGCGCACCCGTGGTGCCGGTGTTCATCGACGGCACGGGGGCGATCTTCGGCAAGGGCATGAAGAAGCCCAAACCCGGCCGCACGAAGGTGGTCTTCGGCCACCCGTTGGTCGCCGAGGACGGCGAGAGCACGCGCCGCTTCAACGCCCGCATCGAGGCCGCCGTCACCGCCCTCGGCGACGAGGCCCTGACCGACTACTGGACGGCCCGCCAACGCGCCCACGCCGGTACCAGCCCGTCGCTCACCGGCCCCGAGTACAACGGCTGGCGGCGCCAGTGGGCCTTGTCGGAGCGCCGCAAGCTCGGCGCCGCCGGCCTCCGCCGCCGCCAACGCCGCCGCTGGCCCGACCTCGGCTGAAAACCCCGCCCAAACCCTGGTTCTGTCTGCCTCAGATGAGCGGTCGCTACATCTGAGGCAGACAGAACGCGTGACGCGGGCACGACGGGGGTGTGGTTTACGCTGGGTGGTGATGCGACGAGGGCTTCGACCACTCGTCGTGGTCGCGGGGGCGGTCGTGATCGCGTCGTGCTCGACCGACACAACGACGTCGTCGGGCACCCTGACGCCGACGACGTTGCCCGCCGGCGCAACGACGACACTGCTCGGCTCGACCACGACCGCACCATCCGACGCCGGCGACCACGATCCCGACCACCACGACGTCGACGACCACGACGACCACGGTTGCGGCGTCCGCCACCACCACACCGCCGGCCGCGTCGGCCGACGTCGCGGCCGCGTTCATCGGTGGACCCGACGACGACTTCTGGTTGCCGCTCGGCTACTGGAGTGGGACGGCGTGGGTGCAGTTGGGCGAGGAGGGCGAATCGACACCGCTGGAGTTCCCTGCCGCCGCCGGGGACCCGTTGCAGGTGACAGGACTCGACCTGGCGCCGGCGGCGGCGTCGCTCGGTGGCGCCGGCGAGGCCTGCTTCGACGAGCGGATCGGGTTCGCCGTCGACGTCGCGGTGCCCGAGCCGGACCCGCCCGGCTTCGGCTACTCGGGCATCGGCGTGGTCGGCGACTGGGCGATCCAGCCGCGGCCGGCCAACCAGCTCGGCCTCCAGATCGACGAGTACCGCCAGATCGGGGCGACGTTCGCCGACGACCTCGGCGTCGACGGCACCACCGGCAAGGTCGTGCAGGTGGTTCGCAGCGACCTCGACGGAGACGGGATGGAAGAGGTGCTCGTCGTGTTCGAACACTTCGAAGCGCCGTTCGGAGCGCCCGGGGACCTCGCCCTCGTCTACCTGCGGGCGCCGCAGATCTCCGGACAGGTCGTCGACACGGTCATCTTCTCGTCGTTCGTCGCGCCCGACCTCCCGGAGGACCAGCTCCCGTTCTTGAACCGGGCGCGCGTGCTCGGCGTCGCCGACCTCAACGGAGACGGTCGGATGGAGGTCGCCCTGCGCACGTGGTACCACGAGGGCGCCGGCGTGACGGTGTTCGACTTCGACGGCGACGGTGCGACCGCAGTGATGGGCAACGGGTGCGGAGCGTGAGCCTGGGGCTCACCCAACGCACGGGATGACGATCTGCAATCCGGGATAGAACCCGCTGTAGCCGCTGGTGTTGGCGTTGGCGGCGTCGAGCGCCTCGACGGTGACGTCGAACTTCTCGGCCACCTTCAGGCGGGTCGTGTCGTCGGCGGTGATCGTGTACGACCCCTCCTCGCAATCCTCACCACTGCCCGACGGCGGCGCGTCGGTCGACTCCGTGTCGGCTTCCGTCGAGTCGGTCTCGGTCGACGTGTCGGCTTCGGTCGAGTCGGTCTCGGTCTCCTCGTCGTCTTCGACGGCGGCACTCGGGATCTTCGAGTTCGGTGGGATCCTGATCTCCTCGCCGGGGTAGATCGGATGGGAGATGCCCTCCGGCCATTCGTTGTAGTTGGCCAGCTCCTCCATCGTGATCCCGAACTTGTTGGCGATCGACGACACCGCATCACCGGCTTCGATCGTGTACAGCTGCTCGACCGGCGAGATCGTCGCCATCGGCCGAGAGCTCGGGCGCGAGCGTCGTCGTCGTGGTGGCCGGCTCCTTCACCACGTAGCTCGTCTCCTGGATCGGGACCACCGGGGTGTTCGATGTCTCGTCGTCGTCATCGCCGCACGCGCTGATCAGGATCGCTGGAAAGAGCCCGAGCGCGATCACGCCGACGGGACGCAGCAATGAACGCATGCCACCAGCGTACGGCGCGGCAGTAGGCGCGACGGCGTCACCACCCTGCCGACCTGGCTCTCGGCAGCGAGCCGCCCGTCACATCACATCAGCGGGCGGGTGGTCGGCAGGACCGGTGCCGGCAACGTCGTCTCGCCGACGAGGTAGCGGTCGACGGCAGCCGCGCAGGCACGGCCTTCGGCGATCGCCCACACGATGAGGCTCTGCCCGCGGCCCATGTCGCCGGCCACGAACACACCCGGCACGACCGACATGAACTCGTCGTCGCGACGGACGTTGCCACGCTCGTCGAACTCGACACCGAGCTGGTGCAGCCACGCCGACTGCTCGGGGCCGACGAACCCCATCGCCAGCAGGACGAGGTCGGCCGGGATCTCGCGCTCGGTCCCCTCCACCTTGGTGAACCTGCCGTCGATCATCTCGACGTCGTGGAGCAACAAGGCCCGGACGTTGCCGGCCCCGTCGTCGACGAAGTGCTCGGTGTTGACGCTGAACAGCCGTTCACCGCCCTCTTCGTGGGCCGACGAGACGCGGTAGATGAAGCTCCACTGCGGCCACGGGTTGCCGGCCGCCCGATCGTCAGGCGGACGGGGCAGGATCTCCAGCTGGGTGACCGACGCGGCACCCTGGCGATGGGCGGTGCCCAGGCAGTCGGCTCCCGTGTCGCCCCCGCCGATGATCACGACGTGCTTGCCGGTGGCATCGATCGGCGACGAGTCGAGGTCGCCTTCCTGCACCAGGTTCGAGAGCGGCAGGTACTCCATCGCCTGGTGGACGCCGTTCAGGTCGCGCCCGGGGATCGGCAGGTCGCGCCACGCCGTCGCGCCACAGGCGAGCACGATCGCGTCGTTCGAGGCGACGAGGATGTCGATGTCGACACCGGGGCCGACCTTGGCGTTGGTGCGGAACTCGGTGCCCTCCGCCTCCATCTGTCCGAGGCGGCGTTCGAGGTGGCGCTTCTCCATCTTGAACTCGGGGATGCCGTACCGCAGCAGGCCGCCGATCCGGTCGGCGCGCTCGAGCACGACCACGTCGTGACCGGCACGCGTGAGCTGCTGGGCGGCGGCGAGCCCGGCCGGTCCGGAGCCGATCACGGCGACCCGCTTGCCCGTCTTGACCGACGGGTACTGCGGCACGACCCAACCCTCGTCCCACGCCCGATCGATGATCTCGACCTCGACCTGCTTGATGGTCACCGGGTCGGCGTTGATGCCGAGCACGCACGCCGCCTCGCACGGCGCCGGGCACAGGCGCCCGGTGAACTCGGGAAAGTTGTTCGTGGCATGCAGGCGGTCGATGGCATCGCGCCAGTGATCGCGGTACACGAGGTCGTTCCAGTCAGGGATCAGGTTGCCGAGCGGGCAGCCGTTGTTGCAGAACGGGATGCCGCAGTCCATGCAGCGCCCGGCCTGGATCTGCAGCGCCTCGTTCGGGAAGCCCTCGTAGACCTCTTTCCAGTCCCGCAACCGCACCGGTACCGGCCGGCGGGTGGGCGTCTCGCGCGCCCACTTGAGGAACCCGGTCGCCTCACCCATGGCTCGACTCCATGACCTTCACCATCGTCTCGTCCTCGGTGAGCCCGGCCGCCTCCGCCTCGCGCATCACGGCGAGGACCCGCTTGTAGTCGGTGGGCATCACCTTGCGGAACCGGCTGACCTCGACGTTCCACGCCGCCAGCAGACGCTTCGCCACCGCCGAGCCGGTGTACTCGCCATGGCGCTGCACCGTCGCGCGGAGGAACTCCCGATCGCTCGCGTCGAGTTGCTCGATCGTGACCATCTCGTCGTTGACGCGGGTGTCGAACGACCCGTCGCGGTCGTAGACGTAGGCGATGCCACCCGACATCCCGGCGCCGAAGTTGCGCCCGGTCGCGCCCAGCACGACGACGCGCCCACCGGTCATGTACTCGCAGCCGTGGTCGCCGACGCCTTCGACCACCGCCAGCACCCCCGAGTTGCGCACGCAGAACCGTTCCCCGACGACGCCCCTGAGGAAGATCTCGCCACCGGTCGCGCCGTACCCGATCACGTTGCCGGCGAGGATCTGCTCCTCGGCGACGAACGGCGCCTCGCGGTCGGGGTACACGACCAGCCGCCCGCCCGACAGTCCCTTGCCGAGGTAGTCGTTGGCGTCGCCCTCGAGCCGCATCGTGATGCCGGCCGGGACGAAGGCGCCGAAGCTCTGCCCGGCCGAGCCGCGGAACGAGATGTCGATCGTGCCGTCGGGCAGGCCGACGCCGTGCCAGACCCGAGTGACCTCATGACCGAGCATCGTGCCGACGGTGCGGTTGGTGTTGCGGATCGGTAGCTCGATCCGCACCGGAGTGCCGTCGTCGATCGCGGCGCGGGCGAGGCGGATCAACTCCTGGTCGAGCGCTTCGGCGAGGCCGTGGTCCTGCCCGACCGACTGGTGGAACGTCTGGTCGTAGGCGTTGTGCGGCACCGCAAGGATCGGGCCGATGTCGAGCCCGTGCGCCTTCCAGTGGCCGACCGCACCCTCGGTGTCGAGGCACTCGACGTGGCCGATCATCTCGGCCATCGTGCGGAAGCCGAGCTCGGCCATCAGCTCGCGAACCTCGGCGGCGATGTACTCGAAGAACGTCACGACGAACTCGGGTGAGCCGTTGAACCGCTTGCGCAGCTCGGGGTTCTGGGTGGCGATGCCCACCGGGCAGGTGTCGAGGTGACAGACGCGCATCATCACGCAGCCCGACACGACCAGCGGCGCGGTCGCGAAGCCGAACTCCTCGGCACCCAGCAGCGCCGCGATCACGACGTCGCGTCCGGTCTTCAGCTGTCCGTCGGTCTGCACGACGATGCGATCGCGCAGCCCGTTCATCAGCAGCGTCTGCTGGGTCTCGGCGAGCCCGAGCTCCCACGGTCCACCGGCGTGCTTCAACGACGTGAGCGGGCTGGCGCCGGTGCCGCCGTCGTGGCCGGAGATCAGCACGACGTCGGCCTTGGCCTTGCTCACCCCCGCGGCGACGGTGCCGACGCCCATCTCGGCGACGAGCTTGACGTGGATGCGGGCCGAGGGGTTGGCGTTCTTGAGATCGTGGATCAGCTGCTTGAGATCCTCGATCGAGTAGATGTCGTGGTGCGGTGGCGGGCTGATGAGACCGACCCCGGGCGTCGAGTAGCGGGTCTTGGCGATCCACGGGTACACCTTGTGACCAGGGAGCTGACCGCCCTCGCCCGGCTTGGCACCCTGCGCCATCTTGATCTGCAGGTCGTCGGCGTTGGTGAGGTACTCCGACGTCACGCCGAAACGCCCCGACGCGACCTGCTTGATCGCCGACCGGCGCGACGGGTCGTGCAGGCGGTCGGCGTCCTCGCCGCCCTCACCGGTGTTCGACTTGGCGCCGATCGAGTTCATCGCGATCGCCAGCGTCTCGTGCGCCTCGGCCGAGATCGATCCGTACGACATCGCTCCGGTCGAGAAGCGCTTGAGGATCTCGCTGACGGGTTCGACCTCGTCGATCGGGATCGACACGCGCTCGTCGGTCTTGAACGTGAACAGGCCGCGCAACGTCGCCAGGCGACGCGACTGGTCGTCGACGCGCGACGTGTACTCCTTGAAGATGTCGTAGCGCTTCGCCCTGGTCGCGTGCTGGAGCTTGAACACCGTCTCGGGGTTGAACAGGTGGTGCTCGCCCTCGCGGCGCCACTGGTACTCGCCGCCGAGCTCGAGCTTGCGGTGGGCACGTTCGGCTGGCCGCGTGGGATGCGCCGTGGCGTGGCGGGCCGCCGTCTCTTCCGCCAACTCGTCGAGGCCGATGCCGCCGAGGCGGCTCACGGTGCCGGTGAAGTACCGCTCGATCAGTTCCTCGCCGAGGCCGATCGCCTCGAAGATCTGGGCGCCGGTGTAGCTGGCGACGGTCGAGACGCCCATCTTCGACATCACCTTCAGCACGCCCTTGCCGCATGCCTTGATGTAGTTGCGGACGGCCTTGCTCGGATCCATCCCGCCGAGGCCGTGGTGGCCGCGTCCGTCGTCGGCGGCGATGAGGTCCTCGATCGATTCGAACGCGAGGTACGGGTTGATGGCGCCGGCGCCATATCCGATCAGCAGCGCCATGTGGTGCACCTCGCGGGCGTCGCCGCACTCGACGAGCAGGCCGACCATCGTGCGCTGCTTGGTGCGGACGAGGTGGTGGTGCACCGCCGACGTGAGCAGCAGCGACGGGATGGGCGCGTCGATCTCGTCGGCGTTGCGGTCGGAGAGCACGATGACGCGGGCGCCGTTGTCGATCGCCCGTGACACCTCGTCGAAGATCGCCTCCAGCGCCAGCCGGAGTGCGTTGCCCCCACCAGCGACGCGGTAGAGACCCTTGACGACGTGTGACTTGAGACCCGGGTACCCGCCGTCGTCGTCGGCGTGGATGATCCGGGCCAGCTCGTCGTTGTCGATGATCGGGAACGGCAGTGCGAGCTGGCGGCAGTTCTCGGGACCCGGCTGGAGGAGGTTGGCCTCCGGACCGACCGCCGACGCCACCGCCGTGACGACCTCCTCACGGATGGCGTCGAGGGGCGGGTTCGTGACCTGGGCGAACAGCTGCTGGAAGTAGTCGAACAGCAGGCGTGGTCGTTCCGACAACACCGCGATCGGCGTGTCGGTGCCCATCGAGCCGATCGGCTCGGCGCCCTTGAGCGCCATCGGGGCGACGATGATCTTGAGCTCCTCGTGGGTGTAGCCGAACATCTGCTGACGGCGCAGCACGCTGTGATGGCTGAACACGACGTGCTCGCGCGCTGGGAGATCGGCGAGCTCGGCCATGCCCTGCTCGAGCCACTCTGCGTATGGGTGCTCGGCGGCGAGCGTGCCCTTGATCTCCTCGTCGTCGACGATGCGCCCTTCGGCGGTGTCGATCAGGAACATCTTGCCGGGCTGCAGCCGCCCCTTGGTGACGACCTTGGCGGGGTCGATGTCGATCACGCCGACCTCGGATGCCATCACGACCAAGTCGTCGTCGGTGACCCAGTAGCGGCTCGGACGCAGCCCGTTGCGGTCGAGCACGGCGCCGATCACGGTGCCGTCGGTGAACGTCACGCTGGCGGGGCCGTCCCAGGGCTCCATCATGCTCGAGTGGTAGCGGTAGAACGCCCGCTTGTCGTCGTCCATCTCGGCGTTGTTCTCCCACGCCTCGGGGATCATCATCAGGATCGCGTGCTGGATCGGGCGCCCGGCCAGGTGCAGCAGCTCCAGGACCTCGTCGAAGCGGGCCGTGTCGGACGCCCCCGGCGTGCAGATCGGGAACGCCTTGGCGAGGTTCGGCAGATGCGGGCTCGACGCCATCGCCTCGCGGGCACGCATCCAGTTCTGGTTGCCCTGGACGGTGTTGATCTCGCCGTTGTGGGCGATGAAGCGGTACGGGTGGGCGAGCGGCCACGACGGGAACGTGTTCGTCGAGAAGCGGGAGTGCACGAGTAGCAGCGCGCTCTCGACGCGCGGATCGACGAGATCGGGGAAGAACTGGCCGAGCTGCGGTGTCGTCAGCATCCCCTTGTAGACGATCGTGCGGGCCGACAGCGAGGAGAAGTACGTCGTCAGGTCCTCGGCCAATTCGTGCTCGGCTCGTTTGCGGGCGACGAACGTCTTGCGGTCGAGATCGATGCCCGATGCACCGTCGGCGGCGGCGACGAAGAACTGCTTCATCGTCGGCATCGCGGCGCGAGCGGTGGCGCCGAGGCAGTCGGGCAGGATCGGCAGGTCGCGCCAGCCGAGCACGACGAGCCCCTCCTCGACGGCGATGTCCTCGATCGCGGCGAGTGCCTTCTCGAGCGCCATCGACTCGGTCGGGCAGGAAGGCGATCCCGGCGGCGTACGCACCCTCGGCCGGGAGCGGGAACCCGACGACCGCCCGCAGGAACTTGTCGGGCATCTGCAGCAGGATGCCGGCGCCGTCGCCCGTGTCGGGCTCGGCCCCGGTTGCACCGCGGTGGGCGAGGTTGGTCAAGGCGCGCAGCCCGGTCATCACCAGGTCGTTGGACCGTACGCCCCGCATGTGGGCGACGAACGAGACACCACAGGAGTCATGTTCGAAGCGCGGGTCGTAGAGGCCCGTGGGCCCAGGCTGTATCTGCATCGTTGGCTGACTTCCACGAAACTCGAAGTTGCGGTGGAGCCCGGGACGACGCTGGCCCAGACGGTCCAGTCATGTTACGGGATGTCGCGGCGGATCGGAAAGATGATCCGACGTCAACCTGATCGCGGTCTGCGGTGTGTGAGTGTTGTGACGGTGACCGATCAGCGTGGAGCACCTGCGTTCGACGCCTTCTTCCGGGACGAGTACCGCCGCCTCGTCCCCGTGATCGCCGCCCTGCTCGGCGACCGGGCAGGCGCCGAGGACGTCGTCCAGGAAGCGCTCGCCGAGGCCGAGCGCCGGTGGACGGCCGTGGTCGAGCTCGACAAGCCCGGCGCGTGGGTGCGTCGGGTTGCCCTCAACCGCGCCTCCAACGTCCGGCGGCGCAGCGGGCGTGAGCACCGCGCGCTCGACCCGGCTGCGGGTCGTGCGGCCCGAGCCGGTGGCGAGTGCGCTCCCCGACGACGTGCTGTGGGCGTTGGTGCGCGGCCTGCCCGACCAGCAGCGACGCGCCGTCGTCCTGCACTACGTCGGCGACCTCTCGGTGGCTGACGTCGCCGACGCCATGGAGTGCAGCGAGGGCAGCGTCAAGACCCACCTCTCACGCGCTCGGGCACAACTCGCCGAGCGCTACGCAGCCGACAGCGAAGGTCGTGACCATGTCTGACACTCCGACGCCTGACACCCCGACGCCTGACACCCCGACGCCTGACACCCCGATCCATCACGACGACCAGATCGACCGTTTGCTCCGCGACGCCGGCGCCCGGATGCGCGCCGCGACCGAGGTCGACCATCTGTCGTCGAGCCGCCCGATCGACCGCCGCGGGACGCCACGCCGGTGGATCGTGCCGGTCGCGATCGTGACCGCGACCGCGGCGGCCGTCGTGGCCGCGGTCTGGCTCGCCGGCCCGGCCACGGACACCGTCCGCGAGGCTCCGGCCGACACCGGCCTCGTCTCGACGCCCGACTCGGCAGTCGATTCGCTGCCCGCCGTGGAGCCCGTCGAATCGAGCGTGCCCACTGAGATGGCACCGGTCGCGACGACTCCCGCCGCGCCGGCGCCCGACACGGGCGAGGCGACGGTTTCTGTCACCGCGGCCGACTTCGACGGTGCGGGAGGCACCTGCCTCCGATTGCTCTGGAACGGCAACGACGCCGACGGATGCTTCACGCATCGTGATTTGGAGGACACCCCGTCGTGGACCGTGGTCCTCGACGGGCGAGCATTCGACGTCGCTGTCGACGCGTTCGATCCCGATTCGCACACGATCACGATGATCGACGGGCCGGAGATCGATTTCTGCGGTCATGGCTCGTCTGCGCTCGTGCCGGACCGCTGGTCGCACGTGTCCTGTTCCGCCGATCACTTCTGGTTCCGGGCTGTCGCGGAGAATCCGGACGGCACGCCGTCTGTGTTCGTCGTGCCGCCGAGCACCCGGGAACCGATCGCGTTGGAGCCGCTCGCATCCACTCTGCCGGACGGCCTGGCCGCTTACCGAGCCACGGCCGAGATCGACGGGACGCAGATGGCCTGCCTCGTGATCGGCACATTCCCCGATCTGTGGCGAGAAGCATGTGGCGAGACGAACCAGTTGTTCCGGCTTCTCGTGCCCGCCGCCGGATCCGCGTTCCTGGTCGAGTCGGAGCCCGGCTTCCGAGGGGTCGAGGTCACCGACATCGCCGTGCTCTCGGTGCCGATCGTCGGATGCACCGCGCCGGTCACCGACATGGCGGCGGCGATCATGAACTCGAGCGTCGCGATCGTCGGGCTGGTCTGCGCCGGCGAATGGGCGATGGTGGGCGTGCCCTCCGGTCCTTCTCCAGGACGGGCTCGCCACGGGGGCGGGTTCGTGCTGTATCGGGAACCTGACGGTTCGTGGCTGACTCACGCAGCGGGCTCGTCGTTCCCGTGCGAGGCCGATCTGCTTCCCGCGTGTGAGGCGTTCGGCATCGACGGCGACCTGCTGACCGCTCCGCTGCCGATCCCGCCGTGGGGTTTGATCGGGCGCCCGCGAGCACGACCTCGACCCGGTCGAGGTCACGGTCGGACGTCCGCAATGTCACCGGTGGCGCACGAGATGCACACGAGATCGCGGCGTCCGTGATCGCCCGCTTCGGCATCCCCGACCAGAGCGAGGGCAGGCCTCCGGTCATCGAGATCGTCGACGACATCGGCCTCGTCGTCGTCGACATCCAGCAGTTGGACGACTCGATCGGCTCTGAGCGATATGCCGTGTGGTACAGCCCGGACGCCGACAGCGCGACCGTCGAGCGCGCCTACCGGATCAGCAACTGCAGCCGGGGCATCGCCGCGCCGGACTTGTGCGTCTGACTGGGTCAGGACGTCGCCTTCGTCACCGCGGGACCTCCTGTGATGGCCGAATTCGGTGACCGAAGCGTGGTCGGCATGCGAGCGGTCAGGCCTGGGCCACCCGTGCGGCGCGGAGTGCGCTGCGGCGCATCTTGCCGGCGTCGTCGCGCAGCGGTTCGTCGACGACCTCGAACGTGCGCGGCACCTTGTACGTCACCAGCCGCTCGCCCAGGAACGCCCGCAGCTCGTCCTCGTCGACGGCGTCGGGATCGGCCTCGATGATGGCGTGCACCGTGTTCCCCAGGTCGTCGTCCGGCAGCCCGATCACACACGCCGAGCGGACCGCGGGGTGCTCGTTGATCGCCGCTTCGACCTCGGCGGGATAGATGTTGGCGCCACCGACGAGGATCATGTCGGCCGACCGGTCGCCGAGGTACAGGTAGCCGTCGGCGTCGACGTAGCCCATGTCGCCGAGCGACTCCCACCCTCCACCGAGCGTCCGCGCCTCGGCGCCGACGTAGCGGTAGGTCTCCTTGCCAGTGACCGACCGCAACCACACCTCACCCATCTCGCCGGGCGGCAGCTCGTTGCCGTCGGGGTCGGTGATCATCACCGAGCCCTCCGGCCCCCGCCCGACCGAGCCGGGATGGGCGAGCCACTCCTCACCGGTGATGATCGTCACGGTCTGCGCCTCGGTGCCGGCATAGAGCTCGAAGATCCGTTCCGGACCCAGCCAGTCGATCCACGCCTGCTTCAGCCAGACCGGGCACGGCTCGGCGAGGTGCCACACGACGCGAAGGCTGGACACGTCGTACCGCTCACGCACCTCCTCGGGGAGGCGCCAGATCCGCTTCATCATCGTCGGCACGAGGTAGATGACGTCGGCGCGATGGGTCTCGATCGCGGCGAGCGTCGACTCGGCGTCGAACCGCGGCAACAGCACGAGGTGGTTGCCGTGCATCAGACCTTCCGTCGCCCAGACCGCTGGACCGTTGTGGTAGAGCGGACCCGGCACCACCATGCACTCGTCGGGTCGTACGTGCAGCATCGACGGCACGTCGGTGTCGCGCACCGCCGGATCACCGGACACGATCAGCTTCGGCCGACCCGTGCTGCCGCCCGACGTCGGCGCCTTCCACGCCGGCGACACCAACTCGAGATCGTCGATGTCGGGAAGCGCGACGCCCTTCGGTTCGTCCGGCGGCTGGTAGCCGATCGGCAGGCACGTGCGACCCGGGAGCACACCGGGCTCCACGCCGAACACGACGCGCGAATCCGCCAGCTCGACGATCGCCTCCAGCTCACGATGTGGGAGCCGGGCCGACACCGGCTGCGGCACCCCGCCGACCCGCCAGATCGCGTGCTGGGCGACGAACCAGTCGATCGAGTTGGGGAGGGCGATCGTCACCATGTCGCCGCGTTGCACACCCCTGGCCGCAAGGTCGCGGGCGAGCAGTTCGGCCGCGTCGCGCAGCGCGACGCGGGTGATGCTCTGCTCGCCGCACGTGATCGCCGGCCGATCGGGGTCGGCCTCGGCGTACGAAGCGAGCAGACGGTTGCAGGTGACGATCGCCATCGGGACGGATCAGTCCGCGAAGTTGCGCGGCGCGCTTCTCCATGTTCGCCATCACCGCTTCGATCTGATTGGGAGTGCCGATCTGAGCCCCGATCACGCTCCGCTCGGCGGCGAACTGGTCGGCCGGCACCCTCGGCGAACATGCGGTTGAAGAGATCCTTCGAGCCACGCACCGCACCCGGGCTCCGTGCCGCGATCTCGCCGGCGAGCGTCATCGCATCGGTGCGCGGGTCGTCGCTCAGGCGCGTCGCCAATCCGAGTTGCAGCGCCTCCGTCCCGCTGATGATGCGTGCGGTGTAGGTCAGTTCCCGGGCCACGTCGGGGCGGACGAGGCGTGACAACACGAACGTCCCGGTCATGTCGGGCACCAGACCCCAGTGCACCTCCCGAACCGAGAGCTGGGTGTCGGGATGGACGATGCGGATGTCGGCGCCGAGCGCGATCTGGAGCCCGCCGCCGAGGGCGTGTCCGTGCACCGCGGCGATGACGGGCACCGGCACCTCCTGCCACACCCAGCAGACCTGCTGGCCGAGGTGCGTGATCCGCCCGTCTTCGATGCGGCCCGGGTTGCCGCTGCGTCCACCCGACGCGTCATCCTTGCCGTCGGCGCCGGCCGCGAGCGCCTGGAACGACGAGAAGTCGAGGCCGGCGCAGAACGATGCACCTTCACCGGACAACACGACGGCGCGCACGCCGGGTTCGGTCTTGAGCCGCTCGCCCGCCTCGGCGATGGCGAGGAACATGTCGCCGTCGAGTGCGTTGCGCTTGTCGGCGCGGTTGAACCGCACGTCGGCGATGCCGTCGGAGATGGAGACGAGGACTCGATCGGACATGGCGCCGAGTCTGTCAGCTCACCGCTTGCGGGCTTGCAGCGTGTAGCTGTGCGGGAGCCGTTCGGGACGGTCGATGAGACGGAACTCGCCGTTCGGCAACTGCTCCATCTGATCCTCCAGTGCAGCCCACGGCACCGAGTCGTGCTCCTCGATCGCGACCAGGTCGAGCCCGGCGTCCATCACCGCCGTGATGATCTCCGCCAGGCCGTGGTTGAACTCGATCGCCCATGGCTGCTCGACCTCGCCCTCGTGGCCGACGTACGTCAACGTGTTGTGGAACGCCGTGCCCGACGTCTCGAAGTACGGGTACTCGATGGCGACGACGCGGTCGTCACGCGGGTCGGCGAGCGACCACAGCACCGGGTGCCCCTCGCGGATGAACAGCCGGCCTCCTGGCCGCAGCAACGCCGCCACGACGTCGGCCCACCGACGCACGCTCGGCAGCCAGTTCAGCGCCCCGACGCCGGTGTAGACGAGATCGAACCGCGCCGTGCCGAGCACGTCGGCGGCGCCGTACACGTCGGACTCGACGTAGTCGACAGGCGGACCCGCGTCGCGTGCGAGGCGGCGGGCCACCTCGAGTGCTTCGGGCGAGAAGTCGAGGCCGGTGACCGCGGGCGCCGAGTCGCGCCAGCGACAGCGTGTCGGTGCCGATGTGGCACTGCAGGTGGACAGTGTCGAGTCCGGCGATGTCGCCGAGCCGGGGAAGATCGAACCGCACGACGTCGGAGAGGTGCGTTGGATCGGACACGTACCGCTCGAGGCCGTACTCGACCGACGCCGTGTGATGAGCGACTCGACTCGCCCAGTTGGAGCGGTTGAGTCGGTTGATGGTCTTGCACGTCGGGTGCGTCACGCTCGTCCACGGCGACCATCGTGGCACGGCGCTGGCAGACTCCGCCGATGCACCTGAACCTCACCGCCGACGAAGTGCTCACGACCACCAGGTCCGTTCGGAAACGTCTGGACTTCGAACGACCGGTCGAGCGATCGATCGTCGAGGAGTGCATCGAGATCGCGATCCAGGCGCCGACCGGATCGAACCGCCAGGGCTGGCACTGGGTCGTGATCGAGGACCAGGCGAAGAAGCAGGCGCTGGCCGACATCTACGCCGCCAACTTCGCCGAGTACCGCACGGCGCCGGCGCCGACGTACGCCGACGGCGACACTCGCGGCGAGCGCCAGGAATTGGTCCGTGACTCGGCGATCTACCTCGCCGAGAACTTCCACCGCGCCCCGATGATGCTCATCCCGTGCATCGAGGGCCGGCTCGACAACGTGCCGTCCGTTGCATCGGCGGCCAGGTGGGGTTCATTGCTCCCGGCCGTGTGGAGCTTCATGCTCGCCCTCCGTGAGCGCGGGATGGGCTCGGCCTGGACGACGATCCACATGTTGCGCGACGGCGAGCAGCAGGCGGCCGAACTGCTCGGCATCCCATTCGACCAGTACTCCCAGGCCGGGCTGTTCCCGATCGCCTACACGATCGGGACCGACTTCAAGCTCGCCAAGCGGCAGCCGGTCGCCGACATCCTCCACTGGGATGGTTGGTGATCTCGATCAATCGACGAGCCGCAGCCCGGTCGGTGACAGCGACGGCTCGGCGAGCGGGATCTCGACCACGAACTCGGTGCGGTGGGCCGGGAACAGGTGCTCGCTCACGAGGATCGGTCGTCCGCTCAGGTCGGTCGTGACCCTCCGGCAGCGCAGGACCGGTGTGCCGACCTGCACGCCGAGCAGGGCCGCGTCGGGGGGTTCCGCCGAGTCGGCGCCGATCGTCTGTGTCGCACCGCGCAGTTCGACGTCGAGCAACTCGTAGAACGGCTTGCGCTCGACGTCGTCGCGCGACAGCCGGCGTCCCAACGCGGCCGGGCACCACACCGTGACGACGGCGAACGGCTCGCCATCGGCGAGGTTGACGCGTTTGACGCGCAGCACCTCGTCGGTGTCGAGCAGCTCGCGGACATGGGCCGGCGGCGCGACGAACGCGAACTCCAGGACCTTGCGCTCGGCGTGTTTGCCACTCACCTCGAGTTGGGCCTCGATCGTCCCCAGCGTCTCGAGTCGCTGGCGTACCGGTTCGGTGGCGACGAACCATCCGAACCCCTGGCGCGCCGCGATCAACCCCTCGTCGCGGATCGTCTCGAGCGCCCGCCGGACCGTGACGCGGCTCACCGCGAACTCGGTCGACAACTCCGACTCGCTCGGCAGCACCGATCCGGCCGACGCCGTCCGCACCCGCCGCCGCAACTCGTCGGCGATCTCCTGATACCGGATCTGCCTCACGCCCGCCTCCCCCCGTCGTTCTGTCTGCCCCAGATGAGCCGCCGGGCAGTCTGAGGCAGACAGAACGGGGGTGGGTGGCGGATGGGCATGAACTTGTATTATAGTTGTCTACATGACGCTTGGTGCCAGCACTCCGATCGAACTCGTGGAGCGGGTCTACGCGACGCTCCCAGAGCGGGCCGCGCTCGGCCGCCAGCGGCTCGGTCGACCGCTGACGCTGACCGAAAAGATCCTGGTCAACCACCTCGACGACCCGCAGGGCGAGGAGATCGAACGGGGCGCCAGCTACAACGACTTCCATCCCGACCGGGTGGCGATGCAAGACGCCACGGCCCAGATGGCGCTGCTGCAGTTCATGACCGCCGGCCTCCCGGAGGTCGCGGTGCCGTCCACCGTGCACTGCGACCATCTCATCCAGGCCAAGGTCGGCGCCACGATCGACCTCGGCGTCGCCGTCGACACCAACCGCGAGGTCTACGACTTCTTGAAGAGCGTGTCGGCCCGCTACCAGATCGGGTTCTGGGGGCCGGGCAGCGGGATCATCCACCAGGTCGTGCTCGAGAACTACGCGTTCCCCGGCGGGATGATGATCGGCACCGACAGTCACACGCCGAACGCGGGCGGGCTCGGCATGGTGGCGATCGGGGTCGGTGGCGCCGACGCCGTCGACGTGATGACCGGCTTCCCGTTCAACGTCCGCTGGCCGAAGGTGATCGGTGTGAAGTTGACGGGCAGCCTCAGCGGCTGGTCGAGCCCGAAGGACGTGATCCTCGAGGTCGCCCGCGTGCTCACTGTCGAGGGTGGCACGGGTTCGATCGTCGAGTACTTCGGTCCCGGCGCCGACACGATCTCGGCCACCGGCAAGGCGACGATCTGCAACATGGGCGCCGAGATCGGCGCCACGACGTCACTGTTCGGCTACGACCACAACATGTCGATGTACCTCAAGGCAACCGGCAGGGAAGCGATCGCCGACGCCGCCGACCGGGTGGTCGACGAGCTCCGACCCGACGACGGCGCAACGTACGACCAGTTGATCGAGATCGACCTCACCGAGCTGAAGCCGCTGATCAACGGCCCGCACTCCCCCGACCGCGCCCATCGCGTCGGCAGTGAGGTCGGAGACGCGGCCCGCGCCAACGATTGGCCGCTCGAGATCTCGTCGGCACTCGTCGGTTCGTGCACCAACTCGTCCTACGAGGACATCACGCGAGCCGCGTCGATCGCCCGCCAGGCGTCGGCCCACGGATTGAAGTCGAAGGTCGAGTTGCTCGTCACGCCGGGCTCCGAGCAGATCCGGGCCACCATCGAGCGCGACGGATTGCTGGCCGACCTCGAAGCGATCGGGGCGACGGTGCTCGCCAACGCCTGCGGGCCGTGCATCGGCCAGTGGTCGCGCCCGGCGAGCATCACCGGACGTCCGAACACGATCGTCAACTCGTACAACCGGAACTTCCCCAAGCGCAACGACGGGTCGGCGAGCACGCTCGCGTTCGTCACGTCGCCCGACACCGTCGTCGCCCTCGCGCTGGCGGGCACGCTCGACTTCGACCCCACGACGCAACCGATCGTCGCCGATGACGGCACCGAGGTGATGCTCGAACCGCCGGTCGGCGAGGTGCTGCCGAGTCGGGGCTACGACCCGGGCGAGAACACGTTCACTCCGCCGCCGCCCGACGGCAGCGACGTCGACGTCGTGGTCAGCCCCACCAGCGACCGCCTGCAGTTGCTCGAGCCGTTCCCGGCCTGGGACGGCAACGACTACCTCGGCCTGCCCGTCTTGATGAAGGCCCAGGGCAAGTGCACGACCGACCACATCTCGGCCGCCGGTCCGTGGCTCAAGTACCGCGGCCACCTCGAGAACATCTCGGGCAACCTTTTCCTCGGCGTGGTCAACGCGTTCACGGGTGCGGTCGGCGAGGGCAAGGACCAGATCGACGGCGTCACCCGCACGTTCCCCGACATCGCCAAGCACTACAGCGAGGCGGATGTCCCGTGGTGCGCGGTCGGCGACCGCAACTACGGCGAAGGGTCGTCGCGTGAACACGCCGCGATGGAGCCCCGCTTCCGGAACGGACGCGTGATCTTTGCCAGGTCGTTCGCCCGGATCCACGAGACGAACGCCAAGAAGCAGGGACTCTTGCCGTTGACGTTCTCCGACCCGGCGACGTACGACGCGATCGGCGAGGACGATCGGGTCAACGTGCTCGGCCTCCCGCCCGTGCCGGGACAACCCGTGCACTGCCAGATCGTCGATCCGGACGGCGCGACCGTCGACTTCGAGTGCAGCCACACCTTCAGCGACGAACAAGTCGAGTGGTTCAGGTCCGGCTCGGCCCTCAACATCGTGCGCCGGAAGGTGGCGGCCGGCGAGTGACGATCGGTCTGGTCGAGACTCGACACGCGATGGATCTCATCTCCGCCTTGCGCACCACCGGTGCGGCGCGACGCTTCACCGCCGAACCGGTGGACCGCGCCACCGTTGCCGCCCTGCTCGACGACGCCCGGTTCGCGCCGAGTGGAGGCAATCGGCAGCCGTGGCTGGTCGCGGTCGTCGAGGATCCGGGGGTCCGCCGTCAATTGGCGGCATTGATGCAGCCGGTGTGGGACGAGTACATCGCGGCCGCCGCCAGCGGCCAGACACCGTTCAACGCGGTGGCGTTCGAGCCGCCCGCCACGGTCACCACCGGACATCCGAACGAGTTACTCGATCGCATCGAGGACGTCCCGGTGGTGCTCGCCGTCGGCGCCGATCTTCGGCGCATCGCGTTGATGGACGGCCAACTCGAACGGACGCCGATCACCGGTGGTGCCTCCATCTACCCGTTCTGCTGGAGCGTCTTGCTGTCGGCGCGGGCGCGTGGTCTGGGCGGCGTGATGACGACGTTCCTGTCGCGTGTCGAGCCGGCGGCCGTGGCGTTCCTCGGGCTTCCGGCCGATCACGCCCTCGCCGCGACGATCTTCGTCGGCCGGCCCGAGCACCAACCGACGCGTCTGCGCCGGGCGCCGGTTGCGACGTTCGCCACCGTCGATCGCTTCGACGGCGCCGCGTTCAGCAGCTGACGTTGGTCGAGGAGCGCCGCGCCGCAGCTGGGGTGTAGGCGCCGCCGTCCTCCCAGGCCCGCTCGCGTCCGGCGAGCAGACGGGACACGACCTTTGCCGCGCCCCAGCACAAGAAGATGATGAGCCCGGCCGCCGCGGCGTCGACCCACCAGTGGTTGGCGGTGGCGACGATCGCCGTCCCCATGAGGAACGGGTGGAGCACGGCGACGTACCGCCAGCGCGACCGGTTGACCTGGACCACGGCCATGGCGGCGATGACCGCCCATCCGAAGTGCAGTGACGGCATCGCCGCGATCTGGTTGGCGGCCCCCTCGAGCGTGTTGCGGGTATAGATCGACGGGCCGTACCGGAACATCGTGTCGACGAAGCCGGGCATCATCCGTGGCGGTGCCAACGGATACGCCACGTGGATGACGAGGGCGACGAACGTGACGACCGCCATCAGGCGTCGGATGTAGAAGTAGTGGTCGTTGTGTCGCCAGTACAGCCACGCCAGGAGACCGATGGCGACGGGGAAGTGGAACCACAGGTAGTAGTGGTTCAAGAACCTCACCAGTTCGGGGTGGTTGAGCAGCGCCCGCTGGAGGTCGTCCTCGAACGGCAGGCCGATCCACCGCTCGAACTGGATGACCTCGCGGGTGTTGCGGAAGGCGGCGCGCAGGTCGCCA
Organism: Ilumatobacteraceae bacterium; assembly: GCA_963776935.1. Taxonomy (GTDB): domain Bacteria; phylum Actinomycetota; class Acidimicrobiia; order Acidimicrobiales; family Ilumatobacteraceae; genus JALOLG01. The sequence goes on along the minus strand of CAVZOP010000002.1, from coordinate 396,814 downwards.
CGCGTGAACTGACGTACCCGCATGTACGTGAGCAGCAGGCCGAAGACGAGGCCGACCTCGAGGAGCAACCGCAGCCCGAACCGGCTGCGCCACCACGTCGCGAGCGCACGCCTCGGCGACGTTCCGCGGTCGTCGGGGCCGATGACACCGCGTTCGGTGGTTCCTACTGTCGCCCCCATAACACCATCATCCTAACGAGTTCGTCCATCGGTAACCGGATGAATACCCGCAAGATCCCTGGTCTAACGTCACATCGCGTGACTGCTGTCCCACCGGATCCATCCCCCGCCGCCCCCGAGCGGGTGATCCTCGTCGAGTTCTTGAATTACTACCGCGTCGTGTTCCGCCGGAAGGCCGAGGGTGTCAGCGAGGAGGCCGCCCGCACCGCCGCCTGCCCGCCGAGCGAACTGACCATCATGGGCCTCGTTCGGCACATGGCCGAGGTCGAACAGAGCTGGTTTCGACGCCGCATCGCTGGTGAAGACGCCGCACCGATCTACTACTCCGACGACGACCCCGACGGGGACTTCCACCTCGGCCCGGCCGACACGCTCGACGAAGCGCTGGTCAGATGGCAGGAGGAAGTCGACCGTGCCCAAGCGGTTCTGGGGGAGGCGGAGCTGGACGATCTCGACCGGCTGCGCGGGGAGTACAGCGTGCGCTGGATCCTCGTGCACATGATCGAGGAGTACGCCCGGCACTGCGGGCACCTCGACCTGATTCGCGAGGCGATCGACGGGGTGAAGGGCGACTAGTCAGTCGGTGCCGGGGCGACGCTCGACCTCGAGGTCTGGGTCGCCCGTGTAGCCGGGCGGGTACGTCAGTCGCAGCTCCTCGTCGGTCGGGATGTGGGCGACGGATGCCTCGCGTGGGAGCTGGTCGCGGATCGCCTTCATGATCCGCTTGGTGTCGGCGTCGAGAGACCGGTACTTCAACTCGACCGGCTCCCCAACGCTGACCCGCACGACAGGTGGATCGGTCAGGTTGAGGACGTTCGGGAGCCGCGACGAACGCGGCCACACCTTCTCGGTCCCCCACAAGCCGACCGGGATGACCGGCGCCCTGGTCATCTGGGCGAGACGCGCCGCACCCCAGCGGCCCTTCAGGTCGGGGTCGAAGAACGCCGGCCCCCGTGGGATCGTGCCCTGCGGCATCATCGTGACGATCTCGCCGCCCAACAGCGCCTCGGCCGCCGCTTTGAGGGGCTCGTCGGAGCCGGTGCCGCGATCGACGCGGATGCCGCCCATCGCCGCCGCCAACTGGCCGACCAACGGGGCGTCGAACACCTCTTTCTTGCCGAGGAACCGCACCGTCCGGCCGGTCTTGGCGATCAGCATCGAGATCGCCATCGAGTCGAAGTACGAGCGGTGGTTGGCGACGATGATCGCCGAACCCGCGATCGGCACGTTGTCGACTCCATCGAACTCGAAACGGGCGTATGGCACGAAGGCCGGCCGCGTGAACTGCATCGCCAGCCGTTGCAGCTCGAGCCCGACGATCGGGATCTTCACGACACCCGGCGACACGTCGAGGTTGAGCACCGGCCAGCGGCGGGCCCTGGCGATGACCATCATCCGAGGGTCGGGGTTGACGACGATGGGGAACCCGACCGCACCGAGAAGTGGGGCGTCGTAGGCGCTGTCCGAGTAGGCGTAGCTCTCGTCGAGGTCGACGTCGTGCTCGTCGGCCCATTCGCGCACGGCTGCGAGCTTGCCGGACGACCACACGAACGGCCCGGCGAGCGTCCCGTCATACGTGCCGTCGGCGTTGACTCCCCACCGGGTGGCGACCACGTCGTCGAGCCCGATCAGGTCGGCGAACGGTTTGACGAGGTCGTACGGCGTGGTGGTGGCGAGCACCAGCGGGCGACCGGCCGCGCGGTGGCGTGCGAACACGGACTCGGCGAACGGCTGCACCATCGATGCCAGCTGCTCGGCGACCGACTCGGCAGCGGCTTGGACCGACGCCCGCTGACGTCCCTTGGACAGCGCCACGGCCTGGCGGGCGAGCGCCATCGACGGCAACGTCTCGCCGATCGCGTTGAAGACACGGAACAGGAGCCGCTCGCCAGGGATCGACCGCGACACCAGCCCGGCGGTCCGCATCGCGTCGGAGAAGACCTCGCCGCTGGCGCCGGCGAGCAACGTCCGATCGAGGTCGAAGAAGGCCGCGCCACGTGACATCGCCAGCAGGTTAGGTCCGATCGTGCAGACGTTCAGCAGGCCTGGACAACGGCAGGGCCCGCGCTGCGGACACGACCACCAAGGCGGCCCGAAAACGGGAGAAGCCCCGATGGGGGATCGGGGCCTCTCAACCTTGGAACTCCGCCGGTGGGGACCGACACTGGAGTTCCTTCGAGCGGTACATGGGGGGTGTACACGCACGATTTGTCTTGTGAAAGTATGCACGTGAACTGGTGATCTGACAACTAGAACTCGACGATAGTCGATATCGTTTTTTCCGATGGACGTCCGGCAGCTGTCAGCCCTCGTCGCGATCGCCGATCACGGCACCTTCTCGGGCGCCGCGCGGGCGCTCTACACGGTCCAGTCCAACGTGTCCGGCCATGTCGCCAAGCTCGAGAAGGAGCTCGGTGTGCGCCTCATCGACCGCTCCCAGGGTGGCCTCACCGAGGAGGGCGCCCGCGTCGTCGAGCGAGCCCGTCGAATCCTCCACGAGATCGACGACATCACGGCCGACATGGCGTCGCTCGACGCCGACGTGTCCGGCGAGGCCCGGATCGGTGTGATCGGCACCACGGCCAGGTGGCTGATGCCCGAGCTGCTCGCCGCCGTCGGGCGTGATCACCCGCTCGTCCACACCATCATCCACGAAGGCAGCACCACCACGCTCATCCCGAGCGTGCTGTCCGGGCAGCTGCACGCCGCCATCGTGCACCTCCCCATCGACGACCCGGAGCTGGTGATCTCGCCGCTGTTCGCCGAGGACCTGCTGGTGATCGTCCCCGACGACCACCAGTTCGCCGATCGCTCTTCGATGCCGCTCGGCGACCTCGACGACACTCCCCTGCTGTTGCCGCCCAAGGGCACCGCCCTGCGGCGGGTGCTCGACCGGGCCGCGTCGACCGCCGGGATCACCCTGCGCGCCCAGGCCGAGATCGACGGCGTCCGGCTGCTGGCCTCGCTGGCGATCGACGGCTACGGGGCGGCTATCGTGCCGGCTACTGCCGTGCCGCAGCGCTTCGAGGGTGCGTTCCGCCGGATCGCCGTGCCCGAGCTCCCCCAGCGGGTCGTCGCCTGGGTGCGGCGTCGTCGGCCGGCTCCCAGCTCGGCGGTCCAGGTGGTTGCCGCGCTGCTCACCGACGTCGTCGGGCGCGGCGCCGCCGACCAGCCGGGCGTGCACGGTGGCTCCGACGCGTTCCCGCTCGGGCGGTCCGTGTAGGGCGGTTGTCTAGTCTGCAACCGATGCCTGCCGATCTCCAGATCCAGGCCCACCTCGAAGGACCGGCCACCGTCCTGATCCGCTGGCTCGGCGACCGTCGCGTGGTGTGGGTCGAGTTCGACACCGGCGAGGACGGGGCGGTGCTCTCGTCGACCACCTCGTCGATCTTCGAGGCCGCCGCTGTCACGGCCCTCGAGCAGCGCCTCCCGCTGGTGCTGGTGCTGTCGACGATGGGAGCCGACATCGAAGAAGGTCTGCCGGCGCTCCACGGTTGGGGCCGCCTCGCCGCCGCACTCGCCAAGTGCTCCGGATGCGTCCCGACGATCGCCGTCGTCGATGGGCCGGCCGTGTCCGGTCCGGCGTTGCTGCTCGGCCTCGCCGACCTCACGGTGATGACGCCATCGAGCTACGCCTTCGTCAACGGACCGGTGATGGTCGAACAGTTCACCGGCGTGCGGATCTCGATCGACGAACTGGGAGGTTCGGGCAACCTGGCCCGCCACGCAGGCATCCCCAGCGTGATCGTCGAGGACCGGGTCGCGGCCGTGGCGATGGTCGAGGAGCTGCTCACCTACCTCCCCGATCACGTCGATCAGGAACCGCCCCGCTGGCCGAACGACGATCCCGCCGACCGCCCGTGTCCCGAAGCGGGCGAGCTGATCCCGGCGTCGTCGACAGGGAGCTACGACGTCCGCAAGGTCGCCGAGGCGATCGTCGACCGCGACTCGCTGCTCGAGCTGCGGGCGAAATGGGCGACCAACATCGTCACCGCGTTCGCCACTGTCGACGGTCGCCCGGTCGGCATCGTCGCCAACCAGCCGATGTCGCTCGCCGGCACGATCGATATCCCGGCATCGCAGAAGGCGGCCCGGTTCGTGGCGTTCTGCGACGCCTTCAACGTGCCGCTCATCACGTTCGTCGACACGCCCGGCTTCTATCCCGGCAAGGACCTCGAATGGCGGGGGATGATCCGTCACGGCGCCCAACTCGTGTTCGCATACGCGAGGGCGACGGTGCCGCGGATCTGCGTGATCCTGCGCAAGAGCTACGGCGGGGCGTTCATCGTCATGGACTCCAAGACGATGGGCAACGACATGTGCCTCGCCTGGCCGTGGGCCGAGCTGGCCGTGATGGGCGCCGGTCAGGCGGCGGCGATCCTGCAGCGCCGCGCCACGCCCGAAGAGCGCGAGGCGTTCGAAGCCGACTACGCCGAGCGACTGCTCAACCCGTACGTCGCGGCTGAGCGCGGGTACGTCGACGCGGTGATCGAGCCCGCCCAGACCCGCGCCGAGATCTCCGCCGCGCTCGGCGATGCTCGAGGACAAGCGCGAAGAGCTGCGCCACCGCAAGCACGGCAACACGCCCCTGTGAATTGAGTCGGCTCACTCTGCGTCTTGTCGTGGAACGTTTGGTCGCCGACTCGACGGGTGCTGCGGGCTGTTCGGGCGGTCGCCAACTCTGGAGGCCTCGTTCGATGGTTTCGGTCGTTTGGCAGTAGGTTCGCGGCGTGGGGACAACAGCCCCATCACCCATTTTTCGGATACGAAGGAAGCACCGTGCCCGACTCCATCACGATCACTGACGACCGCACCGGCAAGTCAGTCACCGTCCCGATCACCGATGGTGTGTTCCCGTCGTCGGCGATTCGCGAGCTCGATCCCAACTTGTTCATGTACGACCCGGCCTACCTGTCGACCGCCGCGTGCAAGTCGGCGATCACCTACCTCGATGGCGACAACGGCGTCCTGCGCTACCGCGGGTACCCGATCGAGCAACTGGCCGAGCATTCCACGTTCCTCGAGGTGGCCTACCTCCTCGTCCACGGTGACCTGCCGAACCAGGTCGAGCTCGACCAGTGGCGTTTCGACATCACGCACCACACGTTCATCCACGAGAACATGCGCAAGCGGTTCGTCGACGGGTTTCACTACGACGCCCACCCGATGGGGATGTTCGTGTCGGCGGTCGCCGCGCTCGGAACGTTCTACGCCGACTCGAAGGAGATCTTCGACCCCGAGAGCCGCAACAAGCAGATCCTGCGGCTGATCGCCAAGACGCCGACGATCGCCGCCATGTGCTACCGCTTCTCGGCCGGCCTGCCCTACAACTATCCGAGCAACGCACTGTCGTACCCAGCCAACTTCTTGAACATGATGTGGAAGATCGGCGAGTACGACGTGCACCCGGTGCTCGAGCGGGCGATGGACGTGCTGTTCATCCTCCACGCCGATCACGAGCAGAACTGCGGCACCACGGCGATGCGGGTCGTCGGCTCGAGCCAAGCCGATCCGTACTCGTCAGCGGCCGCCGCCGCGAGCGCGCTCTACGGGCCTTTGCACGGTGGCGCCAACGAGGCCGTCGTGCGGATGCTCGGCGACATCGGCTCGATCGACAACGTTCCGGCGTTCATCGAGTCGGTCAAGGCCGGTGAGGGCCGGCTGATGGGGTTCGGACACCGCGTCTACAAGAACTACGACCCGCGGGCGACGATCATCAAGCAGACCGCGTACGAGGTGTTCGACGTCACCGGCAAGAACCCGAAGCTCGACGTCGCGCTCAAGCTCGAAGAAGTCGCGCTGTCCGACCCGTACTTCATCGACCGCAAGCTGTACCCCAACGTCGACTTCTACTCGGGCCTCATCTACGAGGCGATGGGGTTCCCCGTCGACATGTTCACGGTGCTGTTCGCGATCCCGCGCACGACCGGCTGGCTCGCCCACTGGCAAGAGCTCATCACCGACAAGGACCAGAAGATCTCCCGACCGCGCCAGTGGTTCACCGGCGTCGGCGAACGCGACTACGTCAAGATCGGCGACCGCTAGCTGGGAGAATCATCCTGTTTGTGTCACCGATGCCGGCGAGGGTCGCCGGTTGCGGTGACACAAACCAGGGGTGGTTCGGGCGGTTGGAGCGACGGGATCATTCAGGGGCGGCCATCTTCGCCTGGAGGCGACGGTCGAGGGTGTCGAGGAAGTCTTCGGTGGTGAGCCACGGTGCGTCCTTGCTGATGAGCAACGACAGGTCCTTGGTCATCTCGCCGGCCTCGACCGCCTCGACACACACTGCCTCGAGCGCCTCGGCGAATGCCACGACGTCGGGCGTGTCGTCCATCTTGCCCCGATAGGCGAGACCTCTGGTCCAGGCGTAGATCGACGCGATCGGGTTGGTCGAGGTCTTCTCGCCGCGCAGGTGCGCCCGGTAGTGGCGGGTGACGGTGCCGTGCGCCGCTTCCGCCTCGACGGTCTTGCCGTCGGGCGTCATCAGCACCGACGTCATCAGCCCGAGTGATCCGAAGCCCTGGGCGACGACGTCGCTCTGGACGTCGCCGTCGTAGTTCTTGCACGCCCACAGGTAGCCGCCCTCCCACTTCGAGCGCGGCGGCCACCATGTCGTCGATCAGGCGGTGCTCGTAGGTGAGCCCGGCTGCGGAGTACGCGTCGCTGAACTCGGCGTCGAAGACGTCCTGGAAGATGTCTTTGAACTCGCCGTCGTAGGCCTTGAGGATCGTGTTCTTCGTGCTGAGGTAGACGGGGACGTTGCGATCGAGGCCGTAGCGGAAGGACGCCCTGGCGAAGTCGCGGATCGAGTCGCGGAAGTTGTACATCGCCATCGCCACGCCGCCGTCCGCGCCGTACGTTGCCACCTCGAGCACCATCGGCTCCCCACCGTCGCTCGGGGTGTACGTGATCGTGACGGTGCCGGCTCCCGGGACCTTGAAGTCGGTCGCCTTGTACTGATCGGCGTGGGCGTGACGGCCGATGATGATCGGCTTCGTCCAGCCGGGCACGAGGCGCGGGACGTTCGACATGATGATCGGCTCGCGGAAGATCACGCCACCCAAGATGTTGCGGATCGTCCCGTTGGGTGACCGCCACATCTTCTTGAGGCCGAACTCCTCGACCCGAGCCTCGTCGGGGGTGATCGTCGCGCACTTCACGGCGACGCCGTGTTGCTTGGTCGCGTTGGCGGAGTCGATCGTGACTTGGTCGTCGGTGGCGTCGCGGTTCTCGATCGACAGGTCGAAGTACTTCAGGTCCACATCGAGGTAGGGCAGGATCAGCTTCTCCTTGATGAACGCCCAGATGATCCGTGTCATCTCGTCGCCGTCCATCTCGACGATCGGATTCTTGACCGCGATCTTGTTTGGGATCTTGTCTGCCATGCGCGCCGGGATCCTCCGTGACGTCTCGTCGAACTTGTCTACAACTTGTCTGATTGTAGCGCGCGTCCTCGTCCGGCCGTGCAGAGCCCACGTACCATCGCCGGTCGATGGACTTCTCGTGGACGCCCGAGCAGGTTGCCCTACGCGAGCACGCGCGAGAGGTCGCGGCCGACGCCGTCGCCCGCTTCGGCCGCCACAACGACTCGTGGATCAACGGCTTCTCGAAGGAGTTCGCCAAGGAGCTCGCCGCACACGGTTGGATCGGCATGACGTGGCCGGCCGAGCACGGCGGCGGCGGGCGGCCACCGATCGACCGCCTGATCGTCGGCGAGGAGTTGATCGCCGCCGGCGCCCCGATCGCGGCGATGTGGTTCGCCGACCGCCAGATGGGGCCGACATTGATCGCCTACGGACGACCCGACCAGCAGCAGGCGTTCCTCCCCGGGATCCTGTCGGGCGACACGACGTGGTGCATCGGGATGTCGGAGCCCGATGCCGGGTCCGACCTGGCCGCGCTCAAGACCCACGCCGCGCGCGATGGCGACGAGTTCGTGATCAACGGTCAGAAGATCTGGACCAGCTTCGGCGAGGTCGCCGACTACTGCTACCTCATCTGCCGCACGTCGAGCGACGGCCCGGCCCATGAAGGCATCAGCGAGATCGTGGTACCGATGGACACGCCGGGCATCGAGGTCCGTCCGATCACCGACATGACCACCAACCGCCACTTCTGCGAGGTCTGGTACACCGACGTGCGCGTGCCCGTCACCAACCTCGTCGGCGTCGAGGGTGGAGCGTTCAAGCAGACGATGCGCCAACTCGAGCACGAGCGCGGCGGCATCGACCGGCTGGTGTCGAACCACGCTCTGTTCAAGATGGCTGTCGACCGTGCCGAGACGTCCGACCCGATCGTCCGCCAACGCATTGCCGAGCTCGAGATCGGCTACCGCCTGGGTCGCATCCTCGTGACGCGCGAGGTGCTCGGCCAGGCCCCGAAGGGCTTCTCGGCGGCCACCAAGTGCTTCTGCACCGAGCACGAGTGGCGCGTCGCCGAGTTCGTCGCGTCGGTGTTCGGTGCCGGCGCGACCGTCTGGAGCGACGTCGTCCACGGGCTGCTGTACGCGCCGGGGTACACGATCATGGGCGGCACGTCGAACATCATGCGCAACATCCTCGCCGAACGGGTGCTCGGCCTGCCCAGGGAGCCTCGGTGAACCGCCCGATCTGACCGCGATCGCGGCCGGTGCGTTGTGCCCGCGAAGTGGCTAACGTCCGTAGCGGATCGGAGGTGACGGGACCAATGGCGACACCCGAGCTCATCCGCGTCCAAGTGGGTGACACCGACATCGGTGCGACCTGCTGGCCGTGCCCACACGCAACATCCACCGTCGTCGCCATCCACGGCATCACCGCCAACGCGTGGAGCTGGGCGGCAGTCGCCAGCCAGCTCGACGGCGTCGTCTGTCTCGTGGCCATCGACCTGCGCGGGCGCGGCACCAGCTCCGACGCGTCGGCGCCATTCGGGATTCGCCAGCACGCCGACGATGTCGCGGCGTTGATCGAACAGCTCGGCGTCGGTCGAGTCGTACTGGCCGGTCACTCGATGGGCGCGTACGTGGCGCTGATGACCGCCGAACGACACCCCGCACTGGTCGCCGACATCGTGCTGGTCGACGGCGGCGTCGCCCTGCCGGTCCCCGAAGGGGTCGACATCCAGGACGTCCTCGACCTCACCCTCGGTCCGGCGATCGCGCGACTGCGCCAGACCTGGCCCAACCGGATGGCGTACCGGGCGATGTGGGAGCAGCATCCGGCGTTTGCCGGTGGCATCACGCCCGACATCGAGCGCTACGTCCTCGCCGACCTGGTCGAGGTCGACGGCAGCTTTCGCAGCTCGGTCAGCGAGGAGGCGGTCCGATTCGACGGTGCGGAGCTGCTCACCGACCCCGAGATCCGGACGGTGTTGGACCGGCGGCAGGAACCGCTCCGCATCGTTCGCGCCGAGCTCGGCGTGCTCGCCGCCCCGCCCGCCATGATCCCGATCGAGTACGAGACGCGGTACCCGCAACATTCGTGGACGACGGTGGCCGGCTCCAATCACTACGACGTGCTGATCGGAGAGTCGGGTGCGTCGACAGTGGCCGACGTGCTCTCGGCGGCGGTCACCGACCGATCGTGACGAACACCAGCGCCAGCGCAGCGATCGCCAGGCCGACCTGCTGAGGGCGTCGCATGCGCTCGCCGTCGAGCACCGTTGCGAGCAACACGGTGCTGGCCGGGTACATCGCAACCACGACGGCGACGATCGTCAGTAGCCCGCGCCTGGCGGCGAGCAAGTAGAAGAGGTTGGCCGACGTCCCGAGGACGCCGACGAGCATCGCCACCAGTGCGGTCTTGCGGTCGATCCGCCCGTGTGGCCTGGTCGCGACGTACGCCACGACGAGGATGGGTGTCGATGCGAAGCGCGCTGCGAGGAGCGGCCACATCCCGCTGTCGCCGCCGGGCTGGTCGTAGAACACGAACAACAACCCGAACGAAGCGCCGGAGAGCAGCGCGACCATCACCAACGAGGCAGGCGTGCGGACGTGGGGAACACCGATCAGCCCACCGATCAGCGCCACCGACACGATCGCCATCGACACGCCGACGAGCGCCACCACGCTCGGGCGCTCCCCCAGCGCGAGTCCGACGCCGACCGGCACGACCGCCGACACGACGCCGGTGATCGGGGCGACCACCGTCATCGCCCCGTTCGCGAGCGCGTGGTAGAGGGCGATGATCCCGACCGTGCCGGCCGCGCCTGCTGCCGCGCCCCACGCCAGATCCTCACCGCCGGGCGTGGACGTGCTCGTCGCCGGCACCACAGCAAGGAGGATGACGAGGATCGACATCTCGGCGACCAGTGAGACGACGAGCGGGCTGGCTCGTCGACTCGCCCGCCCGCCCGCGTAGTCGGACACTCCGTACACGACGGCGGCGGCGAGTGCGAGAAGGATCGCCACCGCCGCAGGTGTAGCAGGAGGGCTGTGTTCAGCCGATCATGCTGTAACCGCCCGAGACCGACAGCACCTGCCCCGTGATGTGGCCGGCTGCGGCGTCGGACGCCAGGAACACGACTGCGTTGGCGACGTCACGTGGGCGGCCGATCTTGCGCAGCGGGAGCGACTGCGCCACCTTCTCGAGTTGGGCGGCGCTGAACATCGCGTCCTGGTCGTGCCACATGCTCGTCTCGCCGACCTCGTCTTCGTCCTCCGGGATCGTCACGCCGGGACACACCACGTTGCACCTGATCCCGGCCCGGCCGTTCTCCTTGGCGATCGACTTCATGAAGCTGTTGATCGCCGCCTTCACCCCGCCGTAGACCGCTTCGCGCTGCTCGCCCTGACGGCTCGCGTCCGACGAGATCGACACGATCGAACCGCGCCGCTGAGCGATCATGTGGCCCAGCGCCGCCTTCGTGCAATTGAGCACGCCGACGTAGTTGATGCGGATGACCTTGTCCCAGAACTCCGGCGTGGTCTCGGTGAAGAACATCAGCTGGTCCCACCCCACACAGTTGACCAACACATCGACTGATCCGTAACGCTCGGCCGCGGCGCCGATCATCGCCTCCGCAGCTGCGACGTCGGTGACATCGGTGTGCACGAACTGGGCGTCGGCGGCACCGGAGCTGCGAGCGAGCTCCACCACGCGTCGGGTCTGGAGCTCGTCGATGTCGGCAAGTGTGAGTGCGGCGCCTTCGGAAGCGAACGCGAGTGTCACGGCGCGACCGATGTTCGAACCGGCACCCGTGACGACGGTCGATCGACCCTGGAGTTGGAGATCCATGCCCGCCCGACCGTACCCGAGCTGACGTCGACGACCGCGCCGACCCGACACCGGGCGGAAGCTCGCCGCGAGGCTCCGTTACAGTCGGTCGCTCGCGCCTCCGGGAGGACAATCGCCGATGATCAGCATGGACGATCTGCAGGACATCACGTACGAGGTCGACGCCGGTCTGGCGTGGATCACGATCAACCGTCCGGAGCGCTACAACGCGTTCCGCGGCCGAACCGTCGACGAGCTGCTGGCGGCGTTCAAGACCGCCTGGGCCGACCGCGCCGTCGGTGTCGTCGCCTTCACCGGCGCCGGCGACAAGGCGTTCTGTGCGGGTGGTGACCAGAAGCAGCGCGCCGAGACGGGCGACTACGGCCCAACCGAGACCGGGATGTTCGAGATCGAGGCTGTCCACCGCGTGATCCGCGACATCCCCAAGCCGGTCATCGCCGCGGTCAACGGGTTCGCGATCGGTGGCGGCCACGTTCTCCACGTCTCGTGCGACATCACGATCGCCGCCGAGCACGCCCGATTCGGCCAGACCGGTCCGCGCGTCGGGTCGTTCGACGCCGGGTTCGGTTCGGCGTACCTCGCCCGGATCGTCGGTCAGAAGCGGGCCCGCGAGATCTGGATGTTCTGTCGCCAGTACGACGCCGCCACCGCCGAACGTTGGGGCCTCGTGAACGCGGTCGTGCCACTGGCCGAGTTGCGGGCAACGGTTCGCGCCTGGGCCGACGAGGCCCTCGCCCTCTCGCCGACGGCGCTGAAGGTGCTGAAGCACTCGTTCAACGCCGAGACCGAGCACATCGCGGGTATCGGCGCGATGGCGTTCGACAGCCTGGACCTGTTCCTCGCCACCGACGAGGCGGCCGAGGGTGTCAGGGCGTTCAACGAGAAGCGGCCTCCCGACTTCGCGCCGTACCGCTGAACGACTGAGGATCCGACGATTCGCGGGGCGTTTCACATTCATAGCGGTCGCGCCGCGACGGTCGACAAGTAGGTTGCAGGAATGACTACGGGGGTGAAGCCGACGCGGCGGCTCGCCTGGCTCGCGCTCCTCCCCCTGTGTTCGTGCACGATCGGGTCGGCGAACGAAGACGAGATCCGAGCCAGCGAGGTGTACGACGAGGTCATCCGCTGGCTCGTCGACGACGCCGGCGGAAGCAGTGCCGAGGACCCGATGCCGGTGTTCATCGAGCCACACGGCGAAGGCACCGCGATCAGTCTCGACGTGCAGGCAGAGGTGGTCGAAGCAACCGAGGACATCGCCGCCGTCCGGTTCCTCGACGAGCGCACCGAAGGCCTCATCGTGGAGGATGAGACGGTCGTCGTGAAGGACGAGGGGATTCTGATCCGCCTCGGACCCGTCGTCGAGGACGACGCCCACGTGCTCCTCGACGTCGACATCTGGGAGTCGGTCGACACGTTCCGCGAGGTGCGCTTCGAGCTGCGACGCAGCGGGAACACCTGGTCGGTGCAGGGCCCACCGGACACGATCGAGACCTGACCCGGCAACGCGCACCGTCGTCGACGACGCGGACGCTTGCTAGGCGGAGGCCTCGATGTCGACGTGGGGCTCGATCGTGGCGGTGTCGATCAGCGCCTGCACCGCGTCGAGGACGGTGAGCACGACCGCCGGATCGGGCTGCTCGTCGGTGGACATGACGGCGTCGACGGCGGCTTCGACGTCGTGCCATCGGCGATCGGCGACGCGCGACACGTTCACGTCGTGACGGGCGTTGATCACCCGCATCGCGCTCTCGGCGACGACGATCGCCATGCGGGCCTCGCCGAGGCGCGCCAGCCGCTCGGCTTCCGCCAACAGCGCCGACGGCAGGGCCAGATTGACCGATGACCGGCGCGATCCCAACAGCAGTTGGCCGGCGACACGCCGCACCGAGATTCGTGATCGCGACGCGAACGTGAGACCGGCCGCGATCAACAGGCCGGCAACGGCGCCGAACCCAGCGCGTGTGCCTGGGGCGAACAGCACCGGCATCGCCGCCCCGATCACCTGCGCCGCCTGGAACCGAACCTCGCTGCGCGCGACGACGCGGCCCCGAGCGAAGCTCGACACGTACCGTCCGAACATCGAGTCGATCGCCCGCGAGGCGATGCCCGCCCCGAGTCCGACGCTGAAGGCGATCACGATCGTGCTGAAGCTGCCAACCGTCAGCACACCGATTCCCGTGACCACGCCGGGCACGAGGAGCGCCAGCACGAGGACCCGGTCCTCGGTCAGGGTGTGGTGGAGCCGCGGCGCGACGAGCGTGGCGGTGAAGCCGCCGACGCCGCCGGCGATGATGCCGGCGACGAACACCCACTCGTCCTGCCCGCCCCGTTTGAGGGCGAACGCCAGCAGGAACGTCAGCGCGCCGACCGCTGCGCGCGTGACCGCAACGGCCCAGGTTGCGCTGCGGACCTCGGCCGGGGTCTCGAGTTCGAGGACGATGCGGTCGACGTCCGGCGTCAGCACTCCTACGGGAATGCGGAGCCCGATGAGGGCGGCGACGAGATAGCCGATGGCGGCCAGCACGAGCAGCAACTCCACGTTCGACGTGAGCAGCACGCCGATGCCGATCGCGCTACCGACCCCACCTGCCATCGTTCCCGTGCGCGACAGGTAGGCGCTGTCGGTGACCAGCCGCCGCGGATCGACGACGAGTTGCGCCACGATTGCCGTCTTGGCGATCGCGTAGAGCTTGCGGCACAGGAGGATCCCGAACACCAGGGGGTAGAACCCGACGGTCTTCAGCGAGCCGACCAGCGTGAGCGCCAGGAGCGCACGTACCAGCAACGAGCCGACGATGATCGACCGGTAGCCCAGGCGCACGCGTTCGACGACCGGACCGACCCACGGTGCGATCACGATGAGGGGCGCGGCCGTCAGCAGCAGGTACAGCAGGATCCGGTACCGCGATGCCTCGAGGGACACGCTGAAGAACAGCGAGCCGACGAGCGACAGGCTGACGAGGCTGTCGGCCAAGTCGTTGACGCCATGCGTGAGGGCCATCCGGCGCATCGACGCGTGGCCCGTCACCCACCCGACGACGCGGTGTCGGCGAAGGTTCACGCCTGCCCGTCTCCGGACCCGTGTGCGTTCCGCGGCGGCACAACCAAGAGTCTCGCACGCCGCGCGGCCGACGCTCCGGTGTCACCCGGAACGTTGCGCCCGAAAATGCGGGCCCTGGACGCCTCGTACCGGTGTGCTCACCGTTCGCGTTCGAGGTCGCCGAGATGCCGTCAGGCTTGACAAGACCACGACGTGCAGCGGCCCCGCCACGGTTCCACGACCGGTACATTTCCGAGACGGGGACACAACTGAACCTGGCGGGCGGCAGAGAAGGGGTTCGGATGCGATTCACACCACGATTGGGGTACGCCGGAGCACGGCGGGGGTTGCTGGTCACGTTGATCGTGGCCGGCACATGTGCGGGTTCGGTGTCAGCCGACCCTGACATTGTCGACCACACACGGTCGTCCTCGGTCGGCTTCTACATGTCGACGCCGGAGGCCGACGAAGCGGTCGACGAGACGCACTTCGAGCAGATCGGAGGATCCGCCGAGGTTCGGGCAATGGATGTCCTTCCGAAGTTCGTCGTGGAAGTCGCGGATCAGGACGCGCTCGACCGGACGCTGGCGGACTTGGACCGACTCGGCGTCGAGCCCCTCGACGTCTGGGACGAGGCGTTGTTCGGATTCGTCGTCGCCCTCGATGCCACCGACATGGAACGCGTGGGTGCGCTGCCGGACGTGGAACAGATCGGCCGCGACACCGTCGTGACCGTCGCCGGCACGCAGTCGAACCCGCCATGGGGTCTGGACCGCATCGATCAGCGCTCGCTGCCCCTCGATTCGGGGTACTCCTCCACTCGGACCGGCGTCGGCGTCAAGGTGTACGTCGTCGACACCGGGTTGCGAACGACGCACGGCGAGTTCACCGGTCGGGTCGGTGCCGGGGCGTTCTGGAACTTTGGCGACGGCACCGGCGTCCAGGACTGCAATGGCCACGGAACGCACGTCGCTGGCACGGTCGGTGGCACGACCTATGGGGTTGCCAAGGGCGTGACGATCATTCCCGTGAAGGTGCTGTCGTGCGACGGGTCTGGATCCGATTCCAGCGTCATCGCCGGGATCGACTGGGTCATCACCAACCACCCGACCGGCACGCCGGCGGTGGCCAACATGAGCCTCGGCGGGGAGCCGTCGGACGTCCTCGACTCGGCCGTGCAGGCCATGATCGCCGACGGCATCACCGTGGTCATCGCCGCCGGCAACGAGGCCCAGCCCACGTGCTCGGTGAGCCCGGCCCGCGTCCCCGCCGCGATCACCGTCGCCGCCTCGGAGATCGACGACGACGACGCCGACTATTCGAACTACGGGTCCTGCAACGATCTGTTCGCACCGGGATCAGCCATCCTCTCGGCGGGCATCATCTCCGACGTCGCGTTTGCGACGAAGAGCGGAACGTCGATGGCATCCCCCCACGTCGCGGGCGCCGCGGCGCTCATCCTGGAGACCAAACCAGTGGCGACGCCGGCCGAGGTCTGGGCACTGATCGATGCGGCGACAACGAAAGATGCCCTCAGCGAATGCTGTGGCGATCCGGACAAGCTGCTGTACATGGGCGAACCACCCAACGCGTTGATCACGGTCACCCCATCCAGGCTGTACGACTCGCGGGCTGGCGACGGGCCGCGCCCGCCCGGATCGATCACCCCGGTGCAAGTCGCAGGGACGGGCTCGGTGCCACTCGGCGCGACGGGCGCGGTCTTGAACGTGACCGCACTGGAGGCGCAGGCGCCAGGTTTCCTCACCGTGTTCCCGTGCGACACTCCGACCCCTGACGCGTCGAACCTGAACTACGCCACGGGTCAGACGATCCCCAACGCGGTGTTCGCCAAGCTCAGCGCCGACGGAAGGGTGTGCATCTACACCTATGCGGCGGCCGGCCTGATCGTCGACGTCAATGGATACATGCCGGCCGCGTCCGACATCACGTCCGTCGCGCCGGCGCGGTTCTACGACTCGCGCACCAGTGGCGGTCCCCGCGCCGATGGATCGGTGACCGCGATCACCGTGACCGGACGACCCGGCGACCCCGCCAACCCGGCCGCAGTCACGTTGAACGTCACCGCCGTCGATGCGCAGTCAGCGGGATTCATGACCGTGTTCCCGTGCGGGAACGCGATCCCAGAGGCGTCGAACCTCAACTTCGCCACGGGACAGACGATCGCCAACGCCGTGGTCGCACGTATCGGCACCAGCGGCCAGGTGTGCGTGTACGTCTCCGGTTCCGCCGGCCTGCTCATCGACGTCAACGGGTTCGTACCCACGGGCTCGACCTTCGTGGCACTGAACCCGGCCCGGTTGTTCGACTCCCGGAGCAACGGAGGTGCTCGGGCTGCCGACAGCATCACCGAGGTGCCGGTCGCCGGTTTCGGTGGTGTCCCGCCCAACGCCAAGACGGCGATGCTGAACGTCACCGCCATCGAGGCCGCGACGGCCGGGTTCATGACGGTGTTCCCGTGCGGAACCCCGGTTCCGACGGCGTCGAACCTCAACTTCGCCGCCGGTCAGACGATCCCCAACGCGGTCGTCGCCAAGATCGGCGACGGCGGCCGAGTGTGCATCTACACGTCCTCGCCCGCCCACCTCGTCGTCGACGTCAACGGAAGCGCACCGTGAGCCAACGACCAGGGCTTCGGTGGGCACGACGGGACTCGAACCCGGGACCTCTTCCGTGTCATGGAAGCGCTCTAACCAACTGAGCTACGCGCCCGTAGCGGGCCGTACGCTAGCAGTCGTGACCGCCGCGACCCACCTCCCGTTGGTGGATGTGGCGCCTCTCGTCAACGGTCACGGCGACGTCGAAGGCGTCGCCCGGGAGATCGATCGCGCCTGCCGCGACATCGGGTTCTTCCGCATCACCGGGCACGGTGTCGACCCCGATCTGCTGGGCCGGATCGACGCCGCGGCGCGCCAGTTCTTCGCCCAACCCGACGTGGTGAAGCAGTCGATCGCGATGCCGAACGCAGGGCCGGCGTGGCGGGGCTGGTTCCCCGTCGGTGGCGAGCTGACGTCGGGACGGCCCGACCGCAAAGAAGGTCTGTACTTCGGCGCCGAGCACGCGCCGACGCACCCGAGGGTCGTCGCCGCGGTTCCATTGCACGGCCCGAACCTGTTCCCCGATGAGCCGGCCGACCTCGGCCCGACGGTGCTCGATTGGTTGGCACAACTCGAGCCGGTGGCTGCCGCGGTGATGCGCGGCATCGCGATCGGGCTCGGGCTCACGCCGACGTGGTTCGAGGAGCACGTCACGGCCGACCCGACCGTGCTGTTCCGGATCTTCCACTACCCACCCGGCGACGACTCCGACTGGGGCGTCGCGGAGCACACCGACTACGGCCTGCTCACGCTGCTCGCCCAGGACGACCGCGGCGGCCTGCAGGTCCACGCCCCCGACGGCTGGATCGACGTGCCCGCCGAGCCCGACGTGCTCGTGTGCAACATCGGCGACATGCTCGACCGGCTGACCGAGGGGCGCTACCGATCGACGCCGCATCGCGTCAGGAACCTGAGCGGCCACAGCCGGCTGTCGTTCCCGTTCTTCTTCGACCCCTCGTGGGATGCCGAGGTCGTGCCACTGCCGCTCGACGGGTCGCCGCCCGCAGACGACGTCGAGCGCAGGTGGGACGGCACGAGCGTCCGGGTCTGGTCCGGCACCTACGGCGAGTACCTGACCGCCAAGGTCGCCAAGGTCTTCCCCGACCTGTTCGCCCGCCTCGAATCCCCGACCCGCTGACACCTCGCATCCCCAGGTTTGTGTCACCGACATCGGCGAAGATCACCGGTGGCGGTGACACAAACCAAGGGTTGGGATCAGGTCAGTGGAGGCGGAGGGAGATCGCGTTGGCGAGCAGGCGGCCGGATCGGGTCAACACCCACCGGTCGCCGATCCGGTCGACCAGGCCGTCGAGGGAGTCGCCGTCGAGCGAGTCGACGGGGACGCCGTCGCGCATCCGCAGCGCCAGCTGCAACCCCTCGATCCGTCGGGTCTCGTCGTCGAGCGTCTCCCCGGACGCCTCGGTCGGCAGAGCTCGCTCGACGAGCTCGATGTAGCGGTCGGGCGTGCGCACGTTCCACCAGCGCCGGCCCTCCCGGTGCGAGTGCGCCGCACAGCCGAAGCCGGTGTAGTCCTGCTGGCGCCAGTAGACGAGGTTGTGCCGGCACTCGTGCCCGGCGCGGCGCCCAGTTCGACACCTCGTAGTTCTCGAGTCCGGCGGCAGTGAGGGCAGCGTCGACGAGCTCGTATTTGTCGGCCTGGTCGTCGTCGTCGGGATGCCGGTCGGGTTGGGCGGCAAGTGGGGTGCCGGCCTCGATCGTGAGCGCGTACGCCGACACGTGCGGTGGGTCGAAGGTCAGGATCGACTCCACCGTGGCCCTCCAGTCGGACAGCCGCTCGCCCGCCGCGCCGTAGATCACATCGACGTTGAACGTCGGCAACCCCACCGATCGGACAGCCTCCACCGCCGTCACGACGTTGCTCTGGTCGTGCCACCGTCCGAGTGAGCCGAGCACGTGGCCGACCATCGACTGCACACCGATGCTGACTCGGTTGACGCCGGCCGCGACGTACTCGGTGAGCAGCTCGACGGTGACGTCGTCAGGGTTGCACTCGACCGTGATCTCGGCGCCGCCAGCGACCGGGACCGATCGCAGCACCTCGGCCAGCGCGGCACCCGGTACGAGCGTGGGCGTGCCACCACCGACGAAGATGCTCGTCGCCGGCGGCATCCCATCCGCGACGGCCCTCGCGATGTCGGTCCTGAGCGCCGCCAGGTAGGCCTCGGTGAGGTGATGACGATCGGTCCACGTCGCGAACGCGCAGTAATCGCACTTCGAGACGCAGAACGGTATGTGGAGATAGACCCCGAACGGCTCGCTCATCGCTCGCGGTGCACGATCGCCATCTCGGCGTCGTCAGGCCAGCCGGAAGACCAGATCGAGCGCTTCCAGCCGTGACGTGACCTGATCGACGGGGATGTCGAGCATCGCCGCGATCGCCCGCTTGTCGTCGCCCCGGATCGTGAGCACGCGGCCGTTGAAGTCCTGGCGCTGCACCTGGATCATCCGGAGGAACCGCGTCAGCATCTCGAACGGTGAACCGGACAGCTGCGTGAGCTTCTCGATGTCGATCGCCAGCTTCCACCGAACGGCACCCGTCTCGTCGGCTCCGAGCGACGGGTCGCCCCGCGGCAGCAGCTGCTCGACCGGCACCCGGTAGAACTGCGCCAGACGATCGAGCCGCGGCAACGACAATGCGCGCTCACCGCGTTCGTAGGCGCCCAGCACCGACGCCTTGAACTCCTGGTCAGATTGCGATTCGACCTCGTGCAGTGACAAACGCTTCTGCTTGCGGATCGTCCGGAGACGTTCACCGACAAGCACGCTGTATGCCGATGCGCCCTCGTAGTCGTCGTTGTCGCTCATAAACCTCTGCCCGCCATTTCTCACTTTGTGTGATCCCGCCGTGTGAGTGTTTCATGGTAGCCGACCACGGAGCGTACACACTCCGTTCTTCGGCAAGGTTGGATCAATGCTTCTGGCGGCTCATTTCGACGCATGCCACGAGCGCCGCCGTCTCGACCCGCAGCACGGCGTCGCCGAGTGCGACCTGATCCTTGGCGAGGGCCAGCTCGTCCGGCGTCCACCCGCCCTCCGGTCCGATCGCGATCAGGCGGTCAGTAGACGTCACCGACCGACCGCCGGGCTCGGCCGCGACGGCGCCGGGGAGCACGTCGGCGGCCGGCAGTGGGCCGACGATCTCGGGGAGCCAGACCTGCCGCGATTGCATCAACGCCTCCCCTGCGACCCGCGACAGCCGGATCAGGTGCCGCTCGGCTCGCTCGCCGTCCCACCGCACGACCGACCGTTCGGCGTGCAGGAAGACGATGCGATCGATCCCGAGCTCGGTCGCCTTCTGGACGACCCACTCGGGTCGATCCTGCTTGGGGATCGCGACCGCGATCGTCGACGCGACGGGACGCTCGGCGATCGCCACGTCACCGGCCGCGCGCAAGCCCGCCGAACTGATGTGGCAGCTTCGCCACCGTCCGTGACCGTCGGTGATGGTCACCGGTTCGTGCTCGCCGACTCGGAGCACCCGCAACACGTGGTGGGCCGCGTCGTCGGTCAGTTCCGGCGACTCGACGTCGGCAACGAGGATGTGAGCTGCAGAACGGCGCAGCTCGTCGTTCACGAGAAGGCGGACTTGATGCGGGAGAACAGGCCCTGCCCACCGTCACCGACCTGCTCGCCGCGACCTTCGGCGAAGCTGCGCAGCAGGGCCGTCTCCTCGGGTGTGAGCTTGGTCGGCACGTCGACGCGCACGATCGCCCGCAAGTCGCCGCGACCGTGGCCCTGGAGCCGTGGCACACCGCGCCCGCGCAGCACGAACTCTCGTCCGGGCTGGGTGCCGGCCTGCACCACGAGGTCCTCGTCGCCATCGAGGGTGCTCAACGTCAGCCGCGTGCCGAGCGCCGCCTGGGCGATCGAGATGGGGACGTCGGTGACGAGGTCGTCGCCGTCACGCTCGTACCGATCGTGAGGAGCGACGCGGATGTGCACGTAGAGATCGCCGGAACGCCCTGACCGCGGCCCGGCCGCGCCCCGCCCGGTGAGACGCAGCGTCGATCCGGTGTCGACGCCGGCGGGCACGTCGACCTGGTACGTCTTGTCCGCCGTGACGCGTCCTTCGCCCCGACAGGTCGGGCAAGGGGTGACGATCACCTCGCCGAGCCCGCCGCAACGCTGGCAGGGGCTCGACGTGACCATCTGGCCGAGGACGCTCTGGCGCACCCGACGCACTTGACCGGTGCCGTTGCACTCGGAGCACGTGACCGGCTTGGTCGACTCGCCGGCACCGCTGCCCCCGCAGTCGTCGCAGCGCTGCGGCAGGCGCAGCGACACCGGGATCTGGGCACCGAACACGGCCTGTTCGAACGTCAGGTCGGCGACCACCTCCATGTCCTGGCCGCGCGGAGGTCCGCTCGGACCGCGCCGCCCACCGCCGAACGGGCTCGCCTGACCCCCGAAGAAGGCATCGAACAAGTCGCCCAGGCCACCGCCGAACCCGGCGTCGGCACCGCCGCCCGCGCCACCGATGCCGGCGTCGCCGTAGCGGTCGTAGCGGGAACGCTGCTCGGGGTCGGACAACACCTGGTAGGCCCGCGCCACCTCCTTGAAGTGCTCACCGGTCTCCGGATCGTCGGGGTTGGCATCGGGGTGCAGCTCGCGTGCCTTCTGCCGGTAGGCGCGCTTGATCTCGTCGGCCGACGCCGAATGCGGCACGCCGAGGATCGCGTACAGGTCGCCGGGCATCGTCAGCCTTCCTCGAGGCGGCGGCCGAGTCGTTCGGACACCACGTCGACCGTGGCGAGGGCCTGGGGATAGTTCATGCGGGTCGGACCGAGCACGCCGACCGAGCCGAGGTGCTCGCCACCGACCACGACCGGCGCCACGACCACGGAGCAGGCCGACAGCGGCTCGACGCCGTGCTCGATCCCGATCGCCACCGACATCCCGCGATCGACGATGTCGCGCACGAGGGACACGACGATGAACTGTTGCTCGAGCGTGTGCAGGACGTCGCGAACGACCTCGACGGCGTCGAACGCGCCCGCCATCCACGACGCGCCACCGACGTAGACGTGGTCGTCGCCCGAGACCTGCCGGATCGCCTCGAACGCGCTGCTGCACACGGCATCGACAGCGGCGTCACCGCTCGGGCCGATCTCGGCCGACGCCATCGTCGAACCCACGAGCGCACGTGCGAGATGTGCCGACGCGGCATCGACGGTGGCGTCGGTGGTCTCCGCCGGCAGTTCGACGATCTGGTTCTCGACCGTCCCGTTGCCGAGCACGACCACGACCGTGGCGTGCTGGTGCGACAGCCCGACGAGTTGGATGCTGCGGACCGTCGCCGCCTCGGTCTTGGGACCGACGACCACCGCCGCGTAGCTGGTGAGGTGGGAGAGCAGGTTGCTCGTGCGCAGCAGCATCTCCTCCAACCGGCCGTGGGCCGCGGAGAAGAACGCACCGACCTCGGCACTCGTCGCCGCATCGAGGCGGCCGGGCGCGGCGAGGTGGTCGACGAAGAACCGGTAGCCCTTGTCGGTCGGGATGCGTCCGGCCGACGTGTGGGGCTGGACCAGGTAGCCCTCCTGCTCGAGCACCGCCATCTCGTTGCGCACCGTCGCCGACGACACCGCGACACCGGGCGCGCCGGCGATGTGGGTCGAGCCGACGGGTTGCGCCGTCGCGATGTACTCCTGCACGACAGCGCCGAGGATCGCCGTCTTCCGTTCGTCCAGCATCTTGGCAATCAAGGCTATCGAGTGCTAACGCCAGCCAGGGGAGTCCTAGCATGCCCGCGTGGAACCAGTGCCCCTCGTCACCACCCAGGAGACGACGGGCCCGGAGACGGTGAGCGCGGAGGCCGGCGGTTCGCAGATGTTCCGGTCGTTGCGGGAACGCAACGCCAAGCTGTTCTTCGCCGGCATGGCGGTGTCGAACGTCGGCACGTGGCTGCAGGCGACCGCCCAGGTGCTGCTCGTGCGCAGCCTCGGCGGCGACGGCCTGGCGCTCGGCATCGTCACCGCCTGCCAGTTCCTCCCGATGTTGTTGATCGGCCTCTGGGCGGGCGCCTTGGCCGACCGCTTCGACAGGCGGCACCTGACGATCATCACCCAGGCCGCGATGGGCGTGCAGGCCATTGCCCTGGGCGTGCTCGACCTGACCGGCGTGGCGACGATCCCGATCGTGTACGCGATGTCGCTGGCGCTCGGCATCATCGGTGCGATCGACAACCCGGCACGCCGCGGGCTCGCCACCGAGCTGGTCGACCGCAAGGACCTGACGAACGTGATGTCGCTGAACACGTCGGTGATGACCGGGTCGCGCATCTTCGGCCCGGCCCTCGCCGCCCTGTTCGCCGGTGTGCTCGGCACCGGGTGGTGCTTCGTGCTCAACGGGGTTTCGTTCCTCGCCCTGCTGTGGGCGTTGATCGCGATCGACCCCTCGCGTCTGTATCGCAACGCCCCGGCGCCCGCCAGCGACACCCCGATCCGCGACGGGCTGCGGGCGGTGTGGGCCGACCCCGTGCTCCGCCTCAGCGTCACGGTGTACGCGATCGTGTGCACGTTCGCGTTCAACTACGCGGTGTCGATCCCGCTGCTCATCCGCGACCAGCTCCACGCCTCCGACGAGCTCTTCGGGTGGGTCCTGTCGGTCACCAGCGTCGGCAGTGTGCTCGGCGCCCTGATGGTTGCCCGCCTCCACGTCGTGCGCATCCGATTGGTGTTCGCGTCGGTGCTCGTGACGGCGGCGACGATGACGGTCATGGCGTTCTCCACGAGCACGGTGCTGACGTTCGCGATCGCAGTGCCGTTCGGGGCAGGTGTCGCCGCGTTCATCGCCGCCAGCAACTCGATCTTCGCCGAACGGACGAGTCCCGACATGCGCGGCCGCGTCCTCGCCCTCGGAGCCGTGCTGTTCCTCGGCTCGGCACCGATCGGTGCGCCGATCACCGGCTGGGTCGGCGACAATGTGAGCGCCAGCTGGTCGATGTTCTACGGCGCGCTGATCGCGACCCTCACGGTCGTCGTCGCCGCCATCTACGCATCCCGCGGTACATCGGCCGACCGCTCACCGGTCGCCGCGGCCAACTGACGACCTCTCAGTCGTCGAGCTTGAGCGCCGAGATGAAGACGTCGCCGGGCACCTCGACGCGCCCGATCGACTTCATCTTCTTCTTGCCTTCCTTCTGCTTCTCGAGCAGCTTGCGCTTGCGGGTGATGTCGCCGCCGTAGCACTTGGCGGTGACGTCCTTGCGCTTGGCCCGCACCGTCTCGCGGGCGATGATCTTGCCGCCGATCGCGGCCTGGATGGGTACGTCGAACATCTGCCGCGGGATCAGCTCGCGGAACTTCTCGCACATCCGCCGGCCGTAGTCGAACGACTTGTCGCGGTGGACGATCGTCGAGAAGGCGTCGGCGACCACACCGTTGAGGAGCAGGTCGACCTTGACGAGGTTCGACCGCCGGTAGCCGGCGAGCTCGTAGTCGAGGCTCGCGTAGCCCTGGGTGCGGCTCTTCATCTGGTCGAAGAAGTCGACGACGACCTCGGCCAGCGGCACCTCGTAGTCGAGCTGGACGCGCTCGGGTGAGAGGTACTCCATCTTCTTCATCTCGCCGCGCCGTGTCTGGCACAGGTCCATCAGCGGCCCCGTGTACTCCTTGGGCGTGATGATCGACACCCTGAAGTAGGGCTCCTCGACGTAGTCGATCTTCTGCGGGTCGGGAAGATCGGCGGGGTTGTCGACGAGCACGATCTCGCCGTCGGTCCGGCGCACGCGGTACTCGACGCTCGGCGCCGTCGCGATCAGTGCCAGCGCGAACTCGCGCTCGAGTCGCTCCTTGACGATCTCCATGTGGAGCAAGCCGAGGAAGCCGCAGCGGAACCCGAACCCGAGTGCGCCCGAGGATTCCGGTGTGTACGAGATCGACGCGTCGTTGAGACGCATCTTCTCGAGCGCCTCGCGCAGGTTCTCGAAGTCGTCGCCGTCGATCGGGAAGATCCCCGAGAACACCATCGGCTTCGGGTCGCGGTACCCCGGAAGCGGCGTCGACGATCCCCGGGTGACGGTGGTGACGGTCTCACCGGAGCGGGCCTCGCCGACGTCCTTGATGCCGGCGATGAGGTAGCCGACCTCGCCGGGTCCGAGCTCGTTCACGGGCGTCGGCACCGGACGGCGCACCCCGACCTCGATCGCCTCGTGGTGGGCACCGGCCTGCATGAACGCCAGCCGCGAGCCGGCGGTCATGCGGCCGTTCATCACCCGCACGCTCGACACGACCCCGCGGTACTGGTCGAACTGCGAATCGAAGATCAAGGCCTGCAGTGGGGCGTTGGGATCGCCGACCGGTGGCGGGATGAGCTCGATGATCGCATCGAGCAGCTCCGGCACGCCGTCGCCCGTCTTCGCCGAGATCCGCAGGATGTCCTCGGCGGGGATGCCGAGCACGGTCTCGATCTCGGCCGCGTAGCGGTCGGGATCGGCGGCCGGCAGGTCGATCTTGTTGAGCGCCGCCACCACCTCGAGGTCGCTCTCGAGGGCGAGATAGCAGTTGGCGAGCGTCTGGGCCTCGATCCCCTGGGCGGCGTCGACCACCAGCACGACGCCTTCACAGGCGGCGAGCGAGCGGCTGACCTCGTAGCCGAAGTCGACGTGGCCGGGCGTGTCGATCAGGTGGAAGACGTGCTCCTTCCAGTCGACGCGGACGTTCTGGGCCTTGATCGTGATGCCCCGCTCACGCTCGAGATCCATCGTGTCGAGGTACTGGGCCCGCATGTCGCGGGCGTTGACCGCGCCCGTGATCTCGAGGATCCGGTCGGACAGCGTCGACTTGCCGTGGTCGATGTGGGCGATGATCGAGAAGTTCCGGATTCGCGACAGGTCCATGGCGCGGCCAACGCTACCGGCGAGCGTTGGGAGCGGACCGTGGATACCGATAGCCTCAGTCCGCTGCCCATCGAAGAGGATTGTCCGTGGCGAACATCAAGAGCCAGAAGAAGCGCATCATCACCAACGCCAAGCGTGCCGAGCGGAACAAGGCCGTCAAGAGTGAGCTGAAGACGCGCATCAAGAACGCCCAGACGACCATCGGCACCGACGACAACGCCGAGGCCGTGCGCCTCGCCGTCAAGCGCATCGACATGGCCGCGACCAAGGGCATCATCCACCCGAACGCGGCGGCCCGCAAGAAGAGCCGCCTGATGCACAAGGTCAACGTGGGCTAGGACGCGAAACCCCGGCCCCGGCGGGCCGCTAGATCGAACTTGCGGGGGAACCGGTGATCGTTTCGACGGCCCGGCTGAAGAGTTCAGTAGCGCGATTGGTCGCCAGCGCGGCTCCGGCTTCGAGAAGGTCGTCGCGCCGCTCTATGCCCCGACGTCCCGCGAAGACGAAGACCGGCAACGAGATGTCCCGTTTCCGCAAGGCACGCAGGAGGTCGAGGCCAGCCTCAGCGTTCTCGATCCCACTCTCCCACCGACCAAAGTCGGTGATGACGAGTCCGTGTCGCATCGGGTCCACGAGCCGCAGAGCCTCCTCGGTCGAGAGCGCCAGGTCAACAGGGATCCCGAGTGTCCTAAGGGCGTGGACGATCTCATTGTTGTTCTGCGGATGGTCGTCCACCCAGAGAACGGATCGAAAGTCCGCCGACGGTCGCCTCTGGACCGCGGCCGTGGCGTCTGAGGCCGCCCGCGAGATCGACGTCTGGGATTCGGGAGTCGTCGATCTGGCCGACGCCACGGCCAAGGATGCCGCGACCTCCTCCTGCCGTGACTGTTCCTCTGCTTGCTTCTCACTCGATTCCAGCAGCACACGCAGCCGGAGGCGAACCCACAAGTACACGAACAGGAATCCGGTACCGGCTCCATAGAGAACGATCGTCACGGCCGTGGCCTCGGCGTTCGGAATCGGAAGGTCCTCGCCGAGGAACTCGCCCATCGAGCCCAAGCCACTCGGAAGCGCTCCAAGCTGTACGAGCCCAGCGCCAACCAGGATCTTCGTGAGCCAATCGGAGATCTGCTCGAGATTCGAGTTCGCCGAGTAGCGCTCCGTCGTCTGCTCGACCGACTCGGTTCGAGCGCGCGGCACCGCGAAGATCAGCCCGAGAAGGCCGGCGAGTGCTACCGCCGCGAACATGTACACGGCCAGCTGCAGCCCGACCGACCAGTACGGTCCACCGGTGGCCGTGAGAGCGATCACGAGGGTCGACACGATTCCGAGCCCGAGTGCGATAGCACCGGCAACGAGAATGGGTTGACCGTTGTCGCGCGACGTCTCCCCCAGCATTGAGCGACCCCCAGTCCTCAACAAATCTGGCAGTTGATCGAACTGACACTAGCTAGCGAACCCGAGCGCCGAGGCGTGAGAGCCTGGCGACGAGGACCTCCATCACCAAGTCGTCGGGGAGGTCGCGCTCGCCGCGCAGGTCGAGGTCGGCTTGGGCGAGGAGCTGGATCGCCCGCTGGATGCCGCCGCCGCCGAGGCGCTGGTAGTTGGCGAGCGCCTTCTTGGCCGGGAAGCCGGGCTTGATCCCCATCGCCTCGGCGGCTTCGGCTTCCGACCTGGCATCGACCCCGTCGAGGCGGGCCAGCCTGCCGTAGTGGTTGTGGAGCACCGCCATCACCTGCAACGGGTGCCGGTCGCCAGCGCCCATCATGCGGCCCAACAGCGTGAGCGCCTTGGTCGTCTCGCCGGCGTCGACGGCGTCGGTGAAGTCCCAGGGCGGCACGCCTCCTGCCTCGCCGAGGAACGGCTCGACGTCGCTGGCGGTGAGCCGGCGGTTGGTGCCGTACGTCGAGACCAGCGTGGCGAGGATCCCGTCGAGCCGCCCGACGTCCTCGCCGAGCCACCCGGCGATCCGCATCGTCGCCGACGGGTCGAACCGAACGCCCGCCTCCTCGGCCTTCTCGGCGATCCACGCCTGCCGGTCCTTGGGCCGCGTCGGCGGTGTCGTGTTGGTCGTGATCCCGCCGTTCTGCTTGACGGCGTCGGTGAGCGACTTGGGGATCCGGCCACCACCCGCGGCGAGCACCAGTTCGGTCGATGGCAACGGATCGGACAGGTAGCCCACGAGCGGCGCCAGCTCGTCGGCCGTGAAGCGTCCGATGCCGCGGCCGATCACGATTCGGGTCTCGGTGAGGAACGGTGGGGTCTGGGCGGCGTCGACGACGGCACGCAGCTCGTAGTCCTCGCCGTCGAACTCGTCGACCATCAGGGTCCGGTCGCCGTCGCCGATCAGGCGGTGCACGAGGTCCTGGACGGCCGATCGCAGCACCGACTCGTCGTCACCGGTGAGGAGGTAGACGGCCATGACGAAGGCGATTCTTAGCAGCGATCACCGCCACCGCGGCAACGACGGCCGACCAGCCGAACCACACCGCCTGGCCCTGCGGTTCCACACGCTCGCCGACCAGCGCCACGGTGTCGACCCAGCGCACCCCGAGCCGGGCCGGGAACATCACGACGCCGGCGAGCGGTGTGATCCACCCGGCGACGAGCGCCGCCGGCAATCCGTACAGCATGACGAAGCCGGCGACGGGCACCGCCAGCACGTTGGCCGGGATGCTGACCAGCGGGAGGCGACCGAACACGAGCAGGCTCGGCAACGCGACGCCGAGCTGGGCGCCGAGCGTGATGCCGACCGGCTTGGCGAGGATGCCGAGCACCGACAGTCGCCTGGCCAGCCATGGCCCGACGGTGCACACGCCCGCCGTCGCTCCGACCGACAGCCAGAACCCGATCGACCGCAGCAGCAGCGGGTCGACGAGGACCAGCACCGCAACGGCGAGGCACAACACGCGGAACGGCGCCCGGTCGCGTCCGAGCGCGAACGCCGTGGTCGAGATCGCCGCCATCGTGCCGGCGCGCACGATCGACGGCTCGAACCGGGTGAGGCTCACGAACCAGGCGATCAACCCGATCGTCACCATCCAACGGATCGACGGCCGCAGCCGCGACAGCAACGGCCCGGCCGCGGCGATGACAAACGACACGTTCTGACCCGACACCGCGGTGAGATGCGCAAGTCCACTCGCGCGGAATCGTTCGACCATCGCCCGCGGCTGGTCGCGGTCGTCGCCGATCACGAGCCCGCGAAACAGCGCCGAGTCGTCGGCGGGGAGTGCGCCTGACCCACGTTCGATCGCGGCTCGGACCCGATTCGACGCGACCGCGAGCGGTGCGCCCGGCGCGACGTCACCCACCCAGTCGACTCGCAACTCGCCGACGACGTGCTGCCACGACACACGTGCGGCGCGGTCCGAGGACAACGCCACGCGATCGCCGTGCACACGGACGAGATCGCCACCGCGCCACGTGCGCATCCGCAACTGACCGGCGCGGCCACGGGCGAACACCTCGAAGCGTTGACCGTCGACCTCGACGACGACCCGGGTGGCGCTCATCAGCGGCTGAGGGTCGTCGATCAGGCGTACCCAGCCGTCGAACGGTCCGACGGAGTCGGGAACGAGCTGCTCCCATTCGGCGTGCGCTCGCAGGGACGATGCGACGCACACCAGCACGATCACGGTGGCGACCGGCCACGCCGGCGATGTCGATCGACGATCGAGCCCGGTGACGACCACCGCGAAGAGCGCGGCCAGCGCAGTGCCGAAGGCCAGACCGACCGGCCATCGTGTCGCCAATCCGCCGCCGATCGAGGCCACGGCGATCGCCACGACGGCGGCGTCGGACAGCGGCTGCCACCGCTCGCGAGCCGCGGGATCGTAGGCTGCCCGGATCGTCATGACCGCCCCCCACCCCCCGTTACTCGCCGGCCCTCGGTGGTATCGCTCGCGGATCCGCAGCCTCGGCTGGCTCGTCGGCCTGATCCCGCCGGCCGTGGTGGGTGGCGTGGCGTCATTGGCGCTCCGGCTCGGCGACACCCGCTTGAGCGGCCTCGTGGGGCTGTTCGGTGGAGTCGTGGCGGCGCCGGGTCTCCTCGTCGTCGGTGCACCGTTGGCCGACGAGAGCAACTACCCGCTGGCCGTCGTGGCGAGCACGCCGCTGTGGATGTTGATCGGGTTTCTGGCCTCGCGCCGGGCCACCCGCTCGCCGATGGCGACGTGGCGCGACTTCTGGCGGGAGTACGCGTGGATGTTCGTCGGCGTCGCGATCGGCGCCGCCGGAGCGTTGATCGCGGCCACCGTGATCCTCGGCGAGTCGCTGTACTGAGCACCGCCCGGAGGGTTCGCACGGTCACACGCGAACCAGGTCGCGGATCGCGTCGAGCTTGGCCGGCCCGATGCCGCTGACATCGGTCAATTGGTCGACCGAGGCGAAGGGACCGTGCTCGTCGCGGTGCTCGACGATCGCAGTGGCGGTCGCCGGCCCGACGCCGGGCAGTTCCTCGAGCTCGGCCGCGCTCGCCGTGTTCAGATCGATCGGTCCGCGCACGACCTCGTCGGCGACGGCAGGCGCGTCAGCGATGGGTGGAACGATCTCGCCGACGACCGGGACGTAGATGCGTTGGCCGTCGACGAGCGGCGCGGCGAGGTTCAGCGAGTCGAGCTCGGCCTGCGGTGACGGTCCCCCGGCGGCACCGATCGCATCGATGACCCGGGCCGGCGCACGTACGTCGTAGACACCGGGCGCGGCGACGGCCCCTGCCACGTGCACGACGAACGTCGATGCCCCGCTCGCGACGGTGGTTGTCGGAACCGGGAGCGTGGACACGGGCGCCGAACCCGACGTGACCGGCAATGTCGCTTCGGCGGCTGGGGGTGGCGTCCGAACCAGCAGCCATGCCCCACCAACCACGACGGCGACGGCGACCGCGGTGGCGATGAGGCGGGTGATCCCGAACCATTCGATCCAGGCCCACGCCGACTCGCGGGCGGACCGCGGCGGGCTGGGCCTCGGCGGAAGCTCCGACACGTCGACCTCCTCGGCAGTGCGGCGTCGAGCGACGCCGGCATCGGCTTCGGGGGAGGTCGGAGCACCCGAGGGTATCGGCGCCCGTCCCGGATCCGCCACCCACCCCCGAACCCACTCATCTCATGAAGTTTCGGCGTCCTCAGGGCGCCGAAACCTCATGAGGTCGGGTTGTGGTGGGGGGTCGGTCAGTCAGTAGAGGCGGGCGGTGAGTTGGCGCCGGTAACCGGCGGTGCGGGGGTCGTCGGGCCCCATCAGCTCGAGGATGTCGACGAACTGCTGACGCGCTTCGTCGTCGTCCTTCACGCGATCGAGCAACGCACCCAGCGTCGCGTCGTGGTCGTCGGTCGGGCTGAGCCCGACGCGCGCGCGGCCGCGGCGATCTTGCGGGTGCGCTCGTTCTCTGGGATCCGCTCGAGCAATGCGAGCGCCTCCTCGGTGTCGCCCCGGCCGACGAGCATGTCGGCCAGCACCTCGATCGCCTCCTCGTTGCCCGGGTCGGTCTGCAGGACGAATCGCAGACTGTCCTCGTCGCCGGACGCGATCAGCTTGGCGACCGCCGCCTCCTCATCGGTCGGCAACAGGTTGCTGACGAACTGGGTGACGACGTCCTCGGGATAGGCGCCCATGAAGCCGTCGACGACCTGGCCGTCCTTCATCGCGAAGACGGCCGGGATCGACTGCACCCGGAACGCCTGGCTGATGGCCGGGTTCTCGTCGATGTTGACCTTGGCCAGCACGACCTTGCCGTCGGTGGCATCGGTGACCTTCTCGAGGATCGGGCCGAGCGTCTGGCACGGCCCGCACCACGGAGCCCACAGGTCGATCACGACCGGGGTGGTCTTGGATTGCTCGACAACATCGGAATCGAACGTTGCGTCGGTGACATCGATCGCCATGTCGACAACGATACCGGCGAGCGCCACAGCCCCGACCCTGGTCGCGGTGTGGGCTCGACGGTCGCCGCCGAGCGGTGACGGCTGACATCGACAGCGATACCCTCCCGATCGATGGCTGGCCAATTCGTGGTTGGAGGGTCACCGGAGATCCCCGGTCTCGACGTCGGGCGGGCGTCGGCGTGGCTCGAGGGGAACGTCGACGGTGCGACCGGCCCGTTCGAGTTCGACCTCATCGCCGGCGGGCACTCGAACCTGACGTTTGCCGTCACCGCGTCCGACGGCGCCCGATTCGTGCTCCGCCGCCCTCCGCTCGGGCACGTGCTCGCCAGCGCCCACGACATGGGCCGCGAGCACCGCATCCTGGCGGGGTTGCAGGGCACCGACGTACCCGTGCCGCGGGTCGATGGCTTCTGCGCCGATCCGACCGTGATCGGTGCGCCGTTCTACGTGATGGGGTACGTGGTCGGTCACGTGATTCGCGACGTCGAAACAGCGAGGTCGGCGCTCACATCCGACGCCCGCGAATGCGAGCCGATCGCTCGTCGACACGATGGCGAAGATCCACGCCGTCGACCTCGTCGGCGCTGGTCTCGACGACCTCGGCCGCCACGAGGGCTACATCGCCCGGCAGCTGCGTCGTTGGTACGGCCAGATCAGCGAGCAGCGCACACGCGATCTGCCGGCGATCGACCGCATCCACGATGCCCTGGCGGCGCGCATCCCCGACCAAGTCGGCGCCTCGCTGGTGCACGGCGACTACCGGCTCGACAACTGCATGGTCGACGACGACGGTGAGCTGGTCGCAGTGCTCGACTGGGAGATCTGCACGCTCGGCGATCCGATGGCCGACGTCGGGCTGCTGACCGTGTACTGGACCGGCCCCGACGACCCGCCCGGCGCCTGGACCGCCGGCGCGACCACCGCGCCTGGCTTCTGGCCACGGTCACGCATCGCCGAGCGGTACGCCGAGGTGTCAGGGCGCGATGTGTCGAACCTCGACTTCTACGTCGCGTTCGCGTACTGGAAGCTGGCGTGCATCCTCGAGGGTGTGTACGCCAGGTATCTCGGCGGCGCACTCGGCGACCGCGATCCGGCCGAGCTCCAGCACTTCGCGGAGCAGGTCGACGCGGCCGCCACGAGCGCCGAACAAGCGCTGGAACAACTGGCATGACGGAGACTCGGATGACGGAGCGACTCGCATGACCGACAGCAGCATCCGCTGGCTCGTGGAGCGACCCGAACCCGAGTCGCCGTCACTCCTCGTGATGCTGACCGGGTGGATCGACGCCGGGGGCGCCGGTGCCGCGGCGATGGAAGCCATCGAGGCCGAGTGCAACGCGACACCCGTCGCCACGTTCGACGACGACGCGTACATCGACTTCCGGGCCAGGCGGCCGACGATGGAGCTGCGCGACGGGCTCAACAGCGTGCTGCACTGGGCTCGGATCAACGTGTCGATCGGCCGCGACCAGGCCGGGCACGACCTGGTGCTGCTGACCGGGCCTGAGCCCGACATGGCGTGGCATCGGTTCTCCGACGCCGTCGGCGACCTCGCAGTGGAGCTCGGTGTGACGCGGATGTTCGGGCTGGGCGCCTATCCGTTCGCCGCGCCACACACGCGACCGCCGCGGATCTCGGTGAGCACCCCCTCGCAGGACGTCCTCGCCTCGGTCCCGTTCATGCGCAGCTCGGTCGACGTGCCAGCCGGCGTCACCGCCGCGATCGAGCACTCGATGCACGCCCGCGGCATCCCGGCGCTGGGGATCTGGGTACAGGTACCGCACTACATCACGTCGATGTCGTACCCGGCGTCGAGCGTCGCCCTGCTCGACGCCTTGCGCGAGGTCGCCGACATCGTCGTCGACGCCGCACAGATCCGTCAGGAGGCGCTCATCCAGCGCGGCCGCCTCGACAAGCTCGTTGCCGACAACGCCGACCACGTGCAGATGCTCGGCCGCCTCGAGGAGCTCTACGACTCTACGGGCGACCCGGTCGAAGGTGCCGCCGGCGGACCGATCCTCGAGCTGCGATCGGGCGACGAGCTGGCAGCCGAGCTCGAACAGTTCCTCCGGGACCAGGACTGAAAGGACGCCGAATGCAGGTCGACGGCACGATCGGAACCGATCTCGCAACTGCGGGCAGCGACGCCCAGGAGCTCGAAGCCGTCGGCTACACAGGTGTGTGGACCGCCGAGACGGCCCACGACCCGTTCCTCCCACTCGTGCTCGCCGCCGAGCACACCACCGAGCTCCAACTCGGCACGTCGATCGCTGTCGCCTTCGCCCGCAACCCGATGACGCTCGCCAACATCGGATGGGATCTGCAGCGCTTCTCCGGCGGGCGTTTCACGCTCGGGCTCGGCAGCCAGATCAAACCTCACATCACCAAACGCTTCTCGATGGAGTGGAGTCACCCGGCACCGCGGATGCGCGAGATGGTGCTCGCCATCCGGGCGATCTGGGACACGTGGTTGAACGGAACGCCGCTGCAGTTCCGCGGCGAGTTCTACACCCACACGTTGATGACTCCCTTCTTCGCGCCGGACGCGTCACAGCTCGCCGACATCGGCGTCCCGAAGATCTTCCTCGCCGGAGTCGGCGAACGGATGACCGAGGTGGCCGGCGAGGTGTGCGACGGGTTCTTCTGCCACGCCTTCACCACCGAGAAGTACCTGCGCGAGGTCACGCTGCCCGCGCTCGAACGCGGCCGAGCCAAGGTGGGCAAGACCCTCGACGGGTTCGAGATCGTCGGACCGTCGTTCGTCGTCACCGGAAACGACGAGGAGGAGTTGGCGCAGGCAGCTTCCGGGACACGTCAGCAGATCGCGTTCTACGGTTCCACCCCCGCCTACCGCCCGGTGCTCGACGTGCACGGCTGGGGCGGTGTCCAGGATCGGCTCAACGCGCTGTCGAAGCAGGGCGAGTGGGCTGCGATGGGCGAGCTCATCGACGACGAGATCCTCAACGCGTTCGCTGTCGTCGCCGAGCCCGAGCAGGTGGCGCCCGAGCTGCTCCGGCGCTACGGCGACGTGATCGAGCGAATCACGTTCTACGCGCCGTATCGACGCGACCCGCAACGCTGGACCAAGATCCTCCACGAGTTGAAGTCGGCATAGTCGTCGGCGGACGTCGACGGTCACCGTAGGTCACCGTCGGTGTCAGGGCGGCGCCATCACTCGACGGTGCGAGTGGTGCCGAGCAGCCAGCGCCTGACGTTCTCGCCCAGATCGTCGTCGGCGTACCCGCCCTCCTGCAGCACCACGGTCGGCAGGCCGAGCCCGGCGACCATTGCTCCGCACGACTCGAAGCCGTCCGTCGTGAGCGCCAGATCGCACATCGGATCGAGGTAGTACGTGTCGAGGCCGAGCGACACGACGAGCAGTGACGGGCCGAACTCGACGATGTCTTCGCACGCCTCTGCAAGCGTGGTGAGGTAGTCGGCGTCGTTGGTCGACGCCGGGAGCGGGAAGTTCGACGTCGCGCCGCTCCCCCGTCCGGCGCCGGTTTCGTCGGTGTGACCCGTCAGGTACGGATAGGCACGGACCGGGTCGGCGTGGAGCGAGACGAACTGGACGTCGTCGCGCTCGTAGAAGATCTGCTGGGTGCCGTTGCCGTGGTGGTAGTCGACGTCGAGCACGGTCACTTTCGACCCCGTCGTGGACGCCAGGTGGTGGGCGACGATCGCCGCGTTGTTGAAGAAGCAGTACCCGCCGTACGCGGCACGCGCGGCGTGGTGGCCGGGTGGCCGGCACAGCCCGTACGCGAACGATTCGCCACCGGTCACGAGCGCCGCGGCCGAGAGTGCCACGTCCACCGCGGACCGTGCCGCGTCGTACGTCGTCTGCGTGATCGGCGTCGTGGTCTCGAAGCACCACCAGCCGAGGCGCGCTCCGATCGGCACCGGTTCAGTGGCCGGCCCCATGCCCTCGCGCAGGGCCGGCAAAGCGAACATGTCGGGGATCACGTCGTGCGTCAGACCGCGCTCGATCTGGTAGTCCTGCCACGCCGTCTCGAGGAACGCGACGAGCCCCGGGTCGTGCACCGCCTCGATCGGCGCCTGGCCCCACTCGTCGGGTGCCACCAGCTCGAACCGGTCGTCGGCGGCGAGTGCGGCCCTGATCGCCTCGGCCCGGCCGGGGTGCTCGAACGGCTCCTGGAACGACGAGTTCTCCAGCTCGCGCTCGGGATGGTGCAGCCGATGCCGCAGCGTGTAGACCGCCTTCACACGCCCATCCTCCCACCCAATCCGATGTCGTGAAGTTTCGGCGTCCTGAGAACCCACAAACTTCGCGAGCTCGGGTTTAGACGAGCATCAAATCTTCGTCGAGGTATTGCTCGCGGCATTTGGCGCGCTGGAGCTTGCCCGACGAGGTCTTGGGGAGGGTGCCCGGCTGGACGAGCATCACGTCGCGCGGGGGGAGCCCGCACACGTCGAGCGTCCGCTCGTGGATCGCGGCCCGGATGCGATCGGACTCCTCGGTGCGCACCTCGGCCACGACGACGACGCTCTCCTTGCCCTTGTAGCCCTCCATCCCGAAGGCGATGACGTTGCCGGCGCGCACGCCCTCGAGCCCACCGACGGCGCGCTCGATGTCCTCGGGAAAGACGTTGCGGCCACCGACGATGATGACGTCTTTGATCCGGCCGCACAGGATCAGCTCACCGTCGAGGAGGTAGGCGAGGTCGCCGGTGCACAGCCACCCGTCGCGGAACAACGCCGCCGTCGCGTCAGGACGCTTGTAGTAGCCGGGGGTCACGGACGTGCCGCGCAGCAACAGCTCACCGACGTGACGCTCGGGCAGCGCCTCGTACGTGTCGGGATGGACGACCATCATCTCGAGTCCCGGGACGGCGGTGCCGAGCAGTGGCAGCCGCCGGGCGCGCAGCGCCTCGTCGTCGGCGTCGACCAGTTCGACCGGCTTGGCGACACGGTGCCGCTCGAGCACCTCGCGGTCCACCGTGTCGCACACGAGGCCCCGACCGCGCGGCGGGAACGTTCCGGCGATGGCCACCTCGGCCATCCCGAACGCCGGAAACACGCTGCCCGACTTGAACCCGAACGGCTCGGCGGCGGCGACGAACGCCTCGACGGCGCTCGGGTCGACCGGCTCGGCGCCCGACAGCGCGAGCGTCAACGACGACAGGTCGAGATCGGTCGCCCGTCGCAACGCTCGCGTGGCGAGCACCCACGAGAAGTTGGGGCCCGCGGTCGCGGTGGCGCGCCAGTCGGAGATCCACTGCATCCAGTTGGCCGGGTGGGCCATGAAGTCCTGGGGTGCCGCCTGAACGAGCTCGACGCCCTTCGTCATCGACAGGGCGAGGAAGCCCACCAGCCCCATGTCGTGGTAGAGCGGCAACCACGACAGCATCACCTCGTCCGGCAGGAGCACGGCGGCCTCGCAGACGGCGTCGATGTTGGCGCACAGGACGCGATCGGGGATCATCACGCCCTTCGGCTCGCTCGTCGAGCCGGACGTGTACTGCAGGATCACAAGCCGCTCGGGATCGTGCGGCGGTAGCTGCAGCGCCTCGCCCGACGGGACGTTCGTCGCGCCGGGGAGCACCGCCCGCATCGGCTCGATCGGCGGGTCCCCTGGCACCGCTTCGTAGAACGCCGCCAGCCGATCGTCGATCAACACGAGCTTGGCGTCGCCGTGCCGGATGCGCGCTCGCGTCCCCTCGATGAACGCCTCGAGCGATCCCATCCGCATCGGCAGTGGCAGCACCATCGAGGCGATGCCGGCCAACCAGCAGCCGCGGACGATCGTCATCAACTCGCGGCTCGTGGGCCCGAGGATCGCCACGTGATCGCCGGCGACGAGTCCTCTCGCCTGGAGGGCGGCGCCGACGACTCGGGCCTCGTCGTGGATCTGTCTCCAGGGGATGTGCGTCGGACCGTCGGGACCCATCACCGACGAGCCCACGAACCGCACACCTGTGGCGCGCTCGGTCGACGCCTCGAGTCGGGCGATGGTCGAGTCGGCCGAGGTCATGATGCCCGACGCTAGTGCCGGCGTGCGCCGCCGTCCGGCTTCGAGTTCGGGAGCGGGAGTGCCAGGCGGTCGGACCCCTAGGCTGGTCGGTCGGGCTCAGCGTTCAGCGACACTTGAAACTGAGCGAAACAGCGACGAGCGACGATCGGCAATGAGCGAGCAGACACCCTCGGAAACCAGCCCAACGAACGCGACCGACACCCCACCTCACCGCTACACCGCCGCGCTCGCGCAAGAGATCGAGCTGGAGTGGCAGGAGCGTTGGGACGCCGAGCGCACGTTCGAGACCCCGAACCCGAGCGGGCTGCTGGGCGATGCCGACCTCGCCGCCGCCCGCGGCGAGAAGTTGTTCGTGCTCGACATGTTCCCGTACCCGTCGGGCGCCGGGCTCCACGTCGGCCACCCACTCGGCTTCATCGGGACCGACGTCTACAGCCGCTTCAAACGGATGACGGGCCACAACGTGCTGTACTCGATGGGGTTCGACGCGTTCGGCCTCCCCGCCGAGCAGTACGCGGTGCAGACCGGCCAGCACCCCAAGATCACGACCGACCAGAACGTCGCCACGATGCGCCGCCAGCTGCGGCGGCTGGGGCTCAGCCACGATCCGCGGCGCAGCGTCGCGACCACCGACCCGGGGTACTACCGCTGGACACAGTGGATCTTCAACCAGATCTTCGGCGCCTGGTACGACACCGACCTCGACCGAGCCCGCCCGATCGCCGAGCTGATCGCCGAGTTCGAGTCCGACACCCGGGCAACACCAGA
Organism: Ilumatobacteraceae bacterium; assembly: GCA_963776935.1. Taxonomy (GTDB): domain Bacteria; phylum Actinomycetota; class Acidimicrobiia; order Acidimicrobiales; family Ilumatobacteraceae; genus JALOLG01. The sequence goes on along the minus strand of CAVZOP010000002.1, from coordinate 358,268 downwards.
CGGGCGGCCGTGGGCCGAGCTGACCGTCGCCGAGCGTCGCGACCTGATCGACAGCCGGCGGCTCGCCTTCGTCGGCGACGCACCTGTCAACTGGTGTCCCGGACTCGGCACCGTCGTCGCCAACGAGGAGGTCACCGCCGACGGCCGCTCGGACCGTGGCAACTTCCCGGTCTTCAAGCGCAACATGCGCCAATGGGTGATGCGCATCACGGCCTATGCCGATCGCCTCATCGACGACCTCGACACGCTCGACTGGACCGACGCGATCAAGACGATGCAACGCAACTGGATCGGCCGCAGCAGTGGTGCGTTGGTGCACTTCGGCTCCCCCGCCGGTCCGATCTCGGTGTTCACCACCCGCCCCGACACGTTGTTCGGCGCGACGTTCATGGTGCTGTCCCCCGAGCACCCGCTCGTCGACGCCCTGACCACGCGCGAGCAGTCGTTGCCGGTCGCCGCCTACCGCCGGGCGGCGATCATCAAGAAGGACATCGAACGCCAGGACGAAGGCCGTGAGAAGACCGGGGTGCCGACGGGGATGACGGCAGTCAACCCGGTCACCGGCGACGACATCCCGATCTGGATCGCCGACTACGTGCTGATGGGTTACGGCACCGGGGCGATCATGGCCGTGCCGTCCGGCGACCAGCGCGACTTCGAGTTCGCCACCAAGTACGGCCTCGCGATCCCCGCCATCCAACAGCCCCCCGACGCATGGTTCGCCGAGCAGGGCATCGCGCCGACGCTCGACACGTCGCAATGGCCGGTCGCCTTCACCGGCGACGCGGAATACGTCAACTCGTCGAACGACACGCTCGACCTGAACGGCGTCGACTCGGTGGCCGAGGGTGTCCGCCTCACCAACGAGTGGTTGGAGGCGAACGGCCACGGCGAGGCCACGATCACGTACAAGCTGCGTGACTGGCTGTTCAGTCGCCAGCGGTACTGGGGCGAGCCGTTCCCGATCGTGTACGACGAGGACGGGCGGCCGCACGCGCTGCCCGACGAGATGCTCCCCGTCGAGCTCCCCGACACGACCAGCTTCTCGCCGCGGACGTTCGACCCCGACGACGAGTTCTCCGATCCGGAGAGCCCCCTCGATCGACTCGAGTCGTGGGTCACCGTCGAGCTCGACCTCGGCGACGGCCTCAAGCAGTACCGGCGCGACACCAACGTGATGCCCCAATGGGCGGGCTCGTGCTGGTACGAACTGCGCTACACCGACCCGACCAACGACGAGGCCTTCGTCGACCCCGCCGTCGAGGCGTACTGGATGGGTCCGCGGACCGACGTTCGACCCGATCACCCGGGCGGCGTCGACCTCTACGTCGGCGGTGTCGAGCACGCCGTGCTGCACCTGTTGTACGCCCGCTTCTGGCACAAGGTGCTGTACGACCTCGGCCACCTATCGTCGAAGGAGCCGTACGCACGCCTGTTCAACCAGGGCTACATCCTCGCCGACGTGTACAAGGACGAGCGTGAGATCTACATCGACGCGTTCGACGTCGAGGAGCGCGACGGCGCCTACTATCACGACGGCCGGCCGGTCACCCGCGAGTGGGGCAAGATGGGCAAGAGCCTGAAGAACGCCGTGTCGCCCGACGAGATGTACGAGGCGTACGGCGCCGACACGCTGCGCCTCTACGAGATGGCGATGGGTCCCCTCGACGCGTCACGCCCATGGGAGACGCGCGACGTCGTCGGGATGTACCGCTTCCTGCAGCGGCTGTGGCGGGCGATGATCGACGAGATGACGGATGAGGTCATCGTCGACGACGCGCCAGCCGACGACGAGACCCGCCGCCTCCTGCATCGCACGATCGACACCGTTCGTCGCGAGATGGACGCCCTGCGGTTCAACACCGCGATCGCCAAGCTGATCGAGCTCAACAACCACGTGACCAAGCTCGCGGCCACGCCGCGTGAAGTCGCCGAGCCGCTGGTGCTGATGCTGGCGCCACTCGTGCCGCACGTCGCCGAGGAGCTGTGGCAGCGGCTCGGCCACGACGACACCGTGACGTACGCCGACTTCCCGACCGCCGACCCGGCCTTCCTGGTCGACGACACCGTCGAGTACCCGGTTCAGGTCAACGGCAAGGTGCGCGGCCGGATCATCGTCCCGGTCGACGCCGACCGGGCCGCGGTCGAGGCCGCTGCCCTCGCCGACGCCAAGGTCGTCGCCGCGATCGACGGTGCCGTCCCGAAGAAGGTGATCGTCGTGCCCGGCAAGATGGTCAACGTCGTCGTCTGAAGACGACTCCGATTCACGGTCGTCTCAGCTACGCGAGGTTGTCGAAGGGGAGCCGAGTATCCCGTCGCGCTCGAGCGTGTCGAGCTCGGCGGTTGCGTAGCCGACCTCGGCCAGCACCTCCCGACCGTGCTCTCCGATGAGTGGCGCGGGGCGTCGCACCGTCGCCGGTGACGCTCCGAACCGCACGGGCGGCGGGATGGTGCGGTAGTCGCCGGCGATCGGGTGGTGGTCGATCGGCAGCGCAGCGACCAGATCGTCGAGGGTCGCGACTTCGGTGGCGGGAATCCCCGCCCGCCCGCAGAAGTCGAGCCAGAACGCGTTCGTCCGCGTCGCGAGCACCGCGGCCACGTCGCGGTAGAGGCTGGCGCTGTTCTTGATGCGCTGGGCGCGGCCGGCGTGGCGCGGATCATCGTGGAGATCGTCGCGGCCACCCTCGCTGAACAGCGCCCGGAAGTCGCGACGACGGTACGGGAGGACGCTGATCCAGCCGTCGAGAGTCGGTCGCGGCCGGCGCTCGATCGTCAGGATGCGCTGGTACCCGGCGTCAGCGACGGGTGGGATGGGGACGGCGCCCGCTCCGTGCTCGACGAGCACGAACGCGCGCATCACATCGATCATCGGCACCTCGATGCGCTGGCCCGCACCGGTCCGTTCACGATGGAACAGGGCCGCGGTCACGGCGCCGGCAACGGTGAGCCCGCAGACCTTGTCGGCCACCAGTGTCGGCACCAGCATCGGATCGCTGCCGAGACGGGTGAACAGATCACCCAATCCGCTCGCCGACTGGATGATGTCGTCGTAGGCGGGATCGTCGGCACGTGGTGAGTCCGACGGGAAGCCGGTCGCCTGGCAATAGACGAGTCCCGGCCGGACCGCGACCACGTCGTCGTACGTGAGGCGGAGCCGGGCGAGCGCGCCCGGACGAAGGTTCGTGACGACGACGTCGGACGTCGCCGCGACGCGCAAGAACGCGTCGCGGCCCGCATCCTGTTTGAGGTCGAGGACGACGCTGCGCTTGTTGCGCATCAGGTTCATCGAGACCCCCGACAGTTCGGGGTGCGGACCGGGTCCCATGAACCGATTCGTGTCGCCGACCGGGGTCTCGATCGTGATGATGTCGGCGCCGAGGTCACCGAGCGTCTGGGTCGCGAGCGGTCCCATCACGACCGTGCTCAGGTCGAGCACGCGAACGCCGTCGAGCGGACCCACGTGTCGACCGTCGGCGGCGCGTCGCTGTGATTCGGCGGTTATCGCGTCGGTCACGATGTCTCCTTCTTCACGATCACGCCGTTCGGCGAGGATCCGCCAGAATCCCTCACGGCCAAAGACCCTCACAGATGGCCACGAACGATCGCGACGCAACGTAGTGGGACCTTTGTCCCTTGCCGGGGTCGTGGCCCGGCGCGATGATGAATCCGGCCCGTGAGGTGAAATCGGGATCCAGACCACGGCCGAACCCGCACGGTGCGGAACGTGGCTCCTGATCCAAGCATGTGCCCAGCTATCGGGATACACCTCACGGGCCCCAACGCGCCCGGCCCCCGTTTGCGTGCACGAATCCGGACAGAACGGTCGGACGCGCCGACGCCCGTGCACGAACCCGAACAGTTCGACCGGGATCACCGCGCGGCCGACCTCGCGGCGCGCCAAATCGAACAGTTCGACCTGGTGCGCAGACGGTGTCGAGCGAGTTCGAACAGTTCGACCGGGATCACCGCCGTGGCCCATCTCGCGGCGCTGCCAAATCGAACAGAACGACCTGGTGCGCAGACGGTGTCGAGCGAGTTCGAACAGTTCGACCGGGATCACCGCCGTGGCCCGCCGCGCGGCGTGCCAAATCGAACAGTACGACCTGGTGCGCAGACGGTGTCGAGCGAGTTCGAACAGTTCGTTTAGGGCAACGTGACGGGCGCGCCGGTCAGGTGGGGTGGGCGTCGAGGCGGACGGCGATGCCGGCGAGGTCGGGAGTGACCGGGGCGTAGCGTTCGAGCACGAGCGGATCGTGGCCGGGGACGACGAGCTCGGGGGAATCGGCGAGGCGACGCAACGTCTCGTAGCCCTCGAGCATCGCGCCGACGTCGAACACGATCGGGAACGGCCGCCCGGCCGTGAAGTTCTCGTAGTAGTGCGTCGAGTCCGACGCCAGCACGATCCAGCCGACTTCGGTGTGCACGCGAACGACCTGCAGCCCGTCGGTGTGGCCGCCGACCCGGTGCAGCGACAGGCCGGGCGCCAAGACGCTGTCGCCGTCGTGGAACACGACCCGACCGGCGAAGACCTCCATCACCAGCGCCGCCACGTGATCGGGCGTGAACGCGTGACTGAGCGCGGCCCTGGTCATGTGGCGACCAGTCGCGTACGCCATCTCGCGGTCCTGGACGTGGAAGCGCGCCGCCGGGAACTGGGCGAACCCACCGACGTGGTCGTAGTGGAGATGGGTGATCACGACGTCGGTCGCCGTGGCGGCGTCGACACCGATGAGGGCGAGCGCGTCCGAGACCGACCGCACGAGCCGTCGGCCGCGCCGTTCGGCGTCGCCGACGTCGAACCCGGTGTCGATCACCCACGTCCGGTCGTGCCCGACCACCGCCCACACGAAGTAGTCCATCGGCATCGGGACGTCGTGCGGGTCGCCGCCGAGAAAGTGCTCCGGCCGTCGCGCCTCGCGCTCCGCGTACTTGACCGCGTAGACGCGGTACGTCTCAGGAAAGGTGTTCGGATTCCCCACCTTCCTAAGCTACCGACGGCCGCCGGACCGCCCGGCTCGACATGACGTCCGAGTCGTGCCGGCCAAGTCGAAAGGGAGTGGTGACAGCAATGGACCAGGAGCGCTTCGACGTCGGCAGAGAGGCACGCGGGCGCGTGCTCGGCGAGGAGTACGTGACGCGGGCGTTCGCCAACGCCGACTCGTTCAACCTCGAGTTCCAGCAACTCGTCACCGAGTACTGCTGGGGTGAGATCTGGGGCCGCTCGGTGCTCACCGACAAGCAGCGCAGCCTCAACAACCTCTGCCTGCTGGCGGCGTTGAACCGCAGCGAGGAGTTCAAGACCCATTTCCGGGGTGCGATCAACAACGGCGCCACGCTGGAAGAGCTGCGCGACACGTTGCTGCAGATCGCGGTGTACGCCGGGATACCGGCGGGTGTCGAGGCGTTCCGGCTCGGCCGTCAGGTCCTCGATGCCGAGGGCATCACCCCTGACCCCGCCCCGGGTTCATGAGCGTTGTCGGTTTCGTCGGCCTCGGCAACATGGGGCATCCGATGGCGACGAATGTCGCCAGAGCCGGGTTCGACCTGATCTGCTTCGACGCCGCGGGCACAGTCGAACGTCTCCCCGATGGCGCCCGGGCAGCGGACGACCTCGCCGCCGTGTTCGCGGGTGCCGACACCGTGCTGCTGAGCGTGCCCGACGGCGCCGCGACGCGGGCGATCGTCGACGAGATCATCGCCGCCGACGTTCGCCGCGTCACCACCGTCGTCGACCTCTCGACCGTCGGGCCGCAGATCGCCGGCGAGGTGGCAGAACGGTTGCACGACGTCGGCGTGACATACAACGACGGCCCGGTGTCGGGCGGCGTGGCGGGTGCGCGCGCCGCCACGATCTCGATGATGTTCGCCGGTCCCGCTGACATCCTCGACGCCAACCGCCCGATCCTCGAGGCGATCGCCGGCAACGTGTTCCACGTCGGGACCCGCGCCGGGCAGGGCCAGGCGATGAAGCTGCTCAACAACTACCTGTCGGCGACGGCGCTGGCCGCGACGTCGGAGGCGATCGCCTTTGGTATGGCGGAGGGCCTCGACATGGGCGTCATCCTCGAGGTGCTCAACGTGTCGACCGGACGCAACTCGGCGTCGGTCGACAAGTTCCCCAATCGCGTCGTCACTGGCACCTACGACGCCGGCTTCCACACCCGGCTGATGGCCAAGGACGTGCGTCTGTTCCTCGACTCGGTGGCCCGCACCGGCACGACGGCCGCGGTCGCGGCGTCGGTGTCCGACGTGTGGCAGCGCGCCGACGAGGCGATGCCGGGCAGCGACTTCACGCAGATCTGGCAGTTCGTCTCCGGTCGATGACGGCGCCGCTGCTCCCGCCGCCGCTCGCCGAACGCGATCGGGCGATCGTGCTCGTACACGGTGCATGGCTCGGTGAGTGGAGCTGGTCACCGGTGCTGCCGCTGCTGCGGGCGTCCGGGCGACCGGTGATCAACGTCTCGCTCACCGGCCACGGTGCACGCCGTCACCAGTCGGGCCCGCACATCAGGCTCGCCGACCACGCCGACGACATCGTGAACGCGGTCGAGTCCGCCGACGCCGTCGGCATCACACTCGTCGCCCACAGCTACGGCGGCCGGCCGGCGACCGAGGCGGCCGGCCGAATCGCCGATCGGCTGCGCTCGATCGTCTACGTCGACGCCCACGCGCCCCTCGCGCCCGACACTGCAGCCACCGACGAACGACGGGCGCTTGCCGACGAGAACGGCGGCATGCTCCCGTACACCGGCTACGACCCCGATCCCGATCTGCTCGGCGGCGACGCGGCGGTGACGTGGTACCTCGATCGGATCGTGCACCAGTCGTACGCCACGTTCGAGGATCCGCTCACGGCGGACCTGCCCGACGTCGCCAAGACGTACGTGTTCTGCACCCAGAACGTGCCGACCGTCTTCGCGACCTACGCGGCGGCCGCGCGTGCCGCCGCCGATTGGCACTACATCGAGTTGCCCGCACCCCACATGGTGATGTTCAGCCATCCGGACGCGCTCGCGGCGATCATCCTCGACGCCTGATACCAGCTGCCAAGCGTTCGCCACCGGGGTCCTCGCCGTCCGACGCCGCAACACGGGCTCTGCCATGCTGGTGACAACAGTGAGCGTCGACCCGCAGACCCCCAAACGGAGACGAAGGGCATGAGCCTCTACTACGTGCAGAAGTTCTTGTACGAACTGAATCGCGACGAGAAGGCGCAACAGGCGTATCTGGCCGACCGAGTCGGGGTGCTCGAGGGATTCGACCTCACCGACGAAGAGAAGCGGGCGCTCGTCGAACCCGACATCGGCTTGCTGTTCCACCTCGGCGTGAACGGGCAGATCCTCATGCACTTCGCGGCGTTCCACCAGATCGCGTGGCCGGACTACCTCGAGCTGATGCGCCAGGGCATCGCGACCCACGGGCCCGTGCGCGAGGGCGTCTACGCGATGACCGGCTACGAGGGAGTCGATGCGCACACGTCGGCGCTCGGTCAGCACGGCCGGGCAGCGCGACCTGTTGGCGACGAAGGGAGTCGATGATGCCGCTCGTCTTCGCAGGGGTGTGCAGCCATGCACCAGGAATCCGGAGCCGGTACGAGCAGGCCGACCCGACCCTGCGCGAAGGGCTGTACGCCGCATTCGACGAGATGCGTGAAGCGCTCGAGGCAACGCGGCCCGACGCGATCGTCGTCGTCGCTGCCGAACACTTCGCCAACTTCTTCATGAACAACATGCCGTCGTTCGCGATCGGCATGGCCGACTTCTACGACGGGCCGATCGAGGACACCGACTGGTTGAAGATCGACAAGGTCCGCACTCCGGGCAACCGCGAGCTCTCGCATCGATTCATCACCGAGGTCATGAACGGCTCCGACGTCGCATACGCCGAGGAGTGGCGTTTCGACCACGGGATCATCCTGCCGCTCAGCTTCCTCACGCCGAACTACGACGTTCCGATCATCCCGGTGAACATCAACTGCCAGGGTCCCCCGCTCGCCCCGCTCCACCGCGTGTGGACGTTCGGCGAGTCGATCAGAGCGGCCACCGATGCGCTCCCCGAACGGATCGCGATGATCGGCACGGGCGGCATCTCGCACTGGCCGGCCACGCCCGACTCGGGCAAGATCAACGAGGCCTGGGACCGCGACTTCCTCGACCGGTGGGTGCGCAACGACCGCGAGGCCCTGCTCGCCTACGACGACCTCACCGTGTACGCCGATGCCGGTCAGGGAGGCTTCGAGATACGCACCTTCCTCGCCGTGAGCGCGGCCGCGGCGGGAGCGCAGGGCACGGTGCACTTCTACGCCCCGATCCCGATCTTCGCCGTCGGCTGCACCATCGCCACATATCAAATTGCGGCCTGACGGCCGACGTCCAAATTGCGGCCTGACGGCCGACGTCCAAATTGCGGCCTGACGGCCGACGTCCAAATTGCGGCCTGACGGCCGACGTCCAAATTGCCGGCCTGACGACGTGCCGGATTGCGGCCGGAAGGCCGACGCGTCGCTCGCCGATTGAACCGTGGTGCGCGGGATTGGGTCGCGGTCTGGGATCATCGTGGGCATGGACGAGACGACTTTCTCACTCACGGCGGCCGACGGCTCGGACATCGCGGTGTACCGCTGGACCGGTGACCAGGCGCCGCACGCGATCGTGCAGATCGCGCACGGAATGGGCGAACATGCCGGTCGATACCGCCGGCTGGCCGAAGCCCTCACCGGCGCCGGCTACGTCGTGTACGCCAACGACCACCGCGGCCACGGCAAGACCGCGGGGTCGGCCGATCGCCACGGCGATCTCGGCCCCGGGGGCTGGTCTGGCCTGGTGGGCGATCTCGGCGACCTCGGAGCCACCGCTCGCCGGGAGCACCCCGGCGTCCCGCTGGTCCTCGTGGGTCACAGCATGGGCTCGTTCGCCGCCCAGGGTTACCTCCTGGATCACAGCGCCGACGTCGACGGTGCCGTGCTGTCGGGAACGACGGCGATCGATGTCGTCGCACCGGGCATCGACCCGACGAAGGAGGTCGACCTCAGCGCGTTCAACGCCGCCTTCGAACCTGCTCGCACCGAGTACGACTGGTTGAGTCGCGACCCTGACGAGGTCGACGCCTACGTTGCCGATCCGGCTTGCGGCTTCGGCCTGAACCCGCAAGCCACCGCCAGCATGCTCGACGGCCTCACCGATACGGGAGACGCGGCGCGCCTCGCCGGCATCCGGCCGGACCTACCGATCTACCTGCTGTCGGGCGACGCCGATCCGCTCGCCGGCGGGGGGGCGCTGATCGAGCTCGTCGCCGACCGTTACCGCCAGGCCGGCGTGAAGGATGTGACCGTCGCGTTGTACCCCGAAGCGCGTCACGAGGTGTTCAACGAGACCAACCGCGACGAGATCACGGCCGACCTCGTCACGTGGCTCGGCCGCGTCACCCAGCGCTGAACGGTCGGCGATGAGCATGGTCACGGGCTTCCTCCATCCGGGTGAGATGGGATCCTCGGTGGCAGCAGCCTGCGCCGGTCGACGCGTCTGGGCGAGCGAGAACCGCTCGCGAGCAACGGTCACCCGCGCCGGGGCGGCCGGCATCGAGGATGTCGGTGATGTCCGCACGCTGGTCGGCGTCGCCGACACCATCGTGTCGATCTGCCCGCCAGAGGCCGCGCTCGCCCAAGCGCGACAGGTCGCCGATCTCGGTTTCGCCGGCGTCTACGTCGACGCCAACGCAACATCACCGGCCACCGCCAAACACGTCGCGTCGATGTTCGAGCACGCCGTCGACGGCGGCATCGTGGGACCGCCGGCGGTCACACCGGGCACGACGCGGTCTGTATCTGTCCGGGTCACTCGCGGCCGACGTCGCCCGGCGTTGGGAAGGGTCCGCGCTCGATGCGCGAGTCGTCGGCGCCGAGCCCGGCGCGGCCTCGGCCCTGAAGATGTGTTACGCGGCATGGACGAAGGGCACCGCGGCGCTGCTGCTCGCGGTGCTCTCCGTCGCGACCGTCGAGGACGTCGACGACGCGCTCATCGAGGAATGGGACATCTCCCAACCCGACCTCTTGACGCGTGCGAATCGCGCCGCCCAGGGCAGTGCACCGAAGGCGTGGCGTTTCGCCGGCGAGATGGACGAGATCGCGGCGACGTTCCGCGACGCTGGACTGCCATCCGGATTCCACGACTCGGCGGCGGAGGTGTTCCGCCGCTTGACCGACTTCAAGGACGCCGCACCGCCCTCGCTCGCCGAGGTGATCGACACGCTCGCCGGTCGGGGTGCTGGCGGTATGACGGACGCCGCGGATGATCAGACGAAGTCGACCGTGATCACGCCCAGATCGGCGTAGTCGACCTCGAAGTGGTCTCCGGCCCGGCAGTCGACCGGGCGAGTGAACGAGCCGGCGAGGATCGTCTCCCCCGCTTCCAGCGTGATCCCGTATCCGGCCAGCCGTCTCGCCAGCCACACGATGCCCATTGCCGGATCGTCGAGGACCGCAGCCGCGACGCCGGTCTCTTCGACGACGTCGTTTCGCTTGAGGATCGCCGCCACCCAGCGCAGGTCGACGGCTCCCGGCTGCAACCGCCGTCCGCCGGTGATGACCCCAGCGTCGGCGGCATTGTCGGCGATCGTGTCGCGCACGCCGCGGGCGATGCGGTCGTCCGGATCGATCCGGTGCGAGCGGGCGTCGATCAACTCGAGTGCCGGCACGATGTGGTCGGTCGCGGCGTGCACATCGTCGACGGTCACGTCCGGGCCGCCGAGCGCACGGCCGAGCACGAACGCCAACTCGACCTCGATCTTCGGATCGAGGTAGTCGGCCGCCGTCAACGTCGCGCCACTCTCGACGAACATGTAGTCGAACAGCACGCCGAAGTCGGGCTCGTCGATCTTCATCGCCTGCTGCATCGCCCGGCTCGTCAGCCCGATCTTGTGACCGCGCACGATCGCTCCGTTGGCGACCTGTAGGTCGGTCCACGCCTTCTGGCACGCGTACGCGTCGTCGAGCGTCATGTCGGGGTGGTCGAGCGTGATGCGCTTGATCAACTGGCGGCTCGTGCGCGCCCGCTCGTGGCGGGCCGCGATGTCGCCGATCTGCTCCGGGTCGAGGGTGATCGCCATCGCCTGCCTCCATGCGTCTCATCGATGTTGCGGTTGTCGGGACCAACAGCGCCGTGGATCAACTCACCCGCTTCGCCGACGTGGGATCCGGATCGCCGACGAGGTCGGGGTGGAGGATCGAGGCGAACAACTCGACACCGTCGACCAGGCGGGGGCCGGGCCGCACGACGACGGCATCGGCGTCGACGGCCCACACCTCGGCGCCCGGCGGCAGCACAGCACGGCGGACGACTTCGTCGGCCAGTCGGGCGGCGCCGTCGAGCCGGAAGCCGCACGGCGCGACGAGCACCACCTCGGCACCCGACGACGAGATCGCGGACCACTCGACCCCTTGGGAGCGCTGCCCACGCCGGCCGAGCACGCTTGCACCACCGGCGGCGGTGACGAGATCCGGCACCCAGTGCCCCGCCGTGAACGCCGGGTCGGTCCACTCGAGCACGAGCGTCGCCGGCCGACGTCCGGTCAGCGACGCGCGCAGCCGTCGCGTCGAGTCGCGCGCGACACCGCTCGACGAGTTGGGCGGCGACGATGTCGGTCCCTGTGCGGGCGCCGACGGCGAGGATCGAGTCGAGCACCTCGTCGAGCGTCATCGGGTCGAGCGTCAGCACGTCGGCGTCGCACCCGAGGTAGGCCAGCGCGTCGTCGACCTCCGACACGTCGACCGCGCACACCGCGCACAGGTCCTGCGTGACGACGAGCTCGGGGTCGAGATCGGCGAAGGCGCCGCGGTCGAGGCGGTACAAGTCGTCGCCGGCAGCCATCCGCTCCTTGACGGCGGCGTCGATGCCGGCCGCATCGAGGCCCTCCGGGAGCGCCGACGTCGACACGATCCGCTTCGTGCGAGCCGCCGCCGGGAAGTTGCACTCGAACGTCACGCCGACGACGTCGTCGCCCAGCCCGAGCTCGAACAGGATCTCGGTCGCGGAAGGGAGCAGCGACACGATCCGCACGGCGGCGAGACTAACGGGGTCGATCCTCCCGGCGGGCTGTTCCGCACGGTGCCATGTCATGACGCAGCGGCGAGTTCGCCGGCCCGCGGGATAACCGTTTGGCGGGCGCGGTGTGCGGATATCGTCCGGCCGTGGACGTCTCAGGCGCGGCGAGCGGCGAGGCACGCGTGATCGCGACCGCGCCTGACGACGACGGCCACGTGGCGCAGCGCCGTGGGCTCGTCGGCCGCCGGCTGTTCCTCGGCGCGATGGTCATCTTCGTCGCCGCCGGGGCGGTCGGACTGCTCGGTGTGAGGAGCGCGACGGTCGAGGGGTCGGATGGTCCGGTCTCGGCGAGTGTCCGATTCGGGCGCATCGGCCGGGGCGGCGTCGCGGTGCCGTTCGCGATCAACGTGTCGTCGGTCGGTGGATTCACCGGTCCGGTCGAGATCACGGTCGATCAGTCGTATCTCGACCTGTTCGATCACAACGGGATCGAGCCCGGGCCCGATGCCTCGACGAGCGATGGTGAGACGATCACGTGGACGTTCGATCGACCGCCGGGGACCAACTTCACGGTCACGCTCGACGTCCGCATCGGACCGAGCGTGCAGTGGGGACGGACCGGCCACACCGTTGTCGAGGCCGAGGGCCGGCGGATCGAGTTGTCGCACCATTCCTGGGTGTTGCCCTGATCGGAGCCGAACGTGGAGATCGTCATTCGCGCCGCTGCCATGTACGTCGTACTCCTGTGCCTCCTGCGCGCCATGGGTCGCCGCGAGCTCAGCCAGTTGACGACGTTCGATCTGCTCATCACGGTCGTGATCGGCGACCTCATCCAGCAGGGTGTCACGCAGGAGGACATGTCGTTCACCGGTGCCCTGCTCGCCGTCGGGACGATGGCCCTCCTCGCCGTTGGCAGCTCCGTGCTCGGCACGCGTTCTCGTCGCGCCCAACGCGTCCTCGACGGCGTTCCGGTGGTGATCGCCCGCAACGGTGTGCTCTTCGACGAGGTCATGCGCCGCGAGCGCATCACGAAGACGGAGCTGATGGAGGCCGCCCGCGGCGAGCAGGTGGCCGATCTCTCCAAGATCGATCTCGTCGTGGTGGAAGCCGACGGCCGCTTCTCGTTCCTCCGCGCCGACCGCGACTAGCCCGCACTCGATCACGACGAACCGCCCGACCTCGCCTCGGCGCGAACGCGTCGAACCCCCTGACCTCGCCTCGGTCCGACCGCGAGGAACCGTCCGACCTAGCCTCGGTCCGACCGCGACGAACCTCTTGGGGGAAGCCATGCCACTCGATCCTGCCGTCCAAGCCGTGCTCGACCTGCTGGCCGAAGCGGGTGGTCCGCCGCTCGAGGAACAGAGCCCGGAGGAGGCGCGTGAGCTCTTCAAGGGGCTCGTCGCGCTCGGTGGTGACGGTGCCGAGGTCGCGTCAGTCGACGCGCGCGACGTCGGCGGTGTGCCGGCGCTGGTCGTCACCCCGAACGGCGACGGCCCGTTTCCGGTGCTGGTGTGGATCCACGGCGGAGGCTGGGTGATCGGGAGCGCCGTGGAATCGCTGGCAACCGCCCGCGACCTGGCGGCCGGCGCCCGCTGCATCGTGGTGTCGCTCGACTACCGGCTCGCCCCCGAGCACAAGGCGCCGGCTGCTCTCGACGACTGCATCGCCGCGACCGGTTGGGTGCTCGACCACGCCGGTGAGCTGGGTGGCGATCGGCGCCGGGTCGCGGTGGGTGGCGACTCGGCGGGTGGGAACCTGTCGGCGCTGGTCGCTCTCGAGTTCGGCGATCGGTTGTGCTACCAGGTGCTCGTGTACCCGGCGACCGACTTGTCGAAGTCGGGGAGGCACGCGTCGACCGACGAGAACGCCGAGGGCTATTTGCTCACGAAGGCGGGAATGCACTGGTTCATCGACCACTACATCGACGATTCGGGGATCGCCGGCGACGACGTGCGCGTGTCGCCGCTGAACGCCTCCGATGAGGCGCTCGGCGGTGCACCGCCGGCGTTCGTGATCACGGCTGAGTTCGATCCGCTACGCGACGAGGGCGAGGCCTACGCCCACCGGCTGCGCGCGGCGGGCGTCGACGTGACACACCGCCGCTTCGACGGCCAGATCCATGCCTTCTACTCGATGCGCGCCGCCGTCCCCGCCTGCAGCGATGCGGTCGCGCAGACCTGCGAACTGCTCGGCAAGGCATTCGTCTGAGCGGCCGGGCGCGAACGAGCCGCTCAGACCTTGCGAACTGCTCGACAGGGCATTCGTCTGAGCGGCCGGGCGCGAACAAGCCCGCCCTAGCAGGGCGGGCTCGTCGTGGGTTCACCGGGCGGGGTGCCCGTGTGAACCGCGTTCGGTTCAGTCGGTCTCAGCGGTCGAGCTTGTCCTTGACGGCGTCGACTGCGTCGCCGACCTTGTCCTTGGCGTCCTCGGCCTTGTCCTTCACGGCGCCGCCGGCGCGGTCGAGCTTGCCCTCGCGCTCCAGATCCTTGTCGCCGGACAATGTGCCAGCGGCTTCCTTGAGGCGACCCTTTGCTTCGTCCGCATTCGATCCCATGATTTCCTCCATCGTTGTGTTGGCGTCGGTGACTTCGACTGCCCGCTGCGCCGACGATCCCCTGCGCCGGCAACGGTCAAACGTCGGCGGTCGAACGTCACGTCCCCACCAGCCGGTCCAAGCAGCCGGCGGCGCACCCCTCGCCGCGGTCAACAGGATCGTATATGATTCGATCAGGGGCCGGCGTCGAGGGCCGGGTTGGAAGGGGACAGTCCGATGTCGCAATACGTGCACCTGGTTTTCAGTGACCCGCCGCTCGGCGTCGGCGACGACGAGTTCAACGCCTGGTACGACGCGCACGTCCAAGAGATCCTCGCCGTGCCCGGATTCGAGTCCGTCCGTCGCTACGCGATCTCGCCGGTCGTCGGCGCGAACGGTTCCGGTGGGTTCCGATTCCTCGCCGTGTACCAGTTGAGCTGCGAACCGGCGCAGGCGATTGCCGCCCTCGAATCCCACGGTCTCGGTTCCGCCGACTCGTACACGGAACTGAAAGACACCGGCTCCGGACCGCTCCCACTCCCCGATTGGTTCGCCGGCGTCCGCTTCGGATCGTGGAACTGCACCGCCACGGGCGACACGATCACGCTCCAGACCTGAATCCGCCGAGACTCGCATCGACAACACAGGAGAAGTGATGGCCCACAACCTCTACCTCGTCTTCAGCAAGCCACCGACGGGAGTGTCATCCGAGGACTTCCATCGCTGGTACGCGGATCACGCCCAGGAGAACATCGAGTCGCCGCGGTTCGTGAGCGCCCAGCGATACACCGTGCGCCGCATCATCTCCGGCGTCGAGGAATCCTCGCACGAGCACCTCGCGGCGTACGAGTACGACGGCACCTACGAGGAGTGGCGGGATCACCTGTCGGGCCGCCTGAAGTCGGGCGACGTCGTGCTCCCGGAGTGGTTCCGCGAGATCGCGTTCGAGAGCTTCGACTGCGCTCCGGTCGGCGACCGGTTGACGCCGAAGGGGCGCTGACACCCGGTGCCCGACACGCACGGATCGGCTCCACTCGAGGTGCGGTCCCCCGACATCGCGGCGACGCGGCTCGGACGGGTGGGCGTCTGGATCGGTGGCTACGGTCCGCCGGCGAACGTCGATGTCGACCTCGTCGGCGAGATCGAGGCGCTCGGCTTCGGCGCGTTCTGGTTCGGCGAGGCGCCCGGGGGTCGGGAGCCGTTCGTCCGCGCCACCACCCTTCTCGCCGCCACCGAGCGCATCGTCATCGCGACGGGTGTCGCCAGCATCTGGGCCCGCGACGCGACGTCGATGAGCGCCGCCGGCCGCACGATCGGCGAGGCGTTCCCAGGTCGCTTCGTCCTCGGCATGGGAGTCAGCCATCCACCGGCGGTCGCGATGCGGGGCGGCAGCTACCGGCGACCGCTTGCGTTCATGCGCGGCTACCTCGAGCAGATGGCGGCGCTCGAACAACCGTCGCCGGAACCCGCCGTCCCGGTGCCGACCGTGATCGCCGCCCTGCGGCCGAGGATGCTCGAACTGGCGGCCGAAGCGACCGACGGCGCCCACCCGTACTTCGTGCCCGTCGAGCACACGGCGCGGGCCCGCGAGATCCTCGGACCGTCGCGCCTGCTGGCTCCTGAGCTGGCGATCGTGCTCGAGCGCGACCCCGTCGAAGCCCGACGGCTCGCCCGGGTCCACACGTCGAGCTTCTACCTCGGGGCACCGAACTACGTCGAGAACCTGTGCTGGTTGGGATTCACCGACGACGACATGGCCGGGGGCGGATCGGACGCCCTAGTCGACGCCGTCGTGGCCTGGGGCGACGAGGACAGCGATCAGGCGACGGGTCCGTGAGCACCTCGACGCCGGAGCCGATCATGTCTGCATCCAACCCGTCACCGACGCCACGTCGATCACGCCGATCGAACTGCTCCGCCGCGTCGCTCCGGCGCTGGGTGACGCATGAGCGGCGACACCTCCCAACGCGTCGAACTGCTCCGCCGCGTCGCTCCGGCGCTGGGTGACGCATGAGCGGCGACGCCTCCCAACGCGTCGAACTGCTCCGCCGCGTCGCTCCGGCGCTGGGTGACGCATGAGCGGCGACACCTCCCAACGCGTCGGCTTCATCGGCCTGGGCGTGATGGGATATCCGATGGCCGGGCACCTCGCCGCGGCCGGCCTGCGGGTGACCTGCTTCGACACCGACCCGGCGATGCGCGATCGCATGCGCGACGTGTGGCCGACGGCGGGCGTGGCCGACGACGTCGCCGCGGTCGGAGCCGCGAGCGACGTCGTGATCACGATGCTGCCCGACGGCGAACGGGTCCGCCAGGTCGCACTCGACAGCGGTGGGCTCATCACGTCGATGGCACCCGGTTCGCTCCTGCTCGACTGCTCGTCGGCGCAGCCCTGGCTGACGCTCGGGACCGCCCGCGAATTGGCCGCCATCGGGATCGAGATGGTCGACGCCCCGGTCTCGGGTGCGCAGTGGGGCGCCGAGGCGGCCGAGCTGGTGTTCATGGTCGGCGGTGCCGACGCCGACGTCGAGCGCGTGCGCCCGGTGCTCGACCTGCTCGGGCGGGCGACGTTCCACGTCGGTCCGATCGGCTCGGGCCACGTGATGAAGAGCATCAACAACGCGATCACGGCGATGACGTTCCTGGCGACCGCCGAAGGGCTCGTGCTCGGGACACGAGCCGGGCTCGACCCGGCGGCGATGAACGCCGTCCTCAACGAATCGACCGGCGGATCGTGGATCACGCGCAACCACATCGAGCCGCGGATCCTGAGCCGCACGTTCGACGATCCGTTCCGTCTCGAGCTGATGCTGAAGGACGTCGCCATCGCCACCCAGCTCTCGCGCGACCTCGAATTACCGCTGCCGTTCGTCGCGCTGTGCGAGAGCCTCTATCGTGCAGCCGATCGCGAGGCCGGTCCCGGGCAGAGCCTCAGCGAACTCGTACGGTGGGTGGAACACCTGACGGGAGTCCAGATCACACCCGGTGGCGCGGCTCCGTAGGATCCTATACGATCTGGATGAAGGCGCGGGAAGGGTCAACGACGAGATGAGTGCCAAAGGGACCAAAGCCCCCAAGTCATACGAGGTCGGGCCCGGCAGCCCGCGCTCGAAGGCCGACCACGCCTACACGATGATCCGCGAGCGGATCCTGTCCGGCGAGCCCAAGCCCGGCAAGCGGCTGGTCATCGAACAACTCGCCCGCGAGCTCGACATCGAGCGCGGTCCCGGTGCGCGAAGCCATCCGCCGCCTCGAGGCCGAGGGGTACATCACCTACACCCGCAACGTCGGAGCGACGGTCGGCTCGATCGATCTCAGCCGCTACCCCGAGACGGTGGAGGCGCTCGCCGTGCTGGAGGCCGCCGCCACCGCGTTCGCGATGCCACATCTGACGCCCGCCGATCTCGCCCAGGCGCGACGCATCAACGACGACATGCGTCGCAGCGTCGAGGCCCTCGACCCCAGCAGGTTCACCGAGATGAACCATCAGTTCCACGAGACGCTGTACTGCAAGTGCCCCAACGCCCACATCCTCGACATGGTCAACCGCGAGTGGATCCTGCTCGGCACGACGCGGCGTTCAGCGTTCTCGTTCGTGCCCGAGCGAGCGATCGGCAGCGTCGCCGAACACGAGACGCTGATCGAGTTGATCGAGTCCGGCCGCCCGGCCGCGCAGGTCGAGGCGTTCGCGCGCGCCCATCGCATGCGCACCGTGCGGTACCTGCTCAGCCGGATCTCCGACGAGCACACCGGCGTGCACGACGACGTCGGTAACGAAGTGCCGGCGTGAGGTTCCGGTCGGACCCGGCCGCGATCCGCGGTTCGATCGCACCGGTCGTCACGCCGTTCCGCGCCGACGGCGAGGTCGATCACGACGGTTTGCGGGCACTCGTCGCGTGGCAGCTCGAGTCCGGATCGCACGGCATCTCGCTCGGCGGGTCCACCGGCGAACCGAGCGCCCAGACCGTCGCCGAGCGGATCGCCGCGATGCGAGTCGTCGCCGAGGTCGTCGACGATCGGGTTCCGTTCGTGCCGGGCACCGGCTCGGCCAAGCTCGACGAGACGCTCGAGCTCACGCAGGCCGCGGTCGACCTCGGCGCCGACATCGCGCTCGTGATCACGCCCTACTACTCGCGGCCGACACAGGAGGGCCTCTACGAGTGGTACGCCGCCGTCGCCCGCACGTTCCCGGACATGCCGATCGTGCTGTACAACGTGCCGATCCGCACGGCCGTCGACGTCGCCCCCGAAACCGTCGCCCGCCTCCGGCGCGACTTCGCCAACGTCGTCGGCATCAAGGAGACGACCAAGGACTTCGAGCACTTCTCACGGGTGTTCCACCTGTGCGGTCGCGACACGCTGATGTGGTCGGGCATCGAGTTGCTGTGCCTGCCGCTGCTCGCCATCGGTGGGATCGGATTCGTCAGTGCCGTCGCCAACCTGGCGCCGCGCGCCGTGGCGCGGATGTACGACCACTGGGTCACCGGGAAGTTCGACGAGGCGCTCGAGATCCACTACGGGCTGCATCCGCTCGTCGACTTGATGTTCGTCGAGACCAACCCGGCGCCGATCAAGTCCGTGCTCGCCCGCGCCGGCCACATCGACTCACCGATGGTCAGAGCTCCGCTCGTCACCCCGACCCCAGCGGGCGTCCAGCGGATCGACCAGCTGCTGGTTGCCGGTGCCCCGATGCTCGAAGGGCGACTGGCCGACCTGGCGGCCGCCGTCGTCAACACCCAATGAGTCGCACCGCGCCGAAGCCGCCGCGACTACATCCTCGGAGGTCCTGATGCCCACCCTGCCGCGACGGTGCGACCACGTCGGGAGCTTGCTGCGCCCGCGCCAGCTCGCCGAGGCCCGCCAACGATGGCGTGACGGTGAGCAGCCCGCCGAAGAGCTGGCGGCGATCGAGGACGACGCCATTCGCCACGTCGTCGACCAGCAACAGCGCGTCGGGTTGGCGGCGATCACCGACGGGGAGTTCCGACGCGACTGGTGGCATCTCGACTTCCTCGCCGGGTTCGACGGGATCGAGCTCGGTGAGCGACCGCGCCCGGTCGGATTCTCCGGCACCGGCGCCAACCCGCCGATCTCGATCGTCACCGGCAAGATCAGCCACGGCCGTCCGATCTTCGTCGATGCGTTCTCATTCCTCGCGTCCGTGACGGACGAGACGCCGAAGATCACGATCCCCGGTCCGGCGATGGCCTACCTCCAGGGCGGACGGGCCGGTATCGATGCGACCGCCTACCCCGACCTCGACGAGTTCTGGACGGACCTGATCGCGGCCTACCGCGACGAGGTCGACGCGCTGTACGCGGCCGGGTGCCGTTACCTCCAGATCGACGACGTCAGCTTCGCCTACCTCTGCGACGCCGACTTCCGCAAGGGCGCCACCGAACGCGGCGACGATCCCGACGAGATGATCCGCAGCGGACGAGACGCGATGAACGCAGTGATCGCCGGCCGGCCCGACGACCTCCTCGTGACCACCCACATGTGTCGTGGCAACTTCCGCAGCCGGTGGGTCGCGAGCGGAGGCTACGAGCCGATGGCCGACACCGTGCTCGGCGGACTCGATGTCGATGCCTTCTTCATGGAGTTCGACTCCGAGCGCGCCGGTGGCTTCGAGCCGTTGCGCTTCCTGCCGCCCGGCAAGGTCGTCGTCCTCGGCCTGGTCACGACCAAGGTCGCCGACCTCGAGGACGACGACGAGATCGTGCGGCGGATCGACGAGGCATCACAGGTCGTGCCACTCGATCAACTGGCGCTGAGCCCGCAATGCGGATTCTCGAGCACTCATCACGGCAACGACCTGACCGAGGACGATCAGTGGCGCAAGCTCGAATTGGTCGCACGCGTCGCCGAACGGGTGTGGGGCTGACGTCGACGGGCCCGTATTCGGCGCTTGACACCCACCCGGGCCTCGGGTACGTTCGAACGTAGATCGTATATGATCCGCGCGCTGGGGGCAGATCGAGCGCGACAGAGTCGAGTGGGGGTAGTGCTGGGGCGATGAGCATCGTCGAGGTCGAATCACCGGTGTTTGCCGAGCTCATCGATCCCGATGCCGAGCTCGAGTTCCTCGGCAACGGGTTCCAGTTCACCGAGGGCCCGGTGTGGAACCCGCGGGACGGTGCGATGTACTTCAGCGACATCCCCGGCGACGCCCGCTGGCGCTGGACACGCGAGGCGGGGATGGAGCTCGTCGCCCAGCCGACGTTCAAGGGCAACGGCATGGCGTACGAGCGCGATGGCAGCCTGCTGGTCTGCGAGCAGGTGTCGAGTTGCCTCGTGCGGATCCGTCTCGACGGCAAGCGCGAGATCGTCGCCTATCACTATCAGGACCAGTACCTCAACAGTCCCAACGACGTCGTCGTCCGGGCTGGCGACGGAAGCATCTACTTCACCGATCCCGACTACGGCCGCTGGAACGACTGGATCGGCTGCAAGCGCGAGTTCGTTCGCGACTTCAAGGGTGTGTATCGCGTGCCACCGGGAGGTGGCGATGTCGAACTGGTCGTCGCGCCCGACGAGTTCGAGCAACCCAACGGGCTGTGCTTCTCGCCCGACGAGTCGCTGCTGTACGTCAACGATTCGCCGCGGGCCGAGATCAAGGTCTACGACGTCGCCGACGACGGCTCGTTGAGCAACTGCCGCATGTTCCGCGAGGGCATCGGTCGGGGCACGATGGAGGAGGGCAACCTCGACGGGATGGAGTGCGACGAGCACGGCAACATCTGGACGTCAGGTCCCGGTGGGGTGTGGGTGCTCGACCCCTCCGGCGATCGCATCGGCGCCATCCGCACCCCCGAGATCTGCGGCAGCGTCGTGTTCGGCGGCCCCGACCTCCGCACGCTGTTCCTCACGACGACCACGTCGGTCCACCTGATCGAGACCAAGGTCGCCTCCGCGCCACTCCCCTAGCGCTGTCCCACAATCAACATCACGCAGGAGGTCTGGAAATGTACAAAGTCGTGTGGCTCGCCAAGTTCCCGCCGGGGAGCGATCGGGCCGAGATGAGTGAGTACTGGACCAAGGAGCATGGCCCGCGGTTCATGAAGGCTCCAGGGCTCGTTCGCTACGTGCAGAACCACGTCATCGAGCCGATCGGTGCCGAGGGTCCGAGCGACGCCGACATCGCGTTCGACGGCTACTCGTGTGCGTGGTTCGAAAGCCGCGAGGCCTTCGAGGGGGCGATGAAGTCCCCCGAATGGATGGACACCGTCGAGGACGGTCCCAACGTGTTCGACATGGAGTGGTTGTGGGGCAAGAGCGCGGCGCTCAACGAGTACATCATGCGCGGCGAGCCCTCGCACTTCCCGATCAACCGCGATCAGAAGCGGTACAAGGTGGTGTGGTTCACCAAGTTCCGTTCCGACAAGGCGTTGCGCGACAACCAGGACTACTGGCGCAACCACCATGGCCCGCTCGCACTCCGTGAGCCGCTGATGCTCGGCTACACGCAGAACCACGTGACGGCCGCGCTCGGTGCTGATGGCGAGACCGACGACCCGGTCGATTTCGACGGCTTCTCCGAGTCGTGGTTCGCCGACAAGGAGTCGTTCCAGAAGGCGATGCTCACCGACCCGTGGAAGGCGCTCGTGGTCGACGGCGACAACGTCTTCGATATGGAGTACCTCTGGCTCGGCATGAGCGGAGTGCTCGACGAGCGGGTGATGGTCCCGTAGGTCTGGCGGTCAGCCGGCAGCGCGGGACAGGTCGACGTCGTTGATCGAGGGCACGGACTACGCCGATGCGTGCCCGATCGCGACCGTCGCCCTCGAGGTCGCCAGCACCAACGAGTCGATGCGCGCCGCGGCTGCCGAGGCGTTCGAGTCCTGGCTCACGGAGCTGACGGATCGATTCGTGGCGGCCGGAGTCACGCGGCGCCGAGCGCGGGAGCTGGCCATCGAGCTGTTCTGCGCGATCGAGGGCGCCTTCTTGCTGAGCCGGACCATCAGATCGCCCGAACCGATCCGCGTCGCCGGGCGAGCCGCTGCTGGGTCCGTCGCAGCCGCGCTCCGCACGTAGCGCTGGATCGCCCGGCCTGTGCGACAATCGCCGATCACGGACAGCGACCACGACTCCAAGGAGTGGCTGGCGGGGGTGTTCGACCGTGCCGCGCCCACCTACGACGAGGTCGCCGGCGCATACCACGACCATTTCGGCGTCCGTCTCGTCGAGCTGGCCGGAATCCGGCCGGGCGACGCGGTGCTCGATGTCGGTTGCGGACGCGGCGCCGTGCTCGTGCCGGCGGCCACCAGGGTCGGGCCGTCGGGCCGGGCAGTCGGCGTCGACCTGTCGCCGGCGATGGTGCGACTCGCGCGGCAGCGCGTCGAGGCCGCCGGGGTCGACGCCGAGGTTCACGTCATGGACGGCGAGCACCTCGACGTACCGGATGGCTCGTTCTCCACGGTGCTGTGCGGCTTCGGGATCTTCTTCATGCCGGATCCCGAGCGCGCCGTCGAAGGGTTCCGCCGAGCACTCGTCGAAGACGGCTCGATCGGGATGTCGACGTGGGGGGCCGAGGACGAGCGCTGGTCGTGGGAGGACGACCTGCTCGCCGACGTCGTCGTCGAACGCCGTGCCGTGCGGCGATCGTTCGACCGACCCGCCGACCTCGAGGAATTGCTGCGCGGGGCCGGCTTCGAGGAGGTCGTCGTGCGGACCGAGCACTACGACGTGCGGCTCGCCGACGCAGACGAATGGTGGGCGTGGAAGTGGTCGTACAGCCTTCGCGGCGTGCTCGAACAGTTGCCGCCCCCACGGCTCGAGCGACTGCGCGTCGAAGCGTCCGATCGGATCGCCGCGATGCAGGCCGACGGCGGGCTCCCCCTGCGCCTCGAAGCCCTCGTCGCGCTCGGGCGTCGGGGCGCACCATCATCGGCGTAGCGCGGTTGCCACCTTCTCAGGCCGGGGTGGCCTCGATCACACCCAGTCCGGCCGGCGACGCAGTCATCACCACCCGCCGCACGCGGAACCCGCCGTCCAGCAGCAAGCGGCGGAACTCGGCCTCGGTCCGTTCGCGGGCGCCGAGGAGCAGGAGCATGTGAAGGTCCATGCGGATCGCCGCCGGGCGGTCGTGGGCACGCTCCGGCAGGATGGCCTCGACCACGATCAGCCGGCTGTCGGGTCGCATCGCCTGCCGGCAGGTCGTCAGGATCCGCCCCACGTCTTCGTCGTCCCAGTCGTGCAGCACCCGCGACAGCACGTACGCGTCGGCCCCCGGCGGGACGGCGGTGAAGAAGTCGTTCACGACGCACTCGGCGCGGTCGCCGACGCCCGCCGAATCCAGATGCGCTCGCGCCGCCGGGATCGCGTCCTCCCGGTCGACCAACACGCCGTGAAGATCGACCGCCGAGCGCAGGATCTCCGCCAGCAGGACGCCCCGACCCCCGCCGACATCGACCAGTGTGCCGAGCGCGGTGAAGTCGTAGGCGGCCACGACGTCGTGGGCCTCCTGCTCCGATCGACCGCGCATCGACGCCTGGAACGCCTCTTCGTGATCGGGATGACGGTCGAGGTGCTCGAAGAAGCGCTCACCGTAGACGCGTTCGAACGGCGTCCCACCACCCATCACCGCATCGAGGAGTCCCGCCGCCGACCGGTAGTACACCTCGCCCCGAACGCGTGCGGCACCCTCCAAGCCCGCCAGGCACTCGCCGACCGGCGTCAGCGCGAACCGCCCAGCTTCGTCTTCGGCGAGCACATCCTCGATCACCAGACCCCGGAGCACGCGCACGAGCACATCCGGATCGGCGCCTGCTGGCTCGGCGATCTCGGCGGCGCTCAGCGGCCCCCCGGCGAGCACGTCGGCGATACCGAGTTTGGCGGCGACGTACAGGAGTTGGGTGGTGACGAACCCGTCGAGGAGACGCGCGAGTTGCCATGGCGGCGCGACAGAAGCCTCGTTCATGTGCCCAGTCTGTCGCGGCCTCCCGACGCTCGACGACGGAAATTCCGCGACTACGACGACAGGTCGGGGATCGCACCGCGGGTGGCGCCCGAGCGGCCCTTGGGCTCCTCCCACTCCTCCTGCCGGCCGAGCGCGGTCTCGTCGAGCAGGTAGTACGACCCGCCCATCGACTCGAGGCCGCGCGCGTACACGGAATACGTGTGGAACACCGTGTCGCCGTCGCGAAGGAAATGGCTGCGACCGGGCCGTTCGAACGGCTGCTCGCTCTCGAGCGATCCCGCCGGGCCGACCTGTTCGTACTCGGCCTTGGTGCGGTAGTTGTACTCGATCGGCGCGACCGATTCGTCGAGCGTGACGTGGAAGTCGTAGTTGAAGTCGCTGCCGTACGACGAGTACCAGGGGAACGTCCAACCCCGGCGCGCCTTGTAATCCTCGATCTTGGCGAGCGGTGCACGTGACACGTACGCGAACGTGGTGTCGCGATTGTGCAGGTGGCCGAGCAGGCCGACGGCGATCTCGTCGGCTCCGGCGGTGCAGCTCGGGCAACCGTCGTCCCAGCTCGGGTCGAACATGAAGTGACCGACGACGAGCTGGCGCCTGCCCTCGAACAGGTCGAGCAGGTTCGCCGTCCCCTGCGGACCCTCGAACACGTAGTCCTTGTGGATCTCCACCATCGGCAGACGGCGCCGCGCGGCGTTGAGCTCGTCGCGCTCACGGGTGAGTTGCTTCTCCCTGGTCAGGAGCTCCTTGCGGGCGGCCAGCCACTCGTCGCGTGACACAACTTGCGGTAGTCCCATGTTCGTCTCCTCGTGCGGCTCGGCGCGTTCGGGTGCGGATCGCTGTGTCCCATTAGACCGCGAGACCGGTCACAACTCATCGGTTCACCGGCGGTCGGTGGCCCCGCTCGATCCACCCTCATACGATGCGGGTCGTGACCTCGCCCAAGGATCTGATGTTCAAGCTGTTCACCGGGATCCACCGCACGGTGTACGACCTGTCGAGTGGCAAGCTGGCCGGAAAGGCGATGGGGATGCCCGTGCTCAAGCTCACCACGGTCGGACGCAAGTCAGGAGAGCGCCGCACGACGATGCTGACCGCCCCGTTGGTCGAGGGCGACGACGTGATCCTCATCGCCTCGTTCGGTGGCGACGACCGCAACCCGGCGTGGTACCTCAACCTCGTCGCCGAGCCCGATGTCGAGGTCGAGATCGAAGGATCGAAGCGCCAGATGCGGGCGCGGGTGGCCGAGGGCGACGAGCGGGCCCGACTCTGGGGCGCCGTGACCGCCGCCCACGACAACTACGCCGACTACCAGCGCAAGACCGATCGCCAGATCCCCGTCGTCGTGCTCTCCCCGCGCTGACGCGCGGCTGCTCGCGACGGGTCCAGATGTTCACCCCAGTCGAACTGTTCGACCTGGGTCGACACCGCCTGCGCACCAGATCGAACTGTTCGACTCGGGACGACCGATCACACCGCCCGGATGTTCACCCCAATCGAACTGTTCGACCTGGGTCGACACCGTCTGCGCACCAGATCGAACTGTTCGACTCGGGACGACCGATCACACCGCCCGATGCACCTGTCCACCCCAGTCGAACTGTTCGACCTGGGTCGACACCGTCTGCGCACCAGATCGAACTGTTCGACTTGGCACGACGGGTGTCGACGGGTTCGGGGTCAGCGGGTCAGCCGAACGGTGTCGATGATCCCCTCGAGGGAGATGTAGGGGACGTCGCTGTAGGCCTCGCGGCGTTGGAACTTCCAGCCTTCTGGCGTGCGGACCAGTTCGTCGACGTAGTGGCCGAGCATCTCGAACACCGGAGCGTCCATGTCCCCCCGGGTCACGAAACCCCAGTTGCTCAGCGCGGTCGCGGTGTCGCCGTCGACGTCGACGACGGGGTTCATCACCAGGTGGTACGTGCGTTCCCGGTCGCTCTCGTAGACCTCGAGCGTGCGGACCAGTAGCGCCTCGATCTCGGCCGGCCCGACCGCCTTGCCGAGGTTGCCCACCCAGACCGCGTCATCCGTGAACAACGACGCGTACGACTTGAAGTCGCGTGCGTCGAGGTGGCGCTTGTACTCCATGAACAAGCCCCAGATCGCATCCTTGTCCTCGAGCACCTGCACACGAGCGGCGAGCGCGTCGAACCGCGTGCTCGGCGGCGGATCCATCGGCGAGCGACCCATCGCCCGCGAGATCTCGTGGCGCTTGATCTTCCACCTGCCGTCCTCGCGGACGAGGTCGTCGCGATAGTGGCCCGACTGGAGCACAGTCGGCACCGTGTCGGGATCGCTGGTGAGGTAGTACCAGACCAAATCCGTCGTCGCCGTGTCGCCGTCGACGTCGATCTGCTGGTTCGTCATCACGTGAATCGATGTGGGCAGGTGCCCGCGCACGTGCGGGCCGAGGTGCTCGTCGAGGATCGCCTCGATCGCGGCCGGGCCGACGGCCTCACCGAGTTGGGCGACGAGCACGCCGTCCGAGGCGAACAGACTGGCGTAGCCGGCGTGGTCGCCCGAATCGAGGCACTTGGCGTAGTCGACGAAGATCTGGCGGATCTCCTCGCGGTCTTCGAGGACCTGCAGACGTTCGGTTTCCGTCATGACCGTGTGCCTCCCAGCTCGTAGTGCGGCAGTCGTGCCGAGGTGCACAGCGTCGGGATCGTGTGCACCGTGGTCGATGTCGTCAGGAACAACGTGTGCATGTCGGGCCCGCCCCAGCACAGGCTGCCGCACACCTCGGGCGTGGCGATCACGCCGATCCGCTCGCCCTGCGGGTTGAGCACCCACACGCCGCCGGGGCCGGTGACCCACACGTTGCCGAACTCGTCGCACTCCATCCCGTCGACGGAGCCCTCCTCGATGGTGCCGCCACCGATGTCGGTCAGCAGCACCCGACCGTTGACGAGCGAGCCGTCGTCAGCGACGTCGAACACCTTCACCTCTGCCCGCGGCGAGTCGTTCACGTACATCAGTGACTCGTCCGGCGAGAAGCACAGACCGTTCGGTTGCTCGAACTCGTCGCGCTCGACCACGAGCTGCGCCTCGCCGCCCTCGTGAGCGACGCGGAACACGCCCTTGAACCCGAGCAACGGCACCCGCTCGGAACCGATCCAGTCGTTCCAACGCCCATAGTCGGGGTCGGTGAAGTAGATGCTGCCGTCACGTGCGCAGGCGACGAGGTCGTTGGGGCTGTTCAGGTAGACGCCGCCGTGGTGGAAACAGACGGTCTCGCGGAACCCGTCGGCGTGGAAGCGCGAGATCGAGCTCGACACGTGCTCGCACACGATCAACCGGCCCTCGATGTCGAACGCCATGCCGTTGGCCTTGAACGTCGGGTACATCACGAGCTCCGTGCCCGCCGATGCGGTCCACTTGAAGCGCTTGTCGCCCGGGATGTCGCTGAAGTACAACGCCTGCTCGGCGACGCTCCACACCGGACCCTCGCTGAACACGTAGCCCGACCCGATCTTCGTGAGCTCGGCGTCGGGAGAGACCAAGGCCTCGAACTCGGGGACGTCTGGTCGAACGACGGTCATTGAGGCCTCCGCTTTCTCTTGATCAGCCGGTCGCGTCGTGCCGCATCGTGGGGCTGCTGACGCGAAGTGCATCGTCCGACATCGGCGGTGGACCCGGCTCGTGACGCACCGGTGTCTCCGAGCGGCGCCGGATGCGCCAGCCGTCAGGGCCCCGGATCAGCTCGTCGTCGTAGCGGGCCACGATCGCGATCTCGAAGTTCTGGGCGATCCAGACGACGTCGGTCTTGGCGGTCGCCCGCATCCCATCGGCGGCCAGCTCGACGATGGGCGGGGAGATCATGTGCTTGCTCTGATAACCCGGCGGGAGGCAGGTTCTGAGGAAGTCGAGCATGACGTCGCGACCCTCGAAGGCGATGCCGTCGACCACGAAGGCGGCGTCTTCGGTCCACAGTTCCGAGAACTCATCCCACTGCTGGTCGTCGAAGAGCATGCAGTAGCGACCGATCAAGTCGTCGATCTCCCTGAGGGCGAGGAGACGATCGAGCGGATCCATGTCGCCGCGCCGCCCGGCTCAGGCCTCGTCGGCGAGCGCCGTCGAGCGCGATCTCGACAGCCGGACGTTGGCGATGAATGTCCTCATGCGCAGCAGCAGGTCGGGCGCCTGGTAGAAGGTCAAGGCGAGGAGGGTGAGCACCCCCACCATGATCCGCCCGTACGACGCGCTCCATCCGAGGAACGGCAGCACGTTGATGATCACGTTCAGGAACAGGGCGCCGACGACGGCACCGACGAACGAGCCGCGACCACCGAACAGGCTGGCGCCGCCGAGCACGGCAGCGGCGATGCTGGTGAGCGTGTAGCTGAGGCCGACGTTCGGGTCGCCGATCCCCACCTGCGCGGCGAGGAACAACGCGCCCACGGCAGCGGCGAACGCAGAGATGAAGAACGCCCGGACGAACAGATAGCTCACGCGCACGCCACGGCGCTCGGCCGACTGCTCGTCGAGCCCGGCCGCGCGGGCCGAGAGCCCCCCGGCGCTGCGGTACAGCCATACGTCCGAGATAACGGCGATGGCGACGATGACGATGAAGGCGATCGGCATGAACCCCCAGCTCGACAGCAGGAAGTCGGTGAGCTCGGCGTTGATCGGTCCGGCCGGCTGCGGTCGCAGCCTCAACGCGATGCCCTGCAGGATGCTGAGGGTGGCGAGCGTGGCGATGATCGAAGACAGCTTCAGGCCGCGGATCAGTCCGACGTTCACACCACCGGTGAAGAGCGCCACGGCGATCACGAACAGGATGCCGAGCACCAACGACCACCACTCCTGGTCGGGTGTGAGCACGAACGAAGCGACGACGACGCACACGGTCATCAAGGCGCCGACCGAGACGTCGAACGCCTTCACCATCAGCGCGCTCGCCTGGCCCATGGCGGCGAGTGCGAGCGGCATCGTGGCGATGAACAGACCGTTGAGGTTGAACTCCGAGGTGAACGACGCTTCCTTGCCCCGCGTGTAGACGCCGAGCACGAAGATGAGGATCATCATGGCGAGGATGGGAAGCCACCGTCCGAGCCGCAATCGGCGAGCCTTGTCCCGGATGCCCGACTGAACTGTGGTGGCCGTCACTCGTCGCTCCCGTGCGCTGATGCGTGGCCGACGATCGCCGAGATGATCCGGCGCTCACCGAGCTCGGACTTCGGGATCTCGTCGACGATCCGGCCCCGCGACATGACGACGACTCGGTCGCAGAGACCGGACAGCTCGATCGGGTCGCTCGACTTGACGAGCACCGCCGTGCCTTCTTCCGCCTTGGCGCGCAGCGCCTCGTAGATGTCGAGCCGGGCGCCCACGTCGACGCCTTGCGTCGGCTCGTCGGCGAGGATCACGTTGACGTCGCCCTTCAGGAACGGCCGCATCAGGGCAACCTTCTGCTGGTTGCCGCCCGAGAGATACTGGGCGGGCTGCTCGATCGAAGCGGACTTGAGCCGCAGCCGAGCGACGAGTTCGTTGACGGGCGGGCGCTCACGGCTGCGGCGTACGAGTCCGAACCGTCCGTAGCGTTTCAGCACCTGGAGTGTGGCGTTGGCGCGGACACCGAGGGCGGTGAAGATCGACTCCTCCTTGCGGTTCGAGCTCAACAGCACGATTCCCGATCGCAGCGGTCCGGGCGGGCTGCGCAGGTCGACCGGCTTGGCGGAGCACTTGACGGTGCCGTTCGACGGTTCGACTCCCGCCAGGGCACGCAGGAGCTGCACCTGCCCGTTGCCCTCGGCGCCGGCGATCCCCACGATCTCGCCGCGTGTCAACGTGAGATCGACCGGTCCGAAGCGCCGGCCGCGGAGTCGGATGATCTCGAACAAGGTCTCGTTGCTGGCCTCACCGACAGGTGCCGGGAAGACCATCTCGAGCGGTCGCCCGATCATCAGTGCCACCACGTCGGCCTCCGACACCTGGGCGGCGTCGAACGTGCCCTGGCCGACACCATCGCGCAACACCGTCACCCGGTGGGCGACGCTGAGCACCTCGGGGAGGCGGTGGCTCACGTAGGCGATGCCGATGCCTTGGGCGGCGAGGTTGCGGATCAGCGCGTGCAACCGCTCGACATCTCCGTGCCCGAGGGCAGTCGTCGGTTCGTCGAGCAGCAGCACCTTGGGCTTCGACAACAGTGCCTGGACCACTTCGAGCATCTGACGCTCAGCGAGCGACAGGCTCGCCGTCGGCGCCGAGGCGGCGATGTCGAGCTCGGCCTCCCGCAGCCGCTCGGCGGCCCACGGCTCCATCCGGCCGTACTTCGGCCGCTCGGATGGCGGAGCGGCGAGGAACAGGTTCTCGGCGACGCTGAGGCCGATGACCTCGGTCATCGTCTGGTAGGCCATGCCGAGACCGAGCTCCATCGCGGCCTTGGCCGACGCCGTGGTCAGCTGCTGACCGGCGATCTCGACGACACCTTCGTCCGGCACCACCGTGCCGCTGGCGATGCCCAGCAACGTCGACTTGCCGGAACCGTTCTCACCGAGCACGGCGTGGATCTCGCCGGCAAGGATGTCGAGCGAGACATCGTTGTTGGCGTGGACCGGCCCGTACCGCTTGGAGACCCCGCGGAGTGACAGGACCGTCGGCGCACCGGTCGACGACACAGCTGTCTCCATGCTCTCGTCCGAGTCCTCGCGGTCGCCCTGCAGGCCCACCAACGTCAAGTCCGGTCCCCTCTGATCTCCATGTCTGATCTCCGGTCTGATCTCCCCGGGATGACTGCTCTGATTCTTCCGCACTCAGGTCGGCGCCCTCGGGCCCGTCGGGACGGGTCCGAGGGCGATCGACCACTCCTTCGGTTGTCGATCGGCCGGCTCATCCGGCCGACCGACGGTCGTGCTACTCGGGGAACATCCTCGACTGCAGCTCGGACGGCACGAGGCTCGACGGAGCGCCGTCGGGTGGGATGTCGGTACGGCAGGATTCGTCGTTGACCTCCTTGAGCTGCACACCGAAGATGATCTGCGGCGGCACGTCGTAGCCGGCGATCTTCATCATCGCCGCGGTCATGCCGGCGCGACCCTCGAGCAGAAGGCTCACGTAGGTGAACGAATCCATGACGCCACCCGCGTCCTTCCACGCGCAGAGGAATGGGTTGTCGTCGGACTGGTGCATCGTGACCAGCCCGTCCATCGGCAGGTTGGCTGCTTCGTACGCCCGCATCGTGCCGACGAACGCATCACCGTAGGGTCCGATCCACCCGTCGATGTCGTCGTGCTCGGCGAGGATGCCCGACGTCGCCTCGAGGTAGGCCTGGCGACTCCACGCCGTGCCGGCCTTGGCGACCAGTTCGATGTTGTCGTTCAACGTCTCGAGTGTGCACTCCTCCTGCACCGGATCGATCGGGTTGCCCGGGGCGCCGAGGATCATCGCGATCTGGCCGCCGTCGGGCAGCAACTCGTTGAACTTCTCACCCCAGGCGTTCCCGAGGGCGCACAGGTCGCTGCCGCTGTAGGACAAGTAGTCGACGCCGGGTTCGCCGACCTTGCCGGACGACCATGTCACCACCTGGGCGCCTTCCTCGGTCGCCGCCCGGTAGGCGGGGACCAACGCCTCGCCGGCGTCGGGGAAGCTGAGGATCACGTCGTAGCCCTGAGCGGCGAAGGCCCGAACGTCGGAGATCGCCTTCTGGGTGTCGAGGTTGGCGTCGGTGTAACCGATCTCGCCGATCTCCGGATAGGTCAGCGCCTGGAGGATGAACTCCATCTTGAAGATCTGGCGGGCGATGTTGCCGCCGAAGCCGTCGGCCAAGCCGACCTTGAGCTCGCCGCCGGTGCCGGTGTCGCACCCGTTCTCTTCCCAGCACTTGAGGGCGAGATCCTCGTCGACCGGGATCGACGCGCGGGCGATCGTGGCGAGCGCGACGTTCCGCGCCCGCTCCTCTTCTGGCAATGACCCGGCGCCACCGAGGCCGAGGGCCAAGATGTCCTCGTCAGGGAGGTAGCTCTCGTTGTACTCCCCTTCGGCGAGGGTGCCACCGAACGGGTTCTCGCCCTCGGCTGGCGCATCCGTCGCGGCGGGCGCATCCGTCGCAGCCGGCGCATCCGTCGCAGCGGGCGCATCGGTCGCGGCGGGCGCATCGGTCGCGGCGGGCGCATCCGTCCCAACCGGCTCGTCGGCCGCGGTGTCGGAGGCCGCATCGTCGTCGTCGCCGCAGGCCGCGGCGACGAACGCAAAGGTAGAGAGCACGGCGATCGCGACCGGCAGTCTCCTCATCTTGGATCGGTGGTGTCGTGTCACGTGTTCTCCCCTTGGTAGGCGTTCGTGGTGATTGGCCTTCGTGATGCTGCGGTGTTCGATTCGGCCCCTGCCAACGAGGTCGGGGGCGATGTTCGGGTTGACCCCTACTCGGCGGGCTGCGACATGCCGACCGGGACCCGGTCGGCGGTGGGTTCGGCTCGGGCGCGTTCGCCCGGCGGTTCATCGTCGTCATTCATCAGGTTGCGGATGCCGGGCCGGAGGAGGAGGCGGCCGACGATGTCGGCGATGCGGTCGCCGGAGATGACCATGCCGAGGATGATCGCCAGCCCGAACACGACGTACTGCGACCAGTTCGCGAGGCCGAGCACACGGAGCATCTGGTTGAGGATGGTGACGAAGAACGCGGCGGCCCACGTCGAGGTGGCGCTGGCGAGTCCACCCGACAGCGCGGCACCACCGAGAACGACCGCGGCGACGGGTCCGAGCAGGTACGCCGCACCGGGATCGACACCTGGGCTGTTGACGATCCCACCCACGAGGATGCCCGCCAGGCCGGCGCACAGGGCGGCGAAGATGTAGGCGAAGATGACGTAGAGGCGCACCCGGATGCCTGCCATCCATGCCGCCCGGCGGTTGGCGCCGGCCGCCTGGAAGCGTCGGCCGACCGCCGTCGAGCGCAGGATCAGCGCGAGCAGCAACGTCATCACGAGCACGAGCCAGAACGTCTTGCTGATGCCGGCGAACCGGTCGATCATGAACTCCGACAAAGCATTGGGAACCTGCGATTCGTTCGCAGTGCCGAGCCGGTACTCCGCCGTGATGCCGAGCAGGATCAGGCCCGTCGAGAGCGTGACGATGAGCGGGTTCAGATCCAAGATCGCGACGAGCAGACCGTTGACGAGGCCGATGACAATTGCCCACACGAACACGATGAAGATCGCGTACGCGAGCCGATCGTCGGAGCCGCCCGCTGTACCCACCAGCACGTTGGCGAGCAGCGAGATCGCGCCGGCCATCGACAGGTCGATCCCGCCCATCATGATCACGAGCATCTGCCCGAGGGCGACGACGGCGACGATGCTGCCGATCGGCAACAGGATGGCCCACGACGACGACGACAAGGTCGCCGGGCGCGACGATCTGGCAGACGACCAGGAGCACGGCGCCGGCGATCCAGATGGTGACGAAACGGGAGCTGAACAGCAGGCTGCTCATGACGTTCCCGAAACCGAGGCGGCGGGCG
The DNA here is from genome assembly GCA_963776935.1 of Ilumatobacteraceae bacterium. GTDB lineage: Bacteria > Actinomycetota > Acidimicrobiia > Acidimicrobiales > Ilumatobacteraceae > JALOLG01. Next base: position 324,318 of record CAVZOP010000002.1, on the reverse strand, counting down.
GTCCTGGCAATTCTGCCGGCACCCGAAACGCCGACGTTTTCGTCGGACAACTCGAACCCCCCCTGGCTCACGGTCGCACCCGAATACTGGCTCCGACAGCGTTGCGGCCATCGGCGTGCCCACGAATCGTATATGATTTGTCGCCGGAGTGTCAAGGTGGGCGGCGCCCCAGCGAGGCGGTTCGACGGCCTCGAAACCGAGGCCCTGTCCTCCGGCTCTCACCGATCATATATGATGCGTGCGACCCGATCGCGGCGCAGCGCCCGGTCGAGTTGTGCGGTCGAGCGGCGGGTCAGATCGTATATCATCCGTCACTGCGGCGGGAGCGAGGGGCAACAGCCGACATGATCAAGACCGTGTGGATCCTGACGTTCAGGGCCGACAAGGACCGCGAAGAGGTGAGCCGATGGTGGCGCACCGACCACGGTGCGATCGCCCTGCGCGTCCCCGGCATCAAGCGCTATGTCCAGAACCACTTCCTCGAACCGCTCGACGCCGACCGGGCCGAGGGTGGGATGCCGTTCCAGGGCATGGTCGAGTGCTGGTTCGACAACCAGGAGGCGTACGAGGCGGCGATGGCCAGCCCGGAGTGGGCCGAGCTCGAAGCCGACGGCGAGGTCGGCTTCGAGATGACCAAGCTCTACGGCGGCTTCGTCCGCGAGCACGTGATGCGCTGGGAGGGCCTGTCCGACGGTCGCGTCTACACGACCGCAGGCGACATCCCGGCCTCCTGATCGCAGCGAGGGCGACCGAGACGTGACGGGTCGCGTCAATCGTCGGGCGCCTCCATGATCTGCGCGTCGACGATCTGCGCACCAGCGGCGTCATAGTGGAACAACGCCAAGCGGTGTTCGTCGATCGCCCGATCGAACCCCAGCGCGGTGATCGACTTGTTCACGGTGTACGTCATCAGCTTGAACACGATCTCCACGATCTGGGGCGGGTCGAAATGACGTACCAGGTCGTCACGCGCCGTCGCTGAAAGGGCGGCGGGATCGATCAGGAACGCCTCGGTGAACGCCAGCGCCGCTCGCTGATGTGCTGGAAGGTCGCGCCCGGCGTCGGACATGACGGTGTCGAGCAGATCGTGTCCATCCGCGGTTAGCGCAACTGCGCTGCGAGCGCTCAGTCAATATACGATCCCCGCACCCCCACCCGAACTGTCTGCCTCAGACTGCCCAGGGCCCCATCTGAAGCAGACAGTTCGGGGGGTGGTCGTGACATGCTCGGCGGGGTGTACTCCGAGCTGACGTACGAGACGCGCGGCGAGGTCGGTGTGATCACGCTCAACCGGCCAGAGGCGCGCAATGCGCTCACCCACACCACGTACGACGAGTTGCGCCGGGCGGTCGAGTCGACGGCCGCCCGATGCCTCGTCGTCACCGGCGCCGATCCGGCGTTCTGTTCGGGTGACGACGTGAAGCAGATCATGGTCGCGGCCGGACCGGCAGTTGCCGAGCGGCTCGCCGCCGAGCCGCGGCTCACGCCCGCCGCGGCCGCCCTGCTCGCCACGGACGTGCCCGTGGTCGCGGCCGTCAACGGGGCGGCCGTCGGCTGGGGGATGGAGTTGGCGTTGATGGCCGACATCCGGATCGCATCCGAGCGCGCCCGTTTCGGCGAGCTGTTCGTGAAGCGCGGCCTGTGTTGCGATGTCGCCGGGATCGGTCGCCTGGCGCAACTCGTCGGGCGCGAGATCGCCGCCGACCTGCTCTTCACCGGCCGGCTGATCGATGCCGAGGAGGCCCTCCGGGTGCGACTCGTCTCCCGCGTGGTCCCCCACTCAGAGTTGATGGCGGCCGCGCTCGAGGTGGCGGACGCGATCGCCGCCAACCCGCCGCTCGCCGTCCAGCGGCTCAAGCAGGGCCTCCGACGCGCCCTCGACCCCGACTGGGACGACCTCGGCCGCTGGGTGAGCGCCAACCTCGCCGAGCTGTTCCGGACCGAGGACCATCGCGAAGGAGTCGCGGCGTTCCTCGAAAAGCGTGACCCGCACTTCGTCGGTCGATGAGCAGTCGGCGAGCAGACGTTCCCCGACGCGGCGTGCTGTGGGCCGACTCGATCAGATCTAGGTTCGTGGGATGCCCGGAATCGCCACGTTCAGCCTCGTCGCCATCGACTGTCCCGACCACGGTGCCCTCGCCGAGTTCTACGCGGCGATCACGGGCTGGACGGTCGGCCACGTCGACGACGAATGGGCGCAGCTGACGAGCGACGGCGGGGCGACGATCGCCTTCCAGAAGGCGCCCGGCCACGTGCCACCGGTGTGGCCGAGTGACGAACACCCGCAGCAGCTGCACCTCGATTTCGACGTCGCCGACCTCGACGTCGGCGAGCGGCAGGTGCTCGCGCTTGGCGCTCGGAAGGCCGAGGTGCAGCCTGGCCAAACGTTCCGTGTGTACCTCGATCCTGCTGGTCACCCGTTCTGCCTCGTGCTCGCCGACCGTGGCGACCCGCCCACCGTCGACGGCTGACCGACTGCTCGGGCTCCCTCGCCCACCCATCGTGAGGATGACCCGGTAGTACCTCTGGAGACGTACGGCGGGTGCTCGCGCGAGCGACCATCGGCCGACGACTTCCACCGGCTCGAAGCTCACGATGGTCGAATGCTCGACGTTCCCGATGGCCGACTGCTCGGCGCGGCGATGACTTCGCCAGACGGGACGGGTCAAACGTCACACAACCCACGTGGTCGCCACGACGTATCACCGTCGTCGCCCGCCACTCAGGGTTTGGAGAACACGACGCAATCGAATTCCACGCCCTCCGAAAATCGTGATGTCAGCGGCTTGTCAGTGCCAAGACAGCGGCTTCGGAGATCGTGGAACCACAAGACGCCACACCGGACGCCGAACGGAAGCGCCCGATCCCACTCGGAGCACACGATGAACCGCCAGCTCACGATCGACGAATACGAGCACATGGAACGCTCCGACACGTCGCGCCCCCGCCACCTCGGCCGGCGGCTGGTCGGTGAGCTGGTGATGATGGGTGGGGTGTTCGCGATCTACCGTCAGATCCGGTTCCTGACCCGCAACGACACCGACGCGGCGATGGACAACGCCAACCGCGTGGTCGACTTCGAGCGCTCGCTCCACTTCTTCTCGGAGCGCACCGTGCAGGACGTGGTCATGCACAGCCACACGTTCGTCGCATTCTTGAACCGCTACTACGTGATGGTGCACTTCCCCCTGACCGTCGCGTTCCTGCTGTGGGTGTTCTTCCGTCACCACGACGCGTACCACCGGATCAGGAACACGTTCGTCAGCGTGACGGTCGCCGCCCTGGCGATCCATGTCGCGTTCCCGCTGGCACCGCCGCGGATGCTGCCGGACGCCGGCTTCGTCGACACACTCCAGCGATTCGGCCCACGCATCTACAGCACCGACACCTCAGAGTCGGTGGCCAACCAGTTCGCAGCGATGCCGTCGCTGCACTTCGGGTGGGCGTTCATCGTCGCCGGTGCGTACGTGAGCATCCGGCGCACCCGCCGCAGCTGGTGGGCGATGCTGCATCCGGCAATCACGCTCCTGGCCATCGTCGCCACGGCGAACCACTACTGGCTCGACGCGGCCGTCGCTGGAGTGCTCGTCCTCGCCGCCGCAGCCCTGCTCAGCACCCGGCGTGAGCGTCAACTCGCAGCCGCCCTCCCCGACATCGGCGTCCCCGACCGGTCGTGGACGCCGGCGATCCCCAACAACTGGTCGAACTCGCTCGCCTCGAACGACTCACGCCTCGACCTGTCCGCCGACGACTGGTTCGCCGAGTTGGAAGCGGAGTGTCTCCGAGCGGGCCGTCGAGAACCAGACCACCTCGTAGCCGGCGATCGGCTTGCCGGCGACGAGCGAATCCTCGTGGATCACGCCACCTGACATCGGCGATCCGTCGAGCACGTCCTACGTCGACGTGCTCGACGGACGTCGATCCAGGTCGGGGTCGGCCGGCACCACGCGCGACCCGGTGTCATCGCGCTCGTTGGTCAGGGCGAATGGGTACCAGTACGTGGCGAGGATCGTCAGCGCGATTCCGGTCAGCTCGACGATCGCCACGATCCGGACACCGCGAATCGGCCGGTTGTACAGCAGCGTGTCGACCTGGTGCAGCGAGATGATGCGGATTCCGGCGAAGCAGACCAGCGTGAACACGACGAGCGCCGCGGGCAGGTATCGACGACGTCGCTCCGGGACGCGCCACACGGCGAGCACGACGGCCACGAACCAGATCGCGCCGACCGATGCGACCGCGGCCGCCTGGTACTCCCGGCGGATCTCGTACCAGCCCTCGTCGCGTGCCGTTCGCCGGCCGAACTCCGAGACCAGTTCGCCGATGTCGGCGGCCCGTGCCAACGCCATCACGCCGAGCAAGGCGGCGGTCAGGAACCAGAACGTCGGCCAGATGTCGCGGCTCGGAGCGCTCGACCGCCGGCGTCGCTCGCGTAGTCCGGCGTGCAGGCACGCCCCCGCCGCCACGCCGTACGCGACCACCCGCAGCCAGTTGGAGTCGATCCAGCTGCTGATCACCGCTCGCACGGTATCGGGGACGGATCGGTGAGGGTCACTGTTTCTGTCTTCCGGACCCGCCGCACGACCGCTGACGCCCGAGTCGCGGTGCATCCGCCGCCGTCAACCGGCCCGGCACGGGTCCGAAGAGGGCACAGGCCGAGGGCATCTACGCTCCGACGATGCTCGAAGCGAGCCACGCCGCGCCGATCGCCGACCGCTACGCGCTCGGGGCCGATGCGGTGCTGTCGGGTCCGACAGCACGAGGCGAACAGGGGCAGATGTGGAAGTTGCAGACCTCGCTCGGCACATGGGCGGTCAAGGAGCCGTTCAAGCGGCGCGATGAAGCCGACATCGTCGAGGCGTCGAAGTTCCAGGAGGCGGCGAACGCGGCCGGAGTTCCGTTGCCGGCCATCGTTCGCACGGTCGATGGTCGCGTCCTCGCCGACATTGCCGATACTCAGGTACGGGTGTACGAGTGGATCGATTTCGACGAGCGCGATGCCGACCTCGACCCCGTGGCCGTCGGTCAGCTCATCGCGACGATCCATCAATGTCCCGTTCCTCGGCATCCAACCGGTCGACCCGTGGTTCACGGATCCCGTCGGGGCGGACCGGTGGGGCGAGCTGTGTCGAGCACTCGCCGCAGCCGAGGCCCCGTTCGCCGACCACATGGCTGCGTTCCGCCACGAGTGGATCGCCTTGGAGCAGTTGCTCGAGCCACCCGCCGACCTGCGGACGTGCCACCGCGACCTCTGGGCCGACAACGTCCGTCGCACGACGACCGGTGATCTGTGCGTCATCGACTGGGACGACTGCGGTCTCAGCGACCCGAGCCAGGAGCTGTGCTTGATCCTCTACGAGTTCGGCCTCGGCGACGCCGGCCGCACCCGGTCGTTGTACTCGGCCTATGTCGACGCCGGCGGACCGGGTCGGGTCGACCGTCGCGGCAACTTCGCCACCGTCATCGCCCAGCTCGGCCACATCGGGGAGAACGCGTGCGTGGCATGGCTCGCCTCCGACTCAGCTCACGAGCGCGAGCGCAACGTCGGGCGGGTTCACGAGTTCGCCGTCGACCGCCCGCTCACGCGAGCGGTCATCGACGCGATCCTCGACGCCATCGCAGACGTCGTGCCGCCGGTGACTTCCCGGTGAAGTGCGAATCGGATCAGTGTGAGCCGATGCGATCGGGGTCGAACGATTCGCCGACGTCGCGCAGATGGTGGATCGGGTCGTGCAACAGATACTTGGCGAACGAGTCGATCGTGAAGACCGAGCCGTCGCTGCGCTCGCTCGTCCGGTGCCACTGGTCGTCGCCGACGCTGTCGAACCGGGCGGCGAGCACGTCGGCGGCCTCGACGAGCTCGGTCGCGACGGTCGTCGGATCCTGCTCGCCGTACCGGTCTTCCACCGCGGTCGCGTCCTGGTCCCAGTTGGCGAACGTGGGATGCTCCTCGGCCAGCATCCGCGACAGGCGGCCGTCGAACACGCGGTACACGTCCCGGACGTGACATCCGTACTCGAGTGGCGACCACATCGACGAAGACGGCCGGTCACGGACCGTCGGGCGCCGGAGCACGGCATCCCACGCCGCCGTTCATCGACCGGATCGTCGCGCCGACCCGGCTGCGCTCGATCGGCGAGACGTCGAAGCCACATTCCGGGCATGGTCGCTCGAGGACCCAGGTCCAGTTCTTGTCGTCGGGAACGATCGTCATCGCGCCCACCATAGAGATGGCGCGCATCGACGCACATCGGGCTGGCAGTCACCATCCGCGGCATTCCTGCCAGTCGTCGGTCGGACGCGCGAGGCGGATCAGCCGGCGCGCACGTCGACGACCGTTCGTCCGGTCGCGCCGCCAGCGAGGATCGTGTCGAGCGCGCCCTCGAGGCCGTCGAGCGTGACGTCGTGGGCCACGGCGTCGAGCCCGCGGGGCTTCATCTCGCCGCCGAGCAGCGCCCAGACGGAACGCCTCCGCTCGATCGCCGTCTGCACCGAGTCGACCCCGAGCAACGCCACATTGCGCAGGATGAACGGCAGAACGGTCGTCTCCAGGCCGGCGCCTCCGGTCAGGCCGCTCGCCGCGACCGCCCCGCCGTAGCGGATCCGGGCGAGCACGTTGGCGAGCGTGCGGCCCCCGACACAATCGACGGCGGCCGCCCAGACCATCGACTCGAGTGGCTTGCCGCCCTCACCGGAGAGCTCCGCACGGTCGATCACGTCCGTGGCGCCGAGGCCGCGCAGGTACGGCTCGGCCTCCGTCTTTCCCGGTGCTGGCCACCACCTGGTACCCGCGCGCCGCCAGGATTCCGACCGCGATCGAGCCGACGCCACCGGTCGCGCCCGTCACGAGCACGGGACCGTCGTCAGGTGCGAGGCCGCGCTCCTCGAGCGAGAGAACCGACAACGCGGCGGTGAAACCGGCGGTCCCGATCGTCATCGCCTCCCGGAGGTCGAGCCCGGGCGGGCACGCGACGAGCCAATCGGCGGGCACACGTGCGAGCTCCGCGAAGCCACCGTGACGCGACACGCCGAGGTCGTACCCGTGGGCGATCACCCGGCTGCCGACAGGGAACTCGTCGTCATCGCTCTCGCGGACCGTGCCGGCCAGATCGATGCCGGGGACCAGCGGCGAGATGCGGGCGACCCGACCGTTGGCGGTCGTCGCCAGGCCGTCCTTGAAGTTCACGCTCGACCACTCGACGTCGATCAGCACGCCGTCGGGTGGGAGATCGCCGACCGACAGCGTGCCCACCTCGCGTGTCACCTCGCCGTCGGCCGAAGTGGCCGTGAACGCCCTGAACGTGTCCGATGCCATGAGCAGCCACGTTAGGGGCCGGCCGCGTCACGGGGTCGTGTCCGCCGCCCGCGACACGACGTGATGTCAGCCGCCGCGGCCGATCGTGTTCGCCGTCCACAACAGGTACAGCAGGTAGGGCGCACCGATGATCGACGTCACGATGCCGACCGGCAGCTCGGTCGGAGCGAGGATCCGGCGCGCGATGAGGTCACTCGCCAGTACCACGGCGCTCCCCATCAGCGCCGATGGCACGAGCGCGACCTGGCCGGGTCCCACCACACGGCGAGCGATCACCGGCGCGAAGAAGGCGACGAAAGCGATCGGACCCGCCGACGCCGTGGCCAGCGCCGCCAGCCCGACGGCGCACAGGATCAGCGCCAGCCGGCTGCGCTCGACGCGAGCGCCGAGACCCCTGGCGGCGTCGTCGCCCATCTCGAGCAGGCGCAGTTGGCGTCCGAGGACGACGGCGAGCGGCACCAGCACGATCAACCCGGCGGCGACCGGCCGGACGTGCGCCCAACCGCGCCCGTTCAGTGACCCGGTCAGCCAGACCGTCGCCCGCGCCGCTTCGTAGATCGTGGCCCGGGTCAGCATGTACTGGATCAGGGCGGTCATGACCGCGCCGACGCCGATGCCGATGAGCACCAGCCGGTAACCGATCAACCCGCGCCGGTACGACAGCACGTAGACGAGGAGCGCCGCCGCGAGACCTCCGATGAGGGCGGCGATCGGGACACCGATCGACGAGACCCCACCCAACAGATCACCCGATCCGCCGAGCACGATCACGGACACCGCCGCAAGCGACGCGCCATGCGTGACGCCGATGATGTCGGGTGACGCCAACGGGTTACGGGCGAGCGTCTGGAAGATCGCACCGGAAATCCCGAACGCGGCACCCACGAGCGCGCCGACGAGCGCGCGCGGTAGACGCAATTCACCGACGACGAACTGTGAGTCCTCACTCCCCCCGCCGAGCAGTGTGGCGATCACCTCGCGAATCGGGATCGGGAAGTCGCCGACCGAGATCGTCCAACAGAACAGCACGAAGATCACACCGACGAGCGCCATCGAGACACCGATCGAGCGCCCGTCGAGCCGGGCCGACACCGGGCCGATCCGGACCAGGTAGCGCCTCACAGCTGGGCCGGTTTGGTTCCTCATAGACCTGCCAGGCGAGTGCGGCGAGCGAGGACCACGAAGAAGGGCGCCCCGACGAGTGCGGTCACGATGCCGACCTGCACCTCCGACGGGCGGGCGATGACGCGGCCCACGATGTCGCTCCCGAGCAACAGGATCGGAGCGAGGATCATCGAGTACGGCAACAGCCACCGGTGCGACGGTCCGGTGAACTTGCGGACCATGTGGGGGATGACGAGGCCGACGAAACTGATCGGCCCGCACGCCGCGGTCGCGGTCCCCGCGGTGAGGACGATCGCGACCGCGCAGAGCCCACGATGGCGTCCGATCGACGCGCCGAGCGAGCGCGCCACGTCGTCGCCGAGGCCGAGCGTGTCGAGCGCCCGCCAGGTGCACAACGACACCGCGATCGCGACGACGGCGAACGGCAACACCTGCCTGGCGATGTCGCCGTCGCGGCCGGCGATCGAGCCCACGTTCCAGAACCGGAACTGGTCGAGGGTCTCGGTGTCGAGCAACAGGATCGCCGACGTGAACGAACCGAGCAGCGCCGACAGCGCGGCCCCGGCGAGCGCGATCTTCACCGGCGTGGCGCCGGTGCGGCCCGCCGACCCCAGCCCGTACACGATGACCGACGCGACGAGGGCACCCGCGTACGAGAACCACACGTAGCCGAGCAGCGAACCGACGTCGAAGACGTAGATCCCGATCACGACGGCGAGCGCCGCGCCGGCGTCGACGCCGAGCAGGCCCGGATCGGCGAGCGGGTTGCGAGTGAGCCCTTGCATGATCGCACCCGAGAGCCCGAGACAGGCGCCGGCCATCAGGCCGACCACGGTTCGCGGCACGCGCAACGACCGGACGATGAGGTGATCGTTCGAACCGTCGAAGTCGGTGAACGCGTCGAACACCGTGCCGACCGGTATCGGCTTCGAGCCGTAGGCGATCGACAGCAGGGTGACGATCGCCAGAACGATCACCGACAGCACGATCCCGGCGATCAGCAACAGTCGACGACGGACGCGTTGGTCACCGCGCGTTGCACCGTGGGCGTCAACGGCATCCCCGTCGCCCGAGGCGCGCTCGTGCGACGTGGCAACGGGTATCGCCACCGTCATGTCCGTCGGCCGCGACCGAGTGGCAGCACCAGCGGAGTGCCCGAGACCGGGTCTTCCATGACCCGCACGGCAAGACCGAACACGTCGGCCACCATCGATTCCGTGACGACCTCGTGAGGTGTCCCGGTAGCGAAAACGGCACCGCCCTTCATGGCGATGAGGTGATGTGCGTAGCGGCACGCCTGGTTGAGGTCGTGCAGCACGGCGACGATCGTGCGGCCATCCGTCTCGTTGAGGTGCTGGAGGAGATCCATCACCTCGCACTGGTGGGCGAGATCGAGGAACGTCGTCGGCTCATCGAGCAACAGGACGGGTGTGCCCTGAGCGAGCGCCATCGCGATCCACGCCCGCTGGCGTTGCCCACCGGAGAGCTCGTCGACGGGCCGTGTCGCCAGATCGGACAAGCCGGTCTGTGCCAGGGCCCAGGTCACAGCGGCCTCGTCGGCGGGTGACCACTGTCGGAACCAACGCTGGTGCGGGTGCCGACCGCGGCTCACGAGATCCCCGATCGACAACCCGTCGGGTGCGATCGGCTGTTGCGGGAGGATTCCGAGCTTGGTCGCCACCTCGCGCGTCGACGATCGGTGGATCGGCTCTCCGTCGAGCAGCACCACGCCACCCTTGGGCTTCATCAGCCGGGCGAGCCCCCGCAGGAGGGTCGACTTCCCGCACGCGTTGGCGCCGACGATGACGGTGATCTGCCCGGTCGGCACGTGCAACGAGAGTCCGTCGACGATCATCCGGTTGTCGTACGCCAACGAGAGGGTGTCGGCGACGAGCCGGCTGACCGACCGGCTGCCGTTCGCTTCGATGTCGACGACCTCGGCGGTCATGCCGGTTCGGACATCGTGGGCGACGTCGTCCTCGTCCAGTTGGGAGTCAACGGCCGACACGACCGCCCAGTCTAGTTAGGTCGGCCTAACACCCGCAAGTAGTGCGGCTGTGCGTCGGTGCTGTGCACAGAGTCGACCGGAGGCGAAGGACAGCTGCCGAGGTGTCGGCAGGTTCTTGGCCGCGCGACCGCCATACTCGGTGCGGTGGACCTCCGACTCGGGGCGCGCAGCCTGTCGCTCGAGCGCGTCCGGCTGATGGGGATCGTCAACGTCACGCCCGATTCGTTCTCCGACGGTGGGCGCTTCCTCGCCGTCGACGACGCGGTCGAGCATGTCGCCCGGCTCGTGGCCGAGGGGGCCGACATCGTCGACATCGGCGGTGAGTCGACGCGGCCGGGAGCGGAGCCGGTGAGCGTCGACGACGAGCTCAGCCGGATCCTGCCCGTGGTCGAGCGCGTCGTGGGGCTCGGCGTGCCGATCAGCGTCGACACCCGCCACGCCGCAGTGGCGGAAGCGGCGATCGACGTCGGCGCGGTGATGATCAACGACATCTCGGGGTTGCGCGATCGGGCGATGCGAGCCGTGGCGGTGTGCCACCAGGTCCCGGTCGTGGTCATGCACATGCCGATCGACGATCCGGCGACGATGCAGCTCCACACCGATTACGTCGACGTCGTGGGTGACGTCTGCAGCTTTCTCGTCGAGCAGACCGAGCGGGCGCTCGCCGACGGGGTACCGCAGGTCGTCATCGATCCCGGCATCGGGTTCGGCAAGACGACCGCCCAGAGCCTCGAGCTGATCCGGCGTCTCGACGAGATCGTCCAACTCGGTCATCCAGTGCTCGTCGCCGCCTCGCGCAAGGGTTTCATCGGCCAGCTCACGAACGTCGACGACCCGGCCGACCGACTCGCCGGCACACTCGCCGTGCACCTTGCCGCGGTCGCTCGCGGGGCACGGCTGCTGCGGGTGCACGACGTGGCCGCCCACCGCCAGGCGCTCGACGTGTGGGAATCGATCGAGTCACCACTGGTGGCGGAGGAGCGGACGCAAGCCAGCTCCGGATGATGACTTGATCATGTGACGTGCCGCTGGCCGATAAGCGCGAAGACCGCTAGTGTGAGCTCGCATCAATTCGCGCAATACGACCTTGGGGGTTGCGGAACATGATCAGAGTGATTGCCCCTGCGCTTCGCCATCCGACAAACAGGGACCTCGCCGAGTTCCACCGATACTGGGCGGAGAACCACGGTCCCCTGTACGCACAGACGAAATCATTGCGTCGGTATGTTCAGCACCTGACCATCAAAGAGGCCTACGCGTGGGATCCTCCCCCGTCGTTCGATGGCGCGTCGATGTTCTGGTTCGACGATCTCGGCCCGATGCTCGATCCCGAGTCCGATCCGGAGGCGGCCGAGCTCAATGCGGCGGTGATGGCCGATGACGCCCAACTGTTCGATCGGTTACCCGGGTGGCCGTTGCATCACAAGCGGGCGAGCGTGATCGGGACCGAGCGGGTCGTGCTTCGAAGGCGACACCACTCCCGACATGGTCAAGGGCATCTTCATCATGGCCCGTCGGCCGGGGCTGTCGCTCGAGGAGTTCTCGGCTCACTGGTTCGACGTGCACGGACCGCTCATCGCCCAGGTTCCGGGACTGCGTCGGTACGTGCAGACCCACGTCCTGCCCGAGGCGTACATGACTCGGGGAATGATGGGCATCACCCACGACGGTTTCTCGGAGTTGTGGTTCGACGACCCGGCCGCCCTCCACGCCGCGATGGCATCACCCGAATGGGCGGCGGCGAAAGAGGACGGCACGACACTGTTCGCCGAACCAGTGGCATTCGTCGCCGGCCGGGAACGGGTTCAAAAGGGCTGGCTCTAGCTACACGCTTTCGTCCTTGAACAGGATCTTGATCGGCTCGATCTTGAAGATGACGCGCTTCTCCACCGTTGCCATGGTGTGGATACGCATCGAGATCGAGGTACTTCTTCGTGAGTCGATCGATCGAGGCGGCGGCTTCATCGCCCTCGATTCGTTCGGTCACCTGACCTCGGATCTCGATCCATAGATACGGATTGTCGCGGTCGACCATGGCCAGCGCGACGCGTGGATCGCGACGTATGTTGCGTTCCTTGCGGCGATCCATCGCCGTGTTCACGATGATGTGATCGTCCTCGATGTCCGCCCACACCGGCGATGCGGTCGGCGATCCGTCCTCGTTCACGGTGGCGAACTGCCAGAAGTTCAGGCCCTCGAACTTGGAACGAACGATTTCAGGCAGCTCCACTCGCCCTCCTTGATCGCGGGATGATCCGAACCCGACCTACTCGGGATACATCCTCGACTGCAGCTCACCCGAGATGAGCGTCGACGGCGATCCGTCGTCGGGGATGTCGGTGCGGCACGAGTTCTCGTCGACCGTCTTCAGTTCGGCCTGGAAGATGAGCTCCGGCGGCACGTCGGCGCCTTGCATCTTCATCATCGCCGCCGTGAGCCCGATCCGGCCCTGGGTGAAGAGGGCGACGTAGTGATGGATGACGAAGTTCGGGTTGCCGACCTCCTTCCACGCACACAGCATCGGGTTGTCGTCGGACTGGACCGTCGCCACGACGTCGAGCGGGATGCCGGCCGCCTCGTAGGCGCGGATGACACCGACGAACGCATCGCCGTAGTCGTAGCTCCAACCGTCGAGGTCGGGGTACTGGCTGATGATGCCGCCAGCGGCCTCCAATGCACCCTGCCGCGTCCAGCTGGTGTCGGCGGTGGCCACCACCTCGATGTTGTCGTTGAGCGCCTCGCGCTCGCACTCCTGCCACACCGGAGACTGGGTGTTTCCGGGGGTGCCGCCGAGGAACGCGATCTGCCCACCGTCGGGCAGCGCCTCGTTCATGAGCTCCGCGTACTTCGCCCCGATGGCGCAGATGTCGGAACCACTGAACGTCAGATAGTCGGTGCCGGGTTCGCCGATGTTGGCGTTCGACCACAGCACGACCTGCGAGCCCTCCTCCGTCGCCGCCCGGTACGCCGGGACGAGCGCCTCGCCGGCGTCGGGGTAGCTGAGGATCACGTCGAAGTCCTGGGCCACGAGGCTGCGGACGTCGGAGATCGCCTTCTGGGCGTCGAGGTTGGCGTCGGTGTAGGCGATCGTCCCGATCTCGGGATACGTGAGCGCCTGGAGGATGAACTCCATCTTGAACAACTGCCGGGCGACGTTGCCGCCGAATCCGTCGGCGAGGCCGACCTTCAGCTCGCCACCGGTCCCGGTCTCGCAACCGTTGTTCTGCCAGCACTCGAGCGCCAGGTCCTCGTCGACCTCGATCGATGCCCTGGCCACGCCGGCGAGGGCGATGTTGCGCTGCATGTCGTCGTCGGGCAGCGAGGCCGCACCGCCGAGCGCCTGCTCGAGCAGGGCCGGGTCGGGCAGATAGCTCTCCCCGAACTCGCCCTCGGCCAACGTGCCGCCGAACGGGTTCTCGCCCGCCGCCGCGGTGCCCGCCGGCTCGGTCGTGTCGGTGTCGGCTGGTTCCGTCGCCGGGACGTCAGCCGGCTCCGTGTCGTCCGCCGCGGCCGTGTCCTCGGCGGCGGATGTGTCGTCGGCACCCGTGGTCTCATCGGTCGCGTCGTCGTCATCGCCTCCACAGGCAGTGACGAGCATCGCGAGCGCCGTGGCGATCGCCGCAAACGACCTGGATGACTTCCTCATGGGTGCTCCGTTCCATTGCCGAGATGACACTGCCGACGCGGCGCGACGAAGCCCGGCGGTGCTGCACAGCGAGGCGGGTCAGAACGTCGCGACCCCTCGCATCCCCCACCTGTTGATCCCGACGTCTCCCCAGACACCAGGACTCGAGGCCGTCCGCGAGTGCGGACGCGACGCGATCCTATATGATCAGATCGCGCCTGGTCAATACGTCCGTGCCCCGCCGAGCGTGTCAGTTCGAGTCGCCCGGCGGTACCGGGCGCACGACGGCGGCCGACCTATAGTCGGCGCTCTTGGACCTCGGCATCGCTGGACGCAGGGCGATCGTGTGCGCGTCGAGTCAGGGTTTGGGGCGCGCCTGCGCGGAGGCGTTGTCGGCGGAGGGCGTCGACGTCGTGATCAACGGCCGCGACGCCGAAAAGCTCGCCAACGCGGCGGCCGAGATCCGAGCGCTCGGTGGCGGTGACGTCTCCTTCGTCGCCGCCGACATCACCACCGACGAGGGGCGCGACGCATTGCTGGCCGCATGTCCCGAGCCCGACATCGTCGTGCTCAACAACCGCGGGCCTGCGCCGGGCTCACTCGACGAGGTCACCGACGACGACCTCCAGGTCGCACTCGACCTGCACTTCTGGACGCCGATCAAGATCCTCCAGAGCGTGGTGCCCGGCATGTGCGAACGAGGTTTCGGGCGCATCGTCAGCATCACCTCGGCGATGGTCACCACGCCACGCCCGTCGATGCTCGCGTCCACGGGCGCTCGCACGGGTGCGACCGCGATGTTGAAGGCGGTGTCGCGCGATGTCGCCAGGTACAACGTGACGATCAACTGCCTACTGCCCGAGCGGATCGACTCGCCGCGACAGCACCAGATGGCGAACCTCGCCGTCGAGCGCGAAGGCATCACGTACGACGAGGCGCGTGCTCAGATGGCCGACTCGATCGCCGCCAAGCGGCTCGGCCGCACGAGCGAGTTCGGCGCCGCGTGCGCGTTCTTGTGCAGCGTCCACGCCGGGTTCATCTCCGGTGCCAACCTGCACCTCGACGGCGGGAGCTACCCCGGGCTCGTGTGAGCGACCGAGTGGCTCGTGAGCGGTGCGAACCGGCGCAGCCGCAGGCTGTTGGACACCACGAACACGCTCGACAGGGCCATTGCGCCGCCGGCGATCATCGGGTTCAACAAGCCCGCCGCGGCGAGCGGGATGGCCGCCACGTTGTACGCGAACGCCCAGAACAGGTTGGTCTTGATCGTGCCGAGCGTCCGCCGGGCGAGACGGATCGCGTCGGGCACGGCGCGCAGGTCGCCGCGGACGAGGGTGAGGTCACTCGCCTCGATCGCGGCGTCGGTGCCGGTGCCCATCGAGAGGCCGAGGTCGGCTTGGGCGAGGGCGGCGGCGTCATTGATGCCGTCGCCGACCATGGCGACCACGCGGCCGTCGGTCTGGAGACGGCGGACGACGTCGACCTTCCCGGCGGGCAGCACGCCGGCAACGACCTCGTCGATGCCCACACGGGCGGCGACGGCGCGGGCGGCCGCCTCGTTGTCACCCGTCAGCAGCACCGGATGGAGGCCGAGATCACGGAGCTGCCGGATCGCCTCGGCGGACGTCGGCTTCACCGTGTCAGCCACGACGAACAGCGCCCTGATCTCGCCATCCCAGCCGGCGACGACGGTCGTCTGGGCGCTCGCCTCCGCAGCGTCCCTGCGGGCACGGAGATCGGCGGGAAGGTGGAGCGCCCGTTCGTCGAGCAGCGCCGGGCGCCCGGCGATCACGGTGTGGCCCTCGACGACTCCCTCGACACCGAGCCCTTCGCGGTTCGAGAACGACTCGACGGAAGGGAGCTCACCCACCTCGGCGGCAGCGCCGGCGGCGATCGCCCGAGCGATCGGGTGCTCGGAGGCGTGTTCGAGGGCGCCGACGATCCGCAGTGCATCGATGCGGTCGGTGCCCGGGGCGGTGACCACGTCGACCAGCGCCATCTTGCCGGTGGTGACCGTGCCGGTCTTGTCGAGCACGACGGTGTCGATCCGTCGGGTCGACTCGAGAACCTCTGGCCCCCGGATGAGTATGCCGAGCTGCGCGCCCCGGCCGGTCCCGACGAGCAACGCCGTGGGAGTGGCGAGCCCGAGCGCGCACGGACAGGCGATGATGAGCACGGCCACGGCCGCGGTGAATGCGGCCGCGGCTCCTTCTCCGGCGGCGATCCAGAAGACGAGCGTGCCGAGTGCGATGGCGATGACGATCGGGACGAACACGGCCGAGATCCGGTCGGCGAGACGTTGCACGGCGGCCTTGCCGTTCTGCGCCTCGACGACGAGCCGGCCGATCTGCCGCGAGTTGCGTGTCGGCGCCAACCCGTGTGGCCCGGATGACGAGCCTCCCGCCGGCGTTGATCGTGGCACCCGTCACCACATCGCCGGGGTGGACCTCGACCGGAACGCTCTCGCCGGTGAGCAACGAGGCGTCGATCGCCGACGATCCGTCCTCGACGACGCCGTCGGTTGCGACCTTCTCACCGGGCCGGACGACGAACCGGTCGCCGACGGCCAGATCGTCGACCGCGATCCGCTCCTCGCGGCCGTCGCGCAGCACGACGACGTCCTTCGCTCCGAGCTCGAGCAGCGCCTTGAGCGCGGCGCCGGCCCGTCGCTTGGCCCGGACCTCGAAGTACCTCCCGGCCAGGATGAACGTCGTGACCGCGGCGGCGACTTCGAGGTAGATCTGATCCGCTCCGGACCCGCGGTCGATGGTCAGCTCGAACGGCATCTTCATCCCCGTCATGCCCGCGTCGCCGAAGAACAGGGCGTACAGCGACCACCCGTACGCGGCGAGCGTGCCGATCGAGATCAGCGTGTCCATCGTTGCCGCGCCGTGGCGCAGGTTGGCCCACGCCGCGCGGTGGAACGGGTAGGCGCCCCACACGACGACCGGAGAGGCCAGGGTGAGCGAGAGCCACTGCCAGTTGTCGAACTGCAGGGCGGGGATCGTCGCCATCGCCACGACCGGCACCGTCAGCACGGCGCAGATGATCAGACGGGTCCGAAGCGACGCAGCCGGGTCGGGGTCATCCCCCGCCGTCTCGGCACCGCCGGAAGTCGAGGCTGAGCTCGGGCGAGGGCGGGTGGCGGTGTAGCCCGTCGCTTCGATCTCGGCGATGAGGTCGTCGACGGCGACGTCGTCCTCGAAGCTGACCGCGGCCCGCTCGGTCGCGTAGTTCACGGTGGCGGTGGTGACACCTTCCACCTCGTTGAGCCGCTTCTCGATCCGAGCGGCACACGACGCGCACGTCATCCCGCCGATCTCGAGCTCGACCCGGTTGGTAGGCGCCGCAATGTCCGTCATCAGGCCGCCATCATACCTATACCTCCTAGGGGTACCCCAACCCGATCTCGTGAAGTTTCGGCGTCCCTACGGCGCCGAAACGTCACGAGATGCAGCGATACCGGCGAGAGCGTCCATACTGGACCCATGGCAGACGCCGACGAAGACAGCGACGACCTCGACGAGGCGACGACATCCGATCTCGACGAGGACCCAAATGAGTTCGACGAAGAAGACGAGGAAGTCCTGCTCGAGGCCTTCGACCTCGACCACGACGGCAAGGTCTCGATCATCGAGGACGCACGTGTCCGGCTGGGCATCATCGACGCCAACCTCGAGGAACACGCCAAGGAACCCGGCGTGAAGGGCACCATCGCCGACGTCGCCCACCGGGCGCTCGACAAGCTCGACAACGACTGAGCGATCGGCGCGAGAAGCGCACGGTCAGCCACGGTCAGGCACGGTCACCACGGCAGACACGGTCCGCGACTCGGCTCACGCGCCCGCCTGACGCTGCAGATGGCCGAAGCGATGCCGCGTCCGCGAGACCGCTTGCTCGCGCAGCACGCTGAGCAGTTCGCGCCGACCGGTGGCCAGCACCGGTTCGGCCATCACGGTGACAGGCTCGCCGGCCAGCGCACGCAGCAGGGTCTCGCCCTCGTCGCCGACCACGCGTACCCGACCGGTGACGATCCGCGACCGCACGCGATCGACGAAATCCGACGTGCTCTCGACGTACTCGACGAGATCGTCGAGGCGTCGCACACCTGGCAGCAGCCGCTCGTCCGCCGGGCTGACGGGAAGACCGACGGCCGACGCCAACGACGGGTCGACGCTGACCGACACTCGCGTGCCGGTCACTTCGGCGGCGAGGAGCAGACGCACCACGGCGACCACCGATTCGCCACCGCTGGCTCGCACCGTGAAGCCGGGCAGCGGCCGGTAGCGCATGACGTTCGACTCCACCGACAGGCCAGTCCGATCGATCGCTTGGCCGAGCTCGCCCGCCCATACCGCGGCGTCCGACCCTGCCGCGCTGCGCAGCCATTCGCGGTCGACCTCCGACGGGATCAGCTCCAGGTAGTCGGCCAGCGCCTGTCGCGCACGAGGCTCCAGATCCGCGTGCGCCGTCGGTGTGCCGTCCGACGTCCACGTGCCGAGCTGGGCGACGTAGTTCGGCCCGCCCGCCTTGGCTCCGGGGCCCACGACCGAGTCCTTCCACCCACCGAACGGCTGGCGCTGCACGATCGCCCCCGTGATGTGCCGATTCACGTAGGCGTTGCCGACCTCGACGGAGTCCAGCCAGTGTTCGATCTCGTTCCCGTCGAGCGAGTGCAAGCCGCCGGTCAGACCGAACGCGGTGGCGTTCTGCAGCGTCAACGCCTCGTCGAGCGTGTCGGCGCGCATGATGCCGAGCACCGGTCCGAAGCACTCCGTGAGATGGAAGAACGAACCCGGGGCGACGCCGTCCTTCAAGCCCGGCGACCACAGTCGGCCGGTGTCATCGAGCTGCTTCGGCTCGACCAGCCACGTCTCACCCGGCTCGAGCGACGTCAGCGCCCTGGCGAGCTTGCCCTTCGGCGCCTCGATCAGGGGGCCCATGACAGCGTCGAGCGAAGTCGGCCAGCCGACGCGCACCGATTCGACGGCGTCGATGAGCTGACGCGACAGTCGCTCCGACCGTCCGGCGGAGCCGACCAGGATGACGACCGACGCGGCCGAGCACTTCTGGCCGGCATGGCCGAACGCACTCTTCACGACGTCGGCGACGGCCAGGTCGTAGTCGGCGGCCGACGTGATGACGAGGGCGTTCTTGCCCGATGTCTCGGCATACACGCGCGGCCCACCGGCGCGCGACGCGCGCCACGCCGAGAACAGACGCGCCGTCTCGATCGAGCCCGTGAGCAACACCGTCTCGACGTCGTGGTGGGATACCAGCGCTCGACCGATCTCACCCTCGTCGGTCCGAACCACCTGCAGCAGATCGATGGGTGCACCGCCCGCGACAAGCGCGACCTGCACCGCGGCCGCGGCGACTTCGGTGCATCCGGGAACCGGCGGTGCAGGCTTGACGACGACGGCCGATCCGGCGGCGAGCGCGGCAAGGACGCCGCTCATCGGGATCGCCACGGGAAAGTTCCACGGCGGCGTCACCAGCGTCATCGTGCTTGGCGCGAACCGCGCTCCGTCGGTGCCGGCGTGCCCCCCGGACGGCTCGAGCTCGGTTGCCCGGTCGGCGTAGTAGCGGGCGAAGTCGATCGCCTCCGAGACCTCGGGGTCGGCCTCGGCAACGGTCTTGCCGGCCTCGGCCGCCATGACGGTGACGAGGTCACCGCGGCGAGCCTCGAGCTCATCCGCGGCGCGCCGCAGGATGGCCGCGCGCTCGGATGCCGGTCGCGTGGCCCACTCCTGTTGGGCGGCGCGACCGGCCGCGATGACGCGGTCGACGTCGGCGACGGAGGTCAGCACGGGCGACGTGGGTGCCGGCGCTACGTCGGCGAGCCGTTCCGCCGCCCATCGGCGCACGACCGGCAGCGCCGGATCTGAGTCGGTCGTGTTGTCGAAGGAAGGTCCCGCTGGTGGGCGACCCGATGTCCGTCGCGGCACCTGCGACGTCGTCGCCATCGCCTCGACGGACGCCCGGAACCGCGCCTCCTGGTCGACCATCGTGCCCGCCATCGCCGGTTCACCAGTCGACGTTGCGTCCGCATCGGCGAACAGGGCGTACAGGAAGTTCTGCGGTTGAGCGTTCTCCTCCAGGCGGCGCACGAGATAGGCGATTGCGACGTCGAAGTCCTCCGGCGCGACGACCGGCGTGTAGAGCAGCACCGTCCCGACGGCCGCCTTCACGGCACGCGCCTGGGCCGGTGACATTCCCTGGAGCATCTCGACGTCGAGCGCCGCCGACACACCGCGACGCTCGGCGATGAGGTGCGCGAGGGCGACGTCGTAGAGGTTGTGGGACGCCACTCCCACGCGCAGAACGCCGGCGAGCTCGGGGCGCAGCGACCGTTCGACGAGACGCAAGTAGTTCGCGTCGACCTCGGCCTTGGTCGCGTACGGCGCCTGCTCCCAACCGTGCAGCGCGGCGTCGACCCGCTCGATCGACAGGTTGGCACCCTTGACGAGTCGGATCTTGATGCCGGCGCCGTGCGAGGCGACCCGCTGCTCCGCGAAGCTGATCAGCCGTTCCAGCGCGCCAACGGAATCGGGCAGGTATGCCTGCAGCACGATCCCCGCCTCGAGCTCGTGGAACTCCGGTTCGGCGAGCAGGGCGGTGAACACCTCGAGGGTCAGGTCGAGGTCGCGGTACTCCTCCATGTCGAGGTTGACGAACGCGTGCGGGGCCTTCGCCATCGCCGCCCGGTAGAGCGGGCGCAGCCGACCGAGCACACGTTGAACGGTGGCTGCGGTGTCCCAGTTCGAGATCTGGGAGACGAGGGCGGAGACCTTGATCGACACGTAGTCGACGTCGGGGCGTTCGAGCATCGCAGTCGTGCGCGCCGCTCGATCGGCGGCCTCGCCCTCGCCGAGCACCGCTTCACCGAGCAGGTTCACGTTCAGGTGGAAGCCGTCCGCTCGGGCGCGACCGAGATGCTCGGCGAGCGCCGGATCGTGGGCGTCGACGACGAGGTGACCGACGAGCTGACGCAGTCGCCGGCGCGCCAATGGCACGACGATGCGTGGCGCCATCGGGGCGACGAGCGAACCGACCCGCAAGAGCAGGCGGTCGGTCCACCCGAGAAAGCCGGCCGCGGTCGAGGCCGAGATCGTCGCCAGCTCGCGGGCTGCCACGTGCGGGTCCTCGGGTCGCGCGACGCGGTCGACGAAGCGGACCGCGAGGTCGAGACCCGCCGGGTCCCCGACGAGCGCGGCGAGCTGCCGGCTGACCGCCAGCTCGACCTTGGTCTGTTCGAGCTCCGTGGCCGTCATCCATCGCTCGGCGAGCGCGACCGCGTCGTCGACCAGCGCCGCGGGATCGTCGGACCGCGCCGCTGGGCTTCGACGCGGCGCATCACCCATCGCGAGATCTGATCAAGTCGGCGAGAAGCGCCGCACGAAGTCGAGGGCGGTCTCGGCGACCTCGCGCCAGCCGCTGTCGATCGTGAGGGCGTGCCCGCGGTCTGGGATCTCGACGATCTCGGTCACACCCGGATTGCGCTTCTGCTTCTTGAACGATGCGTTGGCGATCGCCCAAGGGACGGTGTGGTCCTTCTCCCCGGAGATGATCAACAGCGGACCCCGGTCAGGGTTCTTCGACCGCACCTTGGCCTCGGTCCACGGGTTGAGGTTGGCCGTCGCCGCCTGGAACAACGGTGCCCCGGCCGCCGGGACCGCATATGTCTCGTACAGGTCGAGCGCCTCGACCTCGCTGACGGCGTTGGCGAACCCGTACCGGAACTGCTCGTAGGTGAGTGGAACCGCACGGCCGCGGTTGGCGGGATTGTGGAGCACCGGCGCCGCTGACTTCAGCGACGAGATCGGAAGCGGCAACACACCACGGAACGGAGCCGGGTCGATCGCCACCGACACCGCGGCCAACCCCCGGCCGGCGAGGATCTGCGTGAGCAGACCACCGAACGAATGCCCGATCAATATCGGCTTCGCCGACAACTTGCGAATGACGTCCTCGAAGTGGTCAGCCACCTGGCCAACCGTCTTGTGGGCGAACGCCTCTGGGTGCTGGTTGGCCTCATCGACCGTGTCGGGATCGTCGGGCCATCCCGGGGCCAGCGTGGTGTAGCCGGCTTCCTCGAACAGAGCGCGCCAACGGTCCCAGCTGTTCGACAACAACCACAGCCCGTGGATGAACACAACTGGTGGCCGCCCCGAAGCGTTGGCGTCGTCGATCTGCTTGGTCTCGTCGTCGGTGAAGCCGGCCATGCCGCTCGTTCTACTCCTCCGCGACCGCGAGTCCAACTCGCGCCCCCCGGGACCGCGGCCCACTGATTGCTGCGATTCGCAATCAGTCGTATCTGGCACGACGGATCGGTGATCTCGATAGCTGACGAATCGGATTTGGAGGATCGAGATGACAGTCGATGCGCTACTCATGAACGCCGCGATGGACGACCACCGTCGCCAGATCGAGGCCGGCGCTCGGTACGCCGGATACGACGTTCCAGCGCGAGCGGGTGCGGCGTCGCTTGCGAAGTTGCGGCGCTCGTCGGGCGGACACGTCGAGGTGCCTGAGGTCATCGCCGACCTGATCGTCGCCCAGATCTGAGGCGGCGCGGCGCAGGTCTCGGGCCGCACCGCGACTCGGCGTTCGGCTGGGCAACGAGCTGGCCGCCCTCCTCGGCGAGCCTGGGGCGACGCGGATGGCGAAGCGGACGCGTCGCCGGTCGTGGTTCGCTCCTACCAGGCGTAGGCCTCGGGCGCGGCCCCACCGGGACCGGGAAAGATCTTGTCGAGGGCATCGAGCGTGTCCGGCTCGAGCGTGATCTCGAGTGCCCGGTACGCCCCGGCGAGCTGCTCAGGGGTGCGGGGGCCGATGATCGGGGCGGTGACGGCCGGCTGGTGGAGCAGCCACGCCAAGGCCACGTCAGCCGGGTCCTCACCGAGATCGGCACACAGCGACTCCCACGCTTCGAGCTTGTCGCGGTTGTTGTCCACCAGGGTCTGGACGCGCTCGCCCCGCGACGTCCTTCGGTGACCTTGCGCAGCGCCCCGCCGAGCAGCCCGCCGCCGAGCGGGCTCCACGGGATCACACCGACGCCGTAGGCCTGACATGCCGGGAGCACTTCGAGCTCGACCATCCGGGCGTTGAGGTTGTAGAGGCTCTGCTCAGACACCAGGCCCAGCGAGCCGCGCCGGTTGGCGGCCTCGTTGGCCTGGACGACGTGCCAACCGGCGAAGTTCGAGCTCCCGACGTAGAGCACCTTGCCCTGCTGGACGAGCAGGTCCATGGCCTGCCAGATCTCATCCCACGGAGTGTCGCGGTCGACGTGGTGCATCTGGTAGAGGTCGATGTGGTCGGTCTGCATCCGCCGCAGGCTGGCCTCGCAGGCCTGACGGATGTGCAGTGCCGACAACTTCGAGGAGTTCGGCCACTGGTCGTTCCCGCCATAGACCTTGGTCGCGAGCACGGTCTTCTCGCGTCGATCACCGCCGAGCGCGAACCACCGGCCGATGATCCGCTCGGTCTCGGTGCCCCCGTAGACATTGGCCGTGTCGAAGAAGTTCACGCCCGACTCGAGCGCCGAGTCCATCAGCTGCTGGCTCGTGACCTCGTCGGTGTGGGGTCCGAAGTTCATCGTGCCGAGGCACAACGGGCTGACGCGTAGGCCGGTACGGCCGAGGAAGCGGTAATCCATGTCGGCAAACTACCGACGCGGCGACGACGGCGACGCTTCGTGAACGCGATCCGGACGCGACGCGGTGAGGGTGAGTGGCATCGCCGTGACCGGGACGTACCCGCCGACAACGCCTGACTAGGGTGGGCGCGACACGGGGGCAGCACGGTACCTCTGTTGACGAGGCCGGGGAGGCCCGGTGAGCGACGAACTGGCGATCACGGCTGGCGGCGCGATCTTCCAGCGCCTGCGCCAGCTCGGTGTCGACGTCGTGCTCGTCAACTCCGGCACCGACTTCCCCCCGATCATCGAAGGGTTGGCGGAAGCCGAGACCCACGGCATCGACGTGCCGCGTTCGATCGTCGTGCCGCACGAGCACGTGGCGATGGGGATCGCCCACGGCTACTACGTCGCGTCCGGTCGCGCCCAGGCGGTGATCCTGCACACCAACGTGGGGCTCGCCAACGGGGCCATCGGGGCGATCAACATGGCGACGGATCACGTGCCCGTGATCCTGATGTCGGGTCGGACGCCGACGGTGGAGCGGGGCCGGTTCGGCGCACGGACCGTCCCCATCGGCTGGGGCCAGGAGATGCGCGACCAGGCCGCCCTCGTACGCGAGGCGTGCAAATGGGAGTACGAGGTGCGGTTCCCCGAACAGGTACCCGAGTTGCTCGACCGGGCGCACGCGATCGCCACGTCGACCCCGAAGGGCCCGGTCTACCTCAGCCTCCCGCGCGAGGTGCTGTGCGAGCCGTGCCCGGCCGAAGAGCTCGCCGCCCCGATCGCCATGCGCGCCTCTTCAGTCGTGGCCGCGCCCGACCAGATCGCCGACGCGGCGCGGCTGCTCGCCGGCGCCGAGCGCCCGCTCATCGTCGCCCAGCGCGGCGCCGGCTCGTCGGCCGGCTTCGAGGCGCTTGCCCGCATCGCCGAGCAGTGGTCGATCCCGGTGTGCCAGTACTGGGCGAACGCCACGGCGATCTCCACCGAGCACCCGATGTACGTGGGCCAGGACCCGTCGCCGTGGGTCGCCGAAGCGGACGTGATCCTCGTCATCGACAGCCTCGCCCCGTGGATGCCCGATCTCCACGAGCCGGCGCCGGCTTGCACGGTCGTGCACCTCGGTCCGAACCCGTTGTACAGCCGCGTTCCCGTGCGCCACTTCCGCTCCGACCTGTCGATCACGAGCGAGGTCGGCGCAGGACTCGTGGCGCTCGAACGGGCGCTCGGCGATTGCGGCGACGGCGTCGATTCGCCGGATCGCACGCGCCGGCGGGCGCTCGTCGACGACCGCAACACGACCCGCCGCGAGCAGTCGCGTGCCGCGGCTGAGGCAGGCTCCGGAACCCCGATGACGAAGGCGTGGGTGTCGCAGTGCGTGGGCGAGGCGATCCGCGGTCACGTCAGCACCGTGGTCTCCGAGCTCGGCGTGCCGTTCGAGCAACTCGGCCTCACCGATCACGGCTCATGGCGCCAGGAGCCGTACTCGGGCGGCCTGGGGTGGGGGCTCCCGTGTGCGATGGGAATCAAGGTCGCCGATCCCGAGCGCCTCGTCGTGGCGACGATGGGCGACGGTTCGTACATGTTCGCCAACCCGGTCGCTTGTCACCACGTCGCCGAGGCGCACGACATCGCCGTCCTCACGGTCGTCCTCAACAACTCAGGCTACGGAGCCGTGCGACACTCGGTGCTCGATCTGTACCCGACGGGCTACGCCGCCAAGGCCGACGACGTGCCGCTCACCGCGTTGTCACCGACGCCCGATTTCGCCCAGGTCGCCAGGGCGTGCCGCGCCCACGCCGAGACCGTCACCGACGGCGCCGATCTGCCCGCCGCGCTGGCCCGAGCGATCCACGTCGTGGACGTGGAGCACCGCCAAGCCCTGCTCGATGTCCACGTCGCCTGAGCTGTGACGACTGATGAGGTGGCCCCTCGCGGTCGCAAGCTACGGGTCCGGCGTCACGGGAGGCCGATGTTGCGGTCCCGGAGATGTTCGGCCGTGTCGCCCTCGTGGTGGCGATCGTCGTCGCAGCGACCGCGCCGACCGTCGCTGCCCAACCCGCCTCCGAGTCGAAGGCACCGGGCGAGCGGCCCGGGCTGCTGACCCGGTGCGCAGACGTACCACACGCAGGGTGCGGAACGATCGAGCGCCCGTTGGACCCGCGCGATCCCGATGGTTCGACGATCACCATCGGCTTCGAGCTCCACCGCGCCAACAACCGCAACAAGCCGTCGCTCGGCACCATCGTCGCCGTCGAGGGTGGGCCCGGCTATGCGTCGACCGATTCGCGCGACTACTACCTCGACCTGTTCGCGCCGTTGCTCGCCCGCCGCGATGTCTTGTTCGTCGATGCGCGGGAACGGGTACTTCGTCGTTCATCAACTGCCCGGGCCTCGAGTCGTTGCAGGGCGACTACATCGAGAACATCCGGTTGTGTGGCGAGCAGCTCGGCGCCGCGTCCGACCTCTACGGCACCGCCTTGGCCGCCGACGACCTGGCCGCCGTGCTCGACGCGCTCGAGATCGATCGCATCGACCTGTACGGCGACTCGTACGGCACGTTCTTCGGCCAAGCCTTCGCCATCCGTCACCCCGATCGGATCCGCACACTCACACTCGACGCGGCCTACCCCTCGAAGACCAAGACCCGTGGTATCGCGACCTCAACCGAGCGATGCGCGACGCGTTCCGCCTCGTGTGTGAGCGCGACCCGGGGTGTTCGGCGCTCGGTGGCGATGTCATCGACCGACTCGAAGCCCTCGCCAACGCACTACGCGCCGATCCGCTCGCCGGACAGGCCTACGACGGCGACGGGGTGGTGCGCGACGTCGAGATCGACGCCTCGTTCCTCTCGTATCTCGCCGGGGCGGCCACATATGGCACCACCGTGTACGAGGAGCTCGACGGCGCCGGGCGGGCCTGGCTCGAACGCGACGATCCGGCGCCACTGCTGCGCATCGCTGCTGAGCAGACCGACTGGAGCGAGGTCGGAGATCCAGCGGTCTTCTCCTACGGCCTCTACGTCGCGGTGGTCTGCAACGACTACCCCCAGCTGTGGGACATCGCGGCACCGTTCGATGCTCGCCCGGCGCAGTTCGCGGCGTCGGTCGCCGACCTCCGCGCCAACGACTCCGATGCATTTGCGCCGTTCACCGTCGACGACTGGCTGGCTTCGCCGTGGACCGAGTACGAGTCGTGCATCAAGTGGCCGGCACCCGACCCGTGGGTGCCGCCGGTCGACAGTCCTGCCACCTATCCCGCGGTGCCAACCCTCGTGCTCGTCGGCGATCTCGACTCGATCACGTCGTCGGAGGGATCACGCATCGTCGCCGATCGGTTCCCGAACTCGACGTTCGTCCAGGTCGCCAACACGGGTCACGTGACCGCGCTCGTCGACCACTCGCGGTGCACATCGAACATCGTCGTCGAGTTCGTGCGTACCGAGTCTCCGGGCGACACGAGCTGCGCGTCGCAGTACCAGGAGGTGCGCACGACCGACGAGTTCGCGTTGCGCCTCAGCGACGTCGCCACGCCGTCCGGATCGGCGTCGGCTCGCCAACTCCGCGTCGCGTCGACGGTCACCTCGACCGTCGGCGACGTGTTCCCGCGCTGGTTCGCGATGCTGGGGTCGGAGGGCGTCGGTCTTCGCGGCGGCACGTTCACCACGACCGGGCTCGACGCGGGCGGCGATCGGAGGTCGGCGCTACTCGGCCGGGGTGACGATCACTCCACGATCCCCGTAGGGAATTCGCTTGCGTCTGATCGTGCCGGCGATCGCGTTGCCCAGCTTGGTGATCTTCGTGATGAAGCCGTACTTGTCGTGGATCTTCTGGCGGATCTCGACCAGGTCGGGCCCTGTGACCAACACTGCGGTTGCCGCGATCGGCTCGGTCCCGGCCTTCACGTGGCCGCGCGCGTTGCAGGGCTGCACAGTGACGCTCGGCGTGTGGGCGAGTCGTTTCGCCTTTCCCGAGCCGGAACTGGTCTCGATCCCGATCCTGCCCGCCGCGAGGGGCACCACCCAGACGGCCGTGGCAACCGGCGTGCCGTCGCGGCGGTAGGTGGTGAGCAAGACGTACTTCTCGTCCCCCAGCGGCATCGGTGAACGCTACCCCGCGGTGGTCAGAGCAGGGCCCGTTCGAGTCGCGCGAGGACCTCGTCGACGTCGGCATCGGTGGTCTGGAAGCTGGTGACCAGCCGAATCGTGTCAGGCGCCATGCGGTAGCAGAGCACGCCCTCGGCTTGCAGCCGGTCGATCACGACCGGCGCAGTCCGGGCGAACGCCATGTTGGCCACCGGTGGCAGCTGTAGCTCGACGCCCAACCTCGTCAGGCCAGCGGCCAGCCGGGCCATCGCCTCGTTCGCCCGTGCGGCGAGTCGAAGCCAGAGGCCGTCGGTGAGGTACGCCTCGAGCTGCGCCGACTGGAAACGCATCTTCGAAGCGACGTGACCAGCGCGCTTGATCCGGTACACGAGTTGGTCGGCGACCTCACCGTCGAAGCACACGATGGCATCGGTGCTGAGCGCGCCGTTCTTGGTGGCGCCGAGCGACACCACGTCGACCCCGGCCTGCCACGTCAGCTCGGCAGGAGTGCAATCGAGCGCGACAATGGCGTTGGCGATGCGGGCGCCATCGAGATGGACGCGCAGGCCACGTTCCTCGGCGATCGCTGCCAGCTCGGCGATCCGGGCCACGGGATAGACGGCGCCGAAATCGGTCGGTGACGTGAACGACAACACCGCTGGTTGGGAATGGTGCGGATCTCCCCAACGGGTCGTCGCGAACGCGTCCCGGAGCGCCTCGCCGTCGAGGAGCGAGTCGGCGCCGGACAACCCGCGGATGACGGCCCCGCCGGAGAACATCGACGTCGCCCCGCATTCGCTGCGGACGATGTGGGCCGACTCGTGACAGAGCACGGCGCCCCATGGCGGGCACAGCGCGGCGAGCGACAGCGAGTTGGCCGCCGTTCCGCTCACCACCGGGAACACGGTCACATCCGGGCGCTCGAAGGCGGCGGCGGCGACCTCCTGGAGCCGGGCGGTCCAGCTGTCGGCCCCGTACGCCAGGGCCGAGCCGGCGTTGGCGGCAGCCACGGCGGCGAGGATCTCGGGGGCGACGCCAGCCGCATTGTCGCTGCGCAGCTCGATCTCACGAATCACGGGTGCCGTTCTATCGGCCGAACACCAGCCGGGGTGCGACCCATCCCCGTTCCGGGCCACGGCCCGCGGCTCGCGCGGTGTCGGTCAGGGGATCCGCTGCAGGGTGAGCGTGGATTCGCCGTTCGACAGCGTGAGATCGTCGGACTCGAGCGTGTACTCCAACGGTCCAGCGAACATCTCGACGACGGCGGTCTCGAACGCCATCACGTCGCCGACGCACGCCATCCTGGTGAGCGCCATCGGCCCGAACGTGATCACATCGTCGGTGACCTCGACCTCGGCGCTGCCGGTATTGCAGCCGGTCGAGATCGAGACGCGCCCGTCGGCGTAGACGAGATACGCACCTTCCGGGGCGGTGAGACTGCCCTCGGGACCATCGAGCGACACGATGCCCCAGACCGAGCCGTCGAGCGAGTCTGCGGGCGGGTCGCCCTGCTCGTCGAACGTGACCGTGACCTCGTCGCTGGCGACGGTCAACGTGCCAACCGAACGGGTGAGCGTCGGCCCGCCGCGGAACAGCACCGCTATCCACTCGTCCTGGGCGTGGCGTTCCGGGTCGCATGCCATCTGCGTCTGGGCGAGCCTGTCGACGACGAGGACGTCGTCGGAGATCGTGTACCCACCCGTCATCGTGTTGCAGCCGGCGATGACTGCCAGCCGGCCGCCCTCGAAGGTGAGATGCAACTCGGTTTCCGGCACGAGCTCCTGGCCCTCCACGTCGGTGGCCACGAACGTGTGGCCATCGAGGGTCGACGCGTCGACGAGGTTGACGGTCCCGGCGGAGTTCCCGTCGTCCGAGTCGTCGCCGCAGCCGCTGATCACGACCATTCCGGCGATCGCAAGACCTGCTCCGAGAGCACGCAGTTTTCCGGTCATACCCTCGATGCTGGTGTGACTGCGCCGTTCGAGCATCACCTGATCAGGGTGAATCGAGCGCGGCCATCGCGGTCAGCACCGTCGGAACGAACATCGGTAGGTCGACGATCGCGACCACGCACTGTTCCTCCCGACTCAGATCAATCCGGCATCCCGAGCGATCTCGACGGCCTCCGCGCGTGACGCCGCGCCGAGCTTGCGGTAGACGGACTTGAGGTTCGACTTGACCGTGTTCACCGAAAGGAACGTTCGCGAGGCGATCTGTGCGTACGACAGGTGGCTGGGCAGGAACTCCAGCAGCGACCGCTCTCGCGCCGTGAGCGATGTCGCAGCCGGCCGGTCGGCGGCGACGACGCCCGCGGTGCGCAGCCCGGCCGCGGCGACGACCAGGACGGGATGTTCGTGGGCGATCGACGGGCCGTCGCGCGATGGCGTTCCTGGCGCCGCCATGATCCCGTCGACCGACTCCGACGACGGGCGACGGTCGACGCACAAGGACCGCGTGCTTCGAGCTCGTCACGGTGTTCGTCATGTCGCTGATGGTCGTGCTCACGGCATGGACGGGCTTCCAGAGCACCCATTGGTCGAGCGTGCAATCCGAGCGGTACAGCAGCGCCACCGCGGCCCGCACCGAATCGGTTCGCGCATCGAACACGGCGGGCCAGCAGATCGCGCTGGACGTCGCCGTCTTCATCGTGTGGACCGAGGCGTATGCGGAGGGGGACGAGCGTCGAGCGGACTTCGTCTACGAGCGATTTCCCGACCGGCTCCGCCCCGCCGCCGACGCATGGGTGGCGTTGGATCCCCTCGACAACGCGGACGCTCCGGCGACCCCGTTCGAGATGGACGAGTACGTCGTGCCGGCTGTGCAAGAGGCTGCCGACTGGCTGGTCGAGGCGGATGACAACTTCTCCGACGCGACCGCCGCCTCCAGCCACACCAGCAGCTACGTGGCCACGACCGTGGTGTTCGCGGCGGTGCTCTTCTTCGCCGGCATGAGCGTCAAGCTGACGTCACGGCGGAACCGGATGGTGGTGACGGTGCTCGCAGGGATCGGCACCGTGGCGGGCATCGCGAGACTGCTGACACTGCCGATCGAGCTCTGAGTTTCCGTCGACCATGGACCATGGACGGTCGGGGAGCGACGGTGCGTGGTGTGACCCCCGTCGCTCCCCAACCGAATCAGCTCGGGCGCTCAGTCCCCGCCGTTGTTGTGGCCTCCCGAGTTGCCCGGGTCGCAGTCGTCGGCCGGGGTCGTTTCGCTGTCGTTCCCGCGGCCCGAGTTGCACTTCGCCGGCTCGGGCGGCGTATCACCCTCCGCCAACGCGGGTGCCGCCAGGCCGACGGTGAACGCGCCGACGAAGACAACACCGGCGAGCCGTTTGCGTGTGTTCGCTCTCATCCAGTCCCCTTTTCTGTCTTGAGTGTCCGGACGACGGCGTCCGCCCCGCCCGCTGTCGACTGGCGCATCGCGCCAGTAGAACGTGTTCAATCGTCGGCCTCCCCGGCGCTGCCGCGCCCGGTGGAGCGCCCGCTCACATGCTCGTTGCCGTCGGCGTTGGCGTTGGCGTTGCCATCGGCACGGGCGGAATCGCCAGCATTGGCGGCGCCAGCACCAGCATTGGCGGCTCCATCACCAGCATTGGCGGCTCCATCACCAGCATTGGCGGCTCCATCACCAGCATTGGCGGCTCCATCGCTGGCATTGGCGGCTCCATCACCAGCATTGGCGGCTCCATCGCTGGCATTGGCATTCGCCTTGGCATTCGCATGACCGCTGTCGTTGTCGTGAGATGGCGTCGTGTCGGCGACCTCGGTGGTGTCGGTGACCGGGAAGGTCGGGTCGGTGTCGGTGGGGCTGTCGACGCCTTCGTCCGTCTTGCCGCAGTCGGACTGGGCGGCGCTCGCGACGGCCGGTCCGTGATCGGGACCCGGCGGCACCGAATGAGCGACGGAGCTCACGGTCCTGCCGAGGTTCCCGTCCTCGCACACGACCGACGTGGCGGTCGGCTCCTCGGACACCGCGGTTGAGTCCACTGCGCTCGGCTCGGCCGCATCATCGGCGCCAGCGAGGTGACTTTCAACATCGGATAGCACTTGTAGGGCGACGGACGTCGTCGTCGTCATGGTAGTCGTCGCGGTCATCGTCGTCGTGGTGGTCGTCGCCGCGACCGTGGTGTCGGTGGCAGCGATCTCGTCGCGGATCATCGGCGTGTTGTCCGTCAGCGACACCGATGCGGTGCCGGCAGCGGCCACACCTCCGATCCCGACGATCGCAACACCGATCAGGGTGGCGATCCTGCGGCGGCCGTGTCGAGGATGCGAATACGTGGCTGCCATCGTTGCGGCGACAGCCGCGGCCATTGCGTCCACCGCCATCTCGCCGCCGTCGAGTTCGCCCGGTTGCGTAGGTGCCCGGAGGGCATCCACGATCCACGCAGCGCCGTGGACCGAACCATCGTTGGGCGCGAACTCGTCGTTCATGTCACCCCTACAACGATCGCGACGGGCCGTGCGTTACACCTGACTCGGACGGTTCCTCTCGCGGCCGGAGCATCGAGCCCAACCGCCGCACGCCACGATGCACCAGCACCCGAACCGTGCCCTCCCTCCTGCCCATGATCTGGGCCACATCGGCGACGCTCAGATCGGCGATGATCCGCAACAACACCGCATCAGCCATGTCGGGCGGTAGCCGACGGATCAGGCCCAACGCGGCGGCCAAGTCACCGATCTCGTAGGGAGCCTCTACGTCAGGCGTCGGCTCAGTCGCCTCAGCGCGGCTGCGGCGGTCCCGGCGACGAACCTCGTCCACATAGCGGTGGTGGGCGATCGTGAACAGCCATCTGCGAAAATCGACCTCACTGCCCGTGAACCCCGGCAACCCGCGGGCGACATCGATCCACACCTGGCTGGCAATGTCCTCGAAGTCGGCACAACCACGGCCGCGCAGATAGCGCAGCAGCGACGGCTGATGGCCACACCACAGTTCGCCGAGCGCATCCCGATCGCCGCCGGCTGCAGCCGCCACCAACGTGTAGAAATCGCCCCACCCGCGACTCAACTGAGGTCACATCATCCCGGTAGGCCGAAGGCGTACAGCTTGTTGTTCAGTGTGCCAGCACCGAAGTTCGAGTAGCCCGAACCCCAGTACAGCGTGCCGTTCGAGATCGCGGCACCCGAGAGGCAGGAGCCACCGCTGGCGAAGCTCCAGAGCACCGTCCCCGTCGCCGCGTCGAGCGCGTACATGTGTCCCTGCGGTTCGAGGGAGCATGCGTAGACGACACCGTTGGCCGTCGTCGGCGGTCCGGAGGTGTCACCGAAGAGCCCGTTGGACGGATTCGGGGACGATCGCTGCCAGATGAGCTGGCCGGTGGCGGCGTCGAGCGCGCTCCACACGCCAGTGGTCGTCACGGCACCGCCCGGCAGCGTCCAGGGGACCGCGTTGCTGTTGGCGTTCGCCGTGTAGACGCGCTTGCCGTCGACTGCCGACCCCCACTGCAGACCGCCGCCGGTACCACCGGGGCCTGCCTCGGTGACCCAGACCACCGCACCCGTCGCTGGATCGAGGGCCCAGTACTGGCCGCTCTTCTGCCCGGCGCCGACGAGGTCACGCGAGCGCCCCTTGGAATCTTTGACGCTGAAGATCGCCGGGGCTTGACCGAAGTCGTAGTCGGGCCCTTCTGGCTCCGGGCAGTTGGAGCCGTCGCCGAACGGCGGCGGCAGGCAGCTGGTCGTCCACGCATCGAAGGGGATCGCCCGCGTGGCCCAGCGGATCGCCCCGGTCTTCAGATCGAGCGCCATGATCGAGTCGAAGTGATTGTCGGCCGCGATACAGGCCGCCGTGTCCTCTGGGTCCGGAGCGGCTGCCGCGACGCAGTCGAGCACCGATTGCGGCACCGAGTAGTTGTTTCCGGTGGCGATGTACAGCTGCCCGCGCTTCGCATCGATGGCGGGCGAACTGCCCCACACGGCGTTCCCGCTGTAGCCAGGCGGCGCCAACGACGTCTTCCACAGGATCTGGCCAGTGTCGAGGTCGAGCGCCAGCATGCTGCCGCGGAACGTGCAGCAGGGATAGCCCGGCACGAAGCCGGCGAGCGCTTCCTCTTGCGACGCCACACCGACGTACACCCGGCCGTCGAACACAGTGGCTGACTGGGTGATGATCGAAGCGGGGTGAGGGTCAGCCACGGTGCTCCACAGCAGCGCACCTGTGGTCTTGTCGAAGGCGAGGATCTTTCCTCCCGGACCGCCACCCGGCACCAGGATGCTTCCCTGCGTGCCGATGACCACCTTGTTCCCCGACACTGCGGGCGTCGCCCGAGCCTTGTCGAACGGGATGCCGCTCGCTGCGGCGATGCTCACCTTCCAGATCTGCGCACCGGTGTTCTTGTTGATCGCAAACAGGTTGCCCGCCCAGTCGGGCACGAACACGGTGTTCCCATCGACCGCCGGTGTCGCCGACACGTCGCCGCCCGTCGTGAACGCCCACTTCTGCGTGAGCGATCCGACGTTGCCGACGTTCAGCTTGGTCTCGGACGGCTGCGACCGCGTGTTCTGTAAGTCGCCCCCCGCTGAGAGCCACTGACTCCCACCAGGCGCGGCGATCACCGCGGTCCCGGCGAACAACACCGCTGATGCGACAGCAACGCCGCAGACACCCATCCTCGATCTGCTCACCTGTGCTCCTCTGCGATTGCGCTCCAGCGCGAACGCGGCTGCGAAGCGCCCGCCGAGCACGTGCAACGCGGCTTACGCCAGCACGTCGTCGGTGACACCATCGACCCCCATCGCACGCCCGAATGTGCGCGGCCCGTCCGCTGCACGTTGGAAGAATCGTGTGGGGCGCCGGATTCTTTACACGAAGTTCTACGAGCCGCCCGCTCGGCCGTTGCCGTTGCCGTTGCGGCCGCGTCTGAATTCTCGCCGGTCGCTCCCCCGCCGTCACTGTTGGCATTGGCATTGGGGTTCGAGTTGGCGTTGGCGGCCGCTTCGCCGGCGTTCGGGTTGGCGTTCGGGTTGCCGCCCTGGGCGTTGGCGTTGCCGCTCGCGTTGTCGTTGGCGTTGTCGTTCGGCGTGCCGTTGGCGCCCTCGTCGACTGGACTCGGTTCGCGCGCTGGTGGTCCGCTCGCCGTCCGGGTGCGGCGGCAACGTGGGGGTCGTCCGTGGTGTCCCGTCATCCGTTGGAGCCGGCACGGTGTCGCCGGGCGGTACTGGGGTGTCGCCGGGCGGTACGGGGGTGGCATCGGGCGGTACGGGGGTGGCATCGGGCGGTACGGGGGTGGCATCGGGCGGTACGGGGGTGTCACCGGGCGGTACGGGGGTGGCATCGACCGTCGGCACCGTAGGCGGCACCTCAGCTGCTGGGGAAGGGTTCTCCTGAGCGGTCGGCAACGGCTCGAGTGGGGATGGCACATACGGTCCGCACAGTCGTTCGACGGCGGCGCCGGCGCGCACGGCCATCGCAACCAGCGCGCCCTTCGCATCGGGTTCGAGCTCGACGCCCGAGCGGACGCTCGCCGCCCAGCTGCCACACAGCGCTTGCGCGTCCGTCTCTCCGTCAAGCGCAACCGACGCAGGCTCCGTCGTGCGGACGATGGCATCCTGCAATTCGGCCGGCTCCGTGATCGTGGTCGGTTCGGGATCGCCAGGTTGGTCGTGATCGGAGTTCTGCCACGTGCGCGATACGCGCGGCCCGGTCGAGAATGGATTGCATCGGCTGGGGTAGCAGACCGGCAGCCGCTGCCGCGCTGGTCGACACGACTGCGAATCCCGTGATCATCGCGACCTTTGCGGTGCGTGACGCGACGACTCGGCGCAACGGAGTACGCCGGCGCGCGACGTGACGGTTCGGCGCACCGCGGCGCACGATGTCGGACATCGCGGCGACGACCGCAGCCTCGGCGGCAAGCTCGTCCGGCGTGGCTGGAGCTCGAGCGGCGGCGAAGAGCTGTCGCAGTTCGTGCTCGACGGAGTCGTCGATACCGGCGGGGAACATGTCGTCGAGGTCGTACTGCTCGGTCATTTCATCGCCAGCACTTTGGTTGGGAAACGACTCGCCAGCCGTTTCAGCGCCCGATGGTGGTTGACGCCGACCCACACCTCGTCGCGGCCCATCACCTGCGCCACCTGGGCGATGCTGAGGTCGCCCAAGACCCTCAGCATGATGACTTCGGCCTGATCCTTGTTCAGCACGCGAACGATGATGCACACCGCTTCGTGTGCGGTGAGGTTGTCGAGCGCGATCTGCTCCGTAGGAACGCCGCCGGTGCGCTCGGAGATCTCCGCCACCGTTTGCGTCCGTCGTCGACTCGAGGTCCGACGAAAGTCGACCATGCGACGTCGAGCGATGGTGAACAGCCACGCCGCGAAGGCGGATCGGTCGCCGTCGAAGGTCGTGATCCGTTGAGCGACAGCGACCCAGGTCTCGCTGGCGAGATCGTCGGCGAGTTGCGGCTCGCGGGCGCGCAAGTAACGCAACAGGGGCGGTTGGAACTCCCGGTACAGGACGCTCAGTCCGGCGGTTTCGCCGCGCTGCGCCGCCACCAAGGCGTCGTCGAATAATTGCCCACCATCCCCGTCGGAACCCACTGGTCGCTAAACCTAGTGGGCGAACCGACCGTCCGCGTCCGCGGCCCTCCCCGGCCGAGTCGCGGCTGACCGGCCGGGGAGGACATTGAGGCATCCCGCCGCCTCGCACGAGCGCGACACCGATCATTCCGTCAGGGCGAACCCAGTAGGCGACCGGATCGACGCCCACGAACCTGATCGCGACGGCCTCGCTCATCGACGCCGATACGGTCGCGATGCCGTACGTCAACTCATCGAGTTGTTCCGCCGCGGTCCCCGCAATGGCACGGTCGAGCACCACACGCACGTCCCTGGTCGGATCGTGGGTCATGTCTGTACAACGACCGTCGGCACCAATTCGTTACAGCGTTGACAGTGTCGTCTTCCCAGGGGCGTTCGTCCGACGGGACCACGCGTCTCAGCGGAGGCGGAGTCGGGTCAGCGCGTGACGAGTCAAGACACTTCCTCAACGAAGCATTCGCACAAATGTTCGTAGGAATCGTCGAATGGCAGGAAGCTTCACGGGGCGAACATCGACTTGATCGGCACTGTGAACGCCAACGTCGAGGGCTACACATGATCGCGCTCACTGATGCCGAGGTGATCAGGGTGCTGGTCGGCATTCCGACCACGCTGTGCATGATGGCGTTCACCGGCAAGCGCACCATAAAACGGTGGTGGGCGTCGTTCGACGGCTTGAACGAGACGTCGCGCGACACCGACTCGGTGGCGAGACCACCCAACAGGCCGCCCGCCAATGTCGAGGCCGGACAGCAGGCCGCGGCCGATAGCGGGTCCACACAGCAGCTCGCGGCCGATGGGCCACAGACCATCACCGAGCCGTAGCAACTACGAGACCGACGTCGAGTTCGTGGCGGCGGTCGACGCCTGGCACGCGGGGCGCATCCCGTGACCACCACGTAGTACAGGAACACACCCGCCGCCTGAGCACGTGGTGGAGCTGAGGGTGTGGTGGAGCTGAGGGGAATCGAACCCCTGACCTCTTCCATGCCATACAGCTCTACGAGATTCGTGGTTGTTCGCCGAGGTTCGTGAAACACCGTGGAGAGCCGCACTCCTCGTTCACGGCCGTGCCCTGTTGTTCGCTCCGATCTCAGGTCGCAAGGTGTCAACGAAGGTGTCAAAGCCAACTGGGAGGAGTGCATGGCTCGCAACCAGACCCAGCGAGGACACGGCGACGGTGCCCTGTCCTATCCTCCCCGAGACGGACGACTCGCGTTGGTCACATCTACCTCCATCGCGGCGACGACTCGGGCCTCCGAGCGGCTGCCCGACGGCGTCCGAGTAACTCGGCGTCTTCGGGCATCGCTCAGCGCGCGATGGTCGCAGCGACAGCACGTGCATCACACCGGGATCGATGACGAGGGAGTTTGACGATTCATTGTGACTTGGCGCTGTCAAACAACCTCGAAGTCAACTGGGGCGGCGACAAGGTTTCAGTCGACGACGCGCAGCGAGCTCACGGCGAGTGGGTTGCCCTGGTCGTCGACTTGGACCACTGCGTGCATGGTGGTCGATCGGCCGTCGAGTGTGGCGACCGATTTGAGCAACAGGCTGTAGACGGTCGGGCTGGTCTCGACACGGATGACGAAGGCCGACGCCGACGCCGACGCTTGCAGGTGGATCGTGGCGAACGCGGCGCCGCCGAGGATCTGGCCGTTGGCGCTGTTGGTGACGTTGCCGAACGTCATGCTGGCGTACGGCGCCCAGGCTTGTCCATGTAGGGCGAGGTCGCTGTTGTTGCCGGATTGGGTCCACAAGATGTCGGTCTTGTAGTCGAGGCTGCTGTTGACGTAGGGCGCGGGCATGTCGCGCAGCGCCTGGATGCTGACGAAGTCTGCGCCCTGCGCTCGTCGGAGGATCTCCAGGCCGCCTTTGGTGCCGATCTCGATCCGCGCGGTGCCTCCGAGGTAGAACGTCGCGCCCGGCGTGCTCCCACTGTTTGCGTCGGCGAAGGTCGCGTCTGCGCACGGCGCGTTGGCCAGGAATTGCTGGTCACCGTAGAGAAGGTCGGTGTTGGCAAACCCGGCGACGACCGTTGCGTCGGTGATGTTCCAAGTGAAGTCGACGAGATAGTATTCCCCAGCTCGGAAGTAGTTGTTCTTCGAGAGCGCCGGCGGCGTCGTGTACATCCCCGGCGAGAAGATGGTGCATCCGGGCACGGAGGCGATGTCGGGAGGTGGGGCCTCGGTCTGCGGGACGGGGGCCACCGTCCAATCGCAAACCTCGGGGTCGGCGGCGCTCTTCGGACACGGTACGTCGTAGATCTCATCCCATGGCTTGTC
Organism: Ilumatobacteraceae bacterium; assembly: GCA_963776935.1. Classification (GTDB taxonomy): domain Bacteria; phylum Actinomycetota; class Acidimicrobiia; order Acidimicrobiales; family Ilumatobacteraceae; genus JALOLG01. Next base: position 285,696 of record CAVZOP010000002.1, on the reverse strand, counting down.
GATGCACTGCGTGCCGCGGAACGCGGGCGTGAAGCTGAGGTCCTCGTCGAGATCGAGCGTCGCGTTGGGGCAGTCCTCGCGGTAGTACCAGATGTCGCCGTTCTCCACCGTGACCGGTGCCTGCAGGTCGGTGCGGGACCGATCGGGATCGGTCACCCAGACCGGCCCCCCGAGCAGCTTCTGTGGACCCCCGCCTCCCGACTGGCTCGTGAGCATCGGCAATCCGGTCGGCACGTCGGCGCCGGTGACGACGATCGCCCACGCTTTGATGTCGGAGATGCCTCCGGACGCTTTCTGGCAGGTGACTTTGACCTGGGCGCCGTTCACCTGGGCTGGGAACTCGATGGTGTGGCCGACGTTGCCGAGGTTCGACAGGCACGCTGGGTACTGGGAATTGCCCAACCGTTCGATTCCGTAGCGCAGCCCGCCGTCGGCCGCCGCAAGCCGATCGGCACGTGCCTCGGCGACGTTGCCGAAGCGCAGCCCGGTCGCGACGTATGTCGCCAGCGCGGCGACGATCATCGTGATCACGATCGACATGACGAGTACGAGCGGCAGGATCGCGCCCGTCTCGCGCCGGTCGTTGCGTCGTGGCGTCGTTGGCGTGGTCATGATCCCGTTCCTCAAGTCGTGGTCGTCAGCGTGCGGGAGCCGAGCAGGTTGTTCGCTCCGTCGTACACCGACAGTTCGTGCGCGCCGAGCCCCCACAGCTCGGTGCCCTTGGGGTGTCCTTCGAGCGTGACCGTGTACGGCGCGCTCTCGCCGAAGTTCTGGACGTACTCCTCGTTCGACCCGTCGGTCTCGTACTGGAGCGTGAGGCCGACGCAATAGCCGCTGGCGATCGTGATCGTGACGATCACGTCATTCTCGAGCTTGCCGATCGGGGTCTTCTTGAGGGCCACCGAGTCGTCGGACAGCGCCATCGAGCCCAGCACGCACGGCGGCTGCGTCGTGGTGGTCGCCGGGCTCGTCGTCGTTGGTGCCGAACCGTCGGTCACGTCGACCGTCACATCGGCCGTTGCCGACGCACCGTCGGCGTCGGTCAGCGTGTACTGGAACGTGAACGATGATCCCAACGTGCCGGCGGCCGGTGTGATGGTCAGGACGAGGCCGCTGATGGCAACCGTCAGCTCCACCGGGACGCCTTGGACCGTGGCGAAGATCAGATCGCCATCCGGGTCGCCCGCCGGAAGCGCCAGGTCGATCGGGGTGAGCTCGGTGGTGCTCGTCGACGCGTTCTGCGCTGTCGGCGCCGAGTTGACCGGTGTGGCCGTCGTCGTCGTGGGCGCCGGCGGGATGGTCTCGTGGGGATTCTTCGAGGCGGCATCGATGTCCACGGTGGTGCCCGCGAGCGTGACGATCGAGAACGTCACGGTGTCGTCCAAACCGTCGGCATCGGTGTCGCGTGGTGTCACGGTCGGAGCCGTCGCAGGCAGCGCGCCGGTGACGTCGCGTAACTGCGCCTCGCCGAGTGCCGAAGTCCCCGAGCATGAGATGCGCTTGATCCGGTAGTTGAGGCCAGACGCGACGAACCGGTAGTTGGCGACGTAGCTGGTGGTCTTGCCGAAGGCGGTTTCCTCCCAGTTGAGACGGAGCAGGTTGACGCCTGGATCGGCGCCGGTGCATCCGGAGGAGGCGCTCGTCGATGTGTCGAACTGGCCGGGGTTGGCCGAGTCGACGTCCGGTGGGAGCCAGGTGGTCAGGCCCTGAAGGGTGATCGCTGTGTCGGCGCGATCCTCGACGTCAGGAAATGTCCGAAAGCTGACGATCACGGTTGCCGCGATCACGACCGCGACGACCCCCGTCATCATTACGACGATCAACATCTCGACAAGCGTGAACCCGGCGTCTCGTGTCTCGATCGCTCTGGTCTCGGGGCGGCGTCGGCTCATTTAACGATCTCCACCGACTCGATGATGCGACCGCTGGGAGCCCTCACCTGCAACTCGATGAGCTGCAGCTCGAGGTTGGGGTCGCACGCCGAACCGAAGAACAAGTCGACGTCCGGATCGGCGTCGATCTCACCGGCGTTCCAGAACTGCACGGGGGCGACAACACTGATCTGCCACTCGTTCCATCCCTCGGGGGTCTCGACGTCGACGACGATGTTTTCGTACTCAGTTCGCACCGTGTTCTCTCCGCCGTCAGGGTCGATCGTGTTGCAGTACACCTTCGGCGACGCGTACAGGATGTCGGACGTCGTTTGCAGCCAGGCGTGTGCCTTGGCGTGATCACGGTGCACGGCTCCGCTCAGGATCGTGGCGCGCAACATCGCCATCGTCCCTCCCACAACACCACCGAGCAAAACGATCGCGATCAGGATCTCGATCAGCGACCCACCCCGGTCGCGGTATTTAGAGACGCGTTCAGCAGTTTCCGTGACATAGGTAGTTGAAGCAGTACGATCGGGCGGCAGCACACATGCCGATCGGCGAGGTCACCCGAGAGTTAAGGAATCGCTTGTCAAGAGTTGGTCAGGTTGCCGAGCGAGGACCTCGTCAAACGATCACTATCACCGGTTCTTCGCCGTGACCACGGTCACACCTTTGATGGTGTGCAGAGGTGAGAATCCAGTCGGTCATTGACGCGACGACCCACTGTGGAACCGGGTCGCGTCCGAACTGTCAGGCAGCTACCGCACCTTGCTGTGGGAGATCGAACGGGCCGTGTCCCCTGCCGATGCCAACATCCCCTTCTCCACCGCTGCCGTCGACGGCGACACCGTCATCACCGTCCCCGGCCCCATCGCTATCGACGCCGCCAGCGGCGACGTCCTCTGGGAAACTGACACCCCGATCACCGGTGTCATCGGTGGCGCCGCCCACGGCGTGTTCATCACCGGCGGCCAAGACGACCAGGTCGTCGTCGGCTACGACACCGCCACCGGCGCCCAGCTGTGGACGAACCCGGGCGCCGCCGTCTACGACAATGTGTGGGCGATCGGCGACAGCGCCGCCTACTTCGTCGACCCACCCTCACAGACCCTCTTCGCCTATGAGCTCGCCACCGGCGACACTCGCTGGCAGGCGCCCTTCGATCCGCAGCGCTACTCCTGGCCGTTCCACGCCGACGACGACACCCTCTACACGATGTGGACGAACATCGACGCCGTCGCCACCGCCGACGGCTCCCACCGATGGTCGACCAACTACAGCCCCGACGACCAACACCGATTCGTCGGCGCCGTCACCAACAGCACCACGCTCATCGCGGCCATCGGCGGACCATCCAGCGGCGACTGATACGAAGCACTATCGCACCAATTTCTGTGTGACGAGCACGCCCCAAACCGGCGTCCGATACCGCCCTCCGACAACGACGGCATCGCGCGTCCGGTACCGCCGGCTCCACGACACTCGTGTTGGGCTTCTGCGCCGCCGTTCTTGCTCACGCGAGCGCGTCCAATCGCCGAGACGATGACGGAGGAGCGCCGTGTCGCGGTGACGAACTGAAGGCTGGGCCAGGGCCGGGGATGGCGACGTCGGAATCATTGGCGAGCTCGTAGGACGATCGTGCCGGCGAGTTGGTCGTGCACTCCGCGTCCATCGGGATCTCGGAGGACCGGGAAATAGACGACGATGACCGCGACGGCTCGGAGTACGTCGACAACGATGGAGTCGGTGGGAGCGAGGCCCCACGCCCAGCCGGCAGGTGCCCAGCGTAGGACACTCGCCCGCCAGTTTGGTCGTCCTCCGTCATCCGTCGTTACGACGAGCGTCCCAACGATCAGCTTTCCGAGCGTCCGTCCCCAGACGTGCACGCATCCGATGACGTAGATCGACTCGATCACCAGCGCGACCCATAACGGGCCACCGGCGACGTAGATCAAAGTGCCAACCATGGCGAAGAGGAACGCATCGATGAAACACCCGAGGAGGCGGCGCCAACGAGCCGCGATGGCTGGGTTCCCGCCTCGGCGCTCGGGCACGGCGACGTGCAAGGCGCGGACCAGCGGCTGAGTTCGTTGCCGAGCATCAGTGAGCACGCGTTCCAGGTCGGCTCTTAGCACGTCGACGTCGGCCTGGAACTGCGCTCGAAGCTCTTCGGTCGCCGCACTCGGGTGGGTGATCGACTCGATGATCACACGGCCCGTGGACGCGGTTCGCTTCGCCAGTGACGGTTCACGGATGCGGGGCGACACAGGTTCGATCTTGTCCTCGCCCGTCCGGCTGGACGCGAGAGCCGCCCGGACGTGGACGCCGACCGCGGCTCGGTATGCCGCCTCGTCTCGGCGGTCAGCGATCGCCACTCGCCAGCGTCCGTCCGGCTGGAGCCGTGCTGCGAGCACGCACGCCGGATCGACGGCGACGGCGAGCGGTGGGCCCCCGGCCGTCACGACGACGGTCTCAACGACCTGCCAGCGATTGCTGATCTGTTCGGCGGTGTCGGGTGGCACCACGAGCACGAACCGATCCAGATGACCGTTGCGAACGAGGTGGTCGATCTCCCACGACAACCCGGGTGTGCGACCGATCGCCGCGACGATCAGGTCTGCCTTGGAGATCCGCCGGCGCACCACTTCCTGCCATTCAGACTCGGGGACCTGCTCGCGAGTCGCGCCGAGCGGCTCGGCAAGCAACGAAGTTCCGGGCTCCGCGATCGCGACGACGGGTCCGAGGCGGGACAGTTCCCACACCACAGCCTCTTCGTACGGTTCCCTCAGTCGCAGCGTGAACAACTCATTCAGAGGCCGCCGGCCGGCCGGATCGGAGATGATCGTCAGCTGATCATCCTCGAAGGCGCGGAGGTAGAGCAGCGACGCGTTCGAGTCGCTGTCGACCCTTGCACGAGCCGCGCTGATCCGCCAACGCCGATTGAAGCGCCCAACAAGGCTGAGCAGCATCAGCCCGACGACAATGAACGGGATCCCGCCGATCGGCAACCCCTCTTCGAGCTCGAACTCCTGCGCCCGTTCGGGCTCAGGACCGAACACGGCGTCGGCGGCGGCCGACCCGCCGACGACAAGCAGGACCGCCGCCAACGGCCAGGCGACGACCGTGACGATCGTGGGCCCGACCGAGCCGTTGCTCGTCCAGCGTCGTCGATCACCAGCGCCGGACTTGGGGCGCATCACGACACGTCCTACGAGCCAAGCGACGGGTGTGGCCAGCGCCGCGACACCCAATAACGCGGCGTTCGCGGCGAGCGCGCCGAGGACGAGGAACACACTGAGCTGGGCAGCGAACAGCAGTCGTGACCTCCGACGCGCCGCCGATGCTTCGGCACAGACGTCCACGACGTACGGCGGCGGCAGGCCACTTCGGTGGTGCCGGTGCGGTGTGTACGCCCGCACCCCAGCGGCAAGCCCAACCTGCCAAAAGAGGAAAGGCGCCACCAGCACGACCAACACGCCGAGAGCCAGCCCCGACCGGACCCACCACACGGTCGGCTCAACCGGGCCCCGTTCGCCAGGGAGCACGTCGGTGTAGCGCTCGGCGACACCGACGAGTGCTTCTTGGGCGCGAGGATCAGCCGTCAAGGGCGTGAGGAGGATGACGGTGCTCCCGCCGCGAGCGACGAGCACCTCGTGGCAACGGTCGGGACAGTCGACTCGCAACTCGTACAGCCCGGTGCGGCCGACAACATCCGGCCCTGGATCCTTCTCGAGCAGATGGCGGACGGCGAGCCCTGCGGAGACGGTCGACCGATATCGCTGTCGGCGTTCGGCGATCAACGCCAACCCGTCCAACTCGATCACGGCGTCGTCGGGCTCCCATGCACTGTCGGGTTCAAGTTCGGGCAAGACGTCGGAGACCGAGTCGACTGGTGCCGGACGGCGTTGCCACGGCGAGCCCGCCAACGAAGGTGCGGTGGAGGGAGCGGAGTCATCCTGCGCCCATCGGTCAAACCAACCGACGAACACCACGACGACGACGCCGACGGCGAGACGCGCAAGCCACCTGCGCCAGACCGTCGCAGAATTGCGACGACGCTTCTGCATTCCTCGCTCGACGGGCAACAGTGTCGCGCCCGCCTCGCCGGGTGTCGATCACAGCGATGGTCACCATCTTCGGCCCGCCATGGGCTCCAACGACGGTCATGCCGGAGCAAATGCCGGCGCGCCACGACCCGCAAGTGCGGTAAGCGCAGAGCGACAGGCCGGGTAACGCCGGCTCAAGTTGCAAGCACGCAGAACTCGTTGCCCTCGGGGTCGCGCATCACGACGAGGTCGGCGATGGGCTGAACGCTCAGCACCGTCGCGCCGAGTGCCGTCAGCCGGCTCAGCTCCCTGTCGAGGTCATCGGCGCGCAGATCAAGATGTACTCGGTTCTTCGACTGCTTGGATTCGGGAACGCGCTGGAACCACAGCCGTGGTCGATCCGCAGTTGCCACCACCAGCACGCTCGGATCATCCTCGGGGTCCTCAATACCGATCGACCGCAGCCGTTCAAGTTCGTCATCGTCGTACGGGGCGATGGCGTAGCCATCCAGCGCCGCCGCCCAGAATCGCGCCAGCGCAGCCGGGTGCGCGCAGTCGATCACGATGTCGGCAAGGCGAGCCATCCCGACAGTGTCGACCAAGAACGTCTCCGCACTCCATCCGATATCAACGTCCGGCGACGAGGGCGCAGACCATCCGGCAACGCCGGGTCCGGTGCGGTTCTTCTCCGTCTTCCGGGCGCGTTGCCGGGGCGAGCGTGGCGACTCCGACGCAGCAACAAGCGGGCGCAGCTACGTCGGTGCGGTGAAGCGGGTCGCTCGAGTGCCTGGCGGCCTGAAGACACCCGGCTCGGCGTCGGGATTCGCGACAAGGACCTCACCTTCGAGCCCGTCCGGGTCGACGAAGAACAGCGACAAAGCCGGGCCGAAGTCGGTGACGAAGTCATCAGCGGCGCCGCAGGCCATAAGGCGACGCCGGATCTCCTCGAACGCCTCAAGCGAAGCTGCCTGAAGTCCCACATGGTCGAGACGGCCCCGACCGAACATCGGCGTCTGACGGTCAGCCTCGGCGTTTCCGTCGATCTCGAACACGTTCAGCTCGCGCCCGTCGCCGATGTCGATGAGCGAGAGCTTGAAGCCGGTCTGCTGCTCGATGGTGCGAGCCGGAGGCGCGTCGAAGATGTCTGTGTAGAAACGCGACAGGCGCTCCGTGTCCGAAGTGAGCACGGCCACGTGGTTCACGCCGTCCAGCAGCATCGTTCGAGCCTAGTGAGCGTTGCACGGAACTCGGGCCGGCGACGCCAGATCAGGCACAGCTCGGACAGCCAACCATCACCCGACCCTGCCAGACCATCCGGAAACGACGCGCGATAACGACGGCGCCGAGCATCCGGTACCGCCGGGTCGATCGCGCTCGCGACCCATCCGGTAATCCCGCCCCGGCGAGACTCGGCCCGCCACCAGCCCGACGGTTTCAGGCAGGACACGGTTGGCGGTCAACGCTGCCGGGCCACCAGCGCTGCGCAGGCCGCGAGCGCGCCGGACGGGCTGCGGCGCCGAACACCGCCAGAAATGCTCACCGCGATATCCGTAGCGACACGGCGAACGAGCCGGGTCTTGCCGACGCCACCAGTCCCAGTCACCATCACAATCCCCGCGGCGTGGTTCGTTCGCCGCGTCTCAACCATTGACACAAGCGTTTCGCCCTCACGATGGCGACGACGAACCCCTCGCCGAGACCGGTCTCGAACGGCCCGAGCGCCGCCCCAGCCACCGAACGCGCCTGTCGAAATCCCTCGACATCGGCCGCCGCCGCCGTCGTAGCATTGCGTCCATCTACGGAAGGGGGACGGGACGAGCTGGAAACCACCGGCGGCGTGGCCGGCTCCGGCGGTGACGACGCCGGACACCCGCGAAACCGCCGAACCCATCGGCGGGCCGGACGTGCCCGTGGCCGCGAGCTCGACCTACGTCCAATCGCCGCGAGTGTTCATCTCGTATCGGCGAGACGACACATCGTCCTTCGTGGATGTGCTCGACCGCCGTCTGCGGGAGGATCTCACGAGCACGAACGTGTACCGCGACGTCAAGAACAACATCCTCGGTCAGCTCTGGGAGGAACGGATCGAGGAGGAGATCGGCCGGTCGGACGCGGTGATGGTCGTCGTCGGACCGCGGTGGAAGGGGCCGGAGGTGGGGCCGGTCGATGAGTCGCGGCTGTTCGAGCCCGGCGACATGGTCCGGCGCGAGGTCGCGCTCGCTCTCCGTTCGAGCAACGAGTCGGGCACTTTGCCGATCCTCGTCGATGATGCATCGCTGCCGCCGGCCTTGCCGGACGATCTCGAACAGCTGCGGAAGAGACATCACGTGAGGACCACGGCGGACGAGATCGCGGAGCGCGACTCGGACGCCTATCAGCAAGTGCTGGTCGGCGTCTGGCACGCGAAGAAGGAGTCGGTCCCGAACGGTGTCATCGTGTTCGGTGGCGAGTCGGCGAAGGCGAAGGCGGTGGTCGCGGAGATCGTGAGCAAGCTGCAGCACCAGGCGCCGGGCGCCCTGGTTGAGGTCACGCGGTACGCCTGCAACGCCCGCGTGATGTCGAGGCGCCGGGCGCGGCGGCTCGGGCGGAAGTACCCAGACGTAATCATCGTCGTCGACGAGGACTCGGCCGACTCCCCGATCCTCACCGCACGCGTCGACGAGATCCGCCGCCGCAAGATCCGCAACGTCGTGGTCGTGGCGGTCGGTGGGGGGCTCGTCCTCGGTGCCGGCACCGTGACGGGCACGGGGCGCTTGGCCGGTTTGTCGGACGACCTGGGCAGCGCGCTGTCGGGACTCGAACCGACGAAGGTCGTCGGTTCGGTCAGCAAGCTGACCGGCTGGTGGGCGACCACAACGGTCGCGACCCACGTCACCGTGATCGCACTGTCGGTCGGTGTTGTCGCCGCGGCCGCGGCACTCATCGATTTCATCCTCCCCGACGACGACAGCGTGCAGTTGGAGGGCAACTGGTCGGTCGGTGACTTCGCGCTCGACGACTTCCAGTTCAGGAATCCGGAAGACTTCGAGATCGTCCCTGGCGGGCTCATGTCGTTCGAACGAGTCGATGACTCCTGCAGCGGCGAGACGTGCGCGCTCGAACTGCTCGACGGACCGCCGTTCATGCGTGGTGCGATCTTCACACCGAGCGACGAAGGCAGTTTCGACGTCGAGTTCCCCGATGAGCGGGGCGCAATCGCCGAATTGGCACCAGGTGGATTCAGTTGCTCGGTCGACGGCGCAGATCTGACACCGTTTGCCGAACTGGGCTTCGACGCCCGGCTCGACGAGGAGACCGACGAGTTGATGTTCTTTCTCGAGGTCTACATCCCGCCCGTCGCGGCGTGCAGGGAGGGCTTTCTCGAATGGTCGGCGAACGCGACCGAGGTAGCGGACGATTGATCGTCCGGAGACGGTCGACCCGTCCTGGCACGGCACACGCGACGAACGACCGCGGGTCGTTGGCGAACGCTCTCGGGCAGTCTGAGCCGCAGCACCAGTAGCGAGCGCCCCACATGGTCGAGGTGGAGAGACGCGTCGACCCCTTGGCGACCTCCACCCCGCACACGACCACGCTCACCCGGACAGACTGACCCGATCCTTTGTGTCCGGATAGCGCGGGCGTCGTGATCAGGCCGGCGGGTCCGAAACCGCCGGATCTGGCGCGTACGGTGTCGGCACTTCGAGGACGCGGTCGTTTGGCCGAAGCGTCGGATGATCCGCGACGCCTTATCTGACATCGGCGAGGCTGGTGCTCAGTCAGTTGTGCAGTCCGTGCAGTGAACGTCGTTGACCTGTCCGCGTTCGATCAGCCTGGTCACCCAGTCGGCGAGCTTGACGCCGTTGAGTGTTTCGGCGTAGAAGGTTCCGTCGCTGAGCACGGTGTGGGCGTCGCCCGGAGCGATGTAGCTGAGCAGGTTGACGCCGGCCCCCTCGATCTGGGTCTCGTTCGCATCGATCAGCGACAGGAGATCGTCCGCGGGGATGCCGGCGAGCGGGTACCAGGACTGCTGGTTCTCGTCGTAGGCGTAGTCGTGGCGGGCGAAAACGATGTCGGGTTGGTGTCGTCCACCCTGGATGAACAGCCCCGGAACGCTCCACCGCTCGACGGTCGTGTCGGTGTTGTCTGGCCAGCCCGCGATGGCGTCGCCGGTGCCCCAAGCAGCGATGATTTCATTGGCGCGGGGCACGTCGGGGTACGAACCCGATCCGTCCGCCAACACTGTGATCCGGGCGTCTGGAAGCCGATCCGAGACGAGGCCGCCATACAGCGGTGAGGCGATCGCGCCGGCGCTCTCGCCCACCACCGCGACCTCGGTCGCACCGGGAAAGGTGGCGGCCAGGTAGTCGAGGGCGGCGGCGCCGTTGACGTACCCCTTGTGCTGCACGGTGAGGCCCGGTGCGTACTCGGTGCTGGTGTTGCCGAGGTGCGCGTCACCCGTGCAGTACGAGACGTAGACGACGGAGTAGTCGGCGAACGGGTTGCGCGCGTCGGCGAAGTCGAAGATGCCACCCTCGCCGATCGGACCCTCGGCGACCGTGGTCTGGTACAGGTCGCGGTCAGGTGCACACGTCTCGGCAGAGAAGCAGACGCCCCCGTCTTGAAGGTAGAACACGACCCGGTTTGGGTTCGCCTCACGCACCCAGAAGCTGAACTCCGAGCCGTCCGCGCACTGACAGTCGCCACCCGGCACGATCCGCGCCCACCCAGTGGCGACGTCATCGGTGTTCACGGCGGTGGCGGTGCTGGGCGGGCCGAGGATGTGCTCACACGCGGCCTCGGCCAGCGTCAACTCCTCATCACCGACGTCAGCGGGGGGTTCAAGGAAGTAGTCGCCGTCGGCGCGGATCTGCGGATCGCGGAAGTCCTCGACGCCGTTGTCCCGCATGCACTCGGCGAACTCGAACGCCGCCTCGAGGCCAGTGTTCTCGGTGGCAGCGGCAGCACGCGCCGTCGCCGCGGTCGTGTTGCCAGCGACCGTGCGGTCGGCATCGCCATCGTCATCAGAGCAGGCGACCACTCCGACCGCCAGCAGCAGCGCAATCCCCCTACAACGTCGCGTCACAACCACACGACGAACGTACGACCGGCGAAGAGCACGGCACATCGGGGAGATCCCGCTCCGATCCCTGATACCGCCTGAGGCATTCAACCCATCAGCGCCATCACCCAACTCGTCGGCAACGTGGATGACTCGCTCGCTCCTGACCGCCAACGCGGACATCCGATCCGACGCGTAACACCGGCCTGCCGTGTCCTGTAGCGCCGGTTCCAGAGCACGCCTACGTGCCGACAATCCAGCACCCGTGGTCCACTCCGTGCATCCGACGCTCCCTTGTCAAGTGGGCCGGGTGGTCGGTACGGCCTCATGCTCCTCTCGTCGTACTCTTCAAGTTCGACGACGAGGGCCGCGGAAATGCGTCATGCCGCGGCGACTGCGCCGGCGACGGCGAGGAGAGTGCACAGCGGCGAATAAAGGTACGTGTCGCGCCGGGCGAACGCCGAGTCCCGGGACCGCTTCAGAAAACCGACATAGCGGCGGTCCCCGATCGCCCGGGCGACGAGCACCGTCGCCGCGCCGCTCGTACCGGCGCGGTAGACCCATCTCGGCTGCCATCGCGCCGTCGCCCCGAGGTAGAGCGCAGAGGCCGTCGCCAACGCCGTGGCGACGGCAACGCTGGCCGCCGTGGACGGTGCTATCAGCGGGCGGCCGCCCGACGTCGGGATCACCGCGTTTTGGCCGCGTCGCCCGCCGGCCGCCCAGTAGACGTGGAGCACGCTCACCCCGGCGAGGACCACCGCGCCGGCGTCACCGAGGATCACCCGGAGACGATTCATCGCAGACTCGGAGAAGGTCGGACCCAAGGTGTCGTCAGCATGAAGCCATCCTGACCGCGCGGCCACCACCCACAAGTGGTCGCAGTGCCCGATGAAATGGTCGGAATCGGAAGTCGTCCGAATAACACATGGCCCGCACGGTGATCCGGGTGCCCGGTATCGCCGGTCCTCGCGGACGCGCATTGCGCGCTGCTTCGGGGAGATTCCTCGGGCGATGACGAGTCGTTGTATTTTGGCTTGTGTCCTCGCCGATCTCAGCGGAGGGCGGCCGTAAGCATGAACACTGCGACGCCGGCGACGATCGGCAACGCCATCGAGCGTGTCCGCAGGGCCACCGGCACGGCGGCAGCGACTGCGGCGAGCACCGGCATGACGTCGGTCGTCGACGCCTGGGTTGCGACACTGCGGCTTGCGAGGGCACCCATCAACGCCGGAGCCGCGAAGCGGTTGGCGTGCTGCACGAACGTGGGAAGCTTGGCACGGCTATCGATGAGCGACGGTCCGGCTCTGAGTGCGAGGGTCAAGGCACTCGTCGCGATGAGGGTGATCCACGCGCTCATCGCTCGGAGACCTCCGCGCGCGTTGCGTCGGTGCGAGCGATTCGACTGACCACGAGGCCGGTGGCGATGCCCGTCATGCCGGCAAACACCGTGCCGAGGTCGTACGGCAGGCTCCGCGCAGCGACCGCGATGGTCGAGGCCGCGATCAGTGCGGCAAGCGTGGGGGTGTCGCGCACGGCGCGCAGCGCCAGGCTGAGGATCACCAGTGGACTCAGCAACGCCAGTACCGGCACCGACGGGAGTCCGCCGAAGGCGTAGCCGATGCCGGTCACCGCCAGCCAAGTCACCCACAGCGTCAGGCCTGCGGCCAGGTAGAACATCTGACGCCGTACCGGGTCGTCCTCGCTTCGATGGTGGTCGGTGACGACGGCGAACACGGGACTCACCATGAGGTGTCCGGCTCCGAGGCGCCACCGTCGCGACGTGCTCGACCAGTACCTGCGCATCGCAGCGCCGTATAGCACCATCTGCATGTTCACCATCAGCGTTGCTCCGACGACAATCGCTGCCGGTGCGCCACTGTGGGCCATCTGGATCCAGGTGAGCTGTCCCGAGGCACCGTACAGCGTCGCCGACGACGCCCAGCCGACCAGCGGGGGGAGTCCGGATCGCGCCGCGGCAGTCCCAACCGTCAAAGCCAGTGGCATCAATCCGGCGGCGAGCGGGGCGATGGCCCGGACACCGGCGAGCACAGGATCGCGTGGGTGAACTGGCGGACCGGTGACTGACGAGGCGTCGGCATCGATGTGTGCGTGCATGCCTGCATTGTGCGATCAGGGATCGCGCGACTCTTGGAGACCGCGTGGAGATCAGGCGAGGAAGGCTTCGACTTCGTCGAGGAACTCCGTCCACGCCGGCTCATCTCCGCGGAGAAGATGGTTGCGGCTGGGGAGGAGCTTGAAGCGTGCCCCCGGGATCAGCGAGGCGAGCACTCGTCCCTGTTCCACTGGAACGCGGATCTCGTCGCGAGCGTGCAGTACCAAGGTGGGTGCTTGCACCCGACCTGCGGCTTCACTGACATCGATCGTGGCCCACGATTCCAAGAGGCGTGCCGCGTTCTCCGCTGACGTCGTGCGTCGCAGCAACTCGGCGAATGACTCCCACAGCTCCGCAGGCGCGTCCGGGATGAAGCTGGATGTGAAGAAACGGCGAAAGGCTGCGTCCTCTCGTCCCCAACCAAGGCGAACCATCTCAATCTGCAGTTCTGCCTCGCGTCGCATCTCATCGGTGGTCGCCCTGCGCATGCGCCCACACGTGTACGCACCGAAGAGGACCAGACGGGTGACTCGTTCTGGATGCCGGGCCGCGTACGCGACGGCGACGGCTCCGCCTTGCGAGACGCCGAGTAGTGGGAAGCGTTCGAGACCGAGATCGTCGACGACGGTCTCCAGATCCTGAACCCACGCCTCGAGCGAGAAGTTGTCGACGTCGTGATCCGACAATCCACAGCCTCGCTCGTCGTAGCGCACCAATGTGTGCCGGCGAGCCAACCCGACCAACCAGTGACGCCAGACCGGGCTCTGCCAGTCGTAGTCGAGATGGGTGATCCAGTGCGCTGCGCGCACGAGCGGCGGACCGGTTCCGACGGTCGCGTACGCGAGGCGCGTCCCATCTGGCGTCGTGCAGAAGCGGATCTCCTGGCGCAGCTCCGCGGGTACCGACAGCGGTTCTCTCTCGGTGCCACCGGGCAACTCCTCGACGGGAGCATGGAACCGGTAGCCACGGCCGTGAACGGTTTGCACGATCCGCTGATCCCGCCCGTTGTCACCGACCGCTTGACGGAGCTGCTTGACACGAGTGGTCAACGCCGACTCGGTGACGAACTGATGCCCCCACACGGCATCGAGGAGCTCCGTCTTGTGCACGACGCGGTCGCGGTGCTCGACGAGAAAGGCGAGCACGTCGAACACCTGCGGCTCGACGTGGACCTGCTCGCCGTCGCAGAACAGCTCGTAACGAGTCGTGTCCAGCAGGCTTTCGGCGAACCGATACCGCACGGACAGATTCTGCCCGCTCGGCGAGCGACTTCCGCGCAGATGAGCAATCGACAGCTGCGTTAGGTCATCGAGCCCGCAGGCGTTCGGCGGTGTACGACGTCGTCACCACGGCGTACCCGTTCGATCTGGCCATCCGCGAGCGACTCGAGGGCCCGCGCTGTGCCGGCGACGGCAACGCCCACGCAACGCACCCGTCACCTGACCGACCACGCCACGACACCCACCCGCGCGAGACCAGGACCGATGTCCGAAAACGACGCGCGATAATGACGGTCGGCCGCGTCCGGGATCGCCGGCAGTCCGGCGCTACCGAACGTCGCAGACCGGGGTTCGGTATACCAGCGGCCCGGCCGCGGTCGGCGGTACACCTGTCGAACCTTGCCATTCGACCTGTGCGCGAGAAAGGTTGGGTGGGACCGGTCGGCCGTGGCGGCTTGCCAGAGCGGGCGGGATCTGGCATGGTTCGTTCCTAGGCGATTCGGCAGGGGGCCGAGGGCGGTGAGTCGAGTACGCAGATCTTGACGAGGCCTCCCTTGCCCGGGGACTTCAGGCAAGCGCGCGTCGCTGCCATCGGAGGGGACCATGAAACGACGCATCACGATCGTCGCCGCACTGGCCGTGACAGCCACCTTGCTGCCCACGACCGGCGCGCTCGCCGGCGACAACGACAGCGGATTCCAGACACAGCGGGCATCGATGCTCACACCGGCGAAGAGCGGTGTGACCGTCACGCCGCTGCTGACGGTCGGCGATGTGCTGAACAGCGGCTACCGCTTCGAGGCGATCCCCGACGGCATCGCCGTGCGTCCACGAGGCAACGGGCGGGTTGATCTCTACGTGAACCACGAGACGGCCAAGGTGCCGTTCCCGTACAACGTGGCTGCACCGACGGCCGCGAACGGTGAGAACGACTTCGACAACGCCCAGGTGAGCCAGTTGGTCCTCAACCAGCATTCCGCCGGCGTGCTCAGCGGCTCGTTCGCCATCACGAGCAGCGAGGGCTACCAGCGCTTCTGCTCGAGCTACCTCGCCACCGCGAAGGAGGGCTTCGACCGCGAGATCCTGTTCACCAACGAGGAGTCACTCGACTACGTGTACCGGCAGGAAGCCTCCTGGCCACCCGCGATCGGCGACCCGGCCGAGGAGCAGGTCGGCCTCGTGGTCGCGCTCGACGTGCGAACCGGGAAGCACGGCCCGATCTACGGGATGGGCCGGCTGAACCACGAGAACGCCGTGGCGATCCCGGGCCACGACGACCTCGTGGTGCTCACCGGCGACGACACCTTCACAAGCGGCCCGCTCACCGGCGTGTTCCCGGCCGGCGCCGTTCCTGCGCAGTCGCAGGTGTATTCGTACATCGCCCCCGACACGGACGCGCTCCTCGCCGACGAGGGCGACCTGTGGGCATTCGTGTCCGACACGCCTGGCGTGAAGAACTACTACGACGTGCTTCCTGGCTCGGGCACCGTCGTGACCGGGCACTTCATCAAGGTGCCGAAGAACATTGCCACGGGGAAGAACCCCGACGGCAGCGAGATCAGGGCCGCCGACGTCGGCTTCCCGCTGCCGCCGAACAACGGGAGCTGGCAGCGTGACAACCGCGGGCTGCCGCTGACGGGGCTCGACGGTCCGCAATGGGTGCTCGAATACTGGAGCGACACGAACAACGTGTTCCAGTTCGTCCGCATCGAGGACATCGCCTACGACAAGCGACCCGGCATGGAGAACGTCGTGTACCTCGTCGACTCCGGCCGGGGCCTGACTCCGACATCAACCTTGGACACGCCCTTCAGGTCCACCAACGGCCGGGTCTGGAAGATGGTGCTCGACCCCGCCGACCCCACCGTCGTCACCTCGCTCACCGTGTTCGTAGAGGGCGACGACAACCCCGTGAAGACGCTGAACGAGGTACACCAGCCCGACAACATCGAGAGCACGGCCAACGGATTGCTTCTCACCGAGGACCCGGGCTCGAGCCAGCAGTTCCCGGTCGGCTCCACCGACCCGAACGCCACCACCGCCCGGCTCTGGTTCGTGCCGTTCGCCGGCGCCCCTGAGGTCGTGGTGACGGTCGACCAGTCCGCCGACGGCGGGCCCACCGACGTCGACGGACGAGCCGCGGGCAACCAGGGTGCCTGGGAGAGCTCGGGCATCGTGGACGCCTCGTCCGCGTTCGGCCCGGGCGCGTTCTTGATCACAGTGCAGGCGCACACCCTGTGGGTCGAAAAGGCGCCCGGCGACGACAACAACGGCGACGGCGAGCCCGACTTCACCTACAAGCGCGAGGGCGGTCAACTCGCTCTCTTGCGAATCCCAGGGGCGTAACACTCCGGAGTCGAGCTGGGGATGCCGGGACCGACCCCATCCCACGCTCGACAACAGCCGACGACGCCACGAACGAGATCACGAACGAACGGGAGGAGGGATCATGCGAGGAGGGAAGAGCACTGCCGGGCTTGCCCTGGCGGTTGCCGTCTCGATGGCGACGGTGAGCGCGGTCGCGACCGCGGCCGGCAGCGGTGCAAGGCCGCCCACCCTCGAGTTCGTCGGACAGTCAATCTTCCCGACGGGGACCGACTTCGAGGGCACGCAGGTGGGTGGACTGTCGAGCATCACATTCGATGAGGGTCGGGGCGTCTTCTACGCCATCTCCGACGACCAAAGCCAGTTCGCCCCGGCCCGCTACTACACCCTGCGCGTCGATCTCGACGACGGCCGTCTCGACGATGGTGACGTCGAGTTCCTCGACGTCACCACGCTGCTCGCTCCGGACGGGCAGCCCTACCCGCTGTCGGGGCTGGATCCCGAAGGGCTCACCCTGACGAAGAGCGGTGAGCTCATCGTCACGTCGGAGGGCATCCCCGGGCGCGGCATCGCTCCGTGGGTGCGCCGCTATGGCCTCGACGGTACCTTCCTCGGAGACCTCCCGGTCCCCAGCGCGTTCACCGAACTCAGCCCCACCCATGGCGTCCGTCCGAACCTGGCCTTCGAAGCCGCAGCCGTAACGCCCGACGGCCGGCACCTGTTCGTGGGGATGGAGGGCGCCCTGCTGCAGGACGGGCCGGCTGCGAACCTCACCGGCGGCAGCCCCGCACGGATTCTGCGATACAACCTCATCACGAGGCGGCTGCAGAGGCAGTTCGTCTACCAGACCGACCCCGTCGCGGAGCCGCCGGTGCCGCCCAACCAATTCTCCGTGAACGGTCTCGTCGAACTGCTGCCGTTCAACAACGAGTTCATGCTCTCAATGGAGCGCTCGTTCTCGGTGGGCGCACCTGGAACAGGCAACACGATCAAGCTCTACTCGGTCTCGTTCCCCCATGCGTCGAACGTCGACGGCGCCGATAGCGTCGCCAGCCAACTCGGCGACATCCGACTCGTCGAAAAGTCACTCCTACTCGACCTGCGTACGCTCGGCATCCCGCTCGACAACATCGAGGGCATGGCCATCGGCCCCGACCTGCCCGACGGCAGACGCTCCCTGATGCTCCTGAGCGACAACAACTTCGCCGCGAGCCAGTTCACCCAGTTCCTGCTCTTCGCACTCGACAAATAGGGGTCATATCGGGGTAGGAGTTCACCGTCGGTGCACAGGATCGATCCGACCAAGCTGGCGCCACACTGCCTCGACCGAGCTGCGATACCTGGCGGTTCTCAAGTCGCCATCGAAGCAGGCGGCCGCCCTGACTACGGGCGAGATCGAGATCGCCGCCATGGCGCTCTACGCGAGTGAGTCGGTTGGCGCCGTCACGTCGGTGGTACCCTCCGCAAGCGTCGTCCGCGAGCTCGTCGAGGGGGCGGAGAGATTCCTGAGCGGCCGCCAGCTGACCAGCTCCAGGCGACGTCCGGTCAGGTCCTCGCCGCACACGACCGGCCCATCCGCGAGCTGTCGCGTGGCCCGACGACCGAGGCGCCGAAGCGTCGACGGTGGCTCCGGCGCGCCGCGGATGGCTGGAGTCGGTTCGCTGGATGAGCCCGCCGCTACTTCGTCACGGTCACCGTAACGATCGCGGTGGCCGTCCCTCCGTTCCCGTCGCTGATCGTGTAGGTGAACGTGTCGGTCCCGCGGAAGTACTCCTTCGGCCCGTAACGGAGCAACCCGTCGACGAGCTTCACGGAACCGTGAGCGCCCTTGGTCCACGAAATGATGGTCAGGGCGTCTCCGTCCACGTCGATGTCGTTGGCAAGCACATCGATGAAGACGGCAGTGCCCTTGGTGGTCGCCGCGGAGTCGGGAGCCGCCACCGGCGGATGGTTGACCAGATCCAGGCCGATGATCACAGGATCGTGATCTGACGTGCGGAACGCGTTCGGCTCGTAGAGCGGAAGGCTGTCCGACTCCTCTTCGAACGCGGCCTCGTCGGCCGTGCGCTGATCGTCGTTGTAGTCGAACAGCGGGATCTCATCGGCGTTGATATGCCACTCGGCGACGCCGCTCACCTGAGGGGCAAGGTTGTCATTGGCAAGCGCGTGGTCGAGGTAGCCGAGTTGGCCGTCGAACACGTAGCCGTAAGCGCTCGAGCCGCCGAACTCGGCCACCAGGTCCGTGTAGCCCGCGTTCTGGAGGGCGACGATCGGGTCTTCTTTCGCGTACGAGTTGAGATCACCAATGATCAGGACGTCCCGGTCACCACTGCCGGTCGGGTCGGTAGCGAGCCAGTCCGCCAGTTCCTGCGCGGCCAGCGTGCGCGTCAGGTTGCAGTTACCCTGGCCGGTGGTGGTGTCGTCGTCGCCGGCGCCGCAGCCCGAACCCTTGCTCTTCAGGTGGTTGACCACGACCGTCACGCGCTCGCCGGTAGCGATCTCCTCGAAGGTCTGGGCCACGGCCGGACGGTTGCGGTCGACGCTGGCGCCGCGCGGATTAACGAACGCCTGCGCATCGAGCACCGCGTGAGCGCCTGAAAGCCGGACGGTGGACGTGCGGTAGATGATCCCGACGCGGATCGCATCGGTGCCGGTCACGCCCGTATCGACGTAGTCGTAGCCCGGGAGCCCGGCGACGATGTCGGCCAGCGGCTCAACTCCGGGCGTGTTCTCCATCTCCATGAGGCCGATGATGTCGGCGTCGAGCGCGGACAGCGCGGCGAGCATCTTCGTCCGCTGGCGCTCGAGCTCGAGCTCGCTGTCTGCACCGCGACAATCCTGGTTCTGCGTCGGCGCGCACACGTTGCTGGTGTCGACCGTGCGGAAGTAGTTGAGGACGTTGAAGCTCGCGACCTTCAGGCTGCCGTCGACGGCGGGGAGAGCCGGGCGCGTGTTGACGGGGGTGAAGGCATAGTTGTACGCCTCGGTGACCGGGCGGATACGCCACGCGTCGGTCCCGGTCTGGCCGGCGAACGACCAATGCAGCACGCCGGTGAGGTTCGTGATCGTGTCGCCGCCGCGGAAGAAGTTGGTCGTCCTCAGCCCCGGAACCGGGTGGTAGTAGGGCGTGTTCGGGGCGTCGACAGGGCGGTTCTGGCGATTGTCGGTGTCGTCGAGGATGACGGTCCGCCGGGCAAGGTCAATCTCGTGATCGATGAAGCCGGCCGCTGTGGGGGTGTTAACGGCGGTGAACGTGTGAGGGCGGCCCCCTTCGGTCAGGATCACCTGGCCGTAGCGGGCCAGCTCGAAGTACTCGCTCACCGAAAGCGTGTCTGGGTAGGTCACGCGCATGCCTTCGAGCGGCTCGAAGTAGGCGTTGATCGCTGACGTGGCGGCGGCGAGGTCGCCGTTCGGCACGCCGGGCACCGGAAGGTCGACGGTCGCCGGCGTGGGGTGCGGGTTACCGGAACTGAGCACGCTGACGCTGCCAGCCGTGGACGCTGTGAGCTGGCTCATTCCGAAGAACTCGCCGGAGGCGCCAGTGACGCGCACCTGGTCACCCACGCTCACGGCCACCGGGCACGTGGTGCAGAACACGAAGATGCCCTCCGACGTTGCGGGATCGGCGTCAACGTGGGTGTCTTCTTCCTGGATGAAGAACCCGCGTAGCTGGCCCGAACCCTGGGTCTGGTAGTCGCCCACCACGATCGCCTCGACGGTGAACGTCCCTACGGCGGACGTGCCGCCGCTGCCCTGGATGTCGTGGATCCGGGTGATGGCCGCGTCGTCGTTGACGATCGTGCCCAACCCCTGGGCGTCGACAACCGTCGCGCCCGTCACGTTCGTGACGTTCACGAAGAACGTCTCGTTCGGTTCGGCTGTCGCGTCACCGTTCACACTCACGCTGAAGGTGTAGGTGGAGTTGCCCGCCGGGATCGTCTGGCCGGTGAGCGAGTTCGCCGTGTAGTCGTTGTCGGCGACCGTCGCGGTGTCATCCGCTGCGGCGATGTCGAACGTCACGCCACCGATCCCGGCAGGCGCGGACAGCGAGACGGTGAAGTCGAGCGAGGTCGTGCCCGAATTGCCCTCGTCGGCGCTGACGTCGTTGACCGACAAATTGACCGTCGTCGCGCATGGGTTGAGCGGCGAACCCGAATTGCGGGGCGCCGGTGTCGTGGCAGCGAAGTCAGCGTTGTTGTTGTCGGTATCGACGCAACCCGAGTTCCCACGGAACACGGCGGTGGTGCTGGTCGTCGCCGGGGCCGGGCCGGCGCCTTCGAAGAAGTTCGCCCCATCCCAACCCAGCAGGTCGACGACGGTCGCAAGCTGGGCGGGTGGACACGGGGTCGAGCTACCGTTGCAGCCGAGCGGGGTCGTGGAGTTGACCAGTGCGACCTTGCCACCGGTGCCGCTCATGTTGATCGGCGTCGCGTCGATGACATCCGGCGTCGGGAGTGGCGATCCGACCGCGGCGTTCGTCGCCTCCTGCACCAGCAGGTATTGGCCCGGCGCGAGCGAGCCGGACAATGGCGTGATCAGGTTGGTCGCAGACCCGAAGTTGCCCGTTCCCGACGCGCTCGGTGTACTGGATCGACCAGCCGGCGAGGTCGACCGTCGTCGTGCCACGATTGAAGAGTTCGACGAAGTCATGGGTGTACGTCGCGCCGGAGTTTCCACCCCCGCCATACACCTGGCTGATGACGACGGTGCTCGAAACCGCCTGAGCGCCGTGGATCGGCCACGCGATCAATGTCGAGCCCAGAATCGCAACAACTGACAACGTCTTGGTCAGTGACCGGCTCATGTTCCGCTCCTTGGTGGTCCCCGTGACTTCCCCGTGGGCCTCCGACTGGTCGGGAAGGCTTCGCAGCAACCTACCGCGCCGGCGCGCCCGCCCAACCCGTTGGACGGGTCGTCCCCGACCACGACGGCCAGGACCCCAACGGCTTGCTGTCGAGTCCGACGGCTTGCTGTCGAGTCCGACGGCGAACGCGGCAGACTGGCCCGCGGGATCTGCGACGTCGACACGCCGCGTCGTGATGTTCAGCCTCGACGGTGACGAGTGCCTGGATGCCTACTCGACGTTCCGGCGCGTTCGGTGCGGTCATGGACCTTCCAAGCGGTCACGGTCGGGCCCAATCCGTCACCTCGCCCGCCGACTGGCAAGACCCGATGGAGAGTGGCCAGGTACCGGCCGGATTGAGGCGGGTCGGAGGACCTGAACAGGAGGGGCCATGAATCGTTCGAACCTGCGGGCGCGCCCGCGGATACTTATCATGCTCGCGTCGGCGGTCGTCGTCGCGACGATCGCGGCGCCGGTCGTGTCCGCCAAGCCGCCTCCCGGCGGCCCGGCCGAGACGAACGCCAAGACGACCGAGGTCCAGATCTTGGCCCTCAACGATTTCCACGGTCAGCTTCGACCGCCCGACTCCGCTTGCTCACAGTCCGATATCCGCGCCCGGTAATCGCGGCCGCCCGGGTCCTCAACCGCCGGCTACCCGGCGGTGCGGCTGCTTCTCGGCCCGACGCGCGTTTGCTCTCGCAAGCGCCTTGCGATCCGTTCGATCGCATAGACGGCCCCATGTGTCGCTTACCGCGCTCTCGAGACGGCGTGGATGTATCCCCGACCGCCGGTTACGGGCGGGTCGGACTGGACCGGAAGGCTGCGATTTTCCCCCTTCACGGACGTCGCCCTGTCACTCCTGGGAGGTGCGTGGAAGTCGGCTCGAACGCCCAGCACCTGCCGAGGAACGACAGGCCACGTCATTTCATGCGAGAGGGGAGTCCTGCTCAGTGCGGCCGTGACGGGTCCGGGCGAGGGCTCACGCCTGCAGTGGTCAGCCGAGAGTATCGGGTGATGCGGCGGCGGGTGGGGCGTTGGGCAGTTCGGCGTGTAGGCCGACGGTGTCGTCGGCAGCGACGATGGCGGCCACACCGCCGAGGGAGAGGACGCGATCGCGGGCGATGGTGAGCGTTGCGCCCGTTGAGTCGGTACGCCGCTGGCTGCCTCGGTGTTGTGCATCCGTTCGGACGACGTCGCCGTCGAGTCCGATGCGGACGGCGACGGAGTTGGCCAACGATCGGTCGGCGTCGCGGAGCACCGCTTGACAGCACAGGTAGGCGACTGTCTCCACTTCGGTCGCCAGCCGCCCGGACCCCAAGGAGGGATCGACCTCGAAGACGACGTCGGCGTCGACGCGCCGAAGGTCGGCGCGTACCGCGGCGACGAGGCCGTGGTCGGTGAGCACCGACGGGAGCACACCGCGGGCGATCGATCTGACGGTGCTGGCGATGCGGTTGGCGGCTTCGACCAGCTCGTCGGTCTGGGGAGGGGTGGCACCATCGTTGGCGGCGGCCGTCAACGCCCGGCGTAGGTGTGCGACGTCGGGTGCGACCTGTCAGCGCGATGGCGGCGTGCGACGATTCGACGAACTCCAACACCGGGACGCGGTGCTGTGCGACCGCGGCAGATCCCGCCGTCAGTAGCAGCGCTCGAGCAATACCCCGGCCGCGGGCGTCGGGATCGACCAGCAGCCGGGCGATGGCACCGAGGGGACCGACGATGCCGGCGTCGTGCAGAACGTGCATCGCTCCGGGCGACGGCTGTGCGTTGAGGGCAACATGGCCACAGATACGTGCGTCCCACTCAGACACCCAGGCCTCGAGGGGTTCGGGTCGCGTCAAGAACCGGTGGTAATCGTCGCCGGGCAGGTAGATGGGATAGGTGTCGGCCGCACGGACGTGCGCCACAACCTGGGCGAGGGCGTCAAGATCAATGTCGGTACGCCGTCGAACAACCATCACGCCGGTCAGTGTGCCGATCCCCGCTCACCCCAGCGACGGGGCCGGGCTCAACGTGGCCGGCCGGTCAGCGTACTCGGGCGCCGACACGGCAGGAGGCCGCTGCTTCGGTTTCGCACGAGCCGCACGGAACGACGCCGGCAAGGCATCCGACAACGACGCGCGATAACACCGCCGGCGGTACCCGAGAACGCCGGGTCCTTCACCCGACGCTGCACGAGCCCCGATTGGCGTTCACGTGGTGGCGCCCGAGTGCGCGCGACGTCTGTTGCGTGCCAGGAGTGCGACGTACCCGGCGACGATCAGTCCTCCCACCAACAGCCGTGCGAGCACCGTGAACCGGCCGGGGTAGACGACACCGCTGAGGTAATGGTCGATGAAGCCGCCGTCGTAGGAGGAGTGGACGGCGCGTTCGCGCAGGTGCTTCTCAAGTGGTGTGAGCGGGCAGGTGAAGCCGACCGTCACGATCGCTGCCGCCCATGCGACGACCGCGACGTGCGGCCAAAGCAGGCGCGGCCACGGCCAGGCCAGCAGGCCGCCGACGGCGACGAACGCGATGAACATCAGGTGCGCGACCACGACCATGTCAGCGACGATCCGGTAGAGCACGAGCGGTACCTCCTCGGGCAACTGAGTTCAATCCTCGCGCCGCTGAGGGCACTGGGCAGTTCTCGCGGCAACACATACCCATCTGTCGCAGCAGGCGCGACCCGAGCTGCGTGCAGCACCAGGTGAGGCTCGCGCCGCGTGTGACGTCTCGGCGACTGTGACATCGCCGGTCGTCCGACGTCGACCGATCCGGCGCCAGTCGTGCGGTGTCCGAGTACCGCGTCCGGATAACCCACCAACGCGCGTCCGCTATCGCCGGTCTTCGGACGCGGCAAGAGTCGATGGAGCACCATGACGTGTTCGGAACAGGCGAGCGCCCACCGCAGAGGCTCCGTTCTTATCGCGTCGATTCGGCGTCCGGGTCGCTGATCTGCGCCGACAATCTGAGCGCGCGGTTCGGCGCTGATCGCGAATCTCCAAAGGAGCGCGAGATCGGCAGTTCGGTGCGCTCTTCAGCGGGCGTCAGTGGCTCCGGCCCGGCTGCCGTCGTGTGACGCATCCCGAACGTGGAGTGCACTCGGCTCAGCCGTAGCAGGCACATTCCGGGGCTCCGTGAGGCAGGACGGGGACGAACATCATGCCGGTCGTTTCGGGGCCTGTGGCGTCAATTGCGAGGAATAGGTGCCCGAAACTGGGCGCGAGCTCGGCGTTTCTGGCGAGCGATTCGACTACCCGTTGGGCTTGTTGCCTCGTCAGGTCGAAACAGCCGTCCGCCTGGCCGCGCTGGTGTGCCGCTGGATCGATCTCACGGGTGGTTTCGTTCCACGCCAGGAGGTTCGCCGTTTCGAGCAGTGCGGCCGTCGCGGCCGGGAGTACGGCGAGGTCCGAGGGTACGGGGCACACGGCGTAGCGGGCCGGGACGTAGGTCTTTTCGTCGCCGTTCGCCCAGGCGCTGGTAGGAAGCCACGACTGCAGGTCCCGCAGTCGCTCGATGAGCCGGAGGTAGTCCGGTGTCCATTCCCGGCCCGGTATTAGCGGAAGGTAGACGAGCCGGTCGCCATTGCGGACCTGGATCTGCGCACCGCAACACTGAGACGGCCTGCTCGGCTCGCTGCCGAGCGGCGGCTGGTCTGGGTCGAACAGCCCGGAGGAGATGATGTCGGCCCGCACGACCTCGACTGCGTCGGGCGTGAGGCGCCGCTCGCGCCAGCCGTGGCCGTGCGTCGTCGAGATCAGTCGCCCATCGGCGTACACGTAGACCCACGTATCGCTGCCCCCACCTACGGCCCGGTGGTAAACGTACATCGAGGCCACTAGCTCGTCACCGTCAGCGACCGTGGCGGCAGCGCCACCGGGGAGGTCTAGCCCAGATCGTTCGCCAGGCGTGGTGTCCGACCCGCTGAACGCCACGGTCACCGCGACCGCGGCGATAGCCACGACAACGACGATCGCGCCGCAGGTTCGCCTGCGCCGCCGAGCGCGCTTCTTGGCCTCCTCGATCAGAGCCTGGACATCGTCGTCGGGGCTATCGACCGGTTCATCTGGACGGGGCGGGGCGGCGACGGACACAACTCACTCCCTTTCGATATTGTGCTAGTATCACTAGCGCTATGATTTCTGTCAAGGTCAACAAAGCCGACCCCACCGATCTTTACGAACAGGTCGCCGCCGAGATCCGCCGCGCCATCGCCGACGGCGAAGCCAAGTCCGGAGAACGCCTTCCACCCGCCAAAGACCTCGCCGCCGTGCTCGGCGTCAACACCAACACCGTGCTGCGCTCCCTACGGTTGCTCCGCGACGAAGGACTGCTCGAGTTCCGACGTGGCCGCGGCATCTCCGTCGCCGCAACACCCGAACGCGGCGCCGTCATCCAACGTGCCCGCGAACTTGTCGAGTTCGCCCGCCGCCACGGCTACCGACCCGACGAACTCATCGACATCATCGAGAGCGTCGCGTACCCAGCCGAGTTCACGGCGTAGAGAGCAGCTCCGAATGCCCGGTCCGGCGCGACGGCGCAACGGCCATCGCGAGCGCAGAACATCGCTAGCGCATCACGGCAGTTCGGCGCTTGCCATGGGGCTCGGTCGGGATGAGACTCCGCGGGTGCGTTGCATCAAGATCACCAACGACGGTCGCGGAGGTTCGATGTTCGAGGAGGTCGAGGTTTCACAGGCCAGCACGACATACGCCGAGAATGTGCCTCCACTGCTCGTTTCCGCAGCGATCGCGGCCACGGGCGTCATCTTCGTGACGACACCTCCCGAGGTCCGAGAGACCAAGCCACATCCCGCACCCCGACGCCAGTTCGCGGTTGTCCTCGACGGCCAAGCCGAGATAGTGACAACCGACGGAGACAAACGGACCTTCGCGCCCGGCATGTTTGCCCTCCTCGAAGACGTGGACGGCCTGGGTCACATTACGAACGTCGTGAGCCCGACCCCGCTCACCATCATGGCTGTCTCCATGGCGGACTGACCCGTCCAGATCGACGGGTCTGCGGTTGGACAATCCACAGTCCGAAGTCGCGTCGGAAGTCGAGCCTGGCAGAGCGCCGAATGCCCTGATCGAGGATGTGGGGCAAGGACGTTGCGGGATTTCGTAGCGTATCGAGAGCTCGGCTGACGGTCTCACGAATGCCCTGCCGCTTCGCTTGTCGAGGTTGGCTTCCGAGCGATTGGACCGTTGGTCGAGTTCTCGTCGCGGCGTGGCTCGAAACAGGGCCGGGGCATCACACCCGCATCAGGACTGCCCGTCGCGGCACCACCACCGACGACATGAAAGGCAGAAGCGCGATGTTCATCATCGGGATCGATCCGCACCGCGGATCACACGCCGCGGTCGTGCTCGACGACCACGAACAGATCTGCGACGAGCTGGCGCTCGTCGCCAACCGACACCAACGCGCCCGGCTGCTTGCATCGCCAGCCGCTACCAGCCGCGACTGTGGGCGATCGAGGGCGCCACCGGCACCGGAGCCCTGCTCGCTCAGCAACTGGTCGCTGTCGGTGAGACGGTGGTCGATGTGCCACCCGCGCTGGCAGCACGGGTGCGGTTGTTGGACAACGAGCAACGCTCGAAGACGGATCGTCACGACGCCCGCTCCGTGGCCGTCGTCGCGCGCCGCAAGCGAGGCCTGCGCCCGATGGTGGCCGAGGACCATGTCGCCGTGTTACGGCTGCTGGCGAAACGTCATCACGATCTGGTCGCCGCGCGCACACGTGCCGTGTGCCGACTCCACAGCACGCGGTGCTACCTGACCGAAGGCCACTTCCCCAAGCGCCTCCGCGCCGACCAAGCAGCCGCGATCCTGGCTCGCATCCAGCCCGTCAACGAGATCGCCCGGCAACGCAAGACATTCGCGCGCCAACTGCTGGTCGAGGTTCGTCGCTGCGACCGCGACCTCGTCGAGCTCGACCAGCGCATCCGCGCCGCCGTTCTCGCGTCGGGCTCGAGCATCACCGAGGTACACCGCGTCGGGCCGATCATGGCCGCTTACCTGATCGGCTACACCGGCGACATCGGGCGCTTCCCGAGCGCCGGTCACTACGCCCGCTACAACGGCACCGCACCGATCGACGCCTCCAGCGGCACCCACATCCGGCACCGCCTGAACCCCGACGGCAACCGCCAACTCAACCACGCCCTCTACGTCGCCGCCCTCGGTCAGATCAGCCACAACACCGCAAGGCGCGACTACTACCTCCGCAAACAAGCCGAGGGACACAACCGCAAAGAAGCAATGCGCTCACTCAAGCGACAGCTCTCCGACGCCGTCTACCGACAACTCATCGCCGACGCCCGCCGCTGACCACCACGAAGGCCCGGGAGGACAATCAGGGACGACTCTGCAATCCAGCGTGGCCGGCTGAACCCTGACACCGGCACTTCGGAGCGGTCACTCCCGGACCCAACCCAACGCTACGCGCCCTCGCCCGGCACCTCAACCGCGCGCGCCCCGAACCAGCCTCTTGACACAAACAGGGATCGATCGGGAGCGGCGACTGCGACCCGATGCGACGTACCGAACGATCGGAGGGCGACCGTCCGATATCCGCGGGTCAAGCCGGCCCCGCACTATCCGAGTTCGCCGGGAGTCCGGCGCTACAGACCGACGCAGGACGCTGATCAGTGCGTCATCACGGCCGCCAGTCCAAACCCGACCGGGCCGCCGACGGCGACGTGCACGCCGTTCACGGTCCGGCATGTGGACCACGCCGATTGCCGGGTAGGGGCGAGGACGGCGCTCGCGAATACTGGTGGCGCGTCGAGCGCCGGCAGCGTCGAGGACGGTAGGTCGCGTCGTTAGGGCGCGTCGGGCAAGGGGTCTCTAGTTCGCCGAAGGTTGGCTGACCTGAGATCCGGATGTTGTGCGCTGTCATCGAGCGCGGCGTACCGGAGCCTGCTGGCAGTGTCTCATCCGGCTGTCGCTGGCGGGTTGGTCAGCGACTGCGCGTCGATGATGAGTCGCCCGCTCCTCCCGATCGTCACGGGCCAGGGATCGTCGAGGGCGCCGACGAACTCTCCGTCTCGGTCGTTCAGCACCGTGGCGAGGTAGACGAGCTGGTCGGCGAGATGGTGGAGCTTGCCGGCATAGTGCGTCTCGACCGAGGACGCCACGATGGGCTCCGGCTCGGTCGTGAAGGGCCCGGTCGGTGCGGTGCCGACTACGAAGTAGGTGGTGGTGTGCGCAGCCTGTTGTTGCGTCCAGCGACGCGAGTGCGCCCAGTCGGGGGTGCAGAACAGCAGGTACCAGTGTCCGTCGAAGGCGAGCACCTGGGGTACCTCCATCTGGGCGAACAGGCCGGGCGCGTAGACGGGTTGGTTGACCGTCCAGTGGCGCAGGTCTGCGCTGCGGGCGAGGCCGATCGCACCGCGTTCGTCGGGGGGACCGTGCGCGGTGCGGGCACAGATGAACGCCAACGTGTCGCCCGTCGTCGGGTCGGTCATGAGCCATGGGTCTCGCCACGCCTCGTCGAACCAGTCGCTGTCGCCCATCCGCTCATACCAGTGGTGGTCGGCGGACATGACGGGATGGTCGACGGGCCGCTCCCAGTGGATCAGGTCGTACGACTCGGCGATCCCGATCCGCTGGATGACTCCGCCGTCGAGCGAGCTGGTGCCGGTGTAGCAGAGCTGCCAGCGGTCGGCGGCCCGGATGATCGATCCGGTCCACGGCGCGTTGTCGTCCCAGGCGCCGGCTGGGCCGGGTCCGAGCGCGTCGGGCAGCTGTTCCCATGACTGGAGATCGCCCGAGACGGCGTGTCCGATCGTGGCGTGCCGGTGGCGGAGTTCGGGGTCGCCGAGTGAGCGTGGCGCTTGGAGGTAGAAGACGTGGTGGTCGGGGCCATCGTCGATCAGCCAGAAGTCCCAGATCCAACGGTCGTCGAGGTGGAGCATCGCGGTGGCGTCTTTGTCAGCGGGTCCAGATCGTGGTGTCGGTGGGGCGTGGCGGTGCCGACACCGCCCCGCGGCGAGCCGTCGCGGGAACACCGAACGCTCAGCGGCGGTATCCGATATTCACGAGGATAATCCCAGACGCTCGCGTCTGGTATCGCCGGCCCTCGGACGCGCGTTGCCAGGCACGCGGCACCATGGATCTGGGCTGCGAGGGCGTCAAGCCGTTGTCCGGTCGGGGGATCGTAGGTAGGTGAGCACGGCGAGGACGCGTCGGTGGTCGTCGGGTTGCTCGAGTAGCCCGAGCTTGAGGAAGATGGTTCGGACGTGGCTTTCGACGGTGCGGGTGCTGACGGTGAGGCGTTCGATGATGCCTTGGTTGGAGCGACCTTCGGCCATGAGCTGGAGAACCTCGAGTTCGAATCATCCGATCTGTAACTGCCCCCAACGCCTAATACACGTGTGACCTTGGGGGCATCCGCGGGCTGGCGCAGGGTGGCTGGGAGCGTGACGGGATGAGTCCGTTTCCGGCGATCGGAGCGGGTCCGCGCCTCCGTTCACGCCGGAGCGAAGGTCACATTCGACAGCAGCCGTCGCTCGATGCGCGCGGTGCCGCCCCCGATGCGCGGCGACGTAGCTCGACTTGAAGAAGGCGTGCCGGATTACTGCCCGCGCCGGCGCCCAAATCATTTCCGTAAGGTGTCAGCCGCAGCGCGGTCGATCTCGGCTGCGACAGAAAGCGCCAGCTGACCAGGACTTCGAGTGGAGCTGAGGGGAATCGAACCCCTGACCTCTTCCATGCCATGGAAGCGCTCTGCCAACTGAGCTACAGCCCCGTAAGGGACAACGAACGTTATCGACCGGGTCCGCGTCCGGACAACGGATCAGGCCCGCCAGTCTACGTTCGGGACGTCGCGGTACAGGCGCTCGATCTCGTAGAACTGGCGAATCTCGGCGAGGAACACGTGGACGACCACGTCGCCGTAGTCGATCAGCACCCACTGATGCTCGTTGCCGCCCTCAACCCAGCGCGGTGACCTGCCCGTCGCGTCACGCGACTGCTTCTCGATCTCGTCGACGAGCGAGCGCACGAGACGTCGGTTGGAGGCGCTCACCAGGACGAAGTACTCGGTGATCGCCAGCACGTCGCCGACCTCGAGAACGAGAACCTCGACCCCGTGTTCATCGTCGGCGATGCGCGCGACGGTGCGGGCGAGCTCGAGCGCCTCGGGGTCGGCCGTCACCCAGATCCTTCGTCGGCGACGGTGTCAGCGGGCGCGTCAGCCGGTCGTGTCGCCGGTCGTGTCGCCGGTCGTGTCGGCCGGTACCGAGAGGTCCGTCGCCGGCTCGGCGCCGTATTTCTCGAGATAGCTGCGACCGAGCACGACGACGACGTCGACACCCGCGATCCGCTCGGTCGCGGGGACGACCTCCATCTCCCCGAACACGAGCGGGTAGTTCTCCTCGACGACGTCGATGCGCGACCGATCGGCGACGAAGGCTTGCGTGATCTCGGGCACCTCCCCTGATCGTGTCACGACCGACACCACATTGGCTTGCACGAACAGCAGCCGCGTGATCGCGTCGTACGCGACGTCGGCGCTGTTGGCGCCGATCGCCTCCAGATCCTCGGCAGTGAACGACGTCTCGATCCGGAACGTCAACGACGGATTCGGTGCGGCGACGCGCGCCGGCGCGATCTGTCCGAACACGAGCAGCAGCTCGGCACGATCGGGAACGACGACGTCGACACCACGTGGGTTCGCATCCGCAGCAGGCGGCTCGAACAGCACGCCGCGCGCCGCGACCGGCCCCGCGTACAGGCGGTCGAGGAAGGCGTCGAGATCGACCGGTGTCGGAACGGAGACATCGGGCCCGACCGGCAACGCCGAACCGATACCGGCGCCGACGCGCTCGGCGATGGCCGTCCACACGGCAAGGCGCGCCGGTTCGAGAACGGCGTCCGGCTGTCCGGTGACTCGCGCGGTCAGCACGCTCGCCGCGGCGTCCGGGCTCAACGTGACCGGACCAGCTGCGAACAGCGGCTGTTCCGAGTCGTCGTCGACGACGTCCGCGGGTAGGTCGACCGTGAGCTCACCGAGCGGCGTGACGATGTCGGCGAGGCGGGCCGCATCGACCACCTCGATCACATCGAGCGAGATCCCGGCGAGCGCCTCGGCGTCCAGCGCGAAGGCCTCTGGCCCACGCACCGCGTAGGTCTCGGTGAGCGGGAAGCGATCGTCGCCGAGCCCGAGCGAGCTGTCACCGGTGGCCGGCAGGACGACGATGCTGCCGCCGACGCCGTTGGGGGCGAGGACCAGCGCCGCGACCGAGGTGAGCACCCCGGCGTCGTCGACCACTCCGATGAGTGCCGTTGGCGTGACGGGGAGGCGGAGCTCGGGCAACGTGTCGGCCGTCGCGTGGCGACCGGTGCGCGAGTCGCGAAGCGTCGCCGCGCCCACCGCGCTCAACCCGAGCGCGATCACGATCGTCACGACCGCGGCGACGAGGGCGACGATCGTGTTGCGGCGCCGCCGCGACGACGATGCCGTCACTCGTTCCCCCGATACAGATCGCGCGCCGCGATCACCTCGAGCACCGGCTCGGTCACCAGGTAGTCCAGTGGGCGCCCATCGGTGAACCGGGCACGCAGATCGGTGCTCGACACCTCGAGCCGCGGGACCTCGACCCGGATCCAGTCGACGACGTCGGGCAGCTCGACGGGCGTACCCGGACGGTCGACCACCACCAGCGACGACCGTTCGACGACCTCCTGGTAGCGCTCCCAGCTCGTCAGGCCGGCCGCCGCGTCGTCGCCGACGATCGTGTACAAGGCGGCGTCCGGATACTCCTTCCCCATCCGCTCGAGCGTGTCGGCGGTGTAGCTCGGGCCCCCGAGATCGATCTCGATCCGCCCCGGAACCAGCCCGGCCACATCGGCGACCGCCGCCTCCACCATCGCCAGGCGGTCCTCGGCCGGCGTGATTCGCCGGGAGCCCTCCTTCTGCCACGGGACGTTGGCGACCATGAGGATCACGAGATCGAGCGAGAGTGCATGACGGACGTTGACCGCGGTCACCAGGTGCCCGACGTGAGGCGGGTCGAACGTGCCGCCAAACAGGCCGATACGCTGGTGTTTGTCGGCCCGGGACGGCACGGAGCGCCAGTGTACGCGCCGCGTGGGCGGTTCCGGGCGGCGCTCGCCGGCCCGCCTTGACACGCCTTGGTACAATGGGAGACCGGTCGATCACCCCCCGATCGGCATTCTTGGACGGATTCAACGATCAGGCCCCCGATCCGGAATACCAGCGGCCCCGAACAACGTTGTACCAGGCGTTGAATCATGTCTAACGAATCAACGATCACCCCTCAACTCCCCAGCTCGCGATGCCGATGGTTTCACCTGGGCATCGCCTGGAAATCATTTACTTACGAAACGGTTGTACGAAACGCATGAATGACTCCATCGGTCTGTACCTCAACGACATCGGCAAGGTTCCCCTGCTCACCGCCGAGGACGAGCGCGAGCTGTCGCGCGTCATCGAGACCGGCCGCGAAGCGGCCGAGAAGCTCGAGTCCGGCAAGCGGTCCGCCGATCTGAAGGCAGCCGTCGCAGCCGCCGCCGAGGCCAAGGACCGCTTCATCCGCGCCAACCTTCGTCTCGTCGTCAGCATCGCCCGCCGGTACCCACTGCCGCAGGGCATGGACCTCCTCGACCTCATCCAGGAGGGCAACCTCGGCCTCGAGCACGCCGTCGACAAGTTCGACTGGCGGCGCGGCTTCAAGTTCTCGACCTACGCGACGTTCTGGATCCGCCAGGCGATCGGTCGGGCACTCGACCAGAAGGCGAGCCTCATCCGCATCCCCGGTGACCGCTCGGCCAGCCTCCGTGCTGCGCTGCGTCAGGCCTCCGGCGACGGCGAGACGCTCGACCAGGCCAACGCCGAACTGCACCGCCTGACCACCCCGGTCTCGCTCGACAAGACGGTCGGCGACGACGGCGATGCCACGCTCGGCGACCTCATGGACAACGGCGAGGGCACCCCCGAGGACCGCGTCATGACCATGGTCGACAGCGAGCTGCTCGACGAGCTGCTCGGCACGCTCGACGGGCGGGCCCGGTTCGCGGTCGAAGCCCGCTTCGGGCTCCTCGACGGCGAGCGCAAGAGCTTCCGTGAGGTCGGCGAGAGCCTCGGCGTCACCGCCGAAGCCGCCCGCCGGCTCGTCAGCCGTGCCGTTGCCGGCCTGCGCGACGACGCCGAGCGGATCCTCTCCGTCTGACGCCGCTCCACATCCACATACCTCTTTGACTGCCGAGCAGCCGGGAAACCGGCTGCTCGGTGTCGTTTCGGGCGCCAGTAGGCTCGCCCCCGTGGCAACGGCGTGGACACCGACCTCGTGGCAGAACCACGCCGCGGGTCAACAACCCGTGTGGCCCGACGAAGCCGACCTCGAGCGGGCGCTCAAGACGATCGAGGGATTCCCGCCCCTGGTGTTCGCCGGAGAAGCGCGTTCCCTGCAGTCCGGGTTGGCCCAGGTCGCCGCCGGCAATGCCTTCTTGCTCCAGGCCGGTGACTGCGCCGAGAGCTTCGAGGATTTTTCCGCCAACAACATCCGCGAGAAGCTGCGCGTCATCCTCCAGATGGCGGTCGTCCTCATGTACTCGATGGGGGTGCCGGTCGTGAAGGTCGGGCGGATCGCCGGGCAGTTCGCCAAGCCCCGTTCGTCGCTCACCGAGCTGATCGGCGACGACGAGATCCCCGTGTTCCGCGGCCACAGCGTGAACGACCCGGCGCCCACCGCCGCGGCCAGGATCCCCGCCGCCGACCGCCTCGTGCAGTCGTACCACCAGTCGGCGTCGACGTTGAACCTGCTCCGGGCATTCACCAAGGGCGGGTTCGCCTCCCTCGACCGGGTGCACGCATGGACCCAGGAGTTCGTGTCGTCGAGTCCCGAGGGCCGGCGCTACGAGCGGGTCGCCAACGACATCGAGCGG
This sequence comes from Ilumatobacteraceae bacterium, assembly GCA_963776935.1. Lineage (GTDB taxonomy): Bacteria > Actinomycetota > Acidimicrobiia > Acidimicrobiales > Ilumatobacteraceae > JALOLG01. The sequence goes on along the minus strand of CAVZOP010000002.1, from coordinate 251,337 downwards.
GCGTTGCAGTTCATGCGCGCCTGCGGAATGGACGTCGAGTCCAACGCCGGCCTGCGCGAGGTCGACATCTACACGAGCCACGAAGCGCTGCTGCTCGGATACGAGTCCGCACTCACCCGGCAGGACTCGACGACGGGCGGTTGGTACGACTGCTCGGCGCACATGCTCTGGATCGGCGAGCGCACGCGTGAGCTCGACGGCGCCCACGTCGAGTTCCTCCGTGGCGTCGGCAACCCGATCGGGTGCAAGGTCGGACCCTCCACCACCGCGACCGACGTGTTGCAGCTGTGCGATGCCCTCAACCCGGCTCGCATCCCCGGGCGGCTGACCCTGATCTCGCGGATGGGTGCCGATCACGTCGAGGTCAAACTGCGCCCCCTCCTCCGCGCCGTCGCCGACGCCGGCCACCCCGTCGTGTGGGCATGCGACCCGATGCACGGCAACACCTACACCGCGCCGAACGGTCGCAAGACGCGTCACTTCGAATCGATCATGCGCGAGATCGAAGGTTTCGTGAGCGCCCACCGGGCCGAGAACACGTGGCCGGGCGGGATCCACGTCGAGCTCACCGGCGAGAACGTCACCGAGTGCCTCGGCGGCGCCGACGCGGTGTCCGACACCGATCTCGACCATCGCTACGAGACGGTGTGCGACCCGCGGCTCAACGGTCGTCAGGCGCTCGAGCTCGCCTTCCGCACCGCCGAACTGATCCGGGCGAACCAGCCGATCTGAACCAGCCGAACTGATCCAGGGACCGACCCGTGCACGCGCTCCAACGGGTCAGCGAGTGGCCGGTGGATCACGTCGACCGCCGCCGTCGTGCGGCCCGACCGGCCACCGGACGTGTTCGGCGACGCCGACCACGCGTACCGCCTGGCGTCGATCACCAAGCCGCTCACCGCGTGGGCAACGCTCGTTGCCGTCGAGGAGGGAATCGTCGCGCTCGACGAGCCGCCCCGCGGCGTCGCCGTCCAGGACGGGTGCACGTTGCGACACCTGCTGTCGCACGCCGGTGGGTACGCGTTCGACGGCGCCACGCCGATCGCACGGCCGGGTCGGCGGCGGATCTACTCGAACACCGGTTTCGAGCTCGCCGCGGCCGAGGTCGCCGCGGCGGCAGGGATGCCGTTCGCGGAATACCTACACGAAGCGGTGTTCGAGCCGCTCGCAATGGCCACGTCCGAGCTCCGAGGATCGGCCGCCCACGGCGTCCGGACCACGACGGCCGATCTGATCCGATTCGCCGGCGAATTGATGCGGCCCGTGCTCCTCGCGCCACCTACGGCATCGGACGCGATTCGGCCGCAGTACGCGGATCTGAGCGGTATCGTGCCACAGGTGGGCAGCTTTAGGCCTTGCCCCTGGGGACTCGGGGTCGAAATCCACGGTGCGAAACACCCGCATTGGATGGGTCGCGACAACTCGCCCGAGACGTTCGGGCACTTCGGCGGCGCCGGCACGATGATGTGGGTCGACCCGATCGCGGAATGTGCGCTCATCGCCCTCACCGATCGGCCAACGGATGAGTGGATGACTGACGCACTGCGACTCTGGCCCGAGCTCTCCGACGCCGTCCTGGCCGAGGTCGCCGCATGAGGAGCTACCAGCACGGCGACCGGGTCCGGGTCGAGACGATCGGCGACGACGGTCTGCCGCTGGTCCGCTACGGATTCGTCGGCGGGCTGGTCGGCGAGCGGGGCCCAGTGGTGGTGATGCTCGACGGCGACCTCAAGAACGACATGATCGTCGACCGGTCCGAGATCCAGCCGGTGACGATCACCGGCCTCGAGCTCCGCCTGCAGGGCACCGACCTGCTCGACGACCCGGCGCTCCGCCAGGGCCTCGTCAACCTCTGGTCCGCCGAAGCCGAGGAAGCCGGGCTGGCGATCGGCACCCTCAGGTGCATCGGCGCCGGGGTTCGCGATTCGCGCGAGGGCTACGCCCTGGCCGAGCTCTTCGCCGGCGGCGAGCAATACGTGCTGCGAGCGATCCGCGAGTCGAACGGCTCCGAATACGTCCGCGTCCGCGCCGACCGCCCCCTCTGAAAAATCCGAACTGTCTGCCTCAGATGAGCACACGGGCAGTCTGAAGCAGACAGAACGGTTGGGTACTCCCGAACTGTCTGCCTCAGATGAGCACACGGGCAGTCTGAAGCAGACAGAACCGTGGGTCAGAGGCGTTCGATGATCATGGCCATGCCTTGGCCGCCGCCGACGCACATCGTCTCGAGGCCGTAGCGGCCGTCGGTCTCCTGGAGGCCGTGGATCAACGTGGTCATGATGCGGGCGCCGGTCATCCCGAACGGATGGCCGAGGGCGATCGAGCCGCCGTGCACGTTGAGCTTCTCCCACTCGATGCCGAGCTGGGCGGCCGACGGGATCACCTGGGCGGCGAACGCCTCGTTGATCTCGACCAGGTCGATGTCGTCGATCGCCAGGCCGGCGCGCTCGAGCGCCTGGCGGCTGGCGCCGATCGGGCCGAGGCCCATGATCTCCGGATCGAGCGCCGAGACGCCCGACGACACGACCCGGGCCAGCGGCGTCAGACCGAGCGATGCCGCCTTCGAGTCGCTCATCACGAGCACCGCCGCGGCGCCGTCGTTGAGCGGGCACGCGTTGCCGGCGGTGATCCTGCCATCGGGCCGGAACACCGGCTTGAGGCCGGCCAACCCTTCAACCGTGGTGCCGGCGCGCGGACCGTCGTCGGCTGACACGACGGTGCCGTCGGGCAGCGTCACCGGGGTGATCTCGTCGGCGAAGAAGCCGTTCTCGACGTTGGCGACGGCGCGTTGCTGGCTGAGCGCGGCGAACTCGTCCATCTGCTCGCGCGTGACGTTCTCGATCTCCGCCACGTTCTCGGCCGTCTGCCCCATCGCGATGTAGATGTCAGGCAGACCGTCCTGTGGTGTCCACGGCGCCTGGCCACCCTGGGACCGCAGCGCGGTGCGCTCACCGGACGGCTTGAAGATGTCGTTCGGCGCGGTGTCGCTCGCGCCGTTGCCGTAGCGGCTCACGGTTTCGACCCCGGCGGCGATGAAGCAGTCGCCCTCGCCGACCTTGATGGCGTGGGCGGCCATGCGGATCGTCTGCAGGCTGGACGAGCAGTAGCGGTTGACGGTCACGCCCGGGACACCGTCGAGCCCGGCGAGGATCGCCACCACACGCGCGATGTTGAACCCGGCCTCCCCTGCGGGCTGACCGCACCCCATGATCAGGTCCTCGACGTCGGATGCGTCGACCTGGGGCACCTTGGCCATCAGCGCTTTCACGATCTGCGCCGACAGGTCGTCGGGGCGGATGCTGACGAGCGATCCTTTGGCGGCGCGCCCGATGGGCGTGCGAGCGGTGGCGACGATGACGGCTTCAGGCATGAGTTCACGTTAGTTACCACCCGGTAGCAACCCCAACCTGGGCCGGCGAGCGTGCACGAATCCGGACAGAACGCCAAGGCGCGCCGACGTCCGTGCACGAATCCGGACAGAACGGCAACGGCTACGCACATGGCCGTGCGGCGCGCTGCGGGCATCGACGGGCCACCCCGGTACGTCGCGCATCCGGGGACGCTCGTACGATCCGGTCGCATGGATCTGCCAGCGGTCGCGCTCGACGAATTCGACCTGTCCGACTTCGAGTTCTGGATCGCCGACCGGGCGTTCCGCGAGGGTGCGTTCAAGACGCTCCGCGACACGCCCGGCCTGCAGTTCTACACCGAGCGCGTGATCGAGGGCTTCCCGTTCCCGCCGGGTCCCGGCTACTACGCCCTCGCCCGCCACGAGGACGTGTGGGCCGTGAGTCGCAACGCCCCGTTGTTCTGCTCGGGACAGGGTTCGAACATCGGCGATCTCCCGCAGGAGATGAACGAGTTCTTCGGGTCGATGATCAACATGGACGATCCGAAGCACTTCCGCCTGCGCTCGATCGTGTCGAAGGGCTTCACGCCGAAGGAGGTCGCGCGAGTCGAGCAGTACGTCTACGAGAAGGCGGAGCGGCTCGTCGACCGTCTGCTCGACAAGTTCCCGGAACGTCAGTGCGACTTCGTCGAGCACATCGCGGCACCGCTGCCACTCGAGATCGTCTGCGACATGATGGGCATCCCGGAGGAGGACACGGCGCGGATCTTCGGGTGGACGAACGTGATCCTCGGCGCTGCCGACCCCGAGTTCGGCGGCAACTACGAGGCGCTGATGGTCAGTGCGCTCGACATGTTCCAGTACGCCCAGGAGCTCGGTGAGAACCGACGCGCCCACCCCACCGACGACATCACGTCGATCATGATGAACGCCGAGGTCGACGGCGAGCAGCTCACCCCGCAGGAGTTCGGATCGTTCTTCATCCTGCTCGTCGTCGCCGGGAACGAGACGACCCGCAACGCGATCAGCCACGGGATGAAGGCGCTCACCGATTTCCCCGAGCAGCGTGAGCTGTGGTGGAACGACTTCGAGACGCACACGCGTACCGCGGTGGACGAGATCGTCAGATGGGCGACACCCGTCATCCACTTCCGTCGCACAGCGACCGCCGACACCGAGATCGCCGGGCAGGAACTGCACGCCGGCGACAAGGTCGTGATGTTCTACTCGTCTGCCAACCGCGACGAGCGGGTGTTCGCCGATCCGTACCGGTTCGACGTGACCCGCCCGCTCCAGCCCCCGCAGGCCGGGTTCGGCGCCGGCGGACCGCACTTCTGCCTCGGCGCCAACCTCGCCCGACGTGAGATCAGCGTGATGTTCGACGAGATCCGCCGCCGCCTGCCCGACCTGCGCATCACGGGCGACCCCGACTACCTGCAGAGCAACTTCATCAACGGCATCAAGCACCTCCCCTGCGCGTGGTGAGGTACGTCGTGCGCCGCGCGCCGAAGCGCGCGCGGCGCGACCGCGGACGCACTGGATGACAGACGGCGAGCGCGAGCACTGGTCACGACTGCTCACCAAGGTCGGCTGGCTGTTCACGCTCGCCGAGTTGGCAATCGCCGTCGCCATCGTCAACCGGGCGCGGGCGGTCACGACGTCGAGCTTCGAGGACGGCGTGTGGGGTCAGCGGGCCGAGATCCTCAGCTTCATCAGCCTGCCGCAGAACGTCGTCGTGCTGGTGCCCGCCGCGGCCGCGGCGGCGGCCGCGACGTTGGTCGCGCGCGGCACGCTCGCTGCGCTCGAACCGTGGCTCGAGCGTCTGCTCCGGCTCGTCGCCGGGCTGGCGCTGGCGGTGATCGCACTCGGTGCGGTGGGCATCATCGACGTGCTCTTCAGGGCCGGCGACTCGATCAGCGACTTCGGTGACATCGTCAACCGCCTCGGCGGGATCGTGATGGGCGTCGCCATCGCCCGTCTGTGCCTCGAGGCGGAGCGGTCCCGCACCCACGCGGAGTGACGGCACGAAGCAGGAGGAGTCGTGAAGTTGACGCCGCAAACGTTTCGGGGCGAGACTCAACCCATCGGGTACGCGCGGGGGCACGCGAACCCAGAGCAGGAGGTACCCATGCAGGTTCCAGCACCGTTCGCCTACGAGCGCGCGACCAGCGTCGACCACGCGATCTCGCTCCTCGAGCAGCTCGGCCCGGATGCGCGCGTGATCGCCGGCGGGCACAGCCTGCTGCCGATGATGAAGCTGCGCCTCGCCCGACCGGAGCACCTGATCGATATCAACGATCTGGCCGGTGAGCTGGGTGCGATCGCGATCGATGGTGACGACCTCGTCATCGGGGCGATGGCTCGCCACGCCGATCTCCTCGCATCGGCGGTTGCCGGCGAGCACTTCCCGGTGCTGCACGACGCCGAGCGCGTCATCGCCGATCCCGTCGTGCGCAACCGGGGCACGATCGGTGGGTCGTTGTGCCAGGCCGATCCCGCCGAGGACCTCTCGGCGGCGCTGTCGGCGCTCCACGCCGTCGCCGTGATCCGCTCGGGCACGGGGACGCGCACCGTGCCGGTGCGAGAGCTGCACACGGGGCCGTACGAGACCGTCGTCGGCGACGCCGAGCTGCTCACCGAGATCCGGGTGCCGATCCGCAACGGCTGCGGCAGCGCCTACGAGAAGCTCGAGCGGCGCGTCGGCGACTGGGCGATCGCCGCCGCGGCCGCCGTCGTGTGGATGGAGGGCGACACGATCGCCGACGCCGGCATCGGCCTGTGCGCAGTCGGCGCCGAACACTTCGTCGCGCCCCGCGCCGAAGGGCACCTCCGGGGACAGCAGGCGTCCGAGGACGTCATCGTCGCGGCGGCCGCGATCGCGGCCGAGGATTGCAACCCGACGACCGACCAGCGAGGTCCGGCGGAGTACAAGCGGCATCTCGCCGGGGAGCTCACCGCACGAGCGCTCCGCCGAGCCGTCGCCAGAGCGAAGGGTCAGGAGGCCTGACGTGGAGATCACCATCACGGTCAACGGTGTCGAACGGTCGGCGGAGGCCGAGCCGCGAACGCTGCTCGTGCACTTCCTTCGCGACCAGCTCCGCCTGACGGGCACCCACTGGGGATGCGACACGTCGAACTGCGGGATCTGCGTCGTCCACATGGATGGCGTGCCCGTGAAGAGCTGCACGGTGCTGGCGGCGATGGCCGACGGACGCAGCGTCGACACGGTCGAGGGCATGGAGCGCGACGGTGTGCTCGATCCGATCCAGCAGGGCTTCATGAACTGCCACGGCCTGCAGTGCGGCTTCTGCACGCCGGGGATGATGCTCACCGCCCGCTGGCTGCTCGACAACAACCCGAACCCGACCGAGGAGGAGATCCGCGACGGGCTGTCGGGGCAGCTGTGCCGCTGCACCGGCTACGACAACATCGTGAAGGCCGTCCAGTGGGCAGCCGCCAACCCGGCAGCAGTGAAGACCATCGAAGAGACGATCGAGCAGGGAGCAACAGCATGACCGATCATTGCGTTCCCCGGCCACGCAGGCCGCCGCTGGCCGCTCCTCGGCTGGCGCCTCGTCGCTCGCATTTGTGACATGGAGGCGAAGTGACTACCACCGAAGTACCGCTGAGCGCTGCCGGCAACCCGATCGGGTTCGGCCGCATGCCGCGCAAGGAGGACGTGCGGTTCCTGCGCGGCCGGGGCAACTACGTCGACGACGTCAACCTGCCCGGCATGCTGCACAGCGCGATCCTGCGCAGCCCCTACGCCCACGCCCGGATCGTCTCGATCGACACGTCGGCGGCCGAAGCCCACCCGAAGGTCAAAGCCGTCATCACGGGTGCCGTCCTCGACACGCTCGGGCTGGCTTGGATGCCCACGCTGTCGTATGACACGCAGGCCGTGCTCGCCACCGACAAGGTGCGCTTCCACGGGCAAGAGGTCGCGTTCGTCGTCGCCGAGGATCACTACTCGGCACGCGACGCGGTCGAGTTGATCGATGTCGTCTATGAACCGCTCGACCCGGTCATGGACGCCAAACAGGCCCTCGCCGAAGGCGCGGCGATCATCCGCGACGACAAAGAGGGTCAGACGAACAACCACATCTTCGACTGGGAGTCCGGCGACAAGGACGCGACCGACGCGGTGTTCGCCTCCGCCGACGTCGTCGTCTCGCAGGACATGCTGTACCCGCGCTCGCATCCGGCCCCGATGGAGACGTGCGGCACCGTCGCCCACATGGACCCGGTCTCCGGCAAGCTCACACTCTGGTCGAACACGCAGGCGCCACACGCCCACCGCACCGTGTACGCGCTCGTCGCCGGCCTGCCCGAGCACAAGATCCAGGTGATCGCGCCCGACATCGGAGGCGGCTTCGGCAACAAGGTGCCGATCTATCCCGGCTACGTGTGCTCGATCGTCGGGTCGATCGTCACCGGCAAGCCGGTCAAGTGGATGGAGGACCGCTCCGAGAACCTGATGTCGACCGGCTTCGCCCGCGACTACCACATGAAGGGTTCCATCGCCGCGACGCGCGACGGCAAGATCGTCGGGCTCCGCGTCGACGTCATCGCCGACCACGGAGCGTTCAACGCCACCGCCCAACCGACGAAGTACCCCGCCGGCTTCTTCCACATCTTCACCGGGTCGTACGACTACGGCACCGCCCACTGCAAGGTCACGGGCGTGTACACGAACAAGGCCCCCGGAGGTGTCGCCTACGCCTGCTCGTTCCGCATCACCGAGGCGGTGTACCTCGTCGAACGCATCGTCGACTGCCTCGCCGACGAGCTCGGCATGGATCCCGCCGAGCTGCGGATGAAGAACCTGCTGCGACCCGAGCAGTTCCCGTACACCACTCCCACCGGCTGGGAGTACGACTCCGGCGACTATCCCCGCGCCCTCCAACTGGCAATGGACATCGCCGGTTACGCCGACTTGCGCGCCGAGCAGGCCACCAAGCGAGCAAACGGTGAGCTGATGGGCATCGGCTTGGCGTTCTTCACCGAAGGTGTCGGTGCCGGCCCGCGCAAGCACATGGACATCCTCGGGCTCGGCATGGCCGACGGCTGCGAGCTGCGCGTCCACCCGACCGGCAAGGCCCAGCTGCGGTTGTCGGTGCAGAGCCAAGGGCAGGGTCACGAGACGACGTTCGCCCAGATCGTCGCCCAGGAGGTCGGCATCCCACCCGAGGACATCGAGGTCATCCACGGCGACACCGACAACACACCGTTCGGGCTCGGCACCTACGGCTCGCGTTCCACGCCCGTGTCGGGTGCGGCGGCGGCAGTCGTCGCCCGACGCGTCCGCGACAAGGCCCGGATCATCGCCGCGACCGCACTCGAGTGCTCGCCCGACGACCTCGAGTGGCAGCTCGGTCGCTGGCAGGTCAAGGGCGACCCCGAGAAGGGCAAGACGATCCAGGAGATCGCCATGCTCGCCCACTCGAGCCTCGAGCTGCCCGACGGCATGGAAGGCCACCTCGACGCCCAGGCCGTCTACAACCCGCCGAACCTGACGTACCCGTTCGGCGCCTACATCTGCGTCGTCGACATCGACAAGGGCACCGGTCAGGTCAAGGTGCGGCGCTTCATCGCCGTCGACGACTGCGGCCCGCGGATCAACCCGATGATCGTCGAGGGCCAGATCCACGGCGGCCTCGTCGACGGCATCGGGATGGCGCTGATGGAGGTGATCGCGTTCGACACGGACGGCAACTGTCTCGGTGGATCGTTCATGGACTACCTCCTGCCGACCGCGGTGGAGGTCCCGACGTTCGAGCTCGGCGAGACCGTCACTCCGTCACCGCACCACCCGCTCGGCTGCAAGGGCGTCGGCGAGTCGGCGACCGTCGGTTCTCCGCCGGCGGTCGTGAACGCGGTGATCGACGCCCTCAAGCCGTACGGCGTCCGTCACGCCGACATGCCGTTCACACCGGCGCAGGTGTGGATGACGATGCAGGGCCGACCGTTCCGGACCGACCTGGCGATCGAGGACTGAGCCACACGTGTCCGCCGACGGCTCCCCGCTCGGTGACCGGGCTGCGGGGCTGCGCAAGGCGCGCGTGCCGTACGTGCACGCGCGTGTGGTGCTGGCGGAGCGACCGACGAGCGCCAAGCCCGGCGACGAGGCGCTCATCCTGTCCGACGGCACGATCGAGGGATTCGTCGGCGGAACGTGCGCCGAATCGACGGTGGTCGCCCAGGGGCTGGCATTGATCGACTCCGGTGAGTCGTTGCTGCTGCGGATCACGCCCGAGCCGGAGCCGCCGCAGCAGGGCAAGCTCGTGGTGCACAACGCGTGCCTCTCGGGCGGGACGCTCGAGATCTTCCTCGAGCCGGTGCTCCCGGCGCCGCGGCTGGTCGTCTTCGGGGATGCCCCGGTGGCCCGCGCGATCCGCGCCCTCGCGTCGCACCTCGGGTGGGACGTTCCCGATGCTTCGGGCGACATCGACGCGATCGGCGCCGACGTCGCGGCGGTGGTCGTCGCCAGCCACGGCCGCGACGAGGAGGTCGCCCTCACCGCGGCGTTGCGTGTCGGGATCCCGTACGTCGGGCTCGTCGCCAGCCGCAAGCGCGGCGAGGCGGTGCTCGCATCGTTGGCCGTCGACGCCTCCGACGTCGGTCGCGTGCACACACCTGCCGGGCTCGACATCGGTGCCCGGTCGAGCGATGAGGTCGCCCTCTCGATCATGGCCGAGATCGTGTCGATCCGGCCCCGACCCTCCGGGCGGGCGCTCGCCGACGGTACGGCACCGGGCGGCACGGCAACCGACCCGGTCTGCGGGATGTCGGTCGCAACCGTCGACTCGTCACTCCACCTCGACCACGACGAGGGCCGGGTGTGGTTCTGCGGCAGCGGGTGCCTGCGGGCCTTCGCCGCCGATCCCGCCGCTTATCCGCTCGCCGATGTGACGCGCTCGTGAGTGTCACATGATCAAGTCATGACGGACAGCGCCAACGATCCGCTGGCCGAGCTCGTGCCCGACGTGGCGACCCTCGGGCGGCGTCTCGGCGACCATGCCTACCTCGCCGACCAGGGCCTGTCGACGGCACTGTTCTGCGCCGCCCGCCTTCCACAGCCGCTGCTCCTCGAAGGCGAGGCGGGCGTCGGCAAGACGGCCGCGGCGCAGGCGCTCGCGGCCGCCCTCGACACCCGGCTGGTGCGGCTGCAGTGCTACGAGGGGATCGACTCGACCGAAGCGCTGTACGAGTGGAACTACGCCCGCCAGCTGCTCGGTATCCGTCTCGCCGAAGCGCGCGGCGAGGCACTCGCCGACGTCGACCTGTTCACCCCGGAGTTCCTCGTCGAACGGCCCTTGCTGAGCGCGCTGCGTCACCCCGGACCGCGGCCGGCGGTGTTGCTGGTCGACGAGGTCGACCGCGCCGACGACGAGTTCGAGGCGTTCCTGTTCGAACTGCTCGCCGAGTCGTCCGTCACGATCCCCGAGCTCGGCACCCAGCGGGCGGAGTTCCCGCCGATCGTGGTGCTGACGTCGAACCGCACGCGGGATCTGCACGACGCGCTCAAGCGCCGGTGCCTCTACCACTGGATCGACTACCCGGGCCCCGTCCGTGCCAGCGAGATCATCCGCATGCACGTCCCCGCGGCACGCTCGTCGCTCGCCGACCAGGTCGCGGCCGCGGTCTCGCGGCTCCGCACGCTCGACGTCCAGAAGGCGCCGGGCATCGCCGAGGCGATCGGCTGGGTCGCCGCCTTGGAGGTGCTCGGATTCGAGGTGCTCGACGCCGAGGCGGCCGAGCTCACGATCGGTTCGGTGCTGAAGTACCGCGACGATGCCGAGCTCGCCGCGGCCCGCTCGTTCGACTGGGTAGCCACCGGTTGATCCCCGACGTCGCCGACGTGGTCGCCAGGTTCGCCGACCGCCTGCACCTCGCCGGAATTGCGGTCACGCCCGAACGGGCCGGGCGACTCGCCTCGGCGCTCGACGTCGCAGCGCCGAGAACGACGACCGAGCTGTACTGGCTCGCGCGCGTCACCGTGGCGGGTGACCGCACCGAGCTCGCCACGTTCGACGCCGTCTTCGCCGAGGTGTTCCGTGGCTTCGTGGACGTCGCCGATTCGCGTGGAGCGACCGAACAGCCGCGCCTGCCGCCCGCCGTCGAGCGCGGTGACCGACGGAGGGATGTGGCGACCGACGGGGAGAACGCCGATGGTGGCTCGCCGCAACCCGGCACGCTCGGCAGCGACCGCGACAGGCCCGGCGACGACCAGCCGCCGGCGCCCGTCGGCGCTCCCGCCAGCGAGCACGCCGTGCTCCGTCAGCGCGACTTCGGGTCGTGCACGCCTGAGGAGTTGGCGCGGCTGCGTCGCCTCATGTCGCGCATGAAGGTCGTGACGCCGCAACGCCCGAGCCGGCGACGGCGACGTCACGCGCGCGGCGACAGCATCGACCTGCGCGCCAGCATCCGCAGGGCCCGGCGGACCGGTGGCGACCCGGCGTCGCTGGTGCGCCGCCGTGTCACCGAGCGGCGCCGGCGGGTCGTGCTGCTGGCCGATGTGTCGGGATCGATGGAGGCCTACTCACGGGCCTACCTGTACCTGCTGCACGGTGCCGTACGCGCGTTGCGCGCCGAGACGTTCGTGTTCTCGACCCGGCTCACGCGTGTCACGCGCACGCTCGCCCAGCACGACCCGGAGCGGGCGCTCGCCACGGCGATGGCCGCGACCGACGACTGGTCGGGCGGCACACGCATCGGCAGTGCCCTCAAGGAGTTCAACGACCGCTGGGGCCGGCGAGGACTTGCTCGCGGAGCGGTCGTGGTCGTCGTCTCAGACGGCTGGGAGAGCGGCGACACGTCGGAGCTGGGACGGCAGATGGACCGCCTGTCGCGCCTGGCCCATCGGATCGTGTGGGTCAATCCGCGGGCACAGAGTGCGGACTACGAACCGCTCGTGGGAGGCATGGCGGCCGCGCTCCCGTTTGTCGACGCGTTCGTGAGCGGCCACTCCGTGGAAGCGCTCGAGCACGTGCTCGACGTCATCGCAACCGGCGTGTCGTCGACGCGCCGGGCGGTCACGGCCCAGGATTCCGATCGGCGCTGACGAGCGGCCGGGCGTCGACGACATCGTCGTCGAGCTCGCCGCTGGCGGGCGCCCCGAGCAGCACCGCCAGACCGACGAGGATGCTCGTCAGCACGGCGACCAACGTCAACGTGTCGACCGAGTCGTCCGGCTCGATGGACCGCAGGTATCCGCCGATCGTCAAGCCGAGGCCGACGACTGCGATCACCACCGCCCAGATCAGCATCCCGTGCGAGTCGTCGTCGATGTCGCGCGACATCGTCGACATCAGGCCAAGCGAGCATGCGCCGCCGAAACCGGCTGCGAGAACCGCCAGCGTGAAGATCACACCGTCACCGACACGGCCGTCGACGACGAGAGCGGCGAGCGCCAACAACGTGGCCGGAACGCATGTGGCCACGACCAGCAACGGTGACGGTGCCCGCCGGTCGGCGCGCCGGGCTTGGATCGCCGTCGCGGCTCCCCACGCGCCGATGAGGAGCACCGTCACGGCGAGCGCCACGACGTTCGCCGTGCGCACGAGGTCGAGCCGATCGATGTAGCTCTGTTCCAACCCCCCAGCGTTCGGTGTGCCGCTACGGGCCTCGACGACGAACCACACGAATGTCGCGGCGAGCACGACGTGGGCACCGAGCGCCAGGAACCGCATGACGCCCACGAACGTGGTCGGCAGTGGCGGTTCGTCGGTGTCGGCGAGGCGAGCGCCGGAGTGGACCTCGCGCGTCGTGTCCTGACCGCCGCCGACCGACCGCGTCGGTCGATCGGGCCCGGTCGTCGGTACATGTGCGATCGCCACGTCCGCAGGGAGAGCGACACCGGCGCCCGGTTCGTCCGATCCGGCGGTCGGATCAGCGGCGTGTCCGGAGGCGGCGCGGCGGCGCGCCGCCGCTTCGGCGACCTCCGCGCGACGAGCGGCCGTATCGCCGGTGGCACTGGCTGCCGCGCGCCGACGTGCGACGGCTGCGCCGGCGGCGCCCGGCGTGGCGCCACGACGCGCGGCGGCCGAGCCGGGTGCAGCCGTTCCCCGACGCGCGGCTGCGGCACCCGTCGTCGCCGACCGACGCGTCACGGCCGCACTCGTCGTGGAGGACCGACGCGCCGCAGCCGCAGCCGCGGCGCCGCGAGGCGGCACGGTTGGGGGTTGCATCGTGCGTGGGCGGGTACGCGCCGCGGCGGCGCCAGCGCGGTCGCCGGCGGCCCCGGCCACCGGCGGCCGACGCCGAGGGGCCACCTGTCCGGCCGCACCCGGCACGGGACGCCGGCGCGTGGTGGGCGCCTCGCCGTCGCGCGCGACGGCCCGGCGCGGCGCGACCTCGGCGCCATCCGGGGCGCGTCGCGGACGCGGCGGCGGCCGCTCGCCCGTGGTGGTCGTGGTGCGCACTTCTGCATCGCTGCCCCGACCCGGCACGACGGTGCGCCGAGCGGCCACCACCGCGGCCGACGGCACTCCCCCAGGACCGACGACCAGGTCAGTGGCGCGGACGACTTCGCCGACCGGACCAGCACCGCGTGCCGCGGCGTCGTCGATGCTCGTGCGGACGCGGCCCCACGCCTTGCGTGGCACGAGCGGCAGGGCGAGCCCCTGGACATGGCGGGTCGCCAGCACCCGGATCCGATAGCGCTGGGCCTCGATCGCCTGATGGGCGAGGGTGGCGATGATCCCCGCCGAGATCAGCAGCAGACCCGATGACGCGATGGCCGCCCAGGCCATGGCGTCGACAGTGCCGGAGTCCGATGGGGTGATCGGGTCGGGCCAGTCCGTGAGACGCCACCAGATGATCCCGAACCCGGCGAGATCGAGCAGGTACGCCGCCCGGATCGCCCCGTCGGGCCGTATGCGCGTCAGCGTCTTGAAGATGCGATGCAGCATCGAGAACGGGCAGTACAGGCAGATTGCGAAGACGATCGCGGCGATCGCCGGCAGCGGGTCGAACTCCCCCGTGACGTCGACGCGGAGGAACGTCAGCGCGGCCAGCGCCACCCAGACCGTGGGATAGAACCAGACGCGCGTCGCCCGATTGAGGCTCGGCCAGCGACCACGCAACCGGCGGGTGTTCTCGGCGACCGTCCTGCTCCACATCACGCTCGCCGCGAACAGCGCGGCGAGGAGCACGACACCCACGAGCACGACGATCGTCATGTCGTCGCCGACGGTGGCGATGGCATCGAACGAGGCTCCACTGTCGATGCGGTTCGTCGTGCGGATCGCCACGAGCGCGATCGCCGACGTCCACAACACGATCGCGACCCGGGCCGCGATCCACGCGATGTTGACGCCGCGGAGCGGCAACAGCTCGGGGACCTCGAAGACGACCGGGTTCTCGTACCCGGGCCTGCTGCCGGGTGGCGGCGGCTCCAACAGCTCGAGCTGCGGTTTTGGGAGCGTATTGGCGGCCACGAACGCCGCTTCGACCTCGTCCGGCGCGCGCGACGGAAGTCGGGGCGCGGAGTGCTCGTGTGACGCCGCCCGCGAAGTCATTGGCCCATCTTGGATTGGCGCCAGAGTACCGGCAAGGCAATTGCTGATCTGGACAACCGCATTGAGCGTCCATCTAACCGCATCGCGTGCACACCCACGACATCTGTCTGCCTCAGACGGGCTGCGCCTTCATATGAAGCAGACAGAACGGGTGGGGCGGGTGGGTCAGGTTCCGAGGTCACCATCGCGGTAGTGGCGGCGGCAGAGCAGCTCGTAGCGGACGCTGTCGCCGAACAGTCGTTGGGCCGACGGGTCGGCGGTGTCGCCGACCATCACCGTCTCGCCTTCGTAGACGAGGACGCCGTTGACGACACGGGCGTTGTGGGTGGCACGCGAGCCGCACCAGCAGCGGGCCTCGACCTGGAGTGGCACGCGTTCGTCGGCGATCTCGAGCAACCGCTTGGTCCCCTCGAACAGCTCGCCCCGGAAGTCGGTGATGAGACCGAACGCGTAGACGTCGACCTCGAGGTCGTCGACGACGCGGCCCAACTGGTCGATCTGTTGCGGCGTGTAGAACTGCGCCTCGTCGCACACCATGTAGTGGATCGGCCAGTGGGTGACGGCGAGCGTGTGCAGGTCGAGGTCGGGGTCGACGTGGATCGCCGGCGCGGCGACGCCAAGCCGGCTCGTGACCTGGTGCCCATCGCGGTCGAGACACGTCAGCAACAGGCCGAACAGCTCGCGCGTCGCGAGGTTGTGATGGATCTGCAGCGCGAGCGTGCTCTTCCCCGAGCCCATCGTTCCGAAGCTGAAGCGCAGCGTCGCCATGTCGGGCGTGGACCCTACCGGCCGCCACCGTGTCCCGAATCAGCCGACCTGTCTGCCTCAGATGAGCCCACGGGCAGTCTGGAGCAGACAGAACCGGAGGGGTCGGCCGAACTGTCTGCCTCAGATGAGCCCACGGGCAGTCTGAGGCAGACAGAACCGGGGGGTGGGGTCAGCGGAGGAGGGCTTGGACTTGTTCGATGGTGTCGGCGTCGCTCGCCGGTTTGTCGTCGCGATAGCGGCGCACCCTGGCGAACCGCAGGGCGACCTTGCCGGGGTAGCGCGTCGACGCCTGCACCCCATCGACGGCGATCTCGACCACCTGCTCGGGGCGGACGTGCACGACATGACCGTCGGTCGCGATCCGCGAGCTGCTGGAAGCGTTCGGTCTGCCAGCGCAGCAGCTCATCGGTCAGGCCCTTGAACGTCTTGCCGACCATCACGAACTCGCCGTCGCTCCCCCGCGCCCCGAGGTGCAGGTTCGACAACCACCCCGTGCGACGACCGTGGCCCCATTCGACGGCGATCACGACGAGGTCCAGCGTGTGCACCGGTTTCACCTTGCGCCACGCCCCGCCACGGCGGCCGGCGTCGTACGTCGCCGCCAGGTCCTTCACCATCACGCCCTCGTGGCCGCTGGCGATCGCGGCGTCGAGGAAGCGCTGCGCTTCGTCCGCATCGGCGGTGATGATCGACGGCAGGCGCGCCGCGGTCGGAACAGTCGCGGCGAGCAACTCGCGCCGCACCGACAGCGGCTCGGCGACGACGGCATTGCCGCCGATGTGGAGGACGTCGAAGAAGAACGGAGCGAGGCCCGACCCACGACCCGGCGCGTCGGCGCCGAAGTCGCCCATCGTGTCCTGGAAGCGCCGCGGCGCACCGTCGTCGAGCACGCCGAGCACCTCGCCGTCGAGCACCAGGTCACCACCCGGCAGTGAGCGGACGAGCTCGACCACGCCACCGAGGCGGTCGGTCACGTCGTTGAGGTTGCGGGTGAACAACCGGACGTCGCTGCCGCTCCGATGGGCCTGGATGCGCGCGCCGTCGAGCTTCCACTCCACCGAGGCTTCGCCGGTCGCGTCGATCGCCGCCGCGACGTCGGCGGCTGGTGAGGCGAGCATCGGCTGCACCGGCCGCAGCGGCGACAACACGATCGCGGCGAGTGCCGGCGCACCGCCGCCGAGCGCCGCCCGCGCCGCGATCGGCAGCGAGCCGGCCATCATCGCCGCCCGCTGTACGTCCCGCGGTGCGACGTCGGCCGCCTTGGCGACGGCTGCGGCCATCACGCCGTCGAGGGCACCCTGGCGGAGCTCGCCGCCGACGATGCCGAACACCAGCCGTTGCTCGGGCTCGGTGGCACGCTCGAGCAGGTCGCGCAGGATCCTTCGACGCTCGCCCGAGGATCCCTGACCAGATGTCGCGGCCAGCCGCTCGATCGCCGACGCGACGTCGAGCACACCGAGGGTGGCGACGTCTGCGGGGTCGGGCCGGACGTCGGAGATCGTCGCCCATCCGACGCCTACCCGGCCGAGGGGCGTGTCGCCGACGAGGAAGGCGACGGCTGGTTCGACCTCGTCCGGGGCAAGCCCGCGCAACACTTTGGCGATGAGCGTGATCTTGTCGTTGCGCTTCGTCGTCGAGGCGACCTTGGCGGAGCAGATGGCCAGGTCGACGAAAAGCACATCATGATTCTTGCGGCCGGACGGCGGTAGGGTGAACGTCAGTTGACGTCCCGGCAACGTGGCCGGGGCAAGGAGGGGAACATGACCGACACGATCGAACGATCGGACGGTGCCGAGGTTCTCCATCGCCTGGTGGTCCGTTTCGCAGGAGACTCCGGCGATGGCATGCAGCTCACGGGTGATCGATTCACCTCGGTGAGTGCATCGTTCGGCAACGACTTGTCGACGATGCCCGACTTCCCCGCCGAGATCCGTGCTCCCGCTGGCACCGTCAACGGGGTGTCGAGCTTCCAGGTCCACATCTCCGATCACGAGATCACCACGCCGGGCGACGAGCCCAACGTGCTCGTGGCGATGAACCCGGCGGCGCTCAAGGCCGACCTCGACCGGCTCGAGCAGGGCGGAACCCTGATCGTCAACGAGGACACGTTCGACGAGCGCAACCTCGAGAAGGCGGAGTACACGTCGAACCCGCTCGACGACGGCAGTCTGGCGACCTACCGCCTGATCAGGGTGCCGATGACGTCGCTCACGAAGCAGGCCTGCGAACCGCTCGGCGTCAAGCCGCGCGACGCCGAGCGGTCGAAGAACTTCTTCGCCCTCGGTCTCGTGTCGTTCATGTACACCCGCCCGATCCAGCCGACGATCGAGTGGATCGCCGAGAAGTTCGCCAAGAACGAGCTCGTCGCCGCCGCCAACCGGGCCGCCTTCGTCGCCGGGTATCACTTCGGCGAGACCACCGAGGCGGTGGGGCATCGCTACGAGGTCCGTCCCGCCAAGTTGCCGGCCGGCGAGTACACCAGCATCACCGGCAACACCGCGCTCGCGTGGGGCCTCGTCGCGGCCGGACAGCTCGCCAAGCTTCCCGTCACGCTCGGCTCGTACCCCATCACACCGGCCAGCGACATCCTCCACGAGCTGTCCAAGCACAAGCACTTCGGGGTCCGCACGGTGCAGGCCGAAGACGAGATCGCGGCCATCGGCATGGCGCTCGGCGCGGCGTTCTCCGGGCACCTCGGCGTCACGACCACGAGCGGACCCGGTGTGTCGCTGAAGGGCGAGACGATCTCGTTGGCCGTGTCGGTCGAGCTCCCACTGATCGTCGTCGACATCCAGCGCGGCGGCCCGTCAACCGGACTGCCGACCAAGACCGAGGCAGCCGACTTGAACATCGCCCTCTACGGTCGTCACGGTGAAGCACCGCTCCCGATCGTCGCCAGCTATAGCCCGGTCAACTGCTTCTACGCCGCGATCGAAGCGGCTCGGATCGCGCTCAAGTA
Organism: Ilumatobacteraceae bacterium; assembly: GCA_963776935.1. Taxonomy (GTDB): domain Bacteria; phylum Actinomycetota; class Acidimicrobiia; order Acidimicrobiales; family Ilumatobacteraceae; genus JALOLG01. The sequence goes on along the minus strand of CAVZOP010000002.1, from coordinate 232,739 downwards.
CCGCACACCGGTGATCCTGCTGTCCGACGGCTACCTGGCCAACGGCTCCGAGCCGTGGCGCCTTCCCGACGTCGACAGCCTCCCCGACATCTCGGTGCCGTTCCAGACCGAGCTCAACGCCGTCGACCGCGAGGGCAACCAGGTGTTCTGGCCGTATCTCCGCGACCCCGACACGCTCGCTCGGCCGTGGGCGATCCCGGGCACCGTGGGACTGATGCACCGCATCGGCGGTCTCGAGAAGGCCGACGGCACCGGCAACGTCAACTACACACCAGAGAACCACGGCAAGATGGTGGCCCTGCGGGCCGCCAAGATCGCCCGCATCGCCGACGACCTTGCGGAGCTCGAGATTCACGGCGACCCCGATGCAGACATCTGCCTGCTGGGGTGGGGATCGACGTGGGCCGCGATCGACGCCGCGATGCAACGCCGCCGCCGGGCAGGACGCAAGATCGCGTGGATCCATCTCACGCATCTCAGCCCACTCCCGAACGACCTCGGCGAGAAGCTGCGGCGTTTCCGTCACGTGCTCGTGCCCGAGCTCAACAGCGGTCAACTGACCCGGCTCGTGCGCAGCGAGTACCTGGTCGACGCCAAAGCGCTCACCAAGATCGTGGGCCTCCCGTTCGTCGCCCGCGAGATCGAGGCCGAAATCGAGAGGATTCTGGAGGCATGAGTTCCGGTGAGACGGCGAGGCGCAGCGGAGCCGGCGAGCTCGCAGGCGGGCCGCCAGGCCCGCACGATCGAGAGAGGATTCTGGAGGCATGACTGACGCCTTGGTCAACCTGACCACGAAGAAGGACTGGGCGAGCGACCAGGAGGTCCGCTGGTGCCCGGGGTGCGGCGACTACGGCATCCTGCTCGCCGTCCAGCAGCTGATGCCCGAGCTCGGCGTGCTGCCCGAGAACACCGTGTTCATCTCCGGGATCGGCTGCTCGAGCCGCTTCCCGTACTACATGAACACGTACGGGATGCACTCGATCCACGGTCGTGCACCCGCCATCGCCACAGGGGTGGCCGTCGCCCGTCCCGATCTCGACGTGTGGGTGATCACCGGCGACGGCGACGGGCTGTCGATCGGTGGCAACCATCTGATCCACGCCCTGCGGCGCAACGTCAACCTCACGATCCTGCTGTTCAACAACCGGATCTACGGTCTCACGAAGGGCCAGTACTCACCCACGTCGGAGGTCGGCAAGGTCACCAAGTCGACCCCGTTCGGCTCGGTCGATCCGCCGTTCAACCCGCTGTCGGTGGCATTGGGAGCGGAGGCCAGCTTCGTCGCCCGCACCCACGACCTCGACCGCAAGCACATGATCGACGTGTTCCGCGCCGCCCACGACCACCGGGGCTCCTCGTTCGTCGAGATCTACCAGAACTGCAACGTGTTCAACGACCACCAGTTCGACGACGTCACCAAGCGGTCGGTGCGCGAGGAGATGATGATCGACCTCGTCCACGGTCAGCCGATCCGCTTCGGCGCCGACGGCCACCGCGGGGTCGTGATGGGCAGCGACGGCCAGCTGCGGCTGGTCGAGGTCGCCGACGTCGGCGAGGATGCGTTGCTCGTGCACGACGCCCATCGACCCGAGCCGTCGTTGGCGTTCGCGCTCGCCCGGCTCAACTCCGACGACCACTCCCCCACGCCGTTCGGCATCTTCCGCCAGTTCGAACGCACCGAGTACGCGAGCGCGGTCGGCGCCCAGCTCGCCGCCGCATCCGAGCGCAAGGGCCCCGGCAACCTCGCCGACCTGCTGCGCTCGAACGGCACCTGGCACGTCAACTGAGGCCGTCAGTTCGCCACGTCGCCGACCGGGCCGAGGATCCATCCTTCCTCGCCCTCGACGCGCTGTCGATCGTCATCGCCGAGGGACGGGCCGAACCACGCGTCGAGCTCGCCGCCTCGATCGGCGGCGGCCAGGACGGCGACCGTCTGGGTGACCTGCGAGGCGTCCTTGACGACGCCCGGCGGGTGCGACGTGGCGAACCGGCTCGGCCACACCTCTGCCAGCACGACCGCCGCCGGATTCGCCGCCGCCGGGCGCCGGGTGAGGCCGGTCGTGAATGGCCAGACTTCGACCCGCTGCGGGTGCGCTCGCAGCAACGACGCCAACAGCGGGATCCCCACCAGCGCCTGACCGCCGACGCCGCCCGCGTACGACAGCTGCCACACCGAGAACGGGCGCAGCCCGGCGGCACGGAGCGCACGCTCGCACAGCCGGTACTCGGCGAGTGGCCCGGCGAACGCGGGCTTCGTGGCGGTGAGGTGAGGTTGCAGGCGTGAGGCAGGACATCCCCAGAACGGTCCGGCCGCTGGTCCGAGACGGCGGTTGAGCCCGGCGGCCACGTCGAATCGATTGTTGGCGTTGCGGTCGTTGTCGGTGATGAGCTCGGCGAGCAGTTCCCACGTGGAACGCCACGGTGAACCAGTGAGCCCGAGTCCGGCTGCGGTGCCGGCCGGGTAGCCGAATGGGAAGTCGAACCCGATCAGCATCCGTCGTCCGGGCTGGGACGCGACGAGGTCGTCGAGGAACGCGGCAGCCCCGGCGCGGGTGGGGAGATTGACCGGGTTCGGCGATCGATCGAGACCGGACCACGCGCACCAGATCGAGTCCCGACCACGCTTCGGCGTGCCCGCCGCACTCCAGTCGACGACGACGTGGACGTCGAACCGCGCGTTCAGCTGACGATGGTGGCGATGACGGCGAAGTGGAAGACCGCGGCGACCACCGTGAAGCTGTGCCACACCTCGTGGTAGCCGAACGCACGCGGCCACGGATCGGGGCGCCTCAGCATCAACACCGGTATCCCGATCGTGTACGCGAGTCCGCCGGCGACGAGCAGCGCAATTTGGCCGGGAGTCAGGTAACGGGCGAACGCCGGCGCAACGGCGACGGACGCCCATCCCATGGCCGGGTACAACGCATGCCCGATCCACCGCACGCGGAACGCCGTCAGCTTGAGCACCACGCCCACGACCGCACAGATCCCGACGACGACGAGTAACGGGATCCCCCACGCGGGCGGGAGGGCGATGAGACACATCGGCACGTATGTGCCGGTGATCAGCAGGTAGATCATCGAATGGTCGAGGCGCTGCATGATGCCACGCGCCCGAGGCGACCGGGCCAGCGTGTGATAGCCGGCCGATGTTCCGAACAGCAACAGCACCGTCGCGACGTACACGGATGCCGCGGCGCGGGCGGTCGGGCCGTTCGCCGCCAGGATCAACATCACGCCCGCGGGGATGGCGACGAAGAACGCGACAGCGTGCAGCCAACCACGCGACCTCGGGCGCATCTCGTGTGGAGTTCCACCGAACACATGCCCACCGTACTCATCGATCCCGTCGATCGCAGCCGATTTGAGCGGATTCACACCCCCTTCATCGGTCGGTAACCGCCGCTACTAGAGCGAGCACTGCATCGCCGTATTGCTCGAGCTTCGAAGGACCCACTCCCTTCACGCGGGCGAGGTCGGCGAGCGTCGTCGGCAGTGCGTCGGCGATCGCGACGAGCGTCTTGTCGTCGAACACGACGTACGCCGGCTTGCCTTCGCGGGCGGCTTCCCGGAAGCGCCGCAGCTCGTCGTAGGCCCACGCCGATTCGAACGTGATCGTGCCGGTGGGCAATCGGAGCTCACCGCGCTGCCGACCGGCGGTCACCACCTGCGAGCCGACCTGGAAGCGCCTCGTCGCCGAGCCCTGGGCGGCGACGACGACCCGGTCGTCGAACTCGGAGACGACCCATTCGCTGCCCTGGTCGACGAGCACCAGCCCGGGAGCCGCGGTCACGGTCGACCGATCGAGCAGCGGATGATCGCCCCCGCCCGCGTCCTTGCGGCGCGGTGCCGGCTCGGCGCGTCCACGCATCGGCGGCTCCTCGGCGAGCACGGCCGGGGGTTCGGTGGTGAGCTCGGCGATGAACGGGCTCGGGCGCCGGCTGGTGACGATCGTGGCGTGGCGGCGGGCACGCGTGGATCGCGACGTGCAGCAGGCGCCGCTCCTCCTCGACGTCGTCGGCGAGGCGGTGTGGATATTGATCGGCGTCGGCCAGGTGCACGACCACGTGCAGCCATTCCTGTCCCTTGACGCGATGGACGGTGGCGAGCACGACACCGCCCGGTTCGCGCGGCGTGGCGAGGCCGGCGCGCAACCATCGCTCGAACGTCTGCGCGTCGTCGTGCTGCGCGGCGAGGTGTCGGATCGCGGCGAGATCGTCGCCTTGCGCCGACCGGTTCATGCCGTGACGGGTGGCATCGAGCGTCTGCACGGCGCCAGCCAGACCGATGTCGTCGAGAAGGACCTCGACGAGCGCCGCCGTCGATGCCCCGCCATCGGCGAGCTTGCGCAAGCGCTCGATGTCGTCGGCGAAGCTCGACACCCGCTCGGTGTCGCGCTCGGCGTTGAGCCGCCCGGCGAGGCGTCGCAGCGCGGCGACATCGCTCTGCTCGGCGACCCATTCGGCGACCCTCGGGTGCAACGGTCGAGACGGCCGACGCAACGCCTCGCCGAGGTCGTCGGACGTGAACGCGGCCCGTCCGGTGGTGAGGCGCAACCACGCGAGCACCGCCCGCACCGAGGTTCGATCGGCGAACTCGAGGCCGACCCCGCCCGCCACCGGGATGCCGGCCGCGACGAGCGCCAACTGCACGGGCGCCAGCAAGGCGTTGACGCGGGTGAGCACCGCCACATCGGCTGGTGCGGCACCGGTGGTCAGGCCCACTTCGACGGCGGCAACGGTCGACGCCACCGGGTCGTCCGACGTCTCGACCGACCAACCACCCGGCTCGAGCGCCGAGGCCCGCATCGTCTTGCTGACCCGGCGCCGGTTGTGGCGCAGCAACCGGTCGACCGCTTCGACGATGCCGGCCGGGCAGCGGTAGTTGACCTCGAGCGGATGGTCGCCGGCACCCGGGAACAGGGTGCCGAAGTCGATCAACCAGGCGGGATCGGCGCCGTTGTAGCCGTAGATCGTCTGGTCGTCGTCGCCCACCCCGAACACCGCTCCGCCGGGCGCCGACAGCAGCCGCACCAGCAGCAGGTGGGCGGGCGTGAGATCCTGGAACTCGTCGACGAGCATCAGCCGGCACGCCCGTTGCGCCGCCGCTCGGGCGTCGGGTTGGCCGACCAGGACCTCGATCGCCCGGTAGATCTGGTCGTCGAAGTCGATCGCGCGCTCGCGTTCGAGCTCGGCGCGGTACCTCGGCCACACGTCGGTGAGCCCGTCGACGTCGCCGCCGTACCGCCGTTCGACGTCGAGCGGGTCGAGCAGCCCGAGCCGGATCGCGCTCAGCGCCTCGATCCACGGGGCCACCGGGTCGGTGTTGCGGCGCTTCGGGAAACCGATCAGCTTCGACAACACGCGGCGCACATCGGGCTCGTCGATCGTGCGCCACGACCGCGGTTGAGCGAGGAACGGTGAGACGCCATTGACGATGGCGAGGGCGATCGCGTTGAGCGTGCGGACCTGCAGACCGGGGAGGTCGGCCGTGCGTTCGCGCATCTCCTCCTGCGCCCGCTTGTTGAACGCCACGAGGCTGACGGCACTCGGCGGCAGCCGCCAGCCGACGAGCAGGTGGCGTGCTCGCTCGGTGAGCACCCGTGTCTTCCCGGATCCGGCGGGGGCGATGATCCGAGCCGCCCCGCCGGCGTGCACGACCGCCGCCAGTTGGTCGGCGGCGACGTCAGCGCCGGAGACGTTCGACACCGGCGGCGCGAGTGACCCGTGCTCGACGGCGACGGCATGGAGCACGGGGACGCCCTCGACCGGATCGGTGAAGCGCACCGGGCCACCGTCGAGCCACGCCACGGTGCCGTCGGGGAGCACGATGTCGGCCGCACCGCCGAACGTGGCGCCGAGCGCCACCGCCCGATCGACGAGCCACCAGCTCGGCGCTGCGGGATCGCGCCCGTCGATCGAGTTCGACCACGTGAGATGGCGGAGCTCGTCGCCGTCGAGCGCGAAGCGAGCTCCCAACTCGTGGATCGGCCGGTGCTCGACGGCAGGCGCCGCGGTGTCGCCGACCAGCTCGATCACGACCCCGCGGCGCTCGACGGCGGCTGATCGGAGACGTTCGACGGTCGGCAGCGGCTCGTCGACGACGTTCGAGTCGATCCGGATCCGTTCGCAGCCGTTCCACTCGGCCGGCTCGTCGTTCTCCGCAGCGACGATGACGTTGCGCCCCAGTTGGTGCGGTCCGCGCCCGATCCCGTGGGCGACCACGACCTCGCGGGCGTGCGAACGCGCTCCGGCGACGACCGCGGGCTCCTGGCGGCGCGGACTCGATCCGTGACCGGTGGATGGTGCGACCACGGGTGCCCGCCCCTGGTCCTGGCCGCTTTGGCCCTCGCCGCGCTCCCAGCACTGCTTGACCCCGGCCGCCGTGGCGTGCGTTCCGCCGCAGTACACACAGGCGATGGCCATCACGCGGGGATCACACCCCGACGTTACCGAAGGGGTGCGCGCCACGCGTTTGCGCGCGTTCACTCGGGCGAAACGCGCAGTACACATCGTTCCGGCACGCTTGGACACATGGATCTCGTCAACGATCGTGTGCTCGAAGGCGTGCGGATCACCCCCGCCGATCACCCAAGCCTCGACGCCGGCGTCGCCCGGTTCGCCGACGAGGTCAGAGCAGAGCCCCGGTACTTCGGCCGGCCAGGAGACCCCGAGCCGAAGCCGTTTCCGTCTCTCATCGCGCGGGTGTGCTCGCGCGAGTCCGGCTTCCGGTTCGCCGCCCTCCACGAGGGCCGCGTGGTGGGCCTCGCCCGTGTCGACGACCAGGGGGAGGTCTTCATGGTCGTCGTCGCTGCTGCCAGGGGACGAGGTGTCGGACTCGCGCTCGCACGCGCGATGGTCGAGCACGCCCGCGCCGTCGGCTGCACTCGCCTCGTACTTCGTTCGAGCCGGCGCAGCCGGGCGACCGTTGCGCTCGCCGAGTCGATGGGCTTCATCGTCGTCGACGTGGGCCGGGGGCGGATCGAGCTGATCCTCGATCTGGTCCAAGCGGCCTGATCACGCTCAGAAATCGGTCGATCCGGCCACGCTGCGTGCTCATTTCGGCAGCTATAGCACTCGGGGTAATCGACCGATAGATAAGGGTGATGCCTCCAGGAACTGCGACGCCGTCTGACTTCGACGCGCGCACGCTCCTCGACTGCGTCGACGACGTGATCGTCGTCCTCGACGACGAGTTCCGGTTCACGTACGCCAACAGCGCGGCGCGATCGTTCCTCGGCAGCGGTATCGCAGCGACGACTGATCAGGTGGGGGCCGAGTCCCTCGCCGCGGTTCATCCCGACGACGTCCAGCACGTCGCCGAACGGCTGGCGGAGATCATCGGATCCGACGACGGCCGGGGCACGGTGCGGTTGCGTGTGCGCGAAGGCGACGGCTGGCGTCCGGTCGAGGCGATCGTGACCAACCGACGAGGCGTCCCCGGCATCAACGGTGTGGTCGTCTGCTTCCGCAACCTCACCCAGGAGGAACGCCTTCGTGCGAACCTCGAGACCCAGCTCCAGCTCGACCAGCACAACCGGGCGCTGCGTACCGAGCTCCAGGAGCGTCAGCAGTTCCTGTCCCGGCTGGTGCGGATCCAGAGCTCGATCTCGAGGCGGGCGCCGCTCGACGATGTGCTCGTCGCGATCGTCGACGGGACCAGGCAACTGTTCGGCGAGACCATCGTCTGCCTCCGGTTGCGCGATCCATCCGACCCGAGCCGCCTCGTCCTCGCCGCGTCGCACGGCGTCCGCGACGACGTGTTGCCCCAACTCTCCATGAGCTCGGAGTTCGGCATCGGTGGGCGGGCGTACCGGGAGAATCGCAGCGTCGTCGTCGAGAACTACGCCGACTTCACGAGCCCGACGCCGGCGCTCATCGATCACGGTCTGCGAGCGGCGATGGCCGTGCCGGTCCGCTCCGACGGTGACACCGTCGGCAGCCTGTCGATCGGGACGCGCTCGACGGAGAAGTTCTCCGACACCGAGCGCGAGATGCTCGAGATCCTCGCCGAGCACGCCGGCATCGCGCTGCTCGACGCCACCTCGCGCGAGAGCGTGCGGCTCGCCCTGACCGATCAGCTCACCGGACTCCCGAACCGGCGCTTGTTCCTCGATCGTCTCACCCAGGGAATCGGGCAGTCCGTCCAACACGGCCACCCGCTCGCCGTGCTGTTCATCGACCTCGACCGGTTCAAGGCGATCAACGACGGGCGCGGGCACGCGGCGGGCGACGGCGTGCTGAAAGAGGTCGCCCGGCGGATCGAGAAGACGATCGGCCGGGGCGACTCGGCAGCCCGCCTCGGTGGTGACGAGTTCGTGGTGATGCTCGAGAACTGCGACCTCGATCGGGCGGCGGACATCGCCGACGCCATCGCCATGGCGATCCGGTCGCCCTTGCGGTTCGGACGGCGCAGGTTCTACGTCGGCGCCACCGTCGGCGTGGCCATGGTCGACAATCAGCCCGTCGATGCCGAGGAGCTGCTCCGGCGGGCCGACATCGCGATGTATCGAGGCAAGCGCGAGGGCCGCAACAGGGTGGTCATCTTCGAACCGTCGATGGAGCAGGCCGTCATCGCTCGCGCCGAGCTCGAAGCCGAGCTACGACGGGGCATCCGCAGCCGGGCGATCTACGCCGTGTTCCAGCCGGTGATCGATCTGCGCACCGGCGCCATCACGTCGGTCGAGGCGCTGGCCCGATGGACGAGCGCGACCCAGGGCCCGATCGCGCCGACCCGCTTCGTCGAGCTCGCCGAACAGATGAACATGGTCGCCGAGCTCGACCAGGCGATGATCGAGTCGTCGTGCCGGTTGATCAGGGACGTCATCGATCCGCTGACCCGACAGCCCGTCAGCCTGTCGGTCAACCTGTCGCCGCAGCACCTCGACCATCTCGACGTCGTCGAAGGGCTGCTCGCCGTGCTCCGCGAGGAGGATTTCCCGACGACGCGACTGATCGTGGAGGTCACCGAGACCGAGGCGATGCGCGATCCCGCCGGTGTCGGCACCCGCATCCGCGAGCTCCGCGAGCACGGCATTCGCGTGGCGATCGACGATTTCGGCACCGGCTACTCGTCGCTCGCCTACCTCGAGCAGTTCCCGATCGACTACGTCAAGATCGACCGGCGATTCGTCGAGCAGATCGAGGAGTCGGATCGCAGCCGCAGCCTGGTCGAGTCGATGAGCCGGATGGTCCATTCGCTCGGGTTGACGGCGGTCGCCGAGGGCGTCGAGACGCTCGAGCAGGCCCAGACGTTGCGGGCGATGGGATTCGAGTTGGCGCAGGGTTTCTATTTCGCCCATCCGGTTCCCGCCGACGAGCTCGAGGCCGCGATCAGAGCCATCCCGTCGCTCACGGGCGAGTGGGTCGCGGTCAGCGACTGATCGGGGCCGGCGCCGGCCGCATCGCCGCCAGCCCGCTCGTGGCGTGAGCGAGCCAGATCGAGCCGACGACGCCGAGCCCGGTGAGGACTGCGAGCACGGCCGTGTAACCGATCGGCTGGGCGACGGTCGACACGACGAGCGGCATCGTCATCCCGGCGTAGGCGGCGGCGTAGAACGCACCCGTCGAGCGCGCCGCGGTCGGCCGGGATCGTGATCCACTCGACCAGCCGCAACCCCGACGTCATCGCGATCCCGGATCCAGCACCCATCGCGATCGCCGCCGGGAACAGGATCGGCCAGGCGTCGGTGGCGAATGCGACCAGTCCGAGCGCGCAACCGACGGTGCCGACGACCAATCCGAACGGTGCCGCACGGCGCGGACCGACCCGCCCGACCCACAACTGAGCGGGCACGATCGCGGTCATCGCGATCAGGAAGATCAGTCCCGTGATGAAGACCGCGATCGACGCCATCGCCGGGCGCAGCAGGATCGGGAACAGCCCGAACGTGAGCGACGGCAGCCCGAAGACGCCGAGCGCGGTGGGCACCATCACCCTCCAGAACGTCGGGCCGGATCCGGCCGGGATGCCGAGGTTGGGGCGGATCCGGCGGCCGGGTGTGGCCACGACCGTCTCGGGGATCGTGCCGACGACCGTGAGGGCGGCGACGACCAGGGCGATGTGGATCAGGTACGGCGTGACGAGCGGACCAGGGCCCCACTGACCGAACACCCCGCCGATGAACGGGCCGATCCCGAATCCGGAGTACATCAGGATCGCGACCAGGCGGGCGGTCCACATCGGGTCGGCCGAGCCGAGCTCCTGCATCCAGGCGCTCGCCACGACGAACACGATGCCGGAAACTGCGCCGAGGAGGAAGCGTCCGACGAACAGCAGCGCCACGTTGTCGGCCCCGGCCATCATCACGAGCGAGGCGACGCCCGAGAGCAGCACGCCCGGCACCATCACCCGCTTGCGCCCGAGCACATCTGACATCGGCCCGGCGTACGTCAACGCCGGCGCCAGACCGATCGGGTAGATGGCGAACAGCGCCGTCAGCGTCCACCGGGACAGATCGAGCCTGGTCTCGTAGATGAGGAACAGCGGGGTCGCCACGTTCGTCCCGAACGCCACCGCGAACAACCCGAGCGAGAGGGCCGAGCGACCCGAATCCCTCGAGGCTCCCCTCACCCCGAGGACCGTAACCCATCCACCGGCCAGGATTCCCGAACTGTCTGCCTCAGATGAGCCGACGGGCAGTCTGAAGCAGACAGAACGGGTTTGGGAGCACGGTTCGTGCGGAGTCGCAAGAGTGCGTCAGGATGGGTCAAGGTCGGTGGCTGCGGGGCCGATGACAGGCATTGGTAGGGGTGTGTCCAGGGTGGGCGTGCGCCTCCGTGAACTTTCATGACCGTTCCGCTCCGCTCGTTCCTCGCCGTGTCGCTCGCCGCCGGCTCGATCGCACTGGCCGCCCTGCCCGGCGCGTTGCCGGTCGCGGCGGCACTCGACAACACGCCGTGGACCGTCCCGACGCGACCGACCCTGTGCACGAAGGCGCAGGCGGACAGCGGCAACGTCGCCGGCTGTCTGCTCGCCCTCAACTACGACCCGGCCGCCTCCGGCTGGGGCACCCCACCGGCGCCGGGCGTGGGCGACGGCTGGGTGTGGAACGGCGTCACGTACAACGGCTCGCCGGCGCTGGCGAGCTGGGAGGCGACCTACATCACGGAGAACAAGGCCAAGGTGGGCACGATTCCACCCGGCGTGCTCGACACGCACGCCGGTGTCTGGCCGCTGTTCGAGGGGTTCATCGCCGAGATCGTCGCCAACGGCTACACGGTCAACCCATATGTCAGCGGCTACACGTTTTTTTTTTTTTTCTTTTTTCTTCTCCCCCTCATATTTCAACATCCTTTATAACATTCTCCTTATTTTCCACCTTCTAATAATTTATATTTTATATAAATATCATTATTATAATTTTTAACGTATTATTTTATAATATTATATAATAAAATTAAAAATATCAAAATATATATAATTTAAAAATATATTTTTTTTTCTTATATTTATCAAAAAATATAATAATTAATTTCATAAAATATATAAATATAATAAAAAATAGTAAAAATTAGTATATATTAATAAAATAAATATTTTCCGCTGCACCGGCGGGAGCAACCCGAACGGGTGGAGATGCGCCGGCGACGTGAGTGACCTCTCCAACCACGCCTGGGGCCTGGCCGTCGACATGAACAGCAACACGAACCCGGCTGACGCCAGCTACGCAGGCGTCGGCGGTGCCAGCGCCTGCGCCACGCCGATGGTCACCGACATGCCCCGCTGGGTCGTGCAGACGGCCGAGAAGTGGGGGCTCTACTGGGGCGGATACGGCTGGAACAGTGGATGCGTGAGCCCCGACACGCAACGCACGTCCGTGGTCCGCGACCCACCCCACTTCGAGTTCAGGGGTAACCCGGCCCAAGCCCGGGCGATCGCCCTGTTCAACGGCGCACCCGACCCGGGCCTCACGTTGAAGGACCCCACGCTGTACTGCGTCGACACCGTCGATGCGACCGGCAAGACAGTCGAGCTGTGCAACCGTGACAATCGTCCGGAGGCCGGCTGGCGGATCCCGGTCGAGATCGATGCGCCGGACACGGCCCGCGCCGTCGTCATCAACCTCACCGCGACGAACGCCGCCGTCGCTGGCTACCTGACGGCCGAGGACTGCAAGGCCCGGCCCGCCGGAGACCGGGCGACGTCGAACACCAACTACGCAGCCGGGCGCGACGCCGCCAACTTGGCGATCGTGCCGATCGTCGACGGACGCATCTGCATCTACCGCTCGACGGCGGTGCACAGCATCGTCGACGTGGTCGGCTATCTCAGCGACGAGGTCGTGAACGAACCGGTCTCGTGGTTCACGCCGTCGGCGCCGACGCGGCTCGACGACACCCGCAACACCGGTGCCTGCTCGCCGTCGGGCGAGTGCGTGACCGGTCGCCTGCCGGCCGACCGCCTGCTCGCCGTCGACCTCGGCGACGTGCCGACCGCGGTCGCCAACCTGACCGTCGTGGACGCCACCGCCGCCGGTTACGTGGCGGCCGGCAAGTGCGACGCACTCGCCGCCGGGGCGCAGTTCTCGAACGTGAACTACCAGGCCGGAGCCGCATCGGCGAACCTGTCGGTGGTCAGTGGCGACGCCAGCGGTCAGATCTGCGTGTACAGCCACAGCGACGCCCACGTCATCGTCGACCGCGTCGGCACGCTCGATCGCACGGTCGGGTACGGCTGGAAGCTCACGGCTCCGAAGCGCGTGATCGACACCCGCACGGGCGCTCGCGTCCCGGCGATGGGCGTCGTGCGCATCCCGCTCGCGGTCTCCGGTGCGGGTGCCGTCGTGAACGTGACGATCACGCAGACGGCGGGAGCCGGCTACGCGACGATCGGGCCGTGCTCGACGCTGACACCCAACGTCGAGCCCGCCACGTCGACGGTCAACTACGGCCGCGACGGCACGGTCGCCAACATGGCGTTCGTCGAAGCCGACGAGGCCGGCGACGTTTGCGTGTTCACGTACGCGGCGTCCCATGTCATCGTCGACATCCAGAGCGAGCTGGTCGCCGAGCACGAGCTCGGCCTCGTGTCGGTCGCGCCGACACGCGTCCACGACTCTCGGCCCTGAGTCCGGTCGGCGGCACTCCGTAGCGCGAATGCCACGCGGGCGGGTCTGCAACTCTGAAGGAAAGCCTTGACATCTGCCAGCCGGTCACCGAGACTCGAACCGTGAAGGAAACCCTTCACGTATTGCCGAGTCCGGGATCGAGGTTCGGAGCATGGAGGAGAGGCGCACCGAGATCACCGACCTGCGGGTCCTCGCCGCGCTCGCCCACCCGGTGCGCGTGCGGCTCCTGAACTTCCTGCTGGAAACGGGGCAGCACACGGCCACGCAATGTGCCGCCGTCACCGAGGCGTCGCCGTCGGCGTGCAGCTACCACCTACGCCACATGGAGCGGTTCGGCCTCGTCGAGCGGGTCGCGCCCGACGACGCCACGCCGGCGGACGGCCGCGAGCGGGTCTGGCGAGCCACGGCGACGGGGTTCTCGTTCGGCGGTCCGCCGAGCGTCGATCGACCGGCGGCGCGGGCGGCGCGACAGGCGCTCGGGGTGCTGGGCATCGACGAGGCCGCCCGTCTCGCCCGCCGCTACGTGAACCAGGCCGACACACTCGAAGCGGCGTGGCAGGATGCCGCCGGGTTCGCGACGTACGGATTGGCGGTCACCGCCGACGAGCTCAGCGACCTGATCGAGGCGATCGACGCGCTGTTGCGGCCGTTCATCGCCGCCACGCGAGCCGATCGTCCGACGGACTCCGAAGCCGTCCACGTCACGGTGCAGGCGTTCCGGCGAGTCGAACCTCTCTGACGGCCGGCTGACGACGCAGTGACGACTCCGACCGATGCCACGAAAACGTCGCCGTGGTCGGGACGCGACTTTCGTCTCGTCTGGGCGGGCGGGTTGGTCAACGACACGGGCGACTGGCTGCTGCGCGTCGCACTGCCTGTGTACGTCTTCACCGAGACGTCGTCGGGCACGTTGACGGCCGCCCTGTTCCTGATCGAGCTCGCCGTCTCCGTGCTGCTCGGGCCGTTCGCCGGCAGCCTGATCGACCGCTGGGACCTCCGCCGCACGCTCGTCGTGACGAACCTGCTCCAAGCCGTCACGCTGCTCCCGCTCCTGGCCGTGACCCCGGACCGGATCTGGCCGGCGTTCCTGGTCGCCGCCATCCAGTCCGTCCTGACACGCATCAACAACCCGGCCAAGGTGGCCCTGCTCCCCCGGCTCGTCGGGCGCGACCAGCTGATCGCCGCCAACGCCGCCAACGCGGCGAGCGAAAGCGTGTCGCGCCTGGTCGGATCGCCGCTCGGCGGCGTCGTCGTCGAGCTGTTCGGTCTCGGCGGCGTCGTCGTCGCCGACGGGATCAGCTTTCTCGCCGTCGCCGGCGCGACGTGGCTCGTCCGCACCGACACGTCGCGGGTCAGCCGTACCAAGACGCTCCACACCGTGCCCGAGTCGGAGACGAGCCACCTCGACACCGGCACCGTCGGCGACGTGTTCGGGCTGATCCGCCGGACTCCGACGCTGCGCACGCTCGTCACCGCCTCGACCATCACCAGCGTCGCCCAAGGCATGTTCGTGGTGCTCTACCTGGCGTTCGTCGTGCGCTCGCTGGGCGGCGGCGGGGGCGAGATCGGATTGATCCGCGGCGTGCAGGCAGTCGGCGGGGTGCTCGGCAGCATCGCCATCGCCCGCCTCGCGGCGCGGGTCTCCGGATCGCTGTTGTTCGCTGGCGGCCTGATCGGGATGGGCCTGGTGAGTTTCGTGACGTGGAACTCGCCACACCTGTCGACTGCGACGCCGCTCTACCTCGTGCTGTTCGTCGTGGTCGGGTTCCCGGCCGTCGCGGTGTCGGTCGGCGCCCTGACCGTCGCCCAGCAGTCGACACCGCCCAGCCACCTCGGACGCCTGGTCGGCACGCTCGACGCCGCGGCCTCGGCTGGGATGGCCGCCGGATCGCTGGCGGCGGGGGTGCTCGTCGATCGGATACCGCTCGGCACGCTGCTCAACGCCCAGGCGTCGATCCACGTCACCGCCGGAGTGTTCGCGCTGATCGCGACGCGGCGATGGTCAGCGCGGCAGCGGTCGCAGCGCGTCGCGCAGCTTGAGCCGGCGACCGGTGCGCACGATCGCCCGCCGGTACACCGCGGCTGACAGCCGCCCGACGACGAAGACGCTGACGATCCCGATCGTCAGCGACGCCGCGATCTCGAACGCTGACGACTCGCCAAGGGCGATGCGCGCCGGCATGATCATCGGCGCCGCGAACGGCACGTAGGCGAGGATCGCGCCGAGCGTCGAGTCGGCACCACCCTGACCCACGATGTAGAAGGCGATCAACATCACCGACAGCGGCGCGACCGCGGCCGCCGCCTCCTCCTGCCGACCGACGAGTGCGCCGAGCGCCCCTCCGGTCGTGAGGTACAGCGCCACACCGATCACGAAGAACGCCGCGCTACCGGCGAGCGTTCCGGCGATCCCGGGCGGCAGGCTGCCGCCCGCGACGAGCTTCACGACCACCGGGAGCGCGCCAGCACGCGAGCGTGAACATCCCGATCAGGCCGACGCCGATCACCTTTCCGAACAGCAACGCGTGCGGGCGCACGATCGCCAGCAGCACCTCGCTCACACTGTTGGTCTTCTCGATCGCGACTCCACTCGCCACCTGCGACGTGAGCAGCAGCAACATGATGTACAGCACGATGGAGATGGCGAACGCCGCGCCGCGGCGCCCGCCGCGCTCGGTGTCGAGCACCTCGACCGTTGGTTCGGACGTGTCGAAGGCGGCGGCGATCTGGGCCCGCGTCAGCCCGGCGTCCGCCAGCGCGTCGACCACCGACGTGGTGCCGATCGTCTGTCGGAGGAGCGCCTCGAGTTGGGCGTCGTCGTCGGTGTCGATCACGATGCCCACCGGGTCGACGTCGAGCACGACGGCCGCGTCGACGTCGCCGTCGCGCACCGCCGTGGTCGCCACCGCGCGGTCGTCGAACTCGACCAACTCGATGTCGACGTCGACGCCGGCGCCGACCTGTTGCAACGTGTCGCCGAACTCATCCGACGGAGCGCCGACGAGGCCGATCGTCCGCGAGTCGGAGTCACCGCCGAGGATCTCGGGGAGCACGACGGCGGCGGTCGAACCGAGCGCCAGGATGGCGGCCACGATCCAGATCGCCTTGCGTCGCAACGACTCGTGGAGCTCGCGCTCGATCACGAGCCGGGTCGCCGGGACGCGACTCACCGCTCCGCCTCGTGCGCGTCGGTTGCGTCGTCCGTGCGGCGGGTCGGCGCGGCGGCGAGGAAGAGCTCCGACAATGACGGGGCGTCGACACCGAAGTCGTTGACGGCCGCCCGCGCCCTGATGAGGTCGAGGATCGCGCCGGCGTCGGCGAGGTGTCCGAGTTTGATGCGTGTGCCGTGCGTGTCGACCCGTTCGATCACGGCGGGCGCCTCACCGAGCCATGTCGGCTCGACAGTGACGTCGACGCGGAGATAGCGGTCGGGGCTCTCACGCTTCAACGTGCGCACGTCGCCGTGGAGCACCACCCGTCCTCTGTCGATCAACGTGATCGTCTCGCAGAGATCCTCGACGAGGTCGAGCTGATGACTCGAGAACAGCACGTTGCGGCCCTCGGCAACGTGGTCGAGCACGACCTGCGACAGGAACTCGACGGCGCCGGGGTCGAGTCCGGCGAACGGCTCGTCGAGCACGATCAGATCGGGTCCGTGGACCATCGCCGCCGCGAGTTGCACGCGTTGGGCCATCCCCCCCGAAAGGTCGCGGATCGTGTCGCCGGCACGGTCCTCCAGTCCCAGCCGGGCGAGCAGGTCGAGCGCCCGCTCCTGTGCCACCCGCTTGTCGAGCCCGTGCAGACGGGCGATCCAAACCAGGTGGTCGGCCACACGCATGTCGCGGTACAGCCCTCGCTCCTGAGGCATGTAGCCCCACGATCGCCGATCGGCGGCGGTCGCCAGTCGACCCTTCCACTCGATCGTCCCGTCGTCGGGATCGAGCACGCCGAAGATGATCCGCATCAAGGTGGTCTTGCCGGCCCCGTTGGGGCCGAGCAGGCCGATCACCTTTCCGGGCGGCACGTCGAGGTCGACGTCGTCGAGCACCACGCGTTCGCCGAAACGCTGGGACACGCCGCGCACGACGAGCGAGTCGGTCATGGCCCCACCTTGCCATCCCGATCCGGCCGATGTTGAGCGCGCCGCAGGCCACGAGCGTTCGCCGAACCCTCACCCGCCCGCGCTGACTGCTCGGAATCACGTCGGTACCGTGGAAGATCGTGGTCACCAACATCACCCGCCGGCAGTTGCTCGGTGCGGGTGCTTCGGCGCTCGGAGCCGGACTCGTGCTGGCCGGATGCGCCGGCGAATCGGAGTCGGCGAGCACGTCGGCGGCCGGCACCACAGCGAGCGATCTCGGCAACGCCGACACGACGCCGGCGGCACCGGTCGCGACGGCGGCGGACACCACAGCAGCGAGCGCGGAAACCGCACCGACCGCGGACACACCGGCGGCCACCGCCGCTCCGACCGCGTCAGACACTCCCGAAACCACCGCCACGAACACGAGTGGCACACCGGCGACGACGGTGTTCACCGCTGCCGACTTCGCCGGGCTGGAAACATGCCTCGTGTACCCCGAACTGACCGCCGGTCCGTTCCCGTCGCCGCAGCTGATGGAGCGACGCGACATCACCGAGGGCATGCCCGGGCATCCGTTGCGAGTCGGGATCCAACTCGTCGACGAGGCGTGCTCCCCGATCCCTGGGGCCCTGGTCGAGATCTGGCACTGCGACGTCGACGGTGACTACTCGGCCTACACGGACGGCGCGACCGACGACGATGCCGGCGAGGGCACCACGTTCTACCGCGGGTACCAGACGTCCAACGCCGACGGCATCGTCGAGTTCCTGACCAGCTATCCCGGCTGGTACCGCGGCCGGGCGGTCCACATCCACTCGATGGTCCGCGTCGACGAGGCCACGGTGCTCACGACGCAGTTCCTGTTCGAGGACGCGTTGAACGACGAGATCATGGCGCAGGGGGTCTACGCCGCGTACGGGTCGCCCGACACGACGAACTCCGAGGACGGGGTCACGCGCGGCGTTCCCGACGCCAGCACGTTGATCATGTCGGCGAGCGAGGATGCCGAGATCGCCGGCACGCGGGCGCTCATCGTCGTCGGTGTCGACCCGAGCTCGTCGCGCTGATTCCCGACCGTCACTACGGTGAGGCGCGTGAACGCCCGTCACCGGATCGTCGTCATCCGTCACGGCGAGACGGCGTGGAGTGCCAGCCGAAGGCACACCGGCCGTTCCGACATCCAGCTCGATCCCGACGGCACGGCGTCGGCCGCGGCGGTGGCCGATCTCCTCCACGGTTGGGAGTTCTCCCTCGTGCTGTCCTCACCGCTGTCACGAGCGTGGGACACAGCGCGCCTGGCCGGGCTCGATCCGATCCGCGATGAGGACCTGCTCGAGTGGGACTACGGCGACTACGAGGGAATGTCGACCGAGGAGATCCGCGCCAGCATCCCGAACTGGTCGGTGTGGACCCACGAGATCGTCGGCGGTGAATCGCTCGCCGAGGTCGGCACCCGGGCCGACCGGGTGATCGATCGGGCGATGGCGACCGATGGCGACGTGGCGCTCGTCGCGCACGCCCACTTCCTGCGCATCCTCGCCGCCCGCTGGATCGGGCTGCCGCCTGTGCACGGCAGCAGTTTGACGCTCGACACAGCTTCGGTGTCGGTGCTCGGATGGGAGCGCGACACGAGAGTGATCGATCACTGGAACATCCGCCGACGCCCGCCCTGAACCGCGTGCCACGCGTCACGATGACGCGGCGTCCTCCGACTGGCAGCATGGTCACCGCGATGGTGACGATCGATCAGATCCGTCCGCTCGCGCTGAGCCTCCCGCGGTCGTACGAAGTGCTCGTCAGGGATCAGGTGAAGTTCCGGGTCGGGCAGTACGTGTGGCTGGCGTTCTCCGCGATGAAACGGTGATGGGCTTCGCGTTCCCGAAGGAGGAGCGCGAGATGCTCGTCGCGTCCGAGCCCGACAAGTTCCAGATGCCGCGCCAATCGGACATGCGCTACCACTGGGTCCACGTACGACTGGACGCAGTCGACGAGGACGAGGTTCGCGAGATCGTCGTCGATGCCTGGCGGATGGTCGTGCCGAAGCGGGTCGCCAGGGAGCATCTCGGGGACTGAACGCCAGCAGCCGTCGGCGCGCCCGCAACGAGCGCCGGAAGGACCACCCACGTCCATCGCCGTTTCGGGTTCCCGCCGTCGGGTAGAACCGTGCGGTGGACGACGACAACGGCGGCGACCAGCGAAGTCCAGCCGCGGCGTCGACAGTCGTGGCCATCCGTCCCCGATTCGTGCTCGAGGTGCTCGGGTGGGTGCTGCTGGCACTCGTGACGCTGATCGTGATCCGTCGCAGCCGGCACGTGCTCGAGCTCGTGCTGCTCGCGATCGTGATCGCCGTTCTGCTGCGGGGGCCGATCAACGCCCTTGATCGGCGGGTGGCGCGCTGGGCGGCGATCACGATCGTGGTCATCACATCGATCGCCTCGGTGGTCGGGCTGTTGGCGCTCGGCTCGATCCAGCTCAGCCAGGAGATCGACGTCGTCGGCGAGGCCGTGTCGGAACGGATCGAGCAGGTCGATCCGGAGTCGTCGCTGGGGCGATTCCTGGTCGACGGACGGGTCGCCGAGCGCATCGAGGAGCGCTTGGACGAACTGCCCTCGCAGGTCATCATCGGCAGCCCCGACCCGGCCGACGGCGCCCGGCTCGGGCTCGAAGGGGTGCTCGTCCTCGTGCTCGTCATGTATGCCCTGCTGAACGGTCCGAAGCTGGCGCGGGTCGCACTCGGCGGCGATCACCAGCGGTGGTGGGCCAGGTACGTCCGCGCCGGCATCAGATCAGGCGCCAGCCAGGTGCGCCGGCTGCTGGCCGTGGCGACGATCAGTGGATTCGTCGGTCTCGCCGTCGCGTCGGTGTTCGACCTCCCGGGTACGTCGGTCCTCGCCATCTGGGTCGGGTTATGGGCAGTCGTACCAATCTTCGGGCCCATCGTCGGTTACGCGCCGATGGTCGTGCTCGCATCGCTCGACGGATGGCCGAAGGCGACCGGGGTCGTCGTCCTCGCCGGCCTCATCGCCGCCGCCAGCTGGTACGCCGATCGCCACGTGTACTCCTGGGACATCCGCACCACCGGCCGGCGCACCGGACCGTTCGGACTCACCGTCGCACTGGTCGTGGGACTGCAGTTCGGTTGGATGGTCGGCCCGCTCGTGACGATCTTCCTGATGGCCGCCGTGGTGTCGACGTTCGCTGCGCTCGGTGCCCGGCATCGCCCGACCGAGACGGAGCCGGCGACCGATGTCGGCGGTGCAGCTTCTCCCGCGTCGCCGGCGGTGTCGCGCTGGCGCCACCTCGACGTCCGATCGGCAGCGATCGCCACGTCGATCGTGGTGCTCGTCGTCGTCGCCATCGCGCTCGTGATCGACCTGGCGCCGGTCCCGGCGTGGATCATCATCGGCATCGTGTTGGCGATGGCGCTCGACCCGCTCGTCGAATGGCTCATCGCCCGCACCCCGCTCGGACGCGGCGCAGCAGTCGGCGCCGTCGTCGTCGGACTGCTGGCGATCGTGACGGTGATGCTCGTGTTCGCCGTTCCCTCGATCGTCGACAGCGTCCGCGACCTCGACGATCAGCTGCCCCGGATCGCCGCCGACCTCGAGCAGCTGCCGTTGATCGGCGACGAGCTCGCCGAGCGCGGGGTCGCCGATCGCCTCCAGACGACGCTCGAGGAGTTTCCCGATCGGCTGGCGTCGGACACCGGATCGATCGAGCGCACGTTGCGCTCGGTCGGTGACGGACTGGTCGCCACGTTCTGGATCCTGCTCATCACCGTGACCGGGCTGATCGACGGCGGTCGGGTCCGCGACGGTCTCCGGAGCTTGTTGCCAACCCATCGACGAAAGCGCTTCGAGCGCGTCGACACGATCGTCGGCGACATCGTCGCCCGGTACGCGGTGGGCAGCCTGGTGATCGCCGCGATCGCGGGCACTGCGGTGTTCACGATCGCGCTGGTCGGCGGCGTCCCCCTGGCGCCATTGCTCGGGTTGTGGGCGGCGATGTCGAACTTCATCCCCCAGGTGGGCGGCTTCCTCGGCGGCGCGCCGCTCGTCGTGCTCGCGCTCACGACGGGGACCAGCAAGGGGCTGATCATCCTGGCCGTCTACCTGATCTACATGCAGATCGAGAACCGGATCATCCAACCGGTGATCGTGAGCAAGGCCGTCGACATCCAGCCGTTCGTCGCGATGGTCGCCGTGCTCGTGGGTGGCGCCGCCGCCGGCGTGGTGGGCGCCGTGCTCGTCACCCCACTGGTCGGCGTCGCCAAGTCGCTCCATCGCGAGTACGGCAAGGCGTTCGCGGCGGACTCCGCCGGCGAGGTCAATCCGGCAGCATCGGCACCGAAAGCCCCTGGTCGCGGCCGAGCAAGACGGCGCGGGTGACCGCAGTCGAGCCGAATCGCTCACGGACGTCGTCGAGGGCGGCGTCGAGCGCGGTGCCACTGTGCCGGTCGAACGGCAACTCGAGTTGGACCGCGTCGTCGTTGTCGAGGTTGCTCACGGCGATCCCGATGAGCGTGAGCCCTTGGCGCTCGATCATGGGCGTGGCGCCCGTCAGCAGCCCGCGGACCGTGGTGAGGATCGTGTGGGTCTGAGCGGTCGCGCGATCGAGCGTGTGCGACCGCGTCGCCCGCGAGAAGTCGTCGAAGCGCAACCGGAGCACGACGGTGCGGCCGACCCTGCCGGCCTTGCGCATCCGGCGCGTCACACGGTCGACCAGCCCGACCGCGGCGGCATCGATGGCCTCGGCTGACTTGGGGGAACGACCGAGGGCACGCTGCGACCCGATCGACCGTCGCCGCCGGCCGACCTGTACCGGCCGCGGGTCACGGTTGTGGGCGAGGGCGTGGATGTGCCGACCCGATGCTCGACCCAGCATCGCGACGAGTGCTGCCTCGGCGAGTTGGGCGACCTCGCCCACGGTGAAGATCCCTCGTTGGCGGAGCTTGTGGGCGGTGACCGGGCCGACACCCCAGAGCCGCTCCACCGGGAGCGGGTGGAGGAACGCCAGCTCGCCGTCGGGTGGAACCACCAACAGACCGTCGGGCTTGGCGACGCCGCTCGCCACCTTGGCCAGGAACTTCGTGCGGGCAACGCCGACGGTGATGGGAAGTCCGACGCGCTCGAGGACGTCGTGCCGGAGCTGCACGGCGATCTCGGTCGGCGTCCCCGACACCCGTCGCAGCCCGCCGACGTCGAGGAAGGCCTCGTCGATCGACAGCCCTTCGACGAGCGGTGTCGTGTCGTCGAACACTGCGAACACCGCTTTGCTCGCTTCCGAGTAGGCCGACATCCGAGGCTCGACCACGATCGCCATCGGGCACAGACGGCGTGCCTGCGCACCACCCATCGCGCCCTGGACGCCGTACGCCTTGGCCTCGTAGCTGGCTGCGAGCACGACGCCGGAGCCCACGATCACGGGTCGGCCGCGCAGCCGCGGATCGTCGCGCTGTTCGACCGACGCGTAGAACGAGTCGAGGTCGGCGTGCAAGATGGTCGCCTCATCGCGCACGAACACATGTTCGCACGCGATACGCTCGCCCGCAAGGCCGACCGGCTACGCCGCCAGCCGCGGCGGGTCGGTCTCGACTCGATCGCGACCGAGCCGCTTCGCCGTGTACATCGCGGCGTCGGCCCGCTTGATCGCGTCGTCGAGATCGCCGTCAGTCGACCGGATCTGGGCGACGCCGAAGCTGGCGGTCATCGAGATCGGCTCACCGTCGTGACGGACGTCGAGCGAGGCGAGAGCTGTGCGTAGCCGCTCCGCCAGCAGCCGGCCGGCGTCCACGTCGGCACCGCGGACCACGATCGAGAACTCCTCGCCACCAAGTCGCCCGATGACGTCGGTGGCCCGCCGCTCAGCGCGCAGCAGGTCGCTGACGGCTCGCAGCGACGCGTCGCCGGCGGCGTGTCCACGGGTGTCGTTGATCGTCTTGAAGTCGTCGAGATCGAACGAGATGACCACGGCAGGATGTCCGGTCCGCTGTACCCAGCGCAACTCCCGCGACGCCTCGTCGAAGAAGCTGCGACGGTTGAGGAGGCCGGTGAGCGGATCGGTGCGGGCCAGCCGCTCGAGCTCGGCCTGTTGCATCTCCAGTGCGTCCTGCTGCTGCTCGAGTCGGCGCATCGCGAGCTGGGTGTCGGTGACGTTGTGGATCAACCACACGACCATGTCGGGGCGACCCTCGGTTGCCGGCAGCGCGACGAGCTGGCTCTCGAAGAGAAGGCTGTCGGGGACGCCGTCGCGTCGCTCGACACCTTCGACATCGTCGCTGCTGAGCTCGTACTCGTAGGACACGACGCGCCGCGTATCGAGTGCCTCATGGACCCGCTGCAGGAACCGATCGGCCACGGCGACCGGGAGCACGTCGTGCATGCGTTTGCCGACGAGACTCTGGCCATCGTGGTAGCGCTCGTTGTCGAGGCCACCGAGCACGGCGACGTAGCGACCATCGCGGTCGAGGAGGAAGAACGGTTCGGGGAGCGCGTCAACGATGGCCGTGAGCAGCGCCTCGTGGTCCGTGTCCATGTTCTCCAGCCAGCTCACCGCAGCATCCTCTTACCCTGACTGTCCGGAGCACCGCCGGCTTTGCGTGGAGGTCCCGCCAGCGAGGAGCCTACCGTCACCCGGTGTTCGTCAGTCGGCGGCGCCGGAGAGGCGGAGGTGCCGCATCCGCCAGTTCGCCACCACCAAGGCGACGATCGTCACGATCGCCAGCCGGACGATCGCGTCGCCACCCTGTGGGATGCCGTCGCGTACGAGGCGGGTCGGTGGGTTGTCGATGTAGCCGACGAAGATCGCCCTCGACTCCCACGTGGGCGAGAGCTGGGCGATGCCCGTGAGCGCCGCTCCGAGCAGCCGCTCGATGAGGAACACGAACGCCAACGACCACACGGCGGTTCGCTGTGTCAAGCACCCGATGGCGATGAACAGGGCGACATACGTGACACTGCCGACCGCCGCCGCGAGGAACGCCGGGCCGGCGCTGTCGGGCGTGCCGGCGACGATCGCGGCCAGTGCGGATGCCGGCGCGATCGTGACGAGGGCGACGAACGAGCCGCCGAGCCAGCGACCGAGCACGATCTGCCACGTCGGCGTCGGCGACAGCCATGTGAAATGAAACGTGCCGGCGCGCACCTCGGCGCCGAGCACGGCGTCGCCGATGACGAGTGCCGCGATCGGCATCACCAGCGAGAAGATCCCCTCGGCCGCGACGTTCGCGAACGCCCGCTCGGCAGTGGCGTCGACCGCATGGACGAGCAGCCCGAACAACAGCGCACCGACACACGGCAGCAACACCGCGGCCCAGCGCTTGGGCGGTATGCACGACTGCAGCGTGTAGCGCAGGATGGCGAGGAACCGCGACCGCGGACGGCCGATCGCGACCTGCGTCGGCGCGGTCATCGGACCAACTCTCGGAACAGGCTCTCGAGCGAGTCGTCGAGGGCGCGCACTTCGAGCAGCCGGATCGATGTGTCGCGTGCGAGCCGCGGCAGCTCGGTGGCCAGCTCGCGCGCTTGCACGGTCTGGATCACCAGGCCGCCGCGTGTCGAGTCGAACGTCACGCCGGCGACCGATTCGAGAGCGACGAGCGAGGCGGCCAGCCGGCGCCCGTCGTCGGATCTCACCAGCACGTGCCGTGGGCGGTCGTCCATCGCGTCACGTATCGCGTGGTGTCCGCCGGCAGCCGCCAGCCGGCCGTGCATGAGGACGATCACCCGTTCCGCCATTCGTTCGACCTCGTTCAGCACGTGCGAGCTGACGATCACGGTCCGGCCCTGCGCCCCGAGCCGCTTGAACAACGCGATGAGATGGACCCGCTGCACCGGATCGGCGCCGTTCAACGGCTCGTCGAGCACGAGCACCTGCGGATCCTTCACGAGCGCGGACGCGATCTTGGTGCGCTGGCGCATCCCCTTGCTGAACGCGTCGACCCGCCGGTCAGCGGCGTCGAGCATCGATACCTCGCGGAGCGCGTTGTCGGGCGCTTCCCGGTCGACGACGCCGTGCAGGTCGGCCACGTAGCGTACGAACTGTCGGGCCGTGAGCCCGGACGGCACGGCCTCGTCCTCGGGGACCAGCGCCATCCGACCCTGGACGGCTCGATTCCGGCGTGGGTCGTGACCCTCGATGCGCACCGTGCCCTGGTTGACGCCGACGAGGCCCGTCATCGCCCGCATCAGCGTCGTCTTGCCGGCGCCGTTGGGCCCGAGCAGACCGGTCACCCCCGGGCCGAACGAGCAACTCAGCTCCGACAGCGCGACCTTCGGCCCGAACCACACCGATACCTCGACCACCTCCACGGTGGGATCGGCGACGAACGCCGGGTCACGACCGACCGTCACCGCGTCAGGTGAGTTGACGGACATCAGCGCTCCACCCAGCGGTAGCGCCGCAGCAGCACGGCGGCGCCGACGACGAGCACGGCCACATACGTCGCGACCGCGAACAGGCCGCCGTTGTCGACTCCGGACAACGGCGTCTCGGGATCGACATGACCGAGGAACACGAGGTCGCGCAGGTACAACGGCAGGACCCACACGTTGATCAGCGCCGCCACCGAGCCGCCTTCGTCCTCGAAGTTCTCGCCGACGATGATGCCCGAGGCGATCGACGTGACGAGGAACAGACCCGCGATCGCAGCCCCTGCGACGATCCGCCGATCGGTGAGCGAAGCGATGGCGACACCGACGACGGCGTAGTACGCGGCCAGCAGCGCCACCGAGACCGGCACCTTCCACAACACGTCGAGATTGCCGGTGAGATAGTCGAGCGCGCTATCGCTGACGAGCATGTTGCCGACGAAGAGGACGACCTGTGGCAGGAACGAGAAGGCGAACACGATCGAGCCGATTGCGCCCACCTTGGCAGCCACGTAGTCGACGCCCAGGAGCGGCCGGGCGAACATCAGCGGGAGCACGTGATGACGGCGGTCGGGGCAGATCACGTCGGGAGCGACCAGCGCCACGAACAGCAACAGCGCCGCCGACACGCCGACGTAGTCGCGATAGGTGATGATCTCGATCCGGTCCTCGAGCTGATCGCGAGTGACGTAGCCGATGCCGACGTTGACGATCGCCGGGATCGTGACGACGCCGAGCAGCGTGAACGGCGCGACCTTCTGCCGCCACGAGCGTCGGATCCCGAGCGCCCGGCGGATGGACGCCTTGTAGAGAGCGAACGTGGCCGCCCCGCGACGACCGCGCATCCCCTCGTACGGGCGGTACCCACGGTCGTAGACGGCACCCTGACCGCCCGTCTCGAGCGCGCTCACGACACACTCCCGGCGCGGCGCAAGAAGACCTCGTCGAGCGACGTCAACCGCGTCGACAACCGGTAGAGGGGAAGGCCGAGCTCGGCGACGACGTCGCGGAGCACGTCCAGGTGGTGATCGCCTTCGATCGTCACCTCGACCAACCCGTGCTCGTTGACCGACGCCAGGCCGACCTTCGTCAGCCCGGCGACCAGCTCCTGACCGCGCGGGCCGACGTCGACGGTGACGATGCCGGTTCGTTCGAGCAGCGAGTCGGTCGTGCCCGAGACGACCAGCTTCCCGGCGTCGATCATCACGACGTGGTCGCACACCTGCTGCACGTCGTCGAGCAGGTGGGTGGCCATCAGCACCGAGATGCCGAACGTGCCCAGGCGGGCGACGAGTGCCAGCATCTCCTCGCGTCCGAGCGGATCGAGGCCGGCCGTCGGTTCGTCGAGCAGCACCAGCTCGGGATCGCCGACCAGCGCCTGCGCCAGCTTGGTGCGCTGGCGCATGCCCGTCGAGAATCCGCTGATCGGCCGGAAACGGGCCTCGTCGAGGCCGACCAGGTCGAGGATGTCGGACGCCCGTTGCCGCGCCGCCCGAGCCGGGAGGCCGCTCAGCTCGCCGAACGTCGAGACGACGTCGGCCGCGGTCTGGTCGAGCGGGAGGCAGTCGTGCTCGGGCATGTAACCGAGTCGCGATCGAACTCCGATCGGATCTTGGGCGACATCGATGCCGCACACCTCGACGCGACCCTCGGTCGGATGGGCGAGGCCGAGCAGCAGGCGAAACGTGGTCGTCTTCCCGGCACCGTTGGCGCCGACGAGGCCGATTCGGCCCCGCGGCACCGTGACGGTGAGGTCGTCGAGTGCCGTCACTCCGGGGTAGCGCTTGGTGAGACCATCGATGCGGAGGAGGGGTCCATCGTCCACGACGCCCGAGAGTCTGCCAGGTTCGGCTCCCAACCGACCGTTGCCCGCACGCGAGCGTCGTCCGCACCAGGCGCGATCCGTGGTTGAGGGCGACTGGACGGGCCCGCCCGCCACCGAGGTCAGCCGGGGAGCTTGGCCGATGTCACGGTCCAGATGTGACCGTCGGGATCGGCGAACGCTGCGGCGTAGCCCCACGGCTGTGACGCCGGCTCCGTGGCCACCGTCGCGCCCGCGCGGCGTGCCCGCTCGACGATCTGATCGACGGCGGCGTCGGTCGCCGCCCCGATGCCGAGCACGCATTCGCTCGTCCCGACCGCCGCGACCTGGTGATCGCCGATGACCCAGCCGAAGCCGTCGGTGGGCACGAGCATCAGGTGACTCATCGAGTTGAGCACGAACAGGAGCGGCTCGGGCACCCCGTCGTCGGCCAACTCCCCGATCGCCTCCAGGCCCAGACCGTCGCGGTAGAAGTCGTGAGCTCTGGCACGGTCGGCGACCGGCAGACTGATGAGCATCGGGTCGTATGTCATGGGGGCCCTCTCAGGGTGATCGTCGAACGTCAACAACTTCGACCGACACACGGACCGCAACTCATCGCAAGGCAACCGTCAGCCGTCGAACGGTGAGAGCGAGTCGTGGTCGTACAGTCGGGACCGTGATCGAAGAGCTGCCCGTGAGCGCTCTCTCTTTTTCCGTCACCCCGTCGCATGTCGGGGTGTGGCGTGTCGACGAGCAGACGGGCGCGGTGGTCGGCGACGCGCCCGCCCGCACCGACTTCTACATCAACCCCGGCGGTGAGGGCTCCGGCGACGCGGCATCGATGCTGAACGCGGCGACACTGCTCGGCACGCCGCCGGCGGGCGACTTCCAGCTCAGCGCCCGGGTCACCGTCGACTTCGCGGCCCAGTACGACGCCGGGGTCCTGATGGTGTGGATCGACGAGCGGAACTGGGCCAAGTTCTGCTTCGAGTTCTCTCCCGCAGCCGAGCCGATGGTGGTGTCGGTCGTGACGCGCGTCGTCTCCGACGACGCCAACGCCTTCGTCGTCGCCGATCGGACCGTGTGGCTGCGCGTGTCGCGCACCGACCACGTCTACGTGTTCCATGCGTCGACAGACGGAGCGGCATGGCGCCTGGTCCGGGTGTTCACGCTCGGCGAGCCGCTCGACGGGCACAGCATCGGGTTCGAGGCCCAGTCGCCCACCGGAGACGGCTGCACGGTCACCTTCGACCACATCCGCTTCACGTCCGAGCGACTCCGCGACCTGCGCGACGGCTCGTGAACCGGCCCGACGGGCGCCGAGAGCGCGCCCGGACGGGCTCGAGCACCGCTCGCTCAGAGAATCGCCGAGACCGCGATGGCGACGGCTCCGACGAGTACCGCGATACCGACGAACACGAGCGCCGTTCGGCGCATCGATCGACGGTATTCCCTCAGACGGGGATCTCTGTTCTTGACGCCGCGAGCGAACACGCCCGCCGAGCGGATCTCCCCTTCGACGCTGAACAGTTCTCCGGGTCGACTCGTTGCGGGCTGCCAGTCGTCGGGGTCTGCCGGCTCCGGTGATCGATGCACGTTCGCAAGACTACGAGCGATGGGGGTCAGGCGATGCGGATGAACGGTCGCAGTCCGGCCTTTCAGGGATCGCGGACCTCACGGCTCGGGAGCTGGAGTATCAGCGTCCACGGACGCGGCGACCCCCACGACCTCGAGCTGCTCGCCGCGCTGGGGCTGATCCTGCTGCTGTTCCACCTCGGCTTGGAGTTCAGCCTCAACGATCTGCTCGCCGGTGGTCGACGACTCGCTGGGATCGGTGCCATCTATCGCGCTGGGGCTCGGATTCGGATGGGGGTACAGCGAAGCACTCGTCATCGCCGGTGCAGTCGGCATCTCGTCGTCGGCGATCGTCACCAAACTGCTGATCGAGCTGCGCCGCCTCGCCAATCCCGAGGGTCATGTGCGCCGCGGCGACCCGGTCGCGGTGATCGGCGCCGACCTCGCAGCGGAGTTGGGCATCAACCGCCTCGAGGTGCAGCCCGGGCTGTACATCGGGGAGCACTACTTCACGGTGATCGGCGTCGTCGACGAGGCCCTCCGCGATCGCGGCTTCCTCGGCGCGGTGATCATCACAAGCACTGCGGCTGCCGACTACTTCGACGTCGACCGCCCGGAGCGAGTGGTCATCGAGGTCGAGATCGGTGCGGGGCAGTTGATCGCCGCCCAGGCCCCGATCGCCCTGGCACCGAGCGCGCCCGACAACCTCGCCGCTGCCGCGCCGACGCTGCCACAAGCGGCGCGCGACCGCGTCGCCGGCGACGTCGACAGCCTGTTCCTGCTGCTGGCGATCGTGTCGCTGGTGGTGGGCGCGATCGGCATCGCCAACGTCACGTTGGTCACGGTGATGGAGCGGACGGGCGAGATCGGGCTCCGTCGGGCGCTCGGCGCGCGCCGTCGACACATCGCCACCCAGTTCCTCGGGGAATCGGGGGTGATCGGCCTGATCGGTGGTGTGATCGGAGCCAGCATCGGGTTGGTCGTGGTCGTGTCGGTCTCGGCGATCAAGGGTTGGACACCGGTCATCGACCCGTGGATGCCGCGCGCCGCCCCGCCGCTCGGCGCCCTGGTCGGTCTGCTGGCGGGCCTGTACCCCGCCGCGCGGGCGGCTCGCCTCGAACCGGTCGAGGCCCTCCGCAGCGCCTGAGCCGCCACGGCGATTTCGGAGC
The DNA here is from genome assembly GCA_963776935.1 of Ilumatobacteraceae bacterium. Taxonomy (GTDB): domain Bacteria; phylum Actinomycetota; class Acidimicrobiia; order Acidimicrobiales; family Ilumatobacteraceae; genus JALOLG01. The sequence goes on along the minus strand of CAVZOP010000002.1, from coordinate 202,669 downwards.
ACTCACGCATTGCCGCACCGATGGTGCTGAGTGGGCGGAGGTCACGCTCCCCAAGGGGAGCGTGACCGTGCCGTCACGAGTCGAACAGCGTGATCGCCATGCGGTTGTCGGTGGCGAGCCGGATCTCGATCCAACCCTCCGTGTCGCGGAGCCGCTTGGTCGATTCGGCGATCGAGTACTGGCCCGTGAACACGTGCGTGACGGTGCTCGTGGGTTCCTGCACGTACTGGCCGCAGATCTCACCGATCGACACACCCCACAGCTCTTTGCGTTTGCGACCGGTGACAGCGAAGTTGGCGCCGCCTTCTTCGCACTCGCCCGGTCCGGGGAGCGTGCCGTCGTCGGTGCGGAGCATGAACGTGGCCGTGCCGTCGAACGGATCTCCGCTCACCTCGCCGATGCCACGCGCGAAGACGTCGAACTCGACCAGCTCGTAGGTGCCCGTGCCGGAGAAGTTGACCGATGGGCGCTTCCCGCCTCCTTCGGCGATCGCTGCCGGGGCGAGACCGGCGACGGCGACCGCTCCGATGGTGAGCATCTTGGTGAGCTTCTTGTTGAACAGGTTGTCGTACATGGTGGTGAGTCTCTTTCTGTCGTGTGGTTGTTGACCGAGTGGGTGTCGTGTGACGGCCGGCTTGGCGGCCGTCACGCCACCCTCGCGATCGCCGCCTGACGCGTACTTGCAGCACGCTGAAATCCCAGCTCACGGCCACCGGCAACGTCGCCAATGATGTGGTTCGCGTCCCTGCGGTCGACTCGCGATCCACGCGAACGATGGCACGCCTCGTCCGGTCGTCGGCGCCCAATGGCGCCTTCATCAACCTCAGGCGATCAGGCGGATTCGACGCTGATCACGGCATTCGTCACGGAGATGCTCGCCGACCCAGGCGGGTCGGTAACGCGGGGCTGGTACCCTCAGATGACCGGATGGTCACTTCGAAGGAGCAGGACGAGCGCGACTATCCCGTCAGCTTGTTGAGCTCATTCAGTACCGCTCGCACGCCGGGCCACCGCCGACCGAGGGCGTGTAGCACCTTGCCGATCTCGCGCTGACGGCGAGCGAGTTCAGCGGCGGTCTCCAGGAGCTCGGCGACTTGGCTACTGGGGAGCGAGCCCATGGCATGAGACCGCCGCAGGCTTTCGATCTGCTCGAGGGACATGGGCACCACGTGATACTCGCGCGTCGAACTGGTGTTCGGCAAGGCCGCCGCAACGTCGAGACGACAGCGCGGGACCCTTCGGATGCCGCTCAGCGCTCTGGCGCACATCGCTGTAGGCGCGACGAACCCCGGAACCGTGTCCGGTTCCGGGGTTCTGTGCGGTCTTGACCGGGTTCGAGTCGGTGTCGGGGTCAGGCGCTGGCGGTGGCCAAACTTGGTGAGATGGTGGGGGCGGACGCCCTGTCGGCGGCCACGGCGGGCCTGAAGCCCTTGACGATCATGTAGACGCCGAAGGAGAACTCCCAGATCGCGATCGGGAGCACGAGGACCATCGCCGGGCCGGAGGTTTGCTCCCAGCCACCGAACAGTGTGACTGTCGAGGAGATCAGCAGCAGCGGGGCTCCGATCAGACCGAGCGTCGGGATCCAACGGGGCAGCAGCGGGACCGGTACATGACCGAACCGATCAAGAGTGCATTGAGGCCGGCCATGAGGCCCGGCCCGAGCAGGAAAGTCCAATCGTGGATGGCGACCAGAGCTTGGCCAGTCGTCTCGAGTGCGCCGGCGTCGGCCCCGGCCGTGCCGGCCACCTCGTTGCGCAGCGTGTAGGTGGCCATGATGGCGAGGACCCCGATGAAGATGATGACGGCCTCCATGACCCGGGTCGTCACGAACCCGAGCGCGGCGCGACGTTGCTGTAGCGCTTGGCGACCGAGTAGAGAGCGACGGCGGTGACGACACCGCCGAGCGCAGTGAGGATCTCGAACATCGCACCCAGTGGCACACCGGAGTCGCTGCCGGCACCGAGGACGCAGTCGGGCTTGTCGAGCACGTCGACCCACAGCCCGAACTTCACCGGGATGGAGAAGACGAAGGTGGCGATGTAGGCGATGCCGGCGACCAGCGCGGCTTTGCGTGTGGCGGTCATCGGCGTCCGGTCCGAAGCGTTGATGTGTGCGGTGGTGTGCATTTCAGTTGCCCTTCTGGTGTGAGTGAGCTGATGGCTCGGTGGGTGCGTCGTGTGACAGTTCGGAGAGTGAGACGAGGGTGAGGCCGATGTCGCGAAGCTTCTGGAGGAGTCCGTGCAGAGCTGCCTGGTCGACGACCGGGCCGCGGATGGCGGTGGTGCCATCTGCGGCATCGGCATCGATGGTCAGCCCGTCGAACCACGCCGACCAGCGGGGCGCGAGGCGACCCTTGACCCGGATCTCGTAGTGCGGGATGGGGTCGTGACCGGCAGCCGGCGCACCGGTTGTGGTGTCGTGGTTGCGGTCGTCTGTGGTCACGTGAGCAACGTACGAACGGATCGGTGAGCGGGCCTCACATCATGTGGTGATTGACGATGTGATTGTGTTCAGGGCCAGCTCAGAGGCCGTGTTCGGTGGCGCGACGGATCGCTTCTCGGCGGCTCGTGGCCCCGAGCTTGGTGTAGATGCTCTTGGTGTGCGTGCGGAGCGTGTTCATCGACACGTGCAGCTCGCGAGCGATCTCTGGGCCACTGAGGTCGCTGCGCAACAGCCGCAGCACATCGAGTTCGCGACTGCTGAGTTCATCGACGAGTGCCTTGCGAGCCGCCTGTCGTGTGTTGTCAGACGCCGCGCTCGCCTTCGACGCAGAAGTGAGGTCGACGGCGGCCAGCACCCGTCGGGCATGGGGAGTGGCGTGGTCGCCTGACGCCACCGAACGCAGGAGTGCCGTCACGGCCGGTCCGGCATGCAGGAAGAGGCGGATGTGACCCTCGGGTTCTGCGCGCCGAAGCGCGTCGTCCAACGCAGCGACCGCGGCCGCAGTGTCGCCGCGGGCGTCGTACGCGGTCGCCTGCAGAATGAGGACTTCGATGGCGATTCCGGTCCGGCCGCCTTGCTCGGCTGCCGCGAGCAGTCGCTCCAGCATCCCGATCGCGTCCTCGAGCGCGGTGGTGCCGCGCCGGGCGATGTGACAGGCGATGAGCACCCGAGTGAGCGTGATGTGCTCGTACTCGTGGACGTAGCTGAGTTCGTCGTCGACGGTGAGTCCGGATTCGGTGGCCCACCCGAGTGCGGCATCGAAGTCGCTGTGTGCGAGTTGTACCCGCGCCCGTATCGCGGCGACCGGGCGAACCGGCGGGGAGAAGTCCGTGTCGTAGAGAGGCGCCGCTTCCTCGATCAGATCGAGCGCGCCGTCCAGGTCGCCGCGGGCGCGGCACAGTCGAGCCATCACGACTCGCCAGCGGTAGGCGTGCTGCGGGAGCCCGGCGGACTCGCCGAGCTCGTTGCTCGTCTCCAGATGGCGGGCGGCCGCGTCGAGGTCGTTCCGCTCGATGAGGACCTCGCTCAACCCGGCGTGCATGTCCGCCGCGCCGCGCAGCCCGGGGTGTTCCGTTGTCCAGCGAAGCCCGGAGTCGAACGTCCGCTTGGCGTCGGTCAGCTTGCCCTGCGCGATCTGGATGTCGGCCAACGCGAGGGAACATCCGAGCATGTCCGGGAGGTGATCGGCGGCGATCAACTCGCCGATCGCCTCGGTGTAGCGGCGCACCGCGACATCGAGGTCGCCGGCAGTCCAGTGGGCGAGCGCCAGCAGCGCGGTCGCGCTGCCTCGGCGGAGATGGTCGGTCGGTTCGACCAGCGCGAGTGCTCGCGAGGCGTACGCGATCGTGCCGCCGAGGTCGCCGGCGAGCAGGGCGAGCCCGGCTCGCTGTACGAGGACTTGTGCGGGCAGCCGGTCGAACAGCTCGGCGTCGAAAACGATTGGCGGCGGTGCCGGGCGGGCCAGCGTTGACTCCACCGACTGGAGCAGTGACTCGACGCCGGTCGAGTCGCCCGTGGCCATCCGCGCTCCGACCAAGGAGATGGCGAGCACGGGCCGGTCGGCGAAGACCTCGTCGGGCAGAGCCTCGAGCCAACGCCGGAGGGTGCCTTCCTGACGACTCTGACGCAGCATGGGGGCCGCGAGCTCGATCAGCCGTGCGGCATTCTCGACGTCATGACCGGCCATCGCGTGTTCGATGGCCGCCGCCGGTTCGCCACTGGCGGAGTACCACTGGCTGGCTCGTCGGTGCAGTTCGTCGATCACGTCGGGGTCGTCGTGGGTCAGTCGTGCGTAGAGCACGTCGGCGAACAGGTGGTGATACCGGTACCAGTGGCGTCGATCGTCGAGCGCGACGAGGAACAGGTTCGAACGGTCGAGCTGTTCCAGGGTCGCTCTCCCGCCGGTCCCCAAGGTGACCGCGTCGCAGAGCCCACCGTTCAGGCGGTCGAGCACCGAGGTCTGCAGCAGAAACGATCGGATCTCGTCGGGTTGGCGGTCGAGCACCTCCTCGACGAGGTAGTCGACGACGAACCGGTCGTCACCGGTGAAGTTCTCGATGAACCGGTCGACGTCGTCGCGGCCTTGCAGCGAGAGAGCAGCGAGTTGGAGCGCCGCGATCCATCCCTCGGTTCGAGCACCGAGCGAGTCGACGTCACCGGCGGCGAGGCGCAGACCCATCGTGTCGTTGAGGTACGAAGTTGCCTCGTCGTGGGTGAATCGGAGGTCCGACGCGCGGATCTCCGACAGTTGTCCGCGGGCGCGGAGACGAGCCAGCGGGAATGGTGGGTCGGATCTGCTGGCGATCACGAGGTGGAAGGTCGGCGGTGCGTGGTCGATGAGGTAGGCGATCGATTCGTGGATCTCCGTCGAGTCGATGACGTGGTAGTCGTCGAACACCACGACGACACCGCCGGCAAGGTCGTGCAAGTCGTTCAGTAGTGCCGCTACCACCGATGTCATCGGTTGCGACGATTGCAGCAAGCCGAGCGCGCTGGTGCCAACCTGCGGTGCGGCGCGCTGGATCGCGGCAATGGCGTACGTCCAGAACACCGCCGGGTCGTTGTCACCTGCGTCCAAGGACAGCCACGGCGTCGCCGACACGTCATCGTCAGGAGCACAGAACCACTCGGCCAGAAGCGTCGTCTTGCCAAACCCCGCTGGTGCCGACACCAACGTCACCGACGCATCCCTGGCTGCCGCCAGGCGGTCGCTCAGACGCTGCCGTTGAACCACACCAGGTCGACGGCGAGGTGCATGCAGTTTCGTTGCGAGCAGCGGACGACCAGTGAGGCTGCCCTCGCCAAGCGTCATGTGTTGCCATTCCTGCGGCGTGGAGCAGCAGGAATGTGGGCGCTGTCCGCCGCGCTTGCGGACCGAGCGCCCCCGCTTCTGCGGCCGCAACCGGATCCGCGGATCACCGACTCCGGGCGACGTCGCCATCGCCGAAGTCTACGAATTCCCGGAATCAGCAACGAAGGTTGTCAGGACCACGCAGGTCGTTGGGCGACGGGCCTGCGGGCGACGAGACTGCCATAGGCGACGTGGCCGAAGAAGGTGGCGTGGTCGACTCGACGGCGCGCTTCGGACTTCAGAGCGGCGGCCAACTCAGTGCCGATGAATCCGTCGCCCGCGAGAGTGTCGGCGCCGCGGTCGACGATGGAAAGCATGTAATCGGCTTCGTGGACTTGCACGAAGCCGTAGCTGGCAAGCTGAAGGTCGACCAATCCGGCATCTGATGCCAGCCTCGAGAGTCGTCGAACGATCCACGGATCGTTGACGTACGCCGGTGTGAAGGCGGCGACGCAGCACTGCAGTGGGTCGGCTGGACCGAGCGCCAGCGTGATGGTGGCGTAATCGCCGTCGCAGATGGCGAGTGCACCTCCCGGACGCAGCACACGGACGGCCTCGTTGACGATCGCTTGTGGGTCGGAGACGTGCGACAGCACCCGGTGCAGGATCGCGGCGTCGAACGAGGAGTCGTCGAACTGGAGAGCTGCGCCGTCAGCTCGTTCGAACCGCAGCCTCGGCACATGACGGCTGAGGTCTTCGGCGCGGGCGATGAGCTGTGGTGATGGGTCGGTTCCGACGTAATCGGCCACTTCTACTGCGGTGGTGATCATGCGCGCGATTGCGCCGGTTCCGCAGCCGACCTCGACGACACGAGCGGTGGCCGCAAGGTCGAGCTGAGCGAGATACTGCAGGACCATCGCCCGGTGCTGCGGATCGGCTGCGCTGGTCTCCATCGCCGACGCCACCCGCTCGATGACCGCGTCATCCAGCTCGGTGATCACCGAGTACACGTCGGGCATCACACACCGCCCCGTCGGATGCTCAGGATCGGTCGTCGACGACGTCGAGGTCGGTGAAGACCATCGGTGCGTCGAGTAGTGCAGCCTGCTTCTGGCCGAACACGCCGGTCTCCGGAAGGTTCGAGTTCACCATCGCCGATTCGTAGGAGTCGAAGAAGGCGAGCACGAGATAGCGGTCCGGGTCGTTGCGGTCACGGGTGATGATCGAACGGCGCAGCGTCCGCTTCCCCTCGGTTGCCTGCTCCCATTCACGTTCAAGCGCGGTCAGCTCGTCGACCTTCGATGTGCGGCATTCGATGATCTGAATGAACTCCATGATCTGGCCCCTTTCGGTCGGCTTCCGAGGAGTCAGTCTCACGACGTGTCGGGGCGTTACAGATTGGGACTGGAAACAGCGGAACGCGTGGCGTCGTCCACAGCCGGTCCGCATCATGTGCTGGTTGTCGGTGTTCGCAGAAGGTCGAGACCGTTCAGGATGAAGGCTCGGGCCTCGTGGTCGGGGAACGGCGTCGAAGTCAGTACGTCGTAGCTGAGGACGGCTCCGAATGGGGCGTTCCAGAACGCGTCGGACAGACGAGTGGTGTCGTGGGGGCCGACGTACACGTACGGGTCGACGCAGAAGTGGTCTCCCGGTGAGAACCCGACGTTCACCTTGGACCCGCGATCCAGGTCCAGTTGCGCGGCAAGGTCGAAGTGTTCGGGCCACAGTTGGGCTTCGCTGATGGTCGGTTCCGTCGCGGCGAGATCGCGCAGGACGCGAGCTGCGAACGAGTACCACGCTCCGAGCGCCAGGGAGGCGTCGGCGTCGACCATCAGATCCTCGTCAGGGACGTACGGCGGGAGATCGGTGCCGACCCCGGGATCGGACGTCAGCGAGACGTCGATGAACTTGGCTGCCGCGCGCAGCGTCGTGATCGGAATGCGATCGCCGGGGTCGACTGCCAGGACCTCACCGCTGACCGTGATGCGGGTGCCGTCGTCGAACCGTGGAGTCCCGAACCCGTTGCCGGTAGCGCGCAACCCGATCCGGCCGGTGCGGGTCTTGCGTGCCGGAGCGATGACGTAGCACGCCAGTTTCCGCAGCGACTCGCGTGTGGCCGCGAAGCTTGCCGGCAGGCGGGCGGGAAGGTCCGTCATCGCGCGGTCCCCGATCGGTTCGATTCCGTCAGTTCGTCGTTGCATGCCGTTCAGTCCTCCGGAACGCATGACCGTTTCACTCGGCCGCGAGAGGCGCTGGGATCGCGGTGTCGCTCAACGAGCGCCTGTGTCACGACTGCTGTAAAAGACCTCGGCCGGGAGGTCATCGGCGCCGCGACTCTCGCGGCGCAGCAGGGCCAGCGCGATCGGCGGGAAGACGACGACCGACAGCAGCCCGGCGGTGACGAGGGCGGCCGCGGTGACGGCGCGGATGGCACCGATCGCTACGCCGATCTCGCTGGCGGTGACGATGAACGGCAGCGACGTGGCCTGCAACAGCGCGGCGACGATGGTGCCGTCGCGGCCGAGCTTCTGGCGGTAGAGCCAGGCGGGGATGCCGCGGGCGGCGAGGAGCGCGGCGAGGAACAGCGGGACTCTGGCGAGTGCGGATGGGTTGTCGCTGAGTGCGTCGAGGTCGAACCGCAGACCGCTGGTGACGAAGAAGACCGGAATGACGAACCCGTAACCGATGGCGTCGAGCTTGAGTCTGAAGTTCGGGTGGCTCATGGTGTCGCGGTCGACGGCCCCGAGGAGGGCGCCGGCGATGAACGCGCCGAGGATCGTCTCGAGGCCCACCTTGGCGGCCAGCGCCACGAACCCGATCAGCAGCGCGACCGCGATCCTGACGCGGATCTCGGCGGTGGTGTCCTGAAGACGCACGAGGACGGCATCGAGGCGGATGCTGCGCCCGGCGCGCACCAGCACGAGGCCGACGACGGCGATCACGGCGACGAACAAGCCAAGTGTGATCAGTTTGCTCGCCGTCCCACCTTCTGATTCGGAGAACAACAACGACAACAGGATGACGGCGCCGAAGTCGGCGATCGTCGCGCCGGCGATCGTGTAGCGCCCGAGCGGACGTTCGGCGTGTCCGACATCTTTCAGCACGGGCACGACCAGTCCCAGCGATGTCGCGGCAAGCGCGATCGCGATGAACAGCGGGCTGTCCACCCATCCCGCGGCGTCGAAGCCGACGCCCGCGGCGAACCCGATCGCGAGGGTGAGGAGGAAGCCGAGCAGCGGGAGCCGGAGGAGGTCGCCGCGCAGCGCGGTGAGGTCGATCTCCAGTCCGGCGAGGAACAACAAGAACGCCAGCCCGACGAGGGCCAGGACGGTGATCGGCTGATCGATTTCGACCCAACCCAGGACCGATGGTCCCACGACGATTCCGGCGACGATCTCGAGCACGACGGCGGGGATCTTGATCCGCGAGGTCGCGTCGGCGAGCAGCGGAGCGGCGACGGCGATGAGGGCGACGATCAGCAGGCCGTTGAAGGAGTTGCCGCCGGTCACAGGCCGTATGCCTCGAGGAGTCGAAGCCACACCTCGCTCACGGTGGGGAACGACGGAACGGCGTGCCACAGGCGTTCGAGCGGGACCGTGCCGGCGATGGCGATCGTCGCCGAGTGCAACAGTTCCTGCACACCCGCTCCGACGAACGTGGCCCCGACGACAACTCGGCGGTCGTCGTCGATGACCAGTTGGCTGCTGCCCGCGAACTCGTCGCCGAGCACCGATGCACCGGCGACTCCACCGGTCGCGTATTCGACGACACGCACGTCGATGCCAGCAGCTCGCGGGCCTGGGCCTCCGTCAACCCGACGGCGCAGACTTGTGGATCGGTGAACGTGACCCGGGGGACGATGCCGTGGTCGGCAACGGCCGCGGCGTGCTTGCCGAGGATCACGTCGGCCGCGACGCGTGCCTGGTACTTGCCCATGTGGGTCAGCAGCGAGCGGCCGTTGCAGTCGCCGATCGCGTACAGCCAGCCGCCTTCGATCGAGGTGGCACGCAGCTGGTCGTCGACCTCGACGAACCGGCCCGGTTCGAGGCCGACGGTCTCGAGTCCGAGGTCGCCGGTGGACGGGCGACGTCCGGCGGCGACGAGCAGCTCGTCGCCGACCAGTTCGCTGCCGTCGCCGAGGGACATGCTCACCGCACCCGCAGCGTCACGGCGCACCTCGGTGACGGTCACGCCGGTGTGGATCGCGATGCCTTCGGCTTCGAGCGCAACACGGACCTCCTCGCCGGCGAACGGTTCCTCACGGGCCAGCAGCCGCGGAGCGACCTCGATGACAGCCACCTCGTCGGTCCCGAGGCGGCGGAACGCCTGGGCCATCTCGAGGCCGATCGCGCCGCCACCGAGAACGAGCAGCCGGCGGGGCACGTCCTTGGCGGCGGTGATGTCGCGGTTGTCCCACGGTCGGGCATCGGCGAGCCCAGGGATCGGGGGGATGCGACGCCGCGGTGCCCGTCGCCACCACCACCGCTCGCCGCGCGACGAGCCGACGTACATCGCCGGTCGCCGACTCGACGTCGACGGTTCGCTCGCCGGTGAGCCGGCCGACGCCGCGGACGACACCGACGCCTCGATCGGTGAGCCACGGCAGCGAACCCGTGTCGTCCCAGTTGCCGGTGAACCGGTCACGCAACGCGAACGTCGCCGCCGCGTCGATGTGGCCGGTGATGGCGCTCGCCGTGCCGGGGACCCGTCGGGCGGCGGCGAGGACGTCGCCGGGGCGGATCAGCACCTTGGACGGCATGCATCCCCAGTAGGAGCACTCGCCGCCGATCAACTCGCGCTCGACGATCGCGACCGACAGGCCGCCCTCTGCGCAGCGGCCGGCGACGTTCTCGCCGGCCGGGCCGGCACCGATCACGACGACGTCGAAGGTCTCGGGTTCCATGGTCATGTCCTCCTCAGGAGCAGATCGGCGACGAGCCCGGTCCAGCCGGTCTGGTGTGATGCACCGAGACCGGCGCCGGTATCGCCGTGGAAGTACTCGTGGAACGGGATGACGTCGTGCCACTGCGGGATCGGGGTGGAACTTCTCGTACGGCCCGTGCACCGGTCGTCGCCCGTCGCGATCCCTCGCGGAACATCGCGACCAGCCGGTCGGCGAGGTCGTCGGCAACAGCCGTCAGGCTGCGCGTCGTTCCCGACCGGCGGGGTGCTCGACGGCGAGGTCGTTGCCGAAGAACCGGCCGTAGGCGCGCAGCGCATCGACGACCAACGCGTTCACCGGGAACCACACCGGCCCCCGCCAGTTCGAGTTGCCGCCGAACAGCCCGGTCGTGCCTTCGCCCGGCGTGTAGTCGACGGTGAGCCGCATGCCGCCCAGCTCGACGCGTGAACGGGTGCTCGCGGTGCATCGCCGACAGCGAACGCACCCCGTGGGGCGACAGCAGCTCGTCTTCGTCGAGGAGCCGGGCCAGGATCGCGCTCCAGACGTTCGGGGCCGACGAGGGCGAGCAGCCGTCCTTCGCTGCCGTCGCGGACGTGGCGGTGGTCGATGTGGCGGGCGAACTGTGGCTTGTGCTCGCACGAACCAGTCGAGTCGGGCGGCGAAGCGCGGGCAGCCGTTCGAGCGTCTGCTGTGCCCGAGCGTCGTCACGGCGCACAGCGGCAGCAGGCCGACCATCGAGCGGACGCGCAGCGGGATCCGCTCGTCGCCCATGCGCAGCACGTCGTAGTAGAAGCCGTCTTCGTCGTCCCACAGTCCGCGGTCGTGGATGGCGGTGGCGATGTACGCGAAGTGCTCGAGGAACTTGGTCGCCATGTCCTCGTACGCCGGCGAGTGCTCGGCGAGCACGCAGCGAGATCTCCAGCATGTTGAGGCAGAACAGCGCCATCCAGCCCGGTGGCGTCGGACTGCTCGAGGCGACCCTCGACGGGCAGCGGCGCCGACCGATCGATGGGCGGATGTTGTCCATCCCGAGGAAGCCGCCCTCGAACACGTTGTCGCCGGCCGCGTCCTTGCGGTTCACCCACCACGTGAAGTTCAGCAGCAGCTTGTGGAAGACCCGCTCCAGGAACACGTGGTCCGGTGTGCCGGTCGCGGCGGCGTCGATGGCGAACACCCGCAGCGCGGCCCAGGCGTGCACCGGTGGGTTCACGTCGCCGAACGCCCACTCGTAGGCGGGCAGCTGACCGTTGGGGTGCATGTACCACTCGCGGCACATCAGCAGCAGCTGGTCCTTGGCGAACGCCGGCGTCGATGTGGGCGATGGCGACGCACTGGAACGCCAGGTCCCACGTCGCGTACCACGGGTACTCCCACGTGTCGCACACCGTGATGACGTCGGCGTTGTTGAGGTGGCGCCACTCGCGGTTGCGGCCGAGCTGCCGGCCGTCGGGCGGCGGCGGTCCGGCCGGGTCGCCGTCGAGCCAGTGCTCGACGTCGAAGTGGAACCACTGCTTGGTCCACATCATCCCGGCCAGCGCTTGCCGGGCGATCATCGTCGCCTCCGGCGTCGAGCCCGGCGAGCACTTGCGCCGTAGAACTCGTCGGCCTCTCGTCTGCCCGGGACGTGACCGTGCTCGTGAACGTCGCGCCGAGATCGCCCGTGTCGGGACCGAGACGCAGGCGGACCTCCGCGGTGGCGCCGGCGGGCACGGTCGAGCACGTACCACAGCGCGCCCTTGGTGCCGACCCCGTCGCCGTTGACGGAGTCGGCACCAGTGACGACGTGGTCGCCGATGCCGTCCTTCGGGAACGGCGTCGCACCATCGGCGCCCCACAGCCGGCGGCGCGTTGGTCTCGTTCTCGCACACCAGCGTCCGTGGTGCGCCGTCACCGACCAACACCATGCGGCCGAGGTCGTGCGTGCTCCGCCACGAGCTCGCCGTCCTTGGCGATCACGCGACGGCTTGCGGTCGTCGCGGCCCCATGACCACGTGTTGCGGAACCACAGCGCTGGGCAGCACGTGCAGCGTCGCCTCGTCCGGGCCGGCGTTGCGAGCCGTGAGCCGGACGCACATGTCGTCGACGCTCGGCCTTGGCGTACTCGACGGTGATGTCCCAGTAGCGGTCGTCGTCGAAGATCCCGGTGTCGAGCAGTTCGTACTCGGGATCGAAGCGGCTGCGGCGACGATTCTCGGCGACGAGGTCGCCGTAGGGGAACTCGCGCTGCGGATACCAGTACCGCCACCGCATCCAGGAGTGAGTCGGCGTCGAGTCGAGGAACCACCAGTGCTCCTTGGCGTCCTCGCCGTGGTTGCCCTCGGGGCCGGTCAGTCCGAAGATCCGCTCCTTGAGGATCGGGTCGACGCCGTTCCAGAACGCGAACGCGAAGCACAGCCGCTGCCCGTCGTCACAGACGCCGCCGAGGCCGTCCTCGTTCCACCGGTACGCGCGTGACCGGGCATGGTCGTGGGGGAAGTCCTCCCAGGCGTCGCCGGACGCGCTGTAGTCCTCGCGCACCGTCCCCCACGCACGCTCGGCGAGGTACGGCCCCCACCGCTTCCACGCTGCCGGGTCATCGTCGAGCCTGCGGTGCTCTGTGGTCGTCATGCAGTCTCCGTCCGCCGAGTCGACCGGCCGTTACGCGGTACATTCCGGATCCGTGCGCGCCTACAAGTTCCTCGACGCGCAGGGCCGCAGCCCCTATACCGGCGCGTCGTGGCCGTCCCCGGGCGCGTGGGTCGAGGCAGCCAGTGTCCGTGAGTGCCGCGACGGCATCCACGGGTGCACTTCAGCGGATCTGTCGTGGTGGCTCGCCGCCCAGTTGTGGGAGATCGAGCTCGACGGCGACGTCGTCGAGGCCCGCCACAAGGTCGTCGCCCGACGGGGGCGCCTGGTCCGCCGGATCGACGAGTACACGGCGGCGGTGCGCGCCCTCGGCGAGCTGAGCGCGTGGAGGTGCCGTGACCTCGCCGTGCCCGCCGTGCGCCGAGCCGGGCATGGTGCGCTGGCCGACCAGTTCGCAGGATGCACGACGATCGACGCCTTGGCCGCGTTGCGTCGCACCTCGTTCGAGGCGGTCGATCAGACGAGCGTGGCCGGGCCGGCGGCGACGTTCGCGGCGGACGCGGCGTTCTTCGTCGACCGTGGCGAGCCGGCCGAGGCGCCGTTCGTGGCCTGCTGCGCCGCAGGGCACGCGGCCGCCGGAGCCGACGGCGGGCGGGCCGAGTACGACGCCGCCTACGCCGGCGAGCGGGTGTTCCAGTCAACGTGGCTGGCCGAACGGCTCGCGCTCGTCTGAGACGGTCAGCCGCGTCGCATCTCGCGGAACGCCGCCATCAACTCATCGCGAGCCGACGCGGGTGGAGGCTCGCCGAGCGTCTCGTCGGCGTGGTGGAGCAGCGCCAGCGCGGCACGCAGTTGGTCGAGGTAGCGGGTGCAATGCGGACAGATCGACAGATGCTCTTCGAGCAGCAGGCGTTCGTCGTCCGTGAGGCCGCCCTCCATCCACTCGGTGACCTCGTCGACGAACTCGACGCAACGGACCTCAGGCTGCAGCATCAGCTCTTCACCGCCCGGTCGTCGAGGTACACCTCGAGCACGGCTCGCACCTTGCCACGGGCACGATGCAACAGCACCCGCTGGTTCGCCTCGCTGATCGACAGCAGGTCGCACACCTCCGCCGCGGAAAGCCCTTGGATGTCGCGCAGGGTGATCACCACCTGCTGATTCGGTGGCAGACCGTCGACAGCGCGCAACACACGGTCACTCGCCTCGGAGGCGAGGACGTGCTGCTCGGGGATCGCATGCCGCGTCGGTGGGGCCGACCAGAATCCCTGCCACCGGCCGGAGTCGATGAAGCGGCTCGGGTCGACTGTTGGCTCATCGACCTCGGCTACCAGCGATGAGAACGGCCGGGTCCGCGATTCGCGCTCGCCACGTGTCTTGGCCCGGTTCACCAGGATGCGAAAGATCCACGTCTTCAGCGATGAGCGTGCTTCGAAGCCGTCGACGCCACGGATGACACCCAGCCATGTCTCCTGCACGACGTCCTCGGCGGCTTCCTTCGTGGCCACGTAGCCGCGGGCGACACGCAGCATCGTCGCGTGATACCGGTCGATGAGTGCGGCGAACGCCTTGTCGTCACCGCCGCGCAACCTGGCGACGATCGCGTCGTCGTCGCCCAGTTCGTCGAGGTACGACGCGCTCACACGACCGAAGCTAGTGGGTCGGACGAACCTGACATGGTGGGCGGGTTCGAGCCGAGCCGGCACGCTGCCGGCTACCGACCGTTGCGCGGGAGCTCGAACGCGACGCGACCGCCGGGTGGCCCTTCGATCCAGATCCGGCCTCCGTGGGCCTCGACCAGACCGCGTGCGATCGCCAGCCCGAGGCCGGCGCCGCCGGTCGTGCGTGTGCGGCTGGCGTCGGCTCTCGTGAAGCGCTCGAACGCGTCGGCCGAGAATCCGGCGGGGAACCCGGGACCGTCGTCGACGACCGTCACCGACGGCTTCCCATCGGCGCTCACCTCGACCCGCACCTCGGAACCGGACGGCGCGTGACGGACTGCGTTGTCGATGAGATTGCGGATCACCCGACCGAGCGCGGTCGGGTTCCCCTGGACGCGCACCCTCGCGGTCGCCGCGAGGGTGAGCGTGACGCCGCTGGCGGCGGCGACCGGCGCCAGCGCCTCGACGGCTTCATCTGCGATCTCGGTGAGGTCGACGGCGACCGGACACAGGTCGAACCGCCCGGACTCGATGCGGGCCAGCAAGAAGAAGTCATCGACGAGCGCCGACAACGCCTCGACGTCGCGACGCATCGATCGCAGGTAGCGATCGGGGTCGGGGGCGACGCCGTCGGCGAGCGCCTCGACGGCCACGCGAAGCGCGGCGAGCGGTGTGCGCAGGTCGTGGCCGACGCTCGACAACATCGCTGTGCGCTCCGCTTCGTATCCCGCGCGTTCTCGTTCCAGCGTGTCGAGGCGGGCGGTGAGCTCGTCGAGGGCATGGGCGACGTGTCCGAGCTCGTCGGCGCGAACGATGTCGGTGCGCACGTCGCGGTCGCCGCTCTCGATCAGTCGCACGGTCGCTTCGAGGCTGCGGACATCCCGCCCGAGTGGGGCCGAGGCGATGACCACCAGCAACGTGGCGAAGACGGCGGTCACGCCGAGCACTCCGGCCACCCGTGCGAGTTCGGTCGTGTCGAGGATCATCAACCGGGCGAGCAGGACAGCGGCGATGGCACCGATCGCGAGCGCCGCGAGCGTGACGGCGAGCACTTGGTGGCGGAGGGATCGTGCGTGCCGCATCAGGCGGCGCAGCACGAACGCAGCGACGATCGTGCCGCCGATCAGCGCAGCGAGGGCGATCGCCGCGTCGAGCGGCTCGTCGGTGAGCGCTTCGCGCCACGAGACAGCCAGGAAGGCGGTCATGGTTCGAACCGGTACCCGACACCCCACACAGTGGTGATCCAGCGCGGGTTGTCCGGGTTGTCCTCGAGCTTCTGGCGGAGCCGTCCGACGTGGACGGTGACAGTGGCCGAGTCCTGGTATTCGGGCGCCGAGTCCCACACCTGGGAGAGCAGTTGGCGGCGTGAGAACACCTGCCGGGGTGACCGGGCGAGCGTGTAGAGCAGGTCGAACTCCTTCGGTGTGAGCTCGACGCGGGCGCCGTCGACCGTCACGTCGCGCGTCGTCGGGTCGATTCGCAGCCGACCGAACTCGACCGGTGCCCGCCCCTCAGAGGCCGGAGCGTTGACCCGGCGGAGCACCGTTCGCACACGCGCCGCGAGCTCGCGCGGCGAGAACGGCTTGACGACGTAGTCGTCAGCGCCGAGTTCGAGCCCGAGCACCCGATCGATCTCGTCCGCCCGGGCGGTGAGCAGGATGACAGGGACGTCGCCGGCGGCGCGCAGCTGGCGCAGGATGCTCAGCCCGTCCATGCCCGGAAGCATGATGTCGAGCACGACGAGATCAGGACGGTGACCAATCAGCCACTCGGCGGCCGCCGTGCCGTCGGCCGCCTGCTCCACCCGCAAGCCGTCGAGCTCCAGGTAACGGGCGACAACTTCGCGGACCATCGGCTCGTCGTCGACGACGAGCACCGTTGCCGTTGCAGTGACCGACGACATGGACCGAGCGTACGACCACCGCGAGTCCCCGCCCAGAGTCCCGCGAGCGAGTTTCGAAATCGTTTCGAACGTCGTTGCGGCCGCGTGAGGGACGGCTTCCAGAGTGGTCGGCGTGAAGGACCCGACCCGCACCGCCGTCCCGACGGCTGTGGCGGCCGCGGCCGGCGTGGTCAGCGCCGCCGTGGCGCTCGGAGTCGGCGAGGCGGTGACCGGCATGGAGGGACCCGGCCCGTCGCTCGTCACCGCCGTCGGGACCGAGTTCATCGACCGCTTTGCCGCCTCGCTGAAAGACCTCGCGGTCAGGTTGTTCGGCACCAACGACAAGCCCGCACTCGTCGTCGGGATCGTGATCACGTCATTGCTGCTCGGCGCGGTGGTCGGCATCGCGGGAGCTCGCCGCTTCGCCGTCGGTGTCGTCGGCTTCGTCGCCTTCGGCGCGGTCGGGTTGTGGGCGTATCTGCGTGACCCGCTCGGCACGACCGGCACCGGAATCGCGGCGGCGGTCACCTCCGTGGCGGCCGGCGTGGCATCACTCGCGGTGCTGCTCCGACTCGCCGCCCGAACATCCGAGAGTGTGCGTGACGATCTCATCGACGTCGACGACGGCGTGGCAGCCGGCGGGACGATCGTGGCCGCACCTCCCTCACCGATGGGCGTCGGCCGTCCTCGCCGGCGTGAGTTCATCGTCGGAGCGGCCGTACTCGGGGTCGGCGCCGCGTCAACCGCGGTCTTGGGCCGACGGTTGCGCTCCTCATCGTCGGCCGAGGCGACCCGTCGGAGCGTCGCCGTTCCTCGCCCAGCATCCTCCCGGCCGGCACCGGCCTCCCAGCCGTTCGCGGTGCCGGGGCTTTCGCCGTACATCACACCGAACACCGACTTCTACCGCATCGACACCGCGCTGGTCATCCCCCAGGTCGACGTCGAGACATGGCGGCTCGACGTGAGCGGGCTGGTCGATCGGCCGTTCTCACTCACCTACGACGAACTGCTCCGACTCGACGCGGTCGAAGAGACCGTCACACTGCAGTGCGTTTCCAACGAAGTCGGCGGTGACCTGGTCGACAACGCCGTCTGGCAAGGCGTTCCCCTCACGGTGCTGCTCGAGCGGGCCGGTGTGCGGGACGCGGCTACCCAGGTCGTCGGCCGGTCGGTCGATCGCTGGACGGCGGGGTTCCCGACCGACGTCGCACTCGACGGGCGCGTCCGCGCTGGTCGCCTACGCGATGAACGGCGAGCCGCTGCCGACACGACACGGCTTCCCGGCCCGCCTCGTCGTCGCCGGGCTGTACGGCTACGTCTCGGCAACGAAGTGGCTGCGCGAGATCGAGCTGACGACATGGGACGGCTTCGACGGGTACTGGATCTCACGGGGGTGGGCGAAGAACGGTCCGATCAAGACGATGTCACGGATCGACGTGCCACGTGGTGGCGACCGCCTCGCGGCCGGCCGGACGGCGATCGCAGGCGTCGCATGGGCGCCCGCCCGCGGTGTGCGCGCCGTCGAGGTACGGATCGACGACGACGAGTGGCGACCGTGTCGTATCGGCGACGTCGCCAGCGAGAACACCTGGGTGCAATGGCTGTTCGAGTGGGACGCCGCACCGGGTGAACACGAGATCAGTGTCCGTGCGATCGCCGCCGACGGCGACGTGCAGACGGGTGAAATCGCCAGCCCGGCGCCCGATGGCGCGACCGGGTGGCACACGCGCCGTGTGCGTGTGGACGGCTGAACGAATCCCCTGACGAAAGGCAATGTGATGAACCGACCCAACCGAATCACCGCCGCCGTGCTGCTGACAGGTGCGCTCGTGCTCACCGCCTGCGGCGATGACGACGAGCCACCGCCCGCGACGCAACCGACGCCGACCGAGGATTCCGTGATGACCGAGGACTCGATGATGACGGACGACACGATGACGGACGACACGATGACGGACGACACGATGACGGACGACACGATGACCGACGACTCGATGATGACCGATACGACGGCCGCGCCCTGACCCCGTGGTCCCGGCGATCGCGCACGAGGGCGCGTGTCAGGTCAGCCGCTGGGCGAGGTGGTCGGCGACGCGCAACGCGTTGGCGATGATCGTCAGGGTCGGGTTCACGGCCGAGCTCGATACGAAGAAGCTGGAGTCGACGACGTACACGTTGTCGACGTCGTGCAACCGGCAGTTCACGTCCAGCGCCGACGTTGTCGGGTCGGCGCCGAAACGGATGGTGCCGTTCTGGTGAGCGACGCCGGAGATTCCGAGCTTGCCGCCGAGATAGGTGTGCTTGCCGATCACTTCGTCACGGCAGCGCATCGCGTCGAGCAACGACCGGAACTTGGCTTTCAGTCGATCGTGGGCTTCGAGGTTGGTCGGTGTGTACGTGAGTTGGATGCCACCGTCCGGTCCGAGCTCGACCCGGTTGGAGGCCAGCGGAAGGTCCTCGGTGGTGAGCCAGAAGTCGAGTGAGTGGGCGGCGAGGTCGGCGGGATCGTCGGCGTCGGGGGCGTCGAGCGACATGGTGAAGGTGTCGCTCTTGCCGAGCATCTGCATCGCACCGAGCGGGTAGTCCCAGTCGCCGTCGCCGTAGTAGTAGTCGTTGATCCCGAGCGTCTTTTCGAACTTCGTCGGGTTGGGCGTCTTCGAGATGGCGATCAGCGAGCTGTTGTTGTGCAGCATCAGGTTGCGGCCGACCACGCCTGAGCTGTTGCCAAGACCGTCGGGGTGGTGGTCGTCGGCCGATCCGAGCAGCACGGCCGCCGAGTTGATGGCACCGGCGGACACGACGACGACATCCGCCGAGTACTCCTCGCGCCTCCCGGCGCGCTCGACGACGACGCGCTTCACGGTCTTGCCGGTGTCGCCGGTCACGAGCCGTGTCACGCGGGCACCCGTGAGCATCGACACGTTCGGATACGCCAAGGCCGGCTCGACGCACACCACCTGGGCGTCGGCCTTGGCCCGCACGAGGCAGGCGAAGCCGTCGCACGTCGAACAGCGGATACACGCGCTGCGGTGCGGGTTGGCCTCGTCGAGCATGATCCCCAAGGGCAGCGGGAACGGCTGCAACCCGGCGCCCTTCAGATCGTGCGCGAGCTGCTCGATGCGGGGCTCGTGGCTCACCGCCGGCCACGGGTAGCTGGCCGACGCCGGCGGGTCGAGTGGATCGGCCCCACGTTCGCCGTGCACCGAGTACAGCTGCTCGGCCTTCGTGTACCAGGGTTCGAAGTCGTCGTAGGTCAGCGGCCATGCCGGCGAAACGCCGTCGACGTGATGTACGGCACCGAAGTCGCGTTCGCGGAACCGGAACAGCACGGCACCGTAGACCTTGGTGTTACCACCGACGTAGTAGTGCTGCTTGGGGTTGAATTGGCGTCCGTTCTGATCGGTCCAGAGGCCCGCGTTGCGGTACTTGAGGCCGCCCCACACGATCTGGGAGTCCCAGTTGTCGCGTTCGCGGGGGAACCACTGGCCGCGTTCGAGCAGCAGGATCTTCTTGCCGGTGGGGGCCAGGGCGTGAGTCAGGGTGCCGCCACCGGCACCGGAGCCGATGACGATGACGTCGTAGTGCTCGGTCATGGGTGTGCCTTTCAGATGCGTTCAAACAGGGCGTCAGATGATTGCGAGCGGTGCGACCCAGGAGCCGGTGGCGCCGCGCAGCTTGGGATGAGAGACGACGAACAAGAACTCGGCGACGCCGGCGGCGGCGAGCTCGCACAGCCGAAGGTTCTCGAGCACGACCACGCCGTGGTCGACGTTGAGTGTCTGGGGGACGACGAATGGCTCGTCAGGATCCTCGGACGGCACGGGTCCATAGCTCCATGTGTCGCAACCGGTGATCGCGACGCTGCGTTCGACGAGCCACTGCGCCAGCGCCATCCCTGGCCCGGGTTCGCCGGCGCTGTAGGCCGCGCCGTCGATGTCCCACCACTGGCCCCAGCCGGTGTGGAACAGCACCGCGTCGCCCGGTTCGACCGATAAGCCCGACGCTGCAAGGGCGGCGTCGGCGTCACGCGGCGTGATCACGTCACCGGCACCGAGCCGCGGGACGCCGCGTGCCGCGGCGATGTCGAGCAGCACCCCACGTGTCACGACCTGGGGAAGTGTCTCGATCCCGTTGCGGGTCGTACCCCACTCCACCGTGACGTCCTCGACGCGGTGACCGCCGTACATCCGGCCCGAACGGTGGAGATGGTTGAGACCGTCCATGTGGGTGCCCATCTGCGACGGGGCGTTCACGTACTCGACGATCCAGTTGACTTCGTTGCGCCCCAGCGAGCGTGTCGGGTTGGTGGTCAGCAGTTGGCGGAACGTGCGGCCAGGGAAGGCGGGGATGTTCTGGTCGAGCACGTGGGCGAGGTCGTACACCTGCCCGGTGCGCACGACCGAGGCGCCGCGCAGCACGTTCGTGGAGTCGATGAGCCCGAGGGCGCCGTGTTCGTCGGTGCGTGTCGTGACGGTGCTCACTCCGAGCTCCATGTGCCGCGGAAGTCGTTGTAGAGGGTGAGGCCACCGTCGACGAACAGCGTCTGGCCGGTGATGTAGCCGGCCTCCTCCGACAGCAGGAACGCAACGGTGCCTGCCATCTCCTCGGCGAGGCCGGCGCGGCCCATCGGGATGTGGCTGGTGACGAGCGCCGACTTCTCCGGGTCGTCGATCCATGCCCGGTTGATCGGCGTCACGGTGGCCCCGGGACCGACGGCGTTGACGCGGATGCCCTGCGGCGCGAACTCGAGAGCGAGAGTGCGGGTGAGGTTCTGCATCCCGCCCTTGCTGACCGAGTAGCCGAGGAACTTGGGCTTGGGGATCACCTGGTGGACCGACGAGATGTTGACCAGCGCGCCGGCGCCGCTCGTCGTCGAGCAGCTGGCGGATCTGCGCCTTCGCACACAGGAACGCGCCGCGGAGGTTCACCGAAAGCACGCGGTCGAAGGCCGCTGAGTCGAGCATGTCGGAGTCCTGCGCGATCTGAATTCCCGCGTTGTTGACGAGGAAGTCGACCGGCCCGAGCTCGGCGCGGACCTCCTTGAACATCCGCTCCACCGCGTCCTCGTCGGAGACGTCGGCCTCGACCAGCATCGCCCGGCTCGCCATGCTGCATCCGTTCACCTCGTCGATGCATGCCTGCACGCCGGCGTCGATGGAATCCTTGGTGGCCTGAGCGCCCTCCATCGGCCCGACGTAGTTGACGGCCACGTTGACGCCTTCGTGGCCGAGGCGGATGGCGATGGCCTGTCCGATCCCGGAACTGCCACCCGTCACGATCGCTGTCTTTCCTTCGAGACCCTTCATTGCTTGCTCCTCACTCGTACGGTCGCTACGCCGTCTCGGGAGCGACCGACCCGTTACAAACCGAAGTTCCGTACCAGGGGCCGGGCTGTAACGAACGGATCTGGCGATAGACAGCGCCCTGTGAAGTTGTGGTCCGCGTTCACCGGTCGCATGTTCGGGCGCCGCCGCGCCCTCGTGTGCCGCGACGCGGTCGAGCTGATGACGGACTACCTCGAAGGCGCGATGTCACCCGAAGAACAAACACGGTTCGAGGCCCATCTCGCGCACTGCGACGCATGCACCGCGTACCTCGATCAGATGCGCGCCACCGTCGCCACGCTCGGCCACCTCCCAGCCGATCACCTTCCGGACGTCGTGGTCGACGAGCTCGTCGACCTGTACCGACGCCATCACGCCAGCTGACTGTCACGAGCCCGAGGGTCAGGGTCAGTTCGACGACGACTACGTCAACCTCGGCCGGCTGGCGGGAAACATCGGTAGCTCCAATTACGTGATCCCCGCCGGCACTGACCTGTCGCGATACGTCAGCGTCGTGATCTGGTGCGACCGGTTCAACTCGGCGTTCGGCGCTGCACCCCTGAGCAAGGGCGATCACGTCGATCCAGATTTTGTGTAACGCGCCGTCATCAGCCGAGACGGTTCCACACGAATCATTGGAGGGAGTGAGGAATGACACACACAATCGACGAGTCCAAGCTCGGCGAGTTCATGGGCCAGATGGTCGGCCACATGACTGGCGCCGCATTGTGCTTCGGCATCTGGCTGGGTGACGAACTCGGCCTGTATCCAGTGCTAGCCGGATCGGACGGGCTCACATCGAACGACGTCGCAGACAAGACAGGCTGCAACCCTCGCCTGGTGCGCGAGTGGCTCGATGGTCAAGTCGCCGGCGGACTCGTCGGCCACGACGCCGCCGACGATCGGTACTGGCTGTCGCCGGAAGCAGCTATGGCGCTCGCCGATGACAACTCTCCGGTGTTCGTCGCCCGCGCCATGAACGCCTTCGGTTCGATGTTCATGGATATGGACAAGATCACGACCGCGTTTCGCGGTGACGGGGCGCTGAGCTGGGGCGATCATCATCCGTGCCTGTTCTCGGGCACCGAATGGTTCTTCAGAACCGGCTACCGAGCCGAGTTGCCGAGCTGGATCGCCGCTCTCGACGGTGTCGAGACCCAACTCGAGTCGGGCGCCCGCGTCGCCGACGTGGGCTGCGGTCACGGAGCATCGATCGTGGTGCTCGCCGACGCCTTCCCCAACGCCCGGTTCCACGGCTTCGACTTCCACGCCCCCTCCGTCGCGACCGCCAAAGAGCGGGCCGATGAGGCGGGTGTTGCCGACCGCACGACCTTCGAGGTCGCCGACGCCAAGAGCTACGAGGGCACGTTCGATTTGATCTGCTTCTTCGACTGCCTGCACGACATGGGCGACCCGGTAGGAGTCGCACGCTACGCCCGCGAGCACCTCGCACCGGGCGGCACGGTGTTGCTCGTGGAACCGTTCGCGCTCGACGACCGGGTCGCCAACATCGCCGACAACCCGATGGCGGCGCTGCTGTACACCGCGTCGTCCGCGATCTGCACACCGAACTCGCTGTCACAGGAGGTCGGCCTCGGGCTCGGCGCCCAGGCGGGCGAGGCCAGACTGCGCGAGGTCTTCGAACAGGCCGGCTACACACATCTTCGGCGGGCCGCCGAGACACCTCTGAACCTCATCATCGAAGCCCGGGCCTGAGACCCCTGTGAGCTCACACAGGAGGTGGCGCAGGCAATTGCCAGCCCACCGCGACACAAGGAGAGAGACATGACAGGAGTGGAAGTCAGGGACTTCTCGACGCCCGACGAGGTTCGGAGCCCCGAGCGCACGACCGTCGAGTTGGTCAAGCTGGGCGGCGGCGAGATCGGCCGGTACACCTTCCAGCCGGGCTGGCGTTGGTCCGAATGCATCAAGCCCATCGTCGGAACCGACTCATGTCAGGTCGAACACGTCGGGTACATGGTGTCCGGGGCACTGGAGGTCCAGCACGACGACGGCTCCACCGCTGAGGTCACCGGCGGCTCCGTGTACCGCATCGCTCCCGGCCACGACGCCTGGGTCGTCGGTGACGAACCAGTGGTCGTCGTCGAGTTCCAAGGCGCGGCTACCTACGCAAAGCACTGAACGCGTCGTCAACGACACGTTCCTTGGTGCGTCGAGCTCCAGTCGCGACACTGGTCGGGGCGACTGGAGCTCGACGCGCTTGGCTAGCCTCGCTCGATGGCGGTTGCTCGCAGCGGTTTCGTGTCATTGGATTGTGCCGATCCGCTCGCCCTCGGTGAGTTCTGGGCTGCGATGCTCGGCGGCGAGATCGCATTCGCCAGCCCAACGACCGTCGGCATCCGAACGGACTGGGTGTGGCTGAGCGCACTGAAGATCACTGACTACGTGGCCCCGACATGGCCCGAGGGCGAGGTCCCCAAGCAGATCCACCTCGATCTGGCGGTGACCGATCTGGAGGCCGCGGCCGCCGAGGCCGAGCGGTTGGGAGCCCGGAGCGCGCCGAACCAACCATCGCCTGACCGATGGCGAGTCCTCCTCGACCCCGCAGGTCACCCGTTCTGCCTCACGACACTGATACCACCAGAAGCCCAGTAGCGGCGGGTGGTCTGCGATCGCCCGTGACTCGCTCGAGGACGGACGCGGCGAAGGGGGTGCGACTTGTAGCCGCACCCCCTTTCGGGCTGAGGGGAGTTGTGATCAGGACGCAGCGAGACCGGAAACCCCGATCGACGGAGCGCCCGCGAACTCGCCCAGCGGGATCAATGACCCGTCGTCGCCAATCGCGAACGCTGCCACCGCGCCGCTGCGGACCCACGCGTAGAGATAGGCGCCGTCGTCACTGCTCGCCAGATCGGTGGGGCCAGCACCAGTGGTCGCGGCCACCGGCGCGAGCAAGCTGAGTGCGCCGCCACGGCCGATCGTGTACGACGAGATCGTGGCGCTCGCAGCGTTGGTCGTGAACGCGAAGCGTCCATCGCGTGAGATCTCGACCCAACAGGCGGCCGCCTGGGTGTCCGCCAGCGAGGGCGTCACCACCTCGAGTCCGTGGCGACGCAGCCGGTACGACGACGAGCGCGCCGCCGGCTGCTTCGGACACGATCACATTGTCGTGACGGTCGACGTCGAACCCGAACGGAACGGCACCGACGCTGTCGAACACGACAGGGCCCGTTGCCCTCCCGTCGCGCCCGACGCGGTACAGGTCGATCTTGGCGGTGGTCTTCTCGGTGACGATGAGCTCGTCGCCGTCGCTGCTGAACTGGATCTGAGCTGCTCCGACCCCTGAGGCGCTGAGCGGCAGCGTGCTGTTCGAGATCGGACGCAAGTGGCCGTCGCGCTCGAGCCGGAGCCCGCTGATCGTGTCGCTGCCCGCGTTGAGCACGTACACCGTGTTCCCGTGCACGGTCACGCTGACGGGACGGACTCCGCCCGACGCGACGATGTCGCGGAGCTCGAGATCGCCGCCTCGGACGATCAACGACGAGACGGTCGAGTCGCCGGCGTTGACGACGAGCACATGTCGGCCGTCGCGCACGACAGCGCCCTGGGACCCGAGCGAGTCGCCAGAACCGAGACCACCGGTAGCTACCAGTTCTCCGACCGCGAGGCGGCCGTCGGCTGCCTGGTCGAACACCTGGATGGCGTTGCCGGCTGGATCGTTGGTGGCCTGGAAGACCTGGCCACCTGATGGGCTGGCGCCCGTTGCTCGGACCGGGGAGGCCGTCAGCGCACCGACGGTGATCGCGAGCACGGCAACCCCGAGAACGCGAGAGACTGCGGATCGAAACATGAGAGGTCCTTTCAGAGGGAGGTGGTATGCCGCTCCTTCGAACGGCAGATGCGCTGTCTCTCTCAGGCGGCACCCGTTACACAGTCCCCGAACCGAAACACCTCCAGGGATGCGTCACGCCACCGCATCGAGCACCGGGCGGCCGGAGGTGCTGTTGCGGGCTCCGCGCGTGACCACACCCGTCGGGACCATCGGCGAGGACGTTGTCGTGAGCGGGTCGTGTGACCCGTACCCAGGGAGGCCAGATCGCCGTCGCCCTCCGCCTGTGTCACACCCTTGACGAAATGTGTGCCGGCCCGCTCTCGTCTCGTCTCGTCTCGTCAGCTGCAGCCGCTGGTCGAGCCGCAGCTCGGGCAGGCGTGGCAGCTGCCGGCGCGGATCATCTGAACGCCGCACTGCATGCACATCGGGGCGTCGGAGTGGCGGATGATGCCACGCGCTGGTGTGTTGTCCTCCGGCGTCGCCGGCGCGAGGCCGAGCTCCATCTGGCTCGCCAGCTCTCCGGCGGACGGCACCGACTTCGGATCGGACGGGATCTCGGTGCCTTGCGACGTCGCCATCGTCGACTCGTCGACACCGGGCAACGTTGGCTGGATGCGCTCGGCGATGGTGAAGATCCCGAGCTCGGCCCGCTCGTCGTAGCTCAAGT
The DNA here is from genome assembly GCA_963776935.1 of Ilumatobacteraceae bacterium. GTDB lineage: Bacteria > Actinomycetota > Acidimicrobiia > Acidimicrobiales > Ilumatobacteraceae > JALOLG01. Next base: position 176,638 of record CAVZOP010000002.1, on the reverse strand, counting down.
ACTCGAGCGCCAGTCGGCGGAACAGATAGTCCATGATCGAGCTGGCGAAGCGGATGTCGGGATCGTCGGTCATGCCGGCCGGCTCGAACCGCATGTTGGTGAACGCCTCGACGAACGCCCGCATCGGCACGCCGTACTGGAGGCCGTAGCTGATCGACTTGGCGAAGGCGTCCATGATCCCGCTGAGCGTCGAGCCCTGCTTCGACACGGTGAGGAAGATCTCGCCGGGCTGACCGTCGTCGTACTCGCCGATCGTGGCGAACCCCTTGCAGTCGGCGACCCGGAACTCGAACGTCCGGCCACGACGGCTGCGGGGCAGCTTCTGGCGCACCGGCCGGTGGACGATCCGCTCGACGATCTTCTCGACCGTCTCGGTCACCGCCGTCGCTGCGTCGTCGCCCTTCTTCGCTGTCGACAGCGGCTGGCCGACCTTGCAGTTGTCGCGATAGATGGCGACGGCCTTCAGGCCGAGCTCCCACGACAACTGGTGCAGCGCCTCCACCTCTTCGACCGTCGCCTCCTCGGGCATGTTGACGGTCTTGGAGATGGCACCCGACAGGAACGGTTGCACGGCGCCCATCATCCGCACGTGACCCGTGTAGTGGATCGTGTTGTCGCCCATCGAGCAGGCGAACACCGACACGTGCTCGGCGGCCAGGTGCGGCGCCCCGAGGATCGTCTTGTTGACGTCGATGTAGGCGATGATCTCGTCGACCTGCAACGGGTTGTAGCCGAGCCGGCGCAACGCACGCGGGATCGTCTGGTTGACGATCGACATCGTTCCGCCACCGACCAGCTTCTTCACCTTCACGAGGCCAAGGTCCGGCTCGATCCCTGTGGTGTCGCAGTCCATCATCAGCCCGATCGTGCCCGTTGGCGCCAGGACCGAGGCCTGGCTGTTGCGCACTCCGTACTCTTCGCCGTCGCGCACGGCCGATTCCCACGATTGCTGGCCGGCGGCGACGACGTCGCCGGGGACCACGCCGGCATTCTCGATCCGGTAGCTCTCGTCGCGGTGCATGCGGAGCACGTTCAGCATGTGCTCTTCGTTGGCGGCGAAGCCGGCGAACGGACCCATGCGTGCCGCGGTACGGGCACTGGTGGCATAGGCGTGGCCGGTCATCAGCGACGTCAGCGCCGCCGCCCACGCACGACCGTCGGGCGAGTCGTAGGCGTGACCGAGCGCCATCAGCAGCGCACCGAGGTTGGCGTAGCCGAGTCCGAGCTGGCGGAACTGCCGGCTCGTCTCGGCGATCGACTCGGTCGGGTAGTCAGCACGCCCGACGAGGATCTCCTGGGCCGTGAAGACCATCTCGATCGTGTGCCGGTACGCATCGATGTCGAACGACTCGCCCTCGTCGAGGTACTTCAACAAGTTGATCGACGCCAGGTTGCACGCCGAGTTGTCGAGGTGCATGTACTCGGAGCACGGATTGCTCCCGTTGATGCGACCCGTCGCGTGGGCGGTGTGCCACTTGTTGATCGTGGTGTCGAACTGCAGTCCGGGATCGGCGCAGTCCCAGGCGGCCAGCGCGATCTGACGCCACAGGTCGCGGGCGCGGATGCTCTTGACGACCTCGCCGGTGGTCACCGCCTTCAGCGCCCAGTCGGCATCTTCGCGGACGGCTTGCATGAACTCGTCGGTCACCCGCACCGAGTTGTTGGCGTTCTGGTACTGGATCGAGAACGAGTCGGCACCGTCGAGATCCATGTCGAACCCGGCGTCGCGCAGCACCCGCGCCTTGCGCTCCTCTTTGACCTTGCACCAGATGAACTCTTCGATGTCGGGATGGTCGGCGTCGAGGATGACCATCTTCGCCGCTCGGCGAGTCTTGCCACCCGACTTGATCGTGCCCGCCGACGCGTCGGCGCCACGCATGAAGCTCACCGGACCGGACGCGGTGCCACCGCCCTCGAGCAACTCGACGCTCGAGCGGATCTTCGACAGGTTGATGCCCGAGCCCGAACCACCCTTGAAGATCACGCCTTCTTCGCGGTACCAGTTGAGGATCGCGTTCATCGTGTCGTCGACGGCGAGGATGAAGCACGCACTCGCCTGTTGCGGGACGCCCTTGACGCCGATGTTGAACCACACCGGGCTGTTGAAGGCCGCCCGTTGGGTGACGAGGATGTACTTCAGTTCGGCGTTGAACGTCTCGGCTTCGATGTCGTCGACGAAGTAGCCGCCTTCGATGCCCCATTGGGTGATGGTGTCGACGACGCGGTCGACCACCTGACGCAGCGACGTCTCGCGTTCCGGCATCCCGAGCGTGCCGCGGAAGTACTTCTGGGCGACGATGTTGGTGGCGTTCACCGACCACGAGACCGGGAACTCGACGTCGAGTTGCTCGAACGCGACCGTGCCGTCCTTCCAGTTGGTGATCCGGGCGTCACGGCGCTCCCACACGACCTCGTCGTACGGGTCGACACCTGGCGATGTGAACAACCGACGAAGACCGATGGACACTCGCTCCGGCGCCAGTGACATGTGATGTTCTCCTTGTGGGTGGTCTGTGGCTGATGCGGCTGCGTCCTGTGGGCCACGATCCGTCGCCTGGTCGGCGGCGGCCGCTCGACGTGGCGGACCCACTCAGTACAACCACAAGATGTTGTTGGGACTTCCCCGGTCACCCACTTCCAACCACTATGGGTTGTGGTTGATCGCGGGTGGGGTCGAATTACAGCACCGTAATTACCGACGTGTCAATGTTACCGGACGGATCTCGGCGAAGAACGCCCTGACCTGCGGTGACGGGGGGCCGCGTTGCGGTGCAACATCACAGGTTCAGGACCCCTCAGCCCCATGCGTTCCCACCGCGCCGACCGTGGCCGACCTGGTCGATGGATTCCGCCACCTCGTCCGTGTGTCGCACCGCAAGCGGCCCGGAAGCTTCACCCTACGGACTGGCCCCTGTGTGAAGGAAGGGGACAACCGTGTGAATTGAAATCTTTCCGTGGCGGTCGCTGTGGATATAGCCCCGATATAGCCACGGGGTTACCCACACCCACGCGGCAGCCGCCGAGCCAGGCCCCGCTCGGCGGCGCTCAGGCGGGTGCGACCACGACCGGGATCCCGTTGAGCACGGCGGTTCCCGACAGCGGGTCCATCGCCGCGTGGTCGGCGAGCACGTTCGAGTTGACCCCGGCGCGCTCGGCTGCCACCCGCATCCGGGTGCCCGGCTGGCCGTGTCCCCAGCCGTGCGGAAGGCTGACCACACCGGGCCGGATCGCGTCGGTCACCTCGACCGGCGCCATGACCGACCCGACCCGACTCACGATCGTGGCGCTCGCCCCGTCGCACAGTCCCAGCCGGGCGGCGTCGTCGGGGTGGACGTGGAGCGTGCAGCGCGGCTTGCCCTTCACCAGCACCTCGACGTTGTGCATCCACGAGTTGTTGCTGCGCAGGTGCCGGCGCCCGACGAGAACCAGCTGACGATCGGTGAGCTCGTCGATCGCCGCCGCCAGCCGGTCGAGGTCACCGATCAACTCGGGCGCACCGAGCTCGATCCTGCCCGAGGGCGTGCGGAGGATCTCCGGCAATCGTGGCGCGAGCGCGCCGTAGTCGACGCCGTGCGGGTTGGCGAGCAACGCGTCGAGCGAGGCGCCACCGGGGTCGGCGCCGAAGCCTTCGCCGAACGGGCCGCTGCGAAGCATCAGATCGAGCAGTCGCTCCGGACCGCGACGCCCGTGCTCGGAGACGACGGCGACGATCTCGTCGGCATCGCGTCCGTACACCACCGACGACGGATCGCCGGTGAGGCTGCGCGCCAGCCCGCTGATCAACTGGTCGTCGACGACTGACACGTCGGCGTCGAGCCCTTGCCCCTGTGCGATCAGCGCCAGCTTGGCGATCACCTCCCACTCGTCGGGCTGTCCGGCGTCGAGCGGGAGCACCGGTCCGGAGTAGTTGGCGACGTTGCGGACGGCGAACTGGAGCAAGAGCATGTCGTAGTGCGAGCGCTGCAGCGATGACGGCACGGGCAGCACGACATCGGCGTGCTTGGTCGTCTCGTTCAGGTACATGTCGACGCTGACCATGAACTCGAGGTCGGCGAACGCACCCGCGAGCTGATCGGAGTTCGGTGTCGACAGCATCGGGTTGCCGCCGACCGTGACGAGGCAGCGGACCTGTCCCGCGCCCGGCGTCAGGATCTCCTCGGCGAGATCGCCGGCCGGGAACTCCCCCGCCACCTCGGGGTGACCGCTGACCCGGGAGCGTCCGCGGCCGACCCGGAAGCCGGGCCCGGTGCCCGGTCCCCCGCGAGTCGAGGGACCACCGGCGACGGGCATCGAGAACATCGACCCACCGGGCCGATCGAGGTTGCCGGTCAGGATGTTGACGACGTCGACGAGCCACGACGCGGTCGTCCCGAACTCGGTGGTGGTCGTACCGATCCGGCCGTACACCGCGGCCGTCGGGGCAGCCGCCAGTTCCCGCGCCAGTCGGCGGATCGTGGCCGCGTCGATGCCCGTCGCCGCCTCGACCGACTCGGGCGTGAACGGGACCAGTGCGGCGCGCACGTCGTCGAGTCCGGCGAGGTGTTCCATCACGTGCGGCCCAGGATCGGCGAGCCCTTCGTCGAATAAGGTGTTGGCGATCGCGGCCAGCAACAGCGCATCCGACCCGGGGCGGATCGGGAGCCACTCGTCGGCCTGCTCGGCGGTACGACTGCGCCGCGGATCGACCACGACGAGCTTGCCGCCACGCGCCTGGATCGCCTCGATCCGCCCCGGGAAGTCGGGCGCCGTGCACAAGCTCCCATTCGACGCGTACGGATTGGCCCCGAGCACGACCAGGAAGTCGGTGCGGTCGAGGTCGGGAACTGGGACGACGACGGGTGACCCGAACACGTACCCGGCGGCCACGTGGCGGGGCATCTGGTCGACCGTCGACGCGCTATAGCGCTGCCGGGTGCCGAGGGCGGTCATCAGCGCTCGGGTGAACGTCATCGCCGAGAGGCTGTGCGCCGTCGGGTTGCCGAGGTAGACGGCGAGCGCATCGCGCCCGTGCCGCTCGATCACGCCGCCGAGGCCGTGCTCGACGGCCGCCCACGCCTCGTCCCACGACACCTCGACATGCACGCCGTCGCGCTTGACGAGGGGTCGCCGCAGCCGGTCCGGATCCTCGTGGAGCTGTCGCAACGTCGAACCCTTCGGGCAGATGAAGCCCTTGGAGAACACGTCGTCGCGGTCGCCGCGGATCCGCGTCACCTGCTCGGCACCGTCGGCGTCTCGGGCAACCGTGATCTCGAGCCCGCAGCCCGCTTCGCAGAGCGGGCACGTGCGGAGCGCGATGCGAGTCGGTTGGGCGGTGTCGCCGATCGTCATCGGTCAAGGCTCGCGCGATGAGCGTGGCACCGGCACGATCAGACGACTGTGACGGCGCAGGGCGCGGCATGATGGGTGTGGTGTTGAGGCGCATCCACCCGGAGCCGGCAGCGGACGTCACGATCCGTCAGGCATACGACGTCGTCCGCACCCCGCCTGATGGACGGCCGTGGATCGAGCTGTGCATGGTGGGGAGCCTCGACGGTTCCACCGTCGTCGACGGCCGGTCGCGCAGCCTGTCGAACGCGCACGACAGCGAGATGTTCCTCACGCTGCGTGATCTCGCCGATGTCATCGTCGTCGGGGCCGGCACGGCGAGAGCCGAGGGGTACGGCCCACCGAGGAAGGCCGGCCAGCGAGTAGGTGTCGTCAGCAACTCCGGTCGTGTCGACGCCGACTCGGCGCTGTTCTCCAGCGGCGCGGGCTTCTTGATCGTGCCCGAATCGGCTCCGGAGACCACCGTCGACACGGTGCGCGCCGGGGCGACCAGCGTCGACCTCGCGCTCGCTGTCTCGTCGTTGCCTCAGCTGATCGGCGATGTCGCCTTCGTGCACGCCGAGGGGGGTCCGCACCTCAACGGGGCGCTCGCCACCGCCGACCTGATCGACGAGCTCAACCTGACGCTGTCGCCGTTGGTGGCGGGGGGCGACGGACCGCGGTTGACGGTTGGCGGCGCGGATGTGTCGTCGGCGTTCGAGCTCGCCCACCTCGTCGTCGACGAGGAGTCGTTCGTGTTCAGCCGGTGGGTGCGGCGCCGAGCTTGTTGAGCAGTTCGATCTCGCGGTGGAAGTCGGCGGCGACGTCGAAGTCCTTGTAGACCGACGCGAACCGCAAGTAGGTCACCTCGTCGATGGTGCGCAGTCGTTCGAGCACGGCGACCCCGATCTGAGCGCTCGTCACCTCACCGCCGTCGAGGCGCATCTCGTCTTCGACGGCCAGCGCCAGCTGGTCGATGAGCGCCTCGTCGACGGCACGGCCCTTCGAGGCGGCGGCGACACCCTGGGCGATCTTGGTCCGGTCGAACGCACGGCGCGTCCCGTCGGACTTGACGACGACGAGCGGCACCTCGTCGACCCGCTCGAACGTGGTGAACCGATGCCCACACGACAGGCACTGGCGCCGGCGGCGCACGGCCGCGCCTTCTTCGGCGACGCGAGAGTCGACGACCTTGGTCTCGTCAGCCTGGCAGGCCGGGCAATACACGTACGCCAGCGTACCCATGCGCCGGCGGGTGCTTCGCCGCCTGTTACGGCTACGACGCCGAACGCGTCGTTCAGAAGTGAAGACCCCGATTCGGCGGCGGCGGCGGCGCCAGCCGCTTCGCCGCCGCTCATATCTACGGCAACGTGATCGCTTGGCCGGCTTGGATCGACGGCCCGCCATTCAGGTTGATCAACGCCTCGAGGTACCGATCGAACCCGATGTCGCCGTGGAAGAGTTCGGCGATCGCCCACAACGTGTCACCCGGTCTCGCCACGACGACGGCGTGGACGGGTGCCGGCGTGGCTCCAGCGGCGGAGGCAGGCACGCCGCCGGAGCCAGCCAGCACGTCGTGGGCTACCACGCCACAGGTGGCGAGCAGCCCGACGAGGAGCCCGGCAGCGACCGCTCGGCGGCGCCCGTACGCAGGCACGGTGGGAGATGCCGGCGCACGTCGGGGGGTCACGTACAGCCCGGCGGGGGCCAGCGTGGTGGTCATCCGAGCTCCTCGGTGTGGGGCGATCGACTGGCGATCGATGGGAACGACATGGGACTGAGGGAATCGATGGTTGGAGGGGAACACCCGTACGGCAAACAGCTGTACGACAAACAGTTGTACGACAAACGGGTGTTCGCTGTCAAGCCCGTCTCCGGCGCCCGTCGTAAAGGGTCGCGAACGAACAGGTGTTTGACATCGTGTGCGAACGCCCGTACGATAGGGGCCATGGCAGACACCCAGATCACCGCCCGCCAACGTGAGATCCTCGACTTCATCGAGAGCCAGATCCGCACCCGCGGCTACCCGCCGTCGGTGCGCGAGATCGGCGAGGCGGTCGGCCTGACGTCACCGTCCACCGTGCACTCCCACCTCAACACCCTCACCCGCCTCGGGCACCTTCGGCGCGACCCGTCCAAGCCCCGCGCCATCGAGGTCCGCTGGGATTCCAACTCCGGCGTCGTGATGGAACGGCGGCCGGTGCGTCACGTGCCACTCGTCGGCGACGTCGCGGCCGGCACCGACGTGCTCGCCCAGGAGAACGTCGAGGAGCTCATCCCCGTCCCGGCCGATTTCACCGGTGAGGGCGAACTGTTCATGCTGCGCGTGCGTGGCGACTCGATGGTCGACCTCGGCATCCTCGACGGCGACTTCGTGATCGCCGTTCAACAACCGACCGCCAACAACGGCGACGTCGTCGTCGCCGGGATCCCAGACGGCGAAGCAACCGTGAAGACGTATCAGCGCAAAGGCTCGAAGGTCACTCTCGTCCCCGCCAACGCGACGATGGTTCCGCTCGAGTTCGATGCCGACGACACGACGATCTACGGCCGTGTCGTCACTGTGATGCGCCGCCTCTGACGTCGCCACCGTCGCCGCGGTCATCAACCGGGGCGCCACCCGTGCTCGCGTCGCCAGGTGCCGGCGGGGCATGCGGTGGGGGTGTCATCGGCGCGCTGGGGCTGGTGGTGGGCATCGACGTCGGCAGGGTCGGCATCCCCGGCGGCGCGAAGACGTGGGGCGCCACCGTCGGGCCAGGACCGGGGGCCGGGTGGGCCGGCGGCTGCGGTGGTGTCGGTGGGTTGGCGGGTGACCAGACCGGTGGTCCGACGGGTGGACCCGGCGCCCAACCGCCGGTCTGTTGTGGAGACGGCAACGGTTGGGTCGGTGGCCCCATCAACGGAGGCGACGTCGCAATTGCTCCCGCCGGCCATTCGGGCCGGGCGGTGTACACCGTCGTGATGCGCCGCAGGCGCCGGCCGCGGCGAACGCCCGCCAGCACGAGACCGAGGCCGAGCACGATGCCGGCCACGCCGGAAGCGATCGCGCCGAGCCGCATCGTGGTGGCCGCGTCGGCGGGATCGCGTCCGACAGCGACGACGAAGTCCTCCTCGTCCGAGTCGACCGTCATCACGTACTCGCCGGTCGATTCGATCTCGAGCTGCCGCGTGGCGGTGCCGGCGAACTCGTCGCCGAGCGCGTAGGTGAACTCGTCGTCGAGGCGGTCGAGATCGAGGTCCTGGTCGTCTTCGTCCCGCACCACGATCTCCACCGTCGGCTGGTCGTCGGCGTCTCGTGAGTACTCGTTGGGGGTCTCACAGTCACCGTCGAGCCGCTCGAGCGTCCCGAGGTGCTCGATGTACACGTAGAACGTCCCCGTGTCGCTGAACGAAAGCGTCGTGTCGCACCCCACCGGAGCACGTGCAAGGTCACGGATGGCGTCGTCGGTTCGCTGCTGCGACACGAGATACAACACGACCGCGCCGGTCAGGCCGGCGAGCAGCACGAGTAGCCCGAACAGGACGGTCCCCCGCCCTGTTCGCTGGTTCGCCATCGGTGCGTCTCCTCGCCGCGATCGAGTCAACCGAGCCCGAGCCGGGCGGCGACGAGTTCGATCCGTTCGTCAGGTTGTACCACGGCGACACGCACGAATTGCGTTCCCCCTGTTCCGTAGAAGTCCCCCGGGCTGACGAGAGCGCCTCCTTCGGCGGCGAGTCGTTCGGTGAACGCCCAACCGTCACCGGTGTCGAACCACAAGTAGAAACCGCCGGCGGGCATCGCGATCTCGCAACCCGACCAGCGTCCGAGCACGTCGGCCAGACGCTCGAGGCGGCGCTGGTAGCGCTCGCGTTGGACGGCCACGTGGGCGTCGTCGTCGAGCGCCGCGACCCCGGCGGCCTGCACCGGACCGGGCACCATCATCCCGACGTGCTTGCGGACCTCTTGGAGGTAGTGCACGAGCTCGGCATCCCCGGCGTAGAAGCCGACTCTGACGCCCGCCAGGTTCGAACGCTTCGAGAGTGAGTGGACGGCGACGACACCGTCGAGTCCGTGCTCGAGGATCGTGCGGCCTCGACCGGCCCATGTGAACTCGACGTAGCACTCGTCGGAGAACACGGGAACGTCGTGCGCTCGTCCCCACGCGGCCGCCGCTGACAGATCGTCCAGTGCACCGGTGGGGTTGCTCGGGCTGTTGACCCACAGCGCCAACGCATGCTCTGCATCAACGGGATCGATGGCGGCGAGGTCGAGCGTTCCGCCGGCCGTCGGTGGCACCGGAACTGCTCGGCAACCGGCCAGGATCGCGCCCATCTCATAGGTCGGATACGACACCGCCGGGTAGAGCACGGTGTCACGGTCGGGTCGGCGGAGTCGCAACCACTGCGGCAGCGTGCCGACGAACTCCTTGGTCCCGATGCAGGCGCCGATCTGGGCGACCGGGACGGCCACGTCGAAGCGGCGATCGATCCACCGCTGCGCCGCGGTGCGGAGCTCGAGCGACCCGATGCTCGGCGGATACCCGCGTTCGGCGCCCGATCCGCCGAGCGCGGCGATCACGGCATCCGGCGGGGCATCGATCGGCGTGCCGATGGAGAAGTCGACCAACCCGCCGTCGAGCCGTTCGGCGAGCGGCTTGAACCGGTCGAGGCGGTCGTAGGGATACGGGGGCGGCACGAAGCCGGATCGGTCGGTGATCGACGCCATGTGGGTTACAGCCTGACCGGATCAGCCGGTCGGCGCCACCACGAACTCCGCCAGCCGCCCGGTCGAGGCGTCCGAGAGCCGGGCGCGGATGCGCATCACGTCGTGCTCCTCGGTCGTGGAGACCACCTCGCCCTCGCGGTGCACGGCCGCGAGCACGTCGCCGCGATCGTACGGAACGACGAGCTCGACGATCTCGGTGCGCTCACGGAGCCGATCGCCGAGTGCCAGCAACAGCTCCTCGATGCCCTCGCCCGTTACGGCGCTCACCGCGACCGATCCGGGGTGCTCGGCCGTGAGCTCCTTGGCGGGCCCTGGGGCGAGGTCGGCCTTGTTGAACACGAGCAATTCGGGCACATGGTCGGCACCGATCTCGCGCAGCACGACGCGCACGGCGGCGATCTGGCCGTGGGGGTCGGCCGCGCTGGAGTCGACGACGTGCACCAGATAGTCGGCGCGGGTCGCGACCTCGAGGGTGCTCTTGAAGGCCTCCACGAGCCCGTGCGGCAGGCGACGCACGAACCCGACCGTGTCGGTGAGCAGGATCGGCTCACCACCGGGGAGGGCGAGCCGGCGCGTGGTCGGGTCGAGGGTGGCGAACAGTCGATCCTCGACGAGCACGCCCGCCTGGGTCAGGTGGTTGAGCAGCGTGGACTTGCCGGCGTTCGTGTAGCCGACGATGCTCACCGACGCCAGGCCGCTCGCGCCACGACTCTTGCGCTGCAGGGATCGTGTCGCTGACAGATCCTTCATGTCCGACTCGAGCTTGGTGATGCGGCGCATGATCCGCCGGCGATCGACCTCGAGCTTGGTCTCGCCACTTCCGAAGCGGGCGCCGACGCCGCCCCGCTGCTGCGAGAGCTTGGCGGTGGCACCGCGCCGAAGTCGCGGCAGGCGGTATCGCAACAGCGCCAGCTCGACCTGCGCCTTGCCCTCGAGCGTGTGGGCGTTCTGTCCGAAGATGTCGAGGATCACCGCGGTGCGGTCGATCGCGGTTCGGCCGAGCAACTTCTCGAGGTTGAACTGCTGGGCGGGCGACAGCTCGTTGTCGAACACGACGGTGTCGGCGTCGACGCCGACACAGATCTGGCGCAGCTCCTCGGCCTTGCCCTTGCCGATGAACCACGTGTGATCGGGCAGCGTCGCGACGCTGCACGAGGCGGGCGACTTCGTCGGCGCCGGCGGTGTCGACGAGCAGCGCCAGTTCGTCGAGGCTCGCCTCGGTCTGTTCGTCCGTCGTACCGGGGAGCGTCACCCCGACGATCACGATGCGTTCCCTGACCGAGCGGTCGATGAGGGAGCTGCCGAGGGCTTCGTTGTACGGGGTGCTCACGTGATGTCGATCTCGATCTCGATCTCGATTCGTGCGACGTAGGTCGCCGGGCCGGTCAGCTCCGTCCGACCCGTCGTGCGGTCAACCGCAACTCTGGCACTCCCGCCGTCCATGTGCACCACGATTTCCGGAAGGCTCGCCGGAACGAGGCCCCACTGCAGCGCCGCAAACGCCGACGCGACCGCGCCTGTGCCGCAGGCCTCGGTGATCCCCGCGCCGCGTTCGTGGACACGCATGGTGATCGCGTTCGGCTCAGGGCCGGGCTCGACGATCTCGAGGTTGATGTGCGGCACCAGCGATCCGAGGTGCACCAGGTCGACGGCATCGACTTCGTCGACGCCGACGACGCTGTGCGGGTTGCCGACGCTGAGGTGGGCCACCGGTCGGTCGGGATGGCAGCCGAGCTCGTCCCAACCCATCGGCTCGGCGAGCGGCTCGACCGCGCCCATCGCCACCGAGGCCTCGATCGTGTCGGGGTCGTCGGTCGGCGACAGCGTCACCAGCCGCTCGCCGGCATCGGTCAGGATGCGCTGTGGCTCGAAGTCGCCACGGCGGCTGGCGAGCGCCTGGGCGAAGCAGCGGATGCCGTTGCCACTCATCTCGGCCCTGCCACCGTCGGCGTTGAACAGGATCATCTGGGCCGCGTATCCCTCGGCCGACTCGCCGACGATCAGCCCGTCGGCACCGATGCCGCGGCGCCGATCGCACACCTGCCGGGCGAGGGCGGCCAGATCGGACACCGCCGGGTGAAACGTCACGAGGAAGTCGTTGCCGAGACCATGGTGCTTCGTGAGCGTCAGCATGGTCGTCGTGCCGGACGTCGTCTGAGGTGTCTTGGTCTGAGTCATCGTGCGAGTGCGTCGAGTACGGCCGGCAACGCCTCGGCCACCGGATCCGCTTCGATGTCGATCCAGCGTACGCGCGGGTCGCGGCGGAACCACCGCTCCTGACGAACGGCAAGTTGCCGCGTGCCCGTGACGATGGCATCGACGGCGGCATCGAGCGTGCAGCGCCCCTCCAGGTGATCGATGAGCTCCTTGTAGCCGAGGGCCTGGCGGGCGGTTCGGGAGATCGGCCGTTCCAACAATCCCGCCACCTCGCCGACGAGACCGGCGTCGATCATCGTCTGCACCCGCCGCTCGATCCGCTGGGCCAGGACAGCCCGCGGCCACCGCAGGCCGAGCTGGGTGACCGGGCTCGGCGGGTAGATGTCGAGCCCCGGACCGAACGAGCTGAACGCCCGCCCGCTCCCGACGCACACCTCGAGCGCACGCACGACGCGGCGGGTGTTCGTCGGCTCCATTCGGGCCGCGGCGACGGGGTCGAGCTCGGCGAGCCGGGCGTGGAGGGCGGGCGCCCCCAGGCGTTCGGCGTCGTGTTCGAGCTCGGCCCGGACATCGGGCCACTGGCCCGGGAGCTCGATCTCGTCGATCACGACTCGGTGGTAGAGCCCGGTGCCGGCGACGAGCAGGGCGCGCTTGTCGCGCCGAGCGATGTCATCCAGTGCGTCCCGCGCTGCGCTCCGGAACTCGGCAACCGCGAACTCGGCGCCGGCATCGACGATGTCGATGAGGTGATGGCGAACCTCGGCTTGGTCGGCGGGTGTCGGTTTGGCGGTGCCGATGTCCATCCCCCGGTAGACCTGCATGGCGTCGATGCAGACCAGCTCGACGTCGAGGAGGCGGCGGGCGGCCGCCATCGCCACCGCCGACTTGCCTGACGCCGTCGGCCCGAGCACCGCGACGCCCGGGGGCGCCGAGGCAGCCGTCACAGCGCGGCGACCGGGATCCGCAGCTTGTGACTCGGCTCGGCCACGACGTCGATGAACGATCCGTGCAGGTGGTGGGGAGCGGCGCGGGTGATCTCGACCATCGCGTAGCTGCCCGCGCGCAACGGAACGTCGGGACGGAAATGCACGAGCTTGTTCTGACGGGTGCGGCCCGAGGTGACGTTCGGGTCCTTCTTGCTCGGACCCTCCACGAGCACCTCCTCGATTCGCCCGAGCCGCGCCTCGTGCTTGGCGAGCGCCGAGCGCTCGACGACGACGCGGAGGCGGGCGAAGCGCTCCCCCGCCACCACCGGATCGACGAACGCGTCGGTCATCGTCGCCCCTTCGGTACCGGGCCGCGGCGAGAAGATGAACGTGTAGGCGTAGTCGAACTCGGCCGCCGCGACCACTTCGAGCGTGCGTTCGAAGTCGTCGTCGGTCTCGCCGGGGAAGCCGACGATGATGTCGGTCGACACCGCCAGGTCGGGCACGACGCGGCGAGCGTCGGCGAGCCGTTCGAGGTAGCGCGCGGCGGTGTAGCCACGGTGCATGGCGGCCAGGACGCGGTCGCTGCCGGATTGCAGCGGGTAGTGCAGGTGCTCGCACACTGCCGCCGTGTCGGCCATCGCCGCGAACGTCTCCGGCCGCATGTCCTTGGGGTGCGGGCTCGTGAACCGAACGCGCCGGATCCCATCGACGGCGCCGACCACCCGCAGCAGATCGGCGAACAACGGGCGCAGGCGCGCGGCCGCATCGCCCGCGTGACGAGCGGCGAGTTGCAGGTCGCGCCCGTAGCTGTTGACGTTCTGGCCGAGCAGGGTGATCTCGGTGACGCCGTCGGCGGCGAGTGCCTCGACCTCGGCCACGACGTCGTCGAACGGGCGGCTGATCTCGGCGCCGCGCACGGCCGGGACGATGCAGAAGGCGCAGTTGTTGTCGCAGCCGATCTGGATCGTGACCCACGCGTTGTAGGACGTCTCGCGGCGCGCCGGCAACGCCGACGGGAACATCGCGTGATCGTCGATCACGGCTGCGTCGAAGATCTCGGTGAGTGGCCCGCGTCGGCGCGCCTCGGTGACGAGCTCGGCGGTGCGGTGGACGTTGTGCGTGCCGAGCACGACGTCGACGTACGGCGCCCGGTCGCGGACGATCTCGCGGTCCTTCTGGGCGAGACATCCCGAGACCACGATCTGACGCCCGTCGCGTTCGCCCTTCCACGCCTTGAGGTGACCGAGGTTGCCGTAGAACTTGTTGTCGGCGTTCTCGCGGATGCAACACGTGTTGAGCACGACGATGTCGGCGTCTTCCTCCGAAGCGGCTGCCACCAGCCCGTCGGCCTCGAGCAACCCCGCGATGCGCTCAGAGTCGTGCTCGTTCATCTGGCACCCGTAGGTGCGCACGAGGTAGCTCCGCGTCACACCGCACGAGGCTAGTGGCACGACGTGACGATCGATTTGGGCGTTCGATCTGCGAGCATTCGCAGGTGGAGAGATGTGAGGGGTGCGGTTTCGTCTGGGACGAGGTGCCGGACGCCGAGATCACGCCGCGCCTCCGGGCGGGCACCGACATGCTCGCCCGTCTCCTGCGGACGACCCCGGATGTCGCCAGCGTGCGCCCGACCCCCGGTCGGTGGTCGATGCTCGAGTACGGGGCACACGTGCGCGACGTGCTGCTCGTGATGCGCGACCGCTTCGTGGCTGGAGTCGTCACCGACAACCCAGGTTTCACACCGATGTACCGCGACGAGCGGGTCGATCTCGGGATGTACGGACGCGAAGACCCGGAGGAGTTGGCAACCGAGCTCGAGGTGGCGGCGGCACTTCTCGTGCGGATGGTCGCCGCCCTGTCGCCGGAACAGCTCGAACGGACGTGTCAGTACGGCTACCCCGGCCCGAGCACGCGGACACTGCGATGGATGGCGGCCCAGGCGGTGCACGAGGTCGAGCACCATCTCGGCGACGTCGAGGAGAACCTCACGCTCGTCGCCGACTGACCGAGTCGGGAGACGCACGCCCGGGCGCCGACGTCGAGGTGGACCCACGCGCGTGCACGACGGACCGAGTCGGGAGTCGCACGCCACGTCGGCTATATCGGGGTGTACCCACGCGTGTGGACGACGGACCCGGTCCATCATCGAGCACCCGGGCTAACGTCCGCGCTCGATGATCGCGATCCTGTTGACCTCGACCGGTTACCGCATCGTGGCGATGCTGCACATCCTGAGCGCCGTCGTGGCGTTCGGACCGGTGTTCCTCTACCCGGCACTGCACCGCGCCGGCCAGACGGCGACGATCGCCAAGCTGCACCTGCGGATGTCGCTGCCGGCCCTGGTGATCCTCTGGGTCCTGGGGATGGGCCTCGCCGGGATGTCGGAGGACGCCTACAAGGTGTCGCAGACGTGGCTCGTGCTGTCGATCATCAACTGGGTGATCCTGATGGTCGTCAGCTGGTTCCTCATCCGGCCGTCGCTCACCGATACGACCGAAGCCGCTCGCTCCAAGCTGGCGATGGGGAGCGGCATCACCCACCTGTTGCTGGTGGTCGGGCTCTACCTGATGGTGTTCAAGCCGGGCCTCTGACCGAGCACGCCGCGGGTCATCGCTGACCCGCGGCGGCACCGGCGGGGTTCGGCTCGTTCGGCTTCAGTCGATCTGGATCGGCTCGTCGTCGGCCGGCGAGAAACCCATCGGGGCGTCGAGACCGGCGACATCGGCGACGACGGGCTCCTCGCCCTCGCCCGGCTTCAGCCCGGCCGCGGTGAGCACCTTGTCGCTGATCTCCATCATCACCTCGGGGTTCTCGATGAGGAACGTCTTGGCGTTCTCACGGCCCTGACCGAGCTGCTCGCCCTCGTACGTGAACCAGGCGCCCGACTTCTTCACGATGCCGAGGTCGACCGACATGTCGATCAGCGACCCCTCACGGCTGATGCCCTTTCCATACATGATGTCAAACTCGGCCTGGCGGAAGGGCGCAGCGCAGTTCGAGATGACGACGTCGTTGGCCACGAACGTGTGGTGTTCGTCGACCTCGATGTCGAAGACGTCGGCCCACTCCGGCGCACCGATCGAGGTGATGCGGTCGTACCAGACGTCCTCGTCGAGCACGCTGCGCAGGAACACACTGTCGAGTGCATCGGCGAGCCGCTGCACTCGGTCGCGGCGCAGACGGGAGTGCCCCAGCACCTGGCGCACGCCACCCTTGGGGTCGCCAGCGCCGACGATCGAGGCCGCCGTGATGGCGGTGAGGCCACGACCATGGAGGTAGGAGAGCACCGGCTCGATCTGGCAGGCCGGCAGATAGTTGCGCTGCGACCCACGGTGCCGGCGCAGCTCTGGCTTGGCCAGATCTGCCACGAGCGCCTGACCCCGCGGGCCCCACATCGGGATGACCTGGGTGAACAACTCGACGTTGTCGATCCCGGAGACACGTACTTCCCAGATCGGCAACTTGGCGCGCACGACGCGACCGGCGATCACACTCGGCCGCTGTTGCGTCGGATCGTACGGGCGGACCGACGAGCCGATCCCCCACCGCAGCAGCAACCAGTGGATCTGCTCGGCGAGCTGCTCGGATGTCGTGGTGAACCCGACCCGCAGACCGCCGGTCTGCTCGCGAGTCACGTGGCCATCGCTCTCGAGCAATCCGAAGATCATGTTGGCAGCGACGTCGGCCGACAGGTCCGGGGTGAAGAACTCGGCCGGCAACCGCTTGGTGGGTGCGAGGTGGCCCCACACGCCGGCGCGGCGGGTGAGCTCCAACACACCGTTGCGCTCGCCGGGGCGGTGGCTCATGTAGAGCTCGATCCCACGCAGCCGCGTCGCACAGCCGAGACGGTCGACGATGGCGGTCACGTCGTCACGCAATTCAGAACGGACGTTGATGAACGCGATCGGCGTCGTGCCGCCGACGTATCCGTCGCCGATCAGGTAGCCGAGCAGGCGGGCCTCGTCGGCGGTGTAGGGCTCGGCGTCGCCGAAGCCCGCGAACCGGCGTGGGCGGGCCACACGGTCACCGACCGCGAGCTCCCCTGCTTCGCACCAACCACGATCGGTCATGATCCGGTGGTCCGGTGTGACCCGCAACGACGTGCCGTCACGCAGGCCGAGGGTGATCACCTCGGCTTCGCCCTGATCGAACCGCTGCACGATCGGCCGAGTGTGCAGCATCCCTGCCTTATCGGCAGCCACCACTGAACCGCCGGCTCCACCGACGATCTCCTCGATGCGGTGAGTCAGCCCGGTGATCGGGTCGAACACCTTGGTTCCGACCGCGACGCACTTGTTCTTCACGACCTTGACGCGGGTCCGGTTGCCCACGACCTCGGCGCCGTCCTTCAACGACTCGATGCGACGGATGTCGAGCCGCACCGACGAGTAGAACTTCAACGCCCGCCCACCAGGGGTGGTCTCTGGGGAGTTGTGCACCATCACACCGTCGACGAAGTAGTTGTGCGTACCAGCCACCTCGATGTCGAAGCGATGCATGCTGCGCGTCGGTGGCTTCACCGCGATGTTGGCGATCCGCATCGGCATCAGCACCTGCCGCGGCTCGGCGAACACCGGCTCGACACCGAAGCGACCCCGGTACTTGGGGAGCAGCTTGTACCCCATCGACGGATGCACGAATGGAGCGATGAGCGCGTGGAACTTTGCCGTCTCGGCCGTCGGGAAGTGGAGGACCGCCATCTGCCTGACACCGCGACGCTCGAGCTTCGCCTCGATACCCCACGTATCGGCCAGATAGGAGCGGAGCCGTTCCTGGCTGTCGCCGGAGAACGCCTCTACACAGATCTCTGACCGCCCACTTCCACCCTGGGTGCGCTGCTGGACACCCTTGGATCGAAGCGTGAAACCCCCGTCGTCCATGTACCACACGGCCAACGACAGCGGGGTGAGGCGCTTCATGTAGTCGTCGCTCAGGACCTTCTTGCCGCCGATGTAGACCGCTTCACGGAGCGACGCCAGTTCCGGGAGCGGCTGTACGTCATGGAAGACCGCACCCTCGGCATTCGTCGACCGGCTGACCGACAGGTTGGAGAACAACGAGGCCTTCCAGTCGCCGTAGTCAGCCTGCTTCAGCCCGTGGCCCCACCGGAACCGCGCGCCGTTGCCACTCCGCGTCGGCGACAGCGCACCGTCGCCCATGAGGCCGCCGAGCACGACTTCCCACTGGAAATCGCTGAGGTACTCCGTCGCCGACTGCATTACGCGATCACCGACAACGAGCTCGCCAGCTGCCCGCCAGCCTCCCGGCGTCGAGATCATGTGGTTCTCGGTCGCCGCGAACTGGGCTTTGCCGTTCCCACTCCCACGTTCGACCGTGAACTGCAGGAAGTGGTCGGTGACGCCGTTGTCGAACCAGTTCGTGATCGGCTTGGCGACCAGTTGACCGCGCTCGAAGTCGTAAGACAGCACCTCGACGGGCAGCTTCTGGTTGACGATCTTGCCGATCTTCTCCTGGGTGCCGTCGGCCAACGTGACCCGCGTGTCATAGGAAAAACACCCGAACATCACACCGATCTTTTCCCGCAGCTGGTTGATGAAGATGGCGATGGTCTTGGTCTTGCTGAGGTTGCCGGTGAGCTTGCGGAGGGCCTGACTCATCAGGCGGGCCTGGAGGCCGACGTGGGTGTCGCCCATCTCGCCTTCGATCTCGGCCCTCGGCGTGAGCGCCGCCACCGAGTCGATGACGACGACGTCGATCGAGCCCGAGCGCACGAGCATGTCGGTGATCTCGAGCGCCTGCTCGCCGGTGTCGGGCTGGGAGATCAGCAACTGGTCGATGTCGACCCCGATCGCCCTGGCATAGATGGGATCCATCGCGTGCTCGGCGTCGATGTAGGCGCAGACGCCGCCGTTGCGTTGGGCCTCGGCCACGACGTGCATGGCGAGGGTCGACTTGCCGGACGACTCGGGGCCGTAGATCTCGGTGACGCGGCCCCGGGGCAGGCCCCCGATGCCGAGGGCCAGATCGAGCGACAACGCGCCGGTCGACACGGATTCGATCCCCATCGTCGTCTTGTCGCCCATCCGCATGATCGAGCCCTTGCCGAACTGCTTGTCGATCTGCGCCAGCGCTATGTCGAGCGCCTTCTCGCGGTCAGTACTCATCGATCTGCCTTTCGAAGCTTTGAGTGATGTGGGGGCGGTGAGCCCGATCGGTTGCTTACCGACCGTACGGAGGGGGTGTGACAGTGATCCGTGCGGCGGGTTCGCAGCCGGCTCGCGACGGCGAATGACACCACTGTAATCTTCGAACAGTCGTTCGTACAAGCCTTTCCCGCGGATTCGACGAGCCAGCTCCTACAACACCGGCGGCGACGGAAGATCGCCGGGCGCCGGCGGGCGCATGGCGAGATCGAGCGCCTGCCAGAGCGTGTAGGTCACCGGGTAGATCAGTACCGGGATCACCACCGCCGCGACCACGAGGCACACGACGATCGTCACCGTCGGGATGTCGGGCGAGGTGGCGATCATCGCCACCGCTCCGGCGACGATGATCACCATGAACGTGATGATCGTGTTGACGGTCGCCGCGCCGAGCTCGAACCCGACATCACCGCGACGCCACGGTGTACCGCACTTGTGGCAGGCGGGCTGCTTGGAGAACCAGCGCGTGAAGTAGGCGTGGCGATCGCCGCACCACGGGCACTTGCGGAGCAGTCCGCGGCGCACCATCGTGCCGAGCGCGGGTCGGCTCCGGACGGGCGGCGCGGCCATTACTCGCAGGGTAGGGCGTCGATCCGCGAGACTCATCAAGTGCGGCGCAGCTTGTCGGGGGTCCTCTTGCTGCTCGCCGGTGTGGCGTTGAGCCTCGCGGTGGGCGGATGGTGGCTCCGAGCGCGCCGTGTTCAGCCCCGCCGCCAACGCCGATCAGGCGGAGGCGATCCTCAACGACGCCGAGATCCGACGTGAGCTGACGGCCATCATCGCCGACGCTTCGGCTCCGACGCTCGAGCTCTCGGCCAACGACCTCGCCGTGTTCATCGACCCGATCATCGACAGCACACCGGGCGCCACGGTGATGGCCGACATCGTCAACAGCGCCCACCGCCGGATCATCGGCGAGAACGAGGATCCGGTGACCATCAGCGGCGTGCAACTGATCCAGATCGTGCGCGACGAACGCGCCGTCGACGTGCCCGGCCTTCCGATCACCCTGCCCGTCCCCAAGATCGGCACCCTCGATCTGCTCGACACGGTGCTGCGCTGGTTCGTGCCGATCGTCGCCGCCCTCGGCGCGCTGATCCTGCTCCTCGCCCTCGTCACCCGTCCCGACCGCAGCGAGCTGGTGCGCGCGCTCGGTGAGTTCGGGCTCGCCATCGCCGCCAGCTTGATCGTGTTCGGTTACATCATCCCGGTGCATCTCGTCCCGGCCATCGACGACAGCACCTGGGTCCAGGCGTCGCCGCGGCTCGCGTTGCGCTCGGTGTCGTTCGTGATCGGCGCCGTCGTCGTGCTCGCCGCGGGTGGCGTGGCGTTGATCCTCGCCTCGTCCGGTTCCGGCCGGCGCAAGCAGTGGTCGACCCCACTCGCGGTCGGGCGCTATCGCGAAGATCGCAGCTGGAGCTGATCGACGGCTGATCGCGCTCAGGCGACCTCTCTTGGGGGCCTGCGCCCCCAGACCCCATCACCGGTCTGCGCAGGCCGTTCAAAGCTGGCGCTCGCGCGACCGGTCGGCCTCGCTGCGCTCAGCCGACGAGCTCGTCGACGAACTCCCCGAACACCGTGGCGTAGCGCATCGAGTCGGCGTCGTCGTGGGCGACCGAGAGCAGCCACTGCTCGTCGAGGCCCGGCGGCAGCAGCACACCCCGGTTGATCCCGTGGATCCACTGGGCGAACGCGAGATCGAAGTTGGTCGCCTTGTAGTCGCGGTAGTTGCGGACCGGCTCACGCGACCACGTGATGCAGCCCTTGGCGCCGAACTCGACGGTGTGGGCCGGTATCCCTGACTTCTGGATGACCGCGTCGCAGGCGGCGACCAGCCGGGCGTTGCGGGCGATCGTCGCTTCGACCACCGGTCGGGTGCAGGCCTCCGTGAGCGTCGCCTTCACCGCGGCCATGACGAGCGGGTTGCCGTTGTACGTGCCGAGGTGCAGCACCTCGCCCGTCGTGATGAGATTCATGTACTCGCGCTTGCCACCGAACGCCCCGACCGGGAAGCCGCCGCCGATCGACTTGGCGAGCGTGATCAGGTCGGGCTGCACCCCGAGCTTTCCGGTCGCCCCGCCGTAGCCGGCGGTGATTCCGGTCTTGACCTCGTCGAAGATCAGCAGCGTCCCATGTCGGGCCGTGATCTCCCTGACCGCTTCGAGGTAGCCGGGCAGCGGGAGGCAGATCCCGATGTTCTCCATCACCGGCTCGAGGATGAAGCAGGCGACGTCGTCGTTCGCCAGCGCCCGCTCGAGCGCGTCGGGATCGTTGTACGGGATCACGATGACGTCTGCGATCGTGCCCCGGGTGATGCCGGCCGACTGTGGCACGGAGTTGGGCGCGTCGGCCGGTCCGGCCTTGTCGAGCGGCGGCTTGTTGGAGATCATCACCTCGTCGTGATGGCCGTGGTACCCGCCTTCGACCTTGACGATCTTCTCGCGCTTGGTGACGCCACGGGCGAGGCGGATGGCATCCATCGTGGCCTCGGTGCCCGAGTTGGTCGGCCGCCACATCGGCAAGCCGTACCGGTCGGCAAGCAGCTCGCCGACTTCGGCGTCGAGCTCACACGGTGTGACGTACAACGTGCCGTGGTCGAGCTGGGCTTCGACGGCGCGCCGCACCGCCGGGTGCATGTGCCCGGCGAACAGCGCGCCGAAGCCCATGTCGTAGTCGACGTACTCGTTGCCGTCGACGTCGATCATCCGCGAGCCCGACGCGTGGCGCACGACGATCGGATGCGGGTCGTAGGCCTGGAAGCTCGACGGGACGCCCGCCGGCAGCACCTTGCGGGCGCGGTCGGTCGCCACCTGCGACGCGCGCGTGCGCTCGCTGTACAACCGCATCTCACGTTCGGTGACCTGTCGGGCGATCGTCGTGATGGCATCAGATGTTACGGAATCCGTTGTCGTCATGGTCCGATCCTCGCTATACCGTTCGTCCTAGCCTATCGGACAACGCTTCTCGTCGTTCACGTCCGTGTCTGGACGTTCGTCCGCGACGGCCCGATGACACATCCTTGCCGATGGGCGAGGCGCCGGGAACCCCCGTCAACCGAAGCGCGCCGCCAGGTGCGGCCGCCCAGGTCGCGCGCCCGGCGCGCGAATCGAGATAGTGGCGATGCACCGCGGTCGTGGCAGAATGTCGCTCCCCATGGTGGGCGTAGCTCAGTTGGTTAGAGCATCAGGTTGTGGCCCTGAAGGCCGCGGGTTCAATTCCCGTCGCTCACCCCACGTGTCCTGGCAGTTTGGGGGGCACGGCGTTGCCCCCTACACTGCCCGGGCTTCGCGCCTCTAGCTCAACGGCAGAGCAGTGGACTCTTAATCCATTGGTTCAGGGTTCGAATCCCTGGGGGCGCACGCATCTGACCAGGTAGGACGCAGCCGATTCGGCCTCTCTGGTCACGGATTGGTCACAAGATGGTGAACCTGCCGGGATACGACCTCCAGGCCTTCAAGGCCCGGGTTGCGCCGTGCGCCGAACATCTACGCGGTTTGTTGGCGATCGGCGAAACCATCCACGAGTGGACGCCGCCCGAAGACGGCGTGCTCGCTCGCGAACGGAAGCGTCAGAGCAAGTATGCGGGGGAGTGGGGTGAGACGCCGGCTGACGACGCGATCACAACGCTCCATCTCTTAATGGCCGCAGCCGAAGGGCACATGTGGTCCATCTGCGAACTCCTCGGAAGCCCGAAGTCCGGCCCGGCGACGTTCGGTGCGCTGGCGCGGGCCGCGTTGGAAGCGATGGCCCGCGCGGTTTGGATTGGAGACGCGGCACTCGGGCTCGAGGAGCGGATTCGACGGTCCAAGAACGAGCTGCTCTACAGCCTTCGCGAACAGGAAGCACTCGGATGGAATGAGTCCGACGCCCGTGAGCGCGAAGGGCGGATCCTTCGCACCGCTGACGATGTGGGGATCGGGACGATCCCTTCCTCGAAGAAGGGCCCCCGTCGATATGTAATCGACCCTCTGCGACGCGACTCGTCGCTGATTTGATGCTCGATCAGCACAAGAACGATCTGGGTGAGTTCACTTACAAGCTGCACTCTGCGACGACGCACGGCACTGTCTACGGACTCGCTCGCTTTGTCCGGAAAGTCGACGACCGCGCCCCCGGGATGCCGGACGGGGTAATTGCGATCGGCTCCGACGAGGTCATCTTGACGCTGCGCGTGCTCTTGTTCGGGTATATCGCGATGTTGGATACGGTCCGCAAGCTGCTCAACTGGGAGAACCCGGAATGGCAGCTATCGGTCGCCAATGCGAACGCCTACTTCGTCGCAATGGACAGGAAGCGTCAGTCGCCTTAGCCATCGAGCACCGCGGCGAATGCATCCGCGGCCGCCCGGTCGTGGGCCGGTAGGACGTGCGCGTAGAGCTGCAAGGTAATCGAGACGTGAGCGTGGCCGAGGCGGTGCGTGACGACCTTCGGTGATTCGCCCGACGCGATCATCCACGTGACCGCGGAGTGCCGCAGGCCGTGTACGCCGATCTGTGGCAGCCCCAGCTCGCCGACGTGCGCCCTGAACCACTTCGTGACCTTCTGCGGCCAATCGGCTCTCCAGTCGGCCACGTGAACACATAGTCGCCGCGCCAGCCGGCGCCCATCAGCAACCGTTCCTCGGCCTGGCGGCGCCGCCACGACCTGAGAGCGGTCAGTGTGCCCTTGTCGATCGAGATCGTCCGCCGGCCGGCCGCCGTTTTCGGTTCGCCCTCAACGACGGTGCCCCCTGCGATCGTGCGTTGGTTCGTGATCGTGACCGTGCCCGCCTCAATGTTTACGTCACCCCACCGGAGCCCGACCGCTTCGCCGCGGCGCATCCCCGTCGTCGCGAGCAGCCGCCACATCGGCGCCCACCGATCCGCAGCTACGTGGTCGAGGAACGCGGTGATCTGCTCGACCGTCCATATCCGCGCCCGTTGGGCCGGCAGCGACGGGAGTTCCGCCCGGTGCGCCGCGTTGCGCGTGACGAGCGACAACCGCATCGCGTCGGCCAACGCCTTCGACAGCACGCCGTGAACGTTGCGAACCGTCTTCGCCGACGGGCCGCCTTCGCACAACGACGCGACCCACCGTGCGATCGTGGGAACGTCGAGCGCCTGCAGCTCGACGCCGCCGAGCGCCGGTGTGATGTGCTTCGAGATCGCTCGTCGATACCCGTCAGCGGTCGTCGGTCGCACACGCCGTTCGACGGTCGGTAGCCACGTCCCGGTGAGGTACTGACCGAGCGTCAAACGCGATGGAGTGACGAGTGTGCCGCCGCGAGCGTCGGCGATCGCGTCACGCATTGCCGTGTTGGCCGCCTTCTGCGTGGCGAACCCTCGTCGACGGACCTGACGTCGACCACCGTCGACCGTGGGGACGTCGAACACGAACCCCCAGCCGCTTCCCGAACGCTTCACACTGCCTCTCATGACCGTCCTCCGATCCCGTCGAGCAGACCGGCGGCTCGCGCGGCGCTGATCCTCTTTGCTGCACCGTCCTTCGACAGCGTGAACTTCTCGCGCACCGCCTCGTTCACTGGCCGCCCCTCGATCCAGGCCTGGCGGTACACGCGAGCCACCTCGTCAAGCACGCCCTCGCCAAGCCGTCGACCTCGTTGCGGGCCAGTCCGCAGGAACGCCGGGTCGACTCCTGGGCCATCAGTCCAGACCTCCGCGAGATCGGCGAGGAGGTGCGCCGTCTTTAGGAGGGAACGGCGGGAGTGCGCGAGCACGGTGCCGAGTGGTAGCCGGCGAACTTCATCCGTCGAGATGGCCCGGCCAGCGGTTGGACGAACTGTGAGACTCGTCGAGCGTCAAGCCGGCGTCGACCAACGCTGCCAGCGCTGCACGGTCCTTCAAGATCGGATCGGGCTGCGACCGGCCGCTCCCCACGAGCGACGACCGTACAGCGAACGTCGCCACACGTGTGCCGTCAGCAAACGCCCGCTTCACACTCGACAGAACGAGCGCCGAGCGAGCGGGCATTATGTGCTCGACACTCGAGGGTCCGGGGGAGCGGCGACCCGTCACACGGACCGCCGCTCCACTCGACAGATTCAGCCTCAGCAGTGTTCAGTCGCCACCGTTGTTGTGACCCCCGGAGTTGCCCGGATCACAGTCGGTTGCCGGCGTCGTCTCGCTGTCGTTGCCACGGCCCGAATTGCATTTGGCCGGCTCTTCGGGTGGCGTGTCACCTTCCGCCAACGCTGGTGCTGACAGAGCGACCGTGAAGGTGCCCGCAATGAGCACCCCCATCAGTCGTTTGCGTGTAATTGCTCTCATCATTTTCCCCTCTGTGGTGATGCGAACGGCGCCCGTCTGCCCGCCCGCCGTCGGCTGGCGCTCCCGCGCCAGCAGAATGTGATCAGTCCTCGGTCGTCGTGTGGCGAGAGCGGAGCGCGCAGATCTTGTCGAGTGCGCTGCAGTTCCGCGCAACTGCATCGCGCCTTGTCGCTTGGATGTCCGTCCGCCAAGACAACCCTCCGCCTCGCCTAACCCGCCGATCTCGGACCATACAACACGCAGAGGGTCTACGCATAATTCCGCCACACGCCGCGTTCGTCGGCGGCCCCGCCCGGTCGAACGAATCAAGCCCGCTTCCGGCGCGTCCGAACTGCCGATCGGTACGTGGCAAGCGCTCGCGATCGGGGCGATCCGGCGCGGCTGAACGCCGCCCGCCGAGGTCGTCCTGGTGTTCCCGTTAGTCCTCTCGTAGCGCGCCAAGTTGACGCAGCATCGTCAGGTCGTCCCGCACGGCCCAACGCTCGGCGATGCGATCACCGACGAAGCGATACATAGCCGCGAACCCCCGGTCGTAGTCACCAGGCTCTGCTTCGACCCCCATGAACCGACCACCATGCCAGCGGCCATGCCGGGAGCCGTACTGCACGATGTAGTCACCCTCGGCGACAACGACGAGCCGACTCCAGCCCTCGTGCGTCATCTGACGCCGCCCCATCGTTTCGAGGAACTCACGCGTGCCTGCCAGCCCCGCTGGCCGGTCGGGCGCGAGCGCGTGGTTGACCATCTCGGGCAAACACAGCCGATCGAGTGCCGATAGATCCTCGGCACCGAGCAACCGATCAAACTCGTCGAGCGTCTGCTTGTTCGCTTCGACTCCCATGGCAACACCTGGCCTTTCTCCTCGTCAGCCCCAACTCGTTCGCGGGTGTGCTCCGAAGTCTGCTGTCGTGCCGGAGAACGCGCCAGAACTGTCGATCGGCATCGGTTCCAACGAGGCTTCACCGAACGATTCTCGTCAGCTCGTTCAACACGGCGCGGACCTCGGCGAACGACTCAGGCAGACGCTCCAACGCTTGGCGGATGCGTTTGCGTTCGTCGAACAGGGTGGCCGTGATCCCGATCAGTTCGCTGATCTGCTCTCGGCTCAAATGAGCACACGCCGCCGACGTCGAAGGCTGATGAAGTCGGCTTCGCTGTCCATCGTCTCGCGAGCGTAGACGAACAAATGTTCGCTTACCAACAGGCGCGTTGTTGATGGCCTAGGTCAGATCGTCGGTCGCGGCGCCTGGCGCGTTCGTCTTGACCGACTCGATCCCGTTCTTGGCGCCGGCCTTCGACGAGTATCCCTCGCTTGTGGCGATGATCTCACTGTTGCCGGCCTTCAAACGCCAGCGGAACTGTCCGGCCTTGTCCGTGTAGAGCTCGAACTTGCCTGCCACTGACCCCCCTCGGGTTTGCCGCCCGTCGCGGAAAGTACCAGAACGTCGTCAGCGGTTACGGTCGAGAGCGCCGTCAGGTGTCGGCGATCGCACTAATGAGTGATTGACGATTGACACTGCTCGGTGCGCCGCTGACTTACCGCTGCCAGGGCGGGTGGTCGGGGTCGTACCCCATCCTCACTAACTCCTCGCGTTGCAACAACCGCTTGTAGAGCTTGGCGGGGAGCGCTGGGCGAAAGTCGAAGGTGCGGGGACACTTGACGTCGGCCAATTGCGCTTTGCAGTACGTGATCAGCTTCGACGCGAGCGCCGCCGCGGCTGCGTCGTCGGCCCTCGGCCCCGTTCAGTCGTCGTCTTTGTCGTCTTTGTCGTCTTTGTCGTCTTTGTCGTCTTTGTCGTCATCGTCGTCTTTGTCGTCTTTGTCGTCATCGTCATCGTCGTCATCGTCATCGTCGTCGTCGTCATCGTCATCGGCTGGCGGCGCGACGGTCGTGGTGGGCGCGACGGTCGTGGTGGGCGCGACCGGCGTGGTGGGCGCGACGGTCGTGGTGGGCGCGACGGTCGTGGTGGGCGCGACGGTCGTGGTGGGCGCGACGGTCGTGGTGGGCGCCGCCATCAAAGTAGCCGTGGTCGTGGACGACGTTGTAGGGGGCGTGGTCGGAGGAGGCGTGTCCGGCGTCGTGGGAGGAGCGTCGGTCGGCGGCGGGCCCGTGCGCGATGTAGGTGAGAGGACTGGCCTCGTGGTGAGTGGGGATGGAGCGGGAGGCGAGCTCGGTGCCCTCGGTGTCGGCGCGGTCGGCGGCAGCGCGTAAATAGCGGCCCACCGTGTTCGCCCCATTGCGGTCGGCGCGACGTCTCTGTCCCGAGCGACGGTCGTCGTCGCGGTGGGCTTTGCCGCGTTGAGCACTTCCTCAAACCCCGCCAGAGGCGCTGCGGGATCGACCAGGATCGCCCTGAAGACGGCGCTGGAACCAAAGATGAGCAGTGCGAACCCGGCCACCGTCGCGATCAGCTGACCGAGTGAGCGCCACGTGCTTCGTTGAACGTGGTCGTCAACGTTCAAGTCGTCGCTCCCGCGTCGCAACATTCCGCCACGGTACCCCCGCGCCGCCCGACGAGAAACATGCCCCTTCGTCGTCGGTGCCCGCCCGTCCGAGACGCATATGTGATTCACGATTGACACCGCTCGGCATCGTGGTCACGGATTGGTCACGAAACGTGTGACCACAGGACCGAATCAGACGTCACCGCGAGGCTGTCCCCGAACCCGGAAACCACTGTTTACCTGGACTCCGGCACACTGGGTGTGACTGGCCATCATCGGCGTCGCACGGTTCGAATCCCTGGGGGCGCACGCGTTGGGTGTAGTCCGTGACGTTTCTAGGCGACCGGGCGGATCGCATACCTGGTGTCGATGGACACCTCGCCACTTGCGGTAACAGAGACGGCCTCTGTGATGGAGGCCTTCAATGATCCTCCGAGAACGACTCGCTGGCTCACGGTGATGTCCGCCAAGGCAAGTTCGACCCCTCCCACCCGAAGGACCGGTTCGACCTGTTGAAGCGCACCGTCGACAAGTGACCGCACGTACTGCCGCAATCGCTCGACGAGCGCGATTCGCAGTTCTTCGGCACGGTCCTTAGCGTCCACGATGGCGCGCTCTGCCATGGCAATTGCTGCGTCTCGCAACCTGTACGCCCCGTCGAGGCCGAACTGGTAGGCGGCTTCCAACGCTCGATCGATCCCATCCCAGATCTCGGCCAGTCGCCCTTTCACCGCCGCACCCAGCGGCGATCCGAGCCCATCGATGTGCCCGGACTCACCGACGCTTCGTGCCGCAGCACGGGCCGTTTCGAACACCACCGGTGTCACAAGCACCGCGACTGCCATCAGGCACCTCCTGTCGTGAGGCTCGGTCGTCTGACATCCCACCGGTCCCCGCTGATCTCAAACACTGGTCCGAGCACTTCGTCGAGGGTCACTGCGTGCCCATCCAGCCAGGAGCTCGAGCACTGGGCGAGTCCCGTCTCGACGAGCGCCCGCAAGGTCTCCGAATGGCCACCAGGGATGACGTTCTCGATTGGGGCGAAGCCCTCGTTGGCGAGTCGCGCCGGAGCCTCGGTGCCCCAAAGCTCTTCGAGCTGTGTCCAGCCGATGCGTGCGTCCTCGTCGGCGAGCACGGTGCTCGCGAGCTTCCTCACGTGATCCACCCACTGCTGCACGGCGAACTGGTTTCCGTCGGGGTCATGCCAGTGATCAACGAGATCGAGCCACTGCAATGTGCGTTGAGCGCAAGCTCGCCCGGGCGCGACGATCGTCTCCTCGTACTCGAGAAGGTCCATCGGATTGAGGCGGGCGCGAAGGTACGGAACGACGTCGTCGCCGATGGAGGACGCGGCTGTCAAGAGCAGCCCACGTGGCTCGACCCGGTCCCAATCGCCGATCCTGAGCATCACCAAGTTTGCCCCTGTGACAGCCAAGCTCTCGAGGGGCCGCAGCATCGCTACTCGAGTGACGACAATTCGTCGCGCTCCGGCCGAAATTGCGTCCTGGATCTGCTGTGCGTCTTCCTCGTCGAGTGGCCGCGTCCACATGTTGTAGCTGGGTTCGCCAGTCTTGGCGTCTCGCTCCCGGGTACGCACGAGGTACGCCAATTGTCGATGTTCCCGGTTGAACCAAAATGGCATGGAGACAGATCCGATCGGCATGAAGGCGAGGCGACCGATGAGCAGGTCATGTAGATCAGAGCTCACAAGTTCGTCCGACGGTGATGCCATCCTCAAGGCTTCGGCGACGGCCTGCATCACGAGGTGACAGTCCTCGTCGACCATGCCGGCTCGCTCGAGATCGGCGCGATCACCCGCGAGGCCCGCTGTTGCTTGGGCGACGAACCGTTGATAATCGGCAAGCTGGGATCGATAGACCTCGGAGAGATCATCGTCGTCGTCGCGCACGACCTCACCGTCGTCCCACTGGAGCCGACTTGTGGGGCCACCCTCGTAGTTCGACAGAAGGGTCTCCAGCGAGGAGGTACTCAGCATGCTCAAGTCTGCGAACCACTTCTGCAGGCCTTCGTCGAGCTCGGAGGCGAATCTGTCGAACGGCAAGCTCAAGTCTGGAATTGCCTCGACAGTGGCATTGGACGTGAGCCACAGCAGGCATCGTGCCGCCTCGGCGCCGGTCAGTTCGCGCTGCAGCGTTCGACGCCACGCAGCGACGACTGCTCGCACGAGGAGATACCCCGGAAGATAGCGATCGGGATCTTGGTCGAAGAGCAGTCGCAACCGATGTCGGCCCAACGCTGCAATCGCCTCGCCGTAGCGCGCCTCGATGTCATCGAGAACCTGCCGCCACATCTCCTCAGCGGTGACGCCGGCATCCTCAGCTTCGGATCGGAGCGCTCGGTCTTCGAGGTGAAGGAGTACCTCGGTGACGAGTGATCCCGCCCGATCGTCCTGCCTCGGATCCGCACCAACCTCGACGAAGACGGCAACACCTTCGAACCAGGGAGTGAGGCGCGCCTGGATCGCGTGACGCTTGAGCGTCAGTTCGAGCGCCTGCTCCGCTTGCCCGAGTGCGACCAAGTCTCCGCTGACCAACGGAGCTGGCACCTTGACGACCGCCGGGTCGACCGGGCCTCCTGCGGTACTGAACGTCCAGAGCCTGAACTCCACGCCGAGCTGCGCCACTCGCAGCGCGACCAACAGCAGAGCGAGGGACCCGTTCAGGCAGAGGACGTGCGCCGTCTCGTGAGCCAGCACCAACAGGAGCTCGTCCGCATCGGCTTCCCGGCGCAGGGAACTCGAGTCCGGAACAGATCGGAGGAATGCCGGATGAGTGAACGAGAACGTGTTCCATGAAGTTTCAGCGAGCGATGACTGCACGACATCGTCCAGCGTGAGCTTGTAGTCCTCCAGGGCCATCGCCGCCGGCCCGATGGTGTTGAAGAGTTGTGTACGCCAAGCCTCGAGGTCCTTGTCGCGCTCGTCGTCCTGCGGAGTCAGGGCTGAGCGGATTGCCGCTCCGTTGCCGTCAGTCCCCGATGCATCCTCGAGAAGGACACGCAACACATTTGCGTATCCGGCGCTCTCGTCGATCAAGGAGGCCAGTGATGAACGGCACGCCGCTCGGACCCGGTCGGCGGAGATGGCAGCAGCGGCAGCAAACTCAATCGCCTCGAATTGCCGGAGTCGTTGTTCCGGGTGTGCCTGAACTCGTGAGACCTCTGCCTCCGCGTGGCGTGCAAGCGCGATGGCCCTCGCATCCGAATCGCTGGAGTCGAAGGTCGCAAGAATGAGGTCGGCCGCTCGAGCGAAGGCCTCAGTCGATCGATGGACGAGGTTCGAGGCGCTCACCGCCAATTGGTACGCAAGCTGGAGCTCGTTGCGAGCGCGAAGCGTCTCGGCAAGGGTCCTGATCGCTCCCGAGGCTTCGGCGGCTGACTCCTCTGTGAATTCGTCCGCCGCCGCAGCCGTACTGTCGGCCGCCGCGCTGATGTGTCGCAGCAGAGCGCCATCGGGATCTCTCGGAGCGCCTTGGCTGCGGAGCTCGAGGTCGATGAGATACGTGTGATTCGCCCCTCCGTCGAACCATTTGACGATCGCAAGCTGAAGGAGCAGGGCGAGCATCGGCGTCGACGGCGTCACGTTGTGGTCCCCAGCGGCGAGCGTCCAGGGTTGGCCCGTCGCCTTCGCTGACTGTGCAATCTCGTCGAACTGAGCGAGCATCGATGGTTCCGACGTGTCGATCAGGTCTGTGGCCTTGCTCAAGTTGAGCAGAATGTCCACGAGGGCGACGGCCGGAAGCTCCCCAGCGCCGGTGTCGTATCCGTCCCGTGGGTCCATGTTGCCATCCGTCCCCGACGTCCCATCCCCGACGTCGCCCGCAACGATTGAGTCCGGAGTGTAGACACTCTGAACAGACGCGGTGGGAGCGGCTGCGTCAGCCGCACGCCGCACGGCTCAGTTCGGCGTGCCGCCCCATCGTTGGCGGAGCTGTTCGCCCTCACCGTCGGTGATCCATCTGTTGCCGAGCCGGTACATATGGCGGCGCACGACGTCATCCTCGTCGTCGCCGTGGCTCGCGCACCACGTCAGCAGTCGGCCATCCGGCGACCAGCAGTGGCGTGACTCGTCGACCCACAGCCGACCGTCCGGATCTGTCCACAGACCCATCACCACGATGATCGCGCGCGAACGTTGCCGCCGTACGAACCGGACGTTGCAGAAACGAGAAACGTCGAGATTTCCCGCCGCCGGTGGCACTCGCAGTGAACGGCCGGGCGCCTCACGTGGTGTCGACCGCCGGTCAGGGCGGATCGCCGGTCGGGCCGGGCAGGATCCACGGTTGGCCGAGGAGTCGGTACGGCTCGCGACTGAGATCGACGGTGGGGTCGACGAGGCGATGTGCCGGGCGCCCGTTGAACGACACGAACGCATCCGCGCGCACCTCGACCTGGCGGCCGCGGCCGCGGTAGACGCCGGCGATGGTGTGGGCCGCCTGGCGGATCAGCTCGGGATCGCTGGCCATCGCCCGCCACTGCACCGGCGTGTACAGATCCTCCGCGGTCTCGACCCAGTCGGCGCCGGTCGCCGGCTCGGTGACCCGGAAGCGAACATCGGCCCCCTTCTCGGTGAGCAGCACGTTCCACGAGAACCGGTATCCCTCGTTGGTCCATCGCGCGTCGCCTGCGATCAGGTGGTGCCGAAGCGGTATTGCGACGATCGCCATCACCCAGACCGCAGCCGCCACGATGTGCCATCTGCGAATCGAGCCGGCCGGCGCCGGGGCGGGTGTACCGATCGAGACGGGCTCCGGTCGGCGACGTCTCGCGCGGACCTTCGCCGCGATCCGTTCCGGCCAGTCGGGCGCGAAGAAGACCGTCGTCACCCCGATCATCAACCACGGGAACACACCGATCGGGAACAGCACCCACGTCGCCACGTGGAACGCCACGACGGCTACCCACGCCAGCACACGAGTGCGTCGCCACAGCAGCAACGCCACGATGGTGCAATCGAATGCCGCGCCGGCCCAGCTGAGCGCATAGGCGGTCCACCGCTGTTCGAGAACCGGACCGACGAGGAAGAGGTCCGACCGAGCGGGGAGCCACAGCCGCAGCGGCATGGCGTGCAGCAGCCAATCGCTGTGGAGCTTGGCGAGCCCGGCGAACACGTACACGACCGCGACCTGGACCCGCACCAACCACACCCAACCGCGCCGGACCGTCGTCGTCGGACTGCCACGGAGCGCGAACCTGGCGTCCATCGGCGCCACGGTCATGATCAACCCGAGCGTCGTCATGAACCAGTAGTGGTTGAGATACGTCGTGACGTCGAGGAACTCGATCCACGCGAAACCGGCGACGAACACGACGTTGGCAGGTCGGTACCGCCATCCGACCATCACCGCCAGCGCTGCCACGCCGACTACGGCCAGCAGGGCGTACGTACCGGCCACCCCTGGCGGAGCGACCCATCCGAGCCCGGGGTACGAGAACCGGCGCGGCGCACCGGCGTACAGGTCCTCCACCCACCCGTATCCGATGATGCGCACGACCGTCAACACGCCGACGGCGCCGTAGACGATCCGCACGACCGCCAGCGAGCCACCGTCGACGGGCCGTTCCAACCGATTGATAAGTCGACCTAACATCTGCTACACACTTCGCCTGTGACATCTCGTTCGATCAGGATCACAGCGACCTCCATCATGCTCGCCACGGTGCTCGTCGCGTGCGGTGACGACGACGACTCGGATCCGGTGGCAACGGATCCGGCCGGCACGAGCGCCGCGCCCGCCTCCTCGGCACCCGGCGGCACCGAACCGGCAGCGGCGGCAGCGCCGACCGACGACGAGTTGCTCGCCGTCGCCACCACGTATGCCGATCTGGTCCACGCCAGCTACCAGGCGGCGATCGCATCGGCCACCGAGATGCAGACCGCCATCGCGGCGTTCGTCGCCGACCCGACCGAAGCGACGCTCGGCGCCGCCAAGGACGCCTGGCTCGCCGCCCGCGACGACTACGGCCCGACCGAGGCGTTCCGTTTCTACGACGGCCCGATCGACAACCCCACCAACGGCCCCGAAGGCCAGATCAACGTGTGGCCGATGGACGAGGCCTACGTCGACTACGTCGAGGGCGACGCGACGGCCGGCATCATCAGCGACTCCGCCGGCTTCCCCGAGATCACCACCGACGTCCTCGTGGCGGCCAACGAGGAGGGCGGCGAGACGAACATCTCCACCGGCTGGCACGCCATCGAGTTCCTGCTCTGGGGCCAGGACCTCTCCCCGGACGGCCCGGGCGAGCGGCCGGTCACCGACTACACCACCGATGCCAACGCCGAGCGACGAGCGACCTACCTGGAGCTCGCCACGCAGCTGCTGATCGACGATCTCGTCTCGGTGGCCGATCAGTGGGCGCCGGACGCGGCCTACCGCACCGAGTTCCTCGCCGACCCGGCACTCGCCGTGCAGCAGCTCCTGCGTGGGATCGGCGCCCTGTCACGCGGCGAGCTCGCCGGTGAGCGGATGGCCGTCGCCTACGAAACGAAGGACCAGGAGGACGAGCACTCCTGCTTCAGCGACAACACCAACGCCGACGTGACGAACAACGCCCGCGGCGCCCAGATTGTGTACCTCGGCGACTTCCCTGGCGTCGAAGGCCCCAGCCCGTCGGACCTCGTCGCCGCGGTCGATCCCGCCCTCGACGAGGCCCTGCGCACCCAGCTGGCGACGTCGGTCGAGCTCACCAGCGGCTTCCCCGCTACGTTCGAGACGATGATCGCGGCACCGGCGGGCGACCCGGCGAACGAGGCAATGCTCGCGGCGATCGTGTCGATCGAGGACCAGGGCGACTTGATCGCCGAAGCGGCAGCTGCGCTCGGGCTCGAGATCACCCTCGAGGTTTGAGCGGGGATCGAGTTCGCGCCCAGGTGGTCGAACACGATCGACGTCTCTCCGGCCGCGCTCGGCACGTGTTGCTCTCAATCGGCGCGTGCGCACTGGTGGCTGCCTGCACCGGTTCGGACCCGTCGACCTCTCGCCGATCCGAGCCCAGCCCGTCATCGCCCTCGACAGAGCCGGCGGCGAACGACGTCGCCGACACGCCAGGTGATTCCCCGGAGGCGCGGTCGGGTGGCGACGCCACCGTGTTCGTCGCCGGCCGCAACGCCTTCGGACAGCCGATCGACAGCCTCACGCGTGAGGAACGTCGGGCGTTCGCCGTCGGCAACAACTTCTTCAACGACAACTGGGTGACGGCGCCGGCGTCGACCGAGGGGCGCGACGGCCTGGGGCCGCTGTTCAACGCCCAGTCGTGCTCGTCGTGCCACGAGTTCGACGGCCGCGGCGCGCCGCCGCTGGCGGTCGATGATCCCGAGCGGGGCCTGCTCCTCCGCTTGTCGGTCGTCGGGCCCGACGGCAGTTCGGCGCCGGATCCCGTGTACGGCGGCCAGCTACAGGACCGGGCGATCAACGGCGTGCCGGTCGAGGGTCGCATCGTGATCGAGCGAACCGAGGTCAACGGCACGTACGCCGACGGCACGCCGTACACCTTGCTGGCACCCACGTACAGCATCGAGGACCTGGGGTACGGTCCGCTCGCCGAGGGCATCGTCGTGTCACCACGGATCGCGCCGGCAGTGTTCGGCGTCGGGTTGCTCGAAGCCGTCCCCGACGACGCCATGCTCGAGCTCGCCGACCCCGACGACGCCGACGGCGACGGGATCTCGGGACGCGTGAACCGGGTGCTCGACCCGTCGGGCGAACTGGTCATCGGCCGGTTCGGATGGAAGGCCAACGTGGCGACGGTCGAGCAGCAGAACGCCGGCGCGTTCCACGGCGACATCGGGATCACCAGCCGGTTGCACCCCGAGCAGGACTGCACCGCCACCCAGGCCGAGTGCAGCGCCGCCATCGACGGCGGCCAGCCCGAGCTCGACGACGCCAAGCTCGAGCGTGTGACGTTCTACACCCGAACGCTGGCGGTGCCCGCACGTCGCGACGTGGGCGATCCCGACACCGAAGCCGGCGCCCGCCTGTTCGACGAGCTCGGCTGCTCGTCGTGCCACCGGCCCCAGATGCCCACCGAGCAGGGCCAGGTCGCGGCGACGTCGAATCAGACGATCCGGCCCTACACGGACTTGTTGTTGCACGACATGGGTCCGGGACTCGCCGACGACCGACCTGACGGAGAGGCGACGGGCAGCGAGTGGCGGACCGCCCCGTTGTGGGGAGTGGGCCTCATCGACGACGTCAACGGCCACACCCGGCTGCTGCACGACGGCCGGGCACGCAACGTCGAGGAGGCCATCCTGTGGCACGGCGGTGAGGCGGCCGCGGCGCAGGGCCGGTTCCTCCAACTCAGCGCCGCGGCTCGCCGACAACTTCTCGAGTTCCTGGACTCATTGTGAAACGGCTCGCTTCCATCCTCGTGATCAGCCTCGCGTTCGCTGCGTGCAGCGACGA
Source organism: Ilumatobacteraceae bacterium (assembly GCA_963776935.1). Classification (GTDB taxonomy): domain Bacteria; phylum Actinomycetota; class Acidimicrobiia; order Acidimicrobiales; family Ilumatobacteraceae; genus JALOLG01. Next base: position 140,242 of record CAVZOP010000002.1, on the reverse strand, counting down.
CGACACGACCAGCCCAACGGCCGCGCCCGGGGCGTCGGCGGCGGTGACCACCGGCACCGGTACGCCGAGCCGCGACGACGTCGTCGCGGCGATCGTCACCGACGTGATCGTGCCCGGGTACCAACGGCTCGACACCGCCACCGAAGCGCTGCACACCGCGATCGCCGACCTGTGCGCCGATCCGACCGACGCTCACCTCGCGACCGCGCAGCAGGCGTGGCGTGACGCGCGGAAGGCGTGGTCGACGACACGGGCATACCGGTTGGGGCCGGCGACGGAGCGGCGGGCGATGTCGGAGATCGACTTCGCGATCGACCCGGCGAAGATCGTCGCGCTGCTCGCCGGCACCGATCCCGTCGACGCCACAGCAGTTGCGTCGCTGGGATCCGACCAGCGCGGCCTCGCCGGCATCGAGCTCGCACTGTTCGGCGGCGACGGGCCCATCGACGACCGGTCGTGCGAGTACGCCTCCTCGGCATCAGCGCTCGTCGCCGCGGCCGCTGCCGCCCTCGCTCGCCGACTGGGAGGCCGGCGTCGACATGCCCACGCCAAGACGTCATCGAAGATCTGGTCAACGGCGTCGTGTTCGCGCTCGGCGACGTCGCCGACATGCGGCTCGGACGAGCGGACGGTTCGGGTACCGGGACTGCGGAACCCGCCGCGGTCGACGCCGGACCGGCGCAGAGCGCGCTCGACGACATGCTCGCCGTTCTCGACGGTGTCGACGCCGTGGTGGGCGGCCTCGAACCACTGATCTCGGCTCAATCGGCCGAGACCGCCGACCGGCTCGCGATCCAACTCGACAAGGCGCGCACGAACATCGGCCTGATCCCCGCCCCGCTGGCCACGGCAACCGACCAGGACGCGATCACGAGCGCGTACCGGTCGACCACCGCGGCGCTCCTCATCGCACGGGCCGAGGTCGCCAGCCTGCTCGGGGTGACGCTCACACTCGGCGACGCCGATGGCGACAGCTAGTCGGATCCTGCGCCATCCCGTCGTCCCGCTCGTCGGGATCGCTGCCCTCGCGGTCGTCGCCGCGACATGGGCGTGGAGAAGTGGCGACACTCCGGCCGACACGCCGGAACCGCTCCGCGTGCGCGCCACGTCGCTGTATGACTTCGCGTCGCTCGACGAGATGGGTGCCGCCAGCGACCTCGTGGTCGAGGCCCAAGTCGTCGCCGTCGAGCGTGGGCGCCTCGTCGGTGAGCCCGACGAGGGCGGCGTGGTGAGCCGCATCGTCACCCTCGCCGTCACAGAGGTCATCCGCGGCGATGCGGCCGCCTCCACGGTCGTCGTCGAGGAGGAGGGTTGGCTGCCCGACGGCACTCCGATCATCGTCGACGACGTCGAGCCGAGCGTCGTCGGGGATCACGGCGTGTGGTTCCTCGACGCCCTCGATGCGCCCGACGGCGCCGACCTGCCCGCCTACCTCGTGATCAACTCACAAGGCCGGATGCTCGAGCGCGACGATCGTGTGGTGGGCGGCGACCAGACCGATCCACTCGTCATCGCCGTCCAGCAAGGGTCGTTCGAAGACCTGATCCGGGCTCTCGACGGCATCGCGTCGAGCACGCCATCCTGATCCCCGACGTCGCCTGAAATTCGCTCGGCCGGGCGGCGATACGGTCGCGGTCGACACCGGGGAGGATCACCCATGGAAATGGCAGTGATGGCAAGCGCGATCGACGGCTTCGAACAGCGCCTCAGCACGGTCGGGGACGCGCAATGGAACGCGGCGACGCCGTGTGACGATTGGGATGTCCGCACCCTCGTCAACCACGTCGTCGGCGAACTGCTGTGGATCCCACCGTTGCTCGAGGGCAAGACCATCGCCGAGGTGGGCGACCGCTTCGACGGTGACATCCTGGGGATCGATCCCCGGGGCAGCGCCCGATCGGCCGCGGCCGGCGCGCTCGCGGCAGCCTCACGGCCGGGTGCCGACGAACAGATCGTGCACCTGTCGTTCGGCGACTTCACTGGGAGCGACTACTTGAGCCAGGTGGTCTCGGACGTGATCATCCACTCGTGGGATCTCGCCCGGGCGGTCGGCGGGGAGGATCGCCTCGACCCGGCACTGGTCGCGTTCGTCGACGGATTCCTCAGCCCCCAGATCGACGCGTGGAGGAACGCCGGCGCGTTCGGGCCGGCCGTCGATGTCGGTACCGACGCCGACGTGCAGGACCGCCTTCTCGCCCAGACCGGCCGATCGGCCACGTGGAGTGCCGGATAGGAGCGCGATCCGGCCCGACGCCTGATTCGAGCGGCGACGCGGGTTTCGACCACGGTCGAACGTGGTACCCGTTCGCCCATGATCGTCATCGGACTTGTTCTCCTCATCCTCGGCCTGCTGCTGTCCATCCCAATCCTGTGGACCATCGGTGTCGTCCTGCTCATCGTGGGCGTGGTGCTGTGGATCCTGGGTGCGACTGGCCGCGCCGTTGGAGGTCGAAACCACTACTGGTGATGGGAATCTCACTGCGCGAGGTTTGAATTTCCCGCGTCGACGGATTGGCTATCACCCGATCGTCCGGCAACGCCGGACGTGACACGCTCCACATCTCCAGACGCCGCCATTTCCGGAGCTCGAGGCGTACGACACGCAGGGCCGCCACATGGCCAGCCGAAGGAGAACAGAATGAGCGGGTTCATGCGGGAGAGCGACGCGTTCGCCTGGTACATGGAATCGGACCAGACGATGCGCTCGACGGTGGTCATCGTCGCCTGGTTGGACCGTGCGCCGGCGTGGGACGCGCTCGTCACCAAGCTGGAGTGGACGTCGCGGATGATCCCGGGCTTCCGCGAGCGAGTCCGCGTGCCGCCGTACCGGCTGGCGACCCCGCGATGGACGGTCGACCAGCGGTTCGACCTGGCCCGGCACCTGCGGCGCTTCGATGCGCCGGGGCCGCACACCTGGGACACCGTGATGGCCATCGCCGGCGCGGCGGCGAGCGAGGAGTTCGACCACTCGCGTCCCCTGTGGGAGTTCACCCTCGTGGACGATCTCGAGGACGGCCGCGCCGCCTTCGTCATGAAGCTTCACCATTCGCTGACCGATGGCGTCGGCGGCGTCGAGCTGGCGCTGTTCCTGTTCGACCTCGAAGCCATCCCGGCCGCGGCGGCACCGGAACCGGCGACTGCTGCCACTGACCGCGCCGGGTCCCGCAACCTGATCCTGCTCAGCCTGGCGCACCGCAAGGAGCGATTCGTCGCACTCATCGAACGCGGGGTCGCGTCGTTGCGCCCGATGATGCGCCACGTCGCACGTCATCCGATCGCCGGCATCGGCGGTGCCGTCAAGACGATGCTGTCGATCAGCCGCGTGATGGCGCCGGTCACCACGACGATGTCGCCTGTGATGCGGCGGCGCGGAGTGCTGCGGCACTTCGAGGTGGCCGAGATGCAGCTGCACGATCTGAAACGAGCATCAGCTGCGGCGGGCGGCAAGATCAACGACGGGTTCATCGCCGGCGTGACGGGTGGGCTGCGGCGCTACCACGAGCGCCATTCCGCCTCGGTCGATCGGCTCCGCGTGACATTGCCCATCAGTCTCCGGACCCCTGAGGATCCGCTCGGCGGGAACCGGCTCACCCTCGTCCGCTTCTCGGTGCCCGTCGCACAGACGGATCCGGCGGCGCGTGTCAGCGAGCTCGCCGGGTTGTGCCGCGCCGCCGAGAACGAGCGCTCGCTCCGATACACCGACGGGATCGCGGCGACGCTCAACCTGCTTCCGCGACGCTTCATCGGCGGCATCCTCAAGCACATCGACTTCCTTGCCAGCAACATCCCCGGACTCACGTTTCCCGTGCACCTGGCCGGCGTGCGGGTCGAGCGACTCGTGGCGTTCGGTCCGACCACTGGCGCCGCGGCGAACTTCACGTTGATGTCCTACGACGGCACGTGCTGTGTCGGCATCAACCTCGACACCGAAGCCGTGCCGGATCCCCATGTGTTGATCGAGTGCATTCGCGAGGGTTTCGAGGAGGTCCTGTCACTCGGCGGAGAGCACGATCACGTGGGGCTCCCATTGCGCGACCGGCCGGTTCCAGCCACAACAACCGCGCTGCCGGCGTCGGCATGACGACGCCCGGCTGAGCAACACCGAGCCGCGCGGCGGATGCGGATCGTACGATCGCGTGGTGGACATCGAGCCACTCGCAGTCGCGATCGACACCGAGCTTCGGACGCGAGGAACGCCAGATCGTGCGGCGCACGAGAAGGCGTACCTGAAGAGCCAGCTCGAGCATTACGGCGCGAGCGTCCCCGCCGTCCGCGCCGTCGCCAAGGGGTTCGCATCGCAGCACCCGTCACTGCAGCACGACGATCTCGCCGCGCTCGTGACCGCGCTCTGGTCGAGGCCCGTCCACGAGTGCCGCATGGTCACCGTCGAGCTCCTCGACATCTACGTGGTGCGGCTGGAGCCGGAGGACGCGACGTTGATCGAGCGACTGCTGCGCGAGGCCGGCACCTGGGCGCTGGTCGACGGGCTGTCGGCGTCGGTGATGGGGAACCTCGTCGAGCGATTTCCCGAACTCGGCGCGGTACTCGACCGCTGGGCGGTCGACGAGGATTTCTGGATACGGCGGGCGGCGCTCCTCGCGTTGCTGGTCCCGTTGCGGCGCGGCGCAGGGGACTTCGACCGCTTCTCGCGGTACGCCGATGGGATGCTGGACGAGCGGGAGTTCTTCATTCGCAAGGCGATCGGCTGGGTGCTGCGCGACACGGCGAGGAAGCGCCCCGACCTCGTGTATCAATGGCTGCTCCCGAGGGCCTCCCGGGCATCGGGTGTGACGATCCGAGAGGCCGTCAAACCGCTGACCGAGGGCCAGCGTGCCGCGCTGCTCGCCGCTTCCAGCATCCGAGGTAGGTGATCCTCGGCGGGAACGGAGACCCGCTCGATCGCCACCCGGCATCGACGGGCTCATGATGCGACCGCGCAAAATGCGTTGAGAGCCGGCCCGGACTGCGCGAGTCTTCCGTCCGTGCTGACGGCCGAGGAGATCGACGGGTTCCGTCGCGGGGACTCGGATGCCGTCCGCCAGGTGTACCGCGAGTACGGCCGGCTCGTGTACGCCGTCGCTCGCAACATGCTCGCCTCGAAGGAACTGGCCGAGGAGGCGACGCAGCAGACGTTCGTGAAGGCGTGGCAGGCGGCGACGAGCTTCGACACCACCCGCGCGCTCGGTCCCTGGCTCACCACCATCGCCCGGCGCACCTGCATCGACCTCCACCGCCGTGAGTCACGCCGGTCAGCGGGCAACCTCGACGACGTGCCGGGCGCCCACCCGGCGTTGGTCACCGCCGGACCTGATATGGATCAGGGGTATGACGCGTGGGCGGTGCGCCAGGCGATCGACGATCTCCCCGACGACGAGCGGGCCATCGTGCGCCTGCAACACGTCGAGGGCCTCTCGCACGTCGAGATCGCCGAACAGCTCGGCGTTCCGGTGGGTACCGTGAAGTCGCGGTCGTTCCGCGCCCACCGACGCCTCGCCGCGGCCCTCGGCCATCTCCGCGAGAACGACCGACGACGCGACCGCCTCCCCGACCAGCCATTCGACCCGCCCAGCCCAGAACCATCCTCCGACGCGCGACGTACTCTCGGTTGACTGGTGACCTCATGAACGACGACGACCGAATCGCCTACCTGGCGGGTGAACCGACCGGGTCGATCGACGACTCGGACGAGCGCGCCGATCTGGACGAGCTGCGGGCGTTGCTGGCCGATCCGGGTCTGTGGGACGAACCGGCACCGACGTTGGAGGACGCGGTCGTCGCCGCCGTGTCGAGTGCGGTCGGAGCCCGCCCCGGCCAGACCGTCGCTCCGGCCCCGCCCGCCGTCACCGCGCCGCCCCGGACATCGTCAGAGCCGGTCGCCCCGGTGATCTCGATCGACCAGCACCGCAAGCGGTGGATCCGCCCGGCGACGATGATCCTCAGCGCCGCCGCCGCGGTCGTGATCGTCATCGCCGGGGCGATGGTGTTGACCAACGACAACAACACGGCTGAGACGTTCTCGATGGCACTCGAGCCCACCGAGGTGCTGCCTGACGCCACCGGTTCGGCCACGTTGACCAGGACCGACTCGGGCTGGCGGATCGAGCTCGATGCCACCGGCCTGCCCCGTCTCGCCGACGGGCTCTTCTACCAGGCCTGGCTACGCGACGAGGAGGGGACGCTCGTCCCGATCGGATCGTTCAACGAGGGCGAGGACGTGGTGCTGTGGGCCGGCGTGTCACCGGTCCTCTTCCCCACCCTGACGGTCACCAGGGAGGCGGCCGACAACGTGCAGGATTCGTCCGGCGACCGCGTCCTCGTCGGCACGATCACCCAAGACTGACCGTCCCTCCTCCGCCCCTCTCAGGTCTGTGTCACCGATACCGGCGAAGATCGCCGGTGGCGGTGACACAAACAGGGGTCACGGGCGGGTTCGGGCCATCGCGGCGACCGTCTCGGCGAGGATCGCCGGGCTGGTCGCGAAGTTCAGACGCACGAACCCGTTGCCCTCGATGCCGAACTGTGGCCCCGGGCTGAGCTCGACGCCCCGCTCCCGGAACGTCACGGCGGGGTCGTCCCCGAGGCCGAGCTCACGGCAGTCGAGCCAGGCCAGATACGTCGCGTCCGGCGGTGTGTAGCGCACGCCCGGGAGGTGGGAGGCGAGCAGATCGGCGAGTGCGTGACGGTTCTCGTCGAGCACCCCGCGCACGGCGTCGAGCCACTCGTCACCGGCCGTCCACGCGGTCGCCGTCGCCTCCACGGCCATCACATTGGGAGCGCCGAGGTAGTGGGCCGGCAACGCCTGGAGCACGGAACGCATGGCGACGCACCCGGCATGCATGATCGCCCATCGCAGGCCGGCGAGGTTGAACGCCTTCGACGCCGAGGTCACCGTGATCGTCCGCGCCGCGACGTCCGGACCGAGTGACTCGAACGGCACGTGGCCGTGCGGGGCGTGCACCAGGTCGGCGTGGATCTCGTCCGACACGACGACGAGATCGTGACGGGCCGCGATCTCGGCGATGTCCTCGAGGTCCGGTCGGGTGAACACGTGCCCGGTCGGGTTGTGCGGGTGGCACAGGATCATCAGCCGCGCCGGTTCACGAGCGAGTGCGGCGTCGAGTGCCTCGTGGTCGAACGGCGCCGGGACTCGCACGATCCGCCGTCGCATCGATTCGATCGTGTCGAGGAACGGGTGGTAGGCGGGCGTGTGCAGCACCACCCGGTCGCCGGGTTCGGTCAGATGGTGCACCGCCACGCGGACGCCCTGGACGACGTCGCTCAACTCGAACAGCCATGCCGGCCGCGGGCTCCAGTCGTAGCGGCTCGTCATCCGCTCGACGAACGCGGACACCGCGGGCGACGTGCCGCGGGTTCCGCCCCACGGCGGGTACCCCACATCGGTCGCGGCCACCTCGATCAGCCGGTCGCGGATCGCAGGTGCGATCGGGAAGTCCATGTCGGCGACCCATGCGGCGTACTCCGCCTTGTGGAACTGCCACTTCGCCCCCGGCCTCGCCCGCGCTTGATCGATGCCGAGCGAACGGAGTCCGAACGGGTCACTCACGTCGAGATCATCGGTGCAGGCGGAGCCGCTCGTCATCCGGTTCGAGCCCCAGCTCGGCCACCCGCTTGGCGATGAATATCGGGATCCCGAAGTCGCCGCCGGCTTCGATGTTCGTGACGAGCTCGCCATCCTCGGCCCACACGTGGCAGGTGTTGAGGTTCGCCGACCACCGATCGCGACGCCGATCGTGCACGTCTTCCTTCGCCGTCGGTTCCGACCGGGTGACGTCGGCCGCGTCCATCGACCAGAAGCACTGCACCGCGACCGGCGCCATCGCCTGCAGCAGCGCCGTGGTGTGGGTGCAGCCGCGCGGTCCGCCGAACAGCTCGCGCACCTTGTGCGTGAACCCCCGGGCGATCGACAGCCCGACGAGCCCGCCGTAGTGGTCGATGATCGCCGGGCAGCCACCGTGGGGATGGGTCTCGAATCGCACCGAGGCCTTGACGATCTCGAGCGATGGGAACCCGACCTCGAGATCGATCTGCATGTGGTGGATCGTCAGCGGCTGGTCGTCGCCGGCGATGTAGAGATTCGGCGGCTTCTGGTCGCGGACCGCGCCGCGGATCAACAGCCGATCGTCGGCGAGACGGAAGGCGCGCACGCGGTACTCACGGTCGTGCAGCACGTCGAGCGCACCGATGTCGTCGATGCCGTCGTACCCGGCATCGTCGTCGGGGAGGATCGAGCGGGTGTCGAAGCAGGTTTCGGCGGGGGTCACGGAACACAGGAGTAGCAGAGCGCCGGCACTTGGCTACGGTCGGCTGGTGCCCATGCCCATCGAGCCGTTCACGCTGACCGGGGTCCACGTGCAGCTGGAGCCGCTCTCTCCGGACCACGCCGCCGACCTCGCCCGGGCCGGCGCGATCGACCGGTCGAGCTACAGCTACACGCCGGTGCCCGACGGGCTCGCCGAGGCCGAGCGCTACATCGAGTGGCTGCTCACCGACCGCGATCGTGGAGCGGTCGTGCCGTTCGCCCAGCGCCGTCTCGACACGGGCGAGCTGGTCGGCTGCACGAGGTACCTCGAGCTGCGGCACTGGCGCGGGCGGGCGGTGCCCGACGAGGTCGAGGTCGGTGGCACGTGGCTCGCGGCGACCGCCCAGCGAACGGCCGTCAACACCGAGGCCAAGCTGCTACTGCTCGGCCACGCGTTCGAGCGATGGGAGGTGTGGCGGGTGGCGATTTGCACCGACGCCCTCAACCAGCGCAGCCGCGACGCGATCGAGCGGCTCGGCGCCCAGTTCGAGGGCATCCTGCGATCACACCGCCTCGTGAACCAGCCGGGCGAGACCCGACCGCGCGACACCGCCGTGTACTCCGTGATCAGCGCCGAGTGGCCGGCCGTGCGCGACCGATTGGTCGCCCGCCTCGCACGATCCGGCGGATCGCCGCCACCGGGCGGCTCGCCGTCAGCACCGGAGTGATCCAGCTCGACGTCAACAGCAACAACCCGAGCAGGCTCACGGGGAGCCCGATCCACCACTTCGTCGACGTGGCCGCGCCGCCGAGGCTGAACGCCGCGCCGAGTACGGCCGGCTCACCGGTGGGCACCGGGCCGGCGACGATCGTCGTGGTGGTCGTGGTCGACGTCGAGGTCGAGGTCGTGCTCGCCGGAGCCGCGGTGGATGTCGTCGACGGCGACGCGGTCGGCACCGCCGTGATGGGTGCGGCGGCAGGGTCGGCAAGGTCGCCGGAACGGCATTCCGGCAGATGTGTCGCCGTCAGCCGACCGGCTTCGACCCGCGTCCCCAACAGCTCGAGCTCGCCGAGCGTCAGCATCCGGCCGCGATACAGCTCACCTTCGACCGACGTGTACGACTCGGGGTTGCCGACGAGCAGGTTGATCATCCGGCCGTCGGCGGCGTCGACCGTCACGCTCGTCGCCGTCGGGATGTTGACCAGGATGTCGTTGGAGCGCGCGTTCCAGTCGTCCGACGTCGGCGACACGGTGACGTGCTCACCCTCGACGTTGATCAACACGGTGGCGTCAGGCGGCACGCGGTCGAAACGCACCGGACCGACGAGGCGGCCGGTGACCTGGAACACCTGGAGGGGGCTGACACCGTCGCCGAGAAACGTCGTGCGCGAGCCGTCACGCGTCACGATGCCCGACGTGGCCGTCGCCGCGAAGCACTTGGCGCTCGACTCGAGGGCGGCGACCATCGGCGTGAACGCCGATACGGCGTTCGGGTCGCGGGTCACGGTGTCGGGCGAGCCGGGGGCGCCCGTCCGGATCGTCCCGTACTTCAGACCTCCCGTTGCGGGCAGGATGATCGAGGCATCATCGCCAACCGCCAACGAACCGCCGACGGCGAACACGCGGGCGCTGCCGCGCTCGATCCGCAGCGAGCCTCGATCCACCGCGAGGTCGCCGAGCGTGACGACGATGCCGGCCGTCTCGACGTTGCGGACGACGCGCAGGTCGCCACCGACGAACGTGTCGACGAGCCGGTCGCCCATCAACACCTCCCGACCTGACGCGACCACCTGATCGGCTCGCCGTACGGCGCTGGCGGTGACGGTGACACCGACGACGATGGCAGTCGCCCCGAGGACGCGGACGAGAGCCCGTTGCAGCCGTCGATCCACTCGCCCACCTCCCGTCCGCCTGGTGCGCCAACGCGCGAGATAACGCGCGTCCACCGCTCGTGGATTGGGCATCGGCACCCGGGAGGCGGATCTTGAGTGCCTGCTCACGGCGCCCGCCGTACAATCGCCGCCGGATGCAGGCACTCGTGGTGGTCGCTCACCCGTGCGACGACAGCTTCACCCATGCCGCGGCCGAGCGGGCGGTTGCCGGCCTGCGAGCGGGCGGACACGCGGTCGAGGTGGTCGACCTGTACGCGCTCGGCTTCCGGGTTGCGATGTCGCCCGAGGAGCGCCACGCCTACCACGGCGACACACCCCTGATCGACGAGCACACCCGCGAGCACGCCCGCCTGGTCCAGTGGGCCGACTGCCTCGTCTTCGTGTACCCGACCTGGTGGAGCGGCCTGCCGGCGATCCTGAAGGGCTGGCTCGAACGGGTGATGGTGCCGGGAGTCGCCTTCGTGTTCGACGAGCGGAGCGGCAAGGTGCGGCCCGGGTTGCGCCGGGTGCGTCGCCTGGTCGGGATCAGCAGCTACGGATCACCCCGAACGGCCGTCAAGTTGATCAACGACAACGGACGCCGAACGATCACCCGAACGCTGCGCATGTCGTGCGGGCTCCGGGCGCGTACGACCTGGCTCGCCCTCTACGGCATCGACACGGCCAGCGAATCCCGCCGCCGCGAGTTCCTCGACGACGTCGAAGCGAGGATGGCGCGACTGTCGTGAACGTCCTCGTCGTCTACTGCCATCCCGATCCGGCGTCGTTCGTCGCCGCCGCCCGCGATCGGGTGCTGGCCGCCCTCGATCGCGACGGCCATGTCGTCCGCCTCACCGACCTGTACGCCGAGGGATTCGATCCTTGCTTCGACGCCCACGACCGGCGCACCCATCTCGAACCCGGAACTGCGCCCGCGCTGCAGCGCCACGCCGACGATCTGCGTTGGTGCGAAGCGCTCGTGCTCGTGTACCCGACGTGGTGGAGCGGTCAGCCGGCGATGCTCAAGGGCTGGATCGACCGGGTGTGGGCCAATGGTGTGGCGTGGACGCTTCCCGCCGGGTCCAACCGGCTGCGGCCGCTGCTGGCCAACGTCCGGCGCATCGTCGTCGTGACCACGCACGGCTCGTCGAAGGTCGTCAACGCGTTGCAGGGCGAATCGGGCAAGCGCGTCGCCACCCGCGCCATGCGGACGCTCTGCAGCCGGCGTTGCCGCACGAAGTGGGTTGCGATGTACGGCGTCGACAGGTCGACGATCGAGGACCGCACGGCCTTCCTCGATCGCGTCGAACGGCGGCTCGGGAAGCTGTAGTCGTTTACCCGCCCGCGAGCGCCACCGCGATCTCCGCCGCGACGGCCGCATTGTGCTCGGCCAGGGCGAGATTGGCGGGGATGCTGCGGCCCTCGGTCGCCTCGGCGATGCGACCGAGCACGAACGGCGTCACGGCGGCCCCGACGATGCCTGCCCGCTCGCAATCCTCGAGGGCGCGGCTCAGCACGGCGTCGAGCTGGTCGGGATCGAGCTCGTCGGATTCGGGGATCGGCACTCCGACGAGGACACCCGTCGACGGCCGCGTGCGATGGCGCAGCGTCGCGACCACCTCGTCCGCCGACTCGACGCGGTGCGGCGCGCGCAGCCCCGACGATCGGGTGTAGAACGCAGGGAACCAGTCGTGGCGCCAGCCCAGCACCGGCACACCGACGGTCTCGAGGTACTCGAGCGTGCGCGCCAGGTCGAGGAACGCCTTCGCACCGGCGCACACGGCGATCACCGGGTGGTGGGCCAGCGCATCGAGATCGGCGCTGACGTCGCCGGTCAACTCGGCGCCGCGGTGCACGCCGCCGATGCCACCGGTGGCGAAGACCTCGATCCCGGCCGACGCCGCGAGCGCGAGCGACGCCGAGACCGTGGTCGCGCCGAACTCCCACCGCTGCGCGACGGCGACCGCGAGATCGCGTTCAGCGGCCTTGCGCGCCGGTCCGAGGATCCGCTCGTGCTCGTGCTCGTCGAGGCCGACCCGCGTGTCACCGTCGAGCACGGCCGTGACCGCTGGTACCGCGCCGCGGGAGCGGATCGCACCCGTGCACCGCGCCAGCGCGTCGGCGTTGGCCGGTGACGGCAACCCGAGGTTGGAGAAGATCGTCGATTCGAGGGCGACGACGGCGACGCCGTCCGACAACGCGGCGGTGACCTCCTCCGACAGCTTTGCTTGCAGCACGGCGTCAGTGTGCCAGCGTGTCGCGGCCGGCTTCACGATCGGCGACGAACCTGGAGACTGCTTCCACGTGGTGTGTCATCGGGAACAGGTCGAGCACCTCGGTGCGCTCGTGGCGATAGCCGTGGCCGCGGAGCAAGGCGGCGTCGCGGGCGAGGGACACCGGGTCGCAACTCACGAGCACCAGCACGGGTGCTCCGGCCGCCGACAACGCCGCCGATCCCGGCTTGCCGAGCCCGCTGCGCGCCGGGTCGGCGATCACGACGTCGACCCGCTCACCGCCCGCCCGCCACGCCCCGACCTCGCCGCGCACGACCGTGGCCGCCCGGCCGGCAAGGTTCACCGAGGCATCCTCGACCGACGAACGGGACGTCTCGATGCTGGTCGTCCGGCTCGACGGCGGAACCGCGGCGACGCCGAACAGCCCGACACCCGCATAGGCGTCGACCACGTGATCGGATCCGTCGATCTCGGGCGCCGCCCGACGGACCGCATCGACGAGCAGCGCCGCGGCGGCCGGCCCCGACTGGAAGAACGATCCGGCCGACACCCGGAACCGGTGGCCGGCGACGTCCTCGTACAGCGCGGCGGTGGCTCCCGTCTTCACCGACGCGGGAAGGCCCTGCACGTCACCGGCACGGGTGTCCCACATCGCGGTCATCTGACCGGTCGCCTCCGACACCCGCAGCGTGAGCTCGACGTCGGGCCCGACCGTGATCTCACGGAGCACGTCGAACAGCGTCGGATGCGCAACCATGCACACGTCGACCTCGATCGCTTCGTGCGATCGCTCGCGGCGAAACCCGGGCCGCCCCGACGGCGCGCCGACGACGCGCACGCTGGTGCGGTACGCGAACGGTGGTGCCGACGGGCCCTCCATGATCAACGCCTCGTTCAACCCGCCGGTACGGCGCATCGCGTCGGCGAGGATCGCCGCCTTGGCGGAGAGCTGGGCGGACACGTCGACGTGCTGCCAGTCGCATCCACCGCACCCGGCGAGTCGGTACCGGCAGGGCGGGATGACGCGGTCGGCCGACGGCTCGTGGACATCGACGACGTGACCACGCGACCAGTCGCGCTTGGCCTCGGTCACCTCGACGCTCACCAGTTCCCCCGGCAGGGCGCCCCGCACGAACACCACCCGCCCGTCGGCGGCCTTGGCGAGGGCCTCGCCGCCGGCGACGAAACGCTCGGGCCGGAGCGTCAGCACGGCTGGACTCTCCACCTGGCGAGCGTAGGCGCCATCGCGTGCGCGACACTGGGCCGATGAGCGATCAGGACACTGAGTGGTACTGGGACCTCAGCAACAAGGTCGCCGTTCCCGCCCGCGAGCGTGGCCCCGCGATGCGGGTCCTCGGTCCGTATCCGTCGAAGGCCGCCGCCGAGAACTGGCGCGACACCGTCGAGCAGCGCAACGAAGTGTGGGATGCCGAGGACGCCAGGTGGAAGGGTGAGGACCATACTTGATACGGCCGCCGAAGCGCCTGACGGCGCCGGCGTGCCGAACCGGGCCTTCGCCCCTACCCCGGGAGATCAGGTGCTCGTCCACGCGGGTGATGTCGGGGGTGCAACACGCGCCGACCGGTAGGGTCGATGTCGATGGTCAGACCGATCAAGATCGTGCCGTCGGTGCTGCCGGCCGACTTCGCCCGGCTCGGGGACGAGGTCATCGCCCTCGAGGAGGCCGGCGTCGATCTGATCCAGTGGGACGTGATGGACGGCCAGTTCGTGCCCAACCTCACGTTCGGACCCGACGTCATCGCCGCCGCCCGCAAGCACGTCTCGCTGCCGTTCGAGGCCCACCTGATGGTGCTGACGCCCGACGTCCTCGCCGGTCGGTTCGTCGACGCCGGCTGCGAGCGCCTGATCGTCCACGCCGAAGCGTGTCTCCACCTGCACCGCACACTCGGTGCGATCAACTCGATGGGTGCGCACGCCGCCGTCGCCATCAACCCGGCCACGCCGCCGTCGGCGGTCGCCCACGTCCTCGACCTGGTCGACCTGGTGCTGGTGATGACCGTCAACCCGGGGTTCGGTGGTCAGGAGTACCTGCCGACGATGGAACGCAAGGTCGCTGAAGTGCGGCGGATGCTCGACGACGCCGGGCTGTCCGACACCGTCGATGTCGAGGTCGACGGTGGGATCAGCATGACGACGATCGCCGGTGCGGCCGCCGCCGGAGCGAACGTCCTGGTGGCCGGCAGCGCGCTCTACCGCGACGAGGACGGTCTCGGCCACGCCGTCGCCACATTGCGGGCCGCCGCCGAGGCGGCGGCGCCTTGAGGTCGAACCGCCCGTCACCGGGCAATTCGGCGATCTGACGCCGGTTCGCGCACCCCTTCTCTACGATCGGACATGTGCCGATCAGCGTCGACGTCACCGCGCCCGGCCACGCCCTCGACGCGCTCGCCGGCGCCGTCAACCGGGCCAAGGCCGGCCGGTTGCTCGCCCCGGTCACCGTGATCGTTCCGACCAACACGGCCGGCGTCATGGCCCGCCGGGCGCTCGGACGCCGCGGTGGCGTCGCGGCCGTCGACATGCTCACGCTGTACCGGCTCGCCGAGTTGATCGGGTCACCGGCGTTGGTGGCCGACGGCCGCTCCCCCGTGTCGACGGCGGTGGTCGACCTGGCGATCCGCCGCGTCCTCGCCGAGGCCCCGGGTTCGTTCGCCACCGTCGCCGAACACCCCTCGACCGTCGTCGCCCTCCGTGACCTCCATCGCGAGCTGCGCCTCGCCGGCCCCGACGCCGTGGCGGCGCTCACCGCGTCGTCATTGCGCGGTCGCGAGGCGGCTCGCGTCAGCCAACTCACGTCGCGCCGGCTGCGGGCCGAGTGGTACGACGAGGGCGACCTGCTCGAGCACGCCGAGCTCGCCACCGGACAGGGCATCCCACCCCAGCTCGCCAACACGATCCTGTATCTCCCCCAGCAACTGCGCGGGCGGGAGCTCCGGTTGCTGCGGGCGCTCGGGCGGGTGGCCGACGTGCGGGTCATCCTCGGCATCACCGGCAACGCCGGGGCCGACGCCGAGCTGGCAGGCATCGCCACCGCACTCGGTGTCGACAAGTGGGATTCCGATTCCGAAGTCCCTGCCACACAGTCGTCCACCGTGGTCGACGTGGTCTCCACCACCGATGCCGACGACGAGGTCCGCCTCGCCGTGCGTGCGGTCCTCGACGCCGCACGGGCCGGCACCCCGTTCGGCCGAATGGCCGTGCTGTGGTCGACCGAGCGACCGTACGCCCGCCTCGTCGAGCACCATCTCGATGTCGCCGAGATCGAGTGGAACGGCCGACCGGGGACGCGGTTGATCGAGCGCCTCGTGCCGCGCCTGGTGCTCGACCTGCTCGACGTCGACCGGCGCGGGCTGCGACGTCGCGACCTGTTCGACGTCCTCGCCGACGTCCCTGCCCGCGGCCCCCACGGTGAACGGCTCCACACGGCCGCCTGGGAGCGCGTCAGCCGCGCCGCAGGTGTCGCACGCGACGATCACTGGACGCCACGCCTGAACGCCTACGCGGCGCGTGAGCGGCTCCGCACCGATGAGGGAGCGGTCGAACGGGCAGAAGAGAACGCCGCCGAAGCCGAGCGTCTCGCCGCGTTCGTCACCGACCTGCGAGCCACACTCGGCCGGCCGACCGCCACCCGCACCTGGGCGGAGTGGGCGGTGTGGTGCACCGAGCAGATCGAGCTCTGGATCGGCCGCGCCACTCTCCAGTCGCTCGACGAGGCCGAGCGCGGCGCGTGGGAGCAGGTCGACCGCGTGCTCGACCGACTCCGGCACCTCGACGCCATCGGTACACCGGTGCGCCGCAGCGAGTTCCGAGCCACGTTCCTCGCCGAGCTCGAAGTCGCCCCGCCCCGACAAGGACGCATCGGAAACGGGCTCACCACGGGGGCTCTCGCCGGGTCAGCCGGGCTCGATGTCGACCTCGTCGTCGTCGTGGGAGCGGCTGACGGCCTGCTGCCGCCACCGCCCCGATCCGATCCGCTCATCAGCGACGCCGATCGCGGTTCGGCCGGACTGACCACGAGCGAGTTGGCGGCGGCGCGGGTCCACCGCCAGTTCCTCGCCGCTCTCTCCCTGGCCGCCAAGGTCGTCATCACGTATCCGCGCGGCGACCTGCGCGCCACCACCACCAGGGAGCCGACCCGGTGGATCGAGGCCGACGTGCCGTTCGCCGTGCGCCACGACGTTGCCTCGCACACCGCCGGTCTGCTCGCCACCGTGTTCCCCGTGTCGTCGTCCGAGCACCGGCTCAGGGCGCTGTGGACCCACATCAGGGGCGGCGGTGACCTGGCCGCGGCCGACGCGGCCGCCGGCGACGTCGTGCTGCAGCGGGCGATCGCGCTGCGCGCCGCCCGCCGGTCCGACGCCCTCACCGTCTACGACGGCGACCTCACGAGCGTCGACGTGCCCCGACTCGACCGCCCGGTATCACCCACCGAGCTCGAGGCCTGGATGTCGTGCCCGCACATGTACTTCGTGCGCTACCTGCTGCGCGTGTACGCGATCGAGGAGCCCGGCGACGAGATCAACATCACCGCGCTCGATCGGGGCAGCGCGCTCCACGCCGCACTCGACCGCTTCAACCAGGCGATCCTCGCCGGCGATCTGCCCCAACCCGATAGGTCCGGATGGACCGACGCGCACGTCGCCGCGCTCGCCGGGTTCTTCGAGGCGGTCGGCACCGACACCGAGCGCGCCGGACGGACGGGCCGCCCGGCCTACTGGGCCGACGAGAGCCAGCGGATGCGAGGCGACCTGCTGACGTGGATCCGCCACGACAGCGACTCGATCCGCGAGCGCCGAGCGCGCATCGTCAGCTCCGAACGGCGGTTCGGCGCCGACGGCGAGGTCACCGTCCCGCTTCCCGGTGGCCGGGCGCTGGCGGTCAAGGGTTCGATCGATCGGGTCGACGCCCTGGCCGACGGGTCCTACGTCGTCACCGACTACAAGACCGGCAGTGAGCGGCGGTACACGTCGATCAGCGACGCCGATCCCACCGCGGCCGGCGACCGCCTCCAGCTTCCCGCCTACGCCGCCGCCACGCTGGCGATCGCAGGTCGGGCAGACGCGGTCGTGCGCGCCGAATACTCGTTCTTCGCGGCGGGCAAGTACCGCCGCATCGGGTACACGTTCACGCCCGAGATCTGGGACTTGGTATCGCGTTCGCTCGCGCTCGTGGTCGACGGCATCGAGTCCGGCCTCTACCCGGCGATCCCCGAACCGCCGACGTGGCGGTCGTGGGCGCCATGCGTGTATTGCGAACCCGACGAGCTCGGCACCGCCGAGCGCTGGAACGAGTGGGATCGCAAGCGTCACGATCCGCGCTTGCAGCGTTGGTTCGCCGAGCCGGACGCTGATGCCGAGGCGCCGTCGCAGATCGTGGTGGCCGATGAGTGAGCAGTTGTCATTCGACGCGTTGCTGGCCGTCGCCCAGGTCACCAGCGCGCCAGCGGAGGCGCCACCACCTGATGCCGCGGCACGCGCGCGCATCACCACCGACCTCGGCGCCAACCTGTTCGTCGAGGCCGGCGCCGGCGCCGGCAAGACCACGCAACTCGTCGGGCGGGTGCTGGGCCTCGTGCGCGACGGGGTGCGCGTCACGTCGATCGCAGCGATCACGTTCACCGAGAAGGCGGCGGCCGAGTTGCGGCACCGGCTGCGCGGTGACCTGAACAAGGCGCTCGCCGCGTGCACGGACGGAGAATCCGAGATCCGTGATCGCCTGGCGGCCGCGCTCGACGATCTCGACCACGCTCCGATCGGCACGCTGCATGCGTTCGCCCGCCGTCTCCTCTACGAGTTTCCCATCGAGTCCGACCTGCCACCCGGGTTCACCGTGCTCGACGAGCTCGAGAGCGACCTTGCGTTCCGCGAGCGGTGGGAGGATCTCCTCGATCGGCTGCTCGAAGTGGCCGACCCGCCGGCTGGCGTGATCGACGGCGGTATCGAGTTCGTGCAGCTCTGCGAGTTCGACAACTTCGGGATCAAACGCGGCCTCCGTCGGGTCGCCGAGGACTTCCACGCCAACTGGGACCTCGTCCAGGAGCGTGTCGACCGTTCCCCGCCCCCACCGCTGGTGCTCGACACAGATCCGCTGCGTGCCGCCGCCGAACGTCTGTGCGCGACCGACACCCCCGAAGGCGATTCCCAGCGCGAAGTGCTCACGGCGCTCGGCGACTGGCTGGGATCCCTGGAACCGGGCACGTCGCTGCGCGCCCGGCTCGACGGGATCAGCGGCATTGTCAGCCTGTGCGGCAAGGCGAAGCGGCGCGGCAACAAGACCAACTGGAAGGTGCATGGCGGGGCAGACGCACTCGACGCGCTGCGCGAAGCGGAGGTCCTGCTCGCGGCGCAGGGCGACGAGCTGATCACGGCGGTCCAGACCTACCGCCAGCGGCTGTTGGGAGCGATCGTGGGGTCGTTCGTGCTCGACTCGGCTGCCGCTCGGGCGTCGGAAGGCACCCTCGAGTTCCACGACCTGTTGGTGTCCGCCAGGCGCCTGTTGGCCACCCGCAGCGATGTCCGCGCCGTGTTGCACGAGCGGTACGTGCGGGTCCTCCTCGACGAGTTCCAGGACACCGACCCGATCCAGCTCGAGATCGCCGTTCGCCTCACGGCCCATCCCGACGATCCGGCGCACGACACCGATTGGCGACAGTTGCGCCCGATGCCCGAGCGCCTGTTCATCGTCGGCGACCCGAAACAGTCGATCTACCGCTTCCGGCGGGCCGACATCGCCCAGTACCTGCGAGCCGCCGAGCAGACGGGCGCCGAAACCGAGTTGCTGACCGCCAACTTCCGCTCATCGGCAGCCGTCATCGACTGGGTCAACCACGTGTTCTCGGAGCTCATCGTCGAGCAGACCGACGTCCAACCCGCGTACCACACGCTCGAGGTCTGCCGCCCGCGTCACCGCGACCACGGCAGCGTCCACGTGCTCTGCGCCGAGGGCCGTGACGATCTCGACTCGCGGCGCGGTGACGCCGAGGCGCTACGGGCGTGCGAAGCGGCGGCGGCAGCCGATGCCGTCGTCACCGCACTGTCGGACGGGTGGCCCGTCGAGGACCGACGCACGGCGGAGTTGCGTCGGTGCTGCCCAGGCGACATCACGGTGTTGTTGCCGGCCCGCACGTCGCTGCCGGCACTCGAGTCGGCGCTCCGTGAGCGCGACGTTCCCTACCGAGCCGAGAACAGCTCCGTCGTCTACACCACCGCTGAGATCCGCCATCTGATGCTGGCGCTGCGCGCCGCCGACGACCCCACCGATCAGCTCGCCCTCGTCGCCGCTCTGCGCAGCCCGCTGTACGGCTGCAGCGACGTCGAGCTCTTCGAATGGATGGCAGCAGGCGGCCGGTGGAACGTGTGGTCGGCGCCGCCCGACGCGTTGGGCGACCATCCGGTGGCCGCCGCCATCGCCCACCTGCGTTCCGTCGCCGAACGGATCTCGTGGCGGACACCCGCCGACCTGCTGGCGGAGGTCGTCGACGAGCGACGGGTCCTCGACGCCGCGCTCGACGGCCCGGACGCACGCGATGTCGGACGTCGCGTCCGCTACGTGATCGACCAGGCCAGAGCGTGGGGCGATGTCGGCGGGCACGGCGTCCGCCGCTACCTCGCGTGGGCTCGGCTCCAGGCGTCGGAGGGCCGCATCGCCGACACGATTCTCCCCGAGCACGATCACGACGCGGTGCGGATCATGACGATCCACGCGTCGAAGGGTCTGCAGTTCCCGATCACGATCGTGTCCGGTCTCACCACCAGACCGCAGCGCACCGCGACGTCCGGCGTCGTCTGGCCGAGCGGCACGTGGACGCTCGCCGGCCGCGACGGTGACCTCGTCTACGACGACTTCAAGCCGCTCGACGAGCAGATGGGAGACGCCGAGCGTCGCCGCCTCCTGTACGTCGCGTGCACGCGGGCGATCGACCATCTCGTCGTGTCCCTCCACCGTGGCGGCAACCTTCCTGACGACCCGGGCAAGTACACGAGCGCCGAGCTCCTCGTCTCCGCCGGCGCGGGCGAACCGGCGAGCGGGGGCGCGAGCTGATACCCGCAGTCGCGCCAGTCGCCGTCGCCGGTCCGATCGAGGTCGAGTTGCCGTGGGCCGACGCCGCGGTGTGGGCCGAGGAACGCACGAACACGCTCACGCGGGCGTCGGTGCGAACGACGATCAGTGCCACCCGGTTGGCCGAAGACCTGGCCGGGATCGAGGGGCACGGCGATCCGGGGCTCCGCAAGGACCCCGTCGACCTCGACCTCCCGCCGTGGCAGCGGGGTCGCTACGGAACGGCCGTGGGTCGAGCGGTGCACGGCGTGCTGCAGTTCGCCGACCTCCGGGACGGCAGCGACATCGACCAACTCGCCGATGCGCAGTGCGCGGCGGAGGGCATCCTCGGCGTGTCCGAGACGGTCGCCGCCCTCGCCCGCTCGGCGCTGGCGGCGCCGATCGTCCGCAGCACGCGTGAGCTCGAACATCACCGTGAGTTGTTCGTGGCAGCCGAGATCGACGGTCGCGTGCTGGAGGGTTACATCGACCTGCTGGTCCGCACGCCCGCTGGGTTGGTCATCGTCGACTACAAGACCGACCAATGGACTGGTTCGGAAATGCGCGACGAACGGGTCGCCCGCTATCGCCGGCAGTTGGCGGCCTACGGCGTGGCGATCGAGCGAGTGCTCGACGAACCCGTCGTAGGTGGCGTGCTCGTCCGCTGCCGGGTCGGCGAAGCCGCCGAGGAGATCCCGATCGACGACTGGCGCGGCGCCGTCGAGGCACTCGCCGGCGCGGTACGTCAGAGTTAGTCGCTGGCAGTCGCTCAACGCGTGTGACGCACTACCGAACCGATCCCGCGGAACAACCCGGTCACGGCCCAGCGCAACGTGGCGAGCAGGAACACGATCCCGAACGCGACGGCGATCGGGATGAGGATGGCTGCGAAGAGCTGGGTACGGTGCTCGCTGAGGGGAGCGAGCACCGCCGAGTCGATCGACGAACCGTCGGGCAGGAGGGTCCGGATCGGGTCGTCGAGGCGCGGGCATTCGACGTCGCTCTCGGCGACCCCGACGACGTCGTCACCGCCGAGCAACGGGGCGGGTTCGCGGATCTTCGACGCCAGCAGGCCGAGCACCGGATCGCGGCGGGCGGACACCAGGTACGCGGTCCCCACGTCGAGGTACTCGACGTCGATGCCATACCGCACGTCGACCAGCCCTCCGACCGAGAACGGCGTCGCATCGCCGGCCCGCACCTGCACGATCTCGAACCGCCCGGTGCGAAAGTCGCGCTCGACGAGCATCCCGACGAACACCAGCTCGGGCCGGGGCGGCGACGTGCACGAGCTCGGAACGAGGACGAGCGGCAGTGTGCCCGGCGTCGTGGTGGGCAGCACCGAGTCGGTCGGGCCGCTTCCCGACGTCGTCGCATCGCCGGGCGTCGTGGTGGGGGCCGAGCCGTCGGGCGCGGGCGACTCCTGCGCCGACGTCACGACCGGCATCCAGAGCGCTGCTGCCAGCGTCAGGATCGCCGTGGCGAGCAGCTGTCGCACTCGGTCGAGGGTATCGGAGCGACACCGCCGGCTGGTGGCAGCCCGGCCGCTGAGTGGTCCTCAGGACCGGGTGATCAGTGGTTGTGGGCTCAGCGACCCTCGAAGTTCGGGGCGCGCTTGGCCAGGAACGCCGCGATCGCCTCGCGGTTGTCGGCGGTGCCGAGGTTGACCGTCTGCGAGACGCCCTCGTCGTCGAGCGCCTCCTCCAGTGTGACGTTGAACGAGTTGTTCAGCATGCGCTTGGTCATCGCCAGCGCGATCGGCGGGCCGGCGGCGAGCTCGGCCACCCAGCCGTCGACGAACGCGTCGAGCTCGGCATCGGGCAACACGCGGTTCACGAGCCCGATCTCGGCCGCCTCCGCAGCACCGATGATCGGCGCCAGCAGCGCCAGCTCCTTGGCCCGATGCATCCCGATCAGCCGCGGGAGGATCCACGAGCCACCGAAGTCGAGGCTCAGCCCGCGCTTGGCGAAGATCTCCGAGAACCGGGACCCCTCGGCCGCGACCACGAGATCACACACCAGCGCCAGGTTCAGCCCGGCACCCACTGCGACGCCGCGGACCTTGGCGATGGTCGGCTGCGGGAGCCGGGCGATGGCGAGGCACAGGTCGCCGACGCGACGCAACCGGGCTAGGTGGTGACCGCCCTCGGATGGCTCGGACAGGTCGGCTCCGGAGCAGAAGTCACCACCGGCTCCGGTGAACACGACGACGCGGTCGGTCGACCGGCGGGCGATCTCGCCGACCACCGCAGCCAGCTCCTCCCACATCGCCCCGTTGATCGCGTTCTTCTTGGCGGGGCGATCGAGCGTGATCGTGACGGCGCCGCCGGAGCGGTCGACCCGCAGGCTCTCGTACTCAGGGGTCTTGTCGTCGTCGGAATCTGCCATTGCCGCGGACGATACTGAAGGTCGTGGGTTTCAACCCGTACCGGAGGTTCCGCGCCCGGACCGGCGACTTCGTGATGGTCGCGGCGGCGATCGTGCTCGTGGTCGCGCTCGTGATCTGGGCGGTGTTCTCCTAGTGCCAAGGCTCTGGGACGGCGGGTTCGGTGCCGTGGACGTGCGGCGGGTGCAGCCCTACCAGGCGACCAAGACGTACGTGTGCCCCGGCTGCCACCGCGACATCCCGCCCGCGACCGGTCACTACGTGGCGGTTCCGGAGCTGGCGCCAGAGCTCCGCCGGCACTGGCACTACGCCTGCTGGGACCGGCGGATCCCACCGCCCGTCGAGCGCTCGCGTCGGATTAGAACGCCCCCTCGATCAGCTCCACGTCGACGCCCGTGATGGCGACCACGTCGAACCGGACCTCGACGCCGTGGACCTGCCGCTCGGCCAGCCAGGCCGCGGCCAGACGCCGGATGCGGTGCTGTTTGCGGTGGTCGACGGCGGCCGCACCGCCGCCGTATCCCTCGGATCGGCGCGTCTTGACCTCGCAGAACACGACCGTGTCGCCGAGCCGGGCGACGACGTCGATCTCGCCCTGCGCACATCGCCAGTTGCGATCGACGATCGCGTAGCCGAGACGCCGGTAGTGGGTGCACGCCCGGTCCTCGCCCCACTGGCCGCGGGCGCGCTTCGACAGGTCGGGCGCGATCGGTTTCATGGCCACGACCTCCCTCATCGGATCGATCGATGTGGGGCCGCCGGCCCGAGATGGCGTGGCGCCGAGGGCGAGCTCGGCGCAGGCGATCAGAACTCGCGCTTCTCGCGGACCTTGGCCCGCTTACCGACGCGATCGCGGAGGTAGTACAGCTTGGCGCGCCGCACGTCGCCCCGCCGCACGACCTCGAGCTTGGCGACCGTCGGGGTGTGGAGCGGGAACGTGCGCTCGACGCCGACGCCGTAGCTCAGCTTGCGCACCGTGTAGGTCTCGTGCAGGCCGCCACCCTGGCGGGCGATCACGTTGCCCTGGAACACCTGGACACGCTCCTTGCCACCCTCGACGACGCGGACGTGGACCTTGACCTCGTCGCCCGGTGCGAACGCCGGGAGGTCGTCACGCAGTGACTGGTTGTCGATCAGGTCGGTGGCTTTCATGGCGTGCTCTCTCGTACTGCTCGAAGGGTGCCCGGGCGGCAGCGCCCGATCATCGCCGAGTCCGATCTTGCGGGCCCGATCGTGTCCCGGGCCGCTCAAGGATACGGGAGGGCAGGGAACTCTTCCAACAAGGCCCGCTCGGCATCCGTCAGCCCGCCGCGTCGCTCGATGAGGTCGGGCCTCGCCCGCAGCGTTCGGTGGAGCGCCTGCGCCAGTCGCCACTTGGCGATCAGGCCGTGGTCGCCGGAGCGCAGCACGTCGGGGACCTGCCAGCCGCGGAACTCGGCCGGACGTGTGAAGTGCGGCTCTTCGAGCAGGCCGGCGGCACCGAAACTCTCGGTCACCGGGCTCTCGGCGTTTCCCATCGCCCCCTCGAGCAACCGGGTCACGGCCTCCACGACGAGGCAGGCAGCCACCTCTCCCCCGGCCAACACCACGTCACCGACGCTCAGCTCGTCGTCGACCAGATGCTCGCGGACCCGGTGGTCGACGCCCTCGTAGCGCCCGCACAGCAGGCTGAAGCCGGCCCCTGCCGCCAGTTCGCCTGCCAGTTGCTGATCGAAACGCCGGCCGCCGGGCCCGAGCAGGAACAACGGCCGGGGCGGATCGGCCGCCTCGACGGAGGCGAAGATCGGCTCGGGACGCAGCAGCATCCCGGCGCCACCGCCGAACGGCGAGTCGTCGACCGTGCGATGCACGTCGGTCGTGTGCTCGCGCAGGTCGTGGCAGCGCAGGTCGAGGATGCCGCGCGAGCGGGCCTTGCCGAGCAGGCTCTCGGCGCAGAACCCGTCGACGAGATCGGGGAACACGGTGAACACGTCGACCCGCATCAGTCGCACACCATCAATCGACCGTCATCATTCGAACAGGCCTTCCGGCGGGTCGATCGTGACCACGCCGTCGGCGAAACCGACCACGAACGTCACCGGCACCAGCGCACCCGATTCGAGCTCGAGCAGGTCGGCGGCCGGGTTGTCGATGACGGCGGCGCAGCGGCCGCGGCCGGTACCGTCGAGCTCGACGACCTCGGCCCCGACCAGGTCGTGCACCCAGAGTGCATCCGGGTCGTCGATCGGTTCGGCGTACAGGCGAGTGTTGGCGAACCGCTCGGCCGCCGTGCGGTCGGTGATCTCCTCGAAGCGCACCAGCCAGCGCTGTGGCTGCTGGGCGGCGCTGGTGACCGTGAGCCACTGCCCGCGACCCCACAGACGTGACCCCCGGTCGAGGCGCTCGGTGCGGTCGGTCGACAAGTCGACGTACACGTCGCCGTTCAGGCCATGTGGCCGCGAGATCCGGCCGACCTCGAGCAGTCCCTCGGGCTGCTCATTCATGTTCGTCACGCCGGGCCGACTATCGCTCGGTCACGGAGGGAGCAGCCGAAGCGCAGCGGGCGAGCAGCCCGCAACCGACACCGAGGCCAGTCCCGACCATCTAGTCGTCGAGGAACTCGATGTCGACTTCGACACCGTCCTTCGCTGCCGCGGCGCGGGTGACCGTGCGCACGCTGGCGGCGGTGCGACCACGCCGGCCGATCACGCGGCCGAGGTCGCCAGGTCCGACGCGGACGTCGAGCCGGGCACGGTGCCCGATCGACGACTCCTCGACCGTGACCGCCTCGGGATCGTCGACGATCGAACGGACGATGTGACCGAGCACGGCGGCTGCCGTGGGCGCCTGCAGCTCGTTCGACGTCTCGCTCACTTCGACGCCTTGAACTGCTCCATCGCGCCCGAGATCTCGAGCAGCTTGGCGACGCGCTCGGTCGGCTGGGCACCGTTGCTCAGCCACTTGACGGCCTTGTCGTTGTCGACGCTCAGGCTCGACGGGTCGTGCAGCGGGTTGTAGTGGCCCAGGATCTCGATGAAGCGGCCGTCGCGGGGTGACCGCTCGTCGGCCGCGACGATGCGGTACTGGGGCTGCTTGGTCTTGCCGACTCGGGTGAGGCGCAGCTTGACTGCCATCTGTTTCACGTCTCCCTGGTGCACTTGAGAACCCCGCAAGGTTAGCGCCAACGGGCTGAGGCCCCACCGACACCATCATGAGCTCGGGATCATCCGGTGTTGCGCAGACCGGAAGCGATGCCATTGATCGTCAGGAGCAGCGCCCGTTCGAGATGTGGATCCGCCGACGCCGCGGCGCGGTGACGGGCGAGCAGGTCGACCTGCAGGTGGTGCATCGGCAACAGGTAGGTGGCGCGTGTCGACAGCGTGCGGCGCAGCATCGGATGACTCTCGAGGAGCCCGGGCACGCCGAGGATGCGGAGCATCTCCCGCGTGGTCCGGTCGTGCTCGTCGACGATGCGGTCGAAGATGTGGCGCAAATGGGGCTCGACGAGCCGCTCGACGTAGAGGCGGGCGATGTCGAGGTCGGTCTTGAACAGCGCCATCTCGACGTTGGCGAGGAACGTCATCGCGAAGTGCCACTGCGTCGCCATCTCGTCGAGCGCCTCGCCCATACCAGCCGTGCGAGCGGCCTCCAAGCCGGTGCCGACGCCGTACCAACCCGGGATGATCTGGCGGGATTGCGTCCAGCCGAACACCCACGGGATCGCGCGCAGGTCGGCCAGCCCGGCGGCGGGCTCGGTCGCCCGCCGGGCGGGGCGGGAGCCGATGTTCAGCCCGGCCATCTCCTCGACCGGCGTCGAGGCGGTGAAGTAGCCGACGAGGTCCGGGTCCTCCACGAGCTGGCGGTACGCGCCGAGGCTCGCCTCGGACACACACGTCATCACCGCGTCCCAACGGTCGAGGACCGATTGCGGTTGTCGGGACTCGTGATGGAGCAGGGATGCCTGGAGCGTGGCGGCGATCGTCGTCTCGAGGTTGCTGCGCGCCAGCTCCGGCAACAGGTACTTGTCGGAGACCACCTCACCCTGTTCGGTGATCTTGATCGCGCCCTGGATGGTGCCGAACGGTTGGGCGAGGATCGCCCGACCGGTCGGGCCGCCGCCGCGGCCCACCGCTCCGCCCCTGCCGTGGAACAGCCGCAGCGTCACGTGGTGCTCGTTGGCCACGTCGCGGAGCGCGCGCTGCGCCCGATGGATCGCCCATGCCGAGGCGGTGATGCCGCCGTCCTTGTTCGAGTCGGAGTAGCCGAGCATCACCTCCTGCAAGTCGCCGCGCAACGTGACCATCCGCCGGTACGACGGCTCGCGCAGCAGCTCGTCGAGCAAGCGGCCCGGCCGAGTTGAGCTCGTCGATCGTCTCGAGCAGCGGCACGAGGTCGATGCGCGCCACGTCAGAGCCGAGGTCGACGAGCCCCGCGTCGCGGGCGAGCACGGCGGCGGCGAGCACGTCGTCGACGCCCTTGACCATCGAGACGATGTAGCTCTCGATCGCTTCGTCGCCGTAGCGGTCGAGTGCCTCCCTGATCATGGCGAACACCGCCGTGGTCCCCGCCGCGTCTTCGTCGAGCGTCGCGGTCGGTGGTGCGAGCGGTCTCCCGCCGGCCAGCTCCTGCGCCAGCAGCCGCGTCCGCCCGGCACGATCCAACGTCCGGTAGTCATCGCCTGACCCGAGCCGATCGAACAACGCACCGAGCGCGTGGTGGTGACGCGCCGTGTGCTCACGGACATCCATGGTCGCCAGCTGCAGGCCCACGGCATTGGCGGTGCGGATCACGCGAGCCACCAGACCGTCGGCGATCAACGAACCGTGATGGGCGTGCAGCGACCGGTACATGACCTCGAGGTCGGCCACGAGCTCGTCGACGCGGCTGTAGTCGAGGCCGGCCCTCGGCGCATTGCCGTTCGTTGCCCGACGGGCGGTGCGGACGAGCCGCTCGCGGATGTACGAGCACTTCAAGCGGTACGGCTCGTCGGCGTCGAGCCGGGCCCACCGTTCGAACACCGACGGCAGCGCGCGCCGGTCTGCTTCGAGGCTCTCGAGGAGCTCGGCGGACACCCCGACGGCCCGAGTCGACACGCCGAGCTGCTCGACGAGTGACTCGATCGATTCCAGCAGGGTGCGAACGGCGTGCTCACGCTGGAGGCCGAGGACGGTGAGCGTGATCTCCGGCGTCACGAACGGGTTGCCGTCGCGGTCTCCACCGACCCAGGTGCCGAAGCGCAACGGCCGGCCACTCGTCGGGAGTTGGGCGCCGAGGCGGCGCAGCTGGACGGACAGATCGTCGAGCAGGTCGGGAACGACGAGCTGGGCCAGCTCGTCGAGGTAGAACAGCGTCGCGCTCGCTTCGTCGAGCGGGGTCGGCCGCTCACGACGCACCTCCTCGGTCTGCCAGAGCAGGTCGACGAGCTCGGCCAGCCGCCGTTCCGCACGCGCCCGGTCGGCATCGGACGATCGCGCGTCGGTGCGTTGCCGCAACAACGTGGCGACCCGCCGCCGCAGGGTCAGGATCGAACGGCGCGACGACTCGGTGGGGTGGGCGGTGAGCACCGGCCGGATGTCGAGGCGTGCCACGACATCGGCGATGGCCGCGGGGTCGAGGCCGGCGGCGAGGACCTGGTTGACCGTCCGCTCGAGCGCGCTCACCGCAACGGTCGAGCGTTGTGTCAGCTCGTCGGCGCGGTGGACCTGCTCGGCGATGTTGGCGAGATGGAAGTACGCCAGGAACGCTCGACCCAGCTCGGTGCCCGTCGGGAGGTCGAGCGCCGCCAGTGCCTCGGTGAGGCGTCCCCGCGCGTCAGGGTCGACGACCGCGGCTTTCGATTCCGCTCGGACGTGCTCGACGAGGTCGAGCAGATCGGAGCCCGCCTGGCGCGTGAGCGTCTCGCCGAGCAGCCGCCCGAGCAAGCGGATGTCGTCGCGAAGCGCCCCGTCGATGCGATCCTCGCTCATCCGGCCGACCTGTGGTGAGCCGACTCGATCAAGACTCAGCGAGCGCCGGGGAGGCCGCCGCCGAGACCGGGCAGGCCCTGCAGTTCGGCCAGGTCGGGCATCCCACCGCCGAGGCCGGGGAAGCCACCGCGACCCTTCTTGCCCTTCTTGCCCATCATCCCGAACTTCTTCATCATCTTCTGCATCTCGCCGAACTGCTTGACGAGGCGGTTCACGTCGCCGACGGTCGTGCCGGATCCCGTGGCGATCCGCGTCCGGCGGCTGCCGTTGATGATCTGCGGCTGGCGGCGCTCGTCGAGCGTCATCGAGCGGATGATCGCCTCGACCGGCTTCAGGTCGTCGTCGCCGATCTCGGCGCCCTTGAGCTCCTTCGGCATGCCCGGCATCATCCCCAGCAGGCCACCGAGCGGGCCCATCTTCTTGAGCTGCTGCATCTGTTCGAGGAAGTCGTCGAGGGTGAACTCGCCCTCCATCATCTTCATCGCCGCCTGCTCGGCCTGATCCTTCTCGAACGCCTTCTCGGCCTGTTCGATGAGGGTCAGCATGTCGCCCATGCCGAGGATCCGGCCCGCCATCCGATCGGGATGGAACTGCTCGAAGGCGTCGAGCTTCTCGCCCGTGGATGCGAACGCGATCGGCCGGCCGATGACCTCCTTCACCGACAGCGCCGCACCGCCGCGGGCGTCGCCGTCGAGCTTCGACAGGATCACGCCGTCGATCTCGAGCGTGGCGTGGAAGGCCTCCGCCGTCTGGACGGCGTCCTGGCCGGTCATCGCGTCGATGACGAGGAACGTGTAGTCGGGCGAGACGGCGCCGGAGATCAGGCGCACCTGCTCCATCATCTGGGCGTCGATCGAGAGACGACCGGCGGTGTCGACGATGAGAACGTCGCGGCCGAGCCGTTTGGCCTCCTCGAGCCCCTGGTAGGCGGTGAGGATCGGGTCCTCCGGATCGGAGTACACCGGCACGTCGATCTGGCGGCCAAGGGTGCGCAGCTGCTCGACCGCCGCCGGCCGCTGGAGGTCGGCGCCGACGAGCAGCGGGTTACGGCCCTGCTGCTTGAACCAGGAGGCGAGTTTGGCGGCGTTGGTGGTCTTGCCGGAACCCTGCAGACCGGCGAGCAGGATGACGGTGGGCGGCTTCGACGCGTAGCTGATCTTGAGCGTCTCGCCGCCGAGGATGCGGATCAGCTCGTCGTGGACGGCCTTGATGACCTGCTGGCCGGGGTCGAGTGCCTGCGAGCGGGTGGCGCCGATGGCGTGCTCGCGGATGCGGTTGGCGACCGAGCGGACGACGGTGACGTTGACGTCGGCCTCGAGCAGGGCCGTCCGGATCTCCTT
Organism: Ilumatobacteraceae bacterium; assembly: GCA_963776935.1. Classification (GTDB taxonomy): domain Bacteria; phylum Actinomycetota; class Acidimicrobiia; order Acidimicrobiales; family Ilumatobacteraceae; genus JALOLG01. The sequence continues at coordinate 110,150 of CAVZOP010000002.1, read as the reverse complement.
CATCACCTCGTCGACGTCGGCCTCGGTGAGGCGGCCCTTGCCGCGGAGTCGCTTGACGATCCCGTCGAGCCGGTTGGAGAGGCTGTCGAACATGCGACCGCCCAGGCTACCCGCCCCCCTCACCACCCCCATCTCGTGAAGTTTCGGCGCCCCTACGACGGTGGTTCAGGCGGTCAAGTGGGAATCAGCCGATGGAGACGATCTCGGTGACGACGTCGCCAACGACGGCGACGTTGACGCGGGACTCGGAGAAGTCCATGGTCATCGGCTGGTCGACGCCGTCCTGGCGAGCGACCCGGGTCGTGAACCCGTACCGCTTGGCCATCTCCTCGAACTCCGGCAGCGGCACCCCGACGAACTCGTCGAGCACGGCCGGGTCAGCGGTGGCGCCGCCCGAAGTCGCCGGGTCAGATGTCGGCGGGTCGACGACCACCGGATCGACCGGCTCGGCGGGCTGCGGCTCGATCGTCGGCTCGACGATGATCATGTACTCGTCGGTGACGGCCGGGACCGTGAACACGTTGCCCTCGGTGTCGGTGAACGTGTACGCCGGCAGCAGCCAGACGGAGTTGTCGGCATCCCACACCCACCACAGGTCGGCCTTGACGTCGACGAGCGTCGCCACGACCGGTTCGGGTGTCGTCGGGACGGCACTGTCGTTGGTCGGCGCGGGCAGTGTCTGCACGTCGTCGGTCGTCCGGTCGCGTGCCACCTCGTCAGGCGCCGCGGGTGCCTCGGCTTCTTGGGCATCGACCGCCAGGACATCGCCGCCGCCGACGCTCCACATCCCGTTCTGTTCCGAGAGTCGGGCGATCGCCGCGTCGAGGTCGATCAGCGGGTACGGACCGGTCGCGACCGGCTCGGCGAGCGAGCCGCTCGCCCACTGGAGGGCACCTTCTCCCCCGAACCCGAAGCTGTAGCCGGACGGCCAGCGCACACCGTCGAGCGTCGTGAACGCCGTGACCGAGGCGCTCCATTCGTCGGCGTACGTCTCGAGCTCGAACGCCACGGGGTCCTCGCCCAGCGCTGCCAACAGCTCATTGGCCTTGGTGCCGGCCTCGTCGGCGGTGGGTACGCCCGGGGGCGGCTCGGGAGTCGCGCACTCCTCGATCGGGAGCGGTTGGTCGACCGCCGTCGGGTCGCTCGTTTGCACCTTCTCGTCGACGGCAACGGCGGTCTCGCCATCGGCGGCCACCCCGGTGCCGGCATCGACGCCTGCGCTCCCGGCGGCCGCACAGCCCTCGACGGCGGTCGTCGCCCAGGCGATCGAGTAGGACCAGCTGAGCTGACCGTCGTTGCTGACGAACAGCGCAGGTGCGGTGCCATCGTCCGGACCGACCCGCCACTGGTAACCGCTGTCGGCCGTGCCGGCCTGCGGCTCACCCGCGACACCGAGCGCGGCGGCGATGCGCGCCACCTCGGCGGCGTCGACCGTCGCGCCGGCAGGGAAGTGGTAGCCGGTGGAGTTCGTCGGAAGTGCGGGCAATCCCTCACCGGCCTCGAACACGTAGCCACCGAACGCAGGGAACAGGCCCGTGCTGCGGTCGCTGTCGGTCGCGCTGGCGGCGGAATCCTGGGCGACCTCCATCGACGACGCCTCGGCGTTGCCGCCGCCGGACTCGACGACGTTCACGGCCACGGGCGGCTGCAACGCCGGATCGGTGGCCGGTGAGACGGATTCGTCACTCCCGCAGGCGGCGAGCATCAAGATCGCGCCCACGGACAATGGGACTAGGCCAAATCTCAGGTCAGCGTTTCTCATGCGAGCTGTCCTCATGTGCTTTGGACGTCGGCGGGCCCGTCGCGGTTCCCGCCACGGCCCGAGTTCGTACGTCAACTGTCGAACAGCCCGGCGACGAACTCGGTCGGTTCGAACGCCATGAGGTCGCCGATCGACTCGCCGACGCCCACCAACTTGATCGGGATGCCGAGCTCGGTCTCGATCGCGAACACGATGCCGCCCTTGGCCGAGCCATCGAGCTTGGTGAGCACCACGCCCGTCACCTGCGTCGCCTCGCCGAACTCGCGGGCCTGGGCGAGCCCGTTCTGGCCGGTCGTGGCGTCGATCACGAGCAGCGTCTCGGTGACCTGCCCGACGCCCTTGTCGGCGACGCGCCGCACCTTGCGCAGCTCCTCCATGAGGTTGGTCTTGGTGTGCAGCCGCCCCGCCGTGTCGGCGAGGACGAGGTCGATGTCCTTGGCGGCGGCGCGCTCGATGCCGTCGTAGATCACCGCCGACGGATCGCCACCGGCGTCACCCCGGACGAGCTCGACGCCGGCCCGTTCGGCCCACGCCCCGAGCTGTTCGGCGGCGGCGGCGCGGAACGTGTCGCCGGCGGCCATCAGCACCGACCGGCCGAGGGCCCGTTGCTGGCTGGCGATCTTGCCGATCGTGGTGGTCTTGCCAACACCGTTGACGCCGACGAACAGCCACACGTTCGGGCTGCCGGCCGTGCCGTCGTCGAAGTGCAGTTCCCGGTCGGCGCCGCCGAGACGCGCGGCCATATCGGCCTGGAGCGCATCGAGCAGCGCCGCCGGCTCGGTGATCTCCTTGGCCTTGACCCGCGTCTTGAGATCGTCGACGAGGGCGTCGGTCACGGTGACACCGACATCGGCGCGCAGCAAGGCTTCCTCGAGCTCGTCCCAGGTGTCGTCGGTGATGGCGCTCCGACCGAGCACGCCGACGAACGCGCCCGCGAACGCCGAACGGGCCTTTGCCATCCGTTCGCGGAGCGAGGCCGGCCGGACCGGCTCGACGACCGTCGCCTCGTCGAGTGCCGGGGCGCGTTCGACCGATGGAAGCTCCTCGACCGCGACGTCGGTGACCGGCTGGCGCCGGGGCGGCGCGGTGATCGGCCCACCATCGGATGGGACGACTGCTTCTCCTCCGCCACGGTTCCGCAGGCGGGTGACGACCACCAGCCCGATACCGAAGGCGAGGACCGCCAGAGCGAGAACGAGGAAGATCCACTCCATCGCGGATCGACGCTACCGGCCGGGCACGGCGGTCAGCGGGCGTTGCCCGCTTCGGGGGCCGAGACGCTGGGCCAGCCGGTCAGCGGGCGTTGCCCGCTTCGGGGTCGCCGAGACGCTGGGCCAGCCAGGTCAGCGGGCGTTGCCCGCTTCGGGGTCGCCGAGACGCTGGGCCAGCCACGCCAGCGGGATCGACACCACCATCACGAACGTGGCCATCACGTTCACGAGGGGCACGTTGTTGGGGCGGCTGATGTTGGCGAAGATCCACTGGGGAAGGGTGAGGTATCCGGATCCGGCGGTGAACGTGGTGACGACGATCTCGTCGAAGCTGAGGGCGAAGGCGAGGATCCCGCCCGAGACGAGCGCCGAGCGCATCAACGGGAACGTCACATACCGGAACGTCTGCAGACCATCGGCCCCGAGATCGGCGGAGGCCTCGAGCAAGTTCGGCGACGATCGGCGCAGGCGGGCAACGACGTTGTTGAAGGCGATCACGACGCAGAACGTGGCGTGGGCGATGACAAGTGACCGGAAGCCGAAACCGATGCGGAAGTCGATGGGGCCGAGTTGGATCGTGCGATCGATGGCGTTGCGCAACGCGATCGCGGTGACGATGCCCGGCAATGCGATGGGCAGCAGGATCACGAACGAGAGCGCGTTCTGTCCGAAGAACCGGTAGCGCTGGAGCCCGAACGCGACGAGTGTGCCGAGCACCAACGCGATCAGGGTGGCGGCCAACGCCACCTTGACCGAGTTCCACAACGCGTCACGCGGCCCGTCGGCGTTCCACGCCGCCTCCCACCAGTCGGTGGTGAACCCCTGCGGTGGCCACGACAGCGACGTCACCGTGTTGAAGCTGAGGATCGCGACGACGAGCAGCGGCACGTACAGGAACGCCAGCCCGAACCAGGTGACCAGCCGAAGGCTCCATCGGGCGGCCGTCGAGACGTTCATCGGATCACCGGCACGAGATCACAAGCTCTCGAACGCGCCGAGCCGCTTGAGGCAGATGAGGTAGACGATGATGATCAACAGCGGCCACAACGTGATCGCCGCCGCCAGCGGTTGGTTCGGGGCGTTCAGGGTGCTCTCGATGAACTTGCCGACCAGCCGGACCTTTCCCTCGGTGACGATGTTGGGGATGATGAAGTCGCCGAGCGAGAGCGAGAACGTGAACAGCGATCCGGCGGCGATCGCCGGCACGAGCATCGGCATCACGACCGACCTGAACGTCCGCAGCGGGCGGGCGCCGAGATCGCCGCTGGCGTCGAGCAGCGACGGCGGGAGTCGGTCGAGCCCGGCGTAGATCGGCAACACCATGTACGGCAACCACAGGTACGACAGCGACAGGATCACCGCCGTCCAGCCGAAGCCCGGGGTCCAACCGAACACCGAGCTGAGGAAGCCGCCCCCCGTGTCGACGCCGAACTCCGACGCCGGGCGCAGCATCGCCTTCCACGCGTAGCCCTTGACGAGGTAGCCGGCCCAGAGCGGGAGCAGTACGGCGACGATGAGCGCCCGCCGGGCCCACGGTTTGGCGATCTTGGCGATGTAGAACGCCATCGGCAACCCGAGCGCGAAGCAGAACACCGTGACCGCGGCCGCCACCCCGACGCTCTTCAGCACGACTTGGAGGAACTCGCTGCGGGTGAACGCGATCCGTAGGTTCTCCGTCGTGAGCTCGGTGGTCGGTTCCTGGGATTGCGGGTCGAGCTCGAAGAACGCCGAGACGACCATCAGCGTGAGCGAGCCGATGTAGACGATCAGCAACCACGCCACGGGCGCGGTGAGCACCGACGCCAGCGACAGGCGCGGGTGACGGCGGAAGAAGCTGCTGATCGCTCTCATCGTCGAGGTGCTCGAGCGCAGGATCGTGCCCGACACGAGGTCGGGCACGATCCCGTGCTCAGTGGCTCATGCCCGCAGCGTGTTCCAGGCGTTGACCCATTCGGTGTACGGCACGCACGTCACGTCGGTGCGGCCGTCGAGACACGTCTCTTCGGGTGTCGTCCAGTACCAGACGTCCTCCCAGTACGCGGTCTCGTCGGCGTGGAAGATCTCGCAGTGCTCCGGCACCGCCGTCATGTCGCAGCTCTTGGCGTTCGACGGCGCCTCGCCGAACCACTCCGCCACGGCGGCGTTGGCCTCTGGCGAGATGATCCAGTCCATCCACATGTACATGCAGTTGGGATGGGCTGCCTGTGACGAGATCATCCAGGTGTCCGACCAGCCGGTCGCGCCCTCGACCGGCTTCACCGCATCGATCTTGGCACCGTTGGCCTGGGCGAGGTTGACGATCACCTGCCACGTGGTCCCGACCAGTGCGGTGCCACCCTCGAGCGCGGCCTGCTGGTCGGTGTACACCGCCCAGTACTGCCCGGCGAGATCCTTCTGCGCCTCGAGCAGCGCGATCGCCGCGTCGAACTGCTCCTGATCGAGCGCGTACGGGTTGGTGATCCCGAGGTCGGGTTGGGTCGCCATCAGGTACAACCCGGCATCGGCGATGTAGATCGGCGAGTCGTAGATCGACACGGAACCCGCGCCGGCGCTCGTCGACTCGAACATCTCACCCCACGAATCGGGTGGCGTGGTGTAGAGATCGGTGTTGAACACGAGAAGGTTCGCGCCGCGACCGTGCGGGACGCCGTACGGCTGGCCGTCGACGGAGTTGTGCGACTGCAGCTTGAGGTCCTCGAAGACGTCGGCGTAGTTCGGGATCAGGTCGACGTTGACCGGTGCGACCTCACCGCCGGCGATGAGGCGGAGTGTCGCGTCACCCGAGGCCGATACGCCGTCGTACTCGCCGGTCTGCATGAGTTGCACCATCTCGTCGGACGAGTTGCCGAGTTGGACGTTGACCGCGCACCCGGTGGTCTCCTCGAACTCGGTGACCCAGTCGACGGCGGGATCGGTCGACCCGTCCTCGACGTAACCAGCCCAGGCGATCAGGTTGACCTCGCCTTCGCCCTCACCGAGCTCGGTCGGCAGGCCGCCTGCCGGCTGAGTGCCGGAATCGTCAGGCGTGGTGTCACCCGCGGTGGTTTCCTCAGGGGCAGCAGTGTCGGTCGGCGCCGCTGTATCGCCAGTGGCCTCCGTGTCTGGGGTGTCGGCCGCGTCGTCGTCATCGCCACAGGCCGCGACCACGAGGGTCATGGTGGCGAGACAGGCGCCGAAGCGGCGGGTTCGTCTCATGGACGTCTTCATTCTTGGTTCTCCCCTTGCTCTTCTTCTTGGGTTGGATTGCTTGGTCTTGAGTGCTCGGGCTAGCTTGCTGTCTTGGGCTGGATCTTCTCGAGGTGGTTCACGTCGACTTCGACGATCTCGTCGTGGTCGGTGGTGTCCGAATGTGCGACTCTCAGTGCCGCGTCGGCCGGCCATGCAACCCGGACGGTGCTGCCATCTGCGACGCCAGCGAGCTCGTCGCTCGCCAGGCTGGCGACGAGGCGTCCGCCCTCGGGGAGGGTGATCCGCACTCGACTGATCGCCCCGAGGTACTGGACGTCGTCGACGGTGCCGGTGGCCGAGCGTTCGTTGCCACCGATGTCACCGCCGTTGGCGAGCCGGATGCGCTCGGGGCGAAGTGTGTGGGCATGGGCAACGCCGAGCAGTCGGGCCGATTGCTCGGCGTCGAGGAGGTTGGAGGTGCCGACGAAACCGGCGACGAACGACGTTGCGGGCCGGTCGTAGATCTCCTGGGGAGTGCCGACCTGTTCGATCTGACCGTCGTTGAACACGGCGATGCGCGTGCTCATCGACAGCGCCTCGCCCTGGTCGTGGGTGACGAACACGAACGTGATGCCGACCGCGTGCTGGATCGACTTGAGCTCGACCTGCATCTCCTCGCGCAGCTTCAGGTCGAGCGCACCGAGTGGCTCGTCGAGCAGCAGGACGCCCGGTTGGTTGACCAACGCCCTGGCGAGCGCGACACGCTGGCGCTGCCCGCCGCTCAGCTGGTTCGGCCGGCGATCGCCGTACTGCCCGAGCCGGACGACCTCGAGCATCTCGGCGGCGCGACGGCGGCGCTCGGCGCGCCCGACGCCTTTCACCTTGAGGCCGTACTCGACGTTCTGCCGCACGGACATGTGGGGGAACAACGCGTAGTCCTGGAACACCGTGTTGACGTCGCGGTCGTACGGCGCGACGTGGGTCACGTCCTTGCCGGCGAGCAGGATCGCCCCGGCCGACGGTTGCTCGAAGCCGGCGATCATCCGCAACACGGTCGTCTTGCCGGAGCCCGACGGACCGAGCAGCGAGAAGAACTCGCCCGGTCCGATCGTCAGCGACACCCCGTCGACGGCCACGACATCGCCGAACTCCTTGCGGACCCGAACGAGCTCGATCGCGTGCTCCCCCGCCGCGACCTCACCCTCGACTGTCGTCACGCTCTCGGCTCTCCCCAGCGCCACCGTGGTCGCTGTCCAGACAGTAGCCCCGCCCCAACCGGACCCGGCGGAACCACCCCCGCCGCGCCCCGCCCGTGGGGATTCGGGCACGCGCGACCCGCCGCCGCCGGGCCGGCTGGCACCTCGCCTGGCGGTCAGACGGGAGTGCTCACGCGTTCGGTGATCACCTTCGACGAACCGCCTGGCTGCATGCTCACGCCGAGCAGGCTGTCGCCCGCTTCCATCGTGCGCTTCTGGTGGCTCACGATGAGCAGCTGGGCCTCCTTGCGGAACTCGGCGACGAGCCCGAGGAAGCGATGCAGGTTGATGTCGTCGAGCGCCGCCTCGACCTCGTCCATCACGTAGAACGGCGACGGGCGGCTGCGGAAGACGGCGAACAGGAACGCCAGCGCGGTGAGGCTGCGCTCGCCACCCGACAGCAACGAGAGCTTCTTGACGTTCTTGCCGCTCGGCTTGGCCTCGATCTCGATGCCGGTGGCCAGCAGGTCGTCGGGATCGGTGAGCGGCAACGTGCCGACACCGCCCGGGAACAGCGTCGCGAACAGCTCGGTGAAGTTGGCGCTGACGTCGGCGTAGGCGCCGGCGAAGACCGACTGGATCTCCTGGTCGACGGCCTTGATGATCCGGCCGAGGTCGCGCCGGGTCGAACGGACGTCCTCGAGCTGCTCTTCGAGGAACGTGTGGCGTTGCAGGAGCTCGGTGTACTCCTCGAGCGCGAGCGGGTTGATGGGACCCAGCATCCGCAGTTCACGCTCGAGCTCGCGCGCTCGACCGGCCGGCGTGGTGCCCTCTGGCACGGGCGGCGCTTCGGCCTTCTCGGCAATCTCTGGCTCGATCTCCAGATCACGGCGCAACGTCTCGATCGCGGTCTCGAGTCGGAGCTTCGCTTCCGCCTCCTCGATGTCGAGCCGGTGGGCCTTCTCGCGGACCTGTTCGAGCTGACGTTCCGCGTCGGCGCGCTCCCGGCGATGACCCTCGAGCCGGCCGGCGAGCGATCGCACTTCCTCACTCTGTCGCCGGCGTTGATCGGCGAGCCGGGTGTGCTCGCCCTCGATCACGTCACGGCGGGCCGTGACGACCGCGCTCAGCCGGTCGACGGCGCCGAGCGACCGCTCGATCGAGACGCGGCGAGATTCGGCCTCGGTGCGGGCCCCGGCATCGGCCTCGAGCCGCAGTTCGGTCTCGTTGATGCGCCGTTCGAGCAACTGCTGGCGTTCGTGCAGGCCGGCGTTGCGGACCTCCAGGTCGCGCCGGCGCGACGCGAGCACCGCGGTCCGCGCCTCGAGCTCGGCGCGAACGCGACCGCGGGCGGAGGCGGCGTCGGCTTCGGCCTGCTCATCTGCTGTGAGCGCGGGGAGCACGGCGTCGAGCTCGGCGATGCGTGCGCGCTCGCCGGCGATGTGATCGGTCAGCTCGACCATCGCCCTGGCGAGGCTTTCGACCTCGGCGTTGAGCTCGCGACGCTCGCCCTGCACCCGGGCCAGCGCCTCGGCCGCAGCGGTGAAGAGGGTGTCGTTGGAGTCGAGCCGCCGGGCCAGATCGGACTCGGTGGCGCGGGTGGCGGCGAGCTGTTCGTTCGCGTCGCGAACGGCTTGCTCGGCGAGGGCGAGGCGGTCGTTCGCGGCGACCGACTCGTCGCGTGCCCGATCGAGCGCGGCCGCCGTGGTCCCGCCGGCGGCGGCGCCGACCCGCCAGCAGCCGTCGCCGAAGCGATCGCCGAGCTCGGTGACGACGATGGCGTCGGGGTGGGCGATCGCCACGTCGATCGCGGCGGTGGCGTCGGCGACACGCACCGCGTTCCCGATCAGCGCATCGAGCAACGTCTTCAGCCCGGGCTGGGCGGAGTGGGCGTGCGGTCGCACCGCAGCACCCACCTGTGGCATCGACGCATCGGACGCGCCGACACCGATAGCGAGGACCGCACCGCTCGTGTCGGAGCCGCGAAGGACGTTCAACGCCCGCCTCGCCGAGTCGGGTCCGTCGACCACGACCGCGGTGAGGGCCTCACCGAGCGCCGCTTCGACCGCCGGCTGCCAGCCCTCGTCGATCTCGATGAGGTCGAGGAGTGTTCCGAGCACGCCGTCGACGCCGGCGAGGCGCTCGGCTCCGGCGCGCGCCCGTGCGACATCGAGTGCCTGCTGGAGCGCCTCGACGCGCGCCGACCACCTCGACGCGTCCTCGGCCGCCTGGTGGCGCGCCTCCGTCACCGACTCGAGATGTGCCTCGGCGCTGCGACGGCGGCGTTCGGCCCGCTCGACCTCGGCGACCAGCGGCGTCTCGACGACCTCGGCGTCGGCGCAATCGGCGCGCAACCGCTCGGTCTCGGCGTCGAGCGTCGCCACCCGTTGGCGCAACGCCTCCGCTCGTTCGGAGCTCCGGCGCAGGTCGCTCTCGCTGCGCTCGACGGCAGTGCGAATCGACCGCAACTCGCCGCGGACCTCGGCAGCCGCGCTGGCCGCCTTGACGCCGGACGGGTCGTCGGACAGCGCCGCCGAGACCTCCTCGCGCTGGGCTGCGAACGCGGTCTCGTCGATCTCCAGTTGCTCGACCTCGGGCGCCAGCCGATCGAGCTCGATGACGACCTCGGCCAGCTCCTGTCGGAAGCGGGCGGCGTCGGCCTCGAGGTTGGCGACGACGCCGGCGTCGAGCAGCTGACCGCGGTCGCGCTCCATCGACCGGCGACGTTCGCTGAGGACCGCCGCCAGCCCACGCGCGCGTTCGCGCAACTGCTCGACACGCATCAGCCGGTCGCCGATGTCGTTCTCGCCGCGCACCGCGAGCTGAGCCTCGATCGACATCACGGCGGTGTCGAGTCGTGCCAGCTCGCTCTTCAGCTCGCGCTCGAGCTGGTGCGCGCCGACCTCGTCGGCGGCGAGCGTCTGCAGCTTGGTGCGCAGGCCGGCGATCTCGCGGCCCGACACGTAGATCCGCAGCGCCGTGAGCTCGCCGACCAGCTCGCCGTGACGCTTGGCGGCCTCGGCCTGACGTTCGAGCGGTCGCAACTGGCGGCGAACCTCGCGCAGCAGGTCCTGCACGCGCAGGAGGTTGGCCTCCGTCGCTTCGAGGCGGCGCTCGGCCTTCTCCTTACGGCGCCGGTACTTGAGCACGCCGGCGGCCTCCTCGACGATCGCCCGACGATCCTCGGGGCGGGCGTTGAGCACGGCGTCGATCTGGCCCTGGCTCACGATCACGTGCTGCTGACGGCCGACGCCGGCGTCGCTCAGCAGCTCCTGCACGTCGAGCAGCCGGCACGGCACACCGTTGATCGCGTACTCGCTCTCGCCGCTGCGGAACAGGATCCGGCTGACCGTCACCTCGCTGAACTCGACCGGTAACAGCCCGGCCGAGTTGTCGATGGTGAGGCTGACCTCGGCCCGTCCGAGCGCCGGGCGGGTCGCGGTGCCGGCGAAGATGACGTCGTCCATCTTCTGGCTGCGGACGGACTTCGGGGCCTGGGCGCCGAGCACCCAAGCCACCGCGTCGACGACGTTCGACTTGCCCGATCCGTTGGGTCCGACCACGACGGTGACGCCGGGCTCGAGCGCCATGGTCGTCGAGTCGGCGAATGACTTGAAGCCCTTGAGGGTGAGACTCTTGAGGAACACGGTGACATCGAAAGCTAGTTGGCGCGCTCCTGCTGACCCTGGGATTCAACGATTCCCCACTCGCCGTGGTGGACGCAGGTCGGCCGGCGAGTGCTGGACGAGTGCTGGGTTCAGTGCTGGATCAGTGCTGGCAGATCGGGCAGAAGTGGGTCGACCGCTGGCCGACCACGATCCGGCGCACCCATCCCCGGCCGCACGTCAGGCACCGCTCACCGGCGCGGCCGTACACGCGGTGATCGTCCTGGTACGAGCCGCCGTCACCGAACAGGTCGACGTACTGGTTGTCACGCAACGTGGAGCCGCCCGACACGATCGCCGCCGACAGCACGTCGTGGATCGCCCCGTGCAGCATCGCCTCCGACCGCGGCGCCAGCGAGCTCGAGATCCGGTCGGGTCGCAGCCGCGATGCGTGGAGGATCTCGTCGGCGTAGATGTTGCCGATGCCGGCGATCTGGTGCTGGTCGAGGAGGAGTTGCTTGAGCCCGCGGTTGCGCGACCGGAGGAGCTGACGGAGCTGTTTCAGCGTGAGCCCGTCGGCGATCGGGTCGACCCCGAGCAGGGCGAGCTCGGGAAGTTCGACGGCGACGTTCGTCGGGTCGAACACCACCAGCTCTCCGAACGTGCGCGGGTCGACGAACCACAGCTCGTTGCCGTCGTCGAGGTGCAGCACGACGTGGGTGTGGGGCGGACGCGGCGAACCGCCGGTGGCCACCAGCAATTGGCCGGTCATGCGCAGGTGGATCATCATCTCGTCGCCGGTGTCGAGCGGGGCGAGGAGGTACTTCCCGCGCCGATTGGCGGCGACGATCGTGGCGCCCGTCAAACCGTCGACGACCGCCTGCGGCGACGTTCGCCGTACGGTGCGTTGGCGGCCGATCTCGACCCGTTCGACGCGCCGGCCGACGGCGAGGCGGACGAGTCCTCGCCGGACGGTCTCGACCTCGGGGAGCTCTGGCATGCGACGTTCGGGATCGGTGGGCGGGCGGTGGGGACGTCAGGCGTCGGCGAGCTGGACGAACGCCTCGGACGCGGCCATCTGCTCGGCCGCCTTCTTGGAACGACCCTCGCCCTCGCCGATGATGCGGCCGTCGAGCACGACCGTCGCGAAGAACTTCTTGGCGTGGTCGGGACCCTCGGCGCGAACGACGTACTCGGGGGCGCCGAACCCGTTGCGGGCGGCGGCCTCCTGGAGGCTCGACTTGTGGTCGAGCTGGTCGAGGCGGTCGACGGCGGCGGCGAGGCGGGGGCCGACGAGGCGTTCGATCAACTCGTAGGCGACGCCAGTGCCGCCGTCGACGTAGACCGCCCCGAGCACCGCCTCGAGGGCGTCGGACAGGATCGACGGCTTCTCGCGCCCACCGGCGGCGTCCTCACCCTTGCCGAGCAGCAGCGCCTCGCCGATCCCCAGCTCCTCGGCGACCTCGGCGAGGGCCGCGGCGTTGACGACGCTCTTGCGGAGGTCGGTCAACGCCCCCTCGGGCAACTCGGTGAACTGCCGGAAGGCGATGTCGGCCACGACCCAGCCCGAGCACGGCGTCGCCGAGGAACTCCAAGCGCTCGTTGCTCGGAGCGCCGGGGTTCTCCGAGACCCACGACCGGTGCGCCATGGCGCGACGCAGCAACAACGGGTCGGCGAAGTCGTAGCCGAGTCGCGTCCGCGAGGTCGTTCAGCTCAGGCGCCTCCGGTACGTTCGTGCACGTAGTCGACGGCATCACGCACCGTCTTCAGGTCCTCGAGATCCTCGTCCTCGATCCGGAACCCGACGGTGCGGTCGGCGAGCTCCTCCTCGAGTGCTTCGACGAGCTCGATCAGCGCCAGCGAATCCGCTTCCAGGTCGTCGGCGAACGACTGGCCCTCGCTGATCGTCGACGGATCGATCTCGAGGATGTCGGCCAGACGGTCGCGGACAATCTCGAAGATCTCGTCGCGGCCGATCGGACCGTGTTCGACATGAGTTTCGGCAGGCACGAACACCGAGTCTACTGCCGCCGGGCGCGCGGCCTGCCGAAGGTGGGCGGCCGTCAGGGGCGGTCGACGGTGGCGTTCGGTGGCGGTCAGTGGCGTTCGGTGGGCGGTCGGTGGCGGTCAGGAACCGGCGGCGACCGCGGCATGGATCTCGTCGACGATCTTGGCCTCGACCATCTCGCGGGCCACGTTGATGCCGTTGACGATGGCCCGCTCGCTCGACGAACCGTGCGAGATGATGCAGACACCGTCGACACCGAGGAGGATCGCGCCGCCGTAGGTCTCGGGATCGAGCGTCTCGTAGAGGGGCAGGAGCGCGGGCAGGAGCGCCTCGGCGTGCACCTTGTACTTCTCCTCCGACGCGAACGCGGCGAGCAGTGCTCGGACGACCGTCTTCATGCCACCCTCGAGCGTCTTCAGCACGACGTTGCCGGTGAACCCGTCGGTGACGACGACGTCGACGTCGTCGGTCATCACGTCGCGACCCTCGACGTTGCCGATGAACTGGATGCCGGGCGCGTTGACGAGCAGCTCGTACGCCTCCTTGCGCAACGTGTCGCCCTTGCCCGGTTCCTCACCGATCGACAGCAGCCCAACCCGCGGACTCGCGATGTCGAACCGGTGCCGAGCGAACACCGTGCCCATCTGGGCGAACTGCACCAACCACTCGGGCTGGACCTCGGCGTTGGCGCCGGCGTCGAGCAGCACGGTCGGACCGGAGCCGGGCACCGGGATCGGCGTGGCGATCGCCGGGCGGCTCACGCCCTTGATGCGGCCCATGCGCAGCAACGCGGCTGCCATCGTGGCGCCGGTGTTGCCGGCGGAGATCATCGCGCTGGCCGTTCCGTCACGTACGGCCTCGGCGCCGCGCACGAGGGTCGAATCCTTCTTCCGCCGCACGCCCTGGGCGGGGTCGTCGTGCATCTCGATGACCTCGCTGGCGGGGATCAGCGGCAGCCCCCCGGTGTCGACCCGGTCGCCGAGGTCGGCCGGACCGACGAGGACGACCGGCGTTCCGGCCGCCGCCGCAGCGCGTGCAGCGGCGACGATCGTGTCGGGTGCGTGATCGCCGCCCATGGCGTCGACGGCGACGGGGAGCATCGGATGGGTGGTCGCGGTCAGGCGACGTCGACCGCGACGCGGTTCTTGTACCAACCGCAGGCGGGGCACACGTTGTGTGGCGTCTTCGCGTTCCCGCACCGCGGGCAGAGGCTGCGGGCCGGCACGCCGAGCTTCCAGGCGCCCGCGCGACGGCTGCGGGACTTCGACTTCGATTTCTTCTTCTTCGGAACGGCCACCGTTGGCTCCTCGTCAGGTCAGGCCGGAACACGATAGCGGCTCAAAATCCCGAACTGTCTGCTTCAGATGAACACACGGGCAGTCTGAAGCAGACAGTTTCCCGCCGAAGGCGTTCGGCGCGGCCTGGACTCGCTCGTTAGTCGAGATCGAGCTGGTCGAGGGCCGCCCAGCGTTCGTCGCGAACGGTGTTGTCACAGTCGCAGGGCTCGACGTTGCGGTCGCGACCGCAGACGGCACAGATCCCGGCGCAGTCGTCGCGGCACAGCGGGGCGTCGGGCAGTTCGAGGAGCACCAGCTCGCGGGTCATCGGGGCCAGATCGAGCTGCTCGCCCTCGATCGGGAAGGCATCCGGGTCGGTGACGTGGTCCTGGTAGAGCTCGTCGACCTGGGCGACGGCGACACCGTCGATGGGGCGCAGGCAGCGCCGGCAGGCGTCGGACCAGGCGACCGATGCCACGCCACCGACGACGATCCCATCGATCGTCGACTCGAGGTCGACGGCCACGGTGACGTCGCCGCTCACCCGGTCGTCGCCGAGGTCGAGGTCGCCGGGTGGGATCGCCAGCTCGACCCGCCGGTGACTGCCCGGCTGGCGCCGGAGCTCGCTGGCGTTGACCCGCAGCGCACGCGTTGGCGACGACACGATCATCGATCCTGGTCGAAGAATCCCTTGGTCGGGTCGTCTTCGTCGGTCGCCGGTTCGGGCGGGCGGAGGTCGCCGATCGACAGCTTCTGGCGTCCGGCGGCGACGGTCTTCGAGAGCCGGTCGAGGAGGATCTCGAAGCTGCCGAGGCGCTGGTCGAGGAAGTCTTCGGTCTCGAGGCGCAACCGGCGGGAGTCGTTGTCGGCGGTCTCCATCACGTGGCGGGCCCGTTGCTCGGCCGCCCGGACGACTTCCGTGCGCTGCACCATCCGCTCGGCCTGTCCACGTGCGGCTTCGAGCAGTTCGTCGGCTTCGCGGCGGGTCTTGGCGACGAACTCCTGGCGCTCCTTGAGCATCCAGCGGGCCTGGCGCAGCTCGTCAGGGAGACGGGCGAGGGCCTCTTCGAGCAGCTCGATGATCTCGTCGCGATCGATGCGTGGCGACGACGACAGCGGCATCGTCGGCGCCGTGGCGACGATGTCGACGGCCCGGCGCAGCAACGTCTCGGCGTCGCCGACGTACCCGTTCTGCTGTGCGGCCTCGGGGTACTCGTCGTCGATCTCTTCGTAGTCGTCGTCGTAGCCGTCGGTGTAGCGGTCGTCGTGGCTCATGACATCTCTTCGTCGGGGGGGCTGAGACTGTACCGGCGAGCGAGTGCCTCCGCGACGTACGGGGCCACGAGGTGGTCGACGGTCCCACCGTGCTCGGCGATCTCGCGGACGAACCGGCTGCTGATGTACCCCAATGCCGGCGAACACGGCACGTAGACGGTGCGGATCCCGGTGACGGCGTGGTTGTTGTGAGCCATCTGTTGCTCGATCTCGAAATCGCCGGCCGACCGCAGACCCTTGACGATGAAGTCGGCCTCGACCGCCTCGGCGGCCTGCACGACGAGCCCAGGAAAGGCGACGACCGTGATCCCTCGACGGCCCGGCAAACTCGATTTCGCCAGCTCGACCCGGTCGTCGATCCCGAACAGCCCCGACGGCTTCTCGGGGTTGTGCATCACGGCGACGACGACGTGACCGAACAACTCCAACGCCTGGTCGATGACGTCGACGTGGCCATTGTGGAGTGGGTCGAAACTGCCGGGTATCAGGACCTTCGCCATGGCTGCGCCAAAGGTACTTCGGTCATCGCTCGAAGAAGGTCACCCACGTGCGGCCGTATCGCTTCGATCGGGTCACCGTGAACGGGCTCGACAGAGCGTTGGCGGTGCCGTCCGACCCGTCAGCGGGCGCGACGAGCGCGGCACCTGACTCGGCGACGACGAACGGGGCACGGAGCGAACCGAGCAGACGATCCCAAGCGGTGAAGTCGTAGGGAGGGTCGGCGAAGACCAGCTCGGCGTCGATCGCGGCGGCCACCGCCAGCACGTCGCCCGTCACGATCCGTGTCCGATCGGTGAGCTCGAGGGTTTCGAGGTTGGTCCGCAGTGCCCGCAGCGCGTCGCGATCTCGCTCGACGAACGTGCACTGCTGGGCGCCCCTCGACAATGCCTCGATCCCGATCGCCCCGCTCCCGGCGTACAGGTCGGCGACGTGGGCGCCGACCACCAGGTCACGGCTCCCCAGGGCGTTGAACGTGGCCTCGCGGACGATCTCGGTGGTCGGCCTCGTCGACGTGCCGGCCGGCGCGACGATGCGCCGCCCGCGCAACTCTCCCGCGACCACACGCATCGGGCCAGACTACGGGGGTGCTCGAACCCGACCTCGTGATCACGTGCATCGACTGCGGCGGCCGCGCGTTCTTGCTCACCCAGCCCCGCGAGGACGGCGTCTGGTACCCCGGCGACATCGTCGCCTACCGCTGCCAGGACTGCCTCGACCGCTGGGACCTCGTCCTCCCCGACCCCGGCGACGACGACTGACCCGAAAAATCCGACCTGTCTGCTTCAGATGAGGCCACGGGCAATCTGAGGCAGACAGATCGGGGTTCGAGGTCGTGCGTCGTTCAGAGGTGAAGCCCCGGTTCGTCCGTCGGCGGCGTCAGCCGCTTCGACGGACGCAATAGGACTTGGTGAGGAAGGACTCGTCGCGTTCGGTGAACAGGAGGGCGAGCTCGTCGGCGAGGTCGGGGTGGGCGGCGAGGGTCGGGTCGGCGTCGACGATCTCGAACGCCGCCTCCCTGGCCAGGGCCACCAGCTCGCGGTCGCGGCGCAGCGAGGCCAACTTGAGGTCGCTGCGTCCCTTCTGCGACGTCGACATCAGCGTGCCCTCGCCGCGCAGCTCGAGATCGACCTCGGCGAGCTCGAAGCCGTCGGTGGACGCGACGATCGCCTCGACCCGCGGACTGGCCTCATCGGTGTGCTGGGTGACCAGCCAGCAGCGCGACACGTGCTCGCCGCGCCCGACCCGGCCGCGGAGCTGATGGAGCTGGGCGATGCCGAAGCGATCGGCGTCGAGCACCACCATGATCGTGGCGTTCGGCACGTCGACGCCGACCTCGATGACGGTGGTGGCGACGAGGACGTCGAGCCGACCGGCCCGGAACAGGTCCATCGTCATCTCCTTGTCGGCCGACGACATCCGGCCGTGCAGCAGTGCGAGCCGCAACCCGGCGAGCTCGCCCGCCGCCAACCGCAGGTACGTCTCCTCCGCCGACGACACCTCGAGCTTCTCGCTCTCCTCGATGAGCGGACAGACGACGTACGCCTGTCGTCCGGCCGCCACCTGCTCGCGCACGTCGGCCCACACCTCGGCCTCGAGCAGGGGCCCATATGCAGCCCGTGTCATCACTGGCGTGCGGCCCGGCGGCAGCTCGTCGAGCACACTCACGTCGAGGTCGCCGTAGACGGTCATTGCCGCGGTGCGGGGGATCGGCGTCGCCGTCATCACGAGCAGGTCGGGAACACCGCCGGCCGACTTGTCGCGCAGCGCCGCCCGCTGCTCGACGCCGAACCGGTGCTGCTCGTCGACGACCACCGCGCCGAGGCTGTGGAACGCGACACCCTCCTGGATCAGCGCGTGCGTGCCGATCGCGATGTCGACCGTGCCGTCGGCGAGCCCCGCCAGCACCTCACGGCGATCAGCGCCTCCCACCCGGTTGGTGAGCAACTCGACCCGCAGCGGTCGGTCACCGAACAAGTTGGCGGGATCGGGCACGGTGACTCCGTCGAGGAGGCTCCTGACGCTGCTCGCGTGCTGCTCGGCGAGAACTTCGGTCGGCGCCATGAGGGCGCCCTGGTGACCACCTTGCACGGCAGTCAACATCGTCGAGACGGCGACCACGGTCTTGCCCGAACCGACATCACCCTGGAGCAACCGGTGCATCGGATGCGGCGCGGCGAGATCCCCACTGATCTCGGCGATGACCCGCCGCTGGGCCGTCGTGAGCGGGTACGGGAGGTGGTCGTGGAAGCGCCGCACCAACTCACCGTCGATCGTGTGGCTCACGCCGCGCGCCTCGTGCTCGAGGGCCCGCTTGCGCATCACGAGCAGGAGCTGCACCCGAAGCAACTCGTCGAACGCCAGGCGGCGCCGGGCCGACTCCTTCTCGCGCATCGTGTCGGGGAGGTGGATCGAGCGCAGCGCGTCGCCGCGGTCGACCAGGTGGAGCCGCCGGCGCACCTCGTCGGGAACCGGATCGGCGAGCCCCCGCGGTTGACACCGCTCCAGCGCGTTCTCGATCCAACCCGCCAGCTCCCACGTCGTGAGCTGGACCTTCTCGCTCTGGGGATAGATCGCCACGATGCGCCCGGTGCGGTCGCCGATCAGGTCGACGATCGGGTTCGTCATCTGCAAACCACCCCGGTACTCCTCGGCCTTGCCGAACAGGGCGACTTGCAGCCCTTCGGTGAGCTGTCGCTCACGCCATGGTTGGTTGAAGAACACCACCTGCATGCGGCCGGTGCCGTCGCCGACATTGGCCGTCACCATCGTCCGCCGGTTGCGGAGCACTCGCTTGTTGACCGACCGCACGGTGACCAGCACGAGCGCCTCGGTACCGATCACCAGATCGTCGATGCGGGCTTCGTTGGTCCGGTCGACCCAACGTCGCGGATACGTGGTGACCAGATCGAGCACGTTCTCGATCTCGAACGCGGCGAGCGCTTCGCGTTTGCGCTCACCGACCCCCCGCAGGCGGCCGACGTCGATGTCGGCCAGCTCGCGAAGCGTGATCGGTCCGGTCACCGGTGTCGAGTCACTCCACGCCGAACAGGTACGGGTACAGCGGCTGTCCGCCGCGGTGTACCTCGACCTGCACATCGGCGCGCTGGTCGGCCAGCCAACCCTCGATGGCCGCCGTGGCGGACGGGGTGGCGCCCTCACCGGTGATCACCGTGACGAGCTCGCGGCCCGGCACGACGAGCTGGTCGAGCAACGCCGTCGCCGCCCCGTCGACGTCGGACGCGACGGACACGATGCCGTCGCCGCGCACGAGCCCGATCCAGTCGCCCTCCCGGATCGGACCGACGTCGCTGTTGGTGTCGCGCACCGCCCGTGTCACCTCGCCCGTCGACACCGATTCCGCAGCCGCCGTCATCTCGGCGCCGTTGTCCGCTCCCGACGCCTCGGGGTCGTAGACCACGAGCGCGGCCAGGGCCTCCGGCATCGACCGGGTCGTCACGACCACCACCGTCTTCGAGGTGAGGGCATCGATCTGCTGGGCGACGGGGATGATGTTCTTGTTGTTGGGCAGGATGATGACCTCGTCGGCGTTGACGTGCTCGACGGTGTCGAGCAACTCCGCGGTGGACGGGTTCATGGTCTGGCCACCCGTGACGACGCCCTGGACGCCGAGGTTCGAGAACAACTCGGCCAGGCCGTCGCCGCTGCACACCGCGACGACTGCGCATGTGACCGCCGGGAGTCCGGCACCGGGACGGCTGCGCACACCCGCGGTCGGGGCGACCGTGGCGGTCTCGGTGTGCATGCCCGCCGTCCGGTGGGCGTGCTCCTCGGCGACCTCTTCGAACAGATCGGTCACCCGGATCTGCTTCGGCCGACCCCCCAGGTCGAGCGCCACCTCGATCGCGGCGCCGATGTCGTTGGTGTGGACATGACAGTTCCAGAGCCCATCGCCGCCGACGACCACGATCGAGTCCCCGATTTCGCCCCACCCGCGTTTGAAGTCGTCGATGCGCGCGTCCGGTAGGTCGCAGAAGTACATCACCTCGTAGCGCTGCTCACTGACGTCGAGGTCGCCGTCGACCCCCGACGTGTGATGAGCGACCGCGCCGAACAGATCACCGATCGGGCCTTCGACGAGCTCGGGCTCGGGCAGCGGGTCACCGCCGACCACGTGCACGGCGGCGTCGAGCAGTAGCAGGTAGCCCGCGCCACCGGCATCGACGACCCCGGCCTCCTTGAGCACCGGGAGCAGTTCCGGGGTGTTGTCGAGGGCGGCCCGACCCGCCTTGCGTGCCGCCCGCAGCACATCGACGAGGGGCGCTCCCCCGCCGGCTGCGGCCTGCGCCGCCTCGGCCGACTCGCGGGCCACGGTGAGGATCGTGCCCTCGACGGGCTTGAGCACGGCCTGGTAGGCCGCGGCCGCGGCTGCCGCCAGGGCGTCGGCGAACCGCGCCGCCGTCGCGTCGCCGTGACCCTTCAGCGTCGCCGTCATCCCGCGCAGGATCTGGCTGAGGATCACCCCACTGTTGCCACGAGCGCCCATCAAAGAGCCGTGGCTGATGGCGTCGCACGTCGCGTCGAGCTCGACGGGTACGGATTCCATCTCGGCGACCACGGCATCGAGCGTGCGAGCCATGTTGGTACCGGTGTCACCGTCGGGAACCGGGTACACGTTGAGGCGGTTGATGGCCGTGGCGTGCGCCTTCACGGCGTCGCGGTACGTGGTGATCACCGCCCTGAGGGCCTGGACATCGAGCCGCTCGAGGGTTGGCACGGCCGATATCGTAGTAGTGGGCTTCGTCGAACCGCTGGTAGCCTCGAAGTGCTGTTCAGGCGTGTCGTTCGGTCGCGAACGTCGCCGAACGTCGAGACCTACGGGCACCGCCCAGGAGAACGTCCCCAGGAGAGCGTGATGGCATCGGTATGTGAAGTGTGCGGCAAGAAGCCCTCGTGGGGCATGTCGGTGTCGCACTCGCACCGGCGCACGAAGCGTCGCTGGAATCCCAACATCCAACGCGTGCGGGCGCTCGTCGAGGGTGCTCCCAAGCGCGTCAACGTGTGCACCGGCTGCATCAAGGCCGGCAAGATCACCAAGGCGGGCCTGGTCGGCAAGCTGAACAAGCCCGCCGTCGGCGCATCGATCGACAAGTAGGGCCTGGCCAACCGTGCAGGGAGTCGTCAAGGCATACGACCCGGGGTCCGGCCTCGGCGTCGTGATGTGCGACACCGATCTCGCCGACTACGACCTCGCCGCCGACGCGCTCGAGGGTTCGATCTTCCGCATGGTCCGCCAGGGTCAGCGGGTCGTGTTCGACCTCGACGAAGCGGGCCGGGCGACGCGGCTCCGTCTCGGGTCCGAGGTCGACATGGGAACTCCCGGGCGGTCCTGAACACCAGCAGAATCGGTTGGCCGTCGGATTGCGATCCGACGGATTGAGATATGCCGTTCACACCACGTTTTCCATCGATCAACTCGATCGACAAGACTTGAACTGTCAGCTCAGCGAGGAGTGCAGGACGACATGAGCGCAACCACAGGGAACGAACGGCTGCAGCGTTGGGTCGAGGACTGGGCGGCGATCCTCCAGCCCCGGGATGTCGAATGGTGCGACGGCACGGCGGAGGAGTACGAACGGCTGTGCCAGCAGCTCGTCGCCGTGGGAACGTTCACGGAGCTCGACGCGGCCAAGCGGCCCAACAGCTACTGGGCCCACTCCGACCCCGGCGACGTGGCTCGGGTCGAGGACCGCACCTTCATCTGCTCGACCACCGCCGAGGAGGCTGGTCCCAACAACAACTGGCGGGCGCCCGACGAGATGCGGGCCGAGCTCACGAAGCTGTACACGGGCGCCATGCAGGGCCGCACGATGTACGTGGTGCCGTTCTCGATGGGTCCGCTCGGATCGCCGATCGCCCACGTCGGGGTGCAGCTCACCGACTCCCCCTACGTGGCGGCGAGCATGCGGATCATGACCCGCATGGGTCAAGCGGCGCTCGACGTGCTCGGCGACGGCGACTGGGTGCCGTGCCTGCACTCGGTCGGGGCACCCCTCCAGGACGGCGAGCAGGACGTGCCGTGGCCGTGCGACGCCGACAACAAGTACATCGTCCACTTCCCCGACACCCGCGAGATCTGGTCGTACGGATCCGGGTACGGCGGCAACGCGCTGCTCGGCAAGAAGTGCTTCGCACTGCGGATCGCGTCGGTGATGGCCCGCGACGACGGCTGGCTCGCCGAGCACATGTTGATCCTCAAGCTGACCAACCCGCAGGGCGAGGCGAAGTACATCGCCGCGGCGTTCCCGTCGGCGTGCGGCAAGACCAACCTGGCGATGCTCGTGCCGACGATCCCCGGCTGGAAGGCCGAGACGATCGGCGACGACATCTGCTGGATGAAGTTCGGTGATGACGGCCGGCTGTACGCCATCAACCCGGAAGCCGGCTTCTTCGGCGTCGCGCCCGGCACCGGCTACGACACCAACCCCAACGCGATGGACACCCTGTGGGGCAACTGTATCTACACCAACACGGCGTTGACCGACGACGGCGACGTGTGGTGGGAAGGCATGAGCGACACACCCCCTGCCCGCGCCACCGACTGGCGCGGCAACCTGTGGACCCCAGAGTCCGAGACCCCGGCCGCCCACCCCAACGCCCGATTCACGGCGCCGGCTTCGCAGTGCCCGTCGATCGCACCGGAGTGGGAGGACCCGGCCGGTGTGCCGATCTCGGCGATCCTGTTCGGTGGACGGCGCCGCACCACGGTGCCACTCGTGACCGAGGCCTACGACTGGGAGCACGGTGTGTTCCTCGGCTCGATCATGGCGTCGGAGACGACGGCCGCGGCAGCCGGCGCGGTCGGCAAGCTGCGCTTCGACCCGATGGCGATGCTGCCGTTCTGCGGCTACAACTTCGCCGACTACTTCGCCCACTGGCTGTCGATCGGCAAGGCGACCGAGACCGACAAGCTGCCGAAGATCTTCTACGTCAACTGGTTCCGGCGCGATGCGGACGGACGGTACCTGTGGCCCGGGTACGGCGAGAACAGCCGCGTCCTCAAGTGGGTGTTCGAGCGCGTCAACGGCGCGGCCGAGGCGGTCGACACCGCGATCGGACGTCTCCCCACCCCCGGTGCGCTCGACACGGCCGGTCTCGACATCGACGACGCCGACCTCGGCGCGATCCTGTCGCTCGACGCCGACGGCTGGCGGGTGGCGATCCCCGAGATCCGCGAGCACTACGCCCAGTTCGGCGACAAGCTCCCCGCCCAACTCCAAGTCGCCGTCGACACGCTCGAGTCGCAACTCACGGGCTGAACCGCGGAGACTCGCTCACAGCACCAGGTTTCGCAGGCCGAGGCCCATGAGGAACAGGCAGCCGAAGCCGTAGAGCAAGAGCTCCTTGCCCTTCATGAACGGGCTGGTGCGGTAGCTGTAGAGGATCCCGACGGCGATGATCGCCGAGAACCCGTACAGCGCGTGCATGTCGTCGAGCTCGTAGTCGTACGTCGTGGTGAGCACGACGCCGAGGAACGCCTGGACGAACGCCAACAGCTGCCCGATGATCACTGCGATCCACAGCGGGCGACCGCGCAGCGCCGGGAACTGGTACGCGATCAGCGCCCATGCCCCGGCGACTGCATTGACGACGATCAGCGCCCAGCCGAACGCCTCGTGCCAGTCGAGGGCGCCGGCCGCCGACACGTCAAGCGCCGCAGCCGAGGCCGCCGAACATCACGGTGATGACGTCGTCGTCGGTGGCGCCGGTCAACAGCCCGCGGAAGTTGTCGCTCACGTAGAAGTTCGGCGGGCTGAAGAAGCCACCCTCCTCGGCCGCGTTGACCGCGACTTCCGGGAACTCGGCGCGTAGATCGACGACACGGCTCCCCAGCGTCACCAGTCCCGCCGTGCGCAGGCCCTGCGGGGGATCGCCGATCTGGCCGGCCAACCCGTACTCCCATGCGAAGAAGTGCCGCCGGCCGGACCCGAAGTTGCTCTGATCACCGAACAGCAGCGACAGCACACCCCAGTCGACCCGGCGTACCTCGGTGCCGTCGCACAGCGCGAACGTGAACGGGTCGACCCAGCCGGTGTCGCCGGTCGGCTCGCCGAGCAGCGACCGCAGGTACTCGATGACTGCGTCGGGATCGCCGCCGAACATCGCCGCTCCGATGCCGTCGCCGCGCAGCACGAGCTGCTCGACCGCGCGGGGAACCGTCGACGTCGTGGTGGTGCTCTCCGGCACCGTCGTCGTGGTGGTGGTCGTGGTGGTCGTGGTCGTCGTCGTCGAGGTGGTAGTCGTCGAGTCGGCCGCGAGCGACGTGCTCGTGGCCGAGCTGTCGACGACGGTTGCGCCCGTGACGGCCGGGTTGCTCGACGACGTCGACGAGCACGACGTCACGACAGCCACGCTCGCGGCGATCAAGGCGGCGCCAACGCGACGCGTCATGGCGTCCATTCTGACCGAGCGTGGCACGGAACTAGCGGATGAGGGTGTCGGCCTCGTGCCCTCCCTCGACCAACGTCAACCGGCCGTCGGTTTCCACGTCGACGACGGTGATCGAACAGTTGTCGAGGCGGCGGATCACGAGCCGGTCGTCGCCGTCGCACGCACCGATGACGGCGTTGATGGCGACGAAGTGCGAGAACACCACGGTGTCGCAGTCGATCGCTCGGATTCGCGCGACAACGCCGTCGCGAAACGTGGTGTACGGCTCGCCGAGTTCGGACCACGTCCCGAGTGCCGCGGCCCGCAGCCATTCGACCCGGTCGGCCATCGAAACGCCCACCGGCGACGGGATCTCGGCGATCGAGAGGTCGACCTCGGGATCGACCGCCCACCGTTCGCACAACGCCGCCGCGGTTCGACGGCACCGCTGCAACGGGCTGGTGATGACGGCCGGCGGTTCGGGAGCGGCGAGGGGTTCGAGCCGATCGGCGGCCGTCGTCGCCTGGGCGCGCCCGACGTCGTCGAGGTCGGGGTCCGAGTCGCGATCCCAACCGGCAGCCGCGCGCCCGTGGCGGACCAGGTACACCCGGTGGGCACCGATCATTCGTCGAACAGCCACCCGGGCTGCATCCCGGGCTCCCGTCCGCGTTCGATGAACCACTCCTTGCTGAACGCGCTGGCGAACATCTCCTCGGACATCGAGAGGAAGAACCCGGTGTCGGTGACCTGGCTGCGGTGACTGGCGATCGAGCTGCGCTTGGCAGTCACGTAGTCCGAGACGTCGACCTCGTGGGTGAGCTCCGCCTCCGACATCCCGAACGGGTTACCGTCGTCGGCCGGTCCGTTCGGATCGAACTCCTCGTCCTCGTTGCCGAACGCGGCGGTGCCGGCCTCGGCCGCCAAGGCGATCATCCTCGTGATGGCATCGCGATTGAGCGTCGCCTCGAAGACCCGCAGCCGCGGGAGATCGTCGACGACCATCTCGGCCGCACGGACCCCGACACGGTGGACCTGCACGTGGTCGGGGTGGCCGTAGTTGCCGTGCCAGTCGTAGATCGTGAGCACGTCGGCGTCCTCGTCGCGCAGGACGTCGGCCAGCCGTCCGGCCGCCTCGTCGAGATCGGCCTGCAGGAAGCTCTCTGGGTCGTGGTTCTGCTCCCAGCCGGTCATCCCCGAGTCGTGGAACCCGA
This sequence comes from Ilumatobacteraceae bacterium, assembly GCA_963776935.1. Taxonomy (GTDB): domain Bacteria; phylum Actinomycetota; class Acidimicrobiia; order Acidimicrobiales; family Ilumatobacteraceae; genus JALOLG01. The sequence continues at coordinate 84,547 of CAVZOP010000002.1, read as the reverse complement.
GCCAGACGATCCGGTCGATGCCGAGCGCAGCGGCCGACTGGACGGTCTCGCCGCGGCGCCGGTCGACCAGCGTCTCGCCGTCGGTGAGGTCGTCGGGCACCTCGCCGTGCTCACCGTTGGTGGCGACGACGAGCACGACGCGGTGCCCCTCGGCGTGGGCCCGCGCCATCGAGCCGCCGGTCGACAGCGCCTCGTCGTCGGGATGGGCGTGGAAGCAGACGAGCGTGCCCACTCAGGCCTGCTTGACCGCGCCGGACTCGACCAACTCCTCGATCCGCGCCGCATCGACGCCCCAGTCGGCCAGCACCTCACGCGTGTGCTGTCCGGCGTGAGCCGGCAGCCGATCGAGCTCGGCGGTCGTGCGGCTGAAACGCGGTGCCGGTGCGGGCTGCATGCGCCCGGACCGCTCGACGAACGTCGCCCGCGACCACGTTGTGCGGGTGCTCGGCTGCCTCGCCCATCGTCAGCACGGGCGCGAAGCACACCTCGCTCCCCTCGAGGACCTCGCACCACTCGGCGCGCGTCCGGGTCCTGAACAGCTCGGCGATGCGCTGCTTGAGGGCCGGCCACTGGGCCTTGTCGTTCTGCACCTCGAACTGCGGGTCGCCGGCGAGACCCGTGAGCCTGAGCAGCTCGGCGTAGAACTGGGGCTCGATCGAACCGATCGAGATGAACACGCCGTCGGCGCACTCGTACACGTCGTAGAAGTGGGCACCGGTGTCGAGCAGGTTGGTGCCGGGCGCGTGCTCGTCGAAGAGCGGCGTCGCGCGGAACGCCCAGAACATCGACATCAGCACCGCCGCCCCGTCGACCATCGCCGCGTCGACCACCTGGCCGGCGCCGCTGCGCGACGCCTCCAGGATGCCGCACACGACGCCGAAGGCGAGGAACATCCCGCCACCGCCGAAGTCGCCGACCATGTTCAGGGGCGGGACCGGGGCCGCCCCGGCGCGACGGAAGTGCGCCAGCGCGCCGGCGAGCGAGATGTAGTTGATGTCATGCCCCGACGCATGGGCCAGCGGCCCGTCCTGCCCCCAACCCGTCATCCGCCCGTAGACGAGGCGCGGGTTGCGGTCGAGGCACACGTCGGGGCCGATGCCGAGTCGTTCGGTGACGCCGGGACGGAACCCCTCGATCAACGCGTCGGCGTTGGCGACGAGGTCGAGCAGAGTGGCCGCGCCGTCAGGATGCTTGAGGTCGATCGCGACGTTGCGCCGCCCGCGCAGCAAGACGTCCGACGAAGGGGTGTCGGGCGCCGGCCCGCGCACCGATTGGGCGCGCTCGACGCGGATGACCTCGGCACCCATGTCGGCGAGCAGCATCGCCGCGAACGGGCCGGGGCCGATGCCGGCCAGTTCGATGATGCGGACGCCGTTCAGGGGGCCGGCCATCGCATGCCGCCGTCAGACCGAGGCGCCCACGCCGGCCGACGTGGTGATGTGGCCGGTGATCGCGTGCACGATCTTCGGCCACAACGGTTCTGGCAGGTCGTGGCCCATGTCGGCGAGCACGAGCAGGTCGGCACCGGGAATCAACTCGGCGGTGCGCTCGGCGCCGCTGAGCGTGATGAGCGTGTCGTCACGGCCGTGGAGGACGAGCGTCGGCACCCGCACCTCGCGCAGTTGCTCGGAACGATCGTCGCTCGCCCAGATGCGCGGCCAACTGACGGGCGGCACCCTCTGGGTAGAACGCGCGGTCGAACGCCGCCGCCGCGAATCAGCCGCATGCGCTCGAGGTCGACGTACCTCTTCGAGGCGAAGACGGCGGCGTCGGCCGATCCTTCGATGTACGCCTCTCGATCGGCCGGTGGGGTCCTGAGCAGCACCGCCATCGCCTCGGGGGTCGGCTGGCCGACCGACGGGTCGCCCGGCATGCTCATCACCGACACCATCGAGGCGACCCGGTCGGGGTGCTCGATCGCCATCGTCTGCACGATCATCCCGCCCATCGAGGCGCCCACGACGTGGGCCCGGTCGACACCGAGGTGGTCGAGCAGGCCGATCGCGTCGGCGGCCATGTCGGACAGGCGATAGGCGACCTCGGGGATCGGCGCACCGCTCGCGACGGCCACCATCACGGCGATCGGGTCAGCGGCCTGCCCGTCGAGGTGCGTCGACAGGCCCGACGTCGCGGTTGTCGAATCGCACGACGTGGTAGCCCTCGGCGGCGAGGAGCTCACAGAGCCCGGCCTCCCAGTGGATCAGCTGGGCGGCGAGCCCCATCACCAGCAACAGCGTCGGGTCGGTGTCGGAACCGAACGTCTCGTACTCGAGCTCGATCCCAGTCGGCAGCGTCGCGCGTGGCATCCGGCGAGTGTGCCACGTCCCGCCGCCCGATTCCCACCCGGCTACCGTGCCCGCCATGACGACCACGACGTTCGGCGTGCATGTCGGCCTGCAGCAGACGTCACCCGACGAGTTGCTGCCGCTGTACGGCCACATCGAGTCCCTCGGCTTCGGCTGGATCTCGGTCTGGGACCACTTCTACGGGGCAACCGGGCGGCCGGACGACACCGATTCCCTCGAGGCCGTGGCGATGCACGCCGCGCTCGCGTGCTCGACGTCGCGCGTGCGTTGCGGGTCACTCGTGTACTCGATCGGCTACCGCCACCCAGCGGTGCTGGCCAAGGCGATCACCACCATCGACCGGCTCTCGGGCGGCCGCGCCGAGATGGGGATCGGCGCCGGCTGGGCACAGCTCGAGTACGACGCGTTCGGCATACCGTTCCCGTCCGCCGGGGTTCGTCTCGACCAGATGGAGGAGGGGGTGCAGGTCCTGCGCGGCCTGCTGCACGACGAGGTCACGACGTTCGAAGGCACCTACTTCCGGATCACCGAGGCGCGCAACGAGCCGCGCCCGGTCCAGCCCAAGCTGCCGATCTGGATCGGCGGTCAGGGCGAGAAGCGCACGCTGCGGATCGCGGCGCAGTACGCCGACGGGTGGAACGCGCCGTTCATCGCCCCTGAGCAGTTCGCCGCCAAACGTGCCGTCCTGCACCGCCACTGCGCCGACGTCGGACGCGATCCGAGCGACATCCGCTGCGCCGCCAACCTCGGTCTGGCATGGACCGAGGAGTCACTGCGCGGCCAGTTCGGCGGGCTGGCCGACTTCGTGCGCCCTGGGGTGCTGTCGGGATCCGTCGGCGAGGTCGTCGAACGCGTCGGCCAGTACGTCGAGGCGGGCGTCGACCAGGTCAACCTGGCGCTGCGGGCACCGTTCGACGTCGACGCCCTCGAGCAGTTCGCGGCCGCGTTCGAGCTGTCGTGAGCGAACTCGTCCGGGCGCCGGGCCGCGTCAACCTGATCGGCGACCACACCGACTACACCGGCGGCCTGGTGTTCCCGATGGCGATCGATCGGTGGACCGAGATCACCTACGACGTGGGTGGCGACCGGGTCGAACTGACGTCGACCGGCGAGCTCGATCCGACCTCGTTCCAGCTCCCAGTGGTCGGTGATCCCACCGCCGTCGCGCCAGGGTGGGGGCGGTACATCGCCGCAGTCGCAGCCGAACTGGGCGCGACGACGGGCATCCGGGGAACGGTGTCGACGACCATTCCGGTCGGTGCGGGTCTTTCGTCGAGCGCCGCCCTCGAAGTGGCGGCGGCGATGGCGTTGGGGCATCGCGGCTCGCCGCTCGACCTGGCACGACTCGGGCAACGCGCCGAGCACCGGGCGACCGGTGTTCCGACGGGCATCATGGACCAGCTGTGCATCGCGTCGGCCGTCGAGGGGCACGCCCTGCTCATCGACTGCTCGACGTTCGACGTCACGCCGTCTCCCGTGCCGTTCGACGTCGAGATCGTCGTCCGCTTCGTCGCCCAGCGCACGCTCGAGGGGTCGGAGTACGGCGAACGCGTCGCGCAATGCGCCGCCGCCGAGGCCGTGATCGGACCGCTCAGCATCGCCGCGCTCGCGGCGACCGACGCCATCGACGATCCGATCGTGCGGGCCCGCGCCCGGCACGTGATCACCGAGAACGGGCGCGTCCGCGCCTTCGCCGCCGCGCTCGCCGGGGGTGACTACCGCACCGCCGGTGAAGTGATGACCGACGGCCACCGCAGCCTGCGCGACGACTTCGCCACGTCGACCCCGGTCATGGACGCCGCCGTCGAGCAACTCTGCGCCACCCCCGGCGTGTTCGGCGCCAGGATGACCGGCGGTGGCTTCGGCGGCTGCGTGGTCGCCCTCTGCGAGCCCGGCGCAGCCGTCGACGGCTGGATCGTCCGCCCCGTCGCCGGCGCCTCGCGCGCGTAACCCACACCGTTCTCGTGAAGTTTCGGCGTCCTGAGGAGTCGTGAAGAGATCCGTGTTGGTCTCGAGCGTGGTGATTCGTTCCGGATGATCGCGGCCGCGCTGGGTCGGGCTCCTTCGACGGTGTCGCGTGAGGTCAACGGCAACGGTGGGCGCGACAAGTATCAGGGTTGTGTGGCTGATCGTCAGGCCCATCGGTTGGCTCGGCGTCCCAAGGTCGCCAAGTTGGCGGGCTGTGCACGGTTGCGGGAGGTGGTCGAGGCCGGGCTTGTCCAGAAGTGGTCACCGCAGCAGATCCAAGCCAGGCTGGTGGCGGAGTTCCCTGACGACGAGGAGATGCGGGTGTCGCACGAAACGATCTATCAGTCGTTGTTCGTGCAGTCCCGAGGGGCGCTGCGCAAAGAGCTGACGGCGTGTCTGCGTTCGGGACGGACCCGGCGCCGCCCATTGTCACGCGCTGCGGCGGAGCGGCGTGGCCGGATCGTCGACATGGTGATGATCTCGGACCGGCCCGCCGAGGCCGACGACCGGGCCGTGCCCGGCCCCACAGATGGGGTTGGTCAGCCGAGGAGTTTGCGTTTTTGGGCGTCGAACTCCTCGCGGGACAGGGTGCCGCGCTCGACCATGCCTTCGAGCTTCTCGAGTTGCGTCGCCACGTCCGTCACGGAACCGTGTTGCGGCGGAGCAGGTTCCACCCGGCGGGTCTTGATCATCTCGATCTGGGCGTGGATCAGATTCTGGACCCGCTCCGGCCCTCGGATGTCGGTGAACCGCTGCTTTCCGTCCTCGCCCCCGGACTCGATCAGCAGGTCGCCGGCGTTGATCACCCGCTCGAAGATGCCCTTGCTGAACGACACGTTGTTGACGCGCTCGAGCGGGATCTCGATGCCGCTCTTGGCGATGATGCCGCTGCGGTAGATGACGCGATCGCTCGTGATCACGAAGTTGGTCGTCGCCCACCTCAGGTACCGGTGCACGGTCCAGAGGCCGGTGATAACGATGAGCACCATCGAGAGCACCTTCAAGGCGTCGCCCCCATCTCCGTCGACGGTGAGAGCGAAGATGCCCAGCACGATCGAGCCGAAAAGGGCCGCGGCCGGCTTGGCGAAGAACCACCAGTGGGGATGCAGGTCGAGGGCGACCGTCTCGTGGTCGTTCAGCAGCTTCTTCGGGTACGGCATGGAGGGCAACAGTACCGCCCTAACGTTGGGCTCGATGGACCCCTCGATGCTGCTCGACGATCTGGACGCCGAGCAGCGCCACGCCGTCGTCACCGATTCGAGGTTGGTCGCCGTCATCGCCGGGGCCGGCTCCGGCAAGACCCGCGTGCTCACCCGCCGGATCGCACACCGTGTCGTCATTGGCACCGCCGACGCCCGCCACACGCTCGCACTCACGTTCACGCGGGAAGCGGCGAGCGAACTGCGCCGCCGGCTCCCGCGCCTCGGCCTCGGTGAGCGCGTCGAGGCCGGCACGTTCCACTCGGTGATGCTCGGTCTGTTGCGCCAACGATGGGCCGATCGCAACCGCCCCGCACCGACGCTCGTCGACGACCGCCGCCGATTCGTCAGCGAGATCGCCGGACGCTCGGGGCTCGACGAACTGGTCGCCGAGATCAACTGGGCTGCGGCGCGGGCCATCACGCCGGAGGCGTACGCCAGCGAGGCCCGACGGGTCGGGCGCAAACCGGCGCAGGGCGTCGACCGCGTGGCGACCGTGTTCGCCGACTACTGCGAGCACAAGCGGCGGCGTGGTGTCGTCGACCTCGACGACGTCCTCAGCCTCGCTGTCGATGCGCTGCAACACGACGACGACTTCGCCGACGCCACTCGGTGGCGCTTCCGGCACCTGCTCGTCGACGAGGCGCAGGACCTCAACCCGGTCCAGCACCGCCTCGTCGATCTCCTGCGCCACGACAACGACGACCTGTTCCTCGTCGGCGACCCGGCGCAGGCGATCTTCGCCTTCAACGGCACCGACCCGAGCCTGCTGATCGAGGTCAGCGATCGATTTCCGGGGATCGAGATCGTCCGACTGCCGACCAACCATCGCTGCACACCCCAGATCGTCGAGGCGGGTGGCCACGTGCTCGCCACGGGCGGGCAGCCGACGACGATCAGATCCAGCCGGCCCGACGGTCACGCCGTCCGGGTCGTCGACTGCACCGATGAGGAGCACGAGGCGGCGACCGTGGCCCGGCTCGTCAACCATCTCGATCCGGGCCTCGTGGGCACCGGCGGAGTCGCCGTGCTCGCCCGAACGAACGCCCAACTCGTCGCCATCCGGGCATCGATCGAGAAGACCGGCCTCCCGGTCAGGCGACGGATCGACGGCGCCGGATCGCCGTACCGCGATGCGGTGAGCGCGGCGTCGCGGCAGGGATCCGCGGCGAGGTTGCGTTCGTGGGCGCACGACCTCCTCGACGGGCTCGATCCCGAGGGTCACCGAGTGGAGCTCACGTCCGAGCAGGTCCGAGTCGCCGACTCGGTGCTCGAGTTCCTCCGCGAGCAGCCGCTCGGCGACGGCGCGGCGTATCGAATGTGGGTGTCGACGACCGATCCGTTCGACCTCCGCGACGATCGCGGCGTCGAGCTCCTCACGTTCCACGGCGCCAAGGGCCGCGAGTGGCACACCGTGTTCGTCACCGGCGTCGAGACCGGACTCGTGCCGATTCGCTCGGCGACGACCGGGGCCGAGCGCGCCGAGGAAGCGCGCCTGTTGTACGTCGCCCTGACCCGTGCGACCGATGACCTGATCGTCACGTGGTGCGCCCGCCGCGGCGGGTACCAACGCAAGCCGAGCCCGCTGATCGCCACGTTCATCCCGGTCGAAGCACATTTCGCTCCCCCGCCGGCCGAGCTCGTCGTCATGGACTCGATGCGCCGCAACGAGCTCGAGCTCCACGACGAGCTCAACGCCTGGCGCGATCATGCGGCCCGGGCGGCGGGGATCCTGCCCGACGCGCTGTGCTCGTCGGCGATGCTCAGGGCGATCGCCGACCAGCGCCCCAGCTCGGCCGACGAGCTCGCCCAACTGACCGGGATGGGACTGCTCACGGCCGGCCGTCTGTATCCCGGGATTGCCCGGGTGCTCGACGCCGATCAGTCGCGGAGGTCGACCAGCACCGGCGCGTGATCGCTCGGGAGCTTGCCCTTGCGGGCGTTGCGATCGATCGCGCACCACTCGATCCGCTCGGCGACCGGCTCGGTGGCGAGGATCAGGTCGATCCGCATCCCGCGACCCTCGTGGAAGTCGCCCGCCCGGTAATCCCACCAGGAGTACACACCGCCGCCGTCGTAGTGGCGCCGGAACACATCGACGAGGCCGTGGTCGGCGAGCTCGCGCAACCTGGCCCGCTCCGGCTCACTGACGTGCGTCGCGCCGACGAATTTGGCGGGGTCGTAGACGTCGCGGTCCTCGGGGGCGATGTTGAAGTCGCCGGCGACCACGACAGCGCCGTCGGTCCCTGACCCGGACGTGACGTGCGAACCGAGCCGGCCGAGCCAGTCGAGCTTGTACACGTAGTGCTCGTGGTCGAGGCTGCGGCCGTTCGGCACGTACACGCTCGACACGCGGATGCCGGCGCACGTCGCGGTGATGATCCGCGCGTCGACGTCGGGATCGATGCCCGTCGCGAAGTTCGTCACGACGTCGTCGAGACCGACTTTCGACAACACCGCGACGCCGTTCCACTGCCCCTGACCGTGGTGGGCCGACTCGTAACCCATCGACGCGAACGTCAGCGCCGGGAACGCGTCGTCGGCGACCTTGGTCTCCTGGAGGCACACGATGTCGGGCTCGACCTCGGCGAGCCATTGCTCGACGCGCGGGAGGCGAACCTTCAAAGAGTTGACGTTCCAGGTGGCCAACCGGATCACGAGTCGGCGACCTTCTTCGTAGCGCGGGTGCGCTGCCGCGGCGGGGCCGCCGGCGGCGGGGTGACCACTCCGCCGGGTTCCGTCGGACTCGCCGGATCGGCCGCCGTGTCGGGCACCGCCGGGGAGGTCCTCGGGCCACGTCGGCGGGCCCGCGCCTCGGGCGAAACGACCTCGTCGGCGGGTGAGGCGCCGGGTGCCGGCGACCTTCGGGACGCGCCCCGCGGGGCCGCCTTCCTGGCCGGTGTCCGCGGTGACTGTGGCTTGGCGGTCGGCGCCGCGGCCGCCTCGTTCGGGACCTCGGCGCTCGGGGCCGTCGACGCCTTCGTCGCCTGCGCCTTCTTGGCGGCGCGCGGCTCGGCGGCCTTCTTGGTGGCCGGTGGCTGAGCCGCCTTCTTCGCCGGCGCCTTGGCGGGCGCCGCCGCCACCTTCTTCGTCGCCGCCTTCCGCGCCGGGCGCCCGCTTGGCGGACGGCTCGGCAGCGCCGGCGGCTTCGGCCGCCACGGCCTCGCCGTCCTGCGGCTCGACGACGGACGCCATGTTGGGGACCGCGCAGTCGATGCTGCGCCGGGCAGGCGCGAAGCTGGCGACCACCAGCGTGACCGCATCGCCGATCTTCATCACCTCGCGCGCGCTCCGCGGCGGTGGATCGGACATCAAACGCAGGGGCACGTAGCCGAAGACCTCGCCGATCTTCACGTAGGCGCCGTGCGACGAGTAACTGTCGACGATGGCGTTCACGCTCGTGCCGACCGGATGGTGCTGCACGAAGTCGAGGAACGGCATCAGGTCGTTCACCACGTCGCCCGGTTGGGTCGATGGCGCGGCTGCACCCTTGCCGTCGCCTGCGGTCGCCGCCCGGCCCGGCGGCGGCATCGTCGGCACCGGCATCGGGCCGGTCGCCTCCTTGCTCGCCCGACGCGTCGACCCGCGCCTGGCGGCCGGCTCACGATCGGCCTTGGGACCGCCGTCCGAGGCCGCACCGCGGGCCGGTGGTGGTTTCGAGGCCCGCACCGACTTGCGGCTGATCGGCCCCCGCACCGGGCTGCGCGCGACCCAGACCCACCCGACGTGCGGCACGGGCTTGCCGCCGACCAGCCGGCCGTCGTCGAACAACCAGTCGTGCTCTCCGTGGAACTCCTGGAACGAGTCGTTCGACAGGATCGTCGCCTTGGCCTTCTTGGCGATGCTCAGCACGAACGCGTCACCGCGGCCGATCGCGCCGGCCGGCGGAGCGACCAGCTCGTTGTTGGCGATCGCGGCGTCGAACTCTTTGACCTCGGACTGCGCGATGCGGTGACCGAACGTGGCATCCACGACGACCGTCACCGTCACACCGGGGTGATCGGCGATGTACGAATTGACGGCCTCGTTGAGCTGGGCGAGGCTCGGCATCGAACGACCCTCGGTCGCGATGTTCGAGCCGTCGACCACCACATGCTGCGAGTTTGCGGTCTTGGTCGTCATTCGACCGGTAATCGTAGAGTCGTCGACCGTGATCAACGCAGTGTTCTTCGACTTCGGCGGAGTGATCCTCGCCAGCCCGTTCGAGGCGTTCAACCGATACGAGTCGTCGAACGGGCTCCCGCAGGACTTCATCAGGCGGGTCAACGCGGCCGACCCCGACGCCAACGCGTGGGCCCGGTTCGAACGCAGCGAGATCACCGTCACCGAGTTCGACGCCGCGTTCGCCGCCGAGTCCGAGCAGTTCGGTCATCGTGTTCCGGGCGGCGACGTCCTCGGTCTGCTCAACGGCCAGGTGCGTCCCGAGATGGTGGTCGCCCTCGACCGCGTCATCGAGGCCGGCTACACGACGGCGTGCCTCACGAACAACGTCGTCGGTGGCGAGGCACGGCCCGACGTGGGCGCCGTCATGGCCCGCTTCCATCACGTCGTCGAGTCGAGCAAGGTCGGCGTGCGCAAGCCCGAGCCGGCGTTCTACGAGCTGGCGTGCCGGCTCGCCAGGGTGACGCCGCAGGAGTGCGCGTTCCTCGACGACCTCGGCGTCAACCTCAAGCCGGCCGCGGCGATGGGCATGACGACGATCAAGGTGACGTCAGCCGAGCAGGCGATCAGCGACCTCGAGTCCGTGCTCGGGATCACACTCCGCTGAATTGAGTCGGCTCACTCCACCCCGCCGCGGTTTGTGTCACCGACATCGGCGAGGGTCGCCGGTTGCGGTGACACAAACCGAGGGCTCACAGGCCGGCGAAGACCTCGTCCATGAGGTCGGCGAGCTCTTGGTCGTGGACCGTCTTCGAGCCGGTCGCCGGGCTGCCCGACGCGACCCGTGACACGTGGTTCAAGTCGTAGCCCTGTTCCTTGACCCGCCACGTGTGGTGCTCGATGAAGTTCCAGGCGCCCATGTTCTCGGGCTCCTCCTGGAGCCAGATCAGCTCCTTGGCGTTCGGGTAGCCGCGCACGATCGTCAGCATCTGCTCGGTCGGCAGCGGGTACAGCTGCTCGACTCGCACGACCGCGACCGGAGCGCGGCGCCGATCGCGCTCGGCGATCGTGTCCCAGGCGACCTTGCCGGAGCAGAACACGATCCGGCGGACTGCCGACGGGTCGCCGACGCTGGCGTCGTCGATGACCTCCTGGAACGAACCGGTGGTGAGCTCGTCGATCGCCGACCGGGTCTGCTTCATCCGCAGGCCCTGCTTCGGGGTGAACACCACGAGCGGTGTCTGGCGCTCGCTGTGCACCTGCCGTCGCAGCAGGTGGAAGTACTGCGCCGCCGTCGTCGCGTTGCACAGCTGGAGGTTGTCCTCGGCGGCGAGGATCAGGAACCGCTCGATGCGGGCCGACGAGTGCTCGGGGCCCTGACCCTCGTAGCCGTGCGGGAGGAGCAGCACGAGACCGTTGTTCTGGTCCCACTTGTCCTCGGCGGCGACGAGGAATTGGTCGATGATGATCTGGGCACCGTTGATGAAGTCACCGAACTGGGCCTCCCACATCACGAGGGCCTCGGTGTTGGCGTGCGCGTAGCCGTACTCGAACCCGAGCGCGGCGTACTCCGACAGGAGCGAGTCGTACACCCAGTAGCTCGCCTCCGCACCCTCGAGCTCGTGGAGCGGGATCCACGGCTCACCGGTCTCGTAGTCGATCAGCGCGGCGTGGCGCTGGCTGAACGTGCCGCGGCGGGAATCCTGGCCGGCGAGGCGCACCGAATGAGCCTCGAGCACGAGCGACCCGATCGCCAGCGACTCGGCCGTCGCCCAGTCGACCTCGGCCTCGTCCTCGTACATCCGCGTGCGGCCCTCGAACTGCTTGGCCAGCTTGGGGTGGACGGTGAAGCCCTGCGGGTAGTCGGTGAGCTTGGCGAAGACCCGGTCGAGGACGGAACGCTCGACACCCGTCGAGATGTGCGGAAGCACGCCGAGCGGCTTGGGTGGCTTGGCGGCCTTGACCGGCGCCGACGCCTGGGCGCGGGTCTCGTCGAGCGCGACCTGGAGCTTGCTCTGGAAGTCGACCAGCGCCTGCTCGGCCTCGTCGACGGTGATGTCGCCGCGCTTCACGAGGGTCTCGACGTACAGCTTGCGAACGCTGCGGCGCTCGGCGATCGCCTTGTACATGAGCGGTTGGGTGTAGCTCGGGTCGTCGCCCTCGTTGTGCCCGTACCGCCGGTAGCAGACCATGTCGATGACGACGTCCTTGTGGAAGCGCTGGCGGTACTCCCACGCCAGCCGCGCGACGCGCACGCACGCCTCGGGATCGTCGCCGTTGACGTGGAAGATCGGTGCCTGCACGGTCTTGGCGACGTCGGAGCAGTAGATCGACGAACGCGCGAACTGCGGTGCGGTCGTGAAGCCGATCTGGTTGTTGATGATGAGGTGGATCGTGCCGCCCACCCGGTAGCCACTGATGTCGCTCATCGCCAGGCACTCGGCGACGATGCCCTGGCCGGCGAACGCCGCGTCACCGTGGATGAGCAGCGAGAGCGCCGGGAACGAGCCGGGTGGGTCGATCTGGTCCTGGGTCGCCCTGACGATGCCCATCACGACCGGGTTGACGGTCTCGAGATGGCTCGGGTTGGCGGCCAGCTCGAGGCGGATGTCGGCACCCGAAGGGCTGACGTACTTGCCGGTTGCGCCGAGGTGGTACTTGACGTCACCGGAGCCCTGCACCGTGGTCGGGTCGACGTGACCTTCGAACTCGGAGAAGATCGCCTCGTAGCTCTTGCCCATGATGTTGGACAAGACGTTCAGGCGACCGCGGTGGGCCATCCCGATGGCGCACGAGTCGAGACCCGCGTCGGCTGCGCCGGAGATGATCTCGTCGAGGATCGGGATCGCCGACTCGGCGCCCTCGATGCCGAACCGCTTGGTGCCGACGTACTTCGTGGCGAGGAACTTCTCGAACGCCTCGGCCGCGTTCAGGCGCTCGAGGATGCGGTGCTTCTGCTCCTTCGACACCTGGGGGTGGACGCCCTCGACCTGGCTCTGGATCCAGTGCTGCTCGTCGGTCTCCTGGATGTGCATGTACTCGACGCCGATGGTGCGGCAGTAGGCGTCGCGCAGCACACCGAGCAGGTCGCCGAGTCGCATCTTGGACGTCCCGGCCACGCCGTCGGTGAGGAACTCGCGGTCGAGGTCCCAGATGGTGAGGCCGTACGTGGCCGGGTCGAGCTCGACCGGTGTGTGCGGTTTCTTCCAGCGCAGCGGATCGAGGTCGGCGATCAGGTGGCCACGCACGCGATGGACGCGGATCAGCTTGGCGACCTGCACCTGCTTGTGCAGCATCGCCTCGTCCCGGTCGATCGGGTGCACGTCGGGACGCCACTTGACGGCCTCGTACGGCATCCCGAGGGCGTGGAAGATGTCGTCGTAGAAGCCGTGCTCGCCGAGCAGCAGCTCGTGCACCCGCTTCAGGAACAGCCCGGACTCCGCACCCTGGATGATGCGGTGGTCGTAGGTGCTGGTGATGGTGACGACCTTGGAGATGCCGAGCGACTGGAGGTTGGCGCGGTCGGCTCCCTCGAACTCGGCCGGGTAGTCGATCGTGCCGACTCCGACGATGACCCCCTGCCCCGGCATCAGACGCGGGACCGACTGGACGGTGCCGATCGTGCCCGGGTTGGTCAGCGTCACGCTGGCGCCCTGGAAGTCGACGACTGCGAGCTTGTTGTTCCTGACCTTGCGGATGATCTCCTCGTACGCGACCAGGAACCCTGCGAAGTCGAGGGTGTCCGCGTCGCGGAGGACGGGCACCACGAGCGTGCGCGTGCCATCGCCCCTGTCGACGTCGACCGCGAGCCCCATGTTGACGTGCTCGTTCTTGAGGAGCCGTGGCTTCCCGTCGGCACCCAGGAGGAATCCGTTGTTCATCGCCGGGACGGCATCGGCGATCGCCCGTACCACCGCGAAGCCGATGAGGTGCGTGAAGCTGACCTTGCCCTGGCCGCTGCGGGCGCGGTAGCCGTTGATCACGTTGCGGTTGACCTCGAGCAGGCGTGCGGACACGTTGCGGAAGCTGGTGGCCGTCGGCACCGTGAGGCTGCGCTCCATGTTGGCGGCGATCGCCGCCCCCGCACCGCGGATCGGCGCGCCCGGCTCGTCGGCCGGCGCGGCCGCGACCGGGGTTGCGGGGACCGGTGCTGGCGCGGGTGGGGTCGCAACTGGTGCTGCCGTCGCCGGCGGTGGCTCGGCGGCGACCGCGACACCGGCGGGCGGTGACGCCAGGGCCGGGTCGGCCGGCTGTGGTCGGTCGTCGGCTGGGTGGTCGTGTACGGGCGCCACGTGGGACGCGATGGTCTCGGTCACCGAGCGGTAGTCGGCGAAGAACTCCTTCCACGCCTCACCGACCGAGTCGGGGTCGGCCCTGAACTGCTCGTACATCTCCTCGACCAGCCAGGAGTTCGCCCCGAACGTTGGCTCCTCGACTTCCGGCACTGCCACGACATCGATCGTACCCGGTGATCGATGCCCGGATACCTGCCTCGACGCGCTCGTAGAGTCGTCAATGGCCGCCAGTTATCGTGCACAGATGCCGTCCGACCTGCATTTTCACTTCGATCCGATCTGCCCGTTCGCGTGGATCACGTCGCGATGGGTCGAGCAGGTCGTCGCGCTCAAGGAATACACCGTCGATTGGCGGTTCATCTCGCTGCGCATCGTCAACAAGCACAAGGACTACGAGCGCGACTTCCCCGCCGGGTACGAGTACGGGCACACGTCGGGACTACGCCTGCTGCGCGTCGCCGCCGCGGTTCGTGCGGAGGCGGGATCGGAGGGGGTCGGCCGCTACTACACCGCGGCCGGTGAGAGCATCTTCGATCGTGACCGCGTCGAAGGCGACGACCTCCGCTGGCGGGGCACACCCGAGCATGCCGAGCAGGTCCTTCGCGCCGCCGGTCTCCCGACCACGTTGGTGGCCGCGCTCGACGACACGTCGTGGGACGCGCAGATCGAGGCCGAGACCGACGAAGCACTCGCCAGGACCGGCCGCGATGTCGGCACCCCGATCATCGTGTTCCGCCCGCCGGATGGCCCGGCGTTCTTCGGTCCGGTGATCTCCCAGATCCCCGACCCCGCCGACGCGGTGGCGCTCTGGGACTCGGTCATCCACCTGGCGACGTTCCCTGGCTTCGCCGAGCTCAAGCGCAGCCTGCGCGAGAAGCCGCGTCTGCGCAGCCTCGGGTTCCGCCCCGAGGAGGCCGGTGCGGTCGAGGACTGGAGGGGTGGCGCGGTGCGGTCGTGAGTCACGACATCGCGAAGCCGACGTGCGACGATGTCGGCGTGGGCAACGCGGCGCATCAGGCGACCCTGCACGTCGAGCCGGCGGCCGGATCGCTGGGTGCGTTCGTGACCGGGCTCGACCTGACCACCGAGCTCGACTCTTCGACGCTCGCCGCATTGCGCGCCGCGATCCTCGATCATCTCGTCGTGTTCCTGCCTGACCAGCCAATGACGCTCGACGACCTCGAGCGCCTCACCGATCAGCTCGGCGGTCGCGACGTCACGCCGTTCGTCAAACCGCTCGACGACCGTCCGTACGTGATCCGGGTCATCAAGGAGCCGGACGACGAGCTGAACTTCGCCAACGCCTGGCACACCGACCTGTCGTACCTCCCCGTGCCGCCGTCGTTCACGCTGTTGCACGCCCGCGAGGTCCCCGATCACGGCGGCGACACGGTGTGGGCCAACCAGTACCTCGCGTTCGAGACGCTGTCGTCGGGACTGCGCGACACGTTGCGCACGCTCGATGCCGTGCACTCGGCCGGCGCGACGTACGGAACCGGCGGCTACCTCGACACGGTCAAGGGCAAGTCGTCGATGGCGATCGAGCCGTCGCAGGAGGCGTACCGCCACCAGGTGCACCCGGTCGTCACGCGCCATCCCGAGACCGGACGCGAGGTCCTGTACGTGAATTCGATCTACACCACCCGCATCGACGGGTGGTCGAACACCGAGAGCGCCGGGCTGCTCGGCCATGTGCACCGCCACTCCGTCAACGAGAACTTCACGTGCCGGCTCAAGTGGCGGCCGAACATGTTGGCGATCTGGGACAACCGGTGCACGCAGCACAACGCGCTGAACGACTATCGGGGCGTGCGTCGCGAGATGTTCCGCACGAGCGTCGTCGGGACGCCACCGATCGCGGCGCGGGAGCCCGTGGATGTCTGATCCGACGGGGACAGACCGGCCGGCCGCCTCCCCGACTCCCGTCGACGAGCCGGTGCTGCCGCGCCTTCCCGTCCGTGCACCTGGCACCGGGCCGGATCACGAGGCGCCACGATCAGCGGGGTTTCGGTCGTACCGCCCGGAGGCCGAGCGCCAGGCGCTGGTGCACCGGCGGGCCAACCCCTGGTGGCGGCGGATCCTGCGGATGCTCGTCCTCCTCGTGATCCTCGGCGGGCTGCTGGTCGCCGGGTACTTCGCGGTCGACGCCCTCGCCGATTACCTCGGTCGCGACCGCCTCCCCGCGCCTGGGGTCGACAGCGCCGAGGTCCAGTCGGCGTCGTACCACGTCGTGTCCGGTCCCGAGGTGGGTGGGCTCGTCGGCGACATCACCGTCGATCACGGAAGTGGCACGTTCCGGTTCCTGGGCGCCGCCGACACCGACCTCGCCGGGATCGAGATCGTCGGAGACGCGGGCGGTCGTCTCGCGCTCCGACGCGACGCCGGCCCGTGGGAGCTCGGCTGGTCCGACCCACGCGAGCCGCAACTCAAGTCGCTCGTGATGTACCTCTCCGTCGTCGACACCGACGACGTCCTCACGACGACCTGGCGCGACGGCTATGTGTCGATCGACGACCGCGAGCGGGACGTCCCAGTCGCCGGCGTCGACGAGACGACGATGTACGCGATGCGGTTCGACGCCGGGCGGTACTCCACCGACCATCCGTTCCAGTGGAACGAGTGGGTGGCGACGGTGGTCCCGCTGCCCAGCGCACTCGACGACACGCTGCTCACGGTGTGGGTCGACGGCGATGGCGTGATCCGCGCCTTCGACAGCCCGGCCGCCGCGCTGCGGTGGGACCGCGTCACGTATTCCGGTGACACCGTTCCGATCGAGTTCCCGCTGACCTGAACGACCCGACCGGACGGTCTGACCGAAGGGTCTGACCGGACATCGCGGGCGGTCAGATTCGCTCGAGCTCGCTGCCGTCGAACAACGGTGAGATCCCGAACGCCTCGTTGTCGGCGAGCATCTCGTCGTCGCTCGGACGATCGAGCGCTCCCTCGGCGGCGTCGACGATGTACGGGATCAGGCGAGCGTCGCTCGTGGTGTTGAGGAAGAGCTGGTCATCCGACAGCACGTAGCGCACGGCACGGCCGATGGCATCGGGGTCGGTCAGCGGCTCGTACCAACTGAAGCGCTGCTCGGGCTGCTCCTGCCAGCGGCGCCTGGCGATCGCCTTGATCGTCTGCACCGCGACGTCGTGTTCGGCGCACAGGTCCAGCAGGCGGTCGAGGTCGTCGCGATAGTCGGGCTCCTGACGCAGCGTGAAGTTGTACGGAAGCAGCACCGAGTCGAAGTCGAACCGCTCGAGGCTGCGCAAGTGCATCTCGGCGATCCGCAAGCCGTGACCGGTGACGCCGATGAAGCGCACGAGCCCCTCGTCGCGTGCCGCGGCCAGCGCCGCGACGGCACCGTCGGCACCGAACGCGACGTCCCACTCGTCGGGCTCGACGAGGTTGTGCAGTTGGATCAGATCGACCTGGTCGACACCCATCCGCGTGAGCGATCGTTCGAGCTCGGCCCGCGCGTCGGCGCCCTGGCGTTCACCGGTCTTGGTCGCGAGGAACACGTCGGCGCGATGGTGCGCCAGCCATGGTCGGAGCAGCACCTCGGATTCGCCGTACCCAGCGGCGGTGTCGATGTGGTTGATCCCGCTGGCCGCGACCGACGCGAGCGTCGCGTCGGCACGTTCCTGCGTCATCGAGCCGAGCGCGGCCGCGCCGAAGATCAGGCGGGTGGATGGATGGCCGGTCCGGCCGAAGGGGGCGATCGGAAGCATGAAATCGACCGTACCTCAGGTCGCGGAGGAGTCGCGCGCAGTGATCTCAGCGATCGCCGCCGCGCAGCTCGCGGATGCGTTCGGCGAGGAACGACGACGCCGTTCGACCGTTGGCCAGGATCACGTCGTCGGCAGGGTGCAGGAACAACGGCAGCGACATGCGGGGCCGGGTGGCCGCCTCGCCGGTCGGGTTGACGACGCGGTGCGTCGTCGCCGGGTAGTAGCCGCCGCTCGCCAGGTCGAGCATCTCGCCGCCGTTGACAGCGACCGATCCGGGGTCGCACGGCACGGCGAACCATCGACCCTCGGCATCGAGCAACTCCAGCCCTGGCTCGTTGGCGGCAGGGAGCACGGTCAGCAAGTTGATGTCCTCGTGGGCGGCGGCGCGAACTGCCCCCTCGGCCTCGGCTCCGTCGAGGGGCGGATAGCGCAGGACCCGAAGCAACGTCCGGCGGCTGCCCTCGATCATCGACGCCAACGGTTGGGAGAAGCGGGCGGCGACATCGTCCGGCGTGTTCGCCTCGACCCATCCGAGCAACGTCTTGGCCAGCTCGGTGGCGATCTCGGCGTAGCGGAGCGCGGCACCGCTGACCTCCGACGGGAACACCGACCACGGATAGACGTGGAAGAACTCCTTGAGGTCGCGCACGGCGCGACCCTTGGCGGTCTCGGACATGTCGGGCGGGAAGTAGCCCTCTTGCGCAGACGGGTCGACGACGTAGTCGAGGACCGCCGGCGAATCGAAGAACGCCGACCACTCGGCGTAGATCTCCTCGACGAGATCCCATGGCAACGGGTGGTTGACGAGGACCGCGAACCCGGTGTCGCGAAGGCTTCGCGTGAAGTCCTGCGGTGCGTCCGCGGCGGTGTAGTCGACGACAGCGACGGCGTTCATCGTTCGACGGCGTTCACGGTGCAACCGGCGACGATCTAACCGGCGAGCGCCGATTCGATGGCGGCGACCAAGTCCGGGTCCTCGGGCGTCACCTGCGGTCCGAAGCGGGTGACCGAACCATCGGTGCCGATGAGGAACTTCTCGAAGTTCCAGCGGATGTCGCCCGAGTGTCCTTCGGCGTCGGCGACGTCGATCAGCTCGGCGTAGATCGGGTGTCGGCCAGGTCCGTTCACGTCGATCTTCTCGAACATCGGGAACGTGACGCCGTAGGTCGTCGAACAGAACGACTGGATCTCCTCGGCGGTCCCGGGCTCCTGGCCACCGAACTGGTTGCACGGAAAGCCGAGCACGCTGAACCCCTGCGGACCGTACGTGTCCTGCAGCTGTTCCAGACCGGTGTACTGCGGGGTGAGCCCGCACCGTGACGCCACGTTGACCAGCAACACCGGGTGTCCCTCGTACTCGGCGAGGCTCGCCGGTTCGCCGCCGAGGGTGTTGATGTCGTGCTCGAAGATCGTCATTCCGACAGCATGCCCGAATCGGGCTGCTGGCGACTCGTCGGCTTCAACGTCCGGCGCCAGCGGCAACGGTCACGGTTGGATCGACGGGGCTTCGTGGCGACCGGTTCGTGAGGTACGCCCCGAGCAGTGCCGCGAGCGACCCGACGATCGACAGCGCGGCGACCTTCTCGTCGCGGAGCACGACGCCGAGCGCGAGGGCGACCGCCGGGATGAGGTACGTCGTGACCGATGCCCGCGTGCTCCCGAGGCGTCTGACGTTGTTCGCCGCCAACACGTACGCGGCGCCCGTCCCGAGCACGCCGAGCGCCACCACGGCCAGCGCGCTGTGCCAGCTGAAGCTCGACTCCGGGAGCACGGCGATCCCGAACGGGGCGGTCAGCACGAGGGCGACGGCTTGCGCCCGGCAGATCACGGGGAGTGCCCCGTACTTCAAGAGCAACGGGCGTGCGACGTTCAACGCCACGCCGTAGCAGGCGAGGGCGCCGAAGATCATGCCCACGCCGATCCCGCTCGACGACCCCTCGTCGAGCGACGGCAGGGCGATCACCACCACGCCCGCGAGGCCGACGAACAACCCGAGGAGCTGATGTGCCGGCGGCGGTCGCCTGGCGATCATCGTCGCCACGATCGCGACGAACAGCGGCGTCGCGCCGTTGAGCATGCCGGTGACGCTCGACGACACACGTTGCTCGGCGAACGGGAACAGGGTGAGCGGTACTGCCAGCCAGACGACGCCGAGCACCCCGACGAGCCGAAGGTCGCCGCGCTCGATCGGCGCTCGCGCAGCCGGGAACGCGAGCAACGTCGCGAACCCGAACAACACCCGCAACGGCGTGATCAGCGCCGGCTCGAACGAATCGAGCCCCTCGGCGATGAAGTAGAAGCTGGACCCCCAGATCACACCGGGCAGCGCGAGTCGCAACCAATCGGCGGGCTGCATCACGTAGTGAGCCGGCGCGCCGTGTGATGTGGGGGTGTGTGGGGGCGCGCCCGCGGTGGTCCTCATGACGTCGGAGACGGTACGGACTCGCGAGCACATCCGGCTGGCGGGTTTCTGCCATCGCCCCACCAATTCCACCCGCCGCCCTCGCGCCGGTCCAGCGCGCGCCCCGGCGGTCCCGCGCGCGCCCAGCTGCTCTGTCCGGACTCGTGCACACCTGTCGGCGCGTCCGGCCGTTCTGTGCGGATTCGGGCACGGGCGTGCGGTCGATCGAGCGTCCGATGTTGTGCTGGTTCGGGTCTCGCGACAACATGACCCTCGTGGTCACAGAGCGGCCGGACCGGCCGGCGACGGGGTCCGACGACCGGCACTACGGGTTCCGAACCAGGTCGGTGCACGCCGGCGGGCGGCCCGATCCCACCACCGGGGCGCGGGCGGTTCCGATCTACCAGACGACGTCGTTCGTGTTCCACGACACGGCCGAGGCGGCGAACCTGTTCGCGCTGCAGACGTTCGGATCGATCTACAGCCGGATCGGGAACCCGACGGTCGCCGCCTTCGAGGAGCGCCTGGCGTCGCTCGAGGGTGGCATCGGCGCGGTGGGCACGGCCAGCGGCCAGGCCGCCGGGTTCCTCACGATGGCGTCGCTGGCCGGCGCCGGCGACCATCTCGTCGCCAGCGCCCAGCTCTACGGCGGCACGCGGACGTTGTTCGATGTGACGCTCGGCCGGTTCGGCGTCGACACGACGTTCGTCGAGCGGCCAGAGCCCGACGAGATCGCGGCCGCGATCACGCCGCAGACGAAGGCGATCTTCACCGAGGTGATCGCCAACCCTTCGGGCATGGTCGCCGACCTCGCCGGGCTTGCCGACGTCGCCCACGCCAACGGCCTCCCGCTCGTGGTCGACTCGACGACCGCCACGCCGTACCTGTGCCGGCCGATCGAGCACGGCGCCGACATCGTGTTGCACTCGGTCACCAAGTTCGTCGGTGGCCACGGCACGTCGATCGGAGGCGCGATCGTCGAGTCGGGCGGCTTCCCGTGGGACAACGGTCGGTTCCCGCTGATGACCGAACCGATCCCGTCGTACGGCGGCATCTCGTGGTGGGGCAACTTCGGCGAGTACGGCTTCCTCACCCGGCTGCGGTCCGAGCAGCTCCGCGACGTCGGGGCGACGATGACGCCGTTCAACGCGTTCTTGTTCCTCATGGGGCTCGAGACGCTCGCGCTGCGGATGCGCCAACACGTCGACAACGCGGTCGCGGTCGCCGAGTTCCTCGCCGGTCACGAGTACGTCGAGTGGGTGTCGTACGCCGGTCTCCCGGACTCGCCGTGGTACGACCGGGCCAAGCGGTACCTGCCCGACGGTGCCGGCGCGGTGTTCGCGTTCGGGCTCAAGGGCGGGCGGGCGGCGGGCGTCAGGTTCATCGAGGCCTGCCGCTTGGCCAGCCATCTCGCCAACATCGGCGATGCCCGCACGCTGATCATCCATCCCGCGTCCACCACCCACCAGCAACTGTCCGACGAAGCGCTGCACGCGTGCGGTATCCCGCCCGACCTGGTCCGCATCTCGGTCGGCCTCGAGGACGTCGAGGACATCTGTTGGGACCTCGACCGGGCGCTGCGAGAAGCGTCCTCGTGAGCGTCATCACGAGCGCCCGGCAACGGCTGGCGATCCTGCGGCGAACCCGCACCGTGGCGATCGTCGGGATGTCCGCCAACCCGGCGCGGGCGAGCCACTTCGTCGCCACCTACCTCAACGGATCCACCGACTGGACGATCTGGTACGTGAACCCGGGCGCCACCGAGATCCTCGGCCAGAAGGTGTACCCGTCGCTCGCCGACCTGCCCGCACCGCCCGACATCGTCGACACGTTCCGACGCGTCGACGACCTGCCGTCGGTCGCCGACGACGCGATCGCGTGCGGCGCCGAGACGTTGTGGTTCCAGCTCGGACTGCGGAACGACGCGGCCGCGGCGACGGCCGCTGACGCCGGTCTCGACGTCGTCCAGGACCGCTGCCTCAAGATCGAGCACGCCCGTTTCGCCGGCGGGCTCCACCTGGCCGGCTTCGACACCGGGGTCATCGACGCCCGCCGCGAACGGCTCGTGTAGCGGCATGGAGGGCCCGAGCGAACGGTTCCGCCGCGACGGGGCAATCGTGCTCCGCGGCGCGCTCGAGCCGCGGTGGATCGAGCTGCTGGCGGCTGGCGTCGAGCACAACCGACAGCACCCGAGCGCGTGGGCCAGTTGGTACACGAACCCCGACGAGTCGGTCGGGTTCTGGAGCGACTACGTGACGTGGCAGGACGTCCCCGCTTACCGCCGGGTCGTGCACGAGAGCGGGCTCGCCGACATCGCCAAGGACCTCATGGGATCGACGACGGCCCGGTTCTTCCACGAGCACGCCCTGGTGAAGGAGCCCGGCGCGACCGAGCGCACGCCATGGCACCACGACCAGCCGTACTACTGCGTCGACGGCGATCAGAACGTCAGCATGTGGATCGCGCTCGACCCCGTGCCGGCATCGGCCGGGGTGCGGTTCATCGCCGGCTCTCACCGCTGGAACCGTTGGTTCGTCCCACGCAAGTTCGTCGACCACACGCCGTACGCCGAGGGCGTCGACCGCTACGAGCTGGTCCCCGACCTCGATGCCGACATCGAACGGCACACCGTGCTGGCGTGGGACGTCGAGCCCGGCGATGTGATCGCGTTCCACTTCCGCACACTGCACGACGCGCCCGGCAACTCGTCGACCGCGCGACGGCGGGCGGTGAGTCTGCGATGGCTCGGCGACGACGCCGTGTTCGCACTGCGCCCGTGGCTGCACTCGCCGCCGTTCGAGCAGCGCGGCCTCGTCGAGGGCGGCCCGCTCGACGACGAGCGGTTCCCGCTCGTCGCGACGTGACCCGACCGCCGACAATGGCGGCGTGAATCCCCACCACCCTGCGTTCGACAACCGCGTCAGCCGCCACCTGGGGGTCGACATCCCCATCGTGCAGGCGCCGATGGGATGGATCGCGAGGAGCCGGTTGGCGTCGGCCGTGTCACGCGCTGGTGCGTGCGGGATCATCGAGACATCGTCCGGCGAGCTCGATGCGATCAAGGACGAGATCCGCCTCATGCGCGATCTCACCGATCGGCCGTTCGGCGTCAACATCGCCCAGGCGTTCGTGCGCGACGCCAGCATCGCCGATTTCGTGATCGACCAGGGCGTGCAGTTCGTCACCACGTCGGCCGGTTCGCCGACCAAGTACACGAGCGTGCTGAAGGCGGCCGGGCTGACCGTCTACCACGTCGTGCCGACGCTGGCGACGGCGCTCAAGGCGGTCGATGCCGGGGTCGACGGCCTCGTCGTCGAGGGTGGTGAAGGTGGCGGGTTCAAGAGCCCGACGCCGGTGTCGACGATGGTGCTGCTCCCCCTTGTTCGATCGCGCGTCGACGTGCCGATCATCGCCGCCGGCGGGATCATGGACGGCATGACGATGGCAGCCGCGTTCGCGCTCGGCGCCGAGGGCGTCCAGATGGGAACGCGGATGGTGTCGGCCCTCGAGTCCCCCGTGCACGACAACTGGAAGAACGCGATCGTCGCTGCGGCCGAGACCGACACGCTGTTCCTGAACGAACGTCACTCCCCCGCGTTGCGAGCGTTGCGTACCGACCGGACCGAGAAGTTGGTGCACGCCGAGCACAACGTGTTCGGCGAGTTCGGCAACGCGATGGCGCTCTACTTCGGCGGCGACATGAACGCCGCGATCGCGCTGTCCGGTCAGGTCGCCGGCCGGATCGACGCGATCCGCCCGGTGGCCGACATCATCGGCGACACCGTTCGCGAGTTCGCCGAGACGGTCACCCGCCTGCAGGGTGGGCCGACGACCACCGGCTGAACACCCGGCGCGCCGTCGTCAGGTGCGGTCCTGCCATGTGCAGACGCACGCCTCGTTGCCCTCTGGGTCGGCGAGGATCCAGAACGCCCGGGCTCGCTTGTCGCTGACCAGAGTGCCTCCCGCCGCGATCGCGGCGGCCACACGCTCCTCGGCGACGTCGTGTGGCACCGTGACATCGACGTGGATGCGGTTGCGTTGCGGCCGTGGCGCATCCATCTGTTGGAACCAGAACGCCGGTCCGATCCGGTGCGGATCGACGACGGCATCGATCGGAGCGCCGGGTGCCCGCGGCGGCTCCTCCGCATAGCCGAGAACGGCCAGCCAGAACGGACGGATGGCGTCGATGTCGAGGGCGTCGATGGCGATCTCCAGCCGCGATGCCACCGTCGGTTCGCTGCGGACGCCGGCGGCGGTCGCCAGCTCGGAGATCGTCCTGGCCAGCGAGACGTCGGACTCGGTGAGCGACCCGGCGGCATGGGTCACGAGCGTCACGCTGACCCGATCCGGATACCGCAGGTCGACGTCGGGATGGTGGTCGGCGGCCTCGGCGGCCGAGGCGATCAGACCGACGAAGGCGGCACCCGCCTCGAACGAGCCGGTCCGGAAGCGTGGCCTCGATCCGTCCGAGCAGCACCCGCCAGTCGGGCAGGTCCGCCGTCGCGTCGAACTCCGTGGCTGTGACCTTGTCGACCATGACGTCGACCCTACGCCCGCCGATCCCGACCGCGCGCCCCTCCCAACCCCTGTTTGTGTCACCGACATCGGCGAGGTTCGCCGGTGGCGGTGACACAAACAGGGAGGGGCCGGAGACGGGAGGCCGGGGTCAGGGCGTAGCCTCGAACGTCTCATGGCGCACGAGTTCATCTACACCTGTTACAAGCTGGCCCGTTTCTACCCACCCGACCGCACGGTGCTCGAGAACATCTCGCTGTCGTTCTACCCGGGCGCCAAGATCGGCGTGCTCGGCGCCAACGGCGCCGGCAAGTCGAGCCTGCTGCGGATCATGGCCGGCCTCGACGACGGTTTCTCGGGCGAGGCCCGACTGACACCCGGCTTCTCGGTCGGCTATCTCCCCCAGGAACCGCAGCTCGACGCATCGAAGGACGTGCGCGGCAACGTGATGGACGGTGTCGCCGCGGTCCAATCGGTCATCGACCGCTACAACGAGGTGATGGCCATGTGGGCCGACCCCGACGCCGACTACGACAAGATCGGCAAGCTCCAGGGCGAGTTGGAGGACAAGATCGCCGCCACCGACGCGTGGAGCCTCGACCGCAACGTCGAGATCGCGATGGACGCGCTGCGATGCCCGCCGGACGACGCCGACGTCACGACGTTGTCGGGCGGCGAGCGTCGCCGCGTCGCGCTGTGCCGGTTGCTGCTGTCGGCGCCCGATCTGCTGCTGCTCGACGAGCCGACCAACCACCTCGACGCCGAGTCGGTCGACTGGCTCGAACGCTTCCTCCAGGAGTACGCCGGCACCGTCGTCGCCATCACCCACGACCGGTACTTCCTCGACAACGTCGCCAAGTGGATCCTCGAGCTCGACCGAGGTCGTGGCATCCCGTTCGAGGGCAACTACTCGTCGTGGCTCGAGCAGAAGCAGGAGCGCCTCGCTCGCGAGGAGAAGTCGAACGTGGCGCGGCGGCGGTCGCTCGAGCGCGAGCTCGAGTGGGTGCGGATGGCGCCCAAGGCGCGTCAGGCGAAGGGCAAGGCCCGCCTCATCGCCTACGAGAAGTTGCAGGCCGAGGCCGAAGCCGGCCGCGACGGCGGCGATCGCCTCGAGATCGCGATCCCGCCCGGGCCGCGCCTCGGCGACACCGTCATCGAGGTCACCAACCTGCGCAAGGGCTTCGGTGACCGCTTGCTCATCGAAGACCTGTCGTTCACCCTGCCGCCAGCCGGGATCGTCGGCATCATCGGGCCCAACGGAGCCGGCAAGACGACGCTGTTCAAGATGCTGATCGGAGCCGCCAACGGTTGGCCGGAGGGCTCCGAGCCGGTCGATGCCGGCACGATCAAGATCGGCGACACCGTGCAACTGAGCTACGTCGATCAGAGTCGCGACGCCCTCGCCGCCGACAACAGCGTGTACGACGAGATCACGGACGGCATCGAGCACCTCAAGATCGGGAACCGCGAGATCCACGGGCGCGCCTACGTCGCCAGCTTCAACTTCAAGGGCACCGACCAGCAGAAGAAGGTCGGCGATCTCTCCGGTGGCGAGCGCAACCGCGTGCACCTCGCCAAGGTGCTCAAGTCCGGCGGCAACGTGCTGCTGCTCGACGAACCGACCAACGACCTCGACGTCGACACGCTGCGGGCGCTCGAGGCCGGGCTCGAGTCGTTCCCCGGCTGCGCCGTCGTGATCAGCCACGATCGCTGGTTCCTCGACCGCATCGCCACCCACGTGCTGGCGTTCGAGGGCGACAGCGAGGTGCGCTGGTTCGAGGGCAACTTCACCGACTACGAGGCGTGGCGCCACAAGGAGCTCGGCGTCGCCGCCGACCAGCCACACCGCATCAAGTACAAGCGACTCGCCAGTTGACGAGTGCCGCTCGCGAGGCTGGCTGCCAGACTGACCGGTCGTGACCCCCGACGAGACCGACAGCGAGCTCACCGCGCGGTTGGCGCGCGAGGCGGGTCACAAGTTGGTGGAGCTCCGCGAGCGGATGTGGACCGGTGGCGCCCACGCGTGGGACGTCATGGACGGCGGTGACGCCGCCAGCCAGCACTACCTCGCCGATCAGCTTCGCCGGTTCCGCCCCGACGACGCGGTGCTGTCGGAGGAAGGTCTGGAGGACCCCCGCCGCTTCAACACCGATCGGGTCTGGATCGTCGACCCGCTCGACGGCACCCGCGAGTTCGGCGAACCCGGCCGCCACGACTGGGCGGTCCACGTCGCGCTGTGGGACCGCGACCACTTCGTCGCCGCTGCAGTCGCCCTCCCCGCCCTCGATCTCGTGCTCACGAAGGACCCGCCGCCGGACGCCCACCACGTCGAGCGTGAACGGCCGCGGCTGATCACCTCCCGCACCCGTGCCCCGCACGCGGCCGTGATCGTCGCCAACGCCCTCGGATGCGATGCCGTCCGGCTCGGCTCGGCTGGCGCCAAGGCGATGGCGGTCGTGCTCGGTGAGGCCGACATCTACCTGCACGACGGCGGGATGTACCAGTGGGACTCGGCCGCGCCGGCGGCGGTCGCCGAGGCCGCCGGGCTGCACGTCAGCCGCATCGATGGGTCACCGCTCGTCTACAACGCCCGCGATCCCTGGCTCCCCGACTTCCTCGTGTGCCGGCCCCAGTACGCGACGCCGGTATTGACCGCACTGTGGGGATGACCGGCGATGGATCCCCTGATCGACCCGGAGCCAGCATCCAACGACATGGAGCTCAAGGCGACCCGGTTCGAGATCGCCGACCACGTCGCCACGGTCTGGTTGCACCGGCCACACCGGCACAACGCGTGGACCGGGCGGATGCACGCCGAGTACCGGTGGATCATGGCCCAGCTCGAGGCCGACCGCGACGTGCGGGCGGTCGTCGTCACGGGTACGCCGCCGGCCTTCTGCGTCGGTGGTGACAGCGACGCCCTCGCCGCCCACGCCGACCGCGGGTCGTACGACACCGGGCTCCCGGCCGATCGGGCCGATCCCGGCTACGGGGTGCAACCCGAGTTCGACGACGACTTCGCGTGGCACTACGGGTTCCGGGTCCCGATCATCGCCGCCGTGAACGGTGCCGCGGCGGGCATCGGACTGGCGCTGGCGCTGTTCTGCGACCTGCGGTTCGCGAGCGCGCCCGCCAAGATCACCACCGCCGCACCCAAGCTCGGCCTCCCCGCCGAGTACGGGATGAGTTGGGTGCTCCCCCGCCTCGTCGGCGTCACCCGGGCTGCCGATCTGTTGCTGTCGGGCCGGATCCTCACCGCCGCCGACACCGCCGACTGGGGTCTGTGGAACGAGGTCCTCCCCGATGGCGAGTCGGCGCTCGCCGCGGCGCACGCCTACGCCCGCCTGCTGGCCACGACCGTCGGACCGGATGCGGTCACGACGACCAAACGCCAGCTCTATCGCGACCTCCACCGACACGACGCCGCGGCATCGGTCGGCGAGTCGAAGCGCCTGCTCGACGAAGCGATGCGGACCGCGGAGTACCGCGAGGGGATCGCCGCCCTCCGCGACCGGCGACCGCCGCAGTTCGACCGGTAGGCTCGCAACTCGTGGCGGAAGACAACGTCGAGGGGGTCGGCGGGTCGTCCACGGCCAGTTCAACCCCGATCAGTTCAACCGAGCCGTCACGCGCCCGATCGGCGTCCGGTGAGCTGGCGATCGCCGCGATCGCATCAGCGAGTGCCGGCGTGATCCATCTCGCGGCCTGGGCAGCCCACGCCGACAGCACCACCCTGGCCGTGTTGTTCGTCGTGCTGGCGATCGCCCAACTCGAGGTCGCCGTCGCCGGTCTGGTGCGCCCCAACAACCTGACGGCGGGCGCACTCGCGATCGTCAACCTGATCGCCGCGGCCGGTTGGATCACGACCCGCTTCGTCGGGATCTCGTGGATCGACGGGCTGCAGCAGGCCGAGGATCCCGGGCTCGCCGACACCATCGCGGCCATGCTGGCAGGTGTCGCCGTGGTCGCCGCGGCGTCGCACTTCGGGGCTCGCGACGAGTCGCGACCTGCCCGGGCGCTCCCGATCACCGCCATCGCCGCCGTCGCCGTCGCACTCACGATCCCCGCCGCCGTCGACGCCACCTCGCACGAGCACGCCCACACCGACAGTGCTGCCGCGCACGACCACGCGGCAGGGACCGACGAGGCGGTGGTCGACGACGGCCATGCCCATACCGACGACGCCGCGGCGACGGACGGTCACGGGCACACCGGCGACACGATCGTCACAGCCGAGGAAGAGGTCGTGACCGATGACGGACACGGCCACACCGGCGACGTGATCGCGACGGTCAGTGCGACGTGGCCGCGCCCGTGGGATCCCACCGGTCCGATCGACTTCTCCGGCGTCGACGGCGTCACCGCCGAGCAGCAGGCGCGAGCCGAGCAACTGGTCAACGACACACTCACCGAGCTGCCGCAGTTCGCCGATGTCTCGACCGTGGGTGCCCTCGGGTACCGATCGATCGGCGACGCGAGCACGGGCTTCGAGCACTACATCAACCCGGGACTCATCTTCGACGACGAGTGGCTCGACCCGAGCAAGCCCGAGTCGCTCGTGTACCAGGTCGATGGCGCCGAACGCACGCTGGTGTCGGCGATGTTCATCGCCAACACCAGGCCGCTCGACGATCCGGAGCTCGTCGACTTCGGGGGCCCGTTGATGCAGTGGCACGTGCACGACAACCTGTGCTGGGGACTCGACGACAACGGCAACCCGGTGGTCAAGGGGCTCACCGACGACGCCGGCAACTGTCCGGCAGGCACGGTGAAGGCCGGTGGCGAGAACCCGATGGTGCACGTCTGGATCGCGCCCCACGAGTGCGGCCCGTTCGCGGCCCTCGAAGGGCACGGTGCCGGGCAGGTGGCCGGCGACGGGCAACGCGTCGACCAATGCGGGCACGGTCACGACGCAACGACCGGCGACCCGAGCGCGACGGTGGCCCCCACGCCGTACGACCCGAGCCTGCCGATCGACCTGAGCGGAGTCGAGGGTGTCACACCGCAGCAACAGGCGTATGCCGAGAACCTCGTCGGCGCGACCGTCCGCGACCTCCCGCAGTGGGCCGACCCGGCCGTCGCCGAGGCGGCCGGCTTCCGTTCGATCGGTGACGGCCTGACCGGGCACGAGCACTACATCCAGTGGGACTGGATCGACGACGACGTGTGGCTCGATGCCGACTTCCCCGAGAGCCTCGTGTACGAGCCGCAGCCGGACGGCACGAAGCAGCTCGTCTCGGCGATGTTCATGCTGCCCACCGACATGCCGCTCGAGGATGTGCCGGACTGGGGTGGGGCCTTGATGCAGTGGCACATCCACGACGACCTGTGCTTCACCGATGACCCGGAGGCACCCCGCGTCGGCAGCGTCACGTCGGTCGGCGGCACGTGCTCACCACCGTTGGTCAAGTTCGCGCCGGCGCCGATGATCCACGTGTGGATCGTCCCCCATCCCTGCGGCCCGTTCGCAGCGCTCGAAGGTGTCGGTGCGGGTCAGATCCTCGACGGTGAGGAACGATGGTGCGACACGGCGCACGGAGCGCACTGACCGGTCCGCAACATCTTGGGCGGTAACGTCGGCGGCGTGGTGCGGACACGAACATCGCCCGGCGCCGACCGCAAGGCGCAAGAGATCGAGGCCCACGACGTGGTCGTGTACGCGACCGGGTCGACGATCATCACCGGCCCGGAACACGACGGCGCACACCGAGGGCCCGATGGCGTCACGCCGGTGGGCGACCAGTTGCGCAAGGCCGTCACGGCGCTGCACGGCGGCATCGACCACGCCCGCCAGTTCCACGCCAAGGCGGGACCCCGTATGGGCTCGCATCCGACCACCCCCGCCGCCACCGCGCGCGAGGGAACGAAGTCCGAGATCATCCGACCCGTCCTGCTCGACCCGTGGCAGGCGTGGGAGGTGGCCGGGTCGGGCGAGTTGTTCGCCGAACCGATCCCTCGACTCAGGATCGATCGCGGGTCGAAGCCGACGCAGTCGACGTACCCGGTGTGGACGGCTTCGCTGCGCACCGGATGGGTGAAGCATCGGACCGCCCAACTGCAGGTCTCGGCGTCGCCATCGTTCAACGTGACGGTGCTCGAGCTGATCCCGGCGACGCCGCGCCGCACGGGCAACCGTTCGTTCCTCCGGGTCGGGCTCCCCGTGATCGAGGAGCTGGCGCGCCGGCTCGAAGCCACCAACACACATCACTGTCGGAAGAGGGGAAACGATGGCCGCGTACGTGATCGCTGAGGTGTCAGTCACCGATCCTGACGTCTACGAGAACTACAAACCGTTGGCCGGCGCCAGCGTCGTCGCCGGCGGCGGCAGCTACGAGGTCCGTGGCGGCGCCGTCGAGTCACTCGAGGGCGAGCCGGTGACGGGCCGCATCGTGGTGCTCCGATTCGACAGCATGGAACAAGCACGGGACTGGTACAACGGCGACGACTACCAGGCGGCGCTGCCGCTGCGCCAGGCCGCGGCGCAGAGCCGGGTGTTCCTCGTCGAGGGCGCCGAGTAGCGGCCGCTGCAACGTCGGCGGTCCTCACCGTCAGGCGAGGCGGCGGCCGAGCCAGACCACGCCCGGGGCAACCAGCAGGTCGACGAACCCGACCCGGCGATAGAACCCGAGGGCAGGCGTGTTGACTGCCGCCACGCCGACGTACACGCCGGTCGAACCGCGGCGAACGAGGGCGGCGCCGAGCGTGTCGATCAACACCCGACCGAGCCCGTGCCCCTGCGCCTCGGGCAGCAGGTCGATGTGGAGGTGCGACGGATACTCCGCGACGACCTCGGGCACCGGCGGATGCGGATGATGGATCGTCCGAATCAGCTCCTCGTCGGCGCCGGTCATCGTGCCGGTGGCCAGCGTGTCGGATCGATCGATCGTCTCCGGATACAGCGCTCGCAGACCGGGCCACCACGACCGCTCCCTGGACTCCTCGAACGCCAGGGTGTCATCGGCACCGACGACATAGCCGACCGGCCGGCCACTCCCGTCGTCGACGACCCAGGCCAGCTCGGGCTCGAGGGCGAGATACGCACCGAGCCAGACGTGCCCCGGGAGCGACGGCTCGCGGTGGAGGTGCGTCGCATCACCACCCGCGTCGGCCGTGCGCAGGCACACGTCGTACAGTGCCGGCGTGTCGGGGTCGGCGAACGGGCGCACGAACATCTCGCGACTCAATCGACCGCGTCGATGTTCAGCACCTCGTCGGTGTGTTCGCCGAGGAACGGCACCGGGCCGGGGTGCTGCCGGCGACGGTCGAAATCGACCGGTGAGGCGATCGCCTGGTACGGCTCCTCGCCGTCGCGGGGCGCCATGTCGACGATGCCGCCGGATGCGATCACCTGCGGATCCGCGATCGCATCGACGATCGAGTTGATCGGCGAGTACCACACGTCGTTGGTGTCGAACCGCTCCGCCCACTCGGCGTAGGGACGGGTCGCGAACACCGCGTCGAACACCGCGATGAGGGCGACCGAGTTGGCGAGCCGCGAGGACGCGTCGGCGAACCGCGGATCGTCGGCGAGGTCGGGGCGATCGAGCGCGGCGACCACGTTCGGCCAGTGGCGATCGGCCTCGAGGCAGATCAGCCAGAACCCCTTCCCGTCGGCGGCCAGGTAGCAGTTGGTGAGCGGGGTTCGACTCTGGTCGCGGGCACGTGTGCGCTCGCGCCGCCCGAAGCGCAGCTGGACGCCGAAGTCCCAGCCGATCGCGTACATGCCGGCGCGCAGCAGGCTCGTCGCCACCAGCCCGCCCCGTCCGGTGCGCTCCCGCTCGAGCAGCTTGGCGAGCACGCCGGCGGCCAGGGTGATCCCGGTGATGTGATCGCCCATGCCGGCGCGCAACGCCGGCGGCAACTGGCCGGGCGGTACGAACGTGTGGGCCGCCCCCGAGCGGGCCCAGAACGCGCCGGCGTCGTAACCGGCCCGGTCG
Organism: Ilumatobacteraceae bacterium; assembly: GCA_963776935.1. Classification (GTDB taxonomy): domain Bacteria; phylum Actinomycetota; class Acidimicrobiia; order Acidimicrobiales; family Ilumatobacteraceae; genus JALOLG01. The sequence goes on along the minus strand of CAVZOP010000002.1, from coordinate 52,103 downwards.
CGGTCGGGCCCGTCGAGCCCGTAGCCGGTAAGACTCCCGTACACCAACCGCGGGAACCGCTTCAGCACGGCCTCGTGGTCGAGCGACAGTCGCTCGAGGGCCGCCGGCCGGAGGTTGGTGACGACGGCGTCCGCAGTGGCGAGGATCCGGTCGAGGCGCTCGCGGCCATCGGTGGTGGCGAGGTCGAGCACGACAGATCGCTTGCCGCGATTGTCAGTCTCGAACGGCGGGACGCCGGTCTGGGTGGCGAGCCCCATGGCGCCGAAGATCTCGCGTTGTGGGTCACCCTGGGGCGACTCGATCTTGATCACGTCGGCGCCCCAGTCGGCGAGCGTCCCGGCCGCCGACGGCCCGGCCACCCAGATCGCCAGCTCCACGATCCGGAACCCGCGCAGCGGTCCGCCGACATCGGTCGTGGCGGACTCGGTCCCGCGCGATGCATCGTCGGGTGACACTGATCAGACCTCGAGCACCGTGACCACGCCGGTACCACCATCGACCCGGATCCATGCGCCGTCGGGGATCCGCCGCGTCGCGTCCGTAGCGGAGACGACGCACGGGATCCCGAGCTCGCGGCTGACGATGATCGCGTGGCTCAGCGCGGCGCCGACATCGACGACGACTGCTGCCGCCGGTACGAACAGCGGCGTCCACGACGGGTCGGTGATGGGCGCGATCAGCACGTCGCCGGGTTCGAGGCCGAATGGGTCGTTGGAGTCGAGGATGACGCGCGCTCTCCCCTCCGCAACACCGGGACAGCCCGGCAGCCCACGCAGCTCGTCGCCGTCGGCGAGGTGATCGACGGTGGTGGCACCGCGCTCCGGCCAGGTGTCGGGACCATCGGCCGCGCCGACGAACACGAACGGTGGCACCTTCGTCTGCAGCGACTGGTACTGGGTGCGACGTTCCCGGATCAACGGTGTGAGCGTGGACGCGTCGCCGTCGAGGAGCACGTCGATCTCGGTGGCGCGCACGAAGCCGAAATCCTCGATCTCGTCGAACACCCCGCGCTCGACCATCCGTCTGCCGATCTCGCGCATCGACACCCTCATCTCGTGGATGAGCCGGATGCAGTTCGTCTTGGTGCGCTCGCGGCCGGGCAGCCATGCCGTCGAACAGCCGATCGCGGCCTGGAGATTCGCGGCGGCCTCGGCGTCACCCTTGACCAGGTCGAGCAGCTGCTCCGCGGCCTCCTGACGTTGGAGCGCGCGCACCTCGAACTGGCCGGAGGGGGCCGCCGAATCCGGCGCCGCACGCATCCGGTCGATGGCCGCGATCGCGAGCGCCGGGCGGGTCTCCCATGTCGGTGACCGAGCCTCCCACTCGTTGGGTCCGCGACTCCCGAAGTCGAAGAGAAACCGGGCGAACCCGTCGGCGAACTCGTCGCTGCGCTGGTCGATGCGCGACAGGGCCCACATCGCATGACTGGGCGCGGCCGAATCGACGTCGCCGATGCCGCTGAGGACGGTCAGGACGAGATCGGGTCGCCCGACCGCTTCGGCGATTGTGCCGATCACGCCGGCCGGGACGGAGGCCATGTACGACGTGAAGATGTGCTCCGCGAACAGCTCCCGGTGCACCGGCAGGAGGTGCTGGAAACGCTCCCACAGCTGGCGTTCCGACATCGCGGTGAGATCGGGGCGGCGGGCGCGCAGCTCGATCGTGAGCGTGCGATGATCCGTCAGACGGGCGAGATCGGTCAGCGACGTCTGTCCGAACACCCACGAGAACGTCTCGCCGAGCTTCGTCGTCAGATCCGGCCGCTGATCACCGGGCTGCTCGTCGTAGTCGGGGATGCCGGGCTGGACGCCGAAGAACTGCTCGTCCATCGCCCGCCACGACAACCCCGGTGCCCGTTCCCCGAACAGGCGGACCAGGGAGGCGTTGAGGTAGCAGTACCCGCCGAGCACGCCGAGCTGGCAGAACTGGTCGCGGGGGAACTCGTCGAGCTCGAAGGCTCCCATCCGGGCCCAGGCATCGCGCCAGCCGAGCTCGGCCAGCCACAGGGCCGTGTCGCTCGTCAGCGGCGTGACGGGGTCGGGGAACACCTCGCCGACGTTGGCGCGTGTGTAGATCGGAAAACGTTCCGACAGCGCCGTGTCGGTGACGTAGTACATCGGTACCCCCAGCCGTTGACTCGCGGCCGGTCGAGGCCAGCACGGACCGGTCGAACAATAGCGCCGGACGTTACGTCGCTTTCAGCCCCGCTGGGGGTCGTTTAATCGTCGCCGGCAGCCGCCGCGTCGCCTGCAGTCCCGCCCATCGCTCGAGTCAGCGCTCGACGTGGACCGGGCACAACTGGGCCGCACGCTTGCGGAGCAGGGCCACGAGCATCGACGTGAGCACGACGAGCTCGGCAGCCGTGAAGATCGTCACCGATGACATACAAGGTCATCGGCGTCGCCCCTGGTCACCTTGAGCCCGGCTCGTCGAAGACTCCCTCTCTCCCGCGAATCCCCCATCAATCACCCGCGATCGGTCCCGTCCCCCGCGGCCGGCCGGACGCGACATCGAGTACCGATCGTGGCGCGATCGCGAGGGGATCCCGGCATCCTGGGGGCCATGACGCACCCGGCCGACTGCGAGTGGGCGGCGTTCACCGAGCACGCCCCGTGGATCGTCCACCGCGACCAGACGGCCTGGCTGCACGGCGCCGCACAACTTCGAGCCGCCGCCAAGGCCGAAGTGCCGCGGCTCACACGACCGACCCGGATCCCCCCCGGCCGCCGTGTGATCACCGTCGTCGTCCGGCTCACCGTCGCCCTCGTCCCCTGGTTGTGGCGCAAGCGCCGCCGGCAATACGCGTCGATCGAGGCCGGTCGCAGCGACATCTCGCGTCGACTGCGCCTGGCCGCCGAGCATCTCGGGCCGACCTACATCAAGCTCGGCCAGATCATCTCCTCGGGTGAGGGCCTGTTCCCGCCCGAGCTGGTCGGCGAGTTCCGGAAGTGCCGCGATCAGGTCCCGGCCGAGGCGTTCGACGACGTGCGCCGGACCGTCGAGGAGGATCTCGGCTCGCGCCTCGAGGACGTGTTCGAGTCGTTCGACCGCACACCGCTGGCGGCGGCGTCGATCGCCCAGGTCCACGGGGCGCGGCTGCGCACCGGCGAGGACGTCGTCGTCAAGGTGCAGCGACCGTCCGTCGACCGTCTCGTGCGCCACGACCTGCGGGTGATGGCGTGGCTGGCGCCCCACCTCGTCGGCCGCATCCCGGTCGCCGCCCTCGCCAATCCGCCCGCACTCGTCGAGCTGTTCGCCGAGACGATCGTCGAGGAGCTCGACTTCCGGATGGAAGCGGCCAACATGCTCGACATCGCCGCCGTACTGCGTGACCTCGACCAGGACGGCTACGTCGTCCCCCGACCGCACCCGAAGCTGGTGACGCGCCGCGTGCTCGTGATGGAGCGGGTGTCCGGGTTCAGCTTCGACGACGCCACCGGGATGCGCGACGCCGGGATCGACACCGAAGCCGTGATCCGCACGGGGATGATCGCCTTCATGGAAGGGGCACTCATCCACGGGATCTTCCACGGCGACCTCCATGGCGGCAACCTGTTCGTGCTGCCCGATGGGCGCACTGCGCTGCTCGACTTCGGCATCGTCGGGCGTCTGTCCCACGAGCGGCGGTTGGCGTTCCTGCGGATGATGGTGGCGGCGACCACCAACGACGTGAAGGGGCAGATGGCGGCGCTGCGCGACCTGGGTGCGCTTCCGGCCGACACCGACCTCGACGCGGTGATCCGCGACCTGCGCCTCGACCAGGCGCCCATCGACCCGACGACGTTGACGGGCGAGGAGATGGTCAAGGAGGTCCAGCGTGTCGTCAAGGCACTGCTCGGCTACGGCGCCCGGATGCCCAAGGAGCTGATGCTCTACGTCAAGAACATGGTGTTCCTCGACGGCGCGATCGCCCGGCTGGCGCCCGATCTCGACCTGCTGGCCGAGATCGCCAACATCTCGATGACGTTCGCGGTGCGGCACGGCGAGCAGCTCGGCCGCGACCTCGGCATCGACCCGCGGTCGATGCAGCTCGACCTCGACAGCGTCAAGGCCGGGTTCGGGCTCGACGCCTCGGTCGACGGGCTCACGTACCGCGAGCTCCAGCAACGCCGCGAGTTGATCCAGAAGCGCATGCGCGACCACGTCCAGTCGCGTTGAAGCAGCCCGGTTAGCGTCGCTGGCGTGCGCCTCGTGATCGCTCGTTGCACGGTCGACTACACGGGTCGACTGTCCGCCCACCTCCCCGAGGCGACGCGGCTGATCATGCTCAAGGCCGACGGGTGCGTGGCCGTCCACGCCGACGGTGGCGCGTACAAGCCGCTGAACTGGATGAACGCCCCGAACACGCTCGTCGTGTCGCCCGACCGGTGGATCGTCACCAACCAGAAGGGCGAGACGTTGACGATCACGCTGCACGAGGTGATCTCCGACGTGGCGTCCGACCTCGGCCAGGATCCGGGGTTGCAGAAGGACGGCGTCGAGGCCCACCTCCAGGTGCTGCTCGCCGCGTCACCGCACTCGATCGAAGCCGGCCTCACCCTGGTGCGGCGCGAGTACCCGACGGCGATCGGCCCGGTCGACCTCGTCTGCCGAGACGCATCGGGCCAGGTCGTCGCCGTCGAGGTCAAGCGCCGCGGCGAGATCGACGGGGTCGAGCAGCTCGCCCGCTACGTCGAACGCCTCCAGCTCGACTCGTCGCTCGGCGAGGTGCGCGGCATGTTCGTCGCCCAGTCGATCAAGCCGCAGGCACGCGTACTCGCCGAGTCCCGCGGCTTCCGCTGGGTCGAAGTCGACTACGACGAGCTCCGCGGCCTCCACCCCCAAGACCTCCGGTTGTTCTAACCCCCCGTTCTGTCTGCCTCAGACTGCCCGTGGGCTCATCTGAAGCAGACAGTTCAGCAACAACCCCCCGTTCTGTCTGCTCCAGACTGCCCGAGGGCTCATCTGAAGCAGACAGTTCGGGGGGTTGGGGGTGGGTGGGGTACGTTCGGCGGCTATGTCGCAGGAAGTACGAGGAGTGATCGCCCGGGCCAAGGGCGAACCGGTCAGCATCGAGACGATCGTGATCCCGGATCCCGGTCCGGGTGAGGCGGTCGTCGCCATCCAGGCCTGCGGGGTGTGCCACACCGACCTGCACTACCGCGAGGGCGGGATCAACGACGACTTCCCGTTCCTGCTCGGACACGAGGCGGCCGGCGTCGTCGAGTCGGTTGGCGACGGTGTGACCAGCGTCGCGCCGGGCGACTTCGTGATCCTCAACTGGCGCGCCGTGTGCGGTTCGTGCCGCTCGTGTCTCCGTGGGCGCCCGTGGTACTGCTTCAGCACGTTCAACGCGTCCCAGAAGATGACGCTCACCGACGGCACCGAGCTGTCGCCGGCGCTCGGGATCGGGGCGTTCGCCGACAAGACGCTCGTCCACAGCGGCCAGTGCACGAAGGTCGATCCGTCGGCGCCGGCCGCCGCCGCGGGCCTGCTCGGCTGCGGCGTGATGGCCGGGCTCGGGGCGGCGATCAACACCGGCGGCGTGACGCGCGGCGACTCGGTCGCCGTTTTCGGATGCGGCGGCGTGGGCGATGCGGCGATCGCCGGGGCCGCGCTGGCGGGTGCCGCGACGATCGTCGCCGTCGACGTCGATGACCGCAAGCTCGAGTGGGCAACGGGCTTCGGTGCCACCCACACCTGCAACTCGAAGCACGCCGACCCGGTCGAGTACATCAAGTCGGTCACCAACGGCAACGGCGCCGACGTGTGCATCGAGGCCGTCGGCAACCCGGTCGTGTACCGCCAGGCGTTCGAGGCGCGCGACCTCGCCGGCACGGTCGTGCTGGTCGGGGTGCCACGACCCGACATGACGATCGAGCTGCCGTTCATCGAGGTGTTCGGACGCGGTGGCTCGCTCAAGTCGTCGTGGTACGGCGACTGCCTGCCGTCGCGCGACTTCCCGATGCTGATCGACCTCTACCAGCAGGGCCGTCTCGACCTCGACGGGTTCGTGTCGGAGACGATCGCCCTCGACCAGGTGGAGGATGCGTTCCACAAGATGGAGCAGGGCGACGTGCTCCGCAGCGTCGTCGTCCTCTGAGCCGGCGACGTGCCGATCGAACTCGTCACCACTGACGGCGTCTTCGCGCTCGACGGCGGGAGCTGGGACGTCACCAACAACATCTGGATCGTCGGCGACGACCGCGAGGTCGTGGTGTTCGACGCCGCCCACGATCACCAGCCGATCGTCGCCGCGGTCAACGGGCGGCGGGTCCGGGCGATCGTGCTCACCCACGGCCACAACGACCACATCAACGCCGCCGTCCCACTGCGCGACGCGGTCGACGCACCCGTGCTGCTCCACCCCGCCGATCGCATGTTGTGGGATGTCGTATGGCCCGCCGATTCACCCGACGGCGACGTCGAGCCGAACTCCGAGATCGTCGTCGCCGGACACGGTCTCGGGGTCGTCCACACGCCGGGTCATTCGCCGGGATGCTGCTGCTTCTACGACGCCGACACCGGCGACGTCTTCACCGGCGACACGCTGTTCTGTGGCGGTCCCGGCGCCACCGGTCGGAGTTACAGCGACGAGCCCACGATCCTGCGGTCGATCATCACCTCGCTCCTCACGCTCCCCGACCACACGGTCGTGCACACCGGCCACGGTGACACGACCACGATCGGCGCCGAACGCGACGCCGTCCTCGCCCGCGCCGCCGAACTCGGCCTCTAACCCCCGAACTGTCTGCCTCAGATTCAGCGACGGCTCATCTGAGGCAGACAGAACGGGTGGGTGGGGTCAGCAGGTGGGGACGCCGGGGAGTTGGGGTTTGACGGTCAGCTGGTAGGTGATGCCGTCGTCGACGAACCAGGTGAGCTGGGTGGCGGAGGTGAACAGGTCGCGGAACGACTCGACCGGAAGGGTGGCGCACTCGGAGGCGTCGGCGAGGCGCACCGGCGCGTCGGCGGGCCAGTCGACGAGCGTCGGGGCCACGTCGTCGCCAACCACGGACTCGTCGGCGACAGCCGCGCGGATCAGGTACGACGTCGCCTCGAAGGGCTCCTCGGGACCGAGCGTGTCGGCTCCGGCGGCTGTCACGACGTCAGCTGCCTGCTCGACGAACGACGCCAGCTGCGCCCGGTCCTCATCCGTCTCGGTCCCGTCGCCACCCAAGCCGAGCGCGTACGCGCTGTGTTCGAAGGTGTCGCCGTTGGCCGCGATCGTGACCACCGTGTCCGGGGCGTCGGCGATGTTCGTCGGGTTCTCGTAGGTCACGTCGCGGAACAGGTCGTGCTCCTCGGCGAGGCGCAGCAAGGCCTGGATCCCGGCTTCGCTGATCGTGCGCTGCTGCAGGTTCGGCAGCAACGGACCCGGATAGATCTCGATCTGCGGTCCCTCGACGATCACGCGGCCGTCGCCGGTGACGAGCAGCGTCGGCAGGTTCAAGAACGCGTGCTCGACAGGGACGAAGCCGCCTTCGTAGCCGATCCGGAGCACGACGTCGTCGGCGCCGGTCGGGTGTTGGATGCCCTCGGCGCTCGTGTCATCGGGGGTCGTGTCGACCGGCGGGAGCGTCACATCGGTGGTCGGTTGAGTGGCGGACGTCGAGTCGGAGCCGTCACCGCACGCCGACAGCCCGAGGGCGACGACCGCAGCGACGGCAAGGGGGGTCAGGGGGTGGCGTTTCATGATTGTTCTGACGTCGACGCACGCCTCATGGTTCCCGGCCAGCGTGCGGCAGTACGGTTGGAACGTGCAGCGGGTCCACGGCGTCGTTCAGCACTACGCCTGGGGCGACCCGATATTCATCCCCTCGTTGCTGGGCGTCGAGCCCGACGGCGAGCCATGGGCCGAGTTGTGGATCGGTACGCACCCGAGTGGCCCGGCAACGCTCGACGACGGGCGGCCGCTGCGCGACATCGCCGGCGAGCTCCCGTACCTCCTGAAGGTCCTGGCCGCTGCCGAACCGCTGTCGCTGCAGGCGCACCCCGACGCCGATCAGGCTCGCGATGGCTACGAACGGGGCGTCTACCCGGACCCGAACGCCAAGCCGGAACTGCTCTGCGCACTCACCGACTTCGAAGCGTTGTGCGGGATCCGCCCCGTCGACGCGACGGCCGCGCTCTTCGAGGAGCTCGGTGTCGGTCGCCTGGTGGACGTCCTGTCGGCCGAAGGGCCCCGCGGGGTCCTGACCGAGCTGTACGCAGGCACGATCGAACTGCCGCCCGTCCTCGAGGCGTGTGCGACGAGCAGCCGGGCCGAGGCGGTATGGGTGGGACGCCTGACCGAGCGCTATCCCGATGACCCGAGTGTCGTCGCCACATTGCTGTTGAACCTGGTCCGCCTGGCGCCCGGCGACGCGCTCCGCCTCCGGCCGGGCAATCTCCACGCCTACCTGCGCGGGGCCGCGATCGAGCTGATGGGCGCCAGCGACAACGTGGTGCGCGCCGGGTTGACGACCAAGCCGATCGACGTCGACGAGCTGCTGCGCATCGCCGACACGGCCCCGCTCGCCGAACCGGTGGTCGCCGGCAACGGCCACTACCCGCTCGACGACGACGTGCAGCTGGTGCGACTCGAACCCGGCGACATCCATCGTGCGGTCGACCACGAGGTCTCGATCGACCTCACCGGCGCGGCGTGGTACCTCGCCCCCGGCGACGAGCGTCTCGTCACCGCGACGACGTACGCCGTCTCCAGCTAACGACAAGCGGCGCCGCGCCCACGTCGACGCGACGCAAATCGAACAGTTCGACCTGGCTCGACAGCGTCTGCCGCGGCACGTCGAACTGTTCGATTTGGATCGACACCCGGGGCGGCGACTCACCCGGGGCGGCGCGGTCGCCGGCGGACTACCCCTTCAGCGCGGCGTGCATCGCGTCGGTGCCGGCGACGAGCGCCGCCGCGCCCGCGTCGTCGAGCACGCCGAACGACGGCGCGAGCATGTCGTTCGTCATCGACTCGGCCTGGGCGTGTCGCGCCCGGTCGTCGTCGGTGACGTCGGGTGTCTGCTTCCAGCCGAACAGCTCGACCTCGGTCGGCCGCTTGATCGCGTGCGCCGTCAGCGTCGTCATCCCGGCGGCGCGTATGGCGGCGAGGTGCACGCTGCCGCGCATCTCGCGCAGCACCATCGCCAGGTGGATCGCCCGCGCCGCCGCGTCGTTCGGCACCGGCTCGGCACGCACGCCTGCGAACAGCGGGTAGGCGCCGACGTCGACCGAGTCGATCACGGCCGCCGCGGCATCTCCGTACTCGTCGAGCCCCGAGACGTCGGCGAGCTTGGCGCGACCGAGTTCGTGATTGGCGGCCATGTAGGCGCGGGCCGCGTCGCGCGGCGGCATGATCGCCTTGGCCGTGTTCCACATGTGCGCCAGCAGGCCCGGTTCGAAGTAGCCGAACGCGCTCGACACGACGTCGGGCTCGACGTCGCCGAGCACTCCTCCACGACCGAGGAAGTACATCCGGAAGCCGTCGAGCCCGTGACCCTTGGCCATCGCCAGCGTGTCGGGATGGAAGTAGAACGCGGAACCGATGTCGCCGGTCTTGAGGGCGATCGCGGTGGAGGTCTCACGGGGGTCCATGACCGCATCCTCACAGCCGTCACGGGACCATGACGAACCCGGATCGGCGCCGTCGGCTCAGCCGGAAACGGTCTTGCGGATCTCGACGATCTTCTCTTGCGAATGGTTGGCGTCGGAACCCTGACTGTCGATCAACATCGAGCGATCCTTGGCCGCTTCGCGCTCGGCGAGCGCGGTGTCGGCCCTGGCGATCGCGGCATCGGTGCCGTGCTCGTTGATGAACTCGGCCCACTCGACCAGCGCGTCGACCATCTCGCTCTCGGGCACGACGGCGATGTTGCGACCCTTGACGAAGAGGTGACCGCGCTTGTTGCCGGCGGCGATGCCGAGGTCGGCCTCGCGTGCCTCGCCGGGCCCGTTGACGACGCACCCCATCACGGCGACCTGGAGCGGCAGCTGCCGCTCGCCGAACGCCTCCATCGCCCGCTGGGCGATGTCGATCACGTCGACCTCGGCGCGCCCGCACGACGGGCAGGCGATGAGGTCGACGTTCTTGCGTTCGCGCAAGCCGAGCGCCTCGAGCAGCTGGCGGCCGGCCCTGGCCTCCTCGACCGGATCGGCGGTGAGCGAGTACCTGATCGTGTCGCCGATGCCCTCCATCAGCAGCGTCGCGATCCCCGCCGTCCCCTTCACCAGTCCGGCTGGCGGCGGACCGGCCTCGGTGACGCCGAGGTGCAGCGGGAAGTCGGTGACCGCCGACAGCTGGCGGTAGGCCTCGACCATCAGCGGCACGCTCGATGCCTTGACGGAGATCTTGACGAGATCGAAGTCGACCTCCTCGAAGTAGGCGATCTCACGCTGCGCCGACTCCACCATCGCCTCGGGTGTCGGCCCGCCGTACTTCTCGTAGAGCTCGGGATCGAGCGACCCGGCGTTGACACCGATGCGGATCGGCACGCCACGATCGCGGGCCTCGCTGGCGACCGCCTTGATGTGCTCGGGGCGACGGATGTTGCCCGGGTTGAGTCGCAACCCGTGGACACCGGCCTGCATCGCCGCCAGCGCCATGCGGTACTGGTGGTGGATGTCGGCGATCACCGGGATCGGCGAGCGCGGCACGATCTGGGCGAGTCCTTCGGCGGCTTCCGCCTCGTTGCACGTGCAACGGACGATGTCGCACCCCGCCGCCGCCAGTGCGTAGATCTGTTGGAGCGTGCCCTCGACGTCGGCGGTCTTGGTGATCGTCATCGACTGCACCGTGATCGGCGCGTCACCCCCGACGGCGACCTTGCCGACGGAGATCTGGCGGGTCTTGCGCCGTTCGGTGGTCCAGTCGGCAACCTGCATCAGACGGCCTTCGTCAGCCGATGGGGTCGGTGATGTCGAGATACAGCCCTGAGGCGAACAGGAACAGCAGCACGGTCATCACCGCCATCGCGAACGGCATCATCTTGGACACGTCGGCGTAGTACCGCCGACCGTCGCGCTCGCGGACCCGCTCGTACGTGGCGATCGCGGCGTGCCCGCCGTCGAGCGGCAGCAGCGGGAACATGTTGAACACGCCGACGAACACGTTCAGCACGGCGAGTAGGAACAGGATTCCCATGAACCCGGCGGCGTCGCCGACGTCGTCGCTGAGACCGGTGACACCCACGAGCGTGGTCGGTCGCGTCTCGAGGTCGTCATTGGTGCCGTTGAGGTGGGTGAACACGTTGACCGGGTTGAGGACCTTGATGACACCCTTCGACGACTCCCACGCCGTCGGGAAGATGTCGGTCACGCTGTTGACGGCGGCGCCGGCGATCGAGTGATCGACCGTCTCGAACACGTCGCTGGAAGCCACGCCGACGAACGGCTTGCCCATCAGCGTCGGACTCGGAATCGGTGTTCTCGGCGACCGTCACCGGGATCGCCAATGCTTCTCCGTCGCGAACGACGGCGAACACGACGGTGTCGCCGGGATCCAGCTGCTGGACGGCGTCACCGAGATCGTCGGGGCTGTTGACCGTCGCGCCGCCGATGGCAACGACGATGTCGTCCGCCGCGGATGCCGGCCAGGGCGGCCGGGGCACCCGGGAGCACGTCGTTGATGTCGGCACCATTGCGCTCGACCTGCTCACCGTCGATCGAGTAGACGGCGAACAGGAGCAGCACCGCCATGATCATGTGCATGATCGAACCGGCGGAGATCACGAGCAGGCGCTTCGGGTAGCTCTGCTGCCGGTAGGTGCGGGGCTCGTCGGCCTCGGGCACGTCGTCCATGTTGTTCATGCCGATGATCCGGACGAAGGCGCCGAGTGGGAGCGCCCGCACGCCGTACTCGGTCTCGCCGCGCCGGAAGCTCCACAGGCGCGGCCCGAATCCGATGAAGAACTGGGTCGCCTTCATCCCCGTCCACTTGGCGGTCACGAAGTGCCCGAGCTCGTGGAAGAAGATCGCGACCAGCACGCCGACCACGAACACCAGCCACCACACGTTGAACATGCCAAGGACCACCAGCAGCCCGATGAGGCCGATCACGCCGAGCGCGCCGCGCCAACCACCGACGAGCTCGTCGTCTGGCGATTCCGTCACCGATCCGCCGGCGACGACCTCGTTCTGGAACTTCTCGTACCTGCTCACGTCGTGATTTCCTCGATCACTAGATCGGCTGCCCGCCGTGCCGCTTGATCGGCGGCTTTGACATCGTCGATCGTACGGGGCAATTCGTCATCATGCCGTCCGAGGACTGCAACGCACACGTCAGGGATCTGATTCCACCGAATCCGCCCGGCGAGAAAAGCGTCGACGGCGACCTCGTTGGCGGCGCTCAGCCAGGCCGGGGCACTGCCTCCGATGCGCCCCGCCTCGTAGGCGAGCGGGAGGCAGCGGAACGTCGTGGTGTCCGGGACCTCGAAGTCGAGCCGGCCCAGCTGGGCCCAGTCGATGCGGCCGAACGGCGTGGCGATCCGATGCGGATGACCGAGCGCGTAGCCGATCGGGAGGCGCATGTCGGGCATGCTGAGCTGGGCGATCGTCGATCCGTCGATGTACTCGACCATCGAGTGCACGATCGACTGCGGGTGGACGACGACCTCGATCTGGTCGTACGGAGTGCCGAACAGCTCGTGGGCCTCGATCACCTCGAGTCCCTTGTTCATCAGCGTGCTGGAGTCCACCGTGATCTTCGGTCCCATCGCCCACGTCGGATGGGCCAGGGCATCGTCGATCGTGACCGATGCCAGTGCACCCGCCGCCCGCCCGCGGAACGGCCCGCCGCTCGCCGTGAGCACGATGCGGGCCACCTCCCGACCCACGTCGCTCGACGCCCGCAGGCACTGGTGGACGGCGCAATGCTCGCTGTCGACGGGGATCAGCTCGGCGCCCGGCGTGGCCCGCAACGGCTGCACCACGGGTCCGGCCGCGATCAGGCTCTCCTTGTTGGCCAGCGCCAACCGCTTGCCGGCGGTCAGCGTGGCCACGGTCACCGGGAGCCCGGCGAAGCCCACGACGCCGTTCACGACCACGTCCGCCGGTTCGACGAGAACGGCCAGGTCATCGACGACCTCGGCGAACGGCAGTGCGGCCGCGACCTCGGCGCGGCGCCCCGCATCGGCCACGGCGACCAGCGGCGGACGGAACTCCCGGGCCTGGGCGATGAGCGTCTCGACGGACGACCCGACTCCCAATCCGACCACGGCATAGGCGTCGGGGTCGCCGCGGATGACCTCGAGCGTCTGGGTGCCGATCGATCCGGAGGAGCCGGCGATCGAGACCCGGATCGGCGTCACGCGTGCGACCCGGGCGCGGTCAGGCGGTCCAGGGCTCGAGGACGATCGTCAAGTAGTAGACGGCCGGGAGCGTGAACAAGAACCCGTCGAACCGATCGAGCACCCCGCCGTGACCCTTGATGATCGAGCCGAAGTCCTTCACGTCGAGGTTGCGCTTGAACATGCTCTCGACGAGGTCACCCATCGGCGCCATCACCGAGATCACGAGCGCCAGCGCCAACAGGTGCCCCCGCGACGTCCAGGTGTCGCTCCATTCCCCGATCCCGACCACCACCAGGGCGACGATGGTGAGCAACGCTCCACCGATCAACCCCTCGACGGTCTTGTGCGGGCTGATCCACGCCCGCAGCGGGGTCCGGCCCGCCGCCGAACCCACGAACAGCGCCCCGATGTCGTTGGCGACCACCCCGAGGGCGAGCAGGAACAGCGTGTCGGTTCCCCACGTCGGCGATCCGGGGATCGTGGAGAAGCGCAGGATCAGCGCCGCGAACGAACCCAGCAAACCGATCCAGACGATGCCGAGCGTCGTGATCGACGCGTTGGGCATCGGGCCCACCTCGATGCTCCGGCCGCCGATGAAGCCGGCCGACGCGGCGATGAACCCGAACGTGATCACGAGTGGGAGCGCGCGTTCCCCGATCCAGTAGGTGGCGAGGGGAGCCGCGACGCACGCCGCGATCCCAGGGACGACCGCCGGGCGGTAGCCCTTCTCGGTGACCCGGTCGTAGAACTCGATCGCCGCCAAGGCGATGATGACGGTGACCATCGCGATCACACCGAGTGGGCGCCACATCAGCGCGGCGACGAACACCGCTGCGATCAAGGCGCCGACCGCCGTGGCCACCGGCATGTTGCGACTCGACGCTTGTGGAGCCGAGCGCGGGCTGTTCACCGCACGACCCGCCGGCTGGCCACCGCGTCGTCGGCCGGTCTGCACCGGTGGCCGGCGCGGCATGCCCGACGGGTCGGTACCGATGGTGATCCTCGACGGCTCGCGGGCGGCGGCGCTTTCGAGGTCGGTGGGTGCGACCACGTCGTGTTGTCCGGTACGCCGAGCGCCGGGCACCGCGTCCGGCCCCGGTTCGGTGGGGGAATCGTCCTTCCAGACGGGCGATTCGGACGTGAACGACGACCACACGTCGAGCTCGTCGTCGTCACCGATCGCGTCGGCGGCGGCGACATCAGCCTCGCGCTCCAGTCGGGGCAGTTCGCCGGTCGGCGGTTCTGTCCAGTGCGGGAGGGACCCGGTATCACTGGCGCCGAACGTCAGACCATCATCGACGGCTTCGTGGTCGCGAGTGGGCTCGTGCTCGCCGAAAAGCGGCTCGTCCTCCTCGTCGTCACGATCCCGCCGCCAGGTGTCGTCCGTCATCGGCTTTCCTTTCCCAGTCCTCTCCTCGGTCATGCACGTAACCCCGTCGGTGCCGGATCGCCGGCGCTCAGACCTCGAGGAGCTCGTGCTCCTTGCGGCCCAACGCGCCGTCGATGCGATCGACGTGCTCGTGGGTGATCTTCTCGAGTTCCTTCTCGGCGCGCTCCAGCTCGTCGGCGGAGATCACTCCGGCCTTCTCGGCGGATTCCATGGACTTGCGGGCGTCGCGGCGCACGTTGCGAACCGCGATTCGACCGTCCTCTGCCATGTGTTTCACCACCTTGACGTAGTCGCGGCGGCGCTCCTCGGTGAGTGGTGGAAAGTTGAGACGGATCACGACGCCGTCGTTGGACGGTGACACGCCGAGGTCGCTGTCGCGGATCGCCTTTTCGATCGCGCCGAGCGAGTTGCGGTCGTGCGGCCGCACCAGGAGTTGGCGGGCCTCGGGAACCTGGATCGCCGCCAGCTGTTGGAGCGGCACCGACGAGCCGTAGTAGTCGACGTTGAGCTTTTCGACCAGTGCTGGAGCGGCACGCCCCGTCCGCACCGTTGCGAACAGTGATTGGACGTGCTCGACCGCCTTCTCCATCTTCTCGATGGCTTCGAGCAACGCCTCCTCGGTCACACGACCAGCGTACCCGTCCCCGTCAGAGGTCACGAACGATGGTGCCTACGTGCTCGCCGAGCAGGATCGACCGCAGCGAACCGGGGACGGACATGTCGAAGACCACGATCGGGATCTCGTTGTCGCGACAGAACGCAATCGCCGTCGCATCCATCACCTTGAGGTTCTTCGTCATCACCTCGAGGTACCCGATCTCGTGGTACTTCGTGGCCGTGTCGTCGGTTCGCGGATCGGCGCTGTACACGCCGTCGACGCCGGAATGGGTGCCCTTCAACAACGCGTCCGCCTCGATCTCCGCGGCGCGCAACGCGGCAGCCGTGTCAGTGGTGAAGAACGGGTTGCCGGTTCCCGCGGCGAAGATGACCACACGGCCCTTCTCGAGATGCCGCATGGCGCGACGGCGGATGTAGGGCTCGGCGATCCGCGGCATCTCGATGGCCGAGAGCAGCCGCGTGTCCTGACCGTGCCGCTCGAGCGAGTCCTGCAGCGCCAGCCCGTTCATCACCGTGCCGAGCATGCCGATGTGGTCGGACTGCGAGGCGTCCATCCCCGACAGCGCGCCGACCCTCCCCCGCCAGAAGTTCCCACCACCGACGACGACGGCAACGTCGACGTCGAGGCTCTGGCGCAGGTCGACGATGTCGGCCGCCAGCTTGTCGAGTGTGGCTCCGTCGAGGCCTGCGCCCGATGGCCCGGCGAGCGCTTCACCGGAGGGCTTGAAGACGATGCGCCGCCAGCGCGGCGCGATGACTCCTTCGCTCGACGTCGACGTCAACGTCGCTCAGCCGATCTCGACCTGGGCGAACTTCACGATCTCGGCGCCGTTCAGCACCTGGCTGACCGACAGCTTGTCGTCCTTGGCGTACGGCTGCTCGAGCAACACGACGTCCTTGAAGAAGCCGGCCAGACGACCTTCGACGATCTTGGGGATGGCCTGGTCGGGCTTGCCCTCGTTGCGGGTGATCGTCTCGAGCGTCGCCCGCTCGCTGTCGACCACGTCGGCGGGCACGTCGTCACGCCGCAGGTACTTCGGCCGGGCGAAGGCGATGTGCACGGCGATGTCGTGCGCCAACTCGGCGCTGCCGTTGGCCACCTCGACGAGCACGGCGTTCACGCCGCGTCCGCCCTGGATGTGCTGGTAGCTGTCGAGAACGTTGCCGTCGGCCGCCTCGATGCGCACGACGTCGCCCAGCTCGATCTTCTCCTTGAGCGTGATCTTCAGCTCCTCGAGCTCGGGGGTCCGCTCGGCGACGGCGTCGGTTCCCTTGGCGGCAACGAGGTCGACCAATGCAGCGGCCTCGGCCTTGAACAGCTCGCTCCCGGCGACGAAGTCGGTCTCGCTCTTGAGCTTCACGATCGCGCCGACGTTGCCGTCGACCTTGAGGGCGACGAGGCCCTGGTTGTTCTCGCGGTCGTCGCGCTTGGCGCTGGCCGCGAGGCCCTTCTCACGGAGGTACTGCTTGGCGGCCTCGATGTCGCCATCGGTGGCTTCGAGTGCCTTCTTGCAGTCCATCATCCCAGCGCCCGTGCTCTGTCGCAGGGCCTGGACATCCTTGGCGGTGAACGTCATCGCGGTGTTCAGCTTTCGGTCTCGGTCTCGGTCTCGGCGGTCGCCGAATCGTCGGTGTCGGTGTCGGTCGGAGTCTCGGAGGCGGCGGTCTCGGTGTCGGCGAAGGTCGCCGTCTCGTCATCGGTCTCGGCCGCGGCGACGTCGGCGGCGGCCGCCGGCTCATCAGCGCTCTCGGCTTCGGGCGCGGCCGGGGCATCGTCGGTGTCGGCAGTGGTCTCGGCCACGTCAGCCGGCGCGGCGTCGGCCGCGACGTCGCCATCCGCGTCGGACGCGGCTACGGCGGCGTCGGCCTCGTCTTCGTCGGGGTCGGGTTTGGGCGCCCGCAGGCGGGCGTCACGCTCGGCCTGGGCCTGGGCGGCGGCGTTGCGGGCGTCGGCCTGCGCCTTCTCGAAGGCGGCGTCCTCCTCGGCGCTGCGCTGCGGCGGCGCCGGGATCGGGTTGCGCTTGGCGGCGATGTAGCGGCCTTCCTCGACGGCA
This sequence comes from Ilumatobacteraceae bacterium, assembly GCA_963776935.1. Lineage (GTDB taxonomy): Bacteria > Actinomycetota > Acidimicrobiia > Acidimicrobiales > Ilumatobacteraceae > JALOLG01. The sequence goes on along the minus strand of CAVZOP010000002.1, from coordinate 34,782 downwards.
TCGGCGATGACGCGGGTCAGCAGGGAGTTGGCGCGGATCGCATCGTCGTTGCCCGGGATCGGGAACTGGATGACGTCGGGGTCGACGTTGGTGTCGACGACGGCCACGACCGGGATCCCCAGTTTGTTGGCCTCGGTGACGGCGATGTGCTCCTTCTTGGTGTCGAGCACGAAGATCGCATCGGGCCGCTGCTTCATGTTACGCAGACCGCCGAGGTTGCGCTGCAGCTTCTCGAGCTCGCGGTCGAGCAGCAGGGCTTCCTTCTTGATCATCACGTCGAACTCGCCGGACGCCTTCATCCGCTCGTACTCGAGCATCTTGCCGACGCGCTTCGACATCGTCTCGAAGTTGGTGAGCATCCCGCCCAGCCAGCGCTCGTTGACGTACGGCATGCCGCACTTCTCGGCGTAGCTGCGGACCGGGTCCTGGGCCTGCTTCTTGGTGCCGACGAACAGCACGTTGCCTCCACCGGCGACGAGGTCGCGGACGAAGTTGTAGGCGACTTCGACTCGCGTGAGCGTCTGCTCCAGGTCGATGATGTAGATGCCGTTGCGCTCACCGAAGATGAATCGCTTCATCTTCGGGTTCCAGCGGCGGGTCTGGTGTCCGAAATGGACACCGGCCTCGAGCATCTGACGCATCGTGATGACGGCCATCGGAATCTCCTCTGCGGTTGTCGGCACCTGGTCGTGGCGCCCGAGGGCGACCGCAGTACGAACAGGTGGATGTGATCGGGATGGGCAGGTGTTCGTCGGGCGCCCGAGGGGCGCACCGGGGCTGCAGTGTAACGCCATCCGGGATCGTTCGATCAGGTCGGAAGTTGGATGAAGCTGCCCGGGTGATCCCGATCGTCACCGGCAGCGCAGCCGAGGAGGCGGGGCGGCACGAGCGGCGGTGCCATCGTCGGGCACCAGTCGGGCGCGGCCGACCAGACGGCCGAGGAACGGCGCCGGATCGACGTAGGTGTCGCCGTCGCGCAGACCGAAGTGCAGATGGCCGGCGGTGATGCCAACGACCATGCCCGCCACGACCGCGTCACCGGTGCGCAGCGTCGACGAGGCGAGCCCGCCGTACGTCGCCCGGCGATCGTCGTCGTGGCGTACGACGACGTAGCGCTCGCCGGCGACCGTGCCGCTGAACGTGACCTCCCCGCGGCAACCGCTCGCACGGCGACGCCACTGTGCGTGCCGTACTCGAGTCCCCGATTGCCGGCGCACCACGTGCACGGCGGTGGACGAAACGGGTCGACGACGGGGGCGTCGACGGGCGGCAGCCAACAGGCGCCGACCGCCGATCCCGCGACCAGCATCACCGACGCCAACAGGAACGACATCAACAACATCTTCGACAACACGCGTGCGAGCGACCGGTGCATGGTCGACCTCCGGGATCTGACGGGAAAACCGGCGGTCAACGCCGCGAGGGTCGACGGGAAATCGAGTCTTCAGTGTCGCTCAGGCAACGCCAGCGGCCGTCAACCGTGACCGCAGGTGGAGCACGGACTTGGTGTGGATCTGCGACACCCGGCTCTCGGTGACGCCCAACACCTGGCCGATCTCGGCGAGTGTGAGTCCTTCGTCGTAGTACAACGACAGCACCAGCTTCTCACGGTCGGGCAGTTTCTTGATCTCCGTCCGCATGATGTCGCGCAGCTCACGGTCCTCGAGCGCCGCCGACGGTGACTCGAACCCGTGCGAGTCGATGGCGGCCGGTTCGTGGCCGTGGTCGATGGCTCGGTCGAGCGGGCCGACGGTGGTGGCGGCGATCGACGCCAACCACCGCGCCAGTTCCTCCGAACCGATGTGGAGGTGGGCGGCCAACTCCTCGTCGGTGGGCGCCCGACCATTCTTGGCCTCGAGCTCGGAGATCGCCCGCTCGACGTCGCGGGCCCTGCTCCGAACAGAACGCGGGACCCAGTCGAGCTGCCGCAGCCCGTCGTAGATGGCCCCACGGATGCGGGGGGCGGCGAACGTCTCGAACTTCACGCCCCGGTCGGGCTCGAAACGCTCGATGGCGTCGATCAACCCGAACACCCCGGAGCTGACCAGATCGCCGGGATCGACGCTCGACGGAAGGCCAGCACCGACACGGCCGGCGACGAACTTCACGAGCGGCGAGTAGTGGATGATCAGGTGGTCGCGCGAGGCACTGCTCTTGCGGCGCAACCAGCGTTCCCAGTGCAGCGCCAGGTCTCGGTCGTCGGGGACGATGCTCATGCTCGAGGATGGGCCTGGCGATAGGCGGTACGGAGCCGGTCGCGGCTGACGTGAGTGTAGCGCTGGGTGGTGGAAACGTCGGTGTGACCGAGCAGCTCCTGAACCGAGCGCAGATCGGCCCCGCCATCGAGCAGATGCGTGGCGAACGTGTGGCGCAGCGCGTGCGGGTGGGTCGGGGTCGGTGAACGGCGGTCGAGGATCCGCCGGACGTCGCGCGGTGTGAGCCGCCGCCCACGCTCGTTGGCGAACACGGCGGGGCCCTCGTCGACGGCGACGACGTCGTGGCGGATGGCCAACCATCGCCGCAACGCGTCGACCCCTGGCTCGCCGAGCGGGACGCGACGTTCCTTCGCCCCCTTGCCCCAGACCACCAGCACACCTTTGTCGAGCTGGATCGAACCGAGGTCGAGCGAACAGAGCTCGGAGACGCGAACACCACTGCCGTACAGGATCTCGACGACGGCGTCGTCGCGGCGGCGGCGCCAGTCGGGTTCGCCCTCGGGTGGCTCGGCGTCGAGCATCTGTGCGAGTTCCCGGCGGTCGAGCACGCGCGGGAGTCGGCCCTCGGCCCCACCGATGTGCAGCCCGAGCGTCGGATCGACCGCCGCTCCCCCGTTGCGCACCGACCAACGGAAGTAGCGCCGCAACGCGGCCGCCTTGCGAGCGATGCTGCGACGAGCGAACTCGCGAGTCGTCAGGTACGCCACGTAGCGCCTCACCGCGGTGCGCCGCACGTCGGCCGGGTCGACCACGCCGCTGCGGGCCACCCACTCGGCGAACAACCGCACGTCGGCGGCATAGGCGTCGACGGTGTTCTGCGACAACGAGGTCAGCGAGTGCACGAAGTCGTCGAGACGCCAGGCGGGTGACGGACCCGAGACGTCCCCAACATCGACGGTGGACGACGCATCGGGCGCTGCGGCACCACCGCGAGGAGTCGGTTCGTCCCGCATCGTGTTCAGGGTATTCCGTCATCGCACCTCCGATCGGGACCAAATCGCCTCGAACCAGCCGCCGACCTCGCGCAGCCAACCCGCCCGTTCGAGCCGGGCGAGCGTCATCGCCGCCTCGCACAGCGCAAGGCCGAACGAGTTGGCGACGTCGTCGAGTGTTCGTGGGTTGGCCCGGCACTGCTCGACGACGGCACGATCGACGCCCCGCAACGCCGGGCGCGGGTCGAACGCCGCCGGGCCCTGGCGCCGCGTGTCGAGGCCCAGCGACGCCAGCACGTCGTCGGCCGACGTGACCGGCGCGGCGCCGTCGCGGAGCAGCCCGTTGGTGCCGGCGGCCGCACGGTTGCGAGGTGAGCCGGGCACCGCCATCACCTCGACCGAACGATCGAGCGCCTCCCGCACGGTGAGCAGGCTGCCGCCCCGTTCGCGACTCTCGACGACGACCAGCACCTCGCACAGCGCGGCCAGGATCCGGTTGCGCATCGGGAACCGGAAGGCCTCGGGCGGCGTGCCCGGCGGCCACTCCGACATGAGCACGCCCTGGGCGCAGACCGCGCTCCAGAGCTCGGCGTGCTGCGTCGGGTACGGCCGGTCGGCACCGTTGCCGACGACAGCCACGGGACGTCCGGCGCCCGCCTGCTCTCCAGCCTCAAGCGCACCCCGATGCGCCGCGCCGTCGATCCCCCTGGCCAGCCCCGACACCACCGCGACTCCGGCGGCGGCGAGGTCGTAGCCGAGGTCGCTTGCGGTCTGGCGGCCGGCCAGCGTCGCGTTGCGGGTGCCGACGATGCCCACGCGACGGGCATCGAGCACACCCAGATCGCCGCGCACGAACAGCACTGCCGGCGGTGCCGGATCGAGGCCGAGCACGGCGGGGAACCTCGGATCGTGGGCGGTCACGACGTCGACTCCCACTTCGATGCAGCGTTCCCAGCACGACTCGGGCGAACGCTCGGCTGCGCTCTCGCGCCACCACGCTCGTAGCTCGTCGGTGAGCAGCCGGGCGACGATCGGCGTCGGTGCCGCCACTCCACTGGCAACCTCGAACGCGTCGCGCGGCGCGAGATGATCGAGGAGGTACCGCAACCGCCGCGGGGTCATCCCCCGGAAGCCGGCGAGTGATGCGACGTACCCTCCGTCAGGCACGTCGGTCACGCCACCCTCCCGTCGGGGAACGAGGCCCGCACCCGCGAACGCATCGAGAGCGCGAGCTGGACGTGGCCGACGTCGACCACCTCCGGCGGATCGAGCTCGAGATCGGCGAGCGTGCGAGCGACTCGACGGATGCGGTGGTAGCCGCGACCGGTGAGCCGCTGGCGTTCGAGCTCGTCGCGCAGGAGCCGTCCGGCGGCCGCCGTGAGGGGCGCCAACGAGTCGAGCTGCGGGCGCGACAGGTCGGCGTTGAGCACGCCGCCCCGCTCGATGGCGATGTGGCGCGCCCGGTCGACACGGGCCGCGACCATCGCCGACGGCTCCCCACCCTCGCCGTCGAGCAGCTCATCGACGTCGGGACGCTGGACGGTGACCCGCAGATCGAACCGGTCGAGCAATGGGCCGGAGAGGCGCCGGAGATACCGATGACGTCGCCCTTCGTCGCACTCGCATTCGCCTGGCGGCCCACCACCGCACGGGCACGGGTTGGTGGCGGCGACGAGCAGGAACCGGGCGGGCAGCTCGACGTGCACGTTGGCGCGGGCCACGTTGATGACTCCCGTCTCGAGTGGCTCTCGCATCGCGTCGAGGACACCGACCGGGAACTCTCCCAGCTCGTCCAGAAAGAGGACCCCGCCATGAGCCAGGCTGATCTCGCCGGGTCGTAGTGCGCTGGACCCGCCGCCGACGAGGGCGACGACCGAGCTCGTGTGATGCGGGGATCGGAACGTCGCCCGCCGGACGAGCCCGCCCGGCGGTAGCGGTACACCGGCCGCCGAGTGCACCATCGTCGCTTCGAGCGACATCGTCCGTTCGAGTGGAGGCAGGATCCCGGGCAGGCGCTGAGCGAGCATCGTCTTGCCAGCGCCCGGCGGACCGACGAACAGCACGTGGTGCCCGCCCGCCGCCGAGACCTCGAGCGCCAGCCGGGCCATCGGCTGGCCGCGAACTTCGGCAAGGTCGGGTACCGGTGAATCGTCTGTCGCCGGCGCTGGCGGTTCGACATCGCGGCCACGGCGCACGCCCGCACAGCACCTCGATCAGGTCGCTGAGCCGATCGACGCAGCGCACCTCGCCGAGCGCTGCGACCCGGGCTTCGTCGACGCTGGCGACCGGTACGACGGCGTCGACGGCACCGAACACCCCGACCATCGGCGCCACGCCCGGAACAGGGCGGATCGAGCCGTCGAGCCCGAGCTCGCCCACGAAGGCGAGGTCCCGAACCGCCTCCGGCGGAACCTGCTCGCAGGCGACCAGCATGCCGACCGCGATCGCCAGGTCGAGCCCCGACCCGGTCTTGCGATGACGCGGCGGTGCGAGATTGACGGTGATCCGCTTCGTCGACGGCCATCCGGTGCCGCTGCTCAGCAGGGCCGAGCGCACCCGATCGCGTGCCTCGCGGCAGGCCTCGTCGGGGAGGCCCACGATGGCGAAGGCGGGCAGGCCGATGCCGACGTGCACCTCGACGGTGACGGGATAGCCCTGTGCACCGAGGAGCGTGGCGGATTGGACGGTTGCGAACACGGCGACCTCCTGTGGTCGCAGCAGGAGCTGCGGCGGTGACAGGAGGGACGGTGGGCCGGTCCGACGACGGCTGACTCGAATGGTACCGCCGGGGTGTGACAGCGCGGCCGTGCCACACTCATCTGGTGCGCCCCCGCTCACCAGTCGCGGCCGTGACCGCGGCGATCACCGTGCTGACGTGCGCCGTGCTCGTCTCGACGTGCGGCTCCGACGACGACGGTGGGGACACCCAGCGTTTCTGCACGCGAGGTCGCGGCGAACGTCGCCGACATCGTCACGCCGCCGCTCGCCACCGAGGACGACATCGACGACACGCTCGACCTCTACCGCGACCTGGCCGAAACCGCCCCGATCGCGATCGAAGAGGAATGGCGCGACCTGTTGCTCAACGTCGAGACCGCGAGCACCGTTGTGCCCGAAGATCCGGAATCGGTGCAGCGGACCGTCGCCGTCGCCTATGCCACCGAGCGGTCGGCGGTGGCAGTGAAGAACTGGGTCCTCACCAACTGCGGTGTCGACCTCGGACCGGTGGCCACGATCGCCCCACAGGATCCGGTGGCCACGACGACGTTGCCGCCGGGAGTGTCGACGTCGCTCGTCCCGATCGACACCACTCCTCCGTCGCTCGCCCCCGCCGTCACGACCACGACCCTGCCGGTGGCACCCGCGACCACGGCCGCTGCCGGGTGATCGAATCCGGACGATCGGATTCCGACGATCAGGCCGCAGCGATCAGTGGATCTCGCCGCGGCGCAGGATGACCTTGTCGACCAGGCCGTAGTCCTGAGCGCCTTCGGCGGTGAACCAACGATCGCGCTCGCTGTCGGCCTGGATCTGCTCGAGCGGCTGACCCGAGTGCATGGCGATCAGTTCGGCCATCCGTTGCTTGGTGTAGCGCAGCTGCTCGGCCTGGATGGCGATGTCGGCGGCCTGGCCACGCAAACCTGCGAGCGGCTGGTGCATCATGATCCGGGCGTTCGGCAGGGTGTACCGCTTGCCGGGCGCGCCGGCGGTGAGGAGGAACTGGCCCATCGACGCCGCCAACCCGAGGCACACCGTGGCGACGTCGCAGCCGACGAACTGCATCGTGTCGTAGATCGCCATTCCGGCCGTGACCGATCCGCCGGGGCTGTTGACGTACAGCCAGATGTCGGCGTTGAGATCCTCGCCCTCCAGGAACAGCAGCTGGGCACAGACCTGGTTGGCGATGTCGTCGTTGACGTCGGAGCCGAGCATGATGACGCGGTTCTTGAGCAGGCGGTTGAACACGTCCATGCGAGGGTCGAACCCGCCCTCGAGCCCCATGGGAACGGTGAATGGCATCTCGATGTCCGGCATGCTCGCAGGCTACCGGGCGGCCGCGATTCCACCAGCCGCTCCCCGCTCTGGCGGGCGGTCGCGGCACCCGTCTCAGCGAGCCACGCCGGAGAAGACCACGACGACCCGTTCGTCGTCGGCGACCTGATCGCGGATCGACAGCAGTCCGGCGAGCCCGGCACTCCCAGTCGGGCTGACGCGGATGGCTGTCGTCGTCGCCAGCTCGTGGGCCTGCGCGATCAGCTCCTCGGTCGCGACGACCGGTGACCCACCGCAGTCCCGCATCGCCTCGAACACACCGAGCCAGTCGTAGGTCTCGTCGTCGAGGATCCCGTCGGCGATCGAATGCGGGCCTGCCCACGGCGTCATGATCTCGGACCAGCGGCGCTCCGGGTGTGCCTCGGCCCGCGCCCGATCCCACGCCTGTGCCAGCGGGGCGCATCCCGCGGCCTGCACGGCGTGAATGGTCGGATGGACGCCGGCCGCCCGCAAGCCGGCGCCGACGCACGCCGCGAACGCCCCGCCGCCCACCTGCACGAACACGCGGTCGAGCGCCCGGCCGTCGATGTCGTGCCGGTGCCGGGAACCTCGACCATCTCCCATCCGATCGTCCGCCCGCCGTCGAGGCACAGCGCGTTCTCCGGCCCTTGCACCGAGAACGGCACCGCCCCGGCGTCGACCGCCTCACGGAAGCGCAGCACGGTCGGGTCGCCGGGCAGGTCGTCGGCGCGTCGCTCGCACGTCGTGATCACGGCGTCGAGCTCGGTGAGGCGGACGACGACGGCCGGGTCAGCCCAGTCCGGTACGAAGACCTCGATCGGCCAGCGCGGCGGCGTGGGCGAGCGTCGCCGCGGCGAGGGCCGCGTTGCCGCACGATGCGATCGCCAGTCGGGGCCGGTCCGACGCCGATGCCGACGACGCCGTCGACCATGGCGACAGCCCGAACAACTCGGCCGCCCGCAGGTGCAACAGTGCGGTGAACAGGTGCCGTGCCTTGTGGCTGCCGGCGACGTTGCCGGTCTCATCCTTGACCCACACGCCGCCGTCGGTCGCGAACCCCAGCTCGTCGGACAGCGCGTCGGAACGGGTGAACGGCGTGACGCGGAACCCGGTGCCGTCGACCTCGCGAACGGCGTCGTCGAGCTCACGGACGAGCGCGAGCCTGGCGTCGGTCGTCATGCCGTGCGCCTCGGCGAACGCTGCCCATGCGAACTCGGCGTCGAAGCTGACGAACGGGTTCGGGTCGTCGGTGGGGCGCAAGGGCGCCATCTGCCGGACGATCTGCAGGACGTGATGGCGATCGCCGCCGACGGCGCGAGGGCATCGCCACGGCAAGGGCGTGGCGACGTCGACGGTCGTCGCGCACACCGCACATCGGAAGCCGACGACGTTCAGCACGCGTCGCTCAGCTCACTGACGCGGCGCGGGCGTTGAAGTCGATGATCATCTCGTCCCACACGCGGACATATCGGCGCAGTCCGCGCCAGAACTCCTGGCCGCGGCGCTGTTCGAACAGGTCGAACGGCGTGCCCTGCTGCTCGACCCACGTGTAGTAGCCGAGGTTGAAGATCCGCCGCCGGTCGGCCTCGGTGCACTCGATCGTGTCCTCGGTGGTGACGTCGGCGAGGTGCTCGCCGAACACCTCGCCGGCGGCGACCGCGTCGAACTCACCTCCGAAGCGCCCGGCGAGCGTCTTGGCCCGCTCGCTCGGGTACATCGCACCGCCATCGGTGGCGACCGTGACGATCGCGTCGTCGGCGCCGAGATCGAGCAGCTTGGCGGTCTTGATCGCGGCGAGCACGTTGCACGTGCTCGAGAAGCCGAAGTGGCCGAGCGCGTCGATGACGTCGGTGCCGATCGACTTGCGGTCGGCGAGATAGGCGCGGCCGGCCGCCGTGTTGAACAGCACGTCGAGCTCGTCGGTGGCGCGATCGCTGATCGCGCACACGACGTCGGTGTTCATCACGTTGTGGATCAACGGGATGTGCTTGTCGCCGATGCCTTGGATGTTGTGCTCGCCGAACCCGTTCTCGAGCATCGTCGGGCATTCGAGCGCTTCGACGGCGACGATCCGCGCTCCGTACTCGTCCTTGAGCCGGTCGCCGGCGGCGATCGTGCCGGCCGACCCGGTGGCCGACACGAACGCGGCCAGGCGTAGGTCGCGCCCGGACGTGTCGCGGACCACGTCGAACACGTGCGCCATGGCGCGTCCGGTGACGACGTAGTGGCCGAGATGATTGCCGAACTCGCTGAACTGGTTGAGCACGAAGTTCTCGGGATCCTGCGCGAGCACGTTGCACGCGTCGTAGATCTCCTTCACGTTCGACTCCGTGCCGTGGGTGCGGATCACGTCGTCGACCGGGTTCTCGCACCAGCGTTCGAGCCAGTCGAACCGCTCCTGGCTCATCCCCTCGGGGAGGATCGCCACGCCGCGGCTCGCCATGATCCGGCTGATCGCGATGCCGCCGCGGGCGTAGTTACCGGTCGACGGCCAGATCGCCCGATGGCGGGTCGGGTCGAACTGCCCCGTCACGATCCTCGGCGCCAGGCAGGCGTAGGCGGCGAGCACCTTGTGGGCGGTGATCATCGGGAAGCGGTCGCCGAACACCACGATGATCGGGCTCTCGACGCCGGTCAGCTCACGAGGGAGCACCACATGGTCGGGCACGCCGACCCGGCCACCGGCGAGATCGTTGTACCAGTGCACCCGCCACAGGTTGCGGGCGTCGGCGCCCTGCGGATCGGCGTCACCGACGGCCCGGCCGTGGTCGAAGTTCGCCGGATCGGCGAGCTCGGCGAACGTCGGCAACGTGATCCGACGCTCGCGGAACCGCTCCGCCGAGCGGGCGAGCGCGTCGGCGTCGACCACCCGGTCGGCCAACCCGAACTGGTTCTCGAGCGCCATCGTGTGCGGGTCGGTCAGCGTCACGATTGACATTCTGTCAAAGCCGACCCGCGACGCCACCGAGGGTCAGCCGCGGCGTCACCGGTCGAAGTCGGGCGGCGGCAACGTACTCGGACCGACGTTGGCGTCGAGCCATGCACACAGGTCGCTCGCCGTCCGCCACCGGTCGCGGACCTTGGCGACCGCCTGCTTGGTGTGGATCCACGCCGGTGCCCCGAAGTCCTTCGACGTCATCAGCCCCTTGCGGCGCAGCAGTTCGACCCGTGGATGATCCTTCGGGTAGCCCCGTGGTGCCGACTTCAGCTCGTCGATCGCGCCCACCTCGTTCCCCGCCCGCTTGACCGCCGCGCAGATGGCCGCGATCTCGGCGCCGGTGTGCTCGCGGTCGACCGCCTCGCGGAAGCGCTCGAGCTGGTCCTTCGCCATCGCGTAGTACCCGGCACCGCACAGCAGACCGGTCGCCGAGATCTGCAGGTAGTAGCCGGTGCCACCCTCGGATTCGGCGTACGCGCCCTGTGCGATTTTGTACGGCGGGCGGTCCTTGGCGAAGCGCAGGTCGTTGTGCGGGCGGAACAACCGGAACGGTCCGTACTCGTCGAGCGCCTCGCACAGCTCGATCATCGGGCCCTTCACGGCGCCCTCGAACGTCGCTTTGTTCTCGTTCCAGAACGTCCTCGTGTTGTCGGCGCCGAGCTGCTCGTAGAACTCGATCGCCGCCGGCGGGAAGCCACTGAACCCCATGGTTCGCACGGTAGCCACGTCGCCGCTCACACGTGGACGACATCGAGGCCGGGAACCTCGACGTGGTCCGCGTCCTGGGTCGCGACGGCTACTCCGAACGCCGGTCACATCCGAGCGTCCGTCCGCCGCGACGTCGCCCCAAGTCGAACAGTTCGACCGCACACGCACTGGTGGTGCGGTTGGTCGAACTGTTCGACTGGGATCGACGGACACGGGGCGGCGAGGCCCACGTCCACGTGACTCGCCGGCGGCAAGCAGCGGTTCAGCCTCACGTCGTCCGACTCGCCGGGAGCCTCACTCCCGCCGCCCAACTACCCTCGCCGCGATGGCAGAGCTGTTCCTCGGCGGGACGGTCGACCCGGCAACGCACGAACGCACCGGCGACGACGTGCGGATCGGTACCGACACGTTCACGACGCACGGCGTGATCGTCGGCATGACCGGGTCCGGCAAGACCGGCCTCGGCGTCGTGCTCATCGAGGAGGTGTTGCGGGCGGGCCTGCCGGCACTGCTCATCGATCCCAAAGGCGACCTCACCAACCTCTGCCTCACGTTCCCGGAGTTGCGACCGGTCGATTTCCTTCCGTGGGTCGACGAGGGCCAGGCCAAGGCGGCTGGCGCCACGCCGGACGAGTTCGCCGCCCAGCAGTCGAAGCTGTGGACGGAGGGATTGGCCGGCTGGGGAATCGGTCCGGCCGACATCGCCGCGCTGCGGGCGTCGACCGACTTCACGATCTACACGCCCGGCTCACAGTCGGGCGTTCCGATCAACATCGTCGGCTCGCTCCAGGTGCCAGCCGACATGACCGACGCCGAAGTCGTCGGCGACGAGATCGAGGGCTATGTCTCCGGCCTCCTCGGCCTGGTGGGGATCGACGCCGATCCGCTGTCGAGCCGCGAGCACATCCTGCTGTCGAACCTCATCGCCCATTCGTGGCACGACGGTGTCGCGCTCGACCTGCCGGGGCTGGTGGGGATGATCGCCCGCCCGCCGATCCGCAAGCTGGGGGTGTTCGAGCTCGACCAGTTCTTCCCGCCCGACGATCGGATGACGCTGGCGATGCGGCTCAACGGTCTGCTCGCATCTCCGTCGTTCGCCTCGTGGGGGATGGGTGCCGCCGCTCGACATCCAGTCGCTGCTGTTCACCGCCGACGGCACGGGCCGCTGCGCGATCGTCACGACCGCCCACCTGTCCGACGAGGAGCGCCAGTTCGTCACGTCGCTCGTGCTGTCGAAGCTCGTCACCTGGATGCGGCGCCAGAGCGGCACCACCGACCTGCGGGCGCTCGTGTACATGGACGAGGTCGCCGGCTACCTGCCACCGACCGCCAACCCGCCCACCAAGAAGCCGATCATGCTGCTGATGAAGCAGGCGCGCGCGTTCGGTGTCGGGGTCGTGCTGGCCACCCAGAACCCGGTGGACGTCGACTACAAGGCGCTGTCCAACGCCGGCACGTGGATGATCGGCCGGCTGCAGACCGACCGCGACAAGCAACGCCTCCTCGACGGGATGAGTGCCGCGACGGGTGGTGTCGACGTCGCCGCGGTGGGCGACACGATCTCTGGGCTCGCCAAGCGTGAGTTCGTGCTCCGCCGCGCCGGCAAGGACCAACCCGAGGTGTTCACCACCCGCTGGGCGATGAGCTACCTCCGCGGACCGCTGACGCGGGATCAGATCGCGGGTCTGAATCAGTCCGTCGAAGCGGACGCTGTCTGATGCGTCCGTCGAAGCGGCTGACGCCGCCGACGGACGAACCGGGTCTTCGATTCTGAACGACGCGGTCCGGGTACCCGCCACATCGGCGGTTCGCGACGACAGTTCAGCGTTGGACCCCGATTCCACGCCGGTCATGCCGGAGGTTGCGTCGGGGGTCGCGGTGCGGTGGGTGGACGTGGCGGCGCCGTGGTTGGGTTCCGTCGGGGGCGATGCGCGCGGCGCCGTGCTGGAGCCGGCGATCGTGGCGCGGGTGAGTCTGCGGTACGACGAGACCAAGGCTGACCTCGTGCACGACACCGAGTACGAGGCCGTGATCTTCCCGCTCGACGAATCGACCGACGGCAGTCGTGCGGTCTCCGTCGATCACGACGACCGTGACCTGCTCACCGAAGCGCCGGCCAACGCCGTCTACCGCCTCGTCGACGCGCCGCTCGCGAACAAGTCGTACTTCGCGGGCATCCAGCGCAGCCTCGTCGACCACCTCACTCGCAGTCTCGTGCTCGACCTGCCGATGAACGCCGAGCTGAAGCTGTTCGCCCGACCGGGTGAGGCGCCCGACGCGTTCGAGGCGCGGTGCGCCCAGGTCGCCGACGAACGCGCCGATGCCGAGATCGCCAAGCTCCGCGACAAGTACGAGTCGAAAGCGACGACGCTGCGACGTCAGATCGACAGCGCCGAGGACCGCGTCGACGTGCTCGCCGAGGAAGCAGCGGGCAAGCGCAATTCGGAGCTGTTGTCGACCGCCGGGTCGGTCCTCGGTGGGCTGCTCGGCGGGCGCAAGTCGCGAGGAGGGCTGCTCGGCTCGGTCCTCGGCACCGCCGGCACTGCGGCCGGCCGCCGTGGTCGCAGCCGGGCGTCGGAGGAGCGGGTCGACGCGGCGGAAAACAAGGTCGCCGGGCTGCACGCCCAGCTCGAGGATCTGGAGGCCGAGTTGGCCGCCGAGCTCACCGAGATCGATGCGCGGTGGATGGCGCTCGCCAAGGAGATCACGACCACGTCGATCGCGCTCGAGCGCACCGACGTGAAGGTCACAACACTCGTTGTGGCGTGGGTACCCGTGTGTTGAACATCAGCGCTTCGGCGTCGGGGATCGGCATCGGTCGGGCGAGGAGGTAGCCCTGCACGCGGTCGACGCCGCGGGCCCGGACGTAGTCGAACTGGGCGCGGGTCTCGACGCCCTCGGCGACGACCGAGACACCGAGCGTCTTGCCGATCGTGAGCAGGGCATCGACGATGGTCGCGTCGTAGCCCGACTCGGTCGCGTTGGCGATGAAGCTGCGGTCGATCTTGATCGTGTCGACCGGCAGCCGGCGCAGGTACGTCATCGACGAGTAGCCGGTGCCGAAGTCGTCGATCGCGATCGTGACGCCGCGGCGCCGGATCTCCTCCAGCGTGGCGCTCGCCCAGTCGAGATCCTCGACGAGCTGTGTCTCCGTCAGCTCCAGCTCGAGCATGCTCGGATCGGCGCCCGTGACGGTGAGCACGGCGTCGAGGTCGGCGAGTAGCCCACCGTCGATGAGGTGCCGTCCGGAGATGTTGACGGCGAGCCGCAGCGTGCACTCCGGATCGGTCTGGCGCCAGGCGACGACGCGCTCGCACGCCCGGTTCAGCACCCATCGCTCGAGGTCGAAGATGAGGGCGCTGCGCTCGGCCACGGGGATGAAGTCCGACGGGGGGATCGGGCCGATCCCGGGACGGGTCCAGCGCACGAGCGCCTCGGCGCCCCAGCACTCGCCCGACTTCACATCGAACACCGGCTGGAAGTGCAGCTCCAGTTCGTCGTTGCGGATCGCTTGCCGCAGCGCCAGTTCGAGCTCGGCGCGCGCTTCGATCGAGACCTGCAGGTCGTGGTCGTAGAGCTGCACCCGTCCCCGCCCACGGCGCTTGGCGAGGTACACCGCGGCGTCGGCCTGCTGCACCGCGATCACCGCCGACGAGCCCGGTTGCGGCAGCGTCAGCCCGACGCTCGCCGAGACCGCGAACAGGTGGTCGCCGTACCGGAACGGTTGCTCGATCTCGCGGATCAGTCGGTAGCCGAACGAGGCGACCGCCGTCATGTCCTCGAAGCTGCGCATCACGATCAGGAACTCGTCGCCACCGAGACGAGCGACGAAGTCTCCGGGCCGCACCCGGCCGCGGATCCGATCGGCGATCTCGCGCAGCACGAGGTCGCCGGTCGCGTGCCCGTGCGAGTCGTTGACGCTCTTGAAGCCGTCGATGTCGACGAACATCACGGCGCACTGGTCGTCGCCGACTCTCAGTGCGTTCTCGAGGTGCTCGAGCACGGCGAACCGGTTCGGCAGGCCCGTGAGCGCATCGTGGCGCGCCTGGTGTGCGAGTTGTTCCTCGAACTGCTTGCGCTCCGAGATGTCGCGGGCGAACACCGTCAGCAGCGGCTCGGGTTCGGCCGGCACCGTGACCGCCTGGGTCAGCACGGGGATCGAGGGTCCCTTCGTCGGCCGGATCAGCTGTTCACCGTCGAAGGCGGGCAGGAACTCGGTCAGCTGGCGACCACGTTGCGACTTGGCATCGAGCCCGACCAGCCGTGCCGCGGCGGCGTTCGCCGACCGGATCCGCCCGTCGATGCCGATCGTCCAGATGCCGATCGCGGCGTGCTCGAGGATGGCCGACGACCTCGATTCAGATGCCGCGAGCAGACCGGTCACCGTCGCCAACCGCACGATCGCGGCCTCGATCGATCGGCCAGCCTCGCTCGGCATCGACGTCCGGAGTGCCTCGGAATCGAGCTCGCCGGTGGCGAGCGCCGCCGTCTGCCGTTCGATCAACGCCAACGATCCGGACATCGCGTCGAACGACCGCGCCACCGTCTTGAGCTCGCGCGTCCCACGAACGGTGCTCGGAACCGGCGGCAACTCGCCGGCCGCCACGATCTCGGCCCGTCGATGCAGGTTCAGGAACGGACCGAGGAAGCGGGTCACGAACAACGCCAGCGCGAGCGCCAGAGCGGCACCGAGCACCGACAGCGCGATGACGGCGATCGAGACGCGGAGGTCGGCTGCGTCGGCGGTCGCCATCGCGTCCGTGCGGATCCGGAGGTGGAACGCCTCCGTGAACGTCGCCAGCTGGTCGAGGTAGTTGACCTGTTCGAGCACCAGAGGTGTCGACGTCGTGAGGATCGCCACGTCCGCCGCGGCCGGGTCGGCCACGAGCGGGGCCATCTGGGCCGACATCGTGCTCACCGGTTCCGGCGGAGCCATCTCGAGCAGTTGCTCGTCGGTGAGCGTCTCGAGGAACGCCGCGTTGGCGTACCGCAGGGTCAGCTCGGCGACTTCGAGCTCGGCCAGGTGCAGCGGCGTCGGCTCCACGGCGACGTCGATCGCCGCGCCGCTCTGCGTGCTCGCCGCGACCAGGACGTCGTTCAACATCCGTAGCTGCGCCATCGTTCGGGCGGCGTCGCCGCTGGCGCGTCCCTCGTCGACACCGAGCTCGCCGGTGCGGAACGCCGACTCCAGCGTCGAGTCGAGCGAATCGAAGAGCAAGCGCACCGCGGGCACGAGGCCCCGGTTGGCGTCGGTGAAGCGGCGCTGGTCGTCGAGCTGTCCACGCACGCCCGCGAGTCGCTCGGCGAGCGTGTCGCCCTCCTCGAGGACCGTCGTCCCGTGCCGCGTCACGAGGTTCTCGAGCCCCGCATCCAGCGACAACGAGGCGGCGGCGAAGCGCTGCTCGAGGTCGAGGCCCGCCACGTCGGCGACCACGTCGCGTGAGATTCCGAGCTCGTCGATCACTGCCAGTCCGATGAGCACGATCCGTTCGCTGGCGGCGGGCAGGATGAGCGCCCCACGCGCGTGTTCGAGGTCGGTGAACTCGGCGAAGTCACGCGTGTTCTGGGCGCTCGCCCGCTCCGTCGACAGCTTGTCGAACCCCAGTACGGTCAGCGGGACGAGCATGACGATGAACGGCGCCAGCATCCTGGCCGCGTACGACCATCTCCCGCCTTTTCCGCCGTTATCCATCGAACGAACATCGGCGCCAGATGCGACGGACTTGAACCGCTGCGCCGATCCTGGGATGTTCCAGGGCCGTTGCCCGTGCCGACGGAGAGACTCGAACTCTCACTGACGGCGACCTAAACGCCGTGCCTCTGCCAGTTGGGCTACGTCGGCGCCCCGGCGACCCCCACCACCCTACGACGCCCCCTCCGTTCTGTCTGCTTCATCCGAGCCCACCGCCCGTCTGAGGCAGACAGTTCACGTTGTCTCTCCGAACTGTCTGCTTCAGACGAAGCCACGGCTCATCTGAAGCAGACAGAACGCTGGGTCTGCAAGGCTGCGGGGGTGTTGATCTCGGAGTTGGCGACGCCGGCGCTCGTGGCCGATTCGGCGGCGATCGACCGCAACGTGGCGACGATGGCGGCCGCCCGACCGGGTCGGGCATTGCGTCCACACGTGAAGGCCCACAAGTGCACGGCGCTGGCGGCCGTCCAGGCGGAGGCCGGGCACACGACGTTCACGTGTGCGACGCCCCGGGAGGTCGTCGGCATGGCCGCGGCAGGGCTCGGCGCCGACTTGCTGCTGGCCAACGAGACGGTCGACCCGCAGCGGCTGCGGGCGATGGCGGAGCTCGACACCCCCGTAACAATCGCCGTCGACTCGGACGCCACGATCACCGCCGCCGCGTCCGCCGGCATCGCACGTTGTCTGATCGACGTCAACGTCGGGCTCCCGAGGTGCGGCATCGCGCCCGGGGAGGCCGGCCGCCTGGCCGACACCGCGAGGGCAGCCGGGCTCGAGGTGCGCGGGGTGATGGGCTACGAGGGCCACCTGATGATGGTCGCCGACCGCGATCAGCGTCGCGAGCAGGTCAACGCGGCGATGGCGCTGCTCGTACGGGCCCACGCCGACGTCGGCGGCGACATCGTGTCGGCGGGCGGTACGGGCACGTACGACCTCCACGACGGCAACGGCGTCACCGAGGTCCAGGCCGGCAGCTATGCGTTGATGGATACGCACTACGGGACGTTGGGGCTGCCGTTCGAGCAGGCCCTCTTCGTCGTCGGCACCGTGATCTCGGTCGGCGACGGCTTCGCGGTCGCCGATGTCGGCCTCAAGGCACTCGGCATGGATCACGGCAACCCGTCGATCGAGCGCGGCAAGGTGTGGTTCTGCAGTGACGAGCACGTCACGTTCACACCCGACGAAACGCTCACCGTCGGAGATCGGGTGCGGGTGATCCCGGCCCACGTCGACCCGACGATGGCCATGCACGAGGCGCTGTGGCTCGTACGGGGTGACGACGTGATCGACCGGTGGCCGATCGACCTGCGCGGCTGGTGACCGCGAGGAACGCAACGAATCGCTACGGGGCGCGGAGCGCTTCGACCAGGGCGCGGAACGCGCGACCGCGGCTCGACAGCGCGCGCTTGTCGCCCTCGGTCATCTCGGCGAACGTGCGGCCATCACCGTCGGCGGGAACGAACAATGAGTCGTAGCCCCACCCCCCACTCCCCCGCTCATCGACGCTGATCGAACCCTCGCACACGCCCTCGACCGCCAACTCGCGTCCGTCGGGCCACTGGACCAGGGCGACGGTGCGGAAGCGGCCCCGCCGGTCGTCGGTCCCGGCCAGCGCGCCGAGCAGCTTGTGGCGGTTGTCGGCGTACGTGCAGTCGGGTCCGGCGTAGCGGCCGGTGTGGACGCCAGGAGCACCCTCGAGGGCGTCGACCTCGAGCCCGGTGTCGTCGGCGACGGCCGGGAGGCCGACTGTGGCGACGATCGCCGCCGCCTTGAGCCTGGCGTTGCCCACCAGAGTGTCGGCGTCCTCGACGACGTCGGGGATCGACGCCGGTCGCGGAATCAGTACGACGGCGCCGGCCAGCAGCCGTTCGATCTCGGCCACCTTGTCGGGGTTGGCGGAGGCGCAGACGAGTGTCGGGCGTTCGGGCGTCATCGCGCGGATCCTTCGTTCAACGAGGGGGCGGGGCGACCGCGACCATCTCGGCCTGGAGGTTGGTGATCTCCAGCAAACCACCCTCGGCGAGTGCCAGCAGCGAGTCGAGCTCACCCCGCGTGAACGCCATCCCCTCGGCCGTGCCCTGGACCTCGACGAAGCGTGCGTCGCCACCCGCCGTCGGCCGGAGCATGACGACGTTCATGTCGACCTCGGCGCGGCTGTCCTCGACGTAGGGCAGGTCGAGCACCGGGATCCCGTCGACGATGCCGACGCTGATGGCCGCGCAATAGGACTGCAGCGGGTGGGTCGAGATCGAGCCGCGCTGGATCTGGCGGGTCAGGGCATCGTGCAGTGCGAGATAGCCGCCGCAGATGCTGGCCGTACGGGTTCCGCCGTCGGCTTGCAGCACGTCGCAGTCGACGACCACCTGGCGCTCGCCGAGGTACTTCATGTCACAGGCCGCTCGGAGCGACCGGCCGATCAGGCGTTGGATCTCGACCGTGCGACCGCTCTGCTTGCCACGCGCCGCCTCGCGATCGACCCGCTCGGGCGATGATCCGGGCAGCATCGAGTACTCCGCCGTGACCCAGCCCTTGCCACTGCCCCGCATCCATCGCGGGACGTCGTCGTTCACGCTCGCCGTGCAGAGCACGCGAGTACGACCGAACGACACGAGGCACGATCCAGCGGCCATCTCGGTGTAGTCGCGCTCGAACGTGATCGGTCGGAGCTCATCGGCGTCGCGGCCGTCGGGACGTGTCATGGGGTTTGTGCCTCATCTCCCGGCAACTGGCCAGGGTTCGGTGTGGTCGAGCTCAGGGCCGAGAAGGCGGGCGCCCAGGTGGCGGAACCAGTCGATGTCGCCGCTCGACAGGAATCGATGCTTGCCGGTTCGCACGTCGTCGCGCAACAAACCGAGCGACTCGAGCATCTCGCGAGCGGCGAAGGCCGTCTCGTCGGCCGAGCTGACGAGCGTGACGCCGGGCCCCATCACGTCGCTGATCGGGCGGGCGAGGAACGGGTAGTGCGTGCAGCCGAGCAGCAGGGCATCGACCGTCGCGTCGCAGATCGGCGCGAGTAGTCGCTCGGCGAGCACGGTCACCTCGTCACCGCTCGTCTGGCCGCGCTCGACGAACTCGACGAAACCCGGACACGCCGCGCTCGTCAACGACACCGGTGCGCCCGTGCGGGCGATGGCGCGGTGGTACGCCCCCGACGCGATCGTTCCGACCGTGCCGATCACACCGACGCGCCCGGACGTGGTGGCGGTCACGAGCGCCCGTGCGCCGGGCTCGATGACGTCGATCACCGGCACGGGCAACTCGTCGCGCAGGTCGTCGAGCCCCGCCGCCGTGGCCGTGTTGCAGGCGACGACGACGGCCTTTACGCCGAAGTCCTTGACCAGACTCCAGGCGAGCTCGCCCGCATATCGGCGGACCTCGTCGAGCGGCTTGGACCCGTATGGATATCGCCCGGTGTCGCCGACGTAGACGACGTCTTCGGACGGCAACAGGTCGATCAGTGCCCTGGCGACGGTCAGCCCGCCGAACCCGGAGTCGAACATGCCGATCGGCCGATCCACGATCGGCAAGGCTACGCCCGCCGCGCCGTGCCACACTCGGTAGGTGGTGCCTGCGAATCCCGAACGGTGGGCATCGACGGTCGTGCTCGGCGATGGCGACACCGTGCTCATCCGCCCGATCACGCCCGAGGATCGCGACGCACTCGCCGCGTTCCACGAGCGTCAATCGCGCGACAGCCAGTACCGGCGCTACTTCACCGCCAAGCCGCGACTGAGCGCCTCGGAGCTGGATCATTTCACGCGGGTCGACTTCGTCGACCGCGTGGCGCTCGTCGTGGAAGCGCACGGCGAGTTCATCGCCTGGGGCAGCTACGAGCGGTGGCCGAACCGTGACGACGCCGACTCGGCGTTCATGGTCGACGACGAGCACCACGGCAGAGGGATCGCGACGCTGCTCCTCGAGCATCTGGCCGCGATCGCGCGGTCGAACGGGATCACCCGGTTCACCGCCGAGGTGCTGGCCGAGAACCGGGCGATGTTGACGGTGTTCTCGCGCGCCGGTTGGCCGCTGCAACGTCGCTTCGAGTCCGGGGTCATCGACCTCGACTTCGAGCTCGCCGACACGAGCGACTTCCTCGATTCGGTCGAGCGCCGCGAGCAGCGCGCCGACTCGCGGGCGATCTCACGCCTGCTCCTCCCTCGCTCGATCGCCGTCATCGGCGCCTCCGATACGAAGAACACGGTCGGTCGGGTCTTGTGGCACAACGCCGCGCGGGGGTTCAGCGGCCCCCTGTATCCAGTGAACCCGAACCACGACACGATCGACGGACGCCCCGCCTATCCCACCATCGGCGACGTGCCCGACGACGTCACGGTTGCGGTCGTCGCGGTGCCGGCCGAACAGCTCGAGACGGTGATCGACCAATGCATCGCCAAGCGCGTGCGTGGCGCCGTGATCGTCACCGAGGTCGGCGACACGGTCGACATGGTCCCGATCGTCACGCGGGCCCGACGCAACGGGTTGCGTCTGATCGGCCCAGCGAGCATGGGCATCGCGTCTCCGCTGCCCAGCACGTTGATCCAGGCGGCGATCGTCGATGCCGACCTGCCGGCCGGCGGGGTCGCGATCTCGATGCAGTCGGGCACCCTCGGGAGCTCGCTGCTCGCGCTCGCCCATCGGCTCGACATCGGCGTGTCGTGGTTCGTGTCACTCGGCGATCGGTCCGACGTCTCCGGTGACGACCTGCTGCAGTTCTGGGAGGACGACGAGGCGACGAAGGTCATCGCCCTGTACACCGAGTCGCACGGCAACCCACACAAGTTCGCGCGCATCGCCCGGCGCGTGTCGCTGCGCCGTCCGATCGTCGCCGTCCGCACCGGAGCGGCCCTCATCGGTCAGGCCTCCGGTGCGCTGTACCAACAGGCCGGGGTGATCGAAGTGCCAACCGTCGCAGCGCTCCTCGACACGGCACGGGTCATGGCCAGCCAGCAGTCGATGCGGGGTCCGGCAGTCGCGGTCGTGACCAACTCGCGGAGCCCGGGCGTGCTGGCCGCGGCGGCGGTCGAAGCAGCCGGGCTGCACGTCGTGGCACCACCATGCCCGCTCGATTGGAGATCGACCGACGACGACTACGAGCAGGCCGTTCGAAGTGCACTCGAGGCGGACGATGTCGACGCCGTACTCGTGATCCACGCACCGGCCGTCGCCTCGGCGATCGGCGGACCGATCGACCACATCGAACGGGCCGTCGCGGGGGCAACCAAGCCGGTCGTGGCCGTGATGCTCGGTGCTGTCGACGGGTGGCTCCGTCGCGGATCAACCGTGCCCACGTTCGCGTTCCCCGAGCCCGCCGTCGCCGTGTTGGGCCGTTTGCACGCCTACTGGCGTTGGCGAACGGGCGAGGGGGCGGCGGCTGTCGAGTCGCCGCCCGGCATCGATGTGGCGAGCGCCGCACGCGTGATCCGAGCTGCCGTCGACGCCGGGCGCGATCACCTGACGCCGGAGGAGATCCACTCCGTGCTCGGCCGATACGGCGTGGTGATGGCGGTCGGCAAACTCGTGCCGTTCGACGAGGCAGTGGCCGCGGCGGATGCGATCGGATACCCGGTCGCCGTCAAGGCCATCCGCCGCCGGCCGGGCCGGTCGGCGCAGGCAGGCGTGGCGCTCGATCTGGCTCGGGCCGACGACGTTCGCCGGACCGTGGCCGTCATGCGTGAACACCTCGGCGACGACGCCGACCACGTGCTCGTGCAGACGATGGTCCCGCCCGGCATCGACCTGCGGATCCACGTTGTCGCCGAAGGTGACCTCGGACCCGTGGTCACCGTCGGCCTCGGCGGCGCCCACGCCGAGACGATCGGCGACGAGGCGAGCCGCCTGGCGCCGGTCTCATCGGCCAGCGCCCGGTCGATGCTCGACGCGACTCGCGCCGGCGCAGCGCTCGACGACGAACACGACGAGCGCTTCATCGACGCGATCGTGCGAGTGGCTCAACTCGCGTCCGACCACCCGGCGCTCGTCGAGCTCGACCTCAACCCGGTGATCCTCGCCGATGACACGTGCATCGTCACCGATGCCACCGCGCGAATCAGCCGGCTCGTGCGAGCCGAGCCGGCAATGCGCCGCTTGGAGTGATCGCGTCAGCTCTGGACCGGCAGGACCGAACCAATGACGTGGAGATAGCCGTTGGCCGACTGAACGTCGGGCACCTGCACGACCGCGTTGTCGTCGCCGATGGTGTTGTCGTCGTTGACCGGCACGACGTCGGAGTTCAGCATGCTCAACTGGTCCAGCGCGAAGATGTTCGATGTCGAGAGCGACCCGGCCGTGATGTGACCGCGAAGTAGGTCAGCGACCTGATCCCGGTCGGCGATGATCGCCGCGTTCCCCGGTGCCGACTCGAACGTTTCGAACGCATCGTTGCTCGGTGCGAGGATCGTGCGCGGCTCGGTCACGCTGTCGAGTTCGTTCTCGATCCCTGCGAACTCGACCAGCTCCTCCAACCTCGACAGATCACTGCTGGCCTGGATGATGTCCCACGTTGTCGAACCCGGGTGACGGCGGCACGGTGACGGACGGCGTCGATGTCGTCGTGGTGGTGGGCGCGGCCGTCGTCGTCGGCGCTTCGGTCGTCGTCGGCGCCTCGGTCGTTGTCGGGGGCAGGGTCGTCGTCGTCGTGGTCGTGGTGGTCGTGGTGGTGGTCGTCGTCGACGACGTCGTGGTGGTCGAAGACGTGGTCGACGGGTCGGTCGCAACGACCGAGTCGGCGACGGTCGTCGTCGTCTCGAAGATCGTCGTTGTGGACGACGAGTCGACGGTGGCGATCGAATCGCCGTCGTCGTCGCGGCTGAAGTACCAGATCAGTCCGGCGATCATCAGGAACAGCAGGGCCACGCCGACCCCGGCCGCTGCGGCGGCGGCCGGCTTGTCGTTGTACCAGCGCCGACGCGGGCCGGGCGGTGGCATCGCCATCGCCGTGGGCACCACGCCCGACGGCGGGCCACCACCTCCCGTGAACATCGTCGTGGGCTCGGTCCCGCTCGGCGGCGTGGGTGGCGGCGGAGGTGGCGGTGGCGGCGGCGGTTCCGCCACCTCGTCGTACGGCCGGTCGTACGGAGTCGACGGTAGATCTGCCGGCGTCTCGCCGGTCGGTTCACCATCGAAGCCGGAATCGTCGGCCCACGGCGAGCGCGGATCATCACTCATGCGTCAAGCATGCCCGCTGCGCACCACGCGAAACGGGCACGCTGCTCGCGGGAGCTTGCGTCTGGGTGTCTCGCGAAGTCGTGCGTCCGACTGCCGATGCCGACTGCGGTGGGCGGGGTAGCGTGGGCGTGGTGAGGCGAACATTCATGCTGGTCGGCGTTCTGATGGCGGGGGCGATGGTCGGCGTGGTTCTGTGGACCAACGAACGCCGCGCGGACGACGACCGCGAATGTTCGCTCGGAAGTGTGCCGTACCCGTCGCAGTCCGATTGCGACGTCGTGGCGCTGTGGTGGACACTCGGCCTGAGCGCGATCGCCGGAGCGATCGCCATCGCCGCGTTCGTTGGGGCCACCAAGGTCCATCGAGTCGTCAAGATCTAGCCAAGCCCGGCACGTCGTTCAGAAGTGAAGACCCGGTCCGTCCGTCGGCGGCGTCAGCCGCGTCGCGAGACGTAACTGAGGACCGGATCGCGTCGTTCAGAGGTGAAGCCCCGGTCCGTCCGTCGGCGGCGTCAGCCGCGTCGCGAGACGTACACGAGGACCGGGTCGCGTCGTTCAGAAGTGAAGACCCGGTCCGTCCGTCGGCGGCGTCAGCCGCGTCGCGAGACGTAACAGGACCGGATCGCGTCGTTCAGAAGTGAAGACCCGGTCCGTCCGTCGGCGGCGCAGCCGCGTCGCGAGACGTACGCGAGGACCGGGTCGCGTCGTTCAGAAGTGAAGACCCGGTCCGTCCGTCGGCGGCGTCAGCCGCTTCGACGGACGCAATCAGAAGTAGATGATTTTTTCGGCGGACGCTTCGGCGGTGTCGAGGTCGTCGGTGAACGCGCCGGTCGACAGGTACTTCCAGCCTCCGTCACTCACGATGAAGACGATCGTGCCGTGATCGATCTCGCTCGCCACCTTGGCCGCACCGGCCAACGCCGCACCCGAGGAGAGTCCGGCAAAGACGCCGCACTCGTTGATCAGCCGACGCGTCCACTCGATCGACTCACGGGGGCGCACGACGCGCTTGCGGTCGAGCAGCTCGAAGCCCTGCCAGTTCTCGAACACCGGAGGGATGTACCCCTCGTCGATGTTGCGCAGCCCTTCGACGCGCTCGCCGAGTGGCGGCTCGATGGCGACGATCTGGATCGACGGATCCTGTTCCTTGAGGTACCGACCGGTTCCCATCAGTGTGCCGCTCGTGCCGAGACCGGCGACGAAGTGCGTGATCTCGGGAACATCGCGGTAGATCTCGGGACCCGTGCCCTCGTAGTGGGCCTGCGGATTCGCGTCGTTGCCGTACTGATAGAGGAAGCACCACTCGGGATGCTCGGCGGCGAGCTTCTCGGCCCGCCGAACAGCGCCGTTCGAGCCTTCCTCGCCGGGGGTGAGGATGATCTCGGCGCCGTAGACCTCGAGCATCTGACGACGCTCGATCGACACGCTCGACGGCATCAGGATCTTGATCGGATACCCCTTCAACTTGGCGATCGCCGCCAGGGCGATGCCGGTGTTGCCGGACGACGGTTCGACGATGGTCTGGCCCGGACGGAGTCGGCCCTGCTTCTCGGCTTGCTCGATCATCGCCTTGGCGATGCGGTCCTTCACCGAGCCGAACGGGTTCTGCATCTCGAGCTTGGCGAGGATGCGAACGTTGGGGTTGGGCGAGAGTTTGGACACGTCGACGATCGGCGTGTTGCCGATCAGATCGAGCACGCTGTCGGCGACCAGGTCGAGGCGAGACGGGCCCGGCCGGCGGGCGCTCGAACGCTCGGGCGCGGTCATCGTCACGTGCATCCTCCTCGCTTCCGGGTCGAATCCCGACTTACAGGACAAATCCTATCGATCTAGTCGACAATCGTAGTCGGCGGGGCGGCGTTCGGCCACCCCTTCGATGGCGGCGCTCCTCCGCCGAGACCCGCTCGTGAGATCCCGTGACCGAAGACTCAGTCGAGCTGAACGGTCTCCTCGGTGATCTCGCCGTCGACGATGCGATAGCTGCGCACCTCGGGGACGTCGCGCTTCAGCCCGACGATCACGTAGTGCCAAGCGGGATCCGGCGCCTGCGCCACGTCGGTCGGGCTCGGATACGGCTCGGAATGCGTGTGGCTGTGGACGACGCCGATGATCTCCCAGTCGCGGTCGTCGGCGTCGCGCTCGGCCACCAGATGGTCCTTGGGATCGATCGTGTAGACACGGGCCGATTCAGCGATGTTGCGGCACGGGTAGAACCCGACCGCAGTGTCGTCGCCCGGCGGCCCGGCGATCAGTCCGCAGGCTTCCTCCGGGTAGCGGTCGTACGCCAGCGCCACGAGCTCGTCGAACGCCTGGCGACTGACCACGAGCATCGGCCGCGAACCCTACCGGTAGCCTCGATCGTCCCATGCGCCCGTCCGGTACCAAGCTCATCGCCAGCAATCGCAAGGCGCGCCGCGACTACACGATCCTCGACGTCATCGAGGCCGGGTTGGTGCTGAGCGGCAGCGAGGTCAAGAGCCTGCGAACCGGGCACGTGCAGCTCACCGATGCCTACGCCCGGTTGCGCGGCGGTGAGATATGGATGGAGGGCGTTCATATCGCGCCCTACCAGTTCGCCGTCGGCGTCGGCGCCCACGATCCCGATCGCCCCCGCAAGTTGCTGCTCAACCGGGGCGAGATCGATCGCTTGAAGTCAAGGGTCGACCAGGAGCGTGTCGCGCTCGTCCCGCTCTCGCTCTACTTCAAGGAGGGCCGCGCCAAGGTCGAGCTCGGCATCGCCAAGGGTCGAACCAAGGGCGACAAGCGACAAGCGATGGCCGAGCGCGATTCCAATCGCGAGATCGAACGCGCTCTCGGTCGCACACGCAAGGGAATGGACTGATCCGCGGGTCGCGAGTCGCTGCCGCGTATCCTCCCGAGCAGACCCCGGCGGGCACAGGGAGGTCGCAACACATGAGTTCGCCACGCGTCGGACGCCGCGGATTGTTCGCCGGAGCCGGCGCCGTCACGATCGGAGCCGTTGCCGGCTGCAGCATCGGTGGAGGCCGCTCCCGGGTCAGGCGGTCCCAACGATGGGGCTCCGACTTCGCCGTTGGCCTCGCGCTCGGACGTCGCCGAGTCGTTCCCGGCGGCCGATCCGACGCTCGAGTACGTGTCCGTCCACCCCGCCGACTGGCGGCCGTACTACGCGGCGACGCCTCTCAACCACGTGCCCGGCGGCGGCCTGTCGACCTCGGGTGCGAACCCGTTCGTGCGAGCTCCGATCCACCTTCCGCACGGGAGCATCGTCAAACGGGTCGAGTTGCCGATCGAGCCGAAGTCGGCCGGGCCGAGGGTTCAGCTCACGCGGTACGACGGGTCGACGAAGACGTACCTCGACGTCGTCGGGCCGATCACGGTTGCCGGGAACACGTTCACCGTCGCAGTTCTCGAAGCCGACCTCGTCATCGACAACTTGGCGTTCGCCTACGAGATCCAGCTCATCCTCAACACGGCTGAGGTGTGGGGAGGACGGATCGCATACGTGCCGCCGACTCGTCCGTTCCGCTCGATCAACCCCGCCCGCGTCTACGACAGCCGCAAGAGCGGCGGTGTGCTGGCGCCGAACACGAGCCGCGTCATCGCCGTGAAGGATGGACTCGACGAGACGGGGGCGGTGTCCACCCCGGACGTCGTTCCAGCGGGGGCGACGGCGATCGCCTACAACGTCACCGTCACGGGTACCACCGGCGCCAACTTCCTGTCCGTCACGCCGGGCGACGCCCCGTCGGCGCTCGGGTCGACGATCAACTTCCCGGGACGGATCGACCTCGCCAACGCCTCGGTGGTCGGGATCGACGGGAGCCGTCAGGTGAGAGTGTTCTGCGGCGACCAGGCCGGTTCGACCCACGTCGTCATCGACGTCGTCGGCTTCTACCTCTGATCTTCCCCCCGACCTGTCTGCTTCAGACGGCGCGTGGCGCCGTCTGAAGCAGACAGAACCCCCAGGGCGATCCGGTCAGCGGCCGACGGCGCGCTGGAGCTGGGCCTTGGTCATCTTCGACCGGCCCTCGATGTTCTTGTCCTTGGCCTCTTCGTAGAGCTGGGCTTTGGTTCGCCCGCCGGCACCCTTGTGCGAGCGCAGGCCGCCCCGACGGCCGGAGGAGATGTCGTTGACCGACAGCTTGCTCGCCTCCTTGGCCTCGCCGACGCGGGCACGCTCCTTGTTCACCGTCCGGGCCGCGATCTCTTCCGCGGTGTCCTCGGATTCGCCACGCGCCAGCACGCCTTCCTTGATGTGCTCGTACTGACGCTCACGCTTCTTGGTCCACGACTTGGGCATAGCGCCGCAATTCCCGGATCGACCGATCGTCAAACAGGGTCGGACGCTAGACTGGGGAGCGAGTACCGACCAACGGGGCTGACTGGTTTCGACGTCAGAAACGCTGGGCGGATTTGCGACCCGAGTTGCTCAGACTCGTAAAACGGGGCACCAAAAAGAATTGCTCCTACGCAGTTCGCTCTCGCCGCCTGATCTTTAGGTGAGCGAAGAGACATCGTGAGCAGAAATGTCGCACGGGGCCGATCCACCGCAGCCCGGCAACAGAAGCGGGGGATGACGGCGAGAAAGAACGCTGACGGTCGGAAAGACGGCTGACACTCTGGAAAGACCGAGCGTGAACCGTCACTCGTGACGGTTAGTCGACCCGCCGGCGAGGCAGCGTCAGCCTCGAAGCGGGAATGGTCGTAGCAGGTTCGTCCACGAGCTGATGGACGGGGGTTCGATTCCCCCCAGCTCCACCGCGTCAGAAAATGGCCTATCTACCAGGTGTTTGCAAGGCGTGAGGTGATCCGTGCGGCGCACGACTGCCGACGTCACAAACCCGCTGACCTGGGGTTTTGCAGGCCGAGATGCTGGGGGGAATGTTCGGGAGACGAACCCCCGTCCACCGGAAAACCACCAGGTCAGCGCACGCGAAGTTTACCGAGGGCGTGAAAAGGGCGTGCGAGACCTGCGACTCGGCTCTCGACTTGGCAACGTCCCCCAACGGGCACGGCGCGCCCCGCACCTGTGCGACGAAACAAGCGAGTGGGCCGTGGTGACCCCATCCGGCGGTAGCGGGCGCGGCACCGAGCGATATCCCGCGTTCCGAACGGCGCACGGCTGTCTCACTGATCAGGGTCGTTGAGGATCTCGAACGAGCTGTCTTTCCCATGTGAGACTGGCATTCGTGGATCGCCGGCCGTCCGGAACGGTGACGTTCTTGTTCACCGACATCGAAAGGTCGACCGCGTCCTGGGAGCAGCGTTCAGGTGCCATGCAGGTGGCGCTGGCCCTCCACGACGAAACCCTGCGGGCGACGATCGTCGCCCATGGCGGTCATATCTTCTCGACTGGCGGAGACGGGTTCGCCGCTGCGTTCGATCGTGCGGAGGCGGCGCTCGCGGCCGCGATCGCGGGGCAGGTTGCGCTGACGAAGGTCGCCTGGCCGGACGACGTTGCGCTCTCAGTCCGCATGGGTCTCCACAGCGGCGCGGCGCACGAACGTGACGACGACTACTTCGGCGCCGCGGTGAACCGCGCGGCTCGAGTGATGGACGCCGCCAACGGCGCCCAGATCCTGGTGAGTGCGTCCACTCGGGGTGTGCTCGGTCCCGACGGGGCGACCTCATGTCACTGGATCGACCTCGGGATCCACGAACTCCGCGACGTACTCGACCCTGTTCGCCTGTACCGAGTGGAGTCGTCCGAGTTTGGTAGTGATCCCCGACCGCCACGAGCGGGCAGCGTGCGAGCTGGGAACCTCCCTGCCGTGTCTGCCTCGCTCGTAGGCCGCGACGAGGACATCGACGCATTGTCGCCGACCTGGTGACGTCGCGCGTCGTGACGCTCACGGGCGTGGGTGGAATCGGCAAGACGCGGTTGGCGCTGGCGGTGGGTCACCGGCTCCAGCCCGCAGCACGATGACGGCGTGTGGCTCGCGGCGCTCGACACGATCGATCGACCAGACGCTCTGGTGCCGGCTCTCCTCGGACTCCTGGGGATCGAGGCTCGCACGGCCGGCGATTTCGGTGCCCTTCTCGACGGGCTTCGGTTTCGCGATGCGCTGTTGATCCTCGACAACTGTGAGCACCTTCTCGAAGCCGTGGCCACGGTTGCTGCGGCCATGTCAACGTCGTGTCCGAAGCTGCGTGTGCTCGCAACGTCGCGCGAGCCGCTCGACATCGACGGTGAGCGCGTCCGCCGTGTGCAGCCGTTGTCGCTCGAGATCAACGGGTCGGCTGTGGCGCTGTTCCAGCTGCGTGCGGAGGAGGCGGGAGGTGCCCTTGACCCCGTCGGCGACGCAGACGACGTGATGCAGATCTGCCGCAGGCTCGACGGCATCCCCCTGGCCCTCGAGCTCGCCGCGGCGAGAACACGGTCCCTGCGACCTGCGGAGATCGCCGGCCGCCTCGACGACATGTTCCGGCTCCTGACGGGCGGCAAACGCGCCACCGCCGAGCGCCACCGAACGCTACGGGCGACCCTGGAGTGGTCCTACGACATGCTCAACGACGCCGAGCAAGTCGTCCTCGCGCGCTTGTCGATCTTCGCCGGATCGTTCGCTCTCGACGCGGTCGCTCCGGTCGCGGGCACGGCCGATGCCATGGGTGACGAGGCCGTCGACATCATCGACCTCCTGGTGTCCCGGTCACTCCTGGTACCAGTCGACGGTGCGGGTGAGACTCGGTTCCGCCTGCTCGAGCCCGTCCGTCAACTGGGCGCGGAGAAGCTCGCTGGCCGCGACGATACGGATGCGACTCGTGCCAGGCACACGGACTGGTACCTCGGACTGATGGACCGCCTCGGCGCGATGTGGCGAGCCGGCCACGACCAGGTGGCTTGGCCCATGGCCATGCGGGACCTGCCGAACCTGCGCGCCGCCTTCGAGCACCTTGCCGAAGTCGGTCGTGTCGATGAAGCAGAGCGGTTCGTCGTTGCTGCCTTCGGGCCCATCGGATGCCAGTTCGATGTCGTTCCGGGCTACGAGTGGGCACCCATCGCTCGAGCGCTTGCACCGGATCACAACGGACCGTTCACCGCGTCGGTCTGCGCCATCGCGGCGTGGGGCGCTACTTCGCGCGGCGAGTTCGACGCCGCAGCGACATGGCTCCGCCGCGGCGTGGACGCCATCGTGGCGGGCTCCAGCGACGATGGCTTCGTCAGCGCCGCCGCGATCCACACCATGCTCTCGGGCGGAGAGCTGGCGGTCAGCGACGAGTTCCTCGAACGGAGCGTCACGTCCGCGCTCGAGAGCGACGACCTGCATCGCCAGATCTGGGTCCTCGCGTACACCGGTCGCTTCGCGGAGGCGCTTGATCGAGCCGAGCGGCTCGGCAATCGGACCTTGATCGCGCTGGCGTACAGCTGCGCAGCCCCGCTCGCGCCCGAGGGCAACGACGAATTACGCGAGCTCTTCTGGGAGGCGGCGCAGGAGTGTCACAGCTACCTGTTGCGCAACCACGCTGCGATTGAGTTGGGCTGCGAGCAGATCCGCGCCGGCACGCCGCTCGACGGGCTCCTGCTGCTCCGCGCTCCGTTGCGCGATTGGCTACTTCGCGGAGACACGCGGGTGTGGACGGTCCTCCACGCGATCGCGATTGGCTTCGCCTCGTTGGGCGACTCGGAGGCGGCAGCTCGTCTCGCCGGCGCCATCGGTGAGCACCCACTGCCGTTCGTTCCCCCGAGCCGACTCGACGTCCTCGAGAACCTTCTGAGCAACAACCTCGAGCCCACCGCACGCGCTCGACACGAGACAGCAGGGGCAACACTCGATGGCGGCGCGGCCGTGACCGAGGCGCTCGAACGAATCGAACTTCACGCCGACACGCGCTCGAACCAAGCCACCGACCTCGCCGTCGACGCCGCAGACCTCACGGCGCGGCAGCACGAGGTTGCTGGACTCGTTGCGCGCGGGTTCACCAACAAGCAGATCGCCATCCGCCTGGGGATCAGCCGGTATACCGCCGAGACGCATGTCCGGAACATCCTCGAGCGTCTGGGTGCGGCCAGCCGTGCGGAGATCGCGACGTGGTACGCCGGTCAGCCCGCAACGAGATCAGGTACAGCGGCGAGTACCTGATCTCAGCGATTTTCAGTCGCTTCTTCGCTCCTTACGGTCGAACCAACAGCTCGACAGGAGGATCGACCATGCGCGAGACCGATATCCGACCCGACCCGGACTACAAAGCCGGCGTACGCCGAGAGTGGACGATGGCGGCCCCAGGCTGGGAACGGTGGTTCGAAACGACCGAAGCACCCGGCGCAGGTCGCGCCGTCACCGCCGTTCTGCTCGAACAGGCCAACCTGAGGCCAGGTGACACCGTGCTCGACGTCGGCGCCGGCTACGGCGAGCCCGGCCTGAGCGCGGCCGCCGCAGTCGGTCCATCCGGGAGCGTCACCTGCCTCGACATCTCAGGCGACATGCTCGGATTCGCCGAGCGCCGCGCCCGCCACGCCGGCTTGACGAACGTGACGTTCGTCGAGGCCGACATCGAGAGCCATCAACTCCCGGACGACGCGTTCGACGCCGTGCTCAGCCGGGCCGCGCTCATGTACGTGTCCGACCCACTGGCGACCTTGCGCCGCCTGCGCGCCGCGCTCCGCCCCAACGGTCGGCTCGCCATCGCAGTGTGGGCGACCCCTGATCGTGTGGCGTTCTCACGGCCAGTCGGCGTGATGATCGAGATGGGAGTGATCGATCCGCCACCTCCGGGCCCCGGCCCCTTCGCACT
Organism: Ilumatobacteraceae bacterium; assembly: GCA_963776935.1. Classification (GTDB taxonomy): domain Bacteria; phylum Actinomycetota; class Acidimicrobiia; order Acidimicrobiales; family Ilumatobacteraceae; genus JALOLG01. Next base: position 2,404 of record CAVZOP010000002.1, on the reverse strand, counting down.
CGGCGAGGACGGGGTCCTCGCCGGCCTTGTCACCGCTGCGGGGTTCACCGACGTTCGTGTCGACACGGCGGTGGCCGTCTACGAGACGCCCTCACGCGAGGCCTGCACGCAATGGTTCCGCGACGTCGCGCCGCCGATCACCGAGTTGGTCGCCGACCAGCCAGCCGACGTCCAGGCACAGATCTGGGAACGCGTGACTGAGGCATGGGCACCGTTCAGCGACCGCAACGGTGCCGTCCGGCTGCCCTGCACCGCGGTGTGCGTGACCGCCGCCAACAGCCCCTGACCTCCAGCGCCGGACAGCACACGCTCCCGCGGCCGCCAGCACCCGGGACACCCCGCCAACCTCGACCGATCACGTCGTTCCGACGGACTGTGCCGGTCGGGGACGCTTCGACAGGCTCGAGGCAGAAGGCTCGTGATGTCGTCCGTGACGTCACGAGCACAGAATCGTTTCATGGATCGAGCGAGTCGGATTGAGTCCTCGGGCTCGTGGACCGTGAGTGGTGCCGCCAGTCGAGGGCGTGAAAAGGGCGTGTGGGGCGTGGAAAGGGCGTGTCACACCGGTCAACAACGGTCACTCCAGTCCGCATGTGTCACCCAGGAAATCCGGCCTGACCTGGGGTCACGCGTTCTCTGAAACTGACGGAGGTTGTTGACACTCGGGTCCTTCTTTGAGAAGGAGTCCTGATGACCGAACAACAGCTCACACGGCAAGCTCAGCGGCGGTTGGCGATCTTGCGTCACTCTGAGGAGGTGACCGGCAACGTCGCTCGAACATGCCGCTATTACGGCATCAGCCGGCAGTGCTTCTACACCTGGAAGCGTCGCTATGACGATGAGGGTCTCGACGGTCTGCGTGATCGATCGAGCCGGCCTCACCACAGCCCGGGAGCAACCCGAACCGACGTCGTCGGCAAGATCGTCTACCTGCGCCAGCACTATCACTTCGGCCCCTCGAAGATCTCGATGTACTTGGCCCGCTACCACGACATCTCGATCTCGAGCTCTGGGGTGTGGCGAATCCTCAACCGCCTCGACTTGAACCGGCTGCCCGCCAACCAACGCCACAAGGCTCACGATCGACGCTGGAAGCGATACGAGAAACCGCTGCCCGGTCATCAGGTTCAGATCGACGTCAAGTTCATCGAACCGATCGCCGGCGCCCGAGCCAAGAAGTACTACCAGTACACCGCGATCGACGACTGCACACGGCTCCGGGTGCTGCGGATCTACCCACGCAACAACCAAGCCACGGCAATCCAGTTCCTCGACCATGTGCTCGAGAAGCTCCCGTTCCAGGTCGAGTCGATCCAGACCGACAACGGCGCCGAGTTCCAATCCAAATTCCACTGGCACGTGCTCGACCGCGGCATCCGCCACGTCTACATCAAGCCCGCCACACCTCGCTTGAACGGAAAAGTGGAGCGCTCACACCGCACCGACGCCGAGGAGTTCTACCGAATGCTCGACCACGGGATCGTCATCGACGATGCCAACGTGTTCAACGACAAGCTCCAGGAGTGGGAGGACTTCTACAACTTCCACCGACCCCACGGCGCTCTCGGTGGACAAACCCCCTACGAACGACTACGACAGAAGACAACCCGGACCCGGATGTAACCGGCCTCCGTCAGTTGCACATCGGGGTCAATCGTCGAACGCCACGTGCCCCGGTTTCCCGATCAGGTTGGAGATCGGCGCCCGAGGTAACACCGTCGAGCCTGCCTCATGGTCGTGGCACCCCGCCGCCTACGACAGAGCGAGACAGGGATCGACAGGTGAGCCCAGCCCGCCAGCTCGGCACGATCCGCTCGCCGGCTCGAGGGCGGTATTGCCGCCGCACATTGCGTCGAGTTCGACGCTGCCGAGGACCGTCCTCAGTACGGCTTCGCCGGACTCGACGATCCAACGCACTTCCGCTCCCTACTCCTGGTACGTGTGCGGCTCGCGGTCCGTTGGTCGACGGCGGCCGGTCGGGCTTGCCGCGCAACTCCGCCCACGCTTGTTACCGACGAGGCTGTCAACAGTCAGCGTGCGGTCCGTCTGCCCCTTGCCGGACGACTTCGTGACGGCTTACTCCACGAGGTCGAACGCAACGGCGCTGATCAGGACGCCACCGCCGAAGGCCATGATCAACGCGATCACACGAGGGCTGAGTTGGAAACGAAGCGCGATCAGAGCGCCGATCACAAGCGATGAGACGAGTTTCGAACCACTGCCCGAGCCTGGATCGATCAATGGGACCAGCATCGCACCGCGGTCGTCGAGGCCCATGGCGATTCCGCGGCCGATACCCGCCAGCAAGAGCGACGGATCCAATTGCAGGCGATCGAAGACGGACTGCTGCAACGAGCGCTCGTTCTCGGCACCAGCCCGAACATAGCGGCCCGTCGACAACACA
>CAVZOP010000001.1:0-764203 GCA_963776935.1 Ilumatobacteraceae bacterium | reverse complement strand
TGGAGGGGGATGCCGAGGTCGGTGGCCTTCAGCGTGGCGATCACGGCCTGTAGGTCGTCGCGCTTCTTGGCGCTGACCCGAACCGAATCACCCTGGGTCTGGGTGCTGACACCCTTGGGATGCTTCGCCTTGATCAGCTTGTTGACCTCGCGGGCCTTGTCGGACGAGATCCCGACCTTGATCGTCACGACCTGACGCACCGTGTTGTGCGTGGCCTCCTCGATCGTGCCGTAGTCGACACCCTTGAGCGACACGCCACGCTTGACGAGCCGCTCCTCGAGCACGACCCGCAAGGCCGCCAGTCGATCCTCGCTCACGGTGCGCAACGTGAGCACGAGATCGTCCTGCTCGATCGACGAGTTGGTGTTCTTGAAGTCGAATCGTGTGTCGATCTCGCGCCGGGCCTGGTCGACCGCGTTGCGCACCTCCTGATGGTCGACCTCGGAGACGACGTCGAAGGTGGGCATCGCGCCAGATTACCGAGCCGGATCGGACGCGGCGATCGTCGCCGCCCGCGCTACCATCCCGCCCGGCATCAAGGGTCGGTGCCCGAGCGGCCAAAGGGAGCAGACTGTAAATCTGCCGGCTAATGCCTTCGAAGGTTCAAATCCTTCCCGGCCCACGATTCCGACATGATCTGGCAGGAGCACGACCGGTCACAGCACGATCTGCATGACGGCGACGTCGAGCCAGCGGCCGAACTTGCGGCCGACCTGGCGTTCGACGCCGACCAGCTCGAAGCCGCACGCCAGCGTGCAGGGCGCGCGACGCGACGCCACCCGCCTCGATGCGGGCGATCACGCTGTGGAACCCCGAGTCACGGGCGATGTCGACGAGCCTGGCGAGGAGCAGCCGCCCGATCCCCTGCCCGGTGTGGTCACGGTGCACGTACACGGAGTCCTCGACGGTGGTGCGGTAGGCGGCCCGCTCCTTGTACGGCGACAGCGACGCGAAACCGACGACCTCGCCGTCGTTCCCATCGACCATCGCAGAACGGCCACGATCGCGCTGAACGCTCCGGACCTGGCGGCCAGCCACTCCCGTTGGTCGGCGAGCGAGCGGGGGACGAGATCGAACGTGGCGGTGCTGGTGGTGACCTCGCGGTTGTAGATCGCCATGATCGGTTCGGCGTCATCGGCGGTCGCCAGTCGGGTGGTCGCGTCGGGCATGGCCGAGCGATGGTATCCGCGCGCCTCCGGACCGGTGCAGCGCGCCCTGGTGGGAACGTCACTCGGCGGGGGTACACTCCCACGTCGGTTCGCGGCTCTGCCGCGCTCCGAAATACCGCCCTCTTAGCTCAGTCGGTAGAGCACAGCCATGGTAAGGCTGGTGTCGTGGGTTCAATTCCCACAGAGGGCTCGACCACAACGGTCGGTCGACTCGCTGGGGCCACACCCTGGCGGCGTAGCTCAGTTGGTCAGAGCATCCGGCTCATAATCGGAAGGTCATCGGTTCGATCCCGATCGCCGCTACAACACACGATACTGCACACAGACCGCAACAAATCCAGAGTCAACCGCAACCACCTTTGGAGAAACAAGGGAACCACCATGAGTAAGGCGAAGTTTGAGCGTACGAAGCCGCATGTGAATGTGGGGACGATGGGTCATATTGATCATGGGAAGACGACGTTGACGGCGGCGATTTCGAAGACGTTGGCGGATCGTGGGTTGGCGGTGTATACGCCGTTTGATGCGATTGATAAGGCGCCGGAGGAGAAGGCGCGGGGGATTACGATTTCGATTGCTCATATCGAGTATGAGACTGAGAATCGGCATTATGCGCATGTGGATATGCCGGGTCATGCGGATTACATCAAGAACATGATCACGGGTGCGGCGCAGGTGGATGGGGCGATTTTGGTGGTGGCGGCGACGGATGGTCCGATGCCGCAGACCCGTGAGCATGTGTTGTTGGCGCGTCAGGTGGGGGTGCCGTACATCGTGGTGGCGTTGAACAAGGCGGACATGGTCGACGACGAGGAGTTGTTCGAGTTGGTGGAGTTGGAGGTGCGGGAGTTGTTGAACGGGTACGGGTTCCCTGGTGATGATGCGCCGATCGTGCGGGTGTCAGGCGTTGAAGGCGTTGGAGGGTGATGAGGAGTGGCAGGCGAAGATTTTGGAGTTGATGGCGGCGGTGGATGAGTCGGTGCCGGAGCCGGTGCGTGAGTTCGATAAGCCGTTCTTGATGCCGATCGAGGATGTGTTCACGATCACGGGTCGGGGGACGGTGGTGACTGGCAAGGTTGAGCAGGGTGTGGTCCACACTGGTGATGAGATCGAGATCGTCGGGTTGCGGGCGACGCAGAAGACGACGTGTACGGGTGTGGAGATGTTCCGCAAGTTGTTGGATCAGGGTCAGGCGGGGGACAACATCGGGGCGTTGTTGCGGGGGACGAAGAAAGAGGATGTGGAGCGGGGGCAGGTGTTGTGCAAGCCGGGCAGCATTACGCCGCACACCAATTTCGAGGGTCAGGTGTATGTGTTGACGAAGGAGGAGGGTGGCCGGCACAAGCCGTTCTTCAACAATTACCGGCCGCAGTTCTTCTTCCGCACGACCGACGTGACGGGCACGGTCGAGTTGCCGGAGGGGACCGAGATGGTGATGCCGGGTGACAACGTGGCGATGACCGTCGAGTTGGGCAAGCCGATCGCGATGGACGAAGGCCTGCGGTTCGCGATCCGTGAAGGCGGCCGCACCGTCGGCGCCGGCCGCGTCGTGAAATCTAAGTGACCCAAATCCTCAAGTAACAGGTAGAACGAACACACAGGGCCAGACCACCGAACCGAAGGTGAACACCCGGTTCGGCCGAAGCCGCCCCAGCGACACGAACGAGAAGTCCACAAGCCCGAAGACCCGGTCAGCGAAGCCGCCCCAGCGAGCGAAGCGAGCAAATCACAGATGGCCAAGAGCGAGAAGCGGGTGAAGATCACCCTGGAGTGCACCGAGTGCAAGCGGCGCAACTACATCACGATGAAGTCCAAGATCAACGACCGTGAGCGCCTCGAGATGAAGAAGTACTGCAGCAACGACCGGCGGCACACGGTCCACAAGGAGACCCGCTGACCGCTGGTCGGGCTGCGGATCGCTCCGTGGGAGCGGCTGGTACGCTGGCTGTTCCCGTCCGAGGGCAGTAGCTCAGTTGGTAGAGCATCGGTCTCCAAAACCGACGGTCGGGGGTTCGAGTCCCTCCTGCCCTGCCCATCCCGACGTGTCTCATCGCCCGCCCACCAGACGATGCAGCATGAACCAACCATGTCACTCGACGACCTGAACCGCGAGCAGAAGCGCACGCTCAAGAAGATGGGCGCCCTCGACGAGAAGGGCGCGCCGACACGCGCGCCCGAAGCGACGCCCACCCGCGAGCGCACCGGCCCTCGTCAGTACCTCCGTGAGGTCCGCGACGAGATGCGCAAGGTGGCGTGGCCGCGCCGCCCCGAGGTGCAGCGCTACTCGATCATCGTGATCATCACCGTCGTCGTCTACACGGCGTTCGTCGGCGGCATCGACTACGTGATGAGCCTGGTCACCGACTGGTTCTACCCATGAGCGATCAGGAGACCCCCCAGATGACCGAGACGACGACCGAACAATCCGACGACCTGATCGCCGACGACGTGTCCTGTCGAGGACGTGCGGCCGACGAGGTCGCGGCCGACGAGGTCGCGGCCGTCGAGGACGTCGCGGTCGAGGACGTCGCGGTCGAGGAGGCCGACACCGAGCCGGTCGAGACCGAGCGGTCGAGGCGACGCGGCGTCGCCGATGCGGTCGTCGCCGATCCCGACGTGTCGTTCGACCTGACCGACGCCGCCGGCACGGTCGACGGCACCGAGACCGACACGGCGACGTCGCCGAGACGGACGAGGATGTCGCCGACGTGGAGGTCGACGACCCCTGGACACGTCCCGGGTCGTGGTACGTCGTGCACACGCAGTCCGGCTACGAGAAGAAGGTCACCGCCAACCTGCATGCTCGGATCCAGAGCATGAACATGGAGGACAAGATCTTCGAGGTCGTCATCCCGATGGAGGAGGTCGTCGAGTTCAAGAACGGCCGCCGCCAGACGGTGCAGCGCAAGGTGTTCCCCGGCTACCTGCTGGTGCGCTGCGTGATGGACGACGAGTCGTGGTACTGCGTGCGCAACACGCCGGGCGTCACCGGCTTCGTCGGCCAGAGCCGCCAGGGCCAGAAGCCGACGCCGCTCTCACGGGCCGAGGTGGGCACGTTCCTCGCCGCCAAGGGCGACGGCGCCGAGCCGTCGGCGCGGCCGAAGCCGAAGCTCGACTTCGACGTCGGCGAGAGCGTCCGGGTCCGCGAAGGACCGTTCGCCGACTTCTCGGGCGAGATCGCCGAGATCAACGCCGATCACCTCAAGCTCAAGGTTCTCGTCAACATCTTCGGGCGCGAGACGCTCGTCGAGATGGACTTCAGCCAGGTCGCCAAGCTCTGACGAGCGCGGCCGCACCGCTGACCACAAGCGTCACAGGAAAAGGGATACGTCATGGCAAAGAAGAAACTCGCGGCGATCGTGAAGATCCAGATCCCGGCCGGCAAGGCCAGCCCGGCACCGCCAGTCGGCACCGCGCTCGGACCGCACGGCGTCGCGATCATGGACTTCGTCAAGCAGTACAACGCGGCCACCGAGTCGCAGACCGGCACGATCATCCCCGTCGAGATCAACGTCTACGAGGACCGCACGTTCGACTTCGTCCTCAAGACCCCGCCGACGCCGGTGCTCATCCGCCAGAAGGCCGGCATCGAGAAGGCGGCGTCGATCCCCGGCAAGGAGGTCGCCGGCTCGATCACCGAGGCCGACGTCGACCGAGATCGCGACGATCAAGATGCCCGACCTCAACGCCTACGACCTCGAAGCCGCCAAGCTCCAGGTGCGCGGCACCGCCCGCTCGATGGGCGTCAAGGTCGTCCGTTAGCTCAACCGCTGCACACGAACACAACCACGAATGCGTGCGCCGAGATCACCTCGCTCGGGCCGCTCTATCCCGAGGGAGACATCACATGTCAGGCAAGAAGCTCACCGATGCGGCGAAGAAGTTCGACCGCGACGAGTTCTACGCACCACCCGAGGCGCTGGGTCTCGTGAAGTCGATGGCGTCGGCCAAGTTCGACGAGAACGTCGACGTCGCCGTCCGGCTCGGCGTCGACCCCCGCAAGGCCGATCAGATGGTTCGCGGCACCGTCGCCCTGCCATCCGGCACCGGCAAGGACGTCAGGGTTGCCGTGTTCGCCACCGGTCCGGCGGCGCAGGAGGCCCGCGACGCGGGGGCCGACATCGTCGGCGCCGACGACCTCGCGGCGCAGGTCGAAGCCGGCAAGTTCGACTTCGACCTGGCGATCGCGACGCCCGACATGATGCCGCTGGTCGGCAAGCTCGGGCCGGATCCTCGGCCCGCGTGGCCTGATGCCCAACCCGAAGACCGGCACGGTCACCACCGACGTCGGCCGCGCCGTCGGCGAGTTCAAGGGCGGCAAGGTCGAGTACCGCACCGACCGCTACGGCAACGTGCACGTGCAGCTCGGCAAGGTCAGCTTCGAGCCGGCCCAGCTCGAGGCCAACTTCTACGCCGTCGTCGACGAGTTGCAGCGCGCCCGGCCGGCGTCCGCCAAGGGCCGCTACATGAAGAAGATCACCGTGTCGTCGACGATGGGACCCGGTGTCCACGTCGACACCGCCCGCCTGCGTCCCGACCTCGTCTGACGTGCGCCGTGATCTCCGGGGCCTGACGGCCGTGTGATTTCGGGACGGGGCCGCTAGCGTGACGCCCCGTACATACCGGTTGCTCGCCGAAGACCGCTGGTCCCGCCCCTCACGGGGAGGGTGAATGGAAGTTCCGCCAGCCGAGGTGCATGCCCCTGGGAAGTCGGCTCGACGAGCCGATCGCTCCTCGTGGTGTTCGCCGTCCACAGGCGAGCCACGAGTCGAAGCGAAGGAGGTGTGCATCGAATGAGTGAAACTGCTACCGAACCTGTGACTGACACCGGCAGAGCTCCCAGGCCCGACAAGGTCGCGATCGTCGACGAGATCGCGTCGAAGCTCGGCACCGCCGAGGCGGTGTTCGTCTCGGAGTACCGCGGCTTGACCGTCGGCCATCTGGCCCGCCTGCGCGGCGCACTGCGTCCGAGCGATGCCGAGCACAAGGTCTACAAGAACACCCTGGCCCGTCTCGCCGTCCGCACCGCCGGGGTCGAAGGGCTCGAGGAGCTCCTCATCGGACCGTCGGCGATCACGTTCGTGAAGGGCGACATCGCCGGCGCTGCCAAGGCGTTGCGCGACACGGCGCGGACGAACCCGCTGCTGGTGCTGAAGGGCGGGTCCCTCGGCGCCAAGCTGCTGTCGGCCGACGACATCAAGGCGCTCGCCGACCTGCCGTCACGCGACGAGTTGCTGGCGATGATCGCCGGAGCGTTCCAGGCGCCACTGGTCAAGACGGCCAGCCTGCTCCAGGCGCTGCCACGCAACTTCGCCTACGGCCTCGCCGCCCTGATCGACGAGCGCGGTGGCGTGCCCACCGAGCCGGAAGTCGCGGCGTCGGAGCCCGAGCCGGAGCCGGAAGTCGCGGCATCGGAGCCCGAGCCGGAGCCGGAAGTCGCGGCATCGGAGCCGGAGCCGGAAGTCGCGGCGTCGGAGCCCGAGCCGGAGCCGGAAGTCGCGACTCGGAGCCGGAGCCGGAGTCGGCGTCGGAGCCCGAGCCGGAGCCGGAAGCCGCGCCATCGGAGCCCGAGCCCGAGGCCTAGCCGCCTCCCCACACATCGCAATCGCATTACCGACACGACACTTTTCTGAACCAGGAGAACACCATGGCAACCACCACCAAAGAAGAAGTCCTCGACGCCATCAGCAACATGACGGTGATCGAGCTCAAGGAACTGCTCGACGCCTTCGAGGAGAAGTTCGGCGTGACCGCCGCGGCTCCCGTCGCCGTCGCCGCCGCCGGTGCCGCCGGTGGCGCCGCGGCCGCCCCCGCCGAGGAGGAGAAGGACGAGTTCGACGTCGTCCTCACCGGCGCCGGCGCCCAGAAGATCCAGGTGATCAAGGTCGTGCGCGAGCTGACCAGCCTGGGCCTGAAGGAGGCCAAGGACGTCGTCGACAGCGCCCCCAAGGCGGTGCTCGAGAAGGCCACCAAGGAGGCCGCCGAGGCCGCCAAGGCCAAGCTCGAAGAGGCCGGCGCCAGCGTCGAACTGAAGTGAGCACCTGAGCGCCCCGGTGCACTCCCGCCGTTTTCGGCGGAGAGCGCGCCGGGGCGCTCGGCGCGCCCGGAGCCATCGCGCCCGCCGATGCTTGACAGACGGGTGCGGGTTCTTTACCGTGTCCCGCAATCCGGCGCCGTTGGGGCCGATCTGATTTGGCGCGTGCGGTAGTTGACGTTTCCGCACGCCCCAGGTAGCATCCCCGGTTGCCGTGCGTTGCCCGTTCCGTTCACCCTGTTTTGCGGTGTCCATTGGCGCGCCCGCGGCCGCATCCGACCGTGCCATCCCGGAACAGAGGTGATCTGTGGCCACTCGCTCCGTCTCCCGTGAGCGTTACTCGTTCGCGAACCTTGACGAACCACTCGAGCTCCCCGACCTGATCGCGATCCAGCGGTCGAGCTTCGACTGGTTCTTGAACGAAGGGCTCGCCAACACGTTCCGCGACATCAGCCCGATCAAGGACTTCTCCGAGTCGCTCCAGCTCGAGCTCGAGTTCGACCCCTTCGACGAGGACCTGCGCCCGCCGCCGAAGTTCTCGGTCGAGGAGTGCAAGGAAAAGGACATGACCTACAGCGCGCCGGTCTTCGTGCGCGCCCGGTTCATGAACCGCAACACGGGCGAGATCAAAGAGCAGACCGTGTTCATGGGCGACTTCCCGGTGATGACCGAGAAGGGCACGTTCATCGTCAACGGCACCGAGCGCGTCGTCGTGTCGCAGCTCGTGCGCAGCCCCGGCGTCATCTTCGAGCCGGGCGAGCGCTTCCGCCTCCGCAACCTGACCAAGCACCAGCTCGTCAAGGGCACGATCCACCCGTACCGCGGTGAGTGGATGGAGTTCGACGTCGAGCAGCGTCCCGGCAAGGACGTCACGGCCGGCACCCGCGTCGCCCGCAAGCGGCGGATGGGCATCTTCACCCTGCTGCGCGCCCTCGGCTACGACGAGGAGAACGTCCCCGGCTTCCTCGACCGCTTCGTCGCCCACTTCGACTTCCTCGAGGGCCAGTGGGACAAGGAGCGCGACGTCGCCCCGACCCAGGACGAGGCGCTCGTCGAGATCTACAAGCGGGCCCGTCCGGGCGAGCCGCCCACCGTCGAGTCGGCCACGGGCGTACTTCCGCAACGCCTTCTTCGAGAGCCGCCGCTACGACCTCAGCCGGGTCGGCCGCTACAAGCTGAACCGCAAGCTCGGGTCCGAGGTCGCCAAGCTCAAGGACCTGTTCGGCCTGTCCGACGAGCACATCGACCTGCCCGTCGAGGACCAGCACGTGCTCGAGCCGGTGCGAGGTGCTCGCCGCCGTCACGTACATGCTCCACCTCGTCAAGCAGGAGCCCGGCTACCGCCTCGACGACCAGGACCACTTCGCCAACCGCCGCATCCGCTCGGTCGGCGAGCTGATCCAGAACCAGGTGCGCATCGGCCTGTCGCGCATGGAGCGCGTCGTGCGTGAGCGCATGACCACCCAGGACGTCGAGGCGATCACGCCCCAGACCCTGATCAACATCCGCCCGGTCGTGGCGGCGATCAAGGAGTTCTTCGGCACCAGCCAGCTGAGCCAGTTCATGGACCAGGTCAACCCGCTGTCCGGGTCTGACCCACCGGCGCCGCCTGTCGGCGCTCGGACCCGGCGGCCTGTCGCGTGAGCGCGCCGGCTTCGAGGTCCGCGACGTCCACTTCAGCCACTACGGCCGGATGTGCCCGATCGAGACGCCGGAAGGCCCCAACATCGGCCTCATCGGTGGCCTGTCGACGTTCGCCAGGGTCAACGAGTTCGGCTTCATCGAGAGCCCGTACCGCAAGGTCGTGAAGGGCAAGGTCTCCGGTGAGATCGTCTACATGGCCGCCGACGAGGAGGAGAACTACGTCGTCGCCCAGGCGAACACGCCGATCAACCCGGACGGCTCGCTGAAGGGCGACCGCGTCCTCGTGCGCCGCTCACCCCAGGCGGCGAGCCTCGACGACCTCCGCAAGATGCTCGAGGCCGAGAGCTTCTTCGGCGCCACCACCGACATCGGCTACGTCCCGCCGACCGAGGTCGACTTCATGGACGTGTCGCCCAAGCAGATCGTCTCGGTCGGCACGGCGCTGATCCCGTTCCTCGAGCACGACGACGCCAACCGCGCCCTGATGGGCGCCAACATGCAGAAGCAGGCCGTGCCGCTGCTGCGCTGCCGAGGCGCCGTACATCGGCACCGGCATCGAGGACCGTGCGGCCCGCGACGCCGGCGACCTGATCCAGGCCGCTCGAGGACGGCGAGGTCACCGAGGTCACCGGCGACTCGATCACGGTGCAGTACAAGACGCTCGGCAAGAAGGTCTACCGGCTCGCCAAGTTCCGCCGCTCGAACCAGGACACGTGCATCAACCAGCGTCCGCGGGTCGGTCGAGGGCGAGAAGGTGCGCAAGGGCACGATCCTGGCCGACGGTCCCTCGACCGACCACGGCGAGCTGGCGCTCGGCAAGAACCTGCTCGTCGCGTTCATGCCGTGGGAGGGCTACAACTTCGAGGACGCGATCATCCTGTCGCGAGCGGCTCGTGAAGGACGACGTGCTGACGTCGATCCACATCCACGAGCACGAGGTCGACGCCCGCGACACCAAGCTCGGCCCGGAAGAGATCAGCCGCGACATCCCCAACCTGAGCGACGACATCCTCGCCGACCTCGACGACCGCGGGATCATCCGCATCGGCGCCGAAGTCGGTCCTGGCGACGTCCTGGTCGGCAAGGTCACCCCCAAGGGCGAGACCGAGCTGACGCCCGGAGGAGCGACTGCTGCGGGCGATCTTCGGTGAGAAGGCCCGCGAGGTCCGCGACACCAGCCTCAAGGTGCCCCACGGCGAGTCGGGCAAGGTCATCGACGTCAAGGTGTTCAACCGCGACGACGGCGACGAGCTCCCGCCCGGCGTCAACCAGCTGGTGCGTGTGTACGTGGCGCAGAAGCGCAAGATCTCGGTGGGCGACAAGCTCGCCGGTCGCCACGGCAACAAGGGCGTCATCTCCAAGATCCTCCCGATCGAGGACATGCCGTACCTCACCGACGGCACGCCGGTCGACATCATCCTCAACCCGCTCGGCGTGCCGAGCCGGATGAACGTCGGCCAGGTGCTCGAGGCCCACCTCGGGTACTGCGCCCGCTGGGGCTGGAGCACCAAGGACGGCGAGCCGCGTCGGCGAAGAGCCGATCCGCGGCACCGAGGCCAAGACCCGCCCGAACACCCAGCCGGCGGTGTTCATCGCCACGCCGGTGTTCGACGGCGCCCACTGGGACGAGGTCGAGCACGCCGGCAAGCACCCGACGATCCAGACGATCCTCGAGAACCTCAACCCCGACGGTGTCGACGGCGACCGCCTGATCGGCACCAACGGCAAGACGACGCTCTACAACGGGCGCACCGGCGATCCGTACGACAACCCGATCACCGTCGGGCACATGTACATCCTGAAGTTGGCCCACCTGGTCGACGACAAGATCCACGCCCGCTCGACCGGCCCGTACTCGATGATCACCCAGCAGCCGCTCGGCGGCAAGGCGCAGTTCGGCGGACAGCGGTTCGGCGAGATGGAGGTGTGGGCCCTCGAGGCCTACGGCGCGGCGTACTGCCTGCAGGAGCTGCTCACCATCAAGTCCGACGACGTGCTCGGCCGGGTGAAGGTGTACGAGGCGATCGTCAAGGGCGACAACATCCCCGAACCCGGCGTCCCCGAGAGCTTCAAGGTGCTCATGAAGGAGATGCAGGCGCTCTGCATCAACGTCGAAGTGCTCGCCGACGACGGCAGCGAGATCGAGATGCGCGACCTCGACGACGAGGTCTTCCGCGCCGCCGAGGAGCTCGGCATCGACATCTCCCGGCCCGAGCGCGGCACCGACGAGGACGACCGCGAGCGCGAGGCACGGCGTTCCAAGGCCTACTGACGTTTCGAGGGAGCTTCTACCGAAGTCCCCTCGACCCCCCTGACAGCAGACGAGAAGCGAAGTAAGGAATCAGATGCTCGACGTCAACATGTTCGACCAGCTCAAGATCGGGCTGGCCACCGCCGACCAGATCCGGATGTGGTCGCACGGTGAGGTGAAGAAGCCCGAGACCATCAACTACCGCACGCTGCGTCCCGAGAAGGACGGCCTGTTCTGCGAGAAGATCTTCGGACCGACCCGCGACTGGGAGTGCTACTGCGGCAAGTACAAGCGGGTGCGCTTCAAGGGCATCATCTGCGAGCGCTGCGGCGTCGAGGTGACGCGTTCCAAGGTCCGCCGCGACCGCATGGGCCACATCGAGCTCTCCGCGCCCGTCGTCCACATCTGGTACCTGCGCGGCACCCGCTCGTGGCTCGCCTACCTCCTCGCCGGCATCGAGCCGAAGGAGGAGCTGAAGGCCAAGCAGCTCGAGAAGGTCATCTACTTCGCCGCCAACCTCGTCACGTGGGTCGACGAGGACAAGCGTCACGAGGACCTCGCCAACGTCGAGGCCGAGTACCTCGAAGAGCGCGACGCGATCCAAAAGGAGCTCGAGCTGGCGGTCGACCGCCGGTACAAGGAGCTCGAGTCGGAGGCCGAGGCCGCCGAGTCGGAAGGCACCGACACCAAGAAGCTCAAGCGCGACGCCGAGCGCGAGATCGAGGCGCTCCGTGAGCGCTACGACATGGAGCTCGACCTCGTCGCCCGCACGTGGGACGAGTTCAAGAGCCTCCACTCGCGCAAGATCATCGACGACGAGGTCCTGTGGCGTGAGCTGCGCGACAAGTACGGCGACTACTTCGAGGGTGGCACCGGCGCCGACGCGATCAAGCAGCTGATCGACCGGATCGACTTCGACGAGGAGGAGATCAAGCTCCGCGAGGCGATCGAGCCCGGCACGTCGGGCCGCAAGCCGCTCAGCGCCCAGCGTCGCCAGAAGGCGATCAAGCGCCTCAAGATCGTCGCCTCGTTCAACCGTCGCGACGACCACGGCCGCCGCATCAACGACCCCAAGGCGATGATCCTCGACACCGTGCCGGTGATCCCGCCCGAGCTGCGCCCGATGGTGCAGCTCGACGGTGGTCGCTTCGCCACGTCCGACCTCAACGACCTCTACCGCCGCGTCATCAACCGCAACAACCGCCTGAAGCGGCTGCTCGATCTCGGCGCTCCCGAGATCATCGTCAACAACGAGAAGCGGATGCTGCAGGAGGCCGTCGACGCGCTGTTCGACAACGGCCGTCGTGGCCGCCCGGTCACGGGTCCGGGCAACCGCCCGTTGAAGTCGCTGTCCGACATGTTGAAGGGCAAGCAGGGCCGGTTCCGTCAGAACCTGCTCGGCAAGCGCGTCGACTACTCGGGCCGTTCGGTCATCGTGGCCGGCCCGACGCTCAAGCTGCACCAGTGCGGCCTGCCCAAGCTGATGGCGCTCGAGCTGTTCAAGCCGTTCGTGATGAAGCGCCTCGTCGACCTCGAGCTGGCGCAGAACATCAAGACCGCCAAGCGCATGGTCGAGCGGCGCCGCCCGCAGGTGTGGGACGTCCTCGAGGACGTCATCAAGGAGCACCCGGTGCTGCTGAACCGGGCCCCGACGCTCCACCGCCTCGGCATCCAGGCCTTCGAGCCGGTGCTCGTCGAGGGCAAGGCGCTCCAGATCCACCCGCTCGTCTGCACGGCGTTCAACGCCGACTTCGACGGCGACCAGATGGCCATCCACGTGCCGTTGTCGGCCGAGGCCCAGGCCGAGGCCCGCGTGCTCATGCTGAGCGCCAACAACATCCTGTCGCCGGCGTCGGGTCGCCCGATCGTGACGCCCACCCAGGACCTCGTGATCGGCGGCTACTACCTCACCGAGAGCGTCGAGGGCGGCAAGGGCGAGGGCCGCGTCTTCCGCCACCTGTGGGAAGCGATCCGCGCCTACGACGAGGGCGGCCTCGAGCTGCACGCCAAGATCACGATGCGGACTCCCGGCAAGGAGCCCGTCGAGACCACGGTCGGTCGAGCGATGTTCGAAGAGACGCTGCCCGCCGACTACACCGAGCGCTTCGGACACGTCACGGCGACGGTGAAGAAGCGCGAGATGGGCGTGATCGTCGAGCGCTTGTCGGAGAACTATCCGACGGCGATGGTCGCCTCGTCGCTCGACGCGATCAAGAACCTCTGCTACCGCTACGCATCGCAGTCGGGGCTCACCGTCTCGATCGACGACGTCAAGACGCCGAAGGCCAAGCGGGCGCTGCTCGACGGCTACGAGGCGCAGGCCGACAAGGTCGAGACGCAGTTCCGCCGCGGCATCATCACCGACGGTGAGCGCCGCCAGCAGGAAGTGCGGATCTGGACCGACGCCACCGCCGAGGTGCAGGCCGCGATGGAGGCCGAGTTCAAGTCGGCAGCGCTTCAACCCGATCGACATGATGGTCGGCTCCGGCGCCCGCGGGAACATGACCCAGATGCGCCAGATCGCCGGCATGCGCGGCCTGGTGGCCAACCCCCGTGGCGACATGATCCCGCGTCCCATCAAGTCGAACTTCCGCGAAGGTCTCGAGACGCTCGAGTACTTCATCGCCACGCCAGGCGCCCGCAAGGGCCTCGTCGACACCGCGCTGCGTACCGCCGACTCCGGCTACCTGACCCGCCGTCTCGTCGACGTCGCCCAGGAGCTGATCGTCCGCGAGGGCGACTGCGGCACGACGCTCGGCGTCTGGGTCGAGAACGTCGGACCCGACACGGCGAACCGCCGCAACTACCTCGAGACCAAGCTGTTCGGCCGGGCGCTTGCTCAACGACACCACCCTGTCGGACGGCACGGTCCTCAAGCGCAACACGACGGTCGGCGACGAGGAGATGGTCGCCCTGCGCGACGATCCGGCGATCGACCGGTTGCGGGTGCGTTCGGTGCTCACGTGCGACGCCGAGCTCGGCGTCTGCGCCCTGTGCTACGGCCGTTCACTGGCCACCGGCAAGGAGATCGAGCTCGGCGAGGCCGTCGGCGTCATCGCCGCCCAGTCGATCGGCGAGCCCGGCACGCAGCTCGACGATGCGGACGTTCCACACCGGTGGTGTGGCCGGCAAGGACATCGCCGGTGGTCTGCCCCGCGTGGTCGAGCTGTTCGAGGCCCGCACACCTCGTGGTGCGGCCCGCCTCGCCAAGGCGTCGGGCGTGCTGCGCCTCGGTGAGGACGAGGGCAAGGGCATCCCGGTGATGGTCGTCGACAACGAAGGCGACGAGCACGAAGTGGTGCTCCCGCTCGGCGCTCGCCCGATCGTCCACGACGGCCAGGAGGTCAAGGCCGGCGACCCGATCACCGACGGCCCCTTCGACCCGAAGGAGCTGATGGAGATCAAGGGCATCCGCGAGACGCAGCTGTACCTCGTCGAAGAGGTCCAGCGGGTGTACCGCGACCAGGGCGTGTCGATCCACGACAAGCACATCGAGCTGATCGTGCGTCAGATGACGCGCCGGATCGGCGTGCAGGAGCCGGGCGACACCGACTTCCTGCCCGGCGAGCGGGTCGACTCGAAGCGGTTCCGCGACATCAACCGCGGGATGGTCGAGGCGACCAAGCGCCCCGCCGAGGGACGCCCCGAGATCATGGGCATCACCAAGGCGTCGCTCGCCACCGAGTCGTGGCTGTCGGCAGCCTCCTTCCAGGAGACCACCCGGGTGCTCACCGAGGCCGCCATCGACGGTCGCGGCGACAGCCTGATCGGGCTCAAGGAGAACATCATCATCGGCAAGCTGATCCCGGCCGGGACCGGCATGATGAAGTACCGGGAGTTCGGGATCGAAGCCCCCGACTACGAGCCGATGACGTACTACTCGAGCGACACCGAGGAAGAGGACCCAGCGGCATTCCTGGCGAGCCTGCACGGCTCGTACGACGGCGCCCCCGCCGAGACCGCCGAAGTCTGAGGAGTCAGAAACCCAGAGCCCCCAAGTTTGTGTCACCGACGCCGGCGAACCTCGCCGGTTGCGGTGACACAAACCGGGGGCTTTGACGCGACCTGAATCAGACCAGGTTGAACACCACTCCGAGGTC
Source organism: Ilumatobacteraceae bacterium (assembly GCA_963776935.1). Taxonomy (GTDB): domain Bacteria; phylum Actinomycetota; class Acidimicrobiia; order Acidimicrobiales; family Ilumatobacteraceae; genus JALOLG01. Next base: position 749,005 of record CAVZOP010000001.1, on the reverse strand, counting down.
GGGGTAGCGGAACCTTGCATCGGACGACAACCGGTGCCAGGCGGCGCGCGCCGTATCGCCCGGGATCAGGCTCGTGTACATCTCGCGGGCGATGACTGCTCCGACCTTGGGTGCCGCGAAGCTCGTTCCGCTCCATCTCGCGTACCCGTTGTACGTCCGCCGCAGGCCGCTGGTCTCCTGCTGGTACAGATACGTGCTCAGCACCTCGACCCCCGGCGCGCACGCGTCCACCCACGGGCCGTAGTTGGAGAACCAGGCCCGGCCGGTCGGTCCGAGGGCGCCGACGCTCACGACGTTGGGCAGCGCCGCCGGGTACTGCAGGCGCGCCGACGCCTCGTTGCCGGCCGAGGCGACGACGACCGTTCCTGGCCCGACGTTGGCGGCGATCGTGTCGGCCAACGGCGGCGGTCCGCCGTCGGCCGTGTAGCAGCCGAGGCTCATGATGATCACGTCGAACGGGCGGCCGAGCACTCGGGTCGCGTGTTCGATGCCCTGGCCGACCGTGTCGTCGTCGCCGTCGCCGAAGCTCGACAGCACCCCCTCGACGTAGATGATGGCCTCCGGGCACAGACGTCGCACGATTCCGGCGATGAACGTGCCGTGGCCCGCCGCCCGATCGACGATGCCGACGCCGTCGGAGGTGGACGGGTCGTCGTCGGGTTCGTCCTCGTCATCGACGACACCGGTCGGATCGTTCCGCCATGGCTGGCGCAGGATCAGTCGATCACCGCGCAGCAGATCGTGCTGGGCCCACACGGTCGATCCATCGCTCGTCGTGCTGAGCCCGGTGTCGAGCACGAGCACGGTCGGGCGCGGTCGATCGCCGAGCACGATCTCCTCCCTCAGCGCGATCGGGCCGCTCGCAGGCATCGCCGACGTCGCGTTGGACGACGTCCCGGTGGGGTTGGCGAGGTAGGCGCCGGGATTGCCCGTGTACACCGGATTGCCCATGTAGACGTGGTTGGGCTTGGCGTCGAAGCCACCGTCGACGAGCGCCCGCCCGGTGTCGACGATTCCCTGCACCGACCAGCGCGCCGCTCCGGCTCCGGACCCCGTCCGGTCGACGGGCCGACCACGGCTCGCGGCGCGCTGCGACGCGGTGTCGAAGTCGGGCCGCAGCGACCGGGGTTCGAACTCGATCGTGGCATGGCGGTTGGTGGTGCACGATTCGTGGCCGGTCTCCCGGCGCACCTGGCAACCGAGGTTGCTGGCGAACTGTTGCAGCCGCGCCAGATGGTCGTCGTCGGCCGTTTCGACCAGCACCGAGTTGGCGCGGACGAGATACGGCCCGGTCGGGCCGTTGGCGACGGCGATGCGGCGGGCCAGGAGTTTGGCGGCGTGCGGCACGTCGTCGCCTGGGTAGTCGGTGTGATCGATGACGTCCATTGCTGATGGGCTGCTCCGTGCGGCCGCCGCCGTCCCCATGCGGGGATCGGGCGCTACGCCAGGTTGAACACGATCCCGAGGTCGGGGTAGCGGAAGTGTTGCCACTCCGCCAAGCGGGCCCACGCCTCAGCCGCGGTACCGCCGTTCAGAACCATCTCTTGGGCGATCGCGGCGGCCACCTTCGGTCCGGAGAAGCTCGTACCCGTCCAACTGGCCCACCCGTGGATCAGATCGTCGCCGACGAGGAACGTGCTCACCACGTCGACTCCGGGCGCGCAGGCGTCGACCCAGGGACCGAAGTTCGAGAACCACGCCCGGCCGCTCGCGTCGAGGGCGCCGACGGCGACGACGTCGGGCATCGCCGCCGGGAAGTGCTTCCGACATGAGCCCGAGTTGCCCGCCGCGGCGACCACGATCGTGCGAGCGGGGTCGAGATGTCGGCGGATGGCGTCGCACAACGGCGGCTCCTTGTCGTCTTCGGTGTAGGCGCCGAGCGACATGATCACGACGTCGAGACTCTTGCCTTCGGCGTCGAGACGGGCCTTGCCGGCGAGCAGACCGTTGATGACCGTGGTGTCGTCACCGTCGCCGAAGCTCGACAGGACGCCGGCGATGTGGACCTCCGCGTCCGGGCAGAAGCGTCGCACGATGCCGGAGATGAACGTGCCGTGGCCGGCTTGCTGATCGATCCCACCGATGTTGTCGTCGTCGCGCTCGTCCTCGTCGTCGGCGAAGGGCGCACTGCCGGGCTGGGTGGTCTTGCTGGCGTCCAACCAGTTGGCGTGGACGACCACCTGCCCCTTCAGGGCGTCGCTGGCGACCTCCCGTTTCCCCCGAGAGTTGTCGGTCTGCAGCCCGGTGTCGAGCACGAGCACGTTCGGTCGCCGCCCGAGATCGAGCGGCTTGGGCAGAAACGGCTCGACGGCGGGTTGCGCGGTGTGGGCGCGGCCGGGATGGCCGATGTAGTTGGGATGGCCGATGTAGTTGGGATGGCCGATGTAGTTGGGATGCCCGATGTAGTTGGGATTGCCGGCGTAGATGGTGTGCGCCACGTACACGTGGTTCGGGCTGGCCGCGACCTTCTGCTCGGCGAGGATCTCGATCCAGCGGGCAACGTCCTCAGCGCTCCACGAGCGATCAGGGCCGTTGGGCGCTTCGATCGTCGTCCGCAGCACCAGGTAGCCGGCCTCGCGCGACCGTTCGTTCTCGTCGGCGTCGAGGTAGAAGGTACGTTCGAGTTGTCGGCTGAGCTCGGGAATCGCAGCCTTGAGTCGGGTCTCGACCCCTGGGTCGACGAGGGGGATGATCAGGGAATCGGGACGCACGAGCACCGGCCCGCTCGGCGTCATCCCGACGGCGATCCGGCGTCGCCGGGCCGATTCGGCCCAGGTCTCCTCGCGCGGCTCCTTGCACGCCTTGTCGTCGGTCATGTGACCTCCCAGCTTTCTCAGGCCCAGTTCTCTCGGGCTCCATGAGCATGACCTCGCATCATCTGTCCTGATACGACGCCTACGCTCGCAATCATGCCCGATCTCGGCGACGAGGCCGTGTTCGATCTCGTCCACCGCGATCCACGCGGTGCCATCGCACTGGCCCACCGCGTGCTGGAACATCCGCATCAGTCGCACGAAGCCGTCCGGGCGCGCTGGATGCGCGGCCTCGCACGTCGAGAGCTGAACGACTTCGCCGGCGCGATGGACGAGCTCGAACGGGCCCACGAGGCGTCGATCGAGCTGGGCGACCTGCATCTGTCGTCGCAGATCGTCACCAGCCTGGCGCTGGTGATCGCCAATCAGGGTGACGCCCGGAGGGCGCTGGCGATGATCGACGACGCCGAACCGGCGTTGCACGGTGTCGATCTCGCCCGCCTCGTGATGCAACGGGGCCTGCTGCTGCACCGCCTTGGCTCGCTCGACCGCGCCGCACGCGAGTATCAGCGGGCGCTCGACGAGTTCTCGGCAGTTGGCGACGTTCCGGCCGAAGCACGGTTGCGGGCGGACTTCGGCCTGCTCGAAGTGCAGCGCGGACGGTACGAGGCGGCGCGGGGGCAGCTCGAGGAAGCCGAGACGCTCGCCCGCCGCACCCATCAGGATCTGACGGCGGCAGTTGCCCTCCACAACCGCGGCTACCTCGACGCCGTTCTCGGCCGCTTCGCCGACGCCCTTGACGAGCTCGCCGACGCCGCCGAGCAGTACGAGCAACTCGGCAACACGGTCGGCGCCCACCTCGCCAGCGTCGATCGGGCGATCGCCCTGTGGCGGGTGGGTCTCGTCGAGGATGCCGTGTTCGAGGTCGATCGGGCGACCGCCGGGATCGAGGCGATCGCGCAGCCCGTCGACGCGGCCGACACGCTGCTGCTCGCGGCCCGGATCAAACTGGCGTCCCGCGACGCCCCGGGCGCACGCGATGCCGCCCGCCGGGCCTCGAAGTTGTTCGCCGAACAGGAACGGGATCCGTGGATACCGCTCACGGATCTCCTGGAGGTGCTGGCCGACGAGCTCGACGGTGTCTTCGAGTCACTCGCCGAGCGTTGTGAGGACGTCTCGATCCGACTCGTCACCAGTCGCTGGATGAGTGAGGCGCTCGTCGCCCAGGTGACCGCCGGGAAGCTGTACCTCCGCAGGGGCCAGGTCGAGGCGGCTCGCCGACTCCTCGAAGGGGCGATGGGTGCCAGGAGCACCGGTTCCGCAGCCGACCGGGCGGCTGCCCATGCCGCTCACGCTCTGCTCCACGAAGCTGTCGCGAACCGCAACGCGGCTCGCCGTTCGGTGAACGAGGGCTTGCGCGTCCTCGCCGAGAACCAGGCGTCGATCGGCGCCCTGGAGGCGCGAGCCCACGTGGCGTCGTACGGCGATGCGCTCGTCCAGGTCGGCGCCCGACTCGCGGTCGCCGATCGGCGTCCTCGGGAGCTGCTCGCCCGCATCGAGTCGGCGCGCGGCATGGTTTCGCTGCTGCCACGGGCGACACCGCCGGACGACCGCGTCCTCGCCGGCCATCTCGCCGACCTCCGAGCGGTGACCGAGGAACTGCGCACGGCCACGGCCGAGGGTGAGCATCGTGGCGATGCCCAGCGCCGGCGGGCGATCTTGGAGCACCGGGTGCGTGACCACACCCGACGATCCCGCGCGTCTGGCTTGGCGGCGACACTCACACTCGGAGACGCGGTCAGCTCGCTCGGCGAGCGTCAGCTCGTCGAGTACGCCAACCTCGACGGGATCCTGTGGGCGGTGACTGCCGATCGTGGTCGATGTGTGATGCACGAGCTCGGCTCGATCGACAAGATCGAGATCGAAGTCGACCAGATCGACTTCGCGTTGAACCGGTTGAACCGTGTCCAGGGATCCCCTGCGTCGCGTGAGGCTGCCCGGGAGACGATCCGGCAGGTCGGCGTGCACCTCGGCGAGCAACTCCTGCCCGCCCGCGTGCGGTCGACCGAACGCCCCCTCGTGATCGTGCCGACCGGCCGGTTGCACGGGCTCGCGTGGCGGGCCCTGCCGGTGCTCGCCGGGCGTGCCGTTTCGGTGGCACCGTCGCTGTTCGGCCACACGATCGCGAGGCGTGGCGCGGTGTCGGAGAGGCGACCGCACACGGTGCTGGTCGCCGGGCCGGACCTCCCGGCAGCTCCGGAGGAGCTGAGGGTCCTGTCGACGATCTATCCGACGGCGACGGTCCTCGACGTCGCCACGTCGGACGCCGCCTCGTGCCTCGAGGCGTTCGGCACCGCAACGCTTGCGCACGTCGCGTGCCACGGATCGTTTCGCAGCGACAACCCGCTGTTCTCGACGCTGCGGGTCGCTGACGGGGATCTCACGGTGTACGACCTCGAGCGGTGCGAACGCCTGCCCCACACGATGGTGCTGTCGGCGTGCAACGCCGCCGCCTCGTCGGTGTTGCGGGGCGGAGCGCTGCTCGGGATGTCGTCGTCACTCATCCAGTTCGGTGTCTCGAGCGTCGTCGCTCCGCTGACCCCGGTCTCGGACGAGCGTTCGGTCGCCTTGATGTCGAGGCTCCACCGCGAGCTCGCCGCTGGCACCGATCCGGCGGCGGCGCTCGCCAGCGCGGCCGTGGTCGACGGCGAGCTCGACGCGACGGCGTCGGCGTTCGTCGTGATCGGGTCGTGATCCGCCACCGCGGCCGATCAGCGCTGGAACGATTCCGGCGACGGGCGCGTATCAGCGTGGGTGCCCGGGACTCTCGAAGTACATGAGGGTCCACCACCACGGTGCGCAGCTGGCGGAGCGTCTACGCTGCGGGTTCGTGGAACCTGCCGAACTGCTCGCGCGGGTCGGCGAGGGTGACGAGTCGGCGTGGAACGAGCTCGTCGACCAGTTCGCCGGGTTGGTGTGGTCCGTGGCCAGGTCGTTCCGGCTCGGCAAGGCGGCAACCGACGACGTCGTGCAGACGGTGTGGTTGCGCCTCGCCGAGCACAGCAGCCGCATTCGTCAGCCCGAACGGCTGGCGTCGTGGCTGGCGACCACCACCAGGAACGAATCGCTGCGCGTCATCCGCCAGAGCTCCCGCTTCGCGAGGGCCGAGGAGCCGTACGAATCCAGCGACCCGACCTCGCCCAGCGTCGACGACCGGGTCGTCGACCTCGACGATCGCGACCGCGTCATGGCCGCCTTCGAGCTCCTCACCGAAGAGGATCAGCGTTTTCTCCGACTGCTGTGTGCAGTCCCCCCCATCGACTACGAGACGATCGCCGAGATCCTCGGTCGACCGATCGGCAGCATCGGGCCCACCCGGGCACGCTGTCTCGAGCGCCTCCGCCGGCTGATACCTGGCGAAGCCGGCAGCCAGGAAAAGAAGCAATCATGAACGGCGAAGAAGGAACCATGAACGAACACACCGACGACCAATGGATCGCGACGCTCGGCGACGCCATCAGGCATGCCGATCCGGTGCCCGAGAACGTACTCGCCGGTGCCAGGGCGGCGTTCACGTGGCGCACGATCGACGCCGAGCTCGCCGAGCTCGTGTTCGACTCGGCCAGTGAGCTCACGGGCGTGCGCAGCGAGACCTCGCCCCGCCAGGTGACGTTCCAGGCACCCGGCGTCGAGATCGAGGTGATGGTGATCGAGAACGGTCAGCGCCGCATCGTCGGCCAGCTGATCCCGCCGTCGGAGGTGACGGTGCAGCTTGCATCCGGTGACTCCGTCGCCGAGACCCAGACCGACGACCTCGGCCGGTTCACGTTCAACGACGTGCTGCCCGGCCCGGTACGACTCTCGGTGCTCGGGTCATCCGGGGAGGACGTCGTCCACACCGAATGGGTGCTGCTCTGACGGATTCGACGAGCGGCGAACTGTCGATGCGATCGGTGGCGGAAACGTTGGTTCGGCGCTTGCCCGGCTCCTGACCGGTAGTTCGCGGGAGCAGGCCGGGCTCGATCGGAACGCATCGCGCGAGCGGGCGGCGAGGGCGGAGGTTCGCAGCTGCTGGATCTGCGGTGTGCCGAGTCCGCGACTCGGTGACCAACCAGTTTCGACCGCAACCGGCGCGGGCATGGCGAGCGCGGGCATCGACGCACCGCCGTCGCCGATCATCGCCGTGAGCCAGCGTTCGGCGGCGAGGGCGGCGGCCGGATGGGCTGCGGCCCAGCGTCGGTAGCCGCCCATCCCGAACGCCGCCGCGACCCCCGTCGCCGCCGGTTGTGCAGTGTGGGCCGGGACTCGCTCGGGCTCGGTCGCTCCAGCGTCGAGTCGCCGTACCGGGACGACTTGACGCCAGAAGATGGCGGCGAGGGCGGCGACCGCGAGCACCTTCCATGCGAGTGCCAGCGCCAGTCCCTCGAACAGCGATTGCGCCCACCACGTCCACGTCAGTACGAACGTCGACGCCATCGCGAACCCCATCACCACCTTGCGTGGGCTGGTGCGCTGGGCGTCGTTGGCGATCAACCCGGGCAGGAACAACGGGGCCAGGGCCAGCGAGCCGAGGTCGAGGTGGCGCTGCACCTCGGGGCCGAAGAACTCGCGGCCCGACCACAACAGCAGCCACGACAGCGACGACGCGACGAGCAGCATCGCCGAGAACTTGCGCCGGCCGAACAGGATCATGTGGTTCATCAGCAACCGGGTGACGATGATGTATGTCGCCGCCGCGATCGAAGCGGCGACGATCACCTGCCACGGGTCGCCCATGAACATCGCGATGAAGGCGGCGCCGACGAACCCGCCGCAGCGCATCCCGTAGTTGGTGGCGACGCCCCACGCCGCGGCCGCCGACAGCAGCACGGCAAACGGGAGCCAGGCGGTGTCGATCGCCATGTCGCCGAAACCCTCGAGCGGCGCCAGGTCGTTGACGCCGGGGACGTCGAACACGAGTGCCAGCGCGATCGGGATCGCCACCAGCGTGGCCGCGTACATCACCGACTTGATCGTGCGCGTCACGCCCTGGCGTCCCATGTCGTGTGCGATCAGGGCCGGCACGACGTAGCCGACACCGACGAACAACTTGAAGTCCGACTCCCAGAGCCACGCGCCCGAAGGCGTCAGCTTCAACATCGCGGTCTGGATCAGGATCGAGATCAGGGCGAGGACCGTGAACTTGGTGCGGCCGTAGAGCAGGAACCAGCGCCGCAGCACCTTGTTGACGAGCACGTACGAGGCGAGCGCATTGGCGAACGTGGCGGCGACGATCATCGGGTACAGGATGAACGTGGCGATGTAGCCGGGCACGACGATCGAACCGGTCGTGAGGTGACGCCGTTCGTACAGGAGCATCGAGACCGCGACACCGAGCATGAACGCGAAGCGGACGACCTCGGTCGACAGCAGATAGTCGTGCACGGCCGATCACCCACCCCGCCGGGGCAGCAGCACGCCCTCGGCCGGGGCGTCAGCCGGCCCGTTGTTGGACGCGCTCTCGGACCAGGGCTGCGCCTCGTGCTCGAAGTACTCCAGCATCTGCTCGGCCTGATGGGTGTGGATGTTCACGAAGCCGACCACCAGCACGTGCTCGGTGGGCTGGCGGGTGATCATCCGGTCGACGATCTCGTCCTGCGACGGATGGTGCTCGTCGCCGAGGTTGATGATGTGCTCGGCTGGGTAGCCGTTCTCCCGCAGCCGGTCGGTGACCAGCCCCTCGTAGGCGCCGAACGTGACGAGGCGCTGGAACGACAGGTCGCGCACGGCTACGTCGGCGAACTGGATTGCTCGACGCTCCCGGTCGGCACGATTGTTGAGGATCCCCACCGTCGTCGTCGTGTCGGTGATGTAGGGCTCGAGCTTCTCCATCGCCGCCACCATCGACTCGCGATCGTTGACGGCGAACAGGTTGGCCCACGTGACGCGTTTCCCGCCGATGGCGAGCTCTTTCATCCGCAACACTCCCGGGTCGGGTGGGGCCTCGACGATCCCCTTCATCGCCACATCGCGTGGGATCCCCAGCCGTTCGGCGATGACGATTGCGATCGCCACGTTCTCCTTGAACGCGATGTAGTCGAAACGGGCGATGTCGTCGTCGGTCACCGACTCCGGATCGGCCACCACCAGCTCGCTGCCGAGCGCGCCGCACACCTCGCGCATCACGTCGAGGATCTCCGGATCGCGCTCGGCGGTGATCAGCAGGCCGTCTCGGGGACAGGTCGACAGCAGCGACCTGGCGATCTCGGGGAGCGTCTCGCCCATCACGTCCTGGTGGTCCTCGCGGACGTTGGTGAGCACCCCGATGTTCGAGCGCACGATCATCCGTTCGCTGACCTCTTGGTACTCGGGTTTGAGCGCCATGCATTCGATCACGAGGGCGTCGACATCGGGGGTGACGTACGTGCGGGTGACCTCGATCTGCTCGAGGATCGTGGGCGGCCCGCGGCGGTCGATCGGTTCGTCGACGCCGTGGCGGTTGATGACGGCCGCGAACGAGCCGGTCGACTTGGCGATCGTCACGTAGCCGGCCTCGCGAAGCATCCCGGCGATGATCCGCGTCACCGTTGATTTGCCGCGGATGCCGTTGACGTGGATCCGCCATTCGAGTGTCTCGACCCGCCGCCGGTGCGCCGTGAACTCGGCGCGCCAGCGGGCGAGGAGCGCGACACACACGGCGATCCCCGCCATCAACACGATTGGCACACTGGTATATCGACCGTACTCAGGGGCGCTTGAGGCCTCGACCGGGTTGCCGACCCGGATCGCCGCCCATAACATTGCAGGGTCCTGCGAGTCGGGTGTCCCGGTTCGCGTGCGTATCGCCCGCGCGACCCGTCGCGCGTGTCGATCATCGAACCAAGTCGAACCAAAGAATCGCAGAGGTTGTCGCTTGCCCACCATCCAGCAACTGGTCCGTCAGGGCCGGAGCTCGAAGTTCTCCAAGACCAAGACGCCGGCGCTCAAGGGGTCCCCGCAGCGCCGCGGCGTGTGCACCCGCGTCTACACCACGACACCGAAGAAGCCGAACTCGGCATTGCGCAAGGTCGCCCGCGTCCGCCTGTCGAGCGGTGTCGAGGTGACGGCCTACATCCCGGGTGAGGGCCACAACCTCCAGGAGCACTCGATCGTGCTGGTCCGCGGCGGCCGCGTCCGCGACCTTCCGGGCGTGCGCTACAAGATCATCCGGGGCGCGCTCGACGCGGCCGGCGTGAAGAACCGCAAGCAGGCTCGCAGCCGCTACGGCGCGAAATCCGAGAAGTGATGGCCCGAGAAGTGATGCGGAACGTGATGTCGCAAATGATGGAAGAGAGCTGAACGACCATGCCTCGTAAAGGTCCTGCGCCGCGCCGCGAGCTCGTCGCCGACCCGATCTACCGCTCTGTCCAGGTCACGCAGTTGATCAACAAGGTGATGTTGCACGGCAAGCGCAGCGTCGCCGAGACGATCGTCTACGACGCGATGAAGGTCATCGAGACCAAGACCGGCGAGGGTCCCCTCGACACGGTGAAGCGGGCGATCGACAACGTCAAGCCGCCGCTCGAGGTCAAGAGCCGCCGCGTCGGCGGCGCCAGCTATCAGGTGCCGGTCGAGGTGCGACCGCGCCGGGCGACCACGCTCGCGATCCGCTGGATCGTCGACTTCAGCCGGGCTCGCCGCGAGAAGACGATGGCCGATTGCCTCGCCGCCGAGTTGATGGACGCGGCCAACGGGCTCGGCGCAGCGATGAAGAAGCGCGACGACATGCAGAAGATGGCCGAGTCCAACAAGGCCTTCGCTCACTACCGCTGGTAGTTCGCCTCGGCGACACCGCTCGTTCACCGCGGAGTTCACCCTCAGCGAACGTCCCGCCACCCCTGGTCATACCTGTCGGATCTCGGATACAGTTCCCGCTTGGGACCGCTCGGAAAGGGGCTCCGATGAACGTCCAATCGATCCTGGCGCTGAAGGGAACGGCAGTCGCGACCGTGACCCAGGCCGCGTCACTGGCCGATGCCGCCCAGCTCCTTCGCGATCACGGCGTCGGGGCGCTCGTCGTCTCCGGTGACGCGCGAGCGATCGAGGGCATCATCTCCGAACGCGACCTCGTGCGCAGCATCGCCACCCACGGCGCGGGCGCGCTCGGACGTTCCGTCGGATCGACGATGTCGGTCGACGTCGTGACCTGCTCGGCCAACGACGGCGTCGATCGTCTGATGGCGCTCATGACCGACCGCCGGATCCGCCACCTCCCCGTCGTCGACGACGGCGGCCGTCTGGCGGGCATCATCTCGATCGGCGACGTCGTCAAGAGCCGGCTGACCGAGCTCGAGAGCGAGAACCAGGCGCTCTTCGATTACCTGCACCAAGGTCAGTAGAAGGTCAATCGCGACGCCGGCGGCAGTCCGAACGCGGCCGCATTCGGCCGATGCGGGGTGGTGCGCCGATACACTGAATCGCCGTGCCTGTGGCCCTGTCGTCCCAGCGCACACGCTGATTCCCCCACCTGCCACACCATTTGAAACACGGAAGTTGACCCGACGATGGCCAAGCGAGAGTTCCCCCTCGAGCGCACCCGCAACATCGGCATCATGGCCCACATCGACGCGGGCAAGACCACGACGACCGAGCGCATCCTGTACTACACCGGCAAGAGCTACAAGATCGGCGAGGTCCACGACGGCGCGGCGACGATGGACCACATGGCCCAGGAGCAAGAGCGCGGCATCACGATCACGTCGGCGGCCACGACCTGCGTCTGGAACAACCACCGGATCAACATCATCGACACGCCCGGCCACGTCGACTTCACGATCGAGGTCGAGCGTTCGCTGCGCGTGCTCGACGGCGCCGTCACCGTGTTCGACTCGGTCGCCGGTGTCGAGCCGCAGACCGAGACGGTGTGGCGCCAGGCCAACAAGTACCGCGTCCCGCGGTTCTGCTTCGTCAACAAGATGGACCGCATCGGCGCCGACTTCTATCGCACCGTGCGGATGGTCAAAGAACGCCTCGACGCGACCCCTGCCATCCTGCAGCTCCCGATCGGCGCCGGCGGGCCCGAATCGTCCAAGCCGTTCATCGGCCTCATCGACCTGGTGAAGATGAAGGCGCTCATCTGGCACGACGAGGAGCTCGGCGCCAAGTGGGACGAGGTCGACATCCCCGCCGACATGGTCGATCATGCCAACGAGTACCGCGAGCAGATGCTCGAGACGATCGCCGGCAGCGACGACACGTTGATGGAGAAGTACCTCGCCGGTGACGACGTCACCGAGGCCGAGATCAAGCGCGCCATCCGCGCCGGCACGTTGGCGTTCGACTTCGTTCCGATCCTGTGCGGGTCGGCGTTCAAGAACAAGGGTGTCCAGCCGATGCTCGACGCCGTCGTCGACTATCTGCCGTCGCCGCTCGACATCCCGCCCGCCGAGGGCACCAACATCCGCGGCGACGAGACCGTCACCCGCGGGCCCGACGACGACTCCTTCGCCGCGCTGGCGTTCAAGATCGTCGCCGACCCGTTCGGCAAGCTGACCTACTTCCGCGTGTACTCGGGCGAGATCAACAAGGGTGACGAGGTCTACAACTCGACCAAGGAGAAGCGCGAGCGCCTCGGTCGGATCCTGCTCATGCACGCCAACCAGCGCGAGGACCTCGACGTGGCGATGGCGGGCGACATCGTGGCCGGTCTCGGCTTCAAGGACACCACCACCGGCGACACGCTGTGCGACCGCGACAAGCCGGTGATCCTCGAGCGGATGATCTTCCCCGAGCCGGTGATCCACGTCGCCATCGAGCCCAAGACCAAGACCGACCAGGACAAGCTCGGCAAGGCGCTCAAGTCGTTGTCCGACGAGGACCCGACGTTCCGCGTCCGCACCGACGAGGAGACCGGCCAGACCGTCATCTCCGGCATGGGCGAGCTGCACCTCGAGGTGCTGGTCGACCGCATGTTGCGCGAGTTCAGCGTCGAGGCGACCGTCGGCAAGCCGCAGGTCGCCTACCGCGAGACGATCACCAAGGCCGTCGGCTCGGTCGAGTACCGCCACATCAAGCAGACGGGCGGCTCGGGCCAGTTCGCGGTCATCAAGATCAGCCTCGAGCCGAACCCTGCCGGCGGCTACGAGTTCTCCGACAAGATCTCGGGCGGCAAGATCCCGCGCGAGTACATCCAGCCGGTCAACCAGGGCATCCAGTCGGCGCTCGATTCGGGCGTGCTCGCCGGCTACCCGATGGTCGACATCAAGGCCAGCCTCATCGACGGCCAGTACCACGACGTCGACTCCTCGGAGATGGCGTTCAAGATCGCCGGCCAGATGGGCTTCAAGAAGGCGGCCGAGCTGGCCAACCCGGTGCTGCTCGAGCCGATCATGGGTGTCGAGGTCGTCACGCCCGACGAGTACATGGGCGACGTGATCGGCGACCTGTCGAGCCGTCGTGGTCGCATCGAGGGCATGGAAGCCCGCGGCAACACCCAGGTCGTGCGCGCTCACGTACCGCTGTCGGAGATGTTCGGATACAGTACCGACCTTCGCTCGCGCACCCAGGGCCGAGCGACGTACACGATGCAGTTCGACAGCTACCAGCAGGTCCCCGAGGGAATCGCGTCCGACATCGTGAAGCGCGTTCGCGGCGAGTGATCGCCCCGATCGATCGCATCCCCGTTCTTTGACAACCCACAGATCCGAAACAATTTCAACGACATTGGAGTCGAGTTGCCATGAGTAAGGCGAAGTTTGAGCGTACGAAGCCGCATGTGAATGTGGGGACGATGGGTCATATTGATCATGGGAAGACGACGTTGACGGCGGCGATTTCGAAGACGTTGGCTGATCGTGGGTTGGCGGTGTATACGCCGTTTGATGCGATTGATAAGGCGCCGGAGGAGAAGGCGCGGGGGATTACGATTTCGATTGCTCATATCGAGTATGAGACTGAGAATCGGCATTATGCGCATGTGGATATGCCGGGTCATGCGGATTACATCAAGAACATGATCACGGGTGCGGCGCAGGTGGATGGGGCGATTTTGGTGGTGGCGGCGACGGATGGTCCGATGCCTCAGACCCGTGAGCATGTGTTGTTGGCGCGTCAGGTGGGGGTGCCGTACATCGTGGTGGCGTTGAACAAGGCGGACATGGTCGATGACGAGGAGTTGTTGGAGCTGGTGGAGTTGGAGGTGCGGGAGTTGTTGAACGATTACGAGTTCCCTGGTGATGATGCGCCGATCGTGCGGGTGTCGGCGTTGAAGGCGTTGGAGGGTGATGAGGAGTGGCAGGCCAAGATGTTGGAGTTGATGGCGGCGGTGGATGAGTCGGTGCCGGAGCCGGTGCGTGAGTTGGATAAGCCGTTCTTGATGCCGATCGAGGATGTGTTCACGATCACGGGTCGGGGGACGGTGGTGACTGGCAAGGTTGAGCAGGGTGTGGTGCACACTGGTGATGAGATCGAGATTGTCGGGTTGCGGGCGACGCAGAAGACGACGTGTACGGGTGTGGAGATGTTCCGCAAGTTGTTGGATCAGGGTCAGGCGGGGGACAACATCGGGGCGTTGTTGCGGGGGACGAAGAAAGAGGATGTGGAGCGGGGTCAGGTGTTGTGCAAGCCCGGCAGCATTACGCCGCACACCAATTTCGAGGGTCAGGTGTATGTGTTGACGAAGGAGGAGGGTGGCCGGCACAAGCCGTTCTTCAACAATTACCGGCCGCAGTTCTTTTTCCGCACGACTGACGTGACGGGCACGATCGAGTTGCCGGAGGGCACGGAGATGGTGATGCCGGGTGACAACGTGGCGATGACCGTCGAGTTGGGCAAGCCGATCGCGATGGACGAAGGCCTGCGGTTCGCGATCCGCGAAGGCGGCCGCACCGTCGGCGCCGGCCGCGTCGCGAAGATCCTGAAGTGATCAACGACGACCAGACCCAGGGCCAGGCAACCGAACCGAAGGTGAACACCCGGTTCGGCCGAAGGCCGCCCCAGCGAGCGAAGCGAGCGAATTAGATATGGCGCAGAACATCCGGATCCGTCTCAAGGCGTTCGATCACGAGATCATCGATCAGTCGACGAAGAAGATCGTCGAGACCGTGACCCGCACGGACGCGACGGTGCGTGGGCCGATCCCATTGCCGACCGACAAGCACCGCTATACGGTGATCCGTGGTCCGCACGTCGACAAGGACTCACGTGAGCACTTCGAGATGCGGGTGCACAAGCGGCTGATCGACATCGTCAACCCCAACGCCAAGACGATCGACAGCCTGCAGCGCATCGAGCTGCCGGCCGGTGTCGACATCGAGATCAAGATCCAGGCGAGCTGAGCTCACCCGGGTCCCCGTTCGCGGGAGGAAACAGAGGTGCCGGCGGTCCGCGGCCGCCGGCGCCTCGCTGTTTTCGGGCGCCGTGGGCGCTCAGCCGAGCTTGGATTGGCGGCGGTTGGAGGCCAGCGTCGCGGTGACGATGATCACGATCGCCACCAACATGATGATCGTGGCCAGCACGTGCACCTGTGGGGGCAGGGCGATGCGGGCCGAGTCGAACACCCGCCGCGGGAACGTCATCGGTCGGGCCGGCGACGAACGAGGTGATGATGTAGTCGTCGATGCTGAGCGCCAGCGACAGCAGGAAGGCGGCGGCGACGCCGGGCATGATCCTCGGCATCGTGATCTTCCAGAACGTTCGCAACGGGGGCGATCCGAGATCCATCGCCGCGTCCTCAAACGTCCAGTCGGTACCGCGGACGCGGGCCTTCACCGTCATCGCCACGAAGCTCAGGCAGAACAGCGTGTGGGCGATCACGATTGTCCAGAAGCCGCGCTCGACACCCTGGTTGAAGAACAGCGTGAACAGCGAGGCGCCCATCACGATCTCTGGCGTCGTGAGCGGCAGACCAGCAGCAGGCCGATGGCCGCGCTGCCGTACATCCGGTAGCGGGCGAGGGCGAGGGCGATCAGGCTGCCGAGCATGGTGGCCAACGTGCAAGCGACGACCGCCACCTTGATGCTCTCGATCAGGGCGTCGGTGAACTGGCGCTCCTTGAACGGATGCAGCCAGTTGTCGAACGTGAAGCTCTCCCACGTCGTGTTGAACTTCGTGGTGGGCTCGTTGAACGTGAACACGACGATCGTGATCAAGGGGATGAAGAGGTAGGCGAGCGCGCCCGATCGCGACGATCCAGAACACGATCGTGCCCCACGGTGTTCTGCGCCTGCGAGCGCGTGGTCGAGTGGCGCTCATGCCATGTCCTCCGTTCCGAGGAACCGGGCGTAGACGAGCACGGCGGCGGTGATCATCGCCATCAGCACGAGGCTGATCGCGGACGCCGTGGGATAGTCGCCCACCTGCAGGAAGCGGGCCTGGATGACGCCACCGATCACGGGTTTCTGCACGTCACCGAGCAGGTGGGCGTTGATGAAGTCGCCCGACGCCGGGATGAACGTCAGCAGCGTGCCGGCGAACACGCCCGGCAGCGAGAGCGGGAAGATCACCTTGCGGAACGTGCGCCCGAAGCTCGAGTACAGGTCGGCCGCGGCGTCGATCAGGTTGGTCTGGATCTTCTCGAGGCTGACGTAGATCGGGAGCAGGACGAACGGCAAGAAGTTGTAGGTGAGGCCGCCGATCACCGCTGCCGAGGTGTTCATGATCTGGCCGTCGGTGGTCAAGTGCAAGAAGTCGGTGATGCCGATGAGGTGGAGTGTCTCGGCGACGCCGAGCACCGGACCGTTGTCGGCGAACAGCGACTGCCAGGCGATCGTGCGCAGCAGGAAGCTCGTGAAGAACGGCACCATGACGAGACCGAGCAGCAGGTTCCGCCACCGGCCCGCCTTGAAGGCGATGAAGTACGCCAGCGGGTAGGCGATCAGGATGCACAGCACGGTGGCGACGCCGGCGTACGCGAGCCCGCGCCACAGTTGCTCGCCGAAGTCGGTGAACGCCTTGGAGAAGTTGCTCCACTCCCAACGTGAAGTCGACCAGGCTGCTGCCTCGCTCGACAGGCACCGACAGGGCGATCTTGAGGAGCGTCACCAGCGGGACCAGGAAGAACAGGTACAGGCACAACAGGCCCGGGAACGACAGGAGGTACGGCGTCCAGCGCGACTTGCGCAGCGTCCGGTTGTCGGTGTCGTCGGCGGCCACGGTCAACCTCCGATGATCGAGAGGAAGCGATCGGTCACCTGCTGGTCGAGCTCTTCGGACATCTCGCCGAAGACCCGGAGCCGGGTCTTGTCCTCGTCGGACGGGAACAGCAGCGGGCTGTCGGCGAGCGCCGCCGCGTCACCGCCCAACTTGACCAGTTCGTCGCGAACCCCGATCACCGGTGAGACGTACTGCACGTAGGCGGTGATCTTGGCGGCGTTGACCGGGTCGTACACGAAGTTCATCCACTGCGCCGCGGCCACGCCGTTGGCGGCCTGGATCGGGATGACCATCGTGTCGAACCACGACATGCCGCCCTCCTCGGGGACGACGAAGCGCACGTCGGGGTTCGACGTCTGGGCGATGTCGCCCGACCACGCGATGCACGCCGCGAAGTTGCCGTTCTGGATGTCCTGGAGGTAGTCGTTGCCGGTGAAGCGGCGGACCTGACCCGAGTTGGTGGCCTCTTCGACCTGGTCGAGCGCCTGGTTGATCGCGTCCTCGTCGGCCACGCTGGGGTCGTTCCCCTGGCCGAGCATCACCAGCCCGAGGGTGTCGCGGATCTCGGTGAACAGGCCGATGCGCCCGCTGAACTCGGGAAGGAACAGGTCGTTGATGCTCTTCAGTTCCCTGCCGGTCTCGGAGATGTTGTAGGCGAAGCCGGTGATACCGGCTTGCCAGGGGAGGTTGAACTTGGCGCCGGGGTCCCAGGCCACGCCGAGGTAGGACGGCTCGAGGTTGACGTAGTTCGGGATGAGGTTGAAGGGCAGCGGCGCCAACCATTCCTTGGACTTCAAGCGGGCTGCCATCCAGTACGTCGGCATGGCGATGTCCCACGGGGTCGGGTTGCCCGCCTCGAGGTACGCGACGAACTCCTTGGCGTAGGCCTCGTTGTTGTCGTTCAAGGTCTCCGAGTAGTTGACGGAGACGCCGGTCTCGTCGGAGAAGCGGTCGACGGTGCCGACCTCGCCATCCCCGGTGACGTCGATGTACTCGGTCCAGTTGAGGATGCTGAGGTCGGTGCTGCCTTGGCCGATGCCGCCACCGGCACCGCCGGCGGCCGCCGCAGTGCCGCCACCTCCTCCGTCGTCGCTACCACCGATGCTCGACAGGACGACCGCGCCGACCGCGCCGGCGGCCACGATGCCACCTCCGATGAGGGCGCGTCGGCCGAATCGGCGCTCGGGGGGTGCAGCGGCGTCGGCCGTGTCGGCGGTGCCGACGATCTCCGTGCCGTCGAGCGACGCCTGCACCTCGTCGATGTCGGTGGTCGTCGCGCCCACGACCATCGACCGCCCGCGCAGCAGGAATGGGGCGTCCGCTGCCCAACCCATCACGATCGGTGTGCCCTGCTCGAGTGCCGGCACGTCGTCGTCGCTCTCGACTTTGGCGACGACCTCGGTGCCATCGGCGAGATCGACGATCAGCCGGATGTCGCTGCCGTGGTAGACCACGTCACGGATGGTTCCGCTGACGCTCCTCCCGTCGGGTGCGGGGCCATCGACCACACTGAGGCGCTCGGGGCGCAGCATGACCGTGACCGGGTCGCCCTCGAACGCGTCGCCCGACGCCGGGACGGCGATTCGCATTCCCGAATCGAGCACAACCGTCGGTGCGGCGCTTCCAGCACCCTCGAGCCTGCCCGGGAGC
Source organism: Ilumatobacteraceae bacterium (assembly GCA_963776935.1). GTDB lineage: Bacteria > Actinomycetota > Acidimicrobiia > Acidimicrobiales > Ilumatobacteraceae > JALOLG01. Next base: position 730,493 of record CAVZOP010000001.1, on the reverse strand, counting down.
AGGTTGGCCGACCCGATGAAGCCAGCGACGAAGATGCTGGCCGGCCGCCCGTAGATCTCCTCCGGTGTGCCGATCTGTTCGACTCGCCCGCGGCTCATCACCGCGATCCGGTCACTCATCGTGAGGGCCTCACCCTGGTCGTGGGTGACGAAGATGAACGTGATCCCGACCTCGCGCTGGATCCGTTTGAGCTCGATCTGCATCGCCTCGCGCAGCTTGAGATCGAGTGCCGCGAGCGGTTCGTCGAGCAGCAGCGCGCTCGGCAGGTTGACGAGTGCCCGCGCCAGCGCGACGCGCTGTTGCTGCCCACCCGAGAGTTGCGTAGGGCGGCGGCTGGAGAGCTCACCGAGTCGGACCACGTCGAGCATGTCGATCGCGCGCTCGACGGGCCTCGCGCGCCGGCACCTTCTTCGACCGCAGGCCGAACGCCACGTTGTCGAGCACCGACATGTGGGGGAACAGCGCGTACTGCTGGAACACGGTGTTGACGTTGCGCTTGTAGGGGGGCACGTTCGACACGTCATCGCCCTCGAGCAGGACCTTGCCGCTGGTCGGCTGTTCGAAGCCGGCGATCATCTTCAGCAGCGTCGTCTTGCCGCAGCCCGACGGGCCGAGGAGCGAGAAGAACTCGCCCCGCGCGATCGCGAAGTCGGCCCGTTCGACCGCGACGAAGTCACCGAACTCCTTGCGCACTCCGTCGAGCACGATCACTTCGTGGTTCAAGACCGCCACCTCCCCCTGATTGATCGGATCGTACGCTGTCAGAACTCGGCGTCGTGTCGTTCGGACCCGAACGGTCCGGACGCATCAGAACTAGCAGATCGGCCGCCCTGACGTAGCCATCGGCTGGGCCAGCAGGGCTCGATTGCGAAGTCAACTGCAAGTCGGTGCCGGGCCTGCAAAGTGGGCGTGAAACACCTGTGAAGACACGGTGACCGAGGAGGCGAGCTTGACGAAGCTTTGCTAGACCGACCGCAGTGAGCGAGCACGGGCGGCCGACGGGAACGCTTCTCGAAGCGCCGCGGCGCGCCGGGTCCAGCCGGTCGAGCACTCGCGCGGACGTTTCGGCGACCCTCGGCACCGCGCCCGTACCGTTGCTGCCGCCACCTTTGCCGATCCGTCCCCTCGTGCGGCGTCCACCGGCGACCAGATGGCAACTCGTGGCTGGCACCGCCATTGCGCTGGCAACGGTCGCGTTCGCGGCGGGCACTGTGGGTGTGCTGATCGGCAAACAGCTCGTCGACCGCACTCCGGCGCCGCCCGCCGTGCCGTCGAGCCAGGCAATCGACGTCGCCGCCCCCCACAGGGCGCTCCCACAGATCGATGTGGGTGCGGTTGCGGCCGCGGTCGGGCCGTCGGTCGTGACCATCAGCGCCGATGTCGGCAGTGGTGACGCGGCCGCCGAATCGATCGGCACCGGGATCATCACGACGTCCGACGGTGAGATCGTCACGAACGCGCACGTGGTCGCCGGTGCGTCGGAGATCCGGGTGCGACTCGCCGGTGAGACCGAGCCACGCGAGGCCAGGCTGGTCGGCATCGACGTCGGCAATGACCTCGCCCTGCTGCGCATCGCCGGGACGGGTTTCCCGGCCGCACGCTTCGCCGATCCCGAAGCGATCGGCATCGGCGACGAAGTGGTGGCGATCGGGTTCGCGCTGGGTCTCGACGGTGAGCCGTCGGTCACGCTCGGCATCGTGTCGGGACTCGACCGCACCGTGAAGTCGGAGAACGGTGCACTCGACGGACTGATCCAGACCGATGCCGCGATCTCGTCGGGCAACTCCGGCGGACCGCTCGTCAACGCGGCCGGCGAGGTCGTCGGCATCGACACCGCAGTGCTCAACGGGGGCGGCGGGGCAACCGCCGCCACCAACATCGGTCTCGCGATCTCGAACGCTGAAGCCCTCCCGGTGATCGCATCGCTCCGCGAGCACGGCACCGGCACCCAGCGCGCCGAGGGGTACATCGGTGTCGGTCTGACGGACCGCCTCGATGGTGGTGGGGGTGCGATCGTCACGACGGTCGAGTCGGGAGCGCCCGGTGGCAGCGGCGGTGTCGAGGAAGGCGACATCGTGATCGCGGTCGACGGCGTCGCGGTGGAAGGCTCGGCCGCCTTCATCGCTGCCGTCCGGGATCGCGAGCCGGGCGATCAGGTCACGGTCGTGGTGCGGCGCGGTGGCGACAGCCACACGCTCGACCTGGTGCTCGCCCAACGCCCCGAGGGCTGACGCGGCGCCGCGGATCCGTACGATCCGTCCCGTGCAGGAGCTCGACGTCCATCTCGGTGGCGCGCGTCCATTCGGTCTCAGCTACTGGCCGCTCCCTGATGACGACCCGGGCGTCGCGGTCGAGCGCGAGTCGATCCGCCTCGTGTCACCCGACGGCGCACTGGTCCGTGGCCTGCTGTGGACCCCGCCGCGCCGCACGCCCTGGAAGACGGCGGTGATCCTCAGCCATCCACGCGGCGACTTCAGCGTCCACTACGCGTGCCCACTGCTGGCCGCCGCCGGGTACGCGGTGCTCGGGTTCGCCACCCGCTACCTCAACAACGACACCGATTGCCTGCACGAGCACTGCATCGTCGACGTCAACACGGCCCACGACGAGATGGTGCGCCGCGGCGCCGAGGCCGTGGTGTTGCTCGGCAACTCCGGCGGCGGGTCCTTGATGGCGCTCGCCAACGCCGAGCTCGGGATCGGCGACGGATGGGTCGGCATGGCCGCCCATCCCGGCGAAGGCGTCTTCATGCTCCAGGTCATCGATCCGTCGGTCGCCGACGAGGCCGAACCGTTCGCCACGGTGCCCGAGCTCGACATGTACAACCCCGACAACGGGTGGCGGCCGTGGCCGGAACCGTGCACGTACGACCGCGACTGGCTGGCGCGGTACCGCCAGGCTCAGATCGAGCGTGTCGCCCGGATCGACGGCGTCGCCAAGGCGTCGATCGCCGCCGGCGTCGACGCCTCGGAACGGCTGCGTGAGGTCGACGCCGCGTCGAAGTCCGCCGACCCGGCTCGGTGGGCCGACCTGCGGCGGCGCACGGTCTTCACGAAGTACCTGACGATCTACCGCACCCTGGCCGACCCGGCGTACCTGGACCTGTCGATCGATCCCGATGATCGCCCGATGGGGAGCCTGTTCGCGTTCCCTGATCCGCTCGACGCCAACTACGGGCGCGGCGGGCTGGCGCGCACCATGACGGCGCGTGGATGGCTGTCGACCTGGTCGGGGCTGTCGAGTCACGCCAGGCTGGCCGACACGATGCCGAAGGTGACGGTCCCGACGTTGCTGGTGCACCCGACCGCCGACACCGAGATCCGGGTGTGGCAGGCGGAGGAGATCGTGGCCAACGCCGGCGCCGCCGACGTCACGTACGTGCCGATGAAGGGCGCCCCGCACTACCTCGAAGGTCACCGCCCCGAGGCACTGGCGACGGTCGCCGAGTGGTTGGCGAAGCGGTTTCCGTGATCCGCCGGCGATGATCACCTGCGTGCGGGTTTGCGGGCGCGCGTTGGCGCTCGTCCGGCCGCCCCGGTAGCATTTCCAAGCCGTGTCCGGACCCGATCCGGGCACGCGATCCGTTCGCCGTTCGCCAATCGATGTCCGTGTGCGCCCGAACCAGCCTGGCTGGCGGGGACCGCACGGCGACAATTATGAGCTGGTGCTCCGCAGCCTTTCGGCAGCGGAGCATTTGCGTGGAGAGCCCCGGTCCCCGGCTCGATCATTCATCCGGATGTTCGCCACGCGGCCAGACACCGTTCAGACAGCCGGAAACCAGACCGTTCACACCCAGACCGTTCACACCCAGACCGTTCACACCCAGACCGTTCACACAAGGAACAGCCATGGCACAACAAGCGATCGTCGCCGAAAAGGTGGGCATGACGCAGAAGTGGGTCGACGACCGTGTCGTACCCGTGACTGTGTTGCGTGTCGAACCGATGCGCGTCGTGCAGATCAAGACGACCGAGCGCGACGGCTACACCGCCCTGCAGGTGACCTACGGGCACCGTGACGCCAAGAAGCTCAACAAGCCCGAAGCCGGTCACTTCTCGAAAGCCGATGTGGCGCCCGGCAAGCGCCTCGTCGAGCTGCGCCTCGACTCGGTCGACGGCTACGAGGTCGGCCAGGAGCTCACGGTCGAGGTCCTCGTGGCCGGTACCAAGGTCGACGTCACCGCGGTGAGCCGTGGCAAGGGCTTCGCGGGGACGATGAAGCGCCACAACTTCAAGGGCCAGGGCGCCAGCCACGGCAACCACAAGAGCCACCGGGTACCCGGCGCGATCGGTTCGTGCGCCTTCCCCGGACGCGTGTTCAAGGGCATGAAGATGTCCGGCCACATGGGCAACGAGCAGGTCACGACGCTCAACCTCGAGGTCGTCGAGGCCGACGGCGAGCGCAACGTGCTGCTCGTCAAGGGGTCGGTGCCAGGCCCCAACGGTGGGGTCGTCGTCGTACGCAACGCCGTCAAAGCCGCAGTGAAGGGGGCCTGACGCCATGGCCCAGATCACCATCAAGAGCGCCGCTGGCAAGGACGCCGGCACGGTCGATCTCGACGACGCCGTGTTCGGCATCCAGCCGAACGTGCCGGTGATGCACCAGGTCGTCACCGCCCAGCTCGCCGCCCGCCGGGCCGGCTCGGGCAGCACCAAGACCCGCAGCGAGGTGCGCGGCGGCGGCGCCAAGCCGTATCGCCAGAAGGGCACCGGCAACGCCCGCCAGGGCTCGATCCGGGCCCCGCACTACTCCGGCGGCGGGATCGCGATGGGGCCCAAGCCGCGCAGCTACGCCCAGCGGACCCCGAAGAAGATGATCAAGCTCGCACTGCGCTCGGCCCTGTCGGACCGCGCCAGCGAGGGTCGGGTGCTCGTCGTCGACTCATGGGGCTGGGATGCGCCGCGGACCAAGGATGCGGTCGCCGCCCTCGGCGCCCTGGGCGTCGACGGCCGGGTGCTCGTGGTCGTCGGTCGCGACAACGCCTCGGCTGCGCTCAGCTTCCGCAACATCCCCGAGGTGCAGCTGATCTCCCCCGGCGAGCTCAACGCCTACGACGTGTTGTGCAATGACTGGATCGTCTTCACCGAGGACACCCTGCCGACGTCACCGACGGCCGAAGCCTCGCCGGCCGTCGAGACAGCCGCGGCGGACGCCGGTGCTGCCGAAGCAGTCGTGGAGACAGAAGACGAGCAGACAGAAGACGAGGAGACAGAACACGTGGCGACATCCGCCGAGGGAAGCGCCAGCGACGAGGCGGACGGAGGGAGCAGCCAAAGCGAAGCGGAGGCCAGTCCCGACGATCCGATGGAAGGCGACGCCTGATGAAGGACCCCCGCGACATCATCCTGGCTCCGGTCGTGTCGGAGAAGAGCTACGCCCTGATCGAGTCGGGCGTCTACACGTTCAAGGTCCACCCGAGCGCCAGCAAGCCCGAGATCCGCGACGCGGTCGAGGCGATCTGGGGTGTCGAGGTGCTCAAGGTCAACACGCTCAACCGGTCGGGCAAGAAGCGCCGCACCCGCGGCACCAACCGGGTGGGTCAGAAGCCCGACACCAAGCGGGCAGTCGTCACATTGGCAGCGGGCGAAATCCCGCTGTTCGAGAACTGAGGACGTGATGGGCATCCGTTCCCGCAAACCAACGAGCCCCGGCCGCCGGTTCCAGACCGCGGCCGACTTCTCCGAGATCACCAAGACGCGGCCCGAGAAGTCGCTGCTCGCTCCGAAGCCGAAGAAGGGTGGGCGCGACGCGGGCGGCCACATGACATCGCGACATCGTGGTGGTGGACACAAGCAGCGCTACCGCGTGGTCGACTTCAAGCGCGTCAAGGACGGCGTGAAGGCCAAGGTCGCCGCCATCGAGTACGACCCGAACCGCACGTGCCGCATCGCGCTGCTGCACTACGTCGACGGCGAGAAGGCGTACATCCTGGCGCCCAAGGGCCTCAACGTCGGCGACTTCGTCCAGAGCGGCAGTGGCTCCGACATCAAGCCCGGCAACGCGATGCCGCTGCGGTACATCCCCGTCGGCACGGTCGTCCACAACGTCGAGCTGCGGCCTGGCCAGGGCGGCAAGATCGGCCGGTCCGCCGGAATCGCCGTGCAGTTGGTCGCCAAGGACGGCGACTTCGCCACGTTGCGCATGCCGTCCACCGAGATGCGCCGGGTGCAGATCGACTGCCGGGCGACGGTCGGCGAGGTCGGCAACAGCGAGCACGAGCTCGTCAAGGTCGGCAAGGCCGGCCGCAACCGTTGGAAGGGCATCAAGCCCCAGACCCGTGGCGTCGCCATGAACCCGGTCGACCACCCGCTCGGTGGCGGCGAGGGTCGCACGTCGGGCGGTCGCCCGGCCGTGTCGCCGTGGGGCAAGCCCGAGGGTCGCACCCGCGACAAGAACAAGCCGTCGTCCAAGCTCATCGTCCGTCGTCGTCGTACCGGCAAGGGCCGGCGGTAGGAGATAAACGTCATGTCCCGCAGTCTCAAGAAAGGTGCGTTCGTCGACGACCACCTGCTCAAGAAGGTCGACACCCAGAACGCCGCCGGCGAGCGCCGGGTCATCAAGACCTGGTCGCGCCGCTCCACGATCATCCCCGACATGGTCGGCCACACGATCGCCGTCCACGACGGGCGCAAGCACGTGCCGGTGTACGTGACCGAGTCGATGGTCGGCCACAAGCTCGGTGAGTTCAGCCCCACCCGCACGTTCCGGTTCCACGCCGGACAAGAGCGGGGCGCGAAGGGTCGCCGCTGATGACCGGTCCCAAGCTCAACGAAGGTGCCACTGTCGCCGGTGAGCGCGCCGGCACCAAGGCCTCGGCGCGCGTATCTGCGCTCGTCGGCCAGCAAGGCCCGTGAGGTGCTCGACCTGATCCGTGGGCTCGACGTCCGTCGTGCCGACCAGGTGTTGCAGTTCACCGAACGTGGTGTTGCTTCCGACGTCCGCAAGGTCCTCGCCAGCGCGGTCGCCAACGCGGTGCACAACGACCAGCAGGATCCCGACGAACTGTTCGTCCTCGCCTGCTTCGCCGACGAGGGACCGACGTTGCGCCGGTTCCGGCCGCGTGCCCGTGGCCGGGCGACCCGGATCCGCAAGCGCAGTTGCCACATCACCGTGATCGTCGCCCGGATGAGCGACGAGCGGCTCGAAGTGGTCCAGGCCCGCGAGGCCACGGTCGGTCGTGGTGGGCGTCCCACCTCGTCGGCCGCCAGCCGGCGCGCCCGCGTCGAGCGCAGCCGTCAGCGTGCGGCCGCGGCGGCGCGCGGCGAGGTCGACCCGACGCCCGACGAGTCAGCCGTCGAAGCCGACGAGGTCGAAGCCGACGAGGTCGAAGCCGACGAGGTCGAAGCCGACGAGGTCGAAGCCGACGAGGTCGCGACGAGTCGCCGACGAGATCGTTGCCGACGACGAGGTCGCCGCCGATGAGGAAGCGGCGCCGACCGGGTTCGCAGGCCGGTGAGTACCCGGGCTCGGCGCTGCCCGACGACGACGGCAACCCGCCGGAAGGGTTCGAGATCAAGGGCAACGCCCAGTCGCGGCTCTACCACACACCCGACAGCCGCTACTACAAGGCCACCAAGGCGGAGGTGTACTTCGACACCGTCGAGAGCGCCGAAGCCGCCGGCTTCAGCGCCCCCAGCACGGCCGACGCCGACGCAGCGGCCGCCGAAGACGCCGACACCGATGAGAAGGACGACTGACATGGGCCAGAAGATCAACCCGTACGGGTTCCGGCTCGGCGTCACCACCGACTGGAAGAGCCGGTGGTTCAGCGAGCGCGACTACAAGACCTACCTGACCGAGGACTGGAAGATCCGCGAAGCGATCATGGGCCGGCTCGAGTCGGCGGCGATCAGCCGGATCGAGATCGAGCGGACGCGCGACAAGGTGCGCGTCGACGTGCACACGGCCCGCCCCGGCATCGTCATCGGACGCCGCGGCGCCCAGGCCGACGAGTTGCGCACGCTGATCACCAAGATCACCGGCAACCCCAAGGTGCAGCTCAACATCGTCGAGATCAAGACGCCCGAGCTCGACGCCGCGCTCGTCGCCCAGGGTGTCGCCGACCAGCTCGCCAACCGCATCGCCTTCCGCCGGGCCATGAAGCGTGCCGTGCAGAACGCCCAGCGGGCCGGCGCCCTCGGCATCCGGGTCCAGTGCTCGGGTCGCCTCGGCGGCGCCGAGATGAGCCGCACCGAGTGGTACCGCGAGGGTCGGGTCCCGTTGCACACGCTGCGCGCCGACATCGACTACGGCTTCCGTGAGGCCCGCACCACCAGCGGACGCGTCGGCGTCAAGGTCTGGCTGTACCGGGGCGACATCCTGCCCTACAAGTCGGCCAACGAGGACAAGATCGCACGCGAGGCGGCGATGGCCGTCGGTGAGACGTCGGGGCAGGCCGCCGAGCCGCGCCGGGTCGTGTCGTCGACCGCCCGTCGCAAGGACGCGACGCCCGAGCCCGAGAACCAGCCGTTGCTCAAAGAAGCCGATCCCGAGCTCGAGAAGTTGCTCGACGAGGAAGAAGACATTGCCCGCCGGACCCATCAGGGCCACGAGACCCCGCACTTCCGCGGTGACGACTGAGCGATGGGACGTGACGTGAGAACTGTGAGGAGAACCTCATGCTGATGCCCCGCAAGGTCGCATACCGCAAGCACCACCGCGGCCGCACCAAGGGCCTGACCAAGGGCGGCGCCAGCCTGTCCTTCGGCGAGTACGGGATCCAGGCGCTCGAGCCGGGGTGGATCACCGCCCGCCAGATCGAGGCTGCCCGTATCGCCATGACCCGCGCCATCAAGCGTGGCGGCAAGGTCTGGATCAACGTCTTCCCCGACAAGCCCGTCACCAAGAAGCCGGCCGAGACACGGATGGGATCCGGCAAGGGCAACCCCGAGCTCTGGGTCGCCGTCGTGCGCCCCGGTCGGGTGCTGTTCGAGCTGTCGTTCCCGAACGAGGAGCAGGCGCGGGTGGCCATGAACAAGGCGATCCAAAAGCTTCCGATCAAGGCGCGGATCATCACCCGCGACGAAGGCATCTGAGGAGGTGAGCTGAGATGGCACGGACCAAGACCGACCTCAACGACATGGATCTCGGCGAGCTGATCGACGAGTTGCGGGCGACCAAGCAGGAGGCGCTGAACCTCCGGTTCCGCAACGCGACCGGGCAGCTCGACAACACGGCGGAGATCACCAAGTCCCGCCGCCAGATCGCCCGTATCAACACCATCATCCGCCAGCGAGAGATCGCCGCCGCCGAGGCTGCGAACTGAATCGATGAACGACATGCCTGAAGCAACCCCAAAGACCGACGACACAGCCACCCCAGAGACCGACGACACAGCCACCGAAGCGACTCCAGCCAGCGCGGCCGCCAAGCCCGCTGCGACCGCCGCGACGACCAAGGATGTCGAATCGACCGAACCGAGCGCGCGTGCACCCCGCAAGGTGCGTGAGGGCGTCGTCGTGACGAGCGGGATGGACAAGACCGTGGTCGTGGCCGTCATCGAGCGCGTCCGCCACCCCCGGTACAACAAGTTCGTCAACCGCACGAAGAAGCTCTACGTCCACGACGAGACGAACGACGCCAACGCCGGTGACCGCGTGCGCGTGATGGAGACCCGTCCGCTCAGCAAGACCAAGCGTTGGCGTGTCATGGAAGTACTGGAGCGGGCAAAGTGAGCGAGCGCAGCGAGCGAAACATCATGGCGGCGAGCGTTCGATCAATGAGGGAACTCCGATGATCCAGCAGGAGTCTCGTCTCAGGGTCGCCGACAACTCCGGCGCCAAAGAGGTGCTCGTCATCAAGGTGCTCGGTGGCACGCGCCGCCGGTACGCCTCGATCGGCGACATCTTCGTTGCCACCGTCAAAGACGCCATCCCCGGCGCGGCGGTGAAGAAGGGCGACGTCGTCAAGTGCGTCGTCGTACGTACCAAGAAGGAGAAGCGGCGGGCCGACGGCAGCTACATCCGCTTCGACGAGAACGCGGCCGTGCTGATCAAGGACGATCTCACGCCCCGCGGAACCCGCATCTTCGGACCAGTCGGACGCGAACTGCGCGACCGCCGGTTCATGCGGATCGTCTCGTTGGCCCCGGAGGTGATCTGAGATGAAGCTGAGAAAAGGTGACACCGTGCGCGTGATCACCGGCAAGGACAAAGGACGCGAAGGCGTCGTCGAGCGGGTGTTCCCGAGCCAGGACAAGGTGATCGTGAACGGCGTCAACACGGCGTCGAAGCACGCCAAGGCGCGCCGCGCCAACGACAAGGCCGGGATCATCGACCGCGACATGCCGATCCACGCCAGCAACGTGATGCTCGTACACAAGGGCAAGACGGTGCGCGTCGGATACGGCGTCGACAAGAGCGGCAAGAAGATCCGTGTCGCTCGCCCGAGTGGGGATGCCATCTGATGACCGACACCGCGACCACAACAACAACGATCGGTTCCCCGGCTCAAGACCAAGTACCACGACGAGATCAAGGGCCAGCTGAAGGCCGACCTCGGCATCGGCAACGTGATGCAGGTGCCGGCGCTCACCAAGATCGTCGTCAACATGGGAGTCGGGCGCGCCACCCAGCAGCCGTCTCTGCTCGAGACCGCCGTCGCCGACCTCACCGCGATCACCGGCCAGAAGCCGATCATCACCAAGGCCAAGCACTCGATCGCCGGGTTCAAGCTCCGCGAGGGCCAGGCGATCGGCACCAAGGTCACGCTGCGGGGCGATCGCATGTGGGAGTTCCTCGACCGGCTGATCGCCGTCGCCATCCCCCGCATCCGCGACTTCCGCGGCCTCCCCGCCAAGTCGTGGGACGGCCACGGCAACTACACGTTCGGTCTCAACGACCAGACCGTGTTCACGGAGATCGAATACGACAAGGTCGACGTGCAACGTGGCATGGACATCACCATCGTCACCACTGCGACCACCGACGAGGCGGGCAAGTCATTGCTCGATGCGTTCGGGTTCCCGTTCCAGAAGGGTGCCGACGACTCGTCGTTCGCACCCCCCAAGCGCTCATCGCGTGGCCCAGTCCGTCGTGGCGGCAGGTCCGCCAAGAAGAAGTGATCGAGTAGGCAACATCGAAATGGCCAAAAAAGCACTGATCAACAAAGCCAACAAGAAGCCGAAGTTCAAGGTTCGGGGTTACACGCGCTGCCGCCGCTGCGGCCGCCCGCGCGCCGTGTTCCGGAAGTTCGGCCTCTGTCGGGTGTGCCTGCGCGAGCTCGCCCATGCCGGCGAGATCCCCGGTCTGACGAAGTCGAGCTGGTGAGGGAGGAAACATGCTGACCGACCCCATCGCCGACATGCTCACCCGCGTCCGCAACGCCAACACGGCCATGCACGACGAGGTGCGGATGCCATCGTCGAAGCAGAAGATCGCGCTCGCCAAGATCCTCGAGCAGGAGGGCTACATCGGCGGGTTCGAGGTCGCACCTGCGACCGCCGGCCCCGGCGACGTGCTCACGATCCGGATGAAGTACTCGCCGGAGCGGGCGCGCACGATCTCCGGCCTGCGCCGCATCTCCACGCCCGGCCTGCGCGTGTACCGCAAGGCCGACTCCGTTCCGCGCGTTCTCGGCGGACTCGGCGTGGCCGTCCTGTCCACCAGCCACGGGCTGATGACCGACCGCGAGGCGCGCCGCCGCAAGGTCGGCGGCGAAGTCCTGTGTTACGTCTGGTGATGGTGAGAGGAACTCGATATGTCTCGCATCGGTAAGGCACCGATCACTCTTCCAGCCGGCGTCGACGTGGCGGTCGACGGCCGCACGATCACGGTCAAGGGGCCGAAGGGCACGTTGAGCCGCGCCATCCCGGGCGAGATCACCGTCCGCCAAGAGGATTCGACGCTGCTCGTCGAGCGGCCCGACGACGAGCGCAACAGCCGCGCCCTGCACGGTCTCACCCGCAGCCTCGTCAACAACATGGTCCTCGGTGTCACCGACGGGTTCCGCAAGCAACTCGACATCGTCGGGGTCGGCTACCGCGCCGAGGCGCAGGGCCCGAACGCGATCAAGCTGGCGCTCGGCTTCAGCCACCCGGTCAACGTCACGGCGCCCGAGGGCATCTCGTTCGAGGTGCCGACGGCGACGCAGGTCGTCGTGACCGGCATCGACAAGGAAGTCGTCGGCCAGGTCGCCGCCAACATCCGCAGCATCCGCAAGCCAGAGCCGTACAAGGGCAAGGGCGTCCGCTACACCGGCGAGCGCGTCCTGCGCAAGGCCGGCAAGGCCGGCAAGAAGTGACCAGAGCATCTGGGAGTTCGTCATGACTGACATCGCCAAGACTCGACGTGAGGGACGCCTCCGGCGTCACCGCCGCGTCCGCAAGAAGATCCACGGCACCGCCGAGCGTCCCCGCCTGGCCGTGTACCGGTCGAACAAGCACCTCACGGTGCAGGTGATCGACGACGACGCCGGGCGCACGCTCACCGCGGCGTCGACCATCGAGCCCGACCAGCGCGCCGCCGGCAGCGGCGGCTCGGTCGCAGCGGCCACTCGCCTCGGTACCCTCATCGCCGAACGCGCCAAGGCCGCCGGCGTCGAGCAGGTCGTGTTCGATCGAGGTGGCTTCGGCTACCACGGGCGCATCGCCGCCGTGGCGGCGGCAGCCCGAGAAGCAGGTTTGGAGTTCTGATGGCGTACGCACCGCACAACCCGCAAAGCCAAGGACAAGGTCACGGTCGCGAGGGCAACGACAGCAGCGAGGGTGGTCTGCGCGAGTCGCGTGTGATCACCATCAACCGCGTCGCCAAGGTCGTCAAGGGCGGCCGCCGTTTCTCGTTCACCGCGCTCGTCGTGGTCGGTGACGGCAACGGCCGCGTCGGGCTCGGCTACGGCAAGGCCAAGGAAGTGCCGCTGGCGATCCAGAAGGGCACCGAGGAGGCCAAGCGCAACCTGTTCGAGGTCGCGCTCGCGGGCAGCACCATCACCCACGAGGTCGTCGGCGAGACCGGCGGCGGTCGAGTGCTGATGAAGCCGGCTGCGCCCGGTACCGGCGTCATCGCCGGCGGCGCGGCGCGCATCATCCTCGAGGAGGCCGGCATCCACGACGTGCTCTGCAAGTCACTCGGATCGGCGAACCACATCAACGTCGCCCGCGCCACGATCGCCGGCCTGAAGTCGCTGCAGCGGCCCGACGAGATCGCCAAGCGGCGCGGGCTCCCCGCCGAGGACTTCGTCCCCAAGCGCCTCCTGAAGGCCTACGAGGATCGCCGTCGCCAGGTCGCGGCCAGCACCAACCGGGGGGCTGGCGAATGAGCACGGCCGAAAAGCAAATCACCGTCACCCAGGTGCGCTCCGGGATCGGCTCCAAGCCCAAGGCCCGCGGCACGCTGCGCGCCCTCGGCCTCGGACGGATCGGCAAGACGAACACGCTGCCCGATCGCCCCGAGATCCGCGGCATGATCGCCCGCGTCCCGCACCTCATTCACGTCGACACCGTGAGCGAAGCGAACCCATCAAGCAAGGGAACCGATTGATCATGCGCGTCCACGACCTCGCCCCGGCGCCGGGTGCCACCAAGAAGGCCAAGCGCGTCGGTCGTGGCATCGGCGGCAAGGGCGGCAAGACCGCCGGCCGCGGTCACAAGGGCCAGCACGCCCGCAACACGGTGCGACGCGGCTTCGAGGGTGGCCAGATGCCGCTCAAGCAGCGCGTCCCGAAGCTCAAGGGCTTCAACAACCCGTTCCGCGTCGAGTACTCGGCGGTCAACTTGCACACGCTGGGCGACCTCGACGAGTCGACGGTGACGCTCGACATGCTCGTGGCGCGGGGCGTCGTTCGCAAGGGCGCGTTCGTCAAGATCCTCGCCCGCGGCGAGATCAACTCGAAGGTCGACGTCCACGCCCACGCCGTCTCGAAGGCCGCCGAGTCGGCGATCGTCGCCGCCGGTGGTTCGGTCACGCTCGTCCCCCTGCCGTTCCGCGAGGAAGGCAAGGCCGGGCGGCCGCCAGTGCAGGGCAACCAGTTCGCCAACAGGTGATCGGCGCTGAGTGTGTGAACCAGCCCACTGCTAGCGTGCAGCGGCACTCACAGCCGCTCGTCACGACCAGATCGGCGCCGTCACGGCGTCGACATCCATGACTTCCCTCCCTCGATGTTGAGGTATCCCACTCCGTGATCGCCAACCTCAAGAACATCTTCAAGGTGGAGGACCTTCGCAACAAGGTCCTGTTCACGATGATGATCATCGCGCTCTACCGGGTGGGGGCCGCGATCCGCGTCCCGGGTGTCGACTCGATCGCCATCGATCAACTCCGCGAAGGTGCCCAGAACGGCGCGCTCGGGTTGTTCAACCTGTTCTCGGGCGGCGCCTTCGAGAGCTTCTCGATCTTCGCCCTCGGCATCATGCCGTACATCACCGCCAGCATCATCATGCAGGTGCTGGGGGTCGTCATCCCCAAGCTCGAGGAGCTCCAGCAGCAGGGCGCCGTCGGTCAGCGCAAGATCACCCAGTACACCCGGTACGTCACGATCGCCCTGGCGACGCTGCAAGCGACCGTGCTCGTGTTCCTGTTCGGCACCGGTGGCGGTGGCGCGTTCTTCTCGGCGGTCCAGGCACCCTCGGTGCCGCTCCTGCCCGACGGGATCTGGCCGCGCGGCTACCTCATCATCCCCACGCTCGTCGCGGGCACCGCGGTGCTGATGTGGATGGGCGAGCTGATCTCGCAGCGCGGCATCGGCAACGGCATGTCGATGATCATCTTCGCCTCGGTCGCCTCCGGTCTGCCGAGCGGCTTCTACGCGATCCTGCAGCTCGACAAGGTGTTCTGGTTCGTGGCGATGATCGTGCTGACGATCCTGATCATCATCGCCGTCGTGTTCGTCGAGCTCGGTCAACGACGCATCCCGGTGCAGTTCGCCAAACGTGTGGTGGGCCGTCGCATGATGGGCGGCCAGAACACGTACATCCCGCTCAAGGTCAACCAGTCGGGCGTCATCCCGATCATCTTCGCCAGCTCGATCCTGCTGCTGCCGGCGATCCTGGCGAGCTTCCTCGGCAGCGGTGAGGGCTGGCGGGGCACGATCGTCGAGTACGTCGACCGGTACATCCTCAACAGCCAGAACGTCGTGTACGTCACGTTGTTCGCGTTGCTGATCATCGCCTTCGCGTACTTCTACAACTCGATCGCCTTCGACCCGGTCCGTCAGGCCGACCAGATCCGCCGTCAGGGTGGGTTCATCCCCGGCGTGCGCCCCGGACCGCAGACCGAGCGCTACCTCGCCAAGGCCGTCAACCGCATCACCCTCCCCGGAGCGGTGTTCATCGCCATCATCGCCATCCTCCCGTACATCGTGCTGTGGGCAGCCGACGTCGATCGCTTCCCGTTCGCCGGCACGAGTGTG
This sequence comes from Ilumatobacteraceae bacterium, assembly GCA_963776935.1. GTDB lineage: Bacteria > Actinomycetota > Acidimicrobiia > Acidimicrobiales > Ilumatobacteraceae > JALOLG01. Next base: position 715,151 of record CAVZOP010000001.1, on the reverse strand, counting down.
CTCATCTCGGTCGGCGTGGCACTCGAGTTGATGCGCCAGATCGACAGCCAGTTGATGTTGCGCAACTACGAGGGCTTCCTCAAGTAGAGGAAGGTCGCTCCATGATCCCGGGAGCGCGGCTCATCATCCTCGGCCGGCAGGGTGCCGGCAAGGGCACCCAGTGCGTACGTATGTCGCGCCACTACGTCGTGCCGCACATCTCGACGGGCGACATGCTGCGCAGTTCCGTCCGCGAGCGCACCGAGCTCGGCCTGATGGCGAAAGAGATCATGGACTCGGGCGCGCTCGTCGGCGACGACATCATGATCGGGCTCGTCGAGGACCGGCTCGCCCGCGACGACGCGGTCACCCGCGGCTACATCCTCGACGGGTTCCCGCGCACGGTCGCCCAGGCCAAGGCGCTCGACGCGATCACCGCCGAGCGCCCGATCATGGTGGTGATCGACCTCGACGTGCCCCGCGAGATCGTGATCGAGCGGATCTCGGCCCGGCGGGTCTGCCGCGACTGCGGCACCAACTACACGGGCACGGGGACCGAGCGTTCGCCCTGGATCTGCGAGGTCTGCGGCGGTGACGTGATGCAGCGCGACGACGACACCCCCGACGCCGTCAACCGCCGCCTCGACCTGTACGAGACCCAGACCGCCCCGCTGATCGAGTACTACGGGCGCCAGGGCCGCCTGGCGGTCGTCAACGGGGTGGGCCATCCCGACCACGTGTTCCGACGGCTCACCGACGTCGTCGAGTCGCGCCGCTGAGGTGGCGCAAATCACCCGTCTCCCGGTCCGGCCGACGATTGGCGTTCGGGCCAGCCGCCGGTAGCATCGTAGGTCGGCCTGTCACCAGGCCGCGGTTGTCCGTGCCCGCCGTACAGCGCCAGCCGTACCCGAGGGTCTTGATCGTCGTGCGTTCGTCGCCGCCGGTCGGGACCGCAGTGAAAACGTAGTCGAAATCTAGTGAGGAGAATCCTCTGCCGAAGCCGAAGGAAGACGCGATCGTTCTCGAGGGCACGATCGTCGAGTCGCTCCCGAACGCGATGTTCCGCGTCGAGTTGGAGAATGGCCACAAGGTGCTGGCTCACATCTCCGGCAAGATGAGGATGCACTACATCCGCATCCTTCCCGGCGACAAGGTGCAGGTCGAGCTCACCCCGTACGACCTCACCAGAGGTCGCATCACGTACCGGTACAAGTGAGAGAGAAGTCGCCGTGAAGGTCCGTCCCAGCGTCAAGAAGATGTGCGAGAAGTGCAAGGTGATCCGCCGCCATGGGCGCGTCCGGGTCATCTGCGAGAACCCGCGCCACAAGCAGCGCCAGGGCTGACCCGAGAGTCGATAGAGGAGAAGAGGCAAGACCAGATATGGCACGTATCGCAGGCGTCGACATCCCCCGGGAGAAGCGGCTCGAGATCTCGCTCACCTACATCTTCGGGATCGGCAAGCCGACTGCCCAGAAGATCATCTCCGAGGTCGGGCTCGATCGCGACACCAAGGTCTCGTCACTCACCGACGACGAGGTGACCAAGATCCGCGCCTACGTCGACGAGCACCTGACGATCGAGGGCGACCTGCGCCGCGACGTCCAGACCGACATCAAGCGCAAGATCGAGATCGGATGCCACCAGGGCGTCCGGCACCGCAAGGGCCTCCCGGTCCGCGGTCAGCGCACACACACCAACGCCCGCACGCGCAAGGGTCCCAAGCGCACGGTTGCCAACAAGAAGAAGGCTGTGAGGAAGTAAGCGATGGCCAAACCGAAGCCAGCTGGGCGCCGTCCCCGCAAGCGTGACCGCAAGAACGTGTCCACCGGGGTGGTGCACATCAAGAGCTCGTTCAACAACACGATCGTGTCGATCACCGACACCGAGGGCAACGTGCTCTCGTGGGCGTCGTCCGGCGCCGTCGGGTTCAAGGGGTCGCGCAAGAGCACCCCGTTCGCCGCTCAGCTCGCCGCCGAGCGCGCCGCCCGCGCCGCCATGGAGCACGGCCTGCGCCGCGCCGAGGTCCAGGTGAAGGGCCCGGGCTCCGGGCGCGACACCGCGGTCCGCTCGATCCAGAACACCGGCATCGAGGTCACCTCGATCAAGGACGTCACCCCGGTGCCGCACAACGGTTGCCGCCAGCCGAAGCGTCGGAGGGGCTGATCCGCGATGGCTCGTTACACAGGTCCCAAGGTGCGCGTCACGCGTCGCCTCGGCGTCAACATCTTCGAGAACGAGAAGGGCCGCAAGGCCCTCGAGCGCCGTCCGTTCCCACCGGGCGCCCACGGCCGCACACGCCGCCGCAACGCCGGCAGTGAGTACCTCGCCCAGCTGCAGGAGAAGCAGAAGGCGAAGTACATCTACGGTCTCCTCGAGCGGCAGTTCCGCAAGACCTACGAGGAAGCCACCCGCCTCAGCGGTCCGAGCGGCGAGAACCTGCTGCGCCTGCTCGAGCTGCGTCTCGACAACATCGTCTACCGCGCCGGCTGGGCGAGCACCCGCCCGCAGGCCCGCCAGTTCGTGAACCACGGGCTGGTCAACGTCAACGGCAAGCGCGTCGACATCCCGAGCTACCGCGGCCGCAAGGGCGACATCGTCTCGTTGTCACCGAAGGCCCGCGGCATGATCGTCATCCAACACAACATCGACGTGCTCGATCGCAACGTCGTCGGTTGGCTCGAAGCCGGTGACGGCGGCAAGCAGGTCACCGTCCGCGACCTCCCCCAGCGCGAGCACATCGACGTGCCCGTCCGCGAGCAGCTCATCGTCGAGCTGTACTCCAAGTAACAGTCATCCAGCCGATCGTCAGCGTCAGAAAGGACCCGGCAGCCCATGCTCGTCATGCAGCGCCCCACCGTCGAAGCAATCGGTGAGGAGATCAACAACCGTCAGCGATTCGCCGTCGGCCCCCTCGAGCCCGGCTTCGGCCACACGCTCGGCAACTCACTGCGCCGCGCCCTGCTGTCGTCGATCCCCGGTGCCGCCATCACGGCCGTTCGCTTCGACGACGCACTGCACGAGTTCGACACCATCAACGGCGTCGCCGAGGACATCACCGACATCATCCTCAACTTCAAGGACATCGTGCTCACGTCGGAGTCCGAGGATGCCGTGACGTTGCGCCTCGACGTGCGCGGTCCGGCCGTCGGTGACGGCCGGCGACATCGAGTGCCCCGCCGACGTCGAGATCCTCAACAAGGACCTCCACATCGCCACGCTCAACGGCAAGGCCCGTCTCGCCATCGACCTCACCGTCGAGCAGGGCCGCGGGCTACTCGTCGAGCCAGCGCGAGGTCGAGTCACGCACGATCGGCGTGATCCCGATCGACGCCATCTTCTCGCCGGTCCGCCGCGTCTCGTTCGACGTCGAGCCGACCCGCGTCGAGCAGTCGACCAACTACGACAAGCTGGTGATCGAGATCGAGACCGACGGCGCGGTCACGCCGAGCGACGCCCTGGCATCGGCCGGCGCCACGTTGCGCTCGCTGGTCGACCTCGTCGCCAGCCTGAGCGACGAGCCACACGGTCTCGAGCTCGGCGAGGTCGTCGACGCGGCTGCCAGCTCGCCCGACCTCGACCTGCCGATCGAGGACCTCGACCTGTCGGAGCGCCCCCGCAACTGCTTGAAGCGGGCGCAGATCAACACCGTGGGCGAGCTGCTCACCAAGACCGAGGACGACCTGTTGAACATCACCAACTTCGGGCAGAAGAGCCTGGACGAGGTGAAGGAGAAGCTCGACGAGCGCGGCCTGTCGCTGCGCGGCTGAAGTTCATCAGCACGTCGAAACCCACGAGAACGCCGGAGAAACAATCATGCCCACCCCACGTCGCGGCCGCAGTTTCGGCGGCAGCTCCGCCCACGAGCGCCTGATGATGGCGAACCTGGCCGCGTCGCTGTTCGCCGCCGAGGCCATCACCACCACCGAGGCCAAGGCCAAGGCGCTGCGTCCACTCGCCGAGAAGCTGATCACCAAGGCCAAGAAGGCCCAGGACGGTCCGATGCGGGTCCACCGCATCCGCCAGATCCAGGGCTACCTGGGCGACCGCGAGATGACCCACAAGCTCGTCAACGACGTCGCCCCCCGGTATCTCGAGCGCAACGGTGGCTACACCCGGATCCTGAAGGTCGGCACGCGCGAAGGCGACAACGCCAAGATGGCGCGCATCGAATTGGTTTGAGCTTCTGAGGGCCCAGCGCCGAGGTGCCGTTCGTGACTCGACCGGGCGGCGGACGTGCCGGGTGTGCGTCTGGCTCGGTCGTCGCCTACGACGGGACCGACTTTCACGGGTTCGCTCCCAATGTCGGCGTGCGCACGGTGCTCGGTGAGCTGTCGGCCGCGATCTCGCTCGTCGTTCGCACACCGGTCGAGTTGACCGGAGCCGGGCGCACCGACGCCGGCGTGCACGCGTGGGGTCAGGTCGTCAGCGGCGACCTCCCGGCCGACACCGATCTCGCCGGTCTGGCGAGGCGGGTCAACAAGATGCACGGGCCCGAGATCGCCGTGCGTGACGCGGCATGGGCGAGTCCCGACTTCGACGCCCGCTTCTCGGCGCAGTTCCGTCACTACCGCTACCACGTGTGGAACGATCCGGCGCCGAACCCGCTCGAGGCGAGGACGTCGTGGCACGTGCCCCAGCCGCTCGCCGTCTGGGCGATGCAGGCGGCCGGCGATCCGCTGATCGGCGAGCACGACTTCGCGTCGTTCTGCCGGCGACCGAAGGTGGCCGAGGGCGAACCGCCGCCGAGCCTCGTGCGTCGCGTGCTCGACGCCGGATGGTCGAGGCTCGACGACACCGCGATGCTGCGGTTCGACATCCGGGCGACGTCGTTCTGCCACCAGATGGTTCGCAGCATCGTCGGCACGATGGTCGACGTCGGCCTCGGTCATCGCACGGCCGGCGAGGTGAGGGCGATCCTGCGCGCCGGCGACCGCAACGTCGCCGGCCAGGTCGCCCCACCCACCGGCCTCGTGCTGTGGGACGTCGGGTACGGGGAATGAAGCGTCGTGCGTCGCGAGCACGGTACGAGCCCCGAGCCGGCGACCAGACGTGCGGCGCTCCGCCGTACCGTGAGCCGGCTCGATCAGACATTGGTTGCTGTCAGGCCGGATCGGCCCGTATCCTTACCCGGTTCCCGTGCCAGCCGTCCGCGCCTGAATGGCGGACGCCGCCACGTCGTCGAGACAGGATCTGAAGTAGCCCGATGCCCACGTACACACCGAAAGCCAGCGAGATCCAGCACGACTGGCACGTCGTCGACGCCGACGGTCTGATCCTCGGGCGTCTGTGCACCGAGGTCGCTCGCCTCCTGCGCGGCAAGCACAAGCCGATCTTCGCACCCCACATCGACACGGGCGATCACGTGATCATCGTCAACGCCGCCAAGGTCGTGATGAGCCGCGACAAGGCCGAGCGCCACATGCTGTACCGCCACAGTGGTTATCCGGGCGGGATCAAGTCCGAGTCGTTCGCCCAGTTGCTGGCCCGCAAGCCGGAAGACGCAGTGCGCCGCAGCGTCAGAGGGATGCTGCCCAAGGGTCCGCTCGGCCGGCAGATGCTGACCAAGCTCAAGGTGTACGCCGGACCCGACCACCCCCACTCCGCCCAGTCGCCGGCCCCGCTGTCGATCCCGGGCGCCGCTGCCCGCTGACCCTGTTCGAACGTTGAGGTACTGATCATGGCAACACCGCTCACCCAGACCACTGGCCGCCGCAAGGAAGCCGTTGCGCGCGCCCGGCTGCGTCACGGCACCGGTCAGCTGACGATCAACGGCCGCCCGTTCGAGGTGTACTTCCCGACCGCCTCCCAGCGGATGGCGGTGTCAGAGCCGTTGCGGGTCGCCGACCGGATGGAGTCGTTCGACATCGACGCGTCGATCCACGGTGGCGGCGTGAGCGGTCAGGCCGGCGCCCTGCGCATGGCGATCGCCCGCTCGCTGGTCGAGACCGACCCCGACATGCGGGCGGCGCTCAAGAAGGCCGGGCTGCTCACCCGCGACCCACGTCGCAAGGAGAGCAAGAAGTACGGCCTCAAGAAGGCTCGCAAAGCCCCGCAGTTCACCAAGCGCTGATCGGCCCTGGGCCGGATCTGCGCCAGGGCGGTCGCGGACGCATGCGCTTCGGCACGGACGGGATCCGGGGGGTCGCCAACACCGAGCTGACGCCGTCGTTCGCGCTCGATCTCGGCCGCGCCGCGGCTCGCGTGCTCGGCGCGACGTGTGCGGTCGTCGGTGGTGACACGCGCCGGTCGACCCCGATGCTCGAGGCGGCGCTCGTCGCCGGTCTCGCCTCGGAAGGCTTGGAGGTGCACCGGCTCGGCGTCGCACCGACACCCGCCATCGCCTACCACGCGGCGCGGCTGGGTGGGATCGGCGCCGTCGTGTCGGCGTCGCACAACCCGTACGAGGACAACGGCATCAAGCTGTTCTCGCCGAGCGGCAACAAGCTCCCCGACGAGGTCGAGCAGCTGATCGAGGCCGAGCTGTCAGTGTTGGGAGAGCCCGCCGGTGAATCCGGTGTGATCGTCGACTCGTGGGCGATCAACGACCGGGCCCTCTATGTCGACCACGTCGTGACCGCGCTCGAGGGACGCTCGCTCGGTGGGATGAAGATCGTCGTCGACGCCGCCAACGGCGCCGCTTTCGAGGTCGCCGGAGAGGTCTTCACGCGGGCCGGGGCCGAGGTGCTGTTGATCAACGCCACGCCGGACGGCACCAACATCAACCGCGAGTGCGGTGCCACCGAGCCGGCCGGGCTGGCCCGAATGGTCGTCGAGCAGGGCGCCTTCGCCGGCCTCGCCGTCGACGGCGACGGCGATCGGCTGATCGCGGTCGACGAGATGGGCCGGATCATCGACGGCGATCACGTGCTCGCCATCTGCGCCGTCGACATGCGCGCGAGGGGCCTGCTGCGCGACGACACCGTGGTCGTCACGGTCATGACGAACCTCGGGTTCCGGCTGGCGATGGCCGAGGCCGGGGTCGAGGTGGTCGAGACCGCAGTCGGCGACCGGTATGTGCTCGAGGCGCTGCAACAGGGCCACTACTCGCTCGGTGGCGAGCAGAGCGGGCACGTGATCTTCCACGACCGGGCGTCGACCGGCGACGGGCTCGTCACCGGCCTCGTCCTGCTCGACGTCGTCGCCCGTTCCGGTCGCCCGCTGAGTGTGCTCGCCGACGAGTCGATGACGCAGCTGCCGCAGGTCCTCGTCAACGTCCGGGTGTCTGGCCAAGTGCCCGACATCGCCGAGTTGTTGTCCGCCGAGATCGACGAGGCCGGCCGTGCCCTTGGGAGCACGGGTCGGATCCTCGTGCGCACGAGCGGCACCGAGCCGCTCGTGCGCGTCATGGTCGAGGCGCCGACCGAGGAGCTCGCCCGCTCCACCGCGAATGGCCTCGCCGGCCTCGTCGAATCTCGCTACGGGTAGGCAGCACTGGCTACCCGTCCACCGCCCGCCGTTCCCGCCGCCCGCCGTCCCCGCCAGATCCCGCCAGATCCGTCAGTCCCGCCAGATCAGCGGTAGAAGCCGACGACGTCGATGACGATGTGGGTTCGTGCCACCGCACCCAGCACGCTGATCTGGCGATCGCCACCGAGCGCGGTGACGACCGTGGTCGCCAGGTTCTGATCGGGTCCGAACCAGTTGATGCTCGAGGTGTTCTGGTACGGCGTCCCTTCCGGTCGAACGGAGACGTAGCCGAACGTGCCTTCCGTGCCGGTAACCGTGAACGTGAGCGTCACGGCGGTGGCGAAGGGCGGAACGACGTCCAGCGTCCCATCGGTCGAGTTGGCGACCGACAGCACCCGGTCCTCGTTCGGAGCGAGCTTGCCGGCCGGGACCTCACGGCTGTCGTACACGCGACGTGGGCTGATGGCGTGGAACGCGCCGGCCGTGGTCGGCCCGGCGATCTGGCGCCACGTGCCGGGCGAGCCGGCGGCGGTGCACAGCCACAGCTCGCCCGTGGCGTCCTCGTAGAGCTCGCCGACCGCGTGGGCGTTGGTGAGCGTGATCGGCGCCTCGCCGCCGGGCCGCAGGCGGACCTCGGCGAGACCACCGAAGAACTCGCCGCCGTACGCGCCGGCGCCGCCGGTGAAGCCGACGACACCGGTGCCGAGCGGCTTCTTGCTCCAGCCGGTGATCCCGATGTTCTGGTTGCCGTTGCCGCTGGCGACACCGAGCAGCGTGGTGCCGGCGTTGGCGAACAGGCCGTTCAGGATCCCGTCGTTGGCGGCCGTCTGGTCGCCGGACTGGATGTTGAAGCTCGCCGCCTGCGTGGCGCCGCCGTAGTTGACGTTCGTCGCCGATGTGTGAGCGTTGGTTGCCCCGACCAGCAGGGGGTCGCCGTCGGCCGCGGCCGCGGTACCGGAGTCGCCGACAGCAACGGCGGCCCCGGCCGCCGCAGCGCCCGCGGCACCGAGTGCGAGCGTCCGGAGCAACCGGCGCCGGCTCGACGTCTGCTCGTCGACGGCGGTGTCGCCTGCGTCCGATGTGGTCTCGTTCCGGTCGGCGGATGCTTCGGTGATCATCGTCGTTCTCCTTCGTGCTGTTTCGGCGGGGGACGTCGGGATGGGGACGTCCAGGCGGTTGGTACGTCGCCCGCGTCGCATCGGTTCTCGCTGTGGCGCATGGCGTTTCAGACCCTGCGTCGAGATCCTCCGGTGCGGCAGCGGAGCGTCTTCGACGCAACGGTCGAGACGTGGCCTGGACGTAGCAGGCGCGCGACCGCCGCGGCTTGGGTGGTGGCAGACGTCAGTAGCCTGGAAGCCCATGTGCGGCATCGTCGGCATCGTGAGCCGTCCCCCGACGCTCCCCGTTCCAACCGCCGACGAGATCGTCGCCGGGCTCGACGCCGCACTCGGTGCGCGTCCCGACGTGGCGGCGGTCGCGGTGGCCGTCGGCGACGTCGACGCTCGGCTGCGCGGGTTGCCTGGTCTCCTCGCCCTCGCCGACCATCACGAGCTGGTGTCCCGGGTCGAGAGCCGGCTCGACGAGCTCGAGGCCTTCGCCGACGAGGTCGACGACCAGATCGAAACCGGGGTCGTCGGCGTCGACGAGATCGAGGCGGCGAGCGCCCACCTTGTCGCCTTGCGTGATGCGTCGTGGGCGATCCGTCACGACCGGCTGCGCACCGCCCGCGAGGTCTCGCTGCTCGCCGGGCGCGACGCGTCGGTTGGCGCGATGGCCGGCTATCTCGCCGTTCAGCGGGCGTTGTCGGCGATCGACCGGCTCGAGGTGCGCGGCCGAGACTCCGCCGGTCTGCACCTGTTCGTGTGGAACCACGGGCTCGACGAATCCGACCCGAGCGTCGCCGGGCTGCTGGCCGGGCGGGGCACGGATCCGCTGTACCAGTCCGAGTCGGTGCGCTGGATCGACGGCTGCCTGTCGTTCGTCTACAAGGCGGCCGCCGAGATCGGTGAGCTCGGCGACAACACCCGCGTGCTCCGCACCGCCGTCGCCAAGGACGCCGTGCTGCGACGCGCGCTGGCCGCGCCCGATGTGCAGGTCGCCGTGCTCGGGCACACGCGCTGGGCGAGTGTCGGCATCATCTCCGAGCCCAACACCCATCCGCTCAACAGCGAGGAGCTCGAACGGAGTGGTGGCGAGGACCCGGGTCCGTACGTCGTGGCCGCCCTCAATGGCGACGTCGACAACCACGCCGACCTGCGGGTCGAGCACGGGTTGCGCATCCACGGCCAGATCACCACCGATGCCAAGGTGATCCCGGCGTTGGTCGCCCGTCACGCGCTCGCCGGGAACTCGCTCGTCGAGTCGTTCCGCCGCACGGTCGCGGCCTTCGACGGTTCCGTCGCCATCGGCGCCGCCAGCGCCACTGCGCCGAACACGTTGCTGCTCGCGCTGCGTGGGAGTGGCCAGGGCCTCTCCATCGGGTTCGCCGACGACTGCTACATCGTCGCCAGTGAGCCGTACGGCGTGGTCGAGGAGACGAGCCGCTACCTCCGCCTCGACGGCGAGCACGGCGGTGAGATCGTCGTGCTCGACGGCGCAGACGGAGGGGATTTCAGCGCCGTCCACCGACTCCGTTACGACGGCACCGAGATTCCCGTCGGCGAGGACGAGATCATCACCGCCGAGGTGACCACCCGCGACATCGACCGCGGTGACTCCCCGCACTACCTCTGGAAGGAGATCGGCGAGGCACCCGAGAGCTTCCGCAAGACGTTGCGCGGCAAGATCGTCGAGCGCGACGGCGTGCTGCACGCCGAGGTCGGCAGCCGGGCCTTCCCCGATTCGGTCGCGGCGCGGCTGGCGGCCGGCACCATCACGCGGATCCGTGTGATCGGGCAGGGGACCGCCGCGGTCGCCGGGCAGAGCACGGCGGCGATCCTCGACGAGCTGTGCGACGGCAGCCTCGACATCGACGCGATCACGGCGACCGAACTGTCGGGGTTCAGCATGCGCCTCGACATGAGCGACACGCTCGCCATCGCCGTCAGCCAGAGCGGAACCACGACCGACACCAACCGCACCGTCGACCTGCTGCGCGGCCGTGGTGCAGCGGTGCTCGGGATCGTCAACCGCCGCGGGAGCGACCTGGTCGACAAGGCCGACGGCATCCTGTACACGTCGGACGGTCGCGATGTCGAGATGAGCGTCGCCTCGACGAAGGCGTTCTACGCCCAGGTCGCCGGTGGCGCTCTCCTGGCCTGCGCGATCTCGGAAGCCGCCGGCCTCGGCAGCGTCAAGCGTCGCGACGCGTTGCTCCACGCGCTGCGGCAGATCCCCGACGCGATGCTGAAGGTCATCGCCAACCGCGACTCGATCGCCGACGCGGCGCGACGCTTCGCGCCGGCGAAGCGGTACTGGGCGGTCGTCGGCAACGGGCCCAACCGGGTGGCCGCCGAGGAGATCCGGATCAAGCTCAGCGAGCTCTGCTACAAGTCGATCGCCTGCGACGCCACCGAGGACAAGAAGCACATCGACCTGTCGTCGGAACCGCTGATCATCGTGTGCGCGGCCGGGTTGCGGGGGAGCACCGCCGACGACGTCGCCAAGGAGACCGCGATCTTCCGCTCCCACAAGGCAACACCGATCGTCGTCGCCGACGAGGGCGACACGAGGTACGCGTCGGCCGCGACGATCTCGGTGCCGCACGTCGACCCCGCCCTCGGGTTCATCCTGTCGGCGATGGTCGGTCACATCTTCGGGTACGAGGCGGCACTCGCGATCGATGCGTCGGCGCGGCCGCTCCGCGAGGCGCGCGAGGCGATCGAACGGGCCGTTGCCACCGGATCGGACAGCGACGAGATGCTCGCCACGATCGCCGCCAGCCTGCCGCCGATGGTCGATCGGTACCTCGATGCGCTCCGCGACGGCTACTACAACGGCCATCTCGAGGCCAGCACCGCGGTCAGGTTGTCGGGGCTGCTCCGCGACCTGATGTCGGACGCACCGGTCGAGGCGTACCAGCGTGAGTCGGGCAAGGTCGGCACCCCGGCGGCGCTCATCGAAGAGGTCGTGACCGCGCTGACACACGCGATCGAGGAGCTGACCCGGCCGATCGACGCCATCAAGCACCAGGCCAAGACCGTCACCGTCGGGATCTCCCGCAGCGACGAGGGGATCTTGCACCGGGCGCTCGTGCAGGCCGTGCTGGGAGCGGGGGCCGGGCGCGACGTGCTCAGCTACCGCGCCCTCAAGGTGCTGGCCGAGCTCGACGCCGCCGTCGACGAGGTGGTCGGCTTCACCCGGTACGGCATCGACGGCTCGACGATCACGATCGTCGATCGCGGCGGGATCTCCAGGGACGTGCCGAGCCGTGTCGAACGCAACTCGCAACTCGTCGGCACCAAGCGCCGCGTCGCCGACGAGCGCAACGTGCTCGTCGCCCGTGGTCGAGGCGACGGCCGCACGCTGATCTTCGTGCCGGAGGTCAAGGCCACGACGTGCGTCGGCATCACGCTGCTGCACGTGCGGTTCCACGACCGCCTCGATCCGCCGACGATGCGCTCGGTGCTGCAGGGATACGACAACCGCTACGAGCGCCTCGTCGACTGGGTGGCTGAGACCGAGGGCTCGTTCGACCAATCGATCCTGGGTGACCTGCCGGTGGCCGACCTGCTCATCCGGCCGATCTCCGAGACCGCCGACTACTGGCGGACGTCTGGTTGACCGAACGGGCCAGCCGTTGATCGGGATCGGAATCGACGTCGTCGAGATCGAGCGCTTCCGCCAATCGCTGCGCCGGACGCCCTCGATGCGAGAACGGCTGTTCACCGCCGCCGAGCTCGACTACGTGTCGTCGAAGGCCGACCCGGTGCCGTCGTTGGCCGCTCGGTTCGCCGCCCGCGAGGCAGTGATGAAGGCGATGGGGCTGGGGCTCGGGGCGTTCGGGTTCCACGAGGTGTCGGTGCAGCGGGCGGCGAGCGGGGCGCCGTCGCTGATCGTCATCGGGCGAGCCGCCGAACTGGCCGACGAGCTCGGCGTGACCCGCTGGCATCTCAGCGTCAGCCACTCCGACCTGGTCGCGGTGGCGTACGTGGTCGCCGAGTGAACCGGCGTCCTACGCTGCAGGCGTGATCCCGGTCGTCACCCCAGCCGAGATGCGGGCGATCGACGCCGCCGCTCCGGAACCGGCCGAGCAACTCATCGATCGGGCGGGTGCGGCCGTCGCCCGCGTCGCACGGTCGATGCTGGGCGGCACGTACGGACGGGTCGTCAACGTGATCGTCGGCCCGGGCAACAACGGGGCCGATGGACGAGTGGCCGCCGAACGACTCGCCGGGCGCGGCGTCAAGGTTCGCGTCTTCGAGGTCGAGACATGCCCAGCGGTGCTGCCGCCGGCCGACCTGGTCATCGACGCCGCCTTCGGCACCGGCTTCCACGGTGTCTGGCGGGCGCCCGCCATCGGCGACGCGATGGTGCTGGCGGTCGACATCCCGAGCGGGGTCGACGGCAACACCGGGTCGGCGGACGGCGGCACGCTCCGCGCCGACGTCACCGTGACGTTCGCGGCGGCCAAGCCCGGCCTCTATCTCGGAACGGGTCGTGAACTCGCCGGCGACGTCCGAGTGGTCGACATCGGTCTCGACGTCTCCTCGGCGACGGCCCATGTCGTCGAGGCATCCGACGTGGCGCGGTGGATCGGCCGGCGCGACGGCAACGCCCACAAGTGGGCACAGGCGGTGCGGGTCGTCGCCGGGAGCTCCGGCATGACGGGAGCCGCCCATCTCGTCACCGCCGGGGCGCAGCGTGCCGGCGCCGGCATGGTGCACGTGTCGAGCCCGGGCGTCGAGGGGAATCCACCGATCGAGGCGGTCTCCCGGCGGATCCCGTCGTTCGACTGGGCCGACGCCGTGCTGAACGACCTGTACCGCTTCCACTCGCTCGTCGTCGGGCCAGGGCTCGGCCGCGAGGACCACACCGTTCCGTCGGTGACGAAGTTGGTCATCGACGCCATCGTCCCGGTCGTGGTCGACGGCGACGGGCTGTTCGCCCTGGCATGGAACGAGCACGGTGCGCCGACGATGCTGCTGTCGCGGGAGGTCCCGACGATCCTCACCCCGCACGACGGCGAGTACGCGTTGCTCACCGGCCACCGACCGGGCGACGACCGCCTCGCCGCGGCCCGGCAACTGGCGGCCGACACGGGCGCGACCGTGCTGCTGAAAGGACCGACGACGGTCGTCGCGTCGCCGTCGGGCGATGCCCGACTCGTGGTGAACGGCGATCAGCGGCTGGCGACGGCAGGGACGGGCGATGTGCTCGCCGGCATCATCGGCGCCCTGGCGGCGACCGGTATCGACGTCCTCACGGCCGGGGCCGCCGGGGCGTGGCTGCACGCCGCCGCGGCCTCGTTCGGGCCGTCACGCGGTTTCGTCGCGAGCGACCTGCTGGCGCATCTTCCCGACGCGCTCGCGTCGTTGGACTGACCGCCCCGATGGATGGCTGCGAGTGAGCCGTTGGGCGTGGGCGGAGATCGACCACGACGCGATCCGGCACAACGTCGAAGTGCTGTGCCGGGCGGTATCGCCCTCGGCGGTCTGGGCGGTCGTGAAGGCCGACGGCTACGGGCATGGCGCGATCGACGTCGCCCGCTCGGCGCTGGCGGCCGGCGCCGACGGGTTGTGCGTCGCCCTCGCCGACGAAGGTGTCGAGTTGCGCGCGGCGGGCATCGACGCCCCGATCCTGCTGCTCAGTGAGCAACCGCTCGACGAGGTCGCTCGGATCGGCGAACATCACCTGACCCCGACGGTCTACACCCGTGCGTACGTCGAGGCGTTGGCCGCGCTCGACCTGCAGCAGTCGGATCGCGTCGGGATCGACGTGCACCTCAAGATCGACACCGGCATGCACCGGGTCGGTGTCGCACCGCAGGACGCGCCCAGCCTCGCCGAGGTCATCCTCCGACATGCGCCGCGGCTTCGACTGGGGGGTGTGGCGACCCATCTCGCCAGCGCCGACGATGTCGCCGACCCGGCGACCACCGACCAACTCGCCACGTTCGAAGCGGTCCTGGCCGCCTTGCCGGCGAACCCGGTCACGCCCAGCGATCCACGCCGCCAACTCGGCCGGCGCCTTGGCCCACCCGGCGGCTCGGTACTCGTTCGTGCGAGCCGGGATCGCGATGTATGGGATCTCGCCGGGGCACGGCGTCGACCACCTCTGCCGCGAGCTGCGCCCGGCGATGAGCCTGCGGGCGCGGGTCTCGTACCGTCAAGCGGGTCGCCGGCCGGGTCGCGCATCTCGTACGGATTGCGCCACCGTTCGACGCGTTCCACGACCGTCGCCACGGTCCCCATCGGGTACGCCGACGGGGTGCCGCGCCGGCCTGTTCGAGACCGGCGGCGAGGTGCTCGTCGGCGGCCGCCGCCGCCCGATCGTCGGCGTCGTCACGATGGATCAACTGATGGTCGACGTCGGCGACGATCCGAGTCGCGGTCGGCGACGAAGTGGTGCTGATCGGGGAGCCAGGGCGACGCAGCGTGTCAGCGCCGAGGAATGGGCCGACCGGCTGGGCACGATCGGGTACGAGATCGTGTGCGGTGTCGAGCAGGCGCATCGCGCGTTCGCCGCGCCCGTAGCATCGGGGACTGTCATGTTGCTTCGCGCGACGATCCCTGGCCGGCGACCCATGCCGTCGCGGCCGTGCTCGCGGGTCTGGCGCGCCCCGGCGATGTGATCGTGCTGGCCGGCGACATGGGCGCCGGCAAGACCGCGTTCGCGCAAGGCTTCGGACGCGCGCTCGGTGTCACCGAGCCGATCACGTCGCCGACGTTCACGCTCGTGCACAGCTACAAGTGCGGCAGTCACGTTCCACCACGCCGACCTGTACCGGCTCGAGCGGATGGCCGAGGTCGCCGACCTGGCGCTCGGCGAGCTGGCGGAGTTCGACGGGATCGTGCTCGTCGAATGGGGCGACGTCATCGCCGCCAGCCTCGGCGACCATCTCGTCGTCAGGCTCGAGCCGGTCGAGGGCGACGAGCGGCACGCGCGCCTGATCGAGATCACGCCGGCGGGTTCGGCGTGGGCGACCCGCTGGGCTCGATTGACGAGCGGCCTCGAGGAGTGGAGATGCTGATCCTCGGCATCGAGACGGCCACCGAGCAGGTCGGTGTCGCGATCGGCGGTCACGAGGGCGTGATCGCCACGTTCGAGGTCGCCCGCGGTCGGCGGCACGCCGAGATCCTCGCCCCGGCGATCGAGTTCGTGTGCCGCCAGGCCGACATCGAGCTCTGCGAGTTCGGCTGCATCGCCGTCGACGTCGGCCCGGGGCTGTTCACCGGCATGCGCGTCGGGCTGGCGCCGGGCAAGGCGCTGGCGCAGGCGTTGCGGATCCCGATGATCGGCATCAGCTCGCTCGACCTGCTGGCGTTCCCGTGCCGGCACACCGACCGCGTCGTCGTCCCGGTGATCGATGCCCGCAAGAGCGAGGTGTTCTGGGCGATGTACCGCCAGGTGCCGGGTGGCGTGCAACAGGTCAGGGCGCCAACGGTTGGTCCCGTCGACGAGCTCGTCGGCCGACCTGCTGGCGCGCAGCCAGGACGTGCTCTGCGTCGGCGACGGCGCGATCCGCTACCGCGACGAGATCCTCGAGGGCTACCGCTGCGAGATCTCGGCAGTTCGGCCCATCCGTCGGCGGCACGCTCGTGCAGCTCGCCCACGCCCGCGCCCTGCGCGAGGAGTGGGTGCGCCCTCGTGAGATCGAGCCGATCTACCTGCGCCTCCCCGATGCCCAGATCAACTGGGCCACGCGGGGGTCGCGGCGATGAGCGAGCACCAATGAGCGAGCGCAGCGAGCGAATCATGGTTACGTGTGTCGGCCCGAGGGCCCGCTCATCGGCGCGCAGCGGAGCGAGCACCAATGAGTGTGCTGGCCCGGTTGCTGCAGCGCGTCGACGACGAGGAACCGATCGTCATCGAGGAGATGCGACGAAGCACCTCAGCCACATGCTCCCGATCGAGCAGGACGCGTACCCGAAGCCGTGGTCGCGTGCAGTGTTCGAGAGCGAGCTCGAGCAGGTCCGGCGCGGGAGCCGGTACTACATCGTCGCCCGCCGCCGTCGAACGGTGGTCGGCTACGCCGGCCTGTGGTTCGTCACCGATCCCGACGGCGATCAGGCCCACGTCACCAACATCGCCGTCGCCGCCGACCACCGTCGCGGTCGGCGTCGGCGACGCGGCTGCTCGGATCGCTCGCCGCCGAGGCGATCGAGCGGCGGCTGCATCGCGTGGACGCTCGAGGTGCGGGCCTCGAACACCGGCGCCCAGGAGCTGTACCGCCTGTTCGGGTTCGCGCCGGCCGGTGTCCGCAAGCGCTACTACGAGAACACCGAGGATGCGATCGTGATGTGGTGTCACGACATCCAGTCCGACGACTACGCCCGGCGGCTGCGCGAGCTGGGTGGTGAGCTGTGAGCGCCGGCGTGCCCCGTAACGTGACGCCGGACGACTCGACGGTCGTGCTCGGCATCGAGACCAGCTGCGACGAGACGGCGGCGGCGCTCGTGATGGGCGGCAACGACGTGATCTCCAGCGTCGTGTCGAGCCAGATCGAGATCCACGCCGACTTCGGCGGCGTCGTGCCCGAGATCGCCAGCCGAGCCCACCTCGAGGCACTCAACCCGGTCGTCGCCAGGGCGATCGTCGAAGCCGGGATCGACGAGTCCGCGGATCGACGCCGTGGCCTGCACGAACGGCCCCGGGCTGATCGGCGCGCTGCTCGTCGGGTGTCTCGGCGGCGAAGGCGCTGGCGCTGGCGTGGGACGTGCCGTTCGTCGGGGTCAACCACCTCGAGGCGCACTGTTACTCGGCGTTCCTCGAGGACCCGACGCTCGAGTTCCCGCTCGTCGTGCTGCTGGTGTCGGGTGGGCACACGATGCTGATCGAGATGGCGGGCACGGCCGCTACCGCATGCTCGGCCAGACGATCGACGACGCCGCCGGCGAGGCGTTCGACAAGGTCGCCCGCTTCCTCGAGCCTCGGGTATCCGGGCGGGCCGGCGATCGACAGCCGCGGCCCTCAACGGCGATCCCGACTGCGTCCGCTTCCCGCGGGCGATGAGCGACGACGGGCTCGACTTCAGCTTCAGCGGCCTCAAGACGGCCGTCGTCAACTACGTCCGCAAGCACCCCGACGTCTCGTCGGCCGACGTCGCCGCCTCCTTCCAGACGGCGGTCGTCGACGTGCTCGTCACCAAGGCCCGCCGAGCCGCCGAGCAGGTCGGGGCGAAGGGCATCGTGCTCGGCGGTGGGGTGGCGGCCAACTCGTTGCTGCGCGAGGAGCTGCTCGGCGCGTGTGCCGCCGACGGTCGCCGTGGCTTCCTGCCGAGCCGGGAGATGTGCACCGACAACGCGGCGATGATCGCCGCCGCCGGCTGGTACCGGCTCGGAACGACGGCCCGAGCCCGCTCGACACCGGCGCCTACCCCAACCTGCGACTCGAGCTGCTCCCCGACTCGAACCTGTCGCGACTGGGATACCGTCGCGGCCGTTGTGAGCGATCGACTTACCACTCCGCATCGGCGCCTTCGAGCCCGCGGTGCCGGTCGTGCTGGCGCCGATGGCGGGCGTCACGAACGCCGCGTTCCGGGCGATGTGCCGGTCGTACGGGCCCGACCTGGTGTACGTGAACGAGATGGTGATGGCGACCGCCGTCGTCTACCGCAACGACAAGACGCAGCGGATGATGACGTTCGGCCCCGACGAGCGTCCGCGCAGCCTGCAGATGTACGGCAGCGATCCCGAGATGCTGGGGCGGGCGGTGCACCGCCTGTGCGACGAAGACCGCGTCGACCACATCGACCTCAACTTCGGATGCCCGGCGGCCAAGGTCACCCGCAGGGGTGGCGGAGCTGCGGTGCCTGCCAAGCCCGCCCTGCTGCGGGCGATCGTGCAGGCTGCGGTGCGAGCGGCGAGCCCATACGGCGTGCCCGTCACGGCCAAGTTCCGCATGGGCCTGTGGGACGACCTGCGGACCTACGTCCGCACCGGCCAGATCTGCGCCGAGGACGGGGTGGCCTGGATCGCACTGCACGCCCGCACCGTCGAGCAGCACTACGCCGGCGAGGCCCGCTGGGACGCGATCGCCGCCCTCAAGCAGGCCGTGCCGTCGGATCCCGGTACTCGGGAACGGCGACATCTGGGAGGCGTCCGACGCCGTCGAGATGATGCGCGCCACCGGCTGCGACGGCGTGGTGGTCGGCCGCGGCTGCCTCGGCCGGCCGTGGTTGTTCGGTCACCTCGTCGAGGCGTTGTCCGGGCGCCCGGTCCCACCGGCTCCACCGCTCGCCGTGGTCGTCGAGGCGATGGCACGTCACGCCCGTCTGCTCGTCGACCTCTACACCGAGTACGACAACAGAGACGGTCGACGCAGCGGTGAGGACCTGGCGATGTGCGACTTCCGCAAGCACACCTCCTGGTACCTGACCGGATATCCGGTCGGGCCGGAGGTCCGCCGACGCGCTCGCCCAGGTCGCCTCGCTGATGGAGCTCGACGACCTGCTCGGTGGTCTCGACCCGTCCGTCGAGCTCGTCGAAGGTGGCGAGCGGATCAAGCGCGGCCATGCCAATGGTCCGATCAAGGTCGCCCTTCCGGACGGCTTCCTCGACGACCTCGACGATCTGACGATCCCCGACGACGACGACGTGATGGCGGTCTCCGGCGGCTGACGGATGCGGCTGGTGCTGGCCAGCGGATCACCGCGACGACGTGAGCTGCTCGCCCTGCTCGGGCTCCAGTTCGACGTCGTGGCGGCCGATGTCGACGAATCCGTCCGCCCCGGCGACGCCCCGACCGATCTAGTCCGCCGCCTGGCCCTCGACAAAGTCGAGGCGATCGACGGGCCGGATGGCATCGGTGATGTCGTCGTGCTCGCCGCCGACACGATCGTCGAGGTCGACGGCGAGATCCTCGGCAAACCGGTCGACGCCGACGACGCCCGACGGATGCTGCGGGCCCTGTCGGCCCGCACCCACCGGGTCCACACCGGCGTGGCCGTGCGCCGCAACGGCGCCACCGTGTGCGAGGTCGTGACCACGTCGGTGACGATGGCGCGATGTCGGACGCCACCATCGAGTGGTACCTGGCGACGGGCGAACCGATGGACAAGGCCGGCGCCTACGCCATCCAGGGGGCCGGCGGGGCGTTCGTCGCCGAGGTCGACGGCAGCGCCAGCAACGTCGTCGGCCTGCCGCTGGCCACGGTGGTCGACCTGCTCGGCCGTCAGGGCGTTGCGGTCGCCGGTGGCGGCAGCGGTTAGCACTCTCGCCCTCCGGTTGCTAATGACCACTTGGAGCGCCTACCATTGGCACTCGCCCTGGTCGAGTGCTAACGCTCGCCCGAACCCACCGTGACACGCCAATGGAGGCATGCACCAATGAACCTGAAGCCGCTGGATGACCGCATCGTCGTCAAGCCCAATGAGGCCGAAGAGCGCACCGCGTCGGGCCTCGTCATCCCCGACACCGCCAAGGAGAAGCCGCAGCAGGGTTCGGTCCTGGCCGTCGGCCCCGGCCGCTGGAGCGACGACGAGGGGAAGCACTTCCCGCTCGACATCAAGGTCGGCGACACCGTCCTGTACTCGAAGTACGGCGGCACCGAAGTCACCATCGACGGGGACGACCTGCTGATCCTCTCCAGCCGCGACGTACTTGCCATCGTCGGCAAGTGAAGGGCTGACACCACATGGCTAAGCATACTCAAGTTCGACGACCAGGCGCGCCGCTCGCTCGAGGCGGGCGTCAACAAGCTCGCCGACACCGTCAAGGTGACGCTCGGCCCGAAGGGCCGCAACGTCGTCCTCGACAAGAAGTTCGGCGCACCGACGATCACCAACGATGGTGTGTCGATCGCCAAGGAGATCGAGCTCGACGACCCGTTCGAGAACATGGGCGCCCAGCTCGTCAAGGAAGTCGCGACCAAGACCAACGACGTCGCCGGTGACGGCACCACCACCGCCACGGTGCTGGCTCAGGCGATGGTGACGATCGGCATGCGCAACGTCGCCGCCGGCGCCAACCCGATGGGCATCAAGCGCGGCATCGAGAAGGCCGTCGCCGCCGCCGTCGAGTCGATCCAGTCGCAGGCCAAGGACGTCGACGACAAGACCGACATCGCCAACGTGGCCACCATCTCGGCCGCCGACGCGTCGATCGGCGAGGTCATCGCCGACGCGATCGACAAGGTCGGCAAGGACGGCGTGGTGACCGTCGAGGAGTCGAACACGTTCGGCATCGAGCTCGAGTTCACCGAGGGCATGCAGTTCGACAAGGGCTACCTGTCGCCGTACTTCGTCACCGACACCGAGCGTCAGGAAGCGGTGCTCGACGACCCCTACATCCTGCTCGTCAGCGGCAAGATCTCGACCGTCCAGTCGCTGCTGCCGGCCCTCGAAGCCGTGATGAAGACGGGCAAGCCGCTGCTCATCGTCGCCGAGGACATCGAGGGCGAGGCGCTCGCCACGCTCGTCGTCAACAAGATCCGCGGCACGTTCAACGCCGCCGCCGTCAAGGCCCCCGGCTTCGGCGATCGCCGCAAGGCGATGCTGCAGGACATGGCCGTGCTCACCGGTGCGCAGGTCATCAGCGAGGACGTCGGGCTCAAGCTCGAGAACGTCACGCTCGATCTGCTCGGCACCGCCAAGCGCGTCATCATCTCCAAGGACACCACGACCATCGTCGATGGCGGCGGCACCGAGGACGACGTCAAGGGCCGCATCAACCAGATCAAGACCGAGATCGACAACACCGACTCCGACTGGGACCGCGAGAAGCTCCAGGAGCGTCTCGCCAAGCTGGCCGGCGGTGTCGCCGTCATCAAGGTCGGCGCGGCCACCGAGGTCGAGCTCAAGGAGAAGAAGCACCGCATCGAGGACGCCGTCTCGGCAACTCGGGCGGCCATCGAAGAGGGTGTCGTCGCCGGTGGTGGCGTCGCCCTGATCCGAGCCCGCGACGCGGTCGCCGCCGTGGCGGCGTCGCTCGAGGGCGACGAGGCGACCGGCGCCCGGATCGTGTGGGAGTCGCTCGTGGCACCCGCCCGCCTGATCGCCGAGAACGCCGGCCTCGAAGGCTCGGTGATGGTCAACCGCATCGAGGCCGAGACCGGCACCACCGGACTCAACGCCGCGACCGGTGAGATCACCGACCTCGTGAAGGCCGGCATCACCGATCCCGCCAAGGTCACCCGGGCGGCGCTGCAGAACGCGGCGTCGATCGTGGCTCTCGTGCTCACCACCGAGTGCCTCGTGGCCGACAAGCCCGAGCCACCGAGCGCCGGCGCAGGTGGCGGCGGCGGCATGGGCGGCATGGGCGGCATGCCCGGAATGATGTGAACGCGCTGAAGAACAGGCGCCGAACAAACACGCGCTGAACGAAAATGGAATAACCGCGCGGGCGGAACGGTTGCACCAACTCCCCCGACGACCCCGGGTCCTCACGGACCCGGGGTCGTTCCGTTTCCCGGTCCCGTCGACGCCGGATCGTGGCGCCGATCACGTAGCTTGAAACAGATGTCCGACCGAGCCATGCGCCCGTTCTGGCTGCACCAAACCGTCGAGTACATCATCGGCCTGATCCTGGTCGCCACCGGGCTCCAGAGTCCGGAGCCGCTGGTACCGGCCGTCGTGGGCGGGGTCGTGCTGCTCAACGCGGCGGTGGCGATCGGGCCGCTCGGGGCGTTCCGCCTCGTCGGGCGCCGGCTCCACCGGGTGATCGACCTGCTCGTGATCGCCTTCATCGTCGTTGCCGCCGTCCAGCCGTGGATCGACATCGACGTCGGCACGCGGGCGATCATGGTCGGGATCGCGTTCGTGTACGCCTTCGTGTGGTTCTACTCGGACTTCGCCGAGAAGCAGGCGCGCCGGCAGCGCCGAGCGGCGATGGCGACCGGTGACCGTGGCGAGGATCTGGGCCGCACCGCCGGCCGCCTCGCCGGCAACGCGGTCACGGCGTGGCGCCGCCGGAAGCCGGAGAGCTGATCGCCCCCTCGGCCCGCGCCGCTTCGAGCCGCTCGGTGGTGAGCGACCCCCGTCCCCACACGTACAGCCAGACGTGGATCGCGGCGCACACGAGCCACGTCGCCCGCAGTGCCCAGTCCCGTGACGCGAACGCGTCGACGACGACGACCGTGAGACCGCCGATGGCGGCGCCGATCGGCATCATCCCCCACGCGAAGAACCGGTACACGCTGTTCACGCGCCCCAGCAGGTGAGACGGGATGATCGCCTGCCGCAGGCTGACGGTGATCACGTTCCAGAGGATCCCGAGCAACGTGATGACGGCGAACAGCACGAGCACCGGGCAGCCAGTGAGACGAGAGCCCGATGAGGGCCGTGACGACGGCGGTCCCGATGAGCGTGAGCGACAGGCAGGTCCCGGCGCCGAGGCGCCGTGTGACCTGGGCGGCGACGAACCCGCCGACGATGCCACCGATCGCGCCCCCGAAGCCGATCACGCTGAAGAGCAGCGGTCCGACGTCGAGCACCTCCTGGGCGAACAGCACGAACGTCGCGAAGTAGATCATGTTCGCCGCGTTCATGATCCCGAGGATGATGGCCATCGGGCGCAGCAGGCTGTGCCCCCACAACCAGCGGAAGCCCTCGGCGAGCTCCACTCGCCACGGCTTGGTCTCGCGGGTCTCGTGGCCGTCGGGCCGGAATGTCCCGGGGATCAGGAACACGAGCGCGGCGGCCACGAAGAACGACGCCGCGTCGAGGAAGAACGGCAGCGAGAACGCGACGGCGAGCAGGAGCGATCCGAGTGGCGGTCCGGCGAACTGGTTGGCGACGCCTTCGGCGCTCCACATCCGGCCGTTGGCCTTCTCGAGCTGACTCTTGTCGACGAGGGCCGGCATCATCGTCTGGCCCGAGTTGTCGCGCAGCACCTCCGCCATGCCGAGCAGCAACGTCGCCAGCAGCACGATCAGGTAGAGCCCGGTCTGGGTGCCCGCGACGGCGTCGAGCTCGCCGGGGTCGGGCAGGCTGCCCTGCCGGCCGAGCACGGCGAAGGCGACGGCGAGGGTGAGCGCGAACCGGCAGAAGTCCATCGCCACCATCGCCTTGCGGCGGTCGACGCGGTCGGTGATCACACCGGCAGGGAGTGTGAACACCAGCCACGGCAGCCGTTGCGCCACGAAGACCAGGGCGATGAGCACCGGATCGCGGGTGACGGCCGAGGCCAACCAGGGGTAGGCGATCGTGCCCACCCCGTCACCGAGGTTGGAGATGACGCTGGCCGAGAACAGCTTGTAGTACCGCCCGTCGAGACGCGGCGTGCGGGCAGTGTCGGCGGTGGCGGTCATGGCGCTTTCAGCCGGGTGGTCGGGTACATCGTGATGAACAGTCCGAACTCCAGGTCGCCGTCGCGCGGGAGGGCGATGAACTCGAGCGCCAAGTCGTCGAGGCGGGTGGCGAACTCCTCGGCCCGGCTGGACGGGATGCGGGCATGGCGCAACGTGGCATAGGCGCCCGGTTCTTTCGCCTCGACACGCTCGAAGTCGACTTCGGCGAGCACGTCGTTGAAGAACGGAAGCTCGCCCGGAGTTTGTTGATGGAACTTGATGGTCCGCGCCGTGCGCCCGTAGAAGCGCTCGTCGACCGCCCGCACGCGTCGGGTCCGCACGACCTGGAGCAGTCCGGCGGCGACCAGGATGTCGACGTGGTAGGCGACGCTGCCCCGCGGCCGGTTCAGGCGTTCGGCCAACTCGGTCACGGTCATCGCCCGCTCGAGCACGAGGTCGAGCACGGTCATGCGGAGCCGGTCGCCGAGCGCCTTCATGCGTTCGGGGGTGTCGGCGGTGATATCTGGCTCGAGCTCGTAGTCGAGCCCGACCGTCGCCGCCGTGGACGTTTCATCCGACATTTCCCGAACGATACAGAAATCCCGGATGATCGTCCACCCCTCGGTGCCGGCGATCCCCGTAGGCTGGCGATATGGCCTTCGAGCAACCGCCGCCCGACCTCGCCAAGCTGCTGACCGCGTGGGAGGAGTGGGAGAAGGGCGAGCTCCCACCCGGCAAGGTGCTGGCCAACCTCAAGACGGCCGGGTTGCCGCAGGTCCTCCAGCAACTCGTCGACGCGGGCTGGACCCCTGCCAGCTGACGGGCGCCGACCAGGCGGGCAGCAGTTCGTGCCACGCCCCGCGGCGTGGGCGCCGGGTCCCGTGGCGCCGTTCGCGAGTGGCGCCGAGCTGTCCCTCGACACGCTCCTCGCCCGGATCAGCCGCCACAGCCATCCGTTCGCACCCGCGTTCCCGGGCGCCCGCCATTCCGCCGTCCTCGTCGCACTCGCGCCGAGCGAGCGAGGTGTCGAGGTGCTGCTCACCCGACGGTCGATGGACATGCGCACCCATCGCGGCGAGATCAGCTTTCCGGGCGGGCGGCTCGATCCCGGTGAGACCGCGGCCGACGCCGCGTTGCGCGAGGCGCACGAGGAGGTCGGGCTCGATCCGGCGCTGGTCACCGTCGAGGGCGAGCTCGAACACCTCAACACGATCGTCAGCCGCAGTTACATCGTGCCCGTGATCGCCAGTCTCACCGAACCCGTCGACGTGCGGCCGGCCAGCCCCGAGGTCGATCGCGTGCTCTGGGTGCCGCTGGTCGAGTTCACGCGGCCCGACACCTACCGCTCCGAACGGTGGGGGATGCCGCCGACCGACCGGCTGCTGCACTTCTTCGAGCTCGACGACGAGACGGTGTGGGGCGCCACCGCGTCGGTCATGGTGCAACTGCTGCGTGCTCGCTGAGGAGGTTCCAGCCGGCGAGCACGTGGCGCTGCTCGGTCGTCGAGCCGCCGATCGAGAAGCGCAGGACACTGCGACCGTCGAGCACGGTCCGCGTGAACAAGACGTCGCCGGTCGCGTTCGCGCGCTCGATCAGGTCGTCCGTCGCCGCGTCGCCGGCGACGAGGCTGACGCACAGCAGGTTCAACGGGTGTGGGGCCACGATCTCGAACCGGTCGTCGCGTCGCACGAGGGCGGCCAGCTCCTGGGTCAGCGTGACGTGGCGACGGATCATCGCCTGGAACACGGCGAGACCGTCGAGGCGGATCGCGAACCACAGCTTCAGGGCGCGGAACCGCCGCCCGAGCGGGATCTGCCAGTCGCGGTAGTCGATCGCCGCGCCGGATTCGGCGGCCGCCGACCGTAGGTACTCGGGGAGGATGCTCAGCGCGCCGAGCAGGGCCACCCGGTCGGCCGTCCAGTAGAGGTCGCAGTCGAAGTTGACGCCCATCCACTTGTGCGGGTTCGTGCAGTAGCTGTCGGCGAGCTCCAGCCCGTCGTTGACCCAGCGGTGCTCGGGTGCGAGGGCGGCGATGCCACTCATGGCTCCGTCGACGTGGAGCCACACGTCGTGGGCGCGACAGATGGCGCCGATCTCCGGGGTCGGATCGAACGCCATCGACGACGTCGTGCCGTGCGTCGCGCAGACGAAGAACGGAACGAGCCCGGCGGCCTCGTCGGCCTCGATCGCCGCGGCCAGCGCGCTGGGCACCATCGCGAACGACGCGTCGTGGGCGATGCTGCGGATGCGCTCGGTGCCGATGCCCGCGATGCGGAGGCCCTTCTCGATGCTCGAGTGCGCCTGTGACGTCGCGTACGCGACGAGCCGCGACGTGTCGCCGTCGGCATTGACCCGACCACCGGTCGCCCGCCAGCGGGCCGACAGGATGGCGACCAGCGTGGCCTCGCTCGCCGAGCCCTGGATCACACCGCCGCCGTCGCCGCTCGAACGGAACCGCTCGGGCAGGGCCAGCAGCTCCTGCATCCAGTCGAGCATGAGCGTCTCGACCTCGGTGCAGGCCGGCGACGTGATCCAGCTCATGCCCTGGATCCCGAGCCCTGACGCGGCCAACTCGCCGAGGATCGAGGCGTACGAGATGTTGGCCGGGAAGTAGGCGAAGAACTGCGGGTGCTGCCAGTGCGTCAGGCCGGGGATGACGATGTCACGCATGTCGTCGAGCACCGCTGCGAACGGCTCCGGTGACGTGGGCGGGTGTTCCGGCAGCTTGGCGCGGACCTCTCCGGGTTGTACCCGCGACGAGACCGGTCGGTGTTCGACACCTTCGATGTACTCCGTGATGAGGTCGATCAGCGCGTGGCCGTTCGAGCGGAACTCCTCGGGCGTCATGGGCGCCGACGGTAATGCCTGCCGGTGCCGCGGCGACCGGTCGGTAGCGTTCGATCGTGGTCGCGAGAGAGCGAGTCGGCGACCAGACGATCTGCGGGCAAACGCTGAGTGAGCCGACTCAATCAGACATAGTGCTCCGGGGGGCCGTCGCCGACGACCTCGAGGAGCTGTGCGCGCTCCACAACCGGTCCGAGGCGCATGACGGCGTGCTGCGGGTGCTGGAGCTCGAAGAGGTGCGTGAGGAGATGGACGACGTCCGCGTCGTGCTCGCCACCGACGCCCGGATCGCCGTGCGTGAGGGCCAGATGGCGGGCTACGCGTACACGTACTACCTCCCGTCCACCGAGCGGCTCGAGCGTTGTCACGTGGTCGGCCAGGTCGATCCGAACCACCGTGGAGTCGGCGTCGGGCGGGCACTGCTCGGATGGGGCATCGAGCGCGCGGCAGCGCAGCTGCGCAGCTCCGGCAACGGGCTCCCGAAGTACATCCGGGTCAATCGCTTCGACTACATCGAGTCGGCCCACCGCCTGTACCGACGGATGGGTTTCACCCCCGTGCGCTACTTCGACGAGCTGCTGCGACCGCTCGACGACCTGCCGGTTGGCGTGGAGGTCCCTGGCGTGACCATCGTGCCATGGCCCGATGATCGCGACGACGAGATCCTCGCCGTGAACAACGCCTCGTTCGCCGACCATTGGGGTTCCGTTGCGCTGTCGGCCGACCGTTGGCACGACGAGGTTCGCGGGTTCGGGGCGCGCCCCGATCTCAGCTTCGTCGCCGTCGACGACGCCAGCGGCGACGTGGTGAGCTTCTGTCTCAACAAGCGGTACGAGGCCGACGACGCCGTGATCGGACGCCGCGACGGCTGGATCGACCAGCTCGGCACCCTCGCCGAATGGCGCCGGCGCGGGTTGGCGTCGCAGCTCATCGTCGCCTCGCTCCACGCGTTCTCGGCGGCCGGCCTGACCCATGCGTCGATCGGTGTCGACAGCGAGAGCCCGACCGGCGCCGCCCGCCTGTACGCCCATCTCGGCTTCGAACGGGTCCAGCGGGCGATCGAGTACGAGATCGCGCTCACGTGAGCGGTGCGTCGGCGTCCGAGACGTCCGAGTGTTGTGCTTCGCGATGTCGGACGCCACGCACGATCCGCCAGCCGATGATGACCAGGCCGGCGATCATCACGCCGAGCACGAGGCCCTGGTGCCAGTCGCTGCGCGCTTCGCTGCCACAACCCGGTTTGGGGACGGCGGTGATGCACTCGCCGAGATCGCGATTCTCGGGGACGAACACGTTGTCGGTGACGGGCGGCGGCGGTGGCTCGCTCGATACCGCGACCGTTGCACCAGTTCCGTGAATCGTGAGTTCCAGGCGTTCGCCCACGCGTCCTGTCTACCATCAAGGTCTTGAACGCACCTGACGCGCACCTGCCCCGACGACCGGTGCTCGTCGTCGACTTCGGCGCCCAGTACGCCCAGCTCATCGCCCGGCGCGTGCGAGAGCTCGACGTGTACTCCGAGATCGTGCCGCACCGGACGACGGCGGCCGAGATGCAGGCCCACGATCCGGCCGCGATCATCCTGTCCGGCGGCCCCAAGAGCGTCCACGTCGAGGGCGCACCCCGGCTCGACCCGGCGATCTACGACCTCGGCGTCCCGATCTTCGGCATCTGCTACGGCGCCCAGCTCATCGCCCAGCAACTCGGCGGCACCGTCGGTCGCGGGATGCGCGGCGAGTACGGCCGGACCCACCTCACGCGAACACGTGAGTCGTCGCTGCTCGGCTCCGACATCCCCGACGAGCAGGACGTCTGGATGAGCCACTTCGACGCCATCACCGAGCCGCCACCCGGGTTCGTGGCCACCGCGTCGACCAACGACGCCCCCGTCGCCGTGCTCGAGCACGACGAGCGCCGCATCTGGGGCGTGCAGTTCCATCCCGAGGTCGCCCACACGCCGAACGGCATGGCGGTGCTGCGCACGTTCCTCCACGACCTCGCCGGGTGCGAATCGACGTGGCGGATGAGCTCGGTCGTCGACGAACACGTCGCCGCGATCCGAGCCCAGGTCGGCGACGCGCGTGCGATCTGCGCCCTGTCGGGCGGTGTCGACTCGTCGGTCGCGGCGGCGCTCGTCCACCGCGCGATCGGTCACCAGCTCACGTGCGTGTACGTCGACACCGGGCTGATGCGCAAGGACGAAAGCGAGCAGATCGTCGAGACCTACCGGCGCACCATGGGTCTCGAGTTGATCCATGTCGACGCCGGCGACCGCTACTTCGACGCGCTCCGCGGGGTCACCGACCCCGAGGTCAAGCGCAAGGCGATCGGCGAGCTGTTCGTGCGCATCTTCGAGGAGAACACGGGCGGACTCACGGAGGCCGAGTTCCTCGTGCAGGGCACGCTGTATCCCGACCTCATCGAGAGCGGCGGTGCCGACGGCACGGCCGACGTCATCAAGAGCCACCACAACGTCGGCGGGCTGCCCGACGACATGACGCTCGAACTGGTCGAGCCGCTGCGCGACCTGTTCAAGGACGAGGTGCGCCGGCTGGGAACCGAGCTCGGCCTGCCCGACGAGTTGGTGTGGCGCCAACCGTTCCCGGGCCCCGGGCTCGGCGTGCGGATCATCGGCGAGGTCACACCCGACAAGGTGGCGATCCTGCAGGAGGCCGACGCCGTCGTGCGCGAGGAGATCGCCGCGGCCGGGCTGGAACGCGAGATCTGGCAGGCGTTCGCGGTCCTCCTCGACATTCGCTCGGTGGGCGTGATGGGCGATGAGCGGACCTACGGCCACCCGATCGTCATCCGCGCCGTGACGAGTGACGACGCGATGACCGCCGACTGGGCGCGGCTGCCCTACGACGTCCTCGAGCGGATGTCGAATCGCATCATCAACGAGGTTCCCGGCATCAACCGGGTCGCCTACGACATCACGTCCAAACCCCCCGGCACCATTGAATGGGAATGAGGTGAATGGGAGTGAGCGAAGCGTCCGGCATCGATCGCTTGACGTGATCATGACGAACGGTTTTCGTGATCGGTTCGCAACACGTTCGTAACGAACGCTAGAGTCTCGTCCGTCCATGAAGCGCAGAACCAGAGCACTCCTCGTCGCGTGCGGAATCGCGGTCGCTGCGCCGGCGATGAACGCCGAGTACGTGGTCGCCAGCCCGGTCGACGACCAGCGACGCGAGGTCGAGCGCATCGTCGACGAGCTCGCCGACCTCGGTGAGCAGGCCGACATCCTCGCCGAGGACTACGTCGTCGCGGTTGACGAGAAGAGCCAGCTCGACGAGGAGGTCGCCGCCGCCAGGGCCAGGGTGGCGGCCAAGGAAGCCGAGCTCGAAGCGCTGCGCGGCGATCTCTCCGAGGTCGCCGTCCGGGCGTTCACCGGCGCCGGCGGTGACGTCCTCGGACCCCTGTTCTCGAACGCCGCCGCCTACAGCGACACGCTGCAGCGCGATCAGCTCTCGCGTGTCGCGCTCAGCGTCGGGACGGCGACGACCGACGATCTCGACGCCCTGATCGCCGACCTCGATGCCGAGCGTGCTGATCTCGCCGACAAGCTCGAGGCCGCCGAATCGCTCACCGAGACCATCGCCGAGGCCCAGGCCGCGACCGAGGAACTGACCGCCGAGTACAAGGCCCAGCGCGCCGCGGCCGAGGCCAAGCTCGGTGACCTGATCGTCGAGGAGGAGGCCCGCCGGGCAGCTGAATCGGCCCGTCAGCTGGCCCGCGATGCCGCCGCCGCACAAGCCGCCGCGGCGAGCACCAGCGGCGGCGGGTCTGGCGGCGGGTCCGGCGGGGGATCCGGTGGTGGGACCGATGACGGTGGCGGTGACGGTGGTGGCGGTGATGGCGGCGGTCAGACGCCGGCGCCACCCGGACCGGGCGAGACGCCGCCGGCGCCGGCCGCCGATCCTGTCGACTACCCCGCCCCGTCGTCGCTGGCGGGGACCGCGATCGCCGCCGCCATGGGGCAGCTCGGCGTTCCGTACGTTCGGTACACGTCGAGTCCCGGCGTGTCGTTCGACTGCTCCGGCCTCACGTCGTACGCCTGGGGTCAGGCCGGCGTCTACCTGCCACACCAATCGAGGGCGCAGGCGGCGATGCTGCCGCACGTGCCGGCGAGCGCCGCCCAGGCCGGTGACCTGATCTTCTATTACAGCCCGATCAGCCACGTCGGGATCTACCTCGGCGACGGGACGTTGATCCACGCCCCGAACACCGGGTCGTTCGTGAACATCGCACCCGTCAACTGGGGCAAGGTCGCCGTCGTCGGCCGACCGGGCTGACCCGACCCGTCGGCACTGCGCTACGGTCGCCGTCCGTGCCGCGACCCATCAACGGCCTCGACGTCGGGCGGGTGTCGGCGTGGCTGGCCGACAACGTCGACGGAGCGGTCGCGCCGTTCACGTTCTCACTGATCGTCGGCGGGCGCTCGAACCTGACCTATGCGGCACTCGGCGCCGACGGTCGGCGGTTCGTCGTGCGCCGCCCCCCGCTCGGTCATGTGCTCGCCACCGCGCACGACATGGCGAGAGAGCACCGCATCATCTCCGCCGTCGGCACCACCGGTGTGCCGGTGCCGCCGACGTACGGCTTGTGCACGGACGAGACCGTCAACGGCGCTCCGTTCTACGTGATGGGTTTCGTCGACGGGGCGGTGCTCGACTCGCCGGAGAAGGCGGAGCTGCTCCCACTCGAGCTCCGACGGCCGACGAGCGAGCACCTGATCGACGTGCTGGCCGACCTGCACTCGCTCGACGTCGACGAGATCGGCCTCGGTGACCTCGCCCGACGCGACGGCTACGTCGAGCGGCAGCTCAAGCGCTGGTCGACGCAGTGGGCCAACTCCAGGACCCGCGAGCTCCCTGCCGTCGACGAGGTGGCCCGCCGCCTCGCCGGGCGAGTGCCGGAACAGCAAGGGGTCGTCGTGGCTCACGGCGACTTCCGCTTCGGCAACTGCATGACAGATCTCCAGCAGGGACGGATCGCGGCGATCCTCGATTGGGAGCTCTGCACGCTCGGTGACCCGCTCGCCGACGTCGGCTACCTGAGCGTGTACTGGACCGATCAGGGCTCGGTGCCGCGGCGGCACAACGACCCGTCCGGGGCGCCCGGGTTCCCGAACTATCAGGATCTGCTCGAGCGGTACGCGCTCCGGACAGGCCGCGACGTGTCGGCCATCGACTTCTACATGGCGTTCTCGTCGTGGCGGCTGGCCGTGATCAGCGAGGGCGTGTACGCCCGGTACCTGCACGGGCAGATGGGCGACCAGGTCGATGCCGAGGTGATCGAGACGTTCAAGGTCGGCACCGAACAACTTGCCGAAGCTGCCCTCGACGCGATCGGCCGGGCCGGCCACTGACGAGTGTCGTCCCGCGACGGTTCATACCCCGGTAGGGTATGAGTATGGACGCCAGCGAACCGGGCTATCACGACCACAAGGACGATCTGTCGAAACGGCTGCGGCGGATCGAGGGCCAGATCCGCGGGCTGCAGCGGATGGTCGATTCGGACGCCTACTGCATCGACGTGCTGACGCAGGTCGCAGCCGCCACCAAGGCCCTCCAGAGCGTCGCAATCAACCTGCTCGACGAGCACCTCCGACACTGCGTCGCCGGTGCCGTGCAGGCCGACGACGCCTCCGAGACCGACCGCATCATCACCGAGGCCAGCCGGGCGATCGAGCGGCTCGTCAAGTCCTGAGACGTGCTTGTTGGGACAGGCCAAAGGCGTCAGGACAGACCGGCGGCGTCGTTGGCGTACTGCATGGCCGTCTTGTAGTCGGCCTTGCCGTTGGGAGCGCGCGGGATCTGCGCCACGAACACCACCCGGCGCGGCGCCTTGAAGCCGGCGAGCTGGGCCTTCACCCCGGCGATGATCGTCGCTTCGTCGACATCGGCGTCGGGTGCGAGCGCCACGACAGCCGTGACCGCCTGACCGAACCGTTCGTCATCGGTGCCGACGACGAGGCAGTCGGCAACACCTTCGACTCGCTTGGTTGCCTCCTCGACCTCTTCGGGGAAGACCTTCTCGCCCCCGGAGTTGATGACCTGATTGCCGCGGCCGAGCAGGATCAACGAGCCGTCGGCGGCGACCTTGGCGAAGTCACCGGCGAACGAGTAGCGGACGCCGTCGACGACCCGGAACGTCCGTGCCGACTTCTCCGGGTCCTTGAAGTAGCCGATCGGCACGAACCCACCCGCGGCGATCATGCCGATCTCGTCGGATCCGGGTGCGACCTCGCGGCCGTCCTCGGTGATGACCTTGGTGGTCGGGTTGCTGGCGAACTTGGCGGTCTCGCTGGCGACGCCGCGCATCGTGACCTGGCTGCCGATCGAGCCCTCGGTGGAACCGATGGCATCGATCAGCATCAGCTGCGGGATCCGGTCGAGGAGCTGCTCTTTCACCTCGGTCGTCCACATCACTCCCGACGAGATCATCATCCTGACCGACGACAGGTCATACGGATCCCCACGCTCGGACGCTTCGTCGAACGCCTTGATGAGCGGCTTCGTCATCGCGTCGCCGACGAGCACGATCAACACGGCTCGGTTGTCCTGGGCGGTGCGCAGCACTTCGTGCCCGTCGAGGCTGCGGCCGGTGAGCGTCACCACGGCGCCACCCGCGAGGTGGGCGACGAAGGACCCGAGCCACAACCCCGTGCCGTGCATCAACGGCGCGGTCGGTATCGAGATCAGCCGGGTGCCGGCGTCGGTGAGCTGCCGCACGAGCGCGGGGACCTCCGACGGGTTCGCAGGTGGCGCCAAGCCGACCGCCGGATACCCGAGGTTGAGGAACAGCGAGGTGTGGTCGCCCATCCGGTACATCACGCCCTTCGGCATGCCGGTGGTGCCGCCGGTGTAGAGCATGTAGATGTCGTCCTCGGACCGCACGACGCGCTCCATCGGTTCGTGCTCGGCGATGACCTCCTCGTAGCTGAGGGCGCGCTCGACCTGCCCGGCGGCGCCGTCGTCGACCTCGATGAGCAAGCGCAGCTTCGGGAGCCGGTCGATCACCCGCGCCACCCGGTCGCCGAGCGACGAGTGGAACACGAGCGCTTCGGCGTCGGCGTTGTCGAGGAGGTACCAGAGCTCTTCGTCGAGGTAGCGGTAGTTCACGTTCACCGGCACGCCGCGCATCTTGAACGCCGCGTACTGCGCCTCGAGGTACTCGTTGCCGTTGTAGAGGTACAGCCCGACCTTGGAGTCGTGACCGAGTCCCGCCGCGGTGTAGGCCGCGGCGAGGCGGGCGGCGCGCTCGTCGTACTCCGCCCAGGTCCGGCGGGTCAGCCCGTGGACGAGGGCGACCTCGTCGGGGATCTCATCGGCGATCGACTCCCAGATCGTGGCGTAGTGCGTCTCCATCGGCGAGAGCGTAGAGATGCCGGCGTGTTCCTCAATACCCGGGGGCGGGCTGCCAGAGCTGGAACTCGCGCCCTTGGTCGTCGCGGCACACGATGCTGCCGCCCGAGTCGTAGGTCGCCTCG
The DNA here is from genome assembly GCA_963776935.1 of Ilumatobacteraceae bacterium. GTDB lineage: Bacteria > Actinomycetota > Acidimicrobiia > Acidimicrobiales > Ilumatobacteraceae > JALOLG01. The sequence goes on along the minus strand of CAVZOP010000001.1, from coordinate 681,099 downwards.
CTGACGACGGTGCCACCGAGATCGCGAACCTTGGCGGCGTAGGACTCGGCGTCGTCGACCCGGAAGTACAAGACGGGCGCGCTGTCGACACCGTCGGGGGTGAACCCGAGCGGGAGCTCGGTGTTGTTGACATGGGCGTACTCCGCACCCGACTTGCCCTGCTCGGTCTGCCATCCGAACAGCTCGCGGTAGAAGCGCGACGCCATCGCCGTGTCGGTGAAGCCGAGCGTGAAGTATCCGAGCTCGACGGGAGTCGTGGCCACGGGCGCCGATGTGGCCGCGGGAGCGCTGGTCACCACGGTGAAGCCCTCCATCGCGTCGCCGATCTCGTCGGGCGTCGGAGTGGCGATCGTCGTCTGCACCGACCACCGGTGTCCGGACGGGTCGCGGAACGTGCACGACCGCTCGCCGTACGGCTGATCGGCGGGGGGACGCTCGCCGTTCGCCCCGTGCTCGATCGCCCGGGCCCACACGGCGTCGACGTCGTCGACGTTGAGGGTGAGGGTGAAGGGGGTGCCGCCCAACGTCTGTGGGCCGACGACGCCGATCTCCGGGTACTCGTCCGACAGCATCAGCCGGGCGCTGCCGATCGACACCTCGGCGTGTCCGATGCGCCCGTCGTCGCCGACGTAGCGGACGGTCTCGACGGCATCGAAGACCGTGACGTACCAGTCGATCGCGGCGGCCGAGTCGCTGACGCACACGTAGGGGACGATGGCGGCCGCCGCGGTTGCGGGGCTCGACGTCGAGGTGTCGTGGGTGGTGGTCATGGTGCGGGTCCTCTCTGGAAGTTGGACGAGGGGGACGTGGGGGTCGACGGTCTGGAGTGCCTCGGTGATGCGCGCCCGGAGTCGGGCCGCGAAGGCCGTGTCGGGGGCGATCGGCTCGCCGGTGTCGGTGTGGCGCAACTGTTCGAAGGCACTCACGACTGCACCTCCTCGTAGGCGGCCCGGAAGGCCGATCGTGCGCGGACCAACAGGGCTTCGGTGGCGTGGACCGTGCGCCCGAGCAGCTCGGCGACCACCGGCACGCTGAGATCGTCGACGTAGCGCAGCGTGAGCGCCGAGCGATGGTGCGGGCCGAGCGTCCCGAGGACGTCGCGGGCGTCGAGCAGATCGAGCTCGACGTCCCACGGATCAGTGGTGTCGTCGGGCTCGTTCGACGCGACCGCGGTGAGGCGTCGCTGCTCGCGTTCGGCGCGGCGCCAGTGGTCGGCCAGCTTGTGGCGGGCGATGCCGATCAGCCAGGCCGGAGTGACCTCGTCGACCTGGCCGCGCCCGATCGACGTGACGGCGGCCATGAACGCCTCGGCGGTGAGGTCCTCGGCGTCGGTGTGGTTGCGCACCCGTCGCAGCACGTAGCCGTAGACCTGCGGGAGCATCTCGTCGTAGCGCGTGAGCAGGACCTGGCCGTGATCGATGCTCGCCGGATCGGCGTTCACGAGACCTCTCTCACCTGTCCATCGCCGTGTCCATCATCTGCTTCATCGTCGCGGCGAACGGGACTCCGACGGTCATGTGTGCAATTCTCGCCCCGTGAGCGATCCCGTGGACGCCGTCGAGGGGCGCCACCGTGACGTCGTCGACACGGCGTGGCACGACTACGGCGATCCCCGCCGCCTCGTGGGGGTCACCGAGCTCAGCGCCATGGTGTCGACGAACCGGGTGTACCTGCTCACACTCGACGACGGGTCGACGGCGATCGCCAAGGTCTCCAACTACGGCTCGTTCTTCCTCTTCGCCGAAGACCACGACCGCATCCACCGTTGCCATGCGCTCCTGCAAGGGGGGCGTTTCGAGCACTTCCTCGCCGATTCGCTGACAACCGCCGCCGGCCGCCCGTACATCTGGTACGACGGCGAGATGTGGGCCGTGATGTACAACGAGGTGCCGGCGCGCGACCGGTTGCCGCGCGTGCTCACCCAGGACCAGATCGACAACCTGGCCGACGAGGTGGCCGCGTTCCACCTGGCGTGCGCCGAGCTCGCTCCGTCGGTGCCACCGACGTCGAAGACGATCAAGTCGGATGCGATCCACCTGCTCGACCTGGTCTCGGAACGTCACGCCGCGGCCCGGTTCGGGCTCGACCAGAGCCGGCTCGACGTCGTGCGCCGCCACACCCACCGCTTCCTGGTCGCCGTGCTCGAGAGCGGCTACGACTACTGGCAGCGGATCCCCGTGCTCATCGACTGGAACCTCGGCAACTTCTCGGTCGAGTACGAAGCTGATGGCCGGTTCTCGCTGTTCAGCCGGTGGGACTACGACTGGTTCCGCATCGAGTCGCGCCTGCTCGACTTCTACTTCCTGTCGCGGGTGTCGTCGCGGACCGGCGACAAGACCCGCTTCACGTACGGCGCCCACACGCTGCTCGAACCCCGGTTCCGGCGGTTCCTGCGCACCTACCACCAGTCGTTCCCGCTGAATGGCGACGAGGTGCTGTTCCTCAAGGAGACCTACCGGTTCTTCCTCCTCAACTACGTCGTGCGAGAGGGCCAGCACTTCTTCCGGTACGACATCTGGCAGCACCTGCTCCACGACGTCGTCGACGTCCACCTTCCGGCCCTCGACGAGCTCGACCTCACCCCCCTGCTCACCGAACTCACCCCAACTTGATGTCGTGATGTGAGGGAGAGTTCGCGGGTGAACGTTGGAAGCCAAATCCAGCAGCGGTCAGGGGTTGAAGACCGGCGTCACTCGTTCGCTCGAGTGGAGACCTGGTGGAGCAAACCTTCGCGATGCACGAGTGCGACTGCGCCGTGCAATGTCGCTGTGGCGCCCAGCGCACCAGGCACGATCCGTACACCCCTGGCCATTGCCGGGGGCGCGTACCGGTTGACGGAGTCCCGGACTCCGTCGGCGATGGGTCGTGCCGCCGCTCCGAGGACGCCGTCCAGGACGATGACGTCGGGGTCGATGAACACGACGGCGTCGGCGAGGTGTCTGCCGAGGGCATGGCCAAAACCGGCCAGTGTCCGGACTACATCTGGCTCATCTCTTTCAGCGGCGTCGCTGATGTCGGCCAGTGTGAATGGCCGATGGTGCGTGGCGGTGAGCTCGTCGAGCAGTGCCGGGATGCTGTGCTTCAGCCAGAAGCAGCCGCGAGCGCCGCACACGCATAGCTGACCGTTGTCAGCGGTGTGCAGGTGACCGATCTCGCCGGCGAGCCGGTTCCTGCCGCGATGCAGACGGCCCTCGATGACGAGCCCGCCGCCGGTTCCGTAGGCGAGGTTGATGAACAGCACGACGTCACTGCCGGCTCCGGCGCCCACCGTGGCCTCGCCGAGCGCAGCGAGGTTGGCATCGTTCTCGCTGTACGAAGGCCGTCCGAGATGCTGGGCGATCACGCGGTCGGCATACGTTCCGCCCCACAGCTGGAAACGTCGTAGCCACACCTGGCCGGCGTCGCGGTCGATCAATCGCGGGTTCGCTGGCTGTGGATCGAATCTCGACGGCCCGGGGAGGCCGACGACCGCCAGCGACAACTGGTCCGCCGCCATGCCAGCGGCGCGAATCGCTTCGTCGACACAGTGCAGCGCCTGGGTCGGGAGGAGGCTGGCGGCATCACCGACCGGTGCCTCGCCTTCGATCTGGGCGAGGACCTGACCATTCAGGCCGATCACTCCCGCGGAGGTGCCGTGCGCTGCCGCCACGATGACGGCGATCGGTCCCGGCTCCACCGTGAGCGAAAACGCTCGCGAGGGGCGGCCGCGGGCGCCTGGGAGGGGTTCGTGCTCCTGGACGGCTCCGTCGTCCAGCAGCCGCTCGATCCAGTACGCGGCGGTGCTTCGCGGCAGGCCGGTCGTGACAGAGAGCTCGGTGAGCGTCAGCGTGCGAGCCGCTTCGAGCTGCGCCATGAGCGCTCGCTGCGCTGGTACACGCCCACTGCGAACGTGATCGGTCACGTCGGTCAACGATAGCGCGGCGGTGTTTTTCTGACGAGATTGGCATATTTAGGGCCGCAATTTGGAAGTGTGGAGTGAGTATTGACAGTCGACGTTGTTTCGCCATACGTTGCGAACACGACCTCTTTGCCGTGGCCAGTATCACTTCGCCACGCCATCGAGGGCGAATGTCGGGGGTAGGCATTTAGCTCAGTCGGAGGGAACTGTGAGCACACGCAGCCAGGTCGTTCCCCCGCTGAGCACGATCGTGTCCTGAATCGACTAGCCCATGAGGGGTTGCCCATGACCAGAGCTCGCTTTGCCATTGCGATGGCCGTCGCCGTCGCGGCCGCGACAGCCATCGCGCCAGGGGTGGCCGCGGAACCTCCTGCGACAGGCAGGGAGAGTCGCGGGATCCAGAGCGTGACCGCGATCACCGATGTGTATGCCTTCGGTCAGAAGGTCGCCGCGGTTGCGATCGAGTACGACGCGGACGTGAACCAACGCACCCTCGACCTGGACACGTTCACGGTCGCCGACACGATCTACAACTTCCGTTTCAATCCGATCGGGGACCTTCCGACGCTGGCTGACCGGACCGTTACTCGTATCTACACCAACGATGAGCCGGCGATGACCGCCGACGGTGAGTCGAGGCGGGGGCAATTCGTCATCGTGGAGCTCGCTGAGGATGATCCGGGTGGGAACACGGTGATCATCTCCAAGTGCCCGACCTTCCTGTGCTCAGTGAAGGTGAACCCTGACCTGTTGACCCAGGTCGTCCAGAACGAGGACATCTACTCACGGCCCCGCGGCGTCGGAAGGGAACGGCTGCTCGCGCGAGCGTCGCCGGTCGTTCACCCATTGACCTCGACGACGACGAACCTGCACGTCGATGAGTTCGTCCACGACACGTTCGTCCAGGGCGGCTCGACACTCCCGTACGCCTACTTCGTGCCCGCCGACTACGACCCGAGTCACGCCTACCCGGTCGTGGTGATCCTGCCGGGCCACGGTATGGGTTACGACGGCGACAACGAAGGTGTTCAGATCGCGGCAGACATCCCGGCCACCGCCTGGTTCCGGCCCGAATGGACAGAGTCGGATGAGGACGTCATCGTCCTGGCGCCCCAGAACCCGCGGGTCGGCGTGGCCGCCGAGGCGGCGATCATGGTCGCCCTGCTCGAGACGTTCATGCAGACCTACAACATCGACCCCGATCGGGTGTACGCCTCGACCGTCTCGTACGGCTCGACAACGGCGTGGCAGGCGATGGCCACGACCCGTCCAGGCCTGTTCAGCGCCGCACTCATCACCGGCGGTTTCGCGGTCAGCGCCGCTCAGGCGGCCAGCATCGCAACCGACCGGACGCCGATCTGGATCACCCACGGCACCAACGATCACCTGCTGAACGTCGCCACCACTGGTCGGCTATCACGCGATCGGCTGCGCGCGGCGTACGTCGCGGCGGGTGTCGATCCGGCTGTCGTCAACGACCTCGTCCGGTACACCGAGTACGGGAACGACGCGTTCTCGCAACCCGACTACCACCTCGCCGCGGCGCCGACATACGAGGACGAGAACATCCTTCAATGGCTGCTCGCCCAGGAGCACTGAGGCTCCACAGTCCCAACCTGATCTCGTGAAGTTTCGACGCCGGAGGAGCGCCGAAACTTCACGAGATGGGATCAGCTGAAGCGGGTGACGTAGCCGCGGTGGCGGAACGTGCGCAGCATCGCCACGCTGAACGCAGTGCCGGCGACGAGGAACACGAACGCGCCGACAAGTCCGGCGGCGATGTCGCCGGGGTCGAGGGGCTGACCGGCGAGCACGTCGCGCAGCGCCGAGAACGCGTACGTGCTGGGCAGCACGCGAGCGATCGGTTGCAGCGCGCCAGGCAGTGCCTCGACCGGGTTGAACACGCCCGAGAACGCCATCAGGATGAAGTTGGAGCCCCAGATCAAGATCTCGGCACCCTGCCCGAAGCGCAGCACGATGCCGATGTTGGCGATGCCGACGCCCCAGCCGACGACCGTCAGGATCAGCGCGATCGGCACCAGCGACCACCCGACCGCGCCGAGGTCGAAGCGGAAGAAGCCGAACGCCGTCAGCGACAACGTGGTGAGCGCCAGCAGGACCTTGGCGAGGCCGAAGATCGCCGTGCCGGCGACGTACTCGACCTCGGTGACGGGCGTCGTGAGCACGTTCAGCAGGTTGCGGCTCCACGTCTCCTCCATGAACCCGGTCGCGACCGCGATCTGGCTCTGGAACAGGATGTGGAACATCATGATGCCAGCGAGCAGGAACGGCACCGCGTTCTCGGTTTCGCCGGATTGCTGAGCGACGAACGTGCCAAGGCTGCCGAACAGGATCACGTCCATCAGCGGCCAGAACGCGATGTCGAACCACCGGTGCGGGGCGCGCCAGAGCACGTAGGCGTGGCGCCGGATGACGGTGCGGATGCGATGCCAACTCATCTCGAAGCCTTCGACACCATCTCGCCTATCGACCGTGCTCCGCGGCGAGCGACAGGAAGACCTGTTCGAGGTCGGCGTGACCGTACGTGGCCAGGATCGCGGCCGGCGTGTCGTTGGCGACCACCTCGCCGCGGGCGAGGAAGATCACGCGCTCGGTCAGCAGTTCGACCTCACGCATGTCGTGGCTGGTCACCAGCAGCGCGGCGCCGCTCGTGGCGCAGACGTTGAGCAGCCCCGACCGGACCTTGAGGGCGATGTCCGGATCGAGCGATGCGGTGGGCTCGTCGAGCACCAGCAGCGCCGGTTCGTGCAGGGTCGCCTTGACGATGCCGACGAGTGTGCGCTGGCCGGACGAGAGCTCGGAGCACAGCCGATCGGCGAGGTGGGTGATCTCGAACCGTTCGAGCGCCTGGTCGACCGCGGTGCGGTGATCGCGCACGCCGTACCATCCGGCGAACACGCCGAGCGCCTCGCTCACCTTGAGGCGGTCGGGCAGCGGGAGGTAGCCCGCCGCGAAGCCGACCACCTCCATCGCCCGACTGCGATGGCGCGGCAACGTGTGGCCGCCGATCGTGATCTCGCCGCGGTCCGGCGTGATCGCGCCGAGCAGCATCAACAGCGTCGTGGTCTTGCCGGCGCCGTTGGGACCCAGCAGGCCGACCCGCTCGCCGGGCGCGACCGTGATGTCGATGTCGCGCACGGCCTCGACATCCTTGAACCGCTTGCACAGCGAACGAGCTTCGAGCATGTAACCCATTCCGAGGCGAGTCTCGCGCGGGGGTGAGGCACGGCTCCCGCTCGGTTTCCGGTCGCCGGATCGATCCGGTTTCGATCGTTCGAGGGTCGGGTATCTCGCTGCCCGACACGCGACCTCACCCCTCGGCCACGTGACCTCGACCCCGTCTGAAAGGACCCGCACCATGTTGTGGTTCATCATCGTCTTGCTCGTTGTCGGCTTCCTCGCAGGAGCGCTCGCGCGTCTCCTGGTTCCGGGACCGGATCCGATGAGCCTCGGTGGCACCTGGCTGCTCGGAGTCGTCGGGAGCTTCGTCGGCGGCTTCCTGGGCTACGTCCTGTTCGGCGCCGACCTCGAAGATGGTGCCGTTCAGGTCGGTGGCGTCATCGGCTCGGTCGTCGGTGCCGTGATCGTGCTGCTCGTGTACCGGACGTTCAACAACAGGGGCTCGCTGTCCCGCTGAGCAACTCCTCAACCCCCAGCTTCCCAACGGAGCGGCAGGTCGACGACCTGCCGCTCCGTCGCGTGGTCCCGATGTCTGGTACCGACGTCAGACCTCAGAAGCGCCAGCGGGTGGCGCGTGTCGAGAACTCGTCCTCGCGTTCGACGATGCCGAACGCCCGGTCGGGCTCGACCTCGATCACGAGATGCCGGCCCACGAACTCCGCCATCGCCGCCGAGCCCGGCTCGTACTTCTCGACGTAGCGCTCGATCCATCGCCGCCGACGCTCGTCTCCGTCGGGGAGGATCGCCGCCACCCCCTCGACCGAGACGCACTCGACGGTGTCGCTGTTGGCGACGACGACGGCCGGGTTGGCGGCGATGTTCCTCGCCTTCCGCGACGACGGACCACACGAGAACGCGAACCGGTGCTCGTCGTCGTCCCACACGCCCCACACGGGCAGTGCGTGCGGTCGGCCGGAGCCGGCGACCGTGACCACCCAGTAGTTCCGGTTGACGGCGAGACGCTCGGCCGCCCACTCCCACGGCAGTGGCTTCCACTCGGGCGTGTCGACGCCGTATTCGGGCATGTGCGGACGCTCGGCGACCGGTGGCGGCTGGCGTGGCGGAGTAGGCATCGTCCGAGGCTATGTCCGCTCGGTACTGCGGCACGGCCCGACGCCGCCCCGTCGCGGCGCACCGGCCAGGATGGTCGACATGAGACTCGGTCTGTTCAGCATCAACATGGGACCCTGCAGCCACCCCGAGGCGCTGGTCGAGGCCGCCCGAGCGGCGGAAGCGGCCGGCTTCGACTCGCTGTGGGCGGGCGAGCACGTCGTGCTCCCCGATCCGCAGGTGCCGCCGTCGCCGATGGGTCCCCAGGACCGTGCGCTCGACCCGCTGTTCGGCTTGACGTGGGCGGCCGCGGCGACGACCACGATCCGCCTCGCCACCGGCATCGTGATCATGCCGCAGCGCAATCCGGTGGTGCTGGCGAAGGAGATCGCCAGTGTCGACGTGCTGTCGGGCGGACGGTTCACGTTCGGGGTGGGCGTCGGGTACCTCGAACCGGAGTTCAGGGCGATCGGCGCCAACTACGAACAGCGTGGCGCCGTCACCGACGAGTTCCTCGACGCGATGAACAGCCTCTGGTACGACGAGCACCCCGAGTACCACGGCCGTTTCGTCGACTTCGCCGGCGTCGATGCCCACCCGCGGCCGGTGCAGCGACCGATCCCGATCGTCGTGGGAGGGCACACCGGCCCCGCGTACCGGCGCGCCATCACCCGCGCTCACGGCTGGTACGGCTTCGGCCTGACGCCGGAGCTGACCGCCGACTACCTCGCCGCGCTCCGTGCCGCGGCGGCGGATGTCGGGCGTCCGCCCGAGCTCGGCGAGCTGGAGATCACGGTGACCCCGCGCGGCCGGCTCACCCGCGACACCGCGGCCGCGTTCGCCGACCTCGGCGTCGATCGCCTGGTCGTGATGCCGCCCCCGGCGACGGACGACGTGCTGCCGGTCATCGCCGCCGCGGCGGAGGCCGTCGACGGGTTGTGAGACCCTTCCCCCGACGGTCCGAGACGCGTTCAGCCGTCGTGTTCGTGTGTGCCACGTCGACCGGCCCATCACCCAACCACACCCGACGCCGATCTCGGCCGGCGCTGTGATCTCCCTGAGGGTTTCGGGCAGTGACGCGAAGCCGAGTCGCCGCGGCACACCGGCGGACGCCACGTTGGCCTTGTCGTGATGGATCTCGACCCGCTCGATCCCCTCGATCGTGAACGCCGTCGTCGTCAACGCCGCCGTGACCTCCGTCGCGTAGCCGGTCCTGGTGTGGTCGATGTGCACCCAATAGCCGATCTCGAGCCCGTGCGGGCCGCGTCGTCGGTGGAGTCCTGAGCCACCCACCACCTCGCCGGCCAGGAAGACACCCACGATGAGGTCACCGCCGGCTTCCCATTCCGCGTTCCAGTGCTCGATCAGGGCATGGCGCGCCTCGATCCCGATCGGTTCGTCGGCCGCCCACGGCATCCACGGCCGGAGGTGGTCGACGCTGGCCAGGATCGCCGCCGACAGCGCCTCGGCGTCGGCTGCGTTCCACCGCCGGATCGTGAGGCGCGGTGCCTCGACATGTTCGGGGAGGCGATCCATCGTGGTCCTCAACCCGGCGCGTAGCGCCACGACCTGATCTCGTCGATCGCGATCCGGTAGACGGATCCGGTCGGCGGCTCATCTCCGTACTGGGCGTACTTGGCGGCGAGCGCGTCGAGGGCGGGGACGGCGGCCGGATCGCCCGGTTCGTGGACCGTGGCAGCTCCACGGATGCGCACCCACCACAGTCGCGTCCAATCGTCGTCGTAGTGATCGACCAGCACGGTGGCCGTGCCGCTCGCCGTCATGTCGTCCAGGCGTCGCAGCTGTCCCGTTCGCTTCGGCTTGTGATCGACGGCGCTGACGACATGGTCGTCGACGATCGCGAAGCAGATCGGCACGAGCCGGACCGCCCCGTCGGCGCCGAGCGTCCCGAGCCGGGCGACCCTGGCGTCACGCAGCGCATCGGCGACCCACGGCTCGACCACGCCTCTATCATGGCCCGGCATCATGGCCCGGCATCATGGACCCGCCGTGGCCCACGCCGAACGTCGAATCCCGTTCTGGGTTGCCATCGCGCTCGCGGGTGCCGATATTTGCTGCAGCCCAGATGGTCGGTGGCTGGGGTCTCACACTCAGATCGACAGGGCCACTCGGCGACCTTCGAGGATCGCTTCGTGCACGGTGCGGGGCGCCACGCAGTCGCCGGCTCGGTAGTCGGCCGCCGCGATCGCGTGGTCGGGGAGCCGGAACCCGCAGTCGACCACGGCCGCACATGCGATCGCGCGGTGGAGGCCGCTGAAGCGGTCCTCGACGTCGACCGATCCAGCACGTACCACGCGCAGCAACGAGCGACGCTCGATCCGTACCCGCGCCTGGGCGAGGCGGACGTTGGCGGGCGCCAGGTCGCCCGAACGTGAGAGCTCGTTGCCGGCGATGTGGTCCTGCGTCACGACGATCGCACGAGCGCCGAGCTCCTCGGCGAGGGCGATGCCGATCGGACCACCGATCGGGTCGAACACCACGACATCGCCCGCGTCGGGAAGTGTGGCCAGCCCGCGACACAGGTCGGCGACGTCGATCACGTTCGAGCCGGGTTCGACCTCGTAGGCACGCCGCCCAGGGAGAGAACCGGTGCACTGCACGACGACGTTCCCGTTCTCCGATTCCGTGAACTCCTCGCCGGTACGGATGGTGACGCCGAGCCGACGGTTCTCGCGTTCGAGCCACTCGACGAGCTCCCCGTTCGGACCGGCGACGGCGGCGAGCCCGCCGACGTGTGCCGAACGTTCGACGACATCGACGCGGTGCCCGCGACGGGCGGCGACGCGTGCCGCCTCGAGGCCGGCCGGACCACCGCCGAGCACGACGACGTGTCGCGGTGCGGCGGCGGGTGCATACCAGTCGGGGTCCTCGGTCTCGCGCCCGCTCGTCGGTTCACCGATGCAGGTGACGATCGGGTTGCGCACGTCGCGCACCTGGCACGTCTGGTTGCATCGGGTGCACGGCCGGATCTCACCGGCGGCACCACGCGCCGCCTTCGACACGAGGTCCGGATCGGCGATCTGCGCCCGTGTCATCTCGACGGCGTCGCACACCGCGGCGCCGGCGTCATCGCCGAGCGCCCACTCGGCCTGGCCGGTGTCGACGATCGAGCCCTGCAGCACGACCGGTACGTCGACCCCGGCTCGGATCAACTCGGCCCGGATCGCGCGGCACAGCTCGATGTTGAACCCCGGCGGCTCGTGGAAGTCGGGTCGGGTCTTCTCCGAGGAGTAGATCGAGCCGCGCACGACGACGATGTAGTCGACGCCGGAGGCGACCAGATCGGCGGCGATCGCGGGTGCCTGCTCGGGCGTGATACCGGCCCACGGCGCGAGCTCGTCGCACGACAAGCGCAGTCCCACGATCCGGTCGGCACTGCGGGCCCGAACCGCGGCGATCACTCGTCTCGCGAACAGGAGCCGATCGTGCCCCCATTCGTCGTCGCGTTGATTGGTGAGTCCGCTCAGGAACTGGCGGACGAGGCTGTGCTGGCCGGCGTTGATCTCGACACCGTCGCAACCGGCAGCGGCGGCGACCTCGGCGGCACTCGCGAACCCGTCGATGACGGCGCCGATGTCACTCGCCTCCATCCACTTCGGCACCTCGCGGGTGTTGACCTCCGGCACCCGCGATGGCGCCCACAGCGGCCGTTGGTGGTACGCCGACGATCCCTGCCCGCCGGCGTGGTCGAGCGATGCGATCACGAGCGCGCCGTGCGGCCGGCAGGCGGCGACGATCGATGCCCAACCGTCGCCGCACCGCTCGGCGAGCGGCGCCCGCTCGTAGGGCCAGTCCGACTCGTGCACGCTCGCGCCCTCGACCACGATCGTGCCGCACCCGCCGCTCGCACGCCGGGCGTAGTAGGCGACGTGCCGTTCGGTCAGGCGCCGATCGTCGTCGCCGAGGTTCGTGACGTGCGGGCCGAAGAGCACACGGTTCGGTGCGGTCCGCGGTCCGAACGTCACCGGGTCGAGCAGTCGCATCGCCGCCAGTCTCGCGGTCGCGTCACGTCGGCGACGAGAGCTTCGGTTCCTTCCTCGACACGAGACGCTTGAGGTTGCCGAGATGGCGTGCCATCACGAGCGCGCACAGACCGATCGTGGCCGCCAGCTCCCATCCCGGTGCGCCGGTGGCGATGAGGCCGACGGGGAGCAGGGCGACGACCGCGATCGACGCGATCGAGGCCTTCGACGTCAGGCGCGAGAGGACGATCCAGACGACCGCCAGGGCGACGGTGACGAGCGGGTGCAGCACGGCCATCACCCCGGCGCCGGTCGCCACGCCCTTGCCGCCGCGGAACCGGCTGATGATCGGGAACACGTGGCCGACGATGGCCGCCGCACCGAGCCAGTAGGCGGCCGGGCGGCCGTCGACGAGCAGGCCCAGCCCGGCGGCGATCGCGCCCTTCAGCGCGTCGAGCACGAAGACCCAGATGCCTTTGCGCCAGCCGAGGGCGCGCGTCACGTTGGAGGCGCCGGGGTTCCCGGACCCGACGGTGGTGATGTCGATGCCGTTGGCGCGGGCGACGAGTGCTGCGCTCGGGAACGTTCCGAGCAGGTACGCCGCCGGGAGCAGCGCCACCCACACGGTTACCGCCGCAGGAACGTGACGGGTTGGGCTCGCTGCGGCCTGGAATGGTCCATCGCCGGCCGTGGCACGGATCCGGCACCCACGAGGGCGAGCTCGCCGTGGCCCCTCACGCACTCGGGGTCGGGTCCGTCGAGCGGCAAGCCGGTGAAGAACTTGGCGGCCATGCAACCGCCCTGGCAGGCGTCGTAGTTCCCGCACGATGCGCAGGCGCCGGCCGATTGCGGCTCCCGGAGCTCGCGGAACAGGTCGCTGTCACGCCACACGCGTTCGAAGCCGCCTTCGTCGCGCACCGAGCCGGCCCTGAACTCGTCGTGGATGACGAACGGGCACGCGTACACGTCGCCGATCGGGTCGATGAGGCACACGACCCGCCCCGCACCGCACATGTTGAGACCGGGCAACGGCTCGCCGAGCGCGTTGAGGTGGAAGAACGAGTCACCGGTGAGCACATCGTCGCCGCGGGCCAGCAGCCACTCGTAGATCTGGCGTTGCTGGGCGTTGGTCGGGTGCAACTCGTGCCACGATTCGGCGCCACGGCCGGACGGGCGCAGACGGGTGACCCGCAGCTGCGCGCCGTAGGAGTCGGCGAGCGCCTTGAACTCGTCGAGCTGATCGACGTTGTGGCGGGTGACGACGACCGAGATCTTGAACGGACCGAACCCGGCGTCGCGGAGGTGGTCCATCGCCTGCCGGGCGAGCGCGTAGGAACCGTCGCCGCGCACCGCATCGTTGGTGACCGCATCGGTGCCGTCGAGGCTGATCTGGATGTCGAGGTAGTCCATCGCCGCCAGCCGGCGGGCGGCGACGGCGTCGATGAACGCGCCGTTGGTCGAGAACTTGACGCCGATGCCGTTGCCGATGGCGTGCTCGACGAGCTCGAAGAAGTCGCGCCGGATCATCGGTTCGCCGCCGCCGATGTTGACGTAGAAGACCTGGAGGTCGCGGAGCTCGTCGATCACGCGCTTGGCCTCGTCGGTGGTCAGCTCGCGAGGATCGCGCCGCCCTGACGACGACAGGCAGTGGACGCACTGGAGGTTGCACGCGTAGGTGAGCTCCCAGGTGAGGCAGATCGGGGCGTCGAGACCGCCCTTCAGCTGCTCAACCAATGAGTGCGCGCTCACCGAGCATCTCCGAATCGACCAATGCGGCGACCGCCCGTTCGAACGCCGGCCACCGGGGTTCGGCGATCCCCGCCGCGATCAGCGCGTCCCGCAGCGTCGAGTGGTCGGCGAGGGAGCCGACGACCCGGACGATGTCGGCGTGCTTGAGGAAGACCAGCTTGCGGTTGCCGTAGTGGTAGGCGAGCGCGCCGAACGGCTCGGGTCGCAGCGCCACCTGCGGATGCAGGTCGAAGGCGCGGTCGAGCATCAGTAGACGCCGCACATGCCGTCGATCGAGATCTCCTCGATGAGCAGCTCGTCCTCGAGCAGTTGTGCCTCGATCGCGCCCGAGTCTTCGAGCAGGTCAGCGGGGGCCGGGTCAGCGACGATCGGGTCGTGTTCCATGGACGCGAGCGTACCGTCGCGTGCCGATCCGGTCCGCACCGCCCTATGTGTGCCCCGATTGCCCCCTATGTGCTGGTGTCGGGTGCGGTGGGCGGCGCGTGGTCGTCGGCCGGGTTCGCACCGGCGACCTCGTCGAGCACGCGGCGCAGGAGCGGGCCGGTGTCGTCGGGTTGGCGGAGCGAATCGAGATGGGCCTCGCCGGACGCCAGCCGATCGCGGATCGTGCGCCCGTCCCGGTCGACCTGGTCGAGCAGCGACGAACCCGTGGCGTCGGTGAGCGACTCGACGGTACGCAGCGCGTCGTCGAGGGCGTGGACGGGCGGGAGCGATTCGGTGGCGGGTGACGGCGCCGGCCACTTGTCCTCCTCGTCGGCGGCGCGCCGTCTGCGGATCACGATCGCGCCGACGGCGAGCACCACGATGACGATGACGATGACGCCCGCGACGATCCACATCAGCCACCACGCTACCGGTCAGCGAGAGGGGGTGATGGCGGTGAGGAACTCGGGGCCGCGGCGCGTCAGCCGTCCGGCCGAGAAGGCGACCCCACCGCGCATCAACGCCCACCCGATCGCGACCGTCGCCGCGCCGAACACGGTCACCAACTCGACGGACCCGCGGGCGTTGGCCCACAGCAGTGCCAGCGCGACGGGGAGCGTGACGACGGCGAGGGTCAGGAGCACGGCACCCAGGAGCAGGGCCGCCATCATCCCCCGGCCGGTCTCGCCGCCGGCGAACGGGTTGTCGCTGTCGGGGATCGCGACCGGCACGACCGTCGACTGCACGATCGCCCCGCCCGCGCCCGCCAGCAGCGCGCCGCTACGCGACCAGGATGCCGGCCGGCGAGGTACCCCCATTCCGCAGTGATCGCGGCCGCCAGGACGGGTCCGATCAGCACGAGGGGCGAGGCGACGACGGCGATCGAGCGCGCCTTGCCGCGGGCGAGCATCGATGGTCCGGCGCCGGCGAGCAACTCGTTGGTGAGCGCCGGACCGTCGCTGCCGAAGCTGTTGCCCGACATGAACAGCACGGCGAGCTGGATCGCCCCGCCGACGAGCACCGCGCCACCACCGGGCGCATCGCGGAGCAGCGTCGGCACGAGCACGGCGGCGAGCCCGATGCCGGCACCGATGAACGTCTCGAGCGCCGTCCGAGGCGTGCGGAAGCGGGTGAGCAGGCTGCGCCAGGCGATCGCGCCGGCCCCGCCGGATCCGCACGCCCGGCGGACGACCTTGCGCATCGTCGATGGCGTGGACACGGGCGACGTCGTCGCCGCTCCCGACGACGGACCCCGTCGGGTCGAGACGGTGAGGGCGTGTGTCGTCGACTGGAACGCGGCGGCGAGCAGCGGGATCCAGAGCGCGCCGAGCACGAGGTGTCCGGCGGCGGCGGCCGTCGACTCGTCGGCCGCGCCCAACGCTCGGCCGAGTTGGCCGACGGGGTTGAAGGCGATCACGCGGGCGACGTGGTCACGGTCGCCGCGGTCGAGGCTGCCGAGCACCATCGGCACGACCTGGAAGGCGGCGTAGAACACGAGACCCGACAGACCGACGATCACCTGACCGGACCGGGGGTACCGATTGCTCAACAGGCCGAGCGCGTTGGTGGTCGTGCGTGTCAACAGGAGCAGCGTCGCGAGCCAGGCGAGCACGGTCGGCACGACGATCACGAGCGATGCCGCGCCGCGGGTCGCGCCGACGGCGAGGCCCAGCCCGATCAGGCACGCCCGACAGTCCCGGTGGTCCCGACGCCGCCGAGGTGAGCAGCCCGATCGCCCGTTCCCGGTCCGACAACGGCTCGGTCGCGATCACCCGCGGATCGACCGGCTGCGTGACGCCGGCGACGATGCTGATGCCGACGATCGCGAAGGCGACGGTGACGCAGAACAACACGAAGAGGTTCTCGTCGTCTGCGACGGACCGGCCCTGCGTCGCCATCGCCAACCCGACGCCAACACCGAGGAGGCCCGACGCGACGGTGCTGAGGATCACCCCGACCTTCTCGGACCCCTTGCCGCGCAGCGAGCCGCGAAGGAGTCGCCAGCGGAGCTTGACGAAGGTTCGGATCAGGACAGCCACGCCAGCGCCTGGTCGTCGACCGTGGTCTCTCCGATCACGTCGATGAACGCGTCCTCGAGACGGCGACCGTTGCGCAACGTTTCGGTGGGTCCGGTGGCGACGAGTTGGCCACGATGGATGACACCGACGTGGTCGCAGAGTCGTTCGACGAGATCCATCACGTGGCTGCTCAGCACGACGGTGCCACCACCCGCGCGGAATCGCTCGAGCATCGTGCGCATCGTGCGCGCCGAGACCGGATCGACGCCCTCGAACGGCTCGTCGAGCAGCAGCAGGCGGGGGCGGTGGAGCAGCGCCGCGGCGAGGGCGGTCTTCTTCCGCATCCCGTGGCTGTAGCCGGCGATCTGACGGTCGGCGTCGTCCGTGAGTTGGAGCACAGCGAACAGCTCGTCGGCCCGCTCGCGCACGACGTCGGGCTCGAGCCGGCGCAGCTCGCCGAGCGTGGTGAGGAACTCGTTGGCGGTGAGGCGTTCGAACAGCTGCAGCGGATCGAGCACGACGCCGACCTCGGCCCGCGCCGCCAGGACGTCGGTCGCGACGTCGATGCCCGCAGACCTCGATCCGCCCGGCGTCGGGGCGCACCAGTCCGACGACCGACCGCAACGTCGTCGACTTGCCGCTTCCGTTCGGCCCGACCAACCCGTAGCACGAGCCGTTGGGGACGACCAACGTCAGGGCGTTGATCGCGAACGTCTCACCGAACCACTTCGTGAGTTCGAGGATGCGAAGGGGCGACCCGTCCGCCGACATCGGCACGTTCACAGTTTGGCGGCTCGCAGCGCCGATCATGCCTGATTGTGGGTCTGATGTCTGGCAGTTCGCCGTCTGCGAGCCGTCAACGTTCCGTTAACGTGTTCCGCCCGTGTCGACCGGCATCAGCTTCCCAGAGCTCCCAGCGGAGCGGGCACGGCTGGCGTTCGCGCGCGGCAGCGCGCGATCGCATGATCCACCGCCTCGAACGGGTCGACCCCGACGCCACGGCGGACGAGTTCACCAAGGAGTACGTCGAGGTGACCGTCGCCGAGGCGCTCGAATCGCTCCGCTCGCCCGGCGCCGGCGATTTCTTCGGACGCATCGACGAGCCGCGTCGCGGTGGCGGCGTCGACCAGTGGTACATCGGGCGGCGTCACATCGAGAACGACGACCACGACCCGGTCGTCGTCGACTGGCGGGCGCCGATCTCGGCGCCGTTCTACCGGGCGACGGCCGTCGACCCGCTCGGGATGTCGTTCCGGCGGCGGTTCACGCTCGACGAGGGTGAGCTGATCGCCTACCTCGACGAGCACCTCGACGACCCGTCGGGCGGCGAGGTCGCGAGCGGCGTGCCCGACCCGGTGCTGGCCGAGATCGGCGCCGCCCGGTCGGGCGCGATGCGCGAGATCGTGGCGACGATCCAGGCCGAGCAGGACGTCGTCATCCGGTCGCCGATCGACCAGGCGTTGATCGTGCAAGGCGGTCCCGGCACCGGCAAGACGGCGGTCGCCCTGCACCGCGCGGCCTACCTGCTGTTCGAGCACCGCGGCCGGCTGGCACGCGACGGCGTGCTGGTGGTCGGCCCGAACAAGGCGTTCCTCGACTACATCGCCAACGTGCTGCCGTCGCTCGGCGAGCGCGCCGTCCGGCAGTGCACGGCGCTCGACCTGTGCCTGCCGAAGGTCGAGATCGGTGGCGTCGACGATCCGGCGACCGCTCGCTGGAAGGGATCGGCCGACCGGCTCGACGAGATGGTCGAAGCGGCACTCGCCGCGATCGTGCCGCCCGACGACGACGTCGCCGTCCCGATCGGTGCTCGCACGGTGGTGTTCACCCGGGCCGAGGTGGCGTCGTGGATCGAGATCGCCAAGCAGGGGATCGTGCCGATCAACCAGCGGCGCGAACGGCTCCGCGTGCTGGCTCGCCAGGCGCTCCTCCGTCGCACCGACTCCGACGAGGCGTGGTCGCGAGCGGCGCCGTTGAAGGCGGTGCTGAACAGGGCCTGGCCGACCCAGCAGCCGGTGCGCCTCGTCGATCGGATGCTCCCGGGTGCGACCGGCAAGCGGAGAATCTGGACCGCGGCCGACCAGTTCCTCGTCGACGAGGCCAACACGTTGCTCAACGGCACGCCGTTCACGTACGGCCACGTGATCGTCGACGAGGCGCAGGACCATTCGGCGGTGGCGCTGCGCGTGATCGGCCGCCGCAGCCCGTCGGGCTCGATGACGCTCGTCGGTGACGTCGCCCAGTCGACCACGCCGGCCGGCCAGGAGAACTGGCGCGATGTGTTCGCCAACCTCGCTGTCCGTGGGTCCGTGCGCGGTTCGGTACGCAGCTCCGTCGGCGGCACCGTGAGCGGCTCAATCGCCGAGTTGACGATCGGGTACCGCGTGCCGGAACCGATCCTCGTGATCGCCAACCGGCTGCTGCCGCTGACCGGCGTCGATGCCGTCGCCAGCCGGAGCGTGCGCGGCGACGGTGGCCCGCCGGTGTGGCACACCGTGTCACCCGACGAACTGGCGGCGTCGACCGCCACCGTCGTAGCCCAGGTCAAGCATCGTCACCGCCTCACCGGCGTGGTCGCACCGCCGGGCGACCACGCGGCGATCACGGCCGCGTTGGCCGCCATCGGCCTGATCGCCGTCGACCACGTCCACCAGCTCGGCCACGACGACGTCCCGCTGTTCGGTCCAGAGGAGGTCAAGGGTCTGGAGTTCGACGGCGTCGTGGTGGTGAACCCCCACGACATCCTCGGCGACGACGCCCGCGGCGCCCGCCTCCTCTACGTCGCCATGACGAGAGCCGTCCAAGAGCTCGCCTTCGTCACCACCGCCCCTCCACCCCCCGTTCTGTCTGCCTGAGACGGGCGGCGACGAAGTCTCAGGCAGACAGAACGGCGAGGTTGGCCGAGATCGGGGTGAGGTCGAGGGCGGCGACGGGGCCGATCACGATCACGGCGGGGGACTCGATCGGCGTCGCTTCAAGGTCCGCCAGCTCGCAGCGGACGACGTCTTGCTGGTCGGTGGTGGCGCGGTGGACGGCCGCCACCGGTGTCGACGGGGCGAGCCCGCCGGCGATCAGTTCGGCGGCGATCGTGGCCCGCTGGGCGACGCCCATCAGCACGACGATCGTGCCGCCGACCTTGGCGAGCGAGCGCCAGTCGACGTCGTGCTCGCCGGCCCGGCGGTGGCCGGTGACGACCGTGAACGCGGCCGACATGCCGCGGTGGGTGACCGGGATGCCGGCGGCGGCCGGGGCCGCGACCGACGAGGTGATGCCGGGCACGATCTCGAACGGAACCGACGCGCCCTGGAGCGCGAGCGCTTCCTCGCCGCCGCGGCCGAACACGAACGGATCGCCGCCCTTGAGCCGCACGACCCGCTTGCCCTGTCGTCCGAGCTCGACGAGCAGGGCCGAGATCATCTCCTGGGGGATCGGCCGGCCGGGCCGCTTGCCGACGTCGATCAGCTCGGCCTGCGGCGACACGATCGCCAGCACGCCTTCGCCGACGAGCGTGTCGTGCACGACGACGTCGGCCTCGGCCAGCAGGCGGGCGGCGCGGAGGGTCAACAGGTCGGGGTCGCCAGGGCCGGCACCGACGAGCGACACCGTCACGCGTCGACTCCCGAGCGTCACGGCCACTCGATCGCGGCGGCGCACGGTCGGCGCCGGCAACCAGGTCTCGAGCGTGGTGACACCCTGGGCGTGGCACCAGTCGCCGAAGCCCACAGCCGAGCCGTCGTCGGCGAAGCGCTCGAGCAGCGGGCGCAGGTGGGCGGTGAGCTCGTCGAGCGGGATGTCGGCCCGCACCCGCTGGGCGAGACGGTCGCCACCCGCCGAGCCGCCGAGGTACAGGTCGTAGGTCTTCTTCGTGCGTCCCACGATGCCGATCTCGGCCGAGTACGGCCGGGCACAGCCGTTCGGGCACCCGGTCATGTTGAGCCGGATCGCCTGGCCCTCGTTGCCGGTGTCGGCGAGCAGCTTCTCGAGCTCGTCGATCACCGCCGGCAGGACGCGCTCGGCCTCGCCAAGGGCCTGCCCACACGTCGGGAGCGCCGGGCAGGCGATCGCCAGCCGTCGGAGCGGGCTCACCTCGTCCGGCAGCGCGACGTGGTGCTGGCGCAGCACGCTCACCACCGCGTCGCGGTCGCGGACGCCGCACAACAGCAGGTCTTGGCGTGGCGTGACCCGGATCTCGGAGACGAGACCCGACTGGACGACGGCACGGACGCCCTCGCGGTAGTTGCCCGCCACCCGGCCCGAGGGCACGGGGAGCCCGAGCGTGTCGTGATCCCAGCCGTGATGTGCATCGACGGTCCACGGCAGCAGCTCGACGGGCTCGGCGACCGCGTCGTCCGGTACGGGCCTCGATCTCGGCGCGGAGCCAGTCGATGCCGTGCTCCTCGAGCGTGTACTTGAGGCGGGCCCGGTGCCGGTCGTCGCGGTTGCCGAAGTCGCGCTGGGTGGCGACGATCGCCTCGACGACGTCGGCGAGGTCGGCGGGCGGGACCCACGCGACCGGGCGGCCGAGCACCGGGTACGTGTCGTCGGGCCGGGAGTGGCTCATGCCCATCCCGCCACCGGCGAGCACGACGAAGCCGGTCAACTCGCCGGTGAGCCCTTCGCTCAGGGTCGGGACGATGCCGACGTCGTGCGAGTGGATGTCGACGCAGTTGTCACCCGGCCAGGCGATCCCGATCTTGAACTTGCGCGGCAGGTAGGTCTCGCCGTACAGCGGCTCGACCGGCCCGTCGGCCGGCGGTGCCTCGGCCGTGACCGCCCGTTCGCCGTCGAGCCACAACTCCCAGTAGGACGGCGTGCGGGGGCGGAACCGTCGCACGAGCTCGGCGACGACCGGGGCGAGCACGGCCCGCCGGTCGGCGCGCGACAACGGGCAGGCCATCACATTGCGGACGACGTCGCCGCACGCGGCGAGCGTCGTGAGCAGCGAGTCGTTGATGCCGCGCACGACGTCGTGCAGCTCACCCTTGGGCACGAAGTGGTACTGCACGCCCTGTCTGGTGGTCAGGCGCATGGCGCCGTCGGCGAGCTCGGCGAGGCGGTCGAGCGCCAGCCACTGGTCGAGCGCGATCACCCCGCCCGGCACCGACGTGCGCACCATGCACGAGTAGTCGAGCGGGAGCTTCTGCTGCGCGCGGGACCGGCGGACATCACGGTCGTCTTGCTGGTAGATGCCGTGGAACTTGAGCAGCACCGTGCTCTCGGCGCCGAACTCCTCGGCGACGCCGAGCTCGTCGCCGATCGAGCCGCGCAGGTACCCGCTGTCGGCCTTGATCGCCTCGACAGCCATGAGCTACGGCGTCCGCTCGTCGACGAACACCGGAACGCCCGAGCCATGCAACCCGCACTCGGTCTTGGCCGTCCCCGCCCACCGGCCGGCGCGGGGATCGTCGCCGGAAGCGGGTCGCGTGCAGGGCCAGCAGCCGATCGATGGGTAGCCCCGATCGGTCAGCGGATGGGCCGGGAGGTCGTGCATCGCGGTGTAGGTGGCGACGTCGTCGTCGGACCACGCGGCAATCGGATTGATCTTGGTGACGGCGCGGAGCAGGTCGTCGTGGACGACGGGCGTTCTCGCCCGCAACGGCGACTCGGCCCGCCGCAGCCCGGTCACCCAGGCCCGCTTCCCGGCCAGCGCCCGCTGGAGCGGTTCGACCTTGCGGGCTGCGCAACACGCGTCGGTGTCGGTCTGCCACACGTCGCGTTCGATGTCGGGGAGTGGGTGCACCGTTCGCAGGTTGAGCCCGTACCGGCGCCGCAGATCGTCGGCGTACCACTCGGTCTCGGCGAACAGGTACCCCGTGTCGAGCAGCACGATGTCGACGCCCGGCAGCACGGAGTTGGCGAGGTGGGCGAGCACCGCGTCGCCGAAGCTCGCCGTCACGACCAAGTCGTCGCCGAACGTCTCGCCGGCCCAGCGCAGGATCTCGTGGGGGGTCGAGGTCTCGTGCACCGTCCCATTCAATCAAATGTTGACTATCCAGATCAAGTTTGTTGGTAATTTGTCGGTATGAACGGACAAAGCCCTGCCTGTGTGGTCTTTTCCTCTCATTTTTCGCTCCGCCATGTGATCCTGGTCCGATGAACGACCACGCGGTCACGTTCGGGTACCCCGTCGCGCTCGATCTCCACGGCGTGACCGTGCTGGTCGTCGGCGCCGGACCGGTCGCCGCCAGGAAGGTCGCCGGGCTCGTCGCGGCCGGCGCCGAAGTCCGCGTCGTGGCCCCCGAGATCGACGATCAACTGGAGGCGCAGCCCCTTGGCGGCGGTGGCGGCGAACTCCGCCGGCGCCGTTACGAGGTCGGCGACCTCGACGGTGTGCGCCTCGTCGTCACCGCGACCGGGGTCGAGGCGGTCGATGCGGCCGTCGCCGCCGACGCCCGAGCCAGGGGGATCTGGGTCAACGCCGCCGATCAGCCCGCCGATTGTGACTTCATCCTCCCGGCCATCGCCCGGCGTGGCCCGATCAGCGTGGCCGTGAGCACCGACGGCAAGAGCCCGGCGCTCGCCGCCCGCCTTCGCGACCGGATCGCGACATTGCTCACGCCCGAGCTCGCCACGCTGGCGGACGACCTCGCCGCCGAGCGCGCGGCGATCAAGGCCGCCGGTGGTTCCACCGAGAATCGCGACTGGTCGGAGCGGATCGACGCAGTACTGGACGGACCCTCGACGGTGCTCGAGTAGGTCGCTCACGTAGTCTCCGCTCAGTGGCTGGACGGACGGGCGTGGCGTCGGGGGGTACGTCGGGCGCCCTCGCACTCGTCGCCGCAGTCCTCGCGGCGGTCGCCGGTTGCGCCGCCGAGCCCGATGTCGTCACGCAGGACGCACAGGAGTCCGACGGGTCGGGCGGGCCGGTGGTCGTCCTCGACGAGGCCGCCCCCGTCCCCGATGACCCCGATGTCACCATCGGCACGCTGGCCAACGGGCTCACGTACTACATCAGGGAGAACGACAGCCCCGGCGGCCAGGTCGAGCTGCGGCTCGTCGTCGACGCCGGCTCGGCGAACGAGGAGCCCGACCAGTCAGGGGTCGCCCACTTCCTCGAGCACATGCTGTTCAACGGCACCGAGCAGTTCCCCGAGAACGAGCTGATCGACGTGTTGCGCGGGTTCGGTTCCGAGTTCGGCGCCGACATCAACGCGTCCACGAGCTACGACGAGACGATCTACATGCTCTCGATGCCCACCGACGACGACGATGTCGTCGCCACCGGGCTCGACGTGCTGACCCAGTGGTTGTCGGCAGCGACGCTCGACCCGACCGCGGTGGAGCAGGAGCGGGGCGTCGTGCTCGACGAGTGGCGCGGTTCCGAGCAGACCTCGCAGGGTCGGCTGTTCGACGCCATCGAGCGCCTGTTCCTCACCGGCAGCGGCTACGAGGGCCGCGACCCGATCGGCACGTCGGAAGCGATCGAGTCGATGACCGCCGAGCCGCTCCGGCGCTTCTACGACCAGTGGTACCGCCCCGACAACGCGGCACTGATCGTCGTCGGAGACATCGACGTCGACGACATCGAGGAGGCGATCGTCGAGCGCTTCGAGCCGCTATCGGCGCGCGGGGAGCCGGCAACGGTCCCCGACCTCACGTTCGCGTCGGACACGCAGCCAGCGGTCGAAGTCCACGCCGATCCCGACCAACCCTCGGCGTTCGTCGAGGTGACGTTGCCGGTGCCGGCCGCGGAACGGGGCACCACCGGGGCCTGGCGCGACGAGCTCCTCGACGGGATCGCGTTCCAGGGGATCGCCGACCGGCTGTCGTCCGACCTCAGTGCCGGCGGGACCGCCTTTACCGCCGCGTCCGTCGACTCGAACAGCCACGTCAGGAGCCTCGACGCGCCAAGCGTGCTCGCCGAGACCTCGCCGGGCGGGGTGCCGGACACGCTGCAGGCGATCCTCGACGAGATGGAGCGAGTCGTCCGCCACGGCTTCGGCGCCAACGAGATCAGTCGCATCGTGGCCGGGCACCGCACGCTGGCCGAGTCGGCGTACGAGTCCCGTTCGACCGTCCAGGACGTCGAGTATGCCGAGCTGTACGTCGCCAACTTCCTCGTCGACTGGCCGATCCCGGACGCGGCGACGGAGCTCGACGTGCTGACCGTGATCCTCGACGGCGTCACGCCCGAACTCGTCGCCGAGCGGTTCCGCGAGCGATGGGCGGCGACGGCGCCCCACGTCCTCGTCGCCGGACCGGCCGACGAAGCGCTGCCCGCGGCGGCCGATCTGCTCGCCACGATCGCGGTGCTCGGCGACCGTGAGCTGGAGCCGCGCGGTGAGGAGGAGGTCGCCGCGGCGGAGCTGATGGCTCGGCCCGAGCCGGTGGTCGAGTCGTCGACGGACTCGCTGACGGAGGCCGCGTGGGCGTTCCTCGAACCGACCCGCCTGGTGTTCCCGAACGGGGCGACGGTGATCTACAACGTCACCGACATCAGCGACGGCGATGTGGCATTCGGCGGGCGCAGCCTCGGCGGGTCCTCACTGCTCGCCGATGCCGACGTGGTCGACGCCGTCCTCGCCGGTGAGGTCGTGACGTCGAGCGGCGTCGGCGACCTCGGCGCGATCGAGCTCGACCGGTATCTCGCCGACAACGACGTGTTCGTGACGGGAGCGATCGGTCCGTACACGGAGGGTCTGTCGGGTCGCGCCGGGACGCCCGACCTCGAGGTCCTGTTCCAGCTCGTGCACCTCCTGATGACCGAGCCGCGGGTCGATGCGGTGGCGCTCGACAACGTCGCCAGCACCTACCGGCCGCTCGTCGAGGACCCGGCGAGCGATCCCGACATCGCTGGCTTCGTGGCGCTGTACGAGGAGCGGTACGGCGACGAGGTGCGCCTGCAGTACCTCCCGTCGCCGGAGGAGTTCGCGACGATCGACACGGAGGGTGTCGAGCGCGTTTGGCGCGACCGGTTCGGCGATGCCAGCGACTGGGTCTTCGCGTTCTCCGGCGACTTCGACGAGGACGAGTTCGTCGATCTCGCCCGCCGGTACGTCGGCACGCTGCCTGGCACCGGCCGGACCGAGGAGTTCGTGGATGTCGAGGCGCCGCCCCCGCCAGGGGTCGTCGAGCGCACGGTCGAGGCCGGCACCGGCGCCCAGGGTGCTCTCCACCTGCTGTACACGGTGCCCGTCGAGTCGATCGATCCGATCGACGTGGCGGCGGCGGCGGTCGTCACGCAGCTGCTCACGACGCGCCTGACCGACGACATCCGCGAGGCGCTGGGAGAGTCGTACTCGCCGTTCGCGGCGGTCGCGATCTACGGCGATCCCGACCCGGTGGTCGAGACCTACGTGTCGGTCACCGGTGCGCCCGATCGGATCGGTTCGATCGCCGGGTTCGTCCAGGACGACATCGGCGCGTTGAGCACCGACGGGCCGTCCGACGCCGAGTTCGACACTGCCGTCGGACAGGTGCAACGCGACATCGAGCTGTACAGCGACTCCCAACTGGTCGAAGAGATCCTCTCGGCCGAGGTCGAAGGCGTCGTCGAGCTCGAGGACTTCGCCGACCAGGGTCTCGCCCTCAGCGAGCTGACGATCGACGATGTCCGCCGGTTCGTCGCCGATTATCTACCTGCCGAGCAGTACATCGAGATCACCGTGGTGCCGCGCTGACGGCGGATCGCGGCCAGCGCCCGATCGTATACGATCGCTACATGTACAAGGTTGCCTGGATCGGACGCTTCCCGCCCGGCACGGCCAAGCAGGACGGTCGGGCCCACTGGATCGGTCGGCACGGCGCACTCGGCGCGGCGGTGCCCGGGATCGAGCGTTACGTGCAGAGCCACTCCACCGAGACGCTCGGACTGCTCGGCCCGAACGACGCCCGTCCGGCCTTCGACGGGTACGCGTGCGCGTGGTTCGCCGACCGCCAGGCGTTCGAGACGTCCCTGGCGACGCCCGAGTGGGCTGCCCTGGCGGCCGACGGCGGCGACCTGTTCGACGTCGACTGGATGGCCGGTATGAGCGCCCGGTGGACGAGCGGACGATCATCGACGGCCCGATGGGACCGTTCAAGGCGGTCTGGATCGTGCGCTTCAAGGACGAGATCCGCGCCGACCCGGGGCGTGTCCGAGAAGCCCACGAGTACTGGACGCGCACGCACGGCGGGGCCTACGGCGTCAAGGTGCCCGGCATCGATCGCTACGTGCAGAATCACGTCGTCGAACAAGTCGGCGACCGGATGCCCGAGTTCGACGGGTTCTCGGAGTGCTGGTTCCAGGATCGCGCCGCGTTCGACGTCACGATGGCCGCCAAGGAGTGGGACGACATGAACAACGACGCCCCGAACCTGTTCGACATGGACTTCATCCTGGGCGGGATGAGCGCCGTACTCGACGAGGTCGTGGTCAAGGGCTGAACCGACCAGGCGGTGCTTTGTGCGACTGGACAAGGCACGATGAGGCGCATGGAGACCTGGCCGGGATCGGCGTACCCCCTCGGCGCCACGTTCGACGGCAGCGGGACGAACTTCGCGCTGTTCAGTGAGTCGGCGGAGCGGGTCGAGCTGTGCCTGTTCGACGACGACCGGGTCGAGACGCGCATCGAACTGCACGACGTCGACGCCTACGTGTGGCACTGCTACCTCCCGCAGGTGCAGCCCGGCCAGCGCTACGGGTACCGCGTCCACGGTCCCTACGACCCCGCCGCCGGGACAGCGGGCCAACCCGAACAAGCTGCTGCTCGACCCCTACGCCAAGGCCACGTGCGGCGACATCGACTGGGATCCCTCGTTGTTCTCGTACGAGTTCGGCGACCCGAACTCGGTCAACGACGACGACTCCGCCGCGCACATGATGTTGGGCGTCGTCATCAACCCGTTCTTCGACTGGGCCGGCGACCGCCATCCGCGCATTCCGTACGCCGAGTCGGTGATCTACGAGGCCCACGTCAAGGGTCTCACCCAGCTCAATCCGAACGTCCCGGAGGACGCAGCGTGGCTCGTACGCCGCCCTCGCCCACCCGGCGATGATCGAGCACTATCAGCGCATCGGCGCCACCGCCATCGAGCTGATGCCGGTGCACCAGTTCGTGCACGACAACGTCGCTGCTCGACAAGGGGCTGCGCAACTACTGGGGCTACAACACGATCGGCTTCTTCGCGCCGCACAACGGGTACTCGGCGACCGGTCAGTTCGGCCAGCAGGTGCAGGAGTTCAAGGGGATGGTGCGCTCGTTGCACGACGCCGGGATCGAAGTCATCCTCGACGTCGTCTACAACCACACCGCCGAAGGCAACCACCTCGGTCCGACGCTGAGCTTCAAGGGCATCGACAACGAGGCGTACTACCGCCTCGTCGACGACGAGCTTGCAGTACTACATGGACTACACCGGCACCGGGAACTCGCTCAACGTGCGCCATCCCCATTCGCTGCAGCTCATCATGGACTCGCTGCGGTACTGGGTGCACCGAGATGCACGTCGACGGGTTCCGCTTCGATCTCGCCTCGGCACTGGCGCGTGAGTTCTACGACGTCGACAAGCTGTCGACGTTCTTCGAGCTGGTGCAGCAGGATCCGACGATCTCGCAGGTGAAGCTGATCGCCGAGCCGTGGGACATCGGCCCCGGCGGCTACCAGGTCGGCAACTTCCCGCCGCAGTGGACCGAGTGGAACGGCAAGTACCGCGACACCGTCCGCGACTTCTGGCGGGGCGAGTCGGCGACGCTCGGCGAGTTCGCGTCGCGGTTCACCGGATCGGCCGACCTCTACGAGCACGACGGCCGGCGCCCGGTCGCCTCGATCAACTTCGTCACCGCCCACGACGGCTTCACGCTCGCCGACCTCGTCTCCTACAACGAGAAGCACAACGACGCCAACGGCGAGGGCAACAACGACGGCGAATCGCACAACCGGTCGTGGAACTGCGGCGTCGAGGGCCCACCGACGACCCCGCGGTGCTGACCCTGCGGGCCCGCCAGCAGCGGAACTTCCTCGCCACGTTGCTGCTGTCGCAGGGGGTGCCGATGGTGCTCCACGGCGACGAGCTGGGCCGGACCCAGCAGGGCAACAACAACACCTACGCCCAGGACTCCGAGCTGTCGTGGGTGCGCTGGGACGGCGCCGACACGCCGCTGATCGAGTTCGTCGCCGCGATCGCCCGGCTGCGCAAGCCAGCACCCGACGTTCCGCCGGGCGCGGTTCTTCGACGGGCGACCGGTGCGGCGTGGTGAGGGTGAGGCGCTGCCCGACATCGTGTGGCTCACGCCCGCCGGCGACGAGATGGTGCCCGACGACTGGGACGCCGGGATTCGGTCGGGCGATCGGCGTCTTCCTCAACGGCCAGGGGATCCGCGGCCGCGACGCCCGGGGCGAGCGGATCACCGACCTGAGCTTCATCCTGTACTTCAACGCCCACGACGACAGTGTCGACTTCACGCTGCCGCCCGAGGAGTACTCGGCGCAGTGGGAGACGGTCGTCGACACCGCCGGCGCCGGGGCCGACGGCGAACCCGTGAAGGCCGGCCAGACCATCGCCGTGACCGCCAAGGCGCTCGTCGTCCTCCGGGCGTTCACCAGTCCGGCCGTCGAGCCGGATCACTCCGTCGCCGCATCGCTCGCGTCGCACGCCGGCGCCCAGACGGCGAGTGCCATCGGCGGCGCGATCGAAGGGCGGCTGATGCGGATCCCGAGATCGACGTACCGGCTGCAGATCCAGCGAGGAGTTCGACCTCACCGCGGCGGCCGCCGTCGCCGACTACGTCCACGATCTCGGGCGCCGACTGGATGTACCTCTCGCCGATCCTCAAGGCCGAAGCGCGGCTCGGACCACGGCTACGACGTCATCGACCACTCGTCGGTCGACCCGGCCCGCGGTGGCCCCGAGGGGCTCGACGCCGGCGTCCAAGGCCGCCCGCGAGCTCGGGCTCGGGCTGCTCGTCGACATCGTGCCCAACCACGTCGGGGTGGCCACGCCGATGGAGAGCGTGTGGTGGCGCGACCTGCTCACCCACGGCCGTGCGTCCGCGGTACGCCGAGGCGTTCGACGTCGACTGGGAGTTCGGCGGCGGCAAGGTCCGGATCCCGGTGCTCGGCGACGAGCCCGAGCCCGAGCTCCACGTCGTCGACGGCGAGCTGCTGCTACCACGACCACCGCTTCCCGCTGGCGCCCGGGTACGGCCGACGACGGACGCGTCGCCAGCCGAGGTGCACGCCCGCCAGCACTACGAGCTGATCAACTGGCGCCGCGCCGACGCCGAGCTGAACTACCGCCGGTTCTTCGCCGTCAACACCCTGGCCGGCATCCGGGTCGAGGTGCCAGTGGGTGTTCGACGAGTCGCACGCCGAGATCGTGCGCTGGATCCGGCGACGGCACTCGCCGACGGGCTGCGGGTGGACCATCCGGACGGGCTGGCCGACCCCGGCGGCTACCTCGACGCGCTCGCCGCGGCCACCGGCGGCGCGTACGTGCTGGTCGAGAAGATCCTCGAAGGCGACGAGCAGCTGCCGCCGTCATGGGCCACGGCCGGCACCACCGGTTACGACGCCCTCGCCGACATCGACCGGATCCTCGTCGACCCGTCGGGCCAGGTCGGCCCTCGATCGCCCTCGACGCCCGCCTGCGCGGCGCCGCCAGGCCGGTGTCGTGGGCGGCGACTGATCCACGACACGAAGCGGGAGATCGCCGACGGCATCCTGCGGTCGGAGGTGCTGCGGTCGACCGCGACCTCGCGACGGCCGGCCGTGTCGGCTCCAGGACGTCGCCGATCTGCCGAGGACGCCGTCGCCGAGCTGCTCGCCTGCTTTCCCGTGTACCGCTCCTACCTCCCGCTCGGCATCGAGCACCTGCACGACGGCGGCGCGCTCGGCCAAGCGGCACCAGCGCCCGGAGCTGTCGACACCGTCGACGCCGTCGTCGCCGTGCTCGCCGACGCGGCGCACCCGGCCGCGCGTCCGGTTCCAGCAGACGTCGGGCATGGTCATGGCCAAGGGCGTCGAGGACACCGCGTTCTACCGGTACAGCCGGCTCGGCTCGCTCACCGAGGTGGGCGCCGACCCCGCCGAGTTCTCGATCGACGTCGACGAGTTCCACCGCCGCCAGCAGTTGCGCCAGGCCAGCTTCCCGACGTCGATGACCACGCTGTCGACCCACGACACCAAGCGCGGCGAGGACGTCCGCGCCCGCATCAGCGTGCTCGCCGAGATCCCCGACGAGTGGGAGCGGACGCTCGACGGCGCTCCGCGACGCGGCCCCGCTCGGCGACGGCCCGCTCGAGCAGCTTCTGTGGCAGGCGATCATCGGTGCGTGGCCGGCGTCGCGCGAACGGCTGCACGCGTACGCCGAGAAGGCGGCGCGCGAGGCGGGGACCTCGACCACGTTGGATCGACCCGGACGAGGACTTCGAGCGCCGGATGCACGACGCTCGTCGACAGCGCCTTCGACGACCCTGCGGTCGGCGCGACTGATCGGTGAGCTGCTCGAGCACGATCACCATGCCGGGCTGGATCGAACTCGCTGTCGGCCAAGCTGATCCAGCTGACCGCGCCCGGCGTCCCCGACGTCTACCAGGGCAGCGAGCTGTGGGAGATGTCGCTCGTCGACCCCGACAACCGTCGCCCGGTCGACTTCGAGCTGCGGCGTCGGCTGCTGGCCGATCTGGCGCACGGCACCCTCCCCGCCATCGACGAGACCGGCGCCGCCAAGTTGCTCGTGACGTCGCGGGCGCTGCGTCTGCGGCGCGACCGTCCCGAGCTGTTCAGTCGCTACGCACCGGTCCCCGCGTACGGCTCCGGCCGCCCGCCACGCCGTCGTGTTCGACCGTGGTGAGGCCGTCACGGTCGCCACCCGACTTCCGATCGGGCTGGACCGAGCGGGGCGGCTGGGGCGACACGACGATCGTGTTCGCCGGCCGACCGGTCGTCGACGTCATCACCGGGCGCCAGCTCGACGGCGGCACGGTGCACCTCGCCGACCTGCTCGACCGCTATCCCGTCGCCCTGCTGGCACCGGCCCGGTGACGATGAACCCCGGGACGTTACGCGGTGTGGGCGCCGCTGGCGGCGAACGTGCGTGTCGTGGTCGACGGTGCACATCCATCCGATGACCGTTGAGAACGGCGGCTGGTGGCGCGTCGACGACATCGCCGCGACGCCTGATTCCGACTACGGCTTCCTCCTCGATGACGACCCGAACCCGTTGCCCGACCCGCGTTCGCGCTGCCAGCCGCACGGCGTCCACGCGCTCTCCCGCGGTTTCGACCCGTCACGGTTCGCGTGGACCGACTCGCGCTGGACCGGACGGCAGCTCGCCGGCGGCGTGATCTACGAGCTGCACGTCGGGACGTTCACCCCCGACGGCACGCTCGACGCCGCCGTCGACAAGCTCGACCACCTGGTCGACCTCGGCGTCGACTTCGTCGAGCTGCTGCCCGTCAACGGCTTCAACGGCAACCGCAACTGGGGGTACGACGGCGTGCTCTGGTACGCCGTCGACGACAGTTACGGCGGTCCGGACGCCTACCTCCGATTCGTCGACGCCTGCCACGGCCACGGCCTGGCAGTCATCCAGGACGTCGTGTACAACCACCTCGGGCCGGGCGGCGACCACCTGCCCCGGTTCGGGCCGTACCTCCACGATGAGCCCTCGACCACGTGGGGGCCCTCGATCAACCTCGACTCGATCGAGGTCCGCCGCTTCATCCTCGACAACGCCGCGATGTGGATGGGCGACTACCACGTCGACGGCCTGCGCCTCGACGCCGTGCACGCACTCGTCGACACGTCGCCGGTTCACATCCTGCAGGAGCTGGCCGACGAGACCGACGCCCTTGCGGCGTTCCTCGGACGCCCGCTCACGCTGATCGCCGAGTCCGATCTCAACGATCCGACGCTGATCATGCCGAGGGAGGCCGGCGGCTACGGGCTGCACGCCCAGTGGAGCGACGACTTCCACCACGCAGTGCATGTCGCGCTGACCGGCGAGTCGTCCGGCTACTACGCCGACTACCAGCACCTGGAGGCCCTCGCCAAGGTCCTGACGAACGGGTTCTCCCTCGACGGCACCTACTCCTCCTTCCGAGGTCGTGTGCACGGACATCCGATCGAGACCGAGCACGTGCCGACCTGGCGGCTCGTCGTCGCCGACCAGAACCACGACCAGATCGGCAACCGGGCGGTCGGCGATCGGCTCTCCGCCTTGGTCGACACCCGCCGGCTCGCCATCGCGGCCGTCCTCACGCTCGCCGGACCGTTCACCCCGATGCTGTTCATGGGCGAGGAATGGGGGGCCACGACGCCGTGGCAGTTCTTCACGTCGCATCCCGACCCGGAGCTCGCCGAGCAGACGTCCCGCGGGCGGATCGAGGAGTTCGCTCGGATGGGATGGGACCCGTCCGACGTGCCCGACCCCCAAGCGCCATCGACGTTCGCCCGTTCCAAGCTGGACTGGTCGGAACCGCTCGAGGGTGAGCACGCGCGGTTGCTGTCGCTGTACCGGGAGCTGGCGCGACTCCGCCGGGAGAACGCTGACCTCACCGACCCGCGCTTCGCCAGCACCACCTGCGAGTACGACGAAGACGCCCGCTGGTTCGTCGTGCGTCGCGGGGCCACCGTCATCGCCGTCAACTTCGGCGCCGCGCCCGTGACGATGCCGTACGTCGGGCGGCTGTTGCTGGCGACCGATGACGAGGTGACCGTCGCCGAGGACGCGGTCACCCTGCCCGGCTGCAGCGCCGCCATCATCGCCACGTAGCGCTGCGCTTGCTGGTCAACGCATGTTGGCCGCCGCCACGTTGCGCTGGCTGACCTCGATCAGTCCACCGGCGCGGACCTCGATCGACAGCACGTGCTCGACTTCGTGGCCGGTTGCCCGCGCCCGACCGCTGACGACATCGATCGTCGTGCCGTCGACCAGTGCGACCAGCGCGACCGCCCGGAACCCGACCTTCGCCCGCCCGTCGCCGCCGGGGGTGGAGCGTTTGTCCTCCCGCACCAGCAACGTCGAGTCCCACACCCACACGTCGTCGACACTGACGAAGCGGCAGCGGTGGCTCGTACGCGACTTGGTGACGATGGCGCCCGGGCACACGACGAGGTTGCCCTCGATCCAGGGCGAGATGCCCAACCCGTCACGACCGAAGCCGACGTCGAAGGCGTTGGCGATGACGGCGTCGAGGTCGCCGGCCGCGATCGCCCGTTCGGTCTGGACCTGCCGCACGGCTTCGGCGATGTCGTGCAACTCGGTGTCGGGCATCGCCCTGAAGCGGGCCATCAGGTGCTCCGGATCCTCCACGCCACCAGGATGCTGGGTACAGTCCGGAACCGGACGTCCGTCGCGTGCCGATCCCGACCGATCGCTCGCCGAACCACCTGGGGGTAAGTCACCGTGAAGACCAAGGCCGCGATCCTGTGGGAAGTCAATGCTCCGTGGAGCGTCGAGGAGATCGAGCTCGATCCACCGGGCGCTGGTGAGGTGCTCGTCAAGCTCGCCGCCTCCGGCATGTGTCACTCCGACGAGCATCTCGTCACCGGCGATCTCCCGTTCGCGCTGCCCATCATCGGCGGCCACGAGGGCGCCGGCGTCGTGCAGGAGGTCGGTGAGGGTGTGAGCTGGCTGGCACCCGGCGACCACGTCGTGTTCGGGTTCATCCCGTCGTGCGGCCGGTGCCCGTCGTGTTCGACGGGCCACCAGAACCTGTGCGACCTCGGGGCCGCGATGGGCCTCGGCATGCAGATCTCCGACGGCACGGCGCGGCACCACGCCCAGGGCAAGGACCTCGCGCTCGATGTGCCTGCTCGGCACGTTCTCGCACCACACGGTCGTCAACGAGGCCAGTTGCATCAAGATCGAGAACGACGTACCGCTCGAGCGTGCCTGCCTGCTCGGCTGCGGCGTGGTCACCGGCTGGGGCTCGGCCGTGTACGCGGCGCAGGTCACGCCCGGTGACATCGTGGCGGTCGTCGGCATCGGCGGCATCGGCGCCAACGCCATCCAGGGCGCGCGGCTGGCCGGGGCCAAGCAGATCTGGGCGATCGATCCGTTGGAGTTCAAGCGCGAGAAGGCGATGGAGTTCGGCGCGACGCACACCGCTCCGTCGATGACCGACGCGCTCCCGCTGATCACCGACTCGTCGTGGGGGACGATGGCCAACAAGGTGATCATGACGATGGGTGTCGGATCGGGTGCGGTGCTGGCCGAGGCCCTGGCACTGACGGCGAAGCGGGGACGGGTCGTGGTCACCAACATCCACCCGGCCGCCGAGCTGTCCGCCAGTGTCAGCCTGCTCGACCTGACGCTGATGGAGAAGCAGGTCGTCGGATCGCTGTTCGGCTCCGGCAACCCGCGCGCCGACATCCCCAAACTGCTCAACCTGTACCGCGACGGCCAGCTCGAGCTCGACGGACTCGTCACCAACACCTACACGCTCGACGGGGTGAACGACGGGTACGACGCGATGCGGGCCGGCGAGAACATCCGCGGCGTGATGGTGTACGACTGAACGGGGCGACATGGAGCTGCGCGGCGCAAACGCGATCGTCACGGGCGCGTCGCGCGGCATCGGCGTGCACATCGCGCGGGCCCTCGCCGCAGAGGGCGTCAACCTCGCCCTGACGGCCCGGTCGGGGGCTGAGCTCGACGTGGTTCGTGCCGAGATGGCCGGAGTCGGCGTGAAGGCCGCGGCAATCGTGGGCGACATCGCCGATCCCGGGAGCGCGCCGCGCTCGTCGAGCGCGCGGAGTCGGAGATCGGGCCCATCGACATCGTCGTCAACAACGCCGGCATCGAGACCGCCAGTCAGTTCCACACGACGGCGGAGCACGATCTCCAGCAGGTCCTCGACGTGAACCTGATGGCGCCGATGATGCTGACGCGGGCGGTGCTCCCGGGCATGTTGGAACGTGGTCGCGGTCACGTCGTGAACATCGCATCGGGCGCCGGCAAGGTCGGCGTGCCGTACGAGGCGTCGTACTCCACGAGCAAGCACGGCCTGGTCGGGCTGACCCGTTCGTTGCGCGCCGAATACATCGCGTCGCCCGTCGGCTTCTCCGTCGTGTGCCCGGCGTTCGTGTCGGACACCGGGATGTACGACCGCTGGGTACGCGACGGGGTGAAGGCGCCGTGGTACGTCGGCTGGTCGCGGCCGACGAAGGTGGCGAAAGTGGTCGTCAGCTGCATCCGGCGAGACCGCGGCGAGGTGCTCGTCAACGTGCCACCCGTCCGTCCGCTCGTGACGCTGCTGACCATGGCACCCTCACTCGAGCCGCCATTGATGCGCATCCTGGGATACACCCGCATGTTCGAGCGGGCCGCCGAGATCGAGCAACGCCGCGGATCCGATGGTTGACTCGCGTCCCGTGGAGGACGTGGCGTCGCTCGTCGAACGGCTCGGGGCTCGTCTCGTCGGGCGGCGCCGTGAGATCGAGCTCGTCGTCGCCGCGCTCGCCGTCGACCGGCACGTGTTGATCGAAGGGCCGCCTGGCACCGGCAAGTCGACGCTCCTGCGCGCCGTCGCCCACGAGCTGGGTGTCGGCTTCGAGTTCGTCGAGGGCAACGCCGAGCTGACGCCCGCCCGCCTCGTCGGTCACTTCGACCCGGCGCGGGTGCTCGTCGACGGCTACGACCCCGACGTGTTCGTCGACGGCCCGCTCGTCACGGCGCTTCGTGAGGGTTCGTTGCTGTACGTCGAGGAGATCAACCGCGTGCCGGAGGAGACGCTCAACGTGCTCGTCACGGTGATGAGCGAACGCGAGCTCCATGTGCCGCGGCTCGGGCACGTCACCGCCGTGCCGGGCTTTCGGCTGGTCGCGGCGATGAACCCGTTCGACGCCGTCGGCACGGCCCGCATCTCGGGTGCGATCTACGACCGCGTGTGCCGCCTGGCGGTCACGTACCAGTCGGCGCCCGAGGAGCTGGCGATCGCCGAGCGGTCGGTGCCGGGTGTCGACGCGGCCTGGGCCGCCGACGTCGTCGAGCTGGTGCGGCTCAGCCGGTCGCATCCCGACCTCCGCGTCGGATCGTCGGTCAGGGGCGCGATCGACATGTGCGCTGTCGCTCCGTCGCTCGCCGCCGTCCGTGGACAGCCGGTCAGCGCGCCGAGCGTGTCGCTCGACGCGGCGCTGGTCGCCCTGTCGGGACGCGTGCGGTTGCGCGAGGGCTGCGGTCGCACTGCCGAAGAGGTCGTCACCGAGTTGTGGGCGGCGGTGTTCGGTCGCAGCGCGTCCGGGGACGGTGATGGCGAGGGAAAGCTGGCGCCCCGACTGGGGCCACCAGCTCTCGCTGAAGTCGCCGCCGACCAAGGAGGGCGACGAAGCCGACGAGGTCGTCGAGCAGGCACGCAAGCGGACGACGTCGCGACGCGAGCTCGCCCGCAACCCACGCTTCGAGCAGATCTCGCCCGATGTCGGCGAGCTCGACGAGGCCGCCGTCGACGATGCGATGACGGACGACCCCGACGATGTGCTGGCGATGCTGGCCGACCTCACGGGTGCGACCGACCCGAAGCTCCGCGAGTTGGCGAAACGGATCGCCGGGCGGCTGTATCTCGACATCGCCCGGCGCGGTCCGACGAAGCCGCGCGGGACGGGTCGGTTGGCAGAGCTGCCGTACCGGCCCGATCGGGGCGATCTCGACCTCGACGCCAGCCTCGACGTGATCGCGGCCGCGCGTGCGGCCGGTGAGGCCGTCGATCCCGACCGTCTCCGGGTCCGGGCCTGGTCGACCCCGGCGACCGCGATCTGCCTGCTCGTCGATCGCAGCGGTTCGATGGAGGGCCGCCCGCTCGCCACGTCGGCGGTGGCGGCGGCGGCGGTCTCGTGGCGGGCCCCGGCGGACTACTCGGTGCTGTCGTTCGGCAAGGACGTGATCGCCGCCAAGTCGCAGGACCGCCAGCGGCCCGTCGAGCAGGTGGTCGACGCCGTGCTCGCGCTCCGCGGCTTCGGGACGACCGATCTGGCGGGAGCGCTGCGTTCTGCCCGCGAGCAGCTGACGCGGTCGCCGGCCGGTCGCCGGATCACCGTCTTGCTGTCGGACTGCCGGGCGACCGAGCCCGGAGACGTGGTGGGTGCCGCGGCGGCGCTCGACGAGCTCGTCATCGTCGCCCCCGACGGCGACAGCGACGAAGCCGAGGCGTTGGCAGCCCAGGTCGGTGCCCGTCTGGTCACCGTCGCCGGTCCGGCGTCGGTGGCCGACGCTCTGAGTCGCGCGCTCGACGAGTGATCGTCGACGTCGTCAGCAGGTGATGTCGCGCGGCGGAGAGATCCCGAGTGTGTTCTCCTCCGGCCCGACCGCCGGTGCCGTCGTCGCCGTGGTGGGTGCGGAGTCGTCCGCGGTCACGCCGGGCAGCGGCGCCGCGCTGGTGGTCGATTCGAAGACCTGATCGGGTGCCGCGGCGAGGGGTGCTTCACCGCGGAAGATGGCGAGGATCGCCTGCATGTTCTCGCCCTTCGTCTTCGGGATCTGGACCGACTGGCCCGAGACGTTCTGCGACGTCGACTCGATCTGGTACGACGCGATCGCGTTCGGGTCGAGCGACCGCAGCACACCGGCGAACTCGAGCATCCGGCCGACGGTGAGCTCGGTGTCGATCGTGAGGTACTCGCGGTTGGTCTCGAGCAGTGCCGTCGCCACGCTGGGCGAGAACGGACCGCGGCCGAGCAGGCTGGCGACGGTGCGACGCAGGAAGTCCTGCTGGCGCGAGATGCGGCCGAAGTCGGACGTCCCGTCGGTCTTCCATTCCCCATCGACGAAGTACTCGTAGTGCCGGGAGCGGACGTAGGCGAGGGCGTGGTCGCCGTCGAACTCGAAGCATTCACCGCCGGAGACGGGCACGTCGAGCCCGGTGTTGGTGTCACGCGCCGCGATACTCGAACGGCACCTTCACGCCCCCGACGCCGTCGACGAGACGCTTGAAGGCGCAGAAGTCGACCTGGATGTAATGGTCGATCGGGATCTGGAAGTTCAAGAAGATCGTGTCCTGCAGGCGCGACGGATCGTCGCGCCGGTAGGCGGAGTTGATGCGCGCCTTGCTGCCACCGTCGACGGTGACGTACAGGTCGCGTGGGAACGAGAGCACGGCCACCTGGTCGGTGGACGGGTCGACCCGCCACACCATGATCGTGTCGCTGCGTTCGCCGAAGTTGGTCCGATCGCCGAAGGCCCCGGCGTACGGCGAGTCGGGATCGACGCACGAGTTGTTGTCGGCCCCGGTGATGAGGAAGTTCTGCGCCTCCGGGTCGGCGGGCGGGAACGTCGGCGCGGTGGTGGTCGCGGGCGCGGGGACGGCGGTGGCCTCCGGCGCCGGGCGGGTCTCACCCGGCACGATGACGTCGGGCGCCGTCGCCGACTCGTTCGATTCCGATTCGCGGAGCACGACCAGGTTGCGGTTCGACACGACCCACTGGCCGGCGCCGAGCGCCGCCGCGGCGCCGAAGCAGCCGAGCGAGGTCAGCAGGATGAGCGCGATCGTCAACCGTTGCGGCCAGGTGCGCCGCCGAGTGGCCGGACGCGGGGGCGGCGGGTCAGGGGATGTCGGCTCAGGCGATGTCGGCCCGGAAGATGTCGAGGGTTCGGACGGCATCGGACCGTCAGGTTACTGCCGCCCCTGACGGACGAGGTCAGGCCAGGACCACGACCTTGGTGCCCACCGGCGCCCATGCCCACATGTTCTCGGCGTCGGGTGTCGCCTGGCGGACGCAGCCACCCGACAGTGGCTGTCCGAGCTGTGCCTCGGTCTGGATCGGCTTGCCGTTGACCTTGGGGATCTCGTGGAAGCCGATGTTGTCGCCGTCGGGGCCGACGGTGAAGCGGACCATGTACCGCCAGCAGATCGACGGGTTCTTGATGTTGCACGTGAAGCTGGAGCGGGAGAACACGTGATACGTGTTGGGGGTCGGCTGGTTCCAGGTCAACCGTCCCGAGACCAGATAGGTGCGCGACACCGTGCCGTCGGCCTCGACGGTCCACACCCGCTGCCGCGACTTCGAGTACACCGCCCGGCGTCCCTCACCGGAGTTGGCCGGGAGCTCGTCGCTGGGGGGCGGGATCGTGGTGGTGGTCGTCGCCGGTGCGGGGACCGTCGGCGTGAGCTGGACCGATGTCCCACGCGTCGGCAGGATCTCCTCGCTCAGCTGGGCTGGACCCGGGATCCCTCCGACCGTCGTCGACGGAGCGACCGTGGTCGTCGTCGTCGGCGGTTCGGTGCCGGCGTACGCGATCGAACCCGACACGAGGACCACGGCGACGATCGACAGCGCCACACCACTACCCAACCTGGTGTGCATAAGCCGTAGACGCTACCCCCTCGATCCCATTACGTCGATGGCGAGAGGACCACCTCGCAGCGGAGTTGGTCACCTTCGGTCACGGTGATCTCGAGAATCGAGCCGGCGTCGGCGAGATCGGCGCGCCCGGCGTCGATCGCAGCACGCCATTCGGCCGGCGCCCAAACGCGTAGCTCGGCGACCTCGGCTCGCTGACTCTGCTTGCCCTCGGTCTTCGCCCGGCGCACCTCGCTCATGACCGCGCACACCGGGTCGAGCAGCTCCGGATCGCCGCCGCCACCGAGCGGTGAGGGCCACGGACCGAGGTGCACGCTCGCCTCGTGCCACCAGCTCCACGCTTCCTCGGCCGCGAACGGCATCACCGGCGCGAACAGGCGGAGCAGCGTGTCGAGGGCGGTGCGCAACGCCGTCCTGGCCGACGCCGCGGCAGCGTCTCCGCGCGAACCGTAGGCGCGGCCCTTGACGAGCTCGACGTAGTCGTCGCAGAACCACCAGAAGAACGACTCGGATCGCTCGAGGGCGCGTGCGTAGTCGAAGGATTCGAACGCGGTGGTCGCTTCGGCGATGACACCGTCGAGCTTGGCGAGCATCGAGCGGTCGACGACGTCCATCGCCGCGTCGTCCCCGCCTTCGCTGCCGTCGATCTCGCCGAAGCCGAGCACGAACTTGGAGACGTTGAGGACCTTGTTGGCGAGCTTGCGCCCGACCTTCATCTGGTCCTCGCTGAACGCGGTGTCGACGCCCGGTCGCGCCGAGCCCGACCAGTACCGCACGGCGTCGGTGCCGTACTGGTCGAACAGCGCCATCGGCGTGACGACGTTGCCCTTCGACTTCGACATCTTCTTTCGATCGGGGTCGAGGATCCAGCCCGACAGCGCGGCGTGGCGCCATGGTGCGCCGCCGAACTCGTGGTGGCTGCGCACGATCGTGGCGAACAACCAGGTGCGGATGATGTCGTGCGATTGCGGTCGCAGATCCATCGGGAACACGGTGGCGAACAGCGCCGGATCCTCTTCCCACTTCCCGGCGATCTGCGGTGTCAGTGACGATGTCGCCCACGTGTCGAAGATGTCGGGGTCACCCATGAACCCGCCCGGCTGGCCACGCTGGTCGGCGGTGTAGCCGTGCGGCACGTCGG
Organism: Ilumatobacteraceae bacterium; assembly: GCA_963776935.1. GTDB lineage: Bacteria > Actinomycetota > Acidimicrobiia > Acidimicrobiales > Ilumatobacteraceae > JALOLG01. Next base: position 640,417 of record CAVZOP010000001.1, on the reverse strand, counting down.
TCGACGGGTCGATCGGCAACTGGGACTCGTCGGGGGTGAGTGGCTGGTCGTAGTCGGGCTCGCCGGCGTCGTCGAGGCGGTACCAGACCGGGATCGGCACGCCGAAGAAGCGCTGACGGCTGATGAGCCAGTCGCCGTTGAGCCCTTCGACCCAGTTGTCGTAGCGGTGCTGCATGTGCGCCGGGTGCCATGTGACCTCGCCGCCCCGCTTCACCAGCGCCGCGCGGAGCTCGGGATCGCGGCCGCCGTTGCGGATGTACCACTGACGGCTGGTGACGATCTCCAACGGGCGGCTGCCGCGTTCGTAGAACTTCACGGCGTGGGTGATCGGGCGCGGCTCGCCGACGGTCTCGCCGGACGCCACCAGCTGCTCGACGACCTTCTTCTGCGCCTGGGCGACGGTCAACCCGGCGATGGCCGCGTACGGCTCGGCGGCGACGCCGGACGGAGGGGTCGGCAGGATCCGCCCGTCACGTCCGATGATCGGGCGCATGTCGAGCGCCAGCTCGCGCCACCACGTGACGTCAGTGGTGTCGCCGAACGTGCAGATCATCGCGATGCCGGTGCCTTTGTCGGGCTCCGCCAGCTCGTGGGCCAGGATCGGGACCTCGACGCCGTACAGCGGTGTGCGCACCGTCGACCCGAACAACGGCTGGTACCGCTCGTCGTCGGGGTGGGCGACGAGCGCGACGCATGCCGCCACCAGCTCCGGCCGGGTCGTGTCGATCTCGACGTCACCTGCGCCGTCGGTGCGGTGGAACAGGAGCTTGTGATACGCGCCCTGACGTTCGCGGTCCTCCATCTCGGCCTGGGCGACTGCCGTGCGGTCGTCGATGTCCCACAGCGTCGGCGCCTCCTGCAGGTAGGCCTCGCCGCGGTGCAGGTTGCGGAGGAACGCCCGCTGGCTCGCCCGGCGCGACCGCTCGTCGATCGTGGCGTACAGGTACGACCAGTCGTACGACAGCCCGAGCCGGCGGAGCACGGCTTCGAAGATCTGCTCGTCGATCTCGACCAGCTCGTCGCAGAGCTCGATGAAGTTCGGTCGCGAGATCGGCACCGGCCGGTGATCCTTGGCGACGTCGCCCCTGAACGGCGGCTCGAAGCCCTCGACGTACTGCTGAGTGGGGTCGCAGCGCACCCCGTAGTAGTTCTGCACTCGGCGCTCGGTGGGGAGCCCGTTGTCGTCCCACCCGATCGGGTAGAAGACGGCCTTGCCGCTCATGCGCTGGAACCGGGCGACGATGTCGGTGTGGGTGTAGCTGAACATGTGGCCCATGTGCAGCGACCCGCTCACCGTCGGCGGCGGAGTGTCGATCGAGAACACGCGCTCACGCGGTGCCGACGTGTCGAATTCGTAGGTGCCGTCGGCCTGCCATTGGGCGGCCCAGCGCGACTCGATGCCATCGAGCGTCGGCTTGTCAGGGATGTTCGCCACGGCCGCCCAGGCTACGGGATGGCAGCGTTCTCTTCCCCGGCCGTTGCGGCTCCAAGGCGCGACCCCGGGCGCAAACCGGAACGGGCACCGGGCGGGGTGGCCCGTAGTCTTGACGCTCGTGCTGCGCCTCTACGACACCGCCACGCGCGAGGTACGCGAGCTCGCGCTCCGAGATCCCGGCAAGGTGTCGATCTACCTGTGCGGGCCGACGGTGTACGGGCCGCCGCACATCGGGCACGGGCGGGCGACGCTCGCCTACGACATCTTGCGCCGGTACCTCGAGTGGACCGGGTTGGACGTGCGATTGGTCTCGAACGTGACCGACATCGACGACCAGATCATCAACCGCGCGATCCGCGAAGACCGGCCGTGGCAGGACATCACCGCCAAGTGCGAAGCGGTGTGGTGGAAGGCGATGGACGCGATCAACAACGAGCGGCCGACCGACATCCCCCACGCCACCGACTACGTCGACGAGATGGTCGAGATGATCGGCCAACTCGTCGAGATCGGTCGCGCTTACACCACCGACGACGGCGTCTACCTGTCGGTGCAGTCGGTCGAGGACTACGGGCTGCTCGCCCATCAGTCGCTCGACGAGATGCTCGTCGGGGGCGGCGAGCGGGAGATCTACGGCGCCGACCAGAAGCGTCATCCGGCCGACTTCGTGCTGTGGAAGTTGTCGAAGCCGGGTGAGCCGTCATGGCCGTCGCCGTGGGGGGAGGGCCGCCCCGGCTGGCACAGCGAATGCGTCGTGATGAGCCTCGACCTGCTCGGCGAGGGGTTCGACCTGCATTGCGGTGGCCAGGACCTGCGCTTCCCGCATCACGAGAACGAGCGCGCCCAGGCGGTCGCGCTCGGCAAGCGCTTCGCCAACCACTGGATGCACCACGGCTTCATCGTCGACGCCGAGGGCGAGAAGATGTCGAAGAGCCTCGGCAACGTCACGAACCTGCTCGACTTGATCGACCAGTACGACCCGCGGGCCTACCGGATGGTGCTGCTGCAGGCGCACTATCGCAGCCAGATCACGATCACCGGCGACACGATCGACGCCGCCGTCAAGGCGCTCGCCGGCCTCGACTCCTTCGCCGCCCGCACGAGCGGTGTGGAGGCGGCGGCTCCGGATCCCGACGTGCTCGACGAGTTCCGGGCCGCGATGGACGACGACCTCGACACGCCGAAGGCAACCGCGCTGCTGTTCGACACGGTCCGTCGGGCCAACGCCGCCCTCGATGCGGGCGACGCCTCCGCACCGGCGCTGGTTGCCGCGGCCCACGAGATCGCGACGGTGTTCGGTCTCGTGCTGCGGCCGGCCGCCGAGGTGCCGCCGGAGGTCGCCGACAAGGCCGCTGCGCTCGATGCCGCCCGCACTGCCAGGGACTTCGCCGCCGCCGACACCCTGCGTGCCGAGCTCCAAGCCGACGGCTGGACCGTCGAGACCACCAAATCCGGCACCACCGTCAGACGCTGATATGACCGGCGGCGAAGCGGCTCCGCCGCCGCCGCCGAACCGGGGCTTCACCTCTGAACGACGGGTCCGGTCCTGATGCTGGCTTTTCGCGGCGCGGACCGAGATCGCATGACCTCGGCGATGTACTTCGGGACCGTAGGCTGATGGCTCGTGTTGACCGGAGGCCCAGCCGTGACCGGACCTTCGGGCCGGGGTAGAGCGCGATGACCGCGACGGTCGACACGCCGGCACTGCGACGGCTCGACACGTTGGACCGGCCGGTGAGGTCTCGCCCACGCGGGCCGTCGCGGCCGTCGACGCCGTCGATGGGCTACCAGCCCGGCCTCGACGGACTCCGCGCGATCTCCGTGATCGCCGTCATCTGCTACCACGCCGGGTTCGGATGGATGCACGGTGGGTTCTTCGGCGTCGAGGTCTTCTTCGTGGTCTCCGGCTTCTTGATCACCTCGCTGTTGATCGAGGAGCGCGAGCGGTCAGGACGGATCGCGTTGCGTCAGTTCTGGTACCGCCGGGCGCGCCGGTTGCTGCCGGCACTGGGCGCCGTGCTCGTCACCGTGGCGACGTGGACGGCTGTGTTCGGATCGGACGAGCAGCTCTCCCAGATGCGACGCGACCTGCCGTGGTCGATGTTCTACGTCGCCAACTGGGGCCAGGTCCTGGGCGACGTGCCCTACTTCGCGGCGGGCGATCCGCCGCTGCTCCGCCACCTGTGGAGCCTCGCCGTCGAGGAGCAGTGGTACCTGCTGTGGCCGTTCGCGTTCGTGCTGCTCACACGGCAGCGGCTGACCCCGACCCAATGTGCCGGCTGGCTGGTCGGCTTGGCGGTCGCGATCATGACGTTCACGTTCTGGATCCACTCCGGTGGCCCGTCGTTGCTCGGCGGCCCGCTGGGTGTGCTCGAGGGATCCGATCGCACCAACTTCTTGTACCTGTCGACGTTCACCCGCTCGACCGGACTGCTGCTGGGCGCGGCGGCCGCGTTCGTGTGGCGACCCTGGCGTACCCCCGTCGCCGCCCAGCACGTCCCGGGTCGTCAACTCGACATCGCCTGCGGCGTCGCGATCGGGATGCTCGTCTGCATCTTCGGCGTGGCGACGATCACCGACGGCTACGTGTACCAGTGGCTGCTGCCACTCGTTTCGGTGTTGTCGTTGGTGGCCGTGTTGACGGTTGTACACCCGGCCGCGCACGGTGCGCGGGCCGTGTTCTCCGCGATGCCGCTCGTCGAGATCGGGCGCCGGAGCTACGGGCTGTACCTCTGGCATTGGCCGATCTTCGTGTTCGTCGGCGCGACGGATGGATCGGCCGGCCGGTTCGTGCTCGGGCTCGTCGTGACGGTGGTCGCGTCCGAGCTCTGCTACCAGTTCATCGAGACGCCGATCCGTGAAGGCGCCCTCGGATTCTGGTGGTCGCGGCAGGAACCGAGCCGATGGACGCGCCTCGCGCTCGGTGGAGCGCTCTGCGTCGGTCTGCTTGCGTTCTACTCGAACGTCGAGCAGTTCGATGCCGCCGCCGGCGGTGACGACGCCGAGTTCGTGCTGGCGACGGACGCCGCAACGCTCGACACTGGCGTCGCTCAGGAGGTGGCCGCACCGGTCGTCCCGTCGACCGCACCCGTCTTGCCTCGCCACGTCGCGATCGTCGGCGACTCTCAGGCCCACTCGCTGGCGATCAACCTGCCCGACGGGATCGGCGACACGTTCGTCGTCACCGACGGTTCGATGGAGGGGTGCGGGGTGTACGACTCGGGACGTGTGCTCAGCGCCCGCGACGGATTCTCGAACTCGTTCTCGATCTGCGACGGCTGGCAGCAGGAATGGGCGGCGGCCGCGGCGCAGGCCGATGTGGCACTCGTCGTGCTCGGCGCGTGGGACGTGTTCGACATCGAGATCGACGGTACGACGTACGTGTTCGGCACGCCCGAGTTCGATCAGCTCTTCGTGACGGAGCTGCGATCGGGCATCGACGCGATGGTCGCCGCGGGTGCCAAGGTCGCCTTGCTCGAGGTGGCGTGCATGCGCCCCAAGGACGTCGATGGCGCAGGTGTCCCAGCGCTGCCCGAACGCGGTGACGACGCGCGCATCGCTCACCTCAACGAGTTGATGCGGGGCGTCGCCGACTCCGATCCGGCCAACGTCACGTTCGTCGCCGGGCCGACGGCGTGGTGCAACGACGAGGCGATCGCCACCGACCTCGGACATCGGTGGGACGGTGTCCACGTGTACAAGCCGGGTGCCGAAGTTGATCTACGAGACGATCGCGCCGGCGCTGCTCGAGATCCCGACGTGAGGCGCGAACCGTTCGGCCGTCACCGAACGTAGTGCTGGACAGATGTCGGCTCATTCGCTCGTCGCCAGACTGCGCAACGGCGATCCCGACGCGGTAGGACGGCTCTACGACGAATATGGCAGGCGGATGTTTGCGGTGGCATACAAGGCTCTCGGTGACCGGTCGCTGGCCGAGGAGGCGGTGCAGCTGACGTTCCTGAAGACGTGGCAGGCGGCTGATCGGCTCGAACCCGACGTCGAGATCGGCGGGTGGCTGTACACGATCACACGGCGCACCGCGATCGATCTGTACCGGCGCGAGTCTCGGCACACGACGGTCAGTCTCGACGCCGAGATCGTCGCCTTACCGACGACGTTCGAGGACCTGTGGCAGGTGTGGGAGGTGCGCTCGATGATCGACCGCCTGCCCGACGGCGAGCGGGCGGTGGTCGAGTGCCTGCACTACAAGCGCCAGACGATGCAGGAGACCGCCGAGGAGTTGGGGGTGCCGGTGGGAACCGTGAAGTCGAGGACACACCGGGCGTACGGTCGTCTCGCCAACCTGCTGGGACACCTGCGGGAGGAAACGGCATGACGTGCGACGAGTTCCGGCGGTCGTACCTCGAACACGTGGTGTCGGAGGCGGGCGAAGCGCACCTGCGGGAGTGCGCCGACTGCCAGCGTGTGACTCCCGAGCTCGATGTGCTCCGGGCGCGCCTCGGCGATCCGGCGGTGTGGGAGACACCTGGTCCAGAGCTGCGGTCGAACGTGATCGGCGCGGTGGTCTCGGCAGCCCGTCCAACGGGCGTGTCGCGGTGGTCGGCGGGGCGTTGGTGGATCGCGGGTGCGGCGGCCGCGTTGGTGATCGGTGTCGCCACCGCATCGCTCGTGATGATCCGCGGTCGCGACGACGGCGCCGACTGGGAACTGGCCCTTCATGCCAACGCGGCGTCGCCGGACGCGGTGGTGCTCGTCCACGGATGGAACACCGACAACGGGACGCACCTGCAACTCGACGTCGACGGGCTGGCGCCCGCCGGCCCCAACGAGTACTACGCGATCTGGATGACGTCGGTGGACGGCCAGCACGTGCCGGCAGGTACGTTCCGCGAGTCGGGGCAGATCGAAGCCTGGTCGGGTGTCAAGCGGTCCGACTTCCCGCGCATCTGGATCACGCTCGAGCCGGACGACGGCGACGAGCGGCTGACCGGCGCGACGGTCGCCGACACGCCCGGCTGGTGATCCGCAAGTCGTCGCGAACCTTCTCGCCATCGGCTCCGTAGATCTTCTCGTCAGCAGTCCCCGACTGAGAGGTTCCCCCGATGAAGCGATCGCTCCCCATCCTGCTCGCAACCCTCGCCCTCGTCGCCGCCGCCTGTGGAGACGACGACGATTCGTCCGGCGACACCGTCGCCGCCACGACCCCCGCCGCCGTGACCGAAGCCCCCGCGGCGACCGAGCCGGCCGCGACCGAAGCTCCGGCGGCGACCGAACCGGCCGGTACCGAACCCGAGGGATCCGGCGAGGGTGAGGCGCTGGCGCTGGCCACCACCGACCTGGGCGACATCATCGTCGACGACGAGGGGATGACGATGTACATGTTCATGCCCGACGCGCAGGGCGACACCAGCCAGTGCGTCGATGCGTGCGCCGAGGCGTGGCCGCCGCAGGTCGAGATCGCCGCCGTCGGTGATGGCCTCGACATGGCGCTGGTCGGCACGATCACGCGGCCCGACGGCACGGTGCAGAGCACGTACAACGGCTGGCCGCTCTATTACTTCTCCGGCGACAGCGCCGCCGGCGATGTCAACGGTCAGGGCGTGAACGCCGTCTGGTGGGTGCTCGACGCCGACTGGTACCCCGATCGAGGGCTGATCGATCGGCCCACCGGACTCAGCCGCATCCGGTCAGGGTCTTCTTCCCGCCCCAATGGAAGACCCTGACCGGTGCGTCCCCCAACCACACCGGAAGTTACCGGTGAGTAGACAGTCGGGGTTACCAGTCGGTAACTTAGAGTCCATGACGGACTTCTCGCTCAATCTCAACGAGGACCAGCTGCAGATCCAGAAGTGGGTCCACGACTTCGCCGAGAACGTGATTCGGCCCGCCGCCCACGAGTGGGACGAACGCGAGGAGTTCCCGTACCCGATCGTCGAGGAAGCCGCCCAGATCGGGCTGTACGGGTTCGACTTCATGCTCAACGCGATGGGCGATGCGACGGGTCTCACGCTGCCGGTCGCGGTCGAGGAAGTGTTCTGGGGTGACGCCGGGATCGGCATGGCGATCATGGGCTCCGGGCTGGCGGCGGCGGGAATCGCCGGCAGCGGCACGCCCGAGCAGGCGATGGAGTGGGTGCCGCAGTGCTACGGCACCGCCGACAAGGTGCAACTCGGGGCGTTCTGCGTGAGCGAGCCCGACGCCGGCTCGGACGTGTCGAGCCTGCGCACGCGGGCCGTGTACGACGAGGCCACCGACGAGTGGGTGCTCAACGGCACCAAGGCGTGGATCACGAACGGCGGCATCGCCGACGTGCACGTGGTCGTGGCCGCCGTCGATCCCGAGCTGAAGGGCCGCGGGCACGCCTCGTTCGTGGTGCCCCCCGGCACGAAGGGACTCAGCCAGGGACAGAAGTACCTCAAGCACGGCATCCGTGCCAGTCACACCGCCGAGGTCGTGCTCGACGACGTGCGTGTGCCGGGCTCGTGCCTGCTGGGCGGCAAGCCGCGACTCGACGAGAAGCTGGCACGGGCGCGCGAGAGCGGGCACTCGGGTGGCAAGCAGCCGGCGATGATGACGTTCGAGGCGACGCGCCCGGTCGTGGGTGCGCAGGCGCTCGGCATCGCCCGGGCCGCGTACGAGTTCGCGCTCGAGTACGCGAAGGAGCGCAAGGCGTTCGGCCGGCCGATCATCATGAACCAGGCGATCGCCTTCAAGCTCGCCAACATGATCACCGAGATCGACGCCTCTCGCCTGTTGATCTGGCGCGCTGCGTGGCTCGCCAAGAACGGTGGCTACAAGAACGCCGAGGGCTCGATGAGCAAGTACAAGGCGAGCGAGGTCGCGGTGTGGGTGACCGAGGAAGCGATGCAGATCCTCGGCGGCTACGGCTACACCCGCGAGTACCCCGTCGAGCGCTGGCACCGCGACGCCAAGATCCACACCATCTTCGAAGGCACCTCCGAGATCCAACAGCTCGTCATCGCCAGGGCGATATCTGGCCTGCGTATCGAGTGAATCTCGGCGGACGGGTTCGCGGCCTGTTCCCACTTCAACAACGAATCCGCACGTCGGAAGCGTCAAAGACGCCGTCCCGGTCAGACGAGCTCGTTCGTCGAAGCGTCAGATGCTGACGAACCGGTCGGCGTTCTCGATGAGCCGAGCGACATCGGGTGGTGTGACCCACTGTCCCCCGATCGCCGTCAGGTCTTCGTCGGTCGCCTCACGGGCGACCGCGCATCCCTTTCAAACGTAGATCGGCAGGTTGTGCTGTCGCGCCTTGGCGAGCAGGTCGCGCACGGGCGGCACGCCGACGCCCTCCAGGCTTTCGCGCACGGCGGTCTTGAGCAGCTCGGTGGCGTCTCCGGCAAGTACGACGCCGACGTCGTGACCGACTTCCAACGAGCCGTTGACGGCGAGGTGAAGTGGAATCGAGGCCCGCGTCGGGTCGGAGGTGCCAGCCGTGGTCATGTAGAGCATCCGCATGAGTAGAGCGTAAGCCTTGCGCCGCCTTGCAAGCGAAGCACGCGCCACCGCTGCAACCGCGCCCGTGTCCAGCGCGACCGGCGGTACAGGACACTCGATGCCGCGGTTGCCGGACGCGAATATTGGATGTCGATGATCAGGTCTCGACGAGGCAATCTGTGAAGGTGAGCGCGGCGCTGCCGGAATGGAGTGTGCATGAGGTTCGGGCGGCCACGGGCGATGCGTGGCGTGTGCCTGCGGGCGGGCTGGTGCGCGTGAGCGACGTCGAGGGCGGGCAGTCCGGTGACGTCTTCTTCGTCGATGCCGTCGACGTGACTGACGGTCTGAGCAACGGCAGGTCGTTCGACTACAACGGAACGGTCTTGCTGACCGTCGGGGCGAGGCTGTTCTCGTCGAAGAGCCGAACTCTGGCGACGATCGTCCACGACGACGTCGGCCGTCACGACTTCCTGTACACGCCGTGCAGCCAGGAGATGTTCGAGATTCAGTACGGGGTCACGGCGCCGCATCCGAACTGCTACGACAACCTGACCGGAGCGCTCTTGAGCCTCGGAGTTCCGGTGGGGACGGTGACCGTGGCGTTCAACGTGTTCATGTGCACGTCGGTTGCTGCGGATGGGCGGCTGTCTATCTGGCCTCCGCGTTCGCGGTCCGGTGACTCGATCGTCTTTCGTGCCGAACGCGAAGTCCTCGTGGCGGTGTCGGCGTGCCCCGCAGCCGTGGCCAACGGTGGCGGGGGCGCCCAACCATTGGCGGTGGCGTTCGCCGCTCCGAGGTGAACCGCACCAGCGTGTGCACACCGGCAACCGACAAACTGTTGGCAGCTGAAAGGCACACGAACCCGGCGAGCGATGGTCGGTCAGCACGCCTCGCCCTTGCCCCTCCGGCAGGGCCTGGTCGGAGGCGGCCGGTTGGTTCAGGTCGTGGCGGGCATGATGTCGCCCCAATGCCACACCGTCTCGAAGTTCGGGATGGGGCGGAGGAAGGTGGCGCCGAGGGGAGAGAGTCGCTGCGCCAGATCGAGCATCGGCTGGAACGTACTCATCTGCTCGGCGTCGTGGACGGTGTTCCAGAAGCTGACGTTGATCAGCTGTGAGCGCTGGCGGTCCACGCCGGCGAAGTAGGCGATCAGGCCGGAGAGGTCGAGGATCCCGCGAAGGTCGTCCTCGGCGGTGACGAGGATCGCCTCGGCCTCGGCGAGCCGCTCGGGCGGGAGGGTGAGGATCGAGGTGCGAACGACGACGTCGCTCATTTGCTGCCCCTTTCGTTCAGGCGCCCGTGACGACTCGTAGGCGGGGATGGCCGGGCCAGTCTCGCAGCCGACGTGGCGGGGTGACTCGGGCGGCGCTTACGAGTGGCGACGCCGGAACCAGGTGCACTACAACGTCACGCAGCGCGGGACCGCACGTAGGCGGCGTTCGGCGTGTTACACCGCCGCGTCTACCAGGTCCTCGCCCGCCTCCCGTCCACACACTGCAGCGCATTCTCCGATCACGGCGACGAGTAGCTCGTGTAAGCGCTCATCGGGATCGGGCACACACGCCTCGGCGATCCCCGGCACGGCGACGCGAACGGCGTTCGGCGCGCCGAACCGGCGAAACCCGTCGACGGACACGTCGAGGCCGCCGGCGAAGTTGCGGGCCCAGCGGGCAGCGAGCGGCGCGCTGTCCATTGCCCGTACGCTGGTGGCGCTGAGGCGACCGAGCGGGCGGCCCTCCAGCGCGGCCATCGTCCGCTCGGCTGCGAGCACCGACACGGCGAGGGCGTTCTGACGCTCGGCGGAGGCAATCGGAAGCGCCGTCGTCGCGCACCGCAGGGCGATGCGGACGTCGGCGCGGGGATCGTTCGTCGTCAGCCCGATCACCGACGGGATCAGCTCGACCAACCGCCGCCGGTTGCGGTCCGACGTGAGGTCGTTTACGAGCCTCGCCACGGACGCCAGCAACGGATGGGTGCAGCCGGGGCTGTCGCTCCATCGCTCACCGGCGAGGTAGGAAGCCATCTCCATGAAGCACGCCCCCTGGCGCGGGCTGCGGTGCTTGCCGCGTGACAGGAGCGGCACCAGATCGGGAAGATCAGATGAGGCTCTGCGCACGAGGAAAGCGACGTCGACTGATCCGAAGAAGTCGTGCGACTCGTCAAGGCATCGCGGACGAAGACGGATGAGCGTGTCCGCGATGTGCTGGTCCTGGCGCTCCCGACGATCGCGACGCGATGTCCGAATTCGGACCTGCGAACGATTCAGGAAGGCCCCGCCGAGCGCTCGAACGTCGTTGTGACTGTGACGACCGAGGGCTTCCTCGACGATTCAGTTCACGGCACCCCTCGGGCGACTCCGGCCTGCGTATCGAGTGAGGCAACGACGCGACTTGGGTCGGATGGCGATCCCGGGACGGCCTACTCTGACCGAATCACACAACAGGTTCCTGACGAGAGCGGTGGTCCGGCGTCGCCGGAACATGCCCGGTCACTGCGCAACGCGGCGATGCTCACCGCCGCCGTCGGTGGCCTACACGCCGTGCTCTTTCTCGTCTCGTTCTGGCTGCTGTCGTCCCGGCCGGGCGCGAACGCGGCGACTGCTGAGATCACCGAGTTCTACACCAGCGCCGAGAGCCGGCGCGTTCTGCTCGTCGGCCTCTACCTCATGCCGTTCGCCGGGATCGCCTTCATCTGGTTCGTGGTCGCCCTCAGAATGTGGGTGGAAGGAACGGCCCGACGCGTCAACATCTTGCTGTCCAACATCCAGCTCGTCTCGGGCATCTTGTACGTCGCCCTGTTCTTCGCCGCTGCCGCCTCGACATCGGTGTTGGCTGCCAGCGTCGAGTTCTCCGACGGCGACATCGACCCCGTGGTGGCGCACCAGTTCCCCCAATTCGGCAACACGCTCGTGCTCGTGTTCGCCCTGCGCATGGCGGCGATGTTCGTGATGACCACGTCGACGATCGGGCGCACCTCACGGGTCGTGCCGGGCTGGTTCGCGTGGAGCGGCTACGTGGTGGCCGCCTTCTTGCTCCTCAGCGCGTCGTTGCAGACGTGGCTGGCGCTCGTGTTCCCGATTTGGCTGCTCGTGCTGAGCGTCATCCTGCTCCTGCACGCCCGAAGGATCCCCGCCGAGTTGATGGTGCCGACACGGGCCGCACCAATGCCGCTGATCATCCCGCAGCTCCAGCCCGACGAGCAATAGCCGTGCTCGCGCTCTCGACGAAGGATCAGACGGGGACCGTCAGCTGCACGTCGAGGCCGCTGGCGACGTCGCCCGAGGTCGTCGCGAGCTGGCGGGCGCCACCGTCGTCGCTGAACACGTTGTCGGTGGCCAGCGATGTCTGCGCCATGTTCCTCACGCTCTGCTCGTAGCCCTCCGTCGCGTACACGAGGTTGCAGGTCTCCTCGGGGAGCGCGATCTGGGACGTGGCGAGGATGCCTTGCGCCGACGTCGCCGCGTCGAGACTCGGATAGACCTCGAAGTGGATGTGCGGCCAGCGACCTGAGTACGCCGCAGGGAAGATGCTCGTGAACGTGACCTGCCCGTTGGAGTCGGCTTCCTGCACGCCCCGGAGGTAGTTCTGGTCGGCGATCGCGTCGGAGTACATCGAGTACTGCCCGTCGCGGTCGCAGTGCCAGAGGTACACCGCGGCGCCGGCGAACGCCGAGCAACCGTTCGCGGTGTCGACGAGGTCGAGCGTGATCGTGAGCGGGACACCTTCGGCGACGCCGGAGGCCGATCCGATGCTGGACGTGATGTCGCGACGCACGACCCCGCTCTCGCTCAGCACGTCCGGGCCGTTGGAACCGTCGCCGGGGAACGGCCCGGCCGTCTCCTCGGGAATGGTCTCGCAGGCGACCGAAGCACCCGTTTCGGACGCGACGGTCGAAGCGCTCGTCGACGCCGGCTGACCCGTGGTCCCGACGGTGTCGCCCGAACCGGCGGTCGACGACCCGTTGGTGGACGAGGTCGTGTCGTCGTCCGACCCGCACGCGGCGAGTACCAGGAGGCCGCCACCGGCGAGAAGCGCCAACGCGCTGCGGCGGGAGAGCAGGCCCGGAAGGTCGCGCGCCAGCCCGCCGAAGTCGTCATCGTTGTCGTTCGCGTGTGATGTCATCGCCCGCATCGTCTCGGCCAAAGGTAAGAGCGGTACCGGATGAGCGTGGGGACGGAGTGAGACACCCACGATCCCAACGGGGCAGGGTTCAGACCAGGAACTGGACCGTGATGATCTTGGCGATCATGGCAACCGGGAACACCAGCGCGTATGCGGCGTTGACGCGTTCGTCGCCGGCCGTCCGGTCGACCGCGTAGGCGAGGGCGGCCGGCTGGGTCTCGATGCCGGCAAACGTTCCTGCCGTCTGCACCACGTCGCTTCGCATCGTCAGTTGCACGACGAAAGGGATCAGCCCGGCGAAGACCGCAGAGATGAAGGCGCCGGCCGCCAACAGCTCGAGACCCGCGCGAGTGCCGACGGCATCGGCGAACGTGGCGCCCGAACCCAGCCCGGCGCACGCCAGGAACATCAGGATTCCGAGCTGACGGAGAACGAGGTTGGCCGCCCGCGGGATCTGCCACGTGATCGGCCCGGTGCGCGAGATCGCACCGAGGCAGAGCCCGACCACCAGTGGCCCACCGCCGGGTCCGAGCTCGATCTCGCCCCCGCCCGGAAGTGGCACGTCGACGATGCCGAGGAGGAGCCCGGCCGCGACGCCGAGTGCGAAACCGAGCGCGTCGACCTCCGACAGCCCCCGTTCGGAGTCGCCGAGTGCGCGGGCGGCCTCGTCGATGCCGGTCGACGGTCCGACCACACGCACTCGGTCGCCGAGCTGGAGGACGACGCCGTCGTGGCACAGCAGGTCGTCGTCGCCGCGCCGGACCCTGGTCGCCATCACCCCGAAGCGGCCCGGCAGGTCGAGGTCGCCGATCCGCTCACCCGCGAGTCGTCGGTCGGACACGAGGATCCGTCGGAAGTCGAACGTCGAGCGGTCGAGGGGGAGGTGGTGATCGCTGCGTTGCCCGACGTCGGCACAGAACGCCTCGACCGCCGGCTTCGGACCGATCACGACCACCGCATCGCCCGGGTCGAGACGGTCGCCAGTCGTCGCGATCGTCACCACGCCGTCGTGCTCGACGCGGCTGAACCCCAGGCCCGGGTATCGCGCGCGCAGCTCGCCGATCGTCGGGAGACCAGGCGTCGTGACGTCGACCGTCCAGTTGATCAGCTGCTCGACCGGCGCCGAAGGTGGCGGAGGCTCGAGTCGTGTCGGGAGCCGCAGCTTGCGCCCGAGCAGCAACGTCAGGATCGCGATCATCGACGCGATCGCGGCCGGGTAGGCGAGCGAGTAGGCGACGACCGGGTCGCCGTCGGTCACGGCCTCGGTCGCGGCCTGGAGCGACGGGGTGTTGGTGGTGCTGCCGGCGAACAGCCCGGCCCGGTCGGCAGCAGAGAGATCCATCGCCCAGGCCACCAACGCGCACAACCCGGCGAGCGAAGCGACCAACGCCGCGGTGACCGCGACGGCGAGCGCGCCGCCACGACGCAGGCCGGCGATGAACGTCGGACCCGACGCCAGGCCGACCGTGTAGGTGAACAGCACGAGGCCGAACTGGCGGAGCAGTCCCAGGCCATCGGCTCCACCGACCGCGTCGTCGGCCGCGCCGACCGCGAGGCCGACGAACAACGCCGCCGCCGGCCCGAGCGAGATCCCCCTGATGCGGACGCTGCCGACGCCGGCGCCGACGCCGATGACGAGGAAGACGAGCAGGATCGCGTCGTCCACCAGGAAGTCCGGCACCGCCGGGACTCTATGCCCGGCGGTTCGTCGACCACCGGAGCGTGCGCGTGCACGCCAACTCGGATCATCCTCGGTCGAGCGAGAGCAGCAGCGGTTCGACGTAGCCGGCGGGGTGGAACGATCCGTCGACGTCGGCCCGATACTCGGCCGTGTAGTCACCGGCGACGACCCGCTCGAGCGCGTGAACGACGCGATCGACGTCGTGCCGATCGTTGTAGCAGCCGAGGCTGATCCGGATCATCCCGGGCACGCCGCGCTTGTCGCCCCGCTTCGCCCGCTCGAGCCACACCATCGAATCGGCTCGGTCGAGTTGGAGGAGGTGGGCGATGTACGGATGGGCGCAGAAGCATCCGCTGCGAACGCCGATGCCGTGCTCGTACCCGAGGATCGCGGCGACGAGCCCGTGGTCGATCCCGGCGATCGTGAACGGGATGACGCCGACCTTGGCGTTCGGACCGGAGGTCATGGTCGGGCCGTGCAGATTGAGGCCGGGCACTCCGCCCAGGCGGTCGATCGCGTACCGCGTGAGCTGGCGCTCGTGGTCGGCGATGCGATCGAGCCCGATATCGGTGAGGGTTCGGGTGGCGGCGGCCATCGCCACCGCGCCGAGCACGTTCGGGCTGCCGGCCTCCTCCCGGTCGGGGAGGTCGGCCCAGGCGATGGCGTCGGTCGTCACGGCGCTCACTGTGCCGCCTCCCACGTGGTCGGGCGCGTCGGCGAACGCGCACCGGGCGCCGACCAGCGCGCCGGTGCCGTACGGCGCGTACAACTTGTGGGCCGACAGGGCGACGAAGTCGAGATGACCGGGATCGTCGTGGGGCCGCATGTCGATCCGGCGGTGCGGAGCGAGTTGCGCGGCATCGACGACGATGCGACCGCCGGCCGCGTGCACCATGGCGGCCAGCTCGTGCACCGGCTGCATCACCCCGGTGACGTTCGACGCACCCGACACCGCGAGGAGCGCGACGCGACCGGCGTGCTCGACGAGGAGCCGATCGAGGTGGTCGACGTCGAGCGTGCCGTCCGGGCAGACGCCGACGTGGATGGTGCGGAATCGCCCTCGCCACGGCAGGTCGTTCGAGTGATGTTCGAGCATCGTCGTCAACACCACGGAGTCGTCGTCGGCCGCCAACGATCGGGCGAGCCGGTTGAGCGCCTCGGTCGTGTTCTTGGCGAACACGACCACATCGCGCCGCGGGGTCGGCGCCCAGGAACTCGCCGACGAGGTCACGGGCGCGTTCGAACGCAGTCGTGCTCACACGCGACTTGTAACCAGTCCCCCGATGGACGCCCGAGTAGAACGGCAGGAACTCCTCGATGGTCTCCACCACCGATCGGAACGCGGGCGTGCTCGCCGCGTTGTCCAGGTTCACGTATGGAACGAGCCGGCCATCGACCAGCGGGACCAACTGCTCGATCCCCACCAGAGCGTCGCGGGGCACCAGCGCGTTCATCGCCCACCGCGGCCGCGAAGATGCAGCGAGCAGATCGCCAGCAAGGGAACAGCGATTCCGGCGAGGGCGAGCGTCGCTCGCAGTCCGACTGCGGTCGTCAGCAGCGGAGCGACGAGGGCGCCGCCGACCATCGCCGCCACCATCAACGCGTCGAGGACGCCGAACGCCGGCGCGACCAGCGCGCCCGGGAGCGACTGGCCGAGGGTGCCCGTGACGAGTACCTCGGCGATGAGGATCGAGGCGCCGAGCGCACCGCACATGACCAGCGCGAAGGGCAGATCGCTGGTGGTGGACAGCAGAGCGACGGCGCCACCGGCCGTGGCCAGTGGCAGCATCGGACGGCGCCCTCGGCGGATCGGCCCGAGCAGGGCGATGAACGCGCCGAACGCCCCCACGCCGAAGACGAGCGACAGCAGCCCGAACGCGCGCTCGCCGCCCAAGTGAAGCCCGGCGGGAAGTCGGACGAGCAAGGCGGCGTTCAGTCCGGCGAGCACGTTCACACCCAGCACGGCCATGATCGCCGTTCGTACGTCGGGTCGGAACAGCAACCGGCCGGCAGCTGCGTACCGGCTGGCTGGTCGCGCCAATCGTACGGGTCGTCCCACCCGTGGCCGGCAGGGACGTTGCGAGCGCCGCCGACGCGACCAGCATCGCCGCGCACACCAACAGTGAGCTCGTGGTGCCGGTGAGGAGCAGCAGCCCTCCGAGCGCCGGCCCGGCACCGAAGGCAGCCGACTCGAGCCCGGCGGCGAGCGCACTCGTGCGGTCGAGACGGGCCGGCGCCGCGGCGTCGTGAACCGTCCGCATCAGCGACGGGAACGTCGGGGTGCCGGCGGCGACGAGCGCGAACAGCAGTGACACCAGCACCGGCGCCGGGGCATCGACGCCCAGTCCGATCCACAACGCCACGACGAGGGCGCCGCGCGCCAGTCCGGTGACCGCGAACATGGCTCTCGCCTCGTGGCGACCGGCGAGCGCGCCGGCGACGGGTGAGCACACGAGGTACGGCGCCAGCCGGACAGCGGCGATCGCTGCCAGCCAACCAGGGTTCACGTCGCGGCGTTCGAGGGCGGCACCGACCAGCACGAACGGGGCGCCCTGAGCAACGCTCCCGAGTACGAACGAGGTCAGACATCGCGCGACACCGCCGCCGGAACGAGTCCTGGCCGGTTGTCGATCGACGGTCCGGAAGGAGGTGTCGAGACGAGCAGTGGGGAGGACGTGGTCGAACGCGGCCAATCCGGATCGCTTCCGGCTCATCGCGGCGGCGATGTAGGGGTGCATGGGAGTCCTCCGGCTGGGCGCCGCCTCGTTGCGGCACCTCGCACGACCCACACAGCAGCGGCGGGATACACCGAGCTGTGTTCATTGCACGGTCGAATTCGTCGAAATTGTCCTTTGCTCGGGTTGCATCGATGATCGAACATGTGTACGATGGGGGATGGCGACGGGGACGCAGGAACGGCTGGAGGACCGCCTCGCCGACCTGTGCGGTCACCGCAACGTCCTCGACGCACTGACTCGTTGAACTGGTCGCCGAAGCCCTCGCCACGGGTGAGTGGCAGATGTCGGGGATCGTCTCGCCGGCGCACTGGCTGGCGTGGAAAGCCGGGCTGTCAACGGCACACGCGCAGCAGCTGGTGACGGTCGCCAAGCGGCGCGACGAGTTGCCGGTGACGTTCGACGCCTTCGATGCCGGCGAGTTGTCGTTGGATCAGGTCGTGCCGATCGCCACCAGAGCGCCACGGTGGGCCGACGCCGAGTTGTGCGAGTTCGCCAAGCTGGCGACGGTGACGCAGCTGCGGCGGGTGTTGCGCTCCTACGACTTCGCGCCCGACCCCACCGACGATCAACCCGCCGGACACGAGCGTCGCGAACCGGTCGAGTCGTTGTCGTTGTGGCATCTCGACGATGGGCGCTGGGAACTACGCGGTGATCTCGACGCCGACCACGGCGCCGTGTTGGACGCGGCGCTCCGCGAAGCCCATGACGCCTTGTTCCAACGCGACGGCGTCGCCGTGTCGAAAGCCGACGCGTTGGTCGAGATCGCCAACCGCTCGCTGGATTCGATCGCCGACGTCGGGCGGCGTGATCGCTACCGGGTCCACGTCCATGTCGACGTCGACAACGCCATGATCGACGGGCTCGGCTACCGCCTCCCAGCCTGGCTGCGTGACCTGATCTGTTGCGACACCATCGTCAACACCGTCCACGAGCACGGCGGGATCCCCGTCAGCGTCGGACGCACCCAGCGCACCGTGCCCGAACGCACCCGCCGGCTCGTGATCCTGCGTGACCGCGGCTGCCGCGTCCCCGGCTGTGCGGATCAGATCGGGTGTTGCACGTCCACCACGTCATCCACTGGGACCCCAACCACGGAGCGGGCCCGACCGATACCTGGAATCTTGCCTGCCTGTGTCCCCGGCATCACCGGCTCCACCACAAGGGCCGCCTCGGCATCGCCGGCAACGCCGACGACCCCCACGGGCTGGTGTTCACCGACATCTACGGCCACGTGATGCACCCCGCCGCGGTCGCCCGACCACCCACCGGGCCACCACCCCAACCGACGGGCCGATACCAGCATCCCCTCGGCGAACGCCTCCAGATGCACTGGGTCACCTTCAACCCACCACCCACGGCTACACCCACGACGCCACCGAGCGCCAACTGACCTCAGAGCCCTCGTCCGGATGGGCGGGCGATCACGGACCGGAGACGTCGGCTGGGTCGCAGTTCGAGCCGCAGACCACGACGACGACACGCTCGTCGGGCGACGGGCGATAGGCGCCGGAGCGGATCGCGGCGAGCGCCGCGGCGCCGCCTGGCTCGGCGACGAGCCGGAACTGCTGCCACAGCTCGCGCTGCGCGGCACGCAGATCGTCCTCGCTGACCACGACCGCTTCATCGACGAATTGGCGGATCATCACCCATGGGGCATCGCCGACGCGCTTGGCGCCCATCGAGTCGCTCCCGAGGCCGCTCACTCCGACGTCGACCGGCTGCCCCGCCTGCAGCGCGGCGCGCAGCGACTGTGACAGCTCCGGCTCGACGCTCACCACGCGTGCCCGGTCGCGCAACCACGCGGCCTGGCCGGCGACGAAGCCGCCGCCACCCGTGGCGACGACGATGGTGTCGAAGCCACCGATCTGGTCCTCGAGCTCGCGGGCCATCGTGCCCTGCCCGGCGACCGTGTCGGCGTGGTCGAACGGGTGCACCATCAGCGCACCCGACTCGATCTGGCGGGCGTTCGCCGCCACCTGCGCCTCGTCGTAGTAGCCGTCGACCACCCGCAACGTGGCCCCGAAGCGGGCGACGTTGTCGTGCTTGATCTGCGGCGACATCGACGGCACGAACACCTCGGCGGCGATCCCGAGCGCGTGCGACACGTAGGCGACGGCCGCACCGTGGTTGCCACCGCTGGCAGTGATGACGCCGGTCGAAGGGAGGTGGCCGGCGCGGTCGCGTTCGGCCAGTACACGGTTCGCCGCGCCGCGCGGCTTGAACGAACCGGCGTGCTGCAACAGCTCGAGCTTGAGGATCAGCTCGCCGTACTCGATCACCGGCGTCCGGCGCACCAGGCCCTCGATGCGTCGGGCGGCTCGCTCCACGTCGTCGGGCGTGACCTGGCCATCGATCGTGGGGCCGTCGGTCATGGCACGGACGGTATCCACTCGCTCGACCGTTCGATACCGCTGCTGCCGCCCGGGATTGACGTGTCCTACCCACATCTGTTAGGTATCCCTAACATGAATCGCAGAGCGTTGCTGGTGGTCGGGCTGACGCTCGCATCGGCGTGCGGCGGAGCGGATGCCGCGGAGCGCTCGACGACGTTCCCATCGGCGCCATCGTCGGTGCCCGAAACCACCGCGCCGCCGGCGTCCGAGCCGAGCCTGCCGGTCACACTCGCCGACGCCCACGGCGACGTCGTCACCGTCGAGTCGATCGATCGCATCATCCCGCTCGACGGCGACCTGGCCGAAGTCGTCTTCGCGCTCGGGCTCGGCGATCGTGTGGTGGCGACCGATCTCTCGGCCACGTTCCCACCGGAGGCCGACGCGCTGCCGGAGATCGGTTACCAGCGATCGTTGTCGGCCGAGCCGATCGCCGGCTTCGAACCGACCGTCCTGCTCGCCACCGATCTGGCGGGTCCCGCCGAGACGCTCGACCAACTGCGCGACCTCGGGTACCCGCTCGTGATGATCAATCGGCCGGTCGACGCCAGCGGCCCGGCGACCAAGATCCGTGAGGTCGCCGACGCGCTCGGGGTCCCAGAACGCGGTGAAGCACTCGCCCGCGAGGTGCAGGCGGCGATCGATGCTGCGACCGAGGCCGGTGCCGCGGCTGCCGCCGGCGGTGATCGTCCACGGGTGATGGCGCTCTATCTGCGCGGTGAGCGGGTGCAGTTCGTGTTCGGCAAGAACAGCGGAATCGACTGGGTGATCTCGGCAGCCGGTGCGATCGACGTCGGCACCGAGCTCGGCGTCGTCGACAACGCGCCGCTCACGGCGGAGAGCGTGCTGGAAGCGGCGCCCGATGTGTTCCTCGTCT
Organism: Ilumatobacteraceae bacterium; assembly: GCA_963776935.1. Classification (GTDB taxonomy): domain Bacteria; phylum Actinomycetota; class Acidimicrobiia; order Acidimicrobiales; family Ilumatobacteraceae; genus JALOLG01. Next base: position 619,753 of record CAVZOP010000001.1, on the reverse strand, counting down.
CGACCACCGGCCTCGAGTCGGTCGGTGGTCTGGACGATCTGCTGGCGATCCCGGGAATCGCCCAGACACCTGCCGGAGAGGCAGCACGGGTGATCACTCACCCGGATCAGTACCTCTTCGGCGGGGGGCCGAGAGCCGGGATGCTGCTCGCTGAGCTGGTCGGCGAGTTGCATCCCGGCACCGGTTCCGAAGCCCGACCGCAAGATCCGACGACCTCGACAACAGGAGACTGACCAATGAGACACCCTGCCCGCGCGCTCGTCGCGCTCGCTGCCGCGGCGTTGCTCGCCGCCGCTTGCGGGAGCGACGACGACGCCGACACCGCCGCCGACACCGCCGCCGACACCACCGCGGCGTCGGACGTCGACGACGCCGCGGTCGACACGACCGGCCCGGCGGGAACCGACGCGGTCGGCGGCGGTGACGCTGCGTTTCCCGTGACGATCGAGCACAAGTACGGGTCGACGACGATCGATGCCGAGCCGACTCGCGTCGTCTCCGTGGGCTTCAACGACCAGGACGCCTTGCTCGCGCTCGGTGTGATCCCGATCGGCATCCGTGACTGGTACGGCGAGCAGCCGTTCGCCGTGTGGCCGTGGGCGCAGGACGAGCTCGGCGACGCCGAACCGGTGGTGCTCAGCCCGAACGGCGCCGAGCTCAACGTCGAGGCGGTGGCCGCGCTCGAACCGGACCTGATCGTCGGCATCTACTCGGGCATGACCGAGTCGGAGTACGAGCTGCTGTCGACGATCGCGCCGACGATCGCCCAGCCGGGCGAGTACATCGACTACGGCACGCCGTGGCAGGACCAGACCCGCATCGTCGGGCGTGCCGTCGGCAAGGCCGAGCTCGCCGAGGACCTCGTCACCTCGATCGAGGACCGGTACGCGTCGATCCAGACCGAGCATCCCGAGTTCGTCGGCGCCACCAGCGCGGATCGCGTTCTCGTTCGAAGGTTCTCCCGGCGCCTACACCTCATCGGACGTGCGCAGCCGGTTGCTCACCGACCTCGGATTCGTGATCCCGTCGGAGTTCGACGAGATCGCCGGTGACGCATTCTTCGCCTCGTTCAGCGCCGAGGAACTGGATCTGCTCGACCTCGACACCGTCGTGTGGCTCATCGGTGACGACCTCGTGCTCGACGAGATCTTGGAGTTGCCGTTGCGGCAGTCCCTCGCGTTCGCGACCGAGGGTCGCGAGGTGTTCGCCGACTTCGAGGTGTCGGGCGCGTTCTCGTTCTCGAGCCCGCTCAGCATCCCGTACCTGCTCGACGAGCTGGTGCCGAAGCTGGCGGCGGCGGTCGACGGCGACCCGGCCACGGCGGTGCCCGGCCAGGACACCGGCGAAGGTGTCGCGGCCGGTGGATCGGAGGCGGGCGAGCCCGACGACGACGAGGCGGTGGCTGCGCTCGCCTACGAGACGGTGTTCGACTCGGCGACGGACGCCGACGCCAAGGCGGCGTTCCTCCCCGATGTCGCCGATCTGGCGGCGACGATCGAGGCCTACACCGCCGCGGGTGACGGCATGGGTGGCATCACGATGGACGTCACGGCGGTCGTCGTCGACGGCGACACCGCGACCGTCACGTACGACGTGCTGTTCGGTGGCAATCCGGCGTACTCGGACCTCTCGGGCACACTCGTGCGCGCCGGAGACACGTGGACCGTCACACGCGACGAGTTCTGCGCGTTCATGGCCTCGGCAAGGACGCCGTGCGCGTGATGGAGCTCGAGCAGGTCCGCCTCGCCGCCGCACTGGCCCACACGGTGTCCGACGCTGCCCTCTCGCTCACGTACGCCGACGGCACGGTCCTCTCCGTGTCGTTCGGACCAGGCGCCGATCTCGACCCGTGCGCGCTGCGTTCGCTCGTCGGCGCGGCGATCACTTCACCGGCCGATCCGTGGACCGACCAGGTGGTGTCGATCGGGTTCGCCGGATCGCTCTCCCCGGTCGGCGGTGGCGTCTACCGCAGGCGCGCGCCGGGGACGTCTCGTCGTTCCCCCACGACGCCGAGTACGCGTGGACGCTGGTGGCGGCCCAACGTCGCGGCCACCTGGCGACGCTCACGGCCGACGGGTTCCCGTTCGGCAGTGTGGTGTCGTACGTGGACGATGCGTTCGGACGCCCGGTCGTGTGCATCTCTTCGATGGCGGAGCACACGATCAACGCCAAGCACGACCCGCGGGCGAGCCTGCTCGTCGCGACGCACGTTCCCGACGGCGATGATCCGCTGGCCGCGGCGCGGGTCACGCTCGTCGGCACGCTCGTGCCGTTCGACATCACGACCAGGGCCGACCTGCGCGAGCAGTACCTCGCCGCCCATCCGGGTGCCGCGTTCTACGTCGACTTCCCCGACTTCTCGTGGTGGCACCTCGAGCCCTCGTCGGTGCGGTACGTCGGCGGCTTCGGACACATGAGTTGGGTCGGCGCCGACGAGTACGCCAGCCGGGGCCCCGACCCGATCGCACGGTTCGCCGAGGCGATCCGAACCCACCTCGACGAGGATCACGCAGACGTGCTGCTCGAGTTCGCCAAGGCGTACGCCGGACTGAACGATGCGACGACCGCTCGTACCTCGGGTGTCGATCGGTATGGCGTCACGCTGTGGGTCACGACGCCTGGCGGCGGCCGCACGGCAAGGATCGCGTTCGACGAGCCGGCGGCGACCGTCGACGACGTCCGCACGGCGACCGTGATCCTCGCCCAACGGGCGCGCCTACGCTCGCCCGGGTGACCGACTGCCCGTCGACCGACGTCGATCTCTGGGCCGACGACGTGTTGGCCGACCCCTATCCCGCGTACGCCGAGCTGCGTCAACTCGGACCCGTCGTCTGGATGACGAGGTACGGGGCGTACGCCCTGCCCCGCTACGACGAGGTGCGGGCGGTGCTACAGGACTGGCAGCGCTTCACGTCGGCACGCGGCGTCGGCATGGACGACGCGATGAACGCCAAATCTGGCCGCGGGATCCTGACGACCGATCCGCCGCTCCACGACACGCGCCGCAAGGTGCTGAACGCTCAACTCGTCCCGCGCGCGCTGACGACGCACGAGCCGAGTATCACCGACAGGGCTGAGGCGATGGTCGCCGATCTCGTCGAGCGGGGCTCGTTCGACGCTGTCGCCGACCTCGCCCAGCCCTACAGCGTCGGTGTGGTCGCCGACCTCGTCGGGTTGCCGGACGAAGAACGCGAGCACCTTCTCGAACGGGCGGCCGCGGCGTTCAACACGTTTGGGCCGGACAACGACCTGTTGCGCGGTTCGCTCGCGGGTTTCCGGGAGCTGTTCGACTACTGCACAGGCTTCGCGACCCCGGAGCGGCTGACGCCGGAGCGATGGGGGAGCCAGATCTACGCCGCGGGTGAGCGCGGCGACATCGAGCCCGATGCGTGCCCCGGACTGATGCTCGCCTACGCGTGGGCCGGCATGGACACCACGGTCAACGCGCTCTCGGCTGCGGTCTGGCTGTTCGCCCGGTATCCCGACCAGTGGGACCTCGTACGCGGCGATCCGGCGCTCGTCCCGTCGGCGTTCAACGAGGTGTTGCGCATCGAACCACCCGTCCAACGGTTCACGCGGTTCGCCGCCAGCTCCGTCGAGCTCGGCGGCGCGGTGTTGCCAGAGGGGTCGCGGGTCGCGGTGCTGTTCGGTTCCGCCAACCGCGACGAACGGCATTTCGAGGACCCGGATCGTTTCGACGTGACGCGCAACCCAGTCGATCACCTCAGCTTCGGACGCGGCATCCACCACTGCGTCGGCGCCGGTCTGGCGCGTCTCGAGGGGCACGCCGTCATCGCCGCCCTCGCATCGCGGGTCGAGCGGTTCGAGATCGGCGAGGCGTCGTGGCGCCGCAACAACGCGCTCCACGGCCTCGCCAGGCTCGATGTCCTGGTCCACTCCGTGATCGGCCAGACTTGACGCACCGGGTTCTCACTCGGTTCTCGTCAGATTCACACCATCGGGGCGCAAGGTCGGCTGATGGACAACGCCACGCACCACGAACCCCCGAACGATCTGCCGGCCGGACCGCCACCGATGACCGATCCCGCGGCCCGGTCGGTCGTGTGGAGTCCACCGATGTCGGAGCCGCCCGATGCTCCCGAGCCGCAGACGTCGACGTCGGGCCGGCGGCGGCGCTGGGCGCGCACCGGGGCGGCCATCGTCGGAGTGGTCGCACTGTCACTCGGCGCCGGCGCGCTGGGCGCCAACCTCACCGGTGACGGGGGCGCGGACGCACCGTCGGACGCGGTCGCGATCGACAACGTCGGTGTCGACAGTGCCTCGGGCGCGTTGAGCGTCGCCGAGATCGTCGACGGTCTCGCCGACTCGGTGGTCTCGATCGAGACGACCGTGAACCTCCGGCGCGGCCCGTTCGAGGCGGAGGGGACAGGCGCCGGTACCGGCGTGGTGCTCGACGACGGCTACATCGTCACGAACGCGCACGTCGTCGACGGCGCCAGCGAGGTGGAGGTCACGGTGCCGGGTTCTGGTGCGACGCTCGTCGCGACGATCGTCGGCACCGATCCCGCCAACGACATCGCCGTGCTGCACGTCGACGACACGTCGGGCCTGGTGCCGGCGTCGCTCGGGTCGTCGGAGCAGGCGGCCGTCGGCGACTCGGTGGTGGCGATCGGCAACGCCCTCGCGCTCGAGGGTGGCCTGACCGTGACGCAGGGCATCGTGTCGGCACTCGACCGCAGCGTCGAGACGTCCGAGGGCACGCTCGACGATCTGATCCAGACCGACGCCGCGATCAGCTCCGGCAACTCGGGCGGGCCGCTGGTCAACGACCACGGCGAGGTGATCGGCATCAATTCGGCGGTCGCGACCGGCGGCGGTGGGGTGAGCGCTTCTAACATCGGGTTCGCCATCTCGATCGATACGGCTCTCGAGGTCGCCGCTGAGCTGATCGGCGCGACAACGTGACGATCACATCGTCGGGCACACCATCAGGCTCACCGTCAGGAACCCCCGCCATGGACCTCCCCCTCGAACCACCACGCCCTCCGTCGACTCGGCGGCGGCGGATGGTGAAGTGGATCGCCGGCGCCGTCGTGGTGCTGGCGGCGCTGGCCGGAATCGGCATCTGGTACTTCTTCAAGGATGACGCACCGGCCGCGGTCGACCTCGATGCCGCCGCTGCGGCGCTCGACGAGGGCACGTTGTCGAATGAAGTCGGGTCGAATGAGGTCGAGCCGGTCACCACCGACGCCGCCGCGGATCCCGTCACGACCGCGGCCGCTGCCGACCCGGCGACCACAGAGCCGGCGACCACCGATGCGGGCGCGGCCGCCACCGGCATCGCCGGGACGTGGACCGTCGACACGTCGATCGGGGAGTTCAGCTTCGAGGATTCGACGGGCACGTTCGTCGGGTTCCGCGTCGAGGAGGAGTTGTCCGGAATCGGCTCGACGACGGCCGTCGGACGCACGCCCGAGGTGGCGGGAACGATGACGATCGACGGGACGTCGGTCAGCGCCGTCTCGATCGAGGCCAACATGGACGCGATCACCACCAACGACAGCCGGCGCGACGACAACGCCCGCCGCGCCCTCGACACCGACGAGTTCCCGACCGCCACGTTCGTGCTCACCCAGCCGATCGAGCTGGGCGATGCGGCAGCCAGCGGCGAGCCGGTGGCGGTGACTGCCATCGGAGACCTCACGATCCATGGCACGACGAGGCCGGTCGAGATCCCGCTCGAGGCGCAACTCGTCGACGGTGTCGTCGTCGTGGTCGGATCGCTCGACATCGTGTTCGCCGACTACGGCGTGAGCGTCCCCGATGCTCCGATCGTGGTGTCGGCCGAGGACCACGGCGTCATCGAGCTGCAGCTGTTCTTCACGAGCTGACGGTCAGATCTCACCGCCCGCCAGCCACCTGGCGCCGCGCCGGTACAACTCATCGAGCTCGGGCCCGGTGATGCCCGGCATGTCGGGCTTGACGTCGTATCCGATGCGGGTCTGGAGGTAGGCGAGGTGCCGGTAGCCCTCGGGGAAGCGCCGCAGGAGGTCACCGTCGAGCTGGAGGTGGGCGGCCGGATCGATCGGGTCGAGGCGGTCCTTCTCGTAGATCGGCTGGCGGAGCACCAACCCCCAACGCGACTCGCGGCGGTCGAAGAAGTCGTAGAACCGGCCGTGGCACACGACGTCACAGGCGACTCCTTCCACGTCGGCGCGCTGATGGATCGCCATGCGTGTCTGGGCGATGGCCCGGTCACCTGCGACGTCGACCGACGTTCCGCCGAGCACGTGGAGGATGCGAACTCCACGTTCGAATCCGGCCCGGCTGATGTCGGCGAACTCGGCTGCGGTGCCCTGGAACCACGTCGCCATCATCCGGCCCTCCGGATGCCACAGCGTGAGGAACCGATCCCAGTCGCCGGAGTCGCGCCAGATCACCCAGTCCTCGACCATGCGGCGGATCTGCTCTCGGTCGTCGCCGTGTGCCACGACAAGACCGTACGCCGTACCGCGCGGCGCCCCCTACAGTGCACGGCGTGGGCCGCGCTGTCGCACTCGTCACCGGCGCCAGCCGGGGCGTCGGTGAGGCGACCGCGGTCGCGCTCGCGGCCGATGGGCTCGACCTCGTGATCACGGCGCGGGCGACCGATGGGACGTCGACCTACCTCGGCACCCACCTCGACGATCCGGCGGCCGGCATGCAGCAGGTCGGCTCGCTCGCCGCCACCGCCGAGCAGTGCCGGGCGCTGGGCGCTGTCGTCGTCACCGTCGAGATGGACCTCACCGAGCGGGCCTCGGTGGAGCGCGCTGCGGACGAGGCGCTCGCCGCCTTCGGTCACGTCGACGTCGTCATCAGTAGCGCTCGTTACCAGGGTCCCGGCCTCGACGACGCGGCGCTCGGTGTGCCCGTCGACCTCGTCCAGCGGATCCTGACGGCCAACGCCCTGCACCCACTCGTACTGTTCCAGCGGCTGATCCCGCCGATGGTCGAACGCGGCGAGGGCGTCGTGGTGCACCTCACGTCGGTCAGCGCGACGCAGGATCCGACCGAACCCGGTGCGTGGGGTGTCGGATCGGCGATGGGACGGGCCGCCGCGCACCGGATCATCGGCGTGCTCCACGCCGAGGTCGGCGGCGCCGGCGTGCGTTGTTACAACGTCAACCCAGGTCGGTTGCTGACCGACGTGCATCTTCCCCCGACCGACCCACCGGGTTGGGAGCCGCCGATCGACGTGCCCGACTTCGCGGCGGCGACGATCGCCTGGCTCGTGGCCGGGTCGCCCGAGGCGCGCGCGCTGGCGGGAACCGAGGTCATGGCCCGCCGGCGCGATCACCGCCCCACCGCCTGATGAGCGCCGAAGCACGTCCCGACCGTCCTGGCGCGCTCAGCGGGATCGGTCACACGCCGTTGGTCCGGCTCGACGTCCTCGCCGGGGCCGACGACGCTGAGGTGTGGGTGAAGCTCGAAGCCGCCAACCCGACCGGTTCCTACAAGGACCGGATGGCGCTGGCGATGATCGAGGGGGCCGAACGGCGGGGCGTCCTGGCGCCTGGCCAGACCGTGGTCGAGTACACGGGCGGCTCGACGGGGAGCTCGCTGGCGTTCGTGTGTGCCGTCAAGGGCTACCCGCTGCGCATCGTCAGCTCCAACGCGTTCGCGGCCGAGAAGCTGCGCACGATGGCGGCGTTCGGCGCCGAGCTCGAGATCATCGACAGTCCGGAGGGGATCCATCCCGGATTGATCGGGCAGATGATGGGTCGCGCCAAGGAGATCGTCGCCGAGACCGGCGGCTACGCCACCGACCAGTTCAACAACCGCGACGCGCTCGACGGGTACCGCGAGATCGGCACCGAGGTGCTGGTGCAGCTCACTGATCCCATTGCGAGCTGGTGCGCCTACGTCGGCGTCGGTGGGTGCTTCGTCGGGGTCGGGGAGGTGCTGCGGTCGCGCTGGAGCGGCATCGCCCGGGTCGCCGTCGAGCCGGCCGAATCGGCCGTGATCTCGGGGGAACCGGCAGGAACTCATCGCATCGAGGGCGGCGGGGTGGGCTTCATCCCGCCCAACCTCACGCCCGACACGTACGACCGCGTCGAGAAGGTGTCGACCGCTGACGCGTTCGCGATGGCGCGACGGGCCGCCATGGAGGAAGGGATCTGGACCGGGCCGTCGGGCGGGGCCAACCTGGTCGCTGCGCTCCGCCTGGCAGGCGAGCTGGGACCCGGAGCTCGGGTCGTCACCATCCAGCCCGACTCGGGGCTCAAGTACCTCGGGGGCGAGCTCTACAGCTGACGGCGGGTACGTTCGGGCCATGCCTGAAGCGTTCATCGTCGACGCCGTCCGCTCACCGGTCGGCCGCCGCGGCGGCAGCCTCGCCGCCGTCCATCCCGCCGATCTCGGGGCCCACAGCATCGCCGCCCTGATGGAACGCACGGGCGTCGACCCGAACGAGGTCGACGACGTCGTGTTCGGCAACGTCGACTCGGTGGGGCCGCAGGCGTTCTGCATCGCCAGGACGTGCTGGCTGGCGGCGGGCCTGCCGCAGCACGTCCCCGGTGTCACGATCGATCGCCAGTGCGGCAGCGCCCAACAGGCCGTGCAGTTCGCGGCGCAGGCGGTGATGTCGGGGACGATGGACCTCGTCGTCGCCGGCGGCGTGCAGAACATGAGCATGGTGCCGATCATGTCGGCGGCCGACGCCGGTAAGGCGCTCGGCTTCGACGACCCGTTCAGCGGTTCCCAACGCTGGACCACCCGCTACGGCAGCGGCGAGGTCAGCCAGTTCGCCGGCGCCGAGGCGATGGCCGAGAAGTGGGACATCTCCCGCGAGGAGATGGAAGCGTTCGCCGTGGAGTCACACGAGCGCGCGATCCTGGCCCGCGCCGAGGGCCGGTTCGAGGCCGAGATCGCGCCGCTCGCCGGGCTCGACTTCGACGAGGGCCCGCGCGAGCCGAACTGGGAGAAGATCCGCTCGCTCAAGACGCTGACCGAGGGCGGTCGGTTGACGGCCGCCGTTGCCAGCCAGATCTCCGACGGTTCGGCGGCGCTGCTGATCGCCAACGAGACGGCGGTCGAGCGGCACGGCCTGACACCGCGAGCACGGATCCACCACATGTCGGTGTTCGCCGACGACCCGATCATGATGCTGTCGGCGCCGATCCCCGCCACGCAGCGGGCGCTCGCCAAGACGGGGATGAAGGCGAGCGACATCGACCTCGTCGAGATCAACGAGGCGTTCGCGTCGGTCGTGCTCGCCTGGCTCCGCGAGACCGACTTCGACCGCGAGCAGGTCAACGTCAACGGCGGGGCGATCGCGCTCGGTCATCCCCTCGGCGCCACCGGCGCGCGGCTGATGACCACGTTGCTAAACGAGCTCGAGCGCACCGGCGGCCGCTACGGCTTGCAGACGATGTGCGAGGGCGGCGGCCAGGCCAACGTCACCATCATTGAACGACTATGAGGCATCGAACGCCTGTGAGCGCACGATGACAGCTCCCCGCCGGGCGGTGGCGGCCGAGATCCCGCGCCTGTGCCTCACCGCGATGCGCGCCTTCTTCGACGATCCCGTGTTGCGCTGGCTGTACCCCGACGACGACGAGTTCGCAGCCGATCGCGGCGCGGTGATGCGGATCCCGATGGTGCGCTGGGTCGCCCACGGTGAGACGTGGACCACCGACGACAACGTCGCGGTCGCCGCCTGGGTGCCGCCCGGACGGCCCGACGTGACGGTCGACGTGGGGCCGATCCCCGACCATCCGGAGTGGCGGCTGGCCCGCTTCGACGCGCTGCGCGGCGTGATGGCCGCCAACACCCCGCCGGAGCCGCACTGGTACCTCAACCTCCTCGCCACCCATCCCGACTGGCAGCGCCAGGGACTCGGGACGGCGCTGATGAACGTGATGTTCGAGCGCGCCGCCGCCGATGGCCTGCCGTGCTACCTCGAGACCGAGACACCCTCCAACGTCGCCTACTACATGCACCACGGATTCGAGGTCCGCACCGAGTGGGACGTCCCCGGGGACGGCCCCCAGATGTGGGGCATGTTCAGGAGGAACTGACGGAGCCGGCTCAGTCGACTCGATGGACGGCGCGCAGGCCGGCCCAAGCGAGATCGCTCACCTGGCGGGCGACCTCGTCGGGGTCGAAGTTCTCACCCAACTCGACGAGCCGCCGGCTGGCGCCCTCGGCGAGGCCGATCAGGGCGTGGGCGATGGTGCGCCGGTGCTCGGGTTCGATGTCGACGGCGATGAGCGGGGCGATGGCGTCGGCCGCCTCGGCGGTGACGTGGCGGATCGTGCCACGGAACTCGTCGTCGCGCCGCGTGCCGCCGCCATAGAGGAGTTTGAACTCGTCGTGGTCCTCGGCCACCCAGCGGAAGTAGGCCTGGAAGCCGCGCTGGGTCTGGGAGCGACCGTCTGGGGCATTGGCGGTGGCTTTGGCGATCGCCGACAGCAACCGGCTGCCGACCTCCTCGAGCAGGGCCCGGTACAGCTCGCGCTTGGAGTCGAAGTGCTGGTACAGCACCGGCTTGGTGACCCCGGCGGCGTCGGCGACGTCGTTCATCGAGGCGCCGTGGAAGCCGGCGCGCCCGAACACCTCGAGCGCCACGTCGAGGATCTGCTCCCGGCGCGCGGTGGCGGTGAGACGGGGGTTGGAAGCGCGCGAAGTCGACATGTGTTACCAGAGAGTAACCGAGTTGGCCCCGTCAGTGGCCGTGCTGGAGATCGTCGCGTTCAGCCGCCTTCACTGCGTAGCCGAGGATGATCGAGGGCACGAGGAGGACGAACGACACGATCATCGTAGTGACGACCAACGCCGCCATCGTCGAGGAGAAGCCCGTGGCGAAGGCGATCACGAACAGCGCGACCGCCAGCGCCAGCGCGAGGTAGCCGATCCGGTTGGCGAGCAGCGTCCACCGTGCGATCTGCGCCCGGCGGGCGCGCACTGGGTCGGCGGGAGCGGGGGTCATTTGGTCAGAGGCTCGGCGGAAGGAGGCGGTCGACGTTCTGGTAGAAGAAGTACAGCGCGATCAGGAACGGGACGACGCCAACGACGATCCCGACCAGTTTGCTCCCGGCCCGCCGGCTCAGCACGTGGGCACCGATCGCGATGGCCGCGACCACCAACGCCCACAGCGCGACCTGGGGGATCGCCGAGCGGTCGTGGAACCAGCCGTCGGAGAAGGCGTCGCCCGACGGCGGGGCGACGGTCGGGTCCTCGCCCCGTACCGCGCTCGTGGGTGGTGACGAGATCGTGGTGGGCGACGTCACGTCCGTGGTGGCCGTATCGGTGGTGGCCGTCACCGCCGCCACCGTCGTTGTGGGGGCGGTTGGGGTGGTGGTGGTCGGGGCGGTGCCTGCGGCGTAGCCGACGACGGCCGACTCTTCGGCGACGAGGGCGCTGTGGATCACGATCCGTTGACGGGTCGACCACTTCGGATGGCACGAGGTCAACGTCAGCTCGGCGACGTCCGGATTCGTGGTGGCGACCACGTCGACGTCGTCGGGCTCGACGATCTCGGTACCCGTCACCTCGTAGACGAAACGACCGGCCAGGGTGGTCGCGACGATCTGGTCGCCGGGCTCGAGATCGTCGACGTGCTGGAACGGACCGTCGTACGTCATGCGGTGGCCGGCGATCGCGGCGTTGCCGTACTGCCCCGGCAACGGTGTGCCGGGGTAGTGGCCGGGGCCGCGCTTGAGGTCGTCGACCGAGACCCCGGCCACCACGACGACGTCGAGCCCGATCTCGGGGATCTCGAGCCGGGCGACCGGATCACCCTCGGCGATGGGCGGGATGGTCGGTGGTGCTGTTGGCGGCACCGTTTCCGGCACGGTGGCCGGCGCGGTGTCCGGCAACGTTGCCGGCGCGGTTTGCGAGGGGACGGTCGTCGCCGTCGTCGTCGTCGTCGAGACCGCCGTGAGCAGGGCTTCGAACTCCTCCTCGAGCGCGTTCTGGGCGCGACGCGCCTCGATCCCGGTTCCCCACAGCTGGTAGGCGACGAAGCCTCCGAGCAGCAGCCCGGTTGCGATGAAGACCTTGCCGATGGCCCCGACGACGTAGCGCCAGTCGTGGCCGCTGTCCGGCGCTGCGACGGGGGGTGGGTCGTCCGGCTCGGCGCGGGTTCGCGGCCACTCGCGCCAGCACGGGCAGGCCCCCTTGCCGGTGCCGATCGTGCAGTGCGCCCAGCCGTCGACCGTCTCGTCGGCGGCCCACACGACGTGCACATCCTCCGCATGTCCGCAAACGGGACACGGCTCGGATCCTTGGCCCGCCGGGGGGGATGTCACGGCGTCAGTGTGTCAGCCGAGCGGTTCGATGACTGTGTGACGTAAGGTTGTTTCCGCCGGCCATGGACGGGAACCCACGCACCGTGATCGAACTCGACGACGCGGTCGCCGTCCTCGGTGGTTTCCCCGCCCTGGCCGGGGCCACGCTTTCGATCGGCGCCGGTGAGATCGTGCTGCTGCGCGGCCCGAACGGCGCCGGCAAGACCTCGTTGCTGCGACTTTGCGCCGGTCTGCTGCCGATCGTGCGTGGCAGCGGTCGGGTGCTCGGGTTCGACCTGGCGACCGAGCGCGACGCGATCCGTCCGCGGGTCGGACTGCTCGGACACTCCAACGGTCTCTACGCCGACCTCTCGGTCTCCGAGAACGTCGGCTTCTGGGGCTCGACCGTCGGTGCGTCGACCGGTGAGATCACTGCGGCGCTCGAACGGCTCGGGCTCGCCGGGCGCCTCGCCGACGTTCGGGTGCGGACGTTGTCGGCCGGTCAGCGGCGGCGGACCGCGCTGGCGTGCGTCGTCGCCCGTCGCGCCGAGCTGTGGTTGCTCGACGAGCCCCACGCCGGGCTCGATGCCGATGGCCGCGACGAGCTCGACGCCGTGCTCCGCCAGGCGGCCGCGTCGGGGGCGACCATCGTCGTCGCCAGCCACGAGCTCGAACGCGCCGGACCGTTGGCGACGCGCACCGTCGACGTCGTCGCCGGCCAGATCGCGGAGCAGCCGTGAAGCGGCGTCAGATCATCCATCTGATCGCGGCCAAGGACCTGCGCATCGAGCGCCACAGTCGCGTCGTCGCCAACCAGATCCTCCCGTTCGCCGGTGTCACGATGGTGATGTTCGGGTTCGCCCTCGACTCCAGCGACGTCCTCGAGCGGGTGGCGCCGGGGCTCGTATGGCTGGCCACCCTGTTCAGCCTGCTCGTGCTCGTGCAGCGGGCGTTCGCGATCGAGACCGACGACGGCGCCCTCGACGCCTTGCGCGTCGCAGGTGTCGACCCGGTGGCGATCTTCTGGGGCAAGGCGTTGGCGCTCGGCGCGCAGCTGGCGGTCCTCGAGGTGGTGCTGCTGGGCACCGCACTCGTCCTGTACGGCGCGGAAGTACGTGTCGGAGGTGTGTTACTACTGGTCACGACGCTCCTGGCCGCGACCTGCGGGCTGGCCGCCGTCGGTACGCTGTACGGAGGCCTTGCCGCAGGGTTCAAGGGCCGCGAGACGTTGCTCCCGCTGCTCGTGTTCCCGGTGGTGGCGCCCGTCCTGATCGGAGCGACACGAGCGGTCGAATCGGCGCTCGGCACCGCTGGGGCGGCAGTGTCGGAGGGTTGGCCCTGGGTTGGCCTGCTCGCCGTCTTCGCCGTCGCCTTCGGGGTCGGGGGTTCGCTGGCCTTTGGCCCGCTCGTCGACGAGTGACGACAATGAGTCCTGCATGACCACGATCGACAGGGATTCCCTGACACCCCGAGCGAGCACGTCGGCCACGACCGGCACCCGTGCGACGCGCCTGCTCGGCCTGGCGACGATCGTGTCGATGGGGTGGCTGGTGGCGTTCGGGCTCGGGTTCTCGCCGGCCGACCGGGACCAGGAGGAGGCGGTCCGCATCCTCTACGTCCACGTGCCGACGATCTGGATCGCGTACCTGGCGTTCGTGGTCACCGCCGTCAGCTCGGCGATCTACCTGTTCGGCCGCAACCACTCGCTCGGGTTCGACCGGCTCGCCGGAGCCAGCGCCGAGATCGGCGTGGCGTTCGTCGCCGTGACGCTCGTCGTGGGATCACTGTGGGGACGCCTGACGTGGGGCGTGTTCTGGCGCTGGGATCCACGCCTCACCACGACCGCGCTGCTGTTCGTCAGCTACATCGGGTACCTCGCCGTCCGTCGCCTCGGCGGCAGCCACCACCAGCGCGCCCGGCGCAGTGCCGTGATCGGTCTGCTGGCCGTGCTCGAGATCCCGCTCGTGCACTGGAGCGTGCGGCTGTGGCGCAGCCTCCACCAGGAGGCGACCGTGCTCGATCCCGGTGGCGACATCGAGATGGACGGGTTGATGCTGTTCAGCCTGTTCGTCGGGGTGGTGTCGTTCACGCTCCTGTACGTGTGGCTGGTGATGCACCGCACGCGGGCGATGGCGATGGAGGACCTGCTCGACGAGCAGGGCCTCGACGTCGCCCTCGCGGCCCGCCGCGCCGAAGCGAGCGGTGGCTGAAGATGCGTGGAGGTCTGTGATGGAGGACGCCGGGTTCATCATCGGCAGCTACGTGGTGACGTTCGCGACGGTCGCGTTCGTCGCCTGGCGCTACGTCCGTCACGGCCGCTCGTTGTCCAAGCAGGTGCCCGACGACGAGAAGTACTGGTTGTAGCTGATGACGGACCTCAGCCCGCGTCCGGTCTCCGACGCCCCACCACGCAGCAGCGCGCGGCGGCGGTGGGTCCCGATCGTCGTGATCGGGCTGGTGCTCGTGGCCGGCGGGGTGATCGTCACCCAGTTCCTGCGCTCGGCGGTCGACTACTACTGCAACGCCGACGAGATCGGCGTCCGGTCGGGATGCGACGCCGATCGGCGCCTGCGCGTGCAGGGCACCGTCGACGCCGGATCCCTGTCGGAGGCCGACGGGGTCACGATGTTCACGATCACGTTCAACGACGTCACGGTGCCGGTCGAGTACGACGGTGAGCCGGGCGGGATCTTCAAGGAGTGCCTGCCGGTGATCGTGCACGGTCGCCTCGAAGGCGACACGTTCATGGGCGACGACATCGAGGTCAAGCACGACAGCAGCTATCAGGCAGCGAACGCGGAGCGCATCGCCGAGGCCGAGGCCGACGCGGCGTCGGCCTGCCCGGCGGACGGCGGATGATCGCGGCGAGCCTCAACCTGGCGCTCGGCAACGCCGGCCTGATGCTGATGCTGGCGTCGATGACGTTCGGCGCGCTGTCGACGGCCTTCTCGATCCGCGCCGGCAACGAGCGCACACTGCGCCTCGCACCCAGGTACGCGTGGCTCGGGCTGGCGGGCGCGGTGCTGGCGGTCGTGATGATGCAGCGGGCGCTGATCACGCGCGACTTCTCGCTGGCGTACGTGCAGCAGGTCGGCTCGTCGACGACACCGCCGCTCTACAACGTGGCCGCGATGTGGAGCTCGCTCGAGGGGTCGATCCTGCTGTGGGCGATCATCCTCGCCGGGTACACCGCCGCCGTCGCTTGGCGTTTCCGGCGTCGGACGAGCGACCCACTCGTCGGCTGGGCGCTCGTCGTGATGTATGTCGTCGCGGCGTTCTTCGCATTCATCAGTTTCGGCCCCGCGTCACCGTTCCAGAACGGTGCCGCCGGCGTCCTCGACGGGCCGGGCCCGAACCCGCTGTTGCAGAACCACGTGCTCGTGTTGTTCCACCCGCCGATCCTGTACCTGGGCTACGTCGGGTTCACGGTGCCGTTCGCGTTCGCCATCGCGGCGCTGATCACCGGCCGGGTCGGCGAGGGGTGGCTGATGGAGACCCGGCGATGGGCCCTGTTCTCGTGGGGGCTGCTGACGATCGGCATCCTGCTCGGCGGCTGGTGGAGCTACGAGGTGCTCGGCTGGAGCGGTGTGTGGGCGTGGGACCCGGTCGAGAACGCCAGCCTCCTGCCGTGGCTGACCGGCACGGCCTACATCCACTCGGTGCTCGTGCAGGAGCGGCGCGGGATGCTGCGGGTTTGGAACCTCAGCCTTCTCGTCGCCACGTTTGCCTTGACGATCCTCGGCACGTTCCTCACCCGATCCGGCGTGATCAACAGCGTCCACGCGTTCGCGGCGGGACAGGTCGACGGCTACCTGCTCGCGTTCTTCGGCATCGTCGTCGTCGTGTCGCTCGCCCTCATCGCCTGGCGCGGCGACCGCCTGCGGTCGCCCGGATCGATCGACTCGCCCGTATCGCGGGAAGGAGCGTTTCTCGCCAACAACGTGCTGTTCACGGTGTTCGCGTTCATCGTCCTCCTCGGCACCGTGTACCCACTGCTCGTCGAGGCCCTGCAGGATCGCCGCACTGTGGTCGGTGCGCCGTACTTCGACCGGCTCTCGATGCCGATCGGGATCTCGCTGCTCTTCCTCATGGCGATCGCGCCGGTGCTGCCATGGCGCAAGGCGTCGACCGAGTTGCTACGCGACCGTTTGTTCTGGCCGGCATGGTGCGGCGCCGCGGCGCTCGGGATGGCTGTCGTGGTCGGGGCCGACGGGTGGGCCCCGCTCATCGCCTTCGGGCTCGCCGGGTTCGCCGCCGGGGCGGCGTTGCGCCAGATCGTGCTCGCCACCCGACGGCAGGGGTGGCGGGGGCTCGTCGGACGCGCCAACGGCGGCATGGTGGTGCACCTCGGCGTGATCATGATCGCCGTCGCACTGGCGGCGTCGAACAGCTACACGCACTCGGCGACGATCCCGTTGCCGGTCGGCGAGGAGCGGGCCTGGGGTGGCCACACGTTCGAGCTGGTGCGCATCACCCAGGAGGTCGACGACCGGGCGAGCGTGGTGCGCGCCGAAGTGCTCCTCGACGGTGACAAGGTCTACGCGCCGGCGATCACCAAGTACCTCCGGCTCGGCACCGACATCGCCACCCCGAGCGTACGGACCGGTTTGACGAAGGACGTCTACCTGACGATCGCCCCGTCGGCCGTGGCGCCGACGCCGGCCGATGGCGAGGTGACGCTGCGAGTCTTCGTGAAGCCGATGGTGCTGTGGTTGTGG
This sequence comes from Ilumatobacteraceae bacterium, assembly GCA_963776935.1. Classification (GTDB taxonomy): domain Bacteria; phylum Actinomycetota; class Acidimicrobiia; order Acidimicrobiales; family Ilumatobacteraceae; genus JALOLG01. The sequence continues at coordinate 602,805 of CAVZOP010000001.1, read as the reverse complement.
ATCGGTGGCGCGGTGATGGCGATCGGGACGGTCCTCGCCGCGTTCCCGGGCCGGAAGCTCCGACGGCCGACCGATCCGGTGTCGGCTCCGGTGTCGGCGCCCCAACGCGAGATCATCGCCGAATCGGTCGAGGAAGAGTTCGTCCATGACTGACCTGGCGGACGCACCGGTCGGCGAGCCCGACGGCGCCCACCGCCGGAGGGTCGCGCCGTTCGTCGCCCTCGCCGTGGCGGTGGTGCTCGCCGGGCTGTTCGTCGTGCTCGCCGGTGCCGACCCGGCTCGCAACGAGACCGCCGACACGCAGCTCCTCGACCGCCCGGCACCTGCCGCGAGTGGTGAGCTCGCCGACGGCACGACGTTCGACCTCTCGCGTCGCAAGGGCAGTTGGGTGGTCCTCAACTTCTTCACGTCGAACTGCGTGCCGTGCCGGCGCGAGCACCCCGAGCTGCTCCAGTTCGCCGAGCAGCAGAGCGGGTTGGGCGCCGACGGCGCCGAGCTCTACACCATCGCCGTCGGCGGCGAGCCGAAGGACGTCGTCGAGGACTACTTCGCCGAAGAGGGCGGTGACTGGCCGGTGGTGTTCGACGGCGACGGCCGCTTCTCGGTCGCGTTCGGCGTGTCCAAGGTCCCCGAGACCTGGATCATCGACCCCGACGGAGTCGTGCGCGGCCGCGTGATCTCGGAGGTCACCGCCGACTTCCTGTCGAACCGCATCCAGCTACTGCGAGAGCAGACGTGAGCCGCGCCGGCAGTAGCGTCAAGCGCTGGCCGGGATGGGTCGCGCTGGCGCTCGTGATCGTCGGATTCCTCGCCGTCGGCGTCACCCGAGACACCGGACCGCAGACCGAGGGCGATCGGATCGATGGCATCGCTCGCCGCATCGCGTGCCCGATCTGCGACGGCGAGAGCGTGTACGAATCGCGCAACAACGCGTCGGTGAGCATCCGCACCGAGATCGAAGCACAGGTCCGCGAAGGTGTCCGCACCGACGACGAGATCATCGGATACATCGCCGAGCGCTACCGCGGTGACGTGCTGCTGGTACCGAGGGCGACGGGACTCGACACGCTCGTGTGGGCATTGCCGGTCGCCGCGCTCGTCTGCGGCATCGCCGGGCTGGCGGTGGCGTTCCGGCGGTGGAGCCGGCAGGCCCGTGCGGCGCCCGCCGCGACCGAGGCCGATTACGCGCTCGTCGACCGGGCGCTGCGTGATCTCGATGAACCCTGACAGTCTCGCCGAGCTCGAGGAGGAGCGCCGCTTCCTGCTGCGCTCGCTGACCGACCTCGAACGTGAGCACGAAGCCGGCGACGTCGATGCCGAGGATTACCAGACGTTGCGCGAGGGATACACCGTGCGCGCCGCCTCGGTGCTCCGGTCGATCGACGAGGGTCGGGCGGCCACGACTCGGGCGACGCCGGGGAGCTGGCGCCGGTACCTCGCGGCAACGGTCGTCGTGCTGGCGGTTGCCGGCGGTCTGGGCTGGTTCGTCGCCCGCTCGTCAGGCCAGCGGCTCGCCGGCCAGGAGCTGTCCGGACTCGATCCGCGCGACGAGATCCAGGTGCTGCTGGCCCAGGCGCGGGCGATCAGCCTCGAAGACCCGGCGCAAGCGGCCGCGATCTACGGCGAGGTGATCGCGCGCGACCCCGACCACGTCGAAGCGCTGACGTATTACGGGTGGACGACGGCGCTCACGGCGGCGCTGACGAGCGACTCGGAGGAGGCCGGCGATCTGCTCCTCGACGCGGTGATGCAGCTCTCACGGGCGACCGAGCTCGATCCGTCCTACCCAGATCCGTTCTGCTTCCTCGGGATCGTCGAGTATCGCTTCCTCGGAGAGGCCGCGGTCGCGCTGCCGAACGTCGAGCGATGCCTCGCCGGAGGGCCGCCCGCTGATGTACGTGATCAGGTCGAGGCACTCCTCGCCCAGATCGAGGCCGAGCTGGACACTGAGCCGGCGGCCGCCGGCTGACGGCGACGCGGATCTCAGGTCGGCTGCCCTGATTCACCTGTCAACTGGCGGTGACGGCTGGAGAGCTGGCGGACCATGATGATGTAGAGGACCGCCGCGAGTGCCATGACGAAGCTCGCAACGAAGCTCACCGCCAAGCGGTCGTCGACCGATTCGGCGAGCGATTCCATGTCGCCGTTGAAGTTGCCGCCGAACCGGTCGACGCCCTGGGCGATGGCGATCGGGATCGGAGCCACGCCGTACGCCAACCACCACAGCGTGACGATGATGCTGACCGGGTTGGACTTCCACCGCTGGTCCCCCGCCGGGACGTTCGGGTCGGACGCCTTCCACAGCTCGCGGAACATGAGGTAGGGGATGATGTAGAGGATCAACGGCGGGAGGAACCATCCGCCGATCGCCCAACCCGGCGACCACGTGCCGTCGCGGTGCAAGGCGCGGTGATTGGAGGCCATGCGGTGCATCCAGATCATCGTCAGCACGAAGACCGCGAGCGTGGCCGCACCCTGGACGAACCCGAGCAGCAACGCCGGCGAATAGGCCTCGACGAAGTCGTCGTCGGTGATCCGACCGGCGAGGTAGTCGCGGGCCTCGTCCCTGGCGAGGAGGACGAGAAACGTCGCCAGGACGGTGACGGCTCCGACGATCGCGGTGAGGACGACGATCCACGTCGTGAGCCCCTGGATCCGCTTGAGGGCGACCGACGTCATGTACGACGGTGCGTACGCCGTGTAGCCCGGCGGTGGCGTCAGGTTGGGTGGAGGCGGTGGGGGCGGGGGCGTGGCCCCGGGCGGGGGCGGGATGTCAGTCACTTGTCGTAACGGTAGCTGGGCGCTGAGAGACTGACGGTCGTGGGCTTCTTCGAACGCAACCGCCGATCACTCGTCGAGCAGGGCTACGACCCGTCCCGACTCCCGCCCGGGCAGTACCTCACGCAGCGGTTCCCGGTCCTCCACGTCGGCGACGTGCCGTCGTACGAGCCCGGTCAGTGGGACCTGACGATCACCGGCCTCGTCGACGCACCGTTCACGCTCGATCTCGACGAGTTGCGGGCCCTTCCGAGCGTGACGCCGACGTTCGACATCCACTGCGTCACGAAGTGGAGCCGGTTCGACACGACGTGGACGGGGGTGCGCGTCCGCGACCTGTTCGAACGGGCGGGCGTGCAGCAGTCGGCGACGCACGTGATCGAACATGCCGAGTTCGGCTACACGACGAACGTGCCGCTCGCCGACATCACGACCGACGATGCGATCGTCGCCTATGCGCACGACGGCGCGCCGCTCGAGCCCGTCCACGGTGGGCCCGTGCGGGTCGTCATCCCCCACCTCTACTTCTGGAAGAGCGCCAAATGGGTGCGCGAGCTGGAGCTCGTGGCCGGCGACCGTCCAGGGTTCTGGGAGCAGAACGGCTACCACATGTACGGCGACCCGTTCCGCGAGCAGCGCTACACCAACGACTGACGGTGCGCTGGCGACTGACGGTCGCTCATCCCTCGACCTCGAGGCGGGTGGCGAAGCGCGCCGCCGCCGCCGTGTCGATGGTCAGGCGATCCGCCGTTTGGTCGGGCATCAGCGACCATGCGAACGAACCGGCGAAGCCGTGCGAGCGAAAGCCCTCCAACCGGGTATCGCCGTCCACGTCGGGACCGAGGTAGAACTCACCGACCACGATCGGGGCGTCGAGGCCGAGCTCGTCACGGATCTGCGAGTAGGTAACGCACGGGAGGCATTCGCCGGCCTGCTTCATGGGGTCGTACCAGTGCACGGTGTAGTAGTCGAGCCCGAGCCCCTGCCACATCCACAGCCCGTCCAGCCTGGCTCCGCCGACACTCACCAAGGATCGCGTCTCGGAGTGGACGGCGAACGCGACCTTTCTGACGAGATCCTGCACGTCGGTCATGACGACGTGACGGTCCCAGATGGCCCATTCCGGCTCGTTCATCACCTGCCACGTCATGATCCGCTCTTCGTTCCGATAGTGCGCGAACAACTCGCCGAGCGTCGCGGTCAACCGGGCGCGTCCGTCCTCCGTCGTCAGCCACGCCGCGGGGAGGTCGGTTGGGCCCGAGAACAGCGTGAACACGTACGACACGTCCGACCGTTCGGCGAGCTCGAGCGCGGCGTCGATGTCGTCGTAGACGTTGGGGACGATCCCAGTCGGCAGGCCGGCCGCGTCGACGGTGAACTGCGTGGGCTCGCCGGGGAACAGCCACCATCGGACGATCTCCATGCCGGCTGCGCGCGCAGCGTCGAGCACTGGCCCGATGGCAGCACTCGTCGCCGGGTCGCTGACCCCGCCCGCCGACGAGCCGCACCCGAAGTCGCAGCCCCAGCCGAACCAGGGCAGGTTGGCGCCGAGGAGATAATCGGTCCCGCCCTGCCACTGCACGCGGGGAGCGTTCTCGGGCGTCAGCGGTGGCAACGTCGTTGTCGTCGTCGTGGCGGCGGTCGCCACCGTCGTCGATGGCGCCGATCCCGCGGCGGGCCCGCTCGACGACGGGGCAACCGGGTCCGTCGCCGCCGTGTCAGCGAGCGGTGGGGCGGTCGACGCGGTGGTCGTGACGTCGTCGAAGACGATCGGTGTGTCGGATGAGCTTCCACCGCACGCGGTCAGCACGAGCACGCACACCGCCGGCCACTTTGCGCCCGTTCTGCGCACGCAGACTCTCCATCCTCACGTCCGATCCCTCACGTCGAGGACTGACTCTGGGCACGCTATCCAGGATCAGCCGAACCAGCCGGCCACGTCGACGATGATGTGGGCGTCGGCATACGTCCAGATCTTGATGCGACCGTCGACGGAGACGCCCGTGATCACGACGTTCGGCACCGTTTGGCTGGAGACGTAGTTGACGTTCGACGTCTCGGGCCGTGGCACGTTGGCGGCGTGAACCGTGAGGAACCCGCTGCCCACGGGGGCGGTGACGGTCACGTTGAGCACCACCGCGGTGGCGGTCGACGGAACACCGACGATGTCGGTGACCTTCAACGTGAGCTCACCGCCAGCGGGGATGATCGTGTGCTGACGGCTGTCCCAGACCCGCTTGGGCTTCACCGGCTTGAACAGCTCGGCGTCGCTGGCCGTGCTGTACCACCCGAACACGTCGGCGATGACGTGCGCGCCAGTCGACACGAACACGCTCACCTGGCCGTCGGCACCGACGGGAGCAAACACCACGTTGGGCCTGCGTCTGGCCGGCCGCGAAGTTGACGTTCGAGGTGAGCGGCACCGGCGCACCGGAGGCGAACACCGATGCGAAGCCGGCTTGGTCCGGCTGGTCGATCGTGAGGTTCAGCGCGACCGATGGCGTACCTGCGGGAACGCCGCCGTGGCCGACCACCGGGAACGTGACGACCTGGCCGGCCCCCACCTTGACGCCGCCCGGACGGCTGTCGAACGCCCGGGCCGGGATCGCCGCCGGCACGAAGCCGTTGGCGGCGTTGGTGCCGAACCATCCGAAGACGTCGACGATCACGTGGGTCGCATCCTCGCTGAAGATGTTGACCGACCCGTCCGCGCCGAGCGGTGCAACCACCAGATTGGGCACGTCCGATCCAGTCGTGTAGTTGACGTTCGACGCCACGGGCAACGGCTGGCCGTTCGGAAACACCGTCAGGAACCCATTGTCGTCGGCCTGCGTGGCGGTGACGTTCAGCGCCACTGAGACGGCGTCGGTCGGAACGCCGAATGTTCCAGCGATCGGCACGTTGATGGTGCCAGCGGCCGGGATCTTGGCGCCGCCCCGGGTGTCGAGCACACGCTCCGGGGTCACCGGTGAATACCTCGTCTTCGGTGTCGACGTGACACCCGACGACTCCAGGAACACGGCCGAGTCCAGGATCGAGTCGCTGGTGTCGGCGACCGCGAGCTTGAGCGTGTTCGGGAACGTTCGGCGTCACCGTCGCGAAGCACGTCAGGGGAAGCGTGAAGCCGTCGAACTGTGTATCGAAGGTCCCTGGTTGCGGGTTATCGACGTAGATCTGCGTGTTGCGTAGGTGGTTGATCGTGTTGATCGTGACCGGTACGCGGCCGCCGGGGTCGGCAACCGTGGCGCAGTTGTTGGCGAGGGCGACACCGTTCACCCAGAACGCGAACACGTCGTTGAACTGGGAGTCGACGAACTCCTGGTACTCCTCGGATGCGAACACGTAGTTGATCTGGAGGTCGGGGCTGGTCGGCACGAACGTGATATTGAGCACCGCGGCGTCGTTCGTGGTGCGTGGGGCGATGACCGCGTCGAGGTCCGGATCACCTTCGCCGCCGGGGAACGGGATCGATTCGCCGCTTCCACCTTCGTCGTTGGGGCCGACGACGTCGGACACGAACCCACTCGACATCACCACGCCGTCGGTGACACCGATCGCATCGACGACGCCGGGTCCCGAGAACAGGCCACCCTGGCGGGGATCGCCGGTGAACGTGGCGGTTTGGATCGTCACACCTTGGCCGGCGACCTCTTGGGCCAGCCGCGTCGCGTCGACGCCCGGAGTGTTGAGGTCGACGATCGACCATGTCGCCGCTGAGGCGGGTGATCCCTCGCTGACCGTGATCGACCCTGCCGCTGCGATCGCAGCGCACAGGGCAACGCGCATCGCCCGATGTCCCATCGTCCCTCCCGATGTCCCGTCCCCGAGCCCCGCTCAGAGTCCCGGACCGCGACAGTACCACCGGCGTTTCAGGGGCGATTCAGCTTGAGTGAGTGTTCAGTCCGCGGGGGTGAGGCGCACGAGCGTCACGGAGTACGGCTCGAACGTGACGTCGAACTCCGGACCGACCTCACCGAGGTCGGCGGCGGGCGGTTCGGTGAGATCGACGGAAGGATCGGCGGAGCCGTTGAACTCCACCGTCGTCGCCTCGAGCGACTCGGCGGCGACGACATCGGCACGGGCCGTGTACCTGGTGGCACCGCTGCCGATCCGAACCTGTGCCGTCGTCGGCTCACCCGTCTTGTTGATCGCCAGCAGGCTGATCGTGCCGTCGGCTGCCCGGCCCGCGTAGGCACTCAACTCGGTGTCGGTCTCGAACCCGACATCGGTGGCGAGCAACTCGTCGCCGAAGCGGGTCCACAGCGCGAGCGCGTAGTACTGCGGGTTGCGGGCCCCCGTGTCGGCATCGATCATCCCGTAGTCCGTGCCGTTCGGGGCCTTGCCGTTGGCCAGGTTCCACTGGTTCGCGATCGTGACGCCGTTCTCGGCCATCTGGCCGATCGTGTCGGCCATGTAGAGCAGGTTGATCGCGCGCGCCATCAGCCGGTCGTCGTCGGCATCCTGGAAGGCGACCATGTTGTATTCGGTGATCGCCACCGGAACGGTTCGCGAAGGGTTGCCGACGGCGAGCGTCTCGGTCGCGACCTGCATCAGTTCGGGCCACGACGACTGCGGGAGCGCCAGCGCCGCGCCCTCGTCGGGCTCGCCTGCGAAGCCGTAGTGGTGGATGACGTAGAAGTCGAGCAGTTCGCCGGTACCGGCGATCACCTCGCTGCCCCAGGATCCCCAGCTCTCGCCGTCGAACAGGCCGACCGCGCCGACCTCGATCTCGGGATCGACGATGCGCATCTGCTCGTGGAACTCCAGGTACCCGTCGTGCTCGTCGTCGCCGTCGACGTACTCGGTGCCGTCGCACGTCCACACGTCCTCCCACCCGAATTCCGCACAGTCGGAGCCGGCCGCCGGCCGGGCGCCGTAGACCTCGTTCCCGATCTCCCACAGCTCGATCCCGGCCGGCTGTGGATGTCCTCCAGCGACGCGTAGCTGCGCCCACTCGCCGACGGTCTTCCAGTCGCGCCCTTCGCGGTCGACGCCGAGCGGCCGGTCGTCGTCCACGTCACCGTTGAAGAACGCGACCGCCGCGGCGGCCTCCTCGGCGGTACCGCTGAACGACGTCGTCCAGACTCCAGGGAGTCCGGTTGCCTGCATGAACCCGACGAAGTCGCTCGGTCGCGCGGCCCAGGTGGCAAAGCAATCCGGCTCGACGTCGCGCTCGCACGCCAGCCAGTCGTAGCCGTTGCTCCAGCTCCCACCGGGAAACCGCAGCAGCGTCGTGCCGAGCGCGGTGGTCGCCGCCTGGAACGCCGGGTCGGCGAGCTTGTCGGGTCCGAGCCAGGCCGGCACGTTGGTGCCGAACAGCCGCCGGTCGAGGGGCCGCGCCGAGTCGGCGTGGATCGCGATCTCGCGTGATCGATCGGACTCGTTCTGCTCGCCGCTGCTGTCGGCGCACGCCGCCGACAGCAGGGCCGCACCGAGGAGCGCCAGCGACCGGAGGCGCTTCACGCCCATCCGAGCTCGTGGAGGCGTGCGTCGTCGATGCCGGCCGCGTGGGCGATCTCGTGGATGACGGTCACGTACACCTCGTCGACGAGCTCGTCGAGGTCGTCGCACGCCTCGCACAGCGCGAGGCGGTAGATCGTCACGACATCGGGGCCTTCGTGGCCCGTGCGCTCGGTGTGCGGGACGCCGTGATACAGGCCCAGCAGATCGGGCTCGTCGGGATCCCGATCGGCCACCTGTACGACGACGTTGTCGAGCACCGGTTGCAGCTCGTCGGGGAGCTCGTCGAGGGCGTCGGCGACGAGTTGCTCGAAGCGGTAGCGCGGCAGCGGCTCCATCGGCCGGCGACTCGGACTCAGATGACTTTCAACTCGCGACTGAAGATCTTCTTGGGCTTGAGCTCGGTCGCGATCCGTCCGGCGATGCGATGGAACGCCTGCGCCGTCTCACTCTCGGGATCGACGGCGGTGATCGGCCGGCCGTCGTCGCTGCCTTCCCGGAGCGCCGGCACGAGCGGCAACTGTCCGAGCAACGGGACACCGAGCTCGTCGGCGAGCTCGGTGCCGCCACCCGCCCCGAAGATCTCGTACCGCTTGCCGTCGTCGCCCGTGAACCACGACATGTTCTCGATCACGCCCTTGACCTCGAGGTTGACCTTCTGGGCCATCGCCGCCGACAACCGGGCGACCTTCTGGGCTGCGGGCTGCGGGGTGGTGACGACGTACACCTCGCCGCGGGGGAGGTACTGGCTGAGGCTGAGAGCGATGTCGCCGGTGCCGGGTGGCATGTCGATGAGCAGGAAGTCGGGCTCGTCCCAGAACACATCGGTCAGGAACTGCTCGAGTGCCTTGTGCAGCATCGGTCCACGCCAGATGACGGCCTGGCCGGGCGGCACGAAATAGCCGATCGAGATGCACCGCACGCCCCACCGCTCCGGCGGGACGAGCATCCCGTCGATCACGACCGGTTCGCGGTCGGCACCGAGCATGCGCGGGATCGAGAACCCGTAGATGTCGGCGTCGACGATGCCGACCGAATGGCCTTGCGCGGCGAGCGCCACCGCCAAGTTGGTGGTGACGGTCGACTTGCCGACACCGCCCTTTCCCGACGAGATCAACATCGGCCGCGTCCGCGAGCCGGCCTGGGCGAACGGAACGGCCCGCCCTTCGGCGTGTCCGTGCGCCTGACCTTGGCCGGCCGTCGCGCCCGGATCACCGTGCAGCCGCTTGCGCAACTCCTCGCGGTCGTCATCGGTCATCACGGTGAACTCGAGGTCGACGCGAGCGACGCCGTCGAGTGGCGCGACGGCGTCGGTGACGCGTCGTGTGATCTCGTTGCGCAGCGGGCAGCCGGCGATGGTGAGGGCGATGAGGATCCCGACTCCTCCGTCGTCGTGCAGGTCGACGTTGCGGAGCATCCCGAGGTCGACGATCGATCGGTGCAGCTCAGGGTCCTCGACGGGACGGAGCGCATCCACGATCTGCTCGCGCGTGACTGACATGGCGCCATTGTGCCCGGGCCACTGGCCGAATCAGCAGGGACCGGGGGGTAGAATCGAATCGTGGCCAGTCAGCGCGTCGTTCACCGCCACCGTGTCGGCCATCACCGATGCGTTCGGCGATCCGACGCGCCGCCGGATCTACCTGTACGTGCGCGATCACGTGTGCGACGACGGGGTCACCACGTCGATGGTGGCCACCGAGGTCGGCGTGCACCCCAACGTCGCCCGCCACCACCTCGACAAGCTCGCCGCCGGCGGGTACCTCGAGGTCGCGACCGGCCGTCTCGCCGGTGGCGGCGCCGGGCGGCCGTCGAAGCGCTACACCGCCACCACCGGCGCGCTCACCGACTTCCCGGTGCGCAGCGACGACCTCGTCCTGTCGTTGCTCGGACGGGCGTTGGCCCGCCTTCCCCACGACGAGGCGGAACAGATGGCCGAAGAGGTGGGCGCCGAGTACGGCCGGGCGATGGCCGCCGGGCTCACCGGCGACGAACTGGCCGCCGGCCATCGGTCGCTCCGTTCGGCGATCCAGGCTGTCGCCGACACGTTGACGGCGCACGGTTTCGCGGCGCATGCCGAGGGTCGCAACGACCATCTCCGGATCATCAACGACCACTGCCCGTTCGGCGAGGTCGCCACCGAGCACCCGGTCATCTGTGCCGTCGATCGCGGCATGGTCAGGGGGATGCTGGCGCAGTTCTACGGCGACGACGGCGAGGCGCTGGTCGCCGGCGTCGTCACCGAGTCGAGCATGGCGCTCGGCGACACGTTCTGCTCCACCGCTGTTTAGAGGTCGACCTCGCCCGACACGCAGGTGATGGTTCCGCCGCCGACCCAGATCGTCCCGTCGTCGTCGCGCGAGATGTGCACCCGTCCGGCGCGACCGAGGGCCGTCCCCTGAGCGGCGACGTACGGCGCGCCCAGCCGGTCGGATCCGAGCAGCCATTGCGCGAGCGACGCGTTGAGGCTGCCGGTGACCGGGTCCTCGACCGTGGTGCCGTCCTTCGGGAAGAACGCCCGCACCTCGATCGCCACATCTGAACCCTCCGGGTGAGGGCCGACGACACCCAGGTCGAAGTCGATCGGCGCCGGCTTCAGGGCCAGCACGGCGTCGGCGCTGGCGAGCATCACGGCGACCCAGCCAGGCCCGTTGTCGGCCCACTCGGCGGCGAGGATGTCGACCCGGTCGATGTGCAGCACCGACGCGATGCGCTCGACGAACGCCTCGTCGACAGGGCCCGAACGCACGAGCGGCGGTGCTGCGAACGCCAATCGTTCACCCGACGCGCGGATCGTGATGAGCCCGGCCGTGCACTCCTGCACGATCACGTCGTCGCGCTGTGGCTGACCGCCCGACGTGCGCCAGGCGTGGCACGTCCCGAGCGTCGGGTGGCCGGCGAACGGAAGCTCGAGGACAGGCGTGAAGATGCGCACGCGGTAGTCGGCCTCTGGCGTGGTCGGCGGCAGCACGAACGTCGTCTCCGACAGGTTCGTCCAGTTGGCGAAGCGCTGCATGTCCACGCTCGAGAGCCCGTCGCCGTCGAGCACAACGGCCACCGGGTTGCCGCGGTAGGGCTCGTCGGTGAACACGTCGACCTGCCGGAAAGGGCGCTGCATGGCGCCCACTGTGTCATCAGCTACGAAGCGCGGCGTACTCGATAACGCGGGTCATCACGTCGTCGCCGACCTTGTGGGTGGCGCCGGCGTCGAACGGCGGCTGCGGGTCGTACTCGATCATCAACTGGCTCGCCTCGGCGGCCGTGCGGTCGAACAGCAACTCGACGAGGCGCAGCGCCATGTCGATCCCGGCCGACACGCCGGCGGCGGTGATGATCCGTCGGTCGAGGTGCTCGACGCACCCGTTCGCCCGTCGGTGTGGCGCCGAGATCGCCCAGCCGGTCGAGAACCGACCAGTGCGTCGTCGCCGTCAGCCCGTCGAGCAGTCCGGCCGCGCCGAGCACGAGCGATCCGGTGCAGACCGACGTGGTGAACGTCGTCGTCGTGTGCGCCGTCCGCACCCAGTCGAGCACCCGCTCGTCCTGCATCAGGGCCCGTGTGCCGACACCCCCCGGGAACACGATGATGTCGGGGTGGGCGAGCTCTTCGAACGTGGCGTCGGACTGGATGCCGAGGAACCCGTTCTCCGAGCGGACCACGCCGCGGTCGTGACCCACGAACGTGATGTCGACCTCCGGGATCCGCTGGAGCACCTCGTACGGCCCGATGCTGTCGAGCGCCGTGAAGCGAGGGAAGACGGGAATGGCTACGTGCATGGTGACGCGTCCTTTGCGGTCAGTCGGAGTACATGAGTTTCGGTGAGGCGTCGAAGCGCAGCGGAGACGGCGAGCTCGCAGGAGAGCGAAGCGAGCCGATCATTGATGGAAGCGTTGGCGGTAGGCGTCCGGCGACACGCCGAGGCGGCGGGCGAACGTGCGGCGCATCGTCTCGCCGCTGCCGAACCCGCAGCGGCGGGCGATCGCCTCGACGGTATCGGGGGTCGACTCGAGCGCCCGGCGCGCCGCTTCGGTGCGCACGGCGGCGACGTACTGGGCCGGGGTCGACCCGACCGACGAGCTGAAGCAGCGGATGAAGTGGCGCTCGCTCATCCCGACCCGCTCGGCGAGCACGACGACACGATGGTCGCCGCCAGGGTCGGTGTCGATCGCCTCCTGGGCGGCGCGGATCGGGCCGGGCGGCGGGCGTTCGTTCCAGACGGGTGTCGCGAACTGCGTCTGCCCGCCCGGGCGGCGAAGGAACATCACCAGCCAGCGGGCCACCAGCTGGGCGACATCGGCCCCGTGGTCGTCCTCGACGAGGGCGAGGGCGAGATCGATCCCGGCGGTGACGCCGGCCGATGTCCACACGTCGCCGTCACGCACGTAGATCGGATCGGGGTCGACGTCGATCGCAGGATGCCTGGCGTGGAGCTCCTTCGCCCGCGCCCAGTGGGTGGTGACGCGCCGTCCGTCGAGCAGCCCGGAGGCGGCGGCGAGGAACGTCCCCGAACAGACCGTCACGAGGCGTCGGGCGCGTGGAGCGGCATCGACGACGAAGTCGACGAGGCGCTGGTCGCGACACGCCGCCTTCACTCCGGCGCCGCCGGGGAGCAGCAACACGTCGATCGGGCCGCTCGGTGCCGACGACAGCGGATCGGCGCCGATCCGCAGGCCGCTCTCGGCGACGACGAGTCCACCGGCGACCGACACGACGTGGAGGCGGTACCGCGGAGCGCCCGGCGACAGGTGCGCCAGCGCCTCGTTGGCACCGGCGAACACCTCGTGCGGACCGGTGATGTCGAGCGGTTGGACGCCTTCGAAGGCGACGATCACGACGGCCCGTTCCGTGACACCTTTGGGCATGGGCCCAGCGTCATGCCCCACGGCCGTGGCGTCAATGACACGTTCCCCACGATTTCCGCCAGGCACCGGACACGGCGGATCGGACGCCCGACGCGGCTACCGTCACGTTCGTGGACGTACGAATCGCCGTGAACCATTCCCCTCGCGAGGTCACCGTCGAAGTCCCCGACGACGAGCGCGAGGATGTCAACACCCGCATCGAAGCCGCCCTCAGTGGTGAGGCCGACGTGTTGTGGCTGGTCGACAAGCGCGGCCGGCGGGTCGGCGTTCCGTCGGCGAACATCGCCTACATCGAGGTCGGCACACCCGACGGCGATCGCCGCATCGGCTTCGGAGGCTGAGCTGGCGGAACCACTGACGGGCGCGTCGGGCTCCGGTGGCTGAGATGTCCGATCCAGGTCCGCCACTGCTCGATCGCAAGCTGCTCTTCGTCACGGGCAAGGGAGGTGTCGGCAAGACGTCGGTGGCGGCCGCCATCGCCCACCTCTCGGCACGCTCGGGCCGTCGCACGCTCGTGTGCGAGATGGACGCCAAGGGGGCGCTCGCCGACGCCTTCGACACGATGGAGTTGCACTTCGAGCCGCGCCTGGTCGAGCAGAACCTGGTGGCGATGACGATGAACACCGAGGACGCGCTGCGCGAGTACCTCCGGTTGTTCGTGCGCATCCCGTTGATCGGGCGCATCGGCCCGCTCGCCCGCACGTTCGACTTCGTCGCCGACGCGGCGCCGGGTGTCAAGGAGATCCTCGGCGTCGGCAAGCTGTGCCACGAGGTGCGGGTGGGCACGTACGACCTCATCGTGGTCGACGCCGAGGCGACTGGTCACATCGTCGCCCAGCTCGGCGCACCGAAGGTGATCAGCGACCTCGTGCAGGTCGGGCTCGTGCGCGACCAGACGGGGTGGATGCTCGACATCCTCTGCGACCCGGCGACCACCGGCGTGGTCGTGGTCACGACGCCCGAGGAGATGCCGGTCACCGAGACGCTCGACCTCGTCGGTCGGCTCGAGCACGAGACCGGCGTCGCGCCCAGTGTGATCGTCGCCAACCGCGTCCTGCGCGGCGTGTTCGACGAACGGCAGTGCGACGTCTTCGAACGGCTCGAGAACACCGCGACCGTGGAGCCGATGCTCGTAGAGGCCGCCGGACGGGCGGTGCGGACCGTCATCGAGGCGGCCCGGATCACCGAACGTCGGGCCACCGTCGGAGCCGGCCATCTCGAACGGCTCCGCAGCGGGCTTCCCGCCGGCCTCGACACGATCGTCGTCCCCGAGCTGTACACCCGGGCGAGCGGCCGGCGCGTCGTCACCCTCGTCGCCGAGGCACTCTCCGATCAGATCGGCGACGGAGATCTGGGCGGTGACTCCTGATGCCGGCGCGCGATGGTGCCCCGAGCCTCGACGCGGTCCTGGCGGCCAAGGAGATGGTGCTCGTGTGCGGCTCGGGTGGGGTCGGCAAGACGACGACTGCGGCCGCCATGGCGGCGACCGCGGCCACCCACCTCGGTGGTCGGGTGCTGGTCCTCACGGTCGATCCGGCGCGGCGCCTGGCCGACGCGCTCGGCATCGGTGCGCTCGGGAACACCGCCACCCGGGTTCCGGATTCGGCGTTCAAGGCGGCCGGTGTCGAGCCGCGCGGTGAGCTGTGGGCGGCGATGCTCGACACCAAGGCCGGCTGGGACGAGCTGATCCGCCGTCACGCGCCCGACGCCAAGGTCCGCGAGGCCGTGCTGGCGAACCCGCTCTACGTCAACATCACGAGCCGCTTCGTGCACAGTCACGACTACCTCGCGATGGAACAGCTCCACGAGTTGCACGCGTCGGGGCGCTACGACCTGATCGTCGTCGACACCCCGCCGTCGAGGAGCGCCCTCGACGTGCTCGACGCGCCGGGCCGGATGAAGGAGTTCTTCGAGTCGCGGCTGCTGCGATGGCTCACCGTGCCCTACCGGTCGCGGCTGTTCACCGCCGCCTCCAAGCCGTTCTACTCGGTGGCCGACCGCGTCCTCGGTTCGCGGTTCCTGCAGGACATCGCCGAGTTCTTCATCCTGTTCCAGGCGATGGAGAAGCGGTTCGTCGCCCACGCCACGGCGGTCGAGCGGCTGCTCGGCGATCACCGCACGACGTTCGTCGTCGT
Organism: Ilumatobacteraceae bacterium; assembly: GCA_963776935.1. Taxonomy (GTDB): domain Bacteria; phylum Actinomycetota; class Acidimicrobiia; order Acidimicrobiales; family Ilumatobacteraceae; genus JALOLG01. Next base: position 587,572 of record CAVZOP010000001.1, on the reverse strand, counting down.
CTCGACGCTCGAGGCCGCGCCCGCCCACGAGGCCGCCTACCTCGCACGCGCCCTCGGCCAGCGCGACTTCCACCTCGGCGCGATCATCGCCAACCGCGTGCTGCCGACCGAGTTCATGGCCAAGGGTGCCGCCAACAGCGCCAAGCGCCTCCACACCGCGTCGAGCGGTGCGCTGGCCAAACGGATCGCGGCCGAGATCGACTCCCCGGCCGACGTCGTATCGAGCACGCTCGACGCGGCGGCGTCGAGGTTCCACGACATCGCTCTCGTCGCGACCCGTGAGGCCGAGCGGCGGGCCGAGCTGGAAGGGATGGCGGCGCTCGTGCTGACCGCGCCGACCCTCGATCGTGACATCAACGACGTCGCCGACCTGCTGGCACTCGGCGAGTACCTGCGCGGCGAACGGCGATGAACCGCGACGTGCTCGGCGCGCTCCGCACGCAGTTGCCGACGGCCAGTGAGCGCCGGCTCGCGGTTCGGGCGACGCCCGACGCCATCCGGCACCTGCGGGCGGGCGACCCGTGGCTGTTCGACGGCTCCATAACGTCCACCGGCACGTCCGCCGACCCATCGGACGGCGACTCGGCGGCCACCGGTGATCTCGCCGTCGTGTTCGACAGCAACCGGCGCTTCGTGGCGATCGGGCTGTGGGACCCGGCATCGCCGATCCGCCTCAAGGCACTGCACCACGGCGAACCGCGCCCGATCGACGAGACGTTCTGGCGGGAGCGGATCACGACCGCGCTCGAGCGTCGCTCGACGCTCGCGGCCGATCCCGACACCAACGCCTACCGGTGCGTGCACGGTGAGAACGACCGGCTGCCGTCGCTCGTGGTCGACCGCTACGACCGATCGCTGGTCGTCAAGCTGTACTCGCCGATCTGGTTCCCCCACCTCGCCGCCGTGGTCCCGACACTGTGCGAGGCGCTCGACCCCGAACGCGTCGTGCTGCGCCTCGCCCGCTCGGTCGCCAAGGGCGAGACGTTCGGGCTCGCCGACGGTTCGACGATCGTCGGTCCGCCACCCGAGGGCCCGGTTCGCTTCCGCGAGCGGGGCCTGACCCTCGAGGCCGACATCGTCCGTGGCAACAAGACCGGGCATTTCCTCGACCAGCGCGACAACCGGGCGCTGGTGCGGTCGATGGCGAGCGGCGCACGCGTGCTCGACGTGTTCGCCAGCACTGGTGGATTCTCCGTTGCCGCCGCGGCGGGCGGTGCGACGAGCGTCGACCTCATCGACGTGAGCGGTCCCGCGCTGCGGACGGCCGAGCGCAACCTCGCCCACAATCGGTTCATCGCCGCTGTCCGTGCCTGCCGGGTCCGCACGTCGACCGGCGACGCGTTCGTCGAGATGGAGCGGCTGCGCCGGCGCGAGCAGCGCTTCGACCTCGTCGTTGTCGATCCACCGTCGTTCGCCCAACGTCAAGCGGACGTGGCGAACGCGTTGCGCTCGTACGCCCGGCTGACGAAGTCGGCGGTCGGGCTCGTCGAGCACGGTGGCTCGCTCGTGCAGTCGTCGTGTTCGAGCCGGGTGACAGCGGACGAGTTCTTCACCACCGTGCACGAAGCGGCCGCGTCGGCGGGCGTCGCGCTCAGCGAGATCCGGCGCACGGGTCACCCGCTCGACCATCCGATCGGGTTCGAACACGGGGCCTATCTGAAGACGCTGTACGCGCGAGTCGAGCCCGCCCGCCGGTGGGGACCGCGCTGATCCGACCATGGCCGTCGCGCCGAACCGCCCTACGATCGACTCGATCGCCGAGCAGGACGTGTTGCGGAGGAGGGGCCTTGAGAGTTCGGGTCGATGACCAGCTGTGCCACGGGCACCAGATGTGCGCGATCTCGGCGCCCGAGGTGTTCGGCAGCGACGATTACGGCAACGCCGTCGTGCTGATCGACGGTCCGATCCCCGCCGAGCTCGAGGCGGCAACGCGACGCGCCGAGGGCAACTGCCCCGAGCGGGCCGTGTTCATCTCCGACGACGATTGAGGATGGACGAGTGACAATGGCGATCGAACCGGTGCTCGACTGGACAACCGACTACGACATCTTCGACGAAGAGTTCGTCCGTGACCCGTACCCCGTGTGGGAAGACCTCCGTGGCGAGTGCCCCGTCGCCCACACCGCGCGCTGGGGAGGGTCGTGGATGCCGACGAGATACGACGACATCGTCGCCTTCGCCCACGATGCCGAGACGTTCACGTCGCAACAGATCCTGGTCGTCCCGCCGATCGGCGACGGCACGCAGATCCCGTACAGCGACGTCGCCGCTCCGCCGATCACGTCGGACCCGCCCGAACACCACTGGGCGCGGCGGCTGATCCTGCCGATCTTCTCGCCGCAATCGGTCGCCAAGTACGAGCAGGGGGCGCGTGATCTCTGCAACCAGCTGATCGACGGCTTCGTGCACACCGGCCGGGCCGACGCCGCCGCCGACTACGCGCAGCAGATCCCGGTACGGGTCATCGCGACGATGCTGGGTGTCGGCACCGACCGCTCCGACGAGTTCACGTCGTGGGTTCGCGGCGTGTTGGAGGTAGGCCTCAAGGACCCGGTGGTGCGCATCGCGAATCGCGTGAAGATCATCGAGTTCTTCATGGAGCAGATCGCCGACCGTCGCGCCAACCCGCGCGAGGACGACCTGATCACCGAGCTCACGCACGCCGAGGTCGACGGGCACCCGCTCCCCGACACGCACATCCTCGGCACGTGCAACCTGATGCTCGTCGCCGGGATCGACACCACCTGGTCGGCGATCGGGTCATCGCTGTGGCACCTCGCCCAGCATCCCGAACACCGCGCCCAGCTGCGCGAGCGGCCCGAGATCTGGCCGATGGCGATCGAGGAGCTGTTGCGTGCCTACTCGCCGGTGACGATGGCGCGGATGGCGAGCAAGGACGTCGAGGTCGCCGGATGCCCGATCCGCGAGGGCGATCGGGTGTTGATGACGTTCCCGGCCGCCAACCGTGACCCCGAGGTGTTCGAGAACCCCGACGAGGTGATCCTCGATCGCGAGCACAATCGCCACGTCGCCTTCGGCGCCGGCATCCACCGCTGCGCCGGATCCAACCTGGCACGCCTCGAGCTGCGGGTGGCCCTGCAGACGTGGCTCGAACGCATCCCCGAGTTCGAGCTCGCCGATCCAGGCTCGGTCACGTGGGCCGGCGGCCAGGTGCGCGGCCCTCGGCAATGCCATGTCACCTTCTAGGGTCGTCTTCTAGGGCGAAGTTCCCGGTGTGAGCGCGCGGTCTGGCCCCGCGATCGGGCAGACTCTCGGCGATGGCTTCACTCGCTGATCTCGCGCGCGAGCACACGTCACTCACACGCGACCAGATCCAGCATCTCGTACGCCTCGTGTCCGAGTGGGGCATGTTGTCCGACTTCTGCGTCGCCGACCTGCTGCTCTACGTCACTACCGAGGACGGCAGGTGGCTGACCATCGGCCAGGTTCGCCCGGCCACCGGTCAGACGATCTACCAGACCGACTGGGTCGGCTCGTGGGCGAACGACACCGAGCGGCCGATGCTCGCCAAGGTGTTCGAATCCGGTGTGATCGCCGAGGGCGACGTGCAGGTCGAGGACCTGCCCGACCAGACCCGCATGCTCGCCATCCCGGTGCGGTACGCGGGCCGCAACATCGCCGTGCTGACGAAGGAGTGGATCGAGCAAGTTGGCCGGCGGCCGGGTGAGCTCGAACGCACCTACCAGACGATCTTCGACCAGTTCGCGCAGATGATCTGCGACGGCGAGTTCCCGTTCCCGACCAGGGTCGGCGACTCCAGTGCCGCCCCACGCGTCGGCGACGGCGTGATGTGGCTCGACGGCGACGCCCGCGTGCGTTACCTCTCGCCGAACGCCAACTCGGCGCTGCACCGGGTCGGCATCCAGGCCAGCGCGGTCGGGATGCGGCTCGCCGAGCTCGGCTTCCAGGACGGCGCCGTGCGCCAGGCCTACGAGCGGCGGGTCCCGGTCATCGAGGAGTTCGAGCAGGGTGTCGACACGACGCTGCTGTGCCGTTGCGTGCCCGTGATCAGGTCCGACGAGGTGATCGCCGGGGTGCTGCTCGTTCGCGACGTCACCGAGTTGCGCAAGCGCGACCGGTTGCTGCTGAGCAAGGACGCCACGATCCGCGAGATCCACCACCGCGTGAAGAACAACCTGCAGACGATCTCTTCGCTGCTCCGCCTGCAGGCCCGGCGGCTCACGAACCCCGAGGCCAAGGCCGCCGTCTCGGAGTCGGTACGGCGGATCCGCACGATCGCCCTCGTCCACGAGTCGCTCTCCCGCGAGCCGGGCGACGACGTGACGTTCATCGAGATCGTGCGCCCGCTCCTGCGTCTCGCCGAGGAGGGGCTCCAGTCACCGGATCGCCCGGTGCGTTTCACGGTGCGCGGCGACGGCGGCCGGATCCCCGCCACGATCGCCACACCGCTGTCGGTCGTGCTCACCGAGTTGCTGCAGAACGCTGTCGACCACGGCTTCCCCGAGGGCAGCGCCGGTGGCGGCGTCGTGGTCCGCCTCGAGAACGGCGACACCCGCCTGGCGATCCAGGTGGTCGACGACGGCCATGGTGTCGCACCGTCGTTCAAGCTCGACGACGCAACCGGGCTCGGCCTGTCGATCGTGCGGACGCTCGTCACGACCGAGCTCAACGGCACGATCGTGATGCGCCCGGCGACGTGCGACGACCTCCGCGTCGCCGGTCTCGGCGAGTACAAGGTCGCCCACGGCACCGTCGTCGACCTCGTCGTACCCACTGAGATCGACTAGGCCGACATCGACGACGCCGCTGAACCCGCGGCGAGGGCGACTTTCGTCACCTGATCGTCATAATTGGGCTGGCGGTGGCACACTGACAGTGATGGTCCACGTCGCTCCCGTCCCCTCGCGATTCGTCGCTGCCGCGGCCGACAGCGCCGTCGACGGACCCACGATGTCGAGGGCGTTGATCGTCGCCGTACTCGTGCTCGGTGGCCTGATCCTCAGCCGCGTCAGCGGTTTCGTGATCCGCCGCGTCGTGCGCCGGGTCGCGACTCGCAGCGTCGCCACCCCGTCCAGCTGGTGGCGCCACCGTTCGCGGCGAGTCGGGGGCGAGTCGTTCGAGATGGGCGAGCACCGCCGGCGCCAGCGCATCGATGCCGCGTCGCGGATGCTGAACCACCTGATCTCGCTCGTGATGTGGATCGTGATCACGATCGTCGGCTTCCACCTGCTCGACATCGACGCCGCCTTCTTCCTGTCGAGCGCCGGATTCCTCGGCGCGGCCGTTGCGATTGGTGGCCAGCACAAGGTCAACGACTACCTCACCGGCCTCACGGTCCACTTCGAGGACCGCTACGGCGTCGGCGACGAGATCGTCGTCGAGGTCGGCTGGAGCGACCCGGTTCACGCCATCGTCGACCACATCGGCCTGTTCAGCACCCGCTTGCGCGATGCGTCGAGCACGATGCACTTCCCGAACCATGCGCTGTCGCAACTCCGGAACCTCTCGCAGGAGGCGACCACGACGACGCTGCGGTTGTCGGTCGAGGGCAACCCAGGCGCCGACGAGGTCGCCGAAGCCGTCAGGGGTCTCGCCGGGTCGTCGGAGTTGACCGACGTGATCTTCCTCGGCGACATCGCCGCTTACGAACCGCACACCGGGCAGGTCGCGGTTGACGTGCGCACGCTCCGGCCGCTCGACGAGCGTGAGGCACAACTGCTCACGGAACGCGCGCAGCGAGTGCTCGTCGACGGGCCCGGCTCGGCCCGCTGACGCGTGTGATCAGACGGCGGTCGCCCGCAGCGCCGCGGCTCGCTTGCGACGGATGACCCGCCGCTCCTCCTCGGAGAGCCCACCCCAGATGCCGGAGTCCTGGTTGGTCGCCAGGGCGAAGTCCAAACAGGCGGACGAGACGGTGCACTGGCCGCACACCCGCTTGGCGTGCTCGACCTGCACCAGCGCCATCCCGGTGGTGCCCACGGGGAAGAACAGATCCGGATCGGTGTCCCTGCAAAGGGCCTGGTCACGCCACTGATCGTCGGCCGATGCCAGGGCGAGGCTGGTAGCAAGGATCGTCACGGAGGAGCTCCTCGAAGGCTGGTTGTCGGCAGAGCTGGAGGTGCTCGGCGTCGTCGCGGTCAAGCTATGCGGAGATCCGGTCGCCCGCAAGACTTTCAGATGAAACCGCGTGGGCCATCTGAAAAAGTGATACCCGGGTCTGACTATTCCTGTGTCGCGGTGATGCTGACGTGGCGAACCGTGATGCGGGAAGCCGTGCCGCGATGCAGAGTATCGGGCGATGACCGACATCATCGCCCATCGCGGTGCTTCTCGCGCCGCACCCGAGAACACGGTCGAGGCGTTCGCGCTGGCAGTGGCCATGGGCGCCGACGCCGTGGAGCTCGACGTGCGCCGGACCCGGGACGGTCAGCTCGTCGTCCATCACGACGCTCGGATCGCGACCGGTATGGCGATCATCGACCTCGATCGGCGCGACCTGCCGGACCATGTCCCGGACCTGCGCGATGCGCTCCTGGCGTGCGCCGGCCCGAGCGGCGCGGTCGAGATCACGGTCAACATCGAGATCAAGAACGACGCGGGCGAACCGGACTTCGACCCCACCCGGTCGATCGCCCCGCGCGTCGTGCGCGAGGCGCTGGCCGTCGCCGGTCCACGGCGGTGGCTGGTGTCGTCGTTCGACCTGGCGATGGTCGATGCGGTGCAGGCGACCGCGGCGGGCGTGGCGACGGCGTGGCTCGTCGTCGACGTCCCGGCCGACGCCGTCCGCACGCTGACGTCGCGCGGTCACGTGGCCCTGCATCCGTGGGTCGGCACGCTCGATCGTTCCGCTGTCGACGACTGTCACGCGGCCGGGATCGCCGTCAACACCTGGACCTGCGACGACCCGGAGCGCATGCGCGAGCTGATCGCGTGGGGCGTCGACGGGATCTGCACGAACGTTCCCGACATCGCCCTCGCCGTGCGCGACGCCAGCTGATCAGGTCAAAGCGGGGAACACCAGCCGCACCGCATCGGGCACGTGGGCGAACTCGAGCCGGCTCGTCTCGCCGAGGTAGTCGCCGTCGACCTGATACGGGAACGGCTCGTCGTGCCAGGCGACGAGCTCGTCGAGGTCGGTCCACTCGGTGAGGTGTTCGTTGGGGCGGACACCACCGCCGCGCAGCGCGCCCGAGAGGCCTTTCAGGATGGCTCCGGCCCGAAGCGTGCGAAACGTGACCGCCACCAGGCCACGATCGAGCGTGGCGGCACGGGACAGGTCGAGGGGACGGTTACCGAGGTAGGTGTACGGGTTCGTGTTGAGGACGATCGAGAAGTAGCCGTCGTCGAGGTGGTGATCGTCGCCGGCGGCGAGCGAGAAGTGGGGGCGGTCGCGGTCGTAGCCGTTGGCCCAGGTCGTGAGTGCCGACCAGATGAAGAGCGGGTGGCCGAACCAGCGCTTCATCGAGGCGTGCTGCTCGACCTTGCGGACCGTGGCTGCGTCGTATCCGATCCCGGTGTGGAAGCAGAAGAACCGCCCGTTGACCCGACCGAGCCCGATCGGGCGGATGTCGCGCGCCGCGATGCCGTTCGCCAACAGATCGACGGCGGCGATCGGGTCGTTCGGCAGGCCGAGCGTGCGGGCGAACACGTTCGTCGACCCACCGGGCAGCACGCCGAGTGCGGCGTCGGTGCCGGCGATCCCCGTCGCCACCTCGTTGAGCGTGCCGTCGCCGCCGTAGCCGATGACGACGTCGAACCCGCGCCGTGCGGCGTCGGCCGCATACCGCGTCGCATGGCCGCGCCGGTTGGTCTCGACCACCTCGACGTCGTTGTCGCGTGCGAGCCGGCGGTGGACGACGACCGTGTTGCGCGCCGTGACCGACGACGCAAACGAGTTGACCACCAGCAGGATTCGCACGGGTGAAAGATATGGGCCGGTTGGGACGGAATGTGACCGACCGGTAACAATGGCTGCCGATGAACGTGATCGTGTGCGTCAAACAGATCCCCGACCCGGCCTCGCCGGGTGAGCTCGATCCGGCAACGAACACGCTCAAGCGGGACGGAAAGCTGATCCTCGACGAGTCCGACAGCTACGGCGTCGAGATGGCCCTGCAGCTCGTGGCCACCGCCGGCGACGGCGAGGTGAGCATCGTGTCGATGGCGCCCAACGGCGAGATGTCGGGGATGCGCACGGCGCTGGCGATGGGTGCTGCCAAGGGAGTTCTCGTGTCCGACCCGGAGCTCGCCGGGTCCGACGCGCTCACTACGGCCAAGATCCTGGCCGCCGCGGTGCAGCGCCTCGGCGGCGCCGACCTCGTCATCGCCGGCACGGAATCGAGCGACGGCTACACGGGCACCGTCCCCGAGCAGCTGGCCGAGGTGCTCGGGCTGCCGTCGGTCACGTTCGCCAAGCACATCGAGGTCGATGGCGGGGCGCTCAAGGTGAGCCGGCAGACCGAAGCCGGGTACGACGAGGTCACCTGTCCGCTCCCCGCCGTGGTCAGCGTCACCGCCGGCGTCGTCGAGCCGCGCTACCCGAGCTTCAAGGGCATCATGGCCGCCAAGTCCAAGCCCGTCGACGCCGTGACGGCCGGCGATCTGGGAGTGGCGCCGGTCGGCTGGGCCGGTTCCGGGCAGCAGATCGTCGACGTCAGCCAAGCCGCGGCACGCCAGGCCGGCGAGATCATCGAGGACGACGGTGAGGCGTTCCAGCGCATCGTCGCCTTCCTCGAGGACCTCAAGGTCATCTGAGGCCTGAGAAATCTGAGAAGAGGACCCGACGTCATGGCAATCGACAAGATCTGGGTGTTCGCGCAGGAGGCCAACGGGGCGCCGACCTCGGCGACGCTCGAGCTGCTCACCAAGGCCCGCTCGCTCGGTGGCACGGTCGCCGCCTTCGTCGCCGGCGACGCCTCGGCGATCGCCGGTGCGCTCGGCGAGTACGGCGCGACCACGGCCTACTCCACCGGCGATCTCGGCGGCAACCTGCCGGGCGCGTCGGTCGCCTCGGCCATGAAGGCCGTGATCGACGGCGGCGATTCGCCCGACCTCGTCCTGTTCCCGCAGAACTACGAAGGCCGCGACGTCGTCGCCCGTCTCTCGGTGAAGCTCGACCGCACGGTGCTCACCAACAACGTCGATCTCGCCGTCGAGGGCGACACGGTGAAGGTCACCACGCCCGTGTTCGGCGGCAACACGCTCGTCACCACGACGTTCACCGGCGGCGCGCCGTACCTCACCGTGTTCCGGCCGAAGAGCTTCCCGGCCGAGCCGTCCGGCGGATCGGCGGCCGAGATCGTCGACGCCCCGGTTCCCGACCTCGGCGCGACCGGCGGTGCCACCGTCGCCGCGGTCCACGTCGAGGAGTCGAAGGGTCCCAAGCTCGACGAGGCCGACATCGTCGTGTCCGGCGGTCGTGGGCTCGGCGAGGCCAGCAAGTACGAGATGATCGAGCAGCTCGCCAAGCTCCTCAAGGGGGCGGCGGGTGCGTCACGGGCGATCGTCGATGCCGGGTGGGTGCCGTACAGCTCGCAGGTCGGCCAGACCGGCAAGGTCGTCAAGCCCAAGGTCTACATCGCGGCCGGCATCTCCGGGGCGACCCAGCACATGGTCGGCATGAAGGGCTCGAAGAACATCATCGCCATCAACAAGGACAAAGAGGCGCCGATCTTCGGTGTCGCCGACCTCGGCATCGTGGGCGACGTCCACAAGGTCCTCCCCAAACTGATCGAAGCCCTCCAATCCCGCTCCTGAGAGGAGGGGTCAGACGAGCGGCCAGGGGTAGCGGTGGCCTGAGGTGTCGGCGGGGAAACGGCGCTCGGTCAGCAGCTTGGTGGCCCGGTACTGCAGGGCCGCGACCTCGTCGTCGTCGAGCAGCGCGGCCAGCTCCCGCGGCACCGCCGCGGCCAGCGCCTCGACGCGCGACAGCGCCGACTCGTCGATCGACTCGTCGGCGAACTCCCAGATCACGGTGCGCAGCTTGAACGGCGCGGCGAAGCACAGCCCGTTGTCGATCGCCCAGACGCGGTCGCCGGCGAGCAGGCAGTGCCCGCTCTTGCGGTCGGTGTTGTTGGCGATGAGATCGAGGACGGCGATCGAACGCAACTGATCGTGGACGTCGGGTCGGTGCTCGAAGATCGTGAAGTAGTGCTCGGTGTGGTCGGCGTCGACGAACCACTGCAGCGACCCCTCACCGTACGGACCCTCGCGCACCACCGTCGGCGGGACCACCCCGAGCCCGAGCACCTCGCTGAGGACGAACGCGCCGAGCTCACGCCGGTGCAACCCGGGCTCGAAGTCCCACAGCGGCCGCTCGCCGCGGACCGGCTTGTAGATCGCCCGCTGCTCGGCGTCGCCGCAGCGCACCGTCACGAGGAACGTGGCGTTCGATGCCCACGGCATCCGGCCTTCGACTTCGATCTCACCGTCGTGCAGGAACGCGAGCGGATCGGGGATGCCTGGCCGGCTCAGTTCATGCGCGGGCACGGATGACCATCGGGATCGATCGGGAGGCCGCACCATTGACAGCTCGGCCGGCCGGCGGCGACGACCTGCTCGGCGTGTTCGCAGAACGCGTTCGCCTGGCTGCGTGTCACGTAGATGCGAACGTGCCCCTGCTCGGTGGTGATCGGTTCACCGTCGTCGTCGACGGGCACCAGCTCCTCGAGTTGCACGACGAGCTTGTCGCTCGTGCGGTCGTAACCGAGCCCGATCGGACCGAGGACGAAGACCTGGTCGACCGGCGTGGCGAGCTCGAGCGCGCCGTCGACGGGTCGCTCCTCAGGTGGCGGGAGGTCCTTCAGCACGCGCCGTAGGTACTCGACGATCGCCGCGACCTGTTGCTTCTCGCACTTGACCGCGACGCGTTGCCGCCCGACTCGGGCCTGGAGGAAGAACACCCGCTCACCGGGTCGGCCGAGGGCGCCGGTCGTGAACGCATCGACCTCGTCGAACTCGAAGAACGGCGCGCTCATGATGGCTGGAGCTCCGCCAGCGAGCCGCCCGTGGAGTTGACGGTGAGCGTGACCGGCCCGCCGTTGCCGATCGCGATCACGCTGACCGAGCACGGCGACACGACGATGCGCTGGAACAGGTCGAGGTGGGTGCCGATCGCGTGGGCGATGGCCGCCTTGATCGGATCGGCGTGCGACACGCACACGATCGTGCCGCCCCGATGCTCGGCGCGCAGCGCGTCGAGCGTGGTGATCATGCGGTGCTGCATCTCGGCGAAGCTCTCACCAGCCGGGAAGCGGAACGTCGACGGCGACCGCTGCACGGTGCCCCACTCGGGGAGCTTCATGAGGTTCTTCAGCTCGGCACCGGTCCACTCGCCGAAATCGCACTCGAGCAAGCCCTTGTGGGCGCGCGGTCGAAGCCCACGCGCGGCGGCGATCGGCGCGGCGGTCTCGCGGGTCCGCTCGAGCGGTGAGCAGTAGACGGCGTCGACGCGCTCGAGCTCGGCGATCCGCTCGGCGGCCCGTTCGGCCTGCCGGATGCCCTCCTCGGCGAGGTGCAGCCCGGGTGCACGGCCGGGCAGCAAGGTCCCGGTCGTTGCCGTCTGGCCGTGGCGCACGAGGAGGATCGTCGTGCCGTGGTCTGGTTGCTTGATCGCCTTCTTCGTCATGATCCGCCCGCCAACCTACTGTCGATCGTCGTGGATCATCACGGCACGAACCTGGCCGCGATCGCCGGCGAGGTGATCGACTGTCGTGCCTGCCCGCGCCTCGTCGAGTGGCGTGAGGAGGTGGCCCGCACCAAGCGCGCCGCGTTCAGTGACGACACCTACTGGGGTCGCCCGGTGCCTGGCTTCGGCGATCCAGCGGCTCGCATCGTCGTGCTCGGGCTGGCGCCCGCCGCCCACGGCGCGAACCGCACCGGCCGCGTCTTCACGGGCGACCGCAGTGGCGACTGGTTGTTCCGCGCGATGCATCGGGCGGGACTCGCGAACCAACCGACGTCGGTGTCGCTCGATGACGGGTTGCGCCTCACCGGGGCCTGGGTGACGGCGGCGGTGAAGTGCGCGCCCCCGGCGAACGCGCCGACACCCGATGAGCGCGACAACTGCGCACCGTTCCTGCGTCGCGAGATGGATGTGCTCGACGTGGCCGTCGTCGTGTGCCTCGGCGCGTTCGGCTACGAGGCGGCGTGCCGCCACTTCGGCGTCCGCCCACGCCCGCGGTTCGGCCATGGCGTCGAGGTCGCCCTGGCGGACGGGCCGACGCTGGTGTGCTCGTTCCACCCGAGCCAGCAGAACACGTTCACGGGACGACTCACCGAAGCGATGCTCGACTCCGTGTTCGCTCGAGCCGTCGAGCTCGTCAGCTCCGCTCACTGAGAGCGGCGACGATCCCGTCGAGGCGGGCCCGCACCAACGCCTCGATCTCGGGATCGGTCGTCGTGCCGTCCGACGCGATGCGGTCGTTCCCGGTCGGGACCATGATCGGCGGCTCCGTCACCATCGTGTTGCCGAGCAGCCCGAGGATCTCGACCAGCGGCGGTTGCACGTGGATCCCGCCGCCGCGACCGGCGGACGTCACGACCGCGATCACCTTGCCCCGGATGGCGTGCTGGCCGAGCGGGCGGGTGAGCCAGTCGATCGCGTTCTTGATCACGCCGCTCGGCCCGTAGTTGTACTCGGGGACGGCGAGGAACAGGGCGTCGGCGGCACTGACATCGTCCCGCCACGCCGCGCACACGGCGGGCAGCGTCTCCGGTGTGTCGAGGTCGGCGTTGTAGTACGGCAACAGGTCGATGCCGTCCCGCACCGTCACGGCCAGGCCGTCGGGAGCCAAGCGCTCGGCCATCCGAACCAGGCCGGTGTTGGCGGACCCGGCACGCAAGCTGCCGGACACGGCGAGGACGGACGCGCTCGATGTGAACTGGGTCACGACCGCCGACCGTAGGGGATCGCTCACCAGCTTCCCGGAATCCGGCCGACGCGCAATCCCCGCCTCCGGCGTTAGCCTCACGAGGCTGTGAATGCTCGTCCGTTCCGCTCCGTACTCATCGTGCTCGCCGCGATCGGTGGTCTCACCGCCTGCAACTCGACGCCGAGCGCGCGCCGCGTGGCGCTCGACGTGATCGAGACGCTCCCCGTCAGCGAGAGCGTCAAGGAGTGCATGCGCGTGAAGGTCGAGGGCTACGACCAGGACACGCTCGAGGACTTCGCCAAGGGCGCCGCCGAAGACCCGCCGGACCCCGCCGCCCAAGAAGCGCTCGACGCCTTCGAAGCCGACCTCGAGTCCTGCAACACGTCCTCATGACCGGCGGGCGAAGCGGCTGACGCCGCCGCCCGCCGACCCGGGTGTTCGCCTCAGAACGACGGGTTACGCGATCCGTTCCTGATGACCGGCGGGCGAAGCGGCTGACGCCGCCGCCCGCCGAACCGGGTGTTCGCCTCAGAACGACGGGACCTTTCGGCCTACGGGGTTTTCTTCTTGGGGGGCGGGACTCCGATGGCGGGGGCGGCGTCGGCGAACTCGGGCCAGCGGCGGCGGCTGACGATCGACAGCAGGCGCAGCAGCTTCATCGCCTTCTCGTCGGTCTGGGCCGGCCGGGAGATGATCGAGCCGTCGGCGATCATCCGGTTGATGACCTCCTCGCCGAGCTCGGTGCGCACGATCGTGAGGGTCCAGTCGTTGTCCTCGCCGATGCCGCCGGTCGCCACGTCGGAGTGCTCGGCCGCGAAGTCGGGGCAGTGCAGGCACCCGGTGCGGGTCCAGCCGTGGCACTCCTTGAGGTCGACCTCGTGGTACGAACCGTCGCGCATCCAGATCTGGAACACGCCCTTGATGTTCATCTTCAACATCTCGGACTTCTTCAGCCCGTACTTGGCCTCGAACAGCTCGGTGAAGATCGCGTCGTCGAACGTCTTGGAACAGAGCAGGCCGATGTTGAACAGGAACGGCCGCGCCACCTTGCCCGCCTTGCGGTCCCACATCACCGGCAGCGCCGAGGTCTGGCATCCCATCCCCACCAGCGCCAGCCGGTCGTGGCCGAGCCCCTTGGCGTCGCGGACGGCGAGCGGGTTGGCGCAGTAGGTGTAGCGGCTCCCCGCCGTGGCGAGGATCTCGTCGGTGGTCGATACGACAACCGGCTTGGCCTTCCACGCGTCGTCGTCCTCGACCCCCGACACGAGCGCGGCGTCGATGTAGTCGTTGTCGCGGAGCCAGATCAACATCGCCGACACCAGCCCGCCGTCCTGCCCCATCCGATGGACCATGTCGTCGCTGGCCCGCGTCAGCAACAGCTGGCGCCAGATCCCGTACATCTCGTCCGGCTCCCGTTGGCGGCCGAACAGGTGCAGGTCGGCGGCCGGTTCCCAGTTCCTGAACCGGGGGCACGCCCGCGTGCACGTGGTGCAGCCCTTCTCGCCGTGGATGCAGTTGTCGAGCCCGAGCTCTTCCTCGAGGTGGAAGGGGATGTACTTGCCCTCCTCGTGCTCGTAACCGATCACGTCATGTGGACACGTGACGACGCAGCCGGCACAACCGGTGCACAGGCCGGTCGTGATGACCTCCTCGTACAGCTCCTTCCACTGCGCCGTCCAGCGCGTCGCCGGGGCGGCCTCGGTGGTGGTCATCGGACCAACCTACTCAGAGGGCGTCGGTGCCCTCTTCTCTGGTGCGGATCCGGACGACCCGTTCGACATCGGTGACCCAGATCTTGCCGTCGCCGATCTTGCCGGTTGCAGCCGTCGCGGTGATCGTGTCGACGACGAGATCGGCCTCGCGCGTCGTCGGCGACGATCTGCAGGCTCACCTTCGGCACGAAGTCGATCTGGTACTCGGCCCCGCGGTACGTCTCGGTGTGACCGCCCTGGCGCCCGAAGCCACGCACCTCGCCCACGGTGATGCCGGCGATCCCCGCCGCCTTGAGCGCATCCTTCACGTCATCGAGCTTGAACGGCTTGATGACGGCGGTGATCAGTTTCATGTGCGATTTCCCTTCAGGGCTGGTACGCCGACTCGGCGTGTTGGCTCCGGTCGAGACCAACGTATTCGTCGTCGGGCTCGACGCGCATCCCGATCGTCTTTTCGATGGCGATGGCGATGATGTACGAGGCGACGAGCGAGAACACGAGGACCGCCCCGCTGGCCACGACCTGGTCGAAGAGGAGCTCGGAGCCGCCGCCGAAGAACAACCCGTCGGCGCCGACGCCGGTCGCCGAGGCGTCGGCGAACAGGCCGAGCACGATCGAGCCGAACAGTCCGCCGACGAGGTGGACGGCGATCACGTCGAGGCTGTCGTCGAGCCGGAGCACGGTCTTGATGCGCAGGGCGAGATAGCACACGATGCCGGCGCCTCCCCCGATGATCAGCGGGGACGCCCCGCCGACGAACCCGGCGCACGGTGTGATGGCGACGAGGCCCGCCACTGCGCCGGAGGCCGCGCCGAGCGTGGTGCCGTGCCCGGTCGTCAGCTTCTCGACGATCAACCATCCGAGCATCGCGGCGGCGGCCGCGAGGTGGGTGTTCACGAGGGCTTGGGCGGCGATGCCGTTGGCGCCGAGGGCCGAGCCGGCGTTGAACCCGAACCAGCCGAACCACAGGATCCCGGTGCCGATCATCGTGAGTGGCAGGTTGTGGGGTGGCATCGCCTCGTCACCGTGGCCGCGCCGGTTGCCGATCACGGCGACGACGGCGAGGGCGGCGATGCCGGCGTTGATGTGGATCGCCGTGCCACCCGCGAAGTCGAGGGCGCCGCGCTTGAACAGCCACCCCGCCGGGTTGAACACCCAGCGCGCCGCCGGGGCGTACACGACGATGCTCCAGATGGCGATGAACAGCACGCGTACGACCCGAACTTCAGCCGGTCGGCAGTGGCACCGGTGATCAACGCGGGTGTGATCACCGCGAACATCATCTGGAACGCCACGAACGCCATCGGCGGGATCGTCCCGCTGGCGTAGTCGACGTTGGACAGGAACGCGAAGTCGAAGTTGCCGACCCAGCCGTTGGTCCCGCCGAAGGCGATCGAGAAGCCGACCACGGCCCACAGCACGCTGACGAGGCCCATCGCGAAGATGTTCTGCATCAGCATGCCGAGCACGTTCTTCGAGCGGACCATCCCGCCGTAGAAGAACGCGAGGCCGGGGGTCATGAAGGCCACGAGTGCTGCCGCAGCGAGCACCCAGGCGGTATCACCTGTGTCCATGGCTTTCGGACCGTAGACAACCCAGATTTCGGCCCTGTCGCCCGAGTGTTTCCAACAGATGGCGAGTGTCCGCGGCGAACCGCAGCGTCAGGCGACCAACATCCAGCCGCGCCGGCGGACGGTCCGCACACGGCTGGCGCCGACGGCGCGTCTCACGCCGACGATCAGCGAGTCACAGCGGCGTTCGCTCAAGTCGGCGATGCCCACCGCTCTGGCCAGCTCGGACCGGCTGAGCACGCGTCCGGCGTTGTCGGCGAGGACGGAATAGATCGCCCGCTCCTGCGGCGTCAGGTGCTCGAGGGGGCGAGAGACCTGCGACCGGGAGTCGGGTGTCGCCGCGGGAGCGGGGCGATCCATGGGCGCACCGTAGAACGGCAGGATTTCCGCCACGTTGGCCCGTCGTAAACGGCGTGTGAACTCGCACCGGCCACGGGCGACGTCGTACGCTGCGGCGCTCTCATGATCCACGGGTTTCGACGATCATCCATTGCAGCGTCGCGGCGGCCGCCGTCCCGGCGGCCGCCGTCGCGGTGGCGTTGACGGTGACGGTCACGGCGACCGAGGGATCGGGGTTCGCCACGGTGGTCCCGGCCGATGTCGGTCGTCCGGATGCGTCGACGTCGAACTGGGACCGGCCGGGGCAGAGCGGGCCAACACGACGTTGGTGCGGCTCTCCGACGACGGTGCGGTGCGGATCTGGGTGTCGTCACCGAGCCACGTCGTGGTCGACGTGGCTGGAGCGTTCGTCCCGGCGATCGAGTCGCACGCCGGACGATACGTCGCGATCGCAGCACGGCGGCTGCTCGACACCCGCACGTCCGGCACACCGGATCCGGGCCGCCCGATCACCGTCGCGTTGCCGGCGGAGGTCCCCGCCGACGCCCTCGCCCTGGCGGTGAACCTCACGCTGACCGAGACGACCGGTTTCGACTTCGTCGCCGCGTCCGCCGCCGGAGCTGCGCCGCCGGCGACGTCGGTGCTCAACGCCGACGGGGCCGGCCAGACGCGGGCGGCGGGCGCAATCGTCCCCGTCTCGCCCGGCGGCATGGCGTTGACGGTCGCGTTCGGGAGCGACGTGATCGTCGACGTCGTCGGCTACTTCACGGGCCCGTCGGCGGCGAGCTCCGGCGCGGGACTGTTCGTTGCGGCGGTCCCGAGGCGGGTGCTCGACACCCGGTCCAGCGTGCCACAGCTCTACGACCACGGCACGCGGGAGATCGACGTGACCGGTGTGATTGGAGCACCGGTCGCCGCCGTCGTCGCCAACTGGACACTGACCCCGACGACTCGCGCCGGGTGGGTGGCCACGTTCCCGTCGCGCACGATCCACGGCGAGGCGTCGACGGTCAACGGCGACACGGCCGGTCAGACCGTCGCCAACCGTGTTCTCCCGCCAGCGGTACGGCCGCGGGCTCCACGGTGAGGTTCTCAACCACTTCGTCGCCTTCTACCGCACGTCGCGCGGCAACCGGATCGGTTTCCACGAGGTCGTCAACCAGGACCCGTCGACGGTGGGGGATCTGGATCGCCGGGGCTCGTCGGCGGGGTGCTTCCGGGTCCGCGGCGACGACGCCGTGACGATCTGGAACCATCTCCAGTACGGCGACCACGTGGTCGTCCTCACGCCCTGACCGCGCGACTTGACCCGTGGGTCAAGTCGCCGCGGCATGATTGGTGCATGGATCTGACGTTCCCGCCCGAGACCGAGGACTTCCGAGCCGAGATCCGCAAATGGCTCGAGGCCAACTTGCCCGACGGCTGGTTCGACCCGGGCTTCGAGCTGAGCGACACCGCCCGCAAGCGGTTCAACGTCGAGTGGCCGGCGAAGTTGTTCGAAGGCGGGTGGATCTGCGCCACGTGGCCGGAGGAGTACGGCGGCAAGGGGCTCACCACGATGCAGGGTGTCGTGCTCGCCGAGGAGTTCGCTCGCGCCAAAGCGCCGATCCGCGGTGACTTCTTCGGCGACACCCTGGTCGGGCCGACGCTGCTCCAATGGGGGTCGGAGGAGCAGAAGAGGGAGTTCCTCCCCGGCATCCTGCAGGGGCGGACGCGCTGGTGCCAGGGGTTCTCGGAACCCGATTCCGGCTCCGATCTGGCGAGCCTCAAGACGTCGGCGGTGCTCGACGGCGACGAATGGGTGATCAACGGTCAGAAGGTGTGGACCACGCGGCGGTCATCACGCCGACTACTGCTTCTTGCTGACCCGCACCGATCCCGAGGCGCCCAAGCACAAGGGCATCTCGTACCTGCTCGTGCCCATGCGCCAGCCCGGCATCGAGGTGCGCGGCATCACCCAGCCCGACGGCACGGCCGAGTTCTGCGAGGTGTTCTTCACCGACGCCAGGTGCCCGAAGGACAACGTCGTCGGCGGCGTCAACAACGGCTGGAAGGTCGCCAACTCGACGCTCGCGTTCGAGCGCGGGCAGTCCGCCACCACCGGCTACCGGCGGTTCGAGGAGGAGTACCGCCTGCTCGTCGACGCGGCCCGCGAGAACGGTCGCCTCGCCGACCCGCACATCCGCCAGCGGCTGATGCACTACTTCACGCGGATCCAGATCCTGCGGTTCAACGGGCTGCGCAGCCTCACGTCGGCGCTCTACGGCTCGAAGGACGCGGGCGTCGATCGCCCTCGGCGCGAGCAACAAGATGTTCTGGTCCGAGATGCACCAGCGGGCGATGGAGTTGGCGCTCGACGTGTTCGGCGCCGACTCGATGCTCGTCGACGCCGGCCCGGCGAGTCGGTTCGTGGCCGGGCGCGCTTCGTGATCGCCGGCGCGACGGCTATCCCGTGAGCCCGATGGTGTCGGCGTTCTTCTTCTCACGGTCCGAGACGATCTGGGGAGGCACGAGCCAGATCCAGCGCAACATCGTCGGCGAGCGCGTGCTCGGGCTGCCGAAGGAGCCCAAGGCCAGACGGGCGAATCGAGCGGATCCATCGCCTATGTTCGTGGCGGATGGATGAGCTCATCGGTCGGGACGGTAAGCCGCGTCCCGTCGCTGCCGCGTTGATGTCCATGCTCGACCGGCTCGGACCCGAGGAGCTGACCGAGCTGCAACGGGTCGCCGAGATCGAGATCCTGACGATGGGCATCACGTTCACGGTGTACTCCGACGGCGCCAACCTCGACCGTGCCTGGCCGTTCGACCTCATCCCACGCGTCATCTCCGGCGACGAGTGGTCCGTCGTCGAACGTGGCCTCGTCCAACGGTTGGTCGCCCTCAACCGTTTCATCGACGACGTCTACAACGATCAGCGGGTCATCGCCGACGGTGTGTTCCCGGTCGAGCTGCTCGCCGGATCGGCGAACTACCGGGAGCAGTGCCGCGGCGTCCATCCGAAGTTCGGGGTGTGGGCCCACATCTCGGGGTCCGACCTCGTTCGCGACGACGACGGCGAGATGTACGTGCTCGAGGACAACCTTCGCGTGCCGTCGGGTGTCAGCTACGTCCTCGAGAACCGCGCCGTCGCCAAGCGGGTGTTCGCCGAGGTGTTCCAGCAGCAGAACATCCGTCCCGTCGACGCCTACACCGACGAGCTCAACAAGCTGCTGACGTCGCTCGCGCCCGGACGGTGTGGCCGAACCGCAGATCGTCGTGCTCACGCCGGGCGTCTTCAACTCCGCCTACTTCGAGCACTCGTTCCTCGCCCAGCGGATGGGTGCCGAGTTGGTCGAGGGCGCCGACCTCGTGGTCGGCGACGACGAGTGCGTGTACATGCGCACGATCACCGGGCTCGAACGTGTGCACGTGATCTACCGGCGGATCGACGACCTGTTCCTCGACCCCGAGGCGTTCCGTCCGGACTCGACGCTCGGGGTGCCCGGGCTGATGCGGGCGTGGAAGGCCGGCAACGTCGGGATCGCCAACGCGCCGGGCGCCGGAGTCGCCGACGACAAGGTCGTGTACGCGTGGGTGCCCGACTTCATCCGCTACTACCTCGACGAGGAGCCGTTGATCCCGAACGTGCCGACGTACCGCTGCATGTACGACGACGAGCGGCAGTTCGTGTTCCAGAACATCGGTGATCTCGTCGTGAAGCCGGCCAACGAGAGCGGCGGGTACGGGATCCTGATCGGCAACCGGGCGACGGCGACCGAGCTCGCCGACGCGATCGAGGCGATCGAGGCCGACCCGCGCAACTGGGTCGCCCAGCCGATCCTGTCGCTGTCGACGGTCCCGACGCTCGTCGGCGGGGCGATCGAGCCGCGCCACGTCGACCTGCGCCCGTTCATCCTCACCGGTGAACGCAGCTATGTCACCGCCGGCGGCCTGACGCGGGTGGCGCTGCCGAAGGGTTCGCTCGTCGTGAACTCGTCGCAGGGCGGCGGCAGCAAGGACACGTGGATCCTCGATCTGCCGCCGGACGGGGGCGCCTGACGTGGCGCTCCTCTCCCGCGTCGCCGACCGGCTGTACTGGGGCGCCCGCTACGTCGAGCGGGCCGAGGACACGGCGCGGATCGTGCGCTCGTACACCGACCTCATCGTCGATCTCCCGATCGACCTGCTGCCGTACAGCTGGGAGCCGTTGGTCGCGATCGCGGGGAGCGAGACGCTGTTCGGCGAGAAGCACGGCGAGCACGCGGTCATCGAGTTCCTCGTCGCCGATCGCGAGAACCCCGGCAGCATGGCGAGCAGCGTCGCGTTCGCCCGCGAGAACCTGCGAACCACTCGCGAGGTGCTCCCGCGTGAGGCCTGGCGGGCCCTCAACGGGCTGCAGCAGTACGTGCTCGCCGAGGCGGAGCGGGCGGTCGAGCGCCGCACCCGCGACCGCTTCCTCGCCAGGGTCATCGCCGACAGCCGCCGCCTCGACGGCGAGCTCGAGTCGACGATGACGCGAGCAGCTCCCTACCGCATGTGGCGCCTCGGCCAGCTCATCGAGCGCGCCGACATGACGACCCGCGTGCTCGGCGTCCGTGCCGCGTCGATCCTCCAGATGCGATCGAGCGACCGTGCCGACGATCACGACGAGGTGCAGTGGATGGGTGTGCTGCGATCGGTCGCGGCGCTGCAGATGTACCAGCGCGCGACCCGCGGTCCGATCGAGGGCCCATCGGTCGTGCGGTTCTTGCTGTTCTACTCGCAGTTCCCGCGTTCGGTGCGGGGCTGCCTCGATGCGATGCGGGGCGTGCTGACGAACCTGCCCGAGCCGGACGCCGTCATCTCGGTCCTCGACCAGACGACGGCGACGCTCATGGCGTGCGAGGCGCACGCTCACGATGGCGCCCGTCTCGACGATGCGATGGACGAGGTGCAGCACGCGATCGGCGAGCTCGACCGGGCCATCGCCCAACGTTTCCTCGCGGTCGGGACCTGAACGGTGTCCGCCCTCGATGTCGGCCGGGAACCCGCTGGACGCGGCGGTTTCGAAGAATCGCTGATGTGGGACGCCGGGCTGCGCACGACGTTGCTCGACGTCGGAATGCTCACGACGTGGCAGGGCCAGGTCGACCGACTGCTCGTCGCCGAGGGTGCCGGACACCTCGTGCACGACCTGCCGGTCAGGGCCGACGGCCGGTCAGCGACCGTCGCCAGCCGTCCCTGGCGACTCGACCCGATCCCGTTCGTCATCGACACCGCGATGTTCCAGTGGTTGTCGTCGGCCGTGATCGAGCGGATGGACGCGCTCGAGGCGATCCTCCGCGATCTCTACGGCGTTCGACAACTCGTACGTGACGGCGTCGTTCCCGCCGACGTGCTCCACTCGAGCGACCGCTACCGGCTCGCTGCGGTCGGCTCCGCGCACCTCGCCCGCTGGCTGACCACGTACGCCGTCGACATCGTGCGCACCGCCGACGGCGTGTGGCGGGTCGTGCAGGACTTCGCCGACGCGCCTCCGGGCATCGGGTACGCGCTGCTCGACCGGTCGGTGATGTCGCGGACGTCCGCCGAGCTGCTGGCGAGCTCCGGCATCGCGTCGCTCGCCCGCTTCCCCGGGCAGCTCCGGCGGGCGCTCGCCGCCTCGTCACCGGTGCCGAGCCCACGCACCGTGCTGTTCTCGGGCGGCATCGATCATCCGTCGTACATCGACCACTCGTATCTCGCCGTGCAACTCGGTGTCCACCTCGTCGAGGGAGCTGATCTCGTCGTGCGCCAGGGGCGCCTGTGGCTGCGCACGCTCGACGGACTCGAACCGATCGACGTCGTCTACCGCCGTCTCGAGGATCCCGACATCGATCCGCTCGAGGCGGGCGCGATCCGGATGCCGGGCGCGGTCGGGATCCCGGGCCTGTTGCTCGCGGCCAGGAACGGCGGCGTCACGCTCGCGAACGCCCACGGTGCCGGCGTCGTGGAGGACACCGCGCTGTCGCCGCTGTGGCCGGCCGCGGCGCGTCACCTCGGAGGCCTCGACCTGCGGCTCCCGCAACTCGACCGCGAGCGACCCCCGTTGGCCACGACACCGCTGTTCGACGGGTCGCACATCCGTGCCGGCGAGGTGGTGCTGCGGATGTTCGCCGTCCACGACGGACGGAGCGGGTCGGTGATGCCGGGCGGATCGGGACGGGTGCTCGCACCGGGCGACGATCCGTCGCTGCCCACCGCCTGCGTGGCCAAGGACGTCTGGGTCGTCGGCACGACGCTGACCCCGTTCGTCGCCGCTTCGCTCCCACAGGTCGACTACGCGAGGTCGGTACCGACGCGTGCCGCCGACGCGCTGTACTGGATGAACCGCACCTCCGAACGGGCGGAGGCGATGGCCCGCACGATCGGGGCGATCAGCTCGCGCATGGAGCAGGACCCCGGCCTCGTGTCGCTCGACGGTGGCCGCTGGTCGACACGCATGCAACGCATCACGCGTGCTGTCCGACGGGTGAGGTCTCCCGGCGACGACGATCCGGCGGCGGGCGCGCTGGCTGGTGAGCTGGCCCAGACGACGGACGCGATCGCGCTCGAGATCGGTGTCCTGCTCACCGAAGCGACGACCGTCCGCGAGTACCTCTCGGTGACGGCCGGCCGGGTGCTGGAGCGGTTGTCGAACACCCGCGCCGCGCTCCAGCGTGGTGCGGCCGCGGTCGACGATCTCGACTCGCTGCTCGCCGACTTCGCAGCGCTCGCCGGGCTGTGGAACGAGAGCACGGTGCGGGGGCCGGCGTGGCGACTCGGCGACGCGGGACGCCGCATCGAGCGCACGCTCGTCGTGCTCGACCTGGTCGAGTCCGGCTTCGCGGACCGTCCAGATCGCGACGATCCCGTCGATTCCGCCGTGCTCGAGGTCATCCTCGCCGCCAACGACAGCCTCGTCGCCTACCGGCGTCGCCATCGCAGTGACGTCGAGCCCGATGCCGCGTTCGCGCTGCTCGTGCGCGACGCCACGAACCCGCGGTCGGTGGCGGCATCGATCGAACGAATCGGTCAGCACGCCGCCGACGCCGAGTGGTCCGAGGGCATCGCCATCGCCGCCGCCGGGCGGGACGCACTGTCGCTCTCACCGGACGAGCTCGTGCCGTCCATCCGAGCGCTGATCGCCGACGCCGGCAGCAAGCTCAACGAGCGCTGGTTCGCGGCGCCGGTGAGCCCGATCGTGGTGGTCGGGCGATGAGCGAGCGAACAGTGGAGCCGAACGTCCGTCAGTACCGCGTGGTGCATCGCACGACCTACCGCTACGAGTTGCCGATGACCGACGGCTACACCGTTGCCCACCTGCTGCCGCGCGACACGCCGCGTCAGCGGGTCGCCGAATCGGTCGTCGACGTGACGCCAGAGCCGTCCGCGCGCGACGAGCACGTCGACGCGTTCGGCAACCGCGTCACGCAGTTCGGTGTGCACCATCCGCACGACGAGCTCGTCGTCGAAGCGGTGAGCACGGTCGACGTCGACGATCCGAAGCCCATCGACGACGTCGAGTCGTGGAACGACGTCGCAGCGCGCGTCGACGGCTTGCGTGGCGACGAGGCGATCGACGTCGGACCGTTCCGGGCGCGGACACGCTTCGTCGACGTCGACCGTGTCGGTGCCGACCTGGCGGCCATCGCCTACGCCTCTTTCAAACCCGGCCGCGGGATCGCCGAGGCCGCCAACGACCTGTGTCACCAGATCTACACCGGGTTCACGTACGACTCGACGGCAACCGACGTGTCGAGCCCGCTCGTCGACGTCCTCACGTCGCGGCGCGGTGTGTGCCAGGACTTCGCCCACCTGGCGGCCGGATGCCTGCGCTCGATCGGTCTCGCCGCGCGATACGTCAGCGGCTACATCGAGACCACCCCGCCGGCCGGCCGCCAACGCCTCGTCGGTGCCGATGCGTCGCATGCGTGGTGCTCGATCTGGACACCGTCGGCGGGCTGGATCGACTTCGATCCGACGAACGACCACTTCCCGACCCGCCGCCACATCACGGTCGCATGGGGACGTGACTACGCCGACGTCACACCGGTCCGTGGTGTCGTGATCGGGCCGTCGAGGGCGCAGTCCCTCGACGTGGCCGTCGACGTCGCACTCGTCTGACGCGCCTCGTTCCGGCGTGAATCGGACGCGTCTTGGGCATGATGGGAGGCACCGTGTCCGATCTCGCCACCTCGTCCCGACCACGCGTCGTCACATGGCCGTTCGTCATCGTGACAGCGGTCACGCTGGTGTTCTTCACGAGCATCGGCGTCACGCTCGTGACCGTCCCGCTGTTCGTCGAGCGCGAGCTCGGCGCCGGCGAGTTCGGCATCGGGCTCACGATCGCCTCGTTCGCGGCCGCCGCCATCGCCGCCCGTCCGCTGATCACACGGCTGGGCAACCGATACGGCCGGCGCCGGCTGATGATGGGCGGCGCCGTGCTCGCCGCGGCGGGGAGCTCGGTCGCCGGTCTGGCACCGACGTTGCCGGTACTGCTCGTCCTCAGAGGGATCACGGGCATCGGCGAGGCGGCGCTGTTCGTCGGTGCGATCACGCTGATCGCCGACCTGTCGCCGCCCGATCGGCGCGCCGAGGGCGCCAGCTACTTCTCGATCGCCGTGTTCGGCGGGCTCGGGATCGGACCGGTGCTCGGTGAGTGGATCCTCGACGACGTGAACTACGAGCTGGCGTTCCTGACCGCTGGCGTGCTGGCGCTGGCGACCGCAGTACTGGCGTCGTTCGTGCCGAAGTCGGTGGATCGCGTCCACGACCCCGACGAGACGACGAAATCGTCGCGGCGCGGGATCCTGCACCCGGCTGCGATCGGACCTGGCCTCGTGCTGGCCAGCATCGTCGCCGCCTTCTCGACGTTCACGGGGTTCATCCCCGAGCACGCCAGATCGGTCGGCCTGACCGGCGCCGGCGGCCTGTTCTTCGTCTACAGCGCCGTGTGCCTCGTAGGACGGGTGGCCGGAGCCAAGGTGCCCGACCGCATCGGTCCCGGGCGCGCCGTCAGCACCGCACTCGTGTTCGTCGGCGCCTCGCTGCTGTTGCTCGCCGCGGTGCCGCAGCCGTGGGCGTTGTGGGCCGCGGCGGCCGGGTTCGGGATCGGCATGGCGTTCAACTACCCCTCGTTGATGGCGATCGTCGTCAACCGCGTCGACGAGCGCGAGCGTGTCGCCGCGCTGAGCTCGTTCACGATGTTCTTCGAGCTCGGTTCCGTCGTCGGCGGACTGGCGCTCGGGGGCGTCGGCGAGATCTTCGGGAAGCGCACCGGGTTCGCCGGCGGAATCGTCTGCTGCGTCGTCGGACTCGTCGTGTTGTGGACGAGAGTCGTCGTGCCACCCCAGCACGTCGAGATGGACGTCCCCCAGTACCCACCCCTCGTATGTGATTGATGTCCGATTTCCGCTCGTCAGCGGCGGCGGGCTTCGGCACACTGGGAGTGTGATCCAGCTTGACGCCGACCAGTGCTACCGGGTCGCCCAGAGCCGCGACTCGAGGTTCGACGGCTGGTTCTTCATCGCCGTCCGCACGACCGGCATCTACTGCCGTCCGAGCTGCCCGGCGATCACACCCAAGCGCGCCAACGTCGAGTTCTTCCCCTCGGCGGCAGCCGCCCAGCAGCACGGGTACCGGGCCTGCAAGCGCTGCCGTCCCGACGCCGCGCCCGGTTCGCCGGAGTGGAACACGCGCGGCGATGTCGTCGCCAGGGCGATGCGCCTCATCGCCGACGGCATCGTCGACCGCGAGGGTGTCGCCGGTCTCGCCGGCCGGCTCGGCTACAGCAGCCGCCACCTGACGCGCCTCGTCACCGACGAGCTCGGCGCCGGACCGCTCGCCCTCGCACGCGCGCAGCGCGCCCAGACGGCTCGCGTGTTGATCGAGACGTCCTCGATGTCGATGACCGATGTCGCGTTCGCCGCCGGTTTCGGAAGCGTCCGCCAGTTCAACGACACCGTCCGCGAGGTGTACGCGCTGGCGCCGAGCGAATTGCGCCGCCGTTCGTCGATCGGCGACCCGCCCGCCGAGTCGGGCACGGTGGCCGTGCGCCTGCCGACGCGGGGACCGTTCGCCGGTCGGGAGGCGTTCGAGTTCCTCGGTTCGCGGTCGATCCCTGGCGTCGAGCTGTTCGACGGTGAGCGCTACCACCGAACGCTCGCCCTGCCCCACGGGCACGGCGTCGCGGTCCTCGAACCCCGTGAGTCGTACGTCCGGGCCGAGCTGTCGCTCGCCGACTGGCGCGATCTCGCCCCGGCGGTTCAGCGACTGCGCCGGCTGCTCGACCTCGACGCCGACCCGGTCGCGGTCGACGCGGTGCTCGGCGACGATCCGCAGCTCGAGCCGCTCGTCGCCAAGACACCGGGACGGCGAGCCCCGGCGCGGTCGACCCGTTCGAGATCGCAGTGCGCGGGATCGTCGGCCAGCAGGTGTCGGTCGCCGGCGCCCGCACCGTCACCGCTCGGATCGTCGCCGCGGCGGGCGACGTGTTGACGCTGGCCCACGACCGCCGGCTCACGCACGTGTTCCCCGCGCCCGCTCGGCTCGCCGCCCTCGATCCCACGACGTTGCCGATGCCGCGGGCGCGTGGCCGCACCCTCACCGGGCTGGCCGCGGCCGTCGCCGGCGGATCGATCGTGCTCGACACGGGCGCCGACCGCGAGGATCTCGTGCGACGGCTTGTCGCCCTGCCGGGCATCGGTCAGTGGACCGCCCGCTACACCGTCATGCGCGGGCTCGGTGATCCGGACGTGTTCCTCGACACCGACCTCGGCGTGCGTCACGCGCTCGAGCGGCTCGGCCTCGTCGCGTCCGACGCCGAGCGGTGGCGGCCGTGGCGAACCTACGCACTGCACCATCTCTGGGCAACGTTGTGAAGGAGACGACGATGAACGAGACGACCCTGAACGAGACGACCCGGACGAGGCTCTACCGCACGACGATGTCATCGCCCGTCGGCGAGCTCACGCTCGTCGCCGACGACACCGCCCTGCGACAGATCCTGTTCCCTCCAGGAACCCACCCATCGCGCGAGCCCCTCATCGACGTCGAATGCGAATTGATCGACGTCGGAAACGACGACCACCCGGTACTTGCGCTCGCCACGCGCCAGCTCGAGGAGTACTTCACCGGCGCCCGCACCGAGTTCGACGTCCCGCTCTCGCCGGACGGCACTCCGTTCCAGCTCCGGGCGTGGTCCGTGCTGCGATCGATACCGTTCGGATCGACGATGAGCTACGGCGAGCAGGCGGCCGAGCTCGGTGATCGGCGGCGGGCCAGGGCGGTCGGTGCTGCGAACGGCCGCAACCCGATCCCGATCATCGTGCCGTGCCATCGCGTCGTCGGTTCGAACGGCCACCTGACGGGTTTCGGCGGTGGCATCGACGCCAAGGCCTGGCTGCTCGACCACGAGCGCTTCGTCAGCTTCGCTGACTGAACAGGTTGATCAGTGGTGGTGACGGTCGCGGGCTGACTGCTCGCGGCGGGCGCGCGCCTCGGCCTGGCGACGCAACTTCATCTCGCGGCGCTTCGCCTTGACGGCCTCGCGTTCGGCGTCGGACACACGCGGCGCCTGCACGATCGGCGTGATCGGGCGTGGCTCCATCGGTGGCAGCTTGACGTCGTCGTCGTTCTTCAACAGGTCGCGCACGATCGCCGAGGCGGGCGCCTCGCCGACGACGGTGGTCGCCAGCATCATCCGCGTGCAGGCCAGGCCGTGGCGCTCGATGAGGCCCGGGAGCACTTCGCGGAGTTGGTCGCTGGTGGGGTTGTCGGCGTGTTCCCCCAACTGCTCGATGCAATCGGCGAGGCAGGCGTCGACGAGCACGACGGCGATGCCCTCCAACGTGCCGTTGACCCGACCTTTGCTGGCGGCCTCGCGGATCGCCGTCGGAGTGACACCGTCGGCGAGGCGTTCGACTGCTTCCCGATGGTCGTCGTCGAGCGCCGCCACGAGGGTGTCGATCTCGTCGTCGGTGGTCGCCGCCAGTGCGCGGTCGAGCAGACCCAACGACTGCAGACGGGTCTTCATGGTGTTCACGGGCCGCAACGCTACCGGCGAACCGCCGCCGGGGATCACGTTTCTGACGATGATGACGCCGTGGAAGTTTCCGACTACGCTTCCAGCGTCGTTCCACAAGGGGGTCTCGTCGACGACATGGCAACCATCTCCGACGTCGCGGCTTTGGCCGGAGTGGGCATCGGGACCGTGTCGCGCGTCCTCAACGGCAGTCATCAGGTCCGTCCGACGACGCGCGCCAAGGTGCACGCGGCGATGGAGGAGCTCGACTACCGTCCGACCCGTTCGTCGGCGGGAGGTACGGCGAAGCGCCAGGGTTTCGTCGGCGTGCTGGTGCCGTTCTTCGACGAGCCGTCCTCGTACCAGCGCCTGCGCGGCATCGTGCAGTCGTTGCAGCCGCACGGCCTCGAGATCGTGCTCTACAACGTCGACGCACCGGATCGGGCCCGTCGTCGATTGGTGGAAGTTCCACGGCACCAGCTCGACGGACTGATCATCATCGCCCTCCCGTTGCGATCTGATGAAGGCGACCGCCTCGCCCAGGCCCAGTTTCCGACGGTTCTGATCGACACGGCGCACCCGGCGTTGCCCAGCGTGCTCATCGACGACCGCCGCGGCGGTCGCATCGCGACGGAGCACCTCCTGTCGCTCGGCCATGAACGCATCGCGTTCATCGGTGAGCCGGAGCGGAACCCGTTCGGGTTCGTGTCGAGTCGCTACCGCCAGGAGGGGTACACCAGCGCCCTCGCCGACGCGGGCGTCGTGTTCGATCCGCGATACGTCAAGCACGGTCCGCACATGCGAACCGCGGCCCGGCAGCTCGCCAGCGAGTTGTTCTCGATGGCCGATCCGCCGACCGCGGTCGTGGCCGCGTCCGACGTCCAGGCGCTCGGCGTGCTCGAGGCCGCTCGCCTCGCCGGCAAGGCGGTCCCGCGCGACGTGTCGATCATCGGCTACGACGACATCGACCTCGCGGCCTACAGCGGCCTGACGACGGTTCGCCAGCCGCTCGAGGTGTCGGGCCAGCGCGGCTCGGAGATCCTGACCGGCGCCCTCGCAACGGGAATCCGGCCGATCCCGTTCGTCGAGGAGCTGGCGATCGAACTCGTCGTGCGCGGCACCACCAGCGCTCCGTCACGGACGTCGAGGGTCGGTCGCGGCCGCCGCGACGGCACCCCGATGGTCGTGTGCGCGTTCCGACCACCGGTCAGGACCAACACGGTCGACGGTACGCCGGCCTGGTGGGAGACGGCGGTCGTGTACCAGCTCTACGTGCGCTCGTTCGCCGACTCGAACGACGACGGCATCGGCGACCTGGCCGGCATCCGCAGCCGGCTGCCGTACCTCGCCGATCTCGGCATCGACGCGATCTGGCTGAACCCGTGCTACCCGTCGCCCCAGGTCGACCACGGGTACGACGTCGCCGACTACTTCGACATCGAGCCCGACTACGGCAACCTCGACGAGTTCGACGCCCTCGTGCGCGAGGCGCGCGCCGTCGGCATCCGGATCATGATGGATGTCGTTCCGAACCACTGCAGCTCGGAGCACGCCTGGTTCCAGGCGGCACTGGCGGCGCCGCGCGGATCATCCGAACGCGAGCGGTTCTACTTCCGCGACGGGCGCGGCCCGGGCGGCGACGAGCCGCCGAACAACTGGCAGGCGATCTTCGGCGGTTCGGCGTGGACCCGCATCGACGAGCCCGACGGCTCCCCCGGTCAGTGGTACCTCGCCGTGTTCACGCCGGCCCAGCCCGACCTCAACTGGAACCACCCCGACGTCGTCGATCACTTCGACCGGATGCTCCGGTTCTGGTTCGACCGCGGTGTCGAGGGGTTCCGCGCCGACGCCGTGACGGTGGTCGGCAAGACGCCGGGCCTGCCCGACAACGAGTTGCAGCAAGGTGCCGCGCGCCCCGAGTTGGGGGCGTCGAACGCCCACTTCACGTGGCGGCCCGAGGGCCATGCCGCGTGGCGCCACTGGCGTCAGCTGGTCGACGGCTACGAGGTCGATCACCCGGGGCGCCAGCTGGTGCTGGTCGCCGAGGCGTACACCCCGCGCCGCCCCGACGTCTTGCGCCAGTACGCCAATGACGAGGAGTTCCACCAGGCGTTCGCGTTCGACTTGATGCTCGCACCGTGGAACGCCGAGGCGTTCCGGGGCGCGGTCCGCTCGACGGTGGAGGCGATGATGCCGGCCGGGCTGCTCCCGGCGTGGACGATGAACAACCACGACGCCCAGCGTTCCGTCACCCGGTTCGGGCGCGACGACGCGGTGACGCACGGCGCCGAGATCGACGGCGTGCTCGAGAACTCGCACGCCGCGGTCGACATCGACGTCGGCACACGACGCGCCCGCGCAGCAGCCCTGTTCGAGCTCGGTCTGCCCGGATGTGTGTACCTGTACGCGGGCGAGGAGCTCGGTCTCCCCGAGGTGCTCGACCTGCCCGACGAGGCTCGCCAGGACCCGATCTTCGCCCGCACCGCCGGTGTCGAGATCGGCCGCGACGGGTGCCGCATCCCGCTGCCGTGGACCGACGACCCGGCGACGTCATTCGGGTTCTCGCCGCGCGGCACGACCGACCCGTGGTTGCCCCAACCCAAGGAGTGGGCCCGCTGGAACGTCGCCGCCGAGCAGGCCGACCCGAGCTCGATGCTGGCGCTGTACCGCCGCGCGCTCGCCATCCGCCGGGCGACTCCCGACCTCACGTTGGCCGGCTTCGAGCTGTTGCTCCCCGACGATCCCGATCTCGTGGTGTACCGGCGGGGCGAGGTGGTCGTCGCCCTCAACATGTCCGACCACGAGCGAACACTGCCGGCCGAGGTCGTCTCCGGCCTGCGCGTCCTCGTGGAGTCGGTCGCCGAACCGTCCGGACGACGCGGCTCCAATCGGAACGGTAACGATCAGGCCGGGGCCGATGTGCTCGGACCCGACGCGGCCGTGTGGCTGGGCCGCTGAAGTCAGACCAGCGCGAGGCCGGTCTCGAGGTCGAACACGTGAATGCCGGTCGTGTCGACGGCGAGGCTCGCCCGCTCGCCGGGCTGCGCCGTGGCGTGCGGTTCGACACGGGCAACGACGACCCGGTCTGACGTTGCGGCGGTGTTCTCGGCGGCCGACGTGTCGACACCGACGGCGTCGGTGGTCACGTGCAGGATGACCTCGGAGCCGAGGCCCTCTCGCACGTCGACGACGCCGCTGATGGTGTCGGGCGCGCCATCGGTGCCGACGCGCAGGTGCTCCGGACGGATCCCGACCGCGACCCGTCTTCCGTCGTAGCCGGCGAGCGACGGGCACTTTGCGAGGACCGATGCCGGGACCGTGAGAGTGCTGCTTCCGAACTTCAACGTGGTGCCGCCGCCGTTGCTCGACACGTTCGCCTCGAGCAGGTTCATCTGCGGCGAGCCGATGAAGGCCCCGACGAACAGGTTGTCGGGATGGTCGTAGAGGTCCTGCGGCGTACCGACCTGCTGCAGCACACCGCGTGACAGCACCGCCACTCGGTCGCCCATCGTCATCGCCTCGATCTGGTCGTGGGTCACGTACACGGTGGTGACGTTGAGGGAGTGCTGGAGCTTGGACACCTCGGCCCGCATCTGGACCCGTAACTTGGCGTCGAGGTTCGACAGCGGCTCGTCCATCAAGAAGGCCTGCGGTTGGCGGACGATGGCGCGGCCCATCGCCACCCGCTGTCGCTGGCCACCCGACAGCTGGCCCGGCTTGCGGTCGAGGTTCTCGGTGAGCTCGAGGATCCGGGCCGCGTTGGCGACGCGCTCGTTGATCTCCTCTTTGGGCATCTTCTTCAGCTTGAGCGCGAAGGCGATGTTGTCGCGCACGGTCAGGTGCGGGTACAGGGCGTACGACTGGAACACCATGGCGATGTCGCGGTCCTTCGGCTCGAGGTCGTTCACGACCTTGTCGCCGATGCGCAACTCGCCGGACGTGATCGTCTCGAGCCCGGCGATCATCCGCAACGCGGTCGACTTGCCGCAGCCGGACGGACCGACGAGCACCAAGAACTCTCCGTCGGCGACGTCGAGCGACAGCTTGTGTACGGCGTGAAACCCGTTGTCGTACACCTTGTCGATCTCGTTGAGCACGATGTTCCCCACGGTCGGAACCCCCTCCTACATTTGCGGCTGAATTCGCGGACGGCGCCCATTCTTGCCGACTTTGTCCGGCGCGTCTTCCCCTGTGTCGAACCAACTGATATGGTAGCCCCGGAATCTTCCACGAGATTCCACACCATTTCCATCAGGCAACGCAAGCACTGGTAGGCGCCGGAGATCAGCGCCGACTCGAGCCGGGCAGGGCCCACCCGCCCGGGAATGGCTTCCAGAGGGGGAGTATCAGTATGAGATATGGCAAGCGCGTCGCGGCCATCGCGGTCGTAACGTCCTTGGTGCTCGTCGCCTGTGGCGACGACGACGAGGAATCCGGCACCGGAGACACCACTGCAGACACCACTGCAGGAACGGATGGCTCCGATGGAACCACTGCACCTGGCGACACCACGCCCGCGGCAACGACTGGCGATGGAGGTGGTGAGGGTTTGCTCGGCGGCGAGATCCCGTGCGAGCAGCAGTACGAGGGCAAGACGGTCAGTCTGTTCTCGCCGGTCCGCAACAGCGAGAACGATCCGACCGCGGTCGAGGACTTCACCAGCTACTTCCAGCCGTTCATGGACTGCACCGGTGTGACGATCGAGTTCCAGGGCAGCGACCAGTTCGAGACCGAGATCAACGTGCGGATCCAGGGCGGCAGCCCGCCCGACGTGATCGACTTCCCGCAGCCGGGTCTGCTGCGCACGCTCGCAACGAGCGGCGGTCTGGTCCCGTTCCCCGAGAACCTCGTCGAGCACGTGAACAGCGACTTCATTCCCGGCTGGCCAGAGCTCGGCACGGTCGATGGCGAGGTGTACGGCATGCCGTGGCGCGCCAACGTCAAGTCGCTGGTCTGGTACAGCCCGGCGGCGTTCGAGGCCGGTGGCTACGAGATCCCCGAGACGCTCGGCGAGCTGACCGCACTGTCCGACCAGATCGTCGCCGACGGCGGCATCCCGTGGTGCGCAGGCATCGAGTCGGGCGTCGCCACCGGATGGCCGATCACCGACTGGTTCGAGGACTTCATGCTGCGACTCAACGGGCCCGACGTGTACGACCAGTGGGTCAACCACGAGATCCCGTTCAACGACCCGCAGGTGCTGGCCGTCGCCGAAGCAGTCGGCGCGATCCTGAAGAACCCCGACTACATCGGTGGCGACAACGCCGTCAAGGCGATCGCGACGACGAAGTTCCAGGACGGCGGTGTTCCGATCGCCACAGGTGACTGCTACATGCACCGCCAGGCGAGCTTCTACAACACCCTGTTCCCCGAGGGTACGGTCGTCGGTCCTCCCGACAGCGGCGCTGACGTCACGTTCTTCTACCTGCCCGTCGCCGAAGCCGGTGACCCGCGGGTGATGCTCGGCGCCGGCGACATCAACGCTGCTGGCACCGACAAGCCCGAGACGTGGGACACCATCCTGTACGCGAGCTCGGTCGAGTACGCGATCGCGATGGCCAACGGCCATTCCGAGCTGTCGCCACGCACCGACATCGACGCGACGTCTGATCACCGATCCGATGCTGGCGTCGTTCGCCGAGTTGTTGGCGAGCTCGGAGATCTTCCGTTTCGACGGTGCCGACATGATGCCCGGCGCGGTCGGGTCCGGCACGTTCTGGACGGAAGCGACGGCCTGGATCGTCGGTGGCAGCACCGAGGACATGCTCGACAACATCGAAGCCAGCTGGCCCAGCCTGATCACACGGGTGTGAAAACCAGCCGTCAGGCATTGAACCAGTAACGAATTGAACCCGAGAGGGGTCGGAGCCGGTGGCTTCGGCCCCTCTCGCTTTCTGTGTTTCGTCGTGGGTTAGGGTGAGGTTCACCGGCAGTGGACCTTGGGGCAGACAGAGAGGGGACTCATGGGCGACGTACTCGGCGCGTTCCTCACCGTGATCATCGGGCTGGCGATCCTCGCCGGAGTTCTTGGCGGCCTGTACTGGCTGACCCGGTTCCTGCCGGGTGCGTGGCGTGAGCGGGGGCAGGTGGCGATCTTCGTCGTGCCCACCCTGTTCCTCGTCTTCGCCGGTCTGCTCGTGCCGGCCGGCCGCACGATCTGGGTGAGCTTCCTCGACGACCCCGGCAAGAAGTGGGTCGGGCTCAAGAACTACAAGGAGATCTTCTCCGGCAAGGACACCCGGCTGACCCTGTTCAACAGCTTCACATGGGTGGTCATCGGCACGTTGTTGGTCGTTGTCGTCGGGCTCAGCATCGCCCGGTTTGCCGATGGCATGAGGGGCGAGCGGGTGGCCAAGTCGCTGATCTTCATCCCCGCCGCGATCTCACTGGCCGGCGCCGGCATCGTCTGGAAGTTCGTCTACGCCGGCCCGCCGTTCGAGGTCGGCCTGCTCAACCAACTCACCAAGTCCATCCCCGGGTTGCCGGCCAGCCTCGGCGGCGACGGCGACAAGCTGTGGCTCGTCGACCGCGACATCGGCGCCCTCAGCCCTCCCGGCTCAGCGCCGGGACTTGAACACGTTCTTGTTGATCGTCATCTTCATCTGGGCGTCGGCAGGATTCGCGACGGTCGTGTTCTCGGCAGCGATCAAGGGCGTCCCCGAGTCGCTCATCGAGGCCGCCAAGGTCGACGGGGCGACCAACCGGCAGGCGTTCTACAAGGTGACGCTTCCGTACATCAGAGCGACCATCGTCACCGTCGCCACGATCACCGCGATCGGCGGCCTCAAGGCCTTCGACATCGTCGCATCGACGACCGGTGGCAACTTCGGCACCAGCACCATCGCCAACGACTTCTACCGGATCTACTTCGTGCAGGGTCGTAACGGCTTCGGTTCGGCGTTCGCGGTGCTGCTGTTCATGCTCGTGATACCGGTCGTCGTGATGAACCGACGAGCACAGCTCCGAGCGGGGGAGATGCTGGCATGAGCGTTGTCAATCCAGGCCTCAATCCAACTGTCGTCACCGACCCGGTGCCGGCCACTCCGGTCATCGACTCGGTTCTCCCCTCCGAGGGCGTCGCCGACGCAGCGATGGGCGGCGAGCCGATGGGACGATCGGTGTCCGCCGCGCTGTCGAGCCGGGGTGGGCGATTCATCGTGTACGGCATCGTGCTCTTCTGGACGATCCCGACGCTGGGGTTGCTCATCTCGTCGGTACGTCCGGAGCTGGACGTCAAGACGACGGGTTGGTGGGAGGTCCTCAGAGACCCCAGCTTCACGCTCGACAACTATCAGTCCGTCCTCTCGTCGTCACCGTCGGGCGGCAACCTCAGCCACTTCTTCTTCAACTCGTTCAAGATCACCATTCCGTCGGTCATCATCTCGATCGGCATCGGATCGTTGGCCGCCTATGCGTTCTCGTGGATGAAGTTCAAGGGTCGTGACTGGCTGTTCGTCGCCGTCGTAGCGCTGCTCGTGGTGCCGTTGCAAATGGCGCTCATCCCGTTGTTGCGCCTCATCACCGGTGGGGCTCACATCGGCAGCTTCACGATCTTCCCGTACCTCCACCTCAACAACACCGTCGCCGCCGTCTGGATCGCGCACACGTGCTTCGGGCTGCCGTTCTGCATCTTCATCCTCAAGAACTTCATCTCGGCGCTGCCGAAGGAGATCATCGAGGCGGCGCGCGTCGATGGGGCCGGGCACCTCACCGTGTTCACCCGCTTGGTGCTCCCACTCTCGGTGCCGGCACTGGCGTCACTGGCGATCTTCCAGTTCATGTGGATCTGGAACGACTTGTTGATCGGCATCGTGTTCGCCGGCCCGGAAAACCGGCCGGTCGTCGCCAAGCTGGTCGAGGTCTCCGGTACGTACGGCCAGTCGTGGCACCTGCTGACCGCGGCCGCGTTCGTGTCGATGTTCGTCCCGTTGGTCGTGTTCTTCGCGCTCCAGCGGTACTTCGTCAGAGGGCTGCTCGCCGGCGCGGTCAAGGGATGACGACGAGATAGACGATCGCGGCACCGACATCCGAGCCGGGGTCGTGATCGCCGGCTCGGCCGCGATCGTGTTCGTCCCGGTCGTGGTGGCGCTGGTCGCGTTGGCGCGGCCGACGTGGTACCCGACCGGCGACATGGCCCAGGCCGAACTGCACGTGCGCGGGTTCTGGTCGCATCCCCCGCTCGTGGGCGCGGCCGGCCGGATCCAGAACGTCGACGGCGTTCAGGGTTCGCATCCCGGGCCGGCGTTGTGGCTGGCGATGTGGCCGCTCTACGCCGTGCTCGGGTCCGGCAGCTTGGCGCTCATGGTCAGCGTGGCGACCGTCCACCTCGCGACGCTCGTGCTCGCGCTCTGGCTCGCATGGCGGCGTGGCGGTGCGGTGTTCACGGTCGTGCTGGCCGTGTGTCTCACGTTCGTCGTTCGCGCCGGTGGGCCCGGCGTGCTCACCGAGCCCTGGAACCCGTGGATGGGCCTGTTGCCGTTCCTCGTGTTCGTGCTGGCGGCGTGGTGCCTGCTCGAGCGTGACCTGTGGGCGGCTCCGCTCGCCGTGGTGGCCGGCTCGTACAGCATCCAGGCCCATGTCGGGTACCTGGTGACCGTCGTCGGGATGCTGGCGGTGGTCACGGTCGTGGTCGTCCGTCGGGCGTGGCGCGAGGATCGCGGGGAACGCCGCCGGGTCGCGTCATGGTTCGGCTGGGCAGTTCTCGCCGGGGCCGTCGTCTGGTTGCCGCCGCTCGTCGATCAGTTCCGGCGGTCACCCGGCAACGTGTCGATCCTGATCGACAACTTCCGCCACCCCGACGGCCCATACCTCGGGCTCGGTGACGTCGCCGAGATCGTCGGCGTGCAGTTCAACGTGCTCGGGCCGTGGGTGTTCGGCCCTGGCCGCGACTCGTTCGACGCCGTTGCCGCGGTCGGGTTCGTGGGCCTGCTCGTGCTCTGGGCGCTGGCGGTGCGGGCCGCCCGATCGCGCCGCGCCACGGCCGAACTGCACCTGCACGCGTTGCTCGCCGTGGCGTGGGTGCTGGCGGTGGTATCGATCGCGCGCATCTTCGGGCCGTTCTTCGAGTACACGGTGCGTTGGCTGTGGTTGCTCGCCGTGCTCGTGATCACGGCGTCGGTGTGGACGCTGTGGCGCAGCCGGCAGGACACGGACGCGGTGCCGGGGCGCTGGACGACGCTCGGTGTCGTGTCGATCGCGGGCGTCGTCGCGCTCGTCGCCAGCGTGCAGTTCGCGACCCGCGCCGGACCGACCGGTGCGATCGACAGCCGCATCGTGGAAGGGCTGGTACCCGAGGTCGTCGACGATCTCGACCGATCGGACCACTACCTCCTGCGCTGGTGGGATCCGGCCGTGTTGGGCGCCACCGGCTTCGGGATGGTGCTCGAGCTCGAGCGACGCGGCTTCACCGTGGGGGTCGACGAGCAGTTCGCCGCGGCCGCGCTGCCGCACCGCGTGCAGTACGAGTCGAGCGCTGCGGCCGTGCTGTACCTCGTGCTCGGCGAGGTGTCGATCGAGCGTGCCCGCCGGACGCCGGGGCTCGTCGAGCTCGGCGGCTTCGAACCGCGCGATGCCGCCGATCGGGAGCGCTCCGATGAGCTCCGGGCCGAGATCGAACGGCTGCTCACCGACGCCGGGCAGGCCGACCGTATCCCGCTCCTCGACGCCTACTACGGCCAGGCCCAGCTGCTTTTCAACGAGCCGGCGCCACCGCCGGAAGTGCTCGACCTCCTCGGGGAGTACATTGACCTCAGGCAACCGGCGGTGATGTTCCGGGCCCAGCCGGGCACGCCCGTCTTGCCGTTATGAGCCCGACCCGTTGTGGAGGTCCCGATGAGTGACTCCGACATCGCACTCGCCAGGCGAGCGATCGCCCTGCTCGATCTCACCGACTTGACCGATGACGCCTCGCCGTCGGGTGTCGCCCGGTTGTGCGAGCGGGCGGCCGAGCACGGGACGGCAGCCGTGTGCGTCTGGCCCGATTTCGTCCGCCAGTCGGTCGACGCCCTGACTGGTACGCCCGTCCTCGTTGCGACCGTGGTCAACTTCCCGTCGGGCGACGATCGACCGTTCGCCGTGCGCGTGCTCACCGAGCGGGCACTCGCCGACGGGGCCGACGAGATCGACGTGGTGCTGCCGTATCGAGCGTGGCTGGCCGGAGACGAAGGACGCGCCGCCGATGTGATCGACGGAGTCCGCGACGCGGCGAGCGGCGTGCGGATGAAGGTGATCCTCGAGACCGGCGCACTGCCCGACGTCGCCGCGGTCGAGCGGGCGGCGGAGCTCGCGATCGACCACGGCGCCGATTTCATCAAGACGTCGACCGGCAAGATCGAGATCTCGGCCACGCCCGAGGCGGCGAAGACGATGCTCCGCGTGATCGCCGAGACCGAACGGCCGGTCGGGATCAAGCCGTCGGGTGGCATCCGCACCATCGCCGACGCGGCGCTGTACCTGGCGATCGCCGACGACATCATGGGACCCGAGTGGGTGTCGCCGGCCACGTTCCGGTTCGGCGCCAGCGGCGTGCTCGACGCACTCGTCGCCGCCCTCGACGGCCGACTGCTCGAGCCGGCCGATTCATCGAGCTACTG
The DNA here is from genome assembly GCA_963776935.1 of Ilumatobacteraceae bacterium. Lineage (GTDB taxonomy): Bacteria > Actinomycetota > Acidimicrobiia > Acidimicrobiales > Ilumatobacteraceae > JALOLG01. Next base: position 548,500 of record CAVZOP010000001.1, on the reverse strand, counting down.
ACGCCGGCCGTGCTGCCGCAGGAGGTCATCCGGCTCAAGCGTGACGGTGGTGAGCTGCCGGCGGCGGAGATCGAACAGTTCGTCGCCGGCCTGGTGAGCGGCGCCGTGTCCGAAGGGCAGGCAGCGGCGCTGGCGATGGCGGTCTACTTCAAGGGCATGGTGCTCGAAGAGCGAGTCGCGCTCACGCTGGCGATGACCCACAGCGGTGTCGTGCTGTCGTGGGACGACCTCGAAGGACCCGTGGTCGACAAGCACTCGACGGGCGGCGTCGGTGACACCGTGAGCTTGATGCTGGCGCCCGCCGTCGCCGCGTGCGGCGCGTTCGTGCCGATGATCTCCGGGCGTGGCTTGGGCCACACCGGCGGGACGCTCGACAAGATGTTCGCGATCCCGGGGTACGACGCGATGCCGGATCGCGAGACGTTCCGTCGCGTCGTGCGTGACGTCGGCTGCGCGATCATCGGTCAGACCGACGATCTGGCACCCGCCGACAAGCGGCTGTACGCGATCCGCGACGTGACCGCCACGGTCGAGTCGGTCCCGCTCATCACCGCCTCGATCCTGTCGAAGAAGCTCGCCGCCGGGCTCGACGGGTTGGCGATGGACGTGAAGTTCGGCAACGGCGCGTTCATGTCGAGTCGCGAGAAGGCGCAGGAGCTCGCCGACGCACTGGTCGAGGTCGCCACCGGAGCGGGACTGCCGACGCGCGCCCTGCTGACGGACATGGACCAACCGCTGGCGACCGTGGCCGGGAACGCGCTCGAGGTGGTCTACGCGATCGACTACCTCACGGGCGCCAAGCGCGAACCGCGGATGCACGAGGTCGTCGTGGCGCTCGGTGCCGAGATGCTGGTGCTCGCCTCGCTGGCGACCGACACCGACGCCGGCCGGGCGCAGCTCGAAGCCGCCCTCGACGGCGCGGCGGCGGAGAAGTTCGCCGAGATGGTCGTCGCCCTCGGTGGTCCGGCTGACCTCGTCGAGCACCCCGATCGCCACCTCGAACGCGCCGACGTCGTCGTGCCGGTCGCTCCCGAGCACGCCGGCCAGGTGTCGGCGATCGAAACCCGAGAGGTCGGCCTCGCGGTGGTCACGCTCGGCGGCGGCCGGACCCGCCCGCAGGACCCGATCGACCCCGCCGTGGGCCTCACCGAGCTGGCCGAGGTCGGGGCCGCCGTCGGGGCCGATCGCCCGCTGGCGATCGTGCACGCCCGTACCGCCGAACAGGCCGATCTCGCCGCCCGGCAGATCCGCGCCGCCTACACCGTCGACGCCTGAGCCTCGTCGCGGTCGTTGAGCTAGCTTCGGCTCTCGTGGGGTCGAACGGTGAGGGCACTGTCGACGTGGTCGACGACGGGCCGGTGCGGATCGTCACGATCGTCCGTCCCGAGCGCCGCAACGCGGTCGACGCGGCGACGGCCGCGGCACTGCTCGGGGCGTTCGAGGCGTTCGACGCCGACGAGACAGCGCACGTAGCGGTGCTCACCGGAGCCGGTGGCTACTTCTGCGCCGGCGCCGACCTGAAGGCGATCGCGGGTGGTCAGCGACGCCCGGTGGCCATCACCGACGAGGGGCCGGGTCCGATGGGCCCGACCCGGCTGCGGCTCGGCAAGCCCGTGATCGCGGCGATCGAGGGCCCTGCCGTCGCCGGTGGGATCGAACTCGCACTGTGGTGCGACCTCCGGGTCGCGGCCGCCGACGCCGTGCTCGGCGTCTACTGCCGGCGGTTCGGTGTGCCGCTCGTCGACCTCGGCACGATCCGCCTGCCGCGCCTGATCGGCCACAGCCGGGCGATCGACCTGATCCTGACCGGCCGTGGTGTCGATGGTGTCGAGGCCGAGCGGATCGGCCTCGTGAACCGCGTCTGCGCACCTGGCGAGGCGCTCCGGGTGGCGGTCGCCCTCGCCCACGAACTGGCCGCCCTTCCGCAGCACTGCATGCGCAACGACCGCATGTCGGCGCTCGAGCAATGGGACCTCGACGAGGCGGCCGCCATCGGCAACGAGGTCAGGTGGGGGCGTGACTCGATCGAATCCGGCGAGACGCTCGATGGCGCCCGCCGGTTCGCGGCCGGCGCCGGACGGAGCGGCGCAGCCATCTGACCACCCGGCCATGATGGCCGTTCAGCGCGGCGCGGTCCCTCCAGTCGGGACATAGCGAACCGGACCGGTGGCGAACGTGCGGAGGCAGTCGAGCCCGGGAGGCCCGCGCCGCTTCCGCCACGGCGGCGGTGGTCAGATCCCGGTGATCATGACGCTCAGGGACGATTGGTGGTGGTGTCGTCGCGACGTCGCTGTCCGGATCCCGCTGGCATCGATCGGGATCCGCGGCGATCATGGCATCCGAACGCACGACTGCTGCGTCGTCCACGAGGAGGAGCCAGAGATGACCGCTGCCGAACGACGCGCCCGATTCCACGAGTTGCATGCCAGCGATGGGATCTTCGTGATGCCGAACCCGTGGGACGTCGGCTCGGCGCGCCTGCTCGCCAGCCTCGGGTTCGAAGCCCTGGCGACCACCAGCGCCGGTTTCGCGTGGACGCTCGGCAAGAACGACATGACCGTCTCGCGGGACGAGCTCGTCGCCCACGCGGCCGCGTTGTCGGCAGCGACCGACCTGCCACTCAACATCGACAGCGAGCGCTGCTTCGCCGACGACGTTGCCGGTGTCGCCGAGACCGTGTCGCTGCTGATGGACGCCGGTGCGGCGGGATGCTCGATCGAGGACTGGGATCCGGCCAACGACCGCATCGACGACCAGTCGCTGGCGACCGAACGCGTCGCGTCCGCGGCGGAGGCGGCCCACGCCGGTCCGGATCCGATGGTGTTGACGGCGCGGGCCGAGAACCTTCTGCACGGGATCCAGGACCTCGACGACACGATCAGCCGGCTGATCGCCTACCGCGCCGCCGGCGCCGATTGCCTCTACGCGCCTGGCCTCGCCGATCTCGAACAGATCCGCCGAGTGGTCGACGCTGTCGGTGCGCCCGTGAACGTGCTCGCACTCCCCGGTGGGCCGACGGTCGCCGAGCTCGGAACGGTCGGGGTGCGCAGGGTCTCGACGGGCGGATCGTTGGCCCGCGCTGCGTACGGCGCGCTGATGGTCGGCGGCCGGGAGCTGCTCGAGTCGGGCACGTCGACGTACGCCACGTCGGGCGCCAGTCGCGCCGACCTGGCCGCCGCCTTCGCCTGAGGACCGGACTACCGTTCGTCGCATGCGCACCCAGTTGTTGATCGGCGACCAGTGGCGGGACGGATCGACCGGGGAGTGGATCCCGATCATCGATCCGGCGACGGGCGAGGAGTTCACGAAGGTCGCGGCCGGCACACCGGCCGACGCCGTCGCCGCGTGTGATGCGGCCGAGGTCGCTCAACGCGGGTGGGCGGCGACGGCACCGCGTGTCCGTTCCGAGGTGCTGCGGAGCTGCTTCGACATCCTCATCGACCACACGACAGAACTGGCCGAGCTCATCGTGCGCGAGAACGGCAAACCGATGGGCGACGCCAAGGGCGAGGTCGCCTACGCGGCCGAGTTCTTCCGCTGGAACGCCGAGGAGACGGTGCGCATCCGCGGCTCACTCGGACTGGCGCCGTCGGGCGCCAACCGGATCATCGTGCATCACCCCCCCGTCGGAGTCGTGGTCATGGTCACGCCGTGGAACTTCCCGGCGGCGATGATCACGCGGAAGTTGGCCCCCGCCCTCGGTGCCGGCAACTCCGTTGTCATCAAGCCGCCGAAGGAGACGCCGCTCACCGCACTTCGCATCGCCGACCTGCTCGGTGAGGCCGGCGTGCCGCCGGGCGTCGTCAACGTCGTCCCGACGTTGGAGTCGGGCCCGTGGTTCGACGCGGCCGTCGATCATCGTGCCGTGCGAATGGTGTCGTTCACCGGGTCGACGGAGGTCGGGCGGGTGCTGCTGCGCCGCGCCGCCGACCGCGTGTTGAAGGTCGTGATGGAGCTCGGCGGCAACGCCCCGTTCATCGTGTTCGCCGACGCCGATCTCGACGCCGCCGTCGAGGGGGCGATGGTCGCCAAGATGCGCCACTCCGCCGAGACGTGCACGGCGGCGAACCGGTTCTACGTCGAGGCGAGCGTCAGCGACGAGTTCACCGAGAAGTTCGCGGCCGCGATGAAGAACGTCAAGATCGGCAACGGCTTCGACGACGGCGTCACGTGCGGGCCGCTGATCAACGCGGGCGCGCTCGAGACGGTCGACGGGCTGGTGAAGGCGGCCACCGGCGCTGGTGCGTCGGTCGCCCTCGGCGGCTCGCCCGCCGGCGGCCCTGGCTTCTTCTACCTGCCGACCGTGCTCGGCGACGTCGAACCCGACTCGCCGATCACTCGCGAGGAGATCTTCGGGCCGGTCGCGCCAGTGATCCCGTTCACCGACACCGACACCGTGATCGACCAGGCCAACGACACCGAGCTGGGTCTCACCGGCTACGTCTACACCCGCGATCTGGCCAAGGGCCTGCGTGTCTCCGAGCGCATCCAGGCCGGGATGATCGGTCTCAACCGGGGCGCGGTGTCCGATCCGGCGGCGCCGTTCGGCGGCATGAAGCAATCCGGCCTCGGCCGCGAAGGCGCCAGCGAGGGCATCTACGAGTTCTGCGAGACCCAGTACATCGCCACCTCCTGGTAACCCCGACGCCCCCCAACCCTCGTTCTGTCTGCTTCAGATGAGCCCACGGGCAGTCTGAAGCAGACAGAACGGGGGAGTCGGGCGTGTTCCCGACAGACTGGCGCAATGACGGTCACCACGTTCGACTTGCGCGATCGCTTCGCGGCTGATCGGGGCGACATCGCGATCGGCGGGATGCACGCGATCGTGCGCACGATCATCGACCAGCGCCGCGCCGACCGGCGTGCCGGGCTTCGCACCGCCGGCCTGATCTCGGGGTACCCCGGTTCGCCGGTCGGCGGGCTCGACGCGGTGATCGGCCAGCAGCGGGCGATCCTCCACGAGCTCGACGTGCGGTTCGTCCCCGGGTTGAACGAAGAGCTCGGCGCCACGGCGGTCTGGGGGTCACAGGTGGCAAACGTGATCGGCACCGGCAAGTACGACGGCGTGCTCGGCATGTGGTACGGCAAGGCGCCCGGTCTCGACCGGGCGAGCGACGCGATCCGTGAGGCGAACTGGGTCGGTGTCGGCGAGTTCGGTGGCGCCCTCGCCGTGGTCGGTGACGATCCCCAGAACAAGTCCTCGGCCCTGCCGTCGGCGTCGGAGCTGACGCTCGCCGACCTCGAGTTGCCGGTCGTGTACCCCGGCTCGGTGGCCGAGGTGATCGCCCTCGGTCGCTACGCCTACGAGCTGTCGAGGTACTGCGGCGCCTGGTCGGCGCTGAAGATCGTGACCGAGGTCGCCGACGCCTATCAGACCGTTTCGGCCACCGACGAGCGCCGTTTCGTGCGCCCCGAGTTCACGTGGCGCGACTCACCGTGGAAGGCGACGCAGCACATCACGTTGCAGCCGGTGCACACCGATCCGCTCGAGATCGAGATCCGCACCGGTCGCATCGAGGCCGCCCGCCGCTTCGCCGACGCCAACGAGATCGACCGGATCGTCGTCGACCCGCCGGACGCCTCACTGCTGCTGGTGACACCCGGTCGGGTGTACTACGAGCTGCGCGACGCGTTGAGCCGGCTCGGCATCACCGAGCACGACCTGTCTGGGAAGGGCGTGCGCGTCTACCAGCCCGCCCAGGTATGGCCGCTCGCGCCACGACGCCTCGCCAACGCGTTGCGCGGTGTCACGACGGTCGTCGTGATCGAGGAGAAGCGGGCCTTCCTCGAGACGCAGATCAAGGACCTGCTGTACCACCGCGCCGATCGCCCCGACGTGCTCGGCAAGCGCGATCGCGACGGCGCCCCGCTCGTGCCCGACCACGGCATCGTCGACGTCGACCTCGTCGCCCGCACGCTCGTCCGCGTCCTGGGCGATCGCTTCGACGGTCTGGCGTTCGAGCCCGCCCGCCGGCTGATCCCACTCACGATCGTGGTGGACGAGGAACGCCGCAAGCCGTTCTTCTGCAGCGGTTGCCCGCACGGCCGCTCGACGCAGGTGCCCGACGGTGCGGTCGGCGGCGCCGGGATCGGCTGCCACGTGCTCTCGCCCGACTGGACCGTGATGTCCACGCAGATGGGGGGCGAGGGTGTGGCGTGGGTCGGCGCCCACGCGTTCATGGTCGACCCACCGCACCTGTTCCAGAACGTCGGCGACGGGACGTTCGCCCACTCGGCATCGTTGGCCGTGCGGCAGGCCGTCGGTTTCGGCACGCCGATGACGTTCAAGATCCTGCTCAACGGCACGGTCGCGATGACCGGCGGTCAGGCCGTCGCCGGCGGCATGGACGCTCCGAAGCTGACGCGAGTGCTGCAAGCCGAAGGCGTCAGCCGCATCATCGTGTGCGCTGACGACCCCGACAAGTACGGATCGGATGCGTTGTGGGCGCCCGGCACCACCGTGTGGGGGCGGGCTCGCATCGACGAGGCCGAGCACGAGTTGATGACGACGGACGGCGTGTCGATCCTCATCTTCGACCAGGCCTGCGCCACCGAGCTGCGGCGCCAGCGCAAGCGCGGCGAGGTCGCGGTTCCCAAGGAGCGGGTCTTCATCAACGAGCGCGTGTGCGAGGGCTGCGGCGATTGCGTCCAAGTGTCGTACTGCCTCAGCCTGCAGCCGGTCGAGACCGAGTTCGGCCGCAAGACGCGCATCCACCAGGAGTCGTGCAACATCGACCGCAGCTGCCTCGAGGGCGACTGCCCGTCGTTCGTGACGATCACCCCGGGAACACCACGACCGATCGACGAGCCTGACGAGAGCCGTGGGGCGCTTCCCGACCCGGTCATCCCCGAGCGGGCCGACCTCTTGTTCGTCGGCATCGGCGGCACCGGTGTCACGACGGTCAGCCAGGTCCTCGGCACGGCCGCCCTGCTCGACGGCAAGGCGTCGGTCGGGCTCGACCAGACCGGCATGAGCCAGAAGGCGGGGCCGGTCGTGTCGCACGTGCGCATCGGGCCGGCCGATTCGGTGTCAGGCAACCGGCTCGGCGAGGGCGAGGCCGACGCGGTGCTCGCCTTCGACGTGCTCGGTGCCGTCACGCCGGCGAACCTCGCCCGCATGTCGCCCGATCGCACGACGGCGATCGTGTCGGTGACGCGCACACCGACGGGAGCGATGATCCTCGATCCCGATCTTCCCTTCCCCGACGTCGATCGGCTCGTCGAGCGGATCGCGGCGCAGACCGCGGACCACGTGGTGATCGACGCCGAGGCCGCGACGCGGGCCGTGTTCGGCACGGGCGTGGTGACGAACATGGTCACCCTCGGCACTGCGTTCCAGGCCGGCGTGATCCCGCTGTCGGCCGCCGCGATCGACGGGGCGATCGACCTCAACGGCGTCGCCGTCGAGATGAACCGTGGCGCGTTCGAGCTCGGCCGGTGGCTGTTCCTCGACCCCGAGCTGCGCATCCGGTTCACGACGCCGCCGCATCCCCGTCCGGACGCCGAACTGTCGCGCCGACTCACCAAGCTCGTGCCCGCAGGTGTGCCCGCCGACGTGGCCGCGCTGATCCGCCATCGCGCCGCCGACCTCGTCGCCTACCAGGACGATGCGTTCGCACGGCGCTACCTCGAGTTCGTCAGCCGCGTGAGCGACGTCGACGCAGTCGACCACGCCGACGCGCGGTTGACGCGAGCGGTCGCCAGCAGCCTGTACAAGTTGATGGCCGTCAAGGACGAGTACGAGGTCGCCCGGTTGCACCGCGATCCACGGTTCTGGGCCGACATCCAGGCCCAGTTCGGCGACGGCGCGGCGGTGTCGTTCCACCTCTCCCCGCCCGCGTTGCGACGGTTCCGCGGCAAGCGCAAGATCCGACTCACCAAGAGCGCGCGACCGATGTTCGCGTTGCTCGCCCGCGCCAAGCGGCTGCGCGGGACGTGGCTCGATCCGTTCGCTCGTTCGGCACATCGCCAGATGGAGCGGTTGCTCGTCGACGAGTACCGCACGACGATCGAGAACGTGCTCGCGGCCCTGGCGGAGGTGCCCGGCGAGCACGGCGACGACGATTCGTACGGTCTCGCCGTCGAGATCGCAGGTGCCGCCGAGATGATCCGCGGCTACGAGGCGGTCAAGGAGCGCAACGTCGAGCGCTACCGTGCCCGGGTCAACGAGCTGCTGGCCGAGCTCACCACCCGCTGAAACGACGACGATCACGATGACGACACCCGACTCGACCGTTGCCGGGCGGACCCGCCCCGCCGTCGACGCCCTGCCCGCCTACCGGCCCGGCAAGGGCGCAGCCCAGGCCGAGGCCGAGCACGGCATCACCAACGCCATCAAGCTGGCGTCCAACGAGAACCCGCTGCCACCGGTCGCTTCGATCCTGGCCGCGGTAGCCGCAGCCGCCGCCGGCGCCAACCGCTACGCCGATCACCGGGCGACCGCGGTGCGCGAGCGTTTGGCGAGCTGGCTCGACGTCGACGTCGAGCGGATCACGGTCGGCGCCGGCTCGGTCGGTCTGCTCCAACAGCTGTTCCTCACCTACGTCGATCCCGGCGACGAGGTCGTCTACCCGTGGCGCTCGTTCGAGGTGTACCCCGTGTACACGCAGTTGATGAACGGGTCGGCGGTCACGATCCCGCTCACGCCGGCGCACGCCTTCGACCTCGACGCCGTCGCCGCCGCCGTCACGCCGGCGACCAAGCTCGTGCTGCTCGCCACGCCCAACAACCCGACGGGGACCGCGTTGCGCACGTCCGAGATCGCCCAGTTGTTGGCGTCGATCGAACCGAGCACGATCGTCGTTGTCGACGAGGCGTACCGCGAGTTCCTCGACCCGTCGTACGGCGACCCTGTGCGCGAGTTGCTCCCCGACCATCCCAACGTCGTCGTCACGCGGACGTTCTCGAAGGCGCAGGGCCTTGCCGGCATCCGCATCGGGTACGCGGTCGGGCACCCTGACGTGATCGCGTCGGTCGACAAGACGCTGTTCCCGTTCGCCGTCAACGCCATCGCCCAGGCGGCCGGCATCGCCGCCATCGACGCCGAGGGCGAGATCGGCGAACGTGTCGCGGCGATCCTCGCCGAACGGTCACGTGTCGCGGCCGCCCTGACCGCCGCCGGCTGGGAGCTTCCCGATACGCAGGCCAACTTCGTCTACCTCCCGATCGGGGCGCGGACCGACGAGGTGTACATCGAGCTCGAACGCCGCGGCGTCGTGACACGCCCGTTCAGCGACGAGGGCATCCGCGTGACGATCTCGACGCCTGAGGAGAACGACCGCTTCCTCGACACGCTCGCAGTCGTCATGGCTCGGTGAGCCGCGTAGTACATTCGCCCAGGTGACGCCCTCCGCGATCCTGCGAATCGTCGCCGCCGTCGCCGCACTCGTCAGTGGTTACGCACACCTGTCGCTCTACAACGACGGCTACAAGGACATCCCCTCCGAGTTCGGCGGCATCGGTCCGATCGACATCGGTACGCAGTTCCTGCTGAACGCGCTCGGAGCGCTGGTGATCGCCCTCGGCCTGGTGCTGCCGCTGTTCGTCAAGTCGATGCCGGACGCGGTCTGGAAGTTCTCCGCGGTCATGGGTGGCGTCTGGGCGGCGATCTCGCTGATCGCGTTCTACTTCGCCCACGAGACCGACGGCGGATGGTTCGATTTCACCGATCAGCCGGGCCTCAACCCGTCGCCGGAGGCGGCGATGTCGGTGTTCTCGGAGATCATCGTCCTCGTCTCGGTGATCGCCCTGTTCGCCCTCAAGCTCCGCCCCCGCCGCGCCCGAACCGAGGTCTGACGGCGGAGCTCGAGAACGAGCTCAGCTGATGAGGGCGCCGTCGATGCCGGCGAGCGGGTTGTCGCCGGGGAAGAAGGCACGGCCGCCCGGGAACACGTCGGTCGGGGGCTGCGACAGCGCGGCCATCCGTAGCACGGCGGCATGGCGGGCCTCGATGCCACCGATCGTCATGATCGTCGATCGCAGGGCCGGCGTCGACAGCGCCCCGGCGGCGAACGCGTAGGTCTGCGCCGCCGCTTCCTCGAGGGCGAGGGCCAGGTTGACGGCGTCGGCTTCCGACTTGGCGCCGGCGAGGGCCGGTGCGACCAGCGCGTCGAACACCGCCTGGTTCATGTCCGTGATCGCCGGCTCGCCGGCGCCGGTGATCACACCGTTGAGGGCGTCGAGGTGGGCCTGGTGGTGGCCGGCGAACATCGTGGCCGCCTCGATCACCGCTGGCGTCGCGAGCAGCGGACCCGCTTGGCCGTACACGTCGACCGCCAGCTTCTCGAGTGACGCCGCTGTCTTGGCGAGCGTCAGATCCATGTCGGCCGAGGAGGCGGGCTGGGTCGTCATCGGCTCGGTGTCCGGCGTCGTGGCTGGCGTGGTGTCGTTCGGCGTGCTGGTGCCGGGCGTCGTGGCCGCGCTGTCGTTGCTGTCGCTCCCGCACGCGGCGAGCACCGCGGCGCCGAGGATCGTGACGCCACCGAGCCGGAAGAAGTTCCGGCGACTGGGGGACGGCACCCCGAGGATCGCTGCCTTGTCGTCGGTGGAGAGCTTCTCGTCGCCGCTCATGATGCGTTCGAGTGCCTCCCGCCAGCGCGGCATGACGCTCTCGTTGGCGCGGTCGACAGCACGTAGTTGGCGGCGGACCTCGTCGGTGTTGATGTTGTCGTTGCTCATCGTCATAGTCCCTTCAAGATCGTTCTGGTCAGAATCGAGTTGGTCGTCACGCTGGGAACACGGCCGGGTCGAGACCGGCGAGCGGGTCGGTTCCGTCGCCGAGGGCGGCCGACTCGAACGGGCCGGTCGGGAACACGGCATCCACGGGCTTGCCGAGTGCCAACCCGAGCACGACCGCGTGCTGGGCCTCGATCGGCAGGATCGTCGCCGTCGCCGCCGCGTAGGCGGGATCCTGGAGCAGGGTGAGCGCCGCGGCGTAGGTGTAGGCGGCCTGGTTCTCGAGCACGAAGGCGAACTCGAGCGCACCGGTCTCGTCGGTGATCGACTCGAGGATGGGCGTCACGGCGGCGACGAGCGCGGCGTTGGGCCCGGTCGCCGCCTTGTCGCCGGCGACCGCGCCGAACGCGTCGGCGTGGGCTTGGTGGTGGCCGAGGAACAGCTGGGCAACGGGCAACGTCGCCGACGTCAACGCCGCGGCCGCGGCCGTGTATGCGGCGACGGCGGCGAGCTCGATGCTCTGGGCGTAGCCGGCGATCGTCTGGTCGTCGAGGCCCTGGGCGGCGACCCGTGAGCTCAGACCGCGCGGCAGCAGGAGTGGGGCGGCGACAGCCGTGGCCCCGACGATCCCGGTGCGAGTGACGAAGCGTCGCCGAGCGGCGCGTGTCGCGTCGAGGTGGAGATCGGCGGTCTCCTCGGCGAAGGTCTTCATGCCCTCGTTGTGGAGCTCGTCGACATCCTGGGCCAACGACTCGAGCTGGTGTGCGGTGAGATGCATGGTGTCTCCTCTGATGATCGGTGTGATCGGTGGGGGCTGATTCGAGGCTCGTCAGACGACGGTGACGGTGGCCGTCATGAACGGGTGGAACGAGCAGATGTAGGTGAACGTGCCGGGCTCGTCGAACGTCACCGAGGCCGCCGCGCCGGCGGCGATCGAACCGGTGTCGAAGTTCCCCGAGCTCGTGGCGGTGTGTGCCTGGTCGTCGGTGTTGGTCCACGTCACGGTTCCGCCGACGGCGATCGTGATCTCGGCCGGACCGAACGCGAAGTCGGCGATCTCGACGGCCGCTTCCATCACTGGAGTGGCCGTGCCAGGTGTCGTCATGTCCATCGTCGTCATGTCGGACGCGACCGACGCCTCGGTGACGGTGGCGGAAGCGGCGTCGGCGGACGACCCGGCGTCGTCGTCGCCGCACGACGCGGCGGTGAACAGGAGGATCGAGACGGCGATGGGGAGCAGCGGCGAGGTTCTCACGGGGCCTTGTTCGGCGCCGCGACGGTCAGTGGATGGGAGGCGTGACCGACGTCACACGATCGCCGCGAGGGGACTAACGAACGCCGCGGGCGCGGCGGCGGATGAACCACGGCCATGGGTCGGGCATCGGCGGTGCGGCGACGTCGATGACGACCGGGCCGCCGTCGGCGAAGGCACGTTCGAGCGCCGGCCGTACCTCGTCGGGTCCGTTGGCGCGCAGGCCGAGCGCGCCGAAGCTCTCGGCGAAGGCGACGAAGTCGGGATTACGCAGATCGGACGCGATCGTGCGATCGGGGCCGAAGCGTTGCTGCTGGATCCGCTTCACGTTGCCGTAGGCGCCGTCGTTGAAGACCAGCGTCACGAGCGGGATGCGGTGCTGCACGGCGGTCGCCAACTCGGTGGCGGTGAACAGGAACCCGCCGTCGCCGGCGACGACGAGCACCTTGCGATCGGGAAGCGCGGCCTGGGCACCGACACCCGTCGCGAAGCCGGCGCCGAGCGTCCCCGCCGGTCCGGACGACACGAACGTGCGCGGCTGGCGGAAGTCGAACGCGAGGTGGGCCGCGAATCCGATCTGGGTCACGTCCTCGACGAGCACGCCGTCGTCGGGCAGCACATCACGGATCGCGGCCAAGTGGTCGAGCTGGGGGCGGAGGTGGTCGATCTCGGCCATGAACGCGGCACGGCGGGTGGCGATCTCGGCGGTCCGGTCGGCCGCCGGCGAATGGCCGGACAGCGCGTCGAGAAGGGCCATGCATGCGTCGTGGGCGTCGGCGCAGATCCCGATTGTCGTCGCGCCGTGGCGGTCGAGCTCGTCGGGGTCGATGTCGATCTTGATGATCGACAGATCCGCGTCGGTGCCCCAGTGCATGATCGGCCACTCCATCCGCGTGCCGATCCCGACCACCACGTCGGCGCCGCTCCACAAGTCGTAACCGACGGGCAGTGGTGCGAACAGCGGGTGGGCGGTCGGGATGACCCCGTGCCCCATCCGTCGCGTCGTCACCGGCGCTTGCAGCAACGTCGCCAGCGCGGCGATCGCGTCGCCCGCGTCCTGGGCCCCGCCGCCGACGACGATCAGTGGATGTTCGGCGCCGGCGAGGAGCGCCGCGGCGCGTTCGATGGCGGTCGCGTCCACGCTCGGCCGGCTGGCGACGGGATCGACGAGCACCGGCTCGGCGGGCGCCGACCAGCGGTCGGCGGCGACCTCGATGGCGACGGGACGCGGCCGACCCGAAACGACCGCATCGATCGATCGCTGGACCTGGGCACCGGCCAGCGTCGGATCGATGACGAGCTCGACCTGCTTGGTGAGTTGCGTCAGGATCGCCGTCTGGTCGGGGAGCTCGTGCAGCACGCCCCACCCGCGACGCTGGGCACGTGACTGGATCTCGCCGATCACGGCCAGGACGCGCGCATTGCTCCAATAGGCCGTCGTCAACGCGCCGGCTGCGTTGAGCATCCCCGGTCCTGGCACGACGCAGAACGCGCTGGGACGACCGGTCGCGATCGCAGCACCGGTCGCCATGTACGCCGCGCCCTGCTCGTGGCGGGTGACGATCGGCCGGATGTCGTGGGCGTCGAACAGGACATCGAAGAAGTCGTCGTTCTGCACACCCGGAAGGCAGAACAGGGTGTCGATCCCGACCCGCCGCAGCGCATCGACGACGAGATGCGCGACGGTGTGCTGGGGGCGGTCGGACACGCCGTGCATCGTAGGGTGGCACCGTGTGGGAGCCGCCACTCATCACGCCGTCGCACTCGTGATGGCCGGCGTACTCGCGTCATGCGCGTCAGGCGACGGCGCGCCGCCGACGACCCCTGAACCGCCGCCGGCGAGCCCGACGACGTACACGTACGGCGACAGCGCCGAGCAGTTCGCAACGCTCGCGCTGCCGCCCACGCCGGGTCCACACCCCGTGGTGATCCTCATCCATGGTGGGTTCTGGAGAGCCGCGTACGGGCTCGACCTGATGGAACCGCTGGCTGCCGATCTCGTCCGTCGCGGCTACGCGGCGTGGAACATCGAGTACCGGCGGGTCGGGCAACCGGGCGGCGGCTGGCCGGGCACGCTCGAAGACGTGGCGGCGGCGATCGATCGCCTCGCCGAGCTCGCTGATGACGGCGACCTCGACCTCTCGCGCGTCAGCGTCGTCGGCCACTCGGCCGGCGGCCACCTCGCACTCTGGGCGGCCGGCCGCGGGTCGCTCGACGGTGGCGCGCCGGGCTCTGACCCGGTCGTCGACGTTGCGGCCGCGGTGGGTCTGGCTCCGGTGACGAACATGCGGATGGGCGCCGACGCCGGTCTGGGCGGTGGCGCCGTCGTCGACTTCCTCGGCGGTTCGCCGGCCGAGTACCCAGATCGCTACGCGGTCGCCGAACCGAACCTGGGCGGCGGCGCTGCGTACGCGGTCATCGAGGGCGACGCCGACGACATCGTGCCGGAACAGTTCGCCCGGCCTGACCGCGAGGCGGAGGTGACGTTCGTGCTCGTCCCGGGCGCCGACCACTTCGACGTGATCGACCCGGCCCACGAAGCGTGGACGGCGGCGGTCGCCGAGCTGGCGCCGTGACGCGTTGGCTCGCTCGCGGTCTCAGCCGCCGCGGCCTGGAGTCGCGGCGCCGAAGCGGGCGATGTCGGCGTCGAGGTCGAGCGGCACGTTCGACGGTTCGTCGGGCGCCATCAGCTCGATCGGGAGCTCCCACATCACCTCGAACTCGATGCCGTCGGGATCGTGGGCGTACACGCTGCGGCTGACGCCGTGGTTGTTCTCCCCGACGTACGCACCGAGCTCGACGAGACGCTGGCGCACTGCGGCCAGGTCGTCGAGCGTCGCGACCTCCCACGAGAGGTGGTAGAGCCCGATGTGCCGGGGTCGGGCCCGCTCGGGCGGCGCCCGGAACAATCCGAGATCGTGGTCGGTGAGCGACGCCGGCGACGCCATGAACACAGCGTCGGGCGAGGCGAACTTGGTCTCCAGGCCGAGCACGTCGGCGTAGAACTCGGCCGACGCCGGCGGGTCGCTGACCCAGAGCACGGCGTGGCGCAGTCCGAGTGTCGGTGCTGCCATCGGTTCTCCTCTCCAGTCGAGGCTCTGGCGGTCAGTCTCGCCGACGGATCGCCGGCTCGCACATTGTCGACAATCCTGCCCGGCCAGTACCATCGATCGCATGTCCGGGGCGCGTGACTACGACGACATCCCCGGCACGTTCGTGTTCGACGGCCGCCGGAGCCGCGCCGGCTACGCGCTCAACATGTTCTGCATGTCGCTCAGCGACCCCCGCAACCGCGAACTGTTCCGGGCCGACGAAGCCACCTACCTCGACCGCTATCCATTGACGCCCGAGCAGCGCGAGGCGGTGCTCGAACGGCAGTGGCTCCGCCTGCTCGAGCTCGGCGGCAACATCTACTACACGTTCAAGCTGGCGGCCTTCGACGGCATGACGTTCCAGCAGTTGGCGAGCAAGCAGACCGGTGTGACCGAAGAGGAGTACGTGGCGATGATGGTGTCGGGCGGCCGCTCGATCGAGGGCAACCGGAGCCGCCGCGAGATCGGGGAGACCGACCGTGGCTGAGATCGTCGGCGGTGTCGGCACGTCGCACATCCCCGCCGTCGGGGCGGCAGTCGACAAGGGCAAGACCGGCGATGCGTACTGGAAGCCGTATTTCGACAAGCTGCCACCGGCGCGCGAGTGGATCGCGGCGGTCGATCCCGACGTGTGCATCGTCGTGTACAACGACCACGCCAACGCGTTCTCGCTGGAGCTGATCCCGACGTTCGCGCTCGGCATGGCCGATCGCTTCGAGATCGCCGACGAGGGGTTCGGGCCGCGCCCGGTCCCGGTTGTCGAGGGACATTCCGATCTGGCCTGGCACCTCGGTGAATCGTTGATCCTCGACGAGTTCGACATGACGCTCGTCAACGAGATGAAGGTCGACCACGGCCTCACGGTGCCGCTGTCGGTGATGTTCGGTGAGCCCGACGCGTGGCCGTGCAAGGTGATCCCCCTCGCCGTCAACGTCGTGCAGTACCCGCCGCCAACCGGCAATCGTTGCTACCGCCTGGGCCAGGCGATCCGCCGGGCGGTCGAGTCGTACGAGGGCAATGAGCGGGTCGTGATCTTCGGCACCGGCGGGCTGTCGCACCAGCTCCAAGCCGAGCGCGCCGGGCTGATCAACGCCGAGTGGGACTACGAGTTCCTCGACCAGCTCGTCGCTGACCCCGAGGCCGTCACCAAGATCTCGCACCTCGAGTACATGCGCGACGCCGGGTCGGAGGGCATCGAGCTCGTGATGTGGCTGATCATGCGGGGGGCGATGTCACCGACGGTGCGCGAGGTGTACCGCGCCACGCACGTCCCGACATCCAACACCCACAACGGCCTGCTGATCCTCGAGAACGCCTGACGGGTCGACCGTCCGCCGCGCCCGGATCGGACACGGCGGACGGTCAGAACCCTCAGTCGTCGCCCAACTGGGCGCGGATCTCGCCGCCCTGGCGAACCGCCGCTGTGAACGTTCACGTAGGTCGCTCCGGAACGGATCGCGCTCACGAACTCCGCCAGCTCACCCGCGGCCAGCCCTTGCGCCGCGGCGCCGGCGCCGACATCGGCGGCGGTGATCGTGCCCGAGACCGGGCTGCCGTCGGACGGGCACGCCTGCGTCCCGGCCGGGCCGTTCCCCAGGTTCGTGCACAGGAACACGACGATCGGTCCGGTGTTCGACTTGCTCTCGAAGTGGATGTGGGCCTGCGTCGCGGCCGACTCGAGCCCACTGAAGCTCAAGGTCCACTCGATCTCACCGGCTCGGTTGATCGACGCCCGGAAGTCGCCGACACCGGGTGTCGAAAGTGCCGGAACCTCCTCGAAGCCGGTGAGCGCTTCCTTGAAGTTGCGGCGTCCGTTGTCCGCCATCGCGACGGCTCCGACACCGAGCACGCAGACGGCGGTCAAGGCGGCCGCCAACCTGATCCTGCGATGATTCATCACAGTCCTCCCTGTTGTCGTATCGCCCCGCCGAGATCATAGGACGCGCGCGGTTGACGCTGATCCAGATGTCCGCCGACGGTCAGCGGCTGCCGTCAGCACGCTCGGCGGGCGTAGTACGTTCGCCCGCGTGACGCCGACCGTGATCCTGCGAGTCATCGGCGCGGTCGCTGCACTCGTCGGTGGCTTCGCCCACTTGTCGCTCTACAACGACGGTTACGACGACATTCCGTCCGAGTTCGGTGGGATCGGTCCGTTCGACATCGGCGACCAGTTCCTGCTGAACACGCTGGGCGCCATCGCCATCGCCCTCGGCCTCGTCGTGCCGCTGTTCGTCCGCGTGCCCGATCTGATCTGGAAGCTCGCCGCCGTGGGTGGTATCGCCTGGGCGGCGATCTCACTGGTGGCCTCCTACTTCGCCAAGCGGACCGATGGCGGTTGGTTCGACTTCGTGGACCAGCCCGGCCTGAAGCCCGCGCCGGAGGCGGCGCTGTCGGTGTTCTCCGAGATCGTCGTCCTCGTGTCGATGATCATCCTGCTCGCCCTCACGGCTCGGCCGCGACGCGACACCAGCCAGTAGGAGACGGCGCGCCGCACATCATCGTTGGACAAGGGGACCGGTCTGTCGACGTGGTGGCCGCCGTCGCGGCGCTCGGGTCGTGACCTGCTTTACATTGATGCGACGTGAAGCTCCGAGAGATCGATGTGAACGCCCGGACGACGGCGGACGCCGACGCCGTGTTCCGGCTGCTGGCCGACGGCACCACATGGCCCAACTGGGCGCCGATCGATTCGTTCGAGCTCGAACGCCGCGGTGACCCACCGCCCGAGGGTGTCGGCGCGATCCGCGTCTTCAAGCGTGGACGGGTCACGGGTCGCGACGAGATCGTCGAGATCGTGCCAGGGCAACGCCTCGGGTACGTGTCGATCTCGGGCCTGGCCATCAAGGACTATCGGGCGACCGTCGACGTCGCGTCCGCATCGGACGAAGCGGGGAACGGCGCGGTGATCCGATGGCGGGCGTCGTTCTTCCCGAAGATCCCCGGCACCGGTGCGATCCTCCAGCGCGGCATCCGACGGTTCCTTCAGCAGTGTGCCGACGGGCTCGCCCGCCAGGCGGCTCAGTCCTCGTAGGGCAGGCCCGCGTACTGCTCGCACACGGACGCCTGGGCATGGATCGACGAGGCGAGGTAGTCGAGCTCGATCTCCTGGGCGCGCTGGTCGAACTCGGTCTGGTCGGGGAAGCGGTGCAGCAGCTTCGTGAGCCACCACGAGAACCGCACCGATCCCCAGACCCGCCGCAGCGCCATCTCCGAGTAGCGGTCGAGGTAGTGGTCGTCGTGGTCCGTGTAGTGCTGCACCAGCGCGCGCGAGAGGTAGTAGACGTCGGAGATCGCCAGGTTGAGTCCCTTGGCGCCCGTCGGCGGCACGATGTGGGCGGCGTCGCCGGCGAGGAACAGGTTGCCGAAGCGCATCGGCTCGGCGACGAAGCTGCGCAGCGGGGCGATCGACTTCTCGATCGACGGACCGGTGACCACCTGCGCGGCAGTCGCCGGCGGGAGGCGGGCCGTGAGCTCGAACCAGAACCGCTCGTCGGGCCAGTCGTCGATCGAGTCGTCGAGCGGGCACTGCACGTAGTACCGGCTGAGCATCGAGTTGCGTTGCGAGGCGAGCGCGAAGCCGCGCTCGTGATTGCAGTAGACGAGGTCCGGTAACGGCGGCGTCTCGGACAGGACACCGAGCCATCCGAACGGGTACTCCTTCTCGTAGGTGCGGATGACGTCGGCCGGGATGACCGTGCGGCTCACCCCGTGGTAGCCGTCGCACCCGACGACGTAGTCGCAGTCGATGCGGTGCGAGTTGCCGTCGAGCACGTACGTGACATACGGCGACGGGGTCGTGACGTCGTGCGGCCGGACGTCGGACGCCTCGAAGTGCAGCTGGCCGCCGGCAGCCTCCCGGGCGAGGTACAGGTCCTCTTGGATCAGCGTCTGGCCGTAGGCCATGAACTGCAGCCCGGTGTGTTTCTTGATGTCGATGAAGAAGTAGTCGCGCCCGGCCCAGGCGATCCCGGCGCCGTCGTGGATCTGGCCCTCGGCATCCATCCGGGCGCCGACCCCCGCATCGCGCAGGACACCGACCGACCCCCACTCCAAGACACCGGCGCGGATGCGGCTGAGCACGTGCGAGCGGCTCTGGCGTTCGAGGACGACACTGTCGATCCCGGCCAGGTGGAGCAGGTGTGAGAGCAACGTCCCGGCAGGTCCGGCACCGATGATCGCCACCTGCGTCCTCAACCTGACCCCCTCCGATGCGCGGTCCTAGTATGACATCGGCCGTGAGATTGTCGACAATCTGGGACGGGCCGGCATGAGGGAGGGAACGCCAATGGGAGCCGCCACGATCGAGCTCACCGCCAGCGACGGACACCAGCTCGCGGCGTACGAATCACGACCCGAGCAGGCGACCGCGGCGGTCGTCGTCGCCCAGGAGATCTTCGGGCTCAACCCGCACATCCGCTCGGTCGTCGACCGTTACGCGGCGCTCGGCTTCCACGCCATCGCCCCGGCGCTGTTCGACCGCGTCGAGCGCGGCATCGAGCTCGGCTACACGTCCGACGACGTCGCGCGCGGCCGTGACATCCGCACCGCCATCGAGTGGGATGTGACGATGGTCGACGTCGCCGCCGCGGTCACCCACGTGGCAGCGACCGGACCGGTCGCGGCCATCGGGTACTGCTGGGGTGGCTCCCTCGCCTGGTTGTCGGCGAGCCAGCTTCCCGTCGCCGCCGCGGTCGGGTACTACGGCGGCCAGATCACGCAGTTCCTCGACCGCGCACCGAGATGCCCCGTGCAGCTCCACTTCGGAGCGCTCGACGCGGCGATCCCGCTCGACGGCGTCGCCAAGATCGGCGAGCAGTACCCCGATGTCGAGATCCACGTGTACGAGGAGGCCGACCACGGGTTCAATTGCGATGCCAGGGCGACCTACAACCCGGCCGCCGCGGCGCTGGCGCTCGAACGCACCCTCGCCTTTCTCGCCGGTGCTGGTGTGAGCGGAGCCGGCTGAGCGGTGATCATCGACTGTCACGGTCACTACACCACGGCGCCAGCGCAACTCGGCGACTATCGGGACGCCCAGCAGGCACTGCTCGCGTCGGATCCCGACGCCGCCGGCGAGAAGGGTGTGATCTCGATCAGCGACGACGAGATCCGCGAGAGCCTCGAAGGTGCGCAGCTCAAGTTGCAGCGCGAGCGTGGCACCGACCTCACGATCTTCTCGCCGCGCGCGAGCTGGATGGGCCACCACATCGGCAACGCCAACACCTCGCGCTACTGGAGCGAGCACTGCAACGAGCTGATCCGACGGGTGTGCGACCTCTACCCCGCCAACTTCGCCCCCGTGTGCCAACTGCCGCAGTCGCCGGGCGCGCCGATCGACTCGTCGGTGCGAGAACTGCGTCGGTGTGTCGAGGAGATGGGCTTCATCGGCTGCAACCTCAACCCCGATCCGAGCGGCGGGTTCTGGACCGGGCCACCGCTCGACGATCGTTCGTTCTGGCCGTTGTACGAGGCGATGTGCGAGCTCGACGTCCCGGCGATGATCCACGTCAGCGACACCTGCAACCCGAACTTCCACACCACCGGCTCGCACTACCTCGGCGCTGACACGACGGCGTTCATGCAGGTCCTCACGTCGGGACTGTTCAAGGACTTCGCCGACCTGCGTTTCATCATCCCCCACGGTGGCGGCGCCGTTCCGTACCACTGGGGTCGATTCCGCGGCATCGCCCAGGACAGGGGATGGCAGACGCTCGACGAGCTGATGGCCAACGTCTGGTTCGACACGTGCGTCTACCACCAGCCGGGAATCGACCTGCTCGTCGACGTCGTGCCGGTCGACAACATCCTCTTCGCGTCGGAGATGGTGGGCGCGGTGCGCGGCATCGATCCGCAGACCGGCCACTTCTACGACGACACCCGCCGCTACATCGACGGCGCCGATCTCAGCGATGCCGACCGCGAGAAGATCTTCGAGGGCAACGTGCGGCGGGTCTTCCCCCGCCTGCGGACCGACGCAGCCGGAGGTGGGCAATGACAAATCGCCATGTCGTAGTACGGACGATCCAGCGCGCACCGCTGCACGTGATCGACGAGTTGGGACCGATCGGTACCGCATCGGTGCACGAGGCGATCGGGCGGCGTGGCTACGTCGGTCCCCACCTCCGCCCGATCCAGCAGGACGTGCGCGTCGCCGGGTCGGCGGTCACCGTGTCGAGCCATCCGGGTGACAACCTGATGATCCACGCCGCGGTCGAGGTCTGCCAGGACGGTGACATCCTGGTCGTCACCAACACCGCGCCGTCGACGCACGGCATGTTCGGCGACCTGCTCGCCGGTTCGTTGCTCGCCCGCGGCGTGCGGGGGCTGGTCATCGACGCCGGTGTGCGCGATACGTCCGACCTGCGGGCGATGGGGTTCCCGGTGTGGTCGCAGTACGTGTCATGTGAGGGCACGGTGAAGGCGTCACCGGGCTCGGTCAACGTGCCGGTCGTGCTCGGCGGACAGGTCGTCAACCCCGGCGACGTCGTCTGCGCCGACGACGACGGCGTGGTGATCGTCGCGCGCGGCGAGGCCGAGTGGGCGTTGGCGCAGTCGAACGCCCGGATCGCCAAGGAAGCACAGAGCCGCGAACGGCTGAACGCAGGGGAGCTCGGTGTCGACTTCTACGGTCTGCGGGCCAAGCTCACCGAGCTCGGCGTCGAGTACGTCGACTCGCTCGATTGACCAGCCCGATGCGCTTCACGGTGTTCGGCCTTGGCGAGGCGGGGAGCCTCATCGCCGCCGGCCTCGTCGCCGCCGGCCAGGACGTGCGCGGGTACGACCCCGCCGACGTGTCGACACCCGTCGGCGTCGAGCGCTTCGACGACCCGCGTCGCGCCGTTGCCGACGCGGACATCGTGTTGGCGCTCACGGCGTCGGTGGATGCGCCGACGGCCCTGGATCAGGCCCTCGACGAGATCCCGGTTCGGGCGATCTACGCCGACCTGTCGACGAGTTCCGCCGTCGTCAAGCGGAAGCTGGCCGACACGGCGGCGGCGCGCTCGCTCGACTTCGCCGACGTCGCGTTGATGTCGGTCGTGATCGGAAGCGGTCTGCGGACGCCCGCACTGGCGTCGGGTTCGGGGGCGACCGCGCTCGAGGCCGTGATGGCGCCGCTGGGGATGCCGATCGAGGCGATCGGCGATCAGGCCGGCGACGCGGCGACCCGCAAGCTGTTGCGCAGCGTGGTGATCAAGGGTCTCGCGGCGCTGCTCATCGAAGCCATGCATGCGGCCGACGCGGCCGGCTTCGCCGCCGAGACCTGGCAGAACCTCGTCGACCAGTTCACCGCGGCCGACGGCATGTTCCTCCGCCGGATGGTCGAGGGCACGGCGCCCCACGCGGTCCGCCGCTTGCACGAGATGGAGGCCGCCGCCGAGTTGCTCACCGACCTCGGCGTCGATCCCCTCATGACCCGCTCGACCGTCGAGAACCTGCGCCGCGTCCCGATCGACGGCCTCCCACCGCTCCCGCGCTGACCCTCGTTTCCCCGTGTTTGTGTCACCGACGCCGGCGATCCTCGCCGATGTCGGTGACACAAACAGGGTTGGCGATCGTGCGCATCTATTGTCGACAATATTGCCATCGGACAGCCGGGAGGGCCGCTGTGAAGATCTGTGTCGCCGGAGAGGGCGCTATCGGCCGGAGACATCTCGACGGCGTCGCCCGCATCGACGGGATCGAGGTGGTCTCGCTCGTCGGCGGCAACGCCGCCGACACCGAGGAGTTGGCCGCCGAACGCGGGATCGCGCACTGGACGCTCGACCTCGCCGAAGGGCTCGCACAACCGGGGGTCGAGGCAGTGATCCTCACCACGCCGACGCAACTCCATGCCGCCCAGGCGACGGAGGTGCTGCGGGCGGGCAAGCACTGCCTCGTCGAGATCCCGATGGCCGACAACCTGGCCGACGCCGAGGCACTGGTGAAGGTCCAAGAGCAGACCGGGCTGACCGCCATGGTGTGCCACACACGGCGCTTCAACCCGAGCCACCAGTGGGTGCACAAACGGATCCAGGCGGGGGAGTTGCAACTGCAACATCTCGTCGTCGAGACGTTCTTCTTCCGCCGCGAGAACAAGAACGCTCTCGGCAAGCCGCGAACTTGGACCGACCACCTGCTGTGGCATCACGCCTGTCACACGGTCGACCTGTTCCAGTACCAGACGGGCGAGACGGCCGGTGATGTGTGGGCGCAGCAGGGGCCGCACCATCCCGAGCTCGGCATCGCGATGGACATGACGATCGGGATGAAGGCACCGGGCTCTGGCGCCCTGTGCACGTTGGCGCTGTCGTTCAACAACGACGGACCCCTCGGCACGTTCTTCCGTTACATCTGCGACAACGGCACGTACATCGCCCGCTACGACGATCTCGTCGACGGTCGCGAGCAGCCGATCGACGTCTCGCAGGTCGACGTGTCGATGGACGGCATCGAGCTCCAGGATCGCGAGTTCTTCGCGGCGATCACCGAGGGGCGCGAGCCGAACGCCTCGGTCCAGCAGTGTCTGCCGGCGATGCAGACGCTCGACCGGCTGGAGAGGAGCCTCAGCTCATGACCGGTCGCTATGCCATCAAGACGCCGCCGCAGCACGGGACGTGGCGGGAGTTCCTCGACGTGTGGCTCGCCGCCGACCGGATCGACGTGTTCGAGTCGGCCTGGACGATGGACCACTTCTACCCGCTCACCCCGCCGATGGACGGAACGCATCTCGAGAGCTGGACGATGCTCGCCGCGCTGGCGCAGGCGACGACCCGACTCAGGCTCGGGGCGATGGTCAACGGGATGCACTACCGCCACCCGGCGGTGACCGCCAACATGGCGGTCACGGTCGACCACATCTCGAACGGTCGATTCGTGCTGGGCCTGGGCGCGGGGTGGTTCGAACCGGAGTCGAACGCGTACGGCATCCCACTCGGTTCACTGAAGGACCGCTTCGACCGTCTCGACGAGGGGGTGGCGATCATCCGGTCGTTGCTCGACAACGAGCACACCACGTTCTCCGGCCGCTTCTACGAGCTGACCGACGCGCGTTGCGAACCGAAACCGGTCCAGGCACACCTTCCGCTCGCGATCGGCGGCAAGGGCAAGCGGCGCACACTCCGCACCGTCGCCCGCTACGCCGATCAGTGGGACGTGACGTTCCCGCCCGACGTCGCGTTCTGGCGCGATCTCGACGAGACGGTGCGTGCGTACTGCGACGAGTTGGGCCGCGACCAGTCGGAGATCACGCGCTCGATCCACTTGCCGCTCTCGGGCGGTGACGACCCGCAGCGACTGGCTGCCGACGCCCAGCCGTTCTTCGAGGCGGGTGTGGATCTCGTGATCTACTCGATGCGCGGACCGTACGAGGTGCGTCTCGTCGAGGCGCTCGGCGAGGCGTTGCGCGAGCTCAGCTGAAGTCGTAGAGCACGGTCGGGTTGTCGACGAGGATGCGGTTGCGGGTCGCCTCGTCGGGCGCGTAGTCGGCGAGGACG
Organism: Ilumatobacteraceae bacterium; assembly: GCA_963776935.1. Classification (GTDB taxonomy): domain Bacteria; phylum Actinomycetota; class Acidimicrobiia; order Acidimicrobiales; family Ilumatobacteraceae; genus JALOLG01. The sequence goes on along the minus strand of CAVZOP010000001.1, from coordinate 524,009 downwards.
TCGACGAGATCGCCGTCGTCGGCCATGTGGCGAACGTTGGGGTGCGGCCAGTCGGTGCCCCACAACACGCGATCGGGAGCGGCGGCGATGAGTGCCCGGGCGTACGGAACCACGTCGTCGTACGGCGGGGTACCGCCGGCCGTGAGCCGTTCGGCACCCGAGATCTTCACCCAGCACCGTTCGTCGCCCATCAGCTCGAGCAGCTGGAGGAACGGCGCCTGCTCGACCCCGGCCGAGGCGTCGACCCTCGCCATGTGGTCGATGACGTACGGGCACGGCATATCGTCGAGCAGGGAGGCGTACTGGGAGAGGTCCTTGGCGTCGAAGTGCAACACGATGTGCCAGCCGAACGGCACGACCCGATGCACGATGCGCCAGAACTCGCCGAGCTCGGGCGCGCCGCCGAGGTGGGCGACGAAGTTGAACCGCGTGCCCCGCACGCCGGCGTCGTGCAAATCGGCGATGTCGGCGTCGCTGAACGACTCGTCGATCATCGCCACCCCCGCATAGCGCCCCCGCCCGCGATGCAGCGCGTCGACCATCGCCGCGTTGTCGGTGCCGTGGCAGCTGGCTTGCACGAACACCGCCCGCGACAACCCGAGGCGCTGCTGCAGCCGCTCGAAGTCGTCGATGCCCGAGTCGGGCGGCGTGTACGCCCGGTCAGCGGCATACGGGAACGTGTCACCCGGCCCGAAGATGTGGCAGTGCGCGTCGCACGCGCCGGTCGGTGGCGTGAACCGCGTCGGGGCGTGCGGGTTCGGATGCGGCGGCGGGATCGTCGCCTCCATCAGTAGCCACGCGGGAACACGACGCCGTCCATCAGCTTGCGCGCCGTGCGGATGATGCCCGCCCGACCGACCTCGGGAGTGCCGTCGGCCGCGAACGTGACGTCGATCGAGGCGTCGAACGTCCCGGTCGGGTGCTCGACCACGACCAGCCCGTCGCGCCCGCCGGCGAGCACGCGGTTGGCGGGCGAGTCGGGGAGCAGGGCCGCCGTCGCCACCGAGACGGCGCCGAGCACGCCGATCGCGTCGTGGACCCGATGGGGGATGAACGTCCGGGTACTGATCGAACCGCCGTCGCGTGGCGGGGCGACGAGCGTGAGCTTGGGGACGGTGGTCGACGTCACGTCGCCGAGGTTCATCAGCTTGCCGGCCTGCAACCGGATGTCCTCGAGGCGCGACCGCAGCTGTTCGTTCGCTTCCAGCTCGGCCGGTTCCTCGTACCCCGTGACGTCGAGGTCGGTGGCGCGCAGGACGACGACCGGCATCCCGTTGTCGATGAGCGTCACCTCCGTGCCGGCGATCGTGTCGACGGCATGGCCGGTCGGGAGCAGTGCGCCGCAGGACCCGCCGGCGATGTCGGTGAAGTCGAGCCGGATCGCCGCCGCCGTGCCCGGTACCCCCGCGATCGCGGTGTCGCCCGAGTAGACCGGCATCCCGCCGGCGACCGGGAACGTGGCGATCGCCACGCTGTCGGTGTTGATCATGTGGATCCGAACCGATGCCTCGGTGCCGCCGGCGGCGATGAGGCCGCGCTCGATCGCGAACGGAGCGACCCCGGCGAGCAGGTTGCCGCAGTTCTGGCGATCGGTGACGATCGGCTGGTCGACGACGACCTGGAGGAACAGGTACTCGACATCCACATCGTCGTCGTCAGAGGGCCACACCACGGCGACCTTGCTCGTGAGCGGATGGGCGCCGCCGATCCCGTCGATCTGGCGGGCATCGGGCGTGCCCATGATCCGCATCAACAACTCGTCGCGCGCGGCATCGTCGTCTGGCAGGTCGTCACGCAGGAAGTAGGCGCCCTTCGACGTCCCGCCGCGGATCACCATGCAGCGCACACCGTCCATGGCGCGCATTCTTGTCGATGCTCAGTCCCAGGTCACTTCGAGGCGTTCGGGACCACGGAACGTGATGTTGGGGAACGACGTCAGCTGCTGGCCCTCGACCAGACGCAGAGCGGGAACCCGCTCGACGAGCGCCTCGAGCACGAGCTGAGCCTCGAACTTGGCGAGGTTGGCTCCGAGGCAATAGTGGATGCCCTTGCCGAACGAGATGTGCTGGGCGGCGTTGGCGCGGTGGATGTCGAACGTGTCGGGATCGTCGAACAGGTCCGGCTGGCGGTTCGCCGAGGCGAAGTTCATCAGGATCTGGGTGCCGGCCGGGATGTCGAAGCCCGCCAGCGTCGTCGGCTGGGTGGTGATCCGGCGCCACGAGATCTGGCTCGACTCGTACCGCAGCACCTCCTCGACGGCGTTCGGGATCAGCGTCGGATCGGCGACGAGCTCGTTCCACTGGTCGCGTTCGCGGCAGGAGGCAGACCAGGCAGTTGCAGATCAGGTTGGTGACGGCCTCGTGACCGGCGAACGAGAGGCCGTAGATGATCGACTCGACCTCGCGATAGGTGAGGTCGTCGGGGTCGGCGTCGTGGGCGTCGAGCAGCTCGGACGCGAAGTCATCGTCACGTGCGTCACGTTTCGCGGCCGTGAAGTCGCGGCAGTAGCGCCAGTAGGCGAGCAGCTTCTCGGCGATCTCGACCTGCTCGGCCGGCGACGGCTTGCCCCACGAGAACGCCTTGCGATCGCTGCACCAGTGCTTGAGCGTCTCGTCGTCGCCCTCCGGGAACCCGATGAACCGGAACACGGTCTCACCGGGCAATGGGAACGCCAGGGCGTCGATGAACTCGGCCGGCGAGCCGCTGGCGAGCATGGCGTCGATCAGCTCGTGGCTGCGGCGGCGCACGTACGGCTCGAGCGATTTCAGCCGCCGCCGCGAGAAGCCCTGGCGGGTGTACACACGGATCCGGCCGTGGTCGGGCTCGGGCCGGTTCGACATCACCGCGATCGGGTCGAAGTCGGGTGCCGCGAGCACCTCGGTCGCCCCGTCGCTCAACGGGAACACCGGATCCTGCACGTTGGCCGACGCGAACACGTCGGGGTTGCGGAAGACGGCGTCGATGTCCTCCATGCGAGTGATCACCAGGTAGCCCAGCTCCTCGGCGTAGAACACGGGCGTGTCGTCGCGCAGGCGGGCCGCGATCGCGTACGGGTCACGCAGGTAGTCGTCGTCGAGCGGGCTCCACGTGTGGTGGACGGGACAACCGGCGGGCGGCGGTGGAACCTCGCCCGGCGCCCGGTGGTAGCTGCCGGCGGGCGTCGTCACGAGGTCATCTCCGAAATCGCGCTGTGCCGCGGCCGCGACCCGACGACCGATGGCGTCGGTGTCGACGTCGGCCGCGGCGAGGTGGACGACGGCAACCGCGCCGACCGCGCCGACCACGCCGTCGGATCCGTCGGTGATCGGGGCGGCGACCGACGCCAGCCCGGCGATGACCTCTCCCGCCGACACCGCCCAGCCGCGACGCCTGGCGACGCCGACCTCGGCCCGCTCGCCGTCGATCGATGGTCCACCGGCCAGCAGCGCGATTCCAGGCGCGCCCAGCGCGACCGGGTGGCGGATGCCGGGGCGATAGGCGAGGTGGACTTCGCTCGTCCGGGGCTCGACGCTCTCGATCGTCACGGCGTCGTCGCCGTCGCGCACGACGAGGAACGACGTCATGGCGAGCTCGTTGGCAAGCGCCGTCAGCACGGGGACGGCGGCCGTCAGCAACGGTGCCCGCACGCCGCGAGCGAGCGACGCGAGTCGGACCCCGGCGTGGCACCGCCCGGACGCGTCACGCCGCACGAGGTGCCGCGCCTCGAGCGTGCGGATGATGCGATACGTGATCGATCGGTGCACGCCGTACTCGTCGGCCAGCTCGTCGATCGTCGGCGGGGCGGCGGCCCAGGCGATCGACTCGAGGACGGCGAGGCCGCGATCGAGCGTCTGGCTGGTCGACATCGGCACCCCTCTTCACGCTCTGGCTGCCGCCGAGATCCGGCGTTCGCTGTGTTCGTTCACAGAATAGAAAGTTCGCTATCAGAACACAAGACCCGGGGGAGAGGTTCGGCGTGCTGGTGCGCGATACTCCCCCCGGGAACGTCGAGAAGGGGAAGTGCACGATGCCAGCAGAAGGTTCGATCCTCGGTCACGCGGTGCTGCGTCGGGAGGATCCGTCGTTGTTGACCGGTGCCGACAGGTACTACGACGACATGGCCGTCGACGGCCTCACCCACGCCTACTTCGTGCGGTCCTCGTTCGCCCACGGCACGCTCAACTCGGTCGATGTCGAGCGCGGCGGCGGCGATGCCGGGTGTGATCGCCGCCCACTCGGCCGACACGTTCGAGATCGCGCCGTTCCTGTCGTTCCCGTTGATGCCTCCGGTGACCGCGCGTCCGCCGCTGGCCAAGGGCAAGGTACGTCTCGTCGGCGACATCGTGGCGGTCATCGTGGCCGAGACGCTGGCCCAGGCCGTCGACGCCGCCGAGGCAGTGGTCGTCGACATCGATCCGTTGCCGGCGATCATCGACCCCGAGGCGGCCGCCGTCGCGGGCGCGCCCCTGCTGTTCGAGGAGCATGGGTCGAACGTCGTGTTCGAGACCGGGATCGGCCTCGAGGACGGCGACCCGCTCGACGGCGCCGCCCACGTGTCGGAGTGCCGCACGGTCAGCCAGCGTCTGGCCGGCGTTCCCATGGAGACCAACGGCTGCGTCGCGATCCCCGGCGCGGACGGGCAGCTCACCGTGTGGATCCCGAGCCAGAACCCCGTCGCCGTCCGCGACGCCCTCGCCGCCCAGCTCGGCATGGAGGCCACCAGCCTCCGCGTCGCAGCACCGATGGTCGGCGGCGGCTTCGGCCCCAAGGCCGGTCTGTACACCGAGCACGTCCTCATCAGTGAGCTCGCCCGGGCGATCGGTCGGCCGGTCAAGTGGACCGAAGGCCGCAGCGAGAACATGGTGTCGATGGTCCACGGTCGGGGGATGGTGATGAACACCCGCATCGGAACCGACGCCGACGGCACGTTCGTCGGGCTCGACGTCGACGTCGTCGCCGAGGCCGGCGCGTACCCGGGCATCGGTGCCTTCCTCCCCGTGCTCACGCAGATGATGAGCCAGGGCGTCTACAACTTCCCGAAGATCCGCTTCCACGCCGTGTCCGTCGTGACGAACACGACATCGACGGCTGCGTATCGCGGCGCCGGACGCCCGGAGGCGACGCAGATGCTCGAGCGCGTGATCGACGTCGCCGCCGACGAGCTCGGCATCGACCCGGCCGAGCTTCGCCGTCGCAACTTCCTCGCCGCCGCCTCGTTCCCGCTCACGACGCTCGGCGGCGCCAACTACGACTGCGGAGAGTACGAGCAAGCGCTCGACGCCGTGCTGGCGGCGGCCGACTACCCGTCGCTGCTCGCCGACCAGGCGACGCGCCGGGCGAGCGGTGACGTCAAGCAGCTCGGCATCGGGGTGTCGGCGTACGTCGAGGTCACGGCGCCGATCGGGCTGCACGTCGAGTACGGCAAGGTGGCGGTCGGCGAGGATGGCAAGGTCACCGGCTGGGTGGGTACGAGCGCCCACGGGCAGGGGCACATCACGGCCTTCTCGATGATCATCAGCGACATGCTGGGCGTGCCGATGAGCGACATCACGATCCTGCAGTCCGACACCGACGACATCCACCGCGGTGCCGGCACGATGGGTTCGCGCTCGCTGCAGACCGCCGGATCCGCCGTGCACATCGCCAGCGAGACGGTGCTCGACAAGGCCAAGCAGCTCGCCGGGCACCTGCTCGAGGCGAACGCGGCCGACATCGTCGTGGGTGGCGGCGGCCTCCACGTCGCCGGTGTCCCGGCCAACGCGCTCACATGGGCCGACCTGGCCCAGGCAGCCGGTGACGATTCGCGCCGGCCGGCCGAGATGGAGCCCGGACTCGCCCACGAGCTCGACTTCGACGGGACGGACTCCACGTTCCCGTTCGGCGCCCACATCGCGCTCGTCGAGGTCGACACCGAGACCGGCGGGGTCGAACTGCTGCGCCACATCGCGGTCGACGACTGCGGGCGGATCCTCAACCCGTTGCTCGTGCGCGGCCAGCAGCACGGTGGCATCGCCCAGGGTGCCGCCCAGGCGCTGTACGAGATGGTCTCGTACGACTCCGACGGCAACCCGATCACGAGCAACCTCGCCGACTACGCGATCCCGTCGGCCGCCGAGCTGCCGTCGTTCGAGGTGTCGAACACCGAGACACCGTCGCCCCGTAACCCGATGGGCGCCAAGGGCATCGGTGAGTCGGGGACGATCGGGTCGACCCCGGCGATCCACAACGCGGTGATCGACGCCGTGTCGCATCTCGGCGTCAAGCACATCGACATGCCGCTGACGGGCCAGCGGGTGTGGGCGGCGCTCCAGGCCGCGAGCTGAACCGCCGGCGTCCGGCATGGTCGCCCGCGGAGACGTCATCTGGACACCGTCGCCGGAGCGGATCGCGTCCAGCAACTGGTCGCGATTCGCCGCCGACGCCGTCGAGAAGTACGGCGCGCCACCCGCGGCGGCGTCGGATCCCGATGTCCTCCACCGTTGGACGATCGACGACCCGGGAGCGTTCTGGACGGCGGTGTGGGACCTGGGTGGGCTCGGGCCGCACCGCGGCTCGCTCGGCGACGTCGGCAGTGACGTGGCGGCGGCGCCGTCGTTCTTCCCGGACGGCCGCCTGAACGTCGCGAGCGTGCTGCTCGGCGAACCCACCGACAACGACGCCCTGGTCGTCATCGGCGAGGACGGTACGCGCCGTGTGCTCACTCGCCACGAGCTGTCCGACGCCGTCCGCGCCACGGCTGGCGCGCTGCTCGCCGACGGCGTAGGTCCTGGCGACCACGTCGTCGCCGTCGTGCCGTACTCGATCGAATCGGTCGTGATCGGCCTCGCCGCCGCCGCCGTCGGCGCCACGTTCGCCGAGCGCGTCGCCGGACTTCGGAGAGGACGCCCTCGTCGACCGGTTCGGCCAACTCGATCCGGCCGTGCTCGTCACGACCGGTCGGCACTCCTACGCGGGCAGGCAGCACGACACCGTCGCCAGGGCGACGGCACTCGGCGACCGGCTCGGTGTCCGGCGTGGGGTGATGATCGCCGCCGCACCGACCGGGGCCGGCTGGGTCGGGTGGGACGACTGGGTCGGCGCGGCGACGCCCTGCGCCGAGTTCGAGCTGTTCCCGTACGACCATCCCTGGTACGTGCTGTTCTCGTCCGGCACCACCGGCAAGCCGAAGGCGATCGTCCACCGCGCCGGCGGCGTGCTGCTCAAGCATCTGAGCGAGCACGTCCTGCACAGCGACATCCACCACGGCGACGTCGTGTTCCAGTTCACGACCACCGGTTGGATGATGTGGAACTGGGTCGTCAGCGCGTTGGCGGCCGGCGCAACGGTCGTCTCGTACGACGGGTCGCCGTTCCATCCCGGCCCGACAGCGCTGTGGGATGTCGTCGACGCCGAGCGGGTGACGATGTTCGGAACCAGCGCCAAGTACCTCGACGAGTGCGCCAAGGTCGGCCTCGAACCTCGTGTCTCGCACCGGCTCGACTCGCTCCGCACGATCTCGTCGACCGGTTCGCCGCTGTCGACCGACCGGTTCGCATGGGTGTACGCCGCCGTGGCGCCCGACGCCCACCTCGCGTCGGTCTCGGGTGGCACCGACCTCTGCGGGTGCCTCGTCGCCGGATATCCGACCGAGCAGGTGCGGGCGGGCGTGATCCAGGGCCCGGCACTCGGGGTCGCCGCCGACGTCGTCGACGACGACGGCCGGCCCGTCGTCGAGCAGCAGGGCGAACTGGTCGTCGACCGGCCGTTCCCGTCGCAGCCGCTCGGCTTCGTCGACGACACCGACGGCAGCCGGTACCGGGCGGCGTACTACGAGCGGTTCCCCGGCCGGTGGCACCAGGGTGACCGCACGACGCGGACGGCCGACGGCGGTTTCGTGATCCACGGGCGTTCCGATGCCACGTTGAACCCGGGCGGCGTACGCATCGGCACGGCCGAGATCTACCGCACGGTCGACCGCCATCCGGCTGTCGCCGATTCGATCGCCGTCCCACGGATCGTCGGCGACGACCAGGTGATCGTGCTGTTCGTCCGGCTGCGCGACGGCCACGTGCTCGACGACGAGCTGATCGCCGACCTCCGGGCGCGGATCCGTTCGGAGCTGTCGCCGCGACACGTCCCGGCCGCGATCGGCCAGGTCAACCGGATCCCGCGCACGAAGTCGGGCAAGCTCGTCGAGATCGCCGTACGCACGATCGTGAATGGCGGCACGGTCGCCGAGACCGGGGCCCTCGACGACGCGTCAGCGCTCGACGAGTTCGTCGATCACCCGTGTCTCGCCGGACTCTGAGCTGGTCAGCCGCGGCTCCACCGCTCGATCTCGCCGCCCCCACCGAGCAGCGCCGTGCCGGGAAACACCCGTAGCCGGTACGGGTCGAGTCGCAGCACGCTGAACGCCCCGCCGAGTGGCCCGTCCTTCCACTGCGGGATCATCGCCGGGTCGTAGCCGACCGGTGCGGGTCCGTCGGCGAACAGATCCCACACACGCGTCTTGGTCGCGTCGGCGTCGTCCCACTCGACGTCGCAGTCGGCGCAGCACGTGTCGTGGTTCGGTGACCAGTAGTTGAGCGACAGGAACGGCGCGCTGGCGAAGTGGGATTCCTTGAGCGGGGTCCTTCCGGTCGCGATCCAACCGACGAGCGTCGAACCGTCCCACTCCCAGAACGGGTGCAGGATGCGACTCCGGGGTCGACCGGTGGTGTCGATGCTGGCGGCGGAGCACCACACGATGCGGTGGGCCATCTCGACGAACGTGGGTGCAACAGTCGTGAGCGAGCTCATTCAGTCATGATGTCAGGATCGGGCAATCCAGACGTCCTTCGGCTGCGAACTCATAGCATGGGTGGGAACCGGTTCCTTCGTGTCCGCCGGACGGCGACGTCGTCGTCGGCTGACACGACGGACATCGACGATCCGCTCACCGTGCTGCTCCAACGCGCCGGTCGGGGCGATCAGGCCGCGTTCGCCGAGCTCTACGACGCACTCTCCCCGCTCGTCCACGGTGTCGTGCTGAAGGTCGTCCGCGATCCCGCCCAGTCGGAGGAGGTCACCCAGGAGGTGTTCGTCGAGCTGTGGCGGCTGGCCGCCCGCTTCGACGAGTCCCGCGGCTCGGTCACGTCGTGGGTGGCGACCGTCGCCCATCGCCGGGCCATCGACCGCGTCCGGTCCGAGCAGTCGTCGCGCAACCGTGTTGCCCGCGAGGTGTCGAACGTCGTCCGCGACTACGACGACGTCAGCGAGGAGGTCGAATCGAGGTTCGAGCGAGCCCGGGTCCGGCGGGCCCTCGAGCGCCTCACCGGGGTACAGCGAGAAGCCGTCGAGCTCGCCTACTTCGGCGGTCACACGTACCGTGAGGTGGCCGTCCTGCTCCACGTCGCCGAGGGCACCGTGAAGACCAGGATCCGTGACGGCATGATCCGTCTTCGAGACGAACTAGGAGGTGCGGCGTGAGCGACATCGACATCCATCACCTCGCGGCCGCGTATGCCCTCGACGCCCTCGACGCCCGCGAGCGCGCCGCGTTCGAGGCGCACTACCCGAGCTGTGAGGTGTGCCGGACCGATGTGCTCGACTTCCGCTCGACGCTGGCGGTGGTGGCCGAGGCCGAGGCGATGGCGCCCCCACCCGACCTTCGACGACGGGTGCTCGACGAGATCGCCCAGACCCGCCAGCTCTCGCCACACCTTCCGGCCGGGGTCACCGATCTGGCCGAGCGTCGACGCCGCCGCCGGCGGACGATCGCGACCGTGGTCGCGGCTGCCGCCGCGGCTGGTGTGTTCACGGCCGGGGCGTTGATCGTCGGCGGCGACGACTCACCGGCGTACGCGACCGAGTTGGCCCGGGTGTTCGAGCAACCCGATGCCCGGCTCGTCACGCTCGAAGGCGACGGTGGCGGTCAGGTGCGGGTGGCGTGGTCCGGTGGCGCCGAGCGGGCGGTGCTCCTGGCGGACGATCTTCCGGAGGCGCCCGACGGCATGGCGTACGAGCTGTGGTTGATCGACGAGTCGGGACCGGTGCCGATGAACGTGCTCGACGGCGCCGCCGGCGGTGCGATCCGCGACGCCATCGAGATCGATGGCGACAGTGGGCAGCAGCCGGTGGCGTGGGGCATCACGCTCGAGCCGGCGGCCGGCTCGGAGAGCCCGACCGGCGACATCCTGTACGTGAGCGCGGTGTAGTCACCGGACGCTCGTGCACCGACGGTACGGGCGCGGACCGCGGTGGCAGACTGGGTCGGTAGACGAGGAGGGACTGGCCGGGGGTGTTGCGAACGCCGGTGCCGTGACGCGTGTCGGTGAGCACGTGCTCCGGCCGGCGAATCCGCAGACCTCGTCGATCCACCGATTCCTGGCTTCGTTGCGGAGTGCCGGATTCGAAGGTGCTTCGGAGCCGATCGGGGTCGATGCCGATGGCCGCGAGCGACTGGTCTTCATCGAGGGTGAGGTGGCGGTGCCGCCCTACCCGTGGTGGGCCCAGGCTGATGACGCGTTGGCGTCGATCGCGGTGTTGATGCGCCGGTTCCACGAGGCGTCCCGCACGATCGACACGTCCGGTTCGACGTGGAGCACCGAGATGGTCGATCCCGACGGAGCTGAGCTCGTCTGCCACAACGACGTGTGCCTCGAGAACGTCGTGTTCCGCGACGGGGTAGCGGTGGGTCTCATCGACTTCGACTTCGCCGCCCCGGGGCGGCCCGTGTACGACGTCGCCCAGATGGCGCGGATGTGCGTTCCCGTCGACGACGAGGTCGAGCGCGGCTCGGCTCGGTTGGGAGCCGGCGGACCGCTCGGCGCGGTTGCGATTGGTCGCCGACGCGTACGGCCTCGACGGCGCCGGACGGCGGCAGCTCGTTGACGCTCTGGCGGGCACGATCGCGCGTGGGGGCGAGTTCGTCCGGCGCCACGTCGAGGCCGGTGATCCGAACTTCATCAAGATGTGGGACGACATGGGCGGCATGGAACGCTTCGATCGGCGCCGTCGCTGGTGGGCCGCCCACGAGGACGAGTTCCGCGCCACCCTCGCCTGACACCCCTCGGATATTCAGCGCTACTGGCGATCGAGGATCTCGGCCGCGGCGCGCTCACCGGAGCGCACTGCGCCGTCGATCGCGCCGTGCGACGTCGTCGAGGTCTCGGTGCCTGCCCAGTGAACCCGCCCGAACGGTTCCCTGATGAGCGGCCCGTACCGGGTGAGGATGCCAGGCGGCAGATGCGCCATCGAGCACCCTCGCGTCCATGGCTCCTTCCACCATTGCGTCTCGATGAACTCGCTGGGTGATGCGGCCCGACGGCCGAACCTGGCCGTGAGCGCGTCGAGCACGGCCTGGCGCCGCTCGGCGGCGTCGAGGGCGTCGACGCGCTCGGCCACGTGCCCGAATGTGAAGGCGGCGATGACGCCGGGCGCTCCCGACGCCGGTGTCGCGTCGAGCGTGACCTCGGCGACCGAGTGCGGCTCGGCGGATTGTCCGCTGAAACCCTCGGCTCGCCAGAACGGCTCGTCGTAGACGATCAGCGTCTTCGACTCCGGACCGGCGACCGCGTTGCGGTACAGCGTGAGCCGGTCGCCGGGCAGAACCGGATCGAAGGCGATCTCGAGGGCAAGCGCGGGTGGCACGGTCACCACGACGTGCCGCGCTGCCACCGTCACCTCATCGGCGTCGACGACCACGTGATCGTCGCGCTGGGTGATCGAGCGGACGGCGGCGCCGAGGCGCACCGCGTCGCCCAACGCTTCGGCAACCCGCCGGGCGATCGTGCCGGCACCGCCCTCGACCATGTTCTCCTGGGCGCCGCCTTCGATCGAGAACAGCGTGTTGAGGCTCCCGTGAGCCCGAGCGAGGAACAGCAGGTGGAGCAACGAGGTCTCGTTCAGGTCGCCGGTGAACAGGCCGCGCACCGCCATCTCGAACAGATCGCGGGCGACCGGGGTCCGGATCCCGGACCGTTCCAGCCACCACGCGACCGACCGTGAATCCCACTCGGCGGCGCGCTTCGCCATCCAGGGCTCGTCGACCGGAACGTGCTTGGCCATCCGGTCGACCTTCAACTGGGCCAGCGCGATCGTGAGGACCGCGAGCGGACTGATCTTGGGGATCAGTCCGGTGTAGCGACGCGTCCGCCCCTCGTCGATGAGGAGGTGGGCGCCCTCGACCCATGTCTTGTACGTGGCGACGCCGACCTCGCCCGCCAGTCCGAAGATCGCGTCGTGTCGTGGTCCCAGCCATGCACCGCCACGGTCGACGGGCGAGCCATCCGGCAGTTGGTGGGTCCAGATCCGGCCGCCGATCCGCTCACGAGCTTCCAGGACAGCAACCGACTTCCCGCCCTGGGTCAGCCGCCGGGCGGCGGTGAGCCCGGCGTACCCGGCGCCGACGACGCACACGTCCACATCGAGCCGGTCGGGCATGCGAACCGCACCGTAGTCGTGGCGGCCGGTCGACTACTCCGACAGCGCGATGAGACCACCGTTGGTCGGCGTGAAGCCACACGCCTCGATGTAGAAGCTGCGCAGGTGGTCGTCGAAGTCGACGTGCAGCCACTCGCAACCCGCGTCGCGTGCCCCAGTGGTGGCGACCGCGACGAGTCGTGTCCCGACGCCGCGCCCGCGCGCCGCGGTCGACACCATGGTGTCCTGGATCCAGGCGTGGACGAGGCCGTCCCAGAGCACGTTCACGAAGCCGGCAAGGGTCGCGCCATCTCTCGCCACCACCCAGCCGAGACTGTGGGCGGACACGAGGTCATGCCAGTTCCACTCGGACTCGTCGAAGACCCGGGTCTCGAACGCTTCCGCATGGAGCGCGTTCATCTCGTCGTTGCCGAACTCGCCGCGCCACTCGTAGGTGATCGTCACGGGCGCACGGTATCCGAGGTGCCCGGCGCGGTCCGCGTCTGATTTGATCGGTGCATGACCGTGATCAAGATCAATGCCATCACCGTTGCCGAGGACGCCGGGCCCGAACTGGCGAAGCGGTTCGCCGCCCGCGCCGGTGCGGTCGACGACCAGGACGGCTTCGAGGGGTTCGAGCTGCTCCGTCCGACCGACACACGCAACACGTGGCTGGTGGTCACGCGGTGGCGGGACGAGGCGGCCTTCCTCGCCTGGGTCGAGTCACCTGCCTTCTCCCACGGCCACGCCGGATCCGCTCAGCCGGCGCCCCACGGTGGCCCGGTGTCGGTGTCGTCGGAGCTGTGGTCGTACGAGGTGGCGGGCGGCTCGGATCCCACCGCCCGCGACTGAGTGTGTGATGACGGATGAGCTGACGTGGGAGGCGCCCGGCCCCGGCGACTGGTGGAGCGTCACGGAGCACTTCCCGTACAGCGTCAGCCACATGTTCTCGTCGCTGTTCCCGGCGGTGACGATCGGTTGGAAGCACGGCGCGGCGCGATACGGACTGCCGACGGGTGAGGCGCGCTGGGCATCGGTCAACGGCTGGATCTACTACGGCCCACAGATCCCGCTGACCGGCGAGGAGCTCGACGCGCGCGAACTGGCGGCCACCGAGACCCTGTCGTCGACGCCGTGGCGCGACGAAGTGCGCCGCTGGTACGACGACGAGCGTCCCCGCGTCGTCGCCGCCAACCGGGCGCTGCAGGGCGTCGATCCCGCGTCGCTCGACGACGATGGGTTGGCCGAGCACCTCGGGCAGGTCGTCGACAACTACCTCCGTTGGGCGCCGCTGCACTTCGAGCACACCGGATTCGACGTCGCCGGTGGCCTGCTGTTCCATGCCGCCGCGGAGTGGGGGGTCGAGACCACAGCGCTCACCGAGCTGCTCGCCGGCGCCTCGCCGGCCAGCGCCGCGGTCGACGTGCACCTGCGGACCGTCGCCGCCGCCCTCGACCGTGTCGGCGCCCCGACGCCGATCGGATCCGTCCCCGAGCTGCGCCAGGCGAGCGCCGACGCTGCCGTGGCACTCGACGCCTACCTCGACGACTACGGATGGCGGCTGGGCGCCGGCCACGATCTGCTCGAACCCACCGTCGGCGAACGACTCATGCTCGTCATCGCAACCGTCAACGCCTGCCGGCGTCGGCGCGCAGCGGAGCCGCAGCCAGACGGCACAGCGGCGATACGCGCGTCCATCCCCGAACCCGATCGCGAGCGCTTCGACGTGCTCCTTGCGGACGCGCGTGCCAGTTACGCGCTACGCGACGACGACGTCGGAGTGTGCTGGAACTGGCCCCTCGGACTCGTGCGCCGGGCCGGGCTCGAGATCGCCCGCCGGCTGGTTGACCGCGACCTGCTGGCCGACCCGCGACACCTGTTCGAGGCGGATACCCACGAAGCCTTGGCGCTGTTCTCCAACGGTCCGTCGTCCCGAGGTGGACCCGATGCGTCCGAGCTCGCCCGGCGCTACGACGCGAGGGTGCGAGCGGCGAGCGCAACCCCGCCCGCCCACCTCGACGGTGGTGGCGAACCCGCCGCGGCGGTGCCGCTGCCGGCGACCGTCGCTCGCCTGTCGGAGATCCGCGACGCGTTGTGGGGCTCGACGCCGACTCGCGTCGATGCGCCGTTGCACGGTGTCGGCATCGGCTCGCAGCGGGCGGTCGGCACGGCACGGATCGTGCGTCATCCCGACGACCTGATCGACCTCGTCGAGGGTGACGTGCTCGTGGCGGTGGCGACGACCACATCGTTCAACGCCGTCTTTCCCCTCCTGACCGCGGTGGTGACGGAGCAGGGAGGTCTGTTCAGCCACGCCGCGATCCTTTCGCGCGAGCTCGGACTGCCGGCCGTGGTCGGTGTGGCCGACGTGTTCGACGGCATCCGTGACGGCGACCTGATCGAGGTCGATCCACTGGCAGGGGCGGTCCGTGTCGTCGAACGCGCCAACTGACCCGCAGCCGGTCGAGCAGCTCACCGCCGACCTGCACCGTCTCGGTGTCGTCGCGGGCGACGTACTGATGGTGCACGTGTCGCTGCGCGCCGTCGGACCGGTAGTGGGACGAGCCGATGGCGTCATCGACGCCGTCGAAGCTGCCGTTGGGCCGGGCGGGTCGCTGCTCGTCACGCTGGGCGCCCGCGACGACTGGGCGTGGGTCAACGAACGGCCCGAACACGAACGCCTCGACCTGCTGCGTGGGGCGAAGCCGTTCGATTGCCTCGTCGCCCCGGCCGAACCCGACGTCGGCGTGTTCGCCGAGGTGTTCCGGACGCGAGCCGGCACGAAGGTCAGCGATCACCCGGAGGGGCGGTTCGCAGCGTCCGGGCCGCTCGCCGCCCGGCTGCTCGACGACGTGCCATGGGACGACTACTACGGGCCCGGATCCCCGCTCGAACGATTCGTCCGGGCCGGCGGCCGAGTGCTCCGTCTCGGCGCCGACCTCGACACCGTCACCCTGCTCCACTACGCCGAGTACCTGGCGCCGCTCCCGTCCAAGCGGCGCGTCCGCCGCCACCGCCTCGTGCTCGGTCGCGGCGGCCCGGAGGTTCGCGTCGTGGAATGCCTCGACGACAGCGACGGGATCGTCGACGTGCCCGGCGAGGACTACTTCGCCGTCATCCTGCGCGAGTACCTCGCGACCGGCCGCGCGTCGACCGGCACCGTCGGCCGAGCGAACAGCGAGCTCATCGAAGCGGACGACATCGTCGAGTTCGCCGTGTCATGGATGGCCGACAACCTCGTCACCTGATGATCAGAGTTGCACGCCTTTCGTCAGCGCACCGTCGACGACGATGTTGGCGCCGGTGATGAAGCTGGCGCGCGGGCTGGCGACGAAGGCGACGGCGTTGGCCATCTCCTGTGGCGTGCCCATTCGCCCCGTGGGGTTCAGACCGAGGGCGGTGGCGAACAGCTCGGGGTTGCCGGTCTCGATCTGCGCCCAGACACCTCCGGGGAAGTAGGTGTTGCCCGGTGAGACCGTGTTGGCCCGGATCCCCGTGCCCGCCAGGTGGTAGGCGAGGCCCTGGGTGTAGTGCACGAGCGCGGCCTTGAACGCTCCGTAGGCGCCCGACGCGAAGTCGATCTCGCGGCCCGAGACGCTCGAGATCGTGACGATGGCCGGCGCCTTGGAGCTCTGCAGGCTCGGCATCGCGGCGTCGACCAGGCGCACCGCGCCCATCATGTCGATCTGGAACCCGCTGTTCCACGATTCCTCGTCGCCACCGATGGCCAGCGCCGACACGTTGGAGACGACGATGTCGATCCCGCCGAACTCGCCGGCCACGTCGCGTACCCACTCCTGCAGCGCCGGACCGTCGCCGACGTCGACGGCCCGACCCGTGGCCTGCACACCCTTTGCCTGCAACGCCGCGACGGCGCTGTCGACGTCGTCGGCGTGACGCGCGCAGATGGCCACGTTCGCTCCTTCGTCGGCAAGCGTCTCGGCGATGGCTCGGCCGATCCCCCGTGTCCCCCCGGTGACGATGGCGTTCAGTCCGTGCAGTCCCAGATCCATGTTCAGGTTCCTTCGACGTCGGGATTGGCGAGGTACGTCTTGCGGATCGCGGCGCCGACGGTGTACTTCGGGTCGACGAAGTTGCCCAACCGGACGCGGCCACACTGGCTGAGCATCATGTATGCGTCCCAGCGGTCGAACCCGAAGTCGCGTTCCATCCAGTAGATCAATTCGCGGTAGGCGATCCGGGCGGCGTCTTCCAGCGGTCGAGCCGACCCGATCGCCATGATCACCTCGTCGGTCTCGAGGCGGGGCCAGTCGATCGTCCACCCCTTGATCAGGTCGACATGGATCGTGGTCAGGCTCGAGTACTCCACCGCCGTGCCGCAGACCTCGCCGTCGCCCTGGCATGCGTGGGCGTCGCCGATGAACAACCGCGCACCTTCCGTGCGGACCGGGAGGTACGTCACGCTGCCGGGGCCCATGTCGGGCAGGTCCATGTTGCCGCCGTGGTTGTCGGGCGTGAGCGAGTTGATCGAGTCGAGCTCGGGCGACGTGCTGAGGGTGCCGATGTGCGGGCGGTACGGAAGCGTCACCCGGTCGCTCCAGTAGACATTTTCGGAGTCGACGTTCACCTTGCGCACCAACTCGGGCAGCGGTTGGTTCAGCGTTGCGGTGAGCGATGTGCCCGTGAGCGCTCCGAACTCGGGGATCATGGCGCACGTGCCCCGAGGGTTGTCACCCCGCGGCTCCATCGACTCGATGTAGACCGCCAGCGCGTCACCCTTCTCGGCGCCCTCCACCATGATCGGCCCGTTCTGCGGGTTCACGAACGGCATCGTCAACTTGGCGCTCGGCAGGTCGTCCTCGGTGTGGATCACACCACCGAACGCATCCCGCGTCTCCACGGTGACCCGGTCGCCGGGCTGGATCTGCATCACCGGCGTCGAGTACGGACCCATCGTGAAGTGGAACGTGCCCTGGCGCTCCTCGCTGAGCAGGTGCGTGGTCCCCACCGCGCCGCCCGCCACCCCGCGCTGCGCCATGATCGAATCCTGCGGCCACCCCACCCGTCCGAGACTAACCAACCCCACCTGTCACGCGAACCGGCCGGTGAGCAAGGTTTCGAGCGGGCGTCGTTGGCTACCCGGCTCAGTGCTCGTCGTTGTCGTCGGTGTCGCCGTCGCCACGATCGCGGTCGTCGGCCACGGTCGCTGCCCATGACGGCGGCGCACCGGTCTCGAGCTCGATGAGGCGTGCCTTGGCCTGGCGCCAGGCCACGTCGGCGGCTTCGACGCCCTGACGAGTTCGCCGAGCCTCCCGCGCGCCTTCGATTGCCCGCTCGAGCTGGCGATTGGCGTCGACGAGCGCAGCGGCGTGCTCGCTGGCGGCGCGAGCAGCTTCCTCGGCGGCCTCTCGTTCGAGCACCTCGCGCTCACGTTCGGCTCGTTCACGTTCGTCCGACTCTCGCAACATGGCCGCGAATTGCTGGATCGGATCCGGCGGCGCGGCGGGCGGAGACTTCGGTCGTCGTCGGCTCGGCACGAACCTGAGTCTGGTCGAATACCCCCGGTCGCGCCCAGGTCCCGACGGCTCGGACGCGGGGCGAGCGATCCCGGTCGGGCGGGTTGGACCCGGCATGACCGTCGAGGTCGCTGTTCTGAGTTGTGTTGACGACTACAGTGCCTCGAACCGTGTGGGCCGATGTCGAAGCGGGGTAGGGGACACATGGACGACAACGACCTGAATGTTGCGCGTGAGCGCATCAAGCACGTCGTCGTGCTGATGTTGGAGAACCGATCGTTCGATCACCTCTTGGGCTTCCTGCAACACCCGAATGAGAGGTTCGTCCCGCTGACCGAAGGGCAGTACGCGAACGCGACCGGATTGACGGCCCCGAAGCACTGGGGCGTGACCAGCGATGGCCGCCACGTCCTGCAGCGCGACCCACCGCACGGCCACGCTTCGGCGATGATGCAACTCGGCCGACGAGGACCCTTTGGTGGCTCGCGGATGGACGGGTTCATCAAGGCCTACGCCCAGAAGGTTGGGGGCCGCGAAGAGGTGCCGGTCATCCACTGGTTCCGGCTGGCGCTGCTCGCGCGCCACCCGTCGCGCTCGTCGTCGGCGGGCTCCTCAACGTTGACCCTTTCCGGAACGCACCGGTCGTCGCGATCCTCGCGATCGCGTCTTCTCGCGGCGGCCACCATCGAACCCCTTCGGCGGATCCAACAGCTCGTCGGCTTCCCCAAATGGATCGTCGGGCTCGCTCCGGTGGTCGCTGGGTACGTCCTCGTCGCCGGCACGTGGGGCGGCATCGCCCGACTTGTCGATGATCTCCGCGCCGGGATGCAGTGGTGGCTGCTCCCGTACGTCGCGCTTTCGTGTCAGCCTGCTGATCGCCTACGGCGTCGTCAATCCGAAGCTCGCCAAGGCTTCCGACGACGCCGACAACCCCGCGACACGACTCCGGATCATGAAATGTATGCAGCCGAACACCGAACTGCCCGTACTGTCGACGCTTGCCATCGAGTACGCGCTCTGCAACGTGTCGGTTCTCCTCGGTGCCCGGCGCGACGTGGCCCAACCGCAACTTCTTGCACGCGGCGACGTCGGACCGCAGCGTCGACATCGAGCTCGGCTTCTATGAGTCGAAGACGGTGTTCCAGATGCTCGATGACGCGGGCCTCGGCACACCCGAAGTCCCGGCCTGGCGGGTCTACCACGACGACACGCCGCAGCTGATTGCCTACCCCTACATGTGGGACGCGGACCGGCTTCCACGCTGGCATCCAATCCATCACCTCGCTACGCACGCGGAGGCAAACACGCTCGCGGTGTATTCGTTCATCGAGCCGCGCCACAGCGGCGGCCACACGACCAGCCAGCACCCCGGCAACAACGAGTCGAACAGCCCCGACGTCAACGGCGACGACAGCAACGACTTCCGCCGATCGGAGCAGCTGATCCGGGATGTCTATGACGCCCTCCGCCCCTGCCTGGACGACACGATGCTGGTGATCACCCACGACGAGCATGGCGGGTTCTTCGATCACGTCGCCCCGCCGAGGGCGGCGGCGCCGAAGCCCATCGAGTCGAGCACCGGTCGTGTGCTGACGCGATCCCGCCTCTTCGTCTCGTGGTTTCTCGAACACCGCAACTCGCCGTTTCACTTCCGCCGCTACGGGATTCGGGTGCCGGCCGTCGTCGTCTCGAACTGGATCCCGCGCGGCACCGTGGTCGATGACCGCACGTTCGACCACACGAGCATCGGAGCGACCCTGCGGCGATTGTTCGCGCCGGGCGAGCCGCCCCTGACCCACCGAGACCAGCGGGCGAACACGCTCGAGCATCTCGTCATGTCGTCGACCTGCCGCCCCGCCCTCCCGGATCTCCCAAGCCCACCGAACGACGACGGGGGACCGACCGCCGACCCGCCCGCGGAAGGACCGGCACCGCCCGACAGGCGGGCGATCGTCAGGAGGGTGTCCTCGCCGAAGCCCCTCCCGACCCGCAGCAGCGACGGCAATCGCCGCGCCCGCCCAGGGACCACGCGAGTTGACGCGGATCTTGTCGACCAGCTGGATGCCCTGTCAGACCAGGTGAGCGAGCGCCTCGACCGAATCGAGCAACAGTACGGCGTCGGGGACCGGCGCGAGTTCGCCACGTTAGGGCTCGGCCAGCGGCTACACCGCGCCGCGCAGGCGGGACGCACCGCCGGTTTCGGTGGACCTGTCGAAGCAGGCGGTTAACGCTGACGGCTGCAACCGTCCGATCGAGGTGTCTTCGTGTTGGTGGCGGGATCAGCCCGGTTCGGGAGTGTGGCAGACGGCTTCGACGTTGTTGCCGTCTGGGTCGCGTACGAACGCTCCGTAGTAGTCGGCGTGGTACTCGGGCCACACGCGCGGTTCGTGCAGCACCTCGGCGCCGGCGGCCACGGCCGCATCGAAGAACGCCCGAACGGCGGCACGATCGGGAGCGATGAATGCGATGTGCGACTCCCGGAATCCGTCTCCGGAGTCGAACCGGCCGAGCCAGAAGTCGGGCTTCGGTGCGACGCCGTATCCGATGGCGACCCCGAAGTCCATCAGTCGACTCGCCCCGAGCGGCTCGAGCACAGTGTCGTAGAACGCGCTGCTCGCGGCCAGGTCGGCGCACTGGATTCCAAGATGGTCAAGCATCGCCACATCATTCCAGCCCCGACGTGCGTGCCGAACGAGGTGGTTGTCGTGGGCTGCCACGCCGGCGACCTCCAGGTCGCTAGTTGGGGCTGGGTGGGGGCGTGGGTGTGGATCTGGGTGGTGGGTTGAAGGTGACCCAGTGCATCTGGAGGCGTTCGCCGAGTGGATGCTGGTAGCGGCCCGTCGGTTGGGGTGGTGGCCCGGTGGGTGGTCGGGCGACCGCGGCGGGTTTCATGATTTGGCCGTGGGTGTCGGTGAACACCAGCCCGTGGGGGTCGTCGGCGTTGCCGGTGATCCCCAACTTGCCTTGGTGGTGGAGCCGGTGGTGTCGTGGGCAGAGGCAGGCAAGATTCCAGGTATCGGTCGGGCCGTTGCCGTGGTTGGGGTCCCAGTGGATGACGTGGTGGACGTGCAGCACCCGATCCGATCCGCAGCCGGGGACGCGGCAGCCGCGGTCGCGCAGGGTCACGAGTCGGCGGGTGCGTTCGGGCACGGTGCGCTGGGTGCGTCCGACGCTGACGGGGATGCCGCCGTGCTCGTGGACGGTGTTGACGATGGTGTCGCAACAGATCAGATCACGCAGCCAGGCTGGGAGGCGGTGGCCGAGCCCGTCGATCATGGCGTTGTCGACGTCGACATGGACGTGGACCCGGTAGCGATCCCGCCGCCCGACGTCGGCGATCGAATCCAACGAGCGGTTGGCGATCTCGACCAACGCGTCGACTTTCGACACGGCGACGCCGTCGCGTTGGAACAGCGCATCTTGGGCTTCTTTGAGGGCGGCGTCCAACACGGCGCCGTGGTCGGCGTCGAGCTCGCCGCGTAGTTCCCAGCGCCCATCGTCGAGATGCCACAACGACACCGACTCGACCGGATCGACCACACCCCGGGGTCGCGCGACACCGCCGATGTCGGCACCGGGATCATCGTCGGGCACCGGATCGGGGGCGAAGTCGAACGAGCGCATCACCCGCCGCAACTGCGTCACGGTCGCCAGGGTGGCGAACTCACATAACTCGGCATCAGCCCAACCCGGTGCTTTGGCGACGATCGGCGTCACCTGATCCAACGACAGCTGGCCGGCGTCGAACGCCGCGAACGTCACCGGCAACTCCGACCTGCGCCGGGCGAGCGTCACCAACTGGCGGGCATGGCCGGTGGAGAGCCCGGCTTTCCATGACAACCAGTGCGCCGGCGAGACGATCCCCGACATCTGCCACTCACCCGTGGCAAGCGCTTCGGCGACCAGTTCAACGAGTCGTGCGTCGAGGACGTTGCGGTGACCACACAGGTCGGCGAGGCGGTCCTCGAGCCGTTCCAGCGTCCCCGTCGCCACCCTCCTATCGTACACACGTTCGACCACCGAAGCAACCGGAAAGCTCAAGAAATCTCGGGCTGTTGGCCCCGACGAGCGCCGCCTCCGCGGCGAGTGTTCGCGGCGGTCATCTTCGTGGTGATCGCGGCCGCGATCGCTCGGGCGCGTTGCGGTCAGGGCCCTGGGTTGTCGCCGTCGGCCCAGTAGTCGGCGGCGGCCTTGCCGGCGCCGACGTCGGCACTGTTGTACTGCGGGTCGAGGAGTCGCAGCGGGTGCAGCCCGTCGACGTGGCCCATGAACGGTGGATGGATGCTGTACCCGAGCATCGACTGGATGCGACCGGAGTACTGCGCCGCCTTCGGTCCGACCGACAGGATCTGTTGCTCCTGCTGGCGGGCCCACGGCTCGCAGTACTGGGGCGTGATCGCGAGCCGCGATCGGTCGCTGTGGTTGGCGCCGCCGCGGTGCCACAACGTGCCGGCGAAGACGACGACCGATCCGGCAGGCATCACGACCTTGGCGATCGGGTGGTCGGCGGCGGGGATCTCGTCGCCCCACAGGTGGCTGCCGGGGATCACCTCGGTCGCCCCGTTCTCGGCCGTGAAGTCGTCGATCGCCCAGATCGCGCTGACGCTGATCGGTTGCCGCGGCCGACCGACACGGTAGAAGTCGTCGTCGATGTGGAACTGCTGGGCGGTCTCGCCCGGGAGGAGGTTGATCGCCAAGTTGGCGGACAACAGGAAGTTGGGGAGCAACAAGCGATCGAGCATCGCCATCACCCACGGATGCTCGACGAGCATCGCGATCGCGGGTGCCTTGGCGAGAAGCGTGTAGACGCGGTTCGACAAGAAGCCCTCGAAGTCGTTGCGCCCCCGGAACGCGTCGTCGCCGAGCCATGGTGACAGCTCGCCACGGATGAGCTCGAGCGCGTCGGCATCGACGGCGTGGTCGAGCACGACATACCCGTCGCGCTCGTACGAGCCCAGGTCGTGCGTCACGTCTCGTTGCATCACGTCGACCATCATTCACCATCATTCCGTGGGGAGCAGCGTTCGCACGAGCGCGTCCTCGAGCCATTCCGCGTGCTCATCGACCGACCAACGGCGGCCATCGCGCAGCATCGTCGCCACGTCAGGGCTGGCGAGGACCCAGATGATCTCGGCGGCACGGTCGACGTCGACCCGCAGCGAACCGCGCTCGGCGATCCATTTCGCCACCCGGCGCATGTTGGCGAGCCGGTACCCGTTCATCTCGACGAGGATCGCCGCCATCTCGGGTTCGACCGCCGACGCCGTCCGCAGGATCTCGAAGACCCCGCGGACGCTGTCC
Source organism: Ilumatobacteraceae bacterium (assembly GCA_963776935.1). Taxonomy (GTDB): domain Bacteria; phylum Actinomycetota; class Acidimicrobiia; order Acidimicrobiales; family Ilumatobacteraceae; genus JALOLG01. Next base: position 500,871 of record CAVZOP010000001.1, on the reverse strand, counting down.
CGCGGTCTCGGCCATGTCGCGAGCGAACAGGTGGAGCTGACGGCGCGGGTCGGGTTCGTCTCGGACCGCCTGTGCCTCGGGGCGGTCCATCACGTTGGCGATGTCGACACCAGGCGCCAGGCGCGAGTCGATGAGCGCGGTGAGCACGCGTGCCTTGCTCCCGAAGATGGCGTACACGGTGTCGCCGGCTACACCGGCCTCGTCGGCGATCTGGCGGATCGTCGTGCGGGCGTAGCCATTGGCCTCGAACAACGCACCCGCCGCCTCGATGATGCGCGCTCGGGTCCGGGTCGCCTGCTCCTGCCGCACAGGGGAGGAGTACGCCCGCTTCTTGACCGGCTTCGACATTTGGTCCTAGTATTACTCGGATCAATCTATACTGTATCGGATGAACGTGATCGGAGATGAGAAATGACCCACTTGCTGGTGCTCCCGCCGCCCCCAGAGGCAATCGCGGCGATGCTCGCGATCCCCCGGACGCAGATCGCACCCACGATTCTCGCCACTCAGCAGGGTCCTGACGGTGCCCTCGGCCCGGAGTCGGCGGGTGCCATCCTCGTGCTGCAGGCGACGTTCAGCGACCCCGAGGGTGCCCGTGGGTTCTGGGCCGCGGCGGTCGACCTGATGAATCTGCTCGCCTCGGCACCCGGCTTCATCCGGCGCTACAGCTTCCCCGACGGACCGAGCATCACCTTGATCGCGCTCTGGCGCACGGCTGCCGACGCGAGAGCGTTCGCGGCGACGCCCGAACACCGGGCCGCGGTACGTGATCTCATCACCCACCGGTGGCAGCACAGCCACTTCTCTGCGCTCTGGGAGATGACCTCGAACCACGGTCGAGTGGTGTTCTGCGACCGCTGCGACGCGGTCACCGCGGCCTCCGAAGCGGTGTGCAAGGGCTGTGGCACACCGCTCGTCGACGCGTACCGACTCCCGGATCACGCCGCCGGCATCCCGTCCGGCATCGTGGACACGTAGCCCCAATCGCGGAGCGCCTGCACGATCCGGGCCGCCGCCTCGGGTGGATCGAGGGTGACCGTCTCCCCGTGTGCGATCGCCGCGCCCGACGACATCAACGACCGGATCCGGGTGAGCGCGTCGCTGCCGGGTGGTACCGGGAGGACGCGTGCTCTGGGGCGGTAGGGGCCGGCGTGGATCGGTGTCTCCCGCGGTCCGGTCGGACCGTCGACGACCTCGATGGCGGCCGTGCGGGCGGCCAGCTCGGCGGTCAGTGACGCCCGCCGGAGCCTGGCGACCGACCCTTCGACCGACACGACGGCCGGTGCCGCCACGGACAACTCCTCGCGGCGTCCGCCGTCGAGTCGCCGCAGCGCGCGCAGGCTGCCGTCCACGCCCGGGCCGACGTCGACCAGCCCGAGGGCCTGGGCGATCTCGCGATGGGCGGCGATCAACGCCGGCACCGATCCCGAGCCGCGGTCGAGCGAGTAGTCGCCGCACATCACCCACGTGCAACCGGCCGTGAGCGGCGCCAGCGCCGCGGCAACGGCGGCGCTGCACAGGTCGCGCGGCGCGTCGACGCGGATGGCACGCCGGGCACCCCGTGCGATCGCGTCGCGCAGCGCGGTCTCGGCCGCCGGTGGTCCGACCGTGGCGACCGTGACCGACGCGTCCCCGCCTGCACCCATCGCCAACTGCAGCGCGATCTCGAGGGCCGCCTCGTCGGCCGCTGACACCGACGCCCAGCGGTCGTCGTCGTCGAGCGCAACCCACTTCCAGCACACGAACACGTTCATGTGCGCTTGAAGACCACTCCGTAGCCACCCTCCGGATAGCTCCACGAGATCGCCCCCTCGCGGTTGCACACCAGGTAGCACGTACCGCACTCGAAGCACTGCTCGTAGTTGAAGAGGATCCCGCCGTCGGCGGTCGGCACGAACAGGTTGGCGGGGCAGGCGACGATGCAGTCGCGGGTCGAGCAGTCGGTGCACACGGCACCGTCGACGACGATGTGCGGTCGCTCGTGCACGTCGAACCGGGTGGTCGCCATGCGATCCTCGAACGAGATCTCCGGCCATTCGCTCCGTCCGGTCATCCGAACCCCCGTACCCCGGCCCACGCGTCGCGGGCGAGATGGCGGAGCCGGACACCGGCCCGCTTCCGTTCCTCTTTGACGATCCGGCGCAGCCCCGGCTTCGGCGACGGGTTGTCGACCCGGAACATCCGCTCGATCACGTTGGCGGCCAGTTGCGGATACTCGTGCTGGACCCGATCGGACAGCACGAGGGCGGGCACTCGCCGCAGCTTGCGGTGGTCGCGAAGGACGAACGTCGACGCCAGCCGGCGCTCGTAGCCGGCGAGCCCTGCGGCCGACACGTCGCCAGCGCGCAGCGCCTCGTCGACCGCCTCGCCGGCGTACATCCCGCTCGCCATCGCGAAGTTCACGCCTTCGAGCCAGATCCCGGCGGCCAGGCACAGCGACGCCGCGTCGCCGGCGACCACCAACCCGTCCGCCGCCAGCTTGGGAATCATCGACAGCCCGGCCTCGGGGATCAGGTGCGCCGAGTACTCCACGAGCTCGCTGCCGTCGACGAGGGGAGCGATCGCCGGATGCGCCTTCAGGGCGGCGATGATCGTCTCCGGCCGGGTGGACTGGGCCGCCAGCGCCGGCACCTTCAACACCGCCCCCACGCCGAGCGTGTCGAGGTTGGTATAGAGGAATGCGCCGCCACCCACCCCGCTCGTCCCACCGAGGATCTCGAAGTCGACGCCTTCGCGTCCGCGTACCCCGAACCGCTCGTCGATCACCTCCTTGGGCAGTGCCAGCGTCTCTTTGACCCCCAGCGTGTAGTTGGCCGCGTCGACGGTGTCGAACAGGCCGGCCTCCTTGGCGAGGAAGCTGTTGACACCGTCGCAGGCGATCACGACGTCAGCAGTCACGTCACCGTCGGGTCGGTCGGTCCGCACGCCGACCACTCGATCGCCGTCGCGGAGCAGTCCGGTCGCGGTGGTCGAGCACACGAGCTCGGCGCCGTCGGTCTCGGCCTTGCCGGCCAGCCAGTGGTCGAAGTCGGGCCGGTAGGCGGTCATGCCGTTGTACGGCGGACGTCCCCACGCGGCCGTGCGGAAGTCGAGGGAGATGGCTTGCGTCTCGGTGAGCATCATCGTCGCACGGCGCGTGATCCATCGCTGGTACGGCACGTCGTCCCACCACTCCGGGTGCAGCTGGTCGAGCACGCGGGGATACACGACGCCGCCGAACATGTTCTTGCTCCCTGGGAACGGACCGCGTTCGAGGAGGAGCACGGACCGCCCCCTTCGCGCCAGCACCGTCGCCGCGCACGCGCCTGCCGGTCCGGCGCCGACCACCACCACGTCGAAGTCAGCCATCGGCGATCGCTCCGAGCAGTCAGCTCGAGCTCGTCGAGCACGGCGTTGGCGTCGCTCACGACGGCGAGATCCGACATCTGCATCATCGGGCAATGCGGGTCGACGTTGACGCTGATCACGTGGCCCGGATCGCCGAGCCCGCTCGTGTGTTGCACTGCTCCACTGATGCCGAACGCCAGGTACAGCTCGGGGTCGACGACGACGCCGGTCGTGCCGATCTGACGCTCGTGGCCGACCCAGGCGCGGTCGGTGATCACGCGTGTCGCGCCCATCGCCCCGCCGATCGCGGCCGCGATGCGCGCCAGTTGCTCGAACCGTTCGGCGGACTCGAGTCCCGCCCCTCCGGCGGCGATGCGGTCGGCCTCGGTCAGGTCGATCGTCGTCACGTCGGGCGGATGGACCGCCACGACCCGCGGGTCGGGAACGCCCTGTGGTTCGACGACGACGGTCCGGCGCGTCGCCACCGCTGTCTCCCGCTCGACACCACGGACACCTGGTTGCAGCGTCGCCACGAACGGCGGTGCGACGGCGAGGACGTGCAGTTCGAGACCTCCCTTGCGCGGCACGGTGATCCGGTCCGGCGTGATCGACACCGCGCCCGCGACGAGCTGTCGGTCGAGCACGTGGGCGATGCGAGGCGCCAGATCGCGGCCGTCGGGCGACGCCGGCAGCACGATGACCGGCTCGTCGCCGAGGAGCGCACCGAGCGACGCGGCCCATGAGCCGGGCGCGTACTGGCCCAGCTCCGCCGTCCGCACGTCGACGGCGCCGAACGCACCGACGGCGTCGAGCCCATCGCCGACGAGAAGGACGCGCCCGCCGCACTCGGCGATCGTCTCGAGCGCCCCCGCCGGGAGCTCGCCGTCGCGTACCGGGATCACGGCCAACATGGTTCGAGCCACGCTACGGGACGCCGGGACGACGATCAGCGCTCGAGCAGGGTGGCTGCCGCTTCGGCGTCGCGCTTCGCCGCCCGCCTCGCCCGCATGTGGCGGACGACCTCGATCGTCACCGTCAGCGTGAACGCGGCGGCGAACGCGAGCAGGAACGCCTTGGTGTGATCGTCCTCGAACGCCTTGCCACCCACGTAGCCGAGCAGCGCGGCGTACGTGGCCCAGATCACTGCGGCGACGGCGACCCACCCAGCGAACCACGGATGTGGCTGACGCGTGATGCCCGATGAGATGGTGAGCACGCTCCGCCCGCCCGGGATGAAACGGGCGGTGATGAGCAGCAGCCCGCCGCGTTGTCGGATCTGCCGGTCCGCCCACTCGAGGCGAGCCGCGCGCTTGGGTTTCCTCGAGGACCAGCGCCCGATCGTCGCGCTCATCCGGCGGCCGATCAGGTATGCCGTGTTGTCGCCGAGGAACGCACCGATCGCGCCGGCGGCGATCACGAGCGCGAGTGATTGGTTCCCCAGGCCCGCCGGCGACACCGCCGATGATCACCGTCGTCTCGCTCGGCACGATCGGTATCACCGAGTCGAAGAAGGCGATCACCAAGATGACGACCAGGAACCACCAGTTGTCGGAGATGTCCTCGAGCCAATCGGAGAGATCGGTGATGATCCCCGCCATGAGAACGCCCGTCATCGCGCCCGAGGCTACCGATCGCCGGCCGCGCCCCGGCGCGGCGGGCTCAGGACGTCTCGATCAAGCCATCTCGATCAAAACGTCTCGATCAGGCAAGGCTCAGGCGCAGCGCGTCGAGCGAACCGAGGAACGTGGTCTCCCAGTCGATGTCGACCGGTCCGACGCGGCTGATCTCGAGTCCGACGTGCCCGTGACAGGTCGCCCAGTGCGAGGCGGCCACGTTGTACGGGTCGGTCTCGGCGATCTCACCGGCATCGATCAGCTCGCGGATCCGAGCGACCAGCTCGTCGAATCCGTCGAGGGCGACACGGCGTGCCGCGGCCGACGGGACGTAACCGGGGATCGGGCGGAAGAACATCACCGCGTAGAACGTGCGGTTCTCGAGGGCGAAGTCGCGATACGCGACTCCGGGGGCGCGGAAGTTCTCGATCGCATCGTCGGTCTTGGAGTGCTTGGCGACGTACTCGCGAAGCCGATGGAAGCCCTCGCAGTACAACTCGTCGACCACGCCGTCTTTGCCACCGAACCGGGAATACACGTTCATCGTGCTCATCCCGGCCTCGGCGGCGATACGCCGGACGGTCAGCGCGGCGGGCCCATCCGCCTCGAGGAGGGTACGTGCGGCATCGAGCAGGGTGGCGCGCGTGTCGTCATCCGGCCCATTCATGCACCAGCGATATAACCCATGCTCCGGATGGCTAAACCTCGCCTCGCTGTGACTCTGGTCACACGGCGCACCGCGAGCCTCACGGCGTCGGGTTCAGAGCGAGGCGCCCGCCCGTTCGCCCTCCACCACCGCCGCGTGCGCGCGCCGGGGAGCCACACAATCGCCGATCCGCTCGACGCTCACACCGGCGGTCGACAGGTCGTGGTACAGCCACTCGACCGGGCGCGGCGGCACGGCGAGCACGACCCAGTCCGGCGTGCTCGTGACGTGTTCGCCGGTGGGGTGGTGGAGAAGGGTGACGGAGCGCCCGTCCATCCCCATCGGCACCAGGTCGGTGCGCTGCACGATGCCCTTCTCGTTCGCCCGGATCCACCAGTTCTCCATGTCGAGCGTGATGCCGAGGTCCTGGCCGACGACCATTCCCGGCGTGACGATCTCGACCGCGCAGCCGCGGTCGGCCAGCAACTCGGCGACTGACGTCGCATGGTGGAAGCCGATCTCATCGATCACCATCACGTCACCGAACGGATGCACCGCGCCTTCGAGCACCTCACGGACGTCGGCGACCGTGGTCGCGTCCTGCGGTACCCACCACGGTCGTTGTGGCTCGGCGCCGGTGGCGACGATGACGTGATCGGGTCGGCGTTCGGCAACCAGTCCCGGCCACACTCCGATGCCGTACTCGATGGTCACGCCGAGGCGCCGGCACTCGGTGAGCTGGTTGCGGATCATGTCACCCAGCTCGGCCCGGTTCGGGACCGACGCCGCGAGGCGGACCTGCCCACCGGCGTGCGCGCTCTGTTCGCACACCGTGACCCGGTGTCCATTGCGCGCCGCGGCGATCGCCGCTTGGAGGCCCGCCGGCCCGGCACCGGCGACCAGGACGGACTTCGGCCCACCGGCCTTCGACGACGTCGCGGTGGCGACCGCGGGACGAACCGACTCGCGCCCGGTGTGCGGGTTCTCGATGCATCCCAGCCACCGGTTGAGGCCCATCCGCCCGACGCACTCCTGGTTGCACGACAGGCACAGGCGGATCTCGTCGGTGGCGCCGGCGCGTGCCTTGGCCGCGAACTCGGCATCGGCGATCTGACCGCGCACCACACCGACGAGGTCGCAGTGCCCCTCGGCCAGTGCCCGCTCGGCCTGCAGCGGGTCCTTGAAGCGACCGACACCGACCACCGGCAGGTCGATCGCCTTGCGGATCGCCGACGGGATGTACATCGCGTATCCGGGCGGGATGTGCATCGACGCCTCGATCACGAACAGGCTCGCCGTGGCGACGCCGATCGACGTGTTGACGTAGTCGACCTGGCCCGTCGCTTCGACCATCTGGGCGACGCCGACGGCGTCGTCGATCGTCGTGCCGTGCTCGATCAACTCGTCGCCGCAGATCCGCACACCAAGCGCCAACCGGGTACCGATGACGCGCCGGACGGCGGCCACGATCTCGATCATGATCCGGGCCCGATTCTCCAGGCTCCCGCCGTACGCATCGGTGCGGGTGTTCGTGGCCGGCGACAGGAAGCCGCGCACGATCGACGAGTGCGAGCACTGGAGCTCGATGCCGTCGAACCCGCCCTCCGCACAATGCTCGGCGACCGTGGCGTAGCCGGCGACGATCTCGTCGATCTCGGCGACGGTGACGGCCTTCGGGACCTCTCGGAACAGCGGGTCGGCGACCGCCGAAGGCGCCCAGACGGGCAGCCGGGAGTACATCGACGACGCCTGGCCGCCGTTGTGGTTGATCTGGGCGAAGATCGGGGTGCGGTGGCGGTGAACGGCGTCCGTGATCGATCGGTAGCCCGGGATCACGTCGCGGTGGAAACCGTGGATGAGCTTCTCGTAGGGCCAGTCGGTCGGGTGGGTCGAGTGCTCCTCGGTGATGATCAGCCCGGCGCCACCGGCCGCTCGAGCCGCGTAGTAGGCGGCGTGCTGCTCGGTCGGCTTGCCGTCACGGGCGTAGTTCGTGAGATGGGCGGAGAAGACGATCCGGTTCCGGGCCTCGATGGGACCGACGCGCAGTGGAGTCCACAGGTAGCGGTACGCCATCGCCTGGAACGCTAGCGATCCGATTCGGCGCCGGCCGGGCCGCAACGTCGTCTGGATACGTTCAAGCGCCTCTCAAGCTGGGCCTTCGGCACGCCGATGAACGCCGTGTGATCGGGTCCGACGTGAGGGCGTCAATGGAAGCACCAATGCTGCTCGACTTGTTGCCGGTCGGCGTCGCGGTGATCGACGTCTACGGCACGCTGCGGTTCGCCAACGCGCGCATGCTCGCGATGACCGGCTTCAGCAGCGACGACGTCGTCGGCCGTTCGGTGCTCGACTTCGTCCCGTCCGAGGAGTTCTCGAACGCGACCGACATCCTCGCCGCCGGTCGCGGGTTCATCGGGAGGACGATGGGACCGATCCGGCTCCGCTACCGGGGCGCCGACGGGCACCTGCGGGCGACCGAGATGTGGGCGCAGAACTGTCTCGACGTGGCCGGCATCGACGGCTACGTGGCGACGTTCGCCGAGGAGTCGGTGAACGACCACATGTCGCGTGCGTTCGAGTCGATCTCGAGCGGCGCTCCACTCGAGCAGACCTTGCAAGTGGTGATCGATTCGATGGCGGTGCATCCGATGGAGGCCACCGCGGTCGTCGCGTTGCAGAGCGCCGACGGACTGTCGCTGGTCGGTCAGTGGCCGCTCTCGGGCTACGACTTCACGATCGACGACCCGCTGGCACCGTGGACGTTCACGTTGAAGCGCGGCCAGCCGCACGACTTCCCCGACCTGTTCGGGCTGCCGGCGGAGCTCCGCAAGGCCGCGACCGATGCCGGGTTCCGATCGGTGTGGGTGCGCCCGATCGTGTCGCGCCGCGGGTTGCGGGGTGCGCTGATCGTGTGGCGTCGTCTCGCCGGCCTCACCAGCCCCAACCAGGAGCAGCGGATGGCCGACGCCGTCACGCTGTCGGCGGTCGCCTTCGACCACGCCGAACTGATCCCCGACAAGCCCGCCGACACCGCCGTCGTCGAGCGTCGCGAAGCGCCCGACTGTCTCCCCGCCCCGTCGACGACGCTGGAGGAGCACGGAGCCGTGCTCGCCGTCAACGTCGAAGGGCTCGATCGGGTCATCTCCGAATGCGGTCGCGAGGCGGCCGAAGGTGTGCTCGCCCTCGTCGGCGCCCGTCTCGCCGCCACTGTGCGGGCGGTCGACGAGGTCCTCGATCGCGGGCCCAACTCGTTCGCCGCGGTGTGCCGCCCACCGGTCGACCGGGTCGCCGTGATCAGCATCGCCAACCGGATCGTGCGCGTCCTGTCGGGTCCGTACTTCGTCGACGGTCCCGACAGCGAGCAACTCGCACGCCGCATCGATCACCTCACCGTGAACGTCGGGATCGCCTTCCAGACGGTGGCGAGCGAGCTCGACGATGCGATCGAACGTGCCGAGGACGCGATGCGGATCGCCGCCTCCGAGGGCACGAACGAGTGGCGTATCGCCGACGGCAGCCGCCGTCAACGGATCTCGCTCTGACCCTCGCGCCGCCGTCGGCCGCGGGGCGACGTCAGAGTGGGGTGATCTCGAGCGCGTACGCCGGGTGGTCCCACGCCGACAGCGCGACCAGCGGCGGATCGGTCGCCGTGAGCAGGTGACGGGCGAGTTCACCCTTGGCCGCTTTGGCGAAGTGTCCACCCGGTCGACCGCTGCGTTCGCGGAGCACGACTGACACCCCGTCGACGCCGTGGGGCACCACGGCGGCACGATGCTCGATCGGCAGCAGGTCGACGACGAACCGCTTCCGGAGCGCGACGTGGTGGCCGAGGACGTCGGACACCGTGGTTCGCCACCACGTCGAGAGCAGCCCGAGGGGCGCCAGGTTGACCCCCATCTTGAGGCGATAGTCCGGGGTCGGATCGTCGCCGCGGATCAAGCCGTGCAGGCCGGAGACGACGATGATCGACCGCCGCTGGGCGGCCGTCAGATCCGCCGGGGCGAGGTGATCCCAGACGACTCCCGTGTACCGCCGCCACGCCGGCATCGTCGGGGCGCCGATGAGCGATCGGTTCGCCAGCCGGGCCCGCTCGAGGTTGACACCATTGGCGCCGAGCAGGCGCTGGTCGCCGCCTTTGCCCCGCCGCAACGCCCTGGCGATGGCGGTGCGACGGGACCCCAGTTCGGCGCCGAACGTGCCCGCCCCCGGCGACCATGGTTCCCCATCGCCTCCCGGCGCCTTGCCCTCCGAGGGCGGGAGCAGGATCGCCAGCTTCCTCACCGTGCAATGTTGCCGGATGTGATGGCGCCGGACGCGGTGTCGCGCCGACGGGCCCTCGCCGACGTCGGCGTCAGTCCCACATGTCGGGATGGCGGGCGAGGAAGGCCTCGATCCGCTCGAGGGTCTGCCCGCCGGTCGCAGAGCGGATGTCCTCTGGCGAATCTGAACAGATGAACCGCCTGGGCGTGTCCGTGGCGACCAGGCCGTACCCCTTCTTCCTTGCCGCCCGCTCGACATCGGCCTGGTACCGGATGAAATCCGACTCGGTCATCTCGTCGCTGGTCTGCTTGTTGTCTTCCGCACTCCCGCCAGAGCCGTCCATCTGTCCCTCCAAAGGTCCGACACCGCGATCGGCACCCGGGCCGGAAACTTAACCGAGACTTTTATCAAGATTTGCATTCACGACACATTCGGGACCGTTCGTCGTGAGCGACGTCTATGACGCCGAGAAGGTGGGTACGGTGACCGGGTGACCTGGACGATTGCGCTCGTCGTTGCGATGGCGTTCGTGGTGATCGCCGGCAGCGTCTGGGAATGGTTGATCCGAGGTCGGCACCGCCGGCACCGCACCCCGTGACTCGGGTGCACTCGTGAGCGCTGATGACTGCCGCTGAACGCTGGTCGGCCCAGCTCGCCGAGTGGGGCATCCCCGACGAGATCCTCGCCCAGGCGCCGGTCTCGCCGTGGTCGCACGACGTGGCCACGTTCTCGGTCGACGACACGCTCGACCGCGACGGGCTGTCGGCCAAGGTCGCCCGCGAGGTCCTTCCGTCGCACCGTGGAGTCGTGCTCGACGTCGGGTGCGGCGGTGGCCGGTCGTCGGCGGTGCTCGTCCCGCCGGCCGAGTCGCTGATCGGGGTCGACCAGAGCGAGACGATGCTCACGGCGTATGTCGCGGCCGCCCGGGCGGCGGGCGTCGCCGCCCGGACCGTGCACGGGCGGTGGCCGGATGTTGCCGAGGCGACCCCGATCGCCGATGTGGCCGTGTGCCACCACGTGCTCTTCAACGTCGCCGACGCGATCCCGTTCGCAACCGCGCTGACCGAGCACGCTCGGCTGGCGGTCGTGGTCGAGATTCCGGTTCGGCATCCGTTGGCGGGCTGGAACGCGGCGTGGAAGCACTTCTGGGACCTCGATCGTCCGACGGGTCCGACGGACGCCGACCTCGTCGCCGTTCTTCGTGAGGCGGGCATCGTCCCCGAGGTCTGGCACAGCCCACGGACGCCGCTGTCACGGCACTCGAGCGATCCGTCGACGCTGATCCCCGCCGCGCGGCGGCGGCTGTGCCTGGGACCCGAGCGCGACGCCGAGCTCGCCTCCTACCTCGCCAGCAACCCGATCGAGTTCATCGACACCGTCGCGACGGTGCGGTGGCCCGGCGCGGCGACGATCGAGGAGTGACGAGCGCGGCTCAATCGGCGAACAAGTCGGCGACGGCGGCCGGGATCATCGGCTCGCCCGTGTCGTACACGACGGGGCCGGTGTTCAGCGCGCCGGACATGTCGTTGAGAGCGAGCTCGGCGCGGAGATCGACGGTGGCGGTGAGCGAGCCGCCGTCGAGCACGATGCCCGTCGCGTCGGCGACGCGGGTCAGCCCGCTGAACGCGCCGACCGTGAGGCACGCCTCGACCAGCCCGGCCTCACCGAACGCCGCCGCGACGTCGGCGCGAAGGCCGCCGAGTTCGGGCGTATCGAGGTGCGCGGCTGCCGCGAAGTCGACGAGCAGTGCACCGCCGGGCACACCGTCGCCTCGGGAGACGGCGGCTGCGACGTCGAGCTCGTCACCGAGTGCCGAGCTGCTCGCACGGAGCAGCGCCACGTGGCTCGAGGTTCAATAGAAGCACTCGTTGAGCTGCGACACGCGCGCCGCGACGAGCTCGACCTGAGGTCGACTGAGGGCGCGCTCCCACGTCAGGGCGAGCATCTGCGGGCCGCGGCTGTACGACTCGTTCACCAACGTCCGCCAGGTCTTGTTCGTGCACGGCACCAATGACAGTGCCCGCGACACATTTGCCAGCAGCTTCTGCTCGGTCATCGGGATCCAGGCGCCGACGTCACCGAGCCCTTCGGGGCGCTCTCCGGCCGGCTCGCCGTCGACGGGCTCGCAGAGCTCGGCCTGGGGCGCGCCGATCGAGCGCGCGTACATGTCGACGGCGACGATGATCGCGGTGACCGCGACGAGCTCCGCGTAGACGGCGTCGCCGAGGGCGGCGATCTGTGCATCCGCCCAGCGGCGGGTCAATCGACCGGGGTCGTTGACGACACGATGGATCACCTCGACTGCCGCGTCCGACAGGGCGTCGTTCGATCGGTGGCGTTCGGCGACGGCCTCGGGGCTCAGCGTCGCCCGCCGGGCGTCGCACACCGCGCACGAGCGCGCTGCGCGTGCCTCCTCCATGGCTGCCCGTCGTGATCGCGCGTCCCACCAATCGCCCGGCGACGCCAACTCGCCGAGCACCTGGGCGTGGAGTGAGGCGACGACTGCACCGTCGATCATTGGCGTCATCTGGTGTCAGCCGCCGCTGCCGAACTGCCGATCACCGGCGTCGCCCAACCCCGGGACGATGAAGGCGTGCTCGTTCAGGTGGTCGTCGACCGCGGCCGTCACGATGTGCAGGTCGAACCCGGCGTCGCGCAGGCGGTCGATGCCCTCGGGGGCGGCGAGCGCGCACACGACGGTGATCGTGCCGGCGGCGCCGCGTTCGATCAGCAACCGCACGGTGTGTTCGAGCGACCCGCCGGTCGCGAGCATCGGGTCGATCACGATGACCGGCCGCCCCTCGAGCGACTCGGGCAGCTTGTTGACGTACGGCTTGGGCTGGAACGTCTCTTCATCGCGCGAGATCCCGATGAACCCGACGTCGGCGTTGGGCATGAGCTCCTGGGCGGCGTGCACGAAGCCGAGCCCGGCCCGCAGCACGGGAACCACGACGGGCTGCACACCGAGGCGCTTGGCGGGGGCGGTGGTGAGCGGCGTCTCGACGGTGCCCTCGACCGTCGGCAGGTCGCGCGTCGCTTCGGCGAGCAGCAGGGTGCCGATCCGTTCGAGGTTCTGACGGAACAGCTGAGTTGGGCGTGTCGCGGTCGCGGATGCGGGCGAGCGAGTCGGCGACCAGCGGATGGTCGACCAGCGTGACGTTGACGCTCACGCGAGCGCACCCAATGACTGCTCGGCGCGCAACAGGGCATAGCGCGGCTTGATGAGGCCGTTGATGATGCGGAGCCGCTCGGGGAACGGTGCGAAGGCGCTCTTCACGGCGTTGATGGTGAGCCACTCGAAATCGTCGAGCGCCCATCCGAAGCCGTCGGAGAGCTGCACCATCTCGTTGGTCATCGACGTGTTGCTCATCAGCCGGTTGTCGGTGTTGACCGTCACCCGGAACCGCAGCCGGCGCAACATCCCGATCGGGTGCTCGGCCACGCTCGCGCAGACGCCGGTGTTGACGTTCGACGTGGGGCACAGCTCGAGCGGGATGCGGCGGTCGCGGATGTACGTCGCCAGGCGTCCGAGCTTCTCCTCGCCACGCCCGCCCGTGATGTCGTCGACGAGGCGAACGCCGTGCCCGAGGCGCGCTGCGCCGCAGTACTGCACCGCTTCCCAGATGCTCGGGAGGCCGAACGCCTCACCGGCGTGGATCGTCGAGTGGAAGTTCTCGCGCATCACGTAGCGGAAGGCGTCGAGGTGACGGGTCGGCGGGTAGCCGGCCTCGGCCCCGGCGATGTCGAAGCCGACGACACCCGCGTCGCGCCAGCGCACCGCCAGCTCGGCGATCTGCAGGCTCTGTGCCGCGGTGCGCATCGCCGACGTGATCGCGTACAACGTGAGCTCGGTGCCGGCGCTGCCGTTGCGGAATCCGGTGAGCACCGATTCCAGCACCTCGTCGAGCGTGAGCCCGGCGACGGTGTGGAGCTCGGGCGCGAAGCGGACCTCGGCGTAGATGACACCGTCGGCGGCAAGATCCTGGGCACACTCGAACGCGACCCGTTCGAGTGCGTCGCGGTGCTGCATCACACCGACGGTGTGGGCGAACGTCTCGAGGTAGAGGACGAGATCGTTGCGCTTGGCACCGCGGTTGAACCACGTCGAGAGCTCGGCGACGTCGTGGGTCGGCAGACCGCCGTAGCCGAACTCGTCGGCGAGCTCGACGACCGTACGTGGGCGTACGCCTCCGTCGAGGTGGTCGTGGAGCAGCGCCTTGGGCGCTCGCGCGATGAAGTCGGCGATCATCGAGTCACCGTACCGAGCTGGCCGCGTCGTTCCGATCGAGGCGCCGCAGTGGCATGTCGGCGGGGCGTTGCAGCCAGTTCCACTCCGGGTACTCGGCGGCGGCCGCGATGCAGTGGACCGAGTACGCGTGGCGACTCCGGCCGGAGCGGTTGACGTCGCTCCAGTGGGGCAGCCGGCCGTCGAGCAGGACGAGCGTGCCGGCCGGCACCTCGAGCGGCACCAGGTCGTCCGGCGCTGTCGGCAACGGCGAGGAGTCGAGCTCCTCGAACACGGTGCCGCCGTCGTCGGAGCCGCCGGCCCGCTTGAACACTTTGCGCAGCGGGGCGTGGTGACCGCCGGGCGCCGCCCACAGGCATCCGTTCTCGAGCGTGGCGTCCTCGATCGCGAACCAGAACCCGGTGACCGTGATCGGATCGGTGTAGAGGAACGTGGCGTCTTGGTGGCAGCCGACCTCGCCGCCGATGCCGGGCTGTTTGAAGATGTACATGCTCTGCAGGGCGAGCGCGTCCGTGAGGCCGATGTCGTTGGCGATCTCGGCGAGCTCCGGGGTGTACGTGAAGCGTTCGAACACCGGGTCGAGGTCGTGCTGGGCGTGGCCGATCTTGTTGATGCTGAGCTCCTTGGCCTGGCGCAGCTGGCCGTCGTCGTCGAACGCCTCCTCCTCGAAGAAGCACCACACCTTGCCCCCGCTCGACAGGAACTCTTCGTTGCTCGAACGCTCCTGCTCATCGGTGGTGAAGATCGTCCGCTGGGCGCCCGGCTGCCATTCGTGCACGAGCTCGACCGCCCGGTGCTTCAACTCGGCACACGCCGTCGGGTCGACGAACCCTTCCAGCACGAGGTACCCGTCGCGTTGGAACCCTTCGACCTGCTCGCTGCTCAGCACCTCCAGATCGTACGCCGCGCCTGATCGGGCCGGCTCACCGCACCGCTTGACTTTCATACCAACGGTATTAGAATACTGTCGGTATGGGAACGCGTCGCAACCGGGCCGAGACCTCCGAGCAGAACCGCCGCGACGTGTTGGACGCCGCCCACCGAGTGTTCCTCGAGAAGGGCTATCACGGGGCGTCACTCGACGCGATCGCCCTGGATGCGGGCTTCTCGAAGGGTGTCGTCTACTCCCAATTCGGCAGCAAGGACGATCTCTTCCTCGCCCTTCTCGCCGAACGAATCGACGCGCGGCGTCGCAACAGTGCGCAGCGCGCCGACGATGTCACGGGACCAGAAGGATTCGTCGACGTCGCCCGCGATGCGATCGGTGTCACTGCCGACAGCCTTGCCTGGCAGACCGTGATGCTCGAGTTTCGAGCTCACGCCGCCCGTCATCCCCCCACACTCGCCCGCTACACCGAGCTCCATGAGCGCGCGATCGCCGGCACTGCCGAGATCCTCGCCGGCATCTTCGAACGCGCCGGGGCAACACCACCCCTCCCACCCCGGATCCTCGGCGTCATCTTCCTCTCCGTCGGCACCGGCCTCGCCGCCGAACTCCTGACCGACCCCGATCTCGATGCCCGCGCGATCTCGGAATACATCGCGGACGGCCTCGTCGCCCGCGCCGCCATTCGCACCTGAGTCGCGCATCAGTCCGCCGATTCACAGGGAGTACATCACGGCATGCTCGATCCCGTCGCGCCCATCGACCCGTTCGGAACCGCCCGGCGGGCCTTCGTCGAACGCCTGCCCGGCCATTTCCAACGACTCGGATGGTCCCCCGACCAGGTCGTTGCTCACCAGACCGCCGCGCTGCGCCAGCTGCTTCGATTCGCCGTCGCCCGCTCGCCATTCCACGCCCGCCGACTCGCCGCGCTCGTCGGCGATGTCGAGGCGTTCGAGCTCGCCCACCTCAACCGGCTCCCGGTGATGACGAAGGGCGAGATGATGGAGCACTACGACGATCTCACCACCGACCGGCGGCTCACCCGCGTGGCTGTCGAAGCGTTCCTCGCCCAGGTCGGCGATGATGCCGAGGCGCTGTTCGGCGAGTACGTCGTGCTCGCCTCGGGCGGGAGTTCGGGCGTCCGCGGTGTGTTCGCGTGGCACCTCGATCTCGTACCCGACTACCTCGCCGCGATCCTCCGCGCTGGGCTTTTCCGCGCGAGCGGTGGCGACGTGCCGCGCTGGCCTCAGCATCGCCCTCGTTGCCGCCAGCTCGGCGATCCACGCCACTCGAGTCACCGCCCACATCGCCGACGGCGCGGTCGGCCACATCACGTTCGCCCCAGCACACTGCCGATCGACGAGATCGTGCGCCGTCTCGAGGCCGCGCAACCGGTGTTGCTCGCCGGATACGCCGGCGCCCTGAGGCGCGTCGCCGATGAGCAACTGGCCGGTCGTCTGACGATCAATCCGGCGATGGTGCTGTCGACCAGCGAGTACCTCACTCCTGACGCCTCGGCGACGATCGCCGAGGCGTTCGGCTCGCCGCCGGGCAACGCGTTCGGATCCTCCGAAGGCTTGAACGGCTCGGCGATGCCCGGCGACGGGGTGTTCACGTTTGCGAGCGACATGGCCTATGTCGAGTTCGTCGATGAGCACGACCGACACGTGCCGACGGGGACGCCCGCCCACCACATCCTCGTCACGAACCTGTCGAACACCACCCAACCGCTCATTCGGCCAACCGCTCATTCGGTACCGGCTCGACGACAGCATGACGCAGCGACCGTCGCTTCCTGGCAACGGCCACCAACGTGCGACCCTGGAAGGCCGAACCGACGAAGTCGTCCGCTTCGGAGAACGCCAGGTTCATCCCATCGCCGTCCGATCGGTGCTCGCCCACCACGCCGAGATCACCGAGTACCAGGTGCGCACGTCGCCCCATGCGATGCACGTTGCGGTCGCGTGCTCGAGGCCGCTCGACGTCACCAGGATTGCCGACGAGCTCGCGTGCTCACTCGCGGCGGCGGGCGCCGAGGGGATCGCCGTGACGGTCACGAGCGGCGAACAGCTACGTCGCGACGCGCTCACCGGCAAGCTCCCGCGCTTCGTCACCGAATCCGCCTGATCCGGTCCGACCTTTGTCGTTGCCGCCCTGGCCGGACACCTGACAGAGTGGTCGCTCGAGCGATCGAGGAGTCCGTGCCGAGCGTCTACATCCTGCCCGATCAACAACTCGTCGAATGTGGAACGGCCGAGGCGGTGCTGCGAGCGGCGCTGCGCGCCGGCGTCCCCTTCGCCCACGCCTGCGGAGGTCACGCTTCTTGCTCCACCTGCCGCGTCGTCGTGGTGGAGGGATGGGCGGCGTGCGGTGAGCGAAGCGCGAAGGAGCGAGTGATCGCCGAGCGTCTCGGCTTCGGCCCCGAGTTCCGGCTGGCCTGCCAGACGAGAATCTCGGCGCCGGTCACGATGCGACGTCTCGTGCTCGACGACACCGACCGTGATCTCGCCGACATCCGTCCCCGATCGCGACGGTCGGCCCGCGGACCGGCGCGCTGGATGTTCGGCGGCGGGCGTCGGGTCCGGCCCCGGCCGATCGGCCAAGACGTCCGCGCGGCGGTCCTGTTCGCCGACATCCGGGGTTTCACGGCCTTTGCCGAGGCGCTGTTGCCGTATGACGTGCTGCACGTGCTGCAGCGCCATCTCCGTGGCGTGACCGGCGCCGTCGAGCGGCACGGTGGCGTCGTCACCAGCTACATGGGCGACGGCATCATGGCCCTGTTCGGTCCCGAGCACGCCGAATCATCCAGCCTCCGCGCGGTGCGGGCCGGGCTGGCGATGTTGGCGGAGGCTGATCGGCAGCGCCCGCAGCTCGAAGAGCTGTACGGACGGTCGTTCGACCTCAACGTCGGGCTCCATCACGGATCGGCGATCGTCGGCTCGGTGTGGGGTGGTCCGGCGTCGGTCACGGCGATCGGCGACACCGTCAACCTGGCCAGCCGTATCGAGCAGGCGAACAAGATCCATGGCACCCGGTTCCTGATTTCCGAGGCGACATTCGGTGAGCTGGGCGACGACGTGATCGTGGGGCGGACGATCTCGTGCGAGCTCCCGGGCAAGTCGGGGGAGCACACGTTGATCGAGGTGCTCGGCACCCGTCCCGGGCGCGGGTCGATCAGACATACTGAACGGTGATGGCCACACGCACCGCAACCCAGTGGGGCGTCTATGACGTCACCGTTCGCGACGGGATGATCGAGAGCGTCGCGCCGCTCGGCATCGACCCGGATCCGTCGCCGATCGGAGATGTGCTCATCGACGGGATCCAGCATCCGTTGCGCATCGAGCGCCCGGCGGTGCGCGAAGGCTGGTTGCGGGGCGGTCCCCAGCGGGCGGCGTGACCGGCGCGGCGCCGAGCGCTTCGTGGAGGTGCCCTGGGACGAGGCGCTCGACCTCGCCGCCGGGGAGCTCGATCGAGTGGTGCGCGAGCACGGCAACACGTCGATCTATGGCGGTTCGTACGGCTGGGCGAGCGCCGGGCGGTTCCATCACGCCCAGTCTCAGCTGCACCGCTTCTTGAACTTGATCGGCGGGTGCACCCGATCGGTGAACTCGTACAGCACGGCCGCCGCCCAGGTCATCCTGCCGCACGTGGTCGCGCCCTGGCACGACATGGAGCTCGAGCAGACGACCTGGAACGAGATCGCCGAGGGGGCCCGACTCGTCGTGAGCTTCGGCGGGTTGCCGCTCCGCAACTGCCAGGTCTCGTACGGCGGCATCACCGAGCACGAGACGCGGGGCGGCATGCAGCGCGCCGTCGACCGCGGCGTGCGCTTCGTGACCATCGGCCCGATGGGTGTCGATACGCCCGAGTTCCTCAATCACCGTTGGATCCCGTGCCGGCCCGGGACCGACGTCGCCCTGATGCTCGGCATGGCCCACGTGCTCGAGACCGAGGGTCTGGTCGACCGGGGGTTCCTCGACCGCTGCACCGTGGGCTACGACTCGTTCCGGGCGTACGTGCTCGGGGAGACGGACGGCGACGCCCAAGTCGCCGGTCTGGGCCGAGGCCATCACCGCCGTACCCGCGGCGACGATCGCCGACCTGGCTCGTGAGATGGCCACCGATCGGACGTTGTTGAACGCGTCGTGGTCGTTGCAGCGCGGCCACCATGGCGAGCAGCCGTACTGGATGCTGGTCACGCTCGCGTGCATGCTGGGCGACGTCGGCCTGCCGGGCGGCGGCTTCGGTTTCGGGCACGCCGACGAGGGGCACATCGGCAGCGACGGCCGGCGCTTCGCGTGGCCGGTGCTCGAAAAGGGCGACAACCCGGCCGGGCTGGCGATCCCCGTCGCACGCATCGCCGACATGCTGTTGAACCCGGGAACGACGATCGACTACGACGGCGAGCGCATCACATACCCCGACATCCGCCTCGTCTACTGGGCCGGCGGGAACCCGTTCCACCACCACCAGGATCTCAACCGACTCGTGCAGGCGTGGCAGCGGCCGGACACGGTGATCGTCCAAGAGCCGTGGTGGACGCCGGTGGCGCGTCACGCCGACATCGTGTTCCCGGCGACCACTGCGCTCGAACGCGAAGACATCTGCGCGTCGAGTCACGATCAGTACGCCCACGCGATGCGGCTGGTCGTCGAGCCACAGGGCGAGGCCCGCTCCGACTTCGAGATCCTGACGGGACTCGCGCGGCGCTTGGGCTGCGAAGCAGCCTTCACCGAGGGGCGCGACGAGCAGGCGTGGCTGCGCCATCTGTGGGACCAGTCACGCGAGCGTGCCCGCAGCGACGGATTCAGCCTGCCGAGCTTCGACGAGTTCTGGGCCGCGGGCACCCACCGGCTGCCCGACCTCGAGTCGCGCCCGGGCTGGTTGGCCGACTTCCGCAAGGATCCGGCGGCGAACCCGCTCGGCACGCCGTCCGGCAGGCTCGAGATCGCGTCGGAGCGCATCGCCGGCTTCGGCTACGCCGACTGCCCCGGGCATCCGGTCTGGATGGAACCGTTCGAGCGGTTGGGCGGCGCCGGCTGCGATGATCATCCGCTCCATCTCGTGAGCCATCAGCCGGCCACGCGTCTGCACAGCCAGCTCGACCACAGCGCCCACAGCCAGCGCCAGAAGGTCGCCGGGCGCGAGGTCGTGCGCATGCATCCGGACACCGCTGCCGCACGCGGCATCGCCGACGGCGACACGGTGCGGGTGTTCAACGGGCGCGGTCAGTGTCTCGCCGGCGCCCGTCTCGACGACCGCCTCATGCCCGACGTCGTGGCCCTGCCGACCGGTGCCTGGTTCGACCCGCTCGAGCCGGGGGTACCCGGAACGTTGGAGCTGGCCGGCAACCCCAACGTGCTGACCCGCGACGAGGGAACGTCGTCGCTCGCGCAGGGGCCGAGTGCGCACACTTGCCTGGTGGAGGTGGAACGGTTCGACGTCGACGCGCCACGCGGCCAGCGTGTCTACACGCCGCCGCCGATCGAGCCCATCGGCGCGCCCTGAACCGGGTCAAGCGTTGAGATTGGCGTAGGCCGGGCGGATCACTTCGTCGACGAGCCGTCTCCGCTGCTCGTACGGAGCGAACGTGCTGTTGGCGGCGTTCGTCACGAGCGTGCCGATCTCGATCCACGTCAGCTCGAACGCGGTGGCGACGGCCAGCAGTTCGGACGACGGTGAGACACCGCTCATCAGCCGGTTGTCGGTGTTGACGCCGACGTTGAAACCGGCCCGCAGGAACGGCCCGATCGGGTGAGCGGCGACGGCGGGGACGGCGCCGATCTGGACGTTGCACGTCGGCGCCATCTCGAGATGGATCCGGTGGTCGAGCACGTATTGGGCGAGCAGACCGAGTTGCAGGTCGCCGTCCTCGCCGATCGCCGTATCCGACTGGAGCCGGACTCCGTGACCGATGCGATGGGCGCCATGGGCGATGGCGTCCGAGATCAGCTCGAGGTCGGGGGGCTCGCTGGCGTGGATCGTGATGTTCAGATGCCGCTGACGGGCGAACTCCAGAGCATCGGCGTGCAGCGACGGCGGCCAACCGGTCTCGGCGCCGGCGAGGTCGAACGCCACCACCTTGTCGTCGACGCGCCGCCGGCGATCGACGTGACGGGCGATCTCCATCGAGCGCCGCTCGGTGCGCATCGCGCAGCAGATGGCGTTGACGGTGATGTCGTGACCGGCCGCGAGTGCTTCGGCCTCACCGCGGCGATATCCGGCGGTCACGGCGTCGGTGACGGCGTCGAGCGACAAGCCGTTGGCCTGGTGGAGCTCCGGCGCGAACCTCACCTCGGCGTACATCACGCCATCGTCAGCGAGGTCGACCACGGCCTCGGCGGCGACGCGTTCGATCGCCTCGGCGGTCTGCATCACGGCGACGGTGTGCTCGAACGTGGCGAGGTACTGGAGGATGTCGCGGGAGTCGGCCCCGCGGGTGAACCATCGCTGCAGCGACACCTCGTCGGACGCGGGCAGCGTCCAGCCGATCTCGTCGGCGAGCTCGAGCACCGTCGCCGGGCGCAGCCCGCCGTCGAGGTGGTCGTGCAGCAGCACCTTGGGGGCGGCCCGGATGGATGCTGCGTAGTTCGTTGCCGCGTCGATGGGCGCGGCGGTGGACGCGGACGGCATCGTTACAGCGAGTCGCCCTTGCGGTACGGGATGCCCTCAGCCGCCGGTGGGCGCAATCGTTGGGCGAACAGCGTCACGACGAGCAGCGTCACGACGTACGGAGTCATGTAGATGAACTGGTTGTTGATCTCGTCGACGACCGCGTACACGACGAACGCCAGGGCGGCGACGACCGCGGCGATCACCGCGGCTTGAGCCTTGCGCCGATAGACGGACCAGATCGCGAACAGCGCCAACGCAATGCCAACGGCGAGGATCAATGCCTTGACCGTGGTGCTGGCGTCGATGCTGAGCCTGATGCCGTTGGCGTAGCCGAACACCCCGGCGCCGCCGAGCACCCCGGCCGGCATCCAGTTCCCGAACACGAGGGCGGCGAGACCGAGGAAGCCCTGACCCTGGGTCTGGCCCTGCTGATAGCGGTTGGCACCGGCGAACACCAACACGGCGCCGCCGAGGCCGGCCATCGTCCCGGAAAGGATGACGCCGTAGTAGCGCATCCTGATGACCGACACGCCGAGCGAGTCGGCGGCGCCCGGCTTCTCGCCGGCGGCCCGCAGGCGAAGCCCGAACGGGGTGTGCCAGACGAGATAGCCCGTGCCGATGATGAGCAAGATGGCCAGGATCGTGTCGAGCCGGATGTCGGACCGTCAGCCCGCGCAGGATTCCGGCGGCGTCGGAGATCAGCCACCATCCCTTTTCCTCGAGATCACCGAGGAGGTCGGGGCCGCTCGACAACACCGGGAGGGAGACCTTCGGGAACTGGCCATCGACCGGTGGACCGTTGCTCACCGACCCGCCCAGCGCCGCCGCCTCAGGGGTGGTGAACCACTGATTTGCCAGGAACCGGGCGACACCCGGGGCGATGATGTTGATCGCGAACCCGGCCACGATGTGGTTGACGCCGAACGTGGCGGTCGCCAGCCCGAGCAGCAGTCCCGCCAGGATGCCGCCGAAGGCTCCGGCGACGAGGGCGGCGACGGGTCCGAACTGCCACCCGAAGTAGCCGGCCATGATCGTGCCCATGACCATCATGCCCTCGAGGCCGATGTTGACGGTCCCGGATCGTTCGGCGTACAGGCCGCCGATGCCGGCGAGGGCGATCGGGATCGCCAGCCGCAAGCCGAGCCCGATGGTGCCCGACGACGTCAGCCGGTCGGCGTCGGCGATCACCCGGGCGGTCGACATCACCGCCAACCCGAGGACGGCGAGCAGCACCACGAGGTTGCGACCCTCGAACCACTGACGCCGCTCGACGAGTTGGGTGGAGGCGACGGTGGTACCGGTGTCCTCGGCCTCGAGGCTCACGCCGGCGCTCCCATCGCCGCGGGGCGGCTTTCGCCGCCGCGTCTCGGATCGCCTGCTCCTGGGCTCGGCGGCTGAAGACCTCGAACACGATCACGGCCGACAGCAGGAACGAACCTTGCAGGATGATGCCGATCTCCTGCGGGATGCCGATGATCGACAGCGGTTGAGTCCCGCGTTCGATCGCCGCCCACACGATCGCCGCCAGGGCGATGCCGACCGGGTTGTTGCGCCCGAGCAGCGCCAGCGACAGGCCGGTGAAGCCGAGCGTCAGCGGGAACTGGTCGCCGTACCTGTAGTACTGCGGGTCGGACAGCAACGGACCCATGCCGATCAACCCGGCCACCGCGCCCGACAACATGATCGTGATGAGGATCATCCGCTTGGGGTTGACGCCCGAGGCCTTCGCCGCCGACGGGTTCACGCCGGTCACCCGCAGCTCGAACCCGTACCGGCTGCGGAACAACAACACGTAGTAGCCGATCCCGACCAGGATCGCCAGGACGACGTAGCCCTGGAGCACGACGCCCCCGAAATGGAAGCCGATCGCCTCGAACAGTGCGTTGAGCGAAGGGATGCGTCCGCTCCCGGGGATCACCTTGGTCTCGGCGGTGAGGCCCCCGGTGCGGTTCCGGAAGTAGGTGTTGAGCAGCCAGGCGGTGAGGCCGGTGGCGACGAAGTTGAGCATGATCGTCGAGATCACCTCGTTGACGCCGCGGGTGATCTTCAAGATGCCGGGAATCGCCGCCCATGCGGCGCCGACGATCACCGCGATCAGCATGATGTACAGCACGTGGAGGACCGCGGGGAGATCGGCCTTGGCGCCGAAGTAGGCGGCGAACAGCGCGGCGAGGCGGTACTGGCCGTCGGCGCCGATGTTGAACAGACCCATCTTGAAGCCGATCGCCACGGCGACACCCGCGACGTAGAACCACGCCGCCTTGTTGATGATGCCGATGACCGACTCCGTCGAGTCGAGCACCTTCCACATCGCGCTGAACGCTTCGGTGGGGCTGTAGCCCGACAGCAGCAGGGCGATGCTCGAGACGGCGATCGCGACGGCGCCGGCGATGATCGGGGCCAGCACGTTCGGCCCGAGCCTCGCCAGGATTCGTTTGGTGGTGTTCAGCGCCCGGTTCACGTCGGGGCACCCGCACCCGTCATGTACGAACCGAGCACCTTGGGTGTCACGTCAGCCGGATCGAGCCGGGCGACCAGTTTGCCCCGGTAGATCACGTACAGCGTGTCGGACAGACCGATCAGCTCCTCCAGGTCGGCCGAGATCAGGAGCACCCCGAGCCCGGCGGCGCGCGCCGTGCGGATGACGTCCCAGATCGCGGCCTGGGCCCCGACGTCGATGCCCGCGCGTGGGGTGGGAGGCGATGAGCACCTTCGGTTCGGTGGTCATCTCGCGCCCGACGATCAGCTTCTGCTGGTTGCCGCCCGACAGGGTGAGCGCCGGCACGAACGCCGACGGGGTGCGGACGTCGAAATTCTCGATGATCTGCTCGGTGCGCTCGACGGCGCCCTTCTTGTCGATCCAGATGCCGTTGCCGAACGGCCGTTGCGACTGGTGGCCGAGCACGCTGTTCTCCCACAGTGGGAACGGCAGCACCATGCCGTCCTTCTGGCGGTCCTCGGGGATGTAGCCGAGCCCGCCGGTGCGCCGGTCACGGGTCGACGCGTTCGTGATGTCGTCGCCGAACAGCTCGATCCGCCCGATGGCGCCCTCGACGAGGCCGAGGATCGCCTCGACCAGTTCGGACTGCCCGTTGCCCTCGATCCCGGCGATGCCGACGACCTCGCCGCGATGGATCGTGAACGACACGTCGTCGAGCAGAGCCGGTGCGCCGCCGTCGGCGTCGACGGTGAGGCCGACGACGTCGAGCGCGACATCGGTCGTCACGGTGCTCTCGCGCGTCTCGGGCGAGGGCAGCTCGCTGCCGACCATCATCTCGGCGAGCTGGTGGGCGTCGACCGTCGTCGGATCGGACACGTCGCCCACCGTCTTGCCGGCCCTGATGACGGTGATCGCGTCGGCGAAGCGGAGCACCTCGTCGAGCTTGTGGGAGATGAAGATCGCCGTCGCCCCGGCGGCGGTGAGCTCGCGCATCGATTCGAACAGCTCGTCGACCTCCTGCGGGACCAGGACGGCAGTCGGTTCGTCGAGGATGATGATCTTGGCGCCGCGGTACAGCACCTTGAGGATCTCGACGCGCTGCTTCTGGCCGACGCCGAGGTCGCTGACGAGCGCGTTCGGGTCGACCTCGAGGCCGTAACGCTTGCCGAGGTCACGCAGCGACTGGACCGCGTCCTTGCGGCCGAGGTTCCACCGGGTGCCCGGTTCGTCGCCGAGCACGATGTTCTCCCACACCGTGAAGTTGTCGGCGAGTTGGAAGTGCTGGAACACCATCCCGATGCCGACCGCGATCGCGTCACGCGGTGAGCGGAAGTTCTGTTCGACACCGTTGACGATGATCGTCCCCTCGTCGGGGCGGTGGGCACCGTAGAGCGTCTTCATCAACGTCGACTTCCCGGAGCCGTTCTCACCGATGATGGCGTGGATCGAGCCGGCGCGCACCGTGACGTTGACCCCGTCGTTGGCCACGACACCCGGGAACCGCTTGACGATGTCGCGCAGCTCGATCGCCACGGCCCGCTCCGTCGTGACGTCCGTCATGGGTCGATGTTCTAGCCGATCCGCACAACCCGATCGGTAAGCGGCCAGCGCGTGCGTCGAACGGCGCCGAAAACGACCGTGGCCCCGCCTTTCGGCGGGGCCACGTACTGCTGACGGATCAGCCGCGGAGCGTTGTCACGGTGCGGTTGGCACGGTGATGTCGCCGGCGATGATCTGCGCCTTGAAGTCCTCGAGCGCAGCGATCGTCTCGGCGCTCAAGTGGTCGCCCGACGTTGCGTAGCCCACTCCGTCGACCGACAGGTCGAAGACCTGGATGCCGGGTTCGAACGCACCCTCGACCTCGGCCTTGATCGTCTCGTACACGGCGACGTCGACGCGCTTCAGCATCGAGGTCAGGATGTACGGCTGCTGGGCCGGATCGGCCGTCTGCCACTGGTCGGAGTCGACGCCGATCGCCCACACCTCACCCGGTGCGCCGGCTTCGGTGGCCGCCTGGAAGACGCCGAGTCCCGTGCCGCCAGCTGCGTGGTAGATCACGTCAGCGCCGTCGGCGTACATCTGGGTGGCGATCTCGAGGCCGACGTTCGGGGCGTTGAAGCCCGTGAAGTCCGGCGGCTGGCTGGCGTAGTTCGACAGGATCTCGATGTCGGGGTTGACCGCCGTCGCACCTGCGATGAAGCCGGCCTCGAACTTCTTGATCAGGTCGATCTCGACGCCACCGACGAAGCCGATCTTGCCGGTCTGGCTGGTCAGCGCGGCTGCGGCGCCGACGAGGAACGATCCCTGCTCCTCGGCGAACAGCAGGTTGGCGACGTTGGGGAGATCGGTGTCGTCGCTGGGATCGTCCGGGGTACCGGCTGGGTCCTGGGCGACACCGTCGACGAGCGCGAAGTGCGTGTCGGGGTTGGCGATCGCACCTGCTTCGAGGGCATCCGTCCAGAGGAACCCGACTCCGATGACGAGCTGGTTGCCGTCACCGACGAGCAGGTTCAAGCGGTCGGCACGGTCGGCGTCGCCAGTCGGAGTGGACTCGCTGGGGACGACACCGAACTCCTCGACGGCCTGGTCGAGACCGGCAGCAGCGGCGTCGTTGAACGACTTGTCGCCGCGCCCGGTGATGTCGAACAGGAGGCCGACCGTGACGCCGTCGGCGGGTGCCGGCGAGGTCCCGTCGGGGGCCTCCGTAGCTGCCGGGGCATCGGTACCTGCCGGGGCATCGGTACCTGCTGGGGCATCCGTGCCGGGTGTGGTTGCGGCCGACGTGTCGCCGGGCGCCTCGGTCTCGGGTGTCGCGTCTTCGTCGTCGTCGCCACATGCGGCGGCGGTGAGGCCCAGC
This sequence comes from Ilumatobacteraceae bacterium, assembly GCA_963776935.1. Taxonomy (GTDB): domain Bacteria; phylum Actinomycetota; class Acidimicrobiia; order Acidimicrobiales; family Ilumatobacteraceae; genus JALOLG01. The sequence continues at coordinate 473,978 of CAVZOP010000001.1, read as the reverse complement.
GCGGCGACGAGCGCGGCGGCAAGCACGCGCTTGCTCTTGATCATGTCTCCCCCTTCTCGGGATGGATCGTTGGTCGGGTGTCCTTGTTCACGGGAACCGCACGGAGCCTACCGCGCGGTACATGCTCCGGCCGCAAAGCCCCTCGGCCCTTAGCATGGGGCGGGTCATGTCGCTCGTCGCGCCGCCGTCACGTCCGACACCGCGCCCGAAGGTCAGCCGGCAGCGGTACAGGATCCGCCGGGTCGGCGCGCTCACGGTGCTCGTGGGCGTCGGCGCGTTCGCGGCGAAGGTGGTGTCGACGCTCTCCGACGACGATGGTTCGCTCAACCCGGGCAGCGTCGCCGACGCCGCGGAGGGTTCGGATGGTCCGGACGAGACGGCCGCCCCCGCCGACGTGGCCAGCCCATCCGAGTCGGCCACCACCTCGCCGCCGACCGAACCGCCACCCGAGGACACCGGACCGCCGACGGCCGAGAACCCGGCCGTCGTGCTGATCGCCGGCGACAGCGACGCCGGTACGTTCGCGCCCTACCTCGACCGGTTGCTCGCCGACACCGATCTCGTCGACACCACACTCGACTACAAGGTGTCGTCCGGCTTGGCGCGTCCCGACTACTTCGACTGGACCGCCCGCCTGCGCGAGCAGGTGCCGGCGGTCGATCCCGACATCGTCGTCATCACGTTCGGCGGGAACGATGCCCAGGGTCTGCTCGACGCGACCGGTGGCGTGGTCGCGTTCCAGCCGGTGCCCGATTCCGACAACGCCGACTGGCGCGCCGAGTACGGGGAGCGAGTCGGCGAGGTGATGGACTTCCTCGTCCAGGACGGCCGCACGGTGATCTGGGTCGGCATCCCCAACGACGACGATCCCGACGTCACGTTCCGCATGCAGGTGCAGGACGAGACCGCCAAGGCCGAGGCGGCCAAGCGCCCGTCGATCGTGTTCATCGACACCTGGAGCCGGTTCTCCGGCCGCACGGGTGGCTGGGCCGAGTACGTCATCGATCCCCGGGACGACATCGGCAAGGACGTCCGCGCCGACGATGGGTTCCACCTCAACGAGACGGGCGCCGAGATCCTCGCCCTCGACATCGCCGAGGCCATCAAAGCCGACCTCCGCGCCCGCGGCGCGGATATCTGATCGTCACTGGGCTCGGCCGCGAGCCTGGATGGCGGCGCGGCGGGCGGCGATCGTCTCGGCGCTCGACATCGAGCGCCGCCATGCCCGCGAGTCGCGTGCTTCGGTCTCCCATCCGTCGTCGTCGTGGGCGATCACGGCGTAGGTCTGACGGATCTGTCGGACCGCGTCGGCCTCGTTGCCCACGATGTCGGCCGCGATCGAGCGGGTGAACGGCATCAGTTCCGCGTGCGGCACGACGTGGTTCACGAGCCCGCGCTCCAGTGCCTCCTCGGCCGACATGAAGTTGCCGGTGAAGCTCATCTCGCGGGCCCGGCGAACACCGATCGCCTGCGGGAGGAGCACGGTGAGGCCCCAGCCCGGCATCACGCCGACCCGGGCGTGGGTGTCGCCGAACTTGGCGCGCTCGCTGGCGATCAGGAAGTCGCAGTTGAGCGCCAGCTCGAACCCGCCGGTGATGGCGACACCGTTGATCGCCCCGATCAGCGGCTTGGTCAAACGCGGAAACGGGCCGCGGGCACCGCTGCGCGCGGGAGCGTTCTCGGACCCACCGCCGGAGCCCGAGTTGATCCCGGTCGAGCCGAGCTCGTCGAGGTCGAGCCCGGCGCAGAACGCCGGATCGGCACCGGTGAGCACGATCACGCTCACGTCGTCGTCAGCCTCCGCCGTGCGGATCAGCTCCGGCATCAGCCGCAGCACCTCGCTCGACAACGCGTTGCGCACCTCGGGCCGGTTGAGCGTGACCGTCGCGATCCCATCGGACACGTCGAGCAGCACGGGCGCTTCGCTCATCTGCTCACTCTGTCTCGACGTCGTCGGCCGGCAGGAAGGCGAGCCGCAGATCGCCGAGCTTCACGAGCATCGAGGCGATCCAACCGCCGAGCGCCCCGAAGTGGTCGTCGAGGATCGAGCTCGACCCGTCGGCGAGTGTCTCCTCGACGAGCTCGTAGAGACCTTCGTAGGTGATCTCGACGGCGTACTCGGCGGCCGCCAGACCGGCCGAGTCGTTGGGGTCGGGATGACCGATCTCGACCGTCAGCCCGGCCCGCTCGAGGCGCTCACTCCCGATCGGTGGGCTGTGGTCGGGCAGCGCCGCGAACACCGCCGCGGGTCGGGTTGCTCGGCGAGTCGCTGGATCCGCAACACGATCTCCATCTCGATCACCGGCGGCGCATCGAGCTCCTCGTCGACGTACCAGCGTCGGTACGAGGTCTGGCTCCACGTCGGCCAGTCGAACGTGATGTGGGCGACGACCCGGGGCGGCTGCCCCTCACCCGGCAGGCCGTAGCTGGTCTCCCACGTGATGTCGCCGAGCAGCACGTCGACCTGGAAGTGCTCCTCGAACGCCTGCCGTTCGAGAAACGCCGCTTCGAAGGCGTCGCGCAACGCGCTGATCGCATCGGTGAAGACGTGGTCGAGCATCTCAGGGCCGAGGCTACAACCGGCCGGGCGTGACAGACTTCCCGCATGCCCCTGGTCCTCACCGACATCGCCGACGGCGTGGCCACGCTCACGCTCAACAACCCTGACGAGCGCAACACGCTCACGGCCGCGATGGTCACCGAGATCATCGCCGCGATGGACGTGATCGAGGCCGACGAGTCGGTCGGCGCCCTGGTCGTGACCGGAACGCCCCCAGCGTTCTGTGCCGGTGCGAACCTCGGCAACCTCGGAACGGCCAACGGCGACAGCCTCGGCACCATCTACGAGGGTTTCTTGCGGATCGCCCGCAGCCCGCTGCCCACACTGGCGGCGGTCAACGGCGCGGCCGTCGGCGCCGGCATGAACCTCGCCCTCGGGTGCGACGTTCGGATCGCGGCCCGCCGTGCCAAGTTCGACACCCGTTTCCTGCAGATCGGCCTGCACCCCGGTGGCGGTCACACGTGGATGTTCCGGCGCATCGCCGGACCGCAGGCGACGATGGCGGCCGTCGTGTTCGGCCAGGTGCTCGACGGTGCAGAAGCCGAGCGGGTCGGTCTCGCCTACCGCTGCGTCGACGACGACGAGTTGCTCTCGGTCGCCCACTCGATCGCGGCGACTGCCGCCAGCGCGCCCCGTGAACTGGCGATCGTCACCAAAGCGACGATCCAGGCCATGGCCGACGTCGGCGATCACCCAGCGGCGGTGCGAGCGCGAGCTCGAGCCCCAGCTGTGGAGCACCAAGCAGCCGTGGTTCGCCGAGCGGCTGGCGGCGTTGAAGGCCAAGATCTCGTCGCGCGGTTAGTCGGCGACCAAACGTGTCCCGACGCGACGTTCGGTGACCCGACTCGATCAGACACGGATCGCGCACAACTGTCACACAGCGGGCGTGAAGAGTGCGACCCGACGCCGCTAGTGTTCACCTCACGGGGAGGAGCTACAACCACCGAACAGGGAGGTAGCCCATATGAGCCAGCGTCATCGCACCGTCGAGGTGCCGTTGCCGCCAAAACAGGAACTGCGAGCCCACGCCCACAGCGAGCGGCACCGGATCCATGTCGAGCTCAACCAAGTGGCCAGCAAAGTGAGTGCTGGTCTCGATCCATCCGATGTCCACGAACCGGGCGCCGCCTGGAAGCCGATGCACCATCACGACCCGGAGGTCGCAAAGACCAAGGCCGCGACGCAGAAGCGCACCAGCCGCCACTGGAAGACCAAGATGTGGAAGCGGCGCTCGAAGGTGCGCCAGGAGCGAGCAGAGGCCTTCCGGCTCGCCGGCGAACCGTAAGCGGCGCGTTCCGGTTCAGAGCCAATCGCGGGTGAGTTCGTCGCGCCGTTCGGCCCAGTCCTCGGCGGTGATGGCGAAGCGGAGGTGGTCCTCCCACACGCCAGCGATCTCGAGATAGCGCTCTGAGAGACCCTCGCAGCGAAACGCGAGCTTCTCCATGACGCGCCGGCTGTTGGCGTTGCGCGGCACGATGCACACCTCGAGCCGGTGGAGGTGGAGCTGCTCGAACGCGAAGCGCGTGAGCACGATCACGCCCTCCGCCACGTACGACTGACCGGCGCGCTGGCGGTCGATCCAGTAGCCCACCGTGCCGGACTGGAGCGCTCCGCGCACGATGTTGTTGAGGTTGACCTCGCCGGCGAACCGCTGGTCGACGAAGAGGCCGAACGCGTACGCGGCGTCGGCCATGCGGTCGCGATCACGGGCGGTGCAGCGGGCGGTGAACGCCGAACCGTCGCGTGTGAGGTCCGGCTGGTTGGCGGCGCGTCGCGGCTCCCACGGCACCAGCCAGTCCTCGTTGTGACGTCGGACGCTGCTCCAGTCGCGATGGTCGGCCGGCACGAGTGGGCGCATCATCACCCGCTTCCCGTACAGGCGGATCGGTGCCGAGAGCTGACCGAGGGCGGATGGATGTCGCATCGTGACTCAGGCGATCGTGATCTGATCGAGATGGAGTCGACGCATCACCGCGAGCACGATGCAGCATGCGGCGACAACGGTGTCGACGTGTTCCGGTGGCAGCCCGGGGTTGAACGCCCGGTCGCTGGCGGTCTCGGTGGCGACCGTTCGGAAGATCTCCTCGGCCGCCTCGCGAACGAGGACGAACCGTTCGGGGACGTCGTCCTTGCCAACTTCCAGGCGGGCCAGCGTGGTCGCCAGCTGTCCGCTGAACGTGACCGCCGCGATGTCGATCAGCTCGGGGTGGTTACGCACCACATCGTCGAACTCGTCCCCGACTGCGCCGAGAACGTTGGTGAGTTGGACAGGTGATGGTGGATCGCTGCCTTCCAGCTCGGTCGCGGTGAGGTTGACGACGCCCCACGGCAGCTCGGCCGTCCACAACGTGTCGGCCGCTCCTGGCACCCTCGACGTGGCGGCGATCGCGGTCGCCGAATCGCCGATCGTGATGTGCACCTCGGCAGGGAGCTCGAGTTGCTCGGCGACCCAGCGGCCGATCGGATCGTCACCGCCCGCGAGGTGCCACGCGTAATGGGCGTGGAGGCACTTGACGCCGGTTCGCGTGCCGCCGACCCCGCCCGACGGTCGTGGTCCGGCGTGGTCGTCGGGCACGAGCGCGTCGCGCTCGGCGGCGTAGCGACGATGCGCGTCTTCCACGAGCGCGGCGTCGACCGCCGCCTCGGCGGCGCGGACGCCGCCGGCCGCCTCGAGCTGGCTGACCCGGCGTACCTCGTCCGGCCCGATCAGCCAGTAGCGGGTCGGCATCGGGGTGCCGTCATCGAGCAGCGGCGCGTCCTTCAGCACAACGGGATCACCGTCGCTCGCCCGCACGACGACTTCGAAGTCGCCGCGCGGTTCACGACCGAGGAGCTCGCGTACCCGCGCCCGGTCGTCCATCGGGGTCAGCGGCGACGGCGCAGCAGCAGGAACACGATGAGCAGTCCGAGCACCACCGGACCGATGCGCTTCAGCAAGGCCGGCCCGGCCATGCCCGCCACGTCGATCGGTTCCGTCGCCGGGCCGCTGATCACGCGCTTGGTCGGCGTGGCCGCATCGGCGACGGAGCTCGCCGCCGTGGCATCGGTCGTGCCGGTGGTCGAGGTGGCGGCGGTCTCGCCGGTCGGCGTGTCGGCGGTGTCCGACGACGCATCGGAGCTCTTGTCGAGGGCGGTCTCGTCGAGCATCGTGTTCAGGTTGCCGGCGAACTGTTCCATCAGCTTCTTGCTGACGTCACCCATGATGCCGCGGCCGAACTGGGCCACCTTGCCGGTGATGTGGAGGTCGGTCGTGACGGAGCACTTGGTGCTCGTCGGCGACAAGGAGGTGGCCTCGGCGGTGATGTCGGCGGCGGCGTTCCCCCGCCCACCGGTGTCGCGGCCTTCGGCTCTCAACTTGGCCCGATGGTTCACGTCGTCGCGCTCGACGAACTGGGCCTGTCCCTTGAACTGCGTGGAGACCGCGCCGAGCTTGATCTTCACGACACCGCGGTAGATGTCGCCCTCGATCTCTTCGAGCTGCGCACCAGGCATGCACGGCGCGATGCGCTCCACGTCGCAGATCACCGGCCAGGCCTCCTCGATCGGTCGGTTCACGGTGAATTCGTTGACGAGTTGCTCTGCCATCGGCGCAGATCCTCCTCGGTGTCGATGTCGGCGGGGGAACCCGCGCAGGGTATCGGCTCCACGAGGTCGGGTCGAACACGGATCAGGCCGCGGGCGCCTTCGTCACCGGACTCCGGCAGCAACGGCCACACCGACTCGTCGAGGCGTACCGGATTGCCGCGCTGACCGTCGTAGGTGGCCACCGCGATCGGCGATGTCGATGCGGCGACGGCCCGCCATGCGTCGGCGGTGACGAATGGTTGGTCGGCGAGCCCGACCACGACCGCGGTCGCGCCGAGCTCACGCGCGGCGTCGATCCCACGGCGCAGCGACGTGATCTGACCATCTGCCCAGTCGGGGTTCCACACCTCGGTCGCACCGGCCGGCAGGGCGATGCGGTGGGCCCCGGTGACCACGAGCAGCGGCCCGATTCCCGCCTCCAGGGCCGCGGTGATCGACTTCTCGGCCACCGTCCGACCCCGGATCGTCGCATCGAGTTTGTGGCCGCCGCCACGAAATCGGCTGCCGGCACCCCCTGCGAGCAGGATCGCGACGGTCATATCGCTGATTCTGTCGAACGGCAGCTGCACAACAGATGACGAAAAGATGACGAATGACTTCATTGTTGCGGTTAGGTGTCGATATGTTTACCGCTCGTAATGACGGGAGCCCGAAGATTCGGGCGCTCGGCGGGAACTTCTCATGTCAGCACCTCGACTCCAACTCCCACGTTTTCGCCTTCGGCGCGCCATCGTTGCGATGGTCACGCTCGGCTCGCTGTTCGCCGTGGTGGCGCCGGCCCCCGCCGAGGCGGCGACCGTCCGGTCGATCTCGCCGGCCCTGGCCGACATCTCCGCGCAGGCCCTGGACGCGGTGTCCGATCTCGACAACGTCGACGACACGCTCAACTACGACCGCTACACGCTCACGTACGGCCGCTACGTCCGGCTGCGCGACGAAGCGGCCAACCTGGCGGCTGCCGAGCTCGGGCTCCCCGCGGCAATGATGCGCGACGCGTGGGCGCGCACCGAGCTCGACAAGCAGACCGCGTTGCTGGCGGCGTTGACCCAGCTCGGGGTGCCGTACCGATCGAACTCGTCGGAGCCTGGCGTCGGGTTCGACTGCTCCGGTCTCACGACGTTCGCCTGGGGTGTCGCCGGGATCGATCTGGCACGTCAGAGCCGAGCCCAGATCAACGCGTCGACGAGAGTCGAGCGCACCGCAGCCGAAGCCGGCGACCTGATGTACTACCCGGGTCACGTGATGATGTTCCTCGGCATCGGCGATGCGATGGTGCACTCCCGTCAACGCGGCAGCGACGTCGAGATCACGTTCCTCACCGGGCGCCACTCGGACAACGTCGTCTTCGCCGACCCGTTGAGCTAAGGGCCTTCGGCCTCCGAGTTCGTCGTCTCCGCTCCAGCGTGACGACGCCTCTAGGTTTGTCGCCGGCCGCTTCGACGACTCACCCGAACTCCAGTCCTTCGTGGAGCATCGACTTCGCCCCGTCCGTCAGGAGTGGATTGGGCCTTCGCCGTCGCGGAGGCTGGGTGGGTGGCGGCCTGTTCGGTTGGCGATGATCTCGCCGACGATCGAGATCGCCGTCTCCTCCGGCGTGCGGGCGCCGATGTCGAGCCCGATCGGCGACATCAGCCGGGCGAGGTCGGCGGGATCGTCGACGCCCGACCTCGGAGAGCCGTTCCATCCGTTTGGCGTGGGTGGTCCGGCTGCCCATCACGCCGATGTAGCCGACATTCGTGTCGAGCGCGCCCTGGATCGCCGGGACGTCGAACTTGGGGTCGTGGGTGAGGATGCACACCGCGTCCCGGGGACCGAGCGTGGCGCCCCGATCCTCGAACATCGGGCCCGGCCACGTGACCCGCACCTCGTCCGCCATCGGGAACCGCCGGCGAGTGGCGAAGATCTCGCGGGCGTCGCACACGGTGACGCGGTAGCCGAGGACCTTGGCCACCTTGGCGAGGGCGGCCGTGAAGTCGACGGCACCGAAGATCCACATCTGGGGCGGGGGTGACCAACTCTCGACGAACACGCGCACGACCGGCGTGTCGACGAGGTCCTCGGGCGTGGTCTGACCCTCCGGGCCGTAGTGACGGACGCCCGAGCGACCGGCTTCGAGCTCGGCGCGCGTGTCACGGGCGACGACGCGATCGAGCTCGGGATGCCCGAGCGAACCCTGGGGGTCGGCGTCCGGCTCGACGAGGAGCTTGCTCCCGACGTTGGGCCCGTCGATGACGGTGGCCAGCGCGACCGGCGACTGGGCGCGGATGCGCGTGGCGAGTTCGGTGTAGATCGTCACCAGTCGAGTTCCTCGATGAACAACCGAATCGTGCCGCCACATGTGAGACCGACGGCGAACGCATCGTCGTCGCTGTAGCCGAACGTGACGATGCCGGGCTCCCGTTCGCCGTGGAGGATCGACAGCGCTTCTGTCACCACCGCCCCCTCGACACAGCCGCCGCTCACGCTGCCGACCACCTCACCCTCGATGCTGACGGCCATCGCCGCGCCCGGGTCGCGCGGGCCCGAACCCTCGATGTCGACCACTCGGGCGAGGGCCACCCGCTTGCCGTCGGAGCGCCACCGGTCGAGATCGTCGAGCAGTTCCTTCATGGCTTTGATTGTGCCACGGTGATCAGCGATTTCGCGGGCCGCAACGATCCGCCGAACCCGTCGTCGGGGTCAGCGGATGAAGGCGGTGTTCTCGCCGATCGTCAGCATCTCGAAGCCCTGGGTCGCGACCGCACGCTGCACCGATCGTTCCGTCATGATGCTCCACGAGCCGTTCTCGCCCCCTCGCAGCTCGACGAGGCCGGCCTCACCACCGAGGCCCGCTTCGACCAGCCGAACGTTCGGGCAGGACCGTGTGTTGCGTCGGCACAGTTCGAGGTTCTCGGCGTCCGGCTCGATGGCGACGACGATGGCCTCCGGGTAGGTGGTGGCGAAGTACAACGTGCTCGCGCCCACGTTGGCGCCGGCGTCGATGATGATCGGCCGCTTGCCAGCTGCCAGCAACGCCTCGTAGGCCGCCTGGACGCGCGGCCATTGCCCGGTTCCCTTCAGGTCGTACTCGCGGTATCGAAAGACCTGCCGGAAGACGTCGGCGTCGCTGTTGTCGAGGCGCAGCGTCACCGGACCCACCCCGCGGAGCGTGGTCACGTACTCACGTTGGCCCGCGAGCCGTCGGAGGTGGCGCATCGGGAAAGCGAGGCCGAAGCGCCTCGCGTCCCGGAAGAGCTCTCCGAGCTTCATACCAGACCCGCCCTTACATGTCGGGGGTATCGGATCGAATGGTCCGCGTCGCCCAACGCATCATTGAACCCTTCAAGGGTATCGCAAGTCTGGTGCCACTCTTCTGCCGGGGACCTGGCTGTTGTGTGAACTCTGTCGCCCCGGCGCGTTCGGTGTTCCGGGTCTGGGTCAGGTGTCGGTCCAGTACGGCGCCCGGATCTCGCGCTTGAGGATCTTGCCGGCCCCCGACTTCGGCAACGGCTCCCTGCGCAAGGCGATCGAGCGGGGCACCTTGAACCCACCGATCGACTGGCGACAGTGGGCGACCAGGTCCTCCTCGGTGACGTCGAAACCGTCTCTGACGAAAACCTCGGCATGCACCGCTTCGACCCATTGTTCGTGCGGCACGCCGAACACCGCCACTTCGACCACGGCCGGATGGGTGGCGAGCGCGTTCTCGACCTCGGTCGTGTACACGTTCTCGCCGCCGGACACGATCATGTCCTTGGCGCGGTCGACGATGAAGATGTACCCGCCGGCGTCGACCGATGCCAGGTCACCACTGCGGTACCAGCCATCGGGCGTGAAGGCCTTGGCCGTCTCGTCGGGACGGTTCCAGTACCCGGGCATCACGTTGGGGCCGCGAACCACGATCTCGCCGATCTCGCCGATCTCGCAGCGGGTGTCGTCGGGCCGGCGGATCTCGACGTCGACTCCGATGCACGGTGTGCCGCAGCTGGCGAGCCGCCGCAGTGCGTCGGTGTCGCCGGACAGCCCGAGCCGGTGGTCGAGGGCCGAGAGCTGGGCCACGTGCGGAGACGCCTCGGTCATGCCATAGCACTGCACGAAGTCGCACGGCAGCTCGGCGAGGGCCCGCCGCAACAGCGCCACGGGCATCGGCGAGGCGGCGTAGATGCACAACCGCCACGTCGACAGGTCGCGCCCGGCGGTACCGGGATGATTCAGGAACATGTTGATCATCGTCGGCACGAGCACGCAGCCCGTGATCTCGTGTTGCTCGATCAGTCGCCCGACGAGGTCGGGTTCGAAGCCCGGGCAGATCACGTGGGTACCGCCGACGAGGGTGAGGACGTAGATGTTGGCGACGCCCGCCGAATGGAACATCGGGGTGACGTGCAAGAAGCGGTCGTCCGGGTGCAGCGGGTTGGCCCACATCAGGTGCTTGGCGTTCACCATCAAGTTGCCGTGCGTCTGCATCACGCCCTTCGGCAGCCCGGTCGTGCCGCCGGTGTAGGTGATGCCGGCCACGCTGTCGGCGTCGAGGTCGGCGGGTGGTTCGACGGGGGTCGCCGCGGCAGAGCTCGTCCCACGTCGCCTCGCCGTCTGGCGCCGGCCCGTCGCTCAACCAGATCAGCTGCTCGAGGCAGTCGCAACGGTCGAGCAGGGCGGTGGCGGTCTCCCAGTGACGCTCGTCGGCGAGCAGCACCCGGGCGCCGGAGTCGTTGACGATGAACTCCAACTCGGGCAACGCGAGCCGGAAGTTGAGGTCGTTCAGCACGAGGTTCGTGGTCGGCACGCCCATCGTCGCCTCGAGGTGACGCGACGAGTTGAGCGCCAGCCCGCCGACCCGGTCGCCCGATTCGAGACCCAGCTCGCGCAGCCCGGCGCGGGCGCCGGCGATCCGTCGGTCGAGCTCGGCGTAGGTGAGGCGGACATCGCCGTCGACCACGGCCACATGGTCGGGGCGCACGGACACGGCCCGACGCATCGGTGTGTCGAGGGTGCCGTGCCGGAATGGGATGTCGATCGGGCTCACGGGTGTCTCCGGGTCACGGCCTCCGCCGGGTGGGGAGCGGACCGACAGTACCCGTCGCGTCGTCGCTGCTGATTGCCCGGGCGAGCTCCTCGAGGGCCGCGACCGAGTGACCTTCGACGAAGGCGTCGACGTATGGAAGCGCGGCGGCCATGCCGCGGGCGAGGGGGGCGTAGCCCGGTGTGACCTTCAGCGGGTTCACCCAGATGACCCGGTGGGCGACGCGGTGGAGACGCACCATCTGCTCCGCCAGCACAGCCGGGTCGCCGCGATCCCATCCGTCCGAGAGGATGACCACGATCGCGCCCCGCGCCATGCCGCGCTGGCCCCAGGCGTCGTTGAACTGCCGCAACCCCTCACCGAGGCGGGTCCCACCACTCCAGTCGACGACCCGCGTCGATGTCTGACGCAGGGCGATGTCCGGGTCGCGGCTCGAGAGCTCGCGGGTGATGCGGGTCAGCCGGGTGCCGAGCGAGAACGCCTCGACCTTCTGGCGTCCGGCGACGGCGGCGTGGACGAATCGCAGCAACGCCCTCGCGTACGGCTCCATCGATCCGCTGACGTCGAGCAGCAGCACGAGCCGGCGGTTGCGGGTGGTCGGCTCACGCCAGTGCCGCCGGAACGGTTCGCCGTTCGACTTCATCGCCGCCCGGACCGTGCGGCGCAGGTCGGGTCGGGCGGTGCGCCCCTTGCTGCCGGAGAGACGCCGCGACTCGCGGGGCGAACCGGCGAGGCGGAGGCGGGTCATCAGCTGCTGGGCCTCGTTCAACTCCTGTTCGGAGTAGTCGGCGAAGTCCTTGTGCCGGAGCACCTCGGTGGCGCTGAAGCGCAGTTCGATCGTCTCCTCGTCGGACGCGTCGGCGGATTCGGGTTCGTCCGGCGCCTCCTCGTCGCCCGTGTCGTCGTCGACGGCGAGCGTGATGTGCAGCGGTTCCTCGGCCGGTGGTGGCTCACCCGACGATTGGCGATCCTCCCAGAACACCTTGAACGCCCGGTCGTAGATCTCGTGGTCCTCCGGACGGCGCACGAGCGTCGCCCGGCCCGCCCAGTACGTGTCGTCGCGGTCGCCGATCCCGGTCGCGACGAGCGCCTCGGTGAACGCGATCGTCGAGCTCATCGGGACGTCCAGGCCGGCGCCGCGCAGCAGCCACGTGAACGCGACCGCGATCTCACCGGCGTCGGTTGTCGGGGCGTCCACCGACTCGCTCACACGGTCAACCAGGCAGGAGGCCGCGCTCGAACGCCTGCTTCACGATGTCGGCGACGCCGTGCTGCTCGACGCGCTGGTGGTCCTCGCGGTACTTGAGCACGGTGCCGAGCGTCGACATCACGCTGCGCTCGTCGAGCCTGGTGACGCCGAGCCGGCCGAGCGCGGTCGCCCAGTCGATGGTCTCGGCGACGCCCGGTGGCTTGTAGAGCTTCATGTCGCGGAGGACCTCGACCGCGGCCGCCACCTGACGAGCGAGCTCCTGGCCGACCTCGGGGACGCGCAGCCGCACGATCGCGACCTCGCGCTCGAACCCCGGGTGTTCGACCCAGTGATAGAGGCATCGGCGCTTCGAGCGCGTCGTGCACGTCGCGGGTCCGGTTCGACGTGAGGATCACGATCGGTGGGCGGCTGGCCTGGAACACACCCAGCTCGGGCACCGTCACCTGGAAGTCGGACAGCACCTCGAGGAGGTAGGCCTCGAACTCGTCGTCGGCGCGGTCGATCTCGTCGATCAGCAGCACCGGCGGCGGGCCCTCGCGGTGCTCGATCGCCCGCAGCAGCGCCCGCTTGACCAGGAACCGCTCGTCGTACAGATCGGCTTCGAGGTCGTCGGCCGTGCGGCCGGCGGTCTCGCCGCTCGCCTCGGCCGCCCGCAGGTGCAGCAGTTGCCGCGCGTAGTCCCAGTCGTACACGGCCTGGGCGGCGTCGATGCCCTCGTAGCACTGGAGGCGGATCAGCTCGCCGTGCGTCCACGCCGCCAGCACCTTGGCGACCTCGGTCTTGCCGACGCCGGCCTCGCCCTCGAGCAGCAGCGGTCGCTTCAGCGACAGGGCGAGGAAGATCGCGGTGGCCAATCCCTCGTCGGGGAGGTACCCGTGCTCGGTGAGCGCTCGGTCGACGTCGGATGGCGTCATCCGGGCGACGATACCCGCCCACCCCCCCGTTCTGTCTGCTCCAGATGAACCCACGCGCAGTCTGAAGCAGACAGAACGGCGGGGTTGGGGGTCAGGAGTCGAAGCCGAGGCCGAGGCGGTCGAGGATGCGGAGCCAGGCGTTGCGCTTGCCGGTGCGGTCCTCGCGGTCGAGCGACCAGCGGGTGGCCTGGATCCCGACGAAGCGGAACGGCTCGGGCGGGAACGGGAGCGGCTTGGAGCGCACGAACTCGGTCGCCGTCGCCACCGATCGCCGGCCGTGCAGCAGGTCGAGCATCACCGCTCCGCCGAACCTCGACGACGCGACCCCGAGCCCGGTGTAGCCGAGCGCATAGGCGACTCGGCCGTTGAGCGCCCGGCCCCAGAAGACGCAGAAGCGGCTACACGTGTCGATCGCACCGCCCCACGCATGCGTGAACGTGACGTCTTCGAGCTGCGGGAACGTCTCGAAGAAATGGCGGCTGAGCGTCGCCCACGACTCGGGCCGGCTCTCGTTCTCGGATGACACCTTGCCGCGCCAGTAGTAGACCGCGTCGTAGCCGCCCCACAGGATCCGGTTGTCCGACGTCAGTCGGTAGTAGTGGAACTGGTTCGAGATGTCCGAGAGCCCCTGGCGATTCCGCCAGCCGATCGCGTCGAGCTGGGCGGGCGTGAGCGGCTCGGTCACCATGCAGTAGTCGTAGACCGGCGCGATGTAGTGCCGGACCCGGCGGATCAGCGGTTTGGTGGCGTTCGTCGCCAACGCCACCCGGCCCGCGCGTACGGCGCCGAGTGGCGTCTTCACGAGCACGCCGACGCCGTCGCGCCGCAGTGACGTCGCCTTGGAGTCCTCGTAGATGCGCACGCCGAGTGACTCGGCCGCGGCCTTCAACCCCCACGCCAGCCGGGCCGGATCGACGAGCGCCGCCCGATCCTTGCGCCACAGACCGCCGGTGTAGGTCGGTGACGCGACCTGTGCCCGCATCTGCTCGGCGTCGAGGAGCTCGACCGCCTGGCCGAGCCGGCGCAGTTGCTCGTAGTCGTCACTCAGCTCCGAGAGGTACGACGGTGCGTGGGCGGTGGTCGCGACGTCGATCACACCGGTGCGCTCGTAGTCGCAGTCGATGGCGTAACGACGGATCGCGGCTTCGATCTCGTCGAGGTTCTCGAGCCCGAGCCGTTCGAGCAACTCGATCTCGTCCGGGAACCGATCCAGGCCGTTCGCCACTCCGTGCGTGAGGCTCGACTCCATGAACCCGCCGTTGCGGCCGCTCGCCGCTGACCCGATCTCGTGGGCGTCGATCAGCACGACGTCCTGCGACGGGTCGCGCTCTTTGGCGATGATCGCCGTCCACAGTCCGGTGTACCCACCGCCGACCACGCACAGGTCGCAGTTCTCGGTGCGCACCAACGTCGGGTTGGAATCCGGCTCGTCGGCGTCGTCGTACCAGTACGGATAGGGGTCGGCGTCGGCGATCGCGTCGAGGTACCGCTCGCCGAGTCCCGTCATCGCTCCACCGCGGGTTTCGGCGAGAGGTCGAAACTTCACGGTCGAGCTGGAGGCGGCTTCGAGGGCGCGCCGCGTGAGCACTTTGGCGAGGTGCACGCGGTACTCGACGCTGGCGTTGAGGTCGGCCTGCGGATCGGCGTCGGCGGCGGCCTGCTCGGCGGCGTCGGCGACCGACGCTCCACTGGCGAGGGCCGACGACACGCTGGTGGCCAGTACCGGGACCGACGCCATGTTCACGAGCGCGACACCGGAGTCGCCATTGCGCCGCCAGGCGGCGACACCGACGATCGCCCAGTCCTGGGCGCGACGGTTGAACTTCTGGAAGTTCCAACCGGCCCCGTTCATCTTCGGGACCCGGATCTCGGTGAGCATCTCGTCGGGCGCCAGCGTCGACGTCAGGAACCCCTCGAAGAAGTCGCCGGCAGCGATCTCGCGGGTGCCGTTCGGTCCCTGGGCGACGTACGTGGCGCCGAGCGCGAGCGTCGTGGCGGGGAGGTCGGATGCCGGATCGGCGTGGGCGATCGATCCGCCGATGGTGCCGCGGTGACGCACCTGCGGATCGCCGACGTGGTGCGCCGCATGGGCGAGCAACGGCACGTGTTGCTTGAGCAGGTCGGAGTTCTCGACGTCCATGTGGCGGGTGAGGGCGCCGATCGCGACATGTTGACCTTCATCACGAATGTACGACAGGTCGGAGATCCGGCCGATGTCGATGAGGACGCTCGGTTGCGCCAGGCGCAGCTTCATGAGCGGCAGCAGGCTGTGGCCGCCGGCGAGGAACTTGGCATCCTCGCCGTGCTGACCGACGAGGCTGATCGCCTCCTCCGCCGATCCGGCACGGACGTAGTCGAATGCGGCAGGGATCACTGCGAGCCTCCATTGTTATTGACGCGAGCTGCGTTGATTGCGGTCCAGACGTTGTGCGGGCTGGCGGGCATCGGCACGTCGTGCACGCCGAGTCCTGACAGGGCGTCGACGACGCCGTTGATGATCGTCGACGCGGCGCCGATGGTGCCGGCCTCCCCGATGCCCTTGACGCCCAGCTGGTTCGTCGGCGACGGCGTGACGGTGTGACCGGTGGTGATCGATGGCACGTCGCTGGCGGCCGGTACGAGGTATTCGGCGAGCGTCGACGTCTTGAGGTTGCCGTCGGTGTCGTAGACGGCCTCCTCCCAGAGCGCCTGGCCGATGCCCTGGACGACCCCGCCGTGCACCTGACCGTCGACGATCAGCGGATTGACCTGCACGCCGCAGTCGTCGACCGCGACGTACTTCAACACGTCGACCTGACCGGTCTCGGTATCGACCTCGACGGCGCACATGTGGGTGCCGAACGGCCACGAGAAGTTCGGTGGGTCGTACGTGACCTGCGCCTCGAGGTTGGGCTCCAACCCATCGGGGAGGTTGTGGGCGGTGAACGCCTCGAAGGCGATCGCCGCCAGCGGCATCGTCTTGTCGGGCGAGCCGCGCACCGAGAACGCGCCGCCGGCGTACTCGAGGTCGTCGGCCGACGCCTCGAGTTGGTGGGCGGCGATCTGCTTGGCCTTGTCGATGACCTTGTCGCAGGCCATCGCGATCGCGACGCCGCCGACGGCCAGCGATCGCGAGCCGTACGTGTCGAGGCCGAGTGGGGCGATCGCGGTGTCGGAGTGGAGGACGTCGACGTCGTCGGGGCTGATGCCCATCTTCTCGGCGACGATCATCGACCACGACGTCTCATGGCCCTGGCCGTGCGGCGCGCTTCCGGTGACGACCTGCACCTTCGATGTCGGCAACACCCGCACGGTGGCGGCTTCCCAACCGCCCGCCGAGTAGTTGAGCGACGCCAACACCCGCGACGGCGCGAGGCCGCACATCTCGAAGTACGACGTGACGCCGATGCCCAGGCGCTTCGTCGAGCCATTGGCGTTCTGCGTGGCCTGCCGTGCCCGGAGCTCGTCGTATCCGAGCATCTCGGCGGCCTTCGTGGCTGCCAGGTCATGGTCGCCCGAGTCGTACGTCAGCCCGCTGTACGCCTCGTACGGATACTTCTCGGTGGCGATGAAGTTGCGTCGCCGCAGCTCGAGCGGGTCGACGCCGATCTTGGCGGCCAACGAATCCATCGCCCGTTCGATCGCGTACGTGGCCTCGGGGCGTCCGGCGCCGCGGTAGGCGTCAGTGGGTGTCATCGTGGTGAACACCGACGTGCACGAGAAGTCGTAGGCCTTGGGCAGGTCGTACACCCCGGCGTAGAGGAAGGCGCCGAGCAACGGGATGCCGGGTGTCACGAGTTGCAGATAGGCGCCCATGTCGGCGAGCAGGCGGACACGGATCGCGGTGAGCTTGCCGTCGGCATCGGCGGCGAGCTCGATCTTCTGGATCTGGCCGCGGCCGTGGATCGTCGCCATCGTGTTCTCGGAGCGTTCTTCGGCCCAACGCACCGGGACGCCATGCTTGCGGGCGAGCGCTACGCACAACAGCTCCTCGGCGTAGACGTTGAGCTTCGAGCCGAAGCCGCCGCCGACCGACGGTGCGACGACCCGCATGTGGTGCTCGGGGATGCCGAGTGTGAGCGCCACCATCACCTTCAAGATGTGGGGGACCTGGGTGGCGGAGTACAGCGTCATCTCGCCGCCGAACGGCTGCGGCATCGCCAGCACGGCCCGTGTCTCCATGGCCATCGGGATCAGGCGCTGTTGGACGTAGCGCTCGCTGACCGAGTGGGCGGCCGCAGCGAACGCCTCGTCGACGGCACCCTCGTGGTCCTCGACGAGGAGGTTCCAGGTGTAGCTCGTGTTGGTGCCGAGCTCATCGTGGATCACGACGCGGTCGGACAGCGCGTCCTCGAGGTCGATCACGGCTTCGAGCGGCTCGTACTGCACGTCGATCGCTTCGAGCGCGTCGCGGGCCGCGCTCTCGCTGTCGGCGAGCACGCACGCGACGCCGTCACCCGCATAATTCGCCTTCGACGTGGCGAGCGGGTAGTGCGCCGGGTTCTTCATGTCGTCGGTGACGGGCCACGCGCACGGCATCGGCCCGCCCCATTGATCGGCCAGGTCAGCGCCCGAATACGCAGCGCGAACGCCGGGCACGGCGAGCGCGCCCGACACGTCGACGGACGTGATGCGGGCGTGGGCGTACGGGCTCCGCAGCACGGCGAGATGCAGCGCGCCGGTGGCTTGGAGGTCGTTCGTGAACTTGGCTTCGCCGGTGAGGAGCGCGGGATCTTCGCGCCGCAACAGCCGCTGGCCGATCACGCCGGGCCGTTCCTGTGTCGTCGTCATGTCGGGGCCCCCTCCCGTTCGGTTGATCGGTCTGCTACTTGCCGGCGGCGGCGAGCACCGACAGCACGATGTTGTGGTAGCCGGTGCAGCGGCACAGGTTGCCCTCGAGCCCGATGCGCACGTCGTGCTCGGTCGGGTTCGGGTTCTCCTTGAGCAGGCTGGTCGCGGCCATCACCATGCCCGGCGTGCAGTATCCGCATTGCAGCCCGTGGTTCTCCATGAACGCCTGCTGCATCGGGTGCAGGGTGCCGTCGGCCGCGGCCATGCCCTCGATGGTGGTGATGTCGTGACCGTCGGCCTGGACGGCGAGGACCGTGCAGCTCTTGACCGCCTCCCCGTCGATGTGCAGCGAGCAGGCGCCGCACGAGGACGTGTCGCAGCCGATGTTGGTCCCCGTGAGCCCGAGGTCTTCCCGGACGTAGTGCACCAGCAACGTTCGCGGTTCGACGTCGCTGGTGTGGCTGACACCGTTGACAGTGACGCTGATCTCCACGGAAGGACCCCCTGGTTCGTCGGGCAGATTGACGGGAACCAATCATGCCTCATTGGAGGCCCGCGCACGAACGGGGCCGACTCGTCCGCTCGGCCGGAGGCGTGGTAGCGGCTCAGGTGAGCAGTTCGGTCAGATCGAGCACGATGAGCACGACCAGGAATCCGATGACCGTGGTGCCGAGGACCGTGTAGTGCCACCGTTTCGAGTGGTCGGCGCGCCAGAAGCGACGGATGCTCATCACGATCGCCACGATGGCGGCGATGCTGATGGGCACGCCGATGAGTGGTCCGACCCCTGCCGACAGTCCCACCAGCGGCAGGACGAACGGGAACACGATGTACATCAGCAGACACCGCACCGTGGCGACCATCATCGACGTCTGGAACGCGCGGTGGGCGTCGGCGGCGGTCGCCTTGGGCCCATCGACGGGGAGGCGGAGCAGTCGCCGCATGAAGCGATCGGCGTCGGATCCCGGTCGGGCGACGGTCGATCCGGATGACTCGTGGTCGTGTACGAGGAGGTCGGGTGATTCGGGGGTCATGGGCGCTCGTCAGAACCGTAAGGGGCGAGGACGAGGTCTACAACATCGGCAGGCTCGTCGGCCAGCGCGAACGCGCCGGCCGTGAGCAGCTCCTCCACCGAGCCGTAGCCCCACGTGACCCCGAGGCACGGCAGTCCGTTGTGGAGCGCGCCGAGCACGTCGTGGTCGCGGTCGCCGATCATCACCACGTTGCTGCCGCCGTCGAGACCGAGCAGGCCGAGGACATGCGTGATGACCTGGTGCTTGGCCCGGCGTTCCTGCGTCAGGGTGGCGCCGACGATGAACTCGAAGCGTTCCGTGAGCCCGAAGTGCTCGATGATCCGGACCGCGGTGCGCTCGGGTTTGGCGGTTGCGATCGACAACGACAGACCGGCCGCCGCCAGCTGGTCGAGCATCGCGACGATGCCGTCGTACAGCGTGTTCTCGAACAGGCCGATCGTCTCGTAGCGGTCGCGGTAGGTCTTGATGACGCGGAACAGGGCGTCGTCGGGGATGCCGATCGAGGGCAACCCGATCTCGAACGGTGGTCCGATGACGGAGCGCACCTGGGCCTCGTCGGGGATGGGGAACCCCTCGATCTCGCACGCCCACTGCAACGAGCGCAGGATGCCCGGTTCGGAGTCGCTGAGCGTGCCGTCGAGGTCGAGCAGCACGTGAGTCACGGTGACCGGGTCTGACGCGCCTGACATTGCGTGCGACGGTAGTTCGATCAGTTGTCGAGGGTGGCGAGGCCACGGCGGGAGAAGAGCATTGCCAGCCCACCGATACCCACGCTGGCGACGAGGCCGCCCCAGCAGTCGGCCCACACGATGTCGCCGAGGAAGCCGACCCGGGCGAGGCGCAGGATGTTGGTCAGCGGGTTGAGCCGCGCAACCGTGTGCAACCAGCCGGTCATCAACGACAGCGGCGACTGCGCCGACGTGAGGAACAACCCGACGAACAGCGTCAGCTGCATGATCGCCGCCGCCCGCATGTCGCGGAACCGGTACGCGAGGCCGAGACCCCACCCGGTGCCGATCGTCGACATCCCGAGCCCGGCGACGTAGAGCGTCACCAATCCGAGCGGACCATCGGTGAGGCGGGCGCCGAAGATCGTGCCGACCCCGAACACGATGGTGACGACGATCAGGGTTCTGCCCCACGCCGCGAGCAGCGGGCCGAGCACGAGCGAGCGCCGCGGGGCCGGCGACATTCTCAGCCGGTCGTAGAAACCGCCCTGGAGGTCGCGGATCGTCGCGAAGCCGACCCCGAGACCACTGAACGACGCTCCCATGACCACCGCCAACGGGAGGAACCAGTTGATCGAGCGGTCGGTCGGGAACCCAGGCAGCTCTGTGATCCCGAAGTAGGTGCCGGAGAAGGCGACCGCCTGGAAGACCGGCATCAGCAGCGCCGGCAGGAATGCCGATGGGAGGCGGCGGATGTTGCGCAGGCTTCTGAGCGCGAGACCGCACGCCGCGGCCGGGGTCGCGGTCCGCCGGAACGGATCAGCTGTCGTCAGCGGGAGCGGAGCACCTGGCGTCCGGATCGGATCGACGGAGTGGCTCATCGCGACGCGATCCTCTTGCGAAGGCTGCGCAGCGCGATCGCGATCGCGACGACTGCCAGGGCTCCCGAGATGAGCAACGTGCGCGCGACGGCCGACCACGACAGCCCCTCGATCGTGAGATCACGGAACCCTTCGACGAGATGCGAGATCGGGTTGATGTCGGCGATGCGCTTGTAGACGCCGTTCATGGTCTCGCGAGGGAAGAACGCACTCGAGAGGAACAGCAGGATGAACAGCAGTGGGAACGAGCCCTGCACAGCTTCCGACGATCCCGTGCGGATCGCCATCGCCGACATCGCACCCCCGACGGCGAGCGCCGTCAACATCCCGCCGGCAACCATCACCAACACCCCCACCGGACCGGCGCCCACCGTCAAGCCGAACGGCAGCAGCACGACGACGAACAACACCGTCTGCACCGCGGCGTAGACCATCGCGCCCGCCAGCCGGCTCACGAGGATGCTCACCCGCGAGGTCGGCGACGCCAGCAGCCGATCGAAGAAGCCGGTCTCGATGTCGATGGCCAGGGCGGTCGCGCTGGTGATCGAACCGAACAGGACGCCTTGGACGATCGCCCCGGCGAGCGCGAAGTCGAGGAACGAGTCGACCTCGGGGAAGCCTGGCAGCTCGATGGCGCGACCGAACGCGGCGGTGCCGAGGGCGACGAAGAACAACGGGAACACGAGCGACGGGATCACCGTCGCCGGCTGACGGGCGAGGGCAAGGATCGCCCGTTTCGACATCGCCGAGGTCTGGGCCAGGATCGCCGTCCGTCGATCCGACGCGAGCGCAGTGATGGTCATCGGTCGACCGTGCCGCCGATGCGAGGGAGGAGGCGCCAGCCGACGAGCGGCCAGCAACGGCCTGCGTGGCCGGGGAACGCAATGAACGTCATCGGCGTCCCCGCCGTCGCCCACGCGCCGGACTGGCCCTGGCGATCGCCGCTTCGAACCCGACGTCGGCCTCCGGGAAGTTCGACCCGCCGGAACCAGCTTCGGCACCCTCGAGCCGGTAACCGGTCGCCTGGGCGAACACGTCGTCGAGGCTCGGTTCCCGCAGATCGAGACTGTCGACGGCGATGCCCGCCTCGTCGAGACGTCGGACCACCGCTGACACCGCCCTCGAACCGCCGGCCACCGTGACGCCGAGCGTGCCTTCCGGGCTCGGCCGCAGCTCACCGAACTCGGTGATCAGCCCCTTCGCCGCTTCGATGTGCTCGGGCGCCACGTGGACGAACAACGTCGGGTCCCCGAGCTCGCGCTTCAACGCCGCCGGCTCACCCTGGCGCACGATCAACCCGTGATCGATGATCGCGATCCGGTCCGCGAGCTGATCGGCTTCCTCGAGGTACTGGGTCGTGAGCAACACCGTCGTGCCCTCGATGTTGAGGCGCCGGATCTCCTCCCACAACGAGATCCGGCTCATCGGATCGAGACCGGTCGTCGGCTCGTCGAGGAACAGCACGGACGGTTCATGGATCAACGACATCGCCAGGTCGAGGCGCCGTCTCATCCCGCCCGAGTACGTGCCGACACGTCGATCGGCGGCTCCCGTCAACCCGACCCGCTCGAGCAACTCGCCGGCCCGCGCCGTGTGGATCGCCTTTGGCAGGCCGTAGAGCACGGCTTGGAGTTGGAGCAGCTCGGCACCGGTCATCAGCGGATCGATCGCCGCGTCCTGGAGCGCGACACCGATCGAGCGTCGCACCTGATCTGCTTGCTGGACGACGTCGTAGCCGGCGACGGTGGCCTTCCCCGACGTCGGCCGCAGCAACGTGGTGAGCATCCGCACGGTCGTGCTCTTCCCGGCGCCGTTCGGACCGAGGAATCCGAAGATCTCGCCGGCCTCGACCTGGAGGTCGACGCCGTCGACGGCGCGCACGAGGTCGTCGCCCGAGCCGAAGTGCCGCACGAGCGCCTCCGCCACGATCGGGGGCCGCGTCGGCGAGAGTGTCGTCTGGCTGGAGCTCATCGGTCCGCCTGGGGTTGGTTGGTCAGGGTGTCGCCGCGGTTCGCGCGGCGATGATGGCGGTGACGAGGTCGTACGGCCATCCGTCGGGAAGATCGGTGGGCAGATCCGGGAACTCGAGCACCGACTGGCGGAGCTCGCCGGCCTCGACGTAGCCGATCTCCTCGCGCGCCGCCTCGCGGATGCCGTCGTCGGTGGCGAGGCGATCGACCTCGCGCTGCAGGTCGAAGTTGACCGCGTCGAGTTGGTCGAGCTGTTCCTGTCGCTTGGCCAACGCTTCGTCCTGCCCGAAGTAGGTCTGCACGGGCAACACGAACAGCGCGGCCGCGATCGCTCCCGCGATCACCAGGGCGACGAGGCCGAGCAACAGGTTCGACCGCCGCCGCCGGGCGATGCGGCGGTCGACGCCGATCGGCCGGGTGAGATCGCCCAACCTCGACCGGCCGGCGTCCGAGGCGCGCGGGGGCGTCTCGGGACGCTGGACAGACGTGCGCGACGAAGCCACGCCGTCATTCTCGCAGGCCGCATCACGTGTGAGATGGCAAGGACGCGCACGCGCAGCCGTTGCCGGCGACGAAGCGTTCGGCGAGGCACACCGCGAGCAGGCCGACGAGGAGGCCGGCGGCGGCGTCGGAGGTCCAGTGCACGCCGAGCCAGACGCGGCTCGCCGCGACGGCGACGGCCGCGCTCCAGGCGATGGCGGCGACGATCCGCGGCAGCGCCGGGCGGCGGCTGTACAGCGCCACCACCATCGGGACCAGACCCCAGGTGATGGCGACCGCGTACGGGTGCCCGCTCGGGAATGCCGGGCCGCGCCCGCGGACCATGCGGTCGCCGACGGGTCGCTCGCGGCCGATCAGCTCCTTGAGCACGAACTCCGACAGCGGCCTGGCGACGGCGAGGACGACGATCGCCACCGCCAGTCGAGGGCAGCGGCGCCATGCGACGACGGCGATGATCGCACTCGTCACGACGATGACGGGGGTCGATCCGATCGACGACACCCGGAGCGCGACGCTGTTCCAGAATGGCGACCTGGCGTCGATCACGGCCCGACTGATCGGTTCATCCCACGGCAAGGCGTTGGTCGCGGCGCCGATGGCGAGCATCGTGAAGCACACCGCGGCCGCCGCCAGCAGCCACCCGCCACCGGTCGTCGCGACCGGGAGCGTCACCGGTCGATGGCGATGAACGGTGCCCAGTTGGCCAGTGTTCATTCGCTGGTCCGGACGTCGGTCACATGGCCGATCACCCGATCCAGTGTGACGTCCTCGAGGCATCCTTCCAACCGCTTGCGACCATGCTCGCCGAGTGCCGGCGTGATGGTCACACGCCACGCACGGTCAGCTGCGTCTTCTGCCTCGGGTGCCCGAGCGGGCACGGAGATGGTGGCGTCGTCGACGGTCGCCGCGCACACCGCCATCAGCGTTCGGGCGGCGGTCTGCTCGCCGCCGGGGAAGTCGCGGTCCGACACCGTGAACGCGAGCGTGCTCATCGAGCCCGGTCGTGGATCGTCGGGCCGGTTCTGCGTCGCGTTCATCATTGCGACGAGCCCCACCACGCCGCTGACGGCGAGCGCGAGGTAGGCGATGAGCCGTTTCATCGCCGCGGACCCCTGAGCAGTGCCAGTGGATCGAGCCCGCCGTCGAGGAGGCCGCCACTCGGCAGATCGAGCTCGCCGAGCTGGCGCGCCAGCCCGTGCTCGGCGGCACGCCCGGCGGTCGCCTTGGCGAGTCGCTCGACGAGCCACGCCAGGCCGGACAGCACCGCACCAGCGCCGAGCAGCACCGGGATGAACACATTGCTGTGCTCCGGACGCACGAGCCACTTGAAGTTCGTGCGCGGCGCCGGCGCGGTCGTCCGCAGGATCTGGATCCGCCGCTGTTCGGCATCGAGGGCGGCATGGTCGAGGCGGCGCTCGAGTCGCCGCATGCGGTCGGCGAGGAGCCACCCGATCAGTCCGACCTCGGCAGCGATGAAGATCGCGGCCGACATCTGGGCCCGGTTCCACTCCCACCGGTACAGGTAGATGAACACGTACGCGCCGGAGGCGGCGAGTGTGACGAATGCGGCGAGCTTGCCGAGCAGGCGAGCGTTCATGACGGTGCTCCTACGGTGGTGGGCTGTTCGGCCGGTGTCTCGTCGCATCCGCTCGCGTCGATCTTCGCCGCGCCGATCGTTTCGGTGTCTTCGACGGTGACGACACCCACGGTGCCTGCGCTCCCGTCGACGGTGACGAGCTGACCGTCGTGGAACCGCGTGGTCGCCCCGACGACTCCGACGACGGTCGGGACGTGGTACTCGCGAGCGAGGATCGCCAGGTGACTGAGCGCGCTGCCCGTCTCGGCGACGAGCGCCCCCAGCCGGGAGATGATCGGAGCGAGCCGCGGGTCGAGGTGGCTGACCACCAACACGGCGCCGACCGGCACGTCGCGATCGAGACCGTCGCGCAACACCACGACGCTTCCGCACGCGGTGCCGGCGCTGACGCCGACTGCTCCATCGTGCGTCCGCGCCCGACGACGACGGCGGCCGGACGGAGCGGGAGCCGCCCAGGCAGTGCCGTCGTCGTCGAGGCGGAACCGGGCCGGGAGGGACGACCCGGTGGGCTCGCGGCGATCGTCGAGGTCGGCCGGCAGCGTGCGCACCTGGGCGGCACTCGCCAGCTCGTCGAGGGTGAGCAGCCGCACCGACCGCAGCGTCGGGAGCACTTCGACGGCTACGAGGCGGTGGGCGAGCTCCCACGCCGCGCGAGCGGTCAGCTCTTGAAGCCACCGCACACGCAGGCGCAGCGCTTCGCGCGCGACGGCGGCGGGGTCGGGATCGTCACGGGTCCCCGCCGGTGCCGGGAACGGCATGGCGACGTTGCCCAGCTCTTCGATGCCGTCGCGGTCGCCGATGCTGGGCGCGAGGAGGGCCAGCACCACTGGATCACGCTCGATCAGCTCGGCCATCGGTACGCCTTCGGCGTGCGCCTGGGCGACGGCTGAGAGTGCCAGCGACGCACCGGTCACCGATGCGGTGGCGGAGCTCGGGATGAGGAGCCCGGCGATGGCCTCGTGGCCGTGCAGGCTGGCGAGCGTGCGGCGGCCGTTGCGCAGGATCGCGACGAGCTCGTGGTTGGCGAGCTCATCGAGTGCCGGCACGGCCGACAAGTCGGCGTCGACGCGGCCGATCAGGTCGGTGGCGAGCTCGACGAAGGCGCTGCGCAAGCGGCCGACACGCCACGCCGCGCGCAGGCGTCGTGCCGGTGGTCGCGGATCGAGCCGGCGCAACAGTCCGCCGCCCGTCGGGTCGACACCGAGCGCGCCCAGGTCGGCGGCGGCCATGCCGTCGACCGCCACCACGATCGGGCTGCGGTCGAGGGCGCCGGCCGGCATCGAACCGGTCAGCCGGATGGCGGCGCGCAAGCCGTCGCGCATCGGCGACAGCCAGAGGTCCTGTTCGAGTGTCGCCAGCGGTGCGGGGAACGATTCGGCCACCGGACCGGGACCGAACACGGTGCCGGTGGCCGGCCCGATCGTCGTGATCGGGCGGGCCTGCAGCAGGTGGAGCTGGCGGTCGGCGGTCACGGCCCACTCGATGTCCTGCGGGCCGCCGTATGTCCTGGCGACCTGGCGAGCAAGCGCGGCGAGTCGCCGCACGTCATGACGTGACGGGCGCGGCGCGTTGTGGCCCGAGCGCACCTCTCGCACCCGCCCGTGCCGGTCGAGCACCGCCGTCCAACCGTCGATGCGGCCGGAGACGAGCTCGT
The DNA here is from genome assembly GCA_963776935.1 of Ilumatobacteraceae bacterium. Taxonomy (GTDB): domain Bacteria; phylum Actinomycetota; class Acidimicrobiia; order Acidimicrobiales; family Ilumatobacteraceae; genus JALOLG01. The sequence goes on along the minus strand of CAVZOP010000001.1, from coordinate 447,632 downwards.
CGGGCCCACCGTCGACGGCGGCGATGAGGAAGCGATCACGCCGCCCGGACACAGGATCGGCGCCGAACAGCACACCACCCCACGCGGCGTCGATCATCGGCTGAACCAGTACCGCCATCGAGGCGTCGACGAGCCCGGCGTCACGGGCGGCCGTTGCCGACCTGACCACGGTGTCGACGGCGTCGAGGAAGCGCTCCTCGTCGTCGACGTCCAGCACGGACTCGAAGACTCCCGCCATCGACGACTCACCGCCGTCCTCGCCGGTGGACGACGAGCGCACCACGACACGGCGCGCACCATCATCCGAGAGGCGACGCCAGGCCGCAGTGGCGGACTCGGCTTCGGTCGGGCTCCAGCTGGTGGTCAAGACGACCCCGGGCAACGCTGGAAGGCCGGCCGAGCGGGCGCGGGCCAAGTTGGCGGCCTTGGCACCGACCAGCGCCGGATCGACGGCACGGGGGTCGTCCAGCTCGACGACGGCAGGAAATTCGGACATGTCCCCACCTTCGCAAGCCCCGCTTGCGGCCCGCTTACACCACGCTGACTTGCCGTTGGTGTTCGCGCTTGCAGCCGCGCTGCCGGGGTCGGTCGTCGGACGGACCAGTAGCAGACCAGGGTGGCCCCGGGTGCGACGTGCAGCGGAGAGGAGCAGGTTTGGAGGTGTCACCAACCGCATCGGGTCTCGCCAAAGAGATCCTGACCACCCGTGCGGCCTGGCAGGAGCCGGACCTCGTCACGACCGAGATCCGTGCTGCTCCTGGTCGCAACGCCAAGGAGGCGTCATGAGCACCACCGTCGATACCACCACCGAGATTTCTTCGTTCCAGGTCGAGGTTCCACAGGAGCAGCTCGACGACTTGCGCCAGCGTGTCGCAGCGACGCGCTGGCCCAACCAGGAGCTCGTGCCCGACCGATCGCAGGGCGTGCAGCTGGCGACGCTGCAGTCGCTCGCCCGCTACTGGACGAGCGAGTACGACTGGCGCAGGTGCGAGGCGAGACTGAACGCGCTCCCGCAGTACACCACCGAGATCGACGGGGTCGAGATCCACTTCATCCACGTCAGGTCGCGGCACGAGAACGCGTTGCCGCTGCTCATGACCCACGGCTGGCCCGGCTCGGTCATCGAGCTGCTCGACACCGTCGGCCCGCTCACCGACCCGACGGCTCACGGCGGTACACCCGAGGACGCATTCCATCTGGTGCTGCCGTCGTTGCCGGGCTACGGCTTCTCCGGCGCGCCGACCGAGCTCGGCTGGGAGAACGGCCGCATCGCACAAGCGTGGGCCGAGCTGATGGCCCGCCTCGGCTACACGCGCTACGTCGCCCAGGGTGGCGACGTGGGTGCCGCCGTCACCGACGCGATGGGCCGCCAGGGACCCGAGGGGCTGCTCGGCATCCACGTCAACCTGCTCGCGCTGGCGATCGCCCTCAAGGACGTGCTGCCGAAGGAGTCGGAGCAGGAACGTGCCGCGCACGAGAAGCTCGCCACGTTCACGACCGACGGCTTCGGCTACTTCCTGGAGCAAACCACCCGGCCGCAGACGATCGGCTACTCCTTGCTGGACTCACCGGTCGGGCTGGCGGCATGGATGCTCGACCACGACACGGACAGCTACTACAAGATCTCCCGGGCGTTCGTCGACGGCGAGCCCGTCGGCAACCTCACCCGGGACAACATCCTGGACAACATCACCCTGTACTGGCTCACGGGCACCGGCACCTCGGCCGCCCGGTGGTACTGGGAGTTCGGCCGCTTCCTGGCGGCCGCGGGTGCGGCCGGCCATGCTCCTCCGCCGGTGTCGGTCCCGGTCGGCTTCACGACGTTCCCGGGCGAGATCTGGGCGGCCCCGCGCAGCTGGGTCGAGACGGCCTACCCCGGCCTCGCCTACTTCAACGAGGTCGACAAGGGCGGCCACTTCGCCGCCTGGGAGGAGCCCGAGCTCTTCACCGCTGAGGTGCGGGCGGTGTTCAGCTCACTGCGCTGATCGAGACCTCTCGCGTCCGGGCGTCAGGATGCTGGCGATGGAGCGCCGGCGCGTGCCAGCAGGTCGTCGAGGTCGTGCGCGTTCCCGGCCTCGAACGCGGCGTCATAGCGCTCGCCGAGCTGCGACCGAACCGCGTGGTCGGTGCGCTCGACGTCGAGCCGATCGTCGTCCCACAGCGGCGTCGCACCGCCGGCGCGAAGCTGCGAGCTGTGCCAGAGCAGCATCGCCGCCAGCTCGGCGTCGTCGCTGGCTGCCGCCGACGCCAGCCCCTCGATCGCCGACGCAACGCCTCGGGCGTCGGAACGGTCGCGTGCGATCGCCAACGCCTCGTGGTGATAACGCCGGGCGGCTTCGTGGTCGCCCATCGCCTCGGCCACGTATCCGAGTTGGACCGCGCTGCGCGCCGTGCCCCGCGCGGTACGGAACCGGCCGCTGACGAGTCGCGACGCCTCGTGGCACCGCCGGGCCTCGTCGAGGTCACCGCTGCGGCGCCGGACGAGACCGAGACCGTCGAGGGCGGTCGCCTCGACGTCGGGGAGGGCCAACTCGCGAGCGACGTCGAGCGCGGTGCGGTGCAACTCGACGGCACCGTTCGGATCGTCATGGCGGATGAGTGATGCGAGCCGGGTGGTCATGAGGGCGTGCCAGCCGCGCAGCCCGTGTGCCGCGTCTGACGTCGCGCGCCTCGCGCACGGAGGCCTCGACCGCCTCGTACCGCCCCATCGATTGCTGCTCGCGGATGAGCTGATCGAGTGACGTCACCACGCTGCAGACATCGCCGACCGAGCGGAACAGCTCGATCGCAATGACGATCTCGCGCTCCGCATCCTCGTGCCTGCCGGCGAGGCCGTGGGCATAGCAGCGCATCTGGGCGGCGAATGCCCTGGTCCACGGCCCCCGCGCCGCTTCGAGCGCCTGCTGCCCGTGGTCGAGGTGGGTGGCGGCAACGTCGAGGTGACCGTGAAACGCGGCGAGCTCGGCGGCGGCAGTGCGGGCCAGCCCGATCGTCGCCGGATCACCCGTGGCGTCGGCGACGTCGAGCGCCTCGGTGATCCGGTCGAGGGCGGCGTCGACTCGGCCGGCTTTGATGCCGAGAAAGGCGTCCCAGGCAAGGGCCAGTCCGTGGGAAGACTCCGGTGCGTCACCCGGGCAGTCGAGCGCCTGCTCCAGCCAGCCGTGCCCTTCCGCGGTCCGACCGGTGTACCACCAGTAGAACGCCAGTGATCCGGCGAGCGCCCGCGCCGTGCTCGGATCAGCGCGGCCGATCGACCACGTCAGGGCCGCCCGCAGGTTGTCGAGCTCGTCGGTGAGATGCGACATCCACCACGTCTGCGGCCGGCCGCCGGCCCGGCGCCAGTCGACCCACGATCGCTCGGCAAGGTCTCGGTAGTACTCGGCGTGACGGTCGCGCACTGCTTCGTTGTCGTCGCGGGCGACGAGGCGCTCGCGGCCGTACTGGCCGAGCGTTTGCAGCAGCCGGTACCGCCCCGATCCGTCGGTCACGAGGAGCGATTTGTCGACCAACCGGCCGACGATCGGGCCGACGTCCGCGTGCGCGAGCTGGGCGTCGGCGCTGACCCACTCGGCCGCATCCAACGAGCACCCGCCGGAGAACACCGACAGCCGCTCGAACACCCGGCGCTCGTGGTCGAACAGCAGGTCGTAGCTCCAGTCGGTCACCGCCCGCAGCGTCTGCTGGCGCGGCAGGGCGGTCCTCGCTCCACCCGTGAGCAGGCGGAAGCGGTCGTCGATCCGCTCCGAGAGCTGTGTCACAGAGAAGGCGTTGCTGCGCGCGGCCGTGAGCTCGATGGCCAGTGGCATGCCGTCGAGGCGTGTGCACAGGTCGGCGAGGGCGCTGCGCTCGGCATCGGTCGGATCGAACGCCGAGGTGGCCGCCCGGGCGCGGTCGGCGAACAGGGTCACCGCGTCGTCGGTGTCGAGGGGCGGGACGACCCACACCGCCTCACCGGGGACGCGGAGCGCCTCCCGGCTGGTCGCCAACAGCCGCAGTTCCGGTGCCGACTCGAGCAGATCGACGGCCAGCCGTGCCGCACCGTCGATGACGTGCTCGCAGTTGTCGAGGATCACGAGCGAGACGCGATCGGTCAGGAACCCGCGGACCCGATCGTCGTCGCCGATCGGCGGCGACGCGATCGTGGCGGCGACGTCGGCCGACGACAGGCCGAGCGCGTCTGCCAGCGCCGGGAGGACGGCCTCGTCGGAACCGACGGTGTCGAAGGCGACGAACCAGACACCGTCCCGGTACTCGTCGAGGTGACCGGCGGCGAACTCGGTCGCGAGTCGTGTCTTTCCGCAGCCGCCGGCGCCGACGAGGGTGACGAGACGGTGTTCGGCCAGGGTTAGCGCCACCCCGGTGATGTCGGCCTGGCGACCGACGAACGTCGACAGCGAACGTCGGAGGTTGGTCGGCGCGGCCGCCGGGACCGCGGGTGGCGCGGCGACGTCGGTGGCTTGGGCCGCGACCGCGCGGGTGGTCGGAGGGGCCTCGATCGTCGGATCGTGCTCGAGGATCGCGGTCTCGAGCCGGCGCAGATCGGTGCTCGGTTCGAGCCCCAGCTCGTCGGCCAGCACGTGTCTGGCATCCGAGTACGCGCGGAGCGCGTCGGCCTGTCGCCCCGACCGGTACAGGGCGAGCATCAACTGCCCTCGCAACCGCTCGCGGAACGGGGCCGCGGCGATCGCCGCGTCGAGCTCGGGGACGAGTTCGGAGTGCCGGCCGGCGCTGAGCAGTGCGTCGAAGCGGTCCTCGGTGACCGACGCCCGCAGCTCCTCCCACCGGCTCGCCGCCGCGACCGCTGTCGGCACGTCGGCGAACTCGGCCAGCGCCGCGCCTCGCCACAGGTCGAGCGCACGGTCGAAGCAATCTGCGGCGGCAGCGGCCCGGCCGTCGCCGAGCGCCTCCCGGCCCTCCCGGACCAGCCGCTCGAACCGGTGGGCGTCGACGTCGTCGTCGTCGACGTCGAGCAGGTAGCCGGGCGGGCGCGTCACGATCCGGTCGGTGCCGAGCGTCCGGCGCACCTTGAACACGACCACTTGGAGGGCATTCGCCGGCTGCTGCAGGTCGCGCTCGGCCCACATGTCCTCGATCAGGCGTTCGGCAGGGGTCACCACGCCGGGTCGCAGGGCGAGCAGGGCGAGGAGGGTGCGCTGGCGGAAGCCGGTGAGCGCGATCGACTCGCCACCGTCGTCGCGAACGTCGAGCGGGCCCAGCAGTCCGACCTTCACAGCCCGAAGCTAGCCCCCAGGTAGCAGGGCCGAAAGCGGCCGTCCAGCGAAACGACAGCGCGCTCCATGACGATCGCGTCGATGCATCACCTCCACCCCCACCACCATTCCGGTGCCGAGTGCGAGCGCAAGCGACGCCAGCACGACGAGATCTGCACGAGCATCGCCGGCGGCCGCCTGCACCACGCCGCCGATCTCGCCCACGAACATCTCGCCGAGTTCACCGACGACGACACGATCCGCACGGTCCTGCTGGCCGCCCTCGACGAAAGCCCCGACCCCCAGCTCCGCCGCCGACGATCAGAGTTCGAGATATGAGTGGTCAGTGCAACGGTGCCAAAGCGGAACGGCCGCGGAAGGCGGCTGATTCGCCGAGGTCGGCTTCGATGCGGAGCAGTTGGTTGTACTTGGCGACGCGGTCGCTGCGGGCGGGCGCGCCGGTCTTGATCTGACCGCAGTTGGTGGCGACCGCGAGATCGGCGATCGTGGCGTCCTCGGTCTCGCCGCTGCGGTGGCTCATCACCGACGTGTACGAGTGGCGCGTCGCGAGCTCGACGGTGTCCAGCGTCTCGGTCAGCGAGCCGATCTGGTTGACCTTGACGAGCACGCTGTTGGCAACGGCACGGTCGATCCCCATCCGGAGCCGCTGGACGTTGGTGACGAACAGGTCGTCACCAACGAGTTGAACGCGTGCGCCGAGCGCACCGGTGAGGTGCGCCCAACCGTCCCAGTCGTCCTCGGCCATGCCGTCCTCGATCGAGACGATCGGGTAGCTCGCGACCAGGTGGGTCCAGTAGTCCACCATCTCGTCCGACGACAGCACCTTGCCCTCACCGTCGAGGTGGTAGGCGCCGTCGCGGTACAACTCGCTCATCGCCGGGTCGAGCGCGATCGCGATGTCGTCGCCAGGCGTGAAACCGGCCTGCTCGATCGCTTGGACGAGGATCTTGATGGCGTCCTCGTTGGTGGCGAGGTCGGGCGCGAACCCGCCTTCGTCACCGACCGCGGTCGACAGGTGCTGGTCGTGGAGCACCTTCTTGAGCGTGTGGTACGTCTCCGCTCCCCAGCGCAACGCCTCCGAGAACGACGGGGCGCCGACCGGCATGATCATGAACTCCTGCAGGTCGATCGAGTTGTCGGCGTGGACGCCACCGTTGACGACGTTCAGCATCGGCACCGGCAACACGTGCGCGTTGGGCCCGCCCACGTAGCGGTAGAGCGGGAGCTCGAGCTCGTCGGCCGCCGCCTTGGCGACCGCCAGACTGGTGCCGAGGATCGCGTTGGCGCCGATGCGCGCCTTGTTGTCGGTGCCGTCGAGCTCGACCAACTCACGGTCGACGGTGCGCTGGTCGAGAGCGTCGAAACCCTCGAGCACATCGGCGATCTCGCCGTTCACGAACCCGACCGCGGTCAGCACGCCCTTGCCGAGGTACCGCTCGCCACCGTCACGCAGCTCGACCGCCTCGTGCTCGCCCGTCGATGCACCGCTCGGCACGGCGGCCCGACCTCGGGAGCCGCTCTCGAGGACGACTTCGACCTCGACGGTCGGGTTGCCGCGAGAGTCGAGGATCTCGCGACCGGCGATGTGGACGATGTCGCTCATATCCAGCACCGTACCGAGTCGGCGACCAAACGATCATCGAGAAGACGTGCTGTGAGCCGACTCAGTCAGAAGCGTCGGCGACCAAACGATCATCGAGCAGACGTGCTGTGAGCCGACTCAGTCAGCCGGGGCCCAATCGATCTGGTCGGACGCGATCACGGGGAGCTCCATCGTGACCTCGCCGACCTGCAGCAGCTCGTCGGGGGCGCTCGCCAGGACGTCGGTGATGTACGACTCGAGTGCCTCCTCGAGGGGGACATCGGCCTCGCACTCCTGGCTGAGGAACCACCGGTGTTCGAGAAGTTGGTGGTACAGCTCGGCCGGCTCGAGCTTGCTGAACAGATCGGCCGGCACCGCCTCGATGACGGGCTCGAACCGTTGGTCGAGCCAGCGCACGGCGACGATGTTCTCCGGCAGCGCCCGCCCGCCGTTCTCCTGCAGGTGGGCGCCGAACGCGCAGATGTCGTTGAGCAGCCGGCGGGCCTGGTTCTCCTCGGTGTCGAGCCCGGTCAGGCTGCGCAGCCGCTCGGCGTGGTACCCGTGCTCGACGACGCGGGGCTGGAGGCGCAGGCGTTGTACGGCGTCGTCGGTGGTCACCAGCTCCATCTCGCCGACGTCGAAGCCGAGGTCGTGCAGCCGTTCGAGCCGGCGCTCGACGATCCACAACTCATCGGAGTCGAACTCCTCGGCGTAGGTGACCTCGGCCCAGAGTTGCCGGTAGCGCTCCTCGATCGCGCCCGACACCTCCCACGGATCGATGTCGACCTGCAGGCGGCCGCCGGCCTGGAGGTCGAGCAGCCCACCCGCCACGTTCTCGGCGGCGATGTCGATGTCGAGCAGGCGCTGGCCGTCGGACAGCTGCGGGTGGCGTTCGGCGGTCTCGAGGTCGATCGCGTAGGCGGACAGCGCCCCGGCGTCACGCCGGAACAGCGTGTTGGAGAGAGAACAGTCGCCCCACCAGAACCCCGCGAGGTGGAGGCGCACGAGCAGACCGACCATCGCATCGAGCATGCGCTCGCCGAGGTACGGGATCGTGAGCCCGCGGCCCGACAACAGCGTGCGGTACGGGAGTGAGTAGTCGAGGTGCCGCGTGATCAGCAGACCGTCGGCGCCGTCGGGCTTCTCGGTGAGCACCGCGACCACTTCGGCGGTCGGCAGACGCTCCTCGTCGAGCTCTCTCAGCAGCCGGTACTCACGGAGCGCGAGGTCGTCGGGGAGCTCCTTGACGACATACGACACCGATTCCGTCTCGACCAGGCGCACGACGTGGCGATGGAGGCCGAGAACACCGTGCATGTGCGGGAGATCCCAGTCGGCGAGCCGTTCGATGAAGGGGAACGCCGCGATCGCGGGATGCAGCGAAGGGTTCGCGATCTGCAGTCGCACCGGTTCAGTCTGGCCCGCCCGGGAAGAAACCCTCAAGATCCGTGGGTCACCGGACGATGACGCGACGTGGGACTAGATCCTGTCACGCTCGACCGGCCACTTGCGCCGCCCGTTGGAACGCCGATGGTCGATGCCCCGCCACCCACGTTGCCGAACCGGGTCGAAGCCGAAAAACCTCCCAAGAAGTCCCTGCGCGAGCGCGTGTTGCCGCATGTGCGCCACGAGAACACGGACTTGATCCCGGCCCGTCCGCCGATCAGCGGCTCGCGCTTCTTGCGGTTCGCAGTGTCGTTCCTGCTCGGGGCACTCGCCATGTTCACCCTCGGTGCCGGCCTGTTGATCCTGTTGCTGTGGCAGGAGAACCGCGAGTCAGGGGTGCTCTCGAACCAGATCGAGCGGGCGTGGGATCTGTTCGACACACTGCGGCGCACGGAATCGATCGTCGCGCTGGCGGTCGTGCCGCTCGCCACCGCGTGGGCGGCTCTCGCCACCCTCAACGTGCGGCGCGCGACCGCCCGCCGCTGCAACCCGGTCATCGCCGCCTTGTCGATCCCAGCCGCCGTGGCCGGTGTCTGGGCACTCGCTGCTTCGGTCGTGGCGCCGGCCGACGACTGGGCGACGGCGACCGGAGGGCTGCTGCTGCAGGCACTCGTCATGGCGGTACCGGTGTTCGTGCTCGAACGTGTAGCGAGCGCCGCGGAGGGTCCCCGACGGCCGCTTCGGATGAGCTACCTCGCGGCCGTCGCCTATCTCGCCGTGGTCCAGGGGCTCGGTGCGCTGTCGACAATCGTGCCGACGAGCGATCCGGACGAGTGGGCCCGGCTTGCCTCGTACCTGATCATCGCGGCACTCGTGCAGGTCCTCGGCGCGATCGCCGTCAACGAGGCCTTCCGCTCGATCGAGGGCGCCTCCGAACATCGCTTCGCGCTTCGCAAGGCGTTCGGTGAGAACGTGTTGCTGCAGGCTGCCCGCTGATCGTCAGCGTCGCTGTTCGAGCTTGACCTGCTCCCACAACGCGTCGAGCTGATCGATCCCGAGGGTGGTGAGATCGAGGTCGCCCGCTCGGGCGAGCGCCTCGACAGCCTCGAAGCGGGCCCGGAACTTCTGCGTGGCCGCCCGCAACGTCGACTCCGGGTCGACCCCGAGATGGCGGGCGACGTTGACGACCGCGAACAGCAGGTCGCCGAGCTCGTCGCGTATCGCCTCGGGTCCCGACGTCGCCGCCGCCTCGCCCAGCTCGGCCGCCTCCTCGACGATCTTGGCCAGCGCACCGTCGACCTCGGGCCAGTCGAACCCCACCTTGGCGGCCTTCTTCTGCACCTCGTGGGCGTATGACAACGCGGGGAACGACCCCGGGATGCCGTCGAAGACTCCCTCGGACCTCCCGTCGAACGTCGGGCCACGACCCTTCTCGGCCCGCTTGATCTGGTCCCAGTTGCGCAGCACCGTCTCGGTGCCATCGACGACCGTGTCACCGAACACGTGCGGATGGCGGCGCACGAGCTTGTCGTGCACGCCACGCGCCACGTCGGCGATCGTGAAGCGGCCCTGCTGTTCGGCGATCGTGGCGTGGAACTCGATCTGGTAGAGCAAGTCGCCGAGCTCTTCGATGAGATGCTCGTCGCTGTTCGAGTCGCCAGTGTTGGAGTCGCTGGTGTTCAGGGCCTCGAGCGCATCGACGAGCTCGTAGGTCTCCTCGATCACATAGGGGATCAGGGTGTGGTGGGTCTGCTCGATGTCCCACGGGCACTGCTCACGCAGGGTCCGGGCGAGCTGATGGAACCGCACGTACTCGGCGCCGACCGGCGCGGCCAGGTGCGGGATGTAGAGCGCGGTCAGGTGATCGGGCTCGACGGTGCGGTCGAGCTCGGCCCAGGTCGTGTGCGTGATCGCCTCGTCGGCGGTCCCAAGGCGCTGCAGGATCACGACCTCCTCGTCACCGGTCGCGTCCTCCACGGCGAGCTTGATGTCCGACAGGACCCAACTGGCGTGGGTGTGGGCGACCAACAGCGGGCCCCGTTCGCCCGCCGCGGCGACGGCGAACTCGTGGCCGTCGACGAGCCGCAGCCCGACCTCGACCGGATCGATGCCCAGCCGGGCGTAGGCGATGTCGAGGAACGACAGGGCCGGCAGGACCGTGCACTCGACGCGGTCGTCGGCGATCAGGTGACGCACGCTGCGCTCGAGGACGAGTGGACTGCCGGGGACTGCGTACAGCACTTCGCCGGCGTCGATGGCCGCGTGCACGACTCGGTCGGCGAGCTCGGTGTAGACGTCGTCGTACGTGTCGGCCGACTCGTACAGCTCGTCGAACGACACTGCATCGGGCACGAGATGTGCCGAGGGATGACGGCTGGTGCGCACGAACCGGCGCCCGATGCGCTCGATCTCCTCGAGTGTCTCGACGGTGACGTGCGCCGGGCTGCCGGGTCCGAGGCCGACGACGACGACGTGCGGCTGCCCGGTCATCCGAGCGGTTCGACGCCGGTGGTCGCGTTGAACGTTCCGTAGCGCGGGTCGACGTAGATGTCGACCGCGGCCGCCGCCCGCTGGAACCGCGTCGACGTTTCCATGTACAGCGCCGAGAGCTCCGCGGGATCGACCTGGTCCGACGACCGCAACACGATGACGTGGTACCCGAACTCGCTCTGCACGGGTCCGAACGGCTCGCCGATCTCGGCCGCGAGGGCGGCCTCGACGAACTCGGGAACGTAGGTCTCCTCGAACGTGTTGGTCAGCGCGCACGGCAGGTTCCCGCCGTCGGCGCCCGAGCCGGTGTCGGTCGATTCGCTCGCCGCCAGCTCGGCGAAGTCGGCTCCGCCCTCGAGCCGGTCGAGGATCGCCTGCGCCTCGGCCTCGGTGGCGACGAGGATGTGGGCGCTGCACACGATCCCCGACTCTGTGGTGCCGGCGTCGTACATCGCCCGCAGCTCGTCATCGGACGGCGGCGAGATCTCGAGCGCCGACCAGGTCTCGATCGCCGCTCGCTGTTCCACCTGCAGGGTCTGCAGGTCGAGCGGGACCTCCGCCCACCCGGCCGGGTCCTGCGCCGCGAGCGTGCCGGTCACGTCGGCGATCGCCTGTTGGCTGACGGCCTCACCCTGGGCGGCCAGGTCGGCCTCGATGATCCGGGTCAGGATCCAGACGTTGAGCAGGTCGCGTGCCGTTTGGGCGCTGGCGTCGGACTCGTCGACCGGCTCGGCGCCGGGCTGCGTCGTGGTGGTGGGCGTGGCCCCGACCAGTAGCCCGCCGAGCGCGTCCTGTGACAGCTCGAACTCGTCGACGCGGGCAGCGGCGTCGTTGTCGGACACCGACGAGCAGCCCGTCGCGACGCCGGCGATCAGGAGGACGGGGATGAGGATCGCGCGGCGATTCACGACCGCAGAACCTATCTGTCGGTGTCGGGGATCAGCTCGCGGAGGAAGCCGACCAGGAACGTCGCCGGGTCCTTGCCGCGGGCGATCGGGACCACGAGCTGGTGCTGGTCCTCCTTGAGGATCGCGTCGCGAGCGAGGCGTTTGAGGCGCATCGACTCGCTGAGCTTGAGCTCGATCGGCGACAGGCGGGCCTGACTGACCGTGATCTGCATGTCGGTGATGCCGAGCCGGTTGCACTCGGCGCGCAGCGAACCCACCATGAGCAACGCCTCGGCCGGTTGGGGGAGCGGGCCGTACCGGTCCTCCCACTCGGTGCGGATGTCGGCGACCTCCGACTCGCTGGTCACCGCGGCGAGACGGCGGTAGGCCTCGAGTCGCAGCTCCTCCTTGGTGACGTAGTCGGCCGGCAGGAACGCATCGGTCGGCACGTCGAGCTTGATCTCCGACGGTTGGGCGATCGGCTCGCCCTTCATCTCGGCGACCGCCTCGGTGACCATCTGGCAGTAGAGGTCGTAGCCGACCGCCGCGATGTGCCCCGACTGGGCCTCGCCGAGCAGGTTGCCGGCGCCGCGGATCTCGAGGTCGCGCATCGCGATCTTGAAACCCGAACCGAGCTCGGTCGACTCACCGATCGTGCGCAACCGCTCGTACGCGTCCTCGGTCAGCGGGCGGTCGCGTGGGTGGAACAGGTAGGCGTAGGCGCGCTGACCACTGCGCCCGACCCGTCCGCGGAGTTGGTGCATCTGCCCGAGCCCGAGCAGGTCGGAGCGCTCGACGACGAGCGTGTTCACCGTCGGCATGTCGATGCCGGATTCGATGATCGTCGTGCACACGAGGACGTCGTAGCGGCCCTCCGAGAAGTCGACGACGACCTGCTCCAACGTGCCCTCGTCGATCTGCCCGTGGGCGACCGCGATGCGTGCCTCCGGCACGAGTTGGCGCAGCCGCATCGCCGCGGTCTCGATCGACCGCACCCGGTTGTGGACCCAGAAGACCTGGCCCTCGCGGAGCAACTCGCGCCGGATCGCCTCGATCGCGACCCGCTCGTCGTACTCGCCGACGTAGGTGAGGATCGGCTGGCGGTCGGCGGGCGGCGTCTGCAACAGCGACAGGTCGCGGATCCCGACGAGCGACATCTCGAGGGTGCGGGGGATCGGTGTGGCGGTGAGCGTGATGATGTCGACGTTGACCTTCAGCTTCTTCATCGCCTCCTTGTGCTGCACCCCGAAGCGCTGCTCCTCGTCGACGATGAGCAACCCGAGATCCTTGAACGTGACGTCGTTGGTGAGCAGGCGGTGGGTACCGATCACGCAGTCGACCTCACCCGTGCGCAAGCCGTCGATCACGGTCTTGGCCTGGGCGTTGGTGAGGAACCGGGACAACACCTCGACGCGGATCGGGTAGCCGGCGAAGCGATCGGCGAACGTGTTGCCGTGCTGGTTGGCGAGCAACGTCGTCGGCGCGAGCACGGCGACCTGCTTGCCTTCCTGGATCGCCTTGAAGGCGGCCCTGATCGCGACCTCGGTCTTGCCGAACCCGACGTCACCGCACACCAGGCGATCCATCGGATACGGACGTTCCATGTCGCTCTTCACGTCGTCGATCGCCACCCGTTGGTCGGGCGTCTCGACGTACGGGAACGCTTCCTCCATCTCGTGCTGCCAGGGCGTGTCGGGCCCGAACGAGTAGCCGACGCTGTGCACTCGCTTCTGGTAGAGCACGACGAGCTCCTGGGCGATCGCCCGCACTGCCGACCGGACCCGGCTCTTGGCCTTGGCGAAGTCGCTCCCGCCGAGTCGGTGCAGCGTCGGCGCCTCGCCGCCGACGTACTGCCGCAGCGTGTCGATCTGGTCGGACGGCACGTACAGCTTGTCGCCGCCCTTGTAGGCAATGAGTAGATAGTCGCGTTCGATGCCGCCGATCGTGCGCTTGACCATGCCCTCGTACTTGCCGACGCCGTGCTGGTGGTGCACCACGTAGTTGCCGGCCTTGAGATCCTCGAAGAAGCGGGCGCTCTCGCGTCGCGGCGGGCGGGCCGTGCGATGCGAGCGGCGCCGACCGGTGAGGTCGGACTCGGCGATGATCGCCAACTTGGCGTTCGGCAGCGTGCACCCGCGGTGCAAGGGCGCGACGACGACGCGGCCACCCGGACGGGTGGTCCCCACGGTGGTCGTTGCGTCGCCGTCGGCGACCGGGAGGTCGAGCCCGTGGTCGAGCAGCAACTCGTGGAGGCGCTGCGCCGAGCCATCTCCGTCGGCCGCCACGACGACGCGGTACTGCTGGGCGAGCAACTCGCTGAGCCGCTTCGTCAGCCCGCTCGCGTCGCCGCCGACCGGCCCCCAGCCGGAGGCCTCGACGACGGGTGTGTCGGGCGAGTCCGGCGTCGAGTCGATCGTCCAGAACGACCCGCTCGATGTGAGGAGCGCGTCGGGCGACGCGTGCAGGCGAGGGAACGTCTTGTCGGGATCTCGCGCCCACGTCGAGGCGAGCGCCTTGGCGAGGTCGTCCTCCTCGGCGAGCAGCTCGGTGGCCCGGTCGCGCATCCGGCGCGGCTCGACGAGCACCACCTTGGCGTGCTCCGGCAGCACGTCGGTGAGCAACTGGTCCTCGTCGACGAGCCACGGCAGCCACGACTCCATGCCGTCGAAGTGGAGCCCCTCGGCGAGCCGCTCCCACTGCTCACGTCCCCACGGCTCGGCGGCGATCAGGGCGTCGGCCCGGCGGCTGACGTCCTCCGTCGGTGTGAGCTCGCGGGCGGGGAAGATCACCACCTCGTCGAGGTCGACGGTCGAGCGCTGGTCGTTGACGCCGAACCGCGTCAGGCGGTCCACCTCGTCGCCCCACAGGTCGATGCGGACCGGCGCGTTGGCGGTCGACGGATAGACGTCGACGATCGCCCCCCGCCGGGCGAACTCGCCGCGATGCTCGACCAGTCCCTCGCGCCGGTAGCCGAAGCCGACGAGCGTCTCGGTGAGCTCGTCGGGGTCGACGATCGCGTTCGGCCGGACGACGATCGGCTCGGTCGTCGTCGCGCCAGGCCCCAACTTCTGGAGGAGTGCGCGCACGCCGGCGACGACGATCGCCGGTGTGTGGTCGGGGCTGCGCAGCCGCCACAGCACCTCGAGCCGCTGCCCCATCGTCTCGACACTCGGGCTCACGCGCTCGAACGGCAGTGTCTCCCACGCCGGGAAGTGGACGACGTCGCCATCGGGCATGAACTGGGTGAGGTCGTCGTAGAGCTGACCGGCGCTGGCCCCCGTCGGGCAAGCGACGACGAGTGGCCGTCGCCCCGACAGCTGCGCCAGTGCCGCGATCGCGATCGGTCGCGCCACCTCGACGACCGCGATCCGCGCCGACGGATCACCGAGCGCGCGCGTCAGCCCCGGCTCGTCGCGCAACAGTGAGGGGAGTCCGTTCAACATGACAACTCGGAGGGATACGGAACCTATCTAGCGGCCGTTGAAGTTGCGCATGGCGGCGTCGATGCCCTCGGTGACGATCGTCTCGACGGCGTCGGCGGCCTCGGCGACCTTGCCGTCGAGCAACTCGCGCTCGCGCTTGGGGAGCTTCGACAGCACGTGGCCGGCGCCCCGCTCCTTGCTCGGCGGCTTGCCCACACCGATGCGGACCCGCAGGAAGTCCTGCGACTTGAGGTGGGCGACGACGCTGCGCAGGCCGTTGTGGCCGGCCAGCCCGCCGCCCGCCTTGACCCGCAGGACGCCGGGCTCCAGGTCGAGCTCGTCGTGGACGACGATGACGCGCTCTGGCTGCTCGATGCGGTAGCGGCGGACGAGCGCCGACACCGCCTGCCCTGACTCGTTGACGTACGTGAGCGGGAAGGCGAGGACGACGCGGTGGTCGCCGATCCGCGACTCGGCCACCAGCGAATTGTCGCGACCGGCCTTCAACGCGTCACCGCGGCGCTCGGCGAGCAGGCGGACGACGTCCTCACCGACGTTGTGACGCGTGCTGGCGTACTCCTTGCCCGGATTGCCGAGCCCGACGACGAGCCACTCGAACGGAGTGCCCTTACCGGCGCGCCGGTCGAACAACCCCATCGCCGGCGGCTCGGACGATCAGCTGCCGGCGTCGTCGCCGGACTCGCCGGCGGCGTCGGCCGATCCGGCGGCGCCTTCGCCGTCGCCCTCGGCCGCTTCGCCCTCGACCGCTTCGCCTTCCGCACCTTCCTCGGTGGCGGCGACGGCGTCGGTCTCGAGCTCACTGGCGCGCATCACCAGCACGGTCACGACGGCCATCTCGGGATCACCGGTCGGGGTGACGCCCTCGGGCATGGTGATGTCGGAGAGGCGGATGACGGTGTCCATCTTCATCGCGCTGATGTCGACGACGAACTCGTCGGGGATGTTGCGCGGCGTGCAGACGACCTCGATCGAGTCGACCGCCGGGTCGACGAGACCGTCGTTGTTGAGCACCTCGGTCGCCGTGCCCTCGAGCCGCAACGGTACGGAGACGGTGATCTCGGCCTCGAGGTTGACCTGGATGAAGTCGACATGGCTGACGTGACGGCGCACGGGATGGCGCTGGAGGTCCTTCACGATCGCCGAGTACGTCGTGCCGTCGACCTGGAGGTCGAGGACGGTGTTGAGCGCCGCCGTCCCCGACAGCGCGGTCCGCAGCTCACGTCGCTTCACCGACACGACGAGCGGATCCATGCCCAGCCCGTAGACGACTCCGGGGATCCAATCCTCGGCCCGCAACCGCCGCGAGGCAGCACTGCCGGTGACGCGTCCGGTTTGGGCGACAAGAACGGTGTCAGACATGGTGATCGGGCCTCGAGAGTCAGATGGAACGAGCGCGACAGCGCCGCGAAATGCTACCGGCGCGACTGGGCCATCACATCAAGCGAGATTTTCGCCGTGGAAGATCTCGCTCACGCTGGTGTCGTCGAAGACCGCCGACAACGCTTCGGCCAGGATCTCGGCGACCGAGAGCACCTCGATCTGGGGGATCTGCTTCTCGGGCGGCAGCGGCAGCGTGTTGGTGAGCACGATGCGCGACACCGCCGAGTTCTTGAGGCGATCGATGGCGCCGCCCGACAGCACGCCGTGGGTGGCCATCGCCCAGACCTCGGTGGCGCCGCGGGCGAGCAGGATCTCGGCGGCGGACACGATGGTGCCACCGGTGTCGATCATGTCGTCGGTGAGGATGCACAACCGACCCTCGACATCGCCGATGACCTCTTTCGCCTCGGCGATGTTGGCAGTGCCCTTCGGCCGACGCTTGTAGATGAACGCCAGGTCGGCGCCGCAGTCGCCGAGGTGCTGGGCGAGGCGCTCGGCGACCTTGATGCGCCCCGAGTCGGGCGAGACGATGACCGGCTGGTTCGGCGCCTGCTCGCGGATGTACTTCTCGAGCACCGGCATCGCCGTGAGGTGGTCGACCGGTCCGTCGAAGAACCCCTGGATCTGGCCGGAGTGCAGGTCGATCGAGATCATCCGCTTGGCACCGGCGGCCTTGAACATGTCGGCGACGAGGCGGGCGGTGATCGGCTCGCGGCCTTCGGCCTTGCGGTCCTGGCGGGCGTACCCATAGAACGGGCACACGGCAGTGATCCGCTTCGCCGACGCCCGAGACGCGGCGTCGATCATGATCAGCTGCTCCATGATCGAGTCGTTGATCGAGTGACCGTCGACGCCGTAGTGGCTCTGGATCACGAACACGTCGGTGCCGCGCACGCTCTCGCCGAATCGCGGCCGCATCTCGCCGTTGGCGAACTCGACGATGTTCGGATGACCGAGCTCGATCCCGAGGTGGGTGGCCACTTCCTCGGCCAGCTCGGGATGGGTGCGACCCGAGTAGAGCGCGAGGCGCTTGGTGGTCACCTTCTCCATCGGCTGCCTCTCCCCACGGCCTGTGTCACGCTTCTTCGGTACTCGCAGTGTAGAACGCTCCGGTCGTGACTCCCCCTGCAACGGACGATCCCGGCCCGAGGTAGGCGTACGGGCCGACCGTCGCCCCCTCGCCGACCTCGGCGTCGCGTCCGACGGTGTGCTCGACACGGCTCCCCGCACCGATGGCGCAGTCGTCGAGGCGGGTGTCGGGCCCGATCTCGCATCCCTCGCCGACGACCGTCTGGCCCTGCAGGATGGAGCCGGGATAGATCGTCACGTCGCGGCCGAGGCGCACGGTGACGTCGATGAACGTCTGGCGCGGGTCGAGCATCGTGACGCCGTTCAGCAGCCAGCGGCGGTTGGTACGGGCCCGCAGCTCACGTTCGGCGAGCGCCAGCTGCCAGCGGTCGTTGACACCCTGGGTCTCGCCGGCGGGCGCCTGCACGCAGCCGATCCGGTGGCCCATCACGGCGAGCCCGCCGATCACGTCGGTCAGGTAGAACTCGTGCTGCGAGTTGTCGGTCGTGAGGTTCCGCAACGCGGGTCCGACGAGGTCGCGCCGGAACGCGTAGATGCTTGTGCACACCTCGTGGACGTCGAGCTCGTCGGGCGTTGCGTCGCGTTGCTCGATGATGCGCAGCACGCGACCGTCGGACGCCCGGATCACACGGCCGTAGCCGGTCGGGTCGTCCATCACGCTGGTGAGCAGTGTCGCCGCGTTGCCGTTGGCGACGTGTGTTGCCACCAGCTCGTCGAGCGTCTCGGGCCGCAGCAGCGGGGTGTCGCCCGGCAGCACGACCACGATCGAGTCGTCGTAGTCGTCGCCCGAGAGGGCGCTCATCCCGATCGCGGCCGCGTCGCCGGTGCCACGTTGCTCGGGTTGCTCGACGAAGACGATGTTCGACCACGGTGGTGCCAGCTCGAGCACCTTCTTGGTGACGAGCTCGGCGCCGTGACCGACGACCACCGCGGTGCGCGCCGGATGCAGCTTCTCCAGGGCGTAGACGACGTGGACGACCATCGGGCGACCGCAGATGCGGTGCAATGGCTTGGGCCGGCTGGACCGCATGCGGGTGCCCTCACCGGCGGCGAGGATGATGGCGGAGATTGTCATGCTGACCTCCGACGATAGGGCCGACGAAGGGTTTGGCGACGTGGTACGGGATGACGACTCATGGCTCCGGGGAGAGGATTCGAACCCCTATAAACGGGACCAAAACCCGCTGTCCTACCATTGAACGACCCCGGACGGTGGTTCTCGACCTGGTGCCAGTCCACGGTAGCGCCGAAGTGTTTCGCGGCGGGCGTTCCAGAACCAGCGGCCGGCCGGTAACGTGTCCAGCCTTATGGGTTCGCTCGTCAAGAAGCGTCGCAAGCGCATGCGGAAGAAGAAGCACAAGAAGATGCTCCGTCGCACGCGCCATCAGCGCCGCAAGTAGTCACGCCGGGATTCCGGTGGCCGGCACCGTGCGTGCGGTCACCACCATTGCGCCCTCGTCGCTCAGCACGGCGAGGGCGTTGCTGTGCTCGCCGTGAATGAACCACGTCGCGCCGCTCCCGGCGAGGACCGGTTGCGAACCGCTGAGGTCGCCGATCCGGTCGCGCCATCGCGCCAGCTCGGGCTGCTACCGCGATCGCCGCCGGCTCGAGGTCGTTCGGACCTGACGCGGTCGGCCCGCCGAGATCGTCCCACGCCCGGTACGCGGCCGGGGTGCTGACGGCGAGCGGTGGCACGACGAGCGTGACGTCGTGTTCGACGTACGGGAGCGGTTCGACGATGTCACCGATCCCGCGCACCCGGGCACGGCCGCCGACGAGACAGAACGCGACGTCGGCGCCGATGCCGGCCGCGACCGCCGGATCGGTGACGCCGGCCCAGCGGAGCACCGCCGCGGCGTCGGACGATCCTCCGCCGAGGCCACCGCCGGGCGGGATCCGCTTTTCGATCGCGACGTGCGCCCGACGGTCGACGAGCGCCAGCGCGCGTGCGACGAGGTTCGACGCATCGACGGGCACACCGGTCGCCCACGGGCCGCCGACCGTCAGGCCGACCCGTTGCGGGTCGATGACCACCGTGTCGTGTAGATCGAGGCTCACCATCTCGGCGTCGATGAGGTGGTAGCCGTCGTCGCGGCGGCCGGTGATGCGCAAGCTGAGGGTGAGCTTCGCCGGAGCGACGAGTTCGATCGTCAACTCGACACCGCCTCGGTGAGACGGCACCAGGCGCCGATGTCGAGTTCTTCAGGTCGCGCCTCGGGCGCGATCGCCGCGGCGGCGAACTGTTCGGGTGACACGCGCTCGGCGAGCGATCGCCGCAGCATCTTGCGGCGCTGACCGAACGCCGTGCGCACGAGTGCGAACAGTGCGTCGGGGTCCGTCGCGGGCGGCCGGTGTCGCACGATCTCGACGAGCGCCGATTCGACGTTGGGCCGCGGGACGAAGACCGAGGCCGGCACGATGCCGACCAGCCTGGCCGTCGCCCAGTAGGCGATCTTGACGCTCACGGCTCCGTACTGCTTCGAGCCCGGATCGGCGACGAACCGCTCGCCGACCTCGCGCTGCACCATCACGAGCATCCGCTCGACGGCGGGCACGGTGTCGAGCAGGTCGCACACCAGCGGCGTGGCGATGTTGTAGGGAAGGTTGGCGACGAGCATCCAGTGCTCGTGGTCCCCGAGCACGGTCGACCAGTCGATCGCCATCGCGTCGGCCTCGATGACGGTCACCGCGGTGTCGGCGAGGACACCACGGAGCGCATCGGCGATGCGTGGATCGACCTCGACGGCGGTGACGTCGGCACCGGTCTCGGCCAACGCCAGGGTCAGTGACCCCAGGCCGGCGCCGATCTCGACGACGCGATCGCCTGGCCCCACGCCGGCGAGGCGGGCGATCCGGCGCACGGTGTTGGGATCGGCGACGAAGTTCTGGCCGAGGCCGCGCCGCGGCGCCGCGCCGATGCCGTCGAGCAGGGCGCGGATCGCCTGACGCGAATGCGTCACCAGCTGATCTCGACCGGCACCGGGGCGTCGGCGAGGTCGGCGATCGACAAGAACGCGTCGACGTGGACGACGACCGAGTCGAGGATGCCCGCCGGTGACACCGAGGCGGTGCAGGTCATCGAGCGGCTGTTGTCGAGGTTGGTCACCGTCACCTTGGAACCGAACGGCGCATCCTTGACCTGGCACACCGAGACGGATTGCAGCGTGCTGCGATACGAAGCGGTGCCCGTGACCGACGTCCCCGGATCATCGCTCGGGACGGCGATCTCGATGACGCCGGGCGACGTGCCAGCCGGCGGCCCGTCGAGATAGGCGGCGCCGGGCGAGCCCATCGGGTCGACGGCGCCGGGGCGGGCGGTGGTGGGCGATCCCGACTCGGGGGCGATCGCCACACCTGCCGTGGCGACGTTTGGCGCGCCTGCCTCCTCGCTGCGGCTCATCAGCCACAGCGACGGGAGCGCGATCACGGTGATGGCGGCTGCCACCGCCAGTCGCCGCTGGTCGGTCAGATCGAATTTGAACACGGTTCCGCCCGCACGCGCCCGAACCGGGAGTGGCCGGAGCGCGGTGGGCTATCCAGGCTAGGAATCGATCAACGGGAACGCAAGGCCGGCGGCGGCGGTGCTGGACGTTTCCACACTCTCCGCGGTCACGCCGCGCAGCTCGGCGATGAATCGTCCGACGTGGGGGACCCACGCCGGGCGGTTGGTCGCGCCGCGGTGGGGGACCGGCGCCAGGTACGGGCTGTCGGTCTCGACGAGGAGCCGATCGAACGGGCACAGCATCGCAGCGGCCTGCACGTCGGTGGCGCCCTTGAACGTCACGATGCCCGAGAAGCTCACGAACGCTTCGAGATCGAGGCACCGCCGAACCTCGTCGGGTCCGCCCGTGAAGCAGTGGAAGATCGTTCGGGTGGGCACGCCCTCGGCCGCCAGGATGTCGAACGTGTCCTCCCACGCGTCGCGGGTGTGGATCACGAGGGGGAGCCCGTGGGAGTGCGCGAGCTGGATCTGGGCGGCGAACGCGTCACGCTGCGCTTCGCGTGGAGCGTGGTCGTAGTAGTAGTCGAGCCCGGCCTCCCCGACGGCGACGATTCCCGGCGTGTCGAGCAGATCGACGATCGAATCGACGCCGGCCGCGGCTTCGTGCGGATGCAGACCGACCGTCGCGAACACGCCGTCGTGGGCGGCGGCCGTCGCGATCGCGGCGTGTGACGTCGCCCGGTCGCACCCGACGGTGATCATCGTCGTCACACCGGCCTCCCTGGCGGACGCGACCGCGCCGGCGGCCCCGTCGGGGATCCGGTCGTCGTGGACGTGGCAGTGCGAGTCGACCCACGTCATGTCGTGATACGGGGGAAGAGCGGTTGACCCTTGGTGACCGTGAGGCCGCCCGGGTACTGCCCCCACTCGGCCGCGGCCGGCAGCCGTTGCGTCCCGACGTCGCTTTCGAACCCGATCCGCTCCCAGACCAGCTGTGCCGTCGCCGGGATCGCCGGGTAGGCGAGGATGGTCACGATGCGCAGCGCCTCGAGGGCGTCGCCGAGCACGGCGTCGACGGCCGGGCTGGGATCGGCCCGCCACGGTTCGTTCGCCTCGAGGTGGGCGTTGGTGGCGCGGATGAGCTGCCACGTCGCCTCGAGCGCGCGACTCGGCGCGACGACGTCCCACGCCGCCTGCGTAGCGGCAATGGCAGCGCGGGCGGCCTCGGCGAGCGGGCTCCCGGGGTTCGGAGCCGGACCGACCCCGCCGCACTTCTTGTCGACCACCGTTGCGACGCGTGACACGAGGTTGCCGAGGTTGTTGGCGAGGTCGGAGTTGTAGCGCCCGACCAGCCCGTCGACGGTGAAGTCGCCGTCCTGGCCGTACGGCGTCTCGGCGAGGACGTAGTACCGGAACCCGTCGACGCCGACGGTGTCGATGAGATCGAGCGGGCTCATCACGTTGCCCGTGGTCTTGCTCATCTTCTCGCCGTCGGTCAGCAGGAAGCCGCCGACCGCCCATCCCTTCGGCAGGTCGACGCCGGCCGACATCAGCATCGCCGGCCAGTAGACGCAGTGGTGGCGGATGATGTCCTTGCCGATCAGGTGGTAGTCGACCGGCCACCACTCGGTGTAGTCGACGCTGTCGTCGCCGAACCCCACCGCGGCGAGGTAGTTCGTCAGGGCGTCGAACCACACGTATGCGACATGGCTGGGATCCCACGGCAACGGGATGCCCCACTTCAAGCTGGTGCGGCTCACCGAGAAGTCGCGCAGCCCACCCCGGATGAGGCCGAGCGCCTCGTTGCCGCGGAAGTCCGGCACGATCGCTCCGGGTCGCGCGGCGTACCACTCGAGAAGACGGTCCTGGAACCGCGACAAGCGGAAGAAGTAGTTCTCCTCCTCGAAGTGGTCGACCGACCGCTTGTGGATCGGGCACAGCTCGCCGTCGATCAGCTCGTCGTCGGTGTAGTACTCCTCGCACGACACGCAGTACTTGCCGCTGTAGAGCCCGAGCTCGATGTCGCCGGCGTCGTAGCAGCGCTGCAGCAGCTCGACCACGGCCCGCTTGTGTCGCGGTTCGGTCGTGCGGATGAAGTCGTCGTTGGCGATCTCGAGGCGTCGCCACGCCTCGACGAACTTCGGGGCGATCCCGTCGGCGAACGCCTGCGGGGACATTCCGGCGGCCTCCGCGGCCTGCTGGATCTTGAGGCCGTGCTCGTCGGTGCCGGTGAGGAACTTGACGTCGTCGCCGAGCAGCCGGTGCCAGCGCGTCAGCGTGTCGCCGACGATGGTGGTGTAGGCGTGGCCGAGGTGGGGCTCGGCGTTCACGTAGTAGATCGGGGTCGTGACATAGAACCGGCTCACGCGGGGCACGCTACCGAGCCGCACGTTCAGACTCTTGCGGCGATGGCCTTAGCGTTCCCATGATGAATGGCGAGTTCGACCTGGCGACGGCCGTGCGCGATCTCGGCGACGGGTCGTACGCGGCGACCGTGACGCACGGCTGGGACATCGGGGGCAACGCCAACGGCGGGTTCCTCCTGGCGATCTGTGGGCGAGCGATGGCCGAGCGTGTCGGCCGCCCCCCGCTCACGGTCACCGCCCACTTCCTCGCGCCCGCGCCCGCCGGTCCGTGCGTCGTCGACGTCGACGTGGTGCGCGATGGACGGCGGCTGGCGACGGCGAACGCGACGTTGCGCCAGGACGGTCGCGACGTCCTGCGCGTACTGGGGACGTTCGGGCACCAGATGGAGGACGGACCGACGATGGTCACCGGCGCACCACCGCAACTCCCCCCGCTCGACGAGTGTGTGGTGCCGCGTGATCCCGCCGACGAATTCGCCCCGGTGCTGTTCGACCGCCTCGCCGTCCGGCTGCGGCCGGGTGACGAGGGCTTCCGGGTGGGAAAGCCGACGGGGCTCGCCGAGATCGCCGGGTGGTTCGCGTTCTCCGACGCCCAACCGATCGACGCCGTCGCCCTGCTCTTCGTCGCCGACGCGTTTCCGCCGCCGGTCTTCAACACGAGCCTGCCGGTCGTGTGGGTGCCGACCCTCGAGCTCACCGTGCACGTGCGCGGCGTGCCGTCGCCGGGCCCGTTGCGGTGCGTCTACCGCAGCCGCTTCATCCAGGGCGGGTTGCTCGAGGAGGACGGCGAGATGTGGGACTCGCGCGACCTGCTGGTGGCGCAGAGCCGCCAGCTCTCACTCACTCCCAGAGCTCCAACCCCCGGCCTACAACCAGGGGATGAACCGCGACCGTGACCGGGCGCCGACCCGGGCGCCGGCGATGAACGCGGCACCGCCGATGGCGGTGGTCGCGACTCCGGCCGCGGTGCGCCGGATCACCAGCTTGGTGCGTTGGCTGAAGTGCACGATCGGCCAGCCGTTGCGCCTGGCGTGGCGTTCGAGACGGCCGTCGGGGTTGACGACGACGGGATGACCGACGGCCTGCAGCATCGGTAGATCGCTCGCCGAGTCGCTGTAGGCGTAGCACTGGGCCAGGTCGAGCCCCTCCCACCTGGCGAGCTCGCGGATCGCCTCGACCTTGCCGGCGCCGTAGCAGAACGGTCCCTCGAGCACGCCGTTGTACATCCCGTCGACCACCTGCCCGCGCGTGCCGATGCCGCCCGTCATGCCGAGCGTGTGGGCGAGTGGTTCGACGATCTCGTGCGGCGCGGCCGACACGATGTAGGTGGCTCGTCCACCGTCGCGGTGGAGATCGAGCAGTCGTCGCGCCTCCGGGCGGATCTTGCCGAGCAGCGTCGGCAACACGCGCTCGTTGAGCTTCACGAGGTCGTCCTGGCGCTTGCCCTTCACGAAGCCGAGCACGCGATCGCGGACCTCGTCGGTGGTGCCGTCGCTGGCGCCGCGCAACTTGAACAGGATCGCGCCGACCGTGTCGCGCACGAGCTCCTGGGTGGGGATCAACCCGGCGCTGCGCCCGGCGATCGCCAGCGTGAACGCCGACGACCCGGAGATCAGCGTGCGATCGAGGTCGAAGAACGCGGCGCTCGGCCCTGAGCTCGCGACACCGACGTACTCACTCACCTCGAACCCTCCGTGTGCCTGTTCAGGCGCCGCTCTCGCGGCCCTCGCCCGTGAGGGTACCGGTGCGCGGCATGCCGGTCGCGAGCGCGTAGGCGGTGCGTTTGGGCACACCGAGCTGAGCGGCGACGGCCGCCGCGGCATCCCGCCGCGTCGCTCCGGCGTCGAGCTGTGCCTGCAGCGCGGTCCTGATCGCGTCGTCGTCCGGCGGTTCGGCGACCGTCGAACGGCCGGCGAGGACGATCACGTACTCGCCGCGCGGCTCACCGACGTCGATCGTGCCGAGCGTCCCGCGCGTGACCTCCTCGAACAGCTTGGTGAGCTCGCGGGCGATCGCCACCTGGCGGTCATCGCCACAGGCACCGGCGAGGTCGCGCAACGTGCGCTGGATGCGGTGGGGCGCCTCGTAGATCACCACCGTCCGCGGTTCGTTGGCGATGTCGGCGAGCCGATTCGCGCGCTCCTTGCCGGCGCGGGGAGGAAGCCCTCGAACACGTAGCGCGCGGTCGGGAGACCCGAGATCACGAGCGCGGTCACGGCTGCCACGGGCCCCGGCACGGCGGACACCCGGAAGCCGGCATCGAGCGTCGCCCGCACCAACCGTTCACCGGGGTCGGAGATGCCCGGCGTGCCGGCGTCGGTGACGAGCGCGACGTCGTCGCCACCGATGAGCGTGTCGAGCACGTCGGCGATGCGGCTCAGCTCGGTGTGCTCGTTGCACACCGCCAGCCGGGCGGCCTTGACGCCGGCGTGCTGCAGCAGCCGACCCGTGCGCCGGGTGTCCTCGCAGCACACGAGCGCCACACTCCGCAGGACGTCGACGGCGCGCGGCGCCAGGTCGCCGAGGTTGCCGATCGGTGTTGCGACGAGGTGGAGGGTGGGATCACTCCCGGTCACGCGTCATCGTCCCGAACCTCGATGACGTCGCCGACCCGGAGCCCCCATCGTTCGAACGCCCCGGCCTCTGCCTCGATGACCGTCCGCGCCTGCCACACCGGCATTCCCACCCGCCGCGGCGGCATCCGTGCCACCTTCAGGACGATGCCCTCGCCGTCGAGGTAGGCGACGTCGATCGGGAAGCGGAGCCCGATCGTGTGGACCCACCGGCACGGGCGCAACACCGAGCGCGCCCTCCAAACCGTCGCGACCGAGGAGGCCGTTCCGCCGTGCAGAACGGTTGGACGCCACGTCCGCCGACGCGAACACCCGGGCGTCGCTCACCAACCACGGCACGCCCCGCAGTGTGCCACGGGCGGCGGCCGTCCCGCTCCGCGGCCGTCGTACGTGCGGCTCAGACGTCGAGCCAGGTGACGATCTCGGGCGCGTCGACGTACCACTCGTGCTCGGTGAACGGGCTGGGCTGGATGTCGAGACCGAGCGCCTCGGCGTAGGCCTCGATCCCGATCGTCGTCCCGCCATCGCACGTCCAGTCGATGGCTCCGCAGTCGGCGCCGGGTTGGGCCTCTGCTTCCAGCCCGCCCGTCCAGTACAGCGCGGCGGGGACGCCGGCCGGCGGCGTGCAACCGGCGGCACCGTTGTCGGGCACCGGGTCGTCGATGACGACGCCGGCCAACCGACCGTCGAACGTCTCGCCGCGGCAGTAGAGCTTGGCGGCGAACGCGGCTCCGTTGGAGAACCCGTTGATCACGAGCCTGGTGCACCCCGCGTCGGCGGCCGCGGCGGCCACGATGTCGCGGGCTTCGACGTACGACTCGTCCGGGAAGTAGAGCCACTGGCGGGCGCCCCATCCGTCGGCGTTGCCGGTGGGGGAGACCTCGGTGAACCCGCCGGCCTCATGCGTCTCGCCGCCCGAACCGCCCTTGCCGTGGAGACGGATCGCGCACCGCACGGTGGCGCTCGGTTGGGTGCCGGGCGCTGTGTCGATCGTCGAACCGATCGTCGTGTCGATCGTCGCGGTTGCCGACGTGCCAGTCGTATCCGTCGTGTCGGATCCGCACGCGGCCGGCGCCAGCATCGCGACGGCGATGCACGTGACGGCCGATCGGCGGTAGCGCTCACGAGATCGTGGCACGCGCCTCCTCGCCTGGGAGCAGCGCCCAGGTGGTCTCCGGAAGGCCGTTGACGAGGTGGTCGGCGAGCTCGACACCCATCATGACCGAGTGGTCGGTGTTGCCGATCTCGTAGCGCCACGCGCCGAACCGGCCGCGCGAGTAGATGTCGTGCGACATCAGCCAGGGCTGGATCACCGCCAGGGCACGGTCGCGTCCGATCGTCGGCACCGGGTAGGAGTACGGGACCTGGAGGAGCTGCTTGCTCACGATCTTGTCGGCGGCCTGCGCCGGCGTCAGCAGCTCGCTCGCCACCATGCCGTCGATGGTTCGCTCGATCACGTCGTCGGCGTTCTCGTGCTTGTACGGCGACGCCGACACCTCGGCCAGCAACGAGAAGTACTCCGGTCCGGGCGTGACCTGGGGTGAGTAGTTCGACAGGTAGGTGACCCGGTAGAACGGCGAGTTCGACTCGGGGAAGTACATCCAGCACTTCGTGCTGTGACACGGTTCGGCGACGCCGATGCCGACGAACAACCCCGACGTGTGATGGAGCTCACCGACGGCCGCGATCACCTCGGGCGGACAGTTGGGGATGCACTTCACCAACTCCTTCAGCGGCATCGTGGTGACGAGCTTGTCGTAGCCGGCGGTGGATCCGTCGGCGAACGTCACCACCTTGGCGGCGACGTCGATGTCGACCGCCGAACGCTCGAGGTTGACCGCCTTCGGCAAGGCTTCCGCCATCCGGTCGTAGAGCATCCCGGTGCCGAGCAGCGGGAACTTGAACATGTTGTTCGGCCCCCACGACACGTCGTCGCGGTCGTCGAGCAGGTTCTGCAGGATCCGTCGCACGTTCGACGTCGGGCACCCGATCGCCCTGCCACGACGTCGACATCATCTCGAGCGGGTGGGCCCACACCTTGAAGTTGTACGGAAGCATGAAATGGCGGGCGATGCCGTCGCCGAAGATGGCGTTGATCCACTGCGCGAAGTGCTCGCGCGGCAACGTCGCCTTCTGCGCCTCGATGATGCCCATGACGCATTCGAGGAAGACGTCGGGCGGCAGGCGGTGGATGTTGTTCTGGAACGGGTACGGCACGAACCGCCCGCACATCCACACCCACGCCTCGCGCATGTGCTGGTCGTAGTCGCCACGCAGCATCTTCTCGACGAGATCGTCGAAGTAGGTGTAGTGGCTGAACATGACGTGCCCGCCGTGGTCCCAGATGAACCCGTGCTCGTCGGTGTAGCTCGACGCCAGCCCACCGACGTGGTCGGCGCGCTCGTAGATGTCCCACTGGTCGTGACCCA
Source organism: Ilumatobacteraceae bacterium (assembly GCA_963776935.1). Lineage (GTDB taxonomy): Bacteria > Actinomycetota > Acidimicrobiia > Acidimicrobiales > Ilumatobacteraceae > JALOLG01. The sequence goes on along the minus strand of CAVZOP010000001.1, from coordinate 419,334 downwards.
TCTCGGCGAGGCGGTACGCCGTGCCGAGACCGGTCGGGCCGGCGCCCAGGATGGTGATCTGACCCGTCATCGGTCACCTTTCGATTTCTCTCGGTACAGCCGGGTCTGGCGGTCGACTCCGAACTTGAAGCTGTCGCGGATTCCTACGAGCATGCCCCGCGCGTACTGGCCGCCGTTGGGCCGCCGGCGACGCACGGCGCGGACGACCACGCGACCGAAGGCGTCGACCAGCCGTTTCGTGAGCAACCACAACGCGTACGGATCGCGGCAGCGCACGTGCTTGGCGTAGAACGCGCCGTCGCCGATGCCATACGCCGTCAGCAGCGCCGGCCAGTCCTCGGCCTCGCGCCGCCCGTCGTGGCGCAACGTGACCTCGGGGCGGAGCAGGATCACACTGTCGGCCCGATACGTGCGGTAGGCGAGGTCGTAGTCCTGCGACGACTTCAAAGGCCCGCCGCCGCCGAGGATCTCGTCGAACAGGCCGACCCGCGTGAACAGCCGGCGGCGAGCGGCGAAGTTGGCACCCATGCCGAACACCCGGAACCCGTCCTTGCGACTCAGACGTGTCGGTTCGCTGATCGGCAGCGACGGCGTCAGGCCTGATTCGGCATCCTGATGGGCGGAGACCACCTGCCCGTAGAGGAGATCGCCGTCGGGCTCGGACTCGAAGGCTGCGGCGATGTTGTTGATCCAGTCGGTCGGCACGATGCAGTCGTCGTCGGTGAAGGCGATGATCTCGCCGGTCGTCCGGTCGATGCCGTTGTTGTACGCGCGCGACAGCCCGGGTTCGTCGCTGTGGATGTAATGCAGGCGGGGATCGGCGTCGAACAGGTCGCGGATCGCCACCTCGGTCGCGTTCGTGGTGCTCTGGTCGATCACGGTCAGCTCGAAGTTGGGGTAAACATTCGCCAGCACGCTGCGCGACCGCCTGACCGATCTTGTCGGGACGGTTGCGCGTGCAAATGACCGCAGACACGTGGACGGCGTTGGGGGTGGGATTCGATGTCGACATTGCGTTCACTCCGTGTTGGTGCTGGAATTCGTGCGTCCGCGTGCTCGGATAGAATCGAACACTTGGTCCTTGAGTTCGCCGAGGTTGCTGCGCGAAGCGGTGCGGAACAGGACCGACGATGCCGCGAACACCACGACGCCGACGACGACTGTGACCGGCAGGGGAACATCGCCGATCGCCAGCACTATGACGACCATCGGGACTGTTGCACCAACGCAGCGCAGCATATAGCCCGCCGTCCACGAGTCGAGGACGCCTGGTGGACGGATTCGGAAGCCGCCGAACATCATCACCATCTCGGTGGCGATCGTGGTGAGTGCGGCGCCGATCGCACCGTTGTCGAAGTGATCGCGTGTGAACGGGATCGCGAAGAGGTTGAGGATCGGGTTCAACACGGCCGCGACGCAGCCGACGAGCACCCACTGCCGTTGGCGGTCGCTCGCGAACAGGATCATGCCGAGGATCATGTCGATCGCCACGACCGGGATGTGGAAGGCGATGATCTGCACCAGAATGACGGAGTCGTCGAACTTGTCTCCGTACAAGATGTCGAACAAGTCCTCGGCGACCAGGGCGATGCCCGCCGCTACCGGGAGCCCGACGAACGTGACGAGCATCAGCGCCTTGTTCGCTACCCGTGAGAAGCGTTCACGGTCGTGGACGACGCTCGCCGACAGGGCGGGGAAGAGGGCCGTGAGCACGGTGCCGGCGATGAGCACGGGGAGGCCGATCCATTTGAGCGCGAGCGCGTACCAGCCGACGGTCGCACTGCCCGCCAACGGGCGGAGCATGATGACGTCGACGCTGCCGTACACGAAGAGGATCGCCCCCCAGGCCAGGAACGGCAGGCCACCGATGATGATCGTCTTCCACAGCCGCAGATCGACCGCCGTCTCCTTGCTGCGTAGTTGCGGACGCAGGCCGAGCAGGTTGGCGACGATCGGGATCGCACCCGCCGGCACCAACGCGTACGCGTAGGCGACGAGGCCCTGATCGAGGACGATCATGATCAGACCGAGGACGGCACCGACGTACTGCGCCACGACGCCCCACATCGCCGGGCGCGCCATCCGTTCCATCCCGTTCAGCCCGGCGACGAGCACGTCGTTGATGAGCCGCAGGGTCATCACCAGGCACGCCGCGCCGAGCAGCAGGAACTCCTCGCGGTCGAAGCCGAGGATTGCACCGAGCCCGAACGCCGCGGTGCTGAGCCCGGCGCTCATCGCCAGCTTCAACAGCACGCCGTTGAGGACGAGGGGACCGACCCGACCGTGGTCGCGGGCGGTCGTCTTGACCACGTAGGAGTTGGTCCCGAGCAACCCGACGAGCATGAAGAACGCGGTGTAGGTGAAGATGAACTCGTAGTGCCCGAGGTTGACGTCACCGAGGTAGTTGGGGGCCGCCCAGAGCATGAAGGCGCTGATGACCCACGCCGCGACCTGCGACGCCAACAGCGAGATCATGTTGCGGGCGATGACGCTCACGTGGTCGCCTCCGCCCGGTCGTGCCGCGGTCGCGCTGGGTGGTCGAGCGCGTTCGCGCTGCACCGCACCTCCCACTGCGTGGCTACCTCACCGCCGGATCTCGCCACCGAGGCAAGGGTAACAACGGGATTTCACCTCGCGTCGCTGCATTACCCAGCCCCGACTCACGCGAGGCCAACTCTCGCGCCGCTTCGCGTTAGAATCCGTGCAGACTGAATTTGGCCACGTCACCGAGGTGTGGTTGCATAACGGCTACGGGTTGAGTCGCGCCTGTGCGGGGTGGAGGAGAGATGCGCGTATCGGTCTGTATCGCGACCGTCAGAAACGACATGATCGTGGCCGCCGTCGAGTCGGTCGTGTGTCAGACGTACGCGGACTGGGAGTTGTTCGTCGTCGCCCAGGGTTCCGACCCGAGCTTGTTCGAGTCGATTGCCGAGATTGCTCGCGCTGAGCCGCGTGTGCGCCTGGTTCACCTCACCGAGATGAATCGCTCGAATGCGCTGAACGTCGCCATGGATCTCGCCACCGGCGACGTTTTCGCCTTCACCGACGACGATTGCGAAGTGGCGCCCGACTGGATCGAACAGATCGTCGCTGCGTTCGAGGAGCACCCCGAGGTCGGGCTCGTCGGAGGCGAACTGACCGCGGCACCCAAGAGGCGTCGTTTCGAAATCTCCTCGTGCCCGACGGCGCATGCGATCGAGGCGATCTACGCGCCGAGTCGCGATGGCTTCGTTTCGCCCTATGGCATGTACATCCTGGGAGCCAACACTGCGGTGCGTCGGCAGGTGGCCGAGCAACTGGGTGGCTTCGACGTCACAATCGGACCCGGCACTCCGTACCCGGCGTGCGAGGATCTCGATTTCGGTGTCCGGGCGGAGTCGATCGATACGACGATCCTGACGACCAAGAAGATCCTGGTTCACCATACCGGTGGCCGCCGGTACGGTCTGCGGGCCTTCCTCAAACACCACCGCAATTACGCCCGAGGGTCCGGCGCATACGTCGAGAAGCTGAAGATGTGGGATCACCGACTCGGACGCGAGTGGGGTCGGCGCTCAACGGGGCGCGAACTGTTCGCGATGGCGATCCGCAATCCGCCTCGGTTCCTTCTGAACGAGGTGTACCGCGAGCACTACGCTCGTCGCGCGGCTCGCGACTACGTAGCGAGCTATGAGCTTGGGCCCGACATTTTATGCCGGCTGCGCGAGCCGAAAGCTCGCGACGCGGTCAGTGCCTGATTCCACAAGAGGAAGCTGAGTGAAAACTACATGAAGTTGGCGCGTGACTCGTGCGTACCAAGTCTTCGCACGAAGGCGCTTACCGCGACACGCCGGTGGCCTGGAGTCGGGCGATGACCGACCCCGGTTCGCCGACTTTCACCTTGAGGGAAGGGTCGCCGGCGGTCGGGGTCGTGGTGCCCGTTTACAACAAGAGTGACTTCATCGAGGAGACCCTGCGCAGCGTGTTCGCGCAGACCTACCACAACATGGAGCTCGTCGTGGTCGATGACGGAAGTAGCGACGACTCAGTTGCGACGGTCGAACGTGTGTTGGAGGGAACGCGTGGTCGTCTTGTAGCTGTGGAGAACGGAGGGGTGAGCCGCGCCCGCAACCTCGGATTCCAAGAAGTGCGCGACCGAGTCGACTACCTGCTGTTTCTCGATGCCGACGACCTACTCGAACCCCATGCGCTCAGCACGCTCGTTTCCTATATGGAGTCGAATCCCCAGGTCGTGGCCACGTACACGACATCGAACCTCATCGACGAGCACAGCGTGCTCATGGGTCGTGAGCCCTATCAGACGCGTTGGAAACCGTTCCGCCTCGGTCGACGGGCGATCCCGGAGCATGAACCACGAATGTCGCTCGCATCGGTGTACGCACGGTTCCAACTACTCCCATCGGGCACCCTGATCCGCCGCTCCGCGTTCGAACGCACGGCTGGATGGGACAGCGCCCTCTGCCGCCCGGCACGGCCATTTCACGCCGAGGACAAGGACATGGCGACGCAACTCGGTCTCCTCGGTGAGATCCACTACTTCGCGGAACCCCTCTACCGTTACCGGATCCTCCCGACCCCCCATCGCCTGACGATGTACGACGGACTCAAGGAGCTCGATCAAAAGTGGTGGAATGCTCCCTTGCGAAGGCCAGTACAACGCGAGGTCCGACGGGCAATCCGGTTCGACGCCAAGGTGGCAATGCTCGACGTGGCCCGGGCGTGGGCCAGCTCGTTGCGTCACGACGGCGAGGTGCCGTTCGTCGCTGCCACCCGGAACCTCGCGGCATCCACAGCGCGCTGGCTGACGATGCCAATCCGACTACGTCGTGCCGGGCAGCCGAATGGGTCGTCGCCGCCGCCGGTTGAGGTTCGCCACTGACCCGGTGGCCGATCGTCACCCGACTCGGGCTGTGCGATTCCATGTGTAACCGGACGTGATGATCATGGCGGCCGTGATGATCATGGTGAGAGGTGTAACGTTTGTCTGAGGCTCCGAAGACTCCGAAATTTCGTGAGCGTATCAATCGGATCGGTGGACGTTGCGAAAGATAATCTATGACATCGGGGCCAACAATGGGGATGACATTCCCTATTACCTGATGAAGGCGGACATTGTCGTCGCAATTGAAGCTAATCGCGTACTTTGCGAGTTGATCGGTCGTCGTTTCGCATCTGAGATCGCGGTCGGAAGAGTCATTGTAGAGAATTGCGCTGTTACTGCTGACGGTCCGCCGGGAGAAGTGGACTTCTTTATCCATCGTTCGGAACACGTTCTGAGCCAGATGTCGGCTCCCTTACCTGAGCTTGCTGATCAGTTTGAGCACGTCCGCCTTCCGTCGACTTCAATCCTCGACATTGTGGCTGCAAGAGGCGCGCCATTCTACGTAAAGATCGACGTGGAGCACTATGATGCCGCGATCCTGCGTTCGCTCTTCGACGCTGGGATACGCCCACCTTACATCTCTGCAGAATCTCACAACGCAGACGTTTTCGCCTTGTTGGTGAGCTTGGGGCGCTACGACTCATTCAAGTTGGTAGATGGCGACACTGTGTCATCTGTTTATTCTGACCGGAAAGTCTTCAATGATTCGGAGAAAGCGCTGATTCCGTATTCCTTCCCGGCTCATTCTGCCGGCCCCTTTGGCGATGATGTCGATGGAGAATGGATGAACGCGGACAACTTCCTGCTCCTGTTGGCCGTCGAAGGCCTCGGGTGGAAGGATATCCACGCCACCAACTGCGGCGCCGCCGACCCGTCGGTTGTTGTGTCATCACTCGATCTCTTGCGTGCGACCTTTAGAACGATCAGGCGAAGAGCGTTCAGGAGGATCAGGAGCACAGTTGGCAGGTCCGCTCGCAGGCTCAGTGCATTGCTCCGTCGCCCTGCGAGCATCGCGCGAGAGTGAACCGCCGACTTGTAAGTTTCACTTGTATGTGAGGTATCGGTCGCGTCGGGTTCAGCTTCGTGGCGTCCGGTCGCCGACGTCGATGCTCGACGTGAGCTCGTTGCGTAAACGATCCGCCAGCCTCAACGCGAGCGCAATCACGGTCAACGTGGGGTTCGCGTATCCGCCGGTCGGGAACACCGAACTGCCGGCGACGAACAGGTTCGACACACTGTGGACGCGACCATCCGCATCGACCACACCTCGGCGCGAGTTCGAGTGCATGCGCGTCGCCCCGGTCGGGTGGAACGACCCTCCGGGTGTCGTCAGCTCGGGACGGTCCTCCCAACGGGTCGGCTCGTAGCGACCGACCCCGGACTCTTCGATCGCCGCCTCGAACAGTTCTTGGGTACGTCGCAGGCTCGCCTTGTCGATCTCGCTCCAGTGCCAGACGACCTCGAGCCCGGAGCGCCCGAATTCGTCGGCCGCTCCGCCAAGGCGAACCAGGTTGTCGCGGCACGGTGCCAGCTCGATCTGGTGTTCGACGGCGAACGATGCAAAGCGCTGTGTCCTGCCGCCCAGGTTCGACCAGCCGGCGTCGGTGCGCGGTGGAAAGCGGCGCTGCCGTACCACCATGCGCGCACCGGTGGACGCGAGGTGGGCGGCGGCAGACGCGGCTCGCAGCACTCGGCGGAACTCAGGGACTCGTCGAGCGCGCAGCTCGTTGGCCATGGCGTGCGCGTCGGACATCGCGTGCTGGACCTCGATCGGCAGTTTGGGCAGCAGCATCGCCGCGCTGTTCAACAGCTCGTGGCGACGAAGGACCTCGTCGGTGGGCGTGAGCTTGCCCATCACGATCGCGCCGCCGTGCTGGCCAATGTCATAAAGACCGCAGCGATCGAACAGGCGTGGATCACTCGGCGTGATCGAGCCGGAGATGGTTCGCAGGTGGTCCATGAAGTAGCGCCCCACGTTGTCGTGCTGGCAGCCATAGCCCGCACCCGACCTCGAATTCAGCAGCAGGCGTGCGTTGTCGAGACCGCCACCGGCGACGACGAACACGTCAGCTTCGACACGGAGTCGAGCGCGTGACCCCGCGTCGACCTCGCCGTAGATGACTCGGCCCGGGTCACCTTCGAGCGATCCGACCGACCCGTGCAGGTGAACGGTCGTGTTCGATGAAGCGCTCAGTCGCTCGAACGCGTCGGTCGTGAAGATGCTCGACCGCGGAAAGTGTTCCATCGCGGTCCTGAATCCGAACGACTCGAGCGGGAGCCGCGGATGGCGGGCGTCCTCCCACGCGTCGGGCTCGTAGCGATAGCCACCCAGCCCCATCTGATCGTGTGCTCGCCGGGAGTAGCGGTCGAGCTCATCCCAGCTGAGCGGCCAGCCGCTGTCGGGGATCCATGGTCGGGCTTCCAGGTCGACCGGTGTCAGGGGCACCATCCGGACACCACGCCGATGCCACGGAAGCCGTACGATCCATTCATTGGCAGCGCCACCGAACCGTCCTTGGGGTCGTGGCGGTGCCTCGAAGTCGGACGCGGCAACAGTGGCTCCGGGCACGGTGACCCCGAGTGGCGCCCCCGGCTTGTCGCCACGTTCGAAGAGCGCGACGCGGGAAAGGCGCTCCGTCGAGCGCTAGGGCGATCGACAACGCCGCTGGGCCTGAGCCGACCACGCAGACGTCGGCCCGGATCGGACTGCCGGTGGGCAGGTCCCGGCTGTCGACGATCACCGCCGGATTTTACGTTCCGTGCCGGATCGTCACGAATTCGACTCGGGTCGTTCAGGTCGGAACCGTCGTACACTTGCCGCCGCTAGTCAGGTGCCCGACGCCGGTCTGATCGGTCCGTGCGAACGCGTTCGGCATGCATCCAAGGAGGCGCGCGATGGTGAATCGAGACGCATTACGTGCTCGATCGTCGACACGTGCGCACGCGGCGACCGCCCTGTGAAGCCCTGCAGCAACCGACCTCACGCAGTCGTGATCGGCAGCGGACCGTGTGGGGCCGTGTCGGCCGACAGCCTCGTGGCTCGTGGCGTGCGCGTGACGATGCTCGACTCGGGCGGACGCCGACCACGCGGTGTGATCGTACGCGCGGCGGGCAACACGGTTTTCAGATACGTGTCCCGGGCGGAAGTCAGCGAGGACCGGCAGGCGTCCGGGACGGATCCCGACACGAAGTGGTTCAGCAGCCTGTCGCTCGGCGGACTCTCGAACTACTGGACAGGCGCGGTGCCGCGATTCGATCCTGCGGATTTCGCCGAGGGGGCTCGCGTCGACGAGCGATACCGATGGCCGATCGGGTACGAGGATCTCGCCCAGTACTACACGCGTGCGGAACGCTATCTCGACGTCACCGGCTTGGGCCGGGCGGTACCGAACCTCCCGATGAACGACGTCAAGTTCGTCGCCGCACTGGCGCGGGGGTGGACCGAACTCGCCGACCGCTCGTCTGCACGAGGTGTGTGGATGGTGCCACTCCCGATGGCGAAGGGTTCGCCGTGGATGATCGCGCTTCGTCCGACGGAGTTCAACAGCTTCACTCGCGTCGTCGAGCCGCTGATCCAGCACGACGGATTCGAGCTCATTCGAAGTGCCCATGTGCAGGACGTGACATGGGTGTCATCGGCGGGTCGCGTCGACGGTGTCCGATACCTCGACCGTCGAACCGGGGAGTTGTGCTCATTGGCGGCCGACGCCGTTGTTGTTGCGGCCGGCGCACTCGACTCGACGCGCATCCTGCTTTCGTCGACTTCCGCCGACCATCCCAACGGCATCGGCAACTCGCGCGGGGTTGCTCGGCCGGTACGTGCATGATCACCCCAAGGAGTGGTGGACCTTCGAGACAACGCATCCGCTACCGCTCCCGGCCCACCCCGTGTACATCCCGCGCGAGGATCCCGCTTCCAGCCCGGCGTTGATGGCCGCCTCGCACACGATCGGACTTGCATCGCCTCGCGATCGGCTGCGGACGTTCTATCGAGGCAGCGGCACCCGGTTCGGCGTCCAAGTCTTCGGGACGATGAGACCGACCCACGACATGAAGGTCTCGCTCTCGTCCACGGTGGTGGACGAGTTCGGCCAACCCGCGCTCGACATCGACATGAGCTACGACGACGATGTGCGGGAGAACCTACGGCGTGCCCGGCGACGACTGTTCGACACCTTCGCCGAGGCTGGCAACCCGATGCGTGGTCCTGACTCGTACCCCGCGCTCGAGCCGGGAGCCTCGGTGCACTACGGGGGTACCGCTCGAATGCACGACAGCCCGGAGTTCGGCGTGCTGGATCGGTGGAACCGGGTTCGCGACGCTCCGAACGTCGTGGTGACCGACTCGAGTTGTTTCACGACGGGGGCAGAGAAGAACCCCACCCTCACGGCGATGGCAATCGCCATTCGGGCCGCTGACCGCCTCGCCGACGAGCTGCTCGCGCCGACACCGTAGGCCACCGACGATATGGCCCCCCCGACGTTCAGTGTGGTGATCCCGACCTACAACCGCCTGGACCGGCTGGTGCGGCTGCTCACAGCCCTCGCCGAGGTGCGCTGGCCGGCCGAGGACTTCGAGGTCGTTGTCGTCTCCGACGGTTCGACCGACGGCACCGACGACTTCCTGCGAAGCGGTCGCACACCCGTTCCCGTCCGGGCCTGCTTCCAGTCCAACCAAGGGCCTGCCGTCGCCCGCAACCACGGCGTCGAGTCGGCCAGCGGCAAGATGATCCTGTTCCTCGACGACGACGTGGTCCCCGACCCCGGCCTGATCGAGGAGCATGCACGCAGCCATGTCGGCGACGATGGCCGCTCGATCGTCATCGGCCCGATGCTGACGGCACCCGACTTCGTGATGACGCCCTGGGTTCGGTGGGAGCAGGCGATGCTCGAGAAGCAGTACGACGACCTTCGCGCAGGGCGGTACGTGGCGGGCTCCCGCCAGTTCTACACCGGCAACGTCTCACTCGCCCGACAGCAGATCCTCGACGTCGGGGGCTTCGACCCGCGGTTCCGGCGCGCCGAGGACATCGAGCTCGCCTATCGTCTCGAGACCGCTGGCGCCCAGTTCGTGTTCAACCCCGACGCTGTTACGCATCACTATGCGGAGCGAACGTTCGGTTCGTGGATCCAGATCGCCCGCGCCTATGGGCGGGCCAACGTCGTGTTCGGCCGGGCGGACGGGCAGGAGTGGGTGCTAGAGGACGTCGGTCGGGAGTTCTACGACCTCAACATCGTCAACCAGTGGGCGGCGCGACTGCTCGTCGGCCGGCAACGTATCGTCGCCGCCTTGTGCTCGTTGGTGGCGCGCCTCGCCCCACTCGGCGACCGGGTCGGGCTCGACCGGCTCGTTCGCTACATGCTGAGCGGGGTCTACAACGTCGAATACTGCCAGGGTGTGGCCGATGGCCTGGGCGGGAACGCCGAGTTCCGGGCGCTGATCAAGCTCGGCCGCCCGGCACGGTGACCGTCTTGCGCAGTGAGGGGTGGCGCCCCGATCAGCCGCCGTGGGACTCGCGAACGACCGACTCGACGACCGTGATCCAACGCTCGGCGATGCGAGGCCCGTCGAAGACCTGGTCGAGGCGCTCCCGCCCGGCGATCCCCATCGCTCGTGCTTCCGCTCGATCGACGAGGACACGACGCAAGTTGTCTTCCAAGCCGCTGAGGTCGCCAGGGAACGAAAGCAGTCCGGTGACTCCGTCGGCCACGGTCTCAGGCACCCCACCCGATCGCACCGCGACCACGGGAAGGCTCGCCCGCATCGCCTCGATGAAAACGAGGCCGAACGCCTCCATCTCGGTGGGCAGGCAGAACACGTCGGCGGCGGCGAGGATCGACGGTACGTCGCTGCAGTGACCGAGGAAGCGCACGTGCTCGTCGAGCCCCGACGAGCTCGCAAGCTGTCGTAGCTCGTCGTCGTGGCCGGGGACGTGGACGCTTCGACCGCAGATCACCACACGCACGTCGGGAATGTCTCGCACGATCGCTGGGAGCACGGCAAGCAGTGAGCCGATGTGCTTGTTGGGATCGAGCCGGCCGACGACGACAACCATCGGAGCGTCGGGTGCGATGCCCAGCTGCTCGCGCATTGCCGCCCGGCTGACGAGCTCGCCAACGACCGGTGAGGTGATGTTGTGGATCGTCGAAACGCGCTCATCTTTCAGGCCGCGCAGCAGCGCGGTCTCGCGGACGAACTCCGAGACGGCGATCACGTGATCGGCGCGCTTGATCGCGGCTGCCGCCCGTCTGCCGAGCCACGGTCCGTACGGATAGTGGAGATGGACGATCAAGGGAATCTTGGTGACCCGGCTGACGAGTCCTGCCAGGAGGACGTCTCGCCGTTGCTGTGAGCTGTAGATCACGTCTGGCTTGAACTCTCTGACCAGCCGAACCGCGCTGCTCATCGCCATTGGCAGGTCGCGAGCGAGCTTGAGCTGGCGGGTCACCCTGGAGCTGCCCGGACTCGCGAGCGTCACGAAGCGTCGCTCGATCCCTGGTGTGTCGACGTCGCGCAGCGCGGGATTGCTGACCGACAGCACCTCGAGATCGCGCGTCCGACTGGCCTCGTGGACGAGTTGGGCGTGCACGGTGTAGTCGGCGCCCAGCTCGCTGAACGTCACTTCGATAAGCGCGATGCGCGTCATTGGGTCTCTCCGTCTCGAGTTGGGGCGGCATCACACGCCGCACGGAGCCGTGCGATCGTGCGCCGGCCGTTGACGGCGGCGCTGAAGTGCGTTTCGGCGCGGGCTCGGGCGGCCGCGCCCATCCGCACTCGGAGTTGGGGCTCGGTGATGAACTGCTCGAGCACCTCGCCGACCGCCCGGACGTCGCCGGGGCGCACGACAAACCCAGTCTCGCCCGGAACCACGATCTCGGGCATGCCGCCGACATCGCTCACGATGGCCGGGAGCCCCGATGCGGCGGCCTCGACGACAACGTGGCCGAATGCCTCGGCAAGGCTTGGCATCACGAACACATGGCAGCTTCGGAACAGTGCCCGCAGGCGTTCGGAGTTGGGCTCCATGTCGCGATAGACGAACACTCTGTCGCTCGGAGCGACATCGGAGCGGGTGACGACGTGGAACTCGTAGCTGCCGCTGCGAAGCGACTCGAGTGCCTGCAGCACCGTCGGGCCGCCCTTGCGCTCGAACTCGCCACCGACGAACAGTACGCGCAGGGGTCCTGACGGTTCCCCTTCGCCGGGCGTCCACCGTTCGATGTCGACGCCCGAGGGGATGACGTCGATCCTTGCCGGGTCGACGCCGTAGTCGTCGATCAACGAGGTCCGCGCCCAGTTCGAGAACGGGAGCACGAATGCCGCGTTGCGCAGCGTTCGATCGTTGAAATGCTTCTTGAGGCGCCGGGCGGGCGCGAACCGATCCGGCGCGTGGCCATAGTGCTCGCCCATCTGGTCGTACAGGATCGGGGTGTCATCGAGGACGATCACGTAGGGATGTCGCTGGGCCTTCTGGCCGCCGAGGACAGCCGGCACTTGCGTGAAGAACAGCACCGCGTCGGGCGCCGACGTGGCGACTGCCGTGCGTACCTGTTGCCGACCGCGCATCGTGCCGCGCACGCCAGCCGGAAGGGCGCGCAATCGCTCGATCCACCCGTCCGGATCTTCGTAGGTGATCGCGCCCCACGTGGCGACCACGTCGGGCTCGAGGTCGACCGCACTGCGCAGGTTCTGGCCGTACGTGCGGTGCCCGATCTGTTGCTCCATGACGAACGTGACGCGCATGCGGTCCTCAGCTCAGCTTTCTTGCGGATCGCTCGACGTCGGGTGGCTGGCGATGATCTTGTCGATTTCGTCGAGCAGCTCGCGCCCCGGAGCTCGCGAGCTACTGGCTCCCAGCAGCCCGGTGAGATGCTCCGGGGTGCGCACCCCGACAAGGACGACGTCGACGCCCGGGTACCCGGCCGCGAACGCGACGGCGAGCTGCATCAGCGTCATGCCACGGCCGCGCGCGGATTCTCGCAGCTCGTCGACGAGCAGCGTGGGTCTCGTCGCGCCGGCCGGGCCGGAGGTGTTCGACCTGGCGATCGAACCGCCGCCGAGCACGCTGCGAGCGACGATGGAAACCCCACGATCACGCGCCGCAGCGATGATCGATGCAGCCGACCGGTCGAGGACACTGAACGGCAGCTGGATCGACTGCAGCCCCGGCACTTCGAGCCACGGGTCGACTTCGCTGAGCTGCTCGACCCCGATCCCGAAGCGGCGGATCTTGCCGGCCGCAGTGAGATCGGCGACCAACTCCATCACGGAGTCGATGTCGACCCCGCGCGGCGCGTGGAGCTGCCAAACGTCGACGTGGTCTGTGCGCAAGCGCTGCAGACTCTTGTCGAGCGCGGTGCGCAGCGTGTCGGGGCTGAAGTCCTGAGCGGCGAACTTCCCCTCGTCGCTCGTCGCCGAATCGACCATCCCGCGGCCAAGGCGTCGCAATACCGGCCCGGCGAGGAATCGCGCCCGGGCCTCGGCAAGTGATCGCTCGCGGAACAAGTATCCAGCCTTGGTGGCGATCACGACGTCGTCGCGACGGCGACCCCGGAACGCGTCACCGATCAGCCGCTCGCTGGTGCCGCTCGTGTACGCGTCGGCGGTGTCGAAATACGTGACGCCACCTTCGGCCGCTTCGCGCAGAACTCGCACCGATCGGCGCCACGACACGCCCCCGGTCGCCTCACCCATCCGGGCGCATCCGACTCCGAGGCGCGCCGTACGGGTGGGGTCGCTCACGGCTCGTACGGGGCGCCTCTCTGGCGCGTCGCCCGCCAGCAGGGCGCCGAGCCGGGCGGCGAGAGCGACGATCGTCAACGTCGGGTTGGCATGACCGATCGTCGGGAACACGGAGCTGCCGGCGACGTACAGGTTGGCGACTCCGTGGACCCGTCCGTCGGTGTCGACGACGCCGCGGTCGGGCGTGCTGGCCATCCGTGTGGTGCCGGAAGGGTGCTTCATGTCCCACAGCTCGGGACGCAACTCCGGATCGTCGAGGAGACGACTCTTGAACGTGTCGATCCCGACATCGCCCAACACGGCACCGACCAGCTCGTGCATGCGCCGCTGCGAGCGGTACGTCGATTCGCCGATACGCCAGTCGACCTGCAAGCGCGGCAGGCCGTACCGGTCGAGTCGTGAGTGGTCGACGGTGACGCGGCTCGCCGGGTCGGGCTCCTGCTCCATCTGGTCGATGAACACGATCCCGGTGGGTTCGACCCGATGGGTGAGCTTCTTGACGCCGAGCTTCACGAGCGTGGGGGCGTGTCGCACGACGTTGCGAAGATCGCCGGCGACCGGCTCGCGCTCGGCGGCGCCCGCCGAGCGCAGTCGCTGCACGAGTCGCTTGGCGCTCTGGAACCCGGCGCTCGCCTGCTCAGCCGACACCAGGTGGGCGTGCATCGCATGGTTGAGGAGCTGTTCCTCGTTCTGTCGTTTCGCCGACCACTTGACGCGCAACTGGACCGTGCCATGTGTGCTCGACGTGCGCTCGCCGAGGAACGTGAGCCGTTCGAGCGCCCGCGCCGGCAACCCGCTGAGGTCGGCTTCGGCGAGCCCCTCGCCGCGTGGGTGGTCCATGTAGAAGCGCCCCACGAGGTCGTGCTCGTTGCCGATCCCGGCGGACCGGCGCGCCGTCGAAGCCAGGAGCAGCCGCGGGTTCTCGAGTCCGCCGGCCGCAAGCACGACGGACTTGGCACGTATCACGAAACGCTCGGCTCCCGGGCCGGCCACCTCGATCTCGTCGATCGCAGTGCCCGCTTCGTTGGTCACCAGGGCGGTGACCGTCGCGTCGAGTAGCAGCTTCACGTTCGACGAACGCTCGATCTGGGAGCGGTAGCGCTCGCCCATCAGCTTGGCGTCCGCCCACAGGAAGACGCCGAGCTCGGCTCCACGAGTACCGTCGAACGTTTCGATCGTCGCGTTCGGGCCCCACCCGCGTGGGTCGATCGTGTCGAAGCGGGGTACGTCGAGAAGCTCCGCCGCCCGGTCGATCCACGGCGCCAGCTCGGCGTGGGAGATCGGCCAGCCGCTGTTGGGCACCCAGCTGCGCGGTTCGAAGTCGATCGGATCCAGCGCCGCGATCCGACCGAACCACAGGTTGGTGCTGCCGCCGAAGAAGCGCGCCCGCGGCGCCTCTGGATTCAGTGAGGGCATCCCGAGCTGCTCGATCTGGAACAAATCGCGCTCGGCGGCGAGGTCGCGCTTCAGTCCGCCCGCTTCCAGCACCAGCACGGTGAGTGCAGTGCCGTCGAGGGCGTGCGCGAGCGTGATGCCGGCAGCGCCACTGCCGATGACGCATACGTCGGCGTGCAGGACCACGCCGGCCGAGACGTTGCGCGCCCCGTCGATCGTCATCTGGCTCCCTCGCTTCGAGCGCTAGACACTGAACCTGAACTCCATCACGTCGCCATCGGCGGCGACGTACTCCTTGCCCTCGAGGCGGATCTTGCCGAGCTCTTTGGCCCTGGCCCACGATCCGATGTCGAGCAGCTCGTCCCACCGGATCACCTCGGCGCGGATGAACCCGCGCTGAAAATCAGAGTGGATCCGACCAGCGCAAACCGGCGCCGTCGAGCCCTCGTAGAATGTCCACGCCCGGCTCTCCTTGTCACCCGTTGTCAGGAACGTCCGTAGTCCGAGCAGATGGTACGCAGACCGAACGGTGCGGAACAGCGCACCTTCGCCGAGCCCGAAGCCTTCGAGCATCTCGGCGCGCTCGTCGGGGTTCTCGATCGATGCGGCCTCGGCCTCGAGTTGCACGCACATGCCGATGACTTCGACGTTGCTGCCGGCGTCGTCGAACTCGGCCCTGATCAGCGCTTCGACGGCGGGGATCTTGTCGAGCTGGTCCTCTCCGACGTTGGCGACGACCAGCACGCGGCGATTGGTGAGCAGGAAGTACGGGTCGAGCCGCTCGCGATGCTCGCTCGTGAGGCCGGCACGGTACACCGGCAGGCCCTCGGACAGGGCGGCATAGGCGACGCGCAGAGCCTCCACCTCGTCGATGATCGTCTTGTCGAGCTTCGACTGCCGTTCGGCCTGGCGCAGCCGCTTCTCGACCGTCTCGAGGTCGGCGAGTGCGAGCTCGATCTCGACGATGCGCAGATGCTCGATCGGGTCGGCCGGGCCCGAGACGTCGTCGTCTTCGAACGCCCGCAACACCAGCAAGATCGCGTCGACCTCACGGATGTTGGCGAGGAACTTGTTGCCGAGGCCCTCACCCTTGCTTGCCCCCTCGACGAGGCCACCGATGTCGACCACCTGGACCGCAGCGTGTACGACGTTCTTCGACAGCGACATCATGGCGAGACGGTCGAGACGATCGTCCGGGACCCGGGCGACACCGATGTTCGGATCCTTGGTCGCAAACGTGTACGGCGCGGCGAGCGCGCCTCCGCCGGTGAGAGCGTTGTACAGCGAGCTCTTGCCCGCATTTGGTAGACCGACCAGTCCGAATCGTTCCATGAGAGGCCTGAGGCTACCGAAGCGCCGGCACGGGCAACCCTGGCCGTCCGGACCCACCGGCCGGCCCACGTCAAACCCCGGAGCCGCGGTCCAACCCGGTGGTATCATCGGGTGCGGCGGCGGCTCGAAGAGATGACGCCAGCGAGGTTGATCGCCCGGCGGGGCGAAACGAGGACCGGAGGTCGACGTGTCGTTGTTCAAAGGGCGGGAGATGCTGGCGGTGGCCCTCACGGTGGGTCGTGGGCAGCTCGCGCGCTACGGGGGACACGCGAAGAGCGCGACTGACGCGTTCGAGCGAGAGTTCCGCCAGATGGTCGGCACCCAGCACTCGCTCGCCGTGAACAGCGGCACCAGCGCGCTGATGTGCGCGCTCGTCGGCGCAGGTATCGGTCCTGGCGACGAGGTTCTCGTGCCCGCTTACACCTGGATCTCCAGTGCCGCTGCCCCGCTCGCGATCGGAGCCGTGCCGGTGCTGGTCGACATCGACGACAGTCTCACCATCGACCCGATCGACATCAAGCGCAAGATCACGCCACGTACCCGGGCGATCATGCCGGTGCACATGCTCAACCTGGTCTGCGACATGGATTCGATCTGCGCCATCGCCGTCGAGCACGATCTCGTCGTCATCGAGGATGCGTGCCAGGCGATCGGCGCTCGCTACAAGGGTCGTCGCGTCGGCTCCATCGGTCACGCCGGAGCGTTCAGCTTCAACCAGCACAAGAACATCAAGGCCGGCGAGGGCGGCATGGTCGTCACCAACGACCAGCGCATCATCACCCGAGCCGGCATGTTCCACGATGTCGGCAGCTACAGTCGTCCCAGTTGGGTTTCTACCGAGGAGCCGCTCTTCGTCGGGATGAACCTACGCATGCCCGAGCTGATCAGTTCGGTGTTGCGCCCCCAGCTGGCTCGGCTCGATAAGCAGCTCGCGCGTCGCAAGGAGCGCCGCCGGATGATGATCGACGCACTCACTGGGTACCCCGGCCTCCACATCAGTCCTCATCACGACCCGGAGCAGGCGATCGGCCTCACCGTGTGGTTCGACGATCCTGAAACGGCGGCCGCGTTCGCAGAGCCGCGCGCTGGGGTGAACCGCCTGATCGATACCGGCCGGCACGTGTACACGAGCTGGCAATCCATCGTGTCGAGGCGCACACACAGCGACAAGATCGATCCCTTTGCCTGGGCCTACGGCCAAGGTTGGCAGGGTGACCCGGTCACCAACGCCGACTGCCCGCGGACCACCGAAGTGCTCGGGCGCACCTGCAGCGTGACCCTAGATCCGGATCTCCCGATGCCGGCGTTCCGCGCCGTCGTCAAGCGCATCGCGCGCTGACCGACGATCGTTCGCCGGGATACGCCGATGGCTTGACGTCAGTCGCGCATGACGAGCTCGGCCGACAAGACCCGGGCAAGGCTCGGCGCGTTCTCTGGATAGAACATCGAGTTGTGGTCGCCGGGCACCACGCGGACGTCGAGTCGCCCCTCGACGTGCTCACCCCACCCGTAGTCCCATGCTTGCGTCGGCCAACTCATATCGGCCTTGAGGAGCAGCACGTCGCTCGGATAGCTCGTCATCTGGTACTTCTCGGACGTGGCGCCGAAGTAGTAGAACAGGTTGACGAAACCGTGGGCTGCGGTGTCGGTGAGGCCGAGCTCGATCTCGTCTTGCTCATGTTCGGCGTTGTGCCGCTTCAAGGCCGGGACGAAGCGAAGTATCGAGGACTTGACACTCAACCGGAGATACGGCTTCAGGGGTCCGATCCCGCGCCGCAGCATGTGGCCGGCGATCCGCCGCCAGATCTCCGTTCGGCTCGGCGATGCCTCGCCCGCCCGCGGGCTGTCGAACAGCACTGTCAGGTCGACCGTCTCGCCGAGGTCGCGCAGCTGGCGCGTCATCTCGAGCGCGACGAGCCCGCCACCCGAGAAGCCGCCGAGCAGGTACGGGCCGGGGGCGTGCGCCCGCAGCTCGGCGATGTAGCGCGCCGCCATCGCCTCGATCGAGGTGTCGGGCAGGTCGTTGCCCTCGATCCCATGGGCCTGGAAGCCGAGGATCGGCCGTTCCCCGGCCATCGCCCGGGCCAGGCTCCAGAGGAACAACACGTTGCCGCCGGCGCCGTGCACGATGTAGAGCGGACGGCCAGGCCCCTTGGTCGTGATCGGCACGAGGTGACGCGTCATCTCCGCCGGAGCCGCGGCCGACGTGGGCGCTGCCGGCGGCGCTCGCATCGGCAGTGGTCACGGCTGGGCCTGACTGGTCGGCGAGGAACTGGTCGATGTCGGGCCGCTCCTCGCGCACCCGGCTGGCGAGGGTGCCGACCGTCGACGCCTCGAAGATGGTGGCCAGCTGGAGGCGCACACTGAGCTCTTTGTGGATCCGCGACATCAGCCGGATGGCGACGAGCGAATGACCGCCGAGCTCGAAGAAGTCGTCGTCGTCGGCGATCTCTTCGACACCCAGCAGCTCGACCCACATCATCCGGATCGCATCCTCCGCCGTCGCCACCCCCGACGTGGTCGCGGTGTGCGCAGCGGTCGCCGTGGGTTCGTCGACGGCCTCGCTGTCGAGTTGGCGGCGGAGGTCGTCGACGTCGATCGTCGAACCGATCAACCGAGGATGCTGGCCGGCGAGCAGCCGCTCGACCATCTCGACACCTTCGACGGCGCGGATGCCCAGTTCGTCAGCGAGCTCGATCAACGGAGCGGCATGTCCGCTCGCGGCGGTCGTGGTGGCGTCGTCCTCGACCTCGGCCAGGTGCCCGTGCTCGGTCACCGGGAGGAGATCGAGACCGATGATGTCCATCACCGCTTCACCGGCATCATCGAGGCGCGAGCAGGTCGACGCGCAGCAGGTCGGGCGATGTCGCCGCCGAACGCCGGGCGCGGACGCGGACGGACGCGGGCAGCGGGTTGCGCATCCAGACCCGCTCGTATCCGATCGGGACGTAGATGACGCTCTCGTCGTGGGGCGGCGCCAGCGCGACGCCGACCGCCGTCGCCACGTCGACGAGGGCCGGGATGGGCCTGCCACGGACCCGGCTCGTCGGCGTACGGCTCGGCAAGGCGGAGGTCAGCGATCGCCACGCCATCACCGAGGCGGGCATCGACCACAGCGTCCCAGTGCGACCCCAGCGCCAGGTGGTGCCGCGGGCCGGCGAGCGGATCGACCCCGTCGAGCATCGCGTCGTCCATCACGTACGGCCCCGCGACCGCCGTCGCAGCGGCGAGTCCGGCTTCGCTGTGCATGATCCACGACCGAGCGGTGCCGCCGTCGCTCTCGATGCTGATCGTCGGCCGATCGCCGGACGTGACGGTGACCCGCACCGTCGTCGGCCGCCCGTCGCGAACGAGCAGTGGCGCGAGCAGCGCGACGCCGGTGAGCTGCGGATCGTCGTGCCCGGCGAAGCGGGCACCGGCGAGCATCAGCTCGAGGTGGCCGGTGCCGGGGAGCAGCGCGCTGCCGCCAGGGACGCGGTGCTCGTCGACGACCCAGTGGTGGCGGCTGTCGAGGCGGCCGACGAGGTGCACCGTGCCGTCGCGGCTCTGCGAACGCTCGCTGAGCACCGGGTGATCGATCGGCTCGCCGTCATCGATCGACAGATGGGCACGGCGACCGGCATCGGACGCGATCCCGACGTTGGCCCACAACCCGAAGTTGATCGTGGACACGCGGAGCCTGCCGTGCTGACCGGCGAGCGCGTCGAGCACGGAGTTGGCGGCGACGTAGCTGGTCTGCCCGTCGGGCTGGAGCAGCGTGCTGGTCGACGACACGAGCACGAGGAGCTCGGTGCCGCGCCGCTGGAGCTCGTCGACCAGCGTCAGCGCGGCGCCGGCCTTGGACTCGATCACGTACCGATGGTCGCCTGGTTCGGCCATCTCGATCAGCCGGTCGCGCAGGCGGCCGGCGGCGTGGACCGCGCCGTGGATCGGGCCGACGCGGCGTTCGGCCTCGTCGAGTGCCCGGCCGATCGCGGCTGGGTCGGCGACGTCGGCCACGACGACCGCGATCTTCGTGCCGCTCGCCTCCAGCTCACGCAGCTTGCGGATCCGGCGCGACGTCGGGTCGTCGTACGAATGAGTGGCCAGCCAGCGGTCGCGCAGTGCCGCTTCGGGGACGTCGTCGGTGGTGAGCAGCACGAGGTTGGCCTCGTGCTTCGACGCGAGGTGCGACGCGAGGACGCTTCCGACGCCGCCGAAGGCGCCTGTCACGAGGTAGGTCCCGCCGCGACGGAATGTCGCGCGTGTCCGCGACCGCGGGGATCGCGCCCCGTTCGACGACCGGCGTGAGACGCCCGCCGGATCGCAGGGCGACGATCTGCGGTCCGTCGCCGAGCACGTCGTCGACGAGGTCGGACGTGCTGACCCCGCCCTCCTCGATGTCGATGAGCCGGGTCGTCAGGCCCGGGTACTCGCGCGGCGCCACGGCCACGATGCCGGCCGCGAGCGCATCGACCGCGCGAGTGGCCGAGCCACCGGCGTTGAGCGCGGCACGTGAAACGCACACCAGGCGTCCCGGTTCGGCAGCGCCACCGAGTGCCCGGGCGGCGGCCGTTCCGTGGTCGAGCCAGCGTTCGATGGACCGTTCGAGGTCGATGCCTGCCGAGGCGACCGGGGCGACGATCACGATGCCGTCGAGTGCGTCGTCGAAGCTCGGCTGCCCATGCCGCGGGCGCGGCCGACGCGCGGGCACCGCGCCCGACGAGCTCGTCGACAAGCGACCCGACGAGGGGGTCACCCTGATCGCCGACGACGAGCCAAGCGCCCCGGCGATCGTTGGGGGTCGGTGCGTCGCTCGGCTGCCACGACGGGATCCAGAACACGTGGTCGAGGTCGTCGATGCGGCGTGGGCGATCGGCCGTGGCGGTCGCGCCAACCGGCGCCACGACGCCGCGATCGACCGCAACGGTCGGGGTGACCCCGGTGTAGCCGGCACCGGGTTCGATCCAGAAGCGCTCGCGCTGGAATGCGTACGTCGGGAGCCGCAACCGACGGCGGCCGGCGCCGGCGAAGCGTTCCAGGTCGACGTCGACGCCGGCTCCCCACAGGCGTGCGAACGACATCAGCGAGAACGCCGTGTCGTCGACGATCTGGTTGGGGTGCCGGAGGCCGGGGATCACGGCTGCCGCCTCGCCGTCGGCACGCCTGGCGAACGACGACAGCGCGTGCCCGGGTCCCAGTTCGGCCAGCACGATCGGTCCGTCGGCCAGGACGGTGGCGACGCAATCGGCGAAACGCACGGTGTGGCGGAGGTGATCGACCCAGTACTGCGGATCGGTCGCCTGCTCGGCCGTGATCCAAGCGCCCGTGAGGTTCGAGACGTACGGAATCGACGGCGCCGACAGCGAGACCTTGCGGACCGCCTCGAGGAACGCCGGCAGGATCGGATCGAGCAGCGAGCTGTGCCCGGCGGCCACGATCGGGATCAGGGTCGCTGTCACGTCCTCTGGCAGCGATGCGTTGAGCGCCTCGATGTCGGCCGTCCGGCCGGCGACGACGCATTCGTCGCGGGTGTTGACGGTGGCCAGCGACAGCGATGAACCGAGCAGCGGGATCACGTCGGCCTCGGGCAACGGCACCGCCAGCATCGCCGCGTCCTCGCCGAGCCCTTCCATCAGCTGGCTGCGTGTGATCACGAGGCTGAGGGCATCCTCGAACGAGAGCACGCCGGCGAGGTGGGCGGCGACGTACTCGCCGAGGCTGTGGCCGACGAACGCGTCGGGAGTGACGCCCCACGCCATCCATTGCTGGGCGAGGGCGACGGACGTGATGAACACCGCCGGGAGCGACGCCGCCAGGGTGCCGCAGCGCGGTGTCGTCCCCGTCGACGGCGACGAGCGGGGCGAGGTCGAGTCCGATGGTGTCGCGCACGATGTCGAAACCGCGGCGGAGCGTGGCGTGGAACACGTCGAAGCGGTCGTCGAACCCGGCCGCCATCCCGACGTACTGCGAACCGCCCCCCGGGAACATGAACGCGACACGCGGCGCGTCGTCGGCCGCCTGCTCGACCGCGGTGCGGCCGCGGTCCTTGCCGCGCAGCTGGACGATCGCATCGGCGACGTCGGTGGCGGCGACGATGCGACGATGGCGCATCGCCCGTCGCCCGGTGATGAGCGTGGCAGCGACGTCGGCCAGGTTGGTTTCGGGGTTCGCCTCCAGGTGCGCCGCCAGCCGCTCGGAGGCGTCGGACACCGACTTCGGATCGCGACCGGAGATCACGAGCACCTGTTCGGGGACGGCCGGCTCGGAGGCCGGGAGCTCCGGCGCCTCCTCGACGATGACGTGGGCGTTGGTGCCACCGACACCGAGCGAGCTGATCCCGGCCCGCCGAGGCCCGGTGGGCTCCCACGGCGCGGCTTCGCCGGACAGCACGAACGGTGTGCGCTCGATGTCGAGCAGTGCACTCGGTGCACCGTGGTTCGCCATCGGCGGGAGCGTGCGGTGGCGCATCGCCTGCACGACCTTGATCAAGCTCGCCGTACCGGCGGCGGTGTCGAGGTGGCCGATGTTGGGTTTCGTCGACACCAGCCGGCAGAACCCCGAATCGGGCGTCGAGGCACGGAACGCTTCGGTGAGCGCAGCCACCTCGATCGGGTCGCCGACCGCAGTGCCGGTGCCGTGCGCCTCGAGCAGGGTGATCGAGCGGGCGTCGATGCCGGCGACGGCGAGCGCCTCTTTCACCACGTCGGCGTGACCGTCGACGCTCGGTGCCAGGTACCCCACCTTGCGGGCGCCGTCGTTGTTGATCGCCGAACCCTTGATCACGGCGAGGATCGGATCGCCGTCGTCGACCGCATCCTGGAGGCGACGCAGGGCCACGACCCCGGCTCCGCTGGTGAGCACCGTTCCCGCCGAGTCGACGTCGAATGCGTGACAGACGCCGTCCGGCGAGAGCACCTCGCCCTCGCGGTACTCGTACCCGCGGGCGTGCGGCACCTCGATCGTCACGCCGCCCGCAACGGCCAGGTCGCACTCGAAGCCGAGCAGGCTCTGCACCGCCAGGTGAACGGCGACGAGCGACGTGGAGCACGCCGTCTGGACGTTGACCGACGGGCCGCGCAGGTCGAGCTTGTACGACGCTGTGGTCGCGAGGAAGTCCTTGTCGTTGCCGGTGTGACGGAGGAGGAACCAGCCGACCTGCTCGACCAACTGGGCGTTGGTGAGCAGGTTGTTGAGCATGTACATGTTGGCGCCGCAACCGGCGAACACGCCGATTGCGCCGGCGAAGCGCTCGGGGACGTGGCCGGCCGATTCGATGGACTCCCACACGCACTCGAGGAAGTGCCGATGTTGCGGGTCCATGATCGCCGCGTCGCGGCGGCCGATTCCGAAGAACCCTGGATCGAACATGTCGACATCGGCGAGCACGCCGCTGCGCGTCACGTAGTCGGGCGAGCGGACGACGTGCGCCGGTACGCCGTCGGCGATCAGCAGCTCGGGGTCGAGATCGACGAGGCAGTCCTCGCCGGCGACGACGCGTTCCCACAGGATGTCTGGATCGGGTGCGCCTGGAAAGCGGCCGCTCATCCCGACGATCGCGATGTCGGTCTCCGGATACTGCACGTCACTCATTGCGGTTCGCCCTCATTGATCGCCCCTTCGTCGTCACTCATCCCCGTTCGCCGTCCCCAATCTCTCTAGCCGTGCCGGCTGCGAGCACGCCGTCGCATCGCTCCGCGGTCGGTGCCCGTCGGAGCGGCGACGGTGTCGCCGGTGCCGGAGTCTGCCGATCCGTCCATCGCCTTGGCGAGGTGAGCGGCGAACGACCGCACGGTCGGGTAGCGGAAGATGTCGGTCAGCGCCAGCGCCGCCTCGGTCTCGTCCGACAAACGCCGGAAGACCTTGACGGCGAGCAGCGAGTGACCGCCGATCTCGAAGAAGTTGTCGTCGCGCCCCACGGAGCGCGCCAGCTCCTCGGTCCAGATCCGGGCGACGAGCTGTTCGGTGTCGCCGGCCGGCGGTGCTGTCGGCTCGGCCAGCGCCACACCGGTGGGGCCGTCGGGGAGAGCCTTGCGATCGATCTTGCCGTTGGGGGTGAGCGGGAACGTGTCGAGCACCACGACCGCGGCTGGAACCATCACGTCGGGGAGGGTGTCGGCGACGTGCTTGCGCAGCCCGTCGGGATCGGCCGTCGCGCCACCGTGGGCGATGACGAACGCGACGAGGCGTGGGTCGGTGACGTCGCCCCTCGCGATCACGACCGACTGGACCACGTCGGGGTGGGCGTCGAGCACGGTCTCGATCTCGCCGAGCTCGATGCGGTGGCCGCGGATCTTGACCTGGTTGTCGGCCCGACCGGCGAACTCGACGTAGCGGTCAGGGTGGATCCGCACGACGTCGCCCGTGGCGTACACGCGTCCGAGGCCCGTTCGGTCGACGAACCGCATGGCCGTGAGCTCGTCGCGGCCGTGGTAGCCCCTCGCCACTCCCTCGCCGCCGATGTGGAGCTCGCCGAAGGCGCCGATCGGCACCCGCCGACCGGCCTCGTCGAGCACGAACACGGTGTTGTTGCCGATCGGCAGGCCGATCGGGATCGAGCCCTCGGCGACGTCGGCGATCTCGTGCACGAGCGACCAGATCGTGGTCTCGGTCGGCCCGTACATGTTCGTGAACCGGTCGGGGAGGACCCGCCGCAGCTCGCCGGCCAGTGCGGTCGGGAGCGCCTCGCCGCCGACCATCATGTGCCGGATCGAGGCCAGCCCGGCGCGGTCGGCCGGATCGGCGAGCAGCATCGCGGCCAGCGACGGCGTGCACTGCAGGTGCGTGACGCGGTGGCGATCGACGAGCTCGGCCATCGACGTGGCGGGGCGGTCGTCGGCTGTCGCGTCCTGCTCTCCGGTGCCCACGCCGACAGCGCGGGCAGCGTCGATGGTGTCTTTCACCTCACGCATCAGATCGAGCGAGTCGAGCACGGCGTCGGTGTCGACACCGAAGTCGATGAGGCATGCCACCTCGTCGACGCCGATCGCCGAGACCCGCTCGATCAGCTCGACCGCGTCGTCGGGCGTCCCGAACAGACCGCTGGTCTCGAGGTAGCGGGCGGCCGCCATGTCGAGCAGCTGCGACATCTCGTCGGGAGTGAGCGACTTGAACGCCTCGTCGGCGCCCTTGCCGCTGTTGGCAAACGTCGGGAACGCGGATGCCATGTCCTTCAACAGGCCGACCGCGGTGCCCAGGTACGACTTCATCGGCTCGCGCGCCGTCTCTATCGACACCGCCGCGTCGCGGTCGAGGAACGTGTGCAGCATCAGGGTCACCCGACCCTCGCCCGGGTGCCCCGCCTCGTTCCACGCCCGCCGGTAGGCCGCGACGTTGGTCGAGAGCTGCTCGACCGACTGACCGAGCAGGTGTGTGAGCACGTTGGTGCCGAGCGTGCCAGCCCGCTCGAACGTCGACGTCGAGCCGGCCGACGTGAGCCAGATCGGCAGTTCGGCCTGCACCGGGCGCGGCAGCGTGCGCACTTCCACCGGCTCACCGTCGTGGCCGGGGAGCGTGACCGCCTCGCCCCTCCACAGCCTGGCCACCGTGTCGATCATGGCCGGCAGCCCCTCGCGTGCGTTGGCGTACGCGGTGGGGTTGAGCACGAAGTCGTTCGGTTGCCACCCGGCGGCGAACGAGATGCCGGTGCGGCCGTTGGTCAGGTTGTCGACGATCGCCCATTCCTCGGCGACCCGGATGGGCGAGTGCAGGGGCAGCACCACGCTGCCCGCCCGGACGTGGATCCGCTCGGTGATCGCGGCGACCGCCGCGCCGACGACGCTCGGGTTCGGATACGACCCGCCGAAGGCGTGGAAGTGGCGTTCGGGCGTCCACACCGCTTCGAAGCCGTTGCGGTCGGCGAAGCGGGCGCTCTCGAGCAGCAACCGGTACCCGTCGTGGGCGCGGTCCTCGCCGGCCGCGAAGTAGAACATGCTCATCGACACCGGTCGCAGGGCGGTGCCGGCTCGAGTGCCGGCGCCGGCGGTGTCGCCGCGGACGCCGCTCTCGGACTTCAGGACGACGTGGAAGCCGCGTGTGAGCGTCCAGAGCAGTTCGAGCACGGAGATGTCGAACGAAAGGCTCGTGACGGCGAGCCAGACGCCCGGCTCGTCGTGCTCGATCACGTCGTCCATGGCGGCGAAGAAGTTGACGACGTTGCGGTGCTCGAGCATCACGCCCTTGGGGGTGCCCGTCGAGCCCGACGTGTAGATGACGTACGCCAGGTCGGCCGGCCCGTGCGACCCGGGGGCGGCTGGTCCGCCGGCGGGAGAGCCGGACCGCTCGGCCGGGTCGACCACCGTCACGTTCCCGTGCGAGAGCAGGCTGGCGATCTCTCCCTGGGCGAGCAGGGCGACGAGCCCCGAGTCGGCCACCATGAAGCGCAGCCGGTCTTCGGGATACGTGGGGTCGAGCGGGACATACGCCGCGCCGCACTCGAGTGTGGCGAGCACGCTGACGACCATGTCGATGCCGCGATGGACGGCGATGCCGACCCGGTCGCGGGCTCCCACGCCCGCCGCCCGCAGCCGTCCCGACAGCTCGTCGACGGCGGCCGCCAGCTCGGTGTACGACAGCGTTCGATTGCCTGACGAGACCGCGGGCGCGTCGGGTGTCCGGGCGACCTGGTCACGGAACTGGCGGTCGATGGTCGTGGCCCGGTCGTGCTCGAGATCGGTGAGGTTGAGGGCGTCGAGCTCGGCGATCTCTGCCTCGCCGAGCATCTCGAGCGTGCTCAAGGCGCTCGTCGGGTCGGCCACGCCGGCCCGCAACAGTGTGGCCACCTGGCGCGTGATGCGCTCGGCCGTGGTGGGGTCGACGCGATCGAGGCGGTGGTGGAGCGTGAGTCGGCCACCACCGGTTGCGACGGCGAAGCACAACGTCGTCGCATCGCGCGGGAGTGCCGCCGCCGGATCCGCGTCGTCGAGATCGACCGCGACCATCACCGGCGCATCGAATCCGCGACCGTGCGTGCGGGGGTCGCGTCCCACGGCATCGGACAGGAACGTGCCGTGCCTGTCGAGCCAGGCCAGCTCGGTTGCGGCGGCGTCGGTCAAGGCCGCGAAGTCGTCGTGGGCGTCCGTGTCGACCCGGCCGAGCGGGACTTGCACGAGCCCGCCCAGGCGGCCGAGGACCTCGCGCACCTTCGGATCGACGGCCGCGAACACAGCCTCCGGTGTGCTCGTGGTACGGGCGCACCACGCCGACAGGGCGGCGACGATCTGGGTGGTGCTGGCTCCCGCCGGGACGTCGACGTCGTGTGAAGCCCACTCGGCGGGGCCACTCGCCGGAACGGTCGGCAGCGATGGGATCTCGATCGAACCGAGTCGGTCGAGCCAGATCTCCTCGTGTCGCGAGAGTTGCGGGTCGAGGTCGCGCAGCGCGGCGACCATCGACGCGTCGGGCGAGGCGATCACGCTCCCGACGTCCAAGCCATGCGATGACACGACGTCGGCGGGGTTGGCCGTGGTGCCGTCGGCACGCGAGATGGCACCGATCACTACGTCGGCGTCGGCGACCCGAACCCGGACCGACGTGTCGTCGAGCGTGACGATCGAACCGACCGCGGCATCGGTCGGTGCCGTGACCTGCACGTCGTTGACCACGTACACCTTGTCGTCGAGAACCAGGCGCACCGAGCCGAGCGTGTTGCGCACGCGGTCGCCGATGGCATGAGCGCGCACGGCGCGATCGATCACCGCTGCCGGATCGGCGGGGTCGAACACGGAGCACGGACGCTCGTGCTTGCGGAAGAGCCGGGACGTGCCGTCGGGCTGTGGTGTGGTCGTGAGCTCGCCGGCGGCCAGCGCCGCGGCGATGCGGGGGAAGCTGGCGAGTGCCGCTTCGTAGCACCTCGCGTTCAAGCCGAACGCCGTCTCGTCGGGCCTGATGTCGAACGTCTCGGTGGTGACGATCTCGCCGGCGTCGACGTCCGGGGTCATCAGGTGCCAGGCGATGCCGTGGCTCGGTTCACCGGCGAGGATCGCCCACGAGGTCACGTTGAGCCCGGCGTAGCCGGGCAGCGGCCCGTCGTGGAAGTTGATCCGCACCTCGGCCTGCTCGAGCACGGGGTTGGGCAGTATCCGCAGGTTGGCGATGCTCAACAGGACGTCGAACTCGTACGGTTCGAGGGCGACCGCGAGGTTGCTGGCCGAGTCGACGTGGGGGATCCGGTGGAGCTCGGCGAACGAAGCCACGACCGGGTGGTTGGTGGCGATCACGACGATGTCGAGACCGTGCTCGATCGCGATCTCAGCGCACTCGGCAGCGAGCGACTGGTCGCCGACTACTGCACACCGAATTGCATCCGCCACGTTCGAAGATCCCATCGACGCCTCCTTCGAGGATTCCTCACTCGATCCCCGCCAGGACCGGCCACGAAGCCTACTGGCGCCGCTCCGAACTCACCGCAGAATATGCGCGTTGATCGGACTGACTACGAGCCGTCGGCGGACCAGATCGAGATGTCGCGGATGTGGAATGGCGCGCCTGCGAGATCCCCGCCGCGGAACGTGACGCTCGTGGTGCCCTCGGTGATCGGCATCCAGTACGACTTGAACCCGCCGTCGCCGGGGTCGGAAGTCTCCTGCACCACGGCGTCCTCCCAGTCCCCAGCGCCGGCCTTGATCTGGATGTCGGTGCCATGACCGGCGAATCGCAAGAACGCGTTGGTCGGAGCGGCAGCGGCGAACTCAACGCTGGTATCGGGATCGGTGACCGCGCGTCGGTCGGCCTTGATCATCGTGAACGGGATGGCCGGGTCGATGAGCACGTTGTCCCAATGCCAGGTGTTGGGACCGCACGGACCGTCGAAGCAGTCCTTGTCCGGGGTGTACGAATGGTGACCGATCTGAACGACACCGCTGGTCCAGTCGAGCTCCGGCATGTCCTCGTCGATCCACCACACGTCGTATGCAGGCATCCCGAAACGGATGTGGTCGCGGCTGATCCGCAACTCGAACCGGTCACGGCGCGCGGCGTCAGCGACGAGCACATCCTCGACAAGTGTCCAACCGTTCTCGAAGTGAACTCGTTCGAAATCGGTGATGCGCTCGCCGATGAACATCGTCTTGCCATTGAATTGGCTCTGGCCGATGCCGATCGCGTTGCGCGGGCGTCCGCCGAGGTCTGGGAGATCCTCGTCGAGGGTCAGCTGCACGTTCTCGTCGAATGGTGTGATCCAGATGTCCCACCAGTCGCGCAATCCGCCGCGCAGCGTCGAAACATCGAACTGGATCACGGCCTCGCCAGCGGAGAAGTCGACCATATGGTCGGGAGTCACGTAGATGAGGCCGTACTCGGAGGCGTTCAGCGCCGTCATCATGTGGTCGCGGCACTGGAACACCATGTCCTCGTACGCCGAAACTCGGTGTGTGGCCGGCGGCGGTTCACAGCCTGGTCCATGGCCGGCATCCATCGATTCCAATGTCGACCAGGTGTTGGCCCCACGGGAGTGCACGGTCACGTCCCAGCCATCAGGGTTCCACGGCTCCGCCACTCCAGGTGCCCCGTCGAACGTCTCCACGAATGCGCTGGGTGTGAGGTCGAGTGCCGGTGCGGTTGGTGGGGGGTCGCCGGCCGATGACTGCGCGGCAGGCAGCGTCCCGTCGACCGGCGCCTCGGTGCCCGACGGTGGCGGCAGCGTCTGGCTCGGCTCCGTAGCGGGTGGTTCAGGCGTCGCAATCGCGTCGGAAACCACGGAGACCGTCGGGTCAACCACGGCCGGCGACGTGGAGCCAGGGCTGGAGGTTGTCGCGGCGTCGTCATTGTTCGCCGCCCAGATCACGCCGACGGTGGCGGCGCCGATCAGTGCCCCGACCACGCCGACTGCGACGAGCCGGACGAGTCCTGTGGGGTTCGCCGACTCAGTCTTTGCCGAATCAGTGTGTGCCGACTCGTTCGTTTCAGCCGGTTCCGCCGACTCCGATGGTGCGCCGATGTCGTCCAATGGTCCTCCGCTCGACCGGCGCGCACTGTATACCGACAATCGCGACGTGCGTCCGCGACTTACGCGAAATCTCAGGTACTGCCGCCGCGAAGCTTGAACAGCGATCTGCCGGATTGGCGGTGTGACGGGAGTGCTGTGAAAGTGAGAGCGCCATGAGAAGTCCCCGGGACACGTTGTCGGAGGCGATAGGAATCCTTCGTGCGCAGATCTACCTCCGCGACGCCACGGAAGTCTCCAGGACCGTTCGGTTGCACGGCAGGCCCGTCGTCCACAACCTCGGGACGATGATCATCCGCGACCGGGCCCGGCTGATGTCGGTCGTCGCCACGCTCGAGCTCGCCACCGGCCCGAACGGGACGATCGACATCGGTGAGCGGGTGTTCTTGAACCACGGCTGCTCGCTCGGTGCCGACATACTCGTGAAGATCGGGCCGCGTTGCCAGATCGGCCCGCATTGCATGCTCATGGACAACGACTTCCACCGCCTCGAGCCCGAGCGCCGACTGGAACGACCCGACTCGAGCCCGATCGTGCTGGAGGAGAACGTGTGGTTGGGTGCCCGCGCGATCGTGTTGAGAGGAGTGACGATCGGCGCTGGCAGCGTGATCGGTGCCGGAAGTGTTGTCACGACCGACATCCCCGAGCGGGTCCTCGCCGCTGGTGTCCCGGCGCGAGTCATCCGGAGTGTCTGATCGATGACCCGTCGGGCACGCACCACCCGTTCCGTCGCGCTCACCGGGGTGGCGGCGGTGCCGGTCGCCGCGATGGGGGTGGTCAGTACCTATCTCGCAGTGCTCACGCTGGCGGCCTGGAAGGCGTTTCTCGTTCTCGATTCGACGGCGCGCCGGACCCCATCGCTCCCGGTGCCGACGACGTCGTTCACGATCCTGGTGCCAGCGCACGACGAGGAACGGCTGATCGCGGACACCGTCGATCACCTGATGGCGCTCGACTACCCCCGGGAGATGTTCGACGTCAACGTGGTCGCCGACCACTGCGGCGACGCAACGGCCGAGATCGCCGGGCATCACGGAGCGACCGTCCTCGAGAATGCCGACCCGGCGGTGCGCGGCAAGGGGGCTGCGCTGGGCTGGGCGTTCGACCGGCTCGACTCGGACCGCGCGATCCGAGACGTCGTTGTGCTCGTCGACGCCGACACCTCAGTTGAAAGAGGTCTGCTGCGGGCGTTCGATCGGCGGTTCGCCGCGGGTGCGGTCGCGGTCCAGGCGTACTACGCAGTCCGCGACCCTGCGGCGACACCGGCAGTGGCGATGCGCGCAGCTGCGCTGGCCGTACGCCACTACCTGCGACCGCTCGCTCGGTGCAGCCTCGGCGGCAGCTGTGGGTTGTTCGGCAACGGCATGGCGTTCCGGGCCGAAATGCTCCGCTCGCGCCCGTTGACCGGTCATCTCACGGAGGATCTCGAGCTCCAGGTCGAGTTGATCCTCGGCGGTGACGTCGTCGAGTTCGCGCCCGACGCGATCGTCGAGGCCGAGATGCCCGGCACCGTCGCCGCCGCGCGCACGCAGAACGAACGGTGGGAAGGCGGAAGGATCGACCTGGCCAGGCGATACGTCCCGCAACTCGTCCGCTCAGCGGTCAGCCGAAGCGCCCCGCGCCGGTTCACTAAACTCGACACCGCCATCGATCTCGTGCTGCCGCCGTTCTCGGTGCTCGTAGCGGCGACCGCAGCCTCGGCCGCGATGTCCGCCGGCGGAGCGCGAAGCGGTCGGTTCGGTCGCGTGGTCGCAAGCGTCGGAATGTTCAACCTTGCGGTGCAAGCTGTTCACGTGCTCTCCGCGCTGCGGATGGTGCGAGCGCCGGGGGGCGTGTACCGCGCACTCGCCACCGCACCGCGCTTCGTGGCGTGGAAGGTCGCACTGTGGCTGCGCGCATTGTCAGGGCGAACGGCCGACGAATGGATCAGGACGGCACGGAACCCGCAATGACAACGCACCGCATGGCCTCCGTTCTCGGCGTTCCAGTTGACGACGTGACGATGGACGAGGCGCTCGACCGCGTCACCGCGATGGTCGAGCGCGGCCGAACGTCGGGTCGGGTGCACATGATCGCCACCGTCAACGTCGACTTCATCTGCAACGCCGTCCAGGACGATCGGCTGATGCGGATCCTCGGTCGCACCGACCTCTCGCTCGCCGACGGGATGCCGGTGGTTTGGGGGTCGCGTTGGCTCAGCACACCGCTCCGCGAGCGGGTGACGGGAGCCGATCTCGTCCCGGCGCTGGTCGAGCGGGCGGCCGAGCGCGGCTACCGAGTGTACTTCTTCGGCGCCGCGCCGACCGTCGCCGCGGCGGCGGCCGACGTGTTGCGCGAACGGTATCCGGGCGCACAGATCGTCGCCGACGCGGGGCCGATGTTCGCTGACCCGGCCGACATGGACCCGGCCGCGCTCGTGCCGATCAAGGCGGCGCGGCCTGACATCTGCTGCGTCGCCCTCGGCAACCCGAAGCAGGAGTTGTGGATCGATCGGTTCGGCGCCGATGTCGGCGCGCCGGTCATGATCGGCGTCGGCGGCACGCTCGACTTCGTCTCGGGCGCCAAACGTCGGGCCCCTGACTGGGCGCAGCGGTCCGGCATGGAGTGGGTCCATCGCGCAATCACCGAACCACGACGACTGATGCGGCGCTATGCCAGGGATCTGATCGTTTTCGCACCACGTCTGGCGCGACAGCTTTGGGCGACGCGACCTGTTCGCAAGGTCGGTTGCGCATCGCACGTCGTGGTTCGCACCGCCGACGTCGCCACGGTGCGGTTCGCTGGCCCGTCATGTCCGCTCGACGAACACGCATGGCGGGTCATCGAGATTGCGGTAGAAGAGGGAGTGAGGATCGTCGTCGACCTCACCGGCAACGACCGTCTCGGTGGTCGCGACATCGCAACGATCGTCGAGATCGCCCGGCTCGCCGCCCGCTCCGGCGTCGCCGTCGAACTCGCTCACGTGGGCATCGCGACCCGGCGCCAGCTCGTGGCCACGCGGCTTGGACACCTGCTGGAACAGCCAATTCGCGGACTCCCCGGCGGGTCGACCGGATAGAGTGCGCCGCGTGGCGGCACGAACACCAGGACGAAGAATGCGTCGTTGTGCGCGTGGGACCCAGCACACCCACGTCGCTCCATCGCACCCGGGTGTCCCTGATCGACGCGCCAGGGTGTCGGCATGACGTTCAGCATCATCGTCAGGATGCTCGAGACGTTCTTCCGGCGGTGGTACCTCTACCTCGTGCCTCTCGTGGCCGTTCTCGGCCTCGCCATCTCGAACGTGTCGTCGACGCCAACCGAGTTCGCTTCGGCAGGCGTGATCACCACATCGAACGCGTCGCTCCTGTCGGAACTGACCGAGGTCGGCACCACTCCGTTCACATTCGAGACACCCGCCAGCCTCACGAGCCGGAAGATCTCCTCGCTCTTGGGTACCGACGCGTTCGCGCGCAAGGTCGCCGTTGGCGCAGGGGTGAGCGATGCTCTCGACTCGGGAGCGATCACGCTCAACGCCATACGGTTCGCGATTACCACCTATCCGGCTGGCGATGAACTGCTGACGGTACGGGCCACGACAATCGATCCCGACCTGTCGCAACGCCTCGCGCAGTCGACCATCGACAGTTACATCGAGGAGGTGATCGACGTCGAGTTGACGCAGGCACAGACGGCGGAAACCGTTCTCAGGCGTCGCCTCGATCGCCATCAGGCTGAGCTGGACACGGCGCGCGCCGCACTCGCCGACTACGTCAACGAGAACCCGGGACCGGCGATCGGTGAGCGCCCGTTTGACGAGCAGGTCACGATCGATCAACTGTCGTCGGCTGTCGAGCGCGCCGATACGCAGTTTGGTCAGACGCTGAATCAGTACGACGAGGCCCAACTCGTCACGGAGCAGACTCGGGCGGACATCGATCAGCGCAT
This sequence comes from Ilumatobacteraceae bacterium, assembly GCA_963776935.1. GTDB lineage: Bacteria > Actinomycetota > Acidimicrobiia > Acidimicrobiales > Ilumatobacteraceae > JALOLG01. The sequence continues at coordinate 385,135 of CAVZOP010000001.1, read as the reverse complement.
ACGCGTCATCGACCCGCCGACGAGACCGTTCGCGCCCGAACCCACCATTCGGGGAACGGTGTTGACGGTCGGCTTGTACATCGTCCTTGGCACCCTTTTGTCGATCGCCCTGGTCGCGGTCGTCACGGCCCTCGACCACACCGTCCGGCGTGAGGCCGACATCGAGGCGCAAGTCGGGCTCGATGTCGTGGCAACCGTGCCGAACGCTCGGTGATCACATGAGATGGCAGTTGCCGGGCCCCGCTCCCGGATGCGGAAAGGACGTGCGGTGAGCAAGCGGCGAGGCCGCCGAGGATCCCGTGGCCGGCCGGCGATCGACCTCACGACAGGTGTGCGGTCTGATGGTGGTTTGGCGATTGTGGAGTTCGGCGGCGAGCTGATCCACGCCGCTCCGGCGAGCGTCACGTCGAGCCTGCGGTATCTGCTGACTCGGCTCCAGCTCACCGATCCCGACGAGGTCCCGAGACGCTTGGCGATCACGTCGGCGTTGCACGGAGAGGGGGTCTCCTATATCGTCCGCTCGCTCGCCGCGGTGATGGCGCACGACCTCGAGCGCATGATTTGCGTCGTCGACATGAACTGGTGGGCAGGTGGTGGCCGCGGCGACTCGGCGACGCTCGGGCTGAGCGACGTGGTCCTGCGCGGCCACGCGATCGACGAGGTGCTCGTCGAGACCGTCACCGAGAACCTCTGGTTCATGCCGGCGGGAAACGTCGAGCTCGCCGGGCGTCCAGCGCTCGCGAAGGACCCACGGCTGGCAACCACGCTGGACGATCTCGAGCAACGGTTCGATCACTTGATCTTCGATCTGCCCGCCGTGTTGGCGACGAGTGATGCGATCGCGCTCGCCCGCTTCGCCGATGTCTACGCTCTCGTCGTGCGGTACGGCGTGACCACGACGGCGCAGGTGAAGTCCGCGCTCGATGAGCTCGCGGGTATGCCTTCGATCGGTTTGATCGTCAATCGGTCCGAGTCGTCGATCCCCCGGGTCGTCCGACGCTTCATCGGGATCTGAGGTCGCGCATCGTGTGGGCGTCAACGAGGGTCGGGCACCGATGAACCTTCTGCTCGTGTGGCTCCTTTCGCTTTTCGTCTTCGGCCTGTGGTCTGGCCGCAGACGCCCAGATGCGCGGTGGGCAGTTCCGGTTTTCATCAGTTGCTGCCTCGTCGCGGCCGCATATCTCAGCCAGCGAATGGTCTGACCGTGGCGCTCGCATATAGCGAGCCGTGGAGGCAGTCCCGCGACTCGGAGGCCCAGAAACGGCGCCAACAGTACTTGTGGTTCCGCGTCTACGTCGCGTTCGGCGTCTTGACGTTGCTGATCGGTGGAATGGCTCATCGATCGGCGCCACACCCGTTCTCACTCGTGCTGCTCCTGATGATCATCGGCGTTGTGGCCGTGCTCACGCGTCCCGTGCTCGGCCTGTACATCATCATGTTCTTCACGTTGATCGGCGACAACAACACGATCGTTTGGTACCCGTTCGCCAAGAACATGTCCAGCCTCGAGTCGATATTCTTCGTCGACGACGCCGTGATCGTGAGCCCACTCGAGGTGTTCCTGGTCGTCACCACGATTGCGTGGCTGCTGAACTACCAGGATCGGGTGGGACGCCAGTTCCGTCGACCCGTGCTGCTCTACCCGTTGATGGGTTTCACGTTCTTCGTCCTGTACGGATACGTGCAGGGGATGCGCACTGGCGGTGATCGGAATGTCGCCCTCTGGGAGATGCGGCCGCTGCTCTACGTGCCGTTGTTCTATCTCCTCATCACACAGCTGTTCTCGAGACGCGAGCAGTATGTCCGATTGTTCCTGGTCGCCATGGGCGCCGTGTTCGTGCACGCCGTGGTCGCGATCAACTATTTCCGTGGGCTCCCGGCAGTCGAGCGGGCCGAGGTCGAGAGCCTCGGCGAGCATGGCGCTTCTATCCACATCGACGCGATGTTGTTGCTCGTGCTGGCGCTGCTGCTCATCAAGGGGTGCTCGCCACGGCTACGAGTCGGGATGCTCCTGCTGGCCATTCCATGCCTCGTTGCGTACGCGATGGCCGAACGCCGTGCTGCGGTGGTGGCGTTGGTCGTCGGCATCATCATGTTCTCGATGGTGCTGCACCGCCGTCGCCGGCGGGCGTTCTGGTGGTTCGTACCGATCGTCACGGTCGTGGGTTCGTTGTACCTCGCCGCCTTCTGGGGCGTTCAGGGTTCGCTCGGCTTTCCGGCCCAAGCGGTCAAGTCGGTCATCGCGCCCGGCCAGCTGAGTGAGGCCGACGCCAGCTCCGACATGTACCGCCTGTTCGAGAAGTACAACATCTGGTACACGATCCGAACGGACCCGCTGCGAGGACTGGGCTTCGGGAGGCAGTTCTACCAACCGATCCCGCTGCCCGACATCAGCTTCTTCGTCTTCTGGCGATACCTCCCGCACAACTCGATCCTGTGGATCTGGATCAAGATGGGCTTCTTCGGTTTCGTGGCGATGCTCTACCTGTTCGCCAGGACCGTGCAGCGTGGCGCGATCACCGTCGCTCGGATCACCGATCCCAACCACCTGGCGTTCGCGATCGCTGCCGTCGGCTACGTGATCATGTACATCGTGTTCGCCTACGTCGACATCGCCTGGGACGCGCGGGCGACGATCTTCCTCGCCTTTGCGATGGCCTGGTGCGCGGACTTCATCAACCTCGAGCAGCCCGCCGAAGTGACCGACGACGAGGTCGTTCCGGACGAGCTCGACGACGTGGGCGACGTGGGCGACGACACCGAGCTCGAGGACCAGGTCGCAGTCCCGAGTTGAGTGCGACGCGCTGACTCAGCGCCGGGTGGTTCCGGCGAGGGCGTCGACCTCGGACGCCAACCGAGTCGCGTAGGTCTCGATGTCGGCCTCGGCAATCGCCCATGCCCGGGCGGCATCGCCGAGGCGGGCCGCGAGCTCGTGATCGTCGAGCAGGCGCTCGATCGCCGTGCGCAGCGCGCTCGCGTCGCCGGGCGCGACGTAGATCCCCGTCGATCCGTCGACGATGACGTCGAGCTGGCCGCGCGTCCTCGTGCAGATGATCGCCTTGCCCATCGCCATCGCTTCGAGGATCGTCGTGATCCCCGCCTGGAAGTCGGTGTCGACGAGCGGCACCACGACGAACTCGGCCGACGCGTACAACGTGCGCAGGTCGGCGAAGCCGAACCGGTCGACGGTCACGTTGGCCGGGATCGCCACGTCGCCCGACACGTCGCGGCGCTTCGACCACGGGCTGGCGGCGGCGAGGATCACCTCGACGTCGAGATCGCGCACCGCCTCGACCATCGTCGGGTAGTCGCGGAACTCGAGCCCGGCCGAGCAGATCATCCGCCGCCGCGGCGGGGTGTCGATGGGCGCGAAGAACGTCGTATCGACCATGAATGGTGACAGGACGATGCGGTCCGACGGGTACGACAGGGTTTCGACGATGAGGTCGCGTTGGCGGCTCGAGTACACGACCATGCGGTCGATCCGCGCTTTCAGGCGAAGCGCGCGCATCAATGCCATCTTCTTCCTCACCGTGAGGATGTGGACGATCATGATGTGCCGCGTCCCGCCGCGTCCGGCCAGCCGGGTCATCGCGGCGTACGGGATGCCGACCTGCTCGCCGTCGGTGAACACGACCTCGTAGCGGCGTCGCTGCCGGAAGCACGACCAGGCGAGCAACACGTTGGGGCCGGCGAATCGCTCGATGATCCGTCCGAGGCGGCCGGCCGAGTCACGTGCCCGGACGTGGTCGATGAGATCGGCGTCGAACGCCTCGGCCATCACGAGGTAGTCGGGGCGCGGGCGCTCGCCGCGCCCGATCTGGCCGTCGAGATCGGTGGGGATCGTGCCAGAGACCGTGAGCAGCACCCGGCGGCGTGCGGCGCTCATCGGCGGGTCAGCGCTCATCAGTCGCGGTCGGGGCGGCGACGTCGCGCAGCAGTGCCGCCAAGCGCATCGCGTTCTTCTCCGCGTCGAACGACTCGGCAACGACCTCGATCGCCCGGTCGCCGAGGCGACGGCGCAGGTCGCGGTCGCAGACCAGCGTGGCGAGCGTCGAGCGCAATGCAGCGACGTCGTTGGTCGGCACCAGCAGCCCCGTCTCGCCGTCACGGACGATCTCGGAGATCGCCCCGACATCGGTCGAGACGAGCGGCAGGCCCGTGGCACCGGCCTCCGACAACACCATCGGCAGGCAGTCACCCAACGTCGGCAGGCAGAAGATGTGCGCTCGGTGGAAGAGGTCGACCAGCTCGGCGCTGTTGGGGGTCATCGACGAGTGCACCACGAGGCCCTTCTCGGTCGCGACCGGCGTCTTGGTGACGAGGTGCAGTTCGAGATCCGGCAGCGACGGGTCGTCGCGCAGCGTCCGGAACGCGTCGAGCAGGAGCAGTCCACCCTTGCGTTCGAGGTCGCCGCCGACGAACAGGATCCGGATCGGCCCACTGTCGGCGTCGTCAGGTCGAGCATCGACGCGCTTCCACCGGCTGACGTCGACGCCGGGCGGTACGACCGTGATCTTCGACGCCACGACCCCGTACTCGTCGATGAGTCCCTGTCGCGTCCACGCCGCCCATGTGACGATGTGCGCGGCGCGCTCGAAGCAGGCACGGTTGGCCCGCCATTTGAGACGCTCGACGCGAGCACCGCTGGTCGTGTGCCCGTAGTGGTCGCCGAGCTCGTCGTACTGGCGAGGCGTTGCGTCGAGCGACACGATCGTCGGGATCCGCTTGACGATGTCGGGCATGAGGACCGCCGGGACCTGGGTGTGGACGAACATCGCGTCGAGCGGTCGTTGGGCGCGAACCTTGCGAACGGCGCGCCGTGCCCGCAGCCCGGCGCGGACGGTCCAGTTGCCGTAGCCCGGGATCCGCGCCGCCCATCCGTCGACCTCGTACGCGACGGGGACGAACGTGGCGTCGATGTCGTCGGACAGCGGGACCAGCCGGCGCAGGTTGTCCGTGTGGGTGATGTGGCCGAGGGTCTGTTCGAGCACGAAGGCGACGTGCGGGGGGTTCACGGCTCGCAGGCTACCGAAGCGCCATCACGCCAATCCTTCGGCGTGGCTACCCTGAGTCGATGAGCCCCGAGCAGGCGTTGCTACGCGTCGTTCACTGCCTCGACCGCATGCACGACAAGGGCTTCCGCGCCAAGGCGTTCGTGAGGGCCCTCGACGTGGTCCGATCCACGCCCGCCGACGAGCTCGCGGCGCGGGCCGCCGACGAGACCCTCACCGATCTCGACGGGATCGGTGATTCGACCGCGCGGGTCATCACCGAAGCACTGCGCGGCGAGACGCCGGCCTACCTCACCAAGCTCGAGGGCGAGTCGCAGGTGACGATCACACCCGAGGGTGAGCGGTACCGGGCGGCGCTGCGCGGCGACTGCCACCTGCACTCGACGTGGAGCGACGGCGGCGCACTGATCCAGGACATGGCTGCGACGGCGATGGCACTGGGCCACGAGTACATGGTGCTCACCGACCACTCGGCCCGCCTGACGATCGCCCACGGGCTCAGCGAGCAGCGGCTGTCGACGCAGCTCGACGAGATCGCCGGCATCAACGCCGACATCGCCGCGGCCGGTCACGACTTCAGGATCCTGACCGGGATGGAGGTCGACATCTTGGAGGATGGCACGCTCGACCTGTCCGACGAGATGCTCTCCCGTCTCGACGTCGTCGTCGCCAGCGTCCATTCGAAGTTGCGCATGGAGCGCCAACAGATGACCGAGCGGATGGTGCTCGCCGTCGCCTCTCCGCACGTCGACATCCTCGGCCACTGCACCGGCCGGATGATCGGCAAGCGACCACCGTCGACGTTCGACGCCGACTTCGTGTTCGCCGCGTGCGCCCAGTTCGGGACCGCGGTCGAGATCAACTGCCGGCCCGAGCGCCTCGATCCACCCCGCGAGTTGATCGACCTGGCGATCGAGTACGGCTGCTGGTTCAGCATCGACACCGACGCCCACGCCACCGGTCAGCTCGAGTGGCAGCCGCACGGCTGCGACCGCGCCGCCGAGCGAGCGGTGCCGATCGAGCGAATCATCAACACCATGCCGGCAGCCGACCTGCTGGCCTGGGCCGCCGCGTGAGTGAGCCCGGCCCGCTGGTCGGCACGGGTCGGGCGGCCGACGTGTACGACATCGGTAACGGCCGGGTGCTGCGCCGCTATCGCACCGATCACGACTCCACGATCGAGGCGGCCGGGATGCGTGCGGCATGGGCGGCCGGTTACCCCGTTCCAGAGGTGTTCGAGGCCGACGGGCGCGATCTGGTGATGGAGCACGTCGCCGGTCCGACGATGCTGAAGGAGCTCGGTGACCGCCCGTGGCGGTACGGGCGGATCGCCGATCAGCTGGCCGAGCTCCACACCCGCCTCGCCGGGTTGCGGATCGAGCCGGCCGAGCTCCCGGTGCGGTTCGAGCCCGCCGAGTGCCTCGTCCACCTCGACCTGCACCCCGGCAACGTCATGCTGACATCAGGCGGTCCCGTCGTGATCGACTGGTCGAACGCCGGGATGGGTCCGCGCGGCGCCGATGTCGCGACCACATGGATGTTGCTCACCATCGGCGAGGCCGACGACATCCCCGTGGTGCTGCGCCCGTTCGTCGGCGCGATCCGGCGGCGACTGCTCCGCCGCTTCCTCGCAGGTGTCGACCGTCCCGGTGCAGAGGTCATCCGCGTGGTGGCTGAGCATCGACTGAGCGACTGGAACCTCCGCCGCGGTGAGCTCGATGAGTTGCGGCGGTTCCTCGAACAGCACGCGCCGAGCACCGCGACCGAGAACTGACGGCCAGCCCCCTCACCCGGCGTGCGCCTTGGTGACATGGTCTCGTCGACCTGGTTGGGGCCCCCGACCGGGTCCCGTACACTCGCCGGTCTATGTCGAAGAAGACCAAGAAGCGCAAGGCTCGCCTGCGGCGTTCCAAGGCGAACCACGGCAAACGACCCAACATGGGTTGAGGCTGTACCGATCTTGGTCATGCCACCACCGCCGAGCCGACGGGACGCGGTGGTCGACACCTTGCACGGTGTCGAGCTCGCCGACCCCTACCGGTGGTTGGAGGACGGAGCCTCCGGCGAAGTGCAGCAGTGGGTGGCCGCCCAGAACCGGCATACCCGTCAGGCGCTCGATTCCCGATCCGATCGGAGCATGTGGCACGAACGCCTCGATCGCGCTGATGGAGCTCCCGGTCGTGCTCGCCGCCGAGGTGCGCGGCGATGTCGTCGTGACGATGGAGCGGGCCACAGGTGAGCAGCAGGCGTCGCTCGTCGTGCGATCCGTGGCCGCGGCCGGTGCGCCGCCGTTGGTGCTCGTCGACCCGGCGGCCGGTGCCGCCGACGCGGCGGTTGCGATCGATTGGTTCTTCGTGTCGCCCGACGGCTCCCTCGTCGCCTATGGCGTCAGCGAGGGCGGCACCGAGAGCAGTGTCTTGCGGGTGATCCGCACGGCCGACGCGTCCGACGTCGGCGTCGAGATCCCCAACACCCGGGCGTGCACGGTCGGCTGGGAGCCCGACGGAACCGGATTCGTGTACACCCGCTACCCCGAGGGCGACGAGTACCACCGCACGGTGCACACTCACCGGATCGGCGCCGACTGGCGTGACGATCCGGTGCTGTGGGCCGAGCACCCGACCCCCGAGACGTGGCCGGACGTCAGCGTGTCGCCCGACGGCCGCCATGTGCTCGTGCAGTCGATGGTCGGCTGGAGTCGTTACGACCAGCACCTGCTCGATCGCGCGACCGGCGAGTGGACCGACCTGATCGTCGGCGTCGAAGCCATCAGCCGGTTCGAGTTCGGCGACGACGGCTGGCTGTACGGAGTCACCACCCATGGCGCGCCGCGGGGTCGGGTCGTGCGGATCGCGCTCGACGCGGTTCCGGCCGACCCTGGCGACTGGGAGACGATCGTCGCCGAGCGGTCCGCCGTCCTCGGTGGGCTGACGATTGCCCGCGAGTCGCTGCTCCTCGTCACGAGCACGAACGGAGTCGACACGATCGAGCGGCGGTCGCGCGATGGCGAGTTGCTCGGCGAGTTCGACGATCTCGGCATCGTCTCGGTCGGTGGCCTGACGGCCGACCCGACCACCGGGACCGCGTTCGCGATCACGTCCGGGTTCGATTCGCCGGCCACGCTGTGGCGGCTCGGACAGCACACCGCCGAACGTTGGCAACCGGCAGCACCATCGGTCGACGCGTTGCCGCCGATGACCGTGCGACAGGTCGACTACCCGTCAGCCGACGGGACGACGATCGGCCTGTTCCTGGTCCATCGCAGCGACGTGGCCCCCGGGCCGGATCGTCCGGCGATCCTCACCGGCTACGGCGGGTTCGCGATCGCCGAGACACCGGTGTGGTCTCCAACGGTCGCGGCGTGGTGCGCGACCGGAGGCACGTACGCGATCGCCGGGCTGCGCGGCGGGTTCGAGCACGGCGAGGAGTGGCATCTCGCCGGTCGGCGTGGCAACAAGCAGAACGTGTTCGACGACTTCGCGGCGGCGGCCGACTGGATGGTGTCGTCGGGCATCGCCGAGCGCGACCGGCTGGCGATCGTCGGCGGTTCGAACGGCGGGCTCCTCGTCGGTGCGGCGCTCACGCAGCGCCCCGATCTCTGCCGGGCGGTGTGGTGTGCCGTGCCGCTGCTCGACATGATCCGGTTCCCGCAGTTCCTCATCGCCAAGCTGTGGACCGACGAGTACGGCGATCCGGAGATCGCCGACGAGTTCGCCTGGCTCCACGCCTATTCGCCCTACCACCACGTCGTCGAAGGCACGTGCTACCCGGCGGTCCTGTTGACGAGTGCGGAGGGAGACACCCGCGTCGATCCCCTCCATGCCCGCAAGATGGCCGGGTTGCTGCAGTGGGCCAGCAGCTGCCAGGAGCGTCGGCCGGTCCTGTATCACCAGGAGGGTCGGGCCGGCCACGGCGTCGGCAAGCCGGTCGGCAAGCGCGCCGCCGAGCAGGCCGACGTTCTCTCGTTCCTGACGTGGCAGCTCGGCGCCAACGTGTGACCGAGCCGGAGGCCGCACGTGTCGAGTGGCTGACGATCGGAGGTGACCGCCAGCGATGGCGCGCCCTCGGTCTGACGGTCGGCAGCGACGGTCTGGTGCCGTTCCTGTTCGCGTCGTTGCGAATCGTCGAAGGTTCGCCAGGCATCCAGGGCTGGACGCTGAGCGGCATCGACCCGGCGATCGACGACATCGACGGGTTGGCGACGACGGTCGTCGAGGCGTCGCCACCTGCAATCGCCCAGCACGCCAACGGCGCGGTGGAGGTCGACCATGTCGTGGTGCTCACCGGTTCGCTCGAACGCACCTGCGGCGCCATCGCCGACGCCACGGGCGCGCCGCTCAAGCGCGTGCGCGAGCTGCCCGACAGCCGGCAGGGGTTCCACCGGATCGGACGCGGTGGGGTCGTCGTCGAGGTCGTCGAGCGCCGCGAGGTCGGTGACGATCCGGCGTTGTTCTGGGGTGTCGTGATCAACGTTTCCGACCTCGACGCGGCCATCCGCACGGCGGGCCCAGAGCTCGTCGGGACGGCGAAGGACGCCGTGCAACCGGGTCGGCGGATCGCGACCGTGCGCAGCGAGGCCGGTCTCGGCCTGCCGGTCGCGATGATGTCCTTGCCGGGTCGTCCGTAGACTGCATCGCCGGATGAGAATCAGGCGTGTCGTGCTCGGCGCGTCGATCGTTGGGGTGGTCGGTGCCGCTGTTGCACTGACCGTCTTGGCGGTCGGCACGCAGGCGGGATCGGACTCGGTCGCGAGCCCTGATCCGGACGCCGCCGCCCCGACCAGCGTCGACGCGGCCACGCCGACCGACGCCACGGCGGGGGATACCGGACCGACGGAGACCGGACCGACGGCCACCGAACCGCCGGACAGCACCGTGGCGGACACCGCACCGACCGACACCCTCGCGCCCACGACGACGGCGGTCCCGCAGCCGACGTTCGAGTTCGCCGACTCGTCGACCTGCCCTGTCACTGGACGCGCCGCCGTGGTCGATCGTGAGAACCAACGGGCGTGGCTGTGCGGCGACGGGCTCGTCACACACGAGATGCCAATGACGTCGGCGTGGATCCAACCCGATCCGGGTGACTACGCGATCTACGCCAAGGACATGAACTCGTCGTCGCGGTTCAGCGGCAAGTACTCGACGATGACGCACTTCGTCGCGTTCACGCACGGCAAGATCCGCGGCGCCCGGATCGCCTTCCACAGCATGCCGGTCTATTCGGACGGCTCGTACGTTCAGCCTCTCGAGACGCTCGGCGCGCCCGAGCAGCGGGGCAACTCGGCCGGCTGCATCCGCGTGTCGCCGTCCGACGCCGAGCTGATCTGGTCGTGGCTCGAGATCGACGATCTCGTCAGGGTGATCAGCTGACGGCGTCGATCACGGATCGACGTCGCCGTCACCCCGCTGGAGATACGCCCGACCCTCGTCGCAGGTCTGGTTGAGCGGACACCACCGGCACGTGATGCCGGCCCGCTTGATCGGGATGCGTCGTTCGAGCGTGAGCTCGATCAACGCGTTCACACCGTCGAGCGTGCGGCGCACGGCGGAGCGGAGCACGGCGGGAGTGACGTCTTCGATCACCGGCTGACCGACGTCGAGGTAGAACGAGGCGAGCTTGCGCGGTGGCACGCCGGTGCGCAGGGTCTCGACGAGCGCGTAGAAGCGCAGGTCCTCACGGTGGCGGAGCGCCGGACGGCCGGTCTTGAGGTCGATGATCACCTTGCGGCTCTCCGTACCGGCGGTTCGTCCGAGCACGAGATCGACCTTGCCCGACAGCAGGATCGGCCCGTCGAGCGGCCATTGCACACGTGCCTCGGTCATCGGTGTCGCCCGCTTGTCGAGCGGGGGGAAGCACTCGCTGAACTTGGTGACCCGCTCCACCGCCAACCCGCGCAGGTCGGCCTCGTCGGCGGCGGCGAGACCGGCGATCCAGTCGCCGAGCGTGGTGTCGTCGTCGGCCAGGCGGGCCAGCGCGTCGTCGACGACGTCGGCCGGAATGGGTTCGCCCCGCCAGTGCACCAACAGTTGGATCGCCCGGTGGGCGACCTGTCCGCTCGCCAAGGCGGGCGACCACGCAAACGGGTCGGGATGGAGGTGCTGGACCTCGCAGCCGAGCACGCTGGTGAGGGCGTGCTTGCTCACGAACAGCGTGTCCTCGCCGAGGCGCTCGGCGAACGCCGCGAAGGCGGTGACGATGTCGTGTTCGAGCTCGGCGACCAACTCGGTGTCGAACACGACCGGCTCGGGCGAACGGCGCAACGCCTCGAGCGTGCGTCGTTGCAGCGGTGTCAAGGCGTCGAGCGGGCCGATGTCGGTCACTGACGGCGACTGTACCGACGGGCGCCCACCGCCCTTTCCCTGCTTTGGTCACGGTGTTCCGCGTGGGACGCGGAGGACGGTGACGAAGCCGGGCGTCGCGCCCGCCTGCGACACCCCTTGGTCAAAGTGGTGTCATGCACCCGGCCACGACCGTCGACTTCGCATCGGCAGCGCGCACGCTCACCCGCGAGGCGCGGCGCCGGCAGCTGGTCGGGCCCGGCTTCCGGTGCCCGCCCCGGCTGGTCGGTGTCGACCGGTCGATCCGACGCCGTCCGGCCGGAGCAGTCGTCTCGGTGCGGTTGCGGGGGCGGCCGTGGGTCGCCGTGCTCGCCGACATGATCGAGGGCGTGATCGTGGCCAACGGGCTGGCGCCTCCGGTGGCCGATCGCGTCCGCGCCGAACTCTGGATCGCGGTGGGTTTCGAGCCGACTGCCGACGTCGAAGGCCCCGGCGCCAAGGTCGCGTGACGATCGCCTGTCAATTGCCCAATGAGGGTTGCACACGGAAGGTCGTTAGGTGTACCTTACGACGTGATGGCTCTGATGTGCCTCTGCTACGGCGTCTCCGAACGCAAGGTGGCGAAGGCGATCGAGCGCGGCGCCCAGACGGTCGAGGACATCGGCGATGAGCTGATGGCCGGCCGGTGCTGCGGTGGCTGTACGGAGACGATCACCGAGATGCTCGTGGTTCGTCGCCGGTCGTCGTTGGCCGTGGCGTAGAGTCGAGGGCGTGCAAGGCAACGCCGAGATCGTCGAACTCCTCAACGAGGTCCTGACGGCCGAGCTGACGGCTGTCAACCAGTACTTCCTCCACGCCAAGATGATGGAGAACTGGGGGTACGACCGGCTCGCCAGCCACACCAAGCACGAGTCGATCGACGAGATGAAGCACGCCGAGCAGATCACCGACCGGATCCTGTACTTCGAGGGCGTCCCCAACTTCCAGCGGTACAACCCGTTGCGCATCGGTGAGACCGTGCCCGAACAGTTCCAGGCCGATCTCCGACTCGAGTACGACGCCGTCGAACGGCTCAACCGCGGGATCGCCAAGGCCGTCGAGGTCGGCGACAACGGCACCCGCGAACTGCTCGAGGGGATCTTGGTGTCCGAGGAGGAGCACGTCGACTGGCTCGAGACCCAGCTCGAGACGATCCGCCAGATCGGCACCGAGAACTACTTAGCCCAGCAGCTCCACGACTGACCGTCGGTTGCGAGACGCCGCCGGCGGTTCCACGCCCGGGTGGCGGAACTGGCAGACGCGGGGGGCTTAAACCCCTCTTCCCCGAAAGGGGAGTGCGGTTCGGGGAGTGCGGGTTCGAACCCCGCCCCGGGCACGACGAAGTACCTTGGTACTTGATCGTCACTCGTCGTCCCGTGTTCCTCGACGACTGGGCGATCGTCGGTGCTGCCCCTGGCTGTCATGCGCCAGGCCTCACGGATCAGTCCTCGGATCGGGCCGCCCGCTCGAGGCCACGCATCTCGGTCGGCGTCTGGCCGTACAGGTCGACGAAGCATCGTGAGAAGTGGGCCGCGGTCTTGAACCCGTTATCGGCGGCGATCGCGCTGATGCTGGCCGAAGCCCGGCGGGGGTCGCTGAGCTCCGCATGGGCGAGCGCGAGCCGCCGGCGGATGATGCGCTGGCGCACGGTCTCGCCAGTCGAGCGGAACAGCTCGTGCAGATACCGGATGGAAATGGCCGTGCCCGTCGCCACCATCCGCGGCGACAACTCCGGGTCCTTCAGGTGATCGTCGATGAATGTCTTGGCCGCCGTGAGATGCTCGTCTCGGAGGTTCGTCGTGCCGGTCGACGGCGTGAACACCAACTGCATGAGATCGAGCGACCGCGAGCCCAGCCGCTGGCTCTCCACCGCCGTCAGCTCCGGGTGATCGAGCGCGGCCGGCAGGCGGCCGACGAAGGCGGCCACCGGGCCGGCGGTCGCCCGATTCGTCGGCGGCATGGCCGCGGCCTCACCCAGGGGGGCACAGCGGCGGGCGAACCGATCTCGCTCCATCAGCAGGCCGATCACCGACGACTGCGCCTCGACGTCGAGCACGAACGGACGAGCGCCGTCGATCACGCTGGTCGCGCAGTCGTCCAACACGAGCTGGCGCCCGTCCTGGCGCAGCCGGAGCCGCCCTTGGAGAACTGTGAGCGTGCAGGCCAGGTGGCGCCCTCCTTGGCGAACGTGCACGACCTTTCGCCGCCACCGCTGTGGGAGCAGCCGTAGCTCGACCAGCGTGATGTCACCAAGCGGCCGACGCCGGAGCTCGTTCGCCGAGGGACACTCCCCGAGGACGGCCGAGTGCTGACTCTCGACGTCGCAACACACCGGGAACACGGCGAAGCTGAGGTCCTGCTCCCATGCCGATTGCTCGTCGGGACCTCGCGTGGAAGCGGTTGCGGGCACGGCGCTCGTCAGCCCCGTCGGCCGGGATCCTCGACAGGGTCGGCCACCAGCGTCAGGAGCTCGTAGAGCCGCGTGCGCGCACCGTCTCCGAGCTGCTCTTCGATCCACCGGTACAGCGACTCCGTTACGCAGCGTCCTGCTATCCGGCACGTCATCCTCGACCACGTCGCCGGGGACCAAGTGCCGGTACGGGTCAAAGCGAGCGCTGCTCCGGCTCGGCTCGGGTTGAGTTCATCGGTTCAGCACCGACTCCAGGTCTGGCGCCCAGTAGTCCGGCACTAGCCCACCGGCTCCGTAGGGGCGATCGCCCACCAGCATCCCGAACCAGCCGTTGCCCTTGGCCAGCGCGATGTCGCTCTCGAGGCTGTCGCCGACGACCAGGACGGGCTCGGCCAGCTCCATCAGCTCGTCGACAGCAGCGGCGAAGAACGTCGAGGGCTTGCCGCAGTCGATCACCTCCGGCTCCGGCGGAGCCGACCACCGCCGCGAGCACCTGCCCAGCCGACATCACTCCGGGTAGGCGGGTGGGCATCTGGCCGCGGGTGCTGGTGGCGAAGATCGGCACAGCCCGTTCGATCGCCCCGGCCACGTGGTCGCGGGCGGCGTTGTGGAGCTCGGGCACCTGGCCGATCACGAGCGCGTCGAGCGGCTCGACCGGGGGTCCGGCGTTGAGGTCGTTCACCCGGTAGCCGGCGATCCGCAGTCGCTCGCGGACGTGGTCGGCGGCCAGCGCCCCGATCCGGCGGCCTCGCACGCGCCCGTCGAGCGTGGTCATGAGCACGTCAACCGCGGTGAGAACGTGGCGCGGTGTCGTGGCCATGCCGATGCGCTCGAGCGCGTCGAGGCAGTGGGCCTTGGGGAACAGCGACAGGTTGGTGATGTAGGAGACGATGCAGCCCGCGGCGAGGCACTCGGTGATGAACGCTTGCGCCCCGGGCAGCGCGTCACCGTCGAGGTACACCGTGCCATCGAGGTCGAAGAGCACGGTCCTGAAGTTGGTGATCGGGGGAAGCTCGCCGAACTCCGATACGTCGACGCTGCTGGTGCTGCTCAAGCTGTCCTCGTTCTCTTGCCGCAGGCCGTCGACAGCACGGTGCCGTCCTCCGGGAACACGTCGCCGACCACGATCATGCTACGGGCGTAGTGGAAGTCGAGTAGCCAGAACCGCTCCTCGTCGCCGGGCCGGAACGTCGAGAGCGCGGCGATGGCCCATGGTGAGTGCGCGCCGGCGCGAACTGATCAACGTCTGAGGGTTTCGGTAGGGAGTGGCAAAGCAGGGATCGGGGCACCACCCACCGGTGGCGGGTGGGTGATGCCCGAACGGACGATCCAGACGCTTGTTCCGTGTCAGCCGCCGTCGACTACTTCCCGACCGTGGAGTGCGCTGCGTCGCGAATGGCCGCTGTCGCGTCGTCCTTCAGCACGTAGCCTTCCTCGACTAGAGGATTGATGACGTCTCGCACCTCCGAGACGTAGTGGCCGTGAGTGCCGTACATCTCTTTGAGTTCCTCGGCGGTGTAGTAGCGGTGCCAGCCAGACACGTTGCACGGGAAGAGGGTCCCGTTGAGCGCCCCCTGCTCCGCGGTCGGCACAACGAACTGTGGGAGACGGATCCCGCCTTCCACCTTGCCATCCGCATCACGAACGAGAGTGCCCGTCGGGGTCGTCACGAAGCTTCGCGAAGGGGCGGCAGGCGTCCCCCTCCTGTACCAGTTGCGGACAGAATCGATTGCCTTGCTGTAAACCAGGCCAACGTCCACCGTGGTGAAGGGGGGAAGCGTGACACAGGCGTTCGGGCCGGTAGAGGGGCTGGAGTCGATCCACGCGAAGAACGTTTTTGGCTGCCCGTCGAACTGCGTAATCGACAGATCGCGCTGCCGAGATCGCCTCGATGTATTCCGCGCCGTACAGCGAAGCGTGCGTCGAGCCTGCAACGTCCCACTTGCGTGTGTACTCCGACGTCGTCCACGCGGCGCCCCCGAACGAGCCCCCGAGCCCTTCGGAGTTGACGCTGATCGCCGGAACGGTCAGGTCGGACCGGAGCTGACCCGAACGGTCCCAGTACGCGAAGCCGTCGAAGACGTTGTGCAGCGGCTGAATCGTGTTGTAGTAGATGGCCAGCCGACCGGCCGACTGGGACTGACCGATGGCAATCGCGTCCTTCACCCGCAGACCAGGCATCGGCGCGGCCGCTCCCCCACGGTTCTCGAGGAGTGCCTGGGTGATCTGCGCGAAGATGTCGTATGAGAGCGGGTCCCCCGTGCACAACGACGTCCCACCGGCGCCACACTCGTTCACGTCCACCGAGAGCCCGGGGTATCGCTGAGGGCTCCACGTCCTGAGCCGCTCGACGCCGACGCGCTGGGCGGAAACGATCGCGACCGCGTAACCCTCACGCAGAAGGTATTCCGAGGCCTCGGCCGTGGCGAACTCGAAGTCGACACCGATGGTGACGTTGGTCCACTCGACGGCCAACGTCCCGTTGAACTTGTGCGGCTTCGGGTATCGCACCATCACCCGCGTGCGATACGGATTGTCGCCGTCGAGAACCGTCGCGGTCGTGAACGTGTTGGCACTCGCCCCCGTGTATCGGTTGGCCAATCCTTCCGCGTAGAACTCGCGGGCGGTGTAGCCAGCAGCCTCCAGATCAACGGCAGTCGCCGAGAGCGGCGTGGTACCCGGAACGTTGATCTCCGTCAGCGTCGCGGCAGGCACCGGGATCACGTCTGCGGCCGTTACGGTCAGCGGCGGTGCCGAGATCACGGCCGCCGCAAGAGCGGACGGCAGCAACAACAGGACAGCTCTGCGGACCCTCGCCCCTGACAGCCTCGTTCGCAATGTGGACATGTCATCCCCTCTCTGTCTTCGGCATGCTCGTGGCCGAGCCCCCTGGCAACTGTCCACCGAAGGGCACCGGAGCACATTCCTGAGAGTGCGGAGCCCTTGTCTGCCGATGCAGTCGACGAAACTGGTGCCAGCGAGCGCGACGCGGCGGTCCGGCGCTCGATTTGACACCCTGCCCGGAGGCCTGCTCGACTATCGCACTATCGTGCTCGCTATCCGAACGGTGGGTGTCGTCGTCATGGGGGCTGCGGCGGGGTGCTGATGGTCGATGCGCGCTCGAGCACGAGCCAGACCCTCGACCGCGGACTTCGCGTGCTCGAGGTGATCGCGACCGCTGACGAGCCGCCGCGCATCGAAGAGCTCGCCAACCGCATCGAGGTCCACCGTTCGATCGCGTATCGAATCGTTCGCACGCTCGAGCTGCACGCCCTCGTCTGGCGCGACTCGACGGGCGGGTGCCATCCCGGTGACAAGCTCGCGGCAGTGGGCGCGCGCGACTCGCACCGCGCTCCAGATCGTCGCGCGGCCTGAGCTCGCGGCCTTGGCCGACGACCTGTCGATGACGGCGTTCGTCGTGGTGCGCGTCGGTGGTGACGCAGTGACGCTCGACAGCGTCGAGCCGCAGAGCACCGCCGCCCACGTCGCGTATCGTCCCGGTTCACGCCATCCGATCGATCGTGGTGCGCCGGGTCTCGCCATCCTCGCCGGCCAGCCGGCGATGCCGCACGAGCGGCCCGAAATCACAGAGTCGCGCGGGCGCGGGTGGGCCTACACGTCCGGTGAGGTGATCCCTGGACTCGCCTCGGTTGCGACGTGGATCACCGACCAGCACCACGGTGTCGCCTCGGTCGCGTGCGTCTTTCTGGCCGGGGTCGAGGTCGACCTCGAAGCGATCGCCGCCCGCATCGTCGCGGGCGCCGAGGCGATCACCTGCCGGCTCGCGTCGGCGAACGCGCCCGGCGCGATCTCGACAGGGCCGCGGGTCGCTCGCACGACTTGAGTTTTCTCTACTGTTCGCAACACCCAAGAAGGGGGACCACATGAAACACCGAGCGATGCGCAAGCGAGCCGTCATCGGCACCGTCCTGGCTCTGTCACTCGTGGCAGGCGCCTGCGGCGGCGACGACGATGAAGGTTCGGCCGACACCGACGCACCCGCCGACACCGACGCACCCGCCGACACCGACGCACCGGCCGGCACCGACGCACCGGCCGGCACCGACGCGCCGGCCGGCACCGACGCGCCCGCCGCAACCGACGCACCGGGCGACACGCAGGCAGTGGCGACGGACTCGCTCTGCCTCGTGAGTGGCGACCCGGCAACGGGCGAACCCATCAAGGTCGGCTCGATCCAGAGCAAGACCGGACCCGACGACTTCAGCTCCTCGGGGCAGGGCGCCAAGGCGTTCTTCGAGTGCGTCAACGCCAACGGCGGCATCAACGGCCGTCCGGTCGAGTTCCTCGTCGAGGACGACCAGTGGACCCCGGAGGTCGCCAGCCAGCTCGGCGCCAAGCTCGTCAACGACGAGGCCGTCGTCGCCATGGTCGGCAGCTCCTCGTTCGTCGAGTGCGGCGTCAACGAGCCGCTCTACGAGGCCGAAGGCGTGCTCGCCGTGTACGGCACGGGCGTGCCGCGGGAGTGCTTCCACTCCAAGAACATCTCGCCCACCAACGCCGGCCCCCGGAACTCTGCGCTCGGCATCGCCCAGTACATGGCGTCCGAGTACGGCGCCGAGACGATGACGTGCATTTCGCAGAACATCCCGAACGTCGGCGAGTGGGTCTGCAACGGTCTGGTGGAATGGGGTGCCACCGCCGGGGTCACGGTTCGCGCAGTGCTCCACGACCCGGCCAACCCCGACTTCATCTCGATCATCCAAGATGCCGTGTCGGACAACCCCGACGCCGTGATCGTGATGGAGCCTGCCGGCCTCACGGTGCCACTGCTGGCGGTTGCCGAGGAGCAAGATCTCGGCGACGCCGCGCACTGGGGCGGCCCGACATCGCAGTACCTGGCCGGGTTCCCCGAGACGATCGGTGAGTACTGGTGGGGTCGCTACGACGTGCAGGCCGAGCTGACGACGATCGACGCCGACACGCCCGACAACCAGGCGTGGTTGGCGACCATGGACCAGTACGGAGAAGACGGCGATCCGCGCGACACGTTCAGCCAGGCCGGTTGGCTGGCCGCCAAGATCTTCACCGACACCCTGCTCGCGATGGATCCAGAAGCGATCACCCGCGAAGCGGTCACCGCCGCGATCGAGGGGGTGAAGGCGTATCCGAGCGACCTCAACTGCGGCGACTGGTACTTCGGACCCGGTGATCGGCACAACTCCAATCACGCCGGACGGATCGTCACCATCAACGACGCTGGTGCGTACGAGCTCGTGGAGGACTGCCACGAGCACGCCGATCCCGAGCTGGAGGACATCTTCGCCCTCGAGGAGTCCGAAGGGCTCGGCGGCTGAGCCCGCATTGAGCCGACGACGGGACCGCTGGGCGAACAGAGCATGATGATCGTCGCCATCACGAGCACGAATCTGCTGACGTTCTTCATCACCGGTCTCACGGTGGGAGGGATCTATGCCCTGTCCGCCCTCGGTCTCGTCGTCGTCTATCGCGCCACCGGCGTCTTGAACTTTGCTCAGGGCGCCGTGGGCGCGATCGCGGCGCTCACACTCGCCAACGAGTTCATCGCCAAGGGACGCCCGGAGGCAATCGGGTACATCGCCGCGCTCGCGCTCGCGGTCGCGCTCTCGTTGTTCTACGGGCTCGTGATCTCGCCCCGTCTCGCCCACCGCGACCCGGTCGTGCGAGCCATGGGAGCGCTCGGGTTCGGGCTGTTCATCCTCGGGTTCTGCGGATGGCGATGGACGGCACGGATCCAGAAGCTCGATCTCCCGACCGACGAGTGGAGCTTCAAGATCGGCGAGGTCACCGTTACGTTGACGCGAGCGTTGGTGATCGTGCTGGCGCTGATCGTCACCATCGCGATCACCGCCTTCCTCAACCGGACCCGCGTCGGGTTGTCGATGCGAGCACTCGCCAATGACCGCGAGCTGTCGTCGATGATCGGCGTCAAAGTCCGCAAGGCCGAGACGGTCGCCTGGCTGCTCGGCGGTGTCATCGCCGGACTGTCGGGAATCCTGTTCGGTGCCACGAAGCAACTCGACGCGGCATCGCTGACCTTTCTCGTCATCCCCGCCATCGCGGCAGCCGTCGTCGGCCAGCTGAAGTCGCTGTGGTGGACGTTCGCCGGGGCGATGCTGATCGGCGTCGTCGAGGCCGAGCTGACGAACTTCCCGACCCTCGCTCCGTACAAGGACATCACGCAACTCGCGGTGGGCGCCGGCGCGATCCTGCTCCTGCAGCGCAGCCAGGTCGTGTCGTTCGTCGGAGCCGACCGGTGACGCGCCTCGGGCGCGAAGCCGCGCGCCTGATCCCCGTCGGGGTGGTCCTGGTGTTTCTCGCCTGGTGGGTCCCGGCGTTCTTCAGCTCGTACTGGCTGCGCACGTTCACCGCCGCGACCGTGTACGCGCTGGCGTCGCTCGGTGTCGGTCTGTTGTACGGCCGGCTCGGCCTGGTGTCGCTCGCCAACTTCGCCCTCCTGGGTGTCGGCGCGTGGGTGTCGCTCCGCCTGTCGTTGCACGACCCGCATCTCCCGGTGGCGGCCAACATGGTCGTGGGAGGGGTTGTGGCCGCTGCGGTCGGCACGGTCATCGGGCTCCCGGCGCTGCGTCTCCGCGGCCTCTACCTGGCGCTCGTCACGTTGATGAGCGCCGGAGCGTTCTTCGTCGTGATCAACGCCATCGGCTTTCCCGAAGGCGGCTCCGGCTTCAATGGCCGCGGTGGGAGCGCGGCGATCCGCAATGCGCCACGGCCCAGCTTCGCCGAGACCGACGCCACCTACTTCAGGTTCACGCTCCTCGTCGCGGCCCTTGGGTTTGCGCTCGTCCTCGTTCACCTCCGCACCAGCCCCGGCCGTGGGTGGGCGATGATCCGGCGCAGTGAGGCCGCCGCCTACTCCGCAGGTGTGAACGTGACGTTGTACAAGACGTGGGCGTTCACGCTGGCCGGATTCCTCGCCGGTGTCGCGGGAGGGTTGTACGCCGCCAACATCGGTCGGCCCGGAACCGGTGACTTCGGAGCTGCGTCGTCGATGCTGCTGTTCGGGATCACGGTCTCGGCCGGCGCGTTCCATCTGCTCGGGGCCGTGATCGCCGGCCTGCTAGCGCGCGGGCTCCCAGCGCTTTTCAGCCAGCATGGCATCAACGCCGAGATCGCCAACATGATCTTCGGGTTCCTCCTCATGTTCTCCCTGACCGCAGCGGCGGAGGGAGCGGCCGGCCAGGTCACCGGTTTGGCGCGCTCGATCCGGGCCAAGCTGGTGCCCGGACGCAACCGATCGACCGAGGAGCCGGCCGGTGCGTCGAGAACGACGGTTGAGACCGACGACGCAGCCGAGGTGCGCACGTGATCGACATCGATCGTGTGACGGTGCGGTTCGGTGGGGTGCGTCCCCTCGACGACCTCACGCTGCAACTCGACGGCAACATCGTCGGCATCGTCGGACCGAATGGCGCCGGCAAGACGACGCTGCTGAACGTGATGTCCGGCTTTGTGGCGGCGAGCGAGGGCTCGATCAGCGTCGACGGCACCGACATCCTCGCGATGACGCCCTACAAGCGTGCCCGGTGGGGCATCCGGCGCACGTTCCAGACCGAGCAGGTGGTGAACGACCTGACGGTCCACGACAACGTGTCGGTGATGCTCGACACCGCGCGGCTCTCGTCGTCGGCGAGGGCCGCCAGCGTCGAGCGGGCCCTCGAGATCACCGGTCTCGCGCGCCATGCTGATCGATCGGCGCGCCTGCTCAACGCCTTCGAACGTCGCCTCGTCGAGCTCGCCCGTGCCGTCGTCGGCGCTGCCGAAGGTGATCATGATGGATGAGCCAGCGGCCGGGCTCTCGGATCTCGAGACGGCCGAGTTGCGGGCGACGATCGCTCGACTGCCAGAGGCGACGTCGGCCATGGTCGTGCTGATCGACCACGACGTCGAACTGATCGCCGCGATCTGTGAGAACACCGCGGTGCTCGACTTCGGTGAGCTGATCGCCTACGGACCGACGGCGGCCTCACTGAGCGATCCGAAGGTCCGCGCGGCGTACCTCGGTGTCGCGCTGGAGGAAGCGTGAGCGACCATCTCGTCGTCGAGGGCCTCCGCATCGCCCGCGGTGAACGGGTCGTCGTTCGCGATGTCGACATCGAGCTCCACCCAGGGCGTGTGACGGCGCTGCTTGGGGCCAACGGTGCCGGCAAATCGTCGTTCGTGCTCGGCGTGGCCGGTGTGCTGCCGTCGCTCGCAGGAAGCATCCGGCTCGGCGGCATCGACCTTGCGGGCAAGCCGCCCCACCGGATCCGAGCGTCGGGCATCGCCGCGGTGCCCGAAGGCCATCGTGTGCTCACCGATCTGACCGTGCGCGACAACCTCCTCGCCGCCGGGAGCATGCTCAGCCGCGCCGACGCCGCCACGTCCGTCGACGAAGCGCTCGCCGTGTTCCCCGAGCTCCGCGAGCGTCTCGAGTCAAGGCGCGGGAACGTTGTCCGGCGGGCAGCAACAGATGTTGGCGCTGGCACAGGCACTGGTGAGCCGGCCGACCTACCTGCTCGCCGACGAGCTCAGCCTCGGCCTCGCCCCCGTCGTGGTCGCCCGTCTGGTCGAAGCCGTGCGCGCGATCGCCGCCGCCGGGACCGGAGTGCTGTTGATCGAACAGTTCACGACAATCGCGCTCGAGTTGGCGACCGATGCGTCGTTGATGGAGCGCGGTGAGATCAGCTGGTCAGGCAGTGCCGCCGAGCTGCGCGACAACCCGGAGCTCGTCCGCCAGGCCTACCTCGCTGGAGACTTCCACCTCGATCGATGAGTGCAGTTTGTCCGCCAGCGGACGAAAGAAGGGTATTCGCGGGATCGCCGCTGGAGGGCACCCCGAGGCGCCGATCTGATCGCCCCCGCGCACGTTCGCGAGGATGATCGATCTGCGTGGTTGTTATGAGCGCCCGATCAGCACTGCCGGGCTGGGGCCTTCAGACCAAACCGTCGGAGAGGAAGTTGCGCCCCTCAAATAATGCCAGGCATCTCCCGTGTATGGCCGGTCGACGCAGTGTTATGGTCGTCGTGCGGCTGCGTGCGACGTCGCAGCGTGCGACGCGAAAGGGGAACGCCATGCGCAAGGTCATCGTCCTCGTCGTCGTGGCCGTGTTCGCCGTCGGCTCGCCGACGTTGGCGCGCCAGGCCGAGCCGTTCAGGTCCGGGGACGGGAAGCTGCTCGGCCGACCGGCCGAGCTGAACGGGCCGAATGGGGTCTATGTCGGGCCACACGACGGCAACGTGTACGCCGCCAGCGTGATCGGTAACGAGATCACGGTCCACGACCCGCGGACGGGCAAGGTCCTCGACCGGATCGGTCCCGAACGCGGGGTGCACGGGCCCGACGACCTCGTGATCGCCGATGACGGCACGATCTATTGGACCGAGCTCCTCGCGGGCAACGTTGGCATGCTCAGGCCTGACGGCACCTTCCGCACGCAGTTCGTTGCGCCGGGCGTGAATCCGATCACCCTCTCAGACGACGGCCGCCTGTTCGTCGCCCGCGACTTCCTGGGTAACGGCCTGTACGAGCTCGACCCCGAGCTCGTCGGTCCACCCCAGGTCATCATTCCTGACCTGTTCGGGTTCAACGGGATGGACTTCGGACCCGACGGCCTGCTGTACGGGCCACTGTTCTTCGGCGGTGCGATCGCCCGCATCGACGTCGACGCAGCGGATCCGGCACCCGAGATCGTCGCCACCGGGTTCCGGATCCCGGGCGCGGTCAAGTTCGATCCGTCCGGGGTGCTGCACGCCGTCGACTTCGCCGAGGGCCAGGTAGTGCGGGTCGACGTCACCACAGGAGCAACCGAGGTACTCGCGGACATCGATGGCGTGCTCGACAACCTGGCCTTCGGCGCCGATGGCACGCTGTTCACCACCGCGTTCGCTGACGGCCAGCTGCTGACGCTGACGCCCGGGAACCGGCTGCGCGCCCTCGATCAAGCGGGTTTCATCGCCCCGAGCGGCATCGCCGTCGACGACGAGGGATCCGTCGGGTCGCGGACTTCTTCTCCCTGCGCGAGCTCGCCTCCAGCCGCAACCCGGTCACTTCCTACTACGACCGCTTCGATCCGCCCTTCGTCGGTCCTGCCTCAGCGAACACCGTCGCCGTCGACGGCGACCACCTGATCACGACTGGATGGTTCTCGAATGCCGTCCAGGTGCTCGATGCCGACAGCGGCGCCGTGATCGAGGACATCCGTACGCTCGTTGTGCCTCCAACGCGATCCGGCACGGCGATCGGCTCGTCGCCGCGCAGATCGGTGCCGGAACGTGGTCGACGCTGACACGGGCGAGGTCGTGCTCGGCGGCGTGCTTGCGTATCCGCTGGGCCTGGCCTCGGACGGCGCCACCCTGTACGTGTCGGACTGGGCGCTCGGCCAGGTGTGGGCGGTCCCCGACGGCGCCCCATCTGAACTCCTCGCCAGCGGACTCGCCGGCCCCGAAGGGCTGGCCGTCGACGGTGACCGTTTGCTCGTGGTCGAGGCCGGCGCCGACCGTGTTGTTGCCATCGACCTAGCGACAGGCGACATCAGCGAAGTCATCACCGGTCTCGCCCTCGGTGACCCGGTGATACCTGCAGCGCTGCCCCACGGCAACTTCAACGGCGTGGCCGTCGATGACCGTGCCATCTACATCACCTCCGACGTCGACAACTCCGTGCTCGAGTTCAAGCGCTGACTTCACCAAGTACGGACATCGACTCTCTGACGTGGTACGCATGGACTTCACGAATTTCGGCGAGACGACATCGCGGTCGGCATTAACCGTGCAGCATCGCAAGATGCCATAGATGGTGCGCCGATCTCAAGAACCGCGCCACCTCGATGAGACGCGAACGGCACGAAACGCCGAAGCACGAGGCGCAGATCCACACCAGCGACGAACTGAGAACGCTCACGCAGCTCTCGAGAAGCAAACACAGAACCGGCGATCGATCTGTGTCGGAGATCGCCATTCAGCACGGGAGGCGTCGCCCTTTGCGGGCGTCAACGGTCAGCAGGCCCGGCTCGTCGGATGGGCGCTCGTCGAGACGAAGACGACCGGGACACCCAGCGACTTCGACCGGGCGCTGTGGCGGCACGGTCGACGCCCGGTGGTGATCAGCAAGTACGGCACCGGCTTGGCAGCGCTCAGCACTGGCCTGCCCGCCAACAAATGGACTCGCGTGCTCCGACACTTCGACCCTGCCCCCACCACCCACGCCGCTCGGGCGACGAACCCCAACGTGTGAAGCGGCCGCACGTCTTCATCCCGGGACGTCGGGTCTTCCGTAAGGCGGTGGCCGTGACAAGCGCATCAGGGCGACCACCGACTTGAGGACGACGAGCGAGAAGACCCCGCGGGCGAGCACCGCGAGAACGCCGAGCGGGGGCGGTGGCGAACGCCATCGGGCCGGCGGCCGAGAGCGCGACCCGAGCGCGCCAGGACATCATTTTGGTGCGAGCCCCACGCGGGCGGCCTACGGTGTGCGCGGCCCGGCTCGCGTGAGGAGGAGGTCGTCATGGGGAGACTGCTCGCTCGTCTGGTCGGCGCGACGGTAGTGGCGCTTGCCGCGGTCGTCACGGTGTTCGTGGTCGGCATGCGGACCAAGTCCCCAGCCGTCCTCGACCGAGTTCGCCGGTTCAACCGGGCCGTGACCAATCCCCGGGTCTTGCGTTCGGCCGGCTCGCCCGGAGCTTCGGCGTCGGTGATCCGCCACGTTGGCAGGAGATCGGGCCGCAGTTACGAGACGCCGGTGGGTCCCTTCGCCGTTGGCGACGACTTCGTGATCGCGTTGCCGTACGGTCCGGGTGCCGACTGGGTGCGCAATGTGGTGGCCAGTGGGTCCGCCACGCTCGTCCACGAGGGCCGCACGGTACCGGTCCACCGGCCCGAGGTCGTGCCGACCGCTGAGATCGTCACGGAGCTGCCGTCGTCGGAGCAACGTACGCTGCGGCTGTTCGGCGTCGACCAGTGTCTGCGGGTGCGCCCGGTACTCGTTGGTGACCGGCCTTCGCCGTGAAGGCCATGACGAATGCGGTGGTCAGGTGAGTATCACCCCGATGATCCACACCGTCGTGGCCAGCAGGGCGGACATCAGCTCGACGAGCATCGAGACACCGACGGCGCGCAGGGCGGCTTTGGTCGAAGGCCAAGCCATTCGAGCGCCGACCCGCTGATACTCGGACGCGTACACGCCGAGGACGAATCCGATGAAGAGGCCCACGACGGGGACGACGAAGAACCCCACGATGGCGACAAGCCCGCCGATCACCATGGAGCGGTTGGGAACGCCGCTGGCCCTCAGCTGCTTGCCGGGGATCGTGTACTTGACGACCTGGCCGCCGGCGATCAAGGCCGTCGCCGCGGCCACGACGCCCCAGCCGGTGGCCGACCCGACGTTGATGCCCCACACCAGAATTGCCGCCCACACAAGCAACGCCCCGGGCACCACCGGCACCACGACGCCCACCAGTCCGACGGCGATGCCGAGCGCGACGAGCACCTCCACGCCGGACATCGCAAGCAGCTTCGCATGGAACGGCCCGCCGACTCACGGAATGCTTCGGCGGGCACCATTGATTCCGGGCTCCGCTGTCGGTTTCGTCCAAGACCGGTCCGGAGCTGCTGTCTAACCTCGCACAACGGGCGGGCGTCTGCTCGCCTCCCGCACCACACACAGGAAGGTCCGCATGGCACGCGAACTGGTCTACACAGGCTTCATGTCCCTCGACGGGGTCGTGGACTCGCCCGGCAGCACGGCCGAGGGCCATCGCAGCGGCGGTTGGGTCATGGACACCGACTTCGTGCCGGAGGCGTTCGCCCTCAAGGGCGAGGAACTTGACGACACGACAGCGCTCATGTTCGGGCGGCGCAGTTACGAGGTCTTCGCGCCGGTCTGGCGCGACTCCGAGGACCACGCGGCGTACAAGGATCTCCCGAAGTACGTCGTGTCGACGACCCTCACCGATGCCGACCTGTTCGACGGCTGGGGTGCAACCACGATCCTGCGATCCAGCGACAACGTCGCCACCGTCAAGCAGAGCGACGGCGGCGCAATCTTCATCCACGGCAGCGCGGAGCTCGCCCGCCGCCTCTCCGAAGCTGATCTGATCGACCGCTACAACCTGCTGGTGTTCCCGGTGCTTCTGGGAGCGGGCAAGAGCCTGTTCAGCCGCGACGACCGTGACAAGCGTCAGCTACGGCTCCGGGAGTCCGAGAGCTACTCGAACGGTGTGACCAAGCTCCTCTATGACGTCGTGTACTGAGGTCGGCATCGTCGGCATCAGGGGTCCTCGCGCACCCGACGGTGCACGCCGTCGATGTCGAAGGTCACATCGACGGGCCCGCCGGCCAGTTGTTCTCGGACTTCATCCATCACCGGGACGACCGAGCGGTGCCAGGCATTTTTCGACGGGTATGACACGTGCACCGAGTCCGGCGATCCAGTTGAAGTCGTCGGCCGCGTACCCGAGTGCCGCGAAGGCCGATCTGCACAGTCCGATGGGGTCGACGTACGCGTGGTCGATTGCGTGGCGCAGCCAGGATCCGTGGGTGATCGGTTCACCGAACATTGCTCGGTTCACGTCGGCGTGTGCGGAAGCGATCTCTGACGATCGAGCGGCTGATCGCGCGATCATCGACAGTCGGTCGCCACCTCGAGCGCAGCGCAGATCTCTCGCATACGGGAGTCGCCGAGGCGACCGAGCCGCTCGACGAGCAGTCCGACTGAGACCGATTCGACGGAGTCGAGGTTGACCGCGCTTCGACGCTGCACCGGGTCGTTCCCGGGCTCGAGCACGACCTCGCTGGCGAGCCCCCGGATGGTCGTCGTGCAGGGCGCCACCAGGGCTCGACGAAGCCGCGGAATCGCGGCGTCACGCGACAACACGACAACGGGTCGGCGGCCGATCTCTGGCGGCTCGCACCACCACACCTCGCCACGACGAGGAAGATCGGTCATCGCCCGGCCGCGTCGCGGAACGACGCAAGGTCGCCCCACTCGTCGGTCTCGTCGAGGGGATGCTCCGCGTACGCCGCGGCGTAGGCCGCATCGATCTCAGACGCCCGATCGCGAGCGAGGAGTGCCGCCAACGCCTCATCGATGAGCTGCGCGTCAGTCGCCGTCGAGCGCGCTCGGCGAGCATTTTCGAGCAGCCCTTGGTCGACCGTGGTGCTCAGACGCGTCCGGGCCATGCCACGATCATGCCATCACGATGCCACAAGAACAACCGCTCACCTGGCGTCTCGGTCGACTCAGAGCAGGCGGACCGTCCCGTGCTCGGGATCGACTTCGACGTGGGCGCCGTGGGGGATGCGGGTGGTGGCTCCGTGGGCGCCGATCACGGCCGCAAGACCGAACTCGCGCGACACGATCGCGGCGTGGCACAGCGCTCCGCCTTCTTCCACCACGAGGGCGCCGATCACGGGCAGCAACGAGTTCACCGACGGTCCGGTGAACGGCGCGACCAACACATCGCCCGGCTCGAGTTGATCGAAGGCGAGCATCAGGTCGCGCACCACGCACGCCCGCCCGCGGTAGGTCGTGTCGCCGATGCCGATCCCGCTCACGGTGGAGGTTTCGCCGCTGGGAGGCGGCGGCGTGGCGTCGGCGCCGAGGTTGGCCATGATCGCTGCGGTGGCGCGAGCCATCGCCTTCGGGAGTGCGTCGAGTGGTGGAGGGGCCTCGGGCGTGCCCAGCAGTCGAGGCGGCGGTGTGGCTTCGATGCGGTCGCGCTCGGCAGCACGCTCGGCGAGCTCGTCGGCCGATGGGCCGAAGGAGCGGCGCTGCACACGACCGAGCAGCGCGCGGTCGAGCTCGTCGGGGAACAGTTCGACAACGTGCGCAACCTCGTTCACGCCTCCGGTTGCGTGCAAGCGTCGTCCGGCTTCGAGCAGGGCGCGCCGCACCAGTCCACACGGCCAGTTCCAACACAGTCCGCGGATGTCTTCGCGCTGGCGATGTCCGTAGCGAGCTTCGGCCAGCAACTCGTCGAAGTGCGCCCGGTGCTCGGCCGGGACGCGGGCGCGAACAGCCGCGTCGTCGGGTTCGGCCACGTCGAGATGCTCGGTGGCACCGAGCAGCGCCGCCAGCTGAAGCGTCGGAACTTCGGCCAGTGTTGGCCGGTCGACGTCGTCGCTGGTGACCGTGCGCCACATGTGGAGCTCGAGCCAGGCGTCGATGGCTGCTCGGGCGTCGGGGCTGAGGGCTCGCACGTCGTCGACCGAATGAAGCGACGCCGCCGGCACCCCGCTGTGCTGGAGGGCGCGAGCCACCGGGCACAGCATCACGGCCGTCTCGACCGTCGCCGGTGAACTGCCGGTGAGTAGGGCGGCGGCCTCGTTGGCGCTGATGCCCCATCCCTCGCAGTGAGCCAGCAGATCGCCGGTCGGCACCAGATCGCCGCCGTGTGTCGCCAGGTTCCGGCGTGCCGATTGTTCGAAGTGCGACAGCGCGCTCGCGATGTGTGCCGCCAGCTCGACATCGTCGAGGGAGCCGGGCTCGACGGCCTGCAGCGCACGGTTCTCCGCCAGCTGCGCCGATCGGTCTCGGTCGAACCACTGGTCGACTTCCTGGCGCCAACGCCGTTGCGCGAACGCCTGCTCGGCAGTCTTGGCGCGCCGGCGCAGCTCGGGGTGCAAGCGGGCGATCAGCTTCATCACGAACGCCGGCGGCGGGGCCTTGGGCGTGGAACCGGGCTTCTCGCCAACCGCCAGCGGGCGCATGTACAGGCAGCCGTTCACGAACATGGCCTGCACGGTGACGAGCGGCAGGCCGTAGCGCTGCATCGGCTCGACGATGCCTGCTTCGAACGCCCGCTGATAGGCGTCGCGCAGGAAGGGGGAGAGCGGCCGTAGCCCGTGGTGGGCGGTCTCGAGTTCCCATTGGCCGGGTGCCGGCGGATCGAACGTGACGGCGGCTGTTGCGGCGTGGATGCTGTGGTCGATCATGAGTGCCCCTTTTGCTCGCGACCGACTTAATCATGTCAGACTACTGACGTCAATACGGAATATTGTCATCATGTTCCGAATCTGACAACATGGCCGTGGAGGGACCGATGAACGCGACACGGAAACGATCCACCACCAAGCCGTACTCCTCGGCGTTGCGCGACCGGCAGGTGGCCCAGACGCGGGACTTGATTCTCGACGCCGTGACCACCCTGCTCGGCGACCGACGCGCCGACGAGGTGACCACGCGCGACATCGCCGCGGCAGCCGGGGTTTCAGAGCGCACCGTGTATCGCCACTTTCCCGCTCGCGACGCCCTGCTCGAGGGATTGTCGCAACGGCTGTCGCACCTCGACGGCGTCAAACCATCGTTCGGAGTAGGGGGCCTCGATGCCATCGCTCCCACCAGCCGTCGCCTGATGGAGTTGCTCGACGAGCACTACGTCACCGCTCGCGCCGAGGCGGTGTTCAACGCCGATCCGCGCCGCTACGCAGCCGACACCCAAGCCAACACACGCGAGATGCGCGAGTTGCTGGCGAAGGGACTTCCCGAGCTCGGCGAGCGCGAGCAGCTTCGCATCGCCGCCGTGATCCGCTGTTTGGTCTCGACGCAGGCGTGGTTGCGGATGCGGGAGGAGTTCGGCGTGCCCGGCACCGAGTCTGGCCCGGTGGTGGAGTGGGTGATCGACACCATCATCCGCGAGCTCCGCGCCGGCAACACACCGACCATGTGACGGAGGGTGCCCGGCACATTCGGCTGTCGGCAACACCCGTGGCCAGGCGCTCGATCGCCGTCGAATAGAGTGCTGGCGGATCGAACGAGCCACACGCTCAGTCGCGGGCCGTGCGTTTCCGGGAGGTGGACCGCCGTGGCCGATGGGGAACGTAACGATCATCGCGACACGCCACGGCGCCGATCGTTGTTCGACCCGATCGGGCGGATCGTCGACACGGTGGTGCCTTCGGTTGCCGACGCGGTCGACGTCGACGACGTGGTCCGACGCATCGATGTCGACGACGTCGTTGGTCGGGTCGACATCGGTGCGGTGGTGGACCGGATCGACGTCGATGATGTGGTGCGCCGGATCGATGTCGGTGATGTGGTGCGCCGGATCGATGTCGGTGATGTGGTGCGCCGGATCGATGTCGACGACGTCATGCGTCGGATCGACGTCGATGACCTGATCCGCCGGGTCGACGTCCAGGCACTGGTTGACCGGATCGACGTCGATGCGCTGCTCGCCCGCGTGAGTATCAACGATCTGCTGGGTCGGATCGATGTTGACTCGCTGATCTCCGGGATCGACCTTGACGCGATCATCGGCCGCGTCAGCGTCGACGATGTGCTGTCCCGGATCGACGTCGACGCGCTGCTCGACCGAGTGAGCATCAACGACCTGCTCGACCGCATCGAGGTCGACCGTCTGCTCGCTCGTGTCGACATCGACGCCGTGATGTCCCGTGTCGACATCGACGCTGTCGTCGACCGGGTCGACGTCGATCGGATCGTGCAGCGTGCCGATCTGGCCGGTGTCGTTGCCCAGAGCACACGCGGCATCACGGCCAGCACGCTCGACCTCGTCCGCCGTCAAATCGTTGGAGTCGACGAGATCATCACTCGGGTCGCGGCGCGTGTCGTCAGACGTGACCCCGACACCGACCCTGACGGTCCGGCGGCGCTGATCGACCTACCGCAGCCGGCCCGACGTGGCCGTGAGCGCCCCTCGATCACGGGCCACTACGCCGGTCCGGTAGCGCACGTGTCGCGGCGCTCGGCCTCGACTGGGTGACGATGTTGTTCATGTTCGGCGTCTTCACCGCGATGGGCGGCTGGATGATCGACCTGCTGTTCGACCGTGACGGTCTGGACGCCACGATCGCCCCGATCTGGTCGGCCGTACTGCTCGGCGGGTGGGCGTTCATCTACTTCACGGTGCCGTTGGCGTTGACCGGTCGCACGTTCGGCAAGGCCGTCGTCGGTCTGCGTGTCGTCGGCCGCGACGCGGCGCCGCTCCGGGTCGGTCAGGCGATCGTCCGGGTGCTCGTCCTGCCGGTGAGCTTCCTCATCCTCGGGCTCGGGCTGGTGGGTGCGGTGTTCGGCCGTCATCGACGCACGCTCCACGACGTCGCCGCCCGATCGGTGGAGGTGATCGACTGGGGTGACCGCCCGGCAGCACTGCCCACCCCGCTCGACAATTGGCTGACGCATCGCCAAGACCAACCGACCAGATCGACAACCGATCCCGACGCGGATCTGTCGCCGTAGGCAGCGTCGTGCCCGTCCCTGTCAGCGCGGCCAGTTGTGCCGGGGGTTCGACCCCGACCTTTTCCGGCGACTACTTGATCTCGGCTCGCAGGAGGCGGCGGACGCCGAAGGCGACCGGGGCGACGAACCAGATCGCCGAGGTCAGGGCGAACTGACCCCAGTTCACGTCGCTCAGCAGGCCCTCCATCAGCGGCTCCTGGACGTAGTTGAAGTCGATCCACGGGCGGATCGAATCGGCCCAATCCCATAGCGACGCCCCGGCGAGGAACACCGTCGGCAGCAAGAAGGAGTAGGCGAAGTACGAAACGATCGCAGCGGGTGTGTTGAGGATCAGCATCCCGAACGCAAACCCGGTCAGCACGCCGATCAGCTGCATCAGTGCGAACGACACCACCGCCTGTGTCGGCAGGTTCCACGTTGCATCGCCACCGAACAGGTCGAACAGGCCCATCGCGGCCACCCCGGTCACCAACGCGGCGGCAGTGGCGGCGAGCGCCAGGATCACACCCGTCACCAGCTTGGCGGCGACGATCCGGCTCCGGCGTGGCTCGAGCGTGAACGTGGCGATGTTCGTGCGCTGCCCCCACTCACCGGTCACCGAAAGCACCCCGAGCACGGGCAGCAACAATCCCATCGGGAGGAAACTGGCGACCTGCGTGAAATCGGTGATCCCGAACACTTCGTCGTTGACGATCCCGACGATCATCATGATCGCCATCACGATCGCCGCACCGCCGGCGATCGTGGCCAGTAGCCACTTCCCGGCGCGGGTGTTCATGGTCTTGCGCACTTCGACCTTGATCAGGCGGTTCATCGGGATCGGCGAGTCGACGGCGCGAGTCCCTGCGGTGAGCGACATCCGCGGAGCGAGGGCAGTGGAAACGTGGGGCACGGTGGTTCTCTGATTCGTGTGTGGTGTGGGCTCGAGTAGGTCGCCGGTGTTGATGACGGTGTTCATGAGAGGGCTCCTGCAATCTGTGGTTCGTGGGCGGAATCGAGGACAGTGTCGAAGGCGTCGCGTTGGGTGTCCGCGGTGAGGGTGAGGAAGAGGTCTTCGAGGCCGTCCTGCTGAGCACGCAGCTCGGTCATCACGATCTGATGGTCGACGGCGATCCGCCCGACCTCGATCGGTCGTGCGAACACGTGCAGCTGGAGTCCGTCGACACGGAAGGCGATGTTGGTGGCGGTGAGCGCCGCGGTCAGCGCATTCTGGTCGTCGGCCTTGGCGATGGTGCCGGCCCCGCCCGAGAGCTGGATCAGCGACTCACGGTTGCCGCTGGCCACGATCCGGCCGTTGCCGATCAGGATCATCTCGTCGGCGATCAGCTCGACTTCGTGCAACAGGTGGCTCGACAGGAGAACCGTCCCTCCTCGGTCGGCGTAGCCGCGCAACAGGCCGCGCATCCAGCGGATGCCCGCCGGGTCGAGGCCGTTGGCGGGCTCGTCGAGGATCAGCACCTCAGGATCACCGAGCAACGCATGGGCGATGCCGAGCCGCTGCTTCATCCCGAGCGAGTAGTTGCCCAGCCGGCGTTCCGACTCCGACTCGGAGAGGCCGACCATGGCGAGCATGTCGTCGACGCGCGAAATCGGCAGTCCCATGGTCATCGCCCCGATCGTCAGGATCTCGCGCCCGGTGCGGCCGGCGTGCTGGGCGCTGGCGTCGAGCAACACACCGACGTGGCGACCCGGGTTGGGGAGGTCGTGGTAGAGACGCCCGTCGAAGGTGACTCGTCCACTGGTCGGCGCGGTCAGCCCGACCATGATCCGCATGGTCGTGCTCTTGCCGGCCCCGTTCGGCCCGAGGAAGCCGGTGATGTGACCGGAGGCAGCCTCGAAGGTGACGTCGTTGACGGCGATGAAGTCGCCGTACGACCTGGTGACATGTTCGACAGAGATCATGGCATCAGTGTCCGTCCTCCGGCACCCCGGCCACATCGGGCGTCGGTCTGGTTGCGACCCCACCAACGTCTCGGC
Source organism: Ilumatobacteraceae bacterium (assembly GCA_963776935.1). Taxonomy (GTDB): domain Bacteria; phylum Actinomycetota; class Acidimicrobiia; order Acidimicrobiales; family Ilumatobacteraceae; genus JALOLG01. Next base: position 351,217 of record CAVZOP010000001.1, on the reverse strand, counting down.
AGTTGCGACCAAAGTCGTAGTCGCCGTCGGCCTGCGGTCGACCCCGGTCGGATGTGGGTGCGGCGGCCCACCCTTACGCTGCACGTGTGACCGTGGACGCCGCTGCTGACTACCAGCCGCCGCTCACCCGTTGGGGGCACACCTGGCGGCTCGTGGCGGTCGTGCTGATCAGCATCGGCGCTTTCGCCGGCTCGTTCGAAGGTGACAACGACCGCGGCGCGGCCTTGGTCGTGCTCGACATCGCCCTCGGCATCGTCGCCTTCGGCCTGGTGTTGCTGCGCCGCAAGCACCCGTTCCCCATCGCCGTGGTGACCAGCGTGCTGACCGCCGTGTCGGCGGCGGCCGCCGGCCCAGCGGCCCTTGCCGTGGTCTCGATGGCGACCCGACGAGTGCGCTGGCAGATGGCGTGGGTCGCCGTGATCAACGTCGCCGCCGCCGTCGTCTTCCATCTCGTGGCACCCGGTGATGCGAATAGCTGGGTCGGCGACGTCGTCACCTCGATCATCTTCGTCGCCGCCATGCTCGGCTGGGGACAGTTCGTCGGCTCACGGCGCGAGCTGATGTGGAACCTCCGCCAGCGCGCCGAACGGGCCGAGGCCGAACAGGAGCTACGCGCCTCGGAAGCCCGCGCCACCGAACGCACCCGCATCGCGCGTGAGATGCACGACGTCGTCGCCCACCGCATCTCGCAGGTGTCGATGCGCGCCGGAGCGCTCGCCTTTCGCGACGACCTGACTGTCGAGCAGATGCGAGCCGAGTCGGCGCTGATCCGCGATACCGCCAACGAGGCATTGCACGAGCTGCGGACGGTGCTGCACGTGCTCCGCGAACCGTCGACCGGAGAGGTGATCGAGCAACCCCAGCCCACGTACGCCGACCTCACCGCGTTGATCGAGCGCTCTACCGCCGACGGGATGCGGATCGACTTCGACGACCAGCTCACGTCGGCTCCGCCTCCCGAGATCGGGCGCACGATCTATCGCATCGTGCAGGAGGGGATCACCAACGCCCGCAAGCACGCCCCGGGAGCGCGACTGCGCATCGTGCTCGCCAACGACGCGTCTGACTCCGTGCGGCTGACTCTCACCAACCCGATCGGGTTCGCCCACGGAGACACTCCCGGTTCGGGCCTCGGGTTGATCGGCATCGCCGAGCGGGTCGAGGTCGCCGGTGGACGCTTCACGCGCGACGTCGCCGACGGCGAGTTCACCATGTCCGCCTGGTTGCCGTGCCCGACATGACCGAGTCGTCCGAGTCGTCCGAACCCGTCAGGGTGCTGATCGTCGATGACGACGCGCTGGTCAGGTCGGCGCTGATGCTGATGCTCGGCGGGCGCGGCGACCTCACGATCGTCGGGGAGGCCGGCGACGGTGAGCAGGCGATCGTCGCGGCCCGCGACCTGCAACCCGACGTCGTGCTGATGGACATCCGCATGCCGGGCATCGACGGGATCGAGGCGACCCGCCGCCTGGTCGCACGGCCTGGCGCGCCGCGGGTGATCGTGCTCACCACGTTCGACACCGACGAGCACGTGTTCGCCGCCATCGCCGCCGGCGCCGAAGGCTTCCTCGTGAAGGACACGTCGCCGGCCGACCTGATCGACGCCATCAAGACCGTCGCCGCCGGCGAGTCGATGCTGTCGCCCTCGGTCACGAGCACCCTCGTCGCCCACGTGCGTGGCGCGCGATCGCAGTCGATCGCGAACGAGGCCGTCACCCGGCTGGCGATGCTCACCGACCGCGAGCGCGAGGTCGCGATCGCGATCGGCCGAGGACTGCCCAACGCCGAGATCGCCGCCGAACTGTTCATGTCGGTCGCCACCGTCAAAGCCCACGTGACGCGAGTGTTCGACAAGCTGGGCACCACCAACCGAGTCCAAGTCGCGATCTGCGTCCACGACGCCGGCCTCGTCTGACCGCGCCGCAAGGGCTGGACCCAGCGCGAGCTAGGGCGCCGCCGCTTCGGCGACATCCAGGAGGGAGGCAAGGTCGTCGCCCGCGAGCACTCGTACGATCGGCAGGTCGACCGGCGAACGGTGCGGCGCCAGTGCTTCGACCACATCCTCACGCGTCGAGTCCGGAGACGCCGACGGCGCCCGGCGGCGCGTTCATCGCGGCGAAGTGCGCGGCCGCCAGCTGGCGGTACCGGCCTTCTTCATCGCCAAGGCGTTGCGCCGCGCCGCCTCCCACCGCGACGCGGATGTACAAGGCGGTGATAGGTGCGGCCCGCCCTGCTTCCTCGGCGCCTTCGTGTACCCAGCCGCGTGCTTGCGCGGCGTGGTCCGGCAACATCCAGTTGAGCAGCACACCGTCGGCGAGCAGTCCGCCCAGACGGCAGAGCTGGGGGCGCATGGCACCGATCATGACGCGCGCTGCGGGCAGCAGGTCGCGCAGCTCCGCCACCGCGTCGCGCATGGCTGCCAGCTGTGGTCGCAGCCGCCCCGAGCCGATCCCGATCCACAGCTTCGCCGGGTCGAGCTGGAGCCTGTCGATGTCGGACGCGATCCGGGCCGGCGGATGCTGGTCGATGGGCAAGACGCCCACTCCGAGGTCGACCTGTGGAGCGCCGGCGGCGAATTGAGCGAGCATCTCGAGGCCCGACGCCCCCGGCTCGTCGTTCGACCACAACGAGCCGTATCCCAGTTCGGCGCACCGCGCCCCCAGCTCGCGAGCAACCGACGGGGCGAGCCCGGCATCGACGCCCAGACCCAGCGGACCAACCGGCGCGGAACTCGTCATCGCCCCATTCTTCACCGACGGGCGCCACTTGTCGGACGAACACCGATCGGCGTCGTAGGTTGCGCTGATGGACGTGATCGATGCGGCCCGCCGTTGGGCGGGCGTGTGGGAACGGGCGTGGGCGGCCAAGGACATCGAGGCGATCGTTGCCCTGTATTCCGACAGTGTGCGGTATCGGGCGCTGGTGCTCAGGGAGCCCGAGCTCGGCGTCGCCGGCGTGCGCGCCTACCTGGAGCGGACGTTCGCCGAGGAGGACGCCGTCGAGTGCCGCTTCGGCGCGCCCGTGGCCGCTGGTGACCGCGCCGCCGTCGAGTGGTGGTCGAGTTGGACCGAAGGTGGCCAGGACCTCACACTGGCCGGTGTGACGATCCTGCGATTCGATGCCGACGGCATGGTGGTCGACCACCGCGACTACTGGAACCAGGTGGACCGACGCGAACCACCGTTCGACGGCTGGTGACCCGTCGCCTGGGTTCGCGCCGTCAGCCGGCGAGGGCGCTCGGCAACCGGCGCATGCCGTCGAAGTCGAGCAGACCGACCCAGGCCGGCTCGAGCCGATACCTCGCCATGGACAACCCTTCGGGCAGGGAGTCACACCATCCCTCACCCTGTTCGGAACCGAAGTAGCGGACGGCGCTGGCGCGGTACTCCGGCGCCACACCGGCGACCTGGTCGACGTCGACCGTCCCCCGCAGCAGGAGCACGGCGTATGGCCAGTCCGTGCCGTGGATCGTCACCGCGACCGGCGCGCCTTGCTCCAGGACCCCCACCTTCGGTGCTGTCGACGGACTGCACATCACGACCGCCCGCCCGTCCCAGTGGAACCAGATCGGAGTGTTCCGCGGCGTGCCATCACGCCACGCATATGCGAGATGCGCAGGCACCGTTGACACCAGCAACCGTTGCGCCGCTTCGTCCTCCAGCAGACCGACATCGCCTTGCTCGGGCCCAGACACATCACCCTCCCTTGTGACCTTCCCCCGGCATCCCATCAAGCACAACTGCGCCGTAGGCGTCAAGGGACGCGCGCTCCCCGCCACGATGGCGGCGTCAGCGGGTTCGACGATGGCGGGGCCATGGCAGACCGCCGGCCTCGTCCTTCGGTGCTCGGCCATCGCCGTTTGGCAGGCTGTTGACCGTGAACGACGAGGTGGTCGGTGACGCTGCGATGGAGTTGCTCGAGATGCGGGCGAACCGACGGGTGGTGCCCGACCTTCCACTGCCGCTGCGCCCCCAGACGCTGGCCGACGCCTACGCGATCCAGCACCGTCTGGTCGGCGCCCTCGTGGCGCAATCGGCGGCCGGCGCATCGGCTTCAAGGTCGCGTGTACCAACGAGATCGCGCAGACCGCCCTGCAGATCGATCGCCCGGTGTTCGGCCGGCTGATGTCGCAGAGCACTTCGCCGAGCGGCACGACGCTCGCGGCCGACCTGTTCACGCACCGCGTCATCGAGGCGGAGTTCGCGTTCCGCATCGGCGTCGACGTCGAACCGGTCGACGGTGGCCATACGCACGCGACGGTCGCAGAGCACATCGACGCGCTGATCCCGGGCATCGAGATCGTCGACTATCGGTTCGAGTCGTGGGCGGTCGGTGCGTTGCGCATCGTCGCCGACAACGCGATCCACGGTTGGTGGCTTCGTGGCGAGCCGGTCACGAACTGGCGCGATCACGACCTCGCCGCGTCGGCGGTGTCGGTCAGCCGCGGCGGCGAGCTCGTCACCACCGGCTCCGGCGCGGCGGTGCTCGGTCATCCGCTCAACGTGATGGCTTGGCTGGCCGATGAGTTGCCCCGGTTCGGCCTCCGACTGCGTCGCGGCGACGTCGTCACGACGGGCGTCGCGACCGATGTGTTCGAGGCCGGTCCGGGTGACTCGTGCGTGGCCGACTTCGGACCCTTCGGCAGGGTCACCGTCGCGTTCGACTGAACAACGACCCGCGTTCGACCACGTCTTGACGCCGATCCGGGCGGACGTGCTCTTCGCCCACGACAAGCGACCCTCGGATCGTTCGGCCGAGTGCCAACGCCTCCTCGACACCACCGACCAGCCAGATCGACGAGGCACCAGCCGCGAACGCGTACGCCGCCGTGGTTAACGCCCGGAGGACATCCACCGCGACCACGACCCGGAAACGCCCTCGAGTTCCCAGCGCGCCACGTACCTCGCCTCATCCTCCGCCCGTAGCACCAACACAGATTGCTCGATCCGCCGGACTTCGCGTTCCCAGACGTCGGGGGTGGGACCGACCGGGGCTCGCACTCGACCGGCCACGCCAGCGGGGGAGTTGTGTGACGCTGGTGGCATGACCGAACACCTGCCTGAGATCTACACGATGTTCCGCCGTGACTATCCGTCCGTCGCCGCGGCGCAAGATGCCGTGGCCGAGGCGGTCGCCGCTGCCGGAAGCCTCGACGAACGAACACTGCGGCTCGTCACCCTCGGCATCGCCGTCGGCGCCCTCGCCGAGGGATCCGTCCGCTCCAACACACGACGCGCGCTCGCCGCCGGCGCCGCTGCCGACGACGTCCGTCAGGTCGGGTTGTGCGCGATCACCACGCGGGGGTTCCCAGCCGCGATGGCAGCACTCGGCTGGATCAACGAGGTCATTGCCGGAGCCGCCGTCGACGAGGAGTAGTCCTCCCGCATCGGTCATTCCGCCGGGCAGGTTTCCGCTGATACGAAGGCGGGAACCGTGTCGGCACCATGGCTACTGACCCCCGGGCGCTCTGGCTACTCCGGCATGGCCAGAGTCTCGGCAACGTTGCGCACGACGCCGCGGCGGGCCAAGCGATCGAGACACTCGATATCGCCGAGCGCGACATGGACGTGCCGCTCTCCGACCTCGGCCGATTGCAGGCGATCGCGTTCGGGAACTGGCTCGCGGGCCAGCACCATCGGCCCGACGTCGTTCTGTCGTCTCCCTACGTGCGTGCAGCGGAAACTGCAGAGTTGCTGGTCGACGCGGCGGGCTTGAGGCTTCCCGTCCATCTCGACGAGCGGTTGCGCGAACGTGAGTTGGGCATCCTCGATCTGCTCACTCGGCGGGGGGTCGAAGCTCGTTATCCCGAAGAGGCGCGTCGCAAGGAACGGCTCGGCAAGTTCTACCACCGACCGCCTGGTGGCGAGAGCTGGGTCGACGTCGCCCTCCGCATTCGCTCGCTCCGCGATTCGCTCGGCCGCGAGCACCTCGACAAGCGGGTGTTGATGGTGTGCCACGAAGTGGTCGTCGTCATCTGGCGGTACCTCATCGAGGATCTCGACGAACAGGCTGCGCTCGCGTTGAGCCGCGACCATCCTCTCGCCAACTGCGCTCTGACGACCTACGTCACCGGTGACGATGAGCGGCTGACGCTCGAACTCGACGGCTGGACGGCGCCCCTCGAGATGGAAGAGGTTCCCGTCACCGAGGAGCACGATGCTCATGTCAAGCCCCGCTGACCTCACCGGCGCGGCGACCGTTCCGCTCGACGCCGCACTCTTGCGGGCGTGGCCGATGCCCGTTCGACAAGGCGGCGACAAGTTCGCCCGTGGCACCGCCGTGGTTGTCGGCGGCTCGCCTCGCACCCCGGGCGCTGTGCGGCTCGCGGGAGAAGCCGCGCTGCGAATGGGGGCCGGGCGACTGCAGATCGCAACCGCCTCCGAGGTCGCGGTCACACTCGGCGTCGCCGTGCCCGAAGCCCTCGTCGTGCCGCTCGAGGCAGACGATGCCGGCGGCCTGCGGTGGAGCGACACGACACTTCTGACTTCGATGTTGCACGAAGCAGAGGCGGTGCTGGTCGGGCCCGGAATGTTGAACGAGGCGTGTGCCGAGATCGTCGCCGGGGTGCTGCGGTGCATCAGCGACGAGACGCTCGTCGTGCTCGACGCCCGCGCCCTGTGCGGCCTCGCCGAGCTGGCCGACGACCTCATCCCTCGCGGGCGGTTGGTGTTGACTCCGAACCGTCAGGAGCTGCGAACGCTCGCTGGATGCGAGGAGTCGCAGGACACCACCGACGACGCGATCCTGGCGTCGGGTGTCGCCCAACGATTCGGAGCGGTGATCTCGTGCTTCGGCCAGGTGACGACGCCGGATCGCGTGTGGACGATGGGTGCCGGCGCGCCGGGACTCGGGACCTCGGGCTCGGGCGACGTGCTGGCTGGACTGGTCGTCGGCGCGGCTGCCCGGTGTGGCGACGCCGCGGCAGGCGACATGCTGGGCCACGGTGGCCCACGCCGAATCGGCCGCCAGCCTCGAGCGACGGTTCGGCCGGCTGAGCTTCCTTGCTCGTGATCTCGTCACGGAATCCGCGCTCGTCCTGGGCGCCATCGAGGCGTAGCCCGGATCCGCGTCAGTGCTCCATCAGCGTGCGAAGCGTCGCAAGGTCGGCGGCCACGGCTTCGACGTCCGCCGCCAGGTCCGTGTCGCTCATACCGGTTCGGCGGCGAACGGTGAAGACCACGTCGCAGCCGTCACCGTTGGGGATCACCCGCATCGGATTACGCACCGTCTCCCCGTCCGGAAGGGTGACGTCGTGGTCGAGGATGCCGAAGTCGTTCGATGGAGCGAACGCCACGACGACGCGCCCCATCGGCGACTCGACGACCCACTGCCCATCGACCAGCTGCACATCTTGGTGGGCGAGCCCCGCCGCCCATGCCGACAGGTTCACGGGGTTCGACGCGTACTCGTAGACGTCGCCGGCGGGACGATCGATCGACGTGCTGACGTGAACGCTCTCATGCACCATCTCACCAATCTGACCACACGGAAGGCATGCGCCTCACTCGCACGACGCGCGAGGCTGCGGCGTGATCTTCGGTGGCCACGTCCGATCCGCCGACTCCGACGCACCAGCCGTGTGGATCGCGGGAGCGTGCCGCGGGGAATGCAGCTCGTCACGCCCTCGAGCGTGAGCGGGCGCGGCTACGCGCCGAGGACGATCAAGGCAGAAGAGTTGGTCGAACAGCTGCGAGACGATCAATCATCGACGTGTGAAGGTCAGGTGGGTGACACCGCTCGGCGATGAGACCGCCTCGATGTCGTAACGGTCCTCGACGCCCTCGACGCTGTCCCAAAGGCGGACGCCGCGGCCGAGCAGGAGCGGCACTTGCACGACGTGAAGAGTGTCGATGAGGTCGGCGGCGAGGAAGTCGCGGACGACCGTCGGGCCACCGCCGATGCGCACGTCGAGGTCGCCGGCTGCCTCCCGGGCGACGTCGAGCACGTCCTGCGGTGTGCCGTCGACGAAGTGGAACACCGTGCCGCCCTCCATCTCGATCGACGGGCGTGGGTGGTGCGTGAGCACGAATACCGGCGAGTGGAACGGCGGGTTCGGGCCCCACCAGCCGCGCCACTCGTCGTCGGTGCCGACATCGGTCCACGGGCCGGTCTGGGGGCTGAACTTGCCCCGGCCCATGATCTCGGCGCCGATGCCGGGCCCATGGCGGTCGGCGAACGTGTGGTCGACACCCGAGGTGCCACCGGACTCGCCGATCATCGAGCGCCAGAACCGGGTGGCGAACATCCACTCGTGCAGTCGTTCCCCGGCGTGACCGAACGGGGCGTCGAACGTGATGCCGTCACCGGTCCCGAAACCGTCCAGGGAGATCGAGAAGTTGTGGACACGGACCTGTGACATGGCTGCCTCCTGAGCGGGTAGAGTGATTGCGATATGCAACTGCTTGGCGCTAACCTAGGCCAAAGCAGTGGTGAATTGCAAGCGCTTCGGGGAGGACGCATGGAGACCGCCGTACGCTCGGGATGCCCGATCAACGCCGCCGTCGAGGTGCTCGGCGACCCGTGGGCGATGCTGGTGCTGCGCGACATCATGTTCGGCGACCGCCGCCACTTCCGCGAGCTGATCGCCGGCTCCGAGGAGGGCATCGCCACCAACATCCTCGCCAGCCGCCTCAAGCAGCTGGTGGCCGCCGGCCTGCTCACCCGCGACGACGCGCGCCGTGGGCAGCGCGCGGCCTACTCGCTCACCGAAACGGGCATTCAAGCGCTTCCGGTCATGGTCGCGCTCGGCAACTGGGGCCTCGCCCACCGCGACGGCGAGCGCCGCCTACGCGTCCGCGCCGAGGTGCTTCGCGACGGCGGCCCCGAGCTCGTGGCGGCGATGATCGACGAACTGCGCGAGCTCCATCTCGGGGTCCCCCGTCCCGACCCGGACGCGCCGCGTGCGAGCGATCAGCTGCGCGCCGCCTACGAGACGACGCTTCGCGACAAGACGAGCAGCGAAGCCGTGGCTTCGTCGAACGCGGCCCGCGCCACCGGTCGGTCAACCAGACCGTCATACCACCCCCGCGTTCACTGATCCACGCCCGATCTCACCATGTCGTAACCCGGATGCTCGACCTCGGCCGTGTTTGAACTTCTCGCCCGCTCGGTGTCGCGCGTGGTGGCCGGAGACGTACGCCGTGCTTCGCTCCGTCGACGAGCAGAATGGGCGTGTGTCGGAGACGGAGCGTTCGAATGCTGCAACTCGCCCTCCACGCGCCGAGGCGCGTGCACGCGTCCGTTACGGGCTGACGACGTGGTTCGGTACCCCACCGCGTCGTCACGGCGAAGTTGCGTATACCCGCGAGGTCAGCTTCCTCGAGTTGTTCTACGACCTCGTGTACGTCGTGCTCATCGGTCGAGCGACGCACCATCTCGCAGCGCACGTCGACTGGGGAAGCATCGGCGATTTCGCGGTCGTCTTCGGGTTGATCTGGCTGGCCTGGTTCAACGGAACCGTCTGGCACGAGCTGCACGGACGTGAAGACGGCCGCAGCCGTAACTACATCTTTCTGCAGATGGGTCTGCTCGCTCTCCTTGCCGTCTTCGCCGGCGAGGCCGCAGGGAGCGACGGCCAGGAGTTCGCGATCACGTACACGATCCTGTTCGCGGTGTTCACGTGGCAGTGGTACCAAGTGCAGCGCCTCGACGACCGGCGATATCGGCCGACGACGCACCGGTACCTCGCCGGGATGCTCTCGAGCGTTGCCCTGATGCTGGCGAGTTGTTTCGCGGGCGACTCCGTGCGGATCACGCTGTGGGCGGTGGTCGTCGTCGGCTGGGTGGTCGGCGGGCTTGCGCTCGTGGCGACGGATCGCACCGAGGGGTTCGGTGAGGGGGTCACCGCATCACTCGTCGAGCGGATCGGGCTGTTCACGATCATCGTGCTCGGTGAGGTCGTTGTCGGTGTCGTCGGTGGCATCAGTGATGCCGAGGAGCGCGATGCGATGACGATCGCCACCGGGATGGTCGGGTTGACGATCGGGATGGGCATGTGGTGGAACTACTTCGACATGCTCGGCCGCCGCGTTCCCGGCCAGCGTGGGCCACGTCTGGCAGGTTGGCTCTACTCACATCTGCCGTTGACGATGGCCATCTCGGCGAGCGGTGCGGCGATGGTGAGCCTGGTCGAGCACGCCGGCGACAGCCGAACCCCGGCCACCACGGCATGGCTCCTCTCGGGTTCCGTGGCGGTGATGCTCGGCGCCGTGACGCTTTCCGCAAGCCGCGCTTCCCGACGACGAGTTCCCGCCGGGAATGGGCCGGTATGTCGGCCCCGCCTACGGCCTAGCCGCCGTCGTGACGCTCGGCATCGGAGCGGCTCGACCAGCACCGATCGTGCTCGTCACGTCCGCGTCCGCAGTACTGCTCGTGGCCTGGCTCGTCGCTGTTCATCGTGTTCCTGGCCTTCGGCGGCGACCCCGAAGTCGTGGAGCGCACGCCGGTGACCGCTGAAGACACCGGGCGGTGATCAGCTGCCGGTCCGTGGCGGTGTCCGCCTCGCGGTGTTGACGTCGCTCGCCGGCCGCCGTTCAAGTCAGACGATGTTGCTGACAACAAAGACGATGAGCAACGCGGTCAAGAGCACGATGGCGAACGCCGCGAGGCCGTCTCCGTTCGCTCCCTCCCTGGCATCACCTCGATTCGCTTTGATCATGTCGCTGGTCCCGTTCGTCGAACTCGACAGACGGATTCTCGACCAAGTCCCGACGAGGTTTCAAGGTCAGCGCGCTCCCCATGGTCGACGGCCGGCCTTCCCGGCCAGACCCATGGGTGCTGGGTCTATTCACCTCGCCCACTGCCCGATGCGTCCGACGGCGTGCTCCCAGCGCTGATGGAGTCGAGCCAGGCGACGAAGGAGACGAGCAGGTCGCTGCCGGCGAACTTGAATCGTCGCATCGGTTCGTCCCAGCTGCGGTACATGGTGGCGAGGGCACGCGCGACGTCGGGTCGTTGGCGCAGCACGCCGGCCCGCGCCACCTGGACCTTGATGACGAACACGATCGCGCCGGACTCGGGCAACCGGCGCAGCGTCTGGCGTTCGGTGCGCAGCCAGCACGGCGAGCCGTCGGGTGCCACGGCGTGGGCTGCGAGCGGCAACTCGGTCTTGGACGTGGCGAGATGTAAGTACGGGTACGGCTTGATCGACCAGTTGCGTCGCCACACCACCTTGCCGGGTTGGAGCCGGTCGAAGAACCGGTCGACCTTGTCGGACAGGGTGTCGTAGTGGGGGACCCGTTCGTGGAGCGTGATCGTGGGTTGTCCGAGCCGGTCACGCATCCGCCACAGCGTGGGGAAGCACACAGAGCCGCCGTCGAAGTGCCAGTCGCCGTCGCGTCTGATCATGAGGCAGAGGTCGTCCTGGACGAGACGGCCGGCGGCCAGCAACGGGTGCTCGGACGGGTCAGGCGGTTCGTGGGCAAGACCCTGACGAGCGAGCCACGCAACGACCTCACCCAGGAGCTCGTGCGCGGCCTCCTCGGCGGTGGAGAGGCAGCCGAATACCGTGTCGGGTCGCTCGGCCGTCAGCCGGCGCTTGAGCGCCAGCTCCATGTCGCGCGCGTCGTCGGCGAGCAGCCAGGCGTCGAGCAGCGTCGCGTGTGTCCCCATGTGCACGAACGGATCACCCGATCGCGTGTCGAGCTCGTCCAGCCACGCCGGTGGTCCGTGGTGTTCCACCATCGCGTCGTACACCGAGACGTCGGGTGCGTACTGGAGCAGGTCGGCCGGCAGTCCGGTCTGGAGATCGAAGGAGACGGCCACGCCGTCCACGTTCGCGCAGCGGCCCTGGACGCACCACCGTAGAGGTGATGCAGCCGGGAGCCGGCAGGGGTCGGTCGGATGCGGTCCGGTCCGGTCACCTCGGAGCACGGACGTTGCGTTGGCCCACCGCGCCGCGTAGGCCCACGCATCCGACGCACCCGACGCAGTCCACGCAGTCGATACAGGCAACGCAAGCGATGCAGCGACGGCAGCGGATGCACGCGACGGTGGCGATGCAGTTGCGGATGCCGACGCCAAGAATCGTGAGCAAGCTGCCGACGACGCCGATGCTCCCCGCGGTGCCAGCACTGCCCGCAACGGCGACGCTCCCGGCGGTGCCCGCGCTCCCCGCCACCGCGACGCTCCCGGCGGTGCCCGCACTTCCCGCAACGGCGACGCTCCCAGCAGTCGCCGCGCTCTGACCGACAGCGACACTCCCGACCGTTGCGACGCTGCCGGCCACGGCGACGCTGCGGGTGGTGCGGGCACTTCCCGCGACGGCGACGCTGTGTGCAACACCGACGCTTCCCGCTACCGCCACGCTCTCGGCGACGTCGCGACTACCGACAATGGCGGACGAGTCGGTTTCATCGGTCATGCGTTGGGATCTGGATCCGGCGTGCGCCACGTCCACAGTTTCACATGGCCGACAAGCTCCGCGCCGCCCAACTTGTCCGGGGACGCGTTGTCAGCCTTCGATGGGCAGCTGCACTTCGAGGGTCTTGATGCCGCGAAGGTCGAGCCATGCTCGTTGGGGGGCGCGCACGACGCGGATCTCGATGGCGTCGCAGGAGGCACACCGCAGAACCATGCCGGGCCCCCGCAGGTAGGCGCGCAGGGTGGCGACCGGGTGAGGGTGGCGACAGGTGGCGCACGTGGCGATGGCCGTCGTGACGTCGAAGGCGAACAGGTCTGAGAGGTCGCCGGCGATGGCGTTGCCGTCGAAGGGGGCTGTGGTCATCTCATTCTCCCGTTGGTCCGAAGCGTTCGGTCTTGACGTGTGCGGCCTCGTGGCCGAGGCCGACGAGCGCCACGCTGACGGCTTCTACGAAGGGCGACGGTCCGCACACGTAGCAGCGGGGTCGAGCCGGTGGTGGCCAGCCGACCTCGCCGAGCAGGTTGGTGTCGACGCGACCGCGATGCCCGGTCCACTCACGTGATGCTTCCCGTGTGAGGGTCAGGGTGAGGGCTCGGTGACCGCTGTCAACCAAGGTCGCCAACTCGTCGCGGTAGATGACGTCGTCGAGCGTACGCGCGGAGTACACGAGCCGCATCGCGGCCGTGCTGGCGATGCGGGCGTGATGGCGCATCATCGCCATCAGCGGCACCACTCCCGATCCACCTCCGACCAGTAGCACCGGGATGGTGTCGTCGCCGTCCCACACGAACCACCCGCCGATCGGGCCGCGCACCTCGAACTGGTCGCCCACTTCGGCGACCGTTGTCAAGTACGGGGACACCTCGCCGTCGTCGATGCGGACCACGGTCAACTCGAGGCGGTCGGCTCCCGGTGGCGACGCGATCGAATAGCTCCGCTGCGCCTGATACCCATCCTCCGCCGTGAGTCGGATGTCGACGTGCTGACCGGCGCGGTGATCCGGCCAGTCCGGGACGTCGAGACGCAGCGTCGTGGTGCGCGCGGTCTCCGCGATCGTCTCGGCGACGGTCGCCTCCAACCACCGCACGACGGTCAATCACCCCAGTAGCGCTGCTCACGCCACGGGTCGCCGTAATTGTGGTAGCCGACACTCTCCCAGAAGCCCGGCTCGTCGTCGTCGCTCAGGAGCAGGCCGCGTACCCATTTGGCGCTCTTCCAGAAGTACAGGTGGGGCACCAACAACCGAGCCGGCCCGCCGTGCTCGGGTTCCAGCTCGTCGCCCTCGAAGCCGTACACGATCCACGCCTGACCGTCCTGCACGTCCGCCAGCGGCAGGTTCGTGGTGTAGTCACCGTCGGCGATGGCGATCACGAACTCGGCACTGGTGTCGATGCCGTCGAGCAGCGTGTCGACCGAGACGCCCTCCCAGCGGGTACCGAGCTTGGACCACTTCGTCACACAGTGGATGTCGACGGTCGGCGTCTCGGCCGGCAGGCGGCGGAACTGGTCCCAGGTCCAGCGCGCCGCCACCGACCCCGTCTCGTCGACGATCGTGAAGTCCCATTCCTCGAGCGGCGTGAACGGTGTCGGCCCCGCCGCCAACACCGGAAAGTCGTCGACGATGTATTGGCCCGGCGGGATCAGCCCGGCACCGGGCTGTCGGCGGCGGCCCCGGAAGTCCCGGCTCACGATGGCCATCTCTCTCTCCTCTCCACGGACAGTCCCACGACGAAGACGTACGCCTCGCCTCCGGGCAGCACCGGCGGTCGAACAGGGTTGACGCCTCCAAGCTTTCTCTTCTCGTTTGCACGTTGCACCCGTGGAGACCCCTGGTCTCTCCCGGGTCTGCTTCCCGATCTGGTGCGTTCGGTGTGGCGCGTCCGACCGAACGCACGCTGGTTCACGGATTCGGGTCGACCTGCACCGGCACCAGCGACACGTCGAGCTCGAGATCGACTTCCTCGGCCAAGGCGACGCCGCCGCCCAGGACAGGGGCATTCCACGTGATTCCCCACAGGGCGCGTTGCACCTTGGCCGTCGCTTTCAGGCCGAGCCGAGGATTGCCCATCACGTCTGGCGCACGACCGAACAGTTCGACGACGAGCCGAACCGGTTGGGTCACGCCGCGGATCGTCAACTCGCCGCTCACCGTGTAACGACCGGCGGCCAGCACCGTCGCCCCGCGGGAACGGAAGGAGATCTTCGGATGGTGCTCGACGTCGAAGAACTCCTCGCCCAGCAGGTGGGCGTCGCGCACTGCCATCGCCGTGTCGACCGAGGAGGCGTCGATGTCGACGTCGATCTGCGTCGCCTCGGCATGCGGCGGATCGATCACGACGGTGCCGGAGAACGACGTGAAACGGCCGCGTACGAGCGTGAACACCGCGTAGTGGGCGACGAACTCGAGCGCCGAATGGGTCGGATCGACCTCCCACGATCCGGCCAGCGGAGACAGGTCGTCGCCGGCGCGGACGTCGATGATCACATGGTCGTCGGACATGCCCGACCTCCGTTTCGTGAAGACGCGGCCGGCCATTTTCCCACACGGTGCCGAGCCGGTCGACGAGCGTCGTCCAGCGGCACCGCGACCGGCGGGTCGCGGCTCGTCGCCAAGCTCCGAGAGCTGCGGCGACGAGGCCGTGGCAGCCTCCCTCGACACGGGCGTCGACACGATCACCCGAGAAGGTCTGAGCACGGCGCTGCAGGGTGCCTCGGTGGTCGTCGACGTCTCGAACTTCGCCGTCGTACGAGCACGCTGCCGTGCTGAACGGCACCGTCGAGTTCGCCGGGCCGGAACAGTTCCGTCTCGACGACCTCGTCCGACGCGTCCTCGACGCCCGCCACGACCCGCGCCACGTCATCGCTGACCCGCAGGCTCCGTACTTCGGCGGCCTGCTCAGCGACCACACCCTCGTGCCCGGCGATCATGCCAGCGCGGCGCCACGCGCTTCGAGGACTGGCTCGACCAGTCCCCGAACGCGTAGACAGCGGTGACGGCGCTACGACGCGGCCTGGCGGCGGGGGAGCTTCCAGCCTGGCCTGACGAAGTGGCAGGTGTAGCCGTTCGGGTAGCGCTGTAGGTAGTTCTGGTGCTCCGGCTCGGCCTCCCAGAACGGACCCTCCGGCTCCACCTCGGTGACGACCTTGCCCGGCCACAGTCCCGACGCGTCGACGTCGGCGATCGTCTCCTCGGCGATCGTCCGCTGCTCGTCGGAGGTGTAGTAGATGGCCGACCGGTAGCTCATCCCGACGTCGTTGCCCTGGCGGTTCTTGGTCGTCGGGTCGTGGATCTGGAAGAAGAACTCCAGCAGGTCGCGATAGCTCGTCTCCGACGGGTCGAACGTGATCTCGATGCCCTCGGCATGGGTGCCGTGGTTGCGGTAGGTGGCGTTGGGGACGTCACCACCGGTGTACCCGACTCGGGTCGAGATGACGCCGGGGAGCTTGCGGACCAACTCCTCGACGCCCCAGAAGCAGCCGCCGGCGAGGACTGCGCGCTCGGTTTCCTCGGTCATGTGTGCACCTTTCGTGTACGTGGTTCCGTGAATTAGAACAGCAGACGGCGCCGGTCGTGTTCCCCGCAGCGTCATCGAGTGCATTTCGAGCTCACTCGGCGGTGACGGTGACCGGTCGCGGCGCATGCCAGATCACGCCGTCGAAGAAGAGGTGGAGCGCACCGAGCGTCAGCACGATGACGGGCGTCACGGCACTCGGCTGCAGGACGCTGATGACGACGAGGAACCCGGCGATGGCGCCCGCGTACAGACCGAGCGTTCCGCCGCCTCCGACGCGTCGTGCCAGCGCTCCGACGGCGTCTCCAGGCATGGAGCGCTCGGCAGCACGGCCGACACGCCACCGAACGATCAGGAAGTACTCGGCGGCGTGCGCACCGACGTACCCGACGAAGCCCACGACGGGGTCGACGGCGAGCGTGACCAGCAGCGCCGCCGTCGACCCCAGGTACGCGAGGCGCGGAGAGCTGTGGGTCGACCGGCGCAGCTCGTTCCGACCCCATCGAGCTGTCACGACGATTGCCACGGCGAGCGCGACAGGAAGCAGCGCGGTGATGAGGACATCGGCGGTGGCAACCAGGTCGATCGCTGCCCTGTTCCGCCGTCCGAGGCCCATTTCGCGCGCCAGGACACTGAGATCCGTCCGTGCGAATCCGACGATCACGGCCAGTGACAGCCACGACCAGAGCAGCCGATTGTCCGCGCCGCAGTCGATCCCACTGAGGCGCCCGTAGAGCTTGCAGAGCCCGTACCGCTGACGGAGCGTGTGGGCGACGTTCCACACGCCGGCCACGAGCGCGACGACGTCCGGACGCACCGACGTCCCGATCGCAACCGCGAGGCCGAGCACGATCGGAGCCCATACCACCAACGACCGCGTGCGATCGACGCTGAGCCGGATCCCCGTACACGAGCCACAGCGTCAGTGGCTGATGGGCGAAGGAGAAGAGCAGCGTCGCTGACACGAGCCATCGAAGGTGGTCGGGATCGCTGCTGACGACGTGAGCCGCCAACGCGAACGGCACCCACAGCAGGGCCATTGCGAGGTCGTGCCGCGGTCCGCGCAACCAGTCGGCGCGCCACACCGCGGTTGGACGCATGAGCACCAATTGATCGCCGATCATGACAACCTCGCTCGGAACGACCGCAGCTCGACAGAGAGCTCGTTCGACGTCGGTGGGCACCAGTCCATCGCCTCACGGTCGTGCGACGCGACGTGGATTGCGCCCGTGGAACCCCCGTGTCAGTACACGGGCCTACACGGGGCACGACGACGCGGCGACCGTTCCCGGGGATGACCCGGGAGGCAACCAGGGCTCTCCACGGGTGTGTCCGACGGGCCCGATCTCCAGCGTGGGTTCACGTCAACAGGCGACAACCCGGTCAGTCCTGTCGAAAGGAGAATCCCATGAACACCTCCCCTGCGGAGCCACCCTTCGACGAAGGCCGCGACGCCTCGTTGTCACACCCCGCCCGCTACGTGCTCTCCCGACGTGCCTTCGCCGGCGGCGCCGCCGTGGCGACCGGCCTGTCGCTGCTCGGCGGCTGGGCGTCGTCGACCGCTGCTGCCGCTTCTGCCAAGCCAGCACCGCATGGCTTCGGGTCGGTGTCGACGGCGCCGCGGCTCCCGCGAGAGTTCTCCAACACGTTCAGGAGCCAATTCATCGAGGCCAACGGAATCCGCCAGCACGCCGTGATCGGTGGTGACGGGCCCCCACTGCTGCTGGTGCATGGCTGGCCGGAGAACTGGTACGCGTGGCGGTTTCTGATGCCCGCCCTCGCCCGCGACTACACGGTCATCGCCGTCGACCAGCGCGGCATCGGACTGACCGAGAAGGCGCCCGACGGGTACGACAGTGCCTCGCTCGCCAACGACCTGGTCGCCCTGATGGATGCACTCGGGCACACACGGTTCGCGCTCGTTGGCCACGACACGGGGTACATCATCAGCTACGCGCTCGCCGCCGATCATCGCGACCGGGTCGATCGGCTCGCCGTCGCCGAGATACCCGGTCCGCCAGGGGTGGGGCCGGATGAGGTTCAGCCGAAGCTCTTCCTCGGCGAGGCCGACAACAACCGGCTGTGGCACATCCCGTTCAACCGCGTCAACGACGAGCTGATCGTCGACATGGTGAGTCGGAGTGCAGACGCCTACTACCGATACGAGTACACCATTCAAGGTGGCGGGACGACGTTGCCCGAGTACGCCATCAAGTACTACGTCAAGCTCTTCACTCGTGACCGGGACGCCCTTCGCGCCAGCTTCGGGCTCTACCGGGCGTGGGACGCTCATCTGGCCCAGAACATCCAACGCCAGGTCGAGCCGCTCACGATCCCCGTCCTGGGGATCGGCGGGGCGAACAGCTGGGCCAACCTTCCGGGAGACGCGATGCGGGGCATCGCCAACGACGTCGAGACGGTGGTCATCCCCGACACCGGTCACTGGGTCGCCGAGCAAGCCCCCGAGGAAATGCTCGCCGCGCTGTCCACCTTCCTGCATCCATATCTCACCGCTGCGTAGGTCCACTGACCGCTCGCGGGTGTCCGCGCTGCCTGCCCCTCGGCAGCGCGCACACCAGCGCCGACGCGGTCTCCCCGCCCACTCGCACCGCCGCCCGGCGGTCAGCCCGTGAGTCGGGGTTCGCTCGAGAACGCGCTGCTGAGCTCCCGGCGCGACGCGATGCCGAGCTTGTTGAAGACCTTCCCCAAGTGCCATTCCACCGTGCGCGAGCTGAGGAACAGGCGGCCGCCGATCTCCGCGTTCGACAATCCATCTCGAGCGAGAACAGCGATCTGACGCTCTTGTGGCGTGAGGTCGTCGCGCGTTTCGACGGAGCGCTTGCGGACCGTCTCGCCGGTTGCCACGAGCTCTCCTCGCGCGCGCTCCGCGAACGCGTCGGCTCCGATGCGGTGGAGGATGTCGTGAGCGGTTCGAAGGTGGTGACGGGCGTCGAGCCGCCGGTTCTCGCGCCGTAGCCATTCGCCGTACAGCAGGTGGGCGCGGGCGAGGTGGACGACGATCCGGCTGCGTCCCAGCCGCTCGATCGCCTCGACGTAGAGGGAGTCGGCTGCCTCGCCGCCGCTGAGCAGGGCACGTGAGCGGGCGAGGATCCCGAGCGCCCAGTCGGTGCCAGCGGCGATCGTCCGTTGCTCGAGCTCGAGCAACGCGTCGGCGGCTTCCTCACGGGCGGTCCCGCGGGCCGCCGCCTCGATGAGCTCCACGAGGGCGAAACCGCGGACGCCGAGGTCGTCGTACTCGCACGCGCGCTGGGCGCGGGCCAGCGCATCGTCATAGCGGCCGAGTCCGTTGTACAGGACGGCGGTCACGTAGCTGTCGAGACTGATCGCCCGGCCCTCGCCCCGCGTCGTCGGGTTCTCCAACGCCGCGGCGATGTGGTTCAGCGCGGTTTCCTCGTTGCCGCGCCACGCCACGAGCAGGACAGAGGCGTACCCGAACGGGGCGTTGCCGGTGGAGGCCGTGATCGAGTCGGCTTCGTCGATCAAGGCAGCCGCGGCGGCGAACTCTCCGGCGTGGATGTGCACGCTGGCGCGGTAGACGAGCGCGATGGGGAGGTGCCCGAGCGCTCCCGCTTCTCGTGACATCCGGACCGCGCCAGTTGCAAGTTCATCCAACAGCGCGTCGTCCCACACGTCGCCGGCGGCGAGCCATGCCAGCCAGAACCACCTGGCGCTGCCGTTGCTGCTGTCGTGAGCGTGACGGTGGAACACCTCCAGTGCTGTGCGCAGCGGCGCTACCGACGCGGTGTATCCGTCGGTGAACCTCGTCGCCACACCGTCCAACAACAAGTCGATCGGGCGGGGAGGAGATGGTGCGCTCGGTGCTCGGCGAGCGGTCTCGGCGACCTCGCGGAGGGTGGGGTGGGTGCCGAGGCGTCCGGCGAAGATCGCCGCTCCGAGCGCTTCGAGGTACGTCTCTCGAGCCTGTGGGTCATCGAGCCCTTCGAGATGTCGGGCCGCGTCGAGGAGCAGCGGAACGTCGTCGCTTCCCCGTCGGCGGGCGAACACGATCTCGGCCCGCAACCGCGCGACCTGCGCCCGCTGCAGGTCGTTCAACGGATTGATCTCCGCTGCCGCGAGGAGCGTGTCTGCCGAATCGAAGGCAGCAGCATCGAACTTGGCATGTGCAGCGGCGAGCGCTCGTGCGCCGCGCCGTGCAGGGTCGTCTGACAGCTCTGCCGCGCGTTCCAGGAACGCCGCCGCGGCGGCGACACCGCCACGGCTCTGCGCACGCTCGGCCGACCGTTCGAGGTCGGCGGCGACGTCCTCGTCGGGCTCGGCTGCGGCATGGGCCCGATGCCACGCCCGCCGATCGGGATACAGAAGACGGTCGGTGACCTCGGCGAGCGCGCCGTGAACAACGCGGCGGTCCGCCACGCTGCCCGCCCGGTAGGCCGCCGAGCGAACCAACGGATGCCGGAACCGCACCCGCGCACCGAACTCGATCAGACCTTCCTGCTCGGCCGGAGCTTCGGCGTCGGCGCCGATCCCGAGTTGCGCGGCGGCACGTCGCAGCAGAGCCGCGTCGCCCAACGGTTCGGCGGCGGCGATCAGCAACAGTCGTTGCGTCTGCTGCGGAAGGGACTCGACGCGTCCGAGGAAGCTCTGTTCGATGTGGCTCGCCAACGGCCGCGTCCCAGGGAGCGCGAAGCCACCCGCCAACTCGGCCGCGGTCATGCCGCGAGGCAGCTCCAGCAAGGCGAGCGGGTTGCCGCGGGTCTCGGCCACGATCCGGTCCCGGACCCGCTCGTCGAGCCGCCCGAGACTCGCCGACTCCAAGAGCGCGCGAGAATCATCGTTGCTCAAACCGCCGACGATGCGCTCCGCGAGACCGTCCAATTCCACCGTGTCGCTCGGCTCGCGGACGGCGAACACCAGGCCGAACGCCTCGGCCAGCAGCCGCCGTGCCACGAACGCCAGGATCTGTGCCGACACCCGATCGAGCCACTGGGCGTCATCGACAAGACACACCAGCGGCTGCTCCTCGGCCGCCGCCGACAACAGACTCAACACCGCCAGACCGACCATGAACCGATCGGCAGCCTCACCTGCGACGAGACCGAACGCCGTCCCCAATGCGTCGCGTTGGGGACCGGGCAGATCCTCGACGCGGTTCAGCATCGGTGCGCACAACTGATGCACTCCCGCGAACGCCAGCTCCATCTCGGATTCCACGCCCGCCGCCCGAACGACGTGACAATCGGAGCTGTTCGTCGCCAGGTAGTCCATCAAGGCGGTCTTGCCGATGCCTGCCTCGCCGCGCAGAACGAGCACTTGGCTGCGATGGGCGCGCACGTCCGCCAGCAGCCGATCCAACACCTCGCATTCGTTGCGCCGACCGACCAGGCCGGACCCCGGGCCAACGTTGGGCACCAACTCACCGCCCCGGTGAGAAAGACATTTCGTAAAGGTATCCGAACCGGCCCCGTTCGCTGGTCGTGGAAGCGAGCGTGAGGTGCCGCGTGTCACGTTGGTCGCGACACGGAGAACGGCGACTCTCCGCCTCGCCGTGCAGCCGCCGTCGCCCGTCGCTCGCTCGGAAAACCGTGCGGTGCAGACGCGCGAAGCTGCGGGCGGCCAACGGGATGGTGAGGTTTGGAAGAGGACACGGCTGGGTCGTCGATGGCGGGGCAGTTCGACTCGGTGATCGGTATCACAGGCTTCGACGAGTTCGGCGAAGCGGTGAGCAAGGTGCTCGATTCGCGAGCACGCGCCGGCCTGGACGGTTCACCGATCGCGGTGTTGGTCCAGTCGCTGATCGAGCCCCGCTATGGCGGTGTGATGTTCGGGATCGACCCGGTGACCGGTCGCAGCGACCGCCGTGTCGTCTCAGCGGTCGACGGTGGACCCGAGCCGCTCGTGAGCGGCGAGGTCGAGGGCTCGCGCTAGGTGCTCGACACGAGCGCCAAGATCATCGACGTCGCCCGTGGCGACGGGCCGGAGGTCACCGCCGACATCGCCAGCCCCATCCTCGACGAGGGCGACGGCAGGTACCGGGTCGTGCTCGAACCCGACCTCGACCAAACGGACCGCCGCCAGCTACGAGGCTGTATCGAGGACTGGACGATCGATCATCTGTTGGTCGACGTCGTCGCCTTCGAGACAGCGCGTTGACGCGCAGCCACCGTGCGTCGCGGTGATGAACCGCTCGGCCACGGCGACGCCCAGCACCGCCAGCACGAGCCCGGCGACGACGTCAGACGCCCAATGCACACCGAGCCAGACCCGACTGAAGGCGACGAGCGCCGCCATCGTCCACACTCCGACGGTCACCGCCCACCACAACAGCCGTCGCTTCGTGTACAGCGCGGCGACCAGCGGCAACACACCCCAGCTCGCCGCCGTCGCCATCGGATGACCGCTCGGAAACGAGAAGCCCTCGCCGCGGACCATGCGGTCGCCGATCGGCCGATCGCGGCTCACGAGCTCCTTGAGGGTCCACTCGGCGAGCGGTCGGGCCAGGGCGATCACGATGATCGCAATCGCCAGGCGGGGGCACCGGCGTGAGGCGAGGATGGCCGCCACCGCAGACACGGTCAGCACGACACGCGTCGAACCGAGAAACGACACCCGACGGAAGAGCGCGTCGAAGCCCGGTGTCCTGGCGTCGACGACCCAACGGGTGACCGGCTCATCCCACACGAGCCATCCAGCCACCGCGCCGAGAGCGAGCACCCCGAACACGATGGCCGCCGTCGGAAGGATCCAGCCCCACCGCGCTCTGACCCGCGCCATCGTCATCGGCGGGTCCACGTGAAAATCTGTCACCCCGCCAGGCTAGGGGCGTTCTGCAGCGTCTTTCCGATGCCCGAGGTGGGCGGTGGACGTCAGGCCAGCACGCTTGCGGCGAGGTCCCTCGCGGTGGCGGCGACACGGCTCACGACTCGGGCCCGATTCAACCGCGAGGTGGGAGAATGGGCCGCATGCAGACACGTTCGCTCTCACCGAAGCACGCCGACGCGCCGCTGGTGCCGATCATCGGGATGGGAACGTCGAAGACGTTGGACACCGACGATCTCGCACTCGCGGGTGACGTCGTCTCGGCGGCGCTCGACGCGGGCACGACCCTGTTCGACTCCTCGCCGATGTACGGCAAAGCGGAACGCACGCTCGGCGCCGCGCTGGAGAGCCGTCGTTCGGCGGCGGTCGTCGCCACCAAGGTGTGGACCGACGACGACGCCGTGGCAGAGCGTCAGATCGCGGCGTCGCTGTCGTTCTACGGGGGACACATCGAGCTGCTGCAGATCCACAACATGGTGCGGTGGCCCGAGCGGCTACGGCGCATCGAGGAGCTGCGCGACGGCGGTCAGGTGACACTCGTCGGCGCGACGCACTGGAAGGCGGCGAACTTCGACGAGCTCGAGGCGGCGATGGTCACGGGTCGCCTCGACGCCATTCAGGTCCCGTACAACCCACGCGAACGCGAGGTCGAGGACCGTTTGTTGCCGCTCGCCGCGGAGCTCGGGCTCGGTGTGCTGATCATGCGCCCGTTCGCTGCCGCCGATCTGATGCGGACCTCCCCGTCCGCCGCCGAACTCGCACCGCTCGAACCCTTCGGCATCCACACGTGGGGACAGGCGCTGCTGCAGTGGGGACTGAGCCACCCGACGACCACCGTGTCGATCCCGGCCACGTCGAAGCCGAACAGGGCAACAGAGAACGCCGCCGCCGGTGACGCCACGCCACTCGACGACGAGCACCGCGGGTTGATCTGCCGGCTGGCCGGACGCTGACGCTCGGCGATCACGCTCCGCGAACCGAATGAGGTCACGCCCGGTCGGGACGTGCCATGTCACCCGTCGACGGGATGCCATCAGCGTGTGCGTACCGCACGAGCACCGCCCCGTTGGGAGAGGTGACCGCTGGTTCGACGACGGTGAGGTTGGTCGGGACGGTGCCGCCGGCGAACACCTTCTTGCCCGTCCCGAGCAGGACTGGGTAGATCCAGAGCGACATTCGGTCGAACAAGCCTTGGGCGACGAGCGTCTGAACGAGGTCGAGGCTGCCGATCACGTGCACGTTGGAGTGACGTTCGCGCAGCTCGGCGACCGCCGACACCAAGTCGGCACCGAGCAACGTGGAGTTTGCCCAGTCGAGCGTCGGAGCGCCCCGTGACGCGACGTACTTCGGGACGGTGTTGAAGAGACGAGCGATCCCGGCATCGACGCCCTCGTCCTGCTCGGGCCAGTGCGCGGCGAAGATGTCGTAGGTGCGTCGGCCGAGCAGCAACGCGTCCAGTCCCGCCATGCCGGCGGCGACCTGCGCGCCGACCAGGTCGTCGAACAAGGGTGCTTGCCAACCGCCGAACGCGAACCCACCCTCGGTGTCCTCATCAGGCGCGCCTGGTGCCTGGGCGACGCCGTCGAGCGTCGTGAACACGTCGATGTGGATGAGTCCCATTGGTGTGTCGCCCGCACCGTCGAGCGTGAACCCTCGCCGCCATTCTCAACGTAGCGCGAGGGAGGGGGCTTGCCGCAAACGGGTAAATCGTGCTGACAATGCCCCGTTCGCTGAGCCGATCACGGCCAGAAACGAATGGAGCCAGGAGTCGTGGGGATGGACGCGTTGACGAGCGAGCATGCGGTGGTGATCGCAGGTGGCGGTCCGACCGGACTGATGTTGGCGGCCGAGCTGACGCTGGCGGGGATCGACGTCGTCATCGTCGAGCGCCGCGCCACTCAGCATCTCGACCGATCGCGAGGCGGGGGTCTTCACTCACGCACCATCGAGGTGCTCGATCAACGTGGTGTCGCGGATCGGTTCATCTCGGCCGGGCAAGTGATGCCGGGTGCGGGCTTCGCTCTGATCCCGTTGGACCTCAGCGACTTCCCCAGTCGCCACAACTACGTGCTCGCGCTCTGGCAGAGCGAGTCCGAACCGATCCTGGCTGACTGGGTCAGTGAGCTCGGAGTCCCGATCTTTCGCGGGCGCGAGGTGGTGGGCTTCGCGCAGGACGACGCGGGCGTGTATGTCGAGATCTCCGACGGCACGTCGCTGCGCGCCGAGTACCTCGTCGGCTGCGACGGAGGACGCAGCCTGATCCGCAAGGCGGCTGGCATCGACTTCGCCGGGTTGGAGCCCTCCACGAGCTGGATGATCGCCGAGGTCGAGTTGGACGAGCAGCCGGAGCTCGGCTTCCGTCGCGACGGCGTCGGCACTCACGCCCTCGGTCCGGCCGGCGACGGGAAAACGTTTCGGGTCGTGCTCACGGAACGACGGGTCGAGCACACCGGTGAGCCCAGCATGGATGAGCTTCGCGAGGCACTCGTCTCCGTGTACGGGACGGACTTCGGGCTACGCAGCGCCAACTGGATCTCGAGGTTCACCGACATGGTGCGCCAGGCGGTGTCCTACCGCGACCGCCGCGTGCTGCTGGCCGGGGATGCCGCCCACGTGCATCCCCCGCTGGGCGGCCAGGGCCTCAACACGGGTGTGCAGGATGCCGTGAACCTTGGCTGGAAGTTGGCCCAGGTGGTCAACGGCACATCGCCCGAGAGTCTCCTCGACACCTACCACGCCGAACGGCATCCGGTCGGCGCCCGGGTGTTGCACAACACGATGGCGCAAGTTGCACTCGGCCGCTCCGACGACCGTCACCAGGCCCTCCGCGACATCGTGACCGAACTGCTGGGCATGGACGAGCCTCGCCGGCGCATCGCGGCGATGGTCTCCGGGCTCGACATCCACTACGACATCACCGACGCAATGGGCGAAGGACACCCACTCGTGGGGCGGCGCATGCCCGATCTCGACCTGCAGACCGCGGATGGTCCCACCCGCGTGTTCGCTCTGCTGCACGACGCCCGCCCGGTGCTCCTCAACCTCGGTGAACCCGGCGGCTTCGACATCTCCCCGTGGGCGGGTCGAGTCCGGTTGGTCGACGCCGAGCATGCCGGCGTGTGGGAGCTCCCGGTCCTCGGCGAGGTCGCCGCGCCCCCGGCCGTGTTGATCCGACCCGACGGACATGTCGCCTGGGCGGGAGATCTCACGGACCCAGGGCTGCCTCGAGCACTCTCGACATGGTTCGGAGCGCCGGCGCCGGCTCGATAGAACGCATGTCCCTCACTCAGTGCCAGTCGCTGATCGGGACGTCGTCCGGAGCGGGCGATCCGGTTCCGGTCTCGATCAGTGCCTTGAGGCTGAGGAGGAACACCGCCCACTTGGTGCTGCAGTGGGAGAGGAACTCGATGGGCTCGGCCCAGCCCTCGTGGGTGAAGCGCACGATCGTGAACGGACCGCTGCGGGAGAGGCGCCAGTCGATGGTGGTGCCGATCCACTCCAGTGGCCCGTCGATGACCCGCCACCGGACCAGCTCACCGGGCGTGAGCTCGATCACCTCCATGTCGAACCCGCCCTGGGGAAACCGGAACTCGATCTTCCCGCCGAGGCCGGGATCGCCCTTGGTGTCGTTGGTCCACCAACCCGACAGACCGTCGATGGTGGTGAGTGCGGCGTAGACGTCGTCGGTGGACGAAGACTCGACGCCGATGCGGTGATGGATGTCGGTCATGACTCTCTCCTGGTTCGTTGTTGGGGTGACTGCTTCTTCTGCTGCTGGCGTTCGATCTGTTCGGCGATGCGTGCGATGCGACGCAGCCGGCCGTCCCAGCTGGAGCCGACGTCGGCGAGCTGCGCGGCGGCCCTGGCGAGTTGGGCGTCGTCGACGCGGTAGCGGTGCTCGCGACCGGCGGCGGTGCCGTGGACGAGGCCCGCTCGGTCGAGCACGGCCAGGTGCTTGGCCACGGCTTGGCGGGTGACCGGCAACTGTTCGCTCAAGGAGGTGGCCGTCCCGATGCCGTCGACCAGCAGGAGGTCGAGCATCCGGCGCCGGGTCGGGTCGCCGACGGCCGACCAGAGCTCGTCGTCGACGGCGGCGGTCACGACGCGACCCCGACCGTGGGCGTGTACGCGGCCAGCCGCGGCAGGTAGTAGTCCCAGCCCTCGCCATGCTCCCGGTACTGCTGCTCGAGCACCGCGACCTCCCAACCTTTCTCGCGGAAACCGGTCTCGGTCATCCGCAGCAGGGTGCCGTCGCCCCGGGCAGACAGTTCGAACGTGACGAGCAGCGAGTTGTCCTGGCGCGCACCCTCACCTTCGGGGTAGACCCATCGGAACGAGAACAGCCGCGGCGGTTCGGCCTCGACGACGGTGACCTGGGGGATCTGGGCGTCGCCCGACGACCGGTCGCCGAACACGAGCTCGCCCACCGCGCCGGGGGTCGGCTCGAGCGCCGCCTCGTCCGGCCACCACTCCTTCAGATGCTCCGGGCTGGTGATGACCTCGAAGACCGTCGCCGGTGAGGCGTTGATCTCGATCTCACGCTCGATCGTTCCGTATTCCATCGGATGTCCTCCACAGACTCACAGCTACACGCAACTGTTGGTTGCATGTCAGTCTGCCCGATGCGAATTGGAAACGCAACCATTAATTGCGCGTCAGGGCCGACCTGCTGTTCGATCTCGACGGCTTCCCCGAGGCGCTCGATGCGTGGGGCCCGACCCGCGGACACGTCGCGGCACTCGACGAATTGATCAGTTGTTCCGCACGCGTGCTGTTGGCGCGAGCGGAGGCGCCGATCGCGTTCTGCCACACCGTGACCGCGCCCGCCGCGGTGCGGATGATCGTTCCCGTGCTTCCCGCCGATCAACTCCACGCCACGGTCGCCGCGTGCTGGCAGGTCGCGGCGTCGATCGTCGCCGCCTTCGCATCGTCACCGCAGCGGTGGGAAGCAACGACGTCCGACGCCCCATCGTCCGCCCCGGACGACATCGCCCGAGCGGCCGTGGACCACGGCGACGAGCACGTCATCAAGCTCACCGAAGCCTGCCTTCGTCAGTTCGACCTCACTGGGGACGCCGCCCTGCTCGCCGCCGCGGCGCGCTTTCATGGCCGGATGCGACGCGTCCACAGTTGACGGTGACCGAGTCACCGTGATCGGGCGGCGTCAACTCCACAGAGCCGTCGACGCGAGCGCGGCGCCGTCGGTGAGCGCCTTGAGCTTGGCCCACGCGATCTGCGGATGGCAGCGCAGGCCGAGCCCACAGTCGGTGGAGGCGATCACGTTCTCGCGTCCGACGAGCCCGGCGAAGCGCTGGATGCGATCCGCTACCAGCTGCGGGTGCTCGATGAGCGGCGTCGAGTGGGTCACCACACCGGGGGCGAGGATCTTGCCGTCGGGCAACTTGGTCTCCTCCCACAGCGCGACCTCGTGCTCGTGACGGACGTTGGCGGCCTCGATCAGGTACGTCTGCGCCTTGACCGACAGCAGGATGTCGATGACGTCGGGCAGCGGCAGGTCGCGCGAGTGCGGCCCGTGCCAGCTGCCCCAGCACAGGTGGTAGCGAATCTGCTCCTCGGGGATGTTGCGCAGCGCGTGGTTGAGCGCTTCGCATCGCATCTGGCAGAACTTGCGGTACCCGTCGATCCCCATCTCGAGCCCGATCCGGTCCCACAGCGCGCCGAGCCAGGCGTCGTCGACCTGCACCTGGAACCCGGCGGCGGCGATCGCCTCGTACTCGACCTGCATCGCCTCGGCGATCGCGTAGATGTGTTCCTCGTCCGATTTGTAGAACTCGTTCGCACGGCCGGGCTCCACGCTGAGCGGCGCCGTCGTCGTGAGGAATGCGTCGGATGCCGGCCGGTCGCCGAGGGCGTTCTTCAGCATCGCGATCTCGCGGTCGAGTGCCGCTTGGCCGCGAAACGTGATCGGCCCGGTGCACACCCAGTCCTCGACGAAGGCGATGCTGTCCTCGGCCCCCTCCGGCACGTGCGGGGCCGACCCCGACTGTTCGAACAGCGTGCCGTTCTGGAGGACCGCGAGGTAGAACTCGTCGAAGTCGACCCAGTCGGCGCTCGACATCAGCAGCTTGCCGAGGCCGCCGCGCTCGGCGGCAGGCTCGTACCCCCCGAGACGGGCGGCAAGGTACTGCGTCCAGTGGCCGCCCTTGGTGAGCTCGCCCTCGTTGATGAAGTCGACGCCGGCGCTGGTCTGCATGTCGCACACCTCGTTCACCGCCTCGCCGAGACGTTGATCACTCACCTCGAGCTGCGCCCACACGTCGTCGGGCGCGGGCAGCGCGCCGACGTGGGTGGTGAGAATCCTGTCTGTACTACGTCGCATGGACGTGACCTCCGAGTCGTGTGGTGTCCCCGTGTCTGCGTGAAGCACAAGTTGGCGTCGAGGGGATCCAACGCCGGCGTGTCCGCTGCTCGGCCATCTGTCCGGATTCGATACAGTCCCAGACTTCATCGATCGACGATGCGGTGTTTCGGTGCCGTGTCGGCGGCGACCGCCAAGATGACCAACGCCAGTATGAAAGGAGCAGCATTCGATGCCTGCCTCCGTCCCGTCCTCTCACGTCGACCTTCTCGACGCTGCCATCGCCACGCTGGCAACGGTCGGCCCTGACGGCAGGCCGCAGGTCTCGGCCGTCTGGTTCCTCGCCGACGACGGCGTGGTGAAGGTGTCGCTGAACACCGCCCGCCAGAAGGTCAAGAACCTCACCGCCAACCCGGCGGTCACGGTGTTCATCCCCGACCCGGCGAATCCCGCCAAGTACGTCGAGATCCGTGGCGACGCAACACTCGAACCCGATGCGGACTACGCGTTCGCGGATCGTCTCGGCGCCAAGTACGGCGGCGCCGACCTGCGTGCCATGGACGGCCCGGACGGGCGTCGTGTGGTGGTCACCGTCAACCCGGTGCGCGTCAACGCCGTCGACCTCGAGCGCGGGGTGACCACGTCTGCTCCGACGCCGACATGTGCTCGGGGCCACGAGTCGGCGACCAGACGCTCGGCCGAACGGCGTCGAGTGAGCCGACTCCATCAGACACGTCACGCATCCGACGCCGTCGTTTCCTGCTCACCGAGGTAACCGGACAGGATGAGCCGGTGGTCGGCACGCAGTGTTTCGGCCGCCTCGTGGATGACGAGCTCGCCGTGGGAGAGCACGTAGCCGCGACTCGCCACGGCGAGGGCGATGTGGATGTGCTGCTCGACCACCAACACCGCGCAGCCACTCTCGGCGGCGTACGACGACACGACCGGCAGCAGGCGCTCGACGATGACGGGCGCCAGCCCGAGCGAGAGCTCGTCGAGCAGCAACAGCCGCGGCCGGCGGGCCAGCGCCCGCCCGAGCGCGAGCATCTGCTGCTCGCCGCCCGACAGCAGCCCGGCCCGACGGTCGGCGAGCTCGGCGAGCGCCGGGAAGTACTCGTAGGCGACCTCGGCGTCGAGGTGCTCGCCGCGGGATCCGAGGCGAAAATGCTCGGCGACGGTCAGGCCGAAGAACACGCCCCGGCCCTCGGGGACGTGGGCGATGCCGAGGCGCGCTCGCGCGGCAGGTGACCGCTTGGCGATGTCGGCGCCGTCGATGCGAATCGTGCCCGACATCGGGCGGACAAGACCGGAGATCGCTCGCAGTGTGGTGGTCTTGCCGGCGCCGTTGGGGCCGAGCAGGGCGACCACCTCCCCGGAGCCGACGTGGAGGTCGAGCGCACGCACGACCGCCGCCGCGTCGTAGCCCGCCGACAGCGCCTCGAGCTGGAGGACCGGGTCAGAGCTCATCGACCACCGACTCCAACTCGGTGGCGGCGGAGCCCAGGTACGCAGTGATCACCTTCGGGTTGGCGCGCACATCGCTCGGCGTGCCAACGGCGATCACCTTGCCGAACTCGAGCACGACGACGCGGTCGCTGATCCCGAGCACGAGCCCCATGTCGTGGTCGATCAGCAGGATCGGCGTGCCACGGTCGACGATCTCGCGCAGGTGGCCACCGAACGCGATCGACTCGTGGGCGTCGAGACCGGCGCCCGGTTCGTCGAGGCACAACAACTTGGGGCGTGCGGCCAGCGCCCGGGCGACGGCGACGAGCTTGCGCTGGCCCTGCGTGAGCTCGCTCGGGGTCGCCTCGGCGAGATGCTCGAGCGCGAACGTCTCGAGCGCCTCGTCGACCGAGCCCGAGCGATCAGCGCGGTTGGTGAAGATCTCCTTGAACGCCGCCAGCAGCGACGGGTGGTTGGCGGCGACGGTGAGGTTCTCGCGGACGGTCAGGTCGTCGAACAGCTCGATCGCCTGCCACGTGCGGGCGAGTCCGAGTCTGGCGCGCTCGTGCGGGCTGAGACTGGTGATCTCGGCACCGTCGAGGGAGGCCGTACCGCGATGCGGCACGAACCCGGTGATGGCGTCGACGAAGGTCGTTTTTCCAGCGCCGTTCGGGCCGATCAGACCGACGAGCTCACCCGGCTCGACGTCGAGATCGACGTCGACCACGGCGTGCACGCCGCCGAACGACACCGACACCCCCCGCGCCGACAGCACGCTCGTCACCGTGTCACCTCGGTCGCGCCCCGCCCGATCACCTGCTGGCCATCGTCGTCCGACGTGAGCGGCGCGGCGGCGTGCTGTTCGCGTTTCGCGGCCGCCTTGCCGCGCTTGGCCGCCTGCCGCTTGCGGTATGTCGTACCGGCCACGCCCTCGGGGTTCTGGATCAGCGTGAAGATCACGAGCACGCCGCCGACGAGCAATGTCCAGTTGCCGGAGATGCCGAGCAGCTCCTCGAAGAAGTACGGAACGAGCCCCTCGGTGGCGACGAGGCCGCCGATCACCGCGCCCGACACCATCGTGATCCCGCCGATGTAGGCGAAGGCGACGAATCCGAGCGCGATCAGGATGCCGAACCGGGCGGCGCTCACCGAACCGAAGTTGTAGGCGTACATCCACCCCGCAGTGCCGGCGATGAACGACGAGATCGCATAGGCCGTGATCTTGACCCGCGCCACGTTGATTCCCGCCGCTGCAGCAGCGCGCTCGTTGGCCCGCACGGCGAGCATCTGCTGCCCGAGCACGCTGCGCCGGATCTGGGCGACGAACAGGCAGAGCGCGATCACGACGACGAGGTACAAGAAGCCGAGCACCGGACTGGGAAGCTTGTCGTCGAGCCCGCGGAAGCCGGCGTCGGAGCCGATGCTGAATCCGAACAGGCGCGGCTGCTCGACCGGCGAGCCCGAGACCCCGGCACCCCACCTCCGGTTGGTGAAACCGAACTGCTCGATGGCGACGACCCCGGCCAGCGTCACCACGGCGAGGCTGGCGCCGCGCACACGGAGCGCCGAGATCCCGACGATCAGGCCCACGACGACACCGGCCAGCGATCCAATGAGCGGACCCCACGGAAAACCGATACCGGCGCGCACGATCATGTGCGACACGACGAACCCCGACGCCCCGGCGAGACTGACCTGCGCCAGCGAGACTTGGCCGACGAACCCGGTGATGACGACCAGCGAAAGGCAGACGACGACGCCGATCAGCGACAGCATCAGGGCCTGCCGGTAGCCGTACGGCAGCACGATCAGCAGCGCCGCGCCGACTACCGCCAACACGGCAGCCGGTCCGGCGAGTCGCCGTGGTCGCGGCGCGAACGGGAGCCGCTTTTCGACCAGCTCGCCGCGCGAGGGCAGGCTGGCGCCGCGGAGCGACAACGCGAACACCAGCAGCAGGAACGTGAGCAGCGCCTGCGTGCCTGGGATCGGATTGCCGCGGTCGGTCGGGAACCAATCCAGCGTCACCACCCACGCCATCAGCGACCGACCGATCCCGATGCCGAAGCCGGCGAGACACGCGATCCAGAGCGACGTGAAGCCGGCGAACAGCGCCGCCGCCAGCGCCGGCACGATGAAGAACACCAACGTCGTCGAGTCGGCCTGGGCGAGCGGAGCGGCGACGATGCCCATCGCGCCGGCAACTGCCGACGCCAGCACCGTGTTCGCCATCGAGAGCTGGTTCGGCGACAACCCGGCGAGCATGCCGAACACCTCGTTCTCGGACGCGGCCCGAGTCGCAAGACCGAACCGGGTCCAGCGGAACAGGGCGACGAGCGCGAGCGCGATCAGCACGACGACCCCCGCCATCCAGAACCCGTAGACCGGGATCGACTTGCCGAACACCTCGACGATGTCCTTGGGGAACACGCTCGGGATCGACTGCGACGCCGAGCCGAACCAGAGCAGCATCGTCGCCTGGAGGATCAGGAGGATGCCGAGCGAGGCGACGAGCTTGGCGAGCGGCGACGACGTTCGCAGCGGTCGGAACACGAGGAGCTCGCTCAGCAAACCGACCAGGATCGCCACCGACATCGTGACGATCGCTGCCGGGACCGTGCTGAAGGTGACATGGAAGTAGCCCGACTTCAGCGCCCAGAAGCCGTACGCCGACACCATCGCGATGGCGCCCGTGGCGAGGTTGATGATCCCCGAGCCGCGGTACGTGATGACCACGGCCATCGCGATCCCGGCGATCACCGCGCCGCCTCCGAGGCCGAGCAGCACGAAGAGAACGACGTCCTTCATGACCTACTCGGCGCTCGAGGCGGGCGTGCGGTGATGCGAGCCAGAATCAGAGCCAAAATCAGAGGTGGAGGAATCAGGGGCTACGGCACCCATCCTTCGGGCGGCCCCACGAAGCCGCCGGCGAGTTCCCATCCGGCATCCGCGCCGTTGTACTTGTAGAACTGGGTGTAGTCGTTGCACACCCCGGGAGCGTCGGGATACTTGCCGCACTGGAGCACCGGCGAGCCGAGGATCAGCGGACCCTCGAAGGCCTTCATCTGGTCGACGATCGCTTCGGGCGTGATGTCGTCGGGCCCGACCGCGTTGAGGAACTTGGCCAGTGTCATCGCCTGCCCGAAGCCGACGAGGATCCACGGATCACCGATCATCGACTCGTTGCCGTGGGAGGTCAAGATGTCGGTGTACGGCGGCACCGACGGATCGGTCGGGTCGATGCTGAGCGACGAGGCGACGGCGTAGTGCCACTGCGGAAGGTCACCGAGCGCGGCGCCCACGTCGGCGTTGATGCAGATCGGGCTGGCGAGCACCTTCTCGTCGGGGATCTCGAGCTGCTGGATGGCCTGCTCGAACTTGACGCAGTCGTTGGGGTTGATGACCGGCATCACGAGGTCGACGTCCTGGGCGCCGGCGGCGATCAGCGGCACCGTCAGGTCGGGCGTGTCAGCAGGGTACGACACGACCTCGATCGGGATACCTGCCGCTTCGAATGCCGACGCCTGCCCCTCGGCCCCCTCGTCCTGGCCGGCGCCTTCGGGATAGATCAGCGCCGCCGATGTCGTCCCCAGCTCGTCACGGGCGAACGTCGCGTACGGGGCGAGGATGTACTTGGCGCCGCCGAAGAGCACCGCCGCCGTCTCCTGGACCGTGTCGGCCGGGCTGACCGACACGCCGTGGATCACCGGCTTCGACCCGGCCAGGGCGGCGTAGAACGACTCGGTTCCGATGAACGTCGGACCGGAGATGACGGCGACGATCGAGTCGTCATTGGCGAACTGCTGGCCGCACTGCTGGCCTTCCTCTTCGGCGTTGGCGACGTAGCAGGTCTCGACCTCGAGCGGGTGGCCGCCGATGCCGCCGGCCTCCTCGTTGATGTACCGGACCGCTTCGTTGACGCCGTCGATGTTCGTATGGCTGACCTCGACCGCGCCGCCCTGCTGGTTGAAGTAGCCGATCTTGACCGGATCGAGGCTGTCATCGGCCGGGCCGGAGCCGCCGACGTAGGCGGCGAAGTCGGTCACCTTGCCTTCGACGTCGGCCGGCGCCGTCGTGTCCTCGCTCGGAGCCGTCGTGTCCTCGGCGGGTGCGGTGGTTTCCTCGGCGGGTGCCGTCGTGTCCTCGGCGGGTGCCGCCGTGTCCTCGGCGGGCGCGGTCGTATCGTCGGCGGGCGCCGTCGTCGCGTCGCTC
The DNA here is from genome assembly GCA_963776935.1 of Ilumatobacteraceae bacterium. Classification (GTDB taxonomy): domain Bacteria; phylum Actinomycetota; class Acidimicrobiia; order Acidimicrobiales; family Ilumatobacteraceae; genus JALOLG01. The sequence continues at coordinate 316,572 of CAVZOP010000001.1, read as the reverse complement.
CCGCTCGATTCGTCGTCGTCGTCGCCGCCGCATGCCGCGGCGACCAAGCCGAGCACCACGAGCGTGGCGGGTACCCAAAGTCGCGGACGCTGCCGTCGGCGAATCGCACGTTGTGCCATGTCGTCTTCTCCCCCATCTCGGTCGTTCGACCGGTGTTCCGTGACCAACTTATGACCAAGCTATATGTGCAGGCCGATGTGCGCAGCCGCACGCTGGCCCAGCAAGGTGGCCCCCCTGTGATCCGTATGCCGGACGATCGTCCGACATACGGCCGTATGGTACGCACAGACCCGTTGTGGGTCGCAAGCGATGCTTCCCGCGTGGCGAACGCTCACCCGAACAGGCGCCGTGACGCGATCTCGCAACCCTGGGCCATCGACGCCAGCTTCGCCCAGGCCACGTCGGGATCGATGCCCTGCATGCCGACGTGGATCGAGAACCCGCAGTCGACACCCGCCATCAGGCGGCTCGGGTCGACGACGGTCGCCCATCGTTCGAGTCGCTGGGCGACGAGCTCGGGGTGCTCGATGTAGTTCGACTGCGGCTCGATCACGCCCGGGCAGATCACCTTGTCGTCGGGCACGCCGCACTCGGCGAGCACGGCCCACTCGTGGGCGTGGCGCGGGTTGGCGCCCTCGAACAGCACGGTCCTCGGCTTGGCCGTCCACACCAGATCGACGATGTCGGCGAGCGGCACGTCGCAGTGGTGCGGACCGGGGTAGTTGCCCCAGCACAGGTGCATCCGCAGCCGGTCGGCAGGAATGTTGCGCACGGCGTGATTGATCGCCTCGATGTGCATCGCGATCGTGCGCCTGAACTCGTCGAGGTCCATCTCCGCATACGCACTGTGACGTCCCATCGCCAGGTCGGGGCAGTCGAGTTGGACGGTCGCGCCGGCGGCAGCGATCGCCTCGTACTCGTGGCGCATCGCCTCGGCGATGGCGAAGACGTACTCCTCGTGGGTCGCGTAGTAGTCGTTGCGGAAGAACAACGACACGACGCCCGGCGAGGCGGCGCTCGAGAACGTGGCGGCCGCTCCGACGCGGCTCGCCGCCTCGGCGAGATGCTGCATGTCAGCGTGCGCAGCCTGGGTGTCACGCACCGTGATCGGACCGGTGCAGGCCGGTGCCGAGCGCTTGCGACGGCCCGGGTTGTCGGCGACGCGTGCCGCACTGCCCGGGAAGTCGTCGAGATCCTGGAAGTGGTAGCTCTGCGGCGAATCACCGCCGAAGCCGTCGAGCCGGTCCTTGACGTACGTGGCGTAGGACGGCTTCGACATCTCGCCGTCGTTGACGATCGACACTCCCGCCGCGACCTGACGCTCGACGACCTCGTGCACGGCGGCCTCGACACGTGCGGCGAGGGCGCCCGCATCGACGGGGATGCCGTCGCCGACCGCCCACATCATCCGGACGAGGTCGTCGGGACGCGGCAGGCTTCCCGTGTGCGTGCTCAGGATGCGATCGTCGACCATCGGCGTTCCCAGGGGTTTCCTCGTCGTGTTGGATTGCCTAGTCGTGGTGGATTGATGGCTTCGCGGGGCGAACGGTACTGTACGCAGGACGGCGACACGTCCGTGTGCCGGGCACACGAGGACAGCAACGACGAAACGGGGGGATGATGCCCAAGACCGCGATCGCACAACGACTCCACCACACGGCCTTTGTCACCAAGGATCAGGAGGCGACCCGCGCCTTCTACGAAGATGTGCTCGGGTTTCCGCTGCTGGCCACGTGGTCGGAGGCCGACGAGCTGTTCGGCGCCGTGCGCGTGTACTGCCACACGTTCTTCGGCCTCGCCGACGGCAGCGCGCTGGCGTTCTTCCAGTTCGCCGAAGAGGCGGACCAGAAGGAGTTCGGCCCCGAGCTCGAGCCGTCCCCGTTCCGCCACATCGCGATGAAGGTCGACGCCGAGGGACAGGCCGAGCTGGAGCGTCGTCTCCGGGAGGCGAACTGGAAGCCCGAGGGCACCTATGTGCTCGAGCACGGCTACTGCCGCTCGTTGTACACCGAGGATCCGAACGGGATGCTGCTCGAGTTCACGGTCGACGTGCCCGAGGCCGACCAGATCGCCGTCGAGCGCGCAGCCGACGCCCACGAGACGTTGCGCCGCTGGCTCGCCGGTGATCACACCGGGAACAACCCCTACCGGTGAGCATCCCTGTCACATGACCGAACCGTCGCGCCCTGACGAGGCCGCGGTGGTCACGGTCGGGGTTGCGGACCCGTGATGCGCGGCGAGATGACGCGGGGCGAGGTGGTCGGCAGCATCGCCAGGTTGGACCACGTCGTCGTGACCTCGGCGGCGGCCTCGAGCAGCAGGGGGAGGTACTCGCCGACGAGGCGTTCGCTCGACGTCTCCGCGGCGTGCACCGTGACGTTCATGGCGGCCGCCGTCCGCCCGGACTGGTCGCGCACCGGTGCCGCGATCGAGCGGATGCCGATCGAGAGCAGCTCGTCGGCCTGTGCCCACCCACGCTCGCGGACGTCCGCCAGGACCTCGTCGAGCTCGGCCCGCGAGAGGACCACCCGCGGGATGATGGCGGAAGCGGACGGGGTGTCGAGCGTGGCGTCGAGCTGCGCGGGCGTGAGATCGGCGAGCAGGACGTGTCCCATCGACGTCGCCGGCGCCGGGAAGCGGGTTCCGATGTGGACCGAGATGGCGATGATCTTGGCCACCGGCACCCGGGCCATGTACACGATGTCGCTGCCGTCGAGCTGCGACATCGAGCTCGACTCACCGGTCTTGCCGACCAGCGCCAGCATGTGCGGTCGAGCCACATCCCAGATCCCCTGGGCCGCGATGCACGCCGTGCCGAGCTCCAACGTCTTCGTCGTCAACGCGTACGCGCCGTTCGAGAAGCGCGCGTACCCGAGCTGCTCGAGCGTCATCAACAGGCGCCGCGCGGTCGGCCGCGGGAGTCCGGTCTTGGTGGCCACCTCGCTGACCGTGAGCTCCATCGACGTCGGTCCGAACGACTTGATGACGTCGAGCCCGCGCGCGAGCGCCTCGACGAAGTCGCCGCTCCCGTTGCGCTTGTTGTTCGTGCTCTTGTCGCCGTCCACACACCCGTTCCGATCCACATCGAAAGTGATCGCGCCATGACCACGCACCCCTCTCACGGTCCTGACGACGACCACTCTAAAGGTCCCCTCGACGGGCACTCGAAAGGTCCACTCGACGGGCTCGTCGTGGCCGACCTCTCACGGGTGCTCGCCGGACCCTACTGCTCGATGTTGCTCGCCGACCTCGGGGCGACGGTCGTGAAGGTCGAGGGGCCGGGTGGCGACGACACCCGCACGTGGATGCCGCCGGACCACGACGGGGTCGCCACCTACTACCTGTCGATCAACCGCAACAAGCGCTCGATCGTGCTGGACTTCCGTGATCGCGACGACGTGGCACTCGTGCACGAGCTGTTCCGGCGGGCCGACATCGCGATCGAGAACTTCAAGCCGGGCGGGCTGACCAAGTTCGGCCTCGACTACGAGCAGGCGCGCCAGATCAATCCGGCGCTGATCTACCTCTCGATCAGCGGGTTCGGCACCGCCGAGGGGGCATGGCTGCCGGGCTACGACCTCGTCGTGCAAGCGGTGTCGGGTCTGATGAGCCTGACCGGCGAGCCCGGTGGGCCGGCGTACCGCGCCGGGATCTCGGTGTTCGACGTCATCACCGGCCTGCACGGCACGATCGGCGTGCTCGCCGCTCTCCGCCAGCGCGCCGAGACCGGCCTCGGCCAGCACGTCGAGGTGAACCTGCTCTCATCGGCACTCTCCGGACTGGTCAACCAGAGCGGCGCCTTCACGGCGGGAGGCGTGGTGCCCGAGCGGATGGGCAACGCCCACCCGAGCGTCTACCCGTACCAGCCGATGCCGACGCTCGACCGCGACATCATCATCACCGCCGCCAACGACCGCCAGTTCCGTTCCCTGTGCGAGGTGCTGGGGATCGCCGAGGTCGCCGACGACGAACGGTTCCGGCTCAACGCCGACCGCACGAAGAATCGCGACGAGCTGCACCCGATCCTCGTGGCTCAGTTGGCCGAGTGGACGGCGGACGACCTGTTCGTCGCCCTCAACAAGGTCGGGGTGCCGTGCGGGCCGATCAACTCGATCCGGGAGGGCATCGAGCTCGCCGAGCGGCTCGGGCTCGAACCTCGCGTGACCATGGGCGAGGGTGACCGCGCCGTCGACCTCGTCCGCAACCCGATCCGGTTCAGCGAGGCGGAGATCCGCTACGACGAGCCGCCGCCCACGCTCGGCGAGCACAGCGACGAGATCCGCGCCTGGCTCGCCACCCCCCGACCCTGACCGCACATCAATGGCAACTCGAAGGCCAGAACGAGAAGGCAAGGCCCCATGACATCCGACACGTACCGGACCGGCATCGGCGTGTCGGACCTCGACTCGATCACGCTCCTCGGTCACGACCTCTCCGCTGACCTGCTCGGCAAGATCACGTTCGGCGAGCTCGCCTACTGGCTCGTCACCAAGCGGCGTCCGAGCCCTGGTCAGAGCGCGCTCTTCGAAGCCGTGCTCGTCGCCCTCGCCGACCACGGCTTCACGCCGACCGCGATCTCGGCTCGTCTCACGTTGCTCAGCGCACCGGACTCGATCCAGGGTGCTCTCGCGGCCGGACTGCTCGGCGGGGGCTCGCGCTTCCTCGGCGTCACCGAGGACGCGGCCAACTTCCTCCACGCCGCGCTCGCCGATCTCGACGAGCTCCCGAACGACGAGCCTGGTTGGGATGAGGTCGCCAGCCGGGTCGTCGTGGCGGCGCGGGCGGCCGGCCGTTTCGTCCCCGGGCTCGGCCACCCGGTCCACAAGCACGGCGACCCGCGCACGCCAGTGATCTTTCAGCTCGCCCGCGACAACGACGTGCACGGGCCGCACCTCGAGCTGTTCGCCGCCGTCGGCCGTGCCCACCCGGCGGTGCTCGGCAAGACGTTGCCGCTCAACGGCGCCGGCGTGTGCGGCGCAGTTCTGGCCGACATCGACGTGCCGCTCGGCGTCGTGCGGGGCGTGGCGCTGCTCGCCCGCTGCGCCGGCCTGCTCGGTCACATTGCCGAGGAGCTGGACGACCCGATCGCCAACGACGTCTACATGAACGTCGACCGCAACATCGACTATCGCCCGCCGGCGTCTTGAATCGTCTTCGCAAATCGTTGGCGCGCTCGTTCCCCGGTGTCGAACGACGATCACTGCGTTATCGGCCACTGAATGGTACCGTGTCCGACTAGTGGACGGGGGGCGTCCACGAAGGGGGTGTGACACACACATGTCATATGCAAGTCCAGGCCGTCCGTCCGCGAGATGGCAGAACTTCGTCGACGCCAGACCGATCGCGTCGCTTGCGCTTGTCGGCGTCATCGCCACGCAGTTGGGCACGTACTTCGGCTACGTGTTCCCGGCGTTCGGCCTGCCGGTCCTGCCGTGGCCGCTGTACAACGGCATCCTGGGGACGTCGATCGTCGAGGGTGTCAACGGCACACTCGTCGAAACCTTCGCCACCTCGAGTGAGGCGTTCTTCGTCGGGCAGTCGCTCCACTTCGTGAACGGCATCGTGTTCGCAATCCTGTTCGGGATCCTGTTCCGTGAGGACGTGCCGATCAAGAACACGTTCGGCGGCAACGTTGCCAAGGGTCTGCTCTACAGCGTGATCATGGCGATCATCAGCGCCGGCTTGCTCGTGCCGTACGCGTACGTGCCCAACCAGGGGTACGGGCTGTTCCTGTTCGACGGACCCGACGGCTGGAAGCTGCCGTTCGGGATCCTGGTCTGGCACCTGATCTACGGCTTCTTCCTCGGCCTGCTGTACCAGCCGACCCGAGTGGATGCCGTGGAGCCAGCCTCCGTGGGCTGACCCCCAGCAGCGGCTCCCGGCCCGGCTCCGTACGCGTGGGCCGGGAACCGCGCTGAATCACCGTCGACCCATCGTCATCATGAACCTCCCGTTGCTGCCGACCTCCCTCGTGGGTTCGTACGCGCAGCCGGACTGGTTGATCGACCGCGACCGGCTCGCTGGGCGGTTCCCGCCCCGCGTCCGCGCCACCGAGCTCTGGCGAGTGGCGCCCGAGTTCTTGGAGCAGGCCCAGGACGACGCGACGATCCTCGCCATCCGCGACCAGGAGCTCGCCGGGCTCGACATCGTGACCGACGGTGAGATGCGGCGCGAGAGCTACTCGAACCGGTTCGCGACGGCGCTCGACGGAGTCGACATCGACAACCCCGGCACCGCCCTCGACCGCAGCGGGCACCCGAACCCGGTGCCACGCGTGGTCGGAACGGTCCGCCGCAAGCATCCGGTCGAGGTCCGCGACCTGGAGTTCCTGAGGGCCAACACCGACCGCGCCGTGAAGATGACGGTGCCGGGGCCGTTCACGATGTCGCAGCAGGCGCAGAACGACTTCTACGAGAGCGAGGAGGCGCTCGCTCTCGACTACGCGGCGGCGGTGAACGAGGAGATCCGCGATCTCTTCGTGGCCGGTGCCGACATCGTGCAGATCGACGAGCCGTACATGCAGGCCCGCCCGGACAAGGCGCGCGAGTTCGGGCTCGTCGCCCTAGCCAGGGCAATCGACGGCGTGACCGGTACCGTCGCCGTTCACATCTGCTTCGGCTACGCGGCGATCATCCACGAGCGGCCGGAGGGGTATTCGTTCCTGCCGGAGTTGGCGGGGTCGGGCGTCGATCAGATCTCGATCGAGACCGCCCAGTCGAACCTCGACACGTCGGTGCTGGCGTCGCTGCCCGGCAAGACGATCATCCTCGGGGTGCTCGATCTCAGCGATCCCGACGTCGAGAGCGCCGACGTCGTCGCCGGGCGGATCCGCCGGGCGCTGCCCCACGTGTCCGCCGACCGGCTGGTGGTCGCGCCCGACTGCGGCCTGAAGTACCTGCCCCGCGAGTCGGCGTTCGGCAAGATGCGGGCGATGGTCGAGGGCGCCGCACTCGTGCGGTCAGAGCTCTCGAGCTAGCGGACCCCGACCGAGCCGTCGTGCGTTCGGTGGCGCGCGCTCAGCCGTCGACCATCCTCGCGTGCTGACCGGCGACGAACGCGGCCAGCGCCGACGGATCACTGAAGAACGGTGAGTGGTCGGTATCGAGCTCCACGGATGCCGTCGACGCGGGCGGCGCATCGTCGCTGCTCGATCGGCCGTACGGCTCGGTCGTCGCCACATACGACGTACGAGCTCGGCACCGATGTCCACGCCGGATCGCGGATGGGCTCGTCCGGCACGGCACTGGTCATCGGTCGCAAGCGATCCATCGCGAACTCGGCAAGCGTCGGATCGGTCCGATTGAAAAGGTGGCGATTCGCCGCTGGCGTCAACCGTGTGACGCCGTCGCGATCGACTTGCGCACACGCACGGAACTTGGCGAACCCCCACTTGTGCGTGATCGCGGCCGGCGGCTCGTCGGGCAGCGGCAGACGGGCGGCGACGTAGGTGAGGTGATCGGCCGCGTGGCCGCCCGCAGACACGGGCAGGCCGGCGTAGCTGTGGCACACCACGTGAACCGGGCCGAGAGCTCGCGCCCGATCGATTGCCGCGCGGACACAACGCACATCGTCGTCGTGGGCCGTGAACGGCAGATCGATCGCGTGGGCATGGATGCCGCGCCTGGCCAGACGTTCCATCACCAGCAACCAGCACCATGCCCCGTGGTGAGCTCCATGGACGAACAGCACGGTGGAGCCGCGCCGCGTGCTCTCATCTGTCATCGGTGCGCTCCTGCTCGTCGATTCACTGTAGGTCCGCTGGGGTTCGGCCGGTTGCGGAGCACGGCCCCAACCGTCTGGTGCGCCATGCGCCGAACTGTGTCGCGATCTCGATACGGGCACACATCATCATGCTGAACAGAGCCAACAAGTACGATCGAGATCGAGACGTACAAGAAACTACGGGGCGACGGAAGTAGTGAGCATCTACCACCGGAATCGATCGGTTCCGAGTTTCAAATCGGGAGGAATAATGCGCGACGAATTGTTCTTGCTGGGCCGGATCGTGTTCAGCCTCGTGTTCTTGCTCTACGGTGTACGCCACCTGACCCAGACCGAGGGTTCGGCCGGCTATGCCGCCTACAAGAAGGTCCCATCGCCGAGAATGATGGTCCTCTTCACAGGCGTTGCCATGATCGCCGGTGGACTGGCGATCATCCTCGGCATCTGGATGGACCTCGCCGCCCTCGGAATTGCGATCTTCGTCCTTGCGGCCGGTTTCTTCATGCATCGCTTCTGGGAGGAAATCGACGATCAGACACGGCAGATCGAGATGGCGCAATTCATGAAGAACGTCTCGATCGCAGGTGCGGCTTTGATACTGGTTGCGGTCAGCAAGCACGCGCCGTACACGATCACAGACGGTGTCTTCTAGGGGGCGGTATTCAGATCCAGACGGCCAGGTCGAAAACCTTGGCCGTCACCACGACAGGGCCCGGCGACAATCTGCGGAACCGTTGAACGCGGCCGGGCTGTCCCGGCCGCCGGATTCACCGCAACAGTTTGGCTTTCTCCTGGGCGAACTCGGCGTCGGTGAGGACCCCGCGAGCGTTCAAGTCGGCCAGTCTGGCGATCTCGTCGGCGGCACCTCCGCTCAGGCCTCTCGCCCGTCGGACACGAGCGTGGAACGCTGCCTCGCGCTCCGTGGTCTCGCGCTCGCCCATCGATCGGCCGCGAACGATCAGGTAGATGAACACACCGAGGTACGGAACCACGATCACGAACAATGCCCAGAGCGCCTTCGAGAGGCCGCCCATGTCGTGGGTGCGGAAGAGGTCGGCGATCACTCGGAACAGCAGCATCAGCCAGGCGAACCACAGGAACACGATGAACATCGTCCAGAAGAAACCGAGCAACGGATAGTCGTACGCCAACATGGCAGCTCCTTGGCTGGGGATCAGGGTCTGGGATTCGAGCAAACGAGGCGGCCAATGCGAGGCCTCCCGGGGAGATCATCACACGCATCGCCGCTCGAGCGGCGCACGTTGGTGTCGCGGTGGAGGCGAGAGCGCGCGGTCGACAACACTGAGGACGTGCCTTCCGTGCCCTCCGTGCCGCCGGCCCGACACCTCCTCCGGGCTCGCGACCTCGCCGACCGGCGGTACGCGGAGTCGGTCACCGTCGCCGACATGGCGCGCGCCGCCCAGCTCTCACCGGCGCACTTCAGTCGCGAGTTCCGGCGCACGTTCGGTGAATCGCCGCACCAGTACCTGCTCACCCGCCGGCTCGAACGGGCGGCGACGTTGCTGCGCACGACGGATTGGTCGGTCGCCCGCATCTGTCTCGCGGTCGGAACCCAGAGCCAGGCGACGTTCACGACGAGCTTCCGCACGCACTTCGGCCAGACGCCGGCCGCGTACCGGGCCACGTTCAAGCCGGCGGCGGCGATGGCCGTGGTCCCGATGTGTGTGACCCGCGTCTACGGGCGGCCGCAATACCGCACGATTCGAGAAGACGCGGCGGTCACCGATCAATAGGTTCGACACGGAAGCGAGAAACCCGTCTCGCTCCGATTCAAGGAGAGAACATGATCCGCATCGCCACCGCCCAAGTGTGGGTTCACGACCAGGACGAGGCCCTGGCCTTCTACACCGACAAGGTCGGCATGGAGGTCCGAGCCGACGTGACGCTGCCCGAGATGGGCGACTTCCGCTGGCTGACCGTCGGCCCGGCCGACCAGCCTGACGTGGCGATCGTGCTGATGGCCATCCCTGGTCCCCCCGTCATCGACGACGAGAGCGCGGGACAGATCCGCGAGCTCATGGCCAAGGGTTTCGCCGGCACGGTGTTCCTGACGACCGACGATTGCCAGAAGGCGTACGAAGAACTGAGCGCCCGTGGTGTCGAGTTCGTCGAGCCACCCGAGGCTCGGCCCTACGGCATCGACGCCGGCTTCCGTGACCCGTCCGGCAACAGCTTCCGCCTCACCCAGGTGTACGACGACTTCGGATGAGTGCGAAGACCGGGCTCGGGTTCGATCGATCGGGCGACGGTGGCGGCTGGCGCCGCCGTCAGCCCGACGACTCGGCCCGACCGCCGGGTTGGCGCACCATCACCGCATCGAACTCGACGACCCGATAGGGACCGTTGTACAGGGTGGGAAACATGCCCGTCACCTCGAATCCCTGCCCGCGCATTGGGCGACGGAATTGAGCCACTACGGCATCCCCTCGTACAGCGGGATCACCGAGACGATCGACTGGAGCGCGTCGACCTTGTCCAGACAACCCGAAGCTCCCCGCAGCACCTCGATGTCCCATCCTTGGACGGCGAGCTTGCCGAACACCTTGGCCCCCGCAGGGACGTGATCGCCGAAGATCGAATCGAGGACCCGGGCCCACTTAAGATCAAGTGACTGTCAACGGCGGTCGCCTGCGGCCGGTGTCATCCACCGCGCCGGACTGCCGCACGCCACCGTCGAGTCGCCCGAGCGTGTCCGCCAGCCCGTCGCGGCTCGTCCGAACCGGACAGCGCCGCGGTCTCGGTGTCCCCAGTTATCGTCGCCTCGTGGACCGGGCACCTCGCCGCGCATCGTCTCCGGTTCGGCGATGGTAGGGACCACGGGCACATCGGACGTGCTGCGGTGCGAAGTGCATCTCGCAACGCTGCGATGTCTCCAATCCCACCATCACGCCCTGCTCGACGAGACCGAGACGCGGCGGCGGGCGCGGTACCGCGTCGACGTCGATCGTGACCGGTTCACGCTCGCCACGGTGCTGCTCCGGGCACTCGTCGCGCGGCGCACCAACGTGGACTTCGCGGCCGCCACCATCGATCGGACCTGCGACGTCTGCGGCGAGCCGCACGGCCGGCCACGCCTCGCCCAACCGGGACTCGAAGCGTCGATCTCCCACGCCGGCGACGTCGTCGCCGTGGCGTTGACCACCGCCGGCCCCGTCGGTGTCGACATCGAAGTCGTCGCGCCCGGCGAGTTCGAGTCGCTGATCGAATCGGTGTGCACGCCCGCCGAGCAGGAGTTCGTGCAGGGCGCGCGGCGACTTCTACGCGTACTGGACGCGCAAGGAAGCGGTCCTCAAGGCGACCGGCGAAGGGCTGCGACGGCCGATGACCGACCTCGTCGTCACCCCACCCCAGACCGCGCCCTCGCTGCTGTCGTTCGCCCCCGCCGCCTCGCCGGCGACGTGCCGCATGGCCGACGTGCCCGCCGGCGACGGCTATGTCGGAGCCGTCGCCGTGCTCGACGCGGACGCGGTCGAGTTCACGATGGTCGACGCCACCGACTTCCTCTCCGACCTCTGACCGGCGACCGCGCCACGGACCCCGCCACGGACGGAGCCACGGCCCGCGCCACGGACCGTGCCGTGTCACCCCTGCGGACGTTGTCATGGCGGACCAGTCGTCCAGGTGGCCACTCGCTGACGAACCGGTTCGCGCACACGGTTGTCGCGGTCGTGTGCGGTTGATCGTGGTGCCGTGGAAGTGTCGGGTGCCGTCGGGTCGGTGAACGGTGACGTTGCGGTGTTTGTCGAGTGTGAGTCGCCAGCGTCCCTCGTGCACCAGATGGTGGTGCCGGCTACATAGCGGCAACAGATTTTCGAGATCGGTTGATCCGTGTTGGAGCCAGGCGATGACGTGGTGGATGTCGCAGCGGTCGAACGTGATGTCGCAGTGGGGGTAGCCGCAGGTGCGGTACATCGCCCGCAGCGCCCGCCGTTGCGCCCGGTTGGCGACGCGGACGTCGCGACCGCAGTCCAACACCTCACCGGCGGTGTTGAGCGTGATCGGTACGATCGCCGCCTCACACGCCAAACGGCGCACCGTGGCGGGTGGCAGTGGGATGCCGTCGGCGGTCTCACACAGCGACTGCTCGTGCAGACCGTTGAGCAGCGTGTGGTAGTCGACGTGGACACAGATCTCCGGCACCCGCCGCTCGCCGACCGTTCCCCCGACACCGACGCACACGACCGCGTCAGCCAAGCAGTTGGTCGATCGGTGTGCCCGAGTTCCCGTCGCCTTGTTTGATGGTCGCCAGTTGGGTGTCGATCGCCGACCACAGTTTGGCGTCACGCTCGGGATCGAGCGCCAGGTGGGTGTGGTGCATGCCGGAGGGTTTGTCGACCCAGCGCCGCACCGACACCGATGCTTTCTGTTGTGTCGAGCTCTGATTCGCCGTCGTCGCCGGCGAGTCGTTTGCCCAGCAGCCGGCAGCGACGCTCGAACACCGCCACCGGCTCCACCCGCGCGAACCCCAACAAATCGTCCTGCAACCCGGCCAAACGCTCCCGACCCGCATCATCGAGCCCCTCGGCCGCGTTGGCGACGGCGTCGACATGGCCGGCCGACACGGCACCGTCGGCCAGGGCGTGCTTCGAACCCCGGCATCTGGTCGCACACCTCGCAACGATCCGACACCGCCCGGGTCTCACGCGTCGAGCGTCGCCCATGACCGGTCAACACCTCCGCCGCCGACTCCGAACGGCCCTCAGCAGCCAGTTCTCGGGAGCGGCGGGCGATCGCCACGTCGACCGCGTCGACCCAGCCCCGCACCCGCTGCGCCAAGCGCACGACACCGGACAGACCGGCCCGATCACACCCCGCCACATCGACGCGTCAACAGTTCGGCGATCGCCTCGCCGACACCACGATCCTCCATCACCAAACCCCTTTCGACCACAGCGATCAACCAGGGGGAAGCCGGACACGAACCACCATAAACAGGGGGTGTCGCAACGATCCTGAGCAGGGACCTTTCAGCCGAGGGCGGTGGTCAGCGTCTCGCCGGCGAGGGCGATCGCCTCGACGTCGTCGGCATCGGCGACCATGTTGAACACGACGCCGTCGAGCCCGAGGGCGATGAGCTCCCGCACGCCGGCGATCACCTCGTCGGGGTCACCCCACACGAAGCGGCCCAGCAGCTGTCGCGCGCCTGCCTCGTCGGCGAGCAAGGCGTCGGCGTCGAACCCGCGGGAGTTGATGAGCGTCTTGAGCTTCCCGACGGCGGCATCGTGCGTCTCGGCGACGACCAGAGAACCGAGCGGCGTCACGGTGATGTCGCCGCGGTCGCGCCCCAAGGCATCGAGGTGTCCCTGGAGCGCATCGAGCTTGCGCGGGAGGTCGGCGAAGTTGGCGGTGGTGTTGAGCTCGTCTGCGTACTGGGCGGCGATCTTGAACGTCTTCTGCTCGCCCTGCCCACCGACCAGGATCGGGATCCGGTCGATCGGCGACGGCGAGTTGAACGCGTCCTTCACCGTGTGCTGGGTGCCCTCGTAGTTGGTGGCGTGTTGGGTGAACATGCCGCGGCAGATCTCGAGTGCGTCGACGAGATGTTCGTAGCGCACCCGCAACGGCGGGAACTCGAATCCGAGCGCGGCGTGCTCCGCCTCGAACCAGGCGGCGCCGATGCCGAGCAGGGCCCGTCCCTTCGAGATCACGTCGAGCGCGGTGACGACCTTGGCCAGCAGCGCCGGTTGGCGGTACGTCACGCCGGTCACCAGAGTGCCGAGGCGAACCTTCTCGGTGCGGGCCGCGAGCGCGCCGAGCAGTGTGTACGCCTCGAACATCTCCTGGTCGGGGTTGCCGAGCATCGGCAGCTGGAAGAAGTGGTCCATCACGAACACCGTGTCGAACCCCGCCTGCTCGGCGGCCACCGCCTGGGCGGCGACGCGCTCGAACAGCTGCGTCGGCGCCACGCCGGGATAGGTGAAGTTCGGGATCTGGAGACCGAGCCGGGTGCGATGCATGGTCGACAGTCTTGCCGAGTGCTACGCCGGTCTGGTCGCCGATCCGGCTCACCAGCTCCGCAACTCCGGCAGCACCTCGGTCGCGAACACGCGCATGCTCGCCTCTGCCTCGTCGAACGGGATCCCGCCGAAGCGGAACGCCGGCGCCGCCTCGAACGGACCGATGAGCTCCCACCTGGCGCGGTACTTGTCGATGATCTGTTGAGGCGTCCCGTAGCACGTGGCGTCGAGGAACCCGTCGAGGAACCCGCTCGCGCCCATGCGCCGCAGCACACCGGCCGCACCCGCGTAGGCCTCGTAGCCCTTCATGCCATCGAAGTGATGGCCGGTCACCTCGTAGTGCTCGAGCACGCTCTCGAGGTAGGCGGCGAGATAGCGCGGCCCAGCGCTGGCGGCGACGTCCTCGTCGGCGTGGCAGTAGACGAAGTCGCAGATCAGCGGCGGCGGCGGTTCATCGGTGTGGAGCTCGCGGTAACGCGAGCGCCACGTCTCGATCTGGCCGAGCCGGCTCTTCCAACTGCGGTCGGAGAACATCACCATCGCTGCCCGCAGCCGGGCCGCGGCCTCCAGCGAGTCGTCCGACGTGGCGACGGCGTAGGTGCGATCGCGGAACGTGCGCTGCGGCGCGGGTCGGATGGGCGTGCGCGGTTGCGGGTAGTGCGGTCCGTCACCCTCGATGAACCCGGTCTCGAGCGCCCGTTGCACCATCAGTGACGACTCGTCGAAGCGATCGCGAGACTCGTCCATCTCGATGCCGCGGAAGTGCGAGTACTCGCGGCGCGAGAGCCCCCGGCCGAAGCCGAGCCGCAGCCGGCCGCCCGCGATCTGGTCGAGCAGGGCGACCTTCTCGGCGACCCGCAGCGGTTCGTTCCACGGCAGGATGATCGCCGCCGTCCCGACGTCGATCCGATCGGTGCGCCCGGCGATGTAGGCGAGCCACTGCGTGTTGTCGGGGCAGAACGAGTAGTCGTAGAAGTGGTGCTCGACGGCCCACACGACGTCGAACCCGACCTCCTCGGCCAGCAGTGCCAAGGCGGTGTCCTCGTCGTACACCTGGGCGTCGGTGATGTCGTCCCACCCCGCACTCGCGAACAGCGTCTGGACCCCGACATCCATCGGCACCCCCTCCCGGGTCAGCGTTCCTCACCGTCGTTGGACGAGCAGACGGTAGCGGTCCTGTCGCCCGGCGATCTGGCCAGTGATCTGGGCGGAGATCTGGACGGCCGGTGACCGTCAGGCGGCGATGTCGCGACGGTGGGCGATGACCTGGTCGATCATGCCGTACTCGCGCGCCTCGCCCGGCTCGTACCACCGGTCGCGATCCCAGTCGGCGAGGATCGCCTCGATCGGCTGACTGGTGTGCTGGGCGATCAGCCGGCTCATGCGGTCGCGCAGCCGGATGATGTTCTGCGCTTGGATGTGGATGTCGGCTGCGCTGCCACTCAGCCCGGCCGCCGGCTGGTGCATGAGGATCGAGCTGTTCGGCAGCGCGAACCGCTTGCCGGCGGTGCCGGTGCACAGCAGGAACTGGCCCATCGAGGCCGCCATCCCGAAGCACACCGTCGCCACGTCGCAGGCGACGAACTGCATGGTGTCGTAGATCGCCAGACCGGCCGTGACCGATCCGCCGGGCGAGTTGATGTAGAGCCAGATGTCGGCGTCCGCGTCCTGCGCCTCGAGATACAGCAGTTGCGCACACAGCGTGTTGGCGATCTCGTCGTCGACGGCTGCGCCGAGGGTGACGATCCGATCGCGGAGGAGGCGCTCCGACATGGGGACGGGGAACTCGACAGGTGCAACCATATGGTTGCACCTTAGCCGATGCGATGGCGCCTGGTGCAACTGATAGGTTGCACGTATGGCCGAGCAGCACGACGACGCAGCACGACGACCAGCACGACGGCCGGGACATCGACATGACACGCGACGACACCGCGTACCGGGTCGAGACCGAGTTCGACGCCGACCCGTCGACGGTGTGGCGGGCGCTCACCGAGCCGGACTCGATGAGCGAGTGGCTCGGCCGTCCGGTCGAGCTCACGCTCGAACCAGGCGCCGAAGGGACCCTCGGCGACGGCGCCGTCGATGCGGAGGACGACGGCGGCACGGCGACCGTGGTCGTGGTCGAAGAGGTCGACGACGAACGCCGGCTGGTGTTCCGATGGGCATCGGCCACGCAGGCACCCACGGTCGTCGAGCTCGATCTGCAGCCGGTGGGCCCCCGCACGCGGCTGACCATCGTCGAGCGCCCGCTGCGCCCGGGGCATGTCGCGGGCACGACGGCACGCGCGTGCGTGCTGGCGCTCGCCGCCTGACGTGGCAACGGCGGAATCGCCCGCGCCGGCGGCTGCGCTCGCCGCCCTTGCCGACCCGACGCGGCAACACATCCTCGAGCTCCTGAGCCTGCATGGACCGCAGAGCGCGAGCGCCCTCGCGACGCGGCTGCCGATCACGCGTCAGGCGATCGCCAAGCAGCTTCGGATCCTCACCGACGCCGGGTTGGTCCGAGCCGACCGCGATGGACGAGAGGTCCTGTTCGACATCGTCGCGGGCGGGGCCGCCGACGCTGCGTCGTGGTTGGCGGCGACTGCCGACCGGTGGCAGCAACGCATCGACCGGCTGCATCGACTCGTCGACGGTTGACGCACCGACCTGGCGCATCGCACGTCGTCGCATGCGCCCGGACTGGGTGGCGACCCCAGTCCGGCCGACCAGGACTCGCCGTCCGGCCCGAACCTAGACTGCCCGCCCTGGGAGGACACCACATGGACCAACTGCCGATGGACGCGCCGTTTCCGCTGGACGATCACATCACCGACGAGTGGTACCCGGGCACCGTGCTGCCGTTGCCGGGACCGGTGATGGAGGAGGCGTTCGGTCTGTTCACCGACGCCGATTCCGGTCGCTTCTGGCTGTTGGAGGGGCACTGGAGCCGGGGCCTGACCCCGCTGTGCGTGTCGACCGCCAACGACGTGTTGTGGGGGACCCAGTACGGCGCCAACCTCTACCAGTTGCCACCGACCAAGGGGCAGGCGGCGCGGTTCGTCGGTGTGCACGCCTACGCCAGCGACTCGCCGTGCTGCAGTGAGTGGGAGGTGATGCAGCGGGCGGGGCGCGTCGAGCAACTCGTCGGGCCGGCGATCATGAACTTCCCGGCGATCTGGGAGTCCCGGCGCGAATCGATCGTCGCTGCCCTTGCGCATTTCGAGGGCGCCGACCTGGCGTCGATGGGGCTCGCCGAGCTGCGCACGTACCTCGGCGAGTTCTGGGCGTTCCACCGGTGGGTCTGGGAGGTCCACTTCGAGTTGATGGACCCGCTGATCGCCAATTACTTCGCGTTCCGGGCGACGTGCGTCGAGCTCGGGATCGACGAGCAGGACGTCGCCCGGTTCTTCCAGGGCTCCGAGACGAAGATCATGGAGACCGATCGCGAGTTGTGGAAACTGACCGCGGCGGCGCGCGACACGGCGGTCGAAGTCGTGCTGAAGGCCAACGATCCGTCGGAATCACTCGCCGCCCTCCGATCGTCGAGCGACGAAACGGTGAAGGGTTGGCTGCACGCCTTCGACGCGTTCTTGCACGAGTACGGCTGGCGCACGGAAGGCATGTGTGATCCGTCGCTCGCGCCGTGGGTCGAGGACCCGACGCCGATGCTGGCGATGATCACCACGTTCGTCCGCAACGGCACCGACCACGACTTCGTGGCCGCGCACGATGCGGCGGTGGCCGAACGCGAGTCGACCCTCGCCCGCGTCCGGTCGTCGCTCGACGGCGAGGCTCTCGGGCGATTCGAAGCGGGGCTCGGCGCCTGCCAGCACGCGAACTTCTCGTGGTGGCAGGAGGAGCACAACTTCTATCTCGACATGCGGGCCCACATCCCGCTCCGGATGGCAGCGCTCCGCATCGGCGAGGTGGTCGGCGCCGAGCGACGCGACGACCTGATCTACCTGTTCCGCCACGAGCTCGACGACATCGTGGCCGGCCGGATCTCCTACGACGACGTCCGGGACACGATCGTCGCCCGCCGGGCGTACTACGAGAACAGTAGAGCGCAGCGGTCCGAGCTGCCGTCGGTGCTCGGGACCCCACCGGCCGGCACCGACGATCCGATCATGAAGGAGATCTTCGGAGTCGATCAACGGCTCCTGGCGACGGTCGGGAGCGTCGATGCCGACACGTTGTCGCTGACCGGCGTGCCGGCATCGTCCGGAGTCGCACGCGGCCGGGCACGGGTGATCGTCGAAGTCACCGATCTCGGTGACCTCGAGCCCGACGAGATCCTGGTGTGCGTGTTCACGTCGCCCAACTGGACCCCCGCGTTCGCGCAGATCGCCGGCTGCGTGTGCGATACAGGCGGGGCGCTGTCACACACGGCGATCGTCTCTCGCGAGTACCGCATCCCTGCGGTGTGCGCCACGGGCGCGGCGACGAAGCTGATTCGCACCGGCGACCTGATCGAGGTCGACGGATCGGCCGGCGTCGTCACCATCCTCGAGCGCGCCTGAGGCGATGCCGACGACGCTGTTCCGCGGCGGCCGGATCCGCGCCGACTTCGACGGTGTGGTGCACGACTCGCTGCTCGCTCGCGACGGTCGGGTCGTCGCCGTCGGCTCGGCCGCCGACGTCCGCGTCGCTGCCCGGCCCGGTGGACGAGACCGTCGATCTCGACGGCGCCTGGGTCGTGCCGGGGCTGGTCGACGCCCATCCGCACCTGTTGCACTTCGGTGTCGCCGCGGCCGGGTTGGCCGACCTGTCCGATGCCCGCGACCACGACGACATCGTCGCCGCGATCACCACGGTCGCGTCCGCTCGGGCGCCCGGCGAATGGGTGATGGCGACGCCGGTCGGCGAGCCGCACTACTTCTTCCGTCGCGGCCATCAGCACCTGCGCGAAGGGGCGCTCCCGGATCGGATCACGCTCGACCAGGCGACGGTGCGGCATCCCGTGATGATCCAGGCCGTGGTCGCCCACGATGCCCAACGTGTGTGCGCTGAACTCGGCGGGCCTCGTCGCGCTCGGCATCAACGCCACGTCGCCCGACCAGGTTGCCGACGTGTGGATCGAGAAGGATGCGGCGGGGGTGCCGACGGGCCGTCTGTTCGGGGCCGTGACGACGAACTACAACACCGACCCGTTCTTCCGCGAGATCCTGCTTCGGCTCCCGGCCCCGCCCTCGCACCTCGCCGAGCACGCGACGCTCCGAGCGATCGAGGATCATCACCGGCTCGGCATCACGACCGTCTACGAGCCGCACGCCATGGAGGCCCGTCACATCGACGTGTACCGGCGCCTGCGTGACTCGGGTCGGCTCACGATGCGGGTCAAGGCGGTCCCCGAGTATCAGCGGTTCACGCGGCCGTCCGACCACCAGAAGTCGCTGGCCGAGCTGATGTCGACGCTCGACGAGGCGCTCGCCGCGGTCGATCTCGGCGACGACTGGGTGCGCACCGAGGGGATCACGGTCTCGGTCGGCGGGACGTGCGCGTCCGGCAACATGCCGTGGCCGACGACGTACCTCGATGCGTTCGGGCACGAGACGCGTGGCCACTTCTTCCTCACCCCCGATGCGATCGAACAGGCCGTCGTGTTCTGCGCCCGCGAGGGGCTGCAACTCAACGTGTGCGCGATGGGCCCGGCCGAACACGACGTCCTGCTCGAGCTCGTCGAGCGTCACGGCGCGCGTGACGGCATCGTCCAACACG
Source organism: Ilumatobacteraceae bacterium (assembly GCA_963776935.1). Classification (GTDB taxonomy): domain Bacteria; phylum Actinomycetota; class Acidimicrobiia; order Acidimicrobiales; family Ilumatobacteraceae; genus JALOLG01. The sequence goes on along the minus strand of CAVZOP010000001.1, from coordinate 297,169 downwards.
GCGCGCTGATGCCGCTGGACTACGCGTGGCGCTGGGCGACGGCCGGCTTCCGCCAGACGATCTGCTGCGGGTTCACGTGGGGCAAGGGTGACGTGTACCGCAAGGCGTTCGGCGCCGAGTCGATCGCCGATCTGAATCCGTTGCGCCGCCTGCTCGACGAGGGCCTGGCGCTGGCGGCGTCGACCGACTGGGGCCCGAAGAACCCCTGGGAACAGATGTGGCTGGCGCACACGCACCCGCTCGGGCACTCGGGGATCCGCAACGACGGTCCCGACCAAGTCGTCACCCGAGCCGAGGCGCTCGAGATGTGGACCGGTGGCGCGGCGACGGTTCTCGACTGGCCCGAGCTGGGCCGGTTGCAGCCCGGCAACTACGCCGACCTCGTCGTCGTCGACCGTGATCCGCTGACGTGCGAGCTCGACGATCTGCCCGCTGTCGCCGTCTTGTCGACACTGACGGCGGGCCGCCCGGCGCTTCGCGCCCACTGACGGCGGCGCCTGACCACCCACGGCCACGCGGCGCGGTCGATCCCGAATCTCAAGCCAAGGTCGGATTCGTCGCAGAAATTGTTCGCGAAGCGCGTATCTGAACACGTTCCGTGGGATCACAACCGTACATGACACAAATCGTGACAAACGAATCCGATATTCGTATCGGCTTCGTCTGTCGACGTGATACAAATGTCTCTGACGGAGCCCTCGGCGGCGAGGAACAGCGGGAAGGCTAGGTAGTGAGCGGGAATCTATTGGATTCGGTGGACGTCGTGTCTGCCGTTTCGGGGTCGAGTGGTGTCGCCCCGATCGTCAAGGAGCCGGCCAACGGCTCGATGGACCCGTTGGCGCTCAAGCAGCGCTTGATGTTCGCAGACGCGGTTGCGGTCTGCGTCGGGATCTGCGTGACATTCATCCTTCAAGAGACGCTGCGCCCGGTGCCGCGCAACGTCTGGTCGACGCACGGGCGTCTGCTCGCAGTCAGTGTCCCGGTGTGGATCATCGCGATGGGGATGAACAAGCTCTACACGGCGCGAGCCAATGAGCGTCGCACCGAGGAGTTCCGGCGGATCTTCGCCGCGACCGGCGCCGGCGTCGGCAGCGTCATCGCGATCGCCTTCGCGTCCCAGTACAAGGAGCTCTCCCGACTTTGGGTGATCGGCCTGTTCCTCAGCGTCAGCGGAGCGTTGATCGTCGAGCGTTGCATCGCCCGCCGGATGTTCCTCAACTTGCGCAGGACGGGTCGCATCAACCGCCGCGTGGTCATCGTCGGTACCGACGCCCACGCCATCGGGCTCCTGCACACGCTCCAGCGCAACTCGGATCTCGGCTACAACGTCGTCGGCTTCGTCGGCGATGCCGACCTCGGCGAGCGCGGTGGCGTTTCGGTGCTCGGCACCTACGACGACCTCGAGCAGATCATCGCCGACACCAACTCGGTCGGCGTCATGATCTCGCTGTCGTCCGTGACCGACACGCTCGTCAACACCATGACCCGCCGCCTCACCGATGGTGGGTACCACGTCGCACTGTCGTCGAGCCTGCGCGACATCGACGTCACCCGGATCCGCCCGCAGCACCTCGGCGGCCGCACACTCATCTACGTCGAGCCGATCATCCGCAACGGATGGCGCGCCGCCGCCAAGCGGGTGTTCGACATCGCGATCGCAGTCGTGGCGCTGGTCGTCACCATCCCGGTCGTCGCCATCGCCGCCCTCGCCAACCGACTGACGTCACGCGGGCCGGTCTTCTTCCGTCAGATCCGTGTCGGTCGCGATGGTCGGGAGTTCGAGATCATCAAGCTGCGCACGATGGTGGTCGACGCCGAAGCCCGCAAGGCCGAGCTCATGGCACAGAACGAGAGCGACGGGGCACTGTTCAAGATCCGCAACGATCCTCGGGTCACGCCGATCGGCCGGTACCTGCGCAAGCTCTCGCTCGACGAGCTCCCACAGTTCTGGAACGTGCTCCGTGGTGAGATGAGCGTCGTCGGTCCTCGTCCGGCACTCCCCTCGGAGGTCGAGATGTGGCCGGTCGACGCCCACGAGCGGCTGCGTGTCCTCCCCGGCATCACCGGGATGTGGCAGGTCTCGGGTCGTTCCGACACGTCGTTCGACGAGTACAAGCGGCTCGACATGTATTACGTCGACAACTGGTCGCTCGTGCACGACGTGCTCATCGTCGCCAAGACGTTCGGTGCGGTCGTCTCCAGTCGCGGCGCCAGCTGACATCCACGGGCTCGGCATCGAGCCCATGACCTGAGGCCGGACAGACCCGCCGTCGACTGCGTTCACGGTCAACGACCTACGGTGTCAGCCGTGGCTGAACCGGACGATCGCCCTGACCGATGTTGCGCCGTGGTCGAGCTGCGCCAGTACACGCTGCACCCGTCCCGGCGCGACGACCTGATCGAGCTGTTCGATCGCGAGTTCGTCGAGACCCAGGAGGCCGCGGGCATGCACATCGTCGCCCAGTTCCGCGACCTCGATGATCCGGACCGGTACGTGTGGATCAGGGGGTTCGCCGACATGGTGAGTCGAGAACAGGCGTTGCGGACGTTCTACGGCGGCCCGGTGTGGAAGGAGCACCGCACCGCTGCCGCGTCGACGATGATCGACTCCGACAACGTGCTGTTGCTGAGGCCGGCGCTCGAGAGTTCGGGGCTCGCCCATCCACCGTCGCCGCGGCCGTCGTCGGCTGACATGACCGCGCCTGCCTCGACCATCGTGGTGACGATCCACTCCGTGGGCGAAACGATGTCAGCGGCCGAGGTTCGGGACATCGCCACCGAGTCGGATGCCCGCCTCGACGCGCACGGCGCGCGATCGCTCGCGTGGTACGTGACCGAACCCGCCGAGAACACGTTCCCGGCGCTTCCGGTGCGCACCGACGTGTCGGTGCTCGTCAACATCGCCGCCTTCGACGACGTGGAACACCATCGCAACTTCGCGGCGCAGCAGGCCGGTCGCGGCGGGGCTCGGCTCGCCTGCGATCTCGGCCACGTCGCAGTTGCGGCTCGAGCCGACCGGGCGATCTCAACTGCGCTGACGAACGCCTGGGCGGGATCGTCAAGGCGCGCGTGGTGGAATGGCGCCGTGACAGATCGGAAGCTCACGACCGCGCCCGAAGGTGACCTCGAATCGTTCACGGTCGCACCGTTCACCCACGACGGCGCCACACACGACGTGTACCGCAAGGGCGCTGGCCCGGCCGTCATCGTGATCACCGAGATGCCCGGCATCTCGCCGATGGTGCTCGGGTTCGCCGATCGCGTCGTCGCCCTCGGCTGCACGGCAGTCGTCCCCGACCTGTTCGGAACCGCCGGTCGCGACCCGACGGCCGGCAGCGCGTTGGCGAACACGATGAACGGATTGCGGCCGATGGCCGGGGCGTGCATCAGTCGCGAGTTCACCGTCCTCGCCACGGGACGCACGTCACGCGTGATCGGTTGGTTGCGGGCGCTCGCGGCACTCGAGCACGACCGCGTCGGCGGGCCGGGCGTCGGAGTCGTCGGGATGTGCTTCTCCGGTGGCTTCGCGCTGGCGATGGCCGTCGACCGGCGCATCGTCGCGCCCGTGCTCTCGCAGCCGTCGCTCCCGCTCGCCGTGACGAAACGCCGCAGGGGCACGATCGACTGCAGTCCGGCCGAGCTCGACATCGTCGCCGGACGCTGTGCCGCCGAGGGCCTGCAAGTTCTCGGATTGCGGTTCGAGGGTGACCCCTTCGTACCGCCCGAGCGGTTCGCGTTCCTCCGCAAACGACTCGGCGACGGATTCGTCGCGGTCGAGCTCGATCAGGCCGATGGCAACCCCGCCGAGGTGCTGAAGAAGCACCATTCCGTGCTGACGGGAGGGCTCATCGACGAACCCGGTGAACCGACGCGCGACGCACTCGATCAGGTGCTCGACCTGTTCCGGAGCAAGCTCCTCGTCGAGGAGGAACCCACGCCCGGCGCGTGAACCATCAGTGCTCGGTGGGAGTGCGGATCGCAGCCCCCGAGTGCGTGTCACACTCGGGAGGTGGCCCGTCCCCTCCGCGTCGCTCCGGTCGCGTTCGCCGTCGCGGCGTTGGTGACGGTCGGCGGCTGCCGGGCCGAGCCGGAAGCACACGGCGACGACGTCGAGTCCGCCGTGCTGTCACCCTCGCCCTCACCAGCGAGCGTCGTCGCGACACCGCCCGCCGAGCGTTCGACCACGACCGTCGACGCGCCGATCGCCGCGACGGCCACGGAGCCGACGAACACCACGATCATCGCGCCGACCACGCCGACCACGTCGGCGGCAGCGCCGACCACGACGACACCGATGGCGACCACGTCGACCACACCGACCACAACGATGCCGGCTCCGACGACGACGCGGTGCACGACCCTTGCCCACGTCGGCGACTCGACATCGGTCGGTCTGTTCGATCCGACGTTCATGCCGGACCCCGGCGACGCCATGCCCGCGCAGTACGAGCGCGTCGGCGTCCTGGCGCTCTACACCGAAGTGTCGGGTGGCCGCTCGACGATCGAGACGATCGGGGGTGAGGAGAACGCTTTCGACACCGTGGTCCGTCTCCGGGGCATGGGGTATCGCGGATGTTGGGTGCTGACGATCGGCACCAACGACGCCGCCAACGTGGCGATCGGCGGCGTCCCGGATCTGAACACGCGGCTCGACCGCATGATGTTCCTGTTCGGGACGGACCCGGTGCTCTGGGTCGACACCGTCACGAACCTCGACGACGGGCCGTACGCCGACGTCAACATGCAGGCCTGGAACGACGTCCTCGACGGGGCCGAGGCGCGGTTCTCGACGCTGCGCGTGTTCCGCTGGAGTGACGTCGCCCTCGACGAGTGGTTCGTGTCCGACGGCATCCATTACACGAGCGGTGGCGCCGCCTGGCGTTCCCACGCGATCGCCGACGCCTTGCTCGCGGCGTTTCCGGCTGGGGGACCGTGACGGCGGCCTTGCGCAACTCGGCCGCCTACGCTCGCCGCCGATGAAGGTCGCCGCTGCCCGCCCGGCGGGCAACGCGACGTTGCTGTTGGGTTTCACGGTCGTGGTGTGGGGATGCACCGGACGGGTGATCGCCGTCGGAGCTCCGTACACCGAACCGCTCACGCTCACCACGTTGCGAGCGGTGCCAGCGGCAGCCATGTTGCTCGCTGCCCTTCCACTGCTGCGATGCCATCTCCCGCGCCGCTCCGACCTGTGGTTCTGGACCGTTGTCAGCGGGCTGTTGATGGTGACGTTGTTCCTCGCCGGCTTCACCGAGGGTGTTGTACGTGCCGGACCGGGGAACGCCATCGTGCTGGCGAGCACCACGCCGTTCTTCGTCGTGATCCTCGGCTGGTTCGTCAACGGTGAGCGGATCTCGTGGCAGGGCGCCGCCGGCCTGGTCGTCGGCTTCGTCGGTGTCGTCATGGTCGTCTCGACGCAGCTGGGCGGCGATCAGGACGGCCGCGACATGGCGATCGGCATGGCGTGCGCGCTGGCGGCCGCGATCGGATGGGCGGTCGGGACGTTCGTCGTCAAGGAGCTCGTCGTGCGTCACCCCGACGTCGACCTGATCGGCGTCACGGCGGGTCAGTACGCCGTGGGGGGCGCCGCGCTGTTCGTGCTGTCGTCGACGCTCGAGGGCTTCGGGGTGACGGACTGGTCGTCGGGTGAGCTGTGGATCTCGGTGGCGTTCGTCTCGATCGTCGGGTGCGCGCTGGCGACGATCGCCTACTTCTTCGCGCTGCGCCGGATGAGCGCCACCACCGCGACCGCCTGGTCGTTCCTGTCGCCGGTCGTCGCGGTCCTGCTCGAGATCGTCCTCGGCAACACACCGCGGCCGGTGGTGCTGGCTGGCATGGCGATCACGATCGCCGGTGTGGCGATCGTCAACGTGGCTCCGCAGCGGCCGCCTGTTCCTAGCCGAAGCGAACGGCGACGTCGGCGAGGATCGATCCCTCGGCCAGCGTGACGTCCTCGTCGACCCCCGCCACTTCGCGCGCCGCCGAGAACAAGGCGCGACGGAGGATGCGACTCGAGATGCGCCGGTCGATGTCGTCGAGCAGCTCGGTGACACCGTCGTGCTCGACGGCCGCGCGGACTCGCGCCACGGCCGGGCCGAGGTATTGCTCGAACGAGAACGCGCCGCCGCGCCAGTCCTCGCTGATGGACCGGATCGTGTCGACCTCTTCCTGATCGACGTGGTGGTCGGCGAGCATCACGAGCACCAGCAGCTCGAGCGCCGCCATGTGCTCGAGATCGGCCGTGGCGTGAACCGCGACGCCGTGGTAGAGATCGCTCAGCCGTTCGTTCATGACGAGACCTCCGTCTTCAAGTCCGCGAGTCCGAGCGACCGTCGGAGGAACTCCAGCTGGTGCAGCAGCAGGTTCTCGGCCACGACTTCGTCGTTCGCCATGTGGGTCATCCCGACGAGCGGCAACACCTCATGTGGCTTGCCGGCCGCCAGCAGGGCCGACGACAGCAGCAACGTGTGGGCGGCCACCACGTTGTCGTCGGCGAGCCCGTGGATCAGCAGCAGCGGTCGGCTCAGCTGCCCCGCGAGCGGAAGCAGCGAGCTGGCGTCGTACGCCTCGCCGTTCTCGGCCGGATTGCCGAGGTAGCGCTCGGTGTAGAACGTGTCGTACAGCCGCCACTCCACTGCGGGTGCGCCGGCGACGGCGGCATGGAAGACATCCGGCCGCTGGAGCACGGCGAGGGCGGCGACGTAGCCACCGAAGCTCCAACCGCGGATCCCGACCCGGTCGAGGTCGAGGAACCCGAGCTCGTCAGCCGCCTGGTAGAGGCCATCGATCTGGTCCTCCAGCACGGCACTCGCCAGATCGCCGTGGACGGCGCGTTCGTACTCGGAACCACGCCCCGGCGTGCCGCGGCCGTCGACGATGACCACCGCGAATCCCTGGTCGGCGAACCACTGCGAACTGAGAGAGGCGTTGTACGACTGCACGACGCGCTGCGCGTGCGGCCCGGCGTACGGATCCATCAGCACCGGGAGCGCTGTGCCGTCGTGATCGTGCGGCAGGAGCACAGCGGTGGTCGTCGACCGGCCGGCCGACGAGAGGATCCGGACGTTCGGTGTGACGAGCGCCTGTTCGGCGAGCGATTCGAGCGTGTGGCCGGACGGAAGTAGATACCTGACCCCCGGCTCGTCGAGGCGGCTACTGCGGACAACCGTGGTCGAACCACCGACGGCAGCCGAGTGCACGCCCGGACCGTCGGCGATCGGTTCGAGCCCGTCGGCATTCCACCGCCAGACATGTTGCACGGTCGAGTCGTCGATCGGGTTGGCGATGATCGTCACGTCGTCGTCGCCGGTCGCGACGACAGCCCGCACCTGCAGGTCGGGCGGGCTGACGGGCTCGCCGTCGATGAGCAGCCGTCGGGCACCGTCGCGATCGGCGCACGCGACCAGGCGTCCGTCGGGGAGCAGCCGGGGAGTGCCGGGAACCAACTCGACCCACGCCTCGTCGTGATCGACGAACAACACCGTCGTCTCACCGGACGTGGGATCGATCGCGACGATCTGGATCGAACGCTGGTCGCGTGACTGCACGGTCGCGATCAGCCCGGCCGTCGACCAGTGGACGTCGGTGAGGTACGGGAACGCGTGCCGGTCCCACTCGACGTCGATCGGCTCGCTGCGGTCGATCGGGAACACGTGCAGGCTGACGTCGGCGTTGTCGGTGCCGGCGGCCGGGTAGGCGATCGGCGCCGGCTCAGCGGCGGGATCGGCCGGATCGCCGATGTACCAGCGCTGCACCGGACCGGTGTCGACGCGGCACACGGCGATCGCGTCGCCGTCGGGACTCCACCAGTAGCCGCGGAAGCGGTTCATCTCCTCGGCGGCGATGAACTCGGCGCTGCCCCACGAGACCGTCTCCGGTTCGTCGAGGTCGCCGCCGGCGAGCACCCACCAACTGCCGTCGAGCTCGGCGATGCACAGCAGCCGCCCATTGACGTACGCGACGCGACGCGCCGGCGGATCGGGCCGCGGGTCGAACACCGGCCCGGCGACGTCGAGCGGTCGCGCGACGCCGACTGACCAGGCCCGATACGATAGAGCCGGCCGCCGAGGGCGAACGCGGCCACCGTGCCCGCCGCGTCGGTGGCGTAGGCCGTGATGCCCGACGGCGCTCTCGCGGGCGCGCTCGCGCCGGGCGAGCTCCTCGGCGGGGAGGTCGTCGTCGGCCGCTGGATGGTCGGCGGCGAGGTCGCGTGGATCGGCGACGAGGCGCTCCTCCCCGGTGTTGGCGTCGGCGACCCACAGACAGTTGACCGAGTCGTCACCGGCGCGGCTGCGCAGGAAGACGATGCGCTGGCCATCGGACGACACGCTCACGTCGCGAGGGTCGCCGAGCGTGAGACGTTGGGTGCGTGCGTATTGGCGCGGGAAGGTGTCGGCCACGGCCGTCACACTACGCGGGCATGCGATCGCCGCACCGATCCGGGTCGGCCTCGCGGTTCGACCGCCGGGTTTCACCATGATCTTGGCGTGTCCTTCGGGATCGGCCAGCTCCTCGAAGGCGTTCGGGACGCCGTCGACATCGACCGTGCCCGTCACCAGCGGAGCGAGGTCGACCGCGCCCTCGGCGATCGAGCGCAGCGCGGCGGCGAACTCGAGCGGCTCGTAGGCGAGCGCGAACTGGATGTTGAGCTCGCGTCCGATGCCCAGCATCGGATGGATCCGATCCTCCTGCATGCATACGCCGACGACGAGGACGCGGGCGTCCTTGGGCGCCATCCGCATCGCCTGCTCGATCATGCCCGGGCACACCGACCGCTTCGAAGATCACGAGCGGGCGCGCACCGTCGATGCGCCGCCAGGCGTCGATGACACGCTCGTCGCCGCGGATCGACCACGACGTCGCAACCGAGGTGCTCGGCGAGACTCCGTCGCCGCGACGAGAAGTCGGCACCGATCACCGGGCCGATGCCACGCATCTTGAGCTCGGCGACGCACGCCAGCCCGACCGGGCCGAGCCCGAGCACGATCGCCGCGTCGCGATCGGTGATCCGGCTCTTGTTCACGGCGTGGACGCCGACCGCGAGCGGCTCGGTCATCGCCGCCAGCGACGGCGGCACACCGTCGGGGACGGGGATCGCCAACAGCTCGTTGAGCACCAACAGCTCGGCGTACCCGCCCGGGTAGCGGCTCGAGTAGCCGACGGCGTGGATGCCGTCGGTGTCGAACACCGCCGGCATGCTCGACCACCACCTGCCCCGGCGTCAGGTTGCTCACGTCGGGTCCCAGCTCGACGACCTCGCAGCAGAACTCGTGACCCATCACGGTGTCGGCATCCGGGCTCGAACGGGATCGGACGCATCGGGTCGGGCGGTGACTCGGCCTCGAGCTCGGCGGCCAGCCGGCGCAGTTCGGCGCCGTGCTTCAGCATGTGCAGGTCGCTCCCGCAGATCCCGCACGCCAGCACCTTGGTCAGCACCTGTCCCGGGCCGGCGACCGGATCGGCGATGTCGTCGACCCGCAGTTCCCAGTCCCGCATCACTGTCGCGCGCACGGTCGGACTGTAGGCCGCGCCCCTACTTGCCGAACCATCCGATCGATTCGAGAACGATCTCCCATGCCGCGTCGGCGTCGACATCGACCAGCACGTCACAGTTGGCCGCCGGACGGGCGGTGATGGTGCGCTGGTCGATCACGGTCATCCCTCGCGTGTGCTCGCCCTGCGTCTCGACCCGGACGTTGCGGGGACGCCGACCGAACAGATCGGGATGGGTCAGGGCCAGCACGGCGAGCGGGTCGTGCACCGCGGCGCCGAGCATGCCCTCGTCGTGGCGGCTGATGTAGTTGTCGGAGAAGAACACGAACAGGTCGCCGAGCACAGCCGCGAGGCGGCCCGGCAGAGATCGCAGGCGGGCGATCAGTTCGGGCGTCGTCACGAACTGGTGGGTGAGGTCGAGGCCCGCCATCACGAGTGGCACCCCGGAGTCGAACACGACCGCGGCCGCCTCCGGATCGGCCCACACGTTGAACTCGGCGACCGGTTCGCGGTTGCCGAACGTCCCGCCCCCCATCAGCGAGATCCCCGCGATGTGACGGTGCAGATCGGGTGCGGCGCGCAGCGCGAGGGCGATGTTCGTCAGCGGACCGACCGGCACCAGCCACGTTCCGTCGTTCGACCGGCAGGTCTCGATGATGAACCCGACGGCGTCCGTCCCGTCGAGATCCCGCGTCGGCGCCGGCAGGTCGGCGCCGTCGAGACCGCTCGCACCGTGGACGAAACCGGAGTGCTTGGGCTCGGCGACGAGCGGCCGTTCCGCTCCGGAATGGATCTCGACGTCGAGCCCGAGCAGATCGCGCATCACCCTCGCGTTGTAGGTGGTGCGTTCGAGCGGGGCGTTGCCGGCGACGGTCGTGATCCCGAGCAGATCGGTGTGGCGGGCAGCGACGACGATGGCCACGGCGTCGTCGTGGCCGGGGTCGCAGTCGAGGATGATCGGCGGTCGTGGCATGACGGCGAGCTTGGCACGTCGTGCGCGACGATGAACCCATGCAACCGGCGCGGCTCAGTCGCACCGAGGAGTGACGTCGCTCGCAGCGTCGGCGTCGCCTGTGTGGTGGGTGTCGTCCTGTCGATCGCGTTCCCCGGCTGCTCCTCCGACGACGACTCCGGGCGCGCCGCCGACGAAGGTCCGACGACGACCGCGGTCACCGCTGATCCGGGCGAGGCAACGGATGGCAGCGATCCGTCGGGTGCCTCGGACCCGTCCGCACCGCCGGGCTCGGGGCCGGTCGCGGCCACGGCCGAGTCGCTGCCGGAGGTTCCGGAGACCGGGGTTCCCGGTCTCGACAGCGACGACGTCGTGTGCCGGGCGTGGAGCCGGTTCGGCGGTTCGTTCCAGGTGCTCGCCGTCGCCGCCGCGTTCGGCGCCGGGGATCCCGTCGCCGTGGCGGCGCTGGAGGTGACCGCATCGCCGACGGTCACCGGCGCCTACGACGATCTCGTCGCCAACTGGCCCGACGAGTTGGCGGACGAATCCGAGTTGGTCGCCGACGCCTACCTCGGCGCCTTCGCCCGACGTGCCGAACGTGCCCTCGCCGCGCTCGAAGCGGCCGGCGCCGATGCAACTGTGAAGGAAGCGATCGTCGCCGCGTGGGAGACCGCGCTCGCGGGGCGCGATCCGGCCGAGCCCGAGATCGCCGTCGTCCTCCCCGCCGACGCCCAGGCGATCGTAGATGCGGCGGCCGCGGAGTTCGCCGCCGAGGCCGTGCCGATCCCGTCCGACCCAAGCCTCGTCACGGACGTCGACGTGCCACTTACCGAGCAGTACTTCGTCGACAACTGTCCCGATCGGGGCACGCTCGGCGGCGTCGACGGCTGACGTTTCTCGATCGCGGCGCCGCGACCGCGGCGGGGGGCTCGACCGCATCGTCGCCGCTCACGCGATGAGCAACGCGCCCCCCGCATCGAGCGTCACCGCCTGGCCGACCCACTCGCCGTCGCACACGGCTGCCGCGGTGTCGGCGTCGTCGGACAGCCCCCACGCCCGCCGTCCGTCATCGAGGAGGCAGCTGCTGATCACCTTCTCCGGGAGCCCCTCTCGGGAGTGCATCACCGTGTAGGCCTCGATCGTTGCCGGGCCAGCGGCAGCCTCGGGTTCGGCGAGCTGGCGGCGGGGGAGTGCGTCGATCTCGGCTTGCGGCGATTCGTGCCGGAACCCGTCGGCCGGTGGAACGCAGGAGTACACGCCGAACGAGTGCTTGGTCGCGTACCCGCCGTTGGCCCAGACCAGGCCGTGCTCGCCAGGACGGTCGCGGAGGTCCGTCATCATCGTGGCGATGGCGTGCATCACGTAGTTGTTCCACGGTCCGCCCGCGAACGCGAGTCCACCGGTGCGGGTCAGCTGGCGATCGGCGGCGTACGGGTCGAGACCGAGCGACATCGCGCCGAGCTGCACGGCCGACGGGAAGCACGAGTACAGATCGATCAGCGCCACGTCGTCGATACCGACACCGGCGAGAGCGAGCGCCCGCTCGCCGCCGATCTCGATCGCGGGCGTGCGTGTGAACGTGTCGCGGTGCGAGACGAACGCGTGCTCGTGGCAGTCGGTGCCGCTGTGCGGGAACACCCAGCGATCGGCGTCGATGCCGAGCCGTTCGGCCGCGCCGGCCGAACACATGATGACGGCCGCCGCCATGTCGACGTCGTTGTTGGAGTTCATGCACTTCGTGTACGGGAGCCCGACCATGCGGTTCGTCGGCGACGGAGTGCGAATTTCGGCCGCCGACCTCGCCTGACGCGACCACGCGTTGGGGTTGGTGGCGGCGACGTCGCTGAAGTGCGACCACATCTCGCTGATGAGCTCGAGGTGGGCCGCCGGGCTTCGGCCACTGGCCGCCCTGATCGCCGTGTCGAACATCGGGTAGACCTGCACCGGCTGGACGATTCCGAGGTCGAGCTCGGCCTGGAGGTTCATCGTGAACTCCGAGCCGATCGTCGTCGGTGGTTGATCGTCGGGTGCGCGGGGCCAGTCGAGCTCGACGCCGTCGCGACGGGCCCGCATCCGCGTCCGCCATGCCTCACCGCCGACGAGGATCGCCACGTCGAGCTCGCCGGCCAGGATCTGCCGGGCGGTCGAGTTGACCAGCGCTTGCGGTGAGTTGCCGCCCATCGTCGTGACCGCCAGCTCGCGGGGCTCGAGCCCGAGCTGCCGAGCGACGGCGCGGGCCGGGTTCTGGTAGCGCCACGACAAGGTGCTCACGACCCGCAGCGAATCGGCCGCGGGTGGTGCGGCCAGCCCGGCGTCGTCCGCCGCCGCCTCGATCGCCCTGGCCATCAAGGCCGCCGGTTCGAGCGCATCGCTCACACCTTCGGCGCGATGGAGGAACTGCCCGCCTCCGACCAGCACCGGCGTCCGCGGGTCGATCGTCATCGAGCCGGACAATAGGCACAGGCCGTTCCGTCTGCCCCGTCGGAAGCCACGGGCCGGATGCAGCAGATCGCTCCGGGGGGTTGGCTGACGTTTCGTCAATACGGCCGGGGTGGCCGCGGCGGGCCTCGTACACTCGGGCGTCGTGGCACGCATCGCTCTCGGGTCCGATCACGCCGGGTTCGAGCTGAAACAGCACTTCGTCGAGGTGCTGTCGGCGGAGGGCCACCAGATCATCGATCACGGCACCGACTCGACCGACGCCGTCGACTACCCGCTGTTCTGCGCCGCCGCCGGGCGCAGCGTGCGCGACGGAATCGCCGACGTCGGCATCGTGGTCGGCGGCAGCGGACAGGGCGAGCAGCTCGCCGCCAACAAGGTGCGCGGGGTGCGCGCCGCGCTCTGCAACGACCTGTACACCGCTCGCCTGGCGCGGGCGCACAACGATGCCAACGTGCTGTCGATCGGCGCCCGCGTCGTCGGCGTCGGGCTCGCCGAGGAGATCCTCGCGGTGTTCCTGTCGACGTCGTTCGAGGGCGGCCGCCATGCCCGGCGGGTCGCCCAAATCTCCGAGCTCGAGGAGCAGTTCTGATGCCCTACCCCTCCGACATCGATCCCGACACCGAGATCACCGACCTGCTGCAGCGCGAGCTCGAGCGCCAGACGACCGGCCTCCAGCTCATCGCCAGCGAGAACTTCACGTCGCCGGCCGTGATGCGTGCGGTGGGATCGGTGCTCACCAACAAGTACTCCGAGGGGTATCCGGGCAAGCGCTACTACGGCGGCAACGCGGTCATCGACGACGTCGAAGCCCTCGCCATCGAGCGCGCCAAGGCACTGTTCGGCGCCGAACACGCCAACGTCCAACCGCACTCCGGTGCCAACGCCAACATGTGCGTGTACCAGGCGCTGCTCAAACCGGGCGACACCGTGCTCGGACTCAGCCTCGACCACGGCGGTCACCTCACCCACGGTTCACCGGTGAACGCGAGCGGCATCCTCTATCACTTCGTCGCCTACGGCATCACTCCGGGCGACGAGCGGATCGACCTCGACCAGGTCCGCGAGCTCGCCCTCGAGCACCGCCCCAAGCTGATCGTGGCCGGCACGACGAGCTACCCGCGCCGCCTCGATCCCGAACCGTTCCGCGCCATCGCCGACGAGGTCGGGGCGCTGTTCATGTTCGACGCCGCCCACGTCGCCGGCCTGATCGCCGGTGGGGTCCACCCCGATCCGGTGCCGTACGCCGACGTCGTCACGTTCACGACGCACAAGACGCTCCGCGGGCCACGTGGCGGGTGCATCCTGTCCACCAAGACCCACGCCGCGGCGATCGACAAGGCCGTGTTCCCCGGCTGGCAGGGCGGACCGCTCGAGAACGTCATCGCCGGCAAGGCCGTCGCGTTCCACGAAGCCGCCCATCCGAGCTTCCGCGAGTACGCCCAGCAGATCGTGCGCAATGCGTCGGCGTTGGCCGAGGCGTTGGTCGTCGAGGGCTTCCGCCTCGTGTCCGGCGGCACCGACAACCACCTGATGGTGGTCGATCTGCGCCCGTTCGACGCCGAGCTCACCGGCAAGGAAGCGCAGTCGGTGCTCGACGAGGCGGGCATCACGCTCAACAAGAACTCCATCCCCGACGACCCGCGCAGCCCGTTCGTGACGAGCGGGCTGCGGATCGGCACTCCTTCGGTCACGACGCAGGGCATGACGGAGGCCGAGATGCCGCTGATCGCAGGCGGCATCGCCAGGGTGCTGCGTGGCCGCGACGACGCCGACGAGATCGAGATCGTGCGCAAGGAGGTCGCCGAGCTGTGCGCCCGGTTCCCCGCCTACGCCGACCTCGCCTCCTGATCCACGAGCCGACAGCCGGGCGTGAACGTCACGGACGTGTCGCGGCGCGGATGAGCACCGGTCGAGCACTCCCGTAGGCTGACCTTCGATGCTGCCGACGTTGGGTGACTACCTCATCATCGGCCTCGTCGCCGCGGTGGTGACGTTCCTCGTCACCCCGGTGGTCGGTTGGTACGCCAAGCGGCACGGTTGGGTGTACATCCCCAACGAGCGATCGGTCCACACGTCGCCCGTCCCCGATGTCGGTGGTCTGGCGATGCTGATCGGCTTCTTCGTCGCCCTCGGTGTCGCACGCATGCTCGGTCAGTTCGACGGGTTGTTCCACACCAACACCGAGCCGCTCGGTGTCGCGATCGCCGCGATCGTCATCTTCGCCGTCGGCTTCATCGACGACATCTACGACATTCGCGCCTCCGGCGAAGGTGACCGGCACCGTCCTCGCCGGCATCACGCTGGTGTGGTTCGGCGTGACGATGTACTCCTTCCGCGTTCCGTTCTATGGAGTGATCGTCCTGTCCGCCGACTGGAAGCCACTCGTCACCGTGCTGTGGCTGCTCGTGATGACGCAGGCGATCAACCTCATCGACGGCCTCGACGGGCTCGCGGCCGGGATCGTCGCCATCGGTGCCGGGGCGTTCTTCCTCTACAGCAACCGGCTCGACGAGCTCGACCTGCTGTCGGCGCCGAACATCGGTCCGCTGTTCGCGATCATCACGGTCGGGCTGTGCCTCGGCTTCCTCCCGCACAACTTCAACCCGGCGCGGATCTTCATGGGCGACGGCGGCGCGTTCCTCCTCGGGCTGCTGATGGCCGTCTCGACGAGCGTCGTCGGCGGACGCGCCGACGAGAACACGCAAGCATTCGTCGGCCAGACGTTCTTCTTCCTCGCCCCGTTGGTGATCCCGCTGCTGATCCTCGGCGTGCCGATCCTCGACACGCTGTTCGCGATCGTGCGCCGCACCACCCGCCGCCAGGCGATCGACGTCGCCGACAAGGGGCACCTGCACCATCGCCTGATGAACCTCGGCCACGGTCACCGGCGCAGCGTGCTGATCCTGTGGACGTGGACCGCGTTGCTGTCGGCGTTCGTGCTCTACCCGGTCCTCACCAACGAGAACCCGACCTACCTTCCGTTCGGGATCGGCGCGCTGGCGATCGTGTTGTTCACCGTCTTCCACCCGAGCGTCCGCCGCCGCACCAACGGCCTCACCTGAACCCCCGAACTGTCTGCCTCAGATGAGCACACGAGCAGTCTGAAGCAGACAGTTCGGGTTTGACGTGAGACGTAGTTGCGCTGGGTGGGGTGGACGGGTTAGCTTGTGCTTAGTTTCACAAGCTTCACCGGCGAGGCTGTGAAACCCTGTGACCGATGAGACACCCCATCCCGAAACGAGTGGAGCCCGACGATTCGGTCGTCCAGGGGATGGAGGCGGCCTTCGCCCTCGTGCTGTTCCTCGGTCTCGGTGTCCTGATCGACCGCTGGCTCGGCACGACACCGGTGTTCACGATCGGGATGATGCTGGTCGGCGCGGTCGGGGTGTTCCTCCGCTTCAAGTACGCGTACATCGCCCGCATGGATCGCCTCGACGCCGATCGCCGCGGGAGCTCGAGGCCCGGATCAGGCTCAGGATCGGCTCCCGAATCGCCGCCCGATTCGAAGCGGGTGGTGGCCTGATGCCCAAGCCGCAACCGTCCGCGCTCACCACCCGCCTCGAGGGACCGGCGCCCGAGGTCGAGGTCTCGATCGACATGGTGAAGCGTGGCCTGGTCGCGGCGCCGGTGCTCATCGCCATCTGTGGTGTGATCTGGGGCAGCGACGGCGCGTACAGCAGCGCCTACGCGATCGCGCTCGGTGCTCGTGAACTTCGGACTGTCGGCGGCGATCATCGCCGTGACCGGCCGCATCTCATTGGCCGTGATGATGGGCGGCGTCCTGTTCGGCTACCTGTTCCGTCTGGCGCTGATCTTCGTCGCCGTCTACGTCGTCAAGGACACGGCGTGGATTTCGCTCCCGGCGCTCGGAACGAGCATCATTGTCACGCACCTCGGGCTCCTCGTCTGGGAGCTCAAGTACGTCGCCATCTCACTCGCCCATCCCGGCTTGAAACCCGCACGCCCGTAACGCACACGCAACCCCGCGCCACAACGACCGTTCCCGTCACGACCCCAGTCACCGCAAAGGACAGCCTCCGTGCTCGGACTCGAGTTCCCCGAAATCAACGAAGTGGTCCGGTGGGTCGACCTGTTCCCCACCTTCAACAAGATCGCCATGATCGCCTGCGCGGCGACGATCATCGGCACGACCGTCTTCTTGTTGGCTGCCCGCAAGGATCCGCTGGTGGCGCCCACGGGGGTCCGCAACCTGGCCGAGATCGTCGTCGAGTTCATCGAGGGTCTGATCATGGAGACGATGGGCAAGCAGGGGCTCAAGTGGACGCCCCACATGCTGTCGTTCTTCATCTTCATCTACCTGTGCAACGTTCCCGGGATCATCCCGATCATCTACATGCCGGCGACGGCCCGGATGGCGATCCCGTTCTTCCTCGCCATCGTCGTGTGGTTCATGTACAACGGCGTCGGGTTCAAGCACCAGAAGCTCGGCTACCTCACCCACATGTTGTGGCCGCCCGGCGTGCCGGTGGCGATGAAGCCGCTCGTGGGGCTCATCGAATTCGTGTCGAACATCCTGCTGCGGCCGTTCGCCCTGATGATCCGACTCTTCGCCAACATGCTCGCCGGTCACATGCTGCTCGTCACGTTCGCCATCCTCACCGAGGCGCTGGTGCAGAGCGACACGATCGCCTTGAAGCCGATGGCGGTCCTGCCGTTCTTCATGCTCACGTTCGTCACCGCCTTCGAGGTGCTCGTCGGCTTCCTGCAGGCGTACATCTTCACGATCCTCGCCTGCGTGTACATCGGCCTCTCGATGGCGGGCCACGACGAGCACGAAGAGCATTCCGAGGTGGTGGACCTGCTCACCCTCGAGGACGAGTCCCCCAAGCCCGTCGCTACACCCGCCGAAGCCGTCGCCTGACGCGACCGCGCCCCATTCGATCAGTTCCCGATCTCCCACTCACGTTCCACTCATAGGAGAAAGACACCACCATGGAAGCAATCACCGGCCTGGTTGCCCAAGCCGCTCTCAACGCCGACGACCAGAAGGCTGCCAACGCGGCCATCGGCGCCGGCTTTGCGTACGGCCTCGCGGCCATCGGACCCGGCATCGGCATCGGCTACGTCGCCGGCAAGGCCATCGAGGCGATGGCCCGGCAGCCGGAAGCAGCCGGCATGGTGCGCACCACGATGTTCTTGGGCATCGCCTTCACCGAGGCGCTCGCCCTGATCGGCTTCGTGGTGTTCATCCTCCTCGGGCTCTGAGCTCGCATCCAGGCCATTTGCGTCCGCGCCAGCGAATCCCCATCCGAACCGATCCCCAATCCCACCAAAGGAGCTGACGTGCTGATTGCCGTCGCCACCCAACGGGGCAGCTCTCCCGTCGAGGTCCGACTCGTCGGTGTCGCCGACGACGAGGCCGCCGAGGAGGGTGAAGAGTCTCATAGCGATGTCGAGCCGAAGGACGGCCCGAGCCCGATCGCGCCCGAGCCCAAGGAGCTCATATGGGGCGCCGGATCGTTCATCGTGTTCGCGGTGTTGATGCGGCTGGTGCTGTACCCGCGGATGAAGAAGGGGATGGAGGCCCGCTACGCGAGCATCCGCGCCGGCCACGAGGACGCCGACGCAACCCGGCTGGCCGCCCAGTCCGAGGTGTCGGAATACCAGACCCAGCTGGCGGCGGTTCGAGCGGAGGCCGCGACTCGCGTCGACGCCGCCCGCCAGACACTCGAGGCCGAACGCCAGGAGCGTCTCACCGAGGTGAACGCGCGCATCGCCGAACGTCGCGCCGAGGCCATCGCCCGGGTCGACGCCGAGCGCGAAGCCGCTCGATCCCAGATCGAGGAGGCCGTCACCGAGCTCGCCTCGGACATCGTCGTGCTGGCGACCGGGAAGCAACCGGACCGCGCGGTGGTGACCGGCGCCGTGTCGTCGGCGATGACCGTGGGGGCCGCACAATGAGGTTCGTCAACGCCATCCTGATCGCGGCCGAAGAAGAGCCGCACCGTGACGAGAACGGCCAGATCGTCACCCACCACTGGCTGTTCCCCGAGCAAGCGGAGATCATCTACGGAACCCTCGCCTCGCTGATCATCTTCTACCTGCTGTACAAGTACGCCGGCCCGGCGGTCAGGAAAGGTCTCGCCGACCGCACGGCGCGGATCCAGGCCGAGCTCGATGCCAGTGCAGCCGCGGTCACCGACGCCGACGCCGAGGCCGCCGAGATCCGCCAGGCCAAAGGCAACATCGAAGAGGAGCGCGAGCGGCTGTTGGCCGTCGCCGACGACGAGGCCGCGGCGCTGCTGACCGACGGACGGGCGCGGCTCGAGACCGAGCTCGCCGAGCTCGAGGCCCGCGCCGCAGCCGATCTCGAGGCGGCGGCCGGTCGCAGCGGCGACGAGCTGCGCAGCGAGATGATCCGCGTCTCCAGCTCCGTGGTCGACGACGTCGTGATCGAGACGCTCGACGACGCGACCCAACAGGAACTGATCGAGAGCTTCATTCAGCGAGTTGGAGCGAGCACATGAGCGGGAGTTGGAGCGAGCTCGTAAATACACAGAAACGACGGTTGGATCTGCGGCGAGCGGAAACGACCATCCGACACGGAGCGAGCACATGAGTGACGAGGGACGCATCGACGGGTACGCACGGGCATTGTTCGAGGTCGCCCGCGCCGAGGGCACGCTCGACGAGGTCGAAGACGAGCTGTTCCGCTTCGCCAGGACCTACGAGTCGAACGAGTCACTTCGTGACGCACTTACAGATGAGATGGTGCCGGCCGCGATGCGCCAGAAGGTCGTCGAGGATCTGCTCGGCGACAAGACCACGTCGACGACCGTGCAGCTGGTGTCGATGGTGGTCGGCTCGGGCCGCGGCCGCGAGTTGCCGGCGATCATCGACAAGCTCGTGCAGCGGGCGTCGGCCTCCAAGAACCTCGAGGTCGCCGAGGTCCGCAGCGCGGTTCCGCTCACCGACGACCAGCAGGACCGTCTCAAGGCGGCGTTGACGAACGCCACCGGCAAGCAAGTGAACCTCAAGGTGATCGTCGATCCCTCCGTGCTCGGAGGCATCGTCGCCACCGTGGGCGACACCGTCATCGACGGCAGCGTCCGCACCCGTCTCGACCAGTTGAAAAGCCGCCTGTAGGAGATCCTCACAATGGCTGAACTCACCCTCTCCGCCGCCGACATCGCGGCGGCCCTCAAGAAGAACCTCGAAGGCTTCGAGCCGTCGCTCGAGGCTCGCACCGTTGGTCGTGTCGCCGAGGTCGGCGACGGCATCGCCCGCGTGTCGGGCCTGCCGGACGCGGCCGTGAACGAACTGCTCGAGTTCGAGGACGGCACGGTCGGTCTCGCCCTCAACCTCGACGAGCGCTCGATCGGCGCCGTCGTGCTCGGCAACTCCGACGACATCCAGGAGGGCCAGACCGTCAAGGCCACCGGTCGCATCCTGTCGGTACCCGTCGGCGACGGCGTGCTCGGCCGCGTCGTCAACGCCCTCGGCGAGCCGGTCGACGGCCTTGGAGAGCTGGTCGGCGTGCAGCCCCGCCGGATGGAGATCCAGGCGCCCGGCATCATGGGCCGCAAGCCGGTGCACGAGCCGCTGCAGACCGGCATCAAGGCGATCGACGCGATGACGCCCATCGGGCGCGGTCAGCGCGAGCTGATCATCGGCGACCGCAAGACCGGCAAGACCACCGTCTGCATCGACACGATCCTGAACCAGAAGGGTCAGGGCGTGAAGTGCATCTACGTGGCGATCGGTCAGAAGGGCTCGACGATCGCCCAGACCGTCGAGACGATGCGTCAGGCCGGTGCGATGGAGTACACGGTCGTGGTCATCGCCCCCGCCGCCGACCCGGCGCCGTTCAAGTACCTCGCCCCGTACGCCGGGTGCGCGATGGGTCAGCACTGGATGGAGAACGGCGAGCACGCGCTCGTCGTCTACGACGACTTGTCGAAGCAGGCCGAGGCCTACCGCCAGCTGTCACTGCTGCTGCGCCGGCCGCCGGGCCGTGAGGCCTACCCCGGCGACGTGTTCTACCTCCACAGCCGGCTCCTCGAGCGGGCCGCCAAGCTGTCCGACGAGAACGGCGCCGGATCACTCACCGCCCTGCCGGTGATCGAGACCAAGGCCGGCGACGTTTCGGCGTACATCCCGACCAACGTGATCTCGATCACCGACGGCCAGGTGTACCTCCAGGAGAACCTGTTCAAGTCCGGCGTGCGTCCGGCCGTCGACGTGGGCATCTCGGTGTCACGCGTCGGTGGCGCCGCCCAGGTCAAGTCGATGAAGGCCGTCGCCGGCACGCTGAAGCTCGACCTCGCCCAGTTCCGCGAGCTCGAGGCGTTCGCCACGTTCGGCTCCGAGCTCGACGCGGTGTCGAAGGCCCAGCTCGATCGCGGCTACCGCCTGGTCGAGCTCCTGAAGCAACCGCTCAACAGCCCGATGCCCGTCGAGGAACAGGTCGTCTCGATCTTCGCCGGCACGCGCGGCTACCTCGACGACATCCCGGCCCCCGACGTCAAGCGCTTCGAGACCGCGATGCTCGACTACATGCGCGGCCGCCACGCTTCGATGCTGGCCGAGCTGCGTACGGGTGCCGTGCCCGATGCGTTGGCCGACGCGGTGCAGGCCTTCAAGGACCAGTTCGTCGCCGACAGCGGAATCCAGATCGTCGTCGACCCCACATCGGTCGATGCCGACGAGGTCGGCGAGGCCCACAGCGCGAAGACGCTGGCAACGGAGTAACGAGATGGCAGGCGGCCAGGAACGGATCCTCAGAGGACGCATTCGCACCGTCCAGGCGACGAAGAAGATCACGCGCGCCATGGAGCTGATCGCGGCCTCCCGGATCGTGAAGGCCCAGGCGCGGGTTCACGCCGCAGTCCCGTACTCCGAGCAGATCACCGAGGTGGTCCGCGACCTCGCCGCCGCGGGCGGCAGCACGTCGTCGCCGCTGCTCGTCGGGCGCGACGAGATCCGTCGCACGTGCTACGTCGTGATCACCGCCGATCGCGGGTTGTGCGGCGGCTACAACGCCGGGGTCCAGCGCGCCGCCGAAGGCGAAGTCAAAGCCGACGTCCTCGCCGGACGGGAGTACACGGTGATTCCCGTCGGCCGCAAGGCCGAGGGCTACTTCCGGTTCCGTGGCTATCGCCTCGGTCAGGCCTTCAACGGGTTCAGCGAGAGCCCGTCGTACGCCGACGCCAAGGCGATCGGGCAGCACGTCATCGACCTGTTCATCAACGGCGACGTCGACAGCGTCGAGTTGGTGTACACCCGCTTCATCACGACCGGCAGCCAGGAAGTCGTGCTGCGTCCGCTGGTGCCGTTGACGGCCGACGCCGTCACCGGTGGCGACGGCAAGCCCGGCACTGGTGAGGGCCCCGCCGGCGACTACGAGTTCGAGCCCGACCCGTCGACGATCCTCGACACACTCCTGCCGCGCTACGTCGAGGCCCGCGTGTACGCCGCGCTGCTCAATGCCGCGGCGTCCGAACAGGCCTTCCGTCAACGGGCGATGAAGTCGGCCACCGACAACGCCGAGGAATTGATCAAGAACCTCAGCCGGATCATGAACCGCGCCCGGCAGGACTCGATCACCACCGAGATCATGGAGATCGTCGGTGGCGCCGAGGCGCTCGGCTCGGACAAGCAGTACTACGTCGTGCTCCCCGAGCTCGACGAGCTCGCCGACACGGCGACCAGATCGTGACCGCATCGCGGTGAACAGGGAGACATCACTCACATGACCATGACCGAGAGCGACCTCAAGCAAGGCCGGGTCGTCGGGATCGCCGGCCCGGTGATCGACGTCGAGTTCCCACGCGGCGCGCTTCCCGAGCTCAACACCGCCGTGGAGTTCGACATCACCGTCGACGGCAAGTCGCACTCCGTGCTCGCCGAGGTGGCGCAGCAGCTGGGCGAGGGTCGCATCCGGGCCGTCTGCATGCGGCCGACCGACGGCCTGACGCGTGGCACCGCGGTGCGCAACACGGGCAAGGGGCTCTCCGTCCCGGTTGGCGAGAAGGTGCTCGGCCACGTGTGGAACGTCTGGGGCGACGCGCTCGACGAGCCACCCGAAGGTTTCGCCGAGATGGAGCGTTGGGAGATCCACCGCGACGCCCCCGACTTCGATGCGCTCGAGCCGTCGGCGCGCATGTTCGAGACCGGCATCAAGGTGATCGACCTGCTCACGCCATACGTGGCGGGTGGCAAGATCGGCCTCTTCGGTGGTGCCGGCGTCGGCAAGACGGTGCTCATCACCGAGATGATCAACCGGGTCGCGTCCCAGCACGGTGGCGTGTCGGTGTTCGCCGGAGTCGGTGAGCGGACCCGTGAGGGCACCGACCTGCGGCTCGAGATGATGGAGTCGGGCGTGTTCGAGAAGGCCGCCCTCGTGTTCGGCCAGATGGACGAGCCACCGGGAGTCCGGTTGCGCGTCGCCCTGTCGGCGCTGACGATGGCCGAGTACTTCCGTGACGTCCAGAACCAGGACGTGCTGTTGTTCGTCGACAACATCTTCCGCTTCGTGCAGGCCGGTTCCGAGGTGTCGACGCTGCTCGGCCGGATGCCGTCGGCGGTGGGCTACCAGCCGACGCTCGCCGACGAGATGGGCCAGTTGCAGGAGCGCATCACGTCGACCAAGGGTCGCTCGATCACGTCGCTGCAGGCCGTGTACGTGCCCGCCGACGACTACACCGATCCGGCCCCGTTCACGACGTTCACGCACCTCGACGCCACCACCGAGCTCTCGCGGCAGGTCGCCGCGCTCGGCATCTACCCGGCCGTCGACCCGCTCGCTTCCACCTCGACGATCCTCAGCCCCGAGGTCGTCGGCGAGCGGCACTACAACGTCGCCCGCCGCGTGCAGGAGACGCTGCAGCGCTACAAGGAGCTGCAGGACATCATCGCCATCCTCGGACTCGACGAGCTGTCCGAGCAGGACCGCCTGACCGTGAACCGGGCCCGCAAGGTGCAACGGTTCCTGTCGCAGCCGTTCTTCGTCGCCGAGGTCTTCACCGGCCTGAAGGGTGAGTATGTGCCGACCGACGAGACGGTCGAGTCGTTCGAGGCGCTGATCGACGGCGAGCTCGACGAGGTGCCCGAGCAGGCCTTCCTCAACGTCGGCAGCATCGAGCAGGTGCACGTGAAGGCCAAGGCCCTGCAGGACAGCGCATGAGCGTGCCATCTCGCGCCGTGGAGATCGACCCATGAGCGAGCCGATGACCGTCGAGGTCGTCTCGCCCGAGCGGGTGCTCTACTCCGGCCAGGCCACGATGGTCATCACGCGAACGTTCGGCGGCGGTGAGATCGCGTTCCAGGCCAATCACGCACCGTTCCTCGGGGCCCTGTCGGAGAACCACACGCGCGTCTTCCAGGTCGACGGTGTGGTGCGCGACATCGCCATCCACGGCGGGTTCGTGGAGGTCAGCGGCAACAAGGTGTCGATCCTGTCCGACGTCGCCGAGCTCGCCGACGAGATCGACGTCGAGCGCGCCAGGGCCGCCAAGGATCGCGCCGAGGAGCAGATGCGCCACGAGGACGACGCCAAGGCGGTCGCCGCCCTCCGCCGCGCCAACGCCCGCCTCAGCACCGCCGGTATCTCCGTCACCTGACCCCACGTCGAACTGTCTGCCTCAGATGGCGCGACAGCCCGTTTGAAGCAGACAGAACGGGTGGGGGGCAGAATTGGGGGATGAGGGACGTTCCATTCGAGTCGGCGCTGGTCACCGGGGCATCGAGCGGGATCGGCGCCGCCATCGCCGACGCGCTCGGCAACGCCGGTGTCCCGACCGTCGTGGTGGCGCGCCGCCGTGAGCGCCTCGACGAGCTCGCCGACCGCCACGCCGGCTTCGACGTGGTCGTCGCCGATCTCACCACGGCCGCCGGCCAGCGGGCCGTCGCGGGGCGGATCTCGGATCCGGCGACCTCGATCGACCTGGTGGTCAACTGTGCCGGGTTCGGCACGACCGGAATGTTCCACGAGCTCGACCCGGCCCGGCTCGCACGCGAGATCGAGCTCAACGTCGGCGCCCTGACCCGATTGAGCCACGCCGCGCTCGCCTCGATGGTGCCGCGCCGGCGCGGGTGGCTGCTCAACGTGTCGAGTGTCGCGGGGTTCCAGGCCGCGCCCCGCCTGTCGGTGTACGCCGCGACCAAGGCCTACGTCACGACGCTGACCGAGGGGCTGCACGAGGAGGTGCGTGGCACCGGGGTCCACGTGACCGCGCTGTGTCCCGGCTTGACACGGACCGAGTTCCAGCAGGTCAGCAGCCCGGACGGCGCCCTCGATCGGTATCCGGCGGCGTTGTGGATGTCGGCCGAGGACGTCGCGCGCGCGGGACTGAACGACGTGATCGCCGGCAAGGCACTGTCGGTGCCGGGGATCGCCTACAAGACGATGGTGACCGCCGGCGGCTTCGCGCCCCGCGGATTCGTGCGTCGCCTCTCGGGCCTCGTGCAGCGGGGTGGTGGCGATCGCCCTCAGGAGTAGTCGATCGCCGAGAACTCCTGGAGCTTCGTCACGTGGTGGCGGGCGTCGACCAACCGGACGGTGCCGCTGCGCGAGCGCATCACCAGGCTCTGCGTCCGTGCGCCGCGGCTGTCGAAGCTGACGCCTCGCAGCAACTGTCCATCGGTCAGCCCGGTGGCGGCGAAGAAGCAGTTGTCGCCGCGCACGAGGTCGTTCTCGGTGAGGACGGCACTGAGGTCGTACCCGGCGGCGATCACGGCCGCATGTTCGGTCTCGGACTGCGGCAACAGTCGGGCCTGCATCTCGCCTCCCATGCTCTTCAACGCCGCCGCGGCGATGACCGCTTCCGGTGTGCCGCCGATCCCGAGCAGGACGTCGACTCCGGCGTCGGGCCACGCGGTGGCGATCGCCCCGTAGACGTCACCGTCGCTGATCAGGCGGATCCGGGCGCCGCTGGCTGCGCACCTCTTCGATGAGTGCCGCGTGGCGGGGCCGGTCGAGGATCACCGTGGTCAGGTCGCGGACGCTCGCCCGCTTGGCCTTGGCGATCCAGCGCAGGTTCTGGGTGGCGCTCGCCGTGATGTCGATGGCGCCGACGCATTCGGGCCCGACGGCGATCTTCTCCATGTAGAACGAGGGGCCGGGGTCGAACATCGAGCCACGATCGCTGACCGCGATCACGGCCAGTGCGTTGTTGGCGCCGTTGGCGGTGAGCGTCGTGCCATCGATCGGGTCGACCGCGACATCGACCTCGGGCATCGACCCGTCACCGATGCGTTCGCCGTTGTACAGCATCGGGGCTTCGTCCTTCTCGCCCTCGCCGATCACGACGATCCCGTCCATCTGGACGGTGCTCAGGATGGTGCGCATGGCGTCGACGGCGGCCCGGTCGGCGCCGAACTTGTCGCCTCGACCGACCCATCGGGCGGCGGCGAGCGCAGCCGATTCGGTGACCCGGACCAGCTCCATTGCAAGGTTCCGGTCAGGACGCTGGGCGGAGGAGCCACTCATGGTGGCTCACGGTACCGGGCGGACCCAGTACTCCTCCGCCCCGCGTCCCGACCGCACGGGGGTCGAGCGTGGAGTCGCTACGGGCTTGGTCTTCGATGCCGTCGCGACTCACGCCGAAGGCGATTGTGACCTGCGACGCGGCGGAGCTCTTCCTGCCGATCGCGAGCCAACATCAGCTTCAGTTCAGGTGAGTTGAGAAACATGACGGTTCCTTTCGTCGGATGC
Organism: Ilumatobacteraceae bacterium; assembly: GCA_963776935.1. GTDB lineage: Bacteria > Actinomycetota > Acidimicrobiia > Acidimicrobiales > Ilumatobacteraceae > JALOLG01. The sequence continues at coordinate 270,611 of CAVZOP010000001.1, read as the reverse complement.
CGGGCGCGAGCGCGCCCCGCAGGTTTCAGGGATGCTTGATCCGGCCTGGTGATACGCGTGCGCTGGAGATTCCGGGCGCGACGAGTGTCAGGCGGTGAGGCCACAGCCGGCGGGCGCGCCGATGCGGACTCCTGCATTGGCAAAGCTCATCGTCATCGGTACACCTCCTCTCCGGTCGTGGAGTTCTCATCGTGGCCGCGGAGGGGAGGCGATGCAAGCGAGTTATGTGTGACATATTCCCCGTATCTTCGGCGTGATGCCCACCCGCCCGAACGGAGGCCAGCACGTCGTGACACCGGCGATGTGCGTCGCCGGACGCGAGCTCACCGAACCGAAGTTGTCGCCAGACGGTTCGTGGGTCGCGTTCGTCGCCACGATGGGCGGCTCGACGGCGATCGTCGTCGTCGCGTCCGACGGTGGGCCGGAACGCATGCTCACGACGCTGCCGATGCCGGCCCCCGGCCGCGGGCTCGGTGGTGGGTGCTTCGACTGGCTCCCCGACGGTTCCGGCATCGTCTACGCCGCCATCGGTGGCGACCTGTGGTTGCACGCCATCGCCGGTCGAGCGGTGCGGCGGCTCACCAGGCACGGGTCCGAGGCGCGTGTCGAGGCTCCGGTGGTCGCACGCGACGCGAGCTTCGCCGTGTACGTGGTCGACCAGGCCGCAGGTGTGGCGGTGTTGGCTCGACGACGACCGCCCGGCGGAGCGTCTCGACGACGGCTCCGCCGACTTCTGCTTCGACCCCGCGATCGCGATCGACGGGTCCGCCGCGATGTGGACCGCGTGGAACGTGCCGGACATGCCGTGGGACGCGGCCGCGCGTCCAGCACGTCGCATTCGACGGAGCCGGACGCGCGGTTGCGGATCGATCGGTGTCGGTCGGCGCCGGTGCCGTGCACCAGCCGCGGGCGATGCCCGACGGCACGATCACGACCGTCCGCGACGACACCGGTTGGCTCAACGTCTGGGTGGGTGACCGCCCGTTGGTCGACGAACCGTTCGAGCACGCCGGTCCGTCATGGGGGATGGGGCAGCGGTCGTACGCGGTGGCGCCCGACGGAGACCGGGTCGCGTTCACGCGCAACGAGCTCGGCTTCGGCCGCCTCTGCGTCGCCGATGTGCAATCGGGCGAGGTGACCGAGATCGCGCGTGGCGTGCATGGCCAACTCACGTGGGTCGGCGATCGTCTCGCGGCGGTCCGCACCGGGGCGCGCACACCGACCCAGGTCGCCGTGTACGACACGTCGACGAGCGCGACCTCCGCACGCGACAAGACGACGTGGCCGCGACGCGTCCTCGCCGTCGGCCCGGTCGTCGGATGGGACTCGGTCGAACTGCCCGAACCGGAGGCGATCACCGTCGACCACGACGGCGTCACGCTGCACGCGCGACGGTACGTCGCGGGCGCCGGTCGCACGCTGTGCTCGATCCACGGCGGACCGACCGACCAGTGGCAGGTCGAGTTCCTGCCGCGGATCGCGTACTGGTGGTCGCAGGGCTGGGACGTGCTGGTCCCCGATCACCGCGGGAGCACCGGGCACGGCCGCGCCTATCAACAGGCGCTGCGCGGCGGATGGGGCCGGATCGACGTCGACGACACGGCTGCGATCGTGGCGGCTTCGCACGGCAACGGCTGGAGCGTGCCGGAGCGGACGGTCGTGATGGGCGGGTCGTCCGGCGGGACGACCGTGCTCGGCGTGCTCGGCCTCCACGCCGGACTCGTCGCCGCCGGAATCGCGCTGTACCCCGTCACCGACCTCGCCGATCTCGCCACCCGCAGCCACCGCTTCGAGGCGCACTACACGATGTCGCTCGTCGGCCCACTCGACGACGTCGTCCTCTACCGCCAACGGTCGCCGCTGACGTACGCCGAACGAATCGCCGCCCCCCTTCTGGTGTTGCACGGCGACGCCGATCCGGTCGTACCGATCGAGCAGAGCCTGCGCCTCGTCGAGCTCATCCGCGCGGCGGTGGTGACATCGAGTTCCACGTGATGGACGGCGAGGGGCACGGCTTTCGCGCGGTCGAGAACAAGCTCGCCGAGTACCGGCTGATCGGCTGAGTTCGTCGCCCGCTGGCGCTGATCGACACCGCGCTCGCGTTGATCGAGCGGGCGACCGAACCCCGGTGGTCGGGGCCGGCCGGTAGCGTCTTGGCATGCCTTTCGTGAGCCGATCCGACGGCGAGGACGAGGACGTGTCGAGTGCAGTCCCGTCCGGCGCACCTCCGATGGATTGGGACCCGAACGACCCCGACACGGTCAACGTGCTGTACGACGTATCGGCCTGGTCGCTCGACCAGCGCGCCGAGTTGGCGGCCGCCTTCGCCGATGCCGGCCATCCGCACGCATGGGAGGGTGACGAGCTGGTCGTCCCCGAGGAGATCGAGGACGCCGTCGACGAGTTGTTCGAGCAGCTCGAGCGCGAGCTCGGCCCGTTCCCGGTCACTCTCGCGGGCGATCTGCCGTCGACCGAGTTCGGTCTCGACGAATGGCCGCCGGCCGACATCGAACTGCTCCAGCAGGCGCTGCTCGAGGCCGAGATCCCACACCGATGGGATGGCTCGACGTTGCACGTCGCGCCGGACGCCGAGAACGTCGTCGACGATCTCCTCGATGCGATCGAGGCGGGCGATCTGGCCACGCTCGGCGACGACGCCGGCGGCGCACCGGAGGGCGCGCTCACCGACTTGTTCACCGCGTCCGATCGCCTCGCCCGCGATCCGGGCGATGCCACCGCCCGCAACGAACTGTTCGACCTCGCCGCGTCACTCGATCCCCGCCGGCCACCATTCGGCATCACAGTGCGCGTGTGGAGCTCCGCCGTGACGGCGGCGCAGACACTCGTCGACGACTTCCACGCCGCCGATCACGATCCGTCCGAAGTGATCGGCCACGCCCAGGACCTGCGCACGATCATCCGCCCCTACGTGTAGCCCGCGTCCGTCAGTACTGTCGCCGCATGTTGCTCGCCGAGCTCGAGGTTTGGCACACCCGACCTGCCGTGCCGACCCGCCGCGTATCGCTCGGGCACCTCGTCCTCCCGGTCGATCCGCCGCCCGGCTTCGGCGGGTTGCTGCTCGGTGCCGTCGTCGCCGGTCACATCCATGGGGTCGACGACGAGCTGCATCCCGACGTGCACCGCCTGATCGACCAGATCGAGCGTGGCGACCGGGTCGTGCAACCGCGGCTGCGGCACCGGTTCCAGGTCGATCGTCACGGTCTCGCCCGCAGCCGGCACCGCCTCAACGGGAACGCCGACGATCTCAGCTTCGATCTCGACAGTTCGGGGACCAACCTCGCCCAGGTCCTGGGTGCCGTGTACGCGGTCGAACGACTCGAACAGGCGAGCCGGCGCGTCGTGGCACCGGTGCTGCACAAGGCCGCGCAGTGGCGCGGGCCGATCGGTCCGGCGCTGATCGCCCACCTCGCCGGCGCCCAGACGACGACGCTCTCGGCCCTCGCCGACCCGACTGCGTGGGCGCTGGACGTGCTCGGCTTCCCGGTCGGCACGACGGCGCCGACGAAGCGCGAGGTGACGATCCAGTACCGCCAGCGGATGCGGGTCGTACATCCCGACCACGGCGGAGATCAGACGAGCGCCGGTCGGGCGATCCTCGACCTCAACACCGCGCGCAAGATCCTGTCGGAGAAGTGACCATGGCCGCGGTGCTGCTCTACCCCGGTGCCGGCACGGATGCCTCGCATCCGAGCCTCGTCGCGATCGAGCGGGCGGTCGCGCCGACGCCGTGCGTCCGGGCCGACTTCCCGTACCGCAAGCTGGGCAGGCGCGCCCCCGACCGACCTCCTGTCCTGATGGCCGCCGTGCGTTCCGAGCTCGACGGCGTCGTCGCCGAGCACGGCGGGCCGGTGGTGATCGGGGGGCGGTCGATGGGTGGGCGGATGTGCTCGATGGTGGCAGCTGGCGCCGACGGGTCCCCGCCGCCCGCCGAGGTCGCCGGTCTGGTCCTCATCTGCTACCCGCTCCACCCACCGGGCAAGCCCGACCGGCTGCGGGTCGAGCACCTTCCCTCGATCAACGTGCCCTGCCTGTTCGTGTCCGGCACCAAGGATCCGTTCGGGACCCCCGAGGAGCTCGAACGCTGGACCGCCACGATCGCCGGCGACGTCCACCACGTCTGGATCGACGGTGCCCGCCACGACCTGAAGGGCGCCGATCCGACGATCGCCACCGCCGTCACCATCTTCTGCAATTCCGTTCTGTCTGCCTGAGACGCGCCGTCGGTTCGTCTGGGGCAGACAGAACGGCGGTCAGTCCGGGCCCTGGGCGAAGGCGGCGTCTTCGGGGTTGAGCTCTTCGAGCTCGCGGTGGGCGGTCTCGGGATACGACGTCAGGACGATGGTCACGACCACGACCTGGGCGAGGGCGAGCAGGGCCATCACCCGGCCGTGCGGCCAGCCGGCGTCGAGCAACTGGCCGGCGAGCAGCAATCCGCCGATCCCACCGAGGAGCGCGGCGGCGGTGAGCAGACCGGCGGCGCGGCCCCGGTTGCCGGTCGGGAACAGCTCGGCGCGGTACACCGCGAGCGCGGGGTAGGCGATGCCGCCGATGAAGCCGGCGCCGAACGCCGAGAACCACATCGGTACTCCGTTGACCGCGAACGATGCCACGGCGAGCACCGTTGCCAGAGGGAGGGCGACGGCGAGCACGTGCCGCCGGCCCCGGATGTCGGCGTTGCGACCTCCGATGATCAAGCCGATACCGGCCGGCGTCGCGGTCGACAGCGTGAACCAGGTGATCTGGGCGGCCGAGAAGCCACGCGCGTCCTCCAGGTAGCTGTTCTGGAAGAAGCTCGCCGGGGCGACGAAGAAGTTGGCGGCCATCGCGACGAGGGCGAGTGTCCCGAAGCGACGACGATCGAGCGGTGGTGCGACCTTGTGCGGACGCGTGAATCGCTGTCGTTTCGGGCAACCGCCTGGCGATGTCGACGGCGACGACCAACCACACCAGCGCGACCACGTAGATGAACCGCCACGACGACTCCCCGATGTCGGCGAGGGGGAGTGTGATGACCGCGATGCCGGCGCCGAATCCGCTCGCCATGGCGAGCACACTGACGGCGTAGGCCCGGCTGTTGCGTGGCATCTCCTCGGCGGCGACGACGGCGACGAGGAAGTCGAGGGCGAGCCCGAGCGGGCGGCCGATGGCTTGCGTCGCGACCAGCGCGGGGAACGTCGGAGCGAGCGCGCCGAGGGCGGTCGCGATCGGCGCCGCCCAGGCGACGACCGTGACCACCCGCTTGCGCCCGACCCGATCGGCGAGCACCGCGAGCGGGCAACGTCAACACGATGCCAGCGCGCACGATCGAACCAGCGACGCCGACGCCCCAGTTGCCGACACCGAAGTCGTCGGCCGCGAACTTGACGGTCTGGGTGAACAGCGTGTTGATGTACGCCGAGCTCATCGATGCCGCGGCGAGCAGACCGAGAACGCGGATCTGGCGTTCGGTCAGCCGGTCGGGTGGCGCCCACCACGGATTCGCCCGGGGAACGGCGTGGTGGTGGGGTTGGTGCCACCGGCGCCCGACGAGGGCGCGGACCGGCAGCGCGAACAGCCAGTTGAACCACGGGATCGAGATGCGGTAGCGGGTCGTCTCGACGAGCGTCCCGTCCGAGTGTTCGAGGCGCCGTTCGTACTCGAGGAACGGCCCATCCGCCTGCTCGAACGCTCCGTCAGGCGTTTGGCGCTCGAGGACGAGGTCGTCGCGGGGCCGTTCGAGCGCCGCCGCCACGTCGGGCTCGTCGGGCCACACCCGAGTGACCGTTCGACCGCCTGCGGGCACCGGCGGAGCATACTGGTGGCGATGGATCCGGTCCCGTCCCCCTCCATCGCGCCCCAGGAGCCGTTGATCCCTGAACCGTCGATCGCTGAACCGTTGATTGTGGTCCGCCACGCCGGTCCGCTGGCGGGTGAGGTGGTCGTCCCGGGCGCCAAGAACTCGGTGCTGAAGCTGATGGCGGCCACGTTGCTGACGGACGGGACATTCGAGCTGGCCAACGTCCCCGAGATCGTCGACGTGTCGATCATGGCGGAGTTGCTCGGCGCGATCGGACTGTCGATCGTCGCGCCCGAACCCGGCCGGCTCGTCCTCACCAACCGCGGCGAGCTGACGCCCGTCGCGCCGTACGAGCTGGTCGAGCGGATCCGCGCCTCGATCAATGTGCTCGGCCCGCTGCTCACGCGGTGCGGGCACGTGCGACTGTCGCTGCCGGGCGGCGACGACTTCGGTGCCCGGCCGATCGACATGCACGTGGCCGGGCTGGAGGCGATGGGCGCCACGTTCAAGTTCAGTCACGGCTACCTCGAGGCGTTCGCCGATCGTCTGCACGGGGCCGAGATCACGTTCGACTTCCCGAGCGTCGGCGCGACCGAGAACCTGTTGATGGCGGCGGTGTACGCGGAGGGATCGACGACGATCCACAACGCCGCTCGCGAGCCCGAGATCATCGACCTTTGCGACTTCCTGGTCGCGATGGGTGCCCGCATCGACGGCATCGGCACCGCCTCGGTCAGCGTGAGCGGTGTCGAACGCGGCTCACTCCGACCCGTTTCGCACACGACCGTGCCCGATCGGATCCAGGCCGCCACCTACCTCGCCGCCGTGGCCGTGGCCGGCGGCGAGATCGTGGTCCGCGGGGCGCGCCCGGCACACATGGAGATGCTGCTGACGCGCTTTCGGGAGATGGGTGTCGGGATCGAAGCATCCGGCGACGGCCTGGTGGTCGTCGCTCCCGAGCAGCTGCGCTCGATCGACGTCGCGACGCTCCCGTATCCCGGGATCGCCACCGACTACAAGCCGCTGATCATCACCATGCTGAGCATCGCCGACGGCGTCGGCATCGTGACCGAGAACCTCTACCCCGGCCGCTTCCGGTACGTCGAGGAGCTCCAGCGCCTCGGGGCCGACATCCGCACGAGCGGCCACCACGCGGTCGTGCGCGGCGTGCGCCGGCTGTCGGGCGCGCCCGTGCGCGCCCACGACATCCGGGCGGGTGCGGCGATGGTCGTCGCCGGGTTGGCTGCCGAGGGCGCCACCACGATCGCCGGGGTGAACCACATCGACCGCGGCTACGACGACCTCGTCGGCCGCCTCCGCAGCGTCGGTGCCGACATCGAACGCGTCACGCCGACGCCGTGAGCGCGAGAGCGGCGTTCGGATCGTGATCGGTCAGCGGCCGTCCCGGATCGGGCCGGGCTCGTCGCGGGTTGATGTGGCATCGGCCACAGACTTCGTCGCGGCACTGTCGACCCGGCGCTTGACCAGCGCCAACAGTGCGATGATCACCACGATCGGACCGGCGACGAGCAGCATCTCGTCCCAACCGCCCTGGTGGGCCAGCACCGCCGCGAATCGGACGGAAGTGGCGGCCATGAGGGAAGATCGTACGGGAATCGCTGGTTGAATGGACTGAGATGCGACAGCAAGTGGAAGCCACGATCGAGGTCATTCGCCCGGCCCTGCAGGCCGACGGTGGCGACATCATGCTGCACGACGTCGACGAGGAAACCGGCGTTGTCACCGTGATGTTGGTCGGAGCATGCGGTACGTGTCCGGTGTCGACGCAAACGTTGAAGGCTGGTATCGAGCGAATCATGCGAGATCGGGTCGACGGCGTGACCGAGGTGGTCAACGTCACCGAAGCCCCGGTGTGACTGGCCCGCGGGACGAGTGTGAGCCGTCGCGATCAAGCACCCGCTGCGCTGTTCGAGGCGGCGCTCGGCGGTGACCGGGCATCGACGGCCCGCCTGTTGTCGTTCATCGAGCGCGGCGGGGAGGCGGCTCGCGAGGTGGGCCGTATCGCCCACGCCCACAGCGGTGAGGCCTACACGGTCGGTCTGACCGGCGCACCCGGTTCGGGCAAGAGCACGCTCACCAGCGCCCTGATCACACATCTGCGCTCGCTCGATCTGGAGGTGGCGGTGCTCGCCATCGACCCGTCGTCGCCGTTCACGGGCGGCGCGATCCTGGGTGATCGGGTGCGGATGCAGGAGCACGCCACCGATCCCGGCGTGTTCATCCGATCGATGGCGACGCGCGGTCATCTCGGTGGGCTCTCGCTGGCCACCCCGGAGGCGGTGCGATTGCTCGACGCGATCGGGCGGCGATGGATCCTCGTCGAGACGGTCGGTGTCGGCCAGGTCGAAGTCGAGATCGCCGGCAAGGCCGACACCACGGTCGTCGTCGTGAACCCGGGATGGGGCGACAGCGTGCAGGCCAACAAGGCCGGGCTGATGGAGATCGCCGACGTGTTCGTCATCAACAAGGCCGACCGCAACGGGGTCGACGCGACGCGTCCGCGACCTCGAGCAGATGCTCGACCTGTCCGATCTGCCGCACGACGCGTGGCGTCCGCCGATCGTGTCGACCGTGGCGACCACGCGTGACGGGATCGTCGATTTGTGGGACGCCATCGGTCGCCATCGCGATCACGCGACCCAGTCCGGGTTGCTCGACGAGCGGCGCGCGTTCCGCACCCGTGAGGAGCTTCGCGAGATCGTCGCCCAGCGGTTGCGCGAGAAGGCCCGCGAGGTCTGCACAGGCGATCGCTGGGACGAGCTGAGCGGCTCCGTGGTCGCCCACACCGTCGACCCCTGGACCGCCGCCGACGAAATGCTCGCCCCCGTCGACGCCTGAAATCCGTTCTGTCTGCCTCAGATTGCCCGTCGGCTCATCTGAAGCAGACAGTTCGCCGTGCCCGGGGCCGTGGGGTTCATCTGGCGGAGACGGGACGGGTGGTGAGGAGGTGGTGGAGCTCGGCGATGATGCGGTTGGGCTGATCCAGGTCGCGCCACCACACGTCCACGATCTCCCACCCGAGCGTTCGGAGCGCGCCGCGTCGGCGGGCGTCGCGATGCTGGGCGTCGGGTGTGGAGTGCCATCGCCACGATTGGCACTCGATCCCGATCTTGCGCCGTGGTTCGGCGAGGTCGAGCTCGGCGATCAGGATGCCTCGCTCGTCTCGCACGGGATACTCGTCGACGAGTCGGATCCCAGTCCGCTCGAGGACGGTCTTCGCCAGCCGCTGGAACCAGCTGCGCGGCAGGACGCGGCCATCGCGTTCGTCGAGCAGCGTCAACAGCGTCGGCGGCCCCGCCCGTCCGCGCTTCTTCCACCGGATCGCGACCTCGCGCAGTTCATCGAGGTGATGCCCGAGGCGCAGCGCGCTCGTCAACGGCCCGCGCCGTCGGTCCGAGCCCCGCCGTCGGAGCCAGCAGCGTCAGTGTCACGGGCACCGTCAGGACCCGTATCGAGTCGACCTCTGTCACATCGGCGGCATCGGTGAGGCCGCGCGTGTGAAATGGGTGATCGTGCCGGCCGGCGGGTCCGGCCACCAGCCCTTGCGGCACAGAACGTCGACGAAGTCATAGCGGTCGAACCCGTCGAGCCCATGCAGTCGGGCCGCGGCCGCGTGGGAAAGCACGGCATCACCAGGTGCGAACACGGCCTCGATCGCCCGCTGGTGCCAGGTGCGCGGGGCGGCGGGCGACACCAACACGCCCGCCGCCGGGCGACCGACGACGCCGCGGCGTACGAGGACCTCCTCGACACGCCAACTGATCCCCGCCGCCCGCGCCTGCGCCGAGCTGGCCACGCCGTGCTGCGCCGCCATCACCTCGAACAACTCGACCATCACCGTCCCCTGTGTGCCCCACCCCTCTCGAATCGGAAATCCGTGGACCTGTCTGCTTCAGATTGCGCGTGGGCTCATCTGAGGCAGACAGAATGGGGGGATGGGTGATGTGGGAGGGGTGGAGCTGGAGCGGCGGGATGATGGGGTGGCGGTCGTCACGCTCGCCAACGGGAAGGTGAACGCGCTGTCGAGTGCGGTGGTCGCCGGGCTGCGCGACGTTGCCCGGGCGCTCACCGACGATCCGCCCGGTGCGGTCGTGGTCACGGGCGGGGAGCGGATCTTCGCCGCCGGCGCCGACATCTCCGAGTTCGGTGGCGTGGCCGAGGCCGAGTCGATCGGTCCCCACATCCACGAGGCACTCGACGCGATCGCCGCCATCCCGCGTTTCGTCATCGCCGCCGTCAGCGGGTACGCGCTCGGCGGGGGATGCGAGCTGGCGCTGGCGTGTGACTACCGGATCGCTGGTGAGCGGGCAGTGTTCGGACAGCCCGAGATCCTGCTCGGGATCATCCCCGGCGGCGGCGGCACGCAGCGCCTCGCCAGGCTGATCGGCCCGAGCAAGGCCAAGGAGCTGTGCCTCACCGGGCGCCAGGTCAAAGCCGACGAGGCGTTGCGGATCGGCCTGGCGGACGAGGTCGTGCCGACCGATCAGCTCCACGAGCGGGCGTTGGCGATGGCCGCCGAGCTCGCGCGCGGCCGACTGGCCGCCCAAGCGATCGCCAAGCGCGTGATCGACGCCGGGCTGTCGACGACGCTGGCCGACGGGCTGGCGCTCGAGCGCCAGGCGTTCGTCGAGGTGTTCGGCACCGACGACAGCCAGATCGGCGTGCAGAGCTTCATCGAGCACGGCCCCGGAAAGGCCGAGTTCACCGGACGTTGACGGGCGAGGCGGCGACCTCGGCGTACACGTCGATCGTGCGTGACGCGATGGCGTCCCAGCTGTAGGTGGCGTCGAGCAGTTCGTTGGCGCGCCGCTGCATCGCCCGCGCCGTCTCGGGTTCGGTGAGCACCTGCTCGATCCGATCGGCGAGCTCCTCCGCATTGCCGGGCTCGAACATCAGCGCCGATCCGGTGCCACCGACGAGCTCGGCGAGGCCCCCGGTGTCGGCCACGATCAGAGCCGCGTTGGCGGCGAGCGCCTCGAGCGCCACCAGCCCGAACGGTTCGTACAACGACGGGATGACGACGCAGTTGGCGCGGTGGATCGCCGACCGCAGGTCGTCGTCGGGCAGGAACCCGGGGAGTTGAACGATGTCGCTGACGCCCTCGAGGTCGATCTGCGACTGGAGCTCGGGGAGGTACGACCCGCGCCCGGCGATGACGCACACGATTCCCGGGACGCGGGCGCGCAGGCTGGCCATCGCCCGGGCGAGAACCTGGAAGCCCTTCTCGTACTGCACCCGCCCCCACGTGAACACGACCGGACGGTTCGTCGCCGTCCCCGCGCCCCCGGTGCGGCTGTGATCCTCGGTGCCGGCTTCGCTGCCCTCGCTGCCTTCGCGGCGCGCTCCGACCCGCCACCAACTCGGGTCGATCCCGTTCGGGATGCGGCGGACCACGTCGGGGTCGAGCTCGAACCCGCCCGTGATCTCGCGAACCATCAGGCGAGTGCTGGTGATGACACGGCTCGACCGGAACGCCAGCCACCACTCGACGGCGTTGATGTCGGTCGGTTCGCCGACCGGCAGGTGACCGCCGTGGCGGCCGCGCTCGGTGCCGTGCAACGTCGTGACGAGCGGGACACCGAACACGGTGGCGAGCACCTCGGCCGCCCAGCCCACGTGCCAGTCGTGGGCGTGCACGATGTCGGGAACCCAATCGCCGAGCCACGCCGATCGCCCGACGAACGCGTGGTTGGCGGAGGCGGCGCGCGCCACCTCGGCGTCCGCCCGCAGCCACGGCATGTCGACGTCGGCGCGCACGACCCGCACCCCGTTGATGACCTCGTCGACCGCGCACGAGGGGTTGGTGCGGGTGAACAGCACGACGTCGTGGCCGGCGCTCGCCATCGCCCGCGACAGGCCGTCGACGTGTGCGGCCATGCCGCCGGCAGCCCCGGGCGGGTACTCCCACGAAAGCATCAGGACGCGCACGGTCGCGCACCCTACCCTGGCGCTGTGCGCTGCATGCCGTGCCACATCGGCGCTCGGCTCCCGGCCTGACTCGGCCTCCCCGCCCAATGACCTCTCGCCTCCGATCGCTGCTGACCCACGTCACGGCACCCCAATTGCGTCCGGTCGTCAGCGCCAGCCTGACGATCGGCGTGGCGGTCGGCGTGTTCGCGATCGCGTTCGGTGTCGGGGCGGTTGCGGCGGGCGGCACCGTCCTGCAGGCGTGTGCGATGTCGCTCCTCGTGTTCACCGGCGCGTCGCAGTTCAGTGCGGTGAGCGTGGTCGACTCCGGCGGGAGCACTGCGTCGGCGCTGGCCAGCGCGATGTTGCTGGCGGCCCGCAATGGCGTCTACGGGCTGACGATGTCGCGCGACCTGGACGGGTCGCTCGGGCGCCGCCTCGTCGCCGCTCACCTCACGCTCGACGAGTCGACGGCGATGGCCACGGCACAGGACGAGCCGGGTGCCCGACGAGCCGCGTTCTGGATCACCGGGTGCGCGATCTTCGTGTGTTGGAACCTCGGGACGCTGATCGGCGCGCTCGCCGGCGAGGCCATCGACCCCGAGACGTACGGTCTCGATGCGGCGTTCCCGGCCGCCTTCGTCGCCATGCTCGCCCCCCATCTGCGGACCCGGATCGGTCGGGCGGCGGCGCTCCTGGGTGCGCTGATCTGTCTCGCGCTCGTGCCGTTCGCCCCGATCGGTGTGCCGATCCTGTGCGCTTCGTCGGCGGCGCTGCTCGGGCTGCGTGCACCATGACGTGGACGCTCGTGCTCGTGCTGGCGGCCGCCGCGTACTCGTTCAAGGTGCTCGGTCTGATCGTCGTCGGCCGGCGTCAGCTCCCGGCGCCCCTCGAACGGTGTCTGGCGTTGATCCCGGCGGCGCTGATCGCGGCGCTGATCGTGAACGACACGTTCGCCGACGGTCAGGACCTCGTGCTCGACGCCCGGGCGGCAGGCGTCGCAGCCGCGGTGGTGGCCGCGTGGCGACGAGCACCGCTGATCGTCGTGATCCTGATCGGTGCTGCCGTGACCGCGATCATGCGCCAGATCGCCTGAGCAAGGCGACGTGCGGAAGCTCAGTCGGATCGCGACCGGACGACGCGCTCGAGCGTCCGCAGGTTGCGCCGCCAGATCCAGCGCAGCACCGCCTGCCCGCCGATCAGCCCGGCGATCGGGCCGCCCACGTACCACGGGAATCGCAGGTCCTCGCTCCAGGTGAAGCGGGTGCGGCGCCCGCGGTCGATCGGCTCGAGGGTGAAGATCCCGGAACCGGACACGACGCCGGAGTGCCTCACACCCATCGAGCGTTCCGGGTCCCACTCGGTGATCTCCATCCGGTCCGTCAACGTGAACGGTCCGACCTTGGTGTCACACACGAACCTGGTGCCGACCCCCCTGGTCTGCGGGCCGTCGAATCGGATCGCGACCGCGTCGGCCATCCAGTCGACGTGGCGTTCGATCGGCTCCACGATGTCCCAGACGCGTGCAGGCGGTGCGTCGAGCTCGATCGACACCGTGATTCGCGACATCCGGGAGGGCGGGTCAGGCGAGAGCGGCGACCCCGCGGAGGACCTCGGCGGCCTGCTCGGGTGGGACCACGTTGATCAGCACGCCGGTGCCGCGCTCGAAACCGGCGATGGTGTGGAGGTTCGGCCACAGGTGGATGTGCCAGTGGAACTCGCCGCCGTGCTGGTGCGGTGCCGTGTGGAACCCGACGTTGTAGGCGATGTCGCCGAGCGCCTCGTTGAGGAACGCGGTGGCGTCGCGCAGCGCACGTCCCATCGCGTCGAGCGAATCGTCGTCGGCGTCCTGGAGGTGCTGCTCGTGGCGGCGCGGCACGAACAACAGCTCGTACGGCGACCCACTCCAGTACGGGCACATCACGACGACGTCGTCGTTGGCGAAGATGATGCGCTCACCGGACGAGATCTCGGCCTCGACCGTGGTGCACAGCACGCAACCGCCGACGAAGCGGGCGAACGCACGCTCCTCGTCGAGCACCTCGCCCGGCACGAACGGCAGGCCGAGCAGCTGCCCGTGCGGATGCGAGAGCGAGGCGCCCGCCTCGTGCCCGTGGTTGACGATCGCCTGGGTGTAGCGCACGTGACGGGTGCTGGCGTGCTCGACGAACCGCCGTTGGAGGGCGTGCATCAGATCGGACGCCTGACGATCGTCGAGATCCTGCAGGCCGCCGTCGTGGTCGGGGGAGAACACGAAGATCTCGTGGATCCCGCTGGCCTTGGCCGCGACGTGCACCGGGCCGAGGTGGCGGACGGCGAAGCCGTCGTCGCCGTCGAACGCCGGATAGAGGTTGGGGACGATGCGGATCGACCAGCTGCCGGCTTCGTCGACCGCTTCGAGTGCGGGTGGTGTGGCTTCCTCGTTGCCCGGACAGAACGGGCACGGACGATTCGTATCGGCTTCGATCTGACGGCCGCGTGGCGCGAAGTCGGTCGGGCGATCGGCTCGGTCGGCGACAATCGTCACCCAGCGTCCCGTCAGCTGGTTGAGGCGCATCTGACTCACAGTTCCACCAGGATACGTCCGGCCACACCCGTTAACGAGGCATGGATACGCCGACTACTCCCCGCGCGCCCTCCATGCGCTCACGTGACGTTCGTCGCCGTCGCGGAAGTCGCGATCGCCGAAGCCCAACCATCGGTTCTCGAGCTGCAAGCCGGCGGCCGCCGCCATCGCGTCGAGCTCGTCGGGCGGTGCGTAGCGGATGGACCACGGCCGCAGGCGGACCGCTCCGGCCTCGGTGAGCTCGATGAACTGCCCCTCGGCGAATTGCTCCGCGGGTCGGTGGATCGACACCGACAGCACGACCCGGTCGGCCGTCATCGATCGCACCGAGACGGCGGAGCCCTCGCGTGGTGGATCGTCGGGGACGAATGCCTCGACGACGAACCGGCCGCCCGGCGCGAGACGTTCGGCGGCGGCGGCGAAGCAGGCGGCCTGGCGAGCCGCATCGGCCAGGTTGAACAGCGTGTTGTAGGCGACGAAGATCAGCGCGAACTGCCCCTCCGGCATCGCGTCGACCATGTCGCCGAGATGGACGTCGACAAGCTCGGCGCCCGGTTTGGCGCGCATCACGTCGAGCATCGCGGCGCTCGAATCGATTCCGCTCACGGTGATGTTGCGCGCGGCTCCGGCTCCGGCGAGCGGGATCGCCAGCCGTCCCGTGCCGACACCGAGCTCGAGCACTGAACCGCGCCCGGCGAGGTCGAGCAGCGCCGCGACGGCGACATCGACATCGGACAGCCCGCGGTACCAATCGTCGTAGACGTCGGCGAATCGGTCGCCGTACGAGGATGGTCCGTAGCCCTCCACCGCCGATGCAAGGTACCGGATGGCACCGCACGGGACGCCGGATCGGCGTCGCTCGGTAGCGTAGGGGCGTGCCGTCGCCGACCTCACTCGCCTATCTCGACCACGCCGCGACGTCGCCCATGCGCCCGCAGGCGATCGCCGCGATGCTGCCGTTCTTCGACGTGCGGTTCGCCAACCCGAGCGGTTCTCATCGGTTCGCCCGCGACGCTCGCCGCGCCGTCGACGAGGCCCGCGATCGCGTTGCCGCCACACTCGGCGTGCTGCCCGGCGAAGTCGTGTTCACCGGATGTGGCACCGAGAGCGACAACGCCGCCATCGTCGGGGCGCTGAGCAATGGCGGCACGGCGGTGTGTACCGCGGCCGAGCACCACGCCGTGCTCCACGTCGTCGAGCATCTCGGCGGCCGTGTCGTGCGCGTCGACGCCAGCGGGCAGGTCGACCTCGACGACCTCGCCGCGGCGCTCGGGCCCGATGTCGCGATCGTCAGCGTGATGGCGGTCAACAACGAGGTCGGCACGATCACCGATCTCGCCGCCGTCTCCCGACTCGTTCGCGAGCTGGCCCCGAAGGCGCTGTTACACACCGATGCCGTGCAGGCAGCGTGCTGGCTCGATCTGCGCACGATCACGCCGCTCGTCGACATGATGTCGTTGAGCGCCCACAAGTTCGGTGGACCCAAGGGCGTCGGAGTGCTCACCGTTCGCGACGGTGTCCGTCTCGCCCCGCTGATCATGGGCGGCGGTCAGGAGCGGGAACGACGCAGCGGTACCCACAACGTCGCCGGGATCGTCGCCCTCGCCGAGGCGTTGTGCATCACCGACACCGACCGCGATCGTGAGAACGAGCGGCTGCGCGTCCTGCGCGACCGGCTCGTCGACGGCATCACGTCACGGCTCGACGGCGTGCTCGAGACCGTGCCACGCGAGTTGAAGGTCGCCGGGTCGGCACACGTGTGCATCTCGGGCGTCGAGAGCGAGGCGCTGCTCTACCTGCTCGACGAGGCCGACGTCTGCGCCTCGGCCGCCTCCTCGTGCGCGAGCGGGGCCATGGAGCGATCGCACGTGCTCACCGCGATGGGTGTCGACCCGGCGTGGTCACAGGGTGCCTTGCGGATGAGCCTCGGTCACACGAGCAGCCAGGTCGACGTCGACCGTGCCATCGACGTGATCGTCGACGCCGTCACCACGCTGCGTCGAGCCGATGCACAGCGTGCGCAGGCGCGTACCGCGCGGGCCGGCTCGACGTGAAGGTGATGCTCGCCATGAGCGGCGGCGTCGACTCATCCGTCGCCGGCGCCTGCCTCCTCGAGGCCGGGCACACCGTGGTCGGCGTCACGATGCGGCTGTGGGGCGGCGAGAGCGACACCGGCTGCTGCAGCGTGGCCGACGTCGACGACGCCCGCCGGGTTGCCCAGCAACTCGACATCGATCACGTCGTGTTCAACTTCGGCGACGACTTCGACGAGCACGTCGTGAACCCGTACGTGTCGGCGCACGTCGCCGGACGCACACCCAACCCATGCATCGAGTGCAACCGCCACGTGAAGTTCGCCCGCCTCGCCGAGCGGGCCGAGGTTCTCGGCTTCGACGCCGTCGCGACCGGCCATCACGCCCGGATCGGCCGGACGACGAACGGGCACTACACGCTCGAGCGTGGCGTCGATCGGACGAAGGACCAGAGCTACGTCGTGCACATGCTCGGCCAGCGCGATCTCGCCAGCACCCTGTTCCCGATCGGCGAGATCACCAAGGACGAGGTGCGGCGGATCGCTGCTCGCCTCGGGCTGCGGACGGCCACCAAGCCCGACAGCCAGGACGTCTGCTTCGTCACCTCGACTGGAGGGCGTGAGCAGTTCCTGGGGAGCCGGATCCCGTTCCGGCGCGCCGACGTCGTCGACACGTCGGGGCGGCCACTCGGCACGGTCGACACACTCGAGTTGGTGACGGTCGGTCAGCGTCGCGGGCTGGGCCTGCCGGGCGGCGGTCCGAAGCGGTACGTCGTCGGTGTCGATCACGACGCGGCGATCGTGACGATCGGCACCGCGGCCGAGTTGGTCGACCCCGGTCTGCACGTGACCGACGTGTCGTGGGTCGACGCGCCGCGTGCCGGTGAGGTGCTCGCCCAGTGCAGCGCCCACGGCGTCCCGCAGCCGGCCACGATCGTGCCTGCCGGCGGCGGCATCGACGTGACGTGGTCGACCCCGCAGCGTCGCGTGGCGCTGGGCCAGAGCGTGGTGTTCTACGACCCGTCCGACCGCTTCGTGTACGGCGGTGGCCTCGCCGGTTGAATTGACGTTCAGCCGATCGGGAGGCGGCGCCTGGCGGCGGCCTGGAGCGCACGGCCGGGTCGCGTGGGGCTGGTGAGGAAGGCGGTGAGGTGGATCGCCCGGCCGCGTGGATGTTGGCGGGTCGGAGCGAGCAGTGCCGTCACTGTGTCCGCGGTGGCGACCTCGATGGCGTTGCCCGTCGTCGGTCCGGTCAGATCGGCGGCTTCGGTGTCGACGGGAGCGAGTCGGATCCGGGCCACCTCCGGCCGGCGCAGCATGAGCGTCTCGCCCAACACGACCGGGTCGTGGAGCGCCAGCCCGGCCGGCACCAGTACGAGCCAGCGTCGGGACAGCTGGTGCCAACGTCTCGGCAGCGTCGCCGTGGTGAGGACCGCCAGAGCGGTCACGATCGCGCCGGGGATCCACGCACGCCCGGCGAGCAGGAGCGGCCCGCACATCACCGCGCCGGCCCAGACGATCCAGGCGAGACCGGCGGCGACGGCGAACCCGAGCGGCGGGCGCAGCGGATGTCGTTCCTCGTCCCCGTAGGCCGACGCTTGCACGAACAGCTTGCCCAGCTCTGCCGACATGGCGACGAGCGCGGCCAGCGCGCCGACGACCACCGTCTCGATGCCGTCCGCCGTGTCGCCGTCTCCGACGAGCGTGGCGACGCCCGCGAGTGGCGCCAGCGGAACGATCACGCGCACCGCCGTCAACGACGCGGTGGCCGGGATCGCCATGGCGCCGACACCCGCAACCCACACGACGATGGCACCGACGGTCGCGACGGTCGCGACCGCGTCGCTGCGCTCGGTCACTGCCGACGACACTGCGGGCCACCCGACGGCGGCGACGGCGATCCAGGTGACGCGCAGCATCCAGGGCAGCCATGTCAGGCCGAGCACCCACGACCGCCAGCTGGTGCGGTCAGCATCGGTCCCCGGCATCGCACCAGGATGCCGGATCGACTGGGGTTGAACGCGTTCCGCGGGTCCGGAGTCGTGCCGCGCCCACGCGCCGTGCCACGATGACGCGCAGCGCCGACCTGGCGCCGGCAGAGCGGGTCCGAACGGACCAGGCGAATGATGCGCGAACGACGTGCGCGACACGCGCGGGCGAGCCGCGGGAGAGGACGAAGGGTGGAGGTGCCGCACAGCGACACACGGCTGACGGGGCCGGCCTCGCCGTTCGACGGGCTCCTCGCGGGTGCCGCCACCGGCGTCGGCAGTCTGCCGCATCGTGACGCGCGTGCTGCGGCGGAGTTCTCGCTCCGTGAGAACGAGCTGGTGATGATCCCCAGCCTGCCCCGCCGCTCACCGGCCGAGTCGCTGATCGCCCAGGCCGTTGTCGGCACGCCGGGAGTCACGCTCGGCCAGTACGGCGCGATCGCCGTCGACCTCGACCGCCTCGATCCGGAGGCACCCGTGGTCACCGACCTGGCGGCCGACGGTTTCGGTGGCTTCCGGGCCTTCCTCGACCGTGCCGCCGATTCGGGGATCGCCGGGACGACGGTGAAGTGGTCGTTCGTCGGCCCGGTCACGCTCGGCGTGGCGTTGATCCGGGCGGGCGCCCCGTCCGAGATCGCGTTCGACGTCGCCGTGCGATCCGTGCGCTCGCACGTCGCCGCCCTCGGCCGGGCGGTCGGTGAGGCCCTGCCCGGCTCACCGCAACTGGTGGTCCTGGACGAGCCGGCGATGGCCGATCTGATGTCGCCCGACTTCGCCCTGCCGCCCGACGCCGCGGTCGACCTGTTGTCGACGGCGATGGCCGTCGCCGAACCGCTCGGTGCGGTCGGCGTCCACTGCTGCGCACCGGCCGATTGGGCGTCGCTGCTCGCTGCCGGTCCGCGGGTGCTCTCGATGCCGGCTACACCGCGAGCTGGCCTCGATCGGCGGCTACCTGCAACGTTTCCTCGAGGACGGTGGCTGGATCGCGTGGGGTGCGGTCGCGGTCGACGGTCCGATCGGCGTCACGGGCGGGCGGGCGTGGCATCAGCTCAGCAATCTGTGGTGCGAGTTCGTGCAGTCCGGGGTCGATCCGGTGCTCATCCGGCGCCAGAGCATGATCACGCCCCATTGCGGGCTCGGCGTCCACAGCGTCAGCGTCGCCGAGCGGGTGTACCAGATGGTGCGCGACATCGCCCGCCGGGTCCGCGACCAGTCGACCGCGGCGAGGTTCGTTCTCGGCGCGTAGTGGTCAATTCGTACACTCGTGGCCCATGAGCGAGCGCCGCGAGCGAATCACCACTCCGAGCGTCGCTGATCGCATCGCCGAGCTCCGAGCGCAGGTCGCCTACCACAACCGCCGGTACCACGAGCTCGACGAACCGGAGATCAGCGACGGCGACTTCGACCTGCTCGCGCGCGAACTACGGGACCTCGAAGCAGAACATCCCGAGCTCGCCGTCGAAGAGTCGCCGGCCGAGGCAGTGGGCGGCGCGCCGAGCGTCCTGTTCGCGCCGGTCGTCCACGCCGTGCCGATGACCAGCCTCGACAACGCGATGTCCGCCGACGAGCTGCACGCGTGGGGGAACCGGGTGCGCCGCAGCCTCGGTGACACCGCCGCCAGGTACGCGTGCGAGCTCAAGATCGACGGGTTGGCGATGAGCTTGCGGTATGAACGGGGCAAGTACGTCCAGGCGGCCACTCGCGGCGACGGTCGCGTCGGCGAGGACGTCACGGCCAACGTCGCCACGATCGCCGTGATCCCGCGGCAGCTGGAGTCGCGTGCCGGTCGGGCCGTGCCCGAGGTGGTCGAGGTGCGCGGCGAGATCTACATGACGATCGCCGGGTTCGAGCGGCTGAACGCCGCCGCCGACGCGGTCGGTGGGAGACGCTTCGTCAACCCGCGCAACTCGGCGGCCGGCAGCCTCCGTCAGAAGGATCCTCAGGTCACGGCCAAGCGAGAGCTGGCGTTCTGGGCGTATCAGCTCGGTGAGGTGGTCGGCGGTCCGGCGTTCACGACGCACCACGAGACGTTGGAGTTCCTCGCCGACCTGGGGTTCCCGGTCAATCCCGAGGTCAAAGTCCTCGACTCCCTCGAAGACGTGTTCGAGCACTGCGCGCACTGGCAGGAGCACCGCCACGCCCTCGACTACGAGATCGACGGGGTCGTGGTCAAGGTCGACGATCTGGCCCAGCGCCTCGAGCTCGGTTTCACGTCGCGGGCACCGCGGTGGGCGATCGCCTACAAGTTCCCGCCAGAGGAGCGCACCACGGTGCTGCGCGACATCCAGATCTCGATCGGCCGCACCGGACGGGCCACACCGTTCGCCGTCCTCGAGCCGGTCTTCGTCGGCGGGTCGACGGTCGGGATGGCGACGCTCCACAACGAGGATCAGGTACGGGCCAAAGACGTCCGGCCGGGCGACACCGTCGTCGTCCGCAAGGCGGGCGATGTGATCCCCGAGGTGGTGGGCCCGGTGCTGTCGCTGCGGCCCAAGAAGTCGCGGCCGTGGCAGTTCCCGACGACGTGCCCGTGCCCGCTGGGGAGCACCCTGCTGCGACCGGAGGGTGAGGCCGACACGCGGTGCGTCGACCCGGCCTGCCCGTTCCAGCGCGATCAGCGGGTGATCTACTGGGCGTCACGCGGTGCGATGGACATCGAGGGCCTTGGTGAGCGCACCGTCGTGCAGCTCACGTCGAACGGTCTGGTGGCCGACCCGGCCGACATCTACGTGCTCACCGCCGAGCAGCTGGCGACGCTCGAAGGGTTCGCGAGCGCGAGCGCCGAGAAGCTGGCGGCAGCGATCGCCGACTCCAAGTCCCGTCCGCTGCCGCGCCTGCTCACCGCGCTCGGTGTGAAACACCTCGGACCAGCCGCGGCGCAACTGCTGGCCGCCGAGTTCGGCACGCTCGACCGTGTGATGGCGGCGTCGTCCGAGGAACTGGCCGCGGTCGACGGGATCGGGCCCGTGATCGCGGCGTCGATCGCGGCGTGGTTCGAACTGCCGGGGAGCCGGGCGTTCATCGAGAAGCTGCGTGCGGCGGGCGTCGACTTCGGAAGTGAGTCGGCGGCCGCCGCGGCCGCCGCCGCTCGGGCCGCGGTGCCGCAGGTGTTGGCCGGCAAGACCGTGGTGGTCACCGGCACGCTCGCCGGGTTCAATCGCGAGGAGGCCGAGCAGGCGATCACGTCGCGGGGTGGCAAGAGCCCCGGCAGCGTCAGCGCCAAGACCTACGCGGTCGTGGTCGGCGAGTCGCCGGGGGCGAGCAAGCTCACCAAGGCCGAGCAGCTCGGGATCCCGATCCTCGACGAGGCCGGGTTCCGGCAACTGCTCGAGACCGGCGAGCGCGGCACCTGACGTCGAGCGTCAGATGACGTGGAACGTCCAGCTGTACAGGCCGGCCCGAGAGCGGCCTTCCTCGGGTCGCCAGTAGATCACCTGTACCTGGTGAACGCCCTCCTCGAACGTCTCGATCGGCGCCCCCTCGCTCGGCGTGTAGGTGAGGGTGGCGTTCCCGGGCTCGTACACGGTGGCGGTCGGGATGTCGACCTGCTGGCCTGGCTCGACACCGGTCGAGTCGATCTCGCTCAGGTCGATCGTCTCGATCTCGACGCCGTCGATCACGAGCACACCGGTGTACGACGTGACCAGGTCGACGAAGACGCTCGACTGCGACAGCACCTGGACCGCGTCGGGAACGGGCGCAATCTCCTCGATCTCGTCGGGCAGATTGGTCGCTTCGTCCCCGGTCACCGACACGATCACGCCGAGCCCGACGAGCACCAGCCCGACGGCGATGCCGGCGCTGGCGAGGAGCAGGCCACGATCGATCCGGCGCCGCCGCCGCGGGCTGGCCGTTACCGGGGCGGCGTCGTCGGCGGCTGTGATCGTGGGTGGCTCGGACGCCATCCCACCATGATGCCGTGCTGGGGGGCGCCTCGCGCGGCGGATCGGGACCCGCCGGAAGGGGCCCGGAGCGCCCCTCCGGTCGCTCCGGGGCTGTCGTCTGTCGACGGCAGCCAAGCGATATCGTGCTCCGATCGTGGAGAAGATCGATCCGGACACCGGCACCGGTGGCCCGGAACAGCTGGTGGGCTCCCTCTTCGCCGAGCGGTACCGCCTGGTCAGGATGGCGTCATCCGGCGCCAACACGGTGATCTACGACGCCGACGACACCACATCCGGCCGTCCCGTGACGCTCAAGGTCGTGCTGCCGGCGATGGCGGAGTCGCCCGAGTTCCTCGATCGCTTCGACCGCGCCATTCGATCGGTGGCGGCGATCTCGCACGCCAACATCGCCGCCATCTACGACTGGGGTGAGGCGGTCTACGGCACCGGATCGGCCGCCTACGTCGTCATCGAGCGGCTCACCGGCGGGAGCATGCGCGACATGCTCGACCGCGGTCGCCGGCTGACGCCGTCGCAGGCCCTCGTCGTCGGGCTCGACGCCTGCCGGGCACTCGATCATGCACACCGGCGCGGGTTCGTGCACAGCGAGATCACCCCGTCGAAGCTGGTGTTCGGTGACGATCGCCGCTTGCGGATCGTCGACTTCGGTCTGGCCAGGCTGCTCGGCGAGCAGCAGTGGGAGGAGCCGGCCACCGTCGCCACGCACGTCGCCGGGTACGCCTCGCCCGAGCAGGCGTTGTCGCTCCCGATCGACGGCAAGTCCGACGTCTACGCGCTGTGCCTCGTGATGGTCGAGGCGGTGACGGGGACACTGCCCTTCGCCTCCGACTCGACCGTCGCCACGCTGTCGGCCCGGATCGGCCGGTTGATGCCCGTCTCCGCCGATCTCGGTTCATTGGCGGCGGTGCTCGAACACGCCGGCCGGCCGGAGCCGGAGGACCGTTCGACGGCGGCCGAGTTCGGCCGCGGGCTCGTGAAGGCCGCCGGGAAGCTGCCCCGCCCCGACCCCCTGCCGCTCCTGTCGACTGGGCTGTTCGACGTCCCCGTCGAGCAGTTGCGCAACCCCGACGATCCCACGGGTGGTGTGGTGCGCCCCGGCGGGCCGGCGGACCAACAGACGGGCGGGTCCGGTCGAGCAGATGCACCGACGGAGCTGCTGTTGATCACGCTCGACGAGCCCGACAGCCCCGCCGAAGCGAACACATCGCAGTCCGACGAGTCCCCCGGACTCGCCGCACCTACGGCTGGCGCACTGACCGACGGGCCGCTCGACTGGGAGCCCTCGACGGACGACGGCGAACTGACGATCGTCCCCATCGACGTCGACGACGACGCCGGCACGAGTCGCCAGCCCGCCCATGCCCCGGACACCGCGGCGCTGCCCGAGTTCGAGCCGTTCGGTGCGATCCCCGCCGTCGATCGCACCGATGACCTGGTGATCATCGGTGGCTCCGACGCTCCGGTCGACGGACGCTCCAATGATTCGGCCGAGGCAACGGCACTCGACGGCGGGCCGGGTGCGTGGGGGGCCGACCCGTTGCGGTCGCGTCGCCGGATCCCGTGGCGGCTGATCCTTCCGCTCGTCGTGGTGGTCGCTCTCGTCGGACTCGGCGTGCTCGCGTGGCAGTTGTTCCGGACACCGGTGTACGCGGTCCCCGATCTGGTGGGAGTCGAAGAGGCGGTTGCGCGTAACCAGATCACCGGGTTCGAGTGGGAGGTGACCGTGCAGCACGAGCGCAGCGACGTGGAACCGCGCTCCGGGCACGTGATCCGCACCGCTCCCGCGGCGGGCGAGAAGCTCACCGAGGGCGAACCGTTCCTGATCACCGTCAGTGACGGCCCGACGTTCCGCCAGCTCCCCGAGCTGACCGGTCGGCCGTTCACCGATGTCGCGACCGAGTTGGCCAAGCTCGACCTCGTCGTCGAGCTCGTCGAGCAGAACGACGAGGTCGTGCTGCCGGGCATCGTCATCTCATGGTCGGTCGCCGACGACCCCACACTGGTCGCCGGGAACGACGTGCTGCCGGGACGCGTCGTGCGCGTCGTCTCGTCGACCGGACCGGCGCCTCGAACCGTCCCCGACCTCGTCGGGCTCACGTTCACCGACGCCCAGGCCACGGTCGAGCAGCTGGCACTCGGCGTGTCGGAGGCCGAGCGTCAGTTCAGCGACACCGTCCCGATCGACACCGTCATCTCGCAGACGCCGCTGCCCGGTGAGCAGGTCGAGCGCGGGAGCGGGATCGTCGTCGTGGTGTCGAAGGGCCCCGACGTCGTAGCGATGCCGAACCTCGCCGGCATGCCGTTCGACGTGGCCTCGGCAACGCTGACCGCGGCCGGGTTCGTGCCGGTCCTCACGTTCGGTGCTTCCGACGGCACGTTGCAGACGGCGTCCGTCGGCGGGGTACCGGCCGAGGCGGGCGGCATCTACCCGCGTGGCACGCAGGTCGACTTGGTCTACCTCTGATCACTACGGTGCGATCCTTCGGGTCGGCAACGTCGCCGGCTCGATCGAAAGGACGAATGACATGGGTGCTCTCGAGGGGCGCGTCGCCATCATCACCGGGGCCGGACGCGGGATCGGGCGCGAGCACGCGCTGCTGTTCGCGGCCGAGGGTGCCAAGGTCGTGATCAACGACCTCGGCGCGGCCAACGACGGTTCGGGCGCCGACGTCACGCCGGCCGAGGAGGTCGCCGCCGAGATCCGAGCCAAGGGTGGCGAGGCGATCTCGAACGGTGACGACGTCGCCGACTGGGAGGGGGCCCAGCGCCTCGTCAACGCCGCCATCTCGACGTTCGGAACGCTCGACATCCTGGTCAACAACGCCGGCATCCTGCGCGACCGCGTGATCGTCAACATGACCGAACAGGAGTGGGACGCGGTGATCGCCGTCCACCTCAAGGGGCACTTCGCCCCGACCCGTTGGGCGGCCGCCTACTGGCGCGAGGAGCACAAGGCGGGCCGCGGCCGGCGGCGCAACCTGGTGCACACGTCGTCGACGTCGGGCCTGTTCTCGAACCCCGGCCAGAGCAACTACGGCGCCGCCAAGTCGGGCATCGCCACGTTCAGCCAGATCGCCGCCAAGGAGCTCAGTCGCTACGACGTCACGTCCAACTGCATCGCGCCGGGAGCGCGGACACGTCTCACGCTCGCCACGCCCGGCCTCGGCGACATCATCGCCGCCAAGGACGAGGGCTTCGACGAGTGGGATCCCGCCAACATCTCGCCGCTCGTCGCCTACCTCAGCAGCGAGGCGTGCGCGTTCACCGGCGAGACGTTCTTCGTGCAGGGTGGAGTCGTGAAGCGGGTCGAGTCATGGGCCATGGCGCAGACGTTCGAGCGCCCCGGCCGTTGGACGGTCGAAGAACTCGTCGAAGAGCTCGCCCCGCTCGCCCGGGAGGAATAAGGGGGAGGACCGGGCGACGCCGATCAGTCGGTGATCAGCACTCAGTCGGTGATCGCTTTGATCTCCTCGGCGATCTTCTTGCTGATCTCGTCCTGGGGCATCGCCGTCTGCATCGCCATGATCTTCATCATGTCGCCCTGGACCTTGATCTTGCCCGCCATGAACGCCTGCATCGCCACCGCCTGGTCGCCGTCGACGAACAGCGCCTTGGCGGTCACGTAGTCGGTCGTGATCGTGGCGTCCGGCGAGTCGATCTCGCCGAGATCCATGTCGACGTCACCTGACGACGTGTCGAAGTAGCTCGTGATCGTGCCGTCGCCGAACGGCACGTCGGTGACGACCTGGTTGATGCGGACGCTCAGCGCGATGTTGGGGACCTGGTCCTCGTACTTGGCCCGGATCTCCTTGGCGGCGGCCATCCACTCGGCAGACAGGAACTGGTGCGACATGCGCCGGGACTGTACCCGTTCTGTCTGCCTCAGACGCAGCCACGGGCAGTCTGAAGCAGACAGAACGAGGGGGGTTGGGGTGGGGGGATTAGAGGGTGCGGGTGGTGGTGGTCACTGAGTCGAGGAACTCGGTGTCGAGGTCGAAGCCGAGTCCGGGGCCGGTCGGGACGGTGACCTGACCGTCGTCCACGGTGATCGGATCGGTGACGATGTCGCGGGCGTAGAAGCGGGTCGAGGCGCTGATGTCGCCGGGCAACGTGAACCCGGGGAGGGCGGCGAGGGCGGCGTTGGCGGCACGCCCGATGCCGGTCTCGACCATGCCGCCGCACCACACCGGGATGCCACGATCGACGCACAGGTCGTGGATCCGCCGCGCCTCGAGGTAGCCGCCGACACGGCCCGGCTTGATGTTGATGATCTCGGCCGCACCGAGGGCGATCGCATCCTCGGCCGTGCGCGCCGACACGATCGATTCGTCGAGGCACACCGGGGTCGCCGACGCCTTGGCCAGCTCGGCGTGACCGACGATGTCCTCCTCGTCGAGGGGCTGTTCGATGAGCAGCAGGTCGAACTCGTCGAGCCGGCACAGGTGCTCGATGTCGACTCGCGAGTACGCCGTGTTGGCGTCGACCTGGAGCGGCATGTCGGGCCCGATCAGATCGCGCACGAGACGCACCGGCTCGATGTCCCAGCCGGGCTCGATCTTGAGCTTGATCCGGACGTACCCGTCGTCCACGTAGCCCTGGACCTCGCTCAACAGGCGGTCGATGGTGTCGAAGATGCCGACGCTGACGCCGCTCGGGATCCGATCGCGGGTGCTGCCGAAGTGGGCGTGCAGGCTGGTGTCACG
This sequence comes from Ilumatobacteraceae bacterium, assembly GCA_963776935.1. Taxonomy (GTDB): domain Bacteria; phylum Actinomycetota; class Acidimicrobiia; order Acidimicrobiales; family Ilumatobacteraceae; genus JALOLG01. The sequence goes on along the minus strand of CAVZOP010000001.1, from coordinate 243,692 downwards.
CGACCGGAGCTCGGCGTCGAGGATCGCCATCTCGAGCGCGGCCTTGGCCATCGGGTGACCTTTCACCGGCCGCAGCAACCCGGCGACGTCGGCAGCGGAGATGTCGCCGCCGGCCACCAGCCGCGGCAGCAGGTGGGACTCGATCACGAGCGCCGCGGCATCGACGTACTCGGCCGAGTACGTCGGTTCTGCCTGCGCCACGCACTCACCCCAACCGATCGAACCGTCGGCGCCGCTGACGCGGATCAACAGGATGTCACGGTCGGTCTCGGTGCCGAAGCTGGTGCGGAACGGCACCACCAGCGGCAGCCCGATGCGACGCAGCTCGACCTCGGTGATCTTCACGCCCCACCGCCCTGTGCGGCCGTGGCGTCGCCCTGCTTGATCGCGGCCTCGCCGGGGCTGTACACGATGTAGGCACCGTCCCTCGTGAAGCCGGTGACGACGGCGCCGCGCTGGACTCGTTCGCCGAGCTCCCGGCGCACTCGCAGGCGCCAATCGCGTGCGGCGTCGGGATCGGTACGCCGGATCACGACGATGTCCTCCGGAGTCGGCACTTCGATGGCGTGGGGATCATGGGCCGGCTCCTCGATGGTGACCGTCGGATCGGTCGGCCAGGCGACCAGCAGCCGATCGGACTCGTCGTGGGCGTTGACCGAATCGGTCATCGGTCCGTAGAAGTCGATGAGGTACTCGGCGACGTGGGCCCGCAGGACCTCGATGTTGAACCAGGCGTTGCGGCGCACGAGTGGATCGAACGTCCACGTCACCCACTTCAGCCCCTGCTCGGCGGCCCAACTGCGTTGGTGGTTCTTCATCGCCCGCCCGACCCCGCTGCGCTGGACGCCGGGCAGGATCCCGGTGACGTGGCTGTGCAACGCCTCCTCACCCTCGAAGCGGGCCAGGAAGCCGAACGAGGCGCCGACGATGTGGCCAGAATCGAACGCCCCTGCCACGTAGCCACCGCTGTGGCCGATCGCCCGGAGCAACTCGACACCGACGAGCGGGATCACCGATCCCCACACCTGCTGGAACATCGTGACGATCGGGGCCATCTGCTCGGCCGTCTCGAGCAGCTTGATCTCGAGCGTCTCGTCGTTCATCAGCCCGGACCGTACCCCGTGCACGGTGCATCGATGGAGGCCGGTCGGCCGCGTCCGCGTTGTACTGATTGTTCAAGGTCGTTGGCGCGACGGGCGCCCGCCGGTAAGCATGTCGGCATGGCGCGGATCCTTGTCACCGAAGAGATCGCCGAAGGAGGGCTCGACCGGCTGCGGTCGGCCGGCCACACGGTCGAGATCGAGCTCGAGCTGAGCCCGGAGGATCTCCTCATCCGGATCGCCGGTGTGCACGCCGTGATCATCCGCTCGGCGACGCGCATCACCGACGAGGTGCTCGCCGCGGCCGACGAGCTGATGGTGGTCGGCCGAGCGGGGATCGGCCTCGACAACATCGACGTCGACGCCGCCACGCGCCGGGGCGTGATGGTGGTCAACGCGCCGCAGAGCAACATCGTGTCGGCGGCCGAGCACACGATGGCGCTGCTGCTCGCCCAGGCCCGCAACGTGCCACAGGCCCACGCCGCCCTGATCGCCGGTCGTTGGGAGCGCAGCCGGTGGGAGGGGGTCGAGCTCGCCGACAAGACCCTCGGCATCGTCGGCCTCGGTCGCATCGGCAAGCTCGTCGCCGATCGCGCCAAGGCGTTCTCGATGCGGCTCGTCGCTTACGACCCGTACGTCTCGTCCGAACGCGCCCGCCAGATGGGGGTCGAGCTGCTGCCGCTCGATCAGGTTGTCGGCGAGGCCGACTTCCTCACGATCCACCTGCCGAAGACGAAGGAGACCGCCGGTCTCATCAACCACGACCTGCTCGTGAAGGCCAAGCCGACACTGCGGCTGATCAACGTCGCGCGCGGTGGCATCGTCGTCGAATCGGACCTCGCCGACTGCATCCGTGATGGCGTGATCGCCGGCGCCGCGCTCGACGTGTTCGACACCGAGCCGACGACGTCGTCGCCGCTGTTCGAGCTCGAAGGCGTGGTAGCCACGCCGCACCTCGGCGCCAGCACCCGCGAGGCGCAGGACAAGGCCGGCGACACGATCGCCGACATGGTGCAGCTGGCTCTCGCCGGGGAGTTCGTGCCGTTCGCGGTCAACGTCAGCGCGGCCGAGGCGAACGAGACGCTGCGCCCGTTCCTGCCCCTCGCCGAACGTCTCGGCCGGCTGTTCAGCTCGCTGGTCGGTGAGGTGCCGAGCTCGTTCGAGTGCTGCTTCGAGGGCGACATCGGCGGCTACGACACGCGCATCCTCGGGTTGGCGGTGTTGAAGGGCTTCTTCGGCGGGATCAGCGACGAACCGGTCACGTTCGTCAACGCCCCGCAGCTCGCGCGCGACCACGGCATAGAGGTCCGCGACGTCAACTGCACGACCTCCGACGACTACGTCAACCTGATCACCCTCTCGGGCGGCGGTCACTCGATCAGCGGAACGTTGAGTGGCCGGCGGGGTGAGCAGCGGATCGTCCGGATCGACGGCCATGGCGTCGACGTGCCACCGGCCGATCACCTGTTGATGGTCACCAACGACGACCGGCCAGGCGTGATCGGCACCGTCGGGACGCTGCTCGGCAACGCCGGCGTCAACATCGCCGACATGGACGTCGGCCGTGCCGAAGCAGGGTCGGCGTTGATGCTCATCGCCACGTCGACCGAGGTCGACCACCCCCTGCTCGAGACGCTGCGGGCCGCGCCCGGCATCACCAGCGTGGTCGTGCTGACCGGCTGAGCGCTCAGTCGCTCGGCGACGCAACGAGCGTCGCGCGCGCATCGATCGTGGCGGCCCGCGCGGCGGCCGCGAAGTCGTCGCCCGACGACGCGTAGAGGATCGATCGCGAGCTGCTCACGACGAGTCCCCGGCCGTCCGGCGTCGCTCCCGCCCGTACGGCCGCGACAGCGTCACCCTGCTGGGCGCCAACGCCCGGCACGAGGATCGGAAGGTCACCAACCACGTCGCGTACCGCGGCCAACTCGTCCGGGAACGTGGCGCCGACCACGAGCCCGCACTCGCCGTGTTGGGTCCACTCGCCGGCGACCATCTGGGCGACGCGGACGTACAACGGCTTGCCGCCGCAGTCGAGCGACTGCAGGTCGGCGCTGCCCGGGTTGCTGGTGCGGCACAGCGCGATGACCGCGCCGCCGAACGCGAAGTACGGCATCACCGAGTCGCCACCGAGGTAGGGATTCACCGTGACGGCATGCGCCCCGTACCTGGTGAACGCCTCGCGCGCGTAGTGCTCGGCCGTCGATCCGATGTCGCCGCGCTTGGCGTCGAGGATCAGCGCCACGTCGGGATATTCCTCACGGATGTACGTGCAGAGCCGTTCGAGCTGGGGCTCGGCGCGTTGTGACGCGAAGAACGCGATCTGCGGCTTGAACGCGCAGACGAGGTCAGCCGTGGCGTCGACGATCGCTCGGCAGAACTCCCAGACCGGGTCGGCGCTGCTCTCGAGGACGGCGGGCATCCGGTCCGGATCGGGGTCGAGACCGACGCACATCATCGAGCCCGAAGCGGCCCAGCCGCACTTCAGCTGGTCGGAGAAGCCCACGGTCCCGACGGTACCTCCGTCAGTCGACGGTGATCGCCGCCGTCGGGCACAGCTCGGCCGCTTCGACGACCTTCGTTCGCAGCTCCTCGCCGGGTTCCTCCTGGAGGATGTAGAGGTAACCGTCGCTGCGCACCTCGAACACCTCCGGACAGATCTGCATGCACGATCCGGTCGATGCGCACAGGTCGTAGTCCACCGTCACCTTCATGTGCAAACCTCGTTCAATCGTCTTGGTCTCAATCGACGTGGCAATTCACGACTTGGCAGCACGGTAGCCGTCGGCTTCGGCGTCGGCGGCACTCGCGTAGCAGCGCTCCGGCACCGTGCGTTCGTAGAACCGACCACCTGGAACGTGGTAGATGCGCGTCTTGGAATTGCCCTTGATGGGGTAATCGGACGGGCACGCTCCGTCGACCGGTGCGACCCACGTCGGCGCGGGGAGCTTCTCCGTCGCCGACTCGGTCACGATTGGTGCGTCGTTGGGCGAAGGATCGTCCGACATCGGCGCGAAGGTCGTGGCCGGGCGGCGCGGTTCGTCGCCGACGAGCCGCAACGGCGCGGCGTCGACCGGCGACCACTCGGCAGCGGGCAACTCGGCCTGACGGCGTTGCCACACCGTGTACGCGGCAGCACAGATACCACCGATGAAGCCGAGCCATATGAACCGTCGCAACCAGCGGAGCATGGCCCGAGACTATGACGGTCAGCGATGCTGGCGCGCGAATGCCGAGAGTACGGCGCGCAGCGAAGCCGTCGTGATGTTCGGATCGGTACCGATGCCCCACCGGATCTCGCCATCGACGCCGGAGCTCTCGACGTACGCAACTGCCGTCGCATCGGCGCCGCGTCCCATCGCGTGCTCGGCATAGTCGACCACGTCGAAAATGGCGTCGAGGGTCTCGCACAGCCCGTGCACGAATGCTTCGATCGGGCCCTCACCGGCCCCGGTCACGGTGACCGGGGTGCCGTCGATCTCGAGCTGGGCGCTGATCGTCGTGCGACCTTCCTTGGTGTGGAGCTCGTGGCTGCGCAACTTGTGGGTGGGCTCGTCGGGGGTGTACTCCGAGCGGAAGGCGTCCCACATCACGAGCGGGCTGATCTCGGTTCCGGAGTCCTCGGTGATGTGCTGGATCGTCTTCGAGAACTCGATCTGCAAGCGGCGCGGGAGGTCGAACCCGTGCTCGGCCTTCATCACGTAGGCCACTCCGCCCTTGCCGGACTGCGAGTTGACCCGGATCACGGCCTCGTACGAGCGCCCGACGTGCTTGGGATCGATCGGCAGGTACGGCACGCCCCACTGGTCGTAGTCGGGGTCGAGCGCTTCGAAGCCCTTCTTGATGGCGTCCTGGTGCGAACCGGAGAACGACGTGTAGACGAGGTCGCCCACGTACGGGTGCCGCGGTGAGACGGGGAGCCGGTTGCAGTACTCGGCGGTGCGCCGCAGGGCGTCGATGTCGGAGATGTCGAGCTCGGGATCGACGCCGTTCATGAACAGGTTCATGGCCAGGTTGATCACGTCGACGTTGCCGGTGCGCTCGCCGTTGCCGAACAGCGTGCCCTCGACCCGGTCGGCGCCGGCCATCACGCCGAACTCGGCGGCGGCGACGCCACAGCCGCGGTCGTTGTGGGGGTGGAGGCTGAGGACGACCTGTTGACGGCGGCTGATCGTGCGGCCGAACCACTCGATCACGTCGCCGTAGACGTTGGGGGAGTAGCACTCGACCGTGGCCGGCAGGTTGAGGATGATCGGCCGGTCGTCGTGGGGCTCGATGACGTCCATCACCGCTTCGCAGATCTCGATCGCGAAGTCGGGCTCGGTCAGCGTGAAGCTCTCGGGTGAGTACTCGTAGCGCACCGCCGTGGAGCCCATGTTCTCCTCGAGCTTGCGGCACAGCTTGGCGGCGTTGACGGCGATGTCGACGATGCCGGCCTTGTCGAGGCCGAACACCACCTCGCGCTGCAGCGGGTTGGTGGAGTTGTAGAAGTGCATGATCGCCCTGGGAGCCCCCTCGATGCACTCGTAGGTGCGCTCGATCAACTCCTGGCGGCATTGCGTCAGCACCTGGATCGTCACGTCGTCGGGGATCAGATCCTCGGTGATGATCTTGCGGATGAAGTCGAAGTCGGGCTGGCTGGCGGCCGGGAAGCCGACCTCGATCTCCTTGAAGCCCATCCGTACGACCTCTTCGAACATCCGCATCTTGCGGGTCGGGTCCATCGGGTCGATGAGCGCCTGGTTGCCGTCGCGCAGGTCGACCGAGCACCACAGCGGCGCCTTGTCGATGACGACGTTGGGCCATGTGCGGTCATGGAGGACGATCGGCACCGAGGCGCGGTACTTCTCGAACGGCATCCGGCGTGGTGTCGTGTTGGCGGGTGGCATTTCAGCTCCTGAAAAATCAAGAACCCCCCGGCCGGTTGGGCGGGGGGTGCGGGCGAACGCAGGTATGTGACGCTCGCCCTACATGAGAAGGAGGAGGTCGCTGCGAGTCATCACGACCAACCTATCGCACCGGATGCGGAACGGCAATGAGGTATGCCGCCCGCGCCCGCTGAAGGGAAGACAGCTGGGCGGGCGAACTGCCGGATATCGTGGGTCGAACCATGATTGACCCCAGCGCGCGGCCCGGCGGCCGTCGCAATGCTTCCCGCCGGCGCCGTCAGCCGCGTCGGCCGACCGATCACCACGAGCGATCGGTCGCCGGTAACGGCGACACCGCCCAGTCGTTCGGCAACCTCACCACGATCAACCTGTTGCCTCCGGTCGAGGCGCCCACCGGGTTCGCCGCGCTCGGCGTGCCCGAGCGGATCGACCTCGGCCTCGCCGCCGCCGGGTTCGCCCAACCGTTCGCGATCCAGACCGAGGCGATCCCGATCGCCTTGCAGGGTCGCGACGTGTGCGGCCGGGCCCAGACCGGGTCGGGCAAGACATTGGCGTTCGGCGTGCCGATGCTCGCCCGTATCACCGACGTCGCCGAGCCGCGCGCACCGCTCGGCCTGGTGCTCGTGCCGACCCGCGAGCTCGCCATCCAGGTGGCCGAGGTCCTCGTGCCCGTGGCCGCCGAGGCCGGCATGCGGGTGCTCCCCGTCTACGGAGGCGCCAGCCGCCACCAGCAGATCGAAGCGCTCGCCAAGGGTGTCGAGCTGGTCATCGCAACGCCGCTGCGCCTGATCGACCTGTTGAAGTCCGGCGAGGTCGACGTCGGAAGCGTCCAGATCGTGTGTCTCGACGAGGCCGACCGGATGGCCGACGACGGCTTCACGCCGCAGGTCGAGTGGATCTTGCGCCATTGCACCGGCCGCTCCCAGACGATGTTGTTCTCGGCGACGCTCGACGGCGACGTGGGCCACCTGATCCGCCACTACCTCACCGATCCGATCGAGGTCGCGGTCGATTCCGCCACCGGCACCGTCGGCACGATGCACCACCTGTTCATGGCGGTGCACCACATGGACAAGGATCGCGTGATCGGCGCCATCGCCCAGGGCCACCCCAAGGTCCTCGTGTTCTGCCAAACCAAGCGCCTGTGCGACCGGGTCACCACTGCGCTCGACGACCTCGGGGTCAACGTCGCGGCGATCCACGGCGACCTTCCGCAGCCGTCACGCGAGCGGGCGATGCGTCGCTTCGCCGAGGGCAAGCTCGCCGTCCTGGTCGCCACCGACGTCGCCGCGCGCGGCATCGACATCGACGACATCGGCGTGGTCATCCACTACGAGCCCGCCAAGGATGCCAAGGACTACTTGCACCGCTCCGGCCGCACCGCGCGCGCCGGGCGCGACGGCTGGGCGATCACGTTCGTCGAGTACAACCAGCACACCCAGATGCGGATCCTGCAGCGCGGTCTGCGGCTCCCGAACCTCCCGCCCGTCGAGGTGTTCAGCAACAACCCCAACCTGCGCGACCTCACCCTCTTCGAAGCCGACGCCAAGATCTAGTCGCAACGGTCAGGTCGTCAGCCAGAGCGGGCGGTTGGCTTCGTAGTCGTTGATGTCGTCGGCGCGGCCGAGCGTGATGCCGATGTCGTCGAGGCCGTCGAGGAATCGCTGCTGGGTCGTCGCGTCCATCGGGAACGGCTCGACGAGGCCGGCCGCCGGCACCTCGACGACGAGGCGTTCCACATCGACCACGATCTCGGTCTGCGGATCGGCGTCGATCGCCGCCCAGATCGCCTCGACCGTCGGCTCCGGTAGCACGACGGCCACCAGCCCGTTCTTGGCGCAGTTGTTGCGGAAGATGTCGGAGAAGCTCGGCGCGATCACGGCGTCGAAGCCGTACTGCTGCAACGCCCACACCGCGTGCTCGCGACTCGACCCGATGCCGAACGACGCACCCGCGACCAGCACCTTGGCTCCGGCGTAGCGCTCGTCGTTGAGGACGAAGTCACGGTCGTCGCGCCACGTCGAGAACAGCCCCTTCTCGAACCCGGTGCGCTCGACTTGTTTGAGCCACACGGCCGGGATGATCTGGTCGGTGTCGACGTCGCTGCGCTTGAGCGGGATGGCGGTCCCCTGCACGATCCGCAGTTCCTTCATCTCAATCCTCCCGGCATGACAGGTCTCCTGGGGTTGCGAAGTGACCGAGGATGGCGGTCGCCGCGGCGACCTCGGGCGACACCAGGTGCGTCCGTCCGCCGCGACCCTGGCGGCCCTCGAAGTTGCGGTTGCTGGTGCTCGCCGACCGTTCGCCGGGGGCCAGTTTGTCGGGGTTCATCGCCAGGCACATCGAGCACCCTGGCTCGCGCCAGTCGACGCCGGCGGCGGTGAAGATCCGGTCGAGACCCTCCGCCTCCGCCTGCGCCTTCACGGCATGGCTGCCTGGCACGACCATCACCCGTTTCACCGTGACCGTCCGGCCCTCGAAGATCGCGGCCGCGGCGCGCAGGTCCTCGATCCGGCTGTTCGTGCACGATCCGATGAACACCGTGTCGACACCGATGTCGCGGATCGGCGTGCCCGGTCTGAGGTCCATGTACGTGAGCGCCCGTTCGACCGACTCGCGGGCGGCGGGATCGGTGTACGAGTCTGGGGACGGGATGCGGGCGTCGATCGACGCCACCTGACCGGGGTTGGTGCCCCATGTGACCTGCGGCGTCAGCGCCGAGGCGTCGATCGTGACGCGCTTGTCCCACGCCGCGCCGGCATCGGTGCGCAGCGAACGCCAGTCGTCGAGCGCTGCCTCCCACGCCGCGCCCTTCGGGGCGTGGGTGCGGCCTTCGAGGTACGCGAACGTCGTGTCGTCGGGCGCCACCAGACCGGCCCTGGCGCCGGCCTCGATCGACATGTTGCACACCGTCATTCGACCTTCCATCGACAGTGCCTCGATCGCCCGGCCGCGGTACTCGATGACGTGACCGATCCCGCCGCCGGTGCCGATCTCGCCGATGATCGCCAGGATGATGTCCTTGGCCGTGACCCCTGCGGGCGCGTCGCCCTCGAGGTCGATCGCCATCCACTGCGGTCGCGACTGGGGGAGGGTCTGGGTGGCCAGCACGTGTTCGACCTCGCTCGTACCGATCCCGAACGCCAGCGCGCCGAACGCTGCCGTGGGTCGCGGTGTGGCTGTCGCCGCAGACGATCGTGGTGCCCGGCAGCGTCCGCCCTTGCTCCGGACCGATGACGTGGACGATGCCCTGGTTCGGATCACCCATCGGGTACAGCGTGATGCCGAACTCGGCGGCGTTGGCCCGCATCGTGTCGACCTGCTTGGCCGAGATCGGATCGGCGATCGGCTGATCGATGTCGGCGGTGGGGACGTTGTGGTCCTCGGTCGCGACCGGTGAGCTCCGGGCGGCGCACGCGGCGACCGCTCAGGCGCAGCCCGTCGAACGCCTGCGGGCTGGTGACCTCGTGGACCAGGTGGAGGTCGATGTACAACAGGTCGGGCTCGCCGGGCGCCGAGTGCACCAGGTGGCGGTTCCAGATCTTCTCCGGGAGCGTGTACGCGGTCATCGCCGATGTCCCCTCGTTCGAATTTCGCAGGACTGGTCAAATCTCATTATCTGGGATATATTGTCCTGCGATATGGACACTGTAACGGGTGTCGGCGTGATCGACAAGGCGGTCGAGATCCTGCGCGCCGTTGCCGACCGGCCGGCCTCCCTCGGCGCCATCCAATCGACGACCGGTCTGCCACGGGCCACTGCCCACCGGCTCGCCGTGGCCCTCGAGGCGCACGGGTTGCTGCGACGCGACGACGAGGGTCGCTTCGACCTGGGGCCGGAGCTGGCGGCCCTCGGCCGGATCGCCGACGCGCGGTTCCCGCTCGTCGAGCTGGCGCGGCCGGCGCTGACACGGCTGCGCGACGACACCGGTGAGAGCGTTCAGCTGTTCGTCCGCGAAGGCGCGCAGCGGCGGTGCGTGCTGTCGCTCCAGTCGCCGCACGCCTTGCGATGGATCGTGCCCGACGGCGCGCGGCTGCCGCTCGAGCTCGGATCGGCCGGCCGCGTGCTGTCGGGTCAGCTCGGTCCGCAGGGCTGGGTGGCGAGCGTCGAGGAGCGCGAAGCGGGCGTCGCGTCCGGTCAGCGCGCCGGTGCGGTCGGCCCACGGCGACCTCGTCGCCGCGGTGAGCATCAGCGGTCCGGTCGAGCGGTTGTCGCGCCACCCGGGGGAGCGGTTCGGGCGCCAGGTCGTCGACGCCGCGGCTCGGATCGTCCTGCCCTGACGTCGATCAGTGGGTGGTCGGGGCCGCGGGCCGTCATCGGGCGGGACGTACGCCGCTCCCGGCGTGCTTGAGCGCGAGGTCGAGCCCGAACCTGGCGAGCGCGGCACGGCGACCGACGAGCTCGGCGCGGGCCGCGTCGTCGAGATCGGCGAGATGGTCGACGATGAGCGCCGAGAACACCGAACGAATCGCGAGATGTGTGGCCCAGGCGCGCTCCAGGACGTCCGCCTCGATCTCGACGCCCTCGACGGCAAGACCCTCCCGATACCCGTCGAAGACCGCGCGTCGCGATCGTGTCGAGCTCGCCCGCATCGTCGCTACCCGACTCGAACCGGCCGGCGAGCAGCTGTCCGAGGTCGGACGCAACCGAGTCGACGTTGCAGTACGCCCAGTCGACGGCCACGACCGTCCCGTCGCCGGGCTCGAGGAAGTTGTGCGGCGTGGCATCACCGTGGCAGACGCCCCGCGGCACGTCGTCGAGTCGGGCGATCATGGCTGGCATCCGTTCGGCGAGATCGAAGAGGTCGCGGCGGAACCGATCGTCGACCGCGTCGGCGACGGCCGGATCTCGCCAGAACTGGTCGTCGGCCTGCATCGGCAAGTCGAAGTTGACGATCTTGCCGAAGAACAAGTCGCCGATGCTCGCGGTGGCCGAGGCCGAACCGCTCGATGGCGTGCGGCGCCGTCCATGCGCCACCGAGGCGACCGAGCGCCATCGCGGTGCGGTGGTAGCGGGTCGGATCCCACGGGTGGGTGTCGACGACCTCGTCCATCCAGATTCGGATCCGATGGGTCGACTCGTCGATGGCGTGGACGCGTGGCATCTGCAGGTCACCTGGCAGTGGTCGCCGATGCCGCATCGGTACATTCGCGGTTCGTCGCGCCAGTTCAGCGCCACCAGCGTCGGTTCGCGGTGCTCCTCCGGGATCATCTCGAAGTAGGGCGACTCGGATGCCGGGTGCAGCGTCTTGGCGATCAGTGACCACGTCGTGCCATCGGTCAACGTGCCGGTGTACCGATCGAGCGAGTGGGTGGTCATGTTGTCGACCCGATGGCCGACCGGCCGCCGTGACCACCTGCCGAGCTCGGCGTCGGGACGACGGGTGGCGAGCCGCACGACGTCGATCATGCGCCGCTCATCCGACGCTGCGTCCGTGTCGTCGGTCGTGTCGGCATTCGACCCGTCGAGGTGGGGCGGTGTCTCCATGACTGGACAAGTAAACACGGTTGACTAATATTGTCAACATGGTTGACGATCAGCGGAAGCGGATGCCGCACCTACTGGCCGGCCTGGGCGGCCTGGATCAACGCATCGGCGCCGGTTTGGCGCGCCGGATGCGCGGCCAACCCATCCTTCGCGGGTCAGAGGGACGCATCCTCGACCTCATCGGCGCCGACGGCACGCGGCCATCCGTGCTCGCCGAAGGGGCGTGGATCAGCAAGCAGGCGATCGGCAAGCGGATCCACGATCTGGAGGCGCGCGGGCTCGTCACGCTCGAGCCCGATCCGCTCGACGGGCGCGCCGTGATCGTCCGGCGCACCGCCGAAGGCGATCGGATCCGGATGTTCGCGCTCGAGCAGATCGCCGACCTCGAGCGAGAGTTCGCCGACCTCGTCGGCGTCGACAGGTACGACGTGTTCCGCTCCGTGCTCGAAGAGTTGGGGACCGGTCCGGTCTCGGCCCACGACACGTCCTAACGTCGGCGGGATGGGGGTGCGCCCGTGAAGACGATCTGGTTCCACCTGATGCCGTACCCGGCGCTGCCCGACGACTTCACGCAGGAGCACCGCTCGGTGTGGGTCGACATCGATCCCGGTTTGTTCGATCCCACCGTGGCCCACCGCGCGTACAACGACTACATCGACGAGCTCGAGCACGCCGCCGCCTGCGGCTTCGACGGCGTCGGCGTCAACGAGCACCACGCCAACGTGTACGGGCTGATGCCGAGCCCCAACATCGTCGCCGCGGCGCTGGCGCGCACGTGCCCGGAAGCGGCGATCGTGCTGCTCGGCAACTCGGTGGCGCTCTACAACCCGCCGCTGCGCGTCGCCGAGGAGATGGCGATGCTCGACTGCATCACGGGCGGTCGTGTCGTCGCCGGTTTCCCGGTGGGCACGCCGATGGATACCACGTTCGCGTACGGGCAGAACCCTTCGACGTTGCGCGAGCGGTACCACGAGGGCATCGAGCTGATCCTGCGGGCATGGACCGAGCCCGCGGTCTTCTCGTTCAGCGGTCGCCACCACAAACTGCGGTACGTCAACTGCTGGCCGCGCCCGGTGCAGCAGCCGCACCCGCCGGTGTGGATCCCCGGTGGTGGTTCGATCGACACGTGGGAGTGGTGCGCACGCGAGGGGCATGTGTACCTGTACCTCTCGTACTTCGGGTACAAGGCGGCGCGGCGGACGATGCAGGGGTTCTGGGAGCGGGTGCACGAGGCCGGGCGCCAGCCCAACCCCTTCCAGGCCGGGTTCGCCCAGTTCTTCGCCGTCGCCGACTCGGAGGCCGAGGCCCGCGACCTGTACCGAGGGCCGGCCGAGTACTTCTTCAACCGCTGCCTGCACGTGTACCCCGGGTTCGCCGATCCGCCCGGCTACAAGACCGCCAACACGGTGCGGGCCGGGGTCGAGGGCATGATCGAGCGGGCGGCCCGCGAGGCCGCCCAGCGCTCGGCGTCGAACGCGGCTGGTTTCTTCGGGAAGTCCGGCTTGTCGTTCGACGACATGGTCGAGGCCGGCTACATCGTGCTCGGCGATCCGGATCAGGTCGCCGAGCGGATCGTCGAGCTCACGACGTCGCTCAACGTCGGCCATCTGATGGCGCTGTGCCAGTTCGGCGACATGGGTCGCGAGCTGACGATGCACAACACCGAGCTGATGGCCACCAAGGTCCTGCCGCAGGTCAGCGACCTGTTCGAGGATCAGTGGGAGAACACGTGGTGGCCGGCGACACTCGGCGGTGCGGCGCGGTGAGCGCGGTCGGCCACGACAACCCGATCAGGACCGGGATCAGTGACGTCAGCGGACGGCGGACGGTCGACTTCCGGGGCGCCACGGCGGTGATCGACGAACGCGGCGAGGGCACGACCGTCGGCTACCTGCACGGACCGATCGGATGCCCACCGCACCATCCGTTCCTCGATGTCGTCGCCGAGCGGTGCCGTGTGGTGGCGCCCAGCCTTCCCGGGTGCACGGGGTCTGACCCGTGTGCCGACCTCCGCGGGATCCACGACTGGGTCGTCGCCGTTTCGGAGCTCGTCGACCTCGCCGGTGTGGCCGGTGCTCCACTCGTCGCCTCGTCGACGGGTGCGATGCTCGCGCTCGAACTGGCTGCCGTGCGGCCCGAGGCGTTCAGCCACCTGTTGCTCGTGTCGCCGCTCGGCCTGTGGGTCGACGACGACCCGGTCGCCGATCCGTTCGGCACCACGTTGACGCGCCAGCGCGAGCTGCTCACCGCTGATCCGGCGCGCACGGCACCGTTCTTCGACGATGTGGAGGGCCGCGACGCGGCGGGCCTGGCCGACGACGGTGTCGCGCGCTACACGACCCGAACGGCCGCGGCGGCGCTCGTCTGGCCGATCCCGGAGTTCGGTCTGGCGTCGCGTCTCCACCTCGTGCGATGCCCCGTCACGCTGGTGTGGGGCGAGTCGGACCGGCTCAACCCGCCGAGTTACCTCGAGCGATACGCGAATGGGCTGGCGAACGTCGTCGAGACCCGCGTCGTACCGGGCGCCGGTCATCTCGTCGAGTGGGACGAACCAGCGATCGTGGCCGAGGTGCTGTCGAACGCGATCGGCCTACGCTGATCACGTGACCGCGACCGAGACACCGATCGACGTCCTCCCGTCCAACTGGCGCGAGCAGGTCCGGGAGCTGGCCGAAGCCCGCGACGCCGTGATCCTCGCCCACAACTACCAGGTCCCCGACATCCAGGACATCGCCCATCACACGGGCGACTCGCTCGGTCTCTCGCGCCTCGCCGCCGAGGTCGATGCCTCGACGATCGTGTTCTGCGGTGTGCACTTCATGGCCGAGACGGCCAAGATCCTGAGCTACGACAAGACGGTGCTGATCCCCGACGCACGGGCTGGTTGCAGCCTGGCCGAGACGATCACCGCCGACCAGCTCCGGGCGTGGAAGGCCGAGTATCCGGGCGCCGTCGTCGTCAGCTACGTCAACACGACCGCGGCGGTGAAGGCCGAGACCGACATCTGCTGCACGTCCTCGAACGCCGTCGATGTGGTCGCCAGCATCCCTGCCGACCGAGAGGTGCTGTTCTGCCCCGACCAGTTCCTCGGCGCCCACGTGCAACGGATCACCGGGCGCGAGAACATGCACATCTGGCTCGGCGAATGTCACGTCCACGCCGGCATCAACGGCGCCGATCTCAAGGCGCGCGTCGAGGCCGAGCCCGACGCCGAGCTGTTCATCCACCCGGAGTGCGGCTGCGCCACCAGCGCCCTCTATCTCGCGTCGGCCGGTGTCGTCCCCGAGGGCCGCACCAAGATCCTCTCGACGAGCGGGATGATCACCGCCGCCCGCAACACGACCGCCCGCAAGGTGCTGGTCGCCACCGAGACGGGGATGCTGCACCAATTGAAGGGTGCCAACCAGACGACCATCGTTCGAGCCGGTCAACCCGGCCGCCGTCTGCAAGTACATGAAGATGATCACGCCCGCCAAGCTGCTGCGGTCGCTGCGCGACGGCACCGACGTCGTCGACGTGCCGCCCGACATCGCCGAGCGCGCCCGCCAGTCGGTCGAGCGGATGATCGCCATCGGCACCCCATCACCGACCGGCGAGTGACGGTCGTCCTGCTGCACCGGCCCGCTGATCCGCCCGCGTCGGGACCGCCATGGTGATGTTGCCGATGCGCTTGGCCGCCCCGGCCCCGACGTGGGAGCGCGACGTCGACGTCGTCGTGCTCGGCTCGGGCGCGGCCGGGTTGTCCGCTGCCCTCGCCGCACGACCGGTGCGCAGCGTGCTCGTCGTCACCAAGGACATCCTGTCGGCGGGCAGCACGGCGTGGGCCCAAGGTGGCCTGGCGGGCGTGCTGGCGCCAGACGACTCGCTCGAGGACCACGTCCGCGACACGCTCGCCGCCGGCGCCGGGCTGTGCGACGAAGCCGTCGTGCGCCAGCTCGTGGAGGAGGCGCCGAAGTCGATCCGCTACCTGATGCGGCTCGGTGCCGCGTTCGACCCGGGCGAGGGCAGCGACATCGCGTTGACCCGCGAGGGTGGCCACAGCCATCGCCGCATCGTCCACTCGGGTGGTGACCAGAGCGGGGCCGAGGTGCAACGCACGCTCGACGAGTCGGCCCTCGGTGCCGGTGTGCAGGTGCTGAGCCGGGCGTTCGCGCTCGATCTCGTGATGGGCCGTACGGCCGCCGGTGAGCCGCAGGCAGCGGGTGTTCGCATCGCCGACATCGACGCCGAGGGGCAGGTCCTGTCGGTCGGCATCATCACCGCCCGCGCCGTCGTGATCGCTGTCCGGCGGCTACGGCCAGGTGTTCGCGAGCACGTCGAACCCCCCGGCCGTCACCGGTGACGGCCTGGCCATCGCGCTGCGGGCCGGGCTCTCGGTCACCGACGTCGAGTTCGTCCAGTTCCATCCGACGGTGATGTGGCGGGGACCCGGCGCGCGTGGCCAGCAGACCCTCGTCAGCGAGGCGGTCCGTGGGGAGGGCGCGATCCTGTACGACGCGGCCGGCGTGCGGGTGATGGCGGGCGTGCATCCGGAGGAGGATCTGGCGCCGCGCGATGTCGTCGCGGCGGCGATCACCCGCCGCATGGCGCAAGCGCCCGCCGGTGTCGATGACCATGTCTTCCTCGACGCGACGCACATGGGGGAGCGGTTCTACGAGCGCTTCCCGACGATCACGGCGGCCTGCCGGGAGATCGGCATCGACCCCGCCCGTGAGCGCATCCCGGTGGCACCCGCGTCGCACTACGCCTGCGGCGGCATCCGGGCCGGGCTCGACGGGGCGACCGCGATGCGCGGTCTCTTCGCCGTCGGCGAGGTGGCGTGCACCGGCGTCCACGGCGCGAACCGGCTGGCGTCGAACAGCCTCACCGAGAGCGTCGTCGCCGGCACGCGTGTCGGTCGCGATCTGGCGTGGGAGCTGCCGCCGCAGCTGAACCCGTCGGCGACTGCCATCGACGGCGTCGTGGCCGACGGGGTTGGCGCGGATGGCCGGTTGCTCGATCCGGTCCGGACGACAGAGGTACGTGCGGTGATGTCGCGCCACGTCGCCGTGCTGCGCGACGCAAGCTCGCTGGCCACCGCCGCTGGCGCACTGGGCGCGATCACGTGTGGGCTCACCGACGACATCGTCCCGTCGCGCCGGGCGTGGGAGGGCACCAACTTGCTGACCGTCGCCGGAGCCGTCGTTGCCGCCGCGACCGCTCGCACCGAGAGTCGCGGTTGCCATCGGCGCACCGACCATCCCGAGCCACGCGATGTGTGGCTGGCCCATCTCGACGTGCGTGCCGACCCGCTGGGCGAGCTCCATGTCGACGGCATCCCGCCGGGCGCGTGATCAACGTGTGATCAACCGTCGCCGACGTCGCGAAGCATCTGGGTCGTGATCGCCGGCACCTCGAGTCGCTTCTCGTAGCATCGGCTGTGCGGCGCATCGGCGTACTCGCCCCACCGGTCACGAGGCGTGAAGCCGGCGCGTTCGTAGAGCTGGATCGCCTCCGGTTGGCGGCTGCCGGTCTCCAGCACGAGGCGGTCGATCCCCAGTTCCGTGGCTTCGAGCTCGAGACGGTCGAGGATCGCCGCCCCGAGCTTGTTGCCCCGTGCCGCCGGGGCGACGTACATGCGCTTGATCTCCGCCGTCCGACCACCGGCGCCGTCGATGTCGCCGTCGACGTCCCAATCGATGCGGCGGATCGCGCCGCATGCGACCGCCCGCTCTTCGAGCCGTCCGACGACGACCGCGCCCATCCCCGGCGACACCTCGTCCGGTTCGAGCCGGAAATGGTTGTCGGAGGGGTGGTCGTACCTTCCCGTGAGCTCGGTGTTCAAGGCGGTGATCAGGTCGAGCGTGGCGGGGTCTTCGAGCGAGGTCTGCTCGACGACGAACGGTGCCGGTGGGCGTGCGAACCGGAACGCGTACGGCGACGGGCCGTGCCGTCGGAGGAACTCCAGTCGGCGCTTCGCATCGTCGACCGTCGGGAGGTCGCCGGCCCGGATCCACCACAGCACGAGCCCGGTGCTGCCCGGTACGAACCACTCGCGCCGCCGGGCCACGAACTCGGCGTGCTCGGTCCGGTAGGCGTACTCCTTGAGCGCCGCGACCGAAGTCCACACCGTCATGTTCACGATGATCATCGGGTCGGGGTACGGCCGGAGGGCGGTCGCGTCGCCGTCGTCGGTCTGCAGCCGCCAGACGAAACCCGGCGACCCCTCGCCGAGGGCGTTGATGCGTTCGAGGTTGTCGGTGAAGTCGGCGGTCGCCGGGTCGTCGACGGGCGCCTGAAGCGTCGCGATGTTGAGTTGGGCGATGTGAAATTCGCGGGGCGTGACCGTCACGGTGCAGACCGTATAGCGGTACTGTCGCCCGGGATGTTCGAGTTCCACCCGTTGTCGGATGCGACGCGGCATCGGCTGATGACGGCCGGTCTCGATCCCGATTCCGTGGCCGCGATCGCCCGCATGGCCGTGACCGAGGACCTGATGGGTGGGGTCGACGTCACGTCGACGGCGACGATCCCGCCCGACCAGCGCAGCGTCGCCACGTTCGGCGCCCGCGCGGCGGGCGTCGTGGCCGGGCTCCCGATCGCGGCGGCGGTCATCGAGGCCGTGTGCGGCGATGCGGCGAGCAAGTTCGTCCACCTGGTCGCTGATGGTGACCGGGTCGACCCCGGTACCGACGTTGCCCGGGTGACGGCTCCGACCCGGCTGTTGCTCACCGCCGAACGCAGCGCGCTCGAACCTGCTGTGCCACCTGTCCGGGATCGCCACGCTCACCCGCCGGTGGGCCGACGAGCTGGAGGGCACCGTGGCGCGGGTCCGCGATACCCGCAAGACGACGCCCGGGCTGCGGGCGCTCGAGAAGTACGCGGTGCGTTGCGGGGGCGGCGTGAACCACCGGATGGGCCTGTCCGACATGGCGCTGGTCAAGGACAACCACGTTGCCGCGGCTGGGGGAGTGGCGGCGGCGTACGCGCTCGTCCGGGCCCTCGAAGCGACGATCCCGGTCGAGATCGAGGTCGACACGCTCGACGGTCTGCGCCAGGCGATCGACGCCGGCGCCGACGAGGTGCTCCTCGACAACTTCGACCTGGAGACGACACGCGCCGCCGTCGCGTACCGCGACGATCACGCGCCGCGCGTGCGGCTCGAAGCCAGTGGCGGCCTGACGGTCGAGGTGGCCCGCCGCGTGGCCGAGACCGGCGTCGACTTCATCGCCGTCGGTGAGCTGACCCACTCGGCGCGCGTGCTCGACCTGGGCCTCGACCTGCGCGACGTGTTTGATTGAGTCGGCTCACCCCACACGGACTCGATGAACGTCTGGTCGCCGACTCGGGCCGTCGGCTGATCGACACATCGGGCCGTTGCGCCGTTCGCGCTGCAGTCACGATGACACCAGAACTGCGCGACGATCGGGTGGGAGGAGGTGCCAGACCGGTGGACATGGACCGCGAGCCCGATCCACGGACCAGGTCCACGTGGTGGTGGCCGGCGTTCGCCGTGCTGCTCGCGAGCGGGCTGGGCGTGGCGGTCATCGCCCATCCGGGACCGTTGCCGGGCGAGCTCGGCTATGTCAGCTGGTTGCAACGCCTCGACGAACCAGTGCCGACGCTCGCCGACATTGTCTGGCACACCACCGGGACCGAGGCGGCGCTGGTCGTGGCCGTGCTGCCGGCGATCTGGCTGCTCGCGCGACGCGGACGACAGGGCGCGCTCGCGGTCGCCATCGCGGCAGTGACGATGCTGGTTGTCCAGCCGTCCGTGAAAGAGCTCGTCGACCGGCCGCGTCCGTCGGCACAGCTGGTGTCGGTGCGGGCGGAGGCCGAGAGCATGAGCTTTCCGTCCGGTCACTCGATGAGCACCGCAACCGTGTGGGGCGCGGTTGCGGGCGCGGCGTGGGCCCATCGCCGACGCACCTTTGGCGTCGTGGCCGCGATGCCGATCGTGTTCACCTTCGTCGCGAGTGGGTGCAGGGCGTTCACTGGCCGACTGACGCGATCGCCGGCACGTTGCTCGGCGCGACGGCTGCGTGGCTGATCGTGTCACGCGTGAGTCGCATCCCGACGCGACGTGCCTGTCCGGCAGGCGAGGGATTCGAACGCGGTCAGTAGAGCCCGAACAGCTCGGCGACGGCGATCAGGTCGGTGTTGGCAGGCAATCCGAGCTGGGGGTCACCACCGGGTCCGAACGCCTGGTCGGGCGGCATCGTGATCACCCGCCGGCCACCGATGCGCATCCCCTCGACGCCGGCGATGATCCCCGGCACCGAATCACCTTCGACGAGCTCGATCAGGAACGGCTCGCCGCTCTCCCACGTGTTGTACAGGATCGCCTCGTTGTCGCCGCGCACGAGCAGCATGTGGACCACCGCGGTGCGCCCGGCCGGGATCGGCTCGCCGGTTCCCACGACGAGGTCGACGACTGACAGCTCGGTCGCCCCGACCGACGGCTCGAGGGCGAGGTCGGTCGGCGCGTCCGCCGGGTCCGGGGCGGGAACCACGGCGCGCGCCTCGATCACGAACGTCAGCGCGTCGCCGGGTTGGATCACCGACCCGCCAGGCGGGTTGTCGCCGTAGGCCAATTCGGCGGGGACGTCGAGTTGGCGCCGGGTCCCGACCTGGATCCCGATCAGGCCCTGCTCCCATCCGGCGACGACGCGTCCTTGGCCGAGGGGGAAGTCGTACGGGATACCCCGCTCGTAGCTGTTGTCGAACTCGACGCCGTCGGCGGTCCGGACGCCCACGTAGTCGACCACCAAGTGGTCGCCGACTGCGGCGGCGTACCCGGTGCCCGTCACCAGATCGGTGATCTGCAACTCGGTCGGGATCTGGGCCGGGACGGAGACGGCGGGCTTGGGCGTTCGCGGGACCGTCGTGGTCGACTCGCCGGGGATCAGCTCGACATCGTCGACCGTGGTGCCATCGACGTCTTCGCTGTTGTTGCCGTCGCCGCAGGAGACGAGTGCGAGCGCGGCAACGACGACGAGGGCGAGGGGACTGCGCACCACGGCGACGCTACCGGAGGGTGGTCGTCACCTGCCCGCGAGCGACGCGGTTGACGACCGAGTCGATCGCTCGCAGCAGCGTCGGTACGAACTGGTCGGACCTGGTGACGACGGCGTCGTGCTCACCGTCGACGCGAAACGCCTCGGCCCCTGGGATCGCGTCGAACAACTCGACCTGGCGCCGCAGGGGGACGACGCCGTCGCGCATCGTGACGACGATCGAGGTGGGCACGTCGATCTGTCCGATCCACGCGGTCGACGTGAAGCTGCCGATCGCGCTCGCCGGCCTCGAGCATCATCCGCCAGTCGTGCGAAGCGGCCTGCTGCACCGCCCAGGGCTCCCACGTGCAGGCTCTTGCGTTGGAGGTAGAACTGCTCGGTCAGCCACTCGCGCGCCTGGGCCGGCGTGACCCTGGCGAGGGCGGCGAGGCCGGTCAGACCGAGGAACGACAGCCGCTCGCCGCGGAGCTCGGCGAAGTAGGGCGCGGTGGCGCACAGGACCAGGCCATCGACGCGTTCGCGGTGCCGGTGCCACACCAGCTGGGCGACAGCACCTCCCATCGAGTAGCCGACCGGGATGAACCGATCGATGCCGAGCGCGTCGGCGACGGCGATCACATCGTCGGCGACGTCGTCGAGCCGGAACGCCCGCTTGCTCGCGGATCCCGCGCCCGTGGCCACGATGGTCGTACACGAACACGCGGTACTGCTTGCCGAGCGGCGTCGTAGCACGTGTACCAGTTCACGTCGGCGGTCGCCGTCCAGCCGTGGAGCAGGACGATCGCGGGCGCACCGGGCGGACCGCCGAGGTCGCGCAGGTGGACCGTGCCGCGACCTTCGAGCTCGATGTCGCACCCCGGCGGGAGCGACGGGGCCGGCGATCGCCTCGGCCGGCGACGATGCCGCTCAGGCCCGCTCGACCTTCAGGACGCGACCCGCAGCTCACCGTTCGGTGCCTGGTACGAACCCATTGCCCGGCTTCTGCCCGACGAGCGCGGCACCGAGCGGAGCGGTCGGGCTGATCACGTCGAGGCCGCCGATCTGCTCCTCGATGTGGCCGACGAGGTAGCGCTCGGCGGCATCGTCGTCGTCGCCCTCGTACACGAGGGTGACGATGGTGCCGGCTGCAACGACCCCGTCGGCGCCGCCTTCGATGATCTCGGAGTTCTCGAGGAGGTGCTCGAGCTGGCGGATCCGGCCCTCCATGTGTCCCTGCTCGTCCTTGGCGGCGTGGTAGTCGCCGTTCTCCGACAGGTCGCCCATCTCGCGGGCGCGCTCGATCTTCTCGGCGACCTCGATCCGCCCGCGGGTGGTGAGATCGTCGAACTCGGCGGTGAGGCGTTCGTACGCCGAGCGGGACAGTTGGTTGGCTGCCATGGGGCCGACATCCTACCGGCCGGGAGTCGACCATTTCGCTCACATACTGCGGTTTCAGGGCGGCGGCCTAGAGTCGGCCGCCATGAACGAAGGCAATGATCCGCACCGGATCGCGGTGATCGGCGGAGACGGCATCGGGCCGGAGGTCACCGCCGAGGCGGTCAAGGTGGTTCGCGCCGCCGGCGTCGACATCGCGACGACCGAGTTCGATCTCGGCGGCGCGCGTTACCTGCGCGACGGCGAGATCCTCTCGGACGCGACGCTCGACGAGCTCCGCGGGTTCGATGCGATCCTGCTCGGCGCGGTCGGCACGCCCGACGTCCCGCCGGGCGTGATCGAGCGCGGCCTGCTGCTCAAGATGCGCTTCGAGCTCGACCTGTACATCAACCAGCGGCCGTTCGTCGGTACCGCCCCCGGGCACGATCGACCGCACGACGTTCGTGGTCATCCGCGAGAACACCGAAGGTCCGTACGTCGGTGAGGGTGGCACGTTGCGCAAGGGCACCGCCGCACGAGGTCGCCACCCAGGGCTCGGTCAACACCCGGATGGGCGTCGAACGTTGCGTGCGGTACGCGTTCGAGTTGGCGGCCTCGCGCGAGCGCAAGCACGTCACGCTCGTGCACAAGACCAACGTGCTCACGTTCGCCGGCGATCTGTGGCAGCGCACGTTCGACGACGTCGCGTCCGAGTTCCCCGACATCGCGACCGCGTACAACCATGTCGATGCGGCGTGCATCTACTTCGTCCAGGACCCGCACCGCTACGACGTGATCGTCACCGACAACTTGTTCGGCGACATCCTCACCGATCTCGGCGGCGCCGTGTCGGGCGGCATCGGGCTGGCGAGCAGCGCCAACCTCAACCCGGCGCGCACCGGACCATCGATGTTCGAGCCGGTGCACGGATCGGCGCCCGACATCGTGGGCACCGGGACCGCCAATCCGACGGCGGCGATCCTCAGCGCCGCGTTGATGCTCGATTTCCTCGGCGAGGACGACGCGCGCCGGGAGGATCCGCAAGGCGTGCTCCGATCCCGTTAGCGGGAGCACCACCTCGGTCGGTGACGAAATCGCCGCCCGAGTGAGAGAATGACGCCATGCCCATCACCCCTACCCCGAAGATCTGGATGAACGGCGAGCTCGTCGACTGGGACAAGGCCCAGATCCACGTGCTCACCCACACCCTCCACTACGGCATGGGCGTGTTCGAGGGCATCCGCGCCTACGAGACCGCCGAGGGCCCGGCGGTGTTCCGCCTGACCGACCACATCGTGCGTCTCGCCAACTCGGCCAAGATCCTCGGGATGGACTTGCCGTACACGGTCGACGAGTTGATCGAGGCGACCAAGGCGACGGTGGCGTCGACCGGTCTTCCCGCCTGCTACGTGCGACCGATCGCCTACTTCGGCTACGGCGAGATGGGGCTCAACACGCTTCCGTGCAGTGTCGACGTGGCGATCGCCTGCTGGCCGTGGGGCGCCTACCTCGGCGACGACGCCGTCACCAAGGGTGTGCGCATGAAGATCTCGTCGTGGACCCGCCACGACCACAACACCATGCCACCGGCCTCCAAGACCACCGGCAACTACGTCAACTCGTCGCTCGCCAAGGTCGAGGCCCTGAAGGCCGGCTACGACGAGGCGATCATGCTCGCGCCCAACGGGCTCGTCGCCGAGTGCTCTGGCGAGAACCTGTTCATCTCCCGCAACGACATCCTCATCACTCCGCCACTGTCGGCCGGCGCCCTCGAGGGCATCACCCAGAACTCGGTGATGACGATCGGCCGCGATCTCGGATTCGACGTTCGGATCGACAACATCGCCCGCAGCGACCTCTACATCGCCGATGAGGCGTTCGTGTGCGGCACCGCCGCCGAGGTCAGCTCGGTCAACTCCGTCGACGACCGTGTCCTTCCGTGCCCCGGTCCCGAAGACGAAGGCCATCGCCGAGGTGTACGGGCGGGCCGTGCGTGGCCAGGAGGACCGCTACAAGGACTGGTGCGAGCTCGCGGTCTGAGTCCCGCGGACTGCTCAGCTCACCGAGTCTCGCAACATCGCGAGGAACCGGTCGCGATCGGCGGCCATCACGACGAGCGCGTTCGGCTCGCGACCGGTGAGTCCCAGCAGGTCCATCACCACCATCCCGCGTGTGACGGCGCCCGCGGTCTCGACCTCGCAATGGAGCCGACGGGTCTCGGTCGCGATCGATGGGTCGATCGCGTACGCCATCGCGATCGGGTCGGGGAGGTCGAAGCCGGCGAGCTTGGTCTCGTGCAGCGCGAACGTGTTCACGACCGCCTGGATGTCGATGCAGAACTCGGCCAGGGGCGTGCCGATCGCGCGGATCGCGGACGCGTCGGTCGGATCCAGCACGGCGAAGTGCCGCGAGATGTCCCACCCGACGAGCTCGACCGCCAGCCCGGACCGCAACACCACCTCGACGGCGTGCGGGTCGACCCACATGTTGAACTCGGCGACCGGGTTGGTGTTGCCGACGTGATCGGCGACGGCGCCCATCACCACACAACGGGCGATCCGCTCGGGCAGTGACGGGTCGCGCTGCAGCGCCCGCGCGACGTTGGTGAGCGGACCGAGCGTGACGAGCGTGAGCGTCCCGGCGTGCTCGTGGGACGCCTTCAGCAGGGCGTCCACGGCATCGACCTCGGACGCCGCCCGGCCGGTCAGGTCGAGCCCGATGTCCCCCATGCCGTCGCGTCCGTGGACGTGCTGGGCGGTCTCGAGCGCCAGCTCCAGCGGGGCCGCCTCGCCGATGTACACGGGAGCCGTCGACCCGCACAACTCGACCGTGTACAGCGCGTTCTGGACCGCTTGGGGGAGGGGCACGTTGCCGGCGACGACGCCGATGCCGACGACCTCGACGTCGTCGTGGCGGAGCGCCATCACCAGCGCGACGGCGTCGTCGCTGGCGGTATCGGTGTCGACGAAGAATGGGCGTGGCACCGCCGCAGCGTACGCTCGGCCCGTGGGTGACGTGCCCGGCGACATGCCTGACGACAGAGTCGAAACGGTCGATTCGACGACGACGTTGCCCGTCCAGCAGCTCTACATCGGCGGCCGCCGCGTCGACGCCACCTCGGACGAGACGTTCCGCACCGTCAACCCGGCCACCGGCAAGCCGATCGCCGACGTCCAACACGCGTCGCCCGCCGACGTCGACGCCGCGGTCGAGTCGGCCCGCACCGGGCAACGCATCTGGGCGGCCACGCCGGCCAAGGAGCGGGCCCGGGTCCTCCAGCGTGCGGCGGCGCTGTTGTTCGACCGCAACGACGAGTTGGCGCGGCTCGAGACACTCGACACCGGCAAGCCGATCTCGGAGACGTCGACGGTCGACATCGTCACCGGGGCCGAGGTGATCGAGTACTACGCCGGGCTGGTGCAGGCGATCCACGGCGACTACTTCGACCTGCCGCCCCACGGGTTCGCCCAGGTGCGGCGCGAGCCGCTCGGGGTGTGCGCCGGCATCGGCGCGTGGAACTATCCGATCCAGATCGCGATGTGGAAGTCGGCCCCGGCCTTGGCGTGCGGCAACGCGATGGTGTTCAAACCGGCCGAGGTCACGCCGCTGTCGGCGCTGCGCCTGGCCGAGATCTACACCGAGGCCGGCGTCCCCGACGGGGTGTTCAACGTGGTGCAGGGCGACGCCAGGGTCGGTCAGCTGCTCACCCGCCATCGCCGCATCGCCAAGGTCTCGCTCACCGGCGAGGCGGCGACGGGCAAGATCGTGATGGCCGACGCGGCATCGACGCTCAAGTACGTGACGCTCGAGCTCGGGGGCAAGTCGCCGCTGATCGTGTTCGACGACGCCGACCTCGAGTCGGCGGTGTCGTCGGCGCTGCTCGCCAACTTCTTCTCCGCCGGCGAGGTGTGCTCGAACGGCACCCGGGTCTTCGTGCAACGCGGCATCTACGACGACTTCGTGTCCCGGCTCGGGCCGCGTGTCGAGGCGATGAAGGTCGGCGACCCGTTCGACCCCGACGTGATGGTCGGCCCACTGATCAGCGCCGAGCACCGCGACAAGGTCGAGTCGTACATCGCGGCCGCCAGAGCGTCGGCCGCCGTGCACGTGGTCGGCGGCGAGCGGCCGTCCGATCCGGCCCTGACCGACGGCTACTACGTGACACCGGCGGTGTTCGCCGATTGCACCGACGACATGAGCTTCGTGCGCGACGAGATCTTCGGGCCGGTGATGGCGGTCCTGCCGTTCGACACCGAGACGGAGGTCGTCGAGCGCGCCAACGACACCGACTACGGCCTCTCGGGGGCGGTGTTCACACAGGACTTCGCGCGTGCCCACCGCGTCGCCCACGCGATCGAGGCGGGCATCGTGTGGATCAACGACTACAACGTGACCCCGCCGAGCATCCCCTTCGGCGGCTCGAAGCACTCGGGCCTCGGGCGCGAGAACGGCCTCCAGACGATCGACGCCTACACCCAGATCAAGACCATCTTCGCCAACCTCGGCCGCGTCGAGCGCTACTACTGACCACCCGCCTGGCGCTTGCGCTCGGCCATGCCGCCGATGGCCTCGAGGACCATGCGGTGGGCGGCGTTGACCGTGAGATCGCTGACGTCGTAGGGCGGGGAGACTTCGACGACGTCGACGGCCACGACGTGGTGCTGGATGCACAGCTCACGGACCATGCGCAGCAGGTCGATGGTGGTCAATCCGCCTGGTTCGGGGGTGCCGGTGCCCGGTGCGTGGGCGGGGTCGAGGGAGTCGATGTCGAGCGAGATGTAGAGCAGGTCGGTGCGGGCGAGGGCTTCGGCGATGGCGTCGGCCATCACCGCTTTGAACCCGCGCTCCCAGATCTCCTGCATCGTGTGCCAGCGCATCTGTTGCTCTTGCATCCACGCGAACGTGTCGGCCGGTGGCCAGTAGCCGCGCAGCCCGACCTGCACGAACCGATCGCCTGGAACGGCCCCCGATTCGATGAGGCGCCTCATCGGAGTGCCGTGGCTGGCGAGGTTGCCGTCGATGATGTCGGCGGTGTCGGCGTGGGCGTCGAAGTGGACGATGCCGATGTTGCCGTAGCCGTAGACGTCGGCCACCGCGGTCGCGGCCGGCCAGGTGATCGAGTGGTCGCCGCCGAGGATCACGGGCACGATGCCACGGGACGCGACCTCATGGACGCGGGCACGGATGTTGGCGTGGCTCGCCTCGGTCTGACCGTGCGGGCAGTAGGCATCGCCGTAGTCGACCACCTCGATCCACTCGAAGATCTCGATGCCGAGGTCGAGGTGGTAGGTGCCCGGCTCGTACGCCAGGGCACGGATCGCTCGCGGGCCGAACCGGGCGCCGGGGCGGTTGGTGGTGGCGTTGTCGAACGGTGCGCCGACGATGGCGACGTCGGGCTGCCACTCGTCGAGCTGTTCGGGGTCGGTGAGGAACGGCCGCTGGGCGAACGTGCCGAGCCCGCCGAAGACCCGGCCGAGCGAGAGCTGCTCCTGCATCCCGGCGCTGAGCTCGCGCCGCGGTTCTCCGTGATCGTGCCCAGACCCCATGGGAGGGAGGGTAGCCGCCCGATCACAGCGGCCGAAGCGGCGCGGGCGAGCAGCCCGCAATCGACACGGGGAGGCTAGTCCCGACCATCAGAATGGCCCGAAAACGGTGAGCGCCCCGGGTGACGACACCGGCTTGCGCCGGCATCACCCACCCGGGGCTGCCCGAAGGTTGGGACGATCCACCACTGGTCGACCTGCTGGCGTTAGCCTCTCGCTCGACCTACACATCGCCCGTCGTGCCCGAAGGCTCGGCGGGCGATGCCGCTTTTCGATCCGGTCCCCGGTTGCCCGGTCCGTTTCCGAAATCACTACGCCGTTCACGCTGACCCCGGTAAACCGGTGCCCTCGGTCTCGGCGTCGTGGGAGCTTCCGCCCCGGAGATCAGTTGGGGTGACCTCCGACGCTTCCGCTCCTGACCACCCCTCCGTTGTGCCCGGCAAGCCGTGCACCCGGTCTGGCGTAGCCGTGTGGCGTATCGCCCCGCCCGAACCCGCTTTCACCTCGTGGACCGAGCCCGGTTTTCCGCTTCCCTCCACCTTGCGGCTTCGTTCGGCAGACTCGGTGTCTCAGCCCCGGTCGGCATGCGCTGTCCGGTACGTCGCTTACCTTCGCGAACGTGAAACCCCAGGTCAAGGGGTACTTTTGAATCCCCAGGGTTATCCCCCGAACTTTCTGTTTACTCACAAGAAATATTGGTTCATCCACCGTTAGTGCACAGGTCTGCCCACAGCTCGCGACGCTCGTGGCGGGCGCGTCGACCGTCGAATGAGGCCGGCCACGTTGACGGGGCGTCGGCCAGGAGGTTGAATGTGCCCTCGATGAGCAGCCGCACCGATCTCGCCGCATTCATCATCATTCCGTAGCGCACGTGGCCTCCGCGTGCGCGCCCGAGCCGCCCTCTGGGGCGGCTTCTTCATTTCTCCGGCCAGGCGCCAGCCGGCAACGACTGGCTGGCAACGACCGAACACCGCAACGACCAACACAGGCGATGACGACTTACGATGTTGCAAGGGACCAGGTGAGCGACCAAATGGATGCGGTAGAGATCTTCGACACGACACTGCGCGACGGACTTCAGGTCGAAGGCGTTTCGGCCAGCGTCGACGACAAGCTGCGGATCGCCGAGCAACTCGACCTGCTGGGAGTGCGGTACATCGAGGGTGGGTGGCCCGGCGCCAATCCGAAGGACATCGAGTTCTTCGCCCGCGCCCGCGACGAGTTGGCACTGAGCACGAGCACGCTGGTGGCGTTCGGATCGACCCGGCGGCCCAAGGGCAAGGTCGACGACGACCCGACGCTGCGCAACCTGATCGAGGCCGGCACCGAGGCGGTGTGCATCGTGGCCAAGAGCTCCGAGTACCACGTGACCGAGGCGCTCAAGACGTCGCTCGACGAGGGCGAGGCGATGATCGCCGACTCGGTGGAGTTCCTCACCGCCAACGGCCGGCGCGTGCTCGTCGACATGGAGCACTTCTTCGACGGATACAAGAGCTCGCCGGAGTTCTCGCTGCGGGCGCTCGAGGCGGCGGTCGTCAAAGGCGCGACGCACGTCGTGCTGTGCGACACCAACGGCGGGTCGCTGCCGAACGAGATCGAAGCCATCGTCGCCGACGTGTACCGCCACGTCGGGAGCGACGTGATGATCGGCATCCACTGCCACGACGACACCGGCTGCGCCGTCGCCAACTCGATGGCCGCGGTCCGCGCCGGCGCTCGGCACGTGCAAGGGACGTTGAACGGCCTGGGTGAGCGCACGGGGAACGCCAACCTCACGACCATCATCCCCAACCTGCAGCTCAAGCTCGGGCACCAGTGCCTCCCCGAGGGCCGGCTCGAGCGGCTCACCGTCGTGAGCCATCACATCGCCGAGACGCTCAACCGCGCCGTCGACCCGCAGGCACCGTACGTCGGGTCGTCGGCGTTCGCCCACAAGGCCGGATTGCACGTCAGCGCCATCGCCCGCGCCAAGGACGCCTACGAGCACGTCGATCCGACACTCGTCGGGAACGGCACGCGGTTCGTGGTCAGCGAGATGGCGGGGCGGGCGACGATCCAGATGAAGGCCGACGAGTTGGGCCTCACGATGGACGGTCCGGCGGTCAACCAGGTGATCGACGACCTCAAGCGGCTCGAGCACGAGGGCTACCACTTCGAGGCGGCCGACGCTTCGCTGGAGCTGCTCATGCGCCGGGCGTCCGGATGGGACCACGAGTTCTTCCGGGTCGAGAGCATGCGCGTGATCACCGACGAGTTGCCGACGGGTGATTTCAACACCGAGGCGACGGTGAAGGTGTGGGTCGGTGATCAACGCCACGTCTACACCGCCGAGGGCAATGGTCCCGTGAACGCCATCGACACGGCGCTGCGCCGAGCGGTGCAGCGCGCCTACCCACACCTCGAGCGTGTGCACCTGACCGACTACAAGGTGCGAATTCTCGACGGCAGCGGCGCCACCGGAGCCGTGACGCGTGTCCTCCTGTCGGCGACCGACGGAGAGCGCGACTGGACGACGATCGGCGTCAGCCCGAACATCATCGAGGCCTCATGGCGGGCGCTCGAGGAGAGCCTCGTGTACGGCCTCCTGCACGCTCCGGCCGCGACGGCATGAGCGCGATCCGGGCCACACAGATCAGATGAACGACTGGGAGGCTTTCGGGCTCATCGCACTCGCCGGTCTCCTCGGCGCGCTCCTCGGCTTCGAGCGCGAGATCAAGGAAAAGGCGGCCGGCGCCCGGACGCACCTCCTGGTGTCGAGTTCGGCGGCGGCCATCGTCGTCCTGGGGCGGATTCTCAACGAGCAGTCGGTGGCCGACGGCCAAGTCGCCGGCGATCCCACCCGTGCCTTGCACGCAGTCGTCACCGGCATCGGGTTCATCGGCGCGGGAGCGATCATGATCCGCAGCACGGATCGCGAGCCTCGCGGGTTGACGACGGCGGCGTCGCTGTTCTTCGCGGCGACGGTTGGCATCGCAGTCGGGATCGAGGAGTTCGGTATCGGGATCGGCATGACCGCGTTGGCGCTGCTCGCGTTGGCCGGCCTGCCTGTGCTGACGCGAGTGTTCACGCGAGGCGAGTGACCCTGCCGAACAAGCAGTGGACGCAAGTAGTCGGAACGACGAGAACGATCAGCTAGAACAGGGAAGCGGTATGGCAGCACCCAAACACGTTCCGACGGTCGCGACCGACTCGCCCCGTTCGTACGGGTCGCCCGATCACGTGCCAGACGTGTGGATGCCCGTTCGACCAGGCGATCTCGAAGGTTCTCAGCCGCGTGGTCCGCAGCTCGGGACGCAAGGACCGGACCAGGGCTACGCGCTCAAGCTCGCCAACCGGCTCCGCCCGTCCTTGCGGCTGCAGCCGGGCGAGCGCGTCGACGACGTCGTTCGCGGCGGCCTCGGGATCGCGTTGCGCCGGGCATCACTGTTCGGGCGTGCGCCGGTGATCTACGACCTCACGCTGGCGTTCACGATCTGGGGCTTCCTCGACGACGATCCGCCGGCTGATCTGGTCGAGTGTCGGCGAGCCCTGTTCGCGGGTGTCGGCAACGTGATGCACCACTACGCCGAGGGCCGCGACATCGCCGACATCGTTCCCGAGTCGACGCTGCGGGCGAGCGTCGACGACGTGGCCGTCACGTGGCGTGCTCGATGGAAGGAACTGACGGGCGCGACCGGCGCTCAGTGATCGCTGTCGCCAGGGTGGGGAACGGCGAGCACGGGGATCGGTGACTCGCGACGCACCTCGTCGGCGACCGACGACGTGAGCAGTCGCGAGAGCCAGCCGCGTTCCTTGGAGCCGACGACGATGACGTCCGCGGCGTGGGCGAGGGCGACGTCGATGATCGAGCCAGCCGCGTCGCCGACGATCCCCAGTGCGGTTGCTTCCGCCAGCCCGCCCTCCTCGCCGGTCTGCTTGGCGATCGACTCGGCGACCTCGGTGTCGGAGATCACCTCACTCGGGTCGCTCTCGGTGACCATCTCCTCCGCCAACAGCTGGGATTGCACCACCGGCGCCCAGGCCATCGGCGAGACCGGACTGGCGCCGGGGAAGACCGGAACCGGCACGTACGATCCGCCGCCGACGTTGAGCACGAGGTAGTTGGCGTCGTTTCCGAACAGGCGATGCGCAGTCTCGACGGCGTGGACCGAGGCGTCCGTCGCGTCGACGGCGATCAGCACAGTGGTCATGTCGGAGATCTTCCCACGTCACCACGTCACCACGTCGTGTCACGTGGCGCGGGATGGCGATGTGGGCCGGTCCGCCGGCCCCCGACGCACAACTACGGTTTGGTCATGCGCATCGGAGCCCTCATCTTCCCGACCGATCTGACGATCCGGACCGACCAGTTGGCACGTGAGATGGAAGATCGAGGGTTCGAGTCGTTGTGGGTCACGGA
This sequence comes from Ilumatobacteraceae bacterium, assembly GCA_963776935.1. Classification (GTDB taxonomy): domain Bacteria; phylum Actinomycetota; class Acidimicrobiia; order Acidimicrobiales; family Ilumatobacteraceae; genus JALOLG01. The sequence continues at coordinate 211,927 of CAVZOP010000001.1, read as the reverse complement.
ACACACGCATATCCCGACCAGCCGCCGCACGCCGTGGCCAGGCGGGACCGAGCTCCCGGACGAGTACCGGCGCACGCTCGACCCGTTCGTCGGACTGGCTGCCGCGGCGGCGGTCACCGAGCGGCTCAACCTCGGGACCGGGATCTGCCTGGTGGCGCAGCACCATCCGATCACACTGGCCAAGACGGTCGCCTCGCTCGATCTGGTGTCCAACGGTCGATTCCTGTTCGGCATCGGCGTCGGGTGGAACGAGGACGAGATGGAGCATCACGGCGTCGATCCTCGCTCCCGTCGGGCGCACGTGCGGGAGTGCGTACTGGCGATGCAGGGCTTGTGGACCGAGGAAGCCGCCGCCTACGACGGTGACCACGTCAGCTTCTCGGCGAGCTGGAGCTGGCCCAAGCCGGTGCAGTTCCCGCACCCGCCGGTGATCATGGGCGGAGCCGGTGGGCCGGTGACGTTCCGCCACATCGTGGAGTACTGCGACGGCTGGATGCCGATCCACGGGCGCCGCAACGTGTTCGAGCGGGTGGGGGAGCTCCGGGCCACCGCCGAGGCGGCCGGCCGCGATCCCGACAGCATCGAGCTCGGGGTGTTCGGTTGTCCGAACGACGCCGAGGTCGTCGAGAGCTACCGCGCCGCCGGCTTCACGCGGGCCGTGATCTGGCTCCCGCATGCCGGGGCTGACCGCGTCCTTCCAGTGCTCGATGGCGCCGCACCGCTGATCGAGCAGTTCGCCGGCGCCGGCTGATCCCCTAACGTCGTGCGTCATGCCAGACGTGGGATCACCCGCCCCTCAGATCGACCTCCCCGACCAGAACGGTGAGCCGGTGTCGCTGACGTCGCTCACCGGACGCAAGGTGCTCGTCTACTTCTACCCGAAGGCCGATACGCCCGGTTGCACGGTGCAGGCGTGCGGTCTGCGCGACATCGCCGGCCAGATCGGCGACACCGTGATCCTCGGCATCAGCCCCGACAAGTCGCCGCGGCTCAAGAAGTTCGACGAGAAGTACGACCTCGGCTTCACGCTGTTGAGCGACGTCGACCACGACGTCGCCGAGCGGTACGGCGTGTGGGCCGAGAAGAAGAACTACGGCAAGACCTACATGGGCGTGGTGCGTTCGGCGTTCCTGATCGACGAGCACGGCACGATCGAGCAGGCCTGGCCCAAGATCAGCCCCAAGGACACCCCGACCAATCTCCTCGCCGCGCTGGAGACCTGAGGCCGCCCCGCTTCAGTCACGCTCCTCAGTGTGCGACGCGGAAGAACGTGACGAAGACATGCAAGCCGCACGAGCCGGCGACCAGCCGTGTTGCGCCCCGGCTCAATCGGGCAGGGCCGCGTGTGATTTGAGGTCTTGGAGGTCGACGTACTCGAGCGCCGACACGTGGGTGCTCTCGAGGACCACCGGGCAGGCCTGACCGGATTCGAGGGCCTCGGCCCAACGAGCCGCGCAGACACACCACTGGTCGCCCGGCTTGAGGCCGGCGAAGCCGTACTGCGGCATCGGCGTCACGAGGTCGTTGCCGTGGCTGACGCTGAACTCGAGGAATGCCTCGTCGACGCGACAGCAGATGACGTGCATGCCCGGGTCGTCGCCGTGGTTCTCGCAACAGCCGGTGCGGTAGTACCCGGTGACCGGGTCCTGCGAGCACGGTTGGAGCTCACTTCCGAGCACGTTGATCTGCTGCATCAGCACATCTCAGCACGTACCATGCCCGTCATGCTCGATCCGTCCATCAAACGACTCGCCCAGGCCAAGAACTTCGGCACCATCTGCGTGAACTTGCCCAACGGGCAGATCGCCAGCCACGTCATGTGGGTCGACGCGACCGACGATCACCTGCTCGTCAACACCGAGGTCCATCGCGCGAAGTACCGGGCCGTCGAAGCCAACCCAAACGTCACGGTGACGGTCTGGAGCTCCGAGAACCCGTACCAGTACGGCGAGGTGCGTGGCACGGTGGCCGGCGAGGTGCGTGGTCCCGAGGCGCGTGCGCACATCGATTCGCTGGCCCAGAAGTACACCGGCGCCGACTACGACAACCCGATCCAGAGCGAGCGTGTGATCCTCCAGATCGTGCCGGAGCGGCAACGCACGCAGGGGTTGTGACACCCGAGGGAGCCGCCGGTTTCGTGAGGGACTCGGCTGCGTGACGTCGCTTGTCGGCGTCGTGATGGGGTCGTCGAGCGACTGGCCGACGATGGCGAAGGCGGTCGAGGTGCTCGACCACTTCGGGATCGCTCACGACACGAGTGTCGTGAGTGCCCATCGGATGCCCGACGAGATGTTCGCCTACGCCGAGTCGGCGCGCGATCGAGGGTTGCGGGCGATCATCGCCGGCGCCGGCGGCGCGGCCCATCTCCCGGGCATGCTCGCCGCCAAGACCACCGTGCCGGTGCTTGGCGTGCCGGTGGCGTCCCGTCATCTGTCGGGTCAGGACTCGCTGTACTCGATCGTGCAGATGCCGGCCGGTGTCCCAGTGGCGACGTTCGCGATCGGCGAGGCGGGGGCCACGAACGCCGCCCTGTTCGCCGTCGCGCTGCTCGCCGTGGACGACCCGTCGCTCGCAGCCCGGCTCGACGCCTACCGCGCCGAGCGCCGTGACCAGGCGGCGCGATCGGTGCTCCCGCCCCCGTGATGGTCACGTGACCGGCCGCGTGGTCGCACCTCCGGCGACGATCGGGATGCTGGGGGGCGGGCAACTCGGCCGGTACGCGCTCGTGGCCGCCCGCCTCATGGGGTACGGGACGGTGGTGCTCGAGCCCGACCCGCAGGCTCCCGCGGCGAACGTGGCCGACGAGCACCTCGTCGCCTCCTACGACGACGAGGCCGCCCTCGACCGTCTGGCGTCGACGTGCGCAGTGATCACCACCGAGTTCGAGAACCCACCGGCGACCTCACTCGATCGGCTGGCTCGCTCGACCGGTGTCGCGCCGTCGGCAGCCGCGGTCGCGATCGCCCAGGATCGCCGGACCGAGAAGCGGTTTCTCGCCGACGCCGGGATCCCGATCGCGCCGTGGGCTGTGGTCGAAACGGTTGACGCTCCCGCGCCCGTCCGCTTTCCGGCGATCCTGAAGACGGCACGACTCGGGTACGACGGCAAGGGGCAGACCACGATCGCGTCGATCGAGCAGCTCCCTGACGCGTGGGTGTCGCTCGGCGGGGGCGCGTGCGTGCTCGAAGAGGCGCTGTCACTCGACGCCGAGGTCAGTGTGATCGTCGCCCGCACCGCCGACGGACGCACGGCCACCTACGAGGTCGCCGAGAACCTGCACGTCAACGGCATCCTCGATCTCACGGTGGTGCCGGCCGCGTCGCCCCGCCGGTCGCCGAACGGGCGACGGAGCTGGCACTCGAGATCGCCGACGCCCTCGGGTACGTCGGGGTGCTGGCCGTCGAGCTGTTCGTGGTCGGCGATGAGGTGTACGTCAACGAGCTGGCGCCGCGGCCACACAACAGCGGGCACTGGACGCTCGACGCGGCCCGCACCAGCCAGTTCGAACAACAGATCAGAGCGGTGTGCGGGGTCGGTCTCGGCGACACGGCGATGACCACCCCAGCGGTGGCGATGGTCAACCTGCTGGGTGATCGCTGGCTCGGGGGCGAGCCTGACTGGGCAACCGCATTCGTCGAACCGCGTGCGAGCGTCCACCTCTACGGCAAGACCACCGCTCGCCCGGGCCGCAAGATGGGGCACCTGACGATCACCGGTCGCTCGGCCGACGAGGTGGCGGCCGGGGTACTACAGCTGCGCGACGCGATCACCCGGCCACGTTGACGCCGACCAACTCGCCGATCGCGTAGGTGATCGCGCAGGCGGCGAGCACGATCGCGACCTGGCGGAGAACGGTCCGCCACAACGGTTTCTCGGCGAATCTTCCGATGAGCGCGCCGACGACGCCGGCGGTGAGCACCCCGATGACGATGGACGCCCACGTCGCGGCATCGCCGGAACCGATGAACCAGGGGACGAGTGGGAGGACCGCCCCGAACAGGAAGCACACCAACGACAACAGCGACGCCCTGATCGGCGACGGCAGATCGCCTGGATCGATGCCCAGCTCCTCGCGGGCGTGGACGACGAGGGCGGTGGCAGGCACGCGCATCACCTCGGCCGCCGCTCGTGCGGCGCGCCCGGCATCCATGCCGTGCCCCTCGTACATCGCGGCCAGTTCGGCAGTCTCGAACTCTGGGTTGTGTTTCAGCTCGCGCCGCTCGACGTCGAGCTCACGTGCGATGAGGTCGTTCTGGGCCGAGATGCTGATCCACTCGCCGGCCGCCATCGAGATCGCGCCGGCGACCGCCCCGGCGATGCCCGCCAGGCGCACGATCGAGGCGTCGACGCCGGATGCCGCGAACCCGAGCATCAGCGACAGGTTCGACACCAGGCCGTCGTTGACACCGAAGACCGCGGCGCGGGCGAGACCACCGGAGACCGAGCGGTGGCCCGGGTGCGGATCGCGTGGCGTCACGCTCTCGACGCTACCGGCACGTCAGGTCGCAGTTCGTCCTTCGACTGCTCGTGCGAGGCGAGCGATCACGGGCGCGAACATGTCGAGCTCCCGCACGGTGAAGTAGCTGATGCCCCAGCGGCGGCGGGCGGCGACGATCTGCGCCGCGATCTCGTCATGCGTGCCGAGCAGGAGGAACGGAGTCTCGAGCGCATCGGTGAGGTCGAGCGTGGGGACGGTCGCGACGATCTCGGCCGCCACCGCCTCGCGGTCGTCGGTGATGACGATGCGTTGGACCAGAACGTTCAACTCAGGCATCCGACCCGAGCCCTCGCCGGCGGCGTCGGCGATGTGGGCGATCGTCGCGTCGAGCCGCGCCGGCTGCCAGCGGACCTCGTGCTGGAGGCCGTCCGGAAGCGTCTTGCCGAGCATCGTCAGCCCGATGGTGTCGGCGTGCCGGGCTGCGTGCGCGAGCGCCTCGCGGCCGTTGACGCCGACGAGGATCGGCAGGTGCTCCTGGCGGCTGCGCATCGTCCGGAGTCGGTCGATCGAGTAGTGGGCGCTGTGATGGGTGACCTCTTCGCCGTCGAGCAGGCCGCGGATGATCTCGATCGCCTCCGCCAGGCGCTGCTTGCGAACCCGCGGTGGGTCGAACGTGGTGCCGATCGTGGCGTACTCGGTGTGGGCGTGCCCGGCGCCGATCCCGAGCTCGAATCGGCCACCCGTGACGTGGTCGATCGCGGCGACCTCGCGAGCGAGGTGAACGGGGTGCCAGAAGTCGTTGTTGAGCACGAGCGGACACACCCGGATGCGCGCTGTGGCCGCGGCCATGGCGGTCAACGGTGTGAGTGCCGACCAGTGGGTTCCGACGTGATCGAACGTGCTGAGCACGTCGAAGCCGGCGTGTTCGGCGGCGACGGCGGTTGCCCGCAAGTCGTCGGCGCTGTTGTCGCCACGCACCTGGAGGCCGAACCGAAAGGGACGATCAGCGCCCGGCATCCGCCGATCTTCGCGCGCATCGTCCCTTCCGGTTCAGCCGCCGGGCTTGCCGTTCCCGCGTCCGTTGCCGTTACCGCCCGAGTTGCCGTTGCCGCTGCCGTGGCCGTTCGAGTTGCCATGGCCGGCGCTGTTACCCGGGGAGTCGTCATCGGTCGCGGCGACCGTTGTGGTGTCGGTCGAATCGTCGGCGATCGTGTCGTCGGTCGTGTCGTCGGAGGTTGCCTGCTTGCCGCACGATGAGTGGGCGGCTTCGCTGACGACGGCGCCGTGTCCTGGGCCGGGCGGGGTCTCCTTGGCGATCGAGCTGACGGTTGCGCCATGGTTGCCTTCGGCGCACTGAGTCTCGTCGAACTCGGTGGCCGGGTCGTCGACCAGCGCCTCGGCGACGGTGTCTTCGGTCGTCGTGTCGTCGTCGGCGTTCTTGCCGCACGATGAGTGGGCGGCTTCGCTGACGATGGCGCCGTGTCCTGGGCCGGCCGGGGTTTCCTTGGCGATCGAGCTGACGGTTGCGCCGTGGTTGCCTTCCGCACACTGTGTTTCGTCGAATTCGGTCGTCGGATCGTCGACCAGCGGCTCGGCGAGCAAATTCGACACTGTGGTCACGGGAATCGTGGTGTCGGCGACGGTCTCGGGGACCGTGGTCTCGGGAATCGTGGTGTCGACGACCGTGTCGGCGGTGCTGATCTCGCCTGAGTCCCGAACGGGGCGCAGAGTTGCGGCACCCGCCGCGGCGATCCCACCCATCCCGACGAGGCTGGCGGCCACGACGGCAACGACCCTCAACGAACGAGCGGAGCCGAACGATCGAACGGTGGTCGGTGTGGAGGCGAATGTCGAGGCCATCGCCTCCAACGCGGCATCCTCGCCCGCCAACTCAGCGGGCTTGGCGCCGCTGCGGAGCGCTGCGATGATCCTGTCGAACTCGGGCTGATGGTCGGTCACAACCGGTTGATCGCTGTCGACGTCTCCTCCGTTACAGCCAATTCCTCGGCGAGCTTGCGCAAGCCACGGTGAACGAGCACACGCACGTGACCTTCGCGGCGGCCCATGACCTGGGCCACCTCGTCGACGGCGAGGTCGGCGACCACACGCAACAGCACCGCCTCCGCCATGTCGGGCGGTAGCCGTCGCACCAGGTCGAGCGCCCGTTCGAGGGCGCCAACGTCATCGAACGCACGAGTGCTCGATGCGTCGGGGAGATCCGCGCCGGCCTCGGCATCGAGGTCCTCCGGGCGTCTCGCCGACCGCCGCGTGGCATCGACCTGACGCCGCCGAGCGATCGTGAACAGCCAGCGCCGGAAGTCGTCGCTGTCGCCGCTGAACCGGTGCAGTCCAGCGGCGACGTCGATCCAGACCTGCGACGCGAGATCCTCGGACTGCGTGCTGCCGCGCCCACGGAAGTACCGCAGCAGGAGGTGCTGATGCGATCGCCACAAAGCGCCGAGTGCCTCCCGATCACCCGTCCGCGCGCGTTCGACCCAATCGTCCATCACGCTCATTATCGGTCGTTCCGACCGATCACACGAGCGCCGAGTACAGTCCGGTTGGCCGAGGGGCATCGATGCAACACGATCCGGAACACGCCGAACCCGGGCTCGTCCACCCGGAGGTGGCCGCAGCGCTCGGACGTCTCGCCGAGCTGGCGCACACCCGGCAGCCCGAGGAATCCGTGCTCCCCGAGTTCCTCGAGCGGTACTACCGCGAGCTGCCCGAGGCCGATCTCGACGACCGGCGACTCGACGCGCTGTACTCGGTCGCAGTTGCCCACTTCGGCATCGGACGGCAGCGGCAGCCGGGCGAGACGCTCGCGCGGGTGGTCTCCCCGGACACCGGTCTGGACGAGTCGCGACCCCCGCGTTCCCTCCTGTTCGTCGTCACCGACGACGCGCCGTTCCTCGTCGACACCACGCGCATGGTCGTCGAACGGCACCGCCTCGACATCCATCTGATGGTGCACCCGATGCTCGACGTCGCCCGCGACGCCGACGGCGTGGTGACCCACGTCGGTCGTGGCGAGGGACCGACCGAGGCGTGGACGCAGGTCGAGATCGACTACTGCGGCGCGGCCGCCGCCACCCGGCTCGAAGCAGATGCCCTCGCGGCGGTCGCCGACGTCCATCTCGTGGTCGACGACTTCGCCGAGATGCGCGATCGGATGGCGGCACTTTCCGACCACGACCCGATCCTGAAGTGGTTGGCGTACGAGCACTTCGTGTTCCTCGGTGCCGCCGTGTACGACCGCGCCGATCACGGTCTCGTCGTCCGCGACGGTACGCAACTCGGTCAGCTCCGCGCCGAGCACGAGATCGACCCACCGCCCGTCGACGCCGACGGACCACACGGTTCGGTCGTCATCTCGCGCAGCGAGGCGGTGGCGACCATCCACCGGCCGACGCGCCGAACGTGTGTGAGCGTGCGCGACGGCGACGTGGAGCACCGATTCGTCGGTCTGCTCGCTGTCGGGCGCCTACCGGCAGAGCGTCCTGTCGATCCCGACCGTCGGCGATCGGGCGCGCGCCGTGCTGGGCCTCGTCGATGCCGGCGCCGAGACACACACCGGACGGTCGATCCGCAACACCCTCGAAACGCTTCCCCGCGATCTCGTGTTCGAGCTCGACGCCGATCGGTTGGCGCACCTCGTCATCGACATCGTCGGGCTCCAGGAGCGCCAGCTCGTGCGGATCTTCGACGTCGCCGAGCCCGTCGGCGCCTGGTCGACCGTGCTCGTGTACCTCCCACGCACCCGGTTCACCGCCCGGCTTCCCGAGCTCGTCGCCGAGGCCGTGGCCTCGACCTATGGCAGCTCGTACCGCGACCTCGAATCGCTCGTCGGCGCCAGCACGTTGGCGCGGATCACGCTGAGTGTGCGCCGTCCAGATGGTCAGCCTCCAGACCTCGATCGCCTCGCCGACGTCGTCGACGAACTGACGATCTCGTGGGACGACCGGCTGCGTACCGTGCTCACCCACGAGCTCGGCGCCGTCGCCGGTCGCGGCTCTACGAGCGCGTCGGACTGCACGCACCTGCCGACTTCCGTGCCAACGTCACACCAGGGCAGGCGGTCGCCGACCTCGAACGCATCGATCGCCTGCTCGCGTCGGGCGACGGGCTGACGACCGCGATGAACCACGACGAGGGCGCGCCGCCCGACGAGTGGCGGTTCCGCGTGTACCGCCGCGGGGAGCCGGCTGCCCTGTCGGACCTGCTCCCGCTGCTCGGCCACCTCGGGCTCGTCGCCCTCGACGAGCGACCGTCGACGTTCGCGATCGGCGAAGAGCAGGTGCACCTGTACGACATCGGCGTACGAGTCCCACCCGGCACCGACGTCGGAGTCAGGCAAACCGAGATCCAGTCGACGTTCGAGGCGCTGATGGCCGGCGACGTCGAAGCCGACGGCTTCAACCGCCTCGTGTCGTTGGCCGGTCTCACCGCCCGCCAGGCCAGTGTGTTGCGGGCCTACGCGAAGTACCTCCGGCAGATCGGGTTCGCGTTCAGCCAGGGTTACATCGAAGACACCCTCTCGCGACTGCCGCACGTGGCGTCGAGCCTCGTCGAGCTGTTCGAGTCGAAGTTCGAGCCGGGCCTCGACGACCGCGAGGCGGCACGAATCGCGGCCCGCGGCCGCCTGGCGATCGACCTCGATGCGATCCAGATGCTCGACGACGATCGGATCTGCCGGGCGTTCATGATGCTGATCGACGCCACGGTGCGCACCAACTGCTACCGCGGCAAGCCGACGCTCTCGTTCAAGCTCGACCCGGCGGCGATCCCCGACCTGCCGCGACCGCGCCCGATGTTCGAGATCTTCGTGTGCTCACCGCGGGTCGAGGGCGTCCACCTGCGCGCCGGACCGATCGCGCGTGGCGGGATCCGTTGGAGCGACCGCCGCGAGGACTTCCGCACCGAGGTGCTCGGTCTCGTGAAGGCGCAGATGGTGAAGAACGCCGTCATCGTGCCCGTCGGGGCCAAGGGCGGATTCGTCGTCAAGAGCGCGCCCACCGACGCGGCCGGCCAGCGACTCCACGGCGAGGAGTGCTACCGCGAGTTCGTGCGGGCGATGCTCGACCTCACCGACAACGTGGTCGGCGGGTCCCTCGAACATCCTCCCGACACCGTGGTCTACGACGGCGACGACCCATACCTCGTCGTCGCCGCCGACAAGGGCACGGCCACGTTCAGCGACACCGCCAACGCGATCGCCGTCGAGTACGGCTTCTGGCTCGGGGATGCGTTCGCATCCGGGGGAAGCGCCGGCTACGACCACAAGGCGATGGGGATCACGGCCCGCGGCGCATGGGAGAGCGTGCGCCGACACGCACGCGTGCTCGGCAAGGACGCCGACTCGGATCCGCTCACCGCGGTCGGCATCGGCGACATGTCGGGCGACGTGTTCGGCAACGGCATGTTGCGCTCGCGGCATCTCCGACTGATCGCCGCCTTCGACCACCGGCACATCTTCATCGACCCCGAGCCTGACCCGCAGGCGTCGTTCGCCGAGCGCAAGCGCCTGTTCGGGCTGCCGCGCTCGTCATGGGCCGACTACGACGCACGGCTGATCTCGCCCGGTGGAGGCGTCTTCCCACGCTCCGTCAAGTCGATCGCGCTCGAGTGCCGCGGCGCGAGACGTGCTCGGCACGACGGCCGAGCACCTCACCCCGATCGAGCTGATCCGGACGATCTTGATGGCGCCCGTCGACTTGCTCTGGAACGGCGGCGTCGGGACCTACGTGAAGGCGAGCAGCGAGACCCACGCCGACGTCGGTGACCGCGCCAACGACGCCCTCCGGGTAGACGGATCGGAGCTGCGCTGCCGGATGGTCGCCGAGGGCGGCAACCTCGGGTTCACCCAGCTCGGCCGTGTCGAGTACGCGCTCGCCGACGGCCTGATCTACACCGACGCCATCGACAACTCGGCCGGCGTCGATTGCAGCGACCACGAGGTCAACATCAAGATCCTCCTCGGGGACGTGGTGGCCGCCGGCGGGTTGCCCGCCGCCGAGCGCAACGAGCTCCTCTTCGAGATGACCGACGAGGTCGCCGAATTGGTGCTCGAGAACAACCGCGCCCAGACGCTCGGCCTGATGATCGCCCGTCGCCAAGCGCTTCCGATGGCGAACGTGCACGCGAGATATCTCGACCAGCTCGAGGCCGAACACTGGCTCGACCGTGCGCTCGAGTTCCTGCCGACCGACCGTCAGATCGCCGAGCGCCAGTCGTCCGGTCGCGGGCTGCTCACCCCGGAGCTGGCGGTGGTGATGGCGTACACGAAGAACGCCGACGTCGCCGACATCCTGCTCACCGACCTGCCCGACGATCCGGCACTCGGGGCCGACCTGGCGAACTACTTCCCGGGACCGCTGCGCGAGCGCTTCCCCGACGCGATCCGGAACCACCGGCTCCGGCGGGGGATCGTCATCACCCAGCTCGTGAACCAGATGGTCAACTTGTCGGGCATCTCGTACGACCACCGCATGACCGAGGACACGGGCGCGTCGACGAGCGACGTCGCCAGGGCGTGGATCGCGATCGCGCGAGATCTTCGGGTTCGCCGAACAGTGGCGCCAGATCGAGGCGCTCAGTAGGACCATCACCCTCGACACCCAGCTCGACTTGTTCCTCGACTGCCGCCGCACCGCCGAGCGGTGCTCGCTGTGGCTGCTGCGTCACCGTCATCCACCGATCGAGATCGCCGACGCGATCGCCGACTTCCGGCCCGGCATCCAGTCGCTCCTCGTCGGCTTCGACGGCCTCCTGTCGGGACGCATGGCCGACTCGGTGTACTCGACCGAGGCGGCGCGGCTCGCCGCCGGGGTGCCGGAGTCGCTCGCCCAGCGGTCGGCGACCTGGAAGTTGCTGCACACCGGATTCGACCTGATCGAGATCGCCAACCGTGAGGGGGTACCGGTCGCCGCCGTGGCGACCGCCTACTGGAAGGTGTTCGACCGGCTCGATCTGATGTGGCTGTGGGATGCGATCGGCGCCCTGCCGCGCGCTGACCGCTGGCAGACACAGGCCCGCTCGGCGTTGCGCGACGACCTGATGACCGTGCTCGCCGAGTTGGCGGGCACCGTGATGCGGCGCTCCGGGGGCTCGACCGAGTCGTGGTTCGCTGCCAACGAGCGCCCCATCGCACGGGCGCTGGAGATGTTCGCCGAGATCCGCCGCGCCGAGGTGTTCGATCTCACGAACCTCTCCGTGGCGCTGCGTCAACTGCGCAACCTCGGGCTCACGTCGGTGCACGAGCGGTAGCGTCGGGGGCGTCATGACCGCCCCACGACTGCGATTCGCCCCGTCGCCCACGGGCTTCTTCCATGTCGGTGGGGCACGGACGGCGCTCTACAACTGGGCGACGGCACGCCGGCTCGGTGGCACGTTCGTGCTGCGCATCGAGGACACCGACGAGGCGCGCAACCGGCCGGAGTGGACCGACGGCATCATCGAGTCGCTGGCGTGGATCGGGATCTCGGCCGACGACCCGTCGTTCGAGGGGCCGTACTTCCAGAGCTCCTACGCCGCCGCCCACATCGACGCCGCGACCCGGCTCTACGAAGCGGGGTTGGCGTACTACTGCGACCTGACGCCCGACGAGGTCCAGGAACGGGCCAAGGCGAGTGGCAAACCCGGCTACGACGGCTTCTCACGCGACCGTGGCCTCGAACCCGGGCCGGGCCGCGTCCTGCGCTTCCGTGTGCCCGACGGGGCGACCCTCGTCAGCGACCTCGTGCGCGGTGAGGTCGAGTTCGACAACGCCAACATCGAGGACTTCGTGCTCGTGCGCGGGAACGGCACACCGATGTTCCTGCTCGCCAACGTCGTCGACGACGTGGCGATGGCGATCACGCATGTGGTGCGCGCCGAGGAGCACCTTCCGAACACGCCCAAGCAGCAGATGCTGTGGTGGGCGCTCGGGCACGAGCCGCCGACGTGGGCGCACGTGCCGGTGCTCGTCAACGAGCAGCGCAAGAAGCTCTCGAAGCGCCGCGACAAGGTCGCCCTCGAGCAGTACCGCGCCGAGGGGTACCTCGCCGACGCGATGGTCAACTACCTGATGACGCTCGGTTGGGCGCCGTCGGGCGACACCGAGATCATGCCGTGGTCGCGCATCGAAGCCGAGTTCCGCCTCGAGGACGTCAACCACGCACCTGCGTTCTTCGACCTCAAGAAGCTCTCGGCGTTCAACGGCGAGTACATCCGGATGCTCCCGCTCGACGAGTTCATCGAGCAATGCGACGCGTGGTTGCCGGCGGAGTGGGACCGGGCGGTGTTCGCCCAGATGGCCGAGCACGTGCAGACCCGCGTCGTCACGATGGCCGACGTGGCGCCGATGGTCGACTTCCTGTTCCTTCCGGAACCCGAGGTCGACGAGGTTTCGTGGAGCAAGACGATGGGGACGGAGTACGCGGCTGCGCTCCTGCGTGACGCGATCGCGGCATTCGGTTCGGTCGAGTTCGTGGCGGCCGAGTTGAAGAGCGCGCTGGAAGCGATCGGCGAGCGCTACGGGCAGAAGCTCGGCAAGGCGCAGGCGCCGGTGCGCGTGGCAGTGACCGGACGCACCGTCGGCCCGCCCCTGATGGAGTCGCTCGAAGTGTTGGGACGCGACGAGACGCTGCGGCGAATGCGAGCGGCGCTCGAGCGTCTGGTGGACCAATGACCGACGCGGACGTCCCGACGGGCGAGGTTCCGGTGACGTACGCAGCGGACGTCCTCGGAGCCCACACGACGCGAGGTCGGGGTCGCCGATCGACGCAGGCCGCGGACACCGCTCGGTATCGCGGTCCGCGTCGTCGTCGTGCTCGCCACGATCGCGCTGGGGTACTACATGATCACGCTGTATCAGGTGTGGTCGACGGGACGTCGCGACCAAGCCCGTCCGGTCGACGCGATCGTGGTTCTCGGTGCTGCCCAGTACGACGGACGACCGTCACCCCAGCTGGCGGCGAGGCTCGACCAGGTGGTCGCCCTGTGGCCACGCGGGCTGGCGCCGATCGTCTTCGTCACGGGCGGGAAGCAGCCGGCCGACCGGTTCACCGAAGCGGAGGCCTCGGCCCGGTACCTCGTCGAGCGCGGTGTGCCCGAGTCGGCGTTGCTGTTCGAGAACGAGGGCCAGTCGACGTACGAGTCGCTCGAAACGGTCGCCGAGATGCTTCACGAGCGTGGCCTGCGGAGCGTCCTGCTGGTCACCGACCCGTTCCACGCACTGCGGAGCCGGTTGACCGCCGAAGAGCTCGGCCTCGAGGCCTACGTGTCGCCGACGGAGACGAGTGTCGTGACGGGTGCGTCGTCGTTCGCCAGGCACCTGAAGGAGGCCGCCGGGATCTCGTTCGGCCGGATCATGGGGTTCGATCGCCTGCGTGGCCTGACCGGCTGACCCGGATACACTCCGTGACCGCATCGCGGCCAGCTGACAGAGTTGGGCCGCACGCTCCATGGGGAGTGGTGTAACTGGCAACACAGCAGATTCTGGATCTGTTATTCAGGGTTCGATTCCTTGCTCCCCAGCTCGACCATCCGTCCGGTCCGCCCGCCCCGGCCGTCATCGGCGACCCAATTCGAACAGTTCGCCCTGGTGCGCAGCCCCTGTCGAGCCAGCTCGAACAGTTCACATTTGGAGCCCGCGCGTCCGGGCAGGCCGGCCGGTGCGGTTGACGCGGCGCACTGCTATCGTCACGGACCGCAACTCGGCCCGTTCGTCTAGTGGCCTAGGACACCACCCTCTCAAGGTGGCGGCACGGGTTCGAATCCCGTACGGGCTGCCAAGAAAGACCAGTTCGGAGGCTTGCGAGACTGCCGAGCCAAGTCCGGGTCATCAGATTACACCCGATTTACACCCCTCCGAGGCCCGAGGCCCGAGGCCCGGGGCCCGAGCCCGAGGCCGGAGCGCCTCGTCTGGCCTTCCCAGAAGGGAGGGCCGGATGAAAGGCACCATCCGCGTTCGCGAGAACCGGGACGGCTCCAAGAGCTACGTCTGCCAGGTGAAGTTGGGCCGCGACCCCGGCACCGGGAAGGCCCGCGTGATAACCGGCACGGCGAAGTCGGAGCGGTTTCGAGTGCATCCGACCGGGCGGTGCGTTCGTCATCGTCGTCGTCAATGGACACCGGATGAGCTCTTGCTACGGCTGTGCTGTCGACGCTTCACCGCCGACCGACGAGATCGAGGTTCGTATACTCCGCGCATGTTCGGGTGGCCTCTGGTGGGCCGTCAGCGGGGAACTGGAGCGGATCCTTGACGCGGTGTCACGAGGGCGCGGCGCAGTCGTCATCGGTCCGGATGGCGCCGGACGTAGTCGTTGGCGAGCGAGGCCGGTGTGCGGCTGGCGGAGCAACCGAGACGGATCGTGCTGTCGCTCGCGGGATCGCTCACTGCACGGCAGATCCCTCTCGGCGCTGTCGCTCCGGCACTTCCGACGCTCGTTCCACAGGACACCGGTTTACGGCGCGATGTCTGGAACGTGCTGCAGCATGCGCACGCGGCCGTGCGGGTCCTTGCCGACGCCGGCGCGCCCAACTCTCGGCGCCTCGATCAGGTGGCAGCGACTACGCACTTGGATGATGACACGCGGATGGACCCGGAAGTGGCCGACGCTACCTGGGCCGTGATCGAGCCGATCTTGCCTGCCGGTCGATGATCATCCACTCGCTTGTCACAACCCGCGAGTCCCGGACCGTTCTGTCTCCGGGATCCCGATCCGGCTCGTGACCGGCGCGTCGTGGTCGACATCGAAGCGATCATGAACGTCGAGGTCTCCGACACGACGCTGCGCACCCGACGCGATGAGTCGGGGATCAACGCCGGCGTGGTCAAGCAGCTCGCACCTCCTCCCGACACGGACGGACGTGCGCAATCGTCTCCGTGGGCTGCCGCACGCCGCCCTCAACGGCATTTCCGATCAGCCGGAGCCCCGCGGCGCCCGCTTGTAATCACGGCGAGAAACGTCCGGTCGGCCGCTCGATAACCGGCGATTCTGTGCGGCCTGAGTCTGCGAGCGTCCGAACGTAACGCGATCACTGCTTGCGGTTGGGTCGTGTTGCTCAGGCGGATCGGGTGGTGCCGTGTTCGAGTTCGTGGTCGACGGCACGGCGGATCCATGCCGACACTGATCGGTCGTCGGCGTCGGCGGCGTCGCGGATCTTGGCGAGTGTCTCGGGCGGGAACCGCACCGGGACGAGCTCGGACAGCTTCGAGGTGCGGCGCCGGGCCGGTCCTTGGGGTGTCTGGTTGTCGGGGTCGGCGTAGAAGTCGTGTTCTTCTTGTCGGGTCATTTTCTTGGTGGTCATCGGTCCTCCTTGTATCGGTCAGCGAGGTGCTTGGCGGCGAGGTAGCAGCCGATCGGTCGGCATCTGGTCGGGTCGTCGTGGTCGGACGGGGCGAGCGGCACCATCAACACCTCACCGGCGATCTCGGCGACCATCAGCCAGTGCGCTGGTGGCTTGGCCGGGTAGAACGAGCGGGTCGGAGTTCCAGATCTCGTAGATGTCGTCGATGCCGTAGGGCGTCGTGTTTGAACAGGTGGGCGGCTTGTCGGTCGATCTCGAACGGGTCGGTGTCGTCCAACCGGTCGAGATCGAACAACTCACCCACACCACGAGTGTATTACAAACGGATACGAACGTCGATGCGCTCGACTTTGGCCCCACGCGTCAACCCGGACGTGGTCGCTCCGGCGATAGACGGTCGACACGATGTAGGTGGCGTGCCGGTCGAGGCTGCGCCGGGCACGGTCGTAGCGCATCGTCGTTCGCGGGTCGGCGTGCGACGCGGCTTCTTGGACGTCGCGGAAGCGGGACGCCGGCGTCGAGGGCGGCGGTGATGAACGAATGGCGCAGGCTGTGCGGCGAGATCCGCTTGTCGATCCCGGCACGCTTCACGAGCCGCTTGACCATCCGGTCGGCGCAGTAGCGGTCCATGCGTCCGCCTTCGACGCCGAGGAAGATCGGACCCATCGTGCGCTCACCGATGTACAGATCCAACGCTCGGCCGGTGCGGGGCGCGAGCGGGATGGTGACGTGCTTGCCGCCCTTCCGGACGATCGCCAACGTCCGATGCCCGCGCTCGGTCGACAGGTCGTCGATGTCAGCGTTCAACGCTTCGGAGATCCGCAGCCCGTTCAACGCGAGCAGCGTGATCAGCGCACCGTCGCGGAGATCGCCGAGCCCGGCCTGGACGAGCAGGGCGCCGAGTTCGTTGCGGTCCAGGCCGAGGGTGCGTGACTCGTCGTGGACCTTCGGGCGCCGCACGTTGAGTGCCGGGTTCTTGTCGAGGATGTCTTCGGTCTGGCAGTACTTGTAGAACGACGACAACGTCGACAACCTGCGTCCGATCGTCGACGCCATCCGACCTTCTTGTTCCATCCACCGGGCGAACGTCTCGAGGTGCGGTCGCTTGACGTTCAACAGGTTGATGCCGTGGTCGTGGCACCAGCCGGCGAAGATCCGCAGATCGGTCGCGTAGCTGCGACGGGTGGGGTCGGTGTAGCCGGCGATGAACGCCGAGACGGCGACTCGTTCGGTGATGATCACCGGATCGTCGTAGCGGACGACCTCAGCAGTGTGGACAGTGGTGTTTCGGTGTTCGGCCATGGTGGCCTCCTTGAGTGACCCAGCCTCCCGAGGAGACGGGCCTCAACGCTCGCACGACCCTCAGCCGTGATTATCGGGTGCCACGAGTCGGGCCGTTACCGAGTGGTCGATCCTGGGCCGGGTCGGCTTACCGTGCGGCGCTATCGAGTGCCAACTGCCCCGTGCACGGAAGTCGTCCCGGTGGAAGGAAACTGGTTTGTCGGCGGCAGTGTGCTTCGAGTTGGATGACGCGATGACGTGCATCATGACGGTCCGTCGCCGTGGCCAACTCACGGCGATGGGGATGGCACCAACTCGACGCCCGCTGGGCTGAACAGCTCGTCCGTTCAGCGCCGATCGAACCTCGCTCGCTCGTTATCGACATCGGTGCTGGTGCCGGAGCGATCACCGCCCGCTCGTGGCCGCAGGTGCACGAGTGATCGCTATCGAGGCGCACCCTCAGCGCGCCGACGATCTGCGGGCCCGCTTCGGACACGAGGTCGTCGTCGTGCAGGCCGACGCAGCCGACTTGCGGTTGCCCAAGAGGCCATACCACGTCGTGGCGAATCCCCCGTTCGCCGTCACGAATGCGCTTCTCCGCCGAATCCTTCAGCCCGGGAGTCGGTTGCTGTCGGCGAGGCTCGTGCTTCAGTAACAGGCAGCACGACGGTGGGTGAGCCCTGCGGCTCCGGCGGCTGCGCACTGGCGACGAGTCTTCGATGTCGACCTCGGACCACGTGTCCCCCGCTGGGCCTTCGACCCCGCGCCTCGCGTCGACGCCCGAGTCCTGATCATTGATCGGCGCTCGCAAACCTGACCGTCCCAAACCTCCGGCTCGAGGCATTCGGTATGCCCGCGTATTCACGAGGTTCGAACTCCCGATATCCGCGGCTACCCGGTCGGGCAGGTGCACGACGTCGACAGATCCAACCCGTAGCACGGCAAGCGTGTCTCTTCGAGTGAGCGTGATCGGGCGATCCCGAGCGCGGGGTTGGCCGCGATGCGGCGGCGCCCCCCTGGGTGCGCCGCCCGGGAGACGGAGCGGACGCTATGAGCGGGGCGCCCTGCGAGAAGAGGCCGGATAACGGGCGGCTCGGCGCGGCTACGGGCTACGACTGTCACCGTCGACGGCCAGAATGCAGGAATGACGATCTATTCCGGTACCCAGGATTTCGAGGGCGCGACGTTCGTCAGGACGAGCTTTCGGGGCGCCACCCTGAGATCGTCTGACGTCAGCGGGGTGACGATGCGCAGCGTCGACGTGGGCGGGCTCGACATCGACAGCCATGACCTGTTCTTCGGCAGCCTCATCGTCAACGGCGTCGACGTGGTGCCATTCGTCGACGCCGAGCTCAACCGGCAGTTCCCCGGCCGCGAGCTGCAGAAGGCGCAAACGCCCGAGGGCCTGCGGGACGGTTGGGTCGCGGTGCAGGCCGCGTGGGAGACGACGGTGACGAACACGCCCCCGGAACTGGTGGACGCCCACGTCGAGGACGAGTGGTCGCTGGCCCAGACCCTGCGTCACCTCGTGCTGGCGACCGACGCCTGGCTCCGCGGCGGGATCATGGGGATGGAGCAGCCGTTCCACGAGATCGGCCAGATCTTCACTGGTGCGGCCGAGATGGGCTTCGACATGTCGATCTTCCGGGCCGACGCGCCGGCGTTCGAGGACATCCTCGCGGTGCGAGCCGAGCGGCAGCAGTTGGTGACCGACTTCCTGTCCACTGCCACGCCGGAGCTGCTCGCCGAGGAGCGCGACAACCCGTGGGGCGGCGGGGACTGGCATCCCACCGTCGGTGACTGCGTGCGCGTGATCCTGGAGGAGGAGTGGGCGCACCTGCGCTACGTCCGGCGGGACCTCGCCCTCCTGGGGTGAACGGGAGTCACAGGCCCGTCGAGCCGTCCAGTACCGCACTTCCCAATCGGGGCCGATCGTGGCGCACCGCACGCATATCCCATGCGCGATACCGCGACGCCGAGGTCCGTGTCCCGCTCGGGATTATCTCGTGTCACGGTTGGGCCGTTACCGAGCGGTCCATCGACATCCGTCGACGGGTTACTGCGTGGCGTTACCTGTGTGCGGTCGCCGCACGTCCGGGACGCGGCCGACGAATTCAGATCGCCGGATCCACGTGCGTTACGTAGCCGGGTCGTGAGCGTTCTCGCCGACGGCAACTGGGCGTTCTGTGTCACCTCGAGCCCACCCCTGAACGGCGTTGTCCGGGTGATCGCTGTCAAGAGCATGATTGGGCTCGTTGGATGAGGGTGTCGAAGAGAGCGGGCGCGGTCGGGCCGGTGGTGGTCGCGGACGTGGCCGGCCATCCTGTACGAACAGGGGTTCGGCGGGGGATGGATCTGTGGCGACCCAGCCGTGCCTTGAAGGCGCGCTTCACCGGCGTGCGGACGTGGGTTGCGGCATGCCCTTCCGTCAATGCGCGATGATGAAGACCCGTCGCCGAGTTCCGTTCGGCACCACCCACATTGAGGGTCCTATCGAAGACACCACTCAGCGGAGAGGCACCGGCGCTGCATCTCATGTCATCGAGGTCATGGAGAGGAGCTGATCATGGACCCGGAACGACTCTCGTCTTGCGCTCTGTTCGAAGGACTTACCGAGGATCAAATCGTTGTATGCACCGCGCGGTTTCAAGAGGTCGAGGTCCTCTCCGACCACAACATCGCGGTGAAGGCGATGATGCGTACGCGTTCTTCATCGTGCTCGCCGGGGAGGTCGACGTTCATCACGAGTTCCGCCGTGTCGCCACCCTGAGGCCGGGCGACTTCTTCGGTGAGATGGCCCTCGAGTCCAGCCGCAAGCGGAACGCGGACGTTGCCTCGCGTGGTCGGGTGAAGCTCGCGAGCTGATGGCTTGGGACTACAAGACGATGGTCGAGGAGCATCCGGTGGTGCACGATCGGATCGCCGCGATCATCGCTGAGCGGTCACAGCAGTCCTGACCGACCCGAGGTTCAACGACGCGTGAGTAGAATGGGTGCACAGATCATCCACCGGTGAGTCCACCGCGAACCGCTCCGATCAGGCGTGTAGGCGTGCCGCGAACCAGCGACGAGGACGCGTCCGTCCTCTACTTATCCCCGACATATTCGGACAGGACGCTGAGGGCGTTCGGTGCGCTCATGGGCCCGCGTCGGACGCCGGCTGCGCTGGCGTTGAGACTGCGGCCGACACGCCGGGGCCGTCCGTGTAACCGAACGCGGAGGACGTCCGCGTCGGGATTCCACTGATGGCGTTGTAACTAGTCTCAGTGAATGCAGCAACGACAACGGGTTGCTCAACTGTCGAACATCCCGCTCTTCGCCAACTGCTCGAAGCGAGAGTTGGCGCGATTGTTGTCGCGGACCCGGACGGAGAGCGTGGAGGCTGGGCACACGTTGTTTGTCGAGGGCGCTCCGTCGGCGAACCTGTACCTGATCCTGACCGGATCGGCGGTCGTGCGCAGGAACGGGCGCCGGGTCGCACGCCTCGGGCCAGGCGAAGTGGTCGGTGAACTCAGCGTGATCCTCGGCACTCCGCGAACCGCCACGGTGGAAGCCGAAACGCCGATCGAGTGGCTCGTGCTCGATCGGGCCTCGTTGCGCAAGGCGTTCGACGAGGTGCCGGGCCTCGGTTGGAACGTGCTGCAATCGGTGGCCGCCCGGCTCGACCAAGGGAACAAGCGACCGATGTGAAACCCTCGACCGTCACTTCACGCCACTGCCGCAGCAACGACGCGTTGCCTGCTGATAAGAACGACACCGAACAACAAGCCGGCTCACTTACCGACTCGCACCGATCGGCGCATCGGCGTCCGCCCGCGAGCCGGCGGTTGCGGACATGTGTAGCCGCGATAGTCCTGACCACGTGACTATCCGCATGCGAGCGAAGGTATAAAGGGTTGGACGACAAGCGGGCACTCCGGGACTCGCGTCCGACGTTCGACGGCGCAGCTGTCGGACCGGGCTTCACGACAGCCGTTCCTGAACATGCGCCGCACGACGCCCCTGGGTACAGCGACGCCCACGTGCCTTGGCTGTCGACGAAATCGGCGTATTGACTGCGGGAGGTGACGTCGTAGCCGACGAGCGTGGCGTTGTCGTCGACCGTCCCGGTGATGGTCACGTCCAGCGTTGCGCGCTTGCCGGTGGAGCCGTTGTGGATCGTGCTCGACGTGTCGATCGTGGCCGATGCCGTGAATGTGCCGTCCGCCGCTGGGCACGGTGTCACGACATTGCGGTTCAATGTTGTGGTGACTCCGTGGCTGTCCGTTGAGCTGTGCTCAGTCGCCAGTTCGGCCTTGCCGCTCGTCGCATCGATGTTGACGCCCTTGCGAGTCTCCCGACCCGGTCGAGCCACTATTCGTTGCCGCGACGGCTGCATCACCACCGAGCACGGTGACCATCATCCCGCCGAACAGGCCCATACCGAGGCTCGGTACTCCGTCGGTTTGTGCTCGAGCTGTGTTGCGGAACCCGTGTGGTTCGAGCTCGGCAGATTCGACGGAGCTCTGTACCTCGACGGCCAGGGCGGCGAGCCATTGCCCCGTCTCGATGATGGACGTGTCGACGGCCTCGGTTCCACCGAGCCCCTCCTCGAGGCCGGACAGGTTGAACAGGTACGCTCGAGTTGCCCGGACAATTCGTTCAAGCGGTCGAATTGCTGCTCCTCATAGAGCGCAGCAAACTCGTCCGCCAACGTGTCGAGTGCGTCGATGTCGACCGCACCGTCGACGGCCAACGAGCCAGTCGGTGGAACCCAGCTCGAATCCGCGACACCGGTTGCAGTCGGCGCGCCCTCAGAGGTTGCCGATGTGGGTGAACCGCTCGGCTGGTCAGATCCACCGCCACCGCAGGAACTCAGCACCAGGGCCGCGGCCCAAGCGATTACCAACGCCCGCCCGCCGTGCTGCATCGGCGGAGGGTACAAGCTTTCTGTCCAGCGCCGTCACAACGTGGCGGCACCAACGAGGTCAACCTCGTGGCGATAGGTCTGGACCTCGCGATGCGAGAGCTTGCGGATGTCACGTCGAACTGGAATCTCATTGCCTCGAACACGACGGGGCGATCCGCCTCCAGCGCCAGCGGTGATCCAGTTGACTCGCCGGCTCGCCGGCCGGCGAGGCGCGAGATCGTGGGCGGCCTGAGTGACAGCCGTTTGCCGGCAACGTACGTCCGTCAGCCGGCGTTTGGGGGCGCGCTCGTTGGTTCCGTCGAATGTCTGCTCCGACACGAGCGACGGCATCCGTAGAGTCAAGAACGATGATCGAAGGACGGATGGTCGCACGGGCGGTCGGACCTGCGGCCGCGTTCGTGCTCACCGAGGAACAAGTTGAAGCCATTGGCGGCGGAAAGCGCGCTGCGCTGCGCGTCAGCGTCAGGAGTCGGTCCGCCCGGTTGCGACTCGCCGTCATGGACGGACAGAACCTGGTCGGATTGAGCAAGGCGGCGCGCGCCGACCTGGGCATCGAGATCGGCGACGAAGTCGAGGTTCGCATCGAGCTCGACGACGCTCCGCGACAGGCTGATGTACCAGTCGAACTCATCGCGGCGTGGGCCGACCGCCCCGATGTGGCAGTCGCGTTTCAGAAGCTGTCCTACTCCCACCAGCGCGAGTACGCCGAATGGGTTGGCTCAGCCAAGCAGCAAGCGACCAGGGACCGTCGTGCCGCCACTGCCATCGAGAGGCTCGCCGACGGCCAGACCCTCAAGTAGGAACACGGCCGCCCGAGTTCGAACGACTTCTCGCCCCCTGCCCGCTGGACTCCGCCTCGGTCTCCTCGTCGGTGCCTGCTCGTCAGGTCTTGGCCGGGTCGTCTGCCGTCGCCTGCGCCGCCTCGGCCTCGGCCTTGATCTCCTCGGCGGCAGCCTTGTCGACGGCCTTGCGGACGATGTGGTCGGCCTTGGCCAGCGCCTGCTGCAGCTCGACGGCGGCGGGGTCGGACACCAGCAGCACGAGCCCGGAGTGGCCCAGGTCGATAGCGTCGGTGAGCTCCTCGGCCAGCTCCTTGCGGTGATGGCGCTTCTGGAGGCCCCCGATGCCGGCGCCGGCGGCGCCGAGCACCGCGGCGCTGCCGATGATCGACGGCGGGAACAGCACGCCGAGCACCACGCCCCCCACGACGCCCCACTTCAGGCCCTGGCGCGCGCTGTGGTCGGTGAGCTTCTGCACCTCGACGGTGCCGTCGCCGCCCTTCTTGAGGACCAGCACGCCCTCGATCTTCAGGCCGGCCGGGTCAACCGCCCGGTCGAGCTCGTCGTACGCCTCCCACGCCGCGTCGATGTCCGAGAAATCGGCGACAACGAGCGCGTAGGCGCCGTCGGTGACCACCGCAGCGGCGACGTCGGTCGTGTCATCGGCGGGTACGTCGGCGCTGGTCGTGGGCTCGGTCTCATCAGCCATGGCAGGTCTCCTCGTGGCACGGTGGCGCTTCGTTGCGGCCACCCACTCGGGCAGCGTAGAGGAGCGGCGGCGGCCGGCGCGTCAACCCGCCAGCGGATCGACGCACATGGGTCGGGGGTGGCCACACGCGCCGTCGACCGCCAACACCGTGAGATCAACAGCCAGCTCCCTTGGGCTTGTCCTCGAGCGAGGGACCGCCATCAAGCCGGCGTTGTGGGGCGGTCTGCCGGTGGACGGAGCCTGGGATCGCCAGCGCGAGGCACGCCGACCGCCGCGCTCATCGCCGGCAGAACGTGCATGTCCTCCTGGCGGTCGCGGCGCTGGTGCCCCTCAGGCGCGCTGGTGGTCGGTGCGGCGCGCCTCGTACCAGGTGTCGCCGGCGGGAGCACCTTCGAGGTTCCAGCTCCACGAGATAGTCGGCGTGACCCGGACGTAGTGGCCCGGGCCGACCATGCCGACTCGGTCGATGGGGTCCTCGGCTGTCCCGTAGATGCGGATGCCCCGGGCGATGAACGGCTCCAAGGACGGCAGGTCATCGACCACGAGGGCGACCTGGCGGTGGCCGGCAGTGATGTTGCGGATCTTGCGCGTGCGCAGGACCGCCTCACCCGCCCCGCACACCCACAGAGTCGTGCCCTCGACCTCGAGGGCGACCGGGGTGACATCGGGCTGGCCGTCCGGGGCAACGGTGGCCAGGCGGGCCAGCGGCTGGGATCGGAGGTAGTCGAGCTCGTCGTCGGCGAAAGCCATGCGCACATTGTTGCGCGTCGGCTCGGTTGGCCAAACGTGAACGCGATTTGGGGGGAGAGCTTCCTCGTTGGGTTGCTACCACGCTCACGACGGAGCCGTGGGAGCGGCTCCGTCCCGGCGTTCGGGGGCGGTCTCGATGGGCCGGACGACGCCTGCGTCATCCGTCAGCGACGCACGCGACCCTGGGGACTTTCGTCGACGACCTGATCCGGGTCCTCTGAGGTCGGGGTGCTGCGCCGGTCGCCGTCGTGATCGTGTACGACCCAACCGAGTTCGGGGGTGTCACGGTGGTAGTGGCCCGCGGGTCCCGACGTGTCCGTGGAGGCGTCGCAGCATGCAGTGCCGCTGCGTGACAGAAGCAGGCGTTCACGGACGCATCGACTGGCCGCCAGCCGCGAGCGTTTCCTCGAGGATGCGAGGGCCCGGGGACCGAATCCGTGGAGGGCCAGGGGCTCGCCTTGCTCCGATCGACGAGCTGTTCGAGTCGAGTGATGCCGATCGAGGCCAGGGCTCGGGTCGCCGGCGCACCGATCTGTGGAGCGCGGAGCTCGGACATCCAATTATCATCGCGTGGCGGTGGTCGTAGCACCGGCCCGCTGCTCTGGGCCAGGCCGCACGTGTGCAGCAGTATTCAGGTGCTGCGGTCAGAAGCCGCACCGCGACTCGCGTTTCACGCGTTGTTGTCTCGCCTGTGAGGTTCGGGAAGAGCCGCTGTTGGGTAGGGATGTTGGTAACAGCTACCCAGGGGACCTCATGAAGAAGCGACGTACTCGGTGGAGTCTATCGGCGTGCTTGGCGGTCACCGGCGTTGTTGTCGCTGTTGCCGCGCCGGTTGACGCTCGGTCTAACGAGGAGTCGTTCGAGGTGACCGAGATCGAAGATCTCGCGTACGGACCGGCGGTCCCGGGTAATCTGCTCGACTTGTACGTACCGGACGTGCCGGGCGAGGCGCCGTTGCCGCTGGTCATCTGGCATTCGGGCTCTGCCTGGTTCAGCAATACCGCGAAGGACTCCGGTGGTG
The DNA here is from genome assembly GCA_963776935.1 of Ilumatobacteraceae bacterium. GTDB lineage: Bacteria > Actinomycetota > Acidimicrobiia > Acidimicrobiales > Ilumatobacteraceae > JALOLG01. Next base: position 186,749 of record CAVZOP010000001.1, on the reverse strand, counting down.
CGGTCGCGATTGCCGAGGAGTTCACGGCCCGGGGCTATGCGGTGGCGACGATCAGCATCCGGTCGAGCTTCGACGCACGTTTCCCGGCTCAGGGGTACGATGTGCGCGCCGCGTTCCGCTGGCTTCGGGAGAACGCCGACCAATACGGTATCGACCCGGATCGGTTCGTGTTCATGGGTAACTCGTCCGGTGGGTGGGCTGCGGCGTTCGCAGCGACCACCAGTGACATCATGGAACTGCAGGGCGAAACGGGTGTCGACGGCACATCGAGTGCCGTCCAGGTTGCCGTGCCGTTCTTCCCGCCGACCGACTTCTTGTCAATGGACCAGTTCGCGGCTGACAACAACCTGCCGATGGGGTTCGCTTATCCCCACGACAGCCCGACCTCGCCGGAGGGGTTCCTGATCGAGTGCCCGGGTGAGGTGTTCCCGGGGGCGTTGCTCAGCATCCAGGACTGCCCGGCGGAGACCGAGGAGGCCGATCCGAGCAGCTACATCGACGGTTCGGAAATCCCGATCTGGGTCCTGCACGGCCTCGCCGATCCGCTGCTCCCGTTCAACCAGAGCCAGCTCGTGTACGACACCACCACCGTGGAGGGCAACGAGGCACGGTTTACGATCGTCCCGAGCGCCGGCCACTCCGTCGACGACATCATCGACGCCGAAGCCGCGACCACATGGTCGACCAACCGCGGCGGTCAAGAGACTGTTGTCGAGGGTACCGGACCGAGCTGGGACGACATCGATCAGTTCCTCCACGTCAACCTGAGCCGCGCCCGACGCTGACGCGAGGGTGTTGTTCGTCCATCTGAGCTAGCCCAGAGCTAGCCCCGTTCCGGCGGTGTCGACACGCCGGGACCCGTCCATCAACGCGGAGTCATTTCTGACTCACGACACATCTACTAGATGGACGTCCCTTCTGGGTTGGGCCGTCCGAGAGAGAGGTCCGCCTGCGCGAACCTCGGGCTCATCGTGGTGCCCAAGATGGCGACGATCGTGATGACGGACGCGGCCCGCCACGGCATCCGCCGCCGGCGTGGTCGCTTGTCGAGAGCGTGTCTCATTGTTCTCCTCCATTCGGGTCGTTCTGCTCGCAGATCTCGTTTCCACTCCCATTACGCAGACGCCAACTTGTCGGTTCACGTGATCGGACACCGATGCGCCCCCGAGCTCGAGTTGCGCACGATAACGCCCAGCGCAAGATCGCGTCCAGACCAATGATCCGACACCCGCTCCGAACGGCGCATCGGGCGCGACACGCAGCGGGCGTTCCCGGACGCGACAGCCTGCGATTGCCGGACACGGCTATTGGACAGTCCGGAACCGGCTCGAGCCGGCCTGGGTCGGCTTGCTCGACTTCGAGGGCATGCGCCGGTTGCTAAGCGCTCTCGCCGGCTGATCAGTTGTCTCGCGGCGTGTCGTGCTCAGTCGTGAGTCATGGAATTGGAGCGGTCTGTTGTACGGCGCTGCGTGATGACCGCCGGCAACGGCGCAGCATCACCTTGGCGATGGCCCGGTAGAACGGCCGGACTACGGGGCCGGGCAACGTTCCGTGGCGCTCTTCTTCCCAGACCCTGGCCCTCGGCTGGAGTGGAGCAGCACGTCGAGCACGAACGATCGAGGCCCGCCGGTCGGCGCCGCGGTGTGCACGTCGATGCGAGAGAGGTGTTTCGTGCTCTTGTAGCCGTACTGAGTCGGGCTGACGACCCTGAGCGGCGCACCGTGGTCGTTTCCGAGCCGCTCGCCGTCGAGATGATCGGCGAGGAGCACGTCGTGGTCGAGGGCGTCCTCGATCGTGATGACCGAGCTGAACCCGTCGAGGCCGCGGAACTTGACGTGGGTGACAACGGCGCCGGGCGTAGCGACGGCTCGATGCGGAGTCGGTAAAACTCGGCGAATGTCACGCCCTCCCAACGCAGGCCGGCTGCGGTCCAGCCCGAGACGCAGTGGAAGTCGGCGTCGAGCCGGCGGCGGGGAAGGGTCGGCCAGGTCGGCGACGGGTACCGCGAACGGCTCGGTCACCACCCCGCCGACTTCGACGACCGGGTTGTCGGGGATCGTTGGCGTCGGTCTGTCCGAGTGGGTCCCGAAGCGGGGGAACCAGTCGATGAGTCGTTGGCCGGGCGGCAGCGGCCCGGGGCGAAGTTGTTCGCCGAAGAGTGGAGTCAGCTCCGCTGGGCCCGGCCGGGTCCTGACGAGGAATCAGTCACGGATGGCTCCTTTCGCCGACCGACGGTCGGTCACCGACTGCTGGTCAGTCTCTAGGCTGCGGGTGTGGTTGTCAAGGACACGTTGCGGGCCCGGCAGGCAGAAGGGACCCGGCAGCTCCTCATCACAACGGCCGCGAACTGTTCACCGAGCGAGGCTTTGCCGCGACGTCGATCGAGGAGATCATCCAGCGCGCCGGGGTCGCCAAAGGGGCGCTGTACCACCACTTCTGCGGCAAGAACGACCTCTTCCGGGCCGTCTACGACGTAGTCCAGGCCGACGCCGTTGCCGGCGTCGTCGCCGCAGCGCTGGCCGAGCCGGAGCCGTGGGCCGGTGTACGCGCGGGCTGTCGGCGTTCCTCGACGCTTGCCTCGAGCCGGCGTTCCGCCGGATCGTGGTGCTCGACAGCGTCGGCGTGCTCCAACAGGACGTCTGGGACGGCGGGATCGAGCACAACGAGCTGCCCATGCTGCGCACGGTGTTGACGCCGCTGGTGGCGGCCGACCTGATTCCCGGCGTCGGCGTCGAACCCCTCGTCCACGTCACGCTCGGCGGCCTGTACGGCGCCGCGTTGTTCATCGCCCGATCACGCCGACCACGTGTCGCCCGCCGCGAGGTCGACGCCGTTCTCGACGGGTTGGTCGCCGGCCTCCAGTCCCTTCGCGGATCCACCACGCCGTGACCGCCATCCCGCCGCCGGATCGCATTCGCACGATGCGTTCGGCTCACCGGTGTACCGAACTCGCCGACAGAATCCGGCGAGTCGCCGGTCGTTGCGACCGCGTACGCACGTACCACCCTGACGCCGGCCGGCCATCGTGTCCCTCGAGAAAACAACCATAACCGGCGTTTCCCGGACGGTCGGGATCAGTGTTGTCCCGTCGTTTCTCGGATACCCGCCCGGCGGCATTCTGGTCGACGTCGACGTCGAGACGAGGCTCTCACGCGTCGCCGAGCTGCCGCCGGCGGCACATGTAGCGGCGAGGGCGGAGCCGTCGAGATGGCGCTCCCCACCGGGCAGCGCTGACGCGGCGCTTGGCGGCGATGGAGCGCGGCGGCGTGGCCGCCGACCCGGCCGTTGGGCCATTGGCGGCGGCCCGTCACTTCGGCGATCGCCTCCCCGAGCTGCAGTTCGCCAACGGGGCCGGCTCGACGACTGTCAGACGATCCCGGGTGCTGGGTCGGACCGATGAGTTCGGGGTCCCCGACGAGTCATACGGGTAATGACCTTGCCCTCAACCCTGGTTGAGGTCGTAGCGTCGAGAGTCGTTCGACGACGGAGGAAGCATGACGCACGCAATCCAGGCCGAAGGCCTGGTCAAACGCTTCGGCGAGACGACGGCCCTCGCCGGCATCGACCTGACGGTCCCGACCGGCACCGTGCTCGGGCTGCTCGGTCCGAACGGCGCCGGCAAGACCACGGCCGTGCGGGTCCTGGCCACCCTGCTGAGCCCGGACGAGGGGCGGGCGACCGTCGGCGGCTACGACGTCGTCGAGCAGGCCCACCAGGTCCGGCAGCTGATCGGGCTGACCGGCCAGTACGCGTCGGTCGACGAGACGCTGACCGGCACCGAGAACCTCGTGCTGATCGCCCGGCTGCTCGGGATCCCGCGCGACCAGGCGAAGGCCCGCGCCCGAGACCTGCTGCGGGAGTTCCGCCTCGACGACGCCGCCGACCGGGCGGCGAAGACCTACTCGGGCGGCATGCGGCGCCGGCTCGACCTCGCCGCCAGCCTCGTCGGCAACCCACGCATCCTGTTCCTGGACGAGCCCACGACCGGTCTCGACCCGGTGGCGCGGCTGGACATGTGGGACCTGGTCCGGCTCCTGGTGGCGGACGGCGTGACGGTGCTGCTCACCACGCAGTACCTCGACGAGGCCGACGAGCTCGCCGACGACCTCGTGGTGATCGACCACGGCAAGGTGATCGCGACCGGGTCCCCGGATCAACTCAAGTCGCAGGTCGGTGCGCAGTCGCTGGTCGTGCGACCGGCGCGCGCGGAGCACCTCGAGGTCGTGATGTCGGTGGTGCGGGACCTGGCGAAGGTCGACCCGGAGGTGCAGGGCGAGCGGGTCACCGCGGCCGTCAGCGACCCGGCGCTGGTCCCTGCCGTCGTCCGGCGGCTCGACGACGAGGGTGTCATCCTCGACGAGCTGACCCTGCGGGGCGCGAGCCTCGACGAGGTCTTCCTGACCTTGACCGGCCACCGTGCCGAAGAACCCGACGACGAGCGCGACAAGGAAGGGGTGTCGGCATGACCACCGCCGACATCTCGCTGCGCACCAGCAGCACTCGGCCGGCGCCGGTCCAGCCGCAGGACATCAAGCCCCGCGTGACCGCGGTCGAAGGCCTCCGCCAGACGTTGACGCTGGCCTGGCGGACGCTCATCCAGATCCGGCACAACCCCTGGGAGCTGGGCGACTTCAGCATCCAGCCGATCATCTTCGTGCTGCTGTTCACGTACGTGTTCGGCGGTGCGATCGCCGACTCCCCGGCGGAGTACCTGCAGTACGCGCTGCCCGGCATCATCGTGATGAACATGTTCTTCGTGACGATGTACGTCGGTCAGGGCTTGAACACGGACATCACGAAGGGCGTCTTCGACCGGCTTCGGTCATTGCCGATCGCCCGTTGGGCGCCGCTGAGCGGGCGCATCCTCGCCGACATGGTCAAGCAGGCGTGGTCGATCGTCCTGCTGCTGGTCGTCGGATTCATCCTCGGGTTCCGGCTCGGCACCTCGGTTGCTGGTCTGGCAGCAGCATTCCTGCTGATCATGTTCTTCGCGCTCTGCTTCTCCTGGGTCACGGTCCTGGTGGGCGTCTTGGCCTCGGACCCGGAGAAGGTGCAGCTGTTCGGCTTCACCGTGTTGTTCCCGGTGACCTTCCTCAGCGCGGTCTTCGTCCCGATCGACACGATGCCGGGCTGGTTGCAGCCTGTCGTCAAGGCCAATCCGGTCACCATCCTCAGCGATGCTGCCCGCGGTCTGATGGTGGAAGGACCCGTCGCTCGTCCGGTGCTCCTCTCGCTGATCTGGGCCGTCGCGATCGCAGCCGTCTTCGCCCCGCTGTCGGTTCGCGCCCTGCGCCGCCGCGTCTGAGCCTCCTCTGCCGCTCGGCGTTCGGCAGGCCGCGGCAACCCGAGCTCAGCCGGTCGCCGGCGAGCTTCCGAGCGACGGCTTGCAACACGCCGGCAACGCCATCCTGACAGTCGAGGTCGACGACATCTCGCCGTCGATGGGTGCACGCGGTGTCGGAAGCTCTACGACGTCGCGGCTGGGGACGGCGACGTCGAGCTCGCCCAGGCGCTCGAGCATCGAGTGGCCCGCACCGAGTTCCCGGCGCCTCGGGCGCTGATGACCGTGTCGACGAGTTGCTGCTCGCTACGGGCGCGGGCGACGACGGCGCGCTGGAGAACGTACTCCTCGACGGGGATCTCATTGGCGTGGTCGGGGTCGAAGTCCTCGTAGCGCTTGGCGAGTTCGTCGGCGTGGTCGAGGATGTCTTGGATTGATCTGGGCATGGTGGTCACCTGATGAACTTCGCCCTCGCGGGCATGCCGTGAATGATGAAGTCGATTCCGTCGGCGTGGCTCACACCGATCTCGAGCAATTGGCCGGTGCGGCTCGCCCCGATGAGCGTGACGAGATCGTCGAGTGCCAGGACTCTGGTGGGGTGGCGATAGGCGCGGATATGTCGTCGTCGTGGATGCCGTGCTTGCGGGCGCTGGCGACGATCACCGGATCCACGACGTCAACTTATCTTGATGGCAGTCGCGGTGCCTGCACTGCCAGCGCGCGTTGGCGGCCGCGGTCACGGCGGCATCTTCCCCTCCTTCGTACCACCCCGACCCCTTGGTCGGATGTGCCGTGGAGCAGCGCCGGCGCGGCCAGACTCACGGTCGTCCGTTACACCCGATTTACACCCAACGTGGCGCTACCGGCCGTCATCGACCAACATCGAATGGGCAGCGCAATACACTGACCTGGTCAAATGGAACTCAGCAGCACGATGCGGACGGGACTGACGACCCTCTCGAGGTGCCGGCACGGGTTCGAATCCCGTACGGGCTGCGAAGGAAGACCAGGTCAGAGGCCCGCGATGGGCACGACGTAAGGCGCCAAAGTGATCTTGTATGCGGCTTCGTGGGGCGCGCATCCGGATCGCGCCACCACGATGACCGAAGTGCTCGCATCGGTCGCCGCGACGTTCCCGGCGCTCGAGAGGCAGGCCATCGCGTGTTCCTCGTGGAGCGGGTCGGCGCATGTCAGCTGGGTCTGCAGCCCGAGTGCGGGCACCTCCGTTGCTGACCGCTGCCGGCGCCTCGGCATCGTCGAGGGTGTCGCCGTCCGCCGCCGGGGCGGGATCCTCTCGGCCGACGAATCCCGGCGATCCCTTGCGAGCCGACCACACGCTCGGCGAATCGACGACATCGAAGGGCAGTTCGTAGTGCTCGACGCGGGCCCCGATCGCCTCACGGTCCAGAATGACGCGCTCGCGCTCCTCCCTCTGTACGGCGCCCGCCAGGGCGACGCCTGGTTCGTCGCCAACCGCGTCGAGGTCCTCGCGCGGCTCGTCGGCGACAGCGCTGTCGACCTGTCGGCGGCGAGCACCTTCCTCTCCGTGGGCTGGGTGACGGGCACTCGCACCCTGTCGCCGGAGTGTTAGCGTGTGCCGCCGGGCGAGCGGTGGACGTGGCGGCCTGCCGTCCGCCTGAGATCCGATCGGTCACCGCCCCGTCGAGCCTCGTCCGGCGCAAACGGATGAGGTTCGACGTCGCTGGTCTGGCCGACGAGCTCGTGAACCGATGCGAGGCGGTCGCGCGCTGGGCCGGCGACGTCGACGTCCCATCACCGCAGGGTTGGACTCGACGCCGCCGATGGCGTTGCTGCGGCGCCGGTGGTGTCCAGGCGACGTACTACACCACCGGTCGAGGAGCAGGACCCTGACGTCCTGCCGCCGGGAGCTGGCCCGCATGACCGGAGTTCCCCACGTGGTCCGCTCGATGCCCGACCACGACGTCGTCGCCGACTGGCCGTAGCTCCGCCCGCCGCGCGGTCAGCCAGAACGATGGGATGCTGAGCCTCTGGCAAGTCGCCGACACGATCCCCTCCGACCGGCGGCCGGCCGCTCATCTTCTGGGGGGTTGGCGGCGAGATCGGTCGCGGGTACTTCACACGAGCCGAGTACTTCGTCCCGTGGCCGCGTGCGGTGCGCTTGCCCGTCTTCGTGACCGAGCGAGCCAATGACCGCGACGGGCTGCTGACGCCCGCCGCCGTGGAGTGCGGCCGAGCGGCCGTTCGTGAGTTCGCAGATCGGGCACTGGCATGGGGGTTCGACCCGATCGACGTTCCCGATGCGTTCTATACGTTCGAGCGAGTCACGCGATGGGCGGGCGCCAACGCGGTGGAAGGTCCCCTGGAGCACCCGTACGTGCCTCTCGCAACCACGACGTTCGCATCGGTGGCGTTCTCGCTCCCGGCGATCGTCCGCTACTCCGAGCCGTTGCACTGGAACCTGCTGCGGCACTTGGCGCCCGACCTGCACGCCTACCCCGTCGCACACGGTGGGTGGCGATCCCAGGTGCCGTACGCCAACCTCGCTCAGAAGGCGTACCGTCGAGCCCGACGACCGGCGACCCCGCGCTGACGTCGCGAGACTCGACTCGAATGGCTCGAGTTGCTGCGCGACGACCTCGCAACCCAGTGCCTCGATCGCTCCGAGTCACCTCTCTGGGACCTCGTCGATCGGGCAGTCGTTCGCGTCGGTCATGCGCGATGTCGAGAGCCATAGCCGCTCGGCGCCAGGCTGCAGAGACCTTGTTCGGCATCGTCACCCTCTTCGACTACGAACAGCTGCGTCGCTGACGCCTTGCTCACCGGTGGCCGATAGCAGTGCTGTACCCCAACAGCTTTGTTCGAGACGTGACAGAACCGACCGACCCGTGGAGCATCGATGAGGCCGGTCTCCGGACGGTCGCTAGTGGCGCGGGCCGGCGAATCGCTCGGTCGCATCGAGGATCGCCTGGAGCGTCGTCGGATGGCCGCCGCCGTGGCCGGCGTCGTCGACGAGGATCAGCTCGGCATCGGGCCAGATGCGGTGGAGTTGCCAACCGACGTCGGGTGGTCCGCTGATGTCGAGCCGGCCATTGATGAGCACCGCTGGGATCCCCCGCAGCCGATGCGCGTCCCGGAGGAGCTGACCCTCCGCGAGGAAGCCGGCGTGGCTCCAGTAGTGCGTCACGATCCGGGCGAAGCACATTCGGTACCGGGGATCCTCGAAGCGCGGATCGGGTTCGTAGCCGGCATACGTGGCGACGTGGGTGTCCTCCCATACGCACCACGCGTCGGCGGCGCGTTCACGCACGAGAGGGTCGTCGTCGTGCAGCAGCCGGCTGTAGGCCGCAGACAGGTCGCCGCCGCGTTCCGCTTCGGGCACGACATCGCGGAAGCGGGCCCACTCCTCGGGGAACACGCGGCCCATGGCGCGCGTGACCCATTCGACCTCGTGGCGAGTCGTGGTGACGATGCTGACGAGGATCATCTCGGTGACGCGCTCGGGATGAGCCTGCGCGTAGGCGAGGCCGAGCGTCGACCCCCATGACCCGCCCCACACCAACCACCGGTCGATACCGAGGTGCGATCGAATCCGCTCGCAATCGTCGATCAGATCGGCGGTGGTGTTCGTCGACAGGTCGACGTCGGGCTCGCTCGCGTGCGGCGTGCTCTGCCCGCAGTTGCGCTGGTCGAACAGGACGACCCGGTACACCGCCGGGTCGAACCATCGACGGAAGCCAGGCGACGAGCCGGTGCCCGGTCCGCCGTGCAACACCACGGCCGGTTTGCCGTCGGGATTGCCGCTGACCTCCCAGTGGAGATGGTGGCCGTCGCCGACATCGAGCATGCCGTCCTCGTACGGCTCGGTCACAGGGAACCCGTTCATGTCAGAGAGCCTGCCAGGACTTGTGCGCGCGACTCGTCCTACGCTGGGCGCGTGGCGCTCGGGGAGTATCTCGCCGCGGAGATCGCGCTCGATTGCGCCGACGGTCTGTTCAGTCGCCGCGAAGCCGTGCGGCGGTTGATGCTGCTCGGGCTGACGGCGCCGGCCGCCGCCGTCCTGTTGGCGTCGTGCGGCGGCGACGACGACGCCGTCGACCCGGCGACGACCACCCCGGCGTCGTCCGGTGCCGCTCCGGCCACGGTTCCGAACGAGACGGCGACGGTTCCCACCGCGCCCGCATCGTCGCCGGTGGCGTCGATCGACGACACGGTGCCGGCTGATCCCGTGGCGACGACCGAAGCTTCCGGCGGCCCGGTCACCGAGGAGATCCGCTTCGCCGGCCCACGAGGTGAGCTGATCGGTGTGCTCTCGACGGCGTCCGATCCGAACGGCGCGGTGCTCGTGATCCACGAGAACCGCGGTCTCACTGCCCACATCCGGTCGATCCCGCCGCGGCTGGCAGCCGACGGGTACACGTCGCTCGCCATCGACCTGCTCTCCGAGGAGGGAGGCACGGCCGCCCTGCCGTCGGAAGGCGACGCCACGGCAGCCTTGGGCAACGCGTCGGCCGAGCGATTGATCGAAGACCTGCGGGCCGGGCTCGACGAGCTCGAACGTCGCGCGCCCGGCGCCGAGCTGGCGGCGATCGGCTTCTGCTTCGGTGGCGGAATGACGTGGCAGCTGCTGGCGGCGGGCGAGCCACGATTGTCGGCGGCCGTGCCGTTCTACGGTCCGACGCCGTCCGACGCCGACTTCGGTGGTTCACCGAATGCTGCCGTGCTCGGCGTCTACGCGGAGCTCGACGCGCGGGTCAACGCATCGCAGGAGACCGCCCGAACGGCCCTCGAAGCCGCCGGCCTGGTGCACGAGATCCGTGTCTTCGCGGGTGTCGATCACGCCTTCTTCAACGACACCGGCGGACGGTACGACGCCGACGCGGCCGCCGAGGCGTACCAGGCGATGCTCGACTGGTTCGGGCAACACCTCACCGCGTAGGTCCCTCCGGCGGGCCCGTCGCGCCGGATTCGGGTTGGCGATGACGCGGATATTGTCCGAAGGACCCGCCCACCGTTCCGAAGGGACAACCATGAGCACCGACTCCCCCAAACCCGACACGATCGTCCTCATTCACGGCTTCTGGGTCACCCCACGGTCCTGGGAACACTGGATCGCGCACTACGAGAAGGCCGGTTACCGGGTGCTGGCGCCCGCGTATCCGGGTTTCGAGGTCGAGGTCGAAGCACTCAACGCCGACCCGACACCGATCGAGACGGTCACCGTGCCGCAGATCATCGAGCATCTCGAATTCGTCGTCGGCGGGCTCGACTCGCCCCCCATCCTGATGGGTCATTCCGCGGGTGGCGTGTTCACACAAATCCTGCTCGACCACGGCTTCGGGGCCGCCGGAGTTGCGATCAACTCCGCCCCGACGGAGGGTGTGAAGCGGGTGCCGCTCTCGCAGGTCAGGGCCACGTTCCCGGTGTTGAAGAACCCGGCCAACCGCCACAAGGCGGTGGGTTTCACGCCCGAGCAGTGGCACTACGCGTTCACGAACACGTTCAGCGAGGAGGAGTCGCTGGCGCTGTACGAGCGCTACCACATCCCGGCGTCGGGGAGCATCTTCTGGGGGAGTGCGCTGGCGAACATCCACCCCGGGCACGACGACAACTGGGTCAACTACGAGAACGACGAGCGGGCGCCGCTGCTCTTCATCGCGGGCAGCGAGGACCATCTGATGCCGCCCTCCATCCAGCGGTCGAACGCCAAGCACTACAAGTCGAAGAACACGCTGACCGAGGTGAAGGAGTACGAGGGCATGGCACATCTCCTGCCCGCCCAGGCCGGCTGGGAGGAGGTCGCCGACTACGCCCTCGAATGGGCCGTCAGCCACGCCCGAGTCGAGGCGTGACGGACATTCGCGTCACACACATCGGCGGTCCGACGACACTGATCGAGGTCGGCGGGTGGCGCCTGCTCACCGACCCGACGTTCGACGATCCGGGCCGCAAGTACAACTTCGGCTGGGGCACGTCGTCGCGCAAGGTGGCCGGACCGGCCATCCCGGCCGGTGAGCTCGGACCGATCGACGCGGTGCTGCTCACTCACGACCACCACGCCGACAATCTCGACGACGCCGGCCGGGCGTTGCTCCCGGCGGCGGACGTCGTCGTGACCACCCTCGCCGGCGCCCAGCGGCTCGGCGGCAACGCCCGCGGGCTTGAGGCGTGGGGAGTCACGCGGCTCGACTCGCCCGATCGACCATCGATCGACATCACGGCGACGCCCTGTCGCCACGGACCGCCGGCGAGCCGTCTCATCGTCGGCGATGTGATCGGCTTCGCCCTCCGCTGGGATGGTCAGGAGCACGGTGTGCTGTGGATCTCGGGCGACACCGTGCTCTACGACGGTGTTCGCGAGGTCGCGGTCCGGCTCCAGGTCGGCACTGCATTGCTGCATCTGGGAGGCGTCCGATTCCCCGTGACCGGGCCGGTGCGCTACACGATGACTGCCCGCGATGCCGTGGAACTGTGCCGTCTGGTGCGGCCGCGCACGGTCATCCCCGTCCACTACGAGGGGTGGTCACACTTCCGCGAGGGCCGGGCGGCGATCGAGCGTGAGCTCGCCAACGCACCCGACGACGTCCGCCAACGCATCCGCTGGGTGCCCATCGGTACCGGAGTCGACGTCGCCGCGTAGGACCGCCGGGCGTCAAGCCGCTGGGCACGGTCAGGGACCTGAGCGCCCGTGGTGCGGTCAACGCGGCGGCACGTTCGGGCAACAGGCGATGCCCGAGTGGGCGATCTTCCGACGATTGACGGGGCCGGCGCGGTCGGGCGAGTGTGGTGACGTGTCACGCACGCACGCCGAACGCAGCGACGCGTCGTCGCCGCAGCTCTCAGCACCCGGTGAGGCGGCGCACCATCCGCTGCTGGCCCTCCAGCGAACGGCGGGCAACGCGGCGGTCGCGAGCATCCTGAGATGGCAGCTTCGAGCGCGACGCCACCACCGACACGGAGGCCCGGACCGATGAATCGACCGACGCGACGACCGACGCCGAGCCCGCCGCCGACGCCGACGCACTGAGCCCAGCGATGGCGGAGCAGCTGGCGCGGCGCCTGCGCGGGGCGATGGAGGGCTGGGGCACCGACGAGGAGGCGATCTATGCCGCGTTCGGCGGGCGCACGCAGCCGCAGGTCGACGCCATCACTGCCGCCTATCGCAGCCTGTTCGGCCGCGACCTCGCCGCCGACCTGCAGGATGAGCTGAACGAGTCCGAGCTCAAGCACCTGGCGTCGCTCGCGCCGTCGACTCCCGTGGCGACCGGCGCGGTCGCGGGCGGTGAGGCGGCACCCGACGGCGGCGAGGCGATGGCCGGCTCGCGAGAACTGGCAGCGATGGCGGATCGGACGAACCGTGCCGAGGTCGCCGTGCGTCAACTGCGCGGCGCGATGGAGGGTTGGGGCACTGACGAGGAGGCGATCTTCGCGGTGCTGACCGGACGTACGGCGCCCGAGCGCACCGAGATCGCCGACACGTACGCCACGACGTACCGGCGCACGCTGGAATCCGACTTGCGTGACGAGATGAGCGGTGCCGAGCTCACCGAGGCGTTGCGTCTGTTGAGCGCGGGCGAGCTGTCCCCGGCCGACGAGGTGTACCAGGCGATCACCGGCGCCGGCACCGACGAGAGCCGCATCATGCGCGTCCTCGAACCACTCCGTGGTGACGACGCCGCGGTCAACCGCCTGATCGCCGACTACCAGGCCCGGTACGGGGGACTGCTGGCTGCGCTCGACGGCGACCTCTCCGGCGATGAATTGGTCGCGGCCCGCGACCTGCTCGGCCGGCCCGGCCACCTCGCCGCCTGCCGCGAGGTGCTTGCCGGAGCCGACCCTGACCTGCTCCACCAGGTGCCCGACTTCACGATCATGAGCGTGGCCGACCGCCTGCTCCTGGTCGGGCGGATCCACACCGAGACGGTGGTCGGGGGCTCCGACGAGGACGCCCTGGAGCGCATCTGGTCGAGCCCTGACATGGCAGAGCCGGCCGCCCAGAATCAGGCCCTGTACCGGTCGAGTCGCGACCGTGGTGCCGAGCTGCCCGAATCGTTGACGACGTTCGGACGGTTCGAGAACACGTTCGAGCAGGACATGTTCGAGGGTGGGACGACGGTCGGGCATGGCCTGTTCGACTGGACGCTCGTCGGTGACGTGCTCGACGTGCGGGTCCCGATCAACTTCGAACCCGCCGCGAATGTGACGGTGCCGTACGCGACGTGGAACGGCCAGATCGACAGCGTGTGGAACCAGTTCGCCGTCACCGAGCCGGGTGGCCGCAAGATCACCTTGCAGTTCGCGATGGTCAACGACTCCGGCGCGTCGCGGACGGTCGACGTGGTCCAGAACGCCACGCCGGGCACGTGGACCCCGGACGACCGCGCCAACGCGGGCAAGTTCTTCGAGCACATGCAGGCGTCGACGGTGCCCCACGAGTTCGGCCACTTCATCGGCCTGCCCGACGAGTACCAGCGCACGCACGACGACTTCATCGAGATCACCGGTACGACGAAGACCGGGCCGGCGAACGCGTCCGGCAAGACCGAGGCGGAGATCGCCGACGAGCTCCACACCGCGCTGCACCTCGACAACCAACCGATGCGCCGCATCGAGGCTCGCACCGTGCTCACGACGGCCGGGCTCCTGGTAGCCGGCATCCCGGAGCAGGGAGATTTCGCGCAGGCCGTGATGGCCGAGTACGACGATCGTCACGGCACGCTCAAAGACGACCTCATCAGCCAACTCGATGCCGACGCCGACAGCGGTGATCGATGGGTGCTGCAGACGGTGTTCTCGTACGCGAGCAACACCGTGATGGGGAACCCGGAGGTGTTCGGGCTTCACACCCATCCCGTCGAGCCGCGACACCTGCGCGAGTTCGTCAGCATCGTGCAGAACCGGCATCCGGCGGAGACGTGGACGATCGGGCCGAGATGACGCCACTGACGTTCCGCCGCACGTCCGACGCACCACCGCGCGAGCACGAGATCCTCGAGATCGAGGCCGACGCGTCGTTCGCCCTGTGGCGTTCGGTCGGACGGGCGGTCGGGCGGTTCGCCGGCACCGTCCCCGATCCCGATCGACTGGAAGCCGAGGTCGATGCCGCGCTCGACGCCCGTCCGCCTCCCACCGACGAGCTCCCGCCCGACGCGTCGCTGGAGCGGATCGAGATCGGCGGCACCACGGTCGCGTTCGCCGCCCACCGCACGCCCGACGGCCCGTGGGGCACGCTGGTCGAACGATGCCGCGCCCTGATGTCGGACCTGATCGACCATCCGCTGGCGGCGCTCGTGCTCGTGGTCGACGACCCGGCGATGCCGCGGCTCGAACACCGGGGCACCGAGCCGTTGCTGCTCCAGCTGGTCCAGCCCGTCGCGATCGCGACGGTGTGGCGGAGTGGCGAGCACGTGGCCACCGTGCGGGGCGCGGCCGACACGATCGGGGCGGTGGAGGCGGGGCCGGGATGGCACCTCGACATCCCGGTGCCGGCGGTCGGCGACGAGGACGGCGACCGGGTGGTGATCCAGGTCGCGGTCGACGCCCACCACGGCAAGGAGATCCTGCCCGTCGACGTGTACGGCGTCGCCGATCACCTCGATGAGCGGCCGGCGCCCTGACGCTGAGCGACCTCAGCCGCCGGACACGGCGGGGATGATCGACAGCTCGGCGCCTGGGGCGATCGCAGTGGCCAGGCCGTCGAGGTCGCGCACGTTGTCCGCCCCCACGAACAGGTTGACGTGGACCCGTGGTCGTCCCAGCTCGTCGCGTACCCGACGTTCGAGCGCAGGGTGCGCGACGGCGAGCGCATCGAGCACGGCCCCGACCGTCACCGTGTCGCCGGCCGCGTCGGCGTCGACCACGACCGACTGCGAGCCGGCGACGAGCTCGCGCAGCGCGGTCGGCACTCGGACGCGGATCTCCGTCACGAGGTCACTGCTCAGCCGACTGGCGCGGCTCGCACCGACACGACGGGCGGCAGGTGGTCGGCGAGCAGGCGCCATGAATCACCGTCGTCGGTCGAGCCGTACACCTCGCCGGTGCGGGTCCCGAAGTACAGGCCGGCTGGGTCGACGCCGTCGGTGGTGAACGCGTCGCGCAGCACCGTGAGGTGGGCATCGTGCTGGGGGAGGCCCTTGCTCAGCGGCTCCCACGACGCACCGCCGTCGGCGGTCCGCCACACGGTGCACTGCCCGCTCGGTGTGCATCGGTACTCGTCGCTTTCGAGCGGCAGCAGGTAGGCGGTGCCGGGCCGTGTGGGATGGGCGACGACCGGGAACCCGAAGTCCATACCGGCGATGCCCGTCATCGCCGTCCACGACCCACCGCCGTCGTCGCTGCGGTAGATGCCGCCGTGATGCTGGAGGTAGAGGCGTTCGGGATCACCGGCATCGCGTGCAACCTTGTGGACGCACTGGCCGAACTCGAGCTCAGGTGTGTCGGGCATGAAGGGCACGAGGATGCCGACGTTGCTGGCTCGCCACGCACCGCCGCCGTCGTCGCTCAGGTACACGCCCGCCGCCGAGATCGCGATGAGGAGACGGTCGGGGTCGTCGGGGTGCACGAGCACGGTGTGGAGGCACAGCCCGCCACCACCCGGTTCCCACTGCGGACGGTGCGGATGGTCCCACAGTCCCTGCACGAGCTCGAAGCTTCGCCCGCCGTCATCGCTGCGGAACAGCGCCGCCGGTTCGACGCCGGCGTACACGACGTCGGGCTGATCGGCTGGTCCGGGCGTGAGTTGCCAGATCCTGGCGAGTGACGCATCGCTGCCCGCCGGGAACGCCAGCGATGCACGCTCGTCCTCGGTCCAGCTCGCACCCAGGTCGTCGGAGCGCCGGAGCACCGGCCCCCAGTGGTTGCTGACCGACCCGGTGTACAGCCGCGTCCCCGAACCGCGGGTGTCGATGCACGTGGCGTAGACCTCTTCGCCCGGGAACGATGGCCCGGCGAGCTCGAACTGCTCACGCCCGTCGCGCGAGCGAAGGGCGAACAGACCTTTTGTCGTGCCGACAAGGACGAGCGTGTCCACCGAACGTGGACGGTAGTCGGACTGTGCAGGTGTCGTTGCCATGTGATGTTCGACCGCATGGATTCCCAGAACTCATCGGTCGAACGACCCACCTCGGCGACTCGACTGTCCCGACGATCTGGGCTGCCATCCTTTTCGGCAGCCGAAAGGAGCAGCGCCCAGAACGGATCAGGCCGCCGAGGCGGTGCGCCTCCCCGTCACGGTCCACGGCAGCTTCTCGGCGACCGCGCCGTGGAGAACGACGTGCACCGCACTCGTGCGGGGCTCGTCGGCGACCAGCACCGCCTGTGGTGTGGTCAGCACCGTGCCGTTGCCCGGTTCGTACCTCCGGCCGGGAGCATCGGGATCGGCGACATCCAGCAGTCGGAGTGCACCCTCGACGACGCAGAACGACTGCACGTCGAGCGTGCCGGTCAGCTCGATCGGTGATCCGACCGGCCACGCCACGTGCCAGACCTCGTAGGCCGACGTCGCAAGGAGGATCGATCCTCTGGCCTCGGGTGGATCGACGAGCTCGTCGTCGTCGATCCACGGCGCCGCCGAGCTGGCCAACCCGCTGGCGATCGACCACAGCCACGGTTGATCCGGGGGCTGCGTGGCGGGATGCGAGGACCGCGACACGGAGCGCGACCAGCTGGCGATGTCGTGATCGCCGGGCCAGGTCGATCGATTGAGTGTTGGTGAGGGGAGCGTCATGGCCGTGTCGTGGGATCGGGGGAAGCGGCTCCAGCCCGGCGCAGGCGGCGAGGGGGACCGCCTGCACCGAGCCCCGTCGAGGGTGGAGCCGCAATTGTTGACTAATCTAGTCGACAATTAGAAGATGCCAGTCCGAACGCGCCGAGTCAAGCCCTCGACTCCGTTGGACCGCGTGACATTCGCCATGCCCCGCCCCATGGCCGGGCCCCGATCTTCAGTCCGTGGCCGAATCGTCGGTCGTGATCGTTTCGCACACGGCGCGGGTGCCGTCGATGACCACGGTCACCCGGGTCCCGGGATCGGCTGCCGCGGCGCCGGTTCCGGGAACGTGGGCCGACACCAGCGTGTCGAGCACGTCGAGACGAGTGGTGACGACCGAGGACGCGCCCTGGAACGTGCGGCTGACGACGGTGCCCGGCAACCCGCCGTTGTCACCCGCCGACAGCTTCACGTCTTCCGGCCTGACCAGCAGTCGGATCGACTCGCCGCGCTCGAGCGTCCGGGAATCGGGCACCGCCACGGACGTGCCGGCGACCTGGACGCTGTCGCCCTCGCCGACGGTGGCCGGGAGCTCGTTCATCGACCCGACGAACCGGGCGACGAAGGCGCTGGCCGGGTGTCGGTAGACCTCGACCGGTGTGCCGAGTTGCTCGAGGTGGCCCTGCGACATGACCCCGATCCGATCGGAGATCCCGAGCGCTTCCTCCTGGTCGTGGGTGACGAGGAGCGTGGTGATCCCGAGCTCGGTCTGGATCCGGCGGATCTCGTCGCGTAGCTGGAGGCGCACCTTGGCATCGAGGGCCGAGAGCGGCTCGTCGAGCAGGAGCACTTCGGGCTGCACGGCGAGCGCTCTGGCGAGGGCGACGCGTTGCTGCTGGCCACCCGACAGCTGGTGCGGGTAGCGGTCGGCGAACGCGCTCAGCTGGACCAGCTCGAGCATCTCGGCGACCCGGTGCTTGCGTTGCAGGCTCGGGATCTTGCGGGTCCGCAATCCGAAGTCGACGTTGAGCGCGACGTTGAGGTTCGGGAACAGGCTGTAGCTCTGGAACACCATGCCCATGTTCCGCTTGTGGGCCGGCTTGTGCGAGATGTCGACGCCGTTCAACCACACCGATCCGGAGTCGGCCTTCTCGAACCCGGCGGCGATGCGGAGCGCCGTGGTCTTCCCGCACCCGCTCGGGCCGAGCAGGCTGATCAGCTCGCCGGGCTCGACAGCCAGGTCGAGGCCCTCGAGGGCGACGATCTCGCCGAACGTCTTGCGGGCCGAGGTGTACGTGAGTGCGCTCATCGTGTCGTGTCCCGTCTAGAAGGTCGTCGGGCCGGCGAGTGGCCGTGCCGCGCCCCGCTTGCGCGTCAGCAGGCTGAGGAGCGCGAACAGCGCGGTGGTGGCCACCAGTGCCAGCAGGCCGAGTCCGATCCCGCCCTGCGGTTCGCTCTGCTGGTAGACGTACATGAACTGCGGCAGCGTCTGTTTGAGGAGCACCCTGGAGACGGTGAACTCGCCGAGCACGACGGCGAACGTGAGGAACGACGACGAGATGATCGCCGTGCGCAGGTTCGGGATGAGCGCTCGGCGCAGCGTGGTGCCCCAACCGGCGCCGAGGCTGCGCGAGGCGTCGACGAGCGTCCTGACGTCGACCGCCCGGACGCCGGCGTCGATCGCCCGGAACGTGAACGGAAGCGCCAGCACTGTGTAGAACGGGATCAGCGAGTAGTCGGAGTTGAGGAACCAACGAGCGTGCGGCTTGATCGGGATGATTCCGGCAACCAGCGCGATCGGGGGGATGACGTACGGGAGCACGGTCAGGAACTCGACGAACGGACGGGCCTTGGGCAGGCGCAGGTGGACCCACAGCGTGGTGGGTAGGAGCAGGGCCAGTGTCAACACCACCGTGCCGACCGCAAGCTTCACGCTCAGCCACAACGAGCTTCGGAAGTCGGGTTCGTCGAACGCTTGCGTGATGCCCTCGATCGACCAGGCGTCGAACAGGGTCGACCACCCGAGGCGCACCATCGGCACGTTCTGCAACGCGAACCGCGCCATCGCGATCAGCGGGAAGATGAAGAACACCCCGCACGCGATCACCACCGCGATCGGTACCAAACGTCCGAGCCCGCCGCGCCGGCCGCACACCGCCGGCGGGAGCCGCACCTGGCCCGTCGTCGGGCGCCGCGCCGACGACGGTGCTGAGACCGGTCGGATCTACGACTGCCATCGCTCGGCTCTCTTGCGCAGCACCCAGTACAGGCTCATCGAGAGGGTCATGATCACGATCATCCACGCGGCGAGCGAGAAGCCCAGCTGATCCTGCCCGGCGAAATCGCCACTGATGTAGAACTGGATCCGCAGCGGCACGATCAACGACTGGTCGGTCATCGCCCTCGCCGTCGCGTAGGCGCTGAACGAGTTGGCGAACAACAGCAGGAACCCGCCGAGCAACGACGGCAGGAGCACCGGAAGCCCGATCCGCCGCCAGTACGTGAACGTCGTGCCGCCGAGGTTGGCGCACGCCTCGCGCCACGACAGCTTGAGGCCGTCGATCGCGGGAAGTGTGATGAGCACCATCAGAGGGATGTTGAAGTACGAGTACACCGCCACGAATCCGGCGGTCGTGTCGAGCTGGAAACCGGTTCCGTAGAGGTCGTAACCGAGCCCGTCGAGGATCTTGGTCATCAGCCCCTGGCGGCCGAGCAGGGCGATGAACGCGAAGGCCAGCGGGATGCCGCCGAGGTTGGCGGCCACCCCGCTGAACGCGGTGACGAGCGACCGCAGCCACTTCGGCCGGCGGATCGAGGCGGCCGCGTAGGCCAAGAAGGCGCCGACGACGACGCCGAACGCGGCCGCCAGCGCCGAGAGCTTCACGGAGAACTTGAACGCGTCGAGGTTCTCCCCGGTGAACGCGTCCTTCGAGCGCGCCGGTCCCGAACTGACCCTCACTGTCGAAGAGCGCCTTCGAGAACACCGCCATCGTGGGGATGACGAGGAAGAGGGCGAGAAAGGCGAGGAACGGGACGAGCCCGACCCACGCCCAGTTGCGCGGCGCGCGCGGCGTGGGCGCGACGGGGGCCGCACGCAAGGTGCGACCCCCGTCGACGAGTACTGCTTCGGTCACGACGACGTCAGGCGTCAGCCACCATCGGGCCCCAGTTCTCACCGAGCACCTCGGCGGCGGCGGCGATCTGGGTGGGCGTGAGGAACTCGATCTGGGCGATCAGGTCGGCCGACGGCAAGTTCGCCATCGCCGCTTCGTCGACCAGGTCGGCTTCGACCAGGGCTTCGAAGCGGGCCGGCATCGCGCCGCCCTCGAGATAGCCGAGCGCACCCTCGTCGGAGAGGATGTGCTCGAGCCACAGCTTCGAGCAGGCCTGGTGCGGTGAGTCCTTCACCACACCCTGTCCGTAGAAGCCGCCGTACACGCCGTCGGACGGGAAGTGAGTCACGTACTCGAACCCGGCCTCCTCGAGCTCGGCGCGCAGACCCGGGACGTTGTAGCTCCAGTCGAGCGCGATCGGAGTCTCGCCTGACAGCACGCTCGCCGGGGTGATGTCGCTGCTTCCGAGGTTGCCGACAGCCTTGACCTCGGCGAAGAACTCGATGCCGGGCATGATGTCGTCGGCGCTGCCACCGTTGGCGAACGACGCCGCCATCACCGCTGCGAACGCAGCCCCGGACTCACGCGGGTCGCCGTTGATCGACACGACGCCCTCGTACTCCGGCTTCAGCAGGTCGGCGAACGTCTGGGGCGGGTTCGGCACGATGGTGGTGTTCGTGGAGATCGCCATGATGCCGTAGTAGGCGGCGGTCCAGTTGTTGTCGACGTCGACGAGTCCAGGCGGGATCTCGTCGATCACCGTCGGGACATACGGCTCGAACAGGCCGGCGTCCTTCATCTCCTGGGCGATCGCCGGGCTGACGTCGACGTTGTCAGGCATGTCGTCCTGGCCGGCGAGCGTCTGGACGGCCTCCATCTCCTCCCTCGACGAGGCGTTCGGGTTGGCGACCGGGTTCTCGATCCCCGGGTACTTGTCGCGGAAGCTCTGCAGGATCCCCTCGTAGTTCGCCCACTCGTCTGGCAGGGCGATCAGGTTGACCTGGTTGCCCTCCGCCTCGCACTCGGCCGCGAGCGCCGACAGATCGCCGCCACCCGTCGGTGCGTCGGTGCCCGCTGGGGCGTCGGTGCCGTCGGGCGCGTCGGTCGCGGCCGGTGCGTCGGTGGCGGCCGGTGCGTCGGTGGCGGCCGGTGCCTCCGTCCCCCCGGTGTCGGCCGGCGCGTCCGTGGATGCGCTCTCTTCGTCGTCGTCGCCACATGCCGAAAGCACGAGGCATGTCGCGGCGAGAACCATGGCGCTCGTTCGTCTTGCGCTGAGTTTCACGTTTGTTCGACCTTCCTGTTCACGTAGGGCCAGTTCACGATGGCCTGATGTGGGCACAACATAATCCCCGGGACTGCGGCCGGGTTCCTTCGGTCGCCGAGAGTTGGACCAGCGTTCACCCCGCCACCCTGCGCCATCCCTCGGCTACCCTCGACCGCGGGGAGGGTGTGCAGGGACTATGGAGCTCGCAGAGGTGATCGCCAACGTCGACGCCGGCCGGATCCCGGCGTCGATCTACAGCGATCCGGAGATCTTCGCCCTGGAGCGCGAGCGGCTGTTCCCGCGCACCTGGCAGTTCCTCGCCCATGAATCCGAGATCCCCGAGCCGGGGGACTACGTCGTGCGCCGGATCGTCGACGACTCGTTCATCGTGTCCCGCGATGGTCAGGGCCGGGTCCACGTGGTGCTCAACATGTGCCGCCACAAGGGGATGCAGATCTGCCGGGCCGAGGCGGGCAACGCGTCGCACTTCCGATGCCCGTACCACGCGTGGACGTACCGCAACGACGGCCGGCTGGTCGGTGTGCCGTTCCATCAAGAGGCATACGGCGGCGACGCCGGGTTCGACAAGGCGGCCCACCCGCTCCTGTCGCCGCCACACATTGCGTCGTACCGCGGCCTCGTGTTCGCCAACCTCGATCCGGGCGCGGAGCCGCTCGAGGACGCGCTCGGCGATCTGCGGTTCTTCCTCGACCTCTACCTCAACCAGAGCGAAGCGGGTGTCGAGCTGCGCGGTCCGCAGCGATGGCGGGTGAGGTGCAACTGGAAGATCGGCGCCGAGAACTTCGCCGGCGACTCGTACCACACACCGCACACGCACGCGAGCGTGGTCGACATCGGGCTGTTCCGCGAGCCGACGGCCAACAAGCGCAAGGAGGGGGCGCTCTACTTCGCCGGCGGCGGTGGCGGCACGACGTACAAGATCCCGCCGGGCGACTTCGACCACGCCATCGCCCACGTCGGCTATCCGCCCGAGATGGCCGAGCGGATGCGAGCCACCTGGACGCCCGAGCAGCAGGCACTCGTCGGCGACGCCGGGTTCATGGTGTCGGCGGCGACGGTCTTCCCGAACCTCAGCTTCGTGCACAACTGGCCGCGCATCCGCTCCGGCGACGACGTCGTGCCGTTCATCTCGATCCGGCTCTGGCAGCCCGTCAGCGCGACGGAGACCGAGTGTCTGTCGTGGTTCGCGGTCGACCGCAACGCGCCGCCGGCGTTCAAGGCCGACTCGTACAAGGCGTACCTCATGTGCTTCGGCACGTCGGGGATGTTCGAGCAGGACGACGTCGAGAACTGGACCTCGATCACGAGCGTCAGCAGGGGCGCGCTGGGGTCGACGGTGCTGCTCGATTCGACGATGGGGATGGACCGCGAACAGGACGGGACGGCCTCCCGGCCGGCGGCGTGGCCGGCACCGGGCGAGGCGTACGTCGGGTACGGCGAGTACAACCAGCGCGCCCTGCTGCGCATGTGGGCGCGTGCGATCGAGGGCGACGACACAGATCTCCGGCGTCGGACGGTGCCGTTGCGCGTCGCGGCGGTCTCGTCGTGACGACGTCCGACACCCACGCCGGCCGTGTCGCCCCGTCGCGCCCGACCCGGCCCACCGGCGTCGACGCCGCGACCCATCACGACGTCGCCACGTGGCTGGCGTGGGAGGCGCAGCTGCTCGACGAGCGTCGCCTGCACGAATGGCTGTCGTTGCTCGCCGACGACATCTGCTACCGGATGCCGGTCACCGTGACGACGGGGCGCGGGTCCGCGGCGCGGCCGGCTGGAGCGATCGACCACTTCGACGAGGATCGGTACTCGCTCGGCAAGCGCGTCGAGCGTCTCGAGGGCGACCACGCGTGGACGGAGGATCCGCCGTCGCGTGCACGGCGCTTCGTCAGCAATGTGCAGGTGTCGCCGATCGACGGCACCGATGTCGTCGAAGTCCGGAGCTACGTGTTGCTCTACCGCAGCCGCGGCGATGATCGACCGGCTGATCTCGTGTCGGCGGCTCGCACCGACATGCTCCGTCGGGTCGACGACGGGTGGATCCTGGCGCGGCGCGACATCGTCATCGACGAGGCGGTGCTGCGCACCCAGAACCTCGCCCTGTTCCTGTGAGCGCGCCGGCCGGACGCGTCGTCGGGGGTGACGCCCTGACCGGCAAGGTCGTCGTGTGCACGGGTGGCGGGTCGGGGATCGGGCGTGCCGTCGTCGCTGCCTTCGTGGCCGAGGGTGCCAAGGTCGCGGTGCTCGAGCTCGATCCCGCCAAGTGTGGGGCGCTGTCCGACTTCGGTGATTCGGTCGTCGCCGTCCCGGGCGACGCCACGAGGCGCGAGGACAACGAGTCGCTCGTCGCGGTCGCCATCGAGCGGTGGGGACGGATCGACGTCGCCGTGACGTTCGTCGGGGTGTTCGACCTGTACACACCACTCGCCGAGATCCCCGACGATCGATTCGATGCCGCCTTCGACGAGGTCTTCGGTCTCAACGTGAAGAGCCCGCTGTTGACCACCCGGGCCGCCCTCCCTGCCCTGCGCGACGCTCACGGTTCGGTCATCTTCACGCTGTCGAGCTCCAGCTTCTACGCCGGGCGCGGCGGACCGCTGTACGTGGGTTCGAAGTTTGCGCTGCGCGGGGCGGTCGTGCAGCTCGCCCACGAGCTGGCGCCCGACGTGCGCGTGAACGGCGTCGCGCCCGGCGGGACGGTCGCCACCGACCTGCGCGGACCGCGCAGCCTCGGACTCGACGGCGAACGTCTCGATGACCGGCCGCGTCGCGCCGAGCAGCTCGCGGCGCGCACGCCGCTGCACGTCGCGTTGACGGGCGCCGATCACGCCGGCGCCTACGTGTTCCTGGCGTCGGACGCGGCACGGGGGATGACGGGCGAGATCCTGCGCTCCGACGGTGGTCTCGGTGCCCGCTGACCCATTGCTCTCCGAGCGCGAGAAGGTCGCCATGGCATGCCGCATCCTCGGCGCCAGAGGGTTGGTCGACGGCATCCTCGGGCACGTGTCCGTGCGGGTCGACGAGACGTCGATCCTCGTCAGGTGCCGCGGTCCGCACGAGCGCGGCGTGGCCCGCACGGCGGCCGCCGACATCCGCCTCGTCGACCTCGCCGGCAATCCGTTGGAGGCGATGGACGGCTGGCAGGTGCCGAAGGAGCTCCCGATCCACACCCGGTTGCTGGCCCAGCGCCCGGCCATGGCGGCGGTCGTGCACGCCCATCCGCCGGCGACGCTGATCGCCGGCCTCGCCGGGCTCGAGCTGCGGGCCGTGTTCGGCGCCTACAACATCCCCGCCATGCGGCTGGCGCTCGACGGCGTGCCCGTCTTCGAGCGCCCGATCCTCATCACGCGCGACGAGCTCGCCGACGAGATGCTCGCGGCCATGGGTGATCGCCGCGTGTGCATCCTGCGCGGGCACGGCATCACCGTCGCCGGCGAGTCCGTCGAGCAGGCCACCGTGACAGCCGTCGACCTCGACGAGCTGTCCGCGGTCACCGTCCGCCTCGCCGAGCTCGGGGCGACACCGCCCGTGATCGGCCCCGACGATCTCGCCGAGCTCCCCGACCTCGGCAACTCCTTCAACACCACCCTCCGCTGGCAAGCCCTCACCGCCGAAACCCCCGTTCTGTCTGCCTCAGATGAGCACACGGGAATTCTGAAGCAGACAGAACCCGGGGTTGGACCCGTCGTTCAGAGGTGAAGGCCCGATTCGTCCGTCGGCGGCGTCAGCCGCTTCGACGGACGCAATTCAGAACGGTTTCAGCGGGTGTGGAAGACGGGGGAGGGGGAGCGGCTGGGGTAGCCGCCGCGGACGGCGCCGGGGGTGACGTCGCCGAAGTAGGTCGCGAAGCTCGCCGGGAGGCGGCGGCTGTTCGGGAGGCTCATCCAGACGCGGAGCAGGTGCCGTTTGCGGGCCGGATCATCGTGGTCGGTGAACTCGGTGCGCATGTGGAAGATCGTCTGGTTGTTGACGAACCACATCGTGCCCGCCTCGAACCGGCGCTCGACCCACATCTGCGGCTCGGCGGCGACGGCGGCGACGAACTCGACGGCCTCGATCTGCTCGTCCGTCAGCGGTGGTGCGCCGCAGTTCTTCTCCGCCCACAGGATGTTGGTCCGCACGTAGGCGGCCGCCACGTCGTCTCCGGCGCGGCCGAAGACCGGCATGTCGTACCACTGCTGCGTGCCCGGGACCTCGTTCGACTGCCAGCTGACCGGCATCGGTTGGTAGAGCAGCTCGAGCAGGTCGGGACGGCGGCGGGCGATCTCGTTGTGCACCGCGACCGAGCTGGCGATCCGTGAGACGCCGCCGGTCTTGCCCTGGCGGAGGAAGAACAGACCGGTGACGTCGGCGGCGTCGCAGTGGAAGCTGAGCTCCGAGTTGGACGTGTAGCCCCGGCCGGCGCGGCCGCTCACCCCCGTACCGATGTCGCGCACGTCGCCGATGACGTCGCCGCGCCAGCTCTGCGACACCGGGGTCCCGATCGACAGGCACAAGCCCCACCACAGGGCGCGCAACTCATCGTCGTCGTACCGGTCGACCGGCACCCCGGTGTACGCGAACGTCCCGCACCCGTCGACGAGCACGCGGCGAAGGTTGTCGATCTCGGCCGTGAAGGTCGGCAGTGGGAAGTCGGCGACGGTCATCGACGCCAGGTCGAGCTCTGGGTTGCGACGCCTGACGTGGCGGACGGCGGCGTCCAACTCGTCGAGCTCGACGGATGTCAGCTCGCGGCACCACACGTGGTTCGCCTCGAGATCGGCCGCCAGCCAGTTCGCCGGTCCGTCGACCGTGTTCACTGCGACGTCCTGGTCAACGAGTCGACCGACACCGCCAGCAGGATGATCAGTCCCTGGATGATCTGCTGGTAGTAGATGTCGACGCCGAGCAGGTTGAAGCCGTTGGTGATCAACGCCAGGAACAGCAGGCCGAGGGCGGTCCGCCAGATCGCACCGCGGCCGCCGGCCGCGCTCGTGCCGCCGACCACGACCGCGGCGAAGGCGCCGAACACGATCCGGATGCCGTTGTCGGGCTGACCGACCGCGGTGCGCGACGACAGGATCGCCCCGCCGATCCCGGCCGCCAGCCCACTGATGACGAACGCCGTGAGCTTGATGCCGCGGACGTTGATGCCCGAGAGCCGGGCCGCTTCCGGGTTCCCACCGACGGCGAACAGACGCCGCCCGAACTTCGTGCGCGACAGCACGAAGCCGCACAGCAGCCCGACGATCAACAGGATCCAGATCGAATACTTGACGCCGAACAGCTTCGACCCGCCGAGCGTGCCGTACGAGCTCTCGGTGATCGTGATCAGCTTGCCCTTCGTCACCGCCAGGGTGACGCCGAACACGATGATGCTCGTCGCCAGCGTGCACACGAACGAGTTGACCTTGACGTACGCCACGAGCAGCCCGTTGACCGCGCCGCACGCGGTGGCCACGGCGATGCCGATGAGCAGCGCCGGGTAGGTGCCGAGCTCGGCGTGCAATCTGGTGGCGACGATGCCGGTGAGCACGAACACCGCGCCGGCTGCGAGATCGAACTCACCGCTGATGATCACGAGCGTCAGCGCGAAGGCGACGATGCCGACGGGCGCCTGCTGCTCGAGGATGTTCAACAGGTTCAACTTGGTGAAGAACACGTCGCTCGTGAACGTCAACACCAGGAACAGCACCACGGTCGAGACGACGATCGCGTACTCACGCAGCATCGTGAGCCGGCTCACGACGCCCGAGTAACGCAACGGCGCGTGTTCGTCCTCCATCCCGGCGATCGTGTCACTCATCGGTGGCCCGCTCTGCCGCGTTGACGTCGTCGTCGCCGAATGCAGCGCGCATCACGTTGTCCTCGTTGGCGTCCGCACCGTCGATCTCGAGTGTGAGCCGTCCGCGCCGCACGACGAACACGCGGTGCGACAGCCCGATGACCTCCTCGAGCTCGCTCGAGATCAGCAACACCGCCATCCCGTCGGCGGCGAGGCCGTGGATCAGTTCGTAGATGGCGCGTTTGGCGCCGACGTCGACTCCCCGGGTCGGTTCGTCGGCGATCAGCAGATGGGGTGTCTTCACGAGCCACTTCGCCAGCGACACCTTCTGCTGGTTGCCGCCCGACAGGGCTCGGATCGGCATCGTCTGGCTGGCGGCGCGAGCGTCGACGCGGTGCATCATCTCGCCGACGACGCCGCGCTCGCGTTCGCGGCTCAGGACGCCCGCCGTCGCCACCGCGCCCATGTGGGCCATGCTCACGTTCTCGTTCACCGGACGCGCCATCACGAGCCCCTGGTCCTTGCGGCTCTCCGGGAGCAGCGCCATGCCATCGCGGATGCGGCCCTTCGGCGAGCGCGATCGCACCGGCCGGCCGTTCATGAGGATTGTCCCAGATGCCGGATCGGCTCCGAAGAGAGCGCGGGCGATCTCGGTGCGGCCGCTGCCGACGAGCCCGGCGAGGCCGACGATCTCGCCGCGCCTGATGTCGAACGAGACGTCGTCGAACTTCGGCGGCGACGACAGCCCTCGCACCGACAGCACCACCGGCGCATCCGCGTCGATCGGCCGGCGCGACGGGAAGACGAGATCGAGCTGACGACCCAACATTGCCGTCACCAACCCATCCGTGGTCTCGCCCGCGGTCGGTCCGGTCCTCACGTGCCGACCGTCCTTCAACACGGTGACGGTGTCGCACAGCTTCAGCACGTCGCCGAGGATGTGCGACAGGTAGATGATCGTCGCCCCCTCGTCACGCAACTCGCGGGTGAGCTCGAGCAGGCGTTCGGCTTCGTTGCGGGGGAGTGCGGCGGTCGGCTCGTCCATCACGATCAGGCGCGCGTCGCGGACGAGCGCCCGAACGATCTCGACCATCTGCTGGTCGGCGACGCGGAACGTGCCGGCGCGCACCGAGGGGTCGTGATGGAAGCCGATTCGTGCCGCTGCCTGGGCGAACAGGTGGCGCTGCTCGGTCCGGTCGACGAGGCCGAGCGACCCGCGTTCGACTCCGAGGAACACGTTGTCGAGCACCGTCATCGCCGGCGCGAGTGCGAGTTCCTGGTCGATGATGGCGATGCCATCGCGAATCGCATCACGCGGCGAGCGGTAGTTGACGAGGCGACCGTCGACGAGGACCTGCCCGTCGTCCGGTGCGACCGCGCCGGCGATGATCTTGCCCAACGTCGACTTCCCGGCCCCGTTCTCGCCGACGAGGCCGTGGATCGAGCGCGGCTCGATGGCGACGCTCACATCGTCGAGGGCGATCGCCGCGCCGTACCGCTTGGCGACGTGCTGTACGTCGACCCGCAGCCCGGCGACCCGGCCCGCCGAGGTTGCCGCGGGCCGGGCCACCGCGTTCGGTGTCAACTGACGGGCCACTCGGCGGTGAAGCCCTCCGCGTTGTCCTGGGTGATGATGATCGTGCCGGTCGGGCTGCGGTCCTTGGCGACGTCGATCGTGACGTCATCGCCGAGGTCCTCACCGCGAGCGGCCTTGATCGCGAACTCCATCGCGACCCGCGCCTCGGTCGCCGGGAGGAGGAGCACCTCACCGAACTGCTCGCCGGTCTTGACCTGCTCGATCGAGGCCGCGTCGGATGCCGATGCGAGGAGCAGCACGCTGTCGGTCAGTCCCAGCTCGGCGAGCACGTCGACCAGCGCAACCGCACAGAAGCTGCAGTCGAGCGCCAGCACGTCGGTCCCCGGATTGGCGGGCAGCAGTTGGCGAGCCGCTTGGATCGCCTCGTCGGGGCTGAAGTTCTGGGTCTGCTCGGCGACGACGGTGATCTCCGGATGGTCCGCTTCGATCGCCGCGTACAGCACGTCACGCGAGATCGAGGAGTAGTCGAACGCGAGCGGGCCGAACAGGTAGATGACCTCGCACTCGGGTTCGCCCTTCTCCTGGCAGGCGAGGTCGATGAGCTCCATGAGGCCCTCGCCGTTGGTCTTGGCCGAGTGGATGACCGAGGCACTGAGCCCCTCGACCTGGAGCTCCACACTGGCGGGATCGGGACCCAGCGCATTCCCCTGGGCGACGACCTCGATCCCGGCCGCGATCGCATCCTCGGCGCACTGGATCATGGTCGGACCGGCAACCGGCTTGAGGACGAAGGCGTCGAACTTGTTCTGGGCGAGGGCGTCCTGGCATTGCGCGATCTGTGCCTGCGGGTCGGAGTTGGCGTCGAACAGCGTGACGTTGACGTTGCCGTCGGCATCGGCCACCTCCTGGGCGGCGCGGATGATCACTTCCTCGACGGGGTTGGCCTGGATGGCGACGAAGTGGGCGATCTCGAGCATCTCGCCGTCGGCTGGGTCAGCGGCGGTACCGTCGCTCGCCGGCGGTTCCGTGGCCGGCGCGGCTGCCTCGGTGCCGGGCGTCGTGTCATCGCCGGCGGCATCGTCGTCGTCGCCGCCGCACGACGCAGCGACGAGCGCTAGGGCGGCGACGGTGCCGAGCATCATTCGACCCAACGGGCGAGGGCGTATACGCATGGCGGCCTCCCTGTGGGGGCATCAACGATGACCCCTTCAGCACGACGCACCACCCCCTGCGATGCGTCGCGTTCATATATGAAGTGCCGTCGGCGGGGTGTCCAGCGGTCTATTCGCTGGTCACGAACAGGCCGGAGATCTCCGTTGAGATCTCTGGCAAGGTGGTCGGCGTGGACTATCAGTTGATCTCCGTCGATGATCACATCGACCTGCCGTACGTCCCACGCGATCTCTGGGAACGGCGACTCCCCGCACACCTGCGCGATCGCGGGCCACGCGTGATCGAGCTCGCCGATGGCACGTCCGCCTGGCGCTGCGACGGCGACGACTGGGGCCGGTGGGCCGGTGGCAAGAAGGACAACGTCAAGCGGTCGTACCAGACCGCCCTCGAACGTGCCGGTCTCGAGGAGGAAGGCGTCCTGCGGCCGACGACTGCGTCGCTGCGCCTGCTCGACATGGACAGCGACGGTATCGAGGCGACGGTGATGTACGGACCGGTCGCAGCCCTGTCGGTCGCCGATCCCGAACTGCGGCTCGCCGTGTACCGCGCCTACAACGACTGGCTCGGCGAGTTCTGCGCCGACGATCCGAAGCGCTTGATCGGTGTCGCGATGCTCCCCGCCGAGGATGCCGCTGGGTCGACCGCCGAGGTGCGCCGGCTCGCCGATCGCGGCGACGTCAAGCAGGTGAGCATGCACATCGCCCGCGTCACGAGCAGGATCTACGACGACGAGTGGCTGCCGTTCTGGGATGCGATCGACGAGTCGGGGATCATCGCCTCGTTCCACCTCGTGCTGACGAAGGCGATGATGACAGGGCTCAACGATCACGCCTGGCGGATCTTCGAGACGAGCAAGGAGTTCATCACACAGTTCCTCGATCCGATCGTCGGGATGCTCGGCCGGGGCGTGCTCGAGCAAC
Source organism: Ilumatobacteraceae bacterium (assembly GCA_963776935.1). Classification (GTDB taxonomy): domain Bacteria; phylum Actinomycetota; class Acidimicrobiia; order Acidimicrobiales; family Ilumatobacteraceae; genus JALOLG01. The sequence goes on along the minus strand of CAVZOP010000001.1, from coordinate 155,996 downwards.
GGCCGAACGTGCGGCTGGTCCTCGCCGAGAGCGGGCTCGGGTGGCCGCCGTGGGTCGTGCAGGAGATGGACTACCGCTACCGGCGGCTGCTCAGCATGGGCTCGTACTGGGACGAACGGGGCGGCATCGGTCTGACCATGCCGCCGAGTGAGGTGTTCCGCCGCCAGGTCTGGGTGACGTTCCAGGACGACCAGATCGGCCTCGACATCCTCCACCACTTCGGCGACGACAAGGTGATGTGGGCCTGCGACTACCCGCACCCCGACAGCACGTTCCCCGAGTCCCGCGAGGTCATCGAGCGGCTGATGACCGACGTCCCCGAGTCAGCCCAGCGCCGCATCCTGCGCGACAACGCCGCCGCCCTCTACGCCATCACCTGAACTCCACCTGAACGCCACCAACCCCGCCGTTCTGTCTGCCTCAGATGAGCCCACGGGCAGTCTGAAGCAGACAGAACGGGGGTTCAGGTGAACGTCAGGACGCCGCGGATGTTCTTGCCGTCGCGCATGTCCTGGTAGCCGACGTTGATGTCGTCGAGCGGGTAGGTGCGCGTCACGAGCTCGTCGAGCTTGATCTTGCCCGACGCCCACAGCTCGAGCAGGCGGGGGATGTCCTTGCGCGGGTTCGCCGAGCCGAACAGGGCGCCGACGAGTTGCTTCTCCATGCGGATCAGGTCGCCGGGGCTCATGTGGATGAGCGTCTCGTCGTCGTTGTAGATGTTCGTGAGCACGACCCGGCCGCGCTTGGCCGTCATCGCCATCGCGTCGGCGATCAGCTCGCCCTTGCCGAGCCCCATCGTCATGATCACCTTGTCGGCCATCCGGCCCCACGTGATCTCGGCGACGAGCTCCTTCGCCTCCTCGATCGACGCCGCGGTGTGGGTGGCCCCAAAGACCTGCGCCATCTCGCGCTTGAACTCGATCGGATCAACGGCGACGATGCGCTCGGCTCCGGCCAGGGCGGCGCCCTGCACGGCGTTCGAGCCGACCCCACCGATGCCGACCACGACGACCGTCTCGCCGGCGCGAACCTCGGCCGCGTACACTGCGGAGCCCCAACCCGTCACGACTCCGCAGCCGAGGAGGCAGGCCGTCTGGAGTGGGATCTCGGGATGGATCTTGACGCAGCTCGCCTCGCTCACGACGGTGCGCTCGGCGAACGTCCCGAGCAGGCACATGATGCCGAGGTCCTGGCCGCGTGCGTGGTGACGGGCCGTGTGATCACCGATCTGGCGCCCGGCGGCGACGTGGGCGCCGAGGTCGCACAGGTTCTGGTGGCCGCCGCTGCAGGACGGGCAGTGGCCGCACGACGGGATGAAGCTGAGCACGACGTGGTCGCCGACGGCGATCCGTTCGACCTCTGGTCCGACCTCGACGACGACGCCGGCGCCCTCGTGCCCGCCGACGATCGGAAGCGGCCACTTGGAGTCGCCGGTGCGGATGTGCTCGTCGGAGTGGCACAGCCCGGACGCCGCCAACTCGACCACGACCTCACGCGTCCGCGGCGCGTCGAGCTCGATCTCCTCCACCACCCAGTCCGCATTGCGCTCCCAGAGCACCGCCGCGCGCGTCTTCATCTGCCAAAACCCCGTTCTGTCTGCTTCAAACGAGCTGTCGCTTCAACTGAAGCAGACAGAACCCTGGAAAGGTCAGTCGGGGTAGCGGACGGTGACGTTGCCGTTGTCGGATGACAGGGTGATCGTGCGGGAGCTGGCGGGGTCGGTGCGGACGTCGTTGCGGACGCTGCCGTTGTCGGTGACGGCGTCCACGGCGTACGCGTCGGGCGTGTTCGGGAGCACGACGGTGACGCTGCCGTTGTCGGTGCTGGCCTCCAACTGCTGCGGCGGCGTGGTCATCACGATCTCGACCGAGCCGTTGTCGCTGTCGGCGAACACCGTGGCCGATCGCACGCCGGTCGCGTCGATGCTGCCGTTGTCGGTCGTCGCCCGGAGCGGTCCGTCGGCCCCGCGGATGTCGATCGAACCGTTGTCGTTGTCGATCGTCAGGGCGCCGCGCATGTCGACAACTTCGACGCGGTTGTCGTCGACATCGATGTCGAGGTCGACGTCGGCGGGGACCTCGATCCGGTAGTCGACCGAGCACCACATGCTGCCGAACGACGGGCAGGTGCCACGGATCTCGAGCCGGTCGTCGACGAGCCGGTACGAGTTTCCGGTCGCCCGCAGGCCGTCGCTGACTCGGGCGACGATCGTGATCTCGTCGGTGTCCGTGCCTGTCACGACGACGCGCCCGTTGGAGTTGTCGATGTCGATCATCGACACGCCGTCGGCGTCGACGACCTCGGTGACGGTCCTGACCTCGTGAGCCAGTAGGTCGACGACGTTGAACGTGCCCCAGCCGAAGGCCGCGACCGTGAGCACGCTGCCGGCCGCCAGCCAGGCGGTGTGCGGTCCTGATGTCATGTCGTCGTCATCCTTCCAACCACCGCAAGACCGCGAGCACGCGGCGGTGGTCCTCGTCGGTGGGGGGCAGGCCGAGCTTGGAGAAGATGTTGCCGACATGCTTCTCGACGGCCTTGTCGCTGACGACCAGCTGGCGGGCGATCGCCGGGTTGGTGCGTCCCTCGGCCATCAGCGACAGCACCTCGCGCTCACGCGGTGACAACAGGGCCAGCGGATCACGCCGCCGCGACCGGGCGAGCAGCTGGGCGACGACCTCGGGATCGAGTGCCGCGCCGCCGGCGCCGACGCGCCGCACCGCGGCGAGGAACTCGCTGACGTCGGCGACGCGATCCTTGAGGAGATACCCGATTGCCGCGGTCCCGCCGGCGAGCAACTCGGCCGCGTATCGCTCCTCGACGTATTGCGACAGCACGAGGATGCCGACGTCCGGCCACCGGTCGCGGATCACGAGCGCGGCCCGCAGCCCGTCGTCGGTGTGCGTCGGCGGCATGCGCACGTCGACGATGGCGAGGTCGGGCCGGTGCCGTTCGATCGCGACGATCAGCTCATCCGCGTCGCCGACGGTCGCCACGACGTCCTCGCCGGCGTCGACGAGGATGCGGGTCAGTCCCGCCCGCAACAGGACGGAGTCCTCGGCGATCACGATGCGCACGGCAGCTCCACCGAGATCGTCGTCGGCCCACCCGGCGGGCTGATCAGGTACATGTTTCCACCCAGCGCGGTGACGCGTTCGCGGATCCCGCTGAGCCCGGTGCCACGCGTCGGATCTGCGCCGCCCTTGCCGTTGTCGCGAACCTCGACCACCAACCGGTCGCCGGCGCGGGCGATCGAGATGTACGCCCGCGTCGCACTGGCGTGGCGGGCGATGTTGGTGAGCGTCTCGTTGACGATGAAGTACGCAGCGCTCTCGATCGCCGCCGGTGGCCGGTCGGCGATCGACACGTCGAGCGCGACTGGAACCGGCGACTTGGCGACGATCGCCGACAACGCGGCGTCGAGACCGCGGTCCTCGAGGATCACCGGATGGATGCCGCGAACGAGGTCGCGGATCTCGGTGAGCGCGGCCTTCGCCTCCTCGTGGGCGTCGGCCACCATCGCCCGCGCCTGTTCGGGATCGTCGTCGAACTTCTCACGGGCCGCACCGAGCCCGGCCGCCAGGGCGACCAGTCGCTGCTGCGCGCCATCGTGGAGATCGCGCTCGATGCGACGTCGCTCGGCCTCGGCGCTGTCGACCGCCGCCGTCCGGCTGGTCTCGAGGCGCGTCACCTGCTGCACGAGCGCCTGGTCGTGAGTGGGCCCGAGCAATCCCTTCGCCATCAACGCCTGGACGTTGGCGGTGGCGAGCGTGATCCAGGGTGCGACGAACACCAGCCCGGCGACGCCGACCACCGCCGCCGCGATCGCGCCGGCGCCGGCCGTGAGCTCGAAGAAGTAGAACTTCGCCGACGACCCCGGCAGATGGTCGACGTAGAACGGCATCCCGATCATCGCCAACGATCCCGACCACGCGACCGTGCTGAGCGCGTACCCGAGCCCGCCGACCGGCAGGAGTGCGAGGTGGTAGCCGATCTCACGCCACCGCGGCCCGGAGCGGGCCCGCTCGGCGAGCCGCCCGAGCCACCCCGGCCGCGTGAGCGGGGGGATCGGATCGGCGATCTCGACGTCCATCAGCGCGCTGACCCTCGACCGTTCCAGCCTGCCGAAGCCGCGCGACAGCGTGAACAGCATCCAGATTGCGGGCAAGGCCAGGAAGAACGTGATCAGCAGCCCGACGCTCAGTGCCAGCAACGTGATCGTCACGGAGAACGTGAGGATCCCCATGACGAGCCCGAGACTCACGTGGCAGGCCGCCCGCCAGAGCCGGCCGGGCCGGCTCCACGGCAGCAGCGTCTTCATCAGACCGTCCACGTTACGCACCTCAATCCGTCGCGATGGCCGAGAGAATGTCGAGCTTGGCGGCCCGCCGGGCCGGGCGAACGGCGGCTACGACACCGGCCGCGGCGGCCAGGGCGAGGATCGCCGCCAGCGGGATGATCGGCAGCGCGAAGCTCCCGAATCCTTCCTGGGCGGCGATCGCTTCGATCAGTCCCCAGCCGAGGAACGTGCCGAGTCCGAGACCGCCGATCGTGCCGAAGACGGCGACGATGACGGCCTCCCAACGCACCGTCGAACGCAGCTGGCGCCGGGTCTGGCCGAGGGCCCGGAGCAAGCCGAGCTCGCGGGTCCGTTCGTGGATCGACAACGACAGCGTGTTGGCGATGCCCATCAGTGCGATCAGCACGGCCAACCCGAGCAACCCATAGACGAGAGCGAGCATCTGATCGACGTCGGCGCCGACGGAGTCGATGTACTCCTCGCTCGTCTGCGGCTCGGGTGCCGCGAGACGGCTGGCGACGACCTGCACCGCGGCCTGGCCGGCTTCGAGGCTGACCCCGTCGGCGAGGTCGATGAGGACCGCGACGTCCGTCGGACGCGTGGCGTGCGGTGTCCAGTCGGCCCGCGTCATGATGATGTCGCCGGCGATCTCACCGCCGCGGTACACAGCGCCGACCTCGACCAGTTGGCTGGCGCCATCGGCGTAGTCGAACGTGAGCGTGCTCCCGCGAGTGAGGGAGTGGCCGTCGGCGTACACATCACTGACGGCGATCTGGCCGGGCTGTAGCTCGGCGACCTCGCCACTCGACTCGTCCAGATCGAACACTGACGCGAGGCGATCGGGGTCGACGGCAGTGGGGTCCGCGTCCTCACCGTCGATGTTGACGACGGCGTTCGTCATCGCCGCCGTGTTGGCGACCTCCGGGAGCGCCGCCAGCTCGTCGGCCAGGTTCGGACTGAGGCCGGCGCCACTGAACGACTCGTCGACGATCACGAGGTCGCCGGAGAACGACCGCTCGACGACGTCGCCGACCGAGGCCTTGATCGAGGAGCCGACGGTTGTGAACAACGCCACCACAGCGGTGCCGACCATGAGCGCCGACGCGCTCCCTGAAGTGCGTCGCGGGTTGCGCATCGCGTTGCGGCGGGCGAGTCGACCCGACCCACGGAACACTGCCAGCGGGGAGCCCAGCAGCGCCGATGCGGGACGGGCGACGACCGGACCGAGCGCGACGGCGCCGACCAATGTCGCCAGTGCTCCCAGCCCGGCGCGACCCAGCGCACCTTCGGAGTTGGTCACCGCTGTGATCGTGAGGGCGATGCCGCTACCGAGGGCGAGGGCGCCGAACGCGGCGCGCCACTTCGATGCCCCGCTGCGGTCGATCGCGCTCTCCCGGAGGGCGGCGAGGGGAGCCACCCGCGAGCCCTTGACGGCGGGGATGATGCTCGCCAGGAACGTGACGACGATGCCCACCACGAGCGCGGCCACGATCGTGCTTGTGGTGACCACGAGGCCGGCGTTCGGGAGCTCGACCCCGAAGGATTCGATGAGCGCGCGCAGTCCGTAGCCGAGGCCGATGCCGGCACCGAGCCCGATGCCGGATGCCACCACGCCGACGGCCAGACCCTCGGCGCAGATGGACCGCAACACCTGGCCACGCGACGCACCCATCGCGCGCACGAGCGCCGATTCGCGAGTGCGCTGGGCGACCAGGATCGAGAACGTGTTGTGGATGCTGAACGTCGCCACGAGGAGGGCGACGCCGGCGAACATCAGCAGGAACATCTCGAAGAAGCCGAGGAAGTCGGCCTCGATGTCGTCCAGCGTCTCGGCGATGATCTCGTCGCCGGTGAGGGCCTCGGCCTCGGGGGGCAAGGCCGAGGCCGCCGTGGAGCGAAGTTGTTCCGGGCTGATCCCCTCGTCGCCCATCAGGAGGATCGACGACACCTCGTCGGCGCCGCCGACGAGGACGTCGCGTGCCTGTTCGTTCGTGAATGCCACGTACGACGCACCGGCGACGCCGTCGACCGAACCGAACTTGGCGATCCCGACGATCTCGACGTCGAGCGGATCCGGTGTGCGCAGCGTCGCGTGGTCGCCCACCTGGAACTCGCCCAGCCGTGCCGAACGGCGGTCGATGACGACCTCACCATCGGCGGTCGGCGCCCGACCTTCGACGACCTGGTACGGGTTGAGTCTGGGGTCGTCGATCCAGTTGCCGGCGAGTGTCGGCGGTCCGTTGCCGCCGATCGGATCGCCGTCGGATCCGACGATCTGGGCGAAGCCCTCGATCGACGGCACGGCGACAGCGACTCCGTCGACCCCGGCGAGCTCGGTGACCAGCTCACCGTCGAGGCGGCCGCGCTCGACCATCTCGTCGCTCCCGTACTTGGTCGCGTTGCGGACCACGACGTCGGTCTCGGCGTTGCCGTGTTCGAGCAGTTGGTCGATGCCACCGCGCATCGTGTCGCCGAGCGTCAGGGTGGCGGTGAGGAACGCGACACCGAGCACGACCGCGAGGCTCGTGCTGATGAGGCGGCGCTTGTGGTTCCACAGGCCGCGGCGAGTGAGCTTCCACACGACGATCAGCTCCCCAACGTCTTGATCCGGTCGAGCACGCGAGGCGCGGTCGGTCGGTCCATCTCGTCGACGATGCGACCGTCGGCCAGGAACAGCACGTTGTCGGCGTACGACGCCGCACCAGGATCATGGGTGACCATCACGATCGTCTGGGAGAACTCGTCGACGGCACGGCGCAAGAAGGCGAGGATCTCGCAACCGGCGCGGCTGTCGAGGTTGCCCGTCGGCTCGTCGGCGAAGATCACCGCCGGCCGTCCGGCGAGCGCGCGGGCGACGGCGACGCGTCTGTTGCTGGCCACCCGACAGCTCACTCGGACGGTGGTGCAGGCGGTCGCCCAACCCGACCGTGTCGATGACGGTACGCAGCCACGCCCGGTCCGGCTTGCGGCCGGCGAGGTCCATCGGCAGCGTGATGTTCTCGGCCGCAGTGAGGGTAGGCAGCAGGTTGAACGCCTGGAACACGAACCCGATCCGCTCGCCGCGCAGCTTCGTGAGCCGGCGATCGGAGAGCTTGGCGAGATCGACGTCGCCGATGTGGACGGAGCCGGACGTCAGCGTGTCGAGCCCGGCGAGGCAGTGCATGAGCGTGCTCTTGCCCGATCCGGATGGTCCCATCACGGCGGTGAACACGCCAGCCGGGATCCCGACCGTCACGTCGTCGAGGGCGCGGACCTCGGTGGTGCCACGTCCGTATGTCTTCACGGCGTTGGCGACCCGCGCCGCCATCGGACGGTTCGTCGGCACCGACCAGGTGTTCGCCGGGGTCGGGGCGAGGGGTGCTTCGATGTGCATGGTCGATGCTTCTTTCGTCGTCGGCGCGTTCGTCCGTCGGCACGTCCGTCGTGCTCGTGTGGGTACATGACGAACGTACGGATCTGGGCGATGAGCTGCGATGGAGGCACCACGTGTCATGCCGGTAGGGGATTCCCTACCGGCATGTGTTCCACGGGTGCCGACACGGGCGTGCTCCCGTTCGGCCCCACGGCGGGCGACGCGGAAGACTGACCGCATGGCATACGACGTCGCTGACCTTCGATCACAGCTGACCCCCGCGACGGGACGGGGCACGCCGGGCGTGCCGGCCGCGCCGCAGTACTTCGAGTTCGGCGACCTGGCACCCGACCACGTGAGCGAAACCGGCACGGAATCGTGGTTCGTTCGCAGCCAGAACTGCTGCCTCGTCTACTCGGTCATCAGCGCCGGTGACCGTCTCGTCCGCACGGATCAGCCCGACGAGTACGTGGCGCTGTTCCCCGCCACCGATGCGTCGGCCGTCGTCGTCGCCGGTGGTGATCGGCGCGACGTCACCGGCGAGACGGTCGCGGTGGTGCCGCCCGGCGACAGCGCGATCGAGATGCCATCGGCCGGGGTGGTCGTCCGCGTGTTCTCGAACGCGGCGGTCGACCTGCTCGCCCAATGCCGCAACGCTGACAGCTACGTCGAACCAGATCCGAACGTGGCACCGTTCGCACCGTGGCCCGATCCGCCGGCAGGCTTCGGCATCCGGATCTATCCACTGGCCGAAGTGCCGGACGACACCGGTCGCTTCGGCCGGATCTTCCGGTGCAGCACACTGATGATCAACTATCTCGACCCGACCGACGGACCACGCGACCCGTCCAAGCTGTCGCCGCACCACCACGACGACTTCGAGCAGATCTCGCTGCAGTTCGACGGCACGTACGTGCACCACATGCGCACACCGTGGACGGTGAACATGGCCGACTGGCGCGACGACGAGCACATGCGCTGTGTCAGTCCGGCCGTCGCCGTGATCCCACCACCGATCGTGCACACCAGTGAGGCCGTCGGCACGGCGCGCAATCAACTCGTCGACATCTTCTGCCCGCCCCGCCTCGACTTCTCGCAGCGCCCGGGCTGGGTGCTGAACCACGACGAGTATCCGCTTCCGTGAGGACGCCGCCGACCGATCCCGGTCGGTGACGGTCACGATTCAGGGCTGCGACGGATCGGGACGCTCCAAGTCGGGAACCGACCGGCCCGCGATATTCGCGGGAATACATCGTGTGAGGCGCGCCGCGTGCCGAAGGACTGACGTGAGCGTGATGACGTCACTTCCGTACCGTCGCGCCCGTGCGGCTGTGATCGTCGTCGGCATTGCTCTGCTCGCCACGGGTTGTGGCCGTCCACGGCGTCCGGACGTCGTCGTAGTGGCGGCAGCCGACGAGACGCCGGTGGCCGTCGGGACGGGCACTCCGATCGGCGAAGGGGCCGTGGCGTGGCCGCAGACGATCGGACTGCTGTGCTACCACGCCGACGTGCTCCGCGAGCGTCCTGATTGCGTCCTGTCGGTCGGCCCGCAGATCGAGATGTCGCTGCGCGCCACGCTGGTCTTCATGATCGAGGACGAGGCCGTCGTCGACATCTACTGCGATTCGGGTCCGGCCGCGATGCGAGCGGTGTTCGACCTCATCATCGCCTCAGCCACAGAAGAGTTGGCCCATCAGGACCCCGGCGCCGACGATGTCGCCGTCAAGTTGACCCAGACGTTCGGTGTGGCGGCATTCCTCGCGCTCATCGAGACCCAATGTCCCGACCGGTTCGCCGACGCGGCCGTCGTGGGGCTCGAGGTCGTCATCGACTACGAGCTGTGAGGTCGCGTTCGCACGCCGAGGTCTCCCGCGCCGACGACAGACCGCGTCAGATCAGGCGGCGTTCGTTGGCCCACGCCGTGAGCTGATGGCGGCTCGAGAGTTGGAGCTTGCGCAGGACGGCCGAGACATGGGTCTCGATCGTCTTGACTGACAGGTGGAGCCGGGTCGCCACCTCCTTGTACGCGTAGCCGCGGGCGATGAGGCGGAGCACCTCCTGCTCGCGGCTCGTGAGCTGGTCGAGCTCGGGATCGGCCGGTGCCGGCAGATCGCCCGAGAAGGCGTCGAGCACGAACCCTGCCAGTCGCGGTGAGAACACGGCGTCGCCGTCGGCGACGCGCTCGATGGCGTCGATCAACTCGGCCGCGCTGATCGTCTTGGTCACGTACCCGCGCGCTCCGGCACGCACGACGGCGATCACATCCTCCGCCGCGTCTGACACGGAGAGGGCGAGGAAGCGGGTCGGCAGGTCATCGTCGCGCAGGGCTGAGATCACGGCGTGCCCACCTCCGCCGGGCAGGTGCACGTCGAGCAGCACGACGTCGGGGGTAGTCGTGCGGATCACGGCGATGCCGTCCTCGACCGACGCCGCCTCACCGACGATCTCGACGCGTGCGTCTCCGCCGCCCACGAGCGCGGGGTCGGCGAGCTCGGCTCGTACGCCGGCGCGGAACAGGGCGTGGTCCTCGACCAGCACGACTCGGACCGTCACGAAGCTCTCCGTGGTACGCGCAGCTCGACCTCGGTGCCGACACCGGGTTTCGACGTGAGCACGGCAGTTCCCCCGGCGTGCTGGACCCGGCCGACGATCGAGTCGCTGATGCCGCGCCGGTCACCGGGGACGTCATTGCGGTCGAACCCGCAGCCGGTGTCGCGCACGAACCCGGTCAACTCGGTGTCATCGGCTTCGACGAACACGTCGACCTGGTCGACGTTGGCGTGGCGGGCGGCGTTGACGAGCGCCTCCCGGATCGCCGCCACGAGCGCTCGCGACGCGGCGTCGAGCGGTTGATCGCCGACGACGACCGCCTCGACCCGCACGTCGTGGTCGGTCTCGATCTCGATCGCCAACGCCTCGATCGCGGCGTGCAGCGACGCCGGTTCGCCGGCCAGGTGGGTGTCGTAGAGCCACGCCCGCAGCTCTCGTTCCTGGCGCCGGGCGAGACTCGCCATCCGGCGCGGATCGTCGCTGCGTTGCATCAGAACCAGTGACTGCAACACCGAGTCGTGCAGGTGGGCGGCGACCGCGGCGCGTTCGTCCTCCCGGATCCGCATCGCCCGCTCCTCGTCGAGTGAGCGCAGGATCCGTCCGAGCGCCGGCGCGGCGAAGATCGCCAGTCCACCGACCACGACGGCGATCGCACTCGTCGACGTCCCGATGCTCGCCAGCCCTCCGGTGCGGTTGGCGAGTGAGATGACGCCGGCGCCGAGCAGCGTGACGCCGCCGACGATCTGGATCAATCGTGGAAGCCAGGCGTTCGACGATGCGGCTCGGGGGAGCAAGCCGCGCATCCACGCTGCTGCCGTTCCCACGGCGGCCGCCGCGGCGGGGATCATGATCCCGTCACCCGGCCACAATCCGACGGCTCGCGCGGCGACGAGGATGGCGGCGGTCGCCGCGGCGATGGCCAGGTGACGACGGTGGTTCGTTGCCCGGGGCCGGCGATCGGTGGCGATCGGCGCGGCCGGCGCCGAGGCGAGCGCGGCGATCCCGTACAGCACCGCGCCAATGCCGCCGGCGAGGGTCAGCAGCCCGACCGCGGCCCGGACTACGGTCGGCTCGACACCCCAGCGGTCGGCCCAGCCGCCGGCCACGCCGGCGACGAGCCGGTCCGAGCTGCGCGGCACGCGGGGGAACGAGTGGCGGAGCACCATCCCCCGCATCGTCGCACACCCGACCCTGATCGGGCATCGGGGCCGTCACCCAAACCCGGCGACGGTTTCAGGGACATCCCCGATGGTGCGATGGGCGTGGTCTCCGTACTGTCGAACGCATGAACCCCTCCGCCCCGACCACCGAGCCGGGCGACGACACCAATCCGACCGGCAACACGACCAGCAACACGGCCGGGCAGCCGCACGGCGCCGCGGCCGCGACGCGCCAAATCGCCGTCGACGACGACCGGATCCTGGGCGGTGTCGCCGGCTTCCTCGCCCGACGTCTCGGGGTCGACGCGTTGTGGGTCCGCATCGCGTTCGTGTTGCTGGCGCTGGCGGGCGGTGTCGGTCTCGTGCTCTACCTCGGGCTCTGGCTGGTGCTGAGTGCCGACCGCTCGACGTCGTGGCGGTGGCCACGGATCGCCGGCGGGGTGATCGTCGTCGTCGGGATCCCGCTGTTGCTGAACGCCCAAGCCGGCCGGTTCGTGACCGGTCCGGTCGCGGTGGTGCTGCTGCTCACCGGCCTCGCCCTGGCGCTGTGGCGTCCGCCGTCCGCCGTCGCTGGGCCAGACGCGGGCGTCGCGATCGATGACCGCCCCCCGTCATCGCTCGCCGCGCCGGTCCCGTCGCCGGCGATGTCGGCAGTGCCGCCCGGAGATGATCCCGATCGACGGGAGTGGCCGCGGCCGCGCCTGCCGCGCCGGGAGCCCAGCATCCTCGGACGCGCGACGCTCGGCGTGGCGATCGTCGTCGCCGCGATCGGGGCGCTCGTCGACGAGGCCAATGGCGGGCGGCTCCATCCCGAGCAGTGGCTCGGCGCGGCGGCCGTCGTGTGCGGGATCGGGCTGCTGGTCGGCACGCTGCGCGGCCACGGGCGGTGGCTGATCGTGCCGGCGGTGGTGTTCGCCGGCGTCGGGTACGCGTCCGGAATCAGCGCCCGCCTCGGCATCGATACGTCCGACACGTTCGGCGAGCGTTTTGTGTCGATCGGCGAGCAGCAACCCGGTGGCCTGCGCACCGCCCACAGCGCGTTCGGCAGCGTCGATGTCTACGTCGACGGCGTGCCCGATGAACCCGTCACGGTGGATGCCCGGGTGGGTATCGGCGACATCGCGGTCTGGGTCAGCGACCAGGTCGCGGTCGAGGTGCGAAGCCGCGTCGACGACGGGTCAGTGGAGGTCAACGGGAGCCGGCGCAGCGACGACGAGCCGGTGCGGATGGGGCCGGAGGGCCGACCGGATGTGATCGTCGAGGCATGGGTCGGTCGCGGCGACGTGAACATCGACACGTACGTGCTCGCAGTCCCACCGGCGCCCGTGATCGAGCCGTCGCTGCCCGCGCTCGAAGCGCCGTTGGTGATCGTCAGCGACGGTGTCGCGGCGACCGCCGACGGCTGGATCGTGCTCGCCGACGGGTCGGCGGTGATCGGACCGGACGACTCGCTCGCCGTCGGCGAGCAGTTCACTCGTGAGGACGGCGTCCGGGTGATCCCAACGTCGTACGGAGAGTTCCAGCTGCTGCCGCGCAGCCTGCTCATCACGCCGTTCGGTCAGGTGCTCGACCTGCAGGCGATCCGCGTCGAGCTCGCCGCTGCGGCACCCGCCACGACCGTCGCCGCCGAGCCGGTCACTTCGACGACCGTCGTCCCGACGGCATCGACCGTTCCCACAGTTCCGACGACCGTTGCGACCCCCGGAGGCTGACATGCGTTCACATCCGTTCGACCCCGTCTCGGCCGCCCTCGGATTGGTCGCCGGCGCGATCGGCGCCCTGGTAGCGCTCGGCGGCACCGACTCGATCGACACCGGCTGGTGGATCGCCCTCGGCGCCCTCGTGCTCGGCCTCGGGCTCGTGCCATGGACACGCGGCCGCGACGCGGTTGACGGTGACGTCGAGTCCGCCGACGACCCGAGTGACCCGTCGCGACTGCGTTTGTGACGATCACTGGCATCCCCCGTCGAGCCACCTGATTCGAGTGACCCGTCGCGACTGCGTTTGTGACGATCACTGGCATCCCCCGTCGAGCCACCTGATTCGAGTGACCCGTCGCGACTGCGTTTGTGACGATCACTGGCATCCCCCGTCGAGCCACCTGATTCGGGTGGGCAAGGGGCCCGTCGCCACGACGTACCGTGCAGCGGTGCTCGACGCCACATTGGAGGCCATGCGTGCCGCCGCACTCGGTTCGACCGACGCCGGCGGGTACTTCCCGGCGATGTACGCGCGGGTCACGCGGCGGGTCATCGACGACGCGGCAGCAGGCCGCTTCACCGACGGTGCCCGGATGGCGAGGTTCGTCGTCGAGTTCGCCGACCGCTACTTCGATGCCCGTGCCGATCCGCCGGCGGCCGCCAAGTGCTGGCGCGGGAGCTTCGACGTGGCCGGCGATGCTTCCCTGCTCGTGGTCCAGCACCTCCTGATCGCCATCAACGCCCACGTCAACTTCGATCTGCCGCAGACGGTCGTCCGGCTGGTCGATGGCGGCGCCGGTCCGGTCGCCATCCGACCCGACTTCGACGCCGTCAACGAGGTGCTCGCCGACACGTACGACGAGATCATGGGCGACCTCGACCGTGTCACCCGTTGGACGTCGAAAGCGGCGGCCTACGGCGGCGGGAGGGTCTTCAACTTCAGCCTGCGGGCGGCTCGCCAGCAGGCCTGGCGGGCGGCGACCCGCCTCGCCGCCGAGACCGAGGCCGAGCGGCGCGACGACGTCGCCATGCTCGACGAGCTGGTGGCGGTGCTCGCGTTCATGGTGACGCGCCCGTCGGTGCCGGCCCGCTGGTTGGTCCCGATCCTGCGCCGGCTCGAGACACGCGAGCCCGAGCGGGTGATCAGGTCGCTGCTCGGCCCGCTGGCGTGAGCGTCGTGGTCGGCGCGTCCGGCCGGCTCGCCGTCAACGCGCCGAACTGAACTCGGAGCTGATCGCCGAGATGTGGTGGTGGTTCGTGCCGCAGCACCCGCCCAGCACCGTCAGGTGAGGGAGGGCGGCCCGCAACGTGCGGTAGTCCTGCGCCAGCTCGTCGGGGTCGCCGCCGTCGAGCGTCTCCGCCTCGTCGAGCTCGGCGTGGCTCATCTTCGAGGCGTTGGCGCGGATGCCGCGGATCCGGGCGGCCCACGGCTGGTCGGCGTCGAGCATGTGGGCGAAGTGGGTCGGGTGGGCGCAGTTGATCATGTAGTAGGTCGCGTACGCACCGGTTGCCTCGTCGACGGTCTCGATGGCCTCGGCGAGCGATCGGCCGGTCGGCAGTGTTCCATCGGTCTCGACCGTGAACGAGATCACCACCGGCATCTCTGCCGCGCGTGCGGCCTCGGTGACACCGATCGCCTCCGCCGGATAGGTCATCGTGATCGCCGTGATCAGGTCGGCGCCTACGTCGGCGAACACGGATGCCTGGCGCGAGTGGTACGCCGCGGCTTCGTCGGCCGGCATCAGCGCTCCCGGCTGGTAGCCGTCGCCGCGTGGTCCGATGCACCCGCTGATCACGATCGGGCTGTCGGCGGCCTCGTGCCGCCGCCGCGTCTCGAGGAGCAGTTCGACGGCGTCGCGGTTGGCGGCGTCGAGCTGCTCGAGGCTGTAGCCGCGCCGTGCCGCCCAGTCGGGGTTCGCCCGCCAGGTCGGTGTCTCGAGGACGACGCCGACACCGTCGCGCACCGCGATCGCGGCGTAGCTGTCGAAGTAGCGCACGAGTGCTTCCCGACCGGCGTGATCGTCGAGGAGGATGAACGCGGCGAAGTCGGGCAGGTCGAGCCCGTCGTCGAAGATGAGCGTGGTCTCGATCCCGCCGTCGGTGAGGAACACGTCAGCGCTCATTTGCGGCAGGTTGGTGCGGTATGTCGACATCGTTGTGACCCCCGAGATCGTGTGCTCGTCGTTGCACGACATATTGGCGGCGACACGAGCTGACCACACCCATCGACCTGCAGCGCAAACGCCGGTCGACTCCCGGTTAGGTCGGCGGCGGAATCGGCAATCATTCCCGGATGACATCCACCGACGCCGACGCACAGCACGACGAACCCGAGTCACTGTGCGTCTTCGCACCGTCGCCGTTGCTCACGGTGACGGTCGAACACGACGTGCACGAGCACGACCAGCTCCACGTCCACGTCGGTGGGCAGGGATTGTGGATCGCGCGGATGGTGCGGACGCTCGGGTTGCGCCCGCAACTGTGTGCCGTGTTCGGCGGCGAGACCGGCCAAGTGGCGCGGTTCCTCGCCGAGCTCGAGGAGCTCGAGGTGCGCTCGATCCGCTCCGAATCATGGAACGGCGGATACGTGCACGACCGGCGCGGCGGCGACCGCGTCGAGCTCGTCGACGTGCCGCCGTCCGCGCTCTCGCGACACGAGCTGGACGAGCTGTACTCGATCACGATGGCGGCGGCCCTCTCGGCGGGCACGTGCATCCTCGCCGGGTCGCACGTCAAGGAGGTCATCCCCGACGACGTGTACGGCCGGCTGGCCAGCGACCTGCGACACGCCGGCGTCGAGGTGATCGCCGACCTGTCCGGCGGCTCGCTCCGAGCGGTGCTCGAGGGTGGGCCGTCGCTGGTCAAGGTGAGTGACGAGGAGTTGGAGCGCGACGGCTGGGCCGACTCGAACGAACTGGCCGACATCCTTCGTGCCATCGAGCGCCTGCAAGAGGCCGGCGCGAAGGGCGCCGTCGTGTCGCGTGGCGCAGAGACCACGGTGGCCAGCATCCATGGGCTGTTGTTCGAGGTCGGGGCACCGACGGTCGTCGTGGTCGACGGCCGCGGCGGCGGCGACTCGATGACGGCCGCCCTCGGCGTCGCCTCCGCACGGGCGATGCCGACGATCGACGGGCTCCGGTTGGCCGCCGCGTCGGGCGCGGCGACCGTCGTCCGCCGCGGCCTGGCGACGGGCGCCCGGGACGTCATCGAGGCGATGGCCCCGCTCGTCGAGGTCACCGCCCTCGACGACGCCACCCGCGACGCCATATCTGCCGACCGCGTCGGCAACTTCGGCTCCTGAACCCCCGTTCTGTCTGCTTGAAACGAGCCGACGGGCAGTCTGAAGCAGACAGTTCGCCGGGTTGGGTTTGGGTTCAGTCGAGGGCGTGGGCGATTTCGAGCATCGTCGACGGGTCGAGATCGGATTCGAGGCGGTACTCGGTGTCGGCATCGGTCCACAACACGACGGTGCCGGCCCTGACGCGCCGGAACGGGGTCTCGAGGATGTGATCGCCGGTCACCATCAGCGCCGCGTCGCCGAGACCCTCGATCGGCGCGGCGTCCTGACCGGAGTCGATCAGCTTCAGGTAGAGGTCCTCGGTCGGCATCATGGCGCCGTGGATCCACAGCGTCGTGGCGCCGTCCCGCCACACGAGGAGCACGCCGCCCTCGGGCATCGATGCGATGCGATCGGGTTCGCCGAGCGGTGTGCCGGCGATGTCGGGCAGCGCGTGCCCCAGCCGGGACTCAGCGGCTGACCGGCTGATGTCGATCAGCCCTTCGTCGATCGTCGGCAGGTCGCTCGGGTCGGCTTGCGGTTCGGGGACCACGTCGACGCTCGTCGACCCGATGCCGAGGAAATCGGCGACCGCCTCTCGGACCGGAGCGATCGCGAGCGTGGCGGCGACCACCACCGCCGTGATCGCGGCCGCCACCGCCAGCCAGCGTCGCGCCGGCCACGCCGGACGGAGCCGGCTGACGACCGGGGACGGTGCCATCGCGGTCGCCGGATCGGTGTCGAGATGTTCCCCGACGCTGGCCAGGACCTGCGCCAGCCGTGCGTCCGACCAGGGTTCGATCATCGCTCACCTTCATCGTCGTGGAACTGGGCGCCATCGTGTGATTGGGCGCCATCGTGGAATTGGGCGTCGTGGATGAGCTGGGTCCGCAGCCGCGACATCGCCCGCGACAGACGCGACTTCACCGTGCCGTTGGCGCATCCGAGCACGTCGGCGATCTCGTTCTCGGACAGTTGCTCGAAGTGCCGCAGGGCGATCACCAGCCGGTCGTCACGGCCGAGGTGGTTCATGGCTTCGATGACGCGACGGCGATCGGCGTCGGTCACCGCGTGCTCCTCCGGGTCGGGCATGTCACGGCCGGGTTGCGTCGCCAGGCGGAGGACCAGCGCTGCACGCCGGCCTCGCGAGCGGCGATCGTTGCGCGCCGTGTTGGCGACGACGCGCAGGTACCACGGTCGGAACCCGCGCTCGGCGTCGACGCCGGCGATCGAGCGCCAGGCGCGGACGCTCGCGTCCTGGACGACGTCGTCGGCGCCATGGGCGCTGCCGAGCACGACCGTCGCGACCCTGAACGCGCTGGACCGATGGGCCGTCAAGAGCTCCTCGAAGGCGGCCGCGTCGCCCTCTTGGACCCGGCGCACCAATCCCTGTTCGAGTTCGCTGATCAACCTGTCCTATCCGATCGGCTCCCGCGCCGTCATCCCCCGAGCAAGAACGACACCACCGCGTCACGTTCGGCGTCGGACAAGCCGAGCTCTGGCATTGCCGTTGTCGGTCCGGATGCGTTGAACCCGGATTCGTTGAACTCGGGGGAGATGAACGCCCACGGTTCACGGATCGATTCATCCAGGTACTCCTCCGCCGACAGACCCGCTCGACGCGACCCGGCCCATGACGAGGCCGCCGCGAGTGAGGGGAACTCGCCCATCGTGGCCGTCGACGTCGGTCCGGTGTGACACGTCGCGCATCCCTTGGCGTGGAACAGCGTCTGACCGTCGACAGGCGGCGCGGCACGGACGCGCTCCGATCCATCGTCGCGCCATCCGATCCACGTGGCGGCGACGGCGAGCAGCGCGCCCAACGCGGACGCGACGCCTCGCTTGGTCACGCAGCGACCGTGGCGCGGCGCCGGCGGGATCGGATCGCGTCGGACGCTGCGTACGCGGCGAGCGCCAGCGCGAGTGTCGGCATGCCGAACCGCAGGAACTGTGTGCTCGACGACGTGCCGCCACCACCCGTCGCACTGGTGGCTCCGGACGACGTGTCGATCGTGCCGAGCTCGTGGTCGGCGAACCAGCCCTGGCGGATCGCCCACGTGTGCACGCCCGACTCGCCGAACACGACGTCCGCCACGTAGTGGCCCACGGCGCCCTGTTGCGTGGCGGCGAAGAACTCGATGTCGCCGGATGGGCCGGTGACCTCGACGCCCACGTCGTCGATGTTCACGGGCGTCACACCGTGTTGGCGGATCGTGAACCCGACTGTCACCTTCTCGCGCGGCGCCGGGGCCGGCACCTCGTCGAGCGTGCTGACGGCCCAACCCCCGGCGGCCGCATTCGATCCGGCGACGAACGGGACGGCGAGGAGGGCTGACGACACGAGCACCCTGAGAAGTCGCTTCATACCCGTCCTACCCCGCCCACCCCCGATCGGTTCCCCGAAACCCGCCGAAACCCTCGAACTGTCTGCCTCAGATGTGGCCACGGGCAATCTGAAGCAGACAGTTCGGGGGGTGGATGCTCGTAGATTGAGGGCGATGGAGAGGACGTTGTTCGACGAATCGCATCAGATGTTCCGCGAGAGTGTGCGGCAGTTCGTCGACAAGGAGGTCGTGCCGAACATCGCCGAGTGGGAGAACGCCGGGGCCGTCGACCGCGCATTGTTCGCGGCGGCCGGTGCGAGCGGGTTCCTCGGCATGGACGTGCCGGAGGAGTACGGCGGGGGAGGGGTCGAGGACTTCGCCTACAACCTCATCATCAGTGAGGAGATGGCCGCCGCCGGCGCCGGCGGAGCGGGACTCGGGATCACGCTCCACAACGACGTGGCGATGCCGTACCTCCGTGACCTGACGAACGACGAGCAGAAGCAGCGGTGGTTGCCGGGGGCCTGTTCAGGAGCGGCGATCACGGCGATCGCCATGACCGAGCCCGGGATGGGTTCCGACCTGGCGTCGATGGGCACGACCGCCATTCGCGACGGCGACGTCTACGTCGTCAACGGCTCGAAGACGTTCATCACCAATGGCATCAACGCCGATCTCGTGATCACGGCCGTCAAGACCGACCCGTCGCAGCGCCACCGCGGCATGTCGCTGATCGTGCTCGAACGTGGCATGGAGGGCTTCGAACGCGGCCGCAACCTCGACAAGATCGGCATGCACTCGCAGGACACCGCCGAGCTGTTCTTCACCGACGTGCGGGTGCCGGTGGCGAACCGTCTTGGTGTCGAGGGAGAGGGGTTCCTGCAGCTCGTCACGAACCTGCCGCGGGAACGGCTGTCGATCGCGATCGCCGGCGTCGCCGCCGCGCGCGCGGCGCTCGAGTGGACGCTCGCCTACGCGAAGGAGCGGACGGCGTTCGGCCAGTCGATCGGCAGCTTCCAGAACAGCCGGTTCAAACTCGCCGAGATGGCGACGGAGGTCCGCATCGGCGAGGTGTTCGTCGATCGGTGCGTGCAGGCCCTGAACGCCGGCGAGCTCACGGCCGACGAGGCGGCGATGGCGAAGTACTGGTGCAGCGAGCTCCAGGGCCGCGTCATCGACGCCGGCGTTCAGCTGCACGGCGGCTACGGGTACATGTCCGAGTACCCGATCGCCAGGGCCTACGTCGACGCCCGGGTCACCCGCATCTACGGCGGCTCCACCGAGATCATGAAGGAGATCATCGGCCGCGGCCTCGGCCTGTGAGCCCCCGAATTCCGAACTGTCTGCCTCAGATTGCCCACGGGTTCATCTGACGCAGACAGAACGATGGGGATCGGCCAGGATGGCCTGCATGCAGCAACCGCCCACTGCGGCCGAGCTCCTGGCGACGGTGATGGAGGTGCTCGGTGACGAGGTCGTGCCGGCCCTGTCGGGGCCGGTGCAGCACAACGCGCGCGTGGCGGCGAACCTGGTCGCCATCGTCGAGCGCGAGCTGCGTCTCGGCGCCGACGCGGCGTCACGAGAGCACGCCGCGATCGCCGCCTTGCTCGACGAGTTCGGCGGCGAGGGCACGAACGGCGACCTCGACCTGGCGACATTGCGCGGCACGCTCGCCTCCGAGCTCCGCAGCGGCATGGCCGACGACGAGGTGACCAACGAACGTGTGTGGCGCACCTTGATGGCCGCCGTGCGCGACGACCTCACGATCGCCAAGCCCGGTCACGACGAGTGGGACGGCGATTGATGGCCGACACGTTGCGGTCGGCGCTGGCGGCCTGGCTGTCGGAGCAACAGGGACGCACGGTCGAAGTCGACGGCCTGACCGTCGCGTCGACCGGGGCACGCCGGGTGAACGCGCTGTTCGAGGCGCGGGCCGACGGCACCGCCGATCGCCTCGCCCTCACGATGATCCCCACGGCCGCGATCCAGCTGCTCGACATCCGCGACGAAGCCGGCGTCCGCCAACTCGCCGAGTCGGCCGGAGTGCCGGTCCCGCACGTTCACCACGTCTGCGCCGACGACGCCGTGCTCGGTGGCCCGTTCTTCATCAGCACCGCAGTCGACGGCGAGACCGTGCCCCGACGCGTCCTGCGCCTCGCCCATGAGCACGATCTCGGCGAGCGCATCGTCGATCAACTCGGAGACGCGATGGCGAGACTGCACTCGATCGACCCGGCTGGGGCGCCGGCGACGATCCCCCGACCCGAAGGGGCCGGGCCGATCGAGACGGGCCTGGCGATCATCGACGGTCAGCTCGAACTGCTCACCGAACCTTCGCCCGTGTTCGCCTACGCCGCTCGATGGCTGGAACGCAACGCGCCGCCCGAGCCCGACGACCTGGCGATCGTCCACTCCGACATCCGCAACGGCAACATCATCGTTGGCGACGACGGCCTGCGGGCGATCCTCGACTGGGAGGGAACCCGCGTCGGTGATCCGATGGAGGACCTCGCCTGGCCGTGTCAGCGCATGTGGCGGTTCCGCGAGGACGCCCGAACGGTCGGCGGGTTCGCGGGAGTCGACGTGCTTTGCGGTGCGTACGAGCGAGCGGGTGGCTCGTGGGATCAGCGGCGATTCGAGTGGTGGCGCGTGCACGGCACGGTGAAGTGGGGGCTCGGTCTCGCCGGTCAGGCACGCGCTCATCTCGACGGCAGCTTCCGCTCGATCGTGACGGCGGCCAGCGGTCGCCGCGTGCCCGAGCTCGAGTACGACACGCTGCTGTTGTTGCGGCCTCGGGCCTGACGCCGTCGACCCGCTCGTGTCGGGATCCTCCGCGTCGCACGCGGAGGATCCCGACCCAGCCGCGGAATGTGGCGTCAGCCGTCGACGAGTAACAGGGTTTCGAGCCGGGTCAGGACATCGGATTCGACACCGATCGCCCGGACGTACCCACGCACGGAACCGTGGTCCTGTTCGATGTCGTCGAGCACGCGGGTCATGGCCGCCGGCTCGGCCGCGAAGAACGTCTGCGGCACCGAGTCGATCAGGGCGTCGCCATCGCGCTCGCTCCGCACACGTGCGACGAACCGCTCCATCGTCGCCTGCGTCAGCGCGTAGTCGTCGACGATGTCGTGCGCCGCGACGCCGAGCGCACCGAGCACCAGCGCGGCCAGCAGCCCGGTGCGGTCCTTGCCCGCCGCACAGTGGAACACGGCTGGGAGGGCGTCGGCATCGGCGAGCACCCGGAACGCGGCGGCGAAACGTGGTGCGCCCTCGGCGAGCATCGCCGTGTACGCCCGGTGGAGGAATTCCGTGGCGGGCAGGTTCTCGGAGCGGGCGAGCTCCCGATCCCAGGTCGTGTCGATGACGGGCAGGTGGTGGAACGCGACCGGGTAGGACTCGAACGGGAAGCGGCCCCGCTCATCGAGCTCGTGCGCCCTCCGGAGGTCGACGACGGTCTTGAGGGCGATCGGACGCAGCGTCTCGACATCATCAGCCGTCAGCCGGCCGAGCCCGTCGGCTCTGAACAGGGTGCGCCAACGCAGCGAGCGGCCGTCCTCGGTCGGGTACCCGCCGAGGTCGCGGAAGTTGAACACGCCGTCGAGCTCGACGTTGCGACTTGGCGCGAGATCGGTCATCGCAGTGACCGTACGGCGCCCGATCGAAGAACGGACAACCGTCCGATGACGAGCGGATGAACTCCCGACCCCGAACCCTTCGGTCACCGCTCTCAGCGTGCGAGGGGGACGGCCGTGACGAAGGCGCTCGGAGGGGTTCAGTTGGCCACGCCGGGAATGTCCTCGATCCGGTAGTACACCGGCAGGCCGCGCTCGGTGGCGATGCGCACGTCCTGGTCGGCACCCGTGGACACGCCGGGCAGCCGGAGCACGGCATCGCAGTGCTGGAGGAGGCGGTCGGCGGTGGGGTAGAGGACCTGCTCGGAGATCGGGTCGCCGACCGCCTCCGACCCGCCGGCGCGCATCACCGGGAGGGCGACCCACTCCCCGATCATCGGCACGTGACCGGCCTGGAAGATCGGCCACGAGACCGACTCGAGCGCGGCGAGATTTGCCGCCAACCGGTCGGGCTCGTCGTTGGTGCCCGAGCGATAGGGGCCGGCGATCAGGATCATCAGTGACTTCGACATGGTCGCACAGTATCGTGCAGGTTCGTGCAGAATCAAGAAGTTTCGTGTACCGATGCGGCCGGCGGTGGCCGGCGATGCTGACCGCCCAACGCCGGGCCCTGATCCTCGACGTGTTGCGGCGCGACGGTCAGCTGATCGCCAAGGAGCTCGCCAAGGAGCTCGACCTGTCGGACGACACGATCCGGCGTGACCTCCGCGAGCTCGCCGCCGAGGGCAAGCTGCAGCGAGTCCACGGCGGGGCATTGCCGGCGTCGCCCGCGGTCGCCGACTTCTCGGTGCGCCGGCAGGTCGCGACCGAAGGCAAGGTGGCGGTCGGCAAGGCGGCTGCGGCACTCGTGCGATCCGGACAGACGGTCATCATCGACGGCGGGACGACCGCCCAGCAGCTCGCCCGCCATCTCGCTCACGACCTCGCCGGGACCGTGATCACCCACAGCCCGACGATCGCCTGCGAGCTCGTGTCGCACCCGTCGATCGAGGTCCTCGTGATCGGTGGCCGCCTGTTCAAGCACTCGATCGTGACGTGCGGGGCGATCGCCATCGAGTCGATCGCGGAGATCTCGGCCGACGCCTTCTTCATGGGCGTGACCGGTGTGCATCCGACCGCCGGGCTCACCACCGGCGATGCCGAGGAGGCCGCCATCAAGCGGGCTCTGTCGCGACGTTCGGCCGAGACGTACGTGCTCGCCACGTCGGAGAAGCTCGGGACGGCGTCGCCGTTCACCGTGATCCCGATGCAGGAAGCGACCGCCATCGTGGTCGAGGCGTCGCCGCCCGACGCTCAGGCGCGTGCGTTGCGCGGCGCCGGGCTCGAGCTGATCCACGCCCGGTGAGCGAGGCGGCTCACACGGTGTCGAGGTCAGCGCCAGACCCCGCTTCGTCACGATCGTCAGCGTGCGACCCTGAAGGTGGTGACGAAGGCGATGAGGCGAGTGCTGGGTCGTCGACGCCGAGCATCCGCTCGAGGCGATCGAGGCGGGCGCGCAGCTCGGCGACCTCCTCGGCGAGCGACGGGCTGTCCGCAGGTGCTATCGACCGCTCCGTTCGCGTGGGACCCCGGTCGGCAGCGACCGGGGCGTCGTTGGCGGCCTCGTCGAGCTCGCCCAGCAGGAGGTGGGCGAAACGCACCTCGCGCTCTCCGGGACGCCGTTCGAGGCGCACGGCGAACGGTTCCGGGCTGCGTCCCGCCAGCATGTCGAGGATCTCCTCGACCGTCGCGTTGCCGTCGCGGTGGCGCTCGGTGCGTGCCTTCACCTCGGCGACGGTCTGCGGGCCGCGCAGGACGAGGACCGACAGCACCGCCAACTCGGCCGGCGACATCCGCCACCGCTCATCCGCGGCGTGGCGGTAGCGGATCGTGCGTCCGCCGTGCGCCGGATGCACGAACCGGACCAGCCCCATCGACTTGAGCGACAGCAACGCTGCCTCGACCGTGCGGTCGTCGTAGGCCACGACCGGATACCGGTTGGTGGACTGGTTGCAGGCCAGACGCAACGCGTTGAGCGTCAGCGGATAGCTGTCGGGAGTCGCCGCCTCCTTCTCGATGAGGCTGGCGAGTACCCGCGCCTCCTCACTGCGCAACACGTCGCCGCGCTCAGCCGTCGACGGCCGCGTACGCGGCCACCACGAGGCCCTCGCCGCGCGGGTCGCCGAGGAGGCCGCCCTCCATCCGGTTCATCATGTAGGCGATCGTCATCCGGTGGTCGAGGTCGACGATGATCACCGAACCGCCCCACCCGCCCCAGAAGCACACCCGACCGTCGGGGAGGTACGGGTACGACTCGGGGTGCTTGAGTCCGTAGCCGACCCCGAATCGCAGCGGGACGCCGAGCACGAGGTCGACGCCGTTGGTCTGCTCCTCGAAGATCAGCTTGCACGTCGCGGGCGACAGCAGGCGGACGCCGTCGACCTCGCCCTCGCAGGCGACGATCGACTGCAGACGGGCGACCGACCGGGCGTTGCCGTGACCGTTGGCGGCGGGGATCTCGGCCCGCCGCCATGCCTCGGTCCAGGCGATCGAGGCCTCGGGCGCCGGGCCGGTGAACGTCTTGACCATCACGCTCTCAGGGTCGAGCGTCGCCAGGTCGATGGGCAGGGGTGGTGGGGGCACGACGTTCGACACACGGTGGTCGTGCTCGGGGGTGAGCCCGATGTGGAAGTCGGCGCCCAGCGGACCGGCGACCTCCTTGGCGAAGAACTGGCCGAGGGAGAGCCCCGTGATGCGCCGGACGACTTCGCCGACGAGGTGGCCCTGGTTCAAGGCGTGGTAACCGGATGCCGTTCCCGGCTCCCACCACGGCGCCTGGGCGGCGAGCATCGACGTCGACTTCTCCCAGTCGAAGATGTCGTCGACCACGACCGGTTGGGCCCACGCCGACACGCCGGACGAGTGCGACATGAGATGGCGAACCTCGATCTTGCCCTTGCCGTTGACCGCGAACTCCGGCCAGTACTCCGCAACCGGCGCGTACACGTCGAGCAGACCGCGCTCGACCAGGACGAGGGCGCAGAGCGACGTCATCGTCTTGGTGGTCGACCACACGTTGGTGATCGTGTCCTGCGCCCACGGCACGGTCTTGTCAGTGTCGGACCAGCCGCCCCAGAGGTCGACGACGGGCTCGCCGTCGAGCGTCACCGCCACCGAGGCGCCGAGATCGGCACCGCTCGCAAGGTTCGCCGCGAGCAGCTCGCGCATGGCCGTGAAACGCTCGTCGCAGGTGCCATGGACCTCGGTCATCGTCATCCCCCACACGCTCGTCGGACCGCGGAACGCTAGCCCACGACGTCTCGGAGCGGCCCACCGGCCTGTGCCGGATGCGCGGGTTTCGACGGCGGCCCGGGCGGGTACCCGCAGACGAGTCGGCATGCAGACGAGTCGGCACCAAATTGGCACCAGTCCAACTGATGCAGACGGCACGCAGAGCAGCGGAGGAACGCGATGGCAACGAACCGAGGGCGGAAGGCGAGACGGCTGGCGACGGTGACCGTCGCCGCCTCAGCCGTATATGCCGTGACCCGGATGTTGCGGCGACAGCGCCCGCTGCCCGCCCATGCCATTCCGGCACCGGTGGATTCCAACGATGACGACGGACATCGCGGTGGTCGCACACCGTCGACGGATTCAACCGGCGTCGCGGGAGTCCTCGACCGGGCGGTAGCCGCCGGTTACATGGCGGAGTTCGAGCCCGAAGCGGGCGCCGTGTTGCGTTGCGGCTCGTGTGACGCGGTCGCCGAAGCCAACACCTTCGAGCGCCGGTGGCAGAACCGCCTCGAGGGTGCTTCCGACCCCGACGACATGGCTCAGGTCTCGGGGTTGGTGTGTCCGGCGTGCGGAGTGCGAGGCACGTTCGTGAGCCTGTTCGGCCCTGGGGCTGGCACCGATGCGGCCGACGTGATGACTGCGTTACCCCGACCGATCGGCGACCTGCCGATC
Source organism: Ilumatobacteraceae bacterium (assembly GCA_963776935.1). Lineage (GTDB taxonomy): Bacteria > Actinomycetota > Acidimicrobiia > Acidimicrobiales > Ilumatobacteraceae > JALOLG01. The sequence goes on along the minus strand of CAVZOP010000001.1, from coordinate 129,756 downwards.
GTCGCCACCTGACCAACACAACGGACGCGTCATGTGAGCGGCCACGCCGCGATCGCTGGTCGCGCGCAACACTCCCACTACGATCTCTCCCCCACCACAGATCTCCCACCCCCCACCACAGAAAGGAAGCACGATGAAACCAGAAGCCACGATCAACGACATCATCCAGACCCTGGAGGATGGTCACAAGGGTTTCGCCTCGGCGGCCGAGAAGGCCGAGAAGGACGGCCGCCAGGACCTGGCGATCGAGCTCCGTCAGTACTCCGACCAGCGAGCGATGTTCTCCAACGAGCTTCGCACGCACGCCGCTCAGCACGGGCTCGAAGTCGATTCCGGGCCGTCGGCGGCCGGGACGATGCATCGCGGTTGGATGGCGCTGAAGGATGCGCTCAGCGGTGACGACGTCGGCGGTGTCCTCGACGCGGCCGAGCAGGGCGAGGATCACGCCGTCGCGGAGTACGAACGGGCGATGGACGAGGATCTCGACGCCGAGCTGCGGGCGCTGCTCGGCCAGCAGTTCACCGAGATCCAGGCGACGCACAACCGCGTACGCAAGCTGCGCGACGCGGCGAAGAACGCCCCGAACAACTGATCACCCATCGACAACTGAACACCGAATCGTGTCCCTGGGGCGACGAACGGCCTCCCGCGCGGCTGCTACTCAGTAGCTGCGCGGGAGGCCGAGAACGCTCTGGGCGATGAAGTTGCACGTCATCTCCTGGCTCACGGGTGCCAGCCGTTGCAGGCGGGCCTCGCGCCAGTACCGCTCGACGTGGTACTCGACGGCGTACCCGAGCCCCCCATGGGTCTGGAGTGCCTGGTCGGCGGCGAAGAAGCACGCCTCGGCGGCGAGGTACTTGGCGGTGTTCGCCGCCTCCCCGCAGTCGAGGTCGTGGTCGTAGCGCCACGCCGCCAGCTGCATCATGGTGAACGCCGCCCGCAGCTCCATGTGCGCCTTCGCCAGCGGATGGGCGATCGCCTGGTTGGCGCCGATCGGCCGGTCGAACACGATCCGTTCCCCCGCGTAGGCGACGGCGCGGCGCAGTGCCGCCTCACCGATCCCGCACGCCGTGGCGGCGAGCAAGATGCGCTCCGGGTTGAGGCCGTGCAGAAGATGCTGGAAGCCGCGGCCGCGCTCGCCGACCATCCGCCAGCCCTCCACCGGGAGGTCGTCGTAGACGACCTCGCAGGACGCCACCGCGTTGCGGCCCAGCTTCGGGATCGGCGAGATCTCGACGTAGTCGCGATCGAGGTCGGCGAGGAACAGCGTGAGCCCGCCGAAGCGGTTCGACTCGTCGTGATCGGTGCGCACCAGCAGCAGGACGACCTCGGACTCGAGCGCCTTCGACGTCCAGATCTTGCGACCGTTGACGATCCAGCCGCCCATGCCGTCGTCGGTGGCGCGGGTCGTGATCCGACTCGTGTCGGTGCCGGCGTCGGGCTCGGTCACGCCGAACGCGACGTGGAGGTCGCCGGTGGCGGCCCTGGGGAGGAACTCCTGCTTCAGGCGGTCGTTGCCGAACTTCACGACCGGGTTGAGCCCGAACATCGTCAGGTGGATCGAGCTGGAGCCGTTCATCCCGGCGCCCGAGGCGGCGATCCGGTTGAGCACGAGCGCGGCCTCGGTGATCCCACGCCCGCCGCCGCCGAACTCCTCCGGGATCGCGATCCCGATCCATCCTCCGGCGGCCATGGCGTCGTAGAACTCGGTCGGGAAGCGATGGTCGGTGTCGCACGCCGACCAGTAGTTGTCGTCGAACGCGGCGCAGACGCGGTCGACCGCCTCGACGATCTGCTCGTGGTCCTCGTCGGGCGCAAAGTCCATGGTCAGTCCATCGTCAGTCGGCGGCGGACTCTTCGCTGCGGTCCGTCGCCGGCGGTGGCTCGGGCGTGAGCGCGCTGATCCGGCCGCGCAACTCGTCGTCGAGCTCGAAATCGACCGCCGCCAGCGAGGGTTGCAGCTGTGCGAGGGATCGACCGCCGATCAGCGGTGCGGTCACGCCAGGGTGGCTCCCGACCCACGCCACGGCGAGCGTCGCCGGATGGCAACCGACCTCGGCGGCGATCGCGGCGAGCTCGGCGGCGGCGACGAAGCCGCCCTCGTCGCGGTAACGCAGGCTGTACATCTTGTCCTTGACCAGCCGCCCCTCACCGGAGCCCGGCGTGGTGCCGTACTTGCCCGTCAGCAGCCCGCCAGCGAGCGGGCTGTACGGGAACACCGCCAGATCGGCCGACTGCGCAAGCGGCAGCAGCTCCACTTCGACCTGGCGCTTCACGAGGTTGTACATCGGCTGCAGGGCGACGATCGGTGCCCAGCCGTTGAGCGCACAGCGGCCGAGCGCGGTCGCCACCTGCCAGGCGGCGAAGTTGCTCACCCCGATGTGCAGGATCTTGCCCGCCGTGACGAGCGCGTCGAGCGTGCGCAGCGTGTGGTCGATGTCGGTGCGCCGGTCGAAGCGATGGAGGTAGTAGAGGTCGATGCGATCGGTGCCGAGCCGGGTCAGGCTGCCATCGACCGAGGCCCGCACGTGGGCCGGCGAAGCGCCCCGGCGGTTGACGCCCTCACCGCTCGGGAACCCGACCTTGGTTGCGAGCACGACGTCGTCGCGCACGGGCGCGATGAGACGGCCGAGGATCGTCTCGGCGCGGCCGCCGGTGTAGACGTCGGCGCAGTCGAACAGGTTGATGCCGACATCCAGACAGGCGGCGACGATCGCGCCTGCCTCGTCCTCGTCGGTGTCGCCGCCGAACGGCATCGTTCCGAGCCCGAGCTGCGACACCCGCACCCCGGTCCTTCCGAGCGGGCGGTACTTCATCGCATGATCCCGGCGCGAGCGAGAACGGCCTTGGCGCGGGCGAGGTGTGGGGCATCGACCATCTGCCCATTGTGGAGGAACGACAAGCGGCCGTCGGCAGCGTGGCGTTCGAAGGCGGCGATCAGCTCGGCCGCGTCGGCGACCCGTTCGGGCGATGGCGTGAACGCCTCGTTGACGATGTCGATCTGGCTGGGGTGGATCGTGATCTTGCCGGCGAAACCCGTCGCGGCCGCGAGGGCCGACTCGGCGCGCAGTCCGTGGAGGTCGTCGAGGTCGGTGTAGACGGCATCGATCGCCGGCACCCCGGCCGCCGCGGCACCGATCAGGCACCAGCTGCGGACCATCTCGAAGACCGGAAGGAAGCGCCCCCACACGTCCCGCGCGGTGCTCGCCCCCAGCGCAGCCGAGAGGTCCTCCGCGCCCCAGCACACGCCGTCGACGCGGTGGTGGGCGGCGACATCGCCGAGGTTGACGACGCCGGCCGCGGTCTCCGTGACCACTGGGAAGTAGGTGATCGCGGCGGTCGGATCAGCCCGATCGATCACGTCGTCGAGGGCGTCGAGGTCGGCGGTCCGTTCGACCTTGGGGACCATCACGGCGCGCGGGCCGAGCTCGACGAGCGACTCGACATCGGCGCGACCCCATGGTGTCTCGAGGGCGTTGATGCGGACCATCAGCTCCTTGCCGCGTGCCCGCTCGACGACGTCGGCCGACTGCAGCCACTCGGTGACGGCGGCCCGCGCGGCGGGCTTGCGGTCGGGTGGCACTGAGTCCTCGAGGTCGAGCACGAGGGTGTCGGCCGCGCTCGCCAGCGCGCTGGTTGAGGTAGCGCTCGTTGCCGCCCGGCACGAAGTGCACGGACCGACGTCGATACGGCGCCGTCGAGGTCTCGGTCACGGCACGATCGGTCACAGCAGGAACGCGAGCGTCGGGAGGGGCTGTGAGGCGTTGACGAGCTCGACCGTCTTCGCCGCGATCCGCAGCACACCATCGACGCGCCGCAACCGATGCGTCGCCCGTCCGGCCCAGATGCGCAGTTCGTTGGTCGCCTGCGCCGACAGCTCGTACAGCACGAAGTTCGATCCGACCGTGATCGTGCCGTCGTCGTCGACCGACTCGATCTCGAGGTTGGAGATCACGCGGCGCATCGGTGACGGGGGCGTCTGGGCGTAGCGGACACCGGTGAGCAGTTGGCGGACGCGTGCTCGAGCCGGCTGCGGTTGTCGTTGACGAACGAGATCCGCGTGTCGGGGTCGTAGTCGGCGGGTCCCGACGGCACCCAGTACCGCACGTCGTCGGTCATCAACGCCAGCCACTCCTCGTAGCGCGACTCGTCGGCGAGGCGGGCCTCAAGAAACAGCAGCTGCTCGACCTCGGCGCGCAGGTCGCGATCGTCGCTGATGATTGTGCTCATCGCGCCATCAGCTCGGCCCAGTGCCGCCAGAACCCGCGTGTCGTCACCTCGTCGCTCACGTGCCCGGTGCGATCACCGTTGGCGGCGATCCGTTCGCGGTCCATGCCACGGCTGAGGTCCATCCAGCCGCCGGAATGTCCGAACGCGATCTGCATGCGCTCGGCGGCCGTGGCGTCGTCGGGGAGGAGGAAGCCCGCCGGACCCATCGCCGCTTCCGACTGGCGGAGCACGCGCCGGTTGAACTCGGGCGCCACGCCGGCGAGCAGGAGGGGTGTGTGATGGTGGACGGTGAGGTCGGGTGCGAGTGGGTCGATGATGGCGAGGTTCATCTCGCCGAGGAACAGGTTGGGGAAGATCAACGCGTGCGGCGGACCCTGCCACAGGAGCTCCTCGGCACGGTCCCTGCCGTGCCTCGCGGTCAGCGCTGCGCAGTACCCGGCGACTTGCTCGCGCTCGACCCCGAGCCACGCCAACTGGCGGTCGTAGCCGCGCCAGAACTCGAGCTCGACGTGGCCCCGGCCGCGGTCGCGCGTGGTCGCGGTGACGACGTTCTCGCCGGCGAGCACCGCCGCCTCGTACTGCGATCCCGGCACGACGCGCCACAACGATGCGTGGAGCCGGCCGAGGTGGTAGCCGTCGAGGTCGCTCTCGGCCCATATCTTCCAGTTCGAGCTGACCCGCTGGCCGAGCCATCCGGCGCTGATCTGCAACTCACCGACGGGTGACAGATCGCACGCCCAGTCGAGCAGCTCGATGCCGCCCGCGCCGAGATGGTCGTCGAGTGATCCGGCGTCGCCGCTGGCGTTGGCGAACACGAACCCGCGGTACGACGCGACCTGACCGGGGCGGTTCAGGCCGAGCGTCTCGCGGTCGGTGCACATGCCACCCGGCTGCGGCACACCTCGCAGCGTCCCGTCGAGGCCGTAGGTCCAACCGTGGAAGATGCACGCGAACGACCCGGTGTTCCCCGATGCGTGCTGGCAGAGCGTGACACCGCGGTGGCTGCAACGGTTCGCCATCACGTGGACGTCGCCGCTTCGGTCGCGGACCATGATCACCGGGTCGAGACCGAGCCGGCGGGTGACGTAGTCGCCAGCTTCCGGGACCTCCGATTCGTGGCCCACGAACACCCAGCCGCCCGTGAAGATCCGCTCCAACTCGGCTTCGAACACCGCCGGGTCGGTGTAGGCCAGCCCGTTGACGCGTCCGGGCTGCACGAGGGCGGCGATGTCGAGCGCGTTCGTGATCAGCCGGCGCGGTTCGGTCACGGTCATCGGGTGACCTCCAGTTCCGCCGACGATCGGACACCGACCGCCCGCCGCGCGAACTGCCTGAGATGTTCGAGCAGCGCGACGCGTTCGAAGCCCGTCAGCGGCTGACGGGCGAGCGGTCCGATGAGCACCTCCGACACGGCGCCGACGAGCGCGGTGCCGCTCGTCGCCGGATCCTGCTGTTCGAACGCGCCCGTTGCGACGCCGTCGGCGACGATCGAGGCGAACAACTCGGCGAGCTCGGCGCGGATCACCAGACGGAGAGCTTCGGCCGCCTCGGTGGTGGGCTCGGCGATCATCGAGTAGGCGAGCCGGCCCGACGCCAGGGCGCGGGTCGCGAACACGTCGACCGCCTCGATCAACCGGTCGGCCGGCGGGCGATCCGATCCGGCGACTGTCGCGACCGCGGCCGAGCTCGCGCCCGCACGTCTCACGGACGACCTCGGTGATCAGGTCGTCGCGTGATGGAAAGTGGCGGTACACCGTGCCGACGGCGACCCCGGCCCGGGCGGCGACGGCCGCGATCGCGGCACCGGTGAGACCGGATTCGCGGACGACGTCACGCGCCGCGGCGAGGATCGTCGCCCGCGCCCGTTGATCCCGCTCACACGCCGCCGCCGTTCGCCGGTACGCCATCCTCGAAGAAGTGAACCACAGTTCAGTTCTTGCTCGCAACACCCCGGTTTGTGTCACCGCCACCGGCGACCCTCGCCGATGTCGGTGACACAAACCGGGGTTGGCGGGCGGCGCCGACGCGGTCAGGTGCCGAGGACGACGATCTTGCCGTGGGCGCGGCGTCCGGCGAGGTCGGCGATGGCCTGACCGGCCTGGTCGAGGGGATAGGCGGCCGAGACGTGGGGTCGGATCTTGCCCTCGCCCAACCAGGTGAGCAGCTCGCCGATGTTGGCGCGGTGGCGGGCGGGATCACGGCCGGTGAACGAGCCGAGGAAGACGCCCACCACCTGACAGCCCTTGAGCAGCACCAGGTTGAGCGGCAGCCGCGGGATCTCCCCGCTGGCGAAGCCGATCACCAGGAACCGGCCCTCCCACGCCATCGCCCGGAACGCCGGTTCGGAGAGCTCGCCGCCCACCGGGTCGTAGCAGACATCGACGCCATGCGTGCCGGTCAGCTCCTTCAAGCGGCCGCGCAGATCCTCGGTGGTGTAGTTGATGACGTCGGTGGCGCCGTACTCGCGGCACAGCTCGAGCTTCTCGTCGGTCGAGGCGGCGGCGATCACGCGGGCGCCCGTCAGCGCGCCGAGCTCGACGGCGGACAGGCCCACACCCCCGGCCGCGCCGAGCACCAGCAACGTCTCGCCGGCCTTCAGTTGCCCGCGGTCCTTCAACGCGTAGTGCGACGTGCCGTGGGCGACGAGGAAGGCGGCCGCGGCCGTCATGTCGACGCCCGCCGGCACCTCGATCGCGCTGGGCTCGGGAACGAGGACGCGCTCGGCCATGCCGCCCCAGCCGACGGAGCACACGACCCGATCGCCGACGGCCAGCCGGTCGACGTCGGGGCCGACCGCGCTGACCACTCCCGAGACCTCGCCCCCCGGCGAGAACGGCAGTGGCGGCTTGAACTGGTACTTGTCCTGGATCATCAAGTAGTCGGGAAAGTTGACGCCGCACGCGTGCACGTCGACGACCACCTGTCCGGTGTCCGGCACGGGGTCGTCGACCTCGCCGACGACGAGGGATTCGGGTGGCCCGAACTCGGTGCACAGCACTGCTCGCATCGTCGGGAACCTAGGGCATCGCACATCCGCCGGCGCACGTCGGAGCATGCGCTGCCCGATCGGATCTCGGGTGCAGCACGCGCCGGCGAGCACTCCGGGTGCACGCCGACGTGGGGTGACCGGCCGGATCGAGCCGGTAGCGTCGCCCCGATGGACGCGGTGGCGCTCGATGCCGAGCTCTCCATGCTCGCCGACGCCCGGTCGTTCTCCGGCGTCGTGCGGGTCGACGGTCCGGGTGGGCCGTGGTTCGCCCAGGCGTACGGCCTCGCCAGCCCGACGTGGGGCGTGCCCTGCACGCTGCACACACGGTTCGACACGGCGTCGATCACGAAGTTGTTCACTGCGGTCGCGACCCTGCAACAGATCGAAGCCGGGGCGTTCGCCCTCGACACGTCGGTCACCGCCTACCTCGGCCTGTCTGGCACCCAGATCTCGCCCGACGTGACGCCGTATCACCTCCTCACCCACACGTCGGGAATCGGTGACGACGCCGACGAGGAGGCAGGTGAGCGGTACGAGGACCTCTGGGTCGCCACGCCGAACTACTCCGTCACCGAGACGGAACAGATGCTGGCGAACTTCGTCAATCGGGCGCCCAACTTCGCGCCGGGTGAGGGCTGCCGGTACTGCAACGGCAGCTACATCCTGCTCGGCCTGATGGTCGAGAGGGCAACGGGCAAGTCGTACCGCGACTACGTCACCGAGCGCGTCTTCGCCGCCGCCGGGATGACTCGCGCCGGCTTCTTCCGGATGGACGTCGTCGAGGCCGACGTGGCCGAAGGCGTCGATCCGATCCTCGACACCGAGGGCAACGTGACCGGATGGCGTCGCAACATCTACTCGTATCCTCCGATTGGTTCGCCCGACGGCGGCGCCCACGTCACGGCCGACGATTTGATGCGGTTCTTTGCCGCGCTGCGCGGCGGACGCCTGCTCGGACCGGATTCGGTGGACGCGATGACCACGCCGAAGGTGCGCCACAGCGACCGGCCACCTGGCGAACACCTGATGGGCTTCGGCTTCGAGTTCGAGACCGACGCGGCCGGCAATGTGCGCTCGATGTGGAAGGAAGGGATCAACGTCGGTGTCAGCGGTGCGCTCACGTACTACCCGAGCCGCGAGCTGACCGTGGTGGTGTTGAGCAACATGGAGGAAGGCGCCTGGGAGCCGCTGCGGATCATCGACCGGCTGGTCGAGATCTGAGCAAACCGGGCGTGGCGCGCTCCGTCGAGGGGACGACGTCCACCCCGCTGCCGCTGCGCCGCCGCATCACGACCGATGCCCGGCGGGTGCTGCTCGCTCGGTCGTGCCGGGGGTTCGCCGATGGGCTCGCCAGCGTCGTGCTGCCGGCGTACCTCGGCCTGCTCGGGTTCACGGCCCGCGGCATCGGCGCCATCGCGACGCTCACGCTCATCGGCTCGGCGGTCGCCACGATGGTGATCGCCTTCGTCGGTGACCGCTGGTCGCGGCGGCAGGTCCTGCTGGGCGCGGCGGTGGTGATGATCGCGACCGGTCTCGGCTTCGCCGCCGCCGAGACGTTCTGGGTGCTCGCGGTCGTGGCGGTGCTCGGCACCCTGAACCCGTCGGCCGGCGACGTGAGCGTGTTCCTTCCCACCGAGCAATCGGTGCTCCCGCAGACCGTGCGTGACCGGGACCGGACCGCGCTGTTCGCCCGCTACGCGCTCGGCGGTTCGCTACTGGCGGCGGTCGGCTCGCTCGCCGCCGGCGTCCCCGAACGGCTGGTGGAGGCCGGCGTCACGGACGAGCTCACCGCATTGCGGGCGGCGTTCGTCGCCTACGCCGCGGTCGGCGCGTTGACGCTGGTCGTGTACCGCGGTCTGACACCGGCCGTCGAGCCACCGCACGTCGGCCACCGCGGGCTCGGCAGCTCGCGGCCGATCGTGCTGCGGCTGTCGGCGCTGTTCAGCCTCGACTCGTTCGCCGGCGGGTTCACGGTGCAGACGATGATCGCCGTCTGGCTGTTCGTGCGGTTCGACCTGTCGATCGCGCAGACCGGTGTGGTGTTCTTCTGGACCGGGCTGCTGACCGCCGGATCGATGCTGCTGTCGCCGGTTCTCGCCAGGCGCGTCGGGCTGGTCCGCACGATGGTCTTCACCCACATCCCGGCCAACATCTTCCTGATCGCGACGGCGTTGATGCCGAACGCGACGCTGGCGATCGTGTGCCTGTCGCTGCGATCGCTGCTCGCCACGATGGACGTACCGGCCCGCACGTCGTACGTGATGGCGGTGGTGCCGCCCGAGCACCGCCCGGCCGCGGCCGCCCTCACGAACGTGCCGCGCAGCCTGGCGGCGGCGGTCGGCCCCGTACTAGCGGGTGCGATGCTCGCTCGATCGACGTTCGGCTGGCCGCTCGTCGTCGCCGGGTCGTTGAAGATCTGCTACGACCTGCTGCTCCTGCGAATGTTCGGCTCGATCCGCCCGCCAGAGGAGCAGACTGACGATTTTGGATTACAGTGCCCACGGGCGGCCTTGAGCGAAGGGGGATTCGTTCGTGGCAGAGCAGTACGCGAAGACGGTGACGGCGACGGCGAAACTCCACCGTCGGGAGGTTGCCCGTCTCGTCGCAGCGATGAGCACGGCTGAAACGCTCGACGAGGTCGAAAGGATCAAAGCGGAACTGACCACCGCTCAGGACCAGTACGAAGCGATCCTGATGGCGGAAACGATCGCGCTCCAGACCAGAAACGACCAACTGGTTGCCAAGCTGAGGGCGCTCGAAGAATGACGGCGTGTGTGGCGTCCGTCGAGCGCGCCGTGTGGTGCATCGACCGCTGAAGCAAGACCGTCCGCTCGCCGCTGTCCTAGCCCTGTGAGCTGGGCGGCGGTGCAACTGCGCGGTCGCTGACCCAGTTGCCGTGGAAGCCGAAGGGCACCCGCTGGGGGAGCGGGACGCGGGCGACGTAGCCGCGGTCGAAGTCCTGGGCGTCGAGCACGACGAACTCGGCGCGATCGGTTGGCAGATCGTGAACGAACGTCACGAGCCAGCCGTCGTCCTCCGCGGTGGCGCCCGGCCGGGCGACGAACACCGGCTCGCCGGCCGCGCGTGCTCGCACCGTGGTCGAACAGCTGGCGTGATCCGGTCGCCAAGTCGTGCTTGAGCGTCGGCCACCCGACGCGGGGATCGGTCGACGGTTGCGCGCAGTACCCGTAGCGGTGAGGCTTACCCGTCAGCGAGCCGCGGTGGCGGGGGAACTCGTTCGGCGTGTCGTCGACGACGTCGACCGACATGGTGCGCGTCGTGGGGTTGATGGTCCACCGCTCGAGGCGGGCCATGCCGCCGTCGCCGAACGGTCCGAGCAGGTCCTTGGCGAACATCACGTCGTACACGCACAAGTCGATCACGATCGAGCCGTCGTCGGCGTCGTACGCGTTGAGCGGGTGGAACGAGTAGCAGATCGGGGCGTCGACCCACACGATGTCGGCGACGCCGCCCTCGCGGGGCAACAGTCCGACCCGGTTGCCGTAGTCGGGGTTCCACCGGAACGGGAAGCGCCCGGCGAATGCCAGGTCGAGGTCGACGGTGCAGGGCTGGTCGTACACGACCGCGTAGCGCTGCGTCAGCGACATGTCGTGGAGCATCGTCATCCCGGGCAGCGGGATGTCGAGCGTGCGCCGCACCCGGCCGTCGCTACCGACCACCACGTACTGGACGTGGTCGAGCCACTCGGCCCAGGCGTAGACCATCGCGTGCATCTCGCCCGTGTCGGGATCGACCTTCGGATGGGCGGTGAAGGCGCCGGGCAGGGTGCCGTTGAAGTCGTTGCGGCCCACCGTCTCGAGCTCGTACGTCAGCTCGACCGGGCAGCCGCCGGCTTCGACCATCGCCCACGTCGTGCCGGCGAACCCGCCGACGTTGGTGTTGGGCCCGAGCGTGCTGTCGTTCCAGTTGCGGCCGGGGATGTCGGGCTGGCCACGGAACTGAGCGACGGTCGTCGACCCGACGTACCGGTTGCGGTACCACTCGGCCTTGCCGTCGAGCAGGCGGATCCCATGGACCATGCCGTCGCCGATGAACCAGTGGTGCGCCGTCTGGTCCGGTGGCGTGATCGGGTTCGGGCCGTTGCGGAGGTACCGGCCGCACAGGTCGGCGGGAAGTTCGCCGATCACCGGCAGATCGAACGCCGTGACCTCGTCCACCACCGGCGCGTAGTTGTCGGCGAGGTAGCGATTGGCCGTGTCGTCACCCGTGCTGGTGTCGCTGATCTGGCTGGACTCGGTCTGTGTCATGGCAATGCTCCTCGAACGGACTCGTGGCGTAACTTTGTTACGTGTGTAACTTAGTTACGTGGCGATGGTCAAGTCAACCCCCGATCAGCGAACCGTGATCCTGCGGGCGGCGATCGGGATCGTGCAGGACGAGGGTGCGGTGGCGCTCACGGTCCGCAACGTCGCCGCCGCCGCGGGCTGCTCGACGACGGGCGTCTACACGTACTTCGGGGGCAAGGACGGATTGGTCGACGCGATCTTCGTCGACGGGTTCGAGAAGTTCGACGCCGCCCTCGACGCCGCCGCCCACGGACTCGGTCCGATGGATGTGCTGTATGCCACGGGCGAGGCGTATCGCGCGTGGGCGTTGGCGAACCCGACCCAGTACCAGGTGATGTTCACCCGTGCCGTCCCCGACTTCCTCGCCACCGACGCTGCGCTGACGCGGGCATCGCTGTCGTTCGATGCCCACGTGGCGCGCATCGCCCGCGCCATCGAGTCGGGAGACCTCGCCGAGAACGACGCGATCGAGATCGCGATGCACGTCTGGGCGACCGTCCACGGCTACGTGATGCTCGAGTTGATGCAGATGCAACCACCGATCGCACCCGAGCCCTCGTCGACCTACACCGCCGGCCTCGCCCGCGTCTTCAACGGCCTCCGTCCAATCCCATCTCGTGAAGTTTCGGCGCCGTAGGAACGGTTGGGTTCAGGCGGTCAACGCAACGGTTTATGCGTTGGAGGTGTCTGATAGGTGTTTGGGGTGGGCCAGGGTCAGGCGGCGGCTTTTTCGAGGATGTGGACACCGCAGGCCGAGCCCAGGCCGATCACGTGGGCGAGGCCGACCTTGGCGCCCTCGATCTGACGGTCGCCGGCTTCCCCGCGGAGGTGGTGGCAGACCTCCCAGATGTTGGCGATCCCGGTCGCCGCGATCGGGTGACCCTTCGACTGCAGTCCGCCCGACACGTTGACCGGCGTCGTGCCGTCGCGCCACGGTGCGCCCGACTCGAAGAAGTCGACCGCGCCACCTTCCTCGCAGAGCTGGAGGTTGTCGTAGTGCACGAGCTCGGCGGTGGCGAAGCAGTCGTGCAACTCGACGAGGTCGAGATCCTCCGGCCCGATGCCGGCCTTCTCGTACGCTTGCGTGGCGGCGATTCGCGTGAGCGTGTTGACGTCGGGGAGCACCTGGCACGCCTCCTGCCACGGGTCGCTCGTGAGCACCGAGGCCGACACCTTGATCGCCCGGCGCTGCTGTTCGCCCGACAGCGTCTTGAGCTTGGCGTCGCTCACGACGACTGCGGCCGCGGCACCGTCGCAGTTGGCCGAGCACATCGGCCGCGTGTTCGGGTAGGCGATCATCATGTCGTTCATGATCTCGTCGAGCGTGAAGCGCTTGCTGTAGGCGGCGAGCGGGTTGAGCGTCGAGTGCGAGTGGTTCTTCTCGCTGATCCTGGCGAACAACTCGAACGTGGCGCCGCCGTACTTGTGGCCGTACTCCATCCCGACTTGGGCGAACGTGCCCGGCATCGCGTCGGTGCCGACGCGGCCGTCGGTGGGCGCGACCGCGCCGAATCGACCCCTCGGGGTCCACGTCTTGCCGTCGGTCTTCGGCGTGCCGCCGCCACCGAGCAGGCCGGCGCCGGCGAGCTTCTCGACCCCGACCGCGAGACCCATGTCGCACTCACCCGCTTTGACCGCCATGATCGCCGTACGCAGCGCGGTCGCGCCGGTGGCGCACGCGTTGGCGACGTTGTAGACGGGGATCCCGGTCTGGCCGATCTGCTTCTGCAGCCGTTGACCGAGTCCCGAGTTGGCCTCCATCAGGCAACCCGCGGCGAGCACGCCGATGTCGCGGATCGTCACGCCTCCGTCGGCGAGGGCGGCCATCGCCGCTTCGGCTGCGAGGTCGACCGTGTCCTTGTCCGGATGCTTGCCGAACTTCGTCATCTTGATGCCGAGGATCCAGATGTCGTCACTGGCCATGTTGTGCTCCTTACCGAGTTACCGAGTTCGCTGAGTTCGCTGAGTCTGAGTCGATGAGTTCGTTGCGTCGCCGGGCTCGAACTACTGGGGCTCGAAGCCGTAGCCGATGGCCTCGACACCGTCGTCGTCGGTGCCGAGCGAGTATGTGGCAAGCCGCACCTTCATGCCGAGCACGACATGCTCCGGATCGGGCTCGACGTTGATCAGGTTGCCGCGCACGCTCGTGCCGTCGCAGTCGACGACGGCGGCGACGAACGGTACCGGCACACCGGGCGCGGCGAACGTGACGATCGTGAACGAGCGCACCTCGCCATGGGTGCCGATGGGGACGTCGCGGAACTCGGTGGCGAAGCACGAGGCGCACGCGTTGCGCCGATCGAAGTAGCGGGCGCCGCAGGCGGTGCACTCGTGGGCCACGAGGTGTGGCTCGTCGCCGAGCACGAGGTAGTCGACCAAGGGGATCTGGTTCGTCATCGACGCGAACCGTACCGGCGGCGGCCGTCGAGTGGAGATTCGGACCGTGCCGCCGGCGAAGGCCGGCACGAGTCGTGCGCGGTACGGTGCCGCGATGGACGTCGAGGTCACCCACGAGGGCGCGATCGCGACGCTGTGGCTCAACCGCCCCGACAAGCGCAACGCCGTGACGATCGACATGTGGCGAGCGATGACCGACCACTTCGCGGCGCTCGCCGAGGACCCGGCGGTGCGGGTGCTCGTCGTGCGCGGCACCGGTGAGCACTTCTGCGCGGGCGCTGACATCGCCGCGCTCGGGACTGTCGACAACGACGCCCTGCTCATCGCCAACCACGCCGCCGACGCGGCGCTGACGACGTTCCCCAAGCCGACGATCGCGTTCATCACCGGGTCGTGTGTCGGTGGCGGCGCCGAGATCGCGATCGCCTGCGACCTGCGGATCGCCGACACGACGTCACGATTCGGGATCACACCCGCCCGGTTGGGCCTCCTCTATCCGACGTTCGCGCTCGAGCCCGCGGTCCGCCTCCTCGGCGCGTCGGCGGCCAAGCACCTCCTGTACTCCGCCGAGCTCATCGACGCGTCCCGCGGCACTGCGCATCGGGCTCGTCGACGAGGTCCACGACCCGGCGGCCGCCGTCGAGCGCCTCGACGTGCTCGACGCGGCTGCTCGCCGAGCGATCGCTGCTCACCCAATGTGGGAGCAAGGAGATGGTCGACTCGATCGTCGAGCACGGACACGTCACCGACGAGATCGATCGACGCTGGCGGACGCAGATGGCGCGGAGCAGCGATCGGGCGGAGGGAATCGCGGCGTTCCTCGAGCGCCGCCAGCCACGGTTCACGTGGACCGGAGCAGTATCCGACGTTGCCGGCGGAGCCGAGTGAAATGAGCGACACTGACATGAGACGACACCGACGCCGTCGACCTCGCCCTGTTGGTCTTCCGCTGCGCCGTCGGCGGCGTGATGCTCGCCCACGGGATCAACCACATCGTGGGCGGCGGCAAGATCGCCGGCACGGCACGGTGGTTCGAGTCACTCGGGATGCGACCGGGGATCGTGCACGCCTGGCTCGCCAGCCTGACCGAGGTCGGCGCGGGCGCATTGCTGGTGCTCGGGTTGCTGACGCCATTCGGAGCGGCCGGCGTCGTGGGGGTGATGCTCGTGGCGTGGATCACCAACCACCTCCGCAACGGGTTCTTCATCTTCCGGCCGGGCGAGGGTTGGGAGTACGTGATGACCCTGACGGTCGCCGGCCTGACGCTCGGTGTCGTCGGCCCCGGTGGCTGGTCGGTCGACGAGGCCATCGACCTGCGCGACGACCTGATCGGCGTGACCGGACTGTTGATCACCCTGATCGCCGGCGCCGGCGGCGCGGCCCTGCTGCTGGTCGCGTTCTGGCGCCCGCCCCCCAAGCAGCCCTAGCCCACACCCCCGTTCTGTCTGCTTCAGACGGCGCGTCGGCTCGTTTGAAGCAGACAGAACGGGGGTTTGCGGGCGCTGAGTACGGTGGGTGCGGTGGAGTTGCGTCTGCTCGGCCAACTCGAGGCCGTGGCCGACGACGGTTCGCCGGTCACGATCCGCGGCGTGAAGCTGCGCTCACTCGTCGCCATCCTGGCACTGCATCGTGGCGAGCCGGTCGGGGCCGACCGCCTCATCGCCGACCTCTGGGGAGACGCGCCGCCTGGCAATCCGGCCAACGCCCTCCAGGCCGCCGTGTCGCAACTGCGGCGGGCGTTCGGCGCGTCGAAGATCGTGACATCCGATGCCGGCTACGCGCTCGGCGATCGCGCCTGACGACATCGACACGGTCCGCTTCGAACGCCTCGTCGCGGAGGGGCGGCGTCAACTCGTCGCGCGGCGATGCGGCGATCGCGTCGAGGACCTTGCATTCGGCGCTGGCCTTGTGTCGAGACGAGGCGCTGGTCGAGTTCGCCTACGCCGAGTTCGCACTGGGCGAGAGGGCGCGGTTGGAGGAGCTGGCACTGTCCGCCGTCGAGACCCGGATCGAAGCCGATCTGTCGCTGGGTCGTCACGGCGATGTGACGGGTGAGCTAGAGGCGCTCTGTCAACGCCATCCGCTGCGCGAGCGGCTCTGGGAGCTGTCGATGCTCGCGCTGTACCGGGCCGGCCGGCAAGCCGATGCCCTCCGGGCGTTCGGTGAAGCCCGCACCGCGCTGGTCGAAGAGCTCGGCCTCGACCCGGGTCCCGGGTTGAAGGAGCTCGAGGCGCGGGTTCTCGCTCAGGATCCCGGGCTCGACGCCCCAGCCAAGGATCACCGTTCGATCATCTCGGCCGGGCCGGCCGCCGGAAACCTGCGCGAGCGGCTCACGACATTCGTCGGTCGCGACGACGATTTGGCGCAACTCGTCGCTGTCACTCGCACGCGCCGACTGGTCACGCTGATCGGGCCCGGCGGCGCCGGCAAGACACGTCTCGCCGTCGAAACCGCGGCGGTGCTGCAGCGCGAGTACCGCGACGGCGCCTGGCTGGTCGAGCTGGCCACCGTGCGCGAACCCGACGGCGTCGCCGCGGCGATTGCCGCCGCGCTCGGCGCCGGTGGTCCCGGCTCACCCGACGTCGCCGCGGCGTCACCTGCGCTCGGCCTGTTGGTCCGCCATCTGCGCGGGCGCTCGCTCGTGATCGTGCTGGACAACTGTGAACATGTGGTCGCCGAGGCGGCGACGGTGGTCGAAGCGCTGCTCGGCGAGATTCCCGATCTGCGCGTGATCGCCACCAGCCGCGAGCCGCTCGGCCTCGGCGGCGAGGTCGTGGTCGCGATCGGTGGGCTCGCCGACGATGCTGCCATCGAGCTGTTTGCCGATCGCGGTACGGCGGCGCGTGCCTTCGTTCACGATCGACCCCGAATCGAAGCCCATCGTCGCCGACCTGTGTCGCCGGCTCGATCACCTCCCGCTCGCGCTCGAACTGGCCGCCGCGCGTCTGCGCGTGTTGCCACTCACACAACTCGCCGCGTCTGCTCGACGATCGGTTCCGCGTCCTCACCGGTGGAAGCCGTACGCGCTCCCTCGCCATCAAACGTTGCGGGCGGTGGTCGACTGGAGCCACGACTTGCTGTTCGACGACGAACGACGGCTGTTCGCCAGGTTGTCGGCGTTCACCGGTGGGTGCGGCCTCGACGCCGCCGAGTCGGTGTGTGCCGACGACGCACTCGAGCGCGCCGAGATCCTCGACCTCGTCAGCCGCCTCGTCGACAAGTCGTTGGTCGTCGCCGAGTTCGACGAGTCGGGTGATGTGCGCTATTCGCAGCTGCAAACGCTGTGGGAGTACGGGCGCGAGCGCCTCGCCGACTCGGGCGAGGCCAACACGATGCGCAACCGCCACGCGCAGTGGTACCTGGCCCTGAGTCAGCAGGTCCGCCAGGGCATCGCGGGGACCAAGGGATGGCGTGGCGGGCGCGGATCGCCGCCGAGCTTCCCAACCTCCGCGGCGCCCTCGACTGGTACATCGAGCGCGGCGACGCGACCTCGGCGCTGTCGTTGACGACCGGCTTGACCTGGATCTGGTTTCAGCGCAGCGACTTCCACCTCGCAGTGCAATGGCTCGAGGATGCGCTGCGAGTGCCGGGCGACGCGGCGGCCGACATTGCGGGCCGCGGCCACGGGTTGGCACGGCTACTTCACTTCAACGCCTGGGTCGCGGCGGGCAGGTGGCGGCCATTGCCGAGGTTGGTCAGGCGGTCGCCGTGCTGCGCGACGGGGCCGACCAGGAACGGCTGGCAGACGCGTTGCTGAGCCTCGCCGCGCTACACAATCGCAATGGCGATCTCGCCACGACTCCGGTCGTCTTGGCCGAGGCGCACCGCGTGATGGCCGCGATCGACGATCGGTGGGGACTGGCCGTCCACGACTTCTTCACCGCCGGGCATCTGGCGCCGATGGGCAAGCTCGATGCCGCCGAGGCGTCGGCGCAGGCCTCGGTATCGGGATTCCGGGCAATCGGCGAGCAGTTTCTCGTTTTCGACAGCCTCGGGATGCTGGCTGGTGTCGCCGAGGCACGCGGCGACCTGGAACGCGCTGTCGCCACGTACGAGCAGTTGCTCGATAGCGCCTCGGGCCGCTGCCATGGTGAACCACGCACCGCTGTGGCTCATCCGGCTCGGCGCGCTTCGGGCCCGTCAGGGCGACGATGCGACGGCCGAGCGACTGTTCAGGGAAGCGGTCGAACACAGCGATGGTCCGACGATGCGCGGCGCGGCGCTCGTCGGCCTCGCTGGCGCGACCCGCCGCATCGGCGACCCCCAGTCCGCGCTTGCCAGGCTGGAGCAGGCCGAAGCGGAGTTTGGGTCGGTCGGTCACGACGACGGTCGGGTCGCGGTGCTCACCGCTCGTGCTGGGCGGCGATCGCCGCCGGCGACCTCGGACGGCTGCCGACCTCGCCGATCAAGCGTGCCAGGGGGCTTCCCACGACGACCCATCGATGCGGGTCTCGGCGCAGACGGCTGCGGCCACGGTCGCGGCCGATCACCTCCGGGACCGACGCGACATCGAGCGTTTCGGCGTTCTCGTCCGCCAACGCAACGGCAGCGATGCGGGACGCTTCGCCGCCGTGTCGGTGGGTGCGGTCGGTTCCACGCTCGACGAGCCCGACGTCGCGGCGATGTACCGCACGCTGGGCCTCGAGCGAGTCCCGAGCCCGTCCTGAGCTGAACTCAGCGGCGGCTCAGCCCCCGTTCAGCGCGACGCCGGATGCTGGTGACATCAAAGAAGGCCCCAGCCGAGGAACCCCACGTGAAACAACCGGACGATCTCCCCCCAACGCCGACCGCCCCACCACACGCTGGCACGGATGTAAGCGACGACCACGGCCGGCCGCTGACCACCAACGCCACGGCCGCCGCCTGGTACCGCGTCGCGCAGCGCAGCCTGGTGCACCGCGCCGGCCGACCCGGCCCTTCGACGGGCGCTGGAGGCCGACCCCACCTTCGCCGTCGCCGCCTGCGACCTGCTTGCCGTCGCCACGTCCGCGACGCCCACCTTCGAGCCGGCACGGCCGTCGACGACGTGGGAGCGCCACCATTGCGAGATCGTCGCCGAGGCCCAGCGGGACATCGGACGCGCGTCCGGCATCTTGCGCGAACACCTCGCCGACGTCGGCTGCGACCCGTTGCCGTACACATCGTGTGCAGCGCCATCCGTTCGGCGACCTGTCACGACCACATGCGCTGTGCGGACATCGCCGACCTGGTTGCGTCAATGCCCGACTGCCATCCGCCTACCGACCGCGTCGAACGACGACGCCTGCGTGACCAACCCTTGATCCACCCGGATTCCGCTACGCGGTGGCTTGGCGTGGGGACGCCATGGACGCCTCAGACGAGCTGATCGAACTGGAGAACCGCGGGCGGCAGGCCCTGTGGACCGACGGCGCGGACGGGCATGTTCTACGGGGAGATCCTCGACGACGAACCGATCATGTTGCTGCCCGGCGGAATGGTGTTCACTGACCGCGCCGAGACGGTGCGCGCGATGTCCGGTCAGCCGTGGTCGTCGTACGAGCGGCTGGCGCCGCCAGGCGGCGATCAGCCGGCCGGGTCGTCGAGGGGGACGCGGAGCCAAGCGACCATCTGGCGGACGATCTCGTAGGCGGCGAGGCGGGCCTCGGTGGTGTCCGACTGCTCGGCGTCGGCGAACGTCGCCGACATTCTCTCGATGACCGACGGTCCGGCGCTGAGCAACGACTCCGAGCCCGCCGATGCCCATCGTGCGAGCACGTAGCGGACGAGTGCTCCGACGGGGATGCCGGTCGAGTTGCTGAGGACCTCGATCGTCGCGAGCGGATCGAGCATCGTGTACAGCGCGACATCGGCTTTGAAGTTGGCGTCGGGGTCGTCGTCGGGCCAGGGACCCGTGTACCGGACCAGCTCGATCGTCGGGGCGGCGTCCCCGTGAGGTTGCGTCATCGGCTCATGCTCGCGCTTCGGCGGTGGCGTATGTTCCCGACGATGGACACGCTCCGCACACCCGACGATCGCTTCGCGTCGCTGCCGGGTTACTCGTTCGCCCCGCACTACGTGGACATCGCCGATGGTGACGGTGACGGTGACGGCGGCACGCTGCGCGTCCACTACGTCGACGAGGGTCCAGCCGACGCCCCGCCCGTGCTGCTCATGCACGGAGAGCCGTCGTGGAGCTTTCTCTACCGCAAGATGATCCCGATCCTCGTCGACGCCGGTCTGCGGGCGGTCGCGCCCGACCTGGTCGGGTTCGGTCGGTCGGACAAGCCGGCGCGGCGCACCGACTACACCTATCAACGACACGTGGATTGGATGACGAGCTGGCTCGGCGCGGTCGATCTCCGCGACGCCACACTCGTCGGCCAGGACTGGGGTGGGCTGATCGGCCTGCGGCTCGTCGCCGAGCATCCTGAGCGGTTCGCGCGCGTCGTCGCCGCCAACACGTTCCTACCGACGGGCGACCGTCACCCGGGTGAGGCGTTTCTCGCCTGGCAGCGATTCTCGCAGCAGACGCCCGACTTCCCTGTCGGCACGATCGTGAGTCGAGGGTGCGTGACCGAGCTCGCGCCCGACGTCGTCGCCGCCTACGACGCACCGTTCCCGGACGAGACGTACAAGGAGGGCGCCCGGCAGTTCCCGATGCTGGTACCGACGTCGCCCGACGATCCGGCCGCCGGACCGAACCGTGCCGCGTGGGAGGTGCTACGCGGCTGGACCAAGCCGTTCCTGTGCGCGTTCAGCGACCAGGACCCGATCACCAAAGGCGGCGACCGTGTGCTGCGCGCCGAGATCCCGGGTTGCGCCGATCAACCGCACGCGGTCATCACCGGCGCCGGCCACTTCCTGCAGGAAGATTGCGGCGAGGATCTCGCGCGCGTCGTCGCCGAGTTCGTCAGCGCGACGTCGCCCTGACGCGGGTGCTCACTCCGGGTGGGAGTCGATCTCGGCGAGCACTTCGCCGATGATCTTGGTGGCCGTGTGCGGAGCGAGCTCGTCGCCGCCTTCGGCGTCGGCGACCTCGGAGGCGAACGCCTTGACCGATGGAGTCCCGCCGATGAGCACGTGGCGCAATGCCTCGGCGCTGGCGCCGGCATCGTCGAGCGACTCGACCGCTTCGGCGACGTGGTCCGGATCCTCTGCCACCGTGTGAACGACGGCCATCGCTTCCTCGCGGCCCGATGCGGTCGACACGGCCTCGCCGCGGTCGGGGTTCTGCTGGAGATCCCACGCGGCGAGCGCTTCGTTGTACCCACCCTCGCCCGGGCGCAGAACCATCGTCGTCGGATCCGGCGTGGTGTCGGCACTTTCGTCTGGGGTGTCGGGGTCACCGTCGTCCGCATGGCGGTCCCGCGTCACAGGAACAGTCAGCGAGCCGTCGTCATGTCGGATGATCTCCACGAAGTACCCGTACCCACCAGCACGGTCCGGCAACCATTTCGGTGTCCGGCAGGCCCACGAAAGAAATTTCGGCGACCTGTCGATCGGGCCGCGCCTCGTTCGTAGTAGGGGTGTGGTCCGGTACGGTGCCGGACCCTTCCGAGAGGAGTCATCCAATGACGCAGTACCTGTTGTCCGTCTACATGACCGGTGACGAAGCGGAGATGTCCGAGGACGAGATGCAGAAGGTGTTCGCCCAGGTCGACACGTTCAACGAGGAGGTCAAGACCGCTGGTGCGTGGGTGTTCGCGGGTGGCCTCCACCCGGCGACCAGCGCGACCGTCGTGCGCGCCCAGGACGGTGACGTGCTCACCACCGACGGCCCGTTCGCCGAGACCAAGGAGCAGCTCGGCGGGTTCTGGATCATCGAGGCGGCCGACCTCGACGCTGCGCTCGCTTGGGCGGCGAGGGGTTCGGCGGCATGCATGGCAGCGGTCGAGGTCCGCCCGTTCCAGGACGAGCCCGACGCGTAGGACTCCGTGGCCGCAGTCGACGATTCGGACCTCGCACGCGTCTTCCGGCACGAGTCCGGTCGCGCCGTCGCGACACTGGTCCGCCTCTTCGGCGACATCGACATCGCCGAGGAGGCGGTCCAGGAAGCGTTCGTCGTGGCGACGCAGCGGTGGCCCGAGTCCGGGTTGCCGCCGAACCCGGGCGCCTGGATCACCACGACCGCCCGCAATCGCGCCATCGACAGGCTTCGCCGTGAATCCTCCCGCAACGACAGATACGCACAAGCCGCGCTCGTCCACGAGCGCGACGAACCGCCCGAACCGGTCGGCCCCGTGAAGGACGACCGCCTCCGGCTGATCTTCACGTGCTGCCACCCGGCGCTCGCCACGAACGTCCAGATCGCGTTGACACTGCGGTTGCTCGGCGGGTTGGAGACCGACGAGATCGCCCGGGCGTTCCTCGTTCCCGAGGTGACCATGGCGCAGCGACTCGTCCGCGCCAAGCGCAAGATCCGCGACGCCAACATCCCCTACCGCATCCCCGGTGACGCCGAGCTGCCCGACCGCCTCCGCGCCGTGCTCACCGTGATCTACCTCGTCTTCAACGAGGGCTACACGGCGACCACGGGCGACGACCTCGTCCGCGACGATTTGTGTGCGGAGGCGATCCGCCTGGCCCGGCTGCTGACCGAGCTGATGCCCGACGAGCCAGAGGTGTTCGGGCTGCTCGCCCTGCTGCTGCTCACCGAGTCGCGCCGGACCGCCCGCGTCGCGTCCGATGGATCCATCGTCCTGCTCCCCGACCAGGACCGCAGCGAGTGGGACCGCGGACTGATCGAGGAGGGTCAGGCCCTGGTGCGGGCGTGCTTACGCCGCGACATGCCGGGACCATTCCAGATCCAGGCCGCCATCAACGCCGTTCACAGCGACGCGGCGACGGCCGCCGACACCGACTGGGGTCAGATCCTCCAGCTCTACGACCTGCTGTTCGCGTTCACGCCGACGCCGGTCGTCGCCTTGAACCGAGCAGTCGCGCTCGCCGAGCTCGAGGGCCCCGCGTCGGCCCTCGACGCGATCGAGGGACTCGACCTCGACAGCTATGCGCCGTTCCACATCACCCGCGGCGAGCTGCTCGCCCGCCTCGGGCGCGCCGACGAAGCGGCCGTCGAGTACGACCGCGCCGTCGCCCTCACCGCCAACGAGGCCGAACGCAGGTTCCTCGTCGAACGACGCGACGGTGTCGCCGATCGCGCCGACCCGCCCGCGTGAACGGACGCGCACAAGGATGGTCGCGGGTTACGCGGGAAACGCCAAACCACGGTGGATGCCAACCGACGATGAATGCCAAACCACGATGATTGGAGTGCCGTGCACATCGCCGACATCGAGTACTCGTGCAACGGATTGCGGCTCGTGGGCCAGATCGCCGTCGACGACAGCCATGACCGCAAGCGCCCGGCGGTGCTGGTGTCGCACGAGGGCAATGGCCTGACCGATCACGCCAAGAACAGCGCTCGCAAACTGGCCGAGCACGGGTACGTCGCGTTCGCCCTCGACTACTACGGCGATGGCAAGCCGCTGCCGCCCGATCAGATCGCGCCGCGTTGCAGCGCGTTGATCGACGATCCGCTGCTGACGCGCACGATCGGTCGCGCCGGGCTCGACGTCCTGCTGGCGAGCGAGTACGCCGACACCGCCAGGGTCGCTGCCATCGGCTACTGCTTCGGCGGCACGATGTCGCTCGAGCTCGCTCGCGACGGCGTCGACCTCAAAGCGGTGGTCGGGTTCCACGCCGGCCTCTCGACGAGCCGCCCGGACGATGCCGCCAACATCACCGGCAGCGTGCTGGTGTGCATCGGCGCCGAGGATCCACTGATTCCGCCGGAACAACGCCTCGCCTTCGAGGAGGAGATGCGCGCCGGTGGGGTCGACTGGCGACTGAACCTGTACGGCGGCGCGGTGCACAGCTTCACCAACCCGGCGGCCGACGGCTCCAACCCCATCCTCGCCTACGAACCGAACGCCGACGCCCGCTCCTGGCGAGCAATGCTCGACCTCTTCACCGAAAAATTCGGCCAGCCCTAACCGAATCCCTCGTTCTGTCTGCTTCAGCCGAGTCGGTGGGCAATCTGAAGCAGACAGGTTGGGGGTTGGACGCTGTAGCCTGGGCGAGAACCGACGAGAAACAGCGGAACGAAGACGCCCTGGCTCACGTAAGCATGTGGCAGCCGCCCACGTGAGACGGTTCCTTCTCGCAGGGCGATGGGACCTGGGCCACGTCTCGTGGTCGCCCAGGTCGGCGCCGACTCCGGCTCGCCGCGCCGCACGGTGAGTGCCGCGGCCGTCACGACGGTTGGCGTACAGAACGAGGCGACGATGATCCAGGACGGACACGGATGCTCTACACACCACAACTCGAAGCAGCGATCTGGTCGATCGCCGACGGCCGCAGCTCCGACGACGATCTGGCGCTCTTCCACGCCGACGAGCGGGCGTCGCTCGTCGTCCTCGACCGCCTGATCGTCGACGCCGAGGACGACCTCGACTCGGTGCGCACGCTGCCGGGCGACGAGCGCGACCAGGTCGTCGCCGACCTCACCGACACCCTGAAGAGCCTCCGTGCGACCGCCGCCCGCCTGCGCCCGGAGATGCTCGACGAAGACGACGAGGACGACGACGAGGACGACGAGGAAGAGGCGGACGAGGATCTCGAGCCCGCGGAGGTGCAACTCCAGGCCTCGTGGGCCGACGGGCAAGTCGTCGTGTGGGCCGCGGGTCGGGGCACGACGCCGGAATCGAATGCGGAGCTGTCGGCACGCCTGGAGGCGATCGGCGGACCGCCGACTGGGTTGGCAGATGCATCCGAGCGTCGTCCTGCCGGGCGGTTTCCGCGCCGACGCGCTGGCGATCCCGATGAAGGATGCGCTCGGCTGGCTCGTCGCCGTCGGCGGCGGCCACGGGCGGGAGGGCGTCGGTGCCAGCGTGCTGTGGCTCGGGCACGTCGCCCTCGAAGGCGTGCGACTCGCGGCCGGTGGGTCGATCGTGCCGAGCTTGCGCGTGCCGCAACGGCCCGCAGGGCCGACTCGTCGACGTGGCGGTGCGATGGCAGCCCGGCACTCGTCGACAGTCCGGCGATCGTCGCGCTGGCCACGGCGATGCCGGGCACGGTGGCGGCGATCGACGGCGGCGACGGCCGCACGACCACGACCGCCGTGATCACCGCTGTGGTCGAGGCGATCGTCACCGAGAGCGTCGAGCGGATGGAGCTGCCGGCCCAGCCGCCGACCGCCAACTCGGCGACCGATCTCGGCGACGCGGTCATCGCCCGGATGGACGGCGTGCCGTTCCGTGCCCCGTCGGCGCTCGCGGCCACCGTGTCGAGGACGCTCGACCAGTGGACGCGTACGGTCACGTCGTCGACGCGGCCCCGGCTCGTCGTGCAGCTCGATCCGCCCGGACCGGGTGGGGTGTGGCTCGTCACCGTGACCGCACCGACCCCGAAGGGCGAGCTGGTCCCGGTCGACACGGCGCTGCGGAACGAACGTGGCGGCCGCCCGATCGCGGGCGAGTGGGCCCGCCTCGACCGGCTGTTCCCCGCGCTCAACCGGGCGGGCGTGCGGCGCCGCGGTCAGGTGGCGCTGAGCCAGGACGAGGCGTGGGAGTTCATGACCGTGGTCGGGCCCACGCTCGCCGCGGTCGGGTTCGAGGTGCGGGTTCCGAAGCTGTCGCGGCGCAAGCCGACGCCGTCGCTGCGGCTCTTCGCCGAGACCCCCGGCGGGCTCGGTCGTCGGCGCGCACCAGCTCAGCAACGTGGCCTGGTCGGTGCTGTTCGACGACGTCGAGCTCACCGCCGCGGATGTGGCCCGGCTGGCACGCCAGGCGCGCCCGCTCGTGCAGTCGCGCGGCCGCTGGGTCGAGGTCGATCGGGTCGACCTCGAGCAGGCGGCGGCCGCGCTCGCCGAGCGCGAGTCGATCACGAAGCTCACCGGCGCCGAGATCCTGCGCCACAGCATCGGACTCGACGGGTCCGGCCTGCGTGGCGGCGTCGTCGTCCAGGGCAACAGCTGGGCCAACGACATCTTGCGCCGTGCCGGCGCGGCGTCCGTGGCGCCGGTCACCAAGCCGGAGGGCTTCGCCGGCGAGCTGCGCACGTACCAGGCCGAGGCGCTGGCGTGGATCGGCTTCCTCGAGGCCGCCGAGCTCGGCGGCTGCCTGGCGCTCGACATGGGGCTCGGCAAGACGCCGACCGTGCTCGCCCAGCTGGCGCGGACGGCGGGGGAGCACACGGCGCTCGTCATCGCGCCCGCCGCCGTCGTCGGCAACTGGGCGGCCGAGGCGGCGCGATTCGTTCCCGGACTTCGGGTCGTCGTCCACCACGGCGCCTCGCGGTCGTCGGCGGCCGAGCTCGCGGCCGAGATCGCCCGCGCCGACGTCGTCATCACCACGTACGCAACGGCCGTTCGCGACATCGACGCGCTCGCCGAGGTCACGTGGGGCAGGATCGTGCTCGACGAGGCGCAGGCGATCAAGAACCCGGCCAGCGAGACCGCCCAGCAGTTGCGACGGATCCCCGCCCGCACCCGCATCGCGCTCACCGGCACGCCGATCGAGAACGGCCTCGGCGATCTGTGGGCGATCCTCGACTTCACCAACCCGGGTCTCGTCGGGACGCGGCCGACGTTCATCGCCCAGATGTCGGGCGACGGCGAAGCCGCCCTCCGAGCGCTGAACGGGATCCTGCTGTTCCGCCGGACGAAGAGCGAGCCGGAGGTCGCCGCCGAGCTGCCCGACAAGATCGACGAGCTCGACCACTGCACGATGACGACCGAGCAGATCGGGCTCTACCAGGCGGTGCTCGACGACCTCGTGACGGGCATCGCCAACGCCGAGGCCGGTGGCGAGCGCAAGAAGGGTGCGATCCTCGCCGCGATCACCGCCCTCAAGCAGATCTGCAACCACCCGGCCGCGTACCGCGACGACGACAAGCCCCTCGCCGGCCGGTCAGGAAAGCTGTCCCGACTCGAGGAGATCGTCGAGTCGGTGTTCGCCGCCGGCGAGCGGGTCCTCGTGTTCACCCACTTCGCGACGTGGGGCCGCCGCCTCGCCGAGCACCTCACCGAGGTCACCGGCGTCCCGATCGCCTGCTACGACGGCAGCCTCGCCAGAGGCGCTCGCGACCGCCTCGTCAGCGAGTTCCAGAACGGCCGACGGCCCCGGTGCGCTCGTGCTGTCGCTGAAGGCGGGCGGCACCGGACTGAACCTGACCGCCGCGAACCACGTCGTGCTCTACGACCGCTGGTGGAACCCTGCCGTCGAGGACCAGGCCCGCGACCGGGCGTGGCGGATCGGGCAGGACCGCACCGTGATCTCCCACCGCCTCGTGTGCCCCGGCACCGTCGACGAACGGGTCGAGGAGGTCGTGGCCGGCAAGCGCCACATCGCCCAGCTCGTGCTGCCACGCTCGAGCTCGATCGCCGATCTCAACACCGACCAACTGCGCCTGGCGCTCGGGCTGCGGCCCGAAGAGCTGCTCGCCGAGGACGACCTGTGAACCGACCGCAACAACAACGCAAGCGTCCCAACCAGCGTCGCCAGCAACAGCCGAAGCGGCCCAAGCCGATCGCGGTCTGGCGCACCCCCGACCCGCTGCCCGACGTCGAACCGATCGCCGTTCCCTATGAGGTCGGTGCGCTGCTCCGATCGCTCGGCGATCCACCGACGATCGGCGGCAGCGTCGCCCCCGGCCACTACTTCAACGCCGTCATCGAGCGGGCGGCGGCGATCGCCGTCGCCCTCGCCCTCAGCGCCGACCTCCTCGCTCAGCTCGACGACGACTGATCGGTCCATCAGCGCAGCCCGACGCGAGCGGCTGGCGGCGACCGACTGGACTGCGACAGGGTCAGGCGCTGGGCTGCGTCGCACCGTGCCACAGCAGGCGGCCGGAGCGGACCATTGCCGTGACGATCGGTTCGGACGGATCGGTCGGATGGCGGGTGGTGAGGCACTGGTTGAGCCACAGTCCTTCGACGATGCCGGCGACGGCGACGGCCAGATCGGCGACGGTCGCGCCTGGTCGCATCGTGAGACCGAAGTGGTCGATGGCCTCTTGGAACGTGTCCTCCAGACGGGCGATCCAGGTCCGGTTCTCGTCGACGCTCGGACCGGCGATCGACTCGCTCCAGAGTCCGTAGGGCACGGCGCTCAGCCAGAGCACCCACAGCCCCGAGTAGCCGGCCGCCGGTTCAGTGCCATGCGCTGGCCCCCGCCCGGCCTCGCTGGCGAAGAAGGCGTCGACCCATTCATCGGCGGTGGCGTGGTCCTGCGGCTGCGGGAACTCGATCTGCTCGATGAGGTCCGTCGCGCTCAGGGCGAGCGCCATCGTCTCGGCCTGGAAGGCGGCCTGACTGCCGAACAGGTTGGTGATGACACCTCGGGTCTTGCCGTCACGGGCGGCGACGGCGTTGGCGTCGAGGCGGGCGAACGGGCCGATCGCGACCGAGCCCGAGTCGAGCTGCTCGGAGTCGGACCTGATCTGCTCGAGGGCGACGAGCTCGCCGATTCCGATGTAGCGCAGGCGAGCTTCGTGCCGCGGCAACGGCGACCGCCCTCGAATCGGGTTCGACGACGGGGCGGGGAGCGGGATGGTGGCGACGGTGTCCTCCAAGTTCGGTCTGGAAGTTTCGGTCTGGCAAGTTTCGGTCTGGCAAGTTTCGGTCTGGCCCAGATTCGGTCTGGCCCAGATTCGGTATGGCCCAGATTCGGCATCTGGTCATGCGAGCTGATGCGGCCGGCAACTGGTCCGGATTCGCTGGATCTGGGCGGGTGGTCGTGGGTCTGGTCGGCGGGCGGCGACCGGCCGAAATCTAGTTGACGTCCCTCGGCAACGTACGTACCGTACGTAGCTGTCCGAGTTACGTACATACCGTACGTACGAAGAGGAGAGATTCGGGACATGCCAGGACTCACCAGCACCATCGCCGATCGGCCGCCTCGTGCCGTGCTCACAACCGAGGCCCCGACGACGCGGCCGACACCCCGGCGGCTCGCCGCGGCGAACCGCTGGGCCGTCACGGTCGTCGCCACGGCGGCGTCGACGTGGACGCTCGATGTCGTCGCCGCCGCGGCGGGTGTGTTGCTCGTCGCGTCCGACGTCCTGGGTGGCGTCTCTCGCGGCGTCGTGCTCGGCTTCCTGGCGGCGACGTACGTGGTGTGGGCCACCGGGTTGCGGGTCAACCTGATGGCCAACTGGCGGCTGCTCGAAGAGACCGGCACGAGCACCAACGCCCTGTCGAAGGGGCTGTTCGATCTCGTTCGACACCGATCGAGCAGCCAACGCGCGGTGCGGGCCGCGTCGGCGGTCGGGTACGTCGTCGTCGAGATCGCCAAGGAGGCGCCGTACTACGCCGGCGCGTTCGGCACCGCCCTGCTCAGCGACGCCGTCGATTCGACCGATGCGCTCGTCTTCCTCGGCGGCGCCAACCTCGGCGCCGCGGTCTACGAGTACGGCGTCGCGCGTCTGACCCGGACCGTTCTCGACGCGCGGCTCGCGGCGGATCGTCCGACCTCGCCGACCGGTCGATGCGCCCTCGGCTCCCTTTGCCGCGTTCGCCACCGAGTGGGTGCCGCGGGAGTACCTGAACGACTACTACCGCGTCGTCGAGGCCGACGAGCGGGCGACGATCGCGTTCTTCGTCGACGCGCTGCGGTACGCCGAACCCGGCCAGCGGGTCTTGCTGTTCGGGGTCGGACCGACCCTGCACCACGTCTTCCTGACCGCCGGGACGGCCGCCGAGATCCATCTCGCCGAATACCTACCGGCCAACCTCCAGGAGATCGAGCGCTGGTTGGCGGGCGCGCCCGACGCCCACGACTGGCGCCCGTTCGTCGAGCACACGCTCGCCTGCGAGGGCGTCGCCCGACCCACCGACGACCAGGTCGGTGAGAGGGAGGGACTGGTTCGGTCGAAGGTCACCGCGTTGCTGGGTGGTGACGCGGGCGACGCCGATCCGCTCGGCGGGCGTGGCACCGCGCCGTATGCGGTCGTGATCAGCGCCTACTGCGCCGACTCGGCCACCGCCGACAAGGCGACGTGGGAGTCGTACATGCGAAACATCGCCGGTCTCGTAGAGCCGGGCGGGTTGTTCATCACCGCCGCCCTGCGCCGTTCGACCGGCTACGTGGTCGGCGGCAAGACGTTCCCGAGCGCGTGTGTCGACGAGGGCGACATCCGGCGCGTTCTCGAGCCTGAGTTCGACTGGGACGACGGCGCGATCGAGGTGGGCGATCTGTCCGCCGATCGCGCCCACGGCTACACGAGCATCGTCCTGGCGCGGGTCCGCAGGCGGTCGACCGGGGATCGCGCCCACCAGACTGTGGGTCATGGCCGCATGCGAACTGGTTGACCGCCTGTTGGCGAACGTGGCGGGTCGCTGAAAGACGTCGCTGTGGAACCGACCCGCGGAGAGCTCGAGGCGGCGTACTGCTGGGAGTCCGACGACCACGTGCCGAAGCGGCCGGCGATGACGGCCTACCGCCGGCGGATGCGCCTGCACCAGGCCCGGTGGCGGGAGGCTCACGGCCACCCCATCGGTTCGCAACCGCTCGTCCCGCCGGCGGGGAAGCCGTCGCGGCCCGTCGGCAGTCGCCTACCCGTCGACTACGCGCGGGACACCGGTGCGAGCTTGCTGACCCGCGCCGCCCGCGACGCGGCGACGTTCCGGCTGTCGGCCAAGGCCAAGGAGCCTCACCAGAGTCTCGACGCCCAGCGGACGTGGGCGGAGCTCCTCTGGCCGACGGCGTTCTGCTTCAACCTGTTCGGCGAGCTCGCCGCCGACCTGGAGCTCGCTGACCACGCCGTCCGTACGTGGTGGCCGGACACGCCCGGCACCGTGGTCGCTGTGCGATTCGAGCACTCACCGGGTCGTCTCGATCCCGCCTACATCGGCAACCTGTGCGCGTTCGGCGTCGCCTTCGTGCTCGACCGCGGCGACGGCACCCGCGGGATCCTCGGGGTGAAGGCCGCCTACGCCGACTGGAACAAGCGCCAGCCGCCGAAGCCGGAGCGGCTGGAGCGCTACGTGGAGGTCACCGAGCGGTCCGGCACCTTCGCGCCCGGCTGGATCGACGCCGTCAACGGCACCGAGCTCATCCACGTCTGGCTGGAGCACCAGCTGTTGCACTCGATGCTGCAACACCCCGGTGGCGGGTGGGGGTGGGGTCGCTACGTCGTGGTCCACCCGGCCGGTAACACCGACTTCGCCGACGCCTGCGCGACCTACCGCGGACTTCTCGTCGACGATTCGACGTTCGCCTCGGCGACCGTGGAGCAGCTGTTGGGCGGCGGAGTCCTACCCGAGGCGATGGTCGCTGCGTTCCGCGGTCGCTACCTCCCCGAGCCCGACGCGTAGACGTTGTTCGCGTCGTGACAGCCTGGGGACTGCAGGGTCGTCGCAGCAACGGCCGGCCGGGAGGTGGACATGGACCGGGTCGAGGTTTCAGGACTCCACATCGCCTTCGAACGCCAGGGCCAGGGTCCGCCGCTCCTCCTTCTCCACGGAGCGTACGGATGCGATAGCCGGGCATGGCGCGGGCAGCTCGACGCGCTCTGCGACGAGTTCACCGTCGTCGCGTGGGACGCGCCGGGACACGGCCAGTCGTCGGATCCACCGGAGAGCTTCGGCCTTTCCGACTATGCCGACGTCGTAGCCGGCTTCGTCGCCGCGCTCGGTCTCGACCGGCCACATGTGCTCGGTTTGTCGTTCGGCGGCGGGCTGGCGATCGAGGTGTACCGATGTCACCCAACCATCCCGCGAACCCTGGTGCTCGCGGGTGCCTATGCGGGGTGGGCCGGATCCCTCCCCGCCCACGTCGTCGAGGAGCGGCTGGAGCGAGCGGTGCGGGAGTCGGAACTGCCGCCCGAGACCTGGCTCCCCGCGTACTTGCCAGGCATGTTGTCGCCTTCGGCATCGCCGGAACTCGTCGACGAATTGCTGTCGCTGATGCTCGATGTCCACCCGGTCGGGCTGCGGGCTGAGCTTCGCGCGTTCGCCGAGGCCGATCTCCGAGACGTTCTGCCAACGATCGGAGTGCCCACTCTCGTGCTGCACGGGGAGCACGACCAACGTGCCCCGAGCCACGTGGCCGACGACCTCCATGCCCACATCCCCGGCTCAACACTTGTGGTGTTACTCGGAGTCGGTCACGTCAGCAACGTCGAGGCCCCCGACCTGTTCAACGACGCGGTACGCGACTTCCTTCGCAAGCATCCGCGCTGATCGGGTCGACGTATCGGTCTGGAGGATGAGGCGCCAGCACGTCAGTCGTACATCGACGGTCGTTCGTGAAGTCGCCCGACGGCGGATGCGGTGGCAGCGCCGGAAGACGATCGTTGGTGTCATGTTCCCCATGCATCCAGACCACGTCTTCGCCTCCTACCACCAGGCGCATCGCGACTTCATCGTGGTCGCGACCCATCATCGGCTGGTGCGTGCTTCGGTGCCGGCGGGCCGGACCCGTCGAGCTGTGCCTTCGTTCCGGCGTGACCTCGGTCGCGAACCGCGACGGGAGCCGTCGTGAGCATTGCGTTGGCGGACGTGGAACCGCAGACCGAGCGAAGCGGGGTTCGCGGCGCCACGCCCACTGACCGGATCATCGTCGCCGAAGGGATCGCCCTCGCCGTGCTCGTCGGGAGCGAAGGACCAGGACCATGGCCGGGGGTACGAGCACTCGTCGCCATCTGTCTGGCAGCAGCCGTGCTGCGGGCGCGGCGCGCGCCGGTTCGCCGCCGGGCCAACCCAGCGGTGTTGGCCCTCGGACTGGCCGGGCTCATCGCAGGAATCGGGATCGGCGTCCCGCACGTCGTCAAGGCCGGCGCGTCGGTCCAGAGCGTGTCGGGCATCGCCGCCCTCGCCGCTGGGCTGGCGCTCGTCGGGATCGCCACCGTGGTCCACGTACGCGGAGCTCGCCGCTGGCGAAAGCTGCTCGTCGTGCCGATCGCCGTCGGCATCGTCGTACTGGCGGTCGCGCCGCTCGCGCTGGCCGTCGCCGTCACCAACGTCCCGCCCCTCGAGCTGGGCGACGACACGCCCGCCGACCACGGGATGGAGTACGTGGATGTGTCGCTCCGGGCGAGCGACGGCGTATCGCTCGCAGCCTGGTACGTCCCGTCGACCAACGGCGCCGCGATCGTGCTGCTTGGCGGTGCGACGAACACTCGCACCGACGAGCTGGACCATGCCGCCGTGCTCGCCCGGCACGGATACGGCGTGCTGCTCCTCGACGCTCGCGGCCACGGCAAGAGCGGCGGCGACGCGATGCTGTGGGGCTGGTACGGCGACACCGACGTACGTGCGGCCGTTGACTACCTGGCGACCCGCAGCGACGTGACCGGTGGCCGGATCGCCGCGGTCGGGATGTCGATGGGCGCCGAGGAGGCGATCGGCGCCGCCGGTACCGACACTCGGATCCTTGGCGTGGTGGCCGAAGGAGCGACCGCTCGCGGTACACGAGACGAAGGCGACCCGGCCGGCGGTGTCGGTGGTTGGTTGACCCGATACATCGACTGGACCACCGCCCACGCGGCCGATCTGATGACCTCGGCCCATCCGCCCACCAAGCTGCGCGACGCCATCTCCGCTGCCGCGCCGCGACCGATCATGATCATCGCCGCCGGTACGCAGCCGGCCGAGATCGCCGCCGCCAAGGCGTTCCACGACGTGGCACCCGGCAGCGTCGAGGTGTGGATTGCCCCGGACGCCGGCCACACCACGGCCTACGACACTCAGCCTGCGGCGTGGGAGACCAGGGTGATCGCCTTTCTGGACCGTGCCCTCGACGTCGACTGACCGTGCGGACGGCGGTTCGGCGGTGATGGGGCCGGGATGACATCCGGGAATCGCGGCCACCCGTGCTCGAACACGGTGCGGGCCTCTCGATCGGTGATGTCGGACGCCGTCTGACACCACGGAACCACCGTCGGACCCGTCAGCCGCGCGCGGCTGATGACCGCGTACATCTTTCGGGCTACTCGGCCCACACGACAAATACCCGGAGGGCCGACGATCGCGGCCGGCCCGAGGAGCACGATTTGACCAGTGTCCGCAACGACTCGAGGAGGTTCCATCATGACAATGACGATCAGCATTCATGCCAATGAGCTCCGGCCCGGCGACCTGCTCGACTATGACGGGCGGCCCCACCGGATCACCGACGTCGTTCGGCGTCCCGGATCATCGTGGCCGTTCGCCGTCGACGGAACTGGTTGGGCGATTGCGCTCGGCAACCGTCCGCTCCGCGTCTGGCGCTAGTTCGGCGTGTGCGAGGTCCGGCCGTAACACGCGGCGCTGGGCGGAGCGGATGCGGTCACCAGTTCATGGTGCCGCCACCTGACCGCCGACTGCCGCTGGAGCTCCGCCGGCTGGACGACCCCGACGAGCGGCGCGAGCTGGAGCCGAAGCGGATGGTCGGGCGCTGGTCGAGGCCGCTCAGCGGGTCATCACGGGAGAACCGTGGTGGAGGATCATCCGCCAGCCCGCTTCCGAGCGGGCGAAGACGTTGGTCGCGGCGACGGTCCCGGTGGAGGCACCCTGGACGAGGTTCTCGTCGAGCGTCACCCATGCCAGGTCGCCGTGCACCGCGACGACGTCGTTGGTGACGATGAACTGGTTGCGTCCGGGTCCCTCGAAGATCCGCCGCCACGACTCCTCGACGACCCGCCAGGTCCGCAGGATCGGCCAACCGGGATGGACGCACACGACCCGGTCGGTGTGCTCCCACACGTTGCGCATGGCCCCGATGTCACGCTGCTCGTGGGCGTCGTAGAACGCCTGATTGGCGGCGAGCACGTCATCTGCCATCGCCGTGCGACCCTACTCAGCCCCGATCACACACTGCCGTTCGTCATCTCGAACGAGTCGAACAGCGCGTTCGCGCCCGGCGCCCACGCCGCGTGGCGCTCGTCGAACGTGCGCTTCGCCCGTCGACCCGGCCAGCGGCGGGGGAGCAGCCGCTCGGGGATCTCAGGGTCGACGAACGGGAACCGGCGCCACTCGTGGACCAACTCGACGAGTGCGGCAAACCGTTCATCGTCGGTCGACGGTCGCCGCCGGCCGAACGTGGCGACGAATGTGTCGTACTCGGCGGCCAGTGCATCGAGGTCCCACGCGCGCTGGAGGAGGTCGTGCACCGGGGTGAGGCTGCCCGCCTCGGCGTGGAACACGGCGCTGGCGCCGACCAGGTCGAGGTCGCGCAGCACCGTGTTGGCGACCGACTCGCGATCGCCGTGTGGGCTGATGGCGACGGTCGGGGTCAAGAACCCGAACCCGGCGAACGCCAGCTGGCTGCGCAGATGGTGGCGCTTGGTGCGTTGGTCCTCCGGTACGGCGCACAGCACGACGAGCCAGTGGTCGTCCCACTCGTCGCCGTCGCCGCCGAAGCCGTAGATCCGCTCCGTCCCCACCGTGAGCAGGTCACGTCCGTGCTCGGTCAGGCGCCACCGAGCCCGGCGACCGACGCGCTCGCTCTCGATGAACCCCTGCTCCGCGGTCCGCGCGATCGCCTGGCGGGCATTGCGTTCGGCGACACCGAGGGTGGCGAGGCTGTCGACGAGCGACTGTGTCCACGCATCGCCGCCGCGGGGCAGGACGAACTCGCCGAGGACCGTCAGCAGCAGCGCCTTGGCGCTGGTCCCCGAGCGCGTCCCGGGTGGCGGTGCGGTCACATCGTGCTTTGTACTACGGGTCTCGATGCTCTACAACTCATTGACGGAATCGCCAGCACTTGTAGAATGTCATTCATCGAGATGGCTACCCCGATCGACTTCCGCACGACACCGGACGCCTACCGCCACTGGCGCCTTGCCGTGGACGGGCCGGTCGCGACGCTCACGATGCGGGTCGATCCGGCCGGTGGGCTGGGTGACGACTACGAGCTCAAGCTGAACTCGTACGACCTCGGCGTCGACGTCGAGCTCTACGACGCGGTGCAGCGCCTGCGGTTCGAGCACCCCGAGGTGCGCGCCGTGGTCGTCACGAGCGGCATCGACAAGGTGTTCTGCTCCGGCGCCAACATCCAGATGCTGGCGGGCTCGACACACGCCCACAAGGTCAACTTCTGCAAGTTCACGAACGAGACCCGAAACGCGATCGAGGATGCCACCGTCCACTCGGGGCAAGTGTGGATCGCGGCCGTCAACGGCACCGCGGCCGGCGGCGGGTACGAGCTGGCGCTCGCCTGTGACGAGATCGTGCTGATCGACGACCGGTCGAGCACCGTCTCGCTGCCGGAGGTGCCACTGCTGGCGGTTCTGCCGGGCACCGGCGGGTTGACGCGAGTCGTCGACAAGCGCCATGTGCGGCGCGACCTCGCCGACGTCTTCGCCACACGCGCCGAGGGCGTCAAGGGCCGCCAGGCGGTCGAGTGGAAGCTCGTCGACTCCATCGCACCGCGCAGCACGTTCGCCGACCACGTCGCCGGTCGGGCCGCCGCCCGTGCCGCCGCATCGGACCGGCCGAGCGATGCCGCCGGCATCGCGCTCGCACCCCTCGACCGGTCGATCGACGGCGACACCATCTCGTACCGCAACGTCGGCGTGTCGATCGACCGCGAGCTGGGCGCCGCCCACATCACCGTCCGGGCACCGGAGGCACCGCAGCCGATCACGCCCGCCGAGCTGGTGCTGGCCGGCTGCGACGCGTGGATCGTCGCCGCCGCCCGCGAGCTCGACGACGCGATGCTGCACCTGCGCTTCAACGAGACCGAGGTCGGAACGTGGGTGCTCCGGACCGCCGGCGACATCGACGCCGTGG
Source organism: Ilumatobacteraceae bacterium (assembly GCA_963776935.1). Taxonomy (GTDB): domain Bacteria; phylum Actinomycetota; class Acidimicrobiia; order Acidimicrobiales; family Ilumatobacteraceae; genus JALOLG01. The sequence continues at coordinate 93,161 of CAVZOP010000001.1, read as the reverse complement.
CCGCCGCCGAGGCGTTGGTGTCGACATTCGCCGACGACTGGCTGGTGCGCGAGGTGACGTTGTACTGGACCCGCACGTTGAAGCGGCTCGATCTGTCGGCGCGCACGATCTTCGCCCTCGTCGAGCCCGGCAGCTGCTTCGCGGGACCGCTCGCCGAGTTGGCGTTGGCCGCCGATCGCACATACATGTTGGCCGGCACGTGGGACGACGCCGACCGCGCCGAGCTGGCACCGGCGGTGCTGCGACTCTCCGAGGCGAGCACCGGGCGGCACCCGATGTCGAACGGTCTGTCACGCCTCCAGTCCCGTTTCTACGGCGACGACAACGCGCTCGACGTGGCACTCGCAGGAGTCGGCAAGGAGTTGCTCGCCGACGAGTCGCTCGCCGCCGGCCTCGTGACGTTCGCACCCGACGACATCGATTGGGACGACGAGGTCCGACTCGCGCTCGAGGAGCGCAACAGCTTCTCGCCCGACGCGCTGACCGGCATGGAGGCCAATCACCGCTTCGTCGGACCGGAGACGATGGAGACCAAGATCTTCTCACGCCTCTCGGCGTGGCAGAACTGGATCTTCCAGCGACCGAACGCCGTCGGCCCCGACGGGGCGCTCCGCCGCTACGGCACCGGATCACGCGCGACCTACGACCGCCAACGAACATGATGCGGAGGGTGTGACGCCATGCATGCCGTCGAGATCGACGCCAAGATCCCCAACAACGTCGACCTGTCGAGCGACCGCCGGCTGCAACGGGCGCTCGAGACGTGGCAGCCGAAGTTCCTCGACTGGTGGCGCCAGCTGGGCCCGGTGGCGTTCCAGGACAACGAGGTGTACCTGCGCACGGCGATCTCGGTCGGCCAGGAGGGGTGGGCCAACTTCGGCCACGTCAAGATGCCCGAGTACCGCTGGGGGATCTTCCTCGCCGAACCCGAACCCGACCGACGCATCGCGTTCGGTGACCACAAGGGTGAGGCGGTGTGGCAGGAGGTGCCGGGCGAGTACCGCTCGGAGCTGCGCCGTCTCGTCGTCGTCCAGGGCGACACCGAGCCGGCGTCCGTCGAGCAGCAACGCCACCTGTGCACCACCGCACCGAGCCTGTACGACCTGCGCAACCTGTTCCAGGTCAACGTCGAAGAGGGCCGCCACCTGTGGGCGATGGTGTACCTGCTGCACCGCTACTTCGGCCGTGACGGTCGCGATGAAGCCGACGAGATGCTCGAGCGCCACTCGGGCGACCTCGACAACCCCCGCATCCTCGGCGCGTTCAACGAGCAGACACCCGACTGGTTGTCGTTCTTCTTCTTCACCTACTTCACCGACCGCGACGGCAAGTACCAGTTGGCGTCGCTGCGCGAGAGCGGGTTCGACCCGCTGTCGCGCACGTGCGACTTCATGTTGAAGGAGGAGGCGCACCACATGTTCGTGGGCGCGACGGGCGTCGGCCGCGTCGTCCAGCGCAGCGTCGAGTTGATGAAGGAGCACGACACCGACGACATCGCCCGCTTCGGCGGCGTGCCTGTCGACATGCTCCAGCGGTACATGAACTTCCACTTCAGCGTCTCGCTCGACCTGTTCGGCGCCGAGACGTCGACGAACGCGGCCAACTACTACGCGGCGGGCCTGAAGGGCCGCTTCCGGGAGGAGTCCCGCGACGACGATCACCAGCTTCGCGATGCGATGCGAATGGTTCCGGAGGCGACCGACGGCGGGATCGGCGAGCGTGAGGTCACCGAGTTGGCAGCGCTCAACGAGACGCTCCGCGACGACTACATCGTCGACTGCCGCAAGGGCGTCGACCGCTGGAACCGCACGTTGGCCGAGGTCGATGCCGAGCTCCGGCTGCCGCATGTCGGTTTCAACCGATCCGTCGGCACGTTCGCCGGTCGACGGGTCGGCCCCGACGGCCGCCTCCTCGCCGAGGCCGACTGGCAAGCGGGGACGTTCCTTCCAACCGACGACGACAAGGCGCACGTCGAGTCGCTGATGACCTCAGTGCGCGAGCCCGGACGGATGGCCGGATGGGTCGCCCCTCCGTCGACCGGAATCCACCAGCAACCCGCCGACTTCGAGTACGTCCGCGTCTGATGAGCCCCGACAACCCCGTGTTTGTGTCACCGCAACCGGCGACCTTCGCCGGAATCTGTGACACAAACCGGGGGAGTGGGTCGACGGCGGCCGGTCTGTAAGAGTTGCGGCGATGGGGGATCGGTACAACGCAGCCGAGTGGCTCGTCGATCGGCACGTCGGTGCCGGCGGTGGCGAACGCGTGGCGTTCCGTTGCCGCGGCGAGTCGCTGACCTACGAGGGCTTGCTCGCCGAGATCTGGCGGGCCCAGCACGCGCTGGCCGCGCTCGGCGTCGGCGCCGGCGACCGCGTCGTGATGGTCGTGCGTGACGAGCCGGCGTTCCCGGCCTGGTTCCTCGGCGCCCTGCGTTCCGGCGTGGTGCCCGTGCCGCTGTCGACGATGCTGCGCAGCGCCGACCTCGGTGCGATCGCGGCTGACGCCGGGGCGCGGGTGCTCGTGGTGTCGGGTCCTGACGCCGCGCATGCCGCACCGATCGTCGGTGCGGCGCCGTCGATCGAGCACGTCATCGTGATCGGCGACACCGCCGAATCGATCGCGGGGGTCGACACACACGCATGGAGTGCGTTCACCGAGTCATCCGCGGCGCCGGTCGCACCGACTGCCCGCGACAGCAACGGGTTCTGGCTGTACTCGTCGGGTACGACCGGCCTGCCCAAGGGCGTGATGCACCGCCACGGCAATCCGGAGCACACGGCGAAGACCTACGCCAGCTCCGTGCTCGACATGGGTTCCGACGACCGCACGCTGTCGGTGGCCAAGTTGTTCTTCGCCTACGGCCTCGGCAACTCGTTGACGTTCCCGCTGGCGTTCGGCGCGACCGCGATCTTGAACCCCGACCCACCGACGCCAGCGGGCGTGCTCGACCTGCTGCGGGAGGAGCAGCCGACATTGTTCTTCGCCGCGCCGGGGTTCGTCGCCGCACTGCTCGACGCCGGTGCGCCGGTCGAGGCGTTCGCGTCGGTGCGAGCAACGGTCACGGCGGGCGAATCGCTGCCGGCCGACCTCCAGCGGCGCTTCGCCGAGCGTACCGGACACCCGGTGCTCGACGGCATCGGCACCACCGAAGCGCTCCACATCTTCATGTCGAACCGGCCCGGTCACGAGCGACCCGGTACGAGCGGCACCCCGGTCGAGGGCTACGACGTCGAGCTCCTCGACGACGATGGCGAGGAGGTCCTCGCACCGGACACGCCCGGCTATCTGCATGTGCGCGGGGCGTCGATCGCGACCGGGTACTGGCAGCGACCCGAGGCAACCGCCGAGGCGTTCAAGCACGGCTGGCTCCGCACCGGCGACGTGTACACGCGCTCGGCCGACGGCTACTTCACCTTCCTCGGGCGCAACAACGACATGATCAAGGCGGGCGGCATCTGGGTCTCGCCGGCCGAGGTCGAGAGCGTGCTGATCGAGCATCCCGACGTGCTCGAGGCGGCGGTGGTCGGCGACCGCGACGCCGACGGTTTGGAAACCGTCGTGGCCTTCGTCGTACCGCGGTCGGGCCGGACGATCGACGCGGCGACGATCGAGTCGCACTGCCGGGAACGGATGGCGGCGTTCAAGCGTCCCCGCCGGATCGTCGCCACCGATGTGCTGCCGAAGACGGCGACCGGCAAGGTCCAGCGGTACCAGCTGCGCGATCAACTCGCCCAGTGATCGATTCGTGACCGATCCGTCACCGAGCGATTCGTCGCCGAGCGATTCGTGGCCGAACGATTCGTGGCCGAACGATTCGTGGATGGTCGTCGACGCCGGGGTGGGCGGTGGTCGTGGCCGTCTGCACGTCCGCGTCGATGAGGGTCCGCGCGACGCGGGGCCACCGGTGGTGTTCCTGCACGAGGGCCTCGGCTCGCTCGAGCTGTGGAAGGGCTTCGTCGACGACGTGCGCACCGCGCTCGGCGGCGTCACCACGATCGCCTACTCGCGGTACGGGTACGGCCGATCGGACCCGGCCGTCGAACCCAGGCAAGTGACATACATGCACGACGAAGCGCTCGTCGTGCTGCCCGCGTTGCTCCACCAGCTCGGCGTCGAACGACCGCTCCTGGTCGGCCACAGTGACGGCGCCTCGATCGCGATCATCCACGCCGGCAGCGGCCACCCCGTGGCCGGTCTCGTGCTCATCGCGCCACATGTGTTCGTCGAGGCGGTCGGGATCGGGGGCATCGAAGCGGCCCGCGTCGCGTACCACGAGGGTGATCTGCGAGCACGCCTCGACCGCCATCACGACGATGTCGACGCCACGTTCAGGGGATGGAACGACATCTGGTTGGCGACCGAGTTCCGCGCCTGGAACATCGAGGCGTTCCTGCCCGCGATCACCGCACCGGTGCTGGTCGTGCATGGCGATCGCGACCAGTACGGCACGCTGGCGCAGGTCGACGCGATCGAGCGCGGCGTCGCCGGGCACTTCGAGCGCCTCGTGATCGCCGGCGCCGGCCATGCCCCGCATCAACAGGCGGGCGCTGACGTCGTGGCCGCGATCCGCCGGTTCACGGTCGGGTCCTGAGTGCGCGGCGTAGCGTGACGCCGATGCCGACGATCGGGTTCCTGCACACCGCCCAGGTCCATGTCGCGACGTTCGACCGGCTCGTCGCCGACCGGGCACCCGACGCGACCACCGTGCACGAGGTACGAGAGGATCTGCTCGATTCGGCTCGCCGCCATGGGCTCGCCGATCCGGTGATCGAGAGCGGCATCGCTCACTCGGTCGAGGCTCTCGAACGCCGCGGCGCCGACGTGATCGTCTGCACGTGCTCGACGATCAGCGGTCTCGCCGAGCGCGCCCCGACACCCACCCACCCGCCCGTGCTGCGGATCGACCGACCGATGGCCGCCGAGCGCGGTGCGCGACGCACGTCGTATCGCCGTGGTCGCCGCCGTCGAGAGCACGATCGAACCGACGATGTCGTTGTTGGGCGAGGAGGCCGCCGTGGCCGGCGCCGACGTCGCGATCGACTCGCTGCCGTGCTTCGGCGCCTGGCCGCTGTTCGAGGGCCGCGACCTCGGCGCCTACCACCGCTTCATCGCCGCTCATGTCGACGGCATCGACGAGTCGTACGACATCGTCATCTTGGCCCAGGCGACGATGGCGCCGGCGGCGGCGTTCGTTGCCGATCCGACGCGCGTCCGATCCTCACCCGCAGCGGCGGTCGAGGCTGCGCTGGCGCACCTGCGATGACGCTCAACATCCTCCTCATCACGCTCGACCAGTTCCGCGGCGACTGCTTGTCGGCGGCCGGCCACCCGCTCGTCCGCACGCCCAACCTCGATGCGCTCGCAGCCGCGGGCCTCCGGCTGCAGAGGCATTACAGCCAGGCCGCTCCGTGCGGCCCGGGCCGGGCCAGCCTCTACACCGGCATGTACCAGATGAACCATCGCGTCGTGGGCAACGGCACGCCGCTCGACGCCCGCTTCGACACGGTCGCCCTCGCCGGCCGACGGGCCGGCTATGCCCCCGTGCTGTTCGGCTACACCGACCAGGCGCTCGACCCGCGGCTCACCGACGGGCCCGACGACCCACGGTTGTCGACCTACAACGGCATCCTTCCTGGCTTCGACGCCGTGCTCGACATCCCCGACGATCACCGTCCCTGGGTCGAATGGCTGGCCGCCCTCGGCCACGACACGTCACCCGGCTACATGCAGCTACTGGCGACCGAAGCCGACCGCCCGGCAGAGCACAGCGTGTCGGCGTTCCTCACCGATCACGCCATCGAGTGGATGCGTCGTCAAGACGCACCGTGGTTCGCCCACCTCAGCTATCTCCGGCCCCACCCTCCGTACGCGGCAGCCGGGCACTGGTCGACCAAGTACGACCCGGCCGACGTGGCACTGCCGATCGCGCCCGCCGAAGAACGTCACCGGATGCACGACATGGGCCTCGCCGACTCGCGGACGGCGGCGCCCACCGATGAGGCTGGGCTGCGCCACCTGCGGGCGCAGTACTACGGCATGATCAGCGAGGTCGACGACCAGCTCGGCCGGGTGTGGACGACGTTGCGCGAGCTCGGAGCGTGGGACGACACGATGGTGATCGTCACGTCCGATCACGGTGAGATGCTCGGCGATCACGGGCTGCAACAGAAGCTCGGCTACTGGGAGCAGAGCTACCACATCGTCGGAATCGTCCGGAACCCACACCAGGCCGACGCCCACGGCAGCGCCATCGACGCCTTCACCGAGAACGTCGACCTGATGCCGACCGTGTGTGACGCGATCGGCGTGCCGGTGCCGGCGCAATGCGACGGCCTTCCGCTGACGCCGTTCTTGCGCAACGAGTACCCGCCCCGCTGGCGCGACGCCGCCCATTGGGAGTTCGACTGGCGCGATCAGTTGATCGGGACGATGCCGCACGAGTGGCCGTGGGACCGCCGGCTCGAGCGCTGCCATCTCGCCGTGCGCCGCGACGCCGAGTCGGCGTACGTGCAGTTCGGCGACGGGACGTGGCTGTGCTTCGACCTCGCCACCGATCCGACGTGGCGGACCGCGATCGACGACCCGGGGCGGGTGCTCCCGCTCGCCCAGGCGATGCTGACCTGGCGATCGCGCCACACCGACCGGATCCTCGCCGACATGCTGAACGAGGATGGTGGGATCGGTCGCTGGCCGCCGATGCCGGCCGGTTGGGGCGCCTGACCCGCGATCGTCGATGCTCGTCGCCACCGTCTTCGCGCTCGCCTCCGCGGGCCTGCACGCCGGCTGGAACCTCGTCGCCAAGCGCAGCGCAGACCGTTTTGCCGCGCTATGGGGTCAGTTCGCGGTCGCCGGCATGATCGGGGCGGTCGCGATCGCGATCACGCGCGACCTGCCGGCCGAGGCGTGGGCGTGGGCGGCGATCACCGGTGCTGTACATGTCCCGTACCTCGTGGCCCTCGCCAGCGCCTACGACCACGGCGACTTCTCGCTCGCCTACCCGATCGCCCGTGGCGGTGGTGCGTTGCTCGCCGGGATCGGGGGCATCGTGCTCCTCGACGACGAGCTCAGCGTGCTCGGTGTCGTCGCCATCGCCACCGTCACGGCCGGCATGGTGCTGCTGTCGGTCGGCGCCGAGGCGTCGCAGGTGATGACGGCGCTGTTCGTTGCCGTGACGATCGGCATCTACACGACCGTCGACAGCCACGCCGCCCGCGACGTCGGTGGCAACACATACGTGTTCGCGGTGTTCGTGTCGTGTGGTCTGCTCGTCAGCGCCTACGGGTTGGCCGCCGGCCGCGGGCCGTCGCTGAGGCGTACGCTGCCCGGGAGCTGGCGGATGTACCTCCTCACCGGAGCCGTGAGCCTCGTCACCTACGGGCTGGTGATGCTCGCCGTCCGGCGCGCTCCGGTCGGCTACGTCGCCGCTCTGCGCGAGTCGAGCGTGCTGGTGGCCGCGTTCATCGGCTGGAAGTACCTCGACGAGGGCGGCGCGCATCGCCGTCTACTCGCGGCCGGTGTCGTGGTCGCCGGGCTCGTGCTGCTGGTGGTTGCTCGATGATGCCGGGTTCGATGGTTCTGGGTCGTCGGGACCCGCCATAAGAGGAACCAGGCCCCGCCCTCCGACTCGGCGATGGGTGGTCCAGCCCTCGTCTCTGATCGTCTCGGTCGGGCGTTCGCCAGGTGCGGACCCGGGTCGGACCGCGCATCGGTCCGGATGTCATCATGCGGGGATGAGCACAATCGACCCGCCCTTCCGCGCCGACCATGTCGGGAGCCTGCTCCGACCGCCCGCCTTGCTCGCCGCCCGCCAGCAGCGCGCCGCCGACGAGATCACGGCGGCCGAGCTGCGAGATGCCGAGGACGTGGCGATCGCGGATGCGGTCGCCAAGCTCGAGTCGATCGGGATGCGATCGATCACCGACGGTGAGTTCCGCCGGACCTGGTTCCACCTCGACTTCCTCGAGCAGCTCGACGGCGTCGCCGTCACGGGCAACATCGCCGCCAGCTCCGACGCCGCCCAGACGGTCCACCTGACGCCGCCCAAGCTCAGCGTGGTCGGCCCGCTCCGGCGCACCCACGACATCCAGGTCGCCGACTACCAGTACCTCGCGTCGGTGGCCACCGAGACGCCCAAGGTCGCCATCCCGTCGCCGACGATGGTGCACTTCCGTGGCGGCCGGGCGGGGATCGACATCAACTCGTACCCCGACCTCGAGGTGTTCTTCGCCGACCTGGCCGCGGTGTACCACGCCGAGATCGACGCCCTGTACGCGGCCGGCTGCCGCTACATCCAGCTCGACGACACCAACCTCGCCTACCTGTGCGATCCGGTGATGCGGGAGGGTGCCGTCGAACGTGGCGACGACCCCGACGCACTCCCGCACGCGTACGCCGAGCTCATCAACGCCGCCATCGCCGGCCGTCCCGACGACCTGACCGTCGGCGTCCACCTGTGTCGGGGCAACTACCGCAGCACGTGGTTCGCGCAGGGCGGCTACGAGCCCGTCGCCGAGGTGCTGTTCAACGAGCTCGACGTCGACGCCTACTTCCTCGAGTACGACGACGAGCGGTCCGGCGACTTCGCACCGCTGCGCCACGTGCCTGCCGACAAGACCGTGGTGCTCGGCCTCGTCACGAGCAAGCGTCCCGAGCTCGAGTCGTACGACGAGCTCGCCGCCCGCATCGACGAGGCCGCCAAGTACACGCCCCTCGATCAGCTGTGCCTCAGCCCGCAGTGCGGCTTCGCCAGCACCGTCGAGGGCAACGCCCTCACCGAGGACCAGCAGTGGGCCAAGCTCGCCCACGTCGTCGACACCGCCGCCCGCATCTGGAGCGAGTGAGCCAGTTCGCGCCGCCCGACCCCGCGTAACCCCCCGGTTTGTGTCACCGATACCGGCGATGATCGCCGGTATCGGTGACACAAACAGGGGGAGTGGTCGTTGGGCGCGGAACAGGCTCGCGCGCCGGGGCTACCGTGGCGCTGTGAGCGCGTCGCGAGTGCCGGGTGGGGTGGTGCACACCCTTCCCGCCGACCTCCGCACGGCGCTGGTCGCCAACCCCACGGCACTCGTTGCGTGGAAGGACATCACACCTCTGGCCCGCAACGAGTTCATCTGCTGGGTCGAGGATGCCAAGCAGGCGACGACACGAACACGCCGCATCCACCGGACCCAGGAGGAGCTGGAGGAGGGCCAGCGTCGACCCTGCTGCTGGCCAGGCTGCAAGCACCGAGAGCGCACCGGCAAGTAGATCCGACACCAGATGGCCGGGTTGGCCGTCACGATGCGATCGAACCGAGCACACTCCGCCGCTCGGGCGCCCCGAAGGCTTCAGCCGTTCGGGGATTCGATGACGTCGAGATCGAAGGGACCAGCGAAGATCAGCACGAAGGTGCAGTCGTGTCCCTCGGCCGGTTCGTGGAGCATCGCCGTCCCGCCCGGGAAGTCCGCGTACCCGCCTGGGCCCAGTTGCTGACCGTTCGCCATGAGCTGCCCGGAGATCACGATCATGGTGTGGGCCGAGTTGTGACGATGCCACTTCGCCTTCGTGCCGGCCCGATAACGCACGACGTAGTGCTCTGCCCCGGTGTGTGGGTCCCGGTAGAGATCTTGCAGCTCGAACGGCTGGTCGTAGGCGGGCTGCTCCGAGGTGCGGAGCGCGAGCGAACACACGTCAGCGACGATCACTGGATCCGACATCTCGCCAGTATCCCGCGGTGAGCGATGGGCCGGTCGGCGCCACACCCCGCACCCGCCGGTCGTCGCCCGGTCGACGACCTCAGGTCACGTCCGCCCTGCGCCCGAGAACACAGAACTCGTTGCCTTCTGGATCCTCGAGGACGACCCAAGGCTGCTCGCCTTGTCCCACGTCAGCGCGGGTGGCGCCGAGTGCCTCGACTCGCGCGACCTCCTCGTCGCGTTCACACCCAACGGGGCTGACGTCGAGATGGATCCGATTCTTCACCGTCTTGTTCTCGGGGACCGGGACGAAGACGAGACACAAGTCAGGAAACGGCGCGCCCGACTCCGACATCCAGAACGCCTCGTCCTTCTGATGCACATCCCATCCGAGCACGGCTCCCCAGAACTCCGCGACCCGACGGGGATCGATGCAGTCGATGACGACCTCTCGCAGCACTGCGCCCATGAGGAATCACGATAGGGCCGGAGCAGATCACCGTGATGACCCACGCCAGATCGTTTACCGACGGTCGGTCAAGTTCGGCAGGCCTGCGAGATGGTCGCTTCCGGCCGCCCGTCAGCCCTCCATGTACCAGTAGCAGCCGTACTGGTCGGGGTCGCCCCACGTCACGCTGTCGCGCTCGGCGAGGTCGGTGCGGTTCGAGAACTTGATCTGGTCGAGGCCGATCGTGGCGAGCTCGTCGCCGATGGCGATCGAGCGCTGGAGCGGGTTCCAGCAGCCGCTCTGGCTGCGGGATTCGTGGTTGATCGTGCCGACGCCGACCAGTGTCTGGCCGTCGAGGCGGGCGACGACGGCGCCGCCACCGGTTCCGGTGATCCCCGACGACAGGCACTCGACCTGCTCGCCGCAGTTGCCCCAACCGGGTGAAACCGGCAGCACGATCGTGCCGTCTTCTGGCCAGTAGAGGAACGCCTTGTGGTCCCACTCGACGTCGCTCCATCCGCCGATCGCCAGCGTCGAGATGCGCTGCGGGTTCGCCGGATCGCTGACGTCGAACAGCGACAGCTGGGTGCCGAGCGTCTGACCGGTGTCGGTCGCGTCCTGGCCGACGCCGAGCAGCAGCCCGTCGCCGACCGGATGCAGGTAGGCCGAGTAGCCGGGGATCTTGAGCTCGCCCGTGAGCGCCGGGTTGGCCGGGTCGGTCATGTCGATCACGTACAGCGGATCGGTCTGGCGGAACGTCACGACGTAGGCCGTCGGGCCGAGGAAGCGCACGGCGTAGATCTGCTCGCCGGCGCCGAGACCGCCGATCGACGAGAGCTGTTCGAGCTCTTCGCCGTTGGCCCGCAGGGCGTAGACGGCGGACTCGCTTTCGCCGGTGTTCCAGTCGTCGATCGTGGTGGCGACCCTGAGGACGCCCTCGTGCTCGCTCATCGCGAACTGGTTGAGCAGCCGGCCGGGCACCTCGCCCGATGCCTGGTACGTGGCCGTCGCACCCTCGCCGAGCGTGAAGGCGTGGATCAGGGTGGGCGGCGCCTCGTTCGGATCGGCGGTCTGGTCGCCCTGCTGGATCGACCAGTTCCAGTCCCACGACTGGGTGGCGACGTAGAGGCTGGTCGTCGATGCGTACACGGTCTCGCCGGTCGACACGATGCCGGCCGAACCCTCCGGTGTCGCCTCGCCGTCGAGGTCGATCGACGCGATCCACGTGACGCCGAGACCCGAGAAGTCACGGGGGGCGGCGACGTTGGCGCAGTCGAGCGATTCCTCCATCTGTCCGAATGTCCCGTCGCCGGCCTCGTCGAACCAACGCGGCAACCAATCCTGCACGGCCGACTCGTCGATGATCTGCCGGTTGCGTTCGATCGCGCGCTCCTCGTCGAGCCCGAACTGGTCGGGATGGACGAACGGCAGCCGGGCGGCGAGCGAGCTCGACAGCACCAGGCGGACCGTGCCGTCGCTCGCCCGCGACGCCACGAGGCGACCTTCGAGGTGCGAGCGGCGCAACAGTGTCGGGTTGGTCGGGTCGCTCACGTCGAACAGCGAGATCACCGTGTCCTCGGCAGTGGTGAATCCTTGGGTGGCGACGAGCAGGCGGTTGCCGTCGAGGATCATCTGGTGCGCGCCACCGGGCAGCTCGGGGGACGCAACGACCTCGGCGTCGGCGACCGAGACGATCCGCAGCCCGTCCGGACCGGCGACGTACACGTAGGTGCCGTCAGTCTCGACGATGTCACCTTCGTCGACGCCGACCTCCTGGGTGTTGGTGCCGGAGAAATCGACCTCCTGTGCCGCTGCCGGCGCCTCGAGACGCGAGAACTCGCCGCTGGCGCTGTCCGCGGCGGCCATCGTGTCCTCGGTCGCCACCATGTCGGGCACGCCCCGGCCGTAGTAGTAGCCGCCGTCGAGGCCCCACGCCGTGACCCGCTCGCGGGCTTCGGTCTGCATGTAGGTGAGCAACGCTTCGCAGTCCCCGAAGAACGACAGCCGGGCGAAACCGAACGGGCCGGTGCGGCTGGGATCGGTGCTCGGCGGATCGGTCGGATCGGTCGTGTCCGGCGGGTCGGTCGTGTCCGGCGGATCCGTCGTGGTCGGCGGATCCGTCGCGGTCGCGAGCGTTGACGGCGTCGGCCGGGGAGCAGTGGTCTCGGTCGCCTGGTCCGGACCGTCGGAGGAGCAGCCGACCGTGACGAGCACGGCGATCGCGGTGGACACGGTGAGCGCTCGTTTCATGGCTGTTCGACGCTCGCCGCCGCCCCGCGGTTCCCGCAGAGTCGAATCTAACGCTCGAGGGGGAGCAACGCCTCCGCCGCCTCGCCGAGGTGCACCGCCCATGCGCTTGCGTCCGCCGGCTCGGCGAGCGGGATCACGACAAACTTGGTGCAGCCGACATCGACGAACTCGCGGATCAGCGCAACGAGCCGTTCCCACGACCCGGGCACGAGCACCGACGGGTCCTCGAGATCGGGACGGCGATCTCGGAAGCGGGCGAGCACCTGGTCGGGGACGGGCTCGAACGAGTACGGGATCAGCACGCCGTAGTGATCGTCGTCGATCGAACGGTCGTGCTCGGCGCAGACCTGCTCGATCGTCTGACGTCCCGCGGCGGCGTCGGCCGGCGTGATGAACGACGGCAGCCACCCGTCGGCGAGACGTCCGACGCGGCGCAGCTCCGACGGCGCGTAGCCGCCCAACCAGACGTCGAGGCGGCCCGGCGCCGGAAGGACTCGCACGCCGTCGTAGTGAAAGCGATCGCCGTGGTGCACCACCGGCTCGCCGGTCCAGCACGCCCGCATCACCGCCAGCGACTCGTCGAACAGCTTTGCCCGGGCGCCACGCTCGACGCCGAACGCCTGCTGCTCGTGCGGATCGGCAACACCCAACCCGAACGCCGGCAGGAGCCGACCGCCGGACATCACCGCCAACGTCGCCAGCTCCTTGGCGAGCACGATCGGGTTGCGACCCGGGAGCACCATCACACTCATCCCGAACTTCAGCGTCTCGGTCCGCCCGGCCGCGAACGACATCGCGACCAGCGGGTCGGGTGCCTCGCCGCCGATCCGCTCGGACAGCCACAGGCTGTCGAAGCCGAGCCGCTCGAGCTCGTCGACGACGAGGCCGAACGACGCGTCGTGCAGCGTGGTGCGCACGCCGAGGCCGTAGCCGATGCGGACCTTCATCGTCGGACTCACCGTCGTGTCAGCGGCTCGAGGACGTCGGCGACCGCGCCGGGCATCAGCAGGAACGGGGAGTGGTCGCTCTCGAACGTGACGATGTGGTCGCAACGGCCGGCGAGCTCGTCCTGCAGGTCGATGTGGACCGCCTCGTCGGCCGTGCACTTCACGTACGTCGAGGCGATCGTCGCCCGTGGCGAGCCGGCGACCGGCTGCTGGAACGAGGCGATCGGCTGAGCATCGAGCCGGGCGACGGCGGCACTGGCCTCGGCCGGCGGGCACATCCCGTACAACGCTGGCCGCGCCTTGTCGGGATCGATCCGGGAGGTGCCGTCGTCGCCACCGATCACGGCCGCGTCGAGGGCGACCCGGACACGCGGGCGCGACCGCGAGAACCCCCACACGCTCTCACCGTCGTCGAGCGCGAACGCGGTGAGGTAGACGAGATGAACGACGCGATCCGCGACGGCATGGGCCGATCCGGTGGCATGGGTGACGACTGCCCCTCCGTAGCTGTGACCGACGAGCACGACCTCTTCGTCGAAGCCGGCGAGCACCGCGGCGACGTGGGCGGCGTCGCCGTGCAGATCACCGAGCGGGAGCGTCGATAGCCCGTGACCAGGGAGATCGACCGCGTAGGACGGCAGACCGCGCCGGTCGAGCTCGGCCTGCAGCGCCGCCCAGCACCATGCCCCGTGCCAGGCGCCATGGACGAGCAGGATCGGTCGAACGCGCGCCATTCCCCGATGGTGTCACAGGTCCGTCGTGACTCAGTGAACGGAGCGGCGCATCGGCACGACGGCGACGCGGTGCTCGTGGTGGACGCGCGCGACGCGGCCGGTCTGGACCCAGCTGGCGACGAAGCCGACCACCATCACGGCGGCCACCAACGCTCCCTGCGACACGTCACCGGCCGCGCTGAGCGTCACTGCCACGATCGCCGCGAGTGCGCTGACGACGAACGCCAGCCGCAACGCCGCGCTCCACGTGGCCTTCCGAAGTTCCATGTCGTGCTTCATATCTGTCCTGAGTCCTCTCCGCCACCCGACTGACGGTTCTTCGACAGATCTCGCGCGATTCTTCATCTGTTCGACAGCTCCGTCATGCTGCTGAAATGTCCGCGTCGCCCGACGTTCGAGACGTCGTCCACCAACCCGATCCGCTGGCGCGCTTCCGCCTCGACGGGCGGGTGGCGATCGTGACCGGAGCGTCGTCGGGTCTCGGCGAGCGGTTCGCCCGCGTGCTGCACGCGGCGGGCGCCACGGTGGTCGTCACGGCGCGCCGCGAGGACCGCCTCGCGCGGCTCGCCGACGACCTTCCGGGCACCCTCGTCGTCGCCGCCGATGTGTCCGATCCCGACGACCGGGAGCGGATCGTGGCGACGACCATCGACCGTCTCGGCGCGGTCGGGATCCTCGTCAACAACGCCGGCGTCACCGAGGTCGTCGGGGTCGAGGACGAGTCGCTCGACACGTTCCGGCGGTCGATGGAGATCAACGTCACCGCCGTCTGGCACCTCGCCAAGCTCTGCGCGCCGTCGATGATCGCGGCCGGCGGGGGCTCGATCGTCAACGTCGCGTCGATGCTCGGCCACGTCGGCGCGACGCCGGTCAAGCAGGCGAACTACGCCGCCAGCAAGGGTGCCGTCGTCAACCTCACCCGCGAGCTGGCGCTGCAATGGGCGCGCAAGGGGATCCGGGTGAACGCCTTGTGCCCCGGGTGGTTCCCCTCCGAGATGACCGAGGGGATGGAGTCCGATGCCGGCAGCCAGGCCTTCATCAAGTCGAACTCGCCGATCCCCCGGATGGGTGAACCGCACGAGCTCGACGGTGCGCTGCTCCTCCTCGCCAGCCCGGCCGGCTCGTTCATCACCGGCCACAGCCTCCTCGTCGACGGCGGCTGGACGGCCCGCTGATCCCCGCCGCCGACACAGCGTAGACAGCTACACGGGGTGCCGATCGGCCCACGGTCGGGCCGCCTCCAGCTGGGCCGCGACCCGGATGAGCACGTCCTCGCGTCCGTAGGCGGCGACGAGCTGGATGCCGATCGGCAACCCGTCGGCGTTCCAGTGCAACGGCAGACTGATCGCCGGCTGCCCGCTCATGTTCCACGGTGGCGTGAACGGGACGAAGCGGGCCGCTCGCTTCATCCCCGCCATGGGATCGTCGGGCAGTGGGTCGTGCTCGCCGATGCGCACCGGCGGCTCGCCGAGCGTCGGCGTGAGCAGCAGGTCCCAGCCGTCGACCCACCACTGCTGCGCGGCGCGACGGAAGTCGACGGATGCCGCCTGGGCCGCGGCGAGATCGATAGCCGAGTACTTGCGGGCGAACTCGGCCTGCGCCCAGTTCACCGCCTCGACGTCGTCGGCGGTGAGCGTGCGACCGAGCTGGGTGCCGAACGACTCGATGCCGACCGCCATGCTCGTGGCCCACAGCGCCATGAACCGAGGTGTGAACGACTCGTCGGCGAGCACCGCCGGTGACCCCGGTTCGACGCGATGACCAAGACCCTCCAGCAGGGTCGCCGCGGCGCGGACGGCGTCGACGCAATCGTCGTGGATCCATTCGTCTCGTGGATGGTGGTCGAGGAGCCCGATCCGCAAGTTCCCGGGGTCGGCGCCGACCTCGTCGGCGTACGGCCGGACGGGTGGCGGG
Source organism: Ilumatobacteraceae bacterium (assembly GCA_963776935.1). GTDB lineage: Bacteria > Actinomycetota > Acidimicrobiia > Acidimicrobiales > Ilumatobacteraceae > JALOLG01. The sequence continues at coordinate 77,191 of CAVZOP010000001.1, read as the reverse complement.
GCGGTCACCGTGTCGCCGACACCGGGACCGTGTGTGGCGTCGAGCAGACGAGCGGTGTCGCGCACCGTGCGGCTCACACAGTGCTCGACGCCGAGGCCCGACTCGGAACGCAGCGGGCCCAGCGTGGTCCGGCCCTGGCTGACCTTGAGCCCGACCAGCCCACAACACGATGCCGGGATGCGGATCGATCCGCCACCGTCGGAGGCGTGGGCGATCGGCACCATTCCGGCGGCGACGGCGGCCGCCGACCCACCGCTCGATCCGCCCGGCGTGTGGTCGAGGCTCCACGGATTGCGGGTCGGCCCGTATGCCTCCGGCTCGGTGACCGGCAGGCTTCCCAGCTCGGGGCTGTTGGTGCGCCCGGCGATCACGAAGCCGGCCGCGCGGTGGCGGCTCACGAGCGTGGTGTCGATCGCCGACACCGGCGGGGCCGCGGCCAAGGCCTTGTTGCCGTTCGTGAGTGGCCTGCCGGCCATGCTGGCGAAGAGGTCCTTCAGGAGGAACGGCACGCCTCTGAACGGGCCGTCGGGCAGATCCGCCGACGCGGCGGTCTCGCGTGCCTCGCCGAACCAGCGCAGCACGACGGCGTTGATCGCCTTGTCGTCGCGCTCGATGCGTTCGACCGCGGCGTCGAGCAGTTCGACGGGCGTGACCTCGCCCGAGGCGACGAGCGCGGCCTGCTCGGTGGCGTCCATCCAACGTGTGTCATCAGCGAGTGATCCCATTGCCGATGTGCTAGCACCCACGGCTACCGTCCCGAGACGTGGCCGGCGCCGTCGACGTGTTGAGGTACGCGTCGGTCCGGCGGTACCTGCTCTCGAGCACGCTGTCGAGCGGCGCCCAGATGTTGCTCGTCACCGGCCTGTTCAAGCAGGTGTACGACCTGACGGGGGATGCGCTCGACATCGGGCTGATCGGCCTCGCCCAGTTCCTTCCCTCGTTGGTGCTCGTCCTCGTGAGTGGCATGGTCGCCGACCGGTTCGACCGTCGCCGCGTCGTTGCGCTCTTCTTGTTCGGCCGAGCGCTGTGCGCGGCGCTGCTCATCGGCTACACCATGTCCGACAGCACGAAGGTGTGGCCGCTGTTCGCGATCGCGACCTTGCTCGGATCGGTCGACGCGATGATCGCACCCGCGCACCGCTCGATGCCGCCGTTGGTGTCGCCGGCCGGGTTGCTCCCCCGCGTCGTGGGGTTGTGGACCGGGACGTTCACGGCGGCGATGATCATCGGGCCGGCCCTCGGCGGCTTCCTCTACAGCATCGACAAGGCGTTGCCGTACGTCGTGGCGGGCATCGTGTTCCTCGTGGCGACGGTGCCGGTTCTGATGATCGAGTACCAACGGGCGGCGGTGCCGCTGCGCGACCGACCGACGCTGCGCCTGGCGCTCGAAGGGCTTCACTTCATCCGGCGCACCCCGGTCGTGCTGGCGGCGATCTCGCTCGACCTGTTCGCGGTGCTGTTCGGCGGCGCCGTGGCCCTGATCCCGGCGGTCGCGGAAGATCGCCTCGGCGTCGGAGACGTCGCGTACGGCTGGCTGCGCGCGGCGCCCGGGATCGGTGCCGGTCTGATGGCGATCGTGCTCGCCGTGTGGCCCCTGCGCCGGCACGTCGGGCCGACGCTGATCGCGGTGGTCGCGATGTTCGGCTTGGGCACGATCGTGTTCGGCCTCACCCACAGCTACGCCGTGGCGTTCATCGCACTCGTCGTGCTGTCGGGCGCGGACATGATCTCGATGTACATCCGCGGGTCGCTGGTGCCGCTCGTGACACCCGACGACCAACTCGGCCGCGTCACGTCGGTCGAAGGCGTGTTCATCGGTGCGTCCAACGAGCTCGGTGCGTTCGAGAGCGGTGTGGCGGCGAGCCTGTTCGGGGTGCCGTTCGCGATCGCCGCCGGAGGGGTGGCGACGGTGATCATCGCCGGCGCCTACTTCGTGTTGTTCCCTTCGTTGCGGCGGATCGACACGTTCGAAGAGCTCGAGCAACCGGCCCCGACGGTGGTCACTTCGGGCGGGTAGCCGGATGTGCTTCACTTCGATCGGGCGGGGGGTCCCCGATCGAGACAGGAGCACCGATCACATGAAGAGCATGCTCGACGAGTTCAAAGCGTTCATCAAGCGGGGCGATGTCGTCACCATCGCCGTCGGTCTGATCCTGGCGCTGTACTTCGCCAAGATCGTCGACGCCCTGCTGAACGGCGTCATCAACCCGATCATCGCCGCCATCTTCGGGGAGAGCAACTTCACGAACATCGGCTTCGACATCGGCGACGCCCGGATCAGCATCGGGCTCGTGATCGACGCCGTGATCAGCTTCATCGCCGTCGCATTCATCCTGTTCCTGATCATCAAGGCGTACAACAAGTGGAAGGGACCTCAGGAGCCCGGCGGGCCGACCGAGATCGAGCTGCTCACCGAGATCCGCGACGCGTTGCGTAGCCGCTGACCGAACGAAACCGGACCCGGTCGGCCGATTTGGGCGCCCGCGCCCGCCGCGGGCGCGGGATCAGGTTCAATGTCCCGATGCGCCGCCGCCACGGGATCCTGCTCTTGGCGCTCGTCCTCACCGCATGCGGTGACGCCGAGGAGGTCGCGTCGCCTGCTTCGAAGGGGACGGTGGCCGGCGTCGGCGTGCTCCCGGAGGCGCTCAGCAGGTCGCCCCACCTCGAGGTGACTACGTCGTCGACGTCGTCGACGCTCCCGCGTCCCACCGTCATCGTCGACCGTGAAGAGTTGCCACCGATCGGCGAGCGCGTCGAGGGCAACCGCTTGCTCATGATCGGCGACTCGATCCTGGCGTCGACGTCGCGTCGTTACACGGGCGAGATGTGCCTCGGGCTGGTGCCGCTCGACTGGGCGGTCGAGGTCGACGCCGAGAAGAGTCGCTTCATCGACTTCGGCACCCGGGTGTTGAACGCCAGGCTCGATCCGGAGGCCGGTGTCGACTGGGATGCGGCGGCCGTCTTCCTCGGCACCAACTACGGCGGCGACATCGAGGTGTACACGCGCGAGCTGGATGCGATCCTCGGCCGTCTCGCACCTCGGCCGACGTTGCTCTACACGGTCACCGAGTTCAGACCGAACCGGGCCGACGTCAACGCCGCGATCCAGAACATGCTGGCCTTCTATCCGAACGTGCAGATCATCGACTGGGCGAAGATCACCGCCGAGGATCCGAGCCTGCTCGGCGCCGACGGCTACCACCCGAGTCCGGCGGGGATCTCGCGGCTCGTGCTCGAGACGGCGATCGCGCTCGGTGGAGCACCGACTGGCGCTGGCGGTGACTGCCGAGCAGCCGGTTCACCGACGATTCGGCGGGGACCGTTCGGGGTGGTGGCGGGGGGACTCCGACGACGTCCGGCGGTACCCGGCCGCGCCCGACGACGACCACCACGATCAGGGCCGGTGGAACGACCACCGTGCCGCAGGGCGGATCCACGTCCACCGTCGCCACGGCCCCGTCGACGTCGGCGACGATCCCGCCGACGAGTGCCGCCACGACACTGCCCACCACGCCGCCGACGCCACCGACGTTGCCGCCGACCACGCCGACGACAACCCCGCCGGTGAACACGGATCCTGCCGAAGGCACCGCCGGCAACCCATGATCACGACGGTCACCGCCCGACGTTGGTGATCATCCCCGCAGGGCGTCGAACGACGGCAGGTTGCGGGCGACCGCGAACACCGCGGCGACGATTCCGAAGCCGATGAACGCCGGGATCACCACCCGCTGCAACCACGCCGGCCGACGCCCCCGGGCGTCCAACAGCCAGGCGATCCATGCCAGGGTGAGCAGCACGACGACCGGGACGACGAGCGCGTTGTAGCCGTGCGCCCGACCGATGTCGCCGTGGAGCAGGTGGTGGGCGGCGCGGGTGAGGCCGCAGCCGGGGCACCACCACCCGGTGAGCGAGCGGAGCGGGCACAGCGGGGATGCGCCGCCGGACGAGGGGTCGAGTGCGGCGATGTACGCCACCGCACCCATCGCGCAGCAGCCGACGGCGATCGGCCCGGCGATCGAAACAGCGAGCGTGCCGCGGGCCGCTGCGGCCGAACTCGTGCTCGCCGTCACGGTGGCGACCGTAGCCTGGTCAGGTGCTACAGGCGCAGGAGCTCTCGGTGGAGGTCGGCGGCCGACTCGTCGTCGAGTCGGCGCAGCTTCACCGTCATGCCCCGCGACAAGGTCGGCATCGTCGGCCGCAACGGCGCCGGCAAGACGAGCCTGTTCCGTGTTCTGGGCGGCGCCGTCGACCCGGCCGCCGGGCGGGTGATCCGCAAGGGCGGGTTCGGCTACCTGCCGCAGGATCCCCGCATCGCTGGCGTTCTCGACGGCCGCACCGCCGTGACCCACGTGCTGTCCGGCCGCAGCATCGACGAGCAGCTGGAACGGATCGAGAAGCTCCGCATCGAGATGGAGGAGCGACCGGACGAGCGCAACGTCGACCGGTATTCGCGCGCCGAGGAGATGTTCCGCATGGGCGGCGGATACGCGGCCGAGAGCGAAGCGCGCTCGATGGCGGCCGGGCTGGGGATCGACGAGGACCGCATCGACCTCCCGATCGGTGTGCTGTCGGGCGGCGAGCGCCGGCGGGTCGAGTTGGCGCGGATCCTGTTCGCCGGCAGCGACGTGCTGTGCCTCGACGAGCCGACGAACCACCTCGACATCGATGCCAAGGAGTGGCTGATGGGCTTCCTCCGGCAGTACCGCGGAGCGCTGCTGGTCATCAGCCACGACCTCGAACTGCTCGACGAGGCCATCACCCGCGTGTTGCACCTCGACCGCCCGACCGAGGACGCCGTCGGCCACATCTCCGAGTACAAGGGCACGTACAGCCAGTACCGCACGGCGCGGGCCGAGGACGAACGTCGCCTCGCCAAGAAGGCCGCCCTCCAGGCCAAGGAGATCGCCCGCATGCAGACGTTCGTCGACCGCTTCGGGGCCAAGGCGTCGAAGGCGACGCTCGCCCACAGCATGGAGAAGCGCATCGCCCGCCTCGAAACCGTGCGGGTGCACGAGCCCCGCGGCGACAAGCAGATGTCGGTGCGCTTCCCCGACCCGCCGACGCCGGGCCAGACCGTGGTCAGAGCCCACGGTCTGTGCAAGGGCTACGGCGGGCCGCCGGTGTTCGAGGACGTCGACTTCGACCTCGGCCGCGGCGAGCGTCTGCTCGTGCTCGGCCTCAACGGCGCCGGCAAGACCAGCCTGCTGCGCATCCTCGCCGGCGAGACCGACCGCCGATCTGGGCTTCTTCGACTACGGGCACAACGTCACGGTCGGCTACTACGCCCAGGAGCACGACAACCTGCGCCCCGACGAGTCGCTGCTCGAGAACATCCGGGCCGAGGTGCCGCCAGGCGTGGTGCTCACCGAGACCCAGCTGCGCGGGCTGCTCGGGATGATGGGCCTCACCGGCGAGAAGGTGTTCCAGGAGTCCGGCACGCTGTCGGGCGGCGAGAAGACCAAGCTGGCGCTGGCGATGCTGATGGTCGGGCGCAACAACCTGCTGCTGCTCGACGAGCCGACCAACAACCTCGACCCCGGCTCGCGCCAGGCCGTCGCCGATTCGCTCGGGTCGTGGAAGGGCTCGATCATCTTCGTCAGCCACGACACCGAGTTCGTCGAGCAACTCGCCCCGACCAAGGTCCTGCTGATGCCCGACGGCGACGTCGACTACTTCTCCGCCGACTGGCTCGACCTCGTCAGCCTCGCCTGACCCCGGAGTCGGCGCCGGGACGCGAGATCAGGTCAGGTGAGGTCAGGGAGGGACGGGGGTGGCGGCGGCTTCGGTCTTGACGTGTTCGAAGAAGTCGTTGCCCTTGTCGTCGACGACGATGAAGGCGGGGAAGTCGACGACGTCGATCTTCCACACCGCCTCCATGCCGAGCTCGGGGTATTCGAGGACGTCGACGTGTTTGATGTTGTCGAGGGCCAGGCGGGCGGCGGCGCCGCCGATCGATCCGAGGTAGAACCCGCCGTGCTCGCGGCACGACTCGGTCACCTGCCGCGAGCGGTTGCCCTTGGCCAGCATCACCATGCTGCCGCCGGCGGCCTGGAACTCGTCGACGTAGCTGTCCATGCGGCCGGCGGTCGTCGGCCCGAACGAGCCGGACGCATAGCCCTCCGGGGTCTTGGCCGGGCCGGCGTAGTACACGCAGTGGTCGCGGAGGTACTGCGGCATCGAGCCACCCGCGTCGAGCCGTTCCTTGATCTTGGCGTGGGCGATGTCGCGGGCCACGACCATCGGGCCGGTCAACATCACGCGCGTGCGTACCGGGTGCTTGGAGAGCTCGGCGCGGATCTCGTCCATCGGCCGGGTGAGGTCGATGCGGACGACTGCGGCGGCGTCGAGAGTGTCGTCCACGTGGCCGTCGAGATCGGTGTCGGTGACGTCGGGAAGGAAGCGCGCCGGATCGCGTTCGAGCTCCTCGAGGAAGACGCCCTCGCGCGGTGATCTTGCCGAGCGCCTGGCGGTCGGCGGAGCACGACACCGCCATCGCCACCGGGCAGCTGGCGCCGTGACGGGGGAGCCGGATCACGCGCACGTCGTGGCAGAAGTACTTGCCGCCGAACTGGGCACCGATCCCGGTGGTCTGGGCGAGATGCAGCACCTTGCGTTCGAGCTCGACGTCGCGGAACGCGTGCCCCGCCATCGATCCGGCGGCCGGGAGGGAGTCGAGATATTTGGTCGACGCCAACTTCGCCGTCTCCACCGCGAACTCCGCCGACGTCCCGCCCACCACGACCGCCAGGTGGTACGGCGGGCAGGCCGACGTGCCGAGCGTCTGCATCTTCTCGAACAGCCACGGCAGCAGCCGGGCCTCGTTGAGCAGCGCCTTCGTCTCCTGGTACAGGTAGCTCTTGTTGGCGCTGCCGCCGCCTTTGGCGATGAACAAGAACTTGTACTCGTCGCCGTCGGTGGCGGCGATCTTGATCTCGGCCGGGAGGTTGTTGTCGGTGTTGCGCTCGTCGTACATCGTGATCGGTGCCATCTGGCTGTAGCGCAAGTTGCTCGTCTGATACGTCTCGAACACGCCGCGGGCGATGGCCTCTTCGTCGCCGCCACCGGTGAAGACCCGTTGCCCTTTCTTCGCCTTGACGATCGCGGTCCCGGTGTCCTGGCACATCGGGAGCACGCCGCCGGCCGCGATCGCCGCGTTCTTCAACAGGTCCATGGCGACGAACCGATCGTTGTCGCTCGCCTCGGGGTCGTCGATGATCGCCCGCATCTGGCCGAGATGAGCCGGGCGGAGATAGTGGGCGATGTCGTGCATCGCCTCGGCGGTGAGCCGGGTCAGGGCGCTCGTCTCGACCTTGAGGAACGTGCCCTCGGTGGTGTCGAACGTCGACACGCCCTCGGTCGTCACCAGCCGGTAGGGGGTCGTCGTCCGGTCCGAGCGGCAACAGCTCCGTGAAGGCGAATTCGGCCATGGCGCGACCATACGGCGTGCCGCCGGCCGGCTCATCACGGCGGCGGGGCGGTGAGGAAGCGGGGCGAGTACAGCCCGGTCAGAATGCCCTCGTACGTGTTGCGCGACAGCCCGAGGACGAGCGACCCGTCGGCCGCCCGCCATGGCACGAACGACGCGAAGTAGGTGTTGCAGATCGAACACGCGGTGGGCACGTGGATCGTCCAGTACGTGCGCCACGGTCCCTGCGCCGACGGTGCCACGTCGAGGTAGATGGTGTTGCCCCACCAGTCGCCCTCTTTCGTGACGGCGACGAACTGCTGGCCGTCGAACATCACCTGGGTCGGGTTCACGAGCCGGTTCTCGCGGGGATCACCGGCACCGCAGCGGCCGGGTCGGACACCCACGCCGAACCGTTCCAGTACTCGTACGCGGCTTCGAAGCGACCACGCGGCACGCGCGCGACGTTGACGTTGGGCGTGCAGTCGAAGTCGTGCGTGTAGAGCGGCGGATCGGTGAAGGGCAGCGGGTCCCATCCGAACTGCCGGTAGCAGTGCGAATAGAGATACGTGTACGTCGGGTCGGACGTGACGGAGAACCCGTAGAGGGCACCCGAGTTGTTGCTCGCCGGCGTGAACGCGGCCACCGTCATGTCGGACAGGTTGATCGAGACGTTCCACGCCGCGACCGGCTCGGTCCACGACAGGTACTTCGGCCCGCGTTCGAGCATCTCGGCGACGATCAGGTGGAACCTCCCGTCCACGCCCATGTCGCCGCCGAGCGGCCAGAACCAGTGGCGCATCGTGTTGGTCGCTGCGTGCAGCACGTAGTTGCCCGGCCCGGCGTAGGTGCCGCTGTGCAACAGCGCGAAGCAGTTCCCGGTCTGGATCAGGCCGGCGTTGTGCACGAACGTCACACCGGCCCGAGATGGCACGAGAACGTCCTGGAACATCCAGAGCGTCCGGCCATCTGGGAGCGGATAGGCCCGTTGGTAGTCGGCGCCGATGATCGGGTCGCCGGACGCGAAGAACGCGGTCAGCGACGCGGCGCTGAGGTCGGCGATGCACACCGGTGGCCGTGCGTTCGTGGGCGCCACGTTCGACGTCGGCGCGACCGCGCTGCCGACGAACCAGCCGGCGAGGTCGACAACGACGTCGCTGCCGCCGTACGAGCTGACACCGATCCCCGACGTCGAGAGCGGGACGATCGCCAGGTTCGCCGCCGTCTCCCCCTTGACCCCGGCGTTCACGGTGCTCGACACCGGCACCGGAGTCCGCGCCGCGTGGGCCGTGAGGAATCCCCAGGCATGGGCGCCGACGAGCGTCACGTTGACGACGGCCGATGACGCGCCCGTCACGGGCACGGGGAACTCGATCTCGCCCCCCGGCCAGATCGGATCACCCGCTCGCGTGTCGACCAGACGTTGCGGCGACTCGGCCGGGATGAACAAGCCGTCCGTCGACTCGGGCGCGGAGGGGCCAGTGAACCATCCGGTCACGTCGACGATCAGGTTCCCGCCGCGGTGGGAGTACACGCTCAGCCCGTCCTTCGAGACGGGCACGATGCTCGAGGCCGCCCGGGTCTGGCCCGACCGCTCGGTGTTGAGCAGCGACGCCAACGGCAACGGTGAGCCGGCCGGATGGGCGGTGAAGAACCCCGGTGCGTTGGGAGCTGTCGTGGTCACGTTGATCGCCACCGCGATGGCGTCGGCAGGCACGCCCGGCGGAACGCTCACGACGATCGACTCAGCGGCGTCGAGTGGACGCCCGAAGGTCGCCCAGCGGCTGTCGAACACCCGCTCGGCGGCGATCGGCACGTACCTTCCCGTCGTCGCCACGTCGGCGGGGCGGAACCACCCGGTGACGTCGACGATGATGTGCGTCGGGACGGAGGCTCTGACGTCGATCGCACCGTCGACGCCGAGCCTGACGATCGCTCCGTTGGCGCGGTCCTCCAGGCGCCCGTAGTTCACGGTCGACGCGTTCGGCAACGGTTGACCGGCCGGCCACACCGAGAGGAATCCGGCGGCTTCGCCCTGCGTGGCGGTGACGGTTACGGCGACCGCGGTCGCATCCGACGGCACGCCGCAGCGTCCGATCAACGGCACGCGAACGCGATCAGCCGCGATCGCCTGGATTCCAGTGCCGTTGCGGGTGTCGGCGACGCGACACGGGCTGGCAGCCGACTCGAAGCGCGACGTCGCGGTGGCCGCCGAAGCGCGAGGTGATTCGAGTGAGATCGGGATCACCGTGGCGAACATCGCCGCGACGGTGATCCGAGCGGCGCACCGGAGGTGGGTCATCGCGAAAGGTCCAGGTGCTCGGCGAGGGTAGCGGTGTGTCCAGCCCGCCGGACATCAGACACCCACACGCTCACACGTGCTCGGGTCAGGCGCCTGCAGTTGGACCACCGAATCCGTTGCGAGGCGTCAGATGACCTCTTCGAGGATCAGCGCGATCGCCGAGGCGGCGCACAACATCAGGATCAGCCGACGCGCCCGGTCGCCGTGGAGGTGACCGGTCAACCAGTTCGATCCGGCGAAGCCGAGGATCACGCCCGGCAGGAGCAACAGCGCCAGCTGCCACTGCCGTTGGCCCATCTCGCCCGAGAACGTCAGACCCACCATCGACATCACGGCGCCCACCCCGAAGAACAGCGCGAGCGTCGCTCGGGCGGCGAGCGGATCCGTGTTCTGGTACGTGATCGCCATCGGCGGCCCACCCACTCCGGTGGCGGTGCCGGTGAATCCTGACGTGACGCCGGCGATCACCAACGCCCGCGGTGTCGGACGGAAGTGCACTCCGGTCAACGACGCGGCGACGGCGAGCAGCACCGAGCCCGACACGAGCAAGGCCAGTTCGCGGGGGCCCGCCCAGGCGGTTGCGATCACTCCGAGCACGACGCCCGGTGCCCGCCCGAGCAGCGCCAGGCCGGCGCCGCGCCGATTGATGTGGTGGTGCTCCTGGAGGATCACCGCCAAGCTCAGCGGCAACACCGAGATCACGATCGCACCGGGGATGAACCCGTCGTCGGCGATCGCCAGCAACGGCGACGCGATCATGCCCATGCCGATCCCGAGCGCACCCTGTACGGCGGCACCGACCAGCATCAGCGCGACGCACGCGACGGCCAACCAGATCGGGAGCCCGGCGATCATCGGCTCAGCGATCATCCAGACCGACGATCGTGCAACGCCGGTGATCACCCACGATGGTCGCCGAGGCGCTTCGGTCGGGCGGAAGCGGGATCGGCGGGCCACTGGTGCTTCGGGTACCTGCCGGCCATCTCCTTGCGGACGTCGCTCCACGACCCGGCCCAGAAGCCGGGGAGATCCGAGGTCACCTGGATCGGGCGGTCGGCCGGCGAGAGGAGGGCGAGCACGATCGGCATGGTGCCGACCACAGGGTGCACCGTGACACCGAACAGGTCCTGGACGCGGACGCTGGCGCGCGGAACGTCGCCCGAGTAGTCGATCGGCACGAGGCGACCGCTCGGCAGTTCGAGCTGCGAAGGCGCGATCCGGTCGAGCTCGGCGCCGGCCGGGTAGGGGAGCTGCGCTCGCAGCACCATCGCCACGTCGAGCGTTTCCAGGTCACGGCGTCCGGTCGCGCCGGTGAGGTATGGCGCCAGCCACGTGTCGAGCGTGCGCACGAGTGTGGCAACGCTCCAGTCGGGCCACGGCTCACCGACCGTTCGGTGCAGGAACTCGACCCGCTCGCGCAGCCGGATCGAGGCCGCGGTCCATCCCAGCACGGCCAGTTGCGTCGCCCGCACACGCTGGATGAGGGCGGCGACGGTGGCGTCGCCCGGTGTCGGCGGACGGCTCTGGACGCCGAGGCGGATCGAGCCGAGCCGGCGCTCGACGTTCTCGACGAGATCGTCGCGGCTCGATACCCACGTCAGCGTGCGCGTCTCGTCGAGCTCGTCGGCGAACACCGACACGACGTCGTCGGCGTCGATCGCCACGCCGAGCCGGATCCGGGCGCGGTCGCGCTTGCCGTCGAGGTCGGCCGCCACGACGAAGGCCTCCGCCGCCAGCGGGTCGGTGTCGGGCAACCACGCCCCCGAACCGGTGCGGAGTTGGAACTGGCCGGCGCGACGGCGACCCGCCAACCGGTCGGGGAACGCCAGCAGCAACGTCGCGCCGGACGCGTCGATGTCGACCGCACCGAGCGTGCCGCGGTCGAAGGCGATCCCTGACCGTTTGGCGATGTCGGCGGCCCGGTCGCGCAACCGCTCGACCGCCCACCGGTCGGCCTGATCGTGCGATCCGGATCCGGCGACGACCCTCACCCGGATCGCGATGTCGGCCGGCACATCGTCGGGTCGCCCGCGCAGCACGTCGCGCTCGTCGACGATCGCCGCCAGCACACAGGCCAGCGGGGTCGGCGACACGGCGATCATCCGCGCCAGGCGCGGGTGCACCGGCAAGCCGATCATCTGGCGGCCGAGGTCGGTGAGCAGGCCGCGCCGGTCGAGCGCACCGAGCTCGCCGAGCAGGGCCCTGGCGGCGGCGAACGCCTTGGCCGGGGGGCGGTCGATGAACGCCAGCTGCTCCGGCTCGGCATGCCAGGCGGCGAGCTCGAGGGCCAGGCCGGCGAGGTCGACCTCGGTGATCTCGGCCGGCCGGTGCGGTGGTCGGGTGCCGTGTTCGAGCTTGCTCCACAACCGGTAGCAGGCGCCCGGGCCGGTGCGACCGGCCCGTCCGGCGCGTTGATCGGCCGAGGCGCGACTCGTGGCAACCGTCGTGAGCCGGGTCATCCCGGTCCGCACGTCGAATCGCGGCGCTCGGGCGAGTCCGCTGTCGACGACGACGCGGACTCCGTCGACCGTGAGCGACGTCTCGGCGATGTCGGTGGTCAGCACCACGCGCCGCCGACCGGCCGGCGAGGCGGCGAGCGCGGCGTCCTGCTCGGCCAGCGTGAGCGCGCCGGCGAGCGGGTAGAGGTCGACGTCCGACCCGACCACGCCGCGCAACGACGACAACGTGCGGTTGATCTCGCCGACTCCCGGCAGGAAGGCGAGGACGTCGCCCGACTCCTCGACCAGCGCCCGTTGCACGGCACTGACCATCGCCGGCTCGAGCCGCGCCTCGCGACCCGCGCGGGACCCAGCGGATGTCGACGTCGAACTGGCGCCCCGTGCTGGCGATCACCGGCGCTCCGCCGAGCACCGCTGCCAGACGTTGCGTGTCGGGTGTCGCCGACATGGCGAGTACGCGCAGATCGGGACGCAGGTTGGCCGCGACGTCGAGGGTCAGCGCCAGGCCGAGGTCGGTCGGCAGGTTGCGCTCGTGCACCTCGTCGAACACGATCAGCCCGACGCCTGGCAGCGACGCGTCGTTCTGGAGCCGTCGCGTGAGGATGCCCTCGGTGACGACTTCGAGGCGCGTGCCACGTCCGATCCGCCGTTCGTCGCGCGTCTGGTAGCCGACGGTCTCGCCGACGTCCTCTCCGAGCAGGTGGGACATCCGCCGCGCCGCCGCGCGCGTGGCCAGGCGGCGCGGTTCGAGCATCACGATCGTTTGTCCCGCCAACCACTCCTCGTCGAGCAACTCGAGCGGCACGATGGTGGTCTTCCCGGCGCCTGGCGGCGCGACGAGGACCGCCCGACCAGCGGTCGCGAGTGCGTCACGGATCGCCGGCAGGCTGTCGTAGACCGGAAGGTCGGCGAGCGCGGCCACGCTCAGTCGTTGGCCGGCGAGCCTCGGAAGGGTCCCGGATCGGAGTTGGTGGGGATCGTCGGCGCCAGCCAGCTCGTCGCCTCGGCGATCGTCTCGGCCACGCGCTTCCACTCCGCCGGGTCCCAACCTTCGGCCGCGGCCGCCACGACTCCGTCGGCGCGGACGAACACGAACGCCGGGAGTTGGCTCAGGCCCAGCGCTCGCACCGCGGCGCGGGCGGGGTCGCAGAACACCAGGAACTCGTCGGCATACGGCCCGAGGAACGCCTTCGCGTCATCGGCATCGGACGTCACGACGAGGTTGACCCGCGCGTCGGACCCCCGCAGCCCTTCGAGGATGCGCACCGCGGTCTTCAGGATCCACGAGCTCTCGTTGGTGTAGGGATCGAGCACGACCGACGCCAGATGGAACATCGTGAGCCAGTCCTCGAGTGGCCGGCTTTCGGCGCCGAGCGGCGCGAGCTCGAGATCGGGCGGTGGGTTCGTGGCCACTCGCAGGGATGGTAGCGATCGCCGGGCTGCGCACCCCAACACGGCAGCGACGAGGAACGAGTCGCAGGAGCGAGCGGCCAAAGCACCACGCCGCAACGACCGCTCGACTTCGGCGGAGGCCAGTCCCGACCATCGAGATAGCGTGGGTTCGTGCATCCGATCGAGCACCTCCGGTACGTCGCACGTGCCCGTGGTGCCGATCCGGCCTCGCTCGTGCGGGAGACGGCACACGCCATGAGCTCGATGCGGTTCGACCCGTCCGGGCTGGTCGTCGCCTGCCGGAGGGTCGTCGAGCGGCATCCCGAGTGCGGGCCGCTGTGGTGGTTGTGTGCCCATCTGCTGACGTCGCAGGAGCCGTTCCAGATGGCGTGGGAGCTGGCTGACCAGATCGACGACGACTCGACCGCCGACGCCCTCGCCGCCGCGATCCCCGACGACGCCGTGGTCCTGACGATCGGTTGGAGCGATATCTGCGCCCGGGCCCTGACCCGCCGGGGTGACGTGACGGTCCTGGTGACCGAGAGCCGGCATCACGGGTCGTCGATGATGCAGCGACTCGAGCGCTACGACGTGGTGTGCGAGCTCGTGCAGGCGGAAGCCGTCGGCCGTGCCGTGCCCGTGGCCGACGTGGTGCTCGTCGAGGCGCACGCCGCTTCGACCGATCGCGTCGTGGCGCCGATCGGCTCGGCGGCCGTCGCCGCCGTGGCAACGACGTGCGGTGTGCCGGTGTGGCTCGTGGCCGGTGTCGGACGTCGGTTGCCCGCGCGATCTCGTCATCGCCATCGACGAGCGGGTCGCCAAGGCCGACGATCCATGGGAGCTCGACACCGACGTCTTCTCGACGGATTGCGTCACCCACGTGGTCGGTGTCGGCGGTCTCGCCGCGGCGAGCGCCGAAGCGCTTGCCGCCGAGTGCCCGATGGTGCCCGAGCTGTTGCGCGTCAGCCCGATCTGAGCCGTCGGCGGAGCGCGGCGTTATCGTGCGGGCATGCCGAGCCGGCGCGACCAGATCGTGATGACCGAGGCCGAGATCGAGGCCTACCTGACCGAGCAACGGATCCTCAACGTGGCGACGAACGGGCCGTCGGGCCACCCTCACCTGGTGGCGATGTGGTTCACGTTGTTGGACGGCAAGCCGGCGTTCTGGACGTTCGCCCGGAGCCAGAAGATCGTGAACATCCGCCGCGACGCCAAGATCACGGGCCTCGTCGAGAGTGGCGAGGGGTACACCGAGCTCAAAGGCGTCGAGATGACCGGCACGGCACGTCTCATCGAGGACCGCGACCAGATCTTCGAGATCGGCAAGGCGGTCGCTCTGAAGTACACCGGGCCGGCCGCCCTCCACGCCGACAGCCTGCCCTTCATCGAGGCCCAGGTCTCCAAACGTCTGGGCGTGGTGATCGATGTCGACCGCTGGGTGAGCTGGGACCACACCAAGCTCGGCGGCGTGTACTGACGCCTGGGTCGGGGACGTTTACGGATTCGTCAAAAGGGTTACAATTGTTACGAACGGATGACGAATCCGTCGGCATACGAATCCCCTCAGCACCCAAGGAGCCAGCATGTCTGCTCAATCGAACATCACTCCCGGCGAGCCGGTCAGCTACATGGGCCTCGCCGTGCAGGATGAGCACGGCGCGACGATCGGCGCGATCAGCGACGTCGTGTACGACGAGGAGACACAGCAGCCCGAATGGCTGGTCGTGAACCCGGGACGCTCCGGGCCGACCATTTCGTGCCGGTCGAAGGCGCGTACACCACCGAAGAGGGCAACGTCGTCGTCGCCTACACCAAGCAGATGGTCAAAGAAGCTCCCAAGGCCACGGGCGATCATGTGATCACCCATGACGTCGAGGCCGAGCTTCGCGAGTACTACATCGTCTGACCTGTCATACAGGTCCGACGGGCGAGTCGTCAGCGCTCGCCCACGGCAACGCCTGGGGGCCAATCGGCTCGCCGGGGTGTGAGCACGCCGCGCCCGCACCATTCGTGTGGAGGTGGTCCGGGAAGCAGCGACTACATGCCCTGGTGAGCCGGTGGATATCCGGTGATCTCCTCGATCACGGCGACGGCGTCCGCCAGCCGCGGTTCCATCACGTAGATGCGGGCCATCGGCTCGCGGGCGCCGAACCGCAGGTGCGACGTGAAGTCCTCGGCGATCACCGCGGGCACGTCGCGTTCCCACAACTCGTGCAGCACGAGTTGCGCCTGCCACAGCGGCAACCACGCCGCTTCCGCGGATCGATCGGGATCAGGCGGGCGGGGAGGATGCTTGCCGAAGATCCAGTGGATGATGCCCTTGCGCTTGGGTTCGGCGTCCGGTGTGCGTTCTGTTCCATGTTGTTCCGTCGCTCAGTCAGCGTCCGCTGCTCGATGATGTCAGCCGGCCCGATGCCTCGACCAGCAGTTCGCCGACGCGTTGGGCATCGGACTCGGCGACCAGCCCGACCGTCACCCGGACGTGGTCGCCATCGGGGCGCACCATGAACGGTCCACCCGGAGCGACACCGATCCCGCACGCGGCGAGGCGCAGGAGGGCGCGGCGCTCGTCGGCGACGCGCATCCACAGGTTGATCCCGTCGCCGTCGGGATGTGCAACACCGCCGTCGGTCGAGCACCCGCGAGACCAACGTGCGACGGTTCGCGTACGACTCGACCGGGCGTGCGCGAGCGAGTCGCCGGTCGCCGGATCGCGGAGCAGCTCGAGCAACACCGACTGCAGGATGCGGCTGCTCCAACCGGGGCCGAGGAGGCGCCGGTTGGCGATCGCGGCGACGATGTCGCCGGCCCCACCCACGGCAGCCAGCCGCAGGTCCGGTCCGTGGCTCTTGGAGAAACTGCGGATGTGGACGGTCCGGGCCGGGAGCCATCGTCCGAGGCTGACGAGCGGCGCACCCGAGATCTCGTTCGAGTGGTCGTCTTCGACGACGATCACGTCGGTGCCCACGAGCACATCGGCAAGCGCCGCCGCACGCGTCGCCGACACTGCGACTCCGGTCGGGTTGTGGGCGCGCGGCTGCAGGAAGAGCGCACGTGGTTGGAGGCGCAACGCGTCGCGCAAACCTTCGACGGTCAGGCCGTCGGCGTCGACGTCGATCGCGACCACCACACATCCGAGTTGCTCGAGCAGGTCGAGCATCGGCGGGAACGTCGGGTGCTCGACGATCACTCGATCGCCGAGTCGCAGCACGTACTGGGCGACACGGTCGAGGGCGTCCATCGCCCCGTCGACGACGGTCATCGCCTCCGGGTGGAACGGCCACAGCTCGGTGAGCACGGCTTCGAGCTCGGGCAGCACCGGGTGGTCGAGGTAGCTCGACGTCAGCGACTGGCGGCTCATGCGGGCGATGATGGGTCCGAGGTCGGGGAGCAGGGCCGGGTCGGGAGTGCCCGACGACAGATCGAGCTCGAAGTGCCCCGGACCCTCCGTGACACGTCGATACCGGCGCGGTTGGCCGGGGCCCTTCGGTCGGCGTACGAGCGTTCCGTTGCGCCCCCTGGTCTCGATCGCCCCCACGTCGGCGAGGCAGCGCCAGGCGTCGCTCACGGTCGTGGGGGAGACGCCGAGGCGGCGGGCGAGGTCACGAACCGTCGGCAGGCGCGTCCCGTCGGTGAGGCTGCCGGCCGAGATCATGCGTCCGATCACGGCCGCGATGCCCCGTGCGCTGCGGTCGTCGCCGCCTCGACCGATCTCGGTGAGGATGCCAGCGACGAGGCTCGCCGGGAGTGGCCCGTGCACCGCCGCCGGGGCGATGGGCCAGCCTGTTGTTACGTCTGTTGACACGCCTGTTGTTGCGCCGATGTGAACGGAACGTACGGTAACAAAGGCGGTATTGTCCACATTCGGGTGTGTCGTTACAGTCCGGGGGCATGGGGACAACCGTGAGAGCCGCCTTGTTGCAGACCGATTGGTCGGGCGACAAGGAATCCATGATCGACAAGCATGAAGAGGCGGCCCGGGAGGCCGCCGCCCAGGGCGCACAGGTGATGTGCTTCCAGGAGCTGTTCTATGGCCCGTACTTCTGCCAGGTGCAAGACACCGAGTACTACGGGTACACCGAGCTGATTCCAGACGGACCGACGACGCAGCGGTTCCAGTCGGTGGCCAAGGAGCTCGGCATGGTGCTCGTGCTGCCGGTGTACGAGGTCGAGCAGGCCGGGCTGTACTACAACACGGCGGCTGTCATCGACGCCGACGGCACGTACCTCGGTAAGTACCGCAAGCAGCACATCCCGCAGGTCAAGGGGTTCTGGGAGAAGTTCTACTTCCGTCCCGGCAACGGCGGGTACCCGATCTTCGAGACCGCCGTCGGCAAGGTCGGCGTGTACATCTGCTACGACCGGCACTTCCCCGAGGGGTGGCGAGCGCTCGGCCTCAACGGTGCCGAGATCGTGTTCAACCCGTCGGCCACCAGCCGCGGCCTGTCCGAGTACATCTGGCGCGTCGAGCAGCCGGCGGCGGCGGTCGCCAACATGTACTACGTCGGGGCCATCAACCGGGTCGGCATCGAGCCGCTGGGCGACGACGACTTCTACGGCCAGAGCTACTTCGTCGATCCGGAAGGCCAGTTCGTCGGAGATGTCGGCGACGCCCACAAGCCGGAACTGATCGTGCGCGATCTCGACATGGACAAGATCAAGCTCGTGCGCGACCGGTGGGCGTTCTACCGCGATCGGCGGCCCGACGCCTACTTCGACCTCGTGGAGGAGTGAACGTGGCGACGACGCTGATCAAGAACGGCACGATCATCAGCCCATCGGGTCGCAGCGCGGGCGACGTGCTCATCGACGGTGAGACGATCGTGGCCGTGCTCGCCCCGGGCCAGGCCGAGTCGATCGGAATCGCGCCCGTGCGCGAGATCGACGCGACCGGCAAGTACGTGATCCCGGGTGGCGTCGACGTGCACACCCACATGGAGCTTCCGTTCGGCGGCACCGCGGCGTCCGACACGTTCGAGACCGGCACGATCGCCGCGGCGTGGGGTGGCGTCACCACCATCATCGACTTCGCCGTGCAACGCGCCGGCGAGAACGTGATGGACGGCCTCGCCGACTGGCACACCAAGGCCGACGGCAACTGCGCCATCGACTACGGCTTCCACCAGATCATCGGTGGCGTCGACGACGAGTCGTTGAAGGCCATGACGTACCTCGTCGACAACGAGGGCATCACCAGCTTCAAGCTGTTCATGGCGTACCCGGGCGTGTTCTACGCCGACGACGGCCAGATCCTGCGGGCGATGCAGAACGCCGGCGAGAGCGGTGCGGTCATGATGATGCACGCCGAGAACGGCATCGCCATCGACGTGCTCGTCGCCCAGGCGCTGGCGCGGGGCGAGACCGATCCGCGGTTCCACTCGCTCACCCGTCCGGCCGAGCTCGAGGGGGAGGCGACCCACCGCGCCATCCAGCTCGCCAAGGTGGCGGGCAACGTGCCGCTCTACATCGTGCACATGTCGGCGTCCGAAGCGCTCGAACAGGTGGCGGCGGCGAGGCACGCGGGTCACAACGTGTTCGCCGAGACGTGTCCGCAGTACCTCTACCTGTCGCTCGAGGATCAGCTGTCGCAGCCGGGCTTCGAGGGCGCCAAATGGGTGTGCTCGACACCGCTGCGCTCGAAGCACGAGCACCACCACGCCGACCTGTGGAAGGGCCTGCGGATGAACGAGCTGGCGGTGGTGTCGACCGATCACTGCCCGTTCTGCATGAAGGAGCAGAAGGAGCTCGGACTCGGCGACTTCTCGAAGATCCCGAACGGGATCGGCGGCGTCGAGCACCGCATGGAGCTGCTCTACCAGGGCGTGGTCGACGGGCAGATCACGCTCGAGCGCTGGGTCGAGACGTGCTGCACCACGCCGGCGCGGATGTTCGGCCTGTATCCGACCAAGGGTGCGATCGTGCCCGGTGCCGACGCCGACATGGTCGTGTGGGATCCGTCGCGGAAGACGAAGATCGGCATCAACGACAAGCACCACATGAACATGGACCACTCGGCGTACGAAGGCTTCGAGATCGACGGCAAGGTCGACACGGTGCTGAGCCGGGGCAGCGTGATCGTCGAGAGCGATCAGTTCCACGGCCGGGCCGGACACGGCAAGTACCTCAAGCGCGGGCTCTCCCAATATCTGACGTGAAGTGCGTGACAACGGGGCTCAACGAGGAGGCGCAAGCATGAATCGAATCTCACACTGGATCGGCGGCTCGGCCGTCACCGGCACGTCGGGTCGCTCCGGCGTCGTCTACAACCCGGCCACCGGTGAGCAATCGGGTGCCGTCGACCTGGCGTCGTCGGACGAGGTCGACGCGGCCGTCGCCGCGGCCAAGGCGGCGTTCCCCGCGTGGCGGGCGACCAGCCTGTCGCGGCGCGCCGAGATCCTGTTCAGCATGCGCGAGGCGGTGGAGGCCAACCGCAAGGAGATCGCGTCGCTGCTCACCGCCGAGCACGGCAAGGTGATGTCCGACGCCATGGGCGAAGTCGCCAGAGGGCTCGAGAACATCGAGTTCGCGTGCGGTGTCCCGCACCTGCTCAAGGGCGGGTACAGCGAGCAGGCGGCGACCGGCGTCGACGTCTACTCGATCCGCCAGCCGCTCGGTGTGGTGGCCGGCATCACGCCGTTCAACTTCCCGGCGATGGTCCCGATGTGGATGTTCGCCAACGCCCTGGCGTGCGGCAACACGTTCGTGCTGAAGCCGAGCGAGAAGGACCCGTCGGCGTCGCTGTTCATGGCCGAGCTGTTGCACAACTCCGGGCTGCCCGACGGTTGCTTCAACGTCGTGCAGGGCGACAAGGTCGCCGTCGACCGGCTGCTCGAGCACCCCGACATCGCGGCGATCAGCTTCGTCGGCTCCACGCCGATCGCCAAGTACATCTACGAGACCGGGACGTCGAACGGCAAGCGGGTGCAGGCACTCGGCGGCGCCAAGAACCACATGCTGGTGCTGCCCGACGCCGACCTCGACATGGCCGCCGACGCGGCCATCGGCGCCGCGTACGGTTCGGCCGGCGAACGTTGCATGGCGATCAGCGTGTTGCTCGCCGCCGATGCGATCGCCGACGAGCTGGTCGGCAAGATCGCCGAGCGCATCCCCAACGTGCGGATCGGACCCGGCAACGAGCCCGACAGCGAGATGGGCCCGCTGATCACCGGCGAGCATCGCGACAAGGTGACGAGCTATCTCGAAGGCGCGCCGGCGGCCGGGGCGACGCTCGTCGTCGACGGGCGTGAGGGGGTCACGCCGGAGCAGGGCTTCTTCTTGAAGCCCTCGCTGATCGACGACGTCAAGCCCGGCATGGCCTGCTACGACGACGAGATCTTCGGACCCGTGCTGTCGGTGGTGCGCGTCTCCGGGTACCAGGAGGGCATCGACCTGATCAACGCCAACCCCTACGCCAACGGCACCGCGCTGTTCACGCGCGACGGCGGCGCGGCGCGTCAGTTCCAGTTCGACGTCGAGGTCGGCATGGTCGGCGTCAACGTCCCGATCCCCGTGCCGGTGAGCTACTACAGCTTCGGCGGTTGGAAGGCGAGCCTGTTCGGCGACACCCACATGTACGGCCCCGAGGGCATCAACTTCTACACCCGCGGCAAGGTCGTCACGTCCCGCTGGCCAGACCCGTCGACATCGACGATCGACCTCGGCTTCCCCCAAAACCGCTGACCATGGCCCCGCTCCTCTTGTTTGTGTCACCGCAACCGGCGAAGGTCGCCGCCTTCGGTGACACAAACCGCTGGAAACGCTCGTGGACCTAGGGCTCGTACTGCAGACGACGCCGCCCGCGGCGCGCGTCGTCGATCTCGCCAAGCGCGCCGAGCAGTACGGGTTCTCGCACGTCTGGACGTTCGACTCGCACATCCTGTGGGAGGAGCCGTACGTCATCTACAGCCAGATCCTGGCCGAGACACGAAACGTGATCGTCGGTCCGATGGTCACCAACCCGGCGACGCGCGACTGGACGGTCACGGCGAGCACGTACGCGACGTTGAACGAGATGTACGGCAACCGCACGATCTGCGGGATCGGCCGCGGCGACTCGGCGGTGCGGGTCACCAACGGCAAGCCGACCACGCTCGCCACGATGGCCGAGTCGATCCACGTGATCCGCGAGCTCGCCAACGGTCGCAGCGTCGAGTACAAGGGCTCGACCATCACGTTGCCGTGGGCGTCGAAGAGCCGGCTCGAGGTGTGGGGTGCCGGCTACGGGCCGAAGGCGCTGAAGCTGATCGGCGAGACGTGCGACGGTTTCATCCTGCAACTCGCCGACATCCAGATCGCCGAGTGGACCATCCGCGCCGTACGTGATGCCGCCGCCGCCGCCGGACGCGATCCGGCGGCGATCGCGTTCTGCGTGGCGGCTCCCGCCTACGTCGGCGACGATCTCGC
This sequence comes from Ilumatobacteraceae bacterium, assembly GCA_963776935.1. Taxonomy (GTDB): domain Bacteria; phylum Actinomycetota; class Acidimicrobiia; order Acidimicrobiales; family Ilumatobacteraceae; genus JALOLG01. The sequence goes on along the minus strand of CAVZOP010000001.1, from coordinate 55,227 downwards.
CTATCTGCGCGACCAGTGCCGGTGGTTCGGTGGGATGGTCGGCAACCACGTCGCCGACATCGTCGAGCGGTACGGCGAGAGCGCCGCCGTTCCCGCGGCGCTGACCGACTACATCAAGGGCCGCACCGGTTACGACTACAACCAGCACGGTCAGGCGGGCAACACGCACGCGGCGTTCGTGCCCGACGAGATCGTCGATCGGTTCTGCATCCTCGGCCCGGTCGACGAGCACGTGCGCCGCCTGAACGAGCTGCGCGATCTCGGTGTCGACCAGTTCGCCGTCTACCTGCAGCACGACGGCAAGGACAGCACGCTCCAGGCGTACGGCGATCACATCATCCCGGCGATCGCCCAGTCGGTGGCCGCGAAGTCGTGAGGCGCGCCGTCCTGTTCGTCGCGGCGCTGCTGATGGCAGCGGCGCTGTGGGAGGTGTACAAGCAGCTCGGGCCGGATGACGGCGGCCGGCTGATCGGATGGACGATCCTGCCCCGCGCCAACGACACCGCGATGCCCCACGTGTGGGACATGCTCTCGCGCTACACCGAGCCCGACCGCCGCGGGTCTGACCGGGACATCTGGCGGGTCGTGCTGGCGGGCGCCTGGTTCTCGTTCCGGCTCGCCGTGTTCGGGTTCGCCCTGGGAGTCGCGGTCGGTCTGGCGCTGGCGGTGCTGATGGCGCGGTTCCGGGTCGTCGAACGCGGCCTGCTGCCGTACCTCGTCGTGTCGCAGACGGTGCCGCTGATCGCCTTGGCGCCGCTCGTCGTGAGCTGGGGTGGCCGGGTGCAGGTCGGCGACTGGGTGTGGCCGCGGTGGCTGTCGGCCTCCGTGATCGGCGCGTTTCTCGCCTTCTTCCCGGTCGCGGTGGGCGCGCTGCGCGGGCTCAAGTCAGCGCCGGCCGCGTCGATGGAGCTGATGGACAGCTACGCCGCCACGTTCCGTCAGTCGCTGTTCAAACTGCGGTTCCCTGCCGCCGTTCCGTTCATCGTGCCGGCGCTCAAGCTGGCCGCCACCGCGTCGGTGGTCGGCGTGGTCGTCGCCGAGATCTCGACCGGATTGCGGGGCGGCGTCGGGCGGCTGATCATCGAGTACGCGCGTGAGGCGACGTCCGATCCCGCCAAGGTGTTCACGGCGGTGTTCGGAGCCGCCGCGCTCGGGCTGGTGATGGCCGGGCTCGTCGCGCTGATCGACCACTTCTTGATGCGCAACCGTCCGAAGGAACGGATCGGGGAGGCGCTGGCGTGAGCGCGGTCGTCGTGCAGGGCGTGAGCAAGGTCTTCAACCAGGGCCGGCCGAACCAGGTCGACGCACTCGTCGACATCGACCTCACCGTCGAGCCGGCCGAGTTCGTGTCGCTGATCGGACCATCCGGCTGCGGCAAGTCGACGCTGCTCCGGCTGATCGCCGATCTGATCGCGCCGACCACCGGATCGGTCGTCGTCAACGGCAAGGACGCGCACCAGGCGCGGGTCGACCAGGAATACGGGATGGCGTTCCAGCAGGCCGGCCTGTTCGACTGGCGCAGCGTCACCAAGAACATCGAGCTCCCGCTCGAGCTCAAGGGGTGGGACAAGAAGAGGCGCACCGACCGGGCGCGCGAGATGCTCGATCTGGTGAAGCTGGGGGAGTTCGCAAATCACCGCCCGTGGCAGCTGTCGGGTGGGATGCAGCAGCGCGTCGCGATCGCACGCGCACTCGCCGCCCATCCGCCGCTGCTGTTGATGGACGAGCCGTTCGGAGCGCTCGACGAGATGACGCGCGAGCACATGCAAGCCGAGCTGCTGCGGATCTGTGCCGAGACCGGGACGTCGGTGGTCTTCGTGACCCACTCGATCCCCGAGGCCGTGTACCTCTCGAATCGCGTCGTCGTGATGTCGCCCCGGCCCGGTCGCATCACCGATGTCGTGACGGTCGACCTCGGTGTTGGGCGCGACGACAACACGCGCGAGGACGGTGAGTTCTTCAAGAAGATCACCGAGGTGCGTGAGGCGCTGCGCGCCCACGGGCCCGCACGCATTCCACAGGCGGTCGAGGACCGATGAACGTCGGCCGGGTCGTCCGCGCCGTCTGGCCGCCGCTCGTCTTCGGCGTCGCGTTTCTCGCGCTCTGGGAGGCCGCCGTCGAGGTGTTCGATCTCAAGCCGTACTTCCTGCCGCCACCGTCGGCGATCTGGGAGCAGTTCACGTCCAACTTCGAGCTCATCTGGGACGCGACGATGGTGTCGGGCGCCAACGCCTTGGTCGGGCTCGTCGCCGGGACATTGCTCGGCATCGCGATGTCGTTCCTGCTGATGCGGTTCAACCTGCTCAACGAACTGCTCACACCACTGGCGATCGCCCTCAACGCGGTGCCGATCTTCGTGCTCGTGGCCGTGTTCAACAACATGTTCTCGATCACGTCGGAGGTGCCGCGCCGCCTGATGGTGACGGTCGTCGTCTACTTCATCGTGCTCGTCAACGTCGCCAGAGGGCTGCGCCAGGTGAGCCCCACCCACCTCGAACTGCTGCGGTCGTACGCCGCCAGCCCGACCGAGGTGTTGGTCAAGGCCCGCGTGCCCAACGCCGTGCCGTATCTCTTCACGGCGCTCAAGATCGCCGCTCCGGCCGCCGTCATCACGGCGTTCGTGGCCGAGTACTTCGGGGGTTCGCAGAACGGGCTCGGATCCCGCATCGTCTCGAACATCGCCGCATCGAGGAACGCCGTCGCCTGGGCCTACGTGCTCGGCGCCTGCCTGCTCGGGCTGGTGTTCTACCTGATCTCCATCTGCTTGGAGAGCATCACCACACACAACAGGGGCCTCGGCCCCGGGGGAGCAATCACATGAAGCGACATCGCCACCTGAAAAGGCGTCAGTGGAAGGCGGCGACCGCGAGCGTGCTCGCGCTGTCGCTGGTCGCCGTTGCGTGCGGCGACGACGACGAGGACGCGGCATCGGTGTCGGAGGCTCCGGCCGACGACGGCACCGCGGCCCCTGGAGCCACCGAGCCCGAGGGCCGCGAACCGTGCGGCACCCCGACACCCGTCAAGCTGCAATTGCAGTGGTTCGTGCAGGCTCAGTTCGCCGGCTACTTCGCCGCCGTCGACCAGGAGTTCTACCGGAACCACTGCCTCGAGGTCGAGATCCTCGAAGGCGGCGTCGACATCGTCCCGCAGCAGCAACTCGCCGACGGCGCGGCCGACTTCGCGATCGCCTGGGTGCCCAAGGCGCTGCAGACCCGCGAGGCCGGGGCCGACATCGTCAACATCGCCCAGATCTTCCAGCGCTCGGGCACGCTGCAGGTGTCGTTCAAGGACGCCGGCATCACCTCGCCCGAGGACTTCGCCGGCAAGAAGATCGGCAACTGGGGCTTCGGCAACGAGTACGAGATCTTCGCCGCCCTCACCGAGGCCGGCCTCGACCCGGCATCCGACGTCGAGCTCGTGCAGCAGCAGTTCGACATGCTCGGGCTGCTGGCGGGTGACATCGATGCCGCCGAGGCGATGACCTACAACGAGTACGCCCAGGTGCTGGAGGCCGTGAACCCCGACACCGGTGAGCTGTACACGCCGGAGGACTTCAACGTGATCTCCTACGAGGACGTCGGTGTCGGCATGCTCCAGGACGCGATCTGGGCCGATGCGGCCAGGCTGGCGTCCGATCCGGCCTACCGCGAGACGGCCGTGGCGTTCGTCGCCGCGTCGATCGAGGGTTGGTCGTACTGCCGGGTCAGCCCCGAGGAGTGCCGCGACATCGTGGTCGCCGCCGGCTCGCAGCTCGGCAACAGCCACCAGCTGTGGCAGATGAACGAGATCAACAAGCTCATCTGGCCCGCCCCCGACGGCATCGGCTTCATCGACCAGGCCGCCTGGGACCGCACCGTCGAGATCGCCCAGAACACCGCCAACCTCGAAGGCGCAACGGTGCTCACCGCCCCACCCACCGACGGAGCGTTCACCAACGACATCATCACCGAGGCGTTGGCGATGCTCGCGGCCAAGGGCGTCGACACCACCGGCTCGGCCTTCGAACCGATGGAGGTCACCCTCGAAGAGGGCGGCGCCTAACCCCACCGAAAAACCCGAACTGTCTGCCTCAGATGAGCATCCGCTGAATCTGAGGCAGACAGAACGGGGGATTAGAGGTTGTCGGCCACTGTGAGGGCCTCGTCGATGACGGCGAGGCCCTCTCGCAGTTCGTCGTCGCTGATCGTCAGCGGCGGGACGACGTGGATGCGGTTGGCGGGCGCGAACGGCCAGACACCGCGGTCCTTGCAGGCGGCGATGACCTTGCCCATCGCGGCGGCGTCGAGCGGCGCCTTCGTCGTGCGGTCGGCGACGAGCTCGATCGCCCAGAACACGCCGAGGCCGCGCACGTCGCCGACGCTCGGATGGCGAGCCGCGAAGCCCTCGAGGGTGGGGCCGATGATGTCGGCGCCGAGATGGCGGGCGTGCTCGACGATGCCCTCGTCCTTGTAGATGTTGATGCTGGCGACGGCGCTGGCGCACGCCAGCGGGTGCCCCGAGTAGGTGAGCCCACCCTGGTAGACGCGCTCGCGGAACGTGTCGGCGATCGACTGCTTGATGATCACCCCGCCGAGCGGCACGTAACCGGAGTTGACGCCCTTGGCGAAGGCGACGAGGTCGGGCGTGACGTCCCAGTGGTCGAACGCGAACCACTCGCCGCAGCGGCCGAACCCCGCCATCACCTCGTCGCAGATCATCACGATCCCGTGCTCGTCGCACAGCTCGCGCACGCCCTGCAGGTAGCCGTCGGGCGGCACGAGGATCCCGTTGGTGCCGACGACGGTCTCGAGCAGGATCGCCGCGACGTGTTGCGGACCCTCGGCCAGCACGGTGGCGCGCAGGTGGGCCAGCGCCCGCTCGCACTCCTCGGCGTGTGACGTGGCGTTGAACGCCGACCGGTAGGGGTACGGGCCCCAGAACTTCACCGCGCCCGGGACGCCGGGCTCGCTGTCCCAGCGCCGCCCCTCGCCCGTGAGCGAGATCGCGCCGGCGGTGGCGCCGTGGTAGCTCTTGTACGTCGACAGCACCTTGTGGCGATCGGTGTGGAGGCGGGCCATGCGCGTGGCGTTCTCGATCGCCTCGGCGCCGCCGTTGGTGAAGAACACCATGTTCAGGTCGCCGGGAGCCAACTCGGTGATCAGCCGGGCAGCCTCGCTGCGCATGTCGTTGGCCATCGGCGGCCCGATCGTGCAGAGCCGGTCGGCCTGCTCCTTGATGGCGGCGACCATGCGGGGGTGCTGATGCCCGATGTTGACGTTGACCATCTGGCTCGAGAAGTCGAGCCAGCTGTTGCCGTGGTCGTCCCACATCCGGGCGCCGGAGGCGCCGGCGATCACCACCGGGTTGATGGCGCCTTGCGCCGACCACGAGTGGAAGACGTGGGCACGGTCGTTCTCGTACGCGGTGGCGAGGTACGGGGACATCGACGTATCGGGAGGCACGGTCGTATCGGGAGGCACGGTCGTGTCGGGCTGCGTCACATCGAGGGTCATGCTGGCGATGGTATTCGCTACATGGAGGGGTGGACAGACCCGTCTTTGTTCCCGTACAACGAGCGGTCTACGTTGCGCGGGGTGAATGGCCGCAGAGTGAGTGGCCGCAGTGTGAGTGGCCGCAGAGTGAGGGAGATGGGGTGGGCCAAATGGGTGACATGGTTTCGTTCGCCAGCAACGGGGGCACGTGCGAGGGCTACCTGGCCGTCGCCGACGGGGACGATGGGGCGGCTCCGGGCGTGGTCGTCATCCAGGAGTGGTGGGGCCTGGTGCCACACATCATCGATGTCGCCGACCGGTTCGCGGCCGCCGGGATCACGGCGCTCGCGCCCGACCTGTACCGGGGTGAGTCGACGACCGAGCCCGACGGTGCCGGCAAGCTGATGATGGCGCTCAACCTCGAGCGGGCCGCGAAGGATCTCTCGGGCGCCGTCGACCTTCTCCTCGAACGCACCGGTCGCGACGCAGTCGGCACCGTGGGGTACTGCATGGGAGGCGGGCTCGCCCTCGTGCTCGCCTGCCATCGACCGGACGCCGTCAAGGCGACGGCGCCGTATTACGGCGTGATCCCGTGGCCGACGGCGCAGCCCGACTGGTCGGCATTGGACGCCAAGGTGGTCGGCGAGTACGCCGAGCTCGACGAGTTCGCCGGCCCGGAGCCGACGCGAGCGCTCGAGTCGCAGCTGCGCGAGCTGGGCAAGGACGCCACGCTGCACATCCATTCGGGCTGCCATCACGCGTTCTTCAACGACACCCGGCCGGAGGTCTACGACGCCGAGCACTCGGCGGAGGCGTTCAGCCGGACCGTCGAATTGTTCCGTAGCGTGCTGTGAGCGCCACGCCCGGCGTCGGTTTATGACGTCGGCGTCGGCAAATGACTCGGTACAGTGCTCGCTGCGACGCGCTGTGCGTCGCAGCGTGAACAGGAACGGTGGACAGTGAAGAGACGAGCATTGGTGATGGTTGCTGCACTCGCACTCGTGGGCGGGGCGTGCGGCGGCGACGATGACGTTGCCGACGATGCGGGCGCCGAGTCCGACGCGTCGATCGACGACGCCGATTCGGGCGACGCCGGCGACGGGGGCGACTCCGGTGGCAACGACAGCGAGTGGTGCGATCTGGCCCGCAGTGTCGAGGCCGAGGACGACCTGCTCGAAGGCGTCGACTTCACTGATCCGGAAGCGCTGGAGAACGCGTACCAGAGCATGATCGATCTCGTCGAAGACGCCGCCGATTCGGCACCCGAAGAGGTCAAGGCCGACATCGAGCTCACCGTCGAACGCAGCAAGGTGATCTTCGACGCGCTGAAGGACGCCGACTTCAACATCCTCGACGTCGACCAGGCCGTCTTCGAAGACCCCGAGGCCGAGGCCGCGAGCGAGCGCATCGAGGCCTACAACGAGCGCGAGTGCGGCATCGCGGACGACGACGTCACCGACGACGGCGACGCCACCGATGACACCGGCGCCGACTCGGACGACGGCGACACCCTCACGGGTGAGGGCACGATCCGCGACGAGCTGCTGCGACAGTTCACGGCGATGGGCATGAGCGAGGATCAGGCGAACTGCCTGGTCGACAACCTCGACATGGAAGAGGTCGCCGCCAGCGGCGCCGACAACCCGTCGATGTTCCTCGACCTGTTCGAGACCTGCGACATCAATCTGGCCGAACTGACGCCCCCCGGCGGCTGACGGTCGCAATGGCGGGCTCGGCGTCCGCTTCCTCGTCGGGTCGGGCTCGTTTCGACGCCGTCATCTTCGACGCGGGCGGCGTGCTCGTGCTTCCTGACCCGACCGTGCTCGGACCGTTGCTGGCGCCACTCGGCGGCGATCCGTCGATCGACGTCCACCGCCGCGCCCACTACTACGCGATGGCCAACAAGTCGCGGGTCATCGCGGGTGAGGCCGACTGGCACGACTACAACCTGGCCTACGTCGAGTCGATCGGAGTCGCCGTCGACGAACGCGAGCACGCCGCGGTCGTCCTCGGCGCCACCCGCACGGCGTTTCTCTGGCGGTGGCCGATCCCCGAAACGCTCGAGGCGATGGCGGCGCTCGCCGACTCCGGCGTTCCGATGGGTGTCGTCTCGAACGCCTCCGGCCAGATCGAGTCCGAGCTCCGTCGCAGCGGGGTGTGTCACGTCGGCCCCGGCGCGGCCACGACGGTGCGGTGCATCGTCGACAGTCACGTGGTCGGCGTCGCCAAGCCCGACCCGCGCATCTTCGAGCACGCCCTCCCGTCGTTCCCCGACATCGCGCCGGAGCGGATCGTCTACGTCGGTGACTCGGTCACGATGGATGTCGGCGGGTCACGGGCGGCCGGCCTGCACCCGATCCTCCTCGACCCGTACGACGATCACCCGACGGTCGATTGCGACCGCATCCGATCCGTCGGCGACTTGCTGACCGGATGGTTGTAGCGAGGTGATCAATCGGCCGGCACGAGCCGGCGGGAGATCACCCGGAGGCAGAGGACTTCGTCGGCGCCCTCGAAGATCGACAGCACGCGAGCGTCGACGAACAGGCGGCTGACGGCGTACTCCTCGGCGTAGCCGAAGCCACCGTGGATCTGCATCGCTTCGCGGGTGACCCACTCGGCGGCCTTGCACACGTACGCCTTGACCATGCTGGCCTCGGTCGCACCTTGCTGCTTGGCCATCATCGTCGCCACCGCGTAGGCGAACTGCCGCCCGGCCTGGATCAGCACCGCCATGCGGCCGAGCTTCATGCGAGTGAGTTGGTACTCGTAGATGTTCGAACCGAAGACCGAGCGATTGCGGGCGTACTCGAGTGCCTGTTCGTAGGCGGCCTGCATGACGCCGACGGCGCGGGCGGCGGTCTGTAGGCGGCCGTTCTCGAAGCCTTCCATCTGGAAGTAGAAACCGCGCCCCAGACCGTCGCTCTCGCCGATCAGGTTGGCGGCCGGCACCCACCAGTTCTCGAGCGCGATCTCGTACGAGTGCATGCCGCGGTAGCCGATCGTGTCGATCGGGCGCCCTTCCATGCGTCCGCCGCCGTCCTGGCTGAACTCGAATCCGTGGCCGTCGCCGCGGGGCTTGGGCACGATGAACAGGCTGAGGCCGCGGTGGGTGGCCGAACGATCGGGGTCGGTGCGGGCGAGCAGGGCCAGGACGTCTGCCCGCGCCCCGAGCGTGCACCACGTCTTGACGCCGTTGATCACGTAACCGGGCTCACCGGCGGGACCGTCGGCGGGCGTGGCGGTGACCTTGATGCCGGCCACGTCGCTGCCGAAGTCGGGCTCGGTGACGGCGACGGCCGGCATCACCTCGGCGGTGGCCAGCTTCGGCAGCCACTCGAGCTTCTGCGCTTCGGTGCCGCCCTTCACCAGGGCGCGGGTGAGGATCTCGGGGCGGGTGATGAGCGACCCGCCGATGCCGAGGCTGGCGCGGCTCAGTTCCTCCGTCGCCACGACCATCGCCATGTACTCGGCGTCCCCGCCCTCGCTGTAGCCGCCGTAGTCGGCAGGGACGCTCAGACCGAACGCCCCGATCTCGCCCAGCCCGGAGATGATCTCCTCCGGGACGTCGCCGTTGGTGCGGTGGACGTGCTCGGCGTGCGGGGCCACGACGTTGTTGGCGAACGACCGGAACGTGTCCTGCACCATCTCCATGTCGTCACTCAGGTGGCGTGGTCCGGCCTGGTCGGCGAGGGAACCGATGAAGTCCGGATCCCGGTAGGTGGCGACGAAGTCGTGCGCCCCGGACAGCGACGCCGGGTCGACTCCCCACAGGTGCTCGCGTCCGATCAGCTTGCTGACGAGGTCGTGCACGACGTCGGCGACGAACGCGCACGTGATCCGGGCCTCGACGTCGCCCTTGGTCCCGTAGTCGAGCAGGGCCCTGGCGGTGGCGACGGCGGATGCCGCGTGGGCCACGTCGTAGGCGAGCACCTGCTGCACGTCCGGCCCGCCCGACGACGTCAACTGGCGGATCGCGGTCCCCACGGCGCGATCGGCGAGATCGACGACATCGGAGGCGGCGTCGAGATCGGGCGCGGCGAGCGGTGTCGTCATCGCGGCGAATTTACTGGCAGTACTCCGCGTCGACCCAAGTGTCAACGTGGAGGGCCTCGCCGTTGGCGGCGTGCGAACCTGGGCCGATGGCTGGCGATGCGTGGTTGCGGGTGTGCGTGTTCTGCGGTTCCAACGTGGGCGCGTCGGAGTCCTTCGTCACGATCGCCCGTGAGCTCGGCGCCGGGCTCGCGGCGCGGGGTCTCGCACTCGTGTACGGCGGCGGCAACGTCGGGCTGATGGGCCAACTGGCGGATGCGGCGCTCGCCGCCGGCGGCGAGGTCGTCGGCGTGATGCCGGCGCATCTCGTCGAGCGTGAGATCGCCCATCCCGGTCTCACCCGGCTCGAGGTCACGGCCTCGATGCACGAGCGCAAGGCGCTGATGGCGGAGTTGGCGTCGGGCTTCATCGCCCTCCCGGGCGGGTTCGGGACGTTCGAGGAGGTGATCGAGATCCTCACCTGGAACCAGCTCGGCCTGATGTCCAAGCCCGTCGTGTTCCTCGACGTCGACGGTTTCTACACGCCGCTCCTCGACTTCTTCGATCGCTCCGTCGCGGCCAACTTCGTCCGCCCCGACCATCGGTCGCTGGCCCAACGCGCCGTCACCGTGGCCGACGCCATCGACCGCGCCACGTCCCCACCCCCCGCCACCCCCCACAAGTGGATCGACCTCGACCGCGACCTCACCTGACCAAACCCCCGTTCTGTCTGCCTCAGATGAGCATCCGCTGAATCTGAGGCAGACAGAACGGGGGTTGGTGATCTCAAGCGAATCGCGGGTTCTGCCGATGATTGACGCATGGAGAGTGAGCACTCAGACGCGAGGCGACCGACGTGGATCGTCGCCGCCGGCCTGTGCCTGCTCCCCGTGTACCTGTGGGTCCTGAACGGCCTGGTCGCCGACCTGTTCTGGGATGCGTTCGTCGGGGGGATCCTGGTGGTCGGCCTGGTCACCGTCTCGCGCCTGCCCCAGCACCGGGCGGCGTGGGTGTGGATCCTGGGCGGTCAGGTGTGCTTCCTGTTCGGCGACCTGGGCTTCAACTACGTCGCCTACATCTCCGAGAGCGGTGCGACGTACTCGTTCGCCGACAGCTTCTATCTGGCCGGCTACCCGTGCATGGCGATCGGGCTGGTGCTGCTGTTGCGCGTCCAGGGTCCGATGAAGGACCTCGGTGGCCTGGTCGACGGGCTGATCGTGGCCGTCGGCACGGGCGTGTTCCTGTGGGTGTTCCTGATGGCGCCCACGGCGAGCGACACCACGCTCACCGTGGCCGATCGGCTGATCGGGTGCGCCTATCCGGCCGGCGACCTGCTGCTGATCACGATCGGCGCCCAGGTCGCGGTGCGGCAGCTGCGTCGCGGGATCCCGTTCTGGACGATGACCGCGTCCCTGCTCTTCATGCTGATCGCCGACGTCGGCTACACGTACCTGTCGCTCCACAGCACGTACTCCGTCGGCGGGCTGCTCGACGCCGGCTGGTGGATCAGCTACGTGCTGATCGTCGCCGCCGCGGTGCACCCCGACGCGTTCAGAGTGGCCGAACCGCTCCCAGAGATGGGGCAACCGCGCCTGACCGTGCGGCGACTGGTCGTCCTCGGCGCGGTGACGCTCGCGTCCCCGGTGCTCCTCGCGGTGCGCGCCGGATCCGGTCAGTCGTTGGACGTGCCGGCGCTGCTCGGCGGCACGATGGTGATGTTCGCGCTCGTCGTGCTCCGGTTGGTCCTGGTCACGCGTGAGCTCGAGGCCAGCCGCACCCGACTGCTCCACGAGGCCACCCACGATTCGCTGACCGGCCTGTCGAACCGGACGGTCTTCGCCGATCGCGTCGATGCCGCGCGGACACGGCGCCAGCCGGCCGGCTCGCACGCGGCGGTGCTCAGCATCGACCTCGACGACTTCAAATCGGTCAACGACAGCCTCGGGCACGCGGCCGGTGACCGCCTCCTGCAGGTCGTCGCCGACCGTCTCACGGCGCTCCTGCGGGCGGGCGACACGATCGCCCGGCTGGGAGGCGACGAGTTCGCGATCCTCCTCGAGAGCGCGACGCCCGACGTCGCGACCGCGGTGGCACGCCGCGCCATCGAGGCGATCAGCCAGCCGGCCGATGTCGGAGCTGACCTGCGGATCTTCGTGAACGCCTCGGTCGGCATCTCGTTCGCCGACCACTACGACGATGTCGACGCCGTGATGCGCGATGCCGACGTCGCGATGTACCTCGCCAAGCGTCGCGGCAAGGGCCGGTACGAGGTGTTCGAGGCCGGCATGCGCCAGCAGGTGCTCGAACGACTCGAGTTGCGCGTCGAGCTGGTCGATGCGCTCGACCGCGGCCAGCTCGCACTGCGGTACCAACCCGTCGTCAACCTCGAGACCGATCGCGTTCGCGACTTCGAAGCCCTCCTGCGCTGGAACCATCCGACGCGCGGTGAGGTGCAGCCCGCCCACTTCATCAGCATCGCCGAGGAGGCCGACCTGTTGGCGCCGATCGGGCGCTGGGTGCTCGAGGAGTCGTGCCGCCGCGCTCAGGCCTGGGATCCGTCGCCGGACGGTCCGGGGATCTCGGTGAACGTGAGCCCCAGGCAACTCGGCGACGCCTCGTTCGTTGCCGACGTGCGTCGCGCCCTCGATCGCAGTCACCTGACCCCGAGCCGTCTGCAGCTCGAGATCACCGACTCGACGCCGGTCGACGACCACGACGTCGTCGCGAGTGTCCTGCGCACGCTGCGCGACATGGGCGTCCGCGTGGCCCTCGACGACTTCGGCGTCCGCCACACGTCGCTCGAACAGCTGCGCGTGCTGCCGGTGGACGTCGTGAAGTTCGATCGGCACTTCGTCACGTCGAGCCTCGCCGCCGACTCGAACGTGTTGCGTGGAGTCATCGAGTTCGCCCACGACCTCGGGCTCGACACCGTCGGCAAGGGCATCGAGAACGCCGAGCAGCTCGCTCAGCTCGGCGCCATCGGTTGCCGGTACGCGCAGGGATACCTGATCGCCCATCCGCTGTTGCCGGGTGACGTCCAGATGTTCCTCGACGAGCGGGCGGAGCTGCGCGCCGCGACCGAGGCCATGCTGTCTCCGATCAGCTGACGCCCCGCCCCATCGGTGGACGGTCGGATAGCGTGCCCGGATCGTGACGGTCGAGGATCGAGTCCAAGACATCATCGGGGACATCTTCGAGCGCCCACCCGAGCTCGGGATCTCGCTGGCGCTCGTCGTGTTGCAGGGCGGCGACGTCGTCGCCGAGCGCTATGGCACGTCGCCCGACACGCCGTTCGGTCCCGGCGGGCCGGTGGATTCCAGCACCCGCTTGGTGTCGTGGAGTACGGCGAAGAGCATCACCCATGCCGCGGTCGGCCTGTTGGTGCACGACGGTGTCATCGATCCGCAAGCGCCGGCCGCGGTGCCGGCGTGGGCGGGGACCGACAAGGAACGCATCACGCTGCTCGACCTGCTCGAGATGCGACCCGGCCTGCGTTTCGTCGAGGACTACGTCGACGGTGATGCCTCGCACTGCATCGACATGCTGTTCGGGTCCGGGAGTGACGACCACGCGGCCTACGCCGCCGCCTTGCCACTCGACCATCCTCCGGGCACCGTATGGAACTACTCGTCGGGCACGACCAACATCATCTGCCGGATCGTCGGCGACGCCGTCGGCGGCGGCGAACCCGGCATGCGTGCGTTCCTACGTGACCGCCTGTTTGGCCCGCTCGGCATGGAGTCGGCGGAGCCCCGCTTCGATGGCGCGGGCACGTGGGTCGGCTCGTCGTACGTCGATGCGACGGCCCTCGACTACGCCCGCTTCGGTGAGCTCTACCGCAACGACGGGATCGTCGGCGGCGAGCGGATCCTGCCGGAAGGCTGGGTCGATCACGGCCGCACGTTCGTCGCCCACGACCCGACTGACGGCGTGCCCGGCGGCTTTGACTACGGACGGCACTGGTGGATGTGGCCCGAGTTCCCGGGCAGCATCGCGGCCCACGGCTACGAGGGTCAGTACATCGTCGTCGTGCCCGATCGTGAGCTGGTCGTCGTCCACCTCGGCAAGACCGATGCAACCGTCCGCGCCGCGCTCGTCGCCCAGCTGCACGACCTCGTGCGCGCCGTCTGACACCGCGTCGCCGCCGGCGATCGCTGCCAGCTCGCGTCCACGCGGCCGTGAGCACCAACGATGGGCGAGGTACGTCGAACCGACGACGATGAGCACGTCGCCGATGCTGAACACGTTCGACAGTGGCCACGACGCCGGGACGTAGAAGATGTCGCCCAGCATCGCCAGGCGCGGTGACGACAGGGCGCGCGAGTTCTCGAACACGTCAGGGGGGATCTCGCGCATCCCCGCCTTGCGCCACGCTTCCATGTTGGCGGGCATCGAGCCGTCGTTGGCCACGATCGCGGCGAGGTTGAACGAGGTACCGATCGCGACCAGCCAGCCGCCGGGGAGGCGGCGGTTGAGCCACAGGAAGGCAAGTGCCAGCGCGTACGTCCCGAGGTGGATCTTGTCCGACACCGGGAGCGGGATCCGCCGGCCGAGGTACTCGAACAGCACGAGCTGCACGCCGAGCGCCAGCCAGACCAGCCACAGGTGTCGGATCGGCAGCTCGGCGAGGCGCCGCAAGCGGGTCCAGGTGAACAATGCTGAGGCCACGCCGATGCCCGTGACCCACACCAGGATCACGAGACGAGCGCTTCCTCGTGACGGATCGTGCGCTTGGCGACCCAGGCCCGCAGGTCGAGGATCGACATCGGCATCGCGATGCCGTACCCCTGGGCGATGTCACAACCCAGATCGCTGAGGATCCGCCACTGCTCTTCGGTCTCGACACCTTCGGCGACGACCTCGAGCCCGAGGCCGTGCGCGAGCTCGATGACGTTCTTGACGATGAGCAGGTCCTCGCGGCGGCGGTGGATGTCGGTGATGAACGTGCGGTCGATCTTGAGGCGGTCGGCGGTGACGTCGCGCAACGTGATGAACGACGAGTAACCGGTGCCGAAGTCGTCGATGGCGATCCGGATCCTGGATTCGCGTAAGGCCTCGACGGTGAAGCGGCTGCGCTCGGTCTCGGTGGCGAGCGCGCGCTCGGTCACCTCGAGCTCGAGGCGGTTCGCCGGGAACCGGGTCTCGGCAAGCACGCGCATGACGGTGGCGACGAAGTGACGGTCCTGCAAGCTGCGGGCCGACACGTTGACGGCCAGCTTGACGTCCTGATCGCGTAGCGTCGACAGCTCGTTGGTCGCCCGTCGCAGCACGCATTCGGTGAGCGGCCCGATCAGTTCGGTCTGCTCGGCGAGTCCGATGAACTCGTCGGGCGGCACCGGCCCGAGTCGGGGGTGGTGCCAGCGCAGCAGCGCCTCGACGGTGTCGATGCGGCCCGTGACCATTTCGAGTTGGGGTTGGAAGTGGACGTCGAGCTGGTCGTCGTCGATCGCCAGCGAGAGGTCGGCGAGCAAACCGATCCGGCCGCGCTCACGGCTGCTCGAGCTGGTCTGGTACACCTCGACGTTGGTACGGAAGCGCTTGGCGCGATACATCGCGATGTCGGCGGCGGCGAGCAGATCGGCCGAGGCCTCGGCGTGGTGCGGCGCGAACGCCAGGCCGATGCTCATCGAGACCGACAACGGGAAGCCGTTCACCACGAGCGGCCGGCACAGCCGGTTGTGGAGGTCGAAGGCGAGGAGCTTGGTCGCCGGGATGTCGGTGGCGCCCGGAAGGAGGACGGCGAACTCGTCCCCGCCGAGGCGGGCCGCGAAGGCGCCCTCCGGCATCTCCCGTTCGAGGCGCTCGGCGAAACCCTGGAGGAGCGAGTCTCCGACCTGGTGGCCGAGCCGGTCGTTGATCTCCTTGAACCCGTCGAGGTCGAGCAGCAAGAGCGCGCCGGCACCGTCGGCCGGTCCGTCGGTCTCGAGCAGCTCGGTCAGTCGGTCGGAGAACGATCGCCGGTTCAAGAGCTTGGTCAGCGAGTCGTGGTTGGCCTCGTGGGCGCGCTGCAAGGCGTGGCGGGCCGACTGGAACACGAGGAACGACGTGACGCCGAGGAGGGGGAGCAGGACGAGGCTGAACTCGACGGCGACCACGAACAGCGGCGCGAGCGCAAGAAGTGCGCCGTCGGCCGTCATGCTCAGCGCGAAGCCCTCGCGCATCGTGGCCAGGAACCCGTTGCCGGTGTGCAGGGCGAGGACGAGACACACGAGCATCCCGTTCATCACGAAGACCATCGTGCCGCCGGCGAGGATGCCGATTCCCCAGGTCAACGGGATCGAACCCTGATCGGTGATGGCGCCCTGGATGCCGAAGGCGTGCAACACGAGCCCGCCGGTCGACAGGGCGAGTGAGATGTCGGCGACGTTGAACAGGACCTTGCGGAGCGGCTTGCGGCTCCTGATGTCGACGTAGGCACTGGTGAACGCCATGACCGCGACGGCGCCGGCTGGACTGCCGAGCAGCGCCAGGGCGTACGCGAACGCGTACCCGGGTGTGACTTCGCCGCCGTTGCCGAACCGCATCCAGAGCGCGGTCTTCGTCTCGCCGACGATCAGCAGGGTCGCGAACAGCCCGAACGCGATCCAGTTGACACTCGCCGACTGATCGGCCATCTCGACGCTGACGAGGGTGGCGGTCGTGAGCGCGGCCAGCACCGTGACGATGCCGATGTAGATCGCGACGTACCGGTCTCGCTTGCGCTGTGCGTCGTTCGGGCCCATTAGATATCCATCTGACATACGGGAGGAAGAGGTCGGTTGCGACTCAAGTCGGTAACGCGAGGTCGGGTCCGCCGGCCGAAGCCGGCGAACCCGACATCACCACGTCACCACCACTTCATTGGTGCTCCGACAACGGCGATCAATGCGATGACGGTGCCAGCTGCGGCACCTGCCTTCGCGACCGGCATTGCTGCGCGCCACTTGATGGTGTTCTTGAAGTTGCTCACGTTCCTCTCCTTCCCGCCCCCGGAGGGGGTGTACCTACGGACCCGGTCCTTGCGGACCGAACCCGGTGCTGCGAGTTGCCCCCACGGCACGCGAATGTGTCGTCACTTCGCGGCCCGAGGACGAGTCAAGGGTTGCTCAACAAACGACGCTGTGCGTACGTCGCGGCGGCCGTTATGCGGTTCGGCAACACCACGCCGCGAGCGCCAGGTTCGGCCGAGAACAGGTCACTTGCCGCCACGCAGAGCGGCCGACAGCGCACCGGTAGCACCCTTAAGCTGTAGCCGGAGTACCACTATCGGTGGTCACCGCCAATGGCTGTCGCAGCGTGATCGCGTTCGGCGTCAAGCGGCACCGCGTTCAACGTGGAAGCGGGACGCGCCGTCGGTGGGACGCCGCGCGCCAGCGGCTCCGAATCAGGACCCCTGGCGCACGATCGCGGTCACCCGTGAGCGGCGAGGCGTAGTGTTGGCGGACCGGCCGTATTCCGACGGACGGCCGGTGCCGCCGCATGGACGCACCTGCCCTCGACACCTCCGAACGCCACGGCGAACCCGTCGATGGGCAAGGACTGGTGACGGGTGAGCTCCCCGAGATCCCTCGCACCGACAGCAAGACGGCGCGCAAACGATTCCGGCTCACACTGAAGCTGGTCGCCTTCGTCGCCGTCCTGTACTTCTTCGTGTTGCCGCTCATCCCCGGCTTCCGGAGCGCGTGGACAGAGCTCCAAAAGGTCGAACCGCGGTTGCTGGTCCTCGGTTTCCTGCTCCAGCTGGCGGCGCTGTTCTCGTACGCGCTCCTCACACGGGCCGCGCTCGGCGCCCCGGGCCAGCACCTCACGCGCATGCGGATGTTCCGCATCCAGATGAGCACGCGCGCGTTGTCGAGCATCGTGCCCGGCGGGAGCGCCGCCGGCTCGGCCCTCGGCTACCGGCTGCTCACGCTCTCAGGCATCCGGGGCACCGACGCCGGGTTCGCGCTCGGCACGGTCGGTATCGGCTCGGCGGTGATGCTCAACGTCATCCTGTGGATCGGGCTGATCATCTCGATCCCGATCCGAGGCGTCAACCCGCTCTACGGATTCGTCGCCGTCATCGGGATCATCGTGATGGGGATCGCGGCGGCGCTCGTGTTCGGGCTGATGGAGGGCGCCGGGCGCGCCGAACGAGCGATCCGCTGGGTGGCCCGGCGTTTCCGGGTCGACGATGACAAGGCCGCGCAGGTGCTGGCCCAGGTCGCCGAGCGCCTCGAGGAGCTCCTCAAGGACCGCCACCTGCTCGGGCGGGTGCTGTTCTGGTCAGCACTCAACTGGCTGCTCGACGCCGCATCCCTGTGGGTGTTCATCCGGGCGTTCGGGGCGAGTCTCGACATCGACGCGCTCATCGTCGCTTTTGGCATCGCCAACGTGCTCGCCGCGATTCCCATCACGCCGGGTGGACTCGGATACGTCGACACGGGCTATGTCGCGATGCTCGTGGGCTTCGGGATCCCACGCCGTCAGGCCACGCTCGCGGTCGGTGCGTACCGCTTCGCGCAGTTCTTCTTCCCGATCCTGCTCGGCGGGATCCTGTACCTGTCGCTGCGAGTCGGGCCGTGGAGCATCGAGCGGCGTGATCGGCTCAAGCGCCTCCGCGACGTCGCCGTCGAGGAGACCGCCCGGGGCGAGACCAAGATCGAGTTCGCGTTGCGCTTCAACAAGCCGCCAGCTGAGGATCCGGTCCCGCCCTCGGACGACCGGTAACGTCACCGCCGATGACCACCCACGAGCGGCCGTTCGGACGCCACCTCGAGGACTTCGTCGTCGGCGACGTGTATCGGCACTGGCCGGGCAAGACGATCACCGAGTACGACGACCACCTGTTCTGCATGATCACCATGAACCACCATCCGTTGCACACCAACGACTGGTTCGCCAGCCAGTCCGTGCAAGGACGCAACGTCGTCGTCGGCAACCTCGTGTATTCGCTCGTGCTCGGCATGAGCGTGCCCGACGTGAGCGGAGCGGCGATCGCCAACCTCGAGGTCGAGACGCTGCAGCACAAGTTCCCCACGTTCCACGGCGACACCATCCATGCCGAGACTCGGGTGCTCGACGTCAAGGAGTCGTCGTCGAAGCCCGACCGCGGCATCGTCACCGTCGAGTCGAAGGGCTTCAACCAGAACGGCGAGGAAGTGTGCTACTTCCGGCGCCGGGTGATGGTCTGGAAGCGTGAGTTCGCTCCCCAGAGAACGCGACCGTACGACGGCATCGACGCCTGGGATTGAACCGGGCGCGGTGCTCGCGTGGGGCGTCCCGCGCCTGCGCGACCTCCCCTGGAGGCGCACCCGCGACGCCTGGCACGTGCTCGTGTCGGAGGTGATGCTGCAACAGACGCAGGCCCAGCGTGTGATCCCCAAGTGGGAGTCGTTCTGCGCCGCCTACCCGACGCCGGCAGCATGTGCCGCCGCACCACTCGGCGACGTGCTGCGCCTGTGGCAAGGCCTCGGCTACCCACGCCGCGCCCGCGACCTGCACATGACGGCGCGGGCGATCACCGTCGACCATGGCGGTGAGGTTCCAGACGAGCTCGGGGAGTTGCTGTCCCTGCCCGGCATCGGGCCGTACACGGCGCGAGCCGTTCTCGCCTTCGCCTTCGAGCACGACGTGGCCGTGGTCGACACGAACGTCGCCCGCGTCCTCGCCCGTAGCGTTGGCGAGCGGCTCACCGCATCCGCGGCGCAGCGCCTCGCCGACGGCTACGTCCCTGCTGGACGGGGGTGGGTCTGGAACCAGGTGTTGATGGACCTCGGTGCGTCCGTGTGCCGACCGTCGCCGCGCTGCGACCAGTGCCCGCTCGCCGCGACGTGCGCGTGGAACCGCGCCGGACGGCCGCACGTCGACCCGGCCGTCGGATCGGCGGGTGTCAGCACGCGACAGGCGCCATACGCCGGCTCGGCCCGTCAGGCGCGCGGCGAGGTGCTCCGGGCGTTGGCATCCGGTCCCGTTCCGCGGACCCGGTACCGCGACGACATCGTCGGCTCCTTGCTCGACGACGGCCTCGTCGTCGAGCGTGCCGGCACGCTCAGCTTGCCGTGATCTCCGTGATCCTCTCCGGTGGTCGTCAACCGGCGGTGATCGCGGCGACGATGTCGTCGAAGGCGGCGTCGGCGTAGGCGCGCATCTCGTCGTCGGTGCGGTCCTGGATCGGGTGGGGCGTGAACACCCGAGCCATCGCCGAGAACCCGAGCGATGACGACTGCGAGTTGGCGGCGGTCACGAACTCCTCCGAGGCGACGAACATCCCGGGCACACCTCGCAACTCCAGATCGCTGATGTCGTGCACACTGCACGACGTACAGCTCCCTCAATCGGCGAGCGCCTCGATCACCACCTCGCACTCGGTGGCGATCAGGTGCCGGAGGTCGACCGGCGCCGGCTTGGTGAACGTCGGCTTGCGATAGCGCTTGACCGTCGCTCCGATGCCCGTGAGCCGCTCCTCGAGACGGTCGAGGAAGACGTCGCCGCGCGGTTTGGAGATGTCGAGCAGCCCCACCGTCAGGCCATCGAGCGCCGTCGGCCGAGCGAGGCGAGCCCGCTCGGCGACCGACCGCTCACCGGTCGGGTCGAGGATCGTGCGAGTCGTCATGTGCGTGACCGTGCCCTTTCGCATTCTCTCGGGTCGAAGCGTCTCAGTACCGGACCTGGCGGGTCACGGGTGTGCTGCCAACCGTACCGTTCGCCCAACCGCCGATGATGGCCGAGAACAGCCCGGCGCGGCCGCCGGCAAAGGCCAGCAGCAGGCCGTCGGGCCTGAACTTCGGCAATATCGAGTCGGCGAGCGACTCGGGCACACCTTCGGCGATACCGCCGGCGCCGCGCACGATCTCGCTGCCGGGCAGCTGCAGGCGGGCGTGCAGCTCGGCCAGGATGCGGGCGCGATCCCATCCGCCGTCGGCGAACACCCGGGCATGCTCGGGGCCGAGCACGAGGATCGCGTCGAACCCGATCGGCAGCTTGGGGTGGTGCACCGTGCGGAGGTTGACGGCGAGGCTGCTCGCCAGGCTCTCGGGGTTCCGCGACAGCTGGTCGACGACGCAGCGCGGGCCCTCACCGGGGAAGACCGTGAGCGCGTCGATGCCTTCGGGGACACCGCGGCTGCCGGCGAGCGTGCCGATCGGTGACGCCACGTCGTCCTCGGCGAAGCAGAACGAGACCTTGCCGGGGTTGCCGTGCGTGGCCCGGTCGATCTCGCCGGGGCGACCGCCGCCGACGTTGCGCACGAGCAGTTGCAGGGCGCGACCGATCGTCGAGTTGGCGCGGTTGCCCTGACCGAGGGCGTTGATCCCGGAGTTCATCCCGATCCGGCGCGTGCCAGGGCCGCTGCAGACGATCACCGGGCCGACCGGCATCGTGGTGGCGAGCAGCCCGTGCATGTTGAACTCGTCGGTGCACACCGCTTCGACGGCGGTGAGCACCCACGGGAGGTACTCGGGGAGGCACCCCGCCATCACGGCTGCGATGGCGACCTTCTCGACGGTGACGTCGACGAGGTCGGGCGGGACGGTTGCGACGATCTCGTCGAGCGGGCGCGTGGTGCCGGTGAGCATCCGCAGCACGCGCTCCTCCGTGGGGGGCACGACTGGCAAGCCGTCGGTCCACCCGCGCTGGAACATCAGCTCGAACTCGTCCTCGAGCTCGGCGATCTCGATGCGGCGCGACCGCAGGGTCGTGGCGCCGAACCGGACCCTCAGCGTGTCGACGAGGTCGGGGTCGACGCTCATCGAACCGCAGCCGGGTCGCATCATCGGAAGGTCCTCGCCGAGCCCGGTGACCCCGGTGAGCGCCTCCCACTGCTCACGCAACCAACCGATCGTGCGCCCGACCTCGACCCCGCCGTCGACCTTGATGACCGTCGGTACGGTCTCGATGTCGTGGTGCCAGCTGATCGCCAGATCGGCGTCGTGGATCGCCGCCGGGTCGCCGGGGAACGCCGGATCGTCTTGCGTGTACACGGTCACGCCGACGCTCGACGCCAGTTGCCGCAGCACCGGCACGACCATCCGGCACGTCTCGCACTCGTGCTTGACGACGACCACCAGGCCGTCCGGCAGGGTGGGCGCGTCGCTCGAGGTCGCGGTTGCGGATGTCGTGGCGGTCACCGGTGTGTCACCGTACTTCGAGCCACAGGCTCCCGCCGCCGTAGGGCATGGCCGTCGGGAGCGCGGCCGCCAGCCGATCGGTGTGGAGCACCGACAGCATCGACGGCCACAGCACCACCCGGTATCGCGTGCTGTCCGAGAGCATCGCCCGGATCAGGTACAGCTCGTTCCACGCCCGCCCCTCGAACACCCACGCTGCCGGATACTCGAATGGGTAGAACATGTCGTGGAAGTGGACCCGCACGCCCGAGGCGAGGCGGGGCAGGATCGCGAACACGTCGTGCACGACATCACCGCCCGTGCGGGCGACGTGGGTCGAGTCGATGAACAGGACGTCACCGGGTCCGAGCACATCGAACACGGCGAGGTCGACCGCCTGCACCGGCTCGGCGCGGATCTCGGCGCGGTCGTGGTCCTCCGGTCGCAGCAGGTCGAGCAGCCGCTCCGGGTACGGGTCGATGAACGTCGTCTTCATCGACCCGTCGAGGAAGCGGTCGTTGACATCGAGCGCCAGCGCCGACGTCCAGCCCGATCCGATCTCGATGTAGCGGCTCGGCCGCCACAGCCGGAGCACGCTGGCGAGCGTGATCCCGTCGGCTGGACCGAAGCCCTCGTTGTCGGAGTGGTAACGCCAGTCGTCCGCCGGTTGGACGGGCAGGTCGATCCCGGCGGCGATCGGTGCCAGTTCGTCCAGGAGCGCGAGTTGTCCCTCCTCGTTCAGATCGACGCCGGGCATCGGCACCCGCCCGTGCCGGAACACCTCGTTGCGGCGACGATCGAGATCTTCGAGGTCGGGCGACGGCGAGTAGAAGTGGCCGGGTATCACGAACAGCTGCGACTCGTAGTGCGCCACCAGGCGGGCGAGTCGCTCACACTCGGGTCGCACCGTTTGCAGCTCGACCGTTCCGTCGCGCCACGCGGCGATGCGCCTCAGCACCGGTATGCGACGCGCCAACGGCATCACGCGTTCGGCCGTGGCCCGCCAGCCGGACGGCTCCGCCGGGGCGGCGGTCGGTTCGGTCATGGCCGGCAACCTATCCGTCGGTCGCATTGCACCCGGCCGCCCGCTGCGGCGAGGGCCGTGACGAAATACCACTCGACCGGGACCGCTCGTCTGTTTTGGCGACGTGGTCCGGCGGGTACGGTTCGACAGATCGGCCAGAGCGAAGCATTGACGGTGGCGTTCCATGGGGTGCGGGGGTCCACCCCGTGTCACGGCGACGAGATCAGGCGGTACGGCGGGAATACGTCGTCGGTGTCACTCACCGCGCCTGGGAGCGATCCGATCCTGTTCGACCTCGGCACGGGTGTGCGCTACTTCGGCCTCGAGTGCTCGCCCGACCGGTCGTTCACTGGCGCGTGCCTGCTGAGCCACCTGCACTGGGACCACATGCAGGGACTCCCGTTCTTCACGCCGCTGCTCAGAGCGGGTTCCGAGCTCGACGTGTACGCGCCGTCGCAGGCGTCGGGTCGCACGGTGTACGACGTGATGACCGACACGATCCGACCGCCGCTGTTCCCGATCACGCTCGCCGAGCTCCCGGGTGACATCCGGTTCCATGACGTCGCCGACTCGGAGTTCTCGATCGGCGAGTTCGACGTGATGTCGCGGTTGATTCCTCACATCGGGCGTACGTGCGGGTACCGGGTCACGTGGCGTGGCCAGAGCGTGAGCTACCTCAGCGATCACCAGCAACCCTGTGACGGTTCGTTCAGCGTCACACCGGGCGCGTTGGAGTTGTGCGAGGGCGTCGACATCCTCATCCACGACGCGCAGTACACGCCTGCCGAGTTCCAGTCCAAGTGCGACTGGGGTCATTGCATGATCGAGTACGCGGTCTGGCTGGCGATCGAGGCGAGGGCGCGCACGCTCGTGCTGTTCCACCATGATCCGTCCCACGACGACGACCGCATCGATGCACTCGCCGAGGCGGCGGCGTCGTGCGGCAGGGCGCGGGGGATCGAGGTCGTGGCCGCCTACGAGGGCCTGCGGCTCACGCTCGGTGCGTGACGCTCTGCTCGGTGGCGCCGCTCGAGCAACGCGTGCGAGTGGCACATCGTGAGTGACACCGTCGGCGTCGTTGCGGCGATCCTGCTCGGAGCTGCGTTCGTCCTCGCCGGGGCGTCGAAGCTGGCGGCCGGCCGCGCCTGGCCGGCGCAGGCCGCCGGGCTCGGAGCACCCACGTGGTCGGTCGCACCGTTGCCGTGGATCGAGCTCGGGCTCGGCGCGATCCTCGTCAGCAACCTGGTTCGCCGTCCGGCTGCGATCGTCGCCCTCGTCCTGCTGCTCGTGTTCTCGTCGCTCGTGATCGCTCGCCTGCGCGAGGGCCGGCATCCGCCGTGCGCCTGCTTCGGCGCGTGGTCGGCCCGACCGCTGGGCCCCGGCCATCTGGTGCGCAACGGCGTGCTCGTCGTGCTGGCGATCGTCGCCGCGGCCGCCTGAGCGTGGCGCCGCGATCACGCCCGACGCCGGACCGTTGTGTCGTTCAGGTCGTCGAGAGGACGAAGGCGTACACCCGTGCCTCGTCGCGCCAGGCGTCGTAGCGCCCGCTCGGACCGGCATGTCCGGCGCCCATCTCGGTGCGCAGCACGAGCGGCGCGTCGTTGGTGCGCAGCGCACGGAGCTTGGCGACCCACTTGGCGGGTTCGTGGAAGCTCACGCGGGGGTCGTTGAGGCCGGCGGTCACCATCAACGCCGGGTAGTCGGTCGCGACGGTGTTGTCGTACGGCGAGTAGCCCTGCATGTAGCTGGCGAACGGCTCGTCGCGCGGATCGCCCCACTCGTCCCATTCGGTGATCGTCGAGCGGCAGTGTCGCGTCGCTCATCGAGTTGACGACGTCGACGAACGGCACCTCGGCCACGACTGCGGCGAACAACTCGGGGCGCATCGTCATGCATGCTCCGACGAGGAGACCGCCGGCGCTGCCACCCCGGATCGCCAGGCGATCGGGTGCCGAGAAGCCGGACGCGACGAGATGCTCGGCGGCCGCGATCGTGTCGGTGAACGTGTTGCGCTTGGCCAGCAGCTTGCCGTCGAGGTACCACTGGCGGCCGAGCTCGCCGCCGCCGCGGGGGTGGACGAGGGCCCAGATCCCGCCGCGGTCGAGGTACGAGAGGCGGGCGACCGAGAACCAGGTCGGCACCGACGACTCGTACGACCCGTAGCCGTAGAGGAGGCAGGGTGCGCTCCCGTCGGTCGGGGTGTCGACGTGACGCACGACGTCGATCGGCACCCGTTGGCCGTCGGGTGCGGTCGCCCACTCGCGCATCGACGTGTACGCGGTGAGGTCGACGTTCGGCGTCGGGGTCCGCTTGACGATCGCCCGTTCGCCGGTCGCGACGACGACGTCGTAGATCGTCAATGGCGACGTGAGCGACTGGTGCGAGACGCGCAGGGTCGGCGACTCCCATTCGGCGTTCTGGCCGAACTCGATGTCGTGCGGCTCGTCGCCGAAGTCCAGCACCGACCGTTCACCCGATCGGTCGAGGATGCGGATCCGCGGCTGGGCGTCGTTCCATTCGTGGAGGGCGAGGAACCCGGCGAACGGCTCGATGGCAGTGATGCGCCGGCCCGGTTCGTGGGCGATGAGCTCGGTCCACTCACCGGGCGCCTCGATCGACGCCTCCATCACGCGGAAGTCGACGGCGTCCTCGTTCGTGAGCACCACGAAACGGTCGCCCCAATGATCGAGCTGGTACTCGACATCGGGGCGGCGTAGCACCACGACGCGCGGTTCGGCGCCGGCGTCGGCGGCCGGGATGAGCCATTCCTCGGTGCTCAGCTTGCTGCCGGAGTGGATGATGATCCATTCGTCGCTGCGCGTCGAGCCGATGTTCACGTAGAACCGCTCGTCGGGCTCGTGGTACACGCGCTGGTCGTCGGACTGACGCGTGCCGAGCCGGTGGCGCCACACCTCGAACGGCCGCTCGGCCGCGTCGGCGGTGACGTAGAACAGGTCGCGTCCGTCGGCGGACCACGCCGTGCCCGCCCAGGCGACGGTGTCGACGATCTCGTCGTCGAGGTCGGTACCCGCCTCGATGTCGCGGATGTGCAGCGTGTAGTGCTCGTTGCCCATCGTGTCGGCAGCCCACGCGGCGAGCGTGTGGTCGGGGTTCGGCTCCAGGCCGCCGAGGTCGAAGAAGTCGTGGTCGGCGGCCTCGACGTTCTGGTCGAGCACGAGTTGGTCGGCGGACGAGTCGGACGACCGGCCGCGGCGATGGCTGGGGTACGACTGGCCCTCCTCCGTGCTGGTGACGTACCACCATCCGTGGTGCAGGACGGGAGCCGACAGGTCGGTCTCCTGGACCCGCGACTTGATCTCGCCGAAGATCGTGTCGACCAACGTCTGGCGTTCGGCGAACCACGCCTCGGCGATCCGGTTCTCGTCCTCGAGGAAGGCGATCGTGTCCGGATCGTCGCGGTCACGCAGCCACGCCCACGGGTCGTCGACGTCTCCGTTCGGGCGGTGCCAGGTGTGGGGGATCTTCTTCACGGCCGTCGCTGACATCGTGAGCAGGGTAGGCGCTAGCGTTCGGTACCACATGCGCGTCTGGATCGATCAGGACCTGTGCACTGGCGACGGGCTCTGCGTCGACCATTGCCCCGACGTCTTCGTGCAGCTCGAGGACGGCATCGCCTACGTGTCGGAGTCCGGTCACGTGCTCAACGACCCGGGGAGCTCCGGCAGCCTGGCCTGGGTGTCGCCGCGCCACGCCGGCATGGTGATCCACGCCGCCGAGGTGTGTCCCGGCGAGTGCATCTTCATCGAGCTCGACGTCCCGACCGCCATCGACGGCGAGGCCGCCGCCTAGCTTCTGCGTCCATGCAGACTCGCAAGATCGGTGTGCTCGACGTCTCCGTCGTCGGGCTCGGTTGCAACAACTTCGGGATGATGATCGACGCCGAAGCGGACGCGCGCGGTCGTCGACGCCGCGATCGACGCCGGCATCAACTACTTCGACACCGCCGAGAGCTACGGCGCCGGGCAGTCGGAGGAGTTCCTCGGCGCAGCGTTGGCCGGGCGCCGGGCCGACGTGCTGATCGCCACCAAGTGGGGCCACACCAGCTCGCTCGCCGACGGCGAACGGGGTGGCGACCCGGCGCGGATCCGCAGCTCGCTCGAGGCCAGCCTGCAGCGGCTCGGCACCGACTACGTCGACCACTACCAGCTCCACCGGCCCGATCCCGAGACCCCGCAGGAGGACACCCTCGGTGCGCTCGAGGAGCTGCGCCTGGAGGGCAAGATCCGCGAGATCGGCTGCACCTACTTCTCCGCCGCCGAGCTCGCCGACGCCGAGCGGGCCGGCGCCGCGATCGGTGTTCCGAGCTACCCGTCCGTGCAGAACCAGTACAGCTTGTTGACCCGCACGCCCGAGACCGACGGCGTGCTCGACACGTGCGAGCAGTCGGGGATCGCGTTCGTGCCGTTCTTCCCGCTCGAGTCGGGGCTGCTGACGGGCAAGTACCGCTTGGGCGAGGAGCTCCCGGCTGGAACTCGCCTGGCGGCGTGGGGGGAGCGGGGGTCGAGGTTCATCGACGACGACCGCCTCCGCACGGTCGCCGCGCTCACCGCCTTCGCCGAGGGCCGTGGGCGATCGATGCTCGAGCTGGCGATGAGCTGGCTGGTGTCGAACCCCCTGGTCGCGACCGTTATCGCCGGGCGCGACGAAGCCCGAGCAAGTCGCCGCCAACGTCGCCGCGTCGGGGTGGGTCCTGTCCGCCCGAGGAACGGGCCGAGGTCGACGCCATCACCGCGTCGTCGTGAGGCGATCGGGCCAGGAATTGTTACTATGGCGGTAGTGCAAATTACCTGGACGCAGCACCGCGATGTTGGGGCTGATCTCTGGGTACGTCTTGCACGACCCATTCACGGAGCGGAGCACGCCATGACGTCGTTCGATCTCGATCTCACCAAGTACAACCTGGGCTGGAGCGACGAGGTCGAGTACGCGTTCGACCCCGTCAAGGGCATCAACGAGGGCGTCGTCGACCAGATCTCGTGGTGGAAGGGCGAGCCGCGGTGGATGACCCAGTTCCGCAAGCGCAGCCTGCGCCAGTTCGATCGCAAGCCGATGGCCGAGTGGTTCGCCACGAACATGCCCGACCTCGACTTCCAGGACATCTACTACTACCTCAAGCCGTCGGGCGAGCAGGTCAACGAGTGGGACGAGCTCCCCGAGCAGATGAAGGTCACCTACGAGAAGCTCGGCATCCCCGAAGCCGAGCGCAAGTACCTCGCCGGCGTCACCGCGCAGTACGAGTCGGAAGTCGTGTACCACAAGAACCGCGAGGACCTCGCCGCCCAGGGGATCTTGTTCTGCGACATGGACACCGCGCTGCGCGAGTACCCCGACCTCGTCAAGCAGTACTTCGGCACCATCATCCCGCCCGGCGACAACAAGTTCGCGGCGCTCAACTCGTCGGTGTGGTCGGGTGGATCGTTCGTCTACGTGCCGCCGGGGGTCAACTGCGAGATGCCGTTGCAGGCCTACTTCCGGATCAACTCCGAGAACGCCGGCCAGTTCGAGCGCACGCTGATCATCGCCGACGAGGGCTCGCAGGTGCACTACATCGAAGGCTGCTCGGCGCCGGTCTACACGAGCGACTCGCTGCACTCGGCGGTCGTCGAGATCGTCGTCAAGCCGAGCGCCCGCGTCACGTACACGACGATCCAGAACTGGTCGCCGAACGTGTACAACCTCGTCACCAAGCGCGCCCGGGTCGAGGCCGAAGGCCACATGGAGTGGATCGACGGCAACATCGGGTCGAAGCTCACGATGAAGTACCCGAGCGTCTACCTGGTCGGCCCCAAGGCCACCGGTGAAGTGCTGTCGGTGGCGTACGCCGGTGCCGGCCAGCACCAGGACGCCGGGGCGAAGATGATCCACGCCGCGCCCGAGACGACCTCGAAGATCGTGTCGA
The DNA here is from genome assembly GCA_963776935.1 of Ilumatobacteraceae bacterium. GTDB lineage: Bacteria > Actinomycetota > Acidimicrobiia > Acidimicrobiales > Ilumatobacteraceae > JALOLG01. Next base: position 26,715 of record CAVZOP010000001.1, on the reverse strand, counting down.
AGTCGATCAGCAAGGACGGCGGCAAGACGACCTACCGCGGCCTCGTCCGGGTCGAAGAGGGCGCCACCAAGTGCAAGAGCCACGTGCAGTGCGACGCCCTGATCCTCGACGAGGACTCGGTGAGCAAGACGCTGCCGTACATGGAGGTCGGCGAGCGTGACGCCGAGATCGGCCACGAGGCGACGGTGTCGAAGATCGCCGACGAGCAGATCTTCTACCTCCAGAGCCGTGGCCTCTCCGAGGAGCAGGCGATGGGCATGGTGGTCAACGGCTTCATCGAGCCGATCACCCGCACCCTGCCGATGGAGTACGCGGTCGAGTGGAGCCGCCTGATCGAACTGCAGATGGAGGGATCCGTCGGCTAGCCGCGACGAGGCCCCGCCGATCAGATCGACGGGGCCTCGTGTCTGGTACGGCTGATCAGGCGTTGATCAGAGGTAGAAGCCGAACACGTCGACGATGAAGTCGGTGCTGCCGGCCTGATCGCCGCAGAACACCTTGATCTGTCGCGTCGCGTCGAGCGGCACGGTGATCGAGTTGGCGATCTGGGTCACGCCGAGGTCCCAGTTCAGCAGCGACGTGGGCGTCGACGTCGCGTCGCCGGCCGCGACCGCGAGGAAGTTCTTGTTGGTCGGGCTCGACACGGTGACGTTCACCTCGGCGGCGGTGGCGCCGACCGGAACGACGTTGGTGGTGATCACGACGCCTTCGGTCGTGTGACTGTCGGCCAGGCTGACGACCCGGTTGGTGTTCGGCGCGAGCGGCCCGTTGACGGTGTAGGCCGTCTTGCGCGAGTCGTACGCACGGGACGGTGTGATCGAGTGGAACGCGCCCGCCGTCGTCGTGCCGGCGAGCTTCACCCAGCGCACGCCAGTGCCGCCAGGAGTCGCGGGCACCGCGAACCAGAGCGTGCCGTCGAGATCGGCGTAGAGCTCGCCGGGGACGTGGGTGCCGGTCGTCGGCCCGACACGGCGTCCGGCAGCTGCACGAACTGGATCTGCGATCCGTGCATCGACGCGACGGCGAGCCCCTTGGGTGCCGGCTCGGTGCCGGTCGCGGCGTCGGGCGCCAGGTTGGCGGCGACGACGCCGTACCCGAGCGGGTTGGCGGTCGAGCCGTGCACGCCGTTGGCGACGAGATCGTTCCCGTAGCCACCGACGTTGGCGGGGAACGGGCGTCGGTTGCGGGGATCGCATCGACTCACGCTGAGCACGCTCGGGCCTTCGGTGATCTCCGTACCGTCGTACACCAGCGTCGTCGTGCGTGAGGCTCGTGTTGGTCTCTCCGAGCCGGTGGCGCTGCTGCCGAGCAGCAACGGATCGTCGTCGGCCGCCGAGGCGGTCTTGCCGAAGCGCCATCGCGCCCGCGGTGGCGCCGGCGGCACCGAGAGCGACGTTCTTGAGCCAGGTCCGCCGGGTGGGGCCTGCGTCCGTCGAGTTCGATGTCGTCGATCGATGACGCGATCGGGTATGGACGTTGGTCATGAGGGATCTCCTTGGGTTGTGGTCGTTTCCGCCCGCCACACAGCCCGTCCGCCGCTAACACAACTACCACGCCGGACCGGCGTCGAAACGTCGCGACCCCGCTACCCGGCAGGTGCGCGTAAAGTGCTGACATGCCGATGCGGACGGAGTGCAAGAACTTCGAGAGCCGCACGTACCCCAGTGGCGACACTGTCCGCAAGTGCAACCTCGACCTGGCGCCGGACGCGCCGTGGCGGTGTCCGGAGAACTGCCCGGCGTACGAGCGGCGCCTCGCCGACCGGGCCTGGGCGCACGGCTCGCTCGCCGTCCCGCCGACCCCTCCGGAGCCGGCCGGGCTCGACGACGGCAGCGCCGCCGCCCTGCTCGACGAGGCCGAGGCGATCCTCAACGCGGCCGGCAGTCAGATCCGGGCCGAGGTCGAGGTCGAACAGGCAAAGGCATCCGGCGGCCGCCGCTTCTGGCCCTTCCGCCGCCGCCGCTGACCCGTTTGATCGCAGCTATCCTTACAGGCGAGGATAAGTAAGGAGCGAGTATGGATGCTGCTGCGAGAGTGACGTCCAAGGGTCAGATCACCATTCCGAAGGCGGTACGCGACGCGTTGGGGATCGAGGCCGGTGACGAGGTCGCCTTCCGGGTCGAAGGCCAACGGGCAGTACTCGCCCGGACGCCCCACTTCCTCGAACTGGCAGGGACGATCCGAGTGCCGGCCGCGAGAGGGAACGCGGCGTGGGACGATGTCGTCCGCGGCGACTCGCCGTTCGCGAGCGGCGGCGAAGCATTGACAGCGTTCGTCGACACGAACGTCCTCGTTCGCCATCTCACCGGCGATCCCCCGGACATGGCGCGGCGGGCGACGGCGTTCCTCGGTGAAACGTCCGATCTGCTCCTGAGCGATCTGATCGTGGCCGAGACGGTGTACGTACTCGAGTCGTACTACGAGGCGCCCAGAGATCAGATCGCGGTGTCGATCCGGTCGCTGGTCGCGTTCGAGTCCATTCTCACCGTTTCCGCCGACGTGATCCTGCGGGCGGTCGAGATCTACGAGGTCGACCGACTCGATTTCGCGGAGGCCTACCTGGTGGCCTGCGCGGAGTCGACCGGAGTGAACGCGGTGGCGTCGTTCGACACCGCCATCGATCGGATCGACACGGTCAGGCGGATCGCGCCGTGAACGGTCGACGGCGCCGTCCGACGCCGTCGATCACGTCGCAATTACCACTACGCGGATAGTAGAATTTATCCCGTGCCGGCGTTCACCCCCGACGCGGTCCGCGTCCTCGATCCAGATCTGGTCGGCCCCGTTCTCGAGCAACGGCTCGCCGCGGCCGAGCGGTTCGCGGCCACCGAGCTGCCCACCGCCGAAGAAGAGATCTGGCGCTACAGCCGGATCGGCGAGCTCGACCTCGAACGGTTCGGGCCGGCGGCCGTCGACACGGTCGTCACCGGCGCCGAGCGCGTCGGCACGCAGCTCCCGTCCCGGCGGGCTCGATCTGTTCCCCGGTGACGCGCCCGACGCCTTCGCCGAGCTGAACGCCGCGTTCATGTCGCCGGTGGTGCTCACGATCCCGAAGGGCGCTGTCATCGACGGCCCGATCACCGTGACGCACACCGTCACCGCCGGTGGCGCGGCGGTGTTCCCGCGGCTCGTGATCGATGCCGGACCCGACAGCGAGGTCACCGTCATCGAGCGGTTCGTATCGCCCGAAGGCGTCAGCGCACTCGTGGTGCCAGTGCTCCACGTGCGGGCGCAGCAGGCGTCGCGCGTGAAGTACCTGGCGGTCAACGAGCTCGGCGCCGACACCTGGCAGATCGGCAACCAGCAGGCACTCGGCGAGCGCGACTCGACGATCATGCTGGCGACCGTCGCCCTCGGCGGCGACTACGCACGTGTGCGCACCGAGGCCAGGGTCAGCGGTGCGGGCGCCAGCACCCGCCAGGTCGCGCTGTACTTCGCAGGCGGGTCGCAGATGCACGACTTCCGCACGATCCAGGACCACGACGCCCCACACACCACGAGCGATCTGCTGTTCAAGGGCGCCGTGCAGGACCACGCGCGGAGCGTCTACACCGGCCTGATCAAGATCCGCGAGCACGCCGGCGGCAGCGTCGCGTTCCAGACCAACCGCAACCTCACGTTGTCCGAAGGGGCATGGGCCGAGAGCGTCCCGAACCTCGACATCCGCACCAACGACGTCAAGTGCAGCCACGCCTCGACGGTCGGCCCGATCGACGAGGAGCAGCGGTTCTACCTCGAGAGCCGGGGGATCGAGCCCTCGATCGCCGAACGGCTCGTCGTGCTCGGCTTCTTCGACGAGGTGCTGCAGCAGCTCCCGTCGGGCGCCCTCGCCGACGACCTCCGCCGGCGGGTGGCGGCCAAGCTCGTCATCGGAACACCCGCGGAGGTCGGCGCGTGAGCAGCACCGTCGTGTGCTCGTTCGACGATCTCGCCCCGGGCACGGCGCGCCGGTTCGAGATCGACGGGACCGCCGTCGCCGTCGTACGCATCGGCGACGACGTCTACGCGATCGGCGACGTCTGCAGCCACGCCAACGTCTCGCTCAGCGACGGCGAGGTGTGGTGCGACGAGCGCGAGATCGAGTGCCCGAAGCACGGCAGCACGTTCGATCTCACCACCGGTGAGCCGGTCACGTTGCCGGCCACGCAACCGGTGCCGGTGTTCGGTGCGAGAGTGGTCGACGGCGACATCGTCGTGACGTCATGCTCGACTCCGTCGACGTCGAGATGTCCCGAGATGCGGTGGACCAGTGACGACGCTGGCGATCACCGGGCTGCGCGCCGCGGTCGGCGGCAAGGAGATCCTGCGCGGTATCGACCTCGAGGTGTCGTCGGGTGAGGTGCACGCCGTGATGGGTCCCAACGGTGCCGGGCAAGAGCACGTTGGCGGCGATCGTGGTGGGCAAGCCCGGCTATGAGGTGCTCGAGGGCTCGGTCACGCTCGACGGCCACGATCTGCTGGCGATGCCTGCCTGGGAGCGCGCCGTCGCCGGTCTGCACCTCGTCATGCAGTACCCGACCGAGGTGCCGGGCGTGACGCTCGTCGACGCGATGGCCGAGGCGCTGCGTTCGCGCGGACGCGACACGGCCGACCTCGAAGCGCTGTTGCGCGACGAGGCGGAGCGGATCAGCTTCGAGGAGCGCTTCCTCCACCGTCCGCTCAACGTCGATCTGTCGGGCGGCGAGAAGAAGCGCAACGAGACCCTCCAGCTCGCCGTGCTGCAGCCCAAGATCGCGATCCTCGACGAGCTCGACTCAGGCCTCGACATCGACGCCCTGCGCGACTGCGCCCGCCGTGTCGAGGCGATGAGCAACGACGGCCTCGGCGTGCTCGCCATCACCCACTACAGCCGGTTGCTCGCCGAGCTCCGGCCGGACCACGTCCACATCCTGTCGAAGGGCCAGATCGTGGCGAGCGGCGGCCCCGAGCTCGCCGCCGAGCTCGACGTCTCCGGCTACGCCGCCTACGTCGACGCCGACCCCGAGGCCGACGAAGAGCCCGCCGGCGGAACCCTCGACGACCTCTTCGCCCGGTAATTCGACCGCCCCAACCCCCGTTCTGTCTGCCTCAGATGAGCCGCCGCTGCGTCTGAAGCAGACAGAACGGGGGTGGCTATCGTCGTCGGCATGGACGCCGAGACCGCCGACGCCGATCGCGGGCTGGCAGCGAGGATCGACCGGATCGTCGCGTGAGCTCGGACCGGTTCCCCGGTTGGCGGGTCGTCACCGGATGCTTCATCGTCCTGGCTACGTCGTCGGGCCTGGGCTTCTACGGGCTCGCCGTGTACCTCAACGCGTTCAGTCGCGAAAGAGGGTGGGATGTCGCCTCGGTCTCGCTGGCGACGACGCTGTTCTTCCTGGTCGGCGGCATCTTCGGGTTGTGGGTGGCCCGTCTCGTCGCACGCTACGACGTGCGCTTCGTCATCGTGGGCGGCAGCCTGCTCGCTGGCGGGGCCCTCGCGGTGCTCGGCCAGGTGCAGGAGCAGTGGCAGCTGTTCGTCGTCTACGGCGTGTTCGCCGTCGGATGGACGGGCGCCGGGATGGTGCCGACGACCACGGTCATCACGCGGTGGTTCCACCGCCGGCGATCAGTCGCGCTGTCCGTGACATCGACGGGGCTTTCGGTCGGCGGCATCTTGCTGACACCGGCGGCGAAGTGGCTGCTCGACGAGCGAGGGCTCGAGGCCGGCACACCGGTGCTCGGGCTGGTCTTCGTGCTCGGCACCGTGCCCTTCGCGCTCTGGCTCGTGCGCCCCGATCCGGCGATCGAGGGCTGGCTACCCGACGGTGAACGCTCGTCGCAGGGCTCGACTCGCCCGCTGGCGTACGGCACCGCGTACGCCGATGCCGTGCGGACCCGGTTCTTCGTAGCGGTCACGCTCGGGTATCTGTTGGTGCTCGGCTCGCAGGTCGGCGCGATCCAGCAGCTGGTGCGCCTCACCGAGGAGCGCACCGACAAGCGCACGGCGTCGTTCGCGGTGCTGTTCCTGGCCGGCACGTCGGTGGTCGCCCGCTTGGTCGGGGGACGCGTCGTGGCGCGGATACCCATGGCCGGGTTCACCGTCACCCTCGCCGCGCTGCAGAGTGTGGCAATGGTCGCCATCGCGTTTCGGAATCGCGGGTTGCGCTGTTCGCCGCGATCATCGTGTTCGGGACGACCGTCGGCAACATCTTGATGCTCCAGCCGCTGCTCATCGCCGAACGATTCGGCGTGATCGACTACCCACGCATCTTCAGCCGCTCGCAGTTCATCATGATGCTCGGCACTGCGCTCGGACCGCTGCTGCTCGGCTGGCTCCACGACAACGCCGGCGGGTATCAGACGTCGTACCTCGTCGCCGCCGCGTGCTCGCTCGCCGGCGCGGCCGTGCTCGCGACCGGCGGCGCCGCGACGATGGTCGACGACCGGCAGGTGCAGCTGGCGACATGAGCGGCCACGACGATCTCGTGTTGCGCCCGGCGACCGAGCAGGCGCGCCTCGTCCGGCTCGGCGAGGTGTCGGCGCGGCGAGCTGCTCGCCGCCCACCTCGATCGCATCGAGCGTGTGAACCCGACGGTGAACGCGATCGTCACGCTCGTGCCCGAGATGGCGATCGACTGGGCGACGGCCGCCGACGAACGCTTCGTCGCCGGCGCCGAGGTCGGTCCGCTCCACGGCTTGCCGGTTGCCCACAAGGATCTCGAGCTGACGGCGGGCATCCGCACCACGATGGGTTCGCCGCTGTTCGCTGACCATGTTCCGACCGAGGACGCGCTCATCGTCCAGCGCATGCGCGCCGCCGGCGCGATCACGATCGGCAAGACGAACACGCCTGAGTTCGGCGCCGGCTCGCAGACGTTCAACCGGGTGTTCGGCGCGACCCGCAACCCATACGACCCGTCGAAGACGTGTGGCGGATCGAGCGGCGGCGCGGCCGTGGCGCTCGCCACGTGCATGGTGCCGATCGCCGACGGCAGCGACACGGGTGGGTCGCTGCGCAACCCGGCGTCGTTCTGCAACGTCGTCGGCATGCGACCGTCGCCGGGTCGAGTGCCGGCGTGGCCGACCGTCACGCCGTGGACGGTGCTCTCGTCCCACGGGCCGATGGGGCGAACGGTGAGTGATGTCGCACTCCTCATGCGGGCGCTCGCCGGTCCGGACCCCAGATCGCCGATCTCGCTGTCCGAGCCCGGCTCGGTGTTCGACATCGACCTTCGCACCGACGTCGGCGGGTGGCGGGTCGCCTGGTCGGAAGACCTCGGGTTGCCGGTCGATCAGGCGGTGCGGTCGGCGCTCATCGACGTCCCCGACGTGCTGACCTCGCTCGGCTGCGAGGTCGAGGCGGCCGCGCCCGACCTCACCGACGTCCGTGAGATCTTCCAGGTCCTCCGGGCGTGGGGCATGGAGATGCGCCTCGGTGAGCTGTACGACCGGCACGGCAGCGAGCTCAAGGACACGATCCGCTGGAACATCGAGGAGGCCCGCCGGCGTTCGCTCCCGGATCACGCCCGCGCCAGCGTCGCCCACGCCCGGCTCGTCGATCGCGTCCGGCTCTTCTTCGAGCGCTACGACGTGCTCGCCCTGCCGGTGACACAGGTCCCGCCGTTCGACATCGACTGCGAATGGGTCGACCGAGGTCGACGGTGTCGCGATGGACACGTACATCGACTGGATGCGTTCGTGTTCCGACGTCACGGTCATGGGCTGCCCGGCGATTTCCGTGCCCGCCGCCTTCACACACGATGGTCTGCCGGTCGGCGTCCAGTTCGTCGGGCGGCCGCGTGGCGACGTCGATCTGCTCCGGTTCGCGTACGCGTTCGAGCAGGCGACGCGGGTCGGTGACGTGCGTCCGGGTGGTGTGCCGGATCCGGACGTGCCGGATCCTGAGAGTGGCGGCGCTACCGTCGCGGGATCGTGAGCGACCTCCATCCGAACGTCGTCAGGGTTGTCGAGGCGGCGAAACGCCTCGGGCTCGAGATCGATTCGCGCCGGTTCCCCGACGGCACCAAGACAGCCGCCGACGCAGCCGCTGCGATCGGTGTCGATGTCGGCCAGATCGTGAAGAGCCTGATCTTCGCCGTCGACGGTGAGATCGTGCTCGCCTACGTGAGCGGGGCGAACCGGCTCGACGAAGCGAAGCTCGCCGACGCCGCCGGCGGGCTCACGTGCTCGCGCGTCGACGCCGACGTCGTGCGGACGGTCACCGGATACCCCATCGGTGGGGTGCCGCCGTTCGGCCATGCCACCGACCTGCGCGTGTTCGTCGACCCCGACCTGTTGCGCTACGACGAAGTGTGGGCGGCCGCCGGCACATGGCACGACGTGTTCCCCCTGGCCCCGGACGAGCTGGTCCGTGCGAGCGGTGCCGTCGTCGTCGAGCTCGCCCGGCGATGAGCGTCGACACCACCGCGATCCGCCGGCGGGCCGCGCCGGTCGTCAAGCGATTCGAGCTGACGTTCGACGAGCTCCGCGACCGGGCCCGATCTCTCCGTCCGTCGTCGTTCACCACCGCGATGTCGCAGGTGGCCGCCGGCGCCCATGCGGGTGACGCCTCGTACCTCCGGTGGCTCGAGCTGCTCGACGAGCGCAACACGTACCACCGCAAGTCGTGGGAGTGGTGCTTCATCATGGAGGCGCTCGACCGCCATCACGTACTGCGGTCCGGGCAGCGGGTGCTCGGGTTCGGTGTCGGGCGCGAGCCGATCGTGCCGGCGCTGGCGGCGCTCGGTGTCACCGTCGTCGCCACCGACCAGCCGAGCGGCCAGGCCGGTGCGTGGAGCACCAGTGGCCAGCATGCGTCCGAGCTCGACGCCCTCCGTCGACCGTCGGTCTGCCCCGACGATCGATTCACGCAACTGGTGTCGTTCGAGCAGGTCGACATGACCGCCATCCCGGCGTACCTGCGCGACTTCGACGGCCTGTGGTCGTCGTGCTGCTTCGAGCACCTCGGTTCGCCCGACGCCGGGTTCGACTTCGTCATGGACGCGATGGACTGCCTGCGGCCCGGCGGTGTCGCCGTGCACACGACCGAGTTCGACTGTGTCGACCACGTCGACCTCGCCGTCCACGGATCGGTCGAGGCCGGCGACTACGTGTGCTTCTACCGCGCCCGCGACCTGCGCCGGCTCGTGCGTCGCCTGCGCAGTGCCGGACACCTGGTGCGGTGCAACTTCTACGTCAGCTCATCGCACCCGTCGGAGCGCAAGATCGACGTCCAGCCGTACACGCACGACCCCCACATGCGGCTCCGGGTCGGCGATCGGGTGATGACGTCGTTCGGGCTCGAAGTCGTGAAGCGCGGGTGACCGACCGATGCCCGGACTGAGCGACGACGAAGTTGCGGCGTTCCTCGACGAACCCGGCCACCTGGCCCGGATCGCCACGACCGACGTCGACGGGATGCCGCGCGTGCTGCCGTTGTGGTTCGTGCACATCGACGGCCGGATCCTGTTCACGCCACGGTCGCCGGCGGTGATCTGGCACAACCTGCAGCGCGACCCACGCGTCGGGATCTCGATCGACGAGGACGAGACGCCCCACCGCAAGGTCACGATCCAAGCCGTCGCCGAGGTCGTGCACCCGCCCGGCGAGGACGATGTGTGGCGCGACACCTACCGCCGGATCGCGTGGCGGTACACGCGTCAGGAGTGGGCGGATGCGTACGTCGACGGCACCGACGACCAACCGCGGGCGCTGTGCGCCGTCGACCTCGCCGCGCCGACGACACGCGTCACGACCTGGCGGATGCCCGTGCACGGCGAGGACCCCCGCGGCGTCTGGCACCCCCGCTACATCCTCCCCGGCACCAAATGGTCCAACTGACCTCCCACCCACGGGGGAGGGGCGGCGGGTTACTGGTCTTCGTCGGGTGGGGCGGGGCGCTCGGCGGTTGCCCGGTCGAAGGCGGACGGGTCGACGGCGATGAACGTCGCCTTGGCGGTGACCAGCAACTGCTCGCTCGGTCCGTCGATGTCGACCAGTTCGCCCGTCATCAGCAGCTTGCGCCCGACGCGCTCGACGAGGCGCACCCGACACGAGACCCGGCGGTGCAACGGGGTCGGCGCGACGAACCGGATCGTCAGCTCGCCGGTGAACGCCGGTTGCTCGATGACGCCGAGCACGAACCCGAAGACGTCGTCGAACAGGGCTGCGACGATGCCGCCGTGGCTGCGGTCGGGGGCGCCCTCGTGGGCGGCGCGCAGCACGACGATCGCCTCGATCTCGTCACCGTGCCGGTGCATCTCGGGATCGAGGCTCCACGGGCTGGAGCGTCCTGACACCGGCCGGTCGTCGTAACCGGTCAGCGGCAGCTCGCCGGGTGCCGCCAGGCGCTCCTGCGAGAACGATGCCGCGTCGCGGCTGCGGGGTGCGCCTCGGTCGAGCTCTTCGGTGAGTGGTTCGAGCGCGTCGGCGAGCCGCTGGAGCAGCTCGGGTGATGCCTGATGTCCGACGAGGGCGTGGCCGAGATCGCGGATCGCCCGGCCGGCACGTACGCGGTGCTCGAAGTCAGGCCACTGGTTCGGGGGGTCGGGTGGCACCGGCGATCAGGTGCGTCGGGCGGAAGGGTCGGCGGCCGCCTCGTGCAATGACTCGAGGAGCGTGTTCCACGCCAGCGTCGCGCACTTGATCCGCACCGGGAACTTGACGACACCCTGCAGCGCTTCGAGATCGCCGAGCTCGACTTCGGCGCTCGAAACTTCGCCGTCGTCGTCGGGGGACGCTTCCTCGATCGACATCATCGACTTGAACTTGCGGACCAGCGCTCGCACCTCGGGCACCGACTTGCCCTTGATCGCCTGGCTCATCATCGATGCCGACGATTGCGAGATCGAGCACCCCTGACCAGCGACCTTGACGTCGCTGACGCGGTCGTCGTCGACCTGCAGGTAGACGGTGATCTCGTCGCCGCACAGCGGGTTGTGGCCCTGGGCGACCACGGCGGGCGGCGTGGGCAGCTCGCCCCGGTTCCGCGGCGTGCGGTAGTGGTCGAGGATGATCTCGCGGTAGAGATCTTCGAGACCGGGCATGTTGCTCTCTCTCCGTCAACGATTGGGGTCGGTGTGGTCGGGTCAGAACCCGAAGATGTCGTGGGCGCCGTCGAGGGCATCGGCGAGGGCGTCGACGTCGTCGGTCGTGTTGTACAGGTAGAAGCTTGCTCTGGCAGTGGCGTTGACACCCAGTTCCCGCATCAAGGGCTTGGCGCAGTGGTGGCCGGCGCGCACGCACACGTTGCGCTGGTCGAGGACCTGGCTGACATCGTGGGGGTGCACGTCGCCGAACTTGAAGCTGAGCACACCGCCACGCACCTCGACGTTGTCGGGCCCGTAGATCGTGATCTCGTCGCCGAATCGCTCGCGCAACGTCGACAGCGCGTACTGCGTGACGTCCATCTCGTGGCGACGCACGTTGGTCATGCCGAGTCCCTCGAGGTACTGCACCGCCGCGCCGAGCCCGATCGCCTCGGTGATCGGAGGCGTGCCGGCCTCGAACTTGGCGGGGACCGGCGCAGCCGTATAGCCGTCGAGCCGGACGTCGGCGATCATGTTGCCGCCGCCGAGGAATGGCGGGATCGCCTCGAGCAGCTCCATCTTCCCCCACAGCAGCCCGATGCCGGACGGCCCGCACATCTTGTGGCTCGAGAAGGCGACGAAGTCGGCGTCCCACGCCGTGAGGTCGGTGACGTTGTGCGGCACGTACTGGCAGGCGTCGACGATCGCGATCGCGCCGGCGTCGTGGGCGGCCTTGCACAGTCGGGTGACCGGCGTGAGCGTGCCGAGCACGTTGCTCATGGCCGTGAACGCGAACGCCTTGGCGTCGTGGAGCAGCTCGTCGAGGTTGGTGAGGTCGAGCAGGCCGTCGGGCGTGAGCGGCACCCATCGCAACTCGATGCCGAGCTCGGTGGCGAGCATGTGCCACGGCACGATGTTGGCGTGGTGCTCCATGTGGGTGAGCACCACGACATCGCCGGCGCGCAGGTTGGCGCGACCCCATGCGGCGGCGACGAGGTTGAGCGACTCGGTGGCGTTCTTGGTGAAGATCACCTCGTTGGCGGCCGGCGCGTTGACGAACCGGGCGACCGCCGCGCGAGCGTGCTCGAAGGCGTCGGTGGCTTCGGCCGCCATCCGGTAGGCGCTGCGGTTGATCGGCGCGTACGAGCACTCCATGAAACGGGTCATGGCGTCGATCACCTGGCGCGGCTTCTGCGACGAGTTGGCGGAGTCGAGGTAGATGACCGGCTCGCCGTCGATCCTTCTCCGCAGGAACGGGAAGTCGTGGCGAACGGCCTCGGCGTCGAGGCTCACACCGTCACCTCCGCTGGCATTCGCTCGCTCATGCGAGTGTCCTGAACGCTTCGTAGCCGTCGCGCTCGAGTTGCTCGGCGAGCTCCATGCCGCCGTTGGCGACGATGCGGCCGTCGATGAGGATGTGGATCTGGTCGGGCGCGATCTCGTCGAGCAGCCGCTGGTAGTGGGTGATCAGCACGACGCCCATCTCGGGCCGGTCGGCGCGCACCTCGCTGATGCCCCTGGCGACGGTGCGCAGGGCGTCGATGTCGAGGCCCGAGTCGGTCTCGTCGAGGATCGCCAGTTCGGGCTCGAGGATCGCCATCTGCATCACCTCGTTGCGCTTCTTCTCACCCCCGGAGAAGCCCTCGTTGAGGTAGCGGTCGACGAACGACGAGTCCATGCCGAGCCGCTTCATCCACTCCATCGTGGCGAGCCGCAGCTCGAGCACCGACAGGTCGATGCCCTTGCGGGCCGAGAGCGCCTGGCGCAGGAACTGGATCACCGAGACGCCCGGGATCTCCTGCGGGTACTGGAAGGCGAGGAACATGCCGGCCTTGGCCCGCTCGTCGGTCGGCCAGGCGGTGATGTCGTCGCCCTTGTAGGTGATCGTGCCGGCGGTGACCTCGTACTCGGGCGAGCCCATCAGCGTCGTTCCGAGCGTGCTCTTGCCCGACCCGTTGGGCCCCATGATGGCGTGGATCTCGCCGGCGTTCACGGTGAGGTCGAGACCGCGCAGGATCTCGTGATCCGACCCCCCGGTCGGCACGACCGCCGGCTTGGCGTGCAACCCCTCGACCAGGAACAGCTCGCTCACGGCAACGAGTCTACGTGGACGTCCCGGCAATTATCACTACGCCGGTAGGGGAAATGCGGCGGCCGGAACGCCCCGCCTCCAGTGCGCTACAGGCACTGGGGCAGGACGGCGCCGGTCGTCTGTCCCGAGTACTCCCGGGACGCCTCGACCAGGATGCAGTCGATCGTGTTGTCGAACGGCGCATAGCTGTCGCCCAGGTTGTCGCCTTCGTTGATGAACACCGCGTAGACGGCGACCTCTCCGTTGTCGAACGTCAGCCGCCCACCCTCTGACCGCTGGATGTGCGGTCCGAGCTGCGGGCGGTGGGCGAAGTCTCCGATCGCCTTGGTGGGCAGCCACGGTGTCACGGTCTTGTCCCAGCCCCAGGCGTTGCTGCCGGGTTTCATGGCGACGGTCACGACGCCGTCTCCGACACCCGCGTCGAGAACAGCGTCGTTGTCGGCCCCGTTCAGACCGAGGAGCTCCCAGAACTTGTCGTAGGAATCATCTTCGAGCAGGCCGTCGTTCTCGTGCACGGCGGCCAGGAACGTCGTCCACTCCCGCGGGGTCGTGATGTTGTCCCAGCCGGCTTCGTAGTCGGCTGCGGCGCCGCTGTTGCCGTGGGCGCTCGGCGAACCTGTCCCCACCATGTAGCGGTTGAGCCGGGTGTGGTCGAGTCCGAGATCCGCCAGCTCGTCGTTGATCGCGTCCATGCCGACGTACTGGATCAGCACGTTGGTCGCCCAGTTGTTGCTGTCGTCGATCATCTTGCGGGCGAGGTACTCGAGCGTCTCGTCGTTGCCGATCTGCAGCGGACCGCCGTCCGGCCCGCCGAGGTCGGGACCCTGGTTGGCGCCGATCTGGACGGGCAGTTCGAGCAACGTCTGCAGGCTGACACCCTCTCCGTCGACCTTCTGGCGCAACAGGGCGAGGAGGATCGCCGGCTTGATCGTGCTCGACGTGCTGAAGATCTGGTCGGCATGGGCCATCACCGACTCGCCGGTGGTCACGTTGACCACTGCCGCACCTGCCCGCCCGGGGTGCAGTTGACCTCTTCGAGGACCTGCTGGCCGAGTGGTGAAGCGTCGTCGATGGCGTTCGGGGTGTTGAACGTCCAGATCGCACCGAAGCGGGCGCTGTTGCCGTTGTCGGTGGCGTAGAAGTTGGTCGCCGGCATGCCGGCGCACCAGTAGTTGTTGTCGAGGCGCTGGAACAGGTACCAGTCGCGGTCGACCCGGACGCCCCAATTCGGGCCGTCCTGCTTCCACCAGATCCCGTGGTAGATCATCTTGCCGTCCACGGTGGTGGCGTCGAGGTGGACCTGCCGGTAGCCCATCCCGCTGTACGTGTCGAACCGGTCCTTGTACTCCGCCGCATCCATCGATGCGTGGAAGTGGGCGGCGCACTTCGTGGCGCTGACCCACGTGGCGACGAAGCGCAGCTGTCCGTCACTGCCGCGGTACCCCTCGACCCGTGCGGGCGCGAATCCCTGGGTGGCGTAGGTGTCCGACAGATCCTCGACCTCGTCGGCAGTCACGTCGAACGTGACCCGCCAACCGACGCCCGAGTTCTTCTCCCAGATCGCGTTGTAGCGGACACCCTCGGGCGTGTTGTACCCGCTGATGTCGGTGATCCGGAACCCGTCCTTGAACGCCGCGTAGTCCGCCTCGAGCCCGTCGAGGGTGAGACCCCAGCTGACGTGCCACGTCGGTCCCGCCGTCTGGACCCACCGTGTGGCGAACCGGACGTCGCCACGGTCCTGGTAACCGGCGAGGCGCACGGGGCGGAAACCTGACGCGGCGAGACCCGTCACGTCGTCGACGAAGTCGGTCTCCAGCTGCTTGCCGGTGAGGTTGGTGCGGAACGCGTACGGCGCCCGCAGTTGCTCGTGGTCGACCGCTGGGCAACCGGGGCTCGGGACGCGGCCGGGGCGGGTGGGCTCCTTGGCGGCGGCGACTCCGAGACAAGGCATCAGGGCGAGGCACGGCATCAGGGCAAGGGTCGCGGCGACTGTTGCGGTGAGCGAGCGAACGTTCATGGTCACGTCTCCTTCCGGCGCGGGTCCACCTCGGAACCGGCTACGGATATGAGCTGCGAGCCCACCCGTTCTGGCACTTTTCGCGATCCGGATCTCGGGCCGTGTCGGCGATCGGATGACACGTACGCTCCGCCCCATGTACCGACCGACAGCGTTCGCCGAGGACGACCTCGGCGTCGTCCTCGACATGATCGATCAGGCGTCGCTCGCCCATCTCGTCGTGCACGGGCCCGACGGGTTCGAGTCGTCCCCGCTCCCGATCCTCGCTGACGTGCGCGATGGCGTCGTCCACCTGCGCGGCCACCTCGCCCGGCCGAACCCGCTGTGGAGGATGGCGCCGTGCGACGCCTTCGTGATCGTCGCCCTGAGCGATGCCTACATCTCGCCGTCGTGGTACCCGTCGAAGGCGGTGAACGGCAAGGTCGTCCCGACGTGGAACTACGAGGTCGTCCACGCCCACGGCACGCTCGTCGCCCACGACGACGTCGAGTGGCTCGATCGCCTCGTGCGCGACCTCACCGAGCGACACGAGCGCGCCAACGCCGAGCCGTGGGCGGTCGATGACGCGCCGAGCGACTACGTCGCCGCGATGTTGCGCGGGATCGTCGGCGTCGAGGTCGCGGTCGAGCGCATCGAGGGCAAGCGCAAGCTGAGCCAGAACCGCGCGGAGGACGACCAGCGCGGCGCCCTCGCCGGACTCGACGCGGCCGCGGCACCGCGCTCGACCGCGCTCGCTGACGCGATGCGACGGGAGTTGACCTGAGCCGCTGAATCAGGCCGTTGAACTAGTTGGACGGATCGGCGGCGAGTGCTCGCCAGATCGTGCGATAGCCCGAGTATTGAACACCCGCGCCGACGTAGCCGGATTCGGTCATTGCCCGGTGGTAGCGAGGCAGGTTGCGGAACGGCACACCGGCGTCGACGTGGTGGGCGAGGTGCCAACCGATGTTGTACGGCACGAGCAGGAACCGGGCGATCGGGTGTTGGGTGACGGAGTGGGTGGTGACCCGCCGGTCGCTCGACGCCTCGAGGCCGCCGTGCTCGGCGATCGAGCGCAGGCGGTTGATGACGCGCCAGACGGTGAGGTACGGCAGGAACCAGAGCAGCGGGTACACCAGCGGGTACCCCGCGGCGATCGACGCGGCGAACAACACTGCTTGGACCGCAACGATCTTCCACAGCGTGTGGCGCACGCGCCGATCTGACGAACGAAAGCCCCGCGACTGCTCGCGCAGCAGTCGCAGGCCGGTGCGCCCGGTGATGTCGCGCAGCAGCTTGCGGCGCAGGCTGGCGGCACCGATCGGATAGCCGATGTAGAGCGGGATGTCGGGTTCGTCGGGGCCGAACTCCTGGCGGTGGTGCGCCATGTGGACACGGCGATACGCGTCGGTCGACGTGAAACTCGGATAACCGAGCAGCCACCGCCCGACGACGTCGTTGAGCTTGCGGTTGGCGAACAGCAGGCGGTGGGCGGCCTCGTGCATCAACGACGCGAACTGGGCGTGGGCGCGACCCATCAGTACGAAGCCGATCGGCCACGCCCAGGGGCCGAACCGGATCGTCGCCCACAGCACGAGCGCGGTCTGGGCGTACAGACCGACGACGCTCAGCGCGTTGCGGAACGAGGGGATGCGACGCAGCTCGGCACGGAACTCCGCGTGCGGGCGGCCGTCCGGTCGGACGAGAGAAGTGTCGCGGCCGGGCACCAGCAGTTCGCGGGGCAGCACCATGCCGCCGAGCCGGCGCGACTCGATCACCCCGTCGTCGATCACGACGCCCTCACCGACCTCCGCCCCTCACCACTCCGGCGACGCTACCTCGGCGTCGCGGAGATCTTCCTTCCAGGCGCGGAACCGCTCGTGCCGGGTACCGCTCGGACCGACGCCCTCACCGGTGCCGTCGGGATTCAGCCTGAACACGAACTGGCGACCGAGGTCGACCTCGTCGCACGCCCAGTACCTGGCGTCTCCGCCCGTCGCCGGGCCGGCTCGCCACAGCAGCCACTGACCGATCCGACGCTTGTAGTCGGCCACCGGCGCGTCCTGCAGGTCGGACCCGAGTGATCGCAGTTCGGCGGGCGCTTCGAGCCAGGCGCTGGCCGGGATGTTGCGATCGCGCACCGGTGTGTCGGGCAGCTGGTCGGTGTGGACCGGCGTGTGATCGGTGGGTCGTTCGTCGTAGCGCACTACAGCTCCTGCGGACATTGTCGCGGACCTCACGCGTCCCTCGCCCCGGAGGGGCTGCGTGTAATCGGATCGGGGTCGGTGGCGTTGTTGGTTGTGCATCCACACGAGGAGGACGCGATGAATCGATGGGTCATTGCCGCAGCGCTCACGGCGTCCACGGTCGCGGCGACGTCGGCGGCCGCCACGTCCGTGGCGTCGGCCGACGGACTCCAGGTCGTGCGACTCGAGTGCGCGGCGCGGGCGGCGGATGACGTCGCGGCGCCGGTGGTCCATTGCCGGTGGTCCGAGCCACACGTGCCGCCGGCGAGTGCCGTCCGCCTCTGGCGACTCGTCGACCCGGGATCGGGCGAGGCGCGCCAGGTCGTGTACCGCAGCGACGACCTCGCCGTGCAGCAATTCACCGACGACGCCGTCCGGCGTGGCCACGTGTACCTGTATGCGGTGCAGTTGCTCGACGCGAACGGTCGCATCGTCGGTCGCAGTCGGGTCGAGGTCGTTCGGATCCCCGCGGCACCACCCCGGCTCGAGGTGATCGAGCTCGACTGTGAACTTGCCGTCGGGGCCGAGAGCGTGCACTGTCGGTGGACCGCGCCGACTGCCCCCGGGGCCGAGACGACAGCGCTCTGGCGGTCCGTCGACGGGCACGGGCGCGAGTTGGTGGCGTCGTTCCCCGCCGACGGTCAGACGGCCTACCGTGATCCGGTGCCTCCCGGCGCCAGCCGTCTCGTCTACGCCGTGATCGTCACCGACGCCGATGGTCGCATCGTCGGACGGAGCCGGCCCGAGAAGGTGACGATCCCGCCCGATCGACCCACCTCGGCCACGCAACCAGCGGACACCCGACCCGTCGTGACGCAACCCCCGGACACGCGGCCGACGGAAACGCGAGTGGCCGACACACGACCGCCAGAGACGCCGCCGGCTGACACGCGCCCGGTCGACACGCGCCCGGTCGAGACCCGGCCGACGACCGCGACGACCGTGGCCGAAGAACGAACCTCCGGGGAGCGTGGTGGCCCCTGAGGCGATTGGTGGCGGATGAGGGCGGAGCCGCCTGGTCGGCGACCGTGGCGTCGGAGTCGCTCGGTGACGATGCGCTCGTCGAGCTCGCGGTCGCCGATCCGGAGGCTTTCGGCATCCTCTTCCGGCGTCACGTGACGGCCGTTCACGCGTTCGTCCAGCGTCGCTGCCGGTCGATCGACCTCGCCGACGATCTCACCGCGGCCGCGTTCGAGAAGGCCTGGCGGGCGTTGCCGACGTTCCGCGACGGCGCCGGCGGGTTCCGACCGTGGATCTTCCGGATCGCGGCGAACGAGATGGCGAGCCACTACCGCAGTGAGTCGCGACGAGGTCGGCGCGAGCAGCTCGTGGCGCGACAGCGAGTCGCGCATCGGTCGCTTCGACGACGCGGCGCCGCACGATCGATCGGTCGTGCTCGAGGCGCTCGCGCTGCTCAGCGAGCGGCACCAAGAGGTGATCACGTTGCGGTTCCTCGCCGACCTGTCGACCGCCGAGACGGCGAATGCGCTCGGCATCACGCGAACACACGTCGCGGTCCTGTCGCATCGGGCCCTCGGAGCGCTGCGCTCGGCGATTGCCAGCCTCGAAGTGTCCGATCCCGTGCACAGCCGTCCGTCGACGACGAGAGCTGTGTCCCGAAGCGACGCCGCGCCATCACCAGGAGACGACCGATGACTCGACGTCGGCGGCTGCGCGACGACCTGCGGCGCCTGGGCAACAGCCCGGTCCAGTTGTTGGACCCGGCCAGGGCGCAGCGGCTCGAACGCCGGGTGTTGAGCGCAACCGGTCCCCGCGAGCTCGAGCTCGTCGAGGCAGGGTCGTCCGATCCGCCACGCCCGAATCACCGGCGAGCGGCGGTCCTCACGCTCGCCGCCGCGTGTGTGCTCGGCATCATCGTGATCGCGTCGCTCGACCGGTCGGGATCGTCGGAGCGGATCCTGTCGATGTCGGGCGACGTCGATGTGGTGTTCCCGGACGGCTCGGTGGTCGACGGCACGGCTGGCATGACGGTCCCTGACGGCGTCATCCTGCGCCTCGGACGCGACGGTGAGGCCGAGGTCGACGGGATGACGATCTCGGGGGCCGGCGACTATCTCGTGACACCGGACGGCCTGACGTTGTTGCCCGCGTCGAACCCGCCGCCGACCGACCCGCCAGCGAATGGCCCGGACGAGGAGGCCGGTGCCGTCGCCGAGGCGCCGGTTCGTCCAGATTCGACCGAACCAGACCCGCCGACCACCGTGCTCCGGCCCACCACGACCGATCGAGAATCGGCGACCACGACTGCGGTCCGCCCGACGACGACGGAGCGAGCTACTGCGACTACGGCCGTCCAGCCGACGACCTCCCAACGGGTCGCGCCCCCTCCGCCGGTCGGCTCGTTGGAGCCGCGGCACTACCGCGCCACCGACACCGACGACGAGTCCGCCGGCGAGTGTCCCTCCGCCGTCGCGCTCCGAGCCGTCGAGCACCGGTCCGGCACCGCTCGACGTGACGGTCCGGCCGGATGGACGCCGGGTCGTGTTCGCGTGGCGCCCGATCGCGGGTGCCGCCGGCTACGTGGTCGCCGCATTGCCGGCTGTCGGCGACGGCGAGAGCTCGTGGCCACCCGCACCGGGCGTGGAGCTCACCGAGCTCCCCGCGGGAACGCTGCAGCACAGCGTGGCGCGGCCGACGGACGGCGCCTGGAGCTACCGCATCGCCGCCGTCGCGGCGTGACGGCCGGACGCTGGCGCTGAGCCGCGTGTTCACGATCGAGAGTTGACTCCCACCGCCATCTCGTGAAGTTTCGGTGTCGTGGGAACGCCGAAACTTCATGAGATGGGAGTTGGGGGCGTGCGGACGTGCCCCGAAGATTGGGTTGCGCGGCCGTAGAGTCCGGGGCGTGCAGCCGCTCCCCCCGCCCCGGGCAGGGTCAGTACGTGCCGTCCGCGACCCCGAAGCTCCGAACGGCGCATGCGGGTCGGTTCCGAGATGTACTGGGCAGTCGTCGCGCCGGGCGCCACGATGCTGCGCCGGATGTGGCTCCTCGGCGTCGTGTTGCTGGTGCTCGGGATCGGCGCGCCGATCGCTCTGATCGTGTGGATCGTGGTCCGCCGCGACGACCTCGTCGATCTCGCCCTCGACGACCGCTTCCTGCGAGCGATCACGCTGACGTTGGCCGTCGCGCTGTTCGCCCGCGTCGTCGCCGTGATCGAGCTGACGGTCGTCCGCTGGCGCGATCGCAACGTCGGGCTCGCCGCCCTCATGGCCTACGTGATGGTGGCGTTGCTGGCGGTTCCCGTCGGCTGGAGCGTGGTGCGTGCCGAGCAGGCCCGCGAGGTGGTCGACGACGTGTTCGCCGGCAGCGACGACGCGCCACCGCTGTTCGTGCCCGCCGACACGATCCCCGATGATGAGGCGCCGGGCGGCACGGTCGACGACGACACGCCGCACGGGACCACGAACATCCTCCTGCTCGGCGGCGATTCCGCTCCCGGTCGGTGGGGACTTCGCACCGACACGATGATCCTCGTCTCGGCCGACCGAGCGTCGGGACGGACATCGCTGGTGTCGATCCCGCGCGACCTGCGGCGCCTGCAGTTCCCGCCCGGCACGCCGTTGTTCGACCGTTTTCCCGACGGCTTCGACAACATCGCCAACGCGGTCTACCCGTACGTGCTCACCAAGCCCGATCTGCAGGCGCAGTACGCGCAGGAGGGTTTGCAGGCCGAAGCGGTTGCCGTCTCCGGCGCGATCGGATACTCGCTCGGCGTACGAATCGACGACTACGTGCTCATCAACATGCAGGGCTTCCTCGAGTTGATCGACGCCGTCGGCGGCGTCACCATCGATCTCGAACACTCGGTGCCGTTGCCGCCCGCCCTCCCCGGAGCGAAGCACGAAATCCCCTCGTCGATCGGTCCCGGACCGGTCGAGATGGACGGAACGCTCGCGCTCGTGTTCGTCCGATCTCGCTACGCCGACTCCGACTACGGCCGGACGGGCCGTCAGCGCCAGTTGCTCGCCGCACTCGGCGAGCAGATCTCGATGTCGGATGCCATCGGCGGTTTCTCCAACGTCGCCAGCGCGTTGTCCGATGCCGTGCGCACGTCGCTGTCGCCGAACGAGTTCGCGGATCTGCTCGACACGCTCGGTGACACGGCCGCGATCACCGAGTCGGTCGGTCTCGTGCCCCCGCTGATCGTTCCCGGTCGCCCCGACTACGACCAGATCCGCCAGATCGTCGCCGAGGTGCACGACGCGATCGCGACCGGCGTGCCCTCGCAGTACGCCCAGGCCTGATCACCAGCCGCGCTCGACCCACTCCTGCAGGTGCGGGCGCTCGGCACCGATGGTCGTGTCGACCCCGTGGCCGGGGAGCACGACGGTGTTGGCGGGGAATGTGAACAGGCGATTGTCGATCGACTCGATGATCGTGCCGAAGTCGCCGCCGTCGAACTTGGTGTTCCCCGGACCGCCGGGAAACAGCGTGTCGCCGGTGAACAAGCAGCGGCGTGCCCTCGACCTGGAACGAGATCGACCCCGGCGTGTGCCCGGGGTTGTGGATGGCGTGGAGGCGGAGGTTGCCGACCTCGATCACCTCGGCGTCGTCGAGGAACACGTCGTAGCCGACTTCCTTCAACATCGGTGCGTCGGCCGATGTGACGGCCACCTCGTAGCCGGCCTCGCGTAGTGCGGGCACGGCCTGGATGTGATCCCAGTGGCCGTGCGTCTCGAGGACACGTCGGACGTCGAGTCGGCGGCACAGCTCGAGCAGTTGCTCGTGCTCATTCGCGGCGTCGATGAGGACCGAGTCACCGGTGTCACGGCAGCGGATCACGAACACGTTGTTGTCGTACGGGCCGACGACGAGCTTGTGAACCTCGAGGTCGGCGTTCGCCCAGTGCAGTGTCGTCATGCCTCAGTGTCGCGTCCGGCAGAACGAATTGGCGTGCGACGTCGGGCACGAAGGGACTGTCGAAGCGCAGCGGCAGGCGTCCCGCGTTCAGTGGATATGACGTCGAAGCCCATGCCGAGCGCGACACCGATCTGGGCTGGGTCGAACGTCACGAAGCTGACCGGCTGGGGGAGTCTGTCGGCGGCGGCGAGGTGAACCGCGTCGGTGAGTCGGACGGGCTGCGTCCGCGCCAGGCCGGCGGCGCCATCGAGACACCGCTGGTCGAGCGGCACGACGTGGAGGTGATCCCACGTGAGGCGGATCGCGTCCTCCAGGTCGGCGCGTAGCACCGGTTCGTCGGTGAGCCGGTCGATCGCCGGTAACGCCTCGGTCAACGCCATCGCCGACGCGCACCAGATCGGATCGCGGTCGAGTGCGTCGAGCACGACGGCCCGCTGCGGTCCGTCGACGGCGAGCGCCAGCAGCGCGCTCGGTGTCGAGCACGACGGTCATCCGCGCAACTCCCGCAACGCCCGATCGATCCGGACGCCGGACCAGATCGCCACCGGCGGGGGAGGCCGCCACGCGCTCGTGCGGCGCGGTGCGACGAGCGACCCCGACGCCAGGAGTTGCTCGAGCGCAGGCGCACTCTCGTCGAGCGGTCCCAACTGCGCGACCGGTCGCCCGCCGGTCGTGACGATCGTTCGCTCGCCGGTGGCGGCGCGTCGCACCGCCTCGGCGAGTTGCTGCCGCAGGGCCCGGATCCCGAGCGTCGTCTGGTGTGTGTGCACACGCGTACACAAGCAGACTTGCGACGCCACCGCAAGCCCGATCACACTCCTGGCCATGAACTTCGCCTTCACCGAAGAACAAGACGAGCTGCGCAACACCGTTCGCGCCTTCCTCGAGAGCAAGAGCGCCGAGTCGGCGGTGCGTGAGCAGATGGAGACCGAGGCCGGCTACGACGAGGCCGTGTGGCGCCAGATGGCCGAGCAGATGGGGCTGCAGGGTTTGCACATCCCCGAGGCGTATGGCGGCTCGGGCTTCGGCTACGTCGAGCTCGGCATCGTGCTGGAGGAGATGGGTCGGGCACTGCTGTGCGCGCCGTTCTTCTCGTCGGTGGTGCTCGCCGCCAACACGCTGATCCAGTCCGGCGACGAGGACGCCAAGCAGAAGTACCTGCCGGGCATCGCCAGCGGCGAGACGATCGCCACGCTCGCCTACACCGAGCCCAGCGGCAAGTGGGACGAGGCGGGCATCACGATGCAGGCGACCGGCTCTGGCGACTCGTGGACGCTGACCGGCGAGAAGATGTTCGTGGTCGACGGCCACACCGCCAACTTGATCATCGTCGCCGCACGGACGGGCGCTGGTGTCAGCTTGTTCGCCGTCGACGGTGACGCATCGGGGTTGACCCGCACCGCGTTGTCGACGATGGACCAGACCCGCAAGCAGGCCCGACTCGTGTTCGCCGACACACCGGCCACGTTGATCGGCGCCGATGGCGCGGGCTGGGACGTCCTCGCGACGGTCCTCGACCTGGTCGCCGTCGGGCTTGCCGCCGAGCAGGTCGGAGGCGCCCAGAAGGTCCTCGAGATGGCGGTCGAGTACGCCAAGGTGCGCGTGCAGTTCGGCCGGCCGATCGGCTCGTTCCAGGCGATCAAGCACAAGTGCGCCGACATGCTGCTCGAGGTCGAGTCGGCGAAGTCGGCCGCCTACTACGGGCTGTGGTGCGCCAGCGAGATGAACGACGAGCTCCCGTCGGTCGCGTCGCTCGCCAAGGCGTACTGCTCGGAGGCGTACTTCCACGCCACCGCCGAGAACATCCAGATCCACGGCGGCATCGGCTTCACGTGGGAGCACCCGGCGCACCTCTACTTCAAGCGCGCCAAGAGCTCTGAGCTGATGTTCGGCGACCCGACCTACCACCGCGAGCTGCTCGCCCAACGCATCGGGATCTGAGCCGGATCCAAGCGCTCACTCTCCGGGCTCAATGAGGCAGGCGCGCTTCACTTGGTAGAAGTAGGACTGGTAGGATTCCTACCATGAGAGTGACAGAGAAGGGCCAGGTCACGATCCCGAAGGATCTCCGGGACGCGCTCGGGATCGGCGCCGGCACCGAAGTGGAGTTCGAGCGAGACGACGAGACCATCGTTGTGCGCAAGGTCAGCGACGGCCCCACGCGCGGGCGGCAGATCGCCGGGCGACTCCGCGGCCGTGGCGATGTCCGAATGACCACCGACGAGATCATGGCGCTCACCCGACCGGGTTGACGCCATGGCCCATGGGACGCTCGTCGACACCAATGTACTGCTCGATGTGCTCACCGAGGATGAGACCTGGCTGGCGTGGTCGTCCGAGGCGCTGGCGGCCGCTGCTGAGGCGGGACCGTTGTACATCAACGCGATCATCTACGCAGAGGTTTCGGTGCGGTTCTCGAAGGTCGAGGATCTCGAGGACGCGCTTCCGCCACAGGACTTCCGACGAGCCGAGCTGCCATGGGCCGCCGCGTTCCTGGCCGGCCGAGCCTTCCTCAGCTATCGACGTCAAGGCGGGACCCGGTCGTCGACCTTGCCCGACTTCTTCATCGGGGCTCACGCGGCTGTCGATGAGCTGGCGCTCCTCACACGAGACGCTGCCCGATACCGGACGTACTTTCCCACGGTGCAGTTGGTCGCCCCTCGCACGTAGCGTGTCGGCGGCTTCGGAGCGACGCCGAAGCGTTCCTCCGAGGCGCTACGCACCCGGTCGTTAGCCTTGGTCGCACATGAACGCCACGACGATCGTGTTCTCGATCCTGGCGGCGCTGGCCACGTTCGCGATCGTGGCCGGCGCGATCGGACGAGAGGCGCACCGCCTCGACTCCGTCGCGCCGCGTGCCGTCTACCAGATCGACGAGGCGGTCGACTTCGTCGCTGACCGGCTGCCGCCCGAGAGCCAGGCACGGCTCACGCCGGCCGAGGTCGAGCAGCTGCTGGTGATCCATCTCCGCTGGCTGCACGCCAAGGGGCTGCAGCCCGATCGGGCGGTCGACGCCGTGCAGTCGATCGACGAGCAGGTCGTCGTCAACGAGGACACGCTCGTCGCGTACATGCTCGGCGAGGCCGAACGGGAGGGCATCGACCTGCTCGACGATGTCGATGCGGTGCGGGTGTCGGAGGCGCACCTGCAGTACCTCGACGCGATCGGTGCGGTCGGCCCGCAGGCGGGTCTCGACGACGTGCTGTGAAACGGGCCACTCCGCCGGCGAGTCGTACGCAAACCTGGTGACATGATCCGGCGCGATGTGGTTGACTTATCGGACCAGAGAAGGGAGGTGGTCCAGCACATGATCGACAGTTGTTACGGGGCCCTGGAGGTGGTTGGCCGCTAGGCCGACGGGCTGGACCGCCCTGGCGAATCCACGCCAACCCCCGCCGGTTCGAACTGCCGCAGCTGGTCCCAGCGGCACCAGAAGGTTCGACCGGTCTGAACCAGTCACGAGAGCTTGCTCTCAACGAGAACAGGGGAGCGCGTTGCGCTCCCCTGTTCCGCGTTCGATACCGTGCACGGTGTGGAACGTCCGGCGCGTTTCGAGCACAGCCGCTTCGTCGGTGACAAGCGGACGCAGTTCGTGTACGACCTCGATTCCTGGACCGACGCAGCGGTGATCGATGAGATCGTCGCCGCCGAGGTCGGCACCGCCTTCGGGCCCGACACCCTGGCCGAAGCACGCAACCGGGGATACACCCTGGCACGTGAAGGATCACGCAGAATGCGCCGCAAGCCGCGGGCATGAATCGAACGTTCGACAGTTCCGGCAACAAGCTCGCCTACCACCTCGCGACACCGACCGGGCGAGGCGACGATTTCTCCGGGCTGATCCTGTGCCACGGCTTCCCGATCGGGCCGCTCGATGCCCGACGATCGGCAGGCACGTTCCCCGAGTTGGTCGATCGGATCGCCCACGACGTCGGCTACATCGGGATGACGTTCACGTTCCGCGGGTGCGGCACGAGCAGCGGTGACTTCTCACTGCAGGGCTGGACCGACGACCTGCGGTCGGCGATCGACCATCTGGTGGCGACGACTGGGGTCGGCGAGGTCGTCCTGGTCGGCACCAACACCGGCGGATCGATCGCGATCTGCGTCGGGGCCGACGACCCTCGGGTGTCGGCGGTCGGGCTGCTGTCGCCGCGCGCCGACTTCGACGACTGGGCCGATCATCCTCGACGCTTCCTCGATCACGCCCGCGAGATCGGCGCGATCCGCACACCGGGGTTCCCACCGTCGCTCGACGAGTGGACCCGCGCGTTCCGGCGCTTCCGTCCGGTCGTCGCGGCCAGGCGCTTCGCGCCTCGTCCGCTGATGGTGATGCACGGCGAGGACGACGAGAGCGTCCCGCCGAGTGACGCCCGTCAGCTCGCCGAGGCCCACGGGAGCGCCGAGCTGAGCCTCATCCAGGGCGCCGGCCACCGGCTGCGCCACGACCCGCGGGCGATCGCCATCCTGCTCGGCTGGCTCGACCGGGTCCGCAGCATCCGCCTGACGTG